>CAVYTQ010000015.1:0-1669384 GCA_963771445.1 uncultured Planctomycetota bacterium | reverse complement strand
GGGTCGGGCGCGGCGGCATGGGCGTCGTCTACGAGGCCGAGCAGGAGTCGCTCGGCCGCCGCGTCGCGCTCAAGGTCCTGCCGCCGGCGCTGCTCGACCGATGCCAAGCAGGTCCGCCGCTTCGAGCGCGAGGCCCGCTCGGCCGCCCGGCTGCATCACACCAACATCGTGCCGGTCTTCGGCGTCGGCGAGTACGACGGCACGCACTATTACGTGATGCAGTTCATCCAGGGCCAGGGCCTCGACGCGGTCCTGGACGAGCTGCAGGCGGCTGCGGCACGGCCGGCCAGGGCGGCCACCCGGCGCCGGCCCGGCCCGACGGATGCCCGGGCCGGGCGTCGCGGATTCGCCCGGTCGCTGGTCGACCGGGCGTTCGCGCCGAGCTGCGACGGGCCGGCTGCCGGCCGGCGGCGGGCGAACGGCCGACCTGGAGCAACGCCGGCGCCGCCGGCCCGTGCCGAACGCCGGCCCCGTCGGCGTCGAGCGACCCGGCGTCCGCGGGCACCTCGGGCGTCTCGTCGCTCGTCCGAGACCGACCGGCGATTTGCGCAGGGCGTGGCCCGGGTCGGCGTCCAGGTGGCCGAGGCGCTGGCCCACGCCCACGGTCAGGGCATCCTCCACCGCGACATCAAGCCGTCGAACCTGCTGCTGGACCGCGACGGCACCGTCTGGGTGACCGACTTCGGCCTGGCCAAGGCCGACCGGCGACCGACGACCTGACCCACACCGGCGACATCGTCGGCACCCTGCGCTACATGGCCCCCGAGCGGTTCCGCGGGCAGGGCGACGCCGCGGGCGACATCTACGCGCTGGGGCTGACGCTCTACGAGCTGCTGGCCCTGCGGCCGGCGTTCGACGAGACGCGACCGCGCCAGCCTGATCCGCCAGGTGACGCAGCGACGAGCCGCCGCGGCTGCGGCAGCTCGACCGGCGACGTGCCGCCGCGACCTGGAGACGATCGTCCACAAGGCGATCGCCCGCGACCCGGGCCGGCGTACCGACGGCCGAGGCCCTGGCCGACGACCTGCGAGCGCTTCCTGGACGGACCGGCCGATCCTGGCGCGGCGGGTCTCGACGGCCGAGCGGCTCTATCGCTGGGGCCGGCGGAACCCGGCGCTGGCGGCGTCGCTGGGCCTGGCCGCCCTGTTGCTGGTGGCGACGACCGTCGGCTCGATCGTCGCGGCGGCGCGGTTCCGCAACGTCGCGCAGGCCGCCCGGATCGCCGCCCGGGACGCAGACAAGGCGCGGCAGCAGGCGGATGACGCCCGCGGCGGCTGGCCGAGACCCGCCGGATCGATGCCGAGTCCCAGCGTCATCGCGCCAGGCGAGCCTGGCCGAGTCGCAGGCCAATCTCGCCCTGGCGCGGAAGGCCGTGGACGACTCATTCACCCGGGTGAGCGAGAGCTCGCTCCTGAACGTGCCGGGCCTGCGGCCGCTCCGCCGCGACCTCCTCCAATCGGCCCTCGCCTTCTACGAGGAGTTCCTCCGCCGCGGCGGCGACGGTCCGGGCATCCTGGCCGACCTGGCCGCGACCCAGTGCGCGAGTCGGGCAGGTCTTCTCCGACCTGGGCGAGAAGGAGAAGGCGCGCCTGCGCTGCGCCGGGCCGCCGAGCTGTACGACAAGACCCTGACCGCCCGGCCGGACGAGGTGGCCTTGCTCGAGCGGCAGTCCGAGGTCTGGCACCGGCTCGGCGATCTCGATTACCGAACCGACAAGCGGCCGGCCAACGCGGCGTATCGCAAGGCGATCGCGATCCGCGAGCGGCTCGCGGCCGCGCACCCGGCCGAGCCGCGGTTCCGGATGGCGCTGTCGCGGTCGCTCAATGGCCTGGCGCTCACCACCGTCCCCGTCGCCGAGGTCCGCGACGCGTATCGCCGCTCGCTGGAGCTGCGGCTGGAGCTGGCCGACGAGATCCCGGAGGACGCCGACCTGCTGCACGGACTGGGCGAGTCGTTCATCAACATGGGGAACGTGCTCTGGAGCGACGGGCATCGGGACGCGGCCGTGGAGTTGACGACGCACGCGATCGATTACGGCCGCGCCGCGCGTGGCACGCCGGCCGCACGACCTGGAATTCGCGTCGGACCTGGCGAACAGCTTACCGCAATGTCGCCTCTTACTGCTGGCAGCTCGGGCGCCGCGACCAGGCCCTGGCGATGTCGGCCGAGGGCATCGCCTTCCTGCGCAAGCTCTCGGCCGACAATCCCGAGGTCCCCGCCTACCGGGGCGAGCTGGGCAATGCGCTTGAGCCCGCATTGCCGATACCTCGAGGAGCTCGGTCGCACCAACGAGGCCGTATCGTCGTATCGGCAGGCGGCCGAGATCCAGGAGACGAAGTCGGACCCGGATGCCGACACCCTGATGGCCGCGACGTTCTTTCGAGGCCGCGTCGCCGTCCTGCTGGCCGGCAAGGCCGTGGAACGAGGATACCTGTCCTGGCCCGAGTCCGCCCGCCACGAGGTGGACCGGGCGGTCGCGGACCTGGAGGCGGCCGTCGCTCGGGGCTATCGGCGGGCCGATCTCGTTCGCAGAAATGCTTTCTTCAAGTTGCTGCTGACCCGCGACGACATGAAGGCGCTGCTGGCCGAGATGGAACGTCCGCCGGCCAGGTCGGCCCCCGGGAAGGCGGAGATACCGTCGGCCGCGGCGAGCACGCCCTCGCCGCTGGACCGGCCGGACCGGCTCGAGGAGGATCGCATCCTGGGCGAGTTGACCATCGGCTTGCTCGCCGAGGACGCCGGGGCGCCCGACCGGGCCGCGCACGGCTGGAAGCGATGCTGGACCGGATCGAAGGCGCGGCGGAAGTCGGGCCCGGATTCGCCCGGCCTGGAGCCGTTCGTGCAATCGATCCGGCTGCGGCTCGGCGAGCAGCTCTGGCAGGACGGCAAGCTGGCGGAGGCCCGGCGCCTCTGGGACGACGTGCTCGCGCCGGTGCGCCGGCGGCCCGCCGACGATCGGGGCGACAGGCCATCCTGACTCGCTTCGCGCCGGCGATGCGTCGGATCAGCCGGCTCTACCTCGAGAGCGGTCTCTGGGAGCGGGCCGCCGAATGCGACACGGCGTATCGGGCCGGAGACCCCGCGGGGCGTCCCTTCCAGTGCTATGACTCGGGCATGCTGGCCCTGGCCTGCGGCGACGTTGCGGCCTATCGCGCGATCGCGGCCGAGGCCGTCGATCGCGTCGCGGAGACTGTCGATATCTGGACCGTGAACGGCGCGCTGCGGACGGCGACCCTCGGTTCGGAGAGCCCCGTGCCGCCGGAGAAGCTCGTGGAGATGGCCCGGTCGATCCCCGACCGGAACCGAAGCGAGGGGTGGTATCGGGTCATGCTGGGCGATGCCCTGTCCCGGGCCGGCCGCGACGAGGAGGCGCTCGTGGCCCTCGGGCCGGAGTGCAACACCATGAACGGCAAGGCGGTCGTCGCCCGGATCCACGCCCGCGCCGGCCGTGCCGAGCAGGCCCGTCGCTGGCTTCGGGCGCTCGAGCGCGACGTCGAGGAGCATGTCCGCGGGGGCCTGCTGGCCGTCGGTTCGCTCCGCCCGCCGCAATACTCGGCATCCGATATACTCCGTGCCGATCTCCTGCGCCGGCAGGCGTATGGCCTGCTTGGCGAGACGCCCCCCGAGCTGCGGAACCTCAGACTGATGAGAGGTGTTGCGTTCTGGCGGCTGGACGAACGCGAGAAGGCCGAGTCCGAGCTCGCGGCCGCCGTCGCCCGGGCACCGACCCGGTGGCCGCGCTGATGGATCGGGCCCGCGCGTTCGAGACGCTGGGCCAGCGCGACCGCGCCTTCGCCGACCTGGACGAGGCGGCGCGGCGGAAAGCGGACGATCCGCGTCCCTGGGTCGCGCGGGACGATTGCTCGCCGAGCGGGGACGGCCCGGGCGCCGACGACGCCTATGCCCGCGCGGCCCGGCTCGCCCCGGGCCGGCTCGACCCGTTCCTCGAGGCCGGCTGGTGGGTCGCCGGGCCGTATCCCGAGGACATGGATCAGCCCCAGCCCCCCGAGGCTGATCCCGATCCGGGGCGGCCCGTCGCGAGCGAGACGGGCACGCCGCGGCGATGGAATCCGGCCGGCGTGAACGAGGATCGTTATCTCACGCTCGGGCCGCTCGCCGGCCAGCCGCGCTCGTCCGTCTATGCGATGACGCACCTCGCCTCGGATCGCGAGCGGACGGCGCTCCTGTGCGTCAGCGGGGCCGCTCGATTCCGCATCTGGCTCAACGGCCGGCTCGTCTTCAATTCGGATCAGCCGCACGTCTATCATTACGGGCCGGAATACCTGGCGCCCGTCACGCTCCGCGCCGGGCGGAACACGCTACTCGCGAGGGTGAGCCACGGATCGGGCGGCCACGGGCTGCGCCTGCGCACCGACGATTTCGAGCTGGATCACGCGTATTTCCTCGCCGAATTCGGCCGGTGGCCCGAGGCCGCCGACCTCTTCGATCGGGCCGACCGGCGCGGTCAGTTCCTTCATCCCTGGCCCAGGACACGCCAGGTCGAGCTCCTGGCCGCGCTGGGCGATCGCGACCGCTACCTCCACGCCGCGGCCCGGTTGGCCGACTTCGACGGCGGGGTTTCTTCCGATCCCTTCGACGTGGCCCTCGCGGTGGGCATCATGCCCAATACGCTGGTCAGTCCCGATCGTCTCATCGAGATCGCCAGCCAGGGTGTCGCACTCAAACCAGACCAGACCTGGCGAAAAAACGCGCTCGGCCTGGCCTGCTATCGCGCCGGTCGCTATCGCGAGGCCCTCGATCACCTGCCGAGGCACGTACCCGATGCCAACCACCGCGAGGCGCCGGTCCTGGCGATGGCCCGCTGGCGACTCGGCGAGAAGGACGAGGCCCGCAAGGCGCTCGACCGGACCGATGCCTACTTCGCATCCTGGTGCCGCGAGCGCTCGGGCGGCCGGGGTACGGCGTGGATCAACTGGTGGTGCGACGGCCCGCAGCTCGTGGCCCTGCGCCGGGAGGCCCACGCGCTTCATCGACGGCTACATACCCGACGACACGGCCGCGCTGGCCGGGGTACGGGCCGAGATGGGGAACCTGATCGATGACCGCGACTCGCCCACCTGGGCCTACGACCTGGCCCTGCGCCTCGAGCCGGGCAATGCCGGCTACCGAGGCGCCCTGGCCGGCCGGCTGATCGAGCTGGGGCGGCCGGCGGAGGCCGAACCCCTCCTCGCCGCGATGGTCGAGGGCCGGACGGATCAGCCCGGGGCGTGGGTCGATCGGGGCGTCCAGCTCGCCGAGGCGGGCGCGCCCGATCGCGCGGCGGCCGACTTCGCGCGGCGCTCGAGCGGATGCCCGAAGACTTCCAGATCTGGGGAGCACGGGCCGCGGCCTGCTCCGCGATGGCCGCACACCCGGCGGCCTATGAGCGGCTGCTCGCCTTGCGGCCGTCGGATACCCTGCTGTGGTACGTCCACGCCGAGCGGCATTTGATCCGGCACAACTTCCGGGCGGCGGTCGCCGACTTCGTACGCGGCGGCGAACCGCCCGCCACGACCGAATTCGCCTTCATCTACGCCGCCGCGCTCTTGCTCGCCGGCGACGAGGCGACCTACCGCGACTACGCGATCCGGCTGGCCGGCCGGCACGGCAAGGCGATCGAGCCGTACACCTTGTTCGTCCTCGCGCACCTGGCGATGCTGGCGGATCGTCCGGTCGTCCCGCCGGATCGCGTCGTGGCGTGGGCCCGTCGCGCGGCGGCGGGGCAGCCGCAGGCCGCCTGGTACGCCCATGTCCAGGCGATGGCTTTGCTGCGCACGGCGACGACGAGGCCGCGACGAAAGCTCTCGGGTCATCGAGGTCGCTGGGATGGAGCATCGGCGGTCAGGCGACCAACGATCTCGTCGCGGCCATGATCCAGTGGCGGCAAGGTCGCGCCGCCGTCGCCCTCGAACAGTTTGAACGGGTCCGGACGATCTTCGATCGCACCCCCGGCGTCCATGTCGTCTCCGAGATCATGATGACCGACTGGCTGGAGTTCCAGGTCCTGCGGGCGCAGATCGAGGGACCGCTCCGCGATGCCGTCTTTCCGGCCGACCCGTTCGCCCATTGACGCCCGCGGGACTCTCTCGCTTCGGCGTGCCGCGACGGCCCTCCAGGTCCGACCCCGAGGTGACAGATTTCCGCCGTGCGAGTAGAATTAGCGGTGATGACCCCCGATCGCGACCGTGACCTCCCGGCTCGAGGAGCGCGACGATGAGTATCGCCTCGGTATCCGGCCCGCCGATCAGGCCCCCGGACGAGCCGGACCCCTTCCGATACGGTTGGCGGTACGTCACGATCCGCCATGCCGACGGTTCCGAGACACACGAAGAAGTGCCGCTGACGGAGGAGGACGTCCTCTTCCCCGAGGAGGGAGACATCGTCGTGCAGACGGACCTCCACGATACCGACATCAACTACCTCAAGGATGTCTTCAACACGCGGTTCGCGCGGGTCCACGCGCCGTGGCCGTGTCCGACTGCCGGGTCAACTGGGGCGTCCCGGGGCTCCGGCCGATGGGGCCGGACATCGCCGTGTTCTTCAACATCGACCGCCGCAAGGACTGGGCGACGCTGAATGTGGCCGCCGAGCGGGCTCGGCCGGGCCCGCTGATCGAAGTGACCTCGCCGTCAACGCGGAAGAATGACCTGGCGCACAAGCCCGAGCTGTACCACCGGCACGGGTGCCGCTGTACGTGATCGCCGACGCGACCGAGGCGGGGCCGGGCCGGCACCGGCTGCGGCTATTCGCCTACAGGTACGAGCCGGGCGGGTATCGTCGGGTTGAGCCCGACGACCGCGGGTGGATCTGGCTGGAAGGGCTGGGCCTGTGGCTGGGCGTCGTACGCGACGCCGAGCTGGACTGCGACCGGCTGGCCTGCTACGACGGCGAGACCGGCGAGGAGGTAGGGGACTACCAGGCCATCACCCGAGCGCTCGAGGCAGCCCTGGCGGAACGGATGGAGTCGGAGGAGCGCGCCCGCGACGAGCTTGAGGCCCGCCGGCAGGCCGAAGCCCTGGCCGAGCTCGAGGCCCGGCGGGCCGCCAAAGAGGCCGAAGCCCGCGCCGAGGCCGAGGCCCGTCGCACCGAGGCCGAGGCCCGCGCCGAAGCCGAAGCCCTGGCACGCACCGAGGCCGAGGCCCGCCGCGCCGAGGCCGAGGCCCGTCACGCCGAGGCCGAGGCCCGCGCCGAAGCCGAGGCCGGGGCCCGCGCCGCGCCGAGGCCCGCATCCGCGAGCTGGAAGCGGCGCTGCGAGACCCCGAGCGGACCCCATGAGCCCAGGCGGTTCGGCCCCGCAGGGCTCGCTTGCAAATCCGGCGGCGATGCGCCGACAATCGACATCTCGTTGTGGACCGGCTATCAAACCTTGTGATTGCGAGTGAGAGCCTGCGTCATGATCTCGCATTTCGTCGGACTGTGGCTGATGGCGGCGGCCGTGGGGCAGGCCCCGGCCGAGGCGTCGTGGCTCGAGTCGGTCCCGGCCGACATCCCTGTCGTGATCCGGAGCCGCGCCCTGGAAGACGTCAAGGACGACCTGCTGGCGATGCTCAAGGCGATGAGTCCCGCGACCGCCGAGGAAGTCCGGGGCGAGATCGACCCCGAGCTGCGGGAGTTCGAGGAGACTTTCGTGGAGGGGGCCGGCAAGAACCCGTTCTTCGTGCTGCTCCGCCTGCCCGACCCGGCCCAGCCCGAGTTCCCCGCCTGGGGAGTCATCGTCCGGACGAAAGACCCCGCGGCCACGATCGACGCCCTCGCCAGGGATGCAGGCGGTAAGCCCAGATCGCTCGATGGCTATGTATCCCTGACCACCAAAGATGGCGAGACCCTGTATGCCACCAGGGGGGCAGGTTGGGTCGCCTACGGCTCCGACGAGGCGATGATCAAGGCCATCCACAAGCCCGCCTCCAGCCTGGCCCGGGCGCTCTCGCCCGAGGCCCGGGCCCGGTTCCTGGCCGGCGACGTGGGCCTGTACGTCAACATCGCCGCGGTGCAGAAGCAGTATGGCAACTTCATCGAACAGTCGAAGCAAGCGATCAAGGACCAGATCGGCGAGGCCATGGATGCAGGAGTCGGCGAGGCCTTGAATGCCAGGAGCGCGGATCTCGCCTTCAGCGCCCTCACCACGGTCCTGGATGTCGGCGACCGCCTGGCGCTGAGCCTGGATTTCCAGGCCGACGGGCTGACCATCGCCGGCCTGGCCGCGGTGAAGGCCGATTCGTCCGCCGCGAAGGGACTCGCAGGGGCCGGGACCGGCACGGGCCAGCTCCTGGCGAGGCTCCCGGCCGGCAAGACGATCTATGCTTACGGGGCTCGATGCCCTCGGCTACCCGGGTGGCCGGGCGAGGTCGAGCGCGGCGGCGACCCCGCGGTCGAGGGCCGCGCTGGCGGTCAAGAAGGCCGAGGACGATCGGAGCCGGGCCCTGGGGAACCGGCTCGTCATGGGGCTATCGATCGTGCCGTTGAAGGTCACCATCCTGGCCGACCCCGACGATCCGTCGGCGGCCGTCGCGGCATCGCGGGAGCTGGCCAAGGCACGCCAGGCCCTGGTGCGGGACGGGACGACGATCACCCCCAACGCCCTGAACCACGGCGGCTTCCCGCTCGACAAGGTTCGCACCGAGGTCGACCCGGCCAGGATGGCCAGGGCGGTCCGTCCCGACATTCCACAGGGTGCCGTGTTCTTCCAGAAGATGGTGGGCGGAACGGTTATCACCACTCACACCGGTACCGACGGCAAGATGTTCTTCGAGGCGACGAACGTCTCCGACGATCAGGTCAAGGCCCAGATCGACGCCGTCAAGGACGGCGCGGGCAGCCTGGGGAGCCTCGCGGCGTGGAAGGCCCTCCGCGCCCGCCTCCCCGAACGAGCGACGGCCCTGGTCGTGCTCGATGCCCAGGAGACCGTCAAGATGGTGCTCACGACGCTCGGTGCCCTGTCGAACCGGGCCGAGCTGAAGCCCCCGGCCGACATGCCCAAGGTGCCCGCCCTGATGGCGTTGTCCCTGATCGTCTCGCCCGCGGGGTATGACTTCCGGCTGGTCATCCCCGGCGATGTCGGCCCGGTGCTCGAGAAGGGCCTGGCACCACTCGACGAGGCGGAGTGATCGCAGGGGACGTCGGGTCGTACCGGTCCATCACGGGCAGGAATGGGCCATGCGTATCCGGGGGACATTGGAGTGGAGCGGTTCGCCGGAGTCCGCCGCCTGGTTTCCCGGTCCTCCTGGCTTCCGCGCGGATACCGCTTGCAATGCCGGCGCGATGCCGCCGAGAATCGATGGCTCGTGATTGGGCGGCTGAACGGAACTCGCGGTGGACGGGAGCACAGAATTCATGATTTCGCATTTCGTCGGACTGTGGCTGATGGCGACGGCCGTGGGGCAGGCCCCGGCCGAGGCGTCGTGGCTCGAGTCGGTCCCGGCCGACATCCCGGTCGTGGCCCGCGTCCGTGCGATGGAGGACGTCGGCGCCGACATCAAGGCGATGCTCAAGGCGATGAGCCCAGCCGCCGCCGACGCCGTCGAGGGCGCGGTCGACCCGGCCATCCAGGCGTTCGAGGGGATGTACGGTGAGGCGGCCGGCAAGCATCCGTTCCTGGTGATGTTCCGCCTGCCCGACCCGGCCCAGCCGAACCTCCTGGGGTGGGGCGTGATCGTCGAGACGAGCAATCCGGCCACCGTGATCAAGGGGCTGCAGGGCGACGACGCGAAGCCCAAGGCGCTCGACGGCTACGAGTCCTTTGCCGCCAAGGACGGCGGGACCTGGTACTCCACGAAGGGGAAAGGCTGGCTGGCCTTCGGCCCGGACGAGGCGATGATCAAGGCGATTCACAAGCCCGTCGCCAGCCTGGCCTCGGCCCTCTCGCCGGAGGTCAAGGCGCGGTTCCTCGAGGGCGACTTCGGCCTGTACCTGAACGTCGCCCAGGTCCACAAGCAGTACGGCGACCTGATCGATCAGGCCGGCCCGGGGCTGCTGGCCCAGCTCGAGCAGGCGCCCAACATGGGCGGCGATAATGCCAAGAACCTGAAGCTGATGTACGACGGCCTGCTCGCCGCCCTGAAGACCGGCGACGGCCTGGCGCTGAGCCTGGACTTCGACACCAAGGGGCTGACCCTCTCCACCATGGCGACCGTCAAGGCGGACTCGCCCGCCGCGAAGGGACTGGCCACGTCCAGGACCGGCACGGGCCGGCTGATGGAGCGGCTTCCCAACGACAAGATGATCTACTTCTACCTGGCCAACCCGGCGAGCACGCCGACGACGCCCACGCCCGCGCTGAAGCAGGCCGTCGCCGACCGGATGAAGGCGCTCGACGGCCGGCTCGTCATGGGGATGTCGGCGTTTCCGATGCAGTTCATCAGCCTGGCCGACCCCAGCGATCCGCAGGCCGCCGTCAAGGCGACGCTCGAGGCCGCCAGGGGCCGCAAGGACGCCGGACAGGAGAAGGCGACGATCGAGCCCGACGCCCTGACCCTGGACGGATTCCGGTTCGCCCGGACCAAGGTCGAGGTCGACGCCAGCCAGATCTCGAAGGCGGCCCAGGACAACGTGCCCAACAGCGCCGCGCTCATCAACATGATGTTCACCGGCAAGTCGCTCGACACGTACATCGGCACCGACGGCAAGCTGTTCCTCGAGGTGACCGGCACCTCGGAGGACCAGATCAAGTCGCAGGTCGCGGCCGTCAAGGACGCCACGCGCGGCCTCGGCGCCTCGCCGTCGTGGAAGGCCCTCCGCTCGCGGTTCCCCGACGAGGTCTCGGTCCTGGTCCTCCTGAACGCCCAGGAGACGGTCAAGCTGATGGTCACCGGGATCGGCACCTCGTTGAACCAGCCCAACCTGAAGGCCCCGGCCGACCTGCCCAAAGCGACGGCCTTGCTGGGTTTCGCCCTGATCAGCTCGCCGAAGGGATATGACCTCCGGATCATCATCCCCAGCGACGTCGGCCCGGTATTCGAGAAGGGCCTGGCGCCGCTGATGCAGCTCCAATGACCCGGTCGGCCCGCCCCTCTCAGGCTCCGATGCCAGGATGACTCCTCACAACTCGGACCTCGCGCATCCTCGGGGTTTCGCCACGACCCGCTGGAGCCTGGTGCTCGAAGCGGGCCGCGGCGATGCGCCCGAGGCCGAGGCCGCCCTGGCGGCACTCTGCACGGCCTACTGGTATCCGCTCTATGCCTACGTCCGCCGCTCGGGCCATCCGGCCGACGAGGCCCGCGACCTGACCCAGGAGTTCTTCGCCCGGTTGCTGGAGAAGCGCTACCTCCGCGCCGCCGACCCGGAGCGGGGCCGATTCCGATCGTTCCTCCTGACGGCGTTCAAGCGGTTCCTCTCGAAGGAGCGCAGTTCGGGCCCAGTCCTTGAAGCGCGGAGGCCGCCGGAGGTTGCTCTCACTGGACTTCGAACAGGCCGAGAGCCAGTTCCGCCGCGAGCCGGCCACCGACGTCACCGCCGAGATCATCTACGAACGGCGGTGGGCGCTGACCCTGCTGGACCGCGTGATGGACCGGCTGCGGGACGAGTTCGAGCGGGCGGATAAGCGCGACGACTTCGAGCGATTGAAGGTCTTCCTGACCGGGGAGGCCGCGGCGCCGAGCTATCGCGAGGTCGCCGGCGCGACGGCGACGACCGAAGGTGCCGTCAAGGTCGCCGTCCATCGGCTCCGTCGGCGGTTCCGCGACGCCGTGCTGGCCGAGATCGCGCACACCGTCACATCGCCGGACGACATCGAGGAGGAGTTGCAGCACCTCTTCGAGGCGATCCGGTCGCGGCCGTCCTGAAATCCCCGTAACCTTCGCCGATCGGGGCGTAAGTAAAGGGGGACAGACCACGACCGCCCCGATCAACCGTCAGGAGGTAACCCCGATGCCGGAAGCACTGCGATGCCCCGGATGCGGGTCCGAATTGGCGACCGACGCCCTCGAGGGCCTGTGCCCGGGATGCCTGTTGAAGGAAGTGATGCGGGGCGGGGCGGGGTCCCGCCACGATTCGGGCGCGACGCCGAATTCCCCCGGCCATGCCTTCGTCCCGCCCCGGCCCGAGGACCTCGCGCCCATTTCCCGCAACTCGAGATCCTCGAGCTGCTGGGGCAGGGGGGGATGGGGGTCGTCTACAAGGCCCGGCAGCTCCGGCTCGACCGACTCGTGGCGCTCAAGATCCTGCCGCCGGAACTGGGCCACGACCCGGCCTTCGCCGAGCGCTTCGCCCGCGAGGCCCGCGCCCTGGCCCGGCTCACCCACCCCCGCATCGTCGGCGTCCACGACTTCGGCCAGAGCGGCGGGCTGTTCTACCTGATCATGGAGTTCGTCGACGGGGCCAACCTCCGAGGCCTGATGCAGGCGGAACGGTTGAGGCCCGAGGAGGCGCTGCGGATCGTCCCGCAGGTCTGCGAGGCGCTCCAGTACGCCCACGAGGAAGGGGTCGTCCACCGCGACATCAAGCCGGAGAATATCCTGCTGGATCGCCGGGGCAACGTGAAGATCGCCGACTTCGGGCTCGCCAAGCTGCTGGGGATGATGACGCCGGACTCGGTGTTGACCGGCTCGCGGCAGGTGGTCGGCACCCTGCGCTACATGGCCCCCGAGCAAATGGAGCGACCGCTCAAGGTGGATCATCGGGCCGACATCTACTCGCTGGGCGTCGTGTTCTACGAGATGCTGACCGGCGAGCTGCCGATCGGCCGGTTCGATCCGCCTTCGAAGAAGGTCAGGGTGGACGTCCGCGTGGATGACATTGTCTTCCGGGCGCTGGAGAAGGAGCCGGAGCGGCGGTACCAGCACGCCAGCGAGGTGAAGACCCGGGTCGAGTTGCTCTCCGGCCCGGCCGGACATCCGGGGGACCATCCCGCGCCCGGCCCGCTCCGCCTCGGCAGCCGCCCCGACGGGACGGTCGGCATGGGGCGAGAGGCCTGGCTGCTGCTCCCCCTGGTCGCGGCCGCCTTGCTCGCCGCCGATTTCATGGTCTTCGAGCCCGAGACCTCGCCGCTGGTGAAGGCGATCATGATGTTCCTCACGGTGCTGGCGATCGGCGCCGGCGTGTGGGGGGTCTGGCGATTCATCGGCAAGGAGCAGGCGGAGGGCCTCGCCCGTCGCGGCGGCGGCGAGGGCCGTCCCGCCGTGAGGCGTCGGGAGGCGTGGCTCCTGGTCCCGCTGGTTTGCGCCACCTATATCGCCTACGCCTACGTTGATCGAAGAATGCACGATACGGTCAAGGCGTGGACCGGAACGCTGGCCGCCGGGATCGGGATCTGGGCGTTGTGGCGGTTCATCCGGGGAGACCGAGGTGGGATTGTCGCCGCCGCCGGCCGTCCCGCGGTGAGTCGTCCGGAAGCCTGGCTGCTGGTCCCGCTGGCCTGCGCCACCTGCATCGCCTACGTCTATGCCGCGACGGAGGTGCCCGAGACATTCCGGGCGTGGACCGGCGTGCTGGCGGCCGGCATCGGGCTCTGGGCCTCATGGCGACTCGTTCGCGGAGATCGAGCCGACCAGGCCGATCCACCCTTCCCGACGGCACAATGGTGGTGGACGACAACGCCGTTGATCCTCCTCTTCAGTGCCGGCGCCGCGGTCGCCTGGGTCTATTGGGTCCTGCGGAACCCGAGCATGTTCGCGGTCTCCGCGGCGATCACGGTGGGCATCGGGCTTTGGATCCTCTTGCGATCCATCCGAGCCCTCCGAACATTGGAGATCCAGGCCAGGTCTCCCGAGATCGGGCATCCGAAGCCGGATCCGGGGCAGGATCTGGACACGTTTTGAAACAGCCTCATACACGCTCTCAGGCGATGATCGCCCGGATCGGCCGGCCGTGGTCGATCTCCGGCCGCTTACCTCCCCAGCCAGCCCGATTCCACCTCGCTACCAAAGCCGTGTCACACCATAGGTGTCGAGGATCGCGTCCACGCTGACGATGGGCACTTGCTCAACTTGCGCCTGGGCCACGATCAACCGGTCGAACGGATCGCGGTGATGGAATGGCATCGTCGTCAACACCGACGTATGCCTGGGCTCGATTGGCAGGACCTTGAAGCCATTACCTTCAATACCCCGGGTGATGAACGTCTCGTAGGGCACCGACAGCGGGTACTTGCCCAGCCTCACCTTGATGGCGATCTCCCAGTAGCTTGCCGGGCTGACCAGGACCTCGTTGTTCGCATCGGAGATGTGTCCTTTCGCGACCGTGCTGAGCTGCGGGTCGTCCGTGATGAACCAGAGGAACGCATGGGTGTCGAGGAGCAACCTCACCGAATGTACTCCTCGAAATCCTTCAAGTGCTCGTCATCTTCCACGAGCAGCGTGATCAGCCCCTTGCAGTTCCCCGGCACGCGAGGCTTGCGTTCCACGGGCCGTTCGCCGACCAGCCGGGCGACGGGCTGCTGGTCCTGGGTGATGAGGATTTCCTCGCCGGGAGCGAGCCTCCCGATCAATTCGGGCAGCCTGGACTGGGCTTCCTCGACGGTGATCGCGATGGACATCGGTGGTCCTCCTTCATGCGATGATCGCCCGGATCGGCTGGCCGTGGTCGATCTCCAGCCGCTTGCGGCCGGGGACCTCGAGCTTCCTCGGATCCAGGCCGAGCTGGTGCAGCACCGTGGCGTGGATGTCGGTGACGTAGTGCCGGTCCTCGACGGCGTGGAAGCCGATCTCGTCGGTGGCGCCGTGGACCACGCCCCCCTTGATGCCGCCGCCGGCCAGCCAGGCGCAGAAGCCCTGCGGGTGGTGGTCGCGGCCGTCGGCCTGGGCGCCCGGCGAGCGGCCGAACTCGGTCCCCCAGACCACGATCGTCTCGTCGAGCATCCCGCGGCGCTTCAGGTCCTTCAGCAATCCGGCGATCGGCAGGTCTACCTGCTCCGAGAGCTCGCCGTGATTGGCGCGGATCCCCGAGTGGGCGTCCCACGCGCCGCCCCCGCCGCCGCCGTGGAAGAGCTGGACGAACCGGACGCCCCGCTCGACCAGCCGACGGGCCGACAGGCAGAGCCGGCCGAAGGGCCGCGTCGCGTCCTGGTCCAGGCCGTAGAGCGCCTGCGTCGAGGCGGATTCCTCCTCGAGCTTCAAGGTCTCGGGCACGGCGGTCTGCATGCCGAAGGCCAGCTCGTAGGCCTTGATCCGCGCCCGCAGCGCCGGGTCGTCGGGATAGTCGATGCCCGCCAGGCGGTTGAGCCGGCCCAGCAGGCCGAACTCGGCGACCTGGTCCTCGGCGGTCATCCCCGGCGGCCGGCTCGACGAACGGCAGCGGCTCCTTGGCGTCCGGGTTGAGCCGGACCCCGGCGTGCTCGGGCCCGAGGTACGCCGCGCCGTGGGTCCACGAGCCGCCGCAGCAGTCGCCGGTCGGCTCGCCCAGCACGACGTACTCGGGCAGGTCCTCGTTGAGCGTCCCGAGTCCGTACGAGACCCACGAGCCGATCGTCGGATGGGCGCCCTCGCGGACGTGACGGCCGGTGTGGAACTGGAGCTGCGCCCCGTGGTCGTTGTCGGTGGTCCAGAGCGACCGCACCACCGCGATGTCGTCGGCACACGAGCCGACGTGCCGCCACCAGTCGCCGACCTCCAGGCCGGATCTCGCCGTGCTTGCGGATTCCGGTGTTGAGCCCCATCAGGATCTTGCGGCCGCCGTGCACCGGGTTGGCCGAGACCAGGTCCTTCAGCCGCGACGGGTTGAGCGCGTCCCTGTACGGCGTCGCCTCGATCGACTGGCCGGCGTAACGGTTCAGCGCGGGCTTGGGGTCGAAGCTCTCGACGTGGCTGACGCCGCCGCAGAGGAAGATCCAGATCACCGCCTTGGCCTTCGCGGGCGACTGCGGCCTCGGCCCTGGCGTCCGCATCCCGCGCCAGCATCGCGCCCAGCGCCAGCCCGGTGAAACCCATGCCGGTGTCCGCCAGGAAGGCCCTTCGCGTCGCCGGTGCACCCGGCTCCGATGAGATCAGCTCTCATCGGATCGTCACGAAATCGTGATGGTTCAGCAACACATGGACAAGGCTCTCGCGCCGGCGCAGCCCCGAATCCGGTCGCAGGTATCGCAGGCACTCGGCGCGCTCGGCGTCGGTCGGCGGACGCGCGAGGACCCGCTCGAACGCGGCCGTGATGAAGACGCGAGGGATCCGACCGATCCTGCAGGTCCCCGGCGACCTGCGGGCCATCCGGAGCGAGAGCTCGCTGTTGGCCAGCGCCAGCGCCTGCTGGGGCAGGATGCTCTCCTTGCGCCGGTAGCACTCGGTCACCCCGGCGGCGTCGAAGATGCTGGAGAAACTCCATCTGCTTCTCGGCCGCGTGCTGGAAGTACAGGCTCCGCCGCGGGACGGTCAGCCCCGATCGGTGGTCGATGTCGGGGCCGCCCAGGGTCGAGTCGAGCGCCCCGGCGACGGCGAAGACGCAGTCGCGGACGACCTCGGCCTCGGCGCGTCGGGGTGTCCATCGCCAGAGGAGCACGTTGTCCGGGTCCCGGGCGAGGTCGGCCGGGTCGGGATGCGAGTCGCGTCGATACGCGGCGCTCGTGACGATCAGCCGGTGGATCGCCTTCATGCTCCAGCCGCGATCCATCAGCTCGGCGGCCAGCCAGTCCAGCAGCGCGGGGTGGCTCGGCGGCTGGCCGTTGCGGCCGAAGTCGTTCACCGTCGGCACGATCGCCCGGCCGAAGTGCCGGCCCCAGATGTGGTTGACCGCCACCCGCGCCGTGAGCGGGTTGGACTCGTCGGCGATCCAGCGGGCGAAGGCCAGCCGACGGCCCGTGCTGGCCGCCGGATAGGTCGTCCGGGGCGGGAGCCGTATAGGAGGTGCTCGTCGGCCCGCGGAGCAGCGTCGCGCCGCATGATGAGCACCTTGAGGGCATCGGCGAGCGCCTTGTCGGCCTCGGCCCGCTTCGCCGGAGCCGCCTTGCGGCAAGCCTGCCGCGCCAGCACCTCGGCCCGGACGCGCCTCCGCGACGGCCAGTTCGCGCTGCGCGGCCGACCGCCGACTGCGGCGGCCTCCGTCCATTCCTTCGACCCCTTCTTGCCCCGATCGACCAGCTCCTCGGCCCGCTCGAGCCGCATACCGGGCGACCAGGCGGGTCTGGGCAACGGTAGACTCGGCCCGCGTCCGCTCGATCGTCGTCGGGGTCCGGCGCAGGACGCTCGGCCTCGTCCTGGAACGCGTCCTCGGCCTTGCCCATCGCATCGAGGAGAGCGACGATCTCGGTGCGGATCACGTCCTTGCGACGGCCGGGTGCGAAGGCCGCGAGGGGCATCGCGACCGGCCTGACCTCGAAGCGAGCCGCCCAGCGACTCGGGCACGCCCGGCACGCAGCGGGTCGCCGGTCGGATAGCGGTCGTCGCCGCGGGCGAACAGCCGCGTCTTGGCGTCGGGCTGCGCGTCGTAGGCGCGGGGGATGCCGTCCTTCTTGGTGTCGAGTACGCCGGGGACGAGGTCCATCCGGACCTGGTGCGGCTCGAAGATCGCCCGGACCTGGTAATACTCCTTCTGGAGGATCGGGTCGTACATGTGGTCGTGGCATCGGGCGCAGCCGATCGTCACGCCCAGGAACGCCTGGCCGGTGTGGTCGACCACGTCCTGCATCCACTTCTCGCGGCTGAGCAGCTTGAAGTTCCGCGCGAGGTAGCCGGTCGCGCGCAGGGCATCGAGGTCCTCGGGCGTTTCCTCGTCGGCCGCGAGCATCTCGACGACCATCCGGTCGTAGGCTTGTCGCGGTTGAGCGACTCGACGATCCAGTCGCGCCAGTGCCAGATGTGCGGCTGGCTGTCGCGGACCTGCTGGCCCCAGCCGGCCCAGTCGCTGTACCGCCAGACGTCCATCCAGTGCCGGCCCCAGCGCTCGCCGTACCGCGGGCTGGCGAGCAGGCGGTCGACGACCCGCTCGTAGGCGTCGGGCCGGTCGTCGTCGAGGAAGGCGTGCAGCTCGTCGGGGGTCGGGCGGCAGCCCGGTCAGGTCGAGCGTCACCCGCCGCAAGAGGACCGGCCGGCTCGCCTCGGGCCGGGGAGACAGGCCGCGTGCGCCGCGTGCTCGGCGGCGATGAAGGCGTCGATCGGATTGCGGATCGCCCCCGTCGCCGGACGGCCGGTACCGACGGTCGCGACACCCGCTCGAACGGGTTCCACGGATAGCCGCCGCGACGAGCGCTCGAGCGCGGCGACGATCGCGCGGCCGCGGGCCAGCTCGGGGGCGGCCGGGCGGTCGCCGGCCTCGCCGGGGAAGTGGCCGGTGACCAGCTCGAGCAGGTTGGGGACGCCGTCGCCGTCGCTGTCCTCGCCGGCCATCGCCTGGACCCGCGCCGGGATGTCCGAGGGCTTGCCGGCCTTCTTCAGCTCGGCCCGCACCGCCTTGAGCCGCTTGCCGAAGGCGTTGTGCGGCCGGTCGTCCGACGTCGTCGGCTGCCCGGCTCGGGCTCGAGGTGGCAGGTCCGGCAGTCGTTGAGCTTCCGCGCCAGGCCCGGGCCGAGGTAGTCGGCCAGCGCCTTCTTGTGCGGCGGCCGGGCCATCGCGGCCGGGACCAGCCAGGCCCAGGCCGACCGCCGCGATCGTCGCCAGACTCGGTCGCCGCCTGTGCTGGCTCATTGATGGGCTCGAGGGTCGAATCCGATCGGGCCAGGTGCCGCAGCCCGCCTCGCGGCCGTCGCCCGGGGGTTCATCGAAAGTTTAACCTCGGCCCGCCGCGAAATCGACGCCGCTCCCGAGAATCGCCCCCGGCCGCCGCGTTCGGCGCAAGTTTCGGACCCCGCGAGGGATTCGGGGCGGCGGCCCGAGAACGCCGCGGGGCGGCTTGCCGGCCTGCCGGGCTTGGCGTACGCTATTGATCCCGGGCGGGTCCGCGGGTCGGTCCGATGCGCCGCCCGGGGTCTGGTCCTCGCGGGAGTCAGCCGCCCGATGCCGAGATCGCGACGACGGCCCAGCCCCTCCCGGCCGCCGGCCCAGGCTCCCCCCGGCGGAAGAACTGGCGGCACCGGCTCGTCGCGGCGGTGGCGAGCTGGAATCGCTATCAGGTCGGCCGGGTCATCGAGGGCGTGATCCTGACCTGGATGATCGGCGCGGTCGTGCTCTACCTGGCCGAGCGACGCTCCGAGAGCTCGGGCTACTCCAGCTTCCTCGAATCGCTCTGGAGCGTCTGGGCGCTGCTGTTCAGCGGCCTGGACGACGCCTATACCCCCCATACCGTGCTCGGCCGCGGCGTCGCCATGTTCCTGCTGGTCGCCGGGGTCGGCCTGGCCGGCCTGTTCACGGCGAGCGTGGCCTCACTCCTGGTCGAACGCTACCTGCGGAGGAGCGACGTGTCCCACTTCGAGATGGAAGGCCACCTGGTGCTCTGCAACTGGGCCCCGCGCGGCCTGGAGTGGATCCGCGAGGTCCACAGCAAGATCCTCACCGAGCCCCGGCCGATCGTCATCATCCACGACAATCCCGACGAGATCGACCTGCCCGACAAGCAGGACGAGCCGGCGTTCAACGACGTGTACATCGTCAAGGGGGACCCGACCAGCGAGGTTATCCTCAACCGCGCCACCGTCTCCAAGGCGTACTCGGTCGTCATCCTCGCCGACCCCCGCGAGGGGAAGCACGCCGACGGCAAGTCGATCCTGATCTGCATCTCGATCCGCAACATATGCAAGGGCGACCATGTGCCGAACATCGTCGCCGAGTGCCACAACCCGGCGAACCGGTTCCACCTGATGAAGGCCGGCGCCGGCGAGGTCGTCTCGTCCGACGCGCTGGGGCTGCGGCTCTTGGCGCGCTCGGCGCTGTTCCACGGGATGTCGCAGTTCTACTGGGAGCTGCTCACCGTCCGCCGCAACGCCAACGAGGTGTATCTGCTGCCCACCCCCGAGGAACTGATCGGCCTGAGCTTCATCGAGGTCAGCGAGCGATTCCTCCACTATCGCGACGATCGCCGCGCCTGCCTGGTCCTGGGCATCGAGCGCGGCGACGAGATGATCCTCAACCCGATCGGCGACGAGGCCGGCCCGCTGCGGTCCGGCGACCAGCTCATCGTCTTCAGCCGGTCCTATCCCTCCGGGGCCCAGCCGCTGCCGGTCACACCGTCGATCGCGGCGACCCGCCAGGAGAAGGCGCCGAAGGAGCCGAAATGAGATGACCACGCGACTCCTCCCCCGCATCCTGGCCGACACGCCGCTGGACGCGACCATCGAGGGCCTGCTCAACGGCCAGGTCGAGGTCGGCTCGCTCGACTCGGTGCGGTCGGAGGGTTCCGCAGCGGTCGAGGCCGAGGGCATCTACACCTACGGCCACCCGACGATCGATGCCGCCGTGATGGACCGGGTCGCGGGCCTGAAGGTCATCAGCAACTACGGCGTCGGCGTTGACCACATCCGCCTGGCCGACGCCAAGGCCCGGGGAATCCCGGTGGGCAACACGCCCGGCGTGCTGGAATCGACCACGGCCGACCTGGGCTTCGCGCTGTTGCTCGCCTCGGCTCGGCGGATCGTCGATGGCGACCGCTACGCGAAGTCGCCCGAGTTCACCCGCTACGACCCCGGCTACATGCTCGGCCGCGAGGTCCACGGCATGACCTTGGGGATCGTCGGCATGGGCCAGATCGGCCAGCGGGTCGCGCGGCGGGCCATCGGCTTCGAGATGACCGTGCTCTACCACAACCGCCGCCGCCGCGAGGACGTCGAGAGGGAGCTGGCGCCATCGCTCGCGTATGCCGGGTTCGACGACCTGCTCGAGCGGTCGGACTACCTGATGCTCTGCACGCCTCTGACCGACGAGACCCGCGGCCTGATCGGCGAGCGGACGCTCGGCCTGATGAAACCCTCGGCCACGCTGATCAACATCGCCCGGGGCGCGGTGGTCGATACCGACGCCCTGGCGAGGGCCCTGTCCGCCGGCCGGATCGCCGCCGCCGCGCTCGACGTGACCGACCCCGAGCCGCTGCCGCGCGACCATCCCCTGCTGACGATGCCCCAGGTCCTCATCACGCCGCACCTGGGCAGCGCCACGGTCGAGACCCGCCGGCGGATGGCCGAGGTCTCGGTCGAGAACCTCATGGCCGGCCTGCGCGGCGAGCCGCTGCCGCACCCGGTCGCCACTTGATCGGTGGCTTCTCGAGGGCGCCTTACCGCGCCGCGGATGGAACGCCCGGGACTCTCCGGGAGAGCGAGTCCCATTCGCATCGGACGGATCGGACCGGGCCGGTCCGTGGTGGGAACCGGCTCCTGTCGGCGATCGGGCACGCCCAAGCCGACCGGATCGGGCCGACCGGATCGGGAGCAGGAGCTCCCTCCTACAAGGAGACCGACCTATCCGGGCCGGTCCGTTGTAAGAGCCGGCTCCTGCCGGCGATCGGGCGGTCGGTCGGGCCGAGTCTTTTGCTCCTGCCGGCGATTGGGCACGCCCAAGCCGACCGGATCGGGCCGACCGGATCGGGAGCAGGAGTTCCCTCCTACAGGGAGACTCATCCGATCCGGACCGGTCCGTTGTGGGAGCCGGCTCCTGGCGGCGATCGGGCGGGCCGGCCGGTCCGGGCCGAGTCTTTTGTGTTCGCGGCCGAATCCGCCCGACCGCGTCGCCGCCGTCGGCTTCCCGCCTGGCCCGTCCTGTCCCTGTCCACGAGGGGGCCCGGCCCGCTTGCGGTCCTTCCGAACGCCATCGCGGCTGCCATTCTGGCAGAAATGGGGGCTTTGCCCACAATGGGCTTTATGGGCAGTCCTTTGTGGGCAACATCCGAACATTATGGGCAAGCGATCACAATGATGTGTGAAAGCATCACGAGCCATCGCATCCCGCCGGTTCGGGCCGCAAAATCCACACGACCATTGCATCCCGCAAACCGCTCGTCAACTATGCTTGCACCGGGGACGGACCCGGGCACATGCTAGGCAAGCGGACAGACAGATCAAGATTGGTTGCACCAATGCGTTAGAACCGGCAAGACGCTTGAACCTTGCCTACTCGTGGTATATACTCGGAGGTAAACATCAGGGCCGGCGGGAGGAGGAAGGCATGCCGCTGGAGTTGGTTCATGGCTTCCTGGCGATTTCGGCCGAGATGTCTATGGATGGGCGCTTTTCGTTGCTCGGCGGCGGCTTCGATGCCGTGGAAGTACAGGCTTTCCCGGCCTTGATCATGTCGATGGTCATCGTCGCGAGGGTAAAGGTACCGAGTGAGGAATGCGACCAGCCGCACCCGGTTCGTGTCCGTCTCTATAATCCGGATGGAACCCCGATGAGAGACTGCGGCGTCACAAACGTGGACGTCAGGAATCGGCCCGGTCCCCGGATTGGGCCAATGGCAACTGGCATGGTTTCAAATATACTTATCAATCTTTACGGCGTCGTTCTCGCGATGGGCGGTCTCTATCGAGTTGATTTCAGCAGAGGAGACGCGGTGTTCGGCACCATGACGATTCCGGTCATGGACGCCCCAACGGTCCATGGGGGCTAACGATGGTCGTGCATTCTTTCGTCTCAGATTCGTCGGCGGCCGATGTGGATGTCACTCATATTACAATTCAGGGGGCTTCACAGCCCGGTTTCGCCTTCTATCCCGCCTTCGTTCCTGGCATGCCACCCGAAAGTCGCAGTCCATCCCAATCGGTCCCGCAGTTGAGCCTCCCGCCTCTGCCCAAGACCCCCGACATCGAGGTAGCAGACCGGCTTCGTGGTATCGATGGGACCATACCTCCAGAGGATAGCACAACTATCATCGATGGTCATGGCCCCGAAATCCCGCCAGACGTTCACGAGTTTATCGCCCGGATGGGTATCGGGCAGCATTTGGCTCGGGCGATCGAGGCGGCGCGTCGGCACTTCGCAGACATCGCGTCCTTGCGCGTCTACTTGGACCAGGATCCCGAAGACCTCGATGAATATGTCATCGTCGAAGTGAACTCGAACGGCGATCCGACCGCGGACACGGAGTCTTATTTCAGATACGCCGAAGAATGGTCGGCGTCCGTCGATTGGCCCGCGAGTCGGATGATCTCCCTGGATCTCAATACTCTCGTACCGTCCCCGAGTCTCTGAGGCATGGACCCGCGTGATTTTCTGGATGTCGCCGAGATCCTGCTCGAGAATTACGGAACGCCGGCCACATGCCGGACCGTGATCGGGAGGTCTTACTACGCTGCGTTCAACGTGGCTGTCAGTCTCCTTGAGGAATTGAATATACCCTTGGAAAGACAGAAGGACAGCCACGTTGAGGTTCTGGACCTCATAGCAATCCCGAGCAAAGACCCCCACCTCAAGACCGCCTGCGACAGCATTGCCTCGTTGAAGAAGATCAGAAAATTAGCAGATTATAATATGAATGATTCCGGTCCGGATTCGGTCCAGAAGGCATCGCGATCCATGCTGGTGGCCGAACAGGCGATCAAGCTGCTGGACCAGGTACATTCTGACCCCGCCCAATGGAAGGCCGCCTCGGACAACATGGTGGACCATGCAAGAAATGTGTTGAGGAAAGTCTTCTAGTCACACCCACGCCATCGCCTCGATCGGATCAACCTCGATCGCCTCTCGCTTCGGCTCTACGTCTTCCTTGCCCCAGAACGTCGCGTTGATCCCGAGTTCGTAATGGCTCTGGATCAGACAACACAGGTTGTGAGCGAGCACCTTGCAGAGCGCTTCGTTCCGCATCGCGACATCCGTCTTCGACCGGATCGAGTCGCCGAACTTCGCCTTGATCATGGCGTTGGTCGTCTCGACGTTCGATCGCTTGTGGTAGTGGGCGAGGAACTCGTCCCGGTTCAGGTTGTACAGGTGGAACATCTTGGCCATGAGCCCGCCCCCGGCAGCGGTCGTGTTGCTCTTGAAGCAGATGTAGGGCGTCCCGCCCGCCTTGCCGACCATCTCGCAATTCGCGTGGGACAGGTAGGCGGCATCCGCCGAGACTTCGCCGATCCCGAAGTTGCGGGCGGTCGTCTCGAACAGGGGCTTGAACTGCGGGGAGTCGTGGGCGTTCCGATCGGCAATCTCGACCGCCGTCACGACGTTAGTCTTGACCCCGCACATCAGGTGCACCTTGACCCAGTCGTAGACCTGCATCGGCTTGCCATACTTGTGGTCGAACCACCGCACGAACCGGCTGGTGGCGAATCCGCTGGAGTCCACCGCGAAATCGGACTCGACGGACTTGAGCGGAAGGCTCGATTCCGTGATGAGGGCCTTGAGGATCGGGGTAAGGCCGGGCATCTCCAGATACTTGAAGATCGTGTTGTAGTGCGGGGCCTTGCCGATGTGGCCCTTCTCGTGAGCGTCCGCGAGGTCGCACATGAAGCGGCGGCAAGAGACCGTCGAGTAGACCTTGAAGGCGGCCGCGAACACGGCATCGCGGAGCGACACGCGGGGCCTACCCTTCGCCTGGGAGGGCTCTACGATGCCCTGACACAGATCAGCGAGCAACACCTGGAACTTGTCCTTCTCGTTCCGCTGGGCCTTGTGGTAGGCGGGCCACGCCTGACGGTAGGTCTTCCGCTCCGCGACGACCCGCTCGGCTTTCACGGTCACGGTTTCGGTGACGGTCTCGGTCTCCGACCCGTCCGCATGGCTCTCCCGCTGGACGACGTATTCGACCGCAAAGACATGCTTGCACTTCTGCTGACGCGCCTCGAAGTCGTTGCAGGTGCACGTCGGATGCTCCGGGTCAAACCGGACCCAGTACGGTCCCCCACCGGACTGACTCGGCACCGTCCAGAGTCCTTCCTTCCGCTGGTTGATCTTGCACAGGGCAGCGATCAACAGTCCGCGTTGCTGGCGAGGGTCCATCGGTAGATCCCCAAGGGCGTTTGATTGACTTCTACCAATAGTATATACTAGTGGTAGTAGATCAGTCAAGAGCCCTGGTATATACTGTTGGTAGTATTTTCCAACAGTAGGGGGGTCGGAGGATGGAAGAGAAACCGATCGGGATGGTTCCATTGCCGGGTTGCCGGTGTCGGTGCGGGCACGAGTGGTTGCCACGCGACGACGGCGAGAAGCCGCGCGTGTGCCCACGGTGCAAGAGCCCGAACTGGGACAGACCCAAGCGCACCGCGAAAGCCGTTCGCGGAAGTGAGTCGTCTGGGTCTGAGCCTAGGCCGCCTGCCTAGGAGCAAATCCGGCACTGTTGATGTTGAACTACTGTACGGACGACAAGACAATCCGTGTCGCAAGAAAGTTCTTCTGGCCTCACTCGGAACC
This sequence comes from uncultured Planctomycetota bacterium, assembly GCA_963771445.1. GTDB lineage: Bacteria > Planctomycetota > Planctomycetia > Isosphaerales > Isosphaeraceae > JAKAUH01. Next base: position 1,644,267 of record CAVYTQ010000015.1, on the reverse strand, counting down.
ACTGAGCGCCTCAAGGGCTTTGGTTCTCAGATCCTCCGGTCCGTCGATGTGCTGCTCCGACGCCATCGGGACCGGAGTCGTCGTAGGTTATCGTTAGTTGTGCCAGACCGTCAGGGCCGATTGCATCAGTAATCGCCTTCTCGACGATTTCGCGAAGTCCCATGTCGATCTCCGACTTCAGGTCGCCCAAGAAGTCGTCTTCGTTGAACTCCAGTTCCAAGCCCATCGCGCCCTCCGGAGGGTCGAAGAAATGAACGCAGCCGACTCTGTGTCCGAAGTCAAGATGCCGAATCCAATGGGGCGCCTGACGATCCACGTTCGATATCCGCGATCGCATCGGCTGAGATGCGCTGCGGCTTGCTGGTCCCTCAAGATCGCTCACCGGATCGGAGGATTTAAGGGAATCAGATTCGAAAGAGTCTGACGTGCGTCAGAATTCCGATCAAGAGCCCCACGCTTCAAACCGCCCATAATCTGGTTTATGGGCAAAGCTATGACTTTGTGGGCATGGGCAGGTTTGTGGGCAAAGCCAGAAATGGGTTCGTTTGTTCATTTTCCACCCCGGCCGCCATCCTTTCGGCGCCGAAAACCCCCGAACGAGTATGAAGAAGGTATGTCGATTGGGTTCGTTTGCGGCTTTTCCGGGTCGCTGAGCCCTGCAAGTTCATGCGATCCGCCCGGGAGGCCAATACATCCATAAAAGTCATCTTGCAAACAAGATTGCTCAAACCACGAGCTGCGTCAGCAGGCACCCTCCCAGCATGCGTGCTGTTAGTCCATCGTCCACACGTCGCACCGCCCAAATCCAATCCGAGATGCAGTGCCATCCCGGGCGGGATCGCCTTTTCACCGTCGAACCGAATTGCCAAAGACCTGACCGACCACTTATATAGACGTCGCCGGCTCGATTTTATTCGCAACATTTTTGCAATTTCTCTTTTTTTTGCGCCCAGGTCCCGCGAGCAGGGGGATCATTCTCCCCGATACGATTCGGAGTCGATCCGTTTGGGCGGTCGGAAAGTGAGGACAAGGGGCTTTCAGGCAAAGACGGGGGATCGGTTCAAGCAGGGCGATGCAAGGGTGCTGGGAGACTCACGACCGCTTTGACGGAGTCGCTGGCCGGTCGCGTGACTTGATGCCGGCGGGCGGGCGCCCGCAGCCTCGACGATCGGCGGTGGCCTCATCCCGGTGGCGGAGGATCTTTCCCATGGGCGAGCAAGGCTCCATCGGTCACGGCGGGGGACTGGACTTTCTACCGTCCAACCCGTAATGTGTGGAACTTATCAATCAGTTCGAATGTTCTCTCGCGATCCCGAATCCGTTCGAGCTGGTGATGGAAGGCCGAATCTTCCTCGATCCTATGGGTACGCGGGTACCGCCAGGTAACCCGCCGAGAGACGTCCTTTGATGAAGGGGCGACGATCCCCGGGCAGGCACCGGCGCCCCCCGCGGATGCAGTCGGATTCTCAGCCTTTGAGATGCTCCAAATGGATACAAATCATCGCGGCGGGAGATTGATCCGTTTTCGGGGCACCCGAAAAGGCACTCATTCATTCCGGCCGATCTGCCAGACGATGGAAGATCGGACGCTGCTCTCGACCATGGATTTCGCCAATTCCGCCGGCGGGTCGTGGGACGTCGCGGCGAACTGGGTGAATGCCGCCGATCCCAACGACAACCACGTGCCGACCTCATCCGACGATGCGGTGATCCCCGCGCTGGGCAGCGGTGTTTCCGTTACCCATTCCGCGGGGACCGATGCCGCGGATAGCGTGACCTCGGGCACCAACCTGATCCTCTCCGGGGGCAGCCTGGCCGTCACCGGCAAACTCCAGATGTTGTCGGGAGCCACCCTGTCGCTCCAGGGCGGCACGCTCGCCGGCGCCACCGCCACCAGCGGCTCGACCGTCGCCCTGACGAGCAGCGGGGGAACGCTATCGGGGGTCTCGATCGCGGCGGGGGCCACGCTGGACGGATCACAGTCGCCGTCGGGCCTGGTTGCCTATTACAACTTCGACAACGGTCCGGGCGATGTCAGCGGCAACGGCAACAACGGGACCCTCAGTGCGAACCCGCCGACGCTTACCCCGGCGGGCTACCGGGGCGGTGCCTACCAGTTCACCGCCGCCGCCGGCACCTCCATCACCGCGCCGGTGAACATCAGTCCCGCAGCGATGCCGCAACTGACGATGGGCGGTTGGTTCGACGCCAGCAACGCCAATGCCGCCAACGGCGGACTGCTCAGCGATGATGACGGCGGCTTCGATCGCACGCTCGACGTCAACACCCGGAACGGTGGCCTCAAATGGTCGGCCTTCAACGGAACCGGCGTGGTCAGCGGGGCGGCCGTCGTGCCCAACCAATGGGTGTTCGTGGCGGTGAGCTACAACCAGGCGGCGGGTACGATGAGTCTCGATGTGAACGGCACGTTCACCAGCGCCAGGACCGACTTCGATCTGACCCAGTTGAATACCCTCACCATCGGGCGCAACCCCAGCTTTTCCACGCTGTTCAACGGCAAGATCGACGGGGTCTTCGTCTACAACCAGGTCCTGTCCAGTGCGCAACTGGATGCCATTCAGGACGGCGTCAACGCCAAGGTTACCGGCGGCCTGGAGCTCGACGGCACGGCGAAGCTGGGCGGTGCCAACGGCGGCATTTCCGCCCGGCTCGATTTCGCCGGCAGCCAGGCGCTCTCGGGCACCGGCTCGGTCGTCCTTGGCGCGTCGGCCGGCAATGGGCTGTTTGCACAGGGGGACAATGGCAGCAATCCCAGTACATTGACGATCGCCGCCGGGATCGCCGTCACCGGCGGCAGCGGGGCCATCAGCGGCTACTACAGCAACGACTCCGTCGTCCTCGATGGGACGGTGGCGTCAACCACGGGCGGCGAGAGGATCACGGTCAATGGCGGCGCGGGCGGCGCCGCGCCGACATCCAGCAACGCCGGCCCGTTCATCGATCAGGGCACCGCGGAGCTCGGCCGGACCGAGGTCTTCACGCTGGCGAATCACGCCGGCGGTGGCACGGGGGTCGTCCAGACGCCCCAGTCCAGCAACAGCTCCTTCGACATCGCGGTGAACATCGCCGATCCCGACACCGTGTACACCCTGATCAACTCGCAATGGGGGGTCTACGGGGACACGGTCGGCGCGGTGGAATTCAAGGCGACCGGCGGGCTCGATGACACCGTCAACCTGGTGGAAGGGCAGGACATCCGCGACCACAACAACGGTGGATATAACAACACGATCGGCCAGGGCAAGCTCGGCGGGCTCTATGTTGGTACGGTCGCCTTCGGTGGCACCCAGGTCCGTTTCGACGAGCAGGAATTCGTCCTGCCGGCGACCTTCAAGTCGGCGACCCTGACCGACATCATCCTCCACGGTTACGGCAACAATCCCATCGGGGCTCCCTTCCTGGCCGCGGCGATGGTCGCCTCGCCGAACGGAGATTCCCAGGTCAACATCAACCCGTACGTCAATTCCAATATTCGGACCTACTCCAACGGGACGAACTATCCCGTCGGGGGGACGCTCGTATCGACCGGGAGGGCCCCATTCGTCGCCCAGGGCGGCCTGACGATCGACGGCCAGGGCGGCCTTTCGGTCTCCACGAATTCGACCTTGCAGGTCACCGGCAACCTGCTGGGGAATACCACGAACGCCGCCGGGTTCGATCCCCTGGGCACCGTCCTCCTCGATAGCACCGTCGCCACGAGCGGCTCGCCCCAGCTCCTCGAGGTCATGTCGCAGGACATGGGACGGACCACGGCCGGGCTCCAGCAGAACTTCGCCTACGGCACGCTGAGCCTCGGGAGCGGCGATTACGTCAGGCTCGTCGATCGGTCGGACAATGCGCCGGGGACCGGGGGCGAGGCCGTGTATGCCAACTCGCTCGTGGTCCCGGCCGGCACGACCCTCGATCTCAACGGGCTGAACCTTTATGTCGTCGACGCCCAGATCTCCGGCACGATCGTCGGCGGGTCGGTCACCGGGATCGCCGAGGGCGGACCGCTCACGATCGACACCCCCACGCCCGGCAAGATCACCACCGTGGGCGAGCTGGACGACTGGACGTTCTTCGACCGCGGGGGCGATACGATCACGGTCACCGTCGATCCCGGCAGCGGCGCGACCGGCGGCCCGGTCGCTCCCCATCTCCAGTGGGCCCAGGTCCAGCTCCTCGACCCGTCCGGCAAGGTCCTCGCCTCGGCCATCGGCACGACGGCCGGCGCGATCCTCAAATTGCCCGGTATCGCGCTGCCCGCCGACGGCACCTACACCGTCGCCGTCCAGGCCGCCGCCGGCCACACGTCGAGCGTCGGCAACTATGTCGTCGCCGCCTACGACGTGACGACCCTCGTCCAGCCCCTGGACGTCAACCAGACCACCACGGGCGACCTGCCGACGCCGTATTCGACGGACCAGTGGACGTTCTCGGCGTCGGCGAACACGCAGGTGAAATTCCTGCTGCAAGCCGAGGCGGGCACCGGGCTCGACTTCAGCCTGACCGGGCCGAATGGGTTCACCGGGTTCAGCAAGATCACGGGCAGCTCGGCGCTGGTCACCCTGCCGACTTCGGGGACCTACATCCTGACGGCCCTGGGGACGGGCGGGGCCACCGGCAGCTTCGCGTTCGAGGTGGCCCAGACGAGCCAGACGGCGCTCGCCCTCGGGACGCCGTTCAGCGGGACCTTCGCCGGGAGCGGCCAGCCGCTACTGTTCGCGGTCGTCGTGCCGACCGCGGCTCCGCTGTCGATCCAGTTGACCGACCCCACCACGACGGACCACATCGACCTCTACGCCCAGCTCGGCACGCCCCCGACGCGGCAGGTCTACGGCGAGGCGGCCAACGGCTCGGGCGCGTCCCAAAGCCTCCTCATCCCCAGCGCCGACGCCGGCACGTGGTACATCCTGGTTTACGCCGAGTCGGCGTCCGCGGGCAGCACCTTCACCCTCGTCGCCAATGCCACGCCGCTGCGGGTGACCGGCGTGTCGCCGGTGCAGTACGGGACGAACACGGTGGCGACGCTGACCCTGACCGGCGCCGGCTTCACGGCCGCGACCACGGTGGCGCTCGTGGCCGCGAACGGCACCACGGTCTACAAGGCCAGCACCGTCGCCTTCGACACATTCACGCAGCTCACCGCCACCGTGAACCTGGTCGGGGTGCCGCTGGGCGTCTATTCGGTCCGCGTCGCCAACGGCACGGGCGGCAGCGACACCCTGCCGGGCGCCTTCACCGTGACGGCCGCCGGCCAGGCCCACCTCCAGACCAGGTTGATCCTGCCGGCCGTGATCGGGCGACACATCTCGTCGACCTTCTACGTCCAGTACACCAATACCGGCTCCGTCGCCATGCCCGCTCCGGTGCTCCTGCTCGAATCCTCGGTGGCCGACGACGTGCCGCTGTTCACCCTCGACAAGGTCGCTCGTGGTCTCCGGGTACTGGACCTCGGCGATCCCCGAGGGATATTCCACGACCGTCGAGATCCTGGCCAGCGGCAAGGTCCCGGGCGTGCTGGGGCCGGGCGAGTCGGTCACCGTGCCGGTCTACTACGCCGGCATGCTCCGCCCGTGGAACCTGGGCGAGGGCCAGTTCAAGTTCGACATCCGCATCTTCGACGCGACCGACACCGACTCGGCGGACTGGTCGAGCATGCGATCCGCCTCGCAGCCGCCGGGCATCTCGAACTTCGCCTGGTCGGTCGTCTACGGCAACCTGACCGCGCAGCTCGGCGACACCTGGGGCGGCTACGTGCAGCTCCTCGACGCCGAGGCGTCCTACCTCGGCCAGCTCGGCGAGGACGTGACCGACGTGAACGAGCTGTGGAACTTCGCGGTCCAGCAGGCCGACAACGGGCTGAGCCCGGTCGGGCCGGCCCTGGCTTCCGCGGCCGACGATGCGGTGGCGATCCCGGGCAGCCTGTCGCTGAGCTTCTCGCGGGTCTATTCCGAGTCGATCGAGGGCCGCGACACGTCGGGTCCGCTCGGCATGGGCTGGTCCACGCCGTGGCAAACGACGGCGACTATTGCGGGCGACGGCACGGTGACCATCACCGGAATCGGCGGCGCCCAGCGCGTCTTCCAGCCCGATTCGCGGACCGCGGGGACCTTCTTCTCCGAGCCCGGCGACACCGGCAAGCTCACGGCCGACGGCGAGGGCGGATACCTGCTGACCGAGGCCGACGGCACCGCCACCGACTACAACGCCGACGGCACGCTGAACTACATCCAGGACACCAACGGCAACCGAATCACCGCCGGCTACACGAGCGGCCGGCTGACCAGCCTGACGTCTTCGTCGGGCGCAGTCGATCACCATCGCCTACAACGCCGCCGGGCTGATCTCGACGGTCGGCGACTCGCAGGGCCGCGTCACGAAATATACCTACGATCCGACGAACCAGTACCTGGTGGCGGTGAAAGGATTCGACGGCCAGACGACCAGCTACGTGTATAACAACCCGATCCTGATCGCCGGGTCCGCGGATCCGGCCTCGATGGCGCCCTGACGTCGATCGCCTTTCCCGGAGGCACGCACCAGTATTTCACCTACGATTCCGAGGGCCGGCTGGCCAGCACGTATGCTGATGGCAAAACTCAGCCCCAGTCGTTCGCCTACGCGCTGGGCGAGGTCAGCGTGACCGACGGCCCGAACGACACGTCGCATCTGTACTACAACGCACTGGGCCTGGTGGCGAAGAGCATCGACCCGCTCGGCAACGTCACCCTCGACGCGTACGATGGCAACTTCAACCTGACGAGTGTCACCAACGCCCTGGGCCAGTCGGAAACCTACACCTATAACGCTGCGGGCGAAGTGACCTCGTCCACCGATTTCCTGGGCAATACGACGCATTTCAGCTATTCCGGCCCGTTCAACGACCTGTCATCGATGACCGACGCCAACGGGAATACGACCGGCTACACCTACAGCTCGGCCGGCGACCTGCTGAGCACGAGCTACGCCAACGGCACCTCGCAGTCTTCCACCTTCGACCCCGAGGGCAACGCCACGTCGTTTCTGAACGCCGACGGCCAGGCGATCCAGTACGCCTACAACGCCGACGGCCGGATCACGACCGAGACCTTCGCGGACGGCTCCAAGTATACCTACACGTACGACAGCCTCGGCGACATGATCACCGCCACCGACGCCACCGGGACGACCACGTTCACCTACGATCCCAAGACCGAGCTGCTGACGAAGGTGTCCTATCCCGACGGCACGTCCCTCGCCTTCACCTACAATGCCGCCGGCCAGCGCACCAGCATGGTCGACCAGACCGGGTTCACGGTGAACTACGCTTACGACGCCGTGGGCCGGCTCTCCAAGCTCACCGACGGCGGCGGCAACCTGATCGTCACCTACACCTACGACGCCGACGGCCGCCTGAGCCGGAAGACCAACGGCAACGGCACCTATACCACCTATGCCTACGACGCCGACGGCAACGTCCTCCACCTGGTCAACTACGCGCCGGGCGGAACGGTCAACAGCCGGTTCGACTACACCTACAACGCCCTCGGCCTGGAGACGAGCGAGGCGACGATCGACGGCACCTGGACCTATACCTACGACCCCGACGGCCAGCTCGTCCACGCCGTCTTCGCCTCGACGAATTCGAGCATCGCGAGCCAGGACCTGGCCTACAGCTACGATGCCATGGGCAACCGCATCACCACGGTGATCAACGGAGTGACCACGGCCTACACGACGAACGACATGAACGAGTACACGAGCGTCGGCGGCGTGGGCGACACATACGACGCCGACGGCAACCTGACCTCGGACGGGACCAACACGTACACCTACAACTCGCTGAACCAGTTGATCGGCGTCACCGGCCCGAATGGCACGACGACCTACACCTACAACGCCCTCGGCCAGCGCGTCGCCTCGACGACGGGCGGGCAGACGACGCAGTACTTGATTGATCCGTCGGGGCTGGGCAATGTCGTCGGAGAATACACCGGCAGCGGGACCTTGATCGCGGATTACACCTATGGACTCGGCCTGACCAGCCAGATGACGGCGGGGGGGACTTACTACTACGATTTTGATGCACTGGGTTCCACCGTCGGGCTGAGCAACTCGGCCGGAAAGTATGTGGACAGTAACAGCTACATGCCCTTTGGTGAAAGCCTTTCGTCGACACAGGTAGTAGCGAACCCGTTCCAGTTTGTCGGGCAGTGGGGAGTTGTAGGCGATGAGAACGGGTTGGACTTCATGCGAGCCCGAACTTACAATTCCTCTCTCGGTCAGTTTACAACGAATGACCCAACCGGTCTCGCGGGCGGAAGCACAAATCTTCACACGTACACAGACAACGATCCCGTCAACGCTTTGGACCCCGAAGGACTCGAGACTGTACCCCTAGTGATAATCGTGTATGCGGTGTCCGAAGCAGGCGAAATTGGTGCATTCGAATCGACCGTCGGCGAAGAGATAGCGGCCGAAGTAAGCACAATCAGCGGCACAGCATCGAGCATCACGTTCGGCGATGCATTCGAAGCAATGGGTACCGCGATCCAGGATGCCTACTTGAGTAGCATCGCCTATGCCTCGAATGCATACGAGGATTTTCTGGAGGCAGCGCCCGAGATCGGTGAGTTCTTGACTGGAATTGCTAGTGCGTATCTGGAAGAAGCGGAGACGGAAGATCCGTCTCAGGTTCCGACCGATGCTGAGTCGTTCGGGAGTTTATTATATGATATCTACGATAAATATGATAAATACGAAGAAGGCGTGGACTTAGCCAATCAAGATGCTGGAGCTGGGACGCAACAACAGCCGAGTCCGAGCCCTATCCCTCCCAACGGCGCCAAGGGCGACGGCCGCGTCGTTCGACGACGGCGACTCCGACGACCCCAACTCGCTGCTCGGCCCCGCCGGCTACGGTTCGTCCAACTTCGTCGCCCTGAGCGGAGACCCGCTTCCCGTACCAGATCGACTTCGAGAACGACCCCTCGGCCACCGCCCCGGCGCAGTCCGTCACGATCACCGACCAGCTCGACCCCAACCTCGACTGGAGCACGTTCCAGCTCACCGGCATCGGCTGGGGCGACACCATCCTCTCGATCCCCGCCGGCAGCCAGTCCTTCGAGGCGACCGTCCCGATGACGTACAACGGCGAGACGTTCGACGTCGAAGTCGCGGCCGGCATCCACACCGCCACCGGGCAGGTCTACGCCACGTTCACGAGCATCGATCCGGACACCGAGCTGCCGCCGGACGTGCTGACCGGGTTCCTGCCGCCGGAGGACGGCACCGGGCGCGGCATGGGATACATCAGCTACATGATCCAGCCCAAAGCGGGCCTGACGACCGGCACCGCAATCGCCAGCGTGGCCATGGTCACCTTCGATGAGAACACATCCATCGCCACCGACCAGGTCAGCGACGCCGACCCCACCCAGGGGATCGACCCGACCAAGCAGGCCGTCGTGACGATCGACGCCGGCCTGCCGACCAGCGGCGTCGGCGCACTGCCAGCGACGTCAACCTCGAGCAGCTTCGCCGTCACCTGGTCGGGCCAGGACGATCCGGGCGGCTCGGGCATCGCCGGCTACGACATCTATGTCTCGGATGATGGCGGCCCGTTCACGGTCTGGCAGGCGGCCACGACGGCGACCTCGGCCACCTTCACCGGCCAGTCCGGCCATACCTACGGCTTCTACAGCGTGGCCACCGATAACGTCGGCAACGTCCAGGCGACCCCCGCGGCCACCCAGGCGACGACGGTCAAGTGTCCCGACCCCGACGCCGACGCCGACTCCTGCTCCGACGCCGACGCCCGCACCGACGCCAACCCCGTCCCCGATGCCCGCACCGGCGCCGACTCCGACTCCGACTCCGGCCCCGCCGGTGATCGTCGGCGAGCAGGTGTTGTTCCAGCGCAAGACCAACAAGAAGGGCAAGCCGGTCGGCAAGGCGGTCCTCACCGGCTTCGCCTTCGACTTCAGCGGCTCGCTCGACCCGGGGTCCGCCGCGAACCCGGCCAACTACCAGGTGGACACGATCACCACCAAGAAGGTCAAGAAGAAGGTCCAGCACATCCTCCACCCGCTCTCCGGCTTCACGGTCACTTACAGCCCCGCGGGCGATTCGGTGACGTTGACGCTCGCCGGCAGCCAGACCTTCCCGACGGGCGGCCAGGTCACGGTCGTCGCCGGGCCGTCGGGCGGGGTCGCGGGGCCGTCGGGCGCCGCGCTCGGGGGCACGACCGTGTTCACCATCGCGCCCAAGGGACGATCGATTTCGCCGGCCTGACGCGATATCGGCAAGCCGCGCGTCCGGCCCGGGTCGAGACCGGCCGATGGACCCGGGGCCATCCCGGCTGGGCGATCGGGGCATGAGATGGCACGTACATGGTTACCGGGTCTCGCCCATCATTCCGCCTCTTTCCTTGCAGCATCCCTCGGCCGCCCTTCATGTCGAGAGCCGTCACGGAACGTGCTGCATTAGGGGATGTCCATCAACCCCGTCGAGCCGGATGGGCCTCCATCGTGTAATGGGTATCACTCGCGCCGACGGTCTCGAAGCCGAGACTTTCGTAGAGCGATTGCGCCGGGTTGATCCTGAGCACCCGGAGGACCACCGGCACCTCCCGTGACGCAGCCCCGTGCAGCACGCCGCGAATCAAGGACGTCCCGATCCCGCGCCGTTGGAATTCAGGGGTAATGCTGATGCTGGCCAGGAGCGTACGCCCCTCCTCCTCGATGACGTCGAGGAATCCGACGACCTGGCCGCGATACTCGATCACCTGGCGAACGGAGACGTCGAAGTGCTCGCGAAAGTGCCCGGCCTGCCACTCCTCGTCCCACCCCCATGTCTGCTCGACATAGGGGCCGAGCGCGGCGCGATGGATCCGGTAGAGGTCGTCCATGTCGTCAAGAGTTGCCGGGCGAAGTCGGGCATCATCCATCCCCTGCTCCCGATCGACGAACCCGCGGGGCAAGTCAGCCAAACTCGACATTGAGCCGTTCCACCTCGACACGTAACTCGTCGATCTGACGGGCCTGACGCCGGGTCAGATCGAGGAGCTCATCGTAGGTGGTCAACCCGCCATCCATAACAAGAGTTTTACACGATCGAGGGCGCCAAACGCTACAGGGCAGCGATCAAGGACCGGTAACCAGATACGATGGCACAATGGTGTCATGGCCTTCGGCCGGAATGTTCGCTCGGGCGTCCGGCGGGTCAGCTCTCATCGCGGGACTCGCGCGTATCCGGATCAATCGAAGGGTGCACGGCCCGATTCCGCGTTCAGAGTCGGTCTCGGAAGGGGAGGGCGAGGCTCCGGCCGAGCCGCGCTGGGCCGAAAGGCCGGCTCGCCGGGAGGCTCGCCCTCCCGAATACCCCCCTGTCCGGACAGGCCCTCAGGCTGGCCCCTCCAGGATCTTCCGAAGCCATTTCCTCATCGATGGAAGGGAGGCGGCCCATGACCCGGGTCGTGCACGGCGTGGTCCACGGCAAGACCATCGAGGTCACCGAGGATCTCGGCATGCTGGACGGTCAGGCCGTCGAATTGATCGTCACGGCCGCAACCTCATCGCATCGGCTCCCGGAGGGGGTCGGTTCGCGGACGTCGCCGAAGCGGCTGCCGGGGCCTCCGCCCGGATGGAGGCCCGACGGCATCGCGACGGCGGCTGGCCTGCTGGCCGAGGAATGGACCGAGCAGGACGACAGAGACCTGGAGCGGATCCACTCGGAACGCAAGGCCGCGCAGTGGCGAGAGCTGCCGGGATGAGCGACCTGCTGGATACATAGGTTACCCTGGTGTACGACCTGACCCTCGTCACCCACAACACCGCGGATTTCCGGAACATCCCCGGGCTTCGGCTGGAGGATTGGCTCACACCTTGAGCCCCATGCGGCGAGGATATGAGTCCGCGAGTCGTCGATTCGTGCGACGGGCCGCTCTGCCATCGTCCTTCCACCGACCCGGACCGCTCCGGCCGACGACGGGCGCAACCCGGCCGATTTCACCCCAACGGCCGCGCCGACGGGCGGCCGGATCGCCGCTGTCACCGGGCCGACGGGCGGGGTCGCGGGGCCGTCGGGCGCCACGCTCGGGGGGACGACCGTGTTCACCATTGTGCCGAAGGGACGCTCGATCGCGCCGACCGGCCTCCCGGAATGCCGCCGGGCCATTCAGATATCATCCTCGTGCGGCCGGAGCCGGGCTGCCGTCGCGATCAGCCGGCATTGCTCGAGCGTCGCCGGTATTCCGTCGCGGACTTCGGCGGCCTCCTCAAACCCGCCCGCTGCCGACGTGCGGCCTCCAGCAGGGCCGCGGGAGACTCGTCCCACAGGCGGACCACGAAATCGTCCGGGTGGAGGGCCTCGACCTGGTACGGACCGAGGACCGTCGCCGGGAAGTCGCGCAAGTTGAATGTCACGATCGACGTCGCCCCGCAGTGCACGGCCGCCGCCAGCACGTGCCGGTCATCGGGGTCGGGCAGCGTGAACGTCGGGATCAGCGGCTCATACCCGGCGACGAGGCAGTCGGGGACGTGCCGATCCATCAGTGCTCGGCATCGAGCGAGGCTCTCGGCCGTGATGTCCGGCCGATCCGCCAGGACGCTTCGAATCCACTCCTCGTGAATCTGGTCCGTCCAGCGTGCCCGGAACAGGTCGGACAGCGCGAGCCGCATGAGGAGGTCGCGCAGCGGGGCCGGGTACAGCACGCAGGCGTCGAACAGGACGATCCTCGCCATGGGTCAGTAGCCCATCTTCAGGTCCTGGCTCAACGCCTGGAGCTCGTCCAGGGCCTCGTGCCGACGGGCCTCGGACGCCCGCTTGTAGGCGAGGAGATCCTCGAGCCGCACGCGACGGTGTGTGCCCACCTTCCGACTTGGGATGGCCCCCTCGTCGAGGAGCTTCACCAGGTGCGGGCGAGAGACGTTCAGGAGGTCCGCGGCCTGCTGGCTCGTCAGCTCGGCCCGGACGGGGGTGAGCGTCACCGCGTTCCCCTCGCCCAGCTCGGCCAGGGCCCGCACGAGCAGCCGCAGCGCCGGGGCAGGCAGGACCAACTCCTCGCTCGCGGTCCCGGTCTTGACCTCCAGGCGGAGCTTCCCCCTGCGCCCAGGTGGGCCGCGAGCTTCTGCCCCGACACCCTGGCGAGGACGGCATCCGCCTTCGACGGCGTCACCAGTTCGTTCCCGTTCGCGAGCTGGGCCATCTGCCGAACTCCTCTCGTATTCGCCTCGTCGAGAAAAGTTTACCACAAGATGGACCGTAATCGCAATAAGCGAAAAAGGCCCCGGCGCAACCCGGGCCCGGCATTCCGATCCCGCGGTCTCGCCCCGCCATGCCCGAAACGGCCCCGACCGTCCCGACGGGCGGCCGGATCGCGGTCGCCGCCGGGCCGTCGGGCGGGGTCGCGGGGCCGTCGCCGCCAATTCCTCGCCTCCCAAGGATTGCCGGGACAAGAGGGGCTTGAAGGCGGTGAAGTGAGGCCGGGTCTCCGTTCTCCCTGCATGGGGCAAACCCGGCCGCGGGCTTGAGCCGTGAGCGGATCGGCGTATGATCGACATGACATGGGGCGTCGCGTGGGACCCGGATCGCGGAGGACCGGTCATGTTGCAGGCTCGTTTCCGTATCAGCCCGGCGATGGCGGTGTGCTGCGCCCTGGCGTTGGGTGCCGGTTCGGCTCGCGCCGATGGCCCTGGGGACAAGACCGGCGACGGCGGTGCCGCGACCCCGGAACAGGGCCGCAAGGCGATTGACCGGGGCCTCGGCTTCCTGAAAGCCGACGCGGCGAAATGGCGCGAAGAGCGGAGCTGCGCCACGTGCCATCACGGGATCATGACCACCTGGGCCCTGAGCGAGGCGAAGTCTCAGGGCTATCCGGTCGCCGCGGATACTCTGGCGGACATGGCCGAGTGGACCAGGCAGCGGCTGGCGGGCATCGACAAGCCCCGGGACAAGCGGCCCGGATGGAACGTGGTCAATACAGGGGCCCTGTACCTCGCCCTGATGGCCGAGGCGGTGCCCGGTCAGCAGGCCATCTCGCGGGCCGATCTGGAGCGGGTCGCGGGGCATCTGCTGCGGCACCAGGAGCAGGACGGGTCGTGGGACTGGTCGGGGGCACCGATCCAGAACCTGCCGCCGCCGGTCTTCGAGTCGGACGAGGTCGCGACGCTGATGGCGTACATCGCCCTCGGGCCGCGCGTCCCGGCCGGCCCGGGCGAGAAGTCCCCGCGCGCATCGGCCGGGAGAAGGCGTCCGCCTGGCTGGAGAAGACCCGGCCCGCCGCGAGTACCCAGGCGACGGCCATCCGCCTGTTCCGCGACGTCCGGGCGGGCAAGCCCGCGAAGGAGCTCGAGTCGGGGATCGCTCGCCTGTTGAGCCTGCAGCATGGCGACGGCGGCTGGGGCCAGGAGGCGGGGCTTGCGAGCGACGCCTATGCCACCGGCCAGGCCCTCTATTTCCTGAGCCTGGCCGGGGTGGCCCGGGACCGGGCGGAGGTCCGACGAGGCGTGGCCTTCCTGGTTGGCCGGCAGAAGGAGGATGGTTCCTGGCCGATGACCTCGCGGGCACATCCCGGGGCGAAGCCCATGACCAATCCGGTGCCGATCACCTACTTCGGCAGTGCCTGGGCCGTCCTGGGACTGGTCCGCTCCGTACCGAGGTAGGTTTCGCGGGACCGCAGGGTCGTCCGCAAGGTCGCATGTCGAATGCAGCAACCGCTTCCGGTTGCCGGCTGGCGTCGGATTGCCATCCCTGTGTCGACCGGCGTCGCCGGGTCCGCGATGATCAACAGGATCCTCGCGGATGACCCCATCTCCGCCTTGCTCGAGCGCATCACGAATGGGAGGCGCGATCGAGGCCGATGGTCCCGCGCATCCGCCCCTCGGGCACCTTATCAACGCCGGGGCATGGGTAGGGTGCTCGCTGGTGTCGAGCGGTCGGTTGGGGAGTGCCCGTGTGAGACAGCGACCACCCTCGCCCCGACGGGGCGAGCGGCCTCGTCCTGCTCCAAGCCCATCGCAGATGATCGGCGATCGCCCGCCTGGTGGTCCCTCATCTGCGTTCATCTGCGTCATCTGCGGACAATTCTTCCCTCCTCCCGTCAGACCTGGATATCTGGTTCCCCGCAGCCGGGCCAGGTCGATGGTTGGATTCTTGATGCTCGGCCGGGACTCCTCGTTCGCCGGCGACATCCCGGCGGCGGCCAGATGTGAGCGGGCTTACGATCATCCCCCAATCGCGATACCATCACCTTGAATGCAAGGCAGTCATCTGTGGATTCGAGCCCTTCCCAAAAAAAATCGGGGCCGCCGCGAGGTGATACCGGGGAGACGGGTTCTTCTCAGAATAGGAGAGTCGATGACGGACCCGCCGCTGCTGCCGATGGAGCGCTACCGTGAGTACCTGCGCCTGCTCGCTCGCCTTCAGCTCGATCCCCGCCTGCGGTCGAAGCTCGACCCGTCGGACGTGGTGCAGACGACCCTGCTGCAGGCGCACGGTGCTGCGCGATCAATTCCGCGGGCGGACCGAGGCCGAGCAGGTCGCCTGGCTCCGGAAGATCCTCGCCGGCGAGCTGGCGCGAGCCTCGCGCGATCTGGGGCGGGACAGGCGGGACGTGGATCGCGAGCGGTCGCTGGAGCGGTCCCTCGAGCAGTCGTCGCGGCACCTGGAGCAGTGGCTGGCGGCCGACCAGTCGTCGCCGAGCGAGCGGGCCGAGCGCAACGAGGAGCTGGCGCACCTGGCCGACGCGCTGGCGACCCTGCCGGACGACCAGCGCGAGGCCCTGGAGCTGCACTACCTGCACGGCTGGCCCCTGGCCGAGATCGCGGCGCGACTGGACCGCAGCGCCAAGGCCGTCGGCGGCCTGCTGCATCGCGGGCTCATCAGGCTGCGCGAGGGGCTCGGGCCGGGAGGGTGACCGATGCCGCACCTGATCGACGAGCCTACCATCGACGGCCCGCTCGTCAACGTCATCCACGCCTACTTCGAGGCGCGGCAGGCCGGGCGCGACCCGGATCGCCGCGGCCTGCTGGAGGCCCATCCCGCCCTGGCCGACCAGCTCGAGCGGTTCTTCGCCGCACACGACCAGATGGACCGCCTCGCCGGTCCCCTCCGCGACGTCGCGCGGGCCGCCCGCGTCGACGATGTCGCGGCCCTCGGCGATGACGACGATCGCCGTGGGCCCATCCCGGTGGACTTCGGCGCCTATGTCCTGTCCGAGGTCCTGGGCGCGGGCGGGATGGGCGTCGTCTACCGCGCCCATCACCGCCTGCTGAACCGCGACGTGGCGCTCAAGCAGATCCTCGCCGGCTCGCTGGCCGAAGAGTCCGAAGTGCGGCGGTTCCGCAACGAGGCCGAGGCCGCGGCGCAGCTTCGTCACCCCAACATCGTGTCGATCCACGACGTCGGCGAGCACCGGGGCCGGCACTACCTCACCATGACCCTGATCGAAGGGGCCAACCTGGCCGCCCGCCTGGATCGATTCCGCGACGACCCCCGAGCCGCGGCGCGGTTGATGACGGACGTCGCCGGGGCGGTCCACCATGCCCATGAGCGCGGCATCCTCCACCGCGACCTGAAGCCGTCGAACATCCTGCTCGACCGCGACGGCCGGCCGCACGTGACCGATTTCGGCCTGGCCCGCCGGATCGGGGCGGAGAGCACGCTCACCGGCTCGGGCGCGATCCTCGGCTCACCTTCGTACATGGCCCCGGAGCAGGCCGGCGGGCGGCCGAAGGAGATCACGACCCGGACCGACATCTACGGCCTCGGCGCGGTCCTCTACTCCCTCCTGACCGGCCGGCCGCCGTTCCGGGGTGATTCGGTCCTGGAGACGATTGAGCAGGTGCGGTCGAACGCCCCGGAGCCTCCCTGCCGCGCCAATCCCCGGGTCAACCGCGACCTCGAGACGATCGTCCTCAAGGCCATCGCCAAGGAGCCCGACGCGCGTTATGCCACCGCGAAGGAGCTGGCCGAAGACTTGCTGAGGTTCCTCGTCGGCGAACCCGTCCTCGCCCGCCGGCCCAGCCTGTACGACCGCACCTGGAAGTGGACCCAGCGCCATCGTGGCCTGGTCTCCGCAGGCCTCTTGATGCTGCTGGTGAGCGTCCTGGTCCTGGGGGTCAGCGTCGTCTGGATCCGGGGCGAGCGGCAGAAGGCGCTCGACGCGGCCAGGATCGCCTCCGAGGAGAGGCGAAAGGCCATCGACGCCGCCGAAGTCGCCTCCGAGGAGAGACGGAAGGCCATCGACGCCGCCCGGGACAGCCGGTTCGAATCGCTCGCCCAGGGCCTCCTGCGGATGTACTGGACGGCGCGCCGCCGAGGATGGTCGGATGAGGCCCGCAAGACGATCGACGAAATGGCCGCCATCCGCGACGACGATCGGCTCAGGAGCCTGGCGACCGCGTCGAAGCGGGGATACGACGCTCATCTCGCCGACTCGATCGCAATGGGCGGCAGCGCGATGCTCTTCGACCCGGAGGGCAAGCGACTGCTGATCGCGAGCGTTGCCCACTCCGGCTATCGCGGCGAAGTCCGAGGATCGGGGCTCTGGAATCTCCCGGCAAAGTCGCATCACATCACGAAGATCCGAGGCAATGGCCCCGTCGGCTTCCGGCGGGACGGCACGCCGTTGCAGCTCGCCTACGAGGGATCCGAAGACGCTGCGGCTCTGGGATGTCGCCGCGGAGCGGGTCGTCGGCGAGTACACCATCCCCATTGCCGGAGGTCCCGGTCCGACACCCGGGGATGCCTCGCACCCGGTCTTCTACGCCCGCGCCATGGCGGCCGACGGCTCGCGAGTGGCCGCGTCGATCAAGGACCCGGAGGGTCGCCCGTGGGTGTTCGTCTGGGACGCCGGCTCGAGCCGGCCGATCCATCGCCTCCCCGGGCATGCGCCCTCGCTGGCTTTCTCCTCGGACGGCAGCCTCCTGGCCGGCGGCGAGGACGCCGGGAAGGTGCACGTGTGGTCTCTCCCCGAAGGCCGGGAGCTCAGCTCTCCGTGGCAAGGATCCTTGACGATCACCGGGCTAACGTTCGGTCGGAATCTCCGGCGGGGCTCCCGCATCGCGGGGGATCGGCCGGGCAGCGGGATGGGCTGGTGGCTGGCGGCGGGCGATTGGGGCGGCAATGTGTCCGTCTGGGACGCCGCGACCGGCATGCTTCATGTCCGCTGCAACGGGCGCGGGCCGGCCATCGAGGCGCTCGCCTTCTCGCCCGACGGGACCCTGGTGGCGGCCGGGGGAGACGGCCCCATTCATCTCTGGGAAGTGGCCACCGGGACCTTGCTGCTCGACGTCGACGACCCGGGCCCTCGGCTGTCACTGGCCTTCTCGCCGGATGGTCGGGTCCTGGCTTCCGGCTCGGTCGCGACGGTTTCGAGCGAATCCGCGAAGGACCTCAGCCGGGTCTCGCTGTGGGAGCTCGAGGACGGGCGGGGGATCCGGACGCTCCGCGGCCTGGCGACCCCGATCGCCCGGATCTGGTTCTCCGCCGACGGCCGCCACGTGGCGGCCCTGGCGAGCGACTGGCGTCTGGCGATCTGGGACCGCTCGAGCGGGATGCTCCGGCACATCCTGGAACCTCCGGAGGGGATCACCGCCGACAACGCCGCGCTGGCGTTCAGCCACGACGGTCGGCGGTTCGCCTTCGCCTCGGGGACCGACGCCGCCGCCTGGGACCTGGGCTCGGGCCGCCGGCTCGACGCATGGACGCTCCCGCCGGGGTTGAGCGACCTCCTGTCCTTCGGCCCCTCGGGCCAGCTCGACCTGTTCCGCGTCGAGACGACGTCGGGGGAACGCGCCCGACGCGCGACGCCCCGTACGAGCAGTTCCCGCGGGTCGGCCGCTTCCGCGAGCTGCTCGGATCGGGCCGGATGCGGACGACCGCCGAGATCACCGCGTTCAATCGCCATGTCTTCGGGAGGGCCGCTCCCGAGGACATGGCCTATGTCGTGCTGGACGGCGTGAAGATCGACGCGGAGGGGATCCATCGATCGATCGCCGCGTTCGACGGCAAGACCGGTCGTGTCCTGTCGTCGATGCCGGTTCCCGGCGGTCCGGAGGCGCAGGTCTCTCGGATCCTCGACCCCGGCGGGCGTGCGCTGTACGTCGGTGGGGGTGGCCTCGAGCCCGGTCTCCACCGGATGCCCGACGGCCGGCGACTCGGCTCGATGGAGGCGATCCGCGCTCGGCCCGGGCGCCGATTCCTGGATCTCCGTAATGAATCCTCCCGGGTCGCGCGAGCCAATGTTTTCGCTCTTCAGGCGAGGTCAGGCCCGCCCTGCGATGACCCTGACGAGGGAGGCAATGCCGGGACTCGTCGGAGAGTTCTACTTCGACGCCAGCGGTCAACGCCTGGCGTGGTCCAATGCGGATGGAACGGTCAACGTGGCCGACCTGGAGCCCGTCCGTCGCGACGACGAGATGGAGCGATAAGGTCGAGTCGTGGCTCAACCTGGTTTCGGTCGGTAGAGGGCTCGTGCACGGCCCACGATTGACGTGCTCCTCATTGAACTCTTGCCGTTAACCACGAAGGTCCTTCTCATGTCGGGCATCTCCCGGTGGCTCCGCAATCGCCGCGAACTGGCGAGGACCTTCCATAGTGGTCGCAGGCCATCATCGTGGCGACCGGTCTTCGAATCTCTCGAAGAGCGTCAACTGCTCTCCGCCTCGTTCGAGATCCACGACCAGGTGGCGCTCGTCCTGGCTGCCAAGAGAGCGCCCACGCCGCCGGTGCTCCCGCTCACGATCATCGCGCCGCCGGGTGCGGACGGCACCACGATCGTCGGGGGTAAGTCGGCGCCACGGGCTAAACTGACGCTCGATATCGGGGCCGACGGCTCAACTAAACAGGTGGTGAAGGCGGACAAGAAGGGCCGCTTCCAGTTCACATTCCACGTCGGCTACGGCGTAACCACGATCAAGGTGACCGGCCCCGGAGCCGCGCAACGCGCCCCGATTGGCGAGCTCACGATCATCCGGCCCGATAGGACTCCTCCCGCGATCAGCATAAGCACCCCGTCTCCGGGCGCCTTGGCTCGCACCGAGGTCACGATCACCGGCAGAGCGGTCGATGCCGAAACGGGGGTGTCCTCCGTGCTCGTGGGCATGGACGTCAACCCGGCAACGCCCATTGCCTTCGATGCTTCGGGCAACTTCTCCTATACAACGACTCTTCCGCTCGACGGCTCACTCGATGGCATGCATACCCTGCACTTCAAGGCCACAGATGCGGCGGGTAACTCTACGACCGCCGATTCCACGTTTACGCTCGACACCAGGGGACCCGCGATCGACGTGACCGCGCCGGCTTCGGGTACGACGGTGGCCACCAGCCCGACGATCAGCGGCCGGGTCAGCGATGCCGTCAGCGGAGCGGCCACGCTCCAGGAGCAACTCGATGGCGGGAGCCCGGTCAGTGTGCCGTTCGATGCTTCCGGCAATTACTCCTTCGCGGCGGGGCTGGCGAGTGACGGCTCCGCCGACGGCCTGCACACCCTTCACTTCAAAGCGACCGATTCGGCAGGCAACTCCACCAACATCGATTCCACGTTCACGCTCGACACCAGGGGGCCCGCGATCAACGTGACCGCTCCGGCTCCCGATGCGACGGTGACCACCAGCCCGACGATCAGCGGCAGGGTCAGCGATGCCGTCAGCGGAGCGGCCACGCTCCAGGAACAGCTCGATGGCGGGAGCCCGGTCAGCGTCCAGTTCGACGCCTCGGGGAGTTTCTCCTTCGCGGCGGGGCTGGCGAGCGACGGCTCCGCCGACGGCCTGCACTCCGTCCATTTCAAAGCGACCGACCGCGCCGGCAACAGCGCCACGTTCGACGTCCATTTCGTCCTGAGCACCCCCGGACATGGCCCGATCATCACCGTCCAGTCGCCCACAGCGGGATTGGTGACGAATTCTGATCCGACGATTGCCGGAATCCTCGGTTCATCCGAGCTTGGTGGTGTCTCCCTGATGGTGCAAGTCGACGGTGGGGCAGCACAGGCCGTGACGTTCGATGGGTCGTCGGGCGTCTTTCATTTTCAACCGACGCTCAAATTGGACGGCACCAGCGACGGCCCACACACAGTCCACTTCCAGGCGAGCGACTCCAGCGGACGTACCGCGACGACCGACTTCACATTCACGCTGGATACACTCCCTCCACTCCGGCCGAACGTCAGCGTTGCCCAGACAGACCGGGAGAGCGCGACCGACGGCCTCACGACCGCCGATAGCCAGGTCACCCTCGTCGGAGCAACCGACCCAAATATCTCCATCGCAATCGTGGGCACGAGCCTGGCGGCCCAAACGACGAACGCCGGCACCTTTCAGCTCATCGGAGTGCCCCTGTCGCTCGGCGACAACGTCTTCACGCTCACAGCCACGGACCGGGCGGGCAATACGAGCCAGTTCCAGGCCACGATCCGCCGCGACCCGGCCCAGGCCGGCGAGAATGAAGTGATCTACTGGAACCAGGTCGTCCTCCAGGCGATCGTGAATGATGCGTCGACTCCCGAGTACGCCTCGCGCGGGCTGGCGATGGTCTCGTCGGCGGTTTACGACGCAGTCAACGCCATCGATGGGACACCAGGCTACTATGTATCGCTCAAGGCACCGGCCGGCGCATCCGCCGACGCGGCCGTCGCGTCGGCGGCCTATACCGTCCTGTCCTACCTCTATCCCGCCCAGCAGTCCTATCTCAACACCACATTCAGCAACGATGTGGCGAATATCTCCGACGGCCAATCAAAGGCCGACGGCGAGTCCGTAGGACAGTCGATCGCCAACGCCATCATCGCGATGCGGCAAGATGACGGCTCGACCAACTATGTCAACGTCACGCCTGGCACGGCGCCGGGCGACTGGCAGCCGACGGCGCCGGCGTTCATGCCCGCCGAGAACCCACAATGGGCCACGCTCAAGCCGTTTTCGATGACCAGTGACAGCCAATTCCGGCCCGGGCCACCGCCCGCCTTGACCAGCCAGGAATACGCGGACGACATCAACCAGGCGCTGGACCTCGGCTCGGTCAACAGCACGACCCGGACCGCCGACGAGACACAGATCGCCAAGTTCTGGAATGACGGGGCCGGCACGTATACCCCACCCGGCCACTGGAACGCGATCGCCGAGCTCGCCGCACAGCAGCAAGGAGACAGCCTGGCGCAGGACGCCCGGCTCTTCGCCATGCTGAACGTCGCCGAGGGCGACGCGGCCATCGTCGCCTGGGATGCGAAGTTTACCTACAACACCTGGCGGCCGATCCAGCTCGCGGGCGGGGCCGGCACTGCGGTCAACAGCCAGATCGAGACCATCGCGAACTGGGAGCCGCTGATCAACACGCCCCCGTTCCCCGAGTACGTCTCCGGCCACAGCACATTCAGCGGCGCCGCGGCGGGGGTCCTGACTTCGATCTTCGGTAGTTCGTACAGCTTCAGCGCCAGCTCGATCGGCTTGCCGGGTGTCAACCGCACGTACGCCAGCTTCGAGCAGGCGGCCGATGAGGCCGGCATGAGCCGGATCTACGGCGGCATCCACTTCGTGTTCTCGGACACGGCCGGCCTATCCGCCGGGTCCGACCTGGCCGCCTACGTCCTCCAGACCTTCTCGACCTACTCTGACAAGACGCCGCCAACGATCGTGATCACCAACCCGTCCACGGGGAGTCTCACCACCTCGTCCAACCTCACGATCACCGGCACCGTCACCGATACCCTTTCGGGGGTGGCGTCGTTGCAGTTCCAGGTCAACGGCGGCGGCTTCGCGCCGGTCTCGTTCGACTCTCAGGGCAACTTCTCGCTGGCGACAACCTTCGCGACCGACGGCGTGCACACCATCGACTTCCAGGCCACCGACGAGTCCGGGAACGTCACCGCGCCGGTCGGCGTCGCGATAACTCTCGACACCATGGCACCGACGCTGACACTCTCCAGCCCGATGGCCGGTACCCTGAGTAACGGAGAGTTCCTTGCCGGCACGGCGGACGGCACCGGCTCAGCTATCACGGCGCTCTCGTACAACCTTGACGGCGGGACCGAGATCCCGGTCATCTTCGCGTCGGACGGCAGCTTTTCCCAGGCCCTTGACCAGTCCCGCGTGACCGTCGGCACCCACACCCTGGTAGTGACGGCGCGCGACGCCGCCGGGCATGTGACGCACGACACGGTCAGCCTCAACCTGGCCGCTCCGCCCGCATTGACGCTCAGCAGTGTCGCGCCGACCGAAGGCGCGGACGATGTCGGCCTGACCTTCCGGTCCAAGGTCAACTTCTCCCGCCCGATCGACACGTCGACGCTGACTGCGTCCGATTTCTACTTGACCGACTCGACGGGGTCCAGTATCCCCACGACGATCGTACCCTCGGACGACGGCACCTACGCATGGCTTTTCCCAACGAATCCGATGCCCGGCGCTTCCCGGATCACCCTGACGGTGGACGGCTCCGCCATCAGGACCGCCGACGGAACCCTGTTGGACGCGGCGGGGAACGGCACACCAGGTAGCGTCCTGCACGATTCGTTCACGACGGTCAATCAGGCCGAGCTACCCGGCACGGGCCTTTCGGGCATCGTCGCCGACCCCGGCCCTGACCTCAAGCCGGAATCATTCGACGACATCCGGTCCGGCCCCGACGACGTCCTCATGACCGGCGACGACGTCTACCTCCTGCCGATCGCAGGGGCGACGGTCTACATCCTCGGCCACGAGGACCAGGAGGTCGTCACGGGGCCTGACGGCAGCTTCTCCTTCACATCGGTACCGAGCGGAGATATCAAGCTCGTCCTCGACGGCCGCACCGCGACCAACGCTCCATCCGGCTACTATTTCCCCGAAATGGTCATGGACCTGGTCATCAAGCCCGGTCAGGCCAACACCGTCATGGGGAGCATGACCACGCCCGTTGGGGAGGGCACCAATCCGGCCGACAAGGGCGTCTACCTTCCGCGGGTCTCTACCTCGATCCTCCAGACCCTCAGCAGCACCGCGCCGACGACGATCACCGTCCAGCCAAACGCGGCTGCCAACCTGACGCCTCAACAGCAGCAGGAGCTGACACTCACCGTCCAGCCGAACAGCCTGGTCGGGCCCGATGGCCAGAAGATGGCCGCCGGCCAGATGGGCATCAGCACCGTCCCGCCCCAACTGGTCATGGACATGCTCCCGCCGGGAGTGATGCAACACACATTCGACATCACGATCCAGGCGCCGGGTGTCTCAACCTTCTCGACGCCCGCGAGTTTGACCTTTCCGAACGTCTTCAACGCGGCGCCGGGGACCAAGCTCGATGTCCTCAGCTTCGACCACACGACCGGCCGACTGGTCATCGACGGCAGGGCGACGGTCTCGGCGGACGGGCGGACGGTGACGAGCGACCCAGGCTCCGGCGTTACCGCCCCGGGCTGGCATGGGCTCACGCCGCCGGGAGATACCGGATCCGGCGGGGGCGGAGGCTCGGGCGGCGGCGGCGGCTCGGGCGGCGGGGGCGGTGGCTCGGGCGGCGGTGGAGGCGGCGGCGGCTCGGGGGGTGGAGGAGGAGGTGGCGGTGGAGGAGGTGGCGGTGGAGGCTCGGGCGGCGGTGGAGGTGGAGGCTCGGGCGGCGGTGGAGGTGGAGGCGGCGGCTCGGGCGGCGGTGGAGGTGGAGGCGGCGGTGGAGGTGGAGGTTCGAGCAACGGTGGCGGCTCGACTAGTAACGGAACTACCAGAGGCGGAACCAGTAACGACAAGGGTGGTTACGATAATATAAATATAGAAGTTCGGATTTTTATTCCTGCTGGAGCCGTTTCGCTGCCTTTGGTCGGAGTCTTCGGTGGGGATGGTGATACATATGGTTCTGAGTATGGATCTAGCAGGGCTTTTCAGAGCGTCACAGTTAACGTTGATCCAGATATGGGATCAGTCGTACAGGACGAGAATCTTCCTCCATTCGGCCTAACTACCTTCTATCCGTTTTCGGAAGCCTACCATGTTGATGGAGCACCATGGTGGTACTGGGCCATCCTCCCAGGCCAGACTCCAAGCGCTACGGATCGGAGCAACGGAACCAGTATGGTTTCAACCGCCAGAGTTACCTCAGACCAGGTCTGGGTCGATATGCAAGTCCATGCCCCGAATCCGCTGGGACCGCCGGGCACCCCCGACATCGATAGTGATATTCAGGTTTCCATCCTTCAGGACGCTGGGAAACCCGCCGAGTACGCGATTAGAGGGGACCATGATGGGTTTCCAGCTTACGAAATCTATATCGATCACCGACTCGCGTATAGTTATAACCCAGTTGCCGCAAATGCCAGCCCTCTCTCCCTCTTTCCGGGAAATGATGTCAATATTAGCCAGGAATATCAGATAATCCCTGGGACGGGAGACGACCAAGATAACGGGGGCGACGCCAGCATCGGGGGTGATGTCGGATCTGATTTGCAAGCGCAGGGGATCTTGGATGGATTGCACTTCGATTTCGGTACGGTGACCTCGCCTGTGGCTCCGGGATACAATCGCGTGACGCCAGAAACTCTCTATACGAAGGCGCTCGGTTACGGATGGATCTCCGGCGTGATCGGTGCTGCCTCCGTCTCGCCCGCTTCGCCCGAGATGAACCTCATGGACGCCTTCGACACCACGTCCGACGGACAGTTCGAAGTCGATTTGCCGAACGGGCTTTATGATGTAACGACCATCATGGGTGACCCTCAGATGTCTCATACTGAGACGGGGATTTATTTTCAAGGAGTGTTCCGTGGGAATATCAGCATTGAGGCCGGCCAGTTCAACTCCGACACCTCCCGAGTCCAAGTGTCCGACGGCCGCCTCGTCGTTGAGATCAAAGAGTTGAATGGAGGGGCATCACCAACTGTCATAAACGGACTTATAATTCTTCCCTTGGGACTCGGCCCGGGATCGAATACCAAACCCTTTACGATGGATGCGGGATTGCTCTACTACGCGATCGACGATGTCAACACAGGTTTTGTCATTCGAGGATCCAAGGATTTCTCGGAGGGAGGAATTGATGGCGTTTTCCTGAGTCCAAGCACTTCTTATCAGCTATGGGTCCTCGATCCCGTTTCTCTCCAGGTTGGCTACGCCGATTTCACCACGCCGGAGAGTGGCGCGAGTTTCTCACTCCCGACTGCGTATCTCTTCCGGCATTCTGCCTCCGATCTCGACGGTGACGGACTCTCAGACGAGGCGGAGTTCGTCCTCGGAACCGATCCACGCAAGTGGTCGACCGCCGGGACAGGCATCAGCGATCTCGCGGCACTTCAGGAGGGACTTGATCTATTCGGTTCGACGGCCTTCTCCACCGGCCCCATCGCCAGCCTGCCACTTCAGGGAGAGGCGGAAGCAGTCGTCGCGGAGGGCTCCATCCTCGACCCCCGAGGCCAGACGGCCTACATTGCCACCGGTTCCTACGGTCTGGCGATCGTCAACGCCTCACAGTTCCAACAGCCGATTGTCCAGAGCCAGTTCGACTTGCCCGGCGATGCCACTGACGTGGCCGTTGACCCCACACTGAAGATCGCGGCCGTGGCAACCAACAGCGCGGGTCTGCAACTCGTCGATGTCTCCGACGCAGCGAATCCAAAGTTGATCCGAACTCTCAACCTCGCCGCGAGCCAGGTCGAAGTCCTCGCCGGGCTCGCCTATGTATCCGTGGGTGATGCTCTGGTGGTCGTGGACTTGTTCACGGGTGATACGTTGCAAACCCTTGGTCTTGGAGGCAGCACGATCACTGCGCTAGCGCGAGACGGATCGTTCCTCTACACCCTCGACTCCGGAAACATTCTGCGGGTCATCGACATCAGCGGCCCCGAGATGGTCGCCCGGGGGTCTGTCACGCTGGCTTCTGACATCACCATGGCTGCTGGCAGCGGGGCTTTGTTCGTCGCCGATGCCGTCGCGTATCTGGGAGTTACTCGCTATTTGAACACCAACGGGCTGGGGGCCGTCTCGGCATACATCACAGTCAACGTCTCGAACCCCGACAGCCCGGTAGCCCTGAGCAACCTACCCGCGTCCGATGCGGCTGGTCAGGCGGTTTCGATCAATGGATCAGGCATCGCCCTGACCGTGGGCAGTGATCTCAACGGTCCCGCCGTGGACATCTTTGACTCTAGCGATCCAACCAGGTCGGGACAATTCCTGACCCGATTTGCATTGCCAGTCCCCGCTCTCGACGTGGGCATTGCCTCCGGCATTGCCTACATCGCCGACGGTTCATCGGGCTTACAGGTGGTGAACTACCTTTCCTTCGATAATCAAGGGAAGGCGCCGACGCTGTCGATCACTTCCAGCGTGGCCGACCTGGACCCGAATACTGACGGCGTGCAGATCCTGGAGGGCACGACGATCCCGATCCAGTCTGCCGTCCAGGACGACGTTCAAGTGCGCAATGTCGAGCTCTTGGTCAACGGCGTGGTCGTACAGAACGATGTCTCGCTCCCATTCGACCTTTCGGCCATCGCCCCGCAGATCACGGACCAGTCGAGCACGGTCACAGTCCAGGTCCGCGCCACCGACACGGGGGGCAACAGCACCCTCTCCAACCCGCTGACTTTTCAGCTCGTGCACGATACGTTCGCCCCCACGATCGCCAGCGTCAGCGTGGGCGACGGCGACTCGGTCCTGAAGTCGTTCAGCGTGGTCATCGTCGCCAGCAAGTCCCTCGACGCCTCAACAGTCACCCCGGCGACGTTCGAGCTGCTCGGTCCCTCCGGTCATCGTGTCACCCCGCAGGCGATCCAGCTCCGTGCAAAGGACGAGGTTATCCAGCTCGATTACCAGTCGCTTCCCCCCGGCTCTTACGAGCTCATCATTCACGCCGGATCGGTCGCCGATCGCGCCGGCAACGTCCTTGCGGCCGACGTGGTGCGCCACTTCACGGTAACGGCCGCCGACACGGAGTGGATCAGCCCTTCCGGCGGCGACTGGAGCAACCCGAGCAACTGGTACAACGATGTGTTGCCCGGCCCGAACGACGGCGTTTTGATCGATGTTCCTGACGACGTTACGATCACGTATAGCCACGGCAGCACTACGATCAGCAGCCTCACTGCAAGCGACGCACTGGTGCTCTCCGGTGGCGTCTTAACTGTAACGAATACTCTCGATATCGAGGGCACGCTAACGCTCTCCGGAGGTGCGCTGGCCCAAGCCTCAGTGAGCGGACCGGCTGGTTCGGCGATCATCGCGACGACTGGCACTCTCGATGGTGTGACCGTGGACATGGACGTGTCGGTCGGCCAGAACCTTCAGGTAGTCGACGGGCTGACGCTCAACGGCACCCTGACCCTGCCCCAATTCGCCCAACTAGACTTCCTCGCCCCCGCGAGCGGGGCACAGACGCTGGGAGGCACCGGCACCGTCCTCTTCACCGGTACCGACGACAACGCGGGGGGCAGGCCCCACCTGGCGGTCCTGGGCACCCAGACCCTGACCGTCGGCCCGGGCGTCACCCTCCGGGGCGGCTACGGCGCCATCGGCGGCAACACCAACTCGGGCAACGGCGGCACCGACACCCTGATCAACCAGGGCACCATCGTCGCCGACACCGCCGGCAAGAGCCTCAGCCTCCTCTCCGACGTCCTCACCAACCAGGGCTCCCTGGAGGCCCGCAACGGCGGCACCCTCAACACACCCGGCTCGAATTGGAGCCACACCGGCGCGATAAGGGCCGTCGGGACGGGCTCGACCGTCGGCCTCAACGGGACGTTCAGCGTGCGGGGCGGGACCGTCGAGATGTCCGGCGGCGGCACCGTCTACCTAGCCGGTACGATGGACAACGTCGGCAATAACCTGTCGCTCGACACGCACGACGGCACCTTCATCGTCTACATCTCGAAGATCATTGGCGGCCGCGTGTTGGGACCGGCCGGCTCGAAGCTGCTCTTCATCAACAACAATGGCAACGGGGGCATCAACGGCGGGACGCTGGACGGGGTCACCTTCGACCCCGACATCGACGTCCAGGCCGATTCGCTCATCTACGTCGCCGACGGTCTGACCCTCAACGGCACCGTCACCCTGCCCCAGTTCACCCAGATGGACTTCCTCGTCCCCGCGGCCGGGGCGCAGACCCTCGGCGGCACCGGCACCGTCCTCTTCACCGGTACCGACGACAACGCGGGGGGCAGGCCCCACCTGGCGGTCCTGGGCACCCAGACCCTGACCGTCGGCCCGGGCGTCACCCTCCGGGGCGGCTACGGCGCCATCGGCGGCAACACCAACTCGGGCAACGGCGGCACCGACACCCTGATCAACCAGGGCACCATCGTCGCCGACACCGCCGGCAAGAGCCTCAGCCTCCTCTCCGACGTCCTCACCAACCAAGGAACGATCGAGGCCACAAACGGCGGCACGCTGTTCACCCCCAACGTCGCCTGGAGCCACACCGGCGCCATCCGCTCCGTCGGCGCCGCGTCCAAGGTCTACCTCTCGGGCATCATGACGGTGCGCGGCGGCACCGTCGAGATGTCCGGCGGCGGCACCGTCAACCTGGGCGGGACGCTGGACAACATCGGCAACACGCTCACCCTGGACACCCGCGACGGCACTTTCGATCTTGATTACACGGCGCTGCTCACGGGGGGCCGGGTGACCGGCCCGGCCCGGTCGCGAATCGACCTCGTGAACAACTCGGGCGCGGGCGGCAATGGCGGGACGATCGACTCCGTCGTCATCGACACCGACATGACGATGGGCGTCGGGTTGAGGGTGGCGGTCAAGGGGGACGTGACCTTCAACGGCACCGCCACCATCGTCGGCGGGGGCGGCTCGGGAATCAGCGGGTTCGAGTTCCAGTCCGCCACGGGCGCCCAGCGGCTCGACGGCACCGGGACGATCGTCCTGGCCAACGAGTTCAGCCGGCTGTTCATCGACTTCACGGACACGCTCACCGTCGGCCCAGGCATCACCCTGCGAGGCCAGGGCACCATCGGCGGCAACAGCAACTCGGGCAACGGCGGCACCGACACCTTGATCAACCAGGGCACCATCCTCGCCGACACGGCAGGCAAGAGCCTCAGCCTCGTCTCCGACGTCTTCAACAACCAGGGGTCCCTGGAGGCCCGCAATGGCGGCACGCTGTTCACCCCCAACGTCGTCTGGAGCGATACCGGCGCGGTCCGCGCCGTCGGCAACGCATCCAAGGTTTATCTCTCAGGAACGGTGATGCTACGCGGCGGCACGATCGAGATGTCCGGCGGCGGCACCGTCAACCTCTCGGGCAAGCTGGACAACGTCGGCAACACGCTCACCCTGGACACCCGCGACGGCACTTTCGATCTTGATTACACGGCGCTGCTCACGGGGGGCCGCGTGACCGGCCCGGCCGGCTCGCGGCTGGACCTGGTGAACAACTCGGGCGCGGGCGGCAACGGCGGCACGATCGACTCCGTCGTCATCGACACCGACATGACGATGGGCGTCGGGTTGAGGGTGGCGGTCAAGGGGGACGTGACCTTCAACGGCACCGCCACCATCGTCGGCGGGGGCGGCTCGGGAATCAGCGGGTTCGAGTTCCAGTCCGCCACGGGCGCCCAGCGGCTCGACGGCACCGGGACGATCGTCCTGGCCAACGAGTTCAGCCGGCTGTTCATCGACTTCACGGACACGCTCACCGTCGGCCCGGGCATCACCCTGCGGGGCCAGGGCACCATCGGCGGCAACAGCAACTCGGGCAACCCGGGCACCGACACGCTGATCAACCAGGGCACCATCCTCGCCGACGCCGCCGGCGAGAGCCTCAGCATCATCGCCGACGTCCTCATCAACCAGGGGACGATTGAGGTTCAAGCTGGGTCACTGAGCATCAGTCAGACTCTGACACAGACGGGAGGTGACATCATCCTGAGCGGAGGAACCCTCAACGCACCATTGATCGACCTGCAAGGCGGAACGCTATCGGGCATCGGGTCGGTGAATGCGTCCGTCCGCAACGGCAGTCTGGTGAGTCCAGGGCTTTCTGGTGCCGGTCGGCTCACGATCTTGGGTAACTACACGCAGTTGGCGAGCGGGATCTTGGAGATCGAACTCGGTGGCCTAAGCCTTGGCGTTGACTTTGATCAACTGGTGGTCAATGGGGTTGCGACCCTGGATGGGACTCTCGACATCGTTGTTGTCGGTGGCTTTGCCACAGACTTTGGCGATTCCTTCCAGATCTTGACCTATGCCTCGCACACCGGATCATTCGGCACGATTGCTGGCCTGGACCTTGGCAACGGCAAGAAACTCTCAACGACATACACCACATCGGACCTTGAGCTTCTCACTGTTTCTTCATGAAGGGTTCTTCGCAATTGAGGCGGGAACGGCGACGAAGCCGGTCTTCGTCGCCTGCTCCGATCTATCCCCCCGAACTCACTCTAACTACCGCCGGGTGAAACCTGGCCGTCATCACCCCCCGACCTTCCCGACGGGCGGCCAGGTCACGATTGCCGCCGGGCCGTCGGGCGGTGTCGAGGGGCCGTCGGGTGCCGCGCTCCGGGGCACGACCGTGTTCACCATCGCACCGAAGGGACGCTCGATCGCGCCGGCCTGACGCGCGATCGGCATGCCGTGCGCCAGGTCGCGTATGACCGGGACCACTACGGGGGACGGATGGCGTATCGACAACTGCCGTGGGCCACCCGCTCGAGCCCGGGTCGCCGGCCGCCGCACGGAAGCCGGAGCTGGCCCGAAGTAGGACACGCTGTCCAGCCTGTCGCGGGCCGGCCGACCGGCCGGACCGTCCCGCCGGCCAGCGTCAGGGTGTCCGCCGGACTCCGCCCGACCAGCCCGATCCGACCGGACCGCGACAGGCTGGACAGCCTGTCCTACGAAGCGGCCGGCCCGGCTTCCGACCGGACCGCGACAGGCTGGACAGCCTGTCCTACCAGTCCGGCCGGCGATCGATCTCGGGCTGGCGACCGGCTTTCCCGGCGTGAACGCACCCCGGTTTCGCCGGTCTGCCGGGGCCGCCTGACACTTCCGCCTGGACGGACTGCTACTTCCGCCCGCACGGCTCGCGAGGGAGTCGTCGCCCGCACGAGGCGAGGCAGGCGCGGGCCGATCTCGCCGACTCGGCCCTTCGGCCCCTGGTCGGCCGCTAGTCGTCGGCCCGGTGTCGGTGGGGCCGGCCCGGCAGGTCCCGCTCGCCGAAGGTTTTCCTATCTTGTTCTCCGTGTCCATCTGTGCCGCCGACCCCGCGGTTGTCGACCATGAGAGAGAATCGAGGGCCCGTCCCCGCGCATCATTTCGCGGGCGGCCGGGACGGGATGGCCTGGTTGATCAGGCGACGGAAATCGGGCCGGGATCGCAGGGGGGTGAAGCCGGGGTTTTCCTCGAGTCGGCGACGGTCGACGGTTCCCGCGGCGACGGCCCGGCGGAGGTCGACCATGGCGGCCTCGGGATCGGCCCTGGCCCGGGCGGGGAGCGGGCCGGGGCCGAACGAGCCGAAGAGCTCGGCCGCCTCGGCCCAGAACCGGTCGTAGTCCGGCTCGGCTTGCGGGAACCGCCAGAGCGTGGCCACGCCGCGGACGTAGTAGTCCGACGCCTCGCCGAGCTCCCCGAGCCGCCAGCAGGCCATCGCCAGGAAGAACCAGTCGCTGGCGTCCTTGCCCCGGTTCAACAGGGCCGAGCGGCGGAGGGTCGTCACGGCCTCGTCGAGCAAATCGGCGCGGTACAGGGCGACTCCCAGGGTGTTCACGTTGGTCGGGAACCTCGAGCCGAGCTCCACCGCCCTGCGGGACATGGCCAGGGCCTCCTGGGGATCCTTGCCCAGGTGTCCCGGGTACGAGACGAGCAGCCAGGCCAGGCTGTTGAGCGTCGAGGCGGAGTCGGGTCGATTCCTCAGGGCTTGGCGATAGGCGGCCTCGGCCTCGTCGAAACGACCGGAATTGGCGAGACAGAACCCGAGATTCGCAAGGTAGGTCGAATCATCCGGACTCAGCCGCACGGCCTCGCGTGCCTCGGAGAGGGCCTCGTCGAGCAGGCCCTTTTCCCTCAAGGCACTACTGATGTGGTAATGCGTCCTCGCATCATCGGGGGCGATGCGCATCGCCCGACGATAGAGCTCAATCGCCTCGTCGGGCCGCCCGAGATTCTCGACGGCCGACCCCATACCCAGAAGTGCCGCCACGTCGTCGGGGTCCAGCCGGAGCGCCTCGCGATAGGCCACGGCCGCCTCGCCGAAACGGCCATAAAAGTTGAGGGCACTCCCCATGCCGGAGGGCGCCAGCGCAAGTGAAGGCCGGATCCGGGCCGCCTCGCGGTACATCGCGAGGGCGTCGTCGATCCGGTCCAGATCCAGGAAGGCCGCTCCGAGATTGATATGAGCGTAATAGTCGTCGGGCCGGGCGGCGATGGTCCGCTGGAGCACGGCGACAGCCTCGGTGAGCGTCCGCCGCGCCTCTTCGGATCGTCCGCGCTGTTGCAGCAGGTCCCCCAGGCAGTAGAGATGCCGACCGTTCCCGGGTCGGATTTGCACCAGGTCGCGGAACACGGCGATGGCCTCCTCGCTCTCGCCCTTGTTCTGCAAGGCATGGGCGAGCTCGTGCGCGGTCTCCGGGCGGAGCATCCGCGCGGCGGTGTAGTGGCGGACAGCCTCATCGCGACGGCCGAGCTTCTCGAGCGCCCGGGCCAGGTCGTAATTGAGCCAGAGGTCGCCCGGATGGGCGCGGACGCCCCGACGGAAGACCGACTCGGCCTCGGCCCAGGCCCCCGCGTCGCCGAGTGCCTTGCCCAGCAGGTCGAGGCTGGCCGGCGGTCTCGCCTGGCCCTCGAGGGAAGCCGCCAGCGCGGTGAGTCGGGCGCGTTGGGCCGTGCGGTCGGCGACCTCCAGGGCGTCGCGGAGCTGGCCTCGCCACGGGTCGGGATCGGTCCGGCGGGCCGCCGAGGCCAGCCTTCCTGCCCCGGCGGCGTCCTTGATGAGGTCGCGACGGACCGTGGCCCAGTCGTCCAGGGTCACGGCCAGGGCGGCGGCGATCTCGGTCGGGCGGGCCTTGATTCGAAGGCTGGCCTCCTCGGCGGACAGGGCGTCGGGGTCGATGCCCGAGTCGCGGAACGCCCCGTGGTAGGCGGCGTCGGTGTTCTCGCCGAGCCGGTCATCGGCCCTGGCCGAGCGGATGTCCGCCAGCCGGTCGAGCAGCCGGCGATCGCGATTGGCGGCCTCGGCCGCGGCCACGGCCCGCGCGCGGTCGGCGTTGACCTCGGCGATCAGGTCCTCGACGTGGGCCCGCGCGCGGGCTCGACGTCCGCGACCAAAAGCGCGCGCGCCTTGTCGACGGCGGCCGACGCGGCGTCCCACGGGGCCATGTCGCCCACCGATGCCCGCTGCGCCTGCCCTCGCAGTCGCATCGCGGCCTGCACCGCGGCGTTGACGCGTGCCGTGGCGTCTCGCGACCGATCGAGCCGGTCCCGCTCGACCCATCGCCAGCCGGCGACGGCCAGGCCGCCCGCCAGCAGGACGGTCGCCGCCAGGGCCCGGGTCGATCGCCGGGCCCGACGCTCGGCGGACGCCTTGGCCTCGGCCTCCTCGGCGCGGGCCGTCTCGGCCGCGCGGGCGAGCTCGGCGCCCCGCAGCCGTTCCTGCACGCCGGCCAGGTGGGCGGTGATCCGGGCGGCCACCGCGCCGGCGTCGGAGGGGCGGTCGCTCGCCTCGGCGGCCAGGCAGTCGCGGGCCAGGGCGATCAGCTCGACGTCCGCCTCGCAACCCGCCAGCCGGTCGAGCGCGGCGGCCGTGTCGGCCCGCCCCGCCGCGCGGAGGATCTCGACCCCCGACTCGCCGCGGAACGCCGGCGAGCCGGTGAGCACCTCGCAGAGGATCGACCCCAGCGCGAAGACGTCGGCCCGCCGGTCGATCGACCCGATCTCGCCCCGGGCCTGCTCGGGCGCCATGTAGGCCGGCGTCCCCAGCACGCTGCCGGCCTGCGACAGCTCGCTATCGCCCTCGCTCCGGAGCGTCGCGACCACGGTCTCGTGGGCCGGCGGCGCGTTCGGCTGGCGCGCGGGCCGATTGTCCTTCTCGAGCACCTTGGCGAGTCCCCAGTCCATCACCTGGACCTCGCCGAAGCTGCCGACCATCACGTTGGACGGCTTGAGGTCGCGGTGGATCACGCCCCGCGCATGGGCATAGGCCACCGTCTGGCAGACGGCCTCGAAGATGGAGACGAAGCGGGGCAAGTCGTCGGCGGGCGACGATCGCCGGGCCAGGAGCGCCGCCAGCGTCTCGCCTTTCACCAGCTTCATCGCGAAGAACGGCCGGCTGTCGGCCAGACTGCCCAGCTCGTAGATCGGCACCACGCCGGGGTGCTGGAGCTGGCCGCAGATCTGGGCCTCCTCGACGAACCGTTCGATCAGGTCGGGCCGATCGTGATGCTGGTCCAGCAGCACCTTGAGCGCCAGGTCGCGGCCCAGGTCCGGGTCGCGGCCCTTGAATACGGCCCCCATCCCGCCCCGCGCGATCTCGCCGAGGAGCCGGTATCGACCGGCCGTCCCGTCGATCGGCGGCTGTCGATCGATCGTGACGGGTGGTCCGGAGCCCGGAGCGGTTTCAATCAGGGTCACGCCGGCGTGCGCGCCGGTGCGCCCGGCGATGACGGACCGCGCGCCGTCGGTATCGGCATCGGGCCGGAGCAGGGCCAGGCTGGAACCCAGGTCGCGGTCGGCGATGCGTTCGAGCGTCTGCCGGGTCGAGGCGGCCGACGGGATTGCGGCCAGGCTCTCCTCCGCGCTGCCGGCGTGCTTCCTGAGGTGCAGGCCCACCATGGCCTCGATGATCGTCCGCTGGTCGGCATCGAGATCGCCGCGGCCGACCAGGTGTTCGGCCAGCGGGCGATCCTTGTCGAGCGTCCATGCCTGGAAGGCGCCGACGAGCCGGGACTGGTCGATCATCCCGTTCTGCAGCGCGATCAGGCCAAACAGCAGGTCGCGGTTCGTGTCGGCCAAGGCGCGGCTCCTGGGTAGATCGATCGATCGGACAGTCGGCTCCCAACCTCGGGGATCCGTCAGGAGGTCTCGACCAGGTGGTGGAAAAACCACATCAATTCATGAAGCATGCCAGCCCGGGAGACCGTGTCACTTGCCGGCGAGGAGTGCGTCGATCTCGCTGGCGAGGGCCTGATGCAGCGGGAGGGTCGTATCGGAATGGTAGCCGACGTAGGCCGAGCGGATGATCCCCTTGCGGTCGAGGATCACAACCGAGGGGAACCCCTCGACGCTGAAGGCCCGCCCCACGTCGTTGCCCGGGTCCAGCCCGATCCGGCCGACGTGTCCGGCGGTCAGGACGATCTGCTTGTCGGCCAGCGTCTTCTCGACGAGCGCGCGGAGCGACGGGATGTCCTCGGGGAGCATGTCCTGGCTGAGCGCGACGAGGACGACGTCCTGCTTCGTCGCGTCGAAATGATCGACGACCTTGCGGATCTCGGGCAGCTCGACCATGCACGGCCCGCACCAGGTCGCC
Source organism: uncultured Planctomycetota bacterium (assembly GCA_963771445.1). Lineage (GTDB taxonomy): Bacteria > Planctomycetota > Planctomycetia > Isosphaerales > Isosphaeraceae > JAKAUH01. The sequence goes on along the minus strand of CAVYTQ010000015.1, from coordinate 1,607,853 downwards.
CAGAAGTCGATGACGACGATCTTGCCGGCGAGGTCGCGACTGGTCACGACCCGGGTCTTGCCGGGCCCGTCGAGCTGGGTGAAGCGGAACTCGGGGGCGGGCTTGCCGACCAGCTCCTCCAAGGCATATTTCGGGCCGGGGCCGGTGCCGTCGGGCCGGGCCATCAGGTTGGAGACCTGGGTGAACTCGCCGGGCGCGTCGAAGGCGAACCGATGATCGGCGGGCGGTCGCGTCGCGATCGTGCCGGCCGTCCAGCCGATCTGCTCGATCGATGGTGTCCGGCCGGGCGCGGTGCGGCTCGCCGGTCGCGCCGGGTCGATCCTCAGCTCGATGGCCGAGAGCAGCTTCGTGGCCGGGTCAACGCGAAGCAGCAGGTCGGGCCCCTCCCGGAGGTCGATCAGCAATGCGGGGCCATCGGACCCGGCGGGTTGGCTGCCGGTGCCGCTGCTGGCGCCGGGGCCTGGCCCGATGGCGCGGACCGTTCCCCCAACCGGTCGAGCAGGTAGTCGGGGCCGGTCCCCGCGACCAGGTTGAGCAGCAAGAAGGTCGGCGCGCCGGCCGGGCCGCCGAAGAGCAATGGGCCGGTGGCGCCCTCGCGGAAGGTGTCCATGCCGATCGCCTGGGGGGCCGGGGACGTCAGGTATTTCTTGAGCGGCTTCACCACGGTCGTGAGCGTCTTGCCGTCGCAGATCAGCCGGACAGGGCCGGCATCGAGGTCAAGCTTGTTGGGCCGGAGGAACGTCAGCCGGAGCGGCCGGGCTTCCCGTCGGGCCTTCCCCCCGATCGTCGAGGCGACGACGAAACGGCCCTCGTCGGAGTAGGCTTTCAGATTCTTGTAGGCGGCAGCCACCTCGACGAACAGGTCGCGGGCCTCCTGATCGGCGCGGGACGCCGGCGCATCCTGGCCCCGGGCCGACGCCGCGTCACCGGGCCGAAGCACCAGCAGAGGGCCCAGGGCCGCCACGATCCACCAGGCGTATCGCCGTCGCGTCGTCCGATCGCTGCGCATGGGTACGTCCCCGCATCGGGTGAATCACTGCATGTGAAACCAGCCAGAGTATTGCAGAGCCGGGCCGACGAGCGGAAGGGGACGAAGCGGGGGAAAGGATCGGAGCATCCGGCATGGATGGCTCGCCAATGACTCGAGCGCCGCGACCCGACCCTCGGCCCGAGTGTCGGGCTCCGGCCGCCGCGCCGCTTGTGTCGCGCCGGGATCGGCCGGTAAGATCGGGGCGCTGGGTATCACATCCAAATGGAGTGGGCGCCCGCCTCGCCGCATGACATTGCGTCGCGACGCAGCGCGCCCGGGTTCGTGCAACGTAAGGGAGGACCGACCCGTCATGGCCACCGCGACGCAAGTCCGCAAGAAGTCCACCGGCAATGGCGCCGTGCAGCAAGCTCCAGACGAAGATGCTGATCGACGGCGAGTGGGTCGACAGCGCACAGCGGCAAGACGTTCGCCACGATCAACCCGGCCACCGAGGAGGTCATCGCCGAGGTCGCCGAGGGCGACGCCGCCGACGTCGACCGCGCCGTCCAGGCCGCTCGCAGGGCTTTCGATTCGGGCCCCTGGCGCAGGACCGATGCCCGCGACCGCGGGCGGATGCTCAACAAGCTCGCCGACCTGATCGAGGCGAACATCGACGAGCTGGCCGAGCTCGAGACCCTGGACAACGGCAAGCCGATCCGCGAGAGCCAGAACGCCGATCTTCCGCTGGTCATCGACTGCCTCCGCTATTACGCCGGCTGGGCCGACAAGATCCACGGCCAGACGATCCCGGTCCGCGGCCGGCTACTTCTGCTACACCCGCCGCGAGCCGGTGGGCGTCGCCGGGCAGATCATCCCCTGGAACTTCCCGATGCTCATGGTCGCCTGGAAGTGGGGCCCCGCGCTGGCCGCCGGGTGCACGGTCGTCCTCAAGCCGGCCGAGCAGACCCCGCTGTCCGCCCTCCGCATGGGCGAGCTGGCCATGGAGGCCGGGTTCCCCGAGGGCGTCATCAACATCGTCCCCGGCTTCGGCGAGACCGCCGGCGCCGCCATCGTGGCGCACAAGGGCGTCGACAAGGTCGCCTTCACCGGCTCGACCGAGGTCGGCAAGATCATCATGGCCGAACGCCGCCAGGACTTTGAAGCGCGTCACCCTCGAGCTGGGCGGCAAGAGCCCCAACATCGTCTTCGCCGACGCCGACCTCGATGCGGCGGTCGACGGCGCCATGCTCGGGCTGTTCCTCAACCAGGGCCAGTGCTGCTGCGCCGGCAGTCGGCTGCTCGTCGAGGACAAGGTGTATGACCAGATGGTCGAGCGGCTGGCCGCGGCGAGCCAGACCCGCAAGCTCGGCGACCCGTTCGACCCCGAGACCGAGCAGGGTCCGCAGGTCGACAAGACCCAGTTCGACAAGGTCCTCGGCTACATCGACTCGGGCAAGCAGCAGGGGGCCCGGTGCGTCAGCGGCGGCGAGCGGTTCGGGTCGAAGGGGTATCTTCATCAAGCCCACCGTATTCGCCGACGTCAAGGACGAGATGACCATCGCCACCGAGGAGATCTTCGGGCCGGTCATGCAGGTCCTGAAGTTCCAGTCGATCGACGAGGTCGTCCGCCGGGCCAATACCACCGACTACGGCCTCGCCGCCGCCGTCTGGACCCACGACGTCAAGAAGGCCCACACCATCGCCGAGCAGATCCGCGCCGGCACCGTCTGGATCAACTGCTACGACGTCTTCGACGCCGCCGCCCCCTTCGGCGGCTTCAAGGCCAGCGGCCTCGGCCGCGAGCTCGGCGAGAAGGCCCTGGATAGCTACACCGAGCACAAGACGGTGACGGTGGCGCTCTTGATCATTGGTCATTGGCGTTCGGTCGTCGCGGTTGGATTGCCTTGAGACAGGTTCCTGAGAGATGGAACCGAGCTTTCAGAGCATGAGACCAGCCGCGAACCGAGCTACAGCGCGTAACGCATGGGTGGCCTGCGGACGTGGGACCGAAGTCCACCGACTGCGGACCCGGTTCGGTCCGGACCGATCGCGTCGGACGGATCGGACCGGACCGGTCCGTTGTAGGAGCCGGCTCCTGCCGGCGATCGGGCGGGCCGGACCGAGCCGGATCGGACCGGATCGGGAGCAGGAGCTCCCTCCTACAAGAAGACCGGACCGAGCCGGATCGGATCGGGAGCAGGAGCTCCCTCCTACAAAAAGACGGTCGGATCGGTCGGGGACGGGGCGCCGGTCGTACGGCCGTGAGCCACCCCACCGTTCGACGCTCCAACCAATGTTCAATCACTAATGATCAATGGCCGAGGAATCCACCTCGCCGATGTGCAAATCGGCGTAGACGGCCTTATACTTCGCCTGGCCCTCGGGCTTGTACCAGAAGATCGATCGTGCCGGCGTCGCCGAGCTTGGCGGTCCCGGGCTTGTAGGTGTACTGGTCCTTGTACTTCTGCGCAGTTGGCGGCGAGCATCGCCCCGGCGATGGCGTCCTCGAACTGCTGCGGGTTCATGGCGAACTTGGTCTCCTTGGCTTTGGCCTTGGACTCGTCGGGTTGGGCCTTCTTCTTGTTCGCGGCGGAGACCACCTTGACGTAGTCGTCGAGGTCGTCGAGCCGGGCCGGGAAGCGGCCACCGGAAGCCTCGGTGTAGTTGCGGAGCCAGCGCACGACGGCCTCCTCGAAGGTCATTTGCAGCCGGGCGTTGACCTTGCGGAGCGTATATCCCGCGGGCGGATCGAGGCGGAACAGGTCGTCGCCGAGCGCCGGGTCGAGCCGGATGTCGGAGAACGTGCCGCTTGTAGTCGATGCCGCCCGTGCGGCCCGCGAACTCGATGAGTACGGGCAGCTTCTTCTGCGGATCGACCCAGACTGTCACGTCCTGGCCCTGCTCCTTGACGCGGAAGCCGCGGGCGGTGACCTCACCGATGACCTTCTCGCCGACCGGCTCGTTGTCCTTACCGGCGAGCCGGCGCAGGTCCTCGATCATCATGGCCGCGCCGTCGCGCTTCTGGGCCGGGGCCGCCCCCCTGGGCCGGTGGTTGCTCCAGCAGCATCGCCGACCTATCGGCCGGGTTGAGGATCAGGATCTTGTTGCGGATCGTGTCGAAGATGGTGACCGACGCACCGGGCAGCTCCGTCTCGGTGCGCACCAGCCCGGGGACTTTGTACAGTAAGCGGGCGGTCCCGGTCTCGGCCTTGCCGGCGATCGTCATGGTCTGGGTGTGGCGGAGCGACAAGGTCTGCGCGTCGCGGAGCTTCGCCGCGACCTCGTTGAACTCCGACCGCGCCGCGGCCGGGGGAAAGGCGGCGAAGTAGGTCGCGCCGGCCGCGGCCACGACAATAGCGGCGGCCGTCTTCAGCAAGGTGAACATGAGGTTTCTCCGGGTTCGGGGGATGCCGGCCGGCTCCTCGGCAGCCGCACGCAGGGCGGCCAGGGTCCGGTCAATGGTCTCCGGCGGCGGCCCGTCGGGCACGGGCGTCCGCCGCAGGGCGTCCGCCGCGCGGGCGACGGGGTCGTCATGGTCGGACGGTGGGACCGGCGGGCTCGGGCTCATCGGGACTCCTCGGTGAGATCGGTCGGGCCCGCGATCGGGGCCGGGCCGCGTCCCGCCACGCGCGGGACCTCGGACGACGTTTCCAGGACCCGACGCAACCGACGGCCGCGCCCGGTGCAGCAGCACGCCGACGGAGACGATCGAGATCCCCAGATGATCGGCGACCTCGCGGTAGCTCAGATCCTCCAGGTAGTGCAGGCAGAAGACCTCGGCCTGCCGGGACGGCAGGGCCGCCAGCGCGGCCCGAAGCGACTCGGAGAGCTCGGCATCCTCGGCCGCGCGGGACGGTTCCGGAGTCGGGCAGGGCAGGGCCTCCCAGTCGACAACCGGTGGGCGGGTGCCCCGTCGATAGCGACGGCGCAGGCGATCGATGGCCCGCGACGAGGCCAAATGGCGGAGCAGGGCGCCCCAGTCGCGCACCGGCTGGCGGCGCGCAACCTCCAGGGCCGCCAGGAACGCCTCCTGGAAGCACTCGTCCGCGTCGGCACGGTCGCCGAGGAGCCGGTAGGCCGTGCGCCACACCGCCCCACCCTCCCGCTCGATGATCTCGGCCCAGTCGGGCATGCGTCTCTCCGTCGCGTCCACCGATCCACAGAACCAGTCGCACGAGGCGGCAGCTTTCTTACACGAGGAGTTCGAAAACTTGATGGCCTGGGCCCAATACGTCGGCACGGCCTGCGAGGATGGCGGCGAGCCCGGTACAGCCGCATGCCGGCTGGGATGATCAAATCCCCAGGTGATGGTCCATCCCGAGATAGATCTGATCATTGATGTCATGCGGGCAGGATTCCTCAGCTTGCCGGGGCGGCAGGTCCGCCATCGCGTCGCGGGCCGCCTCGGACCGCTCGGCCTCCTCGACCGCGCGACGTCTCCGGCGCGGGGTCGGGCCGCGTATCCCAGTTGATTGTCAACGGGCTAGCTCCCCGTCGATGTCGACGCCGCAGGCGATCAATAACCTACGGCCAGGTCGGGTGGGGTGGTGGAGCAGGTCACCCCAGTCCCGCATCTTCCTGGGCACGCGACCTCAAGCGCCCCTGGCACGCCTGCCGAGAAGCGCCATCCCAAACATACAGCTAATCCGACGTTCGTGCATTCACGTACTCACCCTATGCTGCCTAGATTATTAGATCCACGCCGTGGTCCTTGTGATAGGAGGCCGGTTTAGATCGTGACATGGCACAAAGCTATGATGTCAGGGTGACGCTATCCTCCTGACCGTGTATACAGGGCGGGAACAATGCACCGCTGTCAGAACCCTCGGCCATTTCTGGGCAATTGGTATACTGTTAGCATGAATGCCTGGCAATAACTAGAATTCTACAAATTTAGCTCTAGGCCCTTGATTTCTTTCGCGTCGGCGTGATTAGATAGAGAGGTCTGATGCGTTTTGGCGCCTCGCCAGGGATTGGGTCGGCGTGCGAGGTTGACAGTGTTACGGTCGTGATCAGACGATCCAATTTCTGAAGAACGTCGATGTCCGAGGCGGCGCCGGCCGCGCGTCGCTTGCGACTATCCCGCCGAATTCGGGCGTGGCCGTCGCGACAATGCCCTTGAGGAAGAGGATCCTTCTTCCTGCTGGCTGAACGAAGTCGTTCCACCCGATTTGATCGCGATCAGCGAGGGGGATCGAAGTCGATCATCGAGTTTCCCCCCTTCCGCCACCCCGACCGTCCTCCTCGCATCGAATTCGACATCCGGCCATCCCGACGAGGGGGCCGGAGCTCGTGCTGGCAGAGTCCCACTCGCCGACTCTCGTGCCGTCTCCACACCGCCGGTCGTCGTGCCATCTCCCGCATCGATTCGCATCCGATTAAATGAGGCTCCCTCATTATGATGTTGCGTTCACGCCTGCGGCGCCGCCTCGATGTGAGGAAGCCCGCCGTCCGAACTCGACGGCCGACCTTCGAGGTCGTCGAACGCCGCGTGCTCTGCGCCGCCGGCTTCGCGGTCACGCCGATCACGGGCCTGGTGACGACAGGGGCCGGGGGCACGGCCACCTATACCGTGGCCCTCACGCAGGTGCCCAAGGCCAACGTGACGGTGCCCATCGCCTCGAGCAACACGGCAGCCGGTACGGTCTCGCCGACGAGCCTGGTCTTCACGCCCTCCAACTGGAGTACGCCCCAGTCGATCACCGTCACGGGGGTCAACGACCACATCGCCGGCGGGAATACTTCCTATTCGGTGCTGAACCAGTCGGCCGTCAGCACGGACGCCTCCTACAGCGGCCTGAATCCCGCGGACGTCTCGGTGACGAACATCAACATCGACGCGTCCTCGATCGCCGGGCTTCGGGCGATGAATCCGACGACCGTGGGAGTGGCGGACCTCCTGGGATACGCCACCCCCGGCGACGGCGGCGGCGGGATGTTCACCTGGTCGTCAACGTCGACGGCCGCCGACAACGCGGGGACGGTGGTGGCCCCCGCCGGATACACGGCGTCGACCCCGGGGCGGTGGCTGCGGCAGTACGGCGGCGCCATCGACGTGCGGTGGTTCGGCGCCACGGGCAACGGCACGACCGACGACACCGCCGCCCTGCAGGGGGCACTCACCGCCGCCGCCGCCACCCCCGGCGGCGCCACCGTCAACGCCGCACCCGGCGCCACCTACCTGGTCTCCTACGCCGGCAACAAGGTCGTGATCCAGGGCACCGGCCCGTACTTCCAGCGGTACTGCCTGTCGATCGGCCCGGGCACGACCTTCAACCTCGAGGGCTCGACGCTCGCCCTGGCGGCGGGGTCGGATGCCTCCATCCTGATCAACCAGGACCCCGACTACGCCACCAGCTCACCCGACGCGAATATCACCGTCACCGACGGCATCCTGAACAGCAACGGCGCCAATCAGGCCGCGCCCTCGTCGGGCTCGATGGCGGCCCTCTATCTCTCCAACGGCACGCACCTGGCCGCCACGTACCTCACGTTCAATAATGTGTGCGACATGGCCATGTACTGGCAGGGCGTCAGCAACTCGACGGCCAATGCGCTGGTCTGCAACTATTCGGAAGGCAACGGGTTCGACTTCGGCTTCTACAGCCCCACCGCCACCTACGACGGACGCGTGACGTCGTCGACCATCGGCCCGATCGAGGCCGATAACTGCCAGGCCGGCCTGTTCAGCTCGGCCTATCAGGGCAATCCGGTGGTGATCACGGCCACCAGTACCACCTTCGCGAGCATCGTGGCCAGCGACGACGCCTCGGCGATCAAGGTGGGGGACGGCTCGGCGCAAGGACACGATCACCAAGGCCGTCTTCGCCGCGTCCGCCGGCGCGGCGCGGACCGCGACGAACTGGGCGGCGGTCGGCGGGTTCCGCCTGCAGGGCACCGGGGCGGGGCACGACCCGCAGGGGATCAGCGTCGGCGAGGTGGACGCCTCCAACTGCTACGGGCCGGGGTTGTACATCGAGAACGCCGAAGGCTGCAAGGTCTCGACCTACGTGGGGACGGCCAACGCCCAGGTCGGCAACAACCCCGACGTCTGGCTCGGCACGGGCACCGGCGACAGCCTGGGCACCGTCGAGTCCTACGGCTCCTATGGCGAGGGGCTCCTGATCCGGCCGGCTGCCGCCGGATTCTCGGTCGCGACGGCTGTGGTGGCAAACCCCAGCCAGAACGGCACGGCCCAGCCGGCCGTGGAGCTGGAGGGCAGCTCCGGCACGCTCGGGCAGGTCGTGGCCAGCGACAGCACCGGCGAGATGCGGTACGGCCTGGCGGTCTTCAACACCACGCCGACGGCCACCGTGGGCGGCGTGATCTGCGTCGGGGCGACCACCGGCGCCGTGCGGGATGGAGCGACCGGGGTCAGCGTCGGGCCGGTGGTCTCGGCGCCGTCGGAGGCGGTCGCCGGGGCGATCACCGAGGCCGTCGTCACGCCGACCTCGGGCCTGACGACGACGGAGTCCGGCGGCACGGCGACCTTCCAGGTCGTCCTGACCCAGCCGCCGGCCTCGAGCGTGACGGTCCCGGTGGCCTCGTCGAGCTCGCTGGCCGGTTCGGTCTCGGCGGCGTCCCTGACGTTCACGCCGGCCAACTGGGACGTGCCGCAGGCGGTCACCGTCACCGGGGTGCACAACGCGTCGAGCGACCGCAACCAGTCGTACCAGGTCTCCGTGGGGCCGCTGTCCGGCGGCGGCGCCTCGTTCGCGGGGTTGACGCTGCCCTCGGTGTCGCTGGTGGACCTCAACATCGACGCGTTCAACGTGGCCGACCTCCGCACGCTCAGCCCCGGCGTGGTGGCGACGGCGGCGGTGCCGTGCTACGCGACGACGGGCGACGGCGGCGGCGGGACGTTCACCTGGAGCGCCACGAGCACGGCCGCCGACAACGGCGGGACGGTCCTGATGCCCTCGGGCGACACGTCGTCGACCCCGGGGCGGTGGCTGCGGCAGTACAGCGGCGCCATCGACGTGCGGTGGTTCGGCGCCACGGGCAATGGTAAGACCGACGACACCGCCGCCCTGCAGGGGGCCCTCAACGCCGCCGCCGCCACGCCCGGCGGCGCCACGGTCGCCGCGGCCGCGGGCGCCACCTACCTGGTCTCCTACGCCGGCAACAAGACGGTCGTCCAGGGCACCGGCCCGTACTTCCAGCGGTACTGCCTGTCGATCGGCCCGGGCACGACCTTCAACCTCGAGGGCTCGACGCTGGCGCTGGCGGCGGGGTCGGACGCCTCGATCCTGATCAACCAGGACCCCGACTACGCCACCAGCTCCCCCGACGCGAATATCACCGTCACCAACGGCACGCTGAACAGCAACGAGGCGAGCGAGGCCGTGCCCAGCTCCGGCTGCATGTCGGCGATCTATTTCTCGAACGGGACGAACATGACGGTGACGAGCGTGACGTTCACCAGCCAGCTCGACCTGGCCATGTACTGGGTCGGCGTCAGCTCGTCCTCCGCCGGCAACCTGGTCAGTACCTCGTCGCAGGGCGACGGCTTCTTCTTCGGATTCTTCACCCCCGGCGGGCCCTGGGATACCCGCGTCAAGAATTCCAACTTCGGCAGCATCGTCGCCGAGAACTGTCAGAATGGACTGTTGACGGCCGGATCGGCCGTCCGCCAGGGCAACCCGGTCCTGATGGACGCCGTCAGTTGCACCTTCAGCTACATCGAGGCCGACAACTGCGGCGGGGGGATCAAGATCACCGACGGCTCCTCTCAGGTGACCATTACCAAGGCCGTCTTCAACGGGGCGTCCGGCTCGGCGCGGACGGCGACCAATGCCACGAATAACAGCGGCCTGAAGATCCAGGGCAACGGCGCGGGCTACGACCCCCAGGGGATCAGTGTCGGCGAGGTGGACGCCTCCAACTGCGTGGGATCGGGGCTGTATATTCAGAACGCGACCAATTCCACAGTCACCACCTACAATGGGTCGGCCAACGGGCAGAATGCCAGCAATCCCGACGTCTGGATCGGCACCAGCAGCGGCGATACGGTGACGACGATCAATTCGACCGGGGCCTACGACGAGGCGGTCCTCGTCCGGCCCGACGCCACCCACTTCACGATCGGGACGGCCACCATCGTCAACCCGAGCCAGGTCGTGACCGCCCAGCCCGGGATGGAGGTCGAGGGGACCAATGGGACGATCACCAAGGTCGTGGCCAGCGACAGCACCGGCAAGATGCGGTACGGCCTGGCGGTCTTCAACGCCACGGCCAGCGCGACGATCAATAGCGTGCAGGCCACCGGGGCCACCGGCGCCCCGGTCCGCCAGCAGTCGCCGGCCGTGACGCTCCTCGCCGTCATCACCGACCCGAACAGCCCCCTGACCGGGACGATCTCTCCGGTGGCCGGACAGACTACGGTAGCGATCGCCGATCCGAATGTGTGGACGCTCGCCGAGACGAGCGGGAAGCTCTGCCCGGTGATCCATGTCGTTGCCCAGAACTCCGCCGGCACCGCCCTGGGCGTCGTCACGGTTACCATCAACCCGATCGGCACCGGGGGATTCACCGTTTCGTTCGCCAGTCTGCCCGTCGGGACCGAAACCTTTTCGTGGTATATTAGTCAATGGATTTACGTCGGGAGTTGAGTTGAGTCGATGCCCGGTGACGGCGTCGCGCGGCCGGCGACCCGGCGGCAGGCCAGGGCAGGGGAACACCGCTGATGGATGAATCGAGCAGCAGTCCGGACCTCTCGTCCGACGAGGCCCCGACCGGCCTTGTTGTAGCTCGCGACCTGTGGTTCACGTCCAAGGTGACGGGGACGGCCTCCGAGCTCGGCTACCGGATGCGGACGGCAAGCGACGCGGCGACGGCGCCCCGGCTGATCGAGCAATCGCGGCCGCGGCTCGTCCTGATCGACCTGACGGCCGCCGGCCTGGCCGATCCCGATGCGATGGCAGACTACCACCGGCTCGCCGGGCCGTCGGCCTGGCTGGTGGCGGTCGGCCCGCACGTCGAGGCCGAGCGCCTGGCCGCCGCCCGCGCCGCCGGCTGCCAGCTCGCCCTGCCGCGCAGCAAGTTCGCGGCCGACCTGCCGGGGCTGCTGCGCCGCTGCTTCGACCGCCCCGCCGACGCGGGCGACGGCCGGGAATGAGCCGCGATCACCCCACGCCCGGACGACCCGCTCGCGCTCCAGTTCGGCGTCGCGTTGCGGGTGTCGACGACCAGGCTCGATTGGCCGACGATCACGTCCCAGTCGTAGGCCGGATGATCGGTGACGATCAGCACGCAGTCCACCGAGCCGAGCCGCTCGGGCGACAGCTCGCGGCTCTCGTGGCGCAGGCTTCCTATTATCTAGATTATTAGGACCACGCCGTGATCCGCGCGATAGGAGGCCGAGTCCGATCGCGATATGTCAAAATCTGTAATATCAGGATCACAGCATCCTCCTGCTCGGGGACACACGCCTGGAGAAATGCACGGCTGTCTGAACCCTTCGACGTATCCAGCTAATCGGCCTACTGTTAGCACGAATGCCTGGCGATGGGTGAATTCTACAGATTCGGCCCCACGCTCTTGATTTCTTTCACATCGGTGTGGTTATCTAGGGAGATCTGATGCTTTTGTCGCCTCGCCAGGGATCGGGCGGCGTGCGAGGCTGAGAGTGTTACCGTTGTGATCAGATGATCCGATCTCCGAAGAATGTCGGTCTCCAAGGCGACGCCGTCCGCCCGCCGCTTGCGGCTGTCCCGCCGAGCTCGGGCGTGGCCGTCGCGACAATGCCCTTGAGGGAGAGGACCCTCCTTCCCGCTGGCTGAACGAAGTCGTTCCACCCGATCTGATCGCGCTCCGCGAGGGGGATCGAAGTCGATCGTCGAGGTTCCCCCCTTTCGCCTCGGCCATCCTCGTTGCATCGAATGCGACATCCGGTCATCCCGACGACGGGGCCGGGGCTCGTGCTGGCAGAGTCCCACTCGCCGACTCTCGTGCCGTCTCCACACCGCCGGTCGTCGTGCCATCTCCCGCATCGATTCGCATCCGACGGAAGTGAGGCCCTCCGATCATGATGTTGCGTTCACGCCTGCGGCGCCGCCTCGATGTGAGGAAGCCCGCCGTCCGAAGTCAACGGCCGACCTTCGAGGTCGTCGAACGCCGCGTGCTCTGCGCCGCCGGCTTCGCGGTCACGCCGATCACGGGCCTGGTGACGACGGGGGCCGGGGGCACGGCCACCTATACCGTGGCCCTCACGCAGGTGCCCAAGGCCAATGTGACGGTGCCCATCGCCTCGAGCAACACGGCAGCCGGTACGGTCTCGCCGACGAGCCTGGTCTTCACGCCCTCCAACTGGAGTACGCCCCAGTCGATCACCGTCACTGGGGTCAACGACCACATCGCCGGCGGGAACACCTCCTATTCGGCGCTGAACCAGTCGGCCGTCAGCACGGACGCCTCCTACAGCGGCCTGAATCCCGCGGACGTCTCGGTGACGAACATCAACATCGACGCGTCCTCGATCGCCGGGCTTCGGGCGATGAATCCGACGACCGTGGGAGTGGCGGACCTCCTGGGATACGCCACCCCCGGCGACGGCGGCGGCGGGATGTTCACCTGGTCGTCGACGTCGACGGCCGCCGACAACGCGGGGACGGTGGTGGCCCCCGCCGGATACACGGCGTCGACCCCGGGGCGGTGGCTGCGGCAGTACGGCGGCGCCATCGACGTGCGGTGGTTCGGCGCCACGGGCAACGGCACGACCGACGACACCGCCGCCCTGCAGGGGGCACTCACCGCCGCCGCCGCCACCCCCGGCGGCGCCACCGTGAACGCCGCACCCGGCGCCACCTACCTGGTCTCCTACGCCGGCAACAAGGTCGTGATCCAGGGCACCGGCCCGTACTTCCAGCGGTACTGCCTGTCGATCGGCCCGGGCACGACCTTCAACCTCGAGGGCTCGACGCTCGCCCTGGCGGCGGGGTCGGATGCCTCCATCCTGATCAACCAGGACCCCGACTACGCCACCAGCTCACCCGACGCGAATATCACCGTCACCGACGGCATCCTGAACAGCAACGGCGCCAATCAGGCCGCGCCCTCGTCGGGCTCGATGGCGGCCCTCTATCTCTCCAACGGCACGCACCTGGCCGCCACGTACCTCACGTTCAATAATGTGTGCGACATGGCCATGTACTGGCAGGGCGTCAGCAACTCGACGGCCAATGCGCTGGTCTGCAACTATTCGGAAGGCAACGGGTTCGACTTCGGCTTCTACAGCCCCACCGCCACCTACGACGGACGCGTGACGTCGTCGACCATCGGCCCGATCGAGGCCGATAACTGCCAGGCCGGCCTGTTCAGCTCGGCCTATCAGGGCAATCCGGTGGTGATCACGGCCACCAGTACCACCTTCGCGAGCATCGTGGCCAGCGACGACGCCTCGGCGATCAAGGTGGGGGACGGCTCGGCGCAGGACACGATCACCAAGGCCGTCTTCGCCGCGTCCGCCGGCGCGGCGCGGACCGCGACGAACTGGGCGGCGGTCGGCGGGTTCCGCCTGCAGGGCACCGGGGCGGGGCACGACCCGCAGGGGATCAGCGTCGGCGAGGTGGACGCCTCCAACTGCTACGGGCCGGGGTTGTACATCGAGAACGCCGAAGGCTGCAAGGTCTCGACCTACGTGGGGACGGCCAACGCCCAGGTCGGCAACAACCCCGACGTCTGGCTCGGCACGGGCACCGGCGACAGCCTGGGCACCGTCGAGTCCTACGGCTCCTATGGCGAGGGGCTCCTGATCCGGCCGGCTGCCGCCGGATTCTCGGTCGCGACGGCTGTGGTGGCAAACCCCAGCCAGAACGGCACGGCCCAGCCGGCCGTGGAGCTGGAGGGCAGCTCCGGCACGCTCGGGCAGGTCGTGGCCAGCGACAGCACCGGCGAGATGCGGTACGGCCTGGCGGTCTTCAACACCACGCCGACGGCCACCGTGGGCGGCGTGATCTGCGTCGGGGCGACCACCGGCGCCGTGCGGGATGGAGCGACCGGGGTCAGCGTCGGGCCGGTGGTCTCGGCGCCGTCGGAGGCGGTCGCCGGGGCGATCACCGAGGCCGTCGTCACGCCGACCTCGGGCCTGACGACGACGGAGTCCGGCGGCACGGCGACCTTTCAGGTCGTCCTGACCCAGCCGCCGGTCGCGAACGTGACGGTGCCGGTGGCCTCGTCGAGCTCGCAGGCCGCGACGACCTCGGCGGCGGCCTTGACGTTCACGCCGGCCAACTGGGACGTGCCGCAGTCGATCACCGTCACCGGGGTGCACAACGCGGCGAGCGACCGCAACCAGTCGTACCAGGTCTCGGTCGGGCCGCTGTCCGGCGGCGACGGCTCGTTCGCGGGGTTGACGCTGCCCTCGGTGTCGCTGGCGAACCTCAACATCGACGCGTTCAACGTGGCCGACCTCCGCACGCTCAGCCCCGGCGTGGTGGCGACGGCGGCGGTCCCGTGCTACGCGACGCCGGGCGACGGCGGCGGCGGGACGTTCACCTGGAGCGCCACCAGCACGGCCGCCGACAACGCGGGGACGGTGGTGGCCCCGGCCGGATACACGGCGTCGACCCCGGGGCGGTGGCTCCGGCAGTACAGCGGCGCCATCGACGTGCGGTGGTTCGGCGCCAGGGGCGACGGCGTGACCAACGACACCGCCGCCCTGCAGGGGGCCCTCAACGCCGCCGCCGCCACCCCCGGCGGCGCCGCCGTCGTCGCGGCACCGGGCGCCACCTACCTGGTCTCCTACGCCGGCAGCAAGACGGTGATCCAGGGCGCCGGCCCGTACTTCCAGCGCTACTGCCTGTCGATCGCGCCGGGCACCACCTTCAACCTCGAGGGCTCGACCCTGAGCCTGGCGGCGGGGTCCGACGCCTCGATCCTGATCAACCAGGACCCCGACTACGCCACCAGCTCACCCGACGCGAATATCACCGTCACCGACGGCACCCTGGACAGCAACGAGGCGAGCGAGGCCGTGCCCTCCTCCGGCTGCATGTCGGCGATCTACTTCTCGAACGGGACGAACATGACGGTGACGAGCGTGACGTTCACCAACCAGCTCGACCTGGCCATGTACTGGGTCGGCGTCAGCTCGTCCTCCGCCGGCAACCTGGTCAGTACCTCGTCGCAGGGCAGCGGCTTCTTCTTCGGACTCTTCCTCCCCACCGAGTCATGGAACACCCTCGTGACGAATTCCACCTTCGGCAGCATCATCGCCGAGAACTGCCAGAATGGACTGGTGATGAGCGGATCGGCCTTCCTCGAAGGCAACCCGATCATAATGGACGCCGTCAATTGCACCTTGAGCTACATGGAGGCCGACGACTGCGGAGGGGGACTCAAGGTCACCGACGCTTCCTCGCACGTGTCCATCACCAAGGCCGTCTTCAACGGGGCGTCCGGCTCGGCGCGGACGGCGAGCAACGCCACGAATAACAGCGGCCTGAAGATCCAGGGCAACGGCGCGGGCTACGACCCACAGGATATTACTGTTGGCGAGGTGGACGCCTCCAACTGCGTGGGATCGGGGCTGTATATTGAGAACGCGACCAATTCCACCGTCACCACCTACAACGGGTCAGCCAACGGGCAGAATGCGGCGAATCCCGACGTCTGGATCGGCACCGGCAGCGGCGATACCGTGACGACGATCAATTCGACCGAGGCCTACGGCGAGGCGGTCCTCGTCCGGCCCGGCGCCACCCACTTCACGATCGGGACGGCCACCATCGTCAACCCGAGCCAGGTCGAGGCCGCCCAGCCCGGGCTGGAGGTCGAGGGGACCAACGGGACGATCACCAAGGTCGTGGCCAGCGACAGCACCGGCAAGATGCGTTATGGCCTGGCGGTCTTCAACGCCACGGCCAGCGCGACGATCAATAGCGTGCAGGCCACCGGGGCCACCGACGCCCCGGTCCGTCAGCAGTCGCCGGCCGTCACGATCCTCGCCGTCATCACCGACCCGAACAGCCCCCTGACCGGGACGGTCTCTCCGGTGGCCGGACAGACTCCGGTTGCGAACGTCAACCCGGAAGGCGTGGGGCCCGACGACCCGTCGGCAGGCGGGGGAGCACCGCCGATCGATGAACCGAGCCAGAGTCCGAGCCCCCCGTCCGACGAGGCCGCGACCGGCCTGGTGCTGGCCCGCTACCTGCGGTTCACGTCCAAGGTGACGGGGACGGCCGCCAAGCTGGGATACCGGATGCGAACTGCACGCGACCCGGCGACGGCGCGCCGGCTGATCGAGCAATCGCGGCCGCGGCTCATCCTGATCGACCTGACGGCCGCCGGCCTGGCTAACGTCGGTGCGATTGAGGAGTACCGCCGGCTCGCCGGCCCGTCGGCCTGGCTCGTGGCGGTCGGGCCGCACGTTGACACCGAACGCCTGGCCGCCGCCCGCAATGCCGGCTGCCAGCTCGCGCTGCCGCGGAGCAAGTTCTCGGCCGACCTGCCCGGGCTGCTCAGGCGTTGTTTCGACCGGCCCGCCGACGCGGACGAAGACCGAGAATGAGCCGCAATCCGCTCAGGCCCGGACGACCCGGTCGCGCACCAGCTCGGCGTCAACGCCTCGCGTGGCGTTGCGGGTGTCGCCCACCAGGCTCGATCGGCCGACGATAACGTCCCGGTGGCGGGCCGAGTGGTCGGTGACGATCTTGACGGGGTCGCGAGCTAGACGGTGTCGCTCGACCGCGATCGCCCGCGGCGACCGGCCGGTATCTCGCGGGCCGGGGCATAGTGCGGGCCGTCGCCCGAGGCCGGCGGGGAGATGATCGGCAGGAGCCGGAACGACTCCTCGACGATCCGCGCGATCCCCTCGGCCATCGGCGAGGCGAGCAGCACCCGGAACTTCTGCATCAATTCGTCCGCCCGGTCCGCCGAGGCCCCACGGGCGGACTGCATCGCGCGGGGACGACACCACCATGCCGCCGAGCTCGGCACCGGCCTCCTCGTGGGCCAGCGGCGGCCGATCGAGCAGGCTCTCCAGCGGCACGCCCAACGCCCGCGAGATCCGCCGCAAGGTCCCCGCCTGCGGCTTGGTCGTGTTGCCCCGCTCGATCTGATACAGGGCCGTGCGCGAGATCTTGGCCCGACTGGCCAGCTCGTCGGGCCCCCAACCCTTCGCATAGCGAAGGTCACGGATCCGCTTCGATAAATCCAACACCGTACCCTCGCTTTCGCCCGTTCCGACCGTCCGGCGAACCGCCCAGCCCGCGCCCCCGAAAGCGTCCGACCCCTCGCAGCGGATCCACCGAGCCGATGCCCCCTCGATCGTCCGCTTCCACGCCACCAACCCCGATGCTGAAGCCCGGCAGATACTACCCCGACCGGCAAACTTCATCGCAAAAGGTCACAACAAGTCTAAAACTATCAGATACCGTCACTTCAAAACTTTCCTGATTAGCTAGATTGATTGGCCATTTTAACAAAGCCGGTATCGGCGTCAAGTTCCATCACGCAACGAAACCGCTCCGCCGGGTGCGGGGCGCGGGGTTTTCATCATTGCGAGGAGCCGGGCTTTCGGCGAGGGTCGCGGGGTCGGGGACTCGACGGGGAACGTCAGCCGACCGCCGCGGCGGGTCGGCGGGGCGGGGCCTCGGCCCGGCCGGGGAGTGGATGGATGAAGAGCCGGTCATCGGCCACGTGCTGGCGGGCGAGTTCGCAGACGTGGTCATGATGGGTGAACAGGATCACCTGGGTCCGGTCGGAGAGCTCGGCCAGGCGCTGAGCGCGGCGGCGGTGCGGGCGTCGTCGAACTGGATGAGCAGGTCGTCGGCGATCAACGGGACGGGCCCGTGCAAGGCGATGGCCGCCTCGAGGCTGGCGAGCCGAAGGGCCAGGTAGAGCTGGTCGGCGGTCCCGAGGCTGAGGCCCCGGATGCCGATGGCCTCGGCCCCGCCGGGCCGCACGGCCTGGAGCACGGGCCGGTCGTGGTCGTCGCCGTCGCAGTCGACCCGCAGGCCCTCGAACGAGCCGAGCGTCAGCGCGGCGAACAGCGTGCCGGCGCGGTCGAGCACGGGTCCCTGCGACTTCTGGCGGTAGCGTTCGATGGCCTCGCGCAGGACGACGGAGGCCAGGCGGAGCCGGGCGTATTCCTCGACCTCGTGGGCCAGCCGCGACCTGAGGTGCTCGACCCGCTCGTTGGCCTCGGCGGCGCGGCCCTCGCCGTCCATCCGGGCGAGCTCGCCGCGGCGGTGGCCCAGCTCCTGGTTGAGCCGGGCCCGCTCGGCGTCGAGCCGGTCGATCTCGCCGGCCAGGGCGGCGATGCGATCGGGGAGGCGGTTGACATCCACGGCCATCGCGGCGACGGCGAAGGCGGCCGGGTCCTCGTGCCCGCAGAGGCCGCCGAGCTGCTGGTCGAGCTCGCCGATCCGGTCGCGCAGTTGCCGGGCGGTGCGAGCGGACCTCTCGGCGGCGGGGAGGTCCTCGGGCGAGTTGACGCCGGCCTCGCGGACCAGGGCCGTCAGCCGGACCTCGGCGGCCTCGCGCTTGTCGCGGGCGGCCCGCGCGGCGGCGCGCTCCTGCTCGCGGCGGTCGACCAGCGTCTGGCGACGCTCGGCGGCCTGCGCGCGGCGGCCAGGCGGCGGATCAGCGCCTGCGCGGCGGCGACGACCGACGACGGATCGGCCGGCGGGTCGTCGCTCGCCGCGACCGGGCGATCACCCTCGCCCGCCTCGGGGCCGAGCCGTCGGCAGAGCCCCGTCACCTCGTCGGCGAACTGGCCGGTCTCGCGCTCGAGCGAGTCGATCCGGGCGCGGACCTGGCGCGCCTCCTTGGTCCGGGCGGCCAGGGCCTCGGCCTGCTCGAGCACCTCGTCGGCCTGAACCGACGATGCCTCGGGCGGCAGGCCCAGCGGGGCGACGGCGCGGGCCCAGGCGGCTCGTCCCTCGCGCAGCCGGTCCGCGGCGGTCCGGGCCTGCGCCTGCGCCGTCTCGAGCTGACGGCCGAGCTGCGCCGATCGACTGGCCCAGCTCGTCGCGACGCGAGGCGGCCTTCGCCATCCGGGCGACCAGCGCCTCGGCGCGGTCGCGCAGCGGGCCCAGCGGGGCGTCGGCGGGCGGTCCGACGCCGGCCGGCGCGGGCAGGGCGGGGGCCGCCGCCTCGGCCGCGCCCAGCTCGGCCATCGCGCGGCCGATCGCCACGCGATGCGACGCGATCCGCGACCGCAGCGCATCGAGCTCGGCCCGCCGCGACCGGACCTCGGCGTCCGCCTGGACGACGGCCTGCCGCGCCTGGAGCCAGCCGCGCATCTCGCGGGGCGACAGCGGCTCGATGCCCGTCGGACCCCACAGCGCCCGCCATCGCGACTGCGCCTCGCCGGCCCGCGCCGAGGCGTGCCGACCCTGGTCGTCGAGCTGCTCGAGCCGCCGCCGCTGCCGGTTCGACCGACGCCCGCGCCGCCACCTGCGCGGCGACGCGGTCGGCCTCGCCACGCAGCCGGTCGGCGCAGACGTCCGCCCGCTCCACCGCCCGCTCGTAGGCCGTCGCCAGCCCGGCCGGGGCCGCCGGGACATCGGTGGCCGGATCGGGCCGAGGGTCGTCGAAGGCCGCGCGAATCTCGTCGGCCGACGGCGACGGCCCCCCCGGCTCGATGGTGCGACGGATCAGCCGCCAGGCCCGGTCGCGGCCGTCGCGGGCGCGGGCCAGGTCGTCCTCGGTGGGCAGGACGCCGGCCGACTCGCGCAGCGCGGCCAGGTGGGCCGCGGCCTGGTCGGCCTCGGCGTCGGCGTCGGCGCGGGCCGAGCGGAGCCGCTCGAGCTCGGACTCGCAGGCCGACAGCTCGGACTCGCAGCGGTTGACGCTCTCGACGGCCGGCACCGGCCGCGCCGCGACCTCGCTCGCCTCGCGCGGGCCGGACCAGAGCGGCAACAGCGCCATCGCCTGCGCCGCGTCGATCTCCGCCCGATCGAGCCGCGCGCGGGCCGCCTCGACCTGCGCGTCCAGGTCGCCCTGGTCGCGCGCCTGCCGCAACGCGGCCGACAGCGGCTCGGCGTCGCCCGGCTCGGCGAGCCGGGCGAGCTCGGCCCGCTCGGATTCCAGCCGGTCGGTCAGCTCGCCGACCCTCGCGTCCGCCTGCTCCTGCTTGAGCGTCAGCTCGACCAGCTCGCCGTTGAGCCGCGTGGTCGTCGTTCGCAGGGTCCGGGTCGGCTTGATGGCCATCGCTCGTGCGGACGAAGACGGGCCATCCCCCGTCGCCGGGTCCTCCGGCCGTTCGCCCGACGGACTGCCGGAGCCCAGGGCACCGAGCTCGGCGGCGATCTCGCTGGCCTCGGCCTCGATGATGCGAAGCTGGCCCCTGGCCTCGGGCAACGCGGCGACGGCCTTGCGGTAGCCGGCGAGTCCGTCGCGGATCCGCTCGACCGCCTCGGCCTCGGCGAGCAGGTCGTCGGGGACGGCCAGGTCGTCGATTGGCGCGTCGAGCTCGGCGATCGCCCGCAGCGCGGCGGCCTCGGCGGTGCGGGCGGTCTCGAGCGCGCTCGAGGCGTTGTGGCGGCGGTCGGTGAAATCGTCGGGCAGCAGGACCACCGGCCCCATCGCCTCGAGCTCCTCGCGGGCCTGGCGGCGTCGGGAGAGCACGGGCAGGGCATCGTGGATCCGCTCGAGCCGCCGCTTCTCGGCGCGGGCGGCTTCCAGCCGGGCCTCGAGCTGCTCGAGCGAGCCGGACGCCCGCCGGAAGGCCGCGTCGTGCTCGACCCACTCGCTGCTCGGCAGGCTGCCGTCGCGGACCGTGGCGCGGGCCTCCTTCAGGCTGGCCAGCACCTCGTTGATCCGCGGCTTCGAGCCCGACGGCTTGAACAGCGCCTCGAGCTCGCGATCCAGTCCTGCGCTGGACTTCGAACAGGTCCCTGAGACCGCCGCCGGCCTGGAAGAGCAACTGCCCGAGCTCGCCGGCGCCCTCGAGGATGGCCTTGCCCCCGGCGACCAGCTCGTCATGGTCCAGTGCGAACCGTCGGCTGAACTCGACCTCGTTCATCCCGCCCAGGACCCGCCCGAGTGCGTCGTCGGGCAGGGGGGTGGTGCCGTCCTCGGCCAGCAGGGTGTTCTTGCTCCCCTTGCGGCGGACGAACGCCAGCTCGCGGCCCTCGCCGTCGCGCAGCCGCATCCCGACGCGAAGCTTGGTATAGCCGTGGAGGAAGTCGTCGGGCGACCGCGTCGGGAAGCCGAACAATGCTTGACGGACCGCTCGCAGCGCCGACGACTTCCCCGCCTCGTTGGGCCCGTGCACGACGTGCAGCCCCTCGCGCCCCCCCGAGAAGTCGAGGGCGACGTCGGTGAACGGGCCGAAGGCTTGCAGGCGGAGCTCCAGGATCTTCATTGTATTCGGCTGGTCATTGGCGGGGTTTCAAATGTCAGGGTCCGATCCGCGGTGCGCACGCAAGGCGCCGCCTGTGAACGATCATACATCAAGATCGCCGCCGGTGGAGCGGCTTTCGCCGCGGCCTGAATTGGCCCGCCCCACCTGTTGGCATCCCCGGCAGACTGATCCAAACCGGATGACCCGATGCAAGCCTCGCCCCTGACCACCTCCCGAACCCACAACCGATCGCCCCGCCATCCATACCTTGATCGGGCCGCCATCGTGCAACTTTTCTCGCTCCACCGGGCGCGTCCCCGTGCAGGCCCACGCACGAGCGACCTCGGCGAAGTCGTCGCAACCGCAACAATTTTTCCAGATTCTGCGATCGACAGAGTCGGTTTTTGCTTCCCAATTCACTCACACGGCATCATCCGCGTTTGCCTTTCGCCCGGCATTCTCTGCAAATCCTGCCAGCACCGTGATCGGGTAAGCATCGCTGATCCGATGATCGACCTGGGGGCGAGCTTTCTCAACGCTACTTGGCAATGAGGCGGCTGGCCGGCGGGAGCGAGCTTCCAGGGTCCCGGGGACTTGCCATGGCGAAGCGTGACCAGGGTCGTCGAGGAACGGATGGGCGGCGGCGGGGCCGCAAGTCGCCTGGGGCGGATTATGACAGCCCATGGAAGGAGGCTTTGGACCGATACCTCGAGGCATGCCTGGCCTTCTTCTTCGCGGCGGCCCACGCCGAGATCGACTGGGCCCGCGGCTACGAGGCGCTGGACAAGGAATTGCAGCCGATCGTCCGGCATGCAAAGCACGGTCGTCGCTATGTGGACAAGCTGGTCAAGGTGTGGCTCAAGAGCGGCGAAGAGAAGTGGCTGTTGATCCACATCGAGGTCCAGGCGCGCAAGGAGGGCGAGTTCTCCCGGCGGATGTACGTGTACAATCACCGGATCTTCGACCGATAACGACCACGAGGTGATCAGCCTGGCGATCCTGGCGGACGACGATCCCGACTGGCGGCCGGGCCGGTATGAGTACGGGCGCTGGGGCTTCCGCACGCTCACCGAGTTCCCGGTTGTCAAGCTGCTGGACCACGCGGGACAATACGAGGAGCTGGAGGCAAACCCGAACCCGTTCGCCGTGGTGGTGCTGGCGCACCTGAAGGCGCTGGAGACCCGGCGGTCGCCGGCCGAGCGGCACGCGTGGAAAGTGCGGCTGGTCAAGGGGCTGTATGGCCGCGGGATGGGTCCAGAGGACCTGCGGCGGCTGTTCCGGTTCATCGACTGGGTCATGGAGCTGCCGGAGTCGCTGGAAGAACGCTTCTGGGATGAGATTTCCGTCTACGAGCGGGAGATGAAGATGCGGTTCATCGACATCGCGGAGCGGAAGGAACTCGAGCGGGCCACCGCGGAGGGCCTGGAGAAAGGCATCGAGAAGGGCCGGGAGGAGGGACTGCTTGCGGGCATCGAGAGCTGCCTGGAACTGAAGTTCGGCCCCGGCGGCCTGGAGCTGATGCCCGAGGTCCGCAGGATCCGAGATCACCGCCGGCTCCGCGAGGTCCTGGCGGGGATCAAGGCGGCGGACAGCCCGGACGACCTGCGCCGCGCCTGGGCCCGCAAGCCGCGGACCAAGACGGCGAAGCCGAAATGATCGATTCCTTCGACACCGCAGCTCGGTTCGGGGAGCCGCCGACCCCGCGAACCCGTTTGCGGCGGTGGTGCTGCGCATCGGGATGAGATTTCCGTCTACGAGCGGGAGATGAAGATGCGGTTCATCGACATCGCGGAGCGGAAGGAACTCGAGCGGGCCACGGCGGAGGGCCTGGAGAAAGGCCTCGAGAAGGGCCTGGAAAAGGGCCGGGAGGAGGGCCGGGAGGAGGGCCTGCTCGCGGGCATCGAGAGCTGCCTGGAACTGAAGTTCGGCCCCGGCGGCCTGGAGCTGATGCCCGAGGTCCGCAGGATCCGAGATCACCGGCGGCTCCGCGAGGTCCTGGCGGGGATCAAGGCGGCGGACAGCCCGGACGACCTGCGCCGCGCCTGGGCCCGCAAGCCGCGGACCAGGCCGGCGAAGCCGAAGTGATCGATTCGTGCGAACCCGGGGCGAATGGGAGATCCCCGAATGAATGACAGGTGGGTCAGCAAGGTTCTGGTGGCCTGTGCGGCGTTCTGCTGTGGCGGGTCGGTCGCGCCGGGACAGACGGGCCCGGGGCCGGTGAAGGTCTTCATCCTCGCGGGCCAGTCCAACATGGAAGGTCAGGCCGTCGCCGACCTGACGGGCACGGACTACAACGGCGGCAAGGGCACGCTGGCGACGTTGCTGAACGACCCCGAAAAAGGGCCGAGGTTCCGGCATCTCGCGGGCGCGCGGGGAACCTGGGCCGTGCGCGACGACGTGTGGGTCCGGTACCGGCGCGAGGACGAACCCCTGCTGCGTGGTCCGCTCTCGGTGGGCTTCTCGGTGTACGGCGACTCGCACCACTTCGGCCCCGAGCTGCAATTCGGCTGGGTCCTGGGGGATCACTTCAAGGATCAGGTCCTTCTGATCAAGACCGCCTGGGGCGGCAAGAGCCTTTACCAGGACTTCCGGCCGCCGAGCTCCGGCGGCGAGGTCGGGCCGTACTACAAGAAAATGCTGGCGGAGGTGCGCGAAGCCCTGACGAGCCTGAAGGCGGATTTCCCCGGCTACGACGGCCGCGGTTACGAGCTCGCCGGCTTCGTCTGGTATCAGGGCTGGAATGACGGATGCGAGCCGCGGACCGCCGTGCCGCAGTACGAGACCAACCTGGTCAACCTGATCCGGGACGTGCGGCGAGACCTCGATGCGCCCGGCCTGCCCGTCGTGATCGGCGAGCTGACGGGGCCCTGGGTCAAGGCGACGGGCGAGTGGGCGGCCCTGCGCGGGGCCCAGGCCGCGGCCGCGGCTCGGCCCGAGTTCACGGGCAATGTGCTGTTCGTCGAAACGCACGGCTTCGTCCGCAAACCCGAGGATTCGCCGAACCCCGGCCACGGCCACCACGAATTCGGCAACGCCGAGACGTATTTCCTCGTCGGCGACGCGCTCGGCAAGGGGATGGTGAAGCTCGTCGATGCCGCCGGGTCATCCCGGACCGGGACCGCGCGACGAGCCGCGGCGGCCGGCGCGGCGGGACCCGAACCCGGCGTCGTCACGTTGCATTCCGACGGCCTTCATGGGTACATCGGCTTCGGCCACGAGAAGCTGCCGCCCGGCCCTGCCTACACGGCGGGCATGGGTTTCTATGCGGCCGTCTGGCCGCTGGTGGATCGGCCGCTGGCCAATTTCCAGATCGGATTGCCCAGCGCGTGGATCACCCCGGACAACTCGGACAACAAGGATCAACCGCTGGCGCCCGAGGGGACGCTGGCCCGGAAGTGGCCGGAGCGAGGCCCCACCTGGAGCAGCGTCTTCCAGACGGTGGAAGGGGGGCTGGGCTACTGGGCGGGGAACCACTTCCGCTATGGGCCGCCGAAATTCAGCATGAACGCCACGCCGCAATGTTACGACTATGAGGTCGGCTCGCCGGGGTGGTCCTTCTTCTACAGTAATCACGCCTTGCCCGACAATCGCCTGGGGATCGCGCAGCTCAGCAATCGACTGCTCATCCCCCCGGACGCGCTGACTTTCCAGGGGAACCCCAGCGGCGAGTTCCTGGGCTACACCTGGATGGCGCTGCCGTTCACGGACCCCGCGCCCGGCGAACCGCCCACCGGCGACCAGAGCTGGACATGCATCCTCAATGCGGCCAATTTCAAGGGTCCGATCGCCTACTACATCCCGGAGACCTGGAGCAAGATCGGCAAGCTGTTCCATTATCCTTTCATCTATGGACGCGGCCTCGACGCCCGCCCGGGCATCATGGGCGGAGGTGCGATGGAGATCAACACCGTACCGCGTTTGGATGCGAAGGACGCGAAGGGTACGGTGTACTCCAAGCTGCCCCGGATGCGGTTCCCGGTGGATGACCGGGGCCGGGCGGACCTGGTGCAGGACGTGACCTACTACTCGAAATCGGCACTCCAGGACGCCTTCCGGTCCTGGCGGCACGGCGGACCGGCCTGCTCAGGGCGATTCGACGAGGCGGGCGCATGGAAGCCCCGCTGAACACCCACTCGACCCGGTACGATCAGGGGGGAAAGCGGATGGTCGGTGTGGATCGCGTGTTCGACACCAAGGTCTTCGACGGCAACGTGTGGGGCCTGCAATGGGTCGCCAGCGACATCAGCCCCAAGGGATCGTTTCCCCAGTATTACAAGCACGTCGGCGAGGAACGCGTCGCGGTGGCCGAGGCGGAGGTGCCCGCGGAGACCCGGCTGCGGGAGCAGGAATTCCCGCTGGCGGGCACCGGCGAGCCGTACACATCTCCGGGCGCCGGCGCCTGGATCAAGCCGGGTCCGAAGCGCGGGCCGTTCACGACCAGGCTCGCTGATGGCTCGACCGTGACCTATTCCTGGTATCGCTTCGTGGATCAGCCGTCGTTCCAGCAATACTCCTGGGGCGACGAGAAGAAGGCCGAGCTCCAGGCGTTCGTCGAGAAGCTGCACGCGTCCTGGACGATCGACCGCGACTACATGGCCCCGCCGACCCGCGGGAAGCTGGTGTCGCTCGACCCCGCCCTGATCGTGACGCCGCCCCGGGGGCTGGAGGTGGGATACGTCCCGATCGTGACGCGCCAGGAGAGGCCATGATGGCCGCGAGCACCCAGGACGACCCGCGCCGCGGCGATGATCCGGGCCGGCCCTACGGCCCCCGCCCCGCGGCCAACTCGTGACGTGGGGCGGCGCGGCGACAATAAACTCGCCCCGGCGGCGAACCGGTGATAGGATCGCCCCGCGGCGAGAATCCCCGCGCTCCCCAGCGGGGATGTCCCGGTCCACGCGATTGGCCCCGCGGATCCGGACCGAGGTCGGTCCGCCCGAACTTCTTATTGAGGGTGTGTCATGTCCGTCGATGAGGAGACGCTCGTCCCGACGATGCTCGATTCGGAGCCGATGGCCGCCGAAGAGGCGGCTCCCAGGGCCGAGCCGGTGGCGGCGAACGAGCGGGTCGCGGCGGTGGACCTGCTGCGCGGATTTGCGCTCCTGGGCATCCTGGCCATGAATATCGTCTCGTTCGCCTGGCCGGGAGCGGCCTACGGCAACCCGATGCGCGGCGGGGGGTTCGCGGCGCCCTCGATCGCGTCATCTGGCTGTTCAATCATCTCTTCTTCGAAATGAAGATGATGACCCTGTTCTCGATGCTCTTCGGCGCGGGGCTGGTCCTCATGGGCGAGCGGACCGACCAGCGCGGAGCGTCGCTGCGGGGCGTCTACTACCGGCGCTGCCTGTGGCTGCTCGTCATCGGGCTGGTCCATTCTTACCTGATCTGGTCCGGCGACATCCTGGTGATGTACGCCGAGTGCGGCCTGATCATCTACCTGTTCCGGCGGTGGCGGCCCCGGACGCTGATCCTCGTCGGCGTCGCGTTCCTCTGCGTGCTCGTGCCGCTCCTGCTGGCCATGGCGGCGGGTTTCGACTTCCTCGAAACCACCGCGAAGAAGGCGGAGGCCGCGGAGAAGGCCCAGCAGCAGCCGACGCGGTTCCAGGCGTGGATCTATCACGACGTCTGGAAGGCCAAGGTCCTCCCGGGGCTCGATCCGAACTCGCCCAAGAAGCAAGGAGGCCTTCGAGAAGGCGATCCAGATTCACCGGGGCGGGTACGCCGGGATCGTCAAGGACCGTGCGAAGCAACTGGTCTCCTCGCAGACCTTCGGGTTCCTCCTGGTCGGCTTCTGGCTGGCCGGCGGCCGGATGCTGATCGGCATGGGTCTGATGAAGCTCGACGTCTTCTCCGGCCGGCGGTCGCGGCGGTTCTATCTCGCCTTGCTGCTCCTGGGATACGGCATCGGCCTGCCCCTGGTGGCTTACGACGCGTACCAGTTGCTCCGCACCGATTTCAGCGTCCGTTACCTGCTGCACGGCGGGATGTTCTTCAACTTCTTCGGCAGCGTGGTGGTGGCGCTCGGGCATGTCGGCGCACTCATGCTGATCTACAAGGCCGGGCTGCTGACGTGGCTGACGAGCCGGCTGGCCGCCGTGGGCCGCATGGCGCTCTCGAACTACCTGACGCATTCGATCGTCTGCACGACCCTCTTCTACGGTTACGGCCTCGGGGCATTCGGGCACGTCAACCGGACCGGGCTGGCGGGCATCGTGCTGGTCATCTGGATCGTCACAGTTGTGGATCAGTCCGATCTGGCTGAAATGGTTCCGGTTCGGGCCCGCGGAGTGGCTGTGGCGGTCGCTCACCTACTGGAAGTTGCAGCCGATGGTGCGCAGGGACGAGCCGCTGGCTGCGTGAAGAGGCGCCGGCGCCTGGATCAAGCCCGGCCCGAAGCGTGGGCCGTTCACGACCAGGCTCGCCGACGGCTCCGGCGCGACCTATTCCTGGTACCACTTCGTGGATCAGCCGTCGTTCCAGCAATATGCCTGGGGCGCGGAGAAGAAGGCCGAGCTGCAGGCGTTCGTCGAGAAGCTGCATGCGGCCTGGACGATCGACCGCGACTACATGGCCCCGCCGACCCGCGGGAAGCTGGTGGCGCTCGACCCCGCCCTGATCGTCACACCGCCCGAGGGCCTGGAAGTGGGGTACGTCCCGATCGTGACGCGCAGGAGAGGCCATGAAGGTCTCGCTCGCCGGGAGGATCCGGCGCGATGGCGGCACCCGGCCGGGACCCGGCGGACGGGTTCGAAAAAGAGATCGGCCCCGAGGGCAGGGCCCCGGGGCCGATCGGCGGTTCGCGGGGAGGCGCGGAGGTCAGCGGCCGGGGCCGTGGGCCAGGTCGTCGAAGACGGCGCGCTTGTAGTCGTCGCCGGTGGCGGTGCCGCCGGAGGGGCCGGCGGTCCGCGCCGAGCGGGCCGTCATGAAGTGATAGAGCACCAGGAGCACGATCGCGCCGGCGATCGCGGCGATCCAGCTCGAGAGCCCGCGGTCGGTGCTGATGCCCATCTGCGACCCGATCCAGCCGCCGAGCAGGGCGCCGCCGATGCCCAGGAGCATGGTCCAGAGCCAGTTCATCGGGTCGCGGCCGGGGTGGAGCATGCGGGCAAGACCCCCGGCCACCAGGCCGAAGAGAACCCAACCGATGATATTGCCGATACCCATGAGTTTTCTCCTGAGGACATGCGAAAAGGTGAAGGGTCAACGGTTGTAAGCGCGATTGAGGAGCTTGCCGGCGATGATCCCGACCAGCCCGGCGACCAGCGGCTTGTCGAGCCACCGGACCAAAAACGGCTTGTCGGCCATCACCCGGCGGAAGACCTCGGGATGGTTCTGTCGCGAGTACTCGGCGAGCTTCGCGACGTCGTCCGGCGAGGCCTGCGCGGGGTCGGTGGACCCCAGGCCGAGCAGCTTCTGGAGCCACGTCGGCGCGAGGCCGCGCTCGTGCAGGCTGTCGATCAGGTCCTGCGCGATCTCCGCCCGTTCACTCGGGTGCATTTTCTGGGCCGCGGCGCGGAACTGCGGCTCGACCTGGGAGCTGTCGAGAGTCTCGGGGTGGAACGCCTCGCCGACGCCCGCCTCGACGTCGCGCCGGGCGCGCCGGCGGAGAAGTTCTCGAAATGCTGGAAATGGTCGTCGTCGCCCCCCGAGCCCTGGGCGAGCTGCTGGAAGACGGCCTGCTTGTAGTCCCCTGTGCCCCATTGCGGCATGGCGGCGATCTCCTGGATGCGTGGTCGGTTCGGTCTGGTCCGGTCGGATGCGTTCCGTTCCGGGTTCTTGGTCATCTCGCCCGACGATCGATCCGTCAAAATTCACTGCTCCCAGCGCACCTGGCCGCCCGAGCCGAGGTGGGCGCGGCCAATCCGCTCGCCGGAGGGGTCGAAGACGGTGGCGAGGATCTCCTGGCGGGGGAACTCGCGATGCGCGCCCTCGAGCAGGGACTTCGTCAGGTCGGGCACGTCGGCCGGCTTGACCTCGCGGGTGACGCCGAACCAGAGGCGGCCGTTGCGCTCGAGGTCGGCCTGGACATAGCGCAGGTAGGATCGGCCGTGATCCTCGGCCCAGGCGGCGAACTTGCGGTCGGCCTCGGTGCGGCCGGATCGCGCCAGGGGATCGGCCGAGTCGAGCCCGACCTGGCCGCCGCCCGAGGCGGTGCGCGTCCCGCCGCCGCCACCTCCGCCCTCGTCGTGGACGACCTCGTACCGGGTCGAGCCCTCGGCGTTGACGCGGGCGCGGAGCACCGGCTCGCCCTGCGGGTCGTAGATCGACAGGACGAACGCCTTGCCGGGGAAGTCCTTGTGGGCGCCGGCCAGGATGCTCTTCGTCAGCGGCAGGGTCTCATCGGGAGAGACCGACCGGTCCAACTGGATCCGGAGCTTGCCCGCCCGGTCCACGCCGACGGCCGCCTGGCGGACCATGCCGGCCGACTTCTCGCGAAGGAAGTCGGCGAAGCGACGGTCGTTCTCGGTGTCGAAGGAGAATTTGGGGTTCTCCTGCCGCGACGGCGGGATCACGTCACGCCCCGGCTCGGTCCGAGACGCGGGCACGCCGGTTGTCGCGGACGACCGCGACTCGACGGGTGCCTGCCTGGGCTCGGTGGCGGTCTGGTTGCACCCGGCCACAAGGGCCAATGCGGCGTACCCGGCCAGGGCCGCGGGTCGGATGTTGTGACAGCTCACGATAGCCTCCGTGGGTCGTGCCGTACCCGGGGCGCGGCGAATTGCGATCGGATAAAACGGCTCCGGCGTCCCGACGACTCACGCAATTCCGACGCCCAATCTCCACCCCCGGATGACTTTCCTCTCGAACCCGTCCCGAACGGGATCGCCCCGGCGATCGACGCGCGATGGCCCGGGGACGGCCCGCTCGGCGTCGAGAAACGTGGTCGGACGCCGACAGAGGCCCGTTGTCGGCGCAGGGGCGAGCGAGCGGCCCGATATCGGTTCGAGGGCCGCTCGCCGTACAATTGACCAGGAGCTGACTTGCCGATGAGGCCCGCTCCCGAGTCCCTGAACCTTGGGTTCCGACCGCGGCCGGTCCCCGTTGCCATCAAGCCCCGCCCTCCCGAATACCCCCACTTCCCGAGACAGACCCTCAGTCTGACGCCGGGCGAGATGAACGCGAACCGCCGGGACCTGCTCACGCGAGATGATGTTGACAGCTTACGTCCCATCCCCGAAACTTCGCCCGAGCGGCCGGTCGCTTGCGAGATCCCGCTCGCGGGGCGGGGCGAGCAGGCCGGGTGCCGCGTCCATTGCGCAGTCGCAGGGGAAGGAACCTCGTCAATGTCCACGACCTACCACGTCAAGCTCGAGAGCGGGGCCATGGTGACCTTCGGCTCGCCCCAGGCCATCCAGGAATCCCTGAAAACCCACTGGCCGGCGGGCCGCTACGAGATCCACGAAGGCCACTCCCCGGGCTCGCCCCACGCAAGCATCAGCCGGCGATGGGGGACGGCCGTGAAGCGCGAAGATGGGGCGGTGACGATGGCTACGGAGCCTGGGCAGGAGCCGTGACCGACCGATCCGGAAGAGCGATCCGGAAACCGGAGCGCAGCTCGGCGCCCGGGCGTCGTGCGTCGCCCGGTCTACGGACCGGGCCGGCGACCGCGCGGGATCGGACGGCGGACGGAAGATCCGCCCGGATCACGTGTAGGGCCGGCCTAGGCCGGCCTCGGCGGCGATAGCGAGAAGACTTCCGCCGACCTGCGCGGGGCCAAGGGGGCAATCGACGACCCCGCGCTCCGCTCCGGCCGGGCATCAGGCGATTTGCACGCGAACGTCGTCGATGAAGGCCGTGTTGTCGCCCCCGCGCGGGTTGAGCCCGATCAGCGTAATCGTATGAAATCCCGCACCGACGCTGAAGTCGAGCGTCTGGTAGAGGGCGTAATACCCGCTGACGGGGGTGATGACGCTGATCAGGCGGCCGTTGACCACCACGCCGATCTCCTGGCCGCCCGAGTTGGCGTTGACCCGCTGCGCCGCCTGGAAGTCGATCTCGTAGGCGCCGGCCGCCAGGTTGACGGACTGGCTGACCTCTCCGGTCCCCTGCAGGAACGCCACCTGGGCACCGAACGGCGCCGAGGGATTGCCCGAGGTGAACCCGCTGCCGTTGCCGGCCACGCCCGAGGAGGCGCTGAACGTCCACGGCGTCCCCTGCGGGTCGTAGACATAGGCTGTCGGCCCGGCGCCGACCGCGTGCGAGGCGAAGCCGGGATCGGCGATGGTGGGCGGTGCGATGATCCGGATGTTGTCGACGAAGACCGTCTGGCCGTTGTTGTTGACCCCCGCCAGCATGATCGTGTGCGCACCGGCCGCCACCGCGAACGACCCCGTGGCGTAGTCGGCGTACGCCGGCCCCGCAGGCGTCACCGTCCCCACCACCCGGCCGTCCACCAGCACCTCCAGGCCCTGCGACGACCCGTCGTTGCCCCGCTGCGCCGCCGCCAGTTCCACCTCGTACGTCCCCGCCGCCAACGTCACCGACTGGCTCATCGTCCCCGCCGACTGCAGGAACGCCACCTGCGAGCCGGCCGGCGCGTTGGCCGTGCCCCGCGTGAAGTCGCTGTCGTTGCCCGAGATCCCCGAGGCGACCGAGAACGTCCACGGCGTCCCCGCCGGGTCGTACCGGTAGGCCGCCGCACCCGAGCCCAGCGCCGGCACCTCGAAGGTGGGCACCAGCGGCGGCGCCGCGGCCACCGACACCTCGTCCACGAAGGCCGTGTTGTCGCCGCCCAGCGGGTCGGTCCCGGCCAGGGCGATCGTGTGGGCGCCGGCGGCGGCGACGTTGAACGCGGCCGTCGTGTACAGCGAGTACGACGTGCCGGCCGGCGCGATCGTCGTTACCGCCTTGCCGTTGACCAGGACCGCGATCGTCTGGCCGCCGTGGTTGCCGGCGGCGCGCTGCGCGGCCTCGAAGGAGACGACGTAGGCGCCGGCGGCGAGCGTCACCGACTGGCCCACCGAGCCGACGCCCTGCAGGAATGCCACCTCGCTCTCCTGCGGGGCCGTGGGGTTGGCCGCGGTGAACCCGCTGCCGTTGCCCGCGACGCCCGCGGAGCCCTTGTAGGTCCACGGCGAATCGGTCGGGGCGTAGAGGTAGGCCTGCGGGCCCGAGCCGACCGAGGACATCTGGAAGTACGGATCGGCGATGCTGGGCGGAGCGATGATCCGGATGTTGTTGACGAAGACCGTCTGGCCGTTGTTGTTGACCCCCGCCAGCATGACCGTGTGCGCACCGGCCGCCACCGCGAACGACCCCGTGGCGTAGTCGGCGTACGCCGGCCCCGCAGGCGTCACCGTCCCCACCGCCCGGCCGTCCACCAGCACCTCCAGACCCTGCGACGACCCGTCGTTGCCCCGCTGCGCCGCCGCCAGCTCCCACCTCGTACGTCCCCGCCGCCAACGTCACCGACTGGCTCATCGTCCCCGCCGACTGCAGGAACGCCACCTGCGAACCGGCCGGCGCCTCGGGGTTGCCCGACGTGAAGTCGCTGCCGTTGCCCGAGATCCCCGAGGCGACCGAGAACGTCCACGGCGTCCCCGCCGGGTCGTACCGGTAGGCCGCCGCACCCGAGCCCAGCGCCGGCACCTCGAAGGTGGGCACCAGCGGCGGCGACGCGGCCACCGACACCTCGTCCACGAAGGCCGTGTTGTCGCCGCCCAGCGGGTCGGTCCCGGCCAGGGCGATCGTGTGGGCGCCGGCGGCGGCGACGTTGAACGCGGCCGTGTAGAGCGAGTACGACGTGCCGGCCGGGGCGATCGTCGCCACCGCCTTGCCGTCGACCAGGACGGCGATCGTCTGGCCGCCGTGATTGCCGGCGGCGCGCTGCGCGGCCTCGAAGGAGACGACGTAGGCGCCGGCGGCGAGCGTCACCGACTGGCCCACCGAGCCGACGCCCTGCAGGAACACCACCTGCCCACCCTCGGGCGCATCGGGATTGCCGGCGGTGAATGCGGTCCCATTGGCGCTGATCCCGGCGGCTCCCAGGAATGTCCAGGGTGAACCCGTCACGGGGGCATACGCGAATGCCAGGTTGCCGGTCCCCACCGAGGGCGTGTCGAAGCCCGGGTCGCCCAGCAGCGGCGGCCCGGCGATGGTCACGTCGCTCACGAACGCGGTGTTGTCGCCCCCGTACGGGTCCAGGCCCGCGATGGTGAGCGTGTGGAACCCGGTCGCGACCGAGAAGAGGCTGGTCCGGTACAGCGCGTAGGACGTCCCGACCGGCGTGATGGTGCGGTAGGGTACGCCGTCGATCGAGACCTGAAGCCACTCGCCGCCGTGGTTGCCGATGGCGCGCTCGGCGGCCTCAAGGCTCAGCAGGTAGCTCCCGGCTGTCAGGTAGATCGATTGTTCGATCGATCCCGTCGCCTGGACGAAGGCGACCTGGCTGCCGGCGGGCGAGTCCGGATTGCCGGCGGTGAACCCGCTGTGGTTGCCGGCGACCCCGGCGAGGCCGATGAAGTTCCAGGCCGAGCCCGTCGGGTTATAGACGTAGGACGACGGCCCGGTGCCGACCGAAGCGACCTCGAATCCGGGATCCGCGAGGTAGGTCGGGGGCCCGAGCAGGACGGCCGCCGAGATGGCCGAGGAATCGCCCTTGGGGGCGGTGGTCGCCGTCGCCGTGATGGAGGAACCGGCGAAGGTCGCGGGCTCGCCGGTGATGGAGAACGAGGCATTCCCGCCGCCGTCGGTGACCACGGACTGCGTGCCCAGCAGCGTCTCGGCCTGGGGGTTTCCCGCGGCGTCGAGGCCCGGGCTGGCGAAGATCTGGACGAGGACCGCGGTGAAGGGCGTGCTGACGACCGTCCCGACGACCGTCGTGCCGGCCGCCGAAGACGAGGCCGAGCTGATCGCCGGGGCGGCCTGGTTGTCGTTGCCGCCCGGGTCCAGGACGATCTCCTTCTTGTTGGCGTAGATCGAGTCGGACAGGATCGACTCGGAGGCGGACGTGGCGTCGACATGGATTCCGTCGCCCACGTTGTTGGCGATCACATTGCCGGCACCGGCCGAGGTCCCGCCGACCGTGTCGCCCCCGCCCGTGAGGTCGATGCCGTCCGCCGCGTTTCCGAGCGGGGCTGCACCCGAGGCGGTCGTGCCGATGAAGTTCCCCTCGAAGACATTGCCGCCCGGCGCCAGGTCGTCGACCGTGATGCCTCCGTTGGTGTTCCCCGAGATCACGTTGGCCGCCGCCAGGAGGGTCCCTCCCACCTGGTTGTTCAGCCCCTGCACCAGCATTCCGACGCTGTTCGGCAGGGCGACCGTGCCGGTCAGGTCGGTGCCGATGTCATTGCCCTGGATGACGTCGTAGTCGGCCCCGATACCGACCTCGACGCCCTCCGCCCCGCTGCCGGCGACGACGTTGTCGAGGACCAGGTTACCCGTCGTATTCGCCAGCCGGATGCCCTGCGTCTTGTTGCCCAGCGCGACGGTCCCGGTGATGTCGGTGCCGATGTAGTTGCCGGCCACCTCGTTGGACGTCGGGGCGCTGCGCCGGGCGCCGACGCCGTCATGTCGTTCTTGTCGACGTTGACGCCGGCGGCCCCGTTTCCCGAGATGATGTTGCGATCGGCGGGTGTGCTGCCGCCGACCACGTCGGCGGAAGGATCGAGGATCGCCACGCCGGTACCGCCATTGGGCGCCTTGGCCGTGCCCGCGGCGTTGACGCCGATGAAGTCGCCCGAGACGACATCGCCCCCCTTGGTCCGCAGCTCGATGGCGTTCTCGGCGAAATTGTCGATCACCAGCCCGCTGATCGTCGTCCCGCCGGCGGCGACGTTGAAGCCCACGCTGGCATTGGTGCCGTCCACCACGATTTCCAGCACCGCATCGTCGCCGGCGGCCATCGTGTTGGGGTGCGCCCCGGGCTGGGTGTAGCCGTCGATGGCCACCGGCACGGTGATCTGCGGGAGGTCGGCATTCAGCTTGATCGTCTGGACGCCCCCGCCGGGAATGTCGAAGGCGATCGTGTTGGCGCCCGGGGCCTTGTTCGAGTCGATGATCGCCAGGCGCAACGAGCCCGGATCGCCGTTGACGGTGTCGTTGTCCGTGGCCACGGTGACCGTGAAGGCCGCGAGCAATGCGCGAACCTCGAGCTCCTGGAGGGAAGGCCGGATCGCCCTGCGTCCCCGACCCCGCCGACCGGCCAGCGATTGGGAGACCGGGCGGCGACCTCCGGGCCACCGATGAGGTGGGAAGTGGCGCATCGAAGCAACCTTTCGCCTGGGGGAGTCGACCAGAAGGGGCTACTCAACAGCGAGATCGCCAGTTGTGCGATCGAAATGCGATGCAAGTCCTGTCGATGTCATTGCCGGAATCATGCATCACCAGACCAACAAACTAACGCAAAGGTCGCAGCTTGCCAATCCCCGCCTGGCATTGCGGAGCGAGCCAAGCCGGTGGGCCTCACGCCTGGGGCGTTCGACCCACCCTACGACTGCCCGAACGCGGTGAGGAGGCCCGTAGGGTGGGTCGAGCGAAGCGAGGCCCACCGATCCTTCGCCGAACCCGTGGGCCTGCGCCGCCGAGCCGGTGGGCCTCACGCCTGCGGCGTTCGACCCACCCTACGACCTCTGCTCGCAGACTCTCCAGGATGAGGGGCGGCGATGCCGGGGGATGCGACCGAGGGCCGGGGTTGATTGCGAGCGGTCTACCCGCGGCCAGTCGAGCGCTCGATGAGTGCGGCGAGGGCATCGATGTCCACCGGCTTGACGAGGTGGTGGTCGAACCCGGCCTCGCGGCCCCGTTCGCGCGACGGCTCGTCGCCGTAGCCGGAGACCGCGATGATCACCGCCTCGCGGCCGCACTCCTCCTGCCTGAGCCGGCGGGCGACCTCGAATCCGTTCATGCCGGGCAGGCCGATGTCCAGGAGCACCACCTCGGGGCAGAGCGAGCGAGCGGCGTCGATGGCCGCGCGACCGTCGTGGACGACCCGCACCTCGAATCCCAGCAATTTGAGCAACTGGCCGCTGATCAGGGCCGCGTCGGCATTGTCATCGACGATGAGCACCCGCCGGCCTCGCCCGGCGACCACCGGCCCCGGCGCGGCCCGGGCCTGCCGCGGAGGCGCCTCGTGCGCCGGCAGCCGGATCGTGAACTCGCTCCCCTTGCCGGGCTCGCTCGCGACCGCGACGGTCCCGCCGTGCATCTCGACGAGCTGCTTGACCAGGGTCAGGCCGATGCCGAGCCCCCCCTCGGATCGCGCCAGCGAGCGGTCGACCTGGGTGAACATATCGAAGATCCTGGGCAGCATCTCCGCCGGGATGCCGACGCCCGTGTCCCGCACCGCGATGACGACCTCGCCGCCGCGCCTGACGGCCGACACCGCGATCTTGCCGCCCTCCTCGCTGTACTTGACGGCGTTGGTCAGCAGGTTCGCGATCACCTGCTCGAGCCGCGTCGGGTCGGCGTCGACGCGCAAGGGTCCCGAGCTGAGCTGGATCGTCAGCTCGTGCCGCCGCTGCTCGACGAGGGGCCGGACCGCCTCGGCGGCCCGGTTGATGACGCCGGGCACGTCCACGATCTCCCGCCTCAGCTCGACCTTGCCCTGGGTGATCCGGGAGACGTCGAGCAGGTCGTCGATCAGTCGGGCGAGGTTCTTGGCCTGCCGCTCGATGACCTCGTGGGCGTGGGATAAGGGTTCCTCCAGGCCCGGCCTCCGGGCCAGGTGGATGGCATTGGTGATGCCGGAGAGCGGGTTCCTCAGCTCGTGGGCGAGCATCGCCAGGAATTCATTCTTGCGCCGGTCGGCCTCGGCGAGGTCCCGCAGGCGGTGCCGCAGCGAGCGCTCCAGCTCCTTGCGCCCGGTGATGTCGGTGAAGAGGACGGCGACCCGGCGCCGCTCGGGCTCGTCAACCCGGAAGGCGTAGACGTCGAACCAGCGGCCGCCCAGTGCCCTGGCCTCGTTCTCGAAGCGGACCGGCTCGCCCGTCCGGACCACCCGGCCGTAGGCCTCGAACCAGTGGGCCTCGTGCTCGGGTGAGAGCTGCCGGATCGTCTTGCCGGTCACGTCATGCAGCCCGGTATGCTCCTCGAAGGCCCGGTTGACCTCGAGGAACCGGTAATCCACGGGCCGACCGTCGGGCTCGAAGAGGACCTCGATGACGCAGTAGCCTTCATCCATGTAAGTGAAGAGGGTGCGATACCGCTCCTCGCTCTCGCGGAGCTGCTGCTCGGCCCGCCTGCGCTCGGTGAGGTCGACACCATGGGCGAGGATTCCCAGGATCCGGCCGTCGGGCTCGCGGACCGGCTGATAGACGAAGTCGAGGAACCGCTCCTCGGGCGGGTGGCCGGGCCGGAGCTGCAGCAGGATGCGCCGGCCCGTGCCGACGAAGGGCTCGCCGGTCCGGTACACCTGGCCGAGCAGCTCGAAGAAGCCCTGGCCTTCGAGCTCCGGCAGGGCCTGGCGCACCGTCTTGCCCAGCAGCTCGCGGTGGCCGACGAGCTGCGAGTACCGCTCGTTGGCCAGCTCGAAGACATGGTCGGGCCCGCTCAGGAAGGCGAGGAACGACGGGGATCGCTGGAAGACCTCGTCGAGTCGCTCGCGCTCGGCCTCGACCCTCTTGAGGAGGCGCTCGCGCTCGGCCTCGGCCTGCCGTTGCTCGGTCATGTCGCGGAAGATCTTCACGAAGCCCTGGCCGCCCTCCGGGCCTTCCTTGAGCGGCATCATGAGCCCGCTGCCCCAGAAGCGGCTGCCGTCCTTGCGGACGTGCCACCGCTCGTTCTCGGCGCGGCCCTCGGCCCTTGCCGTCCCGAGCTCCTCTTCGGGCTGGCCCCGCTCGCGGTCCTCGGGCGTGAAGATGATGCGGGCGTCGCCGCCGAGGGCCTCGTCCTCGGAGTAGCCGAGCAGCCGCTAGGCCCCGGCGTTCCAGGTGGTGACCCGGTTCTCGGCGTTGACCGTGAAGAGGGCGTAGTCGGTCAGGCTCTCGACCATCAGGCGGAACCGCTCCTCGCCCTGGCGATACCGGATCTCCGCCTGCTTCTCGGCCGTCCGGTCGCGGACGACCTTGACGAAGCCCGCCACGCTGCCCGCGTCGTCCTTGAGGGGCATGAGATACCCGTCGGCCCAGAGCCGGCCGCCGTCCTTGCGCAGGTGCCACCGCTTGTCCTCGGCACGGCCCGTCTCGATGGCCTTCCGCATCTCACGCTCGGGGACGCCCTGCTCGCGGTCCTCCGGGGTGAAGATGATGCGGGCATCGCCGCCGAGGATCTCGTCTTCCGAGAAGCCCAGCAGCCGCTCGGCGCCGGCGTTCCAGGTCGTGATGCGGCCATCGAGGTCGGTCGAGAAGATGGCGTATTCGCTGGCACTCTCGACGATGAAACGGAACAATTCATCGCGCCGGCGCTCGGTCGGCTCGTGCGATTTCTCGGTCATCTCGGCCATCCTCGCACATGAGCCGTCTCCCTGCCAGCGGATCCTGGATGGAGCAAAGGACATACCACCGCGCGTCCGGGGGCGTACGGCCGCCCGCGAGCCGAGGGTCGGCCGCCCGGTCGAGAGTATCGTACCAAGCCCGTGGCTCCAAAGAAGGTCGGTGGATTCCTGCCGGGTTGCGGCGAGAGGTCGCGGTTGCGGGCGAGGTGCCGGCTCGTCTTGCCGTTGATGAGTGGGCGGGCGAGTCCCGGATCGTGACGGCTCAGAAGAGCTTGGCCAGGCAGCCGCCGTCTACGGTGAGGCAGGTGCCGGTGATGTAGCTGCCGGCGTCGCTGGCGAGCAGCAGCGCCGGGCCGATCAGCTCGTCGGGCTGTCCCCAGCGGCCCAGGGCGGTCCCTCGGGCGAATACGTCCTGCTGCTCCTGCGACAGCAGGCTCATGGGGAGGTCGGTCAGGAAGGGGCCCGGGGCGATGCAGTTGACCGTGATCCCGAACCCGCCCAGGTCATTGGCGCCGGCGCGGGCCAGGCCCAGCAGCGCACTCTTGGTCGCCGAGTAGGCATTGCGGCCGGCGGCCGAGCTGAAGCCCATGATCGACGAGATGTGGATCACCCGGCCCCACTTGCGTTCCTTCATGCCGGGCACCAGGGCGCGGGTCAGCGACATGCACGAGCTGAGGTTGAGCTCGACGAGCTGGTCCCAGACGTCGTCCTCGATCCGGTCGATCGGCTGGGGCTTGTTGGTGCCGGCGTTGTTGATCAGGATGTCGACCCTGCCGGCCGCCTGGAGGGTCTCGGCGGCGAGCCGGGCCGCCTCGGCTCGCCGCGACAGGTCGGCCACGACGTACTGGACGCGGACCTCGAGCCCCGCGCCGATCTCGGCGGCCGCGGCCTTGAGCTCGTCCTCGTGCCGGCTGGAGATGACGACATCGGCGCCGGCCTCGGCCAGCCCGCGGGCCATCGCCTTGCCCAGTCCCTTGCTGCCGCCCGTCACCAGGGCCACACGACCCGACAGGTCGAAAAGACGTCGAAGCATCGCGCTCACCTCATTCGCTCGGTTGATGAAAATCCGCCGGATTATACCAACGATCCGGATGGAGAGGAATTCGCCGGGCGGTCGTCCTTCCCGAGGCCCCCGCCAGCACCTGATCCCGGGCCGCGGCGAGCGCACGCGCCATGGCACGAACTCGGATAGCATGACGCTATCGGCTACGATTCAATCGGGATGTACGGCACTGCGTGACCCGGCTGGAGGAGTGGCCCAAGATCGGTGCCGGCGGTTCGGTCGACGCCCGCAACGAGCAGGATATCAGGCGTGGGAGGGCAGGAGTCGATAGAATCGAGGGATCTCCAGGTCCATTGAGAGGGAGGCCGATCATGGAACCCGTCATTCGCAGGCTCTTCATCGAAGGCTTCCGGAGCATCCGCTCGGAGGTGGTGGAGTTCGATAACCCCACGTTCCTGGTGGGTCGCAACGGCTCGGGCAAGAGCAACCTCGCCGATGCCCTGTGCTTCCTGAGCGAAGCGATGACGACCCCACTCACAGAGGTGTTCTCATGGCGGGGCGGCGGGCGACTTGTTTGCTATGGCTCCTCGACGACATCGGAGGAGAGCGAGGTCCGCACGCTTGGGCTTGGGGTCGTCCTGGGGGCGATCAGCGGTGAATTCGCACCGCGCGTTATAACATCCGGATCGCAGTAACAGGGACCAGACGACCCGCCTACGCGGTGCAGAGAGAGCAGTGCATCGTCGAGGGCCATGACGGCCGAACAGACTACTTCGAACGGATCGAGAACGGGACCTTCCGGTCGAATATCCACCGGATTCGAGCCCCAGCTGGCGGATGATGCTCCGGCGATTCGCCTCATCGGGGGCGATGTGCGTTTTCGCCCGTCTTTCATGCCTTGGAGAAAATGAAGGATACTCATTCCATAACCCTGTCTATTGTGCGATCGGCAAGTTGCCGGCTCGAGCAGCGTGCTGCATGGCGACGGGAGCAACATGGCTGGCGTCCTTGCAAGACATCGCGGACCACGATCCGGATGATTTGCGACGGATTTGCGAGATCATGGAAGCCATCGTCCCGACGATCAAGCGGATTGATGTGAAGGAGTATGGCGGGAGACTCGAGTTGGAGTTTACCCAACGGTGGGAAGATGGACCGAAATCCTTGACGCTTCAGGCTGCGGCCATGTCGGACGGGACCTTCCGGCACTGGGCCTCCTGACCGCCGTCTATCAAAGCGGGATCCCCTCTCTGCTGGCCATTGAGGAGCCTGAAGACACGATCCACCCGGGCGCATCGGCGTTATCCTGGACGTGCTCCGCCACGCCAGCGATCGCACTCAACTGATCGTCACGACGCACAGCCCGGAACTGCTCGACGCCGATTGGCTGGAGGATCGTCACATTCGGATGGTCACGTGGGAGAATGGGCCGACGCACGTCATGCCGCTTGATATCGGGTCGAGGGAAGCCCTGCGGCAGCACCTCATGACCGCGGGTGAGCTGCTGCGTTCCAATGCATTGCAAGGTACGCCGCCAGGTCCGGACGCATTCCCTCGCTCGGAGCTCTTCGAGGATCTGGCGGTATGAATATCCAGCCCATCGCCGAGGGAGGCGGTGAGGTCGGGGCACTCCCTGTGCTCCTGCGGCGATTGATCGCGGTCGCCGATGCCTATCCGGTCGGCGTCAACCAGCCGATCCGGCGTCCCCGGACCGAGCTGGTGCGAGATGACGGCATTCGCAAGAACGTGAGGATCGCCCGCCTTCGGCCGGGCTGTGCCGCCATCCTGATCGTCTTCGATGGCGATGACGACTGCCCCAGGGATCTGGCACTTCGCGTCCAGGCATGGGCCCAGGCAGAAGCCACTCCCTTGCCCTGTTACGTCGTGATGCCGAACCGCGAATACGAAGCTTGGTTCCTGGCGACGATCGGGTCGCTCCGCGGACCCGGGGAATCCGGGATGATGCGGTGTCGCATCCCGATCCCGAATCCCGCCGCGGCGCGGCGGAAGAGCTACGTAGGCGGATGGCGCCGAACCGCAGCTATTCCAAGACGGCCGACCAGCCCGCATTGACCGCCGTCTTCGACATGGCGGAGGCCCACCGGCGCTGCCGCTCTTTCCGCCGGATGGTGAGGGTCTTCGGCCTGTTGGCCATGAGCCTCGGCGTCGCCCCGGATCAATGGCCGCCCGCGGACTGGGGAACAAATTAAGTAAAGTCGGTTATGCTCTTCTAACCTCGTTCCCACGCTCCGCGTGGGAATCCCCGTCCGGGACGCTCCCGCGTCCGATTGCCTCCGCGGACGACGCAGAGCGTCGAACACGGCATTCCCACGGAGACCGAGGGAACGAGCAGGATCGCCTGCGCGGTGGTGTTCGGCGAGGAGTGTCGAGAATTCCGGCGGATTTCCCGCCGGTCCGAGTCAATCGGTGGACCGCTCCGAATCCCGTCTCCGGATGGCCCCGTTTTTTCTCGAACGCGCCTCGCCGCGTCGGTATGATCCGGAGCGGGGTTTCGGACGCGACGACGGGAAAATTGCGTCCGCTCCTGTAACCCCTTCCGCCGTTTTGGGAAGGGTATGGTGGGGGGCAACCCAATGAACACCGTCTCGCCGCCTGACACCGAGGAGCTGATCGATCTGACCGCCCGAGGCGATGCCGAGGCGCGCGAGCAGTTATTGGTCCGCCATCGCAAGAAACTGCTGAAGATGGTGGCCGTGCGGCTTGATCGCGGCGTCGCCGCGCGACTGGACCCCTCAGACGTGGTCCAGGAGGCATTGGCCGAGGCGGCGCAGCACCTGGACGAATTCCTTCGCAATCGGCCCCTTCCTTATTATGCCTGGCTGCGCCAGTTCGCCTGGGAACGACTGTTCAAGCTGCACCGCCACCACATCCGCTCGAAGAAGCGGAGCGTCACCCGGGAGGAGGCCCGGTCCATGCCGCTGCCCGAGGATTCCGTGCTGCGCCTGGCCCGCCTGGTGGCCGGTGGCGCCAGCCCCAGCCAGGCCCTGATCCGCAACGAGCTGGGCCAGCAGCTCCGAGCCGCGTTGGACCGGTTGGCTCCGCACG
The DNA here is from genome assembly GCA_963771445.1 of uncultured Planctomycetota bacterium. Taxonomy (GTDB): domain Bacteria; phylum Planctomycetota; class Planctomycetia; order Isosphaerales; family Isosphaeraceae; genus JAKAUH01. The sequence goes on along the minus strand of CAVYTQ010000015.1, from coordinate 1,565,153 downwards.
ACCGCGAGATCCTGGTCATGCGGAACCTGGAGCAGCTCTCGATCGCCGAGATCGCCGAGGTGCTGGGCCTGACCGAGGGGGCCGTCAAGGTCCGTCACCTCCGCGCCTTGAGGCGGCTGCGGACCATCCTGGGAGAGTCGCCATGACCGTCGCCATGCACGTCCAGCCGCGCTCCGCCAGCCGGACCGACTCGATCCAGGCCGAGCTGATCGAGCGGTACCTCCAGCGCCTCCAGGCGGGCGAGACGGTCGATTCGAGTGAATTTGCCGCCCAGTACCCGGAGCATGCGGAGGCCCTGCGCCAGTTGCTTCCCGCCCTGCAAATGATGGCCGAGCTGAGCGGCTCGGCTGTGCGGGATCGATCCGGCCCGCCGTCGTCGGACGCGATCTCGGGCCCCGAGCTGGGCGTCGTGGGCGATTTCCGAATCCTCCGCGAAGTCGGACGCGGTGGCATGGGGGTCGTCTACGAGGCCGAGCAGCTCTCGCTCCGCCGTCAGGTCGCCTTGAAGGTCCTGCCCCTGGCCGGCGGGCTCGACCCGCGCCAGCTCCAGCGGTTCAAGACCGAGGCCCAGGCCGCGGCGCTGTTGCACCACACCAACATCGTGCCTATCCATGCGGTCGGCTGCGAGCGCGGGGTGCATTACTATGCAATGCAGTTCATCGACGGCCCAACCCTGGCCCAGTTGATCTACGAGCGGAGGGCCAGCGAACAGCCGACGACGAGTGACGGTGGTGCGTCCCGGTCCGAGTCTTCGGCCGCAACCCCGGCGGCCCGCTCCGCCACCCCCACCCCCTTGTCCCGGACCCCCGAGTTCATCCGCATGGTCATCGTGCTCGGCATCCAGGCCGCCGAGGCGCTCGATCACGCCCACGTCCACGGCGTCATTCACCGGGATATCAAGCCGGGGAACCTCCTGCTCGACGGGTCTGGGTGTCTTTGGGTCACGGACTTCGGCCTGGCCCGGCTCCAGGACGACAACGGCTTCACTCTGACCGGCGACCTGCTCGGTACGCTCCGCTACATGAGCCCCGAGCAAGCCCTGGCCCGGCGCGGCTACCTGGACCATCGGACCGACATCTATTCCCTCGGCGCGACCCTCTATGAGCTCTTGACCCTGCGGCCAGCCATCGAGGGTCAGGATCGGCAGGAGATCCTCCGGAAGATCGCCCAGGAGGAGCCGGCGCCCCCTCGCAAGGTCAACGTCGCAATCCCGCGCGAGCTGGAGACGATCCTGCTCAAGGCGATGAACAAGGAGCCGGCGTCGCGCTATGCCACGGCGGGGGAGCTGGCCGACGACCTGGAGCGGTTCTTGAGGGACGAGCCGATCCTGGCCAGGCGGTCGACGCTGCTCCAGCGCGCACGAAGGTGGGCACGGAGACACCGGCCGGTGATGGTGTCGGCGGCGGTGGCCCTGCTCGCGGCCCTGACGGTGCTGGCGGGCAGCATCGGCTGGATCATGCGCGACCGGGCCGCGCGGCAGTCCAGGACGACCGCCGACGTCCAGGCCGCCCTGAAAGAGGCCCAACGATTTCAGGAAGAAGGTCTGTGGCCGCAGGCGCAGGCAACAGCCAGGCGCGCCGAGGTCCTGCTTAAGGACGGCACGGCCGAGCCCGCCCTGGCCGAGCGCGTGAAGGGCTTGCTACGAACCTTGGCCGAGCAGGAGGCCGACGTCCGGTTGGTCGCCCGCCTCGATGCCATCCGCCTTCGCCAGGCGGACGTGAAGGACGACCGGTTTGTCCTTGCTTGGTCGCGCGTCGAGTATCAGCAAGCCTTCGGAACATACGGCTTGCGAATGGATGCGACGACACCGGAGCAGGCGGCCGCGCTACTCCAGTCGTCGGCCCCCGTCGGTCCGCGGCACCCTCCTGGCGGCCCTGGACCACTGGTCGATCCTGGCGAGAGCCGAGAAGGCCCCGGAGGCGGGCTGGTTGAAGCAGGTGCTTTCCGTGGCGGACTTGGACCCCTGGCGGCGAGGCGTGCGGGCCGCGCGGGAGAAAAACGATCGCCAGGAGATGGAAAAGCTGGCGCGCGAAGTCGATACCACCCTTCAGCCGCCGGAAGCACTGTTCGTCGTGGAAATGGGTCTCCGCCAGCGGGGTGCCAGCGGAGCGGCTCTGGCGCTCTGCGATGCGCCCAGCGGGCTTTCCCGGGAGACTTCTGGATTAACCACGACCTGGGCATGGCACTGCGCGATTGCCGGCCGCCACAGCACGAGGAGGCCATTCGATTCTTGACTGTGGCCGTGGCGCTGCGACCCGACAGCGCGGGAGTGTGCCTCAACCTCGGCCTCGCCCTGGCCCGTGCGGGGCGACTGGACGAGGCGCTCGTCGCCTTCCGCCAGGCCATCGACCTGAAGCCCGATTACAGCATGGCTCACTTCCGTCTCGGTTTGGTCCTCGCCGAGAAGGGCCGCCTTGACGAGGCGATCACCGCCTGGCGGCACGCCAGCCAGTTGAAGCCGGATTTCGGCCAGGCCCACTATAACCTCGGCCTTTTCCTGTATCGCACGGGTCGCGTTGACGAGGCGCTGGCCCCCCTTCGCCGGGCCGTCGATCTGATCCCCGATGATAGCATGGCCCACTCCAGTCTCGGTCGGGTCCTCGCCGACAAAGGCCACCTTGACGAGGCGGCCGCCGCTTGGCGGCGCGCCAGCCAGTTGAAGCCGGATGATGGCGACACCAGCTATAACCTCGGCACGACACTGGTTCGCATGGGTCGCGTCGACGAGGCACTGGCCCCCCTTCGCCGGGCCGTCGACCTGATGCCCGATCATGCCGAGAGTCACTGTAACCTCGGCCTCGCGCTTCAGAGACAAGGGGAGTTTACCCAGGCTCTCATCGCCCTGGAGCGTGGGCACGAACTGGGCTCCCGACGCAAGCATTGGCCCTATCCGTCGGCTCAGTGGGCCGGAGTATGCCGGAGGAGGATCGAACTCGATGGCCGGCTGGCCGCCGTCCTCGGGGGTGAAGCGCCACCTGCGGATGCTGACGAGCGGGACGCGTATGCCCATCTCTGTTACGAGAAGAAGCACTATGTCGCCGCCGCCCGCTTCTTCTCCCAGGGTCTGACCGCCGACCCGAAACCGGCCGACGACCTCGAAAACAGCCATCGCTACCAGGCCGCGTGCGCGGCGGCCCTGGCCGGCTGCGGCCGGGGGGACGACGCCGCTCAACTGGATGGCCAGGAACGGGCCCGCTGGCGAAAGCAGGCTCTCCACTGGCTGCGGGCCGACCTGAAAGCGCACGGCGAGCTGCTGCCTGTGAGCAATCCCAAGGAGCGCCAGCGGCTTCAGGAATGCCTCCGGAGTTGGCAGTCCGACCAGGCATTGGCCGGCCTGCGCGATGCGACCGCGATCGCCCACCTGTCGGCCGCCGAGCAGGAATCGTGCAAGCAGCTCTGGGCGGAGGTCCAGGCCTTGCTCGCCAAGGCGGGAACTGCCGAGTCTCGTGGGTCGGATTCGCCGGTGCCATAAGTCGAGTGGTTGACTCGACGACCCACTCTTGAAAAGGGCCGGCGAGGCTTCGCGGCCAGGCAACCTCCTCACCAACCAGGCAACGCCCGGGCGCTCGGTCTGCGCGCCCACGGCGATCACTTTGCCATGATCACGCAGACCGCACTTACCTGGGAGATCCCGACGATGTTGTTCCAATCGTTTCCGCAGTGGTGGGGCAAGTCTGCGCGCGGCCGGCGTTCCCGAGCCCGCCGACAGCCGTGCGCGCCAACGGCACATTTCGCGCCTCGACGTCCTCGAGGACCGAACCTTGCTCAGTACCCTGCTCGTCAAGAGCGCCGCTGACGACGGCTCTGCCGGCACCCTGCGCGCCGTGCTGGCCGCGGCCAAGAACGGCGACACCATCCAGTTCGCCCACGCGCTCGATGGCCAGACCATCACCTTGACTCAGGGCCAGTTAGTGATCAACCAGAGCGTGACCATCGCCGGCCCCGGCGCGACCGACCTGGCGATCAGCGGCAATGCGGCGAGCCGGCTGTTCGAGATCGGCAGTGGCGTGAAAGTGGCGATTTCCGGTCTGACGCTCACGGACGGCGTCGCCACCGACGGGGCCGCCGTCCTCAATGCGGGGAACCTGACGCTGACCCGGGACGTGCTCAGCGCCGACGTGGCGCAGGGGGTGGCGGGAGGTGGCCTGTTCGGCGACGGGGCCGCCCGGGGTGGCGGTGTGGAGAACGAGGCGGGGGCGACGCTGACTGTCTCGCAAAGCACCTTCACGGGCGATCTGGCCCTCGGGGGCACCGGCGGCGGCAATGCGTTCGGCGGCGCCGTCTACAACGAAGCCGGCACGGTCACCATCGACCACAGCACGTTCGCCGGCGACCGGGCCGTGGCCGCCAATGGTGGTGCGGTGAGCGTGGCCGTCACGCTCCCGGGCGGCCTCGGCGCCAGCCTGCTGGGCGTGGCAGGCGGCGGCGGCGTCTGGAACGATGGCGGGGCGCTGACCGTCACGAACAGCATGCTGACGAACGACCTGGCGCAGGGCGGCAGCGACGGTAACGCCAGCTCCAGCACGGCGGCGTTCGTCGTGGTCGGCACGGCAATCGGCGGCGCCATCGGCGAGGGCGCCTTCTTCACGGCGGCGACGCCGAGCGTTGTCGCGGGTGGCAGCACTTTCACGGCAAACCAATCCCTGGGCGGCTCCAACCTCCTGTATGCGGCCTCGAATTACACCTTTCCGCTCCAACCCTTGGTTGATGCCGGCTCCGGCCGAGGCGGCGCGCTCGGGGCCGTCGCCGGCAACGTCTCCATCTCGCAGGGCACGCTCACCGGCAACACGGCCCAGGGCGGCAGTCTCGCCACCGATGTCGTGCATGGGATTACGGTCCTCATTCTGGGCTCAGACGGTCTCGGGGGCGCCATTGACGATGAGTTCGATCTCGGCGTTGCGCCGCCTCCCGCGGCCACCGCGCTGACGATCGCCGGAACCAGCATCACCTCGAACGCCGCCCTGGGCAGCGGTCCCTCCGGTCCCGGATTCGGCGGCGGTGTCGCCAGCGCGCAGGTGAACGCAAGCGTGAGCAACTGCATCGTGAAAGACAATCGAGCGACGGGGAGCTTCGGTGGCGGCTTCACCGGAAGCAGCAGTGGGACTTTTTCGTACACCTACGGGGGTGGGTCGGCCGAGGGCGGTGGGTTGTACGCCGCATCCGGCGCACTGACCATCAGCGCCAGCGCCGTGGACGACAATCTCGCGCAAGGCGGACCCGGCGGCGCCAACTTTAGCGGCGGCGACGCCTACGGCGGTGGCGTCAATTCTGGTGCGCCGCTGGTCCTTTCCAACGTGACCCTGGAGGGGAATCAGGCGGTCGGCGGCGCGTCAACCGGCAGCAATTCACTCGGCGGCGGTGGCGGTGGAGGCGGGCTCTCCTGCGGTGCGGCGACGATCACCAACACCGTTTTCGCGGACAACCTTGCTGTCGGCGGCGCGGACGGCGCCAGCGAGGGTGGCGACGCGGGCGGCGGTGGCGCATCCACAGGAGCGCTGGACATGAGCAACTGCACGTTCAAGGGCAACCAGGCTTTGGGGGGCGCAGGCTTTTTCGGAGGTATCGCGGAGGCCGGCGGATTGGGCGTCGGTTCCAATGGACCCAACGTCGAGGTGAGTAACACCAATTTCATCGGAAACAGCGCCATCGGCGGCGGCTCGACCATCGCCAACGAGAACATCGGGGGCGGCGCGGAGGGCATTGGGGGCGGCGTATCCGTTGTCCTTTTCACACCGTACTCGGGCACGACGGCCGCATTCACCAACTGCACTTTCCTGCAGGACGTTGCGGTCGGCGGGGCGGGTGCGACCGGTGCTGATGGTGAAGGTGGCGGCATGTTCGTGAGCGGCGAGAGTACCATGGCGCTCAGTAATTGCCATTTCACGCAATGCGAGGCCCAGGGTGGAGCCAGCGGTTTCAGCGACCCATTTGACCCATTTGGCGGCTTCGCCAACGGCGGCGGACTCGACGTCGATTACTTGAGTACCGTCGTCGCATCGAACACCGCGTTCACGTACGACCAGGCCATCGGCGGCGCCGGCGGTGCGGGCACCAGTGGCAGCCCGGGTGTGGCAGGGGCCTATGCCCAGGGAGGTGGGATGAATGTCGATGGCGGCTCCAGCGCCACCGTCAATGACTGCTCCTTCGCGCATGACGTGGCCCTGGGCGGGGCCGGCGGTGCCGGGGCAGCCGGTGCTGATGGTGGCGCAGGGGGTTCTGGCCAGGGCGGGGGCCTGTCCAACACCACGAGTTCCACCACCAGCGTGAGCAAGAGCCTCTTCATCTCGAACGTGGCACAGGGCGGCGCCGGCGGTGCGGGAGGAACAGGGGCCGTCGGCGGTGTGGGCGGCGCGGGCCAGGGCGGCGGGCTGTACCAGGGTGAAAGCTACCTGCCCGCCTCGCTGACCGTAACCGGCAGTGCCATCACTCTGAACCAGGCCATCGGTGGTGTCGGCGGCGCAGGCGGCGGCACGGGCGGGGCGGGCCAGGGGGGTGGGCTCTTCAACTCCCCGGCGGGCGGCAGTGCCGCCGCCACGCTTTCGATCAGCAACTCCGCGATCCTTGCGAACGCGGCCGAAGGCGGCGCCGGTGGCACTGGGGGCAATGGCGGAGACGCTCTCGGCGGGGGCATCTTCAACGACCTGGGAGCCACGGCCACGGTCATGGCGAGCGTGATCAGCGCCAACGTGGCTCAGGGCGGGCTGGCCGGCTCCGGCGGAAGCGTAGGACAGGGCATCGGGGGAGGCATCTATAATCTCGGCACGTTTTCCCTCGATACTCTCTCCCTGGTCCTTGGCAACTATGCCTCCACGAGCAACGATAATAAGTTCGGGGTCTAGTTCGAGCCTACGAACCGCGAGCCGCGTTGCGCGATTCGGTCCGACGACACCGAAGCCTTCTCGAGCGATCGTGGAGCGCCTCGGATTCTTCCATGATCGGGTTGTGCTCGAGGTCGGCGAGGGTGTCGCCCGGCTGGACATGCACGGCGCCCGCGTCGTCCCGGCTGAAGGCGAAGAACCGGATGGGGGCGCCGCCGGCCGCCCCGGTCCGGTACTTCGCGCTCAGCGAGAACCGCATTTGTGAGCAGAGAATCGTGAGTCGCGACGACGACCTGGAATTGGCCCCGACCAGGGCGTTGACCCCGGGTGAGGAGGACAGCATCGCGTTATCGAAGGCCGTGAATCGGGCCAGTCTGAGGCTCTTGAGCAGGACCGCCTGTTCCCCGGCGACTCGAACCGCGCCCATTTCTCCGTGGACGATGATGCACCGAGTCGGCTCCGGCGAAAGCCGGCTTCGCGCCTGGAATCACACCGGCGGCGGGTTGCGCTCGGCGTAGAGCCGCTGGTGCCAGGTGGGGTAGGACGGCGTCACCTCGCTGGCGGCGTCGAGGCGGGCGACCTGCTCGGCGGTCAGCTCCCAGCCGATGGCGCCGAGGTTCTGGCGGAGCTGGTCCTCGTTGCGGGCGCCGATGATCGCGGAGGCGACGGTCGGCCGGCGCAGCACCCAGTTGATCGCGACCTGCGGCAGCGTCTTGCCGGTATCGGCGGCGACCGCGTCGAGGGCGTCGACCACGCGGTAGAGGTATTCGTCGGGGACGCTCGGGCCGCCCGCCGTGGCGTCGGCGTGCCGCAGGCGGCTGGTCTCGGGGAGCGGCTGGCCACGGCGGATCCTGCCCGTCAGCCGCGCGAAGCCCAGCGGGCTCCAGGCCACGCAGCCGACCCCCTGGTCCAGGCCCAGCGGCATCAGCTCCCACTCGTAGTCGCGGCCGATCAGCGAATAATACGCCTGGTGCGCCACGTACCGCGCCAGGCCGTATTCCCCGGCGATCGCCAGCGACTTCATCAGGTGCCAGCCGGAGAAGTTCGAGCAGCCGATGTAGCGAATCTTGCCGCGCGCACCAGGTCGTCGAGCGTGGCGAGGGTCTCCTCAATCGGGGTCTTCCGGTCGAACGCGTGGAGCTGGTACAGGTCGATGTAATCCGTGCCCAGCCGTCGCAGGCTCCCCTCGACGGCGCGGATCAGGTGGTATCGCGACGATCCCACGTCGTTCGGCCCCGGGCCGACCCGGAAGGCCGACTTGGTCGAGACGATCACCCGGTCGCGGCGGCCCTTGATGGCGTGGCCGAGGATCTCCTCGGCCCGGCCGGCCGAGTAGGCGTCGGCCGAGTCGAACATCGTCAGGCCGGCGTCGAGGCAGATATCGACCAGCCGGGCGGCCTCGGACTCGTCGGTCTGGCCGAAGCCGATGAAGGACCCCTCGCCGCCGAACGTGCCCGTCCCGAGGCAAAGGACCGGGACCTGAAATCCGGAGGCGCCGAGCTGTCGGTGTTCCATGAGGGATCCTCGAGGCGAGCGGGGCGATGGTGAGCGATCGGGTCGTTCCCGGAGAGAATCTATGCTGTTGAACGGACCGGGGGCAATCGGGCATCGCCGACGGGCTACGCCGGCTCGTCGCCGGCGATCTCGACCTGGAGCCAGGCGCGGGCGTAGCGCCACATCCGGTCGGCGGTCGCCGGCGAGACGTCGAGCGCGGCGGCGGCCTCGTCGCCGGTGAGGCCGGCGAAGTAGCGCAGCTCGACCAGCCTGGCGTGGTCGGGCCTGGTCGCGGCGAGGCGGTCGAGGGCCTCGTCCAGGGCGGCGAGCTCGGCGTCGGGGACCGGCAGCGCGATCTCGAGCCCGTCGACCCGCACGGCGGCGCCGCCGCCCCGCTTGGCCGCGCGGCGGGCCCGCGCCTGGTCGACCAGGATCCGCCGCATCGCCGTGGCCGCCACGCGGAGGAAATGGCCGCGATCCTGCCACTCGACCGAGGCGTCCGCCAGGCGGAGCCACGCCTCGTGCACCAGGGCGGTGGGGTCGAGGGTGTGCCCGGGCCTCTCGTGCGCCAGCCTGGACGCCGCGAGCCGTCGCAATTCGTCGTAAACCTGCGGCAACAGGTCGCGCGGTGACGGCATGGCGGCGTTGCCCCTCTCGCTCCGAATGGGACCGGCCGCCCGGCGGCCGATCGGTCGAGTCGAGTCGAGTCGATCAGGCCGGGCCGGGCCCGTTCGGGCCGGCGGGGGTGGCGTGCGGCTCCTCGGCCGCCGGGCGGCGGGGCAGGATCTCGCGCAGCGCGACGCGGAAGCCGAGGATGACCTCCTCGCCGGTGAGCTCGTCATCTTCGCCCAGTTCGACGCTCGATCCATCGCGATGGACGACCACCGCCATCCGTGTCTCGGGGTAGATCACCCAGATCAGCGGCACGTCGCCCTTCCGGTAATCTCGCAGTTTCTGCGCGAGCTGCTCGGCGGTGTCGTTGGGCGAGACGACCTCGACGGCCAGGGCGGGCGGTATGCTGATCCAGCCCTCCGGCGCGTCGTCTCCTGGTAAGCGGCCGCGCTTGATGAACGAGACATCCGGCTTGCGGACCATGCCGAGGGCGTGAGGGAAGCACTGGTAGCCGTTGTCGGCTCCCCAGACGATCCCGAGATCATTGTTCTCACAGAACAGATCGAGCCGCGAAGCGAGTCGCGTCCCGACCCGACTGGACCTGGCTCCCATGTGTCGCCCCACTAGCCGTCCGTCGACCAGCTCATAGCACTTGCCGTCGGGCATGGCGAGCAGGTCGTCCGGCGTGTAGCGGGTATCGGTCTGGGTCACGACGGCCGTGCTCATGGTCTCAGCTCCGTCGTCTTCGTGGGTCGCGCTGTCCGCCTGACGCGGATCGGGACGGGCGGAGTCAGGCCGGAAAGCCTGACCTACGTATCCACACCGATTGTACCACCGGGCCGGTCGGGCGGCGAGGCGGGCCGGAGCCCGTCACTTCTTCTCAACGGGCTTCGTCGCGGCACCCGCATCGTACCGCGCCGCTCGGCGCGCCACGTCTTGACCTCGTCGGGCTTGCCCGTCGCGGTGTACAGCTCGATCAGCCGGTCGACCGCCTCGGGGAGCCGCACCGCCGCCGGCGGCGGGATCGACTTCGCGCGGGCCTTCAGCCCCTCGTAGCCCCGGAGCAGCATCGGCTCGGCCTCGGCGTATCGCTTCTGGCCCAGCAGGGCCCCGCCGAGCAGCGATTGCGAATTGAAGGTGCTCCAGAGATCCGGCTGGGCCTTTTCGCGGATGGCCAGGCACTCGCGGAGCATCGGCTCGACGTCGGCGTAGGCCTTCGATTCGAGCAGGCTCGACCCGATCTGGGCGAGCTTCTGGGCGATTTGCGGGCTGTCTTTGGGGAACGACTTCCTCGCGTCGGCGAGCACCTGCCTGGACAGGGCGGCGGCCTCGGCCGATCGGCCCGCCTTCGCGTAGCCGTCGACCAGGACCGCACCGACGAACCGGAGCGTCGGGATCGTCCGGCTGGCCCGCTCGGCTTCCTCGAGCAGCGGCAGGGCCTCGCCCAGACGCCCGGCTTCATGATAATTCACTCCCAGATTGGCGACGGTTTGCAAGGTATCGGGATGGTTGCGGCCGAGTTTCTTCTCCTGGATCCCCAGGGTCTCCTCGAAGAGCGGCACGGACCGATCCAGCCGATGCGCCGACCAGTATCCCGATGCCAGGTTGTTCATGGATTTGAGCGTTTCGGGGTCTTCACGGCCGAGCCTGGCCCGGCGCAACCGCAGCACCTCTTCGAAGAGCGGCAGGGCCCGGTCGAGCTTCCCGGCCGCTCGGTAGTCCACTGCAAGCCTATTCATGGCAGCGAGTGTCGCGGGGTCTTCAGGGCCGAGCTTCCTCTTCTTCAGGCGCACGATCTCGTCGAGGAGCGGCAGGGCCCGATCGAGCTTCCCGGCTTCTTCATAGCCCACCGCCAGGTTGCCCAGGGTAATGAGGGTATCGGGGTGTTCAGGACCGAGGTTGGCCTTGCGTATCCGCAGGGTCTCTTCGGAAGAGAGGCAGGGCCCGGTCGAGATCTCCGGCGTCCCGGTAGCCCACCCCCCGGTTGTTCATGGCGGTGAGCGTCTCGGGATGCTCAGGACCGAGCCTGGCGCGGCCCAGCCTCAGGGCCTCTTCGAGGAGCGGTAGGGCACGGGCGAGAGCCCGGGTTTTCAAGTATCCCGACGCCAGGCTGTTCGTGGCGGCGATCGTGAGGGGATGGTCGGTGCCGAGCCTGGCCTTCTCCAGCCGCACTGTCCTCTCGAGGAGCGGCAGGGCCCGGTCGAGCTTCCCGGCCTCTCCGTATCCCACCGCCAGGTTGCGCATCGCCTCGAGCGTTTCGGGGTGATCGAGGCCGAGCTTGGCCTCCTTCAGCCGCAGGGCCTCTTCGAAGAGCGGCAGGGCCCGGTCGAGGTCCCCGGCGTTCCCGTAGTTCGCCGCCAGGTTGCCCATGGTGTTGAGCGTGACGATGTGGTCGGGGCCGAGCCTGGCCTTCTCCAGTCGTAGCGTCTCCTCGAGGAGCGGCCGGGCCTCGCTCAACCGGCCGGCGGCCGTGTAGGCCACCGCGAGGCTGTTCTGGGCGGTCAGCGTCGATTCATCATCTCGCCCCAGCACCTGCTTCCGCAGGGAGACGCATCGCTCCAGGTAGGGCACGGCGCGATTCGGATCGCCCATGCCCCGGTAGTTGACGCCGACGATCCAGTTCAGCTCCGCCTCCGTCCGAGGGTCCAGGTCCCGCCGCAGGCTCAGCTTCCCGGCGGCCCGGTCGATCAGTTGCCGGAGCGTGGTGTCCTTGGTCAGTACCGCGTCGTCCCGCCCGCTGCCGAACCGGTACTGGCCCTCGACGCTGGTCAGCGACAGGAAGTCATCGCGGACGAAGTCGGCGATGGCCTGGGCGTACTTCCGCTGCTCTTCCTCGTGCTCGCGGGCCGCTCGTTCGGCCCCCTCGGCCTCGATCGCCTTGTCGCGCTCATGTTCGGCCCGCACCAGGCCGAAGCTCGTGCCGACGATCCCCACCACCAGGGCCAGCAGCACCAGCGACGCCGCCGCCACCCGGCCCCGGTGCCGCCGCACGAACTTCCGCAGCCGGTACCCCGCCGACGGCGGCCGCGCCTCCACCACCTCGTCCGCCAGGTACCGCTGGATGTCCCGCGCCAGCGCGTTGGCCGACTCATAACGCCGCGACCGGTCCTTCTCCAGCGCCTTGATCGCGACCCAGTCCAGCTCGCCCCGCAGCATCCCCGCCAGCCGCGACGGCTCCACCGACCGGCTCGCCGCGATGCTCGGCAGGCCCTCCGCCGTGCTCAGCCGGCTGCTCGGCGTCGGCGCCTCCACCTCGCGCACGATCCGCAGCACCTCCAGCACCGCCGCCTGGCCCAGGCCCCTGCGATCCACCGGCGTCGTGCCCGTCAGCAGCTCGTACAGGAGCACCCCCAGCGCGTACACGTCGCTCCGCGTGTCGACGTCCAGGTTGTTGAACGTCGCCTGCTCGGGGCTCATGTACTCCGGCGTGCCGACGACGGTGCCGAAGCCCGTCACCAGCGTCTGCTCGGTCAGCGACGAGCCGGCCGCCTTGGCCACGCCGAAGTCGATCACCTTGGGCACCGGATGGTCGTCGTAGAGCGCCACCAGCACGTTGGAGGGCTTGATGTCGCGGTGGATGACGCCCTTCTGGTGCGGCAGTGCTGGATCGCCTGGCAGATGGGGACGAACAGCTCGAGGCGCTGTCGGAGCGAGAGCCGGCGCTCGTCGCAGAACCGCGTGATCGGCACGCCCTTGACCAGCTCCATGACGAAGAAGGGCCGGCCGCCGTCGGTGGTGCCGGCGTCGAGCACCCGCGCGATGTTGGGGTGGTCCATCAGGGCCAGCGCCTGGCGTTCGGCGTCGAAGCGGGCCAGGACGGCCCTGGTATCCATGCCGGCCTTGATCACCTTGACGGCGACCAGGCGTCGGACGGGGTTGGTCTGCTGGGCGAGGAACACGGCGCCCATGCCGCCCTCGCCGATCTCCTCGACGAGCTTGTACCTGCCGGCGAGCACCGAGCCGACGCCCTCGGCGGGGCGGGGCCCGTCCGTCGTCCGCCACTCGGGGCCCGCCGGTCCGGGGGGCTCGGTCGCCTGCTCGGAGGTCCCGGCGAGTGAAGTCGGCTCCGTCGCCAGCGTCGGCGGATCGCCGGGCAAGACCTGGGCAGGGGGCTCGACACCGAGCCGCTCGTGGGCGGCGAGCAGGGCCTCGACGCGGGCGCGGAGTGCCGGATCGGCGGCGCATTCGCGATCCAGCAGCGCCTCGCGATCCACCGCGGGGATGTTCAGGGCCAGCTCGAACAGGGTCTCTTCCGTCATCGGCGAATCCTCCTCGACCCCAGCAGCGGGAAATCCGCCCGGGCGCACGGACCTACTTCTTCTCCGGGGGATATCCGGCCCGCTCGGCATGCCACTTCTTGACCTCATCGGGCTTGTTCGTGGCGGTGTACAGGTCGATGAGGCGGTCGACCGCCTCGGGGAGCCTCACCGCCGCCGGCGGCGGGATCGTCTTCGCGCGGGCCTTCATGCCCTCGTAGCCCTGGCGGAGCATCGGCTCGGCCTCGGGATACTTCTTCCGGCCCAGCAGAGCCCCGCCGAGCAGCGATCGCGAGTTGAAGGTGCTCCAGAGGTCCGGCTGGGCCTTCTCGCGGATGGCCAGGCACTCGCGGAGGATCGGCTCGGCGTCGGCGAACGCGTTCGCCTTGAGCAGGGTCAACCCGGTCGCCGCGAGCGCCCCGGCGAGCTGCGGGCTGTCCCCGGGGAGCGCCTTCCGCGACCCGGCCAGCAGCTCCTTCGCCAGGCCGGCGGCGTCGTCCCATCGGCCCGCCTTCTCGTAGCCGTCGAGCAATTGCACGGCGACCCAGCGGATGCTCGGTTCGGTCCGGCTCGCCCGGTGGGCTTCCTCGAGCAGCGGCAGGGCCTCCGGCAGCCGGCCGGCGTCCTTGTAGTTCACCCCCATGTTGGCGACCGCCATCTGGGTGTCGACGTGGTTGCGGCCGAGGACCTTCTCGCGGAGCCTGAGCGTCTCCTCGAGCAGCGGGACGGATCGATCCAGCCGGTGAGCCCTCCAGTATCCCGTCGCCAAGTTGCTCATGGCGCCGAGCACACTGGGGTGGTCGGGGGCGATCCGGGACCTCCTCAGCTCCAGCTCCTCCTCCTCGAGCGGCAGGGCCAGTGCATGCTTCCCGAGCCGCCGATAGGTCTCGGCGAGCATGACGACGGCCTCGAGCGTCGCGGGATGGCCGCCCGGCCTGGCCCGGCACAGCCGCACCGCCTCCTCGGCCAGCGGGAGCGCCCGGTCGGGTCGACCGGACTCCATGTGGGCCTGCGCAGGGTGACCATGGCCTCGGTCGTCTCGACGTGGTCGCCGCCCGGCCTGGCCCGGCACAGCCGGAGCGTCTCCTCGGCCAGCGGCAGCGCCCGGTCGAACTGCCTGGCCTTCAGGTGGGCCTTCGCCAGCTTCCTCATGAGCCGGAGTGTCCTGGGGTGGTCGGGGCCGAGCCCGACCTTGACCCGCGACAGGGTCTCCTCGAAGAGCGGGATGGCCCGGTCGAGCCGGCCGAGGTCGCGATAGGATTCCGCCAGGTTCTCCATGGCGGCGAGCGTGCCCTGGTGGTCGGGGCCGAGGCGGGCCTTCATCGCCCGGAGCGTCTCCTCGAGGAGCCGCGCGGCCGCGTCGTGCTTCTCGGCGCGGTTGTAGATCGACCCGAGGTTGTTCGCGGCGCCGAGCGTCTTGGGGTGATCCGGGCCCAGCCTGGCCCGTTTCGTCCGCAGCACCTCCTCGGCGAGCGGGAGGGCCGCGCCGGGCCGGTCGGCCTCGGCGTAGGCCCCCGCCAGGTTGCTCATGGCGGTGAGCGTCTCGGGGTGATCCGGGCCGAGCTTCTCCTTCATCCGCCGGGCCGCCTCCTCGAGGAGGGGAATGCCTCGGTCGAGCTGCCGGGCGCGGCAGTAGGTGGACCCCATGACATCCATCAAGCTCAGCGTCCCGGGGTGATCGGGCCCGAACCGGGCCATCCTCACTCGCAGCGCCTCCTCGGCCAGCGGCAAGGCGAGGTCGAGCTTGCCGGCATCCGTATAGCTCCGCGACAGGACGGCCATGGCGAGGAGGGTGGAATTGTGCTCGGGGCCGAGCCGGGCCTTGCTCAGCCGCAGCACCTCCTCGCGGAGCGGCAGGGCCAGGTCCGGATGCCCGGCGTCCTCATAAACTTGCGCCAGGCCCTGCATGTAGGTGAGCGTGTCGGGGTCGTCGGGGCCCGGCCTCACCTTCGCGGACCGCACCACCTCATCGAGCAGCGTCCGGGCCAGCTCGTACTTGCCGGCGGACCAGTGGACGAGCCCTACCGCGTACATGGCACCGAGCGTATCGAGGTGATCCGGGCCCAGTTGGGCCTTCCTCACCCGCAACACCCGCTCGGCGAGCGGCAAGGCGAGGTCGAGCTTCCCGATCTGCCAGTAGCCTTCTTGCAGGTGACTCAGCGTCTCGAGCGTGTCCGGGTGGTCGGCGCCCAGCAGGGCCTCCCGGGTCGCGCGGGCCTTCATCAGCACAAGGATCGCCTTGGACGCGTAGCGCAGGCTCAACAGCGCCACCGCCAGCCGGTCCTGGAGCGCCGCCACCGCCAGCGGGTCGCCCACCGACTGGCCCTCGAGCTGGTCGGCCGCCACGAGCAGTCGGTCGGCCAGGATCGCCTCCAGCGGCCGGCCGTCCTCCCGCACGCCGCGGACGTCCATGTCGTCGAAGATCGCGGCGAGGATCTCATTCCCCTTCTGGAGCTGCGCCAGCCGCTCCCGCGCCCGGGCGTTGGCCGCCTCGGCCTCCCTCCGCCTTTGCTCGGCCCGCACCAGGCCGAAGCTCGTGCCGACGATCCCCACCACCAGGGCCAGCAGCACCAGCGAGGCCGCGACGACTCGCCCTCGGTGACGCCTCGCGAACTTCCGCAGCCGATACCCCGCCGACGGCGGCCGCGCCTCCACCACCTCGTCCGCGAGGTACCGCTGGACGTCGCGGGCCAGCGCGTTGGCCGTCTCGTACCGCCGCGACCGGTCCTTCTCCAATGCCTTCATCGCGATCCAGTCCAGCTCGCCCCGCAGCATCCCCGACAGCCGCGACGGCTCGATCGATCGGCTCGCCGCGATGCTCGGCAGGCCCTCCAGCGTGCTCAGCCGGCTGCTGGGCGTCGGCGCCTCCACCTCGCGCACGATCCGCAGCACCTCCAGCACCGCCGCCCGGCCCAGGCTCCGGCGATCCACCGGCGTCGTGCCCGTCAAGAGCTCGTACAGCAGCACGCCCAGCGCGTACACGTCGCTCCGCGTGTTGACGTCCAGGTTGTTCAGCGTCGCCTGCTCGGGGCTCATGTACTCCGGCGTCCCCACCACCGTGCCGAACCCCGTCACGAGCGTCTGCTCGGTCAGCGACGAGCCGGCCGCCTTGGCCACGCCGAAGTCGATCACCTTGGGCACCGGATGGTCGTCGTAGAGCGACACCAGGACATTACTCGGCTTGATGTCGCGGTGGATGACGCCCTTCTGGTGCGCGTGCTGGATCGCCTGGCAGACGGGGACGAACAGCTCGAGGCGCTGCCGGGGCGTCAGCCGGCGCTCGTCGCAGAACCGCGTGATCGGCGTCCCCTTGACCAGCTCCATCACGAAGAAAGGGCGACCGGAATCGGTCGTGCCGGCGTCGAGCACCCGGGCGATATTGGGGTGGTCCATCAGGGCCAACGCCTGGCGCTCGGCGTCGAAGCGGGCCAGGACGGCCCTGGTATCCATGCCAGCCTTGATGACCTTGATCGCGACGGTGCGCCTGACGGGCGCCGTCTGCTGGGCGAGGAACACGGCGCCCATGCCGCCCTCGCCGATCTCCTCGACGAGCTTGTACCTGCCGGCCAGCACGCTGCCGACGCCCTCGGCGGGGCGGTGGTCCTCCGTCGGTCGCCACGTAGCCCCGGCCATGTCGGGAGGGCTGGTCGCATCTTCAGGCGACCCGGCGGGTGAGCCGGGCTCCATCGCCAGGGTCGGCCGGTCGGGCGAGGGCAGGGGGGGCCCGAGCTCGAGCCGATCATGGGCGGCGAGCAGGGCCTCGACGCGACCGCGCAGCGCCGCGTCGCCCGCGCACTCGCGGTCCAGCAGGGCGGCGCGGTCGGCCGCGGGTGTATTGAGCGCCAGCTCGAACAGGGTCTCTTCGGTCATGGTCGGGGCCTCCTCGACCTCATCAGCGAGGAATCGGCCCGGATGGCATCAGGCTTTTCCGGATTCCCTCCGGAGGCCCCCGCGCCGGTCCCTCAACGCGTCGAGGGAGCACCCGCCCGTCGGGATCACGGAGACGGCCGTCCGGCACCCGTACCGGTAAACGCCGGCGTCGGATCGATCAGGACGGGCCGGCGCCATCCGGACCGGCGGGCGAGGCGGACGCCGGCTCGGCCGCCGCGCGCCTCGGTAGGATCTCACGAAGCGGGCAGCGGAAGCCGGGGACGACGTCCTCGCCGGAGAGTTCGTCGTCCTCGCGCAACATGGTGGTCGGGCCATCGAGGCGGAAGACCCGCGCCATGCGACGCTCGGGATAGATCACCCAGACCAGCGGTACGCCGGCCTTCTGATAATCCTCCAGCTTCTCCTCGAGCTGCTCGGCGGTGTCGTTGGGCGAGACGACCTCGACGGCCAGGTCGGGCGGGATCCGGATCCATCCCTTGGGCGAGACGTCCCCGGGCAGCCGGCCCTTCTTGATGAACGAGACATCGGGGCGGCGGACCAGCCCCGGGGCGTGCGGGAAGCACTGGTAGCCGTTGTCGGCCGGCCAGAAACGTCCCAGGTCGTGCTTCTTGCAGTGCAAGCCGAGGACAAGCAGCAACTCTCCTGCGACTTCGCTCGATTCAGCCCCCATGTTGCGTTCCACCAATCGTCCGTTGACCAGCTCGAAGCGCTTGCCCTCGGGCATGACAAGCAGGTCGTCCGGTGTGTAGCGGACATCGGTCCGGCGGTCTCGGTCGCGACGGCCGTGCTCATGGTCTCAGCTCCGTCGTCTTCGTAGGTCAGGCTGTCGGAGTCGTTCCTGGGAGGTCAGTTCGATGGTCGTAGGGTGGGTCGAGCGGAGCGAAGCGGAGAGAGGCCCACCGCGATCGAGCGGCGGATCCCGGTGGGCCTCGCTCCGCTCGACCCACCCTACGCGACGGACGCAGATCGGACCGATTGTACCACCGGATCGGGCGGGCGGCGAGGCGGGCCGGGGCGCGTCGTCGCGTCCGTTTCTTCTGGATCGGGTGCTTCCGCGATCCTGCTCCGGGCCCGGCCTCCCCGATCTTGAGCCCGCCGCCGGGCGGTTGCTATCATCCGGCATGCGAGTGATCGGGGCGAGATACCAGCTCTGGCAGATCATGCTGGCCATCGCGGCGCTGGCAATGCTGTTCGCCTGGCTGGGCGTCACCTCGGCCGTGGCGGTCCTGATCGTGGCCGGCGTGATCGGACTGCCGGTCGTGCTGGCCGGACCGGGTCGTCGGATCCGCGCCCTGGCGCTCGTCTGCTCGACGTACCCGCTGCTGTGGATGGGTTCGCTGTATGCGACCTGGTTCACGGCCCGGCTGGTGCTGGGGCATCGTCCGCGCGTGTATCTCGACGATCCCAAGTTCATCAGCCCGATCGTTGACGTCCCATACAACGCGACCTTTCTGCTGCTGATGGGCCTGCCGATGGCGCTGGTGTCCTGCATCCCACTCGTCTTCGTCCGAGCGATCGTGATGCTCGTGCGCAGGGAGGTCCGCCCCTGGGTCGGCCTCGCCTGGATCGTGCTGCCGGTCCTGGTCTGGGGGTTCACCATCGCGGTCGGGCGCTGGGACCTCTTCGAGGCGAACACCATAAGCGCCTGGTTCATCGATTGATCGGCGGCCGGGGCGACGAAAATGGCGGAGGTTATCCCATGCCCGTGATCGTCCTTTCCGAAGCCGCCCAGGCCCTGCTGCACCGCCGCCTGGCAGGCGAACTGGTCCACGTGACCGAGGCAACGCGGCCGCTCTACCGCGAGCTGGTGGCCGCCGGGATGATGATGCCGCTCCACACCTTCGCGCTGGGCGCGAGAGCGCCTACCGGCCGACGGACGCCGCCTGCGACCTGCGGAATGGCCTCACCGACCCCGCCATCCGCGTTCCATTGACCACCGACCACTGAAAGGTCGGCCTCGCTCCGGTCCCGGCCCGGCGGCGGTCAACTTGTCGTCGCCGCGCGGGTGGGGCTATCATCCGGCATGCGAGCGATCCCCGTGGAATACCGCCTGTGGCATCTCATGCTGGCCATCACGTTCCTGGCCGGGCTGTTCGCAGTAGTCGGCGTGGGGCCCGGGGTCTGGATCCTGACCCCGGCCGTCGCGATCGCCCTACCGATCATGCTGGCGGGGCCCGGCCGGCGGTTACGGACCGCGATCCGGATCTCGACCATCTACCCCTTCCTGATCCTCGCGTTCATCTACGCCCGTTGGATCGCGGATGGCTGCAAACTGGACCCGGCCGCCCGAATCTCCGTCGGTCATCCCGGCGAGGGTCCGATCCTCGGGGTGGCGAACGTCACGCTCGTGTTCCTCGTCCTGGGATCCTTCCCGATCGGGTTCGTGTGCGTCCCCATCATTCTCATCCTGGCCTTCAAGTCCGACGTGACCGGGACCCGGGCGGCCGGACGACCTCCCTGCAGATCGCCCGTCTCTTCTGGTGCTGGCTGCTGTTCTTCGCGGTCGTCTGGTGGGACCCCGGCAAGATCATCACGTGGACCTTCCGCTGACGGCCGTCGGTCCACCCGACTCCGGGGACTCCCACCGATCAGGTCCGTCGGTTCGTCGCCCAGCATGAGCAGGAACCGACGGCGCGGCACCTCAATCCGTGGCTTCCAGGGCCTGGCTCACGGCTCGCAGCCAGATAACGACGGCCACGGCGCCGGGATCGGGGTGGCCCAGGGCGCGGTCGCCGAGGTAACTCGATCGGCCCCGCCTCGGGCTCATCGAGGCCGTCGCCCCGGCCCCGCGATCGGCCGCCGCGACCGCCTCAACCAGGGCCGCCGCTGGCGAGAGTCCGGCGTGCAGGCCCGAGGTGAGGGCCTCGGCGGCCGGCACGAGCGCGTCGAGCATCGTCCGATCGCCGACGGCGGCGCCGCCCAGCTCTCCAATCCCGTCGGCACCGTCGCGAAGGGCGTTCGCCCAGGTCGTCGCGGCCCCGGGGTCGCTTGGCGCAGGCAGGCCCCGGCGCGAAGCAGGAGCATCGCGTACAGCGGTCCGGACGTGCCGCCGAGGGCCCGCTGCAGGGTCAAGGACAGCTCGTGCAGCGTCGCGGCGGGCTCGTCGAGGGGGCAGGTGGGCAAGGCGTCCAGGACGGCCCGCGCGCCCCTCGCCAGGCTGATCCCCAGGTCGCCGTCGCCGACGGCCTGATCCAGCGCGGTCAGATGGGCCTCGGCCTCGATCAACGACCGGGCGGCCGCCTCGATCGCGGCGGCGAGTTCGACGGCCCGGCGCGGTCCTCGGCGGTCCGGCGGCCGGCCTCGGCGGGGCTGTCGGCTCGGGGGAAGCGGACGCGGATCGCGATCTCGGCCGGTCGGCCGCGTTGGGCCAGGCCGGCGCGTCGGTCGGAGCGTCGAGCCGGGCGAGTCGCCGATCGTCCACGGGTAACACCGACAGCGAGACGCCGGCCATCTCCAGGGCCGACAGGAACGTCCCCGCGTAGACGCGCTCGACCCGCTTGCCGCCTTGCTCCAGCACGTCGATGGCGTGTCGGGCGACGATCGCCAGCTCCATGGCCGGCGTGCCGCCCAGGTTGTTGACCAGCAGGACGACCCGATCGCCGTCGAGCTCGGCGAGGATCGGGCCCAGCAGGCGGTCGACCAGGGCATCCGCCGGCTCGACCGGCACGCGGCGGACGCCGGGCTCGCCGTGGATTCCCAGGCCCAGCTCGACCTCGGCCTCGCCCAGCGAGAAGCCCGGCCGGCCGGCCGCGGGGACCGTGCAGGGCGTGAGTGCGACCCCCATCGTCCGGACGGCGGCGGCCGCGTCCCGGGCGATGGCGGCGACCTCGGCCAGGCTCGCGCCCGCCTCGGCCGCCGCGCCGGCGACCTTGTGCACCAGGATCGTGCCGGCCAGGCCGCGACGGCCCGCGTGCCCGTGCCCGCCCTCGCCGGCCAGCGCGACGTCATCGGCCACGACGACCATTTCCACCGGAATCCCCTCGGCCCGCGCGCTCGGCGGCCAGGCCGAAGTTGAGCCGATCGCCGGTGTAGTTCTTGACGATCAACAGGGCCCCTCGCGAGCCCGCGACGGCCCGGATCGCGGCGAGGACGGCATCCGGGCCCGGCGATGTGAAGACATCCCCGGCCACCGCCGCGCCGAGCATCCCCCGACCGATGTAGCCCGCATGCGCCGGCTCGTGCCCGCTGCCGCCACCGGCGACAAGCCCCACCTGGCGGTCGCGCACCGCTTCGGCATCGGCCCGGACCACGACCGTCTCGCCCGCCAGCCGCCGCAGGCCGGGATAGATCGCGACCAGCCCCTGGACCATCTCTTCCACGACGCGGTTGGGATCATTGATGAGCTTCTTCATCGCGGGTGTCCCCGAGTTCCAGGTCCGGTGAGGCGAGAACCGGCGATGGGAGGTTCGTTGGCTGTCCTGGCTGGGAGTTTTCTCGGTCCGGGATGGGACCGCCTGGAGTTGGCGGCGTCGCCGTGGATGTTGCCGATGCCGCGTCAGTAGCGGGCAATCCGGCGGCGCACACTCGCCAGGGCCCGCTCGTGGCACGCCCAGAACCGGTCGTCGGTCAGGAAGGTCCGCATACGCGGATTATTAGCACAGGAGACGATGCCTGGACAGGAGTTGCTCAGGAGCTCTTGCGGGTCTTGCCGACCGCTCGGGCCGGTTCCTTCCGCGCGGGTGCGAGTACTTCGATCTGGTTTGCCAGCAGCTCGATGTAGGAGATGTGCGGCTTCCGCTTGACCTGTACGCGGTAAACCGGTGCCCCACCGGGACCGAGAAGGCCGCGATATTCGACGATCTTGCCGACCTGACCGGCGTAATGCTTGATCCGAACGCGATCGCCCAACTTGAAGGAGGCTAACGCATCAGGTCGCTTCTTCTCTGCCATCGCACCCGCCTCGCTTGATCACGGAATCCAGGGCCTTCTCCTGAGGATTCGTCGTAAGTGATTGTACATGATGTCGTCAAGCGAATTCGCCAGGCCATCGCAGGAATCCCGCCAACCCTGAATCGTCGCGAGCGAAGGCAGCCCGGCGGGCGGCACGGTGCCATGATGGGCGGCGATGTTCCGCCATTCATTCAGAGCATTGAGATGCCCTAGCCGCAACTGGTTCGCCGGATCATGCACCGCCATGCGGAGGATGAGTCCGAACCGGCCAAAGTCCTTCTTCAGGTTATCGATATTGGGATTTCCGTGATCGAGCTGACAGCGGGCGGTAAATTGCTCCTGCACGAGGACACGCAAGGTGAGCCGGACCCTGGATGCGACGATCTGGGCGCACTCCGTGTAGAGGTCGCGGCAGAAACCCTGGAAATGCGCGGATAGCAGGAGGATGTAGGCACGGCAATTCTCGTCGATCAGTTGGGGATTGGCGGGGATGGCGGCACAGGCAACGCACTGCGCATCGATCTGGCTAAGCCTTGCCATCCTGTCGGCCCGCCACTGGCTCAACGAACGGGATGGCATGCGGCCGCTCGCACGTCGGGGGATTGAAGATGGGGATGGACGACGTCAGCCTCATGCGATTCTCGAGCGCCAACGGTCGGGTGACGCACGGAAAACGAAAACAGATTGCGTGCATGCATTCTATGTTCCAGGGCCCCCAAAACCCCCTGTACCCCCTCGGCTTTCTTCTCTCCCCCTATATATACAATGTATCAGGTTTGACGTTCCCGACAAAAGTGCATCGGGGGCCAATTCTCGTCATAAGTCCTTGAATCTACTCGGTTTTCGTCGCTTTTCCTCTTGACTTTCCCCGACGCGGCTCTATACTTAACTCCAGTTTATCAGAGGAGTTGCGTCCGCCATGATCCATATCGTCGACCCCCGACAAACACGCCTCTTCGACCCCTTCGACGGCGTCATCCCTCCCGCCGGCCACCGGATCATCGCCGAGGGGTGGCAAGGCGTCTTTCGCCACGTCGTCCTCGACGTCCTCCCCGTCGGTGAGCTCGCCCGTCATTTCAGCCATGACCTCGGCGCTCCCACCAAGGAACTCTACTCGATGGCCGGCCTCGTCTTCCTGGCCGACTTCTTCGACTGGGCCGCCGCCGAGGCCGCCGAAGCCTACATCTTCCGCAGCGATGTCCAGTACGCCCTCAACCTCGAACCGGGCGTCGAGATCTCCGCGCGCACCGTCGAGCGCTATCAGGCCCTCTTTCGCGACGACGAGCTGGCCACCCAGGTCTTCCACGACGTCACCATCCACCTGGCCGACGAGCTGGAACTCGACGTCGCGCGGCAGCGGCTGGACTCGACCCACGTCTTCAGCCACATGGCCACCTTCGGCCGCACCAGGCTGATGGCCGTCGCCATCAAGCGGTTCCTGACCCAGGTCAGGCGCCATGCCCCCGAGCAGTACGCCGCGCTGCCCGAGGACTTCCGCAACCGCTACGAGCCCGCCGAATCGCAGTTGTTCGCCGCCGCCAAGGACGCCGAGGCGCGACGGCGGTCGCGGCAGCGAGCCGCCGAGGACCTGCTCCGGACCATCGAGCACTTCGCCGATCGCCCCGAGTGGACCGGCCGCTCGACCTACAAGGCCTTGCGCACCATCTTCGACCAGCAGTGCGAAGTCGTCGGCGATACCGTCGTCGTGAAGGCCAAGACCGGCGGCGACCGCATCCAGAACCCGTCGGACCCCGACGCCACCTACGATGGCCGCAAGGGTCCCGGCTACCAGGTGCAACTCGCCGAGACGTGCAGCCCGGCCAATGACGTGCAGCTGATCACCGCGGCGCTGCCGCAGACGGCCTGCGAGCCCGACGTCGCCGCGATGGTGCCGATGCTCGATCAGCTCGCGGGGTCGGGCCTGCTCCCCGAGGAGATGTTGGCCGACACGCCGTATTGCAGCGACGAGAATGTCCGGGCCGCCGCGGGGCGCGGCGTGGACCTCGTAGGACCGATCCCCGGCCCGGAGCCGGTGAGGGCTCCCCAGGCATTGACGGTGGACGATTTCGCCGTGGACGAGCGGACCGGGCAAGTCGAAGCCTGCCCCAGCGGGCAGGTGCCGCTGGTGGTCGAGCGAGATGCGGCGGCCGGCATGACGCGGATCGAGATGCCGGCGGCGGCGTGCGCGGGCTGTCCGTTCCGCGCGAGTTGTCCGATCGACACGACGCGGGACGGTCGGTACACGATGGAGTTCAGCGACAAGGAACACCGCCTGGCCGGTCGGCGTCGAGAGCAAGAGACGCCGGTGTTCGCCGAGCGGTACGCGCAGCGAGCGGGGATCGAGTCAACCAACAGCGGCCTGAAGAATCGGCTGGGGATGGACCGGTTGCGAGTGCGAGGTCGAGGGAGCGTGTTCCGTGCGATCCTGCACAAGGTGGCGGGATGGAACGTGCTGCGAGCGGCGGCGTCGAAGAAGCTGCGCGCGCGGGTTAAGGTTCAAGTGGAGCAGACGCTGTCGGGAGGAGGGACTGGGGCGAATAAGCCGTCTCGCGTGCCCGCACCGTGGCCCTGGTGGGGCTGGGTGGGGGCATTTCGGGGTTCTTGGGGCGGATTTCATCGCCGGACAGCCTCATTCGCCGCTTGAGCCAAAAATCCAGTCCCCTCACACGCGGACTTCTGTCGGCGACGTCAGGTTTGCAAAAACTGAAATGCACCTATCGGCGAAGATGGGTATTTTCTTGACGCAAGCCCTTTGGCCAGAAGCAGAAAATATTTCTGGAGATTTAATAAAGTTTTCCGGCGCGGCGGCGGTTTCCGTGGCTCGGTTCATATTTGGCCGGTTGTTTTCCAGTTTGGCGTGAGTCTCAGAAGCCGCTATTGGCGAGGCTGAAAGCCTCAAAACGGCCCATTTGGCCCGCTCGGGAGAGCTGTCGGCCCCCGACGACGACGGCCTGCGCCGGCGCGGGGCATTTCCCGGCCTCGGCGTATCTGCAGGTCTGCGGCGGCTGAGGTCGATCCCGAGATTGTTCTCGAGCATTGAGCCACGGGACAGCGGACCGTGGGGAATGAACCTGGACGACCTGGAGCGGTTCGGACCGGACCGGACCGGCGCGGCGACCCGGCTCGTCTCGATGTTCGGCCCGGCCGATCGGCGAGGGTCTCCGACCCCGCCACGGCGGCGACCGTAGATCTCCACCCGCCCGGCTCGGTCCGATGTAGCCAGTCCGCCGCCCGCCCGGCAGACCGATCGGTCAGGCCGGCGGCGGGGGCGGGAGACACGCGCCGAACCCAACCGCACCGAACGTCGGCCGGGTGGGAGACCCGCGCCGAACCGCGAACCGCCGCCGCCATCGACGGAGCCTCACCTGGCCTCGTTGTACTGCTTCTCGACCTCGGCCAGCTCCAGCCGCTTTTCATTCAGCTCGGCGGCCTTGCGGACGAATTCCTGTTTCTGACGCTCGATGATCGGACGTAGCAGCTTGGCGGCTGCGTCATTCACCAGGAACATGTTGTTCATCTCCTCCTGAGGCTCGGGCAAGCCCGGCACCTGCAAGTTCGGGAATTCGCCCTTGAGAGCTTCTATCGGCTTCTTCAGTTGCTCCAACTGCTCCTTCACTTGTTCCATCTGCTTCTTCGCAGGACCCTCCAGAATGGACTTCGCCTGCTCCTTCATGGGCTCCTTCGCGGCTTCCAGGCTGTCGAGGTTCTTCATGTCCCCGAGGCCCTTCTTCAGGAAATCAACATCGGCGTCGTGCTCCAGTTGCAGGAGTTCGATTTCCGCACGGAGCTTCGCCACCTGAGCACGCAACTTCGCCCTGTCGGGACCCGGCTTCGACGGCTCCCCGCCCTGCTGCGCCAGGGTGATCCCCACGATGCCCAGGCCCAGTACGACCGCCGCCGCGATGATCCGCATCCTCATGGCTGTCTCCTCGGGCTGATGCCGAAGCCGAACTTCGCCCGCTCCCGCGGGCACGCCCGCACCATACCACTGCCGGTATCCCGCGGGGAATGCTCTGCCGACCGCCATCCGCAGCGGCAGGGCCGCCCCTCGTGCGAGCCGTCGCCCGGGCCGGTCCCGGTCGGACCGGATGGGATCGGGGCAGGAGCCCCCGCCCACAGGAAGACCCGTCCGCGGCGATCGGGCCGGCCGAACCGTTGTTGGAGCCGGCTCCCGCCGGCGATCGGGCGGGCGGGCCGGCACGGATCGGTCCTCCTCGCCCCTCGTCCCTAGCCCCTCACCCCGCCGGCGATCGGGCCGGCCGAACCGGTCCTGCCGAAGAAATCGGCGAGCGGGCGGGGTCTCCGCACCGCGGGGCTCCGGGCGTCGGATATAATCTCTGCGGATAGCGTCCACTTTGCGACCCTCGTCCGCCCGCTTGCGGCCGGAAGGCGACGTCTCGGGAGAAGTCCGGCATGAGGTGGTGGCTGGTCGGATTCCTCGGGCTGGCGATCGTGGGGGCCGTGGCGGCGTGGGCGGCCCCGAAGGTGGCCGGCCGGCTGGCGCCCATCAAGGTCGGCCTGCTGCACTCGCGGTCCGGGCCGATGAAGATCAGCGAGGAATCGATGGTCGAGGCCGAGCTCCTCGCCATCGAGGAGATCAACGAGGCCGGCGGCCTGCTGGGCGGCCGGATCGTCGAGCCGGTGATCGCCGACGGCCGCTCGGACTGGCCGACCTTCGCCCGCGAGGCCGAGCGGCTGATCGAGTCGGACAAGGTCAGCGTCATCTTCGGCTGCTGGACCTCCGCCAGCCGCAAGAGCGTCTTGCCGGTGGTCGAGCGGCACCATCACCTGCTGTTCTATCCGATGGCCTACGAGGGGCTGGAGGAGTCGCCGAACATCGTCTATACCGGCGCAGCCCCCAACCAGCAGGTCATCCCGGCCGTCAAGTGGTCGTACGACAACATCAACGCGCGAAAGTACTTCCTCGCCGGGTCGGATTATGTCTGGCCGCACGCGGTCAACGCGATCGCGCGGGACTACATCGAAGCCCTGGGCGGCGACCGTGGCGGGCGAGGAATACGTGCTCTACGGCAGCACGGCGGTTGACGACCTGGTCGCCGCGATCAAGCGGGCGAAGCCCGACGTCGTGATCAGCACGGTGGTGGGCGACACGAACCTGGTGTTCTACCGCAAGCTGGCCGAGGCCGGGATCGGCCCGCGCGAGGTGCCGGTGATCTCGTTCAGCATCGCCGAGGACGAGCTGCGGCACATGCCGGTGCGCGACCTCGTGGGCGATTACGCGGCGTGGAACTACTTCCAGAGCATCGACACCGAGGCGAACCGCGAGTTCGTCCGCAAGTTCAAGGCGCGGTGGGGCAGCGACCGGGTGACCAGCGACGTGATGGTGGCGGCGTACAACAGCGTCTGGCTCTGGGCTCAGGCCGTCGCCGAGGCGGACACCGAGCAGGTCACCGCGGTGCACAAGACCGTCAGCCGGCAGAGCCGCAGCGCGCCCGAGGGGATCATCTCGATCGACGCGACGACCTTGCACACCTGGCGGCCGGTCTACATCGGCCGGATCCGCGGGGACAGCCAGTTCGACATCGTCTGGACCTCGGACAAGTCGGTCCGGCCGATCCCGTTCCCGACCACACGGCGGATGGCGGAGTGGACGGCGTTCCTCGACGACCTGTTCCACGCGTGGGGCGGCTGGGGCAACACGGGTACGGCCGCCAACGCCCCGGGCACGGGTTCGAGATCGGGAGCGGCGGCGCCACCCAGTCCGGCCACGGCGTCACCCCCCGCGCCGCGCAGCCCGTCGACGCCCGCCACGAAGCCCGGATCGGCCCCCGCGCGGAAGGATACGCCCGCGCCATCCCGGTCGCCGGCCACCTCGCCCACCAAGTCCGCGGCGTCGAGGCGAACCTCGGGGGCCGGTGCTGGCGCGGCGCGGGCATCGCCGTGCGACGGGCCTTCCCCGCTTCGCGATGAGATGAGCCAGTCCCGTTGAGGTGCGACCCGTCATGAGCCTGCCGCGATTCCTGACCGTCCTCATGCCCCGGACCGGGATCAGCACGCACCTGCTGATCTTCTTCCTGTGCATCTCGCTGATCCCCTGCGGCATCCTGACGCTGCTCACGCAGATCGTCTCGGCGCGGTCGCTCGAGCGCTCGGTGCGGCGCAACCTGATGGCGGTCTCCGACGCCAAGACGACCCAGCTCGAGATGTACATCCGCGAGCGCCGCAGCGACATGAACATCCTGGGCCGATTGCCGTCGGTGATGGAGGCGACCCGCCAGCTCGCCGAGGTGGAACAGGGCGGGGCGCCCGACACGCCCGCCCGGGCCGAGCTGCACCAGCGCGCCCGCCAGGTCGTCGGGCGGTTCATCGAGACCTACGGATACCGCGATGCGCTGCTCTTCGACACCAGGGGGCAACGTGCTGTTGCGGCTCTCGTCCGAGATCGACACCGGTCCCAACCTGCTCACCGGCCCGCTGCGCGACAGCGAGCTGGCCGAGGTCTTCGACCGGGTGCGGACGCTCCTCCAGGTTGACGTGTCCGACTACCAGGTCTATCCGGGCCGCAGCGCCCCGTCGGCGTTCATCGCCGGCCCGGTGTACAACCCCGAGGGGCGGATCGCCGGCTACCTGGCCCTCGAGCTGGGCAACCGCGAGGTCTTCCAGACCTTCACCGACTACAACGGGCTCGGCGAGACCGGCGAGACGGTCGTCGCCAGCCGCGACGGCGACCAGATCTGGTTCATCTCGCCGTCCCGCCACGATGGCGATAATCGGATCAACCAGCGGGTGACGCTCGGCACCGGCAAGTCCACGTCGATGGAGCGTGCCATCCGCGGCGAGCGCGGCTACGGCCAGTCCGTGGACTACCGCGGCGTCCCCGTGATGACCGTCTGGTCCTACCTGCCGTCGTACCGCTGGGGCATGGTCGTCAAGCAGGACGTGGAGGAGGCGTTCGCGCTGACCCGCCGCCAGGCCGGCATCGTCGCGGCGCTCCTGGCGGTGACGTTCGTCATCGTCACGATCGTCGCGCTACTCGTCGCACGGACCATCACCCGCCCGATCCGCGAGGCCGCGCTGGTGGCCGACCGGATCGCCTCGGGCGACCTGACCGCGACCACCGACGCCAAGGCGCCCGGCGAGGTCGGCCTGTTGCTCCAGGCGATCCGCAAGATGATCGGCGACCTGCGCTCGCTGATCGCGCGGATCCAGCGCTCGAGCATCACGCTGCTCTCGACGGCCACCGAGATCTCGGCCGCCTCGCGGCAGCAGGAGCAATCGGTGTACGACTACAGCGCCTCGACCAACGAGGCGGCGGCCGCGGTCAACGAGATCTCGGCCACCAGCCAGGAGCTGCTCAAGACGATGAACGAGGTCAACCAGGTCGCCAACCAGACGTCGCGGATGGCCTCGAGCGGGCAGAAGGCGCTCTCCGGGATGGACCAGACGATGCGGCAGCTCGCCGAGTTCGACCGATTCGATCGGCTCGAAGCTCTCGGTCATCAGCGAGCGCGCGGCCAACATCAACCTGGTCGTCACCACGATCACCAAGGTCGCCGACCAGACCAACCTGCTGTCGATCAACGCGGCCATCGAGGCCGAGAAGGCCGGCGAATATGGCCTGGGCTTCCTGGTCGTCGCCCGCGAGATCCGCCGCCTGGCCGACCAGACCGCCGTCGCCACCCTGGACATCGAGCGCATGGTCAAGGAGATGCAGTACAGCGTCTCCGCCGGCGTGATGGAGATGGACAAGTTCAGCGAGCAGGTGCGCCAGGTCGTCGGCGAGGTCGGCGGGCTCGGCGGCCAGCTCGGCCAGATCATCCAGGGCGTCCAGGGCCTGCACCAGCGGTTCGACCAGGTGACCGAGGGCATGCGCGGTGCAGTCGCAGGGCGCCGACCAGATCCGCGAGGCGATGACCCGGCTCAGCGAGGCCGCCGGCCAGACCTCGACCTCGATCCGCGAGTTCAACAAGCGCCACCGACCGCCTGCGCGAGGCCGTCGGCGGGCTGAAGGAGGAAGTCTCGCACTTCTCGCTCGGCGCGTTCGACGCCGGCCTGAGCCGGACCCGATCCGACCGGCGGACGCGCACGGGGCTTGCGAGCGGGAAGACCGGGCCCAGGGGAGGATGACCCGATGCTGCTCTTGACCTTCACCGTGGCCGGCGAGCCCTACGCCCTGGACGTGGCCTCCGTCGTCGAGCTGGTGCCGAGGGTCCCGCTCCGCGCCGTCCCGCACGCGCCGGCCTACCTGGTCGGGCTGCTCGAGTACCGCGGCGAGGTCGTCCCGGTGATCGACCTCGGCCTGTTGCTCGCGTCCACGCCCAGCGGCGAGCGGCTCAGCACGCGGATCATCCTGGTGGCCGCGGCGCAGGGGAAGGGCGGGGGCGGATGGCGGCGACGCGCCGGCTGACGCCCCGCCGCCGCGCCGCGCGGGCCTGATCGCCGAGCATGTCATCGACCTGGTCGAGGTGACTTCCGACCGGGTCACGCCGGCGCCCGTGCGCCTCGACCGCGCGCCGTACCTCGACGCCATCGCCCGGACCGATCGCGGCTTCATGCCGCTGGTCGGCGTCGAAACCCTGCTCCTCGAGATCCTGAGCGCCACGCCCGCCCCGGCCGATCCCGCGCCGAGGGCCCCGCGCGGCGAGCCGACGCTCGACCGAGGAGCCACCGACGCATGACCGACCACCGTCGGCAGATCGAGGAGCTGCTCACGCGGCGGATCGGCCTGGACCCGGTGTCGCTGGGCCCTCGGCTGATCCACCGCTCCACCGAGCGTCGCATGGCCGCGCTGGGGATCGTCGACCTGGCCGAGTACGCGGCGCACGCGCTCGAATCCGAGGCCGAGCAGCAGGCGCTGATCGAGGAGGTCATCGTCCCGGAGAGCTGGTTCTTCCGCGACGAGCGGCCCTTCCGCTGGCTGGCGGACCGGGCCCGCGAGCGCTGGATCGCCTCGCCGTGGCGGCCGCCCCTGCGCGTGCTGAGCATGCCCTGCGCCGCCGGCCAGGAGCCGTACTCGATCGCCATCACGCTCCGCGACGCGGGGCTCTCCGGCGCGGCGGTTCCACATCGACGCGGTCGACGTCAGCGCCCGGATGCTCGAGATCGCCCGCCGCGGGGTGTATTCGGCCAATGCGTTCCGGTCCACTGGGAGGGGCGAGGGGTTAGGGGCGAGGGGCGAGGAGAGCGAGAAGAAAGAATCCGCTTTCATCGGTCCCTCCCGCACACCAGCCAATCCCTCGCCCCAGCAAGAGCCGCGGTCGGCTTCTTCGTCTTCCTCGCCCCTGGCCCCTAACCCCTCGCCCCTCAGCTCTTCGTCCTCCTCGCCCCTGGCCCCTAACCCCTCGCCCCTCATTCCCGGCCCCTCGCCCCTCCAGAAGTATTTCCGCCCGGACGGCCCGATGCACTACGAGGTCGACCCGGCGATCCGCGAGGCGGTCCGGTTTCGGCAGGCGAACGTGCTGGATTCGTCGTTGCTGGCCGACGCGCCGCCGTACGACGTGGTGTTCTGCCGCAACCTGCTGATCTACCTGGACCCTCGCGCGCGGGCCGGCCTGATGGCGACGCTCGACCGGCTGCTGGCGGCCGACGGCGTGCTGTTCATCGGCCACGCGGACCGGCTCGACGTGCCCGGCGTCGCGTCGCGGTTCGTCGCGGCGGGCGAGCCGGGCTGCTTCGCCTATCGACGGATCGAGCGGCCGGAGAATCCGCCGGCCGAGCCCTTGTGGCCGCTCTCGCTGCCGATGCCGCAGCCCGTGCTCATGCTGCCCGATCCCGCGCCGATGGCGGCCGAGCCCATGTCCATGCCGGCCGCCGCGCCATGTCCACGCCGGCCGCCGAGCCCGCGCCGATGCCCCCGGCCGCCGGTGCGGGTCGGCCGTCGTCGGCGCCTCCCTCGCTGCTGGACCGGGCCGCCGAGCTCGCCAACCGCGGCCGGCACGCCGAGGCGATCGCGGCCTGCGAGCAGCACCTGCGCCAGAAGGGGCCCGGGGCCGTCGCGTATTATCTGATGGGCATGATCTGCCAGTCGGCCGGCGACCGCCGCCGCGCCGAGGAGTGTTTCCACAAGACGATCTACCTGGATCCCCGGCACGCCGAGGCCCTGCTGGCGCTCGCCCTGTCGAGCGAGCGCCGCGGCGACCGCGAGGCCGCCGCCGGCTTCCGCCGCCGCGCCAGCCGCCAGGCCGGCGCCGACGGGGATCGCGGGCCAGGTGGCCGGGGACCGGCCGGGGGTGAGCGATGACCACGGGCCGCATGTTGACGGACGGGACCGGCCAGTCGGCCGGGGCCGACCCCTTGCCATTCGACCACGGCGAGGGGTGCTGGCACCGCATCGGGGTCTCCGGCGACCGGAGCTGCCCCGAGCTCAATACCTTCGTCCACTGCCGCAACTGCCCGGCCTTCGCCGCCGCCGCCCGCGGCTTCTTCGACCGACGCGCCCCCGACGGCTACCTGGCCGACTGGTCGACCTGGCTCTCGGGCGGCGGCGTCGCGTGCGGCACCGACGCCGACGCGCGGTGCGACGACGAGGAGGACGCCCTGGCGCAGCGCGAGGGCGTCAGCCTGCTGATCTTCCGCCTGGGCTCCGAATGGCTGGCGTTCCGCACCCGCGCCATCGCCGAGGTCACCCGGCCCAGGCCCATGCACCGCGTCCCGCACCGCTCCAACGCCATCTTCCTCGGGCTGGTCAACCTCCAGGGCCAGGCGCAGCTCTGCGTCTCGCTCCACGGCCTGCTGGACATCCACGCCCCCGCCTCGACGCACCGGCTGGTCGTCCTCCGCGATCGCCGGCGGTCCGAGAGCTGGGCGTTCGCGGCCGACGAGGTCCTGGGCGTCCAGCGGATCCCCGCGATCGCAGTGGGGCCCCGTCCCCTCGACCCTCGTCAACCCTGCGGTCGGCTTCAGCCAGGCGGTGCTGTCGTGGGACGGCCACAGCGTCGGACTGCTCGACGAGCAGCGCGTGTTCGCCGCGCTGCGGGAGCTGGGCTCGTGAAACCCCTCGTTCGTCGGCCAACGATTCGACCAACCCGCCCCGACGGAGGGCACCGGCCATGAGCGGCGACCTGAGCGGCTTCTCGCTGATGGACCTCTTCCGCATGGAGGCCGACACCCACACCGCGACCCTCTCAACCGGCCTGGTGGCGCTCGAGGGCGCCGACGCCCCGCCGCGCCGAGACGATCGAGCCCCTGATGCGCGCGGCGCACTCGCTCAAGGGCGCGGCGCGGATCGTCGGCCTCGATGCCGCCGTCCGCGTCGCGCACGCGATGGAGGACGGTTTCGTCGCCGCGCAGAAGGGCCGACTGATCTTGCGGTCCCGCGCATGTCGACGTCCTGCTCCGCGGCGTTGACTTCCTCGTGCAGGTCGCGCAGGTCGACGAGGCCGACCTGCCCGCCTGGCAGGCCGACCACGCCGCCGAGGTCGACACCCTGGTCGCGCAGCTCGACGCCGTCAAGGAGGACCGGCCCGAGCCCCCGACACCCGCGGGCCCCGAGCCCCCGACACCCGAGCCGCAGCTTCAACCACCGCAGCCGGCCCCGGAGCCGTCACCGCCCCCCCAGGCCGGGCCGATCGCCGGGGAAGTCGCCTCATCGCCGCCGAGTCTCCCGACGGCGCCGGCACCATCGCCACCGCCCGAGGAGCCGGCCGACCCCCAGCGCCCGGCCGACCGGGTCGTCCGGGTGACGGCCGATAGCCTGACGCGGCTGATGGGCCTGGCCGGCGAGGCCCTGGTGCAGAGCCACCGCCTCCGGCCGATGGTCGACGCCCTCTGGCGGCTGCGCGAGCGGCAGTCGCGGCTGATGGAGACGCTCGAGCTGCTGGAGGACCGCCTGACGTCGGCCGATTCCGTCCGCGCCTCGCACCGGGGCTCGACGACCACCGCCGCATCCCTCGCCACCGCGTCGCTCGCCACGGCCGGGCAGGAATTGCTCGCCAGGGCCAGGGCCCGCGCCGCCGAGGGCTTGCAGGCGATCTCCGAGACCGTCGAGACGCTCGAGACCCTGGCGCACGAGAGCGAGGACCTCTCCAGCCGGCTGCACCACGAGGTCCTGGCCAGCCGGATGCGACCGCTGGCCGACGGCATCCGCGGCTTCCCCCGGCTGGTCCGCGACCTGGCCCGCGAGCTGGGCAAGGAGGCCCGCTTCGAGGTCGCCGGCGAGACCACGGGCGTCGATCGCGACATCCTCGACCGGCTCGAGGCACCGCTGAACCACCTGATCCGCAACGCGCTGGACCACGGCCTCGAGACGCCCGACCGTCGCCGCGCCGCCGGCAAGCCGCCGGGCGGCACCATCCGGCTCGAGGCCCGCCACCGCGCCGGGATGCTCCAGCTCGTCCTCTCCGACGACGGCTGCGGCGTCGACCTCGAGCGCCTCCGCGCCAGCGTGGTCGAGCGCGGGCTCGCCGCCGCCGACATGGCCCGCCGCCTGGGCGAGGCCGAGCTGCTCGACTTCCTCTTCCTGCCCGGCTTCTCGACCAAGGAGCAGGTCACGTCGGTCTCCGGCCGCGGCGTGGGGCTGGACGTCGTGCACAGCATGGTGCACTCGGTCCGCGGCTCGGTCCGGGTGGCGACGCGGCCCGGCAAGGGGACGCGGTTCATCCTCCAGCTCCCGATCACCGTCTCGGTGATCCGCGCGCTATTGGTCGAGATCGCCGGCGAGCCCTATGCCTTCCCCCTCAGCCGGATCGACCGGATCGTGATGGTCGCGCCCGGCGAGATCCGCGACCTCGAGGGCAAGCCGCACGTCCTGCTCGACGACCAGCTCGTCGGCCTGGTCGAGGCGACCCAGGTGCTCGAGCTCGACCCGGCGCGGCGGGCCCGGGCGCCTCGGGCCGTCGGCCCGGCGACCCGATGCCCGTGGTCGTCGCCAGCGACCGGAGCCACCGCTTCGGCGTGGTCGTCGACCGCTTCCTCGGCGAGCGCGACCTCCGCGTCACGCCGCTGGACCCCCGGCTCGGCCAGGTGCCGAACATCAGCAGCTCGTCGGTGCTCGAGGACGGCTGGCCCGTGTTGATCCTCGACGCCGAGGACCTGATCCGCTCGGTGGACAACCTGCTCTCGGGCCGCCGGATCGGCCGCCTGGCCGCCGAGGCCCCCGAGCAGAGGGCCCGGCCCGCCCGTCGGGTCCTCGTCGTGGACGACTCGATCACGGTCCGCGAGCTCGAGCGGCAGTTGCTCGAGAACCGCGGCTACCTGGTCGACACGGCCGTCGACGGCGTCGACGGCTGGAACGCCGTGCGCTCGGGACGCTACGACCTGGTCGTCAGCGACATCGACATGCCCCGGATGGACGGCATCCAGCTCGTCCAGTCGATCAAGGCCGACCCGCGGCTCCGCGCGATCCCGGTCGTCGTCGTCTCGTACAAGGATCGCGAGGAGGACCGCATCCGGGGCCTGGATGCCGGCGCCAACGCCTATCTGACCAAGAGCAGCTTCCACGACCAGACCTTCCTGGCCACCGTGACGGACCTGATCGGCGAGCCGAGGGATTAGCGCCCGCCCGGCGGACATCGATCCTCGGCGATGCGACACAATGCGGTGCGATGCGGCCTCCAGCTCCTCGTACTGTCCCGCGTAACCCAGCAGTGCTCCCCCGGCCGGCCGGCACTCGCCGGAGGCAACCACCCTACATGGGCTCCGCCTGCTTTTCCTTCCGGCGGCGGATCCGGGTCACATAGCGATGGAGAGCGGCGGGGCTATCCGCCGTCGCGATCCGCCTGAGGACTTTGCGAAGTAGCTCATGTTCTCCATGCTGGCGGAGATCCTCCATCAGCTCCGGGTCCGCCCCACCAAACTTCATCTTCAGGCACTCCTCGATGCCCTCGAGAAGTCCTTTCCTCAGGCAACCCGCTCAAAAGTGCTCATGCATGGCATAAAATTCTCGCGCTGGAACGCGTCGATCTCGTCCAGGAATTGCTCGTCTGAGTGCTCCGGTAGCTCCAGGACCCAGTCGATGAAGTGGGGTCGGTGGCTCCCCGATCCGGGCCACGGCGTGGATCGGGATCGAATCGATCACTCCGGCTTCGCCGACTTCGGCCGTCGCTTGCGGGTCCACACGCGACGAACGTCGTCCGGACTGGCCGCCGTCTTGATCCTGGTGAGAACCTTATCGAGCACCACGTGGTCGCGGATCTGGCGGAGTTCCGGCATCAGCTCCAGGCCCGCAGCGCCGAACTTCACTTCCAGGGAGACCTCGATGCCCCGGAGCAGCCCCTTCTCCATCTGCATCCGATCGACAATGTTCATGAACGGCATACTTTTCTCCTCCTGGATGGCCGTGAGCGCTTCCCGAATGCCCGCTCCAGGGGCTCCGGCAACGCCATGACCCAGTCGATAAAATCAAACAGCCGGCGTACGTCCTCCCGGCTCATACCGCGGCCGTACAGCCCCTTGATCAGCCGCACCTTCCACGCATATCGATCCGCCGGCGACCGCCGGGTCTCCAGCGCCTTGAGGTGCGCCAGCACCACCACGGCGAACGGGTTCGGGTCGGCCTCCAGCTCCTCGTATTGTCCCGCGTGGTCCAGCAGCTTGACAACCGGGAACTCGGTGAGCGTGCGGAAGCCCCAGCGGCTGTACTCGTACCGGTCCGGACGCCAGCTCGGGTCGTCGTCGGCCAGGATCGCCAGGCTGATCACCTCGCGGCCGTAGCGGTCGAAGATCCGGTGGTTGTAGACGTGCATCCGCGCCGGGAAGTCGCTCTCGCGTTGCGCCTGGACCTCGACGTGAATCAGCAGCCAGCGCTCCTCGCCGCTCTTGAGCCAGACCTTGACCAGCTTGTCCACGTACCGCCGGCCGGACCGAGACCGGCGGACGATGGGCTGGAGCTCCTTGTCGAGCATCTCGTAGCCGCGGGCCCAGTCGATCGTCGGCGTGCGCCCGCGGGAAGAAGAAGGCCATGCAGGGGTCGAAGTACCGGTCGAGCGCCTCCTTCCACGGGCTGTCGTAATCGGCGCCCGGCGGCTTGCGGGGCCGCGGTCGGCCGGCCGGTCGTCGCTCTTGTCGATGTTTCGCCATGGCAGCGGCCTCGTGGTTCCTGGTCCTTGTGTCTCGTCATGGTGTGTCGTCCGGCCAGTCTGGACAGTTCGCCCGCCCGCTCAGGTCAGGTCAGGGACCGGCCCAGGGGTCGACGATCGGCACGCCGGTCGACGCGAACGGCGTCGCGTCGCGGGTCATCACGCGCAGGCCGTGGCGCAGGGCCGTCGCCGCCAGCAGGCCGACGACCGCCGGCAGCACCAGCCCCCCCTGCCGCGACCGCCCGGCGATCTCCCCCCAGAGACGCGCCGTCTCGGCGTCCACCGCCAGGATGCGGTCGGCGAACTGCGCCTCCAGGCCGGCCAGCCATGCCTCGAGGCCCCGCCTCTTCCGCCCGGCGGGCAGGCCGGCGATCCCCTTGACCACCTCGGCCACCGTGAGCACGCTGAGATACAGGTCGTCGTCCGGGATCAGGTCCACGGCCGCCCGCACCGCCGGGTTGCCCCGCGGATGCCGCAGCTCGGCCAGCACGCAGGTGTCGAGCAATGTCCTCACGGCGTCCCATCCCGCCCGGGGCCGGGGCCGGGGACAGGGTCGGGGTCGAGGTCGCGGGACAGGTCCAGCCCCTCGAACGACTCGCCGTCGCGCAGATAATCCTTGAACCCCGGCCGGCGGCCCGCGACCCGCTCGTAGTCCCGCTCGGATAAGATGATCACCGCCTCCTTGCGGTGCCGGACCCGCTGCGGGCCCACCGCGATCGCCTGGTTGAAGAGCTCGCTGAATCGGTTCTTGGCGTCCGCGAGGTTCCAGTCCATCCGTCGCCTCCAATCTAGCCAATCTAGCCAGATTCTATCCGGCGAGAGAGACCCTGATCCAGAGATTCCGCGGGAAAATCCGGGAAATCGAGACGCGACGCCCTCGATCACCCTCTTCCCTCTTGAGCGAGCGGCGATCGATCGATCGGTCTGGACCGGTCCGTCCAGTCCGGCGGTCGAACGAAACCCTCGAGGAGATCGACGGCAATGGCGAACAGCCTGGCAATCGGCATGGGAGGCACCTTGCGGCACCTCCGCGACCTGTTCGGCGACGGCACGGCCGTCGGCCTCGGCGACGGCCAGCTCCTGGCCCGCTTCGCCCACTCCGGCGACCAGGCCGCCTTCGAGGCGCTGGTCGCGCGGCACGGGCCGATGGTCCTGGCGACCTGCCGCGCCGTACTGAAGCACGAGCACGACGTCGAGGACGCCTTCCAGGCCACGTTCCTGGTCCTGTCCAGGAAGGCGCGGTCGGTGCGAGCCGGCGATGCGCTGGGCGGCTGGCTGCACCGCGTCGCCTATCGCGCGGCGGTGCAGCTCGGCACCGAGTTGCGTCGGAGGCGCAGGCGAGAGGCGGAGGCATCGACGATGGCGACAGCGGCGGCGGCCCACACCGGGTCGGGACCCGAGCCCGACGTCCGTTCCATCGTGCACGAGGAGGTCGACCGCCTGCCGGAGAAGCACCGGCTGCCGGTGGTGCTCTGCGACCTGGAGGGCCTGAGCTACGAGCAGGCCGCGGGCCGGCTGCGATGGACGGTGCCGACCCTGCGCTGTCGCCTGTCGCGGGCCCGCCAGCAGCTCCAGGGCCGGCTGGCCCGACGCGGGATCACCGCGGGAGCCGTCGGCGTCGTGCTGGCCGCCGGGGCGGCCGGGGCGCGCGCCGCCGTCCCCGCCGCCCTGACTCGCTCGACCGTCGCCGCGGCGGTCGGGGGGTCCACCTCGGCCGTCGCCGCCGCCCTGTCCACCCACATCGTCAGGAGTCTGTTCATGACCAAACTCAAGATCGCCGCGACGGCCATGCTGGCCGCGGCCTCGCTCGTCTCGATCGGCGTCGTCGCCGTGGGCGCGTGGCGCCCCGAGCCGCCCGCCGTCGCGATGGCCCCGCAGGCCGGCGAGATGAAACGTCAACCGGCCGCAAAGGACGCCCCCCGCACGAACCCGAACCCAGATCCGGCCGACGCCGACCTGATCGACGTCCGCGGCCGGGTCGTCGATCCGTCGGGCCGGCCCGTGGCGGGCGCCTCGGTAAAGGCCGCCATCCTCGACCGCCAGACCGACCCGATCCCGGCGACGACCAGCGGCCCGGATGGGACGTTCCACCTGCGCGTCCCGCCCTGGCGGCGGAACTCGGCACTCCGTCAGCCCGAGGCCATGTTCCCCTGGGTGATCGCCACGGCGAAGGGATTCGGCCCCGGCTGGGCCTCGACCGTCCGCGAGCCCGGCGGGCCCGAGGAGACCACGATTCAACTGGTGGGATCCGGCCCGCCGATCGAGGGCCGGATCGTTGACCTCGAGGGCCGGATCGTCGCCGGCGCCCGGATCAAGGTCGAGCGGATCTGGTTCGAACGCAAGGGGAACCTGTCCGCCTGGTTCGACAAGGCCCGCGCCGGCGGCATCCGCGGGCCCTGGCAGGGCCTGGACCAGTTGCCTTCGGACGTCGTCATCACCACCGACCGCGACGGCCGCTTCCAACTGGCGGATCTCGGCCCCGACCGGATGGCCGAGCTGGTCGTCTCGGGCCCCTCGATCGCCGCGGCCCAGCTCTACGTCGCCAACCGCGACGGCGCGACGTTCCGCGTCGCCGACCCCGAGGGCGGGATGATGTCACCGCTCTCGACGACCTACTACACCCGCCGCCTCAATTACGCCGCCGAGCCGACCCGGCCGATCGAGGGCACGGTTCGCGACAAGGACACCGGCCGCCCCCTCGCCGGGATGGTCCTCCGCGGCATGGTCTACGAGGAGCACAGCCGCGTCTGGGCGCCGGGCGTCGAGGCGAAGACCGATGAAAAGGGGCATTACCGCCTCGTCGGCCTGCCACGGGCGTCGACCTACACCCTGTTCCTCGAGCCGGCCGCGGGCCTACCCTACACGAAAGCCACGCTCCAAACACCCACGGCCCCGCCCGCGATCGGCCCGCTCGCCTTCGACATCACGCTCAAGCGCGGGGTGGTGGTCCGCGGCCGCGTGACCGACAAATTGACCGGCCGGCCCGTCTCGGGTTATGTGAATACCTACGTGTTCGCCGACAACCCGCATCTCAGCGAGTTCCCCGGCTACCGGGAGAGCTACCCGGCCACTTCCCGCTTCGACGACGACGGCCGCTACGAGGTCGTCGCCCTGCCCGGCCGGGGGATCCTCGCCTGCCGCTCCGACCTGGGCGCCTACCGCCAGGGCGTGGGCGCCTCGGCGATCAAGGGCTTCAACCCGAAGCTCCTCGGCATCGGCGGATTTAACACGTATCCGAATAGCTGCACGATCGGCAATTACCACTTCCTGGCCGAGATCGACCCGGCCCCTGGCGTCGAGTCGGT
Organism: uncultured Planctomycetota bacterium; assembly: GCA_963771445.1. GTDB lineage: Bacteria > Planctomycetota > Planctomycetia > Isosphaerales > Isosphaeraceae > JAKAUH01. The sequence goes on along the minus strand of CAVYTQ010000015.1, from coordinate 1,524,912 downwards.
GACCAAGGACCTCCAGGTCGACCCCGGCCGGACGGTGATGCTCCACGTCGAGGACCCCGAGGGCCGTCCGCTCTCCGGCACGAAAGCGTCGGGCCTCACCGACCTGTTCGCGTCGATCGCCTACCGGCAGGACGCATCCACGATCGAGGTCCACGGCCTGTCGCCGGAGAAGCCCCGCCGGGTGACGATCACCCACGAGGGCCGCAAGCTGGTGGGATCCCTCGACCTGAAGGGTGACGAGCCCGGCCCGCTGACCGTCCGGCTGCGGCCCTGGGGCATCGTCACCGGCCGCGTGGTCGATGACGAGGGCCAGCCCCGCGCCGGCCTGGCGCTGAACAGCCTCGCCGGCATCTACCCGGGCCCCGACAAGGACCACGGCATCCTGCCGGGCCACGACGACGTCCCCGGCCCGCGGACCGACCGCGACGGCCGGTTCCGCATCGAGGGCTTCGTCCCGGGCCTGAAATATGGCGCCGCCGGCGTGCAGGGCTTCATGTACCTGGGCATGGTCTTCGACGATGTGATGGTCGGCTCGGGCGAGACGAAGGACCTGGGCGACCTCAAGATCACCCCGCCGCGGCAGGGGAACTGACCGAGCCAACCCGATCCCGTCGGCTCGCGAGGGTCGGACGGGGAAGAAGCGAAATGCGAGCGGCCCATCGTTTGCAGCGAGAGGGGAGATGGCGGCCCCGGATGTCTCCGAAAGGGAGGGCCATCCGGGAGCCGCCGTCCCTTCTCGAGGAGAGGAAAGGAGCGGGCCATGTCGGCACGAATCAAGCGGCGGGAAGATGTGAACCCCGAACGGGGCGAACACGAATACGGCGACGTCAAATTCGCGGACCCGGTCAACAACAAGTACCCGATCGACACGCCCGAGCACGTCCGCGCCGCGTGGAATTACATCCATCACAAGGACAACGCGGCGAAGTACGGCAAGGACGAGGTCCGGACGATCAAGGATCGCATCAAGCGGGCCGCGAAGGAGCACGGCGTCGAGATCAGCGAGGATTGACGGGCCCGTCGCACCGCCGGAAGGCAACGAAGAGTCCCGCAATCGGAGACGGCAACAGCCGCGACGGCGACTCCCGCTCGAACCCGCCGGGCGGAAGTAGTAGTCCGTCCACGCGGAAGTGTCAGGCCGCCCCGGCAGACTGGGGGATCCGGGGTGGCACCACACCGGGGAAAACGGCTGCCGACACCCTGACGTCGATCTCTGGACGGACTAGTAGTAGTCCGTCTAGCCGAAAGTGTCAGTACGATGTTACATGGATGGTAGTTGACCCCGTCCTCTCCTCACTCCGGAGGCCCGGATGCCTAATACCACCCAGAAGTTGCGCGTCGTCCTGACCCCCGAGCAACGCCAGGATCTGGAGGCCATCTGTCGGCGGCAATGCGTGGGCGCCTCCACCATGAGGAAGGCGCGCATCCTCCTCATGTCCGACGACGCCCACCCCGACGGCCGACGCCCCGACAAGGAGATCGCCGCGGCCGTCGGACTCTGCGAGCGGCAGGTCGTCCGCATCCGCCAGCGGTTCGTCCTCCACGGCGACGCCGCCCTGACCCGCAAGCCCCGGCCCTCCGTACCCGGCAAGCTCGACGGCACCGCCGAGGCCCACCTGGTGACCCTCGCCTGCAGCCCGCCCCCGGAGGGCCGCGACCGCTGGACGCTCCAGCTGCTCTGCGACGAGCTGGGCCGCCTGCAGGTCGTCGAGTCCGTCAGCCGGGAGACGGTCCGGCAGTGCCTGAAAACGCGCTGCAGCCCTGGCGGGTCGAGCGGTTCTGCATCCCGGAGGCGGACCGGGCCCGCTTCGTGGCGCGGATGGAGGAGGTCCTCGACACCTACCGGCAGCCCTACGACCCGCTCCGCCCGCTGATCTGCATGGACGAGGCGTCGCGGCAGCTCCTGGGCGATGTGGCCGAGCCGCTGCCCATGGAGCCGGGCACCCCCCGGCGCGTCGACGACAAGTACGAGCGGCTGGGCGTCCGCTCGCTGTTCATGTTCTACGACCCGATCTCGGGGTGGCGCCGGGTCGGCGGCCGGGACAGCCGGACGCGGTCGGACTGGGCCGAGGAGGTGCGTCGGCTGCTGGAGGAGGACTACGCGGATGCGGAGTACGTGACGCTGGTGTGCGACAACCTGAACACGCACGACGTGGCCAGCCTGTACGTGGGGTTGGACGCCGAGACGGCCGGGGCGCTGAGGAGGCGATTGCGGCTGGTGTACACGCCCAAGAGCGGGAGCTGGCTGAACATGGCGGAGCAGGAGCTGAGCATCCTGTCGCGGCAATGCCTGGGGCAGAGGCGATTCGCGACGGCCGAGGCGCTGGACGCGGCGATCGCCGCCTGGGCGGCCGATCGCAACGCTCGCCGCTGCGGGACCGACTGGCGGTTCACCACGGCCGATGCTCGGATCAAGCTGAAGAGTCTGTACCCGAAGCATGACTAATAGCCTTAGACGGACTAGTAGTAGTCCGTCTAGCCGAAAGTGTCAGTACGATGTTACATGGATGGTAGTTGACCCCGTCCTCTCCTCACTCCGGAGGCCCGGATGCCTAATACCACCCAGAAGTTGCGCGTCGTCCTGACCCCCGAGCAACGCCAGGATCTGGAGGCCATCTGTCGGCGGCAATGCGTGGGCGCCTCCACCATGAGGAAGGCGCGCATCCTCCTCATGTCCGACGACGCCCACCCCGACGGCCGACGCCCCGACAAGGAGATCGCCGCGGCCGTCGGACTCTGCGAGCGGCAGGTCGTCCGCATCCGCCAGCGGTTCGTCCTCCACGGCGACGCCGCCCTGACCCGCAAGCCCCGGCCCTCCGTACCCGGCAAGCTCGACGGCACCGCCGAGGCCCACCTGGTGACCCTCGCCTGCAGCCCGCCCCCGGAGGGCCGCGACCGCTGGACGCTCCAGCTGCTCTGCGACGAGCTGGGCCGCCTGCAGGTCGTCGAGTCCGTCAGCCGGGAGACGGTCCGGCAGTGCCTAAAAAACGCGCTGCAGCCCTGGCGGGTCGAGCGGTTCTGCATCCCGGAGGCGGACCGGGCCCGCTTCGTGGCGCGGATGGAGGAGGTCCTCGACACCTACCGGCAGCCCTACGACCCGCTCCGCCCGCTGATCTGCATGGACGAGGCGTCGCGGCAGCTCCTGGGCGATGTGGCCGAGCCGCTGCCCATGGAGCCGGGCACCCCCCGGCGCGTTCGACGACAAGTACGAGCGGCTGGGCGTCCGCTCGCTGTTCATGTTCTACGACCCGATCTCGGGGTGGCGCCGGGTCGGCGGCCGGGACAGCCGGACGCGGTCGGACTGGGCCGAGGAGGTGCGTCAGCTGCTGGAGGAGGACTACGCGGATGCGGAGTACGTGACGCTGGTGTGCGACAACCTGAACACGCACGACGTGGCCAGCCTGTACGTGGGGTTGGACGCCGAGACGGCCGGGGCGCTGAGGAGGCGATTGCGGCTGGTGTACACGCCCAAGAGCGGGAGCTGGCTGAACATGGCGGAGCAGGAGCTGAGCATCCTGTCGCGGCAATGCCTGGGGCAGAGGCGATTCGCGACGGCCGAGGCGCTGGACGCGGCGATCGCCGCCTGGGCGGCCGATCGCAACGCTCGCCGCTGCGGGACCGACTGGCGGTTCACCACGGCCGATGCTCGGATCAAGCTGAAGAGTCTGTACCCGAAGCATGACTAATAGCCTTAGACGGACTACTACGAGGAGTCGGCCCGCCAGCCGCCCCGTGTCGTGCCCGCCACGACCTGCGGCTGTTCCTGACCGACCGGCGGCGTCAGTCTGACAGGCGGACCGACGCCGTGAGGATCTTCTTTGCCAAGGTCATATCCCCGAGCCTATCCGCTCGATCGGCGACGGTCAACGAGGCGCGACGGCCGACGGGGCAGGGGGCCTCGCACCGGCCGGCGCTGCCGGTGTGGCCGGCGGCCTCGCACCACCCGCGGGGTGAACGCTCGCGTCCTTCGTCCTCGTCGCCGTCCCCGCCACCTGGGCGGGCGGCGGCGCCATGGCCGTGAGCATCGCCTTGAGCCGCACCATGTCGGGGGATGCGTCCATCCGCCTGGCCCGGGCCTCGGCCTCGCGTGCGGCCCTCGCGTCGGCCCGACCCTCGGTTGCCTTCTTCCCGGCCACGGACGCAGTTGCCGTCGCGGACGCGGTCGCGGTCGCCTTCGACGTCACCGACGCGCCTTTCGTGTCCGCGGATTCGGGCGCGGGCGTGAAGGCAGGGCTCTGCTTCCGCTCGGCTCTGAGCCCGGACCCGAGCCAGAACCCGTGGTGTCGCACATAGACATGATAGTCCTTATCATGTGCTTTGTCCGGATGCTGGTGGAAGAGGTGCCTGTCTCTCATCGCCACGCTGGCCCCCAGGTAGAAGCCGAATTTCCCGGGGGGGTTGCCGTATTCCTCGACCGCCTTCCGGTTGCGAAACAGGATCACCAGGTCGGTGACCTCGCGAGCGGCCTCCGCCCCCACGCTGAGGCCCGAGATATCGACGGGCTCGGGATGACCCCACTGACCCTGGTCGTCCCGCGCCAGGAAGACGCCATGGCCGCTCTTCCGCCCCAGGCCGACGCGGGTCTCGACGATCCGCGGGACGATCAGGATGCCCATGGCCTGCCGCATGTCCTCCTGGGGAATGCCCGGCTTAGGGTCCGACGTGATCTCCTCGAGCAGCCGCGTCGCTCGCCGGACCGCGACTCCATCGTCCGAGTCCGACGCCCTCGCCGACGACCCGCCCGCGAGGACCAGGACGACCAGCAGCAACACCCGGCACCACCTGGCGTTCATGGCGATCGACTCCCTTCGCGACGACCGACGTGCCCCTCCCTCGGGCCGTCCTCCGGCTCCTCCCGCGCCCGGATGATAGCCTTGCCGGCGGAATCGGGAAGACCAGAAAGTCCAGATAAGCCCCGGTGTTCCAGGGTCGGCGGGCATCCTTCGCGTTCTGGAACGGATGGATGAACGAGGACGCGGTTCACGGCTTGACGCGGGTCTCCGACCCCGCCGCGGGCAAGACCGCCGTTCGGCGACAGCGCCGGCTCTCACAACGGACCGGGCGGCGTTCCTGGACGATGAAGAATGGCTCCACGCCGATCCGGGCGGTTTCGGGCCGAACGTCGCGTCTCTTGGTTGGAGGAGGCGGCGATTCCCCGGAAAAGGAAAATCGGGCGCCGACGGCCGGCTCGCCCCTCTTATCCTGTAGAAGAGGGCCGGAGGCAGCGGCAATACCCCCCAGGGCGGACCGTGAGGGCAGGCCGCAGGGCGGCCCTCGCCGAGATTAGATCAAGGATTTCCCCCATGTCCACTGGCACGCTGGGAGGCACCTTGCGGCACCTCCGCGACCTGTTCGGCGGCGGCACGGCCGTCGGCCTCGGCGACAGCCAGCTCCTGGCCCGCTTCGCCGCCGATCGCGACCAGGCGGCCTTCGAGGCGATCGTCGCGCGGCACGGGCCGATGGTCCTGGCCACCTGCCGCGCCGCGCTCAGGCACGAGCACGACGTCGAGGACGCCTTCCAGGCCACCTTCCTGGTGCTGGCCCGCAAGGCGCGGTCGGTCCGCGCCGGGGACGCGCTGGCCGGCTGGCTGCACCGCGTCGCCTATCGCGCGGCGATCGAGCAGGCCGCCGGCGCCCGGCGGAGGCGCCATTGCGAGGAGGCCAGGGCCGCCATGACCATGCTCCACGCCACCGACGACCGACCCGATCCCGACCTTGCGCCGATCGTCCACCAGGAGCTCGACCGCTTGCCCGATCGGCACCGCCTGCCGGTGGTCCTCTGCGACCTTGAGGGCCTGACGTACGACCAGGCCGCCCGTCGATTGCGATGGACCGAGCCGACCCTGCGGCACCGGCTGCTCGAGGCCCGCCGGCATCTGCGCGTCCGCCTCGCTCGCCGCGGAATCACGGCGGGAGCGGTCGCCGCCGCCCTGGCCGCCTGTGAGTCCGGCGCGGGCCTCGGTCCCGGCCGCGCTGGCCCGGGTCACGATCGCCGCGGCGGTCGGTGCCGGCGGGACCACCTCGCTCACCGTCGCCGCCCTGGCGGGCCGACTGGCCCGTCGCCTGCTGCTGACCCGGCTGAAGCTCGCCGCCGCGGGCGTGCTGGCGGTCGCCACGATGGTCTCGAGCGGGGCCGTGCTGGTCGTCGCCCTCGGGGGCGCCCGACCGATCCGGCCGTCGCGATGACTCCGCATCAGGACGGCGCCGATGAAGCGCCCCGCACCGGCGAAGGACGCCCCGGCGCCCGCATCCTCATCGTCAACATCCTCCGAGCCGATCGAGGTCCGCGGCCGGGTCGTCGATCCCTCGGGCCGGCCGGTCGCTGGGGCGTCGGTGCGGGTCTTCCGCCGCGTGGGGGAGGACGGGCCCGACTCATCGACCACCAGCGGCCCCGACGGACGCTTCGCCGTGCGGGTGCGCCCGCTGCCGGGCCAGGCCCGGCTCAGGCGGCCGGGCACGATGCCCCCCTTTGTGGTCGCCTCGGCCCCGGAACGGGGCTACGGACCGGGCTGGATCTCGGCCATCCGCGAGCCCGGCGGCGCCCGAGGAAGCCATCCTCCGGCTGGTGGAGCCCGGCCCGCCGATCGAGGGCCGGATCATCGACCTCGAGGGCCGGCCGGTCGCCGGCGCCCGGGTCAAGGTCGAGCTCCTCTGGCTCGCCCTCGAGGGCCGCCTGTCGGACTGGCTCGACCGCGCCGCGGAGCAGGGCATCAGCGGGCCCTGGAACGGCCTCTGGCCGTTGCCGGCCGAGGGCGACGCGACCACCGGCGACGATGGCCGATTCCGCCTGACCGGCCTCGGCGCCGACCGCCTGGCCGCGCTGATCGTCTCGTCGCCGACGATCGCCTCCGCCGAGCTTTTCGTCGCCAACCGCGACGGCACGCCGATCCGCGCCACCAACCCCGAGGCTTTCACCGCCGCACGGTCGCGGACGATCTACTATCCCCGCCGGTTTCGAATACTCCGCGGTCCCCTCGCGGCCGATCGAGGGGACGATCGTCGACAGGGACAACGGCCGCCCCATCGCCGGGCTGGAGATCGAGGGCATGGTCTACGAGAAGCAGAGCAGCATCCCCTGCGCCGGGCGTCGAGGCGACGACCGACGAAAACGGCCATTACCGACTCATGGGCCTGCCCGACGCCCCGTCCTACCGGCTCTTCCTCCACGCCGGCGGCGGCCGGCCGTATCCGGCTGCGAGCTTCGTCGTCCAGGGCGGCTCGCCCCGGCCCGATCCGGTCCGCTTCGACACGACGCTGAAGCGCGGAGTGATCGTCCGCGGCCGCCTGACCGACAAATCCACGGGACAGCCGGTCTCGGGCCAGATCACACCATTTACCTTCATCGACAATCCCCACGCCGCCGGCTTCCCGGGCCACGCCGGCGCCAGCGAGGCCAATGCCCCGATCGGCGACGACGGCCGGTACGAGGTGGTCGTCCTGCCGGGCCCCGGGATCCTGGCCTGCCAAACGAGCGCGGGCCTTTATCGGCGGGGCGCGGGGGCCCGTTCGATCCGGCCGCCGCTCGAGTCGATCGGCAACACCAACGGCGCCTTCCGGACGCAGCCAAGCCTCTGCCTGATCGACCATTACCATGTCCTGGCCGCGATCGATTTCGCCCCCGGGGTCGAGTCGGCCACGCGGGACCTCCAGGTCGAGCCCGGCGGCGCGGTGACGGTCCATGTCGAGGACCCTGACGGCCGCCCGCTGGCCGGCACCACGGCGCAGGGCATCAGCGACGTGGCTGGTGCGTTCGCGATCCCTCAAGACTCGCCGACGATCGTGATTCAGGCACTCGACCCGTCCGACCCCCGCCGGGTCGTGATCCGCCACGAGGGCCGCAAGCTGATCGCCGGCCTGTATCTCAAGGGCGACGAGGCGGGCGAGCGGACGATTCGCCTGCGGCCCTGGGGCGTGCTCACCGGCCGGCCTGGTCGACGACGACGGCCAGCCGATGGGCGGCGTGCACCTGAGAAACCTGGGCGGCTTCGGCCCGCAGGCGCCGGCCGACGAGGGCTTGCTCCCGGCGCCCTGGGCGAATCGGGCCTATCGATCGGCCGCGACGGCCGCTTCCGCATCGAGGGCCTCGTGCCGGGCCTCAAGTACGGCGCCCGCGTCATCGCCCCGGGCCGCAACCGCCCGGGCATCGCCTTCCGCGACGTCACCCTCGCCCCCGGCCAGGTCCGGGACCTCGGCGACCTCAAGCTCACCCCGCCGCGGCGGGCCGAGTGAACGCCTCGGCGACCACCCGGCATCTCCACGCGCCGCCTGGCGGTGAACCGCCGCGGTCGGGTCATTGTCCAGGACATCGACCTGCCGGTATGTTATGAGACCGGCAATGGAGAGCCGGACAGGCGCCGACGAGCCCGATGTGCCAGCGAGTGGATTCTGACGAGCGTTTATCCATCCATTCGCTGGCGCGTTGGGCCTGGATGACACCGCGAGCAGGCGCAGCCCTGGGGATCGTCCTCGAACAGAAGACCATCGATCCGGCCCGATCGGCGGCAAGGGACCCGAAATCATGTCGCTCGAACTCTCCGCATCGCCGGACCACGCCGCTCCGCCCATGGCGCAGGCGACGGCGCCGGCCCACCGTCGCGTCGAGGCCGTTGACGCCCTTCGCGGGGCCGTGATGGTGCTCATGGTGCTCGACCACACCCGCGACTACTTCGGCGATGCGTCGATCGACCCCACCAACCTGGCCCGCTGGGGCCCGTCGCTGTTCTTGACGCGGTGGGTGACCCACTTCTGCGCGCCGGTGTTCGCCTTCCTCGCGGGGACGGGTGCCTACCTGGCGGGCACGCGGTTCCGGTCGCGGGGCGAGCTGGCCAAGTTCCTCGCCACCCGGGGATCTGGCTGATCTTCCTCGAGCTGACGGTCGTCCGACTGGGCCTCTACTTCGACCCCGTGAACGCCCCGTTGATCCTGTTGGTCCTGTGGTCGATCGGGGCGTCGTTCCTCGTGCTGGCGGGGCTGATCTTCCTGCCGAGCCGCGTGGTCGGGCTGCTCGGGGTGCTGCTGATCGCGACGCACGGCCTGGCCGACGGCGTCTTGCCGGGCTCGGCGAGCCCTCCCGCGGCGCAGGCGGCCGGCGCCTGCTGCTCCGGCCCGGCGTCGTGCCGCTGCCCGTCGGCGTGAGCCTGTTCGTCGGCTACCCGCTGCTCCCCTGGCTGGGGATCGTCGCCGCGGGCTATGCGTTCGGCGAGGTCATCCGCCTCGAGCCCGGGCCGAGGCGGCGGGTACTCCTGATCGCCGGCATCGCCATGACGGCGACCTTCGTGATCCTGCGCGCCTGGGGCGGTTACGGCGAACCCCGCCCGTGGACCACGCAGGGGACCTGCTGCATCGCGTGCTCGCGTTCGTCAACTGCACAAAGCAGCCGCCCTCGCCGCTCTTCGTGCTGATGACGCTCGGCCCGGCGATCACCGTCCTGGCGCTGATCGACCGCGTGGGCATCCGCGGACCGGTCGGCCGCGCCTCGTGACGCTCGGCCGAGTCCCGCTGTTCTATTTCCTGTTGCAGTGGTATATCATCCACGGGCTCGCCGTGCTCGCGGGCCTGGCGCGGGGATTTCCCATCGCCTGGATGTTCTCCCCGGCGGTCCTGGGCCAGGCTCCCGAGGGCTGGCCGCTGGGCCTCCCGGGCATCTACGCCGCCTGGGCCGTGATGCTCGTCTTCCTTTATGTGCCGTCACGCTGGTTCGCGGGGGTCAAGGCGCGCCATCCCGGTGGCTGGCTGTCCTACCTCTGATCCGATCCCGCGACTCGACTCGCCGGCCGACGGGGATTGCCGGGTGGAACGTCCATCGGAGCCGGGGTCTGCCGTGAAGGACGCCGCGCCGCGCCAGGCCGCGCGGTTCGGCCCAATATGTGAGACATCGCGTCGAATACCCACCGAACCGACTTCCCGGCCCTCGAGGCGTGCCCGACCGGGGAGCGATCGAGCCGTTGACGGCGCAGGAGTTTGCTCGACATGGAACCGCATGTAGCGAATCTGGTCTACTTCATCATCAGCGGGGTCATCCTGATCGCGATGGTCGCGATCATCGGCGGCTTCCTGCACACCCGCCGCGAGCGGCTGCTCGATCACGACGAGCGGATGAAGGCCCTGGAGACTGGGGCGGGAGATGCCCGACGACGCGGCCACGGCGCGGATCAAGGCGGCCTTCGGGATCACGTCGGCCGAGGACCGGGGCGAGGAGGATCGGACGCCGGACGCACAAGTGCTTCTCGACGACCCTGTGGATTGCCTTCTGGGGCTTCCTGGCGGCCGGCCAGGCGGGTGGTCTGGGTGCCCAGGGCGGGAGAGGGGCAGAGGCGGGTCGCCACGCCGTGGCCATCGCCATCGCCGGATCGGTCGGAGCCATCGGCGTCGCCGGCATGATCTGCGGCACCATCCTCGCCCTGCGAGCCCCCGCCACGCCCACGCCCGCACGAAGGACGACCTCCAAGCTCGCCTTCGACCCCGACGGACCGTGATCGTCAACGACGGCACAAGGTCGGCAACCCGGTCCCCTCGGGATCTTCGTCCTCAACACGCGGGCTCGGCGAGCGTCACCGGGCCTTCTCCTCGTTCAACCAGATCTCGGCCTCCATGCGCCGGAATTGGACGTCATAGACGTCGACTTGAGTGGCTCGAGCGGCCTCCTTCCGGGCTTCGGCAATCGCCTCCATCCTCCTTCAGGTCGTCGATGTATTTCTCCAACGCCGCAACGATCTCGGCCTTCCCGGCTCCCGCCTTGCGAAGCGTCTTCCAGCCTACGGCGTCCCCACAGGGAGAAAGACCGGGTCGGCGATCTCGATTCTGCGCATTTCGGGCCAACTCGATGCAGCATGGCCCAGGCTTCGTCGATCAGGGCGAGCTGCTGCCTGGCAAGGGCCCGGTTGGCCGCCAGGTCCGGCACGGCGGCGACGCGGCTGCCGGCGCGGCGGCGGCCTGCCGGGGCGAGGAGCGGTCTTGGCCTGTTCCCGCGCTCCCTCGGGCGCGGGCTGTTGGCGTCCCTGGACGGCGACCCCGGCGGTCGCGAGGATCAGGGCCGCCGCGACGGCGACCAGCGGTTTCAGCCTTGCAAGCCACATCATCTGGATCACTCCTTCGGCAAGAGCGGTGACCGCCACCGGCACGGCGCCGGCCGCGGGAGAACTCGTCACGAACCGGGCCGGATGCTTGATGAGCGCCGCGGGCATCGCGGCCGAAGCTTCGCGGGCCGTCTCGGCCCAGAGCGCCGCGGCGGCCGGAGCGAGCCCGCGCCGCACCAGGCGGTCGCGCAGCCGCTGCCGCCCGCGGGACAGGCGGCTCTCGACCGTCCCGACCGGGCAGCCGAGCCGCGCGCCGCCTCCTCGTGAGGCAGGCCCTCCAGGTCGCAAAGGACGACCGCCGCGCGTTGACGCTCGGGGAGGCGGCCGATCTCTTCATCCAGGATCGCGAGCCGCTCGGCACGGCCCGGATCGGGGGCCGGGCCGGCCACCGCCTCGACCCCGCCGGTCTCGCGCGCCCTCCGGCGCAGGGAGGTGGCCCGCGCCCGTGCGGCGACGCGGCGGCTGACGCCGTAGAGCCACGGCCCCAGCGAGTCGTCGACCCTGACCGCCGTGGCCCTGCGCACCAGCACCAGGAACGTCGCCTGAAACGCGTCGGCCGCGGCGTCTCGGTCGGGCAGCAGCCGGCGACAAACGCCCCAGACCATCGGCCCGTGCCGCTCGAGGAGGATGGTGAACGCATCCTCCGCCGAGGAGTCGTCCCGGTTCACGAACCGTTCCAGCAGTTGCCTGTCGGTCAGCCCGCCGAGCATCCCGCCGCTGAACAGCGTCCCGATGTCACGGAGCACGCCCGAAGGATCTCCCCCGCTCATGAGCCTGGCCCCCTTTACCGGCCTACCAACGTCAACATGCACCGACCCGGGAAATCCTTCCAACATTCTTCCAGAAACCGAGCGGAGACGCCCGGCTCATCTCCGTCGCAGGATCGCCATTCGCCCTGGTCCGGTCCGCATCGCCCGGCTCGACCAGGATACCACCCGTTGCGCGCACACACGCCAGGCCAGGGCCTGGCGCATCGCGAACGCGGCAGGTCGCTTCCGGGACTCGTCCTGGAGCGCCGGATCACGCGATGGATTGGCCAGACGCGCCACGTCGATCGATCTCGACTCCGGGCCGAACCGTCCCGTAGAATGCGGTTCCAATGGGCCGCACACGGGCATGGCCGGGGGCGATCTCGCCGGTCTCGTTCCGCCCCTTCAGGGCTCGGGGTTGGAGATGATCCGCGTGTCCCCAGGGCGATGCCCTGGGCTGGTCTGTGCGGCCCCTTCAGGGCCGGATTCCGACTCCCAGTCTCCTTGCGATAGGCTCGAAGGAAGGCGAGTTTCCCAGGGGAACCCCATGACCACCGCGCCATCGCTCGCGACCGACGCCCCGCCAGCACAGGCATGGAGGGACATGCTCGAGGAAATCCTCCCGCCACAGGGCCGATGGAGCGAGGACGAGTATCTCGTCCTGACCGACCACCGCAACCGCCTGGTCGAGTTCACCGACGGCTTCCTGGAAGTCCTCCCCATGCCCACGGACAAGCATCAGAGCGTTTTGAAATACTTGTTCCTCGCCTTTTTCGGCTTCGCCGAGCCCCGGGGTGGGAAGGTCCATTTCGCCCCGTTGCGGCTGCAGATCCGGCCGGGAAAGTTCCGCGAGCCCGATCTGCTGTTGCTGCTCTCCGCCGCCGATCCGCGCCGGCAGAACCGCTTCTGGCTGGGCGCCGACCTCGCCCTGGAAGTGGTGAGCGACGAGAAGCCCGAACGCGACCTGGTCGATAAGCGCAGCGACTACGCCGAGGGCCGCGTCCCGGAATACTGGATCGTGAACCCGCAGACCGAGACCATCACGGTACTGGCCTTGCGGGGGATCTGTATGAAGAGGCCGGCATCTACCGGCGCGGTGAATCGGCGGCCTCGATCGCTGTCTGCCGGGCTTCTCGGTCGCCGTCGCCGCGGTCTTCGACGCGGATTGAATCCACCGCCCGGACCCGAACCACCGGACGGGTTCATCGGGCCGGGTCACCCGCCACGGCTGCCCGCCCCGGGCTCCCAGGATTCGGACTCGCCCAGCGAAGGCAAGGCCGCCGATCGTCGCCGCGCCGGTGAAGAGGCCAGACGGTTGCCGCTCCCGGGTCGGAAGTCGCGGGAGTGTCAGGCCCTGTTGCTGTCGGCCGCCGGCTCCGGCGGCAGGATGTCGTCGACGGCGATCCGGCCAACTTCCCGCCCGTCGATCACGACGGCGACGGTGTCGCCGGCGTGATGGTCCTCCTGGGTCGCATAACCCTCCGGGCTCGGATGGGTGTAGACCTCGATGCAGCGCCTGGCCAGGTTGACGATCCAGTAGACCGGGATGCCGGCCCTGGCGAAGGCCGGGAACTTCTCGTACCGGTCGCGTTGGTAGGTGGTATCGGAGACCTTGACGACGAGCGCGATGTCCGCTGGCTCCGGATGGCGCACCAGGTAGTCTCTCCGAGTCCCCCGGGCGACCACGCCATCAGGCTCCGGCTCGTTCAGGACGGGGATCCGCGCGGGGCTCCTCGCGTCGCACGCACCATGCGGTCGAGAGCAAGGCTTCCAGTCGATCCTCGACGGACTTCGATGCCCAGACGTGCCCCGGTCCCTTGGCCATCTTGGTCACCACGATCCCGTTGATGAGCTCGACCCGATCGTCTTCCGTCAGGATCCCCACTTCCGCCATCCGCTCGTACTGGTCAACGGTGAAGCGGTAGGGCTCCGCGGGCGCAGGTGCCGACGCCGGAGCCGCGCATCCGCGAGGATCCCCGGCGATACTGGTTGACTCGGCGCAATCGTGGACATGGGCTCGTCTCCCGTTCGGATCGGCCGAGATGGGGTTCAATTCTCGACCGACGCTCCTATTATTCCGCTGTCCTCGATCTGCGTCCATCGGCGTCATCTGCGGACAAGCTCCGTCCTGGCAACGGCGTGGTCCGCCTTTCGGGCCCGGTCCGGGCCGACATCCGTCCGGTGAAATCCACCGCGGTCAGGCCCCAGCCAGCCGCGGTCAGGCCCCGTTGCCCCCGGCCTCGGCGCGGGGCCGGGGCGGCGGCAGGATGTCGTCAACGGCGATCCGGCCGACTTCCCGCCCGTCGATCACGACCGGGACTGACTGGCCCTCGGCGAAGGTTGCGGGCGGGCCGTATCCTCGCGGCCCGGACCTGGGGTAGACCTCGACCCGTCGCCCCTTGACGTCAACGATCCAGTAGACCGGGATGCCCGCGGGCCCGTAGACCTCGGCGGCCAGCGCGGGTCGTCCGCCAGGCTGGTGTCGGCGACCTCGACGATCAGGGCAACGTCGTCCGGGCCGGGATGGCGCTCGGCGTAATCAACGATCGTCCCCCGCACGACGCAATGATTGGGCTCGGGCTCGCTGGCCTGGGCCGGGAGCCGGACCGGATGCGCCGAGCGGATGTGCCAACCCGCCGGGGTCACCCGGGCCAGTTCCTCCCGGGAGAGGCTCGCGGCGATCACGTGCGGCGGCTTCTGGGTCATCTTCTCCACCAGGTATCCGTTGATGAGATGGACGCGGTGGCTCGACGGGATGGCCCCCGACGCGGCCATCGCCTCGTATTGCTCCACCGTCATCCGATAGAGCCGCGCCGGGACCCAGGCCGACGCCGTGGCCGCCGGGGGCATCGCCTGCGTGATCGTGGACGTGGACATGGGATCGTCCCTCCCGTTCGGATCGGCCGAGATGGGTCTCGATTCTCGACCGACGCCCCCATTGTCCCTTCGTCCCCCATCTGCGTCCATCTGCGTCATCTGCGGACAATCCTCCTCGTCCCTCCCGCCGTCTCGACCGCCGATCGACGCCGATGCGCCCACGCGAAGCACGCCCAGAAGATTCGCCTTGAGACGGATCACGAAAACACGAAATGAGACGGACGCCGTTGACACGATCAGGGCGAGCGGCGAGCTCTGGGCGGCTGCTCTTGCCTTTTTTCGTGTTTTCGCCCTTTCGTGTTTTCGTGATCCAGGAACCGGATCGCGTCCACGCTCTTACGACACCACATGCGACATGCCTACCAATCGCCGGGTGTTCGGCGCCGAAAGCGCAGCCAATCGACGCCGCACCTTCATACACCACTCTGACGTGGCTGCCTGATAGCATACAGACCATCATCCCGAGAGGCGGCTTGCGGCCGGCCCTGGTGGGGCGGGCGGAAATCCGGGAGGATCCCGGTCGCGGGCCGCTCTTACGATTAGACAAGACCAGGCGCCCGACCCGGGCGGGCCAGCTCGCGACCGACAGGCCCCGGGCTGGGTGCGGACGGCGATCGTCAGAGAGGACTCCATCCATGTCCACCGGCGCTCTGGGAGGCACCTTGAGGCACGGCGAGTCCCGCCTACGCTCCCGGCAGTGAAGAGTTGCGTGCCGCATTGAGCCGGAGGAGCTCCTCGAACCTCGGCAGCCAGTCGCCGTCATCGAAGAGGAGAGATCCATCGTGGACCAGCCGGCCCCTGTCGGCGTGCCAGATCTCGACGCCCTCGGGAGTGATCTCGATGATCGAATTTTGGAGCGACGTCCGATGCCAATCGGGAAAGTGCTTCTTGAACTGGACCAGGACATTGCGAGCCGCCGAGGTCGTCATCGTCCGGGGATTGCCCCTTCCATTGCCGATCGCGATCATCCCGGGGTTGGCGTCGGGGATGGACGCGCAGTGATCCGCGCCATGCGGAGGTCGAGCGTCACCAGGGGATTGGGTCGGCCCAGCAAGTCGGCCAGGACGACCGGGTCCTCCTGGTCCATCAATCTCCGCGGGAAGCACCAGGCCGCGGCCAGTCCCGAATCGGTGCAATCCCGCGCAGCTTCTTGTCGTTGAGGCACTGATCAAACTGGAAGGTCGTCATGTTGGAAATGGGCGGTCCAGGATGATGGCCATTCCTTCCAGGAACCCCCTGATCAACGCCGGCTCGAGCTCGAAGTCCTCGGCCAGCTCCGAGACGCTCCTGCCGTCGGCGATCTCGGCCAGGACCTGGGCGAGTGGAAGGCGTGTTCCCCTCAGCACGGGAACACCACCGCACTTCTTCGGGTTCACCTCGGTGCAGTCCTGCAGAATCGACAGCGCGGATCGAGCCCGTTCCGCGAGCCACTCCTCGTGGCCCGGGAACCCCGACTCGGACCCGGTCGCCGATGTCGTGACGGCCAGGCGATGGTCCGGCCCCAACCCGGGTTCGATGTCGCTCGACGGCATGAGAGGTCTCCTCGGATCGCAACGCGCCCACGGGCCATCCGATCGATCGTAACAGGCAAACCACGAGGCGCGTCAGGCCGGCAACGCCCGGCGGGAGACTCCATCCATGGCCACCGGCGCTCTGGGAGGCACCTTGCGGCACCTCCGCGACCTGTTCGGCGACGGCACGGCCGTCGGCCTCGGCGACGGCCAGCTCCTGGCCCGCTTCGCCCACTCCGGCGACCAGGCCGCCTTCGAGGCCATCGTCGCGCGGCACGGGCCGATGGTCCTGGCCACCTGCCGCGCCGTGCTGAAGCACGAGCACGACGTCGAGGACGCCTTCCAGGCCACCTTCCTGGTCCTGGCCCGGAAGGCGCGGTCGGTCCGCGCGCGGCGATGCGCTGGGCGGCTGGCTGCACCGCGTGGCGTATCGCGCGGCCGTGCAGGCGGGCGGGGCGAACCGGAGGAGGCGGCGACACGAGGCGGAGGTATCGGCGATGGCGATGCGGCAGGTCCGACCGGCCGGGCCCGAGCCCGACGTACCCGCGATCGTCCACGAGGAGCTCGACCGGCTGCCCGATCGTCATCGGCTGCCGGTGGTGCTCTGCGACCTGGAGGGACTGACCTACGAGCAGGCCGCCGGACAACTGCGCTGGACCGAGCCGACGCTACGGCACCGGCTGGTCCAGGCGCGGGGGAAGCTGCGCGAGCGGCTGACCCGGCGGGGGATCACAATCACGGCGGGCGCGGTCGCGATCGTCCTGCTGCGTCGCCCGGAGCGCGGGCGTCTGTCCCGGCCGCCCTGGCGCGGTCGGCGGTCGCCGCGGCGACGGGCAAAGCCGCCCCGGTCGCTGCCGCTGCGCTGGCGTCGGCCATCCTCAAGGGACTCGCCCTGGCCCGGCTCAGGCTCGCCGCGGTGTGCCTTGCGATCGTGGCCGGGCTGGCGACGGCCGGAGTGGTCGCGGCCGGGCGACGGGCCACTCCGACCGCCGCCACGCCGGCCGCCGCCCGCGACGACGAGCCGAAGCCGAAGGCCGATCCGCCCGGCCTTGCCGGGTCGATCGAGGGCCGGATCCTCGACCTCCAGGGGCGACCCGTCGCCGGCGCCACGATCAGGGCCGTGCAGGTCTGGTCGCCCCGCGAGGGCGATCTCGGCCGATGGCTCGACGCACTCCGCGACCGCGGGCGGTATCCGTCGAACGCCCAGATGACGTCGACGGCTTCGAAGCTCGCCTCGGCCACCGGGCCCGACGGCCGCTTCCATCTGGACGGCATCGGCCCGAACCAGCTCGCCGAGGTCGAGGTCTCCAGTCCGGCCATCGCTACGGCGCGGCTCTACGTCACGGGCCGCGACGGGGCCGACATCCGCGCCCGGGTCGAGTCGTTCCGGGGCGTCGACCAGGTGGTCTACCACGCCCGACGGTTCGAGTACGCCGCCGCGCCGGGCAAGCCCATCGAGGGCGTGGTCGTCGACCGCGACTCGGGCCGGCCGCTGGCGGGCATCGCCCTTCGCGCGGCGGTGTTCGACGAGTCCAGCCTGATCCCGGCCGATGGCGTCCAGGCGACGACCGACGCGCAGGGCCATTACCGACTCGACGGCCTGCCGCCCGCGCCGGCCTACCGGATCTTCGCCGAGCCGGCTGCCGGGATGCCTTATCCGGGGGCGACCCTCCAGACCTTGGGCGTCACGCCGGCATTCGAGCCGCTGCGGTTCGACTTCGCGCTCAAGCGGGGCATCTTGCTCCGCGGCCGGGTGACCGACCGGGCGACCGGCCGGGCCGTCTCGGGCTACGTTGACGTGTACGCCTTCGCGGACAACCCGCACGTCGGCGACTATCCGGGCTACCGGTCGAGCCGGCGTCACAACGCCCCGGTCCGCGATGGCCGGTTCGAGGCGGTCGCCCTGCCGGACCGCGGCGTCATCGGCTTCCGCGCCGATCGAGAGCGCGGCGGTACGCTACCGGGGATATCTCGGCGCCGAGGCCATCGCCGGGTACAACTCCAGGAGCTTCGACTTCCGGACCGAGCCGTTCTATTGCAACGTGCAAAACTACCACGTCGTCGCCGAGCTCCGGCTCGACCCATCGGCCGCGACGGCGAACGTGGACCTCCAGGTTGACCCCGGCCGGACGATCGAGATCACCCCGGTCGACCCCGAGGGCCGGCCGGTCGCCGGGACGACCGCGACGGGCATCGGCGAGCTGTTCGCCTCGACGGCCCACGAGCAGCCGTCGACAACGATCGCGATCCATGCGCTGGACCCCTCGCGCCCCCGTCGCGTGACCGTGCTGCACCCCGGCCGCAAGCTCGCTGGCTCGGTCTATCTCAAGGGGGACGAGGCCGGCCCGTTGACGCTCCGGCTCCAGCCCTGGGGCGCGATCACCGGCCGGATCGTCGACCAGGATGGAGAGCCGCGCGGGGGGCTCGGCATCCTGAAGCGCCGGAGGCTCCGACCCCGATCGACCCGACCGGCAGGGCATCCTGCCCGGCGGCAACATCGGCGGCGGCGTCCGGCCGGGCCGCGACGGCCGGTTCCGCATCGACCGGCTCGTGCCGGGCCTCGAGTACGGCGGCGACGCCGTCGAGGGGTTCATGCTCGGCGGCAGCCTGTTCCGCGACGTCGTGGTCGCACCCGGCGAGACCAGGGACCTGGGCGACCTCAAGGTGACCCCAGTCAAACCCGGAGATTGAGGCCCGCGCCCCCATTCCGAAGGCCCCGCGGACGACCACCAGCACCCCATGATGCTCATCGAGGGCCCCTTGACTCGCATCGACAGGCCAGCGAGCAACGCCGTTCCCCCGAGATGCGACCGGTTGCCGGCCACGGCACTCCGCCGGACGCGATCTCACGGGCTCGCCTTCGCCGCGGCCGGCGGATTGAGCCGCGCGCGCCACTCGGCGGCCTTCTCCGGCCGCTTCCAGGCCTCGTAGAACGGGACGATCCGCGCCGACGGCGGCGCGTAGCCGGCCCCGCGCCGGCGGCGGGATCGCAGCCTCGCGCGCCCTGAGCCCCTCGTAGCCGCCGACCACGAGCGGCTCGGCCTCGGCGTATTGCCCCTGGCCGGCCAGCGCGGCGCCGAGCAGGCCCATGGTGTGGAAGCGCTGCCAGTCGTCGGGCTGCCTGCGGGTCCGGGCCTCGAGGCATTCCCGCGCGGCGGACGCGGCCTCGGTCCAGCGCCGGGCGTCCAGGCACGCACCGGCCAGGCCGTCGAGGCCGGCCAGCGTCGAACGGATGATCGAGCCCCAGCTTCGCCTTCCGGAGTCTCACCTCCTCTTCGAAGAGCGCGATGCCCTCGTCCGTCCGGCCGGCGGCCATGCAGGACACGGCCAGGTTGTGCAGGGCGTAGAGGGTATCGGGATGGTCGGGTCCGAGCCGGGCCTTCATCAGGCCGACGACCTCGCGGAGGAGCGCCATCGCCTCGTCGCGACGGCCGGCCTCGCGGTACATCACGCCGAGGTTCGTCATGGCGAGGAGCGTACCGGGATGGTCGGTGCCGCCCCCGGCCTTCTTGGCGGCGAGGGCCCGCTCGAGCAGCGGCACGGCCTCCGGCAGCCGGCCGGCGCCACGGTAGGCCACGGCCAGGTTCTGCATGTCGGTGATCGTCCTGGGATGGTCGGGGCCGAGCCGGCCCTTGGCGAGCCGCAGGACATCCTCGTACAGCGGCACGGCCGCGGCGACCCGGCCCTCGGAGAGATAGACCCGGGCGAGGCCGCTCATGGCGTCGAGCGTGTCGGGATGGTCGGGCCCCAGCCTGGACTTCATCGGCGGGATGACGGCCTCGAGCAGCGCGATCGCCTCGGCGGCGCGGCCGGCGTCGTGATACATGTCGGCGAGGTCGTGACGGCTGTCGAGCGTGTCGGGATGGTCGGGCCCCTGGCTCGACTCCTGCTCCCTGAGCGTGGCCTCGAGCAGCGCGATGGCCTCGGCGATCCGGCCGGCGGCGCGGTAGGCCACGGCGAGGTTGTTGCGGCCGGTGAGCGTCCGGGGGTGGCCGGTCCCGAGCTTCGCCTCGTCGGACTTGACCATCGCCTCGAGGATCGCGATGGCCTCGGCGGTGCGGCCGGCATAGAGGTTGAGCATGGCGACGTTGCTGCGGCTGTCGAGCGTGTCGGGATGGTCGGGCCCGCGGGTCCGCGCCAGGCCCTCGTAGGCCGCCCGGGCCATCTCCCGCACCTCGGCATCGGACCGGCCGCGATGCCGCAGGACGTGCGCCAGCCTGGCCGAGGGCCGCGAAGGCCTCGGGGCTCTCGGGCCCGTGCCGGCGCCGCGACGACTCCAGCACCGACCGCCACTGCCGCTCCGACTTCTCCCACGACGCCAGCCCGTGATACGTCTCGGCGATCGTCGTCCGCAGGGCATCCTCGACCTCGGGCCGGCCGACGAAGCGGGCGCCGACCTTCGCGGCGGCCCGGTCCAGGACCTCCAGGAGCGTGACGCGATCCTCCACGGCGCTGCTGGCGGGCTCGGCCTGCGACAGCAGGTCCTCGGCGAGGAAGCGGTTGATCGCCGTGGCCTTGTCGGCCTCGGCGCGAGTCGCCTGCTCGGCGGCCTCGGCGCGTCGGCGGGCGTCGGACTCGGCCCGGCGGGCCTCGATCGCCGCGTCGCGGTCGCGGCGGGCCGCCGCCTCGGCGCTGGTGGCGCGGATCGCCTGCCAGGTGCTGATCGCCGTCGCCGCCACCAGCACGGCCGCCATCGCCGTCGTCAACGTCAAGGCCGCGCGGTGCTTGCGCGCAAACTTCCGCAGCCGGTACGCGGCCGACGGCGGCCCGGCCTCGACCGGGTCCCCCTCCAGGTGGCGCCGCGACGTCCCGCGCCAGGCCGTTGGCCGTCTCGTACCGCCGCGACGGCTCCTTCTCCAGCGCCTTCATCACGATCCAGTCGAGGTCGCCCCGCACCAGCCGCGCCAGCTTCGCGGGCTCGGTACCCCGCGACGCCGCGATCGACGCTGTCTCCTGCGTCGGCCCCAGCCGCGTGCTGGGCTTGGGCGGCTCCTCCTCGCGGATCCGCCGCAGCACCTCGGTGAACGCCGCCTCGCGCAGCCGCCCGTGCTCCAGCGGCGTCGTCCCCGTCAGCAGCTCGTAGAGCAGCACGCCCAGCGAGTAGACGTCGCTCCGCGTGTCCACGTCCAGGCCGCTCAGCCGCGCCTGCTCGGGGCTCATGTACTCCGGCGTCCCCACGATCACGCCCGAGCTGCGTGAACAGTGTCCGCTCGGTCAGCCGGCGATCGATCGCCTTGGCCACGCCGAAGTCGATCACCTTGGGCACCGCCCGGCCGTCCTGGACGGTCACCAGCACGTTGGACGGCTTGATATCGCGGTGGATGATCCCCTTCTGATGCGCGTGCTGGATCGCCTGGCAGACGGGCACGAACAGCTCGAGCCGTTGCGTCGGCGTCAGCCGGTTGCGGTCGCAGTACTCGGTGATCGGCAGGCCGTCCGACCGCCTCCATCACGAAGTAGGGCCGGCCGCTGCCGGTGGCGCCGGCGTCGAGGAAGCGGGCGATGTTGGGGTGGTCCATCAGCGCCAGCGCCTGGCGCTCGGCCTCGAGCCGCGCGATGACCTGCGCCGTATCCATCCCCGGCTTGATGACCTTGAGCGCCACCGTGCGGCGGACCGGCGCCTCCTGCTCGGCGAGGAAGACGACGCCCATGCCTCCCTCGCCGATCCGGCGGACGAGCCGGTAGGGCCCGATCTGCGACCCGGGTCCCTCGGTGATGGGCCGGTCGGAGCCGCGGCCCCCGCCGGGGTCCGGTGCGGGCCCGTGCTCGGTCCTGGGCCCGGGCTCGCGGACGGGCGGATCCAGCAGGTCGCCGGACTGGTCGTGCGCCCGCAGCAACGCCTCGACGCGACGCCGGAGGTCGGGATCGCCGGCGCAGGCGGCCTCCAGGTAGGTGGCGCGCTCGGCCGGTGCGGCCCTCTCCAGCGCCGCGACGAAGATGGTCTCTTCACTCATGGCCTGGCCTCGCTGGTGGGTTCGAGGTGCATTGACCGAGATTCTACCATTCCGCCACGACCGGCGGAGGCCGGAAGTGCCTCCGCGGACGGGTCGACCGTGCGGAGGCGCCCGCGGTCCGATGCGGATTGCCGATGGTCCCGAATCGTCGGCTCATCGCGAGATGGTGTTGCCCTTGCGGCCGATGACGAACGTGCCGTCGTCGCCCAGCACGCCCAGGTTGCCGCCGTCCAGCGGCACGCCCGCCGCGTCGGTGAGACCGCCGGGCGACGCGCCCACGACCACCAGCTTGCCCCCCCGCGCGAACTTCGGCTTGCCGGCCAGCGTCAGCGTCACGCTGTGCGCCGCGGCGTCGTACGCCGCCTGCAAGGCCACCGGCGAGCCGACGAGCTGACCCCCGCGCCGCTGCAACTGCGTGAGCGTGTACTCGGCGGCGCCCGCCGCGCGGGTCGGGTCCATCGCCGTGCTGAAGTCCAGCTCGTAGCCGACGACGTGCTTGCGCCGGCCCTTGCCGGCGAGGAGGACCTTCTCGGCCACGATCGTCGGCGGGACGGCGACGGTCACCGGGCCGGTCAGGGTGGTGGTCAGCGGGTCGGTGTAGGCCATGATCCGGTAGCCCTTGCCGACCTGGTCGAGCGTCAGGCCGGAGAAGCTGGCGACGCCGTTATGGACGGCGGCAGTGGTCGTGCCGCCGAGGGTGGCGCCGCCCGGGTTCGTCGCCAGGACGAGGGTGACGTTGCCGTTGAAGGACGTGTCGGGCAGGCCCGACAGGTAGTTGACGGCGACGGTCAGGCCGAAGGGGGCATTCGGCGGGATGAGGGCCGGGGGCTCGGGGGTGGCGGCCAGGACGAGCGTCGGCGTGAGGACGGCAACGTTCGAGGCCATCGACTCGGCGAACCAGAGGTTGCCGTCCGGGCCCGCCGCGATCCCCGCGGGTAGCGAGGCAGCCGTGGGGATGGCCGTCTCGACGATCCCGCGGGTGATGGGGTTGATCGACCCGACCTGATTGGCGCCCACCTCGGTGAACCAGAGGTTGCCATCCGGGCCCGCCGCGATCCCGCGGGGCGCGGAATTGGGCGTGGGGGTGGCGGACTCGGTGATGGCGCCGGTAGTCGGGTTGATCGAGCCGATCTTGTTGCCGGATTGCTCGGTGAACCAGAGGTTGCCGTCGGGGCCGGCCGCGATCCCGTACGGGTTGGAACTGGCCGTGGGGATGGTGAACTCGGCGATGGCGTGAGTCGCCGGGTTGATCATCCCGACCTTGTTGGTGTTGTACTCGGCGAACCAGAGGTTGCCGTCGGGCCCCGCCGTGATCCCCAGCGGCTGGGAATTGGCCGTGGGGATGGTGAACTCGCTGATGACGCGGGTCGTCGGGTTGATCGTGCCGATCTTGTTGCCGTTGCTCTCGGTGAACCAGAGGTTGCCGTCGGGACCCGCCGCGATCTCGTAGGGGGTGGCACCGGCGGTGGGCAGGGCCGTCTCGACGATGGCATGCGTCGTCGGGTTGATCGAGCCGATCTTGTTGCCGGCGGCCTCGGTGAACCAGAGGTTGCCGTCGGGCCCCGCCGCGATCCCCAGGGGCTCGGAGGGGGTCGTGGGCGGGGTGAACTCGGAGATGGCATGCGTCGCCGGGTTGATCGAGCCGATCTTGTTGCCGACGAACTCGGTGAACCAGAGGTTGCCGTCGGGACCCGCAGTGATATTGGTGGGGCTGGCAGTGGCGGTCGGGGTGGGGAACGCGGCGATGGTCGAGAGCAGTTGCCGCGACTCCATCGGCTCGAGGACGGGCCGACGACGCCGGGCCCCCGCCTTCCTCCGCCGACCGTCGCGCGGCCAGATCGCCAGGATCGATCGCTGCCATTGGTGCGGATTCATCGTCAAGCCTCCCATCACTGCGGGGCGCATGTATCGGTGCGCACCCCGGCCGGACGCCCCGGCCTGGAGGAATCGGTGCACGAGAGGTACGCCGTCACTCGATCGAGACGGGTTCAGCCCGTGGCCTCGGCGCGAAAGGGCCGGGCCGGGGCCTCAACTGTCGGCGAGCTCGATGACCTCGCCGGGCCACCATGCCGCGGCCTGTCCCCAATGCGCCGTCCCGGCCCGGAACACCCCAGGAAATGCCGACTTTTTCCGGGGTGGAAGTCGATGGCCCCAGCCCCGACACGTCGAGGGAGTCGAGGATCATCAATCATGAATGTGCTGCCGTGCGGGTTCATCGCCGTCGGAGATCTCGACGCGCACGCCACGCCCTCGGATCCGATGGCCGCGGGGCTCGTCACTCACTCCACTCCCATGATGCTCATCGAGTCGCCCATGGACCTGCGTTGCCGGCAAGACAGACAAGCCCGCCCCTCATCGCCGGGACCGGTCGCCCGCCACGGCGATCCGGCGAGGGCGACGGGGTCCTGCGGATTCGTGCGGGCGTCGGCGGGAATGCGGGCCCGCGCCGACGGCCCCATCCTCGCGGCGCCTCCTGCGCCGACCGCGGTCTCAGGGTCGCGATGTCGTCGCGGCGGGCGGGTTCAGCCTGGCCCGCCACTCGGCCGCCCTGTCCGGCCGATGCCATGCCTCGTAGAACGGGACGATCCTGCGCCGCGGCGGTCGCGACCTGGCGTCGCGACGGGGCCGGGATGCTGGCCTCGCGCGCCTTCAGTCCCTCATAGCCGCCGATCAGCAACGGCTCGGCGTCGGCGAATCGCCCGAGCCCGGCGAGCGCGGTGCCGAGCTGGCTCATGGTGTGGAAGTGCAGCCAGTCGTCGGGCTGCCGGCGGGCGCGAACGTCGAGGCACCGGTGCGCGGCGGCCTCGGCGTCGGACCAGCGGCGAGCGTCCAGACAGGCGCGGGCCAGGTTATTCAGGGACATCAGCGTGTCGAGGTGCTCGTCGCCCAGCCTGGCCGCGGCGATGCGGACGTCCTCCTCGAGCAGCGGGACGGCCTCGCCGGGCCGGCCGGCCGCGACGAGCGCCGCGGTCATCTCCTGCCGCAGCACGGTCGCCACCGGTTGGTCGGCGCCCGTCGCGACGTCGGCGGTCGCGATCGCCTCGCGGAGCACGCGGATCGCGTCGTCGAGCCGGCCCGCCGCGCGATAGGCCCGCGCCAGGCTGGCCCGGGTCTTGAGCGCATCGGGATGCCGGGGACCGACGCTCGCCTCCTGCCGCTCGAGCGACTCCCCCAGGAGCCGGATCGCCTCGTCGGTCCGCCCCAGCTCGAGGTAGTCCGTCGCCAGGTTGCTCATGCAATTGAACAGGTGGGGATGGCCGGGGTCGAGGGCGGCCCGCATGATCCGGTAGGCCTCCTCGTGCAGCGCGGCGGCGTCGGCGATCCGCCCCGCCCGTCGGTAGGCGTTGGCCAGGTTGTTCATGCTGCTCAGGGTATCCACGTGATCGGGGCCCGCCGTCGCCTTCATCTGGCCGAGCACCTGCTGGTGCATCGCGATCGCTTCCTCGACGCGGCCGAGCTCCTGGTACAGGTTCGCCAGGTTGTTCCGCAGGGCCATCGTGTGCGAGTGGCCGGGCCCGCGCGAGCGATCCATCAGCCGCACCGCCTCCTCGAACAGCGGCAGGGCTCGGGCCGGCTGGCCGGCGTGGGCGTAGGCGTCGGCGGCGCCGGCGAGGCTGACGATCGCGTCGTGGTGCTCGGGCCCGACCGTGGCCCGGAACAGCTCGAGCGAACGCTCGTACTGCCGGGCCGACGCGGCGAAATCGCCGAGATAGCCGTAGCTCTGGCCCATCGCGTCGCGGATCCGCGCCTCGACCCTGGGCTGATCGGCGAGGGTGGCGCGTGAGGTTCTCCTCGGCGTGTGCCAGCGCGTCGCGGAGCTTGACGTCGCGGCCGAGGCCCCCATCCTGGCCGGGCGGCCGCGCCGCCGAGATGACCTGATCGCGGAAGAAGGCCAGTGCCGCCTCCGCCTCGGAGGCCGACCGCCTGGCCGACGCCTCCTGCTCCTCGGCCCGGGCGAGGTTCTCCCTGGCGAGCCCCTCCGCCCGGGTGGCGCGGATCGCCTGGCCGGCGCTGATCGCCGTCGCGGCGACCAGCAGGCCGGCGAAGGCCGAGGCGATCGCCAGCGCCGCGCGGTGCTTGCGGGCGAACTTCCGCAGCCGGTACGCGGCCGACGGCGGCCCCGCCTCCACCGGGTCCCCCTCGAGGTGCCGGCGGATGTCGCGCGCCAGGCCGACGGCCGTCTCGTACCGCCGCGACGGCTCCTTCTCGATGGCCTTCATCACGATCCAGTCGAGCTCGCCGCGCACCAGCTTCGCCAGCCGCGCCGGCTCGGTGCCGCGCGAGGCCGCGATCGACGCCGTCTCCTGCGTCGGCCCCAGCCGCGTGCTCGGCTTGGGCGGATCCTCGTCGCGGATCCGCCGCAGCACCTCCGTGAACGCCGCCTCGCGCAGCCGCCCGTGCTCCAGCGGCGTCGTCCCCGTCAGCAGCTCGTACAGCAGGACGCCCAGCGAGTAGATGTCGCTGCGCGTGTCCACGTCCAGCCCGTCGAATCGCGCCTGCTCGGGGCTCATGTACTCCGGCGTGCCCACCACCACGCCCGGCCGGGTGAAGAGCGTCCGTTCGGTCAGCCGGCGATCGATCGCCTTGGCCACGCCGAAGTCGATCACCTTGGGCGACGGGCCGCCGTCCCCGGTCGTCACCAGCACGTTCGACGGCTTGACGTCGCGGTGGATGATCCCCTTCTGATGCGCGTGCTGGATCGCCTGGCAGACGGGCATGAACAGCTCGAGCCGCTCCCTGGGCGTCAGCCGATGACCGTCGCAATACTCGGTGATGGGAAGGCCGTTGACCCACTCCATGACGAAATACGGCCGGCCGCTGTCGGTGGTGCCGGCGTCGAGGAACCTGGCGATATGCGGGTGGTCCATCAGCGCCAGCGCCTGGCGCTCGGCCTCCAGCCTGCGCGATGAACTGGGTCGTATCCATGCCCGGCTTGATGACCTTGAGCGCGACGTGGCGGCGGACGGGATGCTCCTGCTCGGCGAGGAAGACGACACCCATTCCCCCCTCACCGATCTCGCGGAGGAGCACATATGGCCCGACTGCGCGAGCCCGGCCCCTCGAGGCCCGGACGGGGCGATCCCCGCTCATCCCGGCGCCCGGTCCCTTCGGCCGCGTGCTCGGTCTTCGGCCCCGCGCCCTCCGCCGGCGCGTTGAGCAGGTCGCCCGATTGCTCGTGGGTGCGGCAGGAGCGCCTCGACCCGGCGGCGGAGCTCCTCGTCTCGGCCGCAGGCGGCCTCCAGGTAACCGGCCCGCTCGGCCGGCGCGACCTTCTCCAGCGCGGCCGCGAAGATGGTCTCCTCGCTCGATTCGCTCACGGTCGGTCCCCACTCGGGCCTCGACGTCGAACCCACCGCCACTGTACCGAACGGATCGGGACGTTCCAACGGCTCCCACATCCCGGTTGCCCACGCGGCCGGCCCGAGCGAGACGCCGGCACCCCCGACCCGACGGGCAAACCGACGCCGCTCGCCCCGGCGAACTCACGCTCACGCGCGGAACACCTCCCCGCCCCGCGTCGGCCGGGGACGGTGGAGGTGTCGCGCGTGACGCCCACCGCGACACCGGGGGCGGAAGCCCCCGTGTCCCCGTCAGGGCGTGATGGTGCCGTCCACATCGTTGTCGTTGGTCGAGGCGTGATTGCCGCTGATGGTCGTGTTGTCGATATTGGCGGTGCCGAAGGTGGCGATGCCGCCGCCGATGCCGACGCTGAACAGGTCGGTCACCCCGGCGGTGCCGGGGGTGGCCGTGCCGGCGGCCCCGAAGAGGGCCCCGCCCGTGCCCGCCGTGGTGAGCCCCGCGGCACCGGCCAATCCGCCCGAGGCGGCGAGCGCCTGGTTGGCCGTGATCGCGTCGGTGGCCTTCGCCTGCTTCGAGCCCTTCTTGGCCCCGAGCCTGGGCTTGATGGTGAGCGTGCCGGTGGTCGCGTTGAAGATGCCGCCGCCCTCGCCGATCGCGCCTTCACCACCGTCGCCGCCGTCGTCGCTGCCGTTGACGTTGCCCCTGGCGTCGCCGCCCTTGCCGCCGCCAAAGCCCACGCCGCCATTGCCGCCGGTGGCACTCCCGCCGTTGCCGCCCCGGCCGCCGAGGCCGCTCATGGCCCGATTGGCCGAGACGTTCACGGTCAACCCGGTGAACGAGGCGGTGCCGGCGTTGAACAACCCGCCGCCCTCGCCGTCGTTGGCGGCGCCGCCGGTGCCGCCCTTGCCGCCCCCGGCCGAGCCGCCGGATCCTCCCGCTCGAAGGTCGCCGCCGTTGCCGCCAACGCCGCCGAAGGCGGCACCGGCGGCGCCGCCGTTGCCGCCGCCGCCACCGTTGGCCTGGTTCGCCGTGAACGTGCTGGCGGCGGGCGGATGCGACGGACTCGAGGGACGGAAGACCACGCTGCTGCCGGTATCGTTGAACAGCCCGCCGCCCGCGCCCAGGCCGGCGATGCCGGCCGCCCCGCCGGCGCCGCCGACGGCCCCGCCGCCCGCGGCTCCCGCTCCGCCCGGATCCGTGAGGGTCGGGCCCGATCGCAGGCCGCCCTTGCCGCCCGCGCCGCCGGTGGCGACACCGCCGGAACCGCCGTCGCCGCCGAGGTTGCCCGCGGCGACATTGGACGAGAACATCACGGCGGCCGTGCTCGCCGCCGTCCCCCCGCCGCCATTGAAGAGGCCGCCGCCTTCACCGTCGCCGCCGCGGCCGCCCTGACCGCCGGCGCCGCCGACGCCCGTCCCGCCGAATTGGCCGTCATCGTTGAGGACGCCGCTGCCTCCGTGCCCGCCCGTCCCGGCGCCGCCCACCCCGGCGCCCCCGCCCAGGCCGCCGGTGGCGGCGTTGCCCGCGAAGGTGCTGGCGCCACCCTTCAACAGCGGCGCTCCCGAGGTTGAACAGGCCGCCCCCATCGCCCTGGCCGCCCGCGCCGCCGGCGCCCCCGGCCCCGCCATTCGCGGCGCCGCCGAACCCCACGCCGCCCCCGTTCGACGCGTCGTCGCCGCCGGCGCCGCCAGTGGCCGAGCCTCCGCCGCCGCCGTGGCCGCCGGCGCCCCCTCGGGCCGCGTTGGACGCGAAGGTGGTGCCATCGACGGTCAACGTCACGCCGGCCGCGTTGAACACGCCGCCGCCTCGGGCGCTGCCTCCGGCAGCCCCGGCCGTGCCGTCCCCGGCGACGGCCGACCCCCCGTTCGTATTCGTGATACCCCCGATGACCGTGGCGGGAGACCCCGCCCCGCCGGCAGAGCCGGCGCCGCCGAGCGCCAGGTTCGACGCGATCGTGCTCTTCGAGAGGCCCAGCGATCCGCCCTCGTTGGCAATCCCGCCACCCTGGGCATCGCCGCCGGCGTGACCCAGCAGGCCGGGGAGGCCGATCGCCAGGTTGTTCGCGACCGTGACGGCGGAGACCGACAACCGGCCGCCGCTATTGAGTATCCCGCCCCCATCGCCCAGGGCACGGCCATGCTGGATCGTCACTCCCTTGATCGACACCTTGCCGCTGAGCACCTGGATGACGCGATCGAGGTTGTTGCCGTCGATGATCGTCTTCGCCGCGCCCTTTCCCTGGATCGATACATTCGCCTTGATGTCGAGGTCGCCGGTGGCGTCGTTGTCCTCGCCGGCGCCGGCGATCGTCAGCGTGAACGTACCGGCGGGGACGATGATCTTGCTCGAGCCGCCATGCGCGTCGGCGGCCATGACGGCCGATCGCAGCGAGATCTGGCCGGAGGAGTCCTTGCCCGTCTGGAGGCTCGCGGCCACAGTGTCGAGGGTGGTGTTGACCCGGAACGTGGAGAGCACGACACGCTCCTCGAGGATCTCGAGGTGCAGGCGCCTGGCGCCAACCTACGACCGGACCGGTCCCGCCGCCCGTGGAAGATGGACATCGAAGGTCTCCTGCTGGCTGGGATGTGCGAGCGCCGCGGCGAGCCCGCCGTCGCGGCCGGGCCTTGCTCGTGGGCTCGAAGATCGACTCTGCCCACAATGCGCCGTCCGGCCCCCGGATACACCAGGTCCTTCCATTTATCCGCGCCGGGCTAGGGAGTCCGCTCCGCTCCGGGCGGATCGCCGCCCGAGATCTCGACGCGCAGCCAGGCCCGCGCGTAGGCCCAGTAGCGATCGGCCGTCGAGCCCGACAGGCCGAGGATCTCGGCGGCCTCGGCGAGCGTCAGGCCGGCGAAGACGCGCAGTTGCACGAGCTTCGCCTTGACGGCATCCCTGGCCGCGAGCTTCTCCAGGGCCTCGTCGAGGGCCAGCAGGTCGGCGTCGGTCTCCGGCGCCGCGGGCTGGGCGGCATCGAGGTCCACCCGCGCGCGATGGCCGCCGCGCTTGAGCCGGTGGCGTCGGCGGGCGCTCTCGACCAGGATGCGGCGCATCGCCTCGGCCGCCGCGGCGAAGAAGTGGCCGCGGCCGTCCCACGGCCGATCGGGATCGCCGCCGACCAGCCGCAGGTAAGCCTCGTGCACCAGCGCCGTGGCCTGGAGCGTCTGGCCGGGCGACTCCCGCGACATCCGCTGCGCGGCCAGTCGCCGGAGCTCATCATAGACCAGCGGCAGCAGCTCGCGAGCCGGCTTCGGCTCGACGCCCGCCGTCGGCCCCGAAATGACATCGACTTCGCGATCCTCTTCGATGGGTGTCGCCATGGGCGATCGCTCCCTCCGCTTGGCCGGATCGGTCCGCCGACCGGCCGCCGGGCGCATGCGTTGGCCGCGAGGATGCCGGAGGCCGGCACAGGCCCCTTTAGCTCTTACGGGCCGAACCGAGACTGTGACGACGCGGCCCGCATCCTCGGCCGTCGGCGTGGCGCGATCGGCGGACATCACGCCCCGGTCCCGTGCGATCGGGGATGGAGGCGTTCACGAGGCCTGCGACATCACCGGGGCATTCACCTCGGCATGCCAGTCGAACGGGATCCGCTCGTCGCGGGTCTGCAGCTTGATCGCCAGCCCGCTGGCGCGGAAGGCGTCGCGGACGGCCAGGACCGCGTCCTGCGCCGACAGGACATCCGGGTAGCTGAGCCAGCCGACGAACCGGCCGTCCTCGATCCGCGACCGCGACCCTACCAGGTCCTTCTGCTCGCGCAGCCGCTCGAACAGGTCGATCAGGGCACGCAGGGTCTCGGCCGCGCCGGGGT
This sequence comes from uncultured Planctomycetota bacterium, assembly GCA_963771445.1. Taxonomy (GTDB): domain Bacteria; phylum Planctomycetota; class Planctomycetia; order Isosphaerales; family Isosphaeraceae; genus JAKAUH01. The sequence goes on along the minus strand of CAVYTQ010000015.1, from coordinate 1,493,637 downwards.
ACTCGGTGACGCGGTTGACCAGCCCGGCCTCGGGCCAGGAGATCACCATGTAGACGCTCAGGGTCGAATCATCGGCGTCGCGCTCCGCCAGCAGCCGAGCCGGGCCATCCTTCTCGAACCGCGTCCAGATCAGCTCGACATCCACCGTCCGGATCCGAGCCGGGTCCAGCCCGGCCAAGCCAGTTCCGTTCGCAGCACCGTTGGAGCCCGCGGCCGCCGACTCGCCGCTCGCGGCCTCATCGGCCTCGGCAGTTGCCGAGGCCGAGGTCGATGCCGATGCCCGGGCGCCGGCACCCGCTCCCGGCTGGGTGGCCCAGGGTCCCGACGTCCACGACCAGGGGCCGCCCGGGCGTTCCGGCGCGGCCGGGCCGGGGGCCTCCCAGGGTCGAGTCTCGGCCGTCGCGACCGTCGTCTTCAGCACCTCGTAGGCCCGGGTCACCATGCGGAAAGCCCACTCGTCGCCACCCACGTCGGGATGATGCTTCTTCGACTTCGCCCGGTAGGCGGTGTGGATCTCCTCCAGCGTGGCCGACGGGCCCACGCCCAGCACCGTGCGCGGATCCAGCGAGAACGAATGAAATCCCATGAGTGCAAGCCAGCCCTTCTCTTTCGGACCCCACGGCGGACATCGCCATTGCACGACCGACTTCCCCTCGACCAGGGGTCATTCGCCCCCCGTCACGATGTCTCCGAAGGGTTTCATACATTGAGTTGCAAATCCCTTGCCAACACCCTCCAGCCCCTGCGCCAGCCTGGGCACAGGGTTGCAAACCTCGGGGTGAGGGCCTATTCTCCAACTATCGTTAAACACCCCCGGCGGCCTGCAGGAGTGCCGGAGAACGGGGGCCTGCCGCCCGTCCCACGCCCCGGCGCGGGCAGGGATCGGTCCGCGACGGGAGGGATCACGCCGATGAGCGACCAATGCGGGCTGAGCCGACGCCGGTTGCTGAAGGTCGGCGGCCTGGGGACGCTGGGGCTCACCTTGCCCGCGCTCCTGAGGGCCGAGGCGGCGCGGGACCGCGAGGGCAGGGGGGAGGCGGGAGGTCGGGCCGGCCGGCCGGCGCCGATCCGGTCGTGCATCCTGGTCTTCTACTACGGCGGCCCGAGCCACATCGACACGGTGGACATGAAGCCCGCCGCGCCGGCCGAAATCCGCGGCACGTTCGGCTCGATCGCGACGACCGCGCCGGGGCTGCGGGTCTGCGAGCACCTGCCGCACACGGCCAGGGTGATGGACCGGCTGGCGGTGGTGCCGCGCGATGCACCACCCGATGACCAACCACAACGCGGCGGCCTTCGCCACGCTCTGCGGCCGCAACCCGGCCAAGGGCGACCTGGAGCTCTTGAGCAACGACCGCAACGACCCGCCGTGCATCGGGGCGACGTTGAGCGCGCAGTTGCCCCCGCGGCCGGGCCTGCCGACCGCCGTGGCGCTGCCATACGTGATGTACAACGTGGTGCAGCTCCCCGGCCAGGAGGCGGGCTTCCTCGGCTCGTCGCACGTCCCCTTCCAGGTCAACGCCGACCCCGCCGCGCCCGACTTTCGCCTCGGCGATCTGGAACTGCCCGCCGAGGTGACGATCGACCGGCTGGACCACCGCGCCGAGCTGTTGCGACGGCTCGACGCCCGCCGTTCGACGGATCGAGGCGCACGCCGACTCGACCTCGCGCGGCGCCTCGCCCGACCCGGCCGACGTCTACACCGAGAAGGCGCTGGGGCTGTTGCACTCGCCGGCCGTGCGGCGGGCCTTCGACCTGGCCGCCGAGGACCCTCGGCTGCGCGACCGATACGGCCGCACCCGGCTGGGCCAGTCGATGCTCCTGGCCCGCCGCCTGGTCGAATCCGGCGTCCGGTTCGTCACGGTCTACGACGGCCAGCACAACGGCCAGACCGCCAACTGGGACTCGCACCAGGACGTCTTCCCGCGTCACAAGGACGACCTCTTGCCCCCGGCCGACCGGGGCTTCGCGGCGCTGATCGACGACCTGACCGCGCGGGGGCTGCTCGACGAGACCCTGGTCATCGCGATGGGCGAGTTCGGCCGGACGCCCAAGATGAACGCCACCGCCGGGCGCGACCACTGGCCGTATTGCTACAGCATCCTCCTGGCCGGCGGCGGCGTCCGCGGCGGGATCGCCTACGGGGCCAGCGACAAGCTCGGCGCCTACCCCGACGCCGATCCCGTCACGCCGGCCGACCTCGCCGCCACGCTCTTCTGGCGGCTGGGGCTCGACCCGACCCGCGAGATCGTCGACCTCACCGGCCGGCCTTACCGGCTCGCCGACGGCCAACCGATCCGGGCGATCTTCGGCTGATCGAGCCCGAGCGCACCGGAACGCGGAAAGACCCACAGTCGAGAGACCGGGCCGAATCGTCTCCAGCGGACCGGACCGGGTCTTCCGAGGGCCGGGTCTTGTGCGAGAGCCGGCGCTGCCGGCGATTGGCCGGACCGGTACCAACCGGATCGGGCCGATCCGTTGTAGGAGCCGGCTCCTGCCGGCGATCGGCCGGTCCCGGGGCCGATCCGATCCGTTGTAGGAGCCGGCTCCTGCCGGCGATCGGGCCGGCCGAAGCCGACCGGATCGGGAGCGGAGCTCCCTCCTACAAGCAGACCGATCCGGCCCGCTGTTGGAGCCGGCTCCTGCCGGCGATCGGCCGGGCGAACCGTGCGGCCCGGTCCTCCTCGCCCCTTGCCTTTAGCTCTCCCGCTGGCACTGCCGGCGATCGGCCGGGCCGGATCGACCCCGGGAGTCATTCACTCCGCGGCCGCTTCCTCGACCTTGGCCTTCTCCGCCCCCTTCTTGATCGCGTCGATCGCGTGCTCGCAGTCCCGCTTGTTCTTGTAGCCCTGGCCCGAGGTGGCGATCACCTGTCCGTTCGTCGCCTTCATCCGCCATCGGTGCTCCTTGCGGGCGTCCTCGAACGTCTCGAACTTGAGCCTGGTCGCGGCGTCCTTCTTGATGCGATCGATCGCGCCATCGCGGTCGCGCTTGTCCTTGTAACCCTGGCCCGAGGTGGCGATGACCTGCCCGTTGGACGACAGGAGCCGCCATCGGTACTCCTGGACGCGGTCCTGGTACGTCTCGAACTTGAGCGGCGCGCCCCGCCTGCGCCGACGATCCTCCGGATGGGGCGGCCGCGCGGGGACTCTCCGATGCCACGGCGCCGGCGGCATGCGCCTCGGCCAGGCCGATGGCCCCGAGCAGCAAGCCCATCAACAGCCCGCATCGCGATGGTGATGCCAATGCCAATGTCGAACGTGGCGGTGTCATGACGTCCTCCGGGTGGAAGGCCAGGTCGCGGGTCTCAGAGGTGGCGGGCGATCGCATACCGCGGCTTGCCGAGGGCCGACATCGGGGCGGGGGCCTCGACCCGGGCCTGGCACAATTGCACCAGCCGGTCGACCACCGCGAATGCCGCGCCGGGCTTCCCCAGGTTGCACGCGTTCTCGGCCATCCGCTCGAGCTTCCCCGGGCGCTGAGCAGGGCGTCGATCTTGTAGGCCAGCGCCGGCAGGTTGTTGCAGCGGATGGCGACCCCCTCCTCCAGCAGGTGATCCGAGTTCCGCTCCTCCTGGCCCGGGATGGGGTTGATGACGACCATGGGCAGCCCCTTGGCCAGGCACTCGGAGGTGGTCAGCCCGCCCGGCTTGCCCACGAACAGGTCGGCCGCCGACATGAGCTCGTCCATCTCGTTGGTGAAGCCCAGCAGGGTGAAGGCGACGTTCGAGGTCGCGGGGAAGCTCGCGATCGTCGCCGCCAGCTCGGCCCGCAGCGCCTCGTTCCGCCCGCAGACGGCGACCACCCGCGCCGAGTGCCCCAGCCGGTCCAGGGCCCTCATCAGGTGGCCGACCGGCCCGACGCCGAACCCGCCCGCCGAGACCAGGATCGTGAAGCGATCCTCCTCCAACCCGTGCTTGCGCCGCATCGCCCGCCTGTCCTTGCGCACGCCGAAGACCGGATCGATCGGGATGCCCGTGACGGTCGTCAGCGACTCGGCGATCCCCAGCGCCTTCAGGTGGACCTTGGTCTCGTCGAGAGCGACGAAGTACTGCTCGGCGTGCGGGCAGAGCCACATGGCGTGCACGTCGAAGTCGGTGACGACGATCGAGTTGAGCACCCGGACCTTGCCGGTGGCCTTGAGCGACGAGATGATCCCCGACGGCAGGAAGTGCGTGCAGATCGCCACGTCGGGCTGATACCTGCGGAGGAACCGGACGAACGGGTTGGCATTCAGGCGGTCGAACGCCGCGCGGATCGGGTCGTCCTTCTTCTTCGGGTCGTCGAGGTAGTCATACAGCCAGCCGAGGATCTCGGGCGCCTTGTTGACGAGGTCGATGTAAGCCTTGGAATACAGGTGGCGGAACACCTGGTTGGTGAACTTGAGCACGTCCAGGTGCTGCACCTCGGTCGCCGCGTTGCGGCTCCGGATCGCCTTCTCGACGGCCTCGGCCGCCCGCATGTGGCCGGCCCCCGCACTCGCCGAGAGGACCAGGACTCGTCCCAGCATGGTGTCACCGCCTTTGCGCCACGGACCATCCAGCGGAGAGATGTGAGGGAGCGTCGAATCGCCCCGACCTGCCGGCTCTGCGATCGCGAAGCCGAGGTCGGTCAATCGTCGCTTCTCCCCGGAACGAAATGCCAGGACGATGCGATCCCCGGGCACCCCCGCGTCGAGCAGGTCCCGCGCGATGCAGGACGGGACACGCCCCGATCGTGCGAGAACCCGAACCGGCCGGCGATGATGCCGACGGGGACCAGGCGGCCAGGAATCCGGCGGGCTCCCCTCCCGCCATCGAGCATCTGCACATGGTGGTCCCAATCGCGATCGAAGGCCGTCGAAAGTCGGACATCGCCATCGGAACAGGGGACCCTGGCGTGGTTAGCCAGGACCTTCTCGAATAACCGACGATCGGATTGTGCGGTATCCAGAGGAGGATGGTATCCCTGGCCCCGCTCATGATCCCGATCGCGCGGGCATCGAGACGACCCGTCCCGTGACTATTCGATGAAAGTGCAACGACATTGAGTATAAAGTCCCCGGCGCGTAAAGCAAATCCCAGACGGGACCTCCGACCGCACCGATCAGGCCTCTGCCGGCCCGTCCCGCACGACCCGATCGGCCCAGGCGGCCCGATCGCCGTCCAGCGGCGGGACCACGGCATCGAGCCCGTAGCGGACTTCCCGATTGTAGGGGCCGGCATCGTAGCATCGGTCGAAGACGGCCTGAAGGTCGAGCGTCACCGGCGGGTCGCCGGGCAAGAGGGGGATTGCCACCGGGGGCAGTCGATCTTCGAGGCAGATCGGGTAGACCAGGAACGTGTCCGGGTCGTCGAAGGGGCGTACCGAAACGTGGTAGTCGAACGGGCCGCAGGCATCGCGGGCCGCATCGGGCGGGACCGCCGTGGTGGTGCGCTGCCGCGCAGGAAGTCGAACTCGACGAGATGCACCCACCTGGCGAGCCGTTCCTCCTGCTTGCGGCAGTAGAGGTCACGGCCGTGTTCGCCCGGCGTCTTGTTGGCAAGGCTGAGAACCTCGAGGGACGCCACGAGCCGCTTGCCGTCCTCGCCGCGGGTGTAGATCTCGATGAACGGCTCGCGGAACTCGTCGTGCGCGATCCTGATGACAACCGGTCGAGCGATCGGATGTTCGACGACGGCCACGGCCACGGCTGCGGCTGCGGCGGGTTCCGCCCGCGGGGGCACCGAGGCTCGCCCCCGGCGCACCTCCAGATCCGGACCGATCGATCGCCGCGATGCCTCGATCCAGACCCTCCGGCCCAGGGTGGCGAAGTACGGGACCGGCAGGTCGGCCTGGAGGGCCTCGCGGAGATAGGTAATGAAGCTATCGTGGAAGTCCGGGAAGATCTCCGGGCCCTCCAGGTACGGATCCATACCGGGAAATGGCGAGGGCATGGCGAGCTCCGCAGGGCATCCTCTTCAGAACCGGCCGACGGCAGGCCGGATGCGACGGACCGACTCAATATTCGAGGCACGCGTCCTGAGCCAACCCGCGCCGGTCGATCCGTCCTCTCACTGCATCATAATCGACGCCCCCGGGGCAACACCCAGCGGTCCTCATTCGACCTGGACCTCGAATCCGAGTCGTTCCAGGCAATCCTGGACCGTCATCCGGCCGCGATCGTCAAGACTCCTTCCGCTCCAACCTCAGCTCGAGCTCCTCGCGGGCGATGGTCTCTTGCCCCCGGCTCTCCTCGATCAGCTTCCAGAATTCGGGGCTGCTGCCAGGGCGGATCTGCTCTTCATCCATCCCATCGACGCCGACGACCAACGCGATGGGATGGCCATTGCGCGTGAGGATCACCCGCTCTTGCTGGGCCTCGTTGACACAGCGATCCAGCGTGGCATCCTCCATCGGTACCGTTTTCATAGAATCTCCTCGGTCGTCTTGTGCGGCAGTTCGCGCCGGACTGCTCGCCGACCGTCACCCGCGCCTGCTCGGGCATGGGCTTCTCGCGGCGGAGGTCTGCGCCTATGGCCCGAGGATCGACCTGGCGTTCCGGGTCAGGTTGACGTCGAAGTAAAACTTCCTCGCGGGCTTGTCCCCCTCGGTTTTCATCTCGAGGACGTCGAACCAGTGCCCCTCCTGGATGACGAGGCCCTGCTCCTTGAGCGGCATCTGGAACGTCACGAAATACTCCTCCTGGATGAACAGGATCTGGATCGGCTTCTTGAAGCTCTTTCCCGCCTCGGGCTCCTGCAAGACGCCGAGGATGCCGTTGACCAGCTTCTTGTACTCCTCGGCCTTCTTCGTCTGGCCGGTCTTCTCGTAGAGCATCATCAGCATCGCCAGGGAGTCGAGCCTCATGAACCGCTCGCGCTCGACCAGCCCGACCAGGACGGTCTCGCTCTCCTTGGTCTCGCCGCGACCGATCGATCGCGCGATCTCCTCGAGCTTCCTGGTCACCTCCATGCTGTGGGGATGGTAGTGCGTCGTCTTCGAGAAGGCCGCTCGAAGTTCCTTCCAGTTCGCCTTCTCCGGGGCCTTCCTGGCGGCAGTCAGGAGCTTCTCGAACCGCTGGTCGGGCGTCTCCTTGTCCCTGGGTTCGTCCGCAGCCATCCCCGACATCGCGAAGGCCCAGGCCACCGACGCGATCCCGAGCAGGACGGAACAAACATGACGAGATCTCATGATCGGCTCCCCCACGCGAAAGAGGATCGTACCTCGACCCCGGACGCCACGAGACGCGTTGACCGGGCGGATTTCCTTGATGTCTGAATCCGCCAGGAGGATGGACGGGCTGGAGGACCGCTCTATTCGACCCCGAACGACGATCCTGAATCGGACAGCATGGTTGACCCGGCCAGGACGCGATCACGCGGCGGGCCATACTTCCGGCGGGATTGTCTCAAATCGGCGGAGATCGCCAGCGAGCGAGTTGACAGATCGGTGGAAGGCGGGGCCCCTCCGTCTTGGAATGACAGTCGGCCAGGACACGCCACCACACGGAGCGCATGGACTCATCGGTTCTGCTACCGAGGAATCGCTGTCGCCTCACCGAGATGTGACCGGCCTCCGCGGGGACAGCCGGCACGCCGAGATCCGCGAGCAGACTCGGCACGAGCTCATCGCGACGCTCCGCAAGCGTCGTGCACGTCCATCCTCTCAGGACGATCTCGCGGGGCCCGGGAGGGGATTGCGTGCATGCATTCTGTGTTCCAGGGCCCCCAAAACCCCCTGTACCCCCTCCGCTCTCTTCTCTCCCCCTACTAACAGGATGTATCAGGTTTGCAAATACTGAAATGCACCTATCGGCGAAGAGGGGCATTTTCTCGACGCAAGCCCTTTGGCCAGAATCAGAAAAAATATCTGGCGATTTCCCGAGATTTTCCGCCGCGGCGGCGGTTTCCTTGGCTCGGTTCATATTTGGCCGGTTATTTTTAAGTTTGGCGTGAGTCCCGGAAGACGCTCTTGGCGGGGCGGAAAGCCTCAAGACGGCCCCTTTGGCCCGCTCGGGAGAGCTGTCGGCCCGGGCCGATGTCGGTGACGCTTCCGCCTGCACGGCCCGGCCCGCCCGACCGGATCGGCGTCAGGCTGGAGCATGACCGACGTGGGGGTCGGTCCGGGTCGGCGGCGGCGTGGGGAGACCCGCGCCGAACCCGACCGCACCGACCGTCGCGTCGGCCGGGTGGGAGACCCGCGCCAACCGCGAACCGCCGGTGAGGCCGGAGTTGCTCCACGCCGACCCGGCGAGGTGGTGCAACATCTGTCAACTCCACGAGATGCCGGGTGAGACAATCGCCTTCCGGCGATGGGCCTCGGCGGGGACGCGTCCAGCTCGGGCCGCGACCTCAACCAGTGCGCCGGCGAGATCGACGGCACCTCGCAGTTTCGTTGATGGGGATGGCAAACCGGGCGCCGGAGAATCGGGCCTGCAGAAACGATCGAGCGGCCCGCGAGCCCGTGGAGCTCGGGGGCGTCGGAGTGAGAGGGCGGGCGTTGCACCCGGTGAGTTGGAGGGAGAAAATCAACTACGATCGCGCTTTCGGCAGCGTAAAAACGAACAGGCCGCCCGGGAGCCTTGAGGGCTCGCGGGCGGCCTGTCGATGGATGATTCCGGCGATGACCGACTTTCGCGCCAAAGGCACTATCATGGGCCTGGCGGGCTTAACGGCCGTGTTCGGAATGGGAACGGGTGTGGCCCCGCCAGTATGGTCGCCGGAAAATCGCCCGGGCGGCGGTCAGGCCGGCCCGGGCGCTCGTCTCGGTAGGGTTGGTCGTACACGAAGGCACTCGCCACAGTCCATATTCGAGAATCCTTCGGGATCGCCGCCGATCGTAGGCCGCGGGTCCCGGCCGCCGCATCGGTGAGGATGCGGATGGCCCGGGGCGGGCCGATCGGGGTGGTCAAGCTGCTCGGCTGTTAGGACCGGTCGGCTGAGGCGCTCGCGCGCCGTGCACGCCCGGCCTATCGACCTGGTGGTCTTCCAGGAGCCTTCGCAGCCATAGCTGCCGGAAACCTCATCTCGGAGGGGGCTTCGCGCTTAGATGCCTTCAGCGCTTATCCTGTCCCGACCTGGCTACCCGGCGATGCCCCGAGCGGGACAGCCGGCACACCAGAGGTCGGTCCTCCCCAATCCTCTCGTACTAGGGGAGACTCTCCTCAAGTTTCCTACGCCCACGACAGATAGGGACCGACCTGTCTCACGACGGTCTGAACCCAGCTCGCGTACCGCTTTCATTGGCGAACAGCCAAACCCTTGGGACCTTCTCCAGCCCCAGGATGCGATGAGCCGACATCGAGGTGCCAAACCTCCCCGCCGCTAGGGACGCTCGGGGGAGATCAGCCTGTTATCCCCGGAGTACCTTTTATCTGTTGAGCGACGGCCTTTCCATCCAGCACCGCCGGATCACTAACGCCGACTTTCGTCTCTGCTCGACTGATGGGTCTCGCAGTCAGGCACCCTTCTACGTTTGCGCTCCTGTTGCCCGATTGCCGACCGGGCCGAGGGTACCATGGCGCTCCTCCGTTACTCTTTGGGAGGAGACCGCCCCAGTCAAACTGCCCGATGAGCACGGTCCCGGTCCGGGCTACGGACCGGTGAGGGCCAGCGCAACTTCAGGGTGGTATTTCACATTGCGGCTCCATGAGGGCTGGCGCCCCCACTTCGAAGCCTCCCACCTATGCTACACAGAAACAACGCTGGACCAGTGCCAACCTGCAGTAAAGGTTCACGGGGTCTTTCCGTCTAATCGCGGGAACGTGGCATCTTCACCACGACTACAGTTTCACCGGGTCCCTCGTGGAGACAGTGCTCCAGTCGTTACGCCATTCATGCAGGTCGGAACTTACCCGACAAGGAACTTCGCTACCTTAGGACCGTCATAGTTACGGCCGCCGTTTATCGGGGCTTCGGTCGGCAACTACCCTTGCGGTCATCGCCTTCCTTAACCTACCGACACCGAGCAGGCGTCAGACTCTATACGTCCTCTTGCGAGTTGGCAGAGTCCTGTGTTTTTGATAAACAGTCGCTAGAGCCGATTCTCTGCGGCTCCCCCTTGCGAGGGAGCACCCCTTGTACCGAAGGTACGGGGTCATTTTGCCGAGTTCCTTCACGAGGGTTCTCCCGAACGCCTTCGGATACTCGCCTAGCACACCTGTGTCGGATTGCGGTACGGGCCGCGCGGATCGTACGCGTCCGGCTTTTCGTGGCCGGGACCTCTTCGGGCTTCCAGACAAGCTGTCGGCCTTGCGGCACGGGGGTATCTAGCACCCCGACCCGATTCGGTCCGGCGTCCCCGGACGTTTCAAACCTCCCCGGCGGGTGGCGGAATATTAACCGCCTGTCCATCGGCTACGCCCTTGGGCCTCGCCTTAGGTCCCGACTGACCCTGGGCGGATTGACCTTCCCCAGGAAACCTTGTGCTTTCGGCGGACGGGCTTCCCACCCGTCTTGTCGTTACTCGTTCCGGCATGCGCACTCGTCATCGCTCCAGTGGTCCTCGCGGTCCACCTTCGCTGCGGATGACGACGCTCTCCTACCAACCTTGCGGTTCCGCGACTGCGGCTCGACGCTTAGTCCCCGTCATTTTCGGCGGGATGGCTCGACCGGTAAGCTGTTACGCACTTTTGAAATGGTGGCTGCTTCTAAGCCAACATCCCGGCTGTCACGGCGATCCCACTTCCTTTGCCACTGAGCGTCGCATTGGGGGCCTTGGTCGGCGGTCTGGGTTGTTTCCCTCTCGAGCGCGAAGCTTATCCCCCGCGCTCTGACTCCCGGGGTCCGGTCCAGGGTATTCGGAGTTGGGTTTCGTTGGGTAGCCGGGAAGGCCCCCAGGCGAATTCCGTCGCTCTACCCCCCTGGACTATGTCCCGAGGCTGGCCCTAAAGCCATTTCGGAGAGAACGAGCTATCTCCAGGTTTGATAAGACTTTGACTCCTCCCCACGGGTCATCCCCCAGTTTTTCAACACTGGTGAGTTCGGTCCTCCACGGCCGGTTAAGGCCGCTTCAACCTGCCCATGGGTAGTTCACCTGGTTTCGCGTCTACTGCGCCCGACGATGTCGCCCTATTCAGACTCGCTTTCGCTGGGGCTCCCCCCCTGAAGGGGTTAACCGGGCCGGACACAGTAACTCGCCGGATCATTATGCAAAAGGCACGCGGTCAGGCCGGACTTGCGTCCAGTGCCCTCCCACCGCTTGTAGGCGCGGGGTTTCAGGTTCAGTATCCTCCCCTGATCGGGGTTCTTCCCACCTTTCGGTCGCCCTACTGGGTTCGCTATCGGTCGTCATCGCGTACTTAGCCTTGCGGGATGGTCCCCGCCGATTCAGGCCGGGTTTCACGTGCCCGACCCTACTTGGGTACCGGATAGGAGGGCCTCGCCTTGGCCTACGGGACTATCACCCGCTCTGGTGCCATTTTCCAAAGGACTTCGGCTCGGTCCGACCCATTCCATAGCTCCGGCCCCGCTACCCCGGGCGGATATCCGCCCGGTTTGGGCTGGTCCCCGTTCGCTCGCCGCTACTGAGGGAGTCTCGGTTGATTTCCTTTCCTCCAGGTACTGAGATGTTTCAGTTCCCTGGGTCGCTCGGGCATTCCGGGATCGACGCTCGTTGGGCAGCTCCCCCGGACTTATCGCAGCCTTCCACGCCCGTCCTGATGACGCCTAGGCATTCCCCCCGCGCCCTTAGGAGCTTGACCACGCCGATCGGGCCGCCGCGTCGCGGGTCCACGGCGTGAGCCGCGGGCCGCTGGGCGTGGGCACGATGGGCGGGTTGCCGGAGGGGCGGTCCCGGGCGGCGTCTCGCGACGCGGCCTGGGGGCTCCTCCGCACATGATTGTGATCCGTAAGGGTTCTCGACCGGCGCTGCGCGACGTCACGTCGGGCGGGCCGGATAGATTCACGTGTGTCGTGAACTGTAGTGTGGAGAGTGCCACTCACCTCTCGTGCAAGCCCGGGGGCCTCGCGGCCCACGGATCACACGCAGGTGAATGATCGTGTATGACCAACTACCGGATTGAGAAAGAGCACCGGCCGACGGGCGCACCGCGCCGTGAGGCGGGGTGTCCCTGCGGACGTTCCCTGGACTGGCCAGGGGGCGGGGCCGTGAGATCGATCACGGCCCCGCCCCGCGGCCAGGCGGGGCGGTCGATGGCGATTCGCTGCCAAATCAAATCTCTCGAGGCTACCCGGCCGACACGAGCGTTTCCAGCTCGGCGATCCGGGCCTCGAGCTGCTCCCGGGAGGTCCAGGGGCAGGGGAGGTTGGGGTCGGGCGGTAGGGGCGGCCGATCATCGGGCCATTCCCCCAGCATGCGCCAGGCATCCTCGTAGAACGGATACAACCTCACAAAGTGGTCGTAGACGATCCCCCGAGCGCGGGCCGCCCGATGGGCATGGCCTTCGTAGTCCTGCCCGAACCCTTCCCGGAGGAAGAGGTCCATGAACTGGCGTTCGCACTCGGTCAGCATGCCGATATCCTAGGGACGAAACTTGTAATCCCGGTAGGCCGAGGCCGCGGGGTCACTGGACCGGAGGAAGGCATCAAGGTCCGAGTAGAGCCCTCGTTTTTCACTGAGGACCCATCGGGTGGCCGCCGCATGAGAGCGGGACACGACCGGGGCGTGCGGCGGGGCCGCTTCCACGGTCAGTGTCAGCTTCACGCCCTTCCCGCAATCGGGCAGGGGGCAATCGGCGGCGAGGGTGCCCCGGAAAATCTGGGGCTGTTCCTCGCGGGGATACCACTCGCGGAACCAGTCCTCCACATGAGAGCCGCAGTGCGGACACGTCTTACGGGGAGGCATGCTGGTCCCGGGACAAAGATCGTCGTCAGAAACGAAGGTTTCGATTCGCGTCGCGTCTGTTGAACCCCCGGGGGGGGCTGGCGTGCGATCAATCGGGGGGAAGGGGATGGTGCCGACGTGGCCTCGGTTTGCTTGCGCTCCCCGGGCCGGGGTTTTCCAAGGGTATCCTTAGAAAGGAGGTGATCCAACCGCAGGTTCCCCTACGGTTACCTTGTTACGACTTAGTCCCCATCACGGGTTTCATCTTCGGCGCCTGCCTTTCGGCTCCGACGACTTCGGATGCCCCCCGCTTTGGTGGCTTGACGGGCGGTGTGTACAAGGCTCAGGAACACATTCACCGCCGCAGTGCTGATCGGCGATTACTAGCGATTCCGGCTTCATGCGGGCGGGTTGCAGCCCGCAATCCGAACTGGGGGGCGGTTTTTGCGATTAGCGCGGCCTTGCGGCCTGGCGACGCTCTGTCCGCCCCATTGTAGCACGTGTGCAGCCCTGGGCATAAGGGCCATGATGACTTGACGTCGTCCCCGCCTTCCTCCGGCTTGACGCCGGCGGTCTGACCAGAGTCCCCACCATTACGTGCTGGCAACTGATCACAGGGGTTGCGCTCGTTAGGGGACTTAACCCAACACCTCACGGCACGAGCTGACGACAGCCATGCAGCACCTGTGCACGTTGTACCTTGCGGCCTCGCCGACGTTTCCGCCGGCTAATCCGTGCATGTCAAGCCCAGGATAAGGTTCTTCGCGTAGCCTCGAATTGAGCCACATGCTCCACCGCTTGTGTGAGCCCCCGTCAATTCCTTTGAGTTTCAGCCTTGCGACCATACTCCCCAGGCGGGGCACTTCACGGTTTCCCTTCGACAGGGAGCCCATCGGCGAGCCCCCTATCCAGTGCCCATCGTTTACAGCTAGGACTACCGGGGTATCTAATCCCGTTCGCTCCCCTAGCTTTCGCGTCTCAGCGTCAGAAGACGTCCAGGACCTCGCTTTCGCCACGGGCGTTCCTTCCGATCTCAACGCATTTCACCGCTCCACCGGAAGTTCCAGGTCCCCCTACGTCCCTCCAGACAGGGCGTTTCGGTGCCAGTTCCCCGGTTGAGCCGGGGGATTTCAGCGACCGACGTCCCTATCCGCCTACACGCGCTTTAAGCCCAGTGATTCCGAATAACGTTCGCACGGTTCGTCTTACCGCGGCTGCTGGCACGAACTTAGCCCGTGCTTCCTCCAGGGATCGGTCAAGCCGCTTGCGCCGACCTTCCTCCCCCTCGACAGGAGTTTACAACCCGAAGGCCTTCATCCTCCACGCGGCGTCGCTCGGTCAGGCTTGCGCCCATTGCCGAAGATTCTCGACTGCAGCCTCCCGTAGGAGTCTGGGCAGTGTCTCAGTCCCAGTGTGCCGGGTCGCGCTCGCACGCCCGGTAGGCATCATAGGCTTGGTGGGCCGTTACCCCGCCAACTACCTAATACCACGACGGCCCGTCCCACGGCGCCGGAACTTTGGTCCCGCTCGGATGCCCGAGCCGGACTTCGCTGGGGATTACCCGCAGTTTCCCGCGGCTATACCCAACCATGGGGCTGGTTACCGTCGCATTACTCACCCTTGCGCCACTGGCCCTGTCAAGACCGGCCCGTTCGACTTGCATGCCTAATCCACGCCGCCAACGTTCATTCTGAGCCAGGATCAAACCCTTCAAAAATGAGTCGGTCCCCGGCGATCGGCCGCTCGCGCGGCTCCTCCTCCGGCTCCCGGTCCCCACCCGAAAGGGTCGGGAAAAAACTGGTCGCACCGCACCTCTGTGTTCGATCGGGCTGACAGCGGATTCGGTCACCCTTGCGGGCTCCCTCGTCCTTGCCTGCCCCACCGAGCCGCCGAGGACGTGTGCCGGTCCATGCGAGCCATCCCGACAGCCTTCCCGGTGGACCCACCGGGTCGGGTGTCCTCACGACTGCTCACACGCCGGCCCCCCTCAAGGGTTCTTGACGCGACGAATCTTACCTTCGTCTCGTTGTTTGGCTGACGAATTCCATCGACCGAATTGTCAAAGAGGGTGCCCGACTTCCATTCCTACGCACCGGGTTGTCGCCGGGTTCGCACGAGAAAGAGGGCGGGCTTCGCCTCGCTCCTTTCACTCGACGCCATCGGCCGGTTTGAGGTGCCTTTCAGCAGCTCATCCCGGCCGTCGTTCGACATCGGTTTCAGTCGCGAGGCAAAGGCAATAATAACCGGCAAACCGGCCCGGTCAACTCCCCACCCCCGAAAATTCACGAATTCCCCCCAAAGGCGACTCGGACTGTGCGGAAGGAGACGGCGGAACCTATTGTGGGGGCATTCTTTCGGGCACGCGGCCTTTGTCTTGAGTCGACCGCCCGGAAGATCCGATTTACCTGGATGGCGGCCCGGGCCGGGCCGATTTCCAACCGGCTGCCTGGCCCGTGCCGGCAACGACCCGCGGTCCGCGTATTTCCCTCGCCGACGCATCTCTCCTGGCTTTCACCTCGACCTTACTCCTGCGTCTCCGAGCCGCGAGCGCCGCGAGCCCCCGAAGCTTCTCCGACGGAGGATTGCTTCCATGACAGCCACCGTTCCCCAGGCGACGCAGCAAGATTGGGTCAAGACGGTGTTGTTCGACCGAGGATACCTGGCGCGATCCGGGGCGAGGCGATCAAGGTGTACCTGGCCATCATCGAGGCCAGCGGCGGCCTGCCGGACCGGAGCGTGACGATGAGCCTGGCCCGGCTGATGAGCCGGACGCAACTGTCCTGCCCGACGGTCATCGATTGCCTGGCCCGGCTGGAGGAGCTGGGCCTGGTGGTCTCGACGACCCGCCAGCGCGGCAAGGTCAAGACCTATTACATCTCGGACCCGCCGCCCGCCCAGGAGGCGTGGTCGGTGGTCGGGACCTAGGCCGCGACCGCTCCTACTGGATTCGATTGCCGATCCTAATCGCGTGCGTGTGCGGGCTCCATGTGGGAACGGAACGGATCCGCTTGCTTCACCTTCGCCTCTCCACGGACAGCCGACCGACAGCCCAGCGGGAACCATGAACTATTTCTTCAGGGTCGAGCACGACTTGCTCCGCTCCGAGGCGTTCAAGACGCTGGGGGGCTCGGCGATCAAGGTCTACCTGGTGATCGGGCTGTATTCCGATTTCGGGACCGACTGGGCGTTTCCCAGCATCCGCACGATCGCCAAGCAGGCCGGGCTGAGCCGGCAGACCGTGCTGGCGGCCATCGAGCAGCTCACCCGGGTGGGACTGCTGGCGGCCAGCAAGGCCAAAGGGCGATCGACGGCCTACCGGATCATCCGCCAGGCACCCGAGCGGCCGTCGCGGTCCAAGACGGCGCCCAACCCGGCCGAAAAGGTGAAGAGTACCGGTCTAATATCTTTAGACCAGGCCCTCTCGAGTGGTCCCAGAATCCTTAGAGGTGGTGCCTCGAAGTGGTCCAGATCCTGGACCAGTGGAGGCCCAGGGCTTCGGCCCGACAGGCCCGGCAAGTCAGGCCCGAACGAGAACCAACATCGAGAGACGATCAGACAGCATCAGTGCCGATCCCCGGGACGCCGTTCCGCCTGACGGCCGAGGGTCGTCTTCTTGTTGCTGTTGATTTGCAGGAACTGCTGACAAACCAGGGGATTCCCGGGCAGCTCGCCCAGCGACTGCTCGATCAGAAAGACCCCGAAGCCGTCGCCAAGGTGCTGCTCAACGCCTTCTATCTCCAGAGCCAGGGCAAACTTCAGAACGGTCCCGGGCTATATCCGCGCCGGGATCGAGGACGGATACGACCTGCTGCCCCAGGTCGCCACACGGCTCGAGAGCCGTCGCCGCGAGCTGGAAACCAGCTCCGACAGGTCGCCACGCGCCGGCAGCAGACCCGCGAAGTTGACCAACAAGCCGCCGAACAGGCCGCCATCGCCTACATGATCGAGCAGCTCAGCCCCGAACAGCTCGATGCCCTCGTGCAGCAGGCCATCGCCGAGCTCCCCGAGCCGCTCGTCCGGCGTAACCCCAGTCTCAGCAACCCCTTCATACGCAGCAAGGTCTACGAGCTGGCCTGCTTTTCTTGATTGGTCCTTTGGTCCGTTTTCCGTTGGTGGCTCTTTCTCGCTCCGGCGTGAGGAGCCATTCGGAGGCTGGAAACGGATGCTGCTGCGCGGTGTATGCTCTGCTCTCAACGGACTAAAGACAAAATGGCAGCCGCCAAAACGGCAGGACTTTGTGAACGATTCAAACAACCGGTTTTCCTGCTGATGCAAGGTCGAAAGGGTGGGAATCCAGGGTAGGCGTCGAGGGGTCGGCGGGCGTGTCCTGGGTGCGGGATGGCTTGCGGAGGATGAGGAGGTCGCGGACTTGGCCGAGGAGGCGGCCCTCGACGCGGGCGCGGCGGACGTCCTGGGGCAGGTAGTGCTGTCCATGGGGCAACTGATCCGGCGCTCGGGGAAGAAGCCGGCGCGTTGGGCGGCGGCGTATCCGAGGAAGGCGTGGTCGAGATAGCCGAAGCCGGCGGGGAGGTCCTTCTCGGACTGGGCGGCCAGTAGGAGGGCCAGGTAGCCGCCGGGCCGGAGGGTGGTGAAGGCGTCGCGGGCCAGGGCGTCGAGGAACGCCATCCAGCCGGTGAGATGGGCGGACGAGACGGCATCGGGGGCATACTGGCGGGCCAGCATGGTGTGATAGGGCGGGTCGCAGAAAATGAGGTCGCAGCCGAGGGCTTCGGGCGGGGAAGCCGAGGCGGACGTCGTGGGGGCGGATCTCGGGACGGGTCGGGTGGAGGTCGTAGGCGAGGCAGCGGCGTCCCATCGACTGGCAGACGTCGAGCGTGGTGCCGCCGCCGGCCATGGGGTTGACCACCAGGGATCCGGGGCGGTGAAGTAGTGGAGCGTGTGGGCGACCATCCCCGGCGGGATCGAACCGGGGTGGGGGATGCCGAAGGCGCGGTCGTGGCGGAACGCCCAGACATCGTAGGGCGTCGGTCGGAAGTCGGAGCCGAAGCGGTCGCGGCGGCGAAGATCCTTGTAGGCGGCGTGGACTGTCTTGATACCGGCGTCGAGCTGCTGGACGCGCGCTCGATGCCCGGGCGTCGTCGGCGCGTGCCATTCGCCAGATGGCGCGGGCCTGGCGGTAGATGTCCTTGCCGCCCATGCCGAGGTGCCGGGCGATCGCGGCGTCGGTCCGGCCGGGACGCGCCGCCGCCGGCGAGGAATCGGGCGACGGGAGGTCGCCGGGACCGTCCGGAGTTTCCCGAGTGTCGGAATCCCGACGCTCGGTGCCGGCGTCCCAATCGGATTCCTCCCACTGGGATTTCCCGGCCGGGCCGCGGCGGAGGTTGGCCAGCCGTCGGGCGCCTGCGTCGGGCGCCCAGAGGTCTTCGAGGGCGTCGGCCTCGCGCATGAGCTGGCTGAACGTCTTGCGACGCTGGCGATTGTATTCGAGGATCGCGGCCTGCCGGGCGGCTCCGCGGGGGACGCGGCGGACCTGACAGGGGACCTCGGCCAGTCCCAGGGCCCGTGCGCAGGCGAGCCGGCGGTGGCCGGAGAGGACTTCCCAGGTGCCCGCTGTCGGGCCGGGGGATGCGACCACCAGAGGCACGAGGATACCGTGGTCGCGGACACTGGGCAGCAAGTCGTCGATCTCGGCCGAGGGGTCGCCGTAGATCGAGAGGCTGAAGGAGTTGGGCCTCAGGCCCTCGACGGTGATGGCGAGGGTCTCGGTGGGAGTTCGGGAACGAGTGATGGCGGGCATGGCCGGGGGCATCCTTGTCCACGCGGTCTTCTGGCGATCGCGGACGGGAGGCTATCAGCGCGATCGGGGGCTGTCCAGAACGGATTCCGATCGGCTGTGTTGCTGGTTCGGGCCTACCAGGCTCGCGGGGCGGGCCGGGCGGCGAATGCTGACGAATTCTCCGGCCGTCGCGTGACAACCCGATCGGGCGCCTTGCCCATGTCGAGGGAGGATCATCCGGATTGGCGGACCCGGACGGTTCCGTGGGGTCGAGGAGAGGAAGTCCACGGCGTCCGCCCTGAGGTGAGGCTGTCGCGATTGATCGGCCTCGCACGCGACCATGCCCGCGGCCACCCGCATGAAGACCGCGCCGGGACCCGCGAGGGGAAGGGCGTGGGTGGTGAAATGCCCGTGATGGATGGCGTGACGGGGCGTCGTGCTGGATCCGATGCCTTCCGAGCACGGCGAGGCCCGCCCGGCGGGACGGGTCGTCGTGTGCGCGTCGTTGTCCCTGGCCGGCCTTCGCAAGGGCTGGCCCCGATCACGATCTTACAGCCGAGGAGAACGCACCATGGCCGGTTTCCGACGGATTGCCGCCTTGCCTCGCGGTCGTCGACGGCGGTTCGCCCCGCGGGTGGACTTGCTCGAGACTCGCGCACTGCTGAGCACGATCGTCGTGGCGAACAACCACGACAGCGGGCCTGGGTCGTTGCGTCAGGCGATCGCCGACGCGGCCGGCGGCGGCACAATCAAGTTCTCGCCCGCGCTCCGCGGCCAGACGATCACGCTGTCGGCCGCGAGCGGACCGCTCGACATCGCCAAGAATCTGAGCATCGACGGGCCGGGCGCCGGGCAACTTGCGGTCAGCGGGGGCGGGGCGACCGAGGACTTCAACATTGCGTCGGGCGCCTCGGTGACGATCTCGGGGCTGACGATCACGGGCGGGTCGGCCGTGCAGGGGGGCGGGATCACGAACGCGGGCAACCTGACGCTCGACGATGACGCCGTGGACGGCAACCGGGTGGGCGGCGGCTACCTGGCTGCCGGGGGCGGAATTTATAACACCGGCACGCTGACCATCAAGGATTCGTCGATCTCGAACGACCAGGCGGTCGGCAACACCGGCAGCCAGTACCAGCCCGCTGGGGAGGCACAGGGCGGCGGGATCTTCACGCAGGGCGGTCGGTGACGTTGAAGGACAGCACGATGTCGGGCGACACGGCGATCGCCGGGTCGGACCCGTACTCGGGCAGCAACGCCGAGGGCGGCGCCGATCACGAGCGCATCGGCGCTGGTGATCCAGGGCGGGTCGATCGTCAATGACGCGGCGATCGGCGGCGCGGCCTCGTCGTCCATGGGCTCGGGGGGTCCTGCCATGGGCGGCGCTCTGTCCGGGCAGCTCCCGGGGTCGGCGACGATCGCGGGGGCCACGCTCAGCGGCGATTCGGCCGTGGGTGGTTCGGGCGGGGACGCAAGCTTTGGCTTTGCGCAGGGCGGCGCGATCGAGAGTCAGGGCGAAGTCGTGACGATCTCGGGGAGCACCTTCGCGAGTGATCGGGCCATCGGCGGCAGCGGCGGGAATGGCGGGTTCAGCGCGCAGGGCGGGTTTTCCGAGGGTGGTGCGATCAGTAGCCTGGTTGACGACCTGACGATCATCGCACAGCGTCTTCCGCGACGACGCGGTGCTCGGTGGAGCGGCGGGCGTCCCGCCTCGGGGGGCCGCAGGCGGGGGCTTCGCCGACGGCGGTGCCGTGATTTACCAGTCGGGCGAGATTGTCATCAATGGCGTGGCGGCCAGCGTGCCGAACGTGGTCGATCTCTCGGGCGACGCCTTCACGGGCAACCAGGCGATCGGCGGCGAGGGCGAGGGGGCCGGCGGTGGCGCGAGCGTCCGGCGGCGGGCTCGCGATCGACTTCGCCGGCGCCCCGGCGGGATCCAGCGTCATGATCGCCGGGACCACCGTCGCGGGTAACCTGGCGCAGGGGGGCACCGACGGCGACCACTACTAC
Source organism: uncultured Planctomycetota bacterium (assembly GCA_963771445.1). Taxonomy (GTDB): domain Bacteria; phylum Planctomycetota; class Planctomycetia; order Isosphaerales; family Isosphaeraceae; genus JAKAUH01. Next base: position 1,473,147 of record CAVYTQ010000015.1, on the reverse strand, counting down.
GGCGGATCCGCCCAGGGTGGCGGCATCAACAGCAGCGGGCCCATCTCGATCGCGAATAGCTCGATCACCGACAACAGCGCGGTCGGCGGAGCCGCGGGGTCGAGCGGTCAATTCTTCGATTATGGGGGCTCGGCCGATGGCGGCGGGCTGATCCTGTCGCAGGGAACGATCACCGACACGCCGATCCGCGGCAATCTCGCTCAGGGCGGCGCGGGGGCAGTGGCACCACGGGTGCCTCCGGGGGATTTGGCGGCGGCGGCGGCAGTGGCGGAGTCGAGCTGCTCGGCGGCGCCGCGACGTTCACGAATTCGCCGATCACCGATAATCAGGCGATCGGCGGTGCCGGCGGTGCGGGGGGTGCCGGAGGCGCGGGGGGCAGTGGCGGCGGAGCCGGTGCCGGAGGCTTGGGCAGCGGGAGCAGCTACACCACGATCTACGACCCGACCACGGGCAACGAGGTTGCCACTCCGCTGCCGGCGAGCCTGACGATCGAGGGCGGGAGCGTCGAGGGCAACCTCGCCCAGGGCGGCGCGGGGGGCTCGGGAACCTCCGGCGGGATTGGCGGCTCGGGAGGCTCGGCCACCGGCGGCGGCATCTCCACCGAGGGGGTGCTGGCCTTCTCCTACAGCGATGGGACGTACCAGTACAGCCCGGTGCCGGCCTACTTGACGTGTCACGGATTCGGCTGTGGTGGGCGACCGGGCGCAGGGCGGTGCCGGGGGCACCGGCAGCGTCGGCGGTGCGGGCGGCCTGGCCTATGGTGGGGGAGTCTTCAATTACCAGGGCTCGATGGAGTTTTTGCACGCCACGGTCTCCGGCGATACCGCCCTGGGCGGAGCGGGGGGCTCGGGCACCCAGGGCGGAGCGGGGGGGGCGGGCGGTAGCGGCTACGGCGGCGGCCTGTACAGCGCCGGCGGCCACATCACGACCTACGATCCGACCAGCGGCGGCTACAGCACGGCAACGATCCCGGCGACCGTGACGATCGCGAGCACGAGCTTCCTGGGCAACCAGGCGGCCGGTGGTGCGGGCGGCTCGGGGGTCGGCTCGGGCAACGACGGGGCGGGGGGCATCGGCGAGGGCGGTGCCTTCTTCAACGATGCGGGCTCGACGGCGACCGTCACCGACGCGCTGTTCTCGTTCAACTCCGCGGTCGGCGGTTCCGGAGACTCCGGAGGCGATGGCGAGGGCGGTGCGATCTACAATGCGAGCCCACCCTACTACGCCCCGACGCAGCCGGGCGGGACGCTGACGATGTCCGACTCGCTCGTCGTCGCCAACGTGGCGCAGGGCGGCGCGGCCGGGAACGGCGGGACGGCCGGGCAGGGGGTCGGCGGCGGGCTCTACCTGGCCCTGGGCAGCAGCACCACGCTGAAGAAGACGATCGTGGCCGGCAACCGGGCCTCGACCAGCAACAACGACATTTACGGTGCGTACGAGTGACGGAGCGGGGATGCGAGGCCGGCCTCCTCCCGCGGCGCACGGGTGACTATGCGTCGCGGGAAGGACGGACCACCCGTCCTTCTCGGGTCCTCGGCGGCTTCCCACGCTCGCTCGGCCGTGCCGCTGCTCAATCGGATCGAGCCGAAGGTCGCGGGTCGGGGCCGCCAGTCGTAGCGAGCGACGATTGAGGTTCACCGGATCGCCGGGCCGGCCCAATCGAGGTGTGGCCCGCCTCGAGCCCAGCGCCGCGGAGTCGGGTTCCGTGTCGATCCCAGATCGGCGCCTGGCGGCGCCTGGCGGCCAGTTCTCGGCGCCGCAAACGTCGGATTGCGCGGATTGTGGCGATTGTGCGGGTGTTGCCGGGGCGGGAGGACAAGCTCTGCTGCCCGGGGCGTCGCTGTGGTTCTATCCGTCGGGTTCCGGCCGGCGGCGGCCGGGGCCGTCACAGTCTCGGTGGGGGGACGGTCGTGCGAAGCGCAGGGTGCAGTCCACCGGGTCGGCCGGACCGAGGCCGGTGAGGCTCACTGCGCCCCCGTTCCGGCAGCTCCTCGCTTTCCGACCTCGACCAGACCGGTTCTCTCGCACCCTGAAGGGAACTTCCGCCGGCCGATGGAAGCGCCAGCCAACGCGTCGATGTGGGATTACTCGCGGGGGAGCCAATGATCGCCGGGCCGCGCGATCCTTCGGGATGTTTAGTTGACTGTCTGCTCGCTCATTGGTGCTGTTCTCCCATGGCAAGGCCGAAGGATGACGACAAACGGAACGCCATCATGGCGGCGGCGACCCGCGTGATCGTCGCTCGAGGGCTCGGGGCGCCGACGGCGATGATCGCTCGGGAGGCGGGCGTCGCCAATGGCTCATTCTTCACCTACTTCGAGACCAAAGCCAAGCTGTTCAACGAGCTCTATCTCGAGCTGAAGGCCGGGATGGCGTCCGCTGCCCTGGAGGGACTGCCGGCGAGGGCCGGTCCCCGGTTGCAACTCGCCCACATCTGGTCGAACTGGACCATCTGGGCGGTGTCCAACCCCGATCAGCGACGCGCGCTGGCGCAGCTCGCCGTCTCCGACGAGATCACCCCGGCGAGCCGCGACGCGGGGCATGAGGCCATGGCCGCGATTGGCGAACTGCTGGAACGCATCCGCGCCAAGGGCCCCCTGCGCGATGCCCCGATGAGCTTCGTTGTCGGGCTCATGAATTCACTGGCGGACGTGACCATGGATTTCATGATCCAGGATCCGACCAATGCGGCCACGCATAGCAGGGCCGGTTTCGAGGCCCTCTGGCGCGTCCTGTCCTGATTTCCCCGAAAGCAAAATGACTGACTAGACAGACAATCAAACGGAGGCCCATATGGAGAGGACCGGCTTCGTGAGCAAACCGACGGACCGCAAGGGCAAGGCATACATCATCACCGGACCGACCTCCGGTATAGGTCGCCTCACGGCGCGTCGAACTGGCCGGGCACGGCACGATTGTGCTGGTCGGCCGTGACCGAGAGGCGGCGTCCCCTAGCGGCGTCGGGCGACGGCGCAGGTGACTTCGACGACGGTGATGTTGGCGATGTAGATGACCGTGGAGGCAGGTGGGCGGTGAGGCGGCGCACCCAGGCGGTGCCGGTTTCAATCGCGTAGCGCTTGACCAGGGCGCTGGAATCGAAGAAGTAGGCAGTAACCACCTCAACGTCGCTCGCGGAGGATGGTCTCCGACAGCGGCTCGCCCTTGATGGGGACCGGCTGATCGTCCGGATCGTCGTCGTCAATATCGAGCGCCGGATCGGGCAGACGGCGGATCAGGCCGCGCGCCATCATCTTGCGGTGAAGCTCCTCGATGGAGTGCGGCCTGCTTGGTGCCGGGGCAAGCTTGGCGCGTTTGGCGGCTTTGCCGGTCGTCGGGGCCGCAGGGCTTCTTCGGCTGAGCAAGCTGCTTGTCGAGCTGCTGGCGGAGCCGGTGTGCCTGCTCGGGCGGCAGGGCTTTAATTTGGCTCAAGAGGAGGTGGAATTCGTTTTGGGTCATTTGGGACGCTATGCATCATCAGTTGCTGATTCTAACGTATAGAGTACCACGGCCGGGGGCGCTTGCCAAGCCGGGCGGCGAATTCGGGGTTCCCCTCCGGCTCGATCGGGCCGATCCGGTGAGCGCTCGCCGCCGCCGGCCGGGACCCGACGGACATCACCCTGCCGGCCGTCGGCAGCCGGGCCGGCGGGGCGGGCTCGGGCGGGGGTGGGACCGGTCCCGGCGGCGGGGGCCGCGAGGTCGATGTTTCGGCCGCATCCATGGGGACGGCCGGCGCGCGGCGGTGGATCAGCGCCTGGCCCCGATCGCCTCGCGGCGAGGAGTTCGCGGCCGGGTGGGAGTGTCGGCGAGAGATCGTCGGGCGACGGGACGATGGGGCTGCCGGGCGAGGGATTGGCGGCGGCGGACTGGGTTTCGGTCGGATTGCAAGGCCACGGTAACGCATCGGCCGCCGCGTGCTTCGTGTCGTGTGATGCGGGCCCCCGAATCTGGGGTGGACGGCGCGGGGGAACTTTGGAGAATGCGCGATCCCATCGGCGTCGAGCGCCATGTCACGTCTTGTCGGAAGCGGATCGAAGAGGCAGAGGCAAGGAGGCCCGAGCATGTTGACCCTGCGCTACGACCCGGCCCATCGGCCGGGGCCGGCCCGTGCCGGCCGTCCGCGTCGGCGGACGCCGAGAGAATGGCCGCGGCAGGACGAGGCCGACGCGGGGACCATGATGGCCTGGGGCGGCGGGTTGGGGCCGGGGCCGATGCTGTCGGTCGTGGTGCCGGCGAAGGACGAGGCCGACGCACTGGGGCCGCTCGTCGATGAGGTCGCGCGGCGCACTGCGCCCGCTGCGCGACGGCGTCGGCCCGCGTCGGCTGGCCGGGTTCGAGATCATCATCGTTGACGACGGGTCAACAGATGGGACTCCGGCGATCCTGGGCGGGCTGGCCGCGGACTATCCGGAGCTGAAGGTGCTGGTGCTGCGGCCGGGAGTGGGTCAATCGTCGGCGACGTTGGCGGGCATCCGCGCGGCGACGGGCGGGTGGATCGCGACCCTGGACGCCGACCTGCAGAACGATCCGGCCGACCTGGTGCGGCTCTGGGAGGCGCTGCCGGGTCATGACGTGGCGCTGGGGTGGCGGGTCGAGCGGCACGACGTCTGGACACGGCGGGTCGTCAGCCGGTGGGCCAACCGGGTGCGGAACGCCGTGCTGGGGCAGTCGATCGTCGACACGGGATGCTCGGTGCGGATCTTCCGCCGCGAGGCCGCGCTGCGGCTGCCGGCGTTCCGCGGCGTGCACCGGTTCCTCGGGCCGCTGCTGTTGCGCGAGGGGTGCCGGATGGTCCAGGTACCGGTCGGACACCGCCCCCGGCCGCATGGGCGGTCTCATTACAACATCTGGAATCGCTCGATCCGGGTGGTTGTCAACCTGCTCGGGGTGGCCTGGCTGTTGCGCCGGCCGATCGGCTACCGGGTGGTGCAGTCGTGGGACGGCGCGGAGCGGGCGGGCGGGGTGGCCGCCGTCGCGCCGGCCGAGCCGTCGTATCGACGCGTCGCGGAGGGCTGAGCCGTGGCCGTCGCGACATTCTGGCTGACGATCGGCTTTGTGGGCCAGGCGCTGTTCACCGCGCGGTTCCTGATCCAGTGGATGGCCTCGGAGCAGCGGCGCGACGCGGTCGTGCCGGTGATGTTCTGGTGGCTGAGCCTGCTGGGGGGCGTGGCGCTTCTGGCCTACGCGATCTCGCGGCGGGATCCGGTGATCATCGTGGGCCAGTCGATGGGGCTGTTCGTCTACGCGAGGAACCTCATGCTGATCGACAAGGCGCGGCGGCGGGAGGCGGCCGATGGCGCATAGACGGGCTCGCGCGGCGGCCGGCCGGGGAAAGGTGCCGGGGAGGGACGCCACCGACTCGGATAGCCCCTGGAAGGAGGCGCTGGATCGGTACTTCGAGCAGTACATGGCCTTCTTCTTCAGGCAGGCCCACGCCGACGTCGACTGGCCTCGCGGATATGAGATGATGGACAAGGAGCTCCAGCCCATCGTCCGCCGCGCCGAGATCGGCCGCCGCTACGTTGACAAGCTGGTGAAGGTCTGGCTCAGGAGCGGGCAGGAGCGGTGGCTGCTGATCCACGTGGAAGTGCAGGCCCGCAAGGAAAGCGAATTCCCCAGGCGGATGCACGTGTATAACCACCGGATCTTCGACCGCTATGATCGCGAGGTGATCAGCCTGGCGATCCTGGCCGACGACAATCCCGGCTGGCGGCCGACGCGTTTCGAGTATACGCGCTGGGGTTTCCGCAGCCTCACCGAGTTCCCGGTTGTCAAGCTGCTGGATTACGCGGGACAATACGAGGAGCTGGAGACCGACCCGAACCCGTTCGCCGTGGTGGTGCTGGCGCACCTGAAGGCGATGGAGACGCGGCGGTCGCCGGCGGAGCGGCATGCCTGGAAGGTCCGCCTGGTCAAGGGGCTGTATGGCCGGGGGATGGAGCCGGAGGACGTGCGGCGGCTATTTCGGTTCATCGACTGGGTCATGGAGCTGCCCGAGCCTCTGGAACAGGCCTCTTCTGGGATGAGATCGACGCGTATCCAGCGGGAGAAGCGATATGCCATTCATCGACATCTTCAGAACGGGTCGGCATGGAGAAAGGGCTGCTCGAAGGCCTGGAGGTCTCCCTGCAACTGAAGTTTGGCGACGAAGGCCTGGCACTCTTGCCGGAGCTGCGTGAGCTTCAGAGACCACGAGTTGCTTCGCAAGGTGCTGCACAGAGTTCCCACGGCGGCCAGCCCGGCCGAGCTGCGCCGGGTATGGACGCGAAAGCGCCGGCCGAAGACGGTCCCGAAGGATTGATCGCGAGAGACGCGGACGCGGCGCGGGGATCGGGGCGTTCGAGCGCGCAACGCATGGGTGGCAAACGGACGTGGGAGCGAAGTCCGCCGACCGCGGATCTGGTCCGACCCGATATGGATCGATCGGACCGGTCCAATCCGGTCCGTTGTGGGAGCCGGCTCCTGCCGGCGATCGGGCGGGCCGATGCGGCACGGATCGGGCCGACCGGATCGGGGACGCGGCGCCGGTTGTTGGCCTGTGAGACACCCAACCGGTCGGGCCGGAGGACGGGTCGGGCCCCGGCGATGGATCATTCCAGGCCCCGGCGATGGATCACTCCAGGCCCCGGTGTTCGAGCCGCTCGCGGCGGATCTGCTCGAGGTCGCGCTGGAGCATGGCGTTGATCTGCTCGTCGGTCAGGCCGCTTTGCCGCCAGCTCTCGCGGACCGGGGCCAGGATCTGGTCGAGGGCGTCGGGGTGCGTCGCGGAGCGGACGTGCCGCTCGAGGACCTGCCGCACATACTCGGTCAGGTCCTGGCCGCTGGCGCGGCGCACTCGCGGAGCATCTGCTCTTCGTCGGGGCGAAGTTCGATGGTGATGGCCATGAGGCTCCTCGATTCGCCAGGGGGTTCGATGGGAATCCAGTGTACCGAGGCGGCACCTGCCTGGCCAGTTGGCCTGGCTCGTTCCGCGCTGAGGGCTGTGACCACGATGATCACGAGATCGGGCTGGGGCCCGGATCGGGCGGGCGGCGCTCCGCTGCGCGGGCTCATGGGCCAGAAGTCGCGGCGATGCGACGGAGATCCTTGATCAGCACGAAGAGGTGCAAGGGATCGGAGGGAGACGGGATGAAGCCGAAGTGCTCGTAGAACGAGCGGGCGGACTCGTCCTTGGCATGGACGGCAAAGGCCCGAATGCCCGCGATGTCGGCTGCCTGGAGCGTCCGGCGCATGGCGTCCTTCAAGAGTCCGGCGCCGATGCCGCGGCCCTGCCACGAGGTGCCGACCGCCATGCGTGCCAGAAGCATGATCGGGACGGGATGGCGAGCGAGTCCTTTCGTCAGCCGCTCTGGAGCGGCATCGGGCGTGACCTCGCCCACGGTGAGCGAATAGTAGCCGATGACCGCATCTCCGGCGAGGGCCAGGTAAGTCTGCGCGGCACCGGCTTGCTGGTTCGTCAGGGCGAACCGCCCGAGGAAGCGGTTCAGGGCCTCGTGTCCGCAGTCGAATCCTTCGATGACGTGGTCGCTCCGGAGCTTCTCGATCCGTAGCGGCTCGGTCATTCCCGGGCCCCTCGCTCGAAGACGCTCGGCTCGCGGAGCAGGCGCTTCAGTCGGGGCGGAGTGCGAGGCGGCGCGTCAAGGGCCGTCAGGAACGCCTTCCAGTGCTCGGGGTCGAGTGCGAAGCGGGTGCGGTCGGCCAGCGCCTCCTCCGCCCGGACCAGCGCGCTGCTCAGCACGAAGTCGCTCACGGAACGGCCGGTGGCGGCGGCCGCCGCCTGTAACGTTTGTTTGGCCTCCGGCGTGAGCCGCAGGTCGATCTTGGCCGTTCGCTGCGCCATGGAAGTGTTCCCCAACGTCAAGGATTCCCACGAATCATCCTACCACGTCTGCCCGACAATGTCATGACGACTATCGGGGCGACGGGTCGGTCGTCGCATCGCATGGGCTGGAACCTGCTATTCCTCGGGTGCCAGCCCCAGCAGGCGCTCGACGGCCAGGCCGACGTCGGGCTGTCGCATCAGGGACTCGCCGACCAGGATGGCCGAGACGCCGGCGGCCTCGAGTCGCAGGACATCGGCGCGGGTGCAGATGCCGCTCTCGCTGACCAGGACGACGTCGGCCGGGATGCGATCGCGGAGGCGGAGGGTCTGGTCGAGGTCGGTGACGAACGTCTTCAGGTCGCGGTTGTTGATGCCGACCAGGTCGGCGCCCGAGTCGAGCACCCGGCCGAGGTTGGCGGGGTCGTGGAACTCGACCAGGGTCGCCATGCCCAGCCGCGCGGCACGCTGCCGGAGGCCCACCAGGGCGTCGTCGTCGAGGATCTCGGCGATCAGCAGGATGGCGTCGGCGCCGGCGAGGCGGGCCTCGGCGACCTGGTATTCGTCGATTATGAAATCCTTGCGCAATAGCGGTATCGCCACCGAGGCGCGGACCCGGGCCAGGTAAGACAGATGGCCCTGGAAATAAGGCGCGTCGGTGAGTATGCTCAGGCACGCGGCTCCGTGGTCCTGATAGGCCCGCGCGATGGCCACCGGGTCGAAATCATCACGGATGACCCGGGCCGACGGACTGGCCTTCTTGACCTCGGCGATGAGCTGGATCGGGCCGGGGCCCTCGAGCGCCGCGCGGAAGTCGCGGGCCGGGGGCGCCGAGGCGGCCTGGTCCTCGATCTCCTCGAGTGGCATCCGCCGCCTCGCCGCGGCGACCTCGCGAAGCTTGGACGCTACTCTCGGTTGCCGAAGGAAGAGCGCGTGATAGGATGAGCTTGGCTGCCGTCGTATCCCGCCGTCCCTTGAACCAGAGAAGAGGCCAGGGATCGGCAGACCTTTCTCCCCTTCAGCTTGCCCCGCTCCTCCTCGCGGATGACTCGCAGCAGCTCCCTGGCCGCATGGCTGATCAGCAACGCGGTGTCCGGCGACATCTCCACCGCCTCCTCATGCGTGTAGCCCTGGCTCTCGATGTCCTCGTGCAGCAGTACGGCCATCGCGCGGTTTCAACCGATGCTCGCCGCCAGAGCCTGTCCGCTCGCGGGCCGTCCGGGCTGCATCAGGTCGTCGTTGAAGATGCCGGAATCCAGGTTCAGCCGCTGGCCCGGCGAATTGCTGCCACCTCCGCCTTCGTCCTGGAAGAAGGCTCGCCATTCGACGCCATGCTGGCGATCGCTGGAACCGATGCCGTTCAGCTTGTCGATGCCCAGTCTTCTCCATGAAGACCGCCGCCCACCGGTCCAGCGCCTCAGGATTTCATCCAGGATGGACATCATCATTCCAGGTCTCAACACATTCCATCAGGCGGTTGCATGGGCGCGCCCTCGACGCATGGGGCGTGACGGGGGCCTGCTGCGCCGGGCCGGTGCATTCTACCAGGATGGGCGCCTCGGGCCGATGGGGCTGGCGAGATGCGCCGTTCCGAACGGTTTGTCGGGCACGCGGCCTCGGGCGACTTGCGTGAAGTTTCGGAGTTTGCCGCCGGGTGGAGGATCCGGGTCGTATTTCTTGTCAAGAACCATTTGCGGACCGGCGTTGACACGTTATATCCATAGATCATGTAAGGGTCTTTGAGGCTCGGAGGTTGGATGTTGCATCCAATGTGACGTACGTGTTGACATGGAAGGCTGCGAGGATCATGTGGACCGGTGATTGGCAAGGCGAGGATCTCGGGGCCTACCGCGAGGGAGACTGAGGCCGGACTGGCGGTGGCGTGATCGCGGGTTGGAGCTCGCAAGGCGAAGAGGTCGGGCGAGTCGAGACAGACATCAGGGAGGAAGGGGGTATGAGATGCCCGGGATAACACGATGTCCGAACGCGTCCTGCGGGCGGGTTTCGCAGCTTGTGGATGACCCGCTGGGTCGGATTTTCCGCTGCCCGCGGTGCTCGACGAAGCTGCCGACGGCCCCGGCCGCGGCGGCCGATGCGGGCTGGACGGCGATCAGCCGGACCTCGCCGCGTGCCGGCGGGGGATCATCGGGCTTCGAAGGCGGGTTGGGCCGGGTGCGGACCCGGTCGGTCGCGCGGGGCCAGGCGGCCCGGGTCGCCATCGGCACCGAGATCATGCCGTACCAGGGGGAATCCTGGGGTACTGGCGCAGTTGGCGCTGGCGGACGGCGACTCGGCGGAGCTCGAATTCCAGGGAGGCTTCGAGAGCGGCGACATCTTCGTCGATGGCCTGGGCTGGGGAATGCACGGGGACGGAGTGAGCGGCCTCGCGTCGAGCCCGTGGTTCGGGCTGGGGGAGAGCGGCGAGGTCTATATCGAGCCGCTGTCGCATCCAGGCGCGCGGGTGTCGGCCTGGAGCGCGGCGTCGCAGTCGGCATCGCGGGCGATCGAGGCGGCCTCGGCGATGGGCTTGACCTCGCGCGGGGGGATCGGCTCGGGCGAGGGAGAGGGCGAGCAACTTGGTCGGTTCCGCATCATGGGAGAGCTGGGCCAGGGGCGGCACGCAACGGTGTATCGCGCGTGGGATCCGATGCTCGAGCGCGAGGTGGCGCTGAAGGTGCCGCGGCCGGGCGTGCTGCGGAGCGAGCGGTCGCTCGAGCGGTTTCTGGGCGAGGCGCGGGCTCAGGCCAGGCTGCGTCACCCGCGGATCGTCCCGGTGTATGAGGCGGGCCGCGGGGCGACCGGCACTACATCGCCATGGCGCTCATCGAGGGCCAGAGCCTGGCCGACCGGCTGGCGGAGGGCGGGCCGATGGTGCCGGCCCGGGCCGCGGCGGTGGCGGCCGAGCTGGCCGAGGCGCTGGCGTATGCCCACGCGCAGGGGGTTGTGCACCGCGACGTCAAGCCGGCGAATGTCCGGATCGACGGGGTCGGCGACGTGTACCTGATGGACTTCGGCATCGCGTACCGGCCCGACTCGAACGAGCAGCCGCTGCCACCCGGCACGATCCTGGGGACGCCGGCCTATGTCGCGCCCGAGCAGGCCGAGAGCGGCCGGAGGGATCCCTTGCCCGCGAGCGACCAGTACAGCCTGGGCGCGGTCTTCTACGAGCTATTGTGCGGCCGGCCGCCGTTCGTGGGGCCGCCGTCGTATGTGCTGTTCCACGCGATCCACCACCCGGTGCCGTCGCCGCGGACGGTCGAGCCGCGGATCCCGCGCCCGCTGGCGGCCATCTGCCTGAAGGCGCTGGCCAAGGACCCCGAGCACCGCTATGCCGACTGCCAGGGCTTTGCCGACGACCTGCGGCGCTGGCTCCGCGGCGAGACGCCCCAGGCCCGCCGCCGCGGCTGGGCGCGGCTGGGGCGGTGAGTGAGCCTTATCAGGACCCGTCCCTCGGGAACTGTCTCACGTCGAGATAGGTGTAGGAGCCGCCGGTGGCCTCGGCCAGCCGTCGCAGGGGGGCGGGCGGCGCGCCTTCGGGTCCACGGCCGAACTCGATGACGTGGATGCGCGTCTGCTGGACCCTGGAAGCGGGGCGGAACTGGGCGAAGAAGCCCTGGAGACGGAGCCTGGAATCGCGATCGGTATTCCCTTCCGGCCTCGGCGGTCTTCCCATGTCGGTCAGGACCTCATCGACGTCCCCATCTGTCATCAGGTCGGCATCAGTCAAGAAAAAGATCACCTCGGGCTTCAGGGCCAGGGCCGCGTTCAGGGCGGTCAGGTGGTCGGTGCCGCCATCCGGGGTGATCCCGGCGAGCTGGGCCAACACGCGCTCTCGATTGGCCGCCGTCGCCGGCATCAGCCCTCGATGACCCTGGTCATCGCTCAGGATTCGGGCCTTCAGGTTATGGAAGATCCCGGCAAACCGGGCCTCGGCGGGGAGCTGGCCCAGGCTCGCCAGCAATTCGCGCTTCGCCACGTCGAGTGCATGGCGAGTGGCCATGCTGCCGGAGCAATCGATGGCGTAGACGACCGAGCGGGCGCGGTCGCGGGCGTCGAAGAACGTCACGGCGGGCCGGTCGTCCTTGCCGGCGGTCTCGGTGCGGCGGGGGACGAGGTGGCTGGCGACGGCTCCGGCGAGGGCGTCGGCCTTTGCCGGGGGAGCCGCCCGGGGCACGAGGTTGGCCTGGGGCGACCGCCGAGGCGGTTCCTGGGCCGGCTGTCCGCCCACAGCGAGGCAGTCGGCACCCGCCGCGAAGAGCGTCACCGCCAGCGAACCCAGAGCGGCAGTGACTTGCCTGGTGGACTGCATGGTGTCGAGCCCTCCTCGGGGTCAGGCTGCTCGAGCGAGACAGGGAGTCGCGTGTGTCATCGTCGGATTCGACCCTCGCCTGGCGAGCCGCGTCACTCCGGCTTCGCTGCCCTGGGCCGTCGCTTGCGGGTCCAGACGCGGCGCAGGTCGTCCGGGGTGGCCGCCGTCTCGATCCGGGCGAGGACCTTGCCGAGCATCACGTGGTCGCGGATCTGGCGGAGCTCGGGCATCAGCTCCAGGCCTGGGCGCCGAACTTCACCCTCAAGCACATCTCGATGCCTCGAAGCAGCCCCTTCTCGATGCCGACCCGTTCCGCGATGTTGATGAATGGCATTCGCTTCTCCCGCTGGTACGCGTCGATCTCATCCCAGAAGAGGCGCTCCTGGGGCGCCGGCAGCTCCAGGATCCAGTCGATGAAGTCGAATAGCCGCCGCACGTCCTCCGGCTCCATCCCCCGGCCATACAGCCCCTTGACCAGGCGGACCTTCCAGGCGTGCCGCTCCGCCGGCGACCGCCGGGTCTCCATCGCCTTGAGGTGCGCCAGCACCACGACGGCGAACGGATTCGGGTCGGTCTCCAGCTCCTCGTATTGTCCCGCGTAGTCCAGCAGCTTGACAACCGGGAACTCGGTGAACGTGCGGAAGCCCCAGCGGCTGTACTCGTACCGGTCCGGCCGCCAACTCGGGTCGTCATCGGCCAGGATGGCCAGGCTGATCACCTCGCGATCGTAGCGGTCGAAGATCCGGTGGTTAGACACGTGCATCCGCGCCGGGAAATCGCTCTCGCGTTGCGACTGGACCTCGACGTGGATCAGCAGCCATCGCTCGTCCCCGCTCCTGAGCCAGACCTTGACCAGGGTGTCCACATACAGCCGGCCATGCCGGGCGCGGCGGACGACGGGCTGCAACTCCTTGTCGAGCCTCTCGTAGCCGCGTCGCCAGTCGATGTCGGCGTGGGCCGTCGGGAAGAAGAACGCCAGGCAGGCCTTGAGGAAGCGATCGAGGGCCTCCTTCCAGGGGCTGTCATAGTCGGCGCCGGGCGGTTTGCGTGGCGTGCGCCGGCGGGTGGTTCGTGGATTCCTTGCACGTTTCGCCATGATGGCCGCCAATGTACCCTGGCCGGTCTCCTCGCGTCAGTCGGGAACGGGGGAACGGCCGGCTTCTTCGGGCCGGAGGCCCAGGACCTCGGTCCAGAGGCGTTCGTAGGCGGCGACGACGGCGCCCTGGGAGAACACTCGCTCGACGCGGAGGCGTCCGGCCTCGCCGTACTGGCGAAGTCGATCGGCGTTGGCGGCGGCCTCGTCGAGGGCCTGTGCCAGGGCGGACGGGTCGCGGGGCGGGACGAGCCAGCCGGTCTCGCCGGGGACGACGAGGTCCTCGGTGCCCTCGACGGCCGTGGCCACCACGGCCCGGCGCGCGGCCATCGCCTCGAGCACGGCGTTGGGCATGCCCTCCCAGTGCGAGGGCAGCACCAGCAGGTCGGCCGACCTGAGCAGGCCCGGCACGTCGTCGCGACGGCCCAGCCAGCGGACGTGGTCGCGCAGGGCGCTCGCCCCTGGATCGCCTCGAGCAGGCCGGGCGCTCGGGGCCGTCGCCGGCCAGGGCGAGGTACCAGTCGGGCCGGCGGGCGATCACACGCTCGGCGGCATCGAGGAGGTCGGGCAGGCCCTTCTGCGGGTCGAGCCGGCCGACATAGAGCGCCAGGTAGGCGTCGTCGGGGATGCCGATCGTGGACCGAGCGACAGGTTCGGCGGCGTCGAAGGGCGCCGGGTCGATCCCGTTGGGGATCACGGTGAGCCGCGCCGGGTCGAGGCCGCCGACGTCGCGGGAAAACGCCAGCACGCCGTGCGAGACACAGACCTCGCGGTCAACCAGCCGGGAGGTCCAGCGGTCGAGGGCCAGGTGCCAGCCTCTCGGCTCGGCGACGCGGATGCCGCCGATCACCGGGGGCCGCGGCCGACTCACCCAGGGGGCAGCCAGCCGCGCCGTCAGGTTGGCGTGGAAGAGGAAGCTCTGGATCAGGTCGGGACGGAACCGTCGCAGGCTCGCCGCCAGCCGCGCCACCGCACCGACCGGGTTGCGGCGGCCGACGGCCAGGCACTCGCAGGGCATGCCGGCCGCTCGGATGACCTCGGCAAGCGGACCGGGACCGTCCAGGCAGAAGACCCCAACCCGCCACCGCGATGGCGAGAGCCGGGTCGCCAGGGCCGTCAGCGCCCGCTCGGCGCCGCCGATGTCGAGGTCGGTGATGATCAGGGCGACTTTAGTCATTGGGCATTGGTCATTGGTGGGGCTACCGCCCCTCTTGCCTTCGCCAGATCTCTGCGATCGCCCCGTCATTTCCCCATCCCGCCCGGATGTCCGCGTCAGCGAACAACGGACCACGGACGAAGTTCGGTTTTCGGAGGAGACATGGCAGCCATTCGATTGCCAGCGAAGACCGTCCGACCGCAACAACGGGCCGGTCCGAGGCGCGTCCCTCATGCCGACGGGCATTATACCGGGGACCGACGGCTCGATCACGGTCTTCATCGGATGGCTGCGGGGCCCGGCGGGCTCCGCGTCACGGCGTGTTCGCCGCGCGGGCTTTCTTCACGAGGGCGTCGACTTCGACCCAGAGGGCGCGGCAGGCCTTCTGCTCGTCATCGGCGAGCTTGGCCAATTCGGCCGGCTCGCGCAGTCCGGCCAGGTCGGTGTCGGCCTTCCAGTGTTGGAGCGTCTGGGAGATGGACTGTCGCGCCTGCGGCAGGGCGTTCTCCAGGATCTTCAACCAGGCTGCCAGGTCGGCCTTGAGCCAGTCGATCGCCTGCTTGCGCCAGCGGGCCTTGGCGGCCCTATCGAGCGGCGGGTCGTCCTTGCCCTGGCCGCATCCAGCCAGCGCCGCGGCGCAGGCCGCGTTGTAGCGGTGTCCGACCCGCAGGTCGTCCGCCAGCTTCGGCTGGGCCTGCAATGCTTCGGCCCAGAACCGGACCGAAGCGCCATGGAGCCTCTTCTCATAGCAGAGCCGGGCAAAGCCGAGAGTCTCAACCGCATCGGTCGGCTTGGTTTCGCCGGAGAGGACGGCCGAGAGCCTCGCGACCAGTGATGCGAGTTGCTCGGTCGTCTTCAGCTCAGGGTCGATCTGTTCGATGAAATGAGGTGCCGCAGTCTTCGCCAGGTCGCGCGCCTTTCGCATCTCGGCGATGGCCGCGGCATATTCGCCCCCGGAGCGGAGTGCAACGCCGAGGTTGTAGTGTCCCATGACGCCATTCGGCTGGAGTTGCACGCCGACGCGGAGCTCGGCAATCGCCTCCTCCAGCTCTCCTCGGTCGCGCAGGGCGCAGCCCAGGTTGTTGTGGGCCGCGAAGTCGTCGGGTCTGAGTCGCACCGCGGTGCGATACTCGATGATCGCCTCGTCCAGCTTCCCCTGCAGGTTCAGGGCGTTTCCGATGTTGTTGTGAGCATCGGAGAAGTCGGGCCTCACGCCAAGCGCGGCTCGGAACGCGGCGATCGACTCCTCCAGCCTGCCCTGGTCGCGCAGGATGTTCCCGAGGTTGTTGTGGGCCTCGGCGTAGTCGGGCTTGAGGCGTAAAGCCATCTGGTACTCGGCGATTGCCTGATCCAACTTCCCCTGCTGGCCCAGGGTGCGGCCGAGATTGTAGTGGGCCGCCCAGCTACGAGGGCGGATCGCAACCGCCGCCGAGTAGAATCGCGTGCCCTCTTCCGGGTGGAGGGACGGCCCCTCTCTCGAGAAGAGATACCCGAGAGCGTGGTTCACCCAGAAGTCGTCGGGGGCCGACCGCCAGGCCCGTCGAAGAACACGTTCGGTCCGCTCGCTGTCGCCCTGGTCGTTCAGTGTCGCGGCGAGCAGTATCAGACTCGATGCGGGCTGGACGTCCAGGTCCTCGACGTCGTCGGCCAGGCGGTCGAGTGCCGCCCGTTCATTTCGGCCGATCCGCTCCCGCAAGGCGGCACGCCACGGATCGGGGTCGGCGACTCGGGCGGCCACAAGCAGCCGGCGCCAGGGACTATCGTCCTTCCCTTCGCCGACGTAGCGATGAATCGCCGCCCAGTCATCCAGGAACGAGGCGAGTTCAACCGACCGCGACCGCCGTGCGATCTGCCTTCCCGCCTCCTCGGGCTCGAGTTGATCCAGGTCGATCCCGATGCGGCGAAACGCCTCGGCATACTCGGCATCGGTCCGCTTTTCATCCCAGTGCTCACTGCGGGTGGCCCGGATCGCCTCCAATTCACCGAGCACCTTTCGGTCGCGTTCGACCTCGGCCACGCTTCTCTCCGCCGCGGCCTGCTCCCGTTCCAGGCCGGCCAGCACCGCCGCTACGCGCCCTCGGAGGGTTTCGTCAGCTTCGCCCGCAGCCACCAGATCGCGGGCCTGCCTGGCCGCGGAGACGGCGGCGGACCACTTCGAGAGGTCGCCCGCCGTCTCCTGCGCCTGGCCATGGATCCGCTCCGTCTCGGCCAGTGCGTCCGTCACGATGCGTGTCGTCACTGCGATTCGCTCGGCCCGCTGCCGCCCCAGGTAGGCCCACCCGCCTCCACCCAGAACCACCAGTGCCAGCACGGAAGCCGCCAGCGCCACCGTCACCCGCCGCCGCTTCCGCTCCTCTTCGGCCCGCGCCTGCGCCTCGGCCCGCGCCAGCTCGGCGGCCCTCAACCGATCCTGGACTCCGACCAGATACGCCGTCAGACGCCGCGAGACCTCGCCCGCGTCCCGCGGCCGTTGCTCGGGCTCCGCCGCCAGGCAGCCCTTCGCCAGCGCGACCAGATCCTCATCGGCCCCGCAATCGTCGAGGCGGCTCATCGCATCAGCCAGGTCGCCCCGCGCCGCCCGGTCCCGGATCTCCTCCCGCGTCGCACCCGCGTAGGGCGGCCGGCCGGCCAGGATTTCACACAGGATCGCCCCCAGGCCGAAGACGTCGGTCCGCTCGTCCATCCGCTCGACATCGCCCCGCGCCTGCTCGGGGGCCATGTACGCGGGCGTGCCCAGGACGCTCCCCGCCTGCGACTCGCTGCCGCTGCCAGCCGGGCCGCTACGGACCGTCATGACGACGGTTTCTCCGAGCACCTCGGCCACGTTCGCGGCCTCGTCGGCGACGCCCCCGCGCGCGCAGGACCTTGGCGAGGCCCCAATCCATCACCTGCACCTCGCCGAACGAGCCCACCATGATGTTCGAGGGCTTCAGGTCGCGGTGGATCACGCCGCGCATGGGCATAGGCGATCGTCCGGCAGACCTGCTCGAAGATCGACAGGAAGCGGGGCAATTCCTGCCGCGGCTCGGTGCGCGACTGGAGCAACGAGGCGAGCGTGCGCCCCTGACCAGCTTCATCGCGAAGTAGGGTCGGCGATCGGCGCAGGTCCCCAGCTCGTAGACCGGGACGATCCCCGGGTGTTGCAACTGACCGCCGATCTGCGCCTCCTCGACGAACCGGCGCACGACTTCGGGATCGCCCCGGTGCGATTCGAGGAGCACCTTGATCGCCAGGTCGCGGCCGAGGTCGACATCCCGCCCCTTGATCACCGCGCCCATGCCGCCGCGGGCGATCTCGCCCTGGAGCTGGTACCGGCCCCAGCTCCCCTCGGGAGTCGTCGGCATCCCCGGGGAGCCCGGCCGCACCAGCGGCTCGTCGTCGGCCAGGTCGTGCAGGTGGACGCGGGGAGGCAAGCCGTTGCGAGGGTTCCAGGCGGACAGCACGCTGGAGGCCATCGGCAGCCCCATCGCATCGGATCGGGCGGCCGACCCGTCGCCAGCCGCCGGGCCGGAGCCGTCGGCCACGCGATCGGCCAGGTTCACCACGGCCAGGCACGACCGCAGTGGGCTGGCGAGCGACGGGTGCTCGGCCAGCAGCCGGTCGGGGTCGACCGACCGGCCCGCCTCGAGGTCGGCGAGGTAGGCTTCGAGGATCCGGCCCAGCTCGGCGTCGAGGGACGCATCGCCTGGGTCGCCGTCGACCGGGGGATCACTCGCGCGGGTCATGGCGAGTCCTCCTTCAACAAGGGGGCGAGCTTGCGGATCGCGCGGGTCCAGAGCATCCGCACCGCTCCCGGCGTGCGGTCCATCCGCGCGGCGATCGTCTCGAAAGGGATGCGCTCCAGGTTACGCAGCAGGAAGACCTCGCGATAGTCGGGCGGCAGTTTCTCCAGGGCGTCGGCCAACAGCACGGCCTGCTCGCGCCGCGACGAATGGGCGCTGGCGGACGACACCGGCGCGGCCAGCCGCTCCTGGATCGCCAGGCTGGAGCGGTCGAGCAGGACGGCCATCGGCTCCTCGCGGCGGTAGTCTCGCCGCTTCGCCCGGTGCCGCTTGACCTGGTCGGCCAGGCTGCGCACCAGGATCTGCCGCAGCCAGGACACCAGCTCCGGCTCGGTCGATCCCAGGAAAGCCGGGAACTCGCGGTGGGCCTTCAGGAATGTCTCCTGCACCAGGTCGGAGGCGTCGAGCCGGAGGCGCAGGGGCTGATTGATGAGCGAGCGGGCCATGAGCCGCAGATAGTTGCGATACAGCTCGAGCAGTTGGCCTTGCGCCGACGGGTCACCGGCGCGGGCCTGTTCGAGGAGCAACTCGGGAATGGCGTCAGACGGTGGCATGGGCAAAGTTCCACGGCTCGGCGGCGATGGGGTTTGGCCGTCTGAGCCCCCGAATGGGGGCTTCCCGGATGGCCCCTCAGCTCCCCCTCAGGAGCGACCGCTTCGTCCCGATCTCACCCAGCACGGAGTTGACCAGCCTGGCATTGAGGAAGGTGATCCGCCGGCCGCCCGAGACGGCGAACAACTGGCCGTGACCCCGGCGCGGGACCGTCACCTGCCTCGATGCCGAGCCACCGGACCGAGACCCGCCGGTCCGGACGGCATCGCGTGCCGTGATCGTACTGTCGAGCGGCATCATGCCGACCCCGTCGGCCGTCGCGGTCTCGGCTTCCGGGGCGATCGCCATGATCGCCGTGGGAGGAATCGGCCGGAAGCCGGCCGCGGTCTGGGGGTCGGCCCCGTCGGGCGGGTCGGGGATGTTCAGGTCCTGGGTCGTCACGGTCCGGTCGGCCACGCCGATCGCCAGCGTCGCGAACATCGGCGAGGCCGGATCGGTCGAGTGGCCGAGGCCCAGTGCATGGCCCAGCTCATGGGTCACGGTCGTCTGGAAGTCATACCGATCCGCGCCGATCCGGCTCGGGTCGGCGCCCGCATACCAGTTCCAGCCCTGGAGGATCGTGACCTCGCCGGCCGAAGCGTCGAAGCAACCCAGCACGCCATCGGCAGCACCACCGGAGGCGCTCGTCGTTCCGGTGTCGATGACGAGGTTGGCCAGGCTCGGGTCGCTGACCTCGGTGATGGTCACGTTGTACGGGACGAGGATGGCGTCCCAGACGTTGATCGCGTCCTGGATGCGCCAGTTCGTCGGCCGTGAAGAGGCCGCCGGGATCGTTGATGTAGGCCGTCAGGTTGCCGGCGAGGAGGGTATCGGCCACGCCGGAGGCATCCCCCGAGGAGCCGTCGCTGCCCTCCGCCGTCTGGGTGAGGGAGACGTTGCCGCTCAGGTTGAGCATGCCGACGTCGAGCGGGTTCTGGAGCTGCGAGTTGCCGCTCATGTTCAGCAGGGCGCAGGCGGCGTAGATGGTCCCGGACATCCCGGCCATGGCGTTGCCGCTGAAGGACAGGGCGCGGGTGTTCTGCCGCGACTGGAAGATCAGGATGTTGGCGTATGTCCCGGCGGTGGGGGCCGTGAGCTTGAATGCGCCATTGCCGCTGAGGGTGATGCCGCCGAAGGTCCCGCCCGAGCTGGGGTAGTTGGTGCCGGCGTTGTAGATCATGACTCCCGAGCCTGCGACGCTCGCGTTGCCGGTGACCGTGAACCCGCCGCCCTCGATGATGTAGATGCCGGCGCTCATGGTCAGGCTGGCGTTGCCCGCGACGCTGATCTGGCTGTAGATGCCCGCGGAGATCGTCCGCGAGGAGTTCCCGCTGAGGCTCAAGGAACCAAAATCGGACAGCCCCATCGTGGCGGGCGAGGGCAGCGCGGCGAGCGGGTCGGCCACCGTCGCGATCCCGGTCGTCGGAGCGGGATGGAAGGCCGCGTTGCCGCTCTTCTGCACGCCGCCCACCACGTCGATCGCCGACGCCGTCACCTGGGCATTGCCGGCGGCCGAAAGGGCGTCCTCGAGCTCGAATCCACCACCACGAGGCCCGGGATCGTGATGCTCGCATTTCCCGACAGCGTCAATGCGCCGGCGGCCGAGGGATCCAGCACGAAGACCGACGGGACGACCGACACGGTGATGGTCGCGTGGCTCGCGAGCAAGTTCCCGTTGCCACCGTAGGTGACGGTGATCGTCTGTGGCCCGAGCGGCAGGCTGGAGACGGTCACCGCGGCAGTACCATTCATCGTGATGACGCTTCCCAGGTCGGTGCCGGTCGTCGTGTCGAAGAAATCGACGGTCCCCGTCGGCGCGGCCCGAGCCCGGCGAATTGGCGGTGACGGTCGCCGAGAGGGTGAGCGCCTGTCCGAAGAACGATGGGTTGGCCGAGGCGGCCGCGGCCGTGGTGGTCGGGTCCGGGACGATGGCGAGAGTTCCGGCGACGTCGCTGATGCTGTAGTCGGGGTCGGCGGCCCCGCCCACGGTGATCGTATAGCCGCCGACCGGGCTGCCCGTCGTCGCGGTGGTTCTCAATGCCGGCGGCGTCGGCAGGCTGCTCGACGTGTCGCCGTTGACCAGTCCGGTATACGAGACGGTGAGGGCCGGCAGCGGTGCGCCGTAGACCATGCTCGCGCTATTGGCGGCGATCGTCAGCGGTGCAGGAGAGATGGTCAGAGTGCCTCCCGCGTACGAGATCGTGTAGTCGGGATCGAAGGCGCCGGCGGCCGTGATCGCATAGGAGCCCACGTGACTGCGAGGCGAGGCGGTCGAGAGCGTTGGAAGGGTGATCAGGCTGGTGGGCGTGTCGCCGTTGGCAAGACCGCTGTCGCTCGCCGTCAGCGCCGGCAGGGTCCCCCCATAGACTATGGTCTGGTCGTTGGCGGCGATCGTCAACGGCACGGGGGCGATGGCGAGAGTACCGCTCACGAAGGTGATCGCGTAGTTGGCCGCCGCGAGTCCGCCCGGCGCGATCGGATAGCCGCCGGCCTGCACGTGGCTGCCGGTCGTGGCGGGCGTGCTGAAGGTGAGCGTACCGGACAGGACGCCGGCATCCTGACCCAGCACGAAGCCGGACACGCTGGCGGAGAAGCCTGGAAGCGATGCGCCATAGACCTTGGTCGCACCACTCGCTGTGACCGTCAATGGCGCGCGATTGACGACCTGGCCCAGGGTCGCCGCCGTGCTCGCGATGAAGTCCGGATCGCCGGAGTAGACCGCGGTGACGGTATGGCTTCCCGCCCCGAGTGAATCGATCGCCGAGCTGGTGGCCGAGCCGTTGACCAGTGCGATCGGCGTGCCGAAGTTGGTTCCGTCGACCGCGAATTGCACCGAGCCGGCCGGCGTACCCTCGGTCGAACTGGCGGCGGCGACAGTGGCCGTGAACGTCACCGCCTGGCCGTAGACCGACGGATCGGCCGAGGAGGTGACGGTCGTGGTGTCGAAATAGAGGGCCTTCATGTCCAGGGAGAACTCCGACGTGCTGCCGTCGGGCGCGGTCGCCGTGGCACTGACCCACTCACCGGGGGTCGTCGCCGCGAGGCCCGCCGCGGTGAATGTCGCGTTGCCGTTGCTGTCAGTGGTCACATTCGCGAAGCCGAGGTAGGTCTGGCCCTCTCCGTGACCAGAAGGGTCGGGGGCGGGGTTGGAGAAGAACTCGAGGCGGAAACTGCCATTCGCCGTGCTATTGAACGGGCCGCTGACGGTCGTCGTTGCGCGGCGACAGCGGCGGAAAGAACGGGGAAGTTCTGGGCGCCGTTGGGACCTGTGTCGGCATCGCCGGGGTCGTTCACGGCGCCGATGTCCCCTTGATAAGACTCGGTTATCGCGATGCCTTCCAAGCCGTTGGCATAAATCGAGTTGCCCAGGATGCTGTTGCCGAAGCCGTCGGAGTTGGCTCGCGCGACGCTATCATTGACTAAGTGACTGTCCCATAAGTGGGTTTACGAAGCCGCCCGGTAGTGGAACTCGGCCTCCGTCCCCTTCGGCTCAAGCCGATTGAGCATCAACTGGATCATGGCCAACTTGACGAATGCCTCCGACGATAAGACCGTCTTCTCCCGGTCCAGGCTCAGCCGCCGGCACCTCGTCAGCCAGGCGAACGTCCGTTCCACCGTCCAGCGGATCGGCAGCCGTACCCAGCCCCCGGTCCCCTCTGGCTTCCGCACGATCACCAGGTCCCAGTCGGCGTTGGTCTCCACCCACTCGTAGAGCGCATAGTTGTGATACTTGTTATCGGCGTACATCCGCACGACCTTGCCCATCGGCTGGCCCTCCAGCCGGGCGAACAGCTCGGCCGCCGCCCTGGCGTCGTTGACGTCGGCGGCGGTCACCAGGATCGCCAGCAGCAACCCCATGCTGTCCACGACGATATGCCGCTTGCGGCCGTCCACATTCTTGAAGTTGTCGCGGCCCCGCTGCTCGCCGCCGGAACTGGCGTTGACCGACTGGCTGTCGACGCTGGCGGAGGTGCGCGGGTGGTAGGGCTTCTCGGCCGTGCGGGCCTTCGTGCGGAGCCGGTCGTGGATGTGATCCAGGGTGCCGTCGTGCCGCCACTTGTCGAAGTACCGCCAGACGGTGCTCTTGGGCGGGAAGTCCTTGGGGAGATACCGCCACTGGCAGCCGGTGCGGGTGAGGTAGAAGACGGCGTTGACCACCGCCCGCAGATCGGTCTTGCGGGGCCGACCGCCGCCGGGTTCGGGTGGCAGGTGGGGTTCGATCAGGGCCCACTGGTCATCGGTGAGGTCACTCGGGTAAGGGTGCAATCTCATACCGTGATTACGCCCGCTACACCCCATTTGTTCACCTTATGGGACAGTCACTTAGACACCGTCGAAGCCGTTGAAGGCGATGATGTTGCCCGCGCCAGGGGTGGTTCCGCCGACGAGGTTGGCCGACACGCCGTCCCCGAGCGCGATCCCGGTGTCGTTGCCCAGGGGGCCGGACCCGGTAAAGTCGGTTCCGATCTTGTTGCCCTGGATGATAAAGTTCGTGGTGACGGCACCGCCCGTCCCCCCGAAAACATCGACACCGTCGGTATTACCGGAGATGAGGTTGCCGGCCCCCGGGGTCGTCCCGCCGATCGTCTCATTGAGCGGTCCGAACGTGAGATCCGAGTAATACCCGGAGTGGTTGCCGATGCTCTTCGTCCCTTCCTTGTTGGTCCCGATGAAATTGCCCTGGATCACGGAGTCGCCCCCACTCCGAATACCAATCCCGTTCCCAGAAATGAGGTTGCCGGCGCCAGGGGTCGTGCCGCCAATGGTGGAACCGAAGGCGGCCATGATCCCGCACGAACTGCCCGCGATCGCCACCTCGCCCGTCACATCAGTGCCGATGTAGTTCCCCTCGATGAGAACGTTGCCGGCGCAGTAATTGATTCCGCAATAATTCCCGGAGATGATGTTACGCGCCGCCGGGTCGGTGCCGCCGATTGTCTCGGAAAACGTGTCGTATATGCCCTCGCCGTTGCCGACGGCCGCAGTCCCGGTGATGTCGGTCCCGATGAGGTTTCCCTGGATCACGCTGTTGTTACCGAGAATCCCCGCGGAGGAATTCCCGGAGATCAGGTTGCCAACCCCCGGGGCGGTCCCACCGATCAAGCTAAAAGATGCAGAAACTCCATATGTGTTTGGTAGCGCCGAATGGCCCGTGACGTCGGTGCCGATCTTGTTTCCCTGGACTTTCGAACCGCTGTCACCCACAATCCCGAACTGGTTCCCGGAGATCAGGTTTCCCGAGACTTCTCCCGAGGACGTCACGCCGTAGTAATTGCCCAGCGGGTTCGTGCCGGTGGAATCGGTTCCGACGAAGTTGCCGGCCACCAGATCTTGAGGATCGAAGTTCTGGACGCCGGTGTTCAGGTTTCCCGAGATGAGGTTCCGCTCGGCGTAGTCGTCCACGCCGTCGCCGTTGGTCCCGACGAGGGTAGTGTCGTAGACACCCCAGGCATTACCCCGGGCCTGGGTCCCGGAGGGATCGGTGCCGATGAAGTTGCCCTCGACAACACCGAAGGAAGCAATGCCATGGTAAAAGCCGCTGACGTTGATCCCCCGAACGGTGGAGTCGGGTATCGAAGCCCCGATACCGGTTGTCACATGCATGCTCGTCGCTCCGTCGATGGGTCCTGACGTGTCGGCACTTCCATCCAGCGCGATCAGTAATTTCGCATTGTCTCCGTCGGCCAGCGTGTTGGGGCAGGAGCCCGCCTGGCTGTAGCCATCGACGAGCACTGGGTGAGTGATCGATGGTAGGTCCGTGAGCGGCTGGATGGTCTGCACGCCGGTTCCGGGGATGGCGAAGTCGATCGTGTCGGTGCCGGTGTTCGACGTGTCGTTGTTGACGTCCATGATGGCCTGCCTCAACGACCCGGGAACTGGGTTGGTCGTGTCGCCGTTGTCGGCCGCCGTCGTGACCAGGAACGTGCTCAGCAGGGTCCGGTCTTCAAACAGGTCCCATTGCGGGCGATGGAGTCGCGCTCGCCTGCGGCCCGCCCGGCTGCGGGTTCGGGCTGACTGCGGAAGTTCACTGCGGGCTCTCAGGGAGTGGATCAGGGTGCGGGACGCCATCGTCGGGATCTCCTCTCGTGGGTCATCAGCGTCGGGAGCGAAGGGCCATTTCACTCGGTGCGCGGATCCGGCGCCGAGACGGGAGTCATGCCTGTTCGGAAAGACGCGTCGGGCTCCGCGCCACGATTCGGCCGCCATCGGCCAATGTGCCGGCGCACCATCTCGGGTGCCATTCCGACGATCTCGTGGCGAAGCCTCCGGATCGTCCCCGTGGCTTCCCTCCCTAGACAGGGACGATATCGCCGACCTGATGTCACGCCCCGGAATCGGATTATTTTGAAGTCGAGATGTGTGGCGGTTTTTAGGCCGAGAGTGCCGCCGGGCTGGCCAGATAAGAACGATCGGGCCGCGCCAACCCCACGCACCCCGGGACGCGACGAATGGGATGGCCCCGGACGATCCGGGGTCAGCGGGCTGAGCAGCCAACCCGATCACCGGCCCGGCCGGCCGAGCCGGGCCGTCGCGGCTGTTCGCACCATGCAGCCCGCGGCGCACCCTGCGAGCACCGCCGCGGAGCCGCCGCCGTCCCCGAGCGACCGCCTCCCTGGGCCGGCTCTTGCACGGCCGGTCGAACGTCGATTCGATCGGGCGAGACCCGCCGGAATCGACCTCGAGATCGGCGAGCCATCCCAGGCATCAGGGGCCGGGTCCGATCGAGCACCGCACCACGTCTCGGCCTCGACCGCGGGACCCGTCTCGAACTCGCCGTGGAGATGATCCGGCGTCACACCTTGAGCAGCCCCTCCGGAGTGCGGTGGATCGGGATCGTTGAGGATCCCCAGGGCGTTGCCGTGGGCTAATCCGTCGAGCCCCTTCGGGGCGAAAACCCGCAAAGCACAACTTCAAGACGCGCCAGCGAGGGCCTCCCCAAGTCCTTGCAGTTCAAAACGAAAGACCATCGCCGGCGCGTCGGGCTGGTATGGACGGCATCGGCGCCGTCGGTGGTCTCGGGTGAAATTCCACCCACCCGTCGCCTAAGAACCAAAACGTCGCTCGATCCACTCGGGCGTGAAGGCCGCGAGCGACTCGACGACATCGTCGGCCCCGGCCTCGCGGAGCTGCTCGGCCCTGTAGGTCGTGCTCACGCCGACGGCCCACATCCCGGCCCCCTTGGCGGAGATGATCCCGGCCGTGCTGTCCTCGATCACCAGGCATGCGGACGGCACCAGGCCGGCCGCGTTGTCACCATTGCGGCCGCGCCCTTCCCTGGCCCGCAGCGCCTCGAGGGCCAGCCGGTAGCCCTCGGGGTCGGGCTTGCACTGATCCGTGTCCTCGGCCGAGACGATCGCCGTCACGCGGTCGAGGCAGCCGAGTCGCCGGAGGGCGTATTCGATCTCGGGGCGGAGGGCGCCCGAGTTGATGGCGATGGGCCAGCGGGCGGAGACGGCCATCAGGGTCTCGGCGGCGGCGGGGAAGTACCGCAGGCCCTGCTCGGCCACCTCGATATAGCGGCGGGCCTTGCGGGCGATCAGGTCGTCGAGCCGGGCGCGGTCGGCCTGCTGGCCGGCGTCTCGCAGGGCCGCGTCGAAGCAGCCGCGATCGTCGTAGCCCAGGTACTTCTCGTGATAGTCCCGGTCGGTGATGAACACTCCCTCCTGGGCCAGGACTTCCTGGAACAGGGCGAAGTGCACCGACTCGTCATCAATCAGCACGCCGTTGAAGTCGAAGATCACCGCTGCGATCGCCATCAGATGGCCTCTGGGCCGCGTTCGCCGGTCCGGATACGCACGCAATCGGCGAGCGGGAGCACGGCGATCATGCCGTCGCCAATCATGCCGTCGGGTCCGCTGCGGCTCGCCTCGAGGATCGCGGATCGTCGGCTCGACGAAGTCCTCATTCACGGCGATCTGCAGCTCGATCTTGCGGAGCACGTTGACGGTCACCTCGTGCCCGCGGTACAGCTCGGCCGAACCCTTCTCGCGACCGAAACCCTGGACGTCCATCACGGTCAGGCGGAACACTTCCACCTTCGACAGGGCCTCCTTGACCGCCTCGAGCTTCGTCGGCTGGATGACGGCGATGATTAATTTCATTGGTCATTGGTCCCTGGTCATTGGTCATTAGTCCTTGGTTCGCTGCCGCGGACGTCCGGGCAGAATGGCCCGATGACGGGGACAATCGAGGAGAGCCGACGGAGGCATGAGGGGCGGTAGCCCCACCAATGACCAATGACCAATGACCAGATTACGTCAAAGACAGCACCCCGTCGCCGCAGAGGTTGGGGTTGCCGAACTTCTCGATGTGGTGGCCCATGCCGTTGGCCAGGGCGAGGAGGAGGCGGTTGTGCGCGACCTTCTTGAACTTGAGCGAGCGGCCCATCTTGAAGTCCAGGCCGTTGCCCACGAGGACGAACGGGATGTCGTCGAGCGTGTGCGAGTTCCCCTTGCCCAGCTCGTTGGTCCAGACGATGGTGGTGTTGTCCAGCAGGCTGCCGGTGCCGCCCGGCTCGGGGGTCTCGGCCAGCCGGCGGGCGAGGTAGGCGAGCTGCTCGCAGTACCACTTGTTGATCTTCGTCAGACTCTCCTGCGACTTCTTGTTGCTGTCGGGGTGGTGCGAGAGCTCGTGGTGGCTCTCGTCGACGCCGACCCAGTTCATCCGCGCCTGGCCGACCGAGTTGGTGTACTGCAGGGTCGCCACGCGGGCGAAGTCGGCGGCGAAGGCGTCGACCATCAGGTCGATCTGCATCTTGCTGAGCTTCGGCATCTGGTCGTTGGCGTGCCGGACACCCGGCTCGATCTCGGGGACCGGGTGGCTCGACGTCGCGGCTGGACTGGTCCTTCAGCTCCTGCTCCATCTCGCGGACGAACGTCGCGTGCTCGTCGAGGAGTTGGCGGTCCTCGGCGCTGACGACCGAGCGGACCTTGCCCAGGTCCTCCTTCAGCTCGTCGAGGATGCTCTTCAAGCCCTCCTGGTCCTTCATCCGGCCGTAGAGCTTGGCGAACATCTGGTAGGGGTCGTCGATCGGCGCAATCGGCTTGTTCGGCCCGGCGTAGACCATGCGGCTCCAGGTATCGGCGCGGTCGGGGACCATCACGCCGAACTCGAGCGAGCCGAACCGCGTGCGGGAATCGGGTCGTGCCTGGAGGGCATTGCGGATCTCCTGGTCGATCGAGCACCCCTTGGCCCAGCCGGCCGGCGTGTCGGAGCCGCCCTGGATGTTGCCGGGGAACAGCTCGATGCCCGTCAGCAGGCAGCCCATGCCCCGCATGTGATTATCGCCGTCGCCCCGCAGCTTGTCGCAGACGCCGTGGAGGATCAGCGCCCGGTCCTTGAACGGCTCGAGCGGCTTGAGGCTCTCCTTGAGCGTGAACTTCGCGCCTTCCTCGTCCGGCCAGAATGTCGACGGGGATCACGCCGTTCGGGCTGAACATGATCACCAGCCGCTTCTTCCGGACGCCCTGATTGGCGAACCCCAGGCTGGGCAGATTCAGGACGAACGGGATCGGCCGCCGCGCCGATCCCCAGGTCGCGGAGGAACTCGCGTCGGCTGCTTGCGGTGCGGGCTCATGGTCGGGCTCCTGAAGAGGCTATAGGCCAGGGACCAGGGGGTCGGAATATCACGGAGGGTCGGGGTTCGTTAGTGAGGACCGGCCTTGCTGGCCCCTAGCTTCTCGTCGCCGGCACCTCCTCGCGAAGCGAGGGCCGACGACGTCATGATCTCCACCATCAGCTCACGGATATTATATCCGCTCGCGGCGAACGCACCACGCAGGTCCGTCAGTTCGGTGCGGCCGAAGGCGCGGATCGGCTGCTTGACCAGGTAGTGGAACAACTGCTGGACGAAGGCGTTGTGCGTCTCCTGGCTCTCGGCGAGGAAGGCGGCCAGCTCGGCCGGCGCCGTCGAATCGGACGCGGTCGCCGGTGCGGGTCTCGTAGGAGCCGGTCGCGTCGACGGGGCGGCCTTTCTCCTGGTCCCGGTATCGGCCGATGGCGTCGTAGTGCTCCAGGGCGAATCCCAGGTGGTTGATCATGCCGTGGCACGACTGGCACGACTCGGGCCTGGTCTGGAGCTCGACGCGCTGGCGGGTGGTCAGGTCGGGGTGGAGGTCGGCGGCGAGCGGGGCGACGGCCTCGGGCGGCGGCCGGAGCGGGCGGCCCAGGACGCTCCGCGACAGGAACACCCCGCGGTGGATGGGCGAGCTCGAGGCCGTGTAGGCGAAGCTCGCCATCAGGTAGGGATGCGTCAGGATGCCCGACCGGTCGCCGGGTGCCGCGATCGACCTTGCGGAAGGGCGCATCCGGCGGCAGGTCCACGCCGTAGAGCCTGCGCCAGCCGGCCGTTGAGGTAGAGCGACGTCGCGCCCAGCAGCTCGCGGAAGTCGGCGGACGGGGCCCTGGATCACGTCGTCGAGGAACATCTCGAGCGAGGCGCGCAGGTCGGTGATGACCGCCTCGTCGAAGCCGGGGAAGAGCTTGGGGTCCTTGGCGATCTCGGCCCCCTGGTCAACCCGCAGCCACTGGAGGAGGAACTCGCGGAGCTTGGACCGGGCGCGCAGGTCGCCGGCCATCCGGCGGGCCTGCTCGGCCACCTGCTCGCGGCGGGCCAGCCGGCCCGAGGCCGCGGCCTCGGCAGAGCGCCCGGTCGGGGATCGAGTCCCACAGCCCGAACGCCAGCCGCGAGGCGATGTCGTAGGAATCCGGGGCGCCGGCGCCGATCTCGCGATAGAGGAACCGCGGCGATTTCAGGACCAGCAGCACCACCTTCTTCACGGCCATCTTGCGGTCGCGGGCCTCCTGGAGCTGGCGGTCGACGTACAGCCGCCGCTGCTCGTCGGTGAGCGGTCGCCGGAACGCCCGCTCGGCGAATTGCGTGCAGAACTCGCGGAGCCGCGGCTCGCGGTCCTGTCGCTGGCGCCGTCGGGGATGCCGACCACGTCCTTCAGGTGGCCGGCGACGAAGTCGGCCGCCTCGAGCGCCGCGTCGGTCGTCGCCTGGTCCCAGGCCTTCGAGATCGACGTGCCGCGCTCGTAGCCGACGCTGCGGTCGTCGGGCGGGAACGGCGTCCGGGCCACGTAGACCTCGGGCGCGTCGGCCGGCGAGAGGCTGCGCGCCGGGATGACCTCGAGGCCGCGGCGTGGGACCTTCCAGAGCAGCTCGATCGACGCCGTCTTCTCCTTGCCCTTGGAGAGCTCCAGCTCGAGCGGATAGCCCGGCCGCCCAGCAGGTAGATCGTCTCGCGGTACTCGGTGTCGCTGCCCGACTTCACCGAGACGTCGATCAGCGGCTTGTCGTTGTCGTTGACCCAGAGCCGCACGGCGTTCTCGGTGCGGACCACGAGCTCGTATTCGCCCGTCTCGGGCGCCAGCACCGAGCCCTGCCAGTTGATCCGGAACTCCTGCGAGAACGGCGCGGAGCAGGTTCGCGGGGACCGGCAGCGCGGGCAGGGGGATGTAGCGTCGCGATTGCTCCTTCACGGCGTTCTGCGCCGGGATCGGGCTGTCGCTGGCCGAAGTGAAAGCGGACCTCCGGGTCGACCCGGTTGATCCCGTCGTTGCCGCCCCCGCCGCCTCGGCGACGGCGTGACGACCGCGAATAATCCCCCTTGAGCCCGCGCCGATCGTCCCAGCGGGGGGAATCCTGGGGCCGCCGATCAGGTCGGCCAGGGCGTTTTTGTACTGGCGGACGGTCAGCCGCGAGAGCTCGATCCGCGCCGGCCGCATCGGATGGCGGGCCTGGGCGGCCTTCGAGTAGAACGCGTCGTGGATATAGGCGGAGACCTTGTCGGCGTCCGGGCCGACGCAGGTGCCGGGTTCGTCCTCGGGCATCGTCTTGGCGATCAGCTTGGCCAGGCTGGCCACCGAGCGCTCGCCGATCAGCGGGCGGGGATAATGGTCGTCGGTCCCCTCGCCCGCGGCCCCGTGGCACGAGGCGCACATCTGGCGGTAGATCTGCTCGCCGGTCCGGGCCTTCGCCTGGCCTTGCTCCCTCACCGTCGCCGGGCCCGGCGCCGATCAGCAAGGGCGAGATCGCCAGGGCCAGCCAGGCGCGGCCGCGGCCGCGAGGCCGGTGCGGCCGCGGGAGCGGGCGGGCCCGCGCCTGCGTTGACGACCGATGATGAGGGTGGGCTCGTTCGCGTGCTGCATGGGTAGGGCAACCATCGACGAGGCAACCGGACCGATCCCCGGCTCGGGTCCGGGATGATCCGCGATTGACCGGGCGGGAGTCGTCCGCCGTCGGCCGGAGGCGCAGGCGCCGGGTCCCGGGCGGAGACGGCATGGGGGAGGACCACTTGTCCAACAATCTTTTTACCCGATCCCAATGACACTCGCAAGTCCTGGTCCAATAGAGCGATCGTGGAGCAGGCGCGACGCGGAAAGGGTTGCGGACGGGCCTGGACGACGCACGAGCGACGACCATTATCGGGCGGCCACCTGCCGTTCGGGGTGGCAAGCGAGTTCATCCATGATGATGCGATCGGGCATGTCGCCGGCATAGACCCAGACCATGGCCATGGGCTGGCGGGTGAGGTTGATGAAGTAGTGGCAGCGGCCCTGTGGGACCATGGCGGTGGCGCAGGCCGGACAGCTCGTAGCGGCGACCCTCGACGATGCAGGTGGCGGTCCCCTCGACGATGGTGATCGACTCGTCGAAGTCGTGGCGATGGCAGGGCAGCCGCGCGCCGGGCTCGAACCGGCCGTAGCCGCCGCAGATGCCGCGGGTGCCGAGCGCGGCGTTGTAGAGGTCCTGGAACCACGCCCGCGGGGCGAGCTCGGTGACCGCGGCGTCAGCCCGTCGGACGACGCGCTCGGACCCCTCGAGGCCCGGGTGATCGGGCGGCTGCTCGACCGGGTCGAACCGGCCGTTGATCCAGCTCAGCTCGAGGTCTGTCGAGGCGATGGCGAGGTGGAACACCGCGGGCCTCTCGGCGGAGGGATTCTCCAGGCGATGCGGCCGTCGCGGCATGACGGCGATGGCGTCGAAGGGCGCGAGGCGGTGGCGACGGGACTCGACGTCCACAAGGGCCTCGCCGTCGAGCAGCACGAGCGCCGAAGCCGACGGCCGCTCGTGGAGCGGGATCGCTGTGCCCGGCGCAGCTCGAGGATCGCCGTCGAGAGCCCGCGCGCGGCGTCGTGCGCGCCGGCCATCGGCCAGAGCTCGACCCCGGGCACCACCGTCATCGACCGGCCGACGTCGGGGCGTTCAAACGTCTCGGCGCGGCCGTTGCCATCGGCCTTGAGGGATGAAGAGGACATGGTCGCGAGGAGACTCCACCATCCACCCCACCAACGGTGGGACGCAGCCGACGGCCCGAGCCCTCCGAGGGCATCGATGACCGGCTCGTCGGCCCCGGCGCGAGTCTAACCCGGGCGATCCGGCCGATCAACTCGACGCCGATGCCCCGCCGCTCGCGATCGATCCGCGAGGTTCAGGGGGGGCCCTGGGGTCTGCTTCAAGAGTCGGCCGTCCGTCGTGAATGGGCAGTGGAGATGACACCTCGTCGCGTGGGCATCTCGCACTCGTCGCAGACACGACGGTCCCCTTCGCGGCAGACTCCGAGGCCCACGCGAGTCCCTGGTCGAGGGCCCGCGATGGGCCTACAATCGCGGACGCGCAACGACCCCGCGCAAGGGAGCGATGATGAACCACGAGAGACCGGTGGATGTTGACGAGGATCGAGAACCGAAGGCCGCACCGTCGCGGCGAAGGGCCCGCATCCTCAGCCTGTCTTACGGCATCGTCGTCGCGGGGCTGCTGGCGATGTCCCTGCGCACGGCCTTCGACGCGGACCTCAGCAAGGGCCAGGTCGCGATGTACTGCCTGCTGACGCCGCTCTTGCTCGCGATGCAGGCTGCGCTCTGGAGGCTCGAAATCCTCGCCGCGCACGACCCGCGACCGAGGGGCCGCGTTGCCGTGATCGCGACATGCGCAGGCGTGTCGATCGCGCTGTCCGCGCTCTTCGTGATCTCCGCACTGTCGCCCGACGGCGCGGCCTTCGGCATCCTCGCCTGCATCGTTTTCGCCCTGTTTTTAAGGACCTGGGAGTGAACGGCGTGTCGCGAGGAGACTCCGCGGCGCGTCGAGGCGAGAGGCCCATCCAAACCTGGAATACGGAGATGGGTATCACTGTATGTGACGATCATAGAGGACCTCGTGACCCGCTACGAGCCGAATAATCCGCAGAAATTTCCCGGAAAACCGGAAAATCGTGGGAAATCGACCTTTTATGTTGTGCGCGACCTGATAGATTTACTAATGATTCCACGCAAGATCGGCAGATTGGCCGATCAACGAGGTTTCATCACCGTCAGAGGGTACTCGAACATGGCACTGAAGAAGTCTGCAGGAGCGACCGCGACCGCGAAGAAGACCGCCGCCAAGGGCACCGCGAAGAAGGCGGCTCCCAAGAAGGCTGCGGCGCCGACGGCCAAGAAGGCGGCCCCCAAGAAGGCCGCCGGCCCGAAGCTCTCCGATCCCCAGCACAAGTTGCTTGAGAAGCTCGCTGGCCACAGCGACCCGGCCGGCTACCACGCCGAGAAGAAGCCGGAGAACAAGTCCCTCGAGACCTTGCTCAAGCACAAGCTGGTCAAGAAGGGCAAGAAGCACCCCAGCGGCAACTTCCACTACTCGATCTCCAAGGCGGGCGAGAAGCACTTGAAGTCGAGCCCTGCCTCGAGCCCCGCGGCTCCCAAGAGCAGTTGACCGTTTCTCTCACCCTCACCATCCAACGGCCTTTTCGTGGGCCGGTCGCCTCGTCCTTCGAGGCCGTCCGGCCCTTCCTTTTTGGGGGTCGTGGGCGCGGAGATCGGCCTTCCCCCCATGCCCGACATGGCAAGGGCGGACCCATCGGCCGCGAGGGCCCGATCGACCTGTCCAGGGCCGTGATTCGGCCCGTGGCCTACATCGTCTTGTAGGACGTGAAGTAGCCCGCATTGGGCGCGGTGTGCTGCTCGACGGCGAGCATCATGGCCGGGTCGAAAGGCCGGAATTCGCGGGCAATCCGCGCGTTCTCATCGACCTCGTCGGGGCTCGCGCAGCCGATGACGACGGTCGAACACGCCGGGGAGGCTCAGCACATAGCCCATGGCCTGCGCGGGGGTGAGTCCCGGCGCGCCGGAGCGCACCAGGGCACCGGCGGCGTAGACCTTCATGCCGATCACGCCCATGCCCTTGCGTGCCGCCTCGACGAGCACCGTGCTGGCGAACGGCAGGCGGTGGGCGTCGGCTCCGTTGAGGGCGACGAGCACGGTGTCGAAATCGAACCGGCCCATCGCGTCCAGCAGGATGGCCGGGTCGTGATGACCGGTGAGGCCGAGGAACCGCACGCGCCCCTCGTCGCGTGCCTGGACCAGGGCCTCGAGCGCACCGCCCCGGCCGAAGATGGCGCGGAGGTCGCCGGGGGTCCGCAGGTCGTGGAGCTGCCAGAGGTCCAGGTGGTCGGTCCTGAGTCGCTTCAGGCTCTCGTCGAGCAGCCGGAGCGAGCCGTCGCGGGTGCGGTCGTGGGTCTTGGAGGCGAGGAACACGTCGCGACGGCGCTCGCCCAGCGCGGCACCGTAGTAGTCGAGGCTGCCGGCATAGGCCGGCGCCGTGTCGCAGTAGGTCACGCCCTGGTCGAGTGCCCGAAGGATCACCGCCACCGCCTCCGCCATGCGCCCGTGCGTGCGGAGCACACCCTCGCCGCCCAGGGCGAACTGGGTGACCTCGCAGCCGGTGCGGCCGAGCGGTCGTCGCGGGATCGGGGGCAAGGTCGCGGCACTGCCGATGCTCGAGGGCGGGGCCTCGGTTGTGGTCGTGGTCGTGGTCGTGGCGTCGGGCATTGGAAGACCTCCCTCTCGCGGGGTCGCTTCGCGTCAGGCCATGAGCTTGTGGACGAGGGTCCCGTGCACGTCGGTGAGGCGGAAGAGCCGCCCCTGGGACCTGTAGGTCAGCCGGGTGTGGTCCAGGCCGAGGAGGTGGAGGATCGTCGCCTGGATGTCGTGGACGTGCACCGCGTCCTCGACGACGTGGAAGCCCAGGTCGTCGGTGCGTCCCATGGTGATCCCCGGCCGGATGCCGCCGCCGGCCATCCACATGGTGAAGGCTTGCGGATGGTGGTCTCGGCCCATGCTCCGCCCGAGCGCGGCGTTCGACTCGACCATCGGCGTGCGGCCGAACTCGCCGCCCCAGACGACCAGGGTCTCGTCGAGCAGCCCGCGCTGCTTCAGGTCCAGCACCAGGGCGGCGGCGGCGCGGTCGGTCTGGCCGCACTGGGCCTTCAGCCCTCCGGCGACGTCCGAGTGGTGGTCCCAGCCCTCGTGATAGAGGTTGATGAACCGGACGCCGCGCTCGACCAGGCGGCGGGCCAGCAGGCAGTTGGCGGCGAACGACGGCCGGCCCGGCTCGATGCCGTAGAGCGACAGGGTCGCGGCGGTCTCGCCCGAGAGGTCGATCAGCTCGGGGGCGCTCTGCTGCATCCGGAAGGCCATCTCGTACGAGCCGATCCGCGTGGCGATCTCCGGGTCGCCGACCGTGCCCAGATGCCGACGGTTCAGATCGCCGATCAGGTCGAGCGAGTCGCGCTGGAGGCGGCGGTCGAAGCCCGAGGGGCTGGCGACATCCAGGATCGGGTCGCCCTTGCTGCGGAACGGCACGCCCTGGTACGACGTCGGCAAGAAGCCGCTCGACCAGTTGGCCGCGCCCCCGCTGATGCCCGTCCCCGACGAGAGCACGACGAAGCCCGGCAGGTCGGCCGACTCGCTGCCCAGCCCATAGCAGACCCATGCGCCCATGCTCGGCCGGCCGGGCAGCGGCGAGCCGGTGTTGAGGAAGATCTGCGCGGGCGCGTGGTTGAACTGGTCGGTATGGACGGACTTCACGATCGCGATGTCGTCGACCACCCGCGCCAGGTGGGGGAGCATCTCCGAGAGCTCGGCGCCGGACTGTCCGTGCCGGCCGAAGGCGTACCGCGCCGACATCAGGCTGGCGTCGGGCCGGATGAAGGCGTACCGCTGGTCCTTGACGACCTCGGCGGGCACGGGCCGTCCGTCGTATCGCCGCAGGGCCGGCTTGTTGTCGAACAGGTCGAGCTGGCTGGGCGCGCCGGCCATGAAGAGGAAGATGACGCGCCGGGCCCTGGGGGCGAAGTGCGGCGGCCGGGGTGCCAGGCCCTCATGGACCTCGACGCCCGCGCGATCGCGATCGGCGTCGGGCTCGCCCGCGGCCCGGATCGCCCGGGCCTGCGACTCGGCCAGCAGGGCGCCGAGCGCAATCTTGCCGACCCCGATGCCGCAATCGCGGAAGAAGTGGCGGCGGGTCGCGGCGAGCCGTCGGCCGTCGAGCCAGAACCCGCCCGCGTCTTCAGATGACTGGTGTCCCATGACTCCCGGAACTCCTCCACGTTTTCCCCTGCCGCACCCGTTCAGCCGCCGCTCAGGAACTGGAGCTCGACGATCGAGAAGTCGTCGATGAACTCGTCGCGGCCCTGGAGGATGCGGTCGTGGGCGATCAGCCGGTCCATCTTGGTGCCGTCGGCGGCGTCGTGCGGGCCCTTCTTCATGAACTCGACGAACTCCTCGAACGGCCACATGGTCTCGTCCGTCCGCTGGATCTCGTAGGCGCCGTCACTATAAAGGTACAGCTTGGCGAAGGCGTCGAGCTCGGCCGAGCCCGAGCGGTATTCGATGTCGGGCACCGCGCCGATCATCGGGCCCTGGGACTCGAGCACCGAGCAGCGCGGCCCGGTCGACCGACGGGCCGGTCAGGAGCAGGACGGGCGGGTGCCCGCCGCCGGCGTAGTCGATCCGTCGGCTGGGCTTGTGGTAGACGCCGTACCAGATGGTGAAGAACAGGCCGTTCTGCTGGTCCATCTGGAAGGCGTTGTTGAGCGCCGCGAGCACCTGCGAGGGGACGCGGAAATCGGTCTGGGGCAGCGCCTGCGAGCGCAGGGCGTTCAGCGCCGAGACCGAGAGCAACGCCGAGCCGACCCCGTGGCCGCTGACATCCAGCAGGAAGAAGGCGAAATGGTCGTCGTCGAGCCAGTGATAGCCGAACGAGTCGCCGCCGAGCTCGGCCGAGGGGACGAACCGCCAGTCGGTCCGCACCTCGCCCTTCTTGAGCTTCTCGGGCAGGAGCGACCGGACGTAGCGCGTGGCCTGGTGGATCTCGTTGCGCCAGCTTGCCGCTGGCTCTCCAGCAGGGCGTCGTAGGCCTCGTTGCGCTGGAGCAGGTTGATGTAGCCCTTGGAGTGGTAGCGGATCCGCGCCAGCAGCTCGAGGCGGTCGGGCAGCTTGACGATGTAGTCGTTGGCGCCCAGGGCGAACGCCTCGGCCTTGACCGTGGGCTCCTCCTTGGTGGAGAGGACGATCATCGGCGTCTCGCGGGTCGGCTCGTTGGCGCGGAACATCTTGACCAGGGTGAGCCCGTCGATCTCGGGCATGACGAGGTCCTGGAGGATGACCGTGGGCTCGACGCGGTGGGCCTCGTCGATGGCCTTGGCGGCGTCGCGGCAATAGTGGAAGACGACGTCGGGCTCGCCGGCGAGCATCCGCCGGACGGCCTCGCCGATCATCGGCTGGTCGTCGATCAGGAGGACCGTGACCTTGTGCTGCGTCAGGACGGGTAAAGCGTCGGTGCTCATGCTTCAGGGCTCCCAGCGGGTCGGTTCGATGGGTCTGCCGGGTCCAGATTGCCGGCGCGGACCAGCCGGGCGATCCTGGCGGCGATGTGGTCGATGTGCAGGACTTCCTCGGCGGCGCCGAGCTCGACGGCCGCCCTGGGCATGCCCCAGACCACGCTCGAGGCCTCGTCCTGGGCGATGGTCCGCCAGCCGCGGCGGCGGAGGGCCAGCATCCCGCGGGCGCCGTCGTGGAACATGCCGGTCAGGAGCGCGGCGACGCCCGGCCGCGGCCAGTTCCGCGCCACGCTCTGGAAGAAGACGTCAACCGACGGGCGGTAGCAGGCCGATTTCGGCTCGGGCGAGTAATGCAGCCGACGGTCCTCGCCCAGGACGACATGGTCGTCGGTGACGGCCAGCAGGACCTCGCCGACGGCCGGCCGGTGCCCCTCGGCGATCATGGTCACCGGCCGCCGCGCCTGCTCGGAGAGCCAGTGCCCCAGCCCGGGGCGAAGGCCGCATCGACGTGCTGCACGATGACGACCCCCGCCTCGAGCCGCGGCGGCAGACCGGCCGAGGATGTCCGCCAGGGCCTGCGGCCCGCCGGTCGACGCGCCCACGACGATCAGCGGGTCGACCTCCGGCTCGACCGCGAAGATCGGCTCGGCGCCGCCGGCGACCGCCGGTGCCGTACTCGAACGCTCCCGCGTCCGGCCGGTCCGGCTTGCCCACCAGCCGGCCGATCAGCTCGATCTTGTGCAGCAGCATCGCCGCCCCGCTGACCTCCCCGCGCGGGCCCAGCCGCGGCGTGTCGATCGCGTCGAGCGCCCCGTAGCCCATCGCCTGGTACACCTGGCCCAGGTTGCCCGCTCACCGTCGCCGTGACGATGAGGATCGCGCAAGGCGACTCGCCCATGATCCGCCGCGTCGCCTCGACGCCGTCGACCCCCGGCATGACCAGGTCCATCAGGATCAGGTCGGGCGGGATTGGCCCGCGCCAGCGCGATCGCCTCGGCACCGTCGCCGGCCGTCCAGACGACCTCGTGCTCCGGCGACGACAGCACCACCCGGCGCAACGCCTCGCGAGCCATGGCCGTGTCGTTGGCGATCCCGATTCTCATGGGAGATGGCGTCGTGTGCTGGTCTGGTGGCGATGGCTCGATCGGACGCGAGCAGGCATCGGCGGGGTTCGCAAGTCCGAGACCTCGCCAACGGGATTGTACCACGAGGATTCGCCCCGCCGAGAGGGGGGACGATTCGCGAGCCCATCGACGATCCGTCGGCCTACTCCCCCGTCTCGACGGCGCCCCGGATCATCCGCCGTCGCCAGTGCTCGGGATCGTCATCCTCGGAATTCTATCGCGCAGAGATAGCAAAGAGAATCGCATGACCGCATCGAAGGTCAATTACGGATGGTCCTGGCTTCCGATCGTCGTGGGTGGCATGATGCTCGGACCGCGATCGGTGGACCGAATCGTATCCAGGGGCCGAGGCGGGAGAAATCAAAAGGAGCGACCATGTTGCGGCGTGTGCTGTCGGTTTCGTTGTGCCTGGTCGCTCTGGCGGGTTCGGCCGTGCGCAGGGACGGCCGGGGCAGGGGGGGCGCCGCGGCCGGGCGCCCGAGGGACCCCCGGTCGTGCTCAGGCCGGCGCGGGTGTTCGACGGGATCAACCCCCAGGCGCACGAAGGCTGGGTGGTCGTCGTCCGGGGCGAGCGGATCGAATCGGCCGGGCCGGCCGGCGAGGTCCATGCGCCCGACGGCGCCCGCACCATCGACCTGCCCGGCATGACGCTCCTGCCGGGACTGATCGACCTGCATACCCACGTCCTGTTGCATCCTTACGACGAGGCCGTCTGGAACGACCAGGTCCTCAAGGAGTCGCTGGCGCTGCGGGTCTGCCGCGCGACCAATCACCTCGAGAGCATCCTGAATTCCGGGTTCACGACGATCCGCGACCTGGGCACCGAGGGGGCCATGTACGCCGACGTCGGGATCAAGCAGGCGGTCGACCAGGGGATCGTGCCGGGTCCGCGGATGTTCGTGGTGACCCGGGCGATCGTGGCGACGGGCAGCTACGCGCCCAAGGGCTTCGCGCCCGAGTGGGACATCCCCCAGGGAGCCGAGGAGGCCGACGGGGTCGATTCGCTGATCCGCGTCGTCCGCGACCAGATCGGCCGGGGTGCCGACTGGATCAAGGTCTATGCCGACACGGCGATGGGCGGCGGCCCGGTCCGGCCGTCGTTCACCCAGGAGGAGATGAACCGGATCGTCGAGACGGCGCGATCGGTGGGCGTGCCGGTGGCGGCGCATGCGACCTCGAAGGAAGGCATGCGCCGCGCCGCCCTGGCGGGTGTGG
This sequence comes from uncultured Planctomycetota bacterium, assembly GCA_963771445.1. Classification (GTDB taxonomy): domain Bacteria; phylum Planctomycetota; class Planctomycetia; order Isosphaerales; family Isosphaeraceae; genus JAKAUH01. Next base: position 1,433,445 of record CAVYTQ010000015.1, on the reverse strand, counting down.
CGACGATCGAGCACGGCGACGGCGGCGACGAGGAGGTCTTCCGGCTGATGGCCGAGCGCGGTGTCGTGCTCTGCCCCACGCTGACCGCCTTCGAGGCGTCGGCGCGGTACTCCGGCTACCGGCCCGGGTCGGGTCCCGAGCCGCCCCGGCTCAGGCGGGCACGCGAGACCTTCCAGAAGGCGATGGCCGCGGGCGTCGTCATCGCCAACGGCAGCGATATGGGCGTCTTCGCCCACGGCGACGGCGCCCGCGAGCTCGAGCTGCTGGTCGATTACGGCATGAAGCCGGCCGACGCCCTCCGCGCCGCGACGGGCGTCGCCGCGAAGACCCTCGCGTACGACGACCGGCTCGGCGCCGTGAAGCCGGGGCTGTTCGCCGACCTGGTCGCCGTCGAGGGCGATCCCGCCGCCGACATCAAGGCCCTGCGTCGCGTCAAGCTCGTGATGAAGGGCGGGCGAATCCATCGCCAGCCGTGAGCCGAGCCGAGCCCGCGATCGCCCGGTCACTCTCGAGGACGAAGGGGAAAACCCGGCGCGGCCCGTCGCGAGGACGGCCGCGCCGGGCGCCCGACCGCGATCACGCTTTCCGAACGGCCAGCATCGGCCGCCTCTTCCAGGCGATCATCGCCAGCGGGATCGCGCCAAGGGTCATCATCACGGCCGAGCTCGGCTCGGGCACGATGCCCGTGATGTCGATGTTGTCGCTGAAGTCGAAGGGGAACGCCACCGACTCGCCCGGCGCCAGCGTGAAGGCCAGCAGGCCGGTCAGCTCGTTGGTCGAGACCGGGATCAGCCCCGAGGTTATCCGGGTAAACGGCGTCGTGAACGGGGCCGCGAGCAGGGGATTGTTGTAGGCCGCCGCCGTTTCGAGGAACGCCGTGGCCGGCAGGCCCCCGAACGACCCGTTGTAATCGAGCTGGCCCTGCGTGTAGCCGTACTGGCCCAGCGCCGTCGCCGAGAACTGCGCCGCCGATGCCGACATACCCTGGCTTGGGGGCCATGGTCGGGAAGATGTCGCTGAAGAACCAGAGCACGTCGGAGACATTGTCGGGGTTGGTCGCCGCGGCCGTGATCGTGAAGGTGGCGACCAGGAGCGCCGAGTTCGTGGTGCCGCCCGGGCCGGGGGTGGTCTTCTCGGCGAAGGTGCCGGCGGCGGTGTAGGCGTCGACGCCGTTGACGATCAGCGTGTACGAGAACGGCGAGGCCCCGGTGTAATTGTTGCCGATCACGCCGATCGAGCCGATGGGCTGCGCGCGCCCGGGACGTTGTTCACGTTGGCGATGTAGGCATCAGCGCCTCAGATCGCGCCGGCACGGGCCGAGGCCGCCGGCCCGTAGAGCAACGCGACCGCCAGGGCCCCGAGGATCGGGAGGCGGCGTGCCATCGAGCGAATCGAAGAGTGCATGGGACCTTCCTCCGGTCCGATCGGTCGGCGATGGCTGAGCGGCTCGGACCGTACCACTCGGCCTGTCGGGTCATGGTCGTGTCGTGCGGCGACGGGGTCTGTCGCTTGCGGGTTGGGGGAGAGGTACGACCGATCGCCGACCCCGCGGCATCGTCTCCATCCGTAACTCCCAGTTCAGCCGCGAGGCGGGCCACAACTCTCGCGATTTCCGGCGACCGGACGGGGTGACGGCTTTTCTTGAGGGGTTTCCTCCGGGCCCCTGGATATGACGTAAGGGGCGACTCGTTCGATCCCATTCGCACCGCGACGGAGGACCGACTCTCATGGCGCCGGGGAACGAGGGCTCGGTCACCTGCTGGCTCGACGAGCTCAGGGCTGGCGAGGGCGAGGCCGCCCGCCAGCTCTGGGAGCGGTACTTCGCCCGGCTGGTGCAACTGGCCCGTTCCGAGCTGGCGGCCCGGCGCCGCGCGGCCGTCGAGGACGAGGAGGATGCGGCGCGAGCGCCTTCGACAGCTTCTGCCGCGGCGCGGCGGGAGGGCGATACCCACTGATGGGGGACCGCGACGACCTCTGGCGGCTCCTGGCCCTGATCACGGTCCGCAAGGCCCGCGACCAGCTTCAGCGCCAGGCCGCCCGCAAGCGTGGCGGCGGCTGGGTCGCCCGCCCGTCCCCGGAAACCACGCCCGGCGCCGCCGACCTGAACGGCGATGCCGCCGGCTTCGACGGGTTGGTCGGCCGCGAGCCGTCGCCCGAGCTGGCCGCCATGGTGGCCGACGAATACCTGCGCCTCGGCGACGAGCTCGGCGACGATTCGCTGCGACAGGTGCTGGACCTGCGAATGGCGGGCTATACCCGCGAGGAGATCGCCCGCAGCCTCGGCTGTGCGGTGCGCACCGTGGGCCGCAAGCTCGAGATGATCCGCCTCGCGCTCGGAGCCTAAAGCGCGTATCGCACGTGTGGCATGCGGACGTGCGAGCGAATTCCACCGACCGCGGAGCCGGTCTGACCCGATTGCATCCGACCGACCGGATTGGACCGGTCTGTTGTAGAGCCAGCTCCTGCCGGCGATCGGGCGGTCGGCCTACAGAAGAACCGGAATGGATCGGCCGGGGACGGGGCGCCGGTCGTCGGACCGTGAGACGCACAACCGTTCGGCGCTCGAGCATCCGGCTCACATTTCCCCCGGCTTTCGATCGCAACGCGCCTTCGGCGGCCGTCAAATCGGGCGGGAAAACTCACGCATGGGACTGGCAACGGGATCAAGGTCCCGGGCGCTCCCGGCCCCCTTGGTCCGCGCCAGGAAGGTTTCACCATGAACTCGTCCGAGGACCCGAAGATGATCGAGGGCCGTCACGCACAGCATCGGTATGAGGTCCCGGACCCGGCCCGTCGGATTGATGCCTCATGCGACCGGTTCGAGGCGGAGTGGCGTGCCGGGCGCCGACCGAGGATCGAGGACCACCTGGGCGCCCTCGACGGGCCGCGTCGCACCGGACTGCTGCGCGAGCTGCTGATGCTGGAGCTCGAGCTCGCCCGCGAGGCCGGCGCGTCGCCCGCGGCCGAATCCTACCACGCCCGGTTCGTCGGCGACGCCGCGGTGATCGACGCCGTCTTCGGGCCCGGCGAGGGCCGCGATCGGGCCGATCCGCAAGGCGGCGGCCGCGAACGGACCGAGCCGTCGCCGGGCCAGTTGATCGGCCGATACATCGTCCTGTCCCGGCTCGACGAGGGGGGTGAGGCCGTCGTCTATCGCGTGCTGCACGCCGAGCTGATCAAGCCGTTCGTCCTGAAGCTCTCGCGGCGTCCGGCCTCGTCGGGCGACCGCCTGGCCGCGCAGGCTCGCCTGCTGGCCGAGCTCGACCATCCCCGGCTGGTCCAGGTCGTGGACCTGGATCTCTACGAGGATCGCCCGTACCTGGTGATGGAGTATGTGGCCGGCCTCAACCTGAAACAATACGCCGAGCAGCACCGCCCGACCCCCCGTCGCGCCGCGGCGATGGTGGCCGAGCTGGCGGGGACCGTGGCGTTCCTCCATCGACGCGGAGTCATCCACCAGGACATCAAGCCCAGGAACGTCCTGGTCGACGAGGCGGGCCGGACGCGGCTCATCGACTTCGGCCAGGCCCGCCTCCGCCACGCGTGGGCCGCACCCTGCGACGGCGAGGGCTCCAGCGGCGGCACGCTCGCCTACATGTCGCCCGAGCAGGCCGACTCGCGGGACGGCCGGATCTCGACCCGGACGGACATCTTCGGCCTGGGGGCCGTGCTCTACGAGCTTCTGACCGGCCGGCCTCCCTATCGGGCCGCGACCTCCGCCGAGACCAGGCAACTCGCCCGCCACGGCCTCGTGATCCCCCCCCGGCAGTTCGACCCCGGCATACCGCGCGCGCTCGAGTCGATCTGCCTGCGAGCCATGGCGCACGACCCGGCGGACCGCCACTCCTTCGCCGAGGAGCTCGAGCGCGACCTCCGCCAGTTCGCCCGCCGCGCGGCCCTCCTCGCCCCCCTGGCCGCGATGGTCGGGTTGATCCGCGCCCTGGCGGCTCGCGCCGTGGCAACGCGGGACAGGCCCCAACCCGCCGGGGCCGACGACCTGATCCCGGCGACCGCGCGATCGTGAGGATGAGCCGGTTCACTCAGGCTCGCCCGCGGCGTGGCTTCTCCGCGCGAAGGGTCCGCGGATCGGCTCTCGATTCGGCGAGCCTGGAGGTCTCGCGAACGCACGAGGGTTCGATTATGCTAACCATCGGGTGGAGACGACGCAAAGAGCGTCTCATCGCCGCCGCGAGGTGCGAACTGTGAAGACCATCGATCTGCCCCACACGTCTCTCGATGTCGCGTCGCTGCTCGATCAGGGCGCGACGACGACCTGATCCTACGCCTGGCGGACGGCACCGAAGTCCTGGTGGTGGCTATCGATGATTTCGACGAAGAGATCGCCCGGGCCCGGAATCATCCGAAGTTGATGGCCTTTCTCGAACCCCGGGCCACGCAGACGGCGACAATCCCCCTGGATGAGGTCAAGAAACGGCTGGGCTTCTGACCTCGATTGTTCCGGCCCGTCCGCGCCGGCGATTTCGTATCCGGTCGGGGCCTGTGTCCCGGCTCTCGATGCGAGGGGCGGTCTCATGCTCTGTCAGATGTGCCTTCAGGCCGAGGCGACGATCCGCGTGTGTGATCCGGCGACGGGCAAACGGCCCGTCCAGGCCGACTACTGCCGGGCCTGCCATGACCGGAAGTACGTGCATTCGCCGGCCCGCCCGCCCGACTTCCCCCGGCCGAAGTTCGCGATCCGTCGGCTGATGATCCTCACCGTGGTGTTCGCCATCCCCAACGCGGCCATCGTGCTCGTCATGCGGAGCGGCCGGATCCAGGGCACGCCGGCCCAGGTCCGCGACTGGACCCTCCAGGCGTTCCTATTCGTCAATTTCTTTTGTGCTCTCATGGTCGCCTACACGATCTCGATCGTCTGGCTGAACAAGGTGAAGTGGCACAGGTGGACCGGCGGCTTGATTCCGATGGGGAGGCCGAGGAAGCTGGGGCTCAAGCGGAATCTCTTCCTGATCGCCTGGTTGGCCCTTTACTCGGCCTGGCTGCTCGGCGGGATGCACGTCGTCCGTCGCCTGGCACCCATCGTGTGGCCGAAATGGCCGCTGGAACACGTCCTGATCGCCTGGATCATAGCGAATGCCCTGCTCATTTGGGGCCTCGTGCTCCTGGTGGCGCACCGCCAGATGCTGGAGCGGGGCCGAGCGATGTGGAAGGGCGCCTCCGGCCGCGAGCGGTTCTTCTGGATCTCGATCGTCCTGTGGACGGCCCTCATTCCATCCCTCGTCTCCAGGCTCGGGTGGTGGTCCTGGTCTGCCGATCCGCTGATATCCTCCTGTATCGTAGCGGCAGTCCTCCCGGGTGGCACGATGCTCCTGTGCCTGGGCCTGGCCACGTCGACCCGGCACCGGTAGCCGGTCGTTCAATTCACGCCCACCCATTGCCCCGCTGCGCCATTTCCCGGAAAAACTTGGAACGGTCATCCCCTGTCCTGCACTCATACCGGGTGACGGCAGCGACGAGCCACGGGGGGAATGGGCATGGCGAGCGGATATCGCGGTTCGATCGTGGGGACGCTGGGCCGCCTCTTCGAGGCCGGCACGTTCGCCGGCCTGGGCGACGCGCAGCTCCTCGAGCGGTTCCTTGCCCGGGGGGATGAGGCGGCGTTCGAGGCGATCCTCCAGCGGCATGGGCCGATGGTCCTGGGCGTCTGCCACCGCGTGCTCGACGACCCCCACGACGTCGCCGACGCCTTCCAGGCGACGTTCCTTGTCCTGGTCAAGAAGGCCCGGTCGATCCGCGACCGCGAGGCCCTGGCGACCTGGCTTTACGGCGTCGCGCGGCGGGTCGCCGTGCGTGCCCGGGTCGGTGCCCGCCGTCGCCTCGCTCGCGAACGGACCGGGGTCGGAGGGAGTGATCGTGGATCGGGATGCGGATACCCCCGCCGGTGATCCTCTGGAGGCGCAGGAGCTGCGCTCGGCGATCGACGGCGAGCTCGAACGGCTGCCATCGCGCGTATCGCGCCCCGCTGATCCTCTGCGACCTCGAGGGCCAGACCCACGAGCAGGCCGCGGCGCAGCTCGGCTGCCCGGTCGGCACGGTCAAGAGCCGGCTGTCGCGGGGCCGCGAGCAGCTCCGGTCCCGCCTGGTCCGGCGCGGGGTCGCGCCCTCGGCCGGCCTGCTGGCCACGACCCTCGCCGCCGAGTCGGCGCGGGCCGTCCCCGTGGAACTGATGAACCTGACGCTCGGCGCCGCGACGAGGCTCGCGGCCGGCCGGGCGGTCGCGGCCGGGGCGTCCTCGGCCGGGGCCGCCCATCTGACGAAAGGAGTGCTGCGGTCCATGCTCATCACGAAGATCTACGCTCGCCACGGCCGCCCTGGCGGCGGCCGCCCTCGCCACGACCGGCGTGCGGGCGCTCGTCGAATCCCGCGACGGCCCCCCGAGCGGCCGCGAACCGCCGCCGCCGCCCAGGCGGCGCCCGCCCCCGCGAAGCCGTCGGACAAGGCCCCCGACGCGACTCCCCCGGAGCGCGGCGTCCAGCGGTTCCGGCTGCCCAACGGCCTGAAGATCGTCCTCCGGCCGATCAAGGGCTCCGCGAGCACGGCCATGGTCGTGGTGTACGCCATCGGCGGCGATCACGACCCCGAGGGGCTCTCGGGCCTGGGCCATACGATCGAGCACCTCTACGTGACCGCAGCGGCCGGCGACCGCAAGGCACAGACGGCCGAGGAGCTGTTCCGCCAGCATCCCGACGGCGCCAACGGGCAGACGGGCGACCGCTATACGGTCTTCGCCACCATGTTCCCCCTGGACGACCTCGACCGGGAGCTGACCGACGCCGCGGCGCGGATGGCCGGCCCGCGGGTGACCGCCGACGACCTCGACCGCGAGCGTCCCCGGCTGCTCCAGGAGATCGAGAACATGTTCGAGGGCTTCGCCACGCTGGCCGCGATGAACAACGCCCGCGAGCTCGTCCGCCCGACGCCCGGCGGCGGCCGCCACGGCGGCCGGCCCGATCAGCTCCGGGCGATCGGGCTGCGGAGACATCCAGTCCCGGCTGGAGCCGCTATTACAAGCCCGCGAATGCGACGATCGCCCTGGCCGGCGACTTCGACCCTCCCACCGCCCTCAAGGCGATCACGCGCATTTCGACGCGCTGCCGGCCGGCGACGCGGCCCCGCCGCCGCGGGATACGGGCACCCCGAGGTACTTCGTGCCGATCCGCCCCAGGGCCGGCCAGGGCGAGGACGCCGACGGCGAGCCCACCGCCTGCCTGGCCTACCTCGCGCCCCGGCCGGATAGCCAGCTGTATGCCCCCGTTCCTCGTGCTGGTCACGCGGCTCTGGGCCGGCGGGCCGAGCGGCTGGGCGGTTCCGGGGTCACCGGCTCGCCCGTCTTCTTCACCCCGCTCGATGACGGGTCGGTCGTCGCCATCTCGGCGTCGATCAAGAGCGGCGAGACCCCCGCCAGGGCGTTCGACGCGGATCGAGAAATTCGTCGCCGACACGCTCGAGCCGAAGCTCGGACGCGGCGAGGCGGCCAGTGTGAAGGAGCAGCTCGCGATGATCCTGGGATTCGGCGACGTCCCCGACGAGCTGCTGGGCAACAACCCGTACGGAGTGGCGTTCTCGCTGGTCCGCCGCGAGCAGCTCGGGCTCGACGCCGCGCGGCTCGCCCGGGCGATCGACGCCGTCACCGACGCCGACCTCCGCCGCGTGGCCGACGAGGTCTTCAATCCGGCCCGGCACGCCGGCGCGCTGGCCGGGGCCGTCGGCAACCGGTGAGATCGGGCGATTCCGAGTCAACTTGCGCATGCCTGGAGCCTCAAAAGATTCCGATGCGACCCACTCTATGCGACGGATTGCCCTCTCGGGGCTGGCACCAAGCGCCCGGACGCGATGCCGGTTCATCGATCACGAAAGCACGAAAGGACGAAAGAAGGTAAGAGCGGCGGACCAAAGCCCGTCGCTCGCCTTTGGTCGCAGCGGCGGCCCACCGGTTTCGTGCTCTCGTACTTTCGTGGTTTCGTGACCCGACGGTCGGGCTCGTCGGCAGGTCGTGCGACGAGAGTCGATCCCGGGAGGTGGGTCCGATGGTCGTAGGCTGGGTCGAGCGCAGTGAAGCGGAGCGAGGCCCACCGTGATCGAGCGGCGGATCTCAGGGGGCCTCGCTCCGCTCGACTCACCCTACTTCTACTCCATCGCCTTCCGTCAATCTCGGACAGTAGAACCAAGCCCGGCAGCCCGCCGCGCGGTCGGGGGCGTGGCGTTTGCGGACGCCGGCCCGGCCGAGCCGGGCGCCGGGTTCACCCGGAATCGGCGCCTGGCGGCAGGTTTTCGCCGCCCAGCCGCCCAGCCGCGCGGTCGTGCGGGTTGTGTCGATTGCACGGGCGCCTCCGCGGCCATCGACACATGAAGCCGAGCGGCGACGCCCGGCGAGTGCCTCCGCCAGCCGACGCGCCGTGCCGAGAAGGCTCGCCATGACTCAACATCCCGCCTGACCCGATGGTTGAGCCGCGACCAGGGCATCATCCGAGTCCACGTTCACGTCCGCGCCCGGCTCCGTCATCTCGTGTCGCGGGTCGGGTGCGCCCGCGGCGGACAACGAGCCGCCGCGCAACCGCCGCTCGATCTCGGCCATCCGCCGTTCGAGCATGGCGAAGCCGAAGACGGCCATCAGCTCGCCCAGGACGGCCCGGGCAGCCTGCAGGCGGACCGACTCGCTGACGGACTCGCGGGCCAGCCGGGCGATCTCCCCGGCGGCGTCGATGGCCCGACGGCTCAGCCAGCTCACCGCCTGGTCCATGCAATCCCGGCGGAGGGCCTCGACCTGGTCGATGACTTCACGAGAGCGGGCCCAGGTGTAGGCGGTCCGCTCGGCGATGCCGTTGGCCGCCGCCCAGTTGACGACGGTGGCGCCCCCGGCGATGGCCAGCGCCAGGTTGGCCTTGCGATTCGAGTTATTGATCCTCGACATGGGATGTGCGATCGTCGCACCATTCGCGGTTCTCGACCCGGTGCGAGGGTCGGCCGGCAGGCCGTGGGGCCGCGTGAAATCGGTACCTCAATTATGCGGCCCCCCGTCAAGGGGGTTTGTGTATCTGCTTTTGGCTAAGAGGCTTGTGGCCGCTTGGACACTCGTGACGATAGGAAGTTACCTATAAAAGCATTGTTAAAAACCTATTGATTTCATTGACGCGATCAGGGCGGGGCAGGCCCGCTCATGGAAGGGGGGTCTCGTACTGGCGCAGCTCTGGTCCGGGAGCGAGCGGCGGGTGAATCCGGCGCCGGGCGGGCCCGGAAGCCATCGGTCGGGCCGCCGGTCAAGCATGGGCTGTCCGATGGCGAGCCAGGCGGGCGATGGGCGGGCGGGTTGTTGAAGAAGCCGCGAACCTGGTCCGACCCAAATGGCGCTATCGGACGTCGCCGGTCAAGGCGGGCGACCGGATACAGCTCGGGTTCACGGGTTCAGGGGCCCGGCGATCGAGACGAGATCCACAACCGGACCGCGGCCGCCGTGCCTCGTCGCCCGATCGGCCCGTGTGTCCCGTCCGACGGGCCGGTCTCCTTCTCGTCGTCTCGTTCTCCGAGAGCGGCCGCAAGGGCGTCGCTCGCCGCGTCGATAAGACAATGCCTGTCCGGCCGTCGTCCGAGTGGCGCCCGCGGGCTGTTGGAATGAGAGATTGTGTGAGAAGAGGTCGTAGGGTGGGTCGAACGCCGCAGGCGTGAGGCCCACCGGTATGGCGAGCGAGGGCCACCGGCATGGCGGCGAAGATCGGTGGGCCTCGCTTCGCTCGACCCGCCCTACGAGCTACAAGCCTTCTCACACCTTCTGAGAAACGGAGCTCGCCCATGGACCACAACCGCCTCGACGTCTCGGCCAAGGAGCTGGTCCTGGACGAGCCGGCCGCCTGGGCGGATCGTTTCGGGATCGGCCTACCCGGGCCGGTCTCGGTGATCGACTCCGAGATCACCACGCTGACCGCCTTCGCCGACAAGGTGCTGAAGATCGACGGGCCCGCGCCCTATCTCCTGGACCTCGAGCCCCACTCGTACCACGACGCCGAGCTGGCCCGGAAGCTCTGGTATCGCCAGGTGGCCCTCGATTACCGGCATGACCTGCCGGTGCTCACCGTCCTGATCCTCCTGCACAGGGAGGCCGACTCGCCCGGCCTGACCGGCGGCTACGAGCGGCAGCTACCCGACGGATCGCTGACGAATCGGTACAATTATCGAGTGGTCCGGCTGTGGCGGGAAGATCCGGAGCTTTACCTCACCGGCGGGGTCAACCTGGTGCCGCTGGCCCCGTTGACCGACGTCGCGGAAGCGGACCTGCCCGGCCTGGTCCGCCGGATGGCCGAGCGGATCCATCCCGAGCCCGAGCCGAGGGCGGACATGCTCTGGATAGCGGCGCTGCTGCTGATGGGGTACCGTTACGACGAGACGCTGGCCACTCGGTTGGTGAAGGGGGTATGGAAGAACATGCGCGATTCGACGACCTACCAGGCCATCCTCAAGGAGGGCCGCCAGGAGGGAGTGATCGAGGGCCAGATCAGCGAAGCCCGGCGGCTCTTGCTCCGGCAAGGGACCCGGAGATTCGGCACGCCCGACGTCGCCATCGTTGCCGCCATCGAGGCGATCCGCGATGTCGATCGCCTGGAGTCGCTCAGTGATCGGATTGTCGACGCAACGGCCACCGACTGGGACGACCTGCTCCGCGGCTCGTGATCCGCGATCCGGACGGGTCGCCACTCTTCGGATTTGAGGACCTCCGACCCATCGCCCAGGCCCAGCCGTCGAGGGCGCGGCGATGCGAGACAGGTCGAGGCTCCGCGAGCGATGACGCGGCGACACCGGCGACTTCCCGGAGCCTTTCCTCCGTTTTCGCGGCAGGTGCGTTCTACGGGGCACCTTTCTCTCCCAGGAGGCGTCCGGAGCGGGTCGTAATGATCGAAGTGATGGCACCGCAAGTCTCAGCCCTCATGGCAGATTCGCCAAAGAGCTCGCTTGACCGGCCGGGCGGCGCCGACTGCCCCGAAAAACCGCAAGTCCTGGTCTGACACCCGAGGTGGACACCCGAGGTGACGCGGGGTGGGTCCGCTGCATCGCGATGTTGGACAGGGATTGGAGGTCGGGCTTCGTCGACTCCGATCCTTAATGATTAGATAAGATCGTCCGTCGGACCGGGTTTCTCGGCGCCCGTACTCCCGGCCTCGCCGGGCGCCATCCTCCTCGGCCAGACCTGCGCCAGTGCCAAATTGATCGCCAGGCAGCCGGCCATCCAGAGGCCCCCGTGCACGCCGAAGTAGACCGCGTTGCGCCAGCCATGGAGCTTCTCGCCGTTGGACAGACTGCCGTCATTCTTAGTCACCCGCAACGGCCTGGCGGCCGGGTCCGCCTCGGGGCACAGCACCGGGAGTAGCATTCGCTCGGCGGTGGTCTTGGTGATCGCATTCCATCCGATGGCCACCCCGATCACCGCCACCGCGTAGAAGGAGCCGTATCGTAGGTCGTTGAGCTGGCGCAACTTCGGCATCTGGTCATCCTCCGACCTCTGACGACCCAGATCAGCGGCCCGCGCGGTGGGTCCGCTGGATCGCCTCGTCAGACGGTCCGACCACGCCGACCGACGACGGCGGACCGACATGCCTGGACCCGGCGACATCAGCATGCCGCTCGCCGACCGCCTCGGCAAGCCCACGCGACCGGGCCGCTGCGGCGATGCTGCCGCGCAGGATCCGTGAACGTGAGGGCGACGCGAGGCGCGGCATCGGGTCCGCTGCTGGGCGAGGTCAGGCGCCTGGCCGCTCCAGAAGCAGGCGTCGAGCGCCCGACTCGTCGAAGTAGTAGGCCAATCGGCCGTGGAGGCAACTGAGAAGCGTACCCCACTGGGCCCACTCGGCTTGCGCGATCGCTTCGGCCAGCGGCAGTTGTCGGCCGTCGATCGCCTCGAAGTCGGAGACGACATGGCACCTGGCGGGGGCGCCGCGTGATCGGAGCGTCGCGACCAGATCGACGCTGGAAGGCAGCGCCGTGGCGTACCGCTCATCGAAGTCGCGGCAGTGGTTGAGGCGGTCGAGGAACTGCCGGCGGCGCTTCGCGGATGCGAGGGCCTCAAGCCACCGCAGGCGCCGCGCCGATTTGATGAACGCCTTGACTGTGGCCACCTCGTCCGCGTGCATCGAAGCCGCCTCACGACCCAGATCAGCGGCTCGCCGGCAGGCGGTCCGCTGCATGGCAATGTTAGATAAGCTCTTTGCCTCGCCACACGGCACGATGCCAGTTCGCCCGCAGGACAACCAGACCCAGGATCACCGACACGAGGCCGCCCAACTCCGCTCCCCAGATCGACCCACCGACCCAGGCATAGCGAAGCATCGGCCACCGCTCCTCCGGGACGCCGAAGAACATGCCCCGATAGAACTCGGGGCTGAGCGACGCCAGGCCCATGGCCGCCAGGCCCCCGAGGGCCCAGCCGAGATAAGACCCCGCCAGGATGCCGAGCAGATGCTTGAAGGCCAGCCGATAGGGACAGGCCGCACCCGTGATGATCCCCGTCCCGACCGTGAACACGAGGGAGAAGGCCACCCCGAACAGGAGACCCTCGAAGGCGCCTGCGCGACGCAGGCGCGCCAGACGTCGGCGACATCGTGCCACCCGAGGATCGTGACGAAGTAGAGGGGGCTGACGCGGCCATTGACGGCGTTGGTCGTCGCCCCGAGGAATCCGCTCGCGAGGACGCCGGTAACCGCGATGGCCCCCAGGTCGAGGGGACGCGACCGCTGCGGGCCGTACTGGTCGCCGTCTTCCACTCTTCGACGTCCTCCGGCAAACTCATCAATAAGTTGCGGCCACGTACCCTTGTATTGATTCGTCGAGCAGGGCCATCCCACGCCCTCAGCTCGCCACCGGGGATAACGTGTTGGCATCGCGGGCCAGGAGCCAGCGGCCGTCGGGCTGTTTGCGGTATATGGTGATCCGATGACCTGCGAGCTCCGTCGCTTCTCCGCCGGAGCGCGGTGTCACGGATAACGAGTCCCGGCACAGTGTGTAGGCGACTTCGCCGGCGACCACGACCTCTTCCAGCTCGCTAATGCAATGAATCCGAGATTGTTGGTGGGCGGCCGAGAAGCCGGCGGGAAAGCCATCCCGGCCGAACGGCGCTCGGCCCGCATTCAGAAACACGACATCGTCCGCCATCAATGTGAGCAAGCGGGCGAGATCGCCGGCGTTGACTGCATCGATCCAATTTTTGTGTACCTCACGAATGGCTCCATCATCCGATCCCATCTGCAACCTCCTTGGCCAAACAGTTTGATCATGCGATCATTCGGGCGCCGGCACTGGACTTCCCGAGAAGCAGTAAGCAATCAATCGCCACGTCGGTTTAACAAGAATTTTCTTGGTGGACAAGGCCTGGCGCTTCATACCTCCAATTCCACGGACCGCCGTTGAGCGGTGGACGGAGCCGCGCGCGGTCCTGCGTGACCATCAGCTCGTATGCGTCCTGGATATTCCCATCAAGCTCATCCAAGGTCTTGCCCTGATGAACACGCCGGGCACCTCGATGAGGCGGCCTACGTACCAATCTCCATCCCGCCAGTACTCGAGCGTGAACTCATGCCGCATGGAGGACCTCGGCCGTCAGATGCCACTATTGATTTCTGTATGATAATTGGTTAATTTTCCAGCGTCATAATAATGGTTCTGGCCTTCATCCTCGTACTCGGCGGTGACGCATAAACCAACTGCAGAAAGTAACCTTCGATATTCCGCTCCGCCGAGCGATCGTGACTCCAATCCCGTCATGGCGTCATTCCACACCAGCGGATCCGCGCATGACGTGAACAGAAGACGACCGCCAGGCAGGAGTACGTCAGCGATTCTTCGGATGAGTCGCCTCTGCTCCGGAGGCCGAAGCAGGAACGTGAGTCCCCATGCCACGACACCATCGAACATCCGATTGAAGAAAAATGATTCAACCGCTGATTCGCATGCGACAGGCACGCCCGGAAGGTTGTGTCGGAATGCCTCTACCAAGGACGGCGACGCATCAATGCCATAGACGTTCAGCCCTTCGTCAACCAGGACCTTGGTAATGGGGAGGCCGGACCCGCAGCCGAGGTCGATGACAGCGGCCCCGCGTGGTAGCGTGCGCGCCCAATCTCGCACCTTGGTCGCGCCGATTGCGGTCGAAGGCGCACGGCCACGAGCCGCTAAAAACTCGGCAGCCACGCCTTCGTACCCGTTGGATAAATCGGTCATGGCACTCGCTGGGTCAACAAGGGCCGAAAGCCGAAATTCAGCGGCCTGGCGACGGGCAGGTCCGCTGGAATGTTTGGTCAGGTGTCCTCGTAGTCGAACATCCAGAGCTGCTCGATCCAGGCTGCGAGGTCGGGCCACTCCTCGCCGCTTGCGGCCTGCATGTCGTGCGACCCGAAGACCACGCGCCCGTCGGGTGTCATGCAGTAATAGTCGGCGTTATCCTCGCAGATCGGCACCAGGTCGCTCGGCACGCCCCAACGACCTCGCGCCCGCTCTGCGACGCGGAACAGGTGAGTGTGACTCTCGGGGACTGTGATGGTCGCCGGCTCCAACACGTTGTCATTGACGTCGCTCGCCTCCCGCAAGAACCGTCGGTAGTCGGGGTGGAAGGCGACGCCCAGCCTGGCTTCGGCGGCGTTTACCTCGTCGTCCGTCGGCAACCGGGGCGGCTTCGGGACGGGCTCGTTCCGGCGACGGAGTTCCACGATCGCCTCATCAAGCGTCACAAACTCCTCCGCCAGTCGGGTAAGGGGGTGAGGTCACCCCCACCCCCTCCCCTCAGAACCGTACGTGCGCCTTGCGACGCATACGGCTCAAGCCTCTTCGAACGCCCCTCGCGGGACGCAGCCCAGTCCGTCAGTCCTTCCTATGCGCGTGGATCTGCCGATGGCAATGCGCGTGCAGCAACTCCAGGTTGTCGCACCGCTCATCACCTCCTCGACTGCGCCAGATCCGATGGTGGATGTGCCAGGGCTCGTCTTCCGCCTGAAGCCACTGCCCGCACATCACGCATCGATTCCCTTGTCCCTTCCAGAGATACTCGATCCGGCCTCGACCCGCCAGCGTATGCGTCAGCTTCCAGGCCGATCGCTCCTCCAGGTAGAGCTCCCACTCCGGATCGTAGGGGTTGGCCGCACTCCGGATCTTCACCCACCGCAGGACCCGCACCCCGGCCGCTTTCATCAGCCGGATCGGTCGCGCCGCGCCGGTGCTGTCACGGACCGCGCCCGTGAACACCCAGTCCCGGCCGCCGTCGCGCCGGAAGTATCTCCTCCTGATCCACTTCCCGCCCTTCGCGCGATGGCGCCTCCGGCACCATCGCCACAGCTTCCGGAAGATCCGATCGTCCACCGCCTTGAAGATGCGCTTGCTGACGGCATAGCGGTGGTACATCGTCCAGCCCTTGATCTGCTGATTCAAGCGCCGGATCATGTCGCCCGCCGTACGGCCGCCAGAGTCGTCGATGGTCGCCTGGACCTTGGCCAGGAACGTCCGGATGCTCCGCTTCGATGGCTTGATCAGGATCTTGCCATTGCCGAAGCGCCGCACCGTCTGGCCCAGGAAATCGAAGCCGTCCGCGATATGCGTGATCCTGGTCTTCTCGCGGGAGAGTTCGAGACCCCGCTGGCGCAAGAAGTGTTCCACGAGAGGTCGGACTTCACGGTGCAGGAGGACCCGCGACGTGCCCGTGATGATGAAGTCATCCGCATACCGGACCAGATGGACCTTGCCTCCGGCGCCGCCGCGGCGCGTGTCGCTGAAGCGTCGCCTCAGCGACTCTTGCAGGCCATCGAGGGCCCGATTCGCCAGCGCGGGGGAGACGATCCCCCCCTGGGGTGTGCCTTCCGTGGTGGCGAATAGGACATGCCCCTCCAGGAACCCGGCCTTCAGCCACTTCGCGAGTACCTCCTTGTCCATGGGGATATTGTCGAGCAGCCAGCGATGGCTGATCCGATCGAAGCACGCTCTGATATCCCCCTCCAAGATCCAGCTCGGACAGGGTGGACCCCTGAGGATCTTGTGGCATTCATCCAGGGCATCGGCGCAGCAGCGTCCCGTCCGGAAGCCGTAGGAATGGCCGTCGGCCAGGGTCTCCGCGATGGGATCGAGGCCGAGCAGGTAGAGGGCCTGCATGGCCCGATCGGCCATCGTGGGGATCCCCAGAGCGCACTACCCTCTCCTCCCAACCGCCTTCGGGCTTCGTCACCATCACCCATCCGCATCATCCGCTCCGCGGACAACGGGTCGAGATCGTCCGGCTCCGCCGGGGTCTTGATCCTGATCTCGTCGTCCGGCTCCCCGACGGCCGGCATGCCGCCATCGCCCTGAGCAGCACCGACTACGCCGCCCCACTCGGGGGCGATCACCCGCCGCGGTCGAACCACCTCCTCGACCTCACGGGCCTTCGTCTGATCCTCCAACTCGTCGATCGCATGACTGACGACCGTCGGCAGGCGACCGGCCCCGATCACCGCACCTCGTCATCCCCGCCCCGCTCTCGCTAAGATCACCACCAGAGTTCAGACACCGCCTGCCTCTTCCTCTGAGGTGTTCTTATGAGCCTGAAACCATCTTCCACCGATCTCCTCGTCTCACCCGCCCAGGTCTGGGGCGGGCTCGCCACCGAGGCCAAGGCAGGCGCCATCCGACTGATGGCGCACCTGGCTTCCGACCTCGCGTTCCAAGGAGCCGACCCGACTCATAAGGAGATTAAATCGTGTTCTCACGACTCGGTCACCCCAAGATCCGCACCGCGCACCTCGACCGCCACGCCCTGATCTATGTCCGCCAGTCGACCCCGATGCAGGTGCGCGACAACATCGCCAGCACCGCGCGGCAATACGACCTGGCGCGCTCCGCCGACAGATTCGGATGGCCCGAGCAACACATCCAGGTCATCGACCAGGACCAGGGCCACTCCGGGGCCTCCGCGATCGGTCGCGACGGCTTCCAGTACCTGATGGCCGAGGTCTGTCTCGGTCACGTCGGCGCCGTGCTCAGCCTCGAGGCATCTCGTCTGGCACGTTCCAACAGCGACTGGTGCCGACTCATCGAGATCTGTAGCCTGACGGATACCCTCGTCATTGATGAGGATGGCGTTTACGATCCCGCTCAGTACAACGATCGCCTGCTCCTGGGGATCAAGGGCACCATGAGCGAAGCCGAGCTGCACTGGCTCCGGTCCCGGCTGCTGGGGGGCAAGCAGGAGAAGGCCCGGGCCGGCCAGCTCCGCTTCCGGCTACCTACCGGGTTAGTCTACGACCCCGCCGGACAGATCGTCCTCGATCCCGACGAGCAGGTCCGGCACGCGATCCGCCTGGTGTTCGACACCTTCGGGCGCGTGAGGGCCGCGCTGGGCGTGGTCCAGTACTTCGCCGAGAACCATCTCAGCATCCCGACCCGGCATCATGGAAGGACCCGTGGTGGTCAACTGACCTGGCGACCCTTGGACCACGGGCGCGTCCTGGCCATCCTTCACAATCCGGAGTACGCGGGCACGTACGTCTACGGGCGGACCAAGACCCGCGCCATCGCCTTGCCCGGCGAGGAGCCGCGCGTCAAAGGACGGACGCGGCAGGTCGCCCCCGAGGACTGGCCCCACGTCCTCCACGACCACCATCCCGCCTACATCACCTGGGACCGGTTCCAGGAGAACCAGCAGCGACTTATTGGCAACTGCACATCCCATCACCGGGATCGTCGCGGAGCGATCCGCGAAGGTGCTGCGCTGCTCCAGGGCCTCGTCCTGTGCGGCCGGTGTGGGCGGCGGATGACGATCCGTTACATGGACGACGGCCGGACTCCGTTGTACGAATGCAATCAGCTCCATAAGAATCTCGGAGAGAAGACGTGCCAGTCGTTGCGGGGCGACGGTATCGATGCGGCTGTGGCCGCTGTCTTCCTGGAGGCCATGCAGCCGGCGGAGTTGGAGGTATCGATGGCGGCCATCGATCAGATCGCAGAACAGGTACGCAGGGTGGACCGCCAGTGGGAGATGATCGTGGAGCGGCGCGATACGAGGCGGAGCTGGCCCGGCGCCGGTTCCTCGCGATCGATCCCGAGAACCGGCTGGTCGGGCGGACCCTGGAGCGCGAGTGGGAGTCGCGGCTCGCCGAAGTGGGGCGACTGGAACGGGAGTCGGCCACCCGGCCCGACCGATCGATTCGCCTGGTGGACCCGGCGGAGCGGGCCCGGATCCTGGCGCTGGCGCGGGACCTGCCCGCGCTGTGGAACGCCGCCGCCACGACCCACGTCCAGCGAAAACAACTGATCGGATACTTGATCAAGGATGTCTGCCTCAATCGGGGTGAGGCGATGATCGAGATGTCGATCCGCTGGCAGACGGAGGCATGTACCGCCCTGAGCATCCCTCGCCCCCCGCGCTCCTGCGACAGCGCCGGACCGACGCCGCCGTGCTGGCCCGCCTCCGCACCCTGGCGGTTGACACCACCGACGGCCGGGTCGCCGAGATCCTCGATCGTGAGGGCTTGCGCTCCGGGACCGGGCGACGCTTCACGACGAACATCGTGAAGCAGCTCAGGTACAGCTACTCCATCCCGAGCGGCTGTCCCGATCGGCCCGCGGCCTGCGCCGACGGGCACCGGGCGGACGGGCGTTGCACCGCGAGGGTCGCCGCGGAGCTGCTCAACGTGACGGTCTCCACCATCGCCGATTGGTGCCAGTCGGGCGTCCTGGATGGTATCCAGTCGGTATCTCACGGCCCCTGGTGGATCCGATTGACGCCTGAAGCGATCGCCCGCCTGCGCAAGGCCGAGCGTCGCTCCTGGACCCGCCGTTCGACCTCATGAGCCCGGCAGGGCCCAGGGAAGGGCCGACCCAGTCCTCCAAATCCTCAACCCCGTTGCAAAGAGGTGCAGTATGAACGACAGATCGGGATGCCCAATCCGCGCCGCTGTCCGTTGCCCTTGGGGATGTACACCCGGCGGAGCGGCCGCGGCCGATAGCCGTGCCGCCGCAGGGCGGAGAAGGCCGCCGACTTGGACTCCGGCGTGTTCCAGAGGGCTCCGTCCACGCCGGGGGTCCGCGCACCCGAATTGCTGACGACTCGCAGGATGGCCGTGGCACGGCCAGCGTACGAGTGGGTGAGCAGGTAGACCAGGGCTTTCGCTTTATTCCACCTGCCCTCCCGGACCGCCTTCACGATACGCGCCTGGAGCCGACGGACCGTGCGCCAGACCTTCTTCCAGCGGATGGAATTCCAGTCGGGCGCATGGCCGGGAGCTGCACCAGCGGGCGTTTCCGCCCGTGTCATGTCTGCTTTGCTCCCTCTGTCAGTTGGCCGAGGCCCTCTCGTGATGGGAGACCCGAGGGAAGTGGGCTCCCTTTCGGGCGGGGTGATGTCGCCGGGTGGCTCAACCCCTATCCGGCCGGTTACCGGCCGGCATTCGCTTACTCCCCCGTCCTTTACCCGCCGCCCCGTGGGCGACCCTCGCGAGTCGCTGTCCCCGATGGGGAGGACGACGGGCTTACCACGTTCCGCCGATGTGCCGGGGTGGGGAGGGCCGCCGCTCTTCGCCGGTGGTGCGGCATCTGCGCCGGGGGAGTTAGGAGCCCCCGGGCCTGACCACGTGCCATTTTGGCCCAAGCGTATCAGCATCTTACGCTTGTTCTCGGTAACGACGTTCATCGCGGCTTCACATTATGTTGACCCGTCCACCCGATCCTGGTCCCCGACCGCCATGATGCTGGCAGTCGCGACCGCGGCTCGCGCCTTGGTCGCCATCCCGAAGGATGAGGATACGTTGTGCCGAGGGCTCGGCACCCCTCTGTCGCCGGAGGCGCACCCCCCGGTAGGATACTGCTGGCAGAACAGCAGGTGCTGTCAGCCTCTCCGAGGCCGCAGCACAGCCACATCGACGACTTCGTGTCGCACCCTAACGACCAGGTTCAGCGGCCCGCCGCAGGCGGGTCCGCTGCTTCGCATTATTAGCCCAACTGACCACCACCAAAGTCGATGAACGCGTCGCGGTCGTAGTAGAAGTGGAACGCGGCGAGCAACTGCTCGGGCGTGGGCTCCGCGACCTGCGCCGCGCATTGCTGACAATATCTTGGAGCTGAGGCACGCTCAAACCATAGCTGAGGCCGTGTTCCAAGGCGAAGTGCGGGGTCGCCTCGCCGTCGTAGGGATCCACATCCAAGACCATACAGGGCGTGTCGAGGGACCAAGTCTCGCCCGACGGTAGGAATAGAGCCGCATCGTCGTGGGAGGCCTCCGCCAGAGACAGAGCCTCGCGAAGAGTGATGAGACGCTCCATGATTAATGGCGGCTAACAAGAATTGGTCTAGTGAACAGGCGTATTGGAACACGCCCTTTTTTCCGTTTCATCCCGTCCGCATCTCGATCATGCCCGGATTTCAGCCTGCTCGCAACGGCCCGGATGGAGATCGACGGAATCCCCGCGGAGGATTACGGACGATGGCCAGGCTCCTCGACCGGGTCCGGGAGGCGACCCGACGATTGAGAAGGAGTCGGTGTCCGATCCGCATTTCGCGGGAAACGGAGGTCTGCTCTGGTAAGCGTTGTGGACCGCGGGACGAGGGATTCGGACGGCCTGCTCCCCTCGGAGTCGGCCTCGGTCCGGCGATGATGGCGATCCGGGCGAACCGGCGACGTCAGTCGCCGGGTCTCTGCGGGCATCACCCGGGTTTGAAGACATTCGCCCGGCAGCCGCATCGCAGCACCCGGCGACTGACGTCGCCGGTTCGCCCGGCTGCCGCCTCGCATCGCCCGGCTGTTGCGTCGCATCGCCCGGCAAGCCGCAACGCATTACCTGGCTGCCGCGTCGAATCGCCCGGCTGCCGCGTCGAATCGCCCGGCTGTTGCGTCGCATCACCCGGCGACTGACGTCGCCGGTTCGCCCGGCTGCGACCCCTCACCCGGCGACTCATCGTTGGCGTGCAGCCGATGCCGCCGACCGTCCGCCGCTCCGGGGCCACGACGGCCGCTCGGGCGTCGGGCCAGAGCCTCCTTCCGCCAAGGCCAGGGCGACGGGGTCGCAACTGGCCTCCGGGGCCGGACGAGGCCTCAGTGGGAGAGCGGGTTCGCCGGGAAGTCCGGGTCGAGGATCAGCCGGGCGGCCTCGCGGCGCAGCAGGCGACGCCCGCGCCACGCCCACCACGACTGCGCGGATAGACTGTCCGGCTCGTCGCGACAGGGGCCGGACAGGAGCGCCCGCGCCTTCGCCCGATCGCCGGCATGGAAATGGGCCATCGCCAGGAACGCCGACGTTTCGGGGAGGACGGCGCCGCCGCCCGTCGCGATGGATTCCTCCAGCCGTGCGATGGCTTCCGTAGATCGGCCGGCGCGGAGATGGACCGCGCCGATGATGTGGAGGAAGGCTTGCTTCCGTGACTTGCGTGCCGGGTCTACCTTCGCGGGCAAGGGCTCGATCCAACCCCACACCTTAGCGTCGTCGCCGACGCCCCCGGGCCCGAGAGTCGCCAGGTCGGCCAGGTAGGCGGCGACCAATCGCTCGAAGATCTCCGCCGGGTGGCGGGCGCGCATGGTCTTGCAGACGCGGCGGAAGCCCGGCTCGTCGCCGATCTCCATGTGGGCCGTGGCGGCCTGCATCCAGACCTCGTACGGGACCGTCCCCGTTTCGATGGCCCGGTCGTAGACGGACGCGGCCTCGGCCCAGCGGCCGGCGCGGGCCCGCTCGTCGGCGATGCGCATCAAGAATTCGACATCGGCGCCTCGCGCAGTGGCACGGTCGATGTCGGCCTCGCGGTCCGCCGGCCGGCCCAGGTCGGCCAGGACATCGGCGCGGAGGGCGTAGCTGCGCCAGTCGTCGGGCCGGGCGGCGATCACGCGGTCGAGCAGGCGGAGCGCGTCGGCCCCGCGTTCCTCGGCGCGGAAGTCCCAGGCCCGGTGCTCGAGCCAGTCGAGGATGCGGTCGCGCGGGCCCAGCGCGAGGGCTCGGTCGATCTCGGCCCCGGCGGCGGCCACTTCGCCCGACCACAGCCGGGCCCGCGCCGGCGGGCGTGGAGCAGCCCGTCCTCGGGCCGGGCGGCGATGAGGCGGTCGAGGTGCCACCGGGCGCCGAAGTCGTCGCCGAGCGCCTCGGCGTCGCGGGCGCCGGCGTCGTGCCACGCCTGGACGTCGGCCGCGTCGTCCGGCGCTCGCGCACCCCTGTCCTGCTCGAGGCGTCGCCGCCACTCCCCGAGCTCCAGGCGCCTGACCTCCCGCCCGGGATCGAGCACCAGCCCGGTCCGCGCCTCCACCCGGCGGATCAGGGCCTCGTCGGGATCGTCGGCGGGCCGGGGAAACGTCCACGTTACGATGTTCCCATGAGGGTCGACCGCCGACGCGGTCCGTCCGTCGCGCCCGATGGCGAAGGAGGCGGATCGGTCGCGCAGCCAGGATCCGGGGCCGATCGTCCGGGCCGTGGCGGCGTCCCAGAGCTGGAGCGAGCCGTCCTGGTATCCCTGGACGAAGGTCGTGGAGTCGGGCGTCACGAGCGCCGACCGGTCCATGTACAGCGGATAGGTCATGAACGGGGACGCGGGCTCGCCCGTCCGGGCGTCCCACAACCGGAGTGAGCCGCCGTTATGGTTCGTGGTCATCAGGACGTGGCGGCCGTCCCCCGTGAAGGCCGCGCCGAGGACGGGCCCGTCGCTCCGGAGCACGAACCGGACCCGCCCGCTCCCCGTCTCGATGACGTCGATCGAGCGGTCCGTGGTTCGGGCCGCCAGCATGGTGCCGTCCGGGCTGAAGGCCAGCTGCTCAACCCAGTTTCCGAACCGGATGGGATCTACCAGGCGACGGCCGGACTCCACGTCCCAGAGCACCGCCTGGGCGACGGGCTCGGCCGTGCCGGCCGCCAGCAGCCGGCCATCGGTGCTGAATGCGACGGAGAAGACGATCGCGCCCGCGGAGAACGGCCGACCGATCCTCGCCCCCGTCTCGACGTCCCAGAGATGCACCGGGCCGCTGTAACCGCCGGTGGCCAGTATCTTGCCGTCGGGGCGGAAGGCCAGGGCCACCGGGTGGTTGATGTGCGGCAGCGGCGGCGTGACCGGCCGACCGGTCGCCGTGTCCCAGATCCGGCAGGTACTCCAGGTGCTGCCGCCGTCGGCGATGGCCGCGTCGTGGGCGACGAGCGCGATGCGTCGTCCATCCGGGCTGAAGGCCCGTGGCCCACGATGCCACCAGCGATGAAGCAACGGGGCACCGATCGGCTGACCCGTCGCCGCCTCGATGAGCCGCCCCACCCGGGCCGACACCCCGGCGACGAGCGTGCCATCGGGGCTGAACGTGGGATCGATCGACGATCCCGCCAGCCGCGGCCTGACTGCCGCCCGAAGCGCATTATCCGTCGCCACGTCGAGACCGGTGCGGGTGAGGCGACCGATTTCGAAGAGCTTGGCGATGCCGTCCTGGCCGGCCCGGAGCACGAGCCGGCCGTCGGGCGAGAACGCCACGTCCATCACGGTATTCTGATGCGTGAAGGGCCCCCCGATGCGCCGCCCCGTGGCCGAATCCCGGAGCCAGTCCGTCACGCTACCGCCTCGGATGATGTACGATCGACCGTCGGGCGAGAACGCGACCTCCCAGGCGTCCTCGACGAGGTGGACCGGGCCGGCGGGACGGCCGTCGGGCACGTGCCAGGTCCTCACGGCCATCCGTTCCGTGTCGAAGACGAGGATCCGTTGACCGTCGGGGAAGAAGGCCGCCCCGTTCGGGTGGAATTCGTCCACGCGCGGGATCGTCACGACGATCTGGCCGGTGGCCGCGTCCCAGATCCGGCAGCTCTCATCGCGCGACCCGGTCGCGATGAACCGGCCGTCGGGAGCGAGCTGGAACCATGTGTCCTCCGGGGACACCATGGCGGGCCCGGCGAAGCGAGAGGCGGCGCAGTCCCAGATTCGCATCCAGGGAGCCGCCCGCGAGACGAGGAGCAGGCGACGACCGTCCGGGAAGAACCTGGCGTCGCGGCACCCCGCGGCTTCCGCCGGCAGCTCGAGCCACCGGCCGGCGGCCAGGTCCCACAGCGCCGTGCGATGCGCCTCTGCGGTCGTCGCGAGGAGCCGACCGTCCGAGGAGAACGCCAGCCACTCGATCGCGCGGGTTCGTTGGTCCGTCGCCTCGGGCGAGAGGACCAGCCCGACGAGCCGGCCGGTCGCGGTGTCCCAGATCCGGACCTCGCCGGTTTCGCACCCGGTGGCGGCGATCCGGCCATCGGGCGAGAACGCGTGGCACAACACGCCCGCGGGGTGGTCCAGAGGCGGGCCGAGCTGCCGGCCCGTGGCCGTCTCCCAGAGCCGGGCCGTATGGTCGGTGCTGGTCGTCAGGATGACCCGGCCGTCGGGGCTGAACCCGGCGCTCCGGATCTCGCCCTGATGCTCGAGGATGAAGCGGAGGCGGGGCAACTGCGCCTCCCAGCCGGTGAGGTTGGCGCGCACCATCCGCGCGAAGTCGGGGCGCTCGGTCGGGGTCTCGCGCAGGGCCTCGGCCATCCAGATCAGCCCCTGGTTGACATCGCCCTTGCGGGCCAGCTCCACGCCGTGGTCGAAGTCGCGTTCGGCCACGAGCCCCTGCGCCCGGATCCGCAGCGTCGACTCGGCGGCGCGGGCGTTGGTCTCAGCCTTCGCCAGATTGCCGGCGCGGGTGGCCTCGCCGTCGGCGCGGAGCCACTGGAGGGTCACGCCCGCAAAACCCCCGAAGAACACCACGACCAGGGCCACGAGCATGGCGGTGATCGACTTGTTGCGCCGGCACGCGCGGGCCAGCCGCGAGGCCGTGCCCACCGGCCGCGCCACCACGGGCTTCCCCGCGCGGAAGCGCGCCAGGTCTTCGGCCAGCGCCAGGGCGCTGGGGTAGCGACGGTTGGGCTCCTTCTCCAGGCAGTGCAGCGCGATCGCCTCCAGGTCGCGCGGCAAACGGGGCTCGAGGTGGCGCGGCCGGGGCGGCTCTTCCGACGTCACCGCCCGCAGCAGCTCGAGGGTGCTGTCGCGCTGGAATGGCATTCGCCCCGTGAGGAGCTGATAGAGCATCACCCCCAGGGCGTAGATGTCCGTCGCCGGCCCCACCAGGGCACGCTTCCCACCCGCCTGCTCGGGGGACATGTATCCTGGCGTGCCGACCAGGAAACCGCTCTGCGTCATCGTCTGGCCGCCCTCGATCGGCTGGGCCAGGCCGAAGTCCGCAATTTTGGGGTGGAGGGATTCGTCGGAAGGGAGGAGGGATGAGGGATGAGGGATGAGTCCGGAGCGGCTCAACTCTCCCTCATCCCTCATCCTTCCTCCCTCATCCCTCTGAAGAAGGATGTTCGCCGGCTTCAAATCTCGGTGGATGATGCCCTCGGCGTGCGCCACGTCGATGGCCCGGGCCAGGGTCTCGATGAGCGCGGCCGCCTCGCCCGGAGGCCAGGGCTTGCCATCGAGCCGGTTCGCCAGGCTGCCGCCCTCGACCCACTCCAGGGCCAGGAAGGGCCGGCCCTGGTAGGTGCCGATCTCGTAGACCTGCACGATGTTGGGGTGCTGCACCCGCGCCGCCAGCTCGGCCTCGAGGCGGAACCGCAGCTCCTGGGTGGGGGACGCGAACTCGCCCGCCAGGACCATCTTCAGGGCCGCCAGCCGGTTCAGGCCCCGGTGCCGCGCCTTGTAGACCACCCCCATGCCGCCGCGCCCGACCTCGGCCAGGATGTCGTAGTCCCCGATCTGTCGGGGGACGGAAAGGGTCACCGGCGTGGAGTCCGGGTCTCGACTCGGCTCGCCCGACCCGGCCTCATGCGCCTGGTGCAGGGCCCGGACCGCCGAGCGGCGCTGGGCCCGGCTGACCATCGCCGCTTCCCTGCTAGCGGCGGTTTGCTGGAGCCGCGCCAGCAGCCGATCGTCGGTGGCCAGTTGATCGATGCGGAGGCAACAGGCCGGACAGTCGCCGAGGTGGGCGGAGACGTCGGCCAGCTCCGCCCCGCTGAGCTGGCCCAGGGACAGCGCACGCAGCGTGTCGTCACCCGGATGGTCGAGCGGGCCCTCGGTCATGGGAAGCCTGCCAGGGTTCGTCGGGCGAAATAGCAACGCCGCTGATCCCGATAGAAACGCAAAACGGACGGCAAAGCTAACACGTTCGAAGGGATGAGGGATGATGAGGGATGAGGGCTTCGTCGGAAGGGACGGGGGATGACGACTAACCGGGTTTGCTTGGCTTGGATTTCACCTTCTTTGCGATCGTTGTCAAAATGGCGATCAGTTGATTGCATTCGTCCAGGAGCGGAGCGAGTCGATGACTTTCAACGATATCCGCATCGATGAGGAGTTCCATCCAGTAGGCGGTTTCGTCGCAGCTCCTTCAGGCAATCGCCGACCTTGGAGACGAATTCGGCATCCGACCTGGCCCGATGGGCCTCACGGAAGTTCGCCCCGACGGAGGTCCCCGACCGCAGGAGCTGTTTCCCGATCACTTGCGCCTCGGTCGTTCTGGGCAATGCGCCGAACAATCGAATCACGCGGAGCGCAACTGCTTGGTACGAACCCGCAAGTCGACCCGTCCGTCGATTTCGCCGTTCCCCACCCCCAACCCCTCCCGACGAATCCCTCATCCCTCATCCCTCATCCCTTCCGGCTAATCCCTCATCCTTCATCCCTGCGAGATCAGTCGATCAGCCCTTCCGCTTCCTGGCGGATGCGCTGGAGGACTCGCGACTTCGCCACGTAGACGGCCGCCACGGACAGCCCCAGTTCCTGGGCCGCCTCCGCGCCGCTGACGCCGTCGAGGGCCAGGCGCCGGAAGGCTTTCAGCGTCATCGGCTCGAACTCCGCTTCCACCAGGTCCAGCAGGCAGTCGAGCACGTAGCGATCGTGTTCCTCATCCCATTGCCGATTCAGCGCGCTGTCGGGGTCGGCGATCTCCTGGAGGGCGGCGGTGGCGCCGCTGCCGCCGCTGGCCTGGGTGCCCCCGTCGATCGCCCGCCAGTAATCGGCCGTGCGGCTGCAGACGATGGTGCGCAGCCACGAGCGGAAGGCGCCGCGCTGGCCGGAGTGCTGAAAGCCGGGCAGGTGCTTGACCACGCTGAGCAGGACCTCCTGGCTGAGGTCCTCCAGATCGCGTGCCGGCACGCCCTGGCGATTGAGCCAGCCGATGATCAGTGGACGATACAGGTCCGTCAGATCCTTCCAGGCATCGGTTCCGCCGGTCTGGGCGCGGAGCAGCAGGCTTTGCCGGGTCTCGTTCATATCTCCATGCTACCGCCCTCGGACCGGGCAATCGACATCTTTTCCACATTTTCGAGCGGCTGATGTTAGGTTTTCCGCGGGCCTCCGTTTCCTCTACTCGAGGGGGATGGAGTGGAGGCAGAGCCACTCAGGAATCCGACGCATCGACGACCATCGCCCTCACGTCGCGGCAGGCATCCGACACCGACTTCGTCTCGAGGACACCGCCAGGCCGGCCGGCGAGGTTGCGCCGCCGAGCATCTCGCATGTTATTGCAACTCAGCCGCTCGGGGGAAGCTTCCCCGGGGCGCCGTTCCTGGATCGACGCGTGATTCGTCCGTGCGCCGGTCGCGGCCGTGCGCACCACGTTCGTGGCTTTCCGGTCGCCGACCGAGTCGTGCGCCGGCGGCGTTCGAGGTCCGATCCCGTCCGACTTGCTCCAGCACCCTCGAGGTGCACAGGGAGAAGAACATGCCCACGCCAGTGACATCCGACCTCCCGGCGATGGAGACGATCGCGTCGAACGGGCACGAGCCCGCCGGTGACGCGCAGGGGACGATCGCGAGCGACCCGCCGGATCCCGGATCCGCGGCGACGCAGCCTCCGCCGCTGCGCAGCGTCCATACCGGCAACTTCTCCGCGATCCTGCAGGAGCTCGGCGTCTCGGTGCTGGTCACGACCTACCAGGCCGGCAAGCTGGTGATGCTCCGCCCCGACGGCGAGCGGCTCAACACGCACTTCCGCACCTTCAGCAAGCCGATGGGCCTGGCCGTGGACGGCGATCGGCTGGCCATCGGCACGAGCGTCGAGATCTGGGAATACCACAACGTGCCGGCGGTCGCCCGCCGCCTGGAGCCGGCCGGGGTCCACGACGCCTGCTTCCTGCCGCGGTCGTCGGTCTGCACCGGCGACATCCAGATCCACGAGATGGCCTGGGCGAAGTCCCTGGGGGATGACCCCGAGCTGTGGTTCGTCAACACCCGCTTCTCTTGCCTGTGCACGCGGAGCACGACCCACAGCTTCGTGCCGCGCTGGCGGCCGCCGTTCATCACGGCGATGGCCCCCGAGGACCGCTGTCATCTGAACGGGCTGTGCCTGGCGGACGGCCGCCCGGCGTTTGTCACCGCGCTGGGCACGACCGACACGCCCGGCGGCTGGCGGGCCGACAAGAAGGGCGGCGGCGTCGTGATGGAGGTGGCCACCGGGGAAGTCATCACGCGCGGCCTGTCGATGCCGCACTCGCCGCGGTGGTACGGCGGCCGGTTGTGGGTGCTGGAATCGGGCAGCGGGGGATTCGGCTGCATCGATCCCGATACGGGGAAATACGAGGCACTGACCGTGCTTCCCGGCTTCACCCGCGGCCTGGACTTCTGCGGGCCGCTGGCCTTCATCGGGCTGTCGCAGGTGCGCGAGACCGCCGTGTTCAGCGGCATCGCCGTCGCCGAGCGGCCGCTGGAAGAGCGGTGCTGCGGTGTCTGGGTGGTGAATATCCACACGGGCCAGACGATCGCGTTCGTGAAGTTCGAGGACGCGGTCCAGGAGATCTTCGCCGTGCAGGTGCTGCCGGGAGTGCAGCACCCCGACGTGATCAACGACCGGCCGCGCGTGATCGCCGATTCGTTCGTGGTGCCGGATGAGGCCCTGGAGTTCGTGCCGCGGCCGCTGCGTCATGCGGCCCGAGAGACCAAGTAACCTTTGGTGACCGAGGAGACCCTGCGATGACTTTCAAGCAATCGCTGCGCGACGCATTCGGTCCCAGGGTGCAGGCTTTGCGGGCGTCGCGTCGCGGCAAGTCCCGGCCGGCGTCGCGGCACCGTTTCCTACTGCGAACGGAGCTCCTCGAGGATCGGCTGGTGCCGGCCATCCTGCTGGTCAACAGCCTGGCAGATAGCGGCACGGGCACCTTGCGCGACGCGATCCAGGCCAGCGTCCACAAAACGACCGACAGCCTGGGTCAGACCGGCCAGGGCAACGACACTATCCAGTTCGCTCCCTCGCTCGACGGCAAGACCATCAACCTGTTGACCACGGACCCCACGAGCGGGATCGGGCCCACGGCCTTCTGCATCGCCAGTAATGATACGCTGGTGATCGACGCCCAGACTGGCTTGACCAAGGGCATCACCATCGCGGGACCCGGTGGCTTCCGGCTGTTCCAGGTAACGACCGGCAGCAACCTGACGTTGAACGGCCTGACCCTGACCGGCGGCGACGCCCAGGGGTTCAATGGCGGTAGTGGTTTGCAACCCGGCGGCGGTAGCGCGGGCCTGGGAGGCGCGATCTTCAACCAGGGCACGCTGACGATCCTCGACAGCACGCTGACCGGCAGCACAGCCCAGGGCGGCAACGGCGGGTCACAGGATAATCACACCCTGTATGGTGGCGGCGGTGCCGGCCTGGGTGGCGCGGGCGGAACGGCTTCGGGCAGCTACGGCGGCGGCGGCGGTGGACCGAACGGAGGTCGCGCGGGCGGCAATGCCTTTACCCCCGTTCTTCTGTCCGGGGGGGATGGCGGGTTCGGCGGCGGCGGCGGCGGCGCGGCCCACGTCGGTTACGCAGGCGGGGACGGAGGGAAGGGCGGGTTCGATGGTGGTGGCGGCGGCGCCGGGGAAGGGGTGTACACCAACTCCCACACCGGTACGATTTCCTTCTTCAGCGGAAAGGGAGGGGACGGCGGATTCGGCGGCGGCGGGGGGGCCCGTGGCAATGAAGTCGTAGACGGTTTCCAGGAGCCTGCCTATGCTGGCCAGGGCGGCTTTGGCGGCGGCAACGGCGGATACGAAACCGGCGGCGGCGGGGGTGGCATGGGCGGTGCCATCTTCAACTATGAAGGCCAGGTCACCCTCACCAACAGCACCCTGTCCAGCAACAAGGCCAACGGCGGTGCACCCACCGGCTATGGGATGGGCGGCGGAATGTTCAATGAAGGCGGCATCATCACGATCACCAACAGTACCGTCGCCCTGAACACAAATGGCGGCCTGTACAACCTCAATGGCGCCATCACGGTCACCGAAAGCACCTTCGCCGATAACACCACCACCCAGAGCAGTAACTACGCCTACAGAGCCGGCGGCATCATCAGCTCGGGCAACGAGAAGGGCACGGCCACCGCAAACATCAGCAACACGATCATCTGGGACCCGGGGGCCGGCTACGACTTCTCTTACTTCGCCTTGGTGGGGGGCACCAGTACCTACTCCGGCACCAACAACCTGATCGGCTCGATTGATGTCAACGACCCCAACGCGCCCGGCATCGTGAGCACGAGCGATCCCCTGCTCGGCCCGCTGCAAGACAATGGCGGCCCGACGCCGACCATGGCGCTGGGCCCCAACAGTCCGGCCATCGACCAGGGGGACAAGAGCGTCGGGCCGCAAAGCGATCAACGCGGATTCACTCGCGACCTTGCCGACACGGGCGCCGTGGACATCGGCGCCTATGAAAGGTCGCCGACCATGACGATGATCGTCAATACCGCGCAGGACGAGACCACCGACACCAGCACGCTCTCCTTGCCCGAGGCGATCGAGCTTGCCAACGGCACGTATGGTGGCTCGCTCTCTCCGCAGCAACTTCTGCAGATAAGCGTCGTCCCCGGAGCCATCAACACGATCATCTTCGACAGCAGTCTGGACGGCCAGACGCTCACGCTATCGACCGTCGGCGATAGCCGCGTCGGGCCGTCGGCGTTCCTGGTTACCGGCACCATCCTCATCGAGGGTCCCACGGGCAACGACGGCATCACCCTGTCCGCCGCGGGGACATCGATGCGCCTCTTTACCGTGACGGGCACCGGCAACCTGACCCTGCAAGACCTGACGCTCACCGGCGGCACCTCCCAGGGAGTGGGCCTCGGCTGGGGACAGGGAGGGGCCATCTACAACGAGGGCGCGCTGACGATCCTCGACAGCACGCTGACCGGCAACACCGCCCAGGGAGGCAGTTCCGGCGGGCCGGGCAGGGGCGGCGCCGTGTATAACGCCGCGGGCACCGTCGGCATCACCAACGACACCTTCTACAACAACTCGGCGGTCGGCGGCGCCGGCGGCACGCCCGGCCAGGGGTTGGGCGGCGGGATCTTCAACGAAAACGGCACCGTCACGATCACCAGCAGCACCTTCTCCAAGAACAACGCGGTCCAGGGCAACGGCTCGACGCTGTTCGCGGCCGGCCGCGACATCTACAATTTCGGCGATACGGGTACCGCCACCTTATCCATCATGGGCACCATCGTCGGCCAGGCCGACGCCACCGTCGCCGACGTCACCGGCGCGTTTGCCAATGGTGGCATCAGTCAGATTCTCGACCACGGCTACGATCTGTTCCGCAGATTCAGCGGCTTCAGTGACCCCTACGTCCTCACGAGCGACCCCCTGCTGGGCCCGCTTCATGCCAACAGCGGCCCGACCGAGACCATGGCCATCCCGGGAGACAGCCCGGCCGCCGGCCAGGGGGTCTGGAACCCCGGCGTGGCTTCGACCGATCAACGCGGCGTGCCTCGCCCTGTCCTGAACCCGGATATGGGCGCCTATCAGCGCGCCAGCCTGCATATCGTCGTCAACACCACGGCCGATGACACCGGCAAGGGCGACAGCACGCTGTCCTTGCGCGAAGCGATCGGCATTGTCAATGGCACCGTCTCCCTGGGCGATCTGTCGTCGGCGCAACAGAACCTGGTCACCGTGGCCGACGCGGGTACCCCGAGTACCCTCGTCTTCGACGGCAGTCTCGACGGCAGCACGATCACGCTATCGACCGTGGGCGACAGCGGCGTCGGGCCGTCGGCGCTCCTGGTCGACAGTACCATCGTCATCGACGGTCCCGGCGGCGACGGCGGCATCACGCTGTCTGCCCTCGGGACATCGATGCGCCTCTTCGACGTGACGGGCACCGGCAACCTGACCCTGCAAGACTTGACGCTCCGCGACTGCGGCGTCAAGGGCGCGAACGGCGGCAATGGGCCCGCCGGCGCCGCCCTGGGGGGGGCGATCTACAACCAGGGCACGCTGACGATCCTCGACGATACCTTCACCCACAACATCGCCCAGGGGGGGGTCGGCAGCGTCGGCGGGGCCGCCGAAGGCGGCGCGATCTACAGCGGCGGGACCCTCAACATCACGAACAGCACCTTCACCGGCAACCGTGTCATCGCCGGCGAGGGCTTCGGCGGCACGGTCGCACCGGCGTTGGGCGGCGCACTGTTCAACGCGGGCGGCCTGCTCACGGTCAACTTCAGCACCATCTCCGGCAACACGAACGCGACGGCCGGCGGCGTCCAGGGCATCTACAGTGCCGCCGGCCAGACGCGCCTCTACGACAACATCATCGGCCAGAGCGATCCCACCGTGAGCGACGTCGTGGTCACCGGCGGCGGTAGCCTGATCGCGTTCTACAATCTCATCACCAAGATGTCCGGTCCCGTCGACCAGGTGTATCATCCGGTCACCGGCGATCCCCTGCTCGGCGCACTGCAAGCCAACGGCGGACCGACCCCGACCATGGCCCTGTCGGCCGGCAGTCCGGCCATCGGCGTGGATAACGCCCAGATCACCACCCCGCTGACGACGGATCAGCGCGGTTTCTATCGTGCTCTTCCGGAAGACATCGGCGCCTATCAGTTCAGCTCGACCTACGACATGGTCGTCAACACCGCCAGCGACGACACCGCGAACAACGCCAACGACATCAGCAACGGCCTGCTGACCTTGCGCGACGCGATCGAGATTGCCGATGGCACCCTCAAGCTCAGCTCGAGCGAGCTGACCAGCCTGGAAAGTCACGGGCTGGTCGCCAACGCGGCGGGGATCGTCAACACGATCACCTTCGACAGCAGCCTGGACGGCAAGACGATCACGCTCACCACCGTGGGCGACAGCAGCTTCGGGCCGTCGGCATTGCTGGTTGACAGCCCGATCGCCATCGACGGTCCCGGCGGCAGCGGGAGCGGCATCACCGTGTCCGCCGCGGGGACGACGAAGCGCCTCTTCGACGTGACGAGCACCGGCAACTTGACCCTGGAAAACCTGACCCTCAGCGGCGGCACCGCCCAGGGGTTCGCCGGCGGCGGTGCAGATGCTGGTGGGCCGGGCGGTGGCAGCGCGGGCCTGGGAGGCGCGATCTTCAACCAGGGCACGCTGACGATCCTCGACAGCACGCTGACCGGCAACACCGCCCAGGGCGGCACGGGCGGATCCGCTCAAGGGCTGAATGAGGGTGGCGGCGGCGGTGGCGGCGCCGGTCTGAATCAAGCTGGCGGGAACCCGCCCCAAGGCGCCCTGCCGCCCAATCTCACGGGATATGGCGGTTATGGCGGCGGACCCAATGGTGGCTTCCACGGCGTAAGTTTTCCCCTCTATGAGTACGGCAAGCTCGTTGCCGGGAACGGCGGGTTCGGCGGCGGCGGTGGCGGCGGGTTCGGCAACGGCTCTTCGTCCGCCGGGTACGGCGGGAACGGCGGGTTCGGCGGTGGCGGCGGCGGCGGCGGCGGCGCAGGATCATCGGGCAAGACAGGCGGGAGCGGTGGCTTCGGCGGCGGCGCCGGCGGCGACGGTGTCCACGCTCCCGGCGGGCAAGTCGATGGCGGCTATGGCGGCGGTAACAGTGGTGTGTTGGGCGGCGGCGGTGGGGCCGGCATGGGCGGCGCTGTCTTCAACTACGAGGGCACCGTCATCATCACCAACAGCACCTTCGCCGGGAACGCCGCCAGGGGCGGCGCCGGCGGCGAGAACGCCGATGCAAGTCAAGGAGGGTCCGGCAAGGGGCTGGGCGGCGGAGTCTTCAACTACGACGGCGCCCTCACGGTTGACGACAGCACCTTCTCCCTCAACACGGCCGACGGCGGCCAGGGCATCGTCATCCTCGCCGATGGCACCAACGCCACAGCCACGGCGCAGATCGACAATTCCATCATCGGCGAGAGCGGCACCTCCGTGTCCGACCTGGTGGTCAATCAGATCAATAAAGGCTCGGCCACGGTCAGCGGCGCCGTGAATATGATCCGCTCGACGACCCTGCTCGGCGGCGCAACCGACTCCGGCCTGGCGGGCACCTCGACCGCCGATCCGCAACTCGGCTCGCTGCAAGCCAATGGCGGACCCGCGCCGACGATGGCACCCAGGTCCGGCAGCCCGGCCGTCGCCGCCGGGATCGCCGTCGGCGGCGTCACCATCGACGAGCGCGGCGTGGGCCGGGGCTCGGTCGTCGACATCGGC
The DNA here is from genome assembly GCA_963771445.1 of uncultured Planctomycetota bacterium. Lineage (GTDB taxonomy): Bacteria > Planctomycetota > Planctomycetia > Isosphaerales > Isosphaeraceae > JAKAUH01. The sequence goes on along the minus strand of CAVYTQ010000015.1, from coordinate 1,399,060 downwards.
GCCTTGCAGGTCAACCGCCTGGTCGTCGAGTCCAGCAGCGGGGCCGTCTCGACGACGCCCGCGACCTTGACCCTGCCCGGCGCCGTCAGCCTGGCCGACCAGTACGCCGACACGGTGATCACCTTCGGCCCGGCGGTCTTCGACAGTGCCCAGACCATCACGCTCCAGGGCACGGCGCTGGAGCTGGGCAACAGCAGCCCGGGGACCACGACCACGATCACCGGGCTGACGAAGGGGGGGGTGACCATCACCGGCAACCAGGCCAGCCGGGTGTTCCAGGTCGACGGCGGCGTGACGGCCAGCATCTCCGGCCTGACGATCATCGGCGGCTCAGCGTCCGGCAACGGTGGCGGCATCCTCAATGAGGGTGCGCTGACCCTGGACGGGGTCTCGCTCGTCGCGAACACCGCCCGCTATGGCGGTGCCATCTTCACCCAGGGCGGGTCGCTGAGCCTCGCCGATTCCACGATCGCGGGCAACAAGGCCGCGATCTCCGGCGGGGGCATCGAGGCGCAGGACAATATTACGGTCGTCGCCAGCACGTTCGCCAACAATGTGGCCGCTCTCACCGGGGGCGGCGGTCGCGCCATCGACAATTTCTTCGGTCAGTACACGATTACCGTCGAAGACACGATCTTCTCGAATGACTCGAGCGGCTACGGGCCCGAGGTCGCCAACGCGGTCGTCTCGCTCGGCCATAACCTGGTCTCGAATGCCACCAACAGCTCGGGTTGGATCGCCAGCGACCTGACCGGTACGGCCGCCGCGCCGCTCAAGGCGTATCTCGGGACGCTGGGCAACTACGGGGGTCCGACCCCGACCATCCCGCTGCTGCCCGGCAGCCCCGCCCTCGCCGCCGGCATCAAGGTCAAGTATCCCGGCACCAACACACCAATCTCCACCGACCAGCGCGGTCTGCATCTCGACGGGATCGCACCCGACATCGGCGCCTTCCAGAGCCAGGGATTCTCCCTCTCGGTGGTCAGTAGCAGCGACCACCAGAACGCCGCCATCAACACGGCCTTCGCATTCCCCCTGGCGGTCACCGTCACGGCCGATCATTCGGGCGACCCGGTGGCCGGGGGCGTCATCAACTTCCGCGCCCGACCGGCGGAGCCTCCGCCGTCCTCTCCGGCGGCACGGCCACGATCGGCAGCAACGGTGTGGCCTCGGTCACCGCGACGGCCAATGGCACGACCGGCGACTACAAGGTCACGCCCTCGGCAATTGGCCTGCACACGCCGGCGACCATCAACTTGACGAACGTGCTGCCGGTGACGATCATCTCGATCGCCGCCGTCTCGCCCGATCCGACCAACACCGCCGTCTCGTCCATCGACGTGACCTTCAGCCGGGCGATGAACACCGGCGCGCTCGCATCGGGCACCGTGACCTTGACCGACGACGGCAACCCGGTCGCCGTCTCAGGCCTGTCGCTGGCGCCGGTCTCGGGCAATACCTATGCCATCAAGGGCCTGGCGGGCCTGACCACGGCCCCGGGCCTGTACGCGCTCACCGTAAACGCCGCCGGCTTCCGCGACCACCAGTACAACGCCGTCGGCACCGGCACGATGTCCACCTCGTGGCTAATGGACCCCACGCCGCCGACCAGCACCGTCAGCCCGCTGCCGAAGACCGGCACCAGCCTGGTCTTCCCTGTCACGGTCACCGGCGCCGTCCCGGCCTTCCCGGTCGGCAGCCCGGCGGTGGATATTGCCTCGTTCAACTTCTACGTCTCGGTCAACGGCGGGGCCTGGACGCTCTGGAAGAAGAACCTCGCGCCGTCCTCGCCCACCGCAAACTCGGCCACGGTGAACTACACCGGCGCCAGCAACACGGCCTACGCCTTCTACGCCACGGCCACCGACACCGTCGGCAACGCCCAGGCGTACAAGCCGACGGTCGAGGCCACCACCGACCTGCCCAACCTGACGACCCCCGCCACCCAGGTGGCCTCCTCCAGCACCTACAACGGCGACGGCACCTTCACCATCAACGTGACCGGCACCGACGCCAAGGGCAATGGCCTGGCCTACTTCCAGGTCTACGTCGCCATCGGGGCCGGCACGCCGGTGCCGATCGGCCCGGTCATCCCGGCCGGCGTCGCCAACGCCCAGGGGACCTACGGCGCCACCACGACCTACGTGATGCCCGCCGCGGAGTACGGCATCGCCTCGAACGCGTACAAGTTCTCCAGCGTCGGCATCGACGCGGCCGGCCACGAGGAGCCGATGCACGCGATGTACGACGCGATGATCCCCAACGTCTCCTACAGCGAGCCGGCGGCCGCGAAGCTCGCCCTGGGCAGCATCACGGTCGAGGACGGCGCGGCCGAGCGGTCCTTCGTCCGCTACATCGACCTCAACTTCGACGACGCGACGACCGGCGTCCTCCAGTCGATCGTCGACTCGGTCAACGGCGGCTCGGGCGAGCTGACGCTGACCCAGTACAACCTCGGCGATTCCGCGGCGATCGGGCCCGTCTCGCTCAAGAACATGCTGCACGTCATCGACGACGCGATCGAGATCGACTTCGGCACGGGCGGGATCGGGGGGGCCGCCGGCTCGGCGACCGCCGACGGCTACTATGCCCTGACGTTCGCGCCGACGACGGGCCAGGGGAATGGCTCGACGCACCACTTCGACCGGATCCTGGGCGATGTGACCGGCGACGGCGTGGTGGACCAGAACGACCTGAACGCGGTCGCGGCGGCGCGGGGGCAGTCGCTGGGCCAGATCGCTACGGCGATCGGCCAGCCGGCCTCGGGCCTGACGGCGTTGAGCATGGACGTCAACGGCGACGGCGCGGTGAACACGATCGACACATCCGTGGCCACCACGGCGAAGAACCGCGGCAACAAGCTCGGCCAGGGGTTGCCCCTGGTCTGACCGAGTGCCTCCGCTACCCGGCGGCGGGTGCGGTCGCGCCGGATCGGCCGACGAGCCACCCCACCGGGGGCGCCCCGGCCCACCACTGTTCGATTGCCTCGAACCCCGATGATGGAGATTGACGATGACGCGACGTCTTGCGATCGGATTGCTGGCCCTGCTGCTGACCGGGTATGTTGTCCCGGCCAGGGCCGATCTGGTGGTCTACATCCAGGACACCACGGTGGCGGCCGGGGGCACGGCGACGCTGGATGTCTACATCGGCAGCACGAGCCCCGCGGCCGATGCCTTCTTCGCCTACCAGGTCCAGCTCGACAGCGGCGCCCCCTCCGCGGGCCAGCTCGGCTTTACCATCGACGGCGGGACCGCCTGGCTCAATCAACCGCCCTACCTCTTCAACGGCGACAGCTACGACTGGCAGAACCTCTCGAGCTCGCCGCCGGTCTCTTACTTGCCCGGGACGATCAGCGGACCGGCCCTGAGTATCCTGATCGGCGACTCGACGGCCTCGGGGATGTCCTACGCCCCGCCGGATAACGTGCCCGGCGATACGCTGCTGGGTCAGGTGCAGATCTTCGCCGGGAACTACGGGGCCGCGACGTACCAGGTGACGCTGGATACGGGCGTCAACACGGCCTTCGGCACCGCCGACTCCGTCAATGTGGTCCAGGGCTATGCAACGGGGTTCATGGGGACGATCACGGTCCTGCCCGCGTCGGTCCCCGAGCCGGGTTCGATCGTCTCGGGCATGACGGCGCTGATCCTGATCGCCGGCTTCCGTCGAGTCCGCCGTGGGATTTGCCGACGGGGCTGATGTCTGGCCGGCCGGGGCCGCGCCGGCACCAGCCAGGCTCGAGCCTGTACCGGCCGCGCCCGGTCGGACGCGATGCGACGGGGGCGTCCTGGCCCCCCGCGCCGCGTCGGATCACTTCGCCCCGGGCTGGAGCTCGCGGTGGTTGTCGATGTCGATGTCGAGCTCGCCGGGGAGCTCCTGGCCCATCGCCGACAGCGTCATCGTCCCCTTGATGTGCAGCTTCTGCCGCGATTCGACCACCCGGCCGGCCTCGCGGTCGAACAGGATCGTGCTCGTCGGACGACTCGACCTTCAGGTCGCTCTTGGTGATCTTCGCCGGCGCCTGCGATTCGGGGTTCTCGGTGAGCTTCACGTCGATCGTCTTGACGGTGATCTTGTCGAGGGTCTTGTCCCCCTTCTTCTCGGTGCCGGCGTACTCGTACTTCTTGCGGAGGACCATGGCCTGCCCGGTCGCCGCCCTCCATGGTCTCGGTCCGCTCCCAGGGCTCGCCCGGACGGGCCAGGACGTCGGGCAAGTTGCCGTGCGACTGCTCGAACTCGGCCTTGAGCTTGTCGGCCGAGAAGCGCGGACGCATCGAGTCGCGCACCGTCGGGATTGAGCTTCTCGGCCTTCTCCTGGAGCTTCTCGGCCCCCTCGATCGCCTTGACCTTGTTCTTGCCGTCGAGGACGACCGTGTACGTCGGTCTCCGCGGCGAGCTTGAAGACGTCGCCCAGGAACGCGAGCTGGTCGTTGCTCGATCTTGGCGTCGGGCTCCTTCGAGTCGTAGGTGATCTGCATGTCGCCCGGCAGCGACATCTCGGTGCGGATCGACTCGACCTTCTGCTGGACCGGCAGGCTCGCGTCGCCGGCCCGCTTGCCGATCACCTGCGACGTGACGATCGTCTGCTCGACCTCGGTCGGGATCTCCATCCCCATGATCGTCATGACCTGGTTCATCTTCGATGGTCGTCTTGTACGTCAGCGTCTCACCCTCGGGGAACTTGTACTCGAGCTTGACCTGGGCCCGGGCCGCCGGCGCGGCGGCCATCGACCAGAGCCCCACCCCGACCGCCGCCACCACACCCGCACGGCACGGCGAGTCTTCATGAGTCCATCTCTCCCTTCGCTTCGGAGTCCATCGAGGACGGCGGCCGGCCGACGGATCCGATCGCCCGCGACGGCGACACGCCCGCCGGCTCGGTCCGGGACCGATCCGGGATGCCGGGATCGCCCTCGTGCCCGGCATTCGCCCGGCAACCGATCTTATTTGGTACCGGGGACCGGCGAGCGTCATCGCCCGCCCGGCTGGAGCTGCACGTCGGTCCGCATCGTCAGCTCGAACCCGCACCGCTGCTCCTGGTCCTTGGCCGAGAACGTCAGGTTCCCCTTCATCTCGACCCGCTCGTGCGATTCGACGATCCGGCCGGCCTCGCGGTCGAAGAGGATCGTCGCTCTCCGACGAGTTGATCTTGATGTCGCTCTTGGTCGACCTTCATCGGGGCGGAGGAATCGGCGTCCTGGCGATACTTGGCCTCGATCACCTTGGCGGTGATCTTGTCGAGGGTCTTGTCCCCCTTCTTCTCGGTCCCGGCGTATTCGTACTTCTTGCGGAGGACCAGCTCCAGGCCGCCGCCGCGGTCGACCGCCTCGGTCCGCTCCCAGGGCTGCGCCGGGCTTGATCGGGCCGTCCGGCAAGGCGCCGAGGGCGTGGGTCTGCTCGAATTCCGCCTTGAGCGTCTCGGCCGCGAGCCGGCTGCGGAGCAGGTCCGCCGGCCCGCGGGTCGATCCTGTCCAGCCGCTCCCGCATCGCGTCGGCCCCCTCGATCGCCTTGACCTTGTTCTTGCCGTCCAGGACGACCGTGTAGGCGACCTGGCCGGTCCACCTCGTACATGTCGTTGAAGAAGTCGAGGTCCGGGTTGGCGACCTTCGCCGCGTGCGTCCTTCGAGTCGTAACTGACGTCGCGCCCCCCGGCAGCGCGCATGCCGCTCGCGGAGCGACTCGACCTTCACCGCGATCGGCAGGCTGGAGTCGCCCCGTCGCTTGCCGATCGCCTCCGAGCAGACGACCGTCCGGTCCAGGTTCGACGGCATCTCCATCCCCAGGTTCTTCACGACTCTGGTTGATCGACGTCCGGATCCGGTATCGGAGCGTCTGGCCCTCGGGGAACCTGGCCTCCAGCTTGACCTGGGCCTCGGCCCGGGCCCCGTCCCGACCGGCCGTCGTCAGCAGCCCCACCGCGGCGAAGCGCCGCCATACGCACCCCGGCGCGGCTCATGTCCATCCCCCCCTTGTCGTCGTCGGTCCGGAGTCAGTGCGGAGCGCATCGCCCTTATTCCGCGGGCCGATCGCCCCTCGGCATCGCCTATATCATTAGTGCGGAAACCCGCAGCCGACGGCCGGACGAGCCGACCGATGCTCTTCCGATAGGGCCCCGGTACACTTTAAACTGACCTTTGATGACTGACCACTGACACTGACTACCGCCACCCACTACCCCCCCCGACCCGAGCGAGGCCGATGTTCCTCGTCTCACGCTCTCCTGCTCGGGGCTCCCCTGCTGTCTGCTGGTCGCGATGGCCGGCGGCTGCCAGGCCAACCGCGCCGCCGCGGTCGCGCCGGCGGCCGCCCGGCGGTGCCGGTCGCCCAGCCCGTGCGGCGCGAGGTCACCGACTACGTCGACTTCACCGGCCGGACCGAGGCCGTCCATTCGGTGGACATCCGCCCCCGGGTCACCGGCTATCTGGTCAGAGATGCCGTTCAAGGAAGGGGCCGAGGTCAAGGCGGGCGACCTGCTGTTCGTCGTCGACCCGCGGCCGTACAAGGCCCAGCTCGACCAGGCGCAGGGCCAGGTCGACCTCTACAGGGCCTCGCTCAAGCTGGCCCGGGTCACCCTGGCCCGCGACCACGCCATCAACGCGCGGCACGCCCGGCTCGATCAGCCAGCAGCAGTTCGACCAGGAGCAGGCCGTCGTCGACGAGGCCGAGGCGCGGGTCAAGGCCTACGAGAAGAGCATGGAGATCTACACGCTCCAGCACGACTTCACCCGGGTGACCTCGCCGATCGACGGCCAGATCAGCCGCTATTACCTGACCCTCGGCAACCTGGTCAACCAGGACCCGACCCTGCTGACGACGGTCGTGTCGGTGGACCCGATGTACGCCTATTTCGAGATGGACGAGCCGACCCTGCTGCGCACCCGCAAGGCGATCAACGAGGGCAAGATCAAGCTGCCCGCGGACCACTCGCTGCCGGTGCTGATGGGCCTGCAGGGCGAGGAAGGATTCCCGCACAAGGGCGTGATCAACTTCGTCAACAACCAGTTCAACCCCACCACGGGGAGCATCCTGGTCCGGGGCGTCTTCCCCAACCCGCGGCCCGAGCGGGGCGAGCGGCTGCTCTCGCCGGGGATGTTCGTGCGGATCCGCCTGCCGATCGGCCTGCCGCACCCGGCGCTCCTGGTCGTCGACCGGTCGATCGGGTCGGACCAGGGGATGAAGTTCGTCTACGTCCTCGACGCCGACAACAAGGTCCAGTACCGACGCGTCACCACCGGGGCCCTCCAGGACGACGGCCTCCGCGTCATCGAGCAGGGCCTCGAGCCGGACGACTGGGTCGTCGTCGGCGGACTCCAGCAGGTCCGCCCGCGGAACCCGAGGCCCGGCCCGAGCCGATCGCCATGCCGACGTTCGGCGCCGCCGTCCCGGCCGCACCGGCTCCCGCCCCGAGACCCTCGTCCCGCCCGCAAGGCCAAGGGCGCGGCCGCCAAGGATGAGTGACCGGTGGCTCGGCTCCGCGGTGACGAGTCGGGGCGCGGTGAGTGGCCGAGTGGCAAGTGAGAAGAGGGTTTCACTTGCCACTTGCTACCTGGAGTCTGTTCCGAATGGGTGATTGGTTTCTTGTAGGGTGGGTGAAACCCACCGGATTGCCGAGGCACTCGCCGGTGGGTTGCACCCACCCTACATCCGTCAGATTGACCTCGGGACAGACTCTCAGCCACATGCACGAGGCAACGACCGAGTGACCTCATGATCTCGAAGTTCTTCATCGACCGGCCGATCTTCGCGACGGTGCTCTCGATCGTCATCACCCTGGTCGGGCTGATCGCGCGGTGGAACCTGCCGGTCGCGCAGTATCCCCGGATCACCCCGCCGGGCATCTCGATCACGATCAACTATCCCGGCGCCAGCGCCCGGTCGTGGCCGACACGGTGGCCGCGCCGATCGAGCAGCAGGTCAACGGCATCGACGGCATGCTCTACATGTCGTCGCAGATGGGCAACGACGGCTCGTACACGCTGACCGTGACCTTCGACATCGGCACCGACGTCAACGCGGCGCTGGTCATGGTGCAGAACCGCGTGGCGCTGGCCATGCCGATGCTGCCGACCCAGGTGCAGAACCAGGGGATCACGATCCGCAAGCGGACGCCCGACATGCTGATGATCGTCAACTTCTTCTCGCCCAACGGGCGGTACGACGACATCTACCTGAGCAACTTCGCCACGATCTACGTCAAGGACGAGCTGCTGCGGGTCTACGGGGTCTCGGACGTCAACTACATGGGCCAGCGCGACTACAGCATCCGCGCCTGGCTCGACCCGCAGAAGCTCGCGGTGCGGGGGATGACGGCCATGGACGTGGCCAACGCGATCCGCGAGCAGAACCTCGACGTGCCCGCCGGCCAGATCGGCCAGCTCCCGGCGCCGAAGGGCCAGCCGTTCCAGCTCGCCGTCGACACCCTGGGCCGGCTCAGCACGCCCGAGCAGTTCGGCGACATCGTCGTCAAGGTGGGCCGGGCCAACGACCGCGAGCCGGCGCCCGGCGTCGTCCGGCTCCGCGACGTCGCCCGGCTCGAGCTGGGCGCGCAGAACTACAACCAGTCGTGCACCCTCGACGGCAGCGACCGTCGGTCGGGCTGAGCATCTACCAGCTCCCCGGCACCAATGCGCTGGACGTCGCCGAACGGGTGCGGGCCAAGATGGAGGAGCTCAAGAAGCGGTTCCCCGACGGCGTCGATTACGTCGTCGGCTACGACACCACGCCCGTATATCCGCGAGTCGATCAGCGAGGTCTTCAAGACCCTCCGCGACGCCGTCCTCCTGGTCGGCCTCGTCGTCCTGATCTTCCTCCAGGACTGGCGGACCATGATCCTGCCGATGATCGACGTGCCGGTCTCGCTGATCGGCACCTTCGCCGTGATGCTGGCCCTGGGCTTCAGCCTGAACAACCTGACGCTCTTCGGCCTGGTGCTGGCGATCGGCATCGTGGTGGACGACGCCATCGTCGTGCTGGAGAACACCGAGCGGATGATCGCCCGGGGCTTCGACGCCCGCACGGCGACGATCAAGGCGATGGAGGAGATCACCGGGCCGATCATGGCGATCACGCTGGCCCTGAGCTCGGTGTTCGTCCCGTGCTGCTTCCTCAGCGGGATCACGGGCCAGTTCTTCCGCCAGTTCGCGGTGACGATCGCCGTCTCGACGATCATCTCGGCGATCAACGCGCTGACCATGACGCCGTCGCGGGCCGTGCTGATCTTCAAGACCGAGCAGAAAGGGCCGCACGGCGGCCACGAGATGCGGCGCGAGGCGTTGCCCTGGTGGGCCTTCGCGATCGCTGGGCGGGCTGGCGACCGCCCGGTTCGGCTACGCCTACGCGGCCGGTCGGCTCGGCGTGCCGACGGGGGTCGCCGAGGGCGGCGAGGCCGCCGGGTGGATGCCCTGGATCGCCTGGGGGATCGCCTTCCTTCCGGGTGCGCTCGTCGGCGGGCTCGTCGGCCGGATGATCATCGGCGCGGTCAACGCGGTGCTCGGCGGGCTGTTCCGCGGCTTCAATCGCCTTTTCGACGTGGCGACCGACATCTACGGCTGGGTCGTCGGCAAGCTGCTGCGGGTCGGCGCGCTGGTGCTCCTGCTCTACGGCGGCCTGCTGGCACTGACCGTCTGGACCTTCGAGAGCGCACCCAAGGGCTTCATCCCCCAGCAGGACCAGGGCCGGCTGATCCTGAACGTCCAGCTCCCCGATTCGGCCTCGCTCCAGCGGACCCAGGACGCCATGGCCAGGGTCGTCGCGATCGCCAGCGCGACGCCCGGCGTCGCGCACACGGTCGGCATCGCGGGCATGTCGTTCCTGCTCCAGTCCAACGCGTCGAACTTCGGCTCGATGTTCATCGTGCTCAAGCCGTTCCACGAGCGGAAGAAGCCCGGCATGCACGCCGACGACATCATGCGGCAGCCTGCGCCGCGAGTTCCGCCGGCAGGTCAAGGACGCCGACGTCGTCGTCCGCAATTCCTCGCCGATCCCCGGCCTGGGCGTCGCCGGCGGCTACAAGCTCATGGTCGAGGACCGCGGCGGCCGCGGGCTCCAGGCGCTCCAGGAGCAGACCGATCGGCTGATCGACGCCATGCAGGACGCCGGGCTGACCTCGGCGTCCACCCAGTTCCGATCGCTCACCCCGCAGCTCTTCCTCGACGTCGACCGCGACAAGGCGGAGTCGCTGGGCCTGACTTTCAACGACGTCAACCAGACGCTCTCGATGTACCTGGGCTCGCTGTACGTCAACAGCTTCAACCAGTTCGGCCGGCACTGGCAGGTCAACATCCAGCTCGAGGGCGCCTACCGCAATCGGCCCGAGGACATCAACCTGCTGCAGGTCCGCAACAAGTGCGGGCAGATGGTCCCGCTGGGCACGCTGGTCGGCGTGCGCGAGATCGGCGGCCCGATCAGCGTCACGCGGTACAACCTCTATGCGTCCGCGTCGATCACCGGCAACCTGGGGACCGGCACCAGCTCGGGCGAGACCATCAAGGCCATCAATCGCCTGGCCGACGAGACCCTGCCGCTGTCCATGAAGGCCGACTGGACCGAGGTGATGTTGCTGCAGATCCGCGCCGAGGAGGATAATCCCCCGCTGGTCGTCTTCACCCTGTCGGCCGTCGCCGTCTTCCTCGCCCTGGCGGCGCTCTACGAGAGCTGGCTCCTGCCGCTGGCGGTGATCCTGGTCGTGCCGATGTGCCTGCTCTCCTCGGTGATCGGCGTGCTGGGCACGGGGCGCGACGTCAACATCTTCGTCCAGATCGGCCTGGTCGTGCTGGTCGGCCTGGCGTGCAAGAACGCCATCCTGATCGTCGAGTATGCCAAGGAGAAACACCTCGAGGGCTGGTCGCGCCGACGCCACCGTCGAGGCCTGCCGGCTGCGGCTGCGGCCGATCCTGATGACCTCGCTGGCCTTCATCATCGGCGTGATCCCGCTGGCCGTCGCCTCGGGCGCCGGGTCGGAGATGCGGCGATCGCTGGGCATCGCCGTGTTCTCGGGCATGGTCGGCGTGACCGTCTTCGGCATCTTCCTCACGCCCGTGTTCTTCTACGTCATCCTGGGGCTCAGCAACGTCCGCATGCTCCGCGAGACCGGGGTCCGCTGGCTGGTCTCGGCGGTGGTCGGCGGGCTCGCCGGGCTGGGCCTGGGCTACTTGCTGGCGCGGGCCGGCATCCTCGGCCAATACCGGGCGATCGGCTTCTGCGTGCCGGCGGGAATCCTGGCCACCCTGGCGGTGCTCGGCATCCACCATCGGTTCCGGCCCTGGGCGGCCGGCAGACGGGCGGCGCTGCCGCTGGACCTTGTCGAATCGTCCTCACCCCGGTCCGAAGCCGGCGCACACCATGGAGACCCCTGGCCGTGATCTCCCGCTTCTTCATCGACCGTCCGGTCTTCGCCATCGTGCTCTCGCTGGTCATCCTGCTGGCGGGGTTCGTGGCCTGGGGCATGCTGCCGGTCGCGCAGTATCCCCAGGTGACGCCCCCCACGGTCACCGTGACCGCCTTCTACCCCGGCGCCAATGCGCAGACGGTGCGCAACACCGTGGCCGCCCCGATCGAGGAGCAGGTCAGCGGCGTCGAGAACATGCTCTACATGTCCTCGCAGAGCACCAACGACGGCACATATAACCTGACGGTGACCTTCCGCCTGGGAATGGACACCGACATGGCGCAGGTGCTCGTGCAGAACCGCGTCTCGCTGGCGCTGCCGGTCATCCCGGCGCTGGTGCAGAACGAGGGGATCAGCGTCAAGAAGATGTCGCCCAACACGCTGATGATCGTCAACCTCGTCTCGCCGGGCGGCCGGTACGACAACACGTTCCTGAGCAACTACGCCACGATCCAGATCAAGGACGAGCTGGGCCGGCTGCCGGGCGTCGCCGGGATCACGTTCCTGGGCCAGCGCGACTACAGCCTGCGTGCCTGGCTCGACCCGGCGAAGATGGCGGCGCTCAACCTGAGCGCCTCGGACGTGATCAACGCGATCAGCCAGCAGAACCTCCAGGTGGCCGCCGGCCAGATCGGCCAGCAGCCGGTGCCGCGTGGCCAGCAGTTCCAGCTCACGATCAACACGCTGGGCCGCCTGATCGAGCCCGAGCAGTTCGAGGACATCATCCTCAAGGCGGGCGACGACGCGTTCCAGGCGACGGCCGCCGCCGACCAGACCGGGGCCGTCGGCGGCGGGGCGAGCACCAACGGCGGCATGGCGGGCGGCCAGTCCTTCCAGGGTGGCGCCGAGGACCAGGGCGGCACCAACACCCAGGGCACGATGCTGTCGCAGGCCACCGGCATCGTCCGCCTGCGCGACGTCGCCCGCGTCGAGATGGGCTCGCGGCAGTATGACCAGTCGTGCACCCTCGACGGCCGCCCCTCGGTGGCCATCTCGATCTACCAGTTGCCCGGCTCCAACGCGCTCGAGACCGCCCGCGGCGTCTACGCCAAGATGCGCGAGCTCAAGGGCCGCTTCCCCGACCAGCTCGACTACCGGATCGTCTACGACACCACGCCCTTCATCCAGGAGTCGATCGACGAGGTCTACAACACGCTTCGCGACGCCATCATCCTGGTCGGCATCGTCGTCCTGGTCTTCCTCCAGGACTGGAAGGCCATGATCCTGCCGATGATCGACGTCCCGGTCTCGCTGATCGGCACCTTCGCCGTCATGGCCGCGCTGGGGTTCAGCCTGAATAACCTGACGCTCTTCGGCCTGGTACTGGCGATCGGCATCGTGGTGGATGACGCCATCGTCGTCCTCGAGAACATCGAGCGGCTGATCGCCACCGGGCTGGACTCGCGCACCGCGACGATCCGGGCGATGGAGGAGATCACCGGGCCGATCCTGGCGATCACGCTGGTCCTGAGCTCGGTCTTCATCCCCTGCTGCTTCATGGGGGGGATCTCGGGGCAGTTCTTCCGGCAGTTCGCCGTGACGATCGCCGTCTCGACGATCATCTCGGCGATCAACGCGCTGACCATGACGCCCTCGCGTGCCGTGATGATCTTCAAGACCGAGGACACGGGCGGCCACGGCGGCCACGAGCTGAAGCGTGAGGCGCTGCCCTGGTGGTTCTTCGCGATCATCGGCGGCCTGATCGCCGCCCGGCTGGGCTATGCCTATGCCTCGGCCCAGCTCGGCGTGACGGCCGAGGGCCTGGAGGACGGCTCGGTCTCGGTGTGGATGTCGCGCGCGGCGTGGTGGGCTGCCTTTTCGCCCGGGCGCTCGTCGGCGGGCTCGTCGGCCTGATCATCATCCGTCCGGTCAATGCGGTGCTCGGCTGGCTGTTCCGCGGCTTCAACCGACTGTTCGACCGGATGATCGTGGCCTATGGCCGGCTGGTCGGCGGCCTGCTGCGGCTGAGCGTGGTGGTGCTGTTGCTCTACGGCGGCCTGCTGGGCCTGACCTACTTCGAGTTCGTCCACACGCCCACCGGCTTCGTCCCCCAGCAGGACAAGGGCTACCTGCTCTTGAACGTCCAGTTGCCCGACTCGGCCTCGGTCGAGCGGACCGAGCGCGCCATGGCCCGCATCGAGGCCCTGGTGCGCGGGTACGACCTCGAGCTGATTGCGCCGGCCGCGGACGCGAGCGGCATCCGCAACGAGGGAAGGGCCCTGATCGTCGTGGCCGAAGTCGATCGGACGCTGCATTTCCGCGTCTTCGACGCGGGCGGGCGGATGGTCCTCGACACCGACGAGCGGGGGCTGGCCGAGCACGCCCGCGAGATCGCCGACCTGAAGGATCGACTCTCGGGGCACTGGCCTCCGCATCGCCTGGCCGATCGCGAGGAGCACCGGATCCGCGAGGCCATCGCGGCGATCGCCGGCCATCCCGAGGCCCGCGGCATCCCCGGAGTGGCGCACACGGTCGGCGTCTCGGGCCAGTCGCTCCTCCTGAACGCCAACGCGCCCAACCTGGGCTCGATGTACGTCCTGCTCGATCCGTTCGAGCATCGCCGCGGCGCCGAGGTCTCGGCCGACGCCATCTCCGATCAGATCCAGGAGCGCTGTCGCGAGGTCCGCGCGGCGACCGTGTCGGTCTTCGGCGCACCGCCGATCGACGGCCTGGGCACGACCGGCGGCTTCAAGCTCATCATCGAGGACCGCGGCAACCTCGGGCTGGAGGATCTTCAGCGGGTCAGCGACGCGATCGTCGAGCGCGGCAATCGGACGAAGGGCCTCCAGGGGTTGTTCAACAGCTCGCGCGCCAATACGCCCTGGCTGTACCTCGACATCGACCGGACCAAGTGCATGACCCTGGGCGTGCCGATCAGCGAGCTGTTCAGCACGTTGCAGGTCTACCTGGGCTCGTACTACGTCAACAACTTCAACAAGTTCGGCCGGACCTGGCAGGTGAACGTCCAGGCCGACCAGCGGTTCCGCGGCGACGCCGAGGACATCCGCCAGCTCCAGGTGCGGAACAACCGCGGGCAGATGATCCGCCTGGCGACCCTGCTCGACGTGCGCAACACCAGCGGCCCGGTGGCCGTGATGCGGTACAACATGTACTCGGCGACGGCCATCACCGGCAACGCCGCGCCGGGGACCAGCTCGGGCCAGGCGATCGCCATGATGCAGGAGATCGCCGAGCAGGAGCTGCCGCGGTCGATGGCCCCCGACTGGACCGAGCTGGCCTTCATGGAGCTCCAGCAGGGCAACACGGCCATCGGCGTCTTCGTGCTGGCGGTGGTGTTCGTGTTCCTGGTGCTGGCGGCGCAGTACGAGAGCTGGAAGCTGCCGATGGCGGTGATCCTGGTGGTGCCGATGTGCCTGCTCTGCTCGCTGGTGGGCGTGAACCTGGCGGGGATGGACGTCAGCCTGTTCACGCAGATCGGCTTCGTGGTGCTGGTGGGCCTGGCGAGCAAGAACGCGATCCTGATCGTCGAGTTCGCCAAGCAGGCGCAGGACGCGGGCGCCTCGCGGCGAGAGGCGACGCTGGAGGCCTGCCGGCTGCGGCTGCGGCCGATCCTGATGACGTCGTTCGCGTTCATCTTCGGCGTGGTGCCGCTGGTGATCGCCGAGGGTGCCGGCGCCGAGATGCGCCGCTCGCTGGGAACGGCGGTCTTCGGCGGCATGCTGGGCGTGACGCTCTTCGGCATCTTCCTGACGCCGGTGTTCTACTACGTCATCCAGCGCAACGCCCCCCCGTCGAAGCCGGGGCCCTCGCCCGAATCCAACGGGACCCCGCCCGACGGCCATGTCGCCGCGATCGTCGGCGGCTTCCCGGCAGAAGTGCGGCACTGAGGCGGCGATGGCAGCCCGGGCGAACCGGCGACGTCAGTCGCCGGGTTTCCGGGGGCATCACCCGGGTTCGAGCGCAGCACCCGGCGACTGACGTCGCCGGTTCGCCTGGCTGCTGCGACCTTTCACCCGGCGACCCATCGTTCACGCGCACCCGATGCTCCGCGAGACGGATTGCCGGGTTCCAGGCTGGTCATTACATTGTGAGTAGAGGAAAGGAACCGGCATGAAGACGCACATCGTCCGCATCGGCAATTCGCAAGGTGTCCGCATCCCTAAACCCTTGCTCGAGCAGACGGGCCTCTGCGATGAGGTTGAAATCATCGTCCAGGACGATGCTCTGGTCATCCGTCCGATCAAGAAGCCCCGGGCCGGCTGGGCCGAGGCCTTCGAAGAGATGGCCCGTCGGGGTGACGACGCCCTGCTCGACAACGTCGCCCCGAGCCTGTCGAGCTGGGACGAGGATGAATGGGAATGGTGATCAACCGATTCGAGGTGCATCTCGTGGACCTCGACCCGACCGTAGGCAGCGAAATCAAGAAGTCACGTCCCTGCCTCGTCATCTCGCCGGATGAGATGAATCACGCCATCCGCACGGTGATCGTCGCGCTGATGACCACCAAGGGGCAACCCTATCCCACGAAGGTTCCCTGCCGGTTCAAGGGGAAGAAGGGACAGGTTGTCCTCGACCAGATCCGCACGGTCGACCGCTCGCGGCTGATCAGGAAGCTCGGGCGGATCGACGACACCACGGCCTCGGCCGTGCTCGAGGTGCTCAGGAACCTGTTCGACGCATAGAGCAGCGCCCTTCCCGCCCTGGATTGCCCTCCATCTCGCAGCAATCCTCCCATCGATTTGCCATCTCCTCGATTTGTACTAGACCTTGCCTATGGGGCGTGCCGTGTCACGCCGCCGGTGCCGATCGGCTGGATGCCGCTTCGACGGGGTGAACCGTCGGAGATCCGGGGTCGGGCCGACCCTGTAACGCGAGGGTGATCCATGATGGTGCTGTTTCGCCGCGGGCGGTCCCGGTTGACTCGGGATACGCTTGCATGCTCAACCCGACGAAGCGGCCGGCATGCCCGCCGGCCGGGCCTCGATGTCCTGGAGGCCCGCGAGTTCCTCTCCGCAAACGCGGTGGCCGGCCCGCAGATCCACACCGCCGACTCGCTCGATCGAGCGATCGTCTCGGCCCACGCCGACCACGCCGGGACTCACTCCACGGCCCGCCGACACCGGATTGACCGGAGCAACCAGGCGGCGAGCGTCACCTATTACAGCGATGCCCCCGCGGTGAACCTGCCGCCGGGCGAGTCGGTCTCGGCCTGGCAGGGCCTTCGCGCCTCCAGCACCCCGGGGCAGTACCTGATCGTCGGCACCGTCAACGGCAACACCACCGTCGGCCAGGCGCTCGGCAGCGGCATCCTCTTCGAAGGGACCATCGACGGCAAGACCGGGACGAATTACGCCGTGAACATACCCGGTGCCCGGTACACCAGCGTCTTCGGACCCGACAACCTGGGCAACGGCGTCGTTGCCCTGGTCGGCAACGACCGGAATCTCCCCGACCCGCGCCAGCAGGTCCAGACGAGCGGCTTCCTGTTCGAGGGCACGCCGGCCCAGCTCGGCGATGCCTCGCATTACACGACCGTCAATTACCAGCCGAACACCTACAACTACGACACGATCCACAGCATCATGGGCGGCCTGGCCGTTGGCAATGCGGTGCGGGTCTCCGTCGGGACGACGCCGCGGACGTTCGCGACCGTGGCCTTCATCTATGACGTGGCGACGAAGGGCTACACGCCGATCTCCTATCCCGGTTCGACGGCCAACACTGCCTATGGCATCTGGTACAACGGCGGCACCAGTTACACCATCTGCGGCGGGTACAAGACCCGGAGCGACAACCTGCCGGCGCCCGACCTGAGCTTCCCATTCGGCACCGCGTACATGGTCGATTACAACGCGGCGACGGGTGCCTTCAGCAACTGGAAATCGTTCCCCTATCCGGGCACTCCCGGCGTCGTCTACCGCAGCCACTTCGAGGGCATCAGTGCCCTGGGCAACGGGACCTATAGCCTGAACGGCGACTGGGCGAGCCGCGGCAAGTCGGGTCGAGGCGCCGCTTTCGTCGTGGTGGGCCGCAACCCCGACGGGTCGTTCACAAACGGCCGCTGGCTCCCGCTCGACAATACCAGCCTGCGCGGGGTCACCAGCTCCAACGCCGTCGCCGGCAACGCGGTCGTGGGGATCGTCTATCACGGGGTCACCTCGAAGCCCTACCAGGCGACCGTCAACCTCTCGACGTGACCCGGGGCAATCCGGCGATCTTGCCGGGCGCTCGGACAGTTCCCGACTTGCCCCGGACCAGGATCGCCCCTTCGACGTCACTGCCATCGGGCGGATGAGTCGGCGTGAACGGCCTCATCCGCGAGATCGATTTCTCGACAGAATCCGCAGCAAGAGGAAGGAAGGACCGCGATGACGCCGCCACTGACCGATCGATTTTCGTCACGAACACCGAGGAAGCCCTCCGCCCGATCGAGCCGTCCTGCCTCGAGACGCTCGAGCGTCTGCCGGGTCGAGGTTCTGGAGACCCGCGAGCTGCTGTCGACGTTCAAGGTGTCGAACCTGCATGCCTCGGGCGCGGGCTCGCTCCGGCAGGCGATCCTCTCGGCGAACGCCCAGCCGGGGCCCGACACGATCGACTTCACCGTCAGCGGCACGATCAACGTCGGCCGCAAGGCGTTGCCGGCGATCACGGGCCCGTTGACGATCGACGGCACCTCGGCGCCGACGTTCGGCGGCTCCTCGCCGGTCGTGACCGTGAATTTCACCGGCACCCGGGGCCTGCGGTTCGCCGCCGGCTCGGATGGGTCGACGCTCGAGTCGCTCGCCCTGATCCGGGCCGCCGGCGCGGGGGTCACGCTGGTCGGCTCGGGCATCACGGTCCAGGGCAACGACATCGGCATCATGGCCAACGGGTCCACGGTCGCCGGCAACCGCGGCGACGGCATCCGGATCGAAGCCTCGTCGCACGCCGACCTGATCGGCCAGGTCGATCCGGTGACGGGCGTCACCTATTACAACTCCGATTCGGTGAGCATGCAGCCGGTCTCGGGCTGGCAGGGCATCCGCGACGCCAGCACGCCGGGACAGTACCTCATCGCCGGGACCTCGGGACTCAACGGCCTGCTCTACGTCGGGCCGATCTCGGCGCCGGCGGCACGAGCTACGCCGTCAACTACCCGGGGACCTACTCGACGAGCGTCTACGGCCCCGACATCGTCGGCGGTAACATCCTGCGGATGGTCGGAAGCTACCGCGCCACCCAGGGCGGCATCGTCCAGGGGTTCGTCTTCCAGGGGACGACCGCCGACTTCACCGACCTCAGCAACTACAAGACGGTCGCCTACCCCGACGCGACGTACACCTACGTGCACAGCACGATGGGCGACCTGGCGGTCGGCAACGCCGATGGCCCCGAGGGCAATGCTCCGCTCGGCACCGGCCACGCGTTCATCTACAGCGTCTCGGCGGCCGAGATCCTGCCCAACAACATCGTCTACCCGGGCTCGACGTCCACGACGGCGTACGGCATCTGGTCCAACGGCGGCACCAGCTACACGATCACCGGCGGCTATAGCATGCCCGGCACCCAGGGCTCGCCCCTCGCCGCCGGCTACCTGGTCGACTACGACTCGGCGACGGGACAGTTCTCGCACTGGACGTCGATCTCCGCCCCGGGCCTGGCACCGGACGGAAAGGCTCTCGTCACCCACTTCGAGGGGATCAGCGAGCCCGAGCAGGGGGTGTATACTCTCGCCGCCACCGAGAGCGAGGTCGGGTCGCCCACGCCCATCCAGGCGTCGATGGCTACCGTCCGGCGCAATCCCGATGGCACCTTCGGCCCGGTCTACTGGGTCAAACTGAACTACCCCGGAGCAACCGGCCTGCAGACCAACGACGCCGTGGTGGATAACCAGGCCGTCGGCATCGCCTCGGTGAACGGGAGCATCATCGCTTACCAGGCGACGGTCAACCTGGGCTTCCAGCTCTCGAACGTGATCAGCGGCAACCGCGGCAACGGGATCGGGATCTACGGCGCCTCGGGGTCGATGTCGGCATGAACAACATCGGCACCGACTCGACCGGCACCTTCGCCCGCGGCAATGGCCAGAGCGGCATCCTGCTGACGCGGGGCGCCTCGCACAACATGATCGGCGGCCAGGTCTCGGGCGGCAACGACCCCACGGCGGGCGTGATCGTCCGCCCGCCGCAGGGCAACCTGATCTCGGGCAATCGCGGCAGCGGCGTGATGATCACGGGCGGCGCCACCGCGAACACCCTGAGCGGCAACTTCGTCGGCACGACGGCCTCGGGCAACTCGGCGCTGGGCAACCGCCAGGACGGCGTCGCCATCGTCAAGGCCAGCGGCAACGCGCTGATCGGCTGCACGGTCCTGGACCAGCCGTTCGTCTATTACAACGTGCTCAGCGGCAACGGCGGCAACGGCCTGCGGATCACCAATTCCAATGACACCACGGTCCAGGCCGACTTCATGGGCGCCGGGGCCGACAACAGCACGGTTGTCGCCAACGGCCGTGATGGCCTCCTCGTCTCGGGCTCGTCGCGGGAGACCCAGGTCGGCGGCATCATCCCGCTGGGCAACGTGATCTCGGGCAACAACGCGAACGGCATCGAGGTGACGCAGAAGGCCAGCGGATTCACGTCGTTCAACACGTTCGGTGGGGTCTTCGCCTTCGGCGGCGCGGCCCCCAACCGGCAGGACGGCATCAAGATCACCTCGAGCGGCGGCGACAACCTGGTGCCGCACCAGCATCATCTCGGGCAACCTGGGCAACGGCATCGAGCTGGGCGGCAAGGCGACCGGCGTCCAGGTGACCCAGACGGCGGCCGGCACCAACACCAGCATCCAGTACGCCATCCCCAACGGCGGCGACGGCATCAAGATCGACGGCCATGCCCACGGCAACGCCATCGGCGGATTCCAGCCCTCGATCGAGCCGCAGGTCACCGCCTCGGGCAACGCGGGTTACGGCATCCAGGTCGCCGGCAAGGCGCACGGCAATGTCATCTTCAACACCAACGTCGGCACCAAGGCCCTGGCGGTCACCGGCGCCATACCCAACATCATGGGCGGGATCGACGTCGGCCCCGGCACTTCGTCCACCACGATCGGCGGGCCGTCGCTGCCGTTGCAGGATAACATCCTCTTCAACGGGGGCACGGGCGTGTCGATCCGGTCGTCGCGCGGCGATGCCGTGATCGGCGACGCCATCAGCGCCAATGTGGGCAACGGCCTGACGCTCTTCAAGGCCCGCGGTGCCACAATCGGCGGCAACTTCGCCCTCTCCAGCAGCCAGGCACTCACCGGCCAGGGCAACAAGATCCTGATCAACCAGGGATATGGCCTGTACGCCCTGGGCAACTGCGACGGCACCGTCGTGCAGGGGAACACGATCGCGGCCAATGCGCAGGGGAACGTCAACCTGACGCGGTCCCGCGGCATCCGGTACATCCCCAGGGCCGGCGGCTGACCCCGAGGCCGGCACTCCACCCAGGCCGCGGGTCGCGAATCGTCCCGATAATCGTTCCCATTCCACCCCGATCGAAGAGGACCGGTCCCCATGTCGCTCGTTCGCTCGAATCCATCCCGATCGTCGTTCGCGGAGGCGTCCTCGGGAGCCGCACGCGCCGCATCGCGTCGCCGGTTCCGTCGCGATCTCGAGGTCCTCGAGGGCCGGCAACTGCTCTCCACGCTCGGGGGAACGACGGACCATCACGACGCCGGGTCCGGGCCGATGCCGCAGGCGACGGTCGAGCCGGCCGCTCGGGCGGACCGCCCGGCGGTCGGCGCCACCGCCTTCACCCGGGCCCTCGGGACCGCGGGGGAGTCGAGCGGCGTCACCTACTACTACACTCGGCACATCCACGTCCCGGTCACGGCGTGGCAGGGCCTGCGCGGCGGCTTCGAGCGCGGGCAGTATCTGATCTCCGGCACGTCGCTGACTCGCGGCCTGCTCTTCGTCGGCTCGATCAGCGGGAAAGGCAAGTCGTACTTCGTCAATTACCCCGGGGCTGCTCGACCAGCGTCTACGGGCCGAACAACCTCGGCAACGGCAACATCGAGCTTGTCGGCAGCTACCGGAGCGGGCATCCGCTGATCGACCCGGTAACGGTCCATGGCTTCGTCTTCCAGGGCACCACCGCCGACCTTCCCTCGCGAGGGTCCTTCCAGACGATAGACTACCCGGGTGCAACGTATAACTACGTGCACAGCACCATGGGGGGCCTCGCCGTGGGCAATTACGACAGCCCGACCGGCGACGGCATGCCGCTCGGCCCCGGGAAGGATTACATCTACAACATCGCGACCAGGCAGTTCCTCACGAACATCGTCTACCCCGGCTCGGTCAGCGACACGGCGTACGGGATCTGGTGGACCGGCGGCAACATCTACACGATCGCTGGCGGCTACAGCAACGTCTCCACCAACAACATGGCCGACCAGACGCAGCCGATCGGCCAGGGATACGTGGTCGATTACAACGCGACCACCAACACGTTCACGAACTGGACGTCGTACAGCTATCCCGCCGGGTCGTCCGGCAGCAACTTCCTCACGCATTTCGAGGGGATCAGCGAGGTAAAGAACGACGTGTACACGCTCAACGCCGATTCGGTGCAGAGCGGGTCGAGCGGCAACACGAATAATGCCTCGTTCGTGACCATCGACCGCGAGCCCAACGGCACGTTCGGCCCCGCGACCTGGGTCAACCTGAGCTATCCCCGCCGATCGGCCGGCCTGAGCTCGAACTCGGTCTACGGCAACAAGGTCGTCGGCATCGTCACCGGGCTCTTCGGCTTCCCGTACCAGGCGGTGGTCCACAGCCACGCCCAGGGCCGAGGCGCCGGGTAAGGCGCCCGACGCCTCGGCCGGCCTCGCGGTCGCGGCCTGGACCGATCGGGCCGCTCCGGCCAGAATGAGGTGGTCGAGCACGACCGAACCCCAAGGCGGAGGCGGCGTCATGAATCGTTCCACGCTGATCACACGGGTCGTCCTGAGGGATTACAAGAGCATTGCGCGATGCGATGTCCGGCTCGGTCCGCTGACCTTCCTGGGGGGACCCAACAGCTCCGGCAAGAGTAACTTCCTCGATGCCTTGCGTTTCGTCTCCGACGCCCTCAACACGTCGCTCGACCATGCCCTGCGCGATCGCGGCGGCATCCAGGAGGTGCGCCGACGATCTGGAGGCCACCCCAACCACTTCGGCATTTCTCTCGATTTCATCCTCGCCGATGGTACGGAGGGTGTCTACGCGTTGTGGATCGGTGCCCGGCCCCAGGGAGGATACGAGGTCCAGTCCGAGGAGTGCCGCCTGAGCCGGCCCGAGGCCCTGGCTGCGGGATCGTTCTACGAGGTTCGGGCGGGGAAGGTGATCGGCACGAGCCTCACCACGGCGCCGGCCGCGGCCGCCGATCGGCTCTATCTCGTCAATGTCTCCGGGTTCGAGGAATTCCGGCCGGTCTATGAGGCCCTGACCCACATGGCCTTCTACAACCTCAGCCCCGACCGCATCCGCGATCTGCAAGCTCCCGACGCAGGTGAGATCCTGCGCCGCGACGGCGGCAACCTGGCGAGTGTCCTCAGGCGGCTGGAGCGTGACAGCCCGGCCCTCAAGTCGCGCATCGAGGAATACCTCTCGAAAGTCGTGCCCAGCATCCGGGGATTCGAGGCCAGGCCCGTCGGACCCAGGGAGGCGATCGTCTTTCGCCAGGAGGTCGCCGGCAGCAGGCAACCCTGGCAATTCTTCGCATCCAGCATGTCGGACGGCACCCTGCGGGCGCTCGGCATCCTGGTGGCGCTGCTGCAGCCGGGCAACGGCCAGGCGCACCGCGTGCCGCTCATCGGGATCGAGGAACCCGAGATCGCCCTGCACCCCGCCGCGACCGGCGTGCTGCGCGACATCCTACGCGATGCTTGCCGGAACACCCAGGTCCTCGTCACGAGCCACAGCCCCGACCTGCTCGATGATCCGGAAATCGGCGACGAGGAGATCCTCCCGGTGATCGCCGAGCAGGGCGAGACCCGGATCGCGCCCCTGGATGAGGCCGGACGCGGCACCATCAAGGATCGGCTCTACACGCCGGGAGAATTGCTGAGGCTCGATCAGCTTCGTCCCGGAGACCCCGTTGAGCAGGAACGTCTCTCGACGCCTTCGCTCCTCGCGAACGGGGATGGGTCCTGATGCCATCCCTGCCCGTTGCCTGCATCCTCGCACTCCGTCCCCGCGATCCCAGCCCGCCCTGAAGCCGCAAGGCCCCGGCCGATCCCGTCGCAAGTCCACGACTCATCGATAAGCCGCAGATCCTCAACCCGCTTGCCCCGACCTGTCCCATGGGTTAGACTATTGTTTAACACCCGCCCGGAAACAGGACGAGGTGCGGGAATCCAGGGACCGAAGCCGGTCGGGCATCGCTCGGCGCGGGAGGGCATGGCGATGCTGACCTTGTGGGGACCGGGCGGGGACGATCAACGGTTCTGCGACGGCCGGACGCGGCGGTCGTTCCTCCAGCTCGGCGGCCTGGCGATGGGCGGGCTGGGGCTACCGGGGCTGCTCCGGGCCGAGGACCTGTCGCGGGGATCGCGGGGCGGCAGGGCAGGGGGCTCGGGCTCGCCGCACAAGTCGGTCATCATGATCTACCTGGCCGGCGGCGCGGCGCACCAGGACACCTTCGACCTCAAGCCCGAGGCACCCGACGGGATCCGCGGCGAGTTCAAGCCGATCGGCACCCGCATTCCCGGCGTGCACATCGGCGAATTGCTGCCGCGGATCGCCGGCCTGATGGACAAGGTCGCCGTGATCCGCTCGATCGTCGGCCTGCGCGACGAGCACTCGAGCTTCCAGAACGTCACCGGCTACCCGATGGGCCAGAGCCAGCGCGAGGGAAGCCCGAGCTTCGGCTCGGTGATCGCCCGCGTGCAGGGGTCGGCCAGCCCGGTCGTGCCGCCGTTCATCGACCTGTTCCCGGTGATGCAGCACAAGCCGTACAACAGCCCCGGCCCCGGCTTCCTCGGCCATTCGTTCAAGCCGGCCCGGATGGAAGGCGACGACCTGGCGCTGTTGACGCCGCAGGCCGAGGTCCCGCCGCCGCGGTTCGATCGCCGCAAGGCGCTGCTCGGCCAGTTCGACCGATTGCGACGGTGCGTCGACACCCCCGAGGTCGACGGCATGGACAGCGTCTATCGCCGCGCCTTCGACGTGCTCACCTCGGACAAGGTCGCCCGGGCGCTGGACGTCTCGCGCGAGGACCCGAGGCTTCGCGCCCGATACGGGATCGGCACGCCGCAGCCCCTGGGCGACGCCGCGCCGATGTGGAACGATCAGTTCCTGATCGCCCGCCGCCTGGTCGAGGCCGGGGCGCGGTGCGTGACCGTCGCGTATGGGTTCTGGGACACGCACGGCGATAATTTCAACCTCTTGCGCAAGCAACTGCCCCTGTTCGATCAGGGGGTCTCGGCGCTGGTCGAGGACATCCACAACCGCGGCCTCGAGCGCGACGTCACGGTCGTCGTCTGGGGCGAGTTCGGCCGGACGCCGAAGATCAACAAGGTCGCCGGCCGCGACCACTGGTCCCGGGTGAGCTCGGCGCTGCTGTTCGGCGGCGGGATGAAGGTCGGCCAGGTGATCGGCTCGACCGACAAGCTGGGCGGCTCGGCGGTGGCCCGGCCGGTGCACTATCAGGACGTGCTGGCGACGATCTACCACAACATGGGCATCGACCCGCACGCCTTCATCAGCGACAAGGCCGACCGACCCGTCTCGATCCTGCCCCATACCGCCGAGCCGATCCACGAGCTGGTCTGAGTGCGGACCGGCGCGAGCGGCGTCGGCAACAGCTCCTCCGACCTGGCGGGTCTCCGTCGGAATGGTCCCGGTCGGTTGCGGCGGTCCGACCCGCTGCGCGGCGGCCGGAGGTTCGCCGT
The DNA here is from genome assembly GCA_963771445.1 of uncultured Planctomycetota bacterium. Taxonomy (GTDB): domain Bacteria; phylum Planctomycetota; class Planctomycetia; order Isosphaerales; family Isosphaeraceae; genus JAKAUH01. The sequence goes on along the minus strand of CAVYTQ010000015.1, from coordinate 1,373,810 downwards.
CGTCGCCATGGACAAGACATCGAAGTAGGCCAGGGACGCCGCCTGCTGCTGACGGAGATCGGCGAGCGTCTGGAGGGTCATCCCCTGCGACCGTGCCGGATCGCCCGTCAGCGGCTCGAAGTAGGCCCGGCCGGCCCGGAAGTCGCCCCGGCCGGCCCGGAAGTCGCCCTGCACGTGCGGGTTCAACGCGCCGAGGCTTTCGCCCAGGCGGGCCAGGTGGAACTGCTCGCGCCGTTGCTCGGCCGTCACGATCGCCATGACGGCGGTACTCCGCCAGAACCCCAGGGCCCCGGGGCTGCCTCGGATCAGGCCCACGGCGACGCGCACGACGAGCTGGACCGCCGTGCCGTAGACCAGCAGACTTCCGAGGAGCAGGACGGCCGCGATCATGAAGGGAATGAGCATTTGCGAGGGCTCCACTTCGACTTTGATCGCGGTCCACTCGTGCCTCGCGACCGATCCGGGCGAGGTCCTTGGTCCGTCGGTCCCGTCGGGCGACAGGCCGGTGGTTGCAAGACCGCCCCGGCGTTCGGGCCCGTCGGCGGCTCCTTGTAGTACACGTATGGGATCACCGACAGGCCGACGAACAGGGGGGCCCTGTCGGGGTCGAGGTCGGTCAGCTCGATGCGGACCGGCAGCCGCTGGACGATCTTCACGTAGTTGCCGGTGGCGTTCTGCGGCGGCAGGAGCGAGAGGGTCTGGCCGGTCCCCATGGTGAAGCCGGTGATCCGGCCCGCGAACTCCCTGCGGCCGCCGTACATGTCCACCTTGCACCGCACGCGCTGGCCGATCCGCAGGTCGGCGAGCTGGGTCTCCTTGAAGTTGGCGTCGACCCAGATCTCGGTGACCGAGCGGACGGCCATCACGCCCTGCCCGGCGGAGACGTGGTTGCCGGTGTTGACGCTGCGGCTGGTCACCACGCCGTCGATCTCACTGATGATGTCGCAGTAGCGGAGGTCGAGCTCGGCCTCGGCCAGGTCGCGCACGGCCTGGAGCCGCTTCGCCTTGGACTGCCGGACCGCGGGCGCCTCCGGCACCATCCGCTCGAGGATGCGATCGATGTTCCCGTCCTTGTCGCCGCGGGCGAACTCTTCGAGGGCCTGCTGCGGCGTCCGGGTGACGGGGACGAGGGGGAAGCCGAGTTGCGCCACGCACTGGTTGACGTCGGCCAGTGCCTGGCGGACCCCGGAGAAGGTCTGGTTGATGTCGGCGGGGACGTCCGTCAGCTCGCCCTTCGCGGGGCGCGGGGCGAGGCCCAGCGAGACCCGGGCCTCATGAACCTCCTCGAGGGCCTGCTTGACGCCGGCTTCGGACGTCCGCTCGGCCTCGACGTACTTGTCGTACTCCTCACGGGCGATGGCGTTGCGGCCGAAGAGGCCGCGGGACCTCTTCAGGTCGGCGCGGGCGCGGTCGAGGGACGCCTCCTTGCTCCGCAGGGCCGCGACCCGGCGCGGAGCAGCGAGACCTTGTCGTTGACATCCTCGATCGACGTCTGGAGTTTCCAGCGCAGGCTCCCGGCCTGGGCCAGGATGCCGCGGACCTGGGACCGGGCGGCCATCAGCTCGGCCTCGGCGGTGACCAGGGCCGCCTTCTTGATGTTGACCCGGACCTGGTACGGCTCCCTGTCGAGCTGGATCAGCAGGTCGCCCTTCTTCACACGCTGGTTGTCGTCCACCAGGACGCGGCTCACCTGGCCGGCGACGCGCGGGGCCACGTAGGTCACGTGGCCGTTGACGTAGGCGTCGTCGGTGGAGACCGTGTCCAGCATCGTCCTCACGGTCGGGGCCAGCGAGTATCCCCCAAGCGTCAGGCCGGCCACCGCCCCCGCCCACAGCATCGCCTGCCGCTGGCGGTGCGATGGCGGCACGGACGCCGGGGGCGATGCGTCCGCCGGAGGGGGATCGGTCGGGACGTCCGCGGTCCGGTGGCCCTGATGAACCGTCGCGTCGGACAATTGAAGAGTGGTCATGCTTTGCTCCCGCGGTGTTCGAAGCTTCCGCCCGCGCGGCCCGATCGGCCGGCGAACGGCCAAGTAAGCCGCCGTTGACTTGATCGCAGTGCGCCCGACTCTCGAAGTCAACGGCGGTTTACTTGGAATGGAGAAAAGGAAACCAGGGGCCGGTACATGGCGAAGCGACCGGCCATTGCGAGCCCGAGGCGGCGCGATCCCGCACCACCGGGGTCGCCCTGCATTTCGGAACCGATCGCCGGCGAGAGGGCTCAGGACTTCTCGTGTCGGCTCTCGTCTCCCGGGCGTTCGCTCACCGCCCGATCGCGCGAGGCGCGGCGAGTACGGCCGCCCCCGTATTCTCGTCGCGAGTCCGCCCGCCCTCGAGCTTCCACGTGACGTACCGGACGAGCAGGTTGACGGTGAACAGGTCGCCGACCCGGTCCAGCCGATTGTCGTGCTCGAGGTCGGCGTAGGGCATCTGCACGCGCAGGGCGGCGAGTCCTTCCGCGGTCACCCGGCCGTCCCGTTCGTAACCGTCTTCGCCCGGCGAGGTCGGCTCGATGAACAATTCGCCTCGCGGGACCTTGATCCCGAACTCGCGCTCCAGGCGAAACACGATGTCGAGGAAGTCGATGGATTCGGCGCCCAGGTCGCCGACCAGGGTGGCGGCGGGCGTGACCTCGTCCTCATCGACCCCCAGCGATTGCACGATCACGGTGGTGACTCTCGCGAGAACTTCTCTCGGTGCCTTCATGCTCCTGCCCTTCCTGAGGATAAGAATGAAAGGTCGAACGTGAGGATGTCCCCATCGCCCGCACCGACCCGACCCCCGAGGAGGGTGTTCTCTCTCGTCGGGCATTCGGCCGGAGCAGCCGGGGTGCGGCGTTTTTCACCCCCCGGGAGGAGAGGGCGGTCGATTCAGCCCGCAGGTGTCGTGGGGGCGTTGACCCGGTGCGACGGCGCGGGGAATGCCCGGCGTCCCTGCCGCGAGGTCGGGACCCGGTCGTCATCGATGGGTCGCAGGTCGGCGACGGTCGAGTCGCTCCCGCGACGGGGGGACATCCAGGCATCAATCACGTATCCCAAACTGGCGGATCGAGGCGACAACGCGTCGCCCGGATCCTCCGGAGACCGCGGCCGCCCCCGGCGATCCGAGACCGACGCCCAGGGAAGGCGGTTGCTTCCGCCTCACGCCGTCGCCTTCCCGGTCGATATACTGAGCGTGGAGGGCGGTCACCCGCATCGGAGCATGGGCGCTGCTCTCATTGCACTTGACGCGATCGGTTGTGCGATGAGCCAGGAACACACCACCGCCGTGGTCCAGCGCTACCTCGACGAGCTGGGCGGGGATTCGCCCGCCGAGCCGATCGTCCGGGCACTGCTCGACCGGGCCGTCCGACGATTGCACGTGCTGTGTGCCAGCTTGCTGCACCGGAGCTACCCGCGCCTGACGCGGCTGCCGATGAACGTGCAGGCCGACGAGCTGCTCGGGCGCCGTGACCGAGCGGCTGCTCAAGGCGTTGCGCGAGGCCCGCCCCGGACCACGCGCCAGCTCTTCGCGCTGGCCAACCAGCACATGCGCTGGGAGCTCAATGACTTGGCCCGACGCCTAGATGAACAGCCGGCCGCCGTGGGCCTGTGCGAGGAGCTCGTGCCCTCGCCGGTCACGCCCGGCTCGACCCGGTTGACGCAGAGCGGCGTCCCGGTCGGTACGCCGAGCGACATGGTCCCCCGAGCAGGCACGGGGCGCGCGGGGCGTCGTCGGGCCGGCGACCGCCGTCGATGCGATGGGGGTCATCCTGTACGGGCTGCTGACCGGGCGGCCACCCTTCCGGGCGGAGGCGGGCTGAGACCAGGTTCGTGATTGGAGTGTACAGCCCGACATTCGCCGCGTCGCACCAGGCGTTGACGGCCATCCGGTCGTTCGACAGCGAACGAGCTCTTGTGGTCATTCGAGATGAAGCCATGGCCATCCGGGGCGGATGGCCATGGAACGAAGGACGAGATCCGGGGCTTTTCGACCAGGTCACTTGCCGTTCCCAGCTCGTGGAGTCGTCGCCGGGGAGGACGGTGCCATTGACGGCCCGGATCTCGTCCCGATTCTATCGATCATAAGTCGGATCAACGATGTTGTCGGTAGCCCGAGTCTCGCGATCGAGGATCAGAGTCCAAGCACGAGATAGTATGCGTCCCAGTATGACATGGAAAATGCGCTGAATCATCGCCGAGACAAGATCCCCGAACCCGACGCTGATGCCATGCCAGATCGCGTAAGCGACGTTATAGGCCGAGCTGTTCGACGGCTTTCATCGCCGATGCGACGGAAGTCAAGTCCAGGCCGATGCCGACCGAGAGGGCGTGCGCGACGTTCTCGAAGGAGACATTCGAGAGACCGGAGAGGGCCTTGGCCATGTCGGAGTACTGGCCGCCGATGCCCTTCGCCAGGGCGCCGCCCAGGTCGTCGGTGTTGAACCCGCCGATGCCCGAGTTCCAGATGGCCTGAGCGGCGCCGGCCAGGTCGAGGCCCGGGCCGAAATGCAGGGCATTGGCGACTCCGCTCAGGTCCAGGCCGATGCCGACCTTCAGTGCGTGAGCGACGTTGGGCAGCGAGACGTTCGAGAGGCCGGAGAGGGCCTTGGCCATGTCGGAGTACAGCCCGCCGATGCCCTTTGCCAGGGCGCCGCCCAGGTCGTCGGTGTTGAACCCGCCGATGCCCGAGTTCCAGATGGCCTGGGCGGCGGCGGAGAGGTCGAGGCCCGGGCCGAAGTGCAGGGCGCTGGCGACCCCGCTCAGGTCCAGGCCGATGCCGACCTTCAGCGCGTGGGCCACGTTGGGCAGCGAGACGTTGGGGAGTCCGGAGAGGGCCTTGGCCATGTCGGAATACAGCCCGCCGATGCCCTTCGCCAGGGCTCCGCCCAGGTCATCGGTGTTGAACCCGCCGATGCCCGAGTTCCAGATGGCCTGGGCGGCGGCGGCGAGGTCGAGCCCCGGGCCGAAGTGCAGGGCGCTTGCCACGCCGGTGAGGTCCAGGCCGATGCCGACCTTCAGCGCGCGTGCGCCACGTTGGGCAGCGAGACATTCGACAGGCCGGAGAGGGCCTTGGCCATGTCGGAGTACAGCCCGCCGATACCCTTCGACAGAGCGCCGCCCAGATCGTCAACATTGAACCCGCCGATCCCGGAGTTCCAAATAGCCTGGGCGGCGGCGGCCAGGTCGAGGCCCGGGCCGAAGTGCAGGGCGCTGGCAACTCCGCTGAGGTCCAGGCCGATGCCAACCTTCAGCGCGTGTGCGCGACGTTGGGCAGCGAGACGTTGGAGAGTCCGGAGAGGGCCTTGGCCATGTCGGAATACAGCCCGCCGATGCCCTTCGCCAGGGCGCCACCCAGATCGTCGCTGTTGAACCCACCGATGCCCGAGTTCCAGATAGCCTGCGCGGCGGCGGCGAGGTCGAGCCCCGGGCCGAAGTGCAGGGCGCTGGCGACGCCGCTGAGGTCCAGGCCGATGCCGACCTTCAGCGCGTGGGCCACATTGGGCAGCGAGACATTCGACAGGCCGGAGAGGGCCTTGGCCATGTCGGAATACAGCCCGCCGATGCCCTTTGCCAGGGCGCCGCCCAGGTCGTCGGAGTTGAATCCGCCGATGCCCGAGTTCCAGATGGCCTGCGCGGCTGCGGCGAGGTCGAGGCCCGGGCCGAAGTGCAGGGCGCTGGCGACGCCGCTGAGGTCCAGGCCGATGCCGACCTTCAGCGCGTGGGCGACGTTGGGCAGCGAAACGTTGGGGAGGCCGGAGAGGGCCTTGGCCATGTCGGAGTAGAGGCCGCCGATGCCGTTCGCCAGGGCGCCGCCAAGGTCGTCGAGGCTGCCACCGATCCCGCCCCAGATTGCTGAGGCCACCCTGAGCATGTCCTTGCCGAAGAGGGTATTCAGCCCACCGGCGATGTCCTCTTCCAGGACGCCGGCATAATTGAGGGCGGCCGCCAGTGCCTGGTCGGAGTCCTTGAAAACATTCTGGAGTGCATCACCGATCTGGGCGGCCCCCACGCCGACATTGTGGAGGAAGCTGGCCACGTCCGTGTCGAGGCTGTGGTAGAGGGAGCTGAGCTCCGAGGCGATCAGGCGCGCATCGGCCCCAACGGCCTCCAGGAGGGCGGCGGCATCCTGGGCCAGCATCTGCCCGGCCTTGCCGAGGAATCCGCCGATCTGGAGCGTACCGTTGGCATACACCTCACCCGACACCTTGAAACTGGCCAGGCCGCCCGCGGCGGTGAGCGTCCCCGAGAAGCTCACGCCGCTGGGATCCACCGTGAAGTTGGCCTGGCCGCTCAGGATCTTCGACAGCGGACCTCCGACCGTCGCCTGGGTGGTCAGCACGAGCGGCTGCCAGCCCTGGGCATCCTTGGAGGCGTGCGCCTGGAAGGTGAGCGTTGCGATCAGGGCGTTCACCTTGGCGGAGGCGTCGATCGAGTAGGTCCCATGCGCCGGATCGACGTTGACGACCGCGTCGAAGCTGGCCGGGGTGAACCCGCCCAGACTCGTCCCCAGCGTGGCGTTCCCCTCGAAGTGGGCGTGCCCGTCGCCCTGGATCGTCCCGGACACCGTCGCCGTCATGACCCCGTAGTTCCACGACCCCTTGAAGGTGAAGCCCGTGGCGCTGCTCAGCTCGGCCTTCACGCTCGTGATGGCCGGCAGGCCGGCGATCGCCAGGTTGTCCGTCCCCTTGAGGTCGTAGTTGTGGCTGTCCGTCAGGACCCCGTCGAGGGTCATCCCCGCCCCGAGGTTCGGGAAGCCGGCCACGGCATGCACATCGATCACGAACTGGTGCTGCGGGTTGGCGTTGCCCACCGTAACCACGGCCTCGCCCAGGCTGAACGGCCCGAACTGGAGCACATGGGCGTCCGCAATTATCTGGAACCGCCCGTCGTAGAAGACCTGGGCGGTGACCTGGACGTTGGCGAGGTCCTGGAGGTCGGCGATGCTGCCGGTAGCCTTGAGGGTCAGGCTCTGGGAGGAGAGGACGAATCCCAGGTCGGTGAGCGTGACCGGGCCGACCTCGACCGGGCCGGGATATGTCGCCCCCAGGGACCATTGCCCGCCTGGCCCATAGGAGCCGGTGAAGTTGACGTCGCCGACCTCCGGCACGGGGAGGGTGAAGCTGACGCCCAGCGCGTCCGTGCCCAGCGTCATCTCCGCGGTGTGGATCGAGAACCCGGCGATGTTCAGCGACGCGTCACCGGTGAGGCTATAGTCCCCCTCGCCGGTGATCGATCCTTTGAAATTGACCGTCCCGATGTTGGCGACTGTCCCATGCCCCGAGATCCCGACCGCGACGGACGATCCCTTGATCGACACGGTGACAGCCGTTGACTGGAACTTGACCAGGCCGCCGAGGAGTGAGGCCGAGCCCATCGGGGCGCTTAAGGAATACGACCCGTCGGAGCCCAGCGTCCCGACGAGGTTCGCCTTACCGAAGGGGTCGAACGTCGCGGTGCCGGCCAGCGACACCACGACCGTGCTGCCCGAATCGCCCACCGTCACCGACGCACCCGTCACGGCGAATGGCCCGAATTGCAGGTTCCCCAGCGACTTTGTCAGGCTGAAGTGCGTCGTGTTGACGATGGTCCCCGTCAGCGTCACCGAGCCGATCACGGGCAGCGTCACCGTGCCCGTCAGGGTCAGCGCACCGTTCGCAAGGGCCACCGTGTCATTGGAGAATGTGAAGCCGCCCAGGCTGATCCGCGGGATCTGAGCCGAGAGGCTGTAATGCGTGGAGTTGGTGATCGTCCCCGACAGGCCCAGCGATCCGATCACCGGCAACTGCGCGGTCCCGGACAGCGACAGCCCGGCGGCGGCGAGCGTCACCGTGTTCTTCGTCAGCGCGAAGCCGCCGACGGTGAGCGAAGGCAGGCTGACAGTGAGGCTGTAGTGGGCCGCGTCCTGGATGCTGCCGGAGAGGTGCACCGCGCCGACGACCGGCAGGTTGGCGTCGGCGGAGAAGGCGAGGCCGGAGGCGGAGAGCGTCGCCACGCCATTGGTCAGCGCGAAGCCGCCCAGCTTCGCCGAGGGGACCGGGGCCGTCAGGGTGTAGTGGGTGGCGTCCTTGATCGTCCCCGAGAGCTGCTCCGTGCCGATCGCCGGCAGCGACGCCGTGCCCGATAGAGACAGCCCGGCGGGGGAGAGCGTCGCCGTGTCCTTGGTCAGGGCGAAGCCGCCGACGCTGAGCGAAGGCAGGCCGACGGTGAGGCTGTAGTGCGCCGCGTCCTGGATGGCTCCGGAGAGGTGCACCGCGCCGACGACCGGCAGGCTGGCGTCGGCGGAGAAGGCGAGGCCGGCGGCGGAGAGCGTCGCCACGCCGCTGGTCAGCGCGAAGCCGCCCAGCTTCACCGAGGGTACCGAGGCCGTCAGGCTGTAGTGGGTCGCGTCCTTGATCGTCCCCGACAGCCCCAGCGATCCGAGCGCCGGCAACTGCGCCGTCCCGGACAGCGACAGCCCGGTGGCAGAAAGTGTCGCCGTGTCCTTGGTCAGGGCGAAGCCGCCGACGTTGAGCGAAGGCAGGCTGACAGTGAGGCTGTAGTGGGCCGCGTCCTGGATGCTGCCGGAGAGGTGCACCGCGCCGACGACCGGCAGGCTGGCGTCGGCGGAGAAGGCGAGCCCTGTGGCAGTGAGCGTGGCTGCGCCGTTGGTCAGCGCGAAGCCGCCCAGCTTCGCCGAGGGGACCGGGGCCGTCAGGCTGTAGTGGCTCGCGTCCTTGATCGTCCCCGACAGGCCCAGCGATCCGAGCGCCGGCAACTGCGCCGTCCCACTCAGGTTCAAGATGCCGTTGGCCAGCGCGACCTTCGGGTTCGTCAGCGCGAAGCCGCCCAGCTTCACCGAGGGGACCGAGGCTGTCAGGCTGTAGTGGTTCGCATCCGTGATCGTCCCCGACAGGCCCAGCGATCCGATCACGGGCAATTGCGCGGTCCCGGACAGCGACAGCCCGGAGGCGGAGAGAGTCGCCGTGTCCTTCGTGAGCGCGAAGCCGCCGACGCTGAGCGTTGGCAGGCTGGCGGTGAGGCTGTAGTGCGCCGCGTCCTGGATGCTGCCGGCGAGGTGCGCCGCACCGATGATCGGCAAGCTGGCGTCGGCGGAGAAGGCGAGCCCTATGGCGGTGAGCGTGGCTGCGCCATTGGTCAGCGCGAAGCCGCTCAACTTCGCCGAGGGGACCGGGGCCGTCAGGCTGTAGTGGGTGGCATCCTTGATCGTCCCCGACAGGCCCAGCGACCCGATCAATGGCAACTGCGCGGTCCCGGACAGCGACAGCCCGGTGGGGGAGAGAGTCACCGTGTCCTTGGTCAGCGCGAAGCCGCCGACGCTGAGCGACGGCAGGCCGACGGCGAGGCTGTAGTGGGCGGCGTCCTGGATGGCTCCGGAGAGGTGCACCGCGCCGATGATCGGCAGGCTGGCGTCGGCGGAGAAGGCGAGCGCTGCGGCGGAGAGCGTCGCCACGCCATTGGTCAGCGCGAAGCCGCCCAGCTTCGCCGACGGGACCGGTGCGGCCAGGCTGTAGTGGCTCGCGTCCGTGATCGTCCCCGAGAGCTGCTCTATGCCGATCACCGGCAGCGACGCCGTGCCCGACAGCGACAGCCCGGAGGCGGAGAGCGTCGCCGTGTCCTTGGTCAGGGCGAAGCCGCCGACGCTGAGCGACGGCAGGCCGACGGTGAGGCTGTAGTGGGCGGCGTCCTGGATGGCTCCGGAGAGGTGCGCCGCGCCGATGATCGGCAGGCTGGCGTCGGCGGCGAAGGAGAGGCCGGAGGCGGAGAGCGTCGCCACGCCGTTGGTCAGCGCGAAGCCACCCAGCTTCGCCGAGGGGACCGGGGCCGTCAGGGTGTAGTGGGTGGCATCCTTGATCGTCCCCGACAGGCCCAGCGACCCGATCACCGGCAACTGCGCGTCCCGGACAGCGACAGCCCGGCTGCGGAGAGCGTCACCGTGTCCTTGGTGAGCGCGAAGCCGCCGACGCCGAGCGTTGGCAGGCTGGCGGTGAGGCTGTAATGGGCCGCGTCCTGGATGCTGCCGGAGAGGTGCGCCGCGCCGATGATCGGCAGGCTGGCGTCGGCGGAGAAGGCGAGCCCGGCGGCGGAGACCGTCGCCGCGCCATTGGTCAGCGCGAAGCCGCCGAGCTTCGCCGACGGGACCGGTGCGGCCAGGCTGTAGTGGCTCGCGTCCGCGATCGTCCCCGACAGGCCCAGCGACCCGATTACCGGCAACTGCGCCGTGCCGGTCAGCGACAGCCCGGCTGCGGAGAGAGTCACTGTGTCCTTGGTGAGTGCGAAGCCGCCGACGCCGAGCGTTGGCAGGCTGGCGGTGAGGTTGTAGTGCGCCGCGTCCTGGATGCTGCCGGAGAGGTGCGCCGCGCCGATGATCGGCAGGCTGGCATCGGCGGAGAAGGCGAGCCCTGCGGCGGAGAGCGTGGCCACGCCATTGGTCAGCGCGAAGCCGCCCAGCTTCGCCGAGGGGACCGGTGCCGTCAGGCTATAGTGGCTCGCGTCCTGCACCGTCCCGGAGAGGGCGACTTTCCCAACCAGTGGGAGGTTCGAAGTCCCGGCGAGCGAGACCCCGTTCCCCCCGAGGTTCATCGTCGCGTTCGAGAACACCGCGCCGGTCAACGCCATCGTCATCTGGGACAGGTTGACCTGGCCGTTGCCGGAGAATCCACCGCCGGCCCAGGTGAGGGACCCCACGGTCAGCGTCGCATTGTCGACGACCGACCCGGAGGTGACCGCGAGGTGCTTGAGGGAGAGGTTGGCTTTCACGTTGAACTGTCCGCCGCTGAGGCTCAACGTGCCATTGACGCTGGAAGCCGACTCGAGCTCGAGAGAGCCCGCTGACAGGGCGATCGGAGACTGGCTGGACAGGCTGTGGACTGCGTCGGCGGTCGGCGAGGAATGGGTGATGTTGAGGTTGGGGAGGCTGATGACCGCATTATCCTGGATCGACGGGACCTGGCCTCCGCTCCAGTTGGAGCCCGTATCCCAATCGCCTCCCTGGCTGTTAATCCAGGTGACGGTCGAGAGGACGACACGCTGCTCCAGGGGCTCCAGGCCAACGGCGATGGCTCGTCGTCGGATCGGGCGGCGTCCGGTGATTCCGGAGCGAGCGCTCGAACGTCGCAGGCGGGATGGGCTCGTGAGCGGGAACATGGAGTAAACCCTCAATGTTGCGACTTCGTTGATCCGACGAACTCTCAAGTCACCAGCAGCAGTTGGGTCGGGGGGCGTCCCAAAGGGTCCGCCCGCCTTGATGGCTCGGCGCGGGCGCACGCCCCCCCGCTCGGGTCGTCGGGGACGGTCGCGATCCCAGGCGGGCGGCTGCCCGGCAGGAGATGCGGCCATCAGGATCGCCGGCCTGATGTCCCGTCCTCGACGCGATGGGGTTGGGCGATGCGCCCCGGCGTCTCGTCAGCGGGAATCGGGGACGGTCGCGACGTCGAGCGCCCGGGTGTCAGCGTCAGGTCGGGCGCCGGCGGCCGACAGATCCTGCGGAATTGGGATGCCGACATCGGCGAGCGTCCCCGTCCACATCGCCGTCTGGACGCCGTCGGGGGCGAGCATCATCGGATACTGGTCCCAGGCCCGCGGCCGCGGCTGACGGCCCCGGCGCTGGTGCTGGGGTTGCATCTGGCCACCCCTGGGCTGGAGCCGGGGCTGTGATCCCTGGAACGGCTGGCCCATCATCGCCTGCCCGTGCTGGGCGCCGAACCCGCCATTCGGGTGGCCGCCGGCATGATCGCCGCCTCCGTGGTGTTGCGCCGTCGCAGGGGCGGCCGCGAGCAGGATGAGATCGGAGGTCATCCAGCATCGTGTCGCCATCGTCTTCGGGATGCTCATCATGGTGTCCTTGACTCGAGATCGGCAGGGGGCCGTCTCGGCCCAGCCCGGGGGCGGTTGTCTCGTGCGATCCATCGGATGCGGCCCCGATTGCCGCGCCTCACCTACTACAGAAGGGACCTTCGGACGGCAAATCCGAACAAACGGCCGGCCGGATTTTCGAAGAAATTTCTTCAAAGCCTGGCTCGTATCGCCGGAATATCGCCCCATGCCTAGATTTAGGGAAGAGGCCGCGGCCCGCCAGACCAGTCGATGGCGGCCGGTCTTGATGGCTTCCACGATCAGGAGGAGGCGGTCGTCCGCCGCGAACCGGGGCGAACAGGGGCTCGCTTCGCGCGAGCCGACCCGGAAGACACTCGCCCGGGAATCGCGGGCGGATGCCGCCGGCAACTGCCCGAAACCGCTACAAAGGAATGACGGATATGGAACCGGTTGCTTCGACCCGGCGGCCGGTCAATCCCGATGCGGCCCGGCCGGATCGACGCGCCCGGCTCTCGGCAGCGTCCGCTTGTACAGCGAACCGTCCGCCTCTAGAATCAGGATCGCACCCGGATTCTCTCCCGGTTCTGGGGTCCGATGGACCGCCTGGCATGATCACGATCACCGAAGCTTTCATCGAGGCCGCTGCTCCCAACGTGGAGGCGGCGAAGAATGGGCGGGGCCTTGTCCTCAAGAACAAGTTCCTCACGCTCAACCATTCTCCCGATGAGACGTTGTGGTTTGGCCAGTGCCAGGGCAGCGGCAAGACGCCGTACCAGTGCTCCGCCGACTTCGCCGTGCCGGAGAAGCCCGTCTACCGCTGCACCTGCCCCAGCCGGCAGTTCCCCTGCAAGCACGCCCTGGGGCTACTCTACGCGCTGGCGGAGGGCAAGACGTTCACGCAGGCCGAGGTCCCGGAAGAGCTGGCGGCCAAGCGCGAGAAGGTGGCGGCACGCGTCGAGAAGCGCAGTGCCGACGCCGACAAGCCGGTCAAGGTCAACAAGTCGGCGCTCGCCAAGAAGATCAAGGCGCAGCTCGGCGGGATCGACCTCCTGGAGAAGCTGACGCTGGACGTCGTCCGGCTGGGCATCGGCAACATGAACGCCAAGACGGCCCGCGAGCTGGAAGAGCAGGCCAGGCAGCTCGGCAACGCCTACCTGCCCGGCGCCCAGACGGCCCTGCGCAGCTATACGAAGCTGTTCTTCTCGGCGGAGGGCGAGGAACGTCCGGCGGCCGCGCGCGAGGCGGTCTACGGCGAGGCGCTCGACCAGCTTTGCCGCCTGCATGCCCTGATCCGCAAGGGGCGGGCCTACCTCCAGACCCGGCTCGACGACCCGGAGCTGGCCCCGGAGACGGAGACCGGCATCGCCGCCTGGCTGGGACACGCCTGGCAACTGCGCGAGCTCAAGGATGCCGGCCTCGTCGAGGAGGACGTGGAGCTGTTGCAGCTCGCCTTCCACTCCTACGACGACGTGGCGAGGCAGGAATATGTTGATGCCGGCACCTGGATGAATCTGGGCAACGGCCGCATCCTCCTGACCCAGACATTCCGGCCGTACCAGATCGCCCGTCGCATCAAGAGCGACGACAGCTTCTCGCAGGTGGCGCAGGTCAAGGAACTGTGCGTCTACCCCGGCGACGCCAACCCTCGGGTTCGCTGGGAGGGGATGCTGGCCCGGCCGATCGAGCCCCGGGACCTGGCGAGCGTCCGCGGCCACGGGCGCGGCGACTTCGTCGCCGTGGTGAAGGAAGTGAAATCGATCCTGAAGAACCCGCTGGCGGACAAGTACCCGATCTATGCACTGAACTACCGACGCATCGGCGCCGTCGGAGAGGCGATGGTCGTCGAGGACCGGGCGGGCGAACGCCTGGTCATCACCGACGCGGGCCTGCCCGAGGAGCCCCGCAGCCGGCACCTGCTATCGCTCGTGCCGGGCGACGTCCTGCAGGACCAGACCCTGATCGTGCGGTTCCGGCACGACCTCGACAGCCGCACGCTGCAGGTCAAGCCGTTGACCATCGTGACCGAGGCCGAGGTGATCCGCTTGACGCTGTAACCCGCGGGGAGTCCGGCGCATCCAGGTAGGGCAGGCGACCTCATGAGCATTCCCGTCCTGGTCCAGGTCTACGACGAGGTGCGGCGGCTGGCGATCGCCGGCAGTGCCGTCGCGCCCGGGGATTTTCGCCTCAAGAAGCTGATCGCGCCGCTCGAGCAGGCCGGCCAGAAGGCGCCGGTGCTGGCGAAGATTGCCGAGGCCGCCAAGGGGCTCGCCGAGAGCACCGAGCAGACCTCCGCGGCGATGCTCCTGGAGCTGGCCACGCTGGTGAGCTCGGTCCTCTACACGCAGGGCGAGACGGGCGTGCAAGGCGAGTGGACGCCGCTCCGGACCGCGGAGCTCGGCCGGCTCGGGACCCAGGCGTCCGCCCGGGTGCTCAAGCCGCTCCTGGAGGCGCTGACGACCACGGGCTCGGGCCGGCTCGAGATCATCCGCGACAGCTATGAGCGGGGGGTGTTCCACGACCTGCGCCTGATCGCGCCGGCCCTGGCCGCGATCGACGACGGCTATCCGGAGATCGCCGACCTGGTCGCCAGCAAGATCCTGCCGATCTACGGACCGGCGATCGTCCCGGACTTGCAGGCCAGCTTCGATCCCCGGGGCCGAGGCGGCGACGTGCGGCGATTGCTGCTGATGCACCGGCTCGACCCGGAGGCTGCGCGCCCGTACGTCCGGCGTGCCTTCGAAGAGGGCTCCCCCGAGGTCCGCGTCGCCGCCATCGGTTGCCTGGGCGATTCGCCCGACGACCTGCCGCTCCTGCTGGAGCAGGCGAAGTCCAGGGCGAAGGACGTGCGGGCGGCGGCCCTCAAGGCCCTGGGTCGCTGCGACGCCGACGAGGCCGCCCAGGTGCTGTCCGGCGCGATCCAACGCGCCGACCTCGCCATCGCCGTCGAGGCGCTGCAACGGAGCCGCCACCCGGCCGCGACGGGCGCCCTGCTGGGCGAAGCCGAGAAGCAGTTCCATGCCTTGATCGCCGGCAAGGAGAAGGACGCCAAGAAGCTCGGCGAGCGGAACGAGCGCATGGGCCTGCTCCTGGAGTGCCTGAAAGGACGCGAGGACGCGAGGACGGAGAAGCTCCTGCTGGGCATGTTCGAGCATGTCGGTCGGCTCGCGGCGATCAAGGGTACGCCGAGCGGGAATGACGTGGTCGAGCGGCTGGTATCCGTCATGGCGGACGGCCCGCCCGCCGTGCGGACCGCCCTGATCGACGCGCATGCGACGCTGCCGGCGGCGAGCCTCGGCCAGGCGTTCGCCGCCGCCCGGCGGTCCCGCCAGCCGGCCGAGGTCTTCGCGACCTTCAGCCCCTACCTCACCGCCGTCGTCAACGAGAAGAAGAAGAACCGGGACCCCGCCCTGGCGAAGCGGGAGCACGTCATTGAACACCTGATTGGGGCGTGCCGCCGGGAGGTGTCCGATGGGGAGGAATCCTCGGTCCCCGCCGACCTCGACCCACGGTGGCTCGACCTGGCCGTGCGGATCGGTCGGCCGGACCTGGTCCAGTCGCTGGCCGTGCCGGGGCACGCCGGCGCGAACGATTTCCTCGCCACGCTCTTCAGGCAGGGGCTCGACGCGACGGGAAAGGAATACGAGGTGGTCGGGGTCCTCGACACCATGATTCGGGTCGGCCATCCCGCGGCGTCGGACGCCGCCATCGAGCTGATCAAGAGGTTCGCGCAGGGCAAATCGAGGCTGGGGTATTACGGGCTTTCCTACTGGATCGGCCACCTGTCCCGCGGTTGCCCGTCGCGGAAGCCCTCCCGAAACTGGAGGCGCTCCTGCCGACGCTGCCGGAGAAGATCATCGACGAGTTGCTGGATTCCATCAACGAGCTGAAGCGGGGCACGCCGACCGCGGCCTCCACCTGATCGAGGGACGCTCCATGGCCAAGACGACAACCCCGACCGCCGACAAGGTGACGCGCAAGAACGGCGATGGCAACGGCGACGGCGACGTCCTGCGGGCACCGGCGGAGGAGCTGTATAGGGAGGAGATCGCGGCGCTGATCCAGGCGGACGTGCACGAGAAGCCGCCCGGGTGGAAGATGTCGGCCCGTGCCGTCCATACCTACGTCTGCGGCGGCAAGGCCGGCAATCGCGAGATCACTCCCAAGTACCTGGGGCACGAACGGCTGGTCGAGATCGCCATCGCCACCCTCGTCACCGACCGGGCGCTCTTGCTCATCGGCGAGCCGGGCACCGCGAAGAGCTGGCTGTCCGAGCACCTGGCCGCCGCGATCAACGGCGACTCGACCAAGGTCGTGCAGGGCACGGCCGGCACGACGGAAGAACAGATCCGCTATACCTGGAACTACGCGATGCTGATCGCGCAGGGGCCCAGCCCGGCCGCGCTGATCAAGAGCCCGATCTTCCGCGCGATGGAATCCGGCACCCTGGCCCGCTTCGAGGAGATCACGCGCTGCGCCTCGGAGGTCCAGGACGCGATGATCTCGCTCCTGTCGGAGAAGCGGATGTCGGTGCCCGAGCTGAGCACCGAGCTCGCCGCCAGGAAGGGGTTCTCGGTCATCGCCACGGCCAACACGCGCGATCGCGGCGTCAACGACATGTCCGCGGCCCTCAAGCGGCGGTTCAACATCGTCGTCCTGCCCACGCCGAAGACGCTGGAGATGGAGATCGACATCGTGCGGAAGCGCGTCACCGAGCTGGCCGCCAGCCTCGCGCTGCGCGCGAAGGTGCCCGCGGCCGAGGCGATCGAGAAGGTCGTCACCATCTTCCGCGAGCTGCGCCAGGGCCAGACGCTCGACGGCAAGAACAAGCTCAAGACCCCGTCCGGCGTGCTCTCCACCGCCGAAGCCATCTCGGTCCTGGCCAACGGCATGGCGCTGGCCGGCAGCTTCGGCACCGGCGAGGTGACGGCCGACGACCTGGCCGCCGGGCTCCAGGGCTCGGTCGTCAAGGACGAGGAGAAGGACCGTAACACCTGGCAGGAGTACCTCACCAACGTCGTCAAGAAGCGCGGCGCCGACTGGCGGCCGCTGTTCAATGCCTGCTCCGAGCACAACGAGTAGCCCGCATCGCCGGTGTGCCGGCGTGCAAGTGCTCGCGAACAGCCGAGGCCCGCGCCCCTGGTACCCTATGACCTGGCAAGTTCACACCTTCGGCGTCCGCCACCTGTCGCCGATGGGCGCGTGGCATCTGCGCGATTCCTGGATCGCGTCCGCCCGGACCTCGTCCTGGTCGAGGGGCTCGACGACGCCACCGGCCTGCTCCCCGACATCACGCGGAAAGAGACCGAGCCGCCCATCGCGATCCTGGCCTATACCGACACGCAGCCCGTCCGCACGCTCGTCTACCCGTTCGCGCGGTACAGTCCGGAATACCAGGCGATCTGCTGGGCCCACGACCACGACGTGCCGGTCGAGTTCTTCGACCTGCCCTCCGACGTCTTCCTCGGCCTGCAGGACCGCGAGATCGAACGGCTCGAGGAAAAACGGCGCGAGGCGCAGGAGGCTCGCCCGGCCCCGGAGGAGCCCGCGGCCCCGGTCGGCGTCCCCGAGCCTCGGCTGTCGTTCTATCAGCAGATCGCCGACCCTGGCCGGCGAGCGCGATTACGACACCTACTGGGAACGCCGCTTCGAGCACAACCCGGAGCCGGGCAGCTACCGCGGCGCGACCATGGAGCTGGGCCGGGCCCTGCGCGAGCTGGAGGAGGACCAGCCGCTCTGGCGGGCCGAGAACCTGGTGCGCGAGGCCTACATGCGCCGCCGGGTCGAGGAGGCGATCGCGTCGGGACACCGGCCGGAACAGATCGTCGCCGTCGTCGGCGCCTTTCACGGCCCGGTGCTGACCGGCGATCTCCCGGCCATGACGGACGCGGAGCTGGCGTCGCTGCCGCGCCGGACGAGCAAGCTGACGCTCATGCCGTATTCGTACTTCCGGCTGTCGTCGCAGTCCGGCTACGGGGCCGGCAATCATGCCCCGGCCTACTTCGAGCTGCTCTGGGAGGCGCTCGAACGAGCACGGTGTCGGCGACCTGTCGCGCCGCTACCTGTCGCTGGTCGCCCGCCACCTGCGCGACGCTGGCACGCACCGCTCCACGGCCGAGGTGATCGACGCCGTCCGGCTGGCGGAGACCCTCTCGGCGCTGAAGGACGGCCTGGCCCCGACCCTGGCCGACCTGCGCGACGCCGCCGTGACGCTGCTCGGCCACGGCGAGCCCGTCACCGTCCGCGAGGCGCTGGCGCACGTCGACGTCGGCACGGCCATCGGCCAACTGCCCAAGGGGGTGAGCCAGACGTCGATCCAGGCCGACTTCGACCGAGAGCTCGCGCGGCTCAAGCTGGAGAAGTACCGCACCGCGGTGCAGCAGGAGCTCGACCTGGACCTGCGGGAGAACCGCCGCGTCAAGGGCGAGGAGGCGGCCTTCCTGGACCTGCACCGCTCGTCGTTCTTCCACCGGCTGCGGGTGCTGGGCGTCTCCTTCGCCCGCCCGGCGCCGACCCGGCAGCAGTCGGCGACCTGGGCGGAGAAGTGGTCCTTGCAGTGGACGCCGGAGAGCGAGATTCGAACTGGTCGAGGCCGTGCTGCTCGGCGAGACGGTGGAGCTGGCCACCGCGTATCAAGTTCAAGTCGCAGCTCGACGCCTGCACGTCGATCGCCGAGGCCGCGGCCCTGGTCCGCGACGCCTGCCAGTGCGGCCTGATGGAGTCGATGGACCTGGCTCGCCGACGCCTCCAGGAGCTGGCGGCGACGAGCAGCGAGTTCACCGCGCTGGCCGCGGCGGCCTGGCAGCTGAGCCTGGTCGTCCGCTACGGCGACGTGCGCCGCTTCGACCCCCGGCCGCTCCTGCCGCTGCTGGAGGAGCTCTTCGTCGAGGCCGCGCTCGCCCTCTTCGCGGCGGCCGGCTGCGACGACAAGGCGGCGAAGGCCGTGATGCAGGCCATGGACGAGGTCAACAAGGTCGGCCTGGAATTCCACGACCGCGTGGAAGAGGGACTCTGGATCGAGCAGCTCCGCCGGCTCGCCGACGCCGACGACCGCAACCCGTTGCTCTCGGGGTACGCCTGCGCCATCCTGCTGGAACGCGGGCTGATCGAGAACGACGCCCTGGCCCGCGAAGTCTCCCGCCGGATCTCGCCCGGCATCGCCGCGGACCTCGGGGCCGGCTGGTTCGAGGGCCTGTCGCGGCGGAATCGGTACGCCCTGCTGGCCCGGCAGAACCTCTGGGAGCAGCTCGCGGGGTACATCGAATCCCTGGACGAGGAGCAGTTCCGCCGGGCCCTGGTCTTCCTCCGCCGGGCCTTCGGGCCGTTCAGCCGCCCGCGAGAAGCGGCAGATCGCCGAGAACCTCGGCGAGTTCTGGGGGCTGAACGCCGAGGCCGCCAGCGAGATGATCGAGCAGCCGCTGACCGAGCACGAAGAAGAGTCGCTCAAGGACCTCAACGAGTTCGATTTCGACGTGTAGTCAGTCCCACGCCCGGCGCGCGGAGCCACCATGTTCACCCAGGAACAGTTGACCCGTTGGCGTCTGATCCTGGGCAAGGACGCGCAGGAGGACATGGCCCGGATGTCGCCGGCCGGCTGCGCGCTGTCGGCCCAGCAGATGGAGATGGACGAGGCGCTCGAGGCGATCTACGCGAGCGAATCGGACCAGGACATCCGCCGCGACGAGTGGGAGTCGCCGACCGTCGGCCGGCCTCATGGCGCGGTGAAGGGTCGTTCGATGCCGCGGGTCGCGCGCTGGCTCGACCAGATCCGCAACTTCTTCCCCCGGGACGTCGTGGTCCTGATTCAGCAGGACGCCATCGAGCGCCGCGGGATGAAGGAGCTGCTGTTCGAGCCGGAGATCCTGGCCAGGGTCGAGCCGTCCCTGGACCTGGCCAGCGCGGTGCTGGAGCTGAAGAACCTGGTCCCGGAGAAGGCGAAGGACGCGGCCCGCGACCTGGTGCGCCGGGTGGTCGAGGAGCTGCGGAAGCGGCTGGAGTCGCGGTTCTCCCAGGCGATCCGCGGCTCGATCGACCGCAGCGAGCACTCGCCGCTCCGCAGCCTGCCGAACCTCGACTGGCCGCGCACCATCCGCCGCAACCTGAAGAACTACAACAACACCGTCAAGACGATCATCCCGGAGGAAATCTCGTTCTTCCGCCGACGGCACCGGCAGAACGAATGGAACGTGATCATCGCCATGGACCAGTCGGGCTCGATGGCGACGTCGCTGATCTACGGCGGCATCATGGGGGCGATCCTGGCGAGCATGCCGGCGGTGGAGACGCACGTGGTCGCGTTCAATCACGAGGAGGTCGTCGACCTGACCGAACACTGCAGCGACCCGGTCGACCTGCTCTTCGGCGTCCAGTTGGGCGGGGCCGAGGATTACTGGAAGGCGACCAGCTACTGCGAGCGCTTCATGCACACCCCCGCGAAGACGCTCTACATCCTGATCGCCGACCTGCACGACACCAGCCCCAACGAAAACCGCTTCGTCAAGAAGATGGAATTCCTGCTGGAGAGCGGCGTGCGCGCGGTCACGCTGCTGGCCATCTCCGACCAGGGGCAGCCCTCGTTCAACGCCGACCTGGCGGGAAGGCTGTCGAAGCTGGGAATGCCCTGTTTCGGCTGCACCCCCGACCGCCTTCCCGACCTGCTGGCCGCCGTACTCAAGGGGCAGGACTTGCAGCAGTTCGCCGACAACGTGCGGCTGAAATCGCGCCAGGCGATGCTCGTTGCCGGGAAATTCCGCGACCCGTAGTCCAGGAGCGGCCGGTGGCGTGCCTGAACCAACTGCGTCCGCTGCCGAGTAAGCCGGGCGAACCGGCGACGTCAGTCGCCGGGTTTCTCGGGGCATTACCGAGGTTCGAAGGCATCACCCGGCGACTGACGTCGCCGGTTCGCCCGGCCGAGGTGCCCGCGGGACCGGGCCGGCGTCGGTCGGGCGGGCCGTGTGGAAGAGCGGAGACCTGCTCTGATCCGGACCGGCCCACCGCCGGCTCAGACCCCGACCGGCCCCCTAGTCCTGCGCTCGATGCTCGACGTCGAGGGCCTCGAACTGCGTGATCCGCACTGCCTGGCCGGGGAAGCGGGCAATGATCTCCAGCGTGCCTCCCATGGCCTCGATGTATCCACGCAGGGTGCTGAGATACATGTCGGTGCGGCGCTCGAGCTTGGAGACTGCCGCCTGCTTGATGTGGAGCTTCTCGGCGACGGCCGCCTGCGAGCGTGCGCGGGCCTCGCGGATCTGGCGGAGCGTCGCCTCCTCCGCGATCAATTCCGCCGTCCGCCTGGCGATCGCCTCCTGCCGCTTCCTGGGCAGCCTGGCCACCACGTCGTCCAATCGAATTGCCATGTCTACCTCACTGTTCCAGCCGTTCCAGATGCCGGTGAAAGCTCGTCTCGGCGATGGGCAGGTGCTTCTTGTACCAACATTTATCGCCCCGCTTGTTGCCGCCGACCAGCAGGATGGCGGCCCGCTCCGGGTCGAAGGCAAAGAGGGTACGCCAGGGATCACCCCGGAACTGCACCCGCAGCTCCTTCATGTTGGTGAAGGCCGCGCCTTTCAGCTTATCGACGAAGGGACGTCCCAGGTGCGGACCGTGCGCTCGCAGCAGGTTGGCATGGGCGATGATCTCATCCTGCAACACTTCCGCCAGGCGATCGAACCAGACCTGAAAATCCTCGTCGAATGGAACGTCCCATTCCATGGGCACCACTCCTCGAAAGCAGTATATTCCCTGGAAGGAATAATCTTGAGGCCGATCGGCAGCCAGGTGACGATCGAAGGGGTCGGAGAATCGGCGGGTTCAGCGAGGTCTTAATAGGCTCTGACAAGACCTGGATGACCGCCCATTTTGCCAGGCTCCTCCAGATGTCTAGACTGGGCCTGTTTGACCGGCAATCCGCACCCGAAAGGCAATCTCTAACGGTTCAGGCGATCGTTAGCATCCCTTCGGCGTTATCATGGCTGCCGAAGGAGGCCAGCATGCGAAACTTCACGATCTTGTCGTTCATGGGCTACGTGGTCATCCTCGCAGTCGGACTCGCGGCGCTGCGCAACGCCAATGCTTACTGGGCCGGGGCCGCGTCGCCGTCACGCTCATCCTGCTCCTGACGGCAGTCTTGGGAGCCATCTACAGCTCGGGGCAAGCCCGCGCAGGCTGGCTGGGGTTCTCGATCTTCGGCTTCGCCTATCTGACCGCGACCTGCAGTTCCCTGCTTCCGGGCCGCATCACCGCCCAGCTGCCGACGTCGGAGCTAATCTACTACGTCCATGAGCAGGTGAAGCCGACACAGCAGGCAATGAGCGTGATGGCGAAGGACAGGATGGGCAACTGGTATGGTCCGAAGCTGCCACCCCCAACATCTCCGCCTCCGACCGTCGTCCCGACCATCTGGAACTCGCTCCTGCCGAGAGCCGCCGACCATGACTCCTTCGCGAGCATCGGCCACTGCCTGTTCGGCCTGATCGTTGGGCTGCTGGGCGCGTTTATCGCCCGCTGGTTCGAGCGCCGCCGAACCGTAGGCGAAGGTGGGCGTTAGTTCTGTTCCCCATGCCCGGCGAGAAGTTACCTACAAATTCTGACAAAACCGACGTTTTTACACGGCATCATGATGCAGGATGCGGAAGCAGATGACGCTTGCCGCCAGGCTCGCCCAGGCGTCCATGATAACCCCGAGCCGATCATACCGCACCCGCAGCCGCCTCAGCCCTTTCAGCCGCGAGATCGTCCGCTCCACCACCCAGCGGACCTCGCCCAGCCCGCTGCCGTGCGGCGTCTTGCGCTTGGCGATGTGCGGCTCGATCCCCAGCCATCGCAGCAAGGCCTGAGAGGCTCGCTGTCGTAGCCCCGGTCGGCGTACGCCTCGTCGGGCAACTCCTTGGGGCGGCCCGGCGTGCCCCCGACCTTGAGGAAATCCAGGATCACCGGCAGGGTAGCCGTTCAAAGGTCGAGTGTTGCTTGGGGACGTTCAAAGGGGTCCGACGCCCGGCGTTGCTTACCGGGGCTTGGGGCCTTGGCGGCCAATTTGGAGATCCTGGGCATTCGACTCACCCCTTTCAGCGGCCGAGCCCTCTTGAGCGGCACGAGAGGCCGCACGGGCTCGATCTGGTCTTCCCTTAGCTCGATGGAAAATGGGACCGGCTTGCTTCGGATACGGACCCGGTAGATCGGGACTCCCCTGGGTCCCAGGGGGCCGCGAAACTCGACGATTCGAGCAAACGATCCCTCGTGTCCTTTAATCCGAACGCGGTCACCGATCCGATAAGGGGCGACAGAGATCGGCTGCTCCTGCTTCGGCATCTCGCCGCTCCTTTCTAGGGCGTCCACGGATCACTCCCGATGATGGCTCGTAGCTCATTGTACGAGATTTCGTTGAGCGAGTCCGCCAGGCCGCCGCAGGATTGCTTCCACCTCCGGATGGTGATCAGGTCGGGGAAGGACGTGCCGGGGCTCAGTTGGACATGGTGGGCCGCGACGTTGCGGGAGCGATTCAGATCCCGGAGGTCATCAAGCCGACGTCGGTTGCGAGGATGGGCCATCGACAAGTCGAGATCGAAGACGATGCGGCCGAAATCCTCACCGATGGTTTGTTCCGTCGCGTTCGATTGGGCGAGTGCGAGTTTGGCGGAGAATTGCCGCTGAATCACCGTCCGAAACATTCCCGGAGCTGCATCGGCGATGATCTGCGTGCACTCCGTATAAGGGTCGCGGCAAAAACCTTGGAAGTGAGCACAGGTCAACATTACGTTACATAAGAACGCAGATTCTCGTCGAGAAGGTCGCGGTCCGAGGGAGCTCTGGCCTGGACGGCCGAGCACTGGCCATCGACCTTGATCAACCTCTGCCACCGATCGTTACGCCATAGGGTCAGGGCATTGGAGGACATCGGAACGTTCTCATGGTGTCTCGACCCCAGAGCGAGCGAAAAGCGTGTCTGGCACCGACCTTCCTCCCGCGACGGGAACGATGCAGAGGCCGTCGCGTGCTGAGCAGCTCGCCCGAGACCACCTCGATCCGTCCGCCTGGCTGAATGGTCACGGTCCGCTTGATGGCGGTCACGGTCGCCTCCTCGTTCGTCGCCGACATGCCCTCGACGGATCCGATCGGGCGTGGTCCCGGTCGTCCTCCTTGTCCTCATCACGCCGATCCTCATCGTGACGGAGCCCACACGATTTGTCCACCGCGTGGACCGTCCCGGGACTGAGGGGCGGCCGGAAGCGCCGTCGCTCTTCGTGAGGTTCGATCGATTTAACGCGGGCGCAACGGCCCGGCGATCGCACGTGACGATGGGCAGGCATAGGCCGCCCGGAGGCCGGGCGGGTCGAGGTCGGCACCGACCCCACCGGCCCGGCCCACCGGAACCGTCCGAGGGCCGTCACGGTCCGATCGGTCGGGTCCGGGCGGAACAGTCCGCTGTCGGACTCTTCGCCAAGCCAGCGAGCGGGAAAACGGGGGCACCCGCCCGGCCCGGCCGGGGTGCCCGCGGGACCGGGCCGGCGGGCCGTGTGGAAAAACCTGATACCGAATCCGACCCCGACCGGCCGCTAGTTCCGTGGACAATCACGCATCCAATATTAGTTACGTCCCTTTCTTCCCCCCTTCGCCGGGTTGCGCCTCGGCTCACCACGCCTTCATGAACCAGAAGATCATGCCGATGTCGCCGACTCGCTCATTCGTCAATGGCGTGGGCAGGCCGGCCAGGAAATACCAGTCGTGGCCCAGGTGGGTACGCAGGCCGGGGGTCAGCGTCACGCTGGTATGCTGGCCGTGGGAAAGCGGGGTGTTCGCCACCGCCGAGACGTACCAGGTGAAGTCGCCGAACAGCGGCACGTCGTGATCGGTCAGGGTCTGACCGATGGCGAGCTGGCTGATCAGGCTGTCGTACCCGCCGCCGCCGAGCGGGATGAAGTCGCCGAGCCCGCCCCGGACCACCCATCGCCCCGCGAAATTGTTCCAGAAGCTGAAGGCCGGGATCAACGCGGTCTTCCCCGCGATGGGCTGGGTGCCGGTCGGGACCAGCACCGCGAGCTCGGACGTGAGCGAGAAGTCCTGCGTCTCGTGCAGCAGGACGCGGGGCGTGAACGACAGGTCGCCGAAGGTCGTGTGGCTCTTCGACGGCTCCACCGTCAGCCCCGACGGGTTGATGAAGGGCAACCCGCTGCCGGCGTTGTTGTTGACCACGAAGGGCACGTTCGTGATCAACACCAGGCGACGGCTCAGCGGCGTGAAGATGGTGTAGGCGCCGAGGTAGGCGTTGCTCTTCGGGCCCTGGTTGAACGCCTGGGCGAACGTGAAAAACCACAGCCGGTACATGTTGCCGTCCGCGGCGTTGATCCAGCCCTGTCGGGGAGCGCCGCCCGAGCCGTTGGGCGAGGGCACCCAGGGCTCGAGCCACCCCTCGCTGAAGAGCGTCGAGCACGGCAATGGCCGCCAGGTGTTCGGATCGGGCTTGCCGCAGATCGATTCCAGGATCACTTCGCTCATCGGATATTCGGTGCGACCGACCCAGCTTGACAGGTCGACCGCCTGGACGGGAGGCGGGACGGTGTCCTCGTCCGAGACGACGTCGGCGAAGGAGCGCATCGCGCCGACGGGAGCCGGCTCCTGGGCAGTTTCCGGGCGAGCCATCGCGGCGACGCGAACCGGTTTCTGGGCGGCCACCGGGCGAGCCATCGCGGCGGCGGGACTCGACTCCTGGGCGGTCGCCGGACGCGCCATCGCCCCGACGAAGAGCCACGCGAATGCTCCGACGACCGGCATCGCGAGCGTGGGCGAAATGCGGACCATCTTGCACCTTCCCTTGGAGCAAGCCGCTGTTGCGGACTTGAGTGTAGACGGGTGTGCCGAATGATCGGCTGGAGGGGAGCGTCGCATCCTGGCGACGGTGCCTCATTTATCGGATGCCCGGGTCCAATGACTTCAGCCGGCACCATCCCTCCTCGCAGTTCAAGGTCGGCGCGTCGGGTGCGACCGATGTTTGATGTGAGGAGTCGCACGGGAGGGAAGACCCGGCGACTGACGTCGCCGGTTCGCCCGGCCGGTCGCCCGCCGCGGGGGCAGGACGGACGTCGCCGGGCTCACGGCGCCGAATTTGGCGAACCGGCGACGTCAGTCGCCGGGTCCTCGAGGCCGGGATGACATCATCCGTCAATCATACCCGGCGCGTCGATCGCGAGCGCGGCGAACGCGCCGCGACCGACCATGCACGTCAGGGCGAGAGCTCGCGTCGCCATCGCAGATCAGGGTCTTGATGAGGGTGGCCGACGGGGGCTCGATCTCCCGGCCTGGCATCGGGATCCTGGCGATGCCGCGATCGACGGGAAGGCCCCGCGAGGGCCGGGGGCGATGAGTTCGGCTCCTGGTTCGATTATAGAATTATGTAATATTCAAGTACAAAAGAGGCATTGCCTTGACACGTATTTTGCGGCTTCGTTATATTCCACCTTGTCTATCCTTATCGGATGCTCGAGAGAGGCAAATCGACAAACCGGCCATGATGCTGCCGTGCGTCTTTGCATGGGTAGGTTTGTTCCTACGCCTACCCTTCGGACGTCCGCACATCCATGATGATCGACCGTTCTGATGGTCCATCCTCTGCGGTAATGGCCGCCGCATCTCTAGCTGTCTTTCGTGCCTCTCTCGTCAATCCGGATCGCGGGGCGGCGCCTGGTTCGTGCGGAACTTCCGTATGAGATTCGCGGCCCGCATCGCACCTCCTCGGTCTCGCATCCATGGCCGCGGGTCGGCCCCGGGATGGTCACCTGGACCGGAGCCCGGACAGTGGCAGGGCCGGCGCCATGATGACGATTTGCCCGATTTCCACGGAGGGACATACTGAAAGTACGGACTTTTCCCGTGACACCCTGAGCCCGAGTCGATCTCCTGAGTGAGGAGCCCGTCGATGAGTATCGATCTGGAACGTCGTCCCGTGGCCCCGGAGCTGCGCCGGGAGCTACGCCACGAGTTGGACGCCCTGCGGGGCAACTGGCTCTGGTTCGTCATCCTGGGCGCCTCGTTGATCGTCCTGGGCGTCGTCGCCCTGGGCTCGGTGGTGATCGCCTCGCTGGCCGCCGCGGTGGCGATCGGCGTGCTGCTGCTGCTCGGGGGCGCGGCCGAGGTCGTGGGAGCGTTCTGGTGCCGCGGCTGGAGCGGGGTCTTCATGAAGCTGCTGTCGGGCGTGCTGTCGATCGTCGTCGGGCTGTTGTTCCTGCGGGCGCCGGGCGGCGCCCTGGCAACGCTGACGCTGCTGCTGGCGTGCTTCCTGATGGTCAGCGGGTTCTTCAAGATCGTGACCGCCGTGGTCTATCGGTTCGCCGCGTGGGGCTGGTCGCTGGCGGGTGGGATCATCGACGTGATCCTCGGCCAGATGATCTGGGCGGAGTGGCCGGCGTCGGCGCTGTGGGTGATCGGCCTGTTCGTGGGGATCAACCTGCTGTTCCGCGGCTTCAACTGGATCGCCCTCGGCCTGGCGCTCCGCTCGCTTCCGCGGCGCGGCGGCCTGAGTCCCTGGCGTGGGCATCACTCCCGACGCCGAGCAAGGGCCTTCGGACAAACATGAAACTGCTGTCCGTTTATGTGTTGCTATTAAAGTGAAGGGACTCCAATTTCTTCCCCAGCGGGCGGATTGCCGACCTTCGGGGGACCGTTATGGATCGGCTCCCGATCGGTCCGGACCGGACCGTCCGGGGCGATCGTGCCACCGCCCGGCCCGGCCGGGGTGCCCGCGGGACCCGGCCGGCGGCGGTCCGGCGGGCCGTCAGGAAGTGCCGGAAACCTGTTCTATCCCCGATCGGCCTATGGCTTGACCGCGACCGGCCTCGGGTGGCACCGACGTTCTTGCCGGCTTGGCCCTTCCTCGATTGAGCCTGGCGGCCCGGGAGGCGTGATACGTCAGGTGGAATGCTCGACTTCGACGTCCCCGGGGGCGTCGGCCTCCGCCGACTTCGTACGCTTGATTCCCGCGACAATCTGATCCAATGTCTCCCCGTCGAAGAGGGCGTCTCGTTCCGACGTGTAGTCGCCGTGGCCGGTCGTGAACTGGTTGATGAATCGAACCGTGTCGACGGCCCCGAGTTCGCGGTAGAGCACCTCAATCGCCCTCTGGGAGACCTCGGCGAGCGGCTTGTTCTTCACGGTCATGATCCGATCTCCCGGATGAGTTCCAGCGGATTGACGACCTTCGGGGGACCGTCGTGGATGGCCCTGGCACGCTTGAGGAACCGGTCGTCGCAGGTGCAGAGGAAATCGGCCCCGGCCGCGACGGCGCACGAAAGGTCGAGCGCGTCGAGCGGCCTGAGCCCCACCTCATTATAGCCGCGGGCTCGCTCCTCGACCTCGGGTGTGAGCTCGACGAACCGCTGCGCGTGACCCAGCACGTCGTGCGCGTAAGCCTTCCGATCCGGGCGCGGGTTCCGGCCGGCCTCGTACTCGAGGGCGTCCGAGGATACCAGCTCGCACGGCCCCGACTCGCACGGCGCGATGATCGCCAGGACCGCCTCGCTCTCGACCTGAATCCGAAGCTGCGTCCTGTCATCGAGCGGGCGATGGATGCTGCACATGTCCAGGTCGATCAGCAGGGGCCCAATCTAACGACGTCGCGAATGCTCAGCAACCAGAAACCTGGCCATCGCGGCCGACTGCCGGCTCGAGCTGGCGAAGATCGTGCGACGCCGGATCCGTCCCCCACGAAGGCCGAAGTGGTCGACCATCATCCGGGCCGCGCTCGCACGGTTTCGGCGGCAAGAGACGAGGGTCGCGGGCGGTCTCAGCCCGTGGTGGCGACAGTCCAGTCCCGGCGGAGGCACCCGGTGGCCGCGGCCCCGGCCGGGCATCGCTGACAGCCGGAACGGGTCGGACGAATCGACTCGGCTCGCGATGGGGCTGGTCCGGACCGTCCGGGTTGACCGTGCCGCCACCCGGCCCGGCCGGGGTGCCCGCGGGACCCGGCCGGCGGCGATCCGGCGGGCCGTCAGGAAGAGCCGGAAACCTGCTCTGATCCCGGCCGGCCTTCGTTGCGGCCATGCCGCGTCAGGGATGGTTGTTCGGATCATCGACCGCAATCCCTTCGATGCTGGCGGCGGCGTTGAGTTCGAGGTCGGCCGATACCAGAATCAAGGCCGGGTCGAGCCGGCGGAGATGGAGTGCGGCGGCGAGCTGAACGGCGTCGTAGGCGCGCAGCACATGCGCATCCGCTAGCCGGGAGGCTTCCTGGAGCAGCGGAACCGCGATCTCGATGATCCGGTAGTGGCTGGCGAGATCCTGGCCGAAGGCGATCAGGGCGCGGGTTGCTTCGGCCGGGCTCAGGCTGCCGAGCCGGCGGCGGCGGGCGAGCGCGGCGGTCATCTCGACGTCGGTGATGCGCCGACGTACAGGAAATGCCCGGCGCCCGGGTCTGCCAGGGTCTGCACCCACGGCGTGCCGATCTCCAGCACATAGCGCTCGACGACCGCGCTGGTTTCGAGGAAATAGGCTGCCACCGTCAGCGGCGCTCGCGGATGATTGTTTCGCTGATCGGCTCGCCGGTGACGGATACCGGAGAAAAGCGGTCGCGGTGGGGAAGGAGCCTGGGTGGCGGCTTGATCTCGCTGATGACGCCGGCGGCAAGCAGGCGGCGCTGCGTCTCCTGGTCGGCGACCTCTTCCGGCGTCAGCTCGGCCTGGCTGGTGGTCGTCGCGAGCTGCCGAGATTGGCGGTGTCGCTCCAGGGCGTCGCGGATCACGTCGTCCTCACTCGAATACAAGCCGGCCTGCACCTGACCGTGCAGGTAGGCGCTCAAGATGTTCGGGTAAATGGATTGTCATGACTTATGCTCCCGCCGTTGAGTCTACCACCATCGGGTGCGTTCGCCAAGCCAGCGAGCGGGAAAACGGGGCCAGCCGGCCCGGCCCGGCCGGGGTGCCCGCGGGACCGGGCCCGCGGCCGTCCGGCGGCCCGTGTGGGTAAAAGGCGGAACGGATTGGACGGGATCGGCTCCCGTTCCGTCAGGATCGGCCAGATCGGTCGAGCCGCCGCCCGGCTGGGCCGGGGGGACGCTACTGGGCGAAGAAGCGAAGCGGCACCAATTTCGGCCCCGTCCCTGTTCACCGCCCCCTGTTGCGATCCCTCGGCCAGCGCAGTCAGTGGACCGTCTTGAGGAGGTAGAGGACGATTTCTGTCGTTCGCGGGCGTTGCAGGATCGTCTTGATGGCATCGCGCAACTCGGTCTCGTCCTTCAAGTCCGGATACTGTTCTCCCTCGGGGGTCGCTGCGGTGGCCGGGAAAGGGGCGGCGACCGGCGTGGTGACGCGGAACAGTAGATGCGTATAGCTTTTCTTGACGACGCGGAGATAGCAGTTGTAACGGATGTCCGTGATCGCTCCGGAAAGGCCGACTCCGACCGTATCCACATAAAAATCGATGGCCCCGTTCGTCTGTTGGCCGATGTCCCCCGCCGCATCGTAGAGCATCTCGAACGTCCCGCGGGGCGTGGCGAGGCCGGCGAAATTCGGCCAGAGGCTGGTCAACATGGTCGGACTCCTCGAATCACAGATCCCAATGGAAGACGATCGGCAGATGATCCGAAGCGGTCTGCGAGTCAGGCAGGCCGTCCGCATCGAGTAATGGGATGGCGCCGACCTGCGTGATGATTCGGAGGTGGTCCTCCGGAAATCGATCCGCTTCATCCGGACGCAAGACGACCTGATCCAGCATGAACCATCCCAGTTCGTGTGCCCATGCGCTCAGCCAATAGTGGGTAGCAGACCCCGCCTCCCGATGGGATTGCTGACCGTAGACGCGCCACATCGGATTATAGAAGAAATCGGCGGCCGCGCCTGTCCCGCGGACCTTACGGAGCCGGCTCGCCCGTACCGACCGCAATCCGATGGCGTGCAATCCATCGGAGTTAACGATCGCCGGCTCGAAGGGTTGGGCATTGAAGTCCCCCGTGATGATGGTGTGCCGGTGTTTGCGCGCTTCTTCGCGCCGCCGGACGGCATCGGCGACCCTGCGAAAGAAGACGCGCCGCGTGCTATCGTCGAAGTTCCGCCGATCGAACCCGTGAAGCAGAACGAGCAGGCCTTCCCGCCCGGAGGGTGGTCTCCAACTCCAGAAATCGACGCGGTTACCGAGGCGATAAGGGGCATAGCGCAGCAGCGAAAGGCGCTGGTTGCCGCGGACGAACACGCCGAATCGTTGCGAGGACGGCCGCCTGAACAGGCCGTCCTGCTGGAGCAATCCGGGGAGCTGGCTCGTCCCGAAGGCATATTCCACCAGCAGGACGATATCGATCTGCAACTGCCGAACAAGGCTCTGGACGAGGCCATCGAGCGGCTTCCGATTGACGTTCCAGAGCAGGAATGCCGCCATCCGAGATCCTCCCCACGCCCCGCCCCGCGACACCAAGACCCTTCACCCCGCCCCCGGGGCCGGACCTGCCGGGTGCAGGGAAGTCCGGCCCGCCCGTCGAATGCGGCATATCCGCTGGCCGGTGTTCCCGTCCCTCCCTGGTCTATCGACCGGAATCCGCCCAGCTCAGCAACTCCTCGACCAGTGCCTCTAAATCCCGGCCGTCCTCGCTCTCGGCGATGAACGCGCGGAAGTCTCGCCGGGTGGCCGCGAAGCGCCGGCCGGGCTCGATGACGAGTTTCCCGATGGCTGCCTCAAGCTCGGCCCCTCGCGCGAAGAGGCGGGCGTGGATATCATCGGTCCGGTCGTACAGCGGGATCAGTACCCGACCCCCGACGCGGCCAGGGCCGAGGGTCTCCACCCGGTCCGCCCGGCCCGGCCGGGGTGCCCGCGGGAACGGGCCGGCGGAGGGCCGGCGGGCCGTGTGGAAGAAGCAGGAACCGGCTCGGAACCCGACCGGCCCTTCTACAGATGAGGGAGCAGTATTAGACTGCATGCAGTGGATATCAAGGATCGAATCAAGGGCATTGACGAATGCTGTAATATGAAACGGAAGTAGAAGTGTTCCGGGTTCTGGAGCATCCAAAGGCAGGCTCCTGGGGGGCTTATTCGTGGTGCCGCTGATCGTACATTGGGTACTCCCGGGGTTCGTGGGCTACTTTGTCGGGATGATCGTAGCGAAGGCGTTCCTCAAGGGATCCGACAGTAAGCGGACGACGTTGGGTTTTGTGACCCTCGGGCTCTTGGTCGGCTTTCTGGTGGGAATGAGCGAATCGCCGCTGATCGCCGGGGCGCTGACTGGCGGATTCACGCTGGCGGGAACGGTAGTAGGTAAGCTCTGGGACCCGACGGCGTCGCCCAAAGCTCCGACGATTGTGGTCGTGGGCGAGCGCGAGCCCGTGGCCGTGACGGAGACGGGGAGCGACGGCAGATCGGTGAACGCGGGTTGGCTGTTGGCGCTGTGCGGCGGCGCGGTGGTGGGGGTCGTACTACTGAGCGTTGCGCAAAGACGATCAAGTTTCGTCGAGCTTCAACCCGGCCTGTGAAAAGAAGGAACGAATCAGATGCGGCTTCTGTCGCAGTCGCCCGACGGCGAGGTACAACTCCTGGTGCAACTCCTCCAAGTCCCGGCACACGACATTACGCAACTCGACATTCTTCAAGTAATTCCACCCGCCCTCATCCCAGGGGTTCAAGTCGGGGGCGTAGCCAGGCAGGGCCTCCAGCCGCACCCGGCCGCGAGTCCCCTCCACGAACTCCCTGACCGCCGCCCGGCGATGGATCGGCGCCCCGTCCCAGATGACCAGCAGGCGATCCCCGGCGACGCGGAGCAGATGCAGGAGGAATTCGATGCAGTGCATCCCGTTGAGCGACTCCGGCCGGGCCATGATGGAGACGCGGCCGTCCGGCGTCATCGCCCCCATGACCGACAGATGGTCGCGGGTCTGCTTCTCGCGGAGGACCGGGGTCAGCCCCTCCGGGGAGTAGGTCTTGACCGCCCCCGGCAGGAGGTAGAAGCCCGATTCGTCCTCGAAAACCAGGGTCCGGCGCTCGCGGCGGGCTCGGCGGAGCAGGTCCGGCCAGGTCTCGTCGCGCCAGCGATCGATGGCCTCCTCGTCCCGCTGGCTCGCCCGCTTGATCGGCCGCTGCGGCGTCCAGTGCAGGGACTTGAGCAGCCGGCTGACGTGACCCCTGTGGTAACGGACGCCGAATTCGTCCTCGATGACGCGGGCGATGCGGGCGCAGGTCCAGACCTGGCCGCGGAAGCCATATGCCTCCGGCCCGTGCCAGAGGAGTTCGGGGATCGATCGGACCTCCGCCGCGGAGAGCTTGCGAGGCTTCCCCGGGGCGGCCCGCGCCAAAGCGCTCGGAGCCACCGGTGCGGGCGCGGGCCAGCCAGCGGCTGAGGGCCTCCTCGGAGACATCGAGGGCCTCGGCGATATCGCGCTGATACCAGCCGCGGCGCTTCAAGTACAAGGCACGGAACCTCCGCCACTCGAGACACTCGGGCGGGATGGCTGGGAAGACTTCCATCCCTCGATCTTACCGTAAACAACTTGACCATCTTTGCGCAACGCTCAGTAGGTGTGATCGTGCGCGCCAATCGCGTATTGGTCTTCCGCGAGCAGACAATCGACGCCCGACTTGTTGAGATCGGATTCTCACCCGAGGAGGCCCGGGAGATTCATCTGCGGTGGGTCAAGTCCATCGGTTTCGCCGACGTCATTAAGGCGCCAGGCTTTCCGACCAGCGGCGTGCAGGGCATCACGGCGGAGCGAGCATTGCGGCCGGAGGGAGTACCTCAGTCCCCCGCCGCCATCATCGATAAGTCAAAGTTTGACTGGTATGGCTTCTGGCGCGACATGGAGGAGGTAAAGAGACCGTATGCCGAGATCCTGAAGGCATTGATGGGCAGGGAGGATCTTCCACCGCCGATTCGAGAGCTTGCTCAGGGCGCGTCCACCCTCGGGCGTAGTGACGAGGAGATCGTCCAAGCGCTGAAGGTTCTGACCGACAAACGGAGAACAGTACGATGAGTCTGGGAACCCTTGCGGTTGTTGCCGCGCTGGTCGGGCTTCAGGCCCCCACGGCAGGGGCGGATCTGGACGATGCTAAACTCAGGATGAGTATTGCTCAGGTGGTTGCCATCCCCGAAGGTGGCAAGGTGGTTCACATTGGCACGGGCTTTCTTTTCGACTCCGAGGGGTCGCGCCGGCGCTTGATGACGGTCGCACACCTAGTAAAAGATGCTGCGGGTGTGCGCGTGGACTTCCCTGGGCGGCAGCGGTTCCACGCCGTTAGAGTGTGGATTGACCGGTCTCACGATCTCGCCATGCTCGAGCTCAACGCCGACGCTCCCAGTGGCGCCGTGCCGCTAAGGGGCTACGACGGTCCAGAGCCCTCGGACGAGCTCAAAGTTGGCCTGCGGATAGCGGGTTATATTCAGGGCTACCCCAGAAGTACGCTGCGCCCGGCGAAGCTGGAGAACCGCTTTAAGGCCAGTGAGGTCCGCGCCCACGGTAAGGCCAGCGAGGAGTGTCTCGACGCAGACGCCGAGCTTTACCAGCTCCACGGAGACTTCAGCGATGGCGGGAGCGGCAGCCCCATCGTCGACCGCAGCGGTCAAGTGCTCGGCGTCTACCAAGGGGGCCCCATGCACGGCGCCCTGTCGCTCAACTTCTGCGTCCCCTACTTCGAGCTCCCTGGCGTTGTCCGTCTCCAGCCACGGAAGATGATGCTCGTCGGGAACGCCATCGATCAGATGAGCGATCTCGTGATCAGCGGGCTGATTGAGAGCGAATCGCAGGGACTGTCTGGCACGCTGCCGAGCCAGTTTGTCATCAAGCGTTTGATACGCGACGCAATATTAAAGGACTTCGTGCCGGATGTGCGCGGCCAAGAGCGTGAAGCAATCCTAAAGGATCTCGACGCGGTCCTCGACCATGGCAAGCGTCAGATTAACCACGTCATCAACACCCGGGTCGGTGTTGGCTTCCTCGTGCCCGAAGGATTCGAGCTGAAGGAGGGCTTCGACGACGAGACTCAGGCCGCAACTTTGACCGTCCACCGTCCTGGAAGCGACTACACTGTCCGGTACTACTCTCGACCTATTGCACTGCCCAAGATGGACAGCGCCGGCGAGCATGATGGATTCCGGCGTGAGTCCCTGAAGTTCCTGTCGCGCGTCCTCAAATTGCAGATCACCCCGCCAGGGATGCCCCCGGCTCAACCCGGTCAAGGTACGATCGTATCGAAGCCGTTCTCTTGGCCGGGGGCCTACCGAGATAGCTTCGCTGACGACTTGGTCTCCTTCCGTACTTATTACGAGGGAGCTCAAGACTTGCTCCATGCGTACGCTTTCGAAATGTGCCGCCGCGCGAGTCGGGTCCAGATCTCTGGCCTCAGCGCGCCCGCGACGGCGTTCGCGGAGGACCAGCCGTCCGATGAGCTCGTAGAACTCTTCTTTATCCTAAGTTCATCATATGATACACAACTCGGGCTCGAGCTTTCGAAGCACCTCCACACGATGCCCGGGCGCACCCTGACCCGCGCTTTCAACCTTCCGACGCCCCCGCCAGCTACGGCCCCTCCCGAAGGCATGCCGGCCGTCAAAGTGTACTCGCCGTTCCCTCCAGCGCCTGACGACAAGGGCGCGGTGCACGCCGAGGCTACGGCGGACGGGGCGGCTATCGGGGGGGTTGCCCTCCGCCCCGGCGGTGACAACAATGTCGAGCCGGTGATGCTGCGAGCGTCAGCGCCGGCAGCTGTACGCGCTAGGACCCCCAAACCCCTCCGGCGAGTGTACACGGCGCCGAACCTGGGTATCACTTTCTCCATGGTGCGGCTCCCGAACGGCCGGCTCGGGGCCCAGCTCGAGGAGATGCCCGCGCCGGGGTCACCGGCGGCGAACGTCGTCCTTGGAGGGAATATCCCAGGGTTCCTGACTCCTGGTGACATCATCTTATCTCTCAACGGAATTGCAATCACTGAGCCGAATAGCCCGCTTAAGCACTTCGGCCCAACTTGGATCGATTTCATTGATGGTCCGACCGGCCAGTTGATGAGGGGCTTCACTGTGGTCCCGAGAGACGACCGTTGACATGTGCTTATTTTGATATCAAATCGGGCTAAGACGGACATGTTGAGACCTTAAGTTTGATCAGCACAATTAAGGAGGCGAAGGGCAAGCCTGAAGATTCGCGCGGCATCTCGGCGGGCCAAGCGGGATGAGACGGGTGAAGGGGACGGCTCAGCTCAACAACTCCTCAACCAGCGCCTCCACGTCGCGGCCGGCCTCGCTTTCGGCGATGAAGGCGCGGATATCGCGACGGGTGGCCGCGAAGTGCCGGCCGGGTGCGATCGTGAGTTTGCCGATGGCCGCCTCCAGCTCGGCCCCGCGTGCGGAAAGGCGGGCGTGGATGTCGTCGGTCGGGTCGTACAGCGGGATTGGTACCTGCCAGATGTGCTTGTCGAAGTCCCGCTCGTCCTTCCCGTAGCTCATGAACGGCCGCACGAGCTCGGTGATGGTCGCGGAGTTCAGGATGGCACACAGGTACTGGGCCTCAGCCCTGGACGCCGCGGTCGCCCAGTAGAGCTTGTGGTCGATTACTGCGCGGCGCTCGTTCAGCCGCGAGGCAACGAGATGCATCCCCGACTTGTTGTAGACGATCCGTTCCGGTTGGATCGGGAACTGCTGTTCCAAACCGTTATGATAATCGCGCCGTTCGAGGAGAGTTAGCCGTTCGCTGGCGCGATGCTCGTGCCAGATCGTTTCCGCTCGACGCCACCAGCTCGCCAGGCCCTCGTGGGCATCGAGCCGGTCGGACTCGCCGTCCATGAGCCCCTCCCGGTCCCGCGGTATCACCGCCTCGAACGTCTCCGCGATCCGAAAGGGCATGACGCTCTCGCCGAGTAGCACGGGCCGGATGAACTCGCTCTCCACGACACCTTCGAGGGCCGGCAGGGTCTTCCATGGAGCCTTGTCATTGGACCGCTGGAGTGAGCGGACGCCGACCTTGCCGGCGGCCATTCCGAGCGGTCCGGCGGCCTTGCGGGTCACGAAGAAGAGGAGCCGCGGGACGATCGTCGCCCCTTGTCGGAAGCGTGCTGACCAGGGCGAAATTGCGTCATCGCTCACCAGTCGGGCCTTCCCGTTCGATTGCGCGAGGAGACTCTCCACCGCCTCCCACCTCGCGTTTTGCTCGGGCACCCGACCCGTCCAGATCATCACTTCCATCGGCAGCGCCTTCGGCTCATCCGCCCGCGTGCCGAACAGCACCGCCGAGCCGCGGGGGAAGAAGTGCGGGCGGATCCGCCGGAGGTCCCAGGCGGGCTCGAACGCGATCGCCACCGGATTCCGCGACGTCGGGTTCTTGTAGCTCCCGCTGCGGAGCCCCTTGAACTGTCCCCGGCCGACCGCCGCGTTCGGCATCACGAACGCGAACCGGCCGCCGACCTTCAGGTAGCGCTCGACAGCGCGAACCAGGAACAACCCCGAGAGGTCCTGATGCGTGGCCACCTTCGCCCCGTGCCAGAGCCCGCGCTCGTCGCTGTACTCGCGGAACGTCTCCTTCATCGCCGCGGTCATGTACCGAAAGGCCAACCAGGGCGGATTGCCGACCAGTACATCGACCCGGTTCTGCGGCTGGGCGAGCCACCACGGCCGCGCCAGGTTGCGGACGTAGTAGCTCCAGATGTGGTCGCGGCCCTGGTCGTGCAGGTCGCAGAGGGCGCGGAAGGTCTCGTCGAGCGTCTTCTGCGCGGCCGGCGACACCGCGAAGCGCTGGTAGAGCCCCGAGAGCTTCGGCACGGCGCTCCCGGGCTTCCGGCTCCCCGCGAGCTTCGTCATCGACTCGACGATCTGATCGAACCGGCCCGGGTCCTCGAGCAATTCCTCGGGAAAGCGCAGCTCCGACTCGATCAGTTGCTTGCGGTCATCGGTCTCGACGACCAGGTGGCCGCCGGAGAACAGGTCGTGCGCATCGCGCCGCCACTGGACCGCGTCGCCCAGGTAGACGGGTACCTGGATCGGGCCGCGGTCCGGGTGCATGAGGCGGTCGCGGCCGATGGCCAGCAGGTACGTCACCCGGGCCAGGGTCACGGCCACCGGGTGCAGGGGCGGTCGGTGCTTCGGCAGATCTGCCGGCAACTCACTTGCCATGGTGGCGTTGAGCGAGAAGTCTCGAAAGTTGCGCGAACGAAGCCAACTGCCGTGTTGGTAATGGCGCAAACGAACCCAACCGCCACGTTGGCAGATCCGCGCGGGGCAGTTACGAGACTGCATGTGTGTTTTGAGGGCACTTCAACGACCGGCCGATTTCGGGTCCGCCGGCCGTGGCCGGGCGGCCCCGATCCTCGCGATGGCGACGACTCCCGCCGGTCTTCCGGTCGGGCGAGCACCGACCGATCGGCACCGGGAACAGGCTCGATCGGCTCATACTGTACCTGCCCGCGAGGTCGCTCGACCTGGCCGAGGTGTTCGCCGAGAAGGCCGGCATCCCGGCCATCCAGGACGACTGCGAGCCGCTGCTCAAACGGAACCCCTGGTCGCTCGGACCCCGCCCACTGACCGCCGATTTCAGCAGACCCGACCGGGTGGCCTCTCCGCTTACATCGGATGTGGGGCACCATGGGTTGCAACTCGGTGATCGCAAGTGCCGGAATCCGACAGCCGAGAGGCGCGGATTGCCGCTCCCGTGGCCCATAGAAATGTAGCCAGGTGGAAATATGCAGAGACTGCCTAGATTTTAG
The DNA here is from genome assembly GCA_963771445.1 of uncultured Planctomycetota bacterium. GTDB lineage: Bacteria > Planctomycetota > Planctomycetia > Isosphaerales > Isosphaeraceae > JAKAUH01. The sequence continues at coordinate 1,335,376 of CAVYTQ010000015.1, read as the reverse complement.
GGATGGAGCAGGCTAAGATGACGCGCACGGGGCCTAGAAGAGGTTGCGTTTAAGCATGTGATTTCTCTGTGATTGCACCAGGTCACAAGGGGGAACTGACCATGACGCGCACCTTGAGGGGGAGTTTGCTGATCGCCTCGATCTTTGTCTTCGCATGGGCGACCTCGTCGGAGGCTTGCCACCGGCGTCGGTCCTGCGCTGCCCGTCACGTACTGCAATTCGGGGTATGCCTACGGCGGCGGGGGCGGCTACTACGGTGGCGGGAGCGGCTACTACGGTGGCGGGGGTTACTCTGGCGGCGGATATACCGGCGGCCCGGCCGGCTATCCCGGCGGCTACGGGTACGGCCAGACCGGCGCTGGGTACGACTACGGCCAGTCCGGATACAACCCGGGTGGCCTCGGCGGGCCGGCGTCCGGCCTGGGGGTCCGGCCCGGCCTGGGCGTCGGCGGCTTCGGCCCGGGACGCTGACAGGCCACGGGTGCTCTGATTACCCGGCGCGAGAGCCCCGTCCCGGACCGATGGGTTGATTCGGGGCGTGGTCGACGGCGGCCCTCGATGGGCGACGCCGACGATGACCGCGCCGCCGGCGGCCGGTGAGGAGGCTCACACGCCGACGGGTGCGGCCGGGCGCCACTCCGGTGGCGCCCCGGCCCTGATCGAACCGACCCGGCCCTGGCGCACGGCCGCCCCGACCGGGAGACGAGAGAACCAGGATCATGGGGCCGATTACGGTCAGCGGGATCGTCTTCTCCTGCGGCTCCGCGGGCGCCCTCCTCGGCATGCTGCTGCGCCATCGCCTCCCCGAACACCACCTCGGCGCCGACTCGAGGGACGTGGTCAAGCTGGCCATGGGCATCGTCGCGACCATGACCGCCCTGGTCCTCGGCCTGCTGGTCGCGTCGGCCAAGGGCTCGTTCGACGCCCAGCGTCAGGGCGTGGCCCAGCTCGCCGCCAACATCGTCGTGCTCGACCGCTTCCTGGCCTACTACGGCGACGAGGCCCGGCCGACCCGCGAGCTGCTCCGCTCGTCGATAGCCGACCTGTTCCGGCGGACCTGGCCCGAGGACGACCCGGCGGAGGGGCGGTCGGCGGCCAGGGACCGGACCGAGGGCCGCTACGAGCAGCTGTACGTCCAGACCCTGGCGCTCCAGCCGAGGACCGACGCCCAGCGCGCCCTGCAGGCGCAGGCGCTGCAGGTCGTCGTCGAGACGGCGCGGATGCGGTGGCTGCTGTTCGCCGAGGAGCGGGGCAATACGATCCCGACGCCGTTCCTGGTGGTCCTGGTGGTCTGGTTGACCCTCCTGCTCGCCAGTTTCGGCCTGCTCACGCCGGGCAACGCGACGGCGCTGCTGTCGCTGGCCGTCTGCGCGCTGACGGTCGCGAGTGCCGTGTTCCTGGTGCTGGACCTGGGCCACCCGTTCGACGGGATCATCCGGATCTCGGGTGAGCCGCTACGGGTCGCCCTGGAGCAGCTCGGGCGGTGACGGTCCGGCGGCCGGTCGGCCGCCGGGCGGGGGGCGCAGGAAAACCTCATAACCCGCGACGAGATGTGGGCCAAACCCCGCGGCGCGGATCCTGACTCATGTCACCGGGGAAGGGCCGTCGGTTCACGGCGGGGCTCTTTGTTCTGTTCGTGGCGATACCTGGAAATCGCATCGTAGACGACGTGCCGGGCACGATTGATGGAACCTAGCGGTCGATGCTCGGGCAGGGCATGCCAGGGAGTAAACGAGAGCTGCTCCCCGAACTCCAGATCTTTGAAGGCCGTTGGATCTTGCTTCGGGATGCGAATGAGAGCGACCCTTTGGAAGGGAGACAGGGCTTCGTCCCAGACGACGGCCGGGTCCTCCACCGGCATCCTCACCGGGTCGGTCTGGAGCTGGACCATGAACTCGAAATACACGTCCTCCTTCGCCAACTGTTCCAGGAGGGCTTCGCGCAGGTATTCCGGCCCGGGGTTGGCCGGCTTCGCGTTGGTGCCCCTGGAGATCGGCCGGGCGGAGAACTTGATCGCGTGCGGCCCCAGCTTGTACGGCTCTTCGCTAAAGTACTGACCCTGGAGCGGGTTGTAGAGTTCCGCCGACGACAGGGCCTCGCTCACCTCGAAGGCCCTGGGATGGGTCCGCCAGAACTCGGCGAGCTTGCCGTCGGCCCGGGACTGGAAGAAATCGACGTAGTCCTTGAGATTACTGATAGGAAAGACCGGGAAATTGATCATCAGGAAATCTTGCGTTCGCGCGTCCTTCTCGGCCTCGAGGACCTTCGCCCCTTCGACTCCCAGGAGCTTGACGGCCATGCCGCGCGCCTCGGGAAGCGTGTCCGCCCGAACTGCGGGACCGCTGGCGGAGAACCGGATCAGAGCATCGAAGGTGCGCGGCGCCTTGAAGACACCGTGACGCACCTCCTTGGGGAGGCCGTCGAGGACGATGAATTCGGCGCGCACCAGGCCGTGGGCCTTGGGGTGAGCATCGCGAAGGACGGGCTTGCCCGCGGGGTACTGGACGCGGAGCCGTTCGATGGTGAGCGCGACGATCTTGTCGATCAACGCCGCCTCGTCGGGCTGCACGACTTCTGCGCCGAGCTGGGGTGGCGGCTGGTCCGGGACGCCCGCCGCGGCCGCCTGGTAGCCGCCCTGGATCTTGTTGTGGAAGAACGTCTTATCTTTCCAGGCCGGGACAGCGTCCTCGGGACCGCCGAAAGGGGCGACCTGATTAGGCTTGCTCGGGATGGACTTCAGGAATTCGACGAGTGCCCATCGCTCCTCCTCCTTAAGAAGCGGCCCGATGACGCCCTTCCCGCGGGGCCCGTCTTCAAACGAGTGTCCGGCGTTGGAGTTGCCGTAGAGTGACGTATCGAACCGGAACTTGCCCGGCTTCTCGGACGTGGCGACGCCCACCTTCACCGGGTCGAACTCGGCCCCGACGAAGAACGTCTTGGAGCGGTCTTTCGCGGGGATGAGCAGCTCGTAGAGGTTCGGGACGGAGTTGTTGTGCAGGTACGGCGGGATCGCCCAGGTGCCGTCGCGCGGGGCCGACTTGTAGAGACCATTCGGCGGCGTGGGTTCGCTCTCGTACCGGTAACCGCTCGCGGCCTCCAGCTCGTCGTCGCCGAGGTTGAGCCCGGAGAGGGCCTTCTTGAGGGTCCCCTCGATGGCGGGCATCAACACGGCGAGCGCCGGAGCGACCTCCTTCCCCTTGAACGCAGGGGACAGGAACTCGCTCATCCGCCCGGCCATCATCGTCGGGTTGCCGCCGTAACTCAGATTCGCAACCTGGGCCGCATCCGTGCCGACGAAATCGGCCGACACGAGGGCGTTCTCGATGAACCGCTTGCCGTGCTTCTTCGGCTCGCTCCAGCGGTGGGGCCATTGCGAGTGGCACGAGGCGCAGTGCCGGGCATACAACTCCGCCCCCTGGGCCGCCTTCTTCTGATCGATCTTGCCCAGGACGTCTTCGGGCCACGAAGGGGGTGCCAGCTTTCGCAACAGACTCTCAATCAGAATCTGGCCCTTGAGGTCCATCGTGGAATCGAATAGCCCCTCGGCCGCCGTCTTCGAGGTCAGATCGGTCCTGACCCAGACGCCCATGGACTCCCCGGCGTTTCGCGCCAGGGGAAACTGCTGGGTGCCTCTCCAGCCGATCCAGGCCGACTGCGGGGCGTTCCAGAGGAAGGGCCACTTGACCGGGGCATTACTGGGCATCCAGTTTTCCGGGGCGCCCAGGTCGTGGGAGACCACCTGGTTGTGGACCAGGGTGATCGCATCCATACGTCCCGGGCCGATGTCACTGGACGACACGTAGCCCTTGCGGACGCGATGAAGATAGGACGCCTCGGCCTCCAGACGCTTGCGCAAGTCCGCCTTGCCGTCGTCGTCGCGACGGCCGAGCTTGTCCGCCAGGCGATCGAACTTCTTCGAGTCGGCGACCGGGGCCGCGACGGCGTCGTCTAGCCCCCGGACGAAGGAGTACAGGTCGAAGGTCAGGTTGACCCCGCCGTCGATCCGGATCTTGGTTCCCTTGTATTCGAGCTGCCCGTTGTGGCACGCGGCGCAGGAGATCCCGGCCCACTCGCCCTTCCAGCGGCCTTCGGTGACGACCGTCTTGGTCCAACCGATCGGCAGGGCGTCGGGGTTGAGCCCGGGGTCGGCGGGCTGGGGGATGAGTCCGTATCGGACCATGTTCTCGTCGGCGCGGAACGGCTTGTCGCTCTTCGCTTCTTCGAGGTTGAGGAAGATGTCGTAGGACAGCAGCGCCGAACCCTGGGACGTCCTGTAAAACTGTTGCCGCTCCTCTCCGGTCCAGCCCTGGTCCACGTACACGACCTTGTCCTTGGCATCCTGGGCCTGCGCGACGGGGATGCCCAGGTACGCGAACAACCCTCCGGCCAGCACCAAGGGGCGAAACAGCAACGCCTTCATCGGTGTCTCCTCGATCGCGTCGCAGGATATTGACCGCCCGGCATTGTCTAGGCCGGGATTTTCAGATCAACGTTGCCCAGGTCGTCCGGGCCTTCGTCCGGCTGGGCTGAGCACACATTGGACACCGGCCGCATTCCTAAGTCCAAAGAAAAATCAAGATTGGAGCGTTCGGCAAGCAGGATGGCCGACCCTCCTTTTCGGATTCGGGACGATCACATCTCCCCGCTCGCGCATGGAAGGACTCGATGTCCCCGTCCTCAATCAGTTCGGGCTCCGGCCGGGCGTCGTGCCGGGAACCGATCAGATCGCGCCTCTGACCGTCAACAAGGATCTCGACGAGCTGGGTTTGCTGGATGGAGTGGCCACATTTAACTTCCATCTGCATCTACCGCACTACGCGCTGACGAGCGAAGAAACGGAGTCGATTCATGTCCTGGCCAGGCAGCTGATCGACCTGACCCGGCCGCATCCCTTCACCGCCGCGGGGAATCGAGAGTTCAACTCGTTCCTCTGGATGCCGCCGAAGGGTCAACGCGGCGGCGATATCCTGCTCGCGGACTCGACGATCTTCACCACCTTATTCGGAGGCACCGAAAGCCTGGAGCACTTCTGGAGGAACATCGCAAAGCTGCGCTGAGGATGTCCGTCCCCGGCCCCGGGATTCCCGCGTCCTTCCCGCGGCAGCCCTCGACGACCGGGACAGTCACTGCCCGAGCTGCTCCAGGGCGAGTCGCAGCGGCTCGCCGGAGATGCGGATGGTCCCGTGGAACGGCTGGTCCAGGTCCAGGATCAGGAAGACGGCGCTGGCGACCGACAGGCGCAGAGAATCAGCGACAGCAATGCCGTCGCGTTGCGGGGGGCGAACAGTCCGAAGCCGGCGAGCAGGAGGGTCAACCAGACCACCAGGATCGCCAGCAACGGGGTCGGGATCGTGGTGCCCCGACCCTGGGCAAACAGGAGCCAGCGCATCTGTCCAGTGTCGGCGACGACCTTGAGCGCCTGGGCCTGGAGGGTGCTCTGGACGTCGGTCTTGGGCCGGAGGGCCAGGGCCTGCTCGTAGAGCGCGTCGTAGCGGCCCTGCATCGGTGTCCCGTCGGCCGGCCGCCCGTCCGCGGGATCGTCCACGGACCAGGTCCGGCGGAGCAGGTCGGCCACCGAGGCACGGAGCTGCTCGCGGGTGGGCCGGGCCTCGTCGCCGTAGTAGGCCAGGAAGCGGTCGAGCACGATGATGTTGGCGGCGAGCTGGTCCAGGCCATGGCGCTGGGTGTCGAACGAGCCCTTGGCCGACGCGACCAGCATGCCGAGCACCAGGGCGGTCATCGTCGCGACGACGCCGAGGGCCAGCTTGATCACGTCCTTCGATTCGTCATTGAGATGGTGTTCGGGGAGGCGGGGGCGCAGCAGCATGCCGAAGAGCGCACCCGCGGAGACGCAGGCGAAGACGATCCCGCCGACGGTCATCGAACTCATGATCCTGATCCTCTCGTCGAGCGGCCGGGGCGAGCGCGAGCGTCGCGGCATCGTCCCCCGTGCGCCGCTGACCCGGGACGCCCCGTTCCCCGGGCCGGGTATGACCCGGTGGCCGCGATCGCCAGGCCGTCGGCGCGGGTCCTTGGTTCGCCGACACCGCGGCGCGGCGGCTCAATCCGTCGCCCACTCCCACTCGCACTCGTAAACGTAGGCCGGCTCCGCATTGACGAACGACCAGGCGATGACCGAGCCGTAGGGGTGGTCGATCCGGTACTGCGTCTCGATCTCCTCGCGCCGGGCGGGGTCGGACGCCGCGTAGCGGATGAGATGGTAGTCCTTGTACGGCCGGGATTCCGGGAAGAGCGCCCACACGGAGGCCTGCTCGGTCGCGGCGGGGGGCGAGTAGCGCAGCCAGTTCTCGCTCTTGCCCTTGCGCGACTCGAAATCGTGGACCATCGCCTCGATCTCGATATTGGTGGCACTCCCGGTCCGCACGCCCGACAGGTCGAACTCGAGCTCCCAGGTCGTCTTCCCCTCCGCGGCCTGGGGAGGGACGCGGCGGACGACGGGCTTGAGCTTCTCCGGCCCGGCGTAGAAGTTGACCCGGTCGAAGGGGAGGCGAGGGTACTGGAGGACCAGGCGGTCCTCGTTCGCCAGCTTCCGGATGTGGACCGTCCGGTAGTAATGGGCGACGTCGCGCGTCTTCGATCGCCAGTCGCGCAGGTCGATGATGCTGGTGTCGCTCACGAACTTGAACCCATGGTAGTCTCCCTTCGGCGACGCCTGGGAGACCTGCTGGACCGGCAGCGGGGTCCAGGCGGGAGTGGTGCTCCGCTGCACGATGTCGAGGATCTTGCGGAAGTCCGGGCTGCCCTCGGTGATCGACTTGACGATCATGGCGTTGGTATTCGCCTGGCGTCGGTCACGGTAGACCTGCACGGGGAGGACGACGAGGAGCAGGAACAGGAGCGGGATGTAGACGTAGGTGGGCCAGTCGCGGAAATCGAGCAATGTGCTCCAGACGCGGCGGCCGGCCGAGCGGCGAAGCTGCTGGGCCTGCCGGGTCACGAGGGCCGTCACGGGCGGAGAACTATCCCGCGACAGCCCTCCCGCGCCGGCGACGGGGGCCGTCCCGGCGTCCTGCGAGCCGGCCGCTTCGGAGCCCTGCATCGGGTCCCACGGCGGCGTGGAAGGGAGGTTTGAGCCGTAGAGGTCGGGGCGGGTCCGGCACTGCTTGCGGGCCACGCAGTAGCCGTGCTGCACCAGTGCGGTGATATCCACGGGCGTGAAGCGATCGAGGTCCGTCCGGATGAGGGCGACCTCCGACTGGATCACAGGGTGCAGCGCCGTGGGATCGTCCTTGAGGTTGACCCGGTCCAGGGCCGCCACGAACAGGAAGCGGGGATCGTCCTGGAACTTCTGCTGCTCGAGCTGCCCGACGCGGTCCCAGAGGATGTCGGAGGCCCGCATGGCCCGGCCGATCATGCCCAGCGAATGGGACCTGCTGATACTGAACGGCTTGCCGACGTCGCTCACGATGATCTGATCGAGCGACGGGTTGAGTTCCTCCAGCAGGTCGAGTGCCCGGACACCCAGGTTGTCGTACACGCCGCCGTCGGTGAACGTCTGCGGCGAGAACTCGCCGTCGGAGAGGCCGATGTCGTCGGCCGTGATCAGCGCGGGGGGGAAGAAACCGGGAAAGGCCGAGGAGGCCGTGACCGCCAGCGCGACCGGCGTCAGCCGGGCCGGGAGGAGCTCGACCTTGATTCCCCCGCTGGTCCGATGCTGCATGATCAGGCCGGCCCTGGTGAACGAGCAAAGGCCCCCTTCGCTCATGTTCGTGGTGAGGAGGTGCAGTTCCGGTACTTCGGGCAACTGATGCACGCGAGCGTCGCCGTAGAGGTGTTTTGCATACAGCCGCTCGAGCAGCCCCGTCGGCGTGACGGTCCGGCTCGTCGCGCGGAACGCGAGCCGGCGGAGGTAGCGGAGCGGCAGCAGGAACGGGATCCGCCGGGCGATCTGGTTTCGGGCGTCGGCCTGGACGAAGCTGATGATCTTCGAGGCCGCCTCCTCGAACTCCGCCGCCGAGCCGGTGTATCGCCCCCAGTTCAGCGCGAGGTGGGCGCCCAGGATGCTGCCGCCCGAGACCGAGACGAGGTGCGTCACCTCGCCGAGCAGGCCCGCGTCGCGCAGGAAGCGGACGACGCCGAGGTGAAACAGGGTGGCCCGCAGGCCGCCACCGGAGAGTGCCAGTCCGAGTCGAGGCATCTCACCCTCTCTTTTTGATTCGCCCCATGGATGCGGAACGACCCCACCTCGGGCTTCCAGTAGCAGCGGAGCCCGAAAATCGCACCAAGCTGGTCCCTGCCCGCGATCGACGTGTCTTGTGTTACCAGGGACCGGGCGATTCATCGCCACTCCATCTTACCGCGCAAGTGGCGACCGAAGGAGGAATGACCGGAGAGGAGATCGGACGCCGCGCCGTGGCGCGACGTCGGCTCACCCCGATCCGGCCGGTTGGCGAGATCTCCAAACGACCAGGAACAAGCCCGGGGCTTCCAGGCCGCCGCCGTCGCGGTCATGGATCGCCGGGCCGGAACGGGCTGGCCTCCGGCTATTCGCGGGCATACACTCATCCTCGGGAAGCTTCTCCGCGCGGGCGAAGCGCGCCTATCCGGGAAAGACGGCCGGGAGGAATCATGGCGAACGAGACCAGTTGCCCCGTGATGAACGGAGCTCAGCACCATACCGCGACCAGGGTCAGGTCGAATCGGGATTGGTGGCCGAATCAATTGAATCTGGAGATCCTCCACCAGAACTCTCCCATGGCCAGCCCCATGGGCGACGAGTTCCGCTATGCCGAGGAAGTCCAGAAGCTCGACCTCGATGCCCTGAAGCAGGACATGGAGGCCGTCATGACCACGTCGCAGGACTGGTGGCCGGCCGACTACGGCCATTATGGTCCGCTCTTCATCCGGATGGCCTGGCACAGCGCCGGCACCTACCGGATCAGCGACGGCCGGGGCGGCGCATCCGGCGGCACCCAGCGGTTCGCGCCCCTCAATAGCTGGCCCGACAATGCGAGCCTCGACAAGGCCCGGCGGTTGCTCTGGCCGATCAAGCAGAAGTACGGCCGCAAGCTCTCGTGGTCCGACCTGATCGTCTTCGCCGGCAACTGCGCCTGGAGTCGATGGGGCTCAAGCCCTTCGGGTTCGCCTTCGGCCGCGAGGACGTCTTCGAGCCGGAATCGGACATCAACTGGGGGTCGGAGATCGAGTGGCTCGGGGCCCAGCGCTACGAGGGCGACCGGCAGCTCCAGAAGCCCTACGGCGCCGTCCAGATGGGCCTGATCTACGTGAACCCCGAGGGCCCCGACGGCAAGCCGGACCCGGCCGCGTCGGCCAGGGACATCCGCGAGACGTTCGGCCGGATGGCCATGAACGACGAGGAGACCGTGGCGCTGATCGCCGGCGGCCACACCTTCGGCAAGGCCCACGGCGCCGCCAACGCGGCCGAGTACTGCGGCCCCGAGCCCGAGGGCGCCGGCATCGAGGACCAGGGGCTCGGCTGGAAGAACCGGTTCGGGACCGGCAACGGCGACAACACGATCACCAGCGGCCTGGAAGGCGCCTGGACCTATAACCCGGCGAAGTGGGACAACAACTACTTCGAGAACCTGTTCGGCTACGAGTGGGAGCTGACCAAGAGCCCGGCCGGGCGCTCCAGTGGACGCCCAAGGACGCATCGGCCCGGGGGACCGTCCCGGACGCGCACGACCCGTCGAAGCGGCACGCGCCGATGATGTTCACGACCGACCTCGCGCTGCGGACGGACCCGATCTACGAGGCGATTTCACGGCGCTTCCACGCGAACCCGGACCAGTTCGCCGATGCCTTCGCCCGGGCCTGGTACAAGCTGCTCCACCGCGACATGGGCCCCGTCTCGCGCCTGATCGGCCCGCTCGTGCCGCCGCCGCAGTTGTGGCAGGACCCCGTGCCGGCCGTCGATCACGAGCTGATCGGGGCAGGGGACATCGACCAGCTCAAGGACAGGATCCTCGCATCCGGATTGTCGATCTCGCAACTGGTGGCGACCGCCTGGGCCTCGGCGTCGACGTTCCGCGGCAGCGACAAGCGCGGCGGGGCCAACGGGGCGCGGATTCGCCTCGAGCCGCAGAAGGACTGGGAGGTCAACCAGCCGGCCGAGCTGGCGAAGGTCCTGCGGGTCCTCGAGCAAGTCCAGCAGGACTTCAACGGCGCGCAGGCCGGCAACAAGCGGGTCTCGCTCGCCGACCTGATCGTCCTGGGCGGGTGCGCGGCCGTCGAGGCGGCGGCGAAGCAGGCCGGGCACGACGTGCAGGTCCCCTTCGCGCCGGGGCGCACCGACGCCACCCAGGAGATGACCGACGCCGAGTCCTTCGAAGTGCTCGAACCGACCGCCGACGGGTTCCGCAACTACCAGCGCAAGGGGGACGATCGCCCGATGCCCGAGCTGCTGGTGGATCGGGCGCGCGAATTGAAGCTTTCGGCGCCCGAGATGACGGTGCTCGTCGGCGGGCTGCGCGTGCTGAATGCGAACGTCGGGCAGTCCGGGCTGGGCGTCTTCACCGAGCGGCCCGGGGCGCTCACCAACGACTTCTTCGTGAACCTGCTCGACATGGACACCGAGTGGCGGAAGTCGTCCCGATGCGAGCACTTCTACGAAGGGCTCGACCGACGGACGGGCCAGGTCAAGTGGACCGGCACGGCCGTCGACCTCGTCTTCGGTTCGCACTCGCAACTCCGGGCCATCGGGGAAGTCTATGCCTGCGACGACTCGCAGGCGGCGTTCGTGAGCGACTTCGCGGCCGCGTGGGGCAAGGTGATGAACCTCGACCGCTTCGACCTGGTCGCAACCGGGTCGCTGGCGTCCGTCGTCTCGTGATGGGTGCGTGTTGATCAGGCCCTGGCAAGGCGGGGGACAGGCACCCCGAAGACCCGGCGCCCGTCGCCATCTTGTCAGGGCTTTCCAGGGAGTCGTCCATGAGCCGTGCCCTCCTCGTCATCGACGTGCAGAACGAGTACTTCACCGGCGCGCTGCCGATCACCCATCCGGTCGGGCACCTCGAGCGGATCCTCGAGGTGATGGACGCGGCCGCGGGCCGCATTCCCACGGTGGTCATCCAGCACCATTCCGAGGAGTTGCCGATCTTCCGCAAAGGCAGCCGCGAGTGGGAGCTGCACCCCGAGGTCGCGGCCCGGCCGCGTGACCTGTTGATCGAGAAATCCCTGCCCGGCAGCTTCACCGGCACGCCGCTGGAGGAGTGGCTGCGGGCGCGCGGGATCACGACCGTGACGATCGCCGGCTACATGACGCACATGTGCTGCGACACGACCGCCCGCCAGGCCGTGCACCGCGGCTTCAGGTCCGAGTTCCTCAGCGACGCCACCGGGACGCTCCCGCTGTCGAACGCGGGCGGCCAGGTGACCGCCGAGGAGCTCCAGCGGTCGATCCTGGCCGCCCAGGCCCAACTGCTGAGCGAGGTGCTGCCCTCGGACCGCTGGCTCGAACGTCTGTAAGCATCCTCGGCTCGTGGGCCGCCACCGGTCGCCTACGGTCGGGTGACCCGTCCGGCGTCGAAGCCGCCGCACGATCTCGTCTTCGGGGACATGGATCAGGTAGAACTCGACGCAACCATCGACGCGGAGCGAGTCGCGGTGCGCCCGGCTCAATGCCGAGCAGGCGAGGGCCGTCCGCTTCCGGTCGGCGACGGCCCTCCGGATCGCACCCGCCAGCGTGCCGAGCCAGGCGCCCCGATCCTCATCGGTGAGCGCCTCACCGGCCGCCATCCTGGCCTTGTTCTCGGCGGAGTGATAATCATCGGCGTCGGCGAAGTCCCAGCCCAGGTCCCGGGCCAGCATGCGGCCGATCGTGGTCTTCCCTGACCCAGCCACCCCCGCCAGCGCGATCAAGCGCAACCCCATGGCCGTTCCTCTCCGATGGAATGGGGCCGGCCTCACCGTCTGGCCGCCATGTCGGAGTATCCGGCCAGGTCCGACAGCCCGGTGGCCGAAGCTTCGGCGGTCGGAGCGATGTCCGCGGGCCGCCCGTCGGAGGCCGCCTCCTGGGCGGGCTCGACCTCGGGTGGGCGCGGGGGTGCGAAGGGCTCGGGGACGTTGCCGTTCCAGCGACCGCTGAGGGCCGTCAGCTCGGCGAGACGGTCGCGCGTCCGCCGGTCGAGCTGGCCCGGGGCGTAGCGCCAGGTCCAGTTGCCCCTGGCCTTACCCGGTACGTTCATCCGCGCCGAGTCGTCCAGGCCGAACAGGTCCTGCATCGGGATCACGACCGTGTCCGCGACCGACCCCAGCGCGGCGCGGATCACATCCCAGTGCACCTCGTCGCCGGCCGCCCCGACGAGCTTGCGGGCATACTCGCGCTGAGCCTGGTGGTAGGCCCGCTCGGCGGGAGTGGTCCCCTCCGGGGGCCGGGCGAACCAGCCGCCGGTCGTCTCGTTGTCGTGGGTGCCGGTATAGGCGACGCAATGGGGGATGAAGGTGTGAGGGAGGTGGTACTCGGTGCCGGGCGTCGCCTCCAGGCCGAACAGGAGCACCCGCATCCCCGGCAATCCGAACCGGTCCCGCAGGGCCGTCACGCCCTCGGTGATCACCCCGAGGTCCTCGGCCACCAGCGGCAATCCGCCCAGGGCCTCGCGCAGGGCCTCGAAGAAGTCGGCGCCGGGCCCGTCCACCCACTGGCCCGCGGCGGCCGTCTCCGCCGTGGCGGGGACCTCCCAGTAGGCCTCGAATCCGCGGAAGTGATCGAGCCGGACCATGTCCACCCGGCGGAGCTGCGCCCTGACCCGCGCCACCCACCAGGCATAGCGGTCGGCCGCGTGGACCGGCCAATCATAGAGGGGGTTGCCCCAGAGCTGGCCCGTCTCGGGGGCGAAGGCGTCGGGCGGCACGCCCGCCACGACCGTCGGATGGCCGGCCTCGTCGAGGCAGAACAGGTGGGGGCAGGCCCAGACATCGGCGCTGTCCTGCGCGACGAAGATCGGCAGGTCGCCGAGCAACTTCACCCCGCGCTCCCGGCACGCCTCGCGCAGGGCCCGCCACTGGACGGCGAAGGCGTACTGGACGAACTGGACGTACCGGATCGCCTCGGAGAGCTTCTCCCTCCAGAGGGAGAGGGCCTTCGGGTCCCGGCGGACGAGCCCGGGCTCCCAGTCGAACCAGGCGGCGCCGTCGTGGTGCTCCTTCAGGGCCATGTAGAGCGCGAAGTCGTCGAGCCAGTCCGCGTTCTCCGCGACGAAGGCTTCGAACTCCGGCGGCTCGGGGCGGAAGTTGGCGAAGGCCCGCCGCAGCAGCCGCTCCTTGGCCGCGATCACCGCGTCGAAGTCGACGTGGTCGTCGGGGAAATCGGGCAGGTCGGCCCAGTCCGACGCCGACAGCCAGCCGGCTCGGGCCATCGCCTCGGGGCTGACCAGCAGCGGGTTCCCCGCGAACGAGGAATACGACTGGTAGGGCGAGTTGCCGAAGCCGGTCGGCCCGACCGGCAGGATCTGCCACCACCGCTGGCCGGTCTCGGCCAGGAAGTCGAGGAATTCGAGCGCGTCGGGGCCGAGGTCGCCGATCCCGAAGCGGCCGGGCAGGGAAGTCGGGTGCAGCAAGATCCCCGAGGCGCGGGGAAGCCTCGCGGGACCGGAGCAGGTCGTTTTCATCCTGGGGAGTCCGTCGTGTCGTCCTGGCCACCGGGCGGCCCGGCCGGGGCATGGGAATGAATGGAGCAGGCGCAGGCGCCCCGGTGCCGGAGGCCCGGCGAACCGGTCGGCCCGCGGTCGCTTCTCTTGGCCGGCGTCCGAGAGGTGATCGAGCGGGCGATGCCAGGCCGCACCCTTCTCCGAGAGGTGGCCACCCGCCGACTCAGGACGCCGCACCGACCGCGGGTTCCGAGCCGCGGTCGACCAGCCCGACGGTCTGTTCCGTCGGTATCGCCTGTCCACCGCAACTGCCGTGCCCAGGCTCGACGTGGTGGACAGGGCCGACGAACCTGCTGGGCCCGCGCAGCCCGCGCCCGATCGCAGCCGGAGTGGCGCGGGTTCGACGCGGATCGGCGGCGGATCCTCGATGGCCGAGCGATTGGCGCAGCCTTTGCGAAAAGCTAGGGGCCGGCGTGGATGCTCTTCGGAACAGAGAAGCCTCGCCGACTCGAAGCGACCCGCTCGAGGCGTCGTGGCCCAGGCCACGGCACCGAGACCCGGGTCTTGAACGCGTTGCGGGTGCGGACCCTCGGGCCCCGACCTTGGGGCAGGAACGCTTCGCACCCGGTGTCTTCCAGGAAATCCCCCCGCAGGAACAAGCGGCATGCTTCATATCCATTTCGGGGCCGGCAGGCTGGGCCTTGGCCTCGTCGCCCCGTTCTTCCAGAGGCCCGGCTCGGAGCTCCACCTGCTCAACCGGGCGGTCTCCGGCACCAACGCGACCGGCAGCACGGGCTGAGCCCGGCCCGGCGCAACGAGCTGCTCAGGGACCACCCCGAGCAGCCATTACTTCATCCAGCAGCCGGCCGCGCCGGCTCCCGAGGCCGAGACGGTCGTCGCTACGACGGCTTCCACGCGTTCGAGCCGGACGACGTCGACGGAGATCGTCCGCTCGATCGCCGGCGATTCCCAGGGGAAGCAGGCCGGGGTCGTCGTGACCGCCTCGATCCTCGACGCCCGCGAGCTACGTCGCCGGTGATCCACGCCCTGAATGCCCTGAGCCAGCTGAAGGAGAGCGGCGGCGACTCGTCCGGGGCGATCTTCCTGGTGGCCTGCGAGAACACCCTGAACGCCCACGAGGTCCTCGACCGACGAGCAGCTCTGCGAGCTGATCAGCCCCGAGGCCCGCGCAGCACGTGATCCCCGTCCACGCGCTGGTGGACCGCCTGTGCGTCGGCATGGAGGAGGACCGGTTCGACGGCCCACCCGACGTTGGCGGTGCTGCGCGGAGGATTACGGCTCGCTCAAGCTGGAGCTTGACCCCGGGACCGAGCCGCTGGTCGCCAGCTCTGCGAGGGCAGCCGGGTCGAGTTCAGCCGGCACGTCGAGGTCGAGAAGCAGATCAAGAGCTGGCTGGTCAACGGGACCCACTGGCTCGTCGCGCTGTCGGCCATCCGGCCGGGCGAGCCGCCCGCCGAGCTCAAGCTCAACGAATACCTCAACGACATCGGAGGCGAACACGGAAGTTCGCCGACGGCCGCGCTGGACGAGATGGGCGAGGGCATCCGCCTCCTGCTGCACAACGAGCCGGAATACGAGGCGTTCGCCCGCGACGTCGACGTCGACGACTACCTGGAGGGCGCGTGCACGAGGATCCTCCAGCGGCTTGCTCCGCACGGAGGACCCGATCGGTCGGATCCTGGCGCGGTTCCGCGCCCCGACGCCCGACGAGCACGACACGATCGAGGCGTTCAACCGGCGGTTCGCCGAGCAGATCGACCCGCCGCTGGAGGCGTACGCCGCCGAGCACGGCGTCGTCCCGCCCGCGGCCAGCCAGAGCCTGTTCAACCTGCACCGCCTCCTCGCCTCCGGGCACTTCGTCGACGCGCCCGCGGTCTGAACTCCCCCGCGGCGGAGCGGCCGTCATGCTCCGCCTTCGCCGATCGATCCCGCGCCAGCCGAACGCATTCGTCCCGAGAGGACGCGCCGATGACGCCTGAAGACCAGCGGATTCCTCCTGTACGTGACCGTCGTCAGCGCCATCGCCGGATTCCTCTACGGCTACGACACCGGGATCATCTCGGCGCGCTCCTGCACATCCGGACCGAGTACCACCTCGGCCACCGGATGCAGGAGATGGTCGCCTCGTCGATCCTGGTGGGGGCCGTCCTCGGCGCCCTGGCGTGCGGGAGGGCGATCGAGCGGATCGGCCGCCGGCGGACCGTCACGGCGCTGGCCGGCGTCTACACGGTCGGCGCGATCGCCTCGTCCCTGGCCCCGAACCCGCTGCTCCTGGTCGCGGCCCGGGTCTTCCTGGGCTTCGCCGTCGGCGGCTCGTCGCAGGCCGTCCCCGTCTACATCGCCGAGCTGGCGCCGGCCAGGCACCGCGGCCACTTCGTGACGACGTTCAACGTGGCCATCGGCCTGGGCATCCTCACCGCCGACCTCGTCGCGGCCGAGCTGCCCGCGTCGTGGTCCTGGCGGTGGATGATCGGCGGGGCGGCCATCCCGGCCGGGCTCCTGCTGCTCTGCTCGCTGACCCTCCCCGAGAGCCCGCGATGGCTCGTCGAGGCCGGCGACGAGTCGGCGGGCCCGGCGACGTCCTGCGGCGGGTCCGCCCCGACGGGGCACGACGTCGACGCCGAGATCGCGCGAGATCCGCGAGGTCGCCGAGCGCGAGCACCGCGACGCCGGTCGTCGGGCTGGCGCGGGCTGGCCCAGCCCTGGGTCCGCCCGGCGGTGGTCGCCGCCCTCGGGGTGGCCGCGTTCACCCAGCTCACCGGCATCGAGATGATGATCTACTACGCGCCGACGATGCTCACCGGCGTCGGCTTCCCGACCTCGTCCGCCCTGCCACGCCAGCCTGTGGCCTCGGCCTGGTCTACGCCGTGATGACCGACCGTGGGGCTGGTGGTCGTCGACCGGGTGGGACGCCGCACGCCTATCGCTCGCGATGCTCCCCGGCGCGGCGCTCAGCCTGATCGTGCTGGGCTACCTGCTCGACACCGACTCGGCCAGGGCGCGGCACGCCTGGCTCGATCGTGGCCTGCCTGCTGTCCTACATGTTCTTCAACGCCGGGCGGCATCCAGGTCGTCGGCTGGCTGTCGGGGTCGGAGATGTACCCGCTCTCGGTCCGGGGCGCGGGCACGAGCGCGCAGGCCGCGATGGTCTGGGGCTCCGACCTCCTGGTCACCGCCACCGCCCTGTCGATGGTGCACGCCCTGGGCACCGGGGGCCTGATGTACGCGTACGGAGCCATGAACGTGCTGGCTTTCCTGTTCACTTACTATCTATGTCCCCGAGACCGCCGGTCGGAGCCTGGAGGACATCGAGCAGGTCGCTGCGGGCCGGGCGAGTTCGCCCCGGGGACCCGTCGGCTCGAGGATCCCGGCGAGGGCCGTCGCATCATGAGCGAGCCCCGCCTGATCATCTTCGACTGCGACGGCGTCCTCATCGACAGCGAGATCGTCGTCTGCCGGCTGGTGAGCGAGGCGTTCACCCGCCTCGGCCACCCGCTCTCGCTCGACGATGTCATCCGCCGGTTCGCCGGCCGCCCCGAGCCGCGAGATGATCGCCGAGATCGAGGCGCGACTGGGGCCGGCCCGTCCCCCCGAGTACTTCGACGAGATGAAGGCGCCTCGTCGCCCGAGTCCTACGCGACCGAGCTCCGCGCCGTCCCGGGGGTCGACGAGACGCTCGACGCGACTCCGCATGCCGTTCTGCGTGGCGTCGAGCAGCGACCCGCAGAAGCTCGCGGCTCGGCCTGAAATCGGTCGGCCTGGATCGCCACTTCGACGGCAATCTCGTCAGCGCCGACCTTCGTGGCGCACGGCAAGCCGGCGCCCGACGTCTTCATCTACGCCGCCGGCTGGATGCGCACGCCGATCCGCCGATTGCGTGGTCGTCGAGGACAGCCTGCCCGGGGTCCGCGCCGCCCGGGCCGCCGGCCTCCGCGTCCTCGGCTTCGCCGGGGCGAGCCACTGCGACCCCCGGCCACCGCGACCGCCTCCTCGAGGCCGGCGCCGAGGCCGTGCGTCGACAGGTTCCAGGACCTCGAGACCCTGTTGCCGGCCGCATTCTGATCCACGAGCGTCGCCTTGGCCAGACCGCCCGTCGTCGGGCGATGGCGCACCGGCCCACCGAGGAGCCAACCCCATGACCCGGACGACCCCAGCGACCAGCCCGATCCTGCTCGACGCCTCCAGCCTCGGCCGCCTGCCCGCCGACGTCCAGGTGCCGTCCTACGATCGCGGCGCGGTCGCGCCGGGCATCGTCCACATCGGCGTCGGCAACTTCCACCGCGCCCACCAGGCGGTCTACCTCGACGACCTGCTGCATCGGCCCGGCAGCGAGGAATGGGGGCTCTGCGGCGTCGGACTGCTCCCGCACGACGACCGCATCCGCAACGCGCTCCGGGCCCAGGACGGCCTGTACACCCTCGTCATCCGCGCCGCCCATGGCGACCGGGCCCGGGTGATCGGCTCGATCGTCCGCTTCCTCTACGCGCCCGAGGATTCCGAGGGCGTCCTGGAGACCATGGCCTCGCCGCGTACCCGGATCGTCTCCCTGACGATCACCGACCGTGGGTACTACCTCAACCACGGGACCGGCGAATTCGAAGACGACCATCCGGACATCATCCACGACCTCGCCCAGCCCGGCCATCCGGTCGGGACGTTCGGCTACCTGGCCGAGGCGCTCGCCCGCCGCCGGGCCCGCGGCCTTCCCCCGTTCACCGTCATGTCCTGCGACAACTTCCAGAACAACGGCGACCTCACCCGGAGGATGCTCCTGGCTTTCCTGCAGCGCGCGCGACCCGCTGCTCCGCGACTGGGTGGAAGCCCGTGGCGCGTTCCCGAACACCATGGTCGACCGCATCACCCCGGCGACGACCGACGGGCACCGGGCCCTGGTGCGCGACCGATTCGGGATCGACGACGCCTGGCCGGTGACGACCGAGTCGTTCACCCAGTGGGTCATCGAGGATCGATTCGTCCAGGGACGGCCCGCCTGGGAGGATGTCGGCGCCCAGCTCACGAGCCAGGTCGGGCTCTACGAGAAGATGAAGATCCGCCTCCTCAACGGCAGCCACCAGGTCCTCTGCTACATCGGCCTGCTCCTGGGGTACCGATACGTCCACGAGGCCGCGGGCGACGAGCAGGTCGACCGGCTCCTCCAGAAGTTCATGGACGACGAGGTCACGCCGCTCTTGCGGCCCGTCCCCGGCATCGACCTGGATGTCTACAAGCGGACCCTGCGCGAGCGATTCGCCAACCCGGCGATCGACGACCAGCTCGTCCGGATCGCCACCGACGCCTCGGCGCGCATCTCCGAGTTCCTCCTGCCCACGATCCGCGAGCAGGCGATCGCCGACGGGCCGATCGGGATCGGGTGCTTCGTCGTGGCCTCGTGGATCCGCTACCTCGGCGGGCTCGACGACCTGGGAAATCCGATGCCGATCCGTGACTCCAGGGCCGCCGAGTTGCAGGATCGCGCCATCCGCTGCGGGCCCGACCCACGAGGGATCCTCTCGATCCGCGAGCTGTTCGGCGACGCCCTGGCCGACCACCCGCGATTCATCGACGAGGTGGGCCAGGCGCTCGAGGGCTTCCACCGGGACGGCGCCCGCGCGACCCTGGCCCGATACGTCGGCGCCTGACGACGGCCGGTGCTCCTCCAGGCCCCCCGGCGGCGATGGTCGGGTCGCTCGGCGGCGTCCAGTTCATCCCCCGGCGCCCGCCGGCGGTTCTCATGACAGGCCGCCGGGCCGGGTCGCGCCCGTATCACCGCGGAATTTCTCGAGGGCGCGACGCATGGGTGGCCTCCGGACGAGTGAGCGAATTCCACCGACCGCGGACCCGTCCCGTCCCGATCGCATCGGCCCGATCGGACCGGTCCGGACACCCGCCGGTGTGTTCGGCGCGGGTCTCCGACCCACTGCGGTGAACAGCTTACTAATGTCATGGGATGGCTGATTTTCCGCTGTTTTCCCGGGGTTTTCTTGAGCTCGGCCGGGATCTCAGACCCCGAAGGAATTCGGCGGCGGGCGGCCTTTGACCAGGAACCCCCCCCGTTTTTCAGCGGTTCCACGTCCCTCACAAGATGTTCACAGCAGTGGGTCGGAGACCCGCGCCGAACAGAACACACGGTCGTCCGGCCCGGTCCGGTCCGACCTCGCCCGCGAAATCCGGCCGGACCGACCGGCTCGACCTCCTCGGCCCTCCCCGAATTTCTTTTCCCGCGATTGAGACCGTTCGCGGTTGGATTACGCTATGTGGGGAAACAACCTCCTCCGGAGACAGTCCCATGGCGATCGAAGCCGGGCAAGTCAAGGCGCTATTCCTGTCGGCCATCGAGCGGGCCGATCCCGACGACCGCCTCGCGTTCCTCGATGCCGAGGCCGGCGACGATCCCGAGCTGCGCGGCCGGCTCGACGCCCTGCTGGCCGCCTACGACCGGCCCCCCGGCGCCCTCGACGCGCCCCTCGCCGCCGCCGGCCCCGAGGCGACCCAGGCGCGCGAATCCGCCCCATCCGCCACCGAGCCGCCCCCGCGCGGCGACGGCCCGGACCTCATCGATACGATCGTCGCCGATCGCTACAAGATCCGCCAGGAGATCGGCGAGGGCGGCATGGGCACGGTCTACTTCGCCGAGCAGCTCCGCCCGGTCCGCCGCCGGGTGGCGCTGAAACTCATCAAGCGGGGGATGGACTCGCGCAACGTCCTGGCCCGCTTCGACTCGGAGCGCCAGGCGCTGGCCCTGATGGAGCACCCCAACATCGCCCGGGTCCTCGACGCCGGCACCACCGCCGACGGCCGCCCCTTCTTCGTGATGGAGCTGGTGAAAGGGGTCCCGATCACCGAGTACTGCGATGCCCACCGCCTCGACGTCCCGGCCCGGCTGGCGCTGTTCCGCCAGGTCTGCCAGGCGGTGCAGCACGCCCACCAGAAGGGGATCATCCACCGCGACTTGAAGCCGTCGAACATCCTGGTCGAGTCGCACGACGACCGCCCGGTGCCCAAGGTGATCGACTTCGGCCTGGCCAAGGCGACCAGCGGCCTGCGGCTGACCGAGCAATCGCTGTTCACGGCGTTCGGCGGCGTGGCGGGGACGCCGCTGTACATGGCGCCGGAGCAGGCGAGCTTCAACGCGCTGGACGTTGACACGCGGGCGGACATCTACGCGCTGGGGGTGATCCTCTACGAGCTGCTGGCCGGCTCGACGCCGATCCGCCGCGAGACGATGCAGCGGGCGGCGATCGACGAGATGCTGCGGGTGATCCGCGAGGACGAGCCGCCGACGCCGTCGAGCCGGATCAGCACGTCGGAGGCGCTGCCGTCGCTGGCGGCCAGCCGGGGCGTCGAGCCGGGTCGGCTGTCGCGGCTGATGCGGGGCGACCTGGATTGGATCGTGATGAAGGCGCTGGCCAAGGAGCGGGAGCGGCGGTATGCGTCGGCGGTGGGCCTGGCCGACGACCTGGAGCACTACCTCCAGCACGAGCCGGTCTCGGCCGGCCCGCCGACGGGGGCCGCGATCCTCTTCACGTGGGGAACCAGAGGACGTCCCCGGCCAATCCGGAATTGGATCCGGGTGTGGTGTGATGCTCGTTGCGGAGACGCTGCCACGGTAAAATGCCTGTGATGGACCCTGGTCCCTGGTCCCTGGACCCTGGTCCTGGGTCCATTGTCGGCGGACAGCCTCGCCCACCAGGGATCAAGGACAAAGCGCCATGGAAACGATCACTCTCGAGGAAGCCCAGGGCGCGTTGGCCGAGCTGGTCCACCGGCTCGCCCCCGGCGAGGGGGTGACGATCACCGAGAACAATCGGCCCGTGGCGCGGCTGATGGCTCCTCTCGTGACGCCGCCGGGCGAGCCCCGACCCCGACCGCCCGTCACCGGAGTGCCGAAGGCCGGGCAGTATGAGGGGCGGCTCATCGTCCCCGACGACTTCAAGGAACCGCTGGAGGAACTGCGCGAGTACATGGAATGAACCTGCTGCTCGATACCCACACGATCCTCTGGTTCCTGGCGAACGCACCGAACCTCTCCGCCCGGCGCGAGCGGCGATCCTCGACCCGGCCAACGTGCGGTGGGCCTCGCCGATCAGCCTCCTGGAGATCGCCCTCAAGAACCGGATCGGTAAGTTGCCGCTTCCGGACCCGTTCGGCGTGATGTTCCCCGCGAGCTTGACATCCTCCGATATCCACCTGCTGCCCCTCGACCCGCAGCACATCGAGCCGCTGACCCGGCTGCCGATGCACCACAAGGACCCCTTCGACCGCCTCCTCGCCGCGACCGTCATGGTCGAGGGCCTGGCCCTGGTCTCCGCCGACCCGGCCTTCGACGCCTACGGCCTGACCCGACTCTGGTGAGCGGACCCATGCCGACGAGGGTGAAGGCAGGCGGAGAAGGAGGACCAGGCGAAGAACCGGCGAAAGAAATCGGCAGGTGGAGAAAACGAGACCTGACCGATCTTGGTTGCAATCGCCCAAGATCAGTTAAGTATATCTTGCTTTCTCTGTGCAGACCGCCTGACCGTCAGGGCGATCGAGCAATATCCCCGTCCGTCCGGCCCGATCCCGCCTCGTCCCGAACCCCGCCCCCGGCCGGTCCGCGAGCGATCGGCCGGGACCGCCGTTCGCCGTTCGGCGCGGGTCGCCGTTCGGCGCGGGTCTCCGACCCCGCCACGGCCGGGACCGACAGGTCTCCACCGGACCGGTCCGCCCGCTGCCCGACCGGGAGACCCGTCAGTCAGGTCGTGGCACTTCCGCGCTCACGGGTCAGGAGACGATTCGGACGATCGAACCACAGAGGCACCGAGGCACAGAGAATTCACCGAGAAATCCCGCACAGGCGGACGATCTGGCGAGCGGAACGAGCTTGCGACATCGAGTCGAACCGAGGAGGGCAGGAGACCGAACCCGGTCGAGGAGGGAAGAGCCGGGGGCCGCACCACAGGCCCGTCGATCCGCGAGGGAGCTCTTCTCTTCTCGTCTTCCCTCTGTGCCTCGGTGCCTCTGTGGTTCGATCGTCCCTGCGGGTTGCCCCTGCGATGCGGTTTCCCCGCCCGGGGGACCTATCGGTCAAGCCGCCGGCGGGGTCAGAGACCCGCGCCAAACACACGGTCGTCCGGCCCGGTCCGATCTGTCCGATGCGATCGGGTCGGGTCCGACGGGGTCCGCGGTCGGTGGAGTTCGGCCCCACGGCTGTAGACTATCCATGCGTCGCGCCTCTGGCCCGCGGAATGGCCTCACGGCCTCGCCCGTTCAGTCGCGGGATGCGAGCACGAACAGGACCAGCAGGACGGGCGCCGGCAGCACGACGGCCGGCGTCCCGAAGAGGCCGAATCGGTCCGGTCGGGCTCGCGGCGGGCCGGGCGGGTCGGGGCCGGGTCGGGCCGGGTCGCGGGGACCGGGCCGATCGGGTCCGGTCGTCCGTCGGACTCGGACGGGGCGTCGAAATTGATCGGCGTCCCCCGTTCGCCGCCTACCTCCCCGTTCGCCCGCCAGGGCCATCGTGCCGCTATCGAGGGCCTGACGAGGCCCGGTGCACGTGTTGCACCGGTTGCATTTGTTGCATTTGCGTGCTAGGATTCGGCGGAGGGGAGGATCCGCCATGACAGCCGCACACACCCCAACCGGGACGCACGAGCTATCCGCCCGGACCGATGACGAGAGGAAGGTCGCCTCCGAACTCGACCGCCTCCTGGCTCGGATCCCGGAGAGTGGGGCCGACATTCAGATCAGCATCCATCGCCGGGGGAAGCCGGGGGAGACGATCCCGATCTCCCCGGAGCAATTCCGCCTGCTCTCCTACGTCGTGGGCGAACTGGCGCGGGGGCACGGCGTCTCGCTCATCCCGATGGACGCGGAATTGACCACGAACGAGGCCGCCCGCCGGCTCCAGGTCTCGCGCCCCTTCCTCATCGGCCTCCTGGAGAAGGGTGAGATCCCCTACCGGATGGTCGGGACCCATCGCCGCATCCGGCTCCGCGACCTGGACGCCTACAAGCGGGAAAACGACCGGAAGCGTCTCGAGGCCCTCGAGGAACTCTCGGCGCTGGACCAGGAATACGGACTCGGGTGAACTCGTGAGCCCCCCGATCACGGCCGTCCTCGACGCGTGCGTCCTCTACGGGGCGAGGCTGCGCAGCTTCCTGATGTACCTGGCGATGTCCGACCTGCTGTGGGCGCGGTGGACGCACCGGATCCACGAGGAATGGATGCGGAATGTGCTGGAGAACTATCCGCACCTGACGCGGGACAGGCTCCAGCGGACCCGCGACCTGATGGACAGGCACGCCCTGGACGCGATCGTGACGGCCTATGAGGACCTCATCGAGGGCCTGACCCTCCCCGACCCCGACGATCGCCACGTCCTGGCCGCGGCGATCCGCGCCGGGGCGGGCGTGATAGTGACCTTCAACCTGGCGGACTTCCCCGGGGAGATCCTGGCGAGGTTCGATATCGAGGCGTTGCACCCCGACGATCTGCTGGGGCGCCTGATCGACCTGGACATCGAGACCGTCTGCGCGGCGGCCAGGCAGGACCGGGTCTCGCTCAAGAATCCGCCGAAATCGGTGGACGAATATCTCGCCGACCTGGAGAGAGCGGGCATCCCCCGCACGGCCGCCGCGCTGCGGCCATTCCGCGGGCTGCTCTGATGGCGAGGCGGAACGGACGCCCGACGCCGCTCACGGACCCGGTCCGGGCCGATCCCCAGCCCCGGCCCGGTCGGGCTCGCGGCGGGCCGGGCGGGTCGGGGTCGGGTCGGACCGGGTCGCGGGGACCGGGCCGATCGGGATGGCAGGGATGGGAGGTTCCGTCCGCAGCTCTGCCCCGGTTCGGGCGCTACGCGAGGATGATGCACCCGAGATTGGCGTATCGAGAGAACCCCTTATCGAAGGTGACCAGCTCGAGACCACTCGCCAGGGCGAAGGCGGCCAGATAGGCGTCGCTCCAGACCTGGGGCGTGAAGGATGGCCCCTGGGTGTAGCCCCGCCAGGGCGTCTCGAGGCCCTCGGGCTCGGCCGCGAACCCGATGCGCGGGTCGCCGAGGAAGGCGTCGTACAGCCGCCAGGCCCCCGCCGGCGTCACGGCCTCCGCGCCGAACGCCTTCGGGTTCGTGGCCAGCCGCAGGAACCCTTGCTGCGTCAATCGGCAGAAGGAGCAGGGCCGATCCGGCGCGCCCTCGAACCAGGCCCGGGCGGGCGCATGGTGGACGTGGGATTCGAAGGCCAATGCCAGCCAGAGGTTGATGTCAGGAAGGAACATCCTCGTCGTCCAGGAGCTCGGCCACGCGCCCGGCGGTTAGCGGGCGGCTCCCGGGCCGGTCGGACGGGACGAGCGGCAACCGGACGGTCCGGCGGGCCGCGGGCGGTTCCGTCGCGGGCGCGCCGCGATCCAGGACGGTCACCACCGTGCCGTCCGGCCACGGCGACTCGCCATCGAGGACCACGACGCCATTATGGACCCGGCCGAGCGCTTCCATGCCGTGATTGTGACCCGGTCGGCCCGCGGGATCAAGACCGGCCTGGCGAGCGTCGGCGTGGGCCGGGCCGATCGGCCGCCCGGGCCCGGGCGAGAATGGGGAGGCCGCGGGCCGGGCCGGATCGGGTCCTTGAATCACGGATCGCACGGATAGGGGACCCGTCGGGCCCGGGCGGGCACGGTCCGATCGGGCCCGCGTCGGGCCTGGCGGGTCGGGGACGGGTCGGTCATCGGGAGGCAGGGTCAGACAACTGTCGATTTGGCTCCCGACCCCTTTCCGCGCCCATCGGGAGGCAGGGTCAGACAACTGTCGATTTGGCTCCCGACCCCTTTCCGCACCTCCGACCCCTTTCCGCACCTCATCTCAAGATCAAGGGAGTAAGGAATCGCCGGCAACTCAACGAACTCGAGGCGGCGAACATCCTCAACCCGGTGACCAAATACCTCTTGGGCCGCCCGACGCGACGCATGGCGCCGTTTACGCTCCGGTGGGCGAAGCGACTCCATCGGGAGATGTTCGGCGAGGTCTGGACGTGGGCCGGCGAGTTCCGACGCGAGGATCTGAACATCGGGATCATCTGGTATCAAATCCCGGAATCCCTGGAGAACCTCCTGGCGGATTTGAAAGAGTGGGCGAGGTCCGGTCTCGACACCCTCCCCGCCAACCGATTCGGACGAGACGAAGGGCTCGGGAGCCGAAACCCCGTAACGACGATCGACCGCGACCCGGCCATCGCCCCGCCCACCTTCACCTGCGCCGGTGCCGCCCGCCCCGTCCCGATCCCCCGCCCCCCGCGGGCCGGTCCGCGAGCGGGCCGGATCGCGGATCGGTCGCGGACCCGCGGGCCATCCGTCCGTCCGCGGAGTGGGCGTGGTGCCGGGATGGCAGCGCGCGGGGACTTGCCGATACAATGGCAGGCGGAGGGGCTTTGCACAACGAATGCGGTTTGCCCAACGATTCGCCGGGCTGCACAACGAATCAAGTCCGAATTCCTTCGGACTTGAGCGTCGGACCGAGCTTTATCCAAATCAAGAAGTCAGTTGACTCCCTTCCAGACTTCTGTTAGACTGCATTCATTGTCTCAGTGGATTGAGACACCAATCTGAGGGGAGGATAAGGGTTCGAATCCCTTCTCGCCTATCGACGGGCGAGTAGCTCAAACGGATAGAGCACCTCTTTGAACACCAACATGAGCCACCAACCTTGGTGGCTCATGTTGCGCGGTAGCAATCGTGCATGTGCTCGCTTGGTCTTCAAGTCGGCGATTGCGCAACCGGCCGACCGGTTCTCCGTGTCAGTCGGTACTTGCGATAGAGGTTCAATCCCATGCCGACCGAATCCGACGCCATAACTATCGAGGTAGATGCCCCGAAGGGTGGTGTGCCCGTGCTTCGGCTCGTCAAGAAACTCCGGGGGACTGCTGCACGCGCTCGTCGAATTGGATAGGGAGATGTCGGCCGATCACCGCAACACGGCGCGATGGGTGGTCATCAAGGCAAGTTATAACAGCCCGCTGAGAATCACCGTTGCTCCCCGATCGTTCAAGGGTCGAACCCCGAACCGAGCCGTCCCCAAGACCTATGTAGAGGGGGTCAAGATGCTCGAAGAAGGGGCGACCGAACCGCCGTTTTTTACCCCGTCGATCATGGTCAGCACGATGAGGTTGCTGAAGACCACTAGTTCCACGGGCGGCGCGTTGACGCTGAGCGGCCCCGACACGGGTCCTATCAGGCCGACCAATCATCTCGCGAAGAACATCGACCGCGTTCTAAAATCAAAAGTATCCAAAGAATATACAACTATTGAGGGGAAGCTTGAAGGGATCGACATCCACCAGAAACTTGAGGTCCGCGTGTACGATCCCCTTACCGGCCATGCCACTGCCTGTCACTTCCGCAAATCGCTCTACGAAACCGCATACAAGGCGCTCGGGCACCGCGTAGCCGTCACTGGTATGGCGATCTTCAACCGCGAAGACAGGCCGGTTTCTATGGCCGTTGACGAGATCACCTGTTTCAAGGATCCCAAAGACTTACCGCGATTCCTGGACGGGGAGCAGATCGATATAACCGGCGGGGTGGATTCCGTGGCATTCGTTAGGGGGTTCAGAGATGCCGAATGATCCTCCTGCCGTCTACTGGGATGCTTGCTGCTTCATAGCGAGGATCAAGCGGGAAAAGGGCCGAATTGAGGACGTGGAGCAACTGACGAGCCTTGCAGAGAACGACAAACTTCTGATTGTTACGTCCACCATAACGATCGCGGAAGTCTTGCAAGAACCGAAGATCAGTTTGCCGCGAGACGACGGCTTCATATCTATAAAAGATTACTTTCAACATCCCTGGATCATACTCAGGGCCGTAGATCGTAGGACGGCTGAAGCGGCAGCGGACATCCGGCGGTCTTACGAGGGCCTGAAATTACCAGACGCCATCCATCTCGCGACCGCTGCACGGTGGAGCATAAAAGCGTTTCATACATACGACGATAGGTTGCTGCCGAAAGATGGCAAGATCGGCACCCCTCCGCTGCGTATCATTACCCCGCGTTATCCCGAAGACCATCCTCTCTTCGACACCCTGGATCGCAAGGAAGAACCGCCCATCTTGAAGTTCGCCAGAACCGACAGAGACTCGGAAACGAAGGCCATTACGGGGCCTGATCAAGCTGGCGGCCCGGCCTAGTCGGCTCGCGAACAACGAAGTGGATCGCGGCTTGGCCTTGCAATTTTTTATGGGATCGGCGCCGGCGGGTCGGGCTCGACGGGGAGCCAGGGGTAGCGGGCGGCTGCGTTCGCATTTGAGCCTGTGTTGACTCGCATACTTGACCCTCTTCCTGGCCAACTCGACATCCGAAGGTGGAACTCCGTCGCGGCGAAAATGCGGGCGAAGGGAGTCGGCGACACGGCGGCACCAATTCCAGGCGGGCTCTCGGCAGGCCCCTCAAGTGAAGATCGACGCCGTTAGCGGTTGCGGTCGCATGAATCGCATCCCTCACCCTGTCCTGGTACGTAGGGTCCGGAAGGATGATGCTCAGGTGGTGCGACCAGTCCTGCTCTTGCTCCGACCAGCTTAGCGCTATCGACGGAACGATTCCCGCCGCCGCTCGATGAGGATTAATGCGGCCAGAAATGCGGCAATTGCTGCCACCGCGATCATCCACCGCCGCGTCGTCATCCCGAGGAGGGGCATGGATGGGCTCAACGATCAGTAGACGGTTCGCTTGCTCTCGCTTTGGCCATAAGGCGTTTCTTCAGCAATTCAAGCATCCCCACGATTTGATCAATGTCGTCGGAGTTCAGATCAACGGGATGCCGGAGGTTAACGGATCGCGTCTCGTCAAGAGGCAAACTCAAAATGCGGACCGCCACTCCGCCTGTGACCGGGATAAACTCCGCCGGACCCGATGGGGCTTGAATCGACGTCATGGTAGCCGACCCCGCGGGGATGCTAGGTTGTATGGCTGCGACGGACTGCGAGACCGGCAAACCAGGACGCTCGCTCCCGGGCCGAATCCTGGACGTCGGGTCTGACCATCCTCCCGACGTGTCGGTCTCTCTGTCCGAGATTGTATCGTCGGCAAGTAGCCGCGCAAAGGATAACGTCGCTCGAAATTCCTCGATAAACTCATTGACCGTCTTGTGGTTAAATCCCCGGTCTCTGAGCAGATGTCGCCGAATCTCCTCATCAGCCGGCAGTTCTCCGTCGTATTTCTCCCAAGTGCGCCGTGAAGCTTCGGTCTCAGGGCAGCCGACTGGACCGCCTCCACCCATTCATGCGTGCCTTCGGCGCAGAATTCGAGAATGTCCAGCGCCAAGGAAGAAACCTTGACGAGCCGTCATTCTCGCCGCCGTGGGCCTCAAAGAGCCCATACGCCCGCACTGCCGCCAAGGCCAATTTGAAGGAACTGCTCTTCGGCGATGAAGACCAAAGGGAGGCCACCACATCTACACCAGTGGCGTGTTTGTTCATTTTTTTATAGACCACACGCGCCGCTCGATCGCAGTCTTGAGATCACAGGCCGGATAGTTGGGGCTTCGAGTCTTGGGCAGACTCGGAATCTTGGTGCTATTCGATGGTTCGTTTGCGGTGCTCATGATTTGCCTCCTTAATCGAATAATCCTATCGAACTCCCGGATCATTAGCAATAGATCCGTACGGAATTTTTGTCCAAATTTACCCACGAACTCTTGACGACTAGGCGAACGATTCGTTAGAATAATCGAAGACGAGAACCAGACCGCTAGGAGCGAGCGATGCTCACGCAGAGCCGGCCCGAAAACAGAAAAGGCCCGCAACCGAGTGCAAGTCGGTTGCGGGCCTTTTCTTGTGATCTGAATTCCGTCGATGCCCCCGTAGCTCAGTGGATAGAGCAGGAGCTTCGCAGGCCCAGGGTCGCGGGTTCGAGTCCCGCCGGGGGCTAAGCGCGGAAGTCATCCCAATGCCCCAGCCGGTTGCTGAAACAACCGGCTGGGGGTCAGACTCAATCGAGCGGGTTAGCGCCCGAATGGCGTCTAGGCAACTCCATTCTACGCGATCCCGCCCCACCGGGAAAGGGTCGCCATGTCTGCTACGCTCGCCTCCATCCCAACCACGACCACTCTCGATCCGACCGAAGCACGCCGCCAGCGAGGGCTCGCCATCGCGGCGGTGACGAGGATTGAGCAGCGGAAGTCGGGCCTCTGGGCCGTGCCCTCGCAATCTGGGGCCGGCAACTATTGGGTCCGGATGGACACGGAGTCGCCGACTTGCACCTGCCCGGATTTCGAGGAACGTTCACAATCGTGTAAACGCGTTTATTCAGTGCAGTTCACGGTCCAGCGCGAGAGTCGGCCCGACGGAACGGAGATCACCAGGGAGACCATGACGGTGACGCGGGAGACGGTGGTCAAGAAGCCCACCTACAAGCAGAACTGGCCAGCCTACAACAAGGCCCAGACGACCGAGAAGCACCGATTCCAGGTCTTGCTGGCCGAGCTGTGCCGGGGGATCGTCGAGCCGGCCCGCAAGCCGGCCCGGGGGCAACAGCCCCTCTCGCTGGCCGACATGGTGTTCTCGGCCGCGTTCAAGGTCTACTCGACGGTCTCATGCCGCCGGTTCGCATGCGATCTGGCCGACGCGCAGGCCAAGGGCTATATCGACAAGGCACCCCACTTCAACAGCGTCCTCAACTATCTGGCGATGCCCGAACTGACGCCGATCCTCAAGGCGCTGATCGCTCAGAGCAGCATGCCGCTCAAGTCGATCGAAGAGGATTTTGCGATCGACTCATCAGGCTTCGCCACTAGCCGATTCGTGAAGTGGTTCGATCACAAGTATGGGGTCGTGCGGCAGAAGTACGATTGGGTCAAGGTCCATCTCATGTGCGGGGTCAAGACGAACGTGGTCACCGCCGTTGAGATTGCCGGCCGAGATGCCCATGACAGCCCGATGTTCAAGCCCCTGTTCGACGCGACCGTCCAGAACGGATTTCGGATCGGCGAAGTCTCGGCCGACGCGGCTTACCTCAGCCACGCCAACATGAACATGGTGGGAGAGGCCGGGGGCACGCCGTTCATCTGCTTCAAGAGTAACACCACGGCGGCGGGCGGGGGCCTGATGGCCAAGATGTTCCACTTCTACAACCTGAACCGGGACGAGTTCCTTACCCATTATCATAAGCGGAGCAACGTCGAATCGACCAACATGATGATCAAGGCGAAGTTCGGGGACTCGATCCGGAGCAAGACGGACGTGGCCATGACGAACGAGGCGCTCTGCAAGGTGTTGTGCCACAATCTGGTTTGCCTCATCCAATCACAGTATGAGCTTGGGATCGTGCCGGTGTTCTGGAAGGATGAGGCGGTCGATTCGGAAGCGGAAGCCGTCGGGCCGGTCGCGACCCCGGAGCCGGATGAGTTCGCCGAGTTGATGGCGTGGGTCTGAGCCTAGACGATTGGTTGTGCAGAAACCCAATCTGCACAACGAATTAGGCGGTTTTCGGATTCGTTGTGCAAAGCCAGGCGGAGGACCGTTCCATGCCGTTGCGCGACCATTTCCGCCCACCGCTCGATGACATCGCCTCGTGGGAGGAACTCCACGGCGCATGGCCGACGGTGATCGTGATGGGCCTGAACCGGATCCTCCCGCCGCGGTACGTCGCCGCACCGCGCGTCCACCTCGGGGCCTACATGGAGATTGACGTGTCCGCCCACGACAAGGACGGACCACGCCTCATTCTCCCCGATCGACGGGCGGAGGCGGCGTCGCGACCGCGACCTTGGCACCGCCTCGGCCGACGTTCGACGTCGTGACGGATCTGCCCGACCAGGACGGCTACGCGGTTCGGGTCTACGACACGAAGCGGCATCGCCGCCTGGTCGCCGCCGTCGAGATCGTCAGCCCGGCCAACAAGGACCGGCCCGAGAACCGCCGCGCGTTCGTGACCAAGTGCGCGGCCCTGCTCCAGGAGCGAGTCTCGGTCGCGATCGTGGACCTGGTGACCACCCGGCAGTTCAACCTCTACGGCGACCTTCTCGATGTGATCGGCCAGACCGACCCCGCGCTGGCGCCGAACCGCCGGCGCTGTATGCCGCCGCCTGCCGCCGGACGCACCCGGACGATTCCTGGCGCTTCCAGACCTGGAACCACGCCCTGGCCCTCGGCGAGCCGCTGCCGACGCTGCCGCTCTGGCTGGCCGACGAATTCGCCGTGCCTCTCGAGCTGGAGGACAGTTACGAGGAGACCTGCCGCATCCTCCGACTGGCGTGAGCGGGGGATCGGTCGGCCTTCGGGGGCGGAACTCTCGTGATTGATGCGAGCGTTCCCGCTTCTTGTCCGCCGGCTCGGCTCGCGGGCCGGGCACTGGCCCCCGACCCCGCCCGCCCCGTCCCGATGCTCCCGCCCCCCGCCGGGCCGGCCCGCGAGCGGGTCCGACCGCGGGTCGGATGCGGGTCGGCGGCCATCCGTCCGTCCGCGGCGAGGGTCCGCCTTCACCCCTTCAGTACCGGGATGCGAACACGAATAAGACCAGGATGACGGGCGTCAGGAAGGCGACGGCCAGGGTCCCGAAGAGCGCGAGCACGGCCACGGCGGGCGAGTCTCCCCGGGCGATCAGCGTGAAGCCCACCGCGGCCAGGGCGATGACGATCGCCCACCGCCGCAGGGTCATCGTGGGCCATCGCATGGCTCGCATCCGAGTTTCTCATCGCTGGTTGTTGTGCAGGCAGAATGGCCGCGTTACAGCGAGGTAGGTATCGTAACACGGCGGTCCAGCCCATGTGGCATAGGCCGCGCCGCGACGGGGCCGGTGCGTGAGCGGCACGCCTTTCAGGCCGTGGCTGTTGACGGGCCGAGGAAGAGGAAGCCGCCAGGGGCATCGAGCCGCGGAAGAAGTCCGCGCATGCTTCGGTCGATCCGACCGACGCAGGTTATTCCTCCGCGACGACATCATCTACGACGAGCGCGGGGTGATGGTGCGCAACGCGGCTCCGGCCTGGCCTTGGTCCAGGCTCCGGTCACGATTCTGGG
Organism: uncultured Planctomycetota bacterium; assembly: GCA_963771445.1. GTDB lineage: Bacteria > Planctomycetota > Planctomycetia > Isosphaerales > Isosphaeraceae > JAKAUH01. Next base: position 1,302,809 of record CAVYTQ010000015.1, on the reverse strand, counting down.
CAAGGTAGGACCTCGGCCAGGCCATGAGTCCCGTCGGGCGGGACCTGCCGGGAGGCCAAGGCTTACTGCGTCCCCGTCGGCGCTCAGGTGAGTCCCCGTCTTCGCCCGGTTACCCTGCATCGGCGGAGCCGGCAAGGCTCCAGAGAACCCATGCGCGCTCCGAGCTTCGACGACAACCCTCCTCCCGGGGGTTCCCTTAGCGGGGAGATGGCCGATAACGTGTTACCCATACGGGCATCCGATTCGGTTCGACAGTGCTCGTCCGATGCATGTGGGCTCCGTTTTCAGGAATCAACCGATGCGCCACGTCTCTCTCGCATTCGGCCTCTGCGGTCTCCTGTTCGCCGGCCTGACGAATGGAGCCGGAGGTCAGCCGAACGAGAAGGATGAACTCGCCCCATACCGCCAAGCCGGGCTCAATGGTGGCAACCCCGCCCGCGGCAAGGCGGTGTTCGAGTCGGACCGGACGGGTTGCACGAAGTGCCACGTGATCAGGGGCGACGAGCGTCGCGCGGGACCCGATCTGGGCGTCATCGGCGACAAGTTCGGGCGGGAGCAATTGGTCCAGGCCGTACTGGAACCCGGCGCGAGAATCCACCCCGATTACGGCACGATCGTCGCGACGACGACCGACGGCAAAGTGCATACCGGTGTCCTGCGCAAGCGAACCCATGAAGAACTTCAGTTGCTCGACGCGGAGGGCCGTCTCCTCCGAATCCCACTCGCCGGAATAGGTGAGGAGAAGCGGACCGGCACGTCATTGATGCCCGCCGGGCAGCACAAGGCGTTGACGACCGAGCAGTTCGCCGACCTGATCGCCTATCTCGAGTCGTTGAAACAACCGGAGGGCGAGTCCCGATCGGCGGGCATGCCGAGCGAGATTCCGTCGGTCGAAAAGCCCATCCGGCTGATGCCTTTGCATGGAGAAGAGATGCGGTTCGACCATCCGGTTTGGGCGATCGCCGTGCCCGGCAGCAAGAGTACGTTCCTCGTCGTCGAACAGAAGACGCGGAAGATCTGGCGCTTCGAGGAAGGCGCAGCGCGAGCACCAGAAGGAGCTGTTCGTGGACCTGAGCCAGGAAGCGACGACCGGTGAATTCGAAGGTGTGGTCTGCCTCGCATTCCATCCGCGCTTCCTCGAAAACCGCAAGTATTACGTGAACTATCACGTCCGCAACCAGGGCAGCTTCTTCTCGCCGGTGATCGTCGAGCGGCGGGCGACCCCCGATCTCCGCCGCGACGCGGGCGGTCCTTCCAGGCGGTTGTTGCAGATCCACCAGGAAACCGACCTGCACTGGGGCGGGATGTTGGCGTTCGGCCCCGACGGGTTCCTGTATATCGGCGCGGGGGATGCCGGCCCGCAGGAGGACCCCGACGGTCACGGCCAGGACCTGAGCGAGTTGCCCGGATCCATCCTGCGGATCGATGTCGACCGGCAGCAAGATGGCAAGCCCTACGCGATCCCCGGGTCGAACCCGTATCGAAACTCGGCCCCTCCGGTCCGCCCGGAAATCTGGGCATCGGGTTTTCGCATGCCGTGGCGCTTCAGCTTCGATCCAAGCACGGGCGACCTTTGGGTCGGCGACGTCGGCCAGGACCTGTTCGAGAGGGTCACGATCGCCCGAGCCGGCGAAAACCACGGCTGGAATGTCTACGAAGGCTTCATGAAGTTCTCGGACCAGTACCGCCGGGAGGGCCAGACGTATACGCCGCCCGTCATGACCTATCGCCGGAAATATGGTGTCTCGGTGACCGGGGGCTACGTTTATCGCGGCCGCCGCAATGCGTCTTATTCCGGCGCCTATCTCTTCGGCGATTTCGAGTCGCGGCGAATCTGGGCACTGAAGCAAGCCGGTCGCCAACTGATCAAGGTGAGACAGATCGGCGAGTCGCCGCAGAAGATCGCCTCGTTCGGCGTGGACGCCGACGGCGAGTTGCTCCTGGTCGGCTACGAGGGGACGATCTACAGGTTGATGCTCGATCAATCCGACTTCGGCCCCGACCCGCGGAAGGCCCACGTCAAGCTGGTCGGCAACAACGCGCCCGCGGCGGCACGCGTCTGCGTGGTCGGCGGCGACGGCAAATCGTGCGCGCCCGCCGGCGCCGCGATCCGCAAGACGAAGCGCGACGAGTCTTACTTCTACGCGGACGGTTCCTTCGACGTGGAGTTGCCGCCGGGCCGCGCACGGCTGAAGATCAGCGGCGGGATCGAGGTGATCCCGCAGACAGTCGACCTGGCTGCGGGAGCGACCACCGAGCTCACGGTACGACTGCCGCGATGGATCGACATGGCGGCGCGCGGCTGGTATTCGGGCGATTCGCACGTCCATCTCCACACGGGCGGTCCGATCGAAGTCACGCCCGCGGACGCGATGGTCGCGGCCCGGGCGGAGGGTGTCAACTACGTCAACCTCTGCGTGTCGAACAACCTCGGCGACGACATCCGCGACGCCGACCTGATCACCGGCAAACCACACGGCGTCTCGACGGATCGGCACCTCCTGGTCTTCGGCGAGGAGATGAGGAGCACGATCTATGGGCACATGCAGTTCTTCGGGATCAATCGATTGGTACAGCCGCAATACACCGGCTTCGACGGAACACCGAACCGGAACGACTTTCCCGCGAATTATGCGATGGCCGCGGACGCGGTCCATCAGGGCGGCGTCGTGACCTACGGTCATCCCATATTCGCCGACCAGCCCTTTCCGTTCGACAAGGACCCGGCGACGCCCAGCGGCGCCGCGCGAGAGCTGCCGATCGATGCCGTCCTCGGCATGGTCCACGCGGTCGACCTGATGTCGTACAACAGCGACAAGGATCGCTCGGCCGAACTGTGGTATCGGTTGTTGAACTGCGGGTTGAAGCTCTCGGCGTGCGTCGGCACCGACGCGCTGCTCGATCGTTCGACGGAGCCGCTCGGCGGCGACCGGGTCTACGTGAAAATATCAGGTCCGCTCACGATGCAGAGCTGGCTCGACGGTTTGAAGGGCGGCCGGAGCTTCGTCACGAACGGCCCCGTACCGACGCTCGCGGTCAATGGCAAGGGCCCTGGCGAGACCTGTGAGCTGACGACGGCAGGGAAGGTCCTCGTGGCCGCAACCGTGGAGAGCTATGTGCCGGTTGACAAGCTCGAGGTCATTGTGAACGGTAAAGTGGCCTCGCATGCGGAAGTCGCCGCGGGTCATCAGATGGGGGTGCAGGTCGAGCGCCTCGAGGTGGAGGTGCCGCTCGAACGGAGTAGTTGGGTCGCCTTACGTGTGCGTGGCTCCGACCATCCGAGCACCTTCGACGGGCCTGCCTGGGCCCACACGAGTCCGGTCTTCGTCCAGGTCGCTGGCCAGAAGATCGCGAGCCCCGAGGAAGCGAAGTATTTCGTCGATTGGATCGAGCAAATGCTGAGGGTCGTCGCGGCCCGCAACCGCTATTCCGGCCCCGAGGATCGGCAGCAGGTCGAGTCGCTGTTTCGCAGGGCCCAGGACGAGTTCCGCAGGATGGCGAACGCAAATTAGCAGCCTGTTCAACTCCGATCATCCGCGAATCTCGGTGAGCAAGCGGATTGAGCGATCCTCGCCGGCTCACGCGTCGATCGAGCCGGCGCGGCCCAGGAGGCGTTCAAACAGCAGCGGCCCGACCTGGTCGAGCAGCGAGCGGAGGCGGTCGGGGCTATCGAGGTCCTCGAGCAGGTCGGCGGGGAGCTTGCGCTTCAGGTCGTCGAGCGCCCGGTGGCCCAGCGCCTTGAGCACCGCCTCGTCGCGGCGGAGGTCGTCCAGGCAGGCGGCCAGCACGGCGCGGGTGGCGAAGCTCCGGCCGTGGATCGCGACCTAGCACTCGTCCCGGATCACCGTCCCGTCCCGGCCGGCCGGATCGGGGAGCGTTCCGTCCGCCGGTCGGTCGGAGTTCCGCCGCGGGCCGACAGGGGGTCGGGCCGTCGCGGGACTGCGGTCATGACGCCGATTGCTTCATCGAGGTCGAGGCCGCGAAATCCTCGAAATCGGCGCGGTCCATCAGGCCGGTTGCGTCCAGCGTGATGCGGACCGCGATCAGGTGATGCGGCATGACGAGCCGATTAGGTCGGTAGATCGGCAGGGCGACCTCCGCACCGGGCCGCTGATGGGCGAAGAAGACTTGCGACCGGGGCACGACGGTCTCGGTGATCCCCAGGTCGAGCAACATCCGACGAAGCTCTGCATAGGTGACCCTGGGCTTAGCCATGGGCATGCCCTCCGCTTGTAGCCGTTCCTGGAGGACGTTCTTCTCGGCAGTTCTCGCCGAACGCCACCTGGTTCGAGCCCGGCCCGTGCGGACCGGTCCTCGCCCCGGAGGGGCGCAGACAGACCGGCCCAGGGCAATGCCCTGCGGTCCGGTCGCCGCCGGCCTTTCGTTTCGTCTGTCCCTCGATCCTACCACGACGGCCCCTCCCTTTGGCCGTCGTCCGACGGAGCGCTTCTCAGTTTCGCCGCCGGGCCGGCGATGGCCGGACACTTCGCACGGCAGGCTGTCCGGCTCGGCCCGATCCGCCCGGCCGGACCCGGACCGAGGCACCCCCGGCCGCCGACCCCCGATCCGATCCGCGAGCGGGTCGTGGATCGATAGGTTCTCCATCCGGGGCATGGACCTAGCTTCGGCCATTCAATCCCGGGAAGCAAGCACGAGCAGGATGACGGGCGACAGGAGGACGACGGCTAGCGTCCCGAAGAGGGCGAACACGGCCACGGGGTGCGAGGCCCGCCGGGCGATCAGCGTGAAGCCTACCGCGGCCACGGCAATGACTATCGCCCATCGTCGCAGGGTCATCCTGGGAAAAAACAGGCAATGCACTCTCGCGAAGTCCCATGCCACGCGGCATAATGCGAGAGCCGCCTGTCCACGTTGCAACAGGGCATTCCTAGCCGGACTTTGCTGTCTGAGACGCTTTTTCTGCACGATTGCACGCACTTGTTGGTCTGAACGGGCCATCTAATTGCGGTCGCAGCTACCGACTCCGTGGAGGGAAGTTGGATGATCGGTGCGCTGATTCTATTCTTCACGTTAGGAGCAGGCGCGGCGGGAATCGGCTATTTGGTTTATTATAGCGCACAGGAAAACCAGGCACGTGAGGCGCAGCGGCGTGAAGAGGAATCTCGATTTCGAGCAGCCCTGCTAGAAGAGCTAGGGAAGAGGCGAGGATCCTCCTTCAGGCTTTCCGAGTTTAGCGACAGATGCGAAGTATCCGTCGATCTCGCCAGGCAGGTCGCTGAAGATGTTTACGCCAGCTACTATCGGAAGGTGGTTGCCGATGGAATGATCGCTCCGGAGGAGCAGACGAGAATCGGTCTGCTGACGCGAGCCCTGGAGATCGAACCGGAACAGATCCGCCGAATCGAGCAGCAAGCCAAGGAACAGACCTATTCCAAGGCCGTTGACGGCGTTCTAGCGGACGGGATTATTACGGAGGAAGAAACAAGAAGTTTGGAAGCGCTCCGACGTAACCTCGGCATTTCCAACCAGGACGCATTCCGATTGACGGGCGAGGTTTCGCGGTCGAGCTACCTGGAGACGTTCCGTCGGATCGTGCGGGATGGCGTTGTGACCCCCGAAGAACAAAAGGAGCTTCTCCGGTGGAAGAAGGCCCTCGCCCTCTCGGATGACCAAGCTGACTCGCTTATAGGAGCCGAAGCTCTGGCATTGTACCGGGAAACCTTCGCGATGGCGGTACAGGACGGCGTGATCACAGATGCGGAAGAAAGGACCCTGGCCTGGCTTCAGGATTGGGCGGGGTTGCGAGACTCCGATGTCGCCGAGTACCGCGCGAGGATGCAAGTCGTCAAGCGACTCGCAGCTTGTCGCGAGGGCAAACTACCGGTGATCAAGACACGTACCCTCCTGGAAGGCGGCGAGACTTGCCATTGGGACGGCACTTGCTCCCTGGTGTATGAGACCCGCGCTCGTCCCTGCCACGTATCCGGCAACTTGATCGTGACCAGCAGGAACGTATTCTTCGCGTCCCCGCCGAAAACCTTCTCTTTTAGACCATCCAAAATTCTAGACATTATCAGATATTCAGATAAATTGGAAATCAAGGTCAATGCTCGACAAGGATCCGGACGTTACCAGGTCGCCGACGCCGAGGAACTGGAGGCGATCCTCACCGGGGTCGTCCGCAAGCATAAATTCCTCCTGTGCGAGAGCTATTCCTCCGAGAGAACAAGGCACATACCCGACGACGTCAAGCGAGAGGTCTGGGATCGAGATGGGGGCCTTTGCGTGAAGTGTGGCAAGAATGACTACCTGGAGTTTGACCACATCATCCCGCACGCGAGGGGTGGCTCTAATACAGCAAATAATGTTCAGATATTATGCAGAAGATGCAATCTCCTGAAGAGCGACCGGATTTGATGCTGGCTGCTTTGCGGGTTGAACGGCGTCAGGGTGCGGGGGTCAGAGAGAGGATCGAATCGAGACCCACCCAGCCCCCAAAGGGAGGGGCGACGGGAGCAACTGATCATGGCAGAGCCGGGATTCATCTGTGTTGTCATTAGCCCGGACATGGAGGGCCGGGTGTGTTTGCGTCGAAGCGCACGAGATCCCTCCGAACACGAGACCGGGCTCTCGCACATCGCAGGCGTGCCAGGCACTCTTATCCTTGCGTACAAACGATTCTTCTCCGACAGTGTGGAGGCGGAGCGATCTGTTCGTGCATTCCTGGAGCAGAAGGGCTACGGGACGACAACTAGCCGCGGGTTCTTCTGGGCTGCGTTGGAGCATGTTGTCGAGGCCATCTTCAAAGCACCGGGTGGTACAGACAGCAGGCCCGAGAACCACTCGGCAGGAGGAATCCGAGCGACCTCGCGGACACCGGATGAGTTCCTGGATTCCCTGGTTGTAGCCGACAGTCCCGCTTGGGAGTCTGTTTTCGAAGAGGCTGAGGCAAAATACTATGGCTTCGGCGATGAATTCGTTGACCAAGAGGAGGCACTCAAACTCTACCAACAGGCCGCGCAACTCGGCTCAGCGACGGCTTACCGCAAGCTGGGAACAATGCATCGGGACGGGGAAGGGTGTGTTCGGAGCAAATCCAAAGCACTGGAGTATCTGAAAGAGGCAGCCCGTCGAGGGGATTCGTGCAGTTACTCGGAGATGGCGCAGATGTTCGCAGACGAAGGGCAGATGGAGAACGCCCGGAAGTGCTGGAGTCGGTTTTTCGTAGATATTCCCGAGGAGAACGTAGGGCTCAACTGCTTGAGCTACTTCAAAGCATGCAAAGAGCATGGATGGCCTATCGCTCACGCGGACAAACTTCGCGAACACTTCACCGACCTTCGGCGAGCGGCAGAGGGGTTTACTTCGCATGCACGGGAGCGGCATGTTGACAGCCCATGGTATATCTTGCAGTGCGAGGAGGTTGAGAGGGAAATCGAACGATTGTTCGGGCGGTAAAAGGACTTCGGAGGGCGCCGGCGGGCGGTGATCTGCGCCGGCGGGCGTCGAACGCGGCGCGCTGGCACTTTTCTCCTATGCCGGGCCTGCTGGTGATCCCCTCGATGCTGTCTTCCGGCTAGAAAGTGATTTCCCGCGATTGTCGGAAAAATCCATTAAGGTGCATATCCATGAATGAACAGACCGAATACGCCGGATTTGAGGCGAGCGAATTCGCTGAGAATCCGGAACCGCGCGTCCCCTGCGTGTTACTGTTGGACGTGTCCGGCTCGATGTCGGGCCAACGCATCACGGAGCTCAATGAAGGGCTGATCACCCTGAAGGACACCCTCTCAGGCGATTCCCTCGCCAGCAAGCGGGCCGAGATCGCCATTGTGACGTTCGGCGGCATGGTCAAGGTGATGCAGGACTTCGTCACCGCCGAGCATTTCCAGCCGCCTCAACTGACAGCATCGGGCAACACGCCGATGGGGCAGGCGATCGTCACCGGGCTCGAGCTGCTCGCCTCGCGGAAGAATGCCTATCGTGCGAACGGCATCTCCTATTACAGGCCGTGGGCTTTCCTCATTACCGACGGCGGCCCGGATGACGGTTGGCAGGCCGCCGCCGAGATGGTGAAGCAGGGAGAGGACTCCAAGTCCTTCGCTTTCTTTACGGTGGGGGTGGAAGGCTCGGATTTCAGCGTTCTGGCCAAGATCGCCAAGCGGGCTCCGGTGAAGCTCAAGGGGCTCAACTTCAGCGACCTGTTCCTCTGGCTCTCGCAATCAATGCAATCGGTGTCGCAGTCCTCGCCAGGCGACAAGGTGCTCCTCCCGCCCGCCGGATGGGCCGAAATTTGAGCGGGAGACGCAGTTTATGTGGAAGCTCGTCTACGGTAGCGTGCGCGGGACATCACACGTCCAGTCCGGACAGCCTTGCCAGGATCATTGCTCTGGCGCTGTCGTCGGCACGACGCTTCTCGCCGCCTGCTCCGACGGGGCCGGCAGCGCCAAGCTATCGCATCTAGGCTCGCGTCGCGCGGTGGAACGGTTCCTCGAGGAAGCGGTCCGGTCGATCGGGGAGACCGCCCCGGAACACGAGGTGATCGAGGCCTGGGTGGATGCGGCCCGCGCCTCGGTGCTGGAGGAAGCCTCCGCGTTGGGCGTACCACCCCGCCAGTTAGCCTGCACGCTCCTCGGGGCAGTCGCTGGCGACACCTGGGCGGCCTTTGTACAGATCGGCGATGGCGTCATCGTTTTCGATAGCGAGACCGGCTATGACCTCGCCTTCTGGCCGGATAACGGCGAGTACGCGAATACTACCCGGTTCCTGACCGACGAGGATTACCGCGAGCATCTCCGCATCGAGATCGTGCCCCGGCAGGTCAACGAGATCGCCCTACTCACCGACGGCCTGCAGATGCTCGCCCTAGACTTCGCGCCGGCGCAGGTCCACGGCCCCTTCTTCTCGCCCCTGTTCCGGACGGTCCGCAGCGGTCCGGACGAGACGACACTCCACGCCTCGCTACTGGAATTTATGGATTCCAGTCGCGTCAATGACCGGACCGACGACGACAAGACTCTGCTCATTGCCACCCGAACTATCTCCGATGCCGCGGCCAGCCTACCCGACGCAACTGCATGACCACTTGGGGAACGAGATTCGTCTCCCGCCGAAGCCCTTCGCGGTCGGCGGTGAGGGCGCGGTCTTCGACGTCGTTGGGCACGCCCTGACCTGGTCGCGAAGCTCTACAGCAAGCCGCAGAGTAAGGAGCGTTGCGACAAGCTCCGGGCCATGGCCAGGCTCTGCAACCCCGACCTGCTCAAGATTGCGGCATGGCCCACCGCCACGCTGAGCAACGGCAATCCCGCGGTCCGTCGACGGCATCCTGATGCCGAAGATCGCGGACCATCTCGAGATCCATCACCTCTACAGCGTCGCCCAGCGTAAGAAGGATTTCCCGGAGGCCGACTGGGGCTTCCTTCTCCACACCGCAAGTAACTGCGCCATCGCCTTCGAGGCGGTCCACTCACACGGCCATGTCGTCGGTGACGTCAATCAGAAGAATGTGATGGTGTCGAGGAAGGGCATCGTCGCCTTTGTCGACTGCGACTCGTTCCAGGTCGCCGAGGGCTCGCGGATCTTCCGTTGCGGTGTGGGCGTTCCCGAATACACGCCGCCCGAGTTGCACGGCAAGAACTTCGCGACCCTGGACCGCTCCGCGAACCACGACCTGTTCGGGCTGGCCGTGCTGGTCTTCCACCTGCTGATGATGGGCCGCCATCCGTTCTCCGGCGTGCCGCTGACACAGGCCGACATACCTATCGAGAAGGCGATCCAGGACGGCAGCTACGCCTATACGCGCAACACAACGACGGCCCGGCTTAAGCCGCCGCCGCACGTCCCGCCGGCGGCGATGCTCGATCCGGCCGTGCTCGACCTGTTTGAGCGAGCATTCTGCACGACACGTCGCCCCACGGCGACCGAGTGGCTGGCGTCGCTCGACGCGGCGATGAAGCGGCTCCTGCGATGCAAGAACGATCCGAAGCACGCCTACCTCGCGGCCGCCGGCAAGCTGCCCGTGGTGCGAGCTCATCGCAGTGGCGAGGTTGATGTTCTTCCTGCCTTCTCAGGGGTCTGGCACGGCTGCTCTCAGGCCCGAGGACATCGAGCAGCTGATCACGAAGCTGTTTGGGATCACTCTCAACCTCGACGCCTATGTACGACCGCGGCCCAAATCGCCGGTCGTCGCCTCGCTACCCGCCGGGCTGCGGACTGTGAAGAAGCCGGCGCCCGCGCCGTACCCGGCGCCCCCGCCATCAATTCCGAAACCCGCGCTCACGCCGCTGCCGCTGGCTCCGCCGTTGATGCCGAAGCCTTCGCTGTTCTCGTTGCCCCCGCCGCCGAAGGCCGCCGCGAAGCCGGCGCTGGAGCCGCATCCTCCCGCGCTGCCCATTCTCCCGCAGCCGAAGCTCGAGCCGCTACCCGCCGTACCGGCCCGCCCAGATCTACCGCAACCCGGACCGCCGGGTAAATACTTGGCGATCATCTACATGATCGGGATGGCTGTCGGAACGGTCCTCCTATTCGTCACCTGGCCCGTGGGCATCACTATACTCGTCGGCTTCACGGCGTGGCTGTTCGTCATGGGCACCACCGAGGGTAAGCGACATGAGATGGCGTGCAGGGCCCTGGAGAGGGCCCACCAGCTCGAGTGCGATCGCATCGCAGAGGCATATGCTGAATTATGCCGGCCGATTCGGGAGGAGAATCAGCGGAGGATGGCCGCATGGAGCGCCGCGAAGGCGGCTCGGGACAGGGAGCACGCACGGGCCTGCAAGGAGGTCGATGACAGGAATGAACCCAATGTCGCGGCATTCAAAGCGGCCGAAGCAGCGGTGAGGGCGGAGTTAGAGCGCAAGCGAGACCAGATCGATGCCAAGAATCGCCAGATGCTGGCGGAATGCGAGGCGGAAAACACACGTCGCCAGTCGCACCATCGTGCACGTGCGGGGAGATCGAAGCGAAGAATCAAGCGCTGATAGTGGCCTGGGAGGCGATCACCGCCGCCCGGCAGTCGGAGCATGATCGGGTCTGCCGGCAAGTTGACGAAGAAAACCAGCGGGCGATCGCGGCGTGGAAATTGGCCAACGCGCCCTGGTTCGAGGAGGAGCGTCGCTGCCGAGAACGTCTAGCCGCGGCGTCAGTCGAGCGGAAACGGCTGGAGTCACAACTCGACGCGCAACGCACGGCGACCGAGGCGCAATTTGAAAAGCGCAAGAAGGAAGCTCAGGAGATCGTCTCGACCCACGATAAAGCCAGGCTGGAATACCGCAGGGATCTCCAGAGGGCCGAGATGGATTCGAAAAAGATCCAGTTGGAGGAGCATCTCGACAGGGAACTGATCCGCAACGCTAAAATCAAAGGCATCACCAGCAGGGCTATCCTCGCCCTGGAATCCTTCGGGATCGAGACGGCCAACGACGTGGAAATGCTGAAGACGCAGAAAGTGCCTGGGATCGGGCCCGTACTGTCCAATCGGCTGTTCGATTGGCGGGAGATGGTCGAGCGGTCGTTCGTTCCCCAGAAGATGCTACCAGAGTCGGAGCGCAGCCGGATCGCTAACCGCTACGCCCCGGTGTTCTTGCCGCTTGGGCAGACCGTCCAGACGGCAATCCGCGACCTTGAAGCAATCATCTCGTCGCACCGGACACGCGAACGGGAACTGGTCAAGTCGATCGAGAAGGCCGTGCAAGACGTAGCGATCGCCGAGGCACATCTCGAGGCGCTCAATAAGTTACTGTGACGGAGTCTGGGATTCGTGGGCCGGAGCGGCCTTACTGCCGTCGCGCCGGAGACGCTGCCGAACGAGCGTCATTCCCGCATTCGGACGCGCATTCTAGGCCAGCATGCGTTGTGTCGCTTGCCGACGAATGAAAGAAGTCGCCGAAGACTCACGCCTCGTCCAGCCCAGCCCTTCCGACCAGCCGTTCAAACAGCAGCGGCCCGACCTGGTCGAGCAGCGAGCGGAGGCGGTCGGGGCTATCGAGGTCCTCGAGCAGGTCGGCGGGGAGCTTGCGCTTCAGGTCGTCGAGGGCCCGGTGGCCCAGCGCCTTGAGGACCGCCTCGTCGCGGCGGAGGTCGTCCAGGCAGGCGGCCAGCTCGGCGAGCGGGGCGTCGCCGCGGCCGGCTTCGGGGGCCGTCGGCGGGGCTGTCTTGAAGACGACCTTCTCCACCCAGACCCGGCCCGTGCCAGCGTCCAGGGCGGCGCGGCGGACCTCCTGCGTCCAGTGCGAGCACCGCGCGGCGAGCGTCGAGTGCGCCTCGGTCGCGCCCTGGAACTCCACCCGGAGGGCCAGCAGGCGGCCGTCGCCGTCGGTCAGCAGCCGGCCCAGGCGGTCCTCGAAGCGGACGAGCGCCTCGTCGCCGTCGCGGGCGCCGTTGACGTCCACGCGGCAGGTCTGCCAGCGGACCACGTCCAGCCAGCGCGGCTCGATCGACGCGACCTCCTGGGTGTCGCCGACCGTCACCAGCGTGCAGCCCTTCGGGCCCGATTCCCGCACGTGGCGGCCCTGGATGTTGCCCGGGAAGACGATCCAGGGGTCCTCGCGGTAGAGCTCCTCACGGGCGTGGATGTGGCCGAGGGCCCAGTAGCCGTATTCCCTCGCCCTCAGGTCCGAAATCGTGCACGGGGCATACGGCTCGTGGCCCTCGCGGCCGTCGAGGCAGGTGTGCAAGAGGCCGACATTGAAAAGCCCCGACACCCGCGCCGGGTAGGCCCGCGCCAGGTTGTCCAGCACCGCCCGGGTGGCGAAGCTGCGGCCGTGGATCGCGACGCCGCAATCGTCCTGGATGATCGTCTCGGCCCGGTCGGACGAGAGCAAACGGACATTCTCCGGCAGCCGCAGGTCGCGCGTCATCCGGTTGTGCGCGTCGTGGTTGCCGCGGATCATGTAGACCGGCACGCGGGCATCGCGCAGCCGGCCCATCACCTGGGTGAGGAACAGCGGAGTGTTGTAGTCGGTCCACTCGCCGTCGTAGAGATCGCCCACGATCAGCACGAACGCCACCCGCTCGGCGACCGCCAGCTCGACGAGGTTCTCGAGCGCCCGACGCGTCGCCGCGCGGCACTCGGCGGCCGGCGCACCCTCGTAACGGTCGAGGCCCTTCTGCGGACTATCGAGGTGGATGTCGGCGGCGTGCAAGAACTTGAACACGGGCGGTCGGCCTCGACGGACAGACGGGACGGGCATCGCTCACGGACGGACGGTCAGACGGTCGGTCGGCCGGGTGGGCGGACGTAAGGCCCGACGACTGTCCTGTACATCAGTAGTGTAGCGGTGGCCCGGCGGCTTGCCAATCAAGGTCGCGACGTCGCGACGGCCGGGCGGTCCGTCTTTGCGGGCTGGGCGAGGTCTTCCGACTCTCGATCAGGATCCCATTTGGTTGCCGACGGGATTGTGTGCATGCATTTTGTATTCCAGGGCCCCCAAAACCCCCTGTACCCCCTCTGCTTTCTTCTCTCCCCCTATATATATGATGTATCAGCTTTGCAAAAACCGAAATGCACCTATCGGGCAGAGAGGGCATTTTCTCGACGCAAGCCCTTTGGCTAGAAGCAGAAAAAATATTTGGAAATCTCATAAAGTTTTCCGGCGCGGCGGCGGTTTCCGTGGCTCGGTTCATATTTGGCCGGTTGTATTGCGGTTTGGCGTGAGTCCCAGAGGCCGCTATTAACGAGGCGGAAAGCCTCAAAGCGGCCCCTTTGGCCCGCTCGGGAGAGCAGTCGGCCCGGGCCGATGTCGGTCACGCTTGAGCCTGCACGGTCCGGCCCGCCCGACCGGATCGGAGCGGCATCAGGCGGAAGCCGGACCGACGTGGGAGTCGGCCCGGCATCAGTCTGGGAGACCTGTCGGTCCGGGCCGGCGGCGGCGTGGGGAGACCCGCGCCGAACCAGACCGCACCGACCGTCGCGTCGGCCGGGTCGGAGACCCGCGCCGGATCGCGAACCGCCGGTCAGGCCGGAGTTGCTTCACGCCGACCCGGCCCAGTGGGCGCAACGACTGTCAACTCCACGAGATGCCGGGTGAGACAATCCCTCCAGATTTTCCGGCGTGGGGAGGGTCCGGGGTCGCGGCGCGGGCTGGATGTGGCGTTCTGGGTGGATCCATTTCGCCGCACCTGCCGGGCGAACCGGCGACGTCAGTCGCCGGGTAATGCCCTCAAACCCGGATAACGCCCCCACATCCGGAGGATGCCCTCAAAAGAACCGAGACTCCTCGCTCAAGACCACCGGGTTGTCTTCGCAATCCCGAACGAGTCAAGGACATAACCTCGTTCCCACGCTCCGCGTGGGAATGCCGTCCGGGACGCTCCCGCGTCCGATTGCCTCCGCGGACGACGCCGAGCGTCGAAGACGGCATCCCCACGGAGACCGTGGGAACGAGCGGGAACCCGGATGACGCCCCCACATCCGGAGGATGCCCTCAGAAGAACCCGGCGACTGACGTCGCCGGTTCGCCAAGTCCGCGCCGTGAAGGACCCGGCGACTGACCTCGCCGAGTCCGCGCCGCTATCTTCAATCCTTCCTCGCCGGCGGATTGGTCGGTTCGTCGAGGAGCGTGGCGACGGCCTTCTCGAGCACGCCGAGGCCGAACGCGTGGGTGTAGCGGATCACGCCGTTCCGGTCGATGACGTAGAGGTTGGGTTCGGCGGCGTCCCAGGCGGCGCGGATGGGGCCGGGGCGGGGGCCCCAGACGCGGCCTATCCGCCCCGGCTCACCCTCGCGGTCGGGGTCCCACCAGAACTGGACCGGCAGGCCGCTCTTATGCAGCTCCTGCTTCAGCTCGTCGCGTTCGTCCGAGGCGACGCTCAAGATCGTCACCGGTTTGCCGCGGAGGGCCGGGATGATCTGGCGGAAGCCCCCGAGTTGCGCGGCGGCGTACGCCCGCCGGGACGGGCCTGGGGGGCGGGAACTGCGGCATCGACAGCACGACGACCTTGCCGCGGAAGTCGCTCAGCTTCATCGGCCGGCCGTCGAGGTCGATGCCCTCGATTTCGGGGGCCGGCTTGCCAACCGAGAGCCGTTGCAGCGCGTCGAGCCGGACCCGGGCGACCGTCGGCAGGTCGGTGGCGAGCTGCCCAAGGATCAGCGGCGGCCGCTCGGTGCTGCGGTCGTTGTTGGCGACGAAGGGGAACTCATTGACCACCCGGTCGAACAGCCGAGCGGCGCGGTGCTCCAGGGCCTTCGGGTCCTGCTTGAGGACCCGATCTATTTCCTCGGCGCCGAACTGCTCGCGCCAGTGCTGATTCAGCGCGGGGGGCTGGAAGGCCCAGAGCCGCAGGTGCTGGGCCCGGATTTCAAGGACACGCGCCAGCCAGTAGCAGGCCAGGCCGCGGATCTCGCGGTAGGGGTTCTGTTCCGAGGCGTTGTGGAGCAGGTCCTCGACGCCCTGCGAGGCCCAGTAAAGTTCGAGCTTCCATTCCAGGACCTGCTTGATCCGGTCGCTCCGCGCGTGGTCGCGGGCCAGGATCTTACAGGCCTCGCGCGACTCCGTTCCTCGGACGGTGTAGGTGACGAGCACCAGGAGGGCCCGCTCGGCGGCGCCCGTCCGCGGGTGTTGCTTCGCCAGCTCGAGCAACTGGCCCTCGATCCCGATGAGCCTGGCGACGTTGGCCTGCTGTCGTGCCTGCTTCTCGGCGGCGCTGATCTGGTCCCTGACGGTCCTTCGATTCGACTCGATGCCGTCCTCGTACTGGCGGAGCAGGGCGTCGAACTGGTCGTCGGGCGACTGGCCGGCATTCGCCGGGCCGGGCGGTTGCTGGCCACCCGGCGCCTGGGCCTTCGCCTGGGCGGCCGCCGCCTGCCCGCCAGGCTGCTGCCTGGGGGCGGCCAGCAGCGCCGCGCCGGCGGTGGCCAGGCAGGCGGCCAGCAGGGCGGCCGTCATCGCGATCAGCTTGTTCGTCGTCATGGCCTGAGAAACCCCTTTCATCAGTGCGATGGCCTCGGTCGAGACGATTCCGGCGAGTGCGGCGCGGCCCAGTCCAACCCGCAGGGCGCCGCGGACGGTGGCCTCGGCCAGCCGGTGCGGCACGGCGATCGCGGCCCGGGTCGGGTCGGCGATCCCTCCCGACCCGACGAGCCCGGCCGGCAGGATCAAGGGGGCCGCGCCCGGCGGGTCAACCGGCCGCGGAGCCGGTCGCGCGCCCCGGCGAGCCGGCTTCGGACGGTGCCGACGGGCCAGCCGAGCTGGTCGGCGGCCTGCTCGTGGGTCAGCCCCTCGAGGTAGCAGAGAACAACGGGCCGCCGGTACTTGTCGGGCAGGCGACCGATCTCCTCGTGGACGACGCGATCGACATCATCGGGCGGTCGGTCGTGGGCGGCCGGTTCTGCTCCCGCCCCGGCGGGTCGGGTCATCTCGGCGTGCCTCCGGTCGTGCTGCCGTCGGCGGGCCGCCCGCCATCGGCCGCGGTTGGCGACCCGCAGCGCGACGCCGTGGAGCCAGGCCCCGACCGAATCCCCCCGGCGGATCGACCGCGCCCGGCCGGCCAGGACGAGGAAGGCCGCCTGGAAGGCGTCCTCGGCCTCGTGGCGGTCGCCCAGCACGGCGCGGCAGACGCGCAGGACCATCGGCCCATGGCGCTCGACCAGCGCCGCGAAGGCCGCCTCGGCGGCCGGGTCGTCGGCGCCCTGGCGCTCGGCGAACCGCTCGAGCAGCACGCGGTCGGAGAGCCCGGCCGCCGTCCCGGCCTGGAACAGGGTCGCAAGATGCCTCGTCGCGGCGTTCGATGGTCCGCTGTCCACGGTCGGGTCGTCTCCCCGCGATGGGCTCGGTGACGGTCGAAATTGCCGTTCCCGAGGTAGTGTCAGCTCGCGCCGCGGCCAATCCGGGTTTCTTGCGGAATGGCGGGGTGAGCGCGGATGGTGAGTCGGTCCGTCCGCTTCGTCGCCATGGCGGTGCGGCCTGAGTCACGCGGTCCGCCGCCATCATGATGATGAGGATTTCATCGGGCACCCGCCATCCTCGCGGGGCGATCCCCGTCAATCGAGGCCGGCTTGGCAGGGGGCGAAGGCCATGGTAGGCTGTGGATCAAGGAGATTCCGTATTATGACGATCCATTTACCTGAATGGCGGGAGCAGTTCGTCCGCTCCCTGATCGCGGGCGGCCGGTTCGCTTCGGAGAGCGATGTCGTCGAGGAGGCATTGGGCCTGCTCGAGGAGCGGGAGCGTCGACAGGCCGAGGCTCGGGGACCCGCGGGGCCGCCCACGGCCGATAAGCCGATCTGGGACGTCATTCGAGACATCGCGGCGACGGTGCCCGATCAGGTCTGGGCCGCGGTGCCGACCGACCTGGCGGAGCAACACGATCACTATCTGTATGGCACGCCGAAGCGGACCGACCGATGAGGCGAGTCTTCGCCGACTCCCTTTACTGGATCGCCATCGCTTCGCCGAGAGACCAGTGGCATGAACGAGCCGCCGAGGCCAGCCAGGCCTTGCACGGAGTCGAGATCGTCACGACCGACGAGGTGCTCACCGAATTCCTGAACGCCTTCCGCCACAACGCGGACCTCCGTCGGGCCGCGGCGGCCACCGTGAGGGGAATCCATGCGAATCCGGGCGTCCTCATCCTGCACCAATCTCGCCAATCCTTCCTCGGGGGATTCTCCCTCTTCGAGGGCCGAATGGACAAGGCATACAGCTTGACCGACTGCATCTCGATGACGACAATGCGGCAGGAAGGCATCGCCGAAATATTGACGCATGACCGCCATTTCACCCAGGAAGGCTTCACGATCCTGCTCTGATCGCACGCGATACGTGGCACGAGGATGGTGAAGGTCCGGGCGGGATGGCCGGGGTCGAGTCCGCCGTCGGCACGGGCCGCGGCGGTGAAGGGGCCTTGTCAGCGATGAATCCCGACTCGACCCGGCCCGGGCCGGACGACGACGCCAACTCCGCCGGGGCCGATCCCGAAGCGGTGGACTCGATCGCGCTCGAGGCGGTGACGGCCACGATGGCGCCGGAGGCCGAGGCCGGTGACGTGATCCTGGACGGCGCCGACCCGAGGGTCGGCACGCGGCTCGGGGCGTACCGGCTGGTCGAGCGGATCGGCGGCGACGGGATCGGGGGCGTCTACCTGGCCGATCGGGTGGACGGCTTCGCCGAGCGGGTCGCGATCCGGCTGCTCCGGCGCGGGATCGACGGCGAGGCCGTCGCCCGGCGGTTCCGCTCCGAGGCCCACGTCCAGGAGGCGCTGGGAAGGCACTCGAATGTCGTCGGGCTGATCGACGCCGGGACGACCGGGGACGGGCGGCCGTATCTCGTGATGGAGCATGTCGACGGCGAGCGGATCGATGCCTATTGCGACGGCCGTCGGCTGGAGATCGCGGCGCGGGTGCGGCTGTTCGCCGAGGTCTGCGAGGCCGTCCAGCTCGCCCACCGGTACGCGGTGATCCACGGCGACCTGAAGCCGGGCAACATCGTGGTCACGGCCGACGGGGTGCCGAAGCTGGTCGGCCTCGGGATCGCCCGGCTGGTCGATCCCGGGCCCGTCGGCGAGGCGCCCATCGGCAACCTCGACGCCGACGCGACGACCCGAGCCGGCGAGCTGGTCCTGACGCCGGAATCCGCCAGCCCCGAGCAGGTCATGGGCGAGCCGGTCACGACCTCCAGCGACGTCTACGCGCTGGGCGTCGTGCTCTACGAGCTGCTGACGGGCCGCGGACCCTACCGGCTGCGGTCGTCGGACATCGACGAGGTCTTCCAGGCGATCTGCGAGCAGTCCCCCGGCCGGCCCAGCATCGAGGCCGTCCGCCGCCCGCCCCGGCCCGCGACATCCGCCGGCCCCGCCCCGGCGGCGGCTGGCGTCCCGGTGCCGGCGGAGGTCGCGGCGGCCCGCGGAACGCGGCCATCCGGGCTGCGGCGTGCCCTGGCGGGCGACCTGGACGCGATCGTGCTGATGGCCTTGCGGAAGGAGCCGGAGCGGCGTTATGCCTCGGCGGGCGAGCTCGCCGATGACCTGCGGCGACACCTGGAGGGCCTGCCGGTGCGGGCGCGGGGCGACTCGTCGCTGTATCGCGCCGGGCGGTTCGCGCGGCGGCACGCGGCGGGCATCGCGGCGACCGTCGCGGTGGTGCTGGCGCTGGCCGGGGGCGTGGTCGGGGCCACCTGGGGCCTGGTGCTGGCGCGTCGCGAGCGCGACCGGGCCGATGCCTCCGCGCGCGAGACGCGGCGGGCAGTCGACCAGTTCTTCACCCGCCTCGGCGAGGAGCAACGGCTCGACCAGCCGGCCATGCAGCCGCTGCGCAAGGAGCTGCTCGAGGACGCCCGGCGGTTCTACGAAAGGTTCCTGGTCGAGCACGCCGGCGACACGTCGGCTCGCGCCGAGGTGGCGGTCGCCAGGAGCCGGCTGGCGCGGATCACCGCGCTGATCGGCTCGCCCGCCGAGGCCCTCGACTCGTACAACCTGGCGATCGCGCTGCTGGACCACCCGCTCGCCTCGCCGAGCGACCCGTCCTACCGCGAGGAGCTGGCCGACGCGCTCAACGGCAAGGCGAGTGTCCTGATGCGGCTGAAGGACCGCCATCGCGAGGCCCTCGAGGCTTGCCTCCGCGCCCGCTCGCTCGTCGAGCCGCTCGCCACCGCGGCCGGCGCCCGGGCCGACTCCGCCGCCTGCTCGCCTCGATCCTCCAGAACTCCGCGCAGGCCCAGCTCGAGCTGGGGCACCCGAACGAGGCCGTCGATGACTACGGACGCGTGCTCGAGATCGAGGGGCGGCTGGCCGACGATGACCCCGCCTCGGTCTCTCCCCGGATCGCCATGGCCCGGGCGCTCGCCGGTCTCGGCCTGATCTTCGGGCAGCAGCCCAATGGCCTCGGCCCGGCGATGGCGTCGTACGAGCGGGCCATCGAGATCCTCGACGCCGTCACCCGCGAGCGGCCCGAGCTCGCCGATCAGGCCTACGCCCTGGCGCTGGATCTCAACGACCTGGGATTGCTCCAGGCGATGGACGGCAAGCTCGACTCGGCGCTGGCGAGCGGCCGCCGGTCGATCGCGATCCTCGAGCGGCTCGACCGGCAATATCCCGGCGTCCTCAATTACCGGGGCGGGCTGGCCGCCGGCTACAACATGATCAGCGACCTGCACCGGCGTCGTCAGGAGCCGGCCGAGTCGCTGGCCCAGGCCGAGAAGGCCCGCCCGCTGCTCGAGCGGCTGGTCGCCGAGCACCCCGAGGACACCGCCTCCCGCATCGACCTGGCCAGGGCCCATAACAACATCGGCCGCATCCACCAGCAGTCGGGCTGGCCGTCCGAGGCGCTGCGGTCCTACCAGCGGGCCGTCGACCTGCTCGAGAGCCTGCCCGAGCTCGACGCGCAGGGCCGCTATAGCCTGGCGTGCAACCTGGCGCTGTGCGTCCCCCTGTTCGGCGCCCGGCCGGGCACGCAGGGCGCGTCCGGCGAGGACGAGCTGACCCCGTCCGACCGGACCCGCCGTCGCCTGTACGGCGATCGGGCGATCACGCTCCTGCGCGAGGCCGTCAAGGGCGGCTTCCGCAACCTCGACGTCCTTCGGTCCGACCCCGACCTCGCCGCGATCCGCGGCCGCGACGACTTCGACGCGATCGTCCAGGAGCTGCAGGCGCGGGCGGATTCGGAAGGCAAGTAGGGCCCGGCGGACACCGCGGCGCGGGCCGTCGCTTCGCCGGCTACGGCTGGACGATCAGCCGCCCCAGCGGCTGGGTGGGGACGACCTCGAGCCCGGGCCGCGTGGCGAGGTCGCGCGAGAACGCCGACACGACGGTGCGATACGAGCCGGCGGGGAGCGGGCGTCGGGTGGTGAGCGACCAGTTGCCGGCCGCGTCGGCCCGGGTCACGCCGGCCAGGCCGATCCCGGATGGCTTGGCGCCCGGGCTGAGCAGCAGCCGCACGACCGAGCCGGGCGCGGCCGTGCCCGAGAACTGCGGCTGGTCGGTCGAGACGACCTGCGTGGGGATGCCCACCCGGTCGGCGCCGGTCGTCGCGGGCTGGGCGCCATCGATCTGGCCGTTGAGCTGGAGCTGCTGCACCAGCGGGGCCTGGTAGCCCAGCGTGGGGCGATGAAGTTCCGGTACCAGTAGTTCACGCCGGTCTTGCCCGAGTGCGTGACCCCCATCCCGGTCAGGTTGTAATAGTGGACCGCGGGGCCCTCGCTGCGGACGGGGACCTGTCCCCAGAGGTTGTACATCCCGCCGGCCGTGGCCTGGGTGTGCTCGAAGAAGACGTTGGCCTGGTCGACGATCGAGGGGAAAAAGGGCGCGGGGTCCTTGGCCCGGCCCTGATAGTTCGACACGATCATCTGGGCGAGCCCGGCGAGCGGCCCGGCGAAGCTCATCTGCTGTCCCGAGGCGACGTTGTTGTTCGCGGCGTGCGGGTCGAGCAGCGTGTCCTGGATGTCGCCCGCCTGGAGCTGCGGGGGCATCGCCTTCTGGAGGCTGTCCAGGGCATAGGTGTTGACCACCGTGCCCTCGCTGTGGCCGATCAGCTCGAGGTTGACCACCGAATTGGCGGGGAAGCGATCGGCCGTGCCGCGGATGATCCGCGCCAGGCGGGGCGACTGCTTGATCGCCGCGCCGGGCGTGCTGCTGGCGATTGCCCAGTTGTAGGCGATCACCGAGTCGAAGCCCTCGTGCTTCATCATGTAGGCGATCTCGAGCTCCCAGGGGGGCCCGTGCTTCCAGCTCGGGTCCTGGATGCCGCCGTGGGTCACGACGCCGATCGTGTAGACGCGGAACGACGCCGACTGCCGGGGATCGGCGGTCGCGGAGGGCGAGCCGGGATCGGCGACGACCGTGACGTACGGCTTGTCCGGGAAGGGCGGCAGGCCCTGCGGCAGGGCGATCGTCAGGGTGTGCGTGCCGATCGCCGTGGCCGACCCGCCCGCCTGGTCTAGGGTCGGCGCCTGGCCGGCCGACGACCCGAGGACCAGGGTGACCGAGTCGACCGCGGAATCGCTCGAGTCGAACTGGCCGGCACTCGACCGATAGACGCCGAACTGGAGCGGCGTCGCGGCGGTGATCGGCTGGTTGACCTGGTATTCGATCGTGACGCTCTTGGAGTCGGCGGTGGTGGCCGAGAGCATCTGCACGGCCGGCGGCGTGACGGTGGATGCCAATGAGCTGGGCACGCAGCGGGGCTCGAGGGCCTCGATGGGCCTCGAGCTGGCCGGCCGTTTGGGCCGGGCGGCGCGTCGCCCGGAGAGGCGGGCAGCCAGGGCGCGCGCAATCGAGATCGACCTCATGTCGAGCCTCCGCCGGCGAGGGGGGATCGGGCCGGACCAGACCGAAAAGACGTGGTCCCGGGGTCGGACGGATTCCCCGAGGGTTGGCATCCGTGCCGCACCCCGGGGTCCGCGGGGCGCGCGGGCCGCCCCTTTGTCTGCGTTCAAGAGAGAGGGAGGAGGACTGGCGGATGGCTTGCGGGTCGGCCAGCGACCGCGGGCGCTCGACGTCCCGCGATCCGCCGTCGCGGGAGCGGACACATGCCCGGCGCGGGTCATTCCGGCACGCTCGAGGGAGGAGTATAAGCAGCGACCCGGAAAACGCAAGCCCGGGTGCGGGATCCTTTCGTCCCGCGCTGCTTCCAGGAGAGCCCGATCGCCCCGCGAGGCTCATGATCGCCGCGGCCGGGCCTTCGGGCACGGGGTTCGCTAGGAATCCGGGCGGCTCTGGGCCAAAGCCCTTGTCGGGGGCGGAGGGATGCTGTACGGATCGGGGGCGAGGGGTCGAGAGGGAAACGTCCGAGGGCCGGGTTTGAGGTGTGCTTGACGCCCGTTCCAGCCACGCCGGCCCGAGGGCCTGGCGGCGGGCGCCCGGCCGGGAAGTCGGATCTTCCTCGCGCCCCACCCCTAACCCCCAACCCCGCTTTCAGGGGCGTCGAGGAGGTCCGGTCATGGTGCAAGGGCCGCGGATGGGGCGGGTCGTCTACATGATCCTGGTCCTGGCGATCCTGGTCGTGCTGTCCACCTACGGGGCGATGGAGCTCTGGCCCCGGGTCGAGTCCTACCGGGCGATGCGTGCGCTCAATCGCCGCTGGCACGACGCGAGCCTGTCGTCGTCGGCGCGAAGCCGGGCCGCCGAGATGCTCGCGGAGTACGGGCCGGACGCGTCGGACTACCTGCTGGCGGCGGCGCGCGACCGGGACAGCCGGGTCCGCGAGGTGGCGTACGGCTATCTCGCGGGCATCAGCCCGATTCCCGATGAGGTCGTCCCGATCTGCCTGACGGCCTTGCAGGACGAGGGGGCGCCCGGACGCGGGCCGTGGCGGTGCGGTCGCTCGGGACGATCGCCCTCATGAGCCAGCATACTCGGGCCGAGCGCCGGGCGATGATCATCCCGGCCCTGGCGACGGCCGGCCGCGACGCATCGCCGGTCGTCCGGTACGCGGCGGTGCGGGCGATGATCGAGGCCAACGCGGTGGGCATCGACCCGAGCCCGTGGCTGGAGGACCCGGACCCGCTGGTGCGGTACGCGGCCGCCGAGGCGGTCTACTGGCTCGAGCCGGCGAACCGAGGCCGGATGATCCCGACATTGCGGCGCTGATCGACGCGGCCGACCCGCTCCGCCCCGACGACGTGTGGCGGCCGATGGGCCTGTTGCTCCGGGCCGATCGGTCGGCCGGGCGGACCCTGGTGCCGATCTTCGTCGGCTGGCTCCGCCACGAGGACGCCCGGGCGCGGCATCACGCCATCCGCTGGCTGGTCGAGCTGGGCCCGCTGGCGCACGAGGCGGTCCCCGCGCTGGAATCCCTGCTCGACGGCGGCTATTTCAGCGAGCGGTCCCGCGCGGCCCGGGCGATCATCGCCATCGACCCGGCCGGGTGCGACCGCGCCGCGGCCTGCCTCCTGGCGCTGCTCCGCGATGCGGGCCTCGCGCCGCAGGAGCGGATCGCGGCCCTCGGGCCGCTGAGCCTGGTCCTCCATCATGATGGGGTCCCGCCGAGGGTCCGCAACGCGGCCATCCGGGTCATCCGCGCCGTGCCCGACGAGCCCGGCGTCCACCCCGAGTTCGGCCGCCACGTCCGCCTGTTCCTGGAATACCAGGAGAGCATCACGGCCCGCACCGCCGCGGCCGCCGCCCAGCCGGGACCCTTCCAGTAAAACCGGGTCCCCATCCCGCCCGCGGTCCACAATCGCGGGTCCGAAACCTCGATCGGCCCCGCCGGAGAGCAATGAACCATCGGGTGTGATTGCCTTTTTGGGCGTCAGCTCTCGTTCGGGATTGGTTGCGATCGGTGATGCCACCGCGAAATCACCGTCGCCGTGGCCCGGTCGCTCCGCGTAATCAGACCGCGCGTCGTAAACCTTTCGCAAGCATCGTCTCCCCCATGGTCGGCGATTGCAAACGAGTCTTCTTATGCGACGTGGTTCTCCTGGCAGGGCCCTTGCCATCGGCCGGGGGACTCGCTAATCTCGTCGTCGCCAAAGGTTTCAATATGTCCTATTAAGAGGATGAATTCACGACGCAGTGTCGCCATTATTGGATGTAGGGTCGCGAGGGCGATGTCGCGAGGGTCGGCGCGGGGCCGGTCCTGACGGCGTCGGGCGGCCCGACATCCCGGATTCGACCGACGATCGTTGGACCGCGCCGGTTGCGTGATCCGTGATGGCGCAAGCAGCTCCACCTCGAGGGAGTGGTAGGGAGATTGCAGGAGGAAGACCGCCGGGGCATCGCTCGCCCCGCGACGGGGAATCCCGATATCCGATGCCACGATCGCCGCGACTCTCCGCGGGAGATCCGCATCAACGTCGCCTCATTCGGATTGTCGCAGCAGAGCTCGATGGATCGGACCCGACGCCGTCCCCAGGGTCGTCGGGGCCGTCCTCACACACATCGAGGCTTGTCCTCCGACTCGTGGCGGGGCCGTTCGCCCTGCGCGGAGGACAGGATACCTCGCCGATCGCGCCGGCCGTGAGGGCCGTCGCCACACCCAGGAACCAGCACGCCATGAACATCATCGATCGCATCCGCCGCGGCCGCATGTTTCGGCGCGGCGTCGCCTTC
Source organism: uncultured Planctomycetota bacterium (assembly GCA_963771445.1). Lineage (GTDB taxonomy): Bacteria > Planctomycetota > Planctomycetia > Isosphaerales > Isosphaeraceae > JAKAUH01. The sequence goes on along the minus strand of CAVYTQ010000015.1, from coordinate 1,277,870 downwards.
CGCCCCCGTGCCGAGGGCCTCGAGCCGCGGCTCGCCCTCAGCTCCTACCCGATCGGCGTCAGCCTCGACTTCAACTGGGCCGGCGTCGGCAACCCCATCTGGACCGACCTGCATAACGACGCTCTCGCCTGGTCCCGCTACGGCACCTCCAACCCCATGACCCTCTCCGCCGACGGCTATCCCCTCGAGAACGCCTCCACCACGATCTACGTCGCCAACGATCCCGTCGGCGACTACCAGTTCAGCTACACCGGCAGCGGCACCGTCTCGTTCTCCAACTACGCCCAGATCGTCGGGCCCGTCACCGTCTCCGATGGCGTCACCACCGGCACCGTCGAGATCACCCATACCTTCCTCCCTAACGACCTGGTGTCGATGGTCGTGACCGGCGTCGCCCCGGCCGATCCGATGGATAACTTCCATCTCATGCTGCCCGGCTACGGCAACGGCACCACATCCGTCCCGATGTTCACGCCCCAATTCATCCAGTCGCTCAAGCCCTTCTCCGACATCCGCTTCCTCAACTGGGAGCAGACCAACAACTCGACGGTCACCAACTGGTCCGACCGCGTCCAGCCCAATGCGTTCCTCACCAACGGCAACGGCGGCGTCCCCTACGAGGACATGATCGAGCTGGCCAACGAGTCGCAGAAGGACATGTGGATCAACATCCCGGCGCTGGCCACGCCGCAATTCGTCCAGAGCCTGGCGCAGCTCGTCGACACAAAGCTCGACTCCAACCTCAACGTCTACTTCGAGTACGGCAACGAGGACTGGAACGGCGGGTTCGCGGCCTACGGCCAGATCGCCGCCGCGGCCGCGAAGAACACGCTGCTGAACCAGTCGCTGAGCCAGTACCAGCTCGTGGCGCAGCAGAGCGCCTACTCGCTGGTGGCCGACGCCAAGATCTTCGACCAGGCCTTCGGCTCGGCGGCAGCGCGGGTGCGGCCGGTCCTGGGCGGCCAGGCGTCGTGGACCCAGTTCCAGCAGTACGAGCTGCAATTCATCCAGGCGCAGTACGGGGCGCCCTCGAGCTACATCTACGGCACTTCGGTGGCGCCGTACTTCAGCTACAACGGCCCGATCGCCGCCGGGACGACGCGTGACCACGTTCTTCGCCAACTTGCAGAATTACATGACCAAGGACGTCGTCCCCTGGATGCAGCAGGACGCGGCGGTGGCCAAGCAGTACGGGGTCCGGCTGATCGGCTACGAGGGCGGCCCGGCGCTGACCACGAACTCGACGGACCTGGACCTCATGCAGCAGGCGATGAACGACCCGCGGATGTACCAGCTCTACCGGCAGTACCTCGCCGACTGGCAGGCGGTCGGCGGCGGCCTGTTCGACCTCTACCAGCTCACCAACCAGAACACCACCGGGGGGCTCTGGGGCATCATCGACAACGTCACCGACGCCGGCAGCCAGGAGTACGACGGGATCGTGTCGTACCTGTACCAGCCGGGCGACGCCAACCTCGACGGCTCGGTGGACGACGCCGACTTCCAGGCGATCGCGGCGAACTACGGGCTCGGCAACGCCTACTGGACGCAGGGCAGCTTCAATGACGACGGGACGGTGAGCTGGGCCGACCTGAACATCATGCGGCAGGGCCTCAGCCCGGCCGGGTTCACGCTGGCGCAGTTCGCGCAGCAGGCGGTCTTCGGCCAGCCGGCGACCGTCGACGCGCCGACGGCGCTGGAGTACGACGGCTACGGGGTGACCTACGCCAGCGCCCTGACGCCGACGACGACCGCCGGGACGGTGAAGGCCGACGTTGACAGCCTGGGCAACCCGATCGGCCTGGGCGGGGTCTCGTATGCGAAGGGCCTGGGGATGACGGGCGGGTCGTCGACGACGATCGCGCTGAATGGGGCGTATTCGCGGTTCGACGCCACGATCGGGGTGGACGGCGACGGGTTGACGGCGTCGTCGGTGGTGTTCCAGGTGTACGGCGACGGCGGCCTGCTGTACCAGTCGCCGGTGGAGTCGTCGGGGTCGTCGGGAGTGCCGATCGACGTGAACGTGGCGGGCGTGCAGCAGCTGACGCTGACTGTCGAGGCGGCCCCGGGGAGCACCGCGGCGAACGACCATGCGGTGTGGGCCGACGCGCGGCTGATCTCGACGTCGAACTTCGGTTCGACACAGCCGTACGCGCTGACGTGGCAGGTCTCACAAAACGGCCAGGTGATCTCGACGCAAACGGGCGACTCGTACGTGCTGCCGGCGGTGTCGGGGGCCTACACGTTGACCCTGACGGCCGCCGATGGCCAGGGGAACCAGGCGTCGGCGAGCACGACGGTGACGGTGGTGGGAGACAGCCCGTCGGCGTCGCTGCTGCTGGAGGACACGGGGACGAAGGGGAACTGGATCGGCTACTACGGCGGCCAGGGATACGCGCTGGCGGGCGGGATCTCGGCGCTGCCGTCGTACGCGACGGTGAGCGTCACCGGGGCCTCGCAGACGACCTGGGCGGACAACACGACGGCCGCGAGCCGCGCTGGGCGAGCCGGACGGGGTGGGGTCGTCGGCGCAGGCATGGTACGGCGGCAGCTTCACGATCAACGTCGGCCTCGGCGACGGCCAGACCCACGACCTGGCGATCTACGCGGTGGACTGGAATGCGCAGGGGCGTGCCGAGCAGGTGCAGGTGCTGAACGCGGTCACCGGGAGCGTGCTGGACACCGAGACGATCTCGTGGTTCACGGGCGGCGAGCTGCTCCAGTGGACGGTCAGCGGGAACGTTGTCATCAAGGTGACTGCCCTGAGCGGCACGAACGCCGTCGTGAGTGGGGTGTTCCTCGACTCGCCCCCGGCGACGCCGAGCGGGCTGAGGCAGATCGACGGTGATACGCTGGGCAACTGGGTCGGCGTCTATGGCTCGCAGGGCGAGGACATCGCCGGCCAGACCCCCCATCTGCCGTCGTACGCGACCGTCACGATCAACAGCCCCGCGGGGGTCCTACCATTCGCCTCGACCACGACCGATCCCCGCGGGCTGGAGACCCCTTCGGGATCGAGCCGGACCGCGAGCTACTGGTGGGCGTACAGCCCATTCACGATCAACCTGGACCTGACGGACAAGCAGTTCCACTTGCTGACGATCTACATCGCCGACTGGAACTCGTCGGGCGCACGACGCAGGTCCAGATCGTCAACCCGGTGACGAACGCCGTGCTCGGCACGAAGACGGTCTGGGACTACCAGGGCGGCGAGTACCTGCAATGGCTGGTGAGCGGCGATGTGCAGATCCAGGTGTCGAGCCTCGCCCCGGGCGGATCGACCATCGGTGGGATCTTCCTCGATTCCCCGGCCTCGAGCGCCACGGCCGGAACCGCCGCGTTCGTCGAGACGAACACGACGACGTCGGGGAACTGGGTGGGCACCTACGGCGGCCAGGGCTACGACATCGAGGGCGACCCGGTGGAGCTGCCGTCGTACGCGAGCATCACCATCACCGGCGTCTTGACCTACACCTCGGCGGCCAGCACCACCGACACGCGCGCCCTCGAGTCGCCGGCCGGCGGCGCGACGCGGAGCTCGACTGAGTGGTTCGGGACGACCTACACGATCGACGTGAACCTGACCGACGGCCAGTTGCACCTGCTGTCGATCTACGCGCTGGACTGGGCCCGGGCGGGCCGGACCGAGCAGTTCCAGGTGATCGACCCGTTGACAGGGAAGGTGCTGGATACGGAGCAGCTCTGGTCGTTCCAGAACGGGGCGTACGAGCTGTGGAGGGTGTCGGGGCACGTGAAGATCGTGGTGACGGTGATGGGTGGTCCGAACGCCTCCATCAGCGGCATCTTCCTCGACGATGCGACCCCGATCGCGTCAGCGAACGCGGCGAGTTACGTGAAGACGGACGCGACGACGTCGGGGAACTGGGTGGGCGTCTACGGCGGCCAGGGCTACGACATCGAGGGCGACCCGGTCAAGCTGCCGTCGTACGCGAGCATCACCGTCGGCAGCGGGGCCTCGACCTACACGTCGGCGGCCAGCACCACCGACACGCGCGCCCTCGAGTCGCCGGCCGGCGGCGCGACGCGGAGCTCGACGGAGTGGTTCGGGACGACCTTCATGATCGACGTGAACCTGACCGACGGCCAGTCGCACCTGCTGTCGATCTACGCGATGGACTGGGCCCGGGCGGGCCGGACCGAGCAATTCCAGGTGATCGACCCGTTCGACGGGGAGGGTCCTGGACACCGAGACCATCTCGTCGTTCACCAACGGGGCGTACTTGCAGTGGAAGGTGAAAGGGCACGTGCAGATCGTGGTGACGTGCGCCGGCGGTCCCAACGCGGATATCAACGGAATCTTCCTCGACGGTGCGACCTCGTGACATTGGGGCGCCGGCGGGTCGGAACGAAGGTCGGGTGCGATGCCCGTCGGCCTGGGGACGGACCGGAAGCGGGCTGTTCACGAACCGTCGGGCTCGCGGGTCGAGTCGGGCGCGACGACGCCGGAGCGGGCCAGCAGCGGCCCGGCTCCGCGGTCGCGCAGGGCCCGGGCGGCGCGAAGGCCCAGCCGTTCGGGTTCGTCGCGCGGGCCGCGCATTGAGACCGCCAGGCGCTCCCGGCCGTCCGGGTCGAGCACCAGGGCGTCGATCGCCATCGCGGGGGCGAAATGCCCGGCGAAGCCCGCGCCGCGCCCGCGTCCTCGACGTCGCGGGCCCAGGCGGCCATGGGGATGATGCAGCCGCCCTCGAGCTCGGCCAGGGCGGCACGCTCGGCGACGACGGCGCGATGGGTCGAGGGGTCGTCGAGGGATTGCAAGAGCACCCGCGTGGCGGGGTCGTCGCGGCGGCACTCGATCCCCAAGGCACCCTGGCCGACGGCCGGCAGGAAGTCGGGCGGCTCGAGGCGCTCGGTGACATGGCCTTCGAGTCCCAGCCGATGGAGCCCGGCCCAGGCGAGGACGACGGCGTCGAGCCGGCCGTCGATCGCGTGGTTCAGTCGGGTCTCGACGTTGCCCCGGACGGTCACGACCTCGATATCGGGTCGCAGCGAGAGGAGCTGGGCGCGCCGCCGGGGCGAGCTGGTGCCGACCCGTGCGCCGGGGGCAGGGCCCGGAGCGTTTGGTGCCGCGGCGCGATCAGGGCGTCGGCGACGTCCTCGCGCGGCGGCACGGCCGCCAGGACGAGGTCGGCCGGCCCCCGCGTGGGCAGGTCCTTGAGGCTGTGCACGGCCAGGTTGACGGTGCCGTTGGCGACGGTGCGCTGGATTTCCTTGGTGAACAGCCCGGTGCCGCCGCTCCCCGCGGCCATCGCGGCCAGCGGCGTGTTGCGGTCGCGGTCGCCCTGGGTGCGGATCTCGATCAGCTCGACCGAGAGCCCGGGATGATCCGCCCGCAGCCGGTCGGCGACCCACTCCGCCTGCCAGCGGGCCAGCCGGCTGCCGCGGGTGCCGATCCTGATCGTGCTGGTGGATTCGATGGTCATGCTCGGGGAGCGGGCTGGATCGGCGGACGCTGCCGCCGCGTGGGGATCTTTGCAAGCCGGGCAGGCTCGCGACTCATGCTCATGCGGCAGCCGGCTCCGTCCGGCGGTCGCGATCGCGAGGACAGGTCGAGTATATCGCCTCCGATCCGGTCGCGGATACGTGCATCTCGAGCGCCCGAGGATCAGATGGCAGGCAGTCGGCGGATCGCTCTCGCAAGAACAGCAGATCCGGCCCGGATCGGGGGCACAGTCGATGGTACCGATTTGCGATGTCCGTCGGCTGCTGGCGGCGTCGCCCGCACTTGCGGGGGCTGGGTCAGACGATCAGCATCGCATCGCCGTAGCTGAAGAATCGGTAGCGCTCGCCGATCGCCTCTTCGTAGGCGGCGCGGATCAGCTCGTCGCCGGCCAGGGCGGCGACGAGCACGAGCAGGCTGCTGCGCGGCAGGTGGAAGTTGGTGATGATCGCGTCGAGCCCGCGGAAGACATGGCCGGGGCGGATGAAGAGCCGGGTCTCGCCGACGAACGGCCGCAAGGACCCGCCGATGCGCCGCGGTCTCGAGCGTCCGGGCCGAGGTCGTGCCGACGGCCACGATCCGGCCGCCCCTCCGTCGCCGGTCTTCCAGCAGATCGACGGCCGGCGCCGTCAGCTCGGCCCATTCGGCGTGCATGACGTGGTCCTCGATCCGCTCGGCGGTGATCGGGCGGAACGTGCCGGGGCCGACGTGGAGTGTGACGTCGACCGCAGGCGATCCCCGCGGGCGGCCAGTCGGTCGAGCACCTCGTCGGTGAAATGCAGCCCGGCCGTCGGCGCCGCGGCCGAGCCGGGCCGTCGGGCGTAGACGGTCTGATACGCACTCCGATCGCCCGACGCCTCGCGGCCGCCGCGGATATAAGGGGGCAGGGGGGTCTGGCCGTGGCGCTCCAGTAGCGACAGCACGGTCGCGCCGTCGGGTCCGTCGGTCTCGTCCGATGGTACGGCGGCGGACGATCCAGCAGCCGGACTCGCCGCGGGCCTCCAGTGTCAGGATCAGGCCCCTGCCCCGACGACCACGCGCTCGCCGATCGCTCGGCCGGCCCCGCGTCTGGGCCATGACCTCCCACGAGCCGTCGGCCAGCTCGCGCAGGAACAATCCCTCCCAGCGGCCGCCGGTCGCCTCGCGATGATCCGACCAGCCGCGCCGGCACGACGCGGGTGTCGTTCCGCACCAGGACATCGCGCGGATCCAGTAGCTCGGCCAGGTCGGCGAAGATCCGGTGCTCCCATGCTCCCCGCCGATCGGTCGATCACCATCAGCCGCGACCGGTCACGCGGCTCGACCGGGTGCTGGGCGATCAGGTCGTCGGGAAGCTCGAAGTCAAGGAACACGGGGGTGGCTTCTTCGAGTGGCCAGGGCAGCGAAAAGTAGGGTGGGCATCGCCCACCGACGAAGGCCATCGCCGGCGGGCAAAGGCCATCAGCCGAGGCCTCGATTGGTGGGCGATGCCCACCCTACGGTCTCCTCGCTCAGCCCAGCCACGGCGGCATCTCGCCCTGGCCGGGCAGCTTGATGACGCTGACGCTGAGGACGTCGGGGTGTTTCTGCACGGCCTCGAGGGCCTTGGGCGAGGGGCGCTGTCGAGGTTGACGACGCCGATGGCCTCGCCGCCCTGCTCCTCGCGGCCGACGTTCATCTGGCCGATGTTGACGCCCTCGTCGCCGAGGGTCCGGCCGATGAAGCCGATCAGGCCGGGTCGGTCCATGTGGGTGAAGACCAGCAGGGTGCCGTCGATGTGGGCGTCGAGCAGGTACGAGCCCAGTCGGACCAGGCGGAGGAACTGCTTGCCGAAGAGGGTGCCGGCGGCGACGTAGGTCTTGCGCTCGGTGGTCACCTCGGACTGGACCAGCGTGCCGAAGTCGCCGGGCGCCTCGGCGGCGCGCTCCTCGATGACGATCCCGCGCTCGCGGGCCAGCGCCATGGCGTTGACCAGGTTGACCTGCTCCTCCAGGGCCGACTCCATCAGCCCGGCGGCGAAGGCGGCGGTGACCAGCCGGGTGTTCTTCTGGGCGATCTCGCCGCGATAGGTGAGCTGGGCGTTCTTGAGGGTGCCGCGGTCCATCTGGGCGTGGAGCATCCCCAGCCGCCAGGCCGAGGTTGAGGTAGAGCCGCAGGTCCTCGAGCTCGGCGCGGTCGAGCGTTGGGCATGTTCACCGAGAACTGGACCTGGCCGCGGTCGAAGAAGTCGGCCAGCAGCCGGGCGGCCTCGACGGCGACGCTGACCTGGGCCTCCTCGGTCGAGGCGCCGAGGTGGGGCGTGACCAGCACGGCGGGATGCTTGACCAGCGGGTGGTCGGCCGGCGGCGGCTCGGGCTCGAAGACGTCGATCGCGGCGCCGGCGACCTTGCCCGCGTTCAGCGCCTCGAGCAGCGCGGCCTCGTCGATCAGGCCGCCGCGGGCGCAGTTGATGATCCGCACGCCCGGCTTCATCCGCGGCGAGCGCCGCGGCGCCGACGATGTTGCGGGTCTCGGCGGTCATCGGCGTGTGCAGGGTGATGAAGTCGCAGCGCGGCCAGAGGTCGTCGAGCTGCTGGACGCTCTCGATGCCGAGCTCCAGCGCCTTGTCGGCGGAGAGGAACGGGTCGAAGCCGACGACGGTCATGCCGAACGCCTGCGCCCGCTTCGCCACCGCCAGGCCGACCCGGCCGAGCCCGACGACGCCGAGCGTCTTGCCCTCGAGCTGCGTGCCGGTGAACTTGTTGCGGTCCCACCTGCCGGCCTTGAGGCTGTCGTTCGCCGGGGCGACGTTGCGCGCCAGGGCCAGCATCAGGGCCATGGTGTGCTCGGCCGTCGAGACCGTGTTGCCGCCGGGCGTGTTCATCACGACGATCCCGCGCCGGGTCGCCGCCGGCACGTCGATGTTGTCGACGCCGACGCCCGCCCGCACGATCGCCTTGAGCCGCGACTGGCCCTCGAGGACCTCGGCCGTCAGCTTCGTGCCCGACCGGATCACGATCCCGTCGGCCTCGCGCCAGCGCCTTGCGCAGGGCCGGCACGTCCTTGGCGAGCTTGGTGTTGACCACCACCTCGATCCCGGCTCGGCCCGCAGCCGCTCGAGCCCTTCCTCGGCCAGCTTGTCCGTCACCAGCACCCGATGCGCCACGATGTTCTCTCCCTGCGTTTGGTTGGGTGACAAGTGGCAAGTGGGTCGCGGCCAGTGACAAGTGGCAAGTGGCAAGTAAGTCCGAAGACCGACTCGCCACTCGCCACCCATGACGCGCCGCCGGCTATCGCCTATCCCGGAGGCCCGTCCTCACTGTCACTTGCCACTTGCCACTTATCGCTGGCCTCGCTTCTCCCGGAGGCCTGTCCTCACTTGCCACTGGTCACTTGGCCCACGACCGAACTCGACCGCGCTGGTCTGGCCCATGAGGACCTGCTGCGCGGCGGTGACGCCGCGGCCGGGCTCGATGTCCATGCCCAGCTCGGCCAGGGCCATCTCGAGTGCGGCCAGGGTGGCGATGACGTCGAGCTCGTCGGTGTAGCCCATGTGGCCGATCCGGACGATCTTGCCCTTGAGCTTGTCCTGGCCGCCGACGGTCGTGATGCCGAACCGTCTCGGTGAGCATGTTGCGGATCTGGCCGTCCTTCAGGCCGTCGGGGACGCGGAAGGCGGTGAGCCCCTCGGCCGGCCGGCTGCTGAAGAGCTCGAGGCCCAGCGCCTGGACGCCGGCCTGGCAGGCCTCGCTCATCCGACGGTGCCGCTGCCAGACGTTCTCGATCCCCTCGTCCTTGATCCGCCGCAGGGCCGTGCGCAGGGCCAGGATCAGGGTGTGCGCCGGGGTGTACGGCGTGTCGAACTCCTTCATCTTCGAGCGGGCGGCCTTGAGGTTGAAGTAGTAGCTGTGCGACTCGAAGGCGTCGATCTTCGCCCACGCCTTGGGGCTGACCGAGACGAACGCCAGGCCCGGCGGCAGCATCAGGGCCTTCTGCGAGCCGACGCAGAGCAGGTCGATGCCCCACTCGTCGGTCCGGCACTCCATGGCGCCGACGCCCGAGATCCCGTCGACGGCGAACACGGCGGGCGTCTCGGCGACGACCCGGCCGATCGCCTCGACCGGGTGGCCGGTCCCGGTCGAGGTCTCGCTCAGCGTGCCCATGACGCAGGCGGTGTCGGGGTGCTGCCTTGCAGCGCCTCGGCGACGCGGTCGGGATCGACCGGCTGGCCCCATTCGAAATCGAGCGAGACGACGTTGATGCCGAACGCCTTGCAGATGCTGGCCCACCGCGCGGCGAAGTGGCCGGCGTTCAGGACCAGGGCCTTGCCGCCGGGCGGCACCGACGTTGACCGCCGCGGCCTCCATCGCGCCGGTGCCCGAGGCCGTGAGGATCATCACGTCGTTCTTGCGTCTGGAAGACCTCCTTCAGGCCGGCGGCGACCTCGGTGATCACCTCCTTGGCCTCGGCCGATCGGTGGTGGATCACCGGCCGGGCCAGCTCCAGCAGCACGTCCTCGGGGACCATCGCGGGGCCGGGGGTCATCAGTCGCGGCTTGCGCATCTCACCTGTCCTTCGACGGAATGGTTGACGATCATGAAGCGGGCCGCGTCATTTCGGACCGATGGCGGTCGTTGCGGCTACGAGGTTTTCTCAGCGGTCCATTTTCTTTCAGAGTCGGTTCCGAATCGGCGATGGCCGTCTTGTAGGGTGGGTGAAACCCACCGTATTCCGGGGCCCTCGCCGGTGGGTTGCACCCACCCTACGTCAATCGATTTTCCGCCAATGGAACAGACTCTCGGTGTTCACCGGAAGCTCAGACTTCGGGGAGGGGATCAGGTCGGCGGCCATGGCCGTCGCGGATCCGTTGCTGGACGTCCTCCCAGTTCCGCGCGAGTCGGGGTGTTTCTGGAGGTTGGCCTTCCGGCGAGCCAGCTCTTCCCGCTGCCAGTCGTGGACCGGGACATCCCCGGGCGTGGCCCCGCGGTCGTCCCAGGTTGCTTCCGTCACCGATCGGTCTGGCATCTCATGGCTCGCCCCCGCAAGGCGATTCCCGGGGGCCGGCTTCGCGGGTGTCCCGACGGGTCCGTAGACCTCGCCCGCATCGAAGACCGGCCGGGCGGCGACCTCCAGGCGTCGCCCTCGAGTCGGCGGAAGAAGCACGATCGATAGCCCTCGTGGCAGGCGCCGCCGACCTGGCGGGCCTTGATCAGGATCACGTCGCCGTCGCAGTCGATCCAGATCGACTCGACGTGCTGGACGTGGCCCGAGGTCCCTCCCTTGTGCCAGTGCGACCGCCGCGACCGCGAGTAAAAGTGCGTCTGGCCGGTCTCGACCGTCGCTCGCAACGCCGGCTCGTCCATCCAGGCCATCATCAGCACTTCGCCGGTCTCGGCGTCCTGGACGATGGCCGGGATCAGCCCGTCGTCGTTCCACTTCAGGACGTCGGCCGGCGGCAGGGGTTCGGTCGGATCGGGCACGATCGTCCGATCTCTCCAGGGTTCGCGGTCTGCTCCGGTGCCTCGTCCCCCTTAGTGTATCCAGCCGATCCCCGAATGACCAATCCGAATCGGCTCGCGGCCCGTCGCCCGGCCGCTTTCGTGTTCGCATGCAACGCTGCGACATGGACAACGCGCTAGGAGATTCCGCCGATTTTCCGCTAACATCTTTCCTTGTCGAACTTGGGATCGTGACGGACCGGGTTCCCGATCACGCCGGCCCGCCGATTCGAGTCTCGCGGCCCCGGCGGTCTGGGAGGGGACCGCTCATCGATGGCCGATATCGTTCATCATCAATCCGCGATTCGAGATCTCGTATCTGGGGCATGGAGCACGCGCTGCCGTTCGTGGGCAAGCGGGCGAACCTGCCGGTGGCCTGCCTGCCGCTCCTGGCGGCGCTCACGCCCGGGAGCACACGGTCACGCTGATCGACGAGAACGTCGAGCCGATCGACTGGGAGCGGTGCCGCCGGGCCGACATCGTCGGCATCACGGGGATGAGCGTGCAGCGGTTCCGCATGAAGGAGATCCTCGACCGAGCTGAAGCAGCTCGGCTGCTTCACCGTCGCCGGCGGCCCGTGGGTCACCGTGCAGGAGGATTATTTCGGCGACCTGCTCGACGTGATCTTCGTCGGCGAGGCCGAGGAGACCTGGCCGAAGTTCCTCGAGGACTGGAAGCGCGGCCGACCACGCCGAGCGGTACGAGCAGGCCGAGAAGTCGGACATGAGCAAGGTCCCGACGCCGCGGTTCGACCTGCTCAAGATGAAGCATTATGCCTTCGGCAGCCTCCAGTTCTCGCGCGGGCTGCCCGTTCCAGTGCGAGTTCTGCGACATCATCGTGACCTTCGGCCGGCGGCCGCGGCTCAAGACCACGACGCAGGTGATCGCCGAGCTCGACGCGATCCGCGCGCACGGGCGTGCCGATCGTCTTCATCGTCGACGACAACCTGATCGGCAACAAGAAGGCGATCAAGCTCGTGCTCCGCGAGATGATCGCCTGGCAGGAGCGGAACAACTACCCGCTGACCCTCTTCACCGAGGCCTCGATCGACCTGGCCGACGACGCCGAGCTGATGGAGCTGATGGTCCGGGCCAATTTCATCTCGACGTTCATCGGGATCGAGAGCCCCGACGAGGACTCGCTCCGCGAGGCCAAGAAGTTCCAGAACGTCCGCGCCGGCGGCACCATGCTCGAGAAGGTCCGCCGCATCCAGGACGCCGGCATGGAGGTCTGGTGCGGCATGATCATGGGCTTCGACAACGACGACGAGGGGATCTTCGACCGGCAGATCCGCTTCGTCCAGGACGCGCGGATCGCCTTCTCGATGAGCGGGATGCTCGCGGCGATCCCCAAGACGCCGCTGCATGAGCGGCTCGCCGCCGAGGGGCGGCTCGATACCTCCGACGTCTTCGAGTACGGCACCAACGTCATCCCGCTGAGCATGAGCCGCGAGGAGCTGCGGGACGGGTATATCCGCGTGCTCAACGAGATCTACGAGCCCACGAGCCTACTTCGAGCGGATCGACGCCCTGTTCCTCGACCCGAAGTTCGACTACGGGATCAAGAAGTATCGCAACTGGCTGACCTGGCCGGGGCAGTACGGCGTCGAGCTCGCGTTCTTCTTCCAGGCGATCGGCCTGTTCATCCGGCTGATGTCCCGCATCCCCGAGGCGAGCCTGCGCCGCGAGTACCGGCGTCGCCTCTGGGGGTTCCTGAAGGTCCATCGCCGACCGGGGTTCGTGGTGGGGTATCTCTTCCACATGGCGATGCACTACCATGCCTATAGCCTGGCCCGCCGGGTGGCCAACCCCGAGCTGCAATTGATCAACAGCTTTTGATTGAGAGTCTGTCTCCAGCCAGAAGAGGGTCGGCCGTTGGACGTCTTCGGCGAGATTCGGGGCAACGCGCCGGGCGGCCGGCCGCGGTTCCCCGAGCTGCCCATCCTCAACCCCAGCGAGGTGCCGATCCCGGCGGCCGGGCCGAATCCGGGGCCGGGATCGAGCCCAGTCCGGGCTCGCCGACGCCCCGCACTCGCGGCCAGGCGGAGAAATACGGCGGGCTGTTCTACCTGGGGATCGCCGGGCTGTTGCTCATGGTCGCGCTGGTCGGCTGGTTCGGCCGCGGACTGTGGATCAACCGGGACATCTGGACCGACGTCTACACGCTGAACGACGCCAGCCGGCCCGAGTCCGAGCGGCTCGACGCGGCGCTGCGGCTGTCGCGAAATCCCCGGGTTGACGACGCGACGCGGATGGAGATGGCCCTGCGGAAGGGACTGCCCGAGCTGGCGCGGTACCTGCTGGCCGAGTCGGTGTCGACCGAGCCGATCGGCGCACGACCCGCGTGCGTATGCCCTGGCCGTGTCGCGGAGCGAGGGCTGGCCCGACTGGCTGAGGCTCTTGCTCGTGCACCGGCTGGCCTACGGGGCCGGGCGGGGGTACTCGATCCCGCGCGAGGCGCTCGACGAGCTCTCGAAGAGCTCCGACCCGATGATGGCCGTGTGGGCGGACTACTCGCTGGCGGCGCTGCCGCGCGGCGAGCCCGACCCGGAGGCGACCGCCGCGCTCGAGCGGGCCGCCGGGTCCCCCGGCCCGACCGGCGAGCTGGCCGGGCGATTGCTCGGGGCGCTGCGGTTATCGCGCGACGAGGCTGCGCGCGAGGGCCGCCTCGACGAGGCCACGGAGTGGCTGCGCCACCATCATCCCCAGGCGGCCGAGCTCTGGCGAGGCCGGGCGATCCGCGATGGCCGCGTCGTGACCGAGGATCGCGGGATCGGCGAGACCTGACGTCACGAGATCGTCGTAGGATGGGCACCGCCCACCGACGGATGCCTCTCATCGATGAGCCGTGCCCATCCTACTTCGGATCGATCCCAGGGGATGAACGACTCAGCCGATCTCGTAGCCCGGCCGCTGCGGGCGGGTCAGGAGGGCGTTAGCCTCGCTGTCGCCGACGATCTCCTCGCGGGTGGGGTCCCAGGTGATCTTCTCGCGGCCCATCCGCAGCGCGATGTTGGCCAGGTGGCAGGTGGTCAGCGCCCGGTGGTGGGTCCAGACGTCCGAGACGGGCACCGAGCGGTCGCGCATGCACTCGAAGAAGTTGGGCATGTGGCCGTCGACCGGCTTGCCCTTGCGCAGCTCCTTCAGCAGCGACTCGGGCACGGGGTCCTTGTACAGCGCGGAGACGGCGCCGCCGTCGAGGTCGATGCGATCGCGGGTGACGAAGATGTTGCCGTTGGAGCCCTCGAACTTCACGCCGTTCTCGGTGTCGTCGCGGATCTCGAGGGTCACGCCGTTGGCGTACTTCGCGCGGACGATGAACGCGGTGGGCGTGTTATACCGGTCGTCGACGGACGGATAGCCGCCGCGGTACTCGACGGGCATCTCGCGCTTGGCGACCTCGAGGGAGGTCGGGCCCGAGTCCTCCATGCCGATGCCCCACTGGCCGATGTCGACGTGGTGGGCGCCCCAGTCGGTCAGCTTGCCGCCGGAATACTCGTACCACCAGCGGAAGTTGTTGTGGCAGCGCTGCTCGCGATAGGGGGTGTTGGGGGCCTGGCCGAGCCACATGTCCCAGTTGAGCTCGGAGGGGGGATTGGTGGCGGGGAACGGGCCGCCGGCGGGACCGCCGCCGATCGCCGCGGTGACCTTGCGGACCTTGCCGATCCGCCCCGAGCGGACCATGGCGACGGCCAGCAGGAAGACGCGGTTGTGGTCGCTGCGCTGCTGGGTGCCGACCTGGACGACCTGCTTGGTCTCGCGGGCGACCTTGCCGAGCTTCTTCCCCTCGTCGATCGTGAGGGTCAGCGGCTTCTCGCAGTAGATGTCCTTGCCGGCGCGCATGGCGTCGATGCAGATCTTGGTGTGCCAGTGGTCGGGCGTGCCGATGATGACCGCGTCGATGTCCTTGCGATCGAGCAGCTTGCGGTAGTCCTCGTAGACCTCGGCCTTGTCCTTGCCGATGCGGCGGTCCTTCTGGGCCTTGTCGGCGTGGCGGCGGTCGACGTCGCAGACGGCCAGGAAGTCGCCGTAGTTGGAAGCCCAGTGGGCGTCGCCGCTGCCCTGGCCGCCGGCGCCGATCAGGCCCAGCCGCGGCCGGTCGTTCTTGGCCTTCGTCTCGTCGCCGAACGTCCGGGCGAACGGGAAGAGGAACGGCGCCAGCGCGGGGCTCGTCGCCGAGACGCGGAGGAAATCCCGTCGGTTCTGCGAGCGGATGGTCATCGTGGTGGACCCTTGAGCAAGAGATAAACCGGCCGGACTTCCCCGGATCAACGCCCTCCGGGACCCGGCCGCGACTCCTTGGGCCGAGTGTAACCGCTCGAGGAGGCGGGCGGAACGCGCCAGTGCCGGCACGCTCCGCTACGCAATGGCGATCTGGCCCGTGCGGAGGTCGATCGTCACCACCTGGTCCCTGAGGAAGTCCAGGCCGAGTAGCCCGTCAACTCCGAACACCGTTTGCAAGCCGTAGCCGATCACCGGGAAGATGAAGCGGTGCTGGCCCAACGCGCTGAACCGCGTCAGGGCGAAGACGGGTACGGTGCCGATGGCGCTTCCGGTCGTCATCTGCACTCGACGCATCGGGTGGCCCGGGTCGAAGCCGAGATAGATCAGGGTCTTGAGCTTGATCACGCTCGTGGTGGCGCCGGTGTCCAGCAGGAGCTTCAGATCGGCCGTCCCATTGGGACCGGTGGCCTGGGCTTCGACAAGGATCAGCCCCTGCTTAGGGTTGAAGGGGTACGTGCTCATAGCCCGAAAACGACGTGTTCGGGTGGCTCCCCGAGATAGCGGACGGCGGCCCGCTCGAGCTTCAACTCCCGCGCCTTATCCCAGCACTCGTCACTGTCCGAGCCGTGGAAGACGACCCTACCTCGCAGCAGCCGCTGCATCTCGTCGGTCTCGGGTTCGTCGATCAGCACCCAGTCCGGAGCGTAGCGGACCTTGATCTCGTCCATCGTCAACGTCTCGTCCATCCGATCCTCCCGTGCTCGTGCCTCATGTTTATGATGCGGGCGTGGTGCTAGACTGTCAACAACGAGGGCCGACCCGCGAGTCATCCCAGCCGATCGGAGCCGCCATGCCGGGTGAATACCTCTGGAGTCCGACGCCGGACGTCGTCGAGCGGGCCAACGTGACGCGGTTCATGCGGCGGCACGCGATCGCCGATCACCACGAGTTGGTCGCTCGCAGCATTGCCGATATCGAGTGGTTCTGGGACGCCGTGCTCGAGGACCTCGACATCGCCTTCTTCCGGCCGCATGACAGGATCCTCGACGACAGCCGCGGGATCGCCTGGTGCCGATGGTTCACGGGCGGCTCGATCAACCTGGCCCATCAGTGCCTCGACCGCCATGCCCTTTCCTCTCGCCGCGACCACCTCGCCGTCGTCTGGGAGGGCGAGGACGGTTCGATCCGCCGGCTGACCTATGCCGAGCTGTACGCCGAGACCTGCCGGCTGGCCGGTGCGCTGCGACGGCTCGGGGTCGGGCAGGGCGACCGCGTGGGATTGTTCCTGCCGATGATCCCCGAGGCGGTCGTCGCGTTCCTGGCGTGCGCGCGGATCGGCGCGGTCGCGATGCCGATCTTCTCGGGCTTCGGCGCCTCGGCCGTGACCGCGCGGCTGGACGACGGCCAGGCCGTGGTGCTGATCACCGCGGATGTCTCGTCCCGCCGCGGCAAGCCGGTGTCGCTCGAGCCGGTGGCGCGCGAGGCGGCCGACGCCTGCCCGAGCGTCCGCCACGTCATCGTCGCGCGGTCGCCGCAGGGCCGCGCGCTGGCCGGCGCGGCCCCCGATCCCCGGCACATCGACTGGTCCGAGCTGCTCGCATCCGCGCCGGCCGAGTGCCCGTGCGAGCCGCTCGACCCCGAGGCGCCGGTGATGGTCATGTACACCTCGGGCACCACCGGGCGGCCCAAGGGGGCCGTGCACGCGCACGGCGGCTTCCTGGTCAAGATCGCGCAGGAGGCCGCCCACCAGGCCGACATGCAGGCCGACGACGTGCTGCTGTGGGCCACCGACCTGGGCTGGATCATGGGCCCCTGGGAGCTGGTCGGCGGCCTCGCGGCGGGCGGCACGGTGGTGCTGGTCGAGGGTGTGCCCGACTACCCCGCGCCCGACCGGCTCTGGTCGATCGTCGCGCGGCACGGGGTCACGATTCTGGGCGTCTCGCCGACCCTGGTCCGCGCCCTGATCAAGCACGGCGACGAGCCGGTGCGGTCGCACGACCTCTCGCGACTGCGGATCCTGGCCTCGACGGGCGAGCCGTGGGATCCCGAATCGTGGCGATGGCTGTTCCGGACCGTCGGCGGGTCCCGGCTGCCGATCATCAACATCACCGGCGGCACCGAGGTCGGCGCCTGCCTGCTGTCGGCCTTCCCGACCACGCCGCTGAAGCCCTGCTCGCTGGTCGGCCCGTCGCTGGGGATGGCCGTCGACGTCTACGACAACGACGGCAAGCCCCTGGGCCCCGGCCAGGGCGTGGGCGAGCTGGTCTGCACCAAGCCCTGGCCGGCGATGACGCGCGGCATCTGGGGCGATCCCGAGCGCTACCTGGCGACCTACTGGTCGCGCTGGCCGGACGTCTGGGTCCACGGCGACTGGGCCTCGATCGACGCCGACGGCGAATGGTTCCTCCACGGCCGCAGCGACGACACGATCAAGGTGGCCGGCAAGCGTCTCGGGCCGGCGGAGGTCGAGTCGGTCCTCAACTCGCACGAAGCGGTCTCGGAATCGGCCGCGGTGGGCGTGCCCCACGCCGTCAAGGGCGAGGTCATCCTGGGCTTCGTCGTCACCCGCCCGGGATGCCGGGGCGACGCCGCGCTGGCAGCCGGGCTATGCGGGCTGGTCGCCGAGGCGCTCGGCCACTCGTTCCGGCCCGAGGCCATCCGGTTCGTCGCCGAGCTCCCCAAGACGCGCAGCGGCAAGATCCTCCGCCGCGTGATCCAGCGCGTCTCGACGGGCCAGGACCCGGGCGACCTGTTGACGATCGAGAACCTCGGGGCCATCGAGGCGGTCCGTCGCGCGGAGTGAGCAGGGCCCGCGCTGATCGTCCTTGAGGGCTTGGTCTCAGCCATCGCCGCCGACTGCCTTCATGACGGCCCGCGCCGAGGAGAAGGCGAGGCGCGGCAGTGTCGATCATCAGACCCTCGCCTGCCAGATCGATGGATTCCGGGAGGTGTGAAACACGGAAATGACGATCACTTCTTCCGCCTCCTCGCGGTACAGCACGATGTAAGGGAATCGGCGGACTGCCGCCTTCCGGACCGGCCCATGAACCGTCGCATGGAGCTGGGGGTTCGCCGCGATGCGCTGAAATACCTTCTGAACCTCGTTGAAGAATCGGGTCCCCACCCCACGCTGGCGGTCCTCATACCAGTTGACGGCGTCGGCGAGCTCGTCCCTGGCTTCCGGCAAGAGCCGGATCGGCAAGATCATCGATCGAGCCGGGCCAAGATCTCGGCCTCCACCTGCTCCCACGGGATCGCCGCCTGCGGGTTGGCTAGGTGCGCGGCCCAGCGGCGGTCCACCTCCTGCCGCTGGGCATCGGTCAGCGTCGAAGCCTCGGCCTCGTCGGCGAGACTGTCCCAGATTTCCTGGACGAGCTGCAGGCGCTCGTCGGGGCTCAGGCGATCGATCCCCAGGGCGTTCATGAGAGATGACATCGCTCGCATCCTCGGGAAGATAGGAACCACTCTGATGGACTATAGCAGACCGATCGCATGGGGCAAAGGTCGGCGCTAGGGCTCCGATGCGGTCTCAACACGGCCACGCCGTCGCTTTCCCGCATCCAGCGCCACGGTTGACACACTGAACGGTCAGAGCTGCCGTGCTGAGTCGAGGACCCGAACGAATTTGTCTGCGGCCTGGCTAACCTTCGGCCATTTCGTCTTCGTCCGCGGCCTCGCCGCCGACCGCCTTCATGACGGCCCGCGCCATCGCGTCGAAGACCCGCCGCGAGCGGAACATGTTGGCCGCCAGGAAGACCTTTCCGCCGGCGTGGTCGATCCGGAGGCAGTGGACGCCGTTCGCTTCATCGGCCAGGGCGACGCCCGTGATCTCCGAGAACAGGATCTCGATCTCGTCGCACGACACGCCCATCCGCGTGGGCCTGGGTACGATGAGGGAGTCCTCGGTGATCGCGACCCGGCGCTCGCTGAAAAATGCGATTCGGATGAGGCCGATCGCAGCCAGCACGCTGATCGGCGAGGCGGCCAGCAGGAAGATGCCGAGCCATCGGGTCTGCTGCTGCGAGAGCCAGATGCCGCGGAGCGCGCTGCCGATACCCTCCGCGGGCGGGTAGAAGGTTAGCCACCAGCCGACAGCGATGCCGCCACAGCAGCACGGGACCATCGCGACCGCCAGCGCCGGGTGGGGCCGGTAGTCGAATTCTCGGATCGCGGGGGTCGTGATGCGCATCGGTGGCATGTCAGACCGTCGCCGGGTGCCGCTCGTACCAGTCGGCCAGGTGCTTCCTCGCCGCATCGATGAGCTCGGAGTCCTCCACGTCCCAGGCGAGTCGATCACCGTCTTCACGTGCCAGGAACGCCAGGTTGAGGATCATCTGACCCAGCCGGTATTCCGGGCAAGCCCGGCTCAGTTCCTCGATGAGCGTCAGGAGTTCCCGACGAGTGGGATTGATCATGGCAGGGTATCTCCGACCTTGGGGTAATGTCCGACCGGCCGTTTCAACGTGCCCACCACTTCCACGCGGATGAGGATGCCCTTCGCAAGTTTCGCGACCCGGGTCGCTCGTGTAATGCCAGTATAGAGGACGAGGAAACCGTCGGAACCACGATAGACCCAGAGTGGGGGCATCCCGGAGGTCGAGGATCCGTAGCGAGCAATCTGCGTCTGGAGCTTGTAAGGGTCCGCGCCGCTGGCCTGGGACGGCAGTAATCGCAACTCTCCGGGATCGACGTCGAGGAATACGGGCGTCGGCGTATTTCCGGATCCTGATTCTGCGCGACGGCGCGAGACAATAAATCTCCATCCATCGGAACCGTCCCGCCCCCGTTCATGAAGGTCCACAAACCTAGCTCTCGATGCAATCGCTCCGCGGGTAGGAGCCTAGGATGTCGAGGCGCTCGCACCGCTTGCGGACGAGCTCCAGGGCCTTCTGCACGGTCGCATCATCGGCGTGCCCCTCGACGTCGAGGAAGAAGAGATAGGAGGGGTCGTTGCCGCGCACGCCGGGGCCCGGGATCGGGAACGACTCGATCCACGACAGGTTGACGCCGAGCTTCTCGAACGGCGCGATGGTGCGCGCCAGCGAGCCGGCCTGGTTGGACAGGCGGATCATCAGCGTGGTCTTGTCGCGGCCGGTGCGCTCGCCGGGCCGCTCGGCGATGACGGCGAATCGGGTGACGTTGTGCGGCTGGTCCTCGATGTTCTCGGCCAGGACGTTCAGGCGATAGGCGGTCGCCGCGGCGCGGCTGGCGACGGCGGCGGCGTAGTCCTCGCGCTGCGCCAGCTCGGCGGCGGCGGCCGTCGAGACCACCTCGACCTTGGTCGCCTGCGGCACGTTCTTGCCCAGCCAGTTGCGGCATTGCGACAGCGCCTGCGCCTTGGAATAAATGCGGCGGATCTGGCCCCACTCGCACCGGCCCAGCAGGCAGTGGTGGACCCGCAGCCGGACCTCCGCCCGGATCTTCAGGTTGGGCAGCTTGATGAAGCAATCGAGCGTGTCGGCGACGCGGCCGTCGGTCGAGTTCTCCAGCGGCACCAGCCCGAACTGGACATGGCGGCGGTTCACCTCCTCGAACACGGCCGCGATCGAGCCGACCGGCACGTGCTCGACCGCCTCGCCGAACCGCGCCACCGAGGCCAGGTGGCTGTAGCTATACTTCGGGCCCAGGCAGGCCACCCGCAGCGGCCGCTCCAGCGCCCTCGAGCCGCTGATCAGCTCGCGGAAGATGATCCGCAGGGTCTCCGGCGGCATCGGGCCGCGGTTGGCCGCCAGGGCCTGCGCGATCACCTCGTCCTCTTGCGCCGCCGACCAGACCTCCAGGCCCCGGTCCTCCTTGAACTGCCCGACCTTGACCACCACCTCCGCCCGGCGATTCAGCAGCTCGACCAGCTCGTGGTCCAGCCGGTCGATCTGGCTGCGCAGGCTCGCCAGGTTGGCCGTCCGCTTCGGCTCGGCCGCTTTCGGGGTCGCCGCTGGTTCCTTCGGCCCGGCGGCGGCCGTCCGCTTATTCGTCGATGGCTTCCGGTTCATAAATGGCTTCTGGCTAATCACTAAGGTTTCGAAACAGCCGGCATCACCCGCCCTGGCCCCCGCGACCCAGCGGCGTGGGTCGAAACGAGGCGCAAACGTTTCTCCGATAAGTAATTAAAAGAATAATTCCCGCGCTGTCAAGCGTCTTCTCCGACATGAGTCGAGATGCGACCGGGCCGACCCTTCCGGGACCGCTCCCACAGACCCGAAAGTCCCAGAGATGGCCCCTTCCTCTGCCGGACTGCCATTTTTGCAGACGGGCGACAACGTGTTCCCGGACACCGCCATTTTGGCAGCCGTGCGTCCGTGGATCCGGATTGTCCATTTGGAGGCTAAAATTTTAAATAGTTTCTGAAAAACGACTTGCGACATACAATCGAGAAAAGCTGGGGCGGTGGCACGACGCTTGCCCTATGGTGCAGCAGCCGTGTGAATACGGAAAGCTGATGTGAAGGGCGGGGGCCAGCGCGCGGGCTGGCGGTCGCGGGTTCTGGATCGCGGAGCTCGCGGGATTTGCGATATATTCAGATCATGTCCGGACGTGGGGCCGGGATGACGGGCTGGGAGCGCCTCGGCTGGTCACCGCTCACCGTGGGAAAGGAGACGCGTCGTGTCAGAGGGTGAAAAGATCATCGGGATCGACCTGGGGACGACCAACAGCGTGGTCGCGGTGATGGAGGGGAATGACGTGACCGTCATCCCCAACCAGGAGGGGAGCCGCCTGACGCCGTCGGTGGTCGCGTTCACGGCCAAGGGGGACATCCTGGTGGGCGACCCGGCCAAGCGGCAGGCGATCACCAACCCCACCGGGACGATCTACTCGATCAAGCGGTTCATGGGACGGCGGCACAGCGAGGTGCAGTCCGAGGAGAAGATGGTCCCCTACCAGGTCGTGGGCGGGGCGAACGACTACGTCAAGGTGCACATCGAGGCCACCAAGAAGGATTACACGCCGCCCGAGATCTCGGCGATGATCCTGCGGAAGCTCAAGGAGGCCGCCGAGAGCTACCTGGGGCACAAGGTCCGCAAGGCCGTGATCACCGTCCCGGCCTACTTCAACGACAGCCAGCGGCAGGCGACCAAGGACGCCGGCCAGATCGCCGGCCTCGAGGTCGCGCGGATCATCAACGAGCCGACCGCCGGGGCCCTGGCCTACGGGCTGGAGAAGAAGAAGAACGAGAAGATCGCCGTCTTCGACCTGGGCGGCGGCACCTTCGACATCTCGGTCCTCGACGTGGCCGACGGCGTCTTCGAGGTGCTCTCGACCAACGGCGACACCCACCTGGGCGGCGACGACTGGGACGAGGCGCTGATCAACTACATCGCCGACGAGTTCAAGAAGGAGCAGGGGATCGACCTGCGCAAGGACCAGATGGCGCTGCAGCGGCTCAAGGAGGCCGCCGAGAAGGCCAAGAAGGACCTGTCGTTCCAGGCGCAGGCCGACATCAACCTGCCGTTCATCACGGCCGACGCCTCGGGCCCGAAGCACCTGACGATGGCGATCACCCGGGCGCAGTTCGAGAAGCTGACCGACTCGCCTCTTCGAGCGCTGCCGCGGGCCCGTGCTGACGGCGCTCAAGGACGCCAAGCTCAAGCCGGCGGAGGTCGACGAGGTCGTCCTGGTCGGCGGCTCGACCCGCATGCCCAGGGTGCAGCAGATCGTCAAGGAGATCTTCGGCAAGGAGCCGCACAAGGGGGTCAACCCCGATGAGGTCGTCGCCGTCGGCGCGGCCATCCAGGGCGCGGTGCTGACCGGCAGCATCACCGACGTCGTGCTGCTCGACGTCACCCCGCTGTCGCTGGGCCTGGAGACCAAGGGCGGCGTCATGACCGTCCTGGTGCCCAAGAACACCACGATCCCGACCGAGAAGAAGGAGACGTTCACGACCGCCGAGGACAACCAGACGGCCGTGACGATCAAGGTCTTCCAGGGCGAGCGGCCGATGGCCGCGGACAACCGCCTGCTCGGCGACTTCAACCTCGAGGGCATCCCGCCCGCCCGCATGGGCGTCCCCCAGATCGAGGTCTCCTTCAACATCGACGCCAACGGCATCCTTAATGTCACGGCGCACGACAAGGGGACCGGCAAGGAGCACACGATCCGGATCGAGTCCTCCGGCGGCCTGAACAAGGACGAGATCGAGCGGATGAAGCGCGACGCCGAGTCGAACGCCGCCGAGGACAAGAAGCGGCGCGAGCTGGCCGAGGCCCGCAACACCGCCGAGCAGCGCGTCTACCAGCTCGAGAAGCTGCTCGAGGAGTCCAAGGACAAGCTCAGCGAGTCCGACCGCCAGGCGCTCGACGCCGCCATCGCCAAGGTCAACGAGGCCAAGAAGGGCGACGACGTCGCGGCGCTCAACCGCGCCATCGACGAGCTGCAGCCGCCAGCTCGGCCATGGCCGAGCACCTGTACTCCGCCGGCTCCGGCGGGGCGGGCGGCGGCCCGGGTGCCGGTGCGGGACCCGGCCCCGGCGGCGGGGCGGGCTTCGGCCCCGGCGGCGGCGGACCGGGCTTCGGCCCCGGCGGGCCAGCGCCGACGGCGGCGCCGGCCCCAAGCCCGAGGACGTCATCGACGTCGAGTTCGAGGAGAAGAAGTAACGGCCCATGGACGGCGGCCGGCGGGGTTCAGCCCTCGCCGGCCGCCGGCCGCGACCCGATCGTGCCCGGCGGTGGGGATGAGATCAGCAATCCTCGGATGAACAAGGATCACAGGATTCCGCCAGGTGCTATCGGAGAATCCGCACTTCGTGCCGTGTCCGAACGGACAACACGACCCGATCACGGACATGTACGCGGAGCTGCTCGAAGACGTTCACCGGGTGGCCGTGGCCAAGGGGCAAGCCGCCATGATCTGCCCGTTGTGCACCGCCAAGATGTACTGGCCGCGCACCTTCCTGAATAACCCGGCCCCGGCGCCGGAGGGGATGCCGGTCGTGTACTGGTCACTGGCCCGGTGGAACCGCCTCTCGCCGGCCGATCGGCAGAATGCCCTGAGCAGGGTGCCAAACCTGACGAGGTTCTTGCGATGAACCTGACCAAAGCCGAAATCGCCTACCTCAGACGCTTCGAGTTCGAGACCTGGTTCAACATCCAGGGCCCGGGCAGCGTCCGCGAGGAGTGCGCCACCCTGGCCGGCGATCCCGGGCGGTTCCGTTACCTGAGCGACCTCGCCGACCTGGCGACCCCGTTCATCCAGTACGACGTCCTCAGGGACGTGCAGTTCGAGACAGACCCCACCGGGCTCGAGGACCGATATCCGAAGGTCCCCTTTGCCTGGGAATCACTGGACGCCCTCCACCGGCGGGTGCTGGAACTGGATCCGTTATCCCAGCCTCGCGAGCGGGGAGGAGTCGCGGCAGCGGCACCGGCGTAATCCCATGGCTCAGGTGAGCCTCTTCATCCGACCTCTCCAGGGCCACCTCTGAACCAGCCAATGGAGTATTGCCATGGATTACGGCCCACTGGTGAGAGAAGAGATCGAGGAAGGCGCGAAGCTGGCTCGCGAATTCGACCACTATGCACCCCTCAAGGCCGCCTTCTGGCTCAAGGCGAGCGACGATGATCATCGCTACCTCTATCTGACGTCAGACCAGATCGATGACACCGGGGTCTATTCGGCCTACGGCGAGGTGGTGCCTGACCATTCAGGACCCGCCCGAGTACCTCGACCCCATGCGGATCAAGGTCATTGGTGGTAAGCACCCGCTGGCCCTGGCGGCGGCGGATCACAACAACCGGTTCCCGCAATCGAGGCCGCGCCGCCTCCACGGGCAGATGTTCGGCGGGATCTTCGTTGACGACGTCTACATTTATCCTCCTTTCGTCCCGCAACCGTGACCTGATGCGGTCGGTCCCGTCGGTCCGGCCCGGCCGGGAAACGGTTCATTACCACGGCTTTAATCATGGCATTTCGCTTCGACCAGCTCACAATCAAGAGCCAGGAGGCCATCCAGCAGGCCCAGGCGCTGGCGCAGGAGCGCAACCATCAGCGGCTCGAGCCGATCCACCTCCTGGCCGCGCTGCTCGACCCCGAGCAGCAGGTCGTCCGCTCGCTGCTCTCGCAGCTCGGCGTCAACCCGGCCCAGATCCTCAAGGCCGCCGAGGAGGGCCTGAACTCGCTGCCCAAGGTCACCGGGGGCGAGCAGTCGATCGGCCCCGAGCTAAACCAGGTGCTCGAGACGGCCGCCGCCGAGGCCGACGCGGATGAAGGACCAGTTCGTCTCGGTCGAGCACCTGCTGCTGGCCCTGGTGAAGGTCAAGAGCCAGGCCCAGGCGCTGCTCGGCGCCCTGGGGATCACCGACAAGGAGATCCTCCAGGCGCTCCAGAAAGTCCGAGGCGGCCAGCGGGTCACCGACCAGACCCCCGAGGACAAGTACCAGGCGCTCGAGCAGCTACGGCCGCGACCTCGTCGAGCTCGCCCGCAACGGGCAAGATCGACCCGGTCATCGGCCGCGACGCCGAGATCCGCCGCGTCGTCCAGGTCCTCAGCCGGCGGACCAAGAACAACCCCGTCCTGATCGGCGAGCCGGGCGTCGGCAAGACGGCCATCGTCGAGGGCCTGGCGCAGCGGATCGTCTCGGGCGACGTGCCCGAGAGCCTCAAGAACCGCAAGGCTGATCGCGCTGGACATGGGCGCCCTGGTCGCCGGCACCAAGTTCCGCGGCGAGTTCGAGGAGCGGCTCAAGGCGGTGCTCAAGGAGGTGACCGAGTCCGCAGGGCCGGGTCATCCTCTTCATCGACGAGCTGCACCTGGTCGTCGGCGCCGGCAAGGCCGAGGGCTCGATGGACGCGGCCAACCTGCTCAAGCCGGCCCTGGCCCGCGGCGAGCTGCGCTGCATCGGCGCCACGACCCTGGACGAGTTCCGCGAGAACATCGAGAAGGACCCGGCGCTCGAGCGGCGGTTCCAGCCGGTCTACGTCGCCGAGCCGACCGTCGAGGACACGATCGCCATCCTCCGCGGGCTCAAGGAGCGGTACGAGGTCCACCACAAGGTCAAGATCAAGGACTCGGCGCTGGTGACCGCCGCCAAGCTCGCGTCGCGGTACATCACCGACCGCTTCCTGCCCGACAAGGCGATCGACCTGGTCGACGAGGCCGCCAGCCGGCTGGCGATGGAGCTCCAGTCGGTCCCGACCGAGATCGACGTGCTCCAGCGCCGGCTGCTGCAACTGAACTGGCCGAGCGGATGCTCGAGAACGAGGACGAGGAGCACGCGCTCGAGCGGCTCGCCGAGGTCGAGCACGAGATCGAGCCAGGTCGAGAAGGAGCTCCAGGACCTGCGCGGCCAGTGGGAGATGGAGAAGTCCGGCCTGGGCGACATCCAGAAGGTCCGCGAGCGGCTCGAGACCGTCAAGGTCGAGTACCGCCGGACCTGGGACGAGGTCCGGCAGATGCAGCAGCGGGGCGAGCGGCCCGACGAGAAGCAGTACCAGGCCCTGGCCGCGCTCGACGCCGAGCGCCAGGCGCTGGAGAAGCGGATCGCCGAGGCCGAGGCCGCCGGCGACGGCGATGGCCAGCCCGCCAAGCGGCGGCAACCGCCTGCTCAAGAAGGAGGTCGACTCCGAGGAGATCGCCGAGGTCGTCAGCCAGTGGACGGGCATCCCCGTCTCGCGGATGCTGACCACCGAGCGCGAGAAGCTGCTGAAGCTCGAGGACCAGATCCACCTGCGGATGGTCAACCAGGACGCCGCCGTGCACGCCGTCGCCGACGCCGTCCGCCGCAGCCGCGCCGGGCTTGCAGGACCCGAACCGGCCGATCGGCTCGTTCCTGTTCCTGGGCCCCACCGGCGTGGGCAAGACCGAGCTGGCCAAGGCCCTGGCCGAGTTCCTCTTCGACAGCGAGGCCGCGATGGTCCGGCTCGACATGAGCGAATTCGGCGAGCGGCACAACGTCGCCCGCCTGATCGGCGCCCCGCCGGGCTACGTCGGCTACGAGGAGGGCGGCCGGCTCACCGAGGCCGTCCGCCGCCGGCCCTATTCGGTCGTCCTGCTCGACGAGATCGAGAAGGCCCACCGCGACGTGTTCAACGTGCTGCTCCAGGTGCTCGACGACGGCCGCCTGACCGACGGCCAGGGCCGCACCGTCGACTTCCGCAACACGGTCATCATCATGACCTCGAACCTCGGCAGCCAGGTCATCGCCGAGCTGGCCGAGCTCGGGCGACGAGGAGCGGATGCGCCGCGAGGTCCAGGACGTGCTGCGCACCGCCTTCCTGCCCGAGTTCCTCAACCGGATCGACGAGACGATCATCTTCCACCCGCTGGGCATGGAGCAACTGACCACAGATCGTCGACATCCAGCTCCGCCGGCTGCAGGCGCAGCTCGCCGAGGCCGGGCTGACGCTCCGGATCACCGACGCGGCCAAGGCCGCGGCTGGCCCAGGAGGGCTTCGACCCCGCCTACGGCGCCCGGCCGCTCAAGCGGGTGATCCAGCAGCGGCTGGCCAACCCACTGGCCACGGCGCTCCTGGAGCAGAAGGTCGCCGAGGGCGACACCGTCGAGATCGGCTGGGACGACTCGGGCCAGGAATTCACCTTCGAGCCCGTCCGCTCGCCGGCGGCGGCGAAGGCGTGAGGCGCCTTGTCCTCGCACCGTGAGTCAACAAGAATCCCCGGGGCGATGGGCAACGCAACGGCCCGCGTCCCGGGGATTCTTGTGAGACCGCCTCGCGATTGCGTTGCGCCGACAAGCCCGACGCGGCCGGTCCGCAATGTGTACGGTAAGAGGGGAACGAACCGCAGAGGCACATCTCAGCCTTCGGCCGCAACCAAAGTGGCAAGTGGCAAGTGGCAAGTGGTCAGACCCGTAGTTCTACTGTCCGAGATTGACGGGAATCGATGTGGAGGAAGGGCTACGATCCTCGGGGTTTCGGCCCGACCGGGACCGATTCAGCGGCGTGAATTCCGGCTGCGGCCCGAGCGAGCCTAAACCCCTTGTTTTCAGCCACTTGCGCCACATTGTCCATCGCTTGTCTGGAACAGTAGAAGTAGGGTGGGTCGAGCGCAGCGAGGCCCACCGATATCCTCTCAGTGGTCAGTGGATACCGGACGGGAGCCATTGCCATCGAAAGGTTTGTGAAATTGCGTACGGCGTACGAGATTCCCAGCATTAGTAGTACAGAGACGAAGACGAGAAGAGCTTCCACGGGGCTCGACCACGGAGGGGTTCATCCCTCGAAGGAGACCTCTCGTTCCCCATCTGCGTCCATCTGCGTCATCTGCGGACGATCCTCCCCGTACCTCCCGCCCCCTCGACCGCGGATTGACGCCGATATGTCCACGCGGAAGGCAACCCGAAGATTTGTCCGCAGATGACGCAGATTTACGCAGATGAAGACCGGAGAAATCCCGGACCTGGACCAGGGAGACCGGGGCCCTGGGCTGATCTGTCCGGCCCCTTCAGGGTGGCATTCTCCACACCCGAATTCCTTGCAATCGACTTGTTTTCTCGGTGATTTCTCTGTGCCTCTGTGCCTCTGTGGTTCCGATCGTCCAAATCCTTGACTGGCCCTGAGGCTTCAGGCCGGCTCGACCGGGTCGGCGAGCCGGGGTTGGTCGCCGTTGCTGGATTCGTCGCCGTCCCGCGCGGACGCGGCAACCGGCGAGTCGCCGTCGAGCGATTCGTCGCCGTCCCGCCCGGACGCGGCCGCGGGATCGGGCTCGACGTCCATCAGCAGGATGATGCCCTGGATGCCGTCGCCGTCGGTCATAGGGGTGCAACGGACGCGGCAGAGGATCGGCCTGCCGCGGCGGTTGATCGCGTCGAGCGCGACCTCCTGGTCGTTGGCCTCGCCGGCGAGGCAGTTTCGCAGGCACGGCTTGAGCCGGGTCACCGGCAGGCCGATGTCGAGGTTGAGCAGGTTGCGGCCGCGGACCTCGTCGGACCGGAGGCCCCAGAGGTCCTCGGCACGGTGGTTCCAGATCTGGATCAGGTAGTCGGGGTCGACGACCACGACGCCGCTCCGCAGGCTGCCCAGGATCGACTCGAGGAACGTGTTCACGCGCTTGAGCTCGTCGCTGCGCTGGCCGACCTCGACGTTGAGGGTCTCGAGCTCCTCGTTGGTCGACTGGAGCTCCTCGTTCATCGTCTCGAGCTCCTCGTTGGTCAACTGGAGCTCCTCGCTGGTGGTCTCGAGCTCCTCGACGGTGGACTGCAGCTCCTCGTTCGTCGTCTCGAGCTCCTCATTGGTCGACTGGAGCTCTTCGTAGGCGGTCTCCAGCTCGCGGGTGGATTGCTCGTGCTCGTCGGCGAGCCGCCTGGCGTCCGTGGTGTCCACGAAGGTCACGCTGGCGCCCAGGAGCGTGCCGCCGGCGTCCATCAGGGGGACGACGTGAATGTCGAAGAAGCTGGAGTCGCCGGGGCCCGTGGACCACTCGACGTCCTTGAGGATCAGGTCCCGGCGCTCGCTATAGGCGCGGTCGATGCAGGAGCGCAGTTCGGCGGGCCGGTACGAGATCTGGAGGTCCTGCAAGGGGCGGTTGAGGTCGGTGGGCGCGATGTTGAAGATGGTGCGGGCGCGGTCGTTGGCCAGCGCGAGCGAGCCGCCGAAGTCGACCACGACCTGCGCGACGGGCGAGGTGTCGAAGGTGCTCTCGCGGATGCGGACGTCGCCGACCAGGTGGTTGACCGCCTCCTCGCTGCCGGTGCGCACCATCACCAGCAGGCGGTCGCGCAGGTTGCCGCGCGCGACCTTGGCGAAGATCCGCCGCTTGAGGTCGATCGCGATGAACGTGTTATTATACATGAGCAAGGTCTCGGCCTTGCCGAGGAACAGGAATCCGCGCTCGTGCAGCGCGAAGTGGAACCGCTCGAGGATCCGGGCCTGGGTCTCGGTGTTGAGGTACATCAGGGCGTTGCGGCACGACAAGAGGTCGATCCGCGAGATCGGCGCGTCCTGGATGAGGTCGTGGCGGCCGAAGATGACCGAGCGGCGGAGCTCCTTGTGGAAGACGTGGCGGCCGTTGCTCTCCTCGAAGTATTTGCCCAGCAGCTCGGCGGGGACGTTGGCGACCTCGCGGGCGCCATAGGCGGCGTGGCGGGCGCGGGCGAGCGCCTCATCGTCAACGTCGGTGGCGTAGATCTTCACCCGCTCGCGGAACTGCTCGACGCCGAGCGCCTCGGCGAAGATCATGGCCAGGGTATAGGCCTCCTCGCCCGAGGCGCAGCCGGCCGACCAGATGCGGATCGGGTCGCCCGAGCGCTTGCCGCCGAGGATCCGCGGGACGATGTGGGAGGCGATCGCCTCCCAGGCCGCCGGGTCGCGGAAGAAGGCCGTGACGTTGATCAGGATGGTGTCGAAGAGGCGAGTGAACTCCTCGGGATGGACCTCGAGGTAGTCGAGGTAGGCGACGTAGGTCGCCACGCCGATGCCGTGCATCCGCTTGTTGACGCGGCGGATCAGGCTGGTGCGCTTGTAGCCGGTGAAGTCGAATCCGCGGCTGCGGCGCAGGTACTCGAGGAGCTGCTCGAACGCATTGTCGTCGCCTTCGGGGTTCATGGGTAGGTCCGGACGGCCGCGGCGACGAGGTGGACGAGCGCGGCGGCGATCTCTGGGAGAGAGAGGACGGAGTCGACGCACCCGGTGGCGACCGCGGCGCCGGGCATACCGAAGCTTTGCGAGGTGGCGCGGTCCTGGGCGATGACGGTGCCGCCGCCGTGCTTGACGGCGCGGACGCCGTCGGCGCCGTCGACCCCGGCGCCGCTGAGGACGACGGCGATGGCGCGCGGGCCGAAGGACCGGCCGACGGATTCGAGCAGGGTGTCGGCCGATGGCCGTGAGTAGTGGATCGGCTCGGTCGAGGTCAGCGCGAGGACGCCGCCGATCCCGACGACCAGGTGGTGGCCGGGCGGCGCGACGTGGACGATGCCGGGCTGAAGGCGGTCGCCGTGGCGGGCCTCGCGCACGGGCAGGGTCGCGCGGCGGAGCAGGATCTGGGTCAGCATGCTGGGCCGGCGCGGGTCGAGGTGCTGGACCACGACGATCGCCGCGGGGAAGTCCGAGGGCAGTTGCGAGAGGACCGAGCTCAGGGCGAGGAGGCCGCCGGCCGAGGCCACCATGGCGACGACGTCGAACGCGGGCCTGGGAGCGGCCGGCTTATCCATCCGGGGCCCCCTCCTCGCGGCTCGGGCCGCCGTTGTCGACCGCGGAACCCGGGTCGTCGGAGGTCGCCGGCTCGGAGACCAGGATCTGGCGCAGCACGGCGGCCCGCTGCCGCGAGTCGACCGCCTGCTGCAGGAACCGCTCAGCGGAGAAGTCGAGGCCCCGCTCGCGCATCCGGTCGGCGACCCGCCGGCACAGCACCGCGCGCTCCTCCAGGGCGCGAAGCGCCGTCCAGAGCGCCGTCTCGATCCCGTCGGACTGCTCGGCCAACAGGCCGTTGGCCGTCCAGGCGTGGCCGACACGGCATCGGAACCGGACGAGGCCGCCGTCGTGCAGCTCCCACAGGGTGCCGCCGCAATCCGGGCAGCCGAAGACCGAGGGCTGGCCGGGATGGTCCTCGCCCGAGATGGCATCGAGGTCGAACGCCGCGATCTGACTCTCCCGCTGGATCTTCTCGGACACGGGCTCCTCCTCCCTCTCGAAGGGCTCGCGGGCCAGGCGGTCGAGCACGCCGGCGATATCGGCGACCGGCAGCTTGTGATCGACGGCCACCGACTCGATCGCGCTGCGGGGCATGCCGCCGTACCGGGCCTCGTCGGGGTCCTGCACGATCGCCAACCCGCCCACCTGCTTGATGGCGGCCAGCCCGGCCGTGCCGTCGTCGAGCGTGCCCGAGAGCACCACGCCGACGACCCGCGAGCCGAACGACCGCGCGGCGGTGCGGAACAATGGGTCCACCGCCGGCCGGTGCCCGTTCTCGCGCGGACCCCGGGACACTCGGATGCGATCGGACTCGAGCAGCAGGTGGAAGTCGGGCGGGGCGATGTAGATCCGACCGGCCTCGATCGCCTGGCCATCCGCCGGATGCAAGGCCGGCAGCGGGCCGTTGCGCTCGAGGATCTGCGGCAACAGGCTGGGGCTGTGCGCCGGCAGGTGGAGCACCACGAAGACGGCCGCCGGCAAGTCCGCCGGCAACCGGCGGACCAGTTGCATGAGCGCCTCGACACCCCCGGCCGACGCGCCGACGACGATGATATCACGCCCCGGAATCATGAGCCCTCGTCTTCCGCCGCGCGAGTCGACCGCGCATTGGGGGTCGACCGCCGAGCCTCTTCCCCAAGCCCGCCACCGCGCGATTCCCTGTTGCGCAGCGTCCCTCGGCGAGATGGGTCCCGTCGATTGTACCATAGATGATCGCGAGTTGGTCAGTAGTATACCGCCGATTGGTGGCCTGGTGGCTGCACCCATCCGTTCGAGGGCGTCGCGGACGTCGAGGTGGTTGTCCGCGGCGGCGGGCGCGTCACTGGCTTGTCTTGCCGGTCCGCGCGATGACGGCGACGACGATGCGCCCGGCCCCGGCCGCCTTGAGCGCGCGGGCGGCGGCCGAGCAGGTGGCGCCGGTGGTCATGACGTCGTCGACCAGCAGGATCGCGCGACCGCGCACCGCGCGGGAGCGGGCCTGGAAGGCCGAGCCGAGGGCGTTGGCGCGTTCGGCGGCCGACATCAGGGCGAGCTTGCGGGTCTCGCGCACGCGGACCAGCGGGCGGCGGACGGGTCGGTCGAGCCGGCGGCGCCAGGGCGTGCGCAGCGCCTCGGCCTGGTTGTACCCGCGCTCCCAGTGGCGTCGCCAGTGCAGCGGCACGGGGACGACCCAGGCGTCGGCCGGCAGGCCCAGTCGATCGAGGGCGGCGCCCCGGGCGTCGGCCCAGAGCCCGGCGAGCCAGGACGCCAGCCAGGCGTCGCGATCGTGCTTCAGCCGCAGGCAGAGGGCACGCAGGGCCCCGTCATACGGCCCCAGTGCCAGCGCCGCCTCGAAGCCCAGCGAGCGGCCCCGGCAGTCGCCGCAGCCGCGGTTCAGGTCAGCATAAGGCCCGGCCGGCAGCGCGCACCGCGGGCAGGCCGACCGCCCGTCGCCCTCGGCCCGCTCGAGCAGGTCCGACCGGCACCGCGCAGAACGCCCCGCCGGATCCCTCGGCCCCGCAGGCCGCGCACGACCAGGGGAACACCAGGGCATCCACCGCCCGGCCCAGCTTACCGAGCCAACCCTCGGGTCCCAGCAGACTCCGCCAAGTATGGATCAAATGACCGGCCCCGACCGTTCCGAGTGATCCCGGAGCTGCGGCAACAGCATCGGACGAAGACAAGGCCGCGGGCCACAATCGGGCCGAGCCCGCGAAGGGGTGGCCAACACGGCCGTCTCCACCGTAGAACCTGGACTCCTCGTCGTCAAGACGCCCCAACTGCCCGCTTCCCCGCCCACCGGTATCGGCCCGGGGACGATGGTGCAACGAACCCGTGCCGCGGTATCCTTGCGAGAGGCCGGCATCCGTGAAGACACGCGTCGCGTCTCGGGTGGGGGGCCCGGATTCGAGACCGGATCGGTCGGAGGAGCCAGGATGAGAGTGGCTACAGCTCGATACAGGCCGCTGGGTCTGCTCCTGGGGCCGGCGCTCCTGTGCATGGGCGCAGGGCCCGCTCGCCGACGCCGGTCGCACGAAGGCGCTGCCGCCGCGCATCGCGAGCGTCTTGCGGTGGCTCCCCGAGGACACGGAAACCCTGGTCGTCGCGCGGTCCTTCACCGTGCCCGATCCGGACAAGGTCCCCGACTGGCTGGATTACGGCCTGGGCATGGCGTGCCAGGGGCTGGTCCTGGATTGTCAGAACCAGTTCAAGGGGTTTGATCTCGAGCTGATCCCCGCCGTGAAAGACGCGGGCGCCGTCCCGACGGGTCGCAAGGGTCTGATCATCATCGCCGCCGTGGGCAACCAACTGCATTTCCGCGTGTTCGACTGGGATGGCCGGCTGCTCGTCAACACCAACGAGGGGCGGCTGCCGGAGCTCGCCCGGCAGATCGATGAGCTGAGGAGGCAACTCGCGGGGTTGTGGCCCCCCCATCGGATCAAGGAGGCTGAAAAGCCATCGGCGATCTGGGCCGTCACATCGATCGTCGCCCAGGCCCAGTTCAAGCCCCTGCGAGGCCGCAAGATCGAATGCGTCGTCCACGGCGCCAGGAATTTCGAGAGTGTCAGCAAATTCGGCAGCCTGCGCAGCGAAGGCTGCACGATCGTCGTCTTCGAGGCCGACCTCGGCGATGCGGCCCGGGAATGGACCGAGAGCCTGCGCCAGGGTGCGGAATCCGTCAGGACCCTGGTCGGTCGCGAAGTCTTCGTCTATCCCTCGGCGACGGTCACGGACCACTGGGCCCGCAAGACCCGCTGGCAAGGGGCCTACTACGTCCTCCTCAAGCCCAACACGCTCCTCTGCGCCAGCAGCGATCGCTACCTCGAGACAGTCCTCCGGCGCGTGGATGAGGCCCCCGTGGGTCGTGCGCTTCCCGACAACCTGCCGGAATGGAGTCATGTCGACCTCGATGCCCCGGCCTGGATGCTCCGGCACGTCCCCAACGCGGGCGAGAAGGCCCGCACCGTGGGATTGACGGCCGCATTCACGAGCCGGGGATTCCGGGTCGTCTACCTGCCCAGGAACGGTTCTCATGTGGATATCAAACAGGTCGAGAACAGGTGGAGTTTCGGAGACGTGGTGGTTTCTCGAGACCCACTCGACCCGTTCCATGTCGCGCGCACAGCCCGACGGCACGGTCGTCCTGACTCGCGGCACACCACCGGGCGAGAACTCGCTCTGGTTCGACTGGCAGATCTATGGGCTGCAGGCGTTCGAGCTCTTCGAGGACGAGAGATGAATGCCGGCGGGAGGCTCGCCCCCCGATGACCGGCGAAGCCCCTGACGTTCCTCGTGATTGTCGGCCTATGTCCCCGCGGAGCCGCGCTCGCCGGTCGCGAGGTAGGGCTCGAGCTGCTCGCGGAGCTGGTTGCGCGCGCGAGCCAGGAGCGACTTGACGGCGGCCGGGGTCCGGCCCATGACGTCGGCGATCTCGGCGTAGCTCATCTCCTCGAACTTGTTGAGCAAAACGGCCATCCGCTGGTCCTCGCCGAGCGAGCTCATGGCCTCGCGGATCAGGTCGCCGAGCTCGGCCTGGCGGACCGCGGCCGACGGGGTGCCCTCGCGGCCGACGAGGTTGGCGCCGAAGGCCGCCACCGATTGCGAGCCCGTGGCGCCGCCGCCGCCGCCCCCCGCGACGCCCGGCGTGTGCCCCTTGCGCCGCAGGTGGTTGAGCGCCAGGTTGTTGGCGATCGTGAACAGCCAGGTCGAGAACCGGGCCGAGGGCGATAGCCCTTGCGCGCCCGGTAGATCCGCAGGAAGACTTCCTGGCAGAGGTCCTCGGCCTCCTCGCGGCTGCCGACCATGTGGAAGAAGATCCCGACCAGCCGGTTCTGGTAGCGCTCGAGCAGGCCCTCGAAGGCGCCCGGGACGTCGTCGCGGGCCTGGATCATCAGGCGGACGTCGGGGTCGCGCGCCTCCAGTTGCTGCTCGAGGGTCTGGATCTCTCGGGTCAACGGGGGCTCCTCTCGAGCTGGCGGCGGAGCTGGCCGCAGGCCGCGTCGATCGCCCGGCCCTTGGTCTTGCGCACCGTGACGCTGATGCCCCGCTCGCGGAGCGCCGCGACGAAGCGGTCGACCGACTCGGGCTCGGGCCGAGCATAGGGCAGGCCGGCGACCGGATTATAAGGGATCAGGTTCACATGCGCCCGGCGGGCGGCGAGCAGCCGGGCCAGGGCGCGGGCCTCGGCCGGGCGGTCGTTGATCCCGCCGAGCATGACGTACTCATAGGTCACCTGCCGGCCGGTCCGCTCGAAGTAGGCGTCGGCCGCCTCGAGCACGGCCGACAGGCCGATCGCCTCGTTCACGGGCACCAGCTCGTTGCGCAGCTCCTCGGTCGGGGCGTGCAGCGAGACGGCCAGGTGGTACTGCCGGTCCATCGCCGCGAGCTTGCGGATCTTCTCGGGCAGGCCGACGGTCGAGATCGTCACCCGGCGCTGGCCGATCCCCAGGCCGTCGTCGGGCGAGCAGATCCGGTCGAGCGCTGCGGCCAGGTTGTCCAGGTTCGCCAGGCTCTCGCCCATCCCCATGACGACGATGTGGGTGACCGTCTCGTCGGGCGGCAGCAGGTTCCGCATGTGCAGCACCTGCTCGACGATCTCGACGGCGTCGAGGTTGCGCTCGACCCCCCTGAGCCCGCTGGCGCAGAAGACGCACCGCATCGCGCAGCCGACCTGGGTGCTGATGCAGACGGTCCGCCGCGGGCCCTCGGCCATCAGGACGCACTCGATCCGCCGGCCGTCGCGGCAGGCGACGACCAGCTTGTCGGTGCCGTCGGGCGCGACGTCGTGATACGCGACCCGGGTGCCGAAGACGGTCCACGCCTCGTCGAGCTCACCGCGCAGGCCCCTGGGCAGGTCGGTCATCGCGTCGAACGAAATCGCGCGGCGGCGGACGACCCAGTCGAGCACCTGCCGCGCCCGGTAGGCGGGATGGCCCCGCTCGACCATCCACCGCCGCCACTCGTCGGCCGTCGCCGACAGGACCGCGCGCTTCTCGGCGCGGGCGCGAGCACCGGCAAGGGTTCGGCGGCGGACTCGGGATTGTTGACCGTGGGGAGGCTCATTCCGGGCTGACCCTGCGAGGTGATGCGACGGGGAATCGTGGACTTCCTTCATTCTACGGGGACGGCGGCGGTCTTTCCATCATCCGGATCGCCCTTCCAGCAGGGCCAGCCGCGCCCAGTTGAGCGCGGCCTTGGCGGAGAAGACCTGGATGAAGTCGCGAGGCCGCTCGGCGCCCATGTCGAGGCGGCGGGTCTGGATGCCGTCGGGCGTGCAGAGGCCGATGTAGACCAGCCCGACGGGCTTGTCGGGCGTGCCGCCGCCGGGGCCGGCGACGCCCGTCGTGCTGACGCCGATCGTGGCGCCCAGGCGGGTCCGCGCGCCGTCGGCCATCGCGGCGGCGACCTCGGGACTGACCGCGCCGTGCGCCGCGATCAGTTCGGCGCGACGCCCAGCAGCTCGCACTTCGACGCATTCGAATAGGTCACGGCCCCGCCGAGGTAGTGCGCGCTGATCCCCGGGATCGCCGTGACCAGGTGCGCGATCAGCCCGCCGGTGCACGACTCGGCGGTGGCGAGCGTGGCGCCTGCGCGGGCGAGCTGCACGGCCAGGGCCTCGGGCACGTTGACCGTCCCCTCGCCCAGCACCAGGTTGCCGAACCGCTCGCGGATCAATGCGGCGGTCGCGTCGGTGCTCGCCAGGGCCTCGGCCTCGGTGGTCCCGCTGCCGGTGATCCGGAAGCTGATCGTCGCCTCGTGCGCCGTGATGCCGACCTCGGGGACCCGCCCCCGCGCCGTCAGGTCCAGGGCCTGGGCCTCGATCTCGGATTCCCCCTTGCCGAACAGGTTGATCTTGCGATGCACGATGATCCGGTCGGCCAGCCCCAGCCGTCGCAGGCGAGGGACGACCTCGTCGGCGAACATCCGCTTCATCTCGGACGGCACCCCGGGCAGCGCGGCGATCGCCGCGCGGCCGATCGTCATCCAGATGCCGGGCGCGGTGCCGATCGGGTTGGCGAGTGGCTCGGCGCCCTGGGGGAACAGCGCCTGCACGCGGTTGCGCTCGGCCATCGGCCGGTTGCGGCGGGCGAACATCGCCGCGATGGCCGCCAGCGACTCGGGGTCCTCGACCAGCGGGACGCCCGCGCAATCCGCCAGCGCCTCGCGGGTCAGGTCGTCCTGCGTCGGGCCCAGGCCGCCGGTCATGATCACCAGGTCGGCCCGCGCGATCGCCGCGCGGAAGGCCGCCAGGTGGTCGTCCAGCTCGTCGCCGAGCGTCGTGTGGAACGCGACCGGGACCCCCAGCGCACCGAGCTGCTGGCTCAGCCATCGGCTGTTCGTGTCCAGGCTCTGCCCGCTGACCAGCTCGCTGCCGATCGATAGGATTTCGGCCCGCATCGGTGGCTGTGTCCTCTCCATTCAAGTCGATTCGACAGATCTCGCCGCGACGCCTGCCCTTGCCGGACCATCGGCGCTCCCAATCTAGCACTTTCAGGTCGGCCCTGGCAGCCCGGCGATTCGATCGGGTAGACTGAAGAACCATCAAGCTCAGTCCGCGCCTGCCAGGGAGCGCGCACCGGGATTCTACCACCCGATCGAGCCGAGAGGTTGCAACCCATGAGTGGCTGTGTGCTGCAACGACCGACTCTCGTCCTGAACCGGCACTGGCAACCGGTGCACGTGGCGCCCGTGGCGCGTGCGCTCGTGATGCTATGGAACCAGGCCGCCTGCGTCATCGACCCGGAGGACTTCCGGCTGTATGACTGGGCGGACTGGGCCAGGCTGGCCCCCAGGGACGGTGAACCTTTCATTCGTACGGTGCGTTTCCGCCTGCGTGTGCCGGAGGTCCTGGCGCTGACGCGTCACGACCGGGCGCGGCACCAGACGGTGACGTTCAGCCGGCGGAACCTGTTCAAGCGCGATCACTCCACCTGCCAGTACTGCGGCTGCCAGCCGGGTACGGAGGAGCTGACGATCGACCACGTGCTGCCCAGGGCGCAGGGAGGCCAGACCACGTGGGAGAACTGCGTGCTGGCCTGCGTCTCGTGCAACGCCAGCAAGGCCAACCGGACGCCCGACCAGGCCAGCATGAAGCTCCGCCGCGCCCCGGTCCGGCCGTCGTGGAAACCCCTGTACGACGCGACCGGCGCCCGGATCGCAAGCTGGTCGCGGTTCCTCAGCGACGCCTACTGGAACGTGCCGCTGGAAGCCTGACGTCCCCGGCACCAATCTCGGTCTCGGTCTCCGTCTCCGTCTCGGGGCTGGGCTTGATCGGCCCAGGCCCCGAGCCGACGCTCGATCGCAACACCATCACGAGCTGCGTCGCGCCCGCTCGGTTCCCGAGCCCGCCACGATGACCCTGGCCCTGATTGGCGCCGCGCCGCGTGGCTGGGACCAACCGTCAGCGCCTCGCGGTCGGATGGCGCGCGATGGGACGATCCCGCCGATACGAGCCCGACGCGCCAGCGAGTGGATTCCGACGGCGATGATTCATCCACTCTCTGGCGCGTCGGGCTGGCCGGCGCAACGCAACCGCAAGGCGGCCGGGCGCGAGCGAAGCCGGGCGTAACCCCGCCCGGTTGGTCCGCACCCGCCACGAAATCGTCGAAACGTGAAAACCTCATGAGCAAATTTTAAACGAATTTGTTTGCTAATCCCGCGTTGCGCGGCATAATGCAAGGATGAACCCGGTGCCCGGTCGCAAGCGGCCGCCGGCTCCGAGGCAAATCAATGCGAATGTCGTCGGACGACTAGGTGAGGGGCAACCCGGCCCGGCCGGGGGGCCCGTTGACGAGTAAGCCGACGTGGAGGAATGCCCAGGGTATTCCTCCGCGTCGGCTTTTCTGTTTCTTGCGAGTTGCCCGCGGGTCGCGGGCCGAGAGGGACCATAGTGATGGAATTCACATACGCGGCGATCGTGCTGGCACCGGGCGGGGTCATCTCGTGGCTGGTCGTGGGCCTGATCGCGGGCTGGCTGGCGGGCGTGGTCATGAAGGGCGGCGGCTTCGGCATCCTCGGCGACATCGTCGTGGGGCTCATCGGCGCGTTCCTGGGCGGGATGCTCACGGGCCTGTTCGTCGAGGGTTCGGCCCAGTTCTGGGGCAGCATCGTCGTCGCCTTCATCGGCGCCTGCGTCCTGATCGCCCTGTTGCGTCTCATCAGCGGCCGTGGGACGACATTGCGGACGTGAGGCGAGGGACGCGACGGAGAACTTGGGCGTGGACCCGTTCGGCCCGATGGCGGATGCGATCGACGATCGATGTTGCGAAGGGGCGAGCACGTACAGGGCGCCGATGACCTCCGGGGAGAATCGAAACATGACCATGACCACCAAGGAACCCGCGACGACGACCCGGAAGCGCTCTCCATCCGAGTACCACCGCCGGGCCGCCGCCCACCACACGGCCGCCGCGAATTACCACCTCGAGGCGGCTCGCTGCTACGAGACCGGCGCGGATGAACCTGCCAGGCAGCACTCCGAAGCCGCGAATCGACACAGCGAGCTAGCCCACCAGCAGACGGCCGATGCGTACGCCCAATCGAGCAAGTGACGTCATCCCGTCGGGGGCCCGGGCCGGCCCAGGCCCGCGGTCCTCGCCCTGATCGCGCCCGGGGTCAATGGACGCGAACCAGGTGAGCTCCATGGATCGAACCCTGAAGGTTCGGTCCCGGCCCATCTGTCTGTTCCGGATTCAAGGCGAAGGGCAACGCAACGTGATCGTGGCCTGGCCCCGTCCCTGGGGCCCTCACCGGTCTCTTGCCGAGACCTGCCGGCAATCGACCGTGACCAGCGTTGATCACGATGTTATCGGGCGTTGGATGCCGCCGACAAGCCGCAGGAGAGGATCGAGATGCTCCCACCGAACCCCCCGTCGGAGCGGCCGGAGCCCGGTCGAACTCGAATCGGGGGCCGATCATGGCTGGAGTCGACCGAGTTCGAGGCTTCCCTTCGCGTCGGCCTGCTGGACCCGTCGCTGTGGCGAGTTCGGCTGGGAGAGTTCGCCCGCGCCACAGGACTCGCAATGGCGCTGGCCGATGAGGACGGCCGCGTGCTCGAGGAGCACATCCTCCCGCAACCCGGCCGGGACGCATCGGCGTCCTTGCAATCGAATGCGGTCGA
This sequence comes from uncultured Planctomycetota bacterium, assembly GCA_963771445.1. Taxonomy (GTDB): domain Bacteria; phylum Planctomycetota; class Planctomycetia; order Isosphaerales; family Isosphaeraceae; genus JAKAUH01. The sequence continues at coordinate 1,237,060 of CAVYTQ010000015.1, read as the reverse complement.
GGGATGCCCCTTCTCCCCGGGGCCGCTCGAGGTCTGCACCTGCATTCGTGACGCGATGGCCGGACCTCCGGTCGTGGTGCGCAACGGCCCGGGACCTTTGCATTGCGCCGTGGCCCTCTCGCTGGGGGACGACCCTGTCGGGGTCCTGCTCGCGGGCCAGTTGTTCGACCCGCAGCCCGAGCGACCGTCGCCCGGTCTCGTACTCGATGGGGCCAGCGGACCGGATCACGCGGGGGAGGCCGTCAGCCAGGCCACATTGCGGATCTATGCCGATCTCCTGGCAACGCTGGGGCACACGATCCTCGAGACGCAGCATCACGCGCTCCGCGGGGCGGCGCACCTGGGCGAGATGACGCGGCTGCGGGATGAAGCGACGACCGAGCTCGCCGCACGGTGGCGCATCGATGAGCGGCATCGCTTTCTCCTCGACGTAAGTGACGAGTTCGATTGCAGGGACTCCGATTCCACTCTGGAGCATCTGGCCCGGCGGGCCGTCCCCTTCCTCGCCGACTGCTGTTTCGTGGACGTGGTCGCGGCCGACGAGACCATCCGGCGGGTGGGGTGGGCCCACGCCGACCCGGCCCAGCAGGTCCTGTTCGACCGGGTCGATCAATTCGTCCCGCCCCGCAACGGGCAGCGCCACCCGGTCTCCAGGGTGCTTCGGGACGGCCAGACCGAATTCGTGCCGGAAGTCACCGATTCCTGGATGCAAGCCGCCGCCGCGAGTCCCCGGCATCTCGAGCTCATGCGGGACCTGGAACTCCGCTCGCTGATGACCGTCCCGCTCGTGGCCCGCGGGCGGAGTCTGGGTGCGCTCACCCTGTGCTACACCGCGACCTCGGGACGCCGGTACACGGGCGTCGAGCGCCAGCTTGCCGAAGACCTGGCCCACCGGGCCGCCCTGGTCGTCGAGAACTCGGGGTTATACCAGGCCCTCCGGGAGGCCGACCGCCGCAAGGATGAGTTCCTGGCGGTGCTGGGCCACGAGCTGCGCAGCCCGCTGGCCCCCATCCACAGCGCGATCCAGATCCTCCGCACCCGGGTCCCGGCCGATCCCGAACTCCAGTGGACCACGGCCGTAATCGAGCACCAGGTCGAGCAGATCACGCGGCTGGTGGATGACCTGCTCGACGTCTCCCGGATCGGCCAGGGTAAGCTCCGCCTCCGGAGGGACCTCGTGGACCTGGCGGACGTGGTGGCGCGGGCCGTCGAGCGCAGCCGTCCGCTCATCGACGCGAGGAGACAGCACCTGGAGATCTCGCTCCCCGGGCGAGTGATCGAGGTCGAAGGAGACCGGCTCCGGCTGGTCCAGGTCGTGTCGAACCTCCTGACCAACAGCGCCAAATATACGGGAGAAGGCGGGCGGATCGAGCTGGTGCTGGAGGCCGACGATGGCCAGGCGATCCTGCGGGTGCGCGACACGGGGGTCGGCATCGCGGCGGACATGCTGCCCAGGATCTTCGACCTGTACAACCAGGTGCCGGGCAGGGTGGATCGATCGGAGGGCGGTCTGGGGATCGGCCTGAGCCTGGTTCGCAGCCTGGTCGATCAGCACGGGGGTAGCGTGCAGGCCACCAGCCCGGGCCTCGGCCACGGTAGCGAGTTCGTCGTGCGGCTCCCGCTCTTGCGGAGGGGGCCCCCGCCGGCTCCTGCCGCGGAAAGTAAGGCCGAGGCGACCGCCAAGGGACCCTCCCGACGCATCCTGATCATCGATGACAACCGGGAATCGGCCGACACCATGACCATCCTGCTCCGACTCTTCGGCCACGAGGTACGGACGGCCTACGACGGATCGACCGCCCTGGACCTGGCCCGCCTGCAACCGCCCGACGTGGTGTTCTGTGACATCGGCATGCCGGTCATGGGCGGCCTGGAAGTGGCCCGCCGCCTCCGCCAGGACCTCGGGCTCACCAACGCGCTGCTGGTGGCCTTGTCGGGTCATGGCGAGCAAGAGGACAGGCGACGCTCCCAGGAAGCGGGCTTCAACGCCCACATGGTCAAACCGATCGGACTCGACACGCTGCGGACAATCCTGTCCCGGGCGATTTTAGCGGCCCCGCGATCCGCGTGAGGCGATCGGAGCCATCCACCCGGCTGCCGGATCTCGTCCTCGACCCCAATCTCTCGGGCCTGGCGGCGGGCTCGCTCACGGCGGGTGGGATGCTCGGATCGTCCAGGGACCCGGCCGGGTGCCCACCCTGGGCGTTGTACGCATCCAGGCAGGCGAACGAACATAGGCACTGCCCGCACCGCGGGCAGAAGACGGCGTCCCGCAGCCTCCGACCGCATCGTTGACAGTGACTCGAGAGCGACATGGATTCTCCAGGTCTCTATTCCAGATGTCCAAATATACTAGCAATTACCATGCCGCCAGCGAGGTTCCGGCAGCCCCACGCGAGCGGTCGCAGAAGCCGAAGCCGAAAAGGCCGACGCCACCGCCTTGCTATTCCTGCGGTATTGGGTTATGATACGTGATAGAAGAACACCCGCATGAATAAATACACGATTCATGCGATGCTCTACAAGAAATACGGTCGGATGACTGGATGAAGGGCAACCCGGCCGCGCCGGGGGGCCCGTCGCCGAGTAAGCCGACCTGGCCGGACACCTCGAGGTGATCGGCCAGGTCGGCTTTTGTTTTTCGCGGCGGCGCGGGGCGGGCGGCGTTCGCCGACTGCCCCGGGGCGCCGGCTATCCTGAGGCATAAAACCATGGGCCTGATACTGCTGATCGTCCTGATCGTCCTGCTGCTGGGCGGCCTGCCGACCTGGGGCCATAGCCGGAACTGGGGATACGGTCCCAGCGGCGGCCTGGGCCTGGTGGTGGTGATCGTCCTGATCCTGCTGATCACGGGATACATCCCGCGCAATTTCTGACGGGTGCCGGCCAGGGCGAGTGCGCCCGGTCTCCTGGAACACTCCCCCGTCGGGAGTCCGTCACGGACCTGGTCTCCGATCGCGGACGCCTCGAAATCGCTCGCGGGCCCGGTGAAACGGGCGTGGGACAGGCCGGCCGACGACGGCCTCGCGACTTTCGGCGGGGTTGGCGTCCAGCTTGCGCCCATCCTCCGGAAGAGGTACGGCCAGGCGATGGGCGATGCGGACGTCGAGAGTGACGTGTTTTCCAGTGAGAACGCGGGATGAATGTGTGCCCGCGGGCTCGATCGGGAAGCGGCCTTCGCCGGGATCGCGTCGGTCTCGCGCGGGGTCGTTGGAAGCGGAATCGATGACTTTGAAAGGGAAATGTCCCATGAAGCGTTCATGCGTTGGATTCCTGGCGATGGCGATGCTCGGCCTTATCGGGATGCGATCACGGCACCGCGGGAGGGCCGGGAGCCACCGGCCCGGACCAGAAGCCGCCCGTCTACGGAGAGGCCGAGAACACGTTCAATCTGAGCGTGCCTCACATGTCGACGACCCTCAAACAGGGAGGGACGGCCGAGATGGAGATCGGCATCAAGCGGGGCAAGAACTTCAGTGAGGACGTCACCCTCAAGTTCGCCGACGGGCCCAAGGGCGTGACGCTCGCCTCCGCGAGCCCCGTCATCATGCACGGCGATACCGAGGCGAAGGTCATGCTCAAGGCCACGGACGACGCCTCGCTCGGCGACTTCACGGTCAAGGTGACGGGGCACCCGGCCAAGGGTGCCGACGCCACGAGCGAGATCAAGATCACCGTGGCCAAGAAGTGACCGGGTGGTCGGGGGGGGGTCGCGATGACTTCCGTCGTTGATGCGATCCTCCTCCTATTCTCTCGCGTTGCGGGCAGCGAACTTGCACCGACCTCCTGGCACCAGGGTCCAGCCATGCGATTCATTCAGGCCGTCGCCCTCCTGGCCTTGCTGATCCCGATCGGCATATTCGGCGTTCAGAACCGGCAAGTGATCACCGTCAATTTCCTGTCCTGGAACCTTTCCCAGCCCATCGCGCTGATCACCGCCGGGGGCTACGTCCTGGGGATGCTGAGCGGATGGACCGTGCTGGCGCTCGCGCGCGGGACTTTCCTCGGGGCCTCGGCGCGCCGCGGCAATGAACCGCAATCGATCCGGTCCCTGCCCGCCGGCCCGGCACGGGGGGCGGAGGCAACCTCGTTCGCGTCCCCGCGCCGGCCCATTCGGATCACGATGCTCATGGATGCCTCTTCCTGGATGACCGGGCTGGATCGTGCCGACACTTCCCACGTGCTCCTGGCGATGCTGGCGGGCATCCTGCTGGCGACCGTCATCCTGTACCGACTCGGGGCGATCGGCCGGGTCTTGCGGATCCTGGCCCTGGTGGTCGGAGCGGCCATCCGGGGGGGGTTCCTGCTCTGGGAGCGCCTGCTCGGGTGGGCCTCGTGGCCGCTCTACCTGGCGATCGTGGTCGGTCTCTTGCTGGCGGGCGGGGCGGCCGGAAGCATCTGGCCGACCGCGAGGGTCCTCTGCGGGCTGGCCCCGCTGTTCATGGGGATCATCGCCTGCCTGGCCTACATGTTCGTCGACCTCGAGCGGAACGAGGTGGAACGGGGCTACAAGGCGATCCATAACCCGCTGAAGGGCCAGGCCCTGGCGATGAACCTGGGGCGGTACGGCCGACGGGTTGGCATCCCGTTGCTCATCTCCGCCGCCGTGGCGTCGATCGGCGGGTTCGCGCTGCTCAACCAGGGCCTACATGACACCATCGGCAGGGACTGGTACGCGGTCGCGGACGAGCGCAGGGAGCCGGCATACGCCGATTTCCTGGCGTATGCCCTCACCAAGATCCTGGGCATCATGGACGTCCTGGACCTGTTCCGGTCGCACCATGTCATGGGGGCCGCATTCGTACGCGAGGCCGCATGGCCGGCGTCGTCGCTGCTGGCCGGGTTCAAGGTGTTCTTCACGCTGGTGCTGCTCCATCAGATCTTCGCCTCGCTGCGGCAAGGGAGGCTGCTGGCGGAGACGATCACCGATTTCTGGAGTCCCCACGAGCCGATCCACGAGCGGGCCCGCCACGCGCTGCCGGTCTATGGAATCCTGGCGATCCGCCCGCTGCTGGGCTCGATGCGACAGGTCTCGTCGCTGACGAGGGAGCAACGGGACCAGCTCCCGATCATCCTGGAGACCATCGGCCCCGCGATCATCCCCGCCTTGATCCGTCATCTCGACGACCCCCACGAGGATATTCGGGCGGTCGTCGCGGTCGCGCTCGGGCACCTCCGGGCGGTCGAGTCGATCTCGTTGCTGGCCGCGCTGGTCCGCGACCCCAGCGATGTCGTGCGGCAGGGCGCCGTCGAGGCGATGGGGACCCTCGCGAGCCCGTCGCCGGGATCGGGCCGCGGCGGGAAGGTTCGGGCGATCACCCGGCCTTCGCGGTGGCGAAGGCGCGGCGCGGTGATACCACCCCGCGATCCCGTCGAGCTGGCCGTCTCGGCGATGCAGATCGCGCTGGCCGACGAATCGGCCGCGGTGCGGATCAAGGCGGTCGAGGCGCTGGGCCGGATCGGATCGCCCGCGGCCGCCTTGGCCGGGCGGCTGATCGGGATGTTGGAGGAGCCGGACGAGACCGTTCGTTGCCAGGCCGCCCTGGCGCTCAGCCAGGTCGGAGGAGACGCCGAGGCGACCGTGGCCGCGCTGATCGAGCTGCTGGATGATGCGAGTGCTCCGGTCAAGGAGTCGGCGGCGCGGGCGCTGGGGATGATGGCGGCGGCGGCGGCCGCGGCGATCCCGGCGCTGGTGGCGCTCCTGCTGGATGGGCAGGAGTCGGTGCGGACCGCGGCGGCCGATGCCATCGCCCGGGTCGGGCCGCTGGACCGGGCCGCCACCGACGCCCTGGTCGAGGGGCTCGCGAGCCCGGACGACATCGTGCGCGCCATACGGCCGAGGCGCTCGGCACGATCGGTGCGGCGGCGGCGGACGCCGCGCCGGCGCTGGTCGTGGCGATGTCCGACGACAACGACCGCGTGCGATCCCGGGCGGTGGAGGCGCTGGGCAAGATCGGCGAATCCGCCGCGGCGGCCGTCCCCAATCTGATGCGGGCCCTGCGGGATCCGGACAACGGCGTCTGTGCCCTGGCGGCGGAAGCCCTGGGCCAGATGGGGGAGTCGGCCGACGGGGCGATCCCCGCCCTGATGCGATCCCTGAAGCACATCAGCCCGGAGGTGCGCCGCAGCGCCGCCGAGGCGATGGGCAAGATGGGCGGTGCCGCGGCCGTGGCACGACCGGCGCTCGAGGAGGCCGCTGCCGACGAGAATGGGGGGGTGCGCAGCCAGGCCATCCGGGCCCTGGGCGAGATCGGCGGCCCGACGCCGGCCTCGACCGAACGGATCCTGGCGTGGTTCCAGGACCCCGACCCCATGGTACGGGCCGCCGCCGTCGAGTCGATCGGCCGATCGAGCGTGCCGAGCGAAGACATGACGGGCGCCTTGATGCTCCTGCTCGACGATCCGAATGACCAGGTCAAGGTCGAGGTCACGAAGGTGCTCCCCGGCCTGGCCGGTGCGACGCCGGCCGTGATCGACGGCCTGTGCCGCCGGCTGCTCGAGGACGACAGCGACTGGGTCCAGGACTGTGCCGCGATCGCCCTGGGCAAGCTCGGACCGTCGGCATCGCCGGCGGGCGGTCCGCTGCTGTACGCCGCCCGCAACGGGGTCGCGGGCGTGCGCGAGCAGGCCATGCGCGCGATCGCCAGGATCCAGCCGCCCGAGACGGCGGAGGCCCTCACCGCCGGCCTGGAGGACGCCTGCGGCGACGTCCGGTTGGTCGCGTCGGCGGGCTGGATGAACGCGACGTCGATCCCCGATGGGGCCATCGGCGCACTGGTCGAGGCCCTGGGCGATCCCGAGGTCCAGGTCCGGGCGAACTGCGCCAACGCCCTGGCCCGGCTCGACGCCATCCCCGACGCGGCCGTCCCCCGGCTGATCGAGTGTACGGCCGATGACAATGATGGGCTGCGACTGAACGCCGCGATGGCGCTGAGGCTGGCCCCGACCGCCGCGGTCCTCGAGGTGATGCGCGGCCTTGTCGACGACCCGAACTCCCGGGTGCGGCTGATCGCCGCGGGCTGCCTGCTCGCCGTCGAAGCCGACCACGCCGGCGCGGGCCTCGTCCTGATCGCGGCCCTGGAAGACCCGGCCCCGCGGGTCCGAGCGGCCGCGGTGGAGCTGCTCGCATCCCTCGGTGCCGGGGGCGCGGCGATCATCGAGGGCTCGAGGGAACGCGGTCGAGCTCCCGAGGTGCCTGCGATCACGCCAGGCTCCGGAACGCCTCTTCCGACGCCCGCTTCTCGGGGAACCTGAGGTGCTCCTCGGCCCGGCCGCCTTCATGGACAAGGTGACATTAAATTCATACATAGTCACTAATTTTTAATCAAAATGATATCTAGGTTGTCTTTATGTTCTTGATGAAAAGAGGGCGGCCTCCGAAGTACGCTTGTATTCCCTCGTCGCGGAGCGTAGCATTGCAGGTGTTCCTGTGGAGTCGAGCACGCGAACGGGAGAACCACCCGTCGGCCCCCGGGAATCGATCGCAAACATCGGATGACTAGACGAAGGATACCCTGGCCTCGGCAGGGGCTCCGTCGAAGAGTAAGCCGGAGTGGTTGGGGATCCCGGGATCCCCAACCACTCCGGCTTTTTTTCGTCTAGGGTCCCGGCTGCGACCGTCAAAGCCGCAAGGAGGCGGCCAGGCCCCTGGCACACCACCGGCAACCGCCGGGTGCGTTGCAAGGATATGGCATGGACAGACTCCCGATGTATCCGTTGCGATTCGAGCCGATCTTCCAGTATCGACTGTGGGGCGGCCGGCGCCTTGCGAGCCTGCTGGAGGCACCGCTTCCAGGCGACGGACCCATCGGCGAAGCCTGGCTCCTGAGCGACCGCGATGACCATCCCAGCAAGGTCGCCGATGGTCCTCTCAAGGGATCGACGATCCGGCAACTGCTGGAGCAGTCGCCGGACCAGATGCTGGGAAGACTCGCGGGCCGCTTCCGGCGGTTCCCCGTGCTTCTCAAGTTCCTCGACGCCCGCGAAAAGCTCTCGGTCCAGGTGCATCCCGCGGATCGGCAGGGTGCCTCTATACCGGCGGGCGAGACCGGCAAGACCGAAGCCTGGGTCGTGCTGGCGGCGGGGCCGGACGCCCGCATCTACGCGGGCCTCAAGCAGGGCACCACTCGGGACGATCTCGAGCGGGCCCTCACCAGCCACGCGGTGGCGGACCTGCTGTCGAGCTTCGCGCCGAGGGTCGGCGACGCCGTGCTCGTCCGGGCGACGACAGTCCACTCCCTCAGCGGCGTCGTGGTGTTCGAGGTGCAGGAGAACAGCGACGTCACGTTTCGCCTGTACGACTGGGACCGCGTCAACTCCAGGTCCGGCAAGCGCCGTCCCCTGCAAGTCGAGCAGGCGATCGCGTGCATCGATTTCGAGCAAGGTCCAATCGGCCCGGTGACGCCCGTGGTGCTGGAGGATGCACCCGCTCGTCGCGAGCGACTCGTTCATTGTGAGCATTTTTCGGTGTGGCGGCAGACGGGAGAAACGCCATTCCCGGTCGGCCAGGCAGGTACACCGCGGGTCCTGGTCTCCCTCGAAGGAAGCGGACAATTGGAGCACCACGGCATCCAATATCCCTTCGGCCGCGGCGATGTCGTGCTCCTGCCGGCGGAGGTCGGAGCGTGTCAATATCGGCCCCAGGGTCCGGTCAATATCCTCGATGTCGCGCTGCCCGATTGACGCTGGCGGAGGACGCCATGAAGAAGCTCGTCGTGTTCGACCTGGACGGCACACTGGCCCAGAGCAAGTCATCGATCGATGCCGAGACGGCGGCTCTCCTCGATCAGCTGCTCGGCGTATTCGAGGTCGCCGTGATCTCCGGAGGGAACTGGACGCAATTCCAAAAGCAGGTGCTCTCTCACCTCGCCGGTGATCGGCGCCTGAGGAATCTCTCGCTCCTCCCGACGTGCGGGACGCAGTTCTACAAGTACGACAAGGGCTGGGAGAAGCTCTATTCGGAGGACTTTACCGGCGAGCAGAAGTCGAAGATCGTCGCGTTCGATGAAGCAGGCGATCGAGCAATCGGGCCTCACAGCCGGGGAGGTCTGGGGAAAGGTGATCGAGGACCGGGGAAGTCAGATCACCTTCTCCGCGCTGGGTCAGGAAGCCCCGCTGGAAGAAAAGGTGAAGTGGGACCCGGATTTCACCAAACGGAAGAAGATGAAGGCGATCCTCGACATGTTGATCCCCGAGTTCTCCGTCCGATTGGGCGGCTCGACGTCGATCGATGTCACGAAGCCCGGGATCGACAAGGCCTACGGCATCCGGAAGCTGCGCGACATCCTGCACGTCTCCATCGAGGAGATGATCTTCGTCGGAGACGCCCTGTTCCCCGGCGGCAACGACTATCCGGCCGAGCAAGCCGGGGTCGTCTCGATCCGGGTCAGGGATCCGCACGAGACCAAGCGGGTCATCGAAGCAATCATCGCTTGTTCGGGTTGAACTTGGGACAGGTGGATTTCTGAGGAGACTCAATGGCCGGCTTTCAAATGAAGCGCCTCGGGATGCTGATGGAGCCAGAGCCCGGCAATGCCATGGAGGTCGAAGGGGTCCTGAACCCGGCCGGCGTTCGTGGCCCTGATGGACAGTATTACCTCTTCCCGCGAATGGTCGCGAAGGGGAATTACTCGCGCATCGGTATTGCAAGGGTGAATTTTGATGCGGCCGGCGATCCGGTGGGTGTCGAGCGGCTCGGCATCGCACTCGAGCCTGAAACGGATTACGAACGGCGGTCGGACGGCGGCGGCTGCGAGGACCCGCGAATCTCCTATGGCGAAGACATCAAGCGTTACGTGATGACTTACACGGCGCTTTCGCCCGAAGGTCCTCGGATTGCCCTGGCCTTATCGGAGGACCTGTTCCACTGGCAGCGGCTGGGCCTGGCGACCTTCCGGCCGTATCACGGCATCGAGTTCGACGGCGTGGACAACAAGGATGCCAGCGTCTTCCCCGTCGCCATCCCCGATCCCGATGGGAGACCGGCGATGGCGATCCTCCACAGGCCGCTCTTTCCCGGGACTCGTCCCGAGGAAACGGCCTGCCAACTGTCGCCGCGCCTGGTGGATCTCCAGCGGGAGAGCATCTGGATTTCCTACTGTCCACTGGGCGAGTCCTGCGACGGGCACTATCACCTCTGCCACTTTGCCTTGCATAACCGGCTGGCCAGTCCGGTGGCGCCCTGGGAGCAGCTCAAGATCGGCGGTGGCACGCCTCCGATGCGTACGCGGCACGGATGGATGGTCATTTATCACGGCGTTCACGAACTGGCCGAGCCGAGCGCGGCGGCGCACAAGTTGTGTTATTCCGCCGGCGTGCTGATCCTCTCCGAGGAGCACCCGCGGTCGATCCGTTATCGTTCGCCGGAGCCGGTGCTGACGCCGCAGTACCCGCAGGAACGCATCGGGACCGTCGCCAACGTCGTGTTTCCCACCGCGATCGATCGTCGCGACGATCTCGGTTTGCCCGATCGATTCGACGTGTATTACGGGATGGCGGACAACCGGATCGGTGTGGCACGGCTGGACGTGCCGGAATTCCTCCCACCAGGAGGGCTCGCCGACCCGTCCCGATCCAGCGGCTCGCTCCGCGCCGACGGTCAATCCCAGGCCGAGGATCAGCATTGGGTCCCGATCACGACTTGAGGAAGCTCATCGCCATCATGACACACTCCGCCACCATCGCTCCGCCCCTCGTCAGCGTCGCTCCGCCCGAGCTGGACGAACTCTGCGTCAACACCCTGCGCTTCCTGGCCGTGGACGCCGTGCAGAAGGCCAAGTCCGGGCATCCCGGCCTGCCTCTGGGTTCGGCGGCCATGGCCTACGCGCTCTGGGATCGCTCGCTCAAGTTCAACCCGCGTGATCCCCTCTGGCCCGACCGGGACCGCTTCGTCCTCTCGGCCGGACATGGATGTGCACTTTTGTACGCCCTGCTTCATGTCACGGGCTACGACTTGCCCCTGGAGGAACTCGAGAGGTTCCGCCAGTGGGGAAGCCGCACACCGGGTCATCCGGAGTACGGCAAGACCCCCGGCGTCGAGGCCACGACCGGTCCCCTGGGGCAAGGGCTGGCCAATGCCGTCGGCATGGCCATCGCCGAGGCCGCCCTCGCGGCGCGGTTCAATCGACCGGGTCACTCGATCGTGGACCATTACACCTACGTCCTGGCCAGCGATGGCGACCTGGAGGAAGGGATCTCTTCCGAGGCCGGATCGGAGGCCGGTCACCTGCGGCTGGGCAAGCTCATCGTCCTCTATGCCGACAACCACATCACGATCGAAGGCAGCACGGAACTGGCCTTCACCGAAGACCGCATGGCCCGCTTCGCCGCTTTCGGCTGGCACGTCCAGCGCATCGAAAGCAGCAACGACGTCGACGCGGTCGCCGACGCGCTCGAGGCGGCCCGGGAAGAGACGGGCCGGCCCTCCTTGATCGCAGTTCGCACCCACATCGGCTTCGGCAGTCCCCACAAACAGGACACCTCAGCGGCACACGGCGAGCCGCTCGGTCTGGAGGAGGTCCGCCTGACCAAGGAGGGGCTGGGCTGGCCGGTGGAACCGCCCTTCCATATTCCCGAAGAGGCCCTGGAGCATTTCCGGGAAGCCATCGCGCGGGGAAGCACCGCGCAGGCGGAGTGGGAATCACGTCTCGAGGCTTATGCGGAAGAACACCCCGACCTGGCCGCGGAGTTCCAGCGGGTCATCCACCGGCAGCTCCCCGAAGGTTGGGACGCCAACCTCCCGGCATTCACCCCGGCGGATGGCCCGATGGCGACCCGCATCGCTTCGGGAAAGACGATCGCGGTCCTCGGCCCTCGCCTACCCGAGCTGATGGGAGGCTCGGCCGACCTGGCTCCCAGCACCCACACGAACATGGACGGGGCGGGCAACTTCGAGCCGGAGAATTGGGCGGGCCGCAACATGCACTTCGGCATCCGCGAGCATGCCATGGGCGCCATCCTGAACGGCATGGCGTTGCACCGCGGCCTCATCCCCTATGGAGCGACCTTCCTGATCTTCAGCGACTACATGCGTCCTCCGATGCGACTGGCGGCCATGAACGGCCTGCCGGTGATCTATGTCTTCACCCACGACAGTATCGCCATGGGAGAGGACGGCCCGACCCATCAGCCCGTCGAACAACTGCTGGGATTGCGATCGATCCCCGGCATGGTCGTCATCCGGCCGGCGGACGCCAACGAGACGGTCGCCGCCTGGCGGATCGCCATCGAGCGGAGGAGCGGACCTGTTGCCCTGGTGTTGACGCGCCAGGGACTCCCCGTCCTCGACCTGGCCCGGTATCCGGGCCTACCCGCGGGAGTGCGGCGCGGTGGCTACATCCTCGCGGACTCTCCGTCAGGTGCGCGGCCCGACATCATCCTGATCGCGACCGGCTCCGAGGTCCATCTGGCGCTGGAGAGCCGCGATCGACTGGCGACCGAGGGCGTCCAGGCGAAGGTGGTGAGTGTGCCGAGTACGAATACCTTCTCGATGCAGTCCGACCAGTATCGCGAGGAGGTCTTGCCGCCGGGTGTGCCCCTCCTGGCCATCGAGGCCGGTACGTCCCTCGGCTGGAAATCCTATGTCGGTCCCCAGATCGCCGTGATCGGCGTGGATACTTTCGGGGCGTCAGCCCCCGGGCCGGTCGTGATGGAGCACTATGGATTCACAGTGGAGAACATCTGCAAGAAAGCCCGCATCCAGCTCCGACCGGGCAGGAGGAAATCCTGATGCAAGCGGGGATCGCCGCGGGATATCGTGGCTTCACCTTGAAGGGCGGGTGCCCGAAATGACCCCTTCGACGCCGTCGGCCCGCGCGACCGAACACTCCAATCACGGCACGATTACCTCGGTGCGGGGTAGCGTGATCGATGTGCGGTTCGAAGACCGCTTGCCGCCCATCTACTCGCTGCTGTACGCGGGGAAAGAGCCGCGCGTCTCCATCGAGGTGCTGATGCAGCTCGATGGCGATCATGTCCGCGGCGTCGCCTTGAATCCGACGCAGGGTCTCGCCCGCGGCATGCCGGTCGAGGACACCGGCGGGCCGTTGAAGGTGCCGGTCGGCAAGGGCATCCTCTCGCGAATGTTCGACGTCTTCGGCAACGCCATCGACCGCCAGCCGGCCCCGACCGACGTGGAATGGCGCACCATCCATCGGGACCCTCCCTCCCTCGCCAGTCGCTCCACGCGGTCCGAGGTCTTCGAGACGGGCATCAAGGTCATCGACGTGCTGGTGCCGCTGGAGCGCGGCGGCAAGGCGGGACTGTTCGGGGGCGCGGGCGTGGGCAAGACGGTGCTGCTCACCGAGATGATCCACAACATGGTCGGCCATCAGAAGGGCGTGAGCATGTTCTGCGGCATCGGCGAACGCTGCCGCGAAGGGGAGGAGCTCTATCATGACATGAAGGAAGCCGGAGTGCTCCCGCACATGGTCATGATGTTCGGCCAGATGAACGAGCCCCCGGGCGCCCGATTCCGCGTCGGCCTGGCGGCATTGACTATGGCCGAATACTTCCGGGATGACGAGCATCGCGACGTGCTGCTGCTCATCGACAACATCTTCCGTTTCATCCAGGCCGGCATGGAAGTGTCCGGCTTGATGGGACAGATGCCTTCGCGCCTGGGCTATCAACCGACGATGGGCACCGAGTTATCGGGCCTGGAGGAGCGCATCGCCAACACCGACGCGGGCGCCATCACGTCGATCCAGGCCGTCTACGTGCCCGCGGACGACCTGACCGACCCGGCCGCGGTGCACACCTTCTCGCATCTCTCCGCGTCGATCGTCCTCTCCCGCAAGCGGGCGAGCGAGGGGCTCTACCCGGCCATCGATCTGCTGCAATCCAACTCCAAGATGGCGACACCGACGATCATCGGCGAACGGCATTACCTCCTGGCGCAGAGCATCCGCAAGACGCTGGCGCAGTACGAGGAGCTCAAGGACATCATCGCCATGCTCGGGATGGAGCAACTGTCTCCGGATGATCGCAACGTGGTCGGCCGCGCCCGACGGCTGGAACGATTCCTGACCCAGCCGTTCTTCGCGACCGAGCAGTTCAGCGGCATCAAGGGGAAGGACGTCAGCCTCGAGGACGCGATCGACGGCTGCGAGCGCATCCTGAAGGATGAGTTCAAGGACTATCCCGAGAGCGCCTTCTACATGATCGGGAAGATCGACGAGGCCGAGGCGAAAGCGAAGGCCGCCGGGCCCGCCAGCCCTGCAGATCCCGGCCCCAAACCCAAGGTTCAAGTGAAACCCCAGGCGAACGGGAAACCCAGGCCCAAGGTCGAACAGGGAGCCAACGCCCATTAATCTCAAGATCCTCCTCCCCTTCGGGATCTTCCTCGACACGAAGGGCGTGAAACGGATCGTGGCCCGGTCGCTCCAGGGCTCGTTCGGACTCCTGCCGCGCCGACTGGATTGCGCGATCGCCCTGGCGCCGGGGATCCTGACCTACGAAACGGAGGCGGACGGCGAGGTCGATGTGGCCGTCGATCAAGGCGTGCTGGTCAAGGCGGGCATGGACGTCCTGGTCTCGGTGCGGAACGCGATCGGCGGGACGGACCTCGACGGCCTCCACGAGGCGGTGAGGCGGGAGTTCCTCGAACTGGACGAGCAGGAGCGGATCGTCCGCTCGGTTCTGGCGAAGATGGAGAGCGGATTCATCCACCGCTTCATGGAATTCCAGCATGAATGAAGCGAACAAGACGAATATCCCGAGCGAAGAGTCCGACTTCAGCCGGCAGGTCGGCGCAGGCGGCGCGCAGGCTGAAGGCACGTCGCCTGGCCCCGAAGAGCGTCTGGTTCGGCTTGGGGATGTCGGGGCTGGTCGGCTGGTCCGTGACGATTCCGACCCTGATCGGCGCGGCGATCGGCATGTGGGTGGACAAGCGCTATCCGAGCACGTATTCATGGACGCTGATGTTGCTCTTCGCCGGTTTGACCATCGGCTGCCTCAATGCCTGGAAATGGGTGAACTCGGAGTACAAGGTCATGCAGGAGGATTCGGATGAGTGACGCCCTGGTCCTTGCCCCGGCGTTCTTCGCCGGCGCCTTGCTCGGAGTGGTCTTCTTCGGCGGCCTCTGGTGGACGGTCCAGAAGGGCGTGGCGTCCGGGACGCCGGCGATCTGGTTCCTCGGCAGCTTGCTGCTGCGGACCGGCCTCATCCTGGGCGGATTCTATCTCGCCGCGCAAGGTCATTGGTCGAGGCTCGCGGCCTGCCTGCTCGGATTCCTGATCGCGCGCATCATCGTCGTGCATCGGCTCACCAGGGCGCCGGCGGAAGGGCCGGCTCAGCCGGAAGAGGAGACCCATATTGCGCCTTACACCCGATGACATGGTCTTCTGGCGTTACGGCTTCGTCGAGCTCAACAGCACGATCGTCACGACATGGGCGGTGATGCTAGTGATGACCGTCGGCTCGTGGCTGATCACGCGCAGGCTCGTGACCGAGGTGCACATCTCGCGCTGGCAAGGTTTCCTCGAGATCGTGGTCACCTCGATCGAGGGACAGATCAAGGAGGTGGGCCTCCACAACCCGGCGAAATACCTGGGTTTCCTGGGGACCTTGTTCCTGTTCATCGCGGTGTCCAACCTCTGCGCGATCATCCCCGGGTATCAAGCGCCGACAGGTTCGCTGTCGACCACGTCGGCGCTGGCGATCTCCGTGTTCGTCGCCGTGCCGATCTTCGGCATCGAGGAGCAAGGGTTGGGCGGTTACCTCAAGTCCTACCTGAAGCCGACGTGGATCATGTTGCCGTTCAACATCATCAGCGAGCTCTCGCGTACGTTGGCCCTGGCCATGCGTCTGTTCGGCAACATCATGAGCGGGGCGATGATCGTCGCCATCTTGCTCTCGATCACGCCGCTCATCTTCCCGATCTTCATGGACCTGCTCGGCCTGCTCACCGGCATGGTTCAGGCGTACATTTTCGGCATTCTCGCCACGGTTTACATCGCGGCCGCCACGCGAACCCGCGCAGCATGAACCACGACCATCAGCTAACGAAAGGGCATCCATGGACAGCATGACTGTGATCGCGGTCGCTTCGATCGTCACTGCAGGCGTCACGATGGGACTGGGAAGCATCGCGCCCGCACTCGGCGAAGGACGGGCCGTCTCGACGGCCTTGACCTCACTGGCACAACAGCCCGATGCCTCGAGCACCATCACCCGAACCTTGTTCGTGGGCCTGGCGATGATCGAGTCCATCGCCATCTACTGCCTCGTGATCTCGATGATCCTGATCTTCGCCAACCCGTTCTGGCACCAGGTCATCGACAAAGCCACAGGAAAATGAGCCATGCTGATCAATTGGTTCACCGTCGTCGCCCAGGCGGTCAACTTCCTCATCCTCGTCTGGTTATTGAAGCGATTCCTCTACAAGCCGATCCTCCACGCCATCGACGAACGCGAGAAGGGGATCGCCACCCTACTCGCGGACGCCGAGGCGAAGAAGGCTGAAGCCCACAGAGAACGCGACGACTTCCTGCACAAGAACGAGGCGTTCGACCAGGAGCGTGCGGCGCTCCTGAAGAAGGCCACGGACGAGGCCAACGCGGAACGTCAGCGGCTGGTCGACGAGGCAAAGAAGGATGCCGATGCGTTGCGTGCCAAACGCCAGGAGGCTTTGCGAATTGAACAACGTAACCTGGGTCAGGACATCCTCCGCATGACCCAGAAGCAGGTCTTCGCCATCGTGCGGAAGACGCTGACGGACCTCGCCGGCGCGGATCTCGAGGAACGCATGGGCGACGTATTCGTCCGGCGCGTGCGTGAGCTGACCGGGGAGGCCAAAGAGCAGTTGGCGACCGCCTTCAAGTCCTCGAACCATCAAGTGAGCGTGCATAGCACGTTCGATCTGCCGCCGTTGCAAAAGATGCGCGATCGAGAGCGCGGTGAAGGAAACCTTCGCCCCGGAAGCCAAGGTCCAGTTCGAGACCGCGCCGGAGCTGGTCTGCGGCATCGATCTCTCCACCAATGGACACAAGGTATCCTGGAGCATCGCGGATTACCTGGCGACGCTGGAAAAGAGCGCCGGCGAACTTCTGCACGAGGAGGCCAAGCCCCAGCCGAAGGCCGAGGCCAGGCCCGAAGGCCGAGGCCCGGACCGAAGGCCGAGGCCAAGAACGGGCCGAAGCGTGAACCCAAGAACGGGCCTGCAACGGTGGTCGCGGCCACAAAGGCGGACCATTGAATACCTCGCCCGATAGCCTGCACAGCATCTTCGACCATGCGTTCGACGGGATAAGCCGAACGCTGGAAGCCTTCACGCCGCAATTGACGCCGCGTGAGGTGGGCACGATCACGAGCGTCTCCATCGGCATCGCCAAGGTCTCGGGCCTTCCCGGCGTGGGCTTCGATGAGCTGGTGAAGTTTCCCGGCGATCTCTACGGCATCGCGTTCAACATCGATTCGGACGAAATCGGCGTCGTGCTCCTCGGTGAATGCGAGCATCTGCATGCGGGCGACGAGGTCGAGCGTACGGGTCGTGTGATGGACGTGCCGGTGGGCGATGGACTGATCGGGCGCGTCATCGACCCCCTGGGTGGCCCACTCGACGGCAGGGGGCCGGTTGCCTCCAGCGAGCGCCTGCCCATCGAGCGCCCGGCCCGGCCGATCATGGACCGCGCCCTGGTCTCGGTGCCGTTGCAGACCGGCCTCATCGTCATCGATGCGCTCATCCCGATCGGCCGCGGCCAGCGCGAGCTGATCCTCGGCGACCGACAGACCGGCAAGTCGGCCATCGCGATCGACACCATCCTGAACCAGCGCGATCAGGATGTGCTGTGCGTCTATTGCGCGATCGGCCAGCGAGCGTCCTCCGTCGCCAAGGTCGTCGCCAACCTCCGCGAAAACGGCGCGATGGATTACACCGTCGTCGTCGTGACCGAAGGCAACGACCCGCCCGGGCTTGCCTACATCGCCCCCTACGCCGCGACCAGCATCGCCGAGCATTTCATGGAAGCGGGCCGGGACGTGCTCATCGTCTATGACGATCTGACCCACCATGCCCGTGCTTATCGCGAGCTCTCGTTGCTTCTGCGGCGCCCGCCCGGTCGCGAGGCATTTCCCGGCGATATCTTCTACATCCACTCGCGGCTGCTCGAGCGGGCCACGCATCTTCGCGACGACCTCCGCGGCGGCTCGCTCACCGCCTTGCCGATCATCGAGACCGAGGCGCAGAACATCTCCGCCTACATTCCCACCAATCTCATCTCCATCACGGACGGCCAGATTTATCTGTCGCCGACATTGTTCGAGCTGGGCATTCTCCCCGCCGTCGATGTCGGCAGGTCCGTTTCCCGCGTCGGCGGCAAGGCACAACCGGCGGCCTATCGGGCCGTGGCGGGCGATCTCAAGCTCGCCTATGCGCAGTTCACCGAGCTGGAATCCTTCGCCAAGTTCGGCACGCGGCTCGATGACCACACCCGCAAGATCATCGACCATGGCCAGCGTATCCGGGCCATCCTCATCCAACCGGAGCTCGAACCGGCGTCCGTCCCGGAACAGATCGTCATCCTCGTGGCGTTGACCGGCGGTGTCCTGGACAGTGTGCCGATCGACAGGATGCGGGATGCCGAGAAAGCCCTGAGGAAAGCGGCGGCAGACATCCCGGCCGAGATTCGCAGGCGATTTTCCTCGAATGACAAGTTGAGCGACGAGGACCGCAAGGCGATCCTGCAAGTCGTCGGCACGGCGATCGCGCCCTTCCAGCCAGAACCCGATCCCGAACCCAAGAAGAAACCATGAGCGATACATTGGCGAGCTTGCGCCGCAAGATCGGCGGGGCCGGTGATCTGAAATCCGTGGTCCGCTCGATGAAGGCTCTGGCCGCCTCGAGCGTCGGACAATATGAGAAGTCCGTGCTGGCGCTGGCCGACTATGATCGCACCGTGGAACTGGGTCTGGCCGTTTGCTTCAGGAATCGGGACGCCGCCGCCGAGCAAGCCGGAATGCCGGACGCGAGTGCGAAGGCGGTGACCGCCATCGTCTTCGGCTCGGATCAGGGACTGGTCGGCCAGTTCAATGATGTGCTCGCGGAATTCGTTGCCAGGGCCCTCGATCCTCTACCCGGCGAGAAGAAAGTCTGGGCCGTCGGCGAGCGCGTTCAATCGCGGCTGGCGGATGCCGGTCTCCCGCCGGTGGGACTTTTCACCGTCCCGACTTCCGTCAACGCCATCACGCCCCTCGTCGGGCAGATTCTCGTGGAAAGCGAAGCGCATCACGGCCAGGGCGAGATCGCTGACCTTTACCTCTTCCACAACCGCCCCAAGCCCGGGGCGGCGTATGAACCCGTCAGTCAGCACCTGCTGCCCCTGGATAAAGACATGGGCACTCAAGCTGTCGCATCTCCCCTGGCCGACCAAGAACCTGCCCGAGGTCATCGGTGACCGTGAGCAGACGCTGCAGGCCCTCGTCCGGGAGTATCTCTTCGTCTCGCTCTTCAAGGCGTGCGCCGAATCGTTGGCAGCCGAAAACGCCAGCCGCCTGGCCGCCATGCAGCGAGCCGAGAAGAACATCGACGACCTGGTGGGAAGCCTGAATCAGACGTTCCGCCGGCTGCGCCAGACTTCCATTGATGAAGAATTATTCGATGTCATATCCGGCTACGAATCGTTGTCCAAAGCCAAGACGCGCTGAGGCGTAAGACAAGGGCAGGAGATATCCCATTATAAATGGCAAATCGATTAACCCCTCCAACCTTCAGGAGTCCGGCTTCCCGGCTGGTTCCGCGGCCAATTCCCTGCGCATCAGCGTGCCACAGCTCGTCTTACGGCCCGGCCATCATGACATCTCGCCATCCACGAATTCCGACCGATCGAACCTGATCCAGGAGACAGCCGATGTCAACACTCGAAGTCACGAAGAGTCCTCTTTCGCCGGATCAACCCCGCACGGCCCGCCCGCCCAACGGACAGGAGTCGCAATCTCCGGACAAGACGGGTCCCCTCGACCCGGAGCAACTCCGCAAGATCCATGCCTACTGGCGGGCCGCCAATTACCTGTCCGTCGGCCAGATCTATCTCCGCGACAACCCTTTGCTTCGGGAGCCGCTGAAGCTGGCTCATGTGAAGCAACTGTTGCTGGGCCACTGGGGCACGACCCCGGGTCAGAATTTCATCTACACGCATCTGAACCGGGTCATCAAGGAGCATGACCTCGACATGATCTACATCTCCGGCCCCGGCCACGGCGCCCCGGCGGTGGTGGGCAGCGTCTACCTCGAGGGGACGTACAGCGAGGTCTATCCCAACATCAGCCAGGATGAGGGCGGGCTGAGGAAGCTGTTCCGACAGTTCTCCTTCCCCGGCGGGATCTCCAGCCATGTCTCGCCGCAGACGCCGGGGTCGATCCATGAGGGTGGCGAGCTGGGCTATTCGATCAGCCATGCCTTCGGGGCCGCGTTCGACAATCCGGACCTGGTCGTCGCCTGCGTCGTCGGCGACGGCGAAGCCGAGACCGGGCCACTGGCCACCGCGTGGCATTCCAACAAGTTCCTCGACCCGGTCACCGACGGCGTGGTGCTGCCGATCCTGCACCTCAACGGCTACAAGATCTCCAACCCGACCGTCCTGGCACGCATCACCCACGAGGAACTGGAGCACCTGCTCCTCGGCTACGGCTGGACGCCTCACTTCGTCGAGGGAGACGAGCCGGAGAAGATGCATCAGGCGATGGCCGCCACCCTCGATCGGGTGGTGGAGCAAATCCAGCAGATCCAGCACGACGCCCGCATCCAGGGCGACACCACGCGCCCGCGCTGGCCGATGATCGTGCTCAGATCGCCCAAGGGCTGGACCGGACCGAAATTCATCGATGGCCTGCCGGTCGAGGGCACGTTCCGGGCCCATCAGGTGCCGCTCTCCGTGTCGGCCTCGGCCCCTCCCGAGCATCTCGCGCAGCTCGAGAGCTGGATGAGGAGCTACAAGCCGGAAGAACTCTTCGACGAGCGCGGTCGGCTCCTGCCCGAACTGGCCGAGCTGGCACCGGAGGGCGACCGTCGGATGGGTGCCAATCCCCACGCCAACGGCGGGAACCTGCTGCGCGACCCTGCGCATGCCGGACTTCCGCGACTACGCGGTGAGCGTGCCGTCGCCCACCGCCGTCGAGGCCGGCAACGTGCATGTGCTCGGCCGGTTCCTTCGCGACGTGGTCAAGCTGAACGAGGATCCGCGGAACTTCCGGATCTTCGGTCCCGACGAGACGGTCTCCAATCGCCTGGAAGCCGTCTTCGAAGTCACCAATCGGCAGTGGGAAGCCAGGACGGTCGAGAATGATGTCTTCCTCGCGCCCAGCGGCGACGTCATGGAGATGCTCAGCGAGCACCAGTGCGAGGGCTGGCTGGAGGGATACCTGCTGACCGGGCCGGCACGGGATCTTCAACAGCTACGAGGCGTTCATCCGCATCGTCGATTCGATGTTCACCCAGCACGCCAAGTGGCTGAAGATGTGCTCGGAACTGCCGTGGCGGCGGCAGATCGCCTCGCTGAACTACCTGCTGACCTCCCACGTCTGGCGGCAGGATCACAACGGCTTCACGCACCAGGACCCTGGATTCATCGACCACGTCATCAACAAGAAGTCCGAGATGGTGCGCGTCTACCTGCCGCCGGACGCCAACTGCCTCCTGTCGGTCATGGATCATTGCCTGCGCAGCCTGAACTACATCAATCTCGTGGTGTGCGGCAAGCACGAGGCACCCCAGTGGCTGACCATGGACGCCGCCGTCGGCGCATTGCGCGAGGGGATCGGCATCTGGCAATGGGCCAGCAACGATCAGGGCGGCGAGCCGGACGTGGTGATGGCCTGTTGCGGCGACGTGCCCACGCTGGAGACGCTGGCCGCCGTCTCCATCCTCCGCGAGCATCTGCCCGAGCTGAAGATCCGCGTGGTCAACGTCGTCGACCTGATGAAGCTGGAGCCCGACACCGAGGGCCCGCACGGGTTGAGCGACACCGACTACGATTCGCTCTTCACGAAAGACAAGCACATCATCTTCGCCTTTCACGGATACCCCTGGCTGGTCCACCGGCTGGCGTACCGCCGGGCCAACCGCAACCTGCACGTCCGGGGCTACAAGGAAGAGGGCACGATCACGACGGCCTTCGACATGACGGTCATGAATGACATGGATCGGTTCCACCTGGTGATGGATACGATCGATCGCCTGCCGCAGACGGGTTCCAAGGGGGCCTATCTCAAGCAGAAGCTTCAAGACAAGCTCATCGAGCACAGGCGGTACATCGACGAGCACGGCGTGGACATGCCGGAGATCCAGAACTGGAAGTGGAGTAACCCCAAATGAATGCACAGGCGCTGATGGACATCGCAAGGACGCTGGTCGCCGACGACAAGGGTCTGCTGGCGATGGATGAGAGCACTTCGACCTGCAACAAACGATTTGCCGGGTTGGGGATTGCCCAGACCGAGGAGGCCCGGCGCGCCTATCGGGAGCTGATCGTGACCACGCCCGGACTCGGTGAGTCCATCAGTGGGGCAATCCTCTACGACGAGACGATCCGCCAGCAGACGAAGGATGGCACTCCCTTCGTCAAGTCCATCACCGATGCGGGAATCATCCCCGGCATCAAGGTTGATATCGGTGCCAAGGACATGGCCGGTCATCCGGGAGAGAAAATCACCGAGGGTCTGGACGGATTGCGTGTCCGCCTCAAGGAGTACTTTCAAATGGGTGCCCGTTTCGCCAAGTGGCGCGCGGTGATTGCCCTGGGCGATGGCATTCCCAGCCGAGGCTGCATCGAGGCCAACGCGCAGGCCTTGGCCCGCTATGCCGCGCTGTGCCAGGAGGCCGGACTGGTCCCCGTCGTCGAGCCGGAAGTGCTCATGGACGGCGCAGCATACCCTGGAGCGGTGCCGCGAGGTGACGGAAGACGTCCTGCGGACGGTCTTCGATCAGCTCTACACTCAAGGGGTGACGGTGGAGGCGGTGATCCTGAAGCCCAACATGGTGCTTCCGGGATCGACCTGCCCCGAGCAAGAAGCGGTGGACGAGGTGGCCGACGCCACGGTGAGGTGTCTCCTGCGGGCCGTCCCCGCCGCCGTTCCGGGGATTGCGTTCCTGTCGGGCGGCCAATCCGCCGAGCTGGCCTCGGCCCGTTTGAATGCCATGAATGTTCGATTCCGGTCGCGACTGCCCTGGGCGTTGGGATTCTCCTTCGGCCGAGCCATCCAGCAACCGGCCCTGGAGATCTGGCACGGCGACAGGTCTCGCGTGCCGGCGGCACAGCAGGCCCTGCAGCATCGTGCCCTATGCAACCGGGCGGCGCGGCGCGGCCAATACAATACCTCTACTTAATATCCATGCATCTGGGTACACAACGCAGGGAGACGATGATGAGCCAGACTGACACCGCGATCGTTCACAGCGTCGTGGGGATCTATGCCGACCACGCCGCGGCCGAGGCCGCTGTGCGGCAGCTCCACGAGGCTGGCTTCAATCTATGCGATCTCTCGATCGTGGGCCGCGACTTCCAGGAGACCGAGGAGCCGTACGGCCTTGTCAGCCGCGGCGACTATGTCAAGGCCGGGGCGGAGACCGGGGCGTTGTTCGGGGGCATGTCCGGCCTGTGCCTCGGAGCGGCCTTCCTGGTCTTGCCGGGGATTGGCCCCGTCCTGGTCGCGGGCCCGATCGCCGCGGTGCTGGTGGCGGGCCTCGAAGGGGCGCTGGCGGGGACCGCGCTGGGCAGCCTGGCCGGCGCGCTCGTCGGCTGGGACGTCCCGAAGGACCGGGCCATCAAGTACGAGAAGCAGGTCAAGGGGGGTAAGTTTCTCGTCATCGTCCGGTCCGTCCCCGAAATCGTCGCCCGCGCCCGCAGTCTGCTCGTCGCCCAGGGGCCCGAGCACATCGCTCTCTACGAGCCGCCGGCATCGTAAATCCCGACCCTCCCCCGATCGCCCGCATCCCCTGTTCGCGATTCGCGACCGATGCGATCCGATGAATCTCCGACTCGAGGAATTCACCATGAACCCGGCGCTCCCCGATGTTTACCTGGCCCGGCACGGCGAGACGGCGTGGTCGCTGTCGGGCCGGCACACGGGACGCACCGATATCCCTCTCACCGAGCGGGGCGAGGACAACGCGCGGAGGTTGCGAGGACGGCTCGACGGGATCACGTTCACCGAGGTCCTGGTCAGCCCGCTCCGGAGGGCGCGGCGGACCTGCGAACTTGCGGGCTTCGCGGCCGTCGCCACGGCCACCCCAGATCTCGTCGAGTGGGACTACGGTGATTACGAAGGCCGGCTCACCTCCGACATCCGCCGCGACCGGCCGGGCTGGTATCTCTTCCGCGACGGATGCCCGGGGGGTGAGTCGCTCGCGGCGGTCGGCGCCCGCGCCGACCGCGTGATCGCCCGCCTGCGGGCGGATGGCGGTCGTGTCCTCGTCTTCGGCCACGGCCATTTCTCCCGCATCCTCGCCGCGCGGTGGGTGGGCCTGACCCCGGAGGACGCGCGGCACCTCTTGCTCAGCACCGGATCCCTGAGCATCCTGAGCTACGAGCACACCCTGGACGACCCGGCCCTCCTCCTCTGGAACGAAGACCACCTCACGAATCCCGGCGGGCACGAACGAACGACGGGGGCCGGGACTCGGTGACGATCGGATGACGAGAACACCTCACCTCGCTTTCGTCCGTGCCGCCGGGATGGCGTCGATGAGCGACTGGATCACGTCGCGGAGCTGTTCGGCGACACCATGGCGGACCGCCTGGGCATCCTGCAGATAGGGCGCCGCGAACCGCGCCAGGTCGATCGGTTCGCCGATGCGCAGGAACACGTCCCGCTTCGCCAGTTGGCGGGGCCGCGTGATCCCGTAGACCTGGCGCTCCAGCTTGAGGACCGTCTCCGCCAGCCGCTCCTGCGACGGGTCCAGGTCCACGTAATGAGGGTGCCAGCTCCCCATCTGGGCGACCCGCTTCAGCCCCGCCAGGTCGGTGCGGAACCCCGCGCGGCGCTCGGCGCTGAATTGCGACCCCTGCCTCAGGAGGCCCCGCAGGTAGGAACTCAGCCGCCACGTACGATCCATCATCTGGGACCGGGAATCGGCGGCCGGGCCGGTATATTGCTCCTCCGCCCGCGAGAGGACCTGCTGCCGTATCTCTCGCACGCGGTCGCTCAGCTCGGCGATGCGATCCGGGTCTGGCTCCAGATGATGGACGATCTCCTGGCGATGCAGGAGCTCGGCCATGATGAGGCCCAACCTTCGGGGGAGCGAGTCGCCGCGGATGCGCCGGAAGAGATGCTGTTCCATCAGGCGGGTCCGTCGCTCCAGGATGGGCCCGATGGGCTGCCGGTAGCGGTACTTGATGGCCATCGGGACCAGGTATGCGGCCCAGTCCGGCCGCGTCCGGCGCGACTCGACGACGGCCTGCAGCCCGATGTTGACGACCCCGCTCTTGAACGGCTGCACCAGGTCGTTCAGGTAATAGATCTCCCCTTCCGGAAAGACGACGAGCATTTCCCGGCCCCGTTTCACCGCGTCGATGGCATAACGCTTCGCCTGCTCGTTCCGGCCTCCCCGCTCCACGGAGAAGGCGCCGAGACGCCGGAGCCACCAGCCGGCGCTGCCGAAGCCCTCGTCGAACGCCTCGCTGTTCATCATGTAGAGGAACCGTCGCCCGCAGCGGCGCGAAAGCTCCAGGCAGGCCCTCATGTCCACCTCGTCGGCGTGGTTGGAGACGAGGATGGTGCCCATCCCCGGCGGGAGATCGCGCAGGACCCGGAGGTCCCGCGGTTCCAGGCGCAGTTGATTGCGCCAGGCCAGGTTGACCCGGTTGAGGACCTGGGCCGCCCAGATCACGAATCCTGGCGGTCTGGCCGACCGGAAACGGGAGGTTTCAGGCATGACCTTCTTCTCTGCCGACACGATGCCGGAGGCCTACTTCTTCCTCGTCTCGCGGATGGCGACGGGCACGGATAGGGTGAACACGACGATTTCTTCGCCGGTGGCGGTGCTGATGTCGTGGTGGAGGCTCACGACCGGGACGCCGGTGATGTCCCGGACCATCGCCTCCAGGAGCGGCCGCGCCGTCTCGAGGAGGTGGGTCCGAACCTGTTTGAGCAGGTCCCTCCCCTTCTCGGCGGGCAGCGACTTGACCAGGTGCTGCTCGGCGGCGGTCAGCACGCCCTGGAGGCGGACCATGACGAGATCGCCGATCAGGTGCGCTCGGATGTCCTTCGGTCCCCGGCCCATGTATTCCTGCTCGAAGCGCGTGATCCCTTCGCAGATGGCGGCTTCGATCTCTCCCTGCGTCTTCAAGGCAACTTCTCCCGCCACTCCCCGTTCGCGTGGCCGCCGCGCAAGATCGTCTTGATCGGGCGACCAGGCTCGGGTCGCCGATTGACAGACTAGCTTATGACCAAGACAAAATCCAAATGGAATCGACAAATTTTTTCCTTGCTTCTTCGGGCTAGCCATGGGGATGATCGGGAGTCGTCAGCCGTTGCGGGCGGGCGGCCCGCGAGATAAACCGAGCGAAGGTCGTCGGACGACTAGAGAAGGGGCAACCCGGCCGGGGCTGGGGGGCTCGTTACCAGGTAAGCCGACGTGGTCGAACGCCTCCGGGTGTTCCGCTGCGTCGGCCTTTTTTGTTTGCGGCGGTGCGGGACGGCTGCAAGCGATGGGGATGACCACGATGCTCGAGACCAATCCGACCATGGCCCAGCAGATCGCGGAGGCGGCCCTCAGTTTCGAGAAACAACGGACGGGCCACCTGCCCAAATCGGCGACGGTGGTCCTGAGCGGGGACACGCTGGTCGTCACGATCCATGGCGCCTTGTCGCCGGCCGAGAAGGCGCTGGCCACGACCCCCGCAGGGGCCGCCCAGGTGCAGGAGTTTCACCGCCAGTTGTTCGCCACCTCCTCCGAGTCGCTGCGGCAGGAAATCCGACGGATCACCGGCGTGGATGTGCGCGAGGCGACCGCGGAGGTCGAGCCGACGAGCGGAACCGTGGTCCATGTGTTTACGAGTGGCACGATGGTCCAGGTCTTCCTGCTCGCCCAGAGCGTACCGGCGGAGACCTGGGACAGGAATCGAACCGCCGATCCGTCCTGAGCACGGAGTGCAACATGTCGGTCCTGCCGAGGAAGAGCAAGAAGCCGGTCGCGGGATGATGGCTCGAGCCCGGTTCAACCGCGCGATCCGGGCGAGGGCGATCGCGGGAGGCGGTGGATCGACGACGCCCGACCGCTCGCGACGTGCGACATTCATATTGCTACCTTTTCTGACAGCCCGGCTCTATCGGGATATGTCCAGCGCCCGGGCCACGGCCTGCTTGATCGCGTTGCCCTCCAGGTCTCTTGCAATGATCCGCCCGTCGGGGCCGATCAGGATCACCACGTTGGGATACCGCACGCCGAAGGCCGACGCGATCGGGTTGGCCTCGCCCCAGCCGCGGACGTTCCGCTGCTGCCAGGCGATACCCCGGTGCGCGGCATAGCGCCTCATCAGGTCGGGCGACACGTCCTGGTTCAGCCCGATCATCACGAGCCGCGGGTCGCGGCCGAAGGCCTCGTACGTCGCGTTGAGGTGCGGGATGGCGGCCCTCGTCGCCGGATGCGAGGTCGCCCAGAAGGCCAGCAGCACGAACTTGCCCCGGTGGGCCGCCAGGTCGATCGGACGGCCCTCGGTGTTGACATCCCGGATCGCCGGCGCGGGTCGCCCGGGTTCGGCTCGCGGAACGGGAAGACCTCGAGCGGGACGGTGCCGATATCCAGGGGTTCGTCGTCGCGGCCGCCGGGCATCTGGGGGACGACCACGCTCGCCCTGGCATACGCCCGGCGCTCCGGCTGGCTGCCGCCGGCATTGCCGCGGAAGGGGAGCTCGAGGACGTCAGCGCCCGGCGGGCACGTCCTCGATCCGGAACGAGCCGTCGGGACGGACGGCGACGGCGTACATCCGCGCGCCCTCGAAGTACGCCTCCCACTGCGGAGTCTTGCTCGAGCGCATCGCGCCAGGCCGACCACTGCTCGTCGGTCAGGCGGGGCGTCTCGGGCGGGATCGGCATCGGCAGGGGCTCGGTGTGCAGCCGGGTGGAGCCGCCCAGGAAGTGGTTCAGCACGACGCCCTCGGGCAGGACGAGCCGGCCGATCACCGGCCGGCCCGTGCCGCCGATCTGCACCGTCGCCGTGCGCCCGGCCTCGACGTTGACGGCGATCCGGTGCGACGGGATGTATCCCGAGTCCTCATGGCGGACCGGGCGGCAGACGAGCAGCCGGCCCGGGGTCACTCGATCGAGGACGAACCGGCCCGAGCCGTCGGTCTGGACCTCGGCGTCGACGCGGCCCGGCAAGGGGGTGTCGGCTAGGACCGCCTCGATCGGCTGCCCGGGCGCCGGCTCGCGGCCGAACCGCAGCACGCCCTCGATCCGGCCCCAGGGTGACAGGGTGACGTCGGCCGAGGCGGCCAGTTGCTCGGGAGATCGCATCGCGAATCCCAGGTCATGCACGGCGACGATCCAGCCGCCCGGCCGGCGCGGGGGGAAGGCATATCGGCCGTTGACGCCGGTCACCACGCGTTGCGCCGTTGACCGCGCCGGGCTCTCCAATCGTCCGTCTCGGATGCGGAACCCGAACGGCTCGTCGGCGACCGCCACGTCGGCACCGGCGACGGGGCGGCCGTCGGGGCCGCGGACGATCCCCGCCAGCGCAACGCTCGCCTTTCGCCGCGGGTCCTGGTGCAGCCGCACGTCGCGGGCGATCTCCTCGGCATCGCCGGGGAGACCCAGGCACTCCGCCGGCTCGTAGCCGTCGGCCTCGATCCGGAGCGACAGCGGCTCGCCCCGCTCGGGCGAGTCGTCGCCGGCCACGTCGTAGCGGCCATCGGTGAACACACGGGCCTCGCCGCGCTTCCAGTCCACGGCCCAACCGGGATGGTGCGGACCCTCGCCGGCGACGAGCGTGAACCGCTCGATCGGCCGGCCGGTCGTGGCGTCGGTGGCGGTGCCGTGCAGGTGCCGCGGGCGGTGCAGGGTCATCACGACCTCGTCCGACCCGGCGGCGACCGGCCGGCGCTGGATCGTCCGGAACGATGCCTTCGTCACGTCGAGCGAGATCGTGCCCGAGGCCGGGGCGTCGAACCAGACGAACCGGCCGTCGGCATCGGTCTCGGCATCCCAGGTCAGCTTGCCCTTGAAGTCGTCCCAGCTCGGCACGACGACCGCGCCCGCGACCGCCCGGCCGTTCGCATCCACCACGCGGCCGCGCAGTGGCTTGCGCGGCGAGAGGAGGATGTCCTGCGGCGGGACCTCGGGCGTATTGGCCAGTCGGCGCAGGGACGTGGCGAAGCCTTCGGCCTGGACCGAGAGGATCAGCTCGTCCCAGCTCGGGTCGATGAATCGGCCGGTGTCGAACTGCCCGCTCGCATCGGTGCGGACGCGACGGTACCGCTCGCCGCCGTTGCGGAAGAGCACGACGACCGACGCCCCGGCGACCGGCCGGCCGGTCGGACTGTTCACCGTGCCCGCAACCTTTCGCCCGGCCTTCAGCACCGAGACGGGCTTGAGGATGCGCAGCTCGCCGCCCGTGACGGGTTGGGTCATCGGTATGCGGTCGGGATGCGTGATCAGCAGCTCGAGCTTCTCGCCGGCTCCCGCCGAATGGGGCAAGGATTCGGACCGCCATCGGCCCTGCGCATCGCTCACCGCGGCGGCGATCTCGCTCTCGGGACGCGGAAAGGCGGACCGGCCGCCGCCGGGCGCACCGCCCCCCACCAGGTGCACCCGCGCCCGGCGATCGGCCGGCCCTGCTCGTCGCGCACGACGCCGCCGATCGCGTCGCCGCGCTCGAGGGCCAGCGTGTACCGCTCGGGAACCGGCTGGCCGTCCCACCAGCTCAGCTCGGCCGGCACGAACCCCGGATGGGCGACGACGACGGTGAAAGGGACCGCCGAGCGCTCGCCGACCGGAAGCGAGGAACATCCCTCGCTATTGGTGACGTCGAGGGTGATCCGCCCGCCGCGGCGGTAGGCGCGGGCCCAGACCGATGCGCGGGCCAGCGGAGTGTTGTCCGCGGCATCGACCACCTCGAGCACGAGCGACCGGGCGACCTTGGCCGGCGCGGCCGCGCCCTGACCTTCCCGCTTCGGCTCCTGCGCCGCCGCCGCGAGCGCCTTGGCGACGGCCTGCTGGATGGCGTCGCCCTCGAGGTCCTTCGCGAGGATGCGGCCATCAGGACCGATCAGGAACACTGCGGGCGGGAACCAGATGCCGAAGGCCGCCTCGAACGGGTTGGGGTCGTAGGTGCTGCCGATGAAGCGATGCTCCCAGCCTAGGCCGTGGCGGGCGGCATAGCGACGCACCGGGCCGGGCGTCTCGTCCGCGATCAGCCCGAGCATGACGAGGCGCGGGTCGCGGCCGAAGGCGTCGTACGTGGCCTTGAGGTGCGGGATGACGGCCGCGTCCTCGGGCCGCCCCGACCAGAAATGCAGGAGCACGAACCGGCCGCGCAGGGCGGCCAGGTCGAGCGGTCGGCCGTCGGGCGTCTTCGCGGCGATCGTCGGCGCGCGGTCGCCGACCTTCGGCTCGTGGAACGGGAAGACCTCCAGCGGGATGGCGCCGATGTCGAGCGGCTCGGCGTTGCGCCCGCCCGGTATCTCGGGGACGACCACCTCGGCACGCGCGAAGGCCTGCCGCCCCTCGCGCGTGCCGCGCGACAGCCCCTCGAATGGCAGCTTCAGGAGATATCGCCCCGCGGGGACGTCCTCGATGCGGAACGTGCCGTCGGGTCGGAGGGCGACGGCGTAGGACCGATCGCGGTCCTCGACGAGGGCGCGGCCCTCGGGGGTCCGGGCGAAATCCTCCCACCAGGCCGCGCGTCGCTCGCTGTCGAAGGCGAGGAAGTCGTCCGGAGTCGGCGGCTCGGGCAGGACGGGGGTCAGGGACCCGTGCCCATGGCCGACGGAGAAGTGGCCCAGCTTGACCCCCTCGGGCACGGCGAGCCGGCCGATCACCGGCCGGCCCGTGCCGCCGATCTGGAGGCGAGCGGTCGCGCCGGACTTCACGTCCAGGCTCACCGTATGGGAGGGCGTCCAGCCCTGGTCCTCGGTGTCGACGCGTCGATAGACGGTCAGCCGGCCCGGGGCCACCCGGTCCAGGACGAACCGGCCCGATGCGAGCGTGCGGGACTCGTACTGGAGACTGGCCGAGCCGGTCGACGTCCGGAGCCAGCCGGCCACCGGTTCGCCCGAGCTCGGCTGGTCGCCGGACATCACGAGCCCCTCGACGCGCCCCCAGGGCGCGAGCGCCAGATCGCCGGAGGCGGCCTGGTCGTCGGTCGATCGGATCGCGAACCCGGCGTCGTGGACGGCGATCACCGAGACGCGACGCCCCTGCGGCCGGAAGGCATAGTGCCCATCGGGGCCGGTCCGGATCCGGGCGCCGGATTCTTGCCGCGACCCGGACTCAGCCGCCCGTTCAGGATCGGGGCGTCGAAGCCCGCCCCGGCGAGCGTCACGTCGACCCCGGCCATCGGCCGACCGTCGGGGCCGCGGACGATCCCCGCCAGCATCGCGGCCTTGCGGAGCCGGAAGTCGTGCGCGACGTCCTCCAGGTTGTCGGAGAACCGGAGGAATTCGGCGGGCTCGTAGCCCTCGGCCTCGACCCGGATCGAGTGGTACCCGTCCTGCTCGGTGCCCGGGCCGGTCATGTCGTACTTGCCGCCGCGGAAGGAACGGGGATTCCGGGACCACTGCGGCGCCCAGCCGGGCGTATGCGGCCCCGAGCCGCCGAAGATGTCGAACCGCTCGATCGGCCGGCCGGTCTCGGCATCCGTGACCGTGCCGTGCACTCGCTGCGAATGGTGCAGGGTGATCGTGAGATCGTCCGACCCGCCGGGGACCATGCGGGCCATGATCCGCCGGAACGGCGGCCTGGTGACGTCGAGCATGTAGCTGCCGGCCGCCGGCGCCTCGAACCAGACGAATCGGCCGTCGGCGTCGGTCTCGGCCTCCCAGTCGAGCCCGGCATAGCCGAAGTCGGTGGCCGACCGGACGTTCGCCCCCGGAACCGGCTGCCCCTGTGCGTCAACGATCCGGCCGTGCAACGGCCTGCGCGGCGCGAGCCGGATGACCTGCTGCGGGATCTCCGCCGGGACGAGCAGCAACTGCGCGAACCGGGCGAATCCATCGGCCTGCACGACCATCGTGAATTCGCTCCATTTCGGGTCGATGAACGGCCCGGTGCGAAACTGTCCCTCCCGGTCAGTCACGACGCGCTGAATCTTCGTCCGGTCCGATCGCGACTGGATGAAGACCGACGCCCCGGCGACCCGCCGGCCGGTGGGGCTCAGCACCGTGCCGGAGAGGGCCCGGCCGGCCTTCATCACCGCGGCGGTCCCGAAGGCGCGGAGGGCGGCGGCGGTGACGGATTGCCTGGACCCGACATGGTCGGGATGCGTCGTCACGAGGTCGAGCGGCACGCCCGGCCCCGCCGAGGCGGGCAGGGCGTCGGACCGCCATCGGCCCTGGTCGTCGGTGATCGCGGCGGCGACCTCGCACTCCGGACCCGGGTAGCGCTCGCGCCTGCCTCGGCCCCCCGGCGGGGCCGCCCCGACCTGCAAGAGCACCCGTGCCCCCGCGATCGGCCGGCCCGCGTCGTCGCGCACGGTGCCACCGATCGCCACCCCGCGCTCCACGGATACCGTGCAGGTCTCGGGGATCGGCCCATCTCCGTCCCATCGCAACTCGATCGGTGCGAATCCGGGGTGGACGACGACGACCTGGAGGAACGAGCCCGCGCCGGCCGGCAGCGCGATCGCGTGGCGTCCTTGCTCGTCGGTCGTGCCCTGCGAGAGGCCGGCCCGCCCCCGGGCGGCACGCGCCCAGACCGACGCGCCGGCCAGGGGCGTGTTGTCCGCGGCGTTGACCACCTCGAGCACGAGCGACCGGTTGACTTTGGCCGGCGCGGCCGCGCCCTGACCCTCCCGCTTCGGCTCCTGCGCCGCCGCCGCGAGCGCCTTGGCGACGGCCTGCTGGATGGCGTCGCCCTTGAGGTCCTTCGCGACGATCCGCCCGTCGGGGCCGATCAAGAGCGCCACGTTGGGATACTGGACGCCGAAGGCCGATGCGATCGGATTCGGATAGTCGCCGCGGCCGAGGTAGCGCTGCTCCCACGCCAGGCCGTGCCGCGCGACGTAGCGCCGCATGGTGTCGGGCTCGACGTCCTCGTTCAGGCCGATGATGACCAGCCGAGGGTCGCGGCCGAAGGCGGCGTGCGTCGCCTTCAGGTGGGCGAGGCTGGCCAACGTCTGGTCGTGATACGTCGCCCAGAAGGCCAGCAGGACGAACTTGCCCCGCAGCGCGGCCAGGTCGAGCGGTCGGCCGTCCGCGGCCTTCGACGCGACCGTCGGCGCGGTCGCCGACGTTCGGCTCGCGGTGGGTGAAGACGTCCAGCGGGACGGAGCCGAGGTCCATCGGCTGGTCGGTACGACCGCCGGGCATCGCGGGGACGACCACCTCGACCCGGGCGATGGCCCGGCGGTCCCCGCGATCCCCCTCGCTCCGCCCCTGGAACGGCAGCGTCAGCGTGTAGCGGCCGGCCGGCACGTCGTCGATCCGGAACGTCCCGTCGGGACGGACGAGGACCGCGTATTCCCGCTCACCATCCTCGAGATAGGCGCGGCCCTCGGGCGTCCTGAGGAACGCGTCCAGCCAGGCCTCTTTCTGCTCCTGGGTGAAGTCGGGGTAGTCGTCCGGGGTCGGCGGCAGGATGCGGCCGGTCGCCAGGTGGCCGCCGTGCGCGAGGAAGAAGTCGGCCAGCCTGGCCCCCTCCGGCAGGGCGAGCCGGCCGACGACCGCCCGGCCCGTCCCACCGACCTGGACCTTGACCGTCTCGCCGGGCCGGACATCGACGTTGATCGGGTGCGACGCCGTCCAGCCGTGGTGGTCCGCGTCGTCGACCCAGCGATAGACGGTCATCCGGCCCGGCGTCACGCGCTCGAGGACGAACCGGCCCGAGCTGTCGGCGATGGCGTCGTAATCGACCCGGCCGTTGAACGCACGGTTGACCAGCCAGGCGGCGGCCTTCTGCCCGGCCGCCGGCCGGTCGCTCACCTTCAGCACTCCCTCGATCCGGCCCCAGGGCTTCAGCGTGACCTCGGTCGACCGGGCGACCTCATCGGGCGGCCGGACGGCGAAACCGGCCGCATCGTGCGCGGCGACGATCGCCACGGGCTTCGCCTGCGGCTGGAAGCGGAATCGGCCCTCGGCGTCGGTCTTCGTGTGCAAGGCCTCGCCGACGAGCCGGTTGGCGACCAGTCGGCCGTTCTCGATCCGGGCGTCGTTGTCGCCGTTGCTCAGCGCGACGTCGGCGCCGGCGACCGGACGGCCGTCGGGCCCGCGGACGATCCCGGCCAGCGGATTGGCCCGGACGAGCCGGAAGTCGTGCGCGATGTCCTCATCGCTGTCGAGGAACCCGAGGAACTCGCCCGGCAGGTAGCCGTCGGCCTCGATCCGGATCGAGCGCCGCAAACCCTGGTCGGGGAACGGGCCGTCGGCGATGTCGTACCGGCCCTGGGAGAAAGTCCGGTTGTTGGGGGTGTCGTGCAGCCACTCGGGCCGGCCGCCGGGGATCGCCGGGCCCCAGCCGATCACCAGGCGAAACCGCTCGATCGGCCGGCCGGTCGCGGCGTCGGTGACGCTGCCGTGCAGGTGCTGCGGGCGGTGCAGGGTGATCGTGGCGTCCTCGGAGCCGGGCAGGAACTGACGGCCCCTCGCCTGGCGATAGGGCACCTTGTAGGCGTCGAGGTAGACCGTGCCGGAGGCCGGGGCGTCGAACCAGACGAACCGGCCATCGGCGTCGCTCGTGGCCTCCCAGTCGAACGACCCGTCGCCGAAGCTCTCGGACGAGGCGACGGCCGCGCCCGGCACCGGCCGGCCCTGTGCGTCCACCACGCGGCCGCGCAGCGGCTTGCGAGGTTCCATCCGGATGATCAGCGGCGGGGGATCCGCCGCGACGGTGGGCGGCCTGCGCGGATCCGGCTTGATGAGCTGGGTCGGCGCTTGCCCCGTCACGGTGATTCGCCGCGTGGCCGAGGCGAGGCCATCGGCCCGGATGGTCAGCGTCACCTCGGGCCGATCCGGCGTGACCAGGCCCCCCGCGCGGAATCGGCCCTGCGCGTCGGTCTTGAGACTCACCGACGAGACCGGTGAGCCCTGGCTCGCCACCACGACCGAGGCGCCGGCGACCGGCCGGCCGGTCGGGCTGATCACGATGCCCGCGACCGTCCCGCCGGCCTTCATGACCTGGACGCTCGACTGCTTGCGGGCCTCGGCCGCCATCAGCGTCCATTTGACCGCGAAGAAGTCGGGGTGCGAGACACTCATGCTGATCTGGTCGTCCGCCCCGGCCGTCGCGGGCAGGGCCTCGGACCGCCACCGGCCCTCGGCGTCGGTCAGCACCGCGGCGACCTCCTCGCCCATGCTCGCGTACATCGCCGGCCCGCCCGGTCCGCGGCCGACGAACCGGGGGAAGACCCGCGCGCGGCGATCGGCCGCCCCTGCTCGTCGCGGACGATGCCGCCAATCGTCGTCCCGCGCGGCAGGGTCAGCGTATAGGCCCCGGGAACATCGGACCCGCCCCAGCGCAGCTCGATCGGCACGAAACCCGGGTGCGCCACCACCACGTGGAGGAAGTACGTCGTCTCGCCCGAGAGCTTGATCGGAAATCGGCCCTCGTCATCGGTGGCGCCCTGCTCGGTGTGCGTCCCCGCGCGGGTGGTGCGGACCAGGACCGACGCCCCGGCCAGAGGCGTGCGATCGTCGCCGTTGACGACCTCAAACTTGAGCGTACGATCGGCCCGGGCGCGGCCGCCTGCGGAGGAGGAGGCGGCGGCTCCTGGGCGGTGATCGGGCCGGCGGCGGCGGGAGCGGGTCCCGGGGGCTCGGCGGCGAGCCGGTCGCGTGCCGCGAACCCGGCGCCCAGCAGGGCCGTCACCAGCAGGAGCGTCCCGGCGATCCTGCGGCCCGCGGACAGGACCAGGCCCGTCGACGCGTGGCCGGCCAGCGCGGCGACAGCCGCCGGGACCGCCCCGGCCGTCGCCGCGCGGAGGGTCGCCTCGACCATCGCATCGGGGACCGCCGCACGGGCGCCCTCGGCCAGGATCGCGGCCAGGGCCGCCGGCGCCAGCCCGCGCCGGGCCAATCGGCCCCGCAGCCGCGTCCGGCCCCGCGCCAGCCGGCTCTGGAGCGTCCCGACCGGACAAGCGAGCCGGTGCGCGGCGTCGGCGTATGAACGGCCCTCCAGGTCGCAGAGCACCACCGCCTCGCGGTACCGCGACGGCAGCCGGGCGACCTCCTCGTCGATGACCTCGAGCACGTCGTCCCCCTCGACCCGGGTTGCTGGCCGCATGGCCGACCCCTCCGCGATCGCCGCCGATCCCGACAGGTCCCGATGCGCCCGGCGCCGACGCGCTGGGCCTGCGCCCGCATCGCCACCCGACGCGCCACGCCGAAGAGCCACGGACCCAACCGACCCGGGTCGCGGATCGACCTGGCCCGCCGCACCAGCACCAGGAACGTCGCCTGGAACGCATCCTCGACGTCGTGCCCGTCGCGGAGCATCCGCCGGCAGACGGACAGCACCATCGGGCCGTGCAAGGCCACCAGCGCGGCGAACGCCGCCTCGTCGCCCGTCGCCGCGAACCGCTCGATCAGCGCCCGCTCGTCCAGCCCCGCCACCGGGCCGTCGCCGAAGAGCTGCCCGATTGATCGCATCACCGCAAGCTGTTGACCCACCATATCCCGGCCTCCGCGCCGACGACCCCCTCGCCCAGCTTACACCGACATACTGTCGCGGCACCGTCGGCGTGTTCCCGAATCCCGACTTTGCCGATTGGGTGGAATGTCCCGCTCGCACCGATCCGGGCGACTGCAACGCCCCCCCCGATCGGGCCAAATTGGGTTCGTTTGCTCGATTTCACCCGGTTGCCGGGTCTTCGGCGCCGAAACCCGGCCTCAGATCATGAAGAACCCGTGAAGATTGGGTTCGTTTTGGCGCCGACGACCCCGAGGATTGGGTTCGTTCGCGCAGTATTGGGATGGGTGACCGGGCGGCATCTCACTGGATGATTGGGATGATCAACGCATTCAAAGTGGACATCATGCCTGGAGCAATCGTAGAACTTGCGGCCATCCAACAATTCATGGATACAGAGAAGGGTTTGGTGGGTCATTCGTGTTGATTGGGTCGTCGCCAAGATGGTCCCCTATTAACAGGATGTCTCAGGTCTGCAAATTCATAAATGCACCTATGCGGAAAACAAGGCAAATTCTTGATGTAACTGATTGCCTGCAATTGGATAAAAACTTTTTAGAATTTCTGCGGAATTGGGCGCGGGTTGGCATCCCAGGTGTGCTGATCGAGTAAAATGTGACGATTGTGGCGACTTTGCGGCATTGCGGTCGATGGGATGCAAGATCGAAGGAGCCGGCGGGGATGAGGTGACCTCGTGACGCGCCCACAGAGGTGTCTTTGGTAACATCTACGGGAATTTGGCCTGACCAGAATAGCAGGAGGTTACGAGCCGATGTCCATTGGACTCGGCCCGAAAGTGACGGGACAAAGCCCTCAGGACCTACGGCACGAGACCCTTAACCTCGGATTGTTCGACGCGGATCCGATCCCGGCCGGGCCCGCCCTCCCCGTTCGACAGGCCATGACGCGGCTCGGGTCCCCCATGACCTCGCGGTTTCTTCCATCTGCGTCCATCTGCGCCATCTGCGGACGATGCCCGTCCTGGCGTCGGCCTGCCATGGGCGCATTCGACGGAGGCTGATAGGTCCGGGGGATCGTCCGCAGATGACGCAGATGGACGCAGATCCGATCCGGGCCAGGCACGTTCGGTAAGCCATGGTCGCGAGGCGTACTCACCAACCTCAAGGCCGCTCTTCGCCGCATCGGTCCAGCGAGTGCCCAGGTCAGACCCTGGGACCTGAAACGGGGCCGCGAGCTCCTCGAGATCGAAGAGGCTCATAGCGCCTCGGGGTCCTCGTCGAGCTGGCGGCGGTACTCCTCCATCGCCGCGCGCCAGGGCTCATAAAGGGGATCGCCGCGCAGGTATCCCGCATCTTGCCGCCAGAGCGCCGCGCTGACGTTGACATTCAACTCGGCCAGCGTCGCTCCGGCACTCAGGCGCAGCCGAACCTGATCGGCCAGGCGGTCGATGGCTTCCGCGGGCGTCGCTCCCTCGGCGGTCAGGCCGACCGAGAGCCCGCCTGCCCCGGTCACGCGATACCCGCTGCCGGCAACCGGCTCGACGATGATGGGAACTTCCACGGCCGCTCTCCCTTTTGCCAGGGTCCAGGTCATCCACTGTACCCGGCGGATCGGGGGTCGGGAAGGGAACCCGGAACCGAGCGCGCCTCTGCTTGGAAGCCGGGCCGTCGTCGATCACGCTGCTCGATCATTTGGCCGGCGGGGACATGAAAGAGGGACGCGCTTAGAATCGGATCTGGACCGGGGACGGATCGTCGGACGGACGAGGCGGGCGGGCGGGTCCGTCAGGGACAGCCGCGGGCGCGACACGAGGCGGCTGGCGGGCGGACGCCGTCGGCGTGAGTGTTCGGGGCGGGTCTCCGACCCCGCCGTCGGCGCGACCGATAGGTCTCCCGGGCGGGGGAATCCGCATCGCAGGGGCAACCCGCAGGGACGATCGAACCACAGAGGCACAGAGGCACAGAGGGAAGACGAGAAGAGGAGAGCTCCCTCGCGGATCGACGGGCCTGGGGCGTGGCCCCCGGCCCTCCCCTCC
Organism: uncultured Planctomycetota bacterium; assembly: GCA_963771445.1. Classification (GTDB taxonomy): domain Bacteria; phylum Planctomycetota; class Planctomycetia; order Isosphaerales; family Isosphaeraceae; genus JAKAUH01. The sequence goes on along the minus strand of CAVYTQ010000015.1, from coordinate 1,198,295 downwards.
TCGACCAGGTTCGGTCCATGTCCTCCTCGGTTCGACTCGACGTCGCAACCTTGTTCCGCGAGCCGGAGCGTCCGCCTGTACGGGATTTCTCGGTGATTCCTCTGTGCCTCTGTGGTTCGATCGCCCGAATCTCTTCCTGGCCCGTGGGCGCGGAAGTGCCACGGCCTGACCGTCGGGTCTCCCGGACGGGTGGAGACCTGCGGTCCCGGCCGCGGCGGGGTCGGAGACCCGCGCCGAACCGCGAACCGCAGCCGGCGGGCCGACTCCTCGTGGGTCGGGCTGTTAGGCTGACTTCGACCGACCGGCCCGAGATCCTGCGCCGGCCGGCCGACCGACCGCGTCAGGCTGACAGCCTGACTTACTTTTTTGCTGGCGTGTTATCCTGGGTAGACCTTCGATCGCGCCGGAACGACCGCGATTCTACGCCATCCGGAAGGAGGAGCACGATGACGCATCGGGATCGCCCGGGGAGGCCGGCGGGCTGGCTGCTGGCCGTCGCCTTGCTTCAACTTCCTCCACCGGGTGCCGCCGCCCCGGCCGCTGCGGAAGCCCGCGATGATGACCGGATGGCCGAGATCGTCGCAAAGGTCCGCGACCAGGAGGCGAAGTACCGGGACATCGAGTACGTCGTGAAGCTCACGATCCGCCAGGCCGATCGCCAGGCGCCGGACCGTCCCGCCGGCGTGAAGTCGATCGAGACCCGCCGGGTCGTGCTCCAGGGGGATCGCATCCACTTCCGGAAGGATGCGCATGAGCGAATCCTGGCGGCCAGGGAGGCGCGGGTGGAGCTCTCGTCCTACGACGGCGAGCGGACCCGCACCGTCATCGCCGGCAATTGTGCCAATATCCACCTGGGTCGATTCGAGCACCCCGACGTCTTTCCCGCGCATGGCCTGAGCCTGGCCCACTATCGCATCCATTTCCCGCTCTCGACCTACCTGGCCGGGACCGAGGCGATCCACGCCCATCCCAGCTACCCGCGATTCAACCGCGAGACCGGCTCGGACGACGAGTTCACCAGGGTCGAGGCCCATTACGACGGCGAGGAGGTCGTTCGACGGCCTCCGCTGCGCGAGGATCCGCGTTGACCGCTGGTATTACTCCAAGGATTCCCCCCAGATCCAGCACCTCTGGCTGGCCACCGAGCGGAACCTCTTCTGCGTGAAGGAACAGGTCTCGTGGCCGAAGAGCCGGTTCGGAGACGTCGTCCTGCACGAGATGCGCGTTCAACCGGATGAAGGAACTGGCCCCCGGGCTCTGGTTCCCGATGAAGCTCACGGTCATCCAGTACGACCGCGAGGCGACCGAGCAGACGAAGCAGCCCGTCGTCGCGTCCCGGACCGAGACCGTCGTGGAGCAGGTTGACCTGTCCCCGCGCCATGATGACGCCTTCTTCCGGGACGTCGCGATCCCCGCCGACCTGCCGGTCTTCACGATCCGCGATCGGGCACTCGTCGGCTCGGCGTTCCCGCAGCCGGTCGGGGGCCGCGAGGAGGCGGCGAAGCTCGCCGAGGTCGTCGCCCGGGTCGCCGAGCAGGAGCGGCGCTATCGCGACCTCGAGGTCGAGGCCCGCGTTGACTACAGGCACCTCAACACGCAGATGGACATGGACGGCGTCGTCGCCGAGGAGGGTCGGGAGGAGCATTCCATCCTGCGGGCCCCGCTGGCCTACTCGAGCGCGCGTTCGAGCTACGTCACGCTGGGCGGTGAGCGATCGGAGAACCTCCGGGTTGACGCCTCCGACGGCGCATGGACGCGGATATTTTCGCACGACCGGTCGAAGGAGACGAACCAGGTCTCGGCCTCGCTGCGCAAGGAGGGAACGGGCAAGCCCCAGGGCCGTCGCGACGGCGTCCCCATGCATCGGCCGCACGTCCTGATGCTGCGCGACGACGGGATCTACGGCGCCCTGGCCGACCTGCTGGTCTCACCCTGGCAGGACAGGATCAACAGGTACCGGATTCGATTCCGGTACTGCGGCGAGGAGGAGTTCGACGGCCATCCCTGCATCAAGCTCCGGGGCGACATCATGACCGGGGAGGAGGATGAGCCCCACAACTCGATGGTCCTGTTCCTGGCCGTCGATCGGAACCTGATCCCGATCAAGGTGGAGCATTACGGCGGCAACTTCGGTTACAACAAGCTACCGACCGGCATCAGCCGGTGCGACGACCTCCGCGAGATCGCCCCGGGCACCTGGTATCCCTTCCACGTCGTCGAGGTCGCCTTCGACTACTGGACCCCGGCGGCCCAGGGACGGATCCTCCTGAACTGGCGCCGCGAGTTCCGGATCGGGTCGGTGGTCGTGTCGCCCCGGGTCGACGACGCCGTGTTCCGCGGGGCGGTCGTCCCCGGGGGGACCAGGGTGCAGGTGCTCGACGAGAACGGGGAGTTCCTGGGGGAGTACGAACAGCTCAAGGACGGCGTCTCGTCGATCACGCCGGGGCGCTACGAGGAGCTGCGGAAGCGGCCCGGGACGAGCGGAGCAGGAGCGGGCGCTGGAAGAGAAGCAGGCCCGCGAGAGGAGAAGCACGCCCGCGAGCCGTCGGTGAAGTCGCGCTAGGCACGCGTCCAACGGGCAGCCGGACTTCCTCTCGCTCTTCGGACAAGGTTGAGATCCGGATCGGACCCGACGGTGCGCCAACGGCAAGGGCTCCCAAGCTCCCGGGGAACCCGTTCGATCATTCGCCGTGTTCCTCCGACCCCGGTGTGACCGGGCACGCGGGTGGGTCCAGGTGTCGCGAATGCCCGGCTCGGCCCTCGCGACCGACCACCACGAGGGCCCACCACTGCCCGTACGCGAGTTCGATACCTTAGTCCGGTGCCGTCCCGGTCAGTGCTTGGGGAGGATCACCCGGCCGATCCGGGAGATGCCGCGGTCGATGTCGGTCGCCGTGCCGGCCACCAGGTTGACGATCACGGTCGTGGTATAGCTCGAGTAGTCGAGGGTGTTGACCCCGCCGCCCCCGTCGATGTACAGCCCGGGGATGCGGCCGAGGATCGTGAACGTGTCGTCACCATTCCCCCCCAGGAGGTTGACCCTCGCGGGCTTGAAGCCGATCAGCGAGAGCCGACCCGTGCCGAAGCCCGAGATGGTGTCGTTCGATCCGTCCGGCCCGAGCTTCCACCGGCGGCCCGTCGTCGAGGCCCTGTCGTCGATCTGGACCCAGGGTCCGGAGCCCGTCGAGTGGACATTGACGGTGCCCAGGATGTTGTCCAGGGTCGAGGCGGTGACGGTGCCCCATCTGGTCATCGTCCGGATGTCGCCCAGGTAGACGACGGCGGACGGCAGGACCGTGGCGGAGAACGTCACCGATGCGGGCAGTGACTCGATCCGCGTCGCCGTGGCGAGGGGCCCGCGAGCGGCCAGCAACGAGACCGTGCTCACGTTCTCCGAGATCAGGAACTGCTGGTAGTCGCGACTGAGGTAGGTTACTCCGGCCGCCCAGTCCCCGTAGTTCAGCGACCCGGTCTGGATCGTGTAGTAGTGTCCGCCCACGCTCCCGGAGTCGTCCGCGACGACGGAGTTGGTGCCCGGGCCGCCGTTAACCACGAGATAGGCGATGCTGTAGCCGTCGAGGGACCGCACTGCCGCGCCGGAGGTACCTTCCTGGACGTTGTGGGCCAGGTTGAACGTATCGTTGCCGAGTCCGCCCATGAGCCAGGTCGAGGCGTTGGGCACCGCCTCGATGGCCGGCTGCTTCAGGTCGAATACGTCATTACCCTGGCCGCCCACGACGTACAGGCCGCGGTCGCGACCGAGAAGCGGACGCTGCCCCGGGTGAACGAGCCGTGGTCGAGCACGTAGTGGTGGGCGGTCTTCGACTGGCTGTCGTCGAGCGTCAGCGTATCGGACTGGACGGTCACCGCCGGGTAGTCGAGCGACCCGTTCAGGACGACATGGCTCGGGCCGCTGCCGATGATGCTCAGGCTCCCGCGTCGCGAGGTTGAGGCGGAGGCCGAGACCGTGACGGAGTCCGCCTCGGAGCCGGTCCCGAGGATGAGGTCCGCCGCGGTGCTCCCCGTCACCGCGAAGGTATTCTTGCTCCCGCTCGCACCCTGGACCCAGACTTCACCCATGCCGCTGAAGGCGACGGTCTCGGAAGGCGTCCAGTCGAACGGGACGATTGCGTTGAAGTCGTTCTGGTCGATGTCATAGCCGGTGTTGTGATCGGCGACGTGGAGCGTGCCGGAGGTCATCGTATTGAACGTCAGGGCGTAGTTGAGGTTGTGGTCCGAGACCCCCTCGTCATTGCTGGTATCGTGCAGCGGAGAGTCGTCGTAGAAGAACGTGTCGCCGCCCCCGTTGCCGATCAGCGTGAGCGAGCCCGTGGAGAAACCCAGCGGGCTCTCGTGCCGGGAGAACGTGTCGTACCCGGGGCCGCCCACGAGCGTGGTCGCGTTGTTCGGCAGGCTGTAGATGTCGAACCCGTTGTACTCCCCGCCGGCCAGGACCTTGACGCTGGCGATCCCGTTGTTGGGCTCCTCGATGTCGAAGGTACCCACCGTTCACGGCCGGCCAGCCCCGGCAGGTAGGAGACGGTGCGGGTGCGGGTGAGGCTGCCCCCGCTCACCACGTAGTTGGTCGAGATGGTCGCGTCGGGCAGGTCGGAGTTCGTCGCCTCGGCCCGGGGGTCGGCCGTGTCGTCGAGGATGAGGGTCCCGGTCAGGGCGCGGTCGTCGATGTTGAGCCTCCCCTGGTAGCCGTCGAGGGTGTGGTCGGCGCCGCCGAGAGTGTAGGTGGCGCTCGGCGTCAGCCTCAGGATGCTGCTGGGGAGCGGGCCGTCCAGGTTGACGGTCATTCCGGCGGCGATGGGGGCGACCTGGAAGGCCGCACTCTGGATGACGTCCTGGTCAACGGTCACGTTCTCGATCCCGTCGTAGTCCACCTCGATCGACCGCGCGGGCGACGTTGACCATGCTCGACGACGGCCGGGTGCTCTGCTGCGTGCTGTAGGTCAGGTGATTGCCATCGATCGTGTAGGCGTCGGTCGGCCGACTCAGGGTGCTGTATACGTAGGTGTACTGCGACTTGCGGAAGGTGAGCGTGTCGTTGCCGCCGTTGCCGTGGACCGTGTAGCGCTGCGCCAGGTCGTCGGCCGTGTCATCGGCGTCGATGGTGACGTTGTCGTCGCCTTTCGAGAGGTTCAGGTCCACGGGGACGGTCGAGGCCGCGTCGATGGTGACGAAGTCGCGAGGGGTGAGGCTCAGGTCCACGTTGAGCCCGGTCAGGTGGGAGTAGACGAAGTCTCGCGTGTGAACAACCGAGCTCCCCAGGTACGACGTGATGTTCAGGTCGCTGACGCCATAGGTGCCCGTCCCCCCCATGTTGGCCGCCACCCTGTCGCTGCGGAAGCCGGTGTCGCTCACATCCAGGATGTCGCCGACCTGCTCCCGGCCCGGGACGTCGGGCAGACTCGACGCCCTGGCCGATGATCTGGAACTGGGCCGGGCCGCTGACCACATGGAATGTCGTCCCGTCTTCGCCGCCCATCAGGATGACCTTGGTCACGGTATTCCTGACGCCGTTGAGGCTCATGGGGTGCATCGGGGTCGAGTACAGCGTGAGGCCGCCGCCGAGCGGATAGGCGAAGGCATCGAGGCTGACGATCAGCGTATCGTTCAGGACATACGCATAGAGGTCATCGTGCCCGTTGTCGTCGGCCAGGAAGGGGTCCGCGGCGGCGAAGTTGTACTCGACGGTGAGGGCCGTCGGCGGCGGGGAGTTGGCCGGTCGGAAGGGATTCGTGTCGTTGTAGCTGGTGAAGTCGATGAACTTGCCCAGGTCGAGGTGGAACTGAGGGCCGATGTCGATCCGCTTGTCGAAGCCCACTCCATCGACCTTCAATTCCGCCTCGGCATAGGCGCCGATCGAGAGGGAGCCGCTGAGGCTGCCGGTGGCGGTGAAGAGGTTGCGGTTGGAATCCTGGGCGGAGAAGGGGCGGAAGGTGTGATCGCCGTCGAGGTCCGGGTCGTCGAAGGCGAGCGAGAGGTTGTCGAAATCGAAGTCGCCCACCCCCTCGACGCCGACCTCGCCCTTGGCCGTCACGCCGAGGATGGAGACATCGCCGCCGAGCTTCGGGCCGGCCGAGATGGTGAGGTCCCCTTTGGCCGAGAGGACCGGCTTGCTCGAATCGAAGTAGAACCCGTCGGCGAGTGCGCCGACGTCCCCCGGGTTCCGGATCAGCTCGCGCAGCCCTCGGGTGTCGTAGCCGCCCGAGAGGTAGACGTCGAGGTTCAAGTCGCCGCCCAGCTCGGCGGTGGCCGGCAGGCCGTTGTTCTCGCCGAGCACGGGCACACCGGTCGCTTGGATGAGGTCCGCGAGCTGGACGTTGAACAGGCTCGGCAGGTTGACCGTGAACTTCACCAGCGGGACGTCGTGGCCGAGCAGCATGGCGAACGCGCCATGGACCGGGTCGTCCGAGAAGGGGAAGGTGAGCGAGATGTCCGTCTGGAGCCGGTTGATGGCGGCCTGCAGGGCGCCGGGCATCGGGGAGGCCGCCGAGCTGGTCCTGGAGCTTCGTGGCGGCCTGTTCGGCGTGCGCCACGAGCTTCGACAGGTCGCCGGCACCCGCCAGGCTCCCGGCCGGATTCGCCGATCGGAGGTCGCCGTTGCCGCCGAGGTCGAAGCTGCCGACGTCGATCATCGTGTTCCCCGGCAGCGAATTGACCTTCGGGTCGGTCAGGTCGCCGAACCCCGCCTGCAGGTTGGTGAGCAGGTCGGAGTAGTGCACCACCGTCTGGAAGAGCGGGTCGGGGATCGCGCCGGTCTTCGCCAGGATGTCGGCGATGCCCAGGATGCTCGCATGGCCCAGGCCGACATCCTGGAACAGGTCGTCCAGGCCGGGGATATTGAAGTTGATCAGCTCGAGGTAGGGCTTGTAGTAGGTCAGGTAGGTCTGGAGGGCGGTCGTCACCGGGGCGAGCACGTCCGACAGGTAGTCGCCGAGGCCGACCTGGACGTCCTGGAACCGGACCGTGGGCGCCGACGGCCGAAGGTCGAGAGCGTGGCGGCGTCCGGGTTGGCGTTCGCGCCGCCGAGCTGCCAGTCCATCAGCAGGTTGGCCCGGATATTCGGGAACTTGAAGTTGCCGGTCGCGGCGCCGCCGCCGATCGCGCCGACGAGGGCCAGGTCGGCGTTCGCGGAGCCCGTCAGGCTCGGCGCCACCTTGCCGCCGACGTCGATGGCGATGCCCGCATGGAGGCCGAACGTGGGGAGCGGCGTGGCCTTGACCGAGAACAGGCCCGCGTCCGCGTCGAAATAGGCGCCCGGCGCGGTGGTCGTGTCGAACGACACCTTCAGCTCGTCCAGCGGGGACGTATCGAGGAACGACTTGCCGTTGACCTGGCCGAAGCGAAGGTTGTCGTACCTCCATCCGACCGACTCCATGAGGCCGAAGGAGGACGTGACCGAGAACGGCAGGGCGGGGAGGCCCAGGTTGAAATTGACCGCCCGCTGCGAGATGCCCAGCGTGTTCGACAGCCCGAGGTCGATGGTGATGTTGCCCGCGGCGGGGTCGTAGTTGCTGACGGTCACGTGGTCGTGCTGCAGTTTCGCTCCGTCCAGGGCGGTCACGATGGCCTGCTGGATCGCGGTCGCCTGGGCCTGGGGAGAGAGGGCGCCGATGGTCGATTGGATCAGCTTGCGGGCCGAATCGAACTCGTTGACCAACGTACTTTCGAAGGCCGACGCCGGCGTGCCGATGATCGGCAAGCTCCGCGTCGATTGGGTGAGGACCGTCTTCAGGGTCGTTTCCGTCGTCAGGATGAGCCGCGTTGATGTCCGAGGCGAGTTGCGGGAAATTGACGGTCATCACGAGCCGGTTCTCCAGGGCCTCGCAACCGGCGCGGAAGGCGTGCCGGCGGGCGGAGCGGGCGCGGCGGGGCTGGTTCGTCAGTCCGGACTTGCGGCCGAAAAACTTCGATAAGCGCGACATCGGGAGTCTCCGCTGGTGCAACGCGTGAGTGGAGCCTGTCTCGGTACTCGGGGCCCGACGCGACGGGCGACGAGCGTCGGATCCGCCCCGTGCCGTCCGGATCGGGGGAGCATGACCGGTAGGGCTGAACCTTGCGCAGTCCCCCGTCCGCGGTGACAGGAGCGACGCGATATTGTCGAAGGCGGCTCGACGCCGACGGCCTCGGGCGTGGCCGATCCGGTCCCCCGGCGGCCCGCCATGGCGCGGGGAGGCGACGGGCACGGCCTCCCCGCACGGATCGGGCCCTCGTTCGATGCGCGCGGCAGGTCGGCGATCTCCTTGCTCGGCCGGCGATCCTCCTCCTCGAGTGAGGCCGGCGTCGCCCGGTCGTCGGGCGGGTGTCGGCGAGTCGTCGCTCCGGTTTGCGGGCGCGCTCGTCGGCGATCTCGATCATGCCCTGTCGGCGAACCGGGGGATACGCGGCGGCCCGTCGGAGAATCCTTGTCACCGATCGGTCGGCACCAAGATACTCCTCCATGGAGACACCCGAAGTCGAACTCCAGCCAGATCGAGCGGATCCGCCGGGCCGCCGCGGGAGACTCGGACGCGTGGGCCGGTCTGATCGAGCCGCATCGCGATCGCCTGCGGCGGATGGTGGCGCTGCGCCTCGACCGACGCCTCGCGGGCCGCGTTGACGCCTCCGATGTGATCCAGGAGGCGGCGATCGTCGCGGTCCGCGAGCTGCCGAACTATCTCCTCAAGCCGGACTTACCCTTCTTCGTCTGGCTGCGCACCCTGGTCGGCCAGGCGATCTGCCTGCACCACCGGACCCACCTGGGCGTGAAGTCGCGCGACGCCGGCCGGGAGGTCCGCATCTATGACGGCCCCGTACCTGGCGCCTCATCGGCGGCATTGGCGGCGCAACTGCTGGGACGGGACACGCGCCCCAGCGTCGCCGCGGCGAGGGCCGAGCGCGGCTCCGGCTGCAGCAGGCGCCCGACTCCCTCGACCCGATCGACCGCGAGGTCCTGGTCCTGCGGCACTTCGAGGAGCTTTCCGCCGGCGAGGCCGCCGCGGCGCTGGGGATCGAGCGATCGGCGGCGGGCCAGCGCTATCTCCGCGCGCTCCGGCGTCTCAAGGGCCTGATCGGATCGAGCCCCGACGGAGGAGAAGGGCTGAGGCCATGAGCGAGGATTTCCCCGAGTCGGTCTCCTTCGACCGCCTGGCCGACTCGTTCGTCGCCCGGCTCCGCCGGGGGGAGCGGCCGGCCCTCTCCGAATACGTGAACCGCCATCCCGAGCACGCCGCGGACATCGCGGACCTCTTCCCGGCGCTGGCCGAGATGGAGGGCCTGAAGCCCGACGTCGGCGCGATGCCGCTCATGCTCGACGGCGTGATCGACGCCGGCGCCCCGAACCCGAAGCAACTGGGGGACTATCGCATCCTCCGGCTCATCGGCCAGGGCGGGATGGGCGTGGTGTACGAGGCCCGCCGCGAGTCGCTCAGCGCCCACGTGGCCCTGAAGGTCCTGCACCGTCGGTTCCGGGCCGACAGCAGCTTCGTCCGCCGCTTCCGCAACGAGGCCCGCGCCGCGGCCCGGCTGCACCACACCAATATCGTCCCGGTCTTCGACTTCGGCGAGCACGACGGCATCCTCTATTACGTCATGCAGTACATCCCCGGCCAGGGGCTGGACCGCGTGCTGGCGGACGTCAAGCTCCTGCGCGAGTCGGGGACGGCGGACGGGCCCGTCCCCGTCCCTTCCGCCGCTCTGGCCCGTTCCGTGGCGCGGGGGCTCTTATCGGGGCATTTCGTCCATCGAGGGCAAGGATTGGGCCGGTCGCAAGATACGACCGAGCCGGGCTCCCCGGCCGGGGTCGCCACCTCGGACATGGCGACGCCCCGGGCTTCCGGGCCTCCCGAGTCGTCGAGCGCCGGTCTCGACCCTGGGCGGCGAGGCGGTCGGCGCCGGCCAGTCGCGCTATCATCGCGAGATCGCCCGGATCGGCGCCCAGGTGGCCGACGCCCTGGCGCACGCCCATTCGATCGGCATCCTCCATCGCGACATCAAGCCGCCGAACCTGCTCCTGGACGCGCGGGGCAACGGCTGGGTCACCGACTTCGGCCTGGCCAAGTGCGAAGACGGCGAGGCCGCGCTGACCGATCCCGGCGACGTCCTGGGGACGCTCCGTTACATGCCCCCCGAGCGCCTCTCGGGCCATTCCGACCGCAGCGGCGACACCTATGCGTTGGGCGTCACGCTGTACGAGATGCTCGCCCTGCGGCCCGTCTTCGACGCGAGGGACCGGATGCGGCTCGTCCGCCAGATCCTCCACGACGAGCCCCCCCCGCTGCGCAAGGTCGACCCCCGCGTGGGCCGCGACCTGGAGACGATCGTCCGCAAGGCGATGTCCAAGGAGATCGCGTCCCGGTACGCCTCGGCCGCCGAGATGGCCGAGGACCTGCGGCTCTACCTCGAGGACCGGCCGCTCAGGAACGCCCGGCACACCACCGATGCGGAGCGCGTCTACCGATGGTGCCGCCGCAACCGGCTGGTGGCCGGCCTGGGTGCCGCGGCGTCGCGCTGCTGCTGACCGTCCTGGTCGTCTCGGCCGTCGCCGCGATCCGGGAGAAGAAATCGAACGCCGACCTGGAGCGCGAGCTGAAGAACGTCGAGGCCGCCAAGAAGGAGGCGATGAGGCAGTTGGAGTGCGCCGAGAACTCCGACCGCGAGAAGGGCGAGAAGCTCTGGGAGGCGAATCTCGCCACGGCCCGCGCCTCGCGCTATTCGGGGCGGTCGGGCCGGCGGTTCGACGCCCTGGCCGCGCTGGCCCGGGCGGCCGAGCTGGGCCGCCAGCTCGGCCATCCGCCCGATCGTTTCGCGAAGCTCCGCAACGAGGCGATCGCCGCGCTGGCCCTGCCGGACCTGAAGGTCAACGAGCAATTCGGGGACTGGACCTACGACCTGGTCTCGGTTGACGTGAACGCGGACTTCGACCTCTTCGCCACCAGCGACCACTCGGGTCGCTGCATCGTCCGGCGCGTGGCCGATGACGTCGAGGTGGCACGACTCCCCCGACGAGCCGGCCGAGGAGGATCATCTTCGGGGCCGATCGCTGGCTGGCGGACGTCGACCACTCGAAGGCCGTGCGGATCTGGGACGTCGCGGCGCCCGCGGCCAAGGTCCGTGTTCACGACCGGCAAGCGATGACGAGCCTGGACTTCCGCCCCGACGGCGGCCTGGTCGCGATCTTGCACGCCGACGGCTCGCTGGCGACCCATGAGCTGCCGAGCGGCCGGAGGCGGCACGAGCTGCCGCCTCGGCCGATCTCGCCGGATTCGACCATCCGGCTGCACCCGAGCCGGCCCTACCTGGCCTTCACATCCGCCGGATCGAACTCCGCCAGCATCATCCAACTGGAGACGGGTGCGGCCGCGGAGGTGAAGCTCCCCTGGCCGGACGGCAAGTCGTGCCGGGCCGATTGGAGCGACGACGGGCGGACCCTCACGATCCCCGGCAACTACGGCCAGGGGGTCGCGAGCTACGAGTTCGCCGGCGACCCGCCGGTCGCCCGGCTCTCGACGACCGGCGGCGGGGTCGCCGAGTGGCCGAGCGTGGTCCTGAATCGGTCGGGGGACCGGCTCTTCAGCCGAGGCATGAACAACTGGACCGTCATGACGGAGTTGATCTCGGGGCGGGAGCTCTTCAAGCCCCCGGCTTTCGTCGCCTTGCCCGTCACGCCGCCGATGTTGAAGGCCGACAGGGAGCGTCGCCGACTCTTCCCCGCCAGGGTTAACGACCCGGTTCGGCGATTCGGCTTCTGGTCCGTCGCCGAAGGTCAGGAATGCCGCCTGATCGTCCCCGCTACCCCCAAAGAGAATGGCCTCTGGGTCGGGCTCGATCCCGACGCTCGGCTGGCGATGGGTGTCTCGGGTCCGAGGGTCCTGTTCTACGATCTCGACCGGGGACGAGAGGCCGCCAGCATCCCGTTCGGGGACCTCGGCAATTCCAATTTCTATGTGGCGTTGGATCCGTCGGGTTGCTTGCTGACGAACACCTTCGGCGGCTGCTTCCGCTGGCCGGTCCGGCCCGACCCCACGGCACCCGGCACGGTCGTGGTCGGCCCACCCGAGCGGCTGGAGCTGGTGCCGGCGACCAACATGACCTCGTTGAGCCGCGACGGGAAGGTGATCGCGCAGGCGAGTATGGGCGGATATCCGGGCGACCCGCAGGCCGGCGGCTGGCTCCTGCATCCGGGCAGGCGTGGACCTGCCCGCAATCTCCACCCCGGCAAACGCATCGGCCACGCCTCCGTCACCCCGGACGGAAAGTGGGTCTCGTTTGGAGGGTCGCCCGGCTCGGTCTTCGTCCACGACGCCGAGACCGGGAAGCTGGTCTGGAGCATGCAGGGGCAGAATGGGCTCTGCCAGTTCTCGCCGGACGGGAAGTGGCTGGGCACGGACATCGACAACGGCCGGCTCTTCGCGGTGGGGACATGGCAGCCCGGCCCGAAGCTCGGCCACGGCTACCTGACTTGCTTCTCTCGCGATCGCGCGGCCGATCGCATCACGGCGGTCCTGAGCACGGGCGAAGGTCCGCTGCGCCTGGTGGAGGTCGCCACCGGACGCGAGGTCGCCCGATTCGAGGACCCCGACAAGGGCAGCGATCGGGCGGACCTGAGCGCCGACGGCGCCAGCCTCGTCGCCCACCATAAGGACGGGTTGCGCATCTGGGACTTGCGCTCATCCGCTCCGAACTCTCCAAGATCAACCTCGACTGGGACGCCCCCGCGTTCCCGCCGAAGGCGAAGCCGACGGGGCCATTGACGGTCAGGATCGCCGGCGCCGACCTGCTCGATCCCAACTCGGCGGCGAGCCGCACGCAGAAGTTCCTGAACTCGCTGCGGAGTTGGAACGGGACGGACCCCGTCCTGGCCTGGGCCGACGAGCTGATCCGATGCGGGTGGCACGGCCTGGGTCTGGCCGCTTACAACGCCGGCATCCGCCGCGATCCCGCGGCGGCCCACCTGCGGCTGCATCGCGGGATGGAGCTCTTCCGGCGGAGGTGGTGGGCGGCCGCAGCCGAGGACTTCCGGCTCGCCGCTTCGGGCGAGTTCGCTTGCGAATTCCGGGGCCAGGCCCGCACCCGCCTGGCCTGGGCCTATCGCGAGCTGGGCAAGCACGCCGATGCCGCCTCGACGCTGGCCGGGGAGCTGGAAGCGTCGGCGGATGCGCGGCAGGACATCGAGCAGGCGGGCCTCCGGCTCCTGCTCGCGGAGTTCTTCGACCTGGGCGGCAAGCCCGACCTCGCCGGGAAGGAACGCGAAACGGCGGCGAAGCTGCACCCGAGGACGGCCGAGGCTGCGAACAAGCTGGCCTGGGAATGGATCATGGTGAAGGCCGGGGCCAGCCTAGGAGACAACGCGCGGAACGTCCCCGCCGCCGTCCTCCTGGCCCGTAGGGCTGTCGCCCTGGAGCCCGGCGAGGCGATGTTCGGCAATACCTACGGCTTTGCCCTCTACCGCGACGGACGCGTCGCCGAGGCCGAGATCGGCCCTGGAAGCCAATCTCGAGCTGGGCAAGGGCACGATGGACGCCTGGGACCTGTTCCCCCTGGCCATGTGCCAGCACCGTCTCGGCGACCGCAAGGGCGCCCGGGTCAGCTACGACAAGGCTGTCGCCTGGACCAAAGAGCACGCCGCCAACCTCGTGGGCGAGCCCCGCGACCTCGACGAGCTCAAGGCCGAGGCCGGGCGACTCATCGGCTCGACGGATTGAATCATCGACGGTCGGTTCGGGCCCGTCAGGGCCGGATCACCGGACCCAGTATCTCGCTCTTCGTCAACGGGTCGGTGCACTTCGTCAAGAGCTCGATCTCCGGGATGACCTGGCGGGCCCTGGGCACGATCGCCAGGGGCGAGGTCATCTCGGCGGACCAGTATTGAGAGAGTACGTGAGAACGGCTCGTGCGGCGGGTGGGACGCCGAGGGCGTGAGGCCCACCGGGTCGGTGGCCGTGTCGCCGCGGGTCAACCGCCGCCGTGTCCCGCCGGGCGGTCGTCCCCGGGGGGACCAGGGTGCAGGTGGGCGACGACAACGGGGAGCTCCTGGGGGAGTACGGACAGCTCGAGGACGGCGTCTCCTCGATCGCGCCGGGCGCTGCGAGGGGCCGCGGAAGCAGGCCCGGAGGCGCGGGGAGCAGGAGCGGGCGCGGGGGAGGAGCAGGCCCGCGAGCGGTTGCAGAAGTCGCGACAGGCCGTCGGCGGGCGGTGCCCGCCCGACCGCCGGACGCCACGGACCCGAAACAGGGACGCGAAACGGGAACGCCGATCGAAGCGGAAAACCGGATGCGGCCGTTTCCGGCTCCTCTCAGAAGGGGACCGCCACGTCCGGATCGTCGGGCCGGTCCCGCGGGCCGGGAGCGTGCTCGGTCCGCTCGGGCTCCGGTGGGATCGGCGGCAGGTCCTCGGGGCCGACCTGGGGGAAATATCCGAGGAACTCGTCGCGCCACTCGCCTTCCCACCGGCCCGACTCGGCGATCCGGCCGTGGAACCACAGCACCTCCTCGCGCGACAGCCCCCGGCCCAGCTCGGGCAGCACGTCGTCCGCCCCGATCTCCCCGCACTTCGAGACCGACCGGACCGTCCAGAAGACGTAGTCCTCTGCGCCAGGCCGGATTTGTCCGCCAGGCTTCCACCGGATTCCACCATGCCAGGCTCCCGCCGACCGTCGGATCACTCGACTCCCGCCCCTCGCCCGAGTACCATTCGCTCGGCAGAACGGTTTCCTGGAGGGTATGCAATGAGCGCGATCGCGACTTTCTGGCTCACCTGGCTCCTCGCCGCTCCCGCCCGGGCGGAGGACCCTCCCGCGCACAAGGCCGACGACCTGCGCGGCCGGGTGCAGGCCCTGGTCCAGCCGATGCTGGACAAGAAGAAGAGCGTCGGTATGGTCGTCGGCGTGATCGAGGGGGGTCGGACCCACGTCTTCGGCTTCGGCCGCACGGTCCTGGGCGGCGACACCGTGCCCGACGGCAAGACGGTCTTCGAGATCGGCTCGGTGACCAAGGTCTTCACGTCGCTGGCGCTGGCCGATATGGCCGCCGAGGGCCTCGTCCGACTCGATGATCCGGTGCAGCGGTACCTGCCGGACGACGTCAAGCTCGCGACCCGCGCCGGGCGAGAGATCACCCTCGAGGACCTGGCAACCCACACCTCCGCCCTGCCGCGAATCCCCGTGAACATCATCGGGTCCGTCCTCAAGAACCCCCAGGACCCCTACGCCCATTACAAGGAGAAGGACCTTTACGACTTCCTCAGGGCCTGGAAACCCACGCGCGACATCGGCGCAACGTTCGAGTATTCGAACCTGGCGCCGGCCTGCTGGGCCACGCCCTCGCCCACCGCGCGGGGCTCGACTACGGCCGCCTGATCACCGCCCGGATCTGCGACCCGCTGGAGATGCGCGACACGCGGGCGAAGCTCGATCCCGAGCAGGAGCGTCGCCTGGCGCAGTCCCTACACGGCGGGCGGCAAGCCCGCGAGCAGGTGGACGGTCGACGTCCTGGCCGGCGCCGGCGCCTTGCACTCGACGGCCGACGACCTCCTCATCCTGCTCGCCGCCGAGCTGGGCACGAGGCCGTCGAAGCTCGGCCCCGCGATCGAGGCCACCCAGAAGCCGCGCCGGCCGATCGGCAAGGACGGGGCGCGGATCGGGCTCGGCTGGATCGTCATGAAGCTTCCCGGCACCGACCGCGAGGTCGTCTGGCACAACGGCGGCACGGGCGGATACCGCAGCTACGTCGGCCTGGTCAAGGCGACGAAGACGGCCGTGATCGTCCTCAGCAACTCGGACGGAGCCGTCGACCCGATCGGCTTCGAGGTGCTCCGGCTGCTGAACCCCAAGGGCGATCGACCCCGGTAAGGGCCGGACGCGAGGCACCCGGCCATGCGATGGCCCGTCTTACGGTTCACGGTCGGCTGGCGGATGATCGAGGTCGTGGCGGTGGGGGTCGTCTGGGCGATCACCGTCGTCCGACGGAGTGCCCCCGAACGGCGGATGCGGCGATCGTCGTCGCCTCGCCGCCTGCCGCCCAGGTTCAGCGGCCCGCCGACGGTGGTGCCATCGTGGGCGAGCCTCGAGTGGGGCGCCCGGGTCGGCGTTACCGGACAGCCGCGGGGTCGAAGTGCGGGTTCTCGATGATCCCGAAGACATTCCCGAATGGGTCCCTCACGGACGCCACCTTGATACCGCCGCCGACGTCCTTGACGGGCTCATGGACGACCGCGCCCAGGCCCGTCAGTCGGCCCAGTTCTGCCGCGGCGTCGGGCACGCCCCAGAGGGCCTGGCCGCCGTGGGGGCCCGGGGTGCCGTCGGGGATCAGGCCCAGCTCGAACCCGCCGACCGAGAAGCCAACGTAGTACGGCTCGTCGTAATAGGGCTCGCAGTCCAGCACGCGGGTATACCACGCCTTGCCCTCGGCAATGTCGCTGACGGGATAGATCGCCGTCCTCAAGCCCTGAATCATGTCGCCTCCGAACGAGCCGTCTCGAGCCAAAGGTCAGCGGCCCGCGGGGCGGGTGCGCTGCGTCGCGTCGCATCGTCAGGCGCGGCCCCGGCCGGCCGGAACTTGCCAGGGCCCGACCGGCTGAGAGTCATCGCGGAAGCCGCCGATGCATGCCGTGACCTCGCCGCCGACCGGGCACCAATCGCCCGCACGATAACACTCGAGGGTCGGGCCCGCAATGAATAGGATCTCCCGCATGGCGGGAAAGCCGACGCCCCGGCCGACCCACACCCCGGATGGCGACCTGGCGACGGCCGACAGCAGATCGCTCGTGATGTCGCCAACCCGCCTCGCCCTCTCGGAAAAGCCGTCTTGAATCCCCGCAATCCGAGGAATACGGCCTCGATTCCTCGGGATTCCAACCACGGATTGCACGGATGGGCACGGATCAAGAACGTCTTGAATCCGTGCCCATCCGTTCTACTAACGTTCGATTTCTTCGCGCAGTGCGCAGATTCCCCAACCCCTTCTCTCATGCGGCCTTGAGCAATTGCTCGACGCCGGCCTGGCGGGCGGCCAGCAAGGCGCTCACCTGGCGGCGGCCCTCCGTCGTCATCTGGTAGCAGTGGGTCTTGCCGACCTTGGCGATCACCCCATGCGCCCGCAGCAGGCGGATCAACCGCGTCACCCGCCCCGACTGCCGCTTGGCCTCCTCGGCGCTCGCCGCGGCCGCCGCGGGGAACAGCAGCGCACGCAGGTCGCGGTTGCGGAAGCCGTTGAGCAGGTGCTCGCCGCGCTATCCGTGGTCGAAAATGCATTCGGGAATTCGGCTTCCGGCTACGGACGGGCACGAACGGGAAAGGATCTCGTCGTTGATCCGCCGCAACAGCGACGACCGCCGGATGGGCGCTTCTGTCCACGGGGGTTGAAGAATCGACGCCCCGGATGGATGATAGAACGTCTCGCACGGACGCCGGGTCGGGTCGCGGGTGGTCGCGGCCCGGCATGACGGATCCTGGATCCGGATCGGTCCCTGGGATGGTGCATAGCCATGAAGCCCCGCAGACTCCTCGCGATGACGGCCCTCCTCGGATTCGCCTCGGCCTCGACCGCGATGGCCCAGTCGCCCGGCACGCCGGCGACAGCCACGCGATCGACCCCGGCGGCAGCCACGCGATCGACCCCGGCGACGACCACGCGGTCGGCACCGGCCCGTGGGTCGTACTCGTCCTCGCGAAGGATTCCCGCGGCGCCGTCTCCGTTCGGGACGAAGTCGTCCACCCGTGGCGGTCTGACGTCGCGGCGCATACCGCCTCCGCCGCCGATACCGGTCTCCGGATCGTATTCATCGGGCCGATCGTCGGCCGGCCGCGGGGGCGCAGCGGGCGGTTTCGCCGACGAGACGGGTCGGGTTGACAATGCGGGCCGTCCGGTGGCGTTCTATCCCTCCGTTCGCGATCACGGGACCCGATCCGGGTCCCAGGCATCGGCCATGAGAGGTGCGCTCGGCGGTACCCTACAAGAACCCGCAGCAGAACCCCTTCGTCAGCAACCCGGGGCTGAAACCGCAGTCACCGCAGCGCGCGACGGGCAAGTGAGATGATGTGATGTGGCTTCCTGCCGGTCTGCCTGCCTGCCCTGGCGGCGGTCCAGGGCGCGTGTGAGCAGCGCCAGCGGAAAACGCCCTAGCTTTCCGCCGCCTTCGTCGGCAGCCGGACGACGAACTCGCTGCCGCGGCCCGGCCCCTCGCTGTGCGCCGTGACGGTCCCGCCGTGCAGCTCGACCAGGCTCTTGACCAGCGCCAGGCCGATCCCCAGGCCCCCGCCGCGCCGGTCGCGCGAGTCGTCGATCTGGCTGAACAGGTGGAACAGCTTCGTCAGCGCCTCGGGGGCCAGGCCGATGCCGGTGTCGCGCACCCGGATCACCAGCCCATCCCCCTCGACGGCCGCCTTCAGCTCGATCCGGCCGCCGGGGTCGGTGTACTTGGCGGCGTTGGTCAGGAGGTTGGCCAGGACCTGCTCGAGCCGGGTCGGGTCGGCGTGGACGATCAGGGGTTCCGCGGGCATGGCGATGACCAGCTCATGCTCCCGGTCGTCCACCATCGGCCGGACCTGGCCGACGGCCTGCGCGACGATCCTGGCCAGGTCGATCGGCTCTTTCCGCACGGTCAGCGTCCCGCGCGAGACGCGGGTCAGGTCGAGCAGGTCCTCGATCAGCCGGGCCATGTGGCGGCTCTGGCGGATGATCATGTCCCGCACCTCGGCCAGCATGCCGGCGTCGACATCCTCATCGGCCCGGATCAGGTTGGCGCAGGTCAGGATGGCGGAGAGCGGGTTGCGCAGCTCGTGGCCCAGCGTGGCGAGGAATTCTTCCTTGCGGCGGTCCGTCTCGCGTGCCTGGACGTGCCGCCGCGCGTTGTCGATCGCGTCGGCCGCCTGCAGGACGTACTGCTCGACCATCTGGAGCTGCCGCGCCGACGGCCGGTGCGGCTCGGTGAAGAAGATGGCGATCGTGCCCACCAGGTCGCCGCGACGGCTCACCAGCGGGGCGCTGAAGGTCGCGCGGAACCCGCCGATCTGCCCGATCTCGGCCCAGCTCGCGGCGGGCGACGGATCGGGCCGGGATTCGGATTTGTCCTCCTGGATGACGTCGCCGATGATGACCGGCTGGCCCCGCTCGATGGCCAGCCCGCAGACGCCGACGCCGACCTGCAACCGGCCGAACTGCTGCAGGAACTCCGGGGCTATCCCCTGGCTGACGGCCACATCCAGCTCGCGCCGGTCGCGGTCCAGCAGGCGGATGATGCCCATCTCGGCGCCGTGCAGGGCCGTCACCGACACCAGGATCTCCTCGAGCACCGGCGCCAGCTCGATCGTGGCCAATAGCTGGCCGCCCAGCAGGTACAGATGCCAGACGTCCGCCAGGTGCTCGGCCAGCTTGCGGCGGTCGGTGTAGAGCTGCCGCTCGACCTTCTTGCGGCGGCTGATGTCCCACAGGCAGCCGCGCAGCACCCGCGGCCGGCCGGCCGAATCCATCTCGATGGAGAGCGACTCGCGCAGCCAGACCGTGCGGCCTTCGGCGGTGATCACCCGGTACTCGACCTCGCCCGCCCGGTTGTCGCGCAGGCAGCGCGCCGGTGCGCCTCCACCATCGACCGGTCCTCGCCCTGGATGATCTCGGACCAGAAGCCCGGCTCGTCCACCCAGTTCTCGGGCGGATAGCCCAGCAACTGCTCGGCGCGGGGGCTGACGTACCAGTACCGCCCGGTCTCGGCGTCGGCCTCCCATACGATCACGTCGATCCCGTGCAGCAGCCCGCGCAGGGCCTCGGCCTCGGTCTCGGCGCGGATCCGCCGCAGCCGCTCGCTCTCGAGCTCGCCGGGCTGCAACTTGCCGGTCCGGCCGATCGTCACGCGGCCGCCGCGCGACGGGGTCGCCAGCGCGTGGCCGGCCGCCCACCACGCCGGCCCCACCACCTCGCGGATCAGCCAGCGCAATCCCTTGGGCGTGCCGTCCCAGTCCCGCACCAGGGCCGCCGTGATCGAGGCGTCGAATGGCTCGCCCCGCCTCGGCTGGAACCGGACCACCCAGTCCTCGTGCCGACCGACCTGCATCAGCCGGTTGAGGCTGCTGCGGAACCCCGGACGATCGTCGAGCACCACGTAGCTGGCCAGCGGCTTGCCGGCCAGGTGCACCGGCGCCACTCCCAGCAGCTCGCCGGCGGCGCGATTCGCCTCGCGGATCATCCCGGCCAGGTCGGTCACCAGGTAGCCGTCGGCGCGAAGTCGAACAGGTCGCGATACCGGTGCCGCTCCGCCTCCAGCGCCACCCGCGATTCCTCCAGCTCGGTGTTCTGCCGCCTCAGCTCCTCCTCGGCGACGCGCATCTCCTCGATCGTCACGCCGAGCGCCTCGGAGGTCTCCTCCCAGATCAGCCGCGCATCCTGCCACTCGCCGCCCGTGGCCGACGAAAGCCGGATGAATCGCTCGTGCATTGTGTCGAGCTGGCGCGAAAAGTCCTCGAGGTCCATCCGAATGCCTCCCAATGGCCGGGCTTTCCCGTCGCCCGAATCGCCCATCCCTGGCGCATCATCACCCGCGATACCCGCGTCGTTCCTGCACAACCTGTTAAAACATCACTACTGCCAATGTCATGCCAGCGTCAAAAACACAGCTCGCGGCCCAACCTTGATCCTGAACCCATTTATCGGCACACGGGATTACATGCAAGCGTGAAGCCTTGCAATTCTCGGTGCGGCGATTGTGTGAAGTGTTCGCATGCGGGCGGAACGAGGCAAGACGAGGAAGTACGCTAATGTTAGGCAAGGGGGAAGGATCAAGTCAAAGATTTTTGACCGGTGGCGCCAGGAATTCAAACAAGCATGGCGAGAGTGACCCAGGCCATATTATGGATCTCCCGATGGCTCAGAGCCTTACGGATTGAACCGGGTGTATCTCTTGCATGCTTCCCCGATGCCCTTGCCGGGCCCGACCGGTCGGGACGGATGTCGATTCGCCGCCAATGCGACGCCGCCCCGGCGTGACCGGCCCGCCGGCCTGGTGAGGCTGGCGGGCCGGGCGTCGGGGCGGCGGCTTCGCTGGCGAGGGCCAAAGATTAATCCGGCGGCGATCGTGCCCGCCAGTCGCGCCGGACGTGTTCGATCCGGCCGAAGGCGCGGCGGGCGGCGGCTTCGCGTCGAACGCCACGGGACGGGTCCGTCGTCCGTCGTCCATCGCCTGTCGTCCGCCGCGGCGGACGGCCTGCCCGGCACCGGGAGATCCCGGCGTGTTCCCTGGTCCGCCGCTGCCGGTGGCGATGGCCGCGCGGCCCGTCGCCGGGCCTCCCGATGGACGAGGGTTCTCGCCATTGGCTCGCGTACAACGCATCACTGGCAGCGGCAGCGGACCATGAACAGGACGGAGCAGAGGGTGCGATACCGTACTCCTCGGCGGGCGGACCGACCTCCGCGACGGGCTCGAGCTCGGACGGGGACTCCAAGCTCCGACCCGATCGCGCTCTCGGTGTCGATCTTGCTCTCGCTGACGATCTCGGACTCGGACGCGAATCCGGCCTCGATCGTCGCGTTCGCCGACGTGCGGGCCGCTTCGAACGCTTCCTCGGCGGGATGAATCTCGAGTGAGACGGCGTCGGGCGTCGGCGTCGGGCTGACCGCTGCGGCGCATCCGTCGCCGGATGCGTGACCGTCGCGGGCCCTTCGGACGTCCGGGCGACTCCCTGGGGCTCATCCGCGGTCGGAAGGTCTTCCGCGGCGACCGTCGGCGCGGCCGACGCGATCGACAGGGCAGGGGGATCCGCGACGGGATCCGCTCCCGCGGCCGATGCGATCGCCGGCGTGGGGGAATCCGTGACCGGATCCTCGCCCACTGCCATTGCGATCGCCGGTGCGGGGGAATCCGCGGCGGGATCCTCGCCTGCTGTCGTCGCGTCGGCCGGTTCGGGGACTTCGGCGGCCTCGGCGCGGTGGATACCGGCGTCAAGGTCGACCGAGGTCTCCGATCCCGGCTCGGACTGGGCCGGGGGTTGTCCCTGGCCTGCGACGTCGGACCGGACATATTGACCAGGCCCGACGCGAATCCAGGTGACGGGAGCCGACTCGGCGGCCGGCTCGGCGGCGGTTTTCGCCGACTTGCGCGACCGGGTGCGGCTCCGTCGGGGCTTGCTGGGAGCGGCGGACTCGGCCGGGTCGAGGCGCAGGTTCGCCGACCCGACGTCGGACTCGCCTTCGTCCGGAGGGACCGGGTCGGCACCGGCGGGGGGATGATGGGGCTCAGGGAGTCCCGTCCCGTCCGTCAGGTCCATCCCGGGGGCCCGGCCGGGCTCCGCGAGAACGCGCGCGTCTTGCCGAAGAACCGTCCCCTCGACCCCGGCGCGGCCGTCGCCTCGCGCGGGCCCCGGGGTGCGGTGAGGATCGCGACCACGAGCAGCAGGTAAGCCGGGACCAGCCAGATCGACACCGAGGCCACCGCGTAGGCGGTCGCGCCGAGCAGGCCCGCCAGCCCCGACCCCGCCAGGGCGACGCGAATGATCCGCCGTCGGTCGACGGCCGACCAATCGGTCGAGCCCTTACGGAGATAGGTGCCGGCGCGGGACCGGAGGGTCGCGAGTCTCGGCCGTACGCTGAGATGGCGCCGCGTCTCGATCAAGGCAGGATGTCCTGACTCACTACCACAACCACCGACGGGGTCGATCCGCGGGCCGATCGTCCGCCGCGCCGGGTCGCCCCGACGGTCGAACGAACAGACGAGCCGATCGGTCGGTCGGTGGGTCGTTCTCCTGGTCGAACTCCTCACCAAAGGGCCGGGGGTAATGGCAACGCCAGGCGTCGCATCGCTCCCGCCCTCAGCGTGGTATCGGCCGGATCGGCCCGCGAGGTTCCATCCGAAACCCGCCCATCTGCCATCGCCGCCCGCACATCCGCCGTAATCCGCAGCCAACGGTCAGTCGGGTCGTCGTCGGGCATCGGGGTCGGTCGCCAGCGTTCGCGGCGCGGCAGCCGGGCGACGCGACGCAACAGCCGGGCGATGCGCGGTGGCCGGGCGAACCGGCGACGTCAGTCGCCGGGTGATGCGAAGTTGCAGCCGGGTGATGCGGCAGCCAGGCGAACCGGCGACGTCAGTCGCCGGGTGATGCGAAGTGGCAGCCGGGCGATGCGCGGCAGCCGGGCGATGCCCCCAGAAACCCGGCGACTGACGTCACCGGTTCGCCCGGGCCGCCATCATCCCGAGCGCCCGGCCTCGACCAGGTCGATCAGGTCCTTCAGGCCCGATGCGACCAGGGGACGATCGTCCCGCTCGAGCCCGATGGAGACGTCATCAATCGCATTGAACAGCGCGATGGCGTTGACCTTTCGCACCAGCCTCGCGAGATCGGGGTCCGGCTCGTGGCGGAGCAGGCCGTCGACGAAGCCCGGCCCCAGGGTCAGAGCGAGGAACGCCAGGTCATAGGCCGGGTCGCCGATGCAGACGTCGCTGAAGTCGATGATCCCCGCAAGCCGCCCCGCGACCGGCGAATAAAGCACGTGATCGGGCCAGAGGTCGCCGTGCAAGAGCACGGGCGGCATCGCGAAGTTGGCGTCATCCTCCAGGTACGCCTCGAGCCGGGCCTCGACGACGCGGCGGACCGCGTTATCCAGGTGCGGGAAGACGACATTCCGGGCCGCCCGCAGCTCGTCGGTGTAGCCCGCGCGATCGCCATGCGGCACGACGCCGCAGTCCATGGCCTCCGGGACGGGGAAGCCGTGAACGGCCTTCAGGAAAGCCGAGAGCTCGCCGAGGACCCTGTCGCGCACGTCGTCGGCCAGGCCGTCGAAGACCGTCCGATGGAGCGGCTCCCCGCGAATCAGGCGATAGCCGACGAACGGGCGACGCGTGACCGAGTGCTCGCCGACGTACTCGAAGCGCGGGACCTCGACGCCGAGCATCGGCGCGAGCCGGGGCAGAAGGGCGACCTCGCGCCCGACGCCGATCGCCGACTCGGCGTGCTTGGCGAAGCGGAAGACGAAGCCCTCGCCGACCACGACCGCCAGGCTGTCCATCCCCTCGCCCAGCCGAGCGACCGGCTCGCCGGCGAAGTGCGGGGCAATGCGCGCGATCTCTCGCCGGATCGACTCCAGGTCGAGCCCGTCGCCGCCGTCGCGGCTCATGCGAACACCACCGTCCGCACCCCGTCCACCAGCACCCGGTCCTCGAGGTGCCAGCGGACCGCCTGCGCCAGGACGCGGCGCTCGACCTCGCGGCCGATCCGGATCATGTCCTCGACGCCGTCGCGGTGCGAGATATGCGCAATGTCCTGGTGGATGATCGGGCCGGCGTCGAGCTCGGCCGTGACGTAGTGCGCCGTCGCGCCGATGATCTTGACCCCGCGAGTGTACGCCTGGTGGTACGGGCTGGCCCCCACGAACGCGGGCAAGAACGAGTGGTGGATGTTGATCACCGGCCGGCCGATCGCCTCGAGCATCTCGCCCGAGAGGATCTGCATGTACCTCGCCAGCACCACGACGTCAACCTCGTGCTGCCTGAGCAATGCGACGACCTGCGTTTCCTGCTCGGCCCTGGCCCCCTTGGCGACGGGCAGGTGGTGATAGGCAATGCCGTGCGCCTGGACCTTGGCCGCGAGGTCGGGGTGGTTGGAGATCACCAGCGGGATCTCGGCGTCGAGCTCGCCCGATTCCCACCGCCAGAGCAGGTCGAGCAGGCAGTGGGCATATTTGGAGACCAGGATGGCCATGCGACTGGGCCGCTCGCCGTGGTGGACCCGCCAGGTCATCCCGTGCTGGCGGGCCAGTGGGGCGAACGCGGCGTCGAACTCCTCCCGGACCCAGGCCGAAGCCCGCGCTCTCGATCTCCATCCGCATGAAGAACCGGCTGCCGGGCGGGTCGCTGACGTGCTGGTCGGCGTCAACGATGTTACCGTTGTGCAGGGCGACGAAGTTGGAGGCCGCCGCCACCACGCCCCGGTGGTCGGGGCAGTCGATCAGCAGCCGGATGTTCTGGCTCATCAAGGTTCGGTCCTGTTCGCCATCAAGGGTTGTCCGGCGGTTCGGTCGGACCCGGCAGCCACGGCCGGTAGACCGCCTGCAAGTAGGCCCCGGCCAGTCGCCGGTGCGCGAAGGCCCGCCGCTGCTTCTCGCCCGCCTCGGGCCCGTAGGCGTTCGCGACGGCCTCGATATACGTGGCCTCCGGGTTCAGGGGAGTCATGCACATCAGCTCGCCGCCGGTCGCTTCCTGCGACAGGATCAACGCGCGTGCGGAATGGTACTCCGCACGGCGCAGCCGATGGAACGGGATCACGACGCCGGGCACCCCGATCGTCACGGACACCACGCCGATCATCATGTCCCGGCTCATGAGCCGCCTCCAGACCGTCGGCCGCATAGCTCGACCCTCCTCCTTCACGGGTTCACCTCCAGCACGATCTTACCGCGGACGTGGCCCTCCTCGCTCATCCGATGCGCCGAGGCGGCGGCCTCGAGGGGGAACGTGTGGCTGACGGTCGGCGTCAGCCGGCCCTCGTCGGCGAGCCGGCCGAGATGGGCGAGGTCCTCGCCGCTGGGCTTGGCCCAGAGGAACCGGGCCCGCCGCGCCGGATGACCATCCCGGCCATCATCTGCAGGGCGCTCCAGAACAGGATGCCGGGCCCGGGAACCGTCGTGACATATGTGCCACCCGGTTTGAGCGAGCCCCGGCAGGCGGAGAATGAGCTCATCGCCACGGCGTCGAGGATCACGTGATACCGATCGCCGAGCCGGGTGAAGTCCTCCTGCGTGTAGTCGATAACCCGGTCGGCGCCGAGCGACCGGACGAACTCGACGTTCGACGGGCCGCACGTCGCCGTGACGGTCGCGTCCATCGCGTCGGCGACCTGCACGGCCAGGTGTCCCACGCCACCCGCGCCGCCGTTGATCAGCACGGAGTCCCCCTCGATCAGACCGCCGTGGTCCCGCAGGGCCTGGAGCGCCGTGCAGCCGGCGATCGGCAGGCAGGCGGCCTGCGCGAAGCTCAGCGATCGCGGCTTGATGGCCGCCGCCGTCGCCTGCACGACGGCCTGGGCCGCATAGCCGCCGCCGCGCTTCAGGGCGACGAACGCCACGACCGGATCGCCCGGCCGGAACCCCGACACGCCCGCGCCGACCGCCGCGACCTCGCCCGCGACGTCCCCGCCCGGTATGTACGGGAACTTCACGTGCAGGATCAGCCGCAGCTCGCCCAGGCGGATCTTCCAGTCGACCGGGTTGACCGAGGCCGCCCGGACGTCGATCAACAGCTCGCCGGGGCCGGGCTGGGGGGCCGGACGCTCGTCCAGCCGCAGCCGATCCGCGCCGCCATAACCGTCGATCACGATCGCTTTCATGCTGGGACCCCGCTCGCCTCGACGTTCCCGTAATGGCGTCTCTCCGATGACCGGGTCGCGATCGGGATGATAACACGAATGACCCGAGCAACGCTCGTCTTCCGGCGCGCCGGTTTGCGCGATCTCCGCGGGACATCGGGCGGCCGGATGACGCTCTTGTCCCCAGGGTCATTGGGATTGGATGCCATCGCCAGGGAGAGCCATTGCATGAGCGAAGGACCCAGCCACGAGCCGAGGTATCACACGCCCGAGGAGATCGCGGTGATGCTGGGCGGGATCAGCGTCAAGACGCTCAACGACCTGGTCCGCGACCGGAGCCTGGAGATCACGACGCTCGGCTACGCACCCCGTCACGCAAGGGAGGTCCCCGCCGCCGCATCTGGGGCATGACCGACGCCCAGCTCGAGGCGCTCATGGCCGCGCCCGACGGCGCGGACGCGATGACGCGACCGGCACCTGATCAAGTCGCCGACCCGGCGGGCACATTCCCCCGCGGCCCGCTCACGATGACGACGTCTCCACGGGCGACACGGGGCCCCGCGTGCCGTCCGCGTTCGCCGGCGCATTCACCTCCGCGTCCGGATTCGCACGGGAATCCACGTTTGTGTTCGCCGTCGGGGTGTCGAGTGCGACGGCGTCGGGCGATCGCCAGTCCACCGACATCAGCTCGGCCCATCGGTTCAGCTCGGGCACGGCCTGGAAGATGACCTTGAGACTGACGGTGATCGGCATCGCCAGGATCAGGCCGACGAGGCCCCAGAGGTAGCCCCAGAACAGGCAGGCGATCAGGACGGTCGTGCCGTTGAGGTCGAGCGAGCGGCCCATGACCAGCGGCGTGATCACGTATTCCTCGACCCCCAGCACGGCCAGGTACATCGCGGCGACCAGGAGCGCATCGGCCAGCGAGCCGTTCTGGCCCAGCACGATGAGGGTCGGCAGCGCACCGCCGATCATCTGGCCGATGTACGGCACGTAGTTCGTCAGGGCCGCCACGAGCCCCAGGATGAACGCGAAGTGCACGTCCATGGCCCAGAGGCCCACCGCCAGGACGATCCCCAGCCCGGCGTTGAGCAGCGACCGGGCGACCAGGTAGGCGCGGATCTTCCGCGTGATCTGGCCGAGCATGGCCTCGGCGGCCGTCGCCTCGACGGGAGTCCGGGCGAAGAACCGCACCACCTTGGCCGAGAGCATCGGGCCCTCGAGCAGCAGGAAGACCACGAGCACCAGCACGATGAAGCCCTGGACGACCCAGGTGGTGAAATCGGTCAGGCCGTAGCTGAGCGTGTCGATCAGCAGCGCGCGGTTGGTATCCCCCAGCCGGTCGATCGTCCCGGGCTCGGGCAGCACGGCGCAGATAAGGCTGGTCGCGGACCAATTCGGCAATCCGACGGCTGATCTGACCCGCCAGCCGCTCGATGTTCGCGGGCAGCGTGTAGGTCGCGCGGACCATGCCCTCGGCCGTCAGGCTCGCCAGGTACAGCGAGCCGACGACCATGAGCAGGAACACCGCCAGCGCCACCAGCGGGCCATAGGGCAGGTGCGACCGCACCAGCCGCGCGATCGGGGCGAGCATGCAGGTCAACACCATCGCCACGGCGACCGGGATCAGGATCGCCTTGAGCAACGACAGCGCCGCGATGACCGCCAGCACGGCCAGCACCACCAGGGCGGTTGTCCCTTGTCCGTTGTCCGTTGTCCGTTGTTCGCTGACGCGAATGTCCGGGCCCCTTCCCTCTTGTCCTTGGAGTCGATCCCGGAAGGTGGGTTCGATGGTCGTAGGGTGGGTCGAGCGCAGCGAGGCCCACCGGGATCGAGCGACGGAGATCGGTGGGCCTCGCTCCGCTCGACCCACCCTACGCGACTTGTCACTTGTCACTTGTCACTTGTCACTTGTCACTTGCCACAAAAAGTCAATCCCGCGAATGAGCCTCGATATCGTTCCAGTTCATCCCCTGGAAGATATCCTTGGCGGCGGACTTCAGCCCTTCGCCGCTCTTGTCCATGCTGGTGGGGGGCTTGCGGCCGGGGTTGAGCTCGTCGCGGATCGCCGCGAGCAGCGCCGCGAGCCGCCGGTAGATCTCGAGCTGGTGGTCGGACGTGGCCTTGCCGAAGCGGAGGTTGTACGCGTTCATGAACCGGATCAGCTCGCCGACGGTGCGCTCCTTGCCGTCCTCGAGCTCGGACAGGAACTTCTGCATGCTCGGGTCGTTGAGCATCCGGTTCACGCTGGCGAGCGTGTGCAGGTAGTTCATCGCTTCCCTGTAGCCGGGGTCGAACTCGGCGGTGTTCTTCATGAACTTGGCGCGGAGGTTGGCGACGGCCTCGTGGATCCGCCGCCGGCTCTGGAGCGTGACGTTCCCATGGGCGTCTTCCTTGAGCGCCGGCTCGACGGCCGCGCGGAGGGCGTTGCGCTCCTCGGCGTAGCGATCATCCATCAGCAGGGTGGGGACCGCCGAGCCCGTGGCGGTCATCTGGTCGATGCAGGCGGTGAGCGCCTCCGAGTTCCACTCGAACGGGATCTCGCGGATCGCCGCCGGGCTGATCGGGGCCTTTGAGTCGTCGGCCCTGGTCACGCCGGGATCGACGTCGTAGATCTGGTCGAGCAGGGCGTTCAGGGTCGCGCCGCTCTGCAGGTGCTGCGAGGCGAGCTTCTCGTCGCGGCGGGCGTCGTCCTCGGCCTGCTGCTCCTTCTGGTCCTGGCGCAGCACCCGCTGCCGCGCCCGGACGGCCTTGTTCCACTTGATCGTGTTGTCGATCTGGATCGAATCGGCCTTGGCCCGATCGATCGCGTAGACGCCCCGGCCGCGGGCGTACGAACCCAGGCCCGTCATGTAGGCGGCGGCCGGGTCGCCGCCCCAGCCGGCCATCCCGTAGTTGCCGTAGCCTCCCGGATAATTCCACCCCTGGGCCGAAGCCCCCGAGGCGAGCAGTTCAAGGCCGAGCACCAGGCCGGCCGCAATCGTCACGTACCGTCGCATGAGGGGTGTCTCCCGTTGGCAGTTGGCAGCAGGCAGGTCGTGGGCCGTCCGCGAGATGGCGACGAACCGTCGTCACCATACCATCCAACATAACGCGCATCGCGGGCCGGGTCAGTCAGGTGATCTCGCCGAGTCGCGCTTCCTTGGCCGACTCGGGCGGGTCCGGGATCGGGCGACGGCCGAACAGGCCGACGGCCAGCAGGATGGCGGCCAGCACGGCGAACGCGCCGATCGCGGGCAGGCGAAAGGTCGTCTCGTTGCCGACCTTGATCGAGAAGTCGAGCTTCTCGCCCACGCTCTCGAAGACCTTCAACAGCGCGATGATGATCCCCGCCAGCGAGCCGCCGGCGATCAGGCCGGTGGACATCAGAGTGCCGGGGCTGGTCTCGGATTCCTCGGGGGTGAGCCGGCGAGAGCGGTCGACCAGCGCCCGCAGCACGCCGCCGACGAAGATCGGCAGCGTCGTCGCCAGCGGCAGGTAGACGCCGACCGCGAACGCCAGCGCCGAGACGCCCGTCAGTTGCATCACCACCGCGAGCACCGCGCCCAGGATCACCAGCCCCCAGGGGAGCTTCTGCTCCATGATCCCCTTGACCAGCGTCGCGAAGATCTGCGGCGTCGGCGGGTTGAACTTCTTGATGTCGCCGCCCGAGGCCGTCTTCGTCATCTGGCCGCCGATCCCCGGGTCCCTCCAGAACCGCGCCTGGCCCGACTCGTCGACCAGGTAGTCGCCCGGCGTGCCCGGCCGGGCGAGCGTCGCCGGCCAGAGGCGGTAGGTCTTGCCGTCGGGGCCGACCGCGCTGCCCCGCGGCTCGTCCGCGGGCGCCTTCTGACCCGGCAGGTCGGCCGGGTCGCTCGAATAGGTGGTGTAGGCCGCGTTCATCAGGAGCAGCGTGCCCCCGATCACGATGGCCGACGTGAGCGCCCCGACCAGGATCGCCACCTGCTGCCGCCACGGCGTGGCGCCGACCAGGTAGCCCGTCTTGAGGTCCTGCGAGGTCGTGCCGCCGTTGGACGACGCCACGCAGACCACGCCCGCGATCGACATCGCCGTCAGGCGATATTCGGGCCCGACCCAGCCGAGCACCACGAAGATCAGGCAGGTCAAGAGCAGCGTGGCGATCGTCATGCCCGAGATCGGGTTCGACGACGAGCCGACGACGCCGGTGATCCGCGAGCTGACCGTCACGAACAGGAAGCCGAAGAGCACGATCATCCCGCCGCCGAGCAGCCGGCCGTTCAAGTTGGTGGGGATCAGGTGCGACGCGGCGATCACCGCCACCAGGCCGAGCGAGCCGAAGACCACGATCCACATGGGCAGGTCGCGCTCGGTCCGCGGCACGACCGCGGCCCCGCCCGCGCGGCCGGGCCGCAGGTCGCGCAGGCTCCCCGTGATCGAGGCGATGATCATCGGCAGGGCATTCAGCATGCTGAGGATCCCGCCCGCCGCCACCGCCCCGGCGCCGATGTATCGGCCGACGTACTGCCGCGAGATCTGCTCGGCCGACATGCTGGCGATCGGCCGGTCGCCGGGCGGCAGGATGCCCGGCGCACCGTCGCCGAAGAAGGCGACCATCGGCACCAGGAACAGCGCCGCCATGATCCCGCCGCCGACCATCACGGCCGAGATCCGCGGCCCGATGATGTAGCCGACGCCCAGCAGCATCGGCGAGGGCTCGAGCGAGACCTGCCGCCTTGTTGTATCCCTGGATTCCCGAGATCAGCCGCTCCCACCCCTCGGCCCACAGCCGCAGCGCCTGCATCATGAGCTGGTACACGAAGCCGACGCCGAAGCCCAGGAACACCGTCCGCGCGTTCGAACCGCCCTGCTCGCCGACGACCAGCACCTTGGCGCAGCGCGGTCCCCTCGGGGTACGGCAGGACGCCGTGCTGCCGGACGATGAACACCCGCCGCAGCGGGATCATCATCAGGATGCCCAGCAGGCTGCCCAGCACGGCCACGAGCATCACCCGCGTCCATTCCATCTCGTAGCCCAGCAGGATCAGCGCGGGCATCGTGGCGCCGACGCCGAAGGCGATCGACTCGCCCGCCGAGCCGGCCGTCTGCACCACGTTATTCTCCAGGATCGTCGCCCGACGCACGCCGAAGGCGCGCGACAGGCCCCGGAAGATCGTGATCGACAGCACAGCCACCGGGATCGACGCCGAGACCGTCATCCCCACCTTGAGGAACAGGTACAGCGACGACGCGCCGAAGACGATCCCCAGCAGCGAGCCGACGATTACCGGGGTGAGCGTCAGCTCGGGCGGGTCCTGGCTCGCCGGGACATAGGGCCGGAATGCGGCGGGTTCCTGCGCCTCGGCCGGCCGGTCCGATCGTCGCCGGGGATCGTGGCTGTCGACATGGGTCCGGGTGCTCCTGCGTCGTCCTGGCTGAAGGGCAAGGCAATGAGATGCGATGGTCGCGATCGGATGGGCCGGCGATCGCCCGCCGCGCCGGGGGCCTGGCACCTCGCGCGTCGCCGCGCGGCGGCGGGACGGATCGATCCGTCCTCTAGCGCTTCGGCAAGATGTCGGCCAGCCGGTTGACGATGTCGCGGAGCACGTCCACCGCTCGCCGGCTGGCGTCGATGTCGCAGATCAGGTCGCTCTTGTAGAAGCTCAGGGTCTTGAACGTCTCGTCGTAATAGGTCTGGAGCCGGCGGTGGATGACCTCTTCGTTCATGTCGTCGAGCCGGTTCTCGCTCAGGGCGCGGGCGCGGAGCCGGTCGGTCGCCTGCTGGAGGTCGGTGATCTTCAGGTGGAAGATCTGGATGACGTCGAGGGTGTCGTTGAGCCGCTCGGCCTGGGTGTAGTTGCGCGGCAGCCCGTCGAGGACCAGGGTGTGCACCTCGGGCAGGAGCAATTCCTGCATCTCCATGATGATGAGATGCCTCTGGAAGATCCGCACCGTGAGGTCGTCGGGCACCATCAGCCCGTGCGACGTGTGCTGCTCGATCTCCAGGCCGAACTTGCCGTGCCGGGGGATCTTGCGAAAGATGTCGCCCATCGAGACGTGGATCAGGCTCGGCAGGCCGTTGAGGATCGCGCCCTGCGTCCCCTTGCCGCTGCCCGGCATCCCAAAGAGGAGGATCGCGTGGTAATTGTGGGGTGCTTCCGCCATGCCGATTCCTCCAGCGACTGCGACTGCGATGCAACTGCTGACTCGACTCGACCGACCGATGAACGGCCGGACCATTTCGTACCCGGGCGCCCGGGCGCTTCGCCGACGGCACCGGTCCCTCCCGGATCACCGCGTGATCCGCGACGCGCCGAGTTCGACTCGATCCCGCGACGAGGGCCCTGCGATCGAAACCGGCCCGGCGAAGGGGAGTCCCCACGAGGTGAAGTCGGCCGACCGGATCGCCGCGGGAATCTCGCCGGACTGAACAGCTTACCCATCCGCCCCGCCCCGGGCCAGAGGCATCGCGCCCGGGGAACCTCGATCTTCGACCAATCCGCCCCGGCAAGCAAGCGGGCTCGGGTGCCGGATCGGCTTGCTTCGTGTACGACCTGGTCGTACGATCTTACATCCACGGGCCGCTCGAGAGCCTCACTGTGGCTTTACGCCGACGAGCCCGACGCGCCAGCGAGTGGATGCCGTGGTCGGCCCGGGGACCCACTCGCTGGCGCAGTCGGGCTCATAGGGCTGGGTTGTCCCGGCGCAGCTCCAATCCCACTGTGCGGCCGTGGATGACCGGATCGGCTCAGGAATCCACTCTCTGGCGCAGTCGGGCTCATAGGGCTGGATCGTCTCCGCGTGCGCCAATCCCACCGTTTGGCGCTGGAGCTGATGGCGAGGGACCGATGAGCTCGCACCGATTCGCCCCGCCGCGCCCCCGACCATCGGGAGGACCGCGTGACCACGACCGGCGACGACAACACGCATGGCACACGCATCCTCCTGGCCCGCCACGCCGAGACCTCGGCGCCCGACCGGTTCCACGGCGGCCGAGTCGGACATCGACCTGAGCGCCCGCGGCCACTCCCAGGCCGACGAGCTGGGCCGTTGGCTGGCCGGCGAGAAGCCCTCGGCCGTGTACTGCTCGGCGATGCGGCGCGCGGTCAACACGGCCGCCCCCATCGGCCACGCCTGCGGGCTCACGCCGGTCGTCATCCCCGACCTGCACGAGCGGCGGATCGGCGTCCTGAGCGGCGTCTCGCGCGAGGAGGGCTGGGCGACCTACTCCGAGACGAAATCGCGCTGGATCGCCGGCGACCTCGACGCGGCGCACCCCGGCGGCGAGTCGTTCGCCGACATCCGCCGCCGAGTCGTCCCGATCCTCGAGGAACTGGCCGCGCGGCACGTCGGCCAGACGATCGTGGTCATCGCCCACGGCGTGGTGATCCGCGTGGCCCTCGCGTCGCTCGTCAACGGCTTCACGCCGGCCGACTTCGACCGGATCGCGATCGACTTCGCCTCGGTCAACGACCTCCTTTGCGACGGCAAGACCTGGACGGCCCGAGCCCTCAACCACGTCGTCGCCCCGTCGCCCGCGCGGCCGGTGGCGTGAGCCGCACCAGAGGCTGAGCCCTATGGCCCGCCGCGCGGTCGGGGCCGTGGCGGTTGCGGACGCCGGCCCGGCCGAGCCGGGCGCCGGGTCCACCCGAAATCGGCGCCTGGCGGCGGTTTTTCGCCGCCCGGCCGCTCGGCCGTGCGGGTCGTGTCGATTGTGCGGGCGCCTCCAGGGCCGCCGACACACGAGGTCGAGCGGCGACGCCCGGCGACTGACTTCGCCTCCGCCTCCGACCGCTGGCGCACGCGTAGCGAGGAGGCTCGCCATGACTCAACCCTCCGCCTGACCAGATGGTTGAGCCGCGACCCGGGCATCATCCGAGTCCGCTTCCACGTCCGCGTCCGGCCCTGTCATCTTGTGCCGCGGGTCGGGTGCGCCCGCGGCGGACGACGAGCCACCCCGCAACCGCCTCGCGATCTCGACCACCCGCCGCTCGAGCGCGGCGAAGCCCGATACGGCCATCAACTCGGCCATCACGGCCCGGGCGGCCCGGAGTCGGACCGACTCGCTGACGGCCTCCGGCCGACCCGAACGGCGCCATCGGATGTCGCCGGTCAAGGCGGGCGACCGGATCCGGCTCGGGTTCTCGGGTTCAGGGGCCCGGTGATCGAGACGAGATCGGCAACCGCGCGCGGCCGCCGTGCCTCGTCGCCCGATCGGTCCGAGTGTTCCGTCAGCGTCGATAAGACAATGCCTGTCCGGCCGTCGTCCGAGTGGAGCCCGCGGGCCGCTGGAATGAGAGAGTGTGTGAGCAGAGGTCGTAGGGTGGGTCGAACGCCGCAGGCGTGAGGCCCACCGGCATGGCGAGCGAGGCCCACAAGCATGGCAGCGAAGATCGGTGGGCCTCGCTTCGCTCGACCCACCCTACGAGCCACGAGCTACAAGCCTTCTCACAAACCTTCTGAGAAACGGAGCTCGCTCATGGACCACAACCGCCTCGACGTCTCGGCCAAGGAGCTGGTCCTGGACGAGCCGGCCGCCTGGGCGGATCGTTTCGGGATCGGCCTGCCCGGGCCGGTCTCGGTGATCGACTCCGAGATCACCACGCTGACCGCCTTCGCCGACAAGGTGCTGAAGATCGCCGGGCCGGCGCCGTATCTCCTCGACCTCGAGCCCCACTCATAACACGACGCCGATCTGGCCCGGAAGCGCTCCTGCACCGGGAGGCCGACTCGCCCGGCCTGACCGGCGGCTACGAGCGGCAGCTACCCGACGGATCGCTGACGAATCGGTACAATTACCGAGTGGTCCGGCTGTGGCGGGAGGATCCGGAGCTCTACCTCACCGGCGGGGTCAACCTGGTGCCGCTGGCCCCGCTGACCGACGTCGCCGAAGCGGACCTGCCCGGCCTGGTCCGCCGGATGGCCGAGCGGATCGATCCCGAGCCCGGGCCGAGGGCGGACATGCTCTGGATGGCCGCGCTGCTGCTGATGGGGTACCGTTACGACGAGACGCTGGCCACTCGGTTGGTGAAGGGGGTATGGAAGAACATGCGCGATTCGACGACCTACCAGGCCATCCTCAAGGAGGGCCGCCAGGATGGCCAGATCAGCGAAGCCAGGCGGCTGCTGCTGATGCTCGGTGTCAACCGCTTCGGAGAGCCGGGCGAAGCGACCCGCGTCGCGTTCGAGGCGATCCGCGACGTCGAACGCCTGGAGACGATGATCAGGCGGATCTACGAAACGAACGCTAGCGACTGGGACGGCCTGCTGAACACCCCCTGACCACGGACGCCATCCCGTATTGGAGCCGCCATCCGGTGCCCCTTCATCACGAGAAAGTGCAGGATCGAATCATTGGCAATCCAGCCTATTGATTTTGCTGAACGAATGTCATTTTGCGTAAAGGCCAAGGGGAGTATTGCCACTGCTCTCAAACATCGCCTGGCTGAAGTGAATGAGCATGATGCAAGCAACGAACCGGGATAGAGGCCGCCGATGGGAGACGACTGGCTTGGCGCGATCTTTACGGCGTTCCTGCTCGCGCCGCCGAGCATCCTCGGCGTCCGCGCGTTGATCCGAGGACCGACGCGGTTCGCGGGCAAGGTCGTACCGATCGGGATGAACCGGCTGGCCGCCGCCGTCTGGCTGTCGGCGTTTCCCTTGACGATTGTGATCGTCTTTTCCCGGCTCCATTATTCGCCTCCGCGAACGCAGTCCGAGGCGAATTACCTGGCCAACGAGTGGGGACCTTTTGTGCTGCGAGCACTCAGCGTCACCTGTCTGCTGATCGGAGGGGCCATCGCCCTCCTGACGGCGAGGCCGGAAGTGAAGCCCAAAGTCAAAGGGAAGCGCAGAGCTCGAACCAAGAAGCGGAAGCGATAATTCTCCGGCGCGAACTCGTTCCCGATCCCGGAGCCAGTTTGACGAGTGAAGGCGCTTTTGAATCGTTTCACGCCAGGCCATCCTCAAGGATGGCCAGATCAGCGAAGCCCGGCGGCGGCTGCTGATGCTCGGCGTCAACCGCCGCGGAGAGCCGGGCAAAGCGACCCGCGCCGCGTTCGAGCCGAGCCGCGACGTCGAACGCCTGGAGACGATGATCCGGCGGATCTACGAAACGGACGCCCCCGACTGGGACGGCCTGCTGAACACCCCCTGACCGTCGCCGGCACCGGGGGCCGAGGTCCGGGAAAAAACCGCAAACCTGGTCTGACACCCGAGGTCTCGCGACTGGGACGGCCTGCTGAACACCCCCTGACCGTCGCCGGCACCGGGGGCCGAGGTCCGGGAAAAAACCGCAAACCTGGTCTGACACCCGAGGTCTCGCGTGCCGGTAGTGATCGACGGCCGGGAAGTCGGCCGGATCGCCGTCGCGGACATCCTGCCGCCGCATCAACCTCGGGCGAAGGCGGAGGGAAACGGAGCCTGACCGCCGGGGTCCGTATCGCCCGATCCGCCCGGGCGACCCGGCCACGAGCGATGGCCATCGCCTCACGGTACTCTACGCCGATCCGGCGCAGGATGCGGAAAAAGCGCCCAAACAAGGGCAAGGTCCAGAAAGGACAGTCACTGATCGACCGGGTCCCATCCCCGATGCTGACGCCGTCGAACCGGAGGAGAAATCCTCTGGCGACCGGTTGGCGGTAATCTGCATGTCCTTTCTGGTTCTCCCCGTCGCCGGCACCGGGGGCCAATGTCCGTCCCAGGGATGCAGAACATGCCGCGATTCGACGACCTACCAGGCCATCCTCGAGGAGGGCCGCCAGGACGGAGTGATCGAGGGCCAGATCAGCGAAGCCCGGCGGCTGCTGCTGATGCTCGGCGTCAACCGCTTCGGAGAGCCGGACGAAGCGACCCGCGTCGCGTTCGAGGCGATCGGCGACGTCGAACGCCTGGAGAGGATGATCCAGCGGATCTACGAAACGAGCGCCCCGCCTGGGACGGCCTGCTGAACACTCCCTGACCGTCGCCGGCACCGGGGCCGAGGTCCGGGAAAAAACCGCAAACCTGGTCTGACACCCGAGGTCTCAGGGAAAAAACCGCCAACCTGGTCTGACACCCGAGGTCTCGACACCCGAGGTCTCATGGTCTGACACCCGAGGTCTCCTGAGAGCACTGGTCGAGTACGACCAGTGACACCCGGAGATGCCGCCCTCACCATTGCCACCCGCCGATCAGTTGAGGGTGAAGTCCCAAGTGAACTCGGAAGACACGCCCTCCTCGAATTCCTTCACCGGTGAGGTGTTGGAGGAGAGATCGCCCCTGGCTTTCGACCTCGCGCCCGCGACGAACTCGACCCTCCAGTCAACGTCGCCGGGTACCGAGCATCGGAGGCGCAGGCGGGCCCTGGAGCTCGTTTTCCGGACAGGGATCACGGCCGAAACGGTGCTCTGCTCATCCAGGTTTTGAGTGGCCCAGGCCCCATCGAGGGCACCGATCTTCTGCTCCGCCCCATCCTTCAATTCGTAGACGACGAAGGAAACCCCACGCGGCCTCGACGGCTTGCCTTCCTTGTTCTCGTCCTTGGTATGCGCGACGACCGTGAGCGTCTCGAAGGTGTCTTCCGGCGCCGGGGCGACCGGCGCCACGATGCTGATCCTCGCGACGAGATCGTTGTAGTCGGAATCCTTCGTCCCGGCGATCGACCAGCCGACATAGGCGCCGTCGGCGTCCGAGTCGAAGACCCGGACGAAGGCGCGGGCGGACGTCGAGGTCGTCCTCGCCCCGATCATCATCAGCACCCGATCGGGTCCGTCATTCTTCCAGTAATATTTCGTCCGCTCGGGCGGCAACCCCTTGAGGTTCGCGCCATCCTCGCGGTGGTCTCGAACCGTGAACTCCAGGCCCTTGGCTTTGGAGGAGAGCTTGACCTTCAGGGTGTGGCCCGGCTTGACGATGATAGGGATTTCCTTCGCAACCGCCCCCGGATCGGGCGTGTCGCCGTCGGGTGCATTGGCGAGACCGAACATCAGCGAACAGAAGGCCGTCACGATCGCGGTGGACATGAATTAACTCCATCAAGTTGCCGATCGCGGGGATCACTTGCCGATCACGGGGACAGCCCCTCGCGTTGTTGGCTGGATGCGCGGCGTCGTTGTCCAAGATCCATCTGCCCGTTGAATCAGGACCCCGACACCTCCGGTATGGGGGATGCATGGCGGATCGTTGCGAGCGCCGTATGAAACTCCTGCGTCGTGTGCGTCTTTCAGGCAGTTTGCGATGGTTCGCCCCCCGGCAACGGGATTTTTCAGGATGTTTCCCGAATAGACCTCCTCGACGGCCTTGGTGCAGCGATAGCCTGCCTTGGCGGCCTGGCCCTGCCAGCTAGGCGAGTTGGGTTCCGACGGTGCCGAGATCGAGCTGCCCGGCGTGTCAACGTGATGGGCGAGGACGCCCGCCGATGGCATCAAGGAGGCCGGAGGCATGGCGACCGCAAAGGGTGAAGTCACGCGGAGGGAGGGGTATCCGGCTCCGATGGCTTGGGGCTGCAACCCCCCGCCGAGCATCAACATCGGAGTTATCCCCAAGCTTATGGGTGGGGGGGCAATCGACAACGTGGTGTTGACTCCGAGGCCGATATTCGACTCCTTCGGCCCTCCCGTGAGCGAAGGGTAAGAGTTCCCCAGGTTCTGTCCGAAGGCCATGGGTCCGGATAGGAGAATCCCGATCATCAAGCAGGCCTGGATGGACTTCATGATATTTTTCTCGCGCTGTGAGCACTGCCGACGTTTCTTGTGACAAGCTCGTAACGAGGTTTGAATATCCGACGGCGGGGATCAAGGGATTCGCTGAGAGCCGCGCAACAGGTATTCGTCGAGATCAGTGGAATATTTTGTCAGCCGGTCGGGTAAGGAGGTGAGGTCACCCCCACCCCCTTCCCGCAGAACCGTATGTGCGCCTCGCGACGCATACGGCTCAAGCCTTATCGAACGTCCCTCGCGGGACGCAGCCCAGTCCCTCAGCCCTTCCCATGCGTGTGGATCTACCGATGGCAATGCGCGTGCAGCAACTCCAAGTTGTCGCGCCGCTCATCGCCTCCTCGACTGCGCCAGACCCGATGGTGGATGTGCCAGGGCTCGTCTTCCGCCCGAAGCAACCGCCCGCACATCCATCACGCATCGGCCCCCTTATCCCTTCCAGAGATACTCGATCCGGCCTCGACCCGCCAGCGTATGCGTCAGCTTCCACGCCGACCTCTCCTCCAGGTAGAGCTCCCACTCCGGAGCGCACGGCGTTCGGTGTCCGGCGTTCGGTGTCCGGCGGCGTTCGGTGTCCGGCGGCGTTCGGTGTCGGCGGCGTTCGGTGTCGGTGTCGGCGGCGTTCGGTGTCCGGCGGCGTTCGGTGTCCGGCGTTCGGTGTCAGTTCATTTTTCTGGGCCGGCGTTCGGTGTCAGTTCATTTTTCTGCGGTCGAATAAACGAACTGGCAACAATTGTTTCAATGGACAGACAGTAATTATTTCGTGATTCAACACGCCGATCCGGCCGCCTAATCCCCGCAACGCATGTTAGTCTGACCGGTCGGAGCGATAGCGTCAAGGCCGTGCGAGGGCAGCAGGACCGAGCGCGGGTCTGACCGCGCAAGGCATGAGCCGACCTGCCCGCGGGGCCTGGAGCGTCGCGAGAATTCGGGAGCCCTCATGCCACGCCGATCGGGTGCGCCGCGTGGTTCGGCCACGTGGCCCGGCCCCGATCTCGGGAGCTCCCCGACCGTCATCTCCGGAAAGTCGGACAACGGATTGTCGTTGGTCAGGAACACGTCACAGCCGGACTCGATCGCGGCGGCGAGATGGAGAGCATCGGCCAGCCCGTAACGCCTCGGGTGGGCGGGCGGGATCGCCGGGTAGGTACAGCGGCCTCGGATCGCGGCGGCCCGGTCAGGCATCGCGGCCGACAGGCCCGGCGTCCGCAGGTTCGGCCCGTAGAAGAACCGGAAGAAGGCCGACAGCCGCTGGCCGCCGCCCGGGCCAAGGACCGGGACCAGGCCTTCCGTGCGGCGTCAGCCCGCCGATCGCGAATTGATGGCCTGCCCTTTCGAGCGCGGCCAGGTGGTCCGGCGCCCGTTGCTGGTCGGCCAGGTTGCCCTCGACGGCGCAGATGACGATCGCAGTGTCCAGGTCGTACAGCACTCACGGTCCCCCCACCGCGGCCCCGCGACGCGCGGCGTCCAGTTCCCGTCGCGCTCGGCATCTTCGGCCTGGCGCGTCGTCTTCGGCGAGGACGTCGGCCGCCGACCGCCCCGGGGAAGCCGCGGAAGCGCCGATCGGCGGCGATCTCCCGGATCACGTCGGCGAGGCCGCGCCGTTGTGGTCGAACGGCCGCGGCGACACGGATCGTCACCCGCACGGGGCCGGGTGGCAGGTGCGGCCGATGTGTCAGTCCAAGCTGACCGTTCGAGTCCAGCGTCGCCTCGATCGTCTCTTCGGTGGAACTCACGGCGGGTCCTCCTCCGATCCATCGTGGCCGGGATGGGATCGGAACGACAGCCGCTCGATTCTTGTCGCCCGAGCCGTCTAACGACCCAGATCAGCAGCCCGCCGACGGGCGGGCCCGATGCCTCGCATTGGTAGCCTCGGCACGTTCAAGGGAACTGTGATACGAAGGCTTTGTTCGCGTCGCTGACCGGAGGCATCTCGGGGCGGCGGTGTCACGGGGCGGCGGTGTTCGGGGCGGCGGTGTCAGACATGATTTCTCGTTATTTGCGGTCCGGCCCCGGCCCGCCGTGCCCCCGGCCCGGCCTGCCATGGCCCGCCGGGTCGGAGGACGGAGCCTCCTCCGACAGCCGTCCAGTCCGGCGGACGGATTCCGGGGCGGGCGTCGGACCGGCGAGGCCGGCCGCGAGCGGAGCGGCCCGGGGAACCCTGGCGGTCAGGTCTCGACTTTGAACTTAGCGAAGATTCCTGCGGAATCCTGGGGGTAAGGGGTGACCCCAGAGGGTTTAGAGGGTCAGGGGGTGCCAAGTCCAAAGTTAATACCTGACCCCAGCGACCAAAGACCTGACCCCAGTGACCGGAAGCGCGGACCGTCAGGTCGCCCGCGCGCGGGAGGAAGTCCGGGAGTGTCGCACGCGGGCAGCGAGCCCCAGCGCGGCGCCCAGGCCCAGCAAGACGAGCGAGCTTGGCTCCGGCACGGACTGGACCGAGATCGCGTTCCCCGTCCAGTCCCCGGTGGTGCTCGTGATCCCGTCGGTGTAGTCCGACGTCGAGTCCCATGAGTACGAACCGCTCAGCCCGATCGCGCTGAAGTCGAAGGTCCCCGTCGCCGTCGTGCCGGTGTCGGTGAGGTTCTGGATCGTGCCGAAATCGGTCCCGGATTGCAAACCAATGATCGTCTGGTTCGACAGCTCGATGAAGCTATCAGTCCCGGAGATCGTCGCCGAATAAGCCCCGTGTCCCAGGCTCGTGTAGCTCAGGTCGAAATTGCTCGCGAGGACTGTCGCGTCGAACGCGCCTCCGTTCGGCATCGCCCCCGACAAGGTGACGCCGGAGTCCGCGATATACCAATTCTGGTTCGCGGTAATGCCGGGGATGCCGAGCGGATCGACCTTGAAAACATCCGTCTTCCAGATCCAACCAGACTGGTACCAGATGAGTGGCAACGAGGTGGAGGGCTGCCCGAGATTCAGATGCGTCGGGTCCACAATTTGGACCTTGTTTCCCGGGCCCTGCGCATTCGCGGGGGGTTGTATCACCACCGACCCGTTGGCGCCGACGGCCGCCGTGGCCGACCCGAGCGAGTTCCCATTGCCGTCCTCGTAGTTCAAATCGACGACTGTGCCTGCCGCTACCGGCGTGCCGTCCTTGGTCGAGGTGATGTTCACGGTGGCCGACGTCAAGTTATCGTTGGTGAAAGTGGGTGCCGGAGTCGTCGCGACGGTGGTCGTGATCCCGTTCCCGACCTGGCCGAAAGCCGTGGACGTCCCCACAGCCAGAAGGATCCCGAGACCCGTGATCATCACGAGGCATTGTCTGTGTCCCATTTGAAAATCGCCTCTCTGTGAAGTGTCCGTTGAGGGTAAACAAATCCGAGCGCATGTCCTCACGCGCAGCCCGGCGAGCCGTGCCGCCCCACGCCGTGGATCGAGCTCAAGGCGCTGCTTCACGCCGGCTCGTCGGTTCCTGACCCTTTACCGAGACGTTCCTTGAATCCATGAGAGCTCGTCGATCGACGAGAGTTCGCGACCTTCGACGTGCGACCACGCGCCGGTTTTCGCGGAAACGTGGCCGACACACGAGCATCCAGAGCAACGATGCGCTCTGCGGCTCGGGTACATGCCACGCCAGTCGATACTCCGGCTTTGCCGGGAGCTCTCCGCTAGCCTGCGCAGACTCTCAGACACTCCGGAGATTACTGGCACTCGCACGACTCGATCGACGAACCGAATGGCTCTAGCCGATCAGAGCCATACATATGGTTGGCGTATCGTGAAGGTTGGGTCAATAGGTCTCTGTTCGAGAAATAGGGGCGTATTGGGCCGGGTCACCCAGGGCGGTTGCCCGCCCCGGGTTCCCACGGGAGGAGACGGGGTCAAACTTTGGGGAGGAGACTGGACCAGGTTTCGGGAGCAGGCCATTGAGACGGCAAGACCCGCACCATCTTCCCCCTCGGCCCTGCTCTCGCCTCGTGGACGATCCCGTCCATTCCATCATGACCACTCCGAACGGCCGCGAGACACCCGATCAGCCTCGGTGCTCATCTCGGGAGACCACGAGGGCCCTCGCGAACGGCCGGGCGTCCCAAAGGTACAGCCCGAACGGCAGCCACCAGATCAGGTCGTTGGTGAGGCAGAGGACGAACGTTGAGGGCGGCCAGACGCCGCGGATGATCAGGTCCGTCAGGCCGATCGGGCCGAGGACCTTGCCCGTCAGGCCGACGGCCGCGATCAGCCAGCCGTGCTCGGGGACGCGGGCGACCTCGAGGTACAGGATGCCGTAGAGGCCGACCACCATCGCCAGGCACGCGAAGATCGCGGGATGGTTGAGCGGCGGCAGGCCCGAGAAGCGGAACAGCCACTGCGGGTCCAGGGCACTCCAGAGGCCCCAGGCGATGTTGTAGGTCCCGGCGGCGAGGAAGACCACGCGGTGAAATCGGCGACGGCGGATCATGGGGGC
Organism: uncultured Planctomycetota bacterium; assembly: GCA_963771445.1. Taxonomy (GTDB): domain Bacteria; phylum Planctomycetota; class Planctomycetia; order Isosphaerales; family Isosphaeraceae; genus JAKAUH01. The sequence goes on along the minus strand of CAVYTQ010000015.1, from coordinate 1,154,962 downwards.
GGCGGCTCCTCGGTTCTCGTCGGGCTTGATGGGGATTATCATGTCCTGGTGATGCCGAGGCGACCTCGGCCCGTTGACAACGACGCGGAACTACCGACCTGGAGGCCCGACAATGTCGATCGCGGCTCCATTGATCGCCGTGACGGTCTGGTTGATGGCCGAGGCACCACCCGAGGAGGCGGCGGACGACCGCTGCGCCGGGCAACTGCGCGATCGGCCGGGCGGTCGATTCGTATCGGAGGGACCATGGCAAGCCGCCCGACGCGCTCGCCGGGCTCGTGCCCGCCTACCTGCCCGATGCCGGGGCCCTGCGCTGCCCTTCGGCCGGGGCGGCGCCGGGGGCGGCCGGGCGGGAGGATCGGTGGGCCTACGCGTATCGGCTGGGCGGTGCGGCCTCGGGCGGACTGGCCGTCCCGCCCGGTCTGCCCCCGCCGCCGGATATCCCGGGGACAGGCTGGGGCTCGGAGCGCAATGTCACGCTCTGGCTGAGGCGGTTCTACGGCGACCGCGTCCCGATCGTCCGCTGCGAGCATCATGGGTCGCGGACCGAGCCCCGCGCGCTCAACCTGACGCTCGAGGGCACGGTCTACGCGGGAGGCCCCGACTGGGAGAGTGATCCCGAGACGGTCGCCGAGCTGCTCCGCCGGGCCGGGGGCGCGCTGGCCGACTCCCCCGCCCGATTCGACCGCGAGTGGAAGCTCTTCGCCCTCGACGATTACGCGCACGGATGGGATCGCGTGGCCGAGACGAGCCCGCAGGCGGGCCCCATGAAGGCCCTGGCCGAGTCGCTCGACCGCGAGGCACCCCGGCTGAAGGACCCGGCGACGGCGTACCGACTGGTGGCGCGGCTGGAGCTGGCCCTGGGCCGATTCCCCGCGCCGAGGCGGCGGCCCGTCGCGTGCTCGCCATGCCCGGCCGCGCGGAGGAAGAGGGGGCCCGGCAGCTCCTGGCCGAGTCCTTCGTCGGAGCAGGCCGGCACGCCGAGGCCGTCGAGGTCTTCCGCGCATGCTCCGCGCCAACCCCCACAGCCGGAACCTCCGCGTCCAGCTCGCCGACGCCCTGACCGCCTCGGGGCGTCCCGGCGAGGCCGCGGAGCTGGTCGCCGCGATCGACCCGGGCCGCGCGCTCGTCGGCCGGCCGGCGCCGGCATTCCGCGGCCCCGGCTCCGCGGCCCCGATGCCGAGGTCGGCGGCCCGCTCCGCGGCAACAAGAAGGCCGTGCTGCTCAACTTCTGGTTCCATCGCTGCGCCCCCTGCCGCCAGGAGTTCCCGCGGATCCAGGCGCTCCACGACAGGATGAAGGACAAGGGCCTGGAGGTGATCGCCATCAACAGCGACGACGACCGCGACACCATCGCCCGCTACGTCGAGACCAGCGGCTGGACGTTCTCGATCGCGCTGGGCCGGGAGGCCGCCGGCGGCGTGAACGTCCCGTCCGCCTATCGCGTCGAGCTGTTCCCGACCAATTACCTCATCGACGCCGACGGCAAGATCGTGTTCCGCTGCGTCGGCTGGGACGAGGCGGGGCTCCTCGCCGCGCTCAAGAAGCTGGGCGTTCATTGAGGATCTCCGCGAGGTCCTTCGGGCACCAGTTGCCGCCATGACGACTCAACCGCCGGACGTCGTCACTTCGAGGAGCATGCCGCCGAAGCCGCCATCGCTGTTGCGCCGCAGGCTGATCGCGTACCAGGCGCGCTGCGAGGCTCGCGCGAGGGCCGACCACCACCGCCAGGGCAAGTTCAAGGGCTCTGGCTCTTTCGGCATCGCGATGTCGTCGTGAGTCAGCGTGACCCCGTCCCGTTGCCAGCGCCGGAGCACCTCGACCAGGTCGTGATTGAGCCGGCCGCGGTGCACAACGAGGACATTCCGGATGCCCCGGTTCGCCAGCAGGCTGGCCGAGGGGAAGTCGGTCGTGAATACGACCCAGCGGTTGTCGAACACCGGGCGGAAGCGCCGTCGCGAGCTTTCGAGCCGATCGGCGTCGAGCAGGAAAGCCGGGGCGCGCCCGGGGGCAGGGGGGCGGTCGCGAGCGTGTTGGCCCCGTTCACCAGCGCGGCGATTAACCCGCCGGTCGGCACGACCTCGTCATACGGCCGGCCGAGGAACGTCGGTGCCGGGCAGCCGTTGAACAGCGGGACCGGTCGGAAGCCCAGCCGGACCAGGTCCAGCCCCGCCGCGATCGACTCGACGCCCGGCAGGTCGACGACGATCGCGGTGCCCTCGGCGAGGGTCCGGGCCGGTGCCGGCGGCGGCTCGGGATGGACCTCGGCGGTTTTCGCTTTCTCGAGACCCTCCGCCCGATCGGCCATGTGGGCGAAGAGCACGGGCTTGACCCACGGCGACCAGACACCGCCCGATGGCGCCCAGGTCTCGAAGACGTCGCGGGGATTCATGTCTTGGTCCTCAGGATGCGTTCTCGTCGTCGTCATCGACAGCCACCAGCACGGCCGCCTCGGTCGCGGCGAAGTCGATCAGCGGGCCGCGGCCCAGTCGGCCGAAGATACCGGCGGCCCGGCCATTGATGGTATAGACGCCCAGGCAGGGGAACATCAGGCCGAGGGGCGTGGCGATGGGCAGAGTCTCGAAGCGCCGCTGCGCGACCCAGCGCGTCGGCAGGAGCCGGGCCTGGCGGGCGGCCTGACGCCATCGTGCGTGGCTCGCGTCGTCGCGGTCGGAGAAGGCCACGGTGTCGCCCGTGTTGCCGATCGCCGCCTTGAGCACCCAGCCAGGCCCGGGCCGACGGCCCAGCCGGCGCGGGTCGATGGTCTCGGGCAGGAGCCTCCGCCAGGTGGGCAGCTCCAGATCCAGGACGTCCCAGGCGAGCGGGAACCGCTTGGACTCGACGACGATCGCCGTGCCGGGGTTGCACACGGGCGTCGTCCCGCCGCGGAAGAGCGACGGCCAGCCCTGATTCGCCGTTGTGCCCGCCAGCCATTCTCCCTGGTAGAACCGGATGATCGCGTCGAGCGGGCGGGGCGTGCCGGCCGGGTCGGCGAGGCTGGCGCGGCCGTCGTGCCAGGCGACTTGCCGCGGGTGGGCCCGCACGGACTCGCAGCCTCGCTCGGCCAGCACGCGAGCCAGGAACGCCACGACCTGGTGGTCTTCCATGTAGCCCGAGGCCGACAGCAGGGCGACCGTTCCCGGCCGCCCGATCGTCGCGACCATGGCGTCGCCCAGCGCGGCGGCCGGGTTGCCGGCCGGCCGGGTGCCGGGGCAGTGCGCGGCCATCAGCCGGGGGAACAACGACGACTCGGTGTAGCCGCCGGGCACGTCGGCGTTGGCCTCGGAGATCCGCCAGCCGTCGGCCGTCGGGTGGAAGTCGAACCGGACCACGCGGGCTGCCGCCGGGGTCGGCTCGGCGGGCATTGCCAGGACCCGGCGCACGACCCGCGGCAGGCCCAGTCGCGCGAGGCATGCGGGGTCGTCGATGATCGCGCATTCGGCCGCCAGGGCCTCGGCCGCCAGCCGCTCGGCCAGCCGGGCGAGCGACCCGGCGACGGCCGCCGGCAGCACGATGGGGAAAGGGGCGAGCGTCGCCGCGTCGCCGACCTGCGGGTCCCACTTGCACCCCTCGAGCATCATCCGGCGGCGGACCCCGGCGAACGCCGACGCGGCGACCTCGCGGGTGGCGTCCCAGCGATCGACCTGGGGGTCGAGGTTATCGGCGATCTCGCAGAGTTCTGCCATTCGCATATCGTGAGGCTCGCTCGCGGGACGGACGGAGAGTCGCATGGTCGGCCTTGACTTTGGAATCCCGATACGCCGGCACCCGGTCCGGTTGTACAATGACTCTGGTACGCCCCCTCGGACGTCGGGATCTCGAACATTGAGATTAACAAGCACAACGTCACTCGGGTGTCGCACAGTCTACCGCTCCATGCGATGCGAGAGGATTCACAAGCCAACCGAGGACTCATTCGAGCCCGCCAGGGAGATGTCGATCGACGAGCTCCAGAGGGCACTCGCGGACCTCGGGACTTCGTGCCGGAACGTGGCAGGTGTTTACCCAATTCACCGTGGAAGGCCAGCCGACGCCGCAGATGGCCAGGGAATCGGGCCTGACGGAAAACGCCGTCGTGCAAGCTAAGTTCCGAATTCTCAAACGCTTGCGCAAAGAGGCGGGCGAACTGCTGGAGTGAACGCGCGCATTCGCGAGATGCCGGAGCGAAAACCGGCCTTTGTATTGTGAGGGTCGTTGCAGAGTAGCGCCGGTAATGATGAAGGGGTGACAACGAAGCACGCCTTTCTGGTGGCAGCTCAACCTGGAATGCATCCGTCGGCCGACGCCCTGAGCGGGTTCGCTCGGGGCAAGCTCGAGGAAATGACATCGGGGAGAGGAAGCCATCGTCGAGTGATCGGCCTGCCGGCGAGCGGGCACGGTGGGTGGAGCGGGCCGGCGCGCGCCGTGCGCTGGCACCGGATGCGTGTTCCGCGCACTGGCCTCGAAGCAACATCCACGGCAGAGGACATTGCGGTGGGTGTACGACCTCCCGGACTCGAATGGCCGGGCGGGTGGGACGCTCTCGCACCGCCCAAGGCTCACTGGTGCTCGAGGACGGTCGGAATCCCTCGCGGCACTCTCCTCACAAACGCGGGTGAAATTTGGACCAGACCGTCGCCATGAACAGTCCGTCCGCATCGGCTCACCCCGAGACGCCCTGGGTCGAGGTCCATGGCTCGCGCGGCCTCCCCGATTGGCTCGATCATCACGCCCTGGGATTGGCCTTCACCACCTGTCAGACCGGCAAGCTCTTCCTCGTCGGCTGCCACGACGCATGGTCGGCGAGATCCACGATGTCGTCGCCCTGGCCGCGGTCCATCGACCGATGGGGCTGGGCTTCAAGAGCGATGAGATCCAGCGGCCGTTGATCGCGGATGAGCCAGGGGAGCTTCAGGTCACGCCGGTTTCTCCAACAAGGGAAAGCATCATGCCCGCCACCGAACGACCGGCCCGACGGCCGTCCCGATCCCGGACCGGAAGACACGTACGTATGACGCGGCCCCGGCTCGAGGTGCTGGAGGACCGCCTGGCGCTGTTGACCACCCTGTCGATCGCCAACACGTCCGCCATCGAGCCAATGCCCGGCGGCACTGTGGACATGGACTTCACGGTCACGCGCACCGGCGACACGACCACGGCGATCACGGTGGGCTACACCACGGTGGCCGGGACGGCGCAGCCGAACACCGACTTCACGCCAACCGCCGGCACGGTGACGATCGCCTCGGGTTCGGCCAAGGCGACGATCGGCATCCCGATCTTCAACGACGGCGTCTACAACAACCCGGGCCTGGCCTTCTCGGTGGAGCTGACCGGGGTCACCGACGTCGTGGGCCCACCGATCTCTCTGGCCGGCAAGACGGACTTCGCCACCGGCTCCGCTCCGCGCTCGGTGACGGCGGCGGACTTGAACGGCGACGGCAAGCCCGACATGATCGTCGCGAACTACTCCCCGAACACGGTGTCGGTGCTGCTGAACACGACGGCGCCCGGGGCCACCACCCCCTCCTTCGCCGCCCAGACGGCCTTCGCCACCGGCGCCGGTCCCCACTTCGTGACGGCGGCGGACGTCAACGGCGATGGCAAGCTCGACCTGATCGTCGCCAACCTCGAATCGAATACGGTATCCGTGCTGCTGAACGCGACGGCGCCCGGGGCCACCACCCCCTCGTTCGCCGCCCAGAAGACCTTCGCCACCGGCAGCGGGCCGCACTTCGTGGCGGTGGCGGATGTCAACGGCGATGGCAAGCCCGACCTGGCCGTCGCGAACCTCGACTCGAACACGGTCTCGGTGCTGCTGAACACGACAGCGACCGGTGCGACCACGGCTTCCTTCGCCGCCCAGAAGACCTTCGCCACCGGCAGCGGGCCGGAATCCGTGACGGCGGCCGACTTGAACGGCGATGGCAAGCCCGACCTGGCCGTCGCCAACTACGACTCGAACACGATGTCGGTGCTGCTGAACACGACGGCGCCCGGGGCCGCCGCACCCTCCTTCGCCGCCCAGACGACCTTCGCCACCGGCTCCGCTCCCCACTTCCTGACGGCGGCGGACGTCAACGGTGATGGCAAGCCCGACACGATCTTCGCGAACCTCGACTCGGACACGATATCGGTGCTGCTGAACACGACGGCGCCCGGGGCCGCGACGGCCTCCTTCGCCGCCCAGCAGACCTTCGCTACCGGCAGCGAGCCGACCTCCGTGACGACGGCCGACCTGAACGGCGACGGCAAGCCCGACGTGATCGTCGCCAACTTCGACGCCAACACGATGTCGGTGCTGCGGAACACGACGGTGCCCGGGGCCACGACGGCCTCCTTCGCCGCCCAGCAGACCTTCACCACCGGCTCCGCTCCGGGCCGCGTGACGGCTGCGGACGTCAACGGCGATGGCAAGCCCGACCTGATCGTCGTGAACCTCGGCGCCAACTCGGTGTCGGTGCTGCTGAACACGACGGCGCTCGCGACAACCAGCCCCTCCTTCACCACCCAGCAGACCTCCACCGCCGGCAGCGAGCCGGTCTCCGTGACGGCGGCCGACTTGAACGGCGACGGCAAGCGCGACCTGGTCGTCGCCAACTACGACTCGAACACGGTGTCGGTTCTGCTGAACACGACGGCGACCGGGGCCACCACGGCTTCCTTCGCCGCCCCGCAGTCCTTCGCCGCCGGCAGCGAGCCGCGCTCGGTGACGACGGCCGACCTGAACGGCGACGGCAAGCCCGACGTGATCGTCGCGAACTACGACTCGAACACGGTCTCCGTGCTCTTGAACACGACGGCGCCCGGGGCCGCCACGGCCTCCTTCGCCGCCCAGCAGGCCCTCGCCACCGGCACCGGTCCGATCTCCGTGACGGCTGCGGACGTGAATGGCGACGGCAAGCCCGACCTGGTCGTCGCCAACTACGATTCGGCCACGGTCTCGGTGCTGCTGAATACAACGACGCCCGGGGCTACCACTCCCTCCTTCGCCGCCCAGAAGACGTTTGCCACCGGCACCGGTCCGCGCTCGGTGACGGCGACCGACTTGAACGGCGATGGCAAGCCCGACCTGATCGTCGCCAACCTCGATTCGGCCACGGTGTCGGTGCTGCTGAACACGACGGCGCCCGGGGCCACCGCACCCTCCTTCGCCGCCCAGGGCGCCTTCGCCGCCGGCAGCGAGCCGCATTCGGTGACGACGACCGACGTGAACGGCGACGGCAAGCCCGACGTGATCGTCGCGAACCAGGGCGGCAATACGGTGTCGGTGCTGCTGAACACGACGGCGCCGGGGGCCACCACCCCCTCCTTCGCCGCCCAGAGGACCTTCGCCACCGGAGGCTTGCCGGAAGTTGTGACGGCTGCGGACGTGAACGGCGATGGCAAGCGCGACCTGATCGTCGCGAACGGGAACTCGAATACGGTATCGGTGCTGCTGAACACGACGGCGCCCGGGGCCACCACCCCCTCTTTCGCCGCCCAGCAGTCCTTCGCCGCCGGCAGCGAGCCGCGCTCGGTGACGACGGCCGACCTGAACGGCGATGGCCGGTCCGACCTGGTCGTCGCGAACCGAGGCGGCAACACGGTGTCGGTGCTGCTGAACGCCCCGGTGACGATCACCACGAGCACCGCCACGGGCACCATCATCGACCTGGTGAACGCCACCGGCGTCAGCTCGACGGCCGCCGATGGCACCTACGGCACGGGGGCGGTCATCCCGATCACCGTCACCTTCGCCGCCGCCGTCACCGTCACCGGCACGCCCCGGCTCACGCTCTCCGACGGCGCCGTGGTGAACTACTCCGGCGGTTCCGGTAGCCCGACGCTCACCTTCGACTACACCGTCGCGGCCGGCCAGACCACCGGCGGGTCGCGGCTCGACTACGCCTCCACCACCGCCCTGGCCCTGAACGGCGGCACCATCGTGGACGCCAATAGCAACGCGGCCATCCTGACCCTGGCCGCCCCCGGCAGCACCGGCTCGCTGGCGGCGAACAAGAACATCGTCATCGACGCGGTCGCGCCGACCGTCACCGGGATCAGCTCGACGGCCGCCGACGGCACCTACGGCGCCGGCGCGGTGATCACGATCACGATCGGCTTCAGCGCGGCGGTAGAGGTCACCGGCACACCCACGCTGGCCCTGAACACCGCAGGCGGGCCGGCCGGCAGCGCCAGCTACACCGGTGGCAGCGGCACCAGCACCCTGACCTTCACTTACACCGTCGCCGCCGGCCAGGCCACCGGCGGCAGCAGGCTCGACTACGCCTCCACCACCGCCCTGGCCCTGAACGGCGGCACCATCTCGGACGCCAACGCCGCCATCCTGACCCTGCCCGCCCCCGGCAGCACCGGCTCGCTCGCGGCGAACAAGAACATCGTCATCGACGCGGTCGCGCCGACCGTGACCGGGATCAGCTCGACCGACGCTGACGGCACCTACGGCGCCGGCGCGGTGATCACGATCACGATCGGCTTCAGCGCGGCGGTGGAGGTCACCGGCACGCCCATGCTGGCCCTGAACACCAGCGGCGGGCCGGCCGGCAGCGCCAGCTACACCGGCGGCAGCGGCACGGAAACCTTGAGCTTCACCTACACGGTCGCCGCCGGCCAGTCCGCCGATCCGCTCGACGCCGCGTCCGTCTCTGCCCTGACGCTGGGCGGCGGCACGATCGACGACACCGTCACCAACGACCCCAACCCGGCCGTCCTGACCGTCGCGACCGGCTCGGCCAACGCCGGCGCACTCGCCAACGCCAAGAGCATCGTCATCGCCACCACGGCGCCCACGGTCACCGGCGTCTCCTCGACCACCCCCGACGGCTCCTATACCCTCGGCGCCGTCATCACGATCACCGTCGGCTGGAGCGCCCCGGTCGTCGTCACCGGCACGCCGCAACTGGCGCTCAGCTCCGGTGGCACCGCCTCGTATACCTCGGGCTCGGGCACGAGCACGCTGGTCTTCACCTACACCGTCGGCACCGGCCAGTCCACCGGCGGGGCGCGGCTCGATGCCGCTTCCGCCGCGGCGCTGACCGGCACCATCACCGACACGGTCGCCAACAGCCCCAACGCGGCCGTCCTCACGGTCCCGGTCGGCGCCGCGACGCCGGGGCGCTGGCCTACAGCAAGGACATCACGATCGCCGCCGCCGTCGCCTCGGCGTCGGTGTCGTGGGGGACGTCGGGCGCCTCGGGGCCGCTGGTCACGCAGGCCGACGGCCTGCGGCTGCTCCCCGCCGGCCGGTCAGACCGACCTGCCCTGGCTGGGTATCAACAGGATCACGATCACGCTGAGCGGGGCGGCCGCGCTGGTGCCGGCGGACGTGACGGTCACCGGCATCGCCGTGGCCAACTATGGTCCGGTGACGATCGGCGGCGGCGGCACGACGTACACGATCACGCTGGCCCGGGCCATCGCCGTGGCCGACCGGGTGACGGTGACGGTCGCCGGCGTCGGCATCGCGACCTATACTCGCCGGCTCGACGTCCTGCCGGGCGACTTCAACGACGACGGCGCCATCAACAGCGGCGACGTGCTGGGCGTCACGCGGGAGATCGGCGTGGTCTACGGCATCTTCGCGGACATCGACGGCGACGGGACCGTCACGACGGCCGACGTGCAGCTCGTCCGGTTGCGCGTCGGGACCCACCTGCCGCCGGTCGCCTAGCATCCGCGGCGATCGCGGCGGTCGCGATCGCCCGGCCCGACGGCGGGATTGCCATCCTCTCTTGCTTCCGGAGTTCGACTCATGCGTCCTACCGAGCTTCCCGGCCTCGCACGCGGCCCCGGCCTCGTCGCCCTCCTGGCGGCGCTGGTCGTCGGGCCGGCCTCCGCGTCGGCGGGGATGGTCCTCACGCTGGTGCCCGCCAATCCGACCGTCGTGCCCGGCTCGACGGGCAACGTGCTGGAGCTCCAGCTCGTGAACACGGGCGGCAATACGCCGGATTCGAGCAACGTCGCGGCGACGTCGTTCGACATCCTGAGCGACGATCCCGACATCGTGTTCACGACGGCCACGACGGGGACGATGGCGCCGTACATCTTCCCCGATTCGGGGTACGGGCCGACGATCAGCACGAGCGCGGGGCAGGAGATCATCGGCTCGGACGTTCAACGGCACCGCCGGCCAACCGGGCGTGACGGTCGGACTCAGCCCGGTGGGCGTGGCGGAGATCTACTACGACGTCGTCGGCACGGCGACCTTGAGGTCGTTCACGGTGTCGTACGGCAGCTACGGCGGCACGGCGATCACCGACACCGCCGACGACAACTACACCAGCCTGACGCTGAATACCGCCACCATCAACATCGTGGCCGCCTCGGTGCCCGAGCCGGGGACGCTGGGCATGGGCATCGTCGCGATCGTCGCGGGAGTCGTGGTGCGGCGGCGAACCAGGCGTCAGGCGCTCGGGAGTCTTCCCAGCTCGGTTACGCCGCCGCCTCTTCTTTGGCCTCGCCGCCGTTCTTGAGGGCTTCCCACTCCTCCCAGGTGTAGAGGACCTCGCGGGCCGAGCCGCTCTTGAACTCGCCGACGATGCCGTCCTCGGCCATGAAGTCGATCAGCCGGGCGGCGCGGCCGTAGCCGATCCCCAGGGCGCGCTGGAGCAGCGAGCACGAGCCGCGGCCCTCGCGGATCACGACCTCGATGGCCGGCTCGTACAGGTCGTCGCGGTCCTTGAGCGCGGCGCCGCGCTCCTTGCCGCCCGGGCCGCCGCCGACCTGGAGCTGCAACAGCTCCTTGCTGAACTCGGGCGGGTAGCGCTCGAGGTACTGGCTGATCCGCGTCACCTCGGCGTCGGAGACATACGTCCCCTGGGCGCGGATGATGTGCGACGTGCCGGGGATCAGGAACAGCATGTCGCCGTTGCCCAGCAGCCGCTCGGCGCCCATCTCGTCGAGGACGACCCGCGAGTCGCTCCGGCTGGCGACCTGGAAAGCGATCCGCGCCGGCAGGTTGCCCTTGATCAACCCGGTGACAACGTCGACCGTCGGCTTCTGCGTCGCGAGGATCAGGTGGATTCCCACGGCTCGGGCGAGCTGCGCCAGGCGGACGATGTGCTGCTCGGCCTCCTTCTCGGCGGTCATCATCATCTCGGCCAGCTCGTCGATCACGATGACGATGTAGGGCATGTAGGTGGGGATGCGCTGGCGCTCGGTGTCGTCCTCGGGTGCCAGGCGGCGGTAGATCTCTTCGGGGGTGAGCTTGTTGTACGACGAGATGTTCCGCACCTCGGCGCGGCGGAGGTACTCGTAGCGCTCGTCCATCTTCTCGCAGGCCCAGGCGAGCAGCGACTCGGCCTTCTTCATGTCGACGACCACGGGGTGCATCAGGTGCGGTGTGCGCTTGTACTGCGAGAGCTCGACCTTCTTGGGGTCGATCAGGATCAGCTTGACCTCGTCGGGCCGCTTGGTCATCAGGATCGAGAGGATCATCGAGTTCAGGCAGACGGACTTGCCCGTGCCGGTGCGGCCGGCCATCAGCAGGTGCGGCATCTCGGCGAGGTCGAAGACCAGCGGGACGCCCTTGGCGTCCTTGCCCAGGAACAGCGGAATCCGGCACTCCTGGAACCGGCCCTGCACGCCGTTGATCACGTCGCCGAGGCGGACCATGTTGCGGTGGTCGTTGGGGACCTCGATGCCCACCGTGGTCTTGCCCGGGATCGGGGCGACGATCCGGACGCTCGGCACGGCCAGGGCGATCGCCAGGTCGTCGGCCAGGCCCATGACTTTCGAGACCCGCAGGCCGGCCTCGAGCTCGATCTCGAACTGGGTGATCACCGGCCCGGTGTCGATCTGGACGACGCGGACCTGGTAGCCGAAGTCGAGCAGGGTGCGCTCGAGCAGCATGGCGCGGCCGTGGATCTTGGCCTCGTGCTCCTGGACCGCGAACGCCGCGGGCGGCTCGAGCAGGTCCATCGGCGGCAGCGCGAACGCCGAGCCCACCGCCGGCTGGCCCGAGGCGGACAGGATGGGAATCCCCGACGGCGGCCGCGGACCGGAGATCGCCGGCTGCGACGAGCCGGGCGACGGCGACGCCGACGTGCCGGCCGACCCGCGCACCGGGATCGGCGGATGGGCGCGGACGTCGGCCGCGCCGGGGGCGTCGGCCATGACGAGGGGGTCGTCCCAGTCGCCCGAGGCCATCCGCATCAGGCCGCCGCCGCCCGCGCCCGCGACCGCGCCGGCCCCCGCGGGCATGGGCATGGCCAGCGCACCGACCCCGGCCGAGCCCGTCCGCAACCGTCCCCTCCAGTCGCGCAGCGACGAACGCAGCCTCGTGCACCGGCCAGGCGATCAAGACCTCGTGGCAGAGCAACAGGCCGAAGAGTCCGGTCGCGCCGAGGATGAGGATCAGGCCGGCGTTGCCGAAGTGCTGTTCCAGGAACACAGCCACAATGGCACCGGCGTAGCCCCCGCTACCCACCGGCGGGCTCGGCCGGAGCGTCGGCGCCACCTTGTGGACGCTGGCCGCGGTGACCAGCAGCACGAGCGCAAAGCCGATCGTCGGGCTGGCGCGGTCGGGCAACTCGCGGCGGCGGACCAATAGGCCGTTGACCACCAGCAAGGCCGGCGGGACCAGCCAGCACGACCAGCCCAGGGCCGTGAACATCCAGTGCGACAGCGCCGCACCGACCGGGCCGCACGGGTTGGTCGGGTGCGCGTTGGGCGGCTCGGCGCCGTGGCCCGGCGGGTCGGCCGGGTTGTAGCCGGCCAGGCTCAACGCCAGGAACACGATCGCCAGGCCGAACCCGACCAGGGGCGCCGACCGCAACGCTCGCTGCCGCAATGACATTCCAACCCCCCTGGTGGGAGGGGCCGTGTTTTGTAATTAGTGGCAAGTGGCAAGTGGCAAGTGGCAAGTGAAGAGGGGACCTCATTCAGTCGCCAGCCGGGTCATGATCCTCAGAAGGCAGCATCAGGCCAACCCGCAGATGTCGCTCAAGCCGAAAGGCTTCGTCGCTTGCCACTTGTCACTTGCCACTAACCACAATACACGAGCCCCCAACCTTGGCCCCGGACAACTAATGATCGGCCGGTCAGCCCGTGGGCTTGCGGTTTCCGGGGCGGCGGGCGGCGGGGGCGAGGTGGGCGTTGATCATTCGCGCGGTTGGGTAAGATCGATCGTCTCGCCGCCCATCTCAAGCTCCTCGGTCGCCTCGATGGTCTGGAGCTTGCCGGACATGTCGAGGAAGATCTTCTCCTGCATGATTTCCTGGATGACGATCGACATCTTGTCGGCGCCTCGCATGTCGACCAGCGGCCGGGCGCCCTGGTTCAGCGCGATCATGCGCTTCTGGATCAGGGTGGAGAGCTTGAAGCGCCCTCCGACCTTGTTGACGATTTCCTCTTCCTTCAGCTCATCGATCATCGCGTTTCAAGCTCCACAACCGTTCTGGGACAGGATGGCGGCGAGTTGTTCGACGGCGCGGTCGAGGTCGTCGTTGACAACCTCGAGGTCGTACTGCGAGGCGAGCTCCAGCTCGCGCCGGGCGGTATTGAGCCGCCGCTGGATGGTGGCGTCGCTGTCGGTGCCGCGGGCCCGCAGCCGGGCCTCGAGCACCTCCAGGCTGGGGACCTGGATGAAGATGAGCAGGGCGTCGGGTGCCCTGGTTCGGACCTGGAAGCCGCCCTGGACGTCGATGACCAGGGCGACGCAGAGTCCCTGGTCGATGGCCTGGCGGACGGGTCGGGCGGGGGTGCCGTAGTGCTGTCCGTGGACCAGTGCCGACTCGAGCAATTCGCCGCGGACCTTGATCTCCTCGAACTCTTCGGGGGTGAGGAACAGGTAGTCGCGGCCCGGGACCTCGCCGGGTCGGGGGTCGCGGGTGGTCGCCGAGACCGAGACGGTCAGCCGCAGTTCGGGACGCACGAGCAGCCGGCGCACCAGCGTGCTCTTGCCCGAGCCCGACGGGCCGCTGATGACCACCAGCCGGCCCCGGGGGCCCGGCGCCGGCCGGTCGACCGGGTCGTGTGCATCCCCCGCGTCATTCGACATTCTGGACCAGCTCGCGGATCTTTTCCAGGAGGGCCTTCACTTCCACCACGGCGCGGCTGATCTCGACGTCGTTGGCCTTCGAGCCGATCGTGTTGATCTCGCGCCCCATCTCCTGCACCAGGAACTCGAGCTTGCGGCCCGCGCTCTCGGGCTCGCCGAGGATCGCGGCGTACTGCGCCAGGTCGGCGCGAAGCCGGACCACCTCCTCGCTGATGTCGCAGCGATCGGCCAGGATCGCGACCTCGCGGACCAGGTCCGACGGCTCGACCGTCACGCCCTGGTCGGCCACGAGGGCGCGGACCCGATCGGTGATCCTGCGCTGATACGCCTGCACGACCAGGGGCGCCCGATCGGCGATCCGGCCGAGGTGGTCGCCGATCGACTGTCCCAGCGCGACCAGCTCGTCGGCCATCGCGCGACCCTCGCGGGCCCGCGAGACCTCGAGGGCCTCGAGCGCCCGCACGACCACGGCGGCCACCTCGGGCCAGTCGTCCTGGGGCGACGCGGCGGTCGGCCGGGTCTCCTCGACGACCCCCGGTAGGCCCAGCAGCGGCCCGAGCTCGACGGTCTCGCCGCGGGTCCCGGTGCCAGACCCGCCGTCCTGCAAGGCCCGAAGCTGGTCGCGGTAGCTGGCCAGCGCGACGAGGTTCAAGCGATAGTCCTCCGGGCGCCTGGGACGCTCGATCCGCAGGCTGACCTGCACCGTTCCCCGCTTCACCCGCTCGCGCACCAGTTGCTCGAGCGCCCCCTCCATCGCCGCAAACTCGTCGCTGATCCGGGCGCTGATCTTCAGATGCCGGTTGTTCACCGTCCGCAGCTCGACCTGGACCGTCCACCGGGCATCCTGGTGGCGGGCCTCTCCGAATCCGGTCATGCTCAGTAGCAAGTCAGCCTCACTGGTCGGTTTCGTTCGCCGTCGGTGGTGGGATCGGATCGTCGGGTGTGGAGCCGAGCGGAGGGGGCGAAGCGGTCCGACGGGCGCCGGGCGCCCGCCGCCGCGTTCTCGTCCCGTCCGGTTCGGTTCGGTCAGGGCGACTTCGGCGTCGCGGCCGCCTTGCCCGGCGTTGCGGAGGCCGGCGGTGTGGCCGGTGCCGGGGCCGGTGCTGTGCCCGCGGCCGGTGCCTTGGCCGGCGCCGGCGCACCCGAGGGCGGCGTGGCCGGTGCCGGTGCCGGAGCCGGTGCCGGCGCCGTGCCCGCGGCCTTGCCCGTGCCGGCGCCCTTGGCGGGATCGGCGGGGATGGCCGGGATGTCGACCGGTGCGGGGATTGGGGGGGCACCGATGCCGCCGTCGGTCGCCGGGGACGGCGGCATGTCGAGCGGGTCGGTGGCGCCCGGGGCTGCGGCACCGGTGCCTGCACCCTTGCCCGTGCGCGGCCGGGCCTTGCCCCGGGCATCGGCCTCGGCCGACGGCTCGTCGAACAGCCGGCTCGTCGAGCTGGCCTGGCGATTGGTCAGCACCACCAGCAGCATCGCCGTGATCATCCAGACGATGAACCCGCCGATCGTGATCCGCGTGAACACGTCGCCCGCCTTGGTGCCGAACGCGCTCGAGCCGCCCACTCCGCCGAACGCACCGGCCAGCCCGCCCCCCTTGCCGCGCTGGATCAGGATCACGCAGATCAGGAACAGCGAGCTGATGATGATCAGTAGGTTCAAGATGCCGATGAGGAAGTCCATGTGTTCGGTCCTTAGGATGCTTCGGAGAGCCTGTTTGCGGAAGGGGCCGCCGGTCCCGCGACGGTCGGGCCTCGCCCGACGACTCGGGCCCTGGCCAGTGGGCGATGCCACGCGATCAGGCGGCATCCCTTTCGTGACGGACTGAGGATGGCTGTTGGCGAGTGAGCGGCCCGTCCTGGATCGGTCGATCGGCCTGCGGTCGCGAGCCAGCCGACGGCTGGCGGGTTATCAGGAGTCGCACTTGATCCGTCGTCGCTCGTCGCTCAAGCGGTGCGTCCGGCCGCGACGATGGCCAGGAAGTCGCTCGCCTTGAGGCTGGCGCCGCCGACGAGGGCCCCGTCGATATCCGGGCAGGCGAGCAGCTCGGCGGCGTTGTCGGGCTTGACGCTCCCTCCATACTGGACAACGACTCGGTCGGCGGTCGCCTGGCCGAAGGCGTCGGCCAGCCGGGCGCGGATGAACGCGTGGGCCGATTGCGCCTGCTCGGGCGAGGCGGTCAGCCCGGTGCCGATGGCCCAGACGGGCTCGTAGGCCAGCACGGTGCCGGCCATCTGCTCGGGCGACAGGCCGGCGAGCGAGCCGGCGAGCTGCTCGGCCAGGACGGATTCGGTGCGATCGGCCAGCCGCTCGTCCTTGGTCTCGCCGATGCAGACGATCGGGATCAGCCGGACGGCGAGCGCGGCGTGGAGCTTGCGGTTGACCTGCGCGTCGGTCTCGCCCATCCCGTGCCGGCGCTCGCTGTGGCCGAGGATGACGTGCGTGCAGCCGGAGTCGCACGAGCATCGCGCCCGAGGTCTCGCCGGTAAAGGCGCCGCCGGCCTCCCAGTGCATGTTCTGGCCGCCCAGGCCGATCGGCGAGCCCGCGAGCACCGCGTCCACCGCCTGGAGATAAGGCGAAGGCGGGCAGACGACGACGTGGACGGCGACCGATGAGCCGACGCCCGCCTTGACCTCCTGCGCCAGCGCGGTGGCCAGGTCGCGGCTGGGCGGGTTCATCTTCCAGTTGCCGGCGATCAGCAGGGTGCGCATGCGGCGGCCTCCTCGGTCCGGGCGGTGCAGACGTCGATCGAGCGGCCCATCAGCTCGGCCAGCGGGCGGAGGTCCTGCATCAGGCGGTCGAACTGGTCGGGGACCAGCGCCTGGGGGCCGTCGGAAAGCGCCTTCTCGGGGCAGCTATGGACCTCGATGTGGACGCCGTCGGCGCCCGCCGCGACGGCCGCGCGCGCCATGGCCGGGATCAGGTCGGGCCGGCCGGTGGCGTGGCTGGGATCGACGATGATCGGCAGGTGGCTCTGGCCCTGGATGTTGGGCACGACCGAGAGGTCCAGCGTGTTCCGCGTCGAGTCCTCGAAGGTGCGGATGCCCCGCTCGCAGAGGATCACCTGCATGTTCCCCTCGGACAGGACGTACTCGGCCGACATGAGCAGGTCCTTGACGGTGGCGCTCAGGCCGCGCTTCAGGAGCACCGGCCGCCGGGTGCGTCCGCACTCCTTGAGCAGGTCGAAGTTCTGCATGTTGCGGGCGCCGATCTGGAGGATATCGGCGTAGCGCTCGACCATCTCGACCTGGCGGGGGTCCATGACCTCGGTGACGACGGGCATGCCGAAGTGCTCGCCGACGGCCTGGAGGAGCTCGAGCCCCTCCTTGCCCATGCCCTGGAAGCTATACGGGCTGGTCCGCGGCTTGAACGCGCCGCCGCGGAGGATGTTGGCCCCCGCCCGCCGCACCCGCTCGGCGATCTCGAACAGCAGCGTCTCGCCCTCGATGGCGCACGGGCCGGCGATCACGGCGAGGTGCCCGCCGCCGATCTTCACGCCCTTGACCTCGAACCGAGGACGCCTCCGGGTGGAACTCGCGGCTGGCCAGCTTGAACGGCCTGAGGATCGGCACCACCTTCTCGACCCCGGGGATCGCCTGGAGCGGCTGGACCTGCAGCTTGTCCTCGTCGCCGATCACGCCGATGATCGTCCGCGAGACCCCCTGGCTCAGGTGGGGCGTCAGGCCCAGGGCCGCGGATCCGCTCGAGCACGTGCTCGACGACCTCGGGCGCCGGATGCGGCTTCAACACGATGATCATTCCGGGTCGGTCCTCGGTCTTCTGGGCGCGGCGGGCGGAGGGTCGGCCGTGGATTGCGTGGCTTCGGGTTGCGTGGCTACGAAGGTCCCGGGCGGTCGCAACCCACCCGGGCCGGCGGACGTCTGCGAGGCGGCCGGGCCGTCAACCGCTCGCCCGCCCGACGAGCGACACCCCTGCCCGGCGTTGATGACCCCGAGCTCCGGGCCCCCGTGCGACGCTCGCCTCGCGGAGCGGTCCCCCCGGGGATGAACGTACCAGTGTAGCGAGTCGCGGATTCTCCGGGAAGGACGATTTTTCCGGCGCCTGCGTGCTTGGTCGAACCGCGTGGATGCGTGGGCGTCCGCCGGGCCTATTATGGGAGTCCGACTTCATCCGAATCGCCGACCCGGCTGGCGATTCCTGGCCCCCGAAGAACGAGTTCTACGCGAATTTTGGAGACTGGGATTGTCTCAAATCGGCGGAGATCGCCAGCGAGCGAGTTGACCGATCGGTGGAAGGCCGGGCCCCTCCGTCTGAACAAGCGATCGGTGGCCATCCCTATGCTCCGACCTCAAGCGAGCCGAAATGGGATAGTCTACCGGGGGTCAGGGGCCGGGAATTCTCATCGGCGCCGATCAGGAGGACGGTCTTCGGTTCGGCCCTCGACCCGGGGCGGGCGATCCGGCCGCACGGAATGGGCCATCCTCACCGGTCAAGACCTCGAATTCGGTATCCGGTGCTTACCCGACGACATGGTATCCAGCACTTTCGACGACCGCTGCTCGGGACGATCTCGCAGGGTCCAGGAGGGGATTGTGTGCATGCATTTGATGTTCCAGGGCCCCCAAAACCCCCTGTACCCCCTCGACTCTCTTCTCTCCCCCTACTATCAGGATGTATCAGGTTTGCAAATACTGAAATGCACCTATCGGCGAAGAGCGGCATTTACCTGACGCAAGTCCTTCAGCCAGAAGCAGAAAAAATATTTGGAAATTTCTTGAGATTTTCCGGCGCGGCGGCGGTTTCCGTCATTCGGTTCATATTTGGCCGGTTGTTTGCGATTTGGCGTGAGTCTCACAAGCCGCTCTTGGCGGGGCGGAAGGCCTCAAGACGGCCCATTTGGCCCGCTCGTGGAGAGCTGTCGGCCCGGGCCGATGTCGGTGACGCTACCGCGAACCGCCGGTCAGGCCGGAGTTGCTCCAGGCCGACCCGGCCCAGTGGGCGCAACAACTGTCAACTCCACGAGATGCCGGGTGAGACAATCCCTGGAGCCTATAGCGAGGAGACCGGGACCGGGAATCCGGCACTGAACGGGCCACGTCCGTGGTCTTCATCTGCGTCCATCTGCGTCATCTGCGGACAAATCCGCCGGTCTTTTCGGCGTGGCGCATCGGCGTCGATCCGCCGTCGAGGGGTCCGGAGGGACGGAGAGGATCGTCCGCAGATGACGCAGATGGACGCAGATAGGAAATCAGGCTCCCCGACGAGGATGGGGGCCCGTTGATGAGCACCCCGTCGGTAGGTCCCAGGGGATCTCGCGGCGATCGCCCAGAGACCGGGTCACGGAATCCGGCCCCTTCGGGGCGACCGACGACGGAACCGGTTACCTCGCTACAGTGTCGAGATTTGAGGATTTTCCGGCGACTTGCCGGGCGGGCGGACGACCGGCGAGGGGATGCCCGGAGCGCCCGGCCGGCGCCGCGGGCGCCGGGCCGGGCCGGGTCGAGATTGTCGGTCCTGCCTGCGTCGGTCAGGCCCGTGTCCGGCGGCGAATGCCGCGGGCCTTGCGCGTCCGGATGAGCAATCCGGCCACGCCGATGCCCAGGATCACGATCGAGGAGGGCTCGGGGACCGACGAGATCTCGATCGTGGCGATCAGGTCGCCGCTGGTGGGGATGTGCGAGATGGTGTAGCCGACGGCCGTGGTCTTGCCGTTGATGCCCTGGAGGAATGTCGTCGCCGTCGCCTCACTGAACAGCGAGGTGACTGCGCCGTTATTGATCTGCGTCCCGGTCCCCGGGGTCTGGCCCTGCGATGAAGGTGAGGGCCGTCGTGAGGCTCTGCTGCTCGGTGTCCGAGTCCCAGACGTTGGAGCCGTAGATCTTGATCGTCATCGGCCCCTTGAAGCTGCCGTCGGGGTTGAAGATCTGGAGGGGCGTGGCGTTGCCGATGAAGAAGTCGTTGGACGGCACGAACATCCCGGCGAAGCTGAGGGACGTGTCGGCGCCCGGGTTGGCCACGCTGATGACCGTCGAGTTCGACTGGCCCGGCAGGAACTGGGCGACGGCATTCCCGGACTTCAGCGTGGTATCCACGCCGACGTTCGCCGCTTCGAAGAGGTTCGTCAGCGGGGCGGTATTGCCGAACTGGGCCAGGGTCGCGATCGCCGAGCTGGCGGCCTGGCCCGGGGTGAAGGTGGTGAACGACCCATCCTGGACGCCGAACCAGACAGGAGCCAGGGCGAAGCCCCCGGCCGGCTGATCGTTCGTCACCATGATCTTGATGTCGCTGGCACGCGCCGTCGTGGCCAGGACGATGAAGGCAACGGCGACGGCCGCCACGGACCGGAGCGAGAGGCGCAGGGATCGCTTGAGCATCACGTGGAGAACTCCATGCGGGGACGCGGGAACGAGAGGTCCTGAAAAACGCGGACACTCCGGTCCGCTCGCGGATTAGTCGCCGGGATTGCCGCGGCGTTACAACCGATCGCAAGTTCTTCTCCGGGCCGAGGCGCGGCCGGGCCGGCACCCCTTGCCAGGGGCGAGCCTCGTCGTAGGATGTGAGCGGTGGACCCGGGCCGATCCGGCCGATCCCAGCTCACCCGGCGAGGAACCATGGACGCCCGCCCGACGACGCCGGCCGATGATCCCGAGATCGACGACTCCGAGATGGACGACCCCGAGACCGACGATCGGGAGCCGCGCCTCTCCGCGGGCGATGCGGCGGCCTGGCCCGACGAGCACGGGGACGCGCTGTTTCGCTATGCGCGCCTGCGGGTCGGCCGCCGCGAGCTGGCGGAGGACCTGGTGCAGGAGACGTTCCTGGCGGCGCTGCGGTCGCGGGACCGATTTCGAGGCCGGGCGACCGTCCGCACCTGGCTGCTATCGATCCTCCGGCACAAGATCGTCGACTCGTACCGGCGCGCGGCGGGGCCGGGGGCGACGGTCGGTGCCGACCTGGATCACACACACGAACATGTTCACGATGAGGGTGCGGATGCCGATAATGATACCGGTCCGGGTCGGCGGCCCGACCCGGTCATCCGTCGCTATTTCAACGAGGAGGGGTTCTGGCGGGCAGCCCCGGCCCCGTGGAAGGCGCCCGATCGGGAGCTGGAGGACCGCGAGTTCTGGGCGGTGCTGGACGGCTGCGTGGGGAGATTGCCCCGCACGCTGGCCTCGGCATTCATCCTGCGAGAGCTCGAGGACCTGGACCCGGCCGAGCTTTGCGACGTGCTGGAGGTGAGTGCGGCCAACCTGAGGGTCCGGCTGCACCGGGCGCGGTTGTTGTTGCGCGATTGCCTGGAGAAACACTGGTTCGGCGGCGAGCCGGGCGGGACGTCGAGGGGGAGCCCGTGAGCCAGTTGAACGGCATCCTGCAAATCCTGACGTTACGTTGCGAGGCGGCGGCCGCGCTGATGTCGCGCGAGCTCGACGAGCCGCTGACGCGCCTCGAGCGGACGGCGCTCATGTGCCACTTGCTGGCGTGCCGATCGTGCCGCCGCTTCCGCAGGCAGGCGCGGCGGATCCGCCAGGCGCTCCGCCGCCGCGAGCACCTCGGGGCCGCGGCCATCAACGACGCAAACGAGGGCCTCTCCCCGGAGGCGCGGCGCCCGGATGGCCCACGCCCTCCGCGAGGCGATCGCCGAGTCGGCCGAACGCGACGGATCGCATGACGATCCCGTCGGGTAGTTGGCCATCATCGTAAGCATCACCATGCCGACGGTCGGCTGCTCACGATCGTCAGAGCCAGAGCGCCTCCCGGTTGCGTTGCGCCGACGAGCCCGACGCGCCAGCGAGTGGATGGCCGGGTCGGCTCGGGGATCCACTCGCTGGCGCGTCGGGCTCGTATCAGCCGGATCGTCCCATCGCGCGCACTCCAACCGTTCGCCGCTCTAGCTCGCACAGCGGCCGATCCGGCCGTTCGGCGCGGGTCTCCGACCCCGCCGCGGGCGGGACCGTAGGTCTCCACCGGCCCGGCCCGTCCGGTCCGCCCGCCCGGGAGACCTGTCGGTCACGCCGACGGCGGGGTCGGAGACCCGCGCCGAACACCAACCGGCCGACGGTAGTGGTCGTGAGACCCGCGCCGAACTCACGGTGGGTTCGGGCCGGCCGGACGCTGGCAGAGCCATCGCTGCCGCCGATCCCGGCCTCCTCGGCCGGTCGCCGTTCCTCCAGGGTAAGGGTCCGCATGGCTTGCATGGCGGTCAGGTGATAGGCTACTTGGCGTTGCAGCCGCCGTCGGGATTTCGGTGGGAATCGGCAAATCCCTGGGCTGTGTCGTCGTCCGATTTCGATCGATAGCGGAGGGTCCAATGAGAGCTGCACCATTCGCGAGAGCAATGGCGTTCGGCCTGGTTGCGGTTTTCTTCCAGGTGACCTGCGAGGCGCAGACGCTCGTCGACTCCGACTTCTCCCGGGGCGACTTCGCCGGGCTGGGCTGGAAGGTCCAGGGCGCCTGGGAGGTGGTCCAGTATGCCGCGGAAGCCGCCCATAACCCCGGTCGTGTCGCGCGATTCGCGGCGAATCAACCCGATGGCTGCGCTGACGAAGACCTTTGCCGAGGTCAAAAATCCCCGGAGGCTGATGCTCTCGCTGGATTACGGCTGGGGCTGGGGGGACGCCGGCCAGGCCGCCGACGGGGTCGCCTTCATGCTGCTGGACCCGGCGGGGAACGGCTATGTCTTCGAGGTCCACCGCACCCGGGCGGACTGGGCCGTGCAATGGGGCCGGGTCGTCGCGGGGACACCCCTGAAGGAGAAGACCTGGGCGCCCGCGGCGATCGACGCCGGCCACAAGGCGGTTCGCGACGGCGGCGGCCTGAGCCGCCTGGACATCACCAGGGAGTCCGACGGGTCCTGGGCCGTCACCGGCAAGGACTGGAACGACGGCGCCGGCGCGACGGTGCGATTCCAGGACAACGCCACGACCTCGTTCAGCCAGGTGGTCTTGCTGGGGACCCGGAACTTCGACGAGCAGGTCTTCAACAAGGTCGTCTTGAAGGTGGACGGCCTCGTGCCGACGGCGACGGCCGCCATCCCGGCGGCCGACTTCCTGGACAGTATCGGGGTGAACTCGACGTTCCCCGACCGCGGCCAGCCCCTGCCGAAGACGATCGAGATGATCAAGTACGCCGGGTTCCGCTGGGTACGGGGCGGCATCGAGGGGCTGACCGAGTCGGGTCCCACGACCTTGCAGACCTATCTCGACCTGCATCGGGCAGACCGGCGTCCGATTCAGTTGGGGCCTGGTCAGCGGCGGCACCGACGTCGAGCGACTCATCGAGACCGCGCGGCCGATGGCGGCGGCCGACGCCCTGCTGGCCTTCGAGGGGAACAACGAGCCGAACAACTGGGGCGTCACCTATCAGGGCGAGAAGGGCGGCGGCCGCGCCCGTCGTGGCTGGCCGTCGCCAAGCTGCAACGCGACCTGTACGCGGCCGTCAAGGGCGACCCGGTGCTGAAGAAGTATCCCGTCTGGTCGATCAGCGAGAGCGGCGGCGAGCGGGACAACGTCGGATTGCAGTTCCTGACCATTCCCCCAGGCGCCGGCACGCTGCTGCCCGCGGGGACCAATTACGCCGATTTCGCCAACGTGCATAACTACATCTATCATCCCGGCTCGCCCGGCCTGGCGGACAACAAGACGTGGAACGCCGCCGATCCGACGTCGGCCTGCAAGGTCGACGGCCTGTACGGCAATTACGGCCTCACCTGGGCGAAGCACTTCCGCGGCTATTCCGAGGCCGAGCTGCTCACGCTGCCTCGCGTGACCACCGAGACGGGCTGCACCATCGACGGCCCGATCACCGAGGAGATCCAGGCGCTGAACCTGCTGAGCCTGTACCTCGATCAGTTCAAGCGGGGCTGGAGCCACACGTGCGTCTACCTCCTGCGCGACCGCGACGGACGAGGGGGGCAACCAGAGCTTCGGGTTCTTCCAGGCCGACTACACGCCGCGCAAGGCCGCCGTGTACCTGCACAACCTCACGACGATCCTGGCCGACGGGGGCTCGATCGCCAGGCCCGGCCGGCTGAGCTACTCGATCCCCGGGCAGCCGGCCACCGTGCATGACCTGCTGCTGCAGAAGAGCGACGGCACGTTCGCCCTGGTGGTCTGGGGCGAGCGGCTGAAGGGCACCGATGAGGTCACGATCCGGCTGGGCGAGTCGTACCCGACGCTCAGGGTTTACGACCCGACGCTCGGCGTGAAACCCTTTCGGAGTCTCGAGGGTGCGGACAGGTTGAAGCTGAGCCTCGGCGATCATCCGCTGGTGGTGGAGATCGGTCGCAAGTAGGGGAGAGCGAAGGATGCCTTCGGTGCGGCACGACCGCCGGGCCGATATCTTCGGTCATCCACCGCTCCTATCCGCCGGCCGGGCTTCGAGCAACCGCTTGAGCGGGGCGGGGAAGAAGTTCCACGCGGTCTGATAGGTCGCCTCCAGCGGCGCGGGGACGTGCTTCCCCGGCCTGAGGAAGATCGGCATGTCGGGCAGCACGTCGCCGACGGCGACGGGCTCGACGTAGGCGATCGGGACGGGCTGCGCGTCGTAGGAGGCGAGCGTCAGCGGCTGATCATCCGGCCGCTGGAAGTCTTCCTCGATGAACTCATCCCAGATGGCCTTGTGGATGCCCTGCGGATCGCGCTGGCCGGGCGGGAACAGGTCGATCACCAGCAGATGAATCCCCTGGTCGATCCATTCCGCCGACTTCTCGACGAAGGCGCGGAGGGCATGGGGACTGGCCTTGTTCCCCGGCGAGACGATCTCGATGACGGCGACGACCTCGCCGTGCCGGTGCCGGACGACGATCCGATCGGCCTTGCGGACGTAGATCCGCTCCTCGGCCTTGCGGACGATCCGGGTCCGTGGAGGTGCGGTCGCCACCGCCGATCCGGCGGATTCCGCGTCCGCCTCCGGTCTCGTTCGCCGCGGGTCTCAAGGTCAGGATATCCGGGATCAGGCCCCCCACGGATTGTTCCGCAAGGGCGTAATAGCCGCGCGGCAGGACGCCCGTATTCAAGGCGTCTGAGAGGGCGCTGATCCATCTCTGGTGGAACGCGTGGAACAATCCCGCATCGACGCGGGTCCAGTCGTGGATCGGCATGGCGGTTTGCCTTTTGGATGGCCTGGAAGCGGATCGAATCCGATTATACTCCTCATCCCCGGGCACCTTCGAGGCCCCGCTCGCGATCGAGGCCATCGAGGAGGGCCTGGCGTCGATCGATCGCGGCGAAGGCCGGCGGGCGGGCTGACATCTTCGACGCGATCGAGGATCAACTCGGTCGGTCCGAGGTTCCCACTGACCCGCCGCGTCCTCGGGTCACGGCGGCTCATGGCGTCGTCCGGCAAGGTCAGGGCCAGCGCGCGGCGGCCACAGCCGCTGGCGGCCACGGCGATGAACTGGTCCTTGCCGTAGGGGAATCCGCTCTCGAAGTAGGGCTGGAACGGGCTGGCTCCGCGAGGCCACGAACCAGGTGCCGTCGGCCTTCTGCGTCCGCAGCAGGAAAGCGACCCCGCGCCGGTACGCCGGGTCGTCGGTCGGCATTCCGCCGGCCTGGTGCAGCGCCACCAGCGCGGAGCCGGTGGCGTACGCGTCGCTCGCGAGCTTGTCGGTCTGGGACCAGCCGCCGTCGTTGCGCTGGGCGGCGAGCAGGTCCTTGGCGGCGGAGTCGAGCTCCTCGGGCGTGGCGCCGGCGTACTTCAGGCCCCAGAGCCGGAAGACGCGGTCCTCGGTGTCGGCGGGCCGGCTCTCGGCCAGCCAGGCGCGGGCCTGGCGGGCCCGTTCCTTCGCGGCTTCAGCCTGGCCCTTGGACCCGTAGTACCGCCAGGCCCCGGAGCGCCAGGGCCGTCGTGGTGACATGGCTGGCCTCGATCGGCGGACGCCGCGAGCGACGTGGTCCAGTGGTCGCGGTCGCGATCGGCCTTCAGGAGGTACGTCGGTCACCGCGGCGGTGGTCTCGTCGGCGGGGTGGCCGCCGGCCTCGAGCGTCCAGAGCGCGATAGGCGGCACGGGTCACGCCGCCGGGCTGGCCCTGGCCCTTGCGATACGTGACCCAGGCGCTTTCCAGGTCGTCGAGCGTCAGGGCGACGGCCGCCTCAACGGCGTCCTCATCGATCGCGAGGCCGCGCGATGCGGGCGATCTCGAGGGCGACGAGGGTGACCGCCTGATGGTGGCAGGAGAAGCAGTCGCGCTTCTCGGCGTAGACGGTCAGGCTCTTCTGCAACGGCGCGATGGCCCGCTCGACGGCGGCCTTGACCCTGGCGGCGGTCGGTTTCGGGGGCGGCCCTGGCCCTGGAGTCGGCGTCCTCCGGACCGGCCCGGACCACCGCGACGGGCAGACCGAGCAGGGCCGCGGACCGCCGCCATCCCGACGGCCCGGCCGCCTGGGCGGGCCTGCGCCGGCTTGCCGCATTGGTGTCGTGAGCGGGCTTCGAGGTTCATGAGAGGGCTTCCCTGGGCGATCCTAAAGGCAACACGCAACCGGGAAAGTAGACGAGCGCTGAAATCTCGGCACTTTTTGCAAGCATGCGAAGTGGCCTGATTTCCGGTTCGCGAGGGTCTATCTTATGACTTCTTCCGGCGCGGCTTGCGCGACAGGGACTTCCGGCCGGCGGCCACCCGGTCCAGATACTCGCGGATTTCGTCCGCCGGCAGGCCGGCCAGCCGTGCCTCCGCCGGCAGGCCGGCCAGCCGTGCCTCCGCGGGCAGGGCGGCCAGTAGCGCCTCTGCCGGCAGTCCGGCCAGCCGTGCCTCCGCGGGCAGGGCCTGCAACACGTACTCCTGCTGTTCCGGCGTCAGCTCGGGCAAATGCTCCTTGATGTAATCCCGCCGGAAGTCCGCCATCGTGTAGGCCATGACCAATCCCTCCCCCCGAAGCCGCGCGAACAACTGCTCCAGCAGGCGACTCGCGTCCTCCGAGCACCGCCGGTAGGCGCCGCCGCCGAAGCCCACCAGCTCCGGCGAGGCGCTGAACAGATGCAGCGGCGCGTTGTGGGCCTCGCGCGGCAATTCCCGCGCCACGACCACCCGGACCGTGTCGGTGCCCCACCGGCAATCATACACCCCGCCGGCGCTCCTGCCACGGGACCTCTCGCGGCAGCTTCCGCGGGCCGCGCGCACAGATCGCGAACAGCCGGAATTGGTCCTCGGTGAGCAGATCCGACGGCGACGCGCTGACGAGCCTTGCGATAGGCCACGTAATGGCCGACCAGCTCCTTGACGGCCCAGGCGTCGAGCGCCTCGTGGTGCGACTTGAAGGTGATCAGGTTGTGCGCCGCCAGCTCCTCGAGGCCGTCGGGCAGGCGGTCGGCGAACGGCCCGGGCCGCGTCGCACGACGACCACGTCGAGGAACTGCTGCTGGACCGACAGGTCGCGCTCGACCTCGACCACGAAGGGCGAGCCGGTGAAGTAGTCGATGAGCAAGAGCCCGAAGAGGCGGTGCCAGTCGCGAAGGCGCCGTACTTCTCGGCATCCATGCGTCGGCCCCTCTGTCAACATGCCGGCGGCCAGCCGTGCGGCCCGGGGGCGGCGCCGCCGCCGGGATCGGCGTGCAGCTTACATCGGCACGGCCCATGTCACAACCTGAGTTCAACGGGAAGGAGCCGGTCACGCAGTCGCGCTTCTGGGGACTTGCCGCGATTCGTTCATCGCGTCCCCGCCGGCACGTCGCGCGGCACGAGGCACCAGTGGATGACCGCGAGGGGGCCGACGACCGAGGGGATGTGCGCTCGAGCCGGCGAGGATGCAGAGCGTTTCAGGGAAGAGGCGGTCTTGGACTTCCTGCGGTCGTGTTCCGACGGCGTTGGTGGGTGACGTGCCGCCCGAGATCCCTGGCCCAGTCTGGCACGATACGCCGCAGCCTAACTGAACGGTCCGGCAACGGCGGGCCGCCCAGGGCATGGTGTGCCTCACGAGGCCGACGTAAGCTTTGAATGAGTGTCGATCGCTGAAATCCCGCTGAGACCGGAGGCTCCCATGGACCAAGCATTGTCGGACGAGTTGTTCGAGCGACTCGAACGCTGGAGCGTGAGTGTCACGGCTCGCGGCGGGCGATGCACCGTTGGAGACGGTAGGTGTCACGGTCTCCCTGATCGGGGTTCTCTTGGTGGCGATCGGCGGAGCACAGGACCCGGCCCCTCCTCCGCCGCCAACCGGCGGATTACAGAAAGCGGGTCACCGTCCGGGTCGTATAACAGAACGATTCCCATTCCCACCGATCCTCGCCAATGAGTTCCTCCTTGTGGGCCCCGACGCGACCCTGGATGACCCGAAACCTCGTGCAATGTTGGCGGTCGATCAGGACGGCTCGACGGTCCTGAACTTCCTCGGCCCTCGGAAAGAGACGCTCCTTCGCTGCACGGGCGAGGGCGCAGTCGCTCGGGCCTGATCATCTCGGGCAAGGATGGCAAGAAGCATATTAACTTGCTGGTGAACCCCGATCACTCTGCGAACCTGACCTTCTAATCGGCGCGGATGGCAAAGCCGAACTCGATCTGCGTCAACGACGCAGGCGATCGAGGCTTGTCCATCTTCGACAAGGACGGTCGAGCGCCGGCTTCAGTTCAATCGCTCCCGCAACGGAGACGGGGGGCTGTTTCTTGGCGGCCCGGATCGAGAAGTCCCATTCTGCCTTGGTCGTCACCAAAGTCGGTGACCTGAGCTTGTTTGGGGTAAACAAGGATGGCAAGGTAAGATTCCGGTTAAATTCCTCGCCGGACGGGGCGTCGGGGCTCGTCTTTCACAGCTCGGATGGCAATTATCGATTCGGGATCGGGGTCAACCGCGAAGGGAATGCCTCGTTGCGTATCCACGACAAGGAGCAGAGACGATCGGTCTGGGTGTTTCCTAGGAAGACGCAGCCGCTGCTGTACCTCCGGAACAAGGACGGTGACACGCTCTTCAGGCACCCCAGCCCTGACATGGGACACCCTCGGCATCAGCCCGGATCACCAGATACTTCCGGCTCCCGGCGCCAGTCCAGCATGATCCTCGGGCCTATTTCTGGCTCGCCGGCACGTCCCGCGGCACGAGGCACCAGTGGATGGCCTCGAGGGCCGAGATGCCCGGGGGCACCGGCTCGAGGCCGTCGCGGGTGGCCAGCAGGCGGTCGTGCATCCGGCGCAGCAGGTCGGCCTGGAGCGTCCGATGGCGAGGGTCGCCGGAGACGTCGTGGGCCTCGGCCGGGTCGTCGACCAGGTCGTAGAGCCGCTGATAGGGGCCGGGCAGGGGCTTGCCCGTGGCGTAACCGTCCTGGCGGAGGCGGCGGCCGGTGCCGACGATCAGCTTGTACCGCGACGTGCGGATCATGGCCTCCTCGTTCTCGGGGTACTCGCTGAAGACGGCGTCGTGGCCGCGGGCGCCGGGCTCGCCGCGGAGCCAGGGCGGACAGGTCCATCCCGTGCAGGCCGGGCGGGGCGGGGTGGTGGAGCAGGCCCAGGACCGTGGGGAAGACGTCGACCATCTCGACGAGGTCGGCCACGCGGCGGCCGGCGGGCAGCATGCCCGGCCATCGGACGATCAGTGGGATGCGCACGGCGGGCTCGTACAGGCAGTGCTTCTCGAACCGCCCGTGCTGGCCGAGCATGTAGCCGTTGTCCCCGACGTAGACGACGAGCGTTTGTCGGCGAGCCCCGATCGATCGAGGCCGCGGATCAGGCGGCCGACCTGCGGCGTCAACGTACGAGAGCGACGTGTAATAGGCCGCCTGGATGCCGCGGACCTGGTCGGGCGTCAGAGGGGCGAAGATCGCGGGCTGCTCGCGGCGGTCGAGGTCGGAGACCGGCGGGACCGGGAACGCCTCGGGACGGAATCGCGGCTGCCAGCCGTCGGGGAAGCGGAACGGGCTGTGCGGGTCGTACAGGCTGACGACCAGGGCGAACGGGCGATCGCCGCGGCCGTACCGGTCGAGGTACTCGAGCGCGCGGTCGACGTAGTAGGTCGACTGCATCGACTCGACGGGCAGGCCCTCGGACCGGCAGCCGGAGTTGAGCCAGGTCGCGGCGGGGTCCTGGAACGGCCGCCAGGGCCGGCGGTGGTCGCCGCCCTTGGGCGGGTGCTCGCGGAGGTGAGCCTCCCAGTCGGCCGTGTCGAGCCGCTCCGCGAAGCCGTGCGACGACGGCCCGTTGAAGTGCATCTTGCCGATCGCGGCGGTGCGGTAGTCCAGGTCGCGGAACCACTCGCCCATCGTGAGCACGTCGTCGGAGAGCCGGGTCGAGAGCTGGGTCACTCCGACGGCGTGCGGCAGCTTGCCCGTGATCAGCGACTGCCGGCTGGGCGTGCACAAGGGCGAGTTGCAATAAGCCCGCTCGAAGAGGACGCCCTGCCGCGCCAGGGCGTCGAGGTTCGGCGTCGCATGGCGGGGGTCGCCCTCGATGCCGAGCGTCCCCCCGCCGTGGTCGTCGGCGACGATCAGCAGCAGGTTGGCGGGTCGCCGGACGGACCGATCGGGCTCTGGTCCGGCCCACGATTCCCCGGCCGGTGCCGATGCGGCCGAGACGATCAAGAGCAGCCAGGCCGAAACGCCGAGCCCGTTGGGCCCGCGGCGCCGCAATACGGGATGAGCCGACGATCCGGGGCGTACGGGGATCGGCCGGGGGTCGGACCGGAAGGATCACCATCGTCGCGCGGCTCCGGGGCACGGTGATCGGGGAACAGTCGCGTCATCGGGGGTTCGCGGGGGACCCGTCGGTCATCGTATCACGGGCGGTTTCGGCGCAGGGCCTGGCCGGTGTGACTTTCGGGGGCGGCGGCGATCGCGGCGGGCGGTCCCATGGCGACGACCTGGCCGCCGGCCTGGCCGGCCTCGGGGCCGAGGTCGATCACCCAGTCGGCCGAGGCGATGACGTCGGTGTGGTGCTCGATGATGACGACCGTGTGGCCCAGGTCGACCAGGCGGTGGAGGATCACGAGCAGGCGGTCGACATCGGCGAAGTGGAGGCCGGTGGTCGGCTCGTCGAGGATGTACAGGGCGCGGCGAGGCGCCCGGCGACGAGGGCCGGCCGAGCTCGGCGGCGAGCTTGACGCGCTGGGCCTCGCCGCCGGACAGCGTCGTGCTCGACTGGCCGAGGGTCACGTAGCCGAGCCCGACGTCGCGCAGGGCCTCGAGGCCCGCGAGGACGCGAGGGACGGCGTCGAAGAGGGCGACCGCCTCGTCAACCCGCAGCTCGAGCACGTCGCCGATCGACTTTCCGCGGAACTTCGGCTCGAGCGTCTGGCGGTTGTAGCGCTTGCCGCCGCATTGCTCGCAGGTGACGTAAAGGTCGGGCAGGTAGTTCATGGGGATCCGCCGCTGGCCCAGGCCGAGGCAGACCTCGCAGCGGCCGCCGCGGGCGTTGAAGCTGAATCGGCCGGGCCCGTAGCCGCGGATCCGGGCCTCGCGAGTCAGGGCGAAGACGCGGCGGACCTCGTCGAACAGGCCGGTGGCCGTGGCGGGCGTCGAGCGGGGCGTCCGGCCGATCGGGGCCTGGTCGACCTCGATCAGGCGATCGATGGCCGGCAGCGTGACGGCGCCGAACTCGCCCTCGGCCGCGCCGGCGGAGCGATGCAGGTGCGCGCCGGACCGAGCGGGCCAGGACGTCGTGGACCAGCGAGCTCTTGCCCGATCCGCTGACGCCCGTGACGCAGGTCAGGGCACCCAGCGGTATGCGGGCGTCGACATGCCGGAGGTTGTGGACGGCGGCGCCTCGGATCGCGATCCAGCCGGGGCTGGCGGCGACCCGGCCGCGCGGGTCGTCCGGCGGCGGGGCGCGGGCCCGCGGGCGAGATATTGCGCCGTGACCGATCCCGAGTCGGCCGCCGCCAGTCGGTCGGGAGGCCCGGCGGCGACGACGAGGCCGCCGTCGGGGCCGGCGCCGGGGCCGAGGTCGACGACCCAGTCGGCCGCGCGGATCACGGCCTCGTCGTGCTCGACGACGAGCACGCTGTTGCCCAGCTCCTGGAGCCGTCGCAGGCTGGCGATCAGGCGGGCCGTGTCGCGGGGATGCAGGCCGGCGGTGGGCTCGTCCAGGACATACGCGACGCCGACCAGCCCTGAGCCGAGCTGGGCGGCCAGCCGGGCGCGCTGGTGCTCGCCGCCGGAGAGCGTGTCGGAGCCGCGGTCGAGCGCCAGGTACTCGAGCCCGACGTCGACCAGGTAGCGCAGCCGGCCGGCGATCTCGCCGAGCAGGGCGCGGTCACGGCCTCGGGGGCAAGGCCGGCGTCGGCCGGGATGGCGTCGGGCTCGAGCAGGGTGAGCAGCGCGCCGACGGGCATCGCGGTGAGGTCGCGGATCGACCGGCCGGCGAAGCGGACGGCGCGGGCCGCGGGCGCAGCCGCGAGCCGTCGCAACTCGGGCAGACGACCGGCTCGCGATACGCGTCGAGGGCGCGGCGGATCGACTCGCCGCGGGTCTCGTCATGGGCCTTCTCCAGCAATGCTGCCAGGCCCGGGAACGGGCCCGAGGGCTCGCCGTGCCAGAACGCCGACCAGGCGGCGGGCGGCCAGGCATCGAGCGGCGCGTCGGCGTCGAGGCCCTGTCGCGCGAGGAACTCGCGGACGGGGACTTCACGCGCCGAGGGGTCGGCCTGGCCCTCGTTCAGTAGGGTCCAGGGAACGACGGCACCGCCCGACCACGACCGCGAGCGGTCGGGGACCGACAGCTCGGCCTGGAACGCCGGCGCGAGCCCAGGCCGTCGCACGACGGGCAGGCGCCGTGCGGACTGTTGAAGCTGAAGCTGCGGGGCTCGATCTCGGGCAGCCCGGTGCCGCAGGACGGGCAGGCGAGGTGGACGCTCATCGGCCGCTCGTCCCAGGCCGCTGCGGCCGGCGCCGACGAGGTCGATGCGGCCGTCGTCACGGCGGCGATTCGACCAGGGCGAGGACCTGGCCGTCGGCGAGCTTGAGCGCCAGGTCGAGGCTCTCGGCGAGTCGGAGGCGGATGCCGTCGCGGATGACGAGGCGGTCGATCACGGCCTCGATCGAATGCGAGCGGTTCTTGGCGAGCTTCGGGGGGGTGTCGGTGACCTCGATGAGCTCGCCGTCCACGCGGGCGCGGATCAGCCCGGCGCTCCGGATCGCCTGGAAGACGTCGAGGTGCTGGCCCTTGCGGTCGCGGACGAGCGGGGCCAGGATCTGGACCTTGCGGCCGGCGGGCAGCGCCATCAAGTGGTCGGCCATCTGCTCGGGTGTCTGGCGGCGGATGACGGCGTCGCAGGCGGGGCAGTGCGGGACGCCGGCGCGGGCGAAGAGCAGGCGGAGGAAGTCGTAGATCTCGGTGATCGTGCCGAGCGTGCTCCGCGGGCCGGGCGATCCGGCCTTCTGGTCGATGGCGACGGTCGGCGGCAGGCCCTCGATGGCGTCGACGTCGGGGCGCTCGAGCTGGTCGAGGAACTGGCGGGCGTAGGCCGAGAGGCATTCGAGGTATCGGCGCTGGCCCTCGGCATGGATCGTGTCGAAGGCCAGCGAGCTCTTGCCCGAGCCGCTGACGCCCGTGAGGACGACCAGGCGGTCGCGCGGCAGGTCGAGGTCGACGTTGCGCAGGTTGTGCACGCGCGCACCGCGGACCTGGATGGCCGAGGCGCGGGCGCGGCGGCGGCGATCGATGGGGATTCGGGGAGTTTCCGGGAGCGCGGGCGCGGGGCTTCTTCACAGTCCGCTTTCGGTATCCCGTTGTCCGTGTTCCGTATCACAATCACAGAGGGAGGTCGTCATTCTCGCGAATCTCCACTTCGATCTCATCGAGGTACGCGCGAGCGTACGACCGGGCATTCACGAGATCCTCGGCCCGCAGGCCGGGGTAATCAAAAAGAGTTGGGCCTCGCTCGCTCCAGCATCCCGGGCGGCGACGAGTTGCCAGACCGGAATCCGGGTGCCGGCGACGCGGGCTGAGCCTCCGCAAACATTCGCCGTTTTCTCGATATCCGCGACTGCGATCGGCATGGCGCTTCCTCCCACGACGATCGAATTATCCGTCCCGGAAGAGTGAGGGGTCAATCCCGGGCGGGGCGACGCGGCTCGCGGCGGGGAGTCAGCGTCTGTCCCGGAAGGTCGGTAGGACCGTTTCGGACGGGCGATGCCACCCGCCGGCCCGACCCGTCCGGGCGAACCGAGTAGGACAGGCTGTCCAGCCTGTCTCCGCCGGCCCGATACCCGGCGGGGCGGTCGTCTCGGGTCTTCCGACCCCGTCGCCGGCCCGACCCGTCCGGGCGGCCGGCCCGCGACAGGCTGGACAGCCTGTCCTACTCCGGCCCGATACACGGACGGCCGGCGACCGTCCCAGTCGCTCATGAGGATCCTGATCGACAAGAATATGAGCCGTTGACGGCTCGCCTCGATTCTGCAAGCGGCTGGGCGGTCGGATCGGGCAGATACCCCGCGTGATGGATGCAGACCCTCCTCGCGTGCCGTCGGTTCGTGGCTTACAATTCGGAAGTCTTCGAGGCCGTCATTCCGCCACCTCAATCGCCTGACGCATCGGAAGGACATGAACCATGGGTCATTCGACGCGATGGTTGCTCCTGGTGCCATGCCTGTTGCTCGCCTGGACGGCCGACGGATCGGGCCAGGAGCCGGCGAAGGGCGCGGCGCCGCACTTGCCCGATGGGGTCCGGCTGGAGAAGGACATCCCCTACGCCGGGACGAAGAATCCCCGGCAGACGCTCGACCTGATGCTGCCGAGATCGGCGACAAGCTCAGGCAAGCCGCTGCCGGTGGTCGTCTACATCCACGGCGGGGCGTTCCGGGCGGGCGACAAGGCGATGGGCATCGGCCCGCTGGCGCCCCTGGTGGAGACGGGCGAATTCGCCGGGGCCACGATCAACTACCGGCTGAGCGGCGAGGCGACCTGGCCGGCGCAGATCCACGACGTCAAGGCGGCGATCCGATGGATCCGGGCGAACGCGGCGAAGTACGGTCTCGACCCGGACCGCGTCGGCGTCATGGGCGAGTCGGCCGGCGGCCACCTCGCCTCGATGCTGGGCACCAGTGGCGGCATCGCCGATCTCGAGGGCCAGGTCGGCCCGCACGGGGGCGTCAGCAGCCGGGTGCGGTGCGTCGTGGACCTGTTTGGGCCCAGCGACTTCCCGGCGATGGGCGACCATCCCAGCCGGATCGACCACAACGCGGCCGACTCGCCCGAGTCGCGGCTCATCGGCGGCCCGCTGCCCGAGCTGAAGGAGGCGGCGCGGGCGGCCTCGCCGATCACTTATGTCGGCCGCGACGACCCGCCGTTCCTCATCATTCACGGGACCGAGGACCCGCTCGTGCCGATCGACCAGTCGGAGCGGCTGGCGAAGGCGCTCAAGGCCGCGGGGGTGCCGTGCGCCTACTACCGGGTCGTCGGCGGCGGCCACGGCCAGTTCCGCCGGCCCGAGGTTCCCCGGCTCATCCGACAGTTCCTCGACAAGTCCCTGCGCGACCAGCCGGTCGGCGAACTCTCCGGCGGGGACCTGGTCCGCGACAACATCAAGGGCCAGCCGAAGCGGCCCTGAGCCGGGGCGGAGAGTTCCCGGGAAAAAACGGGAACCGTCGTCGGCCGCCGGGGCACTACCCGGCACGTTGCAGGCAGGGCAGGGCAGGGCAGGCCGTCGGGGGATCGGGATGACCGCGAGGCAGAGGCATCGGCAGGCCGGGGGCGTGCTCCCGGACGTCCGCACGCTGTTCGACTCGGGGACGACCGTGGGGCTGAGCGACGGCGAGCTGCTCGGGCGGTTCGCCGACCGTTCGGGGGAGCGCGACGCATCCGGCCCGGCCTTCGCCGCCCTGGTCGAGCGGCACGGGCCGATGGTGCTGCGCGTCTGCCGGAGGGTCCTCCGCGACGAGCACGACGCGCAGGACGCATTCCAGGCGACGTTCCTGGTGCTTGTCCGCAGCGCCGGGGCGGTTCGCCGGCAGGATTCGGTCGCGAGCTGGCTGCACGGCGTGGCCTTGCGGGTGTCGGCGCGGGCGCGGGTCGAGCTGGCGCGCGCCGCCGGCACGACGCCGCGCCATCGAGTCGGGCGAGGTCCACAGGACCGGCCCGCCGACGGCGATTCCACGCCCGAGCTCGCGACGATACTGGACGAGGAGCTCGCCCGGTTGCCGGAGCGCTATCGCGCGGCGGTGGTGCTCTGCTACCTGGAGGGTCAGACCTGCGAGGCCGCCGCGTGCCGGCTGGGCTGGCCGGTCGGCACCGTCAAGAGCCGCCTGGCCCGCGGCCGCGAACGCCTGCGACGTTCACTGACGCGCCGCGGGCTCGCCCCGGACGAGAGATCCGATGCGAACTCGCTCTCGGCGACGGCCGTCGTCGTCCCGGCGGAGCTGGCGCAGGCCACCGTCGCGGCGATGCGGTCGATCGCCGGCGGCCGGCCGGCGGCGGTGAACGCGACGGCCTTCTCCTGGACCGATCAGACGCTGAGGAACCTGCTCATGAGGCGGATCTTGCTCTTCTCGGCCGTGGTCTTCGCGAGTCTCACGGCGGCCGGCGCCGCGGCGATCTGGATCGCGCAGGCCGGATCGCCGGCCTCACCGCGCCAGGCGGCGGCCGGCTCGGCCGCGGCCGTCCCTCGGCCGGCCGGACCGGCCGCGGACACGAGGAGGACCGAGGTCGTGACCGTGCGAGTCGTTGACACGCAGGGCCGGGGCGTGGCGGGCGTTGAGGTCGAGGTCCTTGAGCGGTTCCTCGATGACGGCGGCCCGCGCTACCGCACGGGGGCCGACGGCCGGGTGCGCGTCCCGCTCGATCCCGACGCCGACCCCTCGTTCGGAACGCGATTCGTGGCGCGCCCCGACGACCGGACCCTCGGCTGGGGCTACCTGGACCGTCCGGGCGAGCGGAAGGCCGTCGCGGCGGACGCGGACGCGGTCCAGGTCGTGCTGCTGCCCCGGAGCCACAAGGTCGAGGGCTCGGTGGCGGACCGCGGGGGGCGGGGAATTCCCGGCGTGCGGATGCACGTCGCCTCGGTGCAGCGCGGTGGCGGTACCACGTTGATCGACTACAGCTTCGGACCCGGCGACTCGCGGATCGGCATGGCCGTCACGGATGCCGACGGCCGGTACGCGATCCGACTTCCCGAAGGGTCGTCGGCCAGCCTGGTGGTGCTGCACCCGCGGTATGCCGGGCCGCCGATCGCATGCGGTCCCGATCAAGCGACGATCCCGCGCATGACCCTGGAGGAGGCCGGCGGCATCGCGGGCACGGTGATCGACGCGACCACCGGCCGGCCCGTCGAGGGGGCCAGGCTGCACGCCAGCCGGATCGAGAACGACGTGAGCCCGCTCCTCGCGACGGGATGGACGACGACCGACGGCCGGGGCCGATACGAGATCGGCGGGCTGCCGCCCGGCGTGTACAACGTGTACCTCTCGGCGTCGCCGCGGGGCCGGCGGTTCCCCGCGCAGGCCGTCGAGGGAGTGCGTGTCGAGGCCGGCGCCGAGCGCCCGCCGACCTGAAGCTCGTCGAGGGGCGGCGGATCCACGGCACGGCCGTCCACGCCGCGACTGGCAAGCCGATGGGTGGGGTTGCTGTCCTCTGCTCCAACCCGGCGCTGCCCGGCTCGGGGCACGAGGGCGAGCAGGCGGTGACCGACGAGCAGGGACGATTTGCGTTCTTCGTGCCGCATGGGCTGTCGTGCGTCTACCTGCGGGGCAGCACGCCCTACGCCAATAAAGGTCCGGACACGCGGACCCTGATCGTCGCCGCCGACCGTGATCCCGAGGCGGTCCGGCTGGTCGGAGGTCGCGAACCGGGCGACCCATCGGCGAAGCCGGTCATGCCGCAGGGGGGCCAGGCCCGGTTCCGGGTGAAGACCGCGGCTGCGCCGGATGCCCCGTATGATCAGGAAGCGACCCTGATCGGCCGGATCGTCGACCAGGACGGCCAGCCGGTCGTCGGCGTACAGGTCACCTACAACGTCGCCGGCCGCCCCATCATGTGCGCGACCGATCGCCTGGGCGTCTTCCGGGCGAAGGGGCTGCCGCCGCAGGAGTACTTCATGGACCTCACTCGCAAGGGCTACCGGCCCTCGACGGCGCACATGCCTCCCGAAGCCCGCGACGTGGAGATCACCCTCGAGCGCCTGCCGGACAGCTCGTATTGACCTCGACGGTGCGCCCGGGCCACCGCGCGTCTTCGCGCCCGGCGAGGACGGATGTCGCGAAGATAACGCTGATACCATTGAGAGACCACGGCGAGGAACCGTCTATCTGATGGTGGTCCCCGCGACGTTATCCTGCGCGATCGTGACCTTGCCGTGCGGCCGAATCGGTGCCGGCCCGCGATCGCAAGAGGGAGGGAGGAACCATGTCATCCCGTTTGACGTCCATCGGGGCGATGGTTGGCGTCGGGTTGTTGCTGGCCGTCACGATCGCGTCGGCACAGCAGCGGGCGGCGGGCGGTCCTGACAGGGCCGCGGCCGCGGCCGATGCTCGGGGCGTCGCGGTCTTCAATCCGGTCGATGGCCGGATCCGGGTGCTGGCGTGCCGCACCGATGGCGACCTCGTGGCGCGGGGCGAGGTTGTCTGCGAGCTGGACCCCGCCGGGCTGAAGGAGCGGATCGCCAGCCAGGAGGCCGAGGTCCATGCGATCCAGTCGGGCGCGCAAGGGGCCCGGCTCGCCCGCGAGGCCGCCGCGATGGAGCTGAGCGAGTACAAGGATGGCGGGTTTGCCAGGGAGCTGACCGAGGCCGAGGGTGCCGTCAAGGTGGCCGAGGCGGACCTCATCAGCGCCGAGGACACCCTCGAATGGGCCCGGCGGATGTACCAGAAGGGCTATGTGTCGGTGGCCGAGAATGCCGGCAAGGAACTGGCCTTCAAGCGGTCGCAGTTCACGCTCGAAGCGGCCCAGGCGCGCAGGCAGGAGCTGGTCAAGCACACGCGGGACCGGACGATCCGCATGCTGATGGCCGCGGTCGAGACGCGCCGCGAGCGCGAGCTGTCGAAGCAGGCGGCGCTGCTGCGGGCCGAGGCCGAGCTGAAGCGGCTGCACGAGCAGGTTGACGCCTGCAAGGTGGCGGCGCCGGCCGGCGGGCGGGTCCGCCACGAGGCACCGATCGGGCCGGGTGCCGTCGTCCGCGACGGTCAGGTGCTGTTCCGCATCGTGGCCGACGACGCGCCGGCCGCCGGGCCGCGGCGCGTCGAGACCAAATGAGGCGCGACCGGATGAGCGGCATCGGTTGAGAACACGGATATCCGAACGTCCGAGACCGTCGATCGGAGCGACTCGCATGGGCAAGCACCGCGTCTTGACCGGAATCCTGATCGGGGCCGCGGGGCTGGCGGCGATGGCGAGACCGGCCGCCGGGCAGGTCGCGCGCTCCTCCCCCGGTGCCCGCGGCGCCCGCGCCCGGCGAGTTCCCGCCGCGTGGGGCGGTCATCGAGGACGTCCGTCAACACGAGCCCGCGGGGCTGGCCGCCGTGACCGTGGTGGTGGTGCCGCCGTTGCCGGAGCGGGCCGTCGCCGGCCTGTCCGAGCAGGAGCCCGCGGAGCCCTTGACCTGGGACCGCGTCTACACCCTGGCCCTGGTGCGCGCCCGGTCGGGCGGCGATGCCCGGCTGGCCGGGTCACTCGACCCGACCGCGCTCGCCGAGCAGGCCCGGCGCCTCGAGGTCGGCGACTTCGCCAGGTTCCGCAAGGAGCTCTTTGCCGGTCAGACTGAGAAAGGCCCCGCGTTCCACGACCCCGGCGAGGCGTACCTGACGGTCCTGCGGCGGCTGCAGATCGTGGCCAACGCGCGGCAGCAGGACGCGCGGCTGGAAAGCCTGCTCAGGCTGGTGCAGGAGCTGGTGCAGGGGCAGAGCTCGGGCCTGAGTCAGCTCGACGTTGACCTGGTGATGAATACGCTCCTCGAGGCCCGGCTGCGGAGGTCGCGTGAGATCGCGGCCTACCGCAATGCGCTCGACGAGCTGAAGCCCGCGCTGGGGCTGTCGCCGCGCGCGGCCGTACTCCCCGACCGGAGCAGCATTGCGGCCTTCGACCGCGTCTTCGACCAGGTCGATGCATGGAAACGCCTTCCGGATCGGCAGCTCGCCGCGCTGCCGCGGATCGTCGAGGGGCTCCCCGAGCTGGGCATCCTGATCATCGCCGGCCGGCCGGTCCCCCGGTATGTCGACCCGGCCATCATCTGGCCGATGGTCGCCGAGGGAGCCGACCACGTCGGGCTGGACGACCTGCTGAAGCAAGCGGCGGGTCAGGCGTTGCGGAACCACGCGGCCGCGGGGCGGCCGGATGCCGACGGGGGCGCCGCGCTCGAGCTGCGGGTGCGGCGCCGCGTCCGGCGGCTGCTGGCGATCCGCAATGAGTATGAGGGCGCCAGGCGGATGTATGTGCTGGCCGTTCGCTTGCAGGACCAGGCGTTCGAGCGGATGATCGCGCCGTCGAGCGCGGCGGTCGGCCCGGTGCGCGGGTCGTCCATCCAGGGTCTGGTCGATGCCCTC
Source organism: uncultured Planctomycetota bacterium (assembly GCA_963771445.1). Taxonomy (GTDB): domain Bacteria; phylum Planctomycetota; class Planctomycetia; order Isosphaerales; family Isosphaeraceae; genus JAKAUH01. The sequence goes on along the minus strand of CAVYTQ010000015.1, from coordinate 1,114,640 downwards.
GAGAGGGGCCCGGTGGCGCAGGACCGGCTGGTCACGCTGTGGACCGAGTTCCGTGCCGAGCGGCTGGGGCTGTATCGCGACCTGGGCGCCCTGCCGTACGGGAACTGGGACGCCTTCCATGCCAGCCTCAGGGCGACCGCCGCGGCCCAGCCGGCCCGGGCGGCCGACCCCGTCCGGGACCCGGCGGTCCCGCCGCCGGTGCCCCCGGCTCCGTCAGCCCCGCAGGCGGTTGGGCCGCCGTTCCTTGGCACCCTCAGGGAGATCGGCGCGGCCGAGCCGGCCCGGGCGCCCGACGCCGCCCGGGACCCGGCGGTCCCGCCGTCGGCGCCGTCGGCCCCGCGGGCGGGCGGTCCCTGATTCCTGGAACAGCGTCGGCATGAGCGAGAGCAAGTCCGGCGCCGCCCCGCCGTGGGAGCTGGCTCTGTCGGCAATCGGCCGGGCCTCGCCGACCCAGCGTTCGGGGCGGGGCCCATGACCCCGCTGTCGGCCCGACCGAAAGTCTCCCGAGCGGGCGGCCGGCGGGCGGACCGGACCGGACCGGCGGTGACCTACGGTCCTGGCCGCGGCGGGGTCGGAGACTCGGGGTAAACCGGCGAACGGCCCGACCGAGCCGGGTCTCGATCCTGCGTTCGGCGCGGGTCTCATCACCCCGCCGTCGGCCCGACCGATCGTTCTCCCGGGCGGTTGCCGCGGCGGGTCGGGCGGGCGCTCGCCATGACCCTTGCAGGCGAGCGGCCGCGGCGCCAATGGGCCGCCTCGTGTTCTCAGGATTTCCTTCGGTCCCTATAATTCAACCATCGCCCCGGCCGGGGACTGACCTCGGCGGCGGCAGGTCGTCGCCGGAGGTGCGACGCGACGCGATGGACGAAGCCTAGCGGACAGGAAGGATCGATGAGTCAAGCCCGTAGCATGATCCAGGTTCGGGGCCTCGACTGTCCCAAGGAAGTCGAGCAGTTGCGCGCGGCCGTGGGGGACCAGGAAGGGATCACCGGCCTGGGATTCGACCTGATCCACGGCATCGATGACGGTGGACCACGTCGCCGGCGTGGTCGATCCCGCGCGGCTGGCCCGGCTGATCACGCGAGCGGACGGGGATGTCCGGCGAGCCGTGCTGGGCGAGCCCGACGAGTCGGGCGGCGCAGGGGGGTCCGAGGCGGACGCGACGGCATCGGCCGAGTCCTGGTGGTCGCTCCATGGGGCCTGGGCCTTGACGGCCGGCTCGGGTCTGGCGACGGCCGCCGGAATGGCGTTCTCGTGGCTCGGGCCGTCGCTGGGAATGAGCACGACCGCGGCGGGCCGGCTCGCCACGGCGTCCTATGCGATGGCGGTCGTGATCGGCGGCATCGGGTTATATCCCCGCGCCGCGCGGAACCTGCTGCGGCTGCACCTGGATATCGACGTCCTGATGGGGCTGGCCGTGATCGGCGCCGTGGCGCTGGGCCAGTGGGACGAGGCGGCGACCGTGGCCTTCCTGTACGGGCTGTCCGAGGCGCTGGAGGCGTTCAGCCTGGACCGCGCGCGGCGGTCGATCCGCGCGTTGCTGGACCTGGCGCCGCCGTCGGCCGAGCGGATCGGGGCGGACGGCTCGGTCGAGGTCGTGCCGGCCGGCGAGGTGCGGGCGGGCGATCGCGTGCTGGTGCGCGCGGGCGACACGATCCCGGTTGACGGCGAGGTCGAATCGGGCCGGTCGAGCGTCGATCAGAAGACGATCACGGGCGAGTCGATGCCGGTGGTCCGCGGGCCGGGTGACCCGGTCTACGCGGGGACGGTCAACGGCGAGGGGACGCTGGAGGTCCGCGCCTCGGGCCCGGTGAGCGACGCCCTGATCTCGCGGGTGGTGGCGCAGGTGCGGGCCAGCCAGTCGGGCCGGGCGCCGATCGAGCGGCGGATCTCGCGGTTCGCCGTCGATCTATACGCCGATCGTGGTCGGGCTGTCGCTGCTGGTGATGCTCGGCCCGCCGCTGGCGTCGGCGATCGGCGGGCACGGCTGGAGCGGCGAGCTGTTCCGCGCGTGGTTCGCGCGGGGCCTGGTGGTGCTGGTGATCGCGTGCCCGTGCGCGCCTGGTGATCGCCACGCCGGTGGCGGTGGTCAGCGGGCTGGCGGCGGCGGCGCGGGCGGGCATCCTGATCCGCGGCGGCGAGTTCCTCGAGGAGATCGGCCGGCTGCGCGCCCTGGCGTTCGACAAGACGGGCACGCTGACCCAGGGCCGGCCGGATGTCGTCGAGGTCGTCTGCGCCCCGGGCCAACGAGGACGAGGACCGCGTGGTGCGGATCGCCGCGGCGCTGGGGGACCGCGGCGGGCACGTGCTGGGCAAGGCGATCGCGCGTTATGCCCGCGGGCCGCAGCCTCGAGGTGCCGATCGCCGACGACTATCGCGCGGTGCCGGGCCTGGGCGCACGCGGCCGGGTCGACGCGGTCGACTACCACATGGGCAGCCACCGCTACATCGACGAGGCCGGCCTGTGCCGCCCCGAGTTCCACGACCAGCTCGGCCGGGCCGAGGGCAACGGCGCGGTCGGCACGTCGGTGGCGCTCACGGGCGAGGCCGGCCCGATGGGCTGGATCCGCCTGGCCGACCGGCCTCGCCCCGAGGCCGCCCGGGTGCTCGCCGAACTGCACGAGCTGGGCCTGCGCACGGCGATGCTCACCGGCGACAACGCCGGCACGGCGGCGGCCGTCGCGAGCGAGCTGGGCGTCGGCGAGCAGCGGGCCGGGCTGCTGCCGGCCGACAAGGTCTCGGCCATCGCCGAGATCGACGCCGCGGATCGGCCCGACCGGCATGGTCGGCGACGGCGTCAACGACGCGCCTGCCCTGGCCGCGGCGCGGGTGAGCATCGCGCTGGGGGGCATCTCCAGCGGCGCGGCGCTCGAGTCGGCCGACATCGTCCTGCTCGCCGACGACCTGGGCCGGCTCCCCTGGCTGATCCGCCACAGCCGCGCCACGCTGGCGATGATCCGCCAGAACATCGCGCTGGCGCTCTTGACCAAGGCGATCGTCCTGGTCCTGGCCGTCTTCGGCATGGCGACCATGTGGATGGCGATCGCCGCCGACGTCGGCACGACGCTCGTGGTCATCGCCAACGCGCTACGGCTCTTGCGCCCCGGGGCGTCACCCGGCTGAAAGGGCGTAATGGTCGGGTTGGTCAGGCGGCGCGCGGCCAACCAGCAAACGCTGCCGCCGAGCGATTGGCGCGATCCTCGGCCACAAACCGTCCCGTCTTCACCGGCCGGAGAGAAGGTGTCTGACGGGCGGATGAAGGGGTCCGCCTGCGCAGGCTGTCCGCGAGGCGCCACGGCCCGAGCACCCACGTCCTCGCCGGTCGAACAATCCCGGATATTCGAGTATTGAGAATCGGACTCATGTCTGGTCCCTATGCCGCCGACGGTCGATAATGCTCACATTGAGATCCGCTCCGCCGATTCGCTCGCGTCCTCGCGCGGGTTTATCAACTGCCCAGGCGGCAGGCATGCTTCAGTCGGCAGTACCCGTACCCCGCGATTCGTCGCACGACAGCAACGGAAGGCCCATGACCCCGACAGATCGCCGGAGCCGGCGTACGAGATCAACGACCCGCCCGTCACGACGCAATCGCCGCACTCCGAGCCTGGAGGGGCTGGAGCCTCGAGTGGTCCTCTCGCCGACGATCTACACGGTCGACCTGACGACCGACAACGCGCCGACGGCGGCGGGCACGGGATCGGGCAGCACGGGCGATCTGCGTTATGCCATCAGCCAGGCGAATGCCAATCCCAACCCAGACGGCAGCATCATCCAGTTCGACGCAAGCGTCTTCGGTACGCCGCAGACGATCACGCTGTCGTCGAGCCTCGGCACGCTGGACCTCACCGAGACGGCCGGCCCGGAGGAGATCGACGGCCCAACCGTTGGGGTGACCGTCAGCGGCGCCGATGCGGTCGGGGTTTTCGCGGTCGGCCAGGATGTCGTCGCCTCGTTTTCCGGGCTGGCCCTGACCGGAGGATACGACAACCAGGGCGCGGGGTTGGACAATGAGGGCACGGCGAGTCTTGACGGCTGCATCATCACCGGGAACTCGTCTTATCTGTCTGGTGGCGGACTCTTCAACGCCGGTAAGGCGACCCTCACCGATTGTACTCTTACCGGGGATTCGACCTACAAGTCTGCCGGCGGCGGACTCTATAACGCTGGTAGCACAACCCTCAACGATTGCGTCGTTTCGAACAATTCCACATTTCTCGGATCCGGCGCCGGCATCTTCAGTGCGTACGAGACGACCCTGACGCTCGCCAACTGCACGATCTCGGGCAACTCCGCTCGTAGCGGCGAAGGCGGTGGAGTCTTCGGTTTCGGTACAACCACCGTGACGAACTGTACCGTCTCCGGGAATTCCGCAGGGCTGAGTGGTGGCGGGATCGTTGATCGGGGAGGACTGACGAGTCTCAACACCTGCACGATTTCAGGAAACAGGTCCACCAATGGCGGTGGCATCCAGAATGACGGGACGATGACGCTCAACGGAAGCGTCGTCACGGGCAACTCGGCCGACGATGGCGCCGGGGTGTGGAATGAAGAAGGGGTCATGACGCTCATCGATTGCACCGTCACGGGTAACTCGGCGAACGGTAACACTGGTAACGACTCACCCGGATCTGCTGGGGGCATATATAACAGCCACGCGACGTTGACGCTCACCGATTGTACCGTCTCGCTGAACTCGGCCGGAACCAATGACGGCGGCCTCTACCTCCGGTATGGCACCACGGACCTCACGAATACCATCGTCGCCGGCAACACTGTCAAAGATTCACCAAGCGACATCACCGTCGGCACCACAGGCCAGGTCTCCGGAAGCAATAACCTGATCGGTCCCGGCGGCTCGGGTGACATCGTGAACGGCGCGGACGGCAACATCGTCTTGACCGATCTTTCGACGCTCGACCTGGCCCCCTTGGGGGATTACGGCGGGCCGACCCAGACCATGGCCCTCTTGCCCGACAGCGCCGCCATCGGCAACGGTACGGCCGTCAGCGGGGTCACGACGGATCAGCGCGGGCGCCTCGACCCGGGACTGGCGTTCAACATCGGCGCGTTCCAGGACCAGGGTTATACCCTGACCGCCGCGTCGGGGGGCAATCAAAGTACCCCGGTCAACACCTCGTTCGGCGCCCCTCTCGTCGCCGTGTTGACCGAGAATTTCCAGGACGTGCCACTCCCCGGCGTGACGATCGGTTTCGCCGGACCGTCGTCGGGAGCCGGTGCGGTCCTGAGCGCCGGCTCGGCGACGACCGACGCGAGCGGCGGGGCAACTGTCACGGCCATGGCGGATGCGACCGCGGGATCTTATGCCGTGACAGCCTCGGCCGCCGGGCCAACCTCCTCGGCCTCGTTTCCTTTGGCAAACACTGGCCCGCCGGTCTTCTCCGGTCTGTCCGATCGGACGATCACGTATGGAACTCCATCCGTGGTGATCTCGGCCGCACTCTCGTCCGGCTCGCAGTCACCGGTCGGCGATGTGGTCGCGATCACCCTCGACGGCGTGACGGAAGGCGCGAGCATCCAGTCCGATGGATCTTTCTCGGCGATGTTCTCCACCACGTCGATTCATGCGAGTCCGACGGCCTATACGATCACGTACACCTCCGCGACGCAGGCGCCGTTCCTGGCGGCGTCGGCCGCGAGTCGGCTCACGGTGAACCCCGGCTCCCTGACCATCACCGCGAACAGCCAGACGATGCCCTTCGGCGGCCCTGTGCCCGCGCTGACGGCCTCGTACACCGGCTTCGTCAACGGCGACACGCCGGCCAGCCTCGCGAACCCCGTTGCCCTGGGCACCTCGGCGACGAGCAATAGCGAGTCGGGGACTTACCTGATCACCGCGATCGGGGCGAGCTCGACGGACTACGTCATTCGCTACGTCGCCGGCACGATGACCGTCGAACCGCCAGCCACGCCGGCGACGGCTCAGGGCCGTGCGGCGCAGGGGTTCGTCACCACGCTCTACGCCGAAGTCCTGGGGCGCGGGCGGAACCGTCGGGGCTGCATTACTGGACGAACGAGTGGCTGGGCCAACTGTCATCTCGGGTGATCTGGCGACTGTTCGGCCGTTCGCGCGAGCGTCTCAGCCTGGATCAGCAGGGCCGGGCTCCGACGATCCCGCTACGGGTGGCGTACACGGATGCCTTGAAGGCCGCACATCGAACGGCCACCTCGGCGATCTCGCGAACGACCGGGGAGGCGAATCCAGCCGGCAGGGGGCTTCGGCTGCACGACAGCCCGGTTCAGTCTCGATCGCATCCGAAGGATTGATTCGGTTTGCCGGGGCAGCGGTCGTGGAGACATCAGCCGAGTTCACGCCGACCGACCACCCTCGCGCGCCTTTCACCGCGGCGTGGACTCGAACAGCACGCCGAGCCCTTCGGCCAGGGTGGGATGCGTCAACACGGCGTCCCGCAGCGCCGAGGACGGCAGGCCGGCCAGCATCGCGACCTGGACGATGGCCATGACCTCGCCCGCCTCGACCCCGAATGCCGTGAAGCCCAGGATGCGATCGTCCTCCCGGCCGATCAGCGCCTTGAGGAACCCTCGCGTCTCCGAGAGCGTCCGGGTGCGGAGGACCGCCTCCATCGGGATCTTGACCACGCGATAGCCGACGCCCTGCTCGCGGGCCTCGCGCTCGCTCAGCCCGACCCGCGCCAGCTCGGGGTCGGTGAACAGGCAATACGGCACCTGCCGACCCGTCGTCACGCGGCCCCCGCTCCCGCCCGGGAGGTTGTCCAGCAGCACGCGGTAGTCGTCGTGGCCGATGTGCGTGAAGTACGGGCTGCCGGCGCAGTCGCCCCCCGCCCAGACGCCGGAGGCCGTCGTCCGCAGCCGCTCGTCGACCGTGACGTGCCCCCGCCCGTCCATCTCGACTCCGGCGGTCTCCAGACCAATGCCGCCGGTGTTCGGGGTGCGCCCGCCGGCGACGAGCAAGTGCGTCCCCTCGATGACCCCGCGAGTCGTCGTCAGGCGAACGGACTGCCCGGACGTCCCCTCGACATGTTCGACGGCCGTCCCGGTCAGGACCGCGATGCCCTCGTCATGGAAGAGTGCCTCGACCGCCTCGACCACGTCCGGGTCCTCGCGGTGGATCAGCGACTTGTTCCGCTCGACGACCGTCACGCGGCTGCCGAACCGCCGGAACGCCTGCGACAGCTCGAGGCCCACGTAGCCGCCGCCCAGGACGATCAGGTGCTCCGGAAGCTGGTCCAGCTCCAGGGCCTCGACGTGGGTCAGCGGACGCGACGCGACGAGGCCGGGGGTGTCATCGACGCGGGCGCGCGAGCCGGTGTTGATCACGACCGACTGGCCGACGAGAGTCCGCGTGCCTCCGTCGTTGAGCGTCACCTCGATGGTTCTCGGCGCGACGAAGCGGCCGTTGCCCATGACGAGCTCGGCGCCGCTTGCGCGGTACTTCTGAAGGTGAAGCTCCACAAGGCCGTCGACCATCTTCCGCTTGCGGTCGCGGACGGCGGTCATGTCGAGCTTCCACTCGCCGGCGACGATCCCGAACTCGTCGCCCCGGCGGAAGTCGCTGGCGACCCGGGCGCTGTGGATCACGTTCTTGCTCGGCAGGCACGCGATGTTCGGGCAGGAGCCGCCGACATCGCGCCGCTCGATGACCGCGACGCGCTTGCCCCGCGAGCCCAGGGCCCAGGCCAGGAGCTTGCCGGGCTCTCCACTCCCCAGGACGATCAGGTCAAATTCTTCGGCGGCGGGCATGGCTCTCTCCGCGATCGAGCGTCGGTTTCGGGAGGGATTCGACCGCGGCGGGCGGGCAATGCCGACCCGACACCGAACCGACGGCCCCTGCCGGAACAGACCTTGAGTCTCAGCTTGCGATCCCCCGCGGAGCTGAAGCCATCAAGGGATCCCCGGGCCGCACATGGCCCGGACGCCCTCATCATCGCGCGGAGGAAACGGCCGTGATAGTCATCGGCTGGCCATTTCCCCCCGGATTGAACATCGTCCGGGGGCGGCTCTCTCGGGATCTCGATCGGGTTGCGAAGTGATATGTAGATTCTTGAAATTTTATCACTGAGCCACGCTACTCGCGGATGACGACGGCGCTCGTGAAGCTGCCGTCCCACTCGCCCTGGTCGTTGTCGGGATGGCCCGTGAGTCGCAATGGAACAGAAAACCGGCGTAAGGAATTTTGGGCCGGTTTGCTGGTCGATGGCCGCCTCGTCCGAATCTGTTCCCCGGCTGGGCTCAACAATTCGCGTTGTCAAGTCGTCAGTGCCGTGGCCAGGTATCGTAAGGCTGTCCGCCTGCTGACGCCCAGTGCCGTGGCGATCTCCTGCACCGTAAGGCCGCGGCAGCGGAGTTCGCGTGCACGATGCGGTGGCGCCTTAGTCGTGCCACGTTGTCGGCCCGGGTAAACCCCACGTTCCTTCGCCTCCGCAACCCCCGCCGCTTGCCGTTCCCGTCGATACTCCGACTCGATCTCCGCCAGCCCGAACAGGACGCTCGCCACCATCCGTCCCACCGCCCCACTCAGGTCGATCTGCTGGGTCACGGCCACCACGCGGACCCCGCCTCGCACCAGTCGGCCAGCAGGTTCACGCCGTCACGCTGGGCACGGGAGATCCGGTCCAGCTTCCAGACCACGACCGTCGTGACCGTCCCACCGAAGACGGCCTTTTGGAGGCGGTCGAACGCGGGGCGTTTCAATGTCTTTCCCGTCTCCTTGTCCTCGAACCATCCCACGGCGGACGGGTCGATCCGGTTGCCGTCAAGCCAGCGTCGGATCTCGGGCTTCTGACTGTCGGTCTTCTGGCGTGCGGATGAGACGCGGCAGTAGCAGGCGAACACCTCGACCCCCCCAGGAATACGATGTCCGGCGTAGATCTCTATTTCGCGGTCGCGGGAGCCTGCCCTTGGGCTCGGTTGAGCTGGGCGTCAACGTCGGCCCAGAGTTTCTCCCACTCCTTCCGCTCGGCCTGGGGCAGTTTTGCCAGGGCCGCCGCGTCGCGGATGGCGGCGAGGTCGGTGTCCTGTCGCCAGTGTTGTAGGGTTTGCAGGAGGAGTGACCGGGATTGGGGCTGGGCGTCTTGCAGCTTCGACCAGGCGGCGAGCTCGGCCTGGAGCCAGGCGCGGGCCTGCACGCGCAACTTGAGCTTCGCCGCGTCGTTGGGGGGTGGATCGTCGATCCCCTGGCCGGCGGCGGCCAGCGCGGCGGCGCAGGCGGCGTTGTAGCGATGCTGGGCCTGGCGATCGTCAACGAGCTTCGGATCGGCCTCCATCGCTTCGGACCAGAGGCGGGCGGCGGCGGCGTAACGCTTCGAGTCATAGCAGATCTGAGCGAAGACCAGGCGTTCGGCGTCGTCCCGTGGCTGGTCGTCTCCCTTCAGGATGCCCGGCAGCCGCCCGGCCAGGGCGGCCAGCCGTTCGGCCTCTGCCACCCATTGAGCCGAGGGCCAGCGCCAGTCAGCCTGCTTTGAACCCAGTTCGTGCCCCTTGCGGAGTTCGTTGAGAGACCCGGCGTAGTCCCCGAGCGTTCGGAGCGCGTGCCCCAGGTCGCAGTGGGCCTCGGCGTAGCCAGGCTGGAGCCGGATTCCCTCGCGATACGACGCGACCGCGCCGGGCGGGTCGCCCGAGTCGCGCAGGAAGTTGGCGAGGTGGTAATGGGCTTCGGCGGAGCCGGGGGCGAGTCGCGAGAAGCCTTCGCGATAGGCGGCCGCGGACTCCGCCAGGCGCCCGGCACAGCGAAGGAAGACGGCCAGGGTCATCCGGGCCGCGCCCGATTCAGGCTGGGTGGCAGCCCGCTGGAGGAGGGGGGCGATCAGCTCGTCGGTGAGGCTCGGCCGTCGAGCGACCGGGGGCGGGATAATCGGGCCGACGACCAGCTCCGTCGGGTGCTCGAGGGCCAGTTCGGTGGCCTTTCGGAAGGCTGCGGCCGCCCGTTCATGGTCTCCCTTGTCATCCAGCTCGCCGCCGAACCCGAGGAGGTAGAACCATTGAGACGGATGCCATTGCACGAGACGCAAGTACATGGCCAAGGCCTCCTCGTCGCGGCCGAGGCCGGCGAGGCTTCGCCCGAGCATGAGCAGGGCGCCGGCGCTGTTGGGTCGCAGGGCGTGTGCCGCCATGGCGTAGGGCAGAGCCTCACCGTTACGCTTTGTCGCAGTGAAGAAATAAGCAACATGCTCGTTGATCGGGTAGTTGCCGGCGTGGTGTGGCTGGGCTGCCTTGAGCAATCGCGCCCCCTCTTCGGCCTGCCCCCAATTGAAGAGGTGGAGGGCCAGCAGGTTGATCGTCTGCGAGGGGTGGACTGAGGGGTTGACCTCGCGAGCAAGGGCGGCGAGGGCCTTGGCATTGTGTGAGGACACGGCGTCCCGGATCCGATTGCGGGTCGGGTCGGGATCGAGCCGCGCGTGATGGCGAAGAGCGACCGTTTCTGGAGCGCTGCGCCGTCGGGCGGAAGCCTCATGAAGGTGTGCTTTCCCATCCAGTCCCTCTGGTCAAGGACGTAGTCCCAGTAGTCGAGGGCGGAGGCGAGTTCGACGGCAGAGTCGCCCCCGAGCTTGCGGAGCAGGTCGGCGGCGGCTTCCGGGGCCATGCGCGAAGGTCGACCCCGTAGTCGCGGAACGCCTGGCGGTACCGTGCGTTGGCTCCGGCATAGTCCTTCCAGGCGATCTCGTCGCCGATGCTGGCGTGGGTCTCGAGGAGGCTGGCGACCAGGCGGCGTTTCTTCTCGACCCGGTCGATGTCGGCGAGCATCGTCTCGACGCGGACGCGGACCTCGGCGGGCGCGGCGTCGGCCTGCTCGCGGGCCTGGAGGGCCGCGGCGCGCCCGCGGCCCAGAGGGCGGGGTCGGCGCCGCCGCCCGGGCCTGGCCGAACGCCGCGACGGCCGCCTCGAGGGCCCGGTTGACCGCCCGCTCGGCCTCCAGGCGGCGGCCGCGGCCCTGGTCGACGGCCCACCAGGCGAAGGCCCCGCCCAGGAGGACCAGCCCGGTGAACGTCAGGCCCAGTGCGGCCTGCACCCGCCGGCGCTTGGCCTGCTCGGCGGCGCGGGCCTCGGCGGCGGCCCGGTCGCGCTCGGCGGCCCGCAGCCGCTCCTGCACGCCGGACAGGTAGGCCGTGACCCGCTCGGCCACGGCCGAGGCGTCGCGCGGCCGGTCCTCGGGCTCGGCCGCCAGGCAGTCGCGGGCCAGGGCGACCAGCTCGGCCTCGGCACCGCAGGCGTCCAGCCGGGCCAGGGCGTCGGCCGTCTCGCCCCGCGCCGCCTTGCGGACGATCTCGCCGGAGGTCCGGCCGGTGAAGGCCGGCGCGCCGGTGAGGATCTCGCAGAGGATCGAGCCCAGCGCGAAGACGTCGGCCCGCTCGTCGACCACCTCGGTCTCGCCCCGGGCCTGCTCGGGGGCCATGTAGCTGGGCGTGCCCAGGACCGACCCGGCGTGCGACAGGTCGGCGTCCGACCCGCTCCGCGCCGTGGCGATCATCGTCTCCGGGGGCGGCTCCTTGCCCGCCTTCGCGTCGGCGGCGACGCCCCCGCGCTGGCAGGACCTTGGCCAGGCCCCAGTCCATCACCTGGACCTCGCCGAAGGAGCCGACCATCACGTTCGACGGCTTCAGGTCGCGGTGGATCACGCCCCGCGCGTGGGCGTAGGCCATCGTCTGGGCGATCGCCTCGAAGATCGACAGGAACCGGGGCAGGTCGTCGCCGGGGCCGACCGCGCCGCCAGGAGATCGGCCAGGGTTTGCCCCTTGACCAGCTTCATGCTGAAGAACGGCCGCCGGTCGGCGAACGTGCCCAGCTCGTAGATCGGCACGACGCCCGGGGTGCTGGAGCTGGCCGCCGATCTGCGCCTCCTCGACGAACCGGCGGACCATGTCGGCGTTGTCGCGGAAGTCCTCGCGGAGCACCTTGATCGCGACGTCGCGGCCGAGGTCGGGGTCGCGACCCTTCAGCATCGCTGCCCATGCCGCCGCGGGCGATCTCGCCGTCGATCCGGTACCGCAGTCGAGGCATCCGTCTCCGTTCGCGGGCCGGACGACCGGCGAGGGCTCCTCGCCGATCGCCGTGTCGCGGAGCAGGACGCGGGGCACGGCCGGCCGACCGTGGCGCCGATCGTCTCGAGCACCGAGCCCGGCCCTCGCGGGCCGGTCGAGCGTGCCGTCGGGGCGGCCGGACGCATCGCTGTCGAGGCCGCGCAGCAGCAGGCAGCGCGGGCAGTGGCCGCCCGGGGCGTGGGCGGGAAGCGAAGCACCGCAGTTCGGGCAGCGACTTTCGGGCATGCTCGGGACCTTCGCTGAGTTCGCTCGTGGCTCCTGACCTCTTGTAACGGATCGGCGCGAGAACCAGACGCGGGGCACTCGAAGATTTTTCGCGATCAGTTCGCGAGCGCGGCGAACAGGTCGCGGATCTCGTCGTCGATCGCGGCCTCGTCGGGTTCGTCGAGCGTCGCGGCGATCCGCTCGCGGAGGATCGCCCTTGTACCGCTTGCGGAGCCGCTGCACGGCCTGCTGGACCGCCCCCTCGGTCGTCCCCAGCTGGGCGGCGAGGTCCGCGTACGAGACCTGGCGGGTCTGCTTGCTGATCGCGCCCTGGAGGATCTCGAACTGGGCGGCGCGGCCGCGTCTCGGCATACTCGCGAGCCAGGTCTTTCAGGACCTCGTCGAGTAGGTTCAAGGCCCAGGCCTGATCGAAGAGGCGTTCCGGAGTCGTCGCGTCGACCGGCTCGCGGAGGTAGCGACCCTCGGCGTCCCGGGCGTCGATGGGCAATGCGGTTTGGTCGCCCCCTCGCTTCAGGGCCCGGCGCTGCTCGTGATGGTGCGACAGGAAGAAGCCGCAGTCGGTCCGCAGGAAGGCGCGGAAGCGGCCCCGGCGCTGGTCGGCCGAGGCCAGGACACCCGTCTCCAGCAGTCGCGTGAAGTAATCCTGGGTCAGGTCGAGGGCCTCGTCGGGGCCATGCCCCTTGCGGCGGATGAACGCATAGATCGGATACCAGTAGGCCCCGCACAGCTCGGCGAGCGCCGGCCGGGCCGCGGGTCCGGCGGGGTCGACCGCGTCGACGACCCGGCTCCATCGGGTCGTCGGAAAGCCAGCCCGCGAGACGGACTCGTTCATCGTCGCCTACTCCGACGTCCACCCGGCCTCTGAGTAGCAAGGGAACAGAAACCCGGTGTAAGCCACAAGTTCCTGTGTGCCAGATAGAGTATACTCATTTTGTCACGGGATTTCGCTCACGGGAAGCCGATGAATTGCGGTGTCCCCGGACGCCACGGGTGTGGGTACCCTATTTGGCACCCGGCAACGAGGCGAGGGGACGATTTCAGGAACGGCCTGGGATGCCTGTCAGACTTCCTGACCGAAGTACAGCAACGACGCTATGGCCGCTACGCGGGCGAGCCCTCGCCGGCACAACTGGGACGCTACTTCCATCTCGACGACACGTATCAACATCTCATCGCCCAACGCCGGGGCGATCATAACCGTCTCGGGTTCGCCGTGCACCTCGGGACCGTGCGGTTCCTGGGCAACTTCCTGGCCGACCTGACCGAGGTCCCTCCGAACGGTGTCGCCCATCTCAACCGGCAGCTCGGCATCGCCGACGCAGGCGGCTTGGAGCGCTATACGGCGGGCGAGAAGCGGTGGGATCATGCCGCCGACCCCCGACGAGCGGGATGATCTGGCTGCGTGATGACCCTTACGCCGGTTTTCTGTTCCATTGCTGCTCACGGGCCGGGATCGCCGCTGGGGTTGTGATCCGGCCGGCTCATCCTGACAGCGGGTCGGCGGGCCTCCGCCCGCGGCAGAAGGCCGGCTAGGCGGGCCCGTCGGTTGACGCGTGGGGTTGCGAGCGGATCATGTGGATGACGCGGCGGATCGTCTGGTCGAGGGTGGCGACGTTGACGGGCTTGACGAGGTGCTCGAGGAATCCGGCCTCGCGGCCGCGAAGGACGTCGCCCTCCATGCCGAAGCCGCTCAGGGCGATGCCGGAGAGGCCGTGGCGCTGGCGGAGCTGCTGCATCAGCTCGTAGCCGTCGCCGTCGGGGAGCCCCAGGTCGCTGACGACGAGGTCGAAGGGCTCGGACTCGGCCAGCGCGCAGCGCCGCGGCCACGCAGTCGGCCCAAGCGACCTTGTAGCCGTATCGCTCGAGCAGCCGGCCGGTCGCCCGGGCCGGTGTCGACGTGGTCCTCGACCAGCAGGATGCGGATCGCGGCCGGCCGGGCCGTCGTCGGGCGGGGTGTCGGCCCGCTCCTGGGTCGCGGCCGGGGTGGCGATCAGCGGCAGCGTCACGACGAACGTCGAGCCCTCGCCCGGTCCCGTCGCTGGCCGCCCGGATCGTCCCGCCGTGGCGGTCGACCACCGCCTTGGCGATCGACAGGCCCAGGCCCAGGCCGCCGAACTGCCGCGTGACTGCCGGGCTCCCCCTGCTCGAAGGCGTCGAAGATGTACGGCAGCGCCTCGGGGCGGATCCCCTTGCCGGTGTCGGCGACCTCGACCTCGACCGCACCCGCGCCGGCCGGGCCGGGTGGCGACCCGCACCGTGCCGCCGGACGGCGTGAACTTCGCGGCGTTCTTCAGCAGGTTCCAGATCACCTGCTGCAGCCGCGCCGGGGTCGGCCTCCACCAGGTCGGGCCGGGCCGCCAGGGTCGTCTCGACGGTCAGCCCCTTGTCGTGGACCTCGCCGCCGACGATGTCCATGACGTGCCCGACCAGGGCGTTCAGGTGCGTCGGCCGGCGGTCGAGCCGGAGCTTGCCGCTGATCACCCGGCTGAGGTCCAGCAGGTCGTCGATCAGGCGGGTCTCCAGGCCGATGTGACGGCGGATCATCTCCAGGTAGTCCATGACCTCGGGCGAGAGGCCGGGGGTCATCTCGAGCAGCGCGACGGCCGAGACGACCGGCGCCAGCGGGGTGCGCAGCTCGTGGCTGAGCGTGGCGAGGAACCGGTCCTTGGCGCGGTTGGCGGTCTCGGCGGCCTCCTTGGCCTCCTTCAACTGCTCCTCGGCTTGCTTGCGCGGCGGTGATGTCGCGGAGTGCGCCGACGAGCCGCACGGCGCGGCGGCCGGTCGCCGCTGACCCGCGAAGACGACCCGGCCCACGGAATGGACCCATCGGATCGAGCCATCGGCGCGGACGCAGCGGTACTCGATGTCGTAGGGGTCGGCGATGCCGGGGTCCATGGCGCGGCCGAGGCTGACGCGCGTCCGCTCGCGATCCTCGGGGTAGATCATCTGCAGGAATCGCTCGACGGTAATGGGCTCGCTGGGCTCGAGGCCGAAGATCGCCCGGGTGCGGTCGGACCATCGGAGGGTGTCGTCGGTCAGGTCGCGGTCGAACAGGCCCAGGCCGGTCGCCTCGATGGCCAGGCGAAGCCGCTCCTCGCTGTCGGCCAGCGCCTGCCTCGACGCGCCGCAGCTCGGTCACCTCGATGAAGGCGCCGAGGGCGCCGCGGGGCCTGCCGTCCTCGTCGAACAGCGGAGCCGCGTTGCCGTGGATCACCCTGATGTGGCCGTCGGCGAAGACGGCTTCGAGGGTGTCGCCGGTGATGGTCCGCCCCTCGCGGGCGGCGATCTGGATCGGCAGGTCCTCCGGCGCGACGTCGCGGCCGTCGCGGCGGAAGTGCAGATGCGTCGGCCGCTCGCCGGCCGGGGCGGTCAGCGACGTGTTCGCGGCGGGGGCCACCTCGAGCAGCCGCTCCATCGCCGGGTTGGCGCGGATCCGCGTGCAGCGGTCGTCCTCGGCGATGGCGATGGCGATCGGCACGGTCTCGAAGAGCGCCTCGAGCTCGTCGACCCGCGCCTTGAGGTCGCGGTTAAGCCGGATGATCTCCTGGCGGCCGCGCCATTGCGAGTCGATGTCGGTGAAGGTCCCGTACCAGCCGGCCAGCCGGCCCGACTCGTCGCGGTGCGGCAGCGCGTGGCCGCGGAACCAGCGGTACTGGCCCTCGGCGTCGCGCAGGCGATACTCGATATGGTACTCGGCCCCGGTGCGCAGCGACTGGTCCCATACCGCAAGCACCCGGGCGCGGTCCTCCGGGTGCATGGCGTCGGCCCAGGCCGGGTGCAGCGGCTCGCCGGGCGCGACCCTCAAGTCCTCCATCAGGCGGGGGCTGGCGTATTCCACCACGCCGTCGGGCCGGCAGGTCCAGACCAGGTGCGGGATCGACTCGGCCAGGAAGCGGAACCGCTGCTCGCCGGCCCGCAGGGCCTCCTCGGCCCGCCGGCGGTCGTCGATGTCGGTCGCCGTCCCGAACCGATGGATCACCCGGCCCTCGTCGTCGCACACCGGCACCGAGCGGACGATGTGCCAGCGATAGTTCCCCTCGCGGTCGCGCAGGCGGATATCGGCCTGGAACGGCTGGCCCTCCTCGACGGCCGGAGCCCGCTGGCTCAACAGCCGGCCAATGTCCTCGGGGTGGATCGCCGACCGCCAGCCCATCGTCGAGAGCGTCTGCTCGACCGACAGGCCGGTGTACTCGTACCAGCGGCCGTTGAAGTATTCGACCTGGCCCTCGCCGTCCGCCGTCCAGACGATGTGCGGGATCGTGTCGGCCAGCAGGCGCGCCTGCCGCTCGCCCCGGCTCATCGGCTCGGGCCGGTCCGCGTTTCCGCCCGCGGTCCGGACCGGCTCGGCGCGTCCGTCGGCAGCAAGCCCGACGTGGCCGGCCGCCGTCTTCTCGCCGGTGCCGTCGGCCCGCCCCGACCCACCTATCGTTGGATCGAAGGAAGGAATACTGCGACCCTGCGACATACGTCTCGCCTCTGGATCTCGGTCCCCGGCTCGGCCCGAGGCAACCGCGGCCGCCGACCACGTCCACGTGGTCGGCAGAGACTCGGTCGCGAGCCGGCCCATCCCCGGAGTCGCTCGAGTCTCGTTGCGAGATCTTGCCGCATGCTGCCTCTTGCCAAGACCGACTTCCCCCAGTTGAGTTGCCCCGTCCGGCCGGGATCAACCGGGCTGCCTCGGTGCTCTGCTCGGTGTGATAAGGTGATCGCTTTCTGGCGCAACCTCACTAGCTTAGTCAATTACCCGCCAGTCGTCGCGGGTCGATCATACCCCGGAATGGGTGGGTTTGCGCAAGTTGAAGCGAGGATTCATCTCGGAGTGTCGAAAAAATCCGCCGGCGCCCGGATTTTGGCCCTTGATCCTCACGCGGCGTGAGGCCCTAGCATGATCGATGAAGCGACGGATCCCGCGGTTCGCCGACATCTGGAGGGTACCATGCAGCGCGATACCTGGAGGGTAGGCGAGCTGGCGAGGCGCACCGGTCTGACCGTCCGGGCGTTGCACCACTATGACGAGATCGGCCTCTTGCGGCCGTCGCTGCGCACCGAGGCGGGACACCGACTCTATACCGCCGGCGACGTGGCGCGGCTCCAGCAGGTGCTGTCGCTCCGCCAGCTCGGCCTGTCGCTCGACGAGGTCCGCGACTGCCTCGACCGCCCCGGCTTCGCGCCGCTCGACGTGCTCCGCCTGCACGTCGCGCGGCTGCGGGAACGGATCGCGATCGAGCAGCGCCTGTGCGACCGGCTCGAGACGATCGCCGGGCGCCTCGAGTCGGCGGAGGAGGTCTCCGCCGACTCCTTCCTCCAAACCATCCAGGAGATGACCATGATCGAGGGCTACTACACGTCCGAGCAGTTGGATCAGATCAAGGAGCGCGGCGACGAGCTGGGTCCGGAGCGCGACCCGCGATCGCACGAGGACTGGGCCGAGCTGATCGCCGAGGTCCGCGGCGAGATGGATCGGGGCACCGACCCGTCGGACCCGCAGGTGCAGGATCTGGCAAGGCGGTGGAGGAGCCTGGTCGAAGCCTTCACCGGCGGCGACCCGGGCATCGCGAGCTCGCTGGGCCGGCTCTGGAAGGAACAGGGCGATACTCTCGCCGCGGCGCATGACAGCCGGTACGACCCCAGGGGCGTCATGGAATACATCGGCCGGGCGATGGCCGCGTCTCGCGGGAATCCGTGAAGCCTCGAGCTTCCGGGACGTCGCCGCGTCTGCCTTCCGATCCGATTCGAACCCGATGGCCACGCGCGGCCGTATGAGATTTAGGGATTATTTGACTACATGAGGGTGCGAAAAGAGCCAAGGAGTTCATTGCACGTCATGGATACTGACTTCAGTCTCTTCTTGCGCCAACTCGAGCGCCGAACGGTTGGGCGGCTCACAGTCCAACGGCCGGCGCCCCATCCCCGACCGATCCGGCCCGATTCTTTTGTAGGAGGGAGCTCCTGCTCCCGATCCGGTCGGCCCGAACGGGTCGGCATCGGCCCGGCCGATCGCCGGCAGGAGCCGGCTCCTACAACGGGCCGGATCGGCCCGGTTCGGGGCCGACCGGCCGGCCGATCGCCGGCAGGAGCCGACTCCTACAACGGATCAGGACCGGCCCGGTTCTCTGTAGGAGGGAGCTCCTGCTCCCGATCCGGTCGGCATCGGCCCGCCCGATCGCCGACAGGAGCCGGCTCCACAATGGATCGGCTCGATCCAATCCGTCCGATGTGAACGTCTCGGACCGGGTCCGCGGTCGGTGGACTGCACTCCTACGTCCATGGGCCACCCAGGTTTTACGCGTCTCTAGCGACCAGCCCGCCATCAACCCGACAATGTCGTCCTCCTGGGTCAGTCGGGCCATCCAGAGGTGAGCGTCATCCGCTCTATGGCAGCGCGTCGAGCAATTCCCGAGCCCGTCGGCCCGTCCAGGGCAGGCCGTTCGAACGCGCCAGGTCGCTCGCCGCCTCGAGCAGCGGCCGGGCCTGGTCGTGATGATGGTTGTCGATCAGCGTCTCGGCGGCGTCGAGCGCGGCGGCGGCGCCCGCGGCGTCGGGGCGAATCAGGGTGCGGTAGACGGCCAGCGACTCGTCCGGACGGCCGACCCGGGCGAGGATCTCGGCGCTCCAGACGTCCAGCATCCTCGCGGTCGGGGCTTCGGCCAGGGCGCGGGCGCGGTCGATCCAGTCGAGGGCCGCGTCGGGGTCGCCGGCGCGCATCGCCCGTCGCACCAGCGGCGAGACCGCGCCGACGAGGTGCAGGCCGTTGACCCGGATCGATCGCCGCAGGAGCTCGACGGCCAGCGGCGCGGCGATGGCGTCGTCGAGCAGCCCGGCGGCCGATGCGGACGCCTCGGCCAGCCGGTGGTCGTCGAGGCTCGCGGGGTCGAGCGCGGCGAGCTCCCACGGTGCGGCGCACGACAGGTCGGCGGGGTCGACCGCGACCGCGGCCGGGTCGGCCGGCCCCAGCCCCAGCCGTCGCCGCAGCCGGTCGAACGGATAGCCGTGATAGAGCCGCTCGGCGCTGGGCCGGCGGGCAAGCTGCTCGCGGAAGTCGACCACCGCGGCGAGCTTGGCGCGGATCACGGCGTCGTCCCGCATGGGCCTTCTCGCCGGCGGCCAGCGGCGTGAGCCCCTCGAGGCCCTGGCGGGGCCGGTGAATCCAGAGGTCCTCGTAGTAATGCTCGACCCAGTCTCGCCTCAGGTCGTCGGCCCGCGACGGCTCGAGGCCGCCCGGGATGCGGACCGTCCAGACGTCGGCGTCCAGGAAAGGCAGGGGGAGCGGGACCGCCTCGCGCCGGGGCCGCACAGCGACGCCGCCCGGCATCCGCGCCGAGCAGCCGCTCCTCGGCGTGCTGGAGCGTCTCGACCCGCGGGCTCGACAGCCGCAACCGCCGCGTGGCCGGATCGATGAAGACGGTGGCCAGGACGACCGGCAAGCCGGCGGCCGTCGCGGGAATCTCGGCGGCCGGGCCGTCCCCCGCCGGGACCGGCCGGTCGGGCCATTCGAAGAGCTCGACCTGCGAGGCCGGGCTCGACTCCAGCCCCGGCGCCTGGGCGCGGGCAATCGCTGGATCTCGGGGAACTCGCGGAGCAGCGCCGCGGTGTCGCCGGGGTCCCAGTCGATCGTGCAGGCGTATCGCAGCGAGTCGGCCAGGTCCTGCGCGCCGCCGCCCTGCCGCAACAGCTCGGCGAGCGTCCAATCCGCGACCGCGCGGTCGAATGCCGGGTCGGCGTCGAGCGCGACCGCGCGCTCGAGGGAGGCGACGGCCTCGCGGTTGAGGCCCAGCCACGCCAGGCCCAGCGAGCGGTTGTACCAGGCGGCGGCGTCCGACGGGTCCTCCTGCCGCCAGCCGGCCGAAGGCGTCGGCCATCGCCGCGAGGTCCATCGAGCCGCCCGCGTCGGTCTCACCCACCTTGAGCCGTCGGTCCCATGCGGCGCGCCGTGACGAATCGGCCGGCTGGCGGAGGTGGTAGGACGCCCTCGCCGCCGCCGGCAGGTCGCCGGCCACGTCGAGAGTGGCGATCGCCTTCTCCGCAGCGGCCGCGGTGTCGGGCTCGAGCCGCCGCCTGTCGCCAGCTCGCGCGGGCCGCCAGCGGACGGCCCGCCTGAAGGTGGCCCCAGCCTTCGTGCAGTCGCCTCAGCGATGGTTCGTCCGCCGCGCTCATGGTCCGTTGTCCGTTGCTCGAGAAATCCCCCGATCGACGTCCTCACCGGGTGAATTGCCTCGCCCGCTCGCGCCGACCGGAATCGTCGGCATGCCGCCCGGTGGGCTCCGCACGACCACGAACGACGGACCGCGGACGAACCCGATCACTGACCCGGCAGGATCAGCCGGGACCGCTCCTGCCCGGGGGTCGCGGCCGGGGCCGGGGCGGCCTCGGAACCGGGCGTCCAGATGCCGCCGCCGCCCCGCCGCGGGCGGACTCGGGCGTCCAGATCTCGCCGCGGCTAGCCGCCACGCCGAGCTCGCCCGAGGCCGTGGTGACCCGCGGCCCGTAGGTCGCGATCAACTGCTCGAGCATCGAGGTGTTGAGGACGAGCTGGCCGGGTCGCTTGGGGTCGACGCCGGCCTGGACGATCCCGAGCTCGCACCAGCCGGTAGAGCACGGCGGTCGTGGCGTCCTGGTTGCCTCGATAGCGCTCCAGCAGGACGACGATGGTGGGGACCCAGGTCTCCGGCGGGTCGAGCATCGTGCTGACCTGGAGCTCGACCAGCTCCCATTCGAGGTTGCGGGGGGCGGCCTTGACCGACTCGGCCTGTCGCCCGCGTCGAATCCAGTCGCGGGCCGCATCGGCGTGGCCGCGGACGGCCTCGGCGATCGCCAGGCTGCCGAACAGCCCGAGCGGGTCGATGCCGAACCGGGTGCTGACCGAGGGGCGATCGGCGATGACGCGGCCGGCGTCATTGGCCAGCCTCGGCCATCCCCCAGCCGCGAGCCCGGTAGTACAATCCGACCAGCCGCTCGTCGTCGAGCTCGGCGATCGGGATCATCGACCAGCGCGACAGGTGCAGCCGGTCGAGGTCGAGCTCCTTCGGGTCGATGGCCGGCTCGGGCTTGAGGCCCAGCCGCGCGCGGAGGGCGTTCCAGTCGAGCAGGCCGCCGGTGTCTTCGCCCTCGGCCTCCAGCAGTCGGATGGCGGCGCGAAGGGCGCACCTCGGCATCGCCGGCCTTCGCCGCCTGGATCGGCGTCCGGCGCCGCAGGGCCGGGTTGGGCGTCTCGGGCCAGACCTCGCCGAGGATGTAGGCCCGCTGCTCGCGGGCGAGCCGCTCGGCATCCTCGTCGGCGAGGCCCTCGGGCATGCTCCACGGGCGGTTCAGGGCCAGCAGGTACCGGGGCGTCCGGCTCGATCACCTTGGTGCGCGGGTGCGCCGGCGGGATCGTCGCCGCGGGCCGCCGCCGTGAACCGGTCGACCAGCCGGTCCAGCCGGCTATCGTCGTAGGTCTCCAGCACGACCACGTCGCTGCCGACGATCACCTCGCCCTCGACGACGGGGATCTCGGTGCGCGTCAGGCCCGGCCGCGCCTCGATCCTGGGCCGATCGAGCAGGAAGTAGCGATCGGTCGCCGGTGCGTCCGGATCGTCCGGGTCGATCGACCGCTCGGAACCGGCGACGAAGTACGGGTTGGCCTCGATCGCCCCCATCAGGGCCGCGCGGTCGCGGACCGGCCAGGTCAGGTGGACGAACTCGACGGTCTCGCCGCCGGTCGAGCCGGGGTCGAGGATCTGGCAGAGGGCCTCGAGGTCGACGGATTCGACCGTCGGCCCGACGCGGGCGATGTAGCGTCGCAGGGCGGTGACGGCCGCCTTGTCGTCGGCCAGCCAGAGGCAGCACAGGCCGCGATTGTGGTCGGCGACGGCGCCGGCGGACGACCCGGCCGAGAGCAGCTCGAACGCCGATGCGGCCGACGACCAGAGTCCCTCCTCGGCCCAGCCCAGCGCCCGGTCGAACGACTCGCGGAAGGCGTCGGTCGCCCCGGCGGGCGCCGGCAGGAGCCGGTACGGGTTCTTCTCCCAGGGCGAGATCTGCGGGTTGCCGCGGACTGCGCCGATCGACCGCTCGATCGAGCGGTCGCTGGTCCGGCGTCGCCCGCCCAGGCGGCGGCGAGCTCCAGGTGCTTGATCGCGGCGATCGTATGGTCGGCCCGCGCCGAGCGAGACGCCCAGGTAGCTGCGCCATCGGCGCCAGGTCCGGCCGGCGGTCCGGCGGCCATCGCCGAGAGCCCCTGCTGGAACTGCGCGATGACCGCCGCGCTGGGCCCCTCGGTCTCCAGCAGCAGCCGCGTCAGCAGGATCGTCGCGCCGAGGTGGCCGGGGTCCTTCCGCAGCAGGGTTGCGAGCGTCGCCTTCGCGGCGTCGATCCGCTTGAGCTCGACCTCGACGAGCGCCTTGCGGACCAGCAGCCAGGCGTTGTCGGGGAACCGGGCCAGGCCCTCGTCCAGCGGCTTGAGCGACGCCTCGATCTGGCCGCTAGTCCACCATCCGCTGGGCGCGCTCGGCGTAGGTTTCGACCTTCTGGCAGCACCACTTGAACTTCTGGCCGCTGCCGCACGGGCAGGGCATGTAGGGGTTAACCGACGCCATTCTGGACCTTTCTCGTCGTGGGTAAAGGGTCGCGGCGATCCGGATCCGGCCGGGCGCCTCGAGTGGTCGCCTCCGGCCGCGATCGCGGTGGTCGCCGCGGTGGACCGGACCGGCGCCGCGCACGCCGCCCCCAATGATGCTATCCTGGAACGCGGCCGCTGGGGAGTCGAAGCCGCGCGATCGCACCGCGGCCGGCGGCCATCCCGCCGGCGACTCGACGCGCGGGCCGCCCAGGAATCGCCGAGGGGACCGACCCAGGAGCTGCCGCCATGGATTCCTCGCCGACGCCCCCGAACCGCGCCCGCCGACGCGGCCGCAGGCCCCCGCCGCGACCCCGCGCCGGCACGTCGCCGAGTCCGGCACAACAGGCTCGCGGGGCTCCTGATCGTCGTGCTGGCCGCGGCGATGCCCGGCCCGGCCGGGGCGTGGGGACGGCTAGGCCACCGCGCCGCGGGCCGGCTGGCCGAGTCGCGACTGACGCCCCGGGCGCGCGAGGCCGTTCGCGACCTCCTCGAGCCCGGCGAATCGCTGGCCGACGCCTCGACCTGGGCCGACGAGCACGCCCGGGGGATCCGCGGCTCCGCCGCCTGGCATTACGTCAACGTGCCGATCTCCCAACCCCATTACAATGCCGAGTTCTGCGGGCCGCAAGGCTGCGTCGTCTCCAAGATCGCCGAATTCCGCCGCGTGCTGGCCGACCCGAAGGCCCCGCTCGCGCGACGCCGCCAGGCCCTCCGCTTCCTCGTCCACCTGGTCGAGGACCTGCACCAGCCGCTGCACGTCGGCGACAACGACGACCGCGGCGGCAACGGCCTGCAGGTCCGCCTGGGCCGGTATCATACCACCAACCTGCACCAGGTCTGGGACTCGGGGCTGTTCCACTGGCAGTACCGCGAGAACGCCGAGGTCGACCTGGTCCGCGACATCGACGGCGCTGGCCGACCGCCCCGAGTCGCGGGCATGGCTCGGCGGCCGGGTCGAGGACTGGGCCGACGAGAGCCTCGCGCTGGCCCGCCTCGCCTACCGGATGCCGCGCACCGACCAGATGCTCCGCCGCGGCGACGTGCTCGGGCTGGACTACGTCGACACCAACAGTCCTCGCGCCGTCGCGCGGGTCGCGCAATCGGGCGTCCGCCTCGCCGCGATCCTCAACGAGATCCTGGGCGAGTGAGCTGTTCTGCTCAGCATGGCTCCGGTCCGCTCAGGACGGCTTCGAGCCGGGGGCGGCCTGTCCGCCTTGGCGGGCTCGGGCTGGACCTTCGACCCGGCCGGCGCATTCGGTCCGCCGGGTTGGTCCTCGGCGCCCTCGGGCTCGTCAACGCCATGCTCGACCGGCCGCTCGCCGAAGATCTTCTCGAAGTTGGGGAAACCGTAGCGTCTCACGATGGGACCACTCATATAGACTTCCTTGAAAATTGAGTCGGATTGAGATCAACGGAAGAGAGCGGGGTAGTTCTGGAGGAGATTCTCGACGAAATACCTCATGCGGCCCCCGCCACCGAATCGCTCCAGTCCTGCCATTCCATGAAAGCGTGGACCAGGGGGCTGGTTGTCGGCATGTTTGGTGGCCACGGGTATTCCGGATTCGGGCCGGTATTTCCATGAGCGGGCGCCAGTCCTTGAATGCGTGTAGCGAGGTCCAGAATCGAGGTCTTCTGGCTGTTGAACCGCCTCGGGTCCTTGTAGCCGAACATCCGGTGGAAGTCGGCAGTCCGGGAGAATTCCAGATCTCGCAGGAACGGCGCGAATTTGTGATGCCCGAAGCCGGGGAAGTTGCCATGGCGCCAGAAGTAAACCTTGGCCAGTTTCTCCGTGGACATCTGCAAATAGTGCAGGCGGTGACAGATGTTGCGACGACTCAGGAGGCGGAAGGTCTCGTAGTCCGACCGAGCCTGATCGAGGAAGAGTTGTTGAGGGACGTTGAGCGGCACGCTTATCCTCTCGTGAAGATCAGGTTGCCGTCCAACTTCCAGCCTGGAGGGAGCACCGCGTCCGGCTCTCGCTTGATCCGCTCCCACTGATCCGACGTGACATCGGCGACGAAGACCTTGAAGCGGAGGTCGTCGGGGGAGAAGTCGAGCGGTTCGATGACGTCCGGATCGGGAGGATGGAGTAGTCGATTGACTTCCAACAAACGAATCTCATCGTCCCTTGCCTCGTCGGCAGGTAGACGACCCGCTCGATCGCGAGATCGCTGGACATGTGCCGCCTCGCCAGCCACTCGGCGAATTGGCGCGCCGTCGCCTGCGGATCGGGGCGAGTCACGGGGGCACCGCCTGCCGTGCCGAGGCGCTGCTGGTAGGCGGAGGAGATCACGTCCTCGAAGCTGGCCGAGTCCAGGCTCGCGAGGGTTGCAATGAGATCCTCACGACTCGACATGGGCGGGTCTCCCGAATTGCAGGCCGAACTGCGGGATGGACCCGCTTCGGAATCAACTCAAATCCTACCATGGGCCCGAGATTCCGAGCCAGTAAAGCCGGCAAGCAACGGCCCTATCCGGGAGTGAGTGCCGATCATCAATCTTGGAAGTTCGGTAAACCGTAGAGCGCAGTCTTGTCCACTGAAATGGGATCGTCCTCGTTGCCGACGGCCGTCGCGACCTGGCGCGGTGGGTGATGGCGAACGGATCGCGGTGCGGTTAAGTTGGCGTGCGGCTGTCGTCGGGGCCTCGACGCGATCGTTTTGAGGAGGGGCTCGTCGTGATGTTCGATTCGCCTGGCCTTCATCCCGAGTACACCAGGAGCGATCCCTTTGCCTGGGCCGGGCTGATCGCCATGGTGGCGGCCGCGTATCTGGCGGCCAGGGTGGTGACCTGGCTGGGCCTTTCCGTCGCGTTCGCGGGGTGGACGCGTTGCCGGGATGCGCACTGGACCGAGCGGGCGCGGCTGGCATGGCCGGGCCGCAAGGTCGCGTTGCTCGTCCCGTTCCTCGTCCCGTTCCCCCTGCTGATGGTGTTCATCGCGCCGCCGATCTTCCTGTTCCAATGGGGCCGGGACCAGAGGTTCGGCGAGCTCCTGCCGAGGACGGCGGTGATCAGCCTGTTCCTCGCGGTGGGCCTCCTCGGCGTGTTGCAGGCCCGTTCGACCTGGGAGAGGCGGGTCAATCCGGCGAGGGCACTCACACCGGGGTCGTGGAGTGGAGCGCTGGTCCTCGGGGCGCTTGGACTGGCCTTCTGGGTCTGGCTCCCGTATGCGCTCCTGGGTCGGATCCTGATCGGCCGCGGTGACCTCGAGGCTGCGGTCATCGGGGGCGGGCTGCTGCTGATCGTCGCCTATTACCTCGGAGGTGGGATCGTCTTGCTCCGACTCTCGGGGATGCTCCGGCCGGCCCCGGATCGGCTGCGGGCGATCGTCGCGGCGACCTCCCAGCGGATGGGAGTCCGTCCGCCGTCCGCCGAGGTGCTCACGCTGCCGCAGGCCAACGCGATCGCATTCCCGCTCCGACGCCGGATCGCCGTGACCGACGCGGCCCTGTCCGTCCTCGACGACGACGAGCTGTCCGCGGTCTGCGCCCACGAGCTGGCTCACCTGAGCGAGCCGTTCCGCGTGGGCATCGCGCGGCTGCTGTTCGGCCTCCGCGGAATACTCCTGCTCGCGACGGTGGTGCTGACCATATCACTGACGGACCGGGTCTTCGAATTCGAGACCGGCCTCGCAATATGCGTGGCGGCGGATGTCGTCTGGCTCGGCGACTCGTCCTGTATAACCTGCTGCACCGTCGGATGGAGATCCGTGCCGATGCCATGGCCAGCCAGTACCAGGGTGAACCGGGTACTTATGCCCGCGCGCTGGAGAAGCTCCACGAGACCAATGCAATCCCCGCTGCCTTCCATGCGCGGGCCGAGGCCTACCCGGATCTTTACGACCGGTTGATCAGCTCGGGCATCGCTCCCGAGTATCCCCGTCCGGCACCGCCGCCGAGGGCGCCCTTTTACCTGGGGCTGCTGTTCCTGATCGTCGGTTCGGTCATCGGAGGCCTCGGCCTGGACTGGCTCGCGGCGGCGATCGAATAAGAGAATCGGTTGGGGCAAGGTGAAGCCGGGAGCGGGTCGATCGACACCGGGTGTCTCCCGGCGACGCGGAGCGTTGGATTCTCTCGGACACCTGTGGTACTGTTGACTCGAGCTTTGTGGATCGGGCCGATAGTAACCGAGGGGGCCGGACGATGGGCGCTTCAGGATTGCTCGGGGTCATGGCGCTGGTCAGCCTGGTCGGGCCGGGCGAGCCGGCGAAGGCGGCGGTCGATTTCCGGCTCCAGGACCACCGAGGGGCCTGGCACACGCTCGACGAGGCCCGCGACCGGAAGGTCGTCGTCCTGGCCTTCGTCGGGACCGAGTGCCCCCTCGCCGAGGCCTATGCCCCGAGGCTCGCCGAGCTCGCCCGCGATTTCGGCAAGCGCGGCGTCGCCTTCTTCGGTGTTGACGCCAACCAGCAGGACGGGCCGGTCGCGATCGGCCGGTTCGCCGACAAGCATGGCCTGCCATTCCCGATCCTCAAGGACGTCGGCAACGACCTGGCCGACCGCCTCGGGGCCGAGCGGACGCCCGAGGTCTTCGTCCTGGACGGGTCGCGGGCCGTCGTCTACCGAGGCCGGATCGACAACCAGTACGCCATCGGCATCCATCGATCCTCGTCCACCCGGCAAGACCTGGTCGACGCCCTCGACGCGGTCCTCGCCGGGCGGCCGGTCGCGACGCCGAAGACGGACGCGGTCGGCTGCAAGATCGGCCGGGTGACGAGTCGGGCTCGCGGAGGCGCGGTGACTTACGCGAAGGAGGTCGCTCGCATCCTCCAGGCGCACTGCGTCAGTTGCCACCGACCTGGCGAGATCGCCCCATTCTCCCTGACCGACTACCGCCAGGCGGCCGGCTGGTCGAGCATGATCGCCGAGGTCGTTGACGAGGGTCGAATGCCGCCGTGGCATGCCTCGGCCGAGTACGGCAAGTTCGCCAACGACGCCCGGCTCTCCGCCGATGAGAAGAAGGCGATTCGCGACTGGGTCGCCGCCGGCTCCCCCGAAGGAGACCCGGCCGACCTGCCCCCGCCGCCCAAATTCGTCGAGGGATGGCAGATCCCCCGGCCCGACCTGGTCCTGGAGATGCCCCGCGCGATCGAGATCCCGGCCGAGGGGTCGATGCCTTACCAGCTCGTCGAGATCGACCCGAAGTTTACGCGCGACGTCTGGATCCGCGCCTCGCAGGTCCGGCCGGGTAACCCGACGGTGGTCCACCATGCCGTCGTCCTCGTGCTGCCGCCCGGCGTCGAGAAGATCGACGAGGCCGGCGGCGACTTCCTCGCCGCCTACGCACCCGGCCTGCCGCCGCGCGTCCTGCCCGACGGCGTGGCCAAGCGCATCCCGGCCGGGTCGAAGATCGTCCTCCAGATGCACTACACCCCTCGGGGCACAAAGCAGGTTGACCGGAGCCGGATCGGCCTGGTCTTCGCCGACCCGGCGACGGTCCACAAGGAGCTGATGTCGGGCATGGCGATCAACTTCCGCTTCCAGATCCCGCCCGGGACGCGCGACTACGTCTCGCGGGCCGATTTCCGGTTCTCGCGCGACGCGACGCTCCTGGCGCTCATGCCGCACATGCACCTGCGGGGCAAGTCGATGAGGTTCGAGGCCGAGTACCCCGACGGCCGCCGCGAGGTATTGCTCGACGTCCCCCGGTACGAGTTCGACTGGCAGAACCTCTACACCCTCGACCGGCCCAAGCCGATGCCCGAGGGGACGATCCTGCATACCGAGGCCCATTTCGACAACTCGGACGAGAACCCGAACAACCCCGACCCGAGGCGAGCCATCACCTTCGGCGAGCAGACGTGGGACGAGATGCACGTCGGCTACCTGACCTTCATCCTCGCCGACCAGGACCTCGCCCTCGGCATGCCCACCTCGAAGCGACTGGCGAGCGGCCGGTACGAGGTCACCTTCCGCCACAGACCCGCCGGGCCGGCGAAGTCGGTCGCCGTCGTCGGCACGTTCACCGACTGGAAGGAACGGCCCGTCGCCATGACGGGGCCCGATGACGGGGGCATCTACACGACGACGATCGAGCTCGGCCCCGGGTCGCACGAGTACAAGTTCCTGATCGACGGCGAGACCTTCCGCCACGACCCGGGCAACCCCGATTCGGCCGGCTTCTTCCACAACAGCCTGCTCCGGCTGCCGTGAGACACGGGCTCAGCTATGCTGTCTGATCCGTGGGCCCGGGGCGACCCCGGGAGGGCAAGCCTCCGTGCGAACCCCGTGTACCGAGACCGAGGCACGCCCCGGCTCGGACGGAGCCTCGCGCTCCCCTGATCGGACAACGCGGCTGCGGGAGTAATCACGTGGATTTACCGAGCCGGCCATCCAACTCGCCCACTTCGCCCTACCTCAGTCAATTCTCCTCTGGACCGGTGACCAGCTCGAGTACGCCTTGAACCACCAGAACATCGGCGATCTCTGCGAGTTGAAGTACCGGATGTGCGTGGACTACGGCATGGTCGACTTCGACATCACCACCGGGGCAATCGCATGAGGACATACCTATTAGTGGAAGGGGAAACGGATCTGGCCTTCTTCCGCCGCCTCTTGCCGCCCGAGATCCAGCCCCAGATAACCATCGTCACGGCCGGCGGCCGGTCCAACATCACGTCGATCGCCCGCTCGCTCATGGTCACCAAGCGTCGGCCGCTGGCGTTGGTCACGGACTCCGATTCCCTCGAGAATGTTGCCGTCGAGCAGCGACTGCAGACTCTAGAAGAGCTGGTCGGCTCGGCAACCGCATGCGTTCCCTACAAGGTCATCCTGGCGGTGCCCGAGATCGAGTCGTGGTTTTTCGTGGTCCCCGAGGTCTTGGAGCGGTTGAGCGGACAGAAACTCTCGCTTGAGCAGCGAGAATTGGGGGAGTTGCGACCGAAGGAAGTCCTGAGACAGCTATTCAAGAGCCCTGGACCCTTGTTTGTCGACAAACTGGCTGGTGCGTTGACGGAATCGGAGGTCAAGACACTTCAGGAGACCCAACCAAGGAAGGAGCTTATTGAGTTTCTGGCGGAGCAGGTCGGCAAGAAGGCCGAACCGCAGCCTGCGTGATGCGGGTCGTTGCCAGGGCCACGTCCCCCCTTCCGCAAACGGGCCGACCCTCGCATCCCATGGTTGGCGGCGTCCAGGCCCGTAAAACGGCCCCGCGAACAAACATCCGATTCTTTCACGGAACTTGAGCCGGGCCGAATTGGGCCGTTCCGACCAGTCAGTCGTGCCGGAGTCGCCGTGACCGGGTCAACCTTCGCGGCGTGCCGGGCCGGGTAGAGTGCCGCGGCGATCGTCACGAAGACGGTCGAGAGCACGACCGTCGAGGTGATCCAGCTCGGGAAGGCGAAGATCGAGCCGTGCAGCTCGATGTTCATGTCGCGGTGGACCATCGAGCGGACCCAGCCGTCGCCCGGGAACGAGATCGACCAGGCCAGCAGAAGGCCGAGCGCCCCGCCGGTCAGGCCGATCAGGCCGCCCTCGAAGACGAAGATGGCCTGGAGCTGCCAGTTCGCCGCGCCGACGGCCTTCATGATGCCGATCTCGCGGCGCCGCTGCAGGACGCTCATCAGCATCGTGTTGGCGATCCCCAGCGACGAGACCAGCAGCGCCACCCCGGCCACGCACGTCATCCCGCCGAAGATGAGCAGGTAGGTCAGCCGCTGCCGCTCGATGAAATCGTGGGCTGACCGGGCATCCAGGTCGAGGGCCTTGACCTCGTTTTCGACCTCCTTGACGTTCCGGACGTCGTCGACGAAGAGGACCGCCTGGGCGATCCCCTGCTCGCGGCTGGCCGGGTCGCGGAAGGTCAGGGCGACCGCCGTCCGCCGGGGCAGGACCAGGTCCGTGTTGGCGGGGAACTGGCTCCAGGCTTCCTTCCGCTCGTCGTCGGTCAACCCGCGGAAGATCCCGGCGACCCGGAAGTCGTCGGCAACGAGGACCGGGGCGACCGCCGCCGGCTCCGGCCGGACCGCCTTCTTCAGGGCGGCGGCCTCCTCGCCGGTCAGGCTGAATTTGTCGAACATCCCCGGGAGCTGCCAGGCGAGCTGGCGGAGGGCCGATTGCTCCGCCCGGCCGCCGTCGGCTTTCATCCGGTCGGCCAGCGAGACGTAAAAGCTTGGCCCTTGCGCCTGGCCCCGGATCTCGACCCGCAGGGGCTTGCCGATGACCTGCTCAAGGTCGGCGTCGTTGACCAGGCCGATCCGGTACGCGAACATCTCGGAGAGCAGGACCGAACGCTCGTCCTCGGAGTCGAACGGCCGGCCGGCGATGACCCGCTTGCGGAACTCGGGGTCCTCGCCGGCGCCGGACGAGACGCTCGCCTCCTCGGGCCGGTTGCCCAGGGTCGCGACCACCGGGCCGCCGACGATCGGGATCATCAACCGGACGTGAGGGATTCGCGAGAGCGCCTCCAGACGCTCCGGGGTCAGATTGACCTCCTGGAGCGAACCGCCGCCCTGGTCTCGCCCGGCGAGGACCTTGTGGATCCGCTCGCGGCGATCGGGCGACATCCGCCCGGCGACCTTCACCTCTTTTCTCTTCTCCTTCTCGATCCGCCGCCATCCGGAAGACACCGTGATCTTCCGCGAGACGTCGCCCTTGTTCGCCTCGCGTTCGATCGTCCGCTGGACCCCCTCGTCGATCGACAGGCTGGCGGCGAGCACGAACGCGCCGAAGAGGACGCCGAGGGTCGTCAGGCACGTGCGTAATTTCTGCTGGCCCAGCGCGGCCAGGGGCAACCTAAGCAGGTCCATCCAGTGCACGAGGCGATCCTCCCGTCCGTCCGCTTCCGATTCCGTTCCGATCAAGGGTTTGCCGCCGCGATCCGGCCGTTGACCAGCCGGACGACCCGGTCCGTGCAGCTCGCGGCCAGCTCCTCGTCGTGGGTGACGAGGACGAGGGTGGCGGCGTGCTCGCGGATGTGGTCGAGGATCAAATCCATGACCTGACGCGCCGTCTGGCTGTCGAGGTTGCCCGTCGGCTCGTCGGCCAGGACGACCCGAGGCCGATTGACCAGCGCCCGCGCAATCGCGACCCGCTGGCTCTCGCCGCCGCTCAACTGGTCCGGCCGGTGATCCAGCCTCGTCCCCAGCCCGACCGCCTCGAGTGCCCCGCGGGCGGCGGCCCGCCGGTCGCGCGGCGATCGGCCGGCGAAGACCATCGGCAGCTCGACGTTCTCGACGGCCGTCCTCGAGGCGATCAGGTTGAACGACTGGAAGATGATGCCGACGGTCGTCGACCGGAACCGGGCCATCTCGCGCCCCGAGAGCTCGTGGAGGTCGCGGCCGCCGACCCGCAGCGCGCCCGAGCTGGGCCGGTCCAGGCCGCCCAGCAGGTTCAACAACGTCGACTTTCCCGACCCCGACTTGCCCAGCAGGGCCACCCGCTCGCCGCCCGCGACCGCAATCGAGATCCCCCGCAGCGCCTCGACCTGGGCGTCCTTCGCCCCGTACACCTTCCGCACCTCGGCCGCCCGGATCGCCATCCCGTCCCCGTCCTCGCGATCCAATGTCATCGCCGTCCCACCCTGATCCGGTCCGATCGTCCGACACTCGTCGATGGCCGATCATCCTACCAGATTACCCTGCCGCCGCCAGGGCCGACCGGGCCGGGGCGACTGGCGGCGACTTTCCAATTTTTGTTGACGGGCGACGAACATGCATTGAGATCGGGCATCGTGGCCGTCGCCCGAGTATGCTTATGGTGCGCGGTCGCAACCGACCGTCGCCGATGATTCGCTCGGGACTTGCGAAACCGAGTGGAAGGAGGAATCCCATGGTCGAGACCACCGAGAGAAGCGAATTGCTGGCGTCCGACGAGGTGGGGAGCAAGCCGGAATACCCTTGCCACATCTGCGGGGGGTGCTCGTATACCTGGGGCATGCTGTCCGCCCAGGGCATCCACTTCACGCCCGACGACGCGTCGATCCTCGCGCGGACCCTCGGATTCGGCACGCGGCTGCCGACGCGGCGATGCGACGGATGCGGCAATCTCCAGGTCTTCGATAAACTCCCCCGGGGGCAGAGGTAGGTCATCGGTCATTGGTCATTGGTCATTGGTCATTGGTCATTGGTCAGTCGCGTAGGGCGCAACGGGCGGAGCGAGGGCCACCGGGATCCGCCGCTCGATCGCGGTGGGCCTCTCTCCGCTTCGCTACGTTCGACCCACCCTACGATCATCGGACCCTCCTTCCGGGATCGACTCCAGGATGCAGGACGAGACGACGATCCAGGAGGGGTGGGACCTCGCGGCGTCGCACGTCGATCGGCGCGACACCGGGGCCAGTCGGAGGATGAATGATGGGCGCATGTCGATGGCCGATTCCCGCGATTGCCCTGGGCATCGGTGTTATCCTGGCCATCGGCACTCCCCCGGCTCTTGCTCAGGGTTCTGGCCCGGGCGGGTCTCTGGGGGGTTACGGCGAGTTGTCGGGTTCTTTGATGGCGGGGTCGGGAGGCAGCAGCCCGATGATCATCCCCTTTGGAGGGACGTTCGAGGGGTTCGTGCCCGGCCGCATGGGCAGAGGTTCCGCGCTCTCGTTTCGATCGCGCCCGTCGGCGACGATGGGGTCCACCGGGACCTTGTTCCGGCTATCGCCGCTGTCGGGCGATGGGGCGCGATGCCTGGGGGTCTGGGTGGTTCCCGGGCC
This sequence comes from uncultured Planctomycetota bacterium, assembly GCA_963771445.1. GTDB lineage: Bacteria > Planctomycetota > Planctomycetia > Isosphaerales > Isosphaeraceae > JAKAUH01. The sequence goes on along the minus strand of CAVYTQ010000015.1, from coordinate 1,081,140 downwards.
GGTGGCCGGGCGATGTCGCCGCTCGGCTCTCGAGGCACGATGGGGCTGGGCGGCGGGACTGGCCTCGGCGGAATTCAGCGCATGCCGGGCGTGGGCGGCACCAGCGTGATGCCGCCTCGCATCGGCTATCCGTTCCGGCAGCCGCCCAGCCTCGTATCTCCTCCAGCATCCGGCATGGGCTCGTCGATGTGAGCCGCGCCCGTCCCGATCGGTATCGACGCCGTCTCAATCGGACTCCCGCGGGGCGTCGGGCTCGGGCGCGGGGGTGTCGGGCAGTGCCGAGGGCCGCGACGAGCGGGTGGGCAATGCCGCGGGGAGCCGCCTCTCGACCCCGCTGGCGGGCGGCATCGAATCGGGGTCGATCGCCGGCTCGTTGAGCTGGCAGCCGACGGCACGCTCGAGCGCGGCCAGGGCCTTGCCCAGCTCCGCCTCGACCTGGACGACCTGGAGCTCGACCTGGAGGACTTCCCGCTGGGCCGAGAGGACCGTGCTGATGTCACCATTTTGATTCTTGTAATCGCTCTTCGTCAGCTCCAGCGTCTGCCGGGCGCGGCGGCGGATGTCGTCGAGCAGGCCCAGGGTCTCCTGCTGGACCCGGGCCTGCGTGTGGAAGTCCTTGATCTCGCCGTCGGTCTCGTCGCGCTGGGCCTCGTAGAGCCGTGCGTCGGCCATGGCGCGTTCCTGGGCCTCGCAGACGCCGGCCTGATACTTCTTCCGGTTGATCGGCAGATTGAAGCCCACGAACAGCCCGATGTTCGGTATGCCGCTGGCCGTCGTCGGCGTGACGGCGTCGTTCTTCGTCATATCCATGTAGGTGAAGCCGAGCGTGACGTTGGGATACGCCCGCTTGCGGGCCAGCTCGATGGCCTTCTCGTCGCGGGCGATGGCCTCCAGCCGGCCCCGGAGCTCGGGGCGCGCCGTCATGGCCAAATGGTAGAGGCGATCGATCGCCTCGGGCGCCGTCTCGAGCGGAAGGTCGGTGAGCGTCCGGAGGTCGGCCTCGGGGTGGGCGTGGATCTGTCGGGCCAGAGCCGCCCGCGCCGAGGCGACGTTCTGCCGGTTGCGGGCCAGGGTCCGGTCCAGCTCGCTGATGAGCGTCCCGGCGCGGAGCACGTCCTGCTGCGATCCGCCCAGGGTCACCCGCGACCGGGCGATCGCCTGGAAGTCCTCGAGGATCTCGCGATTCTCGGCCAGGATCTCGGCGGTCCGCTCGCCGGCATGCAGGTCGTGATAGGCGCGCTTCACCGCGGCCACGGCGTCGAGCTGGGCGGCGGCCAGCTCGGCCAGGGCGACCCGCACGTCGCGGTCGGCCACCTCGCCCCGCAGCCGCAGGGTGCCGAACCAGGGGAACTGCTGCGCCAGCGTCAGGTTGTAGGGGTTGTAGCCCATCAGCGAATACTGGGGAGCGACGCTGGGGATGGGGAAGATCGTGTTGGCGGCCACCGGGTCGTCCAGGGCCGTAACCTGCGGGATGCGATATCTCAGCGACTGGACGTTGTGGTATGCCGCCTGGACGGTCCGGTTCTCGGCCAGTGCCCGTCGGATGTACGCATCCACCGGCTGCGGCCCGGTCGGCTCGGCTGAGGCTACCGCCGGCGGCCGGGACGGCAGGGCCGTTGGCTGGCGCGGGTCGTCGTCATCATCGCCCACATGATAGGCAACTTGCGCGACATGCGGATCGGAACCCGCCGGCATCGTCCGCCGATTCGCCTGAGAGCAACCAATCACCCCGATCACGACGGCCGTTACGACGGCTGGGCGCCAGGGTTGTCTCATCGCGGGCCTCCACGCCAATGCCGACACTCCATGCGCACCGCCCGCGCAACCGGCAACACCGATCCCATTGATCCCGAGACTTCCATCGGCGGCAAACCCGGTCCTGCTTCGACACATTCTCTCGAATTGTGAATGGATCGCGCCACGCCCCGGAAGAAGTGGAGTGCAGACAATGAGGAGAGTTAAGGCATTGGCGAGCCATTTGCTCCTACCGACCTACCGGGGTGCTGGTGGGACCTCCCACGGGCCGATAATCGTAGCTGCGATTGTCAGGATCGATTCAGGTTCTATAATAAATTTTGTGGCAACCTGGGTAATTTCGGGCACATCGCCATGACCGCTGTTCGTTGCGACCTCCGGCTTTGCTCCATCGCCTTCGCGGCGATGATGGCGATGTTGTCGGTGGGCGGCGAGGCTTCAGCCTGCTCGGCGAGGGCGTCGGGCAGGGCCATGGCCGGGTGCTGCGCGGGGCCCGCCCGATCGGCCTGCTGCTGCGATCCGGCCGGGCCGCGACCTTCGTCAACGGCCCGTATGGCGGTCGGCGTGCCGGGCCGGACGGATCGAGTCGTCGCTCGCGAGTCGCCGTGCGAGTGTCGCCCGGGCGAGCCTAGCGAGTCGGCCCCGAAGCCCGAATCGCCCTCTTGCCGGCATCGAACCGATCAGGACCGCGCCCGGTCCGTCGACCCGAGCCCCGCGTCCCGCCCCGGAATGCCCCTCGTTCGGCTCGTCCCGCCGACGGCGAGCCCACAGCGGCAACCGCTCTACCTCCGCACGTCCCGCCTGCTGATCTGAGTCGCTCGCTGCGCCGAGACCATGCGCTCGGCATGCGATGGCGGTACGTCCGCTCCCCGTTTATTCCGGGTTGCCGACCTGGCCCCCATCGCCCGACGGACCTCGTGGCCGTTCCCGTATCCGGACTCAGATCGTCGTTTCTCGCCGGTCCGGCCGAGCCCGCACCGGCGCGGGGAGTTTTGAAAGCATGTCCTCCAATGGCCTGCCGAGCCGGGAAGCCCCGGTCTCGTCCGATTCGGCGTCTGCCGACGAGGCGCCGCTGACGCGCTGGAAGAAGTTCCGCCTCGTCGTCAAGGTGGTCGAGCTCCGGCTGCGGTTCGTCGCCTTGATGGCGATCACCGGGCTGGTGTTCGCCTACTGGGACACGCTCTGGAATCGCTACGACAAGTGGATGCGGCCGGCCGCCGAGCAGCACGCGGCGGTCTCGGGCATCGAGTATTACTGCCCGATGCATCCCCAGGTCGTGCAGGACGAGCCGGGCGGTTGCCCGATCTGCGGCATGCCGCTGGCAAACGGAAGAAGGGCGAGAAGGCCACGCTGCCCGAGGGGGTCACTGCCCGCGTGCAGCTCGCCCCGTCCCGCGTCGCAGCAGGCCGGCATCCGGACGGCCGAGGTCGGCTACGCCCCGCTGGCGGAGACGCTGACGACCGTCGGCTACGTCGCCTTCGACGAGCGGCGGCTGGCCAGGATCGTCTCGAAGGTCCCGGGCAAGTCGCGGGTCGAGAAGCTTTACGTCAACTTCACCGGCCAGGACGTGAAGGCGGGCGAGCCGCTGGCCGAGCTCTACAGCCCCGAGCTGTACCAGGCGATCCAGGAGCTGCTCACCGCGTCCCGTCGCGCCGAGCCGGACGCGACGCGGGTGCAGACCGCCGTCGGGCGCTCGCTCCTGGGCGACCGCGCGCGACCTGGTCCGGCTGTCGGCCGAGAAGCTCAAGCGGTGGGGGATCACGCAGGCCCAGATCGACGAGATCCTCAAGGAGGGCCAGGCCGAGTTCACGATCCCGATCCTCTCGCCGATCGGCGGCACATGTCGTCAAGAAGAACGTCGTCGAGGGGCAGGAGGTCCCGAGGGCTTCCCGATGTTCGAGATCGCCGACCTGCGCACGCGTCTGGGTCCAGGCGCAGGTCTACGAGCATCAGGTGGGACTGGTCCGCGAGGGGCAGGCGGTCGAGGCGACCGTCGAGGCGCTTCCCGGCGAGGTCTTCCCGGGCAAGGTCGAGTTCATCCAGCCGCAGCTCGACCCGGAGACCCGGACCGTCGAGGTCCGCTACGACCTGGACAACCCGGGCCATCGCCTCCGGCCCGGGATGTTCGCCACGGTCACCCTGAAGACGCCGGTGGCCGAGACGCCCGCCTTCCGGGCCAGGCTCGCCGCGTCGGCCCGTCCGGTGCGGCGGGCCAGGCCGGATCGACCTGACCGCCGACGAGCAGAAGAACTGCCCCGTCACCGCGCCGAAGCTCGGCTCGATGGGCGACCCGATCGCCGGTCGAGGTCGAGGGCCGGAAGGTCTGGACCTGCTGCGGCGCCTGCCCGCCCAAGCTCAAGGCCCAGCCGGCCAGGTACCTCGCCCGGCTGGAACCCCCGCCGCGGGACGAGGTGCTCAGCGTGCCCGAGTCGGCGGTCATCGACACCGGCACGCGAAGGTCGTCTACGTCGAGGCCGAGCCGGGCGTCTTCGAGGGCCGCGAGGTCGTCCTCGGCCCCCGGATCGGCGACCGCTTCCCGGTGCTGGAGGGCCTCGCCCCCGGCGAGAAGGTCGCGGCCCGGCGGCGCCTTCCTGATCGACGCCGAGAGCCGGCTCAACCCGGCGACCCGCGCCCGATCGACGTCCGGCGGACGCGCCACTCATCGCTCGCGGCCGTCGCACCCGAGGCGCCCGCTGGCGACGCGTCCACCGCCATTGAGCCGGGCGAGGAGAAGGCCATGATCGAATCGATCATCGAGTGGTCGATCCGCAACCGCTTCCTCGTCATCCTGGCCTCGCTGGCGCTGGGCGTCGCGGGCGTGCGCGCGATGCTGACGATGCCGGTCGACGCCATCCCCGACCTCTCCGAGAACCAGGTGATCGTCTTCACCGACTGGATGGGCCGCAGCCCCCAGGAGATCGAGGACCAGGTCACCTATCCGCTCTCGGTCGAACCTCCAGGGGCTGGCCGGCGTGAAGGTGGTCCGGTCGTCGAGCGAGTTCAACTTCTCGATGATCACGATCATCTTCGACGACGCGACCGACTATTACTTCGCCCGCCAGCGCGTCCTGGAGAAGCTGCCACGATCGCGCCCGACGTTCTGCCCCCGGGCGTCACGCCCTACCTGGCCCCCGACGCCACGGCCGTCGGCCAGATCTTCTGGTACACCGTCGAGGGCGACGGCAAGGACCTGGGCGAGCTGCGGTCGATCCAGGACTGGTACGTCCGCTACCAGCTCAACAGCGTGCCGGGCGTGGCCGAGGTCGCCTCCGTCGGCGGGGCACCGCGGGAGTACCAGGTCGACCTCGACCCGAACAAGCTGCGGGCCTACGGCGATCAGCCTGGGCGAGGTCTATTCGGCCGTCGCCCGCTCGAACTCGTCCGTCGGCGGCCGGGTGATCCACCAGGGGAACGCCGAGTACCTGATCCGCTCGGTCGGCTGGATCGAGAACCTCGACGACATCCGCGAGACCGTCGTCGCCCGGCGCAAGGACGGGACGCCGATCCGGGTCGGCGACGCTCGGCACCGTCCAGGTCGGCCCGGCGTTCCGCCGCAGCGTGCTGGAGAAGGACGGCAAGGAGGCCGTCGGCGGCGTCGTCCTGATGCGATACGGCGAGAACCCGCTCGAGGTCACGCGGCGGATCAAGGAGAAGATCACGACCCTCCAGGCCGGGCTGCCCGCGGGCGTGCGGATCGTCCCGTTCTACGACCGCACGCCGCTGATCCACAAGGCCATCGAGACCGTCAGCGGCACGGTCAAGGAGGAGCTGATCGTCTGCACGATCGCGATCCTGCTGGTGATGGGGCACGTCGGCAACGCCTTCGTCGTCGCGGTCACGCTGCCGATGGCGATCCTGTTCAGCTTCCTGATGATGCGGCTCTTCGGCATGTCGTCGAACATCATGAGCCTGGCGGGGATCTCGATCTCCGTCGGCATCCTGATCGACCAGGCGGTCGTCATGGGCGAGAACGCCGCGCACCACCTGACCCGCCACTTCGGCCGCGAGCGGGTCACGCGGCGACACGACCGAGATCGTCATCCAGGCCTGCCGGACGGTGGGCCGGCCGATCTTCTTCTCGGTGCTGATCACGATCCTGTCGTTCCTGCCGGTCTTCGCCCTCTCGGGCCGCGAGGGGAAGATGTTCCACCCGCTGGCCTACACCAAGACCTTCGCGCTGGTCGGCGTGGCGTTGCTGTCGATCACGCTGGTGCCGGCCCTGATCCCGATCTTCCTCAGGGGGCGGATCAAGTCGGAGGACGAGAACTGGCTGGTCCGGACGATGATCGAGATCTTCAAGCCGATGCTCGCCGTGGCTGATGGACCGGACGACGCTGGTCTGCTGGCTGTTCGCGGTCATCCTGGGGCTGGGCTATGTCGCCTCGACGAAGCTCGGCCGCGAGTTCATGCCCGACCTCGACGAGCAGAGCCATCATGGACATGCCGACCACCGTGCCCCGGGCCTCGATCGCCGAGGTGGCGCGACGACCTGCGGGTCCGCGACGCGGTCCTCCGCGGCTTCCCCGAGGTCTGGCAGGTCGTCGGCAAGGCGGGCCGCGCCGAGACGCCGACCGACCCGTCGCCGCTCGACATGATCGAGACCGTCATCAACCTCCGCGACCGCGAGGTCTGGCCCAAGCGGAAGCTCCGGTTCGAGGACGCCGTGGCCCAGACGAGGGTCGCGCTCGACGCCCTGGTGGCGCAGGGGCCTGCTCCGACGCCCGCCGCCCGGCGGACGGCGAGGCGCTCGTCAACGAGGCGGCGATGAACGTCGCGAGCCGGGTCGACGAGATCCTCCGCGACCTGGCGGCGCGCCGGCTGGCGGAGTTCCGGCCCGAGCTGGGCCGCGCCCTGGTCGGCGAGGCGGTCGACTGACCTGCTCGCGCCGCGTCGGGCCCGCCGCCGTCGCCCGCAAGCCGACGCCCGCCGAGCGCGAGGCCCTCGTCGAGTCGCTGGCGAAGACCTACGGCGACCGGCTCGCCGTCCAGGTCCTGCCCGACGACGTGACCGCCCTGGTGCGACGACGCCGCGCGGCGGCTGATCGCGCTGGGCGTGCTCCGCGACCGGCCCGACCTGCTCGCGCCGCCGCCGTCCCCGCTGGAACGGGCCGCCGAGGCCGCCGGCGACGTGCTCGGGCTTCGCCAGGCCGACCCTGTTCAGCCGGATCGCCGAGCGACCTCGCCGCCGAGCACGAGCGTCGGCTCAAGGAGCGGGTGAAGTCGCTCGACTGGGAGCTCTTCGACCGCGCCGTCGGCGCCGCCAACTGGGCGGCCCTCGAGGAACTGACGAGGCTGGGCCGCGACCGGCAAGCTGACCGCGAGCGAGGCCGACGCCGGACGAGCTGCAGGCCCTCCGCGCCGGCGCTCGACAGGCCGTTCGCCGACCGGCTGCTGCTCTGGAAGAAGACGAAGCACGACCTGGTCGAGGAGATGAGCACGGCCTTGCAGATGCCCGGCTGGGGCAACAGCTTCACCCAGCCGATCGCCAACCGGATCGAGATGCTCTCCACCGGCGTGCGGCTGCCGGTGGCCGTGAAGGTCTTCGGCTCGAAGCTCGACGAGATCCAGCGCGTCAGCCAGGAGATCGCCGGGGTGCTCCGCGACGGTCCGCGGCGCGGCCGACGTCTTCCCCGACCAGATCACCGGCAAGGGCTATGTCGAGATCCGCATCGACCGCAAGAAGGCGGCCCGCTACGGGATCAACGTCGGCGACGTCCAGGACGTCGTCGAGGTGGCGATGGGCGGCCAGGCCGCTGACGCATGACCGTCGAGGGCCGCGAGCGCTACCCGGTCCGCGTCCGCTACGCCCGCGACTACCGCGACGACGTCGAGGCGCTCAGGAACATCCTCGTCGCCGCCCGCGGCATGGGCGCCGATGCGGCCGGCCGGGAGCGATGGAGCAGGGCGGCCGGGATGGGCGGCGAGCCGGCCGCCGGTCCGTCCGGGCGGACCGCCCGGGGCCGGCCGCTGCAGGTCCCGCTCGCGTCGGCTGGCCGACGTCCGGGTCGTCGAGGGGCCGTCGATGATCAAGAGCGAGAACGGCCTGCTGCGGGCCTACGTCCAGTGCCGCGTCCGCGACCGCGACGAGGTCGGCTTCGTCGAGGAGGCGCGGCGGGTCGTGGCCGAGAAGGTGCGAGCTCCCCGCCGGGATGTACCTCGAGTGGTCGGGGACGTTCGAGCACCAGGTCCGCGCGCAGAAGACGCTGCGGCTCGTCTTCCCCGCCGTGATCGCCGTGATCGCGCTGATCCTCTACCTGACGCACAAGAGCTGGATCGACGCCCTGCTGATGATGACGAGCGTCCTCGGCGCCCTGGCCGGCGGGGCGATCTTCCAGTGGCTCTTCGGGTTCCACTTCAGCGTGGCGGTGCAGGTCGGCTACATCGCCTGCTTCGGCATGGCGGTCGAGACGGGCGTCGTCATGCTCGTCTACCTGCGCGAGGCGATCGACGAGCGCGGCGGGCCTGGAGCGGATCGGCTCGATCGCCGAGCTGCGGCAGGCGATCCTCGAAGGGGCCATCCACCGGCTGCGGCCCAAGCTGCTGACCGAGGGGGCGGCGATCATCTCGATCGCCCCGATGCTCTGGGCCACCGGCGTCGGCGCCGAGGTCATCCGGCCGATGGCCGCGCCGGTGCTGGGCGGCCTGCTGATCGCCGACGAGGTCATCGACGTCTTCCTGCCCGTCCTCTACTTCGCCGTCCAGAAGCGATGGTGGCGGAAGCTCCACGGCCCGCAGGTCGAGGAGCCCGCAACAGCGGAGGACACGCTGCCTCCTGGGCCGCTCGAGTCGTCGGCCCTGCCGGCAATCGAGCGAGCCGACCGAAGGGCCCCGGCCTGAACCCGATCGGGGGCAGGGCCCCGCTTCATTCCTCGACACGTGTTGACGGGGTGGACCGGCGCCTGCTACAACAGTACACGTCTTTGTCCTGGCCAGATGGGATGGGATTCGAGGTCGAGCACCATCCGCGTTTGTTCTTCCTCCAGCGACGCATTGCACCTTGAGAGCGCCCCTCCGCATTCGGGGGCCAAACAACTCTGGCAGGGGTTATCGCATGGATGTGATCTATCAGGTCTCGCGTGACCACGACGTCGCCTTGATCCGGGTGGCACCCGATTCCACGGGCTGCGCGAGCTACGAGCATCTGCTCGTGCTCGTGCCCGTCGAGTTCCGCGGCGGAACGGTCAAGTTCTGCCTGCTCGCCCGGTCCGACGTGACCATCCTCCGCGACAATGCACGCAACTCGAGCCCGCGCCCGTCCGCCCCGCGGCCGGTCGGGTCGTTCACGAACCTCGTGGTGAAGCTGAGCGCGGGCGACTCGATCCACGTGGGACCCGGGCTGACGGATTTCAAGCTCCTCTCGATCGACCGAGGGCGGGCGACCATCCAGGCGACGATGCGGGTCAACGGCCTCTTGCTCGACACCGAACCGCCCTCGCCGGGTTCCCATGAGGAGTCGGACCTGCACGACATGATCGACCGCCTGAACCGGGGCGACGTCTACCGACGCCCGATGGCCAACGACTACTGATCGCCCTGGGATGGGGTTTCAGGGTCGTTGCGAACGGTTGGCCATGCGGACCTCGGTTGGTCCGCGAGGGCCTGCCGGCCGCTTCGGGCGACACGAGGGATCAGCACCGATCGGAACGGATTCTATGGTGGTTCTGTCACGCAGGAAGAACGAGGCGATCCTGATCGACGGCGCGATCCGGATCGAGGTGGTCACCGTGGCCAGGGGGACGGTGCGCGTCTGGCTCCACGCCGCCGCGGTGCGTGTCGGCGGGCCAGCCTCCGCCGCCCGAGGCGGGGGTCGCTCGCGAATGCACCTCGGCACGGGCGGGTCCGGAGGGGATCGACCAGTTCCACATGACCCTGGTGAACGAGCAGGTGGTCAGCCTGGGCGGATCGATCAGCTTGGGAGTGCTCGACGCCGACAAGTCCCGCGCCCTGTTCTTCGTCGATGCGCCACTCGGCGTCAGCGTGACGGCGCTCAGGTCCCAGGCTGAGGAACGGCCAGGCTCGTCGGCCAGGCAGAACCTGCTCCAGTTCATGGGACAACCGGAAGAGCGGTCCGATCCGGTCGAGCAACGGCCGGCCCAGGATCCTGGCATGGTCGTCGACGGGCCGGCCGCCGACGAGCCGGAGCCGAAGCTGCTGCCGATGCCGACCCGGCTGCCGCGGCGCCGCAGTCGTTGAGTCGCGCCGGAATCTGCGCCGTGGCCGGATGGGCGTCGCATTGTATCGCATCGAATTCTCCTCGAGCCCGCCGGCCTGCCTGGTCTCGCCTCGGGAGGTGCCCGCTCGAGGGGGCGAATTGAGATCGGACTTCGGCTGTCGGAGGATCTTCCGCGGTCAAGGCTGTAGTTGTGGAGGTGCGCGGGACATGGCCTATGAGTTGATCGCCCTGATGACCGACGAGTCCGACCTCGACCTCGAGGGTCTCATGCATCTGTTACGCGAGGTGTTCGCAACCGTTCCCGGAGCGGTGGTGAGCACGGCGGAGTATCCGCTCACCGGGGGCCGGTATGTCGCCGTGCAATGGGGTGACTGGTCGTTCCGCCTGGCATACGAGGACGGGCCGCACGTGCGGGAGGAAGCCGGCGAGATCGCCGAGATGTACGCCGGTAGCCGCCCGGATCGTGGACTGATCGCGGGATGTCGCCGGCGGATCTCGATGGCGGCTGATGACGATCCCGGCATGGACCATTTCAACGACTACTGCTTCATCATGCAGCGTCTCGGTGAGCAGGCGGGAGTCATCCTGTTCGACCCCCAGGCCCAGGAATTCGTGGACGATTGACTAGACCGAATAGATATATTGTAATAAATGCTATATTCTTTGGAAATCAAGGGTTTCCTGCTATGTAGGTTGGGCATCGCCCACCGATGAAGGCCATCGCCGGCGGGCGATGCCCACCGTGCTCGGGCCCGACGGCCGCTCTCGGAGCAGACTCTCATGCCAGTGGGGAGGAAGGGTGGCGTTTCCGTTCTTCCCCGAATCCCGTCCAGTTCTCGGCAGAATTCCCGGCCACATCGCCTATGCCATTGGAGCGGAGGCGCTGGATTCCCCTCCTCACCCGGCGCAGTGCTCTGTTCGGCGAGCACCGGGGAGCAGAAGGTCGCACTGACCTTCGATGACGGTCCGGATCCGGAGTGCACTCCGCCGCTGCTGGCGAAGCTGGCGGGGTATCGGGTGCCGGCGACGTTCTTCCTGATCGGCCGGAACCTGGAAAGGCACCCGGAGATCGGCCGTCGCATCGTCGGGGAAGGGCACGAGATCGGCAACCATACGTTCAACCATCGAAGCCTGCCCTTCTTGACGCGGGCCGGGATCCGGGAGGAAGTGGACTCCGCGCGGCGATCGATCGCCGCGCTGCTGGATGTCCGCCCCGTCTTCTTCCGTCCACCGAACGGCCTGTTCGACCGTCGCGTGCTCGACACGGTGGAGGCGCTCGGGTATCGCGTCGTGGTCGGGGATGTGTTCCCGCTCGACTTCGCCGGGCCGGGGTCCGAAATCATCGCCCGTCGGGTGCTGCGGCGGGTCCGTCCCGGTTCCATCATCATCCTGCACGACGGCCGCGTGAACGAGACCGACAGGGACAAGAGCCAGACGGTCCAGGCCCTGGATGGGATCATCCCCCCGCTGCGCGAACGGGGGTTCGAGTTCGTCTCGCTCTCGAGCCTGGCCCCGGCGGCTCCGGGAGATCGGGTGTGACCGACGAATGATGTCAGCCCGGCCTCGAGGACCCGGCGACTGACGTCGCCGGTTCGCCGGAGTCGGCGACGTCCGTCCTCCCCCCGCACCGTGGGGGCCGGGCGAACCGGCGACGTCAGTCGCCGGGTCCTCCCTTCGCCGGAGTCGGCGCCGTGAGACCGGCGACGTCCATACTCCCCCGCGCCGTGCGAGGGGCCGGGCGAACCGGCGACGTCAGTCGCCGGGTCCTTGCAGATGCAGGGCGCTCGCCCAGGCGACCGGATGATCTGTCCGCAGATGACGCAGATGGCCGCAGATAAACCCTTGATTTCTGTGTTCGCCGCGTTCGGGATCTGCCGGATTGTGACACCTCGCCAGGCGGCAAGCGGCCGTCTCGGGTCGGACGGGACGGTGTGCGAAGCACCGGACGGCGATCAGCCGTCGAGCTGGGACAGGCCCAGGAGTTGCTTGAGCGAGTCGCGGGCCGCGAGGATGTCACGAGTATCCGCCGCCAGGGCATGCCGCTGGTGCAGCAGCTCGATGTCATGGGCGGTGGGATTGCCGACGGCCCGGATGAGCGACTCATAGCCGGATTGAAGCGCATAGCTGGTATGCAGGCTTCCCGAATCCGCGGTGCCCAGGGCCTGCGTCCGCAAGTGGCGGTGGAACTCGACTTCAAGCAGAAATAGCCTTTCCAGCGCTGTCACGACGGTGGCCTCCAGGCGGACGGTTCGGTGTAAGCGTGATCAGTATAGGCAGGCCGAGTTCCCGGTGAAAGGGGCTGCCGGCAGAAAAGTGCGGGGAGGCGGGCGCGGCCTGCGTCCCGGGCCTGCCCGAGCGCCTCGGGCTCGTCTGGGATCGATGCGGCCATCAGGCGGGCGATGCGTTCGTCGGGTGCGTTAGCCGAGCGATAGGAAAAAGGTCGCGTATCGCTGCGGTGCATTTCCGGCCTCCTCCCAGCTATAGCCGTAGGAGCCGACCCACCACACGCGGACGGTCGTGTCGGCCATGACGCGATGGCCGCAGCGGCGTGCCAGCTCGCAGAAGCCGAAGTCGGAGTCGAGCCACCGATACTCGTCCTCGTGGGGGCCGACGACCGGTTGGAAGAAGGGGATCATGAACCGGCGGGACCGCTCGTCGCAGATCGGCAACCGGTGTGCTTGCAGGACGTCCATGAACACCTGGCGGCGGATCAGCATGAATCCCAGCCGGGCGTGGAGGACCTCGTGCAGGCCGCCGCCCTCGCCGAAGGTGAGGCTCGGCGTGCCGGGAAGGGTGTTGACGTCCAGATAGCACTGGCCGCGACGGGGGCCCAGGGCACAGACGATCGGCTCGCCGTGCGCAGAAGCCGCTCGACCGCTTCGGCGCGAAGCCGACGTCGGGATCGATCCACATCAGCTCGCGAAAGCCGTCTTGCAGGGCCGCGAACGCGAGTGCTCCGCGGACCCGGTCGACGGAGTCGCCGCCGATGGCGGCGCGACGGACCTCGTATCCCCGGCCTTCCAGCGCCGCAGGCCGTCCTCGCAGGCGGGGTGGATCGCGTCGAGGTAGGGGACGAGCACGACGCATTGCCGGGGGTCGTCGGGCGGGGCCGAGGTGGCGATCGCCCGCCGCGCGTGGATCGCGACCCGGTCGCTGCGACCGCCGCGGACGCCGGCCTCGATCACCTGCAATTCCCGGGGAATCCCGGCGAAGGACAGGATCTCGCGCACGTCGGATGGCGAGTTGAACGCCTCCGTGGCGAAGATGCGAAACTGGCGCAGGTACCGCGCCGCGAGCTCGGCGGCCCTCGCCCTGTACTCGTCCCAGTAGAGCCGCAATCCGGCCTCGCGATCGGAGACCTCGTATTTCGGGAAGATCCGCGACCAGAACGGGTCGGGCTCGAAGCCCGGAGCCGGGTGGCGCGACCAGTTGTCGGTCGGGAGCGGATGCAACGTGTCGAGCCATCGGACGAAGCTCGCCACGAACTCGTCGCGAGGCCGTTCGAGGCAGATCATCCGGATCCGCGGGTCGAGGGCGATGGCCTCCTCGGCATAGGGTAGGTAGAACGTGGAAATATCGCCCACATGTCGGCCCGGCCGGGTCTCGCGGAACCGCCGCAACCTATCGGCGATGCCGGAGTTTCCCGGCCGGCGATCCCATGGCAGGTGGGGCAGGTCCTCGTGGGTGAAGCTCGCCTCGGGTTGACGGTTGAGCAACCCCATCAACGAGTGCGTCCCGCAACGGCCCGTGCCCAGGCCCAGGATCACGCGCGGACCGTCGGTCTCCATCCACTGTCTCCATCTGGCCCAGGCGCGAGGAACGCGACCGCCTCGCGTTATTCGACGGTCTTGGTCGTCTTGCCTTCCTGGACCTGGGTCTTCACCTCCCTGGTCTTCTGGACCGTGACCGGGGTGACCTCCTGCTTGGTGGTGATCACCTCGCCCGTCTTGCGGTCGACGACCTTGGTCGTCTCGATCACGTCGACATCGCGGCGCGTCTCGACGGTTCGCTCGGGTCCACTGGCCCCTTCGATCTTCAGGGCCTCCTTGGCGGCCCGGGTGGGCGATTGTTTGTCCGCATCGCCGCTGTTGCAGCCGGCGACCAGGGCGGCGACGGTCAGGAAGCTCAGGCCTGCGACGTTCCTCAGTTGAAGCGTGGTCCGCATGGGACCCTCCATTCGATTCGAGTGGGGACTGCGATACCGTAATCACACAATCTCACGAATGAAGAGCGAACACCGTGCCGAGCCGTCGCCTGCCGGGGTGGCACCTTCGCGGCATTCTTGCCATGATGACGGAAGTCGACCGTGCCTGAACCCCAGAAATCGGAGTGAACCCGCGTGGCACGCACGGATGGAACGGCCATGGTCTCGAGTCGCCGGCCCCGGCCCTTGCCGCTGCCGCCGCCGGATGGGGCGTTTGTGGCCATCGATTTCGAGACCGCTGATCACGGCCCGGATAGCGCCTGTGCGGTCGGAGTGGTCCGGGTCGAGGCCCTGTCCGTGGTCCGCCGTGAGGTCGTTCTGATCCGGCCACCGCGGTCGCGGTTCCAGTTCACCCACATCCACGGGATCACCTGGGAGATGGTCAGAAACGCGCCGAGCTTCGCGGACGCCTGGCCGGTCCTATTGCCGCTGCTCGACGGGGCCTCGACCCTGGTGGCCCACAACGCTCCGTTCGACCGGCGGGTCCTGGCCGCCTGCTGCGCGGCCGGCGGGCTGTGCGTCCCCGAACTGCCGTTCCTGTGCACGGTGCAGCTCGCACGAAGGTACTGGCGACGCGAGCGCAATGACCTGGCGTCCGTGTGCCGGCGGCTGGGCATTGCGCTGGTGCATCACGATCCCGGTTCCGACGCCGAGGCCTGCGCCGGATCGTCATCGCGGCCGCCAGCGGAGCCATCGCGATGGCCGAATCCGGAGGCGAGGCTCGCTCGACCGTCCGGGGTCTATGAGTTCGCTCGGGGTCCGTCGTACAATCGGGTGATTCATTCTGGACTCTCCGGGTTCGGATTCGGCTCACCGGGTGATGGGGATGACCCGACGAGGATGGTCGCGGCCGGACATGTCGGTGGCGCGGGCACCAGGACGAGGCACGGACGAGCATGGCGAAGTCAGCACGATCGAGGGCTCGCACGGCCCCCACGGCGAGGTCGCGCCAACATCGGCGGCCGGATGGGTTGTTCCTCGAGCGGCTCGAGGAGCGAAGGCTGCTGAGCGGCGCCACCGTTCACGGTCACCGGACCGGGCGTCAACCCGGCGGATTTCCGGATCACGACGTTCGCCAGCGGCCTGAACTATCCCGACGCGATGCTCACGCTGTCCGACGGCTCGCTGCTGGTCGGCGCGAGCAATCTGGCGGGTAGCTCGGCCTATGCGAACTCGGGCGGCGAGCTGCTCCGGTTCACCGACAGCAACGGAACCGGCGTCGCCGACAACCCGGCCGGTGAGGTGCTGTACAACGGCCTGCCCGGCGAGCTGACGGGGCTGAGCCAGGCCGGGGGCTTCCTGCTGGCGACCAGCGCGCAGACGGGTAGCGAGCGGATCTCGGTACTCCGCACGGGGGCCAGCCCCGGCGATCCGCTGACCCTCGCCGGCAGCATCAACTTCAGCTTCGCGGCGGGCTGGTGGCACACGAGCTTCGCCAACGCCGTCCGGCCGACCCCGGGGCAGCCGGGTTCCTATGAACTCTTCTTCAACATCGGCTCGGAGAATAACGGCGTTGCTCGGGACGGTAACGGCAATGTCATCCTCGACGCCGGCGGCAACCCCACGTATCAGCCCACGACCGCCACCGTCCCGGCCAGCGGCCTGCTCAACGCGACGCTCCAGGGCGACTCGATCTACATGGTGAAGCTACAGGCCAGCGGCGGCACCCCGGTCGTTCTCGGGCCTGACGCGGATCGCCTCGGGCGTGCGGAACGCGGCGAGCATGGCGGTCGACGCCGCGCGGCGACCTGGTCTTCGCCGACAACGGGATCGACGGCAACGGCAACGGCGAGTACGGCGTGGAGCACCGACGAGCTCGACGAGATCCCGGCGGCCCAGATCGCGGCCGGCACCGACGAGTTCTTCGGCTTCCCCGAGACGATCAACGGCCAGCTCGTCGGTCAGCTACGCCCGGGCGAACCTGCAACCGGGCCAGGCGGAGACGGTCGTGAACCCCGGCGTCGGGGTGCAGCCGCTGGTCGCCTTCGAGCCGCTGGCCGACGCCAGCCTGGGCTCGCTCGGCTCGCGCGAGCCAGGGTGCATCGGGGTTCGCGATGGCGCCGGCGGATTTCCCGTCCGGGCTCAACGCCGGTGTCTTCATCGGGTTCCACGGCGAGTGGGACCTGGGGGGGACCGCCAACGGCAAGAATCCGCTGGTCTTCGCCGATCCGGCGCACGGGTCAGTATTTCGACTTCGTCTCCAATGACGAGGCGGGCGTCGGACACTTCGATGGGGCCGCCTCCACTTCGGATTCGCTCTTCCTGTCCGACCTCTCGCCCGGCGGGAGGCATGGAATCGGGGGCCGGCACCGGCGCGATCTACCAGATCGAGGCGGTCTCGCCCAGCCCGACGCCGACGCCAACTCCCTCGCCCACGTCGCCCCCCAATCAGCCGCCCGTGCTCCAGCCGATCGCCGACCAGACGGTGGACGAGGGGCAGGCTCTCTCCGTCCAGGCCGTGGCCAGCGATCCCGACGGCAATTCGATCCGCTTCAGCCTGGGCCCGGGCGCGCCGCCGGGCTCTTCGATCGGCGCCAGCACCGGGCTGTTCACCTGGACGCCGAACCCCTACTCGAGCACCGGGACGTATTCGATGACGGTGGTCGCCACCGACAACGGCTCGCCCCCGCTCCCCGACTCGCAATCGTTCACGATCGACGTCCTGGCCGTCAATCATCCGCCCAGCCTCAACCCGATCCCCACGCAGCTCGCCGAGCTCGGCCAGCCGGTCGAGGTGCTGGTCTCGCGCTATGCCTCCGACCCCGACATGCCGGCGCAGACGCTCACCTACAGCCTGGGCTCCGGAGCCCCGGCGGGCGCGATCTTCGACCCGAGCCTGGGACGGTTCGCCTGGACGGTGCCGCCCGGCCAGCCGCTCGGGCCCGAGACGATCGGGGTGACCGTCACCGATAATGGCTCGCCGCCGATGAGCACCTCGGGGAGCTTCACGATCGACGTGGTGCCCTACACGCCCCCGCCGGTGTTCCCGCCGATCGCCGGCCGGACGGTGGACGAAGGGGTGCCGCTGACCGTCCAGGCCGCCGCCACCGATTCGCCCGGCATCGCGATCACCTACGCCCTCGGCCCGGGCGCCCGGCCGGCGCGGCGATCGACCCGACGACCGGCGCCTTCACCTGGACGCCGGACCCGTTCGCGAGCACCGGGGCCTATTCGATCCCGATCGTGGCCACGGCGAATGGCCCGGTGCCGAAGACCGCCTCGGCGAGCCTGGCGATCGACGTGCTGGCGGTCAACCACCCGCCGGCCTTCACGGCGGCGCTGCCCACGCAGGCTCGTGGGGTCGGGACGGGCCCTCCAGTTCGGCGTGGCCGGATATGTCTCGGACCCCGACCGGCCCGCGCAGACGCTCACCTACAGCCTGGCCCCCGGCGCCCCGGCAGGCGCGAGCATCGACCCGGCCTCGGGCCTGATCACCTGGGTCACGGCGCCGGGCCAGCACATCGGGGGCTACTCCTTCGGAGTGATCGTAACCGACGCCGGTTCGCCGCCCCTGAGCGTGACGACCGGCCTGGCGGTGAACGTCTACGACCCCGGGCCCGCCGCGACGATCGTTCAGGCGCGGGTGAGCCGCAAGCACGGCCTGGCGATCGCGCTCAGGTTCTCGCAGCCCCTGGACCCGTCCACGGCGGCGGACCTCGCCGACTACAGCCTCGTCGCGGTGAAGAAGTCGAAGAAAGGACCTCCCGCGGCTGTGATCCCACTGACCGCCAGCTACAACGCGTCGTCGCGGACGGTGACATTGGCGGCCCAGACGACGGTGAAGCGGGGTCAGGCCCTGCGGCTCACACTGATGGGCGGCACGGCCGGTCTCCTCAAGATCACGGGCCTGCCGTTGGCCGGCGACGGCGTTCACGCCGGCACCAGCTATGTCGCGGCCATCACGGGCACGAGCATCCGTCAGACCGACGCGGCCCGCGTCGCCAAACGGAGCCGGGCCGCCGCCGAGGCACAGATGCCATCGAACGCTCATCACCCCGCGGGTCCGCTGGCGTCCATCACGCGCGGCACCAGGAAGTAGCAAGGCGACCCCACGAGCCGTCGAACACTCCTCCTGACCGCCGATTCTACTTCTAGAGAATCAGTGTCGTTATGAGTCGCGAGTGATCAACGACCCGACGGCGCCCTGCAGGCGATCGGCAAGATGAACTCGCCACAGTCGGAGGCGGAGGCGTCAAGTCGGCGGCATCGGCGCTTTCACATCGCACGCAGCCGGCGGCGGCTTGATGAGGAGAAGTGCTCTCAATCGCCGTTGAGCCGGCCGGTATCGGGGCTCATGGCTGAAACCCGTCGCCTGCTCGCCGCGCGGATCGAGAGCACCAGCGCCCCCAGTACCTCCAGGCTGGCGGCGGCGACCGTGATCGACCACCAGAGTGTCGAGCGGGGCGTCCGGTAGATCATCCGGACGCGGTGGGTGCCGGAACCTTCGAGGCGGACCGCCTGGAAGCCGACGTCGACACGCAGGACCGGGCGGTCGGGGCCGTCGTCGATCCGGGCGAGCCAGCCGGGGTCGAACGTCCGGGCCAGCACGAGGTCGCAGGGCCCGTCGTGCTCGACCGTTGCGGTCGTCCCGTCCCAGGACGCCAGCCGGGCGCGGTGCGCGTCGGCACGCGCGGGGACGCGGTCCTCGGCCAGGAACCAGGCGGTCTCCAGCTCGTCCGACTGCGAGAGCCGCTCGATCAGGGCGGTGCGATCGGCGGCCGTCCGTGCGCGGGACGCGACCCGTGCTTCCGGGAACGGGTCGGCCAGGCGGATGATCGACCACGAGCGCTCCTCTCGCTCGTTCGGCGGGTGGTAGACGATCACGTCGAGCGCCGGGTCGCGCCAGGTGCCCAGCTCAGTGCCGAGGGCCGCGGCCTTGCGGCCCTCGGCGACCAGGTGCGTCACCCGGCACCGGCGGAGCCATCGCGTCACCAGCGCGGTCTCGACCGATCCGGGCGTCCGGTGCGACGCGGATCGGAACAGGCGCTCCTGGAGCATGACGAGCACCCGGTCGGGATCGGGTGCCGTGAAGCCGATGTAGGGCGAAGCGGTCGCCAGGCCCGCGCGGACGGGCAGGTTGTCGAGCTCGCCGCCGACCGGGCCGACCTCGGCCTGGCGGGTCAGCTCGGCGAGCACCGGGCTGGCGGCGGGGATCGCGATCGACCAGCCCCATCGCGTCGTGCCGGCGTAGTAGAGGATTCCCAGCTCGACGGCCACGGCGCCCAGCGGCGCCCATCCGCCCATCCGGCCGGCTCGCCAGAGCAGGACGACGACCACGGCGAGCGTCCAGGCCAGCGCCGCCCAGAGGAAGCCGTCGGCGATCCCCGCCAGGCCGGGGCGGAGGTGGACGTCGCCGCGGGTTGCCCACAGCGCGGCGGCGACCGCGGCGGCGGCGGCGAAGGCCAGCGCCGCGACCATCCCGAGCCGGAACCTCCACCGCGCGATCGACGGGTCGAGGCCCTCGCCGGCCAGCAGGCAGAGCCCCAGCGAGGCGATCAGCGTGTACCGGGCCGGGACGCGGAAATACCCCAGTCCCGGCACCGCCAGCAGGCCGAGGTACCCCCGCGGCCACCACCTCGGCATCGTCGCCATCGCGAGTGCGATCGCGATCGCCAGCCGCCAGGGCAGGGTCGTCCGCGTTCCTGGCCGGCCGACCAACGCGACGAACGCCAGGATCAGCGGGATCGTGCCGACGTATAGCGCGGCCTCGTATCCGGTCGTCTGCTCGCCGAACCAGTAAGGATCCTCGGGACCCAGTCGCAGCTCGCGGACCGGCCGGGGCAGGGCCGGCTCGAACCAGTGGGCGGGGGGATACGAGTAGAACAGCAGCTCGCTCGCCGCGCGGCGGGTCTGGCCGACGAGCTCGGCGAACTGCCAGCTCGGCCCGAGCTGCACGGCGGCCATCGCGGCGCCGCAGGTGACCGCGAGCAGCAGCACCCCGGCCCGCCCCCAGGGCCGACGATCGACGGCCGTGGCGCCAGATTCCGGTCAGGATGACCAGGCCCCCGGTCCAGGTCTGGATCTGGAAATGGCCGAGGGTCCATTGCAGGCCGAGGACCATCGGTAGTGGCACCAGCCAGGCGGGCCGGCCGGATGCCAGGAATCGCTCGGCGAGCCCCAGCGCCAGCGGCAGGTACGGCAGCAGGCAGTAGAACGGCTCGTGGCTGGAGTGGATCGCCTGGAAGCCGCAGAACGTGAACGCCACCGACGACATCGCCGCGCCCCAGGGAAGGATGCCCAGGCACCGGGCATAGAAATACGTGGCGGCGGCGAGGGCCAGGTTGTGCAGCCACATCGACAACCGGTAGGCCGCGGGGACATCCAGGACGCGGTAGAGGACCAGGTTGGGCGGATAGAACGCGGCGACCTGGCTCTCGGCCACCAGGGGCAGGCCGACGCCGAACCGGTCGCTCCAGTGCGGCAGGCGGCCATGCGCCAGCGACCGGGCCAGCTCGCTCTTGAGCGGTCGATACATCCGGTCCGGGTCGCCGCCGACCGGCTCGTAGCCGATGAGCAGTCCGCCCAGGATCGCGCCGTTGAAGAGGAGCGCGAGGAGGAGCGGGGCCCTGGCACTAAAGGACTCGCGAGCCATGGAGACCTCTGACAATGACTCGGGACTCCACCGATGGGTCCCGTGGCGGCGGCCTTCATCCACATCGTGACGGCCGGGCCGAGCGTACCGCTACGATGCCGGATGCCCCGGGCGAAAAACAAGACCTTGGCGCGGGGCATGGTCTGTTAGAATAGAGGAGTTGTGGCTCGTTTGGGGCGAGACCTCGCGGCAGGGATGGTTCCGTGAGCGAGCCGCAGGGTGACGCTCAGGAGTTGCGGAGAATATCGGAATGACGACGCTGCTGCAACAAGCGTTCGCCGAGGCATCCAAGCTCCCCGAGGAGGAGCAGGAGATCCTGGCACTGCGCTTGCTGGCCGAGTTGGCCGCGGACGATGAATTCGATCGCTCGATCGCGCAATCGACCGAGAAGCTGTCTCGGCTCGCGGTCGAGGCCCTGGCCGAGTATCGTGCCGGCGTGACCGAGGAGCTCGATCCGGATCGACTATGAATTCCCGAACGACCCGAAGCTTCCGCGAACTGTTTGCGATCCTGCCAGCCCGTGTCCAGCGTCAGGCTCGGGCCGCTTACCGCTTGTTCCGGCAGGATCCGTCCCATCCGGGCCTTCGCTTCAAGCAAGTCCATCCGGACCCGCCGACGTATCGGCTCGTGTCGGTATCGCTTACCGGGCTGTGGGTGCGTTGGACGGCGATACGATCATCTGGTTCTGGGTCGGGTCGCACGCGGACTACGAGCGACTGCTGGATTCACTCTGATCGCAGTGGCTGACCTCCAATTTTCTCCCCTAGCGACTGAGGTACCCGAAACATGGCAAGAGCGATCGCCGCTGTCGGATTCGTCGCCGCCGCCGTCCTGACCCTGGGCGGAGGCTGCGGGCCACAGGGGAGCTCGGGGTCCCAGGCGGTCGCGGGTGCGGTCTCGCATGCGGCCGGCCAGCCCGGGTCCGGTCCCGTCGCCAGGCCATCCCCGCCGCTGGCCCTTTCCGCTCCGCCCGAGCCCTCGCCGACGTTCCAGGGCAAGGACCTGACGAAGTTCTCCGCCCGGGCCCTCGCCGGGGCGGCCCGTCAGCTCTATGACGACAAGAAGTATCCCCAGGCCATCCAGGTCCTCTACCACGCCATCAAGGCCGGGGCCGACGGCGGCTATGACCTGGCCTGCGACTACGCGCTGGACGGCCAGGTTGACGCGGCCTTCTACTGGCTCCAGAAGACGGCGCTCGACGAAGGCGTTGACGCGAGCTGGGCCGGGCAGGACCCGGACCTGGAGGTCTTGCGGAAGGACGCCCGATGGCCGCGGATCGCTTCGTACCTCTCGGCCTGCAACGCCTACTGGACCGGCACCGGCCATCACACCACCACGCTGGTCTTGCCCGGCGGATACAAGCCGGGCACGCCGATCGGCGTGCTGGTGGGGATGCACGGCCTGGGTGCCGACCCGGAGGGATTCGTCAGCAAGGATGCCTACCAGGACCTGGCCGACGAGCTGAACATGGCCGTCGTCGGGGTCAGCGGCACGAGCCCCCGCGGCAAGCGGTCGTTCGTCTGGTCCGAGGACCCGGCCCAGGACGCCGCGCAGATCCGCCGGCGCTCGCCGAGCTGAAGGACAGGCTCACCGTGGCCAGGGGCCAGATCGTGGCATTTGGCTTCTCTCAGGGCGCCCAGATGGCCTTCGAGGTCGCGTTCGCCAATCCCGATGAATACCGGGGAGCCATCGTGTTGTCGCCCGGCACGAGCAAGGTCGTCACCCGGAAGGAGCTGAACCCGGGCCCGGCCAACAAGAAGCAGGCGTTCGTCTTCACCTGCGGCGCCGAGGAGGCTCCGGGCAACGTGGTCTACACCCGCGAGGACGCCGAGTTCGCCAGGAAGGCCGGGTGCCGCGTCGAGGAGAAGCTGTACGAGGGGGCCTCGGAACACCGCTTCCCCGCCGACTTCCAGGAGGCGTTCCCCCGCTGGGTGCGCCTCATCCGCGGCGAGAAAGCCCCGGCCGGGGCGAAACCTTGAGACTGGCGCCGGTACGTACGATCCGACGCGGGCCGCCGCGGTGTGCTCGTGGTTGACCTGCGACGATCGCCCGTCGGGCCGGTCCGCCGGGCAGACGCGACAGGCTACCGACCGAAGGAGGACTCCGTGGCCGAGCCGAAGACGAAGCCGACTCCCCCGAGTGTCGAGGAGTTCGTGAAGGCCCTCGACGACCCGACCCGCCGCGAGGATTGCCTCGCGCTCGTCGCGCTGATGAAGGTCGCCACGAAGTGCGAGCCGAAGATGTGGGGCGCGAGCATCGTCGGCTTCGGCGATCACCACTATCGCTACGAAAGCGGCCGCGAGGGCGACACGTTCCTCGTGGGCTTCTCGCCCCGGAAGGACACGATCACCGTCTATCTCGGCCCGGCCCTCGATCGGTTCCAGGCGATCCTCGACCGGCTCGGCAAGTACAAGGCCGGCAAGGGGTGCCTGTACCTCAAGAAGCTGGCCGACGTGGATCAAGCCGTCCTGGCGACTCTCCTGAAGCAGGCGGCGGACAACCCGCTCAACTCGGCCGGATGATGGAGCACGGCGTCCGCGGCCCGGCCGGATGGACCTGGAGTCTCACGGGATGATGGAGCCGACGGACCGCGAATTCACCTCCCAGATCCGCGGCGGGTTATGACCGCTGGGCCCTGGTCTACGACCACGACGCCAACCCGCTGCCGGCGCTCGAGGAACCGTTCGTCATGGACGCCATCGGACCGGCCGCCGGGCGGGCCGTGCTGGACCTGGGGTGCGGCACCGGTCGGCACGCGGTCCGGCTGGCCCGCGAAGGGGCCGAGGTCACGGCCGTGGACTTCTCCGAGGGGATGCTGGCGGAGGCCCGGCGCAAGCCCGGGGCGGATCGCGTCCGGTTCCTCGTCCACGACCTGCACGACCCGCTGCCGATGGCCGATGCCTCGTTCGACCTGGTCGTCAGCGGGCTGGTGCTTGAGCACCTGCGCGACCTGGACGCATTCTTCCGCGAGGCCCGTCGGCTGCTCCGTCCCGGCGGGCGGGCGGTGGTCTCGGGGATGCACCCGGCGATGTTCCTGCGCGGCAGCCAGGCGCGATTCACCGACCCCGAATCGGGCCGGATTGTCCAGCCCGGCAGCCTGGCGCACCCGTTCGGCGACCTGGTGCTGGCGCCCCTGCGCGCCGGCTTCCGGATCGAACACATCGGCGAGCACGCCCCCGACGCGGCCTTCGCCGCCCAGTACCCCCGCGCCGAGAAATACATCGGCTGGCCGATGCTGGTGGTGCTGGCGCTGGGGGGCGATCGGGGATTGTCTCGCCCGGCATCTCGTGGAGTTGACAGTCGTTGCGCCAACTGGGCCGGGTCGGCGTGAAGCAACTCCGGCCTGACCGGCGGTTCGCGCTTCGGCGCGGGTCTCCGACCCGGCCGACGGTCGGTGCGGTGCGGTTTGGTTCGGCGCGGGTCTCCCCACGCCGCCGCCGGCCCGGGCCGACTCCCACGTCGGTCACGCTTCCGCCTGATGCCGCTGCGATCCGGTCCGGGCGGGCCGGACCGTGCCGGCGGAAGCGTGACCGACATCGGCCCGGGCCGACAGTTCTCCCGAGCGGGCCTAATGGGCCGTCTTGAGGCTTTCAGCCTCCGGCTTCTGAGACTCACGCCAAACTGAAAAACTACCGGCCAAATATGAACCGAACCACGGAAACCGCCGCCGCGCCGGAAAACTTTATGAAATTTCCAGATATTTTTTCTACTTCTGGCCGAAGGACTTGCGTCGAGAAAATGCCACTCTTAGCCGATAGGTGCATTTCAGTTTCTGCAAACCTGATACATCCTGATAGTAGGGGGAGAAAGAAGAGCCGAGGGGGTACAGGGGGTTTTGGGGGCACCGGAATATAAAATGCATGCACGCAATCTCCTCCTGGACCTGATGGGATCGTCCTGGGCGGCGGTTGTCGAAAGTGCTGGATACCATGTCGTCAGGTAAGCACGGGATACCGAAATCGAGGTCCTCGTCGCGGGTGGAGGGCGGACGTCGCCGGACTCTCGGCGGCGACTCCTGCGAAGGACCCGGCGACTGACGTCGCCGGTTCGCCCGGCCGGTCGGGGCGAAGAAAGGGGACATAACCAATATTGCATGCACTCGGAGGCGGTGGTAGACTCTGGGCATGCCGAGAACCGCACGAGCCTCCGTCGCTGACACCTGGTATCATGTCCTCAACCGAGGCAATCGCCGCGAGGCCGTCTTTCACAAGCCGGCCGACTACGATGCCTTCGTCACGGCCATGAGCGATGCCCAGGCGAGGCTGCCCGTCGATGTCCTTGGCTACTGCCTGATGCCCAACCACTTCCATCTGGTGATCCGGACGCATGCCGACGGCGACCTGGGACGGTGGGTGCAATGGCTGCTGATGGCCCACGCCCGGCGGTATCACCTGCATTACCGCACCAGCGGCCACGTGTGGCAGGGGCGGTTCAAGGCGTTCCCGGTTCGACGAGGAGGAGCACCTGGTGACTGTCCTTCGCTACGTCGAGCGCAACCCCCTGCGTGCGGAGTTGGTGGCGCGGGCCGAGGACTGGAAGTGGTCGAGCCTACCGGCCTGGCAACGGGGTGACGGCTTACTGTGGCGGGGGATCGAGGTCCGGGACGAGAGGTGGCTGGAGCGGGTCAGCGAGCCGCTATCGGCGGGGGACTTGCAACGGCTGAGGCTGTCGGTAGAACGAGGCCGGCCGTACGGGGAGGAGTCGTGGGTGAAGGAGACGGCCGGGCGATTGGGGCTGGAATCGACGCTACGTTCCCGCGGTCGTCCTCGGTCGCAGGGGTGAAACGCAGGGCGAGTGCATGCAATATTAGTTATTTCCCCTTTCTTCTTTCCTTTCTTCTTTCCTTTGCTCGAACTGGTCTCAATAGACCTGCTCGTGTGTGCCCAGGGCGAGCAGCAGGATCGCTTCGGTCCCCTCGTGCTGCACGAACTCGAAGACGATGCGCAAATCGTAGCCCGCGCTGCACGCCCAACACCCCGCCAGCGGACCTCGCAACTTATGGGTCCGCAATGACGGGTGGTATACATCTTCGAAGAGTTGCTGGAGCGTTGCCTCGATCGCTGCCGCGGTGCCGGGCCGCGACTTCAACCAGGTGCGCAAGTCCCGCGCGAATGCGGGCGAGCGCAAAAGTTCCCGCCTCATTCCAGCCCCTCGCGCACGATCTCCGCCGCTGTCATGACCTGACACTGGCCGGCCGCGAACTCCCGCCGTGCTTGCGCGACGGCCTCCACCACTCGCTCGCGACCGCGCTCGGCCAGGCGACGACTCAAGATCGACACCAACTCGGCCTGGGCATCCGCATCAAGTTGCTCGGCCGCATCGAGGATGTCGGCGAAGACGATCGTCTGATTCATGGCGACCTCCCGGCAGGAATCCATACGAACAGGCTACCCTACATCGAAATCACGGGCAAGCGGCCTTCCGAGCCCCCCGGCCTGGGATGCGCGACGGGAGGCCGGGTGCGGGGCGGACACCGTGAGGTTCGGGCCGAGCGACGTCCGCCCAGGCGGGGCGGCGAGGGGAGGAAGAATCGGTCGCGGGCTTCGACTTCGGCCGGTCCACGGGAGGCCGGCCCATCTCACGGCCGGCGGAAATCCCAAGGGCCGGCGCGTCGTCGTCCTCACACCCGACGACGCCCTGGCCGCCGGCTTCCCCATCGTGGCCGCGCCGGTCACCACCCGGATCCCGCCGACCCCGGGCCCCGACCACGTCCTCCTGCCGTTCCAGAATCCGCCGGGGACCCGCCATCCGACGACCGGCCTGACCCGACGGGCCGGGATCGTCGCCACGTGGCTGGTGATCGTTGACCCGGCCGCGGAAGGGGAAAAGGGGACATAACTGATGTGCGCCGTGCAAAGGTGTTGGTCTTCAGTGGGTGCAACTCCCACCCGGCAACTGGGTTGCTCCGGCCGGTAGCTATCGGAGCGGCGGTGGAGGTAACGAAGCCGTCGGAGCCTTCGAGACACATGTGTCGCTTTGGCGATGCAGCGAGCAGGCAGGCCGTAACGCGAGTGAACGTCGAGCAGGCCTCGAAACGTCCAATGTGTGCGCCGACCTTGCATTAGTATGGGGAAGGCCGAAGCCGCTGGCGAGCACGGGGAGGTTGGAATAGACCGACCCACGAGCAATCCGACCCAGCGGGCCACCGGGGTATTGACGACGGCATGCCTGTACACGGAGATCCAACGCAACACGGGAAACCCCAGGCGGTGAGGGCGCGTGACCCTCAACCGGACGCCCGCGAGGGATAGGCCGGGCCACCTGGGGTGGCGGATAGGCCCGTAGTACCGCCGACGCCGGGTAACTCCGGTCGAGGGAAGGGGCCTTGGTTCAAGGTCAACGCAGCAAGCGGCCGACAGCCGGGAGATTGGCGTGAGCCTATCACCTCCAGTGAAGGTTGGGAAGTTGCAGACGGCGTTGCACACCAAAGCGAAGAGCTCGCCCGACTACCGCTTCTACGCGCTGTACGACAAGATCTATCGTCGCGACGTCCTGGGCTTCGCCTACGACCGCTGTCGTGCCAACGGCGGCGCGCCGGGGACCGACGGCCAGAGTTTCGCCGATATCGAAGCGTACGGCGCCGATCGATGGTTGGACGAACTGGCGGAAGAGCTCAGGAACGAGACGTACGAGCCCCGAGCGGTCCGACGCGTGTACATCCCTAAACCGGATGGCAAGCAAAGGCCGCTGGGGATCCCTTGCATCAAGGATCGCGTGGTGCAGATGGCTGCGGTGCTGGTCCTGGAGCCGATCTTCGAGGCCGACCTGGAGCCTGAACAACACGCCTACCGCCCGGCGCGCAGCGCCCTGGACGCCGTTCGCCAAGTGGAACGGCTGCTCAGGACGGGGCACACCGAGGTGGTGGACGCGGACTTATCCGGCTACTTCGAGATGGCATCTTGATGCCCTCCTAATAGCGAAAGAGTTGAGCTCCCCCGCCCGGAGCCGTCGCAACTGGTCGAGGGTCTCGGTGGTGTCGGGGAACAGGTAGAGGTTGCGTTCGGGATCAAGGCCGATCTGGATCGTTCCGTTGTGGATGCGATCGTAGATCCAGCTCCGTTCGAGTCCTAGCCTCGCGGTGAGTTGCGGCACCGTCAAGTAGCCCGGGATCTGCCTCGGGTGCGATTGCTTGCGGTCGCGGATCAGTCCGTGGCGGAGGCGGACGATCTGCACGGAGCTGCGCAGGACCGTCGTGTGTCGCGGGGAGTGGTGACCGCGCTCGGTCAAACATCGGGCGATCTCTTCATCGGATTTCCCCTGCCGGGCCATCTCGAGGATCGCTCCCTCGATCTCCCGGCCAGCGGAGAGGAGCGACCAGGAACCGACGGTGACCGCGATGTCAGCGTCGGTCGTCTCGCCCCCCTTCCAGACCACCCGGCAGTGGACCCGGTCCGGGGCGGAACGGCGAACCACGACCTTGTTGACCAGGCTCCGCAACAGCGACTTCTTCTGCTCGCGGGAGAAGCGATCGGCCCGCCACCATCCCGGGATTCGGCGACCGGCTTCCGTGAGCAACCGCCGCGTCTCGGGGTCGAGCCCTCCTGGCATCGATTGCTCATGCTTATCGCGTTCGAACGCGTCCTCCGCTTGCTTCAGTTCCCGCAAGGCCGACTCCCAGCGCCTCTCCAGTTCGGCGGCGACCAGGCGGTTGTCGGGGTCGGCCTTCTGGTACTGCCGCTCGGCGAGGTCCGCCTGATAGCGGAGCCGTTCGATCTGCTGCCGACGTGCGCGATGGGCCTGCTCGCGTTCCTCGGAGGCCGAGGCCATGACCCGGTCAAAGACATCCAGCTCCGCCGGGGCCAGGGCCTCGAAGAAGAGGCCGACGACGTGGTCGTCGATCGGGTCGCCGGGGATGCGTTGACAGACCGGGACCTGGGTCTGTTGCCGGAGCGAGTTGCAGAGGTATTGCGTCCCTCCCTTGTACTGAACGACCATCTTGTGGCCGCACTCGCCGCAGTGGACGAGGCCGTGCAGCAGGGCCTTCCCCGGCCGCGGGACGCCTCGGGTCTTGTTCCGGTCGTACTCGCTGTGGTTGTCGCGGATCATGCCCTGAATCTTCTCATACGTGGTCCAGTCGATGTAGGGGGGATACAAGTCCCTGATGTGAATTCGCCACTCGGAGACCGGCCGGGGTCTCTGAACCGGATGGTGATCGAGGCCGGTCCTCTCGGTCCGGGTCCGGCCGTAGACGAACGACCCGGCGTAGGCCGGATTCTTGAGGATCGCGCCGATGGAGGAGACGGTCGGGCGTCGCCAAGCGACGTCGCCGAATCTGTTACGTCGTGGGACGAACAGAGACTCGGAATTGAATGAACGAACGACCGCGGCGAGGGAGCGCACCCGGAGGAAGGTGGCGAAGATGAGGTCGATGCGATCCCGGACTTCCCGGTCGGGGCGCTTCACGACGCGGCCCAGAGGATCGCGGGCGAGCCCCACGGGCAGCGTCAATGCGAGCTCGCCGCGCTGGGCCTTATTGATCAGGCCGGCAGTAAGCCGGGCCTTGATCGTATGGAGCTCCAGTTCCGAGATCTGGCCCTTCAAGCCGAGCAGGAGGCGACCGTTGATCGTGGCCGGGTCGTAGATCCCGTCTCGGTCGCCGATGAGGCACCGGCGATAACCGCACAGGTCGAGGACCTGATACCAGTCGGTGCAGTTCCGTGACAGTCGCGTGACATCGTAGGAAAAGATAATACCGACCTGATCGAGGGTGACCTGGGCGACGACCTCCTTGAACCCTTGCCGGCCCTGGGTAGTGCTGGCGGTCCGGCCGAGGTCGGCGTCGATCACCTCGATCGCGTCCTCTGCCCAGCCGCACTCACCGGCTCGTTGCCGGAGCGCGTACTGGAGGCGTTGGCTCTCCTGGTTGGTGAGGACCTGGTGGGGATTCGATTGCCGGACATAGATGAGGGCCTTTCGGCCGAGGTGGAACGGCGTGATGAGTTCGGAAATGCTCATGAATAACCTCCGCACAGATGGCCGTGATGTCGTCGATCGCCTGTTGCCTCAAGGGTTGCGGGAGTCTCCGCCAGACGTGCCGGGGCTGTGACATGACGCCTCACCCTCCGTGACCAAGGAAAGGAGTTCCCAAACGGCTTCCTGGGTCCATTTTGTGCGGAGGAAGCGGGATTGGCTCGGTGCCAGGCTGGTCGAGGTGATGGGGATGCGGAGCCGCATCGTGTCGCGATAGGTCACGAACACAAACGCGGTGCGGCGCGGTTGACGGGAGATCGAGATGAGGGGGAAGCGGCGTCCGAAGAGGGGATGGGTCGGGTCGGTTACCTCGACCTCCTCGGGAGCGGGCTCGGGCGGGTTGTTGACAGGGGTATCAAGGCATGGCTTCGTTCGATAGCATACCCCATCACGAGTTGATGAAGTCGATGTCCCGGCGGATCAGCGACGGCCGCGTCCTGCGGCTGATCAAGCTGTGGCTGGAGACGCCGGTGGAAGAGACCGACGCGAAGGGGCATCGCCATCGGACGACCCGGAACAAAGACCAGGGGATGGGGACTCCGCAAGGGGCACCGATCTCACCATTGTTGTCGAACGTCTACATGCGACGCTTTGTGAAGGGATGGAAGACCGGCGGTCATGAGCGGCGTCTGGTCGCCCACATCGTCAACTATGCCGACGACTTCGTCATCTGCTGTCGTGGCACCGCCGAGGAGGCGATGGCCATGATGCGGGGGATGATGTCCCGGCTGAAGCTGACGGTCAACGAGACCAAGACGCGGCTCTGTCGCCTGCCCGAGGAGCAGTTCGACTTCCTGGGCTACACCCTGGGCCGGACCTATGACCGCCGCACGGGGGCGTCCTACATCGGGCCGCGTCCGTCGCGGAAGAAGGTGCTCCGGCTGTGTAACGAGATCAGTGAACTGACGACGCGGCGAAAGACTCCGCTGGCGGTCGAGGCGCAGATTGGTCGGATCAACCGCAAATTGCGGGGCTGGTCCAACTACTTCCGCATCGGGACGGTCAGCGCGGCCTACCGCAACGTCGAAAGCCACGTCCGTTACCGGGTGCGCCAGTGGTTGTGCGCGAAGTTCAAGGTGCAGGGTTCGGGTACGACACGATACCCGGATGCCTACCTGTACCAGGAGCTGGGATTGCACCGGCTCCGACGAAAGTAGCCGCAACGGTCTCGTGAGCGAACGTGTGAACTCGAGATGAGAGACGCCTTGTCCGAAAGCTGGATGCGGGAAAACCGCCTGTCCAGTTTGATGAGCGGGGTGTGGAGACGGAGCCTCGTCGATGAGACGGCGCCACCGCGCCACACCTCGACTCTACATTGGATGATTGATTGCAATATCAGTTATGTCCCCTTTTCCCCTCTCCCGCGACTACGTCCGCTTCGGCGCGGTGGACGGATCGGGCCTGGCCTCGAGCCTCGCGGTCATGACGGTGATCAACTCGGGCCTGCCGCCGGTGGTGCCCGGCGGCTCGCCGCCGCGGATCCCCTCGCCGACACCGGTCCCGACCTCATCGCCGACGTCCGCCCCGCCGACCGGCCAGCCGGGCCCCACGCCGATCGGCCCGTCGTCCGGCACGCCGGACACCGGGATCACACCGCTCCCCGCCCCGCCGCCCACGTCAACGGGCGAGAAGCATCCCACGAAGTCCCGCAAGGCGCATCACAAGTCTTCGCCCGCGCACCATCACCGTCCGAAGCCAGCCCACGAGCACAGGCCGGCCACCACGAGGCGCAAGCTCCAGGACCGCCGCCGCGGCCCGGGGATCGTCGAGGTCATCTGACGGTCGCATCCAGCTTTCGACACGCCGACCGTCCGCCGCCACAAGTCGAGGAATCCTTGTCGGACTCCCTCCTTGGCTGCACTCCGTAACGGATTTATGCTGCTTGTCCAGCGACTCACGACCGCAACCGGGGTGATGACGGCGTTCGTCCGGACAGCACAGGACAACCGAGGAGCCTCGATCCATGTCGCCTCTGGCAGCACCGCCGCAACACGCCCCCCGCGCCCGCGGCCGACCCGCGGCGCCGGCGTCCCGGGCCTTCGTCTCGTGCCGATCGCCGTCGGTCTGACGCTGCTGGCACTCGGCACCCCGCCATCGGCGCTCGCCCAGCAGCCGGACGGCGGCTGGATCGGCAAGCGGGTGATCACCCGACCCGGCACCGTCCTCCGCGTCAGCGACCAGGTCGTCAACGACGAGAACCGCTCGGCCAACCTCGCCGTCTCCGAGCGGGACAGACGGTCATTCCGGGTCTACAAAGTCGAGCAGGTCAACGGCTCGTGGTTCCGGCTCGCGGCGGAGAGGGAGAGCGACCAGGGCTGGGCCCGGGCCGGCGAGGTCATCCTCTTCGACCAGGCCATGGATTACTTCACGGCCAAGATCCGCGCCGAGCCGTCCAGCTCGATCAATTATGGGAATCGCGGTAACATCTGGCATGAGAAAGGCGAACACGACCGGGCCATCGCCGACTACGACGAGGCGATCCGCCTCGACCCGAGCAATGAGGCCGCCTACAACAACCGCGGCAACGCGTGGGAATCGAAGCGGGAGTACGACCGGGCCATCGCCGACTACGACGAGGCGATCCGCCTCGACCCGAGACATGCCAGCACCTACAAGCACCGCGGCAACGCCTGGGAGTTGAAGGGGGAACACGACCGGGCCATCGCCGACTTCGGCGAGGCCATCCGCCTCGACCCGAAATCTGCGGATGCCTACAACGACCGCGGCTACGCCTGGCAATCGAAGGGGGAAGACGACCGGGCCATCGCCGACTTCGGCGAGGCCATCCGCCTCGACCCGAAACATGTCCTTGCCTACCGCAACCGCGGCTACTCCTGGCTATCGAAGCGGGAGTATGACCGGGCCATCGCCGACTACGACGAGGCGATCCGCCTCGACCCGAAATCTGCCGCCGCCTACCTCAACCGCGGCAACGCCTGGGGGTCGAAGGGGGAAGACGACCGGGCCATTGCCGACTACGGCGAGGCGATCCGCCTCGACCCGAAACATGCCGTCGCCCACTACAACCGCGGCGATGCCTGGCTATCGAAGCGGGAGTATGAACGGGCCATCGCCGATTACGGCGAGTCGATCCGCCTCGACCCGAAATCTGCCGCCGCCAACATCGGCCGCGGCAACGCCTGGCGGTTGAAGGGTGAGTACGACCGCGCCATCGCCGGCTACGGCGAGGCGATCCGCCTCGACCCGAAAATTGCCGACGCCTACATCGGCCGCGGCAACGCCTGGCGGTTGAAGGGTGAGTACGACCGCGCCATCGCCGACTACGGCGAGGCGATCCACCTCGACCCGAAAGATGCCGACGCCTACATCGGCCGCGGCTTCGCTAGGAGGTCGAAGGGTGAGTACGACCGCGCCATCGCCGACTACGGCGAGGCGATCCGCCTCGACCCGAAATCTGCCGCCGCCTACAACAACCGCGGCAACGCCTGGAAATCGAAGCGGGAATACGACCGGGCCATCGCGGACTTCGGCGAGGCCATCCGCCTCGACCCAAAATATGTCCTCGCCTACAATAACTGCGCTTGGATCTGGGCCACCTGCCCGTATGCCGCGTTTCGCGATGGCAAGAGAGCAGTCGCGAGCGCCACCAAGGCGTGCGAACTGTCCGACTGGAAGGCCCAAAACACCATCGACACACTGGCCGCATCGTACGCCGAGGCGGGCGATTTCGAGCAGGCCGTCCGGTGGCAGACGAAGGCGATCGAGCTCCTCACGGACGAAAAGGAGAAGGCGGATTACCGCACGCGGCTGGAGCTGTACCGGTCGAAGAAGCCCTACCGGCAGACGGCCCCATGACACGCACCCCTCGCGGAATTAATTGGTGTCATAGCGTCAGGTAAGCTCGAGAAGGGAGGAAGAGACTCGAACTCGGAAACCTTTCATCGCAACCCTGCGGGTTAACGAATCCCGCCCGGCAGAGCCTAGCCAGCAGCCGGAAGCGAGTCTTGCGCGGTGGCGGGCGACCTCCACTGCGAAGCGTAGACAGCGAGTCCCCATGCCGTGCGATCGAGCCCCGAAATCTTCGCTCGCGGGAGCCACCGTTGTTGACACAGGGCCGAAATTGGTGTCGGCCGAAATTGGTGTCGGCCGAAATTGGTGTCGGCCGAAATTGGTGTCGGCCGAAATTGGTGTCGGCCGAAATTGGTGTCGGCCGAAATTGGTGTCGGCCGAAATTGGTGTCGGCCGAAATTGGTGTCAGTTCATTTTTCGTAGGCGCTCACGGCTTGGCCTTGCTGGAATCAAGCGACTTTGATCGCCGGCTCCGCCACCGGCAGTAGTGAGGGGATCAAATGACCTCGCCGATCGGCCTCAAAGCACGAGGTCAGGTACTCCAGCACGTTGCGGCCCTGTTGCCGGCAGGTCGCCACCACCGTCAGCATCCGCTCGACAAACCGGCTCCCCGACTCGCTGGCCGTACCCCCGCTGATCCGCCGCCAGATCACCGCATGGCGCAAGGCGCGCTCCGCCGCGTTGTTCGTCGGCTCCACCCCGGGGAACCACACGAAATTCCACAGCCCCTCTTCCACGCGAAGGATCTCGCCGCAGGTCCGCGCCGTCGTGGCGCAGTCACACTTCGTGCCGTCCCGTACGGCGCGGCGCACCCGGGGCCTCAACTGAAGGATCCGCTCCTGGAAGGCACCCTCTTCCAACGTGCCGTCCCGCGCCTGGTGCCACACCTCGAACAGTCGGTCCGACAATCCCAGCAGCCGTCGGCCGATCGCCTCCCCGGGGCCGCCCCGGTCGATCATCGCCTGGAAGTCGCGGCGAAGATGGCTCCAGCAGACCTGTCGCCAGTACGCCCACAGCCAGTCGTAGGACTTGAATCGGTCGCTGCTGACGACCTGGTCCTCCTTGTCCCCCAGCAGCCTCCGGGCGACCCCGGCGGAGCGATTGCGGGCGATGGTGAAGACCGTGGCCAGTGCGGTGACCGTCACCCACAGCCAGGCCTTGCGCCGCTCCTCACGCCATCCGGTCTCATCGATGTTGACCGCCTCGGCCTCCAGGACCGATCGGGCCAACTCGTGATAGGGCTCGGCCAAGGCCGCGGCCGACTGCTTCTCCAGCTTGGAGATCATGCCGGTGGAGATCGTCAACCCGAACAGGTCGGCGGCCACTTGCTGGATCTGCCGCTTGCTGAGGCGGTAAGCGCCGGCCAGCGTCGCCAGGACGGCCTGTGTGTATGGGCTGAAGCTGCCGGTGGGGATACCGTCGGGCAGGGTGCCGCAGGTGGTCGTTCCACACTGCGAGCAGGTGAGGCGATGCAACCGGAACTGGTCGACGATCGGCTCGATCCTGGGGAGGTCGGCGACCTGGTGGATCAACGGCTCGGAGTCGTCGCCCAGGAGGGGATGGGCGCACCGCCGGCAGGTCGTGGGCCGGCAGTCGGTGGAGGACCGCAGCTTCTCCGGGGGCACCAGGGGGCGTTGGGCCTTGGCGTGCCCCGGTTGGCCGCCGGACTTCCGCCCGGTGGGTGGCGCGGGCGGCTTGCGTTTCAGGCCGATGGGATCCGAGGAAGGGGGTTTGGAGGAATTGGTGGAATTGAGATTGAGCCGCGCCTCGAGGTCGGCGACCCGCTGTTCCAGTTCAGCGATCCGGCACCGGAGTGACTCGAAGACGGCCATGAGGGCCGCCTGCGCGTCCGGAGGCACGGTATTCCAGAGGGATTCAGGGATCGGAGGCATGTGGCTCATACACAGTTACTACGTCCTTACTGTACAAAAGGTTCGGGGCGTGAGCGCCTACCATTTTTCCTTGCGGGGCCGGCCCCGAGGGCGGGGCCGAAATTGGTGTCAGTTCATTTTTCCTTGCGGGGCCGGCCCCGAGGGCGGGGATTCAACTCGATGTTCAGGGCCGCGGCCATGCGATTCGTCCAGTCTTCCGTCCCGTACGGCCGTCCGCTCCGCAGCGATCGCCGCACCGCCGATAGCTCGTCCTCGTCCTGCACCCCGCGCATCCGGGCTCGCCACCGCCTCCGCCGCTCCGCCTCGGTCCGGCCCAGCTCCTCCGATTCGGGGAAGCTGCTCAGGAGCGGGTCCTCCCGGCCTGTCCCGTGGTGCGGGAAGCTCGACCAGCGGTACTCGGCCGCTTCGTCCACCATGCGGGCTCGCAGCGGATTCGCCTCGATGTAGCGGAGGACGACCAGCAGGTGCGCGTCGTCCTGGATCACCGGGCTCCTGAATCGGCCTTGCCAGACGTGCCCCGACGTGCGGTGTCTCTTGTGGTATCTCCAGGTGTGGGTTACGGTGAGGGATTGGAGGATGCGGCTGATCGATTGCCCCGGCTCGGGCCTGAGCAGGAGATGGAAGTGGTTGGTCATCAGGCAGTAGCCGAAGAGGCGGAAGGGGTAGCGTTCCTTGGCGGCGGCGAGGGCGTGGAGGAAGGCGAGATGATCGGCGTCATCGGAGAAGACATCGGCGCGGTTGTTGCCGCGGTTGAGTGCGTGATAGACGAGGCCGTCATCGATGGCGCGGGGAAGTCGTCCCATGGGCCGAACTTATCAGGCGCCCAGGCCGGGGTCAAGAAAAATGAACTGACACCAATTTCTGCAGACACCAATTTCTGCACACAGACCACATGATGGTCATGCCCCAGGTCGGTGGCATTACATCTGAGTCGTAAATTGCGACATTTTCACATAACTAAAGTCAATGAAAATTATTCAAACGCGGATCTCGCTTATGCGTTGTCTTCTTGTCGTGGCGATACTATGCATTAGCTGCGCCGCGTATCTGCGGCTGAAGATAACCTTAGTCGGCGCTCTTAATAATGCCAAGTGGGAACAATTACAGAGAGAATCTCTTGCTCAGTATAGGTCGCGCTCGGAGTTCATAAAGAGGCGCAGGCAGCCGATTACCCCCCGAAGCTCAAGAGCTCGCGAGAGATTTTGGAATAAGATAATAGAGAGTCACCAATTACAACTCTCGTATTATTCTCAAAGGAAGTGGGAATATATCCGTGCTTCGATCTTTTTTTGGGAACCACTTCCGGTCGGAGGAAATCCCCCACGTATTGAGCTGCCCGTGATGCAACCTCCTGTACCTCGAGCACGAGTAGGTAGTGCCCACCCAAGAAAGGGGAAATAACCGAACGACGAGGGGACAGAATTGGGCCGGGTCGCCCTGGGGGATCGCTCCCCCAGGGGCGAAGAAAGGGGACAAGGGGAAAGGAAAGGGGACATAACCAATATTTGGGGGAAAGGAAAGGGGACATAACCAATATTTGGCCTGCCCCCCAAAATCTGGTCCAGTCTTAATGGGAATCGTATAACTGGCTGCCTCAGCCAGGGAGCGACCCATGCGAAAGCGACCCAGACCGGACCAGATCGCCGCGATCCTCCGCGGCATCCAGGCCGACCTCCAGGCCGGATTGAACATCAACCAGGCGTGCCGCAAGGGCGGCATCGGACTGACCACCTACTACCGCTGGAAGTCCCTCCAGGAGAACCCCGTATCGAGTGAACAACTCCGGATCTCCGAACTCGAGGATGAAGTCGGCCGCCTCAAGCACCTGGTCGCCGAGCTGGCGCTCGACCGCCGCATGCTCCAGGAGGCCTTGAAAAAAAAGCCATGACCGCCGCCCGTCGCCGCACGATCGTCGCCGAGTTGTGTGACGTCTTCGACGTCTCGCAGCGCCGCGCCTGCCGCGCCCTGGCGCTGGATCGCTCCGGCCTGCGCTACGTCCCCCGGCACCGCGATGAGGCCGTCGCGCTGGCACGGCGGATCGAGGAACTGGCCGGGGAGCATCCGCGCTGCGGCTATCGACGGATCTGGGCGCTGCTGCGGTGCGAGGGTTGGTCGGTCAACAAGAAGGCGGTCCACCGCGCCTGGAAGCAGGCGGGGCTGAAGCTGGCCGGGCCGCGGGCCATCCCCAGGCCGCGGCGGCCGCACGGCCAGGACGTCAACGGCTGCCACCTGCGGCCGTCGCGCGGCAAGGATGACGTATGGACATGGGACTTCATCTTCGACCGAACCGGCGACGGTCGGAGCCTGAAGTGGCCGAGTCTTGTCGATGAGTTCACACGTGAATGCCTGTCGCTTGAGGCGCGGCGGGGCATGACGGCCGAGGAGATCCGGGAGATCCTCGCCGAGGTGGTGGCGAGGCGCGGGGCCCCGCCGCATCGGATCCGCAGCGACAACGGCCCGGAGTTCGCGGCCGAGGCGGTGCGGATCGTACCTGGAGGCGTCGGGCTCGGGGACGCTCTATGTGGCGCCGGCGAGCCCGTGGCAGAATGGATTCGCGGAGTCGTTCCATAGCAAGTTGCGCGACGAATTCCTGGAGCTGGAGGAGTTCGAGAGCGTCCCGCAGGCCCAGGCGTTGGCGGTGCTCTGGAAGGAGGACTACAACACACAGCGTCCGCACAGCTCGTTGGGCTACCTGACCCCGGCCGAATTCTCGGCGACCTGCGCGAGGTATGTGCCTATCGAAGAAGACCCGAACGATCCTGAACCTACTGGACAATGTGCTGACCCATTTCCATTATGGCTGGACCAAAGAATGGGGAGCAGGCCAGGGGCCGGGAGCCAGTCCCCTTTTACCTTTGCCCCACCGTTGGACGTTGCCAGCGGAGGCCACTCTCGCGGAGAAAGGGGACTGGCACCCGGCCTGGTGTCGGCGGGGGCGGCGACTGCGGGCGACGGGGCCGGGAGCCAGTCCCCATTCTCCTTCGCCCCCGCGCGGGCTGGGGCGGCGTGCCGGGCCAGCCTGACCATGATCGTGCGCGACGAGGAACACAACCTGCCGCGGTGTTTGGCGTCGGTGCGGGGGGTCTTTGACGAGGTTGTGGTGGTCGATACCGGCAGCGTCGACCGCACCCGCGAGATCGCCCGCGAGTTCGGGCGCGGGTGGTCGAGTTCGCCTGGGTCGACGACTTCGCCGCGGCGCGGAACGCGGCGCTCGACGCGGCCACGGGCGATTATGCCTTCTGGCTCGATGGCGATGACGTCGTCGAGCCGGCCCAGCGGGAAAAGCTGGTGGCGCTGCTCGATGGGCTGCAACCGGGCTGTCCGGCGCACGGTTCGGGCGCGTCGCCCCGTTCGGCGCGGGTCTCCGACCCCGCCGAGACCTCGACCGAAGGTCTCCCCGGCCGGCCCGGGACCGTACCGACCGGGAGACCTTCGGTCGCGACCGGGTCGGGGTCGGGAGACCCGCGCCCAACCGCCGGGGCGGGGTCGGGGTCGGGAGACCCGCCCCAACCGCCGGAGGCCCGATCGTCGAAGCTGGGGCGGGGGACCCGCGCCCGACCGCCGGGTCGGGGTCGGGAGACTCGCACCCGACCGTGCCGCCTGCCGCGTACGTCGTCAAGTGCGCCTGCGACCCGGGGCAGGATGGCAGCGGCGGCCAGACCGTCGTCGATCACATCCGCCTGTTCCCGCTCCGGCCCGACGTGCGCTGGACCTATCGCGTTCACGAGCAGATCCTGCCGGCACTGCGGCGGGCCGGCATCCCGGTGCGCTGGACCGACCTGGTCGTCCGCCACACCGGGTATGCCGACGTCGCGCTGCGCGAGCGGAAGCTCGAGCGGGATGCCCGCATCCTCGAGGCCGAGCTGCGCGAGCGGCCGGATGAGCCGTTCGTCCTGTTCAACCTGGGCTCGATCGCCATCGAGCGGCGCGACTGGCCGGGCTGCGCCTGCGCTGGGCTATCACGCGGAAGCTGTTCGCATTGATCGCGCAGGCGCACCAGATGATGGACGACCCCGAAGCCGCGATCGCGGCGTGCGACGAGGGCCTGGCGCTGGACCCGCAGGACGCCGAGCTGCTGTTCGGCAAGGCGATCGTGCACCGGCGGCGAGGCGAACCGGCCGAGGCGGAGGCGCGCTGGCGGCGGATCCTCACGCTGCGTCGTCCCGAGCGGTTCGCCAGCGTGGACATGGGGATCTACGGGCACCTGACGCGGCGGAACCTCGCCGCGCTGGCGGCCGCGCGGGGCGATCGCGAGGAGGAACTCCGCCTGTGGCGCGCCGTGCTGGCCGAATGCCCCGGCGACCGCGAGGCCGAGGCACGGCTGCGGCAGGCCGCGCACGCGGGGGGGAGCGTGTAGGCGAGCCCCCCGGCGGACCTGCTGCGCGTTCCAGACCGCGGCGGGAATGACCTGCGTCCTCGTTGCATATCAGTTTGATATAATATCATGTGATATATATTTTAATATTAGTTTAAGTTGAAAATGGCTCGGCGATCCTTCGCTACGGGCCTCGAAGACCGGGAGGTCCCTGCGCGATCCCGACCGGGGGGCGGTGCGACCGTCCGAGCGGAAGTCTTGCCATGGACTCGACCGAGGCTTGCGACGGCCGGCACCGTCATGCTACAGGTGGATCGCAGTCACCCCGCAGCCGCCGGCGGGGGGCATGTGCCCTTCGATGAGGCTCGCCCTTTTTCTCCCCTGGGGAAAGGCCGCGCGCAGCGAGGCGCGAGGCGTCCCATGCTGACCCGGTGGACCGACCGATGACCAACCCGCTCGGGTTCCTGCGTGCCCAGCCGCGCTTCTTCACCGCCGTCCTGGCGGGCCTCTTGCTCGAGTTCCTGTTCCCGGCGGCCTGGCCGCGGTCGACGCGTCTGCTGGCGTCATGGGACGGCGCCACGGCCCTTTACCTCGGGTGGGCCCTGGTCATGATGCTGCGGTCGAACATCGACGGGATTCGCCACCGCGCCGCGGATGAAGACGAAGGGCAGATCGTGATCCTGGGGCTGACGGTCGTCACCGCCCTGATCAGCCTGGGCGGGGTCGGGGTCGAGATGGCGGCGGCCAAGGCGGCGACGGCGGGCGCCGCCTGGCGGCACATCGCCCTCGTCGGGGGCACCGTCCTGCTCTCCTGGACGTTCACGCATACGATCTTCGCGATCCATTACGCGCATGAGTATTACGACGACGGCGAAGACGGCCTGGCGGAGGGCCTCGAGTTCCCGGGGGACGACCAGCCCGATTACTGGGACTTCGTCTATTACGCGTTCGTCATCGGCACCGCCTGCGCCACGGCCGACGTCAACCTGACGTCCAAGAAGATGCGCCGCATCACGACCTTCCACTGCGCCTTCGCCTTCTTCTTCAACACCACCATCCTGGCGCTGACCGTCAACATCGGGGCCGGGTTCTTCTGACGGCGGAGGGTCGTCGTTCCCCGCCGGGTTCCCCTGACACCAGTTGCCTTCCGGTGGGAGCTCCTGCTCCCGATCCGGCCAGGTCCGGCCCGGCCGGATCCGTCCCTGTCTTTTTGTAGGAGGGAGCTTTTGCTCCCGATCCGGTTCGGCCCGGCCCGCCCGATCGCCGACAGGAGCCGGCTCCCACAAAGGAACCGGTCCGGCCGATCGGCCGTTCGGCGCGGGTCTCCGACCCCGCCGCGGCCGGGACCGACGGGTCTCCACCCGCCCGGTCCGGTCCGGCCCGCCGGCCCGCCCGGGAGATCTGTCGGTCAGGTCGTTGGCACTTCCGGGCTCGCGGGTCAGGAAAGGACTTGGGCGATCGAACCACAGAGGCACCGAGGCACAGAGAAATCACCGAGAAACCTCGCACAGGCGGACGATCTTCCTCACGGATCAAGCTTTCGCCATCGAGTCGAATCGAGAAGGCAAAAGGACCGAATCCCGTCGTCCAGGGAAGGGCCGAGGGACCGCACCACAGGCCGTCGATCCCCGCGAGAGTTCTTCTCTTCGCTTCTTCGTCTCTGTACTACTAATGCTGGGAATCACGTACGCCGTACACGATTTCACAAAGCTTCCGACGACAATGACTTCCGTCTGGTACTCGCTGACCACTGACCACTGAGAGGATATCGGTGGGCCTCGCTGCGTCGACC
Source organism: uncultured Planctomycetota bacterium (assembly GCA_963771445.1). Taxonomy (GTDB): domain Bacteria; phylum Planctomycetota; class Planctomycetia; order Isosphaerales; family Isosphaeraceae; genus JAKAUH01. The sequence continues at coordinate 1,039,638 of CAVYTQ010000015.1, read as the reverse complement.
CACCCTACGGGTCTGACCGCTTGCCACTTGCCACTTGCCACTTTGGTTGAGGCTGAAGGCTGCGCCGTGCCTCTGTGGTTCGATTCCATCCCCCGGGCTGGAGCACCCGATGCAACTGCCCGCCCGTGAGACCTGTCGGTCGCGCCGACGTCGGAGTCGGAGACCCGCGCCGAACACAGATCACACGGTGCGGGCCCGAGGTGTTGCTGGGCAACCCGGGCGTTCCGCGCTCGAACCCTTCGCCGACTCCCCGACCTTCGAGTCGCATCCCGAGAAGCCCGAATTCCCCGCAACGACTCGACTTGATAAACCTGGTGTAACCGTTCAGGGGCCGATAGGCGCGGAACAATCGCCGGAGCGGGCTCGCGGGCCGACTCCTCGTCGTAGTCCGTCCAGAGATCGCCGTCAGGCTATCGGCAGCCGTTTTCCTCGATGGGACGCCGCCGCCGAATTGCCCAGTCGGCCGCCGCCGTCTGACGCTCCCGTCGCCGACGGACCGCTCCACGGGAGCCGGAGCTGGCCCGAGGTAGGACAGGCTGTCCAGCCTGTCGCGGGCCGGCCGACCGGCCGGACCGTCCCGCCGGCCGACGTCGGGGTGTCCGCCGGACTCCGCCCGCCCGGCCCGACTTCCGACCGCACCGCGACAGGCCGGACAGCCTGTCCTACTTCCGGCCGGCGATCGATCTCGGGCTGGCGACGGGCTTCCCCGGCGTGACGCGCCCCCGGTTTCGCCAGTCTGCCGTGGCCGTCTGACCCTTCCGCGTGGACGGACTACTGCGAAGACCGCCCGACCGATCCGGGTCCGATCCGCCCGCGTGAGTCCGGACCGCCTGACCGGCTCCCGCAGCAGACCGGCGCCACCGGACCGGAGCCGACCCGGGGTCGATCCGACTTTCCGGGTCCCTTGCTATCTCGTGAACATTTGCTCCCGGACACCGATTTCCTCGCGGCCATCGTCTCACGCAACCGGCGGAGTTGCGGCGACCCGCCGGTGATCCGCCGCAGCGCCGCTCGCTCGGAGGCGCCAGGATTTCTCCGGACGAACAGGCAGCGATGGTCGAACAGGTCGCCGACCTTCCGACGGGTCGCCTTCTTGCGGCGGACGGCGCCTGCGCGGCCTTGTCGGCACGAGGCCGGCCCCGCGGCAACTTCGGTGCGGTGGCGGCCAGCCGCTTGCGGTCCCGGGCCACGGCGGAGAGGACCGCCTGGGTTACTTCGCGAAGGACATGGAATGTGCATCGAAGGTGCAGACCTGGTGCGGGACCTCGCCGAAGACTGCGGCGATCGGCCCCGGATACAGCGGCGGGCCGTCGGTCGTGATCCCGGCGACCGCCAGCCCGCGGGCGTCGAGGGCGGAACGGAACCGGCGGAAGAACGTTTTCCCGATGCACAAAAGGTCAGGGGCGGGAGGGGGTGTTTTGTGCAAAGCCCGGTCGGGTGCCAGGTGCAGGTGGCGAAACGGCTGAAACTGCTCCCAATTCCTTTCGAAGCAGTCTGGAGCTGATCCTGTTGTGGCGCTGGCCTTTCAAGACGCGGGATTCACGCCCACTTTCCTCGCAACAGTCCGCGTCGCGACCCGATGACGAGTCTCGGCACGGGGCATGCAGATCATCCTCCTTGGGGACGGGGCAGACGATCGGCCGGCTCGGCGGCAGCCTTTCATCCTCCGCTCTTAGTAGGAGCCCGAGGACTCGACGAGTGGGCACCGGAACGCCGGCTCGGTCAGCGATCTCGTGATCCTCGCCTCGGGGGGATCCGCACCCGGAGCATGACCGCCCAGATGCCAAGCGAATTCGATTCCAGATATGTTGCCCCGGGCTGGTCGGAAGAACCCGGATCGCACGACGGATCCCCCGACCGCGGAGTCTCGTCCCGGATCGTCCGAGACGGCGGCGGTGCTCGAGTGCGAGCAGACCGCCCGGGAGATGCTCCGGCTGGGCGTCGCCGATGTCCGGGCCGCCGAAGGATATCCGGGCGTGCGGGTCCCGCGATCGCGAGCCCGACCGCCGACGCCCAACTCGTCCCGGGCTACCGCCTGCTGCACCGGATCGGTGAGGGCGGGTCGAGCGAGGTCTGGAAGGCGATTGGACCGGGGGGATTGCCCGTCGCCATGAAGCTCATCCGGGTGGGCGAGGACTTCGGTGCGTCGCCCGCGGGCCAGCGGCGACTCCGTGCCAACTTGCGGGCCCTGGAACTCATGCGCGAGATCCGCCATGCCCACCTCCTGCCCCTGTTCGGGGCCTGGCACCGCGATGACCTGCTGATCTTCGGCATGGAGCTCGCCGACGGCACCCTGCTCGACCGCTACAACGAGGCGATCCGCGCCGGCGAACGCGGCATACCGCTCCCCGAGCTGATCGATTCCATGCGGCAGGCCGCCGCCGGGATCGACTACCTCAATGCGCCGCGCCACGCCCTCGGCGGGCGGCACGGCGTGGGCATCTTGCACCGCGACATCAAGCCGCAGAACCTGCTCCTGGTCGGCGGCTACGTCAAGGTCGGCGACTTCGGCCAGGCCAAGTTGCTGGAGGATACCGCGCGGAACACGGGCAGCCTCACCGCGTATTATGCCCCGCCGGAGCTGTTCGACGGCCTGATGTCGCGCGGGTCGGACCAGTATTCGCTGGCCGTCACCTATTGCCAGCTCCGTTGCGGAGGTCTGCCCTTCATGGGCAGCCCGCTCGCAGATCATGATGGGCCATTTCCGCGGTGTCCCGGATCTCAGCTCGCTCCCGCGGGCCGAGCGGCCGGCCGTCGCACGGGCCCTGTCCAAGCGCCCGCAGGAGCGGTGGCCCGACTGTCGGTCGTTCGTCGAGGCCATCGCCGGGCCCGGCGGCACCCCGAGGCGACGTCGTCCTCTTCTCGACCGAACATCCGATCCGCAGCCCGGTGCGACGGCGCCGGCGGCGACGTCTCGCGAGGGTCGCCTCGATCACGATCTCGACGATGGCCACCCTTGCCCTCGCAGCGGCCTTGCCGGGCGGAAGCCCGTCGTCGCCCGAGATGTCCACCAGCCGGCCCGCGGATCCGGCCCCCCGATCGGCCCGCTATCGACGGCCCGCCCCGGCCCCTGCCGTCCGCGGCCGTCCCCCCGGACGGCCAGGTCGGCCGGCCTGGCCCCGCGGCGGCCGCGCCCGACGGACCGCCCCGGTTGACGCGCGGCCGCCCACCCGAAGTCTCTCCCCCGCCTCCCCGGCTCGCTCCCCTGCCGGCCAATGTCTGGGCACAGGCCGCCCCGGTCGAGGGCGCGAGCCGAAGACGAGCCCGGCCGTCGCCGTCGCGCCCGACGCGGCGCACCACCGACCGGCAACCGCGGACCGCCACGATCGAGGTCCTCATGCCCACCGAGAAAGCCGAGCTCGTCGTCAGGGGCGAGGTCGGCAGGGGCAACCCCGATGAATGGTACGGGCCCAAACGGGTGGTCCATACCCCGCCCCTGACGACGCCCGCGGATTATCTCGTCGGGGCCTTCTTCCTGGGGGAGGATGGGCGTCCCCTCACCCGCACCCGGCCCATCCGCATCGGCCCGGGGAAATCCTACGAGGTGGACCTCAGGCCGGAACTTCCCACCTCGAGAGAGATCGCCAGGCCCGATCCCTCCGATCGGCCCGAATCCCGGAGCACACCATGAGAACGATCCTGTGGGTTTCCATCTCCGCGATCCTCTTCGCGTCCGCCGGCGAGGCGCAGGCGTGCGGTCGCCGCCGCGGATGTCGATGCGGCCATCGCCGCGCGGCCTATCGCCAGGCCGGGTCCTACAGCCCTCGTTGTCTACTACTCGCCGCCGACGACATTCGTCGCGGCATCGCCTCCGGCCCCTCCACCGGCCCCTGCGATCGAGGTCCGGGCACCGCAGGTGGCATCGGAAACCGAGTTGCAGCCCATTTATCGGTACGAGACCACCCCGGAGAGTGGCGTCGCTTATTATTATACCTATGACGAATCTGGAAAATTGGTCGTCAAACAGTGGATGGACTGGCTGTTCCGGGGTGGCCGCCGGGCGGGACTGCCGGCACCGCCACTGCCGATCGTCGGGCGGCTCAACGACTGAGCAGGCCGCGGGCTTCCGGTGCGAACCATCCGGGCGGAGCGGCGATCACGGCGTCAGACCGCTACTCCCGCCAGGCGGTCCCGCAGCGTTCGCCTGGCCCTCACCAGCCGCACCTTCAAGGTCCCCAACGGCCAGCCCAGCCGCGACGCCGCCTCCTGATGCGTGGCCCCTTCCAGATAGACCAACGTCACCGCCTCGCGATACGACGCCGGCAAGGAGGCCACGGCGTCACGGACGATCCGTCCCACCTCCCCCAGCGAATCCTCCGGCGGCAGGGCGTTCCATGACCGTTCACCGTGGCTCCTCTCGAGCCGATCCCGGCTCAACGCCCGCCGCCTCAGCCGCACGGCGAGCCGGCTCGCCACGCCGTGCAGCCAGCCGCCCACCAGGTCCGGCTCCCGCAACGAGAACGCTCGTCGCAGCAGCACCTGGAAGGTGGCCTGGAAGACGTCTTCCGCATCGGGGGTATTGTCGAGCACCCAACGGCAGCGGCGCAGGACGCTCGGCCCGTGCCTGGCCACCAACTCGCCGAAGGCCGCACCGTCGCGGCCCTCCGCGAAGCGATCGAGCAGTTGGCCGTCGCTCATGTCCCGGTATTCGCCCGTCATATCGCCCATGATATTTTTTTCATCATGTAGTTAGACTTTCAACAAAACAGGAATCCGACCTGGGATACCGGCCGTACGCCCGGATGCTTCATCCATGCTGTAATCTCGCCGCGCCCAAGGCCACCCTCGGCGGAAATTCGAGGGATCATCTGCACCAGGGCGGCCTGGCAGCGGGCATGATCTCAATTTCCCGTGCGGATAAATCCGGGGCGGCGAATGCGTCCGCAGTATGCCGACGCAGCGGTCGAGTGCAGAAGGGATGCGGCAAATTCGATGCCGGCCGTCGGGCCCTAACTTCCCATAAGCCTGGTCCCCCCTGGCCCTGAGAACAAGACTGAGCCAGCGCCTGGCCTCAGACGCTCGGGTTTATTCATCTGGGTGCCGCCCGAAAGGCAACGCTATGGATGATACCATGCCTGCATGGAGTTGACGGTTCGGAAGTCGAATCGATTCTGGAATCCGGGCCGCCCGCCTTTCTCGGCTGGGATGATCGGCCAGGTTGTTCAATGGTTGGACTCATGGAGGATCGGCTGTCTTCGTGCGTGCTCAGGAGGCCGCCGACGACGCGGTGGACCTTGCCGGGCGTCGGCGCCGCCGGACCGACAGCGAGACGACCGGGAAGTCGATCCCGGCGATGACCAGCGGGGTGGCCTGGCGTACGGGCCACACTCGCGAGCCAGGGGGGCGGCTCATCGCACGGTGAGCAATCGGTCCGACTTTGGATCGGCCTCAACTTCGATGTCCTTGTATTCCGACGTGCCGCCGCCGTGGCGGAACATGCCGATGGGGCCCGGGATGATGCGGGTCTCGGGGTCCTCCCGCTCACGGGGATGGGGGTGCTGAAAACGGACGATCTCGACGCCGTCCACGGCTGCCCGCATCGTGCCTTTATCGAGGTCGCACAGGAGCTCCGTCGTGCTCCAGCGGGTGGAGTCGCGCGAGCCCTTTGCCAGGCTCTCGTGCGAGAGGTTGTGGTGCTTCGGCGGGTGATAGTCCCACATGCCCCCGAAAGGCGGCATGAACTGGATCCAGCCGGCTCCGTCGATCTTCGGCCGCGCGGGGTCGCGCGGCCGGTCGCCCCAGAACAGGACGCCCAGGTGGTCGTTGTTGACCACGGTCATCCGCGACTTGAATATGAGGCGGAAGCTGCCGTAGTCCGCCTTCGTGTACGCCAGCCGCGATGTCCCGCCGGTGCCGTGCATCGCGCCTTCGACGATGCTCCAGGTCGATCGGTCCGCTTCCCAGCCGTCGAAGGTCTTGCCATCGAAGATCCGCACGCAACCCGGGTACGGGTCGTCGGTCCGGCGGGTCGGATCCCGCCGTTCGCCAGGCCCGGCCGGCTGCTGGCCCCGGGCGCCGTCGGCGAGGATGAGGATCGACGACACGATCGCCAGGAAGGCGGCGCCCAGGACCGCTCGGAGTTTGCGCGGATTCATGGCCGGGCCTCGAGTGGTGCGGGTCCCCCGGCCCCGATCGGCTGGCCGGCTGGGCAGGTGTCACGGACGTCGGGTCAGGTTCCGCTTGCTTGTACTCGACGGCGGGGCAACCTGCAAGCAGCGGCCGGTCACGTCGGCGGTCGATCGGAACATGCCAGGAGTCTCAGGACGGAGGAGCCGCAACTCGAGTGATCCGTGGTGGTCCACCGTAGGACACCTGGTTCCTGCATGACGCGGGTCTGGTCGCCGATGACCTCGCGATCTCTTCCATCTGCGTCCATCTGCGCCATCTGCGGACGAACCCGTTTCGGTGGCGGCCTGCCATGGGGGCATCCGGCCGAGCACAACCGGCCAATGGGAACAGGAGAACTGTCCGCAGATGGCGCAGATGGACGCAGATCCGATCCCGGCCGGGTCGGCTCTCCTCGTTCGACATGCCACGACGCGGGTCCGGGTCCCGATGAACTCGCGGTCTCTTCCATCTGCGTCATCCGCGGACCATCCCCGTCCCGGCGGCGGCCTGCCATGGGGGCATCCGACCGGGCACTCGGGGCCGGTATCTCCGGGAGGATTGTCCGCGGATTGCCAGGGTGCCGAAGAGCTCGGCGGCCGACGAGCGGCGGGGGAAGGGGCGGGCGCGATGGCTCACGAAATCGGGGAGGCTCGCTTCTTGCTGAAGCCGATCCACCATTGCATGAGAAGTATGCCCAGCACCGTGCAGCCCAGGGAATAGAGCCATCCGCCGGGCGGCCGTTGATAGTGAAAGTGCAGGGCGTAAAGACCGAAGAGCACAAACGTGACCGAGCCGAAAAGGCGAGCGATTCCATCGATCGCCTTGGCGTCCTCGTCGTCGCGATGCGGGACGAACAGCATGATAGCCAACAGGTAGAGCGCCCAGGTGAGCAGCTCTCGCTCCACTCGCAGGAGCGGATAGAACGGTGAGCTCCAGAATGGGTTTCGGTCGGCGACGTAATGCTCCCAGCCAATGGGTCCGGGTAAGAACTGGGATTCGATGGATCCGACCCAGTTTCCCAACTGGGCGATGGCATCCACATTCGTCTGTCTCCTCAGGTCCACGATCGCCGAGACCACGATCGCGGCCCAGCAGCACAACGCCGCCCAGGTCGAACGGATGGGGCTTTCTGCCGCCGTTGTGCTTTTCTGCTGCGCATACAGGATGACCCCCAGGACGGCGCCGACGAGGGTGAACTTCAGGGCGATCATGGTATGCTCGTGTTCGATCCGGAGGCGAATCTCTCCGGTTGCCGTCTTGTATTCTTCGAGCAGGAAGGCACGCTGATCGGGACTCAGGGAACCGCCGCTCTCTTTCGGCGCCACCCGGCCTTCCGTCCGCCAGCCGAGCATTCCCAGCACATCGACCAGCATGAACAACGGCAATACAGTGAGGGCGCCAAGGCCGAAATAATGTCTAATTTTCATGGACGTGAGTTCCAAGTGTGTGCGATGCCGCAGACCCTCGCGCCGGTGCTGCTTTACCCGAGGCATCTCGGGTGGGACGGGCCGGGATATCCCGGATGAGAACCACCTGCTTCGGTGACGGCCTCGTCTCGTTCGGTTGACGCCGAGGCGCATTTGAGTCGAATCAACAGCGCGAATCAAGATGGGACCCCGCGACGCGACGAATGGGTGCCGTTGAAGGCTTATCTCACTCCATCAGCGCCCGCACCGTCTTCAACGGCGACGTGTCGAGCTTCACATCTCCGGTCGCCCGGTCCGGCGTGATGCTCGCCCCGCGGCCGCAGCACCGGTGTCGTCGGGGGCTTCCCGGGATCAGCCACGCCGAAACTTCCGGCCCGGAGAGGGCGAGCCTGCCGGCGAGCCGCCTTCGTCGAGAGGCTCGGACTGGGCCTCGCCCTCCCGGGGAGACCCGCCGTTCGGCGCAGGTCTCCGAGCCGCCGGGCCGGCGCACCGTTCGGCGCGGGTCTCCGACCCCCGCCGTGACCTCGACCGAGGGTTTCCCCGACCGGCCCGGGACCGTACCGACCGGGAAACCTGCGGTCGCGCCGGGGGCAAGGTCGGAGACCCTCGCCCAACCGCCGGGGCGGGGGCGGAGTCGGGAGACCCGTGCCTAACCGCGAGTCCGGCGCGGGCCTCCGACCCCGGCGGGCCGACGCCCCCTTCGGCGCGGGCCTCCGAGGCTTTCGGGCCAATACACCGTTCGGCGCGGGTCTTTGACCCCGCCGAGGCCAGGACCGAAGTTGGCTATAAGAAGAAGTGGGGGGGGACTCGACCAAGGCTTGCGAGGGCCGGCACCGTCATGCTACAGGTGGACCGCAGGCACCCCGCAACCGTCGGCGGGGGGCAGGCGCCCTTCGATGCACCTTTGATGAGGCTCGCCCTTCTCCTCCTGTCGTGCGTGGGCTTTCCCGGGCGTGGTACACAATACGGCTGCGTGGGCTGGGGGAAGGGACGACGAGACGAGACGGCCCCGCGAGGCGCCTACGCATCGTCGCTGACGCCGCTACCGAGGATTAACCGGAGTCACCGGCCATGAAGGTTCTTGCCGCGTCGCTGGGGGTGCTGACGTTGGCCGCGACTTTGGGCCTGGTCACGGCGCAGGACCCGTCGGCTCGGGAGGGCGGGGCGGCTCGTGGCAATCCGCCCGCGGCTTCGAAGGAGAGGGAAGCCGACGTCCGGGCCATCGCCGACCTGCTGGCCTCGTTCGTCAAGGCGTACAACGCCAAGGACGCCGGGGCGATCGGGGACCTGTTCACGCCCGAAGCCGAGATCGAGGATGAGGACCGCCAGGTCGCCCGCGGCCGCGACGCCATCGTCGGGCGCTTCAAGGGGACCTTCGCGACGAAGGACGCCGGCACGCTCGCCGTGGAGAGCGAATCCCTCCGGTTCCTCGGGGCCGACCTGGCGATCGAGGAGGGCACGGCGACGCTCACGACCGCGCCCGACGACGCCCCGCGTACGAACCGGTACAGCGCGATCTACGCCCGCCAGGGCGGCCGCTGGCTCCAGGCCAGGATTCGGGACGAGTCGACGACGGAGGAAGATACCCCGCACGAGCGGCTCCGCGACCTCGAATGGATGCTCGGCGAGTGGGTCAACGAGAGTGACGAAGGCGTCGTGTTCACGACCTGCAAGTGGGCCGACAACGGCAACTTCCTCCTCCGCGAGTTCCACCTGAAGATCGAGGGCCATATCGCCCTCAGCGGCACCCAGCGGATCGCCTGGGACGGCCAGCGGCAGCAGTTCCGCATGTGGGTGTTCGACGACGGCGGCGGGTTCGGGGACGGCTTCTTCTCGCGCGACGGCGATCGCTGGATCGTCCAGGGCTCGGGCGTCCGGCCGGACGGCAAGACCATCTCGTTCATCAACGTGATCACGCCCATCAACAAGGACCGGATCCGCTGGCAGATCCTCGAACGGACGCTCGGCGGCGAGGCGATGCCGGACACCCGGCCGTTCGAGCTCGTCCGGCGACCGCCCGACCCGGCGAAGTAGTCCCGTCCCTCGGGAGCGTGACATCGGCCGACCCTCGAACCCACCGCGAACGCCCGGGAGCAGAATCATGGCACTCCGGCTCGGCAGACCTCTCCTGATCTTCACCCTCGCCTTCGCCTTCGTGATCTCCACAGCCTTCGCCCAGCGCGGAGGGCGCGGCGGAGGCGGTGGCGCACGCGGCGGTGGAGGCGGTGGCGCTCGCGGCGGAGGCGGTGGCGGAGGTGGTGCCGCACGCGGCGGAGGCGGAGGCGGCGGGATGCCTCGCGGCGGAGGCGGAGGCGGTGGGATGCCTCGGGGCGGCGGGATGCCGCAGGGCGGCGGCTTCTCTGGAAGCCCGGGGATCAGCAGCCCGCGGCCGGCCCAGCAGCCCGCCCGTCCCGGCGGTGCCGGCGGCCGTCCCTCGACGCTCCCCTCCGGTCCCGGCATGGGCAGCCGACCAGGCGCCGGTAACCGTCCCGGTGGGGTCGGCGGGGCCGGTAACCGCCCCGGCGGTGGAGGCGGCATCGGCAACCGCCCGGGCATCGACGCCCGCCCGGGCGGAGTGGGCGGCGCGGGAGGGGTTGGCAACCGGCCGGGCGGAGCGGGCGGCGTCGGTGGCGTCGGCGGGGTCGGTGGCGTGGGCAACCGCCCGGGCATCGCTGATCGGCCGGGCGGCGCCGGTGGAGTCGGTGGAATCGGCAACCGGCCCGGCATCGATGCCCGCCCCGGCGGCGTGGGCGGAGTCGGCAATCGCCCCGGCATCGACGGCCGCCCGGGCGGAGTCGGTGGGATCGGCGGCGTGGGCGGAGTCGGCAATCGGCCTGGCATGGATAACCGACCCGGCGGCGTTGGCGGCGTCGGGGGCATTGGCAACCGGCCGGGCATCGACAACCGACCGGGCGGCGTCGGCGGCGTCGGGGGGATCGGGAATCGCCCAGGCATCGACAATCGACCGGGGGGTGTCGGCGGTGTCGGAGGCATCAACAATCGGCCGATCGGCGGCAGCGGCAACATCGGCAGCGGCAACACGATCAATCGCGGCAATGTGAATGTCGGCGGCGTCCGCCAGAATAATCTGGCCGGGATCGGCGTCGACCCGGGCTATGGGGTCCGGCCGCCGGCTTACAACAACTGGCGGGGCGCGTACTGGGGCTATCACCAGGGTTGGGCCAACGGCTACTGGCACGGCTACCACGACAACAACGCCTGGGGGTGGGGCCGGTTCGCCACCGGGGCTGCGCTCGGGGTGTCGGCCTGGGCCCTCGGCTCGTCGTACTACAACTGGGGATATGCGAGCTATTCCAACCCGTACTACGGCGGGGTGCCCCTGGCGGAGCCGATCGTGATCCAGCAGACGATCGTCGGGGGCGAGCCCCAGACGGTGAGCGTCCCCGCACTCGCCTACGACTACGGCCAGCCGATCAACACCGAGGCGCCTCCGCCCGCCGCGGAGGTTGCCGATCCCGCCCTCGCGAAGTTCGACCAGGCCCGCGAGGCGTTCCGCGCGGGCGACTACGCCGTGGCGCTGCGGCTCACCGACGAGGTGTTGAAGGTCCTGCCGAACGACGCCACCCTCCACGAGTTCCGGGCGCTGGTGCTGTTCGCGGTCGGTAAGTACGAACTCGCCGCCGGCCCGCTCTACGCCGTCCTGTCGGTCGGCCCCGGCTGGGACTGGACGACGATGGTCGGCCTGTATCCCGGCGTCGACGTCTATACCTCCCAGCTCCGCGGGCTGGAGGCGTTCGTCCGGGCCAACCCCGTCTCGAACTCCGCCCAGTTCGTCCTGGCCTATCACTACCTGACGCAGGGCAACATCGACTCCGCCGTGGCCCAATTGAAGCAGATCGTGGCCCGGTCCCCCGACGACAAGCTCTCCGCCCAGCTCGTCAAGCAGTTCTCCAAGCCCGAGGCGGAGCCCGAGGCGGCGGCCCCGCCGACCGCAGTGGCGACTCCGCCGACCGCAGTGGCGACTCCGCCGACCGCGGTGGCACCCCCGCCGACCGCGGTGGCACCCCCGCCGACCGCGGTAGCGGCGCAGCCGGCCATGACGGGCAAGCTGCCCGGCAAGTGGTCGGCGAGCCCGACCAAGGACACGTCCATCCGATTGGAGATCGGCGATGACGGGTCTTTCCGGTGGACGGTGGACTCCCAGGGCAAGACGCATCAGCTCGCGGGGAAGTGGTCGCTCGCCGACGACCTGCTGACGCTCGCCGAGTCGGGGCAGGGCGGGGCCCTGATCGGCCGAGTGGCCTGGCAGGCCGACGACCGATGGACTTTCCGCGTGATCGGGACCGGCGCCGACGACCCCGGGCTGACCTTCGCCCACTGAGTTCCGGTGGCCGCGGTCCTTGCCTTCCTCGCTCCGGCGGGGAATCGTCTCGATTCACTGCTCGGCCACGGCCGACCGCAGGCGGCGCCCCTTCGCCGACGACGAGCCCCGTCCGCACGAAGTGGGGGGTGACGTCGAGGTCGGCCGCCACGCCAGGGCGATCGACCGGACACTCGAGTCGGAGCCGACGAAGCCCGACATCACTCGTCCAGTGGGGATCACTCGCTGCGTCCCGGTTTCTGGTCGCGCGCCAGGGCGTTATCGGCGGGGTGCGGGAAGGCCACGAACCCAGGCCGACCCCCTGGGTTCGCGGCTGGGCGTGTTCCCGGCTGCATCCCGATGCCCGCCGCTGGCCCGGTTGGCCCGCCGTCGAGTCGCCGGGCGCCATCGAGCCAATGATGTCGAGTTCAAGAAAATGAGTTGTCCCTGGCCCGCTCGGAGGCCGGGCGAGCAATCCGTTGTCAAGGACTGTTTTTGGATCCCGAGCATTTTGTCCGATTTTGCTCATTCCTTTTCTGGTGAGACTCGTTATAATCGTTGCTGGTAGGTCTGACGACCGAGAAACAGAGACGGCCCGTTCGGGGCCGGTTGCTGTTTTCCTCTCTCGCCCTTCCCGCCCGACGGGTTCGCAACGAGCCCGCCTTTCTCCTCGACCCGGAAAGCACCCCGCGGGTCGTCGCCATCCGATTGCGGAGTCGATCTTGTCCAAGAAGCTGTACGTCGGCAACCTTACTTACAACGTCAACGAGTCCGATCTTGAGGCGATGTTCACGCCTTACGGGTCGGTGCAGAGCGCCCAGGTCATCGTCGATCGGGACACGAACCGCTCGAAGGGATTCGCCTTCGTCGAGATGTCCACCGAAGACGAGGCGCAGGCCGCTATCGAAGGGCTCAACGGCCGCGACCACGACGGCCGCAACCTCACGGTCAACGAGGCCAAGCCCCGTGAATCCCGCTCGGGCGGGGGCGGCGGCTACGGCGGCGGTGGCGGTGGTGGCTACGGTGGTGGCGGTGGCGGCGGCTACGGTGGTGGCGGCGGCCGCAACCGTTATTGATTGACCGCCGGAGCCAGGGGAAGCCAGGTGCTCGCCGATGCGAGCACCTCGTGCACCCTGGCATCTCCGCGCTTCGAGCTCGCCCCGGCCGAGGTCGCCTCTGGCGACCCGGCTCATAGGATCTTCTGCGCTTCATACAAAGGGTCATGACCCGAAACAACGGGTCCTGGCCCTCGTTCGCTTTTAAGGGATGGCGACCCAGGCGAACCGGTGACGTCAGTCGCCGGGTATCTGGGGGCGTCACGCGGGCTCAAGGGCATCACGCGGCAGTCGCTTCGAATCGCTCGGCAGTTGCTTCGCATCACCCGGCGACTGACGTCGCCGGTTCGCCCGGCTGCCGCGACACCTCACCCGGCGATCCATCGTTCGCGCGCACCCGATGCCGTCGATCGTCCTGGAATGAGGGCCGCACCATGACCGAGATCGAGCGAATCATCGACCAGCATCGCCAGGCCTTCGACGGGGACCCGTGGCATGGGGACCCGCTCATGACCCTGCTCGCGGGGGTCACGCTGGACGTCGCGTCGGCCCGACCGATCCGCGGGGCTCACAGCATCCGCGAGACCGTGCGGCATCTGACCTTCTGGTACGACGGGGCCAGGCGGCGACTCGATGGCTCGGTGTTCGAGGCAAGCGAATCCGGGCAGTGGCCCGCGGGTGAGGGCGACGACGAAGGGGCCTGGGATCGCGAGCGGGACGACCTGAAGCGAGCCCACGAGTCCTTCCTGGAGGCCATCGGCAGGCTGCGCGTCGAGGACCTCGACCGCCCCGTGCCGGGGAAGCCGCACGACCTGTATTACTTGCTGCATGGCGTGGTACAACACCTGCTCTACCACGCGGGGCAGGTCGCGATCCTGAGGAAGGCGGCGGCCGGCTGAGAGGAGGGGCTCGCGATGAAATTCGACGAGTCGATCGAGGTCGACGCCAGCCCGGCCGAGCTGTTCCGCATTTCGCAGGACTACCGGCATCGCCTCGACTGGGATCCGTTCCTGAAATCGGCGAGCCTGGTGGACGCCGCCGAGGCCGGGGTGGGCGTCCGGGCCGTCTGCGTGGCTCAAAGCGGCTGGTCGATGGAGACGGAATACGTCTCGTTCCACCCGCCGCGTGCCGTCGCGGTCAAGATGACGCGTGGCCCGTGGTTCCTGTCGCGGTTCGCGGGCTCGTGGCGATTCGAGGAGATCGGACCGGGCAGGACCCGCGTGGGCTTTGCCTACAGCCTCGAGTCGCGGCCGCGGGCCCTGGCGTGGCTGCTCGACCCGATCCTGGCCCGGTCGTTCGCGCGGGACACCCGCGCCCGCCTCGGGGCGCTCAAGGACGTCGCGGAGCATCGGCCTGTCGTCGGCCTGAACGGCGGCGGCGGCGGCGGACCGATCCAGGGGGATCGTGCCGAGGCGCCCGCGGGATGGTCGCGGATCAGGCCGGCAGGGCGGCGGCCCTTCGTCGGCGCGGCTTGACCGACTCGGCGGCCGACTGCGCCGCCTCGATCGAGCGGCCGGCGCCGCGGGCGGCGGCGGCAACCCCGTCGCGGACGCCGCGGGTCAGCGCGTTGTCCATCGGCCCGACCAGGGCCGCCACGGCGTAGACCGGCATCGCGGCGCCGTAGCTGACGTAGTAGCAGCCCTGGTACGCCAGCCGGCCCAGGACGCCCGACAGCCCGCCGGCCAGCGCGGTTCTGGCGCCTCGGCCGGCTCGATCTCCCGGACCTTGCCCGCGTCGCGGAGGCGCCGCTCCTGGAAGACCCGCCGCGCCGTGACGGCGACCCGGTGGATCGTCGCCAGGTTCAACACGGCACCCGAGGCCGCGCCGATGCCCGGCACCTCCTCGAATGCCTCGAGCTGGAAGATGACCTGGAGCACCTCCTGGACGACCACCTCTTCCTCGGCCTCGTCGACCAGAATGTCCTCGATCTCGCGGAGCTTCTGGAGCCGTTCGCGACGCGTCTGGAGCGTGCCCGACAGCGCGGTCACCATCACGCCGAGGACGAAGCTGCGGCCGATGCGGTCGTCCAGCGCGTAGCCGTAGCAATGGCCGATCTTGCGGATGGTCCGCAGGGCCAGGCCGAACAGCAGCGGGACGTCGATCAGGGTGGTGAACACGCCGCCGGCGCCGGTGGCCGCGCCCTCGGCGGTCGCCAGCGCCCGCGCCCCCAGGCCGACCCGCTGGGCCATCGGATCGCATTCCTCCAGCGGCCGCTCGCGCAGCTCGGCCAGGTCGCTCACGCCGGCCTGCCGCTTGATACCTTCCTGCCCGGCCAGTAGCCCGGCGGTATTGTCGAGCCGCTCGATCGCCGCCCGGGCCACCGCGTTCGGGATCACCATGCCCAGCGCCCTGGCCGCGGGCTGAGCGACGATCTGCCAGAGCTCCGACAGCGGATTCGGCGGCTCGGATTTCCACGCGGCGATCTGCTCGACCTGCTCGGCCTCGTAGGCCGTCAGCGACGGGTGGTTCTTACGGCTGGATTTTCTCATCGGATCGTGTCCGAATCGGATGGAGGAACGGCGCCCGGCCCCGCGGCGCGGGTCGGATCGGATCGCCAGCGACCTCGGGCCGACCTTCCGGCCATCAGCCGTCGGCGCGCATTTGGAGGCGAATCGCGTGCCGAGCGACCTGGGATCATGCGACCGACTGAGCAGCCGGCCCCAATTGATTGTCACTTTCCACCACGGAGGAAGTTCCAACGAGCCGAGTCCGGGTGCTTGGAGCAGGCCGACGAGACGGGGATTGTCCGCAGATGACGCAGATGGGCGCAGATGGGAGAAGCCGCGAGGTCGGCGAGGACCGAAGTCGCGCCAGGACCGGTCGAACGAGGTGGAGCTCGGGCCGACGGCATGCCACGTATCGACGACGGGTTGCCTACAACCGGGGCGGGTCGCAACCAACCGGTCTCTTGTCTGCTTGGAGGAGCTGACCCTGCCGGCGATCGGCCCGCTGGCCGGCCCCGGGCAGCCTCGAGGGCGGAGACCCTCGCCGAACGGGCGAACGGCCGCGCCGGTCCTCTTGTGGGAGCCGGCTTTCGGAGGAAGTTCGGGCGATAACCTGGTGGTGCGGCCGTAGCGAAACGTCTCGGCGATCCTTCGCGGGACGCTGATCCTCGCCGGTACGATCAGCCCGCTTCCGGCCCTGTGCCGCCTGAGCGGGCTCGAAGGGCAGGCACCCATCCGGCAGACCCGGCGATGGCATGGCAAGGACGTTGAGACGACCATCCCGCGTCCCACCCCGGCGGATTCCGTCCTGGAGCGGGTGGGGGCTGGATTTCGTCGCGGGATGTCGCATAATGGATTCCACGTTCCCTGCTGTGTGCTCACCGGAACGGGCACACGCGTGGGGCAGCGATCCGAGCCTGGCGACGGCCCGCCCCTGCAACGGACAGGCTGTATCACATCTCGGAGAAGAGGCATCACCATGGATCTTCCCTGGCCGCCCGCTCCAGCAAGCGGGCACTCCTGAACGGCCCGATTGGGCGCCGACGTGAGCGGTACGTCCGTCGCATCGCGACCGGGCTCGCCGAGCGTCGCATCGGGCCTCCGGGATGGCCGGCTTTCGGATCGGGTTCCTCGAGATCGACGTCCGTTGACCGCAGATGGCGAGCGGTTGACGGAAGATGCGTTCACGACCGACCCGGATCGTGCGGGCTCCGCGACCGACCCGGGTGGCGACGACTCGATGGAGAAAGGACGACAGCCATGTACCAGACAGTGCCTATCGCCCGCCGCGCGGTGGAGACCGAGGACGCGTTCGGTCTGCGGATGAGGACGGCCGCCGAGTTCATTTGCCTCGCGGGCCAATTCCGATCGGACGTCTGGGTGATCCACGAAGGGCGCCGCTACAACGGCCGGAGCATGCGCGACATGCTCGCCATGGTGGCGGAATGCGGCTCACGCATGGAGCTGCTGGCGGAAGGCCCGGATGCCGAGGCGGCGCTCGAGGCCCTCGCCCGGGCGGTCCGGCCCTGCGTCGCCTGAAGTCGAATGAGCCAAGACCCGGCCCGCCTGCGCGGGCCCGCGGATTCGGGTCGGTGCGAGGCCGGACGACCGGCACATTGCCCGGCGCCCCGGCGTCGGCTTCCCCATCGTGTCGATTCCCTCGTGCTCTTGCTCGCCGGCCGAGTCCTCAGCCCCGGCATCGTGCGGCTCGGACTCGTCCATGTCTTCGTGGACGCCGTCCCCAACGGGTCGCGCCCCAACCCAGGCTGGAGGCCCGTGCGCCGGCGGCGAGGCCGTGGGCCAGCACGTATTCCGCCGGCACCTTCCGCGCGATCAGCACCGCGGGGTATACGACACCGCGTAGGACGCCGTGTTGACCGTCCGGCTGAGGAAGTCCCCCGCGAATGCGGCCATCTCCGAGGCGCCCTGGCCGATCGATCGCATCATGGCGGTTGTGATGCCTCCGCCATCTCGAGACGCATCGATCGCGCCGGCCGACGGTCGAGTGCATGGTCCGGCATGGATGTGCCTTTCGATGCTGGAGGAATCGGCGGAGGGGTGCGAGGGCCGACGACGGCCGGGGCATGATCGTGGCTTCAGCCCGCCGCGCGATCGCTACGACCCGCACGGCCGGTCCCGGAGATCTACCCTCCAGAATTCCGCGCGAGCAGCCGTCATACGACCCGCCGTCGGCGCAGCTCCCGGGCTTTCTCCTTCGTGTATGCAAAAATAATAATGTGCATGTTTTATATGATCGTTGAGCGGTCCGGGGCGCAACGG
The DNA here is from genome assembly GCA_963771445.1 of uncultured Planctomycetota bacterium. GTDB lineage: Bacteria > Planctomycetota > Planctomycetia > Isosphaerales > Isosphaeraceae > JAKAUH01. The sequence goes on along the minus strand of CAVYTQ010000015.1, from coordinate 1,022,003 downwards.
TCGGGGGTTTTTGGGCGGGCGTGGGATGCCCCGCTCGACGGCTCGACGATTCGACGGACTTCGGGGGCCCGGCTGCAAGGTGCGGCATCGGGGTTGCATATATGTATTCTTTCGGTCATCGTCGGCCGGCCCGGTCCGACACCGGACCGTTTCGCCGGCCGTGCGAGCGACCGCAGAGGAGCTGCACCTTGGATTCGACGGGCTGGCAGTACGCTCTTTCCATATTCGAGATCGCCCTGATCAACGTGGCATTGTCGGGGGATAATGCGATCGTCATCGCGCTGGCAGCGCATCATCTGCCGGAGCGGCAGCGGCGGCGGGTGGTCCTGTGGGGCGGGGCGCTGGCCGTCGCGATGCAGGCCGTATTCACGCTGGTCATCGCCCGCCTGCTGCAGGTTCCCGGGCTGCGGGTGGTGGGCGCGCTTTTACTCCTGGTGATCGTGGCCAAGCTCGTGCAGGAGGAGGCCGTTGACCCGGGAGAGGAGCACGCGGGGGCGGGGGCCGGGGCCTCGATCGTCCGCATCGCCCTGGCGAACCTGGCGATGAGCTTCGACAACGTGGTGGCCATCGCCAGCGTGAGCCAATCGGACCCGATCCGAATGGGCCTGGGGCTGTTGATCTCGGGGCTGATCCTGTTCGCGTTCAGCGCGGCGATCGTGGCACTGATGGCGCGGTTCAAGTGGATCGCCTACGCCGGGGCTCTCATGCTGGCGCTTACGGCGGCGGGGATGATCTGGCACGAGATGGCGGCCGAGCCCGGTCATTCGTCGTCGCGGGTGGCGGCCGCCGTCGCGACCCTCGAGCCGGATGGGCCTGCGCCGGGCTGATCGTCCGGGACCTTCCGGAGTCTTGCCGAGCCGGTGGCCCGATCGCGGACGTCGAGCGAGGTTCGGGGTGCATCGAGAGGTGGTGGTTCACGCCTCGGCGGGCTCGCCCATGCGCAGCCAGGCGACCTTGAGATAGGCGCTTTCGGGCGTGTCGATGGCGACCGGGTGGTCGGCGGAGGCGCCCGTGACGGCCAGGAGCTGCGCCGGGCGCCCGGCGGTACGCGACGCGGCGCGAAGGATCCCCAGGAAATCGGCCGGTGGCAGCAGGCCCGAGCACGAGCAGGTGACCAGGATTCCGCCGGGCTCGACCAGCTTCATCGCCAGCACGTTCAGGTCGAAGTATTTCCGCTTGCCCGGCGCGACCTCTTCGCGGTCGGGGATGAGCTTGGGCGGGTCGAGGACGATCACGCCGTAGTTCCGCTGGTTGGCGACCATCGTCCGCATGTAGCCGAAGGCGTCGGAGTGGACGGCGTCGAGCCGGACCTGGTTGGCGTTGCCGTTCTCCCTGGCCAGGGCGACGGCCTTCTCGTCGAGGTTGACGCACGTGACCTCGCGGGCCTTGCCGCGGATCAGGGCATTGAGGCCGAATCCGCCGGTGTAGCAGCAGAGGTCGAGCACCGAGCGGCCATCGCAGTAGCGCGCCAGCTCGCGGCGGTTGTCGCGCTGGTCGCAGAAGAAGCCGGTCTTGTGCGACTCCTCGGCGAAATGGATGCGGTAGCTTGATGCCATGCTCCTGGATCGTCACGCGGGGAGGGAGCCGCGGGCTGGCCAGCGGCCGGCCCGAGAAGTCCTCTTGCATGGCGACCCGCTCGTCGACGTTCACCCGATAGTGCGAGGTGCCCAGCCGGTCGGCGAAGAGGTCCAGGATCGGCCCGATCCGCTGGTACATCCCCAGGCTGAAGATCTCGACCGACAGGACGTCCGCGAAGCGGTTGACGATCAGGCCGCTGAGGCCGTCCCCTTCGGCGTGGATGGCGCGGTAGGCGTCGGTCGTCTCGTCCAGGCCGAGCAGCGACCGTCGCAGCGTGGCGGCCTCGTCGACGCGGCGTGCCCAGAAGGCGGCGCTCGGGCGGCTCGGGCCGCCGCGAGAGGAATCGCAGGGTGATCTGCGACCGGCCGTTATACAGGGCGAAGCCCAGCGGCTTGCCGTCGCGGTTGACGACGCGCACCAGGTCGCCGTGATTGGGCGTGGCGGCGCCGACCGGGCCCTCGACCATCTTGCGGTAGACGAAGGTGTGGTTGCCCGCGGAGCGGATCGCCATCGTGGGCAGGGCGTCCTGGGGCGTCAGGCTGCGGTCGGGGACGATCGCACGGGACGAGGTGTCGGCGGCCCCGCGGGCCGGGCTGTGGCGCAACATGCGGTCAATCCTCGCTGGATTCATCGAACCGATCGTCGTCGTCGAGGTCGTCGGCGCCCGGCCCCTCGTTGCGGAGCAGCCGGCGGAGGCGGACCAGGCAGCGCCGTGGCATAGCGCTGGACGGCGAGCTGCCGGGTCATCACGGCCTCGTCGGCCGCGGCCAGGGGGATCTCGGCCATCAGCCGGTTGGCCTGGGCGAGGCTCTCCCAGCCGGCCCTGAGCACGGCGGGCCCGGCCGGGCCGCGTCCGCGTGCCTGCTTCAATAACTGGCGTGCCTTCTTCAGGGCGGCCTGGGCCTGCTGGAGCTGCCGCAAGGCCGTCCCGGACGTCATCTCCTTCATCGCGTCTCCCTGGCTGCGCCCTGCCGACCGGGCCGATGTTCGTGCCGCGCCGCGACGGCCCCGGGGCGAGGCGCCCGGATCTGACTTTGTCTCGCGGCGAGTTCCAGTATAAACTAAAGGGCGTACGGATCCGTATCCTCACCTCGCGGGAGTCCATGCCCATGCCCGGCGAACAGCAGGCCGCCAGTGCCGTCGTCGAGCCGGAAGTCACGACGGAGCAGCAAACGCAGCGCCAGCCGCCGTATAACGTGGTTGTCCTCAATGACGAGGAGCACTCGTTCCCGTACGTCATCGAGCTGCTGGTCAAGCTCTTCCGCCACCCGCTGCCCAAGGCGGAGGAGCTGACGCTGCGGATTCACACGACCGGCCGCGCGATCGTCTACACCACGCACAAGGAGCTCGCCGAGCTGAAGCGCGACCAGGTGATCGCCTACGGCCCGGATCCGCGGATGCAGGCCTCCAAGGGGCCGCTGCGGTGCTACGTCGAGCCGGCGCCGGGCTGAGGGCCGGCGAGCGCGTCGGCAAGGCCGGTGGTGATGTCGGGATGGCGCAAGGCGACGCCCAGGCCGGCTTTCATCCGGCGGTTGTCGATGCGCTTGCTGGTGGCGTCGCGCGCCGCCTCGGGGCTCCCGGGTCGCGGGGGCTCAAACCGGGGCCTGGGTGCGGCGATGGCGTTCGCGGCGACCGCGTAGTATTCGCGTCGCGTGACGGGCCGGTCGTCGGCGACGAGGTAGACAGGCTCCGGCTGGCTCGCATCGAGCGCGGCGGCGGCCGCCGCGGCGGCATCGTCGATGTGGACCAGGTTGAGGAACTTCTCGGGGTCGCCGGGGATGGGCTCGCCGCGCTCGAGTAGAGCCCGGCGCACCACCCGGCCCGGCCCGTAGAGGCCCGCGAACCGCAGGATCACGGCGGAGACCCCGGCGGCATCCGCCCAGGCGCGGACGACTCCCTCGGCCTCGAGGACGACCTTGCCGGATTCGTGCGGTGGATCGGTCGGCGACGTCCTCGTCGACCCGCTCGCCGCCGGACTGGCCGTACACGCCCGTCGAGCCGGCGTAGACCAGCCGCCGAACCGATCGCGGCAGGCGGTCGAGGACATTCTTCAGGCCGACGACGTAGACCTGTCGCATGGAGGCGCCGGCCGTCCGGTCGAAGCCGACCGAGTAGAAGACCCGATCGGCGGGGGGAAGGGCCTCCAGGCTCTCGGGCCGGAGCACGTCGGCGATCACCGGCTCGATCCCCTCGCGGCGAGCACCTCGGCCCGCCCGGGCGAGCGGATGGTGCCATAGACCCGGCCGCCGTCCCCGACGAGCCGAGCGGCCAGGCGCGTTCCCAGGTAGCCGCAGCCGACGATGAGGGTGCTGACGCTCATCGTCCCGACTCCTGTTCGTCGGCCAGCGGCGCGGCCTTTGCCTCGGTCTCGGGGCAGCCGGCGTCGAGGTAGGTCTGGAGCATGATCTGGGCGGCGAGCTGGTCACGCAGCGCCTTGCGCTTCTGACGCGTCAGGCCGGCGTCGATCAGCTTCTGCTCGGCCTCGATCGTGGTGAATCGCTCGTCGAAATAGTACACCGGCAGCCCGGTCACGCCGGCCAGCCACTTGCCGAACGTCCGCGCCATGCCGGCGAGCTGGCCCTCGCGGCCGGTGGTATGCAGCGGCAGGCCGACGACGATCCGGTCGACCTCGTGCTCGCGGACCAGCTCGCGGTAATGCCGGGCGTCGTGCTCGGGCCCGCGCGGCGTATATACCTCGGCCGGGAAGGCCATTGTCCGGCCGGGGTCGCTCAGGGCCGCGCCGATGCGACGCGTGCCATAGTCGATGCCGAGGATGCGAGGCATGGATTCGATCCCTGGGTCACCATTTGCCGGGGCCGCCCTTGAAAAGGCCCCGCGATCGGACGAGCATATCCATCATAGCGGGACCATCCCGCAATTTCGCCGCGGGACGGATCGCCGGCCGCCCGGCCAGTCGCGTCCGTCCGTCGGCCCAACGATCCGCGAGGCCCAGCCCATGCCGATCCGGATACGCCCCGAAGAACCGACCGATGCCGCCGCGGTCCGGCGGGTGCTCGAGGCGGCCTTCCCGACGGCCGCCGAGGCCCGGCTGGTCGATCTGCTCCGCGCCGGGGGACATCTCACGCTCTCCCTGGTGGCGGAGGAGAACGGCGCCGTCGGTTACATCGCCTTCAGCCCGGTGATTGTCAACGAGGAGGCCCCCGAGCAGACGGGCGTTGGCCTGGCCCCGGTCGCCGTCCTGCCCGACCATCAACGCCGGGGCATCGGCGAACGCCTCATCCGCGAGGGCCTGGCGGCCTGCGAGGCCGCGGGATACGGATTCGTGGTCGTGCTGGGCGAACCGGAATACTATCGACGGTTTGGCTTCGATCGCGGCGACCGTAGGGGACTCGCGAATGAATATGGGGCCGACGAGGCATTCATGGTCCTGGAGCTGAAGGAGGGCGCCATCCCAGGGGGCGGGGGCGTCGTCCGGTATGGGGCCGAGTTCGGGGAGTTCACCTTCTGACGAAAAGGAGAAGCACGCGAAGCGGCGGAGGCTGCCGTCGTCGAGTGAGGCTCGGCGCACCGGGATCATCTCGTTAAACTCAAGGCAGGGCAAGGTTTCCTGGACGCTCGGTTCAAGTGATCGCTGGAGGGATCGTAGAGATGTCAACCGCAGCTCCTTCCATCAAGGATGAGGCGAGGCGGATCATTGACCAACTGCCGGAGACGGCATCCTGGGAGGACCTCATTTACCGGCTTTATGTCCGGCAATCCATCGAGGCCGGCTTGAAGGATGCAGAGGAGGAACAGGTCGAATCCGTGGAAGAAGTACGGCGGTCTTTTGGGCTACCGGAATGAAGGTCGTCTGGACCCGTAATGCAACCCGGGAGCTGCGCGGTATTCACGATTACATCGCGCAGAATTCTCGCGAATATGCCAAGGGGGTCGTCGATCGCATCACTCGGCGGACCAAGGTACTCGGCCGGTTCCCTCGGATAGGTCCTCAGGTACCGGAGTACGGGGACGAGTCGATCCGAGAGTTGCTCGAGCATTCTCATCGCATTATCTACCGGATTCACCAGGGACGAATCCAGATCCTGTCAGTCGTTCACGCTGCACGGCCGCTTCCTCCGGACGCGCCCGGAAGCCCTCCATAAGTCCCTTAGGGGTTTTCATGCGACCGATCCAGGACCTCTCGCTCTGGCTGGGTCATGCGGGAGAAGTCGCGCGACAGCAACGCCCTGCTTGAGGCCGGGATTCTCGCGGTGGTCAACCTGGCGATCGAGGAGTCTCCCTGCGCGTTTGATCCGCGAGTTCATCTACTGCCGGCTTCCGCTCCACGACGGACTAGGCAACCCGCCGTGGCTCTTGCGGGCGACCGTCGAGACAGTTGCCGCTCTGGTGCGAGGGGGCGTACCGACGCTCGTCGCCTGCGGCGCGGGGATGAACCGGTCGGTGTGCATTGCGGGTGCGGCCGTCGCCGTCGTTCGCCGCTGCCCGCCTGACGAGGGCCTGTCGCTCGCGTTGCGATCGGCGTCGCCGCGTGCCGACATCTCGCCGGCGCTCTGGGCCGAGGTCCGGGAGGTCGGGAACCTGCCGGGCTGATCTCGGGGCGGCGTCAATCGGCCTCGAACACCCGGATCAACGTCACGGCGATCTGGCCGCCGAAGCAGACGTTGACGTCGCTGCGCGGGCGGCGGGTCCGGGAGTGATAATGTCCGCTGTAAACCGCCTGGCCCTCCTCGACGCGATAGCTCAGCGGCAAGGGAGACGGATCCAGCGGGCAGAGGACGATCTGCGGATCGGGCTCGTCCGGGCCGGGGTGGGGGAAGTTCACGTTCCAGAACGCGCCCGCGCCGGGCGGCATCGACAGCAGCCGTCGCAGGACGGCGGACGCCCACCGCGCCGCACGCGGCCAGTCGATCGTCCGGCCGGCGGCGATGTAGTGCGACAGGGCGATCCCTGGGACGCCGTGCAGCACGCCCTCGCGGACGGCCGCCACGGTGCCCGAATGATACACGTCGGCGCCCAGGTTGCCCCCGGCGTTGATCCCCGAGAGGACCCAGTCCACGCCCGGCGTGAGGTGGTCGAGCGCCAGCCGGACGCAGTCCGCCGGGGTGCCGGCGATCGAGATGCGGTCCTCGCCCACCGACGCGATCGCAATCGGCTCGCCGGTCGTCACCCGGTGGCCGCACCCCGAGACTGGACCGGCCGGAGCCACCAGCCGGCAACGCCCGAATCCCTGCGACGCCTGCCACAATGCGGCCAGGCCGGGCGCGTCCCAGCCGTCGTCGTTGGTCAACAGCAGGTTGGTCGCGGGGCGATCCAAGGGAGACGATCCTCGGGCCTGGACTGGACTGGGCGAGACATGACGTCCCGGATCATTGCGGGGCCAGGGCCGCGAACGCCGGAGTCCCCCGGTCGCAACATGGCTAACCCTTCCCCCGCATTCTAGTCAAGCCGCTCTCTCCGTGATAAGTTGTCTGGGCGCAAGTTGTGCGGGGAAATGGCGAAGTTCGTGCGAGGCGGACGGATGGCGGAGTTCTTCCGGCTGGATGGGCAGATAGCCCTGGTGACGGGCGCGGGCGCGGGATCGGGGCCGGGATCGCGCGACGGCTGCACGCGGCCGGCGCGCGGGTCGCCGTGTTCGACCGCGACCCGGTCGCCGCCCGGTCGGTCGCCGACGAGCTCGACGGGCTCGACCTGACGGGCGACGTCCGCGACGAGGGCCAGGTCGAGGCGGCCGTCGCGGCGGTCGCGGACCGGCTCGGGCCGCCGACGATCCTGGTGAACAACGCCGGGATCACCGGGCGGACCGACCGGAGCTGGAACCTCCGGCTCGAGGAGGTCCGCGAGGTCTTCGACGTGAACATGATCGGCCCGTTCCTCTTCTGCAAGGCGGCGGTCCCGCGGATGCTGGCCGGCGGCTACGGGCGGATCGTCAGCGTCGCCTCGATCGCCGGCAAGGAGGGGAACCCGACCCTGATGCCCTACTCGGCCTCGAAGGCGGCGGTCATCGCGATGACCAAGTCGCTGGCCAAGGAGCTGGCGGGCCAGGGCGACATCACGGTCAACGCGATCGCGCCGGCCGTCATCCGCACCGACCTCCTCGACGGCGTCGCCCCGGCCACCGTCGAGTACATGATCTCCAAGATCCCGATGGGCCGGACCGGGACCATCGACGAGGTCGCCGCCCTGGTCCATTACCTGTCCAGCCGCGAGGCGAGCTTCACCACCGGCCAGTGCTACGATATCAGCGGCGGCCGGGCCACGTATTGATCCGAGGCAGGGCACCCTCCCGGTGCCATCCGATCGCGACGGAACCGAGCCACGCATGGACACGCCCCGCCGAGCCGAATCCCCGAGGCGCCACCAGGACCCGCGCGACGCCGGATCGTCGCAGCGGCCCCAGGGCGGCCTCGACCCCGATGCCTGGTCGCAGCCGGGTCTTCCGGCCCGACCGCGTCCCGCGGCGCGCCCCGCCGAATTACCCCCGTTCGAGCCGCCCGTCTCGGCGCTCGGGCCGCTGTTCCTCCAGCGGCTGAAACGGATCTATTCCTGGCGCGTGGCCTTCGACATCGATATCAACACCCGGCCCACGTCGCACGTGCTGGGGGGCTATTACAAGTCGCGCCGACTGGTTCGGGTGTACTCGCACGACAGCAAGGACGGCCGCCGCCCGCTCAACGAGCTGTTCGAAACCTTCCTGCACGAGGTCGCGCATCACATCGAGTACACCGAGCCGCAGTCGTTCAACTCGAAGGTGTGCCGCCGCGTGCCCGGCCGGATGCACAGCCGGCTCTTCTGGCGGATCCTCGGCGAGCTGAAGTTCCGGTGGGCCGAGCTCCAGGCCCGGTCGGGACGATGAGCCCCGGACGCCCTCGGGGATGCCGGCCGTCGGAAACTTGCCAGAGCGTCTCACGATTGCGTTGCGCCGACGAGCCCGACGCGCCAGCGAGTGGATCCCCGGGTGGACCAGGCCATCCACTCGCTGGCGCGTCGGGCTCGTATCGACGGGATCGTTCCGTTGTGCGCCGCCCAACCGTTCGGGCGCTCCAATATCCGGGCCCCTGGCGCGAACCACCGACAGAGCATTGCCACGGAGTGTCCGGACTGGACACGGCGCAGTTCGCGACGGGATGCGACACTGTACCTCGCCAGGGATGCGGGATGAGGGGTGAGGGATGAGACACTAGACCTCGCCTTGCGGGTTCAATGAGGATGGCCCCCATGATCGTTTCGATCCGACGCGCGACGCGGCTGCTGGCCGTGCTCGCGATCTTGCCCGCAGCGGTGGCCCGCGGCCAGGGCGAGCCCGGCGACTGGCCGATGTATAACCACGACGTCTCGGGCTGGCGGTACAACCCGGCCGAGACCACGATCGGGCCGTCGAATGCCGGCCGCCTCGTCGAGAAGTGGAGGTTCCCCGCCCGCGGGTCCGGCATGAGTATCGGGGTGATCCACGCCACCCCGGCGGTCGTGGGCGGCTACACTTACTTCGGGACGGCCACGGATCCGGCGTTCTACAAGGTGTCGCCCGAGGGCAAGCTGTGCTGGGTCTATCGCAAGCCGACCCGCGCCGGCCGCGCCGCGCGGGTCGAGTCGGCTGCGGATGCGGCCAGCGAGCCCTCGCAGGATAAGAGGAAGGCCCCCGAACCGGAGAAAGGACTGCCCCACGACTTTCGGTTCCAGACGACCTCCGAGGGGATCATGACCTCGGCGCTGGTGACCGACGACTCGGTGTATTTCGGCGACATGGCCGGCTGGTTCTACGCCCTCGATCGCGAGACCGGCCGGGAGCGCTGGCGGATCGACGCGAGGGCGAAGGACTTCCCCGGCGCGCACGCGATCAACCTCTTCTTCTCCTCGCCGATCCTGGCCGATGGCAAGATCATCGCAGGGGGCGGGCGCTCGAGCAGCTCCTCTCGGGCGGCTTCCTTTACCGCGGCTCGACCGGGCGTGGATTCCTGCTGGCGCTTGAGCCGAAGACGGGACGGATCGTGTGGAAGTACGACCTCGGTCCGAAGCCCGAGCCGCTCAACCCGCCGATCATGATCCGCGACAGCTTCGGCATCCACTTCTTCTACCACGGCCCGGCGACCAGCACGATCTGGAGCACGCCGTCCTTCGACGCCGGATCGGGGACGCTCTATTTCGGCACCGACGTGAACACGGCGCCGAGCGCCCGACCGCCGACGATCCCCGGCTGCACACGCGCGAGTCGTGCGCGGTCGTGGCGCTCGACGTCCATACGGGCAAGGAGCGGTGGGTCCGGCAGATCAAGCCCGGCGACGTCTGGACCAACGCCATGCGCGCCTACGACCCCAAGGAGGGCCGGCACAAGGACCAGTCGATCGGCGACACGCCCAAGCTCTACGAGATCGCGGTCGAGGGCCGGCCGACGAAGGTCGTCGGCGTCGGCTGCAAGGACGGCGGCTTCTATGTGCTGCGCGCCGCGGACGGGACGGTCGTCGACCACACGCCGATCTACACCGGACCGCCGACGTATCCCCTTTCGCCCGCGCCCGACCGCCGGATGCTGGCGCTGCCGAGCTGCATCGGCGGGCTCCAGACGGGGTGCGCGACCGACGGCCGGACGATCTTCACCAACGGGATCGACGCGATCGGGCTGATGTCGCAGGAGACGATGGCCGCCAGCCGGCCGCCGACGGCCGGTCGGGTCGTGGCAATCAGCCTCGATACGACCACCGAACTCTGGCGGCACGAACGTCCGCGAGTCGCCTCGCTGGGCGGACCGCCGCCGAAGCCCGTGTTCACCGACGTCGGCGACCCGGTCGCGTCGGGACTCGCCGTGGCCAATGGCGTCGTCTACTTCACCGCCGTCGCCAGCGGCAAGCTCATCGCCCTCGACGCCGCCACGGGCCGGGTCCTCAAGGATCTCGCCGTCGGCCCCGTCTGGTCGGGACCGTGCGTCTCGCGGGGACACGTCTACGTCGGCACCGGCAATACCCTGTTCGCCCCCTCCGACCAGGAAGCCTTCCTTCCCAAGAAGCTCACCGGTGAACTGTACTGCTTCGGGCTGTGACCCTTCTCAGGTCGAGAGCATCGATCCGCGAAGGGCCTTCCGAACTGCCTCGGTCGATCCGAACGGAGCATTCACAAACCGGGAGGACAGCGCCCCGACGATCTCGGTCCCGCCGCCGACACTGGCCCACGACGAGACGATCCCGTCGAAACGAGCCCGACGCGCCAGCGAGTGGATCCCCGGGTTGACCAGGCCATCCACTCGCTGGCGCGTCGGGCTCGTCGGCACAACGCAACCGTCTGTCGATCTACAATGTCATAATATCAACGGTCTTTCTTTTGGGGATCGGACCGGGATACGCCTCCGGCAAGTCGGCTTGACGTGCGGCCGATCTCTGCTAAAAGTCCGGCATCTCCACACCGGCCGTCTCGGGGCGGGCGGGAGACGATGGGATCCGCGAGGCGCGGCGAGGCGGTCCGGGTAGGTACTCCCTCCCGGCCGATCGCATGCGTGCCGACGGGTCTCGAGAATCGCGTGGTGTGGTCGCGCCCAAGGATGGGAGTCGCCGTATGTCGGGACAACGGAAGAAGCCGCGGATGTCTCTCCGCAGGCGACTGGTCTGGCTCGTCACGATCCTGACCGGGGGTGGCGCCGGCGGCTGGGCATTCACGGACCATCCCCGGGTCCAGGCCCTGTGGGCCCTCATGACGCGGAATACCGCGGCCGATGGCGCCGAAATAAACGCAGTGGACGAGATCGCCCAGGAGGTCGTCGGCCGATTCAAGGCCGGCGATTCCTTCGGCCAGCCCGGGACGTTTCAAGTCACGATCCGGCAGGTCCATCTCGATCCGAACCTCTTCAAGGCGGGCCATGTCGTCGACATCCAGGCCAGGGTACTCAGGCAGGACGGGCAAGGCCGATCGACGACCGTGTGGGACACCAGCACCTATGGCGAGCGGCTGGCCGTGGCCGGCAAGGACGAGCTGGTCGCCGAATGGGACCACCAGCCCTTCCAGGTGGAGTGGAGCCCCGGGGACGAGATCAAGGTGGAGGTCTATGACCGCCGCCCGGGCCTGTTCGCCCAACCCAGGCGCTTCGTCATCGCGGAGACGCCGTCGGAGCCTCGCGAGTTCCCCCTGAAGCCGGGGACCTTCCCGCTTCGGGACGAGGTCCAGAAGCCCGACACCCGGGTTGACCCGCGGAACGTCAGCATCGTCCTGGGGAGCCGTCGCGTGGGCGAACTCCGGTCGCAGTCGCAGGACCACCCGGGTCGCGGATCGTCGTCCACGACCGCGTCAAACACCGACGATGGGACCATCGTCATCAAATAGCGCCCGCGCACGGGCGGAAGGAGTAGCGAGGGTGTCCATCCGACTGACCCTGTCCGTCGACCGATTCGAAGGCAAGGACCATTCGGTCGCCGTCCTCCTCACCGACGATGGCGAGCCGATCAACATGCCGAGGTCCGTCCTGCCGCCGGACCTCAAGGCCGGGGACGTCCTGACCTTCGCCATCGAGCACGACCGCGAGGCGACCCGCGCGGTCGCGAGCGAGACCGCCCGCGTCGAGCGCGAGCTGTCCGAGCGCGATCCGAAAGGAGACATTCGCCTGTGATGATCCGAAAGACGATCCGCGTCCTCGCGCTCCTCCTGGCCGCGTGCGCCCCGCTGACGGCTTCCCCCGCGGCGAATGCCCAGGGGTGGTGGCCCCGGTCGAGCGGTGGCGGCAAGTCGGTCGTCGTCGAGGTGCTCGACATCGGCCAGGGGGACTCGATCCTGATCCGCACGCCGGAGGGCAAGACGGCCCTGATCGACGCCGGGCCGACCAAGTCGGGTGCCCTCCGGGTCCTGAAGCGCGAGGGGATCGACCACCTGGACCTGGTGGCGATCAGCCATCATCACAGCGACCACTACGGCGGGATGGAGGAAGTCGTCCGCGCGTTTCGGCCCCGATATTTCCTGGCGTCCGACTCGGGGCATTCGACCAGGACTTATCTCGAGCTGCTGCGGACGGTGCAGGCGCAGTCGATCACCGTGATCCGGCCCGCGTCGCGGCCCCGCAAGATCGAGCTCGGCTCGGTCGAGCTGACGATCCTCCCCCAGGCTCCCGACGACCCGAAGGAGGAGAACAACAACTCGATCGGCATCCGGATGAAGTATGGTTCTTTCTCGATGTTGTTCTGCGGGGATAGCGAGGGTCCGGAGCGCCTCTGGTGGCTCCAGAATCACGCGGACCTGGTCCGGGACTGCACGATCCTCAAGCTGGCCCATCACGGCAGCCGCAATGGCACCGACATACGCTGGCTGAACGCGGTCCGGCCCGAGCTCGCCGTGGCCAGCATGGGCCGGCATAACGAATTCGGCCACCCCCATGCCGAAACCCTCAGCCTGTTGCGGCGCCGGCAAGTCCCCCTGCTGCGCACCGACCAGCTCGGCACGATCGCGCTGGAGAGCGACGGCCGGAGCTGGAACGTGGTCCGGCCCACCCTGGCCCACCGGGATCATCCCACGCAGGCGGACATCGACCGGGTGGCGGTCACAACCGGTGTTGACGACCGCCCCACGTCGGCCCGCGGGACGCGGGTCCGGTAATGGCTCGGCCGGGCCGTGGGCGAATGGTCGAGGGACCGATTCGTACCGGGCCGACCGCGGGTCGCCGGGCGGTCCTCACGCCGGTCGGCCGGGTCACCTATCGGCCCCGGCCGACCGTGTCCCACAGGAACGTGTAATCCAGCGCGTCCATGAAGGCGCGTTGCTTGTTGTCGGCGGCGGCGGAGTGGCCGCCCTCGATGTTCTCGAAGTAGAGGACGTCGTGCCCCTGCTCGAGCATCCTGGCGGCCATCTTGCGGGCGTGGCCGGGGTGGACGCGGTCGTCGCGGGTCGAGGTGGTGATCAGCATCCTCGGGTACTTCGCCGACTTCTGGACGTTGTGATAGGGCGAGAACGTGCGGATGAACGTCCACTCCTCGGGGACGTCGGGGTTGCCGTACTCGCCCATCCAGCTCGCGCCGGCGAGCAGGTGGCTGTAGCGCTTCATGTCCAGCAGCGGCGAGCCGCAGACGATGGCGCCGAACAGGTCCGGCCGGCGGGTGAGCATGTTGCCCATCAGCAGGCCGCCGTTGCTCCGGCCGGTGGCACCCAGGTGCGGCGGCGAGGTGACCTTGCGGCGGACGAGGTCCTCGGCGACGGCGATGAAGTCCTCGTAAGCCTTGTGGCGGTTGGCCTTGAGCGCGGCGAGGTGCCACTTCGGCCCGAACTCGCCGCCGCCGCGGATATTGGCGAGGACGAACACGCCGCCCTTCTCCAGCCAGGCGGCGCCGACCGATCGGGTCGTACACCGGCCGCCTCGGGAGCTGGAACCCGCCGTAGCCGGTGAGCAGCGTGGGATTGCTGCCGTCGAGGGCCAGGTCGGACGCGGCCGACCTGGAAGTACGGGATGCGGGTGCCGTCCTGCGAGATCGCCTCGTGCTGGCTGACGGCCAGGCCCTTCGCATCGAAGAGCGCCGGCAGTCGCTTGAGCGTCGCGGCCGGCCCGCCGCCGGCGGTGCCCATCGCCAGGGTCGTCGGGGTCAGGAAGCCGGTGGTGCTGAGGAAGTAGTCGTCCGAGTCGTCCGGGTCGACCGCATGGGCGGTGGCGTCGACGAGCTCGGGCAGGCCCGGCATCGGCTCGCGGTTCCATCCGCCGTCGCGGTGCGAGAGGACCTCGATCCGGCTGCGGACGTTGTCCAGCTCGTTGAGCAGGATGAAGTGCCGCGTCGGGCTGACGCTCGCCAGCGACGTTCCGCTCGGTCGGCTCGAACAGGACGTCGAACCCGCGCTCGCCCTTGAGGAACGCCTCCAGGTCGATGGCCAGCAGGGCACCGGCCGGATAGGTCTTGCCGCCGACGGTCCAGTCGGTGCGGAGCTGCAAGAACAGCCACTCGCGGTGGAACGAGGCGCGGGCGTCGTCGGGCTTGTCGATCTTGACCAGCTCGCCGTCGCGGCGGAGGAACGTCTCGGAGGTGAAGAACGTCGGCGTGCGCGTGACGATGTCGCGCTCGAAGCCGGGCGTCAGGTCGCGGTGGGCGCCGACGCCCATGTCGCGGGCCTTGCCCTCGATAGACGACGGCTGGCCTCGGCGAGCGGCGTCCCGCGCTTCCACTCCTTGACGATGCGGGGGTAGCCCGAATCGGTCAGCGAGCCCGGGTCCGAAGTCGGTGCCGACGAACAGGCTATCGGCGTCGCGCCAGGCGACGCGGCTCTTGGCCTCGGGCAGCCATGTACCCGCCCGGGATGAACGCCTTCTTCTCCATGTCGAACTCGCGGACGACCGCCGCATCGGCCCCGCCCCGCGACAGCGAGACCAGCGCCGGCGGTTCTCGGGCCGCAGGATGTTCGACGCCGTGCCAGACCCAGTTCTCGTCCTCACGCCGCGCCAGCTCGTCCAGGTCGAGCACGACCTCCCACGTCGGCTTCTCCTTGCGGTACTCGTCCAGCGTGGTCCGTCGCCAGAGCCCCCGCGGGTTCCTGGCGTCCCGCCAGAAGTTGTAGTAATGATCCCCGTGCTTGTCGATCATCGGGATCCGATCGTCGGAGTCGAGGATCTCCCGGATCCGCCCCTGCAGGCGCGCGGAAGCCCTCCGGACGAGTCAGCTCGCCGGTGCTCGCGGCGTTCCGCTCCTTGACCCAGGCCATCGGCCGCTCGCCGAGGACCTCCTCGAGCCAGAGATACGGATCCTCGGGCTCGTCTCCGGAATTCATCGCGACGAGGCCCAGCAGCGACATCAGTACGCAGGGGAGGAGTTGGTGTATCATGATTTTGAGTAGTCGGTGGTCAGTGGTCAGTGGTCAGTGGTCAGTGGTCAGTGGTCAGTGGTCAGTGGTCAGTGGTCAGTGGTCAGTGGTCAATGAGCGGCGAACAGATCGTCCGGTGGCGTTTCCTCGATTCGCGCGGCGACCTTCAGCAGCGTCGTCGCCTCCAAACGACATCGAGGCCAAGGCTAACAATCTACTACTGACCACTGACCACTGACCACTACTCCTTGGGGGGCCCGCGAGCCGTGGAGACGACGTGCGTCCATTATTCGCGTGATTACGTGGGCAATCCCGGGATCGTGGCGATCGATCGCGATCATTGCGCGGTCGCCGACGGCACCGGGCAACTGGTGGCCGTCGACGTGCGGACTCGGGACGTGGGTCCGCGGCTGTTTGTGGGGCAGGCGGGAGGATCGGCCGCCAGCAACCTGCGGTCGCCGCGTCGGCATCCGGCGCGGCCGTGGGTGGTGGCGGTCGCCACGCGAGGCGGCTATGCGGCGATCGGCGATCTGAGCGGCCAGGTGGTGGCCAAGATCCATCCCGTGCGGGGCGGCACGGTCCAGTCGGTGGCGTTCTCGCCGGACGGTCGTTCGCTGGCTATTGGCACCGGTGAGTCTACCGCGACCGGTGAGGCCCAGCCGGCGCATGTCGAGCTCTGGAGTCTGCCGGACCCGGACGAGGGACCGCCGCGGATCCTGGGCGACGCGGCCTTGCCGGGCCTCTGCGTCGAGGCGATCGGCTGGCATCCCGGCGGCGGGCGGATCGCCTGCGCCACGGGTCTGCGCTCGCAGAAGGCCGGCTTCATCGCGCAGCTCGAGGCCGGGCCGCTGCGGCCCGTCGCGTTCTTCGAGACCGCCTGGAGCGGCTCGGCGCGGCTGGAGTACGTCGATCGCGACACCACGGCCAGCCACCTGGCCGTGGCCTTGAAGGGCGGGTTCCGATTGCTCGACGCCGGCGACGGCAAGGAAGCCTGGCGGGCCGACCGCCCCGAAACGCCCGAGCTCCCGCTCGACTTCGCCATCGATCCGAACTGCGGCTCGATCGTCCTGGCCAGCGGTGTGGCCTACGACCTTCGCGGGGATCCAGCGGCCGCGGTTCCTGGCGATGCGGGACTGCACGTCGATCGCCGCCCGGCCCGGCGGCGGTTTCCTCGGCGCATCCAGCCGGGGGCGGATCTACTGCTGGGACTGACGCCCGCCGGGATCGGGCGGAATATCCACTCCGATTCGCTTTCGCTTCGATCCGAATCGCCGGCGGGTCGCGCTGGGAAACCATCCCTCAG
This sequence comes from uncultured Planctomycetota bacterium, assembly GCA_963771445.1. Taxonomy (GTDB): domain Bacteria; phylum Planctomycetota; class Planctomycetia; order Isosphaerales; family Isosphaeraceae; genus JAKAUH01. Next base: position 1,005,418 of record CAVYTQ010000015.1, on the reverse strand, counting down.
TCGCGTCAGGATGCGACGCTCAGGTCGGCGTAGAGGTGCCGCCGGGCCTTCCTCAAGGAGGCCTCGACGTCCGGCAGTTCCCCGACCTCCACCACCTTCATCAGCAGGCGGTCGAGCTCGATCTCCAGCGCCATCAGCTCCTTCCCGCGTTTGCGGGCGACGGTCGAACGTGTTCCCGATCGCCTCGGCGCGGGCCGTGCCGGCCGGTCGGCCCCGTTTCTTGCCCGTCGGAGCGGCCTTTCCGCGCCGCCCGCGGCCCGTGTTTCCCGCCAGGCCCAGCCGGGATCGCACGTTGCTGACGAGGCTGGGGCTGATGGTTCCCGAGAAGCCGGACTCTCGCCAGGCCGTGTTGACGGCCTCAGCATTGGCCTGCGGGTGATCGTGCAGCCACTCCTTGACAAACATGCTCTTCCCCTGATTCCGCGTTTCGATCGCTGGCATTCGGCGGTCTCCCTGGTCGAGTGGTCGGGTCAACGTCACCAGTTAACCAGATGTGCCCGCGAATTTGAATCATTGACCTCCCATTTGTTTGTCCCGCCGTCCGCCAGGGTTGCCCAGATTGCCCGATCGGCACCGCCGGGGATGGCGAGGGAGAGTCGGAGGTATCCTCGAGAAAAAACGGCCGGGAACATCGGGAGGCTGCGCGTCCCGTTGGGATGTCGAGTCTGCGCCGCGTCATTCGCGAATCGTGCCCCGCGGCCGTTCCCGGAGCGAGCGCTCGCTCCGGGTGAGCGACGCGGGGCGGGGCCGAGGCGCTTACCCCCTGGTGCCACCATGCCGGAAGAAACCATTGATCCTGGTCTGCTGGAGCAGACGAAGAACCAGATTCGCAAGCTGGTGGCCGAGATCGCCGACCTGGCGGAATCGGACATCCAGCCGACCGAATTTTACGTCGAGTTCCTCAACCGATCGGTGGCGGCGGTGGCCGCGACCGGCGGCGCGTTCTGGCTGATGGACGGCCGCGGCGGGCTGAGGTTGCAATATCAGGTCGAGTTCGGCGCGACCGGGCTGATGGACGGCCGGGTGAAGACCGCGCCGCACGACGCCCTGCTCGGCTGCATGCTCCAGGCATCGCAGGCCCAGATCATCCCGCCCGGTGCGGTGATCGAGGGGATGCCGCAGGCGTTCAACCCGACCGAGTACTCGCTGATCCTCGCGCCGCTGATGGTGGACAAGCAGGTCGCCGGCCTGCTGGAGATCCTGATGGATCCCACCCGGCGGGCGGCGCAGCAGAAGAGCACGCTGCGGTTCGTCAGCGACCTGTGCGACCTGGCGGCGACGTACCTGAAGAACCGCCAGATGCGGCAGATGATGTCGCAGCAGCGGCTGTGGAACCAGCTCGAGGGGTTCACGCACCAGATCCACGGGTCGCTCGACCTGCAGCGAGACCGCGTACTCGGTGGTCAACGACGGCAAGCGGCTGGTGGGCTGCGACCGGCTGAGCGTGGCGATGAAGATCTCCGGCCGGACCATGGTCGAGGCGATCAGCGGCCAGGAGATCGTCGAGCAGCGGTCGAACCTGGTCCGCGAGCTGACGCGGCTGTGCAAGGCGGTGATCCGATCGGGCGAGGACCTGGTCTACACCGGCAGCACCGACGGCTTCGCCCCCGACCTGCGCGACGCGCTGGAGATGTATGTCGACGAGTCGGGCTCGAAGGTCGTGATCGTCACGCTCCTGCACAAGCCCGAGGCGGCCGACCCGGCGCCCGACGGCAAGGAGAACCGCGACAAGGTCCCGTTCGGCTGCCTGGTGGCCGAGCAGATCGGCGACGAGCTGGCGCCGACGGACATGCACGCCCGGACCGAGGTCGTCTCCCGCCACGCCTCGACGGCCCTGTGGAACTCGCAAGAGCACCACAAGATCTTCCTCAAGCCGATGCTCAAGGCGATGGGCTCGCCCTGGCGGGTCTTCCGCGGCCGGACGCTCGCCAAGATCGGCGCCGTGCTCGCCGCCGTCCTCCTGGTCGTCGCGCTGATGGCGTTCATCCCCTGCCCGCTGACGATCGAGGGCCACGGCTCGCTCCTGCCCGAGGAGCGGTGCAAGATCTACGCGCCGCCGGTCCTCGGCTCCAAGGTCCGCGAGGTGTTCGTCGACCACGGCGATCGGGTCAAGAAGGGAGCCGTCCTGGTCCGCCTCGAGAGCCAGGACCTCGACAAGGAGCTCCGGGCGCTGCAGCTCGACGAGCAGAAGGCCCTCAGCCAGGCCAGCCACCTCGCCCGCCAGCAGGATCGGTCAACCCAGACGCATGCCGGCTCGGGCGGCGACATGGACCCCAACCAGATCGCCGCCAGCTCTCCGAGGCGAGGCTCACCGCCAAGAACACCCGCGAGCGCATCGACATCATCGAGGAACAGCGCGAGTCGATGACCATCCGCTCGCCCCAGGACGGCATCGTCACGACGTGGGAGGCCAAGAAGAACCTGCTGGGCCGGCCCGTGGACGTCGGCACCGAGCTGCTCCAGATCGCCTCGACCCAGGGCGAATGGCTGCTCGAGGTCGAGGTCCCCGACGACGACATGGCGCCGATCCTGGCCGCCAAGAGGCAGCTCGAGGAGGATATCGATGCCGGCCGCAAGAAGAAAGGCGACAGCCTCAAGGCCTACTTCGTGACCATGACCGACCCCGAGCACAGGTACGACGGCTTCGTCCGCCGGATCGCCCCCAGCGCCGAGAACGTCGCCGAGAGCGAACAGTACAAGAACCGCCACGTCGTCAAGGTGACCATCGGCTTCCCCGAGGAGGTCCGGCAACGACTACCTGAAGCGCAACCAGATCCAGGAAATGCGGCCCGGTGCCGAGGTCCGCGCCCGCGTCCACTGCGGCCAGACCAACCTGGCCTATTTCCTGCTCCGCAAACCGATCCAGGTCTTCTACGAGTCGGTGATGTTCCGCTGGCCGTTCCTGCGTTGACACCCGGGGACGAGGGGCGAGCGATCGGCGAGAAGGTCCCTTCCGCCGGCCTCGCCCCGGGACCCACGCCCCTTGATCCCTACCGAGGACCCCGATCATGTCGAGAGCCAAGTCGATCGCGGCCGTGGCCGCCAGTTCGTTGATCCTCCTGGGCCGCGGTGGCCGCCCAGGGCGGCGGGGCCCAGTCGCCCTCCGACGGCCAGGGCCAGGCCCAGGGCGTGCAGGCCCTGGTCCTGCCCGATGACCCGCACCTCAACTGGCTGGAGCACTCGTCGGTCGCCGCCCTTCGCGAGGGGGTCGTCGAGAAGATGGAGCTCCAGATCGGCATGACGGTCAAGGCCGGCGGCACGATCGGCTACCTCCATCGCCGCTTCGCCGAGCTGACCGTCGCCAAGGCGCAGGCCCAGGCCGACAGCATCGGCCCGGTCGAGAAGGCCCAGGCGCAGGAAGAGGTCGCCGCCTCGGTCGTCGCCCGCAACCGACGGCTCATCGCGATCAAGCCGGGCATGGTCTCGGCCGAGGACACCGCCAAGGCCGAGGGCGAGCTCAAGGCCGCCACGGCCACCGATCAAGGAAGCCAGCGAGAACCGCAAGATCGCCCAGGCCGAGCTCGACCTGGCCGTCGCAGACGCTCGACGAGCACACATCAAGGCCCCGTTCGACGGGATCATCACCAAGCGGATGAAGAACCCGGGCGAGAGCGTCCGGGCCAACGAGGCGGTCGTCGAGATGGGCAACCTCAACCGCCTGGCCGCCGACGGCTACGTCCCGATCGAGTACGCCTATCGCGTCAAGGTCGGCCAGGTCGTCGAGATCCAGCCGCGGACCAGGTCGCGCATCCCGCTGCCCGTCGAGAAGAAGCGGTTCCGCGGCAAGATCACCTTCGTCGACCCCGAGATCCAGCCCGATCGGTCGAGGATCCAGTCCGCATCCGCGCCGAGTTCGACAACCCCGGCTGGGAGCTCCGGCCCGGCCTCGACGTCCAGATGACCATCTTCCTGACCCAGGAAGGCCGCCGCGGCCGATCGCCGCCGCGAGGGCGACGGCCCCGGTCCGCAGCGGCCGGGATGATCGCTGAGAGAAGAGAACCGCCAAGAGATCAGATGAAGCGCACCGCGATCACCTGCTCGGGACCAGACTCGATCCGATCGGAAGCCAGTACGCGATCGCACCGGGGGTCCTTGACCGATGAGCTCCGCTCCCAGCCTCGCTCCCGACCCAGCCGCTGGGCAGGCCGCCGAACACTTGCAGGTCCGGCTCCGCCCCGACCTGGTCGTCCAGCCCCAGTTCTACGAGGGGATGACGCACTACGTCATCAAGGACCCGCTGGCGCTGAAGTACTTCCGGTTCAAGATCGAGGAGTACTTCCTGCTCCAGCAGTTCGACGGCAAGCAGACGCTCCAGGACGTCAAGAAGGCGTTCGAGCGGAAGTACCGGCCGCAGACGATCTCGATCGAGGACCTGACGCGGTTCGTCGCCCAGCTCCACGAGGCCGGGATCATCCTGATCGACAGCGCCGAGCAGGCCAAGGTCCTGATCCGTCGCCGCAAGAAGAACCAGTGGCGGCAAGGTCTGGAGCTTCCTGGCCAACATCCTGTTCATCAAGATCCCGGTCATCGACCCCGAGCGGCTGCTGACCGGGATGTACCCGTACTTCCGCTGGATCTACTCGAGGCGCGTTCATCTTCGTCAGCGTCACGTCGATGCTGCTGGCGGTGCGGCTGGTCGGGAAGCAACTGGAAGACGTTCTACGACAAGCTCCCCGACTTCCAGAGCTTCTTCAACTGGTGGACGATCCTGAGCTTCTGGCCTCGCCTGGCGATCGTGAAGATCATCCACGAGTTCGGCCACGGGCTGACGGCCAAGCACTTCGGCGGCGAGGTGCACGAGATGGGGCTCCTCTTCCTGGTCCTCACGCCCGCCCTGTACTGCGACGTCACCGATAGCTGGCTCTTGCCCAACAAGTGGAGACGGATCTGGATCTCGGCGGCGGGGATCTACGTCGAGTGCTTCCTGGCCAGCCTCGCCACGTTCGTCTGGTGGTACAGCCAGCCCGGGCTGGTCAACAGCCTGGCCATGGCGACGATGTTCATCTGCTCGGTGAACACGATCATGTTCAACGCCAATCCCGCTGCTGCGTTACGACGGCTATTACGTGATGGCGGACTGGCTGGAGATCCCCAACCTGCGGATCAAGAGCACCCAGTTCTTCGCCTACCTGGTCCAGGAGAAGGTGCTGGGGCTGGAGATCCCGGTGCAGAGCTACCTGCCCAAGTCGCGGCGGTACCTCTTCGTCACCTACGCGGTGGCCAGCTACATCTACCGATGGTTCGTCACGTTCGCGATCCTCTGGTTCCTCTCACAGGTGCTCAAGCCGCTAAAGCTCGAGTCGGTCAGCTACCTGCTGGGGGTCGCCGCCGCTGGTCCCGCTGGTCGGCACGCCCGCCTACCAGATCGGTAAGTTCCTCCGCACGCCCGGGAGGTTGCGCAAAGTGAAGAAAGCTACGTGCGACCGCGTTCGCCGCCGCGGCGATCGCCATAGTGACGGCGATCCTCTTCATCCGAACGCCGCTGCGAGTCCAGGGGACGTTCGTGCTCCGGTTGTCCAAGCCCGAGATGCGTCTATGCCGAGGTCGAAGGCCGACTGGTCGGAGCTGAATGTCAAGCAACGGCGAGTGGGTGTACCAAGGACACCGTGCTGGCCAAGCTGTCCAACCCCGAGAAGCAGAAGGAACTGCTCCAGCGCCAGCTCGACCACGACGTCAACTTCCACAAGTACCTCTGGTTCGACCGCAGCCCCGAGCATCGAGAGCCATGCGCAGGCCATGCGGTACAAGGAGATGGCCGATAACTCCGAGCCGATCATCAAGAACATCACCGACCAGATCGGCAAGCTGACGCTCGTCGCCAATCGCGAGGGCCAGGTCATCGGGCGCCGCACCGCGTCGAGCGTCGGCCAGTGGCTCAAGCCCCGGCAAGCCGATCGACGCCGACCCGCTGGCCGAGCACCCTCGCAGACCCGCGCCGACAAGCCGTATTTCTGCGAGATCGGCGACCCCCACAGGCTCGAGGCGCACCTGATCCTCGACCAGGCCGACATCAACCTGCTGGGGCTCGACAGCAAGGCCTGGCTCAAGGTCGACGGCAAGGCCGAGTTCACCTACAGGAGCAAGGTCTCCGAGATCGCCCCGCGGGCCAGCGACCAGGTCCCCACCGAGCTGTCCGTCCTGTCCGAGGGCGAGATCGCCGTCCAAGCCCGACCCCAAGACCGGGGCGGCCAAGCCGATGAATGCCGTCTACGAGATCATCATCCCCGTCGATAACTCGACGCTCGAGCTCGAGCCGGGCCTCCGCGGCTTCGCCAAGATCCAGGGCGGCAGCTACACCCTCGCCTGGTGGCTCGTGCGGTGGTGGAACAAGGTCTTCAACTTCCAGCTCTGATCCGAGGCTGATCCGGGGATCGATCGGCCGGCGAGCCGCCCGGCCCGATCGATCCCCGCTTCGCCGCCGCCCGATTCGAGGCTCCCGCCGCCCGACGATTCCCCGACGGCTCGGCTCTCCGCCACCTTCATGCAATCTTCGCGGCCGGCGAGCGAATCTCCATCTGAGGTTCGAGGCGGCTCGAGATCCACGCGATCACGAATGATCGGAGGCAGGCATGAGCTGGTTCCTGCACAACGCGGTTGCCGACCTGTACGGGCCTTACTTCCTGCTCTTCTACGCCGCGGTGATCGTCGTCTCGATCGTGGCGGCCCGCCGATCGATCCGATCGGCCGACTGGACCCGCGAGCTGGACCCCCTGGAGGTCCCCGCCAAGCTCGACCCCTATGAGGTCGCCTATCTGCGGGGCGGTGCCAACGAGGTCACCCGCGTGGCCATCGCCTCGCTGATCCAGCGCGGGGTGCTCCAGATCACCGAGCAGAAGGCGCGGCTGTCCGTCAAGAAATGGATCGATCTGGGTCGCACACCATCCCCCGGCGAGCTGGCGCCGATCGAGAACGCCATCCGGAAATGGTCGGGGTTCCCGGCCGAGCCCCGGGCGATCTTCGCCGCCGGCGGCCTTGCGGCCCGGATCGAGCCCGTGTGCGATCAGTTCGAGGACGAGCTGACCGAGAGGGGGTTGCTGGCGCCCCGGGAGGAGCTGAGGAGCCTGGCGCGGCGGCTCTGGTCATTCGGAATACTCATCCTGGTCGGGCTGGGCGGCTACAAGCTGGCCGTCGCCCACGCGAAGGGCCACCACAACGTCGGGTTGCTCTGGTTCATGATGATCGCCGGGGGCCTGTTCTATACGATCGCCTGCCGGTCCCTGCCGCGGCTGACCGCCCGGGGCAAGGACTACCTCTACCGGCTGAAGCTCGCCTACTCGGGCCTGCGGCCGGAGATCGATGCGGGCGGTGACTGGACGGTGAACGGTGCGGAGGATTCCCCCACTCCCCGCGGCGGCCGGGCGGCCGCCGCTTCCTCCGAGTGCCTGCTGTTGGTGGGGATCTTCGGGATTCCTGCGCTCGCCGGCACGCCCCTGTCGGACATGACGACCATGTTCAGGATGGGCCCAAGAAGAGTGAACGGGAACGGCGGGTGCGGAGGTGCGAGCGGCGGCTGCGGAGGCGGAGGCGGGGGCGGCGGCTGCGGAGGCGGCGGGGGCGGCGGCTGTGGAGGAGGAGGCGGCGGCTGCGGAGGCGGCGGATGTGGCGGCTGCGGAGGTGGCTGAGCCATGAATCACCACCTGCCGGCGCTGGGGGTCGGGCTCGGCTTTCGCGACCCCTTCCTGACCGACCTGTTCCGCCACCGCGAGGCGCGTCGATTTCCTGGAGATCACGGCCGACCACTACTTCGACGCCCCCGAGGAGAAGCGTGCCGAGCTGGATCTCCTCGCCGACCACTTCACGATCATCCCGCACGGGCTGGACCTGTCGCTGGGGAGCGCCGAGGGGATCGACGAGGACTACCTCGACGCGATGGCCGAGCTGGTCGCGCGGCTCGACCCGCCGTGGTGGAGCGAGCACATCGCGTACACGCGGGCCGGGGGCATGTCGATCGGGCATCTGGCCCCGTTGCCCTGGACGTCGGAGGCGGTGGATGTGGTCGCCGCGAACGTCGAGCGGGTGCGGCGGCGGATCCGCTACACCGCTGATCCTCGAGAACATCACGGCGACGGTGGTCGTACCGGGCGGCGAGATGGACGAGGCCGAGTTCGTCACCGCCGTGCTCGACCGCACCGGCTGCGGCCTGCTGTGCGACGTGACGAATCTCCATACCAACGCGGTCAACCACGGGCTGGACCCGGTCGGGACCCTCGACCGATGGCCGTGGGACCGCGTGGTGCAGCTCCACTTCGCCGGCGGGCACTGGCACGACGGGACGCTCGTCGACAGCCACGGCCACCCCACGCCCCCGGAAGTCTGGCGCGTGCTCGATGAGGCCGTGATGCGCGAGCCCCGGTGCGGGGGATCATCCTGGAGCGCGACGAGAACCTGCCCCCGCTGGCCGAGCTCCTGGCCGAGCTGGACCGGGCGCGGGCGATCGGGAGGCGGCACGGCCGATGGGCCTAGCCGAGATCCAGTCAGCCCTGGCGCGGTTGTATGTCGATCGTTCGCTACGCGATCGGTTCTTCGCCGACCCGGAATCCGTCGGCGCCGAGCTGGGGCTGGGTGCCGACGAAGTCCGGGGGCTGGCCGACGTCTCTCGGCGGCACGTCGAGCAGTTCGCCGGCTCGCTGAGGAACAAGCGGCGCGGCCAGATCCGTCGTTTCCTCCCGATCGCCGCAGGTGCGCTGGGCGGGCGGTTCGGCGGGCTCTTCGAGCGGTACCTCGCCGAATCGTCGCCCCGGGGCTCGAAGGCGGACCTCGACGACGCCCTCGGCTTCGTCAGACGCCCTCGCGCGATGGAGCGACGACGACCGGCCGCCGTGGATCGTCAACGTCGCCCGCTACGAGCTGTGCTGGCACCAGGCTTGTCGAGCGGGACGCAGGCCGCTCGTGCGGGCCTTCCGATACCCGGTGGCCCGGCTGGCGACCGGGCGCCGGGCGGATGGAACGGCCGTCGTCGCGCCCCGGCCGACCCTGGCGATCTGGTGGAGGCCGACGCCGCGGGGGCGGATCCGTCACGTCGTCGTCATGCTTCCCGCCTTCGCTCCTCGACGAGCTGCCCGAGCCGGTCGGCAAGCTCCGGAGGAATCCGGTCGCGCCAGCTCTCGTCGATGAGACCGACGTCGAGCAGGTCCATGAGGTGCAGCCTGTCCTTGAGCCGGAAAGATGTCAGCTTCAGCCGCACCAGCGCGTCCAGGGTCGGCACGGGGAAGTCGGGCCCCGCCTCGGCCTCCGCGACGTCGGGTGCCGGCAGCGGATACTCGGGTCGTACCTTCTCGCCGGCAAATACGATGTGGATGGCACTCCGCACCGATCCTTCCGGGCCATCCAGGAAGAGGTCGACGCCCGTGACATTCTGGTGCACGAAGCCGATGGACTGGAGCGCCTCGACGACGCGGGCGAAGTCATCGCGGCGGATCAGGAGATCGACATCCTTGGTGTTGCGGACGGCCTCCTTGTCAACCCGAGACACCCAGGAAGCCACGGCATGCCCCCCGATCACGACGTGGGGAATGCCGGCTTGATGCAGCGCGCCGGTGGCGCGGCAGGCGCGTTCGCGAACTTCTTCCACGGCGGCAATCATCCTCTCCCAGGAGAACTCCCTCAGGACGACCGCGCCCATGCTCGTTCCCTCGGTCAACTGGTCCTCGTGGCGATGGCAGTCTTCCAGTCTAGTTCCGCGGGGCCAGCCACGCGAGGGGAAAGGCCCCGATGGCCGCGGGATGAGGCCCGCAGCCACCGGGGCCGGCAAGATTCGGCGAATGAATGGAAGGTCCGGCGGAACGCTCAACGATTATCGAGCGCGACGCCGCCGGCGGCCTTCTTCGATGCCAGCAGCTTGTCGAGCTGGCGATCGACGTCCGCGGCGGTGCGGATGACGCGGTTGATCACCTTGCCCTGCACATCGGCCAGGAACAGCGTCGGCACCGAGCTGATGCCGTACTCGACGGCCAGACGCCCTTCCAGGCCGCCGCCCTCGAAGATCTGCGGCCAGGTCAGCGCGTTGTCCTTGAGGAAGGTGTCGACCTCGGCCCGGTCGTTATCGAGGTTCACCCCGATGACCTCCAGGCCCCGGTCGCGATACTTGTCGGCGACCTTCTTGAGCTCGGGCAGCTCCGTCTTGAACGGCGAGGCCCAGCTCGCCCAGAAGATGACCAGGACCGTCTTGCCGCGGTACTGCGCCGTGTCGATGACCTCGTTCTGCAGGCCGGTCCCCTTCAGCGACAGCGTCTTGCCGACCAGCTCGAGCCGGCGGAGCGAGCCGGCGGCCTTCTTGGCCGGCTCGGACCCGGCGTAACTCTCGACGACCTTGGCGTACTGCTTGTGCGCCACGTCCTCGTCGCCGTTGAACTCGTTGGCGCTGGCGAGCTGGAGCAGGGCCTCGGGCGCCTCGTCGGCGTCGGCGTGCTTGGCCAGGAAGCCCTCCAGGTCGGCCATCCATGCCTTCTGGTTGGCCATCAGGTTCGCGCCGGGCTGGTTATTCTTGATGCCGAAGTCGGTTTCGATGAGGCGGTAGGCCGCGTACGAGCCCAGCTTGCCCCCGGTGGCGGCGACCTTCTCCAGCGCCTCACGCCCCTGCGGGTATTCGTCGGTCCGCACCGCCGCGACCAGCGAGTCCACCACCTGCTTGTCGTAGATCAGCTTCTCATCGGGTGTCTTGCAACTGGCCACCACGTCGCGCAGGAACCGCGTCCGCCCGATGTAATAACGCGCCCGCTCGCGAGGCCCGCCTGTCTGGAGGATCTGGGCGTTCTTGGCGTCGTAATCGGCCAGCGCCTGGAGCGTCTTGTTCGACCGCCTCGTCGCGCGGCTGGGCACTATTGGACCGGTCGTAGATGAGGGAGCGGATGCCGCTGATCGACGCCACCACGGGCTTCTCGGGGTCGATGGCGCGGGGCAGCTCGACGAACTTCCAGGTCTCGCCCAGCTTGATCAGGTCGGGGATCTGCAGGAACGCGATCCGCGGCGGCGCCGCGGCGGCGTCGGCCTGCCCGGTCGCCATCCCCGGGAAGATCATCGCGTTCTCATAGACGATGATGTCCTTCTCGACTCCGCCGGCCGGGTCCGCGGGGATCACGTGCGGGAACGTGCCGTCGAACCGGTTCCACACCGTCTGCTTCGTCCAGCCGGCCAGCGACTTGAGCAGCGCACCGACCTGGTCGCCGCGCGCCGCGGCGGTCGCGGTCACCTTCTCCACCACCTCGCGCGGCAGCCCGGCGGCGGCCAGCTCGTCGGGCGTCGCCATGACCGAGTCCAGCAGCGACAGGTCGCCGCCGCCGGCCATCGCCTGGACCAGCCCCTGCACGAAGACCTTCGAGGCCTCCTCGGCCGAGATCTGCTTCCAGCCGACGATCTTCCCCCGCTTCACCGTCGCGACCCGCATGCCGCCCGCGTTCATCCACCGCGCCTCGTCGAGCGCCTGGTCGCCGTCGAGGTCCACCTCGCGGTACACCTCGAACCCGTCCTGGTAGTAGCTCCACTGGTCCATCTTGCCGCCCCGCGTGGCGACGAACCGGCGGAGCAATTTCCCCTGGCCGTCCCGCAGCGCATAGCCGATCCGACGGTTCTGCACCGTCACCACTTCCACCTTGCACGCATCGACGGCCTTCCGGTCCGGCGGCGTATCGTAGTCCACGCCGGGCAATTTCGGAGTCAGGCCGAGCAGGTCGCGCGGCATGTATTCCTTCGACTGCGCCCGCGCCGAGCCCGGCGACAGCCCTGCAAGAACCAGCCAGCAGCAAACGACCACGGAGCCGCGAATCCTCCGCATCGGTGTCTCCTTTCGCACCTTCCGGATTCCCCGTCGCTTCCACCGCTTCGCATCGACCGGGCGGACTTCTCCTCGGGCATCCCGCCGGAAAAGTCCGCCGATCGTGGCCAATCCGCCACGACCCTGTCAAGCCGCAAAACGCGGATGAGCGCCTTGTCCGTTCTCATCGGCAATTCCGGACCTCCACCTCAAGCGGAAGGGCCCATCGGGGCAAGTCCTGAGCGGACGCGGCACTGCCTGAGGATGGCGTTCCGCGAGCATCCGGGGACAATGGGCGGCATGCAACGCCCGACGACCGCGTCCTCCGATTCCGGCCGATCCCGGGGAGTCCTCATTCGATGAACAGATTCGATCAGCTTGTGATCGTCGCGAGCCTCGCAGGGCTCGTCGCCTCGGGACCGTCGGCTGCCCAGGAACCCGACCATCCGGCCGGCCGGCACGCGCCGAGCTATCCCGACCATGCCCGCCTGATGGTCGTTCGCGACGGCGAGGGCCGCGAGCGGCCGGTCCGGTCTCGCGGCGACTGGGACGTCCGCCGCGCGCATGTGCTGGCTCATTTCCAGGAGGTCGCCGGCCCGCTCCCCGGCGGCGAGCGCCGGGTCCCGCTCGATATACGCGTCGTCGCCACGCGACGCGAGCCGGGCTTCATCCGCGAGAAGATCACCTTCGCCGCCGAGCCGGGCGACCGGGTGCCGGCCTGGCTGTCGATCCCCGACGCGGCCGGGCCGGTCGGCGCCGTCGGCCGACGCCCTGCCGTGCTCTGCCTGCACCAGACGGTCGCCATCGGCAAGGACGAGCCCACCGGCCTGGGCGGCAACCCCGACCTGCACTACGCCGCCGAGCTCGCCCGCCGCGGCTACGTCGCCATCGTGCCCGATTATCCCGGCTTCGGCGAGTACAAGGTCGATGCCTACAAGCTCGGCTACGCCAGTGCCACGATGAAGGCGATCTGGAACAACCAGCGGGCCGTCAACGTCCTGGTCGAGCGTGACGACGTCGACGCCGACCGGATCGGAGTGATCGGCCACTCGCTCGGCGGCCACACCGCCATCTTCACGGCGCTCTTCGAGCCGAGGCTCCGCGCGGTCGTCTCGTCGTGCGGCTTCAACGCCTTCCCCCACTACTTCGAGGGCAACATCGCCGGCTGGTCGCACCGGGGCTACATGCCGCGGCTCCGCGATCGGTACGCACTCGAACTGGCGCGAGTACCTTTTGATTTCACCGAGCTGATCGGTGCGCTGGCCCCGCGGCCGTTCTTCACCAACTCGCCCTTGCACGACGCCAATTTCGAGGTCGCGGGCGTCCGCGTCGCGGTCGACGCGGCGCGGCCCGTCTACCGAGCTCCTCGGCGTCCCCGACCGGCTGGCCGCGGTGCACCCCGACGCCGAGCACGCGTTCCCGAAAGCGGTCCGGGAGCAAGCCTATGCATTTCTCGACCGGCACCTGCGGGGTGATCGTTGACCTTCGAGCCCGATCACGCGGGCATCCGGCCGCGGAACAGCGGCATTCGCCTCGCAGGTCTATAACACATCGGTTATAATTGGGGCGCCGTCGATGACCGCAAAGGAATTCAAAAAATGGCTTCGCCGCCGGGGTAAGCGTGCACGGGATGGTGGACCGGGCGAACCGGCGACGTCAGTCGCCGGGTCTCTGAGGGCATAACCCGGTTCGAGGGCTTCGCCCGGCAGCCGCATCGCATCACCCGGCGACTGACGTCGCCGATTCGCCCGGCTGCCGCGACGCGAGCCTATACCAAGTCGTCATCAATCCGGCGACTGGCCTGCGTTCCGAATTGCCGATGCACTCGCGGAAGGAGCTGGGCACTGGGCTTGTTCGAGCGATCAAGAGGCAATTGGGATTGGAGGACCACTAAGTGTTCATCCTGCAGTACCCGGCCGTGCTCCGGAAGGACGACAACGACACCTGGCTCGTGATATTCCCGGATTTTGACGATGCGGCGACCTTCGGCGATACGCCGGATGAGGCGCTTGCACAGGCTGTCGGCGCCCTAAAGACGGTGATCGTCTCGCGTATGAAGCACAAGCTCAATATTCCCACGCCGAGCCCCTCCCGCGGCCGTCCGCTCGTTATGATCCCGCCGCTCATCGCCACCAAAGCATTGCTTTACAAGGAGTTGAGGGAGCAGGGTGTCTCGATCAACGAGCTGGCCCGGAGGCTCGGCTGCGAGTATCCGGTGGCGCACCGGCTGCTGGATGTGACCCGCAAGACGCAGGTCGACCAGATCGCCAGGGCCCTGCAGACCCTGGGGAAGCGCGTTGTCATCGGGGTAGACGAATCCAGCCGATGAGGGCTCGAGCTTTCCTTGGGATGGCCGTATCCTCAATGAACGGGGAGATGATGACCATGACAACGATCACCCTGACACCGGAACAGGTACTCGCCGTCGAGCAGGCCGACGGCCGGACCGTACGCGTCGAGGACCCGCGCAGCCGTCGTACTTACGTCCTCGTCGAGGAGACGCACGAGCCCGAACCGCGCGGTCCGCAGAATGTGGCGCGGCCGGTCTCGTCCGACGACGACATCCCGGAGGGGATCCGCCGCTCGCAGGACGCGTTCTTCCACGATCTCCCTGCGCTGCTGAAGGACGAGTCCCTGCGCGGGAAGTGGATCGGCTACCGCGGTGAGGAGCGGATCGGGATCGCGGCGAGTATGAGGGACTTGATCGAGGAATGTCACCGGCGTGGATTGGCCGATGACCAGTACGATCTCTTCGTGATCGGGCCTCGCTCGCGCGAGATCGAGGAGGTGGACCTTCCGTCCTCCTGGTTCCCATGCTAATCCTCGATCGATTGCCGATATTCGACCAGACGTGGAGTGCGACCTCACCAGATGGCGTCGTGGAGGTCCGGCCCTATCAAATCCTGGTGTTCGTCAGCGTGACGGCCAGGAGCATCTTCCCCCTTCCCGAGGGTACGGCACTCATCCCGACGATCCTGGACACCGGCAACAATCACAACTTTTCGATCCGACAAGTTCAGATCGATCGATGGATCGGTGGCACGCTGCGCAGAAAGGGCGGGTCGATCTCGCCGGTTCGATCATCCCACTCCTTGCCGCGAATGTCTGGATCCACCCGAATCGGCCCGGCACGACCGATCCGAGCGGAGGGCCGGCCTACATGCTGGAGCTCGAGGAAGGCATCGTGGCCTATCCGCCCGGCCTGGCCAATCCCGCCCGGCTGCCGACCCTGGGCCTGCGAGGTCTCATCCGCAATGGCATCAAGGTCACTATCGACGGCGAGCGACGGCATTTGACCCTCGAAGCTCGGCCGGCGTAACGCCGATCGTGGTCATTGTCCCACCGCCGCCTGCCACCTCGCATTCCCAATCGAGAACGCTTGACAAACCCGCGACGGAACGTAGGCTACGAGTCTGGGACTGAGTCGACCCGCAGGCCGCCACCACCGCTTCCCAGATCGTCTCGGCCCGTCGGCCCGCGGCTCGATGCAACAGGATAGCAGCTACCCACCTCAACCACGGATGAGGCCGCCATGGATCGACGCATCCTCGTGGTGGACGACAGTCAGCTCGTCTGCCAGCAGCTTTCGCAATTGCTGGCCTCGCCGGACCGGCAGATCGCCGTGGCCTCGGACGGCACCGAGGCCATGGAGTGGCTGGTCGAGAACCGCTGCTCGCTGGTCATCACCGACCTGCGGCTGCCCGGGATGAGCGGCCTGGACGTGATCCGCGCCATCCGCGAGCGCGAGCTGCCGGTGACCGTCATGGTGATGACCGGCTACGCGACCGTCGAGGAGGCCGTCGAGGCGATGAAGCTGGGCGCCTACGACATGATCCTGAAGCCGATCGACACCATGCGGCTGGAGGTCGTCGTCAACCAGGCGCTCGAGGATCGCCGGCTGATCGACGAGGTCGCCGACCTGCGGGCGCGGCTGCGGCGGAAATACGCCTATCACAACCTCTCGGCCGCAGCCCGGCGATGCTCGAGGTCTTCGACCGTGTGGCCCGGGTCGCCTCGTCGCCCGCCACCGTGCTCATCACCGGCGAGACCGGCACCGGCAAGGAGCTGGTCGCCCAGGCCATCCACTCAGCGACGTCACCCGGCGCGGCAGCCCTTCGTGGCCGTCAACTGCGCGGCCTTGCCCGAGCACCTGCTCGAGAGCGAGCTCTTCGGCCACGAGCGCGGCGCCTTCACCGGGGCCGACCGGCAGAAGCAGGGCCGGTTCGAGCTGGCCCACGGCGGCACGCTCTTCCTCGACGAGATCGGCGACATGCCGCTGGGCATGCAGGCCAAGCTCCTGCGCGTCCTGCAGGACGGGCGGTTCGAGCGGGTCGGCGGCAACGAGCCGATCCAGGCCAGTTGCCGCGTCGTCGCCGCGACCAACGTCAACCTCGCGCGAGGCCGTCGACGCCGGCCGGTTCCGCGAGGACCTCTTCTACCGCCTCAACGTCGTCGACGATCGAGCTGCCCCCGCTGCGCGAGCGGCTCGACGACATCCCGCTCCTGGTCGACCACTTCCTCGAGAAGCTCGCCGCGCACGGCCTGCCCGCGGACCGTCTCGCGGCTGGCGCTGTCGCGGCTCCTCGCCTACGACTGGCCGGGCAACGTCCGCGAGCTGGAGCACGTCCTCGAGCAGGCGATGGTGACCACCCCGGGCCCGGTGATCGAGCCCGACAACCTGCCCCCGCAGATCGTCCGCAACCACGACGAGCCGTTCACCCTCGACTTCGACCCGACCCGCAAGCTGCCCGAGATCACCGCCGAGTTCACCCGACGGATCGAGTGCGCCTACCTCCAGCGCGTCCTGGAGAAATACCGGGGGCGGATCGAGCTCTCGGCGAACCACTGCGGGCTCTCGCGGCGGAGCATCAGCGCCAAGCTCCGCCGCTACGCGATCGACAAGCGCGCCTACAAGCCCCATACGTCGCGCCGCAAGCAGTTCGCCCTGGCCGGCGAGTGATCGGGACGGGCCCTGTCCGCATCACGGGTCCCTCATGGAGCCCGCTCAATAGTAGTTGGTCAAGGCGTCCAGCGACCTGTCGATATCCACGAAGAACCGTTCCAGCTCGTCGCCGTCGGTGACGTTCCGGCCCTTGATGTCGGGCAAGATTGTCCGTTCATAGATGGATAGCTTGTTCTTGGCGGCGATGACCGGCCGGACGGAGGCGTGGCCGGTCAACTTCGATTCCTGGATGACGGACCGGACGGCCGACTCGGCCTCCTGCTTGAGCCGGTTCAATCCGGGTCGTCGGGGATCGTGCTGGGCCAGAGGATCCGGCCGCTCTCGTCGTAGGTGGTCATCGGCGGCTCCACGTGCCTTCGGTAGCGGCGACGGCCGCTGCCCGTCGGCCCGTCCCAGCCGGGCAGCGACGTGATCGCGCTATACAGCGGCTGGGAGCTGCACGCTCGTCTGCGGCCTGGAGTACCCGTAGGCCCGGCCGTAGAGACCGCCCGCCCCGCGATACCCCGCCCCGACCTGTCCCGTGCGGACGCCGTACCCGGACGACGAGCCGCCTCCGGGGCCCCCGAAGCCCCCGAGGCCGCCGTAGCTCACCCCGTACTGCGCCGGGCGTCGGGGGCAAGACCCGACCAGCGCGAATCCCAGGGCCGCGATCGGCAGCAACCATCGTCGCGATCTCATGGCGGGTCCTCCCAGGTTCTGGCGACTACTTGGTGTGTCCATCGGCCGGGACCTTCAGGGCTTCGGCGACGGCCTTCTCGAGTGCCTCGCCGGACTGCTCGACCGCGATGACCTTGCCGTCGCGGCCGATCAGGAAGTTCGCCGGGATCTCCTCGACGCCGTAGGCGGCCGCGAAATCGGCGGCACCCTCGCTATTGAGGACGTTGGTCCATCCGATGCGGTGCCCGACCAGGAACCGCCGCACGGTCGGCAGGACCTTCTTCATCTCCTTGACGTCCTCGTGCATCGCGTTCAACGTTGACGCCCAGGATCTCGAATCCCCGGTCGTGATACTTCGTCGCCAGCTCGTTCATGCCGGGTACCGACGCGACGCACGGCGGGCACCAGGTTGCCCAGAAGTCAACCAGGACGACGCGGCCCTTGAGCTCGGCCAGCGAGACCGGCTTGCCGTCGACGTCGTTGGCGGCGATCGGCGGCGCCGGCTTGTCGAGCAACTTGAGCCGGGCCATCCGGCCCGCGAAATGCTCGCGGATCGCGGCGGGGGCGGATGCGCCGCACGCCATGCCGCACAGGCTGCGCGCCGACGTCGTATCGGCCGTCGCGGATCAGCCGCTGGAGCAATGCCTCGCCGACGGCCAGCGTGAGGTCGGTATCCGCGCCGGCGGGTTGCTGGAGGAGGCCCTTCCAGTCGTCGAGGGCCCCGTCATGCTCGCCCCTGTCGGCCCGTGCCAGGACCCGGACGAGCGACGCCAGCGCGCGGACCTCCCGGTCCCCCGAGCCCTTCGCCAGGAAGTGCCGCCCGCCGTCTGGGCCTCGCGGCACAGGCCCCGCGTGATCGCCAGGCCGAACAACTGCCGGTAGGCGGCGTCCGCCTCGGGACCCAGGGACTTCTCCGCCAGGGTGGCCAGGTCGTCGATGTGACGGCATTCGAGGTCGTGCAGTTGACGCCGATACGACGCGTCCAGCTCGTCGAGCGCCGCGAATCGACCCGCCGCCCCGTCGGCGGAACGCTCCTGGGCGGCGGCCGGCGCCGCGAGGCCAGGCGACAGGATGCCCAGGGCGAGGATCCATCTCATGCGGATCGGCGGCATGTTTCACGAGCTCCTTGATCGCGAGGAGAGGTGGCGTCCGGTCGCCGGGCCGTCGTCGGCCGTCGATCGCGGTGATGGCGCGAACGCACCATATTTCAATGCGTCGTTCGCAATTTGTCCATGGGCTGCCCTCCCGGCTCTCGGCCCATCCGGCCGCGCCATCAATCGCGATCGAGCGGGACGTCGCTCATCTCGACGCCGCACCGGCCTTCGCGTCCTGGGGCGGCTTTCGGTCGCTGCCGAAGAGCACCCATCGCCCGTCGGGCGAGAAGGTGGGATCCTGGATCAGGTGGTCGAACCGAGCCCTCCGCCTCCAGTCGCGCGGCCTTGCCGGGCCTGCCGGGCTCGATCGTGTACAGGCCGCGGCCCTTGGCTGGCGCGTTGCCGATGAAGACACAGCGCCGGGTGACGGGCGAGTAGACCGGCGATTCCGGCTGAACATCGAGGCCCTCGGCGCCGCTTCCAGAGCACTTCCTTCAGCTTGCCCTGCGCGGGATCGGTCACATCGATCATGGCGATGGAATCGGCCGGGCCGCCGACCGGGCCGATCGCCGCCACGATCGTCCCGGCGCCGGCCCAGTTCGGGACCGCGAAGATCTGGCGATCGGGCACCTGGAGCACCCCGCTGTTCTCCGGCCGGACATCCATGATCGTGACCTGGGTGGGGGTGGAGAAGCTGGCGATCAGGAACTGCCGGCTCTCCGGCGACCATTTCGGCCGGCCATAATCGCCCAGCATCCGGCGGCCCGTTCCGTCGGCCTGCATGAGCCAGACGCCGAGCTGGGCGCCCGGCTCGCGTGCATTGCTCAGGAAGACGATCCGGTCGTCGGCCGGCGAGAAGTCCGGGCAGTTCCCCGTCCCCAGGTCCTTCATCACCAGACGATCGCCCTCGAGCTCCAGCATCCGCAGGTGCGACCGATTGAACTCGGCCTTCTCCGGCGAGCCCGGCGTGGCGTCGAAGACGATCCGCCGGCCATCGTGCGACCACACGGGAGACCCGCACTGGTTGAACCCCGGCTCCGGCTCGTTGGCGATCCGCGTGACGGGCCCGCCCGCGGCATCGATCAGATAGAGGCCGACCTGGCCGGCCATCTTCGACGGCTGGGCGGGGTGGCTCCGAAGCTCTTTCACCAGCCGGTCAACCGCCTTGCTGCTCGGGTGCTCGGCCGTACTGGAGGCCGTCGCGGGCTGGGCCGCCTGCGGTGTCGAGGATGGCATCGCCGCCGGGGGATCGACCGCCGCACTCATTCCGAAAGCAACCCCGGCCACGGCCCGCCCGATCCAATCGAGTCGTACGCCTCGATTCGTCATGGAGACAACCTCCGTGGGAGACAAGACTGCTCCGACCCGCATGATTCGACCAGGAGTACTGTACCAGAGCCGATGCTCGGCCAGGCGCGGACGTCCCGCGACAAGGAGGTGGAAAAGCGACGCCAGAGGCCTTCGAGAAGCCTGGGCTCTCCGGTGGCGTCATCGACCAGCACGGCCACGGTCGATCCCCGGGTGGCCGAGGCCCCCAGCGAGCCGGATTCGCCCGCCCGGTCACCGGCCACTGTGGACCGAGCCGGTCGGCTCAGGAGGCACGCTCACGACGGGTCGCCTTTCACGCGGGCCAGCAGGGCGTCAACCTCGGTCCAGAGGGCGCGGCAGGCCGACTGCTCCCCGGCCGGCAGCGACCGGATCGCGGCCGGATCGCGGACGCCGGCCAGGTCGGGGTCAACCCGCCAGTGCTCGAGCGTCTGCCGCGCCAGCGGGCGGGCCCGGGCACCGACCGAATCGAGCACCTTCGCCCAGGCCGCCCGCTCGGCCTCGAGCCATCCCGAGCGCCTGGCCGCGGAGCCGGGCCCGCGCCGCGTCGTCGGGCCTCGGGTCGTCCGCCCCCCGCCCGCAACCGGCCAGTGCCGCGGCGCAGGCGGCGTTGTAGCGATGATTGTCCCGGCGGTCGTCGCCGAGCTTGGGGTCGGCCGCCAGCGCCTCCGCCCACAGACGGGCGGCGGCGGCGAACCGCTTGGTGTCGTAGCACATCTGGGCCAGCGTCAGGCCGCTCGCCGGTGTCCTTGGGACGATCCTCGCCCTTGAGCAGGGCGGGTAGCCGCGGGGCCAGCGCCGCCATCCGCTCGGCCTCCGCGACCCACTGCGCCGAGGGATAGGGCCAGCCGGGCCGCCTGCTGCCCAGCTCGTGCCCGCGGCGGTACATCGCGAGCGACCTCGGCGTAGTCGCCCCGGCCCCGCAGGGCCTGTCCCAGGTTGCAGTGGGGCTCGGCTTCGTCGGGCCGCAGCCGGATGGCCTCGCGGTACTCGGCGATGGCCTCGTCCACCTTCCCCTGGGAGCTCAGGGCGTTGGCGAGGTTGGTGTGGGCCAGGGCGTAGTCGGGCTTGAGCCGGATCGCCTCGCGGTCCGCGGCG
Source organism: uncultured Planctomycetota bacterium (assembly GCA_963771445.1). Classification (GTDB taxonomy): domain Bacteria; phylum Planctomycetota; class Planctomycetia; order Isosphaerales; family Isosphaeraceae; genus JAKAUH01. Next base: position 984,531 of record CAVYTQ010000015.1, on the reverse strand, counting down.
ACGGCCTCGTCCACCTTCCCCTGGGATAGCAAGACGACGCCGAGGTTGTTGTGGGCCATGGCGAGGTCGGGCTTGAGCCGGATCGCCTCACGGAGCTCGGCGACGGCCTCGTCCGGCTTCCCCTGGCCGGCCAGGGCGTTGGCGAGGCTGTTGTGGGCCTCGGCGTAGTCGGGCCTGATCCGGATGGCCTCGCGGTACTCGGCGACGGCCTCGTCCCGCTTCCCCCGGGATTGCAGGGCTTTGCCAAGGCTGTTGTGGGCCTCGGCGATGTCGGGCTTGAGCCGGATCGCCTCGCGGTACTCGGCGACGGCCTCGTCCCGCTTCCCCTGGTCTGTCAGGGCGCCGCCGAGGTTGTTATGGGCCTCGGCGTAGTCGGGCCTGAGCCGGATCGCCTCGCGGAGCGCGGCGACGGCCTCGTCCGGCTTCCCCTGGGATTCCAGGGCGACGCCGAGGCTGTTGTGGGCCTGGGCGTAGTCGGGCCTGATCCGGATCGCCTCGCGGAGTGCGGCGACGGCCTCGTCCACCTTCCCCTGCGATTGCAAGGCGACGCCGAGGCCGTGGTGGGCCACGGCGCTGCGCGGGCGGACGGCCAGCGCCGCGGTGAGGTGCCGCACCGCCTCCTCCGGCCGCGGGTAGAGCGCCGCGGCCTCGCCGCTCTCCGGCCCGCGCGCCTGCGCCAGGTCGAGGTGGACCCAGAAGTCGTCCGGCCGCTTCCGCCAGGCGCCGGCCAGCACCCGCGCCGCCGCCTCGCGGTCGCCGGCCGCCCTGAGCCGCATCGCCAGCAGCCGCAGGCCCTCCGCCGGCTGCGCGTCCAGCTCCGCCCCGTCGCCGGCCAGCTTGCGCAGGGCCGCGAGGGCGGCGGGGCCCTTGTCCCCCCGGCCGGCGCGGAGGGCGTCGCGCCAGGGGTCCTTGTCGGCGGCGCGGGCGGCGTCGGCCGGCCGGCGCCAGGCCGGCTCGCCGGCCTCGGCGAGCTGCCGGACTGCGGCCCAGTCGTCGAGGAACGCGGCGAGCTCCAGCGGGGCGGTGCGGGCGGCGATCCATTCGCCGGCCCGCTCGGGGGCGACGGCGTCAAGGTCCAGCCCGGCCTTGCGGAAGGCGGCGGCATACTCGGCGTCGGTCTGCTTCGCGTCGCCGTGGTCGGCGCGGCCGCCGCGGACCGACTCGAGCTCGGCCAGCAGCGTGCGGTCGGCGGCGATCCGGGCGGCCCGCGCCTCCGCCGCGGCGCCGTCGCGGCCGATCTCGGCGATCGCCGTCGCCACCCGCGCCGCCAGCGCCGGGCCGGCGTCTCCCCGCCGCAGTCGGCCCTCCGCGCCCCGCGCCGCGGCCATCGCCTCGTTCCACGGGCCGGGGCGGTCCGCCGGCGCCGCCAGCGCCTCGGCGTGCAGGGCGTGGGCGCGGTCGAGCCCGGCGGCCACCGCCCGCTCGGTCGTCGCCCGCCGCGCCGCGCGGTCCCGCTCGAGCCAGGCATATCCGCCGCCGGCGGTGCCGATCAGCAGGAGTACGGCCGCGGCCAGGCCGATCGTCAGCCGCCGCGCCCGCCGCTCGACGGCCGCCGCCGCCTCGGCCGCCGCCGCCCGCGCCGACTCGGCGGCGCCGTCGAGCTCGGCGCCGCCGCAGCCGCTCGCCCACGCCGGCCAGGTGGGCGGCGACGCGGTCGGCGACGGCGCGGGCGTCCGGCAGTCGGCCCTCGGGTTCGGCGGCCAGGCAGTCGCGGGCGATGGCGACCAGCTCGGGGTCGCCGCCGCAGCCGTCGATCGCCGCCAGGGCCTCGGCCGTGTCGCCCCGCGCCGCCATGCGGCGCACCTCGGCGGCCCCCCGGCCGGCGTACGGCGGGCGGCCGGTGAGGGCCTCGCACAGGATCGCGCCGAGGGCGAAGACGTCGGCGCGGGTGTCGAACGCGGTGGACCTCGCCGCGGGCCTGCTCGGGGGCCATGTAGGCGGGCGTGCCGATGACCGAGCCGGCGCGGACAGGTCCGGGCCGTCCGGGCCGCCCCCGCTCCGCGCCGTGGCGACGACCGTCCGTCGGCCGGCGCGCGGGGCTCGTCCGGCGGCGGTGCGGGCTCGCCGCGGGCCAGGACCTTGGCGAGTCCCCAGTCCATCACCTGGACCTCGCCGAAGCCGCCGACCATGATGTTCGAGGGCTTGAGGTCGCGGTGGATCACGCCGCGGGTATGGGCGTAGGCGACGGTGCGGCAGACCTGCTCGAAGATGGCGATGAAGCGGGGCAGGTCGTCGTAGGGCGGGCGGCGGTCGCCGCGGCGCCGGCCTCGGCCCCTCCGGCGAGGCCGCGGCCGCGGCTCGCGGTCGGCCAGCAGCGCCGCCAGGGTGCGGCCCTTGACCAGCTTCATCGTGAAGTAGGGCCGGCGGTCGGCGAGCATGCCGAGGCGGTAGACGGGGACGATGCCGGGGTGCTGGAGCTGGCCGGCGATCTGCGCCTCCTCAACGAAGCGGCGGAGGAGGTCGGGGTCGTCGCGGTGGCGGTCGAGGAGGACCTTGACGGCGAGGTCGCGGGAGAGGTCGGGGTCGCGGCCCTTGAGGACGGTGCCGATGCCGCCTCTGGCGATCTCGCCGAGGAGCTGGAGGCCGCCGGGCCCGGCGCCGGGCGGGGGCATCTCGGCGGAGCCGGGCCGCGAGGGCGGCTCGGAGGGGGCGTCGCCGTCGCCTCGGCGTCGGTGTCGCGGAGCAGGACGCGGCCGGGGCCGCCGAGGCCGGTGGCCAGGGTCGCGAAGACGCTGGCGCGGCGGTCGGGGCCGGCGGCGCCGGGTCGGTCGGGCCGCCCGCGGTGATCCGTGCGTCCCCGTTGCGTCGCGAGTCGTTCATGGTTTGCCCCCTTCGGCCCGCCGGAGCAGGCGATCGACCTCGGCCCAGAGGGATTGCCAGGCCGCCTGCTCGCCCGCCGGCAGCGACCGGATCGCGGCCGGATCGCGGACGCCGGCCAGGTCGGCGTCGGCCCGCCAGTGCCCGAGCGTCTCCCGCACCAGCGGGCGGGCCCGGGCACCGCCCGCATCCAGCACCTTCGCCCAGGCGGCCCGCTCGGCCTTCGAGCCAGTCGAGCGCCTGGCCCCGCAGCCGGGCCCGCGCCGCGTCATCGGGCCTCGGGTCGTCCGTCCCCTGCCCGCAACCGGCCAGGGCCGCGGCGCAGGCGGCGTTGTAGCGGTGCTGGGCCTGGCGGTCGTCGCCGAGCTTCGGGTCGGCCGCCAGCGCCTCGGCCCAGAACCGGGCGGCGGCGGCGAACCGCTTGGTGTCGTAGCACATCTGGGCCAGCGCCAGGCGCTCGCCGGTGTCCTTCGGACGATCCTCGCCCTTGAGCAGGGCGGGTAGCCGCGGGGCCAGCGCCGCCATCCGCTCGGCCTCCGCGACCCACTGCGCCGAGGGATCGCGCCAGCCGGGCCGCCTGGTGCCCAGCTCGTGCCCGCGGCGGAGCATCGCGAGCGACTCGGCGTAGTCGCCCCGGCCCCGCAGGGCATGTCCCAGGTTGCAGTGGGCCTCGGCGTAGTCGGGCTTGAGCCGGATGGCCTCGCGGTACTCGGCGACGGCCTCGTCCACCTTCCCCGGCCTGCAGGGCGATGCCGAGGTTGGTGTGGGCCAGGGCGTAGTCGGGCTTGAGCCGGATCGCCTCGCGGTGCTCGGCGACGGCCTCGTCCACCTTCCCCTGGCCGGCCAGGGCGATGCCGAGGTTGTTGTGGGCCTCGGCGTAGTCGGGCTTGAGCCGGATGGCCTCGCGGAATGCGGCGACGGCCTCGTCCACCTTCCCCTGGCCTGCCAGGGCGATGCCGAGGTTGTGGCTCGGCGAAGTCGGGCCTGACGGTCGCAGTGCCGGGCTTCGAGCCGGGATCGCCTCGCGGTGAGCCATCGGCGACGGCCTCGTCCACCTTCCCCTGGGATTCAGGACGTTGCCGAGGTTGGTGTGGGCCTTGGCGTAGTCGGGCTCGAGCCGGATCGCCTCGCGGAACTCGGCGACGGCCTCGTCCGGCTTCCCCTGGGATGCAGGGCGATGCCGAGGCGAGTGGTGGGCCACGGCGCTGCGCGGGCGGACGGCCAGCGCCGCGGCGGTCAGGTGCCGCACCGCCTCCTCCGGCCGCGGGTAGATCGCCCGCGGCCTCGCCGCTGTCCGCCCCGCGCGCCTGCGCCAGGTCGAAGTGGACCCAGAAGTCGTCCGGCCGCTTCCGCCAGGCGCCGGCCAGCACCCGCGCCGCCGCCTCGCGGTCGCCGGCCGCCCTGAGCCGCATCGCCAGCAGCCGCAGGCCCTCCGCCGGCTGCGCGTCCAGCGCCGCCCCGTCGCCGGCCAGCTTGCGCAGGGCCGCGAGGGCCGCGGGGCCCCTGTCCCCCCGGCCGGCGCGGAGGGCGTCGCGCCAGGGGTCCTTGTCGGCGGCGCGGGCGGCGTCGACCGGCCGGCCGCCAGGCCGCCTCGCCGGCCCCGGCGAGCTGCCGGACCGCGGCCCAGTCGTCGAGGAACGCGGCGAGCTCCAGCGGGCGGTGCGGCGGCGATCCATTCGCCGGCCCGCTCGGGGCCGACGGCGTCGAGGTCCAGCCCGGCCTTGCGGAAGGCGGCGGCATACTCGGCGTCGGCCCGCCTCGGGTCGCCGTGGTCGGCCCGGCCGCCGCGGACCGACTCGAGCTCGGCCAGCAGCGTGCGGTCGGCGGCGATCCGGGCGGCCCGCGCCTCCGCCGCGGCGCCGTCGCGGCCGATCTCGGCGATCGCCGTCGCCACCCGCGCCGCCAGCGCCGGGCCGGCGTCTCCCCGCCGCAGTCGGCCCTCCGCGCCCGCGCCGCGGCCATCGCCTCGTTCCACGGGCCGGGGCGGTCCGCCGGCGCCGCCAGCGCCTCGGCGTGCAGGGCGTGGGCGCGGTCGAGCTCGGCGGCCACCGCCCGCTCGTCGTCGCCCGCCGCGCCGCGCGGTCCCGCTCGAGCCAGGCATATCCGCCGCCGGCGGCGCCGATCAGCAGGAGCACGGCCGCGGCCAGGCCGATGGTCAGCCGCCGCGCCCGCCGCTCGACGGCCGCCGCCGCCTCGGCCGCCGCCGCCCGCGCCGACTCGGCGGCGCCGTCGAGCTCGGCCCGTCGCAGCCGCTCGCCCACGCCGGCCAGGTGGGCGGCGACGCGGTCGGCGACGGCGCGGGCATCCGCCGGGCGGCCCTCGGGCTCGGCGGCCAGGCAGTCGCGGGCGATGGCGACCAGCTCGGGGTCGCCGCCGCAGCCGTCGATCGCCGCCAGGGCCTCGGCGGTGTCGCCCCGCGCCGCCATGCGGCGCACCTCGGCGGCCCCCCGGCCGGCGTACGGCGGGCGGCCGGTGAGGGCCTCGCACAGGATCGCGCCGAGGGCGAAGACGTCGGCGCGGGCGTCGACGCGGTGGACCTCGCCGCGGGCCTGCTCGGGGGCCATGTAGGCGGGCGTGCCGATGACCGAGCCGCGCGCGACAGGTCCGGGCCGGCCGTGCCGCCGCCGCTCCGCGCCGTCGCGACCACGGTCCGATCGGCCGGCGCCGGCGGCTCGTCGGGGCGCGGGGCGATCTCGCCGCGGGCCATGACCTTGGCCAGTCCCCAGTCCATCACCTGCACCTCGCCGAAGCCGCCGACCATGATGTTGGAGGGCTTGAGGTCGCGGTGGATCACGCCCCGGCTGTGCGCGTAGGCCACGGTGCGGCAGACCTGCTCGAAGATGGCGATGAACCGCGGCAGGTCGTCGAAGAGCGGGCGGCGGTCGCCGTCGGCGCCGGCCTCGGCCCCTCCGGCGAGGCCGCGCGGCCGCGGCTCGCGGTCGTCGAGGAGCGCCGCCAGGGTGCGGCCCTTGACCAGCTTCATGGTAAAGTAGGGCCGGCGGTCGGCGAGCATGCCGAGGCGATAGACCGGGACGATGCCGGGGTGCTGGAGCTGGCCGGCGATCTGCGCCTCCTCGACGAAGCGTCGGAGGAGGTCGGGGTCGTCGCGGTGGCGGTCGAGGAGGACCTTGACGGCGAGGTCGCGGGAGAGGTCGGGGTCGCGGCCCTTGAGGACGGCGCCCATGCCGCCTCTGGCGATCTCGCCGAGGAGCTGGAGGCCGCCGGGCCCGGCGCCGGGCGGGGGCATCTCGGCGGAGCCGGGCCGCGCGGGGGGCTCGGAGGGCGCGTCGCCGTCGCCGTCGGCGTCGGTGTCGCGGAGCAGGACGCGGCCCGGGCCGCCGAGGCTGGTGGCCAGGGTCGCGAAGACGCTGGCGCGGCGGTCGGGGTCGGTCGGGCCGCCCGCGGCGATCCGTGCGTCCCCGTTGGTTCGCGTGTCGTTCATGGCTTGCCCCCTTCGGCCCGCTTGAGCAGGCGATCGACGTCGGCCCAGAGGGATTGCCAGGCCGACTGCTCGCCCGCCGGCAGCGACCGGATCGCGGCCGGATCGCGGACGCCGGCCAGGTCGGGGTCGGCCCGCCAGTGCTCGAGCGTCTCCCGCACCAGCGGGCGGGCCCGGGCATCGCCCGAGTCCAGCACCTTCGCCCAGGCTGCCCGCTCGGCCTCGAGCCATCCCAGCGCCTGGCCGCGGAGCCGGGCCCGCGCCGCGCCATCGGGCCTCGGGTCGTCCGCCCCCTGCCCGCAACCGGCCAGGGCCGCGGCGCAGGCGGCGTTGTAGCGGTGCCCCGCCTGGCGGTCGTCGCCGAACCTGGGGTCTGCCGCCAGCGCCTCGGCCCAGAGCCGGGCGGCGGCGGCGAACCGCCTGGTGTCGTAGCACATCTGGCCGATGGCCAGGCGGTCGTCGGCGTCCTTCGGCCGGCCCTCGCCCGCGAGCAGGGCCGGGAGCCGACGGGCCAGCGCCGCCATCCGCTCGGCCTCCGCGACCCATTGCGCCGAGGGGTAGCTCCAGCCGGGCCGCCGGCTGCCCAGCTCGTGCCCGCGGCGGAGCATCGCGAGCGACTCGGCGTGGTCGCCCCGGAACCGCAGGGCAAATCCCAGGTTGCAGTGGGCCTCGGGGTAGTCGGGCCTGAGCCGGATCGCCTCGCGGTGCTCGGCGACGGCCTCGTCCGCCTTCCCCTGGGATAGCAGGGCGGTGCCGAGGTTGGTGTGGGCCTGGCGTCGTCGGGCCTGAGCCGGATCGCCTCGCGGTGCTCGGCGACGGCCTCGTCCCGCTTCCCCCGGGATAGCAGGGCGTTGCCGAGGCTGGTGTGGGCCTCGGCGTAGCCGGGCCTGAGCCGGATCGCCTCGCGGTGCTCGGCGACGGCCTCGTCCACCTTCCCCTGGGATTGCAGGACGGTGCCGAGGTTGGAGTGGGCCATGGCGTCGTCGGGCCGGAGCCGGATCGCCTCGCGGAACTCGGCGACGGCCTCGGCCCGCTTCCCCTGCCTCGCCAGGGCGATGCCGAGGTTGTTGTGGGCCAGGGCGGTGTCGGGCCGGAGCCGGATCGCCTCGCGGATCTCGGCGACGGCCTCGTCCGCCTTCCCCGGGATCGCAGGGCCAGGCCGAGGTTGGTGTGGGTCCAGGCGGCGTCGGGCCCGAGCCGGGTCGCCTCGCGGTGCTCGGCGACGGCCTCGTCCAGCTTCCCCTGGGATCGCAGGGCGGCGCCGAGGCTGATGTGGGCCACGGCGCTGCGGGCGGACGGCCAGCGCTGCGGTCAGATGCCGCACCGCCTCCTCCGGCCGGGGGTAGAGCTCCGCGACTTCGCCGCTATCCGCCCCGCGCCCTGAGCCAGGTCGAGGTGGACCCAGAAGTCATCCGGCCGCTTCCGCCAGGCGCGGGCCAGCACCCGCGCCGCCGCCTCGCGGTCGCCGGCCGCCCTGAGCCGCATCGCCAGCAGTCGCAGGCCCTCCGCCGGCTGCGCGTCCAGCTCCGCCCCGTCGCCGGCCAGCTTGCGCAGGGCCGCGAGGGCGGCGGGGCCCTTGTCCCCCCGGCCGGCGCGGAGGGCGTCGCGCCAGGCGTCCTTGTCGGCGGCGCGGGCGGTGTCGGTCGGCCGGCGCCAGGCCGCCTCGGCGGCGCCGGCGAGCTGGCGGACTGCGGCCCAGTCGTCGAGGAACGCGGCGAGCTCCAGCGGTGCGGTGCGGGCGGCGATCCAGCCGCCGGCCCGCTCGGGGGCGACGGCGTCGAGGTCCAGGCCGGCCTTGCGGAAGGCGGCGGCATACTCGGCGTCGGCCCGCCTCGGGTCGCCGTGGTCGGCCCGGCCGCCGCGGACCGTCTCGAGCTCGGCCAGCAGCGTGCGGTCGACCTCGAGCCGCGCCGCCTGGACCTCGGCGTCCGCCAGGCCCCGCTCCAGCTCGACGACGGCGGCCGCGAGCCGGGCGGACCGCTCGGGGTCGGCCAGGTCCCGCGCGGGCTCGGCGGCGCGGGATGCCTCGGCCAGCGCCGCCTTCCAGGCATCGACGGCACCCGGCGGGGCGGCTCGGGCCCGGGCGCGCAGCACGACGACCTGGCCGAGCCGATCGTCAACCTCGCGGGCCGCCGCGACGCGGCGGGCGTTCCGGACCGACGCGAACCACGCCGCCCCGCCGCCGCCGATCGCCAGCGCGGCGAACACCGACGCCGCCAGCCCGGCGGCCAGTCGCCGCGACCGCCGCTCGGCCCGCGCCTCCCGCACCGCCTCGATCGCCCGCGCCGACTCGGCGGCGCTCGCCAGCTCGGCCGCCCGCATCCGCTCCTGCTCGCCCGCCAGGTGATCGGTCAGCCGCTCCGAGACGATCCGCGCGTCCCGCGGGCGGTCCAGCAGCTCGGCCGCCAGGCACGACCGCGCCAGGGCGATCAACCCCTCATCCGCCCCGCAACCGTCCAGCCGGGCGAAGGCGTCCGCCAGGTCGCCGCGGGCGCGCCTTGCGGAAGACCTCGTCGCCGCCGCGGCCGACGTAGGGCGGATCGCCGGTCAGGATCTCGCACAGGATCGCCCCCAGGCCGAAGACGTCGGCCCGCTCGTCGAGCGCCTCGACGTCGCCGCCGGCCTGCTCGGGCGGCATGTAAGCCGGCGTCCCCATCACGCTGCCGGCCTGCGAGGCGTCCGCGTCCGAGCCGGCTCCGCAGCGTGCGCGATCAGCGCTGGCCCCGTCGCGGTCGCTGCGACCGCCCGCGACTCGTCGGCCACCCCGCCCGACGCCAGCACCTTGGCCAGGCCCCAGTCCATCACCTGCACCTCGCCGAACCCGCCCACCATGATGTTCGACGGCTTCAGGTCGCGGTGGATCACCCCGCGGGCGTGGGCGTAGGCCATCGTCTGGCAGACCTGCTCGAAGATCGCCGACGAACCGCGGCAGGTCGGCCGGCGGGCCCGTCGGCCCGTCCAGCAGGGCGGCCAGCGTCTGGCCCTTCACCAGCTTCATGGCGAAGAACGGCCGGCGGTCGGCGAAGGTCGCCCAGCTCGTAGACCGGCACGACCCCCGGGTGCTGGAGCTGGCCGGTGATCTGCGCCTCCTCGATGAACCGGCGGACCAGGTCGGGCTTGTCGGCGTGCGCCTCGAGCAGGACCTTCACCGCCAGGTCGCGGCCGAGGTCCGGGTCGCGGCCCCTGAGCACGGCACCCATCCCGCCCGCGGGCGATCTCGCCGAGGAGCTCGATATGCATGGCGTCGCCAGTCGCCGCGGGCACGGGACGAGGCCGTCAACGCCCGCGTCATCGTCGCCGCCGACGGTCGCATCGGATTCGGGCAGCAGGACCTGCGGCGACGATCCGATGGCGGCGGTCACCGTCTGGAGCACGCGGCCCATCCTCGCCGAGCCGAAGATCCCGCCGCGCGAGTCATCGGCCTCGCTGGCGGATTCCATCGCGTTCCCGAGCACGCAACGGGGGCACAGGCCGTCCGGTGCGTCGGCGGGTCGGGCGGCGCCGCAGGTCGGGCAGCGGCCAGGATCGGCGGCGGGCATGGCGGGGTCTCTCTCGCTCGGGTCGGTCCGGTCCGGTTCGGTCGTCCCTCTGTACCAGGATAAAGCGAATCCCGGCGAAGGTTACACCGATTTCCCCCGTCGGAGGCGCCGGCCGCTCAGCCCAGGGCATCGAACAGCGCCCGGATCTCGTCGTCGACCTCGGCCGGATCCTCCACCGTCTCGGCGATCCGGGCGCGGAGCAGGGCCTTGTATCGCTGCCGCAGCCGGTGGACCGCCACCTTGACGGCACCCTCGCTCATCCCCAGCCGTGCCGCGATCGCGACGTAACGGACGGACCCCCGGCCCTCCTCGAGCACGACCTTGAGCTCCTCGAACGCGGCGAGCCGGCCTTCCGCGGCGAACTCCCCCCGCAGCGCGTCGAACACGCCGGCCAGCAGCGTCAAGGCCCAGGCGCGTTCGAACAGGCGTTCGGGGGTCAGGTCGTGGCCCGGCCCGGCGACGTAGCGCCCCTCGGCGGCATCGGGATCGATTGGCAAGAAGGCCCGGCCGCCGCCGCGGCGGATCCGGCCCTCGCGGTCGCGGGCGTTGGCCAGGAAGTGGACGCAATCCGTCAGCAGGAAGGCGCGGAACCGCCCCTTCTCGCGGTCGGCGGCGGCCAGCACGGGCTTCTCCAGCAGCCGGGCGAAATAATCCTGCGTCAGGTCGAGCGCGGCGTCGCGATCGAATCCCTTGCGACGGACCAGGGCATACACGGGGAACCAGTAGGCGGCGCAGAACTCGCCCAGGGCCGCGCGCCTCGGGCCGGTCGGGGTCGGCGGCGGCGGCGACCTGGCTCCAGCGAGTGGTCGGGAATCGGCCGTCGGGGTGGTCATCGGCCATGGGATTCGGGGCTCCGCGTCGGGGACGCACCCTGATCATAGCCCGTTCGGCTCAGGGTCGGCGACCGGGCGGGCAGGCCGCCCAAAGAGCACGCGCCTCATCGGTGGCGAAGGGCGGCTGAAGCACCTCAATGTACCCGCACCGAGGGATGGCCGGGAAGCCTTCCACCAGGGTGGTCACCATCGCCCGACAGGTCCTCGCGAGTTCGCCCGAACGCGTGCCTGACTCCTCCCCGCCCGTGCCGACGGTCGCCCCTGGCCTCCGTCGGTCGGACCTCGACGACGTCACCCGGCCCCCGTCGGTTCGGGCAGGAGGCGACCGACGGGATCATAACCGATTCACCTCGGGATCGGTCAATGGGCTGCGAATGAACCCCGAGTCGGCCGGCGCCTTGTAGTCGATCGCGGCCAGCTCGGGCGTCGCGAGCCGGATGCCGCCGCGGACGCGGCTCTCGAGCGCCACGTCGAGGATCCCACCGGTGATCTGCGTCCGCTCGACGGGGTAGGGGGGCCTTCCGGTGCGGAAGAAGTCCTCGATCCGCAGCACCAGCGGGTTGAAGAAGCTGGCGCCCGGCGGGGCGGGCAGGTACATGAGCGTCGAGACGATCGAGGGGCCGCCCGCCGTCTCGATCCGCGCGGCGACCGTCGTGTCGTCAACATGGCCGTTCAGGATCATCACCGTCGCCCGCAGGCCGTCGACGTACTCGACCACGAACGCGACCGGGCCGGCGAGCTTGGTCGCCACGTCACCCTTCGGTGCGGCGGGCGGGTGGAAGTCGCGGGTGTTCTGGCGGATGTCGCCCGGGTTGACCGAGTGGCTACGGCCCGAGCGCATGTTTCAGGAGATCCCACGACCAGACCCCCCGGTCGCCCGCGTTCCAGACGGCGTCGCCTTCCAGGTAGGTCACGGCGGCCACGCCCTGCGGCTTGCCGCCGGTGTCGCGGCGCTCGGCCATGCACTGCAAGGTCTCGAGCGCGTGGAAGCCGAAGATCTCCAGGTCGCCCCGCGAGGCCACGACGACCTCGTGGAACTTCCGCCCGAGGGGGATCTCCAGTTGCGGCAGCCGCCAGGTCACCGGCAGGCTCGAGCCGGCCATCAGCGGGACCTTCAACTCGCCCGCCGCGCGGACCATCGCCTCGGCCTCGGACCGGCTATACGACAGGTGCTTGTCGATAAAGACCGGCACCGACGGCCCGAGGCCCTGAAGACCTCGAGGACCTCGCGGAAGTACTTGCCCCGCGGGTAGAGCTTCTGCAGCTTCTCGTTGTACGGGTACTCGCCGTGCTCGGCGATCAGCAGGACCGCGTCGACGGCCAGCTTGCCGGTGCCGAGCGTCAACGCGTCGGCGATCGTCGGGCTCAGCCGCACGCCGAATCGCCGCGCCTTGGCGACGCCCAGGTCGGTGGCGGGCGCCACCTGCTCGATGAACAGGCTGGAGATGTCGAACGGCGGCTTATGAAGCGGGTCCGGCCGGCCGTCATACACCGGGAACCCGTCGAGGAACCGGCCGACGATGTGATAGGCGTGCGACAGGTAGTAATACACCGAGCCCAGCGCGGCGACCTTCGGCCGCGCGCCCGGGGCCGCGGCGGCCGCGGGCGATGGCGCCGTCGCGGCCTCCCACTCGCCCCCCAGCCCGGCCATGCCGACCGCCGCCCCGGTCGCCTCCAGGAACCGCCGCCGCGTCGAACCCGATGTCATCCCGGTTGCTCCCCCGCCCGCTCGTTCGCTGGCACTTCGATCGGATGGCCGTGACCGTCACCGATCGTATACCACAATCGCACCGGGCATTCCAATGCGCAGGGGGATGCGGCGTTGGCGTCCGCAGCACCTCCTCGATGCGCGAGGCCCGCCCGGCGGGCGAATGCCGGCGGGCCTCGCTCGGCTCGACCTACCCGACAAGTCCAACCTCTCAGCCGCGATGGGGCTTGCTCAGGTCGAGCGTGACGAGCTGGTCCTGGCCCGCCTTCGATGAGCCGGGGCTATTCAGCGCGACGCCATCCGTGCCGGTTACCCCGCCGGAGTTCCCCCTGATCGCGACCTGTGCCGCCTCCCCCAGACGCAGCTTGCCGCCGAGGGTCAGGGTGACCTCGTGGGACGTCGGGTCGTAGACGCGCCGATGATCTTCATCGAACGGCTCGCCAGGGCCTCGCCCCGATGCCCGTGCGCGGCGTGCTGCGGCAGGCTGACGTGGTAATTGGCCAGGTCCCGCGCCGCGCCGGATCGAGCGCCTTGTCGAAGCTGATGACCAGGCTCCTGATGCCCCGGCGGCCCTTCTGCGCCGCCACGCCCTGGACCGTCGGACCCGGCACCGCGGGAGCTGTCGCCGTCGGGCTCGGCGTCGGCGAGGGGGTCGCCGTCGGTGTCCTGGTGATGGTGCCCGTCGGCGACGGCGACGGCGATGGCGTGGGCTTCGGTGTACTCGTCGCCGGTCGCGTGGTCGTCGGAGTCGTGGCCGTCGGAGTCGAACCTGGCCACACGGGGACTGAGACGATCGGCGACGTCGTCGGGACCATGGCCTTCAGGTCGAGCTGGGCCGACGACTGGCCCAGGGTGCCGCCTTGCGGGTCGGTCAGGACAAGCGTCGCCGACCGGTTGCCGGTGAACGTGTCGCCCGCGACCATCGCCACCGTGAAGACCGCCGAGGTCTGGCCGGGCGCGAAGTCCAGCGTGCCCGATGTGGCCGTGTAGTCGGTCCCCGCCTTCGCGGTGCCGTCCTTGACCGCGTAATCGACCGAGGCCGCCCCGGTCGCCGGGCCGGAGCGCTCGACCGTGACGATCGCCTGGCCGTCGGTCTCGAAGGCCGTGGTCGCCCAGGACTGGAAGGCGATCTGGTTCGGCGTCGCCGCGGGCAGTGTGGCCGCGAAGATGTTGGCGGAAGGCGAAGCGGTGCTCGTCGAGGCGCCTCCCGGAACCAGGTCATCGGCGTCGCTGACGAAGTAGACCGTCTTACCGTCGGGAGAGAGCGCGGCGGCGGTGCTGGTCGCGTCCGAGAGCATGCCGGAGGGCGTCGCCGAGACCAGCGTGGTCGTTCCGGTCGCCAGGTTGGTCGCGAACAGGTTGCCGGAGCCGGTCCCGGCGGTCGGCGAGGCGTTGGCTCCGCCATCCGGCGGGTTGTTCGTCAGGTCGAGGGCGCCGCTGGCGAAGTACAGCGTCCCGCTGTCGGCGCCGAACATCAGCCTGCCACTGATCGCGGCAGGCAGCAGGCCACCGGTCGTCGCCGAGGCCAGCGAGGTCGTACCGACCGCGAGGTTGCGAACGAAGACGTTGCTCATCCCGAACCCGCCCGCCGAGCCCGAGTAACTGCCGGACATCCCAGGTGCCGGTGCCGGTGGGGGATTCGTCTCGACGGCATTGTTCGTCAGGTCCCCGGCGTTGCTGGTGAAGGCCAGGTACTGGCCATTGGGGCTGAACTTCAGGTCGTTGACCGTCGTGCCACTGGAAAGCTGGCTCGATGGCGTGACGCTCTCGAGCGTGGTCGCGCCCGTCTTCAGGTCGGTGAGGAAGACGTTGCTGCCCCAGAAGGGCAGGGCGGCACCCCAGCCCGTCGGGCCTGGCGGTGCATTGGGGTCTTCCGGGTTGCCCGTCAAGTCGGTGGCCATGCTGACATAGGCCAGCGACTGGCCATCCGGACGGAACGCCAGGTCCGAGGCACTGCCATTGGAAATCTGGCTGCCCGGCGTGGCCGAGACCAGGGTCGTCGTGTCCGTCGTCAGGTCGCGGACATAGACGTTGTTCGTGGGCACAAGGCCGCCGGGGGAGCCACCATTCGTGGGAGCCGGGGCGTTCCCCGTCAGGTTGACGGCGTCGCTGGTGAAGGCGATCGACTGGCTGTTCGGGCTGAAGACCGCGCCCTGAGCTGTTACCCGCCGCGAGCTGCATGGCCCGGTTGACGCTGACCAGCGAGTTCGTCTCCGTCGTCAGGTCGCGAACGAACAGGTTCGTGGTCGTCTCCAGACCCGCACCGGGACCCGGCGTGGAATCCGGCGGATCGGCCGTCAGGTCGGTGGCCGTGCTGCCGAAGACCAGCGACCGACTATTCGGGCTGAACGCCAGGTCCGAGATCGGCCCGTTCAGTTCGTTGATCGAGCTGCTGGATGCCTTGCCGCTCGTCGAGATGCTGGCCAGCGTCGTGGTCCCCGCCGCCAGGTCCCTGACGTAGACGTAGCCCGGTCTCGACAGGCCGCCGGGCGGGCTCGATCCGCCGCCGCTCGACTCGACCGGGGCACTCGTCAGATCATCCGATGTGTCGATGAACGCGAGGTACTGGCCGTTCGGGCTGAACACGAACTGGCCGGTGCTCGACCCGTCCGAGGCGACGCCGACGGGCGTCTGATCGAGCAGCGTGGTCGTGCCCGTCTGCAGGTCGCGAACATACAGGTATCCGTACTGGCCCGGACCGGCGCTCCAGGGCGTCGGCAGGCCGGCCGGCGAGGCGGCGACCGTCGACAGGTTCGTGGCCAGGCTGAGGAACGCGATATGGCGGCCGTCGGGGCTGATCACCGGGTTGTACGAGGCCCCGTTGCCGGCCTGGCCGCCCGGCGTCGAGCTGACCAGCGCATTGGTCCCCGTCGCCACGTTGCGGACGAACACGTCGCTCGTCCGATTCGTGTTGACGACCCCCGAGCCGACCAGGTTGGTGGCGTCGCTCGCGAAGACCATCCGGGTCCCGTCGGCGCTGACGTTGCCCTGGAACGATCCGGTCGGGCCGTCCAACGTCAGATCGCCGCTGGCCGGGCTCGAGAAGGTCGAGATGTCGTTGCCCCCCGCCGTCCCGGCGGCGTCGAGGCTCACCAGCGCGACCGACAGCAGCGTCCGGACCTCGCAGGCCTCCACGTCCAGGCCCCGGCCCAGGGCCCGCGACGGCCGTCGGCCCCGCCGCGAGGATCTCGTCGTCGTCAAGAGCGAGTGGCTCCGTCGCGCGAACATCATGTCCGGCTCCAGGCAAGAGAAGTGAGTGGGCCCCTCCATCAGGGAGGCGAACCCGGCCGGCCGCGGTCCGTCGCGGCCCGTCATCCTCGGATCATCGTCGTGGAGGTCCCGCGGCCCTGCTTGCGCCTGCGCCCCACGACACACTTCATCACATCGGGAATGGAATGCGACTCGAATTAATGATTCTGGATACAGCCGCCTGAATCGTGTTTGATATGTTCGTATGGCGTGGACCGGCATCACCGAAGGGCTTTTCCGGGCCTACGCCGCGATATTTTCGATGTCGGCGCCCGCTGGGGTGGAGGGGTGTTTCGGGAGAGATAGATAAGGGTGGTTGACCCTGGAGCGATCCGGTCGGGGTCGTGCCCATGACTGGGGCCGGCCAGGTTCGTCGCCCTCGCGACCGATCCTCCGGCAATCGAATAGGCCCCGAAACGCGTACGGACCGGACGCGCGATCGGCCGTGCCGCGGGATGGATCACTTCAACTCGATGGCGGGCGTGGGGATGGAGCCGGCTTCTTCGAGGGATTTCGGGGGCCTCGGGGCGCGCCAGAGCCGGATCGCGCCGTCCTCGCTGCCGCTGGCCAGCGCCGTACCATTGCGCGAGAAGGCGACAGAGCGGACCGGCGTCTCGTGGCCCCCGAAGACCAGCACCTCCTCACCGGTCGCCGGGTCCCAGATGCGGACGGTCCGATCGTGGCCGGCCGAGGCCAGCGCCCGGCCGTCGGGGCTGAAGGCAAGGCGCCGCACCTCGCCGACGTGCCCCGTCAGTCTCGCACGGGCCCGCCCGCTCGCGATGTCCCACAGCGTCAACCTTCCCTTGGGGTGCCCCGTGGCGAGCGTCCGACCGTCGGGCGAGACGGCAAGGGCGAAGACCTCGTCCTCCGCGGGCCAGGTGGCACGCGCCTCGCTCGAGCTCGCGTCCCAGAGACGGACGGTCCGGTCGCTGGCGCCGGTGAAGAGGGTCTTCCCGTCCGGGGAAAGGGCGATCGCGTACAGGCCGGCGCTGTGGCCGACCAGCGGAGTCGCCAGCGCGCGGCGGGCCTCCACATCCCAGAGCCGAACGGTCCCGTCTTTCCCGGCCGATGCCAGGATCCTCCCATCGGTCAGGAAGGCCAGGGATCGTACCCAGTCGGTATGACCTCGCAGCGTCACGATCGGCTTCCCGCTGGCGGCCTCCCAGAGCCGGACTGTCGCGTCGGTGCCGGAGGAGGCCAGCACGGCCCCATTGGGCGAGTAGGCGACCGCCCTGACGATCGACTCATGCCCCCCGAGCGTGGCACGCTCGCGCCCGGTAGCGACGTCCCAGAGCTTGATCGTGTGGTCCTCCGACGCCGAGGCGAGGGTCTCGCCGTCGGGCGAGAACGCCAGGCCCCAGACCTCCTTCTTGTGCCCTCGGATCACCCCCGGCCCGCGGACGACCGGGAACCGCCAGATCTGGGCGTCGCGGCCGACCCCGACGACGATCAGCGCATCTCCCCCGTCGGTGAACCCGCCGGTGCAACCCTGCGAGACCTCTCCCCACGGTGAGTCGGCGACGACCCTCCCCGTGGCGAGGTCGATCAGCCGGATGAGACCCGAGTTGTTGCGGCCGGGGTAGCCATTCATCACGGCCGCGGTCCGGCCGTCGGGCGAGATCCTCGACCATGAGATTGCCATGTCGTGGCCGACCAGTCGGACACGGCGCAGCCCGTCAGCTCGCGGGCCGCACGCTCGATCTTCTGCAGCTCGGTGCGCCCGTACGGGGCGATCGCGTCGTTGCGGGGCAACACGACGACCTCGTCGCCCGCGACACGGCCGGCGGCCAGGTAGTACCCATTGCTCCTGTACAGCCAGATCACGCCGCCAGGGTGGAAGGCGGCCGTCACGGGCTCATCTCCCGCGGTCACGGCCACGGCGTCGGACAGCTCGAACGGACGGCCCCCGGCATCGCGACGCCGACGCCCGACCGCCAGCTCGGTGGGGATCTGGTCGGCCCGGAGCGCCTCGACGAGTCGGACCCGCTCGCGATCGGACGAAGGCCGCCACGAGCGAACGGGATTCCTCGGATTGGACCCTGCGACCTCGACCGTGACCACAGTGCCCCCATCCGGGCTGAACACGATCTCGTAGCAGTGGCCGAAGTCGTTCGCCATACCCGACAGCTCGCGGCCCGTGGCGACATCCCAGAGCTTCACCGCGGGCGGGCCAATCCCGCTGCGTGGGTAGCTGATCGATGCCATCAGCCGGCCGTCGGGCGAGAAGCGCACCCGCGGCTGGTAGTGGTCGCGCTCTCCTCCTCCCAGGGCACGCGCCCGCCCCGTCGCCCGGTTGACCAGGACGATGCCCTGGGTGTGGTTCGACAGCCCGATCGTGCGGCCGTCGTCCGAGCAGGCGGCCTCGCTGGCCGGATCGAGCACGCCCGGCGGCAGCTTCTCGATCTCGGTGGAGCAGGCCCGGGCGAGATAATACCAGGGGAACCCGCGGACATCGGCGGCGCCCGGCGCGGGAACCATGTCGTCGAGGATCGCCTGGGCCGTCGGCCGATCGCCGCGGTCGAGGGACGACGCGGCCCGCTTCAACTGGTTCACGAGCTGGAGCCGGAGGATCTGGTCGGTCTTGGCGCGCACCTCCTCGCCGTGCCGCCGCTCGCGCGCCTGCGCCCATCCCAGGCCGCCGAGGACGCCCAGCACGACCACCGCCGCGATCGCCGCGATCGCCGCGTGCGACGGCCGGCGATGCGCCCACTTGCCGGTGCGCTCCCACGCCGATGCCCGCCGCGCCCGGATCGGCCGGCCCTCGAGGAACCGCCCCAGGTCCTGCGCCAGCTCCGCGGTGCCGGCGTACCGCCGCTGCGGCCGCTTCTCCAGGCACTTCAGGCAGATCGTCTCCAGGTCGCGGGGAAGGCCCGGCCGCAGCGACCGCGGCGGCAACGGCTCCCGGTCCGAGACGAGCCGCAGCGTCTCCAGGTCGGTCTCGCCCCGCAAGGGCGGCCGGCCGGTCAGCAGCTCGTACAGGATCACCCCCAGCGCGTAGACATCCGTCGCCGGCCCCTGCTCGCGGATCTTCCCCTCCGCCTGCTCGGGCGCCATGTACGGCGGCGAACCGATCGCCAGCCCGCTGCACGTCTCCTGCGAGGCGTCGTCGAGCAGCTTCGCCAGGCCGAAGTCGCAGATCCGCGGCCGGTAGGCTCCCAGCGCCGACGGGTCGCCGCCCTCGCCCTCGCCCTCGCCGGGCTGGAGCAGGATGTTGCCCGGCTTGAGGTCGCGGTGGAGGATCCCTCGACCGTGCGCATGGGCCACCGCCTCGGCCAGGACGGCCACCAGGCGGGCCACCTCGGCCGACCGCACGGGTTCCGCCCGCCCCCGCTGCCACTCGGCCAGCGTCGGCCCCCGGCAGTATGCCGACGCGATGAAGCAGATCGGCCCCTCCTGGCCCACCTCGTACGTGGGCACGATGTGCGGGTGGTCCAGCCGCGAGGCCGCCTCGGCCTCGCGGAGGAACCGCCGCCGGGTCGCCTCCGTGATCAGCACCTCGGGCCGCGGCACCTTGAGCGCGACCTCGCGCCCGAGCATCGGGTCGACCGCCAGCAGGACGACCCCGAATCCCCCCCGGCCCAGCTCGCCCACGATCGAGAACCGCCCGATCCGCCCCGATGGCTCCGGCAGGGCCGGGGCGCTGCGCGGCCAGACCGACTCCAGCAGGCGCTGGCATTCGTGGATCGTCGTGCCAGGGCGATCCGGGCGTATCGATCGCGGTGGGGTCGGCGCCGTTGGCCAGCGCCGCGTCGAAGGCCAGGATCGCCTCGATCGCCGCGTCGCCGTCGGCGGGCCGCTCAGCCTCGGGGATCATGCGACGGTCCTAGTTCCTGGGCCAGGCGGATCAATGCCCGCGACCAGAGCTTCCGGGCCGACTCGGGCGATCGCCCCAGCCGGCCGCCGATCTCCTCGAACGTGAGCCGGTCGTACTGGTGCCAGACCACGACCCGGCGATAGTGCTCGGGGATCCGTCCCAGCGCGGCCATCGAGCGCCTCGGCCCGCTCGCGACGCGAGGCGCAGCCGCCGGGCGTCTCCGCGTCGAACGGGAGGGCATCGCGGCCGACGCCCGCCGCGGCCTCGCCGAGCGGCAGCTCCCGCCCGATCCGACGCTTCTGCGTACCCCGGTATTGCCGCCGCTGGTCGGCCAGGTTGTTCCGGAGGATCCGCCGCAGCCAGGCCAGCAGCTCGCCCCGCGACCGGCCCTGGAACGCCTCGATGTCGCGATACGCGCCCAGCAGCGTCTCCTGCACCAGGTCCGATGCGCCCCCCTTGGCCGCGAGGTCCGCATCCAGGCCCCGCTCGGCCACCGCCAGCAGGTACGCGCGGCATGATTCCAGCACCTGCCCCAGCGCCTGGTGATCGCCCGCGCGGGCCGCCTCGAGCCCGATCCGGATCGATGTATCTCGCGACGTCGCGGCCAACGGGCCTCCATTCCGCATGGGATTGGCGAATGTGAATCCCCGATAGCTTTGCGAGCCCCGGCCCGCCTGTCAATGATCTCTCCACGTAGTGGATGCCGGCCCGGGGGATGCGACGGCTCCTTTCGAGCCGCACCATTTTCCGGCCTCGCTCGAGCTGGCCTTGCCGTCCCGGAAGTGCCGGCACGTGTTGACCATCGGGCGTGGTGCTGAGAACCTAGTGATACGGACGATCGGGAACCGAATTGCGTGTTCGATGCGATCGTCCGGGCTAATCCGTGACGGATGGCTGGCTGAACGGCGGGGTGGAGGCTGATTTCATGGCGATCCGACAGCTAGAAGTCAAGGGCTTCCGATCGTTCCAGGACATCGACTGGCGGCCGGGGCGGCTCAACCTCCTCGTCGGGCCCAACGGATCGGGGAAGTCGAACCTCTTACGGCTGCTCGAACTGATCTCGGACGTCGCGAAGGGGCGGTTGGGGGCGGCGATAAAACAGTCGGGCGGTGTGGTCCCCATGTTGTGGGACCATCGGGCGACTTCCTTCGCCTGGACGCTACGGCTCGACCCGGTCGATCTCGGTCGGGATCGCGTCAAAGATGCGATTACATTGGAATTCGAACTGGCGAATCTGCCGAATACCAGCTCCTACCAGATCGTGAGAGATGGCCTGGGCAACCGGGTCAAATTCGACCAGGGCCTTGAGAAGAGCCCTCACTGGATCTACCAGAGGGACCTGCGTCGGGCCATGGTGTTCGATCAGCAGGCCAATGGGCTGGTCGGCTTCGACGAGGCCGATCCGAATGAATCGTTGCTCGCGCAGATCGCGGATCCGCGCACGAACCCGATCCCGACCCATGCGCGGCGGTTCCTGGAAGGATGGCGGATCTACCACGACATCCACGTCGAGCGAGGATCGGCCATGCGGTCGCCCGCCACGACCCAGTATGTGAAGCTCGTCGAGCCCGACGGTGGCAACCTGGTGTCCGTCCTCCATACCCTCTACACGAGCGATCGAGAATTCAAGCGGCAGATCGACGATGGGATGCGGGCCGGCTTCGGCGACCAGTTCGAGGGACTGGTCTTCCAGCCGGCCGCCGCGCAGCAGATTCAACTGGCCGTCCAGTGGCGGTCGAGCAAGGGTCCCCATGCGGGTCAGGACCTGTCCGATGGGACGTTGCGGTTCCTCTTCCTGCTCACGGTGCTCGCCAGCCCTGAACCGGCAACGCTCATCGCCATCGACGAGCCCGAGGTCGGGCTACATCCCAGCATGCTGCCTATTGTCGCCGAGTATGCCGCCGAAGCGGCGGGGCGCACTCAGGTCGTGATGACGAGCCACTCGCCCGTTTTCCTGGACGCGTTCTCCCAGGTGCCGGCCGACGTCACTCTCCTGCACTGGGAGGACGGCAGCACGCGACTTTTCCCATTACCTCCGGAGACCCTGAGCAAGTGGCTCGAGCAATACCGGTTGGGGGAACTCTTCACGAGCGGCGAGCTGGAGGCCCTGGCGATGCCCGAGGTCGAACGCATCCCCGATCTGAGCGAGCGACTCAAGGGCCTTCCCGCCGAGGATGCAGAGTCCTGGGCCGCCGGGATCAACGGCGGCGTGGCCCATGAGTGAGCTTCGTCAGAAGAGCCGACGGATCGCCCTGTTCGTGGAGGGTGACACCGAACGCGGCGATGCCCGACGCCGTACCCTTCCCAGCTTCTTCCACCGATGGCTCGACCCGCAACTGCCGCCGACGAGCCGGCTGGGCATCACCTCGGTGAAATTCCAAGGGGTGAGCAATTACCTGGATGATGTTGCTCAGAAGGTCGGCATGTACCTGGACGATGACCGGGCAAACTTCGTGTTCGGCCTGGTTGACCTCTACGGGCTACCGCCGGACCGGATCGATCTCTCCCGCTACACCACGGTCCAGGAAAAGGTCACGGCAGCCAGGGCTTACATCCGCGGCCTGGTTCCCCAGCCTTACCAGGATCAGTTCCGCCAGCATTTCGCCGTTCACGAAATCGAGGCGTGGTTGCTCGCTTACCCAGAGCAATGGCCTGCCAGTATCCGTCGTCAACTGAACAGGCGACCGCCCGAGCAGGTCAATTTCAACGAGCCTCCCGCCAGGTTTCTGAAGAGAATCCTGGGGGGACACTACAAGAAGACGACCACAGCAATGAACCTATTCCCCAAGGTTGATCCACAGGTGGCGATTGACCGGTGCCCCTACTTGAAGCTTCTCGCGGAGGACTTGCTGAGGGTGGCCAGGATCCTCGCAGTAGCAGAGCCCGGCGCGGCGGCCGGGTGCGCATCACTCGTCGAGCGGGAGCTGCGCCCCCATGCGGCTCCAGAGGAACTTCCAGCGTTTCTCGGGCGGCAGGCCCAGCGCCCTGGCGAGGTCCACCCGCGCCGAATAAGCCGGATTCGTCGGGGTGTAGCCCCCGATCGGAGGATCGAATGGCCCGGGCGGCGTCAGCGCGTTCACCAGGGCGACGGCGCCCCGAGGGTTGACGCACCCCATCGCCACGAGCTGGACGGAAGCAAACGCGGTCCGCCGCTCCTTGCGCGCGGCGAGCGTGTGCAGGTAGGCGGCCATCGGCGTGAAGAGCGCGGCGGCGACCGCGCGGTCGTACCGGGCGAGCAGGATGCACTCGAAGCCAAGGAACGAGGACTTGAGGTCGAGCTCCTGGTCCCGTTCGAGCCGAGGGTGCAGTGCCACCGCGCGCAGAAGACCTCGTCCAGCCGGTCGGGAGCCTGTGCTCGACGACCGGCAGGATCAAAGCGGCGGGGTTCGTCGGATACATCAGGCGGACGGAGCCGACGATGAGGACCGGTTCGGGACCCGGGCCCGATTCGCGCAGGCGGTCGAGCTCCTCGATCGCGCGGTCGACCGCGTCGTTGGCGCCGGCCCTGTCCTTCTCCGCCAGACCGAGGGCCACCCAGGCCCAGGCCAGGGCGCGTTCCGCGGGCCCCCGCTGCGCCGCGGCGACCCGACTGCGCACGCGACGGATCGACCCGTGCCAGACGATCACAGAGCCGCATGACGTAGTGATTCGTCTGATATTGAACCCCGCTGCGCTTCCACAGGTTGAGTGCCCACTCGGCATCGGCCGGATGGTCGGTCGCGAGCCCGACGGCAATCGCGGCCGCGGGGTCGTAGGCCAATCGTGTTGACAACCTCGTGAGGTCCGGGATCTTCCGCAACCGCTCCATGGCATGGTCGGGCTCGAGCCGCGCCAGTTGCAGCAGGAACTCGGGCTGGGTGCCCTGACTTCCGGCGGGGATGGCATCATAGAAGGTCTTCCCCTTCTGGAGCAGCCTCCGCGCCCGATCCCGCTCGCCCATGTCCAGCCACTGCCCGACGATCGATGGGAGAAGAGACTGGAGTTGCACGGACGGTTGAAAGTCCTTCAGGCCGTCGGCGGCCTGCTCCAGCAGGGCGTTCTTCCGGTCCCGCTCCGCGGCGGGCAGGCCCCTGGCCAGGTTCACCAGCGAGCGGACCTTATTCGGTGGATCGGAGATCGTCCCGATGAAGGCACTGGCCCGCGCCGGGTCCTTCTCGGCAAGGCGGTCCGCAATTTCTGCATGGGCGTAGGCATGATGGCGATCGCTCGGGAATTGACCGTCCTGAAGCAGCTCGAGCGCGGCGGCCGGATCGAAGGCGGCCAGCACCGCGATGCCGGCGAGTTTCAGGTGAGGGTTGCCGTGATTCTTCTCGTCGTCGAGCAGGGGCTCGAGCAGCTCCTCCGCCAGGCGGCGCGACTCCGAAAGCGGCATCGCCTCGGCCATGGGCCTGATGGCCGGCTCGGGTGATTCGCTCCGGCGCGCCAGGGTCAATGACCCCATCTGGGGCGACGCCGACGGATCGACCGCCCAGCCCCAGAGCCGGAACCCGGCCTTTTCCGCCAGGACGACGGTCCTCGCGGGCTCGACACCGCCCAGCGCGAACCGGCCTTCGGCGTCGGTGGCCGTCGTCGGGCCATGTCCCGCCACGAAGACCCGGGCGCCGGCGACCGACCGACCCTGGCGGTCCCGAATCTGACCGGTCAAGGTCCGGAGCGGCTGGAGGCGGATGTCGGGGACCGTCGCGCGCTGGCCATCCAGCGTGATCCAGTCGGAGATGAACGGCAGATAACCGTCGTGCCGGACCGACACGCGATACGACGACCCGCTCAGCAGGGTGGCCGGGGTCCGGAATTCCCCTTGCGGCCCGGTCCTGAGCGGCCCCGAGTCGAGCCGGAGCGGCTCGGTCGA
Source organism: uncultured Planctomycetota bacterium (assembly GCA_963771445.1). GTDB lineage: Bacteria > Planctomycetota > Planctomycetia > Isosphaerales > Isosphaeraceae > JAKAUH01. The sequence continues at coordinate 960,283 of CAVYTQ010000015.1, read as the reverse complement.
TGTGATCGGACTATCGACGAGATTGGTGGGCAGGTTGCCCGCCTCCTGGACCTGAACCTCCACCGCGACGCCCGGCAGCGGCCGGCCGTCGGCCGTGCGGACGATGCCGACCAGTCGCCCCGGGCGCCCCAGCTTGATGGTGGCGTTCCCCGGCCCGGCGGTGAACGGCAGGGCGTGCGGGGCGACTCCTGGACCGGCAATTCGGATGGCTAGCAGTTGCATGTTGGGCGGAAACCACGTTGGTTTCGCCGTGCCGTCGGCGTCGGTGGTGGCGGACAGCCGATCGACCCACTCATCGGGGACCGGGAGCGGGGCCGCACGCCGGGCCGCCGGCCGCATCACGCAGGGAGCGATCCGAAGCCCCGCGATCGGCCGGCCATCCGGGCCGAGGGCGGTGATGGTCCACTGCGCCGGCTCCTCCAGGGTCAGGCGGACCGGCGGAGGGGTCTGGACTCCCAGGTTGACACTCGCCGCGGCGATGGAACGACCGGGCTGATGGGCCCAGATGTAGGCATAGGAGGCGATCCCGATCGGGCGCTTGCGCGCGACCTCGAGCCGGGCCCGGCCCTGGCCGTCCGACTTCGCTCGCTCGAAGACCGTCGTCGCGATCCCGGGGCCGCGAAAATAGCCGATCGTCGCACCGATATCGACACCCGGCAGGGGATGACCCTGCGCATCGACCACTTCCACCGAGAGGACGAGTGGACCCGGATCCGCGGCGTCCCGGGGCGGCTCCTGCGCGGCCGGGGCGGCCCCGGCGATCATCAGTCCGCCGAGCAGCACCGCGGCCGTCACCACGATCGGCTTGAGCTTCGTCATGGCCTCGACGACCCCTTCCCTCGACAAGTGGACATCCCCCGGACGACCGGCATGCGGCGAGCACCCAGCGGTTCAGGGTAGACGGACGGTTCCGCGAAATCCATTGCGATGGATGATTTTCGAGTCACGGCAACCGTTCAAGGCCCTGTGTGGGGCTTGCGCCGGATATCGCGACGACGGCGGCATCGGGTGCGCGCAAACGATGGATCGCCGAAGTCGCCGGGCGAGAGGTCGCGTCGCAACAGCCGGGCGATGCCACGCGGCAGCCAGGCGAACCGGCGACGTCAGTCGCCGGGTGATGCGAAGTAGCGACCGGGTGATGCGAAGTAGCGGCCGGGTGATGCGACGCGGCCGCCGGGCGATGCCCCCAGATACCCGGCGACTGACGTCGCCGGCTCGCCTCGCACGGTCGATTGACCCGTCGGCGGCCATGCCCCTTGCAGGCTCGCGCGCGGCGCTCACTTCGCAAATTCCGGGGCGCTGATATCATGACCGGTCAGACCGGCCCGAGGCTGCGCGACCACGACCTCGCGGGCATGCCGAGGATGCTCCTCCCTCGGGCCGGGATCAGGACTGCGCCCGGACCGCACGGGACTGGACCGTGCCGTACCGTTCCGTCGGGCGGGTCGCACTCCAACAAAATCGGGGGCCAGGCCTCGCCTGGCGGGGACGTTCCGCCCATGCAAGACATGCTGACGACGGCCATCGAGCAACACCAGGCGGGCCGGCTGGGTGAGGCGGCCGCGATCTATCAGAAGGTCCTGTCGCAGGAGAAGGACAACCCCGCGGCCCTGCACCTGCTCGGCGTGCTGCACCACCAGCGCGGCGACCACACCCGGGCCATCGAGCTGATCTCACGCGCCGTTGCGCTGCGGCCAAACGTCCCGGCCTTCCACGCCAACCTCGCCGAGGCTTATCGCGCCACCGGCCAGTTCGACCGCGCCGCCGGCTGCTGCCGCGCCGCGCTGGGCCTCTGGCCCGACTATCCCGAGGCCCTCTGCAACCTCGGCCTGGCGTTCCAGGGCCTGGGCAAGAAGACCGAGGCCGTCGACCAGTTCAACCGCGCCCTCGAGCTCCGCCCCGAGTTCGCCACGGCCCACAATAACCTCGGCATCGTGCTCCGGGACCTCGGCCGGATGGACGAGGCACTCGAGCACTTCCGCAAGGCCGTCGAGCTCGAGCCCAATTTCGCCCCGGCACGGACGAACCTGGGCCAGATGCTCCTCGACCGCGGCAACGCCGAGGAGGCCCTGCCGCATTGCCAGGAGGCCGTGCGGCTCCAGCCCGACATGGCCGCCCTGCATCACAACCTGGGCAACGCCCTCCGCGCCGTCGAGCGGTACACCGACGCCCGCGCCTCCTACCTCGAGGCCCTGCGGCTCGAGCCCGACCTGTCGCAGGCGCACGCCCACCTCGGCCTGACGATGGTCCGCGAGGGCGAGCCCAACGACGCCCTGCCCTGGGTCAAGCGGGCCGTCGAGCTCGACCCGGCCAACAGCGCCTTCCGCGAGATCCTCGCCGAGGTCTACATGGAGCGCGAGGAGCCCGGCGAGGCCATCGCGCACTTCGAGCAGGCCATCGAGCTCTCGCAGGAGCAGCGGCCCGGCGTGCACCTCTCGCTCGGCTGGGCCCTCCAGGAGGAGGGCCGGCTCGCCGAGGCCCGCTCGCATTACGAGCAGGCCGTCGAGATCCAGCCCGACTCGGCCGCCGCGCAGCTCAACCTCGGCGGCCTGAACGAAGAGCAGGGCCGGATGGACGCCGCCGAGGCCGCCTTCCGCACCGCGCTCAAGTTCCAGCCCAATTTCCCCGTCCCCCACGCCCGCCTGGCGACCCTGCTCCGCGGCAAGCTCCCCGACGACGACCTCGCCGCGCTCGAGGCCCGGCTGGCCGCCCCCGACCTTCCCCGCGCCCGCGCGCCGACTCCTCTTCGGCCTGTCGCACGTCCTCGACGCCCGCGGCCAGCACGACCGCGCCGGCGAGTGCCTGCGCGAGGCCAACGCCATCAGCAAGGAGCTGGCCCACGGCAGCCGCGAATACGTGCCGGCCGAGCACGAGAGGTTCGCCGACGGCCTGATCCGCAACTTCGACGCCGCCTTCTTCGACCGGGTGGCCGGCGCCGGCCACCCGTCGCGCCGGCCGGTCTTCGTCTTCGGCCTGCCGCGGTCGGGGACGACGCTGGTCGAGCAGGTCATCTCCAGCCATTCGCGGATCCACGGCGCCGGCGAGCTCCGGTTCGCCCGGCTGAGCTTCGAGGCCATCCCGGGCGTGGTCAACCGGACCGGCCCGCCCATGGAGGGCGTGGCCCTCCTGGACGGCGCGGCCTTGAAGAGGCTCGGCGAGCAGCACCTCGAGCGCATCCGCTCGCTGGCCGTCGGCGACGCCGAACGCGTCGGCGACAAGATGCCCGACAATTACATGTACCTGGGTTTGATGTCGGCCGTCTTCCCCAACGCGACCTTCATCCACTGCCGCCGCGACCTGCGCGACATCGCCGTCTCGTGCTGGATGACCGATTTCCGCAGCATCCGCTGGGCCAACGACCCCGAGCACATCGCCTCGCGGTTCCAGCAATACCGACGGCTGATGGACCACTGGCAGTCGGTCCTGAAGGCGCCCATCCACCACGTTGACTACGAGGAGACCGTCGAGGACCTCGAGTCGGTCGCCCGCCGCCTGATCGCCGCCTGCGGACTCGAGTGGGAGCCCGCCTGCCTCGAGTTCCACCGCAACGAGCGGCCGATCCGCACCGCCAGCGTCACCCAGGTCCGCCAGCCCGTCTACAAGCGCTCCGTCGCCCGCTGGAAGAACTACCAGGACTCGCTCGGCGACATGTTCGCCAGGCTGCCGGTCCGCGAAGGGTCGTCCTGAGCCGGGGCCCGCGCTGCGGCGCCGGTTGCCGGCCGTCCGTGCAGGGTCCCTCAACCCAGCGTCAAGCCGGCCTTCAGCGCGTGCCCCTTGCTCTTCACGGCGAGCAGCGAGTCGATCAGGGTGACGGTCCCGTCGCCGTTGGCATCGCCGCTCAGGGGGGCGAGGCCGGCGGTGCGCGGACATCGCCAGCTCCGACGCAACGGCGTTCAGGTCGGCGCCGTCCACCACGCCGTCTCCCGTCACATCGCCGAGCAGTCGGTCGAAATAATGCCTGAAGGTCGTGGACCCGACCGTCACGTCCAGCTCGTAGTAGCCGTCGCCCGCCGTCGTGTTCGGGCTGCCCCCGAGCCCGCCGGCGCCGAAATCCAGCTCGATGGCGTGATCGACCACGCTCGCCGTCACGCCCGCCGACGGCCCCGTCAGCGGGATCGCCGTTCTGCTCGCCGGGGTACCATTCAGGTCGTACCTGTAAAGGTGCACCGCCGTCCCGAGCGACCCGGCAAGCCCGGCGAGCTGCCCGCCCGACTGGCCGTCGCCCTCGTTGAAGTTGACGTCCAGATAGCGGACGTACGACCGCTCGGCGGCGCCGCGCTCGACCGTCAGCCCGGTCACCGCGAGCGCCTGGGCCGTGAAGGTCCAGTTGGTGTAAGTTACCGCAGTACCCGGCGTAACCTGGGTCAGGCCGGCCCCGTCGATCCCGAGGCTCCAGAACTTGTAGGTGTGCGATGCGCCGTCGGTCAGGCCCTGGTAGGTGACCGTCGCGTGATAGACGCCGTTCGCGTCGGGGAACCCCGCCGGGATCGCCGCTCCAACCTGCTGGGTGCTCCCGCCGGCGCCCAGGTCGAGGCCGACGTACACCTCGAAGTAGGCCAGCGGCCTGCCCCCGGGCGCCGTGCCGGTGAGGTTCAGCGTGAACGTGCCGGTTGAGGCCGATACCGAACTGGGGTTGGCCCCGACCGGCGGGTTCACCCGGGTCACCGGCGGCGTGAGATCGGGCAGGTACGTGTACGCCTCGAGCGACGGCTTGTACGGCGTCGTGTTGCCGGCGTAGTCGGTAGCCGTGGCGTAGAAGGCGTACGACGTGCTGCTCGTGCCGGCGAAGCTCACCTTGCCCGAGAAGGTGTGGCCCGACACGAATGAGGCCGGGATCGGCAGCGGGAAGGCTTTCCAGCTCGCGCCGTCGATCGACTCGTAGAGGGTGAACGAGGCGATCCCCGTGGCGAGGGCGCCGCCGGCGCCCGCGGGGTCGGTGCCGTTGATCGTGACGGTGAAGCTCAGGCTGGTGCCCACCCTGGAAAGCGGGCTGATCGTGGCGGTCGGCGCGGTCGTGTCCATGACCCAGCCGCGCGAGATCGATCCCGTGCCGTGAAGGCCCCCGGCATCCTTGAGGGCCGCGGCGTCGATCGTGAAGGTATAGAATCCCTCCGCGGCGGTCAGCGCCGAGAGCCCGCCGATGGCGTAGCTGCCGCCCCCGAGCGGCGTCACCGCGACGGGCCCCTTGATCAGGTTGGGGCCGCCGTTGCGAGTCAGAAGGAGGCTGTGACCGTCGAATGATGAAGGGTCGATCGCCTGGCTGAGCGTGACGGTGATCGACGCGATCGGGGCGTTCGTCGCCGACTTCTCCAGCCCCTTCACACCGGTGAGGGTAAACGCCGACGCGGCGACCGCTGCCGAGAACTCGGACGTATTCCCCGCGGCGTCGGTCGCCGTGGCCGTGATGAACTGGCCGCCCGCGACGAGGGCGGGCGTCGCGAGCGAGAAGGGCGCCGTGCCGCCGCCATCGGTGGTGACCGCGGCCGACATCAGGAAGGTCTGGCCTTCGCCGTATCCCGACGGATCGGCGCCCGGGCTGGAGAAGAAGTCGAGCTGATACGTGGTGTTGGGACTACCCGTGATGGTTCCGGCGACAGTCGTCGATCCGTTCGCCGTGCTCACCGAAGTGACGACCGGGAAATTCTGGAAATTGTTGGGACCGACATGCCCGGCGGAGTCGTTGGCCGTGACGCCGTCGCCGGCCAGGTCGATGCCGATGCCGCCGTTGTCGTGGATCGAATTGGACCGGATCGCATTGCCGAGCGAGGTCGGGTCGTTCACCATGACGGCCGCCCAGTGGTTGAAGGCGAAGGTGCTGCCCGCGCCGGCGACTCCGACCTGGTTCGACGAGGCACCCTGGCTGATCTGGATGCCGAATGCCGTGTTGCCGCGGTCGAGCGTCCCGCCGGCGTCGGTCCCGACGAGATTGCCGGCGATGAGGTTCTGCGACGTCCCGGTGCCCGTCAGCGAGATCCCGCCATATCCGCCGGCCGAGATGACGTTGCCCGAGCCGGACGTGGTGCTGCCGATCGTGTTGCCGGCCGCGCCATTGTAAATCGAAACCCCACTGCCGGAGTTGCCCAGCGCGGTGGACCCATCAAGGCCCAGGCCGATGGAATTGCCCTGAACCAGGTTGTTCGACGTCCCCGCGCCGTAGATCGAAACCCCGCCGATGTTGCTCGTGATGATGTTGCTCGCCTGCAATGAGGTCCCGCCGATGGTGTTGCCCGACGCTCCACCGGTCACGACCACACCGGCGCCGCCGTTGCCGCGAGGCAGCAATCCGTTGACGTCCGTGCCGATGAAGTCACCCGCGACGAGGTTGGTCGAGGTGCCACCGTCGGCCAGGACGATCCCGTCCCCGCCATTCGAGGAGATCAGGTTGCGCGGCCCCGCCGCGGTCCCGCCGATGGTGTTGGCCGACGTGCCGCTCCAGAGCCGCACGCCCTGGTGAGCATTCCCGACGGCCATGGTCCCGTCGGCGGCCAGGCCGATGTAGTCTCCCTCCACCAGGTTGCCCGTCGAGGCATTGCCGCTGATCCACAGCCCGTCGCCGTTGCCCGAAATGACGTTCCGCGCCACGTCGGTGGTGCCGCCGATGGTGTTGCCCGAGGCGCCGCCCCAGAGCTCGACGCCGCGATAGGTATTGCCCAGCGCGGTCGAGCCGTCGGCCGCCACGCCGATGTCATTGCCGGCGACAAGGTTATTCGACGGGCCGCCGTCGTGCAGCGTGACTCCGGAGCTATTGGCCGAGATGACGTTGCGCGATCCGCTGGAGGTGCCGCCGATGGTATTCGCCGACGCCCCGTTGACGATCTCAACGCCGGCCAGGCCATTGCCCCGGGCGAGCATCCCGGTCCTGTCGGTGCCGATGAGGTCGCCGGCGACGAGGTTGCTCGTGGTGCCGACGCCAGCGATGAGGATGCCGTCCCAGCCGTTGGCCGAAATGACGTCCCCTGCGCCGGCCGTCGTCCCGCCGATGGTGTTGCTCCATGCGCCGCCGACGATCTCCAGGCCTTGTTGGAGGTTGCCCAGCGCCGTCTTGCCGTCGGCGGCCAGGCCGATGTAGTCGCCCTCGACGAGGTTGCCCTTGGTGCCGGGGTCCCGGATCGACAGACCGTAGCCGTGGTTGGCCGCGATGATGACGCGCGCCGCGTCGGTGGTGCCGCCGACCGTGTTGCCGCTCGATCCGTTGTTGATGACCATGCCGTAGCCGCCGTTGCCCCGGTCGAGCATTCCTTTCGCGTCGGTCCCGACGAAGTCGCCGGCGACGAGGTTGTTCGAGGAGCCGTAGAGATAGACGCCGTCCCAGCCGTTGGCCGAGACGACATCGCCGGCGCCGGCCGAGGTCCCGCCGATCGTGTTGCCCGACGTGCCGCTCCAGAGCAAGATGCCCCACTGGGCGTTGCCGACGGCCGTGGTCCCGTCGGCGGCCAGGCCGATGTAGTCCCCCTCCACCAGGTTGCCCGTCGAGGTGTTGCCGCTGATCCACAAGCCGTTGCCGTTGTCCGAGATCACGTTCCGCGCCGCATCGGTGGTGCCGCCGATCGTGTTGCCCTTGGCCCCGCCCCAGAGCTCGACGCCGCGGTTGGTATTTCCCAGAGCGGTCGAGCCGTCGGCTCCTACGCCGATGAAGTTCCCGGCCACGAGGTTGTTCGATGGGCCGCCGTCGTGCACCGTCACGCCGGCGCCGTTGTCCGAGATGACGTTGCGCGAGCCGCCCACCGTTCCGCCCACGGTGTTCGACGAGGCGCCGTTGGCGATCTCGACGCCTACGCCGCCGTTGCCGCGTGCCAGCTTCCCGTCCTTGTCCGTCCCGATGCGGTCGCCCGCCACTAAATTGCCCGTGGTGCCGCTGTCGGCGATGAGGATCCCGTCCCAGCCGTTCGAGGCGATCACATCCCCGGCGCCGGCGGCCGTACCGCCGATCGTGTTGCCCGACGTCCCGCCGGCGACCTCGAGGCCGTGGTCCGCATTGCCCAGGGCTTTCTTCCCGTCGGCGTCCAGTCCGATGTAGTCGCCGGCGATCCAGTTGCCGGAAGTGCCCGGATCGCGGATCTGGATACCATGCCCGTGATTGGCCGCGATGACATCACGGGCGGCGTCGGTGGTGCCGCCGATCGTGTTGCCCGAAGACCCGTTGTTCATCACCACGCCCGAGCTGCCGTTGCCGCGGTCGAGGAGGCCGTCCTTGTCGGTGCCGATGTCGTCGCCGGCGAAAAGGTTGTTCGAGGCGTTCGAAAGAACCACGCCTTCCCAGCTGTTGGCCGAGATCACGACCCCCGCGCCGGCGGCCGTCCCGCCGATGGTGTTGCGGGATGCGCCGCCGTCGATGAGCACGCCCTGGTTGCCGTTGCCGAGCGCCGTCTTGCCGTCGGCAGCCAGTCCGATGTAGTCGCCCTCGACCACGTTGCCGGACGTGCCGGAGCCGGTCAGCCAGACGCCGGCGCGGGCGTTGGCCGAGATGATGTTGCGCAAGGAGCCGTCGGTACCGCCGATCGTGTTGCCCGAGGCGCCGTCCTCGACGATCACGCCGAACCCGCCGTTGAGGAGCGCCGCGTCTCCCAGGTCGTCCGTGCCGATCCGGTTGGCGGCGATCAGGTTGTTGACGGCCCCGACGCCATCGATGTGGATGCCGTCCCAGTTGTTGCCGGAGATGAGGTTGTTGACGACCTCGTTCTCGGCCGCCTGGCGCACCTTCTCGGGCGCGACCAGGTTGCCGTCGATCAGCACGCCGATCAGGTTGCCGATGGCCAACGTCCCGGTGACGTCCGTGCCGATCTCGTTGGCATAGACGTAGTTCTGCCCCTCGCCCGGCCCTTCGAGGATGACCCCGTGGGTGTTGGCCGAGATCACGTTGTGCTGGATGAAGTTATGTGCCGTGTACGCGCCGACCCGCACCCCCTCGTAATTCCCCAGGGGCTGGGTGCCGGTGGAGTCCGTGCCGATGTTGTTGTTCTCGACGAAGTTCAGGGTCGAATAGGCCTCGATCCGCACCGCGTCTCCGCGATTGCCCGAGATGACGTTGCGCTCCACCTGGTTGGAGCTGGAACCTTCGATGACGATGCCGTCGGCGTTGAAGATCCCCTGCGTACCGGTGTAATCGGTGCCGATCCCGTTGCCGACGATCAGGGTCTCGTTGACGTCCGTCGTATCGCCCAGGATGTGCACCCCCGCGAGGGTGTTGCCCGAGATGACATTTCCCTGGGGCGGCGAGCCCGCCGGGGCGGACAGTGGATCGCCGATCCGGGTCCTCTGGGCATGGTCCTTGACCTCGACGCCGTAGCCGTCGTTGCCGATGCCGCTGGTCGCACCGGTATCCGTGCCGATGTAATTTCCGGCCACGACGTTGTCGTCGGAGAAGGCGCCCTCGATCAGCACGCCGTCGCCGACATTGCCCGAGATGACGTTGCGCTCCTGGTCGTCCGAGGTCCCGTCGCCGTCAGTGCCGATGAGATTGGAGTGGCTCCCCCCGGAGATCGTGATGCCGACCGCGTTGCCGTGATGTTCCAGATCGATCGGGTAGATGCCGATGAGGTTGCCGGCGACGACGTTGCCGGACGTGCCCGGCCCGTCGAGCGCCACGCCCGATCCCGTGTTGTCGGCGATGACATTGCCCTCGAACTGGTCGTTGTTGTCGTCTCCGTCGGTGCCGATGATGTTCGAGGTGGGGCTCCCTCCGGACGTGGAGTCGATCCGGATGCCGTCGCCCCCGTTGGGGCCGATCCAGCCGCCCTGGATCTTGTTGTTCGAGCCCGTGATCAACACCCCATTGCCGGGGAACGACGTGATCCGCAGCCCGCGCACGGTGCTGCCGTCGCCGGTGATGGTCAGGCCGTCGAAGGCGGGGTCCCCCGGCGTGGCCGTGGCCCCGGGGCCGCTGATCGTGGTGCCGAACTCGGTGTTCCCGTCGATGATCACGGGGTCGGTGATGGCGGGCAGGGGCGAGGTCAAGGTGATGATCGGGTCCGGGGCATACATGTGGAAACCGATCGTATCGAGGCCGGGGTGGCCGTTCGCCCAGTCGATGGCGTACCGCAGCGAGCCGGGCCCCGAGTCGTCGGTGGTCGTGACGAGCAGCGGGTCGAAGATGGTGACCCCGACGCCGACGGAGGCGTCGCCGCCCGGCTCCAACGTGTTATATGTGCCGGGTGGGGCCAGGCCAGTCAGGGTGACGAGCGCCTGGAAATCGATCACGTCGCCCACGTGGCCCGTCCAGGTGACCGTGGCGGAGGCATATCCGTTGGAATACGGGGACGGGATCGAGAAGGACGGGGACGGCATGGAGGCGTTGGGGGCGCTGCCGCTGAAGGATCCGATCGCCGTCCCCTGGGGATTGTTGACGAGTGCGGCGAACAGTTCCACGCTCAGCGTCACGTCGATGGGCGTGTCCTGATTGTCATTGGAGTCGGCCAGGATCTTGAGCTTGCCGCCTCCCCCTACCGGCGAGGTGATCTGGATGGTTTCCGAGCCGCCGTCGTTCCGGATGGTTTCGCCACCGTCCTGGTACGAGAAGGTCTGGGGATCGAACAGCCTGGCCGTTCCCTGGTCGAATCCCGAGACGATGGAGAGCTGCGCCGGGGCGATGCGGCCCTCGAGAAACTCCGGCGCCGGCGGGAGACCGAGCCACGGCCGCCCTCGCCGGTCCTTCCGACGTCCGGTCCGGTGACGGCCTGGTTTCCCGATGGATCGTCCGATCATGGGTGCTCTCCTCGTACGCGATGCCGGATCTCGATCCCCCGGCCCCGGGGCCGGCGGATCCCCGTCGTCATCGATGCCTTCGCCGTCGTCACCGCGGGGATCGGCGGTCGGATCCGGCCGAGGCGCACCCCTCGCCCGATCCTCGCGCAGACGGGGAGCGCCCCGGGCGGGTCGCTCCCGGTTTGTCTCGCGCCCTGGTGGACGAGTATGAAGAACCCCCTCGCGCCGAAATCCGCCGCGCCTCCCGGATTTTTCCTTGCCCGTTCGGCCGTGGAGAGGATCCAATGGCCATCCTGGCGGTTGGCCCGGCCCGATGACGGCAGCTCCGGGCAAATTTCGATATCATCTCCTGGCTTCGTATGTTCGTGCCTCGGGCAGCCGCGAGGTCGCGGCGGGCCACCTGGGCGGCCGCTCCGCGGTCAATGGGCGAGACGGAGATCGGGTTGGGGAGTGGGCGATCGCGATGGGGATGACCGTCGAAGGTGAATGTCCGGGTGGCGTGGCCGACCATGGGAATCCCTCCGCCCGGGCCGGAGAGTTCGAGCCGTACCGCGCCTATCTGACCCTCGTGGCGCGGCGGTCGATCGGGCCGGCGCTGGCGGGGAAGGTCGGGGTCTCGGACCTCGTCCAGGAGACGTTCCTGCTGGCCCAGCGGCAAGCCGGCACCTTCCGCGGTCAGACCGGGGCCCAGTGGCGCGCCTGGCTCAAGTCGATCCTGCTCCACCACCTGGCCAATCAGCGGCGGTACCACGCGATCCGGGCGCGGCGGGGCGCGCAGGACACACCGGGCCGCGACGTCCCCACGGAGGCCGCCGCCATCACGCCGCCCAGCCGCCAATTGATGCGGCGCGAGCGCGACGTCGCGCTGGGCGAGGCGATGGAGAGGCTCCCCGAGCACTATCGCCGGGTCATCGCCTGGCACCATCACGAGCGCCTGACGTTCATCGAGATCGCCCGGCGAATGGGGATCTCGGACGACGCGGCGCAGAAGCTCTGGGGCCGGGCACTCGTCCGCCTCCGCGAGATCCTGGGACCCGAGCATGACCCGCGATGAAATCACACCGGTTGACGCTCACCTGCTGGCCGCCCTGCTGGCCGCCGACGCCGACTTCGACGTTGACGGCGGAGAGATTCCGGCGGGTCCGCCCGACGCGGGAGGCATCGTCGCCGGATCCGCGGATTCGTCGCATCCCGAGCTCTCCGGCCTCGTCGACCTGATCCGTCGCCTGGACCAGCACGACCCGACCCTGGCCTTGGCCGCGTCGGACGGCCCCGGCGCCGCCGAGGCCCCGCTGACCCTGGGCCGCTTCGAGGTGATCCGCGAGCTCGGCCAGGGCGGCTTCGGCGTCGTCTACCTGGCCCGCGACCCGATGCTCGGCCGCGACGTGGCGCTCAAGGTGCCCCGCGCCGACGTCCTGATCTCCGCCGAGGCGCGTCGCCGCTTCCTCCGCGAGGGCCGGGCCGCCGCCGGGCTCGACCATCCCCATATCATCCCCGTGTTCGAGGCCGGCGAGGTCGGGCCGTTCGCCTACCTGGTCTCGGCCTATTGCGAGGGGCCCACGCTCTCGACCTGGCTGCGCGAGTCGAACCGGGCCCGTCCCCGCGCGGACGGCGGCGCGGGTGCTCGCCGACCTCGCCGCCGCCGTCCAGCACGCCCACGACCGCGGCGTCCTCCATCGCGACCTGAAGCCGTCGAATATCCTGCTCCAGCCCGGCGGCCCGGCCAGTCCCGACGTGCCGTCCCCCCGGATCACCGACTTCGGCCTGGCCCGGATCGTCGACGACGACGGGGCCGGCGACGAGACGCGCAGCGGCGTCCCCTTCGGCTCGCCCCCCTACATGGCGCCCGAGCAGGCCGCCGGCCGCCGCCGCTCGATCGGCCCGGCGGTCGACGTCTACGCCCTGGGCGCGACCATCTACGAGGTCCTCACCGGCCGCCCGCCGTTCCAGGGCGAGTCGTACCTGGAGACGCTCGGCCAGGTCCTGACGCTCGACCCGGTCGCCCCGCGGAGCCTCCGGCCGGGCCTGCCCCGTGACCTCGAGACGATCTGCCTAAAGTGCCTCGAGAAGGACCCGTCGCGTCGGTATGCGACGGCCGGCGCATTACGCGAGGACCTGCGGCGATTCCTCGCCGGCGAGCCGATCCGCGCCCGGCCGGTCCCGGCCCGCGTCCGCGCGGCCAAGTGGATCCGCCGCCGCCCCACGCACGCCGCCGCGATCGCCCTGACCGGCTCGCTCGCCGCCGCGCTGGCCGGCGGCGTCATCCTCCGCGACGCGATGGTCGAGCGGCACTCGCGCCAGCTCGAGCGCGAGGTCACGCGGGCAGACGCCAATGCCCGGCTGGCCCGCCGGCACCTCCAGGCGTTCCAGCTCCGGATGGCCCAGCAGGCGCTCGAGGCCCGGCAGGTCGAGCGGGCCCAGGACATCCTCAACGCCAGCCAGGCCGAGCGCGAGCAGTCCGAGTCCGGCCAGGATCCCGGCTTCGCCTGGCAGTATCTCATGAAGCAGGCGCGCCGCGATCTCGTCGTCCTCTCCGACCGCAGGTCCGAGCGGGTCTCCGTGTTCGCCCTCACTCCGGACGGCCGAACCCTGGCCACCGGCGACCACGACGGGACGATCCGGACGCGCGACCCCGGCACGGGCCAGGTCCGGATGACCCTACGCGGCCACGAGCTCCTGGTCGATCTCCTCGCCTTCTCGTCCGACGGCCGCCGCCTGGCCTCGGTGGCGACGACCGTCGAGAATGACCGACGCAGGTCCGAAGTCCTCATCTGGGCCCTGGACTCAGGGGGCGAGCCGGCGAAGGTCGAGGGGTTTTCCGCGAAATTCGTCGAGCAACTGGCCTTCGATTCCCGCGGCGGACGACTCTGGGTAATGTCGCATCAAACCGACCGCGACCTGCGCGTCAACCTGATCGACGTCGGGATGGGTCCCGCCCGCCCGCGGCGGGTCCTGGAGCAGTCGCTGCGGGGCGGTCGGATCTCCGCGGATGGCAGGGTCATCGGCATCGTCGAGGGGCCGGAAGGTCGGCTCGTCGCCCGCGACATCGCGACGGGGGCCGTGCTGGGCCGGACGGGCCCGATCGATCACCCCTACGAGCGGGCATTCCCGACGCCCGACGGCCGGTTCCTCGCGGTCGGCCGCGGCGGCGAAACCCATACCCTGTCGATCTGGGACCTCGCGACCGGCCGCCAGACGGCCCGCCACGACGTGCCAAGGGCCGACCTGAGGGCCGTCGATGCCAGCCCGGACGGCCGCTTCCTGCTCGTCAACTTCATCCGCGGGGCGTTCGACGTCTACGACCTCCGGACCGGGTCGAGGCACTCGATCGCCCCGGCGGTCCTGGGCCGTCCACCATCCAGCTCCTTCGCCTTCTCCCCAGACTCACGCCTCCTCGTCACGAACACCACGGCCCCAGGCGACCAGCCCCTGACGATCCGCAGGCTCGACCCGTGGGGCGAGGTCGCCACGTGTCCCGAAGCGTTGTCAACGGCTATGCCGTTCCTGTTTACCCCCGATAATCAGTCCCTCCTCGGCAACGACAATAACGTCATCATCCGCTGGGATTTCGCACGACCGCCCGACCCGGGCCAGCCCGCCGGGCACACCGACGAGGCATGGGCGCTGGCCTTCTTCCCGGACGGTCGGACGCTGGCCTCGGGCAGCGACGACGACGACCCCGAGACCGTCAAACTCTGGGACACGGCGACCGGTCGCCGTGTCCTCGGTTGGCACGCCGGCCGGGGCACCGTGGCCTCGCTGGCGATCGACCGGACCGGCCGCATCCTCGCCTCCGGCCATCTCGCCACGCCGGGCGCCGTCCGGCTCTGGGACCCGGAGACCGGCCGCCACCTGGCGGACCTCGACGGCCATGCCGGCCCCGTCCGGACCGTCGCCATCAGCTCCGACGGGACCCTGCTCGCCAGCGCCGGCAATGACCGCGCGATCCGCCTGTGGAACCTGGCGTCGCGCCGGTGCGTCCGCGTCCTGGAAGGCCATTCCGCCACCGTGCGCCGGGTCAACTTCAGCCCGGACGGGACCCTGCTGGCCTCGGCTTCGAACGACTTCACGACCCGGATCTGGGAGGTCGCCACGGGGCGGCTCATCGGCACGCTGCGGGCCTTCGAGGACGTGGCCGCCGTCGCCTTCGCCCCCGACGGCCGGACCCTGGCCACCGCCGACGAGAAGGGGATGGTCACGACCTGGGACGTCGCCCGCGGCGAGCGAATCCAGAGCATGGCCTTCGAGCACGACTTCGTCCTCGGCATCGCCTACAGCCCGGACGGCCGCAGCCTGGCCGTGGCGGGAAAGACCCGCACGATCCGGCTCTGGGACCCGGTCACCGGCCAGGAGATGCTCACCCTCGACGGCCACAAGAGCCAGGTCAACCGCCTGGCCTTCTCGCCCGACGGCCGTGTGCTCGCATCATGCAGCCATGACGGCGCCGTCCACCTCTGGCGGGCCGACCACTGACGACCTCGATCCGAGGTGTCCGAACCGCTCGCTTCCCCGGCCAGACATCCCTTTTTCCGGCGGGAAGGACATGCAGCAATGCATGCATTACTGCGCAGTTCGCCCCCTAAATCCCCCTGGGGTACCTGGGTTTTCTTCGATCCCCCTATATACAGGATGTATCAGCTTTGCAGAAACTGAAATGCACCTATCGCCGAATTTGCGATTTTTTCGACATAAACCTGGTCCGCATAAGCCTTAAAAATATTTTGCTTTTTCTCCAGATTTTCCGGCCGCTGGCCAGCTCTTGGGTCGATGGGGCGGCCGGTGCGGCCTTTGACAACGAGGACCTCTGCCTCTCGGAATCGCCGGCCGCCCCGCGACGATGGCGGCTCAGCGGCCCATCAGGGTGTTGAGGATCAGCATCTCGAGCTGCTCGTATTGCCGGTTGGCGCGGAGTTCCTCGACCTTCTGGCGGTCGATGCCGCGGACGATGTCGAGCAGGCGGAGGAACACGGTCTTGGAATGCGACAGGTGGAACATCGACTCCTCGAACGTCGTCGTCCGCATGGCCTTGACGTCGAGGCCGACGCATTCGCCGTTCTTGCCGTAGCCGGCGTTCTCGAGAACCCAGACGGTGTTGAACGCCCGGCGGAGGTCGACCGAGCCGAAGACCTTGTCCTGGTCGTACTTCAGGCCGTTCTGGTCGTTCAGGTGGACGCTCCAGAGCTTGTCGTGGTACAGGGCATAGGCCATGTCGTCGGCCGGGTCGAGGCCGGCGAGGATCGAGTGGCGCTCTCGATCAGGACGCCCGACCGGGCCGGGTCGATCGTCTTGTACGCCACGCCGATCATGTGGCCGACGGTCGGCAGGTACGCCTGGTCCATCGGCTCGTTCGGCTTGGCCTCGCCGAGGATGCGGATGTCCTTGTCGTGCTCGAGGATCGCGTTCCAGGCGTCGACGATCCGGGCGACGGCCGTCCTGGCGCACTTGGCCTCGCGGATATAGGAGCCCTCGCGGGCCAGCCACAGGACGTAGTTCTTGCAGCCCACCTCGCGGGCGATGTCGGCGCATCGCTTGGACCGGTCGATGGCGTACTTGCGGTCGGCCGGGTTGTTCGAGGTGAACGCGCCGTCGACCGTCCGCGGGTCTTCCCACAGCCGGGGTGCGATGATCTCGACGAACAGGCCCTCGCCGTCGAGGATCTTCTTGACCTCGGCGACCCCCTTGAGCGTGGCCTGCCAGTCGAGGTCGGCCGGCACGATGTCGTCGTCGTGGAACTGGACGGCGTCGAACCCGAGCTCCTTGTACGCCTTGAGCTTGCGGGCGTACTCCATCTCCTTGCGGACCGGCGGCCCGAACGGGTCGGCCCCGGTGCTGATGTTCCAGGGTCCGAACGTGAACCGGTAGGGATGGGATGCCGGCGAGTTCGCGGTCGCGGTCGCCGGGGCGGTTGCAGTCGCGGGGGCGGGGCTCATGTTGCGTCGATCTCCTAGAAGCCAGGCGTGTCGGAGCGGTGCCGGCAGGCGGGGACCCGTCTGGGCCGCGATGCCGGTCGGCCGGCCCGTTGGGGGCGGGCACGGACGGATCCCTCGGGCCGGGGTTTCCCGTCAGCTATACCCGAAGCGGAGTGTCCCCTCAATCTACCAGTTTTCGCCGCGCGGGGCGATCTTGCCGCCGACGTTGACATCGGGCACCGGCCCGCGTCATATTTCTTCATGGGACGTTCCGCTCCGCCGCGCGGCCGCGGGCGTCGAGAATCGGCGGTGGGCCGGGCGGGGAATGCGTTGCCGATGCGGCTCTGGCATCTGGTCGTCTTCATCTTGGGGCTGGGCCTGGTCCTGGCGGTCGTCCGCGACCCGGTCGGCCGGATCGCGCTCATCGTCTTCGCCACGGCCCTCGGCGAGGTCGTCATCGGCACCACGGCCGTCCTGGCGCTGTTCCAGACCATCGGCTCGCTCGGCGAGGCCAAGGGCCTCGTCGCCCACGCCGAGGCCGTCGCCTCGACCACCCTGGTCCTCGTCATCGCCACCGCCATCATGTCCTCCTGGCTCTTCGGCGGGGCCTGGCTGGTGCAGGCGTCGTTACCATAGACAGGAGTCGAGAAAGTGCCCACCTACGCCCCGAAGTGTATCCCCACCAGTGGCTCCCCGCGGACCTCGAGCTGAAGACCTGGGAGCAGATCGAGCCCTGGTACGCCAGGCTGATGGACCAGCCGATCGAGTCCTCGGCCGACCTGGAGCGCTGGGTGATGGCGGCGGGCGAGCTGAATTCCGTGGTGGGGCAGGAGGGGGTCGGCGTTACATCGCCATGACCTGCCAGACCGACGACCCCGAGCGCGAGGCGGCCTACCTGGCATTCGTCCGCGAGATCGAGCCCCGGCTCAAGCCGATCCAGAATGCGATCCGGACGCGATACCTCGAGTCGCCCCACCGTTCGGGCCTGTCACGCGACCGATACTTCGTCTTCGACCGGGCGCTGGAGAACCGCCTCGCCCTGTTCCGCGAGGCCAACATCCCCCGCGAGACCGAGCTGGCCGAGCTGGAGCAGCAGTACCAGAAGATCCTGGGGGCGATGACGGTCACCTATCGCGGCGAGGAGCGGACCCTGAGCCAGATGGCCCCGTTCCTGGAGCAGACCGACCGTTCCGTCCGGCAGGAGGCATGGGAGCTGTCGGCGTCGCGGCGGTTGCAGGACCGCGAGGCCCTCGACGACCTCTTCGACCGGATGATGGCCTTGCGGGTCGAGGTGGCGCGCGAGGCGGGCTTCGACAACTACGTCGAGTACGCCTACCGCAACCGTGAGCGGTTCGACTATGGCATCCCAGACGCGATCCGCTTCCACCAGGCCGTCGAGAAGGTCGTGGTGCCCCTGACCCGCGAGATCCACGCGCACCACCGCGCGATGATGGGCGTGGATTCGCTGCGGCCCTGGGACCTGGCGGTCAACCCGCTCGGCCGGCCGCCGCTCCAACCGTTCGCCGACGTCGACCAGCTCGCGGCGGGGACCGAGTCCGTCTTCCGCGAGGTGGATGAAGAGCTCGGCGCCCAGTTCGCCTTCTTGCGAGCGCAGCAGTTGCTCGACCTGGCCAATCGCAAGGGCAAGGCGCCCGGCGGCTACCAGACGACGCTCGAGGACGACCGGCTGCCGTTTATCTTCATGAACGCCGTGGGCGTGGACTCGGACCTGCGCACCCTGCTGCACGAGGGCGGCCACGCCTTCCACACCTTGGCGGCCCGCGGCGAGCCGCTGCCGGCCTACCGCGAGAGCCCGCTGGAATTCTGCGAGGTCGCCTCGATGAGCATGGAGCTCCTCGGCGCCCGCCGGCTCGATCCGTTCTACAGCGACGCCGACGCCGACCGCTCCGCCCGCAAGCTGCTGGAGGGCATCGTGCTGATCCTGCCCTGGATCGCGACCGTGGACGCCTTCCAGCACTGGATCTACACCCACCCCGGCCACACCCGCGACGAGCCGCTGCGCGGCCTGGCGGTCGCTCCTGGACCGATTCGGCGGCGACGTCGACTGGTCGGGCCACGAGGAGGCTCGCGACCATTCCTGGCACCGCCAGCTCCACATCTTCCTGTACCCGTTCTATTACATCGAGTACGGCATCGCGCAGCTCGGTGCCCTGCAGATCTGGCAGCGGTCGCTGACGGACCGCGCCGGCGCCGTCGCCGTCGTACAAGAAGGCCCTGTCGCTGGGCGGCTCGCGCCCGCTTGCCCGAGCTCTTCGCCGCCGCCGGCGCCCGCTTCGATTTCGGCGACGACCTGATCGCCTCGCTGATGGGCACGATCCGCACCGAGCTGGATACGCTGAATCCTTGATCGACCCAGGAGGGCGGTCCATGGATCGCGACTTTAGTGTCATCATCGAGCGCGACGCGGAGGGATATTACGTCGCCTCGGTGCCCAAATTTCCGGGTTGTCACACGCAGGCTCGTTCCGTGGAAGAGGTCTCGGAGCGGATCACAGAAGCTGTCAAGCTGTACCCTGGGACCGAGCAGTGCGGCCTGACCATGCGATGGTACGACGAAGAATTCGAGCTGTGGCGTTACCTCCAGAGGAACTTCACGCACCTCATGACCGATTTCGAGCTCCGCGCCGGTCTGGCGGCTATTGTTCGGGAGAAGGCCGCCACATCGAATAACGAGACCATTGCGCGAATGCTGTCCGAGCGATGGGGCGTCTTTGCTCCTGAGTTCGACTCGGCCTTCTCCGCCGGGTGGCAGGCTTTCCGCAGGTCGGTCTGCCGCCGGATTCAGGAGGAGCAAGGCGAAGCGATCATCGAGCGATGCCCACAATGCCGCCGGGTCCTTCGCACGCCTCGGGCCAGGCAATGCCTCTGGTGCGGTCATGACTGGCATGGTACGCCCGTCTGAGGCTCTCGTGGTTGGCTCATGTCATCCGGCTGAACGCGAAGCCCTTCGCATTTCGGCCATTCCCCGGCTTTTTGGTGCCTTCCCCGAGCCCGATCAGAATTTCTCGTTCCGATTGGCAGGAATTTTCCGCTAGGCGGGTGAGTTTTCGGGAATTTCCCCGCCGTTGGCCGCTCCCTCGCAAGCCTTAGGGAGTATAATCGGAAGGCAACGTTTCCGTTCAGGGGCTTTCGGAGGTCGGAAGCCACGGGCAAACACGCCGAAATCCCCCCGTCGGAGGTCTCCTCGAGAGGTCTCCGGCTTTCTTTGTTTGCTCGCGTTGCCCGAAGCCCTCAAGCCAACTGGCGACCTTTTTTTTCCGGTTTCTTGGGGAGCGCACCTCAGCCTGGGGCGAACGGTCGGCCCCTCCGGTTCGACGCGGATGGATCAATACACCAGGTCGAAGCACCAGGGTCGATTTCACAATGGATATTTCGGTGACATTTCCGGCGGAAGGTCGCATCCGACTCCAGAGTCGCTTCCTCTTCAGCGATCCGACGTCCGACCATTGCCGACAATTCGTGGAGCGAATCCTCGAGGCCGACGAGGTGAGCGGCGTGACCATCCGCGGCAATAACGTCCTCTTCGGCCCCAACATGGCCGAGATCCGCTATTGCCCTCGGTCTTACTCGCGCCAGGAGGCGATCGCCGCCATCTACAAGCGGCTCTCCGGCACGGTCCCGGTGAATGGCCATGCGAACGGCAACGGCCATGCGAACGGCAACGGCCATGCGAACGGCAACGGCCATGCGAACGGCAACGGCCATGCGAACGGCAACGGCCATGCGAACGGCAACGGCCATGCGAACGGCAATGGCCACGCCGTCGGCAATGGCACCGCGATGGAGGCGCCCGCGGAGGAGAAGACCGGGACGGAGCGTCGGCGGCGGGGGTTCGGCCTGCCGAGGCTGCGGCTGATGCCGAGGACGCGCATCGTCGAGCGTCACCGCGTCGCCGAGGGCTCGGACTGGGAGGTCCGCCACGAGGTCCCCGGCCGCATCCGCTTCCACAACGAGCGGCTGCACCGCCGCCGCGAGCTCTGCCAGGCGATCGAGCGCGAGCTGATGAGCGTGCTGGGCATCGACAACTACAAGACCAGCGACCTCACCGGCTCGGTGCTGATCCTCTACGACGCCCGGCAGCTCAACAAGACGCAGCTCGTCGAGATCCTCGACTCGGCGATCGCGCAGGCCGAGGTGTCCGAGGGGCTCGACAGCCCCGACCTGCAACTGCCGCTGTGCACCCTCTCGCTGCCGCTGGCGGCCGCCGCGCAGTTCCTGGCGCCGCCGCTCCTGCCGGTCGCCGCGGGCCTGTTCGTCTACACCTCGATCCCGACCTTCCGCAGCGCCCGCGAGGTGCTGTTCGTCGAGCGCCGGCTGGGCGTCAACGTCCTCGACGCCATCGTCGTCGTCGGCTGCCTGGGTACATTGAACATCTTCCCCGGCTCGGTCCTCTGCTGGTGCCTGGGCTTCGGCCGCGTGCTGGTCAAGAAGACGCAGGACGACTCGAAGCGGCTGCTCCTGAACGCGTTCGGCAAGCAGCCGCGATACGTCTGGCTGCTCCGCGACGGCGTCGAGGTCCAGGTGTCGATGGACAGGCTCCAGGCGGGCGACGTCATCGTGGTGAACACCGGCGAGGTCGTGCCGGTCAACGGGTTCATCAAGGAAGGGATGGCGATGATCGATCAGCATGCCCTGACCGGCGAGTCGACGCCGGCCGAGAAGGGCATCGGCGATCGCGTCTTCGCCTCGACGGTGATGGTCGCGGGCAAGGTCTTCGTCGAGGTCGAGAAGGCGGGCAACGAGACCGCCTCGGCGAAGATCAGCCAGATCCTCAACGACACGGCCGGCTACAAGCTCACCTCGCAGCACAAGGGCGAGCGGCTGGCCGACAAGGCGGT
This sequence comes from uncultured Planctomycetota bacterium, assembly GCA_963771445.1. Classification (GTDB taxonomy): domain Bacteria; phylum Planctomycetota; class Planctomycetia; order Isosphaerales; family Isosphaeraceae; genus JAKAUH01. The sequence goes on along the minus strand of CAVYTQ010000015.1, from coordinate 938,815 downwards.
CATCCCCACGCTGGCCCTGGCCTCGGTGGGCATGGCGACGCTGGGCCCCGCCGGCGCGGTGGCGATCCTCAACAGCGACTTCGGCACGGGCATCCGCATGGCCGCGCCGCTGGCGATGCTCAGCTCGCTGGCCCTGTGCGCCCACAAGGGCATCCTGGTCAAGGACGGCCGGGCGCTCGAGCTGATGAATGAGGTCAACACGGTCCTCTTCGACAAGACCGGAACCCTGACCCGCGAGCGGCCCGAGGTCGGCCGGGTCATCGCCTGCAACGGCCACGAGGCCGGGGCGATCCTGCGCTATGCCGCCGCCGCCGAGGCCAAGTTCGCCCACCCGATCGCCAAGGCGATCCTGCATGCCCACGAGGCCACCGGCAACCCACTGCCGCCGATCGACGACTCGCGATATCACGTCGGCTACGGGATCACGGTCCACATCGAGGGCCATGCGATCCGCGTCGGCAGCGCGCGGTTCATGGATTTGGAGAACATCCCGATCCCGGCCGAGATCCAGCAGGCGCTCGACGCGGCCCATCTCGAGGGTAATACGCTGGTCATGGTCGGCGTGGACGACCAGCTCGGCGGCGCCATCGAGCTCCAGGCGTCGGTCCGGCCCGAGGTCCGCTCGATCATCGACGGGCTGCGGAAGCGCGGGATCAAGCACATCGCGATCATCTCGGGCGACCACGACGCGCCGACCCGCAAGCTGGCCGAGTCGCTGGGCATGGACCGCTACTTCGCCCAGGTCCTGCCGGCCGACAAGGCCGAATACGTCGAGCGGCTGCAGAGGGAGGGCAGGAAGGTCTGCTTCGTCGGCGACGGCATCAACGACTCGATCGCCTTGAAGAAGGCGAACGTCTCGGTCTCGCTGCGAGGCGCCACGTCGATCGCCACCGACACCGCCCACATCGTCTTCATGGAAGAGGGGCTGTCGAAGCTCTGCGACCTGCGCGACATCGCGCGGGACCTCGACAAGAACGTCAAGCGCAGCTGGCAGTTGATCCTGGCCCCCAACGGCCTGTGCATCGCCGGGCGCGTTCACGATGGGCTTCGGCGTGATGATGTCGGTGCTCACCAACAACGTCGCCGCCCTGGCCGCCCTGGCCAACGGCATGCTGCCGCTGCGTCGGATCGCGCAGGCGCAGGCCGAGAGCCAGCTCGAGCAAGATCAGCGCGTGGCGCAGGGCCTGGCCGCGCAGACCGAGCCCGAGACGATCCTCGAGATCCATACGCCCGGAGGCCGACCTCGAGATCGAGGTCTTCGCCCCCGAGGCCGAGCACGCCGGCCTGCTCGAGCAGGCCGAGGAAGTCGTCTCCGAATCCGAATGCCTCCTCGCCCGATCGTTTCCGTCCCCAAGCCCCCGGACGCGACACTCGTCGAGCCGTCGTTCAACTTCAAGAAGCTGGGCGAGTGCCTGTACGAGCGCCCGCTCCGGCGGACGCTCGACGACGACCTGAAGCGGTCGATCCTCGAGGCGGCGGCCCGGCGGGCCGACCAGCTTCCGTTCCAGGCGGACTTCGCGTGGCACGCGCGCGGACCCGATCCTGAAGTTCAAGTCGAGCATCCTGCCCCTGTCGGCGACGTTCACGCCGGGGCGGATCGCCATCTACGCGAAGCTCTCGCTGGCCACCCGGATGCTCGTGACCGATGCGAATCGGCAGCGGGCGATCCGGTTCATCGAGGAGATCGCCGATGAGCTCGACCTCTAAGCCGCCCGCGCTCGACCTGGCAGGTCGCCAGCGCGATCCCGGGGCGGATGCGGCTGCGTCACGACGCGATCGCGCGACCGCGCCCGGGCGCACCGGATCGAGGCCGAGCTGGCGGCGACGCACGGCGTGATCCAGGTGCAGGCGCGGCCGCTGACCTCGGGACTCCTGGTGCATTACGACCCGGCCGCGATCAGCCGTCGGCAGTTGCTCCGACGTGCTCGAGGACCTGGCCGAGCCGATGACGGGCACGCCGGCCGAGCACGGCCGGCCACCTGCCGCCGGCCCGGTTCGCGATGGCCAACGGCTCGCTGGTCCTGGCCGTGGCGGGCGAGTTGGCGCTGCCCGCCCTGTTGCCGGCCAGCGCCGTGCTGCTGGTGGCGTCGAGCCTCAAGGTGCTGCGCGAGGCGTGGCGCGAGGTCTGTCGGCGGAAGCTCGGCCTGCCGGTGCTGTTCTCGACGATCCTCGCCGGGACGCTGCTCAGCGGGCAGTTCCTGGCCGCCGCGCTCATGGCCTGGATGTACCAGTTCTGGCGGCACCAGCACCGGGCGGCGCAGCATCGACTGCGCCGGCAACTGCTGCCGTCGCTGACGCAGCGGCCCGCGTTTCGCCCGGCTCTGCGTCGGCGAGGCCGAGGTCGAGGTCCCGACCGACCGGCTGCACGCCGGGCGACCGGATCGTGGTCGAGGAGGATGAGATGATCCCGGCCGACGGCTGGCTGGCCGGCGGCTACGCGGTGGTCGACGAGCGGCTGGTCCGCGGGCTCGCCGGGCCTGTCGCGGAAGGAGGCGGGCGACCCGGTCTTCGCCGGCTCGTTCGCCGTCGAGGGGCGGCTGTATATCGAGGTCTCGGCGCCGGGCGCGGCGACCCGGGCCGATCGCCTCGCATCGCGCGCTGGCCGGCGCCGTCGCGCACGCCGCCGGCGGAGTTCGCCCTGACGGCGCAGGGCGAGGCGTTCGCCCGCCGGACCGTCGGCCCGACGCTCGCCGTCGCCGGGCTCGGGCTAGCCGTCGGCGACCTGACCACCGCCGCGGCCATCCTGCGGCCCGACTATGCCACCGGTCCGGGCCTGGGCGTCTCGATGGAATCCGTCCGGGATGTCGCCGCCTGCGCCGGCGAGGGCGTCATGATCCGCGACGCCTCGGCGTTCCAGCGGATCGCCTCGGCGGATGTCTTCATCTTCGACCATCACCCGACGCTCGAGCGGACCGGCCTGGAGGTGCGAGCCGTCCAGGCCATCGACGGCGCAGGCGAGGACGAGGTGCTCCGCCTGGCCGCCTCGGCCCTCGGCGACCTGGCCGACGAGCGGTTCGGCGGCCCTGAACGCGGCGTGCGCCGCGCGGCGAGTGATCGTCCGCCGCGATCTCGCGGCCCAGCTACCGGGGCCCCGAGATCACCCTCCGCGACCGGGCGCGTTCGTTCACCGTCCGCGACCTGCGTGATTCGCATGCCGCCGGGGACCTCCCGCCCGGCCTGGAGGTCTCGGCCGACGGTCGGCCCATCGGCCGGATCGCGTTCGGGCGGGCGGCGGAGCCCCTGGCTGCCGAGTCCCTTCGCGAGCTCCGGCGGCACGGGCCGCTCATGATCGGCCTGATCTCGGACCGGCCCGATGCCGAGGCCGCCGCGCTGGCCGAATCGCTGGGACTGGACTTCCACGTCGGCGGCCTGTCGTCCGACGCCAAGGCCGGGGCGATGCGGTCGCTCCGCGAGCGCGGGCACAGGGCGGCCTTCGTCGGCGACTGCCGTCGCGAGCCCGACGCGGCGCGCGAGGCGCACGTGGCGATCTCGATGGCGGCCGACCCGGGCGACCCCGACCACGATCCCGCCCAGGTGCTGGTCCACCGCGACGACCTCGACTGGGCGGCCGTCCTGCGCGAGCGGTCGCGTGCCCACGTCGCCCGCGTCCGGATGATCCACGGCGCGATCCTCGTCCCGAACCTGCTCTGCGTCGCCGGGGCGTTCTTCCTCGGGTTCACCAGCCTCTCGGCGGTCGTCCTGACCAACCTCGGCACCCTGGCCGTCTTCACCGGCCTGCCGCACCAGTTCCCTCCCCGGGGCACCTTGCGCCGCGGTCACTTGCCGGCACTCGCTCGCTCATAAGCGGGGCTTCGCCGACTCCCCGGCCGGATTCACGGCCTTGGATTCGGGCGTCGACGCCGTAGACTTGGCGGTGACCCGGAAGGTGCAGTCTCCCGCGCGTGGCGACGAACCGCCGAGGCGGTCCCAAGTGACCCAGATTCCCTCGCCAGATCGCTTCCCGACGACGCACTGGAGCCGGATCGCCTGCGCCGGCGACCCTGCTGATCCGGAGGCCCGCGCGGCGATGGCGGACCTCTGCGGCGCCTACTGGTATCCGATCTACGCCCTGATCCGCCGCAAGGGGCACAATCCCGACGAGGCGCTCGACCTGACGCAGGACTATTTCGCCCGGCTCCTGGAGAAGGGGACGGTTGCCGCGGCCGACCCGGACCGGGGTCGCTTCCGCTCGTTCCTGCTGGCCGATTGCTCGTTCTTCCTGGCCGACCGCCGCGATCGCGACCGGGCGTTGAAGCGGGGCGGGGGCCGGCCGGTGCTCTCGATCGACGCCCGCGACGCCGAGGGCCGATTCCTCCGCGAGCCGTCGCACGATCGGACTCCCGAGCGGATGTTCGAGCGCGACTGGGCGCTGGCGCTGATCGCCCGAGCGTTCGACGCGATCGAGCGGCACTACGCCGGCACGGGGCGGTCCGAGCTGTTCCGTCGCCTGAAGCCGCTCGTGTCGTCCGAGGTGGATACGGCCTCGCGCGCCGCGATCGCGGCCGAGCTGGGCCTGACCGACGGCAACCTCCGCGTGGCCTTGCACCGCCTCCGCTCGCGGTTCGCCGTCGGACTGCGCGCCGAAGTCGCCGCGACTCTCCGCGACGCCGGAGATGCAGCCGTCGAGGAGGAGTTGCGAGCCCTCTTCGCGGTCCTGGGTGCTTGATCGGGAATCTTGAGCGGTCACGCCGAGGGCTCGTCCACCGCGAGCCACTCATCCCAGGTGGTGGCGTCGAGGATGCGCTCGATCAGGGGGTCGAGGTCGGCGATGCCCGCGATCCTGGCCAGGACGCGTTCGTCGGGCTCACCCCACTTCTTCCGGCCTAGGCGCATCAGGATGGCCCGCGCCACCTCAGCGTTGCCCGCGGCTATGCCTTCTGCCCAGCCTTCCGCCCAGCCCTCGGCCCAGCCTTCGGCCCAGCCCCTGCGGTAGATGCCCTGATAGACCGACGACTCCTCGAGTCCCTGGATGCCCAGGTACATGGTCGTGATCTCCTCGGTCAGTTCCTTCACGCGCCCTTCGGGATGATTCAGCCCCAGCAGGATCTCGGTGGCCGCCCACAGGTTGGCCCTCAGCTCGGGGCCGGCCTTGTTTCGCAGGCATTCAGCCGTCACGTTCGAGACCGGCGCCAGCGGCAGGAGCGGCAGGCCGGCCTCCAGGAATTGCTCCGGGGGCAGTTGCCTCGCCTCGCCCGCGAATTTCGCCGCATGGTCACGCCGAGGGCTCGTCCGCCGCGAACAGCTCGTCCCAACCGGTCGCGTCGAGGATGCGCTCGCTCAGGAGGTCGAGGAGGTCGAGGTCGTCAATCCCCGCGATCCTGGCCAGGATCTGTTCGTCGGGCTCACCCCACTTCTTCCGGCCCAGGTGGACCAGGATGGCCCGCGCCTTTTTGGCCTCGCCCTCAGCTATGCCCTCGGCCTTGCCCCTGCGGTAGATGCCCTGATAGACCGACGACTCCTCGAGTCCCTGGATGCCCAGCACCATGGTCGTGATCTCCTCGGTCAATTCCTGCACTCGTTCCTCGGGATAATTCAGCCCCAGCAGGATCTCGGTGGCCGCCCACAGGGTCGTCTTCAGCTCGGGGCCGGCCTCGTCTCGCAGCCGCTCGGCCACCGCCGTCAGCACTGTGGACAACCGCTCGGGTGCCACATTCGAGACCGGCGCCAGCGGCAGGAGCGGCAGGCCGGCCTCCAGGAATCGCTCGGGGGGCAGTTGCCAGACCCGGACGACGTCGTAGTGGAACACCAGGCTCCGGCCGCGGCCGGGGAACGTCCGCTCGTACTCGCCCGTCAGCCCGGGCCCGTCCGCCGACGGGCGGAGCAGCACCAGCACCGACCATACCGGTTCCTCGTGCTTCCGGACCGCGAGTGTATTATACCAATGGAGCTGGTCGGGATAGCGCGAGTCGCGGCTCGACAGGAACTCGACGTGCACGATCACCGGGTCGGGCCCGCCGCGGCGGAGCAGTTTATCGGTCTCGGCGGAGACGGTCGAGACGTTCGAGTCGATCACGCCGGCGAGGGCCGGGTCCGGCACCGGGACGCCGAGGAACTCGAGCCACTCGGCCGGCCCGGGGTCGAAGAGGTCGCGCATCGTCGCGTCGAAACGCCTGGGCCTCGGCTGTTTCTTCATCCCTGGCCTCGTGCCCGACCCGGCGGTTCGCCCTGCGCACGGTTCGGGCCGCCGAAGCGAGGGCCTGGATTGTCAGCGGGCGATGGATTGTAGTCATCGGCCTCGTCGCCGTCCGAACACCACTCCCAGACGTTTCCTTGCCTGTCAGACTGCCCCAGGGCGTTCGGGTTGTAGCGGCCACCCGGCGCCATGTCGGTGAATTCACGGCGCGCGGCGATGGCTGCCCGGTTCGGATACCTGGCCCGCGCCGTCGCGTCGGCGAGGTTTCCACCGCGGCCCGGCCCTCCGGATCGTCGCCGGACGACCGGCGGGCCGCCGTCTCCGCCCGGCAGGCGTACTCCCGCTCCGCCTCCGTCGGCGGCCGGTACAGGATTCCGTCATCCGCCCTTCGGGCAGATTCTCCCCGGCGGGGCGAAGGAGACGGTGTTAACTTCAGCCGGGTGGAATCGACGGCGCGTCGCAAAAGGAGACAGGTTCCGACGTTTTCTTTCGGCATCCGTGTAACATCTCGCCGCCGGCCCCTTATCCTCTCTCAGGCCCGATGATCGTTTCCATGAACTGGAGCCCGAGCGATGAACCAGCCCGACCGCTGCCCGGAATGCGGTGCCCAACGCTCCGCCGGTGTCTGCCCCCGCTGCCTGATCCGCCTGGGCATCGACGGGACCGGCCGGGGCGACGCGACCACCCCGCCCGGCGTCCTGGACGCGATCGCCGCCACCATCGGACCTGTCCCACGCGTGTTGCTCCGCGACACGGCGCCCGGCGAGGAGCCCGGGCCGATCGTCCGGCCGCAGGGAGGCGACGGCGACCGCTCGATCCGCTACCGGATCGACGGCGAGATCGCCGCGCGGCGGCATGGGGGCCGTCCTCAAGGGGCGCGACCCCGACCTCGGCCGTGATGTCGCACTCAAGGTCCTGCGGGATGACCTCCGCGATGACGCCGACATGGTGCGGCGGTTCGTCGAGGAGGCGCAGATCGGCGGCCAGCTCCAGCACCCCGGCATCGTCCCCATCTACGAGCTGGGCACCTTCGCCGACCTCCGCCCCTTCTTCGCCATGAAGCTGGTCAAGGGCCACACCCTGGCGCAACTGCTCGAGGCGCGCGACGGCCCCGGCGAGGACCGGCCGCGGTTCCTGTCGATCTTCGAGGCGATGGCGCAGACCGTCGCGTACGCGCATGCCCGCGGCGTGATCCACCGCGACCTCAAGCCGTCCAACGTGATGGTGGGGGCCTTCGGCGAGGTGCAGGTGATGGACTGGGGGCTGGCCAAGGTCCTGCCCCGCGGCGGGGTGTCGGACGACGAGGGGGCGGGCAGGGACGACCGCCAGGAGACGGTCATCGCCACGGCCAGCAGCGGCTCGGATGCGCCCGGCCTGTCGCGCGCCGGGTCGGTGATGGGGACGCCGGCGTACATGGCGCCGGAGCAGGCGCGGGGCGAGGGTGACCGGGTGGACGAGCGGGCCGACGTGTTCGCGCTGGGCTCGATCCTGTGCGAGGTCCTCACCGGCGATCCGGCCTTCCTGGGGCGGTCCTCGGGCGAGATCCTCCGCAAGGCGGCGCTGGGGGACCTGGCCGATGCGACGGCCCGGCTGGTCGCCTGCGGGGCCGACGCCGAGCTGGTCGCCATCGCCAAGGACTGCCTGGGGCGCGAGGCGGAGGACCGCCCCCGCAACGCCGGCGGCGTTGCGGAGCGGGTGACGGCCTACCTGGGCGGCGTGCAGGATCGGCTGCGCACCGCCGAGGTCGCCCGCGCCGCCGAGTCGGCGCGGGCCGAGGAGGCGGTGCACACGGCCGCCGAGGCCAATGAGCGGGCGCGGGTCGAGCGGCGTGCGCGGCGGTTCCAGGTGGGGCTGGCGGCCTCGCTGCTGGCGCTGGTCACCGTGGGAGGACTTAGTGACTGTCCCATAAGGTGAACAAATGGGGTCTAGCGGGCGTAATCACGGTATGAGATTGCACCCTTACCCCAGTGACCTCACCGACGAGCAGTGGGCCCTGATCGAGCCCCACCTGCCGCCCGAACCCGGCGGCGGTCGGCCCCGCAAGACCGATATGCGGGACGTCGTCGACGCCATCCTCTACATCCTCCGCACCGGCTGCCAGTGGCGGTACCTGCCCAAGGACTTCCCGCCCAAGAGCACCGTCTGGCGGTACTTCGACGAGTGGCGGCACGACGGCACCCTGGACACCATCCACGACCTGCTCCGCACGAAGGTCCGCGCGGCGGAGAAGCCCTACCACCCCCGCACCACCGCCAGCGTCGACAGCCAGTCGGTCGACACGACGTCCGGCGGCGAGCAGCGGGGCCGGGACAACGCCAAGAACGTCGACGGCCGGAAGCGGCACATCGTCGTGGACAGCATGGGGTTGCTGCTGGCCGTCCTGGTGACCGCCGCCGACGTGGACGACGCCAGGGCGGCGGCCGAGCTGTTCGCCCGGCTGGAGGGCCAGCCGGTGGGCAAGGTGGTGCGGATGTTCGCCGACGGCAAGTACCACAACTATCGCCCTCTACGAGTGGGTCGAGGCGAACGCCGACTGGGACCTGGCGATCGTGCGGCGGCCCGAGGGGGCCGAGGGCTGGGTGACAGCTGCCGATCCGCTGGACGGTGGAGCGGACGTTCGCCTGGCTGGGCGAGTGCCGCCGGCTGAGCAAGGACCGGGAGAAGAGCGTGCTGTCGTCGGAGGCGTTCATCAAGTTGGCCATGATCCACTTGATGCTCAACCGGCTTCGAGCCCAAGGAGACGGACGCCGAGTTCCACTACCGCGACGGCTGCCTAACCCCACTTATGGGACAGTCACTTACCTTCACCTACCTGCTCCAGCAACATCAGCAGCGTGCGGCGCGGCTCGCGCAGGTGCTGGCCGGGGCCCGGGCGCTGCGCGACCGGGCGGTCCGCGAGGCGGGGGACCCCGCGGCGTGGCGCGAGGCGCTGGCTGCGGTGGAGCGCGCCGAGGGACAGGGGCCGGAGGTCGAGGCGCTGCGGGACGAGGTGCGGGCCGGGCTGGACGAGGCCGAGCGCGGCGCCCGGCTGCGGCAGGATCTGGTCGAGGTCCGGGCCAATCAGTACGACGTCGGTAATGAGGGCACCGACGCGGCATACGCCGCCGCGTTCCGCGAAGCGGGTCTGGACCTCGACGCCTTGGGACCGGCCGAGTTCGCCCGCCGGCTGCGGCAGCGGCCGCCGGCGGTGGTGGTCGAGCTGTCGGCGTTCCTCGACGACTGGTCGGCCGTGCGCCGGGAAGCCAATCGCCCGGTCGCCGCCTGGCGGAGGCCGATGGAGGCGGCGCGGCTGGCCGACCCCGAGCCATATCGCGATCGGTTGCGCACCATCCTGCTGGCGGAGGACCGCAAGCCGCGGGCCGAGGCGCTCGTGGCCCTGGCGGCGGCCCCCGAGTCGGCCGGTCTGCCGGCGCCGACGGCCGTCCTGCTGGGCCGGACCCTGGCGGGCCTCGGCCATCCCGAGGCCGCCGCGGCCCTGCTGCGTGTCGCAGCCGGCCGCGACCCCGGCGACGTCTGGGTCAACTACATACTGGCGAGGGCCCTGGACGGGCTGCGGCCGCCGGCGAGCGAGGAGTCGGTGCGGTACTACACGGCGGCCCGCGCCTCCGCCCCGAGACGGCGCACGAGCTGGCGCACCTGCTGGAGCGGATGGGCCGTGGCGGCGAGGCCGAGGCGGTCTTCCGCGACCTGGCGGATCGGCGGAAGGAGAACGCGCGGCACCTGGGCTGTCTGGGGATTCACCTGAAGGAGAAGGGGCAGGCCGCCGACGCGGCGCCGTTCCTCGATCGGGCCGTGGCCGCCGCCCGCACCGCCATCCGGCTCCGGCCCGACGACGTCAACGCCCACAACATCCTCGGCCTTGCCCTGTTGAAGCAGGGGAAGTTGGACGAGGCCGTCGCCGAATGCCGCACCGCCATCCGGCTCCGGCCCGACTTCGCCGAGGCCCACACCAAGCTCGGCCTTGCCCTGTTGAAGCAGGGGAAGTGGGACGAGGCCGTCGCCGCATTCCGCACCGCCATCCGGCTCCAGCCCGACCTCGCCGAGGCTCACACTAACCTCGGAAACGCCTTGCATGGCCAGAGGAAGTGGGACGAGGCCGTCGCCGAATATCGCACCGCCATCCGACTGAAGCCCGACGACACCGAGGCCCACACCAACCTCGGCAATGTCCTGCAAGACCAGAAGAAGTGGGACGAGGCCGTCGCCGAATACCGCACCGCCATCCGGCTCAAGCCCGACCTCGCCGAGGCCCACACCGACCTCGGCCTTGCCCTGTTGAAGCAGGGTAAGGTGGACGAGGCCGTCGCCGCATTCCGCACCGCCCTCCGGCTCCGGCCCGACCGCGCCGAGGCCCACTTCAACCTCGGCACCGCCTTGCAAGGCCAGGGGAAGTGGGACGAGGCCGCCGCCGAATACCGCACCGCCATCCGGCTCCGGCCTGCCTACACCGAGGCCCACCTCAACCTTGGCGTGGCCCTGGTGATCCAGGGTAAGTTGGACGAGGCCGTCGCCCAATACCGCACCGCCATCCGGCTCAAGCCCGACCTCGCCGAGGCCCACACCAACCTCGGCACCGCCTTGCAAGGCCAGGGGAAGTGGGACGAGGCCGCCGCCGAATTCCGCACCGCCATCCGGCTCAAGCCCGACTACACCGAGGCCCACATCAACCTCGGCGTGGCCCTGGTGATCCAGGGTAAGTTGGACGAGGCCGTCGCCCAATACCGCACCGCCATCCGGCTCTGGCCCGACCTCGTCGATGCCCACGTCAACCTAGGCACCGCCCTGGGGAAGCAGGGTAGGTTGGACGAGGCCGTCGCCGAATTTCGCACCGTCCTTCGGCTCAAGCCCGACTACGCCATGGCCCACAACAACCTAGGCACCGCCCTGGGGAAGCAGGGTAGGTCGGACGAGGCCGTCGCCGCATTCCGCACCGCCATCCGGCTCAAGCCCGACTACGCCATGGCCCACAACAACCTCGGCCGCACCCTGGCGGGTCAGGGTAAGTTGGACGAGGCCGTCGCCGAATACCGCACCGCCATCCGGCTCCAGCCCGACCTCACCGAGGTTCACTACAACCTCGGCAGCGCCCTGCGCGGCCAGGGTAAGGTGGACGAGGCCGCCGCCGAGTTCCGCACCGCCATCCGGCTCCGGCCCGACGATGCCGCGGCCCACAACAACCTCGGCCTGGCCCTGCGCGGCCAGGGTAAGTTGGACGAGGCCGTCGCCGAATTCCGCACCGCCATCCGGCTCAAGCCCGACTACGCCGAGGCCCACTGCAACCTGGGAATGATCCTACGCGGCCGGGGCGACTACGCCGGGTCGCTCGCGATGCTCCGCCGCGGGCACGAGCTGGGCAGCAGGCAGCCCGGCTGGCGCTCCCCCTCGGCGCAGTGGGTCGCCGACGCCGAGCGGATGGCGGCGCTGGCCCCGCGGCTCCCCGCCGTGCTCAAAGGCGAGGACCGCCCGAAGGACGGCGCCGAGCGCCTGGCCATCGCCCAGATGTGCTACGACACCAAGCGTTTCGCCGCCGCCGCCCGCTTCTGGGCCGAGGCGATGGCGGGCGACCCGAAGCTCGGCGACGACCGCCGGGCCGGGCACCGCTACAACGCCGCCTGCGCCGCCGCCCTGACCGGTTGCGGGCAGGGGGCGGACGACCCCAGGCCCGACGACGCCGCGCGGGCCAAACTGCGAGGCCAGGCGCTCGACTGGCTGAAGGCCGAGCGGGCCGCCTGGGCCGGGGTGCTGGATGCGGGCGATGCGCGGGCGCGCCCGACGGTCCAGCAGACGCTCGAGCACTGGCGGTCCGACGGCGACCTGGCCGGCGTCCGCGATGCGGGCGCCCTGGACAAGCTGCCCGAGTCCGAGCGCGCCGCCTGGCGAGCCCTCTGGGCCGAGGTCAACGCCCTGCTGGCCCGGGCCGGTGCCTCGCCGCCCGCCGCCCGGTGATCCGATCCGTCCGAACCTCTTGTGCGAACGCCCGACCTATCTCCCGGAGCCCGAGCGATGAACCAGCCCGATCGCTGCCCCGAATGCGGCGCCCGGCGCTCCGCCGGCGCCTGCCCCCGCTGCCTGATCCGCCTGGGCATCGACGGGACCGGCCGGGGCGACGCGACCACCCCGCCCGCTAGCGTCCTGGACGCGATCGCCGCCACCATCGGGCCGGTCCCCCGCGTCCTGCTCTGCGACACCGCGCCCGGCGAGGAGCCCGGGCCCATCGTCCGGCCGCGGGGAGGCGACGACGCCGACCGCTCGATCCGCTACCGGATCGACGGCGAGATCGCGCGCGGCGGCATGGGGGCCGTCCTGAAGGGCCGCGACCCCGACCTGGGCCGCGACGTGGCGCTGAAGGTGCTCCGCGACGACCTGCGCCACGACGCGGACATGATCCGCCGCTTCGTCGAGGAGGCGCAGATCGGCGGCCAGCTCCAGCACCCCGGCATCGTCCCGATCTACGAGCTGGGCACCTTCGCCGACCTGCGGCCGTTCTTCGCCATGAAGCTGGTCAAGGGCCACACCCTGGCCGAGCTGCTCGAGGCGCGCGACGGCCCCGGCGACGACCGGCCCCGATTCCTCTCCATCTTCGAGGCCATCGCGCAGACGGTGGCCTACGCGCATGCCCGGGGCGTGATCCACCGCGACCTGAAGCCGTCCAACGTGATGGTGGGCAGCTTCGGCGAGGTGCAGGTGATGGACTGGGGCCTGGCCAAGGTCCTGCCGCGGGGCTGCGTCGTGGACGATGAGAAAGCCGGGCAAGACGATCGCCGGGAGACGGTCATCGCCACCGCGAGCAGCGGGTCGGATGCCCCGGCCTGTCGCGGCCCGGGTCGGCGATGGGGACGCCGGCGTACATGGCGCCGGAGCAGGCGAGGGGCGAGGGGGACCGGGTGGACGAGCGGTCCGACGTGTTCGCGCTGGGCTCGATCCTGTGCGAGGTCCTGACGGGCGATCCGGCGTTCCTGGGGCGGTCCTCGGGCGAGATCCTCCGCAGGGCGGCGCTGGGCGACCTGGCCGACGCGACGGCCCGGCTGGATGCCTGCGGGGCCGACGCCGAGCTGATCGCCATCGCCAAGGACTGCCTGGCGCGGGAGGCGGAGGACCGCCCCCGCAACGCCGGCGCCGTGGCCGGGCGGGTCACGGCGTATCTGGGCGGGGTGCAGGACCGGCTGCGCACCGCCGAGGTCGCCCGCGCCGCCGAGTCGGCCCGCGCGGAGGAGGCGGTGCACACGGCCGCCGAGGCCAACGAGCGTGCCCGGGTCGAGCGGCGTGCGCGGCGGTTCCAGGTGGGGCTGGCGGCCTCGCTGCTGGCGCTGGTCACCGCGGGCGGGCTCGGGGCGACGTACCTGCTCCAGCAGCGGCAGCAGCGCGCCGCGAGGTTCGGCGCAGGTGCTGGCCGAGGCCCGGGCGCTGCGCGACCGGGCGGCCCGCGAGGCGGGCGATCCCGCCGCGTGGCGGGACGCTTTGGCAGCGCTGGAGCGCGCCGAGGGCCGGGGGCCGGATGTCGAGGCCCTGCGCGGCGAGGTGCGGGCCGGTCTGGACGAGGCCGAGCGAGGCGCCCGGCTGCGTCAGGAGCTGGTCGAGGTCCGGGCCAATCAGCAGGACGTCGGCGCCGAGGGCACCGACGCCGCGTATGCCGCCGCCTTCCGCGAAGCGGGGCTGGACCTCGACGCCCTGCAGCCGGCCGAGTTCGCCCGCCGGCTGGGGCAGCAGCCGCAGGCGATCGCGATCGAGGTGTCGGCGTTCCTCGACGACTGGTCGGCCGTACGCCGCGCGGCGGGTCGGCCGATCGTCGCCTGGAGAAAGCTGCTGGAGGCGGCGCGGCTGTCCGACCCGGAGCCATATCGCGACCGGCTGCGCACCATCCTGCTGGCCGAGGACCGCAAGCCGCGGGCCGAGGCGCTGCGTGGCGCTGGCGGCGGCCCCCGAGTCGGCCGGTCTGCCGGCGCCGACGGCCGTCTTGCTGGGCCGGACCCTGGCGGGCCTCGGCCATCCCGAGGCCGCCGCGGCCCTGCTGCGTGCCGCGGCCGGCCGCGACCCCGGCGACGTCTGGGTCAACCATGCCCTGGCGAGGGCCCTGGACGGGCTGCGGCCGCCGGCGCGAGGAGGCGGTGCGGTACTACACGGCGGCCCGTGCCCTGCGGCCCGAGACGGCGCACGAGCTGGCGCACCTGCTGGAGCGGATGGGCCGGGGCGACGAGGCCGAGGCGGTCTTCCGCGACCTGACCGAACGCCGGCCGGAGTACCTGTGGCACCTGGCCTGCCTGGGGGGGCACTTGAAGGACAGGGGCCGGGCCGCCGACGCGGCGGCGGTCCTCGACCGAGCCGTCGCCGCATGCCGCGCCGCGATCCGGCTCCGGCCCGACGACGTCAACGCCCACAAAATCCTTGGCCTGGTCCTGTTGAAGCAGGGGAAGGTGGACGAGGCCGTCGCCGCCGCCCGCACCGCCATCCGGCTCCAGCCCGACTACGCCGAGGCCCACTACAACCTCGGCACCGCCTTGCAAGGCCAGGGGAAGTTGGATGAGGCCGTCGCCGCAATACCGCACCGCCATCCGGCTGAAGCCCGACTACGCCGAGGCCCACTGCAACCTGGGAATGATCCTCCGCGTCCGGGGCGACTACGCCGGGTCGCTCGCGATGGTTCGCCGGGGGCACGAGCTGGGCACCAGGCAGCCCGGCTGGAGCTACCCCTCGGCGCAGTGGGTCGCCGACGCCGAGCGGATGGCGGCGCTGGCCGCGCGGCTCCCCGCCGTGCTCAAAGGCGAGGACCGCCCGAAGGATGTCGCCGAGCGCCTGGCCATCGCCCGGATGTGCTACGAGACCAAGCGATTCGCCGCCGCGGCGCGGCTGTGGGCCGAGGCGCTGGCGGCCGACCCGAAGCTCGGCGACGACCGCCAGGCCGGTCACCGCTACAACGCCGCCTGCGCCGGGCGCTGGCCGGGTGCGGCCAGGGGGCGGACGACCCGAGGCCCGATGACGCCGCGCGGGCCGGGCTGCGCGGCCAGGCGCTCGACTGGCTCAAGGCCGAGCGGGCCGCCTGGGCCAAGGTCCTGGATGCGGCTGGTGCGCAGGCGCGCCGTTCATCCGGCAGACACTCGAGCACTGGCGGGCCGACGGCGACCTGGCCGGCGTCCGCGATGCGGGCGCCCTGGCCGGGCTGCCCGAGTCCGAGCGCACGGCCTGGCGGTCGCTCTGGGCCGAGGTCGATGCCCTGCTGGCGCGGGCCGGTGCCCCGCCGCCGGCGACCGCCCGATGACCCGGCCGGGTCACGGCAACACGAGTCCCGGGACCACTGTAACGTTTCGCTGACGACGCCTTAATGTATGTCTGGCTTTCCAGCCTGACCCGATCCGACCCGATCCGACCCGTTCGACCGGACGTCAGGCTGGAAAGCCTGACATACCTCCCGGAGTCCGAGCCATGACCCAGCCCGACCGCTGCCCGGAATGCGGTGCCGAGCGTTCCGCCGGCGATCTGCCCCCGTTGCCTGATCCGCCTGGGGATCGACGGACCCGGGCTCGGCCGCTCGCGACCGACCGGGCGGACCTGCGGCGAGACGACCGCGCCCGGCGTCCTGGACTCGATCGCCGCCTCGATCGGCCCCGTCCCCCGCGTCCTGCTCCGCGACACCGCGCCCGGCGAGGAGCCCGGCGCCGATCGTCCGGCCGCAGGCCGGCGACGACGCCGACCGCTCGATCCGCTACCGGATCGACGGCGAGATCGCCCGCGGCGGCATGGGCGCCGTCCTCAGGGGCCGCGACCCCGACCTCGGCCGCGACGTGGCCGTCAAGGTCCTGCGCGACGACCTCCGCGACGACGCCGACATGGTCCGCCGGTTCGTCGAGGAGGCGCAGATCGGCGGCCAGCTCCAGCACCCCGGCATCGTGCCGATCTACGAGCTGGGCACCTTCGCCGACCGCCGGCCGTTCTTCGCCATGAAGCTGGTCAAGGGCCGCACCCTGGCCGAGCTGCTCGAGGACGCGCGACGGCCCCGACGACGACCGGCCCCGGCTTCCTGGCGATCTTCGAGGCGATCGCGCAGACGGTCGCCTACGCCCACGCCCGGGGCGTGATCCACCGCGACCTGAAGCCGTCCAACGTCATGGTGGGCGCTTCGGCGAGGTCCAGGTGATGGACTGGGGCCTGGCCAAGGTCCTGCCCCGCGGCGGCGTGGTCGGACGACGCCGACGGCCGGCAAGCTCGATCGCCAGGAGACGGTCATCGCCACGGCGCGCAGCGGCTCGGACGACTCCGACCTGTCGCGGCCGGGTCGGTCGATGGGCACGCCGGCGTACATGGCCCCCGAGCAGGCCCGCGGCGAGGTCGAGCGGGTCGACGAGCGGGCCGACGTCTTCGCGCTGGGCTCGATCCTCTGCGAGGTCCTGACCGGCCAGCCGGCCTTCACTGGGCCGGACCTCGGGCGAGATCCTCCGCAAGGCGGCGCTGGGCGACCTGGCCGACGCGCCTGGCCCGGCTGGACGCCTGCGGGGCCGACGCCGAGCTGATCGCCCTCGCCGGGACTGCCTGGCCGCGAGGCCGAGGACCGCCCGCGGCACGCCGGCGCCGTGGCCGAGCGGGTCACGGCCTATCTGGCCGGCGTGCAGGACCGGCTGCGCGCCGCCGAGCTGGCCCGCGCCGCCGAGTCCGCCCGCGCCGAGGAGGCCGTGCACACGGCCGCCGAGGCCGACGAGCGCGCCCGGGTCGAGCGGCGTGCGCGGCGGTTCCAGGTCGGGCTGGCGGCCTCGCTGCTGGTGCTGACCACCGTGGGCGGGCTCGGCGTGACGTACCTGCTCCAGCAGCGGCAGCAGCGCGGCCGCGGTTCGCCCAGGTGCTCGCCGAGGCCACGGCGCTGCGCGACCGGGCGCGGCGAGAGGCGGGCGATCCGGCCGCATGGCGCGACGCCCTGGCGGCGCTGGAGCGGGCCGAGGGCGCAGGGGCCGGAGGTCGAGGCCCTGCGCGGCGAGATCCAGGCCGGGCTGGAGCAGGCCGAGCGCGATGCCCGGCTGCGGCAGGAGCTGGTCGAGGTCCGGGCCAATCGCAGGACGTCGGCCTCAAGGGCACCGACGCCGCCTACGCCAGCCGCCTTCCGCGAGGCGGGGCTGGACCTCGACGCGCTGGAGCCGGCCGAGTTCGCCCGTCGGCTGAGGCGGCAGCCTGAGGCGGTGGTCATCGAGGTGTCGGCCTTCCTCGACGACTGGTCGGCCGTGCGCCGCGCGGCGAGGCGTCCCGTCGCCGCCTGGCGGAAGCCGATGGAGGCGGCGCGGCGGGCCGACCCCGACCCGTATCGCGACCGCTTGCGCGATCCTGCTGTCCGAGGACCGCAAGCCGCAGGCCGAGGCGCTCAATGCCCTGGCCGCCGCCCCCGAGGCGGCCGGGCTGCCGGCGCCGACGGCCGTCCTGCTGGGCAAGACCCTGGTGGACATCGGCCAGGCCGAGGCGGCCGTGGTCCTGCTGCGCCCCGCGGCCGGCCGCCACCCCGGCGACGTCTGGGTCAACCACGCCCTGGCCGGGGCCCTGGAGAAGCTGCGGCCGCCGGCGCCGAGGAGTCGGTGCGGTACTACACGGCGGCCCGCGCCCTGCGCCCCGAGGCGGCGCACGACCTGGCCCACCTGCTCGAGCGGATGGGCCGCGGCGTCGAGGCCGAGGCGGTCTTCCGCGACCTGGCGAAGCGACGGCCGGAGGACGCGTATCACCTGGCCTGCCTGGCGACTCACTTGAAGGAGAGGGGCCGGGCCGCCGATGCGGCGCCGATCCTCGACCGCGCCATCGCCGCCACCCGCGCCGCCATCCGGCTCCGGCCCGACGCCGCCGCGGCCCACTATATTCTCGGCGTCGCCCTGGCGAGCCAGGGGAAGGTCAACGAGGCCATCGCCGAATTCCGCGAGGTGATCCGGCTCCAGCCCGACCACGCCAAGGCCCACTACAGTCTCGGCATCGCCCTGAGCGAGCAGGGGAAGGTGGACGAGGCCGTCGCCGAATACCGCACCGCCATCCGGCTCCGGCCCGACGACGCCGCGGCCCACAACAACCTCGGCCTCATCCTGGATGCGCAGCGGAAGGTGGACGAGGCCGCCGCCGAATTCCGCGAGGCGATCCGGCTCCAGCCCGACGACGCCAATTCCCACGGCAACCTCGGCCTCGCCCTGTATGCGCAGGGGAAGGTGGACGAGGCGGTTGCCGAACACCGCACGGCCATCCGTCTACGGCCCGACTACGCCGGGGCCCACTGCAACCTCGGCGTCGCCCTGACGGCCCAGGGTAAGCTGGACGAGGCCGTCGCCGAATACCGCACCGCCATCCGGCACCGGCCCGACGACGCCCAGGCCTACAACAACCTCGGCGCCGCCCTGGCGGGCCAGGGGAAGGTGGATGAGGCCGTCGCCGAATACCGCACCGCCATCCGGCACCGGCCCGACGACGCCAAGGCCCACTACAACCTCGGCAACGTCCTGAGGGACCGGGCGAAGGTGGACGAGGCCGTCGCCGCATACCGCACCGCCATCCGCCTGCGGCCCGACTACGCCGAGGCCCACTGCAACCTGGGACTGCTCCTCAGGGGCCGGGGCGACCACGCCGGGCGCTCGCGATGCTGCGCCGCGGGCATGAGCTGGGCGTCAGGCAGCCCGGCTGGCGCTACCCCTCGGCGCGGTGGGTCGCGGAAGCCGAGCGGATGGCGTCGCTGGCCCCGCGGCTCTCCGCCCTTCTCAATGGCGAGGACCGCCCAAAGGACGTCGCCGAGCGCCTGGACATCGCCCAGCTGTGCTACGAGACGAAGCGCTTCGCCGCCGCCGCCCGGTTCTTGGCCGGGGCGATGGAGGCCGATCCGAAGCTCGGCGACGACCGCCGGGCCCAGCACCGCTACAACGCCGCCTGCGCCGCGGCGCTGGCCGCCGCCGGCCAGGGAACGGATGACCCGAGGCCCGATGACGGTGCGAAGGCCAGGCTGCGTGGCCAGGCGCTCGATTGGCTGAAGGCCGAGCGGGCCGCCTGGGCGAAGGTGCTGGATTCGGGCGATGCGCGGCGCGCCTGCTGGTCCAGCAGACGCTCGAGCACTGGCGAGCCGACGGCGACCTGGCCGGCGTCCGCGATCCGGGCGCCCTGGCGAAGCTCCCCGAGGCCGAGCGCGTCGCCTGGCGGTCCTTCTGGGCCGAGGTCGACACCCTGCTGGCCCGGGCCCGGGTCGGCGGGCCCTGAGCCGACCGGCCCGGCCGGGACCGTCGGGCTTCCGCGATCCACCCGGGCGCCTCGCGAGCATCTCGAAAGATCTCCCGCGGGCCGCCGAAACGTCTCGCCGCCGGCCCCTTACCCACTCGCAGGACCGTTGATCATCCCCACGACCCGGAGGTCGAACCCATGAACCAGCCCGACCATTGCCCGGAATGCGGCGCCGAGCGTTCCACGGGGAGCTGCCCGCGCTGCCTGCTCCGCCTGGGTCTCGACGGCCCCGGCCGGTTGAGCCGATCGCTGCTCGCCGGCCCGACCGGCGGCGGGACGACCACGCCGGGCGCCCTGGAGACGATCGCCGCCACCATCGGCCCCGTCCCACGCGTCCTCCTCCGCGACACGGCGCCCGGCGAGCTGCCCGGCCCCATCCTCCGCCCGACCGACGACGACGCCTCGATCCGCTACCGGATCGACGGCGAGATCGCCCGCGGCGGCATGGGCGCCGTCCTCAAGGGCCGCGACCCCGACCTCGGCCGCGACGTCGCCCTGAAGGTGCTGCGCGAAGACTTCCGCGACGACGCCGACATGGTCCGCCGCTTCGTCGAGGAGGCGCAGATCGGCGGCCAGCTCCAGCACCCCGGCATCGTCCCCATCTACGAGCTGGGCACGATGGCCGACCGCCGGCCGTTCTTCGCCATGAAGCTGGTCAAGGGCCACACGCTGGTCCAACTGCTCGACGCCCGCAAGGGCCCGGCCGACGACCGGCCGCGGTTCCTATCGATCTTCGAGGCGATGGCGCAGACGGTGGCCTACGCGCA
Organism: uncultured Planctomycetota bacterium; assembly: GCA_963771445.1. GTDB lineage: Bacteria > Planctomycetota > Planctomycetia > Isosphaerales > Isosphaeraceae > JAKAUH01. The sequence goes on along the minus strand of CAVYTQ010000015.1, from coordinate 918,703 downwards.
CGCCCGGGGGGTGATCCACCGCGACCTGAAGCCGTCCAACGTGATGGTGGGCAGCTTCGGCGAGGTGCAGGTGATGGACTGGGGGCTGGCCAAGGTCCTGCCGCGGGGCGGCCTCGCCGACGAGGAGGCCGGCCAGCCCGCGCGTGAGGAGACGGTGATCGCGACGGCGCGGAGCGGCTCGGACGCCCCGGGCCTGTCCCGCCCCGGCTCGGCGATGGGGACGCCGGCCTACATGGCGCCGAGCAGGCGCGGGGCGAGACCGACCGCGTCGACGAGCGGGCGGACGTCTTCGCGCCTGGGCTCGATCCTGTGCGAGGTCCTCACCGGCGATCCGGCGTTCCTGGGCCGCTCCTCGGGCGAGATCCTGCGGAAGGCGGCGCTGGGCGACACCGCCGACGCCCTGGCCCGGCTGGATGCCTGCGCCGCCGACGCCGAGCTGATCGCGATCGCGAAGGGCTGCCTGGCGCGCGAGGCGGAGGACCGTCCGCGGCACGCCGGCGCCGTGGCGGAGCGGGTCACGGCCTATCTCGCCGGCGTGCAGGACCGGCTGCGCGCCGCCGAGGTCGCCCGCGCCGCCGAGGCGGCGCGCGCCGAGGAGGCCGTGCACACGGCCGCGGAGGCCAATGAACGGGCGCGGGTCGAGCGGCGTGCGCGGCGGTTCCAGGCGGGGCTGGCGGCCTCGCTGCTGGTGCTGATCACCGCGGGCGGGCTCGGCGCGACCTACCTGCTCCAGCAACGGCAGCAGCGGGTCGCGCGGGTCGCCCAGATGCTCGCCGAGGCCACGGCGCTGCGCGACCGGGCGGGCCGCGAGGCCGGCGATGCGGCGCGTGGCGCGACGCCCTGGCGGCGGTGGAGCGGGCCGAGGGCCGGGGGCCGGAGGTCGAGGTCCTGCGCGACGAGATCCAGGCCGGCCTGAAGGAGGCCGAGCGCGGGGTCCGGCTGCGGCAGGAGCTGGTCGAGGTCCGGGCCAATCAGGAGGACGTCGGCGTCGACGGCACCGACGGCGCCTATGCCAGCGCCTTCCGCGAGGCGGGGCTGGACCTCGACGCCCTCGAGCCCGACGAGTTCGCCCGTCGGCTGAGGCGGGAGCCTGCGGCGGTGGTCATCGAGGTGTCGGCCTTCCTGGACGACTGGTCGGCCGTGCGCCGCGAGGCCAGGCGTCCCGTCGCCGCCTGGCGGAAGCCGATGGAGGCGGCGCGGCGGGCCGACCCGGACCCCTATCGCGACCGCTTGGCGCAATCCTGCTGTCCGAGGACCGCAAGCCGCAGGCCGAGGCGCTCAATGCCCTGGCCGCCGCCCCCGAGGCGGGCGAGCTGCCGGCGCCGACGGCCGTCCTGCTGGGCAAGACCCTCGCGGCCCTCGGCCAGGCCGAGACGGCCGTGGCCCTTTGCGCGGGGCGGCCGGCCGCCACCCCGGCGACGTCTGGGTCAACCACGCCCTGGCCGGGGCCCTGGACAGGCTGCGGCCGCCGGCCCACGAGGAGTCGGTGCGGTACTACACGGCGGCCCGCGCCCTGCGCCCCGAGGCGGCGCACGACCTGGCCCACCTGCTCGAGCGGATGGGCCGCGGCGTCGAGGCCGAGGCGGTCTTCCGCGACCTGGCGAAGCGACGGCCGGAGGACGCGCATCACCTGGCCTGCCTGGCGACTCACTTGAAGGGGAGGGGCCGGGCCGCCGATGCGGCGCCGATCCTCGACCGGGCCGCCGCCGCCGCCCGCGCGGCGATCCGGCTGCGGCCCGACGACGTCAATTCCCACGGCAACCTCGGCCTCGTCCTGGACGCCCAGGGGAAGGTGGACGAGGCCATCGCCGCATACCGCACCGCCATCCGCCTCCGGCCCGACTACGCCGAGGTCCACAACAACCTCGGCAACGCCCTGGAAGATCAGGGGAAGGTGGATGAGGCCCTCGCCGCATACCGCGCCGCCATCCGCCTCCAGCCCGACCTCGTCGAGGCCCACTATAATCTCGGCGGCGTCGTGGCGGCCCAGGGGAAGATGGATGAGGCCGTCGCCGAATTCCGCACCGCTATCCGCCTCCGGCCCGACTACGCCAAGGCCCACAATAACCTCGGCAATGCCCTTCAAGCCCGGGGGAAGTTGGACGAGGCCGTCGCCGCATGTCGCGCGCGGCCATCCGGCTCCAGCCCGACTACGCCATGGCCCACTACAACCTCGGCAACGCCCTGAACGGCCAGGGGAAGGTGGAAGAGGCCGTCGCCGAATACCGCACCGCCATCCGGCTCCAGCCCGACCTCGCCGAGGCCCATTGCAACCTGGGACGGCTCCTCCGGCGCCGGGGCGACTACGCCGGGGCGCTTGCGATGCTGCGCCGGGGTCACGAGCTGGGCGCCAGGCAGCCCGGCTGGCGCTACCCCTCGGCGCGGTGGCTCGCCGAGGCCGAGCGGATGGCGTCGCTGGCTCCGCGGCTCCCCGCCCTGCTCAAGGGCGAGGACCGCCCGAAGGACGTCGCCGAGCGCCTGGACATCGCCCAGTTGTGCTACGAGACGAAGCGCTTCGCCGCCGCCGCCCGGTTCTTGGCCGAGGCGATGGCGGCCGACCCCGGGCTCGGCGACGACCGCCGGGCCGCGCACCGCTACAACGCCGCCTGCGCCGCGGCCCTGGCCGGTAGCGGGCAGGGGGCGGACGACCCGAAGCCCGATGAGGCCGCCCGGCCCGGGCTGCGCGGCCAGGCCCTCGACTGGCTGAAGGCCGAGCGAGTCGCGTGGGCGAAGGTGCTGGATGCGGGCGGTCCTCAGGCACGCCCGCTGGTCCAGGAGACTCTCCAGTACTGGCGGGCCGACTCCGACCTGGCCGGAGTCTGCGATGCGGGTGCCCTGGCGAAGCTCCCCGAGTCCGAGCGCGTCGCCTGGCGGTCCTTCTGGGCCGAGGTTGACGCCCTGCTGGCCCGGGCGCGGGTCGGCGGGCCCTGAGCCGACCGGCCCGGCCGGGGACTGCCGGGCTTCCGCGATCCACCCGGGCGCCTCGCGACTAGCTCGAAAGATTTCCCCCGGCCCGCCGTAACGTCTCGCCGCCGGCCCCTTATCCTCTCTCAGGCCCGATGACCGTCTCCAAGACCCGGAGTCCGACCGATGAACCAGCCCGATCGCTGCCCCGAATGCGGCGCCCGCGTTCCGCCGGCGCCTGCCCCCGCTGCCTGATCCGGCTGGGCATCGACGGGACCGGCCGGGGCGACGCGACCACCCCGCCCGGCGTCCTGGACTCGATCGCCGCCACCATCGGACCTGTCCCCCGCATCCTGCTCCGCGACACGGCGCCCGGCGAGGAGCCATCGCCCATCGTCCGGCCCCAGGGAGGCGCCGACGCCGACCGCTCGATCCGCTACCGGATCGACGGCGAGATCGGCCGCGGCGGCATGGGGGCCGTCCTCAGGGGCCGCGACCCCGACCTGGGCCGCGACGTGGCGCTCAAGGTCCTGCGCGACGACCTGCGCCACGACGCCGACATGGTGCGGCGGTTCGTCGAGGAGGCGCAGATCGGCGGCCAGCTCCAGCACCCCGGCATCGTCCCCATCTACGAGCTGGGCACCTTCGCCGACCTCCGCCCCTTCTTCGCCATGAAGCTGGTCAAGGGCCACACCCTGGCGCAGCTCCTGGAGGCGCGCGACGGGCCCGGCGAGGACCTGCCGCGGTTCCTGTCGATCTTCGAGGCCATCGCGCAGACGGTGGCCTACGCGCATGCCCGGGGGTGATCCACCGCGACCTCAAGCCGTCCAACGTGATGGTCGGCGCCTTCGGCGAGGTGCAGGTGATGGACTGGGGGTTGGCCAAGGTCCTGCCGCGGGGCGGCCTGGCGGACGACGAGGGGGCGGGCAGGGACGATCGCCAGGAGACGGTCATCGCCACGGCCAGCAGCGGGTCGGATGCCCCCGGCCTGTCGCGGCCCGGGTCGGCGATGGGGACGCCGGCGTACATGGCGCCCGAGCAGGCGCGGGGCGAGCGGGTTGACGAGCGGGCCGACGTGTTCGCGCTGGGGTCGATCCTGTGCGAGGTCCTGACGGGCGATCCGGCGTTCCTGGGTCGTTCCTCCGGCGAGGTCCTCCGCAAGGCGGCGCTGGGGGACCTGGCCGACGCGACGGCCCGGCTGGTCGCCTGCGGGGCCGACGCCGAGCTGGTCGCCATCGCCAAGGACTGCCTGGGCGCGAGGCGGAGGACCGCCCCCGCAACGCCGGCGGCGTGGCGGAGCGGGTGACGGCCTACCTGGGCGGCGTGCAGGATCGGCTGCGCGCCGCCGAGGTGGCCCGCGCCGCCGAGTCGGCCCGGGCCGAGGAGGCGGTGCACACGGCCGCCGAGGCCAACGAGCGGGCGCGGGTCGAGCGGCGTGCGCGGCGGTTCCAGGTGGGGCTGGCGGCCTCGCTGCTGGCGCTGGTCACCGCGGGAGGACTTACCTTCACCTACCTGCTCCAGCAACATCAGCAGCGCGCCGCGCGGTCGGCGCAGGTGCTGGCCGAGGCCCGGGCGCTGCGCGACCGGGCGGCCCGCGAGGCGGGCGACCCCGCCGCGTGGCGCGAGGCGCTGGCGGCGGTGGGGCGGGCCGAGGGGCGTGGCCCGGAGGTCGAGGCGCTGCGCGACGATATCCGGGCCGGGCTGGACGAGGCCGAGCGCGGGGCCCGGCTGCGGCAGGAGCTGGTCGAGGTCCGGGCCAATCAGTACGACGTGGGCCTCGAGGGCACCGACGCCGCGTACGCCGCCGCCTTCCGCGACGCGGGACTGGATCTCGGCGCGCTGGAGCCGGCCGAGCTCGCCCGCCGGCTGAGGCGGCGGCCGCAGGCGGTGGTGGTCGAGCTGTCGGCGTTTCTCGACGACTGGTCGGCGGTGCGCCTCGCGGCGAAGCGCCCGGCCGCCGCCTGGCGGAGGCCGATGGAGGCGGCGCGGCTGGCCGACCCCGAGCCGTATCGCGACCGCTTGCGCGTGATCCTGCTGGCGGAGGACAGCAGGCCGCGGGCCGAGGCGCTCGTGGCCCTGGCGGCGGCCCCCGAGTCGGCCAAGCTGCCTGCGCCCACGGCCGTCATGCTGGGCGGGACCCTGGCGGGCGTCGGCCAGGCCGAGGCGGCCGTGGCCCTGCTGCGCGGGGCGGCCGGCCGCCACCCCGGCGATGTCTGGGTCAACTACGCCCTGGCGGTGGCCCTGGACAGCCTGCGGCCGTCGGCGCGCGAGGAGTCGGTGCGGTACTACACGGCGTCCCGCGCCCTCCGCCCCGAGACGGCGCACGAGCTGGCGCACCTGCTGGAGCGGATGGGCCGCGGCGGCGAGGCCGAGGCGGTCTTCCGCGACCTGGCGGATCGGCGGAAGGAGAAGCTGCGCGGCACCTGGGCTGTCTGGGGATTCACCTGAAGGAGAAGGGGCAGGCCGCCGACGCGGCGCCGTTCCTCGATCGGGCCGTGGCCGCCGCCCGCACCGCCATCCGGCTCCGGCCCGACGACGTCAACGCCCACAACATCCTCGGCCTTGCCCTGTTGAAGCAGGGGAAGTTGGACGAGGCCGTCGCCGAATGCCGCACCGCCATCCGGCTCCGGCCCGACTTCGCCGAGGCCCACACCAAGCTCAGCCTTGCCCTGTTGAAGCAGGGGAAGTGGGACGAGGCCGTCGCCGCATTCCGCACCGCCATCCGGCTCCAGCCCGACCTCGCCGAGGCTCACACTAACCTCGGAAACGCCTTGCATGGCCAGAGGAAGTGGGACGAGGCCGTCGCCGAATATCGCACCGCCATCCGACTGAAGCCCGACGACACCGAGGCCCACACCAACCTCGGCAATGTCCTGCAAGACCAGAAGAAGTGGGACGAGGCCGTCGCCGAATACCGCACCGCCATCCGGCTCAAGCCCGACCTCACCGAGGCCCACATCAACCTCGGCGTGGCCCTGTTGAAGCAGGGTAAGGTGGACGAGGCCGTCGCCGCATTCCGCACCGCCATCCGGCTCTGGCCCGACGATGCCGAGACCCACTACAACCTGGGAAACGTCCTGATGTCCCAGCGGAAGATAGCTGAGGCCGCCACCGAATTCCGCACTGCCATCCGGCTCAAGCCCGACCACGCCGAGGCCCACTGCAACCTGGGACAGCTCCTCCGGGTCCAGGGCGATTACGACGGGGCGCTCGCGATGCTCCGCCGGGGGCACGAGCTGGGCAGCAGGCAGCCGGGCTGGCGCTACCCCTCGGCGCAGTGGGTCGCCGTCGCCGAGCGGATGGCGGCGCTGGTCGCGCGGCTGCCCGCCCTGCTCAAGGGCGAGGACCGTCCGAAGGACGGCGCCGAGCGCCTGACCCTGGCCCAGGTGTGCTACGACACCAAGCGATACGCCGCTGCCGCCCGGCTCTGGGCCGAGGCGCTGGCGGCCGAGCCGAAGCTCGGCGACGACCGCCGGGCCCAGCACCGGTACAGCGCCGCCTGCTCCGCGTCGCTGGCGGCCGCTGGCCAGGGGGCGGACGACCCGAGGCCCGACGACGCCGCGCGGGCGAGACTCCGCGGTCAGGCTCTGGAATGGCTGAAGGCCGAGCGGGCCGCCTGGGCCAGGATGCTGGATGCGGGCGATGCGCAGGCGCGCCCGACGGTCCGGCAGACGCTCGAGCACTGGTATGTTGACACCGACCTGGCCGGCGTCCGGGATGCGGGCGCGCTGGCGAAGCTCCCCGAGTCCGAGCGAGCCGCCTGGCGGGCCCTCTGGGCCGAGGTTAACGCCCTGCTCGCGCCGCCCGCGGCGGACGGCCTTGAACCTGAGCCGGCGGGAACGGGTCGGCCATCGGGCCGGCCGGCTGCCCCGGCCCGACGACCGAGGATCATGCCTCCCATTGGTCCTTTGTCGGGACTTCGTTACAATCACGGGTCGTCAGGACCGCCAGGTATCGGCTCAGTACGGCGAGGAGCGTCGCGATGGACGAGAAAAGCCAGCAGGTCCTTGAAGCTGCCATGAGCTTGACGGAGGAGCAACGAGCGTCGATCGTCGAAGCGCTGCTCCAGACGCTCCCGTCCAAGGTCGACGAATGGGACGACGAGGAACTGGCCTCCGAGTTGGATCGTCGCCTTGATGAAGCGCTGGGCGATCCGTCGTCCACGGTGTCGTGGTCCGACCTGAAGGCTCGCGACTGAACGCCCCGGATCGAGGACGACGGAATGGACGTCCGGTTCCATCGTCTGGCGATTCGCGAATACGAAGAGACGAGGGCCTGGTACGAGCGCCGGAGAGAGGGCCTGGGCGAGGCGTTCACGAACGAAGTGGATCGGGCGATCGCCCGGGTCGCGAAGTCTCCAACACGATGGCCCGTTGCTTTCGACAGATTCCGGAGGGTGCGCCTCCGCCGATTTCCGTACCTCCTGTATTATCACGTCGTGGATGATTCTCTCGCCTTCGTCCTCGCCGTGGCCCACGCTCGCCGACGACCCGGTTACTGGAGGCGACGACTCGGTCACTGACCCGGGCCCGTTCCGGGTGACAATCCGAGGGGATCGGACCCCATCGAAGCCCGGAGCCGTCCTGCCGGCCTGGACGCCGGGCGGTCAGCCCCGAGACGACTCCGGCCGGAGCCCCGGGCCATCGGGCCGTCTCGCCCGGGAGGTCGCCGCAATACCGGCCCAACGACAGACGCGGGGAATCCGACATTGCCCGAGACGTCGTTCCGCAAGAACGGATCACGCCCGGCCCGGGCACCTTGGCCGAACACCTAACGCCCCAGGCCGAATCCGTTCGCCCCGCCGGGGCGCTTCGGATAGCATTTGTGGAGGGGGATCGGGCGGACGCTTCCGGTCCCGGGGCCTCTCCAGCGGGCGAGAGCGACGCCATGAACGACCCAAGTCGCGACGACGGCGGGCTCGCCGCCGAGGCACGGCCGGCCGGGTCGGTGGCGACGGGCGCCGTGGCCGAGCGGCTGGACCAGGACGAGACCGCCGCGCTGCGGGCCATCGTCGAGGGGACCGCGCAGAGCATCGGCGACGCCTTCTTCCGCTCGCTGGTGACGCACCTGGCCTCGGCCATGGGCGTCAGCTATGCCTTCGTCGCCGAGTTCGACCGCCCGACGATGCGGGCCCGGACGCTGGCGTTCTGGGGCAAGGGAGAGATCCGCGACAACATCGAGTTCGACCTGGCCGGTACCCCCTGCGAGGACGTGATCCGCTCGGGGCTGTGCCATTATCCCAGCGGCGTCCGCGAGAAGTTCCCCGGGGACCGGGACGCCATCGACCTGGGGATCGAGAGCTACCTGGGCGTGCCGCTGCTCGACGTGCGGGGGCTGGTGCTCGGCCACCTGGCCGTCCTCGACGAGCGGCCGCTGCCGGCCGAGCCACGCCGGCTGTCGATCTTCCGGATCTTCGCCACCCGCGCGGCCGTCGAGCTCGAGCGGCTGCGGGTCGAGAAGCAGCTCCAGGAGAGCGAGCGCCGGTACCGCGAGCTGTACGAGGAGGCGCCGAACGCTTACGTGGCCATCGGCGGCGATCGGCGGCTGTCGAGCGTCAATCATCGGGCCACCCAGCTCATCGGCGTCGCGGCGGCCGAGCTGGTCGATCATCCCGTGCTCGAGCTGTTCGCCGAGACCCCGGCCGGCCGGCCCCGCGCCGAGGACGCGCTGCGGGCCGCCTTCGCCGGAGAGGAGATCTCGGTCCGGGAGCTGGAGATGCATCGGCCCGACGGCCGGGCGTCTGGGTCAGCGCCTGGATCCGGCCGCTGCGCGGCCCCGACGGCCGGATCGCCGCCGTGCATTCGATCTGGGTCGATATCACCGACCGCGTGCTCGCCGACGCCGAGCGCGCCCGGCTCCAGCAGCAGAACCTCTACCTCCAGGAGGAGCTCAAGTCGGTCCACAACTTCGAGGAGATCGTCGGCCGATCCCCGCGCTGCTGGGCGTGCTCGACAAGGTCGGGCGGGTGGCGGCGACCGACGCCACCGTGCTCATCACGGGCGAGACGGGTACGGGCAAGGAGCTGATCGCCCGGGCGATCCACTCGCACAGCCGGCGGGCCGCCCGGCCGCTGATCAAGGTCAACTGCGCGGCGCTGCCGGCCGGGCTGGTCGAGAGCGAGCTGTTCGGCCACGAGAAGGGCGGCGTTCACCGGCGCCATCGCCCGCCGCATCGGCCGCTTCGAGCTGGCCGACGGGGGCACGCTCTTCCTCGACGAGATCGGCGAGCTGTCCCCGGGGACGCAGGCCAAGCTGCTGCGCGTCCTGCAGGAGCGCGAGCTCGAGCGTGTCGGCGGCGGTACGGCGATCCGGGTCGACGTCCGGGTCATCGCCGCCACCAATCGCGACCTCGCCCAGGCCATCCGCGACCGGACCTTTCGCGAGGACCTCTACTATCGCCTCAGCGTATTCCCCGTGCCGCTGCCGCCCCTGCGCGACCGGGTCGAGGATATCCCGCTGCTGGTGCACTTCCTCGTCGAACGGTTCGCCGCCCGCATCGGACGGCGCATCGAGGGCGTGAGCGAGCCGACGATGGCGCGGCTGTCGGCGTATCGGTGGCCAGGGAACATCCGCGAGCTCGAGAACCTGCTCGAGCGTGCCGTCATCCTCGCCACCGGCCCGACCCTCGACTTTGAGATCGACGGCGAACGGCCCCCCACCCCCGTCACGATCGGGGAGCCGTCGCCTTCCTCGCTCGAGGCGATCGAACGTCGTCATATCCTCGCCGTCCTCGACCGCACCGGCTGGACCATCGACGGGCCCCGGGGCGCGGCCGGGATCCTCGGCCTGCACCCCAACACGCTCCGCAGCCGGCTCAAGAAGCTCGGCATCGCGCGGCTCGTCCCACGACCCGTCGTAGGCGCCCACGACATCTCGTCGCGCCGGCCCGCGGCGATCATGCCGAGGGAGCCAACCCATGGGTCCGACCCATCGCGCGTAACTTGCGGCCGCACGGCCCGTTATGACCCATGTTCTCGCGTGCGGGACTGGCGGCATCGGCCGTGCAATAGAGCGATATCGTGACGGTCGAGGAGGGCCAACGCGGAGATGCCGGCCATGCTGAGGATCGCCCGGATCGACGACGGCGGAAATCCCACCCGGCCCGCGCTCAGGCTCGAGGGCAAGCTCTTCGGCCCCTGGGTCGCCGAGCTGAGCCGCGCCTGCGAGGAGCTCCGCGTCCCGCCGGGTGTCCTGTGCGTGGACCTCTCCGCGTTGACCTTCATCGACCCGGCCGGCCTGACCTTGCTCCTCGACCTGATCGGCCGAGGAGCGACCATCTCCGGATGCTCCGGGTTCATCAAGGAGCTGTTGAGCGAGGGCCGACCTCGCCGGTGACGCACTCTCCTCGAACGTGCACGACTTCGGTCGCGGACTTCCCGCACCTTCGGTCTGGTTAGACGGATTCTCAATCAGGAGATCATCGATGATTTCGCGACTTCGCTCCGCGTTGCTCCTCGGTTCCGCCCTCATCGTCGGCGGAATCTGGGGTTGTTCGGACGATTCCAGGAATGACGCCGGCAAGATGGAGCCGAGCAAGCCGGCCGGCGCGATGGACAAGATAGAGCCGAGCAAGCCGGCCGGCGCGATGGACAAGATGGAGCCGAGCAAGCCGGCCGGCGCGATGGACAAGATAGAAAAGGGCAAGATGGAGTAACGTCGGCTCACGTCAACCGACTAACTCACGCGACAGGCGCCCGGCAAGACGCCCGACATACCCGAGGAGAGCCAGCCATGACATCGCGACGTTGGAACACGCTCGTTTCGGGCCTGATCCTTCCCCTGACGCTGGCCACCGCGGGCAGCGCCCGGGCGCAGTTCGGTGTGGTGGGCGCCCAGGGCCACCCCGCGATCAGCCAGTTCGGCGAGGGATCCGGCTCTGGTGTCGCCTTTGGCCTGTCGCCCTACAATTACGCCCAGGTCGGCGGCGTCGGATACGGCGCGTTCGACGGGTACTCCGGAGGTTACGGCACGCTCGGCACGTTCCCCGGCTTCGGCACCTGCTCCGGAGGCCTCTGCGGAGTCGGCATCCCGCAGACGACCGCCTCGTACCGGTCGGTCTCGAGCGCCGTCTCCATCGTGCCGGGGTGGGACGGCCCGTCGCGACGGGTTCGCCGCAGGCGCTGAGGCCGAGCCGGAGCCGCCGGCGCGGTCGCCCCGGCCGCCGACGGATTGCGTCGAACCGCCCGCTACGGGATGGATTCGTGATGCCTCGACAACAAACAACCCCGAGCCGCCTTCAGGAGGATGGCGGGACGGACCGTGAGCCATGGCCCGCCTCGCCGCGAACTTCGGAGACCCTGTGATGCGTGTTTCGAGCCTCTGCTTCGCGCTCGGCGCCCTGCTCCTCGTCGGCACCTGCGCCTTCAGCCAAACCCCGGGCGCCGAGCGTGACGCCAATAAGCGTATGGTCCTCGTCGAGCTGTACACCTCGCAGGGCTGCGACATGTGCCCGGCGGCCGAGAAGATCCTCGGCGCCCTGGCCGAGCGCGAGCCCGGGATCGTGCCGGTCGCCTTCCACGTCGACTACTTCAACGATCCGTGGAAGGATGTGTTCTCCGACCCGCTGTATAGCCAGCGGCAGATGATCTACAACCAGCTCTACACCAAGCCCAAGAACCGCGAGTACGGGCTCTACTACACGCCGATGCTGATGATCGACGGCGAACGATCCGTGAACGGCCGCGACCCCGACTCGGCGATCGCGGCGATCCGCGAGGCCCGGTCCAGGAAGCCGGCCGTGGCGATCGACGTCGACCTCGCGCTCGAGCGGGACGGATCCTCGGGGACGGCCGCCGTCCGGGTGACAGGTCGGTCGTCCCGGGCCGAGAAGACGCCGCTCCTGGTCGTCGCGGTGCTCCGCGAGGACGGCGTCGTCACCGAGGTCCCGGCGGGCGAGAATGCGGGCAAGTCGCTCGTCGCGCGCTTCCCCGCGCGCAGACGAAATTCGGGTTCGTCGAGCTCGACGGCAGCTCGTCGGCGACGCAAAGGTACACGTTCGCGATCGACCCGAGGTGGGATCGGCGGAACCTGCGGCTGGCCGTGTTCGTGCAGGACAAGCGCACCGGCGCGGTGTACCAGGCGACCGACCTCCCCTGGCGATCGACCCCGAGAGTCTCCGCCGGGGCGACGGCGAGGCCGGCGGCCGCCGCGAACGCCGATGTGCGTTGACAGGACTTCCCCCACGACTCCGTCCCCTCTCCGAGGAACGAATTCATGAAGACGAACGGCATGGCGTTGCTGGCTTTGCTCGGACTTGCCTTCGGGGCGCACGCCAGGATGCGGCGCCCGGGTCAAACCGACGCCGCCCGGCATTGAGGTCGGCGAGAAGGCCCCGAGCTTCACGCTCAAGGACCAGTCGGGCAAGGATCGCTCGCTCGACGAGATCCTCGCCGGGGGGAAGGTCGCCCTGGTCTTCTTCCGCTCGGCGGACTGGTGACCCTACTGCCGCAAGCAGTTGGTCCAACTGCAAGCCGATCTCGCGAAGATCGAGGCCGCGGGCATCCGGGTCGTGGGCATCAGCTACGACTCGCCGGCGGTGCTCAAGAAGTTCTCCGACGGGCAGAAGATCACCTTCCCGCTGCTGTCGGACCCCGACAGCAAGACGATCGAAGCCTACCACATCCGCAACCCGGCCGCTCGTGGCAAGGCGGAGGGCACCCCCGAGCCGGGTACCTTCCTCGTCGACCCGAAAGGGATCGTCCGCGCGAAGCTGTTCCTCGAGGGTTTTCGCAGCCGGCACACGACCGAAGAGCTGATCGAGGCCGCCAGGGCCATCCGGTGAATGGACTCGACGTTGCCTCGGACGACTGTGGAGTGAGCGATGGATTCTGCCGGCGGCATCCCTGGGGCTCGGCGCGTCAGGCACGCATCGGCCCCTCGGGCCGGCGTGCGTGCCCAGCCCGCGCGCCCCGATGCAGCGGCCGAGCACATCGCGATCGACGCGACGTCCCCGCCGGGCCGGCCGCCGGCCGGGGCGGAACGCCCCGAGTTCCTCGACCCGCCCCGATCGCCCGATGAGCTCGGGTGGCTCGCCCGCTATCGCGTCCTCGGGCTGATGGGCCAGGGGGGAATGGGGCTCGTCTACGAGGCCGAGGACGTCAACCTGCTCCGGAAGGTGGCCTTGAAGGTCATCCGGCCGGAGCTGGCGGATTCGCCGCAGGTCACGCAGCGGTTCCTCCTCGAGGCCCGCGCGATGGCGGCGCTCAAGCACGACCACATCGTCACGATCTACCAGGTCGGCCAGCATCATGGCGTCCCCTTCCTGGCCATGGAATATCTGCAGGGGATGTCGCTGGACCGATGGCTCGACCGGGGCCATGTGCCGACGGCCGATCAGGTGCTTCGGCTTGGGCGCGAGGTCGCCGTCGGCCTCGACGCGGCCCATCGGCGCGGCGTGGTCCACCGCGACATCAAGCCGGCCAATCTCTGGCTCGAGGTTCCCACGGGCCGGGTCAAGATCCTCGACTTCGGCCTGGCGCGGGCCGAGGGCCATGACGTGCAGATCACCAGCCCCGGGGCGACGGTGGGCTCTCCGGCGTACATGGCACCCGAGCTGGCCCACGGCGCCGGGGGGACCTGTCGTGCGACCTGTTCAGCCTCGGGTGCGTGCTCTACCTGCTGTGTACCCGGCGCCTGCCGTTCGACGGATCGACCGTCGTGGCCGTGCTCACGTCGCTGGCGACGGAGACCCCGCCGGCCCCTCGCGCGATCGATCCGGACATCCCACCGGACCTGGAGGAGCTGATCATGCTCCTGCTGGCCAAGACGCCGGCGGACCGGCCGGAGTCCGCGCGGGCGGTCATCGAGGCGCTCCGGAACATCGAGCGCCGGCGTCAGGCCGAACGTCGGACGGCCGGGCACGCTCGGGGCTCGCCGTCGCCCGTCGTGGCGGACCACCCGGGCGCCACGTCCGACGGCGTCGCCGTGGATCCGGACTCGCCGGATGGACCGGCGGCGGCGCGTCGCTCCCGGCGAGGCCAATGGGCCGCCGCGCTGGCCATCCTGCTGAGTGTCGCCGCGATCGCGATGGGGTTTCATTCGCGTCCCCGTGGCGCCGCCTCGAGCGTCATGGCTGGCCGGCCAGCGGCGGTCCTTCCCGCGCCGGGACCGGGTCGCGAAGCTCCGCGTCCCGCGCCGTCCCCGGAAGCGTCGGTCGTGGTCGCGAGCGCCGGCCCCGCTCCCGCTGTCACTTTGCCTCCGCCGACGGCCGTGGCGCAGCCCGGTCCCGGGCTTCTGCCGGCCGTCGCGAAGCCGGCGCTCGACGGGGCTCCACTCGCGGCGGCGCCCGGCCTCGGTCCGCCCCGACGCCCGGCCCTGGCCGCCGAGATGCCCGCCATGGGCGCCGAGGCCAGGCGGATCGAGGCTTTCGGCGATCGGAGCCGGATCGTCAACCCCGACGGAGATTGCCGGGTCTCGCGGGACCCGACGAATGGTCGGGCCTCGATCCTCGTCCCGGGCACCGCACACCTGCTGAGCGCCGAGATCGATCGCATGAACGCGCCCAGGATCCTCCGCGAGGCGGCCGGAGACTTCGAGGTCCGCGTGAGGGTCCGGGGCATCGACGCGCCGGGCAGTCGGGCGGCGACGAGCCGTTACGCCCCCTATCACGGGGGCGGAATCGTCCTCTGGAAGAACCCCGGCCACTACCTGCGCCTGGAGATCGCCGCCGATCACCGCAAGACCGGGACCTACCCGTACGCCAATCTCGAGCTCCGGCAGGACGGGCGGCTCGCGACGTCCTGGGGCATCAAGATCGACGACCGGTCAACCAACCTGCGGATCGTTCGGACGGGCCGCGAGGTCCGCGCGGCGTTCAGCCCCGACGGCGAGCGCTGGACGCCATTCGCCACGATCGAACCGGGCCTCCCCGATCGCGTTGAAGTCGGGATCGTGGCGGTCAATTCCTCGACGAAGCCCCTGAAAGCCGAGTTCGAGGAGTTCCACGTCATCCTCGCCCCGGAGGCCGGGACTGGACGCGCGTCCGTCGCCGGTGGACTCGCCCCGCCCCCCGCATCGCCCGTGCCCCCGGCCCGGATCCCCGACGATCCGCCCGCACCCAGCCGATCGACCCCGCACCGCGACCACTAGCGGTCCCGCCGGGAAGACCCCCCGGGAGTCCGAGGACCGCGGCACCGGTCATGCATGCGCCATCGCCCAATGGCGGCCTGCCACCCGCGAAGAGACTGCTGGCGCGGGCTTTGCACGTGATGCGTCCTCGACACGAATCGAGACGATCGCGACCGGGGACGAGTGAGGAGGTGAATCGTGGGCAGCGCTCGCCATGCGATGGGACGAACCGCGACGAATGGACAGGTAGCGGGGAATACTACGAATACTCCAAGGCAGCCAATCCGATCGGCTCGGGTCTGATCCCCGAGATACCGATGGCCGACTTCCCCAGCCGGTTGCACGAGGAGGGCCCGACGCGGGTCATCCCGTTCGACCTGAGCGAGAAGCTCCGCTGCCAGGGGCCGGCGACCAGCCCGGCGCTGCTGTCGAACTTCATCCGCATCCGCCCGGGCGAGCAGATTGCCACCGATCCCAATGCCACGTCCGAGCTGTACTACGTCATCCGCGGACGCGGAGAGACCACGTTGGGCGGTCGGAAGCTCGCCTGGTGCGAGGGCGATCTGTTCACGCTGTCCTGCTGCGGCGAGGCGGTCCACAAGGCCGACGAGGACGCCGCGTTGTACTGGGTCCACGACGAGCCCTTGCTCCGCTACCTGGGCGCCCGCGCCGAGACGCCCCGGTTCCAGCCTACTCTGTATCCCCGCGCCGCGCCATCGCCGAGCTCGAGAAGGTCGCGCAGGACCCCGAGGTCGCCGGCCGCAATCGCGTCAGCGTGCTGATGGCCAATGCCGAGTTCCCCCAGACGCGGACGATCACCCATGTCCTCTGGGCGATGTTCGGCGTGCTGCCCCAGGGCAAGGTCCAGCCGCCGCACCACCACGAGTCGGTGGCCCTGGACCTGATCATCGACTGCGAGCCCGGCTGCTACTCGCTGATCGGCACCGAGGTCGACAAGCACGGGAGCATCGTCGATCCCCGCCGCGCCGACTGGAGGCCCGGCTCGGCGTTCGTGACGCCGCCGGGGCTGTGGCACTCGCACCACAACGAGTCGAAGTCCGACGCCCACCTTCTGCCGATCCAGGACGCCGGCCTGCACACGTACCTGCGCACGCTCGACATCCACTTCTACCACAAGGAGAAGAAGGACGAGGCGTACGTCTCGCTCAAGGGCGGCAGCAAGCAGGACGGGTGAGAAGGAACCGGGCCCAGGGGTGCCGGTCGGCTGGGGCCGGCTTGCGAAGGCTGCCGAAACCCACCGCATCCCAGGGCGCGGGGCCGGTCGGTGGGGGAGTTGTCGTCGTCGCCTCGGACGCTCGCCGCGTATGGCGGGATGGCGGCCCTCGTGGTCCTTGCCTCGCTGGTGAAGCTGGCGATCGCGCCCTGGTTGGAGGAGGCCGCCTTCCTCCTGCTATTCGAATGTGTAGGTCGCCGCGTCGTGGTTCGGCGGACAGGGGCCCCGGTTTCTTGCGGGGGCCCGCCGCGTGCGCCATGCTGGAATGGCTGATGATCGGGCGCCTCGGTGTCACGGAACGGACAAAGGGTTGGATGATGACCGAGCAGAGCATGACTTTCTTCCGGGGGATCGCTCGGTGCTCGCAATTCCTCGCGAGGCAACTGATCATCGTGTCGACCGGGATGGTCGCCGTCGGATTCTTCGGAACCGCCTATTTCCTGAGCGGAAGCCACCAGACCTGGCTGGACCGGGATCTCCTCCATTTCGCCGGTGCGTTTGCCCTCGCTGGCGCGGCCTCGGCCAGCATGACGCAGTTCCTTGCGGGCAACAGGCGCCGGGGCCTCGAGATCATGCCCGCGATCTTCATCCTGATCGCCATACCGGTCGTCGGAGCCGGCATCGCGCTCTGGCTCGCACCGACGCTCGGCCAGCGACTCGTGGGATTGGGCCCACCGCAGTTCTTCGCCTACCGACAAAGCCTCCTGGATTCTGCGGTGGTTTTCGCCTGGCAAACTGCCCCGACCGGGATGGGCCTGGGCATCGCGATCGGGGCCGCCGCCGGCCTGGTCCTCCTCCTGAACGGCCGCTGTCCACGACTCGTCCGGCGGGTGTTCGCGGGCGTGCTGCTCGTCTGCGCCCTAGGTTCCGTGCACATCGGCGTATTTCGCAGCATCACCGACCTTGTCGTGAACTATCGCCTGCAGGGTCTGACTTCGTTGGAACAGTCGTGGTACATGAGATATGAGCGTGCCTCAACTCTCGGCGCGACCGCGGGGGCAGTCGTCGGAGCGACCATCTCTTGCGGTGCCTGGTGGGTGGCGTGCCGCCCCCGGCCTGGAAGACGGAGGGTAGGCCAGGAGATGCATCCGGTGGTCTGATCCGGAAATGCTCCTGGAGCAGCGGTCCCGATCATCTGCGGGCCTTCGGTCTTTCTCGCGGGTGGCGGAGACATACGGCTTTCGGCGCATGGGGCGTGCGCTGGCGGATCGCAGTGCCGTGAGCGCCGCGAGAGTTGGGCGGGAGAGTCCCGAACTCTGCCGTCCGCGCGGACGGCTGTCGGCGGTTCCTACGGTGTCGTCTGTGGCGCCACGGTCGCGGCGACCGGCTCCGCCGGTCCGGCAGGGGGGAACAGGGCGTCGACCGGGCAGCGGAATCCCGGCAGCACGTCCTCGCCGGACAGCTCGCCTCCGGATCGGACCCGCAATCCCGAGCCGTCCGCCCGGATGACCTGGATCGCTCGTACCTCGGGATGGACCACCCAGACGAGCCGGACCCCCGCCTGCAGGTATTCTTCTACCTTCTCCTCGAGGTCATAAACCTCGTCACTGGGCGACGTGACCTCGACCGCGAGGTCGGGGGGGATCAAGACGTAGCCTTCCGACCATCGTGCCGACCCCGGGAGCCGATCGCGGGCGATGAAGGACACATCCGGGCGGCGGACCTTGCCCGGCTTCCAGGGGAAGCAGCGATAGCCGCACGTCGGGCCAAGGACCCACCCCAGATCCTTCCCCTCGCAGTAGGCGTCGAGGATCCGCCCGATCGTGATCTCGACGCGGCTGGACCGCAGGCTCATCGTCTTCTCCACCGGGACGCCGTCGACCAGCTCGTAATGCTCGGCTCCGGGCAGTGCGAGCAGTTCCTCGGGAGTGACTTCCCTCATCCCGGCGAGCCCGGACCTGGTCCGGCCTTCGGCCTCGGGCGGGCTCGCGGCGATCGGGCTCATGAGCGATCTCCATCCGGTGCCGGTGCGTTCGGGGTCTTTCCTTCCCTCCAGTCTACCCGCTCGCCGATAGCCGGCAAGCCGAGGGGACGTCCCGCGGCCGCCGTCGTACTCCCGCAAGCGATCGTCCGAGCGATCGCTTCCCTTTTCGCGCGGGCCCCGGTGGCGTACGATGATTGGCTCGTGCGAGTCCCCAGATCGGCCGATCAATCCGGGGTGGCGAGGGATGAATCGGGGAGCCATCGAGCCGTGCCGAGTCTGACGGTCGAGAACTACGTCAAGACGATCGCACTGATCGCCGCCCGGCGCGAGCCCGGCAGCGCCGTGAGCACCGGCGAGGTGGCGCAGGCGCTCTCCGTCTCGCCGGGCACGGTCACCGGCATGCTCAAGACCCTCTCCGAGGCGAGCCTGGCGACGTATACGCCGTATGAAGGCGCCCGGCTGACCGAGTCCGGCCAGCGGCTGGCGCTCAAGGTGATCCGCCGCCACCGCCTGCTCGAGCTGTTCCTGGCGCGGACGCTCGAGATGTCCTGGGACGAGGTGCACGAGGAGGCCGAGCACATGGAGCACGCCGCCTCGGAGCGCCTGGTCAACCGGATCGACGCGTTCCTCGGCCATCCGGCCGTCGACCCGCACGGCGACCCGATCCCCCGCGCCGACGGGTCGTTGGCCGAGACCGAGGGCACGCCGCTGGCACGCCTGCACCCCGGCCAGAAGTTCCGCGTCGTCCGCGTGATGGACCAGGACCCGGCCTTTCTGCGCTATCTCAGCGAGTGCGGACTGGACCTGAACGCCGCGGGCGAGCTGGTCGAGAACCGCCCCGAGTCCGGCGCCCTGGTCTGCCGCCTCGGCGGCCGGACCGTCGCCCTGGGACTGGCCGCGGCCGGCAAGGTGCTCGCCGTCGCCGACGAGCACGATTGGGCCGCGGAGTAACCACGGCCGGCGCCAGACGAAATCGAGGTCCGATCGACCATGGCCACGGCGACCGCGAGTTCCAGGGGCAATACTCAGCATCCACATGAGACTGCCGCGACACTGTCTCCAACTGGCCTCGCTCTTCGACGGCCTGGACGACGTCCTGGCCTGGGTCAAGGATCGCGACGGCCGCTATGACTGGGTCAATCGGGCCTTCCTCGTCAACTATTCCCTCGACGGCCGGCACGACGGGGCATCGTCGGACCTGGGCGACGTCATCGGCAAGACCGACTATGACTTCTCGCCGGCCTTCCTGGCCGATCAGTTCCGCATCGATGACGAGCATGTGCTGGCGGGCAAGCGGATCGTCGATCGCATCGAGCTGGTCGTCCAGCCCGACGGACGGGCCGTGTGGAATGTCACCAACAAGGTCCCCCTGGTCGACGACATCGGGGACCGTCATCGGCACCGCGGGGATCACCCGACGGCTGGCGACGCCCGGGCAGGACGACGCCCCGGCGCACGAGTTCGGCCCGTCCTGGCCCACCTGCGCGATCACTACCCGACGCCGATCACGAACCGGCAGCTCGCCCGGCTGGTCGCACATGTCGGTCCGCGACGTTCGAGCGAAAGTTCCGGGTCGAGCTTCCACCTCACGCCCCAGCACTACCTGCGCAAGCTCCGGCTGAGCATGGCTAGCCGGGCCCTGGTCTACACCGGCGCAGACCCTGGCGGAAGTCGCGCTCGGGCTGCGGGTTCTCCGACCAGAGCCACTTCACCCGCGAATTCCGCCGCCATTTCGGCCGGACGCCCCGCGATTATCGCGAGCACTACGCCCTCGGCCGGGCCGACGCCGCTCCCGTTCCAAAACCTGCCGCCGACGATCAAGAACGGCACCGTCGCGGCGCATGTTATCAGTCCGTTGCAGACGGGAGACCGCCCCCATGAGATTGAAGCGATTCATCACGATCCCGGTCGCCGGGCTGCTCATCACGTCGCTGGCGTGGGCGGCGGAAGGCCCCGGGTCCGACGGCTTCATTCCGCTGTTCAACGGGAAGGACCTCGCCGGCTGGAAGGTCCCCGATGGCGACAACGGCCACTGGAAGGTCGTCGACGGCGTGATCGACTACGACGCGGCGAGCGAGGCCAAGGGGGACAAGACCCTCTGGAGCGAGCGCGAGTACGGCGACTTCGTCCTCCAGCTCGACTGGCGGCTCAAGGAGGCGCCGTTCATCAACAAGAACATCCCGTACATCCTGCCCGACGGCACCCACGCGAGGGACATCCACGGCAAGGAGCTGAAGTTCGCCCTGCCCGACGCCGATTCCGGCGTCTTCCTCCGCGGCGACGGCGATCTACCAGGTCAACATCTGGTGCTGGCCGATCGGCTCGGGCGAGATGTACAGCGTCCGGACCGACCGCAAGACTCGCCCGACCTCCGCCGCGGCCGTCACCCCGAAGCATCAGGCCGACAGGCCCGTCGGCGAGTGGAATCACTTCGAGATCACGGTGATCGGCAAGACGGTCAAGGTCGATGCTGAACGGGACGACGGTGATCCCGGGCGCCACGATCCCCGACCTGCCCGAGCGGGGACGCCTCGCCCTCCAGCACCACGGCTCCAAGAACAAGCGCGGGCGAATGGACCGGCCCGCCCAGCCTGGTGCAGTTCAGGAACATCGGATCAAGGAGCTGCGCGCCGCGCCGCGTGCCGGCGACCCGGCGTCATGCCGACACCGGCCGCCCTGCTCATCACCGGCGGCCACGATCACGACGCGGCGTTCTACGCGCTCTTCGACGGTACATCGACCCGCTGCCCGTGGACACGGCCGAGAACGCGTTCAAGAAGGACCTGCGCGGCAAGTACGACGTCCTCATCATGTACGATTTCACCCGCGACCTGGACGAGGCCGGCCGGAAGAACCTGCGCGACTTCGTCGAGGCGGGCAAGGGGTGTCGTCGTCCTGCATCATGCCCTGCTGAACTACCAGAAATGGACCTGGTGGTCCGAGGAGGTCGTCGGCGGCCGGTATCGCCTTCAGCGCGAGGGCGAGCACCCGTCGTCGAGCGTGAAGAACGACCAGGTGATCGCCGTCACCCCGGCCGCGGCCGCACCCGGTCCTCGACGGGATCGGCCGCGTTCCAGATCCAGGACGAGACGTACAAGAATCATCTACCTCTCGCCGAGAATCCGCCCGCTGCTGACGACCGACAACCCGACCAGCGACGTCGACCTCGCCTGGATCGGCCCGTGCGAATCCTCGCGGGTGGTGGCCATCCAGCTCGGGCACGGGCGTTCGGCGTTCGGCAATCCGTCGTATCGGGCGCTGGTGCACAACGCCGTCCGCTGGGCGGCCGAGAAGAAGACTCAAGCGAGGGACTCACGATGAAGCTGGGACTCTACAGCATCACCTACCTGGGCCTGTGGTACCGGGGCAAGCGAGCTCACGCTCGCCGAGATGATCGGCCGGGCCCAGGACTACGGCTACGACGGGATCGAGATCGACGGCAAGCGGCCCCACGGCAACCCGCTCGACTTGCCGACGGCCCGCTGCCGCGAGCTGCGGTCGCTCGCCGACGGCGAGGGGATCGACATCTACGCCGTCGCGGCCAACAACGACTTCAGCAACCCCGTGCCCGAGGTCCGCGAGGCGCAGGTCTGCTTCGTCCGCGAGCTGATCCGGATGACGGCCGACCTCGGAGCGCCGACCCTCCGCGTCTTCCTCGCCTGGTGGGGCGTGACGCGCCACCCCCAGCTCGCCACCTACGACATCGCCGAGGGCTACTGGCCCATCGTCCACGAGAAGTTCTCGACCGAGGAGATCTGGGGCTGGTGCCGCGAGGCACTCGTCGAATGCGCCCGCTACGCCGGCGACGCCGGTGTGACGCTGGCCCTCCAGAACCACAAGCCGCTGATCTACGACCACGACGACCTGCTCCGGATGATCGGCGAGGTCGACTCGCCCCACGTGAAGGCCTGCCTCGACGCCCCGCTGATGCCCGACCGGAGCACGGCCGGCATCCGCGAGGGCGGCACTGGCGGTCGGCTCGCAGCAGGTTCTCACCCATTTCGGCGGCGAGTTCGAGCGCCGGCCCGATGGCTCGATCCGCGGCTTCGAGCGCAACGACGGCGTGGTCGGCGAGGAGACGAACCGCTACTACGCCGACTTCGCCCGCGCCATGGCCGAGATCGGCTACGACGGCTACATCGGCTACGAGCTGTGCCATCAGCTCCCCGTGGTCGACGGCCAGACGGTCGGGATCGAGTACGCCGACGAGCAGGCACGCCTCGCCGCTGAGTTCATGAGGGCGATCGTCGACGCGGAGGTCGGCGCGGCAGTCGGGCGGTAGACGGCATGATGGGGAGGCAACCGCGATGGCATGGCAACGCCCCTTGACCCTGGCTCTCGTGCTGGCGATCGCCGGCACGGCCGCCGGCCAGGAGAAGGAGAAGACCCGGCGGCTCCTGGTCATCGGCCAGGCCAAGGGCTATCAGCACGAGACAATCTCCACCGCGATGGTCACGCTCTACAACCTCGGCCGCGGCCAGGGCAGCTGGGAGACGTACTTCCGCACCGATTGCGCCGCGATCACCAAGAAGCCGCTGAAGTATGGCGCGAAGAACCTGAACGACTTCGACGCGGTCGCCTTCTTCACCGACGGCGACCTCGACATGGACGCGTCGCAGAAGGCCGACCTGCTGTCGTTCGTCCGCGACGACGGCAAGGGGTTCCTGGGCGTCCATAGCGCGGCCATCACATTCACCTCGTGGCGCGAGTACGGCGAGATGCTGGGCGGCTACTACGACGGCCACCCGTGGGGCGTGTTCGACGCCCCGCTGATCGTCGAGGATCCCGCCTTCCCGGGCCTGGGCGGGCTCCCCCGCGCGTTCACGCTCCGCGACGAGATCTACCAGGTCAAGGACTTCTCACGCGAACGGGTCCGGGTCCTGCTCCGCCTCGACGCGGGCAAGCTCGACCTCACGGCGCAAGGGGGTCCGCCGCCAGGACAGAGATTTCGCCGTTGCCTGGGCCCGCGAGTATGGCAAGGGGCGCGTCATCTACAACGGCCTGGGTCACTCGGCCGACGCCTGGGACCGGCCGGAGATGCAGGCGATGTGGCGGGAGATGGTCCGCTGGTGCATGGGACTCGTCCCCGGCGACGCGGCACCGCGGCCTGCGCCAGTGCCGGGAAGGTAAACACCCAATTTGGGAGGTAGTAGGTGAGGAGGCGGACCTTCCCGCCTGGAGCGCCGAAGGCCAGTATTGTATCATGACCTGCGGATGCCCATCTGGAGGAGCGCACATGGTTGTAGTTCGACCCGTTTATCTCGCTTCGCGACTGGCGTACTGCGCTGTTCCAGGGTGATCCGGCCGTCGTTGACAGGTTCATGGACGAGATCGACGCGAGGTTCCCGCCCGACTGGTTTCGCGACGACAAACACGAGGCGACTCGCTCGCGGCCGGATCGCGTGCGCTGTTACATGTTTGACCGGGCGACGGACGCCGCGGTGCGGTTGTGGCTTCAGCGGGTGACGGCAACCCGAGTTCGCGGCGGCCCGGTCCAGGTCATCCGCCATCCGCCGTCGGGTAATGCGGGGCGGATCGGGGAGCTGGTGGCCGAGTTCGCCGATAACTGTGTCTTGCCCGCCGCCAGGTCTGCCGGTGCCCTCTGCACGCGGCCAGCGTTCGGCCCGCGGAGCGCCGTGACCCCGGCCGCCGAGATGCTGTTCACCCGGTTCGCGGACACGGCCGATGGAGAGTGGCCACTCACGGACCGGACAGAAGCTTTGTGGGATGAGCTTGTCTCCGGCTGCCTGGCCGAACAAGTCGCCATCGACCGAGAAGAGTTGCGACGGTGGCTTGAGGACAGCGGTTGGGAGCGGGAGGCCGCCGCGGCACTCGACGACCGGTTCTTCGCGGACTCGGAGAGGCTGGCCAGGCGGTTGGCCGTCCTGGTTCCATGATGACCCTGGCCCAGGCCGTCGCGAACGCGATCGCGGCCCCTCGACCGATCCTCTTCCTGGATACCTGCACGTTGCTCGACATCATCCGGGCGCCGCTGCGAGACCTCACCGGGGCGGTCCGAGCGGCCGTCGAGCTCCGGACGCTGGCGGCGAACGGGCGGGCCGGGCCCGACGGGACGGGACCGGATCGGGAGCTACAAAGAGAACGGGGCGGATCGGCCGAACCGGCCCATTGTAGGAGCCGGCTCCTGCCGGCGATCGGGCGGGCGGAGCCGAACGGGACCGGATCGGGTCGGACCGGATCGGGAGCAGGAGCTCCCTCCTACAGCGGTACCGGACCGAGCCGATCTGTTCTAGGCGATCGGGCGGGCGGGGCCGAACCGCGACTGATCGGGCGTGGCCGGGCACTGGTCGTCGCACTGTGAGCCAAGAGACGGTTCGGAGCTCTCGACTCTTCATTCAAGACATTGTGCCCGGTGAGTGGGACGACAACCTGCCTGCGGCCCTGCGGGATCCTGCGTCGGGCGGACTTCATCCGGCCGTTCGAGGTCAAGTCGTCTCCCGAAGACCTGCCGCGTGTCCTCGAGCGATCCAACGCCGCACGACGCTTCACGACCGGAACGCATCCTCGCCCGCCGCCGACGGCGTGGGCTCGCGGTCGAGCTGGAATGGGGTAAGGTCGAGTCGCGGGGTGCGGCCCAGCACCAGGTCGACGACCAGCTCGGCCGTGGCCGGCGCGAGCTGCAATCCGGCGCGCTTGTGCCCCGCGGCGACGATCAGGTTGACGACGCCCGGGGCCGTCCCGATATAGGGGCGGGTATCGATGCTCCCCGGGCGCAGGCCGGCCCAGGTTGCCTCGAGCTCGGCGTCGCCCAGGACGGGGCAGAGGCGGATCGCCTCGTCGAGCAGGTCGCGGGCGGCGGCGGCGGTTGGCCTCGCGTCGAAGCCCGCGTCCTCCTCGGTGGCTCCCACGAGGATCCGGCCGTCGTCGCGTGGCACCAGGTAGTTCTTGCCGTGCTCGACCACGCGGCGCAACAGCGGGCGGTCGGACCTCAGCAGGACGATCTGCCCCTTGATCGGCGGCGTCGGCGCGCGGACGCCGGCCGGCTCGAGCAGCCCGCCCGACCATGCCCCGGCCGCCATGATCGCCAGGCCGCACGGGATGTCGCCCGAGTCGGTGCGCACGGCCGCGATCCGGCCGCCCAGAACGACGAACCCCCGGACGGCCCGGTGCGACTCGAGCACGGCCCCGCGCCGGGCCGCGGCCTCCTTGAGCGCACCCAGCAGTCGGGGGTTGCGGACCTGCGCCCGGTCGGGCAGGAAGTACACCGAACGCAGGTCGGGGTTGAGCGCCGGCTCGACCCTCGCGTAATCGCCGGGCGGGATCCGCTCGCAGGCGATCCCCTCGGCCCGCCACTGGCCGGCGGCGGACCGCAGGGCGTCGTCCTCGCGCTCGGTCCACGCCACATCGACGCCGCCGGTCCGGCGATAGCCCGGGTCGATCCCCGTCTCGTCGTGCAGCGCGGCCGACCAGTCGGGATAGAGTCGGGCGCTCCAGGCCCGCAGCGCGGCCGACGGGCCCAGCGAAGCCCCGGCGCCCGCCGGCCCCGGGTCGGCAACCGGCGGGATCAGCCCGGCGCCGGCCCACGATGCCTCGCGGCCCGGCTCGCGGCGGTCGAGCAGCGTCGGACGAAGACCCTCGCGCGCCAGCGCATAGGCGATCGCCAGGCCGATCACCCCGCCCCCCACGATCACGATGTCGCCGCTCGAATTCGTCATCTCCACCCGATTCTACCACCCCGGCTCGCCGACGAGTGCCGTGTCATCGCGAGAATTGGACGGGACAGACTGGCCGCTCGAAGGGTCGCGCCGGTACTTTCTTACGACGCGGCATCTTCCCCACGCGGACCCCCTGAAGATCTCCCCTCTCAGACTGGAGGCCTGCCCGTGAACGCGGATGGATCTCGCCCGGTCGCCGTCGGCCCTGTCGCCCCGGCCCACCCGACCGGCACGCTGATCGCCAGCGCGATGATCGCGGCCCTCGGCGGCTTCCTCTTCGGCTTCGACACGGTCGTCATCTCGGGGACGAACGAGGCGCTCCAGAAGGTCTTCACCCTCACGCCGACGACCCTGGGGTTCACCGTCGCCATCGCCCTGATCGGCACGATCTTCGGCTCGATCCTGTCCGGTCGCCCGGCGGACGTCTGGGGCCGCAAGAACGCCCTGATCGTGCTGGCGGTCCTCTACTTCGTCACGTCGCTCGGCAGCGCTTCGGCCTGGAGCTGGATCTCGTTCCTGGTCTTCCGCTTCCTGGGCGGCGTGGCCGTCGGCGGGGCTTCGGTCGTCTCGCCGCTGTACATCGCCGAGATTTCGCCGGCGAAGTATCGCGGGCGGCTGGTGGCGATCCAGCAATTTAACATCGTCGTCGGCATCCTGGTCGCGTTCCTGTCCAACTATTTCATCGGCGAATGAACCTCGGCGCGGCGGAATGGCGATGGATGCTGGGCGTGCTGGCCGCCCCGTCGGCTCTATTCTTCGTCCTGCTCTTGCCCACGCCGGAGAGCCCCCGCTGGCTGGTCGGCCGCGGCCGGATCGACGAGGCCCGCGCCATCCTGTCGAGGCTGGGCGTCGATCGCGGCAGCGTGGATCAGGAGGTCGCCGAGATCCGGGCCTCGATCGATCCCGAGCACCACAAGGCGGGCGACTCGCTGTTGCGTCCCGCCTATCGCAAGCCGGCGCTGCTGGCGATCGCGATCGCCGCGTTCAACCAGCTCTCGGGGATCAACGCGGTGCTCTATTACGCGCCGCAGATTTTCAAGATGGCCGGTGCCAGCGTCAACTCGGCGCTGCTGCAGGCCGTGGCCGTGGGCGGCACCAACCTGGTCTTCACGATGCTCGCCATGCTCGTCATCGACCAGTTCGGCCGCCGTCGGCTGATGCTCGTCGGATCGATCGGCTACATCGTCAGCCTGGGGATGACGGCCTGGGGGTTCTACCACTACGACGGCAAGTTCACGCCGACCGGCAACGCGGTCGTCCTGACCGGCGTGATGCTCTTCATCGCCTCGCACGCGTTCAGCCAGGGGGCGGTGATCTGGGTGTTCATCAGCGAGATCTTCCCCAATCGCGTCCGGGCGGCGGGCCAGTCGCTCGGCAGCGCGACGCACTGGATCATGGCCGCAGTGATCTCGTGGACCTTCCCGATCATTGTGGAGAAGACCGGCAGCGGCAATGCCTTCGCGTTCTACGCCGCCATGATGGTCGTGCAACTGCTGTGGGTCCTGTTCGTCATGCCCGAGACCAAGGGCATCCCGCTGGAGGACATGGAGAAGAAGCTGGGAATCCGCTGACTGACGGATACCGCCGCCGGACGCGTCCCGTGCCCCGACGAAGTCCGTGTGAATGATCCGGGCTAATAGGAATCGTCGCTGATCACCTCACCGCCGCGGATCGTCCCGAGGGAGCGCCAGGTGTTGCCATCGATCGTGCTCTTGATGAAGCGGACGCTGCCGTCGCCGAAGAGGGCATTGACACCGCCCGGGTGGTAGCTCCGCGCCGTGATGGCCCCGTACTGCGGGGCGTCCTTGCCGAGCAGCAACGTCAAGATATCCAGATCGGCGTGGTTGGTCGGGTTGATCGCGGCCTTGTTGGGTGTGAAGGCCGTCGTCATGCCCGTCTCCTGCGGATTGCCGTTGACCCAGGCGGTGTGCCCCGTGCTCGGCGGCGATGCGCTGCAGGCGGCGACGGTCGTGTATTCCGAGGCGACCGACAGGGGTGCGGCGCCGGCCGGTGGGAGCGTCGCCGTCGGCGAGCTGAGATTCACCTCGGAGAACTGGCCGCCGACCTGGCAGAAGGCGTTCAATGCCTTGACGTCGGTGGCCAGCAGCGTCTGGCTCGTGCCGTCGGTGAACTCGGCGATCCGACGGCTCAGGTTGGGGCCGAAGACGCCCCGGGTCGGCGGTGATTTGTTGGTGCCGCCCGGGGCCAGGGCGTTCCAGATGAACCAGTCCCCCTCATTGAAACCATAGCACGATACCCTGGCATCGACGCCGGAAGGGAACGGCGTCCGTCCGTCGATATTCGAGTCGCTCGGGCAGAGGAAGCAGGCCGGTGCCAGGCCCACGACCGTCGAATTCTGCACGGTGCGATGGGTATGGGAAAAGTTGATCGCGTTGAAGGCCACCCCTTGCTCCATCAACGGCAAGATGCGGGCGTGGACGCTGAAGCCGTTGTCGCTGATCGCCCCGTTGACGATGGTGGCGATGTTCGAGGGCGGGAATGCCCCGGCGAGGCCCTCGTAATTGTGCAGTCCCAGGCCAATCTGCTTGAGGTTGTTGGTGCACTGCATGCGGCGCGCGGCCTCGCGGACCGACTGCACGGCCGGGAGCAAGAGCGCGACCAAGACGGCGATGATCGCAATGACCACCAGCAGCTCGATCAGCGTGAAAGCGGGACGACGAAGGCAGGTAGACATGAAGACCTCGCACCATGGAGAGGGGAATTTCCCGGCGGCCTTTTTTTTCAACAGACGCCTCTCTCAACGCGACCGCGCGGGCCCCCTGATCCCTCATCCCTCCCGGAGAGTGTCGCTAGGCCGCGGGTCGCCGCCCGCGCAATCGTCACGACCCGCAATATCGGGCGGCCGCGGCGGCGAATTCCTGCCGCCAGGCGCCGCCAGCCGCCGATTCCGGCGCGATCCGAGCCCCCGATCTCCGACCCCTCCCGCCGAGCCCCGGGCGGGGAGGAGGTGCCCGAAGGGCCGATGAGGGGGCGGTTGGTCCCTCCGCAGATCGGCCGGCAATTCACTCGCCCCGGTTGCGTCGAGCGAGGAGTCTCCTTTTCAGGCCGCCGCGGATCGGCCGTTCGTGTGGGCGATCCGACCGTCATTCGCACGAATTGGTGCCGACGGTGATCGTCGCCGTCCAGACCTGGCGGACGCGTGTCCGGCCGTCGATCCATAGGGCGTGAAACACTCCGCCGTCGGTCGCGGCCAGTCCCGCCGTATCGCCGGGCGAGTCCGCGGGCCCCACGGTTCGGGTTTCCACCTCGGTGACGCGGGCACTCGGTTGCCAGGTCCGCCCGCCGTCGAGCGAGGCCCGAAAGCGGATGTTCCAGCCCTTGCCCCCGGGGACTTCCCGCGTGTCGTACCAGGTCACCCCGACGACCCCGGAGCGATCGACGGCCAGGGCCGGCAGGTAGGCATCCCACCGCTCGCCGCCCTCCGGGACGTCGCTGACGATCCGGGACGGCGACCAGGTCAGGCCCCTGTCCTCGGACACCGAGGCCAGGATGCGGTACGGCTTCGTCGGGCCGCCGTCGGCCCAGGTGGCGTAGAGACGATCCTTGAACGCACGGCTACCCGGGTCCGCGGCCAGGCAGCCCACGCCGGCCCGCAGGTCGCCGCGCGTCCAGGAGTCGATCTCCGGCATCTCGCGCTCGAACGTCCGGCCCCCGTCGGTGGACCGGCCGACGCCGAGCGTGGCGTTCGGCCCCGCGGCCACGATGGCCCCGGCGCGGGGACGGGGCTCGGTGAGGTTGTAGAGCACGACGAAGGTGCCGTCGGAGAGGACGACGCCGTTGCCGATGCCGCTGGCCTGTCGCGGCGGCTCGGCGATCCGGAGCGTGGGCCTGTCGAAGGTGACGCCGCCGTCGCCGGATGCGTACAGCGCGATCCCGGAGGCGCCTTGCCCGTGGCCGCCGAGGGGCTGGATCGCGATCGTGCTGCTCCAGTACAGCCGCCGGTGGAACCGCCCGCCCGTGCCGTCGACGGCGAGGAACTCCCGATCCAGGTCCGCCTCCGGGTCCACGGCCGTCGGCTCCTCCCAGGTCCGGCCGCCGTCGCGCGACCGGAACAGGCCCCGTCGTGCCATGGTTGTGAAGTAGGCGGTCCCGTCCGGCCCGAAGGCGATCGCGGGATCGCCCGAGAGGCTTCGGTCGTCCGGCGATTTCCGCTCCAGGGCCAGCCGCCACGTCCTCCCGCCGTCCTCGGAGGAATAGGCGACGGACGGCGACAGGGGGCTCCCCTTGTACTCGATCATCGAGCCGGCCAGGATCCGGGTCGGGCGGGTCGGGTCGGCCGCCAAAACGACCTCCCGGTGCGGGACATCCGCACGCTCGCGGCTGACGTGCACGTTCGGGCCGACCACGATCCGTGGCCCGCCGGCTCGGGCGCATGGCGTCCCGCCGAAGGCCCCCAGGGTCATCGCCCACATGGCCCCGAGCGCGATCCGCTGCACAGGATTCCTGCAGCCCATTTCCATCGGAAATCTCCTCATGCATCGGGGTCTGGCCGGCACGCCGGCCGGGTCGGTCAAGGGTTATGGGAACGTGGGCGGCGGGGCGGATTAATCGTGCCTCCCGCGCCGCCCGACGACACAATCCTCGGGCTTGAGGCCGGGCGCTTCGCTCAGCTTCGCGGCGGCTCGACCACCCGGGCATCGGGTCCGGGCCCGAACAGCTTGTCGTTCTCGGCGTCATTGACGCGGATCTTGGTGGCCTTGATCCGGTAGGCGAAGGCCGGCTTGCCGCGGTATTCCGCCGCCGCCCAGGCGGGGCCGCACCGCTCCCAGGCGGCCTCGCGGGGCAGCCAGATCCCCGGGGCCACTTCCTCCAGCCGCGAACAACTCCGGCGCTCGCTCAGGACGCCGTCATACCGGACCTCGCGGCGGAGCAGGGCCAGCCCTCGCGCCGGGTCGAACCAGAAGCGTTCGACGAGTTGCAGCTCCCGCTCGGGGCCCCGGACGGCCTTCGTCCCCTCCACCACCAGGCACTCCGCGCCGTCGACGGTCTCGGTCTGTTCCAGCACGCGGACGGCATCGAATGGATCGAAGGCGTCGGGGATCCAGTCCTCGAGCTCGACGGCCCGGACGTCCTTGTTCGGGGCCGGGTCGGGCGGGCGGATTCCGGCGCAGGAGAGGTACATCCTCGGGGAATAGACCCGTTGCGGCGTCGGGTCCTTGAGGAATGTCTCGCGACTGTCCGGGTAAAGCTGCGAGAACAGGGCCTCGCCCGAATAGATCCAGGTCTTGTCCTCCGCCCTCAACTGCGGTTGCTGACCCGCATTCCGGGCCGCGTCCCGCCTCCGCCGGTCGATGATCGACTTGAGGAAGGCCGGCGCGGCCGGGTCGGGCTCGACCTGATCGGGGGGCGTGATGAAGCTGAGCCCATCGGGGAGGATCCGTCGCAGGTACCGCTGGCGGTCGCGGAAGCCCACATGCTCCTCGGCCTTGTAGGGGTGGATCTCCAGCATCTGCCAGCGCGGCAGGAGCCTGGGATCGACGAGGGCCTCCGTCTCGAACCGGTACTCGACGTAGAGGCTCTTGATCTTCGCCCGCTGCGCCCGCAGCTTCGCCTCGAGTTGATCCAGCCGCCCCGGCCGATCCTTTGAAGGGGCCTGGGACGTGGCCGGTCCGGCACGTAGGGCCGTGGCCGCCCCGGGCCGGTGCCATGCGAACGCCGTTGCCGCCGCGGCCAGGGCCGCGAGCGGACAGGACAGGAAGAGAGCGCGCCGCGTCATCGATCCACCCCTTTCGTCGAACAACCATCCTCCGGGCGACCCCCGTCCCGCACAGGGATGGTTACGGGCCGCGCGAAACCGATCGGGCCGCGTCTCGCTCGCGGGATGCCGTCCCGATCGTGATCACTTCCCGCCGAGGTCACGAGCGAGTGGGGGCGGGCCATCCCCTCGGTCGGCCTCGTCGGCCGTGGGGAGCTCGTCCGTCGCGAACGCCTCCGCGATCCTGGCCCGCAATCGCTCGGCGGCGTCCAGCTCGGCCGGCGAGCCGGCTCGACCCTCGAGGACCAGCTCGAGCCGTCTCTGGGCGAGCCGCAGGAGATACCATGCCTCTTTCCGCCGGGGATCGGACCGGCGCGCCGCCTCGTTCTCGAAGGGCCGGGGGCCGAGGGCCACCGCCGAGCGGAACGCGGCCCGCGCAATGGCCAGGTCGCGGTGGGGGAAGGAGATCCACGGGTTCTTGCTGATGACGGGCAGCGCGACGGCCGCGGCGACCTTCAGGTCGTCGATCTCGCCGACGCACCGCTGGACCTTCCGGAGGAGCTCGAGCCGATGGGCGGGCTCGTCCTCGGCGCGGACCGCCGCGAGGGTCCGGCCGTAGCGGCGGTCGACCTGGTCGAGGGCCGCCGCGTAGAGGCCCGCCGCGGCGTCGTGGCTGCCCTCGCGATGCAGCCATTCGGCGGCGAGGATCGATTGCTGGACGGCCTCGTCGCCGACGAGCCTCGGCACCACCATCGACAACCCCATGCCCGCGACGGCCGCGACGGCCGCGAGTGCCGCCAGCGGCCTCCAGCGGCGTCGCATCAGCCGGAGCACGCGCTGGGACGTCCACAGCCGGCGAGCCCGCGGGGGCAGGCCCGCCTCGAAGCGCCGGATGTCCTCGAGCATCGACGCCGTCGACGCATATCGCCGCGAGGGGTCCTTTGCCAGCGCCGTCAGGCAGATCGGCTCCAGGTCGCGCGGGATGCGGCGGTCGACCGCCCGCGGCGGCCGCGGCTCCTCGCGGAGCAGCCGGGCCAGGACGTCGGCCGCGCGGTCGTTGCCGTAGGGCGGACGACCGGTGAGCATCTCGTACAGGACCGCGCCGAGGGCATGCACATCGGTCGCCTCGCCCACCAGGTCGGCCTGGCCCCGCGCCTGCTCGGGGGCCATGTAGGACGGCGTGCCCATGATCCCGCCCGGACCGGTCCGGTCGGCCGGCTCCGTCACGTCTCGTGCCAGGCCGAAGTCGGTCACGAACGCGGAACCGTCCTCCGCGATGAGGATGTTGCCGGGCTTCAGGTCGCGGTGGATGATCCCCCGCTCGTGGGCGTGACGGACCGCCTCGCCCACCTGCTTGAGGACCGCCAGGGCCCGCGTGGGGGTGACCCGGCCCCGTGCCAGCACGGCCGTCAGCGGCTCGCCCTCGACGTAATCCATCACGAAGTACGGCTCGCCGCGGCCGTCGCGGCCGACCTCGTGCACGGCGACGATGTGCGGGTGCCGCAGCCGGGCCAGGTGCCGCGCCTCGTCGAGGAACCGCCGCAGGCCCGGGCCGAACGCCGCGTCGCCGGACCTCAGCACCTTCACGGCCGCGAGCCGCCCGAGCGACTCCTGACGCACGAGATAGACGACCCCCATGCCGCCGCGGCCCAGCTCGCGGATGACCGCGAAATCATCCGGCAGGAGCGGCGGGGGGCGGTCTGCCTCGGATCCCCCCGGGCACTCGACGCTCCCCAGGGCCGCTCGCAGCGCCTCGTGGGCCGCCATCGCCCGCCCGAACGGCTCGCGCAGGTCGTCCGGGATCTCCGGGCGTCCTCCGGCAAGCTCGGCTTCCACGAGGTCTTCGAGATCCATCAGAGCAATCCCCCGAGTTCGGCCAATGCTCGTGCCGTCAGCTTGCGGACGGCCCCGGCGGACCGGTCCATTCGCCGGGCCGTTTCCTCGACGTCCAGGCCCTCGAAATAGCGCAGGAGCAAGACTGCCCGATGATCCTCGCTCAGCGCGTCGATCCCCTGCAGGAGCGCCTGCCTCCGCTCGGCGCGGTCGACCGCGGTGACCGGACCGGTCTCCGGCTCGGGCTCCGGAAGCGCGACGATCCGCCGTTTACCTGCTCCCCAGTAATCGCCGAGGTCCCGGATGCGGTTCTCGGCGATGCGGCACAGCCAGCGACCGAAGGCGCCGTCATCCGTGTGATCGAAAGAGGAGAAGTTCCGGTGAGCGGCCAGGTAAGTGTCCTGGAGGATATCGCGGCTCTCGATGGTGGACCGTAGTCGGGGACCCAGGCGGGCTCGGATGTACATAAGGGCGCGGTCGGAGTAGATGGCGAACAGGCGGTCATACGCCTCCCGGTCGCCGTCGCGGGCCTTCTGCCATAAGGTGAGCGTGTCTTGGTTCATCGTGGTATCTAGCGGATTCTCGGGCCGGCCGTCCCGCGCCACCCGGAATTTTCCGGAAGGTCGGCCACGGATGGGAGGCGCGGCATCTCTCCGATTTGCCGATCATCCGGATTGGCGGATTTCGCGACGATCGGCTCCACTCATCCCGACGGATCCGCCAGGTCGTCGGGATGACGCGCATTCCGCCTGCGACTCAGGCATCGGGCCGGCGGAAGCGGATGTCTCGGGTCCCCGCGGAGATCCAGCTTCGAGGCACTCCGGTGGACGGTGCCGGAGCGTGGAGCCGTCCCCGCCGCCGTGTTATACTATAAGTGGGAAGGTCGGGCTCCGACGAGTCGCGGCCTGTGCTCACGGTGGGTCTCGGCGAGTCCCGAGAAGGGCGGCCGAGCTTCGGGATCCCGAAGACTTGGATCACGTCCGGCATGTTCACTGGCTCCTGGCGTGCCTGCTGGCGTTGGCGGCGATCGCGATACCGGCCGGGCCGTGCGTGCGCCGAGTCGCCGCCGCCATCCCCCGCCCGTCCCGCTTCCACAGGCCCGGACGGCGCCGCCGACAGGCCCCGCGCCCGGTCCGAGCCGGCGCCCGCCGCGCCGTGGTTCATCATCCTGGGCACGCCGGCCGACTACGAGGAGCTGCTGCGGAAGGTCCAGCAGCCCGACCTGGAACTTCGCCGGGTCGGCCGCCCCGCGCCTGCGCCCGCGGGCGGCGGGGACGCCGGCGCAGGCCCGGCGCGGCCGCACCGGCGGCCGGCGAGGCCGCGGCCGGCCCCTGGGTGGTCGAGTCGGTGCGGGTGCGGGGGCGAGTGCGAGGCGACTCGGCCTTGTTGAACGTCGAGCTGGCCATCGCGATGGACGCCGACGGCCCGGCCTGGGTGCCCATCCGGCTGGACGACGAGCGGTTGATCGACGCCCGCGAGGGGACGCGCGCCCTGGCGGTGCGCACGACCGACGCCGGTCCTTGGCTGGTCGAGCTGGCCGGGCGGGGTGTCCACCGGGTCGCGGTCGAGCTGCGGTGTCCGCTGACGACCCGGCCGGCGCGTGCGGGCCTCGCGCTGGCGATTCCGGCGGCCTCTTCGACGTCGCTCGAGCTGGATTTCGACCGCCGCCAGCAGGACCTGATCGTCGGCACCAACGAGGTATATGGCCAGAGCGACCTGCCCGGCGGCCAGGGCGCGCGGCTCTCGGCCCGGCTGACGCCGCGGTCGCGGATCGATGTGAGCTGGGCCGTCGAGGCCGAGGCCGGCGGCGGCAGCCCGCCCTTGCTGACGGCGCAGGGCGACATCGCCATCGACGTCGATTCCGAGCAGATGCGCACCTGGTCGAGCTGGGTCGTCCGGTGCGTCCGGGGGATCGCCGCGGCACGCTGGAGATCGGCATCGACGAGAAGGACGAGCTGACCGAGATCCGCCTCGACGACCAGCAGGTCGAGCCGTCGAACGAGGGCGCGCCGGGGCTCGGGCCGGCTGCTGATCCCGCTGAACGAGCCCCTGCGGCCCGGCGAGGTGAAGCGGCTGGTGCTGCGGACCCGCCGCCCTTATGCGCGGGGCGCGTCGTCGCGCCGGGTCGCGTTCGGCGGGTTCCCGATCCTCCATGCGCGCGAGCAGTCGGGCGCCATCGGCGTCATGCAGAGCGCCAACCTGTGGGTCGCGCCGGCCTCGTTGCAGGGGCTGCGGCGGATCCCGCTGACCTCGCTGCCGCAGGAGCTGCGCGAGCGGCCCGCGATCAGCCTGGCGTTCGAGTTCCTCGACCAGCCGTTCGGGCTGGCGCTCGACGTCGAGGATTCGCCGCCGCTGGTCCGCTCGCAGTCGCGGACGCTCTTCCACCTGGATGCCGACCGGGCTCGCAGCGAGAGCACGATCGAGCTGCAGTGGGTGCGCGGGCGGCTGTTCGAGGTCGAGCTGGGCCTGGGGCCGGGCCTGGAGGTCGTCTCGGTGGGCCCGCCCGACGTCGTCGAGGCGTGGAACCCGACGGGTGCGTCCACCCGCCGACCGGGCAACGCCCGCGCCGGCGAGCCGCCCGGGCTGACGATCCGCCTGGCGCCGACGGTCCGCGACCAGAGCAAGGTGACGATCCGGCTCGACGGATTCCAGCGGCTGCCGCGCGACGGGCCGGTGAAGCTCGGGCTGTTCGCGCCCGACGAGACGACGGCCGTCTCGGCGTCGTTCACCGTCGCCGGCGACCGCGGGCTGTCGGTCGAGCTGGACGACGACGCGACGCGGTCGGGCCGCGCCGGCGGCACGGCGGGATTCCGGTTGCAGGAGGTCGCGAGCGACCGGTCGACGCCCCCCTCGGGCGGGTCGGCGGGCGGCCCGGCGCTGGTCGTCGAGGCGGCCGGCAGCCCCCGGACGCTGCCGATCCGGATCACCCGCCACGCCCGGTCGGTCCGCCAGGAGACGACGGTCACCGCGGAGGTCTCGCGGCGCGGCGTCGAGATCCTGCAGAAGACGATGTTCGCCGTGCGGCACGGGACGCTCGCCGCGCTGGAGGTCCGCGTCCCTGCCGCGATCGCCGACTCGTGGGAGCTGCTCGACCGCGAGGTGGTTGACCGCGCCGACCTGCCCCGCGACGCGGACGGCTCGCGGAGGTATCGCCTGTATTTCGACCGGCCCTTGCTGGACCGGACGACGCTGACGTTCCGCTGCCGGATGCCGATCGCCCCGGCGCTGGACGCGGCCGGGTCTCGCGATCTCACCCTGCCCTGGATCGGCTTTCCCGAGGCCGCCGCCGGCCCGGTGCGCGTGGAGGTCTCGACGGCCCCCGGCGTGGTGTTCCGCGAGCGCGGATCCGGCGTGGACGCCTGCGCCGACGCCCACGTCGGCTGCGTCATCTGGTCGGCCGGCGTCGGGCGAGTCCGCGACGAGCCCGGCCTATATCGAGGGCTCCGCAGCGCGGGGGCGGCCGTTCAGCTTTCAGGCCGCGGCGCTCGAGCCGGTCACCCTGCCCGCGCTGGTCGTCCCCCGCTCGCTGATCGAGACGACGCAGGACTTCGACGGCTCGCTGCGCTGCCGGGCCTGGTACTGGGTCGAGACGCACGGGCCGGTGTTCCCGTTTGCGCTGCCCGAGGGTGCCCGGATGATCGCGTCGCGGGTCAATGGCCGGGCGGCGGACCGGGTCGACTTCGAGCCCGCGCCGGCCGGGTACCGGCTGCGGCTGCCGGCCGAGACCGTCGCGCGGCCCGCCGTGGTCGAGCTGGAATACCAGCTCGCCGGATCGGCCGGGCGCGGCGACTGGCCCGCGCCCGAACTCCTCGACGGCGGCCTGGTGCTCCAGACCCTCTGGCAGGCGCGGATGCCCTGGGACCGCACGATCCTCGGTGTGCCGGCCGGCTGGACCGATGAGAACGAGTGGTTCTGGGTGGGCTACCTGTGGATCCGCCGCCCGGCGCAGGACGGCGCCCGCCTGACGGACTGGCTGCTCGGCGCCGGGCGCCCGCCGCCGCGGCCGAGGACCTGCGCGACAGCGCGCTGGATGACTCGCATCACCTGCTCTTCAGCCGGACGGGCACCCCGGAGCCTCTGTCTGCCCGGGTCGTCTTGCGGGCCTGGCTGGTCGCCGCCGGGTCGGGCGTGACGCTGGCGCTCGGCTTCCTGGCGATCTTCACGCGCATGCGGTTCCGCACCGCCTGGGCACTGGCGGCCGTCGTGGCTCTGCTGGCCGCGGCGACCGTGCAGCCCAGCCTGGCGATGCAGGTCGCGCAGGCGTCGGTCATGGGCGCGGCCCTGACGGCGCTGGGCCTGTTGATCCAGCGACGGCACGACCGCCGCCGATCACCGACCAGCCCGCCGGGCCGCGAGACGGGACCGTCGGCCGGCACACCACCGGGCGATTCCGCGCTCGACCGCGGGCCGGGCTCAGGTTTCAACGCGGGCGTCGGCTCGGACGACTCGACGGCCATCCGGGTCCGAACTCCCTCGACCCTCGACTACCACCCGACTCCCCTCGCCGGCCCGTCGCTGGCCGACGAGGCGCGCAGCTCGACCCTCGGTCGGCCGTAGGCCGCGGGCTGGCCGGTCCGCCGCCGCGACAGGAACGCGCCGGCTTGGCAGGCCGAGAACCGGTCTGGGATAATCGGACAGCGCCGAGCGATCTTGCCGAGAGGGGGTGGAACGATGCCAGAGTCGGAGACGATGAATTCCCAGGCTCAGAGCCCTGAGCTCGTGCTAGCCCACTGGAAGGACCGCCTCGAGACTCTGATCGACCAGGTGAAAGCCTGGGTCGAGCGGGCCGGCTGGAGGACGCGTACGATCGAGAAGCCGGTTCAACGATCGCACATTGGGGAGACACAAGGTTCCTGTCCTGTTGATGGAGAAGGACGCCGTTGAAGTTGCCCTGAACCCGGTCTCTCCCCTGGTTCCGGGGGCGGAAGGAGCCGTCAACCTTTACCTTGTGCCGGCGTATGACGACATCGCCACCCTCTATTTCGAGGGCGGGCGGTGGATGATCCACTACACGTTCTCGCCCGACGCTGGAGATCCCCGCTCCGTGAGCGAGGCGGAACCCTTACCCCTCTCCGACGAGACGATCCTTCGTGTTCTGAACGCGATCGCCTCCCATGCCCCATAACCGCTTCGAATGGATTGACCGGCTCAAGTTCGTTGAGCGAGAACATCGCGTCGCGGCGACAGCCATCGAGCGGTTACGGCGTGCGATCCTCGATGGCGTGATCGGCATGCCGGGCGGCACGACGCCCCGAGACCTCGCCGCGGTGGGCCAGAGCCTGGAGGCGACCTTCATCGTCCGACTCTGGGCCGAGTTCGAGACAGCGTCCTCTCATACTACCGAGACTTGCAGAGCGATCCGGAGGCACGAATCAGGGCGGTCGATTTGGTCAACACCATAGCCGGCGTGCGGCGCGGCCGGGCCATCGCCGCCGAGGTCCGAGTCGCCGTCCACGAGGTTCGCGAATACCGTAATTCAGTGGTTCACGAACGTACGGACCCGGCGCCACCCGTGAGCCTCGTCGAGGCCCGCAGGCGACTCAATACCTTCCTCGGCAAGCTGCCCGAGCAGTGGGGCTGATCGGTGTCTTCGCCGAACCGCGCCTGTCGCGGGCCGGTCTTCGTAGGACAGGCTGTCCAGCCTGTCGCGGTGCGGTCGGAAGCCGGTCCGGTCGGGCGGAGTCCGGCGGATACCCCGACGCCAGCAGGCGGGACGGTCCTGCCGGTCGGCCCGCGACAGGCTGGACAGCCTGTCCTACACGGGCGGCTCGATTGGAGCCGCCCGGTGGGAGATGAATCGGTGTTCGTGGCGGGCGGCGTAAGCCGGATTCTGTCGTGGTCCCGGCGGGTCGCTTGCGCGGCTCGACCGGTACCCGGATGATCATTTATCTGGGACGACGGTTGCCCGTCGCCTCGAGCGACCTACCCGAGAGTCATAACGGATCGGGCCGATCCGTGAGCGGAGGTCGTTCTCGACGGCACGGCAAGCCGCACCGCCGGGTCGGGCCGACCCGCTCTGCCCCCCTATTTGGTCTTGCTCCCGATGGGGTTTACCGAGCCAGGCCGGTCACCCGGCCTGCTGGTGAGCTCTTACCTCACCGTTTCACCCTTACCGCGGTCGAGATGCCGAGGCACCCCGGCCGAGGCGGTTTCTTTTCTGTGGCACTGTCCCTATCCGTTCCCCTCCACCGCCCGGCCGTGAGGCCGATCGATCGAGGAGACAGGACGGTGGGCGTTACCCACCATCGCGCCCTGTGGAGTCCGGACTTTCCTCCGCGATAATTCCCCGGGCGGAAGCCTCCAGGCCGGTCGGTTTCCCTCCCGGCCTCGGGTTCCCGCCCCGAGATACCACGGCGATCATCGCGCCCGCCACGAACCCGGATTCACTATACGGGGCAAGGTTCGCGCCAACAACGGGAATGCCTTACGGGGGGAACCGGACTCGGCCGCCAGTCAACGATTCGAGGGGGTCTTCCCGCGGGCCCTGAGGAGTTCGCGAATCCGAGCGTCGCGCTCGGCATCTCTTTGCCGGGCGGCGTCGTGCTCGGCCTTCAGGATCGCCCGCTGGTCGTCGCTCAAAAACGGCCGCGGGTCGAGGATGACCTTGTCGCCGGGCTTGAGGCCCTGCTTAACCTCGACATTCGTCCCATCGGAGATCCCCAGCACCACGTCACGCCATTCGACCCGGCCGTCGCCCATCTTCACCGCCGCGTGGTCCTGGTCGCGGTATCGGACGATCGCACCGAGGGGCACGCTGAGGACGTTCTGCTGTTCGCCGGCGTCGATGTCCGCCTGCGCCGAGAGGCCCGGGGCGAGTGGCACGGGCGGTTTGTCAATCCGGACCCGAATGGTGTAGACCTTGACGCCCTGGCTGAAGAAGTTGCTCGGATCGGGCAGCGGGCTGACCTCGAGGACCACACCGGGCATCGTCACGTCGGAGAACGCGTCGACCCTGACTCGCACCGGCATGCTCGGCTTCACGCTGGCAATATCGGATTCGTGGACCTTGGCATTGACCTGCATCGGGCCATCGGGGTTGTAGATCGACAGGATCTTCTGGCGCTCGCGGACCGTCGCGCCCTCTTCGATCTGCGGCTGACTATTGGCGAACATCCGCGCCGGGTCGTTGGCGAGGACGATCTTGCCGTCGATCGGCGCGATCATGGTGCAATGCTGGATCAGCTTCGCGAGCTTGGCCTCCTTGCCCTTCTCCAGTTCCCACGTTGCCTGCTTGGCCAGCTCGTCAGAGCGGGCCTTCTTGACCGCGCTCTCGAGCTCCTTGATCGTCTTCTGGCGGGTGTAGCTCTCCAGGGTCTTGCGCCTGGCCTCTGCCAGCACCAGCACTCGCTTCTCTCGTTCCAGCAACCCCTCCGTGTCCTCGAGTCGATCCTGGATCTGGAGCTCGGCGAGGATGTCGGCCGGCGTCCTGGCGCCACCGCCGTCGGCGAGAGCGTCCTTGATCCGCTGGCTCGCCTTGCGGGTGCGGTCCAGACGGCCCTCGGTCTTGGCGATGGCCGCACGATCGCTGTCAATCTCCTGCTTCAGTGCTGCCAACTCCTGCGGGTATACGCCCTCGACGTACTCGCGAACGGCGATCTCGGCGACCTCTCGGGTCAGCCGGGCATTCAGGTAGTTGGCCTCGGCATTCTTCGTCTTGATCGCCTGGTTGACGAGCTGATCGCGGAGCGCGGCCGAGTCGAGCTCGCAGATGACCTGGCCCTTCTTGACCTTGCTCCCTTCGGGCATCAGCCGGATGATCGTCGTGTTGCCCTCGATCTGGCTGTAGATGTCCGCCGTCCTCGTCGCCTCAACCGAGCCGCGGGCCTGGACGACATGCTTGAGCTTGTCGGGGGCCAGCTCGCGAGTTGGGACGTCGCCGGCCTGGAGGGATTTCGCCTGCCCGGCGGCCGGGGCCTGCGCCGGCGCCGGCGGCCCGCCGCCATTTCCCAGCCATTCCACGCCCGAGGCCGTGGCGCCGGCGACGAAGAGGACCGTTGCGACCTTCCACCATTGCGTCATCGACATGGCTCGGAGGACTCCTTCGGCGAGAGAGGCGGCCGATCCGCGGACGACCGCGGCGCGGCCGATACCGGCGAATCGCACCGCGATTGTGGTCGTGGACTCGAGCAGGGCAGGGGGCACGACCCATCCGGGGCCCGTCACGACCACCCCCGGGGCGAAAGCCCCGCTCGCGGGTGCCAGCCCGCGTCGGGTCAGGCGGTCGCGGAGGCGGCCGTGGGCCCGCGACAGCCGGCTCTTGACGGTGCCGACCGGCCAGCCCAGGTGCCGCGCCGCCTGCTCGTGCGTGCGGCCTTCGATGTCGCACAGGACCACCGGCGCGCGATAAGGCTCGGGCAGGCGGTCGATCTCCTCGTGCAAGAGCCGCTCGAGCTCGTGGTCGGGCCGGGGGCGAGACGTCGCCGCGACGGCGGCCGCCTGGCGCTCGAGCCGTCGGCGTCTCGCCGCCGAGGCGCGGGCGCAGGCGGCGGTCCGGCAGGCGACCTGGTGCAGCCAGGGGCCCAGCGAGTCGCGCACCCACAGACCGCGGGCGCGCTTCACCAGGACCAGGAACGTCGCCTGGAAGGCGTCCTGCGCGTCGTGGGGGTCGTGCAGGAGCCCGCGGCAGGCGCGCAGGACCATCGGGCCGTGGCGCTCGACGAGGACGGCGAAGGCCAGCTCGGCGGCCTCGCCGCGGTCGGTGGCGAAGCGCTCGAGGAGCTGTCCGTCGGTGAGCTCGCCGACGGCGCCGAGGTGGAAGAGCGTCCGGAGCTGGCCCGGGACGGCCCGATGCTTGCCGATGGACACCGCCGCGACCCTCCGCCCTTGCTGTCCGTTACCTCTGCCTCGCGAGGACACCTGTAATGTAACGGACTGGGCGGATGGTTCCACAATTCTTCGGCGGCCGGGATTTCCGCGGAGCGGGCGAGTGCCCGGGCCAGTCGCTTCTCATTGCTTGGCGGGGGCCTTGTTGCGAGCCTTCCGCAGCTCGGCCGCCTTGCCGAACATGGCCTGACGTTCGGCATCCTTCTTTGCGGTGGCCTCGCGCTCGGCCTTCAGGATCGCCCGCTGATCCTCGGTCAGCAACGGCCGCGGGTCGAGGATCACCTTCTCGCCGGCCTTGAGCCCTTCCCTGGCCTCGACATCCGTCCCGTCGGTGGCTCCCAGCACCACGGTGCGCCACTCGACCCGTCCGTCGGCCGCCTTCAGGGCCACGTGGTCTCTCTCCTGATAATGCACCACCGCCCCGCGGGGTACGCTGAGGACGTTTTCCAGATTACCGGCGTCGATTTGCGCCTGGGCCGTCATGCCCGGGAGGATCCTCACTGCGGGTTTGGCAATCCGGACGTGGGTGGTGTAGACCTTGATCTCCGGGTCGAAGATGTTGGCCGGATCGGGCAGCGGGGCGACCTGGATGACCACGCCGGGCATCGTCACATGGGGGAACGCATCGACATTGACCCGAACCGGCATTCTCGGGGCCACGCCGGCGACCTCGGACTCGGGGACCTTGGCGTTGATCTGCATCGGGCCGGTGCGGTCGTAGAGGAACGCGATAATCTGGCGCTCGCGGACCGTCGCGCCCGGCTCGATCTGGGATTTGTTGTTGCCGAAGACCCGCGACCAATCGTTGGCGTGGACGATCGTGCCGTCCCTCGGCGCGGTGATGGTGGAAAGCTCGATCTCGCTCTTCAGCTTGTTCTCCTTCATTTTCTCGAGGCTGCAGGTGGCCTGCGCGGCCAGCTCACTCGAGCGGGTGAGTTTAACCTCGCTCT
The DNA here is from genome assembly GCA_963771445.1 of uncultured Planctomycetota bacterium. Classification (GTDB taxonomy): domain Bacteria; phylum Planctomycetota; class Planctomycetia; order Isosphaerales; family Isosphaeraceae; genus JAKAUH01. The sequence continues at coordinate 875,578 of CAVYTQ010000015.1, read as the reverse complement.
CGAGCTCCCTGGTGGTCCCGTCTCGGGCATCCTTCTCCAGGACTTCCGGCTCCGCCTTCGCAAGCGATTGCTTGTGGTGTTTCAGTGCCTTCTCGGCGTCTTCGCGGGCGAGTCGGGCGCGCTGATAGGCGGCCTCGGCGTCCTTGATCGCCGTCGCCTGGCGGGGGAGCCTGTCGCGCAGCGCCGATGAGTCGAGGATACAGACGACGTCCCCCTTCTTGACAGTGGTCCCGTCCGCCAGGACCCGGAGGATCTTCGCGCTTCCTTCGATGCGGCAGTAGATTCTCACGGCATCGGCCGGCTCGGCCGGGCCGCGGGCCAGGATGACGCGATGGAGAGTGCCGGGGACCAGCACGCGAGTCGGCACGTCTCCGGCCTGTCGGGATTTGCCCTGTGCGGCAGCCTGCGCCACCGGCCCGTCGCCGCGTCCCAGCCATTCCATGCCCGAGGCCGTGGCGCCGGCGACGAGCAGGACCGTTGCGACCTTCCACCATCGCGTCATCGACATGGCTCGGAGGACTCCTTCGGCGAGAGCGGCGGCCGATCCGCGGACGGCCGCGGCGCGGCCGACGCCGGCGAAATCGCACCGCGGCGGTGGTCGTGGCCTCGAGCAGGATAGGGGGCACCGGCCAGCCGCGGCTGGCGGAACTCGTGCCCAGGGCGATGGACCAGCCCTGAGGACCCAGGCCGCGGCGGGCCAGGCGGTCGCGCAGGTGGCCGTGGGCCCGCGACAGCCGGCTCTGAACCGTGCCGACAGGACAGCCCAGGTGCCGCGCCGCCTGCTCGTACGTGCGGCCCTCGATGTCGCAGAGGACCACCGGCGAGCGATAATGCTCGGGCAGGCGGTCGATCTCCTCGTGCAAGAGCCGCTCGAGCTCGGCGTCGGGCTGAGGCCGGGGCGCCGCCAGCTCGGCCGCCTGGCGCTCGAGCCGCCGGCGGCGGGCCGCCGATGCGCAGGGCGCACGACGCGGTCCGGCAGGCGACCTGGTGCAGCCAGGGGCCCAGCGAGTCGCGCACCCACAGGCCCCGCGCCCGCTTCACCAGGACCAGGAACGTCGCCTGGAAGGCGTCCTGCGCATCATTGGGGTCGTGCAGGAGTCCGCGGCAGACGCGCAGGACCATCGGGCCATGGCGCTCGACGAGCGCGGCGAAGGCCAGCTCGGCGGCCTCGCCGTGGTCGGTGGCGAAGCGCTCGAGGAGCTGGCCGTCGGTGAGCTCGCCGACGGCGCCGAGGTGGAAGAGCGTCCGGAGCTGGCCCGGGACGGCCCGATGCTTGCCGATGGACACCGCCGCGACCCTCCGCCCGACCGACCGTTACCTCGTTGAGGACAGGTGTAATGTAACGGAAGGGGCGGATTGTTCCACGATTCGCCAGAAAGTCGCGTTTTCAGCGATCGACCTGGAATCGCACGGTCACGCCGAGGGCTCGTCCGCCGCGAGCAGCTCGTCCCAGCCGGTCGCGTCGAGGATGCGCTCGCTCAGGAGGTGGAGGCGGTCGAGGTCGCCGAGCCCGGCGATCGTGGCCAGGACGCGATCGTCGGGCTCGCCCCACTTCTTCCGGCCCTGGCGGAGCAGGACGGCCCGCGCCTCCTCGGCCTTGCCCCTGGAGTAGATGCCCTGATAGACCGACGACTCCTCGAGTCCCTGGATGCCCAGCACCATGGTCGTGATCTCCTCGGTCAGTTCCTTCACGCGTTCCGCGGGATGATTCAGCCCCCAGCAGGATCTCGGTGGCCGCCCACAGGGTGGCCCTCAGCTCGGGGCCGGCCTCGTCCCGCAGGCGTTCGGCCACGGCGGTCAGGACCGCGGGCAATTGCTCGGCGGTCACGTTCGAGACCGGCGCCAGCGGCAGGAGCGGCAGGCCGGCCTCCAGGAATCGCTCGGGGGGCAGTTGCCAGACTCGGACGACGTCGTAGTGGAACACCAGGCTCGGGCCGCGGCCGGGGAACGTCCGTTCGTAGACGCCGGTCAACCGGGGCGTATCGGCCTTCGGGCGGAGCAGCACCAGGACCGACCAGACTGGCTCGCCGTGCTTGCGGCTGGCGAGGGTATTATACCAGTGGAGTTGGTCGGGATAACCCTGGGCGCCGCTGGAGAGGAACTCGACGTGGAGGATGACCGGGTCGGGCCCGCCGCGGCGGAGCAGCTTGTCGGTCGCGGCGGACACGGTCGAGACGTCGGAGTCGATCACGCCGGCGAGGGCCGGGTCCGGCACCGGGACGCCGAGGAACTCGAGCCACTCGGCCGGCCCGGGGTCGAAGAGGTCGCGCATCGTCGCGTCATAGCGCTTCTTCATCGCGGGCCACGCGCCAGGGTCGGCGGGTGCGCGGTCGTCGATCGCCGGCGCCGCGGGTCATCCGGCCCGGATCGCGGGGCCGGCCACCGCCGACAGTCCAGCACACGATGGCTCGCGTCGGCCGTGCCCGCGAGCGCGTCGGGGAAGGCCCGACGGGGCCCGGCATCTCAGCGATCGACCTGGAACCGCGCGACGACCGCGGTGATGTTGTCGGGGCCGCCGCGGTCGTTGGCCAGTTCGACGAGGGCTTTCGCGGCGTCCTGGGGATCGCCGTGACTCGCGAGGATTCCGGCGATGTCGGCGTCGGGGACCGGCTCGGTGAGGCCGTCGGAGCAGAAGAGGACGACGTCGCCGTCGCGAATCGCCACCTTGTGGATCTCGGCGTAGACACCCTCGTTGGGACCGCCGAGGACGTTGGTCACGACGTGGCGGCGCTGGTGGTGCCGGGCCTCGTCGGAGGAGATCATCCCGGCGTTGACCAGCGCCTGGACGACCGTGTGGTCCGCGGTAACCTGGTCGAGCTGGCCGTCGCGGTAGAGGTAGGCCCGCGAGTCGCCGGCGTGTACGATGTACATGTCGTCGGCGACGGAATAGGCCATGGTCAGCGTCGTCCCCATGCCCCAGAGGGCCGGGTTGCTGCGGGCGCGGTCGAAGAGCGTCCGGTCGGCGCGCTGGAGGCTCTCGCGCAGCTCGTCGAAGAGGACACGCTCCTCGCGATGGCCGAGGTGGAGGAACCACTTGAGCGTGTTCTGGACGAACGCCTCGACGCTCTCGACGGCCAGGGCGCTGGCTCGCTCGCCGGCCGCGGCGCCGCCCATGCCGTCGGCGACGAGGATCAGGTAGCCCTCCTCCTCCGAGAGCGGCGACTGGCCGTCGCTGGGCAGGCTGGTGGCGCAGATCCGCATCGCCTTGGTCAGGCGGGCGATCAGGTAATGGTCCTCGTTGTGGCCGCGGACCTTGCCCCGATCGGTCACGCCGCCGAAGCTGACGCTAACCCGCAACGGCCGGCGATCGCGGGAGGAGTGATGCGACCCGGTCGAGTCGCTGAACGCGGCGGCGGCTTCGGGGCCCGGCATTGTGGATTCCTGTTCCCGGCGGCACGGGTGCCGACCCGAAGGGTCGGCGGCGCGGGCCGCGATCGTTCGCTTCGGATTTCGGCGGACTCGCGCGATCAATAAGCAAAACACGGGCCGACCCGTACGAACGACGTCGCAGGGGGGAAAGGCGGTCCAAAGTTCACGCCGATCGTCGGCAAGATGCCGGACTGGGCGAGAAGGAATCCGACGGCGCCGGGGGGAGAGACCCGGGCGGTCGTCGAGGGAAGTTGAGGGCAGGGACGATCAGCGCAGCTCAATGTCGAAGTCATTCCAATCCGGAGCGACCTCGACCTCGACGCCCGAGGTATCGGGGCTGCTGAACTTGCCCGGCAGCGTGGGGCCATTCGAATGCGTGTACAGGTGTGCGTGGTAACGGCCCGGCAGCGCGCCCCGGTCGGCCCAGGTCATGTTGCTGAGGTCGAACCGGCCGTTCGCCCCGAGCTGGCCGAATGCCGCATGATGGCCGTCCATGTCCAGGCACAGCGTCATGTCCTGGACTGGCCGTCCATCGAGCGTCACCCGCCCCGTCACGGGCGAGAGATGCGGGCTCTCGAACGAGCCGAACGCGAGAGCGAAGGGCGACAGCGCCAGAGCTCCCAGAACCCACGCCGTCCACCGGCGTGTATGATGCAGATGGTAAGTCATTCCAATCACTCCTCGGGCTACCATAGCCCCAACGGTCGTCATTTCGGGCCCGGTGGGAGGGCCACTCGTCGAGCAACGGGGAAGGCAGGGTTGAGCCCCGGGGCTCGATTCCATTGAGGACCGGGGAGAGACGGTCGCTCAAACAATTGCAGGGGGGGAGGATTCTCGGTGGCTGGCTCGAAGGTCGTCTCCGACCCGCTCGCCCTTACAAGTATAACGGACGGATCTCAATTTGTGGCCCGCAATCTCGTCGTTTTTTTGATGAACATTCAGGGAATGGAAAAATGGATAAAATCGGCAAAAGAGGACGGTGAGCTGGACACCTTTCCTCAACGATTCGCGACCGTACTACCAGGAGATCGACAGAAAGCGAGGGAAACGCGAATCCTGGGGGCGGACGGGGCACAGGGCTCGGCGAATCTGCCGGGTTCCGAGCATTCTCCACGACCCTCGGGTAAGGTAAAGGCCAGGTGAGAGGACCGATGATCGGCCGGACTCGGTGTTGAGTGAGACGCCTATCGGTTTGCGCGAGGCGTGGTTGGGCGGACGGCATTGATTGGGGGAGCCCGGAGCCGTGAAGACCATCGCGATCGCGGGAGGCGGGTTCTGCGGCACATTGACGGCCGTCAACCTCGCCCGGCTGAGCATCGAGCCGATCCGCGTTGTTGTCGTCAACGACCGGTTCCCGATGGGGCGCGGGGTCGCTTATGGGACGTTGCGGCCCGAGCACCTGCTCAACGTCGTCGCGCGGAACATGTCGGCGTTCCCGGACCTGCCGGGCCACTTCGTCGACTGGCTGCGCAATCGCGCCGATTTCGCCGAGCTCCCGCTGGCCGACCTCCGCGAGCAGTTCGTGCCGCGGCGGGTGTACGGCGACTATCTGCAGGACCTGCTGTTCTGGCAGGCCAACCCGCTGGGCGGGCCGGGGCGAGTGCGGATCGACCTGGTCGAGGACGAGGTCGTCGACCTGGACCCGTACCCGTCCGGCCGAGGCGCCCGGGTCGTGCTGCGATCGGGCGAGGCCGTGGCGGCGGACCGGGTCGTGCTGGCGACGGGCAACCCCGCTCCGCACGACATCGTGCCGCCGGGTCCGGTGCACGAGCATCCCGCCTACTGCGCCAACCCCTGGCGCGGCTGGCAAGAGCGGCTGCCCGACGCGGGCGAGGACGTCCTCCTGGCCGGCACCGGGCTGACCATGATCGACGTGTTCCTGACGTTCGAGGCCCGGGAGTGGCAGGGGACGGTTCACGCCGTCTCACGCACCGGGCTATTACCGCTTCCCCACTTCAAGGGCAGCGACTATCCGGCGTTCCCGCCCGAGGGCGTCGAGGCGATGGGCCTGCGCGACCTGGCCGAGCTGATGGAGGAACACTGCGCCCGGCTCCGGGCAGACGGCAGGAATCCGGCGATCGTTGTGGATAGGCTCCGGCCGTTCACCCAGCGGATCTGGCGGAATTTCTCCGCGGCCGAGAAGCGGGCCTTCTCGCGGAACTACCGCACGCGGTGGAACGTCGTGCGGCACCGGATCCCGCCGGCCATCGCCGACCGGATCGCGGCCGCCCAGGCCGAGGGCCGGCTGGTTATCCACAAGGGGACGCTCGGCGAGTTCGGCTGCGAGGGCCAACGGATCCGGGTCACGATCGAACCGGGGGACGGCGGGACTCCGCGCGAGCTATCCGTGGCCATGCTGATGAACTGCACCGGTTCCCGCGAGTCGCCCGGCGACGAGCCAGGACCCTTGATGCGCTGCCTGCTCGAGCGCGGACTGGCCTGCCCCGACGAGCTGGACATGGGGATCGCGGTCACTCCGGATTTCGCGGTCGTGAACAGTCGGGGCGAGCCCTCGGCATACCTCTTCGCGATCGGCCCGCTGCTCAAGGGGACGCTCTGGGAGACGACCGCGGTGCCCGAGCTCCGCGCCCAGGCCCACAATGTGGCCCGAGCCCTGCTGGCCGATCGCCCGAGTCCCCGGCCCGAATGGGCGCAGGAGACGCCGGAGAACCTGGTGGAGTATTACATCTGACGCGTCGCATCGCGCACGCCTACGTCGCCTAGTTGTGGTTACCCCACTCCTCAGCAAGCTCGGCGAGGATGATCTCGTTGGCCTCGGGGAAGCGGAGACCGCCGAGCTGATCGATCGGCACCCAGCGGAAGCCGGTCGCCGGGTCGGGCTCGGCGAACGGGTCCTCGGTGACGCAGTCGTGGAACGACAGCTCGACGAGGCCGTGCGGATAGCGGTGCCTCACGATGCGCCGCAGCGGGCCGACAACGACCCGTAGGCCGATCTCCTCGAGGCACTCGCGAGCCGTGGCCTGGTCGGACGTCTCGCCGGGCTCGAGCTTGCCGCCGGGGAACTCCCAGTAGCCGGCGTACACTGTGCCGGCGGGACGCTGGCGGATGAGGAACGCATCGCCGCGGCGGATCAGGCCGATGCCGCCCAGGATCGGCGCGTCCTCGGGCCGGTCGGGATTGGGACTGGGATTGGCCTCAGGACGGCCGGGGTCCGCGGGCGGGCTCATAGGGATTTCAGCTCGTCGTCGTTCAGAAGCGCCGCGGCCAGCTCGGGGTTGGCGGCCTGGACCTTGCCCAGGATGAGCTTCTTGACCTTCTCGATCGCGCGGCCGGGCGAGCCCATGACGTTGTAGCCGCAGTCGACGTGCATGATCTCGCCGGTGATCCCGCTGGCGAGGTCGGAGAGCAGGAACATGCCGGCGGAGCCGACCTCCTCGCGGGTGATGTTGCGGCCCATGGGCGAGGCCATCTCGTAGAGCCCGGCGAGCTTGTCGGAGTCGCCCACGGCCGAGGCGGCCAGCGTCTTGACCGGCCCGGCGGAGACGCCGTTGACCCGGATCTTCTTCGGGCCGAGGTCGTAGGCCAGGTACTTGACCGCGGCGTCGAGCGCGGCCTTGCAGACGCCCATCATGTTGTAGCCGGGGACGACCCGCTCGCCGCCGAAATAGGTCAGGGTGACGATCGCGCCGCCGTCGGGCATCGAGCTCGGCGGCGTGGCGGGCGACGATCGCCAGCGAGTAGACGCTGATGTCCATCGCCGTCTTGAAGCCCTCGCGGCTGGCGTTCACGAACGGGCATTTCAGGTCGTCGATCGGGGCGAAGGCGATCGAGTGCAGCACGAAGTCGAGCGAGCCGTAGGTCTCGCCGGCCTCGGCGAAGACCCGGGCGATGTCCTCGTCCTTCTGGACGTCGCAGGGGGTGATCAGCTTGGCGCCGATCGGATCGGCGAGCTTGCGGACGCGGCGCTCCATCTTGTCGCCGGGCAGGTGGGTGAAGCCGAGCTCCGCCCCCTCGTCGAGGAGCTTCTTGCTGATCGCCCAGGCGATGCTGAAGTCGTTGGCGACGCCCAGGACCAGCCCCTTCTTCCCCGTGAACAGTCCCATCCGCCCGCCCCTTTCGCCTCGACTGGTACTCGCCCGACCGCGCCGGCTTTTCCCGCCGGAACATCGGCATTGTACCATACCGGGACTTGCATCCCGGCTCAACAGCGCGTTGCGGGCCGGTCCGGGGCGGGTAAAGTGGATTCCGTGAGGTGCATGGCCCGTCGCCGGATCTCGGGAGCGAGGCCATGCGAGCAGGATGGTCGGGGCGCCGCGGGCCGAGGTATCGCCATGGCAGGGACAGATGAGGCGGTTTCGACACGCCCAGACTCTCGGGGCTTGCTGGGGACTCTGGTGCGGCTGGACATTGGCGCCGACGCGATCACCTGGGCCGCGCTGGCCGTTGGGGTGGCGTTGCGGGTCTGGGGCTACGCCGATGGGCGTCCGTTGTACATGGACGAGCGGTCGCTGCTCAGGAACCTTGTGCTGCTGCCGGTGTTCGACTTCCACACGACGCTCGTCGAGTTCCAGCTCGCCCCGCCGGGGTTCCTGGTGATCGAGCGGATGGTGGTCCGGCTGCCGGGCAGCGACATGATGGCCGGGCGGATGGTCGCCCTGGTGTTCGGGATCGCGTCGTTGTTCCTGTTCCGCTCGGTGGCGCGCCGGCTGCTGTTGCCGGCTGCCGTGCCGATGGCGATGGGGCTGTTCGCGCTGTCGGACTGGTTGATCTACTACTCGGCCGAGATCAAGCAATACTCGTGCGACCTGGCGCTGGGCCTGGCGGCGCTGCTGCTGACTCTTCGCGCCGGGCCGGCACCCGAGCGAGCGAACGTGCGCGGGCTGGTCGCGCTGGCGGCCTTTGGCGCGGCCGGGGTGTGGTTCTCGCATCCGCTGGTGCTGGTGCTGGCGGCGGTCGGGACCTACCTGCTGGGCGGGGCCGTGATCCGCCGCGATCCGCGGGGCATCGTCATCCTGGCGGGGATGGGGGCGGCGTGGCTGGTCAGCTTCGCGGCGTGCTACGTGGTCTCTCACGGGATCCTCAGCAAGGAGAGCTTCATCTGGGACTGGTGGGACTTTGCCTTCCTGCCGATCCCGCCGCGGTCTGGGGCCGATCTGCGGAAGGACTTCTGGTCGATCGCCAACCTGTTCGACAGCCCGTCCGACGTACGGATGCCGCTGGGGATGATCCCGACGGCGATCGTGGCGATGGCGCTCTGGATCATCGGCGGCGTGGTCGCTCGGGCGGAGGCGGCCGGGGTGGCTCTATCTGCTCGCGGCGCCACTGGCATTCACGCTGGCGGCCTCGGCGCTGCGGCAGTACCCGTTCCACGGGCGGCTCCTGATCTTCCTGGTGCCGGCCGTGCAGATGCTGGTGGCCGAGGGAACCGCCGCGCTGGCGCGTCCGGGCGGCCGGCCGATGGCGGTGGCTGCTCGGGTCGTTCCTGCTGTTCCAGCCGGTGGCCGACGCGCTCTGGCACCGGTTCGTCCAGCCGATCAGCCACATCGAATTCGACTCGCACGGCGACCTGAGGCCCGACCTGCTCGATTACCTCGATCGCCCCGGACCTCCCCGGGCGAGGCGATCGCGATGACGGACCACCCGCCCGGTACGACCCGGGTCCTGGATCGGCTCTCTCGGGGGCGTGCCGGGCTCGTCCTGGCGTGGATCCTGGCGGTCGCCGCCGGGCTGCGCGGCTACCGGCTCGGCGAGGCGAGCTTCTGGTACGACGAGACCGTGACGATGCGGCTGGCACTGGCCGCGAACCCGGCCGAGCTGATCGACCGGCTCATGCGGATCGACGCGACCCGGGCGCCGTTGCATCCGCTGCTTCTCGAAGGCTGGATTCGCGCCTTCGGCGCGTCCGAGTCCGCGGCCCGCGCGCTGAGCGTGCTCTGCGGGCTGGCGGCGATCGCGCTGGTCTTCGAGATCGGCCGGGCCGGCTTCGACACGGCAACGGGCCTGTGGGCCGCCTGGCTGGCCGCATTGAGCCCGGCCCTGATCGTCTACTCGCGCGAGGCGCGGATGTATGCCTGGCTCGTCCTGGCGACCGCGGCGTGCTGGCGGCTGCTATTAGTCCTGCGCGATCGGTTCACCTGGCCCCGGGCGGCGGCGTACATCGTGGGGCTGGCGGTGCTGGGGTACTCGCACCCTCTGGGCCTGATCATGATGGCGACGCTTGCGCTGGCGGGACTCGCTGGTTTGCGGCCCTGTTTCGGGACATTGAGCCGATGGCTGGTCGTGCACCTGGCGGCGGGGTTCGTGGTTGCGCCCTGGGTCGTTCGCTACCTCGACCACGCGCCGGAGTTCCTCAGCGGCGTGCAGCCGATCAAGTCATTGCTGGGCACTCCGATCGGCTTCATCGGGGGAGATTCGCGGGTGCTGGGCGTGCTGGTGCTGCTGATCGGCTGGGGGATCGCTCGTGGTCGCTCGCGGAGGGACGTGAGCGATGGCGACCCGATCGAGCCGGCGCCGGCGGACACGGGCCGCGGCTGGCTGGTGCCGGCCTTCTTGCTGCTCTGGCTGATCGTGCCGCCAGTTGTCCTGTATGTCTACTCGCGGCTGGGGCGGCCGATCTTCGGCCCGCAGCGGTACACCGTGTTCGTGGCCCCGGCCTACCTGCTGCTGGCCGCGCGGGGCCTGGTGCAGTCGCCCGCGGTCCTGCGCTATCCGCTCGCGGCGGTGCTCGCGATCCTGGCCCTGATGGAGCTGGGGCCGAGGGTGTATGACCCCGATCTCAAGGCCGACTGGCGGGGCTTCGCGGCCGACCTGGCGGCGCCGGGGCGGGCCATGGCATCCTGGTCATCGTCGCGCCATCGGGCGAGGGTCCGAACGTCGAGGTGGAGACGGCCCGGTACTACCTGCCGGCGGGCTGCAGGGCGATCGGGCTGGAGGAGGCGACGCCGGAACGGCTGGCCGGCTCCGGCGCGGATGCGGTGTACCTGGCGGTCGGCTCGCGGCGTGGGAGGCCAGCCGTGCCGACTCCGGAGCGTCTGGGGGCGTTCGTCTTCCGGCCCGACCGCAACTATCCCGGGCTAACGGTCCTTCGGGCCGAGCATCGAGCGTCGCGGAGCCGGCCGGGGACTGGTGGGCTCGGGGGCCGCGGCCGGCTTGATGCCGGCTCCTCCTCCACCACCTCCGGCTACCTGGTCCGCGCCGTTGTCTGGCTGGAGGACCGGCAGCATGACGGCGTCCAGGTCGCGCTGGAAGGCGGAACGCGCCACGCCGAGGGCCTTCTGAGTGGCGGCGCCGACCTGGAGGCTCCGCTGCTTGTATTCGGCCGGGATGGAGCCCAGGCCGAGGGCCTCGACGAGGCCGATCGCCTTCTTGACCTGCGGGTCCTCGCCGAGGTCGTTCCCCTCGCCGGGTCGAAGGTCGGCGGCGCGGACGGTGGAAGAACGCGTCCCGTAGACCGTCCATCGGCCGGCCGCGGATCGGACCCAGAACGTCGTCTCGATCGTGGCGCCGTCGAGGTCGGGGCCGAGCGCCAGTGCCATCACCACGGCCCCGATCCGACCCCGCGCGGCGACGGCCTTGAGCTTCTCGAGGACCGGGTCGGGCTGGTTCTGGGCCTGCGCCGCGGCACCGTCGGGATCGAGCAGGCGTTTGAGCTGCGAGAGGGCCATCGACGGGTCGATGCCCGCGCCGGCGGGGAGCTGCCCGCCGCCCTCGGGCTCGGGGATGACCATGTCCTGGAAGCGGAGGAACCGGAGCCCGCCATCGACGGCGATCTCGGTCGCGGCGCGTCGGCCCAGCCAGAGGGCGTCGGACTCGATGGCCGGCGGCAGCAGGCGCTCCATCGAGACGGGGCGATCGGGCTCCTTGACGTCGACGGCGAACCCACGCGCCTGCAGAGCGTCGGCCAGCTCGGCCGTCGTCATCGCCTCGGGCTCGGCGAGCCCCGATTGCCAGCCCAGCAGGAGCCGGCGACTGGCCTCGGCCGGCTGGCGGCGGACCTCGCGGAGCTCGGACCGGGGCAACCGCACGGCGACCAGCGGCGCGCGGGCGGCGCTGCCGGGGTCGGCCAATCGAGCCAGCTCGCGGTCGATCCAGCGCAGGATGCGGTCGTCCGCCCCGACGCCCGCGGCCTGCTGCCGCTCCTTCTTCCAGCTCTCCAGCCGGGCGCGGCGCTGGTCGATCGCCTTCTGCACGGCCGACGCACCCAGTTGATCCCAGTGCCCGAGCTGAATGCCGGCGTGCCGCTCGGCCCAGCCGCGGCGGACGAGGAGCTCGACCGTGCCGCGCGACGAATTGGGCGAGATCACCGCCCCGCGGACCACCGTGCCGTCGCGCAGGGTGATCTGGTCGGCGGCCGGCTCGTCAGGCATGGCGAAGGCCGTGCCGCCCGCCGCCAGCAACAGGCCGATGCACAATACGGAACGGGACATCAACATGCTCATGGCCAGGGCCGCCTCGTCGCCGGGATCGCGTGGACTCGTGGCCGATCGACCTGATTCATCCTATCTTACGAGGGCCGGAAAGCCCAATGGATCCGATCGCGATCGAGCCTCTAGGCGACCGGGCGTTCCTGGCCCGTTTCGACGCCGAGCCGTCGGCCGCCGGCTGGGCCGCGGCGGTGCGCGGGCGGCATTGGCCGGGCGTGACCGACGTGGTGCTTGCCTATCGCACCGTCGCGGTCTTCGCCGACCCCGACCGGCTCGACCCGGCCGAGCTCGAATCGCGGCTCTACGCGCTGGCGATCGACGCCCGGGCGCCTGCGGACTCCGCAACGGCGGGCGTGGGGAAGACCCACATGATCCCGGTCCTCTACGACGGGGCGGACCTGGACCTGGTGGCCTCGCAGCGTGGGCTCGACGTCGAGGCCGTGATCGCCCTGCATGCCGGCGTCGTGTACGATGTGCGGGCGATCGGTTTCCTGCCGGGATTCCCCTACGCGGGCGACCTGCCGCCGGCCCTGGCCGGGTTGCCGCGGCGCGACTCGCCGCGGCCGCGCGTGCCGGCGGGCTCGGTGGCGATCGCCGGGCGGCAGACGGCGATCTATCCGGTCGAATCTCCCGGCGGCTGGCACCTGCTGGGCCGCACCCCGCTTTGCATCGCCGACCCGGCCGACGGATACTTCCCGATCCGCGCCGGCGACCGTATCCGGTTCCGGCCGATCGCCGCCGAGGAATACGAGGCCCGACTCGATGAACGGCTCCGAGACGACGAATGAGCCCGACCCGCCGCGCCGGACGATCGACCTGAGCGCCGACGTCGGGGAAGGCTGCCCCAACGATCGAGACCTGCTCGACGGCCTTGTGACCTCGGCGAGCGTCAGTTGTGGCGCCCACGCCGGCAGTCGCGACGCGATCCGGCGGACGCTCGAGCTCGCCCGCGACCGGGGCGTCACGGTTGGCGCCCATCCCGGCTATCCCGACCCCGAGCACTTCGGCCGCCGCGAGCAGGTGATCTCGGCCGAGGCGGTCACGACGCTGATCCTGGACCAGGTGACGGAACTGGTGGCCCTGGCCGCCGAGGTGGGCATCGCGGTCCGGTTCCTCAAGCCCCATGGGGCGCTCTACAACCAGGCCCAGCGACAGGACCCGATCGCGCGGGGCGTGGTGGACGCAGCCGCCGAGCTGGGATTGCCGCTCCTGGGCCTGCCGGACTCGGTGCTCGAGGCCCGGGCGATCGGGCGCGGCGTCCGCTTCGTCCCGGAGGGCTTCCCCGACCGCCGCTATCGCGCCGACGGCTCGCTCGTCCCCCGCGGCGAGCCCGACGCCATCCTCCAGGAGCCCGAGGAGATGATGGCCCAGGTCGCCCAGCTCGTGTCCCGCGGTCGCGTGGCCACGCTCTGCATCCACGGCGACGACCCCCGCGCCGTCGAGAACGCCCGGACGGTCCGCCAGGCGATCGACCTGGCTCAAATCGTCGTGCGGAGCTTCGTGGTGGATGAAGGGACTGCCGTTTGACATCAGGGCAGGGGAGGAGCCGATGGACGGCGGCCTGCTGGTCATCGACGCCGGCCTGAGCACCACCGTCCAGGACGCGGGACGGCCCGGCTATCGCGAGTACGGCGTACCGCCGGGCGGGCCCTTCGACCGGGGCTCGGCTGGGCTGGCGAATGCCCTGGCCGGCAACCCGCCGGGCTGCGCGGTGCTCGAGCTGACGCTCGTGGGCGGCACCTACGAGGCACGCTGCGACCTGGCACTCGCGATGGCCGGCGCACCGATGGAAGCGAATGTCCTCGCCTCGTCCGGCGACGAGCGGACACTCCAGATCCCCCTGAGCTTCACCCTCCGCGCCGGCGACCGCCTGGTCCTGGGCCGGACTATCAAAGGAGCACGCAGCTACCTGGCAGTTGCCGGGGGTTGGCAAACCCCGATGCACCTCTCCAGCCGGTCGTTGGAGGATCGCCTTCGGCCCGGCATTGTGCTACCCGCCGTGGCGGGCACGATCCCGACCCGCCATCCGCGAGGCCCCGACTGGCTGGCACCGACGGCTGTGTCGATCCGGGTCGTCGACGGCCCCGACGCCGTTGCCGCGTCGGATGTGCGGTCCGACCCCGCGGCCGCCTGGCTCGATCGCGATTACCGGGTCGGCTCGCGGAGCAACCGGATGGGCCTGCGGCTGGAGGGCGAGCCGCTGCCGGTCGCATCACCTCCGGGACGGCTCTCGGCGCCGGTGTCCCCGGGGGCGATCCAGGCGGCCGGCGGGCAATTGATCGTCCTGGGCGTCGCCTGCGGCACGATGGGCGGCTACCCGCACGTCGCGCACGTGATCTCGGCCGACCTCGACCGACTGGGCCAGCTCCGGCCGGGGGACCTGGTCCGGTTCGCCCGCGTCGGCCTCGACGAGGCCCGGCGAGCCGATCGGCAGCAGCGCGAGGCCCGCGTGGCGAGACTCCTCCGGATCGGGACGGCGGCCCGCGACGCCGGACCCGGGCCGACCGATTCCTGATGGAACACGCCCTCGCTGCCGGGTCGGAGGATACGGAATGCCCGCCGAACCGGCGATGGGATTGAGGTTGAGCTTGTCCGATCCGCGGACTTGGGGTAAACCCACGTCACATTCCTGTCGGCGGGGCACGTTCGTCCGTCCCGCGGGTCCTTCAGCGCATCGAACGAATTTGGGGCGAGGGAAGGGAATCCCGGACTCCGGTCATTAGGGTCGTCCGAATGCCGCACGATCGCCCGAGCTGGCGAGTCATCCTGGCCCTGTTGGGACTGGTCGGATCGGCCATGTCGTTCGGCTGCGCACGGTCGTCGAACCTGCGAGCCTCGGCAGGTCCGCTCCCCGAGCTTGCGCCGGCCGGCGCGCTGGATCCCGCCCCGGTCGGGTCGAGCTCGCGGATCAGTCCGCCGCCGCCATCCTACTCGTCGGGAGGCGCCACACCCGAACGCGCCCGAACGCAGCACCGCCGGTTGCGGGGATGACTCCACCTTCCGTGCCGCCGGCTCGCCCGACGACCGACGGCATATCGACCCCGGCCAACGGCACCGAGGCCGCGAACGGGTCGGCACCCGGACTCGGATCGCCCGAGCCCCAGCCTCCGGCCGCAGGCGACGGGGTGGTCCCCGCCCCGCCGCCGCTGCGCGATGCCGAGCTTCGCCGGGCGCAGTCGGTCACGCGGCAGCACTTCGAGTCCCTGAACGCGGCCGACGCACCCACGCCTGCGCCGACCCGGTCGATCCGCCCTCGGCATCGCCCGCGTTGCCGTCGGCTGCCGCGCCGCAACCGGTCGAGCCGGCGCCCGAGGCGATCCCCGAGGCGTTACTGCCGCCGCTGGCCGCCTCGGAGCGGGTCCCGATCCATCCCGGTCTGTCCGCGACCAACCCCGGTCCGTCCGCGGTCGAGCCCGCCTCTTCGGTGGCCGAGCCTGGCCCTTCCCTGATGGCCCGGTCGGTCACGCTGCCGCCGCTCACGCCGATCGACCCGCCCGTGTCGCGGCGTTCGACCGGACCCGCGGCGGCAATGGCCAGCCCCATCGTCTTCGGGGCGGAAGGCACCGCGGCCGCGCCGGAGCCGGCCGAGGGGACGGCCGATCCCGAGGCGTCCCGCGATCCGCCCGGCGAATCCGGCCGGAGACGATCCGGCGGAATCCACGCGCCCGGGGCCCGAGGCGGCCAGCAACGATCCTGCGCCATCCGAAACGCAGGCGGCCGCGGACGATGAGCAGCCGGCGGCCGTCCCATCCCTTCCTGGACCGGACGAAGGATCGCCGCTGGTGATCGCCGAGCTGAAGCTCTGCTCACGTGTCCTGGGCTTCGGCAAGGTCGAACCGATCGCCGCGGATCGCGTCGAGACCGACCGGCCGATGTGGATCTACTGCGAGATGGCCGGACTGGAATACCAGCCGCGCGGAGACGCCTTTGTCTCGCGGCTCGCGGCCCACATCGAGCTGCATTCGGCCGCGGACGGCCGGGTGGTCTGGGAGGCAGCACCCGGCACCGCGGAGGACGTCTACCCGAGCCGCCGCCGCGACTACTTCGTCAGCTACCGCATCCGCTTCCCCCAGACGCTCGCGCCCGGCGCCTACCGCCTGCGCCTGATCCAGACCGACATGATCGGCAACCGGGTCGCGTCTCGAGAGATCCCGTTGACCCTGGTGCGGCCCCACGGCGGCAAGGCGGCGGGTCAGGCTTCGAGCGACTCGCTTCCCTGAAGCGACGGACACTCCATTCCCCGGTTTCCTCGACGTGTGAGCCGTGCCGCTTGCACGCAACTATGTCAGTGCGACTTGATACATTGAAACATCCAGGCGGCATGGCGAACTGCTGAACTTTGGCGATCACGGCGTTTGTGGCGATCCGGCGGAATGTGCCGAGTTTGCTGCCGCTGTCCTGGTGCTTGCCAGGCCAGATTGGGTTCGTTCGCGCTTTTTCGGGGTCCGGAGACTCCTTCGTGACCCCCGCGACACCGGATCGCTTGCCCGAATTGGGTTCGTTCGCGCCATTTTGCGACTCCGCCAACAACACCCGTCGGCAATGGTTGTCAGGAATCGCTCATGGTTGATGGTGTTTCAGAGTTTGGATTTATGATGCATTAAACCATTCATGTTGTGATGCTTTGACAGAAAAAGGGGAGGCCGGGATGCGTCCTCGCGACGGATCCCGGCTCGTCGTCCCCAGGGACGGACCAGCCCTTTTTCTCACCGACGACCGAATTGCCAAAGATCCGCCATATAGACGCCCTTGAAGCACGAAACATTCGATTTACTTCAGGTCCTTTCGGGAATATTTCGCTCGCCGCCTGCATAATCCGGAATATCGGCATACTCTTGCCGGCGGACTACAGGAGTCGTTCTCCAATCGTGAATCGTGGTGAATGACTCACGATGACCGACCGATCGAGCGGGGTCGGGCTTGCCGGCTGCCGCCGGATCGAACACGATGGGTTGATGCGACGAGGGGAAGGGTGGGTCAGGAAGGGAACGGGGCAACCTTATGTTGACCATCGCACCGACTCGACCGGCGGTCTCACGTCCCCCCTCTCGCCAGGGGACGCCGACACTCCACCGGATCACCGTCGACGAGTACGAGAAGATCGGCGTGGCAGGGGTACTGGAAGATCCTGCCAGCGTCGAGCTCATCGACGGCTACATGGTGGACAAGATGCCAAAGCGTCCGGAGCACACCTTCTCCACGACCGCAACACACCAGGCGCTTGCAGACCGACTCCCCGCCGGATGGTCGATCCGAAAGGAGGAGCCGGTGCGAATCCCCGCGTATGACGAGCCGGAGCCCGACCTCGCGGTCGTCCGGGGCATCTATGCCGATTACCGGCGGCGGATCCCCACAGCCGCCGATGTGGCGTTGCTGGTCGAGGTCTCCGAGGCGACGCTATACCAGGACCGCGGCAAGAAGCGCACGGCCTACGCCCGGGCCAGGATCCCCGTCTACTGGATCGTCAACCTGGTCGCCCGCCAGGTCGAGGTCTACACCCGGCCGGTCAAGGAGGGCCGCTACCAGTCGCGCAAGATCTACAAGCCGGGCCAGCAGGTCCCCGTCGCGATCGCCGGCCAGCCGCTCGCACCGATCCCCGTCGACGACATCCTGCCCTGACCGCCGTCAACAGGGCGAGTCGCGGCCCTCGTCGGCCGGAGGCCAGGCGGGCGGCGAGAACCAGGTAAGGTGGCAGAAAGCTCCTCGTCAAGGCGCTCATTTCCTCAGCTATCGAATCACCGGCTCTCGCCGAGCGCCGCTCCGGGGTTCCAGGAGCCTCGAGCGACTGGAGTTCGACGATAGCCCGGTCTCGGCGGCCGAGACTCTGCAGCCATCGTGGCCGATCGAGCTGGGACGGGCTTGCCGGCTGCGGACGGATCGAACACGATGGCAGGCAAGGCGGCGAGGGGAAGGGTCCGGCAGTAGCCGAAAGGAGCAAACTCATGGCGACGATCGCACCGACTCGACCGGCGGTCTCACGTCCGCCGTCTCGCCAGGGGACGCCGCCACTCCACCGGATCACCGTTGACGAGTACGAGCGGATCATCGCGTCGGGTTCGCTGGAAGATCCCAGCCGGGTCGAGCTCATCGACGGTTACATGGTGGACAAGATGGGGAAAAACGCGGGGCATGGTTACGCGACCAAGGAAACCCTCAAGGCGCTGGACAAGCGGCTGCCAGCCGGGTGGACCTCACGGAAGGAAGAGCCCGTGCGGATTCCCGAGTTCGACGAACCGGAGCCGGACGTCGCGATCGTCCGAGGTTCTGATGCCGATTATCGGCGGCGGATCCCCACAGCCGCCGATGTGGCCCTCCTGGTCGAGGTCTCCGAGGCGACGCTATACCAGGACCGGGGCAAGAAGCGCACGGCCTACGCCCGGGCCAGGATCCCCGTCTACTGGATCGTCAACCTGGTCGCCCGCCAGGTCGAGGTCTACACCCGGCCGGTCAAGGAGGGCCGCTACCAGTCGCGCAAGATCTACAAGCCGGGCCAGCAGGTCCCCGTCGCGATCGCCGGCCAGCAACTCGCCCCGATCCCCGTCGACGACATCCTGCCCTGACCGCCATGAACAGGGCGATGCGAAGGGCCCGGTGTGCCTTCGTCCTTTCGCGGTTTCTCGATTCGACCGTCAATCTCGGCGGGCATGTCGTGCGAGAAGAGCCCGGATGCGATGCCGGTTCCGGGATCACGAAAACACGAAAGTACGAAAACACGAAAGAAAGCAAGAGGAGCGGCCCGGGGCTCGTCGCTCGCCGGGGCTCCTCCGGTTTGGCTCTTTCATCCTGTTGCGGTTCCGTGATTCGACGGTACCGCTCGCCGGCATGTCGTGCGAAAAGAGCCCGTTCTGACTGGGTGATTGCCGTCCTGTCGGGTGGGTGCAACCCACCGGATTCCGGGGCTCTCGCCGGTGGGTTGCACCCACCCGACATCCGTCAGATCGACCGTGTGGGCGACCCGGTCATCCACTCGCGGGCTCGTCGGCGCAACGAAACCATGGGGCTGCCCTAACTCGTGATGGTGAACGCCGACCTGTTGATCGTGACCACGATGCCCTGGCCGTTGTTCACCGGGCGACCGAGGGTGTCGGAGAGCATCACCGTGGTGATTCGCAGTTGCATCAGCCTGGTCAGCTTCACCGAATTCCTGGGGATCAGCGTCAGGGACTGCGTCGCGGCGTCGTAATGCGCCTGGCTCAGCGCCACCGGGGTGCTGTAATGGACCACGCTCTTCTTCGCCTTGCCCGACAGGAGGGCGTAGGCGGCGAGGTTCTGGGCTGCGGCGGCGTTGATGGGGGCGCTGAGCTGGAGGTCGATCGCCTTCACCTTCCGGGTCTTCTTGCCCTTGATCGTGGTGGCGGTCGCATAATGCGCCGAGGCAATGGTGACGATCGGGGCCGGGGCCGTCGTGTTGAAGCTGACGATGCCACCGGTGGTGGTGCCGGCGGCGCTCGTCGCCACGAGGCGGTCGTAATACGTCGCTCCCGGCTGCAGGCCGGTCAGGGCGGCGGTGACGATCATCGCGCCGTTTCCACCGCCGAGGGACTGCGCGGCGGTGGTCGTCGTGCCCGTGGAGAGCGTCGGGTCGGTGCCGTAGACGAAATACGCGGTAGTCACGCCGCCCATCGGGTTGACGCTGGCGACGAGCATGGCCGCCGTGCCGGTGACGCTCGTGGTCATCGCGGTCGCGGCAGCCGGCGAGGTGGCCGTCGGTGTCGGAATGGGCGGCAACGTTGCGGTGGCGGTCGTGAACGAGACGATCTCGCCCTGGGTGACCCCGGCGGCGTTGGTGGCCACGACGCGTTCATAATAGGTCGTGCCGGGAGCCAGGCCGTCCACGCCCGCGGTCGCCGACACGGTGTTCATGCCGCCCTCGAGGGACGGGGCGGGCGTCACGATCCCGGTCCAGCCACCGCCGAGCGTCGGGTCGGTGCCGACGATGAAGTAGACCGTCGTCGCGCCGCCCATCGGGTTGACGGAGGCGCTGAGTGTCGCGGATGTCTCCGTCACTCCGGAGGCCGGCGACGTGGACGCGGCCGGCGGGGCCACCGTGACATGGGCGGTGAGAATGACGCCCGTGGCGAGGTAGTCGGCCGTGTAGGAGAAGTTCCCGCCCGGGCTGCCTTCGATGGTCGTGAAGTTCCCGGTGGTGCCGGCGTCGTTGAGGAACGCGAAGGCCTCGCCGTCGAGGGGATGGAAACCGTTCACGAGGCTCACGTTGAGGATGTAGCCGTCGAGGATGGCCATGCCGCCGACGTTGAGGGCGCTGAAGCCGCCCGCGCCGGCGATAGTGCCGCCCAGGGCGATGTCGAGGTTGCCTCCCAGGGGACCCATCTGGGTGTAAGGGCCGGTAATATTGAGCTCGCCGGGAGTGGGAGCGTCGCCCGGGACGATGGTGCCGGAGTTGGTGACGGCGCCCGCAACGGTGCCGGTGCCGATGAGGGCGCCGGCGATGGTCACGGGGCTGGCGGTGAGGGCCCCGTCGATGGTGGCGAGGCCGGCGACCTGCGTGAAGGCGGGCGCGGTGAGCCCGCCGCCCGTCTCGATCGTGGTCGAGCCGCCGGTCTGGCTGAAGCTGGAGGAGTCACTGAAGGTCGCCGAGTCGGCGACCAGGGTCAGGCCGGAGCTCTGCGTGTCGTTGCTGACGGCGATGGTGCTGCCGGCGTCGGCCCACTCCGTGCCCTCGTTGATGACGGCTCCCGCCAGGTTCAGCGAGGCTCCGCCCGTCGCCTCCAGCGTGCCGAGATTATCCAGGGTCGTGACGTCCTGCCGGATCGCCAGCGGCGTCTCGGACTCCTGATTGGCGACGATCGTCCCCAGGTTGACGAGCTGGCCAAGCCCGCCGATCTGGCCGACGCCTTCGATGGTGTCGGCGTCCTTCGTCGCGTCAACGAAATGCGTGATCGACGTCTGGTAGGAGGTCAAATCGGTTTCATCGGATTGGTATTTGCTATTCCGTGCGTCCTCCAACCGTTGCACCAGGGCCATATCAGCGACGTTCCCGGCGAGCTTCGCGGTGTTGTACCGCTGCTGCAGGGCGTTGATGTCGCCGGTGTCGCTCGCGTCGAGGGTGCTCAGGGCCTTGTCGAATTGGGCCGCGTGGTAGGGGTCCCCGCCGGGTGTGGTGACGATGTCCCAGAGGCCGTTGTCCTGGAGTACCTTCGCCAGAGTCTCCGAGGTGGCCGGCTCCTGCATGGCACGATCCAGGATCACGGCCTTCAACTCGTCCCGCTGCTCGATGAGCCCCCGGACCACGGCTGGATCGCCGGCGCCATTGCTCAGCGACGCCCCAGGGCCCGTGCCCTCGATAATGCTATTGGAATCCAGGATCATCTTCACCGTGCCGCCGCCGGTCAGGGTGACCGACCCGCTGATCTCCAGGCCGGCGCCGTTCGAGCCGGAATCGAGGAGGATGGTACCCTGGTTGGTGATGGTCCCTTCCAGGATCGAGGTTGAGCTGCCCGAGACCGTGTACTGGCTCCCTGTGCTGATGGTGACGCCATTGAGTGTCGCGGGGTAGGGAGCGTACGAGGTCCCGATGAACCCGGAGAGCTGCGTGGTCAGCGTGCCGCCGTCGATCGTCGCGGGACCCTGGGAGGCGTCCAGTCCAACTGTGGTGAGGTCGCCAATCGACAGGATCGTGCCCCCGGCATTGTTAATGACACCCGCGATGAAGATCGCGCCGCCGTACGCTGACAGGCTGCCGGGATTGTCGATCGGGGCAACTGCATCGAGCACGACCTGTGAGCCAAACGTGTTCCCAATCGCTCCCTGGTTGACGAGGTGCCCTCTATTCGTGATCTCGCCGCTGCCCAGGATCAGGTTGTCCACGTTGGTCAGCGTGTCGGATGACCCGACGTTCAGGTTGTCACCGAGGTTGTTCATCTTCACCGTGCCGCCGCCGGCCAGCGTGACCAGGCCGCTGACGTCCACGGTGGCGCCGCTGCCGTCCGCAACCAGCAGGATTGTGCCGTGGTTGATGATCGCGCCCTGCAGGACCGTGGCCTGGCCGTCGGCGACGGTGTAGACGCTTCCGGCGCTGATCGTGACGTCGTCGAGGGTCGCGGTGCCGGTGCTGCCCTGGATCGCGATGGCTCCGGAGTCCTGCGTGGTCAGCGTTCCACCGATGATCGTTGCGGCGTTCTCGCCTTTGGCACCCAGGTTGACCGTTGAGCCGGAGCCCGTCGCCAGTATGGTGCCGCCGGAATCGCCGATCGTCTGCGCCAGCACGAGCGTGCCGCCGCCGCTTGCCTCCAGCGATCCGGCGTTGATCACGCTGCCCACGTCGTCGTGGAAGATCAGCGGGGTCGCCTGGTCGGCGTCAACGGTCCCCCGGTTGACGAACTGACTCAGGGCCTCGATCGTCCCGACGCCCTGGATCGTGTTGTCGACGTTGACCAGGGTGCCCGCGGCCTGATTGCCGATGATGTTCCGAGCGCTGTTCGACATCGTCACCGTGCCGCCGCCGCCGAGCGTGACCACCCCGCCGCCTCCGACATTGAGGTCGGTGTCGGCGCTGGCCGCGTCCATCGCGATCGTGCCGGCGTTGTCGATCGAGCCCGCCGTGGAGCCCGCCCCCGTGTTGCCCATGATCGTCAGACTGCTGCCGTCGGGCATCACGAGCATCGAGCTGGCGGAGTCGAGCGTCAGGTTGTCGATCGTGGCGTTCATGTCGAGCGTGACGGTGGAGTCGGCCGGGATCTCGGCCGTGTATGTGTCGGCCGGGCCGTTGGTCGGCGCGAAGCCGAGGGACCATTTGGTCGCATCGCTGTAATTGCCCGTGCCGCCCGTCCAGAGGTCCACGGTGCTCGGGCAGCACCGACCCTCCAGGCATTCGAGCGCCACGATCGTCCGTCGCTTCGCCGCGGTCCCTGGCCGCGCAGGGCCGGACCGAACGCGAGCGCAATACCGCCCCCTCGAGATCGAACATCCCGGGCATCCTCATCCAGAAGAAGGGCGGGTGACGCAGCACACAAGCGGTCACCGTTCGTCTGACGCGACCGCTTGCCACCGAGGTCGAAATGATGCGACCCTTGATTGAGTCCGATTCACAATAGTTTATTCTATCCGCGCCGCGTGCGAGGATCAATGCATTTGTTTGCCTCCTGTGAAAATCGTGGGAGGAGGGAAATGCATTATCCGCGGACGTGCGTCATCGAGGCGGCCGGGTGGGGCCTCGGGCGCGCGGGGGAGCCTTCCGCGGGCAGCAGCGCCCGGAGCAGGATCGCGTTCGCGCGTCGGTTGCGAGTGGCGGCATCCGCCGGGTCGAGGTTCGGGCTGGGGTGGTCCAGGCGGTTGAACAGGCGATTCAGCCATGTGCCCAGCCGGATGGGTGACCAGTCGCCCAGCACGTCGGCACCGGCCAGCCGGCCGTCGGCCGCGTCGAGGAAGACCTCGATGGCCGAGGCCGCGTGCTCCAGCCGCAGCAGGCCGGCGTCCCAGTTCACCGCCGCCTCCTGGCCGGTCAGCACGTCCTTGTTGACCGAGATATATAGGGGATACTGCCGCAGCTCGTCGCGGTAGGGCTCGAGCGCGGCATGCAGGGTATCGGCCGGCGCCTCTCCATCGGGCAAGAGCGGGCGATGGTCGACTTTCGCCCAGCCTCGGCCGACGAACCGCCGACGCGCCGGATACACCACGACCCGGCCGCCCGTGATCTCCGGCCAGGGGGCCAGCCAGCGATACACATTGTCGAAATCCGTCTCGCCGCCGCAGTGGAACACACGCCGGAGCATCGGCAATCGCATCGCATGGCGCAACCAGGTCCCGCAGTGCAGGAAGGGGATGCCGCGCATCCAGTCGGGGTGCTTGTCCAGCACCAGCAGGTTGAACGGTTCGCGGATGCGGTCGAGCAGGGCGAGGGTGACGTGGTGGAAATCGCCGGAGCCGTAGAACGTGATGGCGGGTCCATCCGCCGCGATCGTCCGGCGCATCCAGTCGCGGAAGCGGCGGAACTCGCCGAAGTCGCAGGCGAGCCGGATGCGCGGTCCCCAGTCGCGGGCAGCGATCCATTCCGCGGCCGGGGAGGCACCGTCGAAAAGGTCGGCGCTGAGGCGTGAGGCTGCCGTCCAGGTCCAGGATGCGGATCCGCGACATCGGGATACGTCTCCCCAACCGGAACGACCCGGACGACCCGAACCCGTGGCGTGGCCGTCGTGCGTCTGCCTGTGTTGCCTTTGCACTTATCGCACCGACGCGATCGACGGCCGACCGGGCCGCGAGCGAGTCCTGAACTTCCGTCATTCAAGAGCGGCGCCGGATCCGACGAAAATGCTATCGGATGTTCCCACTCCCGAGGCAGGGTATTTCATGTATTCCACGCTTGCGGCGCTCATCCTGACCTGCCTGGCGGCTGGTGGTCCGGCCCCGGAATCCTCGGTCGCCCAGCCGGCGTTCTGCCTGGACGACGTGATCCGCGGCCCGCTCGAGTCGTATGTGCCGCAGCCGGGTGACATTTTCCTGGCGACCGACGAGTCATTCTGGCTGCGGCTGGGCCACGCGGTGGTCGGCGGCGCGGGCGTGCATCACTCGGGATACATCTTCGCCCGGGCCGACGGCCGCCTGGGACTGATCGAGGCGGGTCCGTTCAACGAGCTGGTGACCCGGATCATGGATCCTTACCAGCATATGTCGAACCACGTGGCGCGTGGGACGATCGTCTGGGTCCGCCGCCGTCGCGTGCCGCTGACGGCCGAGCAGTCGGCGCGGCTGACGGCGTTTGCCTCGGTGCAGGAGGGCAGGCGATTCGCGCTGGCGCGTGGGCTGAGCTTCATGACGCCGTTCACGCGCCGGGGGAAATTGCGCACGCCGTTCGTGGGCCGTGTCCACGGCGATCGCCCGCGCTTCTTCTGTTCTGAGCTGGTGGTCGAGAGCTTCGTGGCGGCGGGCCTGATGGAATGCGCCACGGCGCGGCCCTCGGCGACGCTGCCGCGCGACCTGTTCTTCGGCCGGTCGGGCAACCCCTATCTCGACCGGCACCTGAACATGGACGCCGGCTGGTATCCGCCCACACGATGGCTGCCGGGTCCGCCGGGATGACGGCCGCCGAAGGACGACGGCCGAGATATCGCCGGACCTCGCATCCGTCCGGCGACGGGCACGATGGATCTCGCCGCCGCGGGGTACGCCCGAGCGGTCGCAGGTCCGGGCCTGCGCCGGCATCCGCCGGGGACGGCAGGGGTCAAGACCGTCCCGTGGTGGCGGCCTGGTAGACCAGCCGTCGGGTGCGCCGGAGGCTCTCCTCGATGTCTTCCAGGCCACCGAGGACCATGATCCGGAACAGCAGGCGATCGATCTCGGCCTCGAACTCCGACAGTTGAGCCTGCCGGCCGCCGCCGGTCTTGCGTGTCGCCTCGAGCGGCACGCCGTTACCGCCCGTCTGATGCCCATTGGCGTACGCCGACTTGGGCTTCCGCCCCCGCTTCTTGCCCGTGTACGGCGGCTTCTCGGCGACGGCCGACGCCGCTTCCTTGGGGGGACGGCCACCCTTGAGGTTGCCCGCCAGGCCCAGCTCGGACCTCTGCTTGTTCACCAGGGTCTGGCTGATCGAGCCCTCGTGTCCGGCCTCGGTCCAGGCATCCCGGACCTTCCTGGCGTTGGCCTGCGGATTCCTCGTTGAGCACTTGCCGAACGAATTCCGTCTTACCCTGATCACGCTTCGATTTAACCCTGGCCATGATGGCATCTCCCGGTGAATCCGACGATCCCTGGTGCGAATACTGTCGCAACGTTACCTAGAGCATACACAATTCAACGGGGTGGTGTAGCCGCCATCTCGCTAAGATGCGGAAGGATTTCAGGAGAAAACGGGATATTGTTCATGTGTGCGCTCATCGAGAGCCGCGGGCCGACGCCCATTGCGACGGGCCATGATCTCCGGGACGGCTCCTTCATTTTCCACTGCGAAGAGAAGCGACACGAGGATTCATGACGAAACGACGCGTGGCTTGCCTGGTATTGCTGACCGGCTATGTGGTGTTCCTGCTGAACCTGGCACTCTTGCAGTATCACTCCTCGGCCCCCGTTCACAATGCGATCCCGCTGAATTCTATCATCCACGACTGGCGTGAGGGTGGCCGCCCGTTTGTCTGGAATTTCGTCGGGAATCTCGTCGCGTTCCTGCCGATCGGCATGATCCCTTCGGCGATCCGCTGGCGAAGGACGGGCGTCTGGAAGGCGGCCTCGTTCAGCCTGGCCTTCAGCGCGATGATCGAGTCGATCCAGTACATCACGGGGCGCCGGGTCTGCGACGTGGACGACCTGATCCTCAACACACTGGGTGGGATCCTGGGATATCAGATCCTGTTGCTTTCGGGATGGTTGGCGCGTCGCGGACGTGGAGGGCAGGGGAGCGACTGAAATGCCGTGACGGCGGCGAGAGATGTCCGCAGGTCGGGGTGTTCAGCCCGACCTGCGTGAAAACCTCCGCTCTCGGGGACACTGTCACAAGGATACGGGGGCCGTCGTCAGTCGCCCCGAAGGGTTCGGGCCGAACATTCCAGCCCAGGGCATCGCCCTGGGGAAGATCGTCTTCGACGACCGCGAGCCTGAAAGGGCGGCACACGGGCATCGCCCGGGGCGACCGCGGGCACGAAGCCTGGTTCCCCATCTGCGTCCATCTGCGTGATCTGCGGACGATCCTCCCCGTCCATCCGGCCGAGTCAACCGCGGATCGACGCCGATGCGACCACGCGGGAGTCGCTCGGAAGATTTGTCCGCAGATGACGCAGATGGGCGCAGATGAAGAACGGTGATATTCCGAGCCTGGACCGGGGAAACCGGGGTCCTGGTCGGTCGCCCCGAAGGGGCCGGATTTCTGGACCGGTTTCCTTGCGATCGCCCCGCATTCCGGAAGATTCCAGGCGTGAAGATCCGCTTTCCCGTCTATTTGGCCCCCGGCTTGCCGCGTGCGGCCTTCGGGGCGGCTGCGGCTTCCTTGGCGGCGGCGGGCCGCGGTGCGGCCTTCTTGACGACGGCGGCGGCGGGCGGCGGCTCGACGGCCCGGACGCGGGCGGGCTTCGCCGGCTCGGGCTCTTTTTCTTTTTCCTTCTCCTTGTCCTTCGTCGTGTGCCGCGCCTTGGCGGACCGGGCGTCGGCGGCCTCCTGGAGCTTGCGGTCCTGGGCATAGGGGCAGATCTTGCGGAGCTCGCAGCGTGGGCAATCGGGCTCGCCCTCGACGCACGTGTCGTTGGCCAGGTCCTCGATGAGGTCGAGGAACTCGGCGCCGCGGTTCTTGGGGACGGCGCGCTCCAGGACGGCGCGCAGCTCGTGGATGGTGTCCTCGGTGATCCCCAGCCGCTTGAGGGCGCGGTGCGTGTCCTTGTCGACGGGGATGGCGTGGCCGCCGAGCGCCTGCTGGATCACGGTGGCCGTGACGTAATCGGAGGCGAATGCCTCGTAGCCCTGCAGGACCTTGAGGGCCTCCTTGAGCGGCTTCTTGGTGAGCGCGTCGAGGTTGAAGCCGTAGGTCCGGTTGAAGAGCTGCCGGAGGAACCGGCGGATCCGACGCGCGCGCTCCTCGGGGTCGGGGATGCCGGCGAGGCTCTCGCGGATCTCCTCGAGGCCGCTGACGCGCACCTCGTTCCAGTCGAAGAACTCGTCCTTGAAGCGGGAGAGCGCCTGGTTGGCGTTCTCGCGGGTCGTGTCCTCGTGGCAGATGCCGTAGACGACCGCCTTGAGGACCGAGAGCCGCGACGAGCCGCGGTCGCCCTTGAGCTTGTATCGCCGCTTGAGCAGCGTGAACACGTCGGTGAGGAACTGGGCCTTGCTCTGTGTTGCCATGGGCCTGGTCGATTCGTTCGGGATTCGGTCGGGACCGGATGGAGGCGATGGGACGTCGTGCGGGGCGCGGGGATTCAGGTCCCCTCCGCGTCGGGCACCTCGCGCTCGTCGCGGCCCGCGCCGGGGGCGGGTCGGGGCTCGGTTTCTGCCGGTGAGTCGGGCTCGGGTCCATCGAGGTCGGATGGCGGGTCGTTGTCTTTGCGATCGGCGGCGAAGGCCTCGTCGATCAGGCGGCCGATCTCGACCGACTTCTTGACGCTCTCATCGAGCTTGAAGCTCAGGACGGGCGTGGTTCGCGTCTGGAGCCGCGCCGCGACCCGCGCCTGGAGGAATCCGGTGGCGTGGGTGAGGCCCTCCATGGCGCGACGTCGCTCGGCCTCGGAGCCCATGATCGACACGAAGACGCGTGCCTGGCGGAGGTCGGCGGAGACCTCCACGCGCAGCACGGTGATCGCGCGCACGCGGGGGTCGGCCACGTCGAAGAGGATCGAGGTGGCGACGACTTCGCGGATCGCCTCGGCCATGCGCAGAGATCGGTGTGAGGGCATCGAACAGATCCAACCGGGTGCGAGGCGCGGGCGGCGGGCCGAGGGGATCGGCCCCCGCCGTCGCCCGGCCCGCCGTCGGGTTTTTACAAGGTCCGCCGGATGATGTCGACGCGGTAGGCCTCGATGACGTCGCCGACCTTGATGTCATCGAAGTTGCCGATCTTGATACCGCATTCGAAGTTCTGGGGGACTTCCTTGACGTCGTCCTTGAACCGCTTGAGCGCCTCGATGGAGCCCTTGTAGACCTCGCGACCCTCGCGGATCAGCCGGACCTTGGCCGAACGCTCGAAGGTGCCCTGGGTGACGAAGCAGCCGGCGACGGCCCCGACCTTGGAGATCTTGAAGACCTGGCGGACCACGGCGCGGCCGAGGTGGACCTCCTTGACCTCGGGGACGAGCATGCCCTCGACGGCCTTCTTGATGTCGTCGGTGACCTGGTAAATGATGTCGTACCGACGGATCTCGATCTTCTTTTCCTCGGCCATGGTCACGGCGCGGTCCTCGGGCGCGACGCGGAAGCCGATGACGATCGCCTGCGAGGCGTCGGCCAGGACGATATCGCTCTCGGAGATCCCGCCGACACCCTTGAGCAGGATGCGGATGGGGACCTCCTCGTTGCGGAGCTTCTCGAGTTCCTTGGTGAGGGCCTCGATCGAGCCCTGGACGTCGGCCTTGAGGATGAGGTTGAGGCTCTTGACCTGGCGCTCGGCCATCTTGCTGTAGAGGTTCTCGAGCGTGACGGTCTGCCGCTCCGAGTGGGCCGCGTCGCGGGCGCGCTGGCGGCGATCCTCGGCGACCTCGCGGGCGCGGGTGATGTCGTCGACCACGACGAAAGACTCGCCCGCGCCGGGGACGATGTCGAGTCCGGAGACCTCGACGGGCATCGACGGGCCGGCCTCGTCGACGGGCCGCCCCTTGTCGTCGAACAGGGCGCGGACGCGGCCGAAGCCGTCGCCGCAGACCATGACGTCGCCGACCCGCAGGGTGCCCTGCTGGACCAGGACGCTGGCGAGGACGCCGCGGCCCTCGGACAGCGAGGCCTCGAGGCAGGTGCCCGTGGCCGGGCGGTCGGGGTTGGCGGTCAGCTCGTTGAGCTCGGCGGTCGTCTCGAGGATCTCGAGGAGCTGGGGGATGCCCAGGCCGGTGGTGGCCGACGTCTTGACGATGTCGGTGATGCCGCCCCACTCGACCGGGTTGAGGTCCTGCTGCGCCAGCTCGCCGTAGATCTTGTTGATGTTGGTGGACGTGTCGACGTTGGGGATGTCGATCTTGTTGAGGGCCACGACGATCGGGACATCGGCCGCCTTGGCGTGCGCGATGGCCTCGATGGTCTGCGGCATCACGCCGTCGTCGGCCGCGACGACCAGGACGACGATGTCGGTGACGTTGGCCCCGCGTGCCCGCATGGCGGTGAACGCCTCGTGGCCGGGGGTGTCGACGAAGGTGATCTTGCGGCCCTCGAAATCGACCTGGTAGGCGCCGATGTGCTGGGTGATGCCGCCGCTCTCGGAATCGACGACGTTGGCCTTGCGGATGCGGTCCAGCAGCGAGGTCTTGCCGTGGTCAACGTGGCCGAGGATGGTGATCACCGGCGGGCGGGGCCGGAGGTCTTCCGGGTCGCTCGAGGCGTTGTAGACGTCGTAGAAGTCCTCCTCGGTGGAGCGCTCGTGGACCACGCGGAGTTCGATGCCGAACTCCATCGAGAGCATGGTGGCGAGCTCTTCGTCGAGGGTGGTGTTGATGGTCATCATCTGGTTCATGGCCATCAGCTTGCGGAGCAGGTCGTTGGCCTTGACGCCGATGGCCTCGGAGAGGGCACGGACGGTGAGCGGCGGCTCGATCTCGGCCTGCGACTTGCGGGTGGGGGCCAGGGCCGAGCGATGGTTGCCGCGGGGCTTGCGGCCGCCGCGTGAGCGGCGGGACTCCTCCTCGTCGGAGAGGAGCGTCGAGGCGGAGACGGGCGAGGTGACGCGTCGGTCGGTGGCGCGCTCGCTCCGGCGGGCGCGTTGGCCGGCGCGGTCGGCGGCCGATCCCAGCCGGTTGCCGGCCTTGTCGACGCCCTTCTTGCGCTCTTCCTCGTCGTCGACCACCGGCGGGGGCCCGAGGGGGGCGCCGGGGGCGGGGCGACGGACGGCGGGCCCGGTGGGCGGGCCGCCCGGCCGGGGCGGGCCGACGGGGCCACGCTGGGGATGGCCGATCCGGCCGCCGGGCGCCGGGCGCGCCGGCTGCTCGGTGGCCTGCAATGCGTTGAGCCCGCCCGAGCGCATCAGCGCCATCATCTCGTCGCGGGTCATCGACTTCTGCGGCCGCTGCGACTTGGGCGCCGAGGGCGAAGTCGCCGGCCGCGCCGGCCCGCTGGGGCGCTGGGGGCGCCGGTGGGGGCAGCCACATTGGGCAAGGGCCGGCTCGAGCCGCGCGGTCCCTCGCGTCGGCCGGCATCGCCGCCCTCGTCGCCGCCGGGCCGTCGCGGACCCAGCGGGCCCGCGCCACCGGGACCGGAAGGGCCCGGGCGCATCGGCGGCTGGGCCGTGCGGATGCCGCCGGGCGACATGTACTGCTCGCGGCTCATCGGCTGGAACGAGCCGCCGCCCGACGAGCCCTGGCCAGGTCGCGGCTCGGGCCGACCGGACGGGCCCGACCCGCCGGGTCGCGGGCCGGCGCCGCCGTGCCGGGTGTGGCCCGAGAGCGGACCACCGCCGCCGCCGCCCGCCGGCCGAGGTCCAGCCGCCGGGCCGCTGGGCCTGGACGTCGTCGCATCCGCCGCCATGCCGCCCGCGGCCGAGGGGCCCATCGGCCGGGCCCCCGCGCCGCCCGCCGGCGCGCCCGAGGGGCCCATCGGCCGCGTGATCCCGGGCGTCGGCGACGAGCCGGGGATCAGACGCTGGCCCGTCGCGGGGGCCCCGCTTCCGCCCATGCCGGCCCCGGCCATCCCGGCCCCGGCGCCGGCCATCGGCCGTCCGCCCGACTGGCCCGCGGCACCCGCCGGCAGGGTGCCTCCCACCGGCCCGGCTCCCTGGCCGGCCGCGGCCGCATGGCCCGGCCCGGTGCCATGGCCCGGCCCGGCCGCATGAACCGGCCCGGCCGGCCGGGTCACCGAGGATCCCGGTCCTGGTCCGGCGGCCGGTCGCGGCGCCGGCCGCGACTCCCGCCGTCCCGCCGATCGGCCCGGCCGAGGCGCCTGCCGCGGGCGCGGATGGCCCGGCAGGTCGCGGCGCCGGCGCACGCGACGGCTCGCCGCCGCCGCGCACCGGCGAGGTCGCCGTCACGCTGGGGGCCGGCGCCGATGCGCCTCCACTGGCCGTGGGCCTCGATGGCGCGGCGGCACCCGCCGCACCGCTGCGGGCTTCCCGGCCCGCACCCGGCTGGATCAACGACCGAATCCGATCCACCGTCGCCGGGTCCAGGCTCGCCAAGGGGTTCACCTTGACGTCCACGCCCGCACCCCGAATCCGCTCCAGCAGCTCGTGGCTCTTCAGGCCCAGCTCTTTGGCCAGCTCATGCACGCGCATCGACAAAGGCAACTCCTCCCGGACGCGACTCCGGTCCCCCGGGCTGGACTCGTCCCGGGTTGGTGCGTGGGTGTCCGCTATGATTCGATTCGTTTCGATGACGGTAAGTCCATCCAGTCAACTTGGGCGGCAGGCCGGCGCCGGTCGGCCCGCATCTATGATTCTATCGGTCCTGCCAGTTAATTCTACCCAGAGACTGCGCCCGCGTCCTGTTGACTCGCGTGCGAAGGCCCTGACAGACCGCGCCGAGGTCGCGGAGCTGGGGGTTTGGGGTTGACGGGGTGGCCGGGCAAGTCGGGGCTGGCCCGGGCCGCGATTCTTGCTTGCTGGGCGGGGCAGGTTTCGCCGGCCTCGACGCTGCCGGAGCCCGGTCGGGGGACCAGGGTTTCCGTTGTCGTCGCCGGCCCGGATCAAGTGCGATGGTCGGGTTCCGCCGTTCAATCGGCTCGGTTCGTATGGTTTCGGGTTATCTTGTTTGGATCAAGACGCCTCGTCGGATCGGCCCTCGGGGTCATCGTGGGGTCGCTGGACGACGGAGGGCGAGCCGGCCGGCTGATCCGGGTCGGCGTCGTCCGGGGGATTGGTCTCGCCTTGCTCGACGGCCTCGGTCGCGATCCGGATGTTGTCGCCCTGGTCGTCCTCGCGGGGCTGGAACGTGACCTCATGGCCGTGGCTCGACAGGCCGGAGGTCTCGGCGGCGAGGTCGAAATCGTGGAGCTCGGCGTCGTCGGCCGGCTCGGCGTCGGAGTCGGTCCCGTCGGCCAGCGCGTCCGCCTCGACCGGGTCGTCGTCGGAGCCCTCGGCGTCCTCCTCGGAATTCTCGGCGTCGTCCTCGGAGTTCTCGGCAGTGTCGGGGTCGCCGAACTCGCCGTCGCCGGACTCGATGGCGGCCAGGCCGTCGTCGGAGGTGGTGTCGCCGTTGGCGTCCGGGCTGGCCTCGGCGGTCGGAGGGGGCCCCTCGACGGCGTGGCCCCGGCCTCCCTTGCGCCGCGGGAGCTCCTCGGACTGCTCCTCGGCCAGGGTCTCGGCCCGCGTCACGATCTCGATCGCCTGCTCCTCGGTGAGGCCGTCGATCGTGTTGACCAGGTCGGAGATCTCCATCACCGAGAGGTCGTCGTAGCTGAGGATTCCCTGCTCGACCAGCCGCTCGGCGAGCTCGGTGTTGACGACGTCGATCCTCTCGAACGCCTTGACGGCCTTCTCGATGACCTCGTCGAGCTCCTCGGCGGTCATGATCTCGATGTCCCAGCCGACGAGCTTCGAGGCCAGGCGGACGTTCTGGCCACGGCGGCCGATGGCCAGCGAGAGCTGGTCGTCGCGCACCAGCACGATGGCGCGGCCCAGCAGGTGGCAGAGCATCACCTCGTCGATCTCGGCCGGCTGGAGGGCGTTGGGGATCAGCAACTGGAGCGACTCGTTCCAGCGGACGATGTCGATCCGCTCGCCGCCGAGCTCGTCGACGATATTCTTGATGCGCGTGCCGCGGACGCCGACGCAGGCGCCGACCGCGTTGACCTTGGTGTCGATCGAGGTCACGGCGACCTTCGAGCGATAGCCCGCCTCGCGGGCCAGCGCGCGGATGGCGATGATCTGGTCGGCGATCTCGGGGATCTCCAGCTCGAAGAGCCGGCGGACGAAATCGGGGTGGGTGCGGCTGAGGATGATCTTCACCCGCTGCCCGACCTTGCGCACGTCGAGGATGATGGCGCGAATTCGCTCGTTGGGGTGGTAGCTCTCGCCGGGGATCTGCTCGCTTCGCGGCAGGATGGCGTCGGTCTTCCCCAAGTTGACGATGACGGCGCCGCCCTCGAACCGCTGGACCGTGCCGGTGACCAGGTCGCCGCGCTGGTCCTCGAATTCGTCGTAGAGGCTATCGCGCTCGGCCTCGCGGATCTTCTGGATGATGACCTGCTTGGCCGTCTGGGCGGCGATCCGCCCCAGCTCGGCCGGGTCCATCTTGACGCCGTCCTTGGTCGCATCAATAGAGCCCGAGTCGGGATCGATACGGACCTCGATCTCGGCGGCATCGGGATAATGCTTGCGGGCCGCGGTGGCGAGGGCCGATTGGATCCCCTCGAAGAGAATCTCTTTCGAGATGTTCTTATCGCGGTGGATACTATCGACGATGCGGACCAGATCGACGCTCATTCAACTCCTCCGAGGCATGCTCACTGTTGTGAGGGGATCGGATCGGGGATTCCGGATCGGAGATTCCAGGGACCAAAGTCCTGGCGTTCAAGTCCTTTGGTGTAAGTCTGAAATCTCGAATCTGTCATCCTGGATCGATGGCTTCACAACCTCCCGCTCCGCGGAACGGCCGCCGGGGGGCGAGGATGCCGTCCGCACGATCGAGGCGCGACCGCCGGGACAACGAGCCCCATCGGTCGGTGGGGCTGGTCGATCCTGGCTGCGTTGCACGGGGAAGAGCATCGCCTCCGTGAGGGCTCGCGACGGCCCAGGCCGCACGGGATTCTGGGCGCGGGGAGCGAACCAAGCCCCGGAAGAGCCGAGTCCGACTTGATGATCCCTTCGTCCCCGGCCCAAGTGACCAATCTAGCACGCGGTTGACAGACCTGTCAAGCCGCCGAACAATGGAAAGGTGAACGAGCGAAGGGATTGCGGCCGGAGCCGACGGGCCCCGGGTCGCGTGGGCGGATCGGGCGGCCGCGGGCCGCCGCGCCGCGAGGGGGACCACCGCCGCATCCCGGCTGCCGAGCGCCGGACCAGGCGGGGTTTTGGCGACCCGATCACTTCGGAAGTCCTGACCAGGCAGCCTTTTCGGAATTTGGAGCCGGGAATCCGGGATCGCCGGGCGTGATCTGCCGCGAACTTCGAGGGCCGTTCCAGACCGATGCCGCATTGTCCCCTTGATCCTCAATCGCTGCGAGCGAGTCTCGAGGCCGCCGGGCTGCGGTGCACGCCCCAGCGGCTGGCGGTCTACGACCATCTGGCCCGCGCCGAGCACCATCCCACCGCCGAGGAGGTCTTTCGCGCCGTCCGCTCGGAGGTGCCCCGGATCAGCCTGGCCACGGTGTACAAGGCGCTCGAGGCCCTGGTGGAGACCGGCGTGGCGGCGCGGCTTCCGGCCGTCGCGGGGGATTCTGGCGCGAGGTATGATGCTCGCCGCGACCCGCATTATCACTTCCGTTGCCTCCGGACGGGCACGGTGCACGACCTGCCCACGCACTACGACCCCGAGCTCGTCGCCCGGCTGGATCCCCAGCTTGCCGCCTACCTGAGGCGGCGGGGATTCCAGGTCACCGGGTATCGCCTCGAGCTGCTGGGGTTCGAAGGGCCCGACGGCGGGCCGGGTCACGTCAACCATCGGGATGGCGGCGGCCCGATCCGGCCGGTGGCTGGCCCGGGGGCCTCCGACGGCGAGCGGCATTCATGACGGACCGAGCCGACGACGTTGCGCCGCTGATCGACACCCATGCGCACCTCGACGATCCCCGGCTGGCCGCCGATCTCGAGGGCGTGCTCGCCCGCGCCCGCGAGGCGGGCGTCGTGCAGGTCGTGGCCATCGGCACGACGGCCGCGGACAGCGCCTCGGTCGTCGAGCTGGCCCGGACCCGCCGCGGCGTGTTTGCCGCCGTCGGCGTCCACCCCAATGAGGCCGCCGAGGCCGTCGCATCAGACTGGGAAGCGATCGTGGATCTCGCCGGTCGGCCGGGCGTCGTGGCCATCGGCGAGACCGGGCTCGATCGCCACTGGGACCGGACTCCCTTCGCCGTCCAGCAGGAATGGTTCGACCGCCATCTCGAGCTGTCGCACCGGCTTGACCGCCCCGTCGTGATCCACGCCCGCGACTGCGCCCGCGAGCTGATCGACCAGTTGCGGGCGCTCGGCCGCCCGGTACGCGGCGTCCAGCACTCGTTCACCGGCACCTGGGACGACGCGCGGGCCTTCCTCGACCTGGGGCTGCACCTCTCCTTCGCCGGCATGCTCACCTACACCAACAAGGGCCTCGACGCCCTGCGCGACGTCGCCGCTCGGGTGCCCGTCGATCGCGTCCTCGTCGAGACCGACAGCCCGTATCTCAGCCCCCACCCCTTCCGAGGCCGGACGAACGAGCCGGCGCGGGTCGCCGTCACGGCGCGTCGACTCGCCGAGCTTCGGGGAATGGCCCACGAGGATGTCGCGCGGATCACCACCGAAAACGCCCGTCGGCTCTTCGGCCTTCCCGCCGATCGGGTGCTCTGAAATGACCGTTGTGCTCCGCTTTTGGGCACCGAAAAATCGGCGTATCCGGCAGCCTTTGCCCGGTCGCCGGATTTTCACCTGAGATGACTTGAAATACTTGAAAAAAGTGAATCCGATCCCCTCGACGGCGAACGCGAGCTAACCTTATTTTCGATGGGGGCGAGAGTCCCACCGGTGTCACGTCGCGTCGGGCGCATCGTTTGCTCTATTGGTCCGGCCGCCGCGAAATTGTAGGAATTGCCTTACCAGCCGTACGTCCCAAGTCGGGGGAGCAGGCGCGATCATGAACGCCGGAAATTTGATCCGGGAGACCTGGGAGCTGGTGCCGATCCTGTTCCTGCTCGTGATCGGTGGCGTCATTGCGATCCGAAGCGGCGTGCATCGGCTCGCGTCGCGTCAGGGCGCCGGCGTGCTCATGTCCAACGCGTCGCAGGTGGTGCTGCGCATCCTCGGCTACGTCGCCGCGCTCCTGGTCGTCCACGAGTGGATCGGCATCCGGCCGGGCCTGGGCTGGTGAGCGCGTGGGCAGACGGTCGGATCGCAGTTAAGCGGGGTTGGGCGGGGCTCAGACGCCTCGCGCCTTGGGGTCCCACAGGACCTTGTGTAGCTGAATCTGGAGCCTGAGGGGCAGCGCGGATTCGAGGATCCAGCCGGCCAGCTCGGTGGGCGTCGCGGCGGCGAAGGCGGCGCCGAAGAGGACCGGGCAGCGGTCGACGAGCCCATGGCGTCGGACGACCTCGATGGCCCAGTCGAAATCGTTGCGGTCGCAGACCACGACCTTGACCTCGTCGGTCGGTCGGAGCCGGTCGAGGTTGCTCCACAGGTTGGCCGCCACCTCGCCCGAGCCGGGCGTCTTGATGTCGAGGATGACCCGGACGCGCGGGTTGACCGGCGAGAGATCCACGGCGCCGCTGGTCTCGAGGAGCACGGTCTTGCCGGCGTCGGCCAGCCGGGACATCAGCGGGTGGACCTCCGGCTGGAGCAGGGGCTCGCCGCCGGTGATCTCGACCAGGTCGCCGCCCAGCTCGAGCACGTCGGCGAGGACCTCGTCCGGGCGTCGGGCCGACCCCTCGAAGAAGGCGTGCGGCGTGTCGCAGTAGCCGCAGCGCAGGTGGCAGCCGGTCAGGCGGACGAAGACGCACGGCAGTCCGGCGAATGTGCTCTCGCCCTGGATGCTGCGGTAGATCTCGTGGATGACCAGCGTCCCGGCGGGCTTCCCCTCCAGCGGGCGCAGCCGGTGCCGGTGCGCCGTCGCGATCGTCGGAACCGTCGCGGCCGGCTGATCAGGGATGGCGCCGATGTCGTGAACGCGGAATGGAAAGGACATATGCTCGCCCGGAAGTAAGCGGCTGGAAACCTTATCCTCCATCATACGGGCCGGCGCCGGTTTCGCCCAGAGCGGGCCTTCGGGGCCACGGTCGGCGAGGGGTGCGCCCGGTCAGTCCGCATCCGCCACCTTGCCGTTGGCCAGGTGGAAGGTCATCGGCGGTTCGAAGACCCAGGTCCTGTCCGGCGCCAGGTGGCCGACGACCGCCGAGCAGCCCTCGGGGGGCGTCCAGCCCTTGTCCTCGCGCAGCAGGACGATGGCGAGGCGCTCGTCGCCTTCGGTCAGGCAGCCGCCCGATCGCAGCTTTCGATCGCAGCGACGGCAGCCGGGGCGGGTGAGGACGACCTTCCACCGGCCCTTCGACAGGTCGGCGTCGATGCGGATGAAGGGGATCAGGAAGAACGGACGTCCCAGGAAGCGGTGCTTTTCGATCTTGAAAGAATCGGACGAGGCGATGACGTTGACGCTGAGGTTCTGGACGGTTACGCCGAATCGGGGATAAATGAGGGAGCCCGTCGCCATCCCGGCGAATAGCGCGCCCAGGCAGAGCCCGTCCAGGAACCCGAACGACTGGCCGCGGGGCCTGTCGCCAATCAGCGGGCCCCAGAGCAGGGCCAGGGCCCCCGCGAGGTCGACGACGAGGGCCACCCACGGCGGCACCGGGACGTCGCCGAAGCAGCCGCAGTCGCGGCCGTGGCGGGACGCGCCGATGAGCGCGACCGCCGCCAGCAGGATGAAGAGTGCGCCGGCAGCCCGGGCGGCCGCCGCCGGCCAGACGCGGAGGACCAGAGCGGCTCCGAGGATCACCTCGATCGCCGCGACGATCGTGACCACAGTCGCCTCGATTCCCTCCGGCGCCATGTCGTACTGCCTGTAGAGCTTGAGCCCGCCGGCGAGGCAGAGGATGACCCCGAACACTCGCGCGACGAGGGGCGAGCGGAACCAGCCCGGTGCGCGCGATCGTCGAGGGGGACTGATCCGGTGGGGTCTGCGCTTCCATGGACCGTCTTTCTCCGGGAGGTGCGGGCGTCGGCTCGGGCGTGCGACGCGACGGTCCCGCCGGGCGGGGGCCGGCGCGACCGGCGCGACCGGGCGCGACGCGGGGGCTCGGGTCACTTCGCCTTCACGAGCCGGTTCAATCGCCGGGCCTCGGCCTTGATGAACTCGACATCGAGGAAGGGGTCGGCCGAGATCCGCTGGAACCGGACCATGCCCTGGGCGTCGATCAGGAAGGTGCCGTGGAGCGGCTGGGCTTCGAAATCGTCGTACGCCCGATAACGCTTGAAGGTCTGGAGGCCGGGGTCGGCGAGGAATGGCATCGGGAACTTGACGCCGTCGGCGTTGTTCTTGAGCGCCCGGGTCGCCGCGGTGTCGTCGGTGCCGACGGCGACGACATCCACCCCGATCTTCTTGAGCGCCTCGAATTCCTTGCCGAATTCCTGGAGCTGCTGCATGCAATGCGCGCACTTGCCGCCGAGGAAGAAGATCGCGAGGACCTGTCGCCCGCGGTGCCCGGCGAGCGACCAGGGTTTGCCGGCGGTGTCGGTGCCCTCCAGGGGCTCGGCGGGGGACGGGGACCACGTCAGAGGGCCCAGGGTCGTCAGGTCGATCCGCTCGATGGGCGTCTCGTCCGCGCCGGCCGAGGGAGAGGCCGGGGCCTCGGGCGCCTTCCAGGACTTGTCGGCCTTCCACCGCGCGACGATTGCCTCGAGGCGGCGGAAGACCGGCGTGTCGCGGTCGGCCCAGCGGGCGATCGGCACGAGCCGGGCGTAGGCCTCGCGGGCTTCCTTCTCCTTGCCGACGGCCTGGAGGACCTCGACCAGCGCGGCCATCGGCGGCACCTGGCCGGGGTCCTGGTCGGCGGCCTTGCGGGCCACGCTCTCGGCGAACCCATAATTCCGGGCCAACAGGTGGGCGCGGGCCAGCGCCTCGCCCCGCATCGAGCCGGCCTTGGCGAACTGGTCGAAGGCCGGGCCGACCTCGCCCCGCGCCAGGAGCTGGTAGCCCTCGAGCTCCGCCTGGGCGGGCCTCGCCGCGGGGATCGTCAGCTTCTTGAGCGCCTCGACCTGCTCGTCCAGGTGTTTCGCATCCTGTCGGGCCGCATACGCCAGGCCGAGCGTGTACGCCCGCTGGACCCGCTCCTGCGGGATCTCGGTCCAGTCGATCGCGCCGGAGAGCGTGGCATCGATCAGCTCGTCCCAGAGCTCGTACCGCGCCAGCACCTCGGACCAGCGTAGTCGACCGTAGCGCTGCGGCGAGCCGCCGTCGTTCGGGCCGTTCTTCTGCGGGTCGCGCGGCTGCTCGACCAGGTTCCGCGCCACGGCGATCGCGTCGTGCGCCCGGCCGATGTGGCTGTCGCTGGTGCAGAGCCACTGGTTGTTGTGCGCGTAGTTGTGGATCTCGAAGGGCATCACCCGGTCGCGGATCATGTAGGCGTGATCGACCCGCGCCGAGCCTTCCTGCTGATAGGCCGCGTCGGCGTAGCGCTTGAGCCCGGTGTAGGTGTGGCCGGGCATGTGCCAGGCGTGGGCGATCCCCATCGCGGTGCGGGCGTAGGTCGCCGCGGACCGCTCGGCCCGCGATCGGCTTGACCCCGTCCCAGAGGTGGATGCGGTAATGGTGGGCGCCCGGGTGCATCGGCTCGGCCTGGATCACGGTGTCGAGCACGATGTCCAGCGCCTGGCGGCTGCCGATGGCGTTGCCTCCGACCTGCCAGGCGACCATGACCATCCAGGCGCGGGCGTCGATGTCGTCGGGGAACTCCTGGACGATCGTCTCGAGTCCGCAGCAGGTGTCCCTGCTGGCTGCCCTTGGCGTTGTTGCCGGCGCCTTGTAGAGGGCCTCCAGGGCCTCGATGTAGAGCGTCTCGCGCCGGGAGACCGCCGTGGCGCCGGCCCGCTTGCGGGCCTCCTTGACGAATTCCCGGGCTCGCCGGGCGTTGTTGACGTTCGCCATCGCCATGCCCCAGTAGGCCATGGCGCAGCCCGGGTCGATCCTGGCGGCCTGGCGGAACGACCGCTCCGCCTCGAAGTAGAGGAACGAGTGGAGCTGGGCGACACCCTGGTCGACGAACGCCTGGGCCCGCGTGTCCTTGGTGGTCACCGGGAACCGCGACCTTGCCCATCCCGGTCATCAGGTAGGCGGCCCGCCGCGGCCCTTCGTTGAACGGCTCGCCGTGCACCGAGTGCCCCGGCGCCGGGATGGCCGGGCGAGCCTCCGACGCCGAGGCCGTCGGCTTGGTCGGCTCGTCGCCCGAGGCGGCGGGAAGGCCGGACAGGCCACCTACGACCGCGGCCAATAGCCCGAGGCGGCGCAATCGTTCGTGCATCGACGAGGTCTCCTGCCCAGGCGGGCGAGGGCGGTGGGGGACACGGCGGTTCCTGCGACGGCCGTCGGCAAGTCTTCGGCGCACCGCCGGGCCTGGCGCGAGACCGCGCAGGTTGGGGAGAAGACGGCGGTCCAACGATTGTGGCCGTGCGGCCGCGGAATATCGAGATCCTACCGCGTCGGAACAGGAAGCACGGGGCAGGCCGGCACTTACAAGCTGCCGATTAACGACTCCTGGCCAGTGGCCAGTCGCCCACTACACCTCGCATGCCATGAGCACCCTAATTTCGTTGGAAGATTGGCCCAAGATTTGCTGAGTGTTGGAGGGCAGCTAAGGCGCGACCGTCCGATGATCGCGGTCTGCGCGGCTCTGCGCGATTGCAGATAGGCGGTGGATTTCCGGGGTGATCGAAGGGGTTGACGGCGCGCGAGCCGGCGATTAACTTTCGCCTACTCCTATAGATCTTCCGCCCTGGCGACACAAGGAGGATCGCCCGGCGCCTCTGCGGTCGGTGCACCGCCGGCCGAGATGGGTGCACTTCGCGATGGACACCGATGATGTTTGCGGGAATCCGAGCTGCGGTTGAGCAGCAAGCCGCGCGAGCCTCGAGAAGCCAGGCCGCCGCCCCGGTCCCGGGGCCGCTCTCCGCGATGACCTCGCGGGACGGACGATTCCGTAAGGACAGGGTGATGCGAAGATTCGACTCCGGCGCGCCCGGCCGTTGGTCCGGGCCCGAACGGGGGGAAACGTGGAGTTCCACGAGGATCGGCAACAGACAGCGGAGCCGGAGCCGGACGAGGGTGATTTCCGACTGCTGATCGATGGCGTCGAGGATGTGGCGATCATCCTCCGTCGACCCCGCGGGCAACATCCGGACGTGGAACGCCGGCGCCGAGCAGCTCACGGGCCTGCGCGCCGACGAGGTCGTCGGCCGGTCGCTGGCGGACGTGCCGGCCCTCGGGGCCCGACCCGCGTCGGTGCCTGGATGCCGCGCTGGCCCAGGGGCGATGGCACGATCAGGCTGGCGGGCGGGAAAGGCCGGCTCGCGGTTCTGGGCCGACGTGACGATCACGGCCCTGCGCGGGCCGGACGGGGCGGTCCGCGGCTTCGCGCCACGTGACCGCGCGACCTGACCCCGTTCGCCGGCGCGAGCAGCGAGCTTCGCGACGACATGCTCGTCGCCGTGGACGAGCCTCGCGGCGGAAGGACGACCTGCTGGGCCTGCTGGCACACGAGCTGCGCAATCCGCTGGCCCCGATCCGCAACAGCCTGCACCTGCTGCGTCGCGGGCCTGGGCGATCCCCGCTTCGCCTCCGACCTGTACGAAGTGATGGATCGCCAGGTTGACCGCCTGACGCGGATCGTTGACGACGTGCTGGAGGTCTCCCGGCTTGCCCGCGGGCTGGTCGCGCTGGAGCCGCGATCCCGTGGACCTGCGCCGGGTCGGCCGCCGAGGCGATCGAGGCCCGTCGGGCCGACGCGGCCCGACTCGGCGTGACCCTGTCGACGGTGCCCCATGCCGCCGCAGGTCTGGGTGCGGGCGGACGCCGCGCGGCTCCGTCGGGTCGTGGACGGCCTGCTGGACAACGCCGTGAAATTCACCGGTCGCGGCGGCTCGGTCACGCTCGAGGTCTTCGCCGACGCGGACGGAGCCCATGCGGGCGCTCGCCGTCCGCGACACCGGCGTGGGCATCGCCCCCGACGCCCTCGAGCGGCTGCTCGAGGCGCTCGCCCGCCCGGACGGGAAGCCTCGACGGCGGCCGGGGGCGGCCTGGGCCTGGGTCTGGCGCTGATCCGGAGCATCGTCGAGCTGCACGGCGGCACGGTCCGGCCAGCAGCGACGGCGCGGGCCGCGGGGCCGAGTTCGCCGTCCGCCTCCCCCTCGTCGAGGCGGCCGCGTCGGCAGGAGGAACCCGGTCGGATCGCCCCGAGGGCCGCGATCCGCCTGCGCGTCCTGGTCGTCGAGGACAACGCCGATGCCGCCGAGAGCCTTCGCAGGCTGCTGCGGCTGCACGGCCACGAGGTCAGCGTCGCCGTCAACGGGTTCCAGGGTGTCGCCGAGGCCAAGCGCTGCCACCCCGACGCCGTCGTCTGCGACATCGGCCTGCCCGGCATGGACGGCTACGCCGTCGCCTCGGCCCTCCGACGGCGACCCCGAGACCGCCCGGGCCCGCCTCATCGCCGTCACCGGATACGGCCGCGCCGAGGACCGCGCCCGTGCCCTGTCCTCCGGGCTTCGACGAGCACATCGTCAAGCCCGCCGACCCCGAGCTGCTCCTCAGCAAGCTGGCTCCGTCCGGATAGCCCGGGGTGCATCGGAGGCGCCGAAGCGATCTCCGACTTCGGGCCAACAACCTGCCCCTTCGGACGGGGCGGGAGGGGACCCGGAGGGCTATTTCCCGGGGCGTTCGAGGTCGATCTCCACCGCTTCAGAACGATTCACCTCGACGATGATGGGAGAATTGGTCGCCGAGAACCTGTCGGCCAGCGTATCGGCGTCGCGATCGAGCCGTTTCTTGCTCTTCTTCTGCGCGGCGTCGAACGCCTCTCGACGCAGCGTCTGGGTTACCGCGACCCGGTACTTGCCGGGCGGGATGCCCTGCCTGTCGGGCCCAGGGACCTGGAAGCTGCTATTCGCCGGGTCGAACTCGGCCAGATACGGATCGGTGGCGGGAACCGGCTTGCCCGTCGCGTCCTTGACCTCCATCGCGACGAAGGTCAGCGTGACGCGCTGTTCCGACGGCGGGACGTACGGCGCACCCCCCTTGAGCAAGTGACCGGTGACCCAGATCGTGTTGCTTCCGCCGCATCCCGGCAAGGCGAGCAGGGTCACGACCAGGCAGAGGATGGTGAAGTGGAGGCGTCGCATATTCGGTCCAGGGGATTTCGGGCGACCGGAGAGGGGGCACGTTGACGGGGATGATCTTTGGCTTGCACCCGTCGAGTCGCCCCTCGGAAAAGGTCCCGATGGCCGCGTGGATCAATACTGGTCGGAGCCCAGGACGGTGCCGTCCGCCTTGACGAGGACCTGATACCAGACATATTCGCTGATCGAGTTCTTGATGAAGTGCACCGAGCCGTCGCCGAAGCCGATGTTGACCCCGCCGGGGTGCATGCTGCGGCTCTGGCCGCCACTGTTGTACATGCCCGAGCCGCAATTGAACCCCATCCCCGCCGGCCCGGAGTTCGGGAAGAGCGGCCCCAGCACCGGGCCATCTTGCATCTCGTCGCCGCCGTCGTTGCAGTTCGGGTACGGATACCCATACAGGTTGTTCGGCGTCGGGTTATACGACTTGGCATGCCCGGCCAGGCTGGCCATCCCCAGGCCGATGGCCCAGGTCCCGCGGATGTCCATCGAATTGAGGCCCGCTCGCAGCTCCGCCACGAACGCCGTGTTCGACAGCCCGTCGGTCACAGCCTGGAGCCTCACTCCGAAGTTCAGGCCCATCACCCCGCACTTCGGCATGCCCTTGTACGGGGCCGCGCCCAGGTCATCGATGCCGTTGATCTGGTGGTCGGGATCGGTCGCGCCCTGCACCGCCCCGTAATTTCCCCGCGCCCAGTTGGTCAGGGGGATACCTTTCGACTGGTCCATCGGGGCGAGCTGGGGATAATTCTGGTAGTCGCTGGTGCTGTAGAAGAACTGCCCGGGACCGCTGTTCGGATCGGTCGGGCAGGTGAAGACCGCGAGGCTGGTCGAGCGGACCGTGCTGTTGGCCCAGTCCATGTTGTAGAGCTGCGGGTTCGGGGCGGTCGACAACCCACCGGGGTTCCCCGGCGGGATATAAGGCCCGGCCCAGCCCGGGTACCCCAGGACGTTGGACGCATTGTACAACGGCGCCTGATCGATGTAGGGCAGGATCATGATCGCCCAGTTGGGACCGAACGGCTCGGTCTGGTCGCTGCCCAGGGCGTCGGAGCCGGTATTATAGTTCAGGCCCGTGAGATAGGGCTGGTTGACACCTTTCGGCAGGGTCCCGTTGGATGATTCGAAGTTCATCAGGCCCAGCACGAGTTGCTTGACGTTATTGGTGCACTGGGCCCGCCTCGCCGCCTCGCGCCGACTGCACGGCGGGAAGCAAGAGCGCGATCAGGACGGCAATGATGGCAATGACAACCAGGAGCTCGATCAGGGTGAAGCCGCGACGGCGAATAGCCAAGGGATTGACTCCGGAAAGGACGATCGAGGGAGGAACGACCGGCGATGGGGCCAATGGCTCGAGCCC
The DNA here is from genome assembly GCA_963771445.1 of uncultured Planctomycetota bacterium. Classification (GTDB taxonomy): domain Bacteria; phylum Planctomycetota; class Planctomycetia; order Isosphaerales; family Isosphaeraceae; genus JAKAUH01. The sequence continues at coordinate 830,907 of CAVYTQ010000015.1, read as the reverse complement.
GATCTGACGTCGTCCACTGTACGCATTGAAATGCGAGCCTGATGTTGGCCCCGTGAAGAAAGCAAGAAACCTTGTCTTGCTGTTGTGAGGGGCCTCGATGACGCGCGGGGTCGGCGATGCCGCGGCCACGACCCGTCGGACGCATTGAATCGGGGATGACGGGACGGGTAGAGTATCAGGTCGTCTCCCGGCTTCCCCGGCATCGACATCCGGGCGAACGACGGGGGTGGACCACGATCACGAGGCAGGGGTTGGGGTGGCCGGCGGATTTCGCCGGCCGCCCGGCCGATGGAGGAGTCGACCGCGATGAATCAGGACCCGACGCACCGCATCGATCGCCGCAGGTTCCTCCAGGCCGGCGCCGCGGCCACGGCCGGCGCCGCGAGCCTGGCGCCGACATCTCCGGCCCAGGAGGCAGCCGCACCCGACGCGGCCAAGGTCCTGCCGATGCGCAAGCTCGGCAAGACGGGCCTCGACGTCACGCTCCTCGAGCAGGGCGCGGCGCGTCGGGATACCGACCGCGTGCTGCGGTTCGCCTTCGCCCGCGGCATCCGCCTGTTCGACACGGCCAAGGTGTACGGCACCGAGCCCAGCTTCAAGAAGTGGTTTGCCCAGCAGCCCGAGGTCCGCAAGCAGATTGTCCTGGTCACCAAGGACATGCCCCGCCAGCCGTCGGACATGCTCAAGATGGTCGACCAGCGACTCGCCACGCTCGGCACCGACTACATCGACGTGTTCTTCCTTCACGGGCTGGGAGACAACGAATACGGCGGGATCGACAAGTCGGTCGCGTTCCTCAAGGACCCCGAGTTCCGCCGCGTGGCCGACAAGATCCGCAGCTCGGGCAAGGCGAAGTTCATCGGCTTCTCGGCGCACCACGTCGAGCGCGCCCGGCTGGTCCAGACGGCGGCCGAGGTCGGCGGCGTCGACGTGATGATGCTCCAGTACCGCCCCTGGCTGGAGAAGGAATCGCCGCTCAACCGCGCCATCGACGCGGCCTGGAACAAGGGGATCGGCATCATCTCGATGAAGCAGATCGCCAGCCAGACCTTCGGCGACGCGCCCAAGGGCGACGTCCTCAAGGAGGTCGAGCAGCGCGTGCCGGTGCTGAAGGAGAAGAAGCTCACGCCGTTCCAGGGCCTGCTGCACGCCATCTGGACCGACGAGCGGATCAGCGCCGCGTGCGTCTCGATGCGGAACACCGACCAGATCGGCGAGAACGCCGACGCCGCGCGGCGGTTCGAGCCGCTCAAGACGGCCGACATCCTCAACCTTCGCGACGAGTTCCGGGCGCACAACCCGACCCTCTGCGCCGATTGTGACGGCCGGTGCTCGCGCGCCGCCGGCACCACGGCCGAGCTGGGCAATCTGACCCGGTTCCTCACCTATTACACCCGGCTGGGCGACCGCACCGAGGCCCGCCGCGAGTACGCCAGGCTCGCCGCCGAGGCGCGCGATTGGTCCGGCGCCGACCTCGAGGCCGCCCGCGCCGCCTGCCCCGACCGGCTCGACTTCGCCAGGCTCTTGCCCCAGGTCGACGAGTACCTCGCTTGACAGTCTGTCCCCGAGGGCAGGTCGTCCGGGGGCAAGCCTCCCGGCGATCACGGCCTCTCGGCCCCGCGCCGCCCGTCAGGAGCCTCGCCGTCCCTTCCCGACGACAGACCCTGAGCCGTTTTCGATATCCGTGTCCCGGCTCCTCGATCGAGCAGAAGAGCAGGTTGGCTCGACCGGTGGTCCGATGATCGAGATCAATAGCCGCATCGCGATCCCCGATGACGAGATCTCGATGGAGTTCATTCGCGCCTCGGGGCCGGGTGGGCAGAACGTCAACAAGGTCTCGACGGCGGTGCGGCTCCGGTTCGACGTGCGGGGCTCGACCGCGCTGCCGGCCGATGTGCGCGAGCGGCTGATCGCCATGGCCGGGCGCCGGGTGGGTGACGACGGTTTTCTGACGATTCACGCCCGGGCCCACCGGACGCAGGATGCCAACCGCCGCGAGGCGATCGAACGCCTCGTGGAGATGATCCAGCGGGCCTGCGAGCGTCCTCGTGCACGCCACGCAACCCGGCCCACCGCCGGCTCGCGCGAGCGGCGGCTCGAGAGCAAGCGACGCCGCGGCGACACCAAGCAAGGTCGCCGCTCGCCCCGGACGACCGACGACTGAACTCGCGACAACAAAGGGTGATCCATGCTGGTGATAACCATCGCCGCCGCCTTCGGACTGCTGATCAACGGCCCGCTCGATCCGGGCGATTCCCGCGGGGTCCAGGCGCCGCCCAGGCCCCGGCCGCGACGGCACCCGCCCCGACCTGGACGCCGCTATTCAACGGCCGCGACCTGACCGGCTGGTACACGTTCCTCCAGAAGCATGGCAAGAATCAGGATCCCGACCGCGTCATCGCGATCGAGGACAACGCGATTCACCTCTACAAGGACGCCGCCGAGGGGAGCCAGGTCGTGATGGGCTACATCGCGACCGAGAAGGAGTACGGCAACTATCACCTGCGGTTCCAGTATCGCTGGGGCGCGAAGAAGTTCGAGCCGCGGTACAAGCTGAAGCGCGACGCCGGGCTCTATTATCACATCACCGGCCCCGACCAGGTCTGGCCACGCGCGCTCCAGTACCAGGTCGAGCAGACCAACGTCGGCGACCTGATCACGCTGTACGGTATGCAGCTCGACACCACGATCGACCCAAAGACCCGCTCCGAGAAGATGCCGACGTTCCTCGGCGGCGAGCAGGGGGGCGAGGCTTACGTCGAGGGAGGTCAGGGCCTCGCCTATGTGAAGCACCTCGCCGGCGAGTTCGAGCGCGACGGCTGGAACGCGTCCGAGATCATTGCCCGCGGCGACACCACGACGCACATCCTGAATGGCCAGGTCGTGGCCAAGGGGACCGGCATCCGCCTCGTCGATCCCGAGCAGAAAGGCGCGCCCCGCCCCGTGACCCGCGGCCGGATCGCGCTGGAGATCGAGGCGGCCGAGATCTACTTCCGCAGTGTCGAGATCCGGCTACTGGACGAGGTGCCCGGCGCCGGCCGGTGAACGCCCCGATCGGTCCAGTCGCCCGGGTCGATCATAGTGCGTTACGTCACCTCGCATCGGCGGATCGAGCCCGGTGCAAGTGTCCCCGAAGATGCCGGCATCCGGCGACCGGCGCAAAGAAGACGGCCGGGGCGCAATCGTTCGATCGCGCCCGGCCGGATCGCTCGCGAGAGCGCGACCGCGTTAATGCGAGCCGTGCTGCTTCACCAGCTTGTTGTACAGGCCGAGGATCAGGATCGTCGGCACCCAGTGCCCGACGAACTGCGAGTCGTGCTTCCGCCCCAGCATGTGCAGGATTGCGGACGCGCCGATGCAGCCGATCGCCACGCTGAGATAAGTCCCCGAGGGGACCATGCTCGTGTACTGCTCGATCGCCTGCGTGACCGTGCCCTCTTGATGCTCGTGGGGGCGAACGCCCCGCTCCATCGTCATGCTCGTCATGGTGTCGAAACTCCTCCAGAACTCCGGATCATCCCTACGGCCGCCGACTCGTCGAAAGCCCCGCCGGATGGACTCTTCAGGAGCAAACGAGATGCCGATGGCAGGTCCCTTTTCCGCGGTCGCAAGCCCGCGGCAATCGCCGGAATCTATCGATATATGCGCCCGCAAGTCCGGCGGCAAGATGGCCCGTCGTTGGTGTGTGTCTTGTATCATTCGAGTGGAGTGACTGACCTCCGCTTGTGGGTTTCCTTGGAAATCCCATTGGGGCCACGTTGCGGTGGGGCCGGCCGGTCCGGCGCGGCTCAGGGGACCTCGTGGTGGACGGCGTCTTCCGCGTCCTCCGCCTGGAACGGATCGGCGGGGAAGACCTGGTCCATCAGCAGGAGCTGCATCGCGGCAGGACGGCCGAGGAGCTCGTTGAGCATGGCCATGGCCTGAGGGTTGCGATAGCCGAGCCGGGCCGCCGCCCGGGTCTCCGCGACCGCGCAGTTCGGCGTGCTCCTTCAGCCCGGGGGGCTCGGCCGGACGGCCGGGTCCGTCGGGACGGCCCACGGCATAGAAGAGTCCATGCACCGCCCCGTGACAGAACCGTTCCGGGCCGGGCCAGGCGGACGTCCCGCCCGCGAGTATTTCGGCGGCCAGTTCGGCGACCCGCGATGCGTCCGCCGCCCGGCCCGACTTCAGCAGGATCACTCCCCGGATCAGCAGCGAAGTGACCAGTTGGCCCCGCGGTTCAGCCTGCTCGGGGTGGGCGCGGAGCTTCGACCCTGCGACCTCGCCCAGACGCTCCGCCGCTTTCATCGCCTCCACCGGGTGGCCGGCGCCCAGCTCGACCATGGCGAGCTGGGACAGCGAGCCGCCCAGGAAACTCTGGAAGAAGTTCGGGGAGTCGGGGTGAGCCCGGCCCGCCTCTTCGCACAGGGCCACGCTCTGCCGCGCGTAACGCAACGCCTCGTCCGTCCGCCCCGCGGCCGCGGCATGATCGCTGAGGACCCAGTAGCAATTGTTCTCGGCCCTCACCAGGTCATATCGGTCCCGCTGTGCCGCCGGCAACGACCGGATGATCGCGAGCGCCTCCACGGCGTAGCGGCGAGCCCTGGCGAGGTCGCCGCACCGCAGTTGCCTAAGGGCGAGGCTGCTCAATCCGAGGGCGAGATCGGTCCGGTAAGCCGCGGAAGTGGGGTTCGCATCGGCGAGCTGACGGGCGCCCTCCACGGCCCGGCGCAGGAAAGGGGTCGCCTCGGCGAAGCGTCCGACGTTGGCGAGCATCCCGCCGATCATGCGGTCGGCTCGGGCGCGATCCCGGCGGTCGGCGTCGGCCACGAACGGCCCGGTCGCCAGCGCCGCGACGATCTCCTTCTGTTCCTGTAGGGCCACCAGCGCCCCGGCGAAGTCGCCCAGGTCATCGAGGGTGTATCCGATCCGGTCGAGGACCTGCGCGAGGCTGCGGCGGTACTCGGTCGGCCCGTCGGCCGCGGTCGAACAGCGTGTACTCGGAGTCGTCCCGGACCAGGGCCTCGAAGCCGGCCTGCGCCCGTCGCAGGGCCGCGATCGCCGGGGTCGAACGGGATGTCTCGGTCAGGGCGGCCCCCTCCTGAAAGTCGCACTCCGCCGCCAGCCAACGGGCGCCGCCGTCGCCGGGGTGCTCCCGGGCCAGGGGTTCGACCACCACGCGGGCGAGGCCGATCTCCGCCAGCGCCTCGTCGAACCGCGCCAGGGTATTCAGCCAGGAGACGAGCTCCAGCCGGGTGCGGCCGAGGTCGCGCACCGTCGCGATATCGCCCGGCCGCTCCCGCATCAGCGCCTCGCGCAGGGCCAGCGACTGATGGTAGGCGTCCAGCGCCCTCTGCGGCGCGTTCAACCTTCGTGTACAGCGACGCGGCGTCCGACAGCGCCTCGGCCAGCGCCGACCGCGACGCCCGATCGGTCTCCCCCTCCAGCGAGACTCGGATTTTGTCGTAGAACGACTGCGACTGGCCCAGCAGCTTTCTCCGCAGTCCCTCCAGGGCTTTCTCCTTGAGGATCACGTCCTCGCTCGCCCCGGTGGTGAAGGCCCGGACCGCCTCCATCGCCAGGTCGAACCGCGCCTGCGCCTTGCCGTTGGCCAGCCTCGGCCGCGTCCAGGTTGGTCATCGCCTGTCGCCACTGCCAGGACACCGCGACGAGCCCTCCCAGCAGGGCCAGCAGCAGCCCGGCGGCCAGCGACGCCACCGCCCGATTCCGCTTCGCCCACCGCCATCCCTGCTCCAGGCGGGTCACCCGCCGCGCCTCGGATCGGTCGGTCGTCGAGGAACCGCTGCAGGTCCTCCGCCAGCGCCGCGGCCGTCGCGTACCGCCGCGCCGGCTCGCGGTCGATCGCCTTGTGGACGACCGTCTCCAGGTCGCGCGGCAGGTGCGGCACCAGGGACCGCAGCCGCTCCGGCTCCTCGTTCATCACGCGGCGCATCAGCTCGTGGCGGTCGGCCGCCGCGTACGCCGGCCGCAGGGCCAGCAGCTCGTAGAGGGTCAGGCCCAAGGCGTAGACGTCCGAGCGTGCGTCGCACTTGCCGGCGAACCGCTCCGGGGCCATGTAGCGCACGGTGCCGACGATGTCGCCGGAGTGGGTGAGGTCCTCGGCGTCGGCGGCCTTGGCCAGCCCGAAGTCGGCCACCCAGACGTTGCCCTTGGGGTCGAGCAGGAGGTTCGATGGCTTGACGTCGCGGTGCAGCACGCCCTGGCGGTTGGCGTACTCCAGCGCCTCGGCGACCTGCAGCCCGATGCGGGCCACGCTGCGGAAGAAGGTGCGGTCGGGGTCGGAGCGGGCCTGCGAGTCGGCCGAGGCGCCCGGCAGGCTGACGGACGGAGGTGCGATGTCGGCAGGCGACTCGGGCTGAGTCGGCGCCATGGTGGGAGGGCGCCGGCGGCGGTGACCGTCTCCGCCGCCCCATCGGCGCCCGGCTCGCCGAGCGGTCCGTCAGCGAGAACCGTCCCGTGAGGATCGCCTCGGCCACCGCCGCGGCCCCCGCGGCGGCCGCCGATGCCGGCCGGGCCGCGGAGCCGTGCCGCAGCCGCCGCAGCTCGTCCAGGACGGCGTCCAGGCCCATGCCGGGGATGAACTGCATCACGTAGTAGTGACGCCCGTCGTCCCGACCCACGCCGAAGACCGGCACGATGTTGGTGTGGTGCAGCCGCGCCGCCGCCCGCGCCTCCCGCTGGAACCGCTGCACCTGCTGCGCGTCGGCCAGCGCCGCGTCGGGGAGGACCTTCAGGGCCACGCGTCGGCCGAGCGACTCCTGCTCGGCCTCGTAGACGACGCCCATGCCGCCGCGGCCGACCTCGCGGAGGATGCGGTAGTCGCCCAGCCGCTCCAGACGTGTCGCGGATTGGACGGCGGCGGCGCCGGTGGTGTCGTCGGGGCCGTCGGAGCGGAGGTCCTCCATGCGGATGAGGAGGGGGAAGACGTCGCGGATGTCGTCGGCGAGCTCGGGGTGGAGTCGGCAGTATTCCTCGAGGGTGGGCCGCTCGCCGCCGGCGCTGGCGGCGGAGGAAGTCGTCGGCCAGCGCCTCGACGGGGTTGCGGTCCTGGCTCGTACCGGAGCCGTTGCTCATATGCGTCCTCAGTTCGAGGAAGAAGGGATGGGACGGCAGATCGGGGTCACCAACCCTCGTTCATGCCGGGGATCGAGTAGAGGATCTCCTTGAGCCGCTTCAGGGCCCGGATGTATCGGTTGCTCGCGGCCTTGTTGGTCAGGCCGAGCACCAGCGCGGTCTCCTCGTTACCCAGCAGCTCGAAGTGGCGGAGGGTGAGCACCTCGCGGTCGATCGGGTCCATGCCGTTAAGCGCCTCCTGGAGGATCAGCTTGTGCTCGGCGCGGATCGCGGCGCGGCTGGCGCTGGTCATCTTGCCCATGAGCTGCGCGGCCAGCGACACCGAGCTGGCTTGGGGGAAGGCGCCGCGATGGAGCGAGACCTCCATGCCGGCGTCGCGGGCCTGCACGCCCAGGTGGAACCGGTGCAGGTCGGTCAGCTTCTGGCCGGTGACCAGCCGGAGCCAGAGGTGGAACGGCATCGCCTGCGGATCACGTGCGTAGTCGGGCAACCGCCTACGGGCCTCGAGATAGGCGTCCTGGAGGACGTCGTCGGTGTCCACCCGGCCCGAGAGGCGGCGGTCGAGCCGGAGCCGGACCAGCCGCCGCAGCCGGTCCCGCTGGGCGTCGAAGAGCGCGGCGAAGGCGCCCTCGTCTCCCGCCAGGGCGCAGGGCCAGCAAGACTTCAGGATCGGCCAGTACGGGTCTAGCCATGGCGACGCTCGACGGGTCAGGCATCTCGGATCACCGGGTTGACGAGCGTGAGTGATGTTATCACGAAACAGCCGTGGAGTCGGCGCTCGGGGTCCGTTCCCTACGAATCGGCGCTGATGACCTCGCCGACCGGTCGTTCCTATCGCCGTCTCAGGTGGGATCCGGGAGACGACACCATCTTTCCACAGGAGCGACCGTGTTTTTTTCTCCGGGGTCGTCAAGCGTATCGTTCGAGACGACGATTCTCGCCGGTGGGAACTGATAACATCGATGCCTTGCGACCCGAAGAGGGCGAATCGACCGGCCCGAGGCGGATGAGGAAGGAGGGCAGGTCGGCACGACTCGCGTGACGATTGTCGGCGTGGGTTGGAGCGGAACCCGGCACTTCTTCAAGGTGGGATTACGCTCAACGAAATGTCCAATCAACCCAGGGCAGTCCAATAGACTCAGAATTGAAAATAGATGAATTGCTGGCCGCCGAAATTGCCGCCCAGCACGATCGCGTAGAAGCACGCCGTGTAGAACGGGCTGCGGACGTACCACGGGGTGCGGGCGATGATGTCGAGGTCGTCGGCCAGGTACTGGATCAACTGGACGATCAGCAGCGGGACGACGAGGACCAGCACGGGGACCAGGTACGCGGCCGTCGGGATCGAGGGCCGGTGCACGATCGCGCCGAGCATCCCCATCGCCTGGGCCACCGACTGGGCGCGGAACATCAGCCAGCCCAGGCAGACCAGGTGGAACGTGGCGATGATCCGCAGGCCCTTCCAGCAGGCGCGGTCGACGGCGTCGCCCGGGTCGATCCGTTTCAGGATCGGCTCGACGATCCGGTGCACCGACCAGCAGCGCACCGTGGTACACGCCCCAGAGGACGTAGGTCCACGCCGGGCCGTGCCAGAGCCCGCCCAGGGTCATCGTGATCATCAGGTTGCGGTAGGTCCGCGCCGTCCCGCCGCGGCTGCCGCCCAGCGTGATGTAGAGGTAGTCCCTCAGCCACTGCGACAGGCTGATGTGCCATCGGGTCCAGAAGTCGCGCGGGCTGGTGGCGAAATACGGGAGGTTGAAGTTGAGCGACAGCTCGAAGCCCAGGCACTTCGAGACGCCCCGCGCGATGTCGGTGTATCCCGAGAAATCCCCGTAGATCTGGAAGGCGAAGGCGTACACCGCCAGCAGCGCCAGGCCGCCGTCGAGCGTCTCCCAGCGGCCGAAGAGGTCCTTGACGATCAGGCCCAGGTTGTCCGCCACCACGACCTTCTTCAGCAGTCCCCAGAAGATCAGGTACGACCCCTGGTAGAACCGCTCGATGTCGAACCGCCGCGGCGTGGTGATCTGCGGCAGCAGAGTCGTCGGCCGCATGATCGGGCCGGCGACCAGGTGCGGGAAGAACGAGACGAACGCCGCGAACTGCACGAGGTTCCGCGTCGGCTGGATCTCGCGGCGATAGACGTCGATCACGTAGCTCATCGACTGGAAAGTGTAGAACGAGATGCCGATCGGCAGCGCGACCTCCAGGTGCCACATCGAGACCGACCAGCCCCGCGGTCGCCAGCGCGGCCTGTGCAGGCTCTCGGCGAAGAAGTTGTAGTACTTGAAGAACCCCAGCATGCCGAGGTTCAGCGCCATCGAGAGCGCGACGGCGGCCTTGCGGCGGCGTGGGTCCTCCTCGCGGGCCACCCAGAGCCCGCAGAGGTAGTCCATGACGGTGGAAAGGATCAGCAGCGAGAGGAACCGCGTGTCCCACCGCGAGTAGAAATAATACGAGACGCCCAGCAGCAGGATGTTCTGCGCCCGGGGCCACCGCGCCATCAGCCAGTAGGCGGGCAGCAAGAGCGCGAAGAACAGCGCGAAGGCATACGAGTTGAAGACCATGCCGCGTCCCCGTCCGTTTGGATCGCGCCGGCCCGATCGACTTGCAGGCCGCGACCGGGGCATCATGCCAGGGCGGCCATTACTGTCAACGGCAACTCACTGCGAGAGCAAGCCGAGCACCTCGTGGGGCGCCGGATCCTCCGTCAGCCGCGCGACGCGCTCGATGATCCGATCGGCCCGCTCGCGGCCGAGGACCGGGTCGACCAGGCCGTGGAACTTGCCGGCGAGCTGCTCGTCGGTCAGCGGGTTCTTGTCGTGGCCGGGCGGGAATGCGATCTCGGAGACGAGCGTGCGGCCGTCGTCGAGCGTGACGGTCACGCGGTTGGGGGTGCCGTGCGGGATAGCCGGCGGTGAGCTGCGGGTCCTCGACGACGGAGGTCCGGGCGACGAGGTCGAGGAGCGCGGGGTCGGCGAGCCGCTCGTCGCTGAACTGGTCGGCCGTGATCCGGCCGTCGAACAGCGCCACGGCCGTGCAATAGGGCAGGCTATGGTCGGCCGTCTCGCGGGTCTTCGGCCGCCACTTCTCGGGGTCCTTGGCGATGATCTCGACGGCCACGCGGAACGTGGCGATCTCGATCGAGCGGATTCGCGACGGGTCGCCGACCTGCGGCCGCAGCTCGAACGCGGCGGCGATCGCCGACTGGCTGTGATACTCGGCCGGCACGAACTTGATCGAGGTCTTCGGCAGCATCCAGTCGTCGGCGCCGGGCCCGCCGAGCTTCGGCAGGTCGAACGGCCCGGAGACCTGCTGGAAGAACCCCATCTCGCCCTCGAAGAGCGGGCGCCGGGCCGGTCATGCCGTCGGCGGCCAGCAGGGCGGCGAAGACGCCGTTGCGCGCGGCGAAGGCGAAGGCGCAGCCCTTCCACATCGACAGCTCGCCGGCGCGGGTGATCCGCAGCGCCGTCCCGGTGGTCCCGGCGATCCCCAGCGCGTGCACGGTCTGCTCGTGCGAGAGCCCCAGCAGCTTGGCCGCGGCCAGCGTCGCCGAGATCGAGCCGTAGGTCGTGTGGTCCCAGCCGCGGGCGCGGATGCTCGCGGCGTCGCAGAGCCGGCACTGGACCTCGTAGGCGACGGCCGCGGCGGCGATCCACTCGCGGCCCCCGGCGCCGGCGATCTGCCCGGCCGCCATCACGGCCGCCCAGTTGTCGCTGGGATGCGCCGGCTCGAGCGAGAGATAGGTGTCGTTGCAATCGAGGTAGCGGATATGCACGCCGTTGGCGAACGCCGCCCAGTCGGGCGACGCCTCGCCGCCGCCGATCAGCGGGACCGATGGAGTGCCCTTGCGTCCGCCCGGCGACCCGGCGCGCGATCGTGGGAGCCGGCTCCTCGAGCGCGCCGGCCGCGCAGCCGAGCGAGTCGAGCAAGCGGCGGCGGGCCTCGACGACCACGGTCTCGGGCAGGTCCTCGAAGCGCGTCGCCAGCGCGAAGGCGGCCAGACGATCAGCCAGGGTGTCGGGCATCGTTCGTCCTCAATAGTCGGTTCGGGAGCGGGCACGGCACCGTCGCCATCTGGGCACCGGCGGCCGGTCCGCGATCCCGCCGATTCTACCAGCCGGCCGCGCGGCGGTCACCGCACCGTCGAGGGACCCTGGAGCTGGACCGGCCCAGCCTCCGCGGGGCGACGCGCCTCCAGCGGGACTGCCGCCCGGGCCGGGCCGGTGCCCAGGTGCTCGAGCAGAATTCGCCGGACCTCGATGATCGCCTCGGGGTTCTCCTGCACGCCGTGGTCGGAGCGCACGACCAGTCTCCGAGACCACGCCCTCGATGTGCGAGCTGCCGCTCAGGGGACCACGCCGTCGGTGCTCTGGTCGACGCCGGTCGCGCGGTTCGACCCGATGATCGAGTGGTACTGCACCCCCGGCCCCGGCTTCATCTTCCAGCAGTGCCTTCAGCATCGGCGAATCGGTCTCGAGGGTCTCGATGCTCGTCGGGAAGCGGCGGAATCGCCGAGGATCGAAGTCATCCGGGTTGGTCCTGACGAGCTGGTAGAGCAGGTCGTGGATGTGGTCGGACTCGGCGATCAGCCCGTTGCCGACCCGGCCCACCACGCCCCGCGACAGGTCGGACCCGCGATGCGGAGTGGCCAGGAAGACCACCCGGTTGACGAACGGCAGCGGCTCGAAGAACAGGTACTGTTGCAGCTCGTCGCGGACCTTCGGCGACGGTGATGATCATGTTCTTGAACGGCCGGTCCGAGTAGAGCCGCCAGAGCTCGTCGCCGCTCGACGACCGACATCATGTGGCTGAGCAGGCCGCCCATGCTGTGGCCCGAGCAGGACCATCCGGTCGAAGTGCGGGTCGTTGCCCCTGCGGGTCGTAGAGCCGCCGGGCCTGCAGGAGCGAGTCGCGCAGGCTGGCGGCGGCGATCGGGATCGGCACCCCGGTCGGGTACATGTAGAGCATGAACTGATACTTCTCCTGGACTCCGGGTCGCGCAGCAGCTCGTTGAGCATCGGGATCCAGGCCAGCGGGCTGGAGATCAACCCGTGCACCATCACCACGGGGATCTTGCCCGGCTCGTAGGGTCGGATCAGCAGCAGGTTGGCTCGCTCGAGGTTCTGCTCCGGGCGCATCAGGCCCGACCACCGGTAGCGTCGAGGTCGGTGCGCGACCACATGTAGGCCAGCGGCGTGGTCAGGTCGATCTCCATCGGCAGCTCGTTCTTCGCTCGGGCGGACCGACCTTGCGTCGCCTGATCGGGTCGACCAGACTGGAGCGTGCAGACCCGCGACTCGCGCTCGGTGCCATCTGGACATCCCGCAGCCGCGAGGTCGGGACCAGGTAGGCCGTCATGCGGAAAGGCCATCTCGGCCGGATAGAACCGCTCCGCGGCATCGCGTTGACCCTTCTTGTCGCCGGCCTCGCGGACCGCGATCAGCGGCACGCCGAGCCCGTACTGGTGCTAGTTCGCTGATCGTCAGGCCGCTGACCACGAAGTCGGTGGCGAGCAGGAGCTTGTTGACGTCGGCGGGCCGCCAGGGCGAATCCTTCGAGGACGAACTGGATCTTCCGCTCGCTGCCGTGGAACTTGAATGTGATGACCTGGCCGGGCTGGGTCTGGATCTCGCCGGTCCGGGTCATCGCGGCGCGGATCAGGTGGTGGACGCTGGCGTTGTAGAGGTCCATCGCCTGCCGGTAGTCGCGGGTCGGCCGGCTTGCGCCCCTGCGACCAGGATCGGGTCGGGGCCGAACAGGAAGTCGTAGGCATAGGCGGCGGTGTCGAGGTAGCGGTCGAGCGCCTGTGCCTTGCGCCGGCGGTCGAGCCGCTTGCCCCTCGATCCACGACAGCTCGGCCAGGGCGAAGACCAGCTCGGGCTCGGCCCGCTGCTGGGCGAACTTCTCGATGCGGAGCAGCGTCTCGTTGACGTCGCGGCGATAGACGCTTCTCCAGGCCGATACCGCCGGAGCGTCTCGACGGTGCGCTCGCTGGGCCGATCCAGGTTCGCCACGCTGGCGATACGAGCCGCCGCGGCCCGATCGCCGTTGCTCGGCTGGATCTCGATGTCCGACCAGCCCACCAGGGCCGAAACTACGACGGTCAACGGGCCAGCGGCATGACGGGTCACTCCCTCGACCCACGACGGGGCTATCCCCCCGGCCTCCGTGCACGGGATCGGTTCGCGAATCATGACGTTCGACCGGCAGACGGTCAATGCCGATCACATCGATAGGCGGATTGCGGATGGCGATCCGAGGGCGGCGAAATGGAGATTGCCCACAGGCTGCCGCGCCCCGCCTGCGTCTTGCCGCTCAGTCCCGCTCCTCGAACCGCAGCCGGGCCGCCTCGCGGCGGGCGGCCTCCTGGCCGTCCTGGTATCCCCGCTCGTACCACTGCTCGCGGACCTCGTCGTCCCAGACCTCCATCCGGGCCTCGTGGTCCTCGGGGTTCGTCGCGCCCGGTCCAGCGGACGAGCTGGGCCAGCCGCTCCATCTGCCGGGCCAGGAACTCGCCGGCGGGCGTCCCCCAGGCCCGGTAGGCCGTCGCCTCACCGTCGATGACCTCGGCAAGTGTCGTCGGCGGAATGTTCGCTCGGTACCGACGGGAGTCATGCGGACCTTCCTCTCGCCCGCGGCCGGGAACCGATCCGGGCGGACCGCCAGGCCGTCGGGGGTCAGTGGCAGGCTTGTCGAGGTCATCCAGTACTCCTTCGGTCCATCCAGCAGTCCGTACGCCACCATCGCCTTGATATGCTTGCAACCATCGGGGTCCAGGCCGTCACGATGGAAGATGAAATCGGGGCAATCGCACGTCAGGCCGTAGCCCGGTCAGCGCGACGTCGTAGGCCGTCCCATCCGGCTTGCGCAGGCGGTACGCCTTGCTCACCGCAAACGCCCCGACCGGGTTCGGCTCGACCCGGTAATCCACGCCATTGATCGCCATCGTCAGCCGGCAGACCGCGCGGGCCGGGCCGATATTCCGGCGACGCCGCGATATCTCACCCGCCGGCCGAGCAACAGCCGTCGCCATGCCGTTCATGCGAGGGCTCCTCCGGTGTAATGTACTAGAGTACATTATACGGACGGAAGGGGAACCGCATCAACAGAGCATCGGCCGGGAGATCGAGATTCCCCGGAGGTAGGTCGGCCAGGCGGCGGCCCGGAACGGCGTCGTTCCGATCGGGCGGGTGCGTTTCCTGTCAGGCCGAGGCGGCCTGTGCCGCGGAGCGGGCGAGGTATTCCTCGATGACATCATCGATGGGGCCGTCGGCCAGCAGGCGGCCGTGCTGGATCCAGATGCCCCGGTTGCAGAACTCGCGCAGCGAGTCCATGTCGTGCGACACGATGATCACGACCTTGGACCGTTCGACCAGGCCGTGGAGCCGGGCCTTGGCTTTTTCGACGAACGCAGCGTCGCCGACGCCCAGCGCCTCGTCGATCAGCAGGATGTCAGGATGCATCTCAGTGGCGATGGCGAACGCCAGCCGCATGTACATGCCGCTCGAGTAGTACTTGAGCGGCAAGGCGGCGAACTCGGCCAGGCCGGTGAAGTCGTAGATGCCCTTGGCGCGGGCGAGCATCTGGCTCTTGGAGAACCCGAGCATCGCGCCGTTGAAGACGATGTTGTCGGTGCCCGACAGCTCGGGGTTGAACCCGGCGCCCATCTCGATCAGCGGGGCGACGTTGCCGCGGACCTCGAGCCGGCCGCTCGACGGCGGATAGATCCGCGCCAGCAGCCGCAAGAGCGTGCTCTTGCCGGCACCGTTGCCGCCGACGATCCCCACGCGCTCGCCCTGGTGGATCGCCAGGCTGATGTCGCGGAGCGCCAGAAGTCCGACCGCGGCGCGGCCGACTCGCGGCGCAGCACCAGGTCGAGCACCGCCCGCTTCAGCGAGTGCTGCTTGTCGGCATAATTCACGAACCGAAGCGACACGTCGCTCAGCTCGATCAGCGGGCCGGAAGCGGGTGCCGGCCGGCACGGTCGTCGCCAACGGGTCAGAGTCGGAAGACCATCTTGTCTTCCTGCGACTTGAATACGGCATATCCCACTCCCAGGGTGACCGCCGCGATCACGGCCGCCACCGCCACCAGGCCGAACCGGGGCCACTGCCCCCAGAACAGCACGTCGTGGAACAACTCGATGAAATAGAACGCCGGATTCAGCCGGAACAGCCACCGCGACCCCGCGGGGAAGTCGGTCGCCGGATACAGGATCGGCGTCACGAAGTACCACGCCTGCAGGAAGACCGTCACCAGGTGCCCGCAGTCGCGATAGAACGTGTTGGCCGTCGCGATGATCAGGCTCAGGCCCAGCGTGAACGCGGCGAACAGCACCACCGCCACCGGCAGGAACAAAAGCGCCCACGACGGACGCGCCCGCATCGGACAGCAGGACGAACATCGCCGCCATCGAGAACACGAACGTCACCAGCGCGATCAGCACCCGCGCCAGCGGGAAGATCAGCTTCGGCAGGTAGATCTTCCGGATCAGCCCCTCGTTCGAGATGATGCTCGTCGCCGAGTCGTTCAGGCTGATATTCAGGAAGCTCCAGGGCACCATGCCGGCGAACAGGTAGACCGGGTAGTTCGGCACCGTCTTGATCAGGTTCGCGAGAAGACGAATCCAGGGTCGCCAGCATCAACAGCGGGTTGAGCAGCGACCAGAAGAAGCCCAGCAGCGACCGCTGATAGCGGACCCGCAGCTCCTGGACGACCATGTTCTGCACGACCGGCCAGAACCGGACGAGCTCGCGGCGATCCTCGGCGATCCGCCGCCCCAGACGCTCGGCCCGCGCGGCGTCGGCGTCGGCGGGAAGAACTCCGCGTGGGGGACCTTGACGCCGGCGTTGGTTCGTGAACATTCCATGTCTGGACCAATTCCCATCCCTGCCGTCGTTCCCGATCGGGATCCGCCCCGATCCCGGCCGCGACGGCGAGGATCTTACGGAGAACCCTGGTTTGACGGAAGGTCAATCGCTGTCCGGCCGCGCGCGACAACGTCCGCACGCCGATCCTCGTGGCCAGCCGCACTTTCTGGTCGTTGGGCAGCTTCTTGATGTAGTTCGACCGCAAGGCGCTCAGCCAACGGATCTCGCGCCCCTCGTAGCTGACGACCACGTGCGTCAGCACCGGCCCGGGCATCGCCACGGCCCGCTGCAATCCCGCACAGGACATCGGCATTGCAGGCGATCTGGTTGAATGCCAGGCCCATCGATTGCGCGAACGCCGCGTAGTCGACCCGTGCGATGTCGGTCGCCGTGGTCCGCCGGTACATCGGCTCCTGGAGCATCTGCATGTAATGATAGGCGCCGTCGTCCAGGACGAAGAACTTCACCGGCAGCCCCGCGCGGGCCGCCGAGGACATCTCGATCGCCGACATCAGGAAGCAGCCGTCGCCCGTGACGCACGCCACCCGACGGTCGGGTCGCACCCGCTGCGCCGATCGCCGCCGGGATCGCCCAGCCCATGCTCTGGTTATCCGCCGGCGTGAAATATCGCCGCGGACCCTGCGGCCTCATCGCCTCCGAGGCCCAGTGCGTGGATGCCGTGACGTCCACGAACATCAGCTCGCCCTCGCCGAAGACGTCGCGCATCTGGGCGAGCAGGAACATCGGGTCAACGCACGCCTCGACGCGGACCTTCAGGCCTCGCACCGGTTGACCTGCCGCCACTTGCGGATGTCCTGCCAGAGCCGGGGGCAGGCCGGCCGACCGATCGCCGCGCCGTCGGCGACGAGCCGGTCGAGGAACACACGCGCATCGGCGTTGACGCAGACGTGCGTCGGCACGTTCCGGCCCAGGTTCTGCGGGTTGATATCGACGTGGATCAGCGTGCCAGGCTTGGGGATCGCGTAGTTCGCCGTCGAGACCTCGCTGTACCGGACGCCGACGGCCAGCACGAGGTCCACGTCCTTGAACGCCTCCTCGGCGGCGCGGGTGCCTTGCTTGCCATACCCCCAGCCGACGGCCAGCGGATGCGCGTCGGGGATGACCCCCTTGCCGCTCACCGACGTGGCCACCGGCGCCTGCAGCAGCTCGGCGGCCGCGGCCAGGGCCGGGCCGGCCTCGACGCAACCCAGCCCCGCGTAGATGCCGACCCGCCGCTTGCGGTCCGACAGGTGCGCCGACGCCCGGCCATAGGCCGCCTCGTCGAACGGCACGGGGTAGGGGGCGGCGCCGGCAGGTCGTAGTCCCACGCCTCCTGGTAGAACGGGAACGGAATCACGACGGCCGTCGGACCCGGCTCGCCCGACGCCGCCACGCGGAAGGCGTGGAACAGCGCCCCGGGGATCTCGGCCACATGGCGGACCTCGATCACGGCCTTGACGACCGGCCGCACGATGGCGGTGTTGGCCAGCCCGTGCACCTGGCCGACCGGCGCTTGGGCGAGCGGTCGATGTCGGTGATGATCCCGACGATCGGCACGCTGTCATAAAGCGCCTCGCCGAGGCCCGTCATGGCGTTGGTCAGCCCGGGGCCCGGCACGACCGCGAACGCTCCGACCGCCCCCGTCGCCCGCGACGAGGCATCGGCCATGATGCTCGCCGAGAACTCGTTGGCGACGAGCATGTACGGCACGCCCCGCGCCTTCAGCGCGTCCCAGAGCTCGTTGTTCTGCGCCCCGGGGACGCCGAACAGGCACGGCACGCCCTCGCAGGCCAGGGTCGCGGCGACCGCCTGCGCGCGGTCATCTTGCCGTGCACCCCGGTCCGGCGCACGTAACGCCCCACCTCGACGTGGTCGCCGCGGGCCGGGGTCGCCGACCCGAGCGTCAGACTCGCCGCGGCGGCCCCGACGACACTCGCGGCACCCAGAAGCTCACGCCGGCTTAGCGGCATCGACACGGGGCATCCCTCCCCTCGCAACCACCCGGACGCAACCGCCTGTTGCGCCCTCGAACCCTTCGCTACCCGGTGGATATCGGCGCGCGGCCTTCCCCCCCATCGCGCCGGACCGGCGGCGGATCTCCCCCAATCGTCGCGCCGCCCGCATCATCGGCACGACCCTACCCGACCGCCGCTTCGCCGCCGGCCCGATGCCCATGTCGTAAGTTCTGGTTGATTCAAGGTTTTCGCCGGATATACTAATTCTGTGTAAAATAGTAACAAATTAGTATTTGCCCTCGGACCGCGAGCCAATCGATGAAGAAGCCCAAATCGCCCCCGCCGGAAGACGAACAGTGGGAACAGGTTGGAATACGGATTCGCGAAATCCTTGCTCGAGTCCTGGAGCCCACGGTCCAGGGACGTTATGTTCACTGGGATAAGTTGAGGTATCTCACGCCTCCACGGGACTTGACGCACGAGGACTGGTGGTTCGGCCTCAAGGTGCGCCGGGACGCGATGATCAGGAGGTTGCCGCTCACGGACCGATCTGGACGGCCCTTCGGCTACAACCTGACCGACGATCTGCTCGGATACCTGCACCATGCGGATTCGCTGGCGCAGGGGATCATCCAGCAGCCGGAGGTGATGACCGACGCGACCAATCCCGTCGCGAGGGACCGCTTCATCATCCGTTCGCTGATCGAGGAGGCGATCACCTCGAGCCAGCTCGAAGGCGCGTCCACCACGCGGGAAGTTGCGAAGGAGATGATCCGCACGGGGCGTCGCCCTCGAGATCATGATGAACGGATGATATTCAACAACTATCGGACGATCCGGCACATCCTCGGGTCCAGGGAGCGGATGCTCGACCGGGACTTCCTTCTCGAGATCCATGCGATGATGACCGAGGGGACGCTCGAGGATCCTGACCGGCGCGGGGCGTTTCCGCCGTTCCGATGAAGCGATCGTCGTCGGCGGCCACCTGGACGAGGTCTTCTACGTGCCGCCGCCCGCCGAGGATCTCGAGGGCCGCATCGCGCTCATGTGCGACTTCGCCAATGGTCGGTCTCCCGCGGGCTTCATCCCTCCCATGGTGCGCGCGATGATCCTCCATTTCTGGCTCGCCTATGAGCATCCCTTCATCGACGGCAATGGCCGGACCGCCAGGGCCCTGTTCTACTGGTCCATCCTGAGGCAGGGATACTGGTTGTTCGAATATCTGACAATATCTCGAATCATCCTGAGGGGGCCGGTGCGGTATGGTCGGGCTTTCCTGTATAGCGAGACCGACGGCAACGACCTGACTTACTTCCTCTTCTACCACGCCGATGTTGTCTGCAAGGCGATCGACGACTTGCGTGGATCCATCTCTCGGCGGACGGATGAGCTCGCATCGCTCCAGGTGCGGCTGCGGGGGCTGGCGTATCTCAACCCGCGGCAACGCGAGCTCATCGGCCACGCGCTCACACATCCGGGACAACACTACACGATCGAGTCGCATCGCATGAGCCACGATGTCGTCTACGAGACGGCTCGCAACGACCTGCTGGACCTGGTCGCTCGGGGGCTCTTGCGGAAGCGCAAGGTCGGCAAGGCATGGGTGTTCACGGCCACGGAGGATCTCGAGTCGAGGCTTGGGGAATGCGAATAACCGGCCGCGATGCCGGCCCGCCGCCTGGTGCGAGGAATCTCGATGGAAGAATTACCCCATGACATGACGTCCCGCATCGGCTACCGGATCGCCTACGGCGAGGCGGCTCGCCTGGCCGAGATGGCGCAGTTCGACCACGGGTGGGGCCGCGACTTCGCGGCGGGGATCGGCGGCGAGGCCGCCGCGATTGAGCGAGAAGTCCAGCACCGCGTCGGCCCGCAGGTCCCGCCCGAGGTCGTCCGCCTGGCCGTTGAGGATGCCCTGGAGGGACGCCGGCCCCGCTGGTAGCCGGCCGGCCGGCCCGGGTCGAGGGGCCATCCCGACCGGACGTTCAGAGCCGCCCGCGATCCCGCGGAGCACCTCGGGCCGGTAGAGCGTCGGGTCGTTCCGCAGCGCGCGGATACATTCCATCATGATCGGCCCCTCGTAGCCGATCGCGTCGAGCGCCCGCCCCCAGGCTGGCCAGTCGATCGTACCTCGGCCGGGAGGCTCGTGCGCGTCCTGCCGGCCGTTGTTGTCGTGGACGTGCGTCGTCGCCAGCAGATTTCCGGCGGCGAGGGTCTCCGCGGCGGTCCCGGCCGATAGGTTGGCGTGGCCGGTGTCGAGCGCCAGGGCGAGCCGCGGGTGTCCGAGCTTGCGCAGCAGGTCGAATAGCTCGCCCATCCGGCTGCCGGGATATACCCCCGGCGGCATGTTCTCGACGCAGATCCGGACCGAGGACCCGGTGGCCGTCGCGTGGTCGCCCAGCTCGACCAGCCCAACTGCCAGCGCATTGCGGTGGTCGGCCCGGTCGGCGGGGTCGGACAGGCCGCCGGGGTGGACCACCAGGCAGGTCCCCCCGGCTTCCGCCAGCCAGTTGACGCAGCGTTTCAGGTCGTCGACCGCCGCGCGATGGGCCGTCGGCTCGAGGGCAGCCAGGTCGACCCGGTTTGCCTGGATGGTCCGGCCGCCCCAGCATCCATGCGCCTGTGAATCGCCAGGCCCATGTCGGCGACGCGCCCGCGAACCTCCCCCGGGTCGGGCAGACGGCCCCAGTCGGGGAGGATCTCGAGCACAGCCACGCCCAGCCCGACGGCCAGCGCCAGCTCGTCGGCCAGGTCGATGTCGGGATAGCCGTAAGTGATCATGGTGCCAAGGGCTCGACCGGGCACGGCGTTACCTCGATGTCCGCCGGCGAGGTCCCCGCATCCTCGGGGCAGGACCGTAAACCCCTTGTGGAACTCGCCGCGGAAAGTCATCATAGGCAGCGCAGCGCGGGGACGCCAACGCCAACCAGGACCGGCGGCCACCCGGGCCTCGGCCGATGCGATTCGCGCCGAACGCACTCGACCCGTCCGGGACGCGGGCTCGGGTCAGGCCGACATCCCCCGGTGGGCGGCCATCCGCTCCGACGGCCGACGACCCGGCCGCGGGTCCACCGCCGCGTAGCCATCGAGAAAGGATCGGCGCGCATGCCGCCAGCGCCCTCGTCGACCCCGAAACCATCGACACCTCGCGTGTCCTGGTCGATCTGGAGGGCATCCGTCGTTGGAAACCCCCAGCGGTTCGAGATGGAGCAGCTCACTGCCATCCTCGAACTGGACCTCGAGAACAAGCTGATCATCGGCTACAAGGACGTCAGCGCCGAGGAGTTCTGGGTGCGCGGCCACATGCCCGACTACGCCCTGATGCCCGGCGTGCTCATCTGCGAGGCCGCTGCGCAGCTCTCGAGCTTCTACTGCCAGGCCGTCCGGCTGCATGCCGAGGGTTTCATCGCCTTCGGCGGCATGGAGGACGTCCGGTTCCGCGGCCAGGTCCGTCCCGGCGACCGCCTGATCCTCATCGGCAAGGCCCAGCGGCTGCATCGCCGACACACGATCTTCGACTGCCAGGGCTTCGTCGGCACCAACATGGTCTTCCACGGCAAGATCATCGGCGTCCCGCTCGTCGGCCAGGACGAACCCCCTGGCGCTACCTGACCGGATCCCGACGAATCGTCGATCGATGCCGGCCCTCGTCCTGGCCCGGATTTTCCACTCCCCGTGTCCTTGCCCGCAGCTCCGCATCATGCCTCGTTCGCGACCCACCATCGACATCTCCGCCCACCTGATCGAGACAGCCCCGCTTCCGCGCGCGTTTCCGCTGGTGCAGGCGGACGGCGCGGCCGAAAGCGCGCCGGCACCCATTAACTTCTTCGAGCTATTCGGCAACGACCACCCGGTCGAGCTGGAGGTCGGCTCGGGCAAGGGCCTGTTCCTGGCGAACGCCGCGCGGGCGAACCCGGACCGGAATTACCTGGGTGTCGAGATCGCGCGGAAATACGCCCGGCTGGCCGCCGAGCGCCTGGCCCGGCAGCGGCTGGGCAACGCCAAGGTCTGGGCGGCCGACATCCGCGGCGTGCTTCGGCGCATCCCGGACCGTTGCCTCCGCGCCGTGCATGTCTACTTCCCCGACCCGTGGTGGAAGAAGCGGCACAAGAAGCGCCGCGTGTTTACCGACGAGCTGGTCGCGCAGATCGAGCGCGTGCTCCAGCCCGGCGGCGAGCTGCTGGTCGCCAGCGACGTCGAGGAGTACTTCGCCCTGATCCGCGACCTGATCGCCGCCAGCCCGGCCTTCCACGAGCGCCCGGCGCCCGAGCTGAAGGAGCCCGAGCACGAGCTCGACTACCTGACGAACTTCGAGCGCAAGTACCGCCTCGAAGGCCGCCCGGTGTACCGGGCATCCTACGACTACGCTCCCGTAGGAGAAGCCGGGCAAACTGTCCCGACCGCACGACCGTCGGCGTGAGACTGACAGGTGCATGGTATCTGAACGCCAGGCAGTACGAGCTGCAGATTTGGTCACGAGGATCACACTACGGCGTCGCGACTCCATGACCATCCCAATGGATAGGCATCGAACAAAAGTTTGAGGAATGTCAGCCGAGCGGAGCGATGGCCGCTCAAGGTGCCCACCGGACGGCGCGTTGCCGCCGGGTTGCGCGCCGATCCTGCCTAAGCAGCCGGCCCCAGTTGATTGTCACTTTCCACCCTGAGGAAGTCACAACGAGCCGAGTCCGGGTGCTTGGAGCAAGCCGACGACGAGACGGAGTTCGTCCGCAGATGGCGCAGATGGACGCAGATGAGAGAAGCCGCGAGGTCAGCGAGGACCAGAGTCGCGCAGGATCGGTCGAACGAGGAGAGCGGCCCCGGCCGGGATCGAATCTGCGTCCATCTGCGTCATCTGCGGACAATCCTCCGGGATTCCTCTGTCTTTCGTGCTCAGTCGCATGCCTCCAGACCAGGCCGACGGCGAGACGGAGTTCGTCCGCAGATGGCGCAGATGGACGCAGATGGAAGAAACCGCGAGGTCGTCGGGGACCGGAGTTGCGATGGGCTGGTCGCATGAGGCGTGCGGGCCGGGCCCGGAATAGCGTCGGATGCTACGGGGCGAAATCTCCGAGCAGCCGGCCTGAGTTGTCCTCCACTTTTCGGTCGGAGCTTCCGGCGAAAAGACTCGAGGTTTTCACCTGGCAACGTCCTCATTCCTCGGACTTCTCTCGTCGTGCGGCGGCGGCAGGTCGAGCGCGGGATTGCGGTCGAAGAATCCGTCGGGCCGGAGCGAGAACCCGACCGAGACGACCGGCATCACCGGCCAGTCCTCGAGCCGGGGGATGTGGGTCTGGCCGAACGTGTACCAGACGACGAGGTCGCGGTTGCCGAGGTCCCGGTCGGCCCTGGTCCACCGCGGCAGGCCGTCGCCGCCGGGGTTCTGGTTGGGGTACTCGCCGGCCGGGAACCGTTCGGCCGGGTCGAACGCGGTCACCCAGAGGTTGCGGGTCAAGAAGGCCGCCCGCTTCAGCAGCGAGGCGCCGGGCTGGGCAAAAGGCAGCGTGGTCTCGCCCGGACAGATCCGGTAGGCCACGGGACCGCCCATGGAATTCTTGCGGCCGGGGTTGACGACCCGCCAGAACCGCGCCGAGGCCGGATTGGTGTTGCGGCCGCCCTGCGACTCCTTCAAAACCGGGGTCGTCTCCGTCGCGTAGCCGCTGCCGAACGGATTCCCGGGACCGGCCGGCAGGGACACCGTGTTCACCTCATCGAGCGTGTTCTTCTCGCCGTCGACCGAGAAGTCGAGCCGGGCGTTGAAATAGTGCTGATGGTGTGGGGCCATCAGCCGCGGCGCGACCTCGGTGCCGTGGCGGGCCGGCTCGCCCGGCGCGAGCGCGGTCGTGTTCACGATGCCGGTGAGCTTGACCTCCACCTGGATGGTGCCGTCCTGGTAGAAGTACCAGTAGAAGCCGTAATCATAATTGCCCACGGTGGCAACCATCGAGACGGCCAGTCGTCGCGAGCGGCGGACCTCGGACTGGCCGGACCGCCAGTCGGTGTGCTTCCAGAGCATGCCGAAATCCTCCTCGTGGAGGCAGATCGCATTCTTGATCGTGACGGGCCGGCCCTGGTTGTCGGCCATGTGGGCGTCGAAGTAGCGGATGGTGCCCAGGCAGTCGCAGCCGATCGCCAGCGAGTTGGCCAGCATGCCGACTCCGTACTCGCCCAGGTCGAAGACGTTCTTGTGATACGACGACGCCTTGGGGTCGGCGTAGGGGACCATCATCTCGGCGATCGATGCGCGATACAGCACCGGCCGGCCATCGTACGCGACCGTATGGAGCACCAGGCCCTCGCGCGGGTTGAACCCGACCCGGAACGACCAGTTCTGCCAGGTCACCTCGCGGCCCCGCACGGTGAAGCTCGGCCCATCGGGCTGCGAGACCTCGAGCGGCTTTGCGCCGCCGCGTGTCGGCTTGACGTATTCGCGCGCCCAATTGCCGGACTGGGGGGGCAGGGGCGTGACGCCGTAATCCTCGACGCGGAGCAGCTCCCGGCGGTTGAGGTCGACGACCGCCACGAAGTTCTCGACGGGCCGGGCGTAATAATTGTCGCGGGGATCGGATCGGACCCAGCAGAGGGCGCGGACGAGCCGCTTGCCCTTATCCTCGGGGGGTTCGTTGCCGTAGTGGCCCGCCGACCAGGCGTCGATCGCAACCAGGCTGAGGTCCTCGATGCCGCGTTTCTTCATGGCGTCGCGGAATGCCGGCGACTTGCGGGCCGCCTCCTCGCACTCGGCGAACTCCTCGAGCATGATCGGCGGCTGGACGCCATCGGGCAGCGCCTCGTACCGCCGTAGCGACCGGGTGCGAAGGTCAACCTCCGCCTCATAGCCCCGGCCGGTCGCCTTGTCGAGCAGGATCGCGAACGCCTCACGCGGCGACTCGCCGCCGGGCCGCGACCGTTGCACGACCTCCTTCGCCGGTTCTTTCAGGGTCACGGTCACGAACCGGACGCCGTCGCCGAGCCGGAGTTCCTTGCGAATCGCCCCGATCGCAGCCGCGATCTCGGCCGGCTCCAGCGGGTCGAGCGGGTGTCGCGATGCGGCGAGGTCCGGGGTCCCCGAAGCGGCACCGCGGGGCGAATCCTGGGTCCGGCCCGGGGCAGCCGCCGCGGGCGACGGGCCCTGCTGGGCGGGTGCCGGCGTCGCAAAGGCCGCGGCAATCGCCAGGACGGCCGCGATATCGAAACAAGGCATGCGCCTGCGAGGATGCGAATCGTTCGCCATGAGGGGTCTCCACGGCGGCGAGGAGGTCGATCCGAAGCGTGTGTGCGAAGAGGTGACAGGAAGTTACCCGATCCGGGCGCGGGTTGCAAAGCGGCGCCCGGCGGCATCGATATCTTGCCGGCCGAATGGCCTGCTCGCTCGTCCCCGGTCGGGGCGACCCGCAGGGATGGGACGCTCGGAAGCTGGTCGGTCAGAAAGTGGGTTGAGCAGTCAGTCAACACCAGGGCCCGAAATCGACGACCTGACGAACCTCGAGCGCCAGTACCGCCTCGAGGGCCTCCGTTGTTCCAAGCGGCCTGCGACCGCCGCCCCGCTCCAACCGGCTCATCGCCGGGACCGTCGACTTCGCGGGGAGGATGCCTCGCTATCTTTGGGATGCTCGCCGATAACGTGGGCATATGAACGTTTGATGAAGAAGAGGTGGTCGGCCGAGAGTTCGATGTCGCGTTCGATCGCGCCGCGAGTCCATGCGATTCCCGCCGATTGAACGATCCACGACACCGGGCATCCGGCCCGCCGCCCGAACGGGAGTTCATCGCAACATGAAGACGCCAGGCTGGTCTTTCATCATCTGCGCAGCCGCCATCGCCCCCATGGCATCGCCGCCGAAGGAGCCGGGGCGGCAGGACGGCTCCCGCGCCGGGTCGGCGACCGTGCGCCCGGCCGCGATCGTCGGGACCGAGCCGGTCGCCGGGGCGGGCGACGCCGCGGACGACCCCGCCATCTGGGTGCATCCGACCGACCCGGCTCGGAGCCTCGTGCTGGGCACCGACAAGAAGGGAGGGCTCGGCGCGTACACCTTCGACGGCCGTCGCGTCCAGAACGTGTCGAGCGATCGGAGGCCGAATAACGTGAACGTCCTCTACGGGTTCTCGCTGGACGGCAGGACCGTGGATCTCGCCGTCGCCGGCTGTCGGAGCAAGACGGCTCCGGGCGTGGACGTCTGGACGATCGACCGGGCCGACGGCCGTTTGACCCCGGTTGGCAACGGACCTGCGTTCACGGTCTTCGGGGGCGGCGAGCCCTATGGCTCGTGCGTCTATCGTGAACCCCGGACCGGCAACTCGTTCGTCTACGCGACCAGCAAGGACGGCCGGGTCGAGCAGTATCGGCTCGGTCTGGACCCATCCGGTCGATCCATCCGGGGAACGCTCGTCCGGACGATGAAACTGGGCTCGCAGGTCGAGGGCTGCGTCGTCGATCAGGAGCTTGGCTTCCTGTACGTCGGCGAGGAAGACGTCGGGATCTGGAAGTTCGGCGCGGCCGCCGATGCCCCTGTCGGGGGTCGGCTGATCGCCAGGGTCGGCGACCACGGCCTGACCGACGACGTCGAGGGCCTCACCATCTATTACGCCGCTGGCAAGCAGGGCTACCTGATCGCCTCCAGCCAGGGCAGCAACACGTTCCTGGTCTTCGATCGGGCGGGCGATAACCCCTACATCCTGACCATCGATCCGAAGGCCGGCCCTCTCGACGACGTGGAAGAGACCGACGGGATCGACGTCACCAACCGCGCGATCCCGCCGCGATTCCCGTCGGGTGTCTTCGTGGTCCAGGACGGCCGCAATCCGGCGGGGAACCAGGATTTCAAGTTCTTCTCCTGGTCGGACATCGCCGGTGACCGCTTGCGGATCGACACCAATCGGCCGATCCCGGGCCGTTGAAAATGCCGATCGAGGCGCCCAGGATCTCGACTGGCCGATCGCCGACTACCGCACCGCCGCCGCCAGCTCGTAGGCGCGGCGGCTGCCGTCGCGCGGGCTGGAGGCCTCGATCTGGTAGAGCTCCTGGCCGGTGGAGGTGGGATATTGGCCCGTGATGCAGGCGCGGCAGAGGCGGTCGGCGGACAGGCTGACCGAGCGGGCGATCGCCTCGACGGGCAGATACCGCAGGCTGTCGGCGCCCAGCTCGCGGGCCATCCGCTGCTGCGCCTCGTCCGAGACGCCGCCGGGCTGGTCCAGGAACGGCGTGGCAAACAGCTCGCTCTTGCGCGACATGTCGATGCCGTAGTAGCACGGCGCGATGATCGGCGGGCAGGCGACCCGCAGGTGGATCTCCCGCGCACCGCCGCGGTCGCGGATCTCGTGCACCAGCGCCCGCATCGTGGTCGAGCGGACGATGCTGTCCTCGACCAGGAGCACGCGCTTGCCCGTCAGGACCTCGGGCAGCGGCGTGTACTTGAGCCGCGCCTTGGCCGCGCGGTCGGCGGTGCCCTCGATGAACGTCCGGCCGACGTAGCGGTTCCGCATCAGTCCCTCGACCGAGGGGACCCTGAGCGCGAACGCCATCGCGTCGGCGGCGGCCTTGGCCGTGTCGGGGACCGGCACGACGATCGTGTCCTCGTCGCAGCGGCACGTCCTCGAGCCGCGCCAGCTCCTTGCCGAGCGCCGCGCGGCTGAGGTAGACCGAGCGGTCGTCGAGCGTGCTGGCCACGTTGGCGAAGTAGATCCACTCGAAGAAGCAGTGCGCCTGCCGGGGCGACGGTGCGAACCGCTCGATCCGCACGCCCTTCGCGATTCGCCACGGCCAGCGTGCCCGGCTCGAGCGAGCGGATGTTGCGGAAGCCCAGGTTCGCCAGCGGCACGCTCTCGCTGGCCGCGCCGAACAGCGGCCCGTGCTCGGCGATGCAGAGCGGCCGGAATCCCAGCGGGTCGCGCACCACCACCAGCTCGCCGTGGCCGGTCAGGAGCACGATGTTGTACGCCCCGTCGAACCGCTCGGCGATCCGGCCGAACACGCCGACCCAGTCGGGCTCCTGGTCCTCGGCCTGCAGCTCGTAGGCCAGCGAGTGCATGATGATCTCGGTGTCGGTGTCGCGCTTCAGGTGGTAGTCGCCCTTGGACAGGAGCTCGTCCTTGAGCTCGTGGTAGTTGGCGAGCTGCCCGTTGAAGGCGAAGGCGAACCACTTGGCCTTGCGGCCGTGGTCGCGCTCGAACGGCTGGGCGTCGCAACGATCGTTGCCGCCGCAGGTCGCGTAGCGGACGTGGCCGATGGCCGCCGGCCCGTCCACGCCGCGCATGATCGCCTCGAACTCGTCGCGATGGTTGAGCCGGAACGCCTCGGCGACCGTGCCGACTTCCTTGTGGGTCTTGAGCAGGGCATTCGCGATCGGGCCGATAGCTCGCCATCCCCGCGGCGAGCTGGCCGCGGTTTTGCATGTCCAGTAGCATGCGAGGCACCAGCCGGGCGACGCCGTTGACGTCTCCGGGCGTCGGGCTGAGGGTAGACGCCGGACGACCCGCGGCATGGTAGACGGCCGCCACGCCGCATTCATGGAGAAGCTCGCCCATTGATCGCCCCGCCTCTGGAGCATGCCCCGGCTCGTGCTCGCGAGTTCTTTGGAGAGGGACCGACCCAGGCCGAGTGCCGAGTTACCCTGGGCCAGTTACGACGAAGTATTATAATGTCGGGACGGCATACCGACAATCTTCACGATTGGTCGCGGGCCCGGGCGACTTCCGCCTGCGCCCGGGGGATATCGGCCGGATGCCGGAATCCCGACCGCCGCGGCACATGACCAGCGGGGCGTAAGTTGTCGTCCAGGGAAGATGTTACGGAAACCGGCCTCTCCGGCGTGGGGCCCGGCGAGCCGGCGGGCGCCGGCATCGGTGAGGTGCGGCCGCCGGGCTCGTCCCGGCGTGACCTGGTGCGCGACGAGGTGGTGCTCTCGGCGCGAACCTGGGTCGTCAAGGTCGGCACGAGCGTCCTGACCGGCGACGGACGGCACCCTCGACCCGGCCCGGATCGGCCATCTGGCCGAGCAGATCAGCGCCGTGATGGATCGCGGCTGC
The DNA here is from genome assembly GCA_963771445.1 of uncultured Planctomycetota bacterium. Classification (GTDB taxonomy): domain Bacteria; phylum Planctomycetota; class Planctomycetia; order Isosphaerales; family Isosphaeraceae; genus JAKAUH01. Next base: position 801,986 of record CAVYTQ010000015.1, on the reverse strand, counting down.
AAGGTCGCACTGGTGAGCTCCGGGGCCGTCGGCGCCGGGATGGGCCAGCTCGGCTGGACTCGTCGGCCCGACAGCCTGCCGCAGCTCCAGGCCGCCGCCGCGGTCGGCCAGGCGTACCTGATCCGCGCCTACGACGAGGGCTTCCGACGCCACCGACGCCACGCCGCCCAGCTCCTGTTGACGCACGAGGACTTCGACAGCCGCCCGCGCTACCTCAACATGCGGAACACCCTGCACGCCCTGTTCGAGTGCGACGCGGTGCCCGTGATCAACGAGAACGACACGATCAGCGTCGACGAGATCAAGTTCGGCGACAACGACCGGCTGGCCGCGATGGTCGCGAACCTGCTCCAGGCGCCCTTGCTCGTCATCCTGAGCGTGGTCGACGGCCTGTACCGCTCCGACCCGGCCGCCCCCGGCCCGCCCGAGGTCGTGCCGATGGTCCCGCAGATCGACGACGAGGTCCTGGGCCTGGCGGGTGCCGGCCGCAGCGCGCTGGGCACCGGCGGGATGCAGAGCAAGCTGGCCGCCGCCCGGCTGGTGACGCAGGCCGGCGGATCGGTGATCATCGCCTCGGGCACGCGCCCGAGCCCTTGACCCGGATCCTCGCCGGCGAGCCGGTCGGCACGCTGTTCCTGGCGCACGGCCGGCGCACCGCGCGCGGAAGCGCTGGATCGGCCTGACCGCGCGGCCGCGGGGGCATTACGTCGTCGACGACGGCGCGCGCCGGGCGCTGGAATCGGGCTCGAACAGCCTGCTTGCGATCGGGATCGTCGAGGTGGTCGGCGAGTTCGATAAGGGGGATGTGGTCGGCATCCGCGACGCCTCGGGCCACGAGTTCGCCCGCGGCCTGACCAACTACGCCACCCGCGACGCCCGCTGCATCCGCGGCCTGCGCACCCAGCAGGCCCGCGAGGCGCTCGGCTCGGCCCTCTACGACGAGGTCGTCCATCGCGACAACCTCGTGCTGATCGCCTGAATTCCACGGTCGCCCGTCGAGGCCGGCAGGAGGAACGGACGGGGCCGGGATGCAACCCCGGCGATCCGACGACCGGGCGGGGTCGCGTACGGGCAACGGGTGGACACGGGCCGGTCCGGGGGGGAAGATGGCGGGCTCGTGGGCCGATCGGTGGGAGATCGACGGTACCACGATCAACGCGATCCGAGGCGGCCATGAGATCCTCTCTCCGATCCCGCGTCCTCGTGCTGCTCCGATCCGCTTCGGCTCGCTTCCGCGGGCGACGCCGGGCGATCCTGGCGCTGGTCCTCGCCGGACTGGGGGCCGTGTTGGCCCTGGCCGGGGCGGGACTCCTCGCCGTCGCCGACGGGCCCGGCCGCGAGCGGCCGCTCCGGGCGCTCGCCGTCGGGATCGGCGAGGACTACGCGAGCAACCGGCGCACTCGAGACGCCGCGCGCCGGGACCTCGACGCCTGCCGACGCGCCGGGGCTCCCGTGCTGAGGATCAGCTTCAGTTGGTCCGAGATGGAGCCCGAGCCCGGGAAGTACGACTTCGCCTTCTGGGACGAGGTCGTGCCGATGGCCGTCAACGAGTACGGGCTGCGGCTGATTCCCTACGTCTGCTACACGCCGGGATGGGCATCAACCCGGCCCGAGAGCGACGCCGTCTGGACCACGCCGCCCAGGGACCTCGCCGCCTTCGGGCGGTTCGTCGGTGCGCTCGTCGCCCGCTACAAGGGCCGGATCCATTCGTGGGAGATCTGGAACGAGCCGGACATCCCCGAGTTCTGGACGGGCACGACGCAGGAGTATGCCGCACTGGTGGCGGAGGGCTCGCGCGCCGTGCGCCGGGCGGACCCCACGGCGCGGGTCGTCCTCGGCGGGATCGCCCGGCGGCCGGAGTTCCTCCGCGAGCTGCTGCGGGACGAGGGGGTATCGCCCCTGATCGATGTGGTGAACTGCCACAGCTACTTCGAGACCTGGCACGACGGGACGATCGAGGGGCTGCCGAGTTATCTCGGGCTGATCGCCGGCATTATCGACGACCACGGGAATGGCCAGGAGCTCTGGATGGCCGAGGTCGGCTACAGCAGCTATCGGCCCGAGGGCTCCGGGCGGATCTCCGACCACTACCTGGCCCGCCACGGCTTCGAACACACGCCGGCGTACCAGGCCGAGGCGCTGCTGCGGACTATGGCCCTGATCCGGTCGAACGGATCGCGTGTCGCTCGTGACCTGGTACCGGATCAATGACCTGCCGGCCGGGCAGGAGGTCATCGGCGACGTGAATAACCGGCACCTCGGCATCGTGGACCTTCAGGGACGTCCCAAGCCGGCGCTCGAGGGGTTCCGCCGCGCGGCCGAGCTGTTCTCCCGCCCGCTGCGGCCGGCGGACGACCGGATTCTGGTGACGCGGCCGATCGCCTCGCGAGCCGAGGTGCACGGCTTCGAGGCCGCTGACGGATCCCTGACGATCGTGGCCTGGCAGCGGGCGAGCGCCCCGGTGATGGCCGCCGCCCCTCGGCCGGCCAGGAACCGCCGCGGCCGGCCGAGGCCGTCACGCTCACCGTTCCCGGCCGTCGCCTGCGGGCGGCCCCCAACGCGCCGGCGCATCGATATCACCTACCGCGACGACGCGACCGCGATCCGCCTGGGCGTCACGCAGGACCACACCCTGATTTTCCGCCTCATCCTGTATTGAGTGACGGGTCACGCGGGCTTGGGAGTCTTACCCTAGGGCCCGCGGCCGCGACGGGGTCGCGCCGGCCTTGCTCGCGTCGATCGGTCGGGGCGATCCCCGGCGGGACGCGGGGCAAGGCCGGCTCCGGTCGTCAAATTGAGGACGCCTTGCGGGAGGCGCCGGCCCGCGTGCTCGGCGCGGGCCGGGCTTTCCCGCGGCCCGACGGCGATGCCGCCCCGAGGTTGATCGCGCTCTCCGCGAGCTTGCTCAACGCCTCGTCGGTCGCCTTCTCCTCCTTGTAGGTCTGATCCAGGAGCTTCATCACGGTCGACTCCTTGAGCAGCCGGGCGTAGGCGCGGACCGTGCCGTAGCCCGCCATCTCGTAGTGCTCGACGCGCTGCGCCGCGGCGATGAGCGCCGCGTCCTTGACCTCGGGATCGGCCTCCTCCTTGATCGTCTCCTCGCCCTCCTCGATCAACCCCTGCATGGCCTTGCAGGCCTTTTTCTTGGGCTTTTCGCCCAGTTGCTCGAAGACCTCGGCGAGGCGTTCGATCTGGCCCCTGGTCTCGTCGAGGTGCTTGGTGAACGCGGCCTTGAGCTCGGCGGAGCTCGCCGCCTTGGCCATCTTGGGGAGGGCCCTGGTGAGCCGATGCTCGGCGTCGTAGAGATCCTGCAGTTGCTCGATCAAGAGGTCGCGTAGCGTGGCAAGTTCCATGTGCGTCGCCCCTGGCTCTGTGAACATTGGACCGATATCACGAAGTTCTTCGCGATAGCAAATTGCGTTCCAGCCGGGCGCCTCCCCCCCGCCCATTCGGATCGCGAACGGAGGGTTATGGCGGCCTGTTCGGTTGGGGAAAATGCCGGGCGGCTTGTCTCGCTCCATCGGTGAGAATCCTGTTCCCGAAACGCGCTCCATTCGGCGCGACTCCCGCTTGCGCTTGATAGCCAGGATGACGGCCGGGACTCCTCCGGCACATCGAGAGACCCCTCGATCACCACCACTGCGACGGCCACCCGCATCCCTCATCTCTTGTCCTTCCTAAAATCGTCACAACCCGCAAGATCGGCCGGCCGCGGCGGAAAAAACCGGCCGCCAGACGCCGCCGGGCGCCGTTTCCGGCGCGATCCGAGCCCCCGATCTCCAGCGCCTCCCCCCGAGCCCCGGGCGGGGAGGAGGTGCCCGAAGGGCCGATGACGGGGCCGGATCGAGCTGAGGCCAGACCGCCAGCCATCTGCCCCTCGCGGGTCCGACGCGGTGGGTGCTCACGGCCCGGGAATTGCACAAGAAGAGACGGCACTGAATGCTCTCGACATTCTGCGGGACAGATGGAGAGCTTTCGAGCCCGGCCGCCACCGTCCCATCTCCTGGGCGTCCTGGCCGTCTGGTCAACGCGCGGCGGTTGTTCCCCGGCTCCGGGCCGGGCATGGGGGAATTCGCCGTGGATCGGCGATCCCTGCCCATCGCGCCGCCGGGCGGTCGGTCGGTCGTTATCCGACTTCATGCGACCTACGAGGCGGAAGGGATTCATGACGCAGGCGCAGCAACGACCCGATTTCCCCGTGCCCCCCGAGCAGCGAGAGGGCCAGGACATCGAGGCGATGATGGGTCTCGAGCCCCTGTACCAGGCCCACGATGACCGGGGTGAGGTCCTCTCCCCGCGGGGGCGAGATGACTACCGGCCACGCCGGACCGATCGCCGATCGGGACGGAGGAGGACCCTGATGACCGTCGCTCCCTTCCGGGGCAGTCCCTCGCCTACGCTCGGCGTCGAGCTCGAGCTCCAGCTCGTCGACGCCGAGAGCTACGACCTGCGGTCGGCCGCGGATGAGATCCTGTCCGACCTCCCCGCCCCGGTCCAGGACGCGGCCAGCCCCGAGTTCTACCCCTGCTGCATCGAGATCCACACCGGCATCTGCCGCGACGTCGAGGAGGTCGGGCGCGACCTGGCCCCCAAGCTGGACGCCGTCGCCCGGACGGCCGAGCGCCACGGGGTCCGGCTCGCATGGGGCGGCACGCACCCCTTCGCCCACTGGCTGGACCAGCCGATCACGCCGAATCCCCGCTACATCGAGCTGGCCGACCTGCTGCAGGAGACGCTCTGCCGCCAGTTGACCTTCGGCCTGCACGTGCACGTCGGCGTCCCCGACGGCGACGCCGCCGTGCGGGCGACGGTGCGGATCGCCGAGCACCTGCCGGCGCTCCTGGCGCTGTCGGCGAATAGCCCGTTCTGGTGCGGGCGGGCGACCGGCCTGCTCTCGCATCGGGTCGAGGTGATGGGCGCATCGCCGACCGGCGGCCTGCCGCCGCACCTGTCCGGCTGGGGCGGCTATGCCTGCCTGGCCGAGCGCCTGGCGTCGGCCGGGTTCATCCGGACGACCAAGGAGCTGTGGTGGGACGTCCGGCCCAGCGAGCGGCACGGCACGGTCGAGGTGCGGATCTGCGACATGCCGCCCGACCTACCCTCTGTCCTCGGCCTGACGGCCATGATCCAGTGCCTGGTGGCCGCGCTGGCGCGGCCGGAGGGCGAGCTCCCCCCGCCCGACGAGTGCGGCCAGCTCATCCTCCGGCAGAACCGCTGGCGGGCGTCCCGCTTCGGCCTGGATGCGATGCTCGTCGACCCGGCCACGGGCCGGCCCGCACGGCGCGCGAGGTCGTCGCGGGCCTGGTCGACCGATTCGCGGGCGAGGCCGAGCGGCTGGGCTGCGCCGGTCGGCTGGAGCAGGTCCGGGAGATGGCCCGGGGCCCCTGCGGCGCCGACCGCCAGCTCGCGGTGTTCGAACGGACGGGCGACCTGAGGGCCGTGGCCCGGCTCCAGGCCGGCGACCTGCCGGCCGAAGGGATCGAAGAAGTCGACGTGCCGCCGGTCGAGGCGAGCGGCCGCGTCGGGACGACCGCGTGATCGAGGAAAACGGGAGGAAGGCGTCATGTGCCGGATCGCTGCGTATCTCGGGCCGCCGGTGCGGCTCTCGTCCCTGCTCCACGAGCCCGAGCACGGGCTGACCGACCAGAGCCGCAACGCCAGATTGATGGCCGACTCCTCGGTCGCCGGCGACGGCTGGGGCATCGGCTGGTTCCTGCCCGAGGCCGGGCCGACCCCCGGCCTGCTCAAGAGTATCCTGCCCCTGTGGTCGGATGAGAACGCCAAGACGGCGACCCACGCCGTACTGTCCGGCTCGATCGTCGGCCACATCCGGTACGCCAGCCCCAATATCGAGACGTGCTTCCTGAACACGCCGCTGTACGTCATGGACGACCACCTCTGGACGATCAACGGCATGCTCCAGCCCTGGCCCGGGCCGCTGTCCAAGGCGCTACGCGACCGCCTCGACCCGGACCACGAGGCGGACCTCCGCGGCTCGACCGACGGCGAGATGCTCGGGTCGCTGTGGCGGACCCACTTCCGCCGTACCGGGGGCCGCGACGCCGCCCTGGCCCTGAGGACGATGCTGCGCCAGGCCCGCGACCTGACCCGCGAGCATGAAGGCGAGGTCAAGACAAACCTTATCCTCTCCAGCAAGGACGAGATCCTCGCGGTCCGGTACGCCGAGCCGGGCGAGCCCAATACCCTGTACTACCTGAGCGGCCAGCCGCGCTGGATGGGCGGAGTCCGTGGTGGCCTCCGAGCCGATGGACGACGGACCCGGTTGGCGCGAGGTCGGGCCCGACTCGCTGGTCCGGGTCGGCGCCCGTGGCGTCCGGGTTGAGCCGCTGGCCCTGGACGGGGCCGAGCCCACCGCACGTCGCCAGAGCGCTTGACGGGACACGCGAAGGCGGCCGACGGCCGGGCGACTGTCCTGGCCCTCGCCGCCGCATTCGGCCGTGCGCGAAGCCGGGCTTCGGAGCGATCGACCGGGATCACGTGGGCACGGGTCGGAGCCGAAAGGCGGACCCAGGAGGACAGACATGGAGCGAAAGGTCACGGACCGGGGGCAGGTCGAATGGAGTTGCGTGCGGGCTTATGCCGGCGTGGCGGAGACAACGGGCTCCGGCGCCGCCTCGGAGGCGATGAGTCGCACGATCGGCCGGGCGGGGACCGTCCCGGTCGTCTGCACGCCTAGCCGCGAGGAGGCGACCGTCCGCCTGGAGTCTGCCGGAGGGATGGGCCGAGGAGCTCTCCGACGAGGAGCTGCTCCAGGCCCTCGAGCAGGCCCGCGGGAAGGGGTGAGCCCCCGAGGCCACACGGAGTGCCCTGGTACATGACGGCCCGCGGCGGGTCCCATCGGCGCACGCCCACGCCGCCGGGCAGGATATACTGAAAGGATTCAAGGACTTGAGGGTATCGTCGGAGGAACAGGATGGCCACGCGGACGGCATCGGTTGCAGGCACTGACACCTTCGGATGGCGGTTCGACAATACTTACGCGCGGCTGCCGGAGCCCCTCTTCTCTCCGGCCACGCCGGCCCGGGTGCGCGCGCCGCGGGTGTCGATCGTCAACGATCGGCTGGCGGACGAGCTGGGCCTCGACCTCGGCGCGATCTCGCCGGAGGCCGTCGCGGCCGTGTTCGCCGGCCAGGACCTGCCGGCCGGCTCCCTGCCGATCGCCCAGGCTTACGCCGGGCACCAGTTCGGCCACTTCACCATGCTCGGCGACGGTCGCGCCATCCTGCTGGGCGAGCACCGCACGCCGACCGGCCGGCTGGTTGACATCCAGTTCAAGGGGTCGGGGCGGACCCGGTACTCCCGCGGCGGCGACGGGCGGGCGGCCCTCGGTCCGATGCTCCGCGAGTACATCATCAGCGAGGCCATGGCCGCCCTCGGAATCCCCACCACGCGGAGCCTCGCCGTCGTCACCACCGGCGAGCCGGTCTACCGGGAGTCGATCCGGCGGGGGGCGATCCTGACCCGCGTGGCCGCCAGCCACGTCCGCGTCGGGACGTTCCAGTACGCGGCGGGCCTCGGGGACGATTCCATCCTGCAGGCACTCGCCGACTACACGATCGATCGCCACTACCCGGAGCTGGCGGACGCCCCTCGGAAGTACCTTGAGTTCTTCCGCGCCGTGGCCGATCGCCAGGCCGCACTCATCGCCCGTTGGCAGCACGTCGCGTTCATCCACGGGGTGATGAACACCGACAACATGGCGATCTCCGGCGAGACGATCGACTACGGGCCGTGCGCGTTCATGAACGCCTACGACCCGGGCACGGTGTTCAGCTCGATCGACCGTGCCGGCCGGTACGCCTACAGCAACCAGCCCGGCATCGCGCAGTGGAACCTGGCCCGGTTCGCCGAGACCCTGCTTCCCCTGCTGGACACCGATCCGGAGAAGGCGGTCGCGGTCGCCACGGAGGTGCTGGAAGGGTTTGCGGTTGCGTTCGACGAGTACTGGCTGGCCGGGATGCGGAAGAAGCTGGGGATCGGGACGGACGAGCCGGGCGATACCGAGCTGGTCCAGGAGCTTCTCGCCTGGATGCAGAAGTCCATGGCCGATTTCACGAACACGTTTCGCGACCTGTCCGCGGAGGGACCGCCGGCCGGCGACCAGTATCAGGATCCGAACTTCCTGGCCTGGTATGCGCGGTGGCGAGAGCGGCTCGGCCGCGACGGCCGGCCTCTCGCCGAGGCCATCACGCTGATGCGAAGCGTCAACCCGGCCGTCATCCCGCGAAATCACCGGGTGGAGGAGGCACTGGCCGCCGCCGAGGACTCGGATGACCTCTCCGTGCTGCACGAACTGCTGGCGGCACTGGCGTCGCCCTACGAAGACCGGGCCGACGTGGCACGGTATCAGGACCCGCCACCAGACGATTGCGGCTACCGGACGTTCTGCGGGACGTAGGGCGATCCCCTGCGCTTCGTGCGCGGCTCAGCACCCTGCCATTCGCCCGTCGCCTTACTCATCGGCCTGCGCCCGAGCCGCGACTCGATCCGGACCCGCTCGGCCGCGACGACCAGGACATACGGGAACCGCGCGCGGTCGCCGGCCATCTCGTCGGCCGTACGGCGGAGGCGGTCGCGCCACGCCGGCAACCCACGACCCGCGTCGGCCTCGGCCATGTTCGCGACCCGTCGAGTCATCCAGTCGGGGAAGTCCGAGCCGCCCGGCCAGTGCAGGCGGACGGCCTCGTCCCACATGTCCAGCGCCCGAGTAAAACCCCGCTCCGCGTCGGCCTCCCGACCTGCCCGCGCCAGCCCTTGCATCGTGCCGGTCTCGATGGCGATCCAGGCGCGGGGCCCCAGCTCGCCCGGCGGGACCTTCACCAGTCGCGATCGCAGCTCGTCCCACTCGCCCGTCTGGCCCAGCGCGTCGATCAGGATGTCGTCGAGCACGCCGCGCAGCCGAGGGGCCAGACGTTCGCGCGGAATGTCCCGCAGGGCCTTGTGCCAGCCATTCCCCGGCCGTGGCCCGCCTCCCGCGGCCTCGACGATCGCCGCCGTCCGGCACCACTCGAGCAGGCGCCCTGCCGAGGCCTCGTCACCGCCCAATGGAGGGGGTTCTCCGGTCGCGGCTAACTCGACGACCGCCCAGGCGTCGTACGCGGGGTCAAGCTTGCGCCATGAATCCGGGCTCATCCGGTCCAGGCGGGGTTCGGCCCGAGGGACCCGGTAGAGCGGGTCGCCCAGGTACTCCAGCCGCCAGGGCCGGCCGAACGGCTCGGATTCGCCCTGCCGGATCGCCGCGGACAGCGGCATCCCCTCGGCCGACAGCTCGGCGACCAGGGCCGGGATGCGGAAGGACATGAGGTACGGTTCGCTCACCGACCCGAAGTAGACGAACGCGCCCTGCTCGAGCCATCGCCCGGCGATCGTCCCGGCGTTGGTGGGGTCCGCGGCCGAGAAGCTATGGATCATCAGTACAACGGCCGGACACCCCCCGGGGATGTCGGCCGGCCGGCCCGGCCCGCCCACGATCGAGAAATCGGTCGGGCTACCCGACGAGTTGAGCCAGATCAGCCCGAACCGATTCGACGGGTCCATCACCCGCTGCCAGGACGCCAGCGTCGCCTGTTCGCCGGCGGCCATGAAGACAGGGCCCACAGCCAGTTTGGACCTGGACAGGCGGGCCGCCACCGGGCCCAGGGCATAGGCCGACCAGGGCAGGGCGGGGCGGTAGGTATCCCACAGGAGCGTGGCCTCGGGCACGAGGAACAGCGACCCCATCGCGCGCCACGCTCGTCGCGGGATCGCCCGTCAGCCGCCCGGTGAACGCCCATCGCGTCCGCGCCCGCTCGAGGCTCCCCGAGTCGGGCTCGCCGTCAAGCGCCCGGCCGATCAGGTCGTCGAGCGAGTGGATCCCGCGGCGGCTCCCGCGCTCGACATCGTTGTCGTAGCGATACGGCCAGTCGCCGGCGATCGTCAGGAAGTCGCAATCGTCGCCCAGCCGGGCGTAGTTCGGGACGACGCCCCCGACGCTCCCCTCGACCCGGCGGGCGAACCGCCAGGCCTGTTCGAGCGTGAGGACCTCGTCATGCTCCACCTTCGCGCCCGGCCTGCCGGAAGGATCGAGCCCCCAGAGCGCTGGCTCAATCCAGACCATCGGCTGGAATCGGCCCGCCGCCAGCGCCACGGCCCCGGCGAGCATCGGGCTGTCGGGCGAGCTGAGCACGATGCCCGGCGGTGTCCGGCCCAGCCCGCGAGGCGGCGTGCCGCCCGGCGTGAGCCGATCATCGGGCGTCGACGGCGTCGCCCAGGCGAGCGACACGGCGCCGAGGCCCTGACCCAGCGATCGAGCCGCTCGGACTCCGGGCTCGGGACCGGACCAGGCCCGGGTTGCGCCGGACCCTCGGGCGCCTTGCGTAGCGGACCACCCGCGCCGGCCGGAAGGCGCGGCAGGTACGGCAGCACCCGCGCCGGCTCGTCGATCAGGATCGGGAAGGAATGCCCCTCGTCCCAGGTGGCGATCGCCTCGAGGAACGTCGGGACGTCGGGCACCAGGCAGAGCTGGTCGACCACGACTCGCCGCGGCCCGGCCGCCGCGCGCCAGGTCTCCCCGGCGTGTCGTAGCGGGATCAGCCGGGGGTCGGCGGCCCGCGCCGGCAGGTATGGCCGCTCGGTCGTCCCGTAGACCGCCGACCAGCTCCGGTCTGGCGACTCGGGACGTCCCATGGCCGTCGCCCCGTCCGTCGCCGACCGGCGCGGTAGGAACTCTTCCGGCACAACGATCAGCCGTGGCCTGGCCAGATCGGCCAGCCCGAGCACCAGGACTGCCGTCATCCCGGCGAGCACCGCCCACCACCTGCCTCGTGCCGCGCGTGAACCATCACGCAATCGCCATTCTCCCTTCCCTGGAGCCGCTCCATGCCTCGGTCCGCCCGGCCCTCGAGGTTACAGGCTCACACCAGGCCCGCCCGCCCGTGTCCCGAGGCGGGTCGTCCCGCCGCACCGGGCCTCGGCGACGTTCGGGTGGAGCGGAGCCTCGACAATCGTTATACTCGACGGCGTCCAGCAAACTTGCAACCCCCGATCTCCGGGCGACGTGGGTCGGCGCGGATCGAATCGCGTCGAGCGGCCGGGGCCGACCGATCCGGCGTCCCGGCCGGGCCGGACCCTAGTCGGAAATGGCACGTCACCCGGCTCGCTAAGGGATCAGTCCCATGAAAAAAGGCGGCATCCTCAATCCCGCGATCTGTTCACTCCTGGCCGAGCTCGGGCAATCCGACGAGCTCCTGATCGTCAACGCCGCCTACCCGCTGCCGACCGACGGCCATGTCATCGACCTGACCCTCACTCCGGGCATCCCGCGACTGCTCGACGTCCTTCGCGCCGTCAGCGAGGAATTGGTCGTCAACGCCATCGCGGTCCCGGCCGAGATCAAGGAATATAGCCCGCGCATCTACCAGGAGATCCTCAAGATCGTCGGCGACACCGATGTCAACGAGGTCCCCTTCCACGAGTTCAAGGAACAGGCCCTCGACGTCAAGGGGATCATCCGCTCGGCCGAATTCAGTGCCTATGCCAGCGTCCGCCTCGTCGCCGGCAGCGCGTTCTGAGCGGCGACTCACAGCAAGACTCCACCGCGGTCGCCGGTTTCGACGTCTGGACATCCGCGCTGGTCCGGTCCGCCCGAGCGCGGGAAAAACGGCGATCTCGCCGCACGCGATGACCCCGTGCGGGCCTTCCGGCCCCGGCTCGTGCTGCTCGCCCACGAGGTGCGCCTGAGACACCCCGGTGTCGGCCGTTCGTTGGGTCGAGGCCGGGGTCGCCTGGCAGCCTCCCGAATCGGTTCCCGACCGCTCGGCCTGGACCCAGATGGAGTCGATCATGCCGCAGTCGGCCAGCCCGGATCATGACCAGCGGATGAAGGTCCTGCTCAAGGAGTTCTTCGAGTCCTTCTTCCTGTGCTTCTTCCCGGAATGGGCGGCGCGGTTCGAGTTCTTCGAGATCGACTGGCTGGACAAGGAACTTTTCCTGGCACCGCCGCAGGGGGAAAGGCGGCACCTCGACCTGGTCGCCCGGCTGCGACTGCGGCCCGGTGCGCCTCCGCCACGCCCCGGGATGACCGACCTGGTGACGCTGGTCCATGTCGAGGTCGAGTCGCAGGACAGCGTGGCCGCGTTCCGGCCCCGGATGTTCGACTACTACATCCAACTGCGGCGTGACACCGGGCTGCCGGTGCTGCCGGTGGCGTTGTTCCTCCGCGTCGGGCTGAAAGGCATCGGCTGGGACACCTACGAGGAATCCTTCTGGGATCGGCAAATCCTTCGCTTCGAGTACGCCTACGTCGGCCTGCCCGCGGTGGATGGAGAGCCGTACGCGACCGGCGAGAACCTGCTGGGAGTGGCGCTGAGCGCCTTGATGCGGATACCGGCGGACCGGCGTGCCGAGCTGTACGCCGAAGGATTGAAACGGATCGCCGTCTCGGGAGAAAATGACTATCGGCGCTTCCTGCTGGCCGAATGCCTGGAGGCGTACGCCGACCTGGACGAAGCCCAGGAGGAGCGGCTACGAAACCTGTTGAACGTCGAGGCCTATCGCGAGGTCCAACCTCTCATGAAGACCACTTACGAGCGCGGCAGGGAGCAGGGCATCGAGCTCGGCATCGAGCAGGGTGAGCGGCGGGCCGTCCTTCGGATGGTGGAGGCGAGGTTCGGCCCGCTGACCGCCGAGGTCAAGCGACAGATCGACGCCTTGCCGCTGGACGCGCTGATCCAGCTCCAGCTCGATGCCTTCAAGGCCCAGGCCCTCGAGGATCTCCGACTCGGGGGCTGATCATAACGCCGAGGCTTTCGCGAGGTCCAACCTCTCATGAAGACCACTTACGAGCGCGGCAGGGAGCAGGGCATCGAGCTCGGCATCGAGCAGGGCATCGAGCTCGGCATCGAGCAGGGTGAGCGGCGGGCCGTCCTTCGGATGGTGGAGGCGAGGTTCGGCCCGCTGACCGCCGAGGTCAAGCGGCAGATCGACGCCTTGCCGCTGGACGCGCTGATCCAGCTCCAGCTCGATGCCTTCAAGGCCCAGGCCCTCGAGGATCTCCGACTCGGGGGCTGATACTCCGGCCGGGGAGGACAGCCTCTCCGCGCCCGGCCCGTTGCTCGACGGCTTCGTGCCTGCGTGATCGGCGGTGAGGGGGGCCTCTCGGCCTCGAATCCCATGCAGGGGACGGAGATCGACGGGCTCGACAGCGGGGCCGTGGTCCAGCCGGTGCATCGGCGCAAGATTATCCATATCGACATGGACGCGTTTTATGCGTCCGTCGAGCAGCGGGACGATCCTGAGCTTCGCGGCAAGCCGGTCGCGGTCGGCGGGTCGCGCGAGCGCGGGGTCGTGGCAGCCGCGAGCTACGAGGCCCGCAAGTTCGGCGTCAGGTCCGCGATGCCCTCGGTGACCGCCAGGCGAAGATGCCCCGAGCTGATTTTCGTCAGTCCGCGGTTCGACGTCTATCGGGCGGTCTCACGCCAGATCCGCGAGATCTTCGCCGACTACACACCCCTCGTCGAGCCGCTTTCCCTCGACGAGGCCTACCTCGATGTCACCGAGAACCGCAAGGCCCTTTCCTCAGCCACCTTGATCGCCGAACAGATCCGGGCGAGGATCCGCGCCGAGACCGGACTGACCGCGTCCGCGGGCGTCTCCTACAACAAGTTCCTCGCCAAGATGGCTTCCGACGAGCGCAAGCCCGACGGCCTGTTCGTCATCACGCCGCGGATGGGCCCGGACTTCGTCGCCGACCTGCCCGTCGGAAGGTTCCACGGGATCGGACCCGTGACCCGCGACAGGATGGAACGGCTGGGGATCCGCACCGGCAGCGATCTCAGGGCCCAGACATTGTCATTCCTGCACCAGCAGTTCGGAAAGGCCGGCCCCTACTATTATGCCCTCGCGCGGGGCATCGACGATCGACCGGTCTGCGCCGATCGCGTCCGCAAGTCCATCGGTGCGGAGACGACCTTCGGCGCCGATCTCTTCTCTCTCGACGAGGCCAGGGCGGCCCTCACGCCGCTCATCGCCAAGGTGTGGGCCTTCTGCGAGGGATCGACCATCCGGGGCCGAACGGTGACGCTCAAGGCGAAGTACGCGGATTTCCAGCAGATCACCCGCAGCCGGACGGGCGAGGCCCCGCTGGCATCGCGGGCGGCCATCGAGACCATCGTGGATCCGCTGCTCGAGTCGCTCTTTCCCACCGACAGGGGCATCCGGCTGCTGGGCGTGACGCTGTCAACGCTCGGGACCGAGACCGGCGGCGAGCACCAGCTTCGGCTGCCGATCTGAGGTCGTCCGTCCCTCCCACGTGCCCACCGGTCTCTCCGGGCGCCCCGCCGGTTGCTTCACAAATGTTCCCTGCCAGGCTGGATTCGGGACCTCGCGCAGCCGATACTGTTGCACAGTGATCTTCCGCGGGAGGAAACCCGATGAGTGAATCCGACGACCATTTGAGAGCATTCATCGACGCGGCGTGCGTGCCGCTCGACGCCGGCCACACCACGGGGTCGCTGGATGACGCCCGGGCGATCCTGGAGTCTCATCCGGGGATCGCGGGCGAGAGCATCCACGCCGCGGCGATCCTCGGCGATGACCTCGCGGTGCGCGGTTGGCTGAGGGAGGATTCCGGACTGGCCACGAGCAAGGGCGGCCCGCGCGGATGGGACGCCTTGACCCACCTCTGTTTCTCCCGCTATCTCCGGCTCGACCCGGGGCGATCGTCGGGCTTCGTGCGCGCGGCCGAGGCGCTGCTCGACGCTGGGGCGTCCCCGAACGGCGGCTGGTACGAGGAGAACCACCGGCCGGCGCCCGAGTGGGAGAGCGTGCTCTACGGCGCGGCGTGCGTCGCCCGGCACGAGGGGCTGACACGCCTGCTGCTGGCGCGGGGCGCCGATCCCAACGACGGCGAGACCCCCTATCACGCCGCCCGAGTCGTACGAGATGGGCGTGCTCAGGGCCCTGGTGGAGAGCGGGCGGCTCGACCCCGACAGCCTGGCCACGATGTTGCTCCGAAAGACGGACTGGCACCACGAAGAGGCGATCCGATGGCTGCTCGCGCAGGGCGTCGATCCCAACCGGACGACGCAATGGGGCAAGACGGCCCTCCACAACGCGATCATCAGCGACAACTCGCTCGCGATCGTCGAGGTTCTGCTCGAGCACGGGGCCGACCCCGCGCTGCGGGGGGACTCGGGCCATGGATCGCGCGGGCCTGACCTCTCGTCGGTGTCGATCGCGGCGCGGCGGGGCCGGGCCGACGTACTCGACGTGTTCGAGAGACGGGGCATCGCCCTGGATCTGGACGGCGTCGAACGGCTGATCGCCGCCTGCGCCCGGGGCGACGCCGACGGCATCCGGGCCATCACCGCGGAGTTGCCCGGCCTGCTGGGCGAGCTGATCGCCGAGGGCGGCACGCTCCTGTCGGAATTCGCGGGCAACGGGAATACGGTCGGGGTAAGGCACCTGCTGGACCTGGGAGTCGCCGTCGATGCGCCCTACGCCCGGGGAGACGGCTACTTCGAGATCGCGGCGAACAGCACGGCGCTTCCACGTCGCGTCGTGGCGGGCCCGGCACGACACCGTGAGACTGCTCATCGACCGCGGAGCAGCGATCGATGCCCTCGACGGCATGGGCCGGACTCCGCTCCTCCTCGCGGTCAAGGCGTGCGTCGACTCGCACTGGTCGTCCTGGCGTAAGCCCGACTCCGTCGCGGCGCTGCTGTCGGCCGGCGCCTCGACCCGGGGCGTGCCGTATCCGTCGGGCTTCGCGGAGGTCGATTCCCTGCTCGAATTGCATGGAGCAAGCCGGCGATGATCCAGCCCGAAGAGCTCAAGACGAGCGAACCGCTCAAGTGG
Organism: uncultured Planctomycetota bacterium; assembly: GCA_963771445.1. Taxonomy (GTDB): domain Bacteria; phylum Planctomycetota; class Planctomycetia; order Isosphaerales; family Isosphaeraceae; genus JAKAUH01. Next base: position 786,131 of record CAVYTQ010000015.1, on the reverse strand, counting down.
TCCGCCGGCACCGGTACCGGACTCTGGGAGCTCTTCCGTCGCCTGCGTCGCCGGCGACATGGCGACGATCAGCCGGCTGTTGACCGACGACCCGACCCTGGTCCGCAGCCATCATGCGTATCGGACGCCGCTCTATTTCGCCGTGCGCGAGAATCGAATCGACGCGGCCGAATACCTGCTCGAACGCGGTGCGAATCCGATCGGCCTGCCTACCTGACAGCCTCCTCGATATCTGCCGCGACCGTGGCTATGTGGACATGGAACGGATGCTGGAGGCGAAGCTCGAGCTCCTTCACGGCGTCGTCGCCCAGGGGCGAGGCGATCGCGCAGGCCATCCGCGACCGCGACCTTCGCGGTGCGTTCCCTGCTCGATGTCTCGCCCGAACTCTTGCACGTCGGCGATCGGCGTTCCAATCAACCGATCCATTGGGCCGTGATGACCAGGCAGCTCGATCTGATCGACGAACTGCTCTCGCGCGGAGCCGACATCAATGCCGCCCGCCAGGATGGGGCACGACCGATCCAGCTCACCAATGGCGACTACCATTTTCGCGGCTGGCGCGACGTCCCGAAAGATGCCGCCACCGACGCCCGCCGAGGTGCTCGACCATCTGCGTTCACGCGGCGCCCACGTAGATATCTGCACGGCCGCGAGCATCGGCGACCTGGGACGTGTCCGAGAGTTGCTGGACGGAGATCCCTCGCTGGCGAACCGCGTCTCGGAATACGTGACGTACTACATCGGTTCCGGCACCCCGCTGAAGAACGCCGCCGCCCGGGGTCATCTCGAGGTCGTCAAGCTGCTCCTCGAGCGCGGGGCCGATCCGAACCTGCCCGAGGAGGGCATCGCACCGCATGGCCACGCCCTCTATTCGGCCGTCTACCACGGCCATCACGAGATCGCCAGGCTCTTGCTCGAGCACGGAGCCTTCCCGAGTCCGCCCGTCGAGAGCTCCGCCGACGCGCTCTCGATCGCCATCGGGAACTCCGATGCGAAGATGGTCGAGTTGCTCTGCTCGTATGGATCGTCCCGCTCGGTGGAAATCCTCGCCTATTACGGTGACGTGCAGACCGCGGCCGCGGTCTTTGCCGCCAATCCGGCGCTCGCCGACGACCCGGTCGCGCTCGAGAACGCGGTGGAGCAGTGCCAGGAACCGTTCGTCCGGCTGATGCTGCACCACCGGCCCGATCTCGCCGCTCGCATCGCCGTCGGCGTCCGAGGTGGAAGGCCCTCGGGACCCGGTGAAGGCCCGCGAGCTGACGGAGTTCCTGTTCGCCCGCGGGATGAACCCGAGCCGGCCCGACTGGCTGGGCGTCACCCCGCTCCACCGATTTGCGCGGACAACGACGTCGAGAACGCCGAGGATCTTCCTCGACCATGGCGCCGATCTCGACGCGCGCGACGACGACCTCTGCTCGACGCCGCTGGGATGGGCCGCAAGGTCCGGCAGCCTGCCCATGGTCGAGCTGCTCCTGGAGCGCGGGGCTCGGCCGAACCTGCCCGATGATCCGCCATGGGCTACACCGCTGGCGTGGGCCTTGCGGCGAGGTCATGACCAGGTCGCGGGGCTCCTGAAGCAGCATGGCGCCGTCGTGAGCCGCCGGGCCGATTGGCCGGCGTTCGCCCGTACGCCCTCTTCAGGAATGGGGGACCGGGATCTCTCCGCCCGCCTTCCCGGCACGAGCAGGGCGGAGAGGGCATAGTACGCCATGGCGACGATCAGCAGATTGTTGAACCCGATGACCAGCGAGAGGTTCTCGCTGAGCCCGCCGAGGATCGCCCCGCCGATGTTCGAGCCGAAGGCCAGGTCGGGGCGGGGGCTGTCGCGGAACGAGGCGGCGAAGACCACGCCCGCGAAGAAGACCGGGACGAACACCACCAGGCACGACAGGCCGATCTTGAGCGCCCGGGCAGTGCCAGGAAGCTCGTCATGGGCACGGCCAGGTTGAGCGCGAGCGTCGCGAGCAGGCCCAGGTAGTAAGGCCACAGCCTGCGCGGCCCCATCCTGCGGGCGTAGAGGTTACTCAGCAACGCCATGATCAGGATGGCGGCGAACACGATCGAGTTGACCATCCAGGTCGAGCCGAAGAGCAGCGCCAGGTGCACGACCCCCTTGGTCTCCAGCAGCATGAAGCCCGCGCCGAGGAAGAACATCCGGCCGTCCGGCCGGGCCGTCCTCACCGGCGCCAGCGCGAACAGGAGCGCCAGCGAGAGCCCGGCCACCATCGCCATCCCCCGGAGGTTCAGGCCGGGGATCGCCGGGTCGCGCAGGTAGAGGAACGGATTGTCATCCGTCGGCAGCCGGCCGATCCCCTCGGTCTGCACCCGCGCCGGGCCGAGCTTGTACCACTGCGATTCCGGCGCCCCGGCACGCGGGGCGGGTCGGGACCGTACCGATGCCAGCGGCCGAGCACGGCCGGATCCGGATGGACCCAGAAGTAGCGATCGCGGCGGAGCCGGTCCCGCACGGCGCGGATCGCGGCGCTCTGCTCGGTCCCCATCATCAGGAAGCTGAGCACCTCGCCCCCGCTGTAGCCGGGCGTGATCTCCTCGCGGTAGGGCAGCGTGAAGACAACAGGCGCGGTCCCGAAAACTCGCTCGGCCAGCTTCGCCAGCCGGCCGACGACCCAGCCCTGCCGGTAGTAGTTATAGACCACCAGCATCCCGCCGGGCCGGAGGTGGTCCCTCAGGTCGCGGAACGCCGCCTCGGTGTACAGGAAGCTCTCGAGCCGGATGCTCGAGTAGCTCGAGTGCAGCACCAGCGAGTCCACCAGCGCGTAGACGATCAGGTCATACGTTTTCCGGTCCGAGCGGAGGAAACTGCGGCCGTCGTCGATGTGCCAGGTCACGCGGGGGTCGTCCCCGTGGCGATTCGGATGGTGACGCCGGCCGATCTCGCGGAGCGCCGGATCGATCTCGACGGCGTCCACGTGCCGGGCGCCCTGCGCCAGCGCCGTGGCCACATCGTTGCCCGAGCCGGCCCCGATGATCAGGACGTCCTCGAAAGGCGGGCCGCCCGCCGCCCGATCCATCAGGTAGGGGACCTGGTAAAAGGCACCGCTGCGGCCCAGGTCTTCCATCCTCTGGTGGTGGATGTTGTTCACGTAGATCCGGCGCGTCTCGGGCTCGAATCGGATCTTGTAGTACGGCGACCAGATCGTCGACGCCGCCCCCTGCCCGCCTCCGAGCCCTTCGGCAAGGAACACGAGCCCGCCGATCAGGATCGCCGCGGCCGCGGCCGAGATCGCCCGCGGCATGGGCCGCTCGATGGCGAGGACCACCAGCAGGCCCGTGATCGCGAACCAGACGGCCGGCGGCGTCTGCAAGTACGAGAGGACGCCGAAACCGGCGATGCCGGCGAGGCTCCCCAGCAGGTTCGCCGTGTAGGCCGCGATCGGGTCGCTGATGGCATTGAAGGCCCGCCCCATCGCCTGGCCGATGCCGACGAAGCCGAAGCTGATGAGCAGGAAGAATCCCCCGGCGACCACCTCGAGCGGGATCACGAACGTTGACAGGTTGCGCCGGCGGTCCTCGGTGCCGAAGTAGACCTGCTGGGCCGATGCCTGGTTGCCCACGTCGATCATCAGCTCGGCAAACCGGTTGTAGCCCCAGAGCAGGCCGAGCGCCAGGGCCATCGTGAAGAGGACCAGCGGGATCGACCAGGGGAGATAATCCCGCCGCGACCGGGCCGCCAGGCATCCGACCGAGATCCCCAGGAAGCACGCCATCAGGACCAGGTTCGTGAAGAAGGTCAGGAAGATGACGGTGCTGCCGAACCATCGAATGCAGGCCAGTTCCTGGAACAAGGCGACGAAGGAGATGAGGAAGAGATGCACGTGCCGAGGGTCAATGCGAGCCGATGAGGCCGGCTGCGCCGTCGGGTCACGGAATTCCGATGCGTGAGGCATGAATCCTGGGCTCGCAGGTGACCGCGATCGCGACGGCCGGCCCTCACGGTCCGGCTCCGAGGGCTCGTGCCGCGTCGCCTGGGTTCGGGGCTCGAATGGGGAAAGTCTATCAGAAGACCCGCCCCGCGGAACATCCATGCGGGGGGCACGAGGCGAGTCTTCGTTGGAGGCACCAGTATCCATGGAAGCAAGAGGATGGGCCACCCTCGGGCACCGTTCCTCGAAGGGCCAGGCCGGCCTGGTCCTTGCCGTCGGCTCGCCCCGGCCGATCGCACCTCTCCCCCGAAAGCGCGCAGGCACGGGGCCTCTCCTTGTATCATGGACGACAGGGTTTGCCCGCCCGGGAAGCATCGGGAATCCTGGTCCAGCGGGCTATCGGGGGTCGTCCGGGGGGATGCGCGTGGACGAGTGGAATCGTGACGTACTCGTGACCATCCTGGCGCTCTTGACCGAGTCGATCCCGCGCCCTGACCTTGCTTATACCCTGGCCGACTGGAACAAGGATCGGACGCAGTCGTTGCCCCGGACGCTCGCGGCGCAGGGCGTTTTCGACGGCGAGCGCCTCCGTGAGCTCGAGCGGCTCGCATCCTCCCACCTCGATCGGTACAACAACGACCTTCGGCTCTGCCTCGAAGCATGGATTGCGCAGGGGATGACTCTCGAGGTCCTGACGGAAATGGACGAGGGTTCCGTGCGATCGGTGCTGGAGAGGACGATCGCGGAAGACCCCTCGATCGCCGCGACGCAGGGTTCGCCCGACTCCGGTCAGACCCTCGCGGCCGATTCCGCAGGTCCACCTGGCCCGCCGGAGCCGCCGCGCCTTGCCCCGGGCGATCGCTTCGTCCCCATCCGGGCCCATGCACGTGGCGGGATCGGCCAGGTCTGGGTTGCGCGCGATCGCGAGCTCCAGCGCGAGGTGGCCTTGAAGGTGATCCTGCCCCGGTTCGCCGATCGCGAGGAACAGCGCGGCGCGGTTCCTGATCGAGGCCGAGATCACGGGCAAGCTCGAGCATCCCGGGATCGTCCCGGTCTACAGCCTGGGCAAGGACGCCGAGGGCCGGCTCTTCTACGCCATGCGGTTCATCCGCGGCGAGAGCCTCTCGGCGGCGATCCGCGAATTCCACCGGCCAACGCGGCCGGCCGACGAACGTAGCCCGTCGATGTGGGGGATCGCCTTCCGCCAGTTGCTCGGCCGGTTCCTCGACGTCTGCGACGCCATCGACTACGCGCACAGCCGCGGCGTCCTGCACCGCGACCTCAAGCCGGCGAACATCATGCTCGGCCATTACGGCGAGACCCTGGTGGTCGACTGGGGGCTGGCCAAGATGATCGGCACGGCCGACATCCTTCCAACTGCCAACGACGACGACTTCGAGCCCAGCCTCGCGTCGGGGCCCGACTCGCGGGCGCATGCCACCAGCACGCAGCCCGGCACCACCATCGGAACGCCGGCCTACATGAGCCCCGAGCAGGCCCGCGGCGACATCGACGACCTGGGGCCAACCAGCGACGTGTACAGCCTGGGAGCCACGCTCTACGAGCTGATCACCGGCCGGGTCGCCTTCCCGGGGGACCAGGTGCTCGAGGTGATCGAGCGGGTGCGCCGGGCGGCTTTCCGGCCGCCCCGCTCGGTCCAGCGTACGCTCCCCGCGCCGCTCGAGGCGATCTGCCTGAAGGCGATGGCCTTGCGACCCGAAGACCGATACGCCTCGGTGCGCGAGCTGGCGCGTGACCTCGAGCACTGGCTGGCCGATGAGCCCGTCTCGGCCTACCGCGAGGGCCGGCTGGAGCGCGCCGGCCGCTGGCTGCGCCATCATCGCACCTGGACCTACGCCGCCGGCGCCGCCCTGATCGGGATCGCGCTGGCCGCGACGATCGGCGCGGTCTTCATCGAGCGCGGCCGACGCCGCGAGGCCGACGCCCGCGCTGGCCCAGCGGAATTTCCAGATGGCCAACCGGGCGGTCCGCGATTACCTGACCAGCGTCAGCGAGAACACCCTGCTCAAGCAGCAGGACTCGGTCGACCTCGCGACCTGCGCCGCGAGCTCCTGTCCTCGGCTCTCGTTTATTACAAGGAATTCGTCCGGCAGCAAGGCGGCGACCTCCAGCTCCGTCGCGAGCTGGCCGAGGCCCATTTCCACCTCGGCGAGATCGCGTCGGAAATCGGCACGGTCGCCGAGTCGATCGCGGCCTTCGAGGCCGCTCGATCCGTCCGGATGGAGCTCCTGGCCGCAGCTCCCGACGACCCGGAGATCCGCGCCCAGGTCGCCGAATGCCAGATGGCCATCGGCTCACGGCTCGCCGACGACAGCCAGTTCAGCGCGGCCAGGACCGCCTATGAAGCCGCCCGCGAGCTCCTGCTGCCGATGACCCGGCGCCACGCCGACGTCGCGGCGTACCAGGTCGACCTGGCCGAATGCGACCGCATGCTCGGCCAGATCCAGTCCGTGCTCGGCTCGCCCGACCAGGGCCTCGAGCCCCTCGATCGCTGCACCAACCTCCTGAAATCCTGGCTGGCGCATCATCCCGGCGATTCCCGGTTCCTCCGAAAGCTGGCCGACGCGCTCACCACCCGCGGCTTCGTGAACTACAGGCGTCGCGACCTGGAGGCGGCCATCGGCAACTTCCGAGAGGTCTTGCGCATCAGCGAGGAAATGCTCGCCGGCGTCACCTCCGGTCCCAGGCCGATCCACCTGCTCGATCGACTCGCGCTGGCGCACTACAACATCGCCACCGTCCACATGGAGCTCGCGCAGCCGATGGCGGGGCTCGAGGAGATGGAGCGATCGCTCTCGTATCGCCAGGCGCTGGCGACCGCCCATCCCTCGGTCTTGCACTACCAGTGGAACCTGGCCCAGAGCCTCAGCGAGATCGCCTTGCTCCAGCACCGCACCAGGCAGGATGCCCGGGCGCTCGTCACGATCGAGCGGTCGATCGATGTGCTCGAGCGGCTGGTCCGCGACTGGCCCGCGGATTCGCGGTTCCGCGCGGCGCTGGGCCGGAGCTGGAACATCAAGGGATTCCTCCACGACGAGGCCCGCCAGAACCTCCGGGCGCTGCCTGCACTGGAGCGCACGGCCAGGGAAGCGACCCGGGCGATGAACGAGGCGCCCGAGATGGACCTGTACCGGTCCGACGCGATCAACACCCTCAGCAACCTTGCCGAGCAGTTCATCGACCTGGGCCGGCCGGCCGAAGGGTTCCCGGTCTACCGACGTGCGAACGCGCTGCGGCAGCTACGGCTGGAGGCGCAACCGGGCGACCGGGCGGTGATCCTGGACCTGGCGGAGGGCCTGTTCAACCTTTGCGACCATCCTGCGTCACGCCGGCGAATGGCCCGAGGCGCGCGCAGACGCTTGCCCGCGCCCGCGAGGTGATCGCCCCGGTTGCCGCGGCCGCGCCCGCGGATGCCTCGCTCCAGGCCAGGCTCGGCGCGATCCTGGGCGAAGAGGCCGCTTCCCTCGCCGAGGAGGGCCGACCCGGCGAGGCAATCCCGATCTTCAGGCGGGCCATCGCGTCGCTGAGGCCGGCCGTCGCCGTCTCCCGGTACGAGGACCCGGCGCGGGGATGGCTGACGGAGAACCTTTGGAACCTCGCCCGGCTCCTCCGGGCGGCGGGGTCCGGCGAGGAAGCGGACCGGCTTGACGCGGAGCGCCGGGACCTCTGGAAGGACCACCCCGGCGAGCTGGCCACGCTGGCCCTGCAGGAAACCCGCCGGGCCGCCCTGATCGGCTACGGCAAGACGCCGATCGGCGGACCCGCGCAGTCCGTCCGCGCCACGATCTCGACCAGGCCGCCGAACACCTCCGGCTGGCGGTCGCGCTCGGCTTCCGCGACCTTACCCGGCTTCGCGACGATCCCGACTCCTGGCTCCTCCTCGGCCGAGCCGACCTCCGGGGCGTCATCGCCGACCTCGAATTCCCCGACCAGCCCTTCGATGTTCCGTCGCGAGCAAAGTCGCCCTGATCTCGACCAGATCTCGCGCATTCCCCCTGGCGGCGCGATCCGCGGCGGCCTCGCTAGGCCGCTCCCCAGCCGGCCGCGATCCGCTCGCGGCCATTGAGCGCCTGCACGTTGACACGGGCCCGGAGCCGGTACAGCATGGCCCCGATGCCGAAGTACCACCGCGCGATGAACGCGTTCATCGGCAGCCAGGGCGCCGTCATCGGCACGCGACCGACGGCGGATAAGAGGTCCGCGCCCTCGCGGAGATAGTCGGGGTCGCCGAAATCGAAGGGGCCATCATGCCGGTACGGCCGCCAGACCCATCGGCTGAACTCGACGTTCCGGGCCAGCATCTCGGGGTCGAACGCGTCGTCCTCGGCCAGCCCGAGGCTGGCGCGAACGGCCCGCTCCTCGTCCTCGGCACCGCCGTGGATCGCCCGATCGGCCAGGCGATTGCATTCCCATTCCCGGTCGGTGTAGGGGCGGACGCAGCCGAAGTCGAGGAAGCCGAGGCGGCCGTCGGCCCGGAACAGGTAGTTGCCCGGGTGCGGGTCGGCGTAGAGCAGGCGGCCGGCATAGTGCAGGCGGTACCCCGCCTGGAGGATCAACCCCCCGAACCTGTCCCGCAATTCCTGCGACGGGCCGCCGGCCAGGAAATCCGCGATGTGGACCCCGTCGAGGTACTCCATCGTGAGCACGCGACGCGTGCTCAGCTCGTCGTGGACGCGCGGGACATCGATCGGGTCGTCCTCGTGAAACAACGCACGGGACCGCCGCTGCCACTCGGCTTCGCGACCATAGTCCGTCTCCTGCTCGATGACGCGCCGGACCTCCTCCAACTGGGCCTTCATGGGCTCCCAGCCCCGCCCCAGCCGCAGCGGCAGCAGGAGGGCCGATAGGTTGCGGAAGTCCGAGCGGATCGACCGGCCGATGGCCGGATACTGGATCTTGACGGCGACGTCCTGGCCCGACGGCAGGGTCGCCCGGTGCACCTGGCCCAGCGACGCGGCCGCGAAGGCCCGCGTGTCGAACGTCGCGAAGGCGGCCTCCGGCTCGCACCCGAGCTCGTCAAGCACATGCTCACGCAGCAGGGCGAAATGCATCGCCGGCGCCTGGAAATGCAGCCGCTCGAGGGTCTCGACGATCTGGTCGGGGACGATGCGGGGGAGATTGGCCAGCGTCTGGCCCAGCTTCATCGCGGCGCCCCGGAGATAGCCCATGGTCCGCAGCATCTTGATCGCCGCGCGAAGGTGGGTCTCGGCCAGCTCGCGCTCGCGACGGTCGGCGCCCTGGAACCTGCTCCGCACCCAGTACGCCAGGTAGGCCAGGGCGACCTCGGCCTGCAGCCCGCCGAAGACCCAGAGGCGACGCAGCGCGCCGGCCGGCTCTGGGCGTCCTGCGAGATCGGCGAGGGCGTCCCCCAAGGCGTCCGGCTCGACACGTCGCTCCTCGTCGGAGTCGGGTAGAGCGGCGACCAGTTCGGCCACAGTCGGTAACATATTACGGCTCCCCTTTGCACCGGCCCTGCGCGGCCCGGTTTACGCGGAATCGGCAAGTAAGCCCACGAAAGCCCTCAGCGAGTGGTCCAGGACGGCGAGCGTCCCTTCCTGGTTGGGTGAGGAATCGCCCACCCAGAAGGCCAGCACCCCCGTGTAGAGTGTCCAGTACAGGTTCAGCACGATCGGCGACGGCGACTTCTCGGGGGCCTTTTCCGCGATCAGTCGCCCGACCGTCTCCATGTGCTCGACGCGGATCGCCTCTCCCTCCGGACTGACCTCGGCAATGCGCCAGCGGGCTGAGGGCCGTCTCGAGCACCGGACGGAGGTAACTTCGATGCGGCCGGAGACTCCGCAGCTCGGCGGCGATCAGGGCAAACAGGTCCTCCTCGAGCGAATCGCCGCGCGGACGCCCCGCGAACCGGTGGCGTGCCTCGCCCAACGCCTCGGCGACCAGCGCCATGGCAATCGCCTCCTTCGCCGGGAAGTAGTTGAATAGCGTCCCCGCCGCGATCCCCGCCGCCGCCGCGATCTCTCGCGTCGTCGCGGCCTCGAACCCCGCCCTCGAAAAGCAGTCCCGGGCCGACTCCAGGATGCGACGCCGCGTGGCGATCTTGGTCTCCGCGGTCACCCTCATCAGCAATCCTCCTTTAAACTGAGCATGCTCAGATTGTATGAGGGGCTCGCTGGTTGTCAACGGAGAAAATGAGCGCGCTCGCAAAATGGCGGCGGTCCGACCGGCGATGACCCGGTCGGCACGCGGGCCTCCGCGGGCGTTCATCGCCGGCCGCCGGGATTGGTCGTGCAGGTCTTACGCGTTCGCCCGGATCGTCGGGCTGCCAGCCGCCCGGGGGATGCGAACCACGCCGCGTGGCGCCATGGGCGAGCCCGCCGATCAGGGCGTTTTGAACCGATCGGGCCGTTTGGCGAGGCCATTGGCGGGGAGGATCGAGGACGGTCTGATCGACACCGAGCGGATTGACATGCCTCGCTTCCTCGCGTCTCGGTCGCGGTTGGAGGAGGTGCTTTCCCGGTGATGACCGGGGATTCGTCGCAGGCGTGATTGGCGTCAATTACTTTTCCCGGCTGACGACAATTATTTTTCCCGGTCCCATCGGCCGATCTTGATCAAACCGTGGTCGTCGTCTGCCGGGCCTTCCTGGCCTGCTCGGCGCGGTAGCTCGGGACGTTCAGCTCCACGATGACGCAGTGGTGGACCAACCGGTCGATCGCCGCCGCCGTCATCATCGCGTCCTTGAAGATCGACTCCCAGCCCGAGAACGCCAGGTTGCTCGACAACATCACACTGCCGCGCTCATAGCGCTCGGACAGGAGGCTGAACAGCACCTCCATCTCCTCGCGGCTCTGCTGAACGTAGCCCAGGTCGTCCAGCACCAGGACCTCGTACCTCGAGAGGCCCTTGAAGAACCGGCTGAGCCTCAGGTCCCGCTTGGCAGCCAGCAGGTCCTGCACCATCAGCCCGCAGTCCCGGAAATAGACCCTCCTCCCCGAACGGATCAATTCCTGAGAGATCGCCGATAGGACGTGCGTCTTGCCGCTCCCCGGGTTGCCGAACACCAGCACGTTCTCGCGCCGGTCCAGGAACGTCCCATCCAGCAGGCCCCGCACCTGCTGCACCACCTTCGGCGGCAGCCGCTTCAGCTCCAGCGCCTCCAGCGTCTTGGCCAGCGGCAGCCGCGACTCGCGCAGCAGCCGCTCGACCCGCCGCCCGCGCCGCGCCTGGCACTCGCGCTCGGCCAACTCCAGCAGGTACCGCTCATAGCTGTGCGACTCCTGCTGCGCCCGGCGGGCCAGCTCCTCGAAGCTGCCGCGCATCGTCGGCAGGTACAACTCCTTGAGATACACGTTCAACTGGTCTTTCATATTCTCCTGCGTCGAAATCTTCGTCCTCCTTCCCCGTCAAGAGCCGGTCGTACTCGGCGAGGTCCACCGCGGCGACCGTCACGTCGGTCACCGGCGGCATCCGGCGGCCCTCCCGCACGAACCCCGCGACCGCCGCCGGGCCGGGGGCTTGGTCCCGGTCCAGCAGCCAGCGCAGCGCCTCGTCCACGGCGCCCTCCCCCTCGCGCGCCGCCAGGTGGAGGATCGCCAGATACTCCGCGACCGCGGCGGAGGGCGCCCGCCCCCTCAGGGCGTCGTAGGCCATGCGGAACCGGCTGGTGGGGAACATCGCGTCGCGGTAGCGATACTCCTCGAACGCCCCCGGCTTGCGCACCAGCCAGTCGATGATGTGGCGGTACTCGATCCGGTGCTTGCCCCGGCCCCGGAGCCGCGGGAGGTGGTCCACCCGGCGGTCGCCGTGCCAGACCTCCAGGCACTCGGCCCCGATGTGGACCTCGACCCACTCGCCGATCAGGCGGCTCGGCACCGAGTAGGTGTTGCCGCCGACGTGGATCGTGCTCCCCGAATCGACCCGCACCTTGACCCGCCTCCGCATCTCCAGCCGCCGCGCCGGCAGCGGCGACAGCACGGACTGCTCCTCGGCGAACCGCTCGCGGCGGTTCGCGTTCCGCCCGGCCATGAGCCGGCGGAGGAAGGACTCGTACTCGCCCCGGGTGGCGAAGTCGCGGCCGCCGCGGAGCATCAGGGCCTGGTTGACGGCCTGCTTGAACCGGTGATGGCTCTGCTCGACGTCGCCGTTCTGATGCGCCTGCCGGGCGGCGATCGCCTGCGGCTTCAGGCCGTAATGGGCCATCAGCGCCCGATACCGCTGCGTGAACCGCTCGGGCTCGGGGTCGGCCTTGACGGCCGCCGACAGGCGGTCGGTGCGGTGCTGCCGGGGAACTCCTCCCAGTTCCCACAAGGCGTCCTGCAGCCCGTCGCACAGGCTCTCCCAGCTCTCCGAGAAGCAGACCGTGCCGGTCTCCCAGTTGGAGTAGGTCAGCACGAAGTGGTAGACCAGGTGGTCGAACGGGTCGCCGGCGATCGTGACGCCCAGTTCGGCCATGTGCGTGAAGTCCGAGGCGCAGAGCGCCCCGGGTGATGGGTCTGTGCGAAGAACACCTCCTTGGGCGGCCCTTCGGCGGTGCGCCAGCTCTTGATCCGCCGCTGGAGGGTCCGCAGTTGCCCGTCGGGGAAGCGGCCCGGGAAGCGGCGTTGCAGGTCGAGGAAGAGGGTCTTGGCCTGGAGGCCGGGATTGAGCCGGAGCATCTCCAGGGTCTCGGGCCAGACGTCCTGGAACGGGTCCTCCCGGGTCCGCCAGGTGTGGGGGGCCGCCATCTGACTGGGGAGCGAGTCGGCGTCGCGATACTTCCGCGCCGTCTTCTCGTCGATCCCCGCCTTATCCGCGGCGTTGGCCAGCGTCCGTTCGGTCTGGATCAATTTCCGAAGCCTCCTGAACAAGCGATCGGTGACCATCCCTATGCTCCGACCTCAAGGGAGCCGAAATGGGATAGCCTACCGAGGATCAGGGGCCGGGAATTCTAATTGTCGCTGGCCGGGAAAAATAATTGTCGTCGATCACAGGCGAGCGAATAGGGACGGGATACCCGGGACGGTCGTCAATATACCGTCGGTCCCCGGTACTTTCCTCGGTCGTTCAGGGGATCGCCCCACCGGAGGTAAAACCGGATGATTGTCCGCGGATGACGCAGATGAACGCAGATAAAAGACCACCGCGATCCGGCGCACGCCATCCCGCGATTCGACAGATCTCTCTCAGCGACTAAGGAAATCTGGGTCTGTCTCTGCGTCCATCCGCGTCATCCGCGGACAAATCATCCGTGGGCAGGACGGCGACCACGTCCCGTGCCTACTGCCCGTGTTCCGAGTGTCTGGCCCTTGTTCGGGCAGGGGTTTGATGCGGCAGTCGTTCTTGCGCAAGAGCAGGGGCGACGCACCACCGGGCATTAGAGAGGACGGTCGATCGTGGAGCCCTGGGCCCGTTGCTTGTTTGTGACCGGATGGGACGCTTCCGAGCGAGGCCTGCGCCCGCCATCGATGCCAGTTTCGTCCCGCCTGGCATCGGGGGCGCAAATGGAGGGGCAGGTGCGAACCTGCTCGAGGAACACGGTGCTGTCCCCTGGGTAGAAGCCGTGCAGGATCACCTCGAGCTCGGCCTCATTGGAGCATCGATCGACGCCGCACATTGACATGTGCGTGACCTCCCCTTTGAGTGAGTTTAATCGCGCGGCCTTCCGGTCATCGAAGGTCCCCACGCTGATTGATAATGCTACCAGGTAGGATTAGTTGCGCCTAGTTGAGAAAAGAGGTTTTAGGCGACTAGGAGGACAGAGTGATCGTTGACATGGGTCTGCGACGGCGGGCCAGGCTTACAAACAGCGGCATTCCATGGCTCCTCTTCGTCTGCCACCCAGGCCCGGCAGTGGTCACCAATGGTACGAAAAGGAGCCCGCGGCTTGATCCCGAGGGACGTCGCCGAGGTCAGCGGCCTGAAGCCTGGCTCGTGGCCTCCGCGTGTCGCTCATCGCAGCCAGAGTGATTGGCATGGCCCCGAGGCGCACAGGGCCCACCGGCCTCGCCGCGAGATGCCCGGCACCATCAGCCCGAGCGCGATGACGACCGCCCCGTGGGCCGTGGCGATTCGGTTATGGGTCCGAAAGCTCATCCAAGGCAGGATGGCGGGCGGGTAGTCGGTGGTCAGGTGAGCCACGCCCTCCACGACGGCCGTCACCAGCACGACGGAGGCGGCCCTGGGGTCCCGGCGGGCCATCAGGGCGGCCGTCGCGAGCAGACCCGGGAACGTGAGCTGATCGATCCGCCGGTGCGCCTCCGGTGAAACCACCGCCGTGTTGCCGGTCGCCATGGGATTGCCCTCCAGGTCTTGACCGCAAGATCTGAAAAGATCGTGCCAGAGGCCCGCATCGAACTCGGCCGGATCGGTTCTTTCGTTGGAGCCGGCTCCGCCGCCGATCGGGCAGACTGAACCCGGCCGGACCGTAAGCACACGGTGAAACCCGTCTTGCGAGGGTTTCTATGCTGCTGGGTCGGTTCCTTTCTTCCGACTCAGGAGTCAGCCCATGGCGCGTCCCAAGAACCTCGGCCCCGAACACACCTGGCGGCCGCGCCGCAGGCGGCAGGTCGCCGGCGGCCTGTCCATCCCCGAATTCTGCCGGCGCGAGCGGGCCTCGACCGCCTCGTTCGATGCCTTGAGGCGACGGCTCGCCGCGCCGCCGGTCGCCACCCCATCGATGGTTCGCGAGGCCGGAGCCTGTCCGTCCCGTCCCGGGAGCATCGGGATTGTCTCAAATCGGCGGAGATCGCCGGCGAGCGAGTCGAACAGATCGGTGGAAGGCGGAGCCCCTCCGTCTGAACAAGCGATCGGTGGCCCTCCCTCTGCTCCGACCTCAAGGGAGCCGAAATGGGATCGCCTACCGGCGATCAGGGGCCGGGAATTCTCATCGTCGTTGATCAGGAGGACGGTCTTCGGTTCAGCCCTCGACCTGGGGCGGGCGATCCGGCCGCAGGGAAGGGGCCATCCTCACCGGTCAAGACCTCGAATTCGGTGTCCCGTGCTCACCCGACGACATGGCATCAAGCACTTTCGACAACCGCCGCTCGGGACGATCTCGCAGGGTCCAGGAGGGGATTGTGTGCATGCATTTTATATTCCAGGGCCCCCAAAACCCCCTGTACCCCCTCTGCTTTCTTCTCTCCCCCTATATACAGGATGTATCAGGTTTGCAAAAACTGAAATGCACCTATCGGGCGGAGAGGACATTTTCTTGACGCAAGCCCTTTGGTCAGAAGCAGAAAAAATATTTGGAAATTCCTAAAGTTTTCCGGCGCGGCGGCGGTTTCCGTCATTCGGTTCATATTTGGCCGATTGTCTGCGATTTGGCGTGATTCTCAGAAGCCACTCTTGGCGGGGCTGAAAGCCTCAAAGCGGCCGATTTGGCCCGCTCGGGAGAGCTGTCGGCCCGGGCCGATGCCGGTCACGCTTCCGCCGGCACGGTCCGGCCCGCCCGACCGGATCGGCGTCGGGCGGAAGCATGACCGACGTGGGAGTCGGTCCCGGCCGGCGGCGGGGGCGGGAAACCCGCGCACGAACCAGACCGCACCGACCGTCGCGTCGGCCGGGTCGGAGCCCCGCGCCGAACCGCGAAGCGCCGGTCAGGCCGGAGTTGCTCCACGCCGACCCGGCCCGGTGGGCGCAACAACTGTCAACTCCACGAGATGCCGGGTGAGACAATCCCGGAGCATCTCCAGTCCGATCCCTGGAAATTGTTATGCTGAAGCCACTTGCAAGAAAGTGGGATTGCCGGGAGTCGCGGCGCGCATAACCAGGGTGGCACGGCTGGCATCGGGGAGTCGAGCGAGGTGGGGATGAGGATTCCGACTCCGGTTGGCAATGACCTGGAGACGCTGTTCGGCGTCGGCGTCGTCGGCCGGCTGTCGGATGCCGAGCTGCTGGCGCGGTTCCTCCACAGGGAGAATGTGCCCTCGTCCGAGGCGGCGTTCGCGGCCCTGGTGGAGCGGCACGGCCCGATGGTGCTGGGCGTCTGCCGCCGGATGCTCGGCGATGACCACGCCGCGGCGGATGCGTTCCAGGCGGTGTTCCTCGTGCTCGCCCGCAAGGCCCCGCGGGTCCGCGTGGAGGATTCTCTCGGGCGATGGCTCGTCGGGGTCAGCGTCCGGGTGTCGCTGCGGGCGCGGGCCGTCGCCCGGGCGGAGCGGGCCCGCGTCCGGGGTCTCGACGGCCTCGATCCCGCCGACGAATCCGCGTCGACCGACCCCGAAGGCCGGCACGAGCTGCGGGCGGCGATCGATGAGGAAATCGCCCGCCTGCCCGGCCGGTATCGGTCGGCCGTGGTGCTCTGCTACCTCGAAGGCCTCACGCACGAGCAGGCGGCGCGACGGCTCCGCTGCCCGGTCGGCACGGTCCGGAGCCGGCTCCATCGCGCTCGCGAGCGACTGCGGCCGGCACTGTCGCGGCGCGGGCTGGCGCCCGCGGCCCGGGACCCGGCGGCGCTGGCCGCGACGATCGAGCGGGCGGCCGTGCCGCCGGCACTGGCCGCGCTGGCCGGCCGTGTGGTCGGCGCGACGGCCGGGACGGTCCCGGCGACCGTCATCCTCCTGGCGAGATCGACGATGAGGAGCCTATCCATGTCCCGAGCCTTGCGAGTCGGATGGATGCTGCTGGCGCTGGCCGTGTCCGCGTCGGGCGCCGCGATCCTGGCGGGCGTCGGCGACGACCAGGGGGCGAACGGCCCGGCCTCCGGCGGCTCGGCGGCGAAGGCCGACACGCCGGCGAACCGCCCGGATTCCTGCCCGCTGCCGACGGTCGGCTCGAGCTCCGGGTCGTCGCCGCCGCGACCGGCAAGCCGATCGAGGGCGCATCGGTCTCCTGGCGGCTTCGCATCAATCAGGGGAAATCCCACGACACGAAGTCCAGCACGAACGGCGACGGCCGGGCGGTCCTGGAATGGCCCCGCGGGGCGACCGTCAACGGGCTCGAGGTGACGGTGCGAGAAGCGGCGTTCGTCGCCTACTTCGTCAACTGGAACGACAGGGCCCACCCGCTCCGCCTCCCGGCCTTCAAGGAGGTTCGACTGGTGCCCGGGATCGCGATCGGCGGCGTGGTGATCGACGAGTCCCGCGCCCAGGTCGCCGGGGCCAGGGTCGAGGTGTACGCCCCGCCGGACGAGGCGGAAGGATTGAAATACGGCTTCACCCTCGCCCAGGCCAAGTCCGACGCCGCGGGCCGATGGCGGGTCGACCACGCACCCGCCGGCCTGGACGGTGTGAGCTTCCAGGTCGGGGCGCCGCAGTTCGTCGGGACCGGCAGGGTGTTGATGCAAAACCGCGACGCCATGACCATCCTGAAGCGGGGCTTGACGCTCAAGGGCCGCGTGCTCGATGCGCGGCGCCGGCCGATCGCCGGCGCGAACGTGAGGGGCGGGGACGAATGGTCAACGCCGGCGAGGGCGAAGACCGACGCCGGCGGCGCGTTCGTGCTGGAGAACTGCGAGTCCAGGGCGTCGGCCGTGACGGTGACGGTGCAGGCCGAGGGCTTCGCGCCCGACCTGAAGGACGTCCACCCGGAGGACCAGCCCGGGCTAGAATTCCTCCTGCGACCGGCGCAGCACGATGCGCGGCAGGATCGTCGACCGGAGCGGCAAGCCCATCGCGGGCGTGACCGTCTCTCCCGAAACCTGGCGTGCTCACCGCACCCTCGAGTTCCGCGCCGACACCGGCCCGGACGGCCGGTTCGAATGGCGGAACGCACCGGGCGATGCAGTCCCCTACGGCATCTCCAAGGCCGGCTACATCTCCCGCTGGGGTGTCGAGCTGCCCCCGACCGGTGCCGAGCAGGTCATCACGCTCGACCCCGAACTGGTGCTCTCCGGCCGGGTGACCGACGCCGCGACCAGTCGTCCGGTGCCGGCGTTCCGCCTCATCCGGGGCGTGGTGTTCGCGAACAAGCCGCAGCCGGCCGAGGAGGGGATCAAGGCCAACCTGATCGCCGCGATCCGGGGCGCGGTGTCCTCGAACAACCCGCGGCCGTCGTGGTCGATGCAGGAGGCCGTGGCGCTCACCGGCGGGCGCTACACCGTGAAGTTCGACGGTCCCTACGCGGGCTACGCCGTCCGCGTCGAGGCCGAAGGATACAAGCCGGCCGATTCGCGCGTCTTCCGGCCCGGGGAGGTCGCGCCGACGTTCGACTTCGCCCTGACCCGCGCCGGGGCCGCCGACCTCCTCACCGGGGTCGTCCTTCGCCCCGACGGCCGGCCCGCGGCCGGGGCCGAAGTTGCACTCGTCACGCCCCAGCATCCCTTGAACTTCGAGACGGAGCTCCGCGCGTTCAGCCGCGGCAATGGCATGTCGGTCGCGAAGACCGGCCCTGACGGCCGCTTTTCCTTCGACAAGCCCCGCGGCGAGTACATGCTCGCCGCGATGAGCGATGAAGGCTACGCCGAGACCACGCCCGAAGGGCGCGGAAAACCGGGTACGCTCGCGCTGCGACCCTGGGGCAAGATCAAGGGACGGGCGCGGATCGGCCATCAACCGGCCGCATACCAGGTCGTCGCGTTCGAACACCGCGGCGTCCACCCCGGCGGGCTGCGCGGGATGTTTGGCTTCTACCAGCACGAGACGCGGACCGACGTGCAGGGCCATTTCAGCTTCGACCGGGTGATCCCCGGCGCGGGCGAGGTATCCCGCATGGTCCTCACCGAATTCGCCGACGGCGGTAGGCAGCACATGGGATGCTGGCAGGAGCCGGTCGACGTTGCGCCGGGCCAGACGGTGCTGGTCCACATCGGCGCCCGGGGCCGCCCCGTGGTCGGCCGGATCGCCTTGCAGGCCGCGCCCGGGGCCCACGTCAACTGGCGGCAGAACCGGCCGGCGACGCTCGAGAAAGCCCGGAGCACCGACCCGGTACCGGACCCCAATCCGTTCGTCCGCTATGCTGCCAACTTCGACAGGGACGGCCGTTTCCGGATCGACGATGTCCCGCCCGGCCGTTACGAGCTGACCGTCACGATCGACGCCCCCCCGGTGCCGGGTCGGGCGGAGCCGCCCAGGGAACTCGGCAAGGTCAAGATCCCCGCCGAGGTACCGCCGGGCAGCGACGATGTGCCGGTCGACCTCGGCGACATCAAGGCCGAGGTCAAGGGTCGTTGAGCCCATGGCGCCCGGTCCGGCCGCTGGAGATGGTGATGAAAGCCCGTTGCTCCTCCCGCGTCGCCATCGCGGGGCCTTAAGAAAATCTGAGAACGTTCGACGAGGGTAGGCGTCATTCCCCCCAGCCCCGGATCGGGGTACGCAGCGGTCGGTGGCGCGGCGAGCCGCCGCTTCCATGCATGGAACAAGGCGGAGGAGACGCCCTCACGGGTTCAGAACCTGGAGGTTGACAAATCACTGGAGAGTTGTCGCTGGAGGCGTTTCCGCCAGGCGCGTTCAAGATCCGGGTCTTTGGGACGTGCCATGCGCTGGCTTCTGGATTGGAGGATGGGGACCACCCCAGGAGGGTAGCAGCCGTTGCAAGACTGGATTTACCGTGTGCTAACCCGGACCGCCAATAATATTGACGACAGAGAGTCGCCGACCCGCACCGCATTGCTCGTCCTCGTCAAGGCACCGGACGACGATGACGCAGTGGGCGAGTGGGCCTCGGTGCATTCGACTACCGTCGTCCCGGGACTTTACCCGAAAAATGACAAATTAAAAAAGATTTGCGCAAACTCGAATCCCTTTTTGCTGATTATTAGGATGGGGTGGTGTCTTAAGTGGATTGAACGCGGTAAGTTCCTGGCTTATAACGCATTTATCGGCATGACCCCGATCGCGTTCGCACCAGGATCACGGAGGCATCGCCATGGACGATCTGTCGCGCTTCTGCTGCCAGCGCCCCGAGTGCCCCGACCACGGCAAGCGGGGGCACGGCAACCTGACCGTCTGCGGCCATTACGGCAAGACCCGGCAGTTCCGGTTGCTCTACTGTCGCACCTGCAAGGCCCGCTTCTCCGAGCGCAAGGGCACCCCGCTGTTCCGCTCCGGACTGCCGCCGGAGAAGGCCCTCGCGGTCGTCGAGCACCTCGCCGACCGCACCGGCGTGCGGGCCACGGCGCGGTTGACCGGCGTGAACCGCAACACGGTGGTCCGGTACGGCCGGATCCTGGGCGAGCACGCCCGGGGGCTCCACGAGGAACTCGTGGCTTTTTCCCCCTCGGACCCGCGAGGTCCAGCTCGATGAGAAGTGGTCCTACGTCTACAAGAAGCAGGCGCACTGCGACCCGAGTAACCCGGCCGACGACCAGCATGGCGACTGGTGGGACCATGTCGCCTACGACGCCGAGCACAGGCTGGTCCTCTGCGTCGTCCCCGGGGCGCGCGGCGTCGAGGAGGCCGAGGCGGTGGTGGCCGACGTCCACCGCCGGACGGAGGGCCGTCCCGTGCTCTTGACCAGCGACGCCTACCCGGTCTATCGGGATGCGATCCTGCACGTCTACGGCGAGGAGGTGGAGGAGACGGCGACGGGCCGGGCCGCCCGGCGGATGGACCCGGAGCGGGTGCCGCCGCCGGGCCTGGCGTATGCGACGGTCGAGAAGCGACGACGGCTGGGGCGGGTGGTCGAGATCCTGGTGCACCTGATCTTCGGGACGATGGCGGCGCTGGCGTCGGCGCTGCGGCGATCGCGGGTGAGCCGGCGGGTCAACGTGTCGTTCCTCGAGCGGCAGAACGCGACCGACCGGCACCGCAACGCGCGGAAGGTGCGGAGGACGTACACGTTCTCGAAGGACTGGCGGGTGCACGAGTCGATGACCTATTTCACGATGTACAGCTATAATTTCTGCTGGCCTGTGAGGACGTTGGGGTATCGGGACGAGGACGGCCGGATGAGGAACCGGTCGCCGGCGATGGCGGCCGGGCTGGCCGATCACGTCTGGACGATGCGCGAGTGGATCACGATGCCTGCCGTTCAATTTGTTTAGGACACCACCTAGGATGGAGGGTAACGTATACCGTGACGATCTGTCCTGCCAGACAGAATAAATTGATGACATGCATCGCCGAAGCTATGCCCCGAGCGAATCGAGCACCAGGACGACTTCATGCAGTGTGTGCAGCCAGAGGCTGATGACCGGGAGACCCCGGCGACGCACCCGGTCTGCGGGGCCGCGGTGGCTGGAGCGGGCTCGGGAGGATGCCTGGCGCCGACGCTGGGTCCGTGTGCCGATCGGCCGTTCGCTCATCCTGGTGGGCGGGGGGCAGGTTGGCGCTGGCGTGCGGGCTCGGCGTGGTGCTGGCTGTCTCCGTCGTGGCGGCGAGGGCGGGCGGCGATGGCGAGGTGGTTCGAGTGCCGATCCCGGCGAAGGACGTGGCGAAGGTCTTCCCGCCGGGCACCGAGCTGCGGGTGCTGGCGCCTCGGGAGTTCGAGACGCTGGTGGAGGCCGCTCGGAAGGGTGCCGCAGGCGGGCAGGGGGGAACGCCCCGGTTGATCCGGGCCAGGCACCGGGCGCGGTGGGACGCGGGGCGGCTCGTCGGCCATTCCGAGCTGGTGATTGCACCGGTTGCCGCGGGGCCGGCGGATTTCTCGCTCGAGCCGTGGACCCCGGCCATCATTCCGGCGGGCGACGGGGCGCCGGGCGTCGGGGCCCGTGACTCAGGCGGGGCCGTGTTGCGGCTCGAGGCGACGTCCGGTGAGAAGCCGGTTCGGCTCGACTGGGAGCTCCAGCCGCGGCCGCACTCGCGGGGACGAGGTTTCGCGCTGGGCTTGCCGGCCGACGATACGACCGTGCTCGAGCTCGAGCTGCCGCGCGGCTGGGCGGCGTCGAGTCAGCGGGGGATTCGCCGCGGGCCCCTGCCGGCCTCCGACCCGTCGCTCGTCCTGTGGGAGATCGACGGCGAGCGCGGGCGGTTCGACCTCGAGCTGCGCGACACGCGCGACCTCGCCCGGCCGGGCGCCGGCGCGGGGGCCTGGTTCCGCGGCACGACCGAGGTGGACCTCCGTCGCACGGCCGGGCAGGCCGGCACGATGGTCAACTGGACGGCCGACTGCCTCGTCGACCTCGACCCCCGCCACCCGGGTGGGCTCTCCGTCGAGCTCGACCCGGGCCTCGAGCTGATCGACGTGCAGGGTGCGGCGGTGCGGGGTTATCGGATCGAGCGGCCGGACCTCGACGGGGTGGCGGAAGCGCGGGGCGGCCGGACCGCGTCACGCGGGTGTCCGTCACGCTGGCCGAGGGGGTCCGCTCGGCGTCGCTGCGGTTCCTGGCCCATGCGCGGTGCCCTCGGATGGGGCCTGGGCCGTGCCGTCGTTCCACCCGGTCGACGCGACCTGGACAAGCGGGCGGACGACGGTCGTGCTCGACGACCTGCGCGCCGTCAGGGAGTGCCGCGAGCGGGCCGGCCGGCTCGTCCCGACCGCGCGGAACGAGGCCGACCCGGACAACCGGCTGACCTTCGAGGAGGAGGCGCCGCGATCGGTGGCCGATCTGGTGTTCATCCGCCCGGGGCCGCAGGTCGCCTGCACGGTGCTGGGCCACCTAGTGCTGGGCGGCACGCGCGCCCGGCTGGATTGCCGGCTGAACTGGGTATTGCACCGCGGCGCGATCCCGCAGATGGAGGTCGATCTCTCGTCGGCCTGGCTGCCCGACCAGGTGCGGATTCCCGGGCTCGACGAGCCGGTGGCCTGGCATTACTCCGAGCTGGCCTCGGGCGTGATTCGGCTGCGGGTGATGCTGCCGGCGTCGGTGCTCGAGCGGGGCGTGGGGACGCTGTCGATCGGTGCGACCTCGACGGCGACGGCGGGCCGAGGGCCGCTGGAGTTGCCCCGCGTCCGGCCGCGGGGCGCGGCGATCGTCGACGAGGCCTGGCTGGCGTGGGTCGACGACGGGACGACCATCCAGCCGGTCCACGCCCGCGGCCTGGCGTGGATCGATCCCCGCGACGTCCCCGGGCTGGGCACCGCGCCCCCGTCGGCCGGCCTGCACGAGGCCCTCGCCTGGCGATGGACGGCCGATCGCGGCGAGGCCCGCGTCGACCGCGAGCGGGTTGACCAGGACCCTCGCGCCTCGATCCGGACCCGGGCGCGGATCGCCGCGGACGGACGCGGACTGAGCCTCGAGGGGACCATCCTGATCGGTTCGGGCGCCGCGCCGCTGGAGGCCCTGCCGATCTGGGTTGACGGGCCGGGCGACGCGCTGGCGTCCTGGCACTTCTCCACGGACGACGGCGTCGAGCTGCGGCCCCGGGCGATCGAGGGGGCCGACCGCACGCGGGCGGCGACCTCCGGCGCCTCGACCCGCGAGCTGCCGGTCAACCTCCCCGCGCTGGCCGAGAGGGCCGTGCGGTTCCGCGCCGAGCGGCCCTGGTCCTCGCCGGGCGTCGTGCCGCTCCTGTTCGTTCCTCGCGAGTTCCTCAAGGGCGGGACCGTCCTGCTCGAGACACCCGCCGGCATGAAGGTGCGTCCCCGGACGGCCGGCCTGGGGCGGCTCGACCCGTCCTCGATCGAGCGGTTCGACCCGGTTGCGGGCGCCGGGACGGGCGCGGGCTCGGGCGGCTCGCCCGCGAGCGAGGCCCCTGCGGCGGGCGAGCGGACCGTTCAGGCGTTCTCGTATCCCGAGCCCGGCGCGCGGCTGGAGCTCGAGACCGAGTCGCTCGAGGCCGCCCCGATGCCGGGGGTCGTCCGCGAGGCCCTGCTGACGACGCGGGTCGACCCCCGCGGGCGGACGCTCAACCGGCTCCGGCTGGTGACCGAGGTCGAGGGCGCCCGTCCGCTCCTCCTCGACCTGCCCGAGGGCGCCACGCTGGTCCGCGTCCGCCGCGACGGCGCCAGCGTGGTGCCGACCCGATCGGGCGGACGGATCGCGATCCCGGCGCCGGCGGCCGGGGCGGGTGCCGGCATCCGGCCCGGCACGATCGTGTTCGACTACCTGGTCGAGGCCGGCGCGATCGTCGACGGCTCGGCGCTGCGCCCTGCCGTGCCGCGGTTCGACCTGCCGTGCCTTTCATTCGCCTGGGAGGTCGTCACGCCCCCCGGGTGGCGCGTGCTCGAGCCCGGTCCCGGGCTGGTCGCCAATGACCCCGACGACCCGGCCGGCTGGCCCTTCGCGGTGCTCGGGATGTCGCTGCCGCGCTGGTCGCTCGCCGAGAGCGACGGTGATTACCTCGGTGGGCAGCACGTGCTCATGACTCGCGACAGCCAGGACATGGGCCGGCATGGGCTGCCCCCGCGGTCGCTTGCCGAGTGGTTCGGCCAGTGGGATGCAGGATCCTGGCCGATCCTGGTCGTCGACCGGCTGGCGCTCTCCTCGGCGGGGCTCGGGCCGAGGTCGCCGCGCGTGGACGGCGGCCTGGGCTGGTCGCAGTCGATGAGTCAGCAGGGGCTGGCGGCCGTGACGATCGGCGACGCGATCGTGATCACCACCGAGACCGAGCGGTCGCGGTTCGTCCACCCGGACCCCTGGCGCGACGCGGTCGGCGAGGCGCTCGCCTGGGGCCGCGACCGGAGCGATCGGTTCCAGACGGTCGAACGCTGGCGTGACGAGGTCTCGCCCCGGGGAACCGGCGGCGAAAGTGACGAGGCGACGAGGCCGGCGCCCGGCCGGCAGATCCGGCGGTTCTCGGCGGCGGGCTGGCCGGGCGAGGGGGCGTTCGTCAACCTGGTCGACGGCCGCCGACGCGCGGCCGTCGGCTGGACGGTCGCCGCGTCGGTCACGCTGGCATGGCTTGGGCTGGTGGCGCTGGGGCGGTCCCGAGGGCACGGCCAGGCCGCCCGGCTGGTGCTCTTGGCCGCGGCGGCGATCGCCGGCGTGGTCTGCGAGCGGGTCCTGCCCGCGCGGTACGGATCCGCGGCGGCCGGCGGGTTCGTCGCCGCGCTGGCACTGCTGATCGCCGAGCTGGCGCGGCGGCTCCGCCGTCGCCCCGCGCTGCCGCCGCGCGTCGCCGCCCGCGCCGGCAGCTCGCTGCTGCGCGGGCCCGCCCGGCCCGCGTCCGTGCCGGGGCTGGTTCTCGTCCCGATCCTGGTCCTGGCGGCGGGCGGCTCGATGGCAGCGCTGTCCGCCGGGCCGGCCGCCGACCCGCCCGCGATCGTGGCGCTGTTCCCCTACGAGGGGACCTTCGACCCGTCGCGGCCGATGGACCGGGTGATCCTTCGGCTCGAGGATTACCGTCGCCTCGTCCGACGGGGCCGCGAGGCCGAGGCGCCCGCGTCCCCCGGGTCGGTGATCGCCGTGAAGGCGGCGCACCGGGTCGTCCGCCAGCGCGAGCCGGAGGTCCTGGTCGAGACCGAGCTCGAGCTCCTGCGCGGGGCGCGGGCCGTTCGCCTGGAGCGTGCCGGTGTCGTCGGCCCGCGAGATCTCGGCCGAGGTCGACGGCCGGCCCGTGCCGATCGCCGTGGACGCCTCGGGGGCGCTGGCGAAGGTGACGATCCCCGGCGCGGGGCCACACCGGCTGCTCGTCCGCCGATGGGCCGAGGCCCGCGCCGAGGAGGCGGGTTCCGAGTTGATCCGCCTGCCCATCAACGCGATGCCGACGGCCCACCTGACGGTCGCACCGCCGCCCGCCGGCCTCCCCCAGGGCACGGCCGACGCGCGGAGCCGGATCCAGCCGATGCCGGACGGCTCGCTCGCGGGCTCGTTGGGCCCGGCCGGCCGGCTGGTGGTGCGCTGGGCACGATCGGGCCTGCCGGTCGCCGCCGCACGCGACGCCGGCCCCGTCGATGGCCTGATCCTCTGGGACGTGACCCCGGCCGGCGATCGGCTGCGGGCGCGGCTGACCTACCATCGGACTGAGGAGATCGCCACGACCCGGCTGACCCACGATGAGGACCTGGTCCTGCGGTCGGTCCGGGCGTCCGGCGGCGCGCGGGTCTATTGCGAGGAGGATGCCGGGGCTCGCCAGTGGGTGCTGAGCTTCGACCCGCCGCTGCCGCCCACGGCGACGCTCACCCTCGAATGCTGGCGTCCCGCGTCGGCCGAATCGCTCGCGGCGGCGCCCGGGCCTCCGGCGGCAGGCGCGGCCGCGGCGGTGGCGCGGATGCCCGCGCCCGGGGCGAGGCCGGCGGCACCGGACCGATGGCTCCCCGTCATCCGGCCGGCGGGTGCCGAGCGGTTCGTGGGAATGCTGGGGGTCCGCCGGCCGGGCGACTGGACCGGCCGCGTCGCGCCGATCCCCGAGACCGACCCCGTTGACGACGCGGCGTTCGTCGAGGCGTGGGGACCGCTGCCCGAGGAGCCGTTGACCCTCTGCGGCACCAGCCGGTTCACCCGCGACTTCGAGGTCGTGCTCCACACCGGACCGGCGCCCTCCCGCGTGGCGGTCCGACCGGCCGAGGTGATCCGGATCGAGGCGGGCCGGCTCGCCTTGACCGTCGAGGCCGACATCCAGGACCTCGCCGGGCATTCGCCGATCCTCGAGGCCGAGCTGCCGCGCGACCTTCGGCTCACCGACGTGACCGGCGACGGCCTGGCCGACTGGGCGGTGTCGGCCGACCACCGCCTGCACCTGACCTGGCGACGCCGAGGTCCCGGTGCGCGGCGGCACCTGCGTATCCTGGGCTGGATCCCCCTGAATGACGACCCGCTCCGGATCGGCCCGCGCCTGCATCGCGTGCGCACGCCGTGGGTCGGCTGGCCGGGCGCCGAGCCGGGTCCGGGCTCGCTGGTGGTGCTGTCCAACACCCGGGCGAGCCTCGTCGGTGCCGAGGGGCTCTCGCCGGCCCCCGCGGCGTCGGCCGCCGCGTCCCTCGCGACGCCGGCCGCCGGGGGCGGCCTCGGCGGCGCCCTCGCCGCGATCGGCCAGGGCACCTCGGCCGCCGCGGCGCCCGCCCGGTTGGCGTTCCAGGTTGACGACCCGAGCCGCCTGGGCGACCTCTCGTGGGAGTCGCGGCCGCCGCGGGTCGCCGTGGTCGTCCAGAGCCAGTTGACGGTCCATCCCGACTTCGCCGAGTGGGTCGCCGTCCTCCGCTACGACGTCGCGGGCGGCGCCCTGGACCGGATCAACCTGAAGGTCCCGACCGCCTGGGCCGCGCGCGCCCGGCTGCGGCTCTCGGGCGACGAGCTCCAGCCGTCGGCCCAGGTCGTCGAGCCGTCGACATTCTGGTCGATCACGCCCTCGAAGCCGCTGTGGGGCTCGCGACGATTCGTGCTCCGCTCGACCTTGCCCCTCGGGTCCGGCCGCGAGGTCGCGTTCCCCGAGGTCGCCCCGCTGGGCTGGGGGGGCGTGGACACGTATCTCGCCCTCGTGAACGCCACCGGCCGCCCGCTGGGTCCGGTTGACGCGACCGGCCTTCGGCCGATCGCGCAGCCCACCGCGTTCCGCGATCGCGAGCTCACCCGCGACGCTGGCACACCCGCCGGCACCTTCCAGGTCCGCGAAGATCAATGGACGATGCGGGTCCCGCTGCCCCGGGCCGGGACCGAGCCGCCGGGCTCGCGAGGCGATGCCGCGCGGGTGGCGCTGGCCGACGTCCTGCTGACCGTCTTGCCCGATCGATCGACCGTCGGCCGGGCCTTCTACGAGATCGAGCCCGATGGCGGCCGACTGCTGACTGTCGAGCTACCGCACGGCTCGTCGATCCTCTGGTCGGCCGACGAGCCCCGCCCGGTGGTCCCGCTTCGCGCCGGCCCCGACGTGTGGTCGATCGCGATCGAACGCGGCCGCCCGGGGCGCGTCTGCCTGGTCTGGAAGACCCCGCCGACCGGGCCCTCGCCCGCGACGGCCGACGGGCCTGCGCGTGGCGGCGACGCCTGGTCCCTCGCGCTGCCTCGCGCCGGCTCCGGGCCATGTCCGACCCTGGTCACGCTGTCGATGCCCACCGGCATGTCCCTCGAGACGATGCCCGCCGGCTTCGAGCCGGCCACGACGGCGCGGCTCGATCTGCGCGGGCCGATCGGCTGGCCGCGTCGATCCGCGAGGCCGTCAAGCGCCTCGACCGCAACGCGTCGCGTGACCGCGAGCGGCTGGTCGGCCTCCTGATCCAGCACGAGCTGGACCTGCGCGCTGCCGGCGCGCCGCCCGTCGCGACCGGACGGACGCGATCCCGTCGTCCGCCGACCGCGAGCTCCCGGTCGCGATCGCCGCGTCCCGGAGCGGCGTAATCGAGACGGTCCGAGCGGCCGGCCTGGACGAGGCCGTGTCGCAGGCGCAGGGCTATCTCGGCCAGGCGAGGCCGGCCCAGGAGGCGGGGCCCGCCGCGGGTGCCCGGCCGCCCGACGGCATCCCCGAGCCCGCCTCACCGTGCCGCATCCCCGCCTTCGGCCGTCCCGTGGCGCTGCTGGGGGCCGTCAAGGGACCTGATGATCCCTCGCCGCGCCCCGTGCTGGGGCTGGCCGGGAGGGGCACACGGTGGTCGATGGCCGCCGAAGCCTCGGCCGCCCGTTCGACGACCCTGATCGTCGGCCTGCTGTTCGCGGCCGTCCTGGCGATGATGCTCGGCGGCCGTCGCCCCGCCGGTGCCGCCTCGCTGCTCCTGGCCCTGGCCGTCGCCGGATTCAGCGGAGGCCCCGCCGCGCTGGCCGGCGGCCTGGGCGTCGCGGCGGCTGCCCGCCGCGCCGGACGCGATCGAGACGCCAGCCCGGCTCCCCCGGCCGCAACCGACCTGTAACGAGGAACTCCCTGATGGCGCCGCATTACCGCTCGCGATGGTCGGGTCGGGAATCGCATGGGCGTTCGTATGCGGGCTGCGATGGTCTGGCCGTGAACCGGGCGGGCGTGCCATAATGGAACGATCCGGCCCGACGCGGCGCGGCGACGCGCCGCCGGCCAGGGTCTCCATCTTCTCGCCGAGGGCCTGGGTCGACCGCCGACCGTCGCTCTTCGGGATCATCATCCGTCATCGCCTTGGCGCGCTGTTCGCCGTTGCAGGGGGTTGTCTCATGAGAGCAGAATTCAGGGAAACGACCGGTGGCCTGGTGCGTCTGCTCCCGGCCGGGTTGATCGGGCTGGTGCTGGTCGGGTGCGATGCCCCTCCGAACATCATGCCGATCGCGCCGCCCGGGGCCCCGGTCCAGCGCAAGTCGCCCGACGAGGAGCCCGCCCAGGCCCAGGGCGAGATGGCCGCGCCGGGGTTGCAGGCGAAGACCGAGCCCACCAAGGTCGTCGAGTACACGCCGGCCCTTGCCACCGCCAAGGGCGAGACCAAGTCGACCCCGAGCGGGGTCAAGTACGAGACGCTCCAGCCCGGCACGGGCGCCGAGCTCAAGCCCGGCCAGACCGGCCAGTTCATCTACGTGGCCAAGCTGACCGACGGCAAGGTCTTCGACGACCGCACGAAGCGGCTCAATCGACCCGAGCTGCTCAGCCTCAGCGAGAGCACCAAGGGCTGGCGCGGGGCCTTGCCCGGCATGCACGTCGGCGAGCTGCGCAAGCTGATCGTCCCGCCCGAGCAGGGGTACGGCGCCAAGGGCCGTCCCCCCGAGATCCCGCCCAACGCGACCCTCATCTACGAGGTCGAGCTGCTCAAGATCTTCGACTGATCACGCGTTCTCCGGAGGACGCAACGGGACCGATCGCGAACGACGAGGGCGAGGCGACCGCCCGCACGGGGATTGCCTCGCCCCGCCCTCCTGGGATAACTTCGTCGGGTCGAAGGACCTGCGCCGCGGCCGGCCTCCCTCTCTCTCGCCGGGCGACAGGGGAGCGCAGCCTCCCGGACTTGCCCC
Source organism: uncultured Planctomycetota bacterium (assembly GCA_963771445.1). Classification (GTDB taxonomy): domain Bacteria; phylum Planctomycetota; class Planctomycetia; order Isosphaerales; family Isosphaeraceae; genus JAKAUH01. The sequence goes on along the minus strand of CAVYTQ010000015.1, from coordinate 756,691 downwards.
TCGACGAAGACGGCGATGATCGACTCCTGCCGTGCCCGCGAGGCGAGCCCCGCGGGCACGTCCCCGACTCCAAGAGGACCCGCATGGCGAACGTGGCGACGACACCCCAGTTCTCGGGCATGAAGTATCGCGTGGTCAACACGCTCGGCACCGGCGCGGGCAGCACGATCCTGTTGATCAGCGACAAGACGGCCGGCGGCCGCCGCTACGCCCTCAAGGTGGTCCGCAAGCAGGAGCCCGAGGACGAGGTCTACGTCCAGCAGGCCCTGACCGAGTTCGAGGCCGCCAAGAAGCTCAACCACCCGGCCATCTCCAAGGTCTTCGACTGCCGGCTCAAGAAGTCGTGGTTCAAGGTCAAGGGCGTCGAGCTCCTGATGGAGTACGTCGACGGCAAGACGCTCGACGAGATCGAGGCCCCCGAGCTCGGCCAGCTCGTGCTGATGTTCTGCCACGTCGCGTCGGCCCTGGCGCACATGCACCGCCGCGGCGTCTATCACGGCGACCTGAAGCCGGGCAATATCATGCTCAACAAGTCCGGCCAGGTGAAGCTCATCGACTTCGGCACCGCCTGGGTTCGCGGCCAGGAGAAGAACCGCATCCAGGGGACACCCCAGTACATCGCACCCGAGCAGGCCGGCGAGAAGGTTGTGAACGAGAAGACCGATATCTACAACCTCGGCGCCACCATGTACCGGATGTTCACCGGCCGGTTCCCGCAGCAGGGCATCCCCAAGCCGGGCGAGGACCGCAAACTCGTCCCGCCGGCCAAGATCAACCCGAGGATCCCCGGCCCGCTCAACGAGCTGATCGTCGGCTGCCTGAGCATCGACCCATCGCGCCGCCCCGCTGGCGTGTTCGAGATCCGCGACCAGATGAACGCCATCGCCAAGCAGATGGGCCTGGACGAGGCCGAGCTGCGCGGGGCCGACGACGAGGATCGAGCGCCCTGTCCGCAAGGCGAGCGGGGCGTCAACCTCTCGGCACCTGGGCCGGTCCGGTACGGTCCGAGTGCGGCCCGCCGCGAACACCCCCGCAGCTCCCGATTCCGCGTCGATCTCGAGAGAATCGGCGCCTGGCGGCGCTGGCGGCAGGTTTTCTCCCCGCAAGCACTCGGTCGCGAGGGTCGTGGCGATTGTATAGGCGCTCAGGACCCGGCGTCCCGCGAGAGTCCGACCAGCGCTCCCCGGGCCCGAGTCGCCGGCGCGGCCGCCAAGTCCATGCACTGGGATTCGCGCCGCTGTCACAGTCTGTTCCGAATGGGTGATTGGCGTCTTGTAGGGTGGGTGAAACCCACCGGATTTCGGGGCCCTCGCCGGTGGGTTTCACCCACCCTACAACCGTCAGATCTACCTCTATTGGAATAGACTCCCAACGGGCCGACGGGTGGGACCACGCGGCGGCGGGCTCCGGGCCGAGGCCGCCGCCATGTTCCGCGACTTCGATTATAAGCCAGACCTCCCGATCACGAGCTTGGTCTGCCAGGAGGCCGCTCGGTCCCTGGATCATCGTATCGCGATTATCGGCGGCCGTGGCAGCGACCAGGCTGATGCGACGGGCACGCCCCGAGTCGGCCAAGCACCGGACGAGCTCCGCGCGATTCGCGTGGTTGATCCTCGACATGAGTTGTGCGATCGTCGCACCAATCGCGGTTCTCGACCCGGTACGAAGGTCGGCCGGCGGGCCCGAGGGGCCGCATGAAATTGGCACACTAATTGTATAATACCCTGTCAAGGGGCCTGGTGTATCATGGTATTAGATCAAAGGTTTGTGGCCGATTGGACACTCGTGACGATAGGAAAACGCCCTCGAAAATACATATTAATAATACATTGATCTAATTGACGCGAGCTGGGCAGGGTAGAGCAGGCCCACTCACTGGACTGAACCTCGTAGTCGGCGCGGTTCGGTCCAAGAGCGATCGGTGAGTGAATCCGGCGCCGGGTGATGCCGATCGGTGCCCGTTCGCGACCGTCGTGATGGCGAGTCTGGAACGAGGTGTATCAATCCTAACTGGGATCCAACGGCACGCTCAACATGGCGACTTAAGGAACGATACCGAAGGCAAAGCCCTCAAGGGCCGCATAATCGCTGGCACCGGTACGATTGCACACCACGTGGTTGATGAGTATTGAATGCAACCGTTCAAGGCCCCTGGTGGGGCATGCGCTGGATATCGCGGCGACGGTAGCATGAGAGATCAGGCGCCGCTGGCAGGGACGAATGGTATAGGCTCTGGCCCGGGGCTCGAGGCCCGAGCGGCCGTGGTGGCCGCGGAGCGGCGGACGATCGGCGGCATCGGGTGTGCGCGAACGATGGGTTGCCGGAGTCGCCGGGTGAGGGGTCGCGGCAGTCGGGCGAACCGGCGACGTCAGTCGCCGGGTGATGCGACGGGGCTGCCGGGTGATGCGATGCGGCAGTCGGTCGAACCGGCGACGTCAGTCGCCGGGTGATGCCTTTGGACCCGGGTGATGCCCGCAGAGCCCCGGCGACTGACGTCGCCGGTTCGCCCGGGTCGCCATCGTCGCCGGACCGAGGCCGACTCCGAGTGGAGCAGCCCGACCGGCCCGGCGTGGCGCGGTCCGCATGTCCCGCCCCGCAGGGTCGCCCGGCCCAGGGAAAACTCCCTCGTCCTCTGCGGTGGTATCCGCAAGGCCGACGGAGGCCTGGGAAGCGGCCGCGCTCGCCGATGGCCATGCGGATGCAAGATTCCTCAGAAGACGCAGCCTGCGATATTCGCCTTAAGAGGTCGTCGGTCCTGGACGACGCGAAGCTGGTCGCCGGGTGGCTTCGGAGGGCTTGGACTTCCTGCCGTCACTTGCGAGAAGAATTGCGTTAGGATCAGGGCATCGGGCGCACGTGCTTGGGAAACTGACACCCCCATCCGGAAGCGAAGTCATGCTTCAGATCGATACCGACCGCAACCTGCTGTTCGGAGTCATCGCCCTGCAGGTCAACGCGATCAGCCGCCAGCAGTTCGTCGACGCGTGCACGCTTTGGGCCAGCCAGAAGGAGCGGGCCCTCGCCGACCTGCTGACCGAACGTGGCTGGCTGTCGGCCGATGACCGGTCCGAGGTCGAGCGGTTGGTCGAGCGGAAGCTCAGGCGGCACGGCGGCGACGCCCGAGCCGGACTCGCCGAGTTGACCGGAGAGGCCGTCCAGCAGTCACTGGCGGCGGTGGCAGACCCCGAGGCTCGTCGCTCGCTCGGGCTGCCCGACACCCCCGAGGGGCACGTCCTCGTCTCGACGATCGGATATCAGCCCGGCAGCCGCGACCGGTACACGCTGACCCGGCTGCACGCCCAGGGGGGAATCGGCCGAGTCTGGTTGGCTCGCGACGAGTCGCTCGGCCGCGACGTCGCCCTGAAAGAGTTGCGTCCCGACACGTCGGATCGCCCGACGATCTGGGCGCGGTTCCTTGAGGAAGCGCGGATCACCGGCCAGCTCGAGCACCCGAACATCGTCCCCGTGCATGAGCTGGCCGGTCCGACGAAAGGTGCCGGCGACAGTGCAGAGCGTCCGCCGTTCTACACGATGCGGTTCGTCAAGGGCCGGACCCTGGCGGAGGCGTCCCGCGTCTACCACACCCGGCGAGTCGAGGGGCAAGCCGGCGCCTGGAACTGCGCGAGCTGCTTCAGGCGTTCATCGGCGTCTGCCAGGCGCTGGCGTACGCGCACAGCCGGGGGGTGATCCACCGCGACCTGAAGGGCCAGAACGTCGTGCTCGGCGACTTCGGCGAGGTGATCGTGCTCGATTGGGGGCTGGCCAAGGTCGTCGGTCGGTCCGAGGAGACAATGACCCCGCCGGTGGAAATGGACCAGCCCGAGGGACGCGGCGAGACGATGCAGGGCCAGGCGTTGGGGACGCCCGCTTATATGAGCCCCGAGCAGGCCGAGGGTCGGTGGGACCTGGTGGACCGACGGACCGACGTCTATGGCCTGGGGGCGATCCTCTACGAGATCCTCTGCGGAAGGCCTCCGTTCGACGGGTCGAACACCGCCGAGGTGCTCCGTCTCGTCGCACTCGAGCCGCCCGCGCGGCCGCGCGCCCTCTGCGACGCCACGCCGGCCTCACTCGAGGCGATCTGCCTCAAGGCCCTGGAGAAGAAGCCGGCCGACCGTTATCCGACGGTCGACGCCCTGGCCGCGGACGTCAAGCGGTGGATGGCCGACGAGCCGGTCTCGAGCTACCGTGAACCGTTCACGATCCGTGCGGGCCGCTGGGCGCGCGAGCATCGCCCCCTGGTGAGCGGCGCGGCGGTGCTGCTCGTTGCGGCCGTCGTGGGGCTGACGGCCGGCACGGTACTCCTGAGCCAGGCGAACGCCAGGACCGAAGCCCAGAGAGGGCGAGCCGAGATGTCGCGGCTCGCGGCCGAAGCCAACTTTCGGAAGGCCCGCGAGGCCGTGGACGAGTATTTCACCAGGATCAGCGAGAGCAAGCTCCTCAATGTTCCCGGCCTTCAGCCCCTCCGCAAAGAGCTGCTCGAGTCCTCGCGGAAGTACTACCAGGAGTTCCTCAAGGACCACGCGAGCGATCCATCGGTGCGCGCCGAGGCGGCCGAGGCGTGGTACCGCGTCGGGTTCGTCACGACGTACACCGACACGGCCAAGGAAGCGATCGGGTCGTTCGAGAAAGCCACCGAGATGTACGAGCAGCTCGCTCGCGAACACCCAAGTGTCGAGCGATACAACTACAAACTCGCGATGTGCCTGAACGACCTGGGTAACCAGCAGGCGGAACTCGGACTGGAGCCCGATGCCCGCCGTTCCCACGCGCGCTCCTGGCGATCCGCGGACAAATTGTCCGCGACCACCCCGACGTGCCGGAGTACCAGAAAGAACTGGGCATCGGGTACGGCGTCTGGGCAATCCGGCAATACTACGCCGGATCGACCCTCGAGTCGCTGCGGTCCGAGGATCAGGGGCGGCAGATCTTCGAACGACTCGTTCGCGAACACCCGGAAGTTGCCGACTATCAGTGGCGCCTGATAGGTGCCCACGGGGGTGTCGGCGGGAGACTCGGCGACCTCGGTCGCTCGGCCGAGGCCTTGCGGTCCTACGAGCAGGCGCTCTCGATGGCCGAGCGATTGGTCCACGACCATCCCGAAGTCTTCGACTATCGGTTGAGCCTGATCTCCGCACACGGGGCCCTCGGATGGATCCAATACCGGCTGCTCCGCCGCGACCAGGACGCGTATCGCTCTTATCGCAAGGGTCTGGATCTCGCCGAGGTGTTGGCGAGAGAGAACCCGGGCCTGGAAACCGCCAGATCGTGGGTGGAATACTTCGACGGTGAGCTGGGACGAACTCTCGCACGTCTGGGCAGGCCGGATGAGGCGCTCGAGCATTACCGGAGGGCCCTCGCCCATCGCGAGGAGAGCGATCGCAGGAATCCCGGAGTCGTCCACGTGCAGCGATCGCTCGCCTACCTTGATTACGAGATGGGGCGGATTCACCTGGCGGCCGGGCGGGCTGCGGAAGCATCGTCCGCCCTCGGCCGAGCCCGGAAGCTCTTCGAAGGGATCGCCGATTCCCGTGCCCTCACCCCCTATGATCGGGCGTGCGCCCATGCCCTCTGCGCCGGCCTGATCGAGATGGGCAAGACCGATGTCTCGCCGCAGGATCAGGCCCGTCGCCGGACGTTTGCCGAGCGAGCCATCGCGAACCTGCGGGAGGCGATCTCCGGCGGGCTTCAGAACCCCGAAATGATCGCGTCGGATATCGACTTTGAAGCGGTCAGTTCCAGCGAGGATTTCCGGGCCCTGATGGCTGAGCTGAAGGCACGTGCTCGGGCACAATCGACCGCCGAGTCTGACGCCGCCCCGGCACGGTCCCCCGCCGCCCCGAATGCGGTATCGCGCCGCCCATGAGCGGTGGCCGGTACAAATAGTAGGAATCGATTCTGCAATCATACTCGAATGCGTCTCTCAGGCAGAAATCGCACTCCAGGTGCGAGACGTCAATGCGGGGAATTTCCCGGACACCAATTTCGCTGCGTACCAGGGGGACGGCGGCCGCCACGGGCCGGGCGGGGGGCTCTGCTCCCGATCCGGTCCGCCCGGACCCCGGCCGAACGACCGATCGCCGGCAGGAGCCGGATCCTACAAGGTAAGCGTTCACGGGATGGTGGACCGGGGGACGGGGGACTCGGACGGCCTGCTCCACTCGGAGTCGGCCTCGGTCCGGCGACGATGGCGACCCGGGCGAACCGGCGACGTCAGTCGCCGGGTTCCTGCGGACATCACCCGGGTCCAAAGGCATCACCCGGCGACTGACGTCGCCGGTTCGACCGACTGCCGCATCGCATCACACGGCAGCCGCGTCGCATCACCCGGCAGCCGTGTCGCATCACCCGGCGACTCGGGCGACCCATCGTTCGCTCGCACCCGATGCCGCCGTTCCTCCGCCGCTCCGCGGCCACGACAGCCCCTCAGTGCCGGCGTGCCCGCATCCTTGACGCTCCCGCTCGTGCGGGGCTCGAGGGCATCCTGCGATGGGCTGGCGGCGTCGCTCGACGCGGTGATGCGGGTCGAGTTGCTCCGGATCATTGGGGGTCGCGCCGTGGCGAATGCCGACCGGAGGGACCTGGCGATGGCGACACAGGGGTCCGATGGAGCCACTGAAGGACGGTACGATCGTTCGGATCCGCGACTCGGGCTACGACCGGGCGGTGGTCGCCGAGTACCGCGGGCCGCTCGGTCCCAAGGGCGCCCACGTCTACCGCGTCCTGGTGGAGAAGAAGCCCCGGCGCGTCTACATCGAGGTCCGGGAGGATCAGCTCGAGGTGGTGCAAGCGACGACGTTATCCTGAGCGATGCGGCTCACCGAGTGCCGAGGACGGGAGACGGCGACGCGGCGAGTCGTGAATCCTCGCTGCTCATCGATTCCACCCCGACCCGGGCCCGCCGGACCGCGGCCCGCCGCAAACATCCGACCGGCCAGCCAGGCGGGATCGTCGGAGGAGCCGCCCGCGAAAAGAGACCTGCCGGGCGGACCGGCGGGCGGTCGTTCCGGGTCATCCTGCAGCGATCTGCCATCGAGCTGTCAGGCTCTCGTTCAGGTCCATCGAGAACGACCAGTTGAAAGCGTCGGTGCCGCCGGCCGTCTCATTGTAAAATTGAGGAGACTGTTGCGAGCTGACGATGCCGGTCTGCCCGGGTGCCGAGCTGAGCGCCGGGTGGTGATCGGCTTCGCGAACTCGAATCCTCGGTAAGTCTGGCATAGAGAAAACCGCTGAACTGGGCTGACTCCCGGGCCTTGACCCGGGATGCCTGCCCCCTACGATTACTTCTTTTTCTTCCCGCCAGCCCGGCCGGCTCGCCCTTCCAGCATCTTGCGGGACCGCGCCAGCTCCGCGGCCAGCGTCTCCTCGCTCGGCAGGGTCATGCGGTACTCCGCCGCGAGGATCTTGTTCGGCAGTCCCTCGAGCGCGTATCTGGCCACGCCCGACCGGTGCTCGGCGCAGAGGATCAGGCCCACCGGGGGATTCTCGTCGGGGTGCGTCCAGTGCTCGCGGGCGTAATTCAAATACAGGTGCATCTGGCCGACGTCGCCCGCGGTGAGCTTATTCAGTTTCAGGTCGATGATCATCAAACAGCGAAGGCGGCGGTGGAAGAACAACAGGTCGACCCGGAACCACTCGTCATCGATTCGCAGCCGGCGCTGGCGGCCGACGAAGGTGAAATCGTTGCCGAGCTCCAGCAGGAAGGTCTCGAGGTGGCGGATCAGCGCCTCCTCGAGGTCGCCCTCCGAGTACTCGTCCTTCAGATCGAGGAATTCCAGGACGAACGGATCTTTGATCTCTTCCTCGGGGGTGAGCCCATCACCAGGGCCGGCCTCCTGCCCCTTCCTGAGCATGGCGGCCTTGTTGCGGGAGAGGAGAGTCCGCTCGTAGAACTGGCTCCCGATCTGCCGATCGAGCTGCCGCACGGTCCAGCCGCATCGCAGGGCCTCGGCTTCGTAGAAGCTGCGTGCCTCGGGCTTCCTGACGGACAGCAGGCTGACGTAGTGGGACCAGGAGAGCGGGAATCGAGGCAGGAGGGGACCCGAGGGCTGCCGGCCCAATTTTTCAGACGCTGTCTGAAAAATCTCCGGGTTGGGCCAGGTCAGGTAGAACTTCCTCATCTGGGACAGGTTGACGGGTCGATATCCCCGGCCGAACCTCGTGGTCAAGTTGACGGCCAGACGGGCGATCAGCCGGGTCCCGTAGGCCGCGCGGTCCTCGCCCTCCTGCTCGAACTCGACGATCCGCCGCCCGACAGCCCAGTAACTCGTCGTCATGACGGCGTTGACGGAGCGGGCGACGGCGCGGCGTGCCGATTCCAGCAGTTCCGTGATACCGGCCAGCACGGTCTGATAGGCGTCGTCGGTGATCTCGGCCGAGACCAGCTCGGTTGGCGTGCGTTTCTTTCCCATGCCTCCATATCGCACGTGCTAGGGACGGGGCAAACCCTGAATCTCAACCGTGCTGCGCCGTCCGTGGCCGCGGCCCGCCGCGGCCGGCCCGGCGCGGGCCGATCCGCTCGTGGCCGCCTGTGTCGGTCCGACGCCCGCCCCGGGCCGGCGGCTTCGCCGCACCGACGATCCGCCGAACGGCTGCCACCCCGACCCCGGCCGGCCGGACCCCGGCCCGCCGCAGACATCCGACCCGCCAGCCGGGCGGATCGTCGGCCGAGCCGACTCCAACAAGAGACCTGCCGGACGGACCGGCGGGCCGCCGTTCCGGGTCATCCTGTAGCGATCTGCCATCGAGCCGTCAGGCTCTCGTTCAGGTCCATCGAGTGCGACCAGGTGAAAGCGTCTGTGCTCCGGGCCGTCTCATTGTTCAATTGAGGAGACTGTCGCGAGCTGACGACACCGGCCTGCCCGATTGCCGAGCTGAGCGATGGGTGGTGAACGGCTTCGCGAACTCAAGTCCTCAGTAGATTTGGCATAGAAAGAACCGCTAACCTGGTCTGACCTCCGGGCCTCCGTGGTCTGGCCCCCGGGCCTCCGCAGTGGATGCACACGATTAAAAGGGGCGATGTCGCCCTGGACCCTGGCGAGGCTCACGCCGATCAGGTCCACCGCGGCCGGCGGCAGCGGCTTGAGCACCAGCGCGACGATCACGTCGGCGAAAAGCCCGAGGTAGCGCCAGGGGATGCGCGAGAGGCCCGTCGGATGCGGGATCAGGAGGAGGGCCAACCACACCACGATGGGTGCCGCGAACCTCCAGGATAACGTCGGTGTGCGATCAGACACCCGCGACGGACCTCGACGACTGGAACCGGCGTGCTCCCCGACGAGCGTCCCGGTCTCTGCGATCGGCGGGCGTTTTCAACGGCTCAGAACGGCGACGGCCAGCCGAGGGTCGTCCAGTCGTTGATCCGGTAGCGGATGTGAGCCAATGCCTGCCCCAGCACCATGAGAGTCGGCACGGCGACGAGGCAGACCGTCGTCAAGGACGCGACGAGCCAGAAGAATCGAGCCAATCGCGCGGGCGACTCGGCCACCGCATCGAACGGCGCCGGCTGGCTTCCCCCCATGCGGGAGCCGGACAGTTCGATGAGGAACAGGGCCAGGATCGTCGTCAAGAGCGGCCAGGCGAGCCGCCGAGGACTGAGCCAGGCGGACAGATCCGTTTCGATCGAGTCGGGGAACATGCTGAAGAGCCAGTCCGAGAGATCTCGGATGAGATCGCAGACCCGGCCGACGATCGCCGGCACTGCGGGATCGATCTGCATCGAGGAGGGCACGGCCTGCATGGCCGAGAGCAGGATGATCACGATCATGCCGGCCGCGAGGAGGCGTGAGAGCCGGCGGAGCCGGCGCGGCGCCTCGTGGCTCGGTGGCGGCACGAGCGCCCGGGCCGCCAGGCCGGCCGCGAGGACGCCGAAGCCGCCGAGCACCATCGCGATGGACTCGGTATCGAGGATCTCTCGGAAGCCGTCGAGCAGGCAGGGGTGCATCGTCGGGATGGCCACCCCGACGACGACGGTCCCGGCCGCCAGCGCGACGACGAGCGAGAGGATCCGCAGGATCCAGCCGCCTCGGCCCATCGCCCAGGGCTGATCGCGCCGGGCCCGCTCGAAGTCATGGGCGACGACCAGGGCCAGCCAGAGACACGCCACGGCCGCCGGGACGGCCTCGATCCCGGCGCGGAGCAATCGGACCGCGAGCGACCCCGGCAGCCTGACGCCCGGAGGAGGCATCGCGTAAATTACGAAGTCCAGAACGACCAGGATGAATTGCGGGATGAGCGTGCACTCACCGCCCGGTTGTGCCATGAACAAGACGGCGGCCAGGGCGGCCAGCGGGACGAACAGCCAGTAAGGCCGCGCCCGTGCCGGAGACGCTCGCGGCAGGCTCATCCCGGCGCCCATGCCGAGTGCGACGCCGATGATCGTCAGCATCGCGCAGATGGGGACGAGCATCACGCTCACCGAATAGATCTCTTGCCCTCCGGCGAGGGCCCGGTACGTCGTCAGGTCCACCCCGAGGATTTGCGACTCCCGCATGGTGAAGCCTAGCAGGAGCGCGATCGCAGGGACGCGCCAGCCCATCATCCCCAGGAGCCCGACCCGCCCCGGACCCTCGCCCGATCGTGGGCCGCGAACCAGACGGAGGATGCCGCACGCCAGGATGAGCGCGAGCCAGATCGATGCGACCTCGACCGCGAGGCCGGCGGTCCTCTCGAAATGGGCCGTGGGCGACCAACCGTTTGAGCCCCATCGGCTCAGGCCCGTGCCCCAGACCTCCCGCGCCCCCCGGACGACACCGGCCGCCAGCCCGGCCGCCAGGACCAGGAAGCACAGGTCCGCCAGGCTGACCTGCCCGCTTCGGCGGCTCCCCCCGTTCCCTGCGATCCCATCGGGCTGTCCATCCGCATCCCCTCCCCGGCCGCCTCGGCTCCTCCTCTGACAAATGTAACACGAGGGTGGGCCCCGTACAAGCGTCGGGCCATGGGCTCGGCGCTTTTCCCCCTGGATCGAGGCGAGAAGGGCCGCTGTACAATCAGGGCCGTGGCGGCGGAGGGAGAACGTCGGACCAGCGAGGATTCTCCCGGTACTGCGTCAAGTGCGGTCCAGGAGCCAGGCTACCATGCACGCCAAGGACGGTTCAGCCGAGCTCTTACGAATGAAAGAGATGGAGTCGCCTCGGTCAACCGGGCTGGCCCGCATTGCCGAATGTTGTTCGGCATAGGCGTCATCGGTGGAAGGGGAGTGCAACACAGGCTGCGTGAACCGGTGGCGGAAGCCCCTGGCTTCAAGCGACACATCGGGCGGCTCTCCGTCCGCCTGCTTCTTGATCTCGAGCTCGGCCTGTCCATAGCGGAACACTGGCCATCCCGACCGTGGGGCCTGCGGTTGTCCGGAGTACCGAGAAGTGTCTTAAGCGACGGGGGAGATCGACGCCGACTGGATCGCGTCCGGATCAGGGACCTTCCCAGCCTCGATCCGGCCGATGGCCGCGAGATATCCGAGGATTGGTCCCGCGTCATCGAGGAACCGCTCGCGGAGGTCGAAGGTGACCGCGTTGCCCGCGAGCTGGAGGAAAAGCCACTCGGCGCCCGTCGTGACCGAGCCGTGAACGACCGCGATCGGTCGTCCTCTGCGTTCGTTCAGGACACGTACGGCCACCATCTCGGCCACACACTGTCCCAGGTTCCCCGGGATGTCCTCGTTCCTGGCCTCGACGACTGCCAGCAGGGGGGATCCCAGCAGGAACGGGCCCGTTCGACGGCCCAGCAGGAAGTCGCACCGGCCGAACAGGCCGCGGTCGCGGTCCACGTCGAGCGATACGCCCGAGTAGACCCCCATGGCCTGGCCCGCCAGGTTCATGGCTTCGATCAGGATGGGGGCGATGATCAGCTCGGACCGGGCCTTCTCGTTGTTGACCTCGAGAGCCTGCGGGGCCCAGCGAGCAAAGACCTCGCGCAGGATGGGCGGGATCTCCAGGGGCCGGACGCCGGCGAACAGGTCGGCGCGGGGCGGCAGCGTCAGCTCGAAGCGGGCGACCGCCGACTCCAGGCTGAAATCTGCGAAGTCCATGGCCTGCTCCGGGGACCGGGTGGACGGCGTCATTCTAGCCGACGACCCCGCCGCGCCCCAGGCCAAGCTTGCGGGAATCCCCGTGTGCCCCTACGATGGAATGTTCGTTCGCGCGGTGCCGGGGGACGTCATGGATGTCGGGACCGCGTCCGCCCGCCCGCCTCACCCGATCCGGCCAGGAGCCCATGCAGTACAACCCCGCCAATCCGCTGATCGTGCAGGGGGACCGCACGATCCTGCTGGAAGTCGACAACCCGCTGCACGCCGAGGCCCGCGACGCCATCGCGCCGTTCGCCGAGCTGGAGAAGAGCCCCGAGCACATCCATACCTATCGCCTCACCCCGCTGTCGCTCTGGAACGCGGCCGCCGCCGGGATGACGGCCGAGGCCATGGTCCAGGCGCTCGAGACCTATTCCAAGTTCCCACTCCCCGGCAACCTGCCGCCCGACCTCCGCGAGCTGGTCAGCCGGTACGGGCGGGTCCGGCTGCACCGGGTCGACGGACGGCTGTTGCTCACCACGGGCGACCGTCCGCTCCTGGAGGAGCTGGCCCGCCAGCGCGGCGTGCGCGACTACCTGGGCGAGCGGGTCGACGAGACGAGCTTCGCCATCGACGACGCCAACCGCGGCGTGCTCAAGCAGGCCCTGATCGCGGTCGGCTACCCGGCCGAGGACCTCGCCGGCTACGTCGCCGGGGCGGCGCTGCCGATGGGCGTCCGCGAGACGACCCGGGGCGGGCTGCCGTTTCGGGTGCGCGATTACCAGCAGGGTGCGGTCGCGGCCTTCTACGCCGGCGGCGACACCCGGGGCGGGTCGGGCGTCATCGTCCTGCCCTGCGGCGCCGGCAAGACGATCGTCGGGATCGCCGCGATGGCCGCCTTGCAGACCGAGACCCTCGTCCTGACCACCAGCACCACGGCCGTCGAGCAGTGGAAGCGCGAGATCCTCGACAAGACCGACATCGACCCGGGCCTGGTCGGCACCTATACGGGCGACTCCAAGACCATGGCGCCGATCACCCTGGCCACGTATCAGATCGTCACCTACCGGCCCAAGAAGGACGGCGATTTCCCCCACTTCCACCTGTTCGACGCCCGCGATTGGGGCCTGATCGTCTATGACGAGGTCCACCTGCTGCCGGCGCCCGTGTTCCGGATCACGGCCGACATCCAGGCTCGCCGCCGACTGGGCCTGACCGCGACGCTCGTCCGCGAGGACCATCGCGAGGAGGACGTCTTCAGCCTGATCGGTCCCAAGAAGTACGACGTCCCCTGGCGGGTGCTCGAATCGAAAGGGTGGATCGCCGAGGCGCAGTGCCACGAGGTCCGCCTGGGCCTGCCGCCGACCTTGCGGATGGAGTATGCCCTGGCCGAGTGGCGGGAGAAGTTCCGCCTGGCCAGCGAGAACCCGCTCAAGGACGACCTGGTGGCGACGTTGCTCGATCGCAACGACCATCCCGAAGACCGCGTGCTGGTCATCGGCCAGTACCTGAAGCAACTGCGGCGGATCGCCGAGCGGTTCGACATCCCGCTCATCACGGGCCAGACGCCGAACTCCGAGCGCGAGGATCTTTACGGCAAGTTCCGCCAGGGCGTGATCCGCCGGCTGGTGCTCTCGAAGGTCGGCAACTTCGCCATCGACCTGCCGGACGCGAACGTGATGATCCAGGTCTCGGGCACGTTCGGCAGCCGGCAGGAGGAGGCGCAGCGCCTGGGCCGGATCCTCCGGCCCAAGGAGGGCGAGCGGCCGGCGAGCTTCTACTCGCTGGTCAGCCGCGACACCCGCGAGATGGACTTCGCCCACCACCGCCAGCTCTTCCTCACCGAGCAGGGCTACAACTATGAGATCCTCGACGAGGAAGTCGCTGGCCGAACATGGCCTGGCGCGATCAGGCGCGTCGACCTGCGGCTGATCGGATCGGACCATCCCCGGCCGCCGCGTGCGCCGGCGGGCTTCCCCTCCCCGTAACTTCACCCGACGGTGCCTCGACATGAGCCGACCGATCCACCGCGCGGATCCCCGTCAAGCTGCACCGGAACGTGGCGCTGATCCGCACGGCCGAGCCGATGCTGGCCGAGGAGCTGCTGGCGCGGAAGACGCTCGCTCGCTGGATCCTGGGCCGGCTGTCCGAGACGGTGCTGCTGGTCCGGCCGGAGGAGTCCGAGGCCGTGATCGACGAGCTGCGGCGGATGGGGCACACCCCGCGCGTGGTGCGCTGAGAGGCCCCGAGGGGGAGGCTTGCCGATGGCCAGCGGACCGCAGACGAGCGACCGACCGGACGAGCCGCGCCTGGCGTTTCGTCTGGCCCTGTCGCGGTACAAGGGGTCGCGGCTGGCGGCGATCCGGCTGGCGCGGGGGCTCCCGCCGCTGGAGGACCGGATTCGTCCGGTCGGGACCGCCGAGGAGCTTGCCGAGCACCTCGACCAGCCGGCGGCCGTCGAGGCGATGGCGGCCGGGCTGCCGGTGGGTTCTCGGCTGGCGCTGACCCTCTTTGCCGTGACCGAGGCCGCCGTGATGCCCGCGGCCGGGCTGGCTCATGCGCTGGCGATCCTTGGGGCCGAGCCCGACGCATCGATCGTGCAACTGCTCGATCTGGGCCTGCTGGCGATCGAGCCGAACGTCGAGCTGGGACCGGTCGACGACTTCGCCGCGGCGCTCTGCGCGGGCGATCGCTGGGCGTCCAGCTCCGGACGCATCCGACGGTTCCGCGCGTCCTGCGCGGTGCGGCCCGAGGGCCGGCCGGCGGCGGCCGGGCCGGTCGGCCAGGTCCGCGAGGCGGACGGCCTCGAGCCGATCCTCCGCCTGGGGGCCTTGTGGCAGCGCGCGGCCGCCGAGCCGATCCGCCAGACGCAGAACGGGACGATGTACAAGCGCGACCGCGAGCGGGTCGCCGAGGACCCGGTGCTCTCCGGCGCGATCTCCGACGCGCTGGCCCCGATGGCCGACCCGGCCGGGTTCTGGCTGGCGCTGGGGCGTCGCGTCGGCGTGGTCGAGCAGGACGACGCGGGCCAGCGGATCACGGCCGCGGACCCGGAATTCTGGGGGGACAACGCGTTCCACCTGCCGCAGATGATCGCCACTGGCTGGCTCTCGCTGAAGGGCTGGAACGAGCCCACCGGCGCACCGGACCTCGAGTCGCCCGAGGCCGGCGAGTCGGCCCTGCCTTACCTGCGCCCGGCCGTCCTGCTGTGGCTGGCCACGCTCGACGAGGAAGAGTGGACGGCGCTCGACGACCTGGCCGCGCACCTGGCCGCCCGTTGTCCCGAATGGGACACGCGCACGGCTCGCGGATGACGCCGAGGGCGACGAGGCGATCGCGGCGATATCGGGGCCGACCGCCCTGACTTACCCGTTGCCCGCGAAGCGTACGGCATCGCCCCGAGCTCGAGGTCGTTCGGGGACGGAGCCGCTGCGCGGCGGGGTTGCTGGCGTCGATGTTGCTGGGCGTGGCCTATCCCCTGGGCCTGGTCCGGACCGGCGAGGAGCTTGGGAGCGGGCGGCGGGCGGTGCAGCTCACGCCGCTGGGGCGGTATATCCTGGCCGCCGGGCCGACGCCGCAGCCGCGGCCGGCGTTCCCGCAGTTCCTGTTCGTCCAGCCGAACTTCGAGGTGATCGCCTACCGGCAGGGCCTGACGCCGCTGCTGGTGGGCCGGCTGAGCCGGTTTGCCTGGTGGTCGCAGATCGGCGCCGCGATGGAGTTGCGGCTGACTCGCGAGTCGATCGTGCTGGGGCTCGATTCGGGCCTGTCGGCCGAGGCGATGATCGAGACCCTGACGCGACACAGCCAGCGTGCCCTGCCCGCGGGAGTGGTGGACGCGGTCCGGACCTGGGCCACGCGGCGAGAGCGGGTGACGTACTACGCGGCGGCCACGCTGATCGAGTTCGGCTCGCAGACCGATCGCGACGCGGCGCTGGCGTCGTGGCCGGCGGGCGATGGCCGACGCGAGCAGGAGCCGCCGGTCGCGGTCTCCGAACGGTTCCTGCTGGTCAGCAACGAGCCGATGATCCCGTTCGACCGGTTCCGGATGGCGGGCTCGCGGGACTATCGGCGTCCGCCCGAGGTGTGCATGTCGATCGAGCCCGACGGGGTGTCGATGGTGCTCGACCCGTCGCGGTCGGACCTCCTGATCGACGCCGAGCTTACCCGGTTCGCCGACGAGCGGCCGTCGGGCGGCAAGGGTGCGGACGCGATCCGTCGGCGGTTCGTCGTCGGCGCCGCCTCGCTGCGACGCGGCCTGGACCGCGGGCTTACCCTGCAGGACCTGGCCGAATGGTACAGGCGGCGGACCGGCGGCGAGATCCCGCCGGCCGTCCAACTGCTGTTGACCGCGATTCCCACGCCGGCGGGCCCGCGCGTGCCGTCGCTGAAGGCCAGCCGTCTGCGGGTCCTCACCCTGCCCGGCGCCGGCCTGCTCGACGGCCTGCTCCAGCACCCCGCCACCAGCCCCTGGCTGGGCGATCGGCTGGGACCGACCGCCGTCGTGGTCCCCGACGAGCACCTGGAATCGCTGCGGAAGGCCCTCAAGGAGCTCGGCATCGCGTTCGAGTCCGATTGAGGCTTCCGCATGGAGCGCGAGCAGGCGCCCGGAGAATCCCGATCGGTAGCGCCTGCGCTCTATGGGCGAGCATGTCGGAGAGACGGATTGCGGCCCCGGCGATCGGGATCATGGCGTCGGCCGGTGTATCCCGCACTCGCGGAGGCGTCTGGTAGAGTAGGCGCCTGGTAGTCAATCCATCGGAATGGATGTGGAAGAGAGTTCGCTCCCGGGTCGTTGACTCCAGGCGGAGGAATCCCCATGCGTGAGTCTCGTTCGCTATCGCGGCGTGTGTTCGTCAAGGGCGGGACCGCCCTGGTCGGCGGGCTGGCGGCTGGTGCCGCCGCCGCGGGCGAGTCGGCCGCGGCGCCCGTCAAGGTCCCCGATGTCGTCCTCGGCCGCACCGGGGCCAGGGTCTCTCGGCTGGGGATCGGCTGCGCATATTTCGGCGCAAAGCGGGTCACGCCGGACGACGTCCGCGCCACGCTCCATCGTGCGCTCGAGCTTGGCGTCAACTACCTCGACACGGCGCCCACGTACGGCGGCGCCGAGACCGGGTTTGCCGAGGAGAAGATGGGGCCGGCGATCGCCGAGGTCCGCGACAAGGTCTTCCTGGTCACCAAGACCGAGGAGCCGACCTACGACGGCACCTGGAAGCTGCTGCGTCAGAGCCTCAAGCGGATGCGAACCGATCGGCTCGACCTGGTCCATCTGCACAACTTCGGCGACGAGAAGCTCTGGGGCGACACCCGGCAGGTCGTCGGCGACAAGGGTGCCCTGGCGCGCTGCGCGAGGCCAGGCGTCAGGGCGTCGTCCGCTTCATCGGCGCCAGCGGGCACCTGCATCCGACCCGGTTCCACCAGGCGCTCGACTCCGGCGAGATTGACGTCCTGATGAACGCGGTCAACTTCGTCGTGCAGCACACCTATGACTTCGAGCACAAGGTCTGGAGCCGCGCCCGCCACATGAACCTGGGCCTGGTCGCGATGAAGGTGCTCGGCGGCGCTGCGCAGGAGCAGGGGGGGTTCAAGATCGACGAGAAGTATTACGAGCGGGCGATCCGCTATGTACTCTCGGTCCCCGGGATCTCGGTCGCCGTCATCGGCCTGGAGAACGTCGCCGAGCTCGAGAAGGCCGCCGCGACCGTGGCCGCCGCTCATCCGCTCTCGCCCGAGGAAGACGTAGCACTGGCGCGGATCGGGCTGGACCTCGCCGGCCGACCCGAGTGGCAGGCCGCGTATGGAACGCCGCTGGCCTGAGCCGGGCGGCCTCGCCATGGGATGGACGATCGGGCTTGGATCGCGTCACGGGTGGTTTGCGCCGACGAGCCCGACGCGCCAGCGAGTGGATCGCCGAGCCGACCGGGTCATCCACTCGCTGGCGCGTCGGGCTTGTATCAGGCCGATCCGCATCAGCCGCAGGAACCGCCCGGGGCCGGGTCATCCACTCGCTGGCGCGTCGGGCTCGTATCGGTTGGATCGTGCTATCGTGTGCAATTCAATCGTTCGGCGATCTCACCACGGAATCCACGAATCTCGCAAAAATTGGTCATAAGAAAGGGATCGGAAGGACGCAGGTTTTGCGTTCCTCCCGATCCCTTTCGTGGATCTCGCGGTTCATCGATGTTCAATTGTCCGACACAGCCGCGGCGGCGGGGAGCCAGCGGGGCCGGGTGGAGGCGGGCTTGCGGACCTCGGCGGTCGGGGTTGTTGGGGTCGTAGCCGGGGTCATGGTCGTGGTCGCTTCGGTCGCGGGCTGGTCGTCGACATTGGCGTTGACCGGCTCGGGCTCTGGCTCGGTGGTTCGAGTCTCTTCGCGGGGCGCCATCCAGGCGACGCGGCGGGAGCTGGAGCCGGTGCGCGGCGGCGAGGCCGCGCGGTTGCCGTCGGTGCCGACGGGGTCCTTGATCCCCAGGAAGCGGTAGTGCGGCAGCAGCACCTCGCCCCTGTCGGCGGCCGACCGGCTCGGCGTGGGCTCGTCGGTGTCGGGGGACTGCATCCGGGCCTCGCCGGTCAGGGGAGCACGGGCCCGCGCCGGGCCGGCGTCGCGGCTGTCGGCCATCAGCGTGTTGCCGGGGCCGCCATCACGCACGACCGGGGCATACAGCGCCGACAGGTTGTTGCGGTCGAGGATCGCGTAGATCGACCGGGGCGTGGCATAGAGCCCGTGATCGCCCTGCGGCTCGGCGAAGTTGCACACGCCCGCGATGTAGCCATCCGTGGTGAACAGGCCGCCGCCGGACCGACCCTGCTTGGGGGCGAACTCGCACTCGATCGCCTCGTACGCCGGCTTGCCCTGGAGGAACCCCTTCAGGCGAGGGTTCATGATCCGCGTGTGCCAGGCGGTGGCGTCGCGGCCCTCGGAGCATCCCACGGTGAGCATCTTCATCGGCCGGGGTGCGCTCACCGGCTGCCAGTGCGCCGGCACCACCCGGCTGGCGGGGAGCTGGCGGCCGGCGCGGAAGCGGATCAGGCCGACGTCGCGGATGAAGTCATAATCGATCGCCTTGGCCTGGAACGACTCGACGTAGTTCACCTTGGGCGGGCCCGAGGACTGCGGGTGCAACTCGCCGTCGAACAGGTCGACCTCGACCCGGTGCGGGAACCGGTCCGGGCTCGCCTGCTGCGCCTGGCCCTCGAGGTGGAAGATGTGGCGCAGGTGAGGACCAGTGTCTCCTCGGGGGAGCTGTAGATGATGGTCCCCGACCCGAAGCCCGTCGAGTGCGGCCCGACGACCTTGATCCGCACCACGGTCCGCGCCGGGTGGGGATTGGCGAAGGGCTTGCCGGCGCCGGAGGCGGCGGAAGCGCCGGATCGGTGGGGGGCCGATCGGCGTCTTCCTCGGCCCGCCGATTGTTGGCGTTGTCGGCGAGCTCGTCGTCGTTGCGAACCCGCTCCTGGCGGATGCGGCGCACGGGACGCGCGGGCGGCTCGGCGTCGCGGTCGAGGGCGGCCGACCCGTCGGCGTCATTGCCGTCGCGGCGAGAGGCGGCCGGGGCGTCGTCGGGGGCCGGTGCGTTCGGCTGGGCCTTGGCGGCGGCGGCGACGTAGAAGCGCTCGAGCACGGCGGCGGGCTGGAGGCCGCTGGTGCGGTCGAGGGCGCGTCCCGAGCGGTCAATCACGACGAAGGTCGGGACGGCCGTGACGCCGTATTTCCGGGCGATGGCCGGCGAGCGGTCGATGTTGACCGAGCGGATCGGCAGGCCCTTCCGGGTCAACTGGTCGATGGCCGGCCGCATCTTCTGGCAGGGGCCGCACCAGTCGGCGTGGAAGTCGAGCAGGATGGGGTCGGAAGACGCCCCGCCGCCGGATGAAGGATTCGTGGCGGTGAGGAGTGCGAGCAAGAGAGTGGCAACGGTCATACCGCAAGGACTCCTTTCCCTCGGGAGTGCACGCAGCCGGTCGTCGGCTGGGTGTCCATGCGCGCCGGTCGGGGCGAGCTCGGCGCTGCGCGTCATGGTCCTGTGAGGACCGGACGAGCGACGACCCGCAGGTCGGGCCCTTTTGAGCGAGGCGTGCCGGTTGTCCGTTACCTCCGCGGGATGCCAGGGTCTGGCGTCGCCGGGGGGATGAGGACGTACCGCGTCCGCGGGGGCGGACGTGTTCGCCGAAAGAAGTGGATGTGTGACGAGAAGAGCGACGACGTGCCGGAGACCGATGCCCCCGACCCTTCCTTGGGCGGCGTGCCTCGCGCAGAGGGCCACGCGACACACCGTCTTGGCGCATCGCGTCCCATCGCGTATGACGGCCCCTAGGTCGCCGGTATTGCCGAAAGCAACGGCAAGACCAACGTCCCGGGCTGGTCCCCGCGACGGTCCCGAAGTGGTTCGAACCCTCCTGGCTTCCGACCCGCCCTGGCCTCCGGCCGGGGACGTGCAAGCACCCGAAGGGGTCGCGTTCACCGCGGTGAGCCCCTTTTACTAGGAGTAGACAAGGAGTACCAGATCATTTATCGGAATTCGGCCCGCACCCCTTGAGCACGTTTCGCCAATCCGGCTCAAAATCCGGAGGCAACGCCCGGCACACTCGCCGGACCGCGTTTCTCGGGAGGGGCTTACGACATGAAGGGCCGAGTGCGAGAAATCCGAGCGAGGGCCCGAATTGGGCCGCGGCAGGGTCAGGGCTTCGCGCCAACCGAGACCCGCGCCGAGCCGGGGAAACCGGGGACCCTGCCATCGGGCCGTCCGGCGGGATCCACGATGACCCCGTTCTGAAGACGTGGGAGGACCGATCCGCGCGGCCGCTCGGGTCGCGATTCAGGACATGCGGTCCCACGGGTCATTGATGAGCTCGTGGACGGTGGAGCGGTTCGGGCGGGATTGACCCCTGAGCAGCGCCGCGGCGCCGAGGGCTAGCGCGCCGACGGCGACCGGCTTCAGGATCGGGTGCCACTCGAAGATCCGGGTAGTACCAGCTCGTGGGATGCGTCTGGCCGCCGTAGCCGCCGCGGACTGTCCGTGCGCCCGGGGGCGGCTCGAAGAGGTTGTCGGGTCCTTCGGGCGGCAGGTCGGTGATCTGGTCGCGGAAGATCTTGTCGGTACGGGTCATCAGCCAGTCGGTCAGGGCGGGGCTGATTCGCTCCAGCACGTCGAACATCTTGGCGCCGCCGCCGACGAAGATGTCGCGGCGGGGGTTCTCGGCGGCGAAGACGATCGACTCGGCGACGATCCGCGGGTCGTAGATCGGCGGCGGCGTGACCGAACTTGGTGCGCGACTCGGCGAAGAGCGGGGTGTTGATGGCGGCCGGGGCGATGTAGGTCACGTGGAAGTCGCCGTCCTTCTTCCATAGCTCCAGCCGCAGGCCCTCGGTGAGGCCCTTGACCGCGTGCTTGGTCGCGCTGTAGACCGACTGGATCGGGAACGCGCGGACCCCCGCCACCGAGCCCACGTTGATGATCGTGCCGGCGCGCTGGGTGGTCATGTAGGGAAGCGCGGCCTTCACGCCGTGGATCACGCCCAGGACGTTGACGCGGAAGATCCGCTCGACCTCGGCGACCTCGGTGGCCTCGACGGTCCCGCCGATCGCGACGCCGGCGTCATTGACCCAGGTATCGATGCGACCAAAATGGTCGACCGCGGCGCGGGCGAGGGCCTCGACCTGCGGCCAGTCGCCCACGTCGGTGGGGACGGCGAGGGCGCGTCCGCCGGCCAGCTCGACCTCGCGGGCGACCTCGCGGAGGGCGTCGGCGTCGCGCGCCGCCAGCACCACCGAGGCGCCTCGCTCGCCGAAGAGCCCGGCCGCCGCGCGACCGATCCCCGACGAGGCGCCGGTCAACACCACTACCTGCTCTGCCAACGGCCTGGGCACAATCGCCGACTCCAGTTGTCACCTCGCGTCTTCCACGACCCATGCGAGTGCATGCAAGAAATGTACCCGTGTTTCGGAATCGAGTCGGCGGCATCCGAGTTGCGGCCCACGGCGGGGGTCCGGACGGGGACGTTTCGGGCGTGGGGCCAGGACAGGCGGACCGGAGGCCATGATCCCGGAGGGTTCTTGCATGAACGGTGAGTCGGGCTGGGATCGGGGGACCTTCGCCAACCCGGTCGAGGGGGTCGTGCTGGGAGACCCGTTCGTGCTGCGGCACCGCGGGGTGTTCTACCTGTACGGGACCAACGACGGGCCGCCGCTGGCCGACGGCCGCGTCATCCCGGTCTGGCGGTCGCGGGACCTGCTCGCCTGGGAGCCGCTGGGGGGAGCGCTTGAGCCGATCGACGCCGCGGCGGACCACTGGGCGCCCGAGGTCCTGGCGTGGAACGGGCGTTTCTGGATGGTCGTCAGCTTCGGCGACGTCGAGCACAGGGGCCATGCGCTCTGGGTGGCGGTGTCGGATCGGCCCGAGGGCCCGTTCCGCCTGGTGGCGGAGGTCGGGGACCCGGCCGAGCGGTTCTCCATCGACGGATCCTGGCTGCTCGACGACGACGGGCGGCTGTACCTGTTCCGCTGCGTGGACTTCGTCGCCGAGGACGACCCGCCGCACGGGACGGGGATCGTGGTGCAGCCGATGATCGACCCCAGGACGCCGGCGGCGGCCCCGCGGGTCGTGCTGCGGGCGCATTCGCCCTGGCAGGAGTTCGAGCGTGAGCGGGTGATGCCGCTGTACGGGGGTCGTCGGTTCGCGATCTGGACGACGATCGAGGGCCCGGCGCCGGTCAAGCGGGCCGGGCGGTACTACTGCGGCTACAGCGGCGGGAACTACACCGGCGCCTACGGCACGGGCGAGGCAGTGGCGGATTCGCCGATGGGGCCCTACCAGGACCTGCGCGGGCGCGAGGGCCCGCTGTTCGGCACGGTGCCCGGCCTGGTGGACGGCCCGGGACATTTCTCGGTGATCCGGCCGGACCTGATGCACGACTGGATCGTGCTGCACGGCCGACGTTCGGGCGAGCCGGGGCGAAGGGTCTGGCTGTGCCCGGCGTCGTGGGGCGACGACGGCGTCAGCGTCGGCGAGTTGACCGATCGTTCGCAGCCGGCGCCACCCCTCCCCTCGCTGGCGTCGAGCTTCGGCGAGCGGCCGGGCGAGCTCCCCCCGGGCTGGCGGTTCGAGCCCGGCGCCTCGGCGTGGCGATGCGACGCGGAGGGGCTGCGTCACGATCCGTCGGCAGCCGAGGAGCCGACCGGCGGCCCGGCCTTCGCCTGGTGCGAAGGGATCACGCTGGCGGGCGACTGGGTCGTCGAGGCGTACGTCCGGTTCCCCGAGGACGGCGACGGCGGCGAGGCCGGCCTGGTGGTGCGATCCGGCGGGCCGATCGTCGAGATCCTGCTCGATACCAGCCGGCTCCGCTGCGTGGTCCGTTCGGCGGGCGAGGAAGTCTCTGCGCGGCCGCTGCCGACGCTGGGCGACGAGCCGTTCCGCCCGGCCGCGTTCCACGCGCTGGCGGTTCGATCGAGCGGCGGTCGGGCCGAGGTCCGCGTTGACGGCGTCCGCCTGTTCGACGATCTGCCCGTCCCGGCCGGCGGCGTGGAGCTCGGGTTGTCGGCGGCGGCGCTCGCGGTGTTCGACGCGGTGGCGGCGACGGGCGAGACTGCATAGCCTGGCATCTCGTCGGGTTGATGGCTTTCCACACTGATCGATTCCGTTCCATGCGAGTGCATCAGTAGGCCGCCCTGACGGTGCATCCACAAAAGATTGCAAGTTCCATTATGTGTTGGTGGGCGCACGGGCGTGTAGAGAAACGCCCTAAGTGGTTTTGCTGTCATCTCTTATGGTTTCCGGTTGGGCCCGCGGTGTTTTCTTGTGGACCTCCCCCCTATCTCCTGCGTAGAATGTACAGTGGGTTTTTGTATAGAAAAAGGATGGAGTGAGCGATGCCGTATAATCCTATCGCCGTGGCCAATTATTTCATCGACCTGGCCAAGATTAAGGGCGATTGTGTTTCACCGATGAAGCTTCAGAAGTTGATCTACTACGTCGCACGGGTGGAATCTGGCTCTCAAGGGCTCGCCCCTGATCGATGAGCAGGTCGAGGCCTGGGTCTTTGGTCCGGTGATCAGGAGCGTCTATCACAAGTTTCGCAAGTATGGCAACCGATCGATCGGCGAGAAGGAGAGTACGTACAGGCATCGCGCGACCCCGGACGCGTCCGGGTCGATCGGCTACTGGGATGTTCCATCGCTCGACGACGAACCTGGGTTGGCACCCTTCACAAAGCAGTTGCTCGACAAGATCTGGGATACTTATGGTCGGTATTCCGCCATCCAACTGTCCAATATGACCCACGAGCCCGGTTCGCCATGGGACCAGACCGTGAGAGAATGCAAAGCAAGGAATGCAGGGCAGCTCCTCAAGGGAACGGACATCCCCGCAACACTTATCAGGGATTACTTCATTGAGATGGCAAACAGGGGGTCGTCTGAGCGATGATCGATCGTGATGACAGGCCCCTTGATCTGGATCGAATCGCTGGGCCTGCCGAACCTCCTCCGCAGGAACCGGATCCGCTGACCATCAAGGAAGAGAGGAAACTACAGCAGGCTGCCAGGAAGCTCACTCCTACCGACCACGCCATCCTCGCGAAAGATAGGCATGTAGCGGATGCTTGCGAGGAACGCGAGAAGCTCAGGATCGAACGGGATGGTTTCCAAATCGAAGCGACTCGGCAAGCTCGCGAGCTTGCCGAACTCTCGAGGGAGAATGCTTCGCTCAGGCAGCAATTGCATGCCAGCCGGGCCTCATTCGGGTTCGCTGCTCTGGCGCAGGTCACAGGAGGAACAGTCGTCAGTGTGGCGGGAGCCATCAGCGATTCTTTCTGGAAGCCGGGGTTCCTCGTGGGTGGCATCTTGGTATTCGTCTTCGGGTTTCTGCTGGCACTTTGGTCCCTATTTGTAGGGAAACAGGTCGGGCGATAGGGCGAACTCGCGATTTTCTTCCTATGGAAATATTTAAATTTCTTTTGAGCTTTTTGTTAATGAAATAGCTTGACTTTGGCCAGATCGTGGGTCTCCGGCAGCCCAGCCGGAAGATCGTCCCGGAAGCTGAGTTCATCACGAATTCGTGGGCCGATTCGATCTCGATCCCCGACCATCTTCCCTTGATCTTCGACGTGGATCTTCCTCTGGAAGGCGACGCCCATGGCCGATGAACGAGAGGATTTCTGGCCCGACGAGATCGCGGATGCCGACGACCCCGAGCCGGTGGCGCTGTTGAAGGAGCAGGCTACGGTATTGGGTGCAAAGACCGGGTATGACGTGGAGGGCGTTGTGAGGACCAGCACGGAGGGGGGAACGGCTTACTATTCCCTCTATCTCAAGGCGGATGCCCTGGGCGACTACCTCTATAAACTGCTCTATATCGCTTACCCTGCCATCGGCCAGCCGCACGCCTATCCGGTTGTCGCCCAAAGCTCCGCGGGGGGGCCCGAGCGCCAGATCGGGAGTCGCGAGGAGTTTCGCGAGTGGTTGAAGGACCAGCTCTCGTCGGATCCGGTGCGGAGGGCGATCGCGAGCCTGCGTCGCCATGTGCGCAAAGTGAGGCAGGCCGCAACAGCACGCTGATCGGCGGGTGTGTGGTCCGGTCCTAACTCCACGGCGTGCTGAAGGCCGTTCCCTGGTACGAGGCCGGGTCGGTCCGCTGCCGTGGGGCCGGGGGCTTGCTGAGGCGCAACAGGTCGTCCACGCGATCCTGCGTCGGGAATCCCGTGCAAGTCGATCCCGACGGGTGGCGTGCCGGCCGGCCGAGCGACATTCGCCTCGCCTGGCGGGCTGAGTCCGGATGACCTGGCCCTGTCGATGGGTGCCGGGTACCCGATGGTGGCCGGGACGTATGATGTCGTGCGGCATCGTCGAGGTCGATGGTGAGGCAAACCGCGGAATCTCGCGCGATCGGCCTTCCCTTGCGCGTGCTGAGGCCCATAATGAGGATATAGGGGACGACAGGGCAGCCGCGGAGGGAGAGGGTGGCGTCGCACGGTCGGAGTGGCGACGCGGCCCGGATGCGGCCGGCCCGGAGCTCGTGGAACGAGACGACGCGAGGCGAGTATGAGGGCGGCGGTCGATGTTGACCGGCGGCCCTGCAGAGGAGCTGCGGGATGTTCCAGGAAGGCGGGGCGCCGTCGGCGGCCATGTTCCGCTGGGCGGTCGGCATCGAGAACACGTTCGTGCCCCACACGCGGGCCGGCCATCGCCGGCTCGACGAGTACGAGCTGATGGACCACTATCGGCTCTGGCGGCAGGACATCGACCTGGCCGCCGACCTGGGGATCTCGACGATCCGGTATGGCATCCCGTGGTACCGGGTCAACCCGCGGCCGGGACAGTTCGACTGGTCATGGACCGACCAGGTGCTCGAGTACCTCGTGGGCGTGCGGGGCCTGACACCGATCGTCGACCTGATGCACTACGGCACGCCGCTCTGGCTGGATAACGTGTTCGTCAACGCGTCGTACCCGCAGCGGGTGGCCGAGTATGCCGCGCGGTTCGCCGAGCGGTACGCCGGGCTGGTGCGGTGCTATACCCCGCTGAACGAGCCCTCGGTCACGGCGGCGTTCTGCGGCCGCGATGGCCGGTGGCCGCCCTATCTCTCGGGCGACGACGGGTACGTCAAGGTGCTGCTCTCGCTGTGCAAGGGGATGGTCCGCACGGCCCATGCCCTGCGCCGGCGCGGGCCGACACCGTGCTCGTCCACGTCGAGGACGTCGGGCTCGAGCGGGCCGGGTCGGCCGAGCTGGTCGAGGCTGCCGAGCAGGCGCAGGCGGGCCGGCTGCTGCCGATGGACCTGGCCTGCGGCCGGGTGACGCCCGATCATCCCCGGTATCGCTGGCTGCTCGAGCACGGCGCGACCGAGGCCGAGCTCGACGAGCTGGCTGCCGCGTCGCCGCGGTGGGACGTGCTGGGCGTGAACTATTATCCCTGGACCAGCCGCCGGCTCGTCCGCCGCCGCGACGGCCGGGTCCGCACCGTCGCCGACTCGCCCGGCTCGGGGCTGGCGCAGGTCCTTCGGCTGGTCCATGCCCGCTATGGCCGGCCCGTGATGGTTACCGAGACCAGCTCGACCGGCACCCACGTCGAGCGCGCCCTCTGGATGGCGCGAGACGCTCGACGCCGTCCGCCAGGCACTGCGCCGGACATGTGCCGGTCGTCGGCTACACCTGGTTCCCGCTGTTCACCATGATCGAGTGGAAATACCGATGGTCGCGCCGCGGGCTGGAGCACCACCTGCTGCACCTCGGCCTCTTCGACGTCCCCTCGTGCTCGGCTGGCCGGATGAACCGCGAGCCGACCCCGCTGGTCGAAGGCTACCGCCGTCACGTCGCCGACCCCGCCGCGGCGATCGGCGAATGGCCCGTCCCGGCCGAAGTCGAGGCGCCGGCGCCGGCAAGCCTGGTCGCCTGATCCGCGGCTGGCTTCGGCCGTCGCTCACGCCTCGTCCCCGAGGGCCGTCATGCCTCCGGCGATCCGCTCGAGGTGAACGACAAGCCCCTTGCGCTCGCCCGGCGGGACGAGACTGGCGAGCGATGCGTTGAAGGCGGCGATGCCGTCCCGCGCCTGCCGCTGCACTCTTCGACCGGCCTCGGTCAGCGAGACCCGCCGGGCCCGGCCGTCGTCGGCATGCCGCTCCCGCACGATGAGGCCCCGCGCTCGAGGCGGCCGAGCATCTCGCTCATCGTGTTCGCGTCGGAGGCGGTGCGTCGCACCAGCTCCTTCTGCGTCACCCCGTCCTCCGCCGCCAGGGCCGTCAGGATGACGAACTGGTCGGCGGTCAGGTGGAATCGGGCAAATTCGGCGTTCGCGCGTCGGTGCATGGTCAGGTAAGCGGCGCGGAGGCCCATGGCAAGCTCATGGCCGGCGACCGCGTCGGCCGAGGCCTCATCGCCGTGGGCCTGCGGCGGGCAACCCCGGGCCGGGCCGGCGCGGCTCATCGGAACAGCCGCTGGGCAAGGAGGTACAGGTCATTCTTCCAGACGGGCCAGGTGTGACCGCCCCGGGCGACGTGCCAGACGTGCGGGACCTTCTCCTTCTCCAGCGCGGCATGGAACCGTCGGCTGAGGTCGATCAGGCTGTCCTCGTCGCCGCAGGAGATCCACAGCAGCCTGAGCCGCCCGGCGGATGCAGCCGGGTCGGGCAGCAGCTTGGCGAACGGTCGGGTGTTCGGGGCCGAGGAGAACCCGCCCACCCAGGCGAATTTGTCCAGGTGCGTCAGGCCGAAGTTCAGCGACTGCCCTCCGCCCATCGACAGGCCCGCCAGGGCCCGCTGCTCGCGGCTGGTGTCGACCGAGTAATGCGACTCGATGAACGGGATGAGGTCCTCCAGGAGGTCGTGCTCGAACCGTTCGAAGGCCGGGAACTGCTTGCGGAAGTCGCCCCCCGGCCGGTCCTCCTTCGCCGCGCGGCCGTTGGGCATGACGACGACCATCGGGACGGCCTTGCCGTCGGCGATGAGGTTATCCAGGATGACGTCGGCCGTGCCCTTCGCGGTCCAGTCCCCCTCGGCGTCGCCGATGCCGTGGAGCAGGTAGAACACCGGGTACTTTTTGTCCTTCGAGTAGCCCGGCGGGGTGTACACGACCGCCTTGCGCCGCACGCCGACGGCCTTCGATTCGTATTCCACCGTTTCGACCCGGCCCCGCTCGATGCCTTCGCGGCGCGAATCGAAGCCCCGGGGGGCCGGCGGCAGCGCGGGCGACTCGCTCGACGACGTTCGCGGCGCGGCCGCGGCGTCCGACGGGGGGCCGCCACCCGCCCCGACCTGGAAGAGCTTCGACGAGAACTCGCGGAGGTAGCGGCGCCAGTTGTCCCACGTGTGCCCGCCCGGGGTCTCGCGCGAATCGACCCGGATGCCCAGCTTGACCAGCGACTCGACCATGTGTCTGGAGTTCCTGTTCGCGATGTCCGTCTCGCCGACCCCGACGTAGAAGAGCCGGATTCCCGCCTTGATCTCGGCATTCTCCAGCATCGCCCGGTTCTTCTCCACCAGGTCCTCCTGGCCCGATCCGAAATAGCCGGAGCTGAAGACGCCGAAATATCCGAACCTGTCGAGGTTGGGGATGCCGACGCTCAGGGTGGCGATGCCGCCCATGGACAGGCCCGCGATGGCCCGGCCGTCGCGGTCGCCCCGGACGCGGTAGTGCTTCTCCACGAAGGGGATGATGACCTTCATCATCTCGTCGCGGAACGGGTCGTCCGGGTCGAAGCCGGGCCCGCCGCCGCCCGGCCCGCGAGGCGGGGCCGCCTTGGCCTGGTCTGGACCGCCCGGTGCGCGACGCGGGGGCCCGCCGAAGGGCATCAGGGCCGGCATGACGACGACCATCGGCCTGGCCTGCCCGGCGGCGATGAGGTTGTCGAGGATGAAGTTGGCCCGCCCGATGGAGGTCCATGCCTCGTCGTTATCGCCCCCGCCGTGGAACAGGTAGAGCACCGGGTACGTCTCGGGCCCCGCCCCGTATCCGGGGGGCGTGTAGACGTGCATCCGCCGCGCCCTGCGCGTCGTCGCCGACTCGTACCAGACCGTCCGCACCTCGCCGTGGGGCACGGGCTTGCGCTGCATGAACTCCGACCCCTCGCCCGGCACGAGGACCAGGCTCTCGTCGAGGCCGCGGTCGCCCCGCTTCAGCTCGGGGTTCACCGGGTCGAGCACCTTGGCCCCGTCGACCGAGAACGAATAGCCGTAGAGCTCGGCCGCCAGCGGCCCGACGGTCGCCGACCAGACCCCATCGTCGCCTTTCGACATCTTCTCGCCCGGGCCGCCGAATCCCATCCAACCACCGCGCAGGGTGACCTCCGATGCCGTCGGGGCCAGAATGCGGAAGGTGACCTTCCGGTCGGAATGGACCTCCGGAGAAACGACCCTCGGCCCCATCCCCGGGAACCGACCGGGCGGCCGGGGGGCTGACTTCGCCTCCTGGCCCGGGGCCGCGAGCGGCACGGCCACGACCAGGCCGAGGACGGCTGCAACGAAGAGGCGTTTGGAGGCAATCATGATGGCAGGCTCCGGCAGACGGTTGATACGACCCCGTACTATTGGAGTTCTAGCGACGTGGCGGTGGGGTCTGGCCCGAGCAAACTCGGGAAGATCGCGGCCCGCGACTGCGTCGGGTGGGCATCGCCTACCGGTGAGCGTTGTTCCCTTTGCGTCCCCTTGCGTCAATTTCGGGCCAGAGACCAGTCCCACACGCGTAGGGCGCGGAGGGTGTTCCAGCGGCTCGGCCTGCCGGCGCCGTCTTCCATCTCGAAGTGGACCTCGCCGGCGTGGGGGTTCTCTAGCGGCCACCGACCCGAGTCGTCCCGCTTCTTTACCAGGAGATCGACGGACTCGGCCACGCGTTCGTCGGGTTCGACGCCGGCTCTCCGCAAGTAATCCAGTCCCCACAGGATGTCGTAGTGCCAGCGCGTGGGGAACGAAAACAGCGTCCACTCCGGATCGATCACCTTTCCGGATGATCGCGACCGGAACATGCGACGTTCCAGCAGGTACTCCTGTCCCCGAAGGCGAGCGTCCGTCACGGCGGGCGTGGGTCCATTGGCCTTCTCGTACTCCAGCAACCCTTCGAGGACACAGATCGTCGAGTGGAGCGAGGAGCGTTGGCTCGGCGGAGCCTCGCAGTTCCAGCCCCCGTCCTCCAACTGCTCGCCGAGGAGCCGATCGAGCAGGCGATCGCTCGCCGCGCCGAAGTAGGCACCCAGGGCCAGGACCCTGCCGTTGATACAGGGCTCGACTTCACCCTCGAAAAACGGCGCGTCGTCGAACTCCGGGCCCCAGGTGAGGTCGCGGACGACGTCGATCGCCTGCCGGGCTCGCTCACTCGTCGGGTCCAGGCCCAGGTCCCGCAATTGCAGCATCGTGTAGAAGGTCGAGGTCCAGTGCGGGCGAAACATGCCACCACCCCATTGACCATCGGGGCCCTGAAGGTCGAGGAGGCGAGAACCCCAACCCTCGGTGGCAACTCGTGCCCGCTCGCCGTCGACGATCTCGCGGGGCTCGTCCATGAGGTCACGCATGACCTGCCATCGGATCGAAGGGTCCGAATCCAACAGCCAGCCAATGACCGATTGACTGGGGCCGGGCGCTCGGTGCCGGGCTGTTCCGGTCGTCATTTCCCGCCTCCTTACTTCGGATAGAGAGCCGTACAGGTAGCCGAGAAGAGGATGCGTCCTGAACGGATGACGTCAAGAACATCTGGCCGGTCCCTTCGGAAGACTCCCGGTCGGCGGATTATCAGGGTTCACCATTTTCTCCATATTTCCAGGAGCTCTGCTGTTATTCGGCACAGCCCTTGCGTGCAGACTGCCGACTCCGCATCCCACCGGGAGAGTGACGCCGCTCCTGGCCGTTGATCCGGCCGGAACAGAGGAGAGCGTGTCGCCGCGGTCCACGGATGCGGTCGATGGACCGATGCGCTCGAGCCAACCGCAAAGGAAGAGCCACGACCCATGAGCGTACCGCCGCGTGCGAATGATCGGGATGCGATCCTTGTCTGCCACAGCCACTTGCGATGGGACTGGGTGTATCAACGGCCGCAGCATCTGCTCTCCCGGCTGGCCAGGCGGTGGCCGGTGATCCTGGAGGAGGAGCCGGTCTTTGACGATCGTCGGCCGGGGCTGGATGTCTTGCCCGTGGCCGAGGGGGTGACGGTGCTTCGCCCCCACCGGCCGGCCGGACAGGATTACGACCTGGGTCGGCTGGTCGAGGACTATTTGGCGATGGCCCGGGGCGATCGGGCGATCATACGCTGGTTCTACTCGCCGATGTTTGCCCCTTATGGCGACCGGTTGGGGCCTGGGCAGGTCGTAGTCTACGACTGCATGGACGAGCTGGCGAGCTTCGCCGGTGCGCCTGCGGGCCTGATCGAGGCCGAGGCGCGGCTGCTCGAGCGGGCCGACCTGGTGTTCACGGGCGGCCGGAGCCTCTACGAGTCGAAGCGCGACCGGCACCCGAATGTCCATTGCTTCCCGTCCTGCGTCGAGCCCGAGCACTTCGCGCGGTCGCTCGACCCCGAACTGCCGTTGCCGGCCGACCTCGCGGACCTGCCGCGGCCGATCCTGGGGTATTACGGCGCGGTGGACGAGCGGCTGGATTACGACCTGATCGCCCGCCTGGCCGAGGCGCCGGGGGTCGGCTCGGTCGTGCTGGTCGGGCCGATGATCAAGGTCGACCCCGAGGCGCTGCCGCGCCACCATCGGCTGCATTACCTGGGCCAGCGGAGCTATGCCGAGCTGCCGGCCTACCTGAAGGGGTTCGACGTCTGCCTGATGCCGTGGGCGCTCAACGAGGCGACGCGGAAGATCAGCCCGACCAAGACCCTCGAGTACATGGCCGGCCGCAAGCCGATCGTCTCGACGGCCGTGCAGGACGTGGTCCGCGACCACGGCGACCTGGTGGCCATCGCCCGCGACGCGGGGCACTTCATCGAGCTGGCGATTGCCGCGTCCTCGACCTTCGACGAGGTGCGTGCCGACGCCGGGCAGCTTCGCGCCGAGCAGCACGGTTGGGACCCCACCGCCGAGGCCATGCGACGGCTGATCGAGGCGTCGCTCGAGAAGCTGAAGAACCAGGCGAGCGACCGTACCGGCCAGGACGCGGGCGCGAATCCTCGCGCCGACGAGCGGCCGACGCCGCGCCGACGGCCGCGCGTCGAGAGCGTCCGGTCGCTGATCGTCGGCGGCGGACCCGCCGGCCTGAGCGCAGGGCTGCACCTGGAAGATACCGACTTCC
Organism: uncultured Planctomycetota bacterium; assembly: GCA_963771445.1. Taxonomy (GTDB): domain Bacteria; phylum Planctomycetota; class Planctomycetia; order Isosphaerales; family Isosphaeraceae; genus JAKAUH01. Next base: position 723,988 of record CAVYTQ010000015.1, on the reverse strand, counting down.
TGCTGGTCGACAAGCATGATCGGCCCGGCGGCCTCTGCCGGTCGATCGTCCAGGACGGGTTCACCTTCGACCATGCCGGGCACATCTTCTTTACCAACGACGCCTACGTGGACCGGCTGTTCCGCGACGTGCTGGCCGACAACTTCCACGAACAGCGCCGCGAGAGCTGGGTGTACCTCTATGGCGGCTATCAGCGCTATCCGTTCCAGGCCAACCTGCACGGGCTGCCGCCGGCGGTCATCAAGGAGTGCCTGCTCGGGGTCATCGACGCCACGCGACGAGGGCCGGCCCACGACCACCCGCAGGTGAACGGCAACGGGAACGGCAATGGCAACGGGAATGGGAATGGTCACGCATCGGTGGTCCCGGCGGCCAACTTCCTGGAGTGGAGCCTGCGGACGTTCGGCGAGGGGATCACGCGGCATTTCATGCAGCCGTACAACTTCAAGGTCTGGGGGATCGACCCGGCGCGGATGAGCAGCGACTGGATCGAGGGTCGCGTCCTGACGCCCAGCCTGGACGAGGTGATCGAGGGGGCCCTGCGACAGGGCCGGGGCGACATGGGCCCGAACGCGCGGTTCGGCTACCCGCTGCACGGCGGGTGCGAGATGTTCGTCGCGGGCCTGGCCCGGCGGGTGCGGACGCGCGGCGGCGCGATCCGGCGCTTCGGACCCTGGTTCGCGTCGATCCGCATCGCCGCCGGGCGACGTTCCGGGTCGAGGAGCCGGGCTCGCCCGCCCGGCTGGAGACCATCCGCTACGAGACGATGTTCCCCAGCGTGCCCCTGCCCGACCTGGTCCGCGCCATCCCCGGGCGCCCGAGGCCGTGCGGCACGCGGCGGCCAGCCTGCCCAGCACGGCGGTGGTCTGCGTCAACCTGGGCATCGATCGCGAGCGGGTCACCGAAAAGCACTGGATCTACTATCCCGAGGGTCTGGACAAGTACATCTTCCAGCGCATCTTCGTCCAGTCCAACGCGTCGCCGCATACCGCGCCGCCGGGGCATCGCGCCTTGACATTCGAGATCAGCCATTCGAAATTCAAGCCGTTGCCGGTGCGGGGCAAGCGGGCGCTGATCGACGCTTGCATCGACGGGTTGAAGCGCACCGACCTGTGGCGCGACGGGGACCGGGTCGTCTTCGAGCAGGTGCTGGGCATGCCGCACGCTTACATCCCGTTCACGCCCGAGCGTCAGGGACACCTGGACGTGATCAACGGATATCTGCACGATCTGGGGATCCACCCGATCGGCCGCTTCGGCGAGTGGAAGTACGTGAACCAGGATGGGGCGATCCTGTCGGCCAAGCGGGTCGTCGAGTCGTTGCGGTCGGGCGAGCCGACGCACGAGCGATCGGTCGGCGCGCCCGCAGGCGATCGCGACCCGGATGAACGGCGCCGCGGGGACGATGTCCCGGGCATGACGGGTCGGGGTTCGCCCCGCACGGAGGCCATGCCGATGGAGATGAGCCGGACCGATGCGCCCCCGCCTCGCGCGGGGCGCTGAGCCGGCGCGACCGCGACGCGCGGCGAATCGGACGCGGGGCGGGTCCTGCCGTGGGTCCGCCGGGCGCCGGGGGGCCGGTACTTCGAGACCGAGGACGGCGAGCCGTTCCTGATCATCGGCCAGAACGACGCGATCACCTGGCCCGAGCTCGAGGGCCTGATCGAGGGCCGCGACCTGCCGGCCGTCGAGCGGCACCTGGCATGGCTGCGCACGCACGGGGTCACGACCTTGCGGCTGATGCTCGAATACGTCGGCGACGGGCTGTACCTCGAGCGCCGGCCGGGCGAGTTCGACCCGGTCACGGTGCGCGCGGTCGACGACCTGGTGCGGATGTGCGAGTGCCAGGGGCTGCGGCTGCTACTGACCGCGTTCGACACGTTCTTCACCTGGGTGAACTGGGACGATCATCCGTATAACGAGCGCCAGGGCGGGCCATGCCTGCGGCAGCTCGACCTGTTGATCACGCCCGAGGGAATGGCCGCCGTGAAGCGGCGGATCGCCTTTGCGGTCGAGCGGTGGGGCGGCTCGGGCGCCGTGTTCGCGTGGGACCTGTGGAACGAGCTGGGGCACGACCATGGGGTCGAGTCGGAGACGATCGACACCGAGATGGCCGGGAAGCTGTCGGCGATCGTGGGCGAGCTCTCGGCGCACGTGCGGAAGATCGAGCGGCTCGCTCTTCGGCCGGTCGCACCTGCAGACCGTCAGCCACTTTGGCGCCGAGCCGCGCGGGCCGCTGGCCGAGCTGATCTTCCGCCACCCCGACCTGGATTTCGCCACGACGCACGTCTACGAGCCGGGCGCGATCGATGCGCCGACGAACACCGTGGCCGCGGCGGACGCCATGGCGCGCTGGGTCCGCCACGCGCTGGCCGAGATCCGCGACGGCCGGCCGTTCACCGACAGCGAGACCGGCCCGATCCACACGTTCAAGGACCTGGGAATCACGCTGCCGGATGCCTTCGACCTGAGCTACTACCGCCACATGTCGTGGGCCCACCTGGCCAGCGGCGGCGCCGGCGGCGGGATGCGATGGCCCAACCGGCACCCCCACTCGCTGACGCCCGGCATGCGGCACGCGCAGGGCGTGATCGCCGACTTCGCCCGGCTGATCGACTGGCGAAGTTTCGCCTCGAACAACGCCTCGGCCGAGGTCTGCGCCCGGCCTGAGGAGCTGCTCGTCTACGCCTGCCGCGACGACCGCCAGGCGGTGATCTGGGTGCTTCGCGACCGCGAGTCGCTCGATGCCGAGGGCGACATCCCCTTCCGCCCGCTGATGGCCGGCGCATCGCTCGAGCTGCCTGCGCTGGCGCCCGGCGACGACTACCTGGTGTCGTGCGTCGAGACCCACAACGGCCACACCATCGCCGAATCCAGGCTCTCGTGCGGCCACGACCCCATCCGCCTGGAGTTGCCGCCGTTCCGCCACGATCTCGCGATCGCAATCCGGCCGGCGGCAAGCGACCGGTCGGGCGGGGCGGCCTGATCGGGTCTCTGGCCGGGGCTCGCCGTGCCGGCGATCGCTCGGGCCGTGCGCGACGAGCGTCTCGCAGGAGATGGGCGGCCCGGGACACCGCGGTCACTCGACCGGCTTCAGCTCGTCGGCGATGGTGGGGAGCAGCTCGGCGACCGTCGGGTGGATGTGCATGGTCCGGCTGAGGTCGGTCGCGGTCGCGCGCATCGCCATCATGTCGAGCACGCTGTGAATCGCCTCGTCGCCTCCCGGTCCCAGGACCGCGGCGCCGAGGATCGCGCGGGTGTCGGCGTCGACGACGATCTTCATCAGCCCCTGGGTCTCGTCCTTCTCGACGGCGCGACCGACCCGGGTCATCGGCCGCTTGCCGACGAGGATCCGCCGGCCGGTCGCCCGCGCCTCGGCCTCGCCCATGCCGGCGCGGCCGAGGGGAGGGTCGATGTAGAGGGCATAAGCCGTGATTCGGTCGGTCACCCTGCGCGAGCCGCCGTCGAGCAGGTTGGCGGCGACGATCTCGTAGTCGTTGTAAGCCGTGTGGGTGAACGCGCCGCGGCCGTTGCAGTCGCCCAGGGCCCAGATGCCCGGCACATTGGTGGCGAGCTGGTCATCGACCTGAATGTAGCCGTGCCGGTCGGTCGCGACGCCGGCTCGATCCAGGCCGAGGTCGTCGGTATTCGGGCGGCGACCGACGGCCAGCAGGACGTGACTGCCGACGACCTGCGGCTCGCCGCTCGTGCAATTCACGCCGACGGCGACCCCCTCGGCATGCGTCGCCAGTGCGATGCACTGCGCGTTCAGCCGGAGGGCGATGCCCTCGCGCTCGAGGATCGATCGGACCGCGTCGGAGATCTCCTCGTCCTCGCGGCCGACCAGGCGGGGGCCCATCTCGACGACGGTGACCTCGGCCCCGAACCGCCGGTACATCTGGGCGAACTCCAGCCCGATGTAGCTGCCGCCGACGACGATCAGGTGCCGCGGCAGAGCGTCGAGGGCGAGCATCCCGGTGTTCGTCAGGAAGGGCACGTCGCCCACGCCGGGCATATCCGGCACGCGGGCCCGGCCGCCGACGTTCAGGAAGATCTTCGCGGCCTCGAGGGTCTCGTCGCCGACGCGGACCATCTCCGGCCCCTCGAGGCGGGCGTGGCCGGTCAGCACAGTCAGCCGTTCCATGCCCCGCAGCCACTTCTCGACGCCCGTCCTGGCGTTGCGCGAGACCGTGTCGGCGCGGGCCTTGACCGTGGCCATGTCCACGAAGATCGGACCGCCGATGTTCACTCCATAGTCCGCGGCACGGCGGGCCAGGTGGGCCGCATAGGCGCTGGCGACGAGGGTCTTGGTCGGCATGCAGCCCGTGTTAACGCAGGTGCCGCCGAAGAGGTGCCGCTCGACCAAGGCCACGCTCATCCCGGCCCCGGTGAGCCGGGCGGCGAGCGAGGGCCCGGCCTGTCCCGCGCCGATGATGATGGCGTCGAATCGTCGGCTCATCGCACGAGCCCCACAATGAGGGCCGCCGCGGCGATTGCCACGACATCCTCGATGATCGCGGCGGGGCGGTCCTTGCCGAACCGCGCGGCCAGCCTGGCCCGCGCCGAGGAACCGCCAAGAGTGCCGAGCACCGCGCCGACCGCGCCGAGAACCGCCCCGACCGCGAGGTTGCCCCCGAGCGTGCCGATTACCGTCCCGGACAACGCACCCGTCAGGATCCGCGCGCCGAACTGGACGGGCACCTTGCGGCTGGGCGTTGAGGGAAGCTGGTCGGTCACGAGCTCGATGGCCGCCAGCAGGGAGAGGATCCAGGGCGTCCAGGCGTAGCCCATGAAGGCCAGCCACGAGCCGCTGAAAGAACTCGGCGCAGGCGCGCCGCCCAGCTTGCCGCCGCCGGGGCCGTCATGGCCCGGAGCCCGGCGACGATTCCGATCAGGAGGGCGAAGGCATAAATCATGGGTTTTCCGTGAAGAGATGAAGCGTGCGCGAGCCGGATCCGCCCGCCGGCCGAGGCCCAGGCGACTGTACAGGCGAAACCGCGGCCGGTCAACGTGCCATGGATGTTTTCATCCGACGCTGGCCGGCAGAGGGGTCGCGACGCCGCAGCGGGGCGAACCGGCGACGTCAGTCGCCGGAAAAAGGGAATCGCCTCGGCTCGAGTGGACTCTCCTTGACTATGATGGCACTCACGAGGCTTCCTCGCTGCGCGGGGGCACGCACAATGTCAGGTGAACGATCCGCGGGGATGGCGGCCGGGCCGATCGGGACGTTGTACCGGCTGGGCACGGTCGGGGAATGGAGCGACGGCCGGCTGCTGGGGCGGTTCCTGGACCGGGAGGACGCCGCGCTGTCCGATACGGCGTTCGCCGCGATGGTGGATCGGCACGGGCCGATGGTCCTGCGGGTCTGCCGGCGGATCCTGGGCGATTCGCCCGATGCGCACGACGCCTTCCAGGCGACGTTCCTGATCCTCGTCCGCAAGGCGGGCTCGATCCGGGACCACGAGTCGGTCGGCGACTGGCTGTTCCGGATCGCGCGGCGGGTCGCGGTCCGCGCCCGCGTCGATGCCGATCGAAGGCGGCGGCGGCTCGAGGCCCTGGAGTCGGAGCGCCGGTTGTCGCGGGCGGATGCCGATCGGCGTCCGCCCGGAGACCGACCGGACGGCGACGACCTGATCGCCGAGGTGGACCGGCTGCCCGCGCGCTACCGCGAGGCGGTGGTGCTCCATTATTTCGAGGGCCTGAGCACCGAGGCGGCCGCGCGGCGGCTGGGCTGCGCGCGAGGCACGGTGCTCTCGCGGCTCTCGCGGGCGCGGCAGCGGCTTCGCGGCCGGCTCGAGCGGCGCGGCATGGGGCTCGAGGTCTCCTGGCCTTTCGGCATTGCGGTGGATGGACTGGAATGGGGCGCGACCGTCCCGCCGGCGCTGGTGCAAGGCACGATCCGCGCGGCGGCCTCGCTGAACCTCGCCGGCGCGACGATCGAGAGTGTGGTCCCGGCCACCGTCGCCGGCCTGGCACGCGGGGCGGCCCGGACGCTCGTCGTCTCCCGCCTGCGTGCGGTTGCCTGCCTGTTGATCTTGCTCTTCGCGGCGGGCGTCTCGATCGGGCTGGTGGCCTCTCTGCGAGCCCGGCAACAGCCCGCGCGGCCGGCCTCGCCGGGACAGGCCATGCCCGGCCCGGCCGGTGCGATGGCGGGGAAGGGGCAAGCGTCGCAAGGGACGGAATCCGTCGCGCCCGGAGCCCTGGTCTGCCACGGCGTGGTCCTCGACCCGGACGGCATTCTCTACGCCGGCGCGTCGATCATCGCGAGTAGCCCGACCAACCCGAAATCGCCGGAGGTCCTGGCGACGTCGGGTGCGTACGGTCGATTCAAGGCCGCGGTGCCCGCCGATCTGATCGACCAGGCCGAACGCGATGACCTGCCCGTGTATCTCGCCGCGGTGGCCCCCGGCTGCGGGCCTGGATGGGTCAAGATCGACCGCCAGGCCGCCACCAAGGGGCAGGTCACGATCCGTCTGGTCCGCGACGACGTGGTGATCGAGGGGCGGATCATCGACCTGGAAGGCCGCGGAGTGCCGGGACTGACGGTCTCGCGGTTCGCCATCGCCGAGTTGCCCGATCGGTTCCTGGCGAGGCTGCAATCGGACCTGGGCCGGGCCGACGGGAGTCTCCTCTGGGATGAGATCCTGAGCAGGCAACTGGCCCTGGAAAGGCCGCGACTGTTTGCCCTCGCCTCGGTCCGCACCGGCCCCGACGGCCGCTTCCGCGTGAGGGGCGTCGGCCGCGACCGGGTCGTCGGGCTGGTCGCTCGGGGCGATGCGATCGTGGAGACGTATCTGCACGTCGTGACGACCACCGACCCCGCGTATCGGGCTTTGCCGATCTCGGGCGATGACTCGGGTGGAGTTCAAGCTGTTCGGGCCGCGATTCGAGGTGGCGGCCGCCCCCGCGCGTCGGTCGAGGGCATCGTGCGCGACCACGACACGGGCCGGCCGATCGCCGGCGCGAAGGTCGAATCGTTGGAGTCCATCGAGAAGACCACCAGCGACAGCCAGGGCCGATTCCGCCTCGGCGGAATGCCCACGGGCTCGGGCAAGCGGACTCACAGTCGTCGCCGAGGATCAGCCTTACGTCAAGGTCTTCCAACCGATCGGCGACACGAAGGGCCTTGCACCGGTCGCGGGGCGACGTCGAGCTCCAGCGCGGAGTCTGGGTCGAGGGCCGGGTGATCGACAAGGCGAGCGGACGACCGGTCCAGGCGACCGTCCGTTACCTCGCATTCCGGGACAACCCTCATCTCAAAGACTATCCTGAGGCGTCGATCCTGGAAGGGCTCAGCGTCAGCGGCACGGTTGAGTCCCGCACGGATGCCGACGGTCGCTTCCGCGCCGTGGCACTGCCGGGCGGCGGCCTCCTCGCCGTGCGCAGCGCTGGAACCGATCTACCTCGCCGCCCGCCCCGTCGGCCCCGAGACGGCCGGCAAGGTCGCGGGCACGTTTGTCTTCAACTATCAACTGGAACAATTTCAGGCCCTGGTGCCGATCGCCCCGCGCCGAACGAGGCCCTGATCGGTCCCCGACATCACCCTGACCCCGGGACGGCCGCAGCACGTGCGGCCGGTCGGGCCGGATGGCCGGCCGGTCGAGCGGACGCGGTATTTCCGTCAGGCGGGCGATCCGGGGATGGCGACCGCGTCCCTGGCGCGGAGTTCTCGCTCGTCCATCGTCACGCCGGGCAAGCCCGAGCGGGTCCTGATCTTCAACGCGGATCGGAAGCTGTCGGCATTCGTCGACATCAAGGGGGACGAGCCCGACCCGATCCGGGTCGTGCTGCGACCGTCGGGGACCGTCACCGGCCGGCTGGTCGACGAGGATGGCCGGCCCAGGCCGAATGTCCGGCTCGAGGTCGAGTACAGGGTGAGCAACTCGGAGTCCGCCGAGCAGGAATTCTCCCCGCCGGTCATGACCGGCCCCGACGGCCGGTTCCGGATCGAGGGACTCATCCCGGGCCTGTCGTACACCGTCGCGGTCCTCCGTCGGGGCGAGCGAGATGAACGGCGCCGGTACGAAGGCAACCTGTATCGCGACGAGTGGACCTTGAAGCCCGGCGAGGTTGTGCGACTGGGGAGATGTGCGGGTGAAGCCCCTCGAATAGGCTGCCGGCTGTGCCCTTGCCAGGGGCACCAGGGATCGCGTTGACGACGGTGCGCAGGCCCGCATTGTCAGCCGCAGCCGGACGTTTCGACCGGCTGGCCGGGTAAGGGGTCGCGGCGGCTGGGCGAACCGGCGACGTCAGTCGCCGGGTGGACGACCCAAACGCCCCCGAACCTTAATGACTGCCTCAGAGAGACCCGGCGACTGATGTCGCCGGTTCGCCAGAGTCGCTGCGTATCAGCCGCGAGCCAGCGAATCATGTCGTCGAGCGGCCGGGCGAACCGGCGACGTCAGTCGCCGGGTGGTGTGAAGCGGGGGCCGGGTGATGCCCTTGAACCCGGGTGATGCCCCCAGATACCCGGCGACTGACGTCGCCGGTTCGCCTGGGTCGCCATCCCGTGAACGCTGACGATCGGTGAGACCTACCGTGGTCGAGCCGACCGGCTCAGATCCCCGCCGATCCGGTCCCGGATTCGGCCGGCGGTTGTCCGGATCGTGTTCTAGGCTTCGACAGCGAGTCCGGGCCTGGGCCAGGGGAGTTGGCTCATCGCCCCGGCGCCCGCGGCGGATGGAGAGCACGATCCAGGGACGACGGTGCGGGCATCAACCGATGAGACGCTTCTTGAGCTGGCGAGGGGTAAGGTCGAGGCGAGGGAGCGACAGCGGGGGGCCGGGCGAGATGCTCGGCGGCGGCACGGAGTCAGGGCGGCGCCGATGCCGGCCGGGGATCCTGGTGCTCGAGGATCGGCGGCTGCTCTCGACTTACACGGTCTCCAGCACGGCCGACAACGGGGCCTCGGGGACGCTGCGCTGGGCCATCGGCCAGGCCGAGCTGAACGGAGGCAGCGCCACGATCGTCTTCGACTCGACCGAATTCAGCACGGCCCAGACGATCACGCTGGGCCAGGGCTCGCTCGGGCTTAGCAGCGCGGCGACGATCATGATCGATGGGCCGGGCGCCGGTCTGCTGACCGTCACCGCCAACCTGACGAGCGGTGTATTCGAGGTCGCCGCGGGCGCGACCGCCACCATCTCGGGGCTGACGATCTCCGGCGGCAGCGCCACCGAGGGCGGCGGGGTCGACTCGCACGGGAACGCGACGCTCTCGGGGTGCACGATCAGCGGCAACTCGGCCACGTACGGGGGCGGGGTGTTCGGCTCGGGCGGCCTGACCCTGACCGGCTGCACGATCGGCGGCAACTCGGGTTACATCGGCGGCGGGCTGTACACGGCGGCCGGCACAGCCTCGGTCAGTTATTGCACGATCGAGGGCAACTCGGCCGGCGAGGACGGCGGCGGGGTGTACCTGGGCGGCACGGCCTCGCTGACGGGATGCACGGTCAGCGGCAACTCGGCCGTGAAGTACGGCGGTGGCGTCTGGAACGACGGCGTGGGCATGCTGGCGGACTGCACGATCAGCGGCAACTCGGCGGCCGTGTACGGGGGCGGGCTATGTGTCTACAAGGGCTCGCAGACCCTCTCCGGCTGCACGATCAGCGGCAACTCGGCCGGGCTCTACGGCGGCGGGATATTCGTCTTCCACAAGATCTCGGCGAGCCTCACCGATTGCACGATCGCCGCCAACTCGGCCAGCGGCGGCGGGGGCCTGTTCAACTATGGGACCGCCACGCTCACCGCGTGCACGATCAGCGGCAACTCGGCGGCCAAGACCGCCGGGGGCATCGAGAACTATGCCGGCTCCAAGTACAACGGCGCGGCGACGCTCACCAACTCCATCGTCGCGGGCAACCTGGCGGGTACGGGCACCGTCGGCGCTTCCGACGTCGCCGGCAACCGGGCGTCGGCCGTGACAGGGACCCATAACCTGATCGGCACCGGGGGCTTTGGCGGGATCACCACGGGCGGGTCGAGCGGCAACATCGTGCTGACAAGCCTCGCGACGCTCGGCCTGGCACCGCTGGCCGATTACGGCGGGCCGACCGAGACCATGGCCTTGCTCTCCGGCAGCGCCGCCGTCAAGGCGGGCAGTACGGTGAACGGCATCATCGCCGATCAGCGGGGATTCCCGCTCGACACGACGCCCGACATCGGCGCGTTCCAGGCTTCGACGGGCGCGTTGGTCGTCGGCGCGGCGACCGATGGCCCGGCGACGCCCCTGGCGCCCTCGACCTGCGCGGGGCGGTTGACCTGGCCAATCTGCAGACAACCCCGGCCGGCATCACGTTCTCGGTGACGGCGTTTGCCTCGCCGCAGACCATTGCGCTGACGGCCGGCCCGCTGACGCTGACAGGCACCGGAGCCGCAATCTCGATCACCGGGTTCGACCGCCGGCGTGACGCTCGAGGGCGGCAGCGGCGGCGTGATCCGGGTCGGGTCCGGCGTGAACGCCTCGCTATCGAGCTTCACGTTCACCGGCGGCAGCGCGACGGTCGGCGGCGGCGTGGAGAACGCCGGGACGGTGACCCTGACCGGCTGCACGATCAGCGGCGACACGGCCGGCACCGGCGGCGGGCTGTACAGCAGCGGCACGATGACCCTCGTCGAGTGCACCGTCACGGGCGATTCCGCCGGCCAGGGCGGCGGGCTCGCCAGCGCGGGGACACTCATGCTCCTCGACTGCACCGTCAGCGCCAACACGGCCGGTACCGGCACGGGCGGCGGGATCTACGAGGAGGGCGCGGGACGGGCGCGACGCTCGAGAACACGATCATCGCGGGCAATGTGAACGCGGGGGGTTCGGCCAGCGATATTGCCGGCGGCGGCAGGGCGAACGTCGTCGGCTCGTATAGTTTGGTCGGGCCTGGCGGGTCGGGCGGTCTCAGCAACGGGTCGAACAGCAATGTTGTGCTGACGAGCCTCGCGACGCTGGGACTGGCCGCGCTGGGGAACTACGGCGGGCCGACCGAGACCATGCCCCTGTTGCCCGGGTAGCGCGGCCATTGACGCGGGTAGCAACAGCCTGGTCCCCGGAGGAGTGATGAGCGACCAGCGCGGCGAGCCTCGCGTCGCGGGCCAGGCGGTCGACCTGGCGCGTTCGAGAGCCAGGGCTTTATCCTGACCGCTGTGTCGGGCAGCACGCCGCAGTCCGTGATGACCAGTACGGCGTTCGCCGCGCTCGGGGTCATTGTCACGGCCGACAACACGTCGGACCCGGTCGTCGGGGGCACGGTCACGTTCACGGTGAATCCGTCGGGCGGGGCCTCGGCAACGCTCTCGTCGCCCGTCGGGATCGTGGCGGCCAACGGCAAGGCGCAGGTCGGCGCGACGGCCAATGCGGTCAGCGGCTCCTATTCCGTCACGGCGTCGGCCGCGGGTGCCTCGGCCACGATCACGTTCCAGTTGACCAACCAGTTCCAGCCGGTGTTTTCCGCGCTGTCCGCCCCGACAATTGCGTATGGCACCGCCGGGACCACGCTCTCGGGGACGATCGCCGCCGGCGATCGATCCCGTCGGGGGAATCCGTGTCGGTGACAGTCGACGGAGTGACGCAGTCGGCCACGATCAACACCGACGGCTCGTTCTCGACCTGGTTCACCGGTCTGGGAACGCTCGGCGTCATCGGCTCGCCCTACACGATCAATTACACCTATGCGAGCGACGGTTTGTTCTCATCGGCCGGCGCGTTGGCCAGTCTGACCGTCGTTCGCACGTCGCCGACGGTGAAGGTCAGCGACGCGGACGGTACGTACAGCGGCTCGCCGTTCGCCGCGACCGATTCGCTGACTGGCGTGAATGGTCAGGCCGGGGCGACGCTCGAGGGCCTCGGCCTTGCGTTGACCTATTACGCCGGCGGCACGGCGACCGGTACGCCTCTATCGGGGGCGCCGACGGCCGCCGGGACCTATACCGTCCTGGCCGCCTTCGCCGGCAGCAGCGACTACCTGCCGGCCACGAATCAGGCGACGTTTACCATCGCCCGGGCGAGCCCGACGGTCGTGGTGTCCGATGCGGGCGGGACTTTCAGCGGCTCGCCCTTCTCGGCCACCGATTCGATCGCCGGTGTGGGTGTACCGGCGGGATCGACGCTCGAGGGCGTGGGCCTGACGCTCACCTATTACGCCGGTGGCACGGCGACGGGAACGCCATTGGCGGGTGCTCCAGCAGCCGCCGGCACGTACACCGTCGCTGCCGCCTTCGCCGGAAGCACCGACTTCCTTGCAGGCTCGTCGCAAGCGACGTTCACCATCGCGCAGGCGACGCCGACGCTGGCTCTCAGCGACGCGGGCGGGATATTCACCGGCCTGGCCTTCGCCGCCACGGCCACGGTCGCGGGTTTGAGCGGCACCGCCGGGGCGACCCTGGAGGGCGTCGGACTGACCCTGTCGTATTACAACGGGAGCACGGCGACCGGCACTCCACTTTCGGGGGCGCCGACGGCCGCCGGGACGTACACCGTGGCCGCGGCCTTCGCCGGGAGCACCGACTACCTTCCAGGTTCGTCGCAGGCGACTTTCACCATTGCGCCGGCGACTCCGACTCTGAACCTGAGTGACGCGGGCGGGACATACAGCGGTTCGCCGTTCGCGGCCGTGGAGGCGATGATCGGCGTGGGCGGATCGGCCCTGACGCTCGAGGGAGTCTCGCCGTCGGTGAGCTACTACGCGGGTACCTATTCGAACATTGGGCAGCTTGCTGGCGTGACGGCGCTCTCCCGGCACCCGACTCAGGCCGGAGCCTACACGGCCGCTGCGGTGTTCGCGGGAAGCGCCGATTACCTGGCGACGTCCGGGCTCGTCAGCTTCACCATCGCCCGGGCGACCCCGACCCTGAGCCTGAGCGACGCGGGCGGGACGTACGCGGGCTCGCCGTTCGCCGCGACCGACTCGGTTGCGGGGCTAACTGGCCCGGCCGGGTCGACCCTCGAGGGCGTCGGGCTGACGATCGCGTATTACAGCGGGAGCACGGCGACGGGGACTCCGCTGTCGGGGGCGCCGGTCGCCGCGGGGACATACATCGTCACGGCCGCCTTCGCGGGGAGCACCGACTACCTGGCGGGTTCGTCGCAGGCGACGTTCACCATCGCGCGGGCATCGCCGACGCTGAGCGTCAACGACTCGGGAGGGACTTTCAGCGGCTCGCCCTTCGCGGCCACCGATTCGGTCGCGGGCGTGAGCGGTCCGGCCGGGGCGACGCTCGAGGGCGTCGGGCTCACCCTCGCCTACTACGCCGGGAGCACGGCGACGGGGACTCCGCTGTCGGGCACGCCGACGACCGCCGGTACCTATACGGTCGCCGTTGCCTTCGGGGGGAGCGCCATTACCTGGCGGGATCATCGCATACGACGTTCATCATCGCCCGGGCCGCCTCGACGCTGAACGTCAGCGACGCGGGAGGGACCTATGATGGCTTGTTATTCCCAGCAACCGATTCGGTTGTGGGTCTAACCGGGCCGGCCGGGGCAACACTTGAGGGTGTCGGACTGGTCCTGACCTATTACAGCGGGAGCACGGCAACGGGCACGCCACTCGCCGGGGCGCCGAGTGCCGCCGGGACGTACACCGTCGCCGCCGCCTTCGCCGGGAGTACCGATTATCTGGCGGGTTCGTCGCAGGCGACATTCACCGTCTCGCGGGCGGTGCCGCACGCTGAACCTTAGCGACGCAAGCGGGACATACAGCGGCTCGCCCTTCGCGGCCACCGATTCGGTCGCGGGCGTGAGCGGTCCGTCGGGATCGACGCTCGAGGGCGTCGGACTCACCCTCGCCTACTACGCCGGGAGCGCGGCGACGGGGACTCCGCTGTCCGGGGCGCCGAGTGCCGCCGGCACGTACACGGTGGCCGCCGCCTTCGCCGGCAGCACCGACTACCTCGCAGGGTCGTCGAATGTGACGTTCACCATCGCTCGGGCGACTCCGACGCTGAACCTCAGCGATGTGGGCGGGACCTACAGCGGCTCTCCCTTCGCCGCGACCGATTCGGTCGCGGGCGTGAGCGGCCCGGCGGGGGCGACGCTCGAGGGCGTCGGGCTGACAATCGCGTATTACAGCGGGAGCACGGCGACGGGGACTCCGCTGTCGGGGGCGCCGGTCGCCGCGGGGACATACACCGTCACGGCCGCCTTCGCGGGGAGCACCGACTACCTCTCCGGATCGTCGCCGGTGACATTCACCATCGCGCGGGCATCGCCGACGCTGAACCTTGGCGACGCGGAGCGGACTTACAACGGCTCGCCCTTCGCGACCACCGATTCGGTCGCGGGCGTGAGCGGTCCGTCGGGATCGACGCTCGAGGGTGTCGGCCTGGCAATCACTTATTACGCCGGCAATACGGCGACAGGTACGCCGCTCGGCGGGGCGCCGTCGGCCGCCGGGACGTTTACCGTGGCCGCCACCTTCGCGGGGAGCACCGACTACCTGGCGAGGTCGTCGCAGGCGACGTTCACGATCGCGCAGGCATCGCCGACGCTGAATGTCACTGACGCGGGCGGGACCTATGATGGCTCGGCCTTCTCGCCATTGATTCGGTCGCGGGCGTGAGCGGTCCGTCCGGGCCGGCACTCGAGGGCGTCGGCCTGACGCTCAGCTATTACGCCGGTGGCACGGCGGCGGGAACGCCGTTGGCGGGAGTTCCAACAACCGCCGGGACATACACCGTGGCCGTCGCCTTCACCGGGAGCACCGACTACCTGGCGGGTTCGTCGCAGGCGACTTTCACCATCGCGCGGACGGGGCCGACGATCCAGATCAGCGACGCGGGCGGTACTTACAACGGCTCGCCGTTCGCGGCCAGTGCCAGCATCGCGGGCCTGACCAGCCCTGCCGGATCGACCCTCGAGGGGGTCTTGCTCTCGGTGAGCTATTACGCGGGGGCGTATTGAGCGCGGCGCAGCTCGTGGGCGTGCCGGCGCTTCGCCGGCGCCCCCATGCACGCCGGGGCCTACACGGCCGCGGCGGTCTTCGGTGGCAGCGTCGACTACCTCGCCGCGTCGGAGCTGGCCAGCTTCAGTGTCGCTCGGGCCGTCCCGACGGCCGCGTGGGTCACTCCGTCAGCGATTATCTATGGCCAGGGCGGGCGGCCAGCTCGACGCCGCGGCCAGCGTGCCGGGAAGCTTCGCCTACTCGCCGGCCGACGGCACGGTGCTGGGCGCCGACGAATGGCCGCTCTCGGCGACCTTCACACCGACCGACGTGACCGACTATGTTCCGGCATCGGCCTCGACGACAATCGAGGTCCTGCCCGCCACGCCGTCGGTGAGCGTGAGCGACGCCGGAGGCACCTACGACGGCTCGCCGTTCGCCGCATCGGCGACCATCTCGGGAGTCGCCGGGACAGGCGGTCCGATGCTCGAGGGCGTCGCACCCGTGCTGACCTACTACGCGGGGTCATCGGCGGCCGGGGCTCCGCTGGCGGGCCCGCCGTCGTCGGTCGGCTCTTACACGGTCGTCGCCAACTTCGCCGGGAGCTCCGACTACGCCGGCGCCCAGAGCACACCGGTTACGTTCACGATCTCGGCGGGGACCGTGGATGTCTCGCTGTCCACCTCCGGCGGCTCGACGCACTACGGCCAGGCGGTCAGCCTGACCGCGGCGGTGACGCTCGCCGGCGCACGCCCAGGCCTGCCGGTCAATTCGGGCTCGGGTCACGTTCATGGATGGGGCTACTGCACTCGGTACGGTCGCGCTCGACGCCTCGGGCCGGGCCGAGCTCTCCGTCGCGAGCCTGGGCCCGGGCGGCCACGCGATCACCGCGTTGTACAACGGCTCGGGCGGATTCCAGCAGGGTCATTCGGGCGCCGTGGCACAGTCGGTTGCCGAGGCCGGCACCCAGGTTATCCTGGTGCCCCGGCCGACGCTGCGGAAGAAGAAGGTGATCACCCTGGGACTCTCGGCGGAGGTCCAGCCACTACCGCCCGGCGACGGCACCCCGAGCGGCACCGTCACGTTCCTCTACAAGAAGAAGACGCTGGGCATGGCCGTGCTCGCCGACGGCCAGGCCACGCTCTCGGTCAAGCCAAAAAGCGTCCTGAACAAGGCGATCACTGTCGTCTACTCGGGCGACGGCGACTTCCAGGCTGCTACGATCGCCTCGGCCCGGCTGACCTCGCAATCGCTGGTGAGCCCCGCCCGGACCGTCTACTCCGCCATCCGCCGGTCGCCGGCCCGCTTCTCGCGACTCGACTGGACCGGTCACATCCGCCGGTCGTGAAACCCGGCCGACGGGCGAGCCCCCGAATCCCTCTCCTCAGGACCTCTCAGGTCCCG
The DNA here is from genome assembly GCA_963771445.1 of uncultured Planctomycetota bacterium. GTDB lineage: Bacteria > Planctomycetota > Planctomycetia > Isosphaerales > Isosphaeraceae > JAKAUH01. Next base: position 707,715 of record CAVYTQ010000015.1, on the reverse strand, counting down.
AGCCTGGGACTGCCGCCCATTTCCCTGCCGCCCGGCCAGGATTCCCGCCGGCTCGGCTCTCGACCCGGTCCCGGCCCTTCCTTTTTGTCGCTTAACTCTTAATAACACTCTGCGCACCCCGGCTCCCAGCGTTGCCCGCGGCCCCATAATCCCCACCCAGCTCCAGTGCGCCGCGGGACTTACGAGCGATGTCAATTTTTTGTTTGATCCGCTGGCCCTCCTGGTAGAATACGGGTTGGGGTCATCTTGCAAGCTCCGGGAGTCTGTGATTGATTGATTGTATGAAAACTTCGCCGGGTGTACTGGTGCGGGCTGCCCGTGTGTTGGTGGTGGCAGGTGCATTTCTTGTCGCTGCGCTTTCCTTTGCGGCGGGCCGCGCCGACGAGGGCGTTACGGATCCGGCGGTGGCGCGATATCAGGACCAGATCGAGCCGCTCCTGATCGAATACTGCTATGGGTGCCACGCCGGTTGGTATCAAGAAGGGTCAGGTGTCGCTTCGACGAGGACGGGTCGGACGAGGCGCTGGTGAAGCGTCGTGAGCTGTGGTGGTCGGTGCTCAAGAACGTCCGCGCGGGGATCATGCCGCCGGCGGGCAAGCCGCGGCCGACGGCCAAGGAGGTCGAGGTCGCTGGCCGATTGGATCAAGCGGGACGTCTATCGGCATCGATCCCGCGGACCCCGACCCGGGCCGGGTGACGATCCGGCGGCTCAACCGGGTCGAGTACCACAACACGATCCGCGACCTGATGGGCATCGACTTCAAGGCCGAGGAGGAGTTCCCGCCGGACGACACGGGCTACGGCTTCGACAACATCGGCGACGTGCTCAGCGTCTCGCCGCTGCTGCTGGAGAAATACTTCCAGGCGGCCGAGTCGATCGTGAGGTCGGCCGTGCCGACCGCCTCGCGGCTGACCCCCGAACGTCGGTATCGCGGCGTCGAGTTCCGCGGCACCGAGAAGGGGCAGACCGGCGAGAAGCTGGTGTTCTCGCGGCCGGCGACGGTGTCGCGCACCTACCTCGCCGAGCATCGCCGGCGACTATCGCATCCAGCTCGAGCTGGCGGTGAAGGGCCCGTACAAGCTCGACCCGGGCCGTTGCACGGTGTCATTCCAGGTGGATGGCCGCGAGCGGCTGCACGAGACCTATTCCGGGCTGGCGAGCAAGACTTTCCATCTGACGATCGACCAGCACCTGGCCGCCGGCGAGCACAAGCTGGCCCTCGAGCTGAAGCCGGGCGAGCCCCGCGCGGCCGACACGGTCGAGCTCCGCGATCGTCTCGGTGGTGGTCCAGGGCCCGCTCGACCCATCGCATCGGGTCAAGCCGCCGGGCTACTCGCGGTTCTTCCCCCGCGACGAGGCCCCGGCAAAGGACCCTGAGCGGCGGACCTATGCCCGCGAGGTGCTCGACCGGTTCGCCCGCCGCGCCTTCCGCCGCCCGGTCGACTCCCGGACGCTCGACCGCCTGGTCGCCATCGCCGAGTCGGACGTACCGCCAGCCGGGCCGGACCTTCGAGGAGGGGATCGGGCAGGCGATGGTCGCCGTCCTGGCCTCGCCGCGGTTCCTGTTCCGCGTCGAGGGCGTCGAGCCGGGCCCGACCGGCCGTCCCCACGCCCCGATCGACGAGTATGCCCTGGCGTCGCGGCTGTCGTATTTCCTCTGGTCCACCATGCCCGATGACGAGCTCTTCCTGCTGGCCGGGCAGCGCCGGCTGCGGGCCGAGCTGCCGGAGCAGGTCAAGCGGATGCTCGCCGACCCGCGCGGCAAGGCGCTGACGCAGAACTTCGTCGGCCAGTGGCTCGAGGTCCGCGACCTCGACGGGATGTATTTCAACGAGCGGGCCATCCTCCGCCGCGAGGGCGTCCGGCCTCAAGGGGGCCGATACCGAGCGCAACGTCCTGACCCGCGAGGTCCGCCGGGCCATGCGGAGCGAGACCGAGATGGCCTTCGAGTACGTCGCTCGCGAGGACCGCAGCATGCTGGACTGGGTCGACTGCGACTACACGTTCCTGAACGCCCGGCTGGCCAAGACACTACGGAATCCCGGGCGTCGAGGGCTCCGAGATGCGCAAGGTCACGCTGCCCAAGGACAGCCCGCGCGGCGGCGTGCTGACGCACGGCTCGATCCTGGCCGTGACCTCCAACCCGGCGCGGACCTCGCCCGTCAAGCGGGGCCAGTTCATCCTGGACAACATCCTCGGCACCCCCGCCCCGCCCCCGCCGCCCGATATCCCGGCCCTCGAGGACGTCGAAGAAGGACTTCAAGGACCACGAGCCCACGACCCGCGAGCTGATGGCGATGCACCGCAGCAAGCCGTTGTGCAGCTCGTGCCACTCGCGCATGGACCCCATCGGCCTGGCGCTCGACAACTTCAACCCCCTGGGGATGTTTCGCCTCCAGGAGGAGAAGCAGCCGATCGACGCCTCGGGCAAGCTGATCACGGGCGAGTCGTTCCACGACGTCCGCGACCTCAAGAAGATCCTCCGCGAGCGGCACCGAGCCGACTTCTACCGCTGCCTGACCGAGAAGCTGCTGACCTATGCACTCGGCCGAGGACTCGACCCGTCCGACGTCGAGACGGTCGAACCGGATCGTCGACCGGCTCGACCACGACGGCGGCCGGTTCTCCGCGCTGCTGCTGGGCGTGATCGAGTCGCCGCCATTCCAGCGGCGGCGGACCGCGGCCACCCCGGCCACCCCGGCCACGAAGACTGAAGGTATCTGCCCGGTAAGACCCGAGAGATCCGAAACGGTGGAACCCATGAATCCAGACAAGTTGCTCGACCCGGCCACGGCCGGCGGCGTGAGCCGCCGCCGGTTCCTCCGCGGAGTGGGCGTCTCGATGGCGCTGCCGGCTTTCGAATCGATGCTGCCGAGGTCCGCAGGTGCGGCCTTCGTCGGCGGGGCAGCGTTGCCGCCGGCGACCACGGCGTCCGGGGCACCGCTGCGGATGGCGTTCGTCTACGTGCCCAACGGCGTCAACCTGTCGTACTGGTGGCCGAAGACCGACGGCAAGGAGAAGGATAAGCCCTTCGAGCTGAACCGGACTATGCTGCCCCTGGAGAAGCTCAAGGACCAGGTGCAGGTGATCTCGGGGCTCGACCAGCAGAACGCCTCCGGCGGCAAGGATGGGCCGGGCGATCACGCCCGCGCCTGCGCCACCTTCCTCACCGGCGTTCGCGCCAGGAAGACCGCCGGGGCCGACATCCACGCCGGGATCTCCATCGACCAGGTGGCCGCCCGCGCGATCGGCGGCCAGACGCGGTTCCCCTCGATCGAGCTGGCCTGCGACGCGGCGAGGAAGTCGGGCAACTGCGACTCGGGCTACTCGTGCGCCTACCAGTTCAACCTGTCGTGGGCCTCGCCCTCGCTGCCGATGTCGCCCGAGGCCAACCCCCGCTTCGCCTTCGAGCGGCTCTTCGGCGCCGGTGCCCCCGGCGAGCGCGGCAAGAGCCTGCACCAGCGGCTGGAGCAGCAGCGCTCGATCCTCGACTTCGTCCTCGATGATACCCGCGCCCTGGGGGGCGAGCTCGGCTCGCGCGACCGGATCAAGCTGGACGAGTACCTCACCAGCGTCCGCGAGATCGAGCGCCGAATCCAGCAGGCCGAGCGGTTCCGCGAGACGCCCGACCCCGCCTGCGAGACACCCGCCGGCATCCCCGCCAGCTTCCTCGATCACGTCCAGCTCATGTACGACCTGATGTTCCTGGCCTTCCAGACCGACTCGACCCGGGTCGCCACGTTCCTCCTGGCGTACGAGTCGAGCAACCGGACGTTCCCCGACATCGGCGTCACCGAGGGGCACCACAACCTCTCGCACCACCAGAACAAGAAGGAGACGCTCGAGAAGATCGCCAAGATCGACGAGTGGTACATGCGGCAGTTCGCCCGGTTCCTCGAGCGGCTCGACGCGGCCAAGGACCTCGACGGCCGCTCGATCCTGCATAACTCGATGATCGTCTACGGCAGCGGCAACGGCGACGGCAACCGCCACAACCACAACAACCTGCCGTTCGTCCTCGCCGGCGGCGGCGGCGGCGCCCTCACGCCGGGCCGCTTCCTGAAGCTCAAGGCCCAGCCCATGAGCAACGTCTATCTGACCATGCTCGACCGCATGGGAATCAGCGGCCTGCCCCGGCACGGCGATTCGACGGGACGCGTCGAGGGGATCTGAGCGACGATCCATCGATGGACCGCCAATGGCGAACCGGCGACGTTAGTCGCCGGGTCTCTGGGGGCGCCACCTGGCGATTGACGTCGCCGGTTCGCCCGGCTGCTGCGATGAGAGTCTATACCATTCGTCCGTGCCAGCGGCGGTTGGTCCCACATGGCGCGGTCGTCGCGAAATCCGGCGTAAGCACCTCCGGGGGCCTTGAACGGTTACGACTGAAAAACCGAATCGGCCGCCCATCCCCCGGAATCGAATTCCCGGGATGGGCGGCCGTTCTGTCAGATCGGGATTCCCCATGCCCGGGGATGGTCTACGCCCCAGGAGCGGTCTCAGGCCTTGCCGGCCTTGACGTTGACCCGGGACTCGGCGATCTCGGTCAGCGTCTTGTCGCACGCGCCTTCCTCGTCGAGCGTCTCCTGGAGCAGGCGGGCGGCTTCCTTATGGCCGAGCTGCTCGGCCAGGGTCCGGACCGTGCCGTAGCCCGCCATCTCGTAGTGCTCCACGCGCTGCGCGGCGGCGATCAGGGCGGCGTCGCGGACCGAGGGGTCCCCGCCGGCGCTGATCGCCTCGTCGCCCTCGGCAATCAATCCCTTCATGGCCTCGCAGGTCTCGCTCTTGGCGGACAGCCCCAGGATGCTGAAGACCTTCTCCAGCCGGCTGACATGCTGCTCGGTCTCGCGCAGGTGCTTCTGGAAGGCCGCCTTGAGCTGCTTGCTCGAGGCCGCCTCGGCCATCTTGGGCAGCGCCTTGGTGAGCCGCTGCTCGGCGTCATACAGGTCCTGGATCTGGAGGACGAAGAGGTCGTCGAGCGAATTGAGAGTCACGCTGGAAAACAGGCCCATGATACCCTCCTGTCGGGGACCGACCGGTCGGCTCGTTGGCCGGTGCGCCGGGGTCCCGTGACGTGGCGGCTGCCGCCGCCGAACGGGGACGTTCCATCGAGCGATCTGCCGGAGCCGCCCGTCCTGGGGGCTCCCTGGGCGCGGAATACGTCTTCCCGTGCCCCTGGACAAAGGGTCTTGCAAACGCCGCGCCCCCCGTCCTGACGCGGGTCGCTTGGACCCGTCTCTTGGCCGTTAGCCGGCCCGCCGACGGGCATCGGCTTTGCGTGGCCAGGCTGTCCACATCGCTCGCCCTCGGCGGCCGTTGACGGAACAGAGCCGGGGTCGAGATGGCGCCGCGCCCACCCCGGGCGGCTCGTGCTCGGGGTGCACGCGATGATGACGGCTGGGGACGGCCACTGCCTCGCGCTCCGGTCGGATCGAATCCCGAAGCCCGCCGAAGAGGAGAGCATCCATGGCCACCAAGCAACCGCCGCCACAGCAGCAATCGCAGCAGCCCGGCCGCGAATCGGAGATGACCCCACAGCCCGAATCCCAGGGCCGACCCCGCCGCGGATCGGGCAAGCTCCAGAACAAGGTCGCCCTCATCACGGGCGGCGACAGCGGGATCGGCCGCGCCGTCGCCATCGCCTTCGCCCGCGAGGGCGCCGACGTCGCCATCCTCTACCTCAACGAGCATGAAGACGCCGCCGAGACGCGCAAGCGCGTCGAGGGCGAGGGACGCCGCTGCCTCACCATCGCCGGCGACATCGGCGACGAGGCCTTCTGCCACGACGCCGTCCGCCAGGTCATGGACGAGTTCGACCACCTCGAAATCCTGGTCAACAACGCCGCCGAACAGCACCCTCAGGACTCGATCGAGGCCATCTCGGCCGAGCAGCTCGAGCGGACCTTCCGCACCAACATCTTCGGCATGTTCTTCATGACCAAGGCCGCGCTGCCCCACCTGAAGGAAGGATCGGCGATCGTCAACACGACGTCCGTCACCGCCTACCAGGGCAACCCGATGCTGCTCGACTACTCGTTCAACCAAGGGTGCGATCGTCGCGTTCACCCGCTCGCTCGCGCAGTCGGTCATCGAGCGGGGCATCCGCGTCAACGGCGTCGCCCCCGGCCCCATCTGGACGCCGCTCATCCCCTCGACGTTCCCGCCCGACAAGGTCGCGAAGTTCGGCCAGGACGTGCCGATGAAGCGCCCCGGACAGCCCGACGAGGTCGCCGCCTGCTACGTCTTCCTCGCCTCCGATGACGCCTCGTACATGGCCGGCCAGATCCTCCATCCCAACGGCGGCAACGTCGTCAACGGTTAGGGCTCCCCACGAACCCGATGCACACGGGCCCGACGCAAGCCGAACGTCGAGCAGGCGAGCCTTCCCGCGCACCGATCGGCCCGATACCGAGCGGGGCGTGCCCCACCGTTCGCTCTCTCCTCGGTCGCCGTCCGCGGTGCGCCCGGCGCCCTCCGGGTGGCTGGCGAGGAAGATTTTTTTTCGATTCGCCCGTACCCATCTCCGAGAAAATCCGTTCTCCCTTGCGAGAATCGCCGTTTCTCGAAGGCGAGAATGTCGCCGTGATTCGTTCTCGCAATCGAGAAATTGGCCGGGTATTCCCGCTCCTCGGGGCGAGAAGAGGCCGGTTTCTCGCCGGACGGAAGAATTACCCGTGAGCGCGGCCGATCCATTGCGGTCGCCCGGATCGCCCGGACTCGCCGGGGTGCCCCGTCGCTCATGGCGGCGGAGCGCCGGCCGGGCGACGCGAGCCGACCACGCCGCCAGAGCCTCCTTGACTCACGCGGGGCAACGTTTAGCATAGCCCTTGAAAAGCCGAGCGAATCGCGGCGAAGACAGATCACGGCCGACGCGATCGAACATATCGCCGTCGCCACCGCGATCGCTCGCGTCGTCAAACGGGTGAGGAGCTGGAGAGCAGGGCCGACCCGACCAGAAGAGGCGGCCAGGCCGGCCACCGAACGGATCGGTGCGGGCCGGGCATGCCCACCGGAGCGAGCGATGCCGCAGATATTCCATCCGAGCGCCAACACTCTATCACGCCTGTCGATCCTCGCCGCCCTGGCCGCCGCGGTCGGCTCGGTGACGATCTTTTACATGATCATGCGTTCGCCGTACCAGACCAAGGTCAAGGTCATCCCGCCGCAGCCGGTGCCGTTCCCGCACGAGCACCACGTCCGCGGGCTGGGGATCGACTGCCGCTACTGCCACACGTCGGTCGAGGAGTCGTCGTTCGCCGGGCTGCCGCCGACGCACACCTGCATGACCTGCCACTCGCAGATCTGGACCCAGGCGCCGATGCTCGAGCCGGTCCGCTCGAGCCTGGCGTCGCGGAAGCCGATCGCCTGGCAGCGGGTGCACAACCTGCCCGACTTCGTCTACTTCAACCACAGCATCCACGTCCAGAAGGGCGTGGGCTGCGCGAGCTGCCACGGGCCCGTCCAGAAGATGCCGCTCATGTGGAAAGACCAACCCATGAATATGGAATGGTGCCTCACATGCCATCAGAAGCCCGAGGCGTACCTCCGCGAGAAGGACCAGGTGTTCAACATGGACTACTCCCCCACGGAGGAGGAGCAGCTCACGCTCGGCGCGAAGCTGGTGCAAGAGAAGAAGATCCCGGTGGATCGGATGTCCAACTGCTCGGTGTGCCATCGATGAACATGAAACCTGATCAGACCAAGAAGGCGGGTCCCGCCCGGATGGCGATGGAGCTGCCGATCCTCACCGACCTGGACCTGCCGATCGGGCCGCCGGGCCAATCGGGCCCGGGCGGGCCGCTCCAGTGGCGAAGCCTCAACGAGCGGGACAGTGCCCTCTCGGGGATGCCGGCCGGGGACGGCGAGATCGATTCGGCGAGGCAGCTCGCCGAGCTGTCGGCGCTCGGGGCCGACCCGGCGCACCGACGCGACTTCCTCCGGCTGATGGGCGCGTCGATGGCGCTGGCGGGCGTCGCCGCGTTCGACGGGATGCGGCGTGCAACACCCCGAGTCGGTCGTGCCGTACGTCGAGCAGCCCGAGCAGATCGTGCCCGGCAAGCCGCTGTTCTTCACCACGGCGCTGACGCTCGACGGCTACGCGATCGGTGCGCTCGTCGAGACGCACATGGGGCGGCCGACGAAGATCGAAGGCAACCCCTCGCACCCCGGCAGCCTCGGCGCCTCCGACGTGCTGGCGCAGGCCGCGATCCTCAACTTCTACGACCCCGACCGCTCGCAGCGCGTGGTCTACATGGCGCGCCCCGGTAGCTGGGACCGCGCCGAGGTGATGCTGCTCGACATCCGCGAGAAGAAGAAGGCCGGTCGCGGGGCCGGGCTGCGGATCCTCACCCCGACCGTGACCTCGCCGACCGTCGTCGAGCAGCTCCAGAAGCTCATGCAGCAGTATCCCGAAGCCCGCTGGCATGCCTACACTCCCGTCGGCCACGACGCGGCCCGCGCCGGCGCCAACCAGGCCTTCGGCCAGGACGTTGAGCCGGTCTATCAGCTCGACCGCGCGAAGGTCATCGTGGCGCTCGACTCCGACTTCCTGGGGGTTGGCCCGGGCCGGCTGCATTATGCCCGGGAGTTCTCCGCCGGCCGCGAGCCGGAGAAGCCGGTGCGCGACTTCATCCTGAGCGACGCTCCCTCGGTGAAGCCCGATCCGGGCTCGATGAACCGGCTGTACTCGCTCGAGTGCACGCCGACGATCACCGGCGGGTCGTCCGACCATCGCCTCCGCGTGGCGGCGCGGGATATCGTTGTGGTCGCCCGCGCGATCGCCGCGGCGCTGGGCGTCGGCGGCACGACCACTCCGGTCGATCAGTCGCTCAAGGGCAACCTGGCCACGCACGCCAGGTGGATCGCCGCGATGGTCGCCGACCTGAAGGCCGCCGGCAAGCAGGGAGTCGTCATCCCCGGCGGGACCCAGCCGGCCGCCGTCCACGCCCTGGCGCACGCGATCAACGAAGCCCTGGGCGCCATCGGCAACACGGTCGAATATGTCGAGCCGATCGCCGCCGGCCCGAGCGACCAGATCGGCTCGATCCGCGACCTGGCCGCCGACATCGAGCGGGGCGGCGTCGACACGCTGTTGATCCTCGGGTCCAATCCGGTCTACGACGCGCCGTCGGACCTGCACTTCGACAACCTGCTGGCCAGCGACAAGGTCGGGCTGCGGGTCCACCTGGGCCTCTACCACGACGAGACGGCCGAGCTCTGCCACTGGCACATCCCGATGGCGCACGAGCTGGAGGCCTGGGGCGACGCCCGCGGCTTCGACGGCACGGCCAGCGTCCAGCAGCCGATGATCGCGCCCCTGTACAAGAGCCGGTCGATGATCGAGGTGCTGGCCGTGCTCCTCGGCGAGCCCGGCGCACGGGGCTCGAGATCGTCCGCGACTACTGGCGGCGGCACGGCGTCGGCCCCGACTTCGAGCACGCCTGGCGCAAGGCGCTCAAGGACGGCGTGATCGCCGGCACGGCGTCCAAGCCCAAGACGGTCAAGGTCAAGGCCGCCGAGGTGATGGCCGCGGTCACGGCGCCCGCCGGCCGCGATGACCTCGAGCTGGTCATCCGACCCGACCCGGGTGTCTGGGACGGCCAGTTCGCCAACAACTCGTGGCTCCAGGAATGGCCCAGGCCGATGTCTCGGCTGACCTGGGAGAACGCCGCCTACATGAGCCCGACCCGCGCAAGGCGCTGGAAATCGAGGACGGCGACGTCGTCCAGTTGAAGATCCAGGGCAAGACGGTCGAGCTGCCAGCCTATGTCTTGCCGGGCCAGGCCGAGTCGACAGTCACTGTGACGCTCGGTTACGGACGGCGGCGGGCCGGGCGGGTCGGCACCGGGATCGGCGTCGACGTCTACCCACTGCGGACAACCCAGATGCCCTGGTCGGGCTCGGGCCTGGAGATTGCAAAGACCGGCCGGAACGGCCGGCTGTCGGTGACCCAGCACCACTTCCGGCTCGAGGACCACAAGTTCCGCGGCGAGGATCGGTGCGTCATCCGCACGGCCGACCTGAAGTCGTACCAGGCCAATCCCAAGTTCGTCCAGCTCCACGAGCAGGACCGCGAGCACCCGGCGAGCCTCGAGCCGGACAACAGCCTGATCGTCCCGCCCGAGCCGCAGAAGATCCGTCAGGAGGGCGAGCAGAATGCCTGGGGCATGGTCATCAACTTGAACGCTTGCATCGGCTGCGGCACGTGCGTCATGGCCTGCCAGTCGGAGAACAACATCTCGGTCGTGGGCCGCGACCAGGTGCTGGCCTCGCGCGAGCTGCACTGGATCCGCGTCGACCGCTACTTCGAGGGCGAGGATCCGGACAACCCGCCGATCGGCTTCCAGCCGGTCCCCTGCATGCACTGCGAGACCGCCCCGTGCGAGGTCGTCTGCCCGGTCGAGGCGACGACCCATAGCGCCGAGGGGCTCAACGAGATGACCTACAACCGCTGCGTCGGCACGCGGTACTGCTCGAACAACTGCCCGTACAAGGTCCGGCGGTTCAACTTCTTCCAGTACGCCGACGAGGTGACGCCCAGCCTGAAGCTGATGCGCAACCCGGATGTCACCGTCCGGCCGCGGGGCGTGATGGAGAAGTGCACGTACTGCGTGCAGCGGATCAGCCACGCGCGGATCCGGGCCGAGATCGAGGGCCGTCCGGTCAAGGGCGACGAGGTGGTGACCGCCTGCCAGGGCGCCTGCCCGACGCGGGCCATCGTCTTCGGCAACATCAACGACAAGGAAGGCGCGGTGGCCCAGCACAAGGAGAGCCCGCGGAACTACGGGCTGCTGGCCGACCTCAACACCCGGCCGCGCACGACGTACCTGGGCAAGCTCCGCAATCCCAACCCCGAGATCGAGGCGTAGTCCAGCGATGGCCCAGCCCGAATACGAGATGCCCGCCTTCCGGGGGGAGACCGAGCAGGTCCTCGCGCCGGGCATACCTACCGGACGGTCACGGACGACATCAGCGGCGTCGTCCTGAGACGCCCCTACGACCGGCGCTGGTTCGCGGTCATGGCCGTGGCCTTCGCCCTGGTCTCGGTCCTGCACCTCGCGATCGCTTATCTGTTGCTCAAGGGGGTCGGGGTCTGGGGGATCAACGTCCCGGTGATGTGGGGCTTCGCAATCGTCAACTTCGTCTGGTGGATCGGTATCGGCCATGCCGGGACCCTGATCTCGGCGATCCTGCTGTTGCTCAAGCAGGACTGGAGGACGTCGATCAACCGGTTCGCCGAGGCCATGACGCTCTTCGCCGTGGCCTGCGCCGGCATGTTCCCGCTGTTGCACCTGGGGCGGCCGTGGGTCTTCTACTGGCTGATGCCGTACCCGAACACCATGGACCTCTGGCCGCAGTGGCGTAGCCCCCTGATCTGGGACGTCTTCGCCGTCAGCACGTACGGCACGGTCTCCTTGATCTTCTGGTACGTCGGGCTGATCCCCGACCTGGCCACGCTCCGCGATCGCGCCAGGAACAAGGCCGCGCGGTTCGTCTACGGCGCGATGGCGATGGGCTGGACGGGGGCCTCGCGGCACTGGCATCGCTACAAGATGGCCTACCTGCTCCTGGCCGGGCTGGCCACGCCCCTGGTCGTCTCGGTCCACTCGGTGGTGTCCTTTGACTTCACCATCGCGATCGTGCCGGGGTGGCATTCGACGATCTTCCCGCCCTACTTCGTCGCGGGTGCCATCTTCTCGGGCTTCGCCATGGTCATCTCGATCGCCATCCCGCTGCGGGAATGGTACGGGCTGAAGGGCTACATCACCATGCGGCACATGGACAACATGGCCAAGGTGACCCTGGCGACCGGCATGCTGGTGGGCTACGGCTACCTGATGGAAGCCTTCATGGGCTGGTATAGCGGCAACCTGAACGAGATGTTCACCCAGCTCTACAACCGGCCGTTCGGGCCCTATGCTCACACCTACTGGATGATGCTGACCTGCAACGTGCTGGTGCCGCAGTTCCTCTGGTTCCGGTTCTTCCGCACCAACATGTTCTTCCTGTTCATCATCTCGATCCTGGTGAACGTCGGCATGTGGCTCGAGCGGTACGTGATCATCATCACGAGCTTGCACCGCGACTACCTGCCGTCGTCGTGGAGCATGTATCACGGGACGATCTGGGACTACATGACGTATTACGGCACGATCGGGTTCTTCCTGTTCCTGTTCTTCCTGTTCGTGCGGGTGCTGCCGGCGATTTCGATCACCGAGGTCCGCGAGCTGGTGCACGAGACGTCGCACCACCACGGCAGCGGCCACCACGGGGAGGCAGACGCCCCGGTCTCGAAGCCAAGGGGGACGGCCTGATGCACCACGACGACACCACGACAACCGAACTGTACGGGGTGCTGGCGGAGTACGACTCGCCCGATGCCCTGCTGGCGGCGACCCAACGGGCGGCGGCGGCCGGCTATCGCAAGATGGAGGCATACACGCCCTTCCCGGTCGATGGCGTCGCCGAGGCGATGGGGTTCGAGAAGAATGCGGTGGCACCAATCGTCTTCGTGATGGGGATCGTCGGCGGGCTGACGGGCTTCGGGATGCAGTGGTATTCGGCCACGATCAGCTACCCGCTCGACATCGGCGGCCGGCCATTCTTCTCGTGGCCGGCGTTCATCCCGATCACGTTCGAGCTGACGGTCCTGTTCGCGGCGCTCTCGGCAGTGGTCGGGATGCTGGCGCTCAACGGCCTGCCCAAGCCCTACCATCCGATCTTCAACGCTCCAATCTTCGACCGGGCCTCGACCGACGGGTTCTTCCTCTGCATCGAGGCCGAGGATCCGTCGTTCGACCTCGAGCGGGTCCACCACCTGCTGGAGGAGACGCATCCGAGGTCGATCTCGGAGGTCCCGCACACGGTCGGGACGGTGGGCGACTTCGCGGCAACCAGACGAGAGGAAATGGAGTCATGAGAGGTCGAACGGGGCGAAGTCCGGGCCGGGCCGGCTGGCAGGCCGCCGCGCTGGTCCTGCTGGGCCTGGGCCTGTCGGGATGCCGCGAGGCGATGTACCAGCAGCCGCGGTATGACCCGCTCGAGGCCAGCACGTTCTTCGAGGACGGCCTGTCGTCGCGGCCGCTGGTCGCCGGCACCGTCGCCCGCGACGACGTCCGCGGTGCGCCTCCCGCCGGCGCCGACGAGGACGTGTTCTACACCGGCTGGGACAAGGGCCGGCTGGCCGAGGAAGTGCCGTTCAAGGTCGACCGCGAGCTCCTGGCCCGCGGCAAGGAGCGGTATGGCATCTATTGCACGCCCTGCCACGGCCTCGCGGGCGACGGGCGGGGTATGATCGTCCGCCGCGGCTTCCACCAGCCGCCCCCCTATTACAGCGACGAGCTGCGCAAGCAGCCGATCGGGCACTTCTTCGACGTCATGACACGGGGTTACGGCGTCATGTATTCGTATGCCACGCGGGTCAAGCCGAAGGATCGCTGGGCCATCGCCGCTTACATCCGCGTGCTGCAGCTCAGCGGGCATGCCGAGGTCGCGTCGCTCTCCGAGGCCGACCGCAGCAAGCTCCCGGGCGAGGGCGCCGCGGGCGAGGCGGCCGGGAGGAAGCAGCCATGAGCCACGATCCCACGATACCCCCGGCCGTCGCACCCACCGGCGACATCCGCGCCCGGATGGACAACATCCAGCGGCTTGCGCTTTTGGTCGGCGCCGGCGGCCTGGGGCTAACCCTGCTGCTGGCCCTGATACCTGCCACCGCGTCCACGGCGCTGCCGGCCTACCTGGTCGGCTACATCTACTGGGTGGGCATCGCCCTGGGCTGCCTGGGGCTGACGTCGATCTATCACCTGGTGGGCGGCTCGTGGGGCGTCCCCGTCCGCCGGATCATGGAGGCGGGCGGGCTCACGATCATCCCGCTGGCCGTCCTCTTCCTGCCGATCGCGCTGGGGATGAAGACCCTCTACATCTGGACCGATCACGACTTCGTCGCGCACCACGAGGCGGTCGAGCACAAGGCGGCGTACCTCAACACTTCGTTCTTCCTGGTCCGGGCGCTCCTGTACTTCCTGATCTGGTCGGGGATCGCGGCGCTATACCGGGGGATGTCGCTCCGGCAGGACCAGCGGACCGACCAGAGGCCCAGCGAGCTGCTGCGGGGGGCCGCCGGTCCGATCCTGACCGTGCTGTTCCTGAGCTGGACGTTCGCCTCGATCGACTGGATGATGTCGCGCGAGCCTGAGTGGCCCTCGACGATGTTCGGCGTGCTGTCAAGCGTCGGCGCCCTGCTCAAGACGCTGGCGATGCTGATCGTGGTCTCGTATCTCCTGCGGAACGAGCCCTTGATGCGAGGCGTGGTGACGCCCAACCGGCTGCATGACCTGGGCAACCTGATGCTGGCCTTCACGATGCTCTGGGCCTACATGAGCTTCTCGCAGTTCCTGATCATCTGGGCCGGCAACCTGCCCGAGGAAATCCCGTACTACCTTCGCCGCGGCCGGGGAGTGGCGACCTGGATTGCGCTGGCGCTGGCGATCTTCCACTTCTTCGTGCCGTTCTTCATCCTGCTCATCCGCCAGAACAAGCGGCGGGCCGACAAGCTGGTGCTGGTGGCCGGGTGGATGCTCTTCATGCGATGGGTCAACCTCTGCTGGGTGATCCTGCCGGCGGAGATCCGCGACACGAGACATCCGTATTTCCCCTGGATGGAGATGCTGCTGAGCATCCCCGCCCTGTTCGGCGTGGGCGGGATCAGCGTGGCGGCCTTCCTGACGTTGTACAAGACGCGGCCCTGGATCCCGGTGAACGACCCGCGCGTCAACAAGGCCCTCGAGCATTCGGGAGGTTGATCGAACATGTCCTCGGAAGCGCCGCGCGATTATATCCCGCACCCGCCCGACGCGTTGCCGCAGGGCGCCGACAACGGCGTCGAGGGCGGCCACGAAGATAACCGGGTCCAGCTTTCGACGACGGTCTGGCTGACGATCGCCTCGATCGCGGTCGTGGCCGTCGTGCACTTCGGCCTGCTGGGCGGCCTCAAGTGGGCCGACGACATGCGGAAATCGGACAGGGTCACGGCGGTCTTCCCCGGCCGCGACGCCATCTCGCCCGATCAGTTCCCCCAGCCCCGGCTGGAGGTCCGGTATGACGCCGACATCAAACTGGTCCTGGCCGAGGAGAAGGCGCTGACCGAAAACTACGCCTGGGTCGACCGCAAGGCGGGCGTGGCGCGGATCCCCGTCAACCGGGCGATGGACATCCTGGCCGAGAAGGGCCTGCCCAAGGTCGCCGCCCCGGCCCCGACCGCCGGCGCCCCGCCCAACACGTTCGTGCCCGTCGCCGGCAAGCGCGAGATGGCCGCACCGGCCGTTTCGACCGGCGAGTCGCCCGCCAAGGCCGGTGCGCCCCCAGCGGTCCTGCCTCCCGGCGAGACCCCGGCGGGCACCGTGCCGAAGCCCGGCGAGCCGGCCAAACCGGCCGACGAGACCAAGAAGAAGGCCGCTGAAGAGACCAAGAAGCCTGCTGAAGAGACCAAGAAGCCGGCCGACGAACCGAAGAAGAAGGAGTCCCGGTCGTGAATGTTCGCATGGTGCCCATCCTCGTCGCGGTCCTGGTGGTGGCGTTCGCGTCGCCCGCCGCGCGGCGCAGGCACCGAACACCCCCGCGCAGACGGTGAACAATGTTGGCTTCGACCAGAACCTGGGCACGCAGCTTCCGCTCGGCGCGGTTCGTGGACGACAACGGGCGGGAGATCACCCTGGGTGAGCTCTTCGGCGACCGGCCGGTGATCCTGGTGCCGGGCTACTACGGTTGCCCGTTGCTCTGCAGTCAGGTCCTGAACGGCCTGACCCGGACCTTCCGCGGGATGACGGCGACGGCCGGCAAGGATTTCACGGTCGTCGCCTACAGCATCAACCCCGACGAGAAGCCCGAGCTAGCGTCGCGGAAGAAGGCCGCCTACCTGCACCAGTACGGCCGGACCGAGGGCCAGGCGGGCTGGCACTTCCTGACCGGTTCACCCCGTTCGATCGCCGTGCTCTCGAAGGCGATCGGGTTCCGCTACACCCACGACCCCGCCAAGCAGGTCTACTCGCACGCCGCGGGGATCGTGTTCGCGACGCCCGACGGCCGGATCTCGCGGTACTACTACGGCCTGGACTACCCGGTCCGCGACGTCGAGCACGAGCTGGAGGCGTCCAGGAACGGCAAGATCGGGACGCCGCTGCGAAAGCTGCTCTTGCTCTGCTACGACTACGACGCGGCGACAGGGAAGTACACGCTCGGGATCCTGAAGGTGATGCGGCTCTTGGGGTCGCTGACGGCCGTCTCGCTCCTGGGCTACATTGGTTTCATGTTCCTGCGCGACCGCCGCCAGGCGGCCCGGCTCCGCGAGGAAGACGTCGAGGCGCCGGCCGGAAAGCCCGACGGCTCGGGCCGCGATGGCTGGGAATCCGATTTGAATCCGAATCCGTAATCGCAGGGAGTCGAGGCTGTCTCATGTGGAATTTTCCGCTCCTGCCCGATATCGGCTCGACCGGGGCCTACGAAAACGACACGATCTTCTGGCTCGAGACCATGATCGTCGTCGTCTTCACCCTGTTCGGGTTCTCGCTGATCGGCTTCCTGGTGTTCCGCTACCATCGCGGCACGAAGGTCGATCGGTCGAATCCGCCGGAACACAGTTACACCCTCGAGTATGGGTTGATGGGGGGCATGCTGGTCATCGGCCTTTTCATGTTCCTGATCGGCGCGGTCGAGTTCTATCGCCTGTCGGTGCCGCCGGACAACGCCCTCGAGATGATCGTGGTCGGCAAGCAATGGATGTGGAAGGTCGAGCACACCGGGGGCAAGTCGGAGATCAACGAGCTGCACGTCCCGTTGGGACAGCCGGTGAGGCTGACGATGACCTCGCAGGATGTGATTCACAGCTTCTACGTGCCGGCGTTCCGAGTGAAGCAGGACGTGCTGCCCGGCCGCTACACGAGCCTGTGGTTCCAGCCGTCCAAGCCGGGCCGCTACCACCTGTTTTGCGCCGAGTATTGCGGGACCAGCCACTCGAACATGATCGGCTGGGTCACGGTGATGGAGCCGGCCGAATACGAGGCCTGGCTGTCGGAGGGCGGCCGCGGGCCGTCGCTGGCCGAGCAGGGCGAGCAGCTCTTCGTCCAGTATCACTGCGCCGGCTGCCACCGGGGTAGCCAGACCGTCCGGGCCCCGCATCTCGAGGGGGTCTACGGCAAGTCGGTCCCGCTCCAGCGGGGCAATGAGGTCTACTTCGCGATGGCCGACGACCGGTACATCCGCGACTCGATCCTGATGCCCAAGAACGAGGTGGTCGCCGGTTACGATCCCCTGATGCCGTCGTTCCAGGGCCAGATCAACGAGTCCGACCTGCTCAAGATCATCGCTTATATCAAATCCATCGGGACCAAGGAGGCAACTCCATGAGCACCATACCCACCCAGCCTCCGGACGGACATGAAGAAGTCAGCTACCTGGCCGCCGGGCATACGGTGCGCTCCTGGCTCCTGACGATCGACCACAAGCGGATCGCGATCCTGTACCTGATCTCGATCACCATGATGTTCTTCGTCGGCGGGCTCGCCGCCGTGATCATGCGGCTCGAGCTGGCGACGCCGCAGGGGGACGTTCTCTGGTCGGCCGACGCCTACAACCGCGCGTTCACGCTGCACGGGATCGTGATGGTCTTCTTCTTCCTGGTGCCGTCGATCCCGGCGACCCTGGGGAACTTCCTGATCCCGATGATGATCGGGGCCAAGGACCTGGCTTTCCCCAAGATCAACCTGCTGAGCTGGTACCTGTACATGACGGCCGGCGGCCTGGCGCTCTTCGTGCTGATCTACGGGGGCGTCGACACGGGCTGGACGTTCTACACTCCGTTCAGCACGATGTTCTCGAACACGATGGTGGTGCCGGCCGCGATGGCGGCCTTCATCGCGGGCTTCTCGTCGATCCTGACCGGGCTGAATTTCATCGTGACCGTGCACACGATGCGGGCGCCCGGGCTGACGTGGTTCCGGCTGCCGCTGTTCGTCTGGTCGATGTACGCCACCAGCCTGATCATGATCCTGGGCACGCCCGTGCTGGCGATCGCTCTGGCGCTGATCGCCGTCGAGCGGCTGTTCCACGTCGGGATCTTCGACCCGAACCTGGGCGGCGATCCGGTGCTGTTCCAGCACCTGTTCTGGTTCTACTCGCACCCGGCCGTCTACATCATGATCGTGCCGTCGATGGCCGTGATGAGCGAGATCATCCCGTGCTTCTCGCGGCGGCCGATCTTCGGCTACCGGCTGATCGCGTACTCGAGCATCGCGATCGCCGCGATCGGGTTCATCGTCTGGGGACACCACATGTTCGTCTCCAGCCAGTCGATGTACGCCGGCATGGTGTTCTCGCTCTTGAGCTTCCTGGTGGCCATACCATCGGCGATCAAGGCGTTCAACTGGACGCTGACGATGTACAAGGGCTCGGTCCGCCTGGAGACGCCGATGCTCTACGCACTCGGCTTCATCGGCCTGTTCACGATCGGCGGCCTGACGGGCCTGATGCTGGCGACGATGAGCACCGACATGCACTTCCACGACACCTACTTCGTGGTGGCGCATTTCCATTACATCATGGTCGGCGGGGCCGTGATGGGCTACCTGGGCGGCATCCATTTCTGGTGGCCCAAGATGACGGGGCGGATGTATCCCGAGCTCCTGGGCAAGCTCTCGGCGCTGACGGTCTTCATCGGGTTCAACCTGACCTTCTTCCCGCAGTTCGTCCTGGGTAACCTGGGGATGCCCCGCCGGTATTACGAATATGTCTCGGAATTCCAGTTCCTGAACGTGATGTCGTCGGCCGGCGCATCGATCCTGGCGGTCGGCTACGTCCTGCCGCTGATCTACATGCTGCTCTCGCTCCGCAAGCCGCCGGATGCCGGGCCGAACCCCTGGCGGGCCACGGGCCTCGAGTGGCAGACGGCGTCACCGCCGCCGACGCATAACTTCCACGAGACCCCGGTCGTGACCCGCGGTCCATATGAGTATTCGCCCGAGGGAGCCGAAGCGATCGATGGAAACCTTCACACGGTCTACACCGGATAAGCCGGGCACCGAACACGCACACGACGACGACGAGCCGATTCTGGGCGTGCAGTTCGACGACGTCGAGCAGCAGCACGAGTCGTCGATCATCGGCATGTGGCTGTTCCTCGCCACCGAGGTGATGTTCTTCGGCGGGCTGATCGCGGCGTACACGGTGTATCGCTACCTGTCGCCGACCGAGGTCACCCTGGCCAGCCATCACCTGAGCGTGGCCTGGGGCGCCTTCAACACGGTCATCCTGCTGGGGAGCAGCCTCACCATGGCCCTGGCGGTGCGCGCGGCGCAGTTGCACGACCGCCGCCAGATCGTCATGTGGCTGATCCCGACGGCGATCCTCGGGACGATGTTCCTGGGCGTCAAGGGGATCGAGTGGACCACCGACTACCATGAGAACCTGGTCCCTGCCATGGGCTTCCATGTGCCCCACGAGGACCTCGAGACCCACCCCGATCTCGACCCGGGGCGGTATCAGATGTTCTTCGTCCTGTATTTCTTCATGACCGGCCTCCACGCGATCCACCTGATCATCGGGGTCGTCCTGGTCGGGATCATGGCCTACCTGTCGCACCGGAATTGGTTCTCTGGCAGCGGCGTGACCCAGATCGACGTGACGGGCCTGTACTGGCACTTCATCGACATCGTCTGGGTCTTCCTGTATCCCCTACTTTATCTGGTCAGCTCACACGCTTCATCATGAAACACCACGTCATGCCGGTGCGGACCAACGTCGAGATCTTCTTGATCTTGCTGGCTCTGCTGTTCGCCACGATCGGCGCCAACTTCCTGCCGCTGGGGGTGCTGCACTTCCCGCTCGCGATGCTATTCGCGACCGTCAAGGCGGTGCTGATCATCCTGTTCTTCATGCACCTGAAGTTCAGCCACCGGCTGAACAAGATGGTGGTTGTGGCGTCGTTCCTGTTCCTGGGAATTCTGCTGGTCCTGTCGATGAACGACTACCTGACCCGAACCACGAAGGACGTCCGCCAGCCCGGCGGCGAGTTGACCCGCCCCATCGAGTTGACCGAGACCGGTCCCAGGCTGACCCGGCCTGCCTGATAACGACCCGGGCGAACCGGCGATGTCAGTCGCCGGGTTTCTGTGGGCATCACCCAGGTTGGAGGGCACCACCCGGCGACTGACGTCGCCGGTTCGTCCGCTCGATAGCCCGACATCGTGCGACCGATCGGGCGCGACAGCCTGACCGACCTGAGAGCCAGCGAGGCGGTGGGATCCGGAACCAGGATCTCACCGCCTCGCTCGATTCTGGTCCATTGCGCCAGCGAGTGGATCCCCTGGACGGCTCAGAGATTCACTCGCTGGCGCGTCGGGCTCATATCGCCTGGATCGTCGCCTCGTGCGGACAACCTACCCTTTTGCGCTCTAAAGCCGATGAACCCATGGCCAGCGGCACGGCGGATCCCTGTCGGAACAGGTCCTCACTCGTTCAGTGGCAGCAGCTCAACCTTGCGGAACTCGACCGGGTGGCTCTCCGACTGGAGCGAGATCGCGCCGCCGTCGAGGAGTTTCTTGTTATCCTTGATCAGCCGGCGGGCGTCGGAGTCGGACACGTCGAGCTGCGCCTGCTCGTATTCGAGCACGACCTTGTCCTCGACATAGTGCCGGATGGTCCCGTGGCCGTGCGCCTCGATCTCGACGGTGACCCACTGGTCGCCGTGATAGGTCTTCGAGGTCGAGTCGGTGCAGTGGCGGACGATGAGATTGCCGCCCATGACGATGTTGGTGCCGGGCGTGCAGACATTCGCCGTATGCCGCGTCTGGCGGCCGTTGCCGCCCAGGAGCTGGACCTCGATCGAGACGGGGAAATCCTGGTCCTTCCGCATCGACTCGGGCGCCTCGCCGTGAATCATCACGCCGCTGTTGCGGATCGCCCAGCTCGGCCCGCCGGGGCACTGCTCGCCGACGAAGCGGTACTCGACCCGCAGCCGATAGCTCGAGTACGGCGTCTTGTAGAACAGGTGGCCGAACTTGCCGTCGAAGCTCTTGTACTTGTCGTACTTGACCTTCAGCACGCCGTCCTCGACGCGGAACGTGTCGGCGTAGTTCTCGCCTGCCGGATAGCCCACGATCTTGGGCGTCCAGCCCTCGATGTCCTTGCCGTTGAACAGCGCGATCCAGCCCTTCACCTGCGGGCCCGCCGCCGCTTGCTGACCGCGGGCCACCCGCGCTCCCGGCGCGGGCGATAGCAGGGCCGCGGCGAGCGCAATCACCACGAATCCGAGACGACGGCGATGTCCTTGACTGGTTCCAGACGCGTCGAGCATGGTCGATAACTCCTCGTGATTTCCGAAGGGCATGCGATGATGGATCAAGAAGCTTGAACCGCGAGATGCACGAGAATCACAAATAATGGAGACTGCATTCAACTCCTGAAACAGGAGTCGGCGTGCACCGCCGGATTTTCCACAAGTCGATCTCCGATTCGATCCATTTCGTGGATTTCGTGTAGTGCGTGCTCAGGTCTTCCGCTCCATCATAACCGTGGTGAAGTCTCTCGATCCTGACTCATAGGTGGGGCTTCGGCGGCGTGATCGGGGCCTGGTAGGCGTTGGCGCCCTGGTCCTGACCTGGCGGCGATAGACGCGGTCGCCGCAGGTTGCGTACAGGATATCGAAGTTCGGCCCGCCGAAGCAGAGGTTGGCGATCCGGCCATTGGGAGTCGGGATGATCGCGTTGACCCGGCCCGGCTGGTCGCAGACCTGAATGCCCATGTTCGTGGCGACGTACAGCAGACCCTGGCGGTCGACGCGCATCCCGTCGGCGCCGGCGTTGTCGGCGGTGTCGGGGGCGTGCAGGTGGAAGAATCTCTGCTTGTACAGGAGCGACCCATCCGGATGGACCTGGTAGCTGTAGACCCAGTGGCTCGCGTAGTCGGCGACGTACAGCAGGGTCTGGTCGGGCGACAGGGCGATCCCGTTGGGGAAATTCAGGCCGCTGTTGACCACCCGCTTCTCGCCCTTCGGGCTGATGTACCACACCTTGCTCGACCCGGGCCCGCCACCGCCGCGGACGGGGTTGGTCACATAGATCCCGCCGTCGTGTCGCACGACCAGGTCATTGCCGTGGAAACCGTCGGCGATCACCGTCGACTTGCCCGACGCATCATACGCCAGGACCTCGTCGGCCGCCGCGGCGTATAGCCGGCCATCGGGACCGAACGCCTGGCCGTTGGCGCCGTGAGTGTCGGAGACCCAGTCATGGACCTTGCCGTCGAGGTCGATCCGGTACGCCTTGTTATTGGGGATGTCGTTGAAGAAGACCTCGCCCTTCCCGCTGGCTGTGGGCCCCTCAGTGAACCGGTACCCCTCGCCCACGAGCGTCCAGCCCTCGCCCGGGATGAGGATGTCCCGGAGCTGCTGCGACCCCGCGCCGGCCTTCACCGGATTGGGCCAGTCCTTCCAGAGCCACCGCATCGCGTCGGGGAAGATCCTGGTCGCGTGGTCGCCGCTGTGGCCGCCGGTTCCCCAGTCGTGCTTCACCTCGTAGCCGGCGAAGATCAGGGCGCGCTCCATCTCCTGGTTGGCCATCCACCAGTCGCCGCCGTAGATGTTCAGATCCGAGCTGCCGTCCTGGAGGAACACCCGGATGGGCTTCGGCTCATACTTGCGGATGAGCGTCGGGTAGACGTTCCCGCCGCGCAGGCCGACATAGGTACCGATCGCGCTGAACACGCGGCGGAAGGACTCCGGCCGCTCCCAGGCCGCGGTGAACGCGGCGATCGCGCCGCTGCTGGCCCCGGCGATGGCGCGGTCGTTACCGTCGCGCGACAGCTTGATCGGACGGCCGTCGGCGGTCTTTTTCGTCTCGACCTCGGGCAGGATCTCCTCGAGCAGGAACCGGACGTAGGTGTCCCCCAGGCCGTCGTACTCGTAGCTGCGGTTGAACCGGTCCATGGCCTCGGCGTTCGGGGCCTTGACGCGCCCCGGCGTGATGAACACGCCGATGGTGACGGGCATCTCCTTCTTGTGGATCAGCTCGTCGAAGACCTGGGGTGCCCGGTACTGGACGCCGTCCTGGCAGACGAACAGGCACGCGGGCTTCTCGCGGGTCGTACTGCCTTGGCACGTAGATCCAGTAGTCGCGGACCGTGCCGGGGAAGATCCGGCTCTTGTCGAACGAGTACTTCGTCACCTCGCCCTTCGGCGGCGGGTCGTCGGCGGCGTCGAGTCGGCCCGCGGCCATCAGCAAAATCAGTCCCGGCAGGAGGCGAAGGAGGATGACTCGCGGCATGGGGTAGTCCCTGGCAAGACGTCGGGGAGGGCGTCCTTCAAGTCGGGCGCAGGTGATGATTCTAGCCGAGCGGCCGGGCAGGGGACAGCAGGGACCTCGAGCGGATAGAATCGCGTTCCCCGCAACCCCGTCGCATCGGTTGACGGGCCTATTCGATTGGAGCATGCCATGGCGAGTCCTCTCCCGGCGATCTATCGCCGCGAGGCCGGGAGCAAGCTGGTCGGCTGCCTGGTCTACGTGGTCGCAGCCCCGTTCGTCGCGCTGATGCTGGCGCTGTTCGTCTCGTTGCCCTTGATGCTGGTACTCGAGGGCCTCGGGATGTCGCATGAGCGCGCGAGCATTCCGTTCCCGGTGCTCCTGCCGCTGATCGGGGTCGGTGTGGCCATCTGGGGTTATCGCGATTACCGGCGCCGGGCGGCCCTGGAGGTCGTGATCGATCGTGACGGCGTGACCATCAACGTCGATGCCAGACGGTCGCTCGTGCCATTCGAGGAGGTGGCCTCGATCCGGCTGGTCCCGACCCGGGACGACTACGCCTGCATCCTCGTGACGCGGGCAGGTCGAGCGGTGAAGATCCCGCCCGAGGTCGCGCCGCTCCACCGGATTCATGAGCCCCTGGATGCCACGCTGATCCCGGAAATGATGCGAGGCCTGGACGAACGGATCGCCCGCGGCGAGGCGGTGACGCTCGGGATCCCCGCCACCCGGCTCGTGATCACGATGTTCCGGGCGATCCTCATCTTGCCGTTGGCGACGTTGATGCTCATCCGTTTCTCGACCCACCGCATGGGGGTTCAGATGGTGCGGCACTCATGGATCCTGGTTCGCCAGGCGTGGATGGGATTTCGCGGCGGACTGATCATCGAGCGAGCGGGACCGCGGCCTGCATCGGACCCGTCCGTCCTGCCCATCCCCTGGGATCAACTGGACCTGATCCAGACCGGCCCGATCGGGCTGGTGCTGCGATCGAAGGAGGGTCGAGTCCTGTCCCTCTCATCCCTGGCGGATGATTTCTGGCCCGCCCTGCGCTGGATCAAGGCCAGGATGGGATGACGGGGATCCTCGGCAAGACGCGGGGAGGGCGTGGAAGGGCGTCGAGCAAGTTCGTCGCAGGAAGTGGAGCGAGCCGAGCGGCGGGCGACGGGAGGCATTCAGGGCGGGATAGTCCGCGTTCGGTATCTCGCGACTCGGGCGATGGAGATCAGGGCAGCTCGGCGTGATAGGGCTTCCTGGCTCGGTAGAGCTCGAGCCGGGATTCGTAGTCCTGCCTCGTCTCGGGGTCGGATATGAGGGAGATCGCCTTGGTCTGCCACCTCACCGCGGAGTCGAAGTCGCTGGCCTCGGCATGGGCTGCAGCCAGGGTGTCCGCGTGCGAACCGTCCTTCCACTCGGATAGCTCACACGCCCTGGTCGCCGATTCGATGGCCTTCTTGCCGTCGCGGTAGTTCGCATCGAGGCAGGTGGCCCAGAGCCAGGCGCGGGCGACATGGCCGTCCGGGTTCTTCGGCTCAAGGCGGACGAGCTCGTCGAATGCGGCGAATGCCTTTTTATATTGCTTCTTCTTGGCCCAGGCCCATCCGCGGTAGAAGCGATCGTCCATGTCTTTCGGATCCAGCCGGATGGCCTCATCGAAGTCGGCGATCGCCTTGTCGCAATCCGGCATGTAGAACCAGGCGACTCCTCGCCGCGAGTAGTATGCCGCGTTTTCCGGCGCGAGGCGGATCGCCCGATCGAAGTCGGCGATGGCCTTGTGGAAGTCCTCCTGGGCCGACCAGGCTCTCCCCCGGTGGTAGTAAAATTCGGGGACTTCAGGCGCGAGCCGGATGGCCTCGGTGAAATCGGCGATGGCCTCGGTATCCTGTTCCCGGTCGAGCCGGAAGTAGCCACGATAGAAATATGCGTCAGGCAGCTTCGGATCGAGGCGGATGGCCTCGGTGAAATCGGCGATGGCCCTGTCATACTCCTGCCTGGCTCCCCAGGCACGGCCGCGTTCGGTGTAGGTGCCGGCGTGCTTCATTCCGAGTCGGATGGCCTCGTCGAAGTCGGCGATGGCCTTGTCGTACTCGTGCTTCTCGAGCCAGGCACGGCCGCGATTGCTGTAGACGTAGGCGGGCCCGGGATCGAGGCGGATGGCCTCATTGAAATCGGCGATGGCCCTGTCGTAATCCGGCTTGTCCAGCCAGGCGAGCCCGCGGTTGTGGTAGGCCGAGGCGTCCTTTGGCGCGAGCCGAATGGCCTCATTCAGGTCGGCGATGGCCGCTTCGGGCTCGCCGTTCTCTTGCCGTGCGCGGCCGCGCAAGTTGTACGCCGACCCGAGCCGCGAGCCGAGGGTGGCGTCGGTCGGACCGAGGCGAATGGCCTCGGTGAAGTCGGCGATCGCCCGGTTGCGCTCCTCCTTGTTCAACCAGGAAATCCCCCGGTTGAGGAACGTCAGGCCATTGTGAGGGTCGAGCCGTACGGACTCGTCGTAGTCGGCGATGGCCTTGTCGTATTCGCTCCTGGCCGCCCAGCTCTGGCCGCGGAAAAAGCGGACGACGGCCCAGTTGGGCGAGAGTCGGATGGCCTCGGTGTAGTCGGCGATGGCCTTGTCGTGCTCTTGATTGTTCCGGTACATGAAGGCCCGGCTCACCACAATCGCGGCATTGGGGGGACCGAGAGCGATCGCCTCGGTGAGCTCGTCGATCGCCCGCGCCCGGTCGCCCAGGATATTGCGGACCAGGGTGCGCCGCAGCCGCGCCGCCTGGTTCCCCGGTTCCTTCTGGATCACGCCGGTGAAGTAGGCGATGGCCTGGTCGAGGGGGACGACCGCGTCGGGCTCGATCCAGCCGGCGACGTCGGCCGCGACCAGGCGGAGCAGGTCGCCGTCGGCCCGCTCGACCGTGAAGACGCGGAACAGGTCGGCGTTGACGGCGCGGTCTGCGTCCCGCAGCGGGGCGTCCGCCTTCTGGATAACCTTCTTGCCGACCCACGACCCGGCTGGTTCCCGGGCGCCCGGCCCGCGGCTTTGCCGGCCGCCTGGGACCCGGACTGCCCGACCGCCACCACGCCGAGCGCCGCCATGCCGCCCGTCGCCACGACGAACACCGCGATCACCTGCGCCAGACGGACCATCGCCATGCTCCTCGAGACCCCGCCCGCTAGCCCGGCCGCGACCGTCGGGACCGCCCCGCCGATGCCACTGACGGCGTGCAACGCCGCGTTGACCGTCGCCCGCACCAGCTCGACCGGCAGGGGGTTCGCCAGCGGCCCGGCCACCGGGCCCGCGATCAGCAGGCCGTCCGCTCCTGCAATGCCCCGCCCCGCCAGACGCGCCCGCAGCCGATCGCGGGCCCGCATCAACCGGACTCCCAGCGTCCCCACCGGGCAGCCGAGCTGGCCGGCGGCCGCCTCGAGCGACAGGCCCTCGAGATAGCACAGGACGACGGCCTCGCGATACTTTCGCGGCAGCCGGCCGACCTCCTCGTGCAGCGCACCGAAGTCGCCGTCGTCTGCGGCGTCGGCGTCGGTCGCGGCCTCACGGCGGGTCATCATGGCGGCGATCCTGTGCTCGTGGAGCCTGCGTCGCGCGGCGTCGGAGCGGGCCCGGCGGGCAACGCGGAGGGCGACACCGTGCAGCCAGCTCCCGACTGACCTCTTGCGGCGGATCGACCCGGCCCGGGTGGCGAGGACGAGGAACGTCGCCTGGAACGCATCCTGCGCGTCGTGGGAGTTGCCGAGGATCCGCCGGCAGACGTCCAGCACCATCGGCCCGTGGCGCAACACCAGGCCCTCGAATGCGTACGACGCGTCGTCACCCCGGAGGGTGACGAACCGGTCGAGCAGCTCGGCGTCCGCCAGCCCGCAATGCGTGCCCCCGGCGAACAGCAGCCCCAGCGATCGCACGACGGTCCCGGACTGAACGCTCATCGACATAGCCCTCCCGCCGCGTTGGCGTTTCCGGAGTATAGTGCCGGAGGGCGCGGACGGTTTTTCACGATTTCGGGGAATTCTCGGCAACCCGCGGGCTCCACCGCATCCGCACGCGATCCACTTGCTTGCGCGGCGGGCTCGTCTGGGACCTTCTTCCTTGCCGCGTATTGCTCGCTCGTTACGGGTTTGTCCTCGATACTAGGACCTCGGCAAAGAAGATCTCTGCGTCGTCCGTCCGGCTGTCCGACCGGACCGACTTCCGCCCGAACGGCTTGGTCGGGCGGGTCGGGTCCGTCAGTGACAGCCGCAGGTTGCCACGAGCGCGATGCGGCCCGCGGGCCGACTCCTCGTAGGTCAGGCTGTCAGCCTGACTCCGCCCGACCGCGTCAGGCTAACAGCCTGACCTACTTTCTTGCCGGTGTAATATGAACACAACCTCGGCGAGCCGGCCGGGCCCGATCGCTATCGGTCAACCCCCTGGTCGTCGTCGTGGTACGGCTGCTTCTCCCGGTAAAGCTTGAGCCTGTGCTGGCCCAGCGCCTTGTTCTGGTCGTCGTCCTTGTACAGGTCGTTGGCCTTGGTCTGCCATTTTACGGCCGCGTCGAAGTCGCCCGTCTCGGCGCACGCGGCGGCCATGGTGGTGAGCGCGGCCGGCTCGTTCCACTTCGTCAGCTCGCAGGCTTTCCTCGCCAGCTCGACGGCCTTCTTGCCGTCGCGGTACTTGGGGTCCGAGCAGGCGGCCAGGATCCAGGCTCGCGAGCCGAGCGCATAGACGTTCGCGGGGTCGAGCCGGACCGCCTCGTCGTAGTCGGCCAGGGCCTTGTCGTAATCGAGCAGGCACTGGTGAGCCCACGCCCGGCCGGCGCGGAGGTAACCGGACTTCGGGTCGAGCTCGATGGCGCGGGTGTAATCCTCGAGCGCCCGTTCGAAGTCGCCGAGTACCCCCCAGGTCGTGGCCCGCCCGTAATAGTGCGGCAGGGTTCTTCGGATCGAGCTCGATGGCCCGGTCGTAATCGTCGCGGGACTTGTCGTGGTTGCCCGCACTCTGGTGGACGTCGGCCCGCGCCGAGTAGGCCAGTGAGTCCTTCGGGTCCAGGCGGATCGCATCGGTGAAGTCGTCGATCGCCTTGTCGTACTCCTTGGTCCCCTGGTAATGGAGGCCCCGGGCCGTGTGGTAGATGCCCTCTTTCGGCTCCAGCGCGATCGCCGCGTTGAAGTCCTCGACTGCCCTTGCGCGTTCGCCCAGCTCGTCCCGGACGTAGGCGCGCATCAGGTGCGCCGTGGCGTTTTTCGGGTCGTCCCGGATCTCGCCCGTATAGAAGTTGACGGCCCGGTCGAGCGGGACGACGTCGTCGGCTCCGACCCAGCCCTCAACTCCGTCCGCGGCCAGCTTGATCCGATCGCCCTTGACCTCCGCGACGGTGTAAACATGGAACGACTCGTCGGCGTCGATCTCGCGTCCGTCCACCTTCAGCGGGATGGTGTACTTCGTGACGACCTTCTTGCCGAGCAGCGATTTCGCCTTCGGGTCGCCGGCCTTTCCCGCCGGCTTGCCGGCCGCCTGCGGTCCTCGGCCATCGTCGGCCGCGCCAATACGCATACTGAAGACAAGGCCGATGCCGATTGCCGCCACCAGGCTCCCCACGACGAATCGCGCCAGCCGGTTCATGGACGTGCTCCTCTGTTGCGATCGCATTCGACGGGACGGGTCGCGCCGGGGCGCCAGCCCCGGACGGACCATCGATGATAACCGATCCCGGCTGGCTGTCCTCAAGGTGGATGCCCGTCGCGCGGCGGAATGACCCTCGCCGGCGCCTTCGACTCGCCCGGTCCGCGCCGCCAGATTGGTGGCGAACGTCCCGGCTACCACGGGTCCGATCCACTCACGAACTTGCAGGGCAGGGGGGCTCGCATGCAACGCCAGATGATCCGCCGCGCGACGACCGCATCGACATCGACTCTTGCAACGATCTCCGTATTCTTGATCATGTTATCGGTCATGGGGCTGGCGACCTCGGCCGCATGGGCGGGCGACGACCTGCCGACGGCCAGGCCCGAGTCGGTGGGCGTCTCGGCCGAGCGGCTGCACCGGATCGACGACGTCATCCGCCGGCACGTCGAGCGCACCACATCTCGGGCGCGGTTACCCTGGTCGGCGCAAGGGCATGGTGGTGCACGTCGGGGCGCAAGGGCTGATGGACATCGACTCGAAGCGGCCGATGACCCCGGAGACGATGTTCCGCATGGCCTCGTCGACCAAGCCGGTGACCGGCGTCGCCGTGCTGATGATGGTCGAGGAGGGGAAGGTCCGGCTGAGCGACCCGGTCTCGAAGTTCATCCCCGAGTTCAAGGGGCTGAAGGTCGCCGCCCGTCGCGAGGCGGAGTCCGACGTCGTGCTGATGCCGGCCGAGCGCGAGATCACGATCCGCGACCTGATGACGCACACGTCGGGCCTGCTGAGCGGCGGCATCGGCACGCGGATGGCCCCGCAGGGGGCGATGTGGCCGGGCGATGGCGCGACGCTCGCGACGCACATCCCCGGCCTGACGAAGGTCCCTCTCGACTTCCAGCCGGGCACCCGCTGGCGGTACAGCGGACTGGCCGGGATCGACACCCTGGGCCGGGTCGTCGAGATCGCCTCGGGACAGAGCTTCGACGAATTCCTCCGCCATCGCATCTTCGAGCCACTCGGCATGAAGGACACGTTCTTCCACGTGCCGGAAGACCGCACCGACCGGCTGGCGACCATCTACCAGGGGACCGAGGGCAGCCTGCGGAAAAGCGGGTTCACCCTCAAGTTCCCGAAGGGATATTACTCGGGTGCCGGCGGGCTGTCGTCGTGCGCAGCCGACTACTTCAAGTTCGCTCAGATGCTGGCCAACCGCGGCGAATTCAACGGGCATCGCCTGCTCAGCCCGCGGTCGATCGAGCTGATGTCCTCGAACCATGTCGACGACATGATGCCTGGCCAGCTCGGACGACCGAAGGGCATGGGCTTCGGCCTGACGGTCGAGGTGATGGTGGACTCGGTACGCGCGGGGAGCTACCGATCCAACGGCAGCTTCGGCTGGGACGGCGCGTTCGGGACGCATTTCTGGGTGGATCCGAAGGCGCAGCTCGTCGCCGTGTTCCTCGTGCAGACGCAGGCCAGCCCGGTGGTCGCGGGCATCCAACGCGAATTCGAGACGGCCGTGATGCAGGCGGTTGTCGAGTGATGACGCCTTGAGGATGTTGGCTCGAGCAGCGGCCACACGGTCGCAGATCCCGGTCCATGTAGCCGCCGGGGCCGTATTCTCTGGCGCGGTTCGATCAGGCCGGAGATTCGCTCTGGACACCCGGCCCGATCGGCGGTATCGTCCGCCCCGCACGTCACAAAGACCTTCATTCGCTCGTCCTGTTCGATCAACGTTCGCGAAAAGTCGAACCCGGAAGCGATTCCGGGATATTGGTAAAACCGCGCCGTCCTCCGGGACGGGGCGCCTGGGTGGGCGAATGGCATGGAGGCCGCCCCACTCCTGGTTTTCGAGGCCCGGCGGATCGGATCGCATCGCGTCGCGTCGCTCTGCACGCCGCCGCGGTGCGGCGATCCATCCGCCGGCCCGATCGGGTCGGACCGGACCTTTCCGTTGGGCCTTGTGGAGGGAAGGGATGCCTCCCACGATGACGAGCCGATCAGCAGATATCGGTGGCGGACTGCGGGGCCTGGTCCTGCCGGTCACCATCATCGGCGCGATCCTCGTCTTCGTGGTGCCGATCCCCCCTGCGCTGCTCGACGTGCTGCTCTCGGCCAATCTCACGATCGCCGTGGTCGTGCTGTTGACCACGCTCTCGATCCGGACGCCCCACGAGTTCAGCGCCTTCCCGACGATCCTGCTGACCACGACCCTGACCCGGCTGGTGCTGAACGTCGCGACCACGCGGCTGGTGCTGACGCGGGGCGGCGAGGCCGGGCTCGAGGCGGCCGGCGGAGTGATCCGCGCATTCGGCGAGTTCGTCGCGGGCGACCAGGTGCTGGTCGGCGTGATCCTGTTCTCGATCCTGGTGGTGATCCAGTTCGTCGTCATCACGCGAGGGGCCACCCGCATCGGCGAGGTCGCGGCAAGGTTCATGCTCGACGGCCTGCCCGGCCGGCAGATGGCGATCGATGCCGACGTGCACGCCGGGCTGATCGACCAGCACGAGGCGCACCGCCGCCGCGAAGAGGTCTATCGCCAGGCGGACTTCTTCGGCGCGATGGACGGGGCCGGCAAGTTCGTGCGGGGCGACGCGGTCGCCGGCGTGGTGATCCTGCTGGTGAACATCGCCGGCGGGCTGTTCCTGGGCGCTGACCCACGGCATGGGGCTGGCCGACGCGATCAACGTCTTCACCAAGCTGACGATCGGCGACGGGCTGGTGAGCCAGGTCCCGGCGTTCCTGATCTCGCTGGCGTCGGGGATCATCGTAACCCGGTCCTCGACCTCGACGGACCTGAACCGCGACGTACTCGATCAGCTCTTCTCGCGGCCCGCCGTGCTGGGCGCGGCGGCCGGGTTCCTGGGGCTGATGGCGATGACGCCGCTGCCCAAGCTGCCCCTGCTGACGCTGGGCGCCGGGCTGGCCGTCGGCGCCGTGTTCCTCGGCACGCGAACGGGCGAGGAGTCCGAGGAAGCCCCGCCGGCCGGCCCGGCGCCGCTGCGGGTGCCGGTGTCCCTGCGGGCCCGGGCGCCTGGCGAGCCGCACGCGGGCCGACGAGCCGCGGCCGGCCGGGGCTTCGGCGTCGCGTCCGCGACATGGGGTGCCCGCCACCCGCGGCGAACGCTGATCCCGCGGAGTCGGGCTCCGACCGGATGGAGGACCTGCTGCACGTGGACCCGCTCGAGCTGGAGATCGGTTTCCGGCTGATCGGCCTGGCCGACCCCTCTCGCGGCGGCGACCTGCTCGACCGGCTCAAGTCGGTGCGGCAGCGGGTCGCTCGGGAGCTCGGGCTGATCGTGCCCCAGGTGCGAATCCACGACTCGATCGTGCCTGCCGCCCAACGAGTACCGGGTGAAGATCCGCGGGACGCAGGTCGGGCAGGGGACCGCCTATGCCGGTCGGCTGCTGGCCGTGCCGCCCGCCGGCCTGGTCACGCGACCCGACGGCCGCGACGGTGTGGACCCGCTCACCGGCCAGCCGGCGGTCTGGATCCACTCCGACGGCCGCGAGGTGGCCGAGCTCGCCGGCTGCCGCGTCCTCGACGCGGCCAGCGTGTCGTCGCCGGCCACTTCGGCGAGATCGTCGCCGACCACGCCGACGAGCTGCTGACGCGCGAGCAGGTCGAGCGGCTGCTGGAGCGCGTCCGCTCCGCGGCGCCGACGCTCGTCGGCGAGGTCGTCCCGGGCTTGCTCCGCGCCGGCGAGCTCCAGCGAATCCTGCAGAACCTGCTGCGGGAGCGCGTGAGCATCCGCGACCTGGAGACGATCCTCGAGACCCTGGCGTCGCACGCCGGTCGGACCAAGGACATCGAGCAACTGACCGAGCAGGTCCGCCGCAGCCTGGCGCGGCAGATCGCCGAGACCTACCGGGGCGCAGACGACCGGCTCCGCGTGGTGACGCTGGCCCGCGAGCTGGACGATCGCCTCGCCGCCGCCGGCAGCCAGGCCGAGGCCCGCCCCGCCGAGGCGCTCGGCGACGAGACGGCTCGCAGCATCATCCACGCCGCGGCCGCGGCCGTCGGCACGCTGATCGATGGCGGCTATCCGCCCGGTGATCCTCACGTCGCCCGGCAGCCCGCGCCGTGCTCAAGGACCTCACCCGGGCCGACCTGCCCCGGCTGGTCGTCCTCAGCCGCCGCGAGATCCCCCGCGACACCCCGGTCGAGGTCCTCGGCAGCGTCATCGAGGAAGAGGCCGAGACCGTGACGACCTATACGACCACGTCTGTTAGTAGTCATTAGTTATTAGTCATTGGTCATTAGTCCCTGGTCCTTGGCCATTAATCCGGGTGGAAAAGCTCGAGGCGACCGCCCTGGGTTGGCCGTCGAATGTCGCCTTGCACAATTCGGACAACGGACCAGTGACCAATGACCAATGACCAGGGACAAAGGGAAAAAATGCAGTCGCGAACGTACCGGGCCAAGACGATGAAGGACGCCCTCAGCCGGGTGCGCCGGGACCTCGGCGGCGACGCCGTGATCCTGGCGGCGCGGGAGGTCCGGCGGCGTCGGCTGCTGGGCCTGGGGGCCCGGCTCGGTCGTCGAGGTCACGGCGACGGATCGGATGCCCGAGGAGGTTGCGGTCGTCGGCGGGGCCAGGTCGAGTCCTGGTCCGACCGTGGGCGTCGTGGTGCCATCGGGTCCATCGCCGGCGTTGCAGGCGCGGTTCGGCGAGCAGCTCAGCCGGCTGCATAGCATGGTCGAGACCCTGAGCCGCCAGGGCCGGATCGACCACCTGGTGCCGGACGTGCCGCCCGAGCTGGTCCCGGTCTACTCGCAGTTGATCGAGGCCGAGGTCCCCGAGGTCCTGATCCGCCGGCTGATCCAGCACGTCGCCGAGGGCCTCGAGCCCGACCAGTTCGATCATGCCGAGGAGATCCGCGAGGCCCTCTGCCAGCGCCGTGGCCGACTGCATCCCGGTCGCGCCGCCGATCCCGCCGGTCGTCGGGGCCCGCCGCGTCGTGGCCCTGGTCGGGCCCGACGGGCGTCGGCAAGACGACGACCGTGGCCAAGCTCGCGGCCAACTTCAAGCTGGCGCACGGCGCCCGCGTCGGGCTGGTGACCGTCGATACCTACCGGATCGCGGCCGTCGAGCAGCTCAAGACCTATGCCGAGATCATCGACCTGCCGCTCTCCGTGGTCGGCGACCCGTCCGAGATGACCCGGGCGCTCGACGAGCTGGGCGGAGTCGACCTGGTGTTCATCGACACGGCCGGCCGCAGCCCGCGCGACGAGGTCAAGATCCGCGAGCTGGCCGAGTTCCTCCGCCAGGCGCGGCCGGATGAGATCCACCTGGTCCTGAGCGCGGTCGCCGGCCAGCGGAGTCTCAAGGCGGCCGTCGAGCGGTTCGCCGCGGTGCAGGTCGACCGCCTGATCCTGACCAAGCTCGACGAGGCCGACAGCCTGGGCGGCGTCCTCGGCGTGCTCGGGACCTCGGGCCGGCCCGTGAGCTACATCACCACCGGCCAGGCCGTCCCCGACGACATCGAGCCGGCCGACCGCATGCGACTGGCGCGGCTGATCCTGAACCAGGAAGAACTGAGCTGAGGAGATCGGTATGTCCGACCAGGCAGACAAGCTCAGGCAGCTCGTGGTGGCGAGCCGGCGCACACCGGCCGGCGCGTCGTCGGTGCTGGCCGCCGCCGAGGAGCCGCCCGGAGCCGACAACGACCAGCCCCGGCGCCCGCGCTCGCTGCTATTCACCAGCGGCAAGGGGGGCGTCGGCACGTCGAACCTGGTGCTCAACCTTGCCATCGCACTGGGAGAGCTCGGTCAGGACGTCCTGGTGGTCGACGCCGACATCGGCCTGGCGAACCTCGACCTGCTTTGCGGGCTGTCGCCACGGTTCGACCTGGGCGACGTGCTGGCCGGCCGATGCGGCCTGGCCGACGCCCTGATGACGGGCCCCGGCGGCATCCGGATCATCCCGGGCGCCCACGCGATCCGCACGGGCGCCGAGATGCTCGAGGACGGCGCCGCTCGGCTCGTGGACGAGCTGGGCGAGCTGGAGGCCGAATCGGATTTCCTGCTGGTGGACGCGGGCTCGGGGCTCGGCCCCGGCGCGACCAAGCTGGCGGCGGCTGCCGACTCGGCGGTGATCGTCAGCACGCCCGAGCCGACGTCGCTGGCCGACGCTCATGCCGCAATCGGCCGGTTCCGGCGGCTGCCGGCACCGCCCCGGCTGCGGGTCGTCATCAACCAGGCGCGGTCGGCCGCCGAGGCCACCGAGGTCCTCGACCGGCTGGTCGCCTCCAGCCGGCAGTTTCTGGGCGCGGTGGTCTCTCCACTGGGCCCCGGCGCGGTGCGCGCCGACCCCAATGTAGGCCTGGCCGTCCGCGCCCGCAGGCCGTTCGTGACCGCGTACCCGGGTTCGCCCGCGTCGCGCGGCGTCACGCGGCTGGCACGAGCACTCGTTCGCGAAGGGGTCGGGCCGCGAGGCCGCGGCCGGAGGTCGGGCTTCTTCGCCGCACTGGCGGCGCGGTGGGCCCTGGGGCTGGTGACCACGGGGTGATCGATCCGGATGGACCCGGATCGCGCAACCAGGGTCTCAGGCCTCGTCTGGTTGGAAACGGAATGGAGAACGGGTAAGCCGAGCAGTTTCGCCCCGCGATCGCGGGCGGGAGCGACCATCGATCGATCGTGGCAGGTCCGCCTGTCCGCACGCGATCGCCCGGTTGCTCTCATTCACGGCCGGCGTGGCAGAATTTTCGGGTTGTCCCAATCGTATCACTCAAGCCGGATGAGCGGCGGAGTCGATACAAAATCGGGTGGGAGTTCCTAGGACGGCGGGGGGATCAGGGCCGGAGCGGTCTCGCAGTCATCGGGATGATCCCGGGGATCGGGCCGAGTCCGGACGTCGGTAAATGCCAGACACGGCGCTCGGCGACCGCCCTCAGTGAATGAGCGACGTCGTGGCCCTGAGCACAGGATGTGCGCCCCCTCGCGCAGCCGACACGGAGGTCAGGATGTCAACCAAGGTGGATGTGGATGTAACCGAACTCTGGCGGGAGTTCAAGGAACACCCCACCACGGAATTGCGCAATCAACTGGTCGAACGCTACTTGCCCCTGGTCAAGTACAACGCCGAGCGGATCTGGCAGCGCCTGCCCGAGGGGGTCGACCTCGACGACCTGATCTCCGCGGGCGTCTTCGGCCTGATGGATGCGATCGACGCCTTCGACCTGACCCGTGGGCGTCAAGTTCGAGACCTATTGCGTACCCCGGATCCGCGGTGCCATGCTCGACGAGCTGCGCACCATGGACTGGGTCCCCCGGTTGGTGCGGTCCAAGGCCACCAAGATGGAGGAGGCCCGCAAGGAGCTTGAGGCCCGGCACGGCCGCCCGCCCACCGATGTCGAGCTCGCCGAGCACATGGGCCTGCCCATGGAAGAGTACGAGAAGATGGCGAATGACGCCAGCGCCGTCGGCCTCATCAGCCTCAACAAGAAGTGGTACGAGACCGACAGCTACAAGGACGTCCGCGAGATCGACATCCTCGAGGACAAGAAGGGCGAGGACCCCACCCGCCGTCTCCAGCGCAAGGACCTGATGCGCATGGTCACCAAGGGGCTCAGCCGGAACGAACGCCTCATTATCATCCTCTACTATTACGAAGAGCTGACCATGAAGGAGATCGGAGCGACGCTCGACCTGAGCGAGTCGCGGGTCTCTCAGATGCACTCATCGATCATCCAGCGGCTCCAGTCGCAGCTCGCCGCCCGCCGGCCGGAGTTCGGTACCTGAGCGGCCGGCTCCCGCCACGTCGAGCCCGATCGGATTCCACGGAATTCCCCCATCACGCCCCGAGATCGCCGCGGCGAGGGCCACCCCCGCCGCGGCGACCTCGGGGCGTTCTCGTTCCCGCGGGCAGGTAGCCCCTGGTTTGCCCCGGGACGTGGCGTAGAATAGAGGAAGACGGCAAAGAGACGCCCGATCGATCGCCGATCCGGGCTCGATGCCGGGGCTTCGTTCCCGGTGAGGGATCCGCCATGACCTCGACAACTCAAGCGAGGCCACGTCCTGTTGATCGCCATGATCGCCGCGGCCGCGAGCGGCCTCGGCACCAGCTCGGCGCGTGCCCAGTGGGGTGGTGGTGGGATGGGAATCGGCTTCTTCGGAGGCTTTGGCGCAAACGTCGAGCAGCCGAGCACTTTCCTGAACTCCGTCGCGCTGTCGCAGATGAATCACGTCCGCGGGCCGATCCACAACAACGTCTACGCGGGCAACCCCAACTCGTACATCAACCACGTCCGCGATAACGGCTTCGTCAACCGCTACTATCCGGACCGTCGCGACCCGGCCTATTACGGCTACTCCTCGCGGCCGAGGCCCCGCTCCACCCCGGAGACCACCGCCACCTCCGCCCCGAGCCGTCCGAACATCCCCCTGGCGAGCTTCTATGACGACAAGGGTCAATTGAGTTGGCCATCCGATTCCCCGCTCGACGGCGAGCTGAAGGAAAAGCGAGCGGCCTTCGACAAGGCTTGCACGGGCGCCCTGGATGAGCTGAAGAAGAACGGCGTCGCCTCGATCGCCTCGGTCACCGAGGCCCGTCAGAAGCTCCTCGACTACGGCCGGCCCGCCCTGACGCTCATCAAGCAAAAAGAGACGCCCCGCGTCGCCGACGGCTTCCATGTCTTCCTGCTGTCGCTCTACGATTCGCTGGCGCAGGCGGCCCACATCTCGCCCGCGGCGTCGTGAGCGTCCAGGATTCGGCTTTCGGTGTTCTGTTTGAAGCGGACTCCGGGTTGCTCTCATAGCCCTCTCGCCAGCCGAGAGGCGGATCGAGGCCCGGTCCCTCGAAGGCCCCGCCGAACACCGAAAGCCGGAATCGAAGACTCAACCCTTCCCCACCGCCTTCTCGACGACCTGGCTCAGGTTCCTGCGCGACAGGTTGAGGTGGATGACGGTGCCGTCGCGGCTGATGAGGAAGTTGGTGGGGATCTCGGTGACGCCGTAAGCCGCCGGCGTAATCCTTCGGCCCCTCGCCGTTGATCACGTTGGGCCAGCGGACGTTGTGATCCAGCAAGAAGCGGCGGACGCCGGGCATCACCGCCTCGAGGGGGGTCCCGCTGTTCTGGAGCGTGTCCAGGTTGACGCCGACGATGCGGAACCCCCGCTCGCGTTGGGCGGAATAGACCTGGTCGAGCCAGGCGACCTCGGCCGCGTTGGGCACGCACCAGCTCGCCCAGAAGACGACGAGCACCACGTCGCCCTTGAGCGCGGCCAGGTCGAATGGCCGGCCGTCCACGTCGACGCCCTGGATCGGCGGCGCCGGCTTGCCGATCAGGCCGAGCTGGCGAAGGCGATGGGCGGAGAATTCCTTGACGTCCGGGTTGGTGCTCTGGCGGTCGAGCAACTGGAATGCCTTGCGTGCCACGTCGAACTGCTCGGCCTGGACCAGCCGCTGATAATACGCGCCGCAGAGCGAGAGCAATGAGGGCGTGTCGAGCACGGCCGCGGGCGCCGGGGCCCCGGGTTGGCCGCCCGACGCACCCGAACCGACGAGCCGGCCGAGGTCGGCCAGCGACTCGTCGAAGGCACCCCGATCGGCGGTGGCGATGATGTTGATGGTCTCGGCTAGGAGGCGGACGACGGGCGAGGGAGGTGCCGTGGCGGTGCGGACGCGATCCGCGGCGGCCTCGGCCTCGGCGAACAGGTTGTTGGCGATCGCCAGCCGGAAGAGCATCTCGTAGGTCTCGCCCGCCTCCTTGGGCGGCTGCCCGGCGGCGAGCCGCGAGAGCCGCTCCAGCCGCTGCCGCTCGATCTGGAGGAGGTCGCGGTTGTACTCGTCGTTGATCGCCTGGATGGTCTCACCGGCCGACGAGCGGGCCCGGCCCGGGGCCGACCCGGGCGGTTGCCCTGCACCCTGTTGCGCCCGCGACTCGGGGCGGAACAGGACCAGGGCGAGGCACGCACCAGCCACCAGGGCGATCCGGTATGAGGTCATCGTTGATGAGATCCTTGGTCCAGTGGGATACGGTTGCGGTTATGGTGCAGATCGCGCTTCACGATGATCCGCGCGTCCCCACTCGGTCGGTCGGTTCAGGCCGTGAGTCCTGTACGGGGCGGGTCCACGTGCAGCGCGGCGGCCCTGGCGGCGGGCCGTCGGGCCTGGGGCCGCGACCCATGGCGATTCACGACCCGCCAGAGCGCCACCGCGAAGAGGATCGCCACGACGATGCCGACCGCCACGATGAGCGCCTTGAACCCGGCGGAGAGCGGCTGGGCGGGCGTGTCGCGCAGATACTCC
Source organism: uncultured Planctomycetota bacterium (assembly GCA_963771445.1). GTDB lineage: Bacteria > Planctomycetota > Planctomycetia > Isosphaerales > Isosphaeraceae > JAKAUH01. Next base: position 668,571 of record CAVYTQ010000015.1, on the reverse strand, counting down.
GGGAACGGCCGGGTGGTCCGGGGGGCCACGATCGGCGCATCCTCGACGTAAAGCTCATTCGATCGCACCTTGATCGAATGCTCTTGCTCGGGCATGTTCCGCGGCTGCGAGGGCATGACGCCGATTCCCCTGGGCTTCCTCGAAGAGCGAGCCAGATCGGATGCCCGTCCGGGCCGGCCCCGCGTCCTGTCCCGCCTCGCCGAGCCGCCGGACTCGCCGGCCGGGGTCGGGTCCATGGCCGGGCTCGTGTCGGAATACAACGATCGCGGCCCAATTCATCTTAGCTCACGGACGGCGATCCCGCATCAGCGCAGCCGGCCTGGAAGAACCAGTCCCAGCTCCTGGGGAAGCCGGCGAGGTCGTCGCCCTCGGCCAGCAAGTCGTCCCAGGGATAGAGCACCTTGGCCAGCCGGACCGCCGAGAACCCGGCCTTGCCCAGCCGATGCTCGACCTCGAACGGCTGCCAGAACTTCTGCCGCAAACCCTGGTAGCGGAACCGGCCGAAGGCGAAGTCGTAGTAACGGCGCTCCGACTGCACTGAGGCCAGCCGCTCCGCCTCCTTGGGAGCCAGCCCCCGCTCGAGGGCCCGGTCGTACAGCAGCATGGCGTGGTAGGCGATCGCGTCGATCGACGGCACGATGCCGAGGAACTGCCCGCCCGGCCGCAGCGCCGCCGGATCGCCCGCAGCGTCCGGTCGACGACGCGGACGTCGGGCATCACCAGCGAGTTGACCGCGAGCGCCGACGTCGACCTGCCCGGCCAGGTCGTCCAGGTCGTGCATCGGCCGCGCGAGGAACGTGACGCGCCCGTCGGCCTCGGCGTTCGGCCGTTCCCGGGCCCGCTCGATCATGCCGGGGGCGAAGTCCAGCGCGATCATGCGCCCGAACCTCCCCGCGAGCACGGGGAGCAGCGGCCCGGTGCCGCAGCCCAGGTCAGCGACGGTCTTCCGCCGGGCGTCGGGGATCGCGTCGAGCGCCGCCCAGAGCGGATTGTCGACGCCCGGCGCGTACGGGTCGAGGAACACCTCGTCGTACTGCTTCGCGTGCCGGCTCCAGTGCCGGTCCTGATTATGGAGCTCGCCGGGCATCGCGGTCACGAGCACCTCGACCCACCGGGTGTCGAGCGAATGCGGAGCATCGTCATCGCCAGGGGCCCTTCTGCGACGGGATAACGGAGATCGATGCGGGGACGCGATCGCCGTGGACCGTCCGAGTGAGCGTTTCCAGGGAGAAGCCGGGGCCCTTCCGGCTCCAGCATGACAGGAGCCCCGGTCGTTTGAACAGACCAGCTTGCGGGCGGCCGCGCTCGTTCATGGCGGGGCTCACCAGGATCGATCCCGGTCCGCGGTCAGGATCATGTCCGCGGCCTCGCGCAGCGCCAAAGGCCAGCCGGGCAGCGCGACCAGGTCGAAGCAGTTGGCGTTGTCGAAGGCCCAGGTGGCGACCGAGGCCCGCAGCCGGACGCGAAACGGCAGGGCACGCCAGACGTCGCGGGCCATCCGGTCAATCGGCGCGGCCGACTGGACGGCCACCCGCCGGCCCCGCGTGATCGCCTCGACGATGGCCATGAGCGATTCGCCATCGGGCGAGGCCAGGTGCCCGACCACCTTCCGGAATCGAGCCCTGCGGACCTCCGCGCGGCCGGGCGGCAGTGTGGCGTCGAGGTCCGCGAGTCCCCAGTCGCCCCGCGTCAGGCCGCCGAAGGCGAACGGATCGGCGCCGGCGCGAGCATACGTCCACGCGTCGACGAACAGGGCGTGGAAGGCCAGGGCACCCGGGCGGCCCGCGTCGTCACAGCCCTGGGGATAGACCCCGACGATCATCCACGGCCCTCGCCCGATCCGCCGGGCAAACAACGCGGCGGCCTCGGCGACTCCCGACGGAGGCTCGCCGTAATGCTGGCAGGCCGCCCTGAGCGCGGCGGCCCACTCCGGCCGGCACCCGGCCGACCGCGCCAGCAGGCCATAGCCCCGGTTGCAGAACGCGAAGCTGCCGTAAACGGCCTGCTCGAAGGAAACGGAGACGTTCATCGCGGGGATATTCACCCTCACTCCGGCTGGCTGAGCCGCGGGATCTGGAAGTCCGAGGCGAAGACCAGAGTCGTCTTGCCGCCCTTGGCCGGCTTGATCGTCCCGGTCAAGAGCCGGATCGCCAGCGGGTCGCCGGGACGACTCGTCAGGACATACACGTCGCTCGCCGACCAGTCGTAGTCGATCAGCCGGATCGTGATCGGGTCGCCCAGCTTCCACGCGATCGGCTTCGGGAACGTGTAGTCCCAGATCGGCCTGTGCGAGTCGCGGATGACCGACGAGGGGCCGTAGGTGGTCCCGGCCACCTCGAGCACGACGCCCAGGTCGGGCCCGCAGCCCGCGAAGTACTTGCCGACCGTCGACTCGACCTCGCCGCGGCGGAGCGTGACCTTGTAGTGGCTCGGGCGTCGAGACCTTGTCCCACCACTCGATGTAGTGCCGCGCGTCGGCGGCGATAGCGGCCGTCGGGCTGGTCGCGCAGATACTCGCGAAGCCGGCGGGCGACCTCGGCCACGTCGTCGGGGTGGGCGGCCAGGTGGTCGTACGCCTGGCGGTAGGCGTAGACGTCCCATTCGCGGTGGACCCGCTCCCTGGCCTCGATCGCCTCGCCGATGAACCGGCCGCCCGACTGGTGCGCCTTGAGATAGTCCTGGAACCGCTCGACCCGCGCGGCGAAGTTCGTCGGGATACTGCCGCGAGTACTCGCGCGCCCGGGCGATGTCCTGCTCGTCGAGCCGACGGAGGTACTCGTCGAGCCGGTGCTGGACCTCGGCACGCGACGGGCTGTCCGGGTGCTCGGCGAGGAACTGGCGGGCCCGCTCGATCAGGTCGGCGGGGGCGACGTTCGGCAGCGACTCGGATCGGACCAGGTCCTCGACGAACTGGCGGTCCTGGGCGAACCGTCGGGCGTTCAGCACCTGCTTGAGCGACTCGGCGAGCTTCAGCGCGTCGGGCCGCCGGGTCGTGTCGGGGAACTCGCGAAGGAACGCCGTCGATGGCCGCCAGCGCCGCGCCGGGGTCGTCGAGGGCGGCCAGCGATCGGGCCTCGCCCTCGACCTCCTTCCACCGGCGGTCGTGGCGGACGAGCTCGCGGGCCTGCTCGACCTCGCGGATCGCCGGCGCGAGCCGGGGCGACTGGTCCTTCAGGCCGCCGAGACGGGTGGAGAGGTCCGGTGCCTCGGTGCCGTTGGCGACCTGCACGACCGCGGCCTTGACCTGCCATTCGGCCTTCCTGGCCCGTGCCTGCCGCTCCATGCGCCGGCCAGAACACGCCGAGCGACGGGTGCCACTCGAGGAGGTCGGACCATCGTCGGGCGATGGCCGGCGCCGAGCGGTCGGGCTCGCGCTCGAACGCCGACGCGCGGCGGAAGCCGATCGCGTCGTATCCGGCCGCAGCCCCCGCGGCCAGCACCAGGCAGCCCGCCATCCGGAGCATCCACCCGCGCCGACGTCGACGGGCCATCGCGACGAGCCGGTCGCGGAACTCGTACGACCGATTCGACCGCGGATATCGCCGCTCGTACGCGGCCACCGCCCGACCGAGCCGGGCCGCGTCGCGCGGGCGCGGTCCCACGCCGCCGACATCGCCGCTCGATCGCGCGCCTCGAGCTGCTCGGCCAGCCACGAGAGCGGCCCTTCCAGGCCCATCGGCTGCAGCTCGGTCGGCGGACGGTTGCCCTCGGCACCCGGACCGAACGAGCTGACCCCGAAGATCGCGCCGTCGGGCGCATGGGCGGCCAGGGCGTGCCGTGTCATCCCGTAATGGGCGTCGACGACCCGCTCGACCATCGCGACGGGGATCGCCGGTGCCTGTTCGTCGCCTTCCTCCGGGTCGGGCGAGGTCCCGGCCGATTCGGCCGCCGCGCGAGCACGCGGTCGAACTTCGTCAGCAGAGCGCGACCGGCCGGTCGGCGCGGGCATCGTCGGAACGCTCGATGTAGCGCTCGAGCAGGTTCTCGACCTCTTGCTGACGGCGCCGGCGCTCGGCCGGATCGGTCGAGCCATCGGGGTCGAGGCAGAGGAACACCGCGTCGCACCCGGCGAAGAACTCCTGGATCGGCTCCTCCGAGCCGAGCGTGACGTGCTCGCCCTGGTAATCCTTGACGATCAGGTCGAATCGCGCGGGGCCGTGGTAGAGGCGGAGGTTCAGCTCGGTCTCGGCCAGCGAGCCGGCCATCGGCTCGGCCCGACTCGATCTGCGCGATCTTCTCGGCGAGGTACTCGGCGGTGCGCGCGTCGGCCGCGGCCAGCCGCAGGCCCGGCACCTGGCCGCTCGACGCCTGGCGATAGAACATCGCCAGGAGCGTCGTCTTGCCCACGTTGCGGTGGCCGAACAGCGCGACCTTCAGCGGCCGCGACAGCCGCGCCTCCAGCTCGTCCAGCGGGTTCGTCCGGCGATTGCTCATCCTCTCGCCTCGATCGTATCCGTAGCTAACCCGCGGCCCTTGCCGCATCCGAACTCACACCCTCCAGCCGCCCTCGCCCGTCTCTTGTAAGATCGTCACTCTGGACCCGGGATCGGTATCCGCACTCCGCATTTTCGCACCGGAAAAGTCGTGGTGCTCTCGATCACGCGACCCGGCGGGCGCCCCGCAGCGACAGGGCCGCCCGGATCGGCCACGCGATCGGCCGGAACAGCCAGCGGACCGGCAGGCCGACGATCACCAGGAACGACAGCACGACGGCCAGGCCCGGCCACTCCCATGCCGAGGTAGCGGAGCAGGGGAGGTTCGAGCCCGTAGGCGGCGAGGGTCCGGCCGATCGTGTCCTCGAGGCCGCGGGCCGCGCCGCCGGTCACCGACGAGGCGAGCTGGATGCCGACCTTGCCGAACTCCCTGACGGCGAACTCGGTGGCATGGCCGGCATAATCGACGAACTTCTCCGGGTTGGCCAGGAAGGCGGCCAGCACGCCGGCGGCGAGCAGCTTCTTCTTGTGCGGCAGGACCTGTTTGGTGAAGAACGACCAGCCGGCGCGACCGGTCCGGCGCAGGACGCCCAGGCTCTCGGTCCCCTCGCGGGCGAGCACCTCGGCCACGTCGTCGCCGTAGACCCGGACTGCCGTCAGTCCCTCGGGACCCGAGCCGGCGGACCATCGTCTCGGCCTCGGCCGGATATCGGCGAGCCAGGAGCTGCGCCGTCTCGCCCAGCTCGACGACCAGCCGCTTCTCGGCCGCCGGCAGCGCGGCGAAGGTGCGCAAGGCCTGCGGGTCCTGACGCATCAGCCGGGCGAATCGCGACTCGAGCAGGGCCTCGGCCGGCCGCTCGATCCGCCGAGCGGCGCCGGCGAGCTCCTCGCTCTGCCGGACCAGGTGCTCGAGCCCCTCGTCGGCCTCGCGTGACAGGAACAGCCGGCCCGCCGCGCCGCGCCTCCAGCCGGGCACCGTCGCCGCCGACCTCGCGGACCAGGCCCTTACCGCCGGACTTGGCCTCGACGATCACCTCCTGCACCACGTCGTCGAGCCACGACAGCTTGCCCGCCCGGGCGGGACCGGCCAGGCCGAGGATCATGGCCAGGGCTGCCGAGATGGCCACGACCCGGCGAGTCGCGAGAACCGTCGTCGTCCTCTTCGCGCCGCGTATCCGGATATTACCGCACATGATCCTGGCCCCCCACTCGTCGTGGTTCGTTCCTCGGCCGCTTGCCCGATACGCGGGCCTCGCCGTCATTGCTGGATCGCGGATCGTCGATCAAGAGGATACGATGGTCGTGTGCCGCCTGTTCGTCGCCCCTGCGTGTTTGTCCGCGTTCCGGAGCGAACATGATGAGTTCGACTTCCCCCAAGACGACCGCCAACTCGAAGGTCAGATCCGACGCGCGGCCGTCATGGGAGCCGCCTATATCTGTTGCTGCGGCATTCTCCTCGGACTCTACGACGGCAGAACACTTCCACAAGCCGTCTCCGGGACTTGTCGTCAGTCTGACGGGACTCGCGGGCTGGCTGGTCTATCATCTCGTCAGCCGCCGCAACGATGGACTCATGTTCGTCGGAATGGGCATGTTCTCTGTGTTGCACCGGTCGTACATTCCATTCTTGCCCGCCCTGGTCCTCGGTCTGGTTGTGATCGTTCCAGTCGCCTGGGTTGCGGGCGGCTCGCTTCGTGGCAGGGACCGAGCGGAAGAGATCCCGGATCCAGCAGCCCGCTCTACGACCCCCAGCTCGACCACCCTGCCTGACTCATCTGCTAGGCCGCTCCCAGTTCGTGGATAATCCTCTTGTCCTTGCATACTTCTTCGGCCTCGATGCCCAGCGCGTCGGAGAGGGCCCGCCGGAACATCGCCCAGATCAGGTCGGCGTCGAGGTCCTCGTCGAAGACCCCGGCGTGGACAGCCTTCGCGTGCACGTAGTTGAAGAGCTTCCCGACCCGGATGTCCGCCGTCTTTCCAACCTCGAGCAACTGGAAGATCTCGTCGCGACCGATCCGGATGGTGAAGGTCCTTTCGAGCCGGAACACGATATCGAGCAGGTTGACTCCCACCCTGATGTCTCCGCATGGTGAAGCAAGCTCATCGAGTGAATGGTCATTGGTGCCCGGCGTCCGAGGCATGAGGCCGCCGGCTCCTCAGGTGTTCCTCCATCTTCTGGAACCCGACGACGCCGACGCCCGCCTGGAGCATCTGTGCGGTCAGGTACTTGAGCCCGCGTTCCGGCGGGACCCGCATCACGACCTCGGCGCCCCCCTTGAGGAACCGCACGGGCCCCCAGGCGGACAGCCGCATCCCGGCCTTTGTGCAGAGCGGCCCGGCCATGCCGGCGACCTGGGCCAGGCTGAGCTTCGGCAGGGCCTCGGGGAGCCGGCTCAGGACCTGGTAGATCCCGCCGGCCGAGCGGACCGTCCACCACCGCGACAGCCGCTCGGCGACGGTTGCCGTCGCCTCGGCGCCGGCCCGCTCGATGCTCCTCGCCGCTTGCTGCCTGCCCACCGATGCGCCCGCTATCTCGCTGCCGGCCTCGGCCAGCTCGCGGCCGGTCGCGCGGACTCCCTGGCGGACGGCCCCCTTGACCTCCGAGCGGATCGCCTCGGCCGCCGCGACCCCCTCGGGCTGGAGGGCCGAGAGGCTCAGCACGTCCGCCACCACGAAGCAGCCGTCGACCAGGGCCCAGCTCATCTCGCCGGAGGTCGGGGCATATCCCTGCCGCAGCACGTTGCCCAGGTGGATCACGTCGTATAGCGGCAGGAACTGGTAGAACGCCAGCGAGCTGTCGCCGAGCTGCGCCGACCCGCTCCAGCCCGTCCTGGCGGATCAGGCGGATCGTCGCCTGGCCGTTCTCGCCCGAGAGCGAGAGCGCCGAGAGGGCCAGCGACTCGCGGAACGACCGGCGGGACTTCGACTGGAGCAACGCGATCGTCTGCGGCCCGGCGTCGGCCTGCGCGATCGGCGGGATCGCCGCCGCTCCGTGCTTGCGCAGCACCTCGCGGAAGTCGGAGTCCTCGGCGTACTTGTCGAGCATCGCCAGCGCCATCGGACCGTGCGCCGCGAGTGCCAGGGTCGCCTGGCGGCGGAGCGTGGCGTCGCGGAAGTCGTCGTACACCACGTCGGCCGCGTCGGGTCCGGCCATCCGCAGCGCCTGCTCGCCCGCCTCGCCCTGCTCGACGACCAGCCGCAGCCCCCGGGTGCTCGCACCGGCCGCCTCGACCAGACCGGCCGCCGCCACGTGCCGCAGATGGCCGGCCACCGTCTCGGGGCGATGCGTCTGGAGCAGCTCGTCGAGGTATCCGGCGTTGACCCAGGTCAGGATCATCGCCTGGTCCATCGGCATCGCATCGCCCAGCGCCGCGAGCACCGGGCCGTACAGGCTCACCAGGGCGAAGCCCTCGAGCCCCTGGCGGCGGAACGCCTCCATGGCCATCGGGCCGAAGTGCTCGAAGGTCCGCAGCGCGGACCGAAGGTCGGCCGCCCCGCGGTCCAGGCTGATGAAGCTCAGGATCGCCAGCGCGTCGCCCACCGCCGCGCGGTCGTCCTTCAGGCGGTCGATCAGCTCGGTCACGCCCTGAGGCTCGGCCAGGATCAGCGGCAGTGCCGACGGATACCGCGACGCCGCCCGTCGCTGCGACGGTGAGAGGCTCGCCAGCTCGGCGATCAGGATCGCCCGATCGGTCTCGTCGCCCGCGCTTCAGGCCGAAGTACTCGCGCCAGTGCAGCAGCACGTCGGCCGCGGCGTCGGCGCCCAGGGCCTCGCGGAGCCGGTGGAACTCGACCGGGTACTTCTCGTAGAGGAACAGGGCCTCCATGTCGAGCTTGTCGAGCAGGACCAGCCCGCGCTCGCCGTCGGTCCGGTCGATCGCCTCGGCATTGCGGCCGAACCGCTCGGCCAGGCGGGCCACCATCTCGCGCACCCGCGGCGAGGCCGTCCGGTACCGCGCCAGCAAGACCGCCTTGCCGGTCTCGTTGCTTTCCGGCGCGGCGGCCGGCCCGGTCGTCCCGACCGGCGTCGCGGCCGGTGCGACGGCCCCCGCATCGTTGCCGGGGACCTCAGGGGACGTCCGGGCCGCCAGCTTGATCAGCACCCCGAGCGAGGCCAGGAAGATGACGGCGGCGAAGGTTCGCTTCATCGGGGTCTCCGCCGGTTGATCGAGTCGCCGTTCCAGCTCACGCCCACGCCCACGCCGTCATGACCCTGACCGGGCCTTCGCCAGTCCAGTATTGATCGGCGGCGGGACCGGGTCCGCGCCACCTCCCGGACAATGGGACGCCGGGCGCACCCGATTCCCACTTTCTATTCTAACGAAGGATTCGGCCCGAGACGCGGCCGCATTGGTGTAAATCCGCCCTGCGACCGTAGAAAGAACCGGCAATTCCCCTTCGCCAGGGGCCATGGACAAATCCCGCGGATTGCCCCGGACCGTCGCCGTTCGCCCTGTCCGCCAGGGTGCATGAGTGCGGTTGCCCTTCTCGCAAGGTCCCTGGTCCGGTCCGGTGGGTGCCCTTAGAATGGGCCGAGATGGTGGAAGCTGGGCCCGTCCGGTGATGGGATGACGACCGACCCGAAGGCAGCGGGAGACCGTGGTGATGAAATCCTTTCGCAAAGAGCAGCTCGGGAAGGTCCGGACCAAGATCGTAGCGACGGTCGGCCCGGCGTCGAGCGACCCGGCGGTCCTCAGGCAGATGGTCGAGGCCGGGGTCGACGTCTTCCGGCTCAACTTCTCGCACGGCACGCACGAGCAGCACACGCGACAGCTCCTGGCGATCCGCGCGATCGCCGAGGAGACGGGCATCCAGCTCGCGGTGCTCCAGGACCTCTGCGGCCCGAAGATCCGGCTGGGGGAGATCCCCGGCGGCGTGGTCGCGTGCGACCACGACGGCGAGTTCCTCCTCGCGCCGACGCGCCCGGCCCGGGCGACGACCCGCACGTGCTGACCTGCTCGCATCCGACCCTGCTGCGGCGAGCTCGAAGCCGGCCAGTCAGGTCCTCTTCGCCGACGGCACGGTGGCGATGGAGGTCGTCGCCCGGGAGGGCCCCGGCGCCCGGCTGAAGGTCACGCTGCCGGGGCTGATCCGGTCGCACCAGGGGATCAACGTGCCGGGCGGTGCCCTCAGCGTCTCGGCGCTGACGGAGAAGGACATCGCCGACCTGGAATGGACGGCGACGCACGACGTGGCGTACGTCGGGCTCTCGTTCGTCCGCCGGGCGGAGGACGTCGCCACCCTCCGCCGCGAGCTCGAGAGCCGCGGCAGCCGCGCCCGGATCGTCGCCAAGATCGAGAAGCGCGAGGCCCTCGACGAACCTCGACGCGATCATCGCCGAGACCGACGCGGTGATGGTGGCCCGCGGCGACCTGGGGGTCGAGCTCGACGTGACCCGCGTGCCGGCCGTGCAGAAGCGGATCATCGCCGCCTGCCGACAGGCCCGGGTGCCGGTGATCACGGCGACCCAGATGCTCAACAGCATGGAGACCTCCAGCCGGCCGACCCGCGCCGAGGCCAGCGACGTCTTCAACGCCGTGCTCGACGGCACCGACGCCGTGATGCTCTCGGGCGAGACGGCGGTCGGCGCCTACCCGGTCGAGGCGGTGGCGATCATGAGCGAAGTGGCCGCCGAGGCCGAGGCATTCCTCTTCGCTCGCGGCGGCGATGTGGACGCCGCCATCGCGGCGGATGTCGGACCCCACGGGCCCGCGCCGATCCCGATGGGCCGATGGGAAGTGGGGTCGGAGCGGTCGAGGATCGCCCGGGCCGCACAGGTCCGGCCGATCACCGAGTGCGTCGTCGAGGCCGCCAGCCTGATCTCGCGACGGCTGAACGTCGCGCTCCTGGCCGTCGCCACCCACTCGGGCCGCACGGCGCTGGCGATCTCGAAGCAGCGCAACCCGGCCCCGACCCTGGCCCTGGCCCACGACGCCCATACGGCACGCGCCATGTCGCTGTTCTGGGGCGTCACCCCGCTGCCCATGCCCGACCTGCCCGAACGCTCCCAGCGCCGCGCCGCCATCGAGGAATGGTGCAAGGCACGCGGCCTGATCGCCAGCGGCGACCGGATCGTCGTCCTCCGCGGCTCCTCCCCCGACGACCCCACCCACAACGAGATCGTCGTCCGCGTGGTCGAATGACCTTTCCCGACCAGCCCTCGCGCCCCGACGAGCCGGACACGAGCCCGCCTCCCGGTCCCGGGGCCTGCGTCTTCGCCCGTGCATCGTGGCGTGCAGGCCCCGAGCGCCGACCTCGGCCGACAAGGCGACCCCGGCCGCTGCACCGTCCAACGAACGCCACCGCGGCTGCCATTTTGGCAGAAATGGGTTCGTTTGCTCAATTCTCACCCCGTTCGCCCCCCCTTCGGCGCCGAAAGACCGCGAACGAGTATGAAGAACGTATGAAGATTGGGTTCGTTTGCTGTCTTTCAGGGGTCGGGAGAGCCCGATGTTCCTGCGATCCGCCCAGGAACCGGCGACATCCACGAGGGCTGTCTAGCAACCGTGTTGGGTTGCAATGTAAGCCCTGCCGGCAGGCCGACGGCCGAAAATGGGTGCGTGAGCATCCCTTTCGTCGTCAGCGTGCCATCATGGATGTGTCGCTTTCCCGGGCGGGATCGCTTGCGTTACCTGCGACCGAATTGCCAAAGACCCCACTAGCCCCTAGATAGACGTTGATGGTCGGCCTTTTATTCGATCTTTTTTGGCGAATATTCTAAAACTCGCCGAATTGGTTTTTGTCGCTGGGAAGTTGGCCCGCGGATTGCGCGATCATTCGATTCGATCGCAAGGCAACCGGGAGTGGGAAAGCGGCCCTGAAGGGGCCGAACGGATCAGCCCGGTGCATCGCCCTGGGGAAACGGGAATCACACTCGCATGCCCGAGCCCTGAAAGGGCTAGACCCGGAGGATCGCACTGGGCATTGCCCGCGTGCCGCCCATTCAGGGCTCGCGGTCTTCGGGGATGGTCTTCCCCAGAGGCGATACCCCGGGCTCTCTCGTTCGGGCCCCTCGGGGCGATATCGATCTGGCCTGGCCGGGCTCGAGCAGATGGTTCTCGGCGAGAAGTGTCGTAACGCTTCTGCCCTCGCGTCGTCGGTGTTAGAATGCAGCGAGTCGGGGCGGCCCGGCGACGAAATCATTCCCGCGGGCGCGTGCGCATCCGTCATGGCTAACGACGGATGTTCCAGCTCCTATCGAGCCCGACCTCCGGTGACCGCTCCGAAGCACCGGTCCGAAGGAGGAGCGAGTCACCCATGCTGATGTCGCCGGGACGGTCCGTGACACCTCTCGATCGGGAGCTCCCCGGCCGTCCGGGGTCGAAGGCGGTCGACGGGTCCCGCGGACGCATCCTCGTCCTGGGGGGGGTGGGTGGCCTCGATTTCCTGGGGATCGCGCTGCGGTATGCGGCCCGCGTCGAAAGACTGCCGTACGCCGTTGACGTCTTCGCGTGGGGCCATGGCTTCGGCCGATGGCTCGCCGACCTGACCGACATCGCCGCCCGCGATCGTCAGGCGGCCCGGCTGGCGGAAGAGATCGTTCGCCATCGGGCCGAGCGGCCGGATGTTCCCCTATTCCTCATCGCCAGATCGGCCGGGGCCGGCATCGCCGTGATGGCGCTCGAGCGCCTGGGAGCCGACCTCGTCGAGTGCGTCGTCCTGCTCGCCCCGGCGCTCTCGCCCGCGTACGACCTCACCGGGGCGCTGCGGGCGGTGCGTCGCGAGATGGTCGTCTTCTGGTCGCCGCTGGACATGATCATCCTCGGGGCGGGGACCCGCCTGTTCGGCACGATCGACCGGGTTCGGACGGTCGCCGCGGGGCTGGCGGGATTCGCTCCGCCTCTTGATGGCGATTCTCGGCAAGACCGCAGCCTCCAGTACCGGAAGCTTCGGCAAGTCCGTTGGCGACCGGCCATGGCGGCGCTGGGGTATTTCGGTGGTCATTTCGGCACCGATTGCCCGTGCTTTCTCCGCAAATATGTGGTGCCCATCCTGCAGGTCGCCGGCGGTCCTGATGTCTCGCGTTGAATCCCCGCTCGGGGTCAAGCCGTCCCCCCGTGGCGCCGATATCCTAGTGGGCAACCCAGCCCGCGACGCCGAGAGGTGTCGAGACCTGGGTTCCTGCTCAGGCACGATCGGATCCGACCGGACCCGCCTGCCACTGTCGTCTCAGGGCGATGGGGCGGGGCGACGATCGGGCGAGTCCGATCGCTCGCCAGGCAGCCGACCTTCGGCACTCACCACGAGAACTCCCAGAGCCCTGGACGTCGTTCCCTCGCCGAGGCATGGGCCCCGGCCGGGAGCGTCGTCCCGGCGCTCTGATCGTCGAGGGATGATAGGCGACGGAATCCATTCGGGATTCCGTCCGAGCGCCCTCGAGAACCGGCACCTTGACGCCGCACCGCGTGGCGGTCCCGTCTCTCCACCAGGGTCTACACTCCCCTCGCCCCCACACAACGGAGGGGCGGGGCCGCCTCGCACTGGACTTCCTCGAGATCGACCGAAAGCCCTCGCGACCGCGTCGGCACGATTGCCGAACACCCCCAGCCTCACACCCCAGGCCGCGATCGTTGCGCCGAAATCCATGAAATGCCAGGGGTTGTGCAAACGAATTCGATCCGTGGCCATGGATCGTGCCGGTCGCCCGCTGCCCCGCACTTGACCGTCATGCGGCGGTGCCGGATAACAAAGCCGATGGCCCGAGTCGGAATTGCAATCTCTCCCTGGAGCCGCGTCGAACACCATGAGTCAACAGCTTGCACCGATTGAGCAGGTCCGTGGGCGTGAGATCCTCGATAGCCGCGGCAATCCGACCGTCGAGGTGGACGTGATCCTGGCCGACGGGACGATCGGCCGGGCGGCGGTCCCCTCGGGGGCCAGCACGGGGATCTACGAGGCGGTCGAGCTCCGCGACGGCGACAAGGCCCGCTACCTGGGCAAGGGCGTCACCAAGGCTGTGGAGAACGTCAACTCGGTGCTGGCCGAGGTGGCGATGGGCCGCGACCCGGCGGACCAGGTCGGGCTGGACCGCGCGATGATCGAGGCCGACGGCACCCCCAACAAGGGGAAGCTGGGCGCCAACGCGATCCTGGGCGTCAGCCTGGCCACCGCCAAGGCCGCCGCCGAGGCCTCGTGGATGCCGCTCTATCGCTACATCGGCGGCGCGAATGCGAGGGTCCTGCCCGTCCCGATGGCCAACATCATCAACGGCGGCAAGCACGCGGATAACAAGATCGACTTCCAGGAATTCATGGTGATGCCCGTCGGCGCCAGGTCGTTCGCCGAGGGCATCCGCATGGTCGCCGAGGTGTTCCACAACCTCAAGTCGGTCCTCAAGAAGGCCGGGCACAACACGAATGTCGGCGACGAGGGCGGGTTCGCACCCAACCTCGACAACGAGGACGCCATCAAGTTCATCCTCGAGGGCATCGACAAGGCCGGCTACGAGGCCGGCCGCGACAAGGACATCGCCATCGCCCTGGACACCGCCTGCTCCGAGCTGTTCGAGGAGGGCGGCAAGAAGGGCTATCGATTCTGGAAGTCGGCCCCGGACAAGATCTTCTCCAGCCAGCAGATGATCGAGCTCTTCGGCTCGTGGATCGACAAGTACCCGATGATCATCTCGATCGAGGACCCGCTCGACCAGGACGACTGGACGGGATACGCGGCGATGACCAAGGCGCTGGGCGACAAGGTCCAGATCGTCGGCGACGACTTCTACGTGACCAACACCGAGCGGCTCTCGAGGGGGATCGCCGAAGGCGGCACCAACAGCATCCTGATCAAGGTGAACCAGATCGGCACGCTCACCGAGACGCTCGAGGCCGTCGAGATGGCCCACCGGGCCGGCTGGACCAGCGTGCTGAGCCATCGGTCGGGCGAGACCGAGGACTCGACGATCGCCGACATCGCCGTGGCGACCAACTGCGGGCAGATCAAGACCGGCAGCGCGAGCCGCTCGGACCGGATCGCCAAGTACAACCAGCTCCTGCGCATCGAGGAGCAGCTCGGCCCGGACGCGGTCTACGGCGCGGGCCTGCTGAAGCACCGGAAGTGATCGGCCGGTGGCCGGAACCGACCGGTCTTTTGTCTTCTGTGGGAGCCGGCTCCTGCCGGCGATCGGGCGGGCCGAAGCCGACCCGACCCGGGCCGGTCCGGTCCGGTCCGTCGTGGGAGCCGGCTCCTGCCGGCGATCGGGCGGGCCGGATTGGGAGCAGGAGCTCCCTCCTACACGGGGACGGATCCGGTCCGGTCCGGTCCGTCGTGGGAGCCGGCTCCTGCCGGCGATCGGGCGGGCCGATGGCGCCCCGATCCGGGCCGGTCCGTTGTAGGAGCCGGCTCCTGCGGGCGATCGGGCGGGCCGATCGGCCCGGGACCAATCCGATCCGGTGAAGGAGGCCCCTCCTGCCGAAGAACCGGAACGGAACGGTCGGAGACCCGCGCCGAACACGCGATCGGATCGGCCCGGGTCCGCGGGCGGTGGACTTCGCTCCCACGTCCGTAGGCCACCCATGCGTTACGCGCTCTAGTGCCCGTCGGCCCGAGGCGATAACCTGGTAGGTGGGCTGTTTCACCGCGGCCGACCCGACCTCCACGCACACCGACGACCGGCACCCATCGGAGCACCGTCCGAATCCCATGATCTTGATCTCGGCAACAGGGCTCGGCCGGCAGTTCAGCGGCGATCCGGTCTTCCAGGACCTTGCGTTCGAGGTGCGCGCCGGCGAGCGGATCGGGCTCGTCGGCCCCAACGGCGCGGGCAAGACGACCCTGATGCAGCTCCTGGCCGGCAACGATCGGCCGGATTACGGCGATCTGTACGTCCGGCCCGGCATCCGCGTCAGCCTGCTGCGGCAGCAGCCCGACTTCGAGCCCGGCGAGACGATGATCGAGGTCGTCCGGTCCGGTCTGGCGTCGCTGCTCGAGCTCCAGCACGAGCTGGAAGAGGCCGCCCACGAGATGGCCGAGGCCGAGGACGAGGACGACCGCCAGCGGGCGACGCTTCGCTACGACGCCATCCACGACCAGATCGAGCACCAGGACGCGTACTCGATCGATCATCGGATCGAGGAGGTCCTGTCGGGCCTCGGCTTCGGCGAGTCCGAATTCCAGCGCGAGGCGTCGACATTCTCCGGCGGCCAGCAGTCGCGCATGCTGCTCGCCAAGCTGCTGCTCCAGAGCCCCGACGTGATGCTGCTCGACGAGCCATCGAACCACCTGGACATCGCCACCACCGAGTGGCTCGAGAGCTACCTGTCGCGCCAGCCGGTCGCCATGGTCGTCGTCAGCCACGACCGCTATTTCCTCGACAAGGTCGTCACGCACGATCTGGGAGCTGCACGAAGGGCGGATCACGGCCTATCCGGGCAATTACAGCCAGTACTGGCGGCTCCGCGACCGAGAAGGCCAAGGTGCTCGAGCGCCAGGCCGAGCGGCAGGAAGAGAAGGCCGAACAGCTCAAGGCCTACATCCGAAAATACGGCGCAGGGCAGCGTGCCAAGCAGGCCCACGACCGCGAGCGCAAGCTCGAGCGGCTCGAGCGCGAGCGGGTGGACACGCTCCGCGACGTCGTCGGCCCCTACATGGGATTCGACGAGGTCGAGCGGTCGGGCGACATCGCGGTCGAGGCCCGCAAGCTCTCCAAGGCGTACGACAAGCCGCTGTTCCAGGACCTGAGCCTCACCGTCGACCGCGGCCAGTGCGTCGGCGTGATCGGACCCAACGGCGCCGGCAAGACCACGCTGATCCGCACCCTGATCGGCCGCGAGAAGCCCGACGCGGGCGAGGTCAAGCTGGGCCACAAGGTGCAGGTCGGCTATCACGACCAGGGCCTGCTCTCGCTCGACCCGAATACCACGGTGGTGCGCTCCGTCTGGCCCGAGGACGATCCCGACTGGGTCGAGGGCGACGTCCGCAACCTCCTGGCGCGTTTCGGCCTCGGCGGCGAGATCGTCTTCCAGACCGTCGGCCGGCTCTCCGGCGGCGAGAAGGCCAAGGCCGCGCTCGCACGCCTGTGCGCCACCGGGGCCAACCTGCTGGTCATGGACGAGCCGACGAACCACCTGGATATCTGGTCCTGCGAGGCCCTCGAACGCTCGATCAACGAGTTCGAGGGGACGGTCCTGGTCGTCAGCCACGACCGTTATTTCCTCAACAAGGTCGCCGATCGGCTGATCCAGGTCGCCGACGGCCGCGGCCGCGTCATCGAGGGCGATTACGAGACCTTCCAGCACCTCGTCCAGCGGGAAAAAGCCCGCGCCGAGACGGCGCCAGGTCCGGCGCAGGCCACCCCGGCCCCATCGCCATCGGCCCGATCCCGGTCGACTCCATCCGCTGACAAGCCCAGGCCGAAGCGAAAGTTCCCCTACCGCAAGGCGGCCGAGATCGAGCGCGAGATCGGCCAGCTCGAGCAGGAGGTCCTCGAGCTCGAGGACCTGCTGGGCCAGCCCGCGACCTGGCGCGACCCGGGCAAGGCCGTAAGCACCCAGGATCGCCACCGCGAGGTCAAGCAGAAGCTGGAGGCTCTGTACCAGCACTGGGAGACCGCGCTGGAAGCCAACTGGTGAGGCCCAGCACCCGGGCGCCCCACGACTGGTTGGCGCATCCGAGCCCGATGCGCGAGCAAGTGCACGCGTGCCGTCAGCCTGAAATCTTTTGCTTGCGAGTCGGGCCCGGATTCCGCCGGGGCCGCCCTGCGGCCGATCGAATGGTTACGCGCTCGATCACGGGAAGAATGGGACGGCCGAGCCCCGAGACAGGCCGGGGCGCCCTGGCGGGGCGATCCCCCAGGAGGAAAGTCAGGGAAAGAGCGGGGACACCGCTCGTGTTACGAATAAGTACGCATTGAACATTGGTTATCGCCCCTTTTCGGTTCTCCTCGGTGCGGATGCTGTAAAGCAATCGTCGGGTCGCCTCTGGGACCTGGTCGAGGAGCCTGGGCATTATCCGTAATTCTCCGCGGAGATTCCGTCTCTCTCCATCCTGGCCGTTGCAAGCAGGCTGAAATCCGGGCATGATCGAGATGGGTACGGGATTATACAGAAAAAAGGGCGTTTTTCATTACGCCTGTTCACCAGATCAATTCTTATTGAACTAAACCGCTTCGCGGTGGGCAAAGCCGAGCTGCCGCTCGACTCCTGACGGCCATCACTCCTTCCCCTACCTGTCCCCCAGCCCTTCGCCCGGCGCATCATCCGTAGCACCCCGCCGTCCGATCTCGCGGCCTCGATGCGCCCCTCCTCCGCTCCGTTGCGGCATCATGAACGGGTCCGTCACTTCCAGACCCATTCACCCGCCAAGGAGCCTCACATGACCCCGTTGCGCCGTCGCATGATCGAGGACATGCGCCTCCGGAACCTCGCGAATCGCACCATCGATACCTATGTGGATCGCGTCGCCGCCTTCGCGCGGCACTTCGGCACCTCGCCCGAGCACCTCGGCTCCGACCACATCCGCGCCTACCTGCTCCACCTCGTCGAGCACGGCGCCTCCTGGGCCCAGTTCAATCAGGCCCGCTCCGCACTCCGCTTCCTCTACCGCACCACCCTCAAGCGGGGATGGGTTAACGACGGCGCCGTCTGCGTCAAGACCCCCAGGAAGCTCCCGGTCGTCCTCAGCCTCGACGAGGTCGCCCAGTTCTTCGCCGCCATACGCAACCTCAAGCACCGCGCCATCCTCATGACCGCCTACGCCGCCGGACTGCGGCTCTCCGAGGTCGCCGCCCTCCGCGTCGAGGACATCGACAGCCGCCGCATGGTCATCCGCGTCCGCCAGGGCAAGGGCCGCAAGGATCGCGAGGTCATGCTATCGCCCCGGCTCCTGGCCCTCCTCCGCCGCTACTGGCAGGTCGTCCGGCCCGGCGACTACCTGTTCCCCGGCCGGGGACCCGATCGGCCCATCTCCCATTCCGCCGTCCAGCGGATCTGCAGGGCGGCCGTGCGGGCCTCGGGCCTGACCAAGCACATCAGCCCCCATTCGTTGCGCCACAGCTTCGCCACCCACCTGCTCGAGGCCGGCGCCGACGTGCGGACCATCCAGGTCCTGCTGGGCCACAGCCATCTCAGCACCACGGCGCGGTACACCCACATCTCGTCGGCGCGGCTGCACGGGACCGCGAGCCCGCTCGACCTCCTCCCGCCCTTCGGAGGGGAGGGGCGGCCTCATGACCCGACCCCAGCTCGACGTGGCCGAGGTGATCCGGAGCTGTTACGACGAGTTCCTCGAGGAGTATGGCGCGGGCCTGACGCCCGAGCAGAGGCGAGCCCTGGACGACCTGACGGCCTGCCGCACGGCCGCGCCGGGCGGGCATGTGCTGGGCTGCCCGGAGTGCGGGCATCGGGAGATCAGCTACAACTCCTGCGGCAACCGCCACTGCCCGAAGTGCTACGGCACGGCGTCGGCGCGGTGGCTCGAGGCGCAGGCGGCCGACCTCCTGGAGGTGCCCTACTTCCACGTCGTCTTCACGCTCCCGAGGGCGCCGGACCCGATCGCTTTGGCCAACCCTCGCGAAGTCTACGGCCTGCTGATGCGGGCCGCCGCGGAGACCTTGATCGAGGTCGCCGCCGATCCGAAGCACCTGGGCGCCGAGATCGGCGTGCTGGCGGTGCTGCACACCTGGGGCCAGAACCTGGAGTTGCATCCCCATGTCCATTGCGTGGTGCCGGGCGGCGGCCCGTCGCCGGACGGCAGCCGCTGGATCGGCTGCCGTCCCGACTTCTTCCTGCCGGTGCGGGTGCTGAGCCGGGTGTTCCGGGGCAAGTTCCTGGCCGGCCTCCGCGCCGCCAGCGCCCAGGGGCGGCTCCGGCTCCCGGGCGAGCCGGAGCCGCCGGAGGGGCGAGAGGAGTTCGAGAGGCTGGTAATGAAGGCCGTCCGGACGGATTGGGTGGTCTACGCCAAGCCGCCGTTCGGCGGCCCCGAGGTGGTGTTGAAGTACCTGGCGCGGTACACGCATCGGGCGGCGATCAGCAACGATCGCCTGCTGGAGCTGGAGGATGGTCGGGTGCGCTTCCGCTGGAAGGACTATGCCCACGGCGGCCGGTGGCGGACGATGACGCTCTCGGCCGTCGAGTTCGTGCGGCGGTTCTTGATGCACGTGCTGCCGGCGGGCTTCGTGCGGATCCGGCACTACGGGCTGCTGGCGAATCGCCACCGCCGGGAGAAGCTGGCGCTGTGCCGGGAGTTGCTGGGCGTCGCCGCGAGCGAGGTCGAGGGCGAGGAGCTGACGGCGCCGCGAGAGGGCTGCAATCCGGTGACGCCGACGCGAGCCTGCCCGGTGTGCGGAGCGGGCCGGCTGGCGGTGATCGCGGAGCTCTCGGCGAGGGAGATGGCGCGGATCGGCGTGGGGCCTGTCGCTCGGGGTGTGATCTTCGATACGTCGTGAGCCGGGTTTGAGGTGGGGCGGTGGTGGCGGTCGGGAAGTGATCACCGCGTGCGGCGGCCGGGGGAGTCCCTGCGCCGCGGCGTCGGGAGGCGGCGGAGAGGGGGAGATCGGCGGTGCCGAGTTGCCGGGGAGTACGACGCGCGGGCCGGGAGGCGGGGCCTGGAACGGGGTGAGGCCGGCGGATAGGCTAGAGTTCGAGGCGGGGGGCGGGAAGGCGGGACGATTGAATCCCCATAGAGCGAGGCCCACCGCGAAGCGGCTCAGTCCAACGAGGTTTTATCCGGAGGGCCGTCGGGGCCGTTCGCGATAGCGCCGCTGTCTCCCGGCCCTCCGGATAAAACCTTCTTCATTAGCCGTCTCAGGAATCTCGTCGTCGCGGGGTGCTCATGACTCTTGTCGTCGCCAGGTACCACTGTCCTTGTTGCGGCTACGATGGCTTGTCGTGCCCCGCTTACTCGGAGCTTGGCCCGCCGCCGTGGCCCTACCTGGGGCAACCGCCGTTCTCTGAACACCTCGGCTTCCCCTCCTACGAAGTATGCCCCTGCTGCGGCTTCGAGTTCGGCTTCGACGACGACCCCGGTGCCGCGTCGAAGTCATCGAGCTTTGGGGAGTATCGGGCCGAATGGCTAGCATCCGGCGCAAAGTGGTTCAGCGTCCGGGCAAAGCCCGAGGGCTGGGATCTACGTAGGCAACTCAGTATCATAAGGGCTGAGGCCGACGTCTAACATTGCGATGCAGCGGACCGGCCTGCGGCCGGCCGCTGATCTGGGTCGTTAGGCGAAGAAGTCATGGCGGTAGAATACCATATCCGATGCGAGCAACTCGGCAGTCGTCCGCTGGCGGTGGTCCGCCGTCGCGCGAGTCCAGGCGAGTTATCGACGGTCGTTCCCGATGCCTGCGGGGCGGTGTGGGGGTTCATCCGCTCCCAACAGATCACCGGGGCCGGTCGGCATGTCGCGGTCTACCTCGATGGTCAGATCGACCTGGAGGTGGGCGTCGAGTTGGACGCCCCGTTCGCCGGCTCCGGTGAGGTCGTCGGCTCGGGCACTCCGGCGGGCCTCGTCGCCACGACGACCCATTACGGGCCTTACGGACTCCTGAGCAACGCCCACCAGGCGATTCTTCGGTGGTGCGGAGACAATGGGCAGACGCCGGCCGGTCCGAATTGGGAGATATACGGCCACTGGCAGGACCAATGGAACAGCGACCCGACCAGGATCTGCACCGAGGTTTTCTACCTGCTCGATTCAAACGGGCATCCGACGGCCTGACGACACGATCCAGCGGACCCGCTCCGCGGGCCGCCAACAATCCGGGTGCGCGGACCCCCGATAGGGAGCGGTTGTGATGCCGAAGGTTTATCGTATGAGGCGGCGTGCCTCCGACGAAATTCTTGAGCGAGCGGAGAAGCTGGAGGCTCGCGCCGCGGACCCGGCGGTTCTTGATGACCCCGCTTGGCTCCGCCGGCGAGCACATGATATGCGGTCCCTCGCCGACAGACGGAATGAGGCAAAGGTGCGGAGAGTTGAGGAACGAAGAAAGAGCGGCTAACCAAGCGATGCAGCTGACCTGCTGTGCGGGCCGCAAATCTTTGGCGTTAGACTTCATGCCGGAGACCTACGAACCCCTCGATGCCTCGTTCTCCACCGCGGATGCCAAGGCCCCGGTCTTGGTTTACGAGCAAGGTGCGCTGCGCGTGCGGTTCCTGGACTGGCAGGAGCGGTGCATCGAGCTGGTGTTCCGCGAGGCTGTCGCGCTCTCCTGGGACGACGGCGATGCAGCCTGGTGCGCCGCCCACCGGGACGATGCCTGCTACATCGTGGCCGGGTCCGACTGGCTACGGCGGCACGTTGACGTTGGCACGATCGAGGCTGAGAGCGGTCACCGCCATTACAAGCTCTGCTTCAATGCGGCAGGCGTCCTGCAAGTGATTGCGACCGGCCTGGAAATGGTCTAACATTGCGATGCAGCGGACCCGTCTGCGCGGGGCCGTGGATCTGGGTCGTTCGGCGGCGGAGGGCTTCCGGGTGGGCGACCCCGAGGTTGTTATCCGCCTCACTATCCCGGAGGCCGTCGTTCTCGACGCGCTCCTTCGACGATACTCGGAGACAGAGCGGCTCACCGTTGACGACCCGGCCGAGCAGCGAGCATTGTGGAACCTGCAATGCCTTTTCGAAGAGGTGGGGGATCCGTCATGGCCGACCTTGGCGGAGGCTTAGAGGGCCCTTCGAGACGATGCCGAGGAAGGCGATTTAGCCTAACGAAGCATTGCAGGGACCCGCTGCGCGGCCCACTGAATTTCGGCGTTAGCTGGCGGAAGACTTCGATGTCCTTCAAATTGAGGCTCTCATTGCGGGGATTGCTGGCGATCGTCGCGGTGTGCGGCATCATCGCCTGGTTGGCAAGGGGCTGGCTGTTCCCGAAACGGCTCCAGGGGCAGCGCTTCGCCTTAGTCGGCCCGATCGATATCGACCGCGACGGCCGCGACGACCGCGACCGGCTCAAGTGGATGATCCTCCGCAATGGCGGGACTGTCGACTTCGACCTGCCGCCGCAGTGGGTCGGCAAGGAGACCGGCGAGCTCACCCCCCGGATCGACTGGTACGTCACCGACGACCGCCTGCCGCTCCGCGACATCTCCTTCCGCTGCTCCGAGCCGATGGTAAAGATGCAGTCGAAGCTCAGCGCCCGAGTGGGAGAGGTCATCAAGCTGGCGCGGCAAGATGGCGTCCGTCCCATGCCGACTGAACGGCTCTTGAAGGTGATCCGGGGGGATATTCCGAGTCCGATCATTTCTTGGCAAAATCATTGGTGTGGGACCGGCCTGGAAAAATGAACAGACACCAATCCCGGCCGACACCAATTTCGGCCGACACCAATTTCGGCCATGGGGTGTGGTGCGGAGGCGGTCCGGCCGTCGCGGACCGTCCGACGAGGCAGTGCAGCGGACCCGCTCCGCGGGCCGCTAATCTGGGGCATTTGCCGGCTTCGGACAGGGGCACGCTATGCGGTTCTCAATACTCGGTCTGCTGGCCTACGTCGCGTTCACGGGCATCATGCTCAGCCTCGCTCGACTGCCCTTCCTCGCCGGGTGTGCTGCGCTGGTCGTCGGCGTCGTAGCGGCGAACCTCATCATCCCGACTCGCCTCTGGCGCTTCGTCGTCTACGGCGGCATCGCCGGGCTGGCGGCGGCGAATGTCGCCCTGGGCTGCTACCGGGAGTTCGGCATCCCCGGTCCCCACACCTACACTGATGGGCGGCTCGAAGTCGTGTACGGCATGCGGCCGTATGTGGTACAAGTGGGCGCGTTGGTCGGCGGGTCCGTGGGCCTCGCCGCCAGCAAGGCCAAAGCCAAGGCCGCCGCCTAACCTAGCGATGCAGCCGACCCGCTCCGCGGGCCGCTGATCTCTGGCGTAAGGCCGTCGGAGGCCGATGTGAAGCTCGAGATCGTCAGCGCCGGATCGCCCGACTGCCCGCTTCTCCGGCTGTACGACTTCACAGCAGCGGAGGCGAACCAGCTCCATGAGGCCGTCGCGGCTCTGGCGTCCGGGGCGTCCGAGTGGATCGAACTCGACCGACTGCCTTTCGTCGAGCCGTTGGGCGGCTGTCGCCTGACACTGGCCCGCCGGTCGTGGGATCAGGCGGTCAAGCGCAAGGGCGGGTCAGCGGACTTCGAGTGCGGGTTCACGCCCGGCACGTGGGGCCAGATGGCCGATCTGATCGAGCCGTTCGCGGCCGGTACAACCGGGTTTCAGTGGTTGGCGGGGTCCCCCGGTGAGGCGCCCTTGCTGCTGTCGGCTTGCGGGGGCTGGTAACCGAGTCTAACATCGCGATCCAGCGGACCCACCTGCGGCGGGCCGCTGATCTGGGCCGTTAGCAGGCGGGAGACCATTAGTGGGCTCGAGGGCGACAGACGAGGTGTCCAGGGCACGCCTGCCCGACAGGGTCGGACGCTGGCCTACGCCTTGGGGTTATGCTGGCCGTTTGCGATGATGTTGGCCGGGGTCGCGTCCGATCGCGTCCGGATCGCTTGGCCCTATAAGCTGGGCCTAACGACCGTTTCGTGTATCTTACCTTTGATGATCCGCCGCCACGGTGGGAGAGCCGGGGCAGGGCTGCGCGACAGCGATGGGCATCTATTGTACGCTGGCAGTTTACGTCATGTGGTTTTGGAATTAGATGACCGGGCGGCCTCGCGGCGTCATCGGAACCGTGCGAGCCCGCCAACGAGGCATTGTAGCGGATTCGCTGCGCGGGCCGCTGAGTATGGGCGTTAGGCAGCGCAAGCCATGGCTACCCGAAGAGCCATCCGGGGTGTGCTGGGGAATTTCCTCGGCACTTACATGAGTCGGTATTCCGACTTCGGAGGCTATTGGCTCTTCGGCTTCCTGGTCGGTGGCCTGACGGAGTTGCGGATCGATCTGCTGGCTCGCCCCTTCGGCGAACCGGGCACTCCCCTCGATCTGGCGGTCCGTTCGGCAGTGGCCAAGTTCGAGGATCAGATGCAGAAGGCCGGCCTGACGCGCCCGCAGGTCCGAGAGGCATGGCTGGTGCTCCGGAAACTGCCCGAATCGGTCGAGGGTTCGGTCAATGGCCACCCGAGCAAGGGGCACCGATTACTCTTCTCGGCCGGGACGATCATGGACAACGGTCGGCGGTACGAACGCGAACAGGGCGTGTTCGTCGCCCCACACAACGCGCAAGTAGAATTGCGGCGTGCAGCGATCGCCTAACGGGGCGATCCAGCGGACCCGCCTGTCGGCGAGGACTCCCCGAAATCTTGGATCATCGTCGAGGCTTATCGGGATGGCCAATGTCTCGACGGGGGATAACAGATGGCTCACGGGAAAGATTGGACCTGTCGCGGCTGTGGGAGACGCGAGTCCCGCCAGCCTTCCACCTTCCAGGAAGGCTGGGTCGCTGTCAGTTATCGGGAGGTCGTCCATCTGTGTCCCGAATGCACACCACCATTGGCCGGGTCCAAGTTCGCTCGGCGGCTCCTCTTGTGGTGTCGGTGGAATCCCGCCCTCGCCGCCATGACGGTAGCCAATGTCGTTGGTCTAATGCTTTACACGCTGATGTCCATCCATCTCGCCTCGGCCTGGAGAGCGGACACGCGACGACTCCAGGATCGAATTGCGGAGCTGGAGTTCGCCAGACTCAGTCGTGTATCCGAGAATCCGGCACCCTCTGCGGCGCCCGTCGATGGGCAGTAGAGCCTGAAGGACATTGGCGTGGACAACGGGCGTCGGACGATGAGGTGGAGACGGGCAGACGACAGATGCAGAAAATCTCATGTCTTAACGAAGCGATACAGGGAGCACCCTGGGGTCGACTCTTGACTGTGGACTTGGATTTGGCCCGGTTGGACCCGGGGCTCAGGTGTGGACGAGGGACTTATTCGAGTCGAAAAGTTCGAGCCTTGGCCGTCAAGGATGCCGATACCAAGTTCGAAGCCAAGACCTGACCCCCAGGGCTCGTTGACCCTCCGGGTTCTCCTGCCGAGGATCGGCTTCTCGCCGTCGTCGTGCTGCGACGCGACTTCGGCGAACTCGTCGGTCCTTGACGGTCCGATCCGTCAGGCCGTCCTTGTACGGGATCACCTTCAGGTTGCCGAGGTCCTTCACCTCGCCGGGTTTCAGCTTCACCTCGTCGACCAGGTGGCCGATGTGGACGAAGCCCTTCTCCTCGGCATCGGCACCGTAGTACACGCCGGGAACGAGGCCGACGATGTGGAAGCGGCCTTCCCTGTCCAGCGGGATGCCGCCGCCGATGTCGGCACCCGGCAGGATGGCGACCTCCTCGAACCTGCACTCTTCAACCCTCCCGAACCCAGCGAGAGCTTCGGACGCGGATTGCCCTCGTCGTCCACGATCCTCCCCTTCAGCTCGGCCCAGGGTTGGAGCTTCAACGTGATCGGTCCCGCCTCCTCGCCCTTCAGCACGATCGATCCGATGAGCCTGCGCCCGGCATGCCGGACGGTCACGCGCCGGGGTTCGAGCGGGTCGAGCGATTTCACGACGATCTCGGGCGCATCGTGTCGGGAGCCCCGCGAGCCGAGGATGCCCTCGACGCCGTCGGCCGCCGTCCCGCCCAGCGGCTTGCCGTCGGGGTCGACGATCGCCAGTGTCGTCGTGCGGCCGGGATCGGCCACGAGGTCGAGCGTGGCCGTCTCGGTCCCGGGCGGGTAGTCCGTCTCGGCCATCGCGTGGAAGTTGACGACCGGGATCAGGCGCGGGACGACCTTCTCGAAGTTCTGGAACTTCCGGTCGTACCCCTCGAACGCCTCGGCGTTATGGGGCTTCAAATACCCGTAGGTGGCGGCCCGCACGCCGATCACCCCGCGGCCGGGCAAGACGACGACCTCGAACCCGCCCTCGGCGTCCGGGATGCCGTAGGGCATGTCGCCGTCCTTGAAGCCGTCGTACTCGTCGAGGTGGGGGTTGGTCGCGTAGCTCGCGGCGTTGACGCGCTCGATCGGGATCGGCTTCCCGGTCAGCTTTTCGAGCAGCCGACCCCCTGACCAGTACCCCGCGCTTCAATGCGATGTCGAACGGGACGGGCTGTAGCGCGGGGGTTTCGGCTTTTGCCTTCAGCGTGGCCCGCGGGTATGGCAGGCCGCGACCCGGTCGGATGAACACGCGATAGGCGGCCGATTTCGGCAGGCCGACGAGGCGATAGCGCCCCTCGGCATCGGTCAGGACGCTGACGTGCCGATTCGGGATGAGGCTCCCGGGGTCGTAAACCGCCGCCTGGATGTTCACGCCCGCGATCGGCTTGCCCGTGTCCCTGTCGCGGACCCTGCCCTCGACGACCTTCGTCGGCGCGGCGGCGAGGGTGAACCCCGTGGGGTGGATGATCGTCGTCTCGGTCCCCCGGAATCCCTCGCGGACGAAGCGGAGCTCCGCCCTGCCGTGATTCGTGGCGAGAATGCGATCGGTGGCGATCGTCGGGCCCGAGACGACCAGGGCCGCGAGCATCCCGGGCCCCAGGCCGTCCAGCCGAAAGCGGCCGTCGCTGCCCGTAGTGGCCCGCGGCTGCCCCGCGAACGGCAAGCGTTCGAGACGATCAAAAATTGCTCTCGCCTCCCCCGAAAGGATGCGTTCGGCCCACGGCCCGAGGTCGCCTCCGGGAGCGGCGGAGAGGCTCTCGACCTCGACCAGCGCCCGGCGACGGGCCGGCCCTCCAGGTCCATGATGCGACCCTCGATCGGCGGGCCCGCCTTCGTTAGCCGGATCGTCACGTCGGCCGGCTCCTTCAGGTCGAGCTCGCCCGAGGCGAGGCCGAATCCCGGGGCGATCGCCACGAGGGGCTGTTTGATCGTTTTCGTGTGCTTGACCACGTCGTCGCGGACCGCCCGATCGACGCGGATGCGGAATCGCCCGTCCGCATCGGTCGCGGTCTTCGGCGGGACATAGAGGCCGGGACGGTCGCCCGGCGTATGGACAACGGCGCCGGCGACGGGCCTCCCCTCGGGATCGAGGACGCGCCCCGCGACCTCGATTGTCTCGCCGGCCCGGGACTCGACCGGCGGGGGCGAGGCGGCGACCGCGGCGTCCGGAGCCGGCGGTAGAGGCGTGTGTGCGGCGAGGTTTCCGGCCCCGCGAGGCGGCGCCGCGCCGGGGCCGCCCATCGCGGCAGCGAACCATACGACGCCCGAGAGGAGCAGCAGCCCGCCCGCGGTCGCCACGGCCTTGGTGGCCGCGAGGGCCCGGAGATAGGCGTCGGCAAGGCCCGTCGCCCTCGCGGTACCAGCCCCGGCCATCGCCGCCCTCGTCGTGGCCTCGGCGAGACGGATCGGGTGGGCGGCCCGTGCCGGCGCGGCCGACAGGAACGCGACGAGCGCGGCACCACCGACGACTCCCCGCCGTGTCAGGCGCGCAGCCAGGCCTTCGCGGGCCCGCGAGAGACGCCCGCGGATCGTCGTCGCGGGCACGCGCAGGAGGCGGGCGGTCTGCTCGTAGGTCCGCCCCTCCAGATGAACCAGGACCACCGGCAGGCGGAGCGCCTCGGGGAGCCGGTCGATCTCCTCGTACAGTATCCGCACGGTGTCCGGGTCGAGCCGTTCGTCGCGGGTCGCCGCCCTCGCCATCGCCGCGGCCTCCCTCCTTCGCCTCCGGTCCGCTTCGCGCCGACCGGACCGCGATCCGAAACGCCACGCGGCAAATCCACCCGGCCAGAGAGTCGCCCGCGCGGATCGAACCCGCCCGCTTCGCCAGCACCAGGAACGCCGCCTGGAACGCGTCCTCGGCATCGTGCTCGTCCTTCAGGACCGACCGGCAGACGTTCAGCACCATCGGCCCGTGACGCTCAACCAGGGTCGCGAACGACTCCGGGTCGCGGCCCTGGGCGAACCGGTCGAGCAGCCTCGCATCGGGGAGGCCGTCGACGGTCCCGACGGTGAACAATCGATGGACCTGTCGCAACGCGACGCCGACTCCGGGTCTGGCCATGCCGGGTGCTCCTCCGAGATTCTCGTGTCCACCCAGTCTAGAGCCCACGGCCGCCGGATCGTCACGGAGAATCCCTGCTTTCTCGGAAGGTTGGGAACCGGTCGCCTGCCGGTGGTTCGGCAAGTCACGAATAGACGTGAATCTAGCCCCACATCGTCTCGCCGCACTTGAGACAGCGGTAAAGTTTCGGGTCGTAGTTCAGCATCTCGTCCCGGTCGAACCACTGGTGCTCGCACGACGAAACGGGCTCGATGACGGGTGGCAGTTCCCGAGGCGCGGCGGGTTCAGGCTTCGCTCCAGGGCTCAGCGCAGCGATCCCGATCAATGCCGCCCCACACGCGACGATCGCTGCGCCCAGGAAGGTCGATCCCTCGATCCCCATGACCGCGCACCCTGCGATCGTCGCCCCGATGCCGACGAGCACGAGCTTGACGCGAAGGATCGCCGACGTGTCGGGGATCAGGCCGATCAGGTCGAAGATGCGTTTCATTCGCCGGGCCGCTTCCTGGGCGTCGCTCCGCCCGATTCACTCGCTCCCGATCAGCTCGAGCGTCTTGCCATCCCGCTCGCGGTGGAAATATTTCTCGAGCAGCCGTTCGAACACCGAATTCGGCGGCGACACGCTGGCGAACAACGTCGAGCAGGACTTCACTTTCATGTCGTCGGGCGAGCCGAAGATGTCGCGGGCGGACTTCCCATCGACGGCGAGGGTGGATTCGCAGATCTCGACGAGCCTCGGCCCCAGGATGGGATGAGCGAGGTAGGCCCTTGCCTCGTCGATGCTCTTGATCGCGTACCGCCTGGACATCGAGCTGAAACCCAGCCCATCGATCTGCGGAAAGACGTACCAGATCCAGTGGGATCGCTTACGGCCGCCCTTGATCTCGGCCAGCGCCCGGTCGAAATCGCCGGCCTGGGCGGCCACGAAGCGTTCCAGGTCGTAGGGATCGTCGCCTGAATGCGTCGCCATCGTTAGCCTCCGGTGATTGCTCCAGTCGTCGGGCGGGGGCTTTCTGACTCTCAGTCGTTACGGCTCAACGGCTTCACCTGGTCGAGGAAGAGAGACCATCTGGACGGGCATGCAAGACCGAAGGTGCAACCATTATCGATCGATGCGACCCGGAAATCCTGGACAACGCTGCGAATGGGGCGCCGGACGGCCGGGCCGTATTGGCATCGGCTCGATGCCATTCGGATCATGCCGCGAAATTCGCGGTTTAGCAACCGTCCGGCCGGCGAGATGGAATCCGCCATGAATGATCCTGGACCGGGCACGGGCGAATCGGGGCAGACCTGGATGAAGTTCCGATGGTTGCTCGCGGCTCCGCGCCGACGCTCGGCGCTGCGTCCACGCGCGACCTTCGGCTATGATGCCAGTCTGGGCAGGATGTCCTGCATCCCGACCAGGCGCACGGGAGCACGGTCCGGCCACCGTTCAGGGGATCGAACAGCGGGCACCGGACGACGGACGACGGACCAAAATGGACGGACTGAACCTCGAGACATTCCTGCGGCTGCTGCGGGCCGACCTGGGCGGCTGGATCACGCTGGGCCTGGCCGGCGTCGGGCTGGCGCTGCTGGTCTGGGCGTGCTGGGGATCGCGCCGGGTGCTGAGGAAGTGCCTCGTCTTGTCGCTGGCGGCGCACCTGGGCGTGGTGATTTACGGCAGCACGGTCCCGGCCGTGCGGAAGATCGTGCGAGGGGCGACCTCCGAACCCTCGGAACGCGAGCACATCCGGCGAATTCGGGTGGCGCCGCTGGTCGAGCCGGGTCGGCGCGATCCGGCCGCGCCCGGCGCGGGGGGCACTTCCTTGACCGGGCTGGAGCTGGCCGCGACCACGCCGACACTGGCCGACCAGCCGCTGCGGGTCGAGCGGCCGAAGGTGCCGGACCCGTCTCAATCGGCCGCGGCGTCCGTTCCGCCGGCTGGTCCGCCGCTGGCGATGGCCACGGCGACGCCCCGGCCGGCACGCACGGGTCCCGAGCCTTCCGCACCAGGTCCCCGGCCCGATCCGTTGAGATCCTCGGACGCCCCGCCGCCCGCGCCGGCGACCCCCGCACCGGCCGACAAGGCCGAGCTGGATCGGATGACCGCGGCACCGAGCGGCCCGAGGGATTCACCTGGACCCGATGGCGACCGTCCGCCTTCCGCCCGGCCGGGCCCGGTCGAGCGGGCGCTGGGGGCCGCGGATCGTTCGCTCAGGAGCGACGCTCGCCTGCGTCCGGCCCCGTCAAACCGGACGGCGAATGCCTCGCCGATGCCGCCCAACCGCACGGCCACCGCCAACGGGTCGAGCGGCGTTCCTGGTTCGGTCGCCGACCGGACCGCGGCGGGACCGGGATCGCCCGCTGGGCGAGGGTCCCCGGGCGCCGAGCCACGGAGCGGCAAACCGGGACCGGGTCTGGCATCCGCGGGGGCGACCGGACCGAACGATCCGCTGGCTCTCGAGCATGTCACGCCGCCGTCGCGGTCGGCGGAAGCGTCGTCGCCCGCGTTGGCCGCGCTGGGCGAGCGGCCGGCCGTGGCCGCGGACGCCCGCGGAGGTCCCTCGGGTCTACCGGCAGCGGGTCGAGCCGGATCGCTCGGAACGGGCGCAACGCGCCGGGGCCAGCGTGGCCAGCGAGCTGGCGGTCGAGCGGGCCCTCGACTGGCTATCCAGGCACCAGGACGTCGACGGCCGATGGAACGCGGGGATCGCCCGCTACGAGAACGGCTCGGCCGTCCCCGGCGACACGGCCTTCACCGCCCATTGCCCGCCCGGAGAAGTCTGCTCGGGCGAGTGCGCCTACTGGGACGCCGACACGGCGCTGACCGGTCTGGCGCTGCTCGCCTACCTGGGCGCCGGCAACACCCACGTCCGCGGGCGTTATGCCGGGACCGTCGGCAAGGGGCTGGACTTCCTCATCGCCCGCCAGAAGGTCGACGGCGACCTGCGCGGCGATAGCGTGGTCGTCGGGATGTACTGCCACGCGATGGCCACCCTGGCCCTGTGCGAGGGATTCGCGCTGACGGGCGACGAACGGCTCCGCGAGCCGGCGACCCGGGCGGTCGCGTTCCTGGTCCGATCGCGGGCCCGCGATCGGATGGCCTGGCGGTACGAGCCGGGTGAACCCCGGGGTGATACCAGCATCCTGGGCTGGGTCGTGATGTGCCTGAAATCGGCACACGAGGCCGGGATACCCGTCCCCGGCGAGGACTCGGCCCGCCGAGGCGCCCGGGCCTGGCTGGACCAGGTGGCGTTGGGGACCGATCGGGGGCTGGCGTGCTATCAGCCCGGCCAGAAGGAAACACCCACGATGACGGCCGAGGCGTGGGTCTGCCGCCAGTTCCTCGATGCTGGAGGACCCGGACGGGCCAGCGACGAGGCCGCGGCGTACCTGCTCCAAGCTCCGAATCCGATCGCGGCAAGTCGAACTTCTATTACTGGTATTACGCCACCCTGGCCCTGTACCAGGACGGCGGCCCTGCGTGGACGCGATGGAATGCCGTGATGCGCGACCGGATCGTCGGTCTTCAGCGCGGCTCGGGCCACCAGGCCGGGAGCTGGGACCCGGACGATAGCCTCTACGGTTCGACGGGCGGCCGGATCTACTGCACGGCGCTGGCGGCGATGACGCTGGAGGTCTATTACCGCTATCTCCGGCTCTATGACGATCCCTCGTTGCCGCCGCTCGAGGCGGGTGATCCGCCCGCACCACGCCGGCCGCCTGCCTCGGCGGCGCTCAACCCCGAGGACCAGTGAGGCAGGGGAAAGGATTCAAAGGTCTCTGGCGGGCCGAGACGGGACGATTTCCGCAGGAATCCCGAGATAAACAGTTCGGCGCGGGTCTCCGACCCCGTCGCCGGCCTGACCGGCAAGTCTCCCGGGCGGATCGGATCGACCGGGCCAAGAATCGGTCCTGATCCGTGCCCTTCATGCAATCCGTGGTTCCAGCGCGCCTGGGTGCCGGAATTGACCACGGATTGCACGAATTCCACGGATGGGACCGGATTGGGCCGGATCGGTCTAATCGATAGGTCTTGCGTGCGGGCGGCGGCTGGGCCGGACCGGACCGGACCGGACCGGTGGAGACCTCCGGTCCCGGACGCGGCGGGGTCGGAGACCCTCGCCGAACGGGCGGACGGCCGCATCAGTCCCTTTGTGCGTGCTAGCTCTGCCGGCGATCGGGCGGGCCGTATCGGGGAATTCACCGCCGCTTCGATTTCCCCGGATCACGCCTGAACGCTCACGCCCAGGCTCACTTGTCGCCGAGGGCCTTCTCGATCTCGCCGCTGACCTTTTCGGACGACGGCTTGTCGCCGGGCTGGAAGCGGGCGATGACCTCGCCCTTCTTGTTGACCAGGAACTTGGTGAAGTTCCAGGGGATGTCGCCGGCGAAGTTGGGGTTGGTCTGCTTACCGGTGAGGTACTCGTAGAGCGGGTGCATCTCCGGACCCTTGACGACGATCTTGGAGAAGAGCGGGAACTCGACGTGGTACTTGGTCGAGCAGAACTCCTTGATCTGCGAGTTGTCGCCCGGCTCTTGGGCACCGAACTCGTTGGCCGGGAAGGCGAGGATTTCGAGGCCCTGGCCCTTATACTTCTCGTAGATGGCCTGGAGGTCCTTGTACTGTGGGGTATAGCCGCACTGGCTGGCCGTGTTGACGATCAGCAGGACCTTGCCCTTGTACTTGGCCAGGTTAACGTCCTTGCCGTCGATGTCCTTGACATGGAAGCCGAGAACGGAGGTCGGCTTCCGCGCAGCATCCTGGGCGGAGACGATTGCGGCCGAGGTCAGGACGGCAAGGGCCGCGGCAAAGGCGAGGCCGGGCAGGAGGAGTGACCGATCGAGCACGTTCGTGGTTCCTTGTGCGTGGGGCGTGGTGGCGATCTCGGGGCGGGACGAACCGGTCGGACGCGGGAACCGGCTTCAGCGGAGACAAACCGACGCTCATCCGGAGGGAAAGCTCATCCAGGGTCGTCGGGGTAGAAGCCCGGAAGCCGGCATTGGCCCGGAAACGTCGCTCGAAGAGCAGGGGGGCGGCGTGGGGGCAGGCGGAAAGCTCGGGCCGCTCGCGGTCGAACTCTTCGAGTCGGGATTTCCAGAGCCATTCCACTTCATGATGGTAATCCCACCGGGGAAATGCAAGATGGGTGGGATCGGGACTTGCGAGCCAGGTGTTGTGTGACCGGCCGGCCTGGCGCCCTCGAGGATGGCCGGATCGGACCGGATCGGATTCGGGTCGCGTGCGAGCGTGACGGGACGAAGCGGGGCGTTGTGGAGCTCGCGGGCTGATGTTCGAGTCGTTGACGGCGGGTGCGGAGCGGGCGCTCAGGCGGGCGGCGGCGGTGGCCGGCCGCCGCGGCGCGTCGCTGGTGGAACCGATGGACCTGCTAGCTGCGCTGGCGCTCGAGACCGACAGCCGCGCCGCCGAGCTGATGGAAGAGTTCGGCGTCTCGACCGCCCGGCTCCGCCAGGTGATGGACCCCTCCGCCTGGGTCGAGGACGACCCGGACGCCGGGGGAGACGCGGACCTCGCCGACGACCTCGAGGCGTCCGAGCCGATACCCCGGTCGGCCGGCCTTCGCATGGTCATGGGCGAGGCGGTCAGCCAGGCGCGCGGGATGGATCGCTCGCGCGAGGTCGGCACCGAGCACCTGCTGGCCGCCCTGATCGCCGCCTCGACGCCGGTGGCGGACGTGCTGCGGGCCGCCGGGCTGGAGATCCCCGCGCTGGTGGACCGGCTGACGCGGGCCGTCGCCGTCGAGTCGGGCCCGCTGCCGATGCCGCAGGAGATCCCGCCACTCGACCTGACCGAAGCCGGCGGAGGTATCGACCTGGCGCGGATCCTCGACGCCTCGGCCAACCGGGCACGCGAGGGGCTGCGGGTGGTCGAGGACTACGTCCGCTTCGCGCTCGACGATCCCGGGCTGACGCGGCGGCTCAAGGAGATGCGGCATCGGCTGGCCGAGGCCGAGCGCGGGCTCGACGCCTGCCTGCTGATCGACTCGCGCGAGACGCGCGAGGACGTCGGCACGCACATCATGACGGTGTCCGAGCAGATCCGCGAGAACCCCCGCGCGGTGCTCGCCGCCAACTTCAAGCGGATCGCCGAGGCCCTGCGGTCGCTGGAGGAGTACAGCAAGCTGGTCGACGTCTGGCTCGCCGGCCGGTTCGAGGTCCTGCGCTACGACGTCTACACGATCGAGAAGCTTACCATGACGGCGGTGGCCGCGCATCGCTCGCTGGGCGATGCCCGGCTGATGGTCCTGATCGGAGGGCTGCGCACGATCGGCGACCTGGTCTGGGTCGCCGAGGAGGCCATCGCGGGAGGTGCCGACGCGATCCAGTACCGCGAGAAGGGACTCCCCGACCGCGAGTGGCTGCGACGGGCCCGCGACCTCCGGATTGTGACGGCTCGCGCCCACGTGCCGATGATCATGAACGACCGCCCGGACCTCGCGCGCCTGGCCGGCTGCGACGGCGTCCACCTGGGGCAGGACGACGTCTCGGTGCGTGACGCCCGCCGGATCGTCGGCGCGGCCGCGCATATCGGCGTGTCAACCCATGACCGCGAGCAGCTCGACGCCGCCGTGCTCGCCGGCGCCGGCTACCTGGGCGTGGGGCCGGTGTTCCCCAGCGCGACCAAGGAGTTCTCGGAGCCCGAGCTGGCCGGGCTATCCTTCGTCCGCCACGCCGCCGAGACCACCGCGTTGCCCTGGTTCGCCATCGGCGGGATCGACGCGGACAACGTCGCCCGCGTCCTGGAGGCGGGCGGCACGCGAATCGCGGTCGCCGGCGCGGTCGTCCGCGCCGAGAGCCCGCGCCGCGCCGCCGCGCGGCTCAGGGCACGGCTCGACGGCCAGGATCCGGACGAGGGAAAGCAGACCGGCCTCGATGAAGGCTGATCGATCGGGCCGACGGGGATCTCGCAACCGCCGCCGTCATGGCAGCCCGTCCGTGGGGCCTTCCGGACCGTCGGAATCCGCCGGTAGCCGGTCGCGGCGCTGGATGAGGAACTTCCGCACCGCACCATCCTCACATAGTCCGATCGCTCGCGAGTAGCACTCGCGAGCGGATTCGTGGGCTTCCCGTTGTGTCAGCAGATGGGCGCGGACGGCCCAGTAAGGTTGGTAGTTGAGGACAGAGCGCGGATCGATGGCGTCGAGGGCCGCCAGGCCGACTGCGGGGTCGAGGGCCGCCGCGAGCGCCACGGCGCGGCCGACCAGCGCCCCAAGGCTCGGCGAGATCCGGGTGAGCCCCTCGTAGAGGAGCGCGACGGCCTGCCAGTCTGTCCGTCCGGTGAAGGCGCGTTGCGCGTGTGCCGACTGGATCGCGGCCTCGAGCTGGTAACGGCCGATCGTGCGGCGGCTGGCGGCCGCGGCGAGCTGCTGCTCGGCCTCGGCGATCATCGACCGGGACCACAGCGCGACGTCCTGTTCGGCCAGCGGGACGTAGTCGCCGGCCGGTGATCTGCGGGCCGCGTGGCGGGCCTCGCAGTGGAGCAAGAGTGCCAGGAGGCCCAGGGCTTCGGGCTCGGCGACCAGCCGCACGAGGATCCGCGCCAGCCATACACCCTCCTGCGCCAGCCCCCGACGCCGAGGGTCGGTGCCGGCGGCGTCCTCCCAGCCGGCGCCGTAGGCCGCGTAGATGGCGTCGAGCACCGGGTCGAGCCGGTGCGCCAGTTCGTCCGGACCGGGGACCTCGAAGGGGATGCCGGCGTCGCGGATTCGCGCCTTGGAGCGGACGAGCCGCTGACTCATGGCGGTGGGTGCGACCAGGAAAGCCGACGCGATCCGAGCGGCGTCGAGCCCGAGCACGGTCTGGAGCATCAACGGCGCACGGGCCCCGGGGTCGATGGACGGGTGCGCGCAGACGAACATCAGCTTCAGCCGCTCGTCGGGGAAGAGCTCGTCGGAATCGCCATTGCCGGCGGGAGCCGAAGCGGCCTGTCTCCGCTCGGCGGCCAGCAGAAGTCCGGGCGTGGCGTCGGCCTTGACTTGCGCATGGCGGGAGTCGTCGATCATGCGGCGGCGGGCGGCGGCCAGGAGCCAGGCCTCCGGTCTGTCGGGGACGCCGTCGCCCGGCCAGGTCTCGAGCGCCGCGCGGAAGGCGTCGCCCAGCGCGTCCTCGGCGGCGGCCACGTCGCGCGACCGCGCCGAGAGGTACGCGACCAGACGGCCGTAGCTATCCCGGGCGGCCGCCTCGGCCGCGCGGTGGGCGTCCGTCAGCGAGCTCATGAGTTGGCCTCAGGCCGACGACACGGCAGGCCGGGCGGCGGCCGCGGTCGGCGTCGCCAGGCTGCCGCCCAATGCGGGCCGGACCTCCACCGACGAGTCCCACGGCGCCGGGCACCGCGCCGCCCACTCGAGCGCCGTATCCAGGTCGGGCACGTCGATGATGAAAAAGCCGCCGAGCTGCTCCTTGGTGTCGGCGAAGGGGCCGTCCTGGACGATGCGCTCACCGCCGCGGAACCGTATCGTCGTGGCCGTTGAAGGGGGCTCCAGGCCCTTGCCTCCCACCATCACGCCGGCATGCCGCAGGGCCTCGGCATAAGCCTTCCAGGCGCCCCAGAACGCTTCCTGGTCTTCGCCCTTGCGGGCCTCGAAACCCTCGGGCGACTCGTAGATGGACAGGACATAGATCATGGCGAACTCCGTGGTTCGGGGTGGATCGGCTGCACGGATCCGGCCCGTGCTCGCCATGATGACGGTTCGCTCGGTGCCATTTCGACAGCAACCTGGAAAAACCCGAATTCGTCGCGAGGTCCACCGTTCGGCGAAACTCCGTCGTCACGTCGCGGGGGATCGCGATCACCCGCGGATGGCCTGGAGCGACTCTTCGGCGGCCTCGACGGTCCGGTCGATGTCGTCGGCAGTGTGGGCGGCCGAGACGAAGGCGGCCTCGAACTGGCTGCATGGGAGGTACACCCCGCGGGCGAGCATCTCCCAAAAGAAACGGCCGAAGAGCCGGGTGTCGCTCCGCCGGGCCTCGTCGTAGTCGCGCACGGGTCCGTCGTGGAAGAAGAGGGTGAGCATGCTGCCGACCCGCTGGACGACGTGCGGAATTCCCGCATCGGTGGCGGCGCGGTCGAGACCCTCGCCCAGCCGGGCCGACAGCGACTCGAGGCGATCATAGGGGGGCTCGTCGCGGAGGATTCGCAACGTGGCGAGCCCGGCGGCCATCGCCAGCGGGTTGCCCGAGAGCGTGCCCGCCTGGAAGATCGGGCCGGCCGGCGAGACCCGGTCCATCACGGTCGCCGAGGCGCCATAAGCCGCCGCCGGCAGCCCACCGCCGATGACCTTGCCGAGCACCGTCAGGTCGGGCGTGACGCCGTAGAGCGCTCGGGCGCCGCCGAGAGCCACGCGGAACCCGGTCATCACCTCGTCGAAGACGAGCAAGGTGCCATGCCGCGCGGTCAGCTCGCGGAGCGACTCGAGGTAGCCCGGCTGCGGGGGCACCAGCCCCATGTTGCCGGCGATCGGCTCGAGCAGCACCGCGGCGATCTGTTCGGGGAACCGGTCGAACACCTTGGCCACGGCATCCGCGTCGTTGAACGTGCAGAGGATCGTGTCTCGCGTCGAGCCCTCGGTCACACCGGGACTGTTGGGCGTGCCGAGCGTCGTCGCGGCCGAGCCGGCCTGGACAAGCAGGGCGTCAACGTGGCCGTGGTAATGCCCGCTCATCTTGACGATCTTGGACCGGCCCGTGACGCCCCGCGCAACCCGCACGGCCGACATCGTCGCCTCCGTTCCCGACGAGACGAACCGCGTTTTCTCGATCGAGGGCACGGCGTCGATGACCGCCTCGGCGATCTCGATCTCGCGGACAGTCGGGGCGCCGAAGCTCGAACCGCGCCCGAGGGCTTCGGCCACGGCCGCGTTGACCCGCGGCTCGGCGTGGCCCAGGATCATCGGGCCCCACGAGCCGATGTAGTCGATGTAGGTGTGGCCGTCAACGTCGTGGAGGTAGCGCCCGCGGGCGGACTCGATGAACGGCGGCTCGCCGCCGACGGCCCCGAACGCCCGCGCCGGGCTATTCACGCCGCCCGGGATCGCGCGATTGGCCCGCTCGAAGGCCTCATGACTGTGCGGGAGTCGGAAGTCGGGGCGAGAGAGTGCGGGAGTCGTGGGAGGCATGGAAGTCGGGCTGTCCTTTGAGGTTCTCAGGAATCGGAAATCAGCTCTTCCCAGCTCGAGACCTCCAGGAGCCGGTCGGCCAGCGTTTCCAGGTGCTCGAAGTCGGCGATCGCATCGATCCGGGCCTCGACGGCCGAGGCCGGCGGGCCGAATCGCTTGCGACCCTGCCGGTACAGGGTCTGCCTCGCCCCTCGGATCATCCCCTCCTCGCGGCCCTGCTCGCGGCCCTGCTCGCGGCCCTCGGCGCGCCCCCTTCGTCGAGGATCGCCTGGTAGGTCGATGACTCTTTCATGCCATGGACTCCTTGAAACAAGGTCCTTACGACTTCCCGGGGGTGTCGCAATCCCGTCAAGATGAACGCGGCGGCCCGCAGCTCCTCGGCCTCGCTCGGCGTCGCCTCGTGCTCGATCCGCTCGTCCATCCGGCGGATCACGGACGGCAGGTCCTCGGCCGAAACCCGGGTGATCGGCGCCAGGGGTAGCGTCGCAAGATCACCGGCAAGGATCTGCTCGGCCGGCAGTTCCCAGACGCGAACGACAGTATACAGGAAAACCAGGTGCTTCGTCCCGTCTGGAAGCTCTTGCTCGAGCCTGCCGGACATCGCCTCGCCATCCGCCTCGGGCCGCAGGAGAACGAAGATCGTCTGCACGGGCAGGCCGTGGCGGCAACGCGCCAGGACGTTATACCGCAGGCCCTTGAGCGGTGCGTCCGCCTTGTAGCTCGTTTCGAACTCGCTGTGGATGATCCAGGGCTCCGGGCCCTCGACGCGGAAGAGCTTGTCGGCCTCGGCGGTGATCGTGGAGAGGTCGGCGTTGATGACCTGGACCCCGGGCACAGGACGACCGAGCAAGAGGCTCACCCAGGGCCGGGGACGGCGTCTCGACCAGTTCCTTGAAGGTCGAGTCAAAAGGCTTGGTCATGATAGCGAGAACCTCGCGGTGGCGTTGCACCCGATCGATCAGCCCTGGCGCAGCCACCGCGCCACGTCGGGAGCATGGTAGCTGAGGATCATGTCGGCCCCGGCGCGTTTGATCGAGGTGAGCGTCTCGAACACGATCCGCCGCTCGTCGATCCAGCCGCGGGCGGCGGCCGCCTTGACCATGGCGTACTCGCCCGACACGTTGTAGGCGGCCAGCGGGACCTGATACGCCTCCTTGACGCGGCGGATGATATCGAGGTACGCCAGCGCGGGCTTCACCATGATCATGTCGGCACCCTCGGCCAGGTCGAGCGACACCTCGCGGATGGCCTCGTCCGAGTTGGCCGGGTCCATCTGGTAGCTCCGGCGGTCGCCGAAGCTCGGGGCGCTCTCGGCGGCCTCGCGGAACGGGCCGTAGTAGCCGCTGGCGTACTTGGCGGCGTAGGAGAGGATCGGCACGTCGAGGAAGCCGGCCTCATCCAGCCCGCCGCGGATCACCGCGACCATCCCGTCCATCATCCCGGACGGGGCGATGACGTCGGCACCGGCGCGGGCATGGCTGGCGGCTTGCTGCGCCAGCAGTTCCAGCGTCGCGTCGTTGTCCACGTCCACCCGGCCGCGCGACTCCACCAGCGGGCCGCAATGGCCGTGATCGGTGTACTCGCAGAAGCACAGATCGGTGATCACCAGCATCGTCGGCGCCGCCCGACGCGCGACGGCGATGGCCTGCTGCACGATCCCGTCGTCGCGCAGCGCGGCCGATCCCCGCGCGTCCTTGTGCTCGGGGATGCCGAACAGAAGGATCGCCGGGATGCCCAGCTCGGCGGTCTCGGCGACCGCCTCGCCCAGCCGGTCCAGCGAGAGCTGGTACTGGCCGGGCATCGAGGGGATCTCGCGGCGGACGTCCTTGCCGTGGTAGACGAAAAGGGGGTAGATCAGGTCCTCCACCGCCAGCCGGGTCTCGGCGATCATCCCGCGCAGGGCGGGATGACCGCGGAGACGTCGGGGGCGATGCAGGGGATAGCCGCTCGCGGGCTGGAATGGCATCCGCTCGTCCTTTCCCCGATCGCGAGGGATCGGGTCAATGCCCCCGACGAGGGCCATGACCGCGCCCAGGTCCGTGGCCTTGGCCTTGACTGTGGCCATGTCCATGATGGCCGTGGCCGTGGCCGTGTTGGGCCGGCGCCTGGGGCTGCAGCCGGACCTCATTGCCGTTGGCGTCGTGGCACTCGAGGACGAGGTGCTCGGCCGGCGCGTTGTCCACGGGGCCGATGTGGATGGTCATGTTGCAGTTGGTCTCCATCAGCGCGAGCTCGCGTCGCTTGCGGTTGTTCAGGTACGCGGCGACGCCCGGGTTGACGGCGATGGCGATCCGGCGGATCTCCTCGCGGTGGGTGGCCAGGGCGAGTAGCCGCATGACGTCGATGGCCATGCTCTCGGGCGTCTTGACGACGCCGGCGCCGGAGCACTCGGGGCAATCCTGGTAGATCGACCGCTTGAGGCTCGGCCGGATCCGCTGGCGAGTCATCTCGATCAGGCCGAAGGCGCTCATCCGCAGGACCTTGGTGCGGGCCCGGTCGCGCTTGATCGCCTCGCGCAGGGCGCGCTCGACGCCGCGGCGGTGCCGCTCCTCACGCATGTCGATGAAGTCGTTGACGATCACGCCGCCGAGGTCGCGCAGCCGGAGCTGCCGGCCGATCTCGCGGGCGGCGCGAAGGTTCATCTCGTACGCGGTCTTCTCGGCGTCGTCCTCCACGCGGAAGTTGCCCGAGTTCACGTCGATGGCGACCAGCGCCTCGGTCTGGTCGATGACGATCGAGCCTCCCTCCGGCAGCGGGACGTGCCGGCGCTGGATCTTGGAGATCTCCTCCTCGATGCCATACTTGTGGAACAGCGGGACCTTCTCGTCGTAGAGCTTGAGCCGGTTGACGAACCGCGGCATGACCACCTTGAGGAAGTCCTGGGCGCGCTCGAAGGCCGCCGGCTCGTCGATCCAGATCGTGTCGATCTCCGAGGTGAAGATATCCCGGATCGTCCGGATGATCATGTCCGACTCCTGGTAGATCGGCGTCGGCGCCCGGGACTTCTT
Source organism: uncultured Planctomycetota bacterium (assembly GCA_963771445.1). GTDB lineage: Bacteria > Planctomycetota > Planctomycetia > Isosphaerales > Isosphaeraceae > JAKAUH01. The sequence goes on along the minus strand of CAVYTQ010000015.1, from coordinate 627,177 downwards.
GATCCGGCGGAGGATGACCTTCCAGAGTCGCAGCAGATAGGCCAGGTCGCGGGCCAGCTCGCGCTTGGAGCGCTCCAGCCCGGCGGTCCGGACGATGAAGCCCAGCCCCTTGGGGGGATTGAGCTCGAGCATGATCTCGCGGAGCTTGCGGCGCTGGCCCTCGTCGACGATCTTGCGCGAGACGCCGACGCGGTTGAGCCCGGGCATGAGCACGAGGTACCGGCCGGGGATGCTGATGTAGGTTGACAGGGTCGGCCCCTTGGTGCCGATGCTCTCCTTGATGACCTGGACGAGCACCTCGTCGCCGCGGCGGAAGATCTCCTGGATCGGCGGCTTGGCCGGCCCGTGGCCACGACCACCACGCCCGCCGCGGCGCCTCGTCGAGGGCGCGGCCGCGTGCCTCGGGGCCGCGAAGGCCCATCTCACGCTCGAGCTCCTCGATCTCCTCGATCTCCTTGCGGATCTCCTGCTCGAGCTCGGGGTCGATCTCCTCCTCGACGGCCGCGCGGGCGGGCGGCTCGAACTCATCGTCGTCGAGGTCGTGGTGCTCGAGGCCCTCGATGTCCTCCAGCTCGAGCTCGTCGAAATCGCCCAGCAATTCGGGCTCATCGCGGCGAGCGCGCGCGGCGGGTCGCGGGGCCGGCCGCTCGTCGACCAGGTCGTCGAATTCCGGCTCGAGGTCGTCGGGAGCAGCAGCCGGCGCCGGCCCGAGCGCCTCGCCCTCGCGGCGCGGCTCGCGATCGCGACGACGGCCGCGGCGACGGCGGCGGCGACGGCCCTCGCCCTGCGGGCCGCCGGCACTGTCCTCGTCGAGGAGGCCGCCCTCCTCCTCTTCAATCAACTCGGCGCCGTGCGACGGGATGTCGGGGTCGAGCAGGGCCTCGGTCTCGCGGTCGTGCCACTCGGCGTCGGGCGGGAAGAGGTCGGCGCCGAAGGGCGAATCGCCCGACTTCATCCGCTCGCGACGTGGGACGTAACCGGGCTCGCCGGCTCGGTCGTGGGCGCGGGGCCGGTCCAGGCCACGCTCGGGCTCGCGCTTCCTTTCCGGCTCGCGGAGCCGCTCGCGCTCCCTTTCGGGCTCGCGAAACCGCTCGCGCTCCCGTTCGGGCTCGCGGAGCCGCTCGCGCTCGCGCGGGGCCTCGGGGACCTCGGGGGTGCGACGCCAGCCGCTGTCGGCAGGGCGGGCGATCTCGGGCTCGGGCGGCGGGACCTCGCGGGGACGTTCCCAGTCGCCGCCGCGCGAGCGGATCGCGGCGCGGCCGCCGCGACGCCGGGGCGGCTCGTCGCCGCGCGGGGCCTCGCCGAAGGCGGGCTCGTCGGGCGCGACGTCGAGCGGCGGGGCCGCCTCGAAACCCGGCAGCGGCTCGTCACGCTCGGGCGACGGCGAGGGGCGCGACCGGCCTGCCGGCCCGCCGGAACGACCCCGGCCCCGGCCGCGCCTGGGCTCGCGTCCCGAGCCGAACGGCTCGGCCTCGGCCTCGGGCTCGAGCAGGTCGGGCTCGTCGCGGGGCCGGACCTCGCGCTCGGGGGGATAGGCGGGCGTGATCCGTTGATGGCCCCGCTCGAAGCCCTCGGGCTCGGGGGCGCGCTGGCGCGGCGCGGCCGGCCGCCCGCGGTCGGTCCGGCTGGGCGGCAGATCGGGGTCGAAGACCTCCTCGCGGTCGGGCCGGCGAGCCGCCGGCCCTTCCGGCGCCGCGACGCGCGGCTCGCGCTCGGACCGCCAGTCGGTCCCCCGGCCGCGCTCGGGCTCGCGCTCGCGCTCCCAGCCGATGTCGGTGTCCGGGTCGCGATGCGGCGTGGATCGCCGCTCGATCGGGGCCTCGGCCGAGAATTCGGCCTCCGGCTCGTCGCGGCCGGCCGACGGCTCCGCCGCGAGTTCCTCGGTCGGGAAGCGGAGTTCGGGCTCGGGCTCGGGTTCGTAGCCCCAGGGCTCCGGCTCCTGGCCCGCGTCGGTCAGTCCCTCGCCGAACCGGCGACGCGGCGGCTCCGAACGGTCGCGACGACCGCGCAGCGAGAGGTCGGGCCGCTCGCGATCGCGGCCCCGATCCCGCTCGCGAGGCCGCTCCTCGGCGCGCGGGGCGGCGGCGGCGGCAGCGGCGCGAACGGATCGATGTCCTCGACCGGCTCGGCCGGCCCCCGGCGCTCGCCGCGGCCCCGACCTCGGTCGCGGTCGCGGTCGCGACGCGGGTCGCGCCTCTTGCCCCGATCCCCCGGCCCGGCTTCGGGCACGGGCACGTTCTCGGTCGCCGCCGGCCCGCGTGCGTCGAAATACTGGGGCTCGACGTCCGAGACGTGCAGGAAGCCATTGCGGCCGACCGAGAAGTCCACGAACGCCGCCTGGATGGCCGGCTCGAGGTTGACGACCTTCCCCTTGTAGATGTTGCCCGTGTAGCTCTCGTGGCTGGTCCGCTCGACGTATAGCTCCTCGAGGACCCCATCCTCCACGATGGCGATGCGGCACTCCTCGGGCTGGAGTACGTTGATCAGCATTTCCTTCTTCATGCGGTCTCTTTCCAGGACTGGCGCCGAGGTTCGGCGGTGGTGTTCGGTCGTTGATCCATTTTTCGATTGCGGGCCCGCCCGGTACCGCGGCGGCCGCGGGCGGCGAGCGGGCCGGGCTCGGCCGTCATGGGTCGATCTCCACGTTGACGCGGGTCAGGAATTCGCCGTCATCGAGGAGGTCGCGTAGATTCAGGGCCTCGATCAGATCCTCCGGCCGCGCCGAGCCCTCCGGCGTGACCGCCAGGCGGAACCGGAGCACGCCGTCGTCGGCCAGGTCGGCCGAGAGGACGTGCGGGCGCAGGTCGAACTCCCGCTCGCGATCCGCCCTGCGGCGGATCGCCGGCCAGGTCGCGGCGGCCAGGAGCCGAGCCAGGCCTGCGCGGGCCGCCTCGCGGCGGTCCGGACGGGACGGCCAGGACATAGTCGGTCGATCGGGGCCGCGGCGCGGCGGCGCCGGGCGGCAGCGGTCGGGCGTTGACCCAGTCGAAGCCCGGCGGGGCGCACGCCTCCAGCCGCGCCAGCAGCTCGGACGGCGACCAGGGCTCGGTCAGCTCGAGGTCCACGACCTCGCGCAGTGCCTCGATCCCCAGCCCCAGCGCCAGGGCGAAGGTCACCTTGGGACGCGGGTTGAAACCCTGGGTCGTCGCCATCGGAACACGTGCGCGGCGGAGCATTCGCTCCAGGCAGCGCATCAGGTCGTGATGGCTGACCAGTCGGAGGTCGCCGCGCTTGCCGAAGCGGAGTCGGACCTTGGTGGTTGTCATCGTATCCGGCGGCCGCTCGGGCCGCTCCGGTCGGAGTCGGATGGCGATGGATGGGGCTGGCCTGCGCCTCCGGGCGTCGGGCCGCCGCGCCATCCGCTCGCCTTCGGGGTTTGTCGGGTTTCACTCGGGCCGGTCCGGCCGGCGCGTCCACCCCGGTTCGACCGGGCCGGCGGGGCCGGGCGGGACCGGATCGGATCGCCTCGCTGGGGGGCGGATCGGATCGGGTCGGGCAGGGCCGGGTCGGCTCGGGACCGGCAGGTCGGACACGCCCGATGGCGGGCCGTCTGCGAGTCGTAAGATGGTGATCGATGGATCCTCGCGGTGCCTCGGGGCGTCGCGGGCGGATCGGGACGGCGGCGGGCCGGAAGGCCGGGCCGATCGTCAGCTCGCGGCCCCCTGCCCAACCATGCCGGCGGCTTCCGCCGGCCGGACCGCGTCCGCGGGCCCGGCGATCGGCTCGGCCAGCGCCCGCCGGAGCGTCGACTCCAGCAGCTCGACCACCTCGCGCGCCGTGGGGCAGCGGAGGGCCTCGGCGGCCAGGGCCTCGGCCTCTTCCAGCCGGATGCCCCGGATCACGCGCTTGATCTCGGGCAGTTGGTGCGGGGGCATGCTGAGCTGGCGAATGCCCAGGCCCAGCAGGAGCATCGCGTAGAGCGGCTCGCCGCCCATCGTCCCGCACACGGTGGCCGGGATCCCTGCTTGCGGCAGGCCTCGACCACCATGGCGATCAGCTTGCAGGACGGAAGGGTCGGCGGCGGAATACAGCTCGGCGACGGTCTCGTTGGTCCGGTCCACGGCCAGGGTGTACTGGATCAGGTCATTGGTTCCGATGGAGAAGAAATCCACCTCCTTCGCCAGGTGATCGGCCATCAGGGCGGCGGCCGGTACCTCGACCATGACGCCGACCGGTATCCGCTCGGGAATCGGGTGCCCCTCGGCCCGCAGCTCGTCGGCGGCGTCGTCGAGGGCCGCACGCGCGGCGCGGAGCTCGGCTCAGGGTGGACACCAGGGGGAACAGGACGCGGACGTCGCCCAGCACGGCGGCGCGCAGCAAGGCGCGGAGCTGCGGCCGGAAGATCGCCGGGTCGCGCAGCGAGAGCCGAAGGCTCCGCAGCCCCAGCGCCGGGTTCGACTCGGGACCGGCCCGCCGACCGCGGTAGCCGGCGATCTTGTCGGCGCCCAGGTCGAGCGTCCGGATCGTGACCGGCCGGCCGCCCATCGCGCTGGACGACGCCGGCGTAGACCTCGAACTGCTCGTCCTCGCCGGGCGGCTCGTGGCGTTCGAGGAACAGGAACTCGGTGCGGAACAGGCCGACCCCGGCGGCGCCGCGCTCCAGGCAGGCGGCGACCTCGCCGCCGAACTCGATGTTGCCCCAGAGCTCGACGCGGCAGCCGTCGAGGGTCTCGTCGGGCCGGTCGGCCTGGCGGGCCAGGACCTGGAACCGCGCCGACGCGCTCGGCGGCCAGCTGGCGGTAACGCTCCTGCGTCGCCGTCGTCGGGGTCGAGGATCACCAGGCCCTGGTCGCCGTCGATGATGGCCATGCGGCAGTGGCGGGCCCGCTCGAGCATCGGGCCCGAGGCCCGGCCACGGCCGGGATCTCCAGCGCGGCCGCGACGATCGCCGTGTGGCTGGCGCGGCCGCCGGCCTCGGTGGCGAACCCCGGGACGCGGCTCGGGTCGAGCCCCGCGGCCTCGCTGGGCGTCAGGTCGTGCGCCAGCACGATCGTCGGCGCCGCCAGGCCGTCCTGGATCGGCTCGGGCCGGGCGCCGATCAACTGGCCCGAGGATCCTTCCCTCGATGTCGCGGACGTCCGCGGCGCGGGCCGCCAGGTGCGAGCCGGTGTAGCCCCTCCAGCCGCGCCGCGTATCCCTCGAGCACCTCGAGCACGGCGTGCTCGGCCGTGATCCGCTCCTGCTCGACGCCGCTGCCGGGTCTCGCGGTGGAGGGTCGGGTCGGCGATCATCCGGCTGTGCGCCGTGAGGATCTCGGCGTACTGCGGGCCCAGGCGGTCGCGGACCTCGGCGGCGTCCCCCTCGGCCGCCTCGGCAGGCCGCATGGAGGCCCCGATCGAGCCGTTCGAGCTCGCCGGCGACCGCGTCCTCGGCGATGGCGCGGGTGGGCAGGGCCAGGCCGCTGCGGTCCAGCACCACCACCGGGCCCATGGCGATCCCGGGGCTGATGGCGATGCCGCGCAGGACCTGCATGGTCCGCGAGGCGGGGCGCGTCGTCGGATTGGCTGTCGCCGAGGGCCGCATGCCAGGATCCCACCAAGTCGAACCGCGCGACGACGATGACCCGCCGCGAGCACGGACTCCGGCCCCGCCGCCCGGGCCGTCGACGGCCCCGCGGCGATGGCCGGAAGGCCCGGGCCCCGGGCGATCATCGGCCCGGCTCCGGATCCGACGCCCGGCCGTCGATCGGCTCGCCGTCTTCGTCCTCGTGGAACCGGGCCGAGACCAGTCCGGCCAGCGCCTCGATCGCCGCGAGCGGCGTCGGGGCCGCGTGCCACCAGCTCGAGGCGGGTGCCGCACTCGGCGGCCATCATCGTCAGCTCCAGCAGACTCTTCCCGTTGAATTCATTGTTATTGTGGCGGACCCGCACCTCGCAAGGGAACCGCGACGCCAGCTCGACGAACTTCATGGCAGGCCGGACGTGCAGGCCGAGGCTGTTGCTGATCTCGACTTGGCGACGGCGACCGTCGTATCCTGGCTCATCGGCAGCTCGATCGGCCAGGGCCGGGGACAGGCGGCCGCCGGCTCGGGTCATCGGGGATGCCGCGGCGGCCAGGATTCGTCTGTGGCATCACCCGGCGGGGATGCCACGCGCCGCGCCGGCATCCGCTAACGCCGGACGCAATCGTAGTGACGGCTCGAATTCGGGTCCCGGACGACCATGGTGGGCCGCCGGTGCCGGCCATTCGCTCAAATGCGAGCCATGGTCGGCCTCCTCCAGGACGTCGATCACGTTCTCGCGCGTCTGCGACTGACGCAGGAAATTCACGAACCGTTCGTCCTTCAGGTGTCGGGAGATATTCTCCAGGGCCCGCAGGTGGTCGCCGGGCTGGTTCTGGGGCGAGACCAGCAGGAAGAAGATATCCACCGGCTCGCCGTCCAGGGCCGCGAAATCGACGCCGCGGCGGGAAAGGGCGACGGTGCCGATCAGCCGCTGGAGGGTCGGATGCCGGGTATGCGGCACGGCCACCCCCTGGCCGATCCCCGTCGAGCCCAGTTCCTCGCGGCCGAGGATCGCCCGGATCACGCTCTCCACGTCGTTGTCGGCCAGCCGGCCGGCGCGATGGAGGCTGCCGACCATCTCGCGGATCGCCTCCTCCTTGCCGGTGGCTTGCAAGTCCACGACGATCGCTTCTCGTACCACGAAATCCAAGAGCTTCATCCGCCCCTCCATCGACGGGCCGACCGGCCGACCGGGTCTCATCTCGCCCCGGCGTCGCCCCGTCTTCCTCACCCGCGCATCGCCGCCGACTGCCGTCGCGCGGGCCACACCCGCGGGGCCGGCGCGGGACGCCGACGCTCGCCGAGAGGCCCGGCCCCCGGCCGCCACCCGACCGCTTTTCGCCGAGGACGCCGGCCTACCCAGCGGCCGCATGACCCAACCCCCGCCCCGGTCCGACGGGCTGGCTAGGGCATGCCCCCCTGGGGCACATCCCCCTTATGATGCTGCACACGTTCCTTGTAGCGCCGCAACTGGTTCTCGATCTTGTGTACGCAAGCGTCCATCGCCGCTTCCGGCGTCGGCCCCGATTCGCGGGCCACGAAATCGTGCTTGTGCTCGGCGGAGACGAGGATCTCGATCTCCCAGGCATGCTTGACGTGGTCCACCGCCACCTCGATCGCCATCAGGCGGCCGAAGTACTTCTGCAGCTTCTCGGCCTTATCGTGCACGTACTGATGCTGCGCAGCGTCCAGACTCGCCATGACGGATCGAAATCTCGATTTGCACCCAGAGGCTCCTCGCTAGGTCTGCCGGCCATCCTCGCTGTCACGGTCGAGGCTGACACCCAGAACTTACCCCCTCCACCGCCGGACGGTCAAGACGGCACCGGTGGGCTTCGTCGTCATTCCCGATGGCTGGTGCGCTGCAACTTCCGGACCGGACTCCACCCGTGCCAGGGACTATCCCGCCGCGCGTGCCATCCCGTATCCTGAGCACCCGATGGGCCGCACCGTCGGCCCGGATGCTGGCCACACCTGTTCTTTGTTAAGCAATCTGCGGGGGCTCGGCGGCGTGTGGACTCAACACTATGATCCGATGGGCAGCTGGCCGGCGTCGACGCTCGTCGCCGGCGCTGCCGGTGCTGGTCCTGCTGGGCCTGCTGGCGGCCGGGCGCATGTCCGCCTGGGCGGCGGCGCTGGCCGGGCTGATCACGGCCTGCGCCGTGGCGATGGGGCCATTCGGCATGCCGGCGGCGAATGGTGGCGGCCAGCGTGGGGCTGGGGGTCGTCTTCGCGACGGTCCGGATCGTCTGGCTGATCGTGGCGGCGGTGTTCCTGTACGACATCGCCGTCGAGACCGGCCAGTTCGAGGTGATGAAGGCGTCGATCGCGCGGCTGTCGGCCGATCGTCGGCTCCAGGCGGTGCTGGTGGCGTTCTGCTTCGGGGCGCTGATCGAGGGTGCGGCCGGGTTCGGCGCGCCGGTGGCGATCTCGGCGGCCTTCCTGGTCGGCCTGGGCTTCCGGCCGTTCCAGGCCGCGCTGCTCTGCCTGATCGCCAACACGGCGCCGGTGGCCTGGGGCGGCATCGGCATGCCGATCCTCACGCTGAGCACCGTCACGGGCCTGGACGTCCAGGCCCTGAGCGCCACCTGCGGCCGGATCCTGCCGATCCTCTCGGTCATCATCCCATTCTGGCTGGTCGCGACGCTCACCTCCTGGCGCGAGACCTGGGCGGTCCGCGTGCCGCTGCTGGTGATCGGCGGGACGTTTGCCGCTGGTGCAATTCGCCTGGTCGAACTGCGTGGCTTCGAGCTGGTGGACATCGTCTCGTCGGTATCGAGCCTGCTGCGCCGGCGTGCTGGTGATCCGGTTCTGGCGGCCTCGGGAGGTCTGGCGGTTCGAGGGCGACCCCGACCCATCGACGCTGCAATCGACCCCGTTGACGACCGCCGCCGTCGCGCGGGCCTGGATGCCATTCGCCCTGCTGACCGCGTTCGTGCTGGTCTGGGGAATCCCCGCGTCGAAGGCGATGGGGACCCCGGCGGTGAAGGACGGCCTCGACCGCGTCTTCTCCTGGAAGACCGAGGCATGCCTGGCTGCACCTGAAGGTGGCCCGGGCCAGGCGGTGACCGGCCACGAGGCCGCGACCGCGGCCGACTACGAGAAGGCGATCGTCGAGTTCCTGCCGCTCTCCTCGACGGGCACGGCCGTCTTCCTGGCTGCGGTCCTGAGCGGCTTCCTGCTCGGCCTGCCGGCGACGAGGATGGCGCGTCTCTTCGGGCGGACGGTCCGCCGGATGGTCCCGGCGATCGCGGCGATCCTCTGCATGCTGTCCCTGGGTTTCGTGACCAAGTACGCCGGGATGGACGCCGTGCTGGGCCTGGCGTTCACGCGGACCGGCCGCCTCTTCTACCCGATCTTCGGCACGCTGCTGGGCTGGCTGGGGGTGGCGTTGACCGGCTCGGACACGGCGAGCAACGTGCTGTTCGGCAACCTCCAGAAGATCACCGCCGAGAAGCTGGGCCTCGACCCGATCCTGATGGCCTCGGCGAACACGACCGGCGGCGTGATGGGCAAGATGATCGACGCCGCAATCGATCGTCGTCGCCGCCGCGGCCACCGGCGAGGGGGGCAACGAAGGCGAGCTGCTCCGCGCCGTCCTGCGGCACAGCATCCTGCTGGCGCTGATCGTCGGCGCGATCGTCTGGTTGTACGCACACGTCGCCACGGGGGTCGTCGTGCAGGCCGCGAACCCGCATTGAGCGTCGGCTCGCGACCTGTCGGCATCCGCGGCCCGTCACTGCCTGTTCGCTCCCTTCCTCCTCGCCATCGTCGGCGATCCAATCCCCACGTCGTCCGATTGCCGGCTTTCCGGCTCGATTTCATTGACGTATATAATATTATGTTTAATTTATGACTAGGCAATCGGGAAAGCGATGACCCTAGCGGCGGAGTGCCCTGGGCGGTCGCGACGGGCCCGGGCGTTTCGTGACTTTTGTTGCTTGAAAGCATCTTTCTCGAAGAAATGTAACGCCCGGCGCAGGGCGCGGCCCCCCGTCCGCTCGGCATGATGGAGCGTGCAACGACGCGTCGAGTTCCTCATCTCCGCCCGGCACTCGGATGTCGTTGATCGACCGGACTCGATCCTTCCCGCCGATGGCATCGGTCGGTGTGTGCGACCCGTTGCGGTGGCGGGGCAAGGCCCGAGGCGAGGCCGCAGCGTGCGAGGCGGCGGCGACGCGCGGGTCGGATCGAGGGTGGGCGAGGACGCTCCACGCAATCCTCTCGGATCAAGGGCATCCCGCGGCAGGACGACCGGCGTCCCCGGCCCGATGGTTGGGGTCGCTGATGCGTTCGGGAACGCCGCTGCGCCTCTGGCGCCACACGCGGGGACGCCCTCGGAGCTTCCGCTCGTCCCGATCGCGGGCCGTGGGATGGCAATCCCTTTCTCAACCTCGTGACGGTCCTGGAGCACACCATGAACGCGATACCTGACTGGCTTCGTCGATGCGCCACGCGTTGGCTGAAGGAAGGCTCGGCTCGAGGCCGTCGCCCGATCGGCAAGTCCAGCCTGGAGGAACTTGAACACCGCAACCTGCCCGGCAGCGGGATGGACGTGACCGGCGTCCTCTCCGACCCGATGCCGGGCGACGAGACCCGGGCCAGGCCGGCGGACCGGACTTCCATGAACGGGGCCGCAGCCCGGGCCCGATCGGCAGCCCCGACCCGACACCTGCGGCAGGCGACGATCGGGACGAGGAGAAGCGCGACGGATCGCATGGCCGCGGCGAAGGCGTCCAAATCGCACCCGCCGCAGCCCGCGCCGATGCCGCTCGTCGCAACACCCGGCGTGCCCCCGATCCTGTCGCCGCCGCCCAGCCGGCCGCCGGGATGGAACCGATCGAGTGCGACCTCGCCGCCCACGACACAGCCGGGAGGCCCGACCGGCTCCCCAACGCCGACGACGAGTCCGTCATCGCCCGTCCCGACACGAAGCAACCCGCCGCCACCGTCGTCGGCCTTTCGTCCGATCGACGAGGTGGGGAATAACCGGGCCAACGCAAGCCTGGGGACGGCCGGCACCGACCTGCTGCGTGTCTCGCCCGCGGCCTATGCCGACGGGATCAGCGCCCCGTCACTGGCCAGCAACCCCAGTGCCCGCGTCATCAGCGACCTCCTCAACAATCAGGCGGACCCGGCCGACCCGTCGCAGGACCTGAACACCGTCGACGCGCAGAGCCTCTCCGACTTCGGCTATGCCTTCGGCCAGTTCATCGACCACGACCTGGACCTGACGCCGACCGACCCGAGCCAGGCTCTCCAGATCCTGGCCGATCCCAACGACCCGAGCGAGATGGGCAACCAGACCTTCGACCGCTCGGTGTTCGACCCGAGCACCGGGACCAGCACGAGCAACCCGCGGCAGCAGGTCAATGCCGTCACGTCCTACCTGGACCTCTCGAACGTCTACGGTTCGACCCAGGAAGTCGCCGACGCGTTGCGGACATTCTCGGGCGGCCAGCTCAAGACCAGCCCCGGCAACATGCTGCCCTACGACAACCTCACCTACTTCACGCAGGCCCAGATCGATGCCCTCGACATGGCCAACGACGCCCAGGCAGTGCCCGAATCCAGCCTGTTCGCGGCCGGCGACATCCGGGCCAACGAAAACGTCGAGCTGACGGCGCTCGCAGACGCTGTTCCTGCGCAACCACAACCTCATCGCCGCCGAGCTCCAGACGGAGCATCCCGACTGGAGCGACGAGCAGCCTCTACCAGGAGGCTCGGAAGATCAACATCGCCGAGTACCAGGAGATCGTCTATACGCAGTACCTGCCGGACCTCCTCGGCCCGGCGCAGTCCCGGCCTACGCCGGCTACAATCCCGCCGTCAACCCGGCGATCGCGACCGAGTTCTCGACCGTGGCCTTCCGGTTCGGCCACAGCCTGCTGAGCCCCGAGATCGAGCGCCAGGGCAACGACGGACAGGACCTGCTGCCCGACGACCCCGCCGGCGCGGACATCAGCCTGGCCACCGACTTCTTCGACCCCTACGTGCTCAACCCCACCGGGGCGGTGGATCCGCTAACCGGCCACATCTCGACCGACATCGGTCCTATCCTCAAGGCCGACGCCGACGGCGTCTCGCAGGCCGACGACCTGCTGGCGATCGGCGACATCCGCAACCTCCTCTTCGCCAACGGCGGGCTGCAGGACAACGGGCAGGACCTGATCGCCCGCGACGTCGAGAGGGCCCGGGACGACGGCATCGGCACGTATAACCAGGTCCGCGTGGCCTACGGCCTGCCGGCGGTGACCAGCTTCGCCCAGATCACCAGCAACGTGACCGTACAGCAGGAGCTGCAAGCAGGCGTATGGGACCGTCGCGGACATCGACCCGTTCGAGGGCGGGCATGGCCGAGGACCACGTCGCCGGCTCCGACCTCGGCCCGCTGTTCACCACGATCATCGCCGACCAGTTCAATCGCCTGCAGGCGGGCGACCGCTTCTTCTACCTCAACGAGTCGTGGAACCCGGACGAGCTACACATCTTCCAGCAGGGCGACTCGCTGGCCGGGATCATCGAAGCCAACACAGGGATCACCAACCTGCAGGCCGACGTCTTCAAGTTCACGGCCTCGATCGGCGGGTCCGTCGTCGCGGGCGGGATCGGCGCGAGCGACCCGTCGCCACGAGGACTCTCCGGGATCACGGTCCGGCTGGAGGACTCGGATGGCAATGTGCTGGCGACAACGGCAACCGACTCGTCGGGCCGCTACAACTTCAACCAGCTCGACGGCCTCGGCGGGACGGGGGATTATACGGTGGCCCTGGTGGTGCCGACGGGCTATACCCAATCCTCGCGGAACCCCTCGACGATCGCGATCAGCCGCGGCGGCATCGACCTGAGCGGGGTGGACTTCGTCCTGACCCCCGCGTAGGTAGCCCCGGCATCCGCCCCCCTTCGGCGACGGCCAGTCCCGAACGGGAAGAGCGGTCGTCGCAGGGAACGAATTCATTCGGCCACCCTTCCCGGCACGTTTATCGACCTCGCGACCGCCGGTGCCCATGGCGAGGAGGCCGACCTCAGTCACGCGGGCGAGTTTGCCAGTTGCTTGCGAGGGCGCCGGAACAAACCGCACCGCGCGATTCGTGAATGGGATCTATGTCCATCCAATCTGCGTTCATCTGCGTCATCTGCGGACAATCCTGTCAGACTCATTGGGCTGTTGTGCATGGATAAATGCTATCACGGCCATCCGCCGAAATTCGCTTGTCCGCAGATGACACAGATGGACGCAGATAGAAGAAACCGCGAGGTCACTGCGGATTGAAACCGGGTCATGGCTTGTCGAAAGACGACGGCAGCCTGAGCCGCAATCGGATCGGGGTCGAAATGGTACAAGGTCGAAGGTGGAGTCCAGCAGGCTAGGGAGCTTTGGGTTGTCTATTCCGATGATGTGGGCTGCGCAGATTGGGCCGACGGATGATCCAAAAAAAACTCAGAAATTCTGAATAAAAGACCGAACTGCGGCGTCTATAAGCTGTCGGTCCGGTCTTTGGCAATTCGGTTGAACGGTTAAGACGAGCGATCGGGCTCGGGATATGGCCGCATGCGGTCATCAATGCAACGAGAGCGGGCCACAATGGATTCCGTGGTTGCATAAAGGCACACGGGCTGACCTGTCTGCCGACCTTGTAGCTTGCATGCAGTGTTCATCCGGAGCTGATCGCGGCTCGTTCCTTGGAGGTCTGGACCCCCCAAAGATAGCAAACGAACCCAATCTTCATATTTTCTTCATCATCGCCATCGCGTTTCGGCGCCGAAACGCGAGGTCCAACCTCGGAATTGACACAAACGAACCCAATTCGGCCAAAATGGCAGCCAAAGTTGGGTGAGCCCACGACGGTACGCGCCGTGGTGTTCCCACACGTCATGGCGTGGATGCGGGCAGGATGGGGAATGGTATGCCGGATGGACTGGGCGGTCCCCGCCGGCAGCCTGGCGAGGCGGTCGAGCTTCAGGCTGCGACCTATTCGGCTTGCCGATGCCGGAGCCGCGACATGGCCATGGCGGCGTTGAATGCGGCTCCGAAGATCGTGGTCAATCCTATCGATTCCGTGATATCGCGCCCGGCGTCCGTGCCGGGCGCGGTCGTGAACTCCATGTCACGGGTCGCACTTCGAGGCGGGTCCGGCATCCTTCGGTGAGGAGGGCGACCCGGGTGGGCAAGGCGGCCGGCGGAACCGTGCGGTGGGGCCTCCGGACCGGCCGTGATGCCTGGCCCGACCGCTCAACTCCGACTCCGGCCGTGGGTGAATTCACGCTCAAGGGCTTCACACCTTCCTTCCCCCGCGTCAGGGGCTTCACTCCTCCCGTCGTCGCGGGTCTCGGGCGGCTCGGCCTGCCGGAGTGCATTTTCCGGGGCCTCGCCTCGTACGTTCGATCGATTCAGGACTTGCGTCGATGACATGGTCTGATCCTCGCGATCCTCGGCGGGCCTTGTGGGGCGCAACTTCTGGATTCGCGGACGGACCTTCAGCATCGCGGACATGGGACACCTCCCCGCGCGGCGCGGGTAAAGCCAGGGCGGTGCCTGGTGAGGCGCTCCGCCGCCATGCGGCGGCGATCGGCCGGTCACCCGGACCACCCGCGGCCGACCGTCGATCGCGGACGGCCGCGCATCCGACCCGACCGGGTCGGACGACGAGAATCTGCACCGAAGCGACTCAGAACTCCCGGTCCCATCCGGACCGCGGAAGCCGTCAATGACTTGAGCCGGACCGGCACAGTCTCTACCTTTAGTCTACCCCGGCGCCGGCGCCGCGGCCAGCGAATCGCGTCCGGAATGCCTTGAGGACGGAAGAATCGTGCAGGATCGCGCCGTTTTCCCGGCCGGTCCTCCGCCCGCCGCGTGATCGAGAATCCTGGTGTCCCACCACGGCACGACGTGAACCGACGAGGGTCGAGAGACCATGCAGATCGGCATCATTTCCGACACCCACGATCAGGTCGCGCGGACGCGGGCGGCCGTCCAGTTGCTGGTGGACTCGGGCGCAAGTGTCCTGATCCATTGCGGGGACATCACCATCCCCGAGGTGGTCCACGAGCTGGCTCTCTTGCCGAGCTACCTCGTGTTCGGCAACTGCGATTTCGCCCTGGACGAGCTGCGGGCCGCTATTCGCGACATCGGCGGCGCATGCCTGGAGAAGGGGGGCCTGATCGAGCTCGACGGCCATCGGCTGGCCGTCACCCACGGCGATTCGGACCGCGAGACTGTCCCTCCTGACCGGGCGCAAACCAGAGTACCTCTTCTCGGGCCACACCCACAAGGCCATCGACGTCGTCCGCGGCGAGACCCGTTTCATCAATCCGGGCGCCTTCCATCGCGCATCGCGGTGGACCGTTGGATTCCTGGACCTCGCGAGCGGCCACCTCGAACATCTGATCGTCCCGGGCACGTCGATGGGGTCATAAATGAACATCGCGATCATGGCCTAGCCACATTCCGGCGATCGCGATAGGATTCATCAGCTTCATCGAGCCGGCCACGAGAGCCGGCGGGTCCCTTCTTCAGAGAGCTCTCAACCCCGGCGATCGGATCGGGATAACCTCCACGGCGATCGGACCGCGGGAGATCCGGAGGAGTCATGCGCCTCTGCCTGGTCGAGGATATCGCGGCGAGCGGCCTGGAGCCGCTGAGCCTGACGCGGCCGGTGTACGAGCTGATGCTGGGGGCGACCTCGCTCGGGAGCAAGCTGGCACGTGCCTTCGGGATCGGCCCGGGTCCGCAGCGGCAGGGCGGGATGATCCGGTCGCACCTGGTCGGAGTCCAGCGGCACCGCGACCCGCACCGGGTCATCAATGACCGCGACTGGCTGGCGAGGGGGCCGGTGATCGTGGCCAACAGCCGGTGGGTGCCGCCGTCCGAGTTCCAACGGGACGACGAGCCCGGGGCCTGGGTGGGCCTGTGCGACGGCCTGCCCGCGTTCGCCGTGGCTGGCCCCGATGATGCGGTGGCTCTCGAGCCCAACGGGGTCAACGGCTGGTTCGACCGCCTGATGGCGCGGGTGCCCTGCGTGGACGTCGGCGGCGAGTGGATCGTCCGGCCCTGGGACTTGGTCGCGCGAAACGGCGTGTACCTCCAGCGCGACTTCCTCGAGATGGGCGGTCCCGGAGTGTCGAACCGCCACCTGACCGCGATGGCGCTGGTCGGTCCCTCGAATCGGCTGCGGCTGCACGAGACGGCTCGGATCGATCCGTATACGGTCTTCGATACCACGAACGGGCCGATCATCCTGGGCCCCAACGTGTGGGTCCAGCCCTTCACTCGGATCGAGGGCCCCTGCGCGATCGGGGCCGACACGCAGCTCTTCCGCGCCAACCTGCGCGGGTGCGTCACGATCGGCCCGACTTGCCGGATCGGCGGCGAGGTCGAGGCGTCGATCGTGCACGGCCACTCGAACAAGTACCACGAGGGGTTCCTGGGCCACGCGTACGTCGGCGAGTGGGTGAACCTGGGCGCAATCACGTCCAACAGCGACCTGCGCAACGACTACGCCGAGGTGCAGGTGCCGCTGCAAGGCGACCCGATCCCGACCGGCCAGGCGAAGGTCGGCTGCTTCATCGGCGACCACACCCGTACCGGCATGGGGAGCATGTTGAACACGGGGACCTCGATCGGGGTGATGTGCAACGTCCTGCCCGCGGGCATCCTCCTGCCCAAGCACATCCCGTCGTTCACGGCGGTGCTCTACGGTCGGGTCGCCCCGGGCTTCCCTCTGGAGCAGGTCTTCGAGACGGCGCGCACCGTGATGGGCCGCCGCGGCAAGGTCTTCGGCGAAGAGGAACAGCAGCTCTACCTGGCGCTCCATGACCAGACCCGACTGGAGCGCGAGCGTGCCTTCCAGCGCGACAAGGACGCCGTGGCGATTCGTGGCCTGTCGCGACAGCCGCCCGAGCCGATCGGCCGCACGCGATGCGCTGATGGTGGCGACAGGTTGTCTGCTCTCCAGCGGCGGTCGGCTCGCCTCCCGGCCTACCGTTGCCGCGACAGGTGGACCGGATCGAGGGCGATTCGTCTATACGTCGCCGTGGATGTTGCTGACGAGGGAACGCCTGCTGCACCCGCACCGGGCGTTGACGATGGCACCGTGTCCGCACCGGTGATCGAGGCCCGACCACCCTACCTCTCACGACGGAGCAGACGGGGATCGCCGCGACATTTCGTTGCGGCGATGCCGTCGCGGTATGGCGTGGGCAGCTAATCCTCGCGCCGCTGACGCCGCGAGCTTGCGCACTCATTTGCAGGCTCTGGTCTGGCATATGCCGAGCGCGATCGAGGATCCGTCGATCGACGCGCACTCCCTCCCAATGGACCTCGTCCGGCCAGGCTGCGGGCCCGCGGATGCGGGGATTCTCGGATCAACAACCTCCTGGCCAATTCCCAACCTGAGGAGACATTCCGATGGCCAAGACGACGGGCGACGTCATCGTCGAGAAGTTGATCGCGTGGGGTGTGGACACGGCATTCGGCCTGCCGGGCGACGGGATCAACGGCATCTTCGAGGCCCTGCGCAAGAACCGCGAGAAGATCCGGTTCATCCAGTGCCGCCACGAGGAGGCGGCGGCGTTCGCCGCGTGCGGATACGCCAAGTTCACCGGCCGGCTGGGCGTCTGCTTCGCCACCAGCGGCCCGGGTGCCGTCCACCTGCTCAATGGGCTGTACGACGCCAAGCTCGACCACGCGCCGGTGCTGGCGATCACCGGCCACTCGTTTCACGATATGCTTGGCACCCATTTCCAGCAGGAGATCGACATCCTCCAGCTCTTCAGTGACGTGGCGGCCTACAACCAGATGATCCTGGGGCCGAAGCACGCGAGTGAGCTGGTCAACATCGCCTGCCGAGCGGCGCTCTCGGGCCGGACAGTCTCGCACCTGACCACTCCGTCGGACATCCAGGACTGGACGATGTCGGACGAGGAGTCGTCGCCAGCAGATGGTCGTCGGGCACACTTCTTCTTCGTGGCGTCCGCCGATCACGGTCCCGCAGGCCGAGACGCCTGAAGGCGGCGGCCGAGCTGATCAACAGCTGCAAGAAGGTCGTAATCCTGGCCGGCATGGGGGCCCTGGGCGCGGGGGACGAGCTCGAGCGGATGGCCGACATCGTCGGCGGGCCGATCATCAAGCCGCTTCTGGGAAAGGCGGTCGTGCCGGACGACTCGCCGTTCACGACCGGGGGCATCGGGCTGCTGGGCACGCGCCCCTCGGAGCTGGCGATGGAGGAATGCGACGGCCTGGTGATGGTCGGTACGACGCTTCCCCTATCTCAAGTGGTATCCCAAGCCCGACCAGGCGCAGTTGCGTGCAGATCGACGTCGACCCGAACCGGATCGGCCTGCGGTATCCGGTCGAGGTCGGGCTGGTGGGCGACGCGCGGGCGACCCTCCAGGCAACTGCTGCCGCTGCTCCAGCCGAAGAAGGACCGCTCGTTCCTGGAGAAGGCGCAGGAGAGCATGAAGGAGTGGCGCGAGCTGATGCGCAACCGCGCGACCCGCGACGACAGCCCCGTGAAGCCGCAGGTCGTGGCGCGGCACGTCAACGACTGCTCGAGGACGGCGCGATCATCACGACCGACTCGGGCACGATCACCACATGGGCGGCGCGGCACATCCATATCCGGCGGGGGATGCAGTTCTCCTGCTCGGGCAACCTGGCGACCATGGCGCCGGGCCTGCCCTATGCGATCGGCGCCAAGGTCGCCGTATCCGGACCGTCAGGTCGTGGCGTTCGTCGGCGATGGCGGTTTCACGATGCTGATGGGCGACTTCGTCACGGCGGTGAAGCACGAGCTGCCGATCAAGGTCGTGATCATCAAGAACAACACGCTCGGCCAGATCAAGTGGGAGCAGATGGTCTTCCTGGGCAACCCCGAGTACGAGGTGGCCTTGCATCCGATCGACTTCGTGAAGTTCGCCGAGGCGTGCGGCGGGGTCGGGTTCCGCTGCGAGCGGCCGGAGGAAGTTCGGCCGGCGCTGCAGGCGGCGTTCTCGAGCAACAAGCCGGCTATCGTCGAGGCGGTGGTCGACCCGTTCGAGCCGCCGATGCCCCCGGCGGCCACGCCGCAGCAGGCGATGAAGTTCGCCGAGTCCTTGATCCGCGGCGAGCCCGACGCGGGCAAGATCATCAAGTCGGTGTTCAAGGACAAGATCAAGGAACTCGTTTGAGCGAGCGGCTCGAATCCCACGCGATCCCAGGTTCTTGGGCCGGGAGACCGGCCGGGGAGGTAGGCGTCGTGGCCATCGCCAGGCCGGGCTCGTCCAGCGTGCCGATCGAGCAGGTCGACGTCGTCGGCGTACAAGGTGCCGACCGACGCGCCCGAGTCGGACGGCACCTATCGAGTGGAGCTCGACCACCATCGTCGTGGTCGAGGCCGTCGCGGGGGACCGGACGGGCCTGGGCTACTCCTACTCCGACACGCCGACCGCGGCACTGGTCCGGGACCTCCTCGCCGGCGTCGTGGAGGGGCGGGACGCCATGGGCGTGCCCGGATCCTACGCGGCGATGGGGCGGCCGTGCGCAACCTCGGCCGGGCCGGAATCGCGTCGATGGCGATCTCGGCCGTCGACGCGGCGCTGTGGGACCTGAAGGCGCGGCTGCTCGACGTGGCCCTGGTCGACCCTGCTGGGCGCCGTGCGCGAGCAGGCCCCGGTGTATGGCAGCGGGGGATTCACCTCGTATTCGACCGAGCAGCTGCGCGAGCAGCTCGGCGGCTGGGCGGCGGCGGGCATCCCGCGGGTGAAGATGAAGATCGGCCGCCATCCCGACCAGGACCTCGGCGCGGTGCGGGCCGCCCGCGAGGCGATCGGCCGCGATGCCGAGCTGTTCGTCGACGCCAACGGCGCCTATCCGCGCAAGCAGGCGCTGGCGATGGCCGAGGCGTTCGCCGACCTGGGCGTGACCTGGTTCGAGGAGCCGGTGTCGCTCCGACGACCTCGAGGGCCTGCGCCTGCTGCGCGACCGGGCACCCGCCGGGATGGACATCGCGGCCGGCGAGTACGGGTACGACCTGTTCTATTTCCGCCGGATGCTCGAGGCCGGCGCGGTGGACGTGCTCCAGGCCGACGGCACGCGGTGCGGCGGGATCACGGGCTATCCTGGCGCCGGGCGTGCTCGTGCGAGGCGCGGGGGCTGCCGTTCTCGGCGCATTGCGCCCGTCGCTGCACGTCCACCCGAGCTGCGCACTGGCGGCGTTCCGGCACCTGGAATACTTCCACGACCACGACCGGATCGAGCACCTGTTCTTCGACGGCGCCCTGACCCCGTCGACGGCGCCCTGCGCCCCGACCCGGCCCGGCCCGGCCTTGGCCTGGAATTCAAGCGGCAGGACGCGGCACGGTACGCGCGTCTGAAGCAAGGCAGGCGCCGCCCGCGGGCGACCACGACCCACACCCCAAGGACCCTCGATCATGTCCAGCCTGATCGGCCACTCGTCGGCGACAAGCCAGAAGCAGAGGCATCGCAAGGAAGCCCAGATCCCCCTGTTCATCGACGCCGGCGAATTGGCACGCGAGCTGCGCGCGGAGATCGCGGGCGAGGTCCGGTTCGACGACGGCAGCCGGGCGCTCTACGCGACCGACGGGTCGAACTATCGCCAGGTGCCGATCGGCGTGGTCATCCCGCGGAGCCGCGACGACGTGATCGCCACGATCGAGGTCTGCCGGCGGCACGGGGCGCCGATCCTGTCGCGCGGCGGCGGTACGAGCCTCACGGGCGGGTGCTGCAACGTCGCCGTCGTGATGGACTGGTCCAAGTACCTCAACCAGCGTCCTGGGGGTCGACCCCGGGCGGAAGCTCGCGCGGGTCGCAGCCGGGGTGCGTGCTCGACAAGCTCCGCGGCGAGGCCGAGAAGCACAGCCTGACCTTCGCGCCCGATCCCTCGACGCACAACCACTGCACCCTGGGCGGGATGATCGGCAACAACTCGTGCGGCGTCCACTCGCTGATCGGGCTCGGGACCGGGCGGACCTCGGACCAGATCGACGAGCTGGAGATCGTGCTCTACGACGGGACGCGGATGACCGTCGGCGCCACCAGCGAGGACGAGCTGAGTCGGATCATCGAGGCCGGGGGCCGGAAGGGGGAGATCTACGCGCAGGCTCAAGGCCCTCCGCGACCGCTACGCCGACCTGATCCGCGCCCGCTATCCCCGAAGATCCCGCGGCGGGTCTCGGGCTACAACCTCGACGACCTCCTGCCCGAGCGCGGGTTCCACGTCGCGCGGCGCTCGGCGGGTCGGAGGGGACCTGCGTCACGATCCTCGAGGCACAGCTCCACCTGGTCCCCAGCCCGCCGATGCGGTCGCTCCTGGTCCTGGGCTACCCGGACGTCTATCGAGGCGGCGGCGCACGTCGGCGAGGTCCTCGAGGCCGGGCCGATCGGCCTGGAGGGGCTCGACGACATCCTGGTCAAGGACATGAAGATCAAGGGGATCCACCCCCGCGACGTCAACCTGCTGCCCCCCGGCGGCGGCTGGCTGCTGGTCGAGTTCGGCGGCGAGAGCAAGGACGAGGCCGACGAGAAGGCGCAGGGCCTGATGTCGCGGCTCAGAGGGTATGGCCGGCGCCCCATCGATGAAGCTCTTCGACGACGAGGCCGAGGAGGAGCACCTTTGGAAGGTCCGCGAGTCGGGCCTCGGTGCCACGGCGCGGATCCCCGGCCACAAGGACGCCTGGGAGGGCTGGGAGGACTCGGCGGTTGACCCCCTCAAGCTGAAGGATTACCTGCACGACCTGCGGAAGCTACTGCAGAAATACGGCTACAACGGTTCGCTGTACGGCCACTTCGGCCAGGGCTGCGTGCACACGCGGATCGACTTCGACCTGAAGACCGCGGAGGGCGTCAAGCATTTCCGCCGCTATCTCGACGAGGCGGCCGACCTGATCGCGCGGTATGGGGGCTCGATCTCGGGCGAGCACGGCGACGGCCAGTCCAAGGCGGCCCTCCTGCCCAAGATGTTCGGGCCGGAGCTGATCCACGCTTTCGGCGAGTTCAAGGCGATCTGGGACCCCGAGAACAAGATGAACCCGCACCGGGTCGTCGACCCCGCGCTGCCGGGCGAGAACCTGCGGATGGGGCCGAGCTACCACCCGATCCGTGTGAAGACGCGGTTCAAGTTCCCCGATGACGGCGGCAGCTTCGCCTACGCGACCGAGCGGTGCGTCGGGGTGGGCGAGTGCCGCAAGGAAGACTCGGGGACGATGTGCCCCAGCTACATGGTGACCAAGGAGGACAAGCACTCGACCCGAGGCCGCGCGCACCTGCTCTTCGAGATGCTCCAGGGCGACCCGATGAAAGGGGTGTGGAAGGCGGAGCCGGTCCGCGAGGCACTCGACCTCTGCCTGGCCTGCAAGGGATGCAAGAGCGAGTGCCCGTTGAACGTTCAACATGGCGACCTACAAGGCCGAGTTCTACTCGCACTATTACGAGGGGCGGCTCCGCCCGCGGCACGCCTACGCGATGGGGTGGATCTACTGGTGGGCGAGGATCGCGTCGTGGATGCCGGGCCTGGTCAACGCCGCTGACGCGGGCCGCCGGACTGGGCAAGCTCCTCCAGGTGATGGGCGGAATCTCGACGCAGCGGAAGATGCCCGTGTTCGCACCCGAAACGTTCAAGCAGTGGTGGGATCGACGGCCGCCGCGGAATGTCGGGATGCCGACCGTGATCCTGTGGGCGGATACGTTCAACAACCACTTCCATCCGCAGACGCTCAAGGCCGCCGTGGAGGTGCTCGAGGACGCCGGGTTCCAGGTGAACATCCCGCGGCAATCGCTCTGCTGCGGCCGGCCGCTGTACGACTTCGGCATGCTCGACACGGCCCAACGATTGCTCCGCCAGATCATGGACACGCTCCGGCCCGAGATCGAGGCGGGGACCCCGTTCGTCGGGCTCGAGCCGAGCTGCGTGGCCGTGTTTCGCGACGAGCTGCATGGGCTGTTCCCCATGGACGAGGACGCCAAGCGGCTCCAGGGCAACTTCCTCACGCTGGCCGAGTTCCTCCAGAAGAAGGCGCCGGGATACCGCGTGCCGAAGCTCCGACGGAAGGCGCTGGTGCACGGGCATTGCCACCATACCCACGTCATGACGCTGACCCAGGACCAGTCGGTGCTCAGGGACATGGGGCTGAACTACGAGATGCTCGACTCGGGATGCTGCGGCATGGCGGGCTCGTTCGGCTTCGAGGCGGGCCACTACGACGTCTCGGTCGCCGTGGGCGAGCGCGTGTTGCTGCCGGCGGTGCGCAACGCCGAGGACGAGACGCTGATCATCGCCGACGGCTTCAGTTGCCGCGAGCAGATCGCGGGGCTGACCGATCGCGGGGCGCTGCACCTGGCGCAGGTGCTCCAGATGGCGCTGCACGAGGGGCCCGAGGGGGTCGAAGGCGCGCATCCCGAGACCGCTTATCAACCGCTCGGCAAATGGGAGCCGGCGCCGTCGCCCGCCGTGGCGGCGCTGGCGATGGGCGCGGGAGTGCTGCTGGGCCTCGGGCTGGTCTTCTCCGCGGGGCGACTCTCGATTGGCCGGCGCAGGCTAAGGCGCGGAGCGATCGCGTTCTTGAGCATCAGGGCATGGGAGGACGCATTCCGATGGGAATCGCCACCGAGGAAACCAAGCTGAAGCGGGTCGACGGCGTGCAGGTCTATGCCCGCAAGGACGGTTCCGGCAAGCCCGCCGAGCTCGACGCCATCGACCTGGACGAATCCAAGATCGAGGCGATCGCCGAGCGGCTCTCGAGGCGCGGGTATGGGGTGATGCGACAGAGCAAGGTGCGGGCCGGAAAGGTCCGCTATTTGCTCAAGGCGACCTGGGCCGGCGACGGGCCGCCGCCCGGAGGATCCGTTCGAGGGGCTTTAGGGCCGATTCGTCGCCGTCCACCGATTCGCCTGCGGGAGATACCACCGATGAAGTCGAAGCTCATCCACGAGCAGCAGGGGCAGCGGACGTTCGCGCTGGTCTTCCAGGCGGGCGACGAGGCCATGGCGGGATTGAAGCAGTTTGCCGAGCAGCAGGGGCTGGGCGCAGCGCAGATCACGGCCATCGGCGCGTTCCGCTCGGTCACCCTGGGCTATTTCGACTGGGAGAAGAAGGAGTATCAGAAGATCCCCGTCAACGAGCAGGTCGAGGTGCTCTCTCTGATCGGTGACGTGGCGCAGGAGAAGGGCAAACCGAAGGTGCACGTGCATGTCGTGGTCGGGCGGTCCGACGGATCGACAAGGGGCGGCCACCTGATCGAAGGCCATGTCCGGCCGACGCTCGAGGTCATCCTGACCGAGTCGCCGACACACCTGCGAAAAGAGCATGACGAGGAATCGGGGCTGGCACTGATCCACCTGTGAGGGCGGGCTTCAGCATGGCGAACGGGTCGAGTCGAGGCAACGGCGGGGCAAGGGTCGTCGTGATCACCGGGGCGTCGGCGGGCGTGGGGCGGGCGACCGTCCGCGCATTCGCCCGCCAGGGCACGCACATTGGCCTGATCGCGCGGGGCTTGAGGGGCTCGAGGCCGCGCGACGCGAGGTCGAGGAGCTGGGCGGCCGCGCCTTGGTCCTGCCGGCCGACGTCGGCGACCCCGACCAGGTCGAGGCCGCGGCCGCGGCCGTCGACCGCGAGTTCGGGCCGGTCGACGTCTGGGTGAATAACGCGATGGTCTCGGTGTTCTCGCCGGTCAAGGAGACGAAGGCCGAGGAATACCGACGGGTCACCGAGGTGAGCTATCTGGGCTATGTGTACGGCACGCTCGCGGCCCTGCGGCGGATGCTGCCGCGCGATCGCGGAATCATCATCCAGGTAGGCTCGGCGCTGGCGTATCGGGGGATCCCGCTCCAGTCGGCCTATTGCGCGGCGAAGCACGCGATCCAGGGATTCTGCGACTCGCTGCGTACCGAGCTGATCCACGACGGCAGCCAGGTGCGGCTGACAATGGTGCAGATGCCCGCGCTGAATACACCCCAGTTCGACTGGGTGAAGAGCCGGCTACCGCGTCGGGCGCAGCCGGTGCCGCCGATCTTCCAGCCCGAGGTGGCCGCCCAGGCGATCGCCTGGGCGGCCGACGACGATCGTCGCGAGCTGTTGGTCGGCTGGCCGACCGTGGAGGCGATCGTTGGCAACAAGATCGCGCGGGGTGGCTCGACCACTACCTCGCTCGCAACGGTGTCGACTGCCAGATGACCGACGAGCCCGAGGATCCGGAGCGTCCGGATAACCTCTGGCAGCCGCTACCCGGCGACCACGGCGCCCACGGGCGCTTCGACCAAATCGCCAACGCGACGAGCTGGCAGCTCCAGGCCGATTTGCACCGGGGCTGGATTGCCGCCGCGGTCGGATGCGTCGCGGCGTTGGGGCTGGCGACGTTCCTGGCGAGCCGGCGGTCCTGACCTCGGTGGATCATCGGCTCCTCGTGAGCTCAATAGGCGGTCCGGATCTGTGCCAGGATCGTCGGGTCCTGGATCTCGCGGTCTCGCGCCAGCAAGAGCGTCTTGGAGAGCACCTCCGCGGTCCGGGGGTCGTCGTCGGCGAAGGGGAGGAAGAGCCGGCCGCGGTGCTGGGCGTGCACCGGGACGATGCAGAGCGCCCCGCCCGGCTGGCGGTGGACGACGCCGCTGCCCAGGTGCAACGAGTAATGCCCCAGCTCGCCCTCGATCATCGCGTGCGACCCCTTGATGCGGACGTTGTTGATCCCCAGGAGCTGGCAGGTCTCGCGAAGGAGGCTGCGCGCGCATGTCGACCGTCGACGCGCTGGCCTCGGGATCGACGCCCCCGCGATGCGCCACGCTGACGACCAGGTCGATGTCGCGCATGACCTCGCTGAACAGGCGCGGAGGGACCTCCGCGAGCGGGACCGGCTTCCACTCGCCGCGGCGGACGAAGTCGACGTCCTCGATGGTCAGTCCCTCGATCTCGGCCGGGGTGAAGCGCGCCGCCGAGGAAGTCGAGCCGAGCGGTCAGGCCGGCCTCGTGGAACGTGCGACGGACGCCCTCCTCGGGGTGATGGACCCACCCTCGGCCGCCTAGCAGCGCCAGGGCCTGGCGGGGATTGACCTGGTGCCCGGCATATCGGAGCGAGCGGAGCGGGTCGTCGCGCTCGGCCTCGGTCAGCACGTAGAGCTCGCGGAAGACCTGCTTGAATGGCTGGACCCGCTCCGCGGCGAAGCACTCGCGCTGCCAGATGTGCCAGTCGCCGGTGCCGAGCAGGTCGTGGGGGTGCGCGATTCGCAGCGACTCGCCCGGCTTGACCGGCTCGAGCCGCCCGGCGTGGTCGCGCAGCGCCCGGCCGCCCTCGACCGGATAGCCGGCGATCCCCTCGCCGATCAGGACCAGCCGGGCGAGCAGCGGGGCGAGGACAGCGTGGCCCGCCAGGGATTTCAGCTCGTCGCCGGTGAACGCGTCGCCCCGGCACATCGCCGCCTCGAGCGAATGGCGGACCCGCGACGCCTGTCGCTTCAGGTCGGCGACGCGCTCGACCAGCTCGGCGACCTTCTTCTGCTTCTTCACGGCCGGCGGGATCGACTTGAGCGGCTTCTCGCCGCGGCGCGAGGACAGGTCGGGCCGGCCCTGGTCGTCGATCGCCAGGGTCACGGTCACGCCGTCGGCCTCGACTGAGACGGGGCCGTCCGCCAGGTCGGCGACGGAGCGGGCTTCCATCGCCCACTCCAGGCGGATCGGATCGGTGTAACCCGCCGTGCGAGCCAGGTTATCCATCGCGATGGCGGCGGCCCGCTTCTCGCTGGCCTGCCGCATCGCTCCGAACTGCTTGCTCGTGCGGACGAATTCCTGGATGACCTTGTATCGGTCGAGCAGGTCGCGCTCGCGGCCGGCGCCCCGGGCCAGCGGCAAGAGTCCCAGCGCGCGGAGCGAGTCGCCGTGCCGCGTCTTCTTGATGCGCCCCGAGCAGTTCGGCCTTCTTGACCTTGCCCAGCATCGCCGAGGCGAAGAGGCGGGCGCGGGTGTGGCCGGCGCCGCTCGAGACGTACCTGGCCGCCTCGTCGAGCGGAGGCCATCGCTTCGGGCCGAGCCCCTGGTAGACCCGCTGGAACCAGGCGACGTCGACGGCGCCGTCGAGCAGGTCGGCGGCGCCCGGCGCGGTGCGCGCGGCGACCTCGGCCGTCCACGCTTCGCGCAACTCGGCGTCGACCATCCAATCGGACCCCTTGGTGTGCGCGTGGAGCCACCAGACTGCCTCTTCGAGCTGCGGCCATCGGAGCGCATGCTCGACGAACCGGGCCCACTGCGGGGCGAAGACCGCCAACTCGACCAGGCGCTCGGGCGGGATCGCCCGGAGTTTCACCTCGGCGGCGAAGGTCTCGGGCGTGTCGTCTTCGGCCGGAATGGTCACGCGGACCAGATGGCTGAGGACGGACGAACGGCTCGGGTCCCTCGACCACGCCGACACCCGGCGATCGAAGGGCGTGTCGCGCATCGCGTGGAGCAGGCGGAGCAGGGGCTCCGACCCGTTCAACCATCGGATCGCGAGCGCCGGCGCCGAGGCAGCCGTCGGTGCCTCGCCCCGCTCGAGCTCGACTTCGACGATCCGCTCGCGGCAGCGCTCCACGATCTCGCGGAGGATGGGGAATCTCACATGCTCCTGGGTCGGCCGGCGCCCCGAGACGTGCCTCAGATCCTGGCCGGAATGATGTCCCGGCTCGACGGGGCCGAGGAGCTGGTCGAAGAGGTCATCGAGGGTGGCTGCGCCGGCATCGTGGGCCCTCAGCATTTCGTCGAGCAAGGGCCTGAAACGTGGCACAATCGGTCCCGGCTCGTCCATCCAGCGGAGCAATCTGAAGAGTCGCCCGTGGTGGGCGCCGGACCAGGCCCCCGCATCGTGAGCGCGAAGCCGGCGGGCGACACCTAGCCAGATCGTGTGGGGCGAGCTCGACTCGGACCGCCAGTTGTTCCGGGCCGCCCAATCGCCGGCAGGCGGCACCCACGCCAGCTCCTCGGCGGGGACCCGTGCAAACCCGGTCTCCACCGCGTCCAGCAGGAAGTCCACGGCTCCCTCGGCGGGATGGAGTACGGCCAGCCAGTGGACCAGTGATTCGACGGTCCGCTCGTGAGACTCGGCGCAACGGCGAGGAGGCCATCTCTTCCAAGAGTCCGTCAGGGAAGCACCACCTGTCGAATGGCTCGTCCGGCTCCGGCCTGGAGCTTTCGATCAAGGCCCAGGCGCGAATCAGCTCGAGTCCGTCGGGGTCGCGCTGATCGGCCGGCCGGGATGACCACCAGGATTCCCAGACTTCGCGGAGCGGGAGACGGGCCGCGTTTTCCGCGAGATTGAGCTTCGGATCGGGCGCGGGGAAGCCCCAGCGGATGTTGCCGAGCAGCTCCTCGCGGTCCTGGCCGGCATAATCCTTGAGACGCACCGGGGTCTCGCGATGCTTGTGGAGCAGGGAGACGAGCGAGCGAAGGCAGTGCCAGGCGGCGGGCGTGAACCAGGTGCGATTGCGCGCGACCGGCGGGACCGGCCGGGTGCGCCGCGCGGGATCGAGCAGGCCGAGCGCATCGTCGAGGGTCGGAACCTTGCGGCCGGCGTCGAGGATCATCGCGACTTGCCGGTCCTCGTCGTCGTCCAGCTTCTTGCCGCGGTCGCGATAGGCCGCAGCACGTGCGCGGCAGTCCTCGACGACTCGGCCGGCCTCGGCCAGACGGCGGAGCAGGTCGAGCCCGGCCCGTCGCGACTCCGCCCTGGCCGCGGCGAGCAGCCGGTCGGCGCTCGCCAGCGATTCGTCGTCCGCCTGGTTGAAGAGCAGCGAGAGCACGCCCTGGCGGAGGTCGTCGGACTTGCGCGTCAGGAGCGGCTCCAGCCGGGTCGCCTCGTCGGGCGAGACGCGGGATTTCGCCAGGCATTCGATGGCCGCCTCGCGGACCGTGGAGCTGGCGTCGGCCGTGAACTTCAGCAGCAGTTCGCGAGTCTCGCGGCCGTTCGGGTCCGCCTCGAACAGGCTCTTGATGACCCTCGTCCGGTACCAGGTCTGCATCGCGGGCATGTGTGCGACGAGCCGCATCGGCGGTCGGGAGCCGACGCTCTGGAGCAGGGTCCAGCACACGGCGCGGCGGTCGGCCGCAATCACCTGCCAGGGCCAGACGATCGGAGCAAGCTGGGTCGGCTTCTCCGGCAGGCGAGCGATCAGGCGCTCGGCTTGCTCGAAGAGAGGTGACTCATCGAAGGCGCTTACCCGTCGCGTTCGACATGCGCCGCGTTCGCGCGCATCGCGATCCGCAAGTCCCCGTCATCGAAGGCGCGGAGCAGGTGGGGCAGGGTTTTCTCCGGCAGGCCGAGCTGGTTGAGCAGATGGACGGCGACGAAGCGGCGGCCGGATCGGCGTCGCCGAGCAATCCGCCGGCCGCATCGATGGCCGTCGGGGCGTCCTCATAGGCGATCGACCAGAGGGCAAGGTAGGCATCCTCGGCCGCGCCCGAGGCGATGGCCGCGGCCCGGGCCTCGCCATCGTCGAGAAAGCGGAGGACGCGCTCGATCGTCGCGTTCACGACCTTGACGCTGACCGAGTCCCAGGCGAAGCCGAACCAGGTATCGAGCGCCCGCACCGTGGCACTGAAGCGGGCAAGGTCCTCGTCGAGGATCAGCCGGAGCATCCGACGGAACGCCGCGGGGTGACCCTCGTCGATCGACTCGAGGATCGACTGCCGCAGCCCTTCCTGCCGCTGCGCGGCCAGTAGCAGCTTCTCGATGAACTCCCAGCCCTCGGGGTTGGACGCCGAGAGCAAGGTGCGGACGACGTGACGGCCCATCACGCCGATCTCGTGCGTGCCGGCGGCCGACTCGCGGAGCGTCTGGATGACGGCCTCCCCCTCCGGCCCGCCCGCGTCGATGGCCGCCGCCAGCAGGACAACGCCCTCCGATCCGTACGGCTCGGCATGTCCCAGCCATGCCGCCAACCAGGCGAGGTCGGGGCTGTAGTGCGCGAGCCGTGCCGTGAGCGAATGGATCCAGGAGAAGCGTCGGGCCCTGGCCATCGCCGCATCCCCCGGCGTCCGGAACGGCTTCGCGCTGCCAGCCGGCCTGATAGGGCCAATCCGAGAGCGATCGCCAGGCGCTCGACCAGTCGGCCGTCGAGCTTGGGGAAAATCGCCGTCCAGAGCGCGATTCGCCCGACGTCGGGCAGTGCTTCGAGCTGCCGGGCGGCCTCCTGCTGGAGGGCCTGCCGAGTCTCCGGCGACTCACTGTCGAGCGGGTTCTGTCCCTCGAGGTCCCGGTTCAGCAGGACCCACCCCGCGCCGCGTGCCGGTTCGGGAAGCGCACCGATGGCCGCCAGCGCGTTCGCCTCCCAAGCGGGGTCGCGCGCAGCTCCAATCGCTCTCTCGACTGTTCGGGGGTCATCATCGGTTCAACCTCCCGCCAGAAGGGCCAGACGGATGAAAGTGACGCGGCTATCCTCGTTCACAGGGACCGACTCGTCCAGGCCGCGGACCTCTCGGCCGTCGACGGCGACCAGGTAGATCCCGTCTTCGAATGCCTGGAGCGCGGCGGCGACGGCCTGGTCGTCATCAACTTCCTGATCGAGGTCGCGCCGCCCATGTCGACCTTGCCCCGCGCCACACCCTCGGCGATGGCGGCGGCCGAGAGGCGCGCGCGATCCGCCGATCCTCCCGCCGCTCGCGGAACGCGGCCACCTCCGCCCGCACGATCCGCTCGATCAGGTCTCGCAGGGTCAGGCCGCCTCCGCCTCCGCCACCCGGATCGGGAGGCATCGGGATCGACCAGTCGGCGAACAGTCGGCGACGACTCCCCAGCGCCTTGCCCTCGATCGTGATCATCGACAACCTCCCTGACTCGCGCGGAAGGATGATGTGTCTATCGAGATTCCCACCGACAAGACATACTGATCGTCGGTTCACGTATCCTAGCCGGAACCCTGCCAGGACGCAAGGGTCAAGTTCCCCGATCTTGATATCGCCCAGACTCGCCCAATGCCGTCGAGGCCGGACGGTTCACGGGCGGTGAAAGCGGTACAGGACGACGTTGTGCGTGGAACCGCCGACGGCCACGACGTCGGGCGTGCCGTCGCCGTCGATGTCGCCGCCGCGAAGGTCCTGCGCGGCGACTCCGCGGTCGAGGACGGTTCGGGTCCAGGTCTTCCCGTCCGGATCGAGCTTGTACATCGACACACGATGATCCTTGCCGCGGTGTCCGGCGAAGACCTCGTCGTTGCCGTCGCCGTCGACGTCGGCGACCCAGAGGGCGTGGCCTTCGGCCAGGGTGTCGTCGATCACGGACCGGGGGCCGAACTGGAAGCGACCGTCGTCCTGGGCGAAGCAGACGGCGACCTCGCTGCCGTGCCAGGGCTCGATCGTGGCGAGGAAGCGGCGGTGGTCGGCGAGGTGGCCGAGATGCACCTCGCTCGAGCCGCATTTCGGCGACTTGCCGATGACGCCGCGGGTCAGCGACGACGTACCGACCTCCGGCTTGAAGCGGTAGAGATCCACGCCCGTGTTCGACGCCGTCAGGATGTCCGAGTATGTGTCGCCGTCGCGTCGATCACCTCGATGGCATGGATCACCGGGCGATCGGCGACGACCGCGACCGTCCACTTCGTGCGTCCTGCGTCGAACCCAAGTCGAGAAGACCTGGACCCGGGCGGGATCGGTGTAGTCGGGCGGTCGCGCCTCGCGGCCGAAGATCGGGGCGACGACGAGGTCGAGCCCCCGATCGATCGAGAGTCGCCCCAGCGCAGTCGGTGGATGCTGGGCACATCGGCGATCGGCTCAAGTGTCCAGGGATCGTCCGGGCCGGCTCCTTGCCGCGCGAGCAACAGCTTGCCCGTCGCCGGCGT
This sequence comes from uncultured Planctomycetota bacterium, assembly GCA_963771445.1. Taxonomy (GTDB): domain Bacteria; phylum Planctomycetota; class Planctomycetia; order Isosphaerales; family Isosphaeraceae; genus JAKAUH01. Next base: position 595,891 of record CAVYTQ010000015.1, on the reverse strand, counting down.
GTTCATCGCGAACTCGTAGGCGATGGCGATCTCGGCCTTGCCGTCGCCGTCGATGTCCGGCCGTCGCGCTGGAGATGATCCCGGGCGTCTGCTTGCCGGTGCTGACGATCCGCTTCTTCCACGTCGGATTCTCGTACCAGGCGCAGGTGCTCGCCGCCCACGGCGATGATGTCGGGCTTCTGTCGCCGTTGACGTCGGCGACTTCGACCTGATAGGCGCCGGGGAAGTTGTCGATCGATGACCATGCGTTCCTGGGCAGTAGGCCGCCGATGCAGAGGCACCAGCGCCGACAGGAGCAGGCCCAGCGAGACGCAAGGCATCGCGGCTTTCATTGAGATGCTCCCTCCACGACGGTGCCGACGGACCACGAACGGATCAGCTACTTCTGCCCCCAGCCGGCCGGCACGCCGGCCGTGTCTTCGGGCTTGACCATGACCTGGGCGAGGATCGTCGTCCTGCTGCATGTCGCTCTCGGCGGACTTGAGGCGGTTCTCGAGCTGGACGATCTTCTGCTCGAGGAGCAGGACGCGGGCCTCGAGCTCGTCGGGCCGGCGGGGCGCGGGACCTCGGGGTAGCCGAGCTGGCGCTGGAGCGCCGAGAAGAGGTACATCGGGTCGCGGCCCCGGTTGGCGCGGGCGATCTTCCCTTCCTTCTCGCCGAACAGGATCGGGAACTTGGGGATGAACTCGGGGTTGAGTCGCTGCGCTCCGTGACGAACTACTCGGAGCGGACGAAGATCAGGTCGGCGAAGTCGACGTCGCCCAGCCGGCTGCGGAGGGTCAGGATGTAGTCGCGCCAATCCTCGGTGTAGAACGGGTCGGCGGCCATGGCGGCCAGGCCCTTGGTGTAGCCCAGCCGGTTGCGCGAGAGCGCCTCGAACTGGAAGACGAACAGCGCGGGCAGCGAGGGGCCCTCGGCCTTGAACTTGGCCTCGCGCTCGAGGATCAGGAGGGCCTGATCCATCGCGAACCGGCTAGTGTCCTGCTCGGCCTGGTCGACGACGTGGGCCTGGAACGGCGTGAAGTAGTGGCTGATCCGGTCCATGGCCGGCCCCATCAGGCCGGTCCCCTTGATCTCGACGTGCAGAGAACGAGACGGCCAGCGGCAGCGGGTCGTCGACAGCAGCTCTTCGCCGATCCGCGCCAGGATCTCCTGGCGAGGCCAGTCCATCGATCAGGCGCTCGCGAAAGGCGTGGAAGAAATACGCCTGTTCGATGTATTCCTCGCGCTCGAGCACGGGCATCGGCGTGACCTCCCGGGGTTCGAGGACGATGGCCGGCCGGCTCGCCGCGGGAATGCGGCGCATTCACGGCTGTCGGCCTGCCGCTCGCGCGGCCGGCCGCGGGGAGCCATTCGGCGACCTTCGCTCGCATCTCGCGATCCAGTCGCGCGGCGAGCTGCGGGATCGAGCAGCGTGCCGTGATCGCGGTTGGGGATGATCTCGACGACCGCGTCGCTGCCCAGCCGGGCCAGCGACTCCTTCAGGAGCTTGACGGCCCCTTCGAGGTAGAACGTATCGATGTCGCCCATGATGACGTGGAGCTTCCCCTTGAGCTTCGGGCCGAGCGTCGGCCAGTTGCGCTCGAGGACCAGCCGGATGTCGTAGGCTTCCCACGCCCTGGCGACCGCGGGGTCGATGGCGCCGGTGGCGCGGTCCCAGAGCTTGCGCGGCCGGCCCGTCGGCGTCGAGCGGGCTGAAGACGGCCTCGAACGAGCCGAGCTGGCCGCCCCAGCCGATGACGTCGTCCATCCGGCAGAAATCGTCGTAACAGAGCGCGGGAACCGCGCCCATCCGGGCGATCGGCCGCCGCTTGCCCTGCGCGGTCGCGGAACATGTTCTCGCCCGGGCGTACAGGTCGATCCGCTGGAAGTCGCGGAAGTCGACCGGGTCGGGGCTGGTCGACCAGGTGCCGCCGAAGACGTCGGGATAGGTCACCTGGAGCCAGAGGCTGCTCCAGCCGCCCGAGGAATGGCCATTGAGCAACCGGGCGCCGGGATCGGCGACGGCCGGGAAGGTCTTCTCGATGTAGGGAATGAACTCCTCGACCAGGGCCGTGCCGCGGGGGCCGTTGGTCGCGCTGTCGGCGAAGACGTGATGGCCGGTGCCGCAATCGGGGTCGAGCACGACGCGGATGAAGTCCCTGCCCATACGCCAACCGGCGATTGTCCGCGATACATCGGGGCCATGAAGTGGTCGCCGCCGAAGCCGGGGATGATGTAGAGCGTCGGCCGCTTGGCTCGGGCTGCTCCACTCCGAGCATGTCCTTCGGGCAGGATCACGGCCGCGCGATGCTTGATCTGGCCGGTGGTGAAATGCCGAGAGCTTCGGGCTCGGCAGCTCGACCAGCTTGATCCGCTCGGTCGCCGGGAACGGCCGCGGCTGGCACCGATCGGTCGACCGTCGAGCGCGATCGGCTCGCCCTCCGTCGGGATCGAGCTCGGCATGCACGACAGGTCCGTAGGCGTTGCCCTCGCCGTCGCCGATCTTGTGCGTGTCGAGGTTGAGCCGGACCACGGCCTGGGCCGCGTATTTGCCGGGCTTGAGCCGGTCGAGCGGCCCGGGAATCCGTCGGCTCGCGAGTCGATCCGCAACGGCTCGCCCGGCTTCCAGTCGCGGGCGTCTACGGCGAAAAAGGGCTGCGGCCGGAACCAGTCGGGCCCGATGCGCGGCTCGGACGACGAGGTGGCCGGCCCGAGCATCACGTACACCCGCGTCGAGACCGGCCGGTCGGTGACTGCCCTGGTGAAGGTCAGCTCGAAGGCCGGACCCCTGGCGCGCTGCCGGCTTGCCCACGCGGCTCTTCGGCCGCCGGCGACGCCGCCGGGACGGCGACCGCGGCCAGAGAAAGGACCAGCCACGAGGTGAGCGATGGGCCCTTCGTCGCCCGATGCAGCTTCGTCATAAGTTGAGAGTTCCTTGATTTACTCGTTCGGTCGGGCGACCGGATCATGCCGATCGTCCGCCGCGACGGTGGACGATCAGCTCGGGGACCGGCAGCAGCGGATGGTCGGCCAGAAGCTGCGCCGAGGTCAGCAGGGGGACCGGGGTGAAGAACCGGGCGGCGAGCCGGCCCGAGCCCATCACGCACTCCTTCTCCAGGACATAATACCGGTTGTAGTGGTCGATCACGACATTCGCCGGCTCGAGATTGAGGTTTTCGAGGAACTCGGTCCAGCGGCGATTGAACCGCTCGACCGCCGCGACGAGGTCGCGCGCGACCGCGAGGCGGCGCATGCGGAGTGCCGGCGACGTCGACCCATTGCGGCGGCTCGGCCGCGGCGAGCGGCCAGAGGGGCTCGATCGAGTCGGCGAAGACCTCCAGGTCCGTCCGGGCCCGGTGGCGACGCGGGCCCACTGCCGCAGCCGCATCCGCACCATCTCGAGCATGCTCGACGCGCGCCTGCTCGCAACGCGCGTTGATGCGTCGGAGCATCTCCTCGAGCTCCTGGCCCCTGCGCGCGAAGGCCGGGGTGTCGAAGAGCCCCATCATCTCCTTGATCTCGGTCTCGATGTCGCCGCTCGAGGGTCGCCGGCGATTCGTCCGTCTCGTCTTCCAAGGTGGACCTCGCGGATCGGAACAGGACGGGATGAGGTCGGGACGTGGTCCGATCACGTCCCCGGCGCGGGGGCCTGCGAGCTGGCCCGGAGGTTGAGGCTGCGCCGGTAATGCCAGAGCTGGCGTTTCGGGCCGCGGGCCTTGGTTCGGCTCGGACCAGGCCCGGGCGACGTCCGCCAGCGCCGACGCGGCTCGCCTGCCGGCCAGGGCGGCCGCACGGCCCGCGGCCAGGTCGCGCATGTAGTCGTCGGCGCCGGGAATCCGCAGCCCGACGACGGCCCGCTCGGCGAAGGTCCGGCCGATCGCCTCGGACCAGAGCCGGGTGTCGACGTCCGGCGCCGCGGTCGGGTCGGGCAGCCCCTGGCCCATGATGCGCCGTGCGGAACGGCAGCATCGGGAACGCGCGCTCGCGAGCGGACGCGATTGGAGTTATCGGGATTGGACGAGGTACTTGACCAGGTCGATCGCCGCCTCCCGCTGGGTGCCGGAGAGCCCCGAGCGGACGCCGACCAGCCAGCCCCCACCGCGCGGCAGGTAGCTGGGCGAGTTTCGCTGCTCTGGCGTGGTCCAGGTCTTCGAGGCCGGGTCGTAGACCCGCGTCGAGCCCGGCAACGGTGCGACGCCGACCGGCTTGCCGTTCGACCAGGCCGCGCGCGCGTTCCGCCCGGTCGATCAGCATCGCCACCTTCCCGTCGCGGAATGCCTGCCGCGCGGCCGCGGCGTCGAGCCGCTCCATCCCCGGGCGGCCCCGCCGCTTTCAGGGCGAGCAAGGCGGTCAGGGCCTCGACGAACGGCTCGCGTGGCGATCCGAGGCTCGAGCTCGCTTCCCCGAGTCGAACACGAACGAGAACTGGTCGGGGTGCTGCCCCAGGCTGGCCGCCCGGGCCAGGAAGGTCGCGTTGCCCAGGCCCTCGGCGTCGTCCCCCAGCACCAGGGCGATCCCGTGGCCGGGCTGGCCGTCGCCGTCCCAGTCGCGGCCCTGGAAAAACCGGGCCAGGGCGTCGAGCTCTTCCCAGGTCCTGGGCGGCTGGAGCTTCAATCCCTTCTCGGCCGCCGCCTTCGCGGTTCGCCTCGCGGTCGAAGGCGTCGCGGCGATAGGCCAGTACGAGCGCCGATGCCCCGTAGGGCAGTGCCACGCGTTCATTGCCGTAGCGCGTCACCTGGTCGCGATAGGCGGGCACGATCCCCATGTAATCGTAGGGGTCCTCGCCCTCGGAGCGTCGATTGTTCGGGCGAGTCGCTCTTCCCCGGCCGTCCCTTGCGGCGCGGGTCCGGCGGCATGACGGCCTCATTGGGGATCGGCTCGAGCCGGCCGGCGTCGACCAGGTCACCCAGTCGGCTGCCCGGGAACAGGAGGACATCGACCTCGCCGGCCGATTCGACCGTGATGGGCTTCGGCCGTATCTCGACCTGCCCGCCGCGCGACGCGACCCACTCGCCGCGCTGCGAGTTGACGCCCTCGAGCAGCCCCGGCTCGTCGAGGGCCCCGACCGTCAAGGTGATTCCCGCGAACGATGGTCTCGAGCTCGGTGGGGGAGTGGGATCCTGCCAGCAGCCGTGGCTCGCGGCGACGATGCCGACGAGCAGGGCGCACAGGGACTTCCGCCGCTTCCGCATCAAGGGCTCCGACAAATCGGGAGGACGTGGCGGGGAATCGGCACATCGCTGGAGACCGTCCGCCACCGCAACTTCTTATCGTACGAAAACAGCGATGGGACGGTCAAACGACCGCGGATGGTCGATCGGCTCGCGGACGGCAGGGCGTCGGGCAGAGGATCCGGCCGGTCGACCTGGCGGGGCATGAGGAACCCATCAATCAAGACGGGGCCGGTCCTCCCGGTACTTACCGGGACGACCGGCCCCGTCTCGGGCCATCGCGGTTCATGCTGGGGACAGGCATTGCCGTCGGATGCGACCCGCGCGGTCGCCGCTCGCACCCCGAAGGATCAGCGGTCGATTCCCAACCGGTAGAGGATCTCGTCGAACTGCTCGTGATAGACGTCGTCGGTCGAGTGGAGGTGTTCGGCCTCGGAGATGAACTTGAGCGTGTCATCGCGCTTCAGGCCGTGCTCTCGAAGGATCTCCTCGAACGGCTGGAGGTCATGGGCATAGACGAAGAGCAGCTTGTGCTCGTCGAACTGGACCTCCATCGGCCCGTTGGGATTGAGCGCGGCCAGGCCGGTGCAGCCGTCATGCAAGAGCAGCGGCTCATAATCGTAGAGGGTGCTCTTGAGGATCACATTATCGATCTGCTCGCGGTACAGGTCGGCGTGGCAGCCCGGCTCCGAGTCGTGGCTGGACTCCATCACGACGTCGACCACCTCGCCGAGGGGGTCGAGGAGGTCCATGAAGACGTCGAAGAGACGCTCGGCCGAGACGGCGGCGGCAAGCACGGGCATTTTGTTGCCGCTATCCGGGTCGCAGTAGGTGTCGCGTCGATAGCCCTCGCGAGGGACCACATCCAGGCCGATCGAGGGGCGGACCGCATCCGTCAGCACGAAGTTCCCATAGGATCCGACGCGTAAATGGGCATCCAGCTCGTCCGGGCTGAGATCATCGAAACCGGTACGGGCCATCCGGCCCGGGCTGTTGCGTAGCACACGCTCCAGGAAGCGCTGAAGGAAACTCATTGGAAAGGCTCCCCCTCCTAAAACCGCGACGAGCACTCGGAATTGTTCGTTGATGGCCCTCGGTCACCGCGTCAAGCGGTCTCGGGCCAGGGCCCGAGCTGCCTCCCAGGCATCCGCATGACACCGCGCCCAAGGGAGTCGAAACCCACCCCGGGGACGGTCGCCTTTCCGTTGGCAACTCATTCAAACCGACACTTCGCTACCTACTCCGCACAGACGTGCTCGACGATGGCCCGCCGCGGTGATCGCCGCCAGGAACCTCTTGCCGACCGCCGCCGGCTCCTCGTTGACGCGAGTTCCTGCCGCCCTCCGCGACGAGTCGTCGGCCCCGAGAATTCCACCCTCCGCACTCGACCCGTTGCAATTTCGATACCGGCCGATTCGCGTTGAGATCGCCTCGCGTCTTGCGGCCTGCCCTCACAAAAACTTGAGTCAAGTTTTGAAAAATATGGACTCTCTCGGCGAGAAGTCAACCATCTCTTCAGTCCTTGTCCATTTTGTAACCATTCACCCCCTTGCTACAAGACCTCCGATCCATCAGGCCACCCGTGTTGATGAGGGGAATCACCATCAGGCCGAAAGTTGGCTGAGTGCTTCACCGTTCGCTTGCGACCACGTTTGCACCCGTGATGTCGGGACTTTCTCCCGACGGGATGGCATGCGTAACGATCGAGACGGCTCTTTCGGCCGTCGCCCCGGCGTGGAGAGGGTGGTATACTCGGTCTCTCGCGTTGCGGGTGCCACCAGTCAACAGGATCCGGGCCCGGGGCCGATCGAGGGGATCGGCGGACAGGCTCTGGCATGTGGGCGGCGGACTCCCGACGGTCTGCGCCGCGCGGATTGGGCCCGCTGGTCCTCGCCGGCGATGCCTTGGGCATTCCTACCGTCGTAACCGCGCCGACCGACTCGATCCACTGGCCGGCCACGAGTCGGTCGCGGGTGATCCGGCCAAACGCGCGGGTCCGGGGATCATACCGTCGGCGAGCTGGCCGATCTCGACCGCGTGAAGGGCGGGCAGCCCGCCCTCGAGCGGGCCGAGGACGGCCGAGCGGGGGCACTCGCCGATTCAGGGGTGACGAACATGCTGGATCTCAAGTACGTCGTGGCCAACGCCGAGGCCGTCAAGCAGAACTGCCGGAATCGCAATGCACCGCCCGATGTGCTCGAGGATGTCGACCGCGTCGTCGCGCTGGAGACCGAGCGGCGGGGGTTGCTACAGGGGGTCGAGGATGTCCGGCGGCGGCAGAACGAGGTCGCGCAGGCGACCGGGCGGGAGCGTGACGCCGCGAAGCGTTCCGAGCTGATCGAGGAGGGTAAGCGTCTCAAGCTGGCGGTGGCCGAGGAAGAGGAGCGGCTCCGCCGCATCGAGGCCGAGGTCGCCGGGCGGCTCAAGCGCATTCCCAACCTGACCCACCCCGATGCCCCGATCGGACTGAGCGAGGACGAGAGCCGCGAGCTCCGCAAGGTCGGCACGCCCCGCTCCTTCGAGTTCAAGCCGAAGGACCACGTCGTGCTCGGCAAGGAGCTCGACCTGATCGATTTCGAGACGGGGGGCAAGGTCAGCGGGACCGGTTTCTACTTCCTCAAGAACGACGCGGTCCTGCTCGACCTGGCGCTCCAGCAGTTCGCGATCCGCAAGCTGATCGCGGCCGGCTTCACGCCGATCATCACACCCGACCTGGCGCGGAACAGCGTGCTCGAGGGGATCGGCTTCACGCCCCGCGGGGTCGAGACGCAGGTGTACTCGGTCGAGGACACCGACCTGAGCCTGGTGGGGACGGCCGAGATTACCCTGGGCGGCATGCACGCCGACGAGATCCTCGACGAGTCGGCGCTTCCGGTCCGCTACGTGGGGCTGTCGCACTGCTTCCGCACTGAGGCCGGCGCCGCCGGCCGGGCCAGCCGAGGCCTCTACCGCGTGCACCAGTTCACCAAGGTCGAGATGTTCGCCTTCAGCACCCCCGAGTCCTCGGGCGAGATCCACGCCCAGATGCTGGCCCTCGAGGAGGACATCTTCGGGTCGCTGGGTATCCCCTATCGCGTCCTGGATATCTGCTCGGGGGACCTGGGCGGCCCGGCCTATCGCAAGTACGACCTCGAGGCCTGGATGCCCGGCCGCGGCGAGCAGGGCGAGTACGGCGAGGTGACCAGCACGTCCGATTGCACCGATTATCAATCGCGGCGGCTGAATATCCGCTATCGACCCTCCGGGCAGAAGGGGACGCGGTTCGTCCACACGCTCAACGGCACGGCCGTCGCGCTCAGCCGGGCATTGATCGCGGTCCTGGAGAACTACCAGCGGGTCGACGGCCGGGTCGACGTGCCCGAGGCCCTGCGGCCGTTCGTCGGCAAGGACGTGATCGGGCCGGCCTGAGCGTCGATGGCCAGACGGGGGTGATCGTGCGACATCCGCTCTTGATTCCCGACCTCCGCGAGCTGATCCGCGACGGAGAGCTCTCGGGGTTGCGTGACTACTTCGCCGAGCACCACCCCGGCCGGGTCGCCGAGATGATCGAGGACCTCGAGGACGGCGAGGGCGATGCGCTCTTCCGCATCCTGCCGCCGCGCAACCGCGCCGAGGTGCTGATCTATCTCGAGCCTTCACGTCAGGGCCGGCTGTTCGAGGTCATGCCGGCGCCGGAGGCCGCCGAGATGCTGCACGTCATGTCGCACGACGAGCGAGCCGACCTCGTCAAGCGGCTCGACGAGGACGTGATCGACCCCGTGCTGCCCTACCTCGCCCAGGCCGAACGCGAGGACATTCGCCGGCTTGCCAGCTACGAGCCCGGCACCGCGGGCGCCGTGATGACGACCGACTACGTCACCCTGCCGCCGCACATCACGGTGCGCGAGGCCCTCGAGCTGCTGCGGCGCGAGGCGCCCGACCGCGAGACCATTTATTACTGCTACGTCGTGGACCACAAGCGCCGGTTGATCGGCTTCGTCTCGCTCAAGCGGCTGATCCTCTCGCGACGCCCGGCCGTGATCGAGGACATCATGCAGCGCGACGTGATCTTCGCGCGGGTGGACGAGGACCAGGAGACCGTTGCGCGCCAGATCGACAAATACGACCTGCTCGCCATCCCCGTGGTGGACGGGTCCGACCAGCTCGTCGGGATCATCACCCACGACGACGCCATGGACATCCTTCGGCAGGAACAAACCGAGGACATCCTGGCCTTCGGCGGCGTCTCGCGCGACGCCGAGGCCAACCAGGAGAGCTACTGGACCGGCCGGATCGTCGAGGCCGTGCGGCGACGGATCGGCTGGCTGATGCTCCTGTTCATCGCCGGCACGCTCACCAGCCGCGTCTCGCACTACTTCCAGGGCGTGAAGCTCGGCCTGAAGGACCTGGCCGACTATGTCCCGCTCATGATCGGCACCGGTGGCAATGCTGGCAGCCAGACCGTCGGCACGATCATCCGCGCCCTGGCGCTGGGCGAGATCCAGCGATCCGACGGCCTGCGCGTCCTGTTTCGCGAGTGGCTCACGGGGTTGCTCCTCGGCATCCTGCTCGGCTCGATCGGCTTCGCCTATATCTTCGTGCTCCATCACAACGCGCCCTTCGCGGCCGTCATTGGGCTGGCGATCCTCTTCATCTGCATGTGGTCCAATTGCGTCGGCGCGATGGTGCCGATCCTCGCCCGACGCTTCGGTATCGACCCGGCCGTCATCTCGGCGCCGCTCGATCAGCACCCTGGTCGACGCCACCGGCCTGGTGATCTATTACACCGTCGCGATCGTCATCCTGGTCAAGATGGCCGGCTAGGCCGGGATGGTTCACTTGGCCCCGATGTCGCAGAGCCTGCGATTTGTCGGCTGGCGATGGCACCCAATCGCAACGGCGCCGCGGCCGGAGGCGGGCGATGCCGGTTCAGGTGTCGGCAACGGCACGGCTTCGGTGGCCGGACCAGCGCCGGCTCGGGGCCGGCCGCGGATCAAGCCTGCACCAGGTCCCAGTAGAAATCCATCGTCCAGCGCGCGATGCTCGTCCAGGAGAAGAAATGCTCGACCCGCTCGCGCGAGCGGATGCCCATCTGCTTGAGGGTCTCGGGATCCGCGAGAAGTCGGTTCACTGCCTCGGCCAGGTCACGTGCGAACCTGGCCGGGTCCTTCGGCTCGAAGTCGCCGTCGCCCACGGCGTCGATCGGAACGAGCAGGCCGGTCTTGCCCGGCACGACGACCTCGGTGATCCCCCCGACGGCCGAGGCGACCACCGGCGTCCCACAGGCCATCGCCTCCAGGTTGATGATCCCGAACGGCTCGTAGACCGACGGGCAGATGAACAGGGCGGCGTGGGTGTAGAGCGCGATGACCTCGTCCTTCGGGACCATCTCGGGGATCCAGATGATCGGGTTGGCCGATTCGTGCCGGGCGCGCTCGATGCGTTCGGACATCTCGCGGCCGATCTCGGGGGTGTCGGGCGCCCCGGCGCAGAGGACGACCTGCACACCCGGCCGGATCCATCGGATCGCGTCCACGAGGTGGATGATTCCCTTCTGGCGGGTGATCCGCCCGACGAACAGGACGAAAGGCCGTTCCCGGTCGATCCCATGCTTCGCCAGGACGGACGGGTTGGCGGACGGCCGGTACTGGTTCAGGTCGATCCCGTTATGGATCACCCGGATCTTCTCGCGTGCGACGCCATAGAGCTGTTGGACATCGCGGCGCATGGCCTCCGAGACGGCCACGACACCATCGGCATTCTCGTAGGCGGTCCGCTCGACCCATGAGCTGGCGTGGTACGCCGCCCCGAGCTGCTCGACCTTCCAGGGACGGTGCGGTTCGAGCGAGTGCGTCGTCAGCACCAGACGGGCACCGGTGAGTTGCTTCACCAGGCAGCCGGCGAGGTGCGTGTACCAGGTGTGGCAGTGGACCACGTCCAGGTCTTTCAGCAGCCCGGCCATCTCGAGGTTGCGCAGCATCGTATCCTGGAACTTGGCGTGGCGAGGGTCCTGGCTCGGCAGGCTGCAAGGGGGATGGATGCCCCTCACCTTCAGGTTCCCGCTGTCCTCGGATTGGTCTCCGAAGCAGAGCACCTCCAGCGAGTGCAGGCCCCCCTCGACACGGGCGAGCTCGCGCGTGAGGTACTCGACATGGACTCCGGCTCCGCCATAGACGTGCGGCGGGTATTCGTTGGTCAGGATCGCAATGCGCATGGGGAGGGCTCCATTACGGCCGGCTCTTCTCGATCCGCGACCGAGGATAAGCGAACCCCACAAGTCCGCCAAGGCCCCAGCCCCTTGCGCCCGAAGCCCCCGGGCCCGACTCGGACCAGCCGCTCAGGTGCTACCCGGATAACCCAATACACTGGCCGGGGCGCACGGGACAGACCCCTCTCACGAATTGGCGTAGATCCGCCCGTCCCGACGCGACGACGCCCAGCGCGGGCGGCGGCGGAACCAGTGCAGGTCCATCGCATGCGCGTGATACGTCAGCCCGACCATGCGCACCACGACCATCGCCGCGTAGAACAGGAAGAGCCAGAAGGCCCAGATCGCGATCCCCTCGACCCACATCGTCGGCATCTTGTACAGCATGGCCCAGACCGCCATCCCGGCCGTCACCAGGCCAGCGCAGCCACCAGGCAAGGCCGCAAGTAGTCCCAGCCGATCCGCCCAATCGCCACGAAGACCGTGATCGGATTGGCCGCGACGATATTGTCGTGCAAGAGCGAGGCCGCCAGCGCCATCTGCGCGTAGCCCGCTGCGAGCGTGATCAGGCCGATGAGGACGACCCAGTCGAGCAGCCCTATGTCGCCGCGATACATCCAGTACAGGGCGAGCGGACCACCGCCCAGTGCCAGGCCGAAAAGCCCCGCCCAGAACCATCGGCCAACACCCTCGGCGATGTCGCTCGGATGCCACTCGGGCCAGCGGGGGTGGTCGTTCTCCCCGAGTGAGCTGGCGACCAGGACGTGCCCGAGGAAGAGCAGGGCATAGCCAAAAGTCATCGCGAAGCTGAAGAGCATCGGCAACATCACCGGCACAATCAGCAGACCGAGTGCCCAATCCCCTCGGGTCCTCGGCGACAGGAAGGAGATTACGTCATACACGGGCAGCGAGAGCACCCACATGATCGGCGGCAGGAAGACCAGCAGCCCCAGGCCGGGTCCGTCGCGCAGCGGGTAGAGCAGGCATTCGCCCAGCCCCGGGGAGACCCGGGGGTGCCGCCACTTGACGATGCTCCAGGAATCTTCCTGCTCGGCCCTCGGGATCACGCGAAGGGCCGTCGCGGCGTCCGGGTCATACCATCGCTTGAATCGCGCCATCGACGTCCCATCCCGGCAGCCAGCCGGGAGCCTCCCTCCGGAGTCGCATGCGCACCCGCATCCGACTGGACCCCGGCTCGGCAGGGCCAGACGCGACCGGCTCGCACATATCCATCATAGGGGACCCGCCAAGAGGGGCACTCAATCGGCAACATGCACGGACGATGCCAGACCGTCCCTCTCCGATGTTCATCATACATCCCCCGCCCGGGCGGATGAAACCCACCAGGTCGCGATGCGGTCCAGACTGCGGACGCGCCGGCACGTGATTGTAGTGACCGCCACTGAGCCCGACGTGACCGGGGCGCAGCAGCGAACACGGTCCAGATGGTTCGACCTACACGAGAGCCGGCCGCGCGAGCGATCTCGCCGGCCGAATCCCGTCCGCCGACCCACATGCCTCGCCTCGCGGGCTTATCTGTCTTTCTTCCGGACCTTCTCGGCGGCCATCTGGTCCAGCACTGCACGGACCTCCTTGGCCTGGTCCGCGTCGAGCGGATGTGACTTGAGCAGGTGGAGCACCAGCAGGCCCGGCTCTCCCTGGTAGAGCTTGTCGACTAGGTTGGTGACCCGCTTCTGCCGGACCTCTTGGTTGGAGATCACAGGCTTGTAGATGAACGCCAACTCGCGGCGGTCGCTGGTCACCAGCCCCTTCGACTCGAGCCGATCCAGCAGCGTCGCCACGGTTGCATACGACCACTGCCGACCGGCGGCGCGAAGGGTCTCCAGCGCCTCACGCACGGTCGCCTGGCCGAGGTCCCACAGGACCTTCAGTACGTCCAGTTCGGAATCGGGTATCGTGGGGGGGCGTTTGGCCATCGTCGGTCGTCTCGGGTAAAGACTCGGGGGACTCCCCATCCTTGACGTCATCAATTATCGACAAAAGATCATGGATCGCTTGCACGATTGCGTGACGGGGGCGACTCTTGTGAGCCACATCACGCACAGGTGGGGATGGTCGGTAATCTCATCCTAAGACAAATGTCTCACAACGTCAAGTGGGGCACCCAGATTCCGCGCCGACGACGCGGCGTGGATGTCCGGACCCTCGCCGAATTGAGGGGTTTTCGGGGCGGCGAGGGAGGGACGGGCGTTGATCAGTCCGAGGCGACCGCGTCGCTCCGGCAGGGGAGCTCGATCGCGACCGCCAACCCGGGATCGGCGTTGAAAGCCGTGATTCGGCCGTTATGCAGCTCGACGGCGCGACGCGCGATGGCAAGGCCGAGCCCCACGCCGCCGCTCGAACGGTCGCGATCTCGCTCGACGCGGTAAAAGGGCTCGAAGATATGCGAGAGGGCCTCTCGCGGCACGCCCGGTCCATGGTCGCGGATCGCCATCTCGACGAGGTCGCCCTGACGTGTCAGGTTGAGCTCCACCAGGCTGCCGGCCGGCGCATGGCGGATTGCGTTGCGCAGGACATTCTCGATGGCGCGGCGGAGCAGCTCGTGGTCTCCTTCCACGACGATGGAGCGCTCGGCGAGGACCTTCAGGCCGCACCGACGGGCGTCGGCCTCCAGGGTGCAGTCGGCCGCCAGCTCGCGGAGCAGGTCTCGGAGGTCGATGTCCTCGATGTTTCGCGCCCGGGATCACCCTCCGCACGGGTGAGCTGGAGCAGCTCGTCGACCAAGTGGTTGAGCCGGTCGGCCTCCTTGCGGATCCGGCCCAGCGCCGCGTCGCGGTCGGGGCTCGTTCGCGCCAGCTCGACAGCGAAGCCGAGCCTCGCCAGCGGCGAGCGCAGCTCGTGCGAGACATCCTGGAGCAACCGGCGCTCGGCCGTCAACAGCGTGTGGATCTGATCGGCCATGCGGTTGAAGGTCTGCGCCAGCTCGCCGATCTCGTCGCGACGTTCCAGGTGATAGCGGACGCCCAGGTCGCCCCGGCCGAACCGCTCGAGTACCCGTCTCAGCTTGCGCAGCGGGGACGCGAGGTGGATCGCCAGCATATAGCAGAGCGCACCGATCAGGATCGGCAGCCAGAGGAAATACGCCAGCGAGTCGAGCAGCCCGAAATGGGGTCGGCTGGGCAGGACCGTGATCAGGCGAAACTGCCGGCCGCTCGCGGTGTGGACCAGGACCACTGGACCCGCCCGGCCGGGCCACCACGCCATCCGCCTGAGCATCGGCCAGCCCCGAGAACGGCCCTGCGATCGAGGGGTGCGACGTGCCACCAGATCCGATCGGTCTTCGCCGGTGATCACGTCGCGCCCAGCGCATGTCCACCAGGAAGTGCTCGGACTCCGAGTACGAGTCCAGCCGCGCCAGGTAGTCCGCCAGCGCGATCTTGCCACCTTCCTCGAAAGCGTGGCTCGCATCGTCGGCAAACAGGGAGTTCAGCCGGGGCATCAGCGGCTCGCGGGCCGATAGCCGGGCCGACAATACCATCGACGTGCCGACGTAGCCCACCAGCGACAGCACAAAGGTCGCCGTGAACCACAGGACGATCTTGCTGAAGATCGATCGGACCCGGATCCTCATGGGGACGACTCGGACTGCTGGCCGACCTCGGCGCAGAACAGGTAGCCGACCCCACGGATCGTCCGAATCAAGCCCCCCATCGGGCCGAGTTTCTTCCTGAGATGGCTGACGTGCACGTCGAGCGATCGGTCCTTGGCCGTGACCGGGCGCCGGTAGATCACTCCCGCCATCTCGTTCCGAGAGATGATCCGGCCGGCCGATCGGATCATCAGCTCCAGGATATCGAACTCGGTTGTCGTGATGTCGGCGGGCTGTCCCTTGCACCACACCTCGCGCGTGCCCGGCACGAGCCGCACGCCGTTGACCTCGAGGGCCTCGGGGCCGACCTGGGGCGTGCGGCCCGTCCGACGCAGGACGGCGCGAATCCGTGCGATGAGCTCGTCGGGCTCGAACGGCTTTGGCAAGTAGTCGTCGGCCCCTGCGTCGAGCCCGGCGATCCGGTCGCCCCGCGCCGTCAGCGCGGTGAGCATGATGATGGGCACCGCGCATGCGGCGGCGAACCTGGCGCAGGACCTCGAAGCCCTCCAGGCCTGGTAGCATGACATCCAGCAGGATCAGGTCGTGCTCGCCGGCGAGCGCGCGGTCAGGCCGCGGCGGCCGTCGTGCGCCGACTCCACCGCGATGCCCCGCGCTGTGAAGAACTCGCGCATCAGCTCGCACAGCTCCACATCGTCGTCGATCAATAGGACCGAGACATCCGGATCGCCCCGCGTCGCTTCGGTTTCCGTGCTCATCAAGCTAGCCGTCTCTTCGCAAAAAAGGAATCCCGGAAGCTCCATTGACCATCTCATCTGAGAATCGGCCCGGGGTCCGAACGGCTCCGCCGATCGCCCCGGGCCTCATCGGACGGGACAGGCAGATCACCACCCTAAGGCGCCTCCCGAGCCACCCATGCCGCCTCCGAAGCCCTGGGGCATCGACTCCCCTGGACCGCCCATCCCCCGACCCCCGAATCCAAAAGTCAGCGGGCCGCCGACCCCGGGAACTCCTACAAGATACGGTTGCACCGACTGCATTGTCGCCTGGACGGCCGCCAGGCTCGTCGGCGACGCGCTCGAATTCGTCGAAGATGACGTTGTGCCGTTGGCGGCCTGGATTGCCGAGCCCAGCGCCGATTGGTCGGACTGGATCTGGCTGATCTGGGCCTGGGTCATTCCTTCGCTCGAGAAGACCGCCGCCGTGTCATTCTGAATCGTCGTCACGGCCTGCGAGCCGCTCGAGGTTCCATTCCCAATGGCCGTCAGGTCGTCCTGGACCTCGCCGATCGACGCGTAGGTCGGTTGTGCGTTGCTCGGCGTGTCGGCTTGAAGGTCCGACTGGAGTGTCTGCATGGCCGACTGGACGGCCGAGTCTCCGGGCGGGGTCGAGATTCCCGGCGCGCCCATGCTACTGGTCGTTGTGTTCCCGGTCGTCGTGGTCGAACTGGTGTCGGTCGTGGTCGTGCTAATCCCCGAGGTCGTCGTTGTGCTCGAGGCCGACTGGATCGCGGACTGGACGGCCTGGACGTCCGACTGAATCTGAGCGACCTGCGAGGTGCTCAGGCCCATGCTCGTAAGAACGGCGGCCTCATCATTCTGGATGGCCGTCGTTGCCGCGGTCCCGCTGAGATTCCCTTTGCGAATCGCCGTCAGGTCGTCCTCGAGCTGACCGACCGTCGCATGAGTTGGCTTCGACCCGACGGCCACATCGTTGTTGAAGTCGGCCTGCAGCGTCTGGTACGCCGACTGGACCGATGCAGAAGACAGGACCGACCGACTTACTGGCGTCGTCGATCCGCTCGTGGAATCCAGCAACGAGGCGGTGAGCAGAAAGATCGGGTTCTTCATCCCCCCGCCAAGCCCCATCGCGCCCGACCCGAACATCGCGCCCGACCCGCCGCCCCCGAAGCTGCCGATCTCGGCGCCGGGCGAACGGCCATGACGGCCGAATCCCATCCCGCCGAGGTCACCCAGAAATCCGCCTCGTGAGAGCAGCGTCCTGCCCTCAAGGGCCTCGCACCAAATCATCTCCCGCGACGAGCGCAGGCGTCGCCCATGTCGCCCCTCGACCGCCGTTCTTTCCATGGCATCAGGCACAGGTCATCCTCCTTGACATTATTGTGTATCAGCGTCAACCGGATCCAACCCGGATACAGCCGGCTGATCAGGCTCCGTGGCAAACGCGGATCATCCCGAAGTTGGCCCCGTTGCATTGGCGGTCCAGGTGGTCACCGCCCCCTACAACTTGGGAAACGAAATTCGCAGTTCGCAGTCGTCACGGCGCCGTGCGCTTTTAACAATACTTAACGCGATCCATGCATGCAGAGCGTGAGGGGGAGCTTTCAATCGATGCCATACTTTCGCAGCTTTTGGCGGAGCGTGGCGCGATGGATTCCTAGCGCCTGTGAGGCGGCCGCGCGATTGTCGCGGCACCGCTCGAGCACGGCCTCGATGAGGGGTGGCTCGACGAGATCCAGGAGTCGCTCGTGGAGCGTCGGAGCATCTCCGACGTCCGGTGGCCGGTCGAGTTGCCGGCGAGCCCAGTCGCCGATCCAGCCGCGGAGGTCGTCGCCCGGCGACTGCACAGACACCACCCGTGGCGAGTGGGATGGCGGCAAGTGCTCGGGTCCAAGTGTCCGGCCGCGGGCCACGATGGCCGCGTACTCGATCGCGTTGCGCAGCTCGCGAATGTTGCCAGCCCAGGTTCGGGCGCGAAGGGCTTCGACCATCGCGGGCACGAGCCGCGTATCCGCCGAGTCCGGCAACCCGTACTGCCGGAGGAAATGTTCGGCCAGGGCCGGTATGTCCTCGAGACGGTCGCGAGGGGCGGCAGGTGGATCGGGAAGACACTCAGGCGGAAGAACAGGTCCTCGCGGAACCGGCCGGCCGCCATGAGCTCGCCCAGAGGCCGGTTCGTCGCGGCGACGACCCGGATGTCCGCTGGCCTCGGTCTCGCGTCACCGACCGGCGCGAACTCGCGGTGCTCGATCACACGCAGCAGCTTCACCTGCACATCGGGCGGGATGTCACCGAGCTCGTCCAGGAGCAGCGTCCCGCCCGTCGCCAGTTCGATCAGCCCCGGTCGATCCTGGTGGGCCCCGGTGAATGCTCCTTTAAGGTGGCCGAACAACTCGCGCTCGACCAGGCTTGGGTTGAGCGCGGCCAGGTTGACCGGCAAGAATGGGCCGCCGCGCCTCGGGCTATGACGATGGATGGCGCGAGCGACCAGCTCCTTTCCGGTACCGCTCTCGCCCGTGATCAGGACGGGGACGTCCGCCGCGGCCACCAGAGCGATCCGCTTGAAGAGCTCCTGCATGGCCGGCGACCGGCCGACCAACGCGTCGGGCTCGAACGCGGTTGCTGCGACGTCTGGTCCCTCCTCGCGACCATCCCATGCCCGAAGCGCCCGCGTCACCACCCCCGTCGCTCGGTCGAGGTCGAACGGCTTGACCAGGTAGTCGAACGCCCCGCCCTCCATCGCGCGGACGGCTGTCTCGAGGTTCCCGAACGCCGTGATCACCACGATTGGCGCCTCTCCGATCTGCTCGCGGAACGCCCCCATTGCCGTCAGGCCGTCGATCCCCGGGAGCCGGACGTCCAGCACGACCGCGTCGAGCGGGCCGCTCGCGGCGATCCGCAGTCCCTCCTCGACCGAGGCGGCGACCTCGACCTGGTGCCCCTCGTCACTCAGCGATTCCCGGAACGCCCAGCAGATGCTCGCCTCGTCGTCGACGACCAGGATGCGGCTCATGTTATGCGTCCCCTCGGGAAGATCCGGCTCGACGCGGCAGGGTCAGCCGGAATTGCGTCTCCCCGCCCTCCCGGCGCCAGGTGAGCCGTCCGCCGTGGTCGGCCGCGACGCGATGCGCCAGTGCCAGCCCCAGGCCGACGCCCTCGGGCTTGCTCGTGACGAACGCCTCGTAGAGCGAATCACCTAGCTCGTGCGGTGGTCCCGGGCCCGTGTCGGTTACCTCGAGCGACGATCTCCTCTCCGACCGCAATGGCCTCCAGCCGCACGGCGCCGCCCGGCCCCGCTGCCTCGATGGCGTTGAGTGCCAGGTTCAACAGAGCGGCGCGTAGGCCCGACGCATCGACCGACGACTCGATCCCCTCGACCTCGCCACGCTGTGTCAACGCGACCCGCGCGTGCTGACAGGCCGGGTCGACCGAGGCCAGCGACCTCCGCCAGCAGTCGGCCGAGGTCGCAGGGCTCCGTCCCTCGCCGTTCGACTCGCCCGAGCGAGAGCAGGCCCTTCACTTGTTCCTCGGTCATGGCGAGCTGTCGCAAAGCGACGCTCAGGCTCTGGTCGCCGTCCGGTACGGGATGCCGCCTGGCGTGGAGTTGGACGCTCATCCGCGCCTCCGGTCAGAGCGTTCCGCAACTGGTGGGCGAGCCCCGCCGCCAGCTGCGCCAACAGGTGCGACCGCTCGGTTTCGCGGATCGTCCGCTGCATCTCGCGGAGCTGGACGCACATCCGGTTGATCGAGACCGAGAGCTCGGCGACCTCGTCGCGCCGACCGCCCGGCTCGAGTTCGCGGAAGTCACCGTCAACGATCCGGGCAACCTGGCCCTGAACGAGTCGAATCCGCGCGGCGATCCGATGGGCGATCCATCCGGTGGTTACGATCATCGCCCCGAGCGCCCGGCGCCGAGCAGCAGGGGAGGCAGAGCCGCTTCCCATTGCGCCTGTCGCCAGCTTGTCTCGGGGTACAGGACCAGTAGCGACGGCCCGCGTGCAGCGCCCGAGGTCTGCAGGGACGCGGCAAGGTAGCGCGTGCCGTGGAAGGTGGCGGCCGGGTTCCGAGCGAGCGAGTCGACGTGGGCGGTGAGCGGCAGCGACCGGATGCCCTCCGGAAGGCCGACGAGGTCCGGCAAACTGGTTGCAATCACGTGTCCATCCGATTGATAAGCGGCGAACTGGGCCCCGGACAGCCCCCGCATCCGAGCGAGCACATTGGCCGTGTAGGGGAAGCGAGCGTCCCCGAGCGCGGCGATAACTCCGTTGAGCCGGTCGACGATTTGTCGCTCGCTTCGTCTGGCGGCCGAACTTGCCGTGGCGATCGCGATCGCAGCCACCGCGATGACTTGGATAGCGATCAAGGGGACGAGTATCTGGTTGCGGATGGACCAGCGCACCGGGAATGACGGCCCCGTCGGGACGACCTCGAGTATCGGGTGTTTCTGACCTCTTTCCATCTGACCGTATGGTCACCCGTCACCGCAAGGGTCTTGGCAGCCGGTACGCACGCGCGGCGAGCCTGGCCCTCATATCTTGCGGCCCAGTCGTTGACGGATAGCGAGCCACAATCATTCGGACCCGACGGCCGTTGACTATCCGATCGCGAGGTCCTGTATGAATCAACATTGCTTCCAGACTAGTCGGACCCCGAACAGTGGCATGTTGCCCAGTCGGTCGTCACTTGCTAAGCTTTGGAGGAGGTGCTGACGAACGCGTGGTCCGATCGTCCTCGAGCCATCCTCCTCTCCGTCGCGGGAAATGCGGGCGTAATTCAGTGGTAGAATGCCAGCTTCCCAAGCTGGACGTCAGGGGTTCGAATCCCCTCGCCCGCTCTCGACCTAAACCCTGCCGAATCCTCTACTTGAGGATACCTATCCCGGTCGGATAGTGCGGCCTGCGAGACCCGCCGGAATGCAGAATAGTTCTGCATTCCCCAGCGACACGGCGTGGCACGCACCCGTCGGGGCACTCCCCCGTCCTACCGCCATCACTCGTCCGGCCAGGCCTGCGTCACCGTGCGTGACGCGACCGGGCGCCGCGGCGAGATACTCCTTGGCAAGTGAGATTCGCCGAATCCAACGCCGAGTACGCCGCGTATTATCGGCGAGTTAACTGCCCACCAGGGCCGTCACATCGAGCAGCGAGAAGGACATGGCCACCTCCCGCGATCCCACAGTCAACACACTGATCCTGGCCTCTTCTGGAAGCACGCCGAGACGGCGTTACGGCCCGGCCAGGACGAGGAAGGCGACGACCGAACTGCTCAACCTGTAGGACGCCCTCCACCCACTGAGGGCACTCTATGGTCGCAGCCCGGGGCCAGCAAGTTCGGTCCCCGGCAGCCCTTCGGACCATCCGGGAGGAGAGGATCAAGGCCGGCCTGTGCCGGACGACCATCAACGCCCGCATCAACCGCATCCGCCGGGTCTTCCATGGGGAGTCTCGGTCGAGCTGATCCCCGCTCCGGGCCTCCAGGCCCTGGAGACGGTCCTCGGACTCCAGCGCGGTCGGTCGCGAGGGAACCGGCAGGCGTCAAGCCCGTCCCGATCGAACGCGTCGAGGCGACTCTGCCTCACCTGAATCGCGGGGTCGCCGCCATGGTGCGCGTTCAGCTCCTCACCGGCTGCCGCGCGAAAGAGCTGATGACCATGCGAGGCTGCGACCTGACCCGTGGCGAGCCCAACTCGGAATACCGACCAGCCTGGCACAAGACTGCCTGGCGGGATAAGGACCGCGTCATCATCGTGGGGCGCAGGGCCCAGGAGATCCTCCGGGGATTCCCCAAGGCCGATCCGCAGGCATATCTCTTCGATCCGCGGGACGTGGTCGAGGCCTACCACGCGGAACGGGCCCGGAAGCGGAGGTCACGGCCCACGCCCTCGGAGGTCGCCCGGCGCACCAATGGGACGCCCGGGCAGGATCACGCCGACTATTATGACCGCAGAACCTACCGCCAGGCCATTGTCTGGGCCTGCAATCGGGCCTTCCCCCATCCCCACCTGTCGGCGAGCGCGCCGAAGAAGCTGACGGACGATCAGCGGCGGGAGCTCGAGGAATGGAGGAAGAAGCAGCGGTGGTCGCCCCTGCAACTCCGGCACACGGCCGCGACGACGATCCGCTCCCGGTTCGGCCTGGAGGCGTCCCAGGTGGTCCTGGGCCATGCCAGGGCCGACGTGACGCAGCGGAACGCCGAGAGGGACCTGGTCAGGGCGCATAACGTCATGGCCGAGATGAACTGAGCCATTCCGTTCCACCGGATCTGCATCAGAGTGACCTGCCCGGAGGTGGGCTCACCGCGGAATTTCGCAATTAGTAGCTATGCTACGCGATTTGTAGCGCCCATGGGACTGTCTCCTTGGCCATCGCATCAAGTTGACAGTTCGCGTGTGGACAAAAGGACACAGTTGCTGCGCAACTTAGTACTCTTCCTTCAGTTGCGTCAACAGGGTCGCCGCAGAAACTATCAACTCCGATACCCCATGCGCAGCACCCATGGATCAGGCGTCATAAAGGCTTTAGACAATGCAAGTTACGCTCGTTTATGACCTCGCAATGCTCCAGGTCCTAACCTGAACCCGAGACAGTCCCAACTGCGGGATTGTCTCACCCGGCATTTCGTGGAGCTGACAGATGTTGCGCCCACCGGGCCGGGTCGGCGTGGAGCAACTCCGGCCTGACCGGCGGTTCGCGGTTGGCGCGGGTCTCCCACCCGGCCGGCGCGACGGTCGGTGCGGTCGGGTTCGGCGCGGGTCTCCCCACGCCGCCGCCGGCCCGGACCGACTCCCACGTCGGTCATGCTTCCGCCTGATGCCGCTCCGATCCGGTCGGGCGGGCCGGACCGTGCAGTGCAGGCTGGAGCGTGACCGACATCGGCCCGGGCCGACAGCTCTCCCGAGCGGGCCAAAGGGGCCGTCTCGAGGCTTTCAGCCTCGTTCATAGCGGCTTCCGAGACTCACGCCAAACCGCAAAACAACCGGCCAAATATGAACCGAGCCACGGAAACCACCTCCGCGACGGAAAATCTCAAGAAAGTTCCAGATATTTTTTCTGGTACTGGCCAAAGGGCTTGCGTCGAGAAAATGCCCCTGTTCGCCGATAGGTGCATTTCAGTTTCTGCAAACCTGATACATCCTGATAGTAGGGGGAGAGAAGAGAGCGGAGGGGGTACAGGGGGTTTTGGGGGCCCTGGAACATCCAATGCATGCACACAATCCCCTCCTGGACCTCGCGAGATCGTCCTGAGCCGATGGATGTGCACGACGCTTACCGAGCGTCTCGATGAGTTCGTGCTGAGTCTGCTCGCTGATCTCGGCGTGCAGGCTGTCCCCGCGGAGGCCGGTCACATCTCGGTGAGGCGACAGCGATTCCTCGGTAGCAGAACCGGTGAGTCCATGCGCTCCGTGTGGTGGCAGGTCCTGGCCGACTGTCATTCCAAGACGGAGGGACCCCGCCTTCCACCGATCTGTCAACTCGCTCGCCGGCGATCTCCGCCGATTTGAGACAATGCCGAACTGCGAAACCTGTCGTGCCTGGATTTGGAGCAGTTGCACCTGGAGTTCCACCTGGGGTTGGGCCGCGTTCGCCAGAAGCCGCGGCTCATGAAGTTCTTCTTTGGGGGGCCGAGTTGGCCGTCGGAAACTTGAGTTAATCTGCAACGCTCAGCAGGCGGCCTCGCCGCGGATGATCTCCTCGGCGACTGCCTTCCGCGCCCCATCGCGTCGATCGTCACGACGCCTCCGCGGACGTCGATCCTCCGCAGCAATTCCGGGATCGCCGCGATCTCATTGGACTTCTCCTCGCAGACCTGCTGGCCCGGCGTCAGGCGATACTCGCCGGCCCAGGCGGTAACGACGTGCAGGGCGCCGAGCCCGTTCTTGGCGTCGTGGCTGCGGCGGGCCGCCTCGCCGCCGAGGGAGATAATCGGCCGGTCGACGCCGGTCTCGGCTGAGGTGTCGTTGCGGGGGCGGTCGATCCAGGCGTAGGAGCCGGCCTCGAAGGCGGCGGGCCACAGCGCCATCAGGACGCGGCGGAAAACGTCCTTGCCGGGGATGCCGTTGGGCAGCTCGAGAATGCCGGTGAGGAGGTCCTCCTCGAACTCGGCCCAGCGGGCGATGGCGGTCGGCCGGGCGGCGCCGGCCAGGACGGCCAGGACGGCGATGACCAGGATGCTGGGCAGGGGATGCCTGCGATTGATGTGGGAGCGGGGGTCCTCGAGGATGGAGCAGGAATCCGCGATCTCGTCCAACTTGGCGCGGTTGCTCGCCGTCGCCGACCTCCGGCCACCGCGTGCGGTTGCCGACACGGTGGACGGTATACCAGGTCAACAGGCCGGGCGCAAGGCCGCAGAATCCGTCCAATCGTCACAAAAGCATACGTTTGCCCTGGGGCTCGCTTCCGACGTCACGATTAATGAGATGCTCGAGGGTTCGACAACCGAGCCAAGGCTTATTACCCGATCGGCCTGTGCCGACAGGATCATCCGCTCCCGTGGAAGGACTCGACCTACAGAGAGCCGGATCCGTTCGAGAGCGGCGAATGCCCGGCCGGCGTTGTCTCGGATGGTCTGCGAGATGTGCAGGGCCACCTCGGACCGAGTGTCGAACCGGCGATGGGCGACCGCGTACAGGATCGTGCCGTTGCGCTGATAGCCGACTCCCGTGAGAATGGGGAGGGGGGGAGGGTACAGCCGTCGAGGAATCTCCAGGTCGTTGAGCCAGGCGAGGTCGGTCACCGAACCGCCGCCTCGGATGGTGGCCAGGGCATCGAAAGGCCAATCGGCGTGCGCGTTCCTCATCGCGTCGATGGCGACTCCGACCGAGGCAGAGGCCTTGGTTCTCCGGAAGGTCACATGAAAACATGCGAACTCCAACAAGTTTGTTTGTTGCAGCCGCCTGGTCGCCTTTCAGCCGATTGGCGTGATAATTGCTGACAAGGATCAGACTTTTTCCAGAGCGATTATTCTGTGAAAAGCAGCCAATTCCGCCGAATTACCCACTTGACCATGGAACTGTTTCAAGGTAGAGGTATGAAGAAATAAGCGTCGAATGTCACATAGACCGGGAAGAGAACAGGACCACCGGGGTGAATCGAACCCCTGGAGGTGGCTCGGCTGGGGCTTGTCTAAGCGGGCCGGGGACGCGAGGCCTCAGCGAGACGGCCTTAGAAGTGTGATCTAGAGCCGACAACTCCTGACATTCTGTCCAGATTTCCGGAGGAATGCTTTCACAACGGTCGCGGCCGATGAAATGACCCGCTTCCCGGTCAACGCCGATGCTCCTCAACTACGCACGATGCGAGCGGCGCCCGTTCGCCGGGGTCGCTGTGCGTCGATCTGCCGTGGGCCGGCCGCGAGAGTTCGGCGCGGATTGGATCCTTCTCTCATGAGTTTCACCTGCAGATCCTCGTCAAAGGAGAATGCGGAACATGTCGTTCATGCTCTCGCCGATGTGGCTTGACTCGGACTCGCGACGCCCTCGGGGGCGCCCGGGCGTGAAGAATCGACGTCGGAATCGCCCGGCCTTGCTCGTCACGCCGCTGGAGTCGCGGCAGTTGTTGACGACCCCGACCCTGATCTCGGTCTCCGCCTCCTCAGGCAGCGTGGTCTACGGCCAGGCGGAGGTCCTCAAGGCCACGGTGGTCTCCAATCCACCAGGCACGAACATCCCGACCGGTGGCACGGTGACGTTCGACAACGGGGCCATGGTGCTCGGGACGGCGCCGCTGGTCAATGGCTCGGCGACCCTCTCGATGGCGATGGCGGCCGGGACGTATACGGTGTCGGCCTCCTATGGCGGCACTTCTACCTACGGCAGCAGCTCGAGTACGACATCCTCCGGCTACATCTTCACCGTGGCCGGCACCGGCACCTACGGGAACACCGTCACCATCGCCGGGCTGCCGGCAACGACCGCCGAGTTCGCCAACCCTTTCGGTGTGGCCGTTGGCCCCGCCGGCACGATTTACATCGCCGATACCTTCAACAACCAGATTGACTACGTCAGCCCCAATACCGGTGTCGTCAAGGTCCTCGCGGGCACCGGGACCTACGGCGACGTGGATGGTTCGGCCTTGAGCGCCGAGTTCGCGGACCCACGCGGAATCGCGCTGGATGCCCCCTTGAACCTGTTGTTCATCGCCGATCGCGACAACAACGTCATCCGCGAGCTGAACCTGGCCACGGGCATGGTCAGCACGGTCGCGGGTACCGGCACCTATGGCAACGGCGGGACCAATATCGCCGCCACGTCCGCCGATCTCGCATCCCCCACGGCCGTGGCCGTCGGTCCTACGGGTCTCAACCTCTACATCGCCGACACGTTCAACAACGAGGTCCGCCAGGTCAATCTGACGACCGGCATCATCACCACGATCGCCGGCACCGGTACGGCCGGCTACACCGGCAACAACGGCCTGGCCACGTCCGCCGAGCTGTACGATCCCTCCGGCCTGGCCGTCTCCGCCGCGGGAAATGTGTACATCTCCGACAGTGACAACGAGGTCGTTCGCCAGGTGAACGCCGGCACGCAAGTCATCACCACGATCGCCGGCACCGGCACCTTCGGTTACACCGGCGACAACGGAGCGGCGACGTCCGCGGAGCTGGCCACGCCGTACGGTCTCGCGCTGAACAGCGCCGGCACGGCCTTGTACATCGCCGATCGCGACAACAACGCGATCCGTATGGTCAACCTGTCAACGGGCGTCATCACCACGGTCGCCGGCACGGGCACCTTCGGGACGTCCGGAGCCAACGGCCCGGCCACGTCCGCCGAGCTGGGCAGCCCGCGGTCCGTGGCCGTGGACGCCAACGGGAACCTGTACATCGCCAACACGCTGGGCAACCAGATCAGCATGGTGGCCGGCGGCACGAGTACGACGAAGGTGACGGTCACACCCTTCGCCGCCATCCCGGCGGGCCGCACGACCGTGTTCTCGATGGGCGTGCCGACCGGGGTCGGGAACAGGACAAACCAGGGCATCGTCCTGACACTCCCCACCTTCACCAACGCGTCGGCGGCCTCGCTCCGGTCCAACTACACCCTGGAGACGGCGCCCAATGCGGCGGGTCGGTTCAAGAGACTCACGGTACGCCGGATCGCTTTCGACGCCGCCACAGACGTCATTCGCATCTTCCCCGCGGCGCGGCTCAACGCGAGGCAGACCTACCAACTGATCATCCGCGGGCAGTCGACCGGTGCCGTGACCTTGACCTTCAACAGGGCGGGCATCATCTCGGAGACGGTGTGATCTCCGGCATGAAGGAGCCCCGGCTCGGCCATGAGAAAGCTCGCGGCCGAGCCGGCCTGCCCCGCCAGAGGGTCCGCCCATGAGGCGAGCCTGCCCTACGTCTGATCCCGAGGACGTGGCGCACGACGGTCCATGCGCATTGGCATGGGCCCGGCGCGGCCCAGCAGTCGGAGCCCTCTGGCTAGGCCTCCCGTGGGCACCCGCGCTCGGTGGGTGCGCAGGACCGAGCCCGGGGTCGCGAGGCCTGCGAGCGAACGCGCGTCGTCACGATGCCCGTCTCCCGGCGTCGTACGCAAGCTTCCGACCTTCGCCGCCGCCGGGACGGCCCGGCACATGGCCAGCGGCTGATCGAGAAGACCTCAAGATGACCAACCACGACCCGCCAGATCGGAGGTGTGTCGCCTTCGACGACATCATGCTGATATAGTCGTTGCAATCTGAATGCATGGGTACGCCGTCGGGGCTCCTCGGCGGATCACTCCGTCGAGGTGGTTGGTCGGGCTGTTCAGCCTGGCCGGACAGCCCGACCGACGTGGATTTTTCCCCATGCCGGGGTGCTGGTGGCTGATTGGTCCTCCTTTGAGAGACGGGTCCAACGCATGGCCATCCGAAGCGGGGAGGACGCGGACGTCATCGCCAGATCGTCGGATGGGGTGGCATCCTACTTCATCGATGATCGTGTCCGCGTCCACGGGAAGGCGTTCACCCGCGGCGGGGAGCGGCTGAGTCTCCGCGGTGTGACCTATGGTCCTTTCGGCCCCGACCGGGAAGGCCGGCCGTTCCCGACGCGTGAGCGCTTCCGCGAGGACGTGGCGATGCTGCACGCGCTCGGTGCCAATTCGATCCGTTTATACCATGTACCGCCGGGATGGTTGCTCGACCTGGCAGATGAGAGCGGGATCACCATCTTCATGGACATCCCGTGGCCGAGTCACCTCTGCTTCCTCCAGAGTCGCCGCGCCCAGGCGGATGCTCGCCGGGGCGTACGCCTCGCGGCCGAAGCCGGTCGAGAGCGCCCCAGCGTCCTGGCCTATAGCATCGGCAACGAGATCCCGACCGATGTCGTCCGCTGGCACGGCACGCGCCGCGTCGCCCGATTTCTCGAGGAGCTGGGTGATGTGGTCAAGCAGGCCGCTCCGGACGGTCTGGTCACCTACGCCAGCTATCCCCCCACGGAGTATCTCGATCTCGCGTTCCTCGATTTCGTGACGTTCAACGTCTATCTGCACGACCATGCGGCATTCCGCAACTATCTCTTCCGCCTGCAGAACCTGGTCGGCGACCGCCCTTTGGTCCTGGGCGAGCTCGGCCTGGACACGCTCCGTCATGGCGAGGCGGAGCAAGCCCGATTGCTCGCGGGCCACCTCCGCGAGGCCGAGCTGATGGGCCTGGCCGGGGCTTACGTCTTCTCCTGGACCGACGACTGGCACACCGGCGGATTCCCGGTCGAGGATTGGGCCTTCGGCCTCACCCGCGCCGATCGGACCCCCAAGGTCTCCTATCACGCCGTGCAGCAGGTCTTCACGGCGCCCCTGGCGGACCTCCTGGCGGAGACGCCGCGGGTATCGGTGGTCGTGTGCTCGCACAATGGAGGGGCGACCCTCGATGAGTGCCTCCGCTCGCTGGTGGCCCTCGATTATCCGGACTACGAGGTCATCGTCGTGGATGATGGCTCGACCGACGATATCCGGGAGATCGTGGCGCGATATCCCGGGGTGCTCGGCATCCATCAGCCCCATCTCGGCCTGAGCGTCGCGCGAAACGCCGGGCTCCGGTGCGCCACGGGTTCCGTGATCGCCTACACGGATTCCGACTGCGTGGCGGACCCGAACTGGCTGATCCACTTGATCCATCAACTCACCCGCAGCGGGGCGGCGGCGGTGGGGGGACCGAACCTGACGCCCGAGGATGGCTGGCTGGCAGCCTGCGTCGCCGCCGCGCCTGGGCAGCCGACGCACGTCCTGATGAGCGACCAGGTCGCGGAGCACATCCCCGGCTGCAACATGGCCTTCCGTCGCGAGGCCCTCGAGGTGATCAACGGGTTCGATCCCCAGTTTCGCAAGGCCGGCGACGACGTGGATGTCTGCTGGAGGCTCCAGCACGAGGGGCTCTCGATCGTCTTCGCGCCGGGGGCGTTCGTGTGGCACCACCGCAGGCAGAGCCCACGTTCGTACCTCCGCCAACAGGCCGGCTATGGAGAGGCCGAGGCGCTGCTCCACTTCAAACACCCCGACAGCTTCAATGGCCGGGGCGACGGGAAGTGGGGAGGGGTGATGTACGGCGGTTCGCCGCAGGGCCTCCAGGTCGCCGTGCCGATCATCTATCGCGGCACGTTCGGGACCGGGATGTTCCAGTGCCTCTATCAGCCGGGCGCCGCCCATTGGGCGATGTTGCCCAGCACCCTCGAATGGCAGGTGGCCGCCCTGCTGTTCGGACTGGCGGGGACGCTTGTCCTGCCCTGGGGGTGGATCCTCGGTGCGGGCATGCTAAGCCTGTCGCTGCTGGTCGCCGCCTTGCAGGCGGCGCAGGCCCGCCACGTGCCCACCCACCGTCGCTGGCGTGCCCGGCTGCTCATCGCCGCGCTCTGCTATGCCCAGCCGCTCGTCCGGTCCTGGACGCGTTATCGGACCCGGCTGTCATCGCTACGTACACCCGGGCCCGGTCCGTCCCCATCGGAGTTCCCTCGGCAGCGGTTGTCATTGACCGGCCATCGGTCGGTGGCCTACTGGTCCGAGGCGGGGACCGATCGTACGGAGATCCTGAGGCGGGCCGCGGCGTTCCTGGACGAGCGTCGTTGGGGCAAGGTACTCGACACCGGCTGGTTCGAGTGGGACATGGCCGTGTACTGCGACTCGGGGCTCCTCTTGAGAGTCGTGACCGTCCAGGAGGAGCATGGCCAAGGCAAGCGGCTGATCCGGATACGCTATCAACTAGGCCTGACAGCCCGGCTCGGGGTCATCGCCGCGGTCAGCCTCGTAGCCCTCGCGGTCGTCGCCTTGCCCTACCCTCGGGCGGCTGCGGGCGCCGCGGTCCTGGCGATCGGCCTCGGAATCCGGGCCTGGGTGCGTGGATTGGCGGCGGGGGCCCGCGTGATCGCAGTGTTCCGCGATCAGGCGCACCGGATGCACTTGATCGAATGCCCGGAGGAGACGCAACTTCGGCCAGAGTCCGCAGTCTCCTCCGGCGAGTCCGAACGAGGCGACCGCTCCCAGGCCGCTCCGAATCCCGAGGGCGCCGAGGCCCGGGGTGCGCTCGGTCCTTCCTTCCGGTCGTTGGTGGAACTCGAGGGCCCGTCGCCGTCGGAGAACACGGAGCAATTTGCTTGACCATCCTCCCGCGAAAGAAGATTGTCCTGCTCGGCATGATGGCCAGGATGCCGGTCGCCGGCGTCATCTGGCAGACGGTGCATTACCTGCTCGGCTTCCAGCGGCTCGGTTACGAGGTCTACTACGTCGAGGCGCACGCGACCACACCCACGATGTTCCTGGACGCCTCCGACCACGACGGCTCGGACAAGGTCGCGGCCTTCCTCGAGGGCGTGTTACGACGATTCGACCTCGGCGACCGCTGGGCGTTCCAGGCGTTGCATGCCGGTGGCCGGAGCTACGGCCTGAGCGATGCGCAGCTCTCACGCCTCTACGACTCGAGCCGGTGGATCATCAACCTCCATGGCGGGACGCTGCCTCTGCCCGAGCATTGCGCGACCAACCGGCTGGTCTTCCTCGAGACGGACCCCGTCCAGGTCCAGATCGAGCTGTCGGAGGACAATCCGCCAGACGATTGAGTTCCTGGACTTGCATTGCGCCTTCTTCACATTCGGGGAGAACTACGGCAGGAGCAGGTGCCTCCTGCCGGTTTCGGATCGCTACGACTTCCGGCCGACCCGACAGCCCGTGGTCCTCGACTTGTGGAGCGAAATGGACACGCCTCCGGGTCCCATGTTCACGACCATCGGCAACTGGCGGCAACGGCAACGAGAGCTGGTCTTCGAGGGCGAGCGTTACTCCTGGAGCAAGCATCAGGAGTTCCTCAAGTTTCTCGATCTTCCCTCCCGCGTCGACCAGGGCTTCGAACTGGCCCTCAGCAAGTACGATGAGTCGGATCGCGAGCTGCTCCTGAGCAAGGGTTGGAACGTGCGGCACGCGCTGGACTTTTCCACCGATCTCGACGATTATCGTAGCTACATCGCCTCGTCCCGAGGCGAGTTCACGGTCGCCAAGGACCAGAACGTACGACTCCGCAGCGGCTGGTTCAGTGATCGCAGCGCGACCTACCTGGCGGCCGGCCGACCGGTGGTCACCCAGGATACGGGCTTCGGCGACCTCCTTCCCACGGGTACAGGGCTGTTCGCATTCTCGGCCATCGAGGACGCCGTCGAGGCCATCGAGGCGATCAACGCAGACTACGCGACCCACAGCCACGCGGCGACCGAGCTCGCTCGCGAATATTTCGACTCGGACATCGTCCTCTCCCGACTCCTGGACGACCTCGGGGAGCATTAACGAGCCATGAATCATTATATTCTTCCGAGAAGACAGAGGGTACCTACGCGGGATCGCGGCGGCTTCAGCCTGATCGAGCTGCTGGCGGTCCTGGCGATCATCGGGGTCCTGGTCGCGCTCCTGCTGCCCGCGGTGCAAGCGGCGCGCGATTCCGCCCGTCGGATGCAATGTGCCAATAACCTGAAGCAGATCGGGCTGGCACTGCATAACTATCACCAGGGCTTCGGCTCCTTCCCGATGGGAGGCTCGAAGAACAATCGGAAGTTGGACGGGGACAGCTACGATCAATGGTCTGTCTGGAGCACCCACGCGGCGCTCCTGCCGGGGCTGGAACAGGCGCCGATGTTCAACGCGATCAACTTCGACTTCGCCCCCGAGACCACCGACGGCGTGTCCCACCCGATGAACGCGACCGTGAATCTCTCGGTCATCGCCGTGTTCCTCTGCCCGTCCGACGCGAGGGCGGGCCAGCAGAACACGTGCAGCTATCACGGTTCGTACGGGACGACCACCAACGACAACTATCCCCAGACGGGCGGCTGCACCGGCCTGTTCACCGTCCAGCAGTCCTACGGGATTTCGAGCTGCCGGGACGGCACGTCCGGCACGGTGGCGTTCGCCGAGGCGCTCGTCGGCGACGGCATGGGCTACGGGCGGATCGCCCACAATATCACGGATCCCAGCCGCTATCGGGGCAACGTCTTCATGTCCGCGGCCGTGAGCGCACCTGCGGGATGCCGGACGTTCGACGCGTTCCTGGACAAGGCCGACGTGCTGGCGGGCCTCGATGCGTGCGCAACCGCGTTCCGGACGACCAATTACATCGCCGACCAGCGCGGCTGGCGGTGGGGCCTGGGCGTGACCGGCTTCTCGATGTTCAACACCATCCAGACGCCCAACGATCAGCAGTATGCGTTCGGCGGCTGCCGGTTCAACGGCATGCCCGACTGGAACATGGATAACGGCTTCGTCTACGCAGCCTCGAGCAATCACCCGGGCGGCGTCAATGTGCTGTTTGCCGACGGGAGCGTGCGCTTCGTCAAAGACGGGATCGATCGGATGGTGTGGTGGTCGCTCGGGACGAAGGCGGGGGGCGAGGTCGTCTCCGCCGATGCCCTATGACGAACCGCCCCCGCGTCGGCCAGAGGGTCGGATCATGCCCTTGAAGCTCATGAACAAGCCTGTCGTCCACAGGACCCGCCGATACCTCCTACTGGCGGGCTTCTCGGCCGTCGCCGGCTGCTCGTGGAAGTCGCCGACCCCGGCCGATTACGTCCCCGACGAGGGGCCTACCGAGGCCTGGTTGATCGCCACGCCGAATCCGGTCCCCCCGGGACGGGGGCCCGGCAAGACGATCGTGAACTGGCACACCGGAGACGGGGCGCCCGGACAGGTCTACGTCTCGATCGGAGGCGGGCCGGAAAAGCTCTTCTCGTCCAACCCCTCCCACCAGGAGGCCACCATCAACGGCAAGGACGAGTACGAGTTCAGGCTCTATGCCGGGAGTGATCACGCGACGCGGCTGGCGACGGTCAAGGTCACTCGCGAGCAACCCACCCGGGTCCAATCGCCGCGCGATCGCCTGCGGAGGGGCGTCCCGCGATGAACGAGGCCCGCGACGGGCCCGCACGATGATCCCGACTCCGCGACGAACGAGCCCGGCAGCTTGCCGCGAGGAAACATGACCTACTTCTGGAGAGTCCTCCGCTACCTGAGACCGTACTGGAAGCTGGCCGTCGGCTCGGTGATCATCACCATCGCCAGCGTCGCGGCCGGCCTGCTCATCCCCTGGCCCCTCAAGATCCTGGTTGACAACGTGCTGGGCAGCCAGCCGGTCCCCCCGATCCTCGCACGCGCCGGCGGGGGCGACCGCACGGTCCTGCTGGTCCTCGTCATCGCCGGCGGCCTGTTCGCGACCCTCATGGTCAATCTCCTGGATGTGCTCGAGAACTATGTGAATACAAAGCTCAATCTGAGCATGGGCCTCGATTTCCGCGGCGACCTGTTCCAGCATGCCCAGCGGCTCTCGATGTCCTACCATGACCGGAGCCGGTCCGGCATGCTGACCTACTTGATCAATTACCAGTGCGGCGCGGCCTCGGGGCTGATCATGGCCGTGCCGCCGCTGGCGCAGAGCCTGCTGACGCTGGTCGGTATGTTCTGGATCACGCTGCTCATCGACGCGCGACTGGCCCTGCTGTCGATGACGGTCGTCCCGCTGCTCTACCTGTCCGTCGGCTACTATATCAAGCACATCCAGCCCCGGCTCCTGCACGTCAAGGCCCTGGAAGGCGAGACGATGTCGATCATCCACGAGGCATTGTCGATGCTGCGGGTGATCGTGGCGTTCGCCCGCGAGGGCTACGAGTACCGCAGGTTCCGCGACCAGGGCGCGCGGGCGGTGGACGCCCGCGTGAAGCTGACCGTGCGGCAGACGCTGTTCTCGCTCGCCGTGAACATGACCACCGCAGTAGGCACGGCGCTCGTGTTGGGCTACGGGGCCTATCACACCTTGCAGGGCCGCCTCTCGGTCGGCCAGTTGCTCGTCGTCATGACCTATGTGGCGGCCGTCTACAAGCCGCTCGAGGCGATCAGCACCACGATCGGCGGCCTACAGGATCAGGTCGTCAGCCTCCAAATGACATTCGACTTCCTCGACACCGAACCCGAGATCCAGGACGTGAAGGGAGCGCACGCCTTGGTCCGCCCCTGGGGGCACGTCACCTTCAATAATGTCCATTTCAGCTACGCCGGGCGCGTCGGGACGCTCAAGGGCATCAACCTCCAGGCGCGGCCCGGCCAGAAGATCGCCCTCGTCGGCCCGACCGGCGCGGGCAAGACGACGTTGATCAGCCTCATCCCCCGGTTCTACGACGCGAGCCACGGGCGCGTCGAGATCGACGGGATCGACATCAGCAAGGCGACGCTCAAGTCGCTTCGCCAGAACATCAGCCTCGTCCAGCAGGAGCCGTTGCTGTTCTCCGACACCATCTCGAACAATATCCGCTACGGCCGCCTGGAAGCGAGCATGGAGGACATCGTCGCCGCCGCCCAGGCGGCCAACGCCCACGATTTCATCATGGGCCTCCCCGAGCAGTATGACACGATCATCGGCGAGCGCGGGGCCAAGCTGTCAGGCGGCGAGCGTCAGCGGATCTCGGTCGCCCGCGCCTTCCTCAAGGATGCCCCGATCCTGCTGCTCGACGAGCCGACGTCCTCGATCGACTCGAGGACCGAGGCCGTCATCCTCGACGCACTCGACCGCCTCATGGATGGTCGGACGACCTTCATGGTGGCGCACCGCCTGTCCACCATCCGCGACGCGGATCAGATCCTGGTCGTGAACCACGGCCAGATCGTGGAATCCGGCACGCATGAGGAACTCCTCGAGCAGCGAGGCCTATATTTCCAGCTCTACGAGACGCAGTCTGCAAAGTCGCTCCGGCGTGCCTGAAATCGGACCCCAGAGATCGGTTCGCATGATCGCGAGAACGCCGAAACACGACCGACCCACGAGGGCGCCGCACGAGGCCGCCGGAATGCGCGGTCGCGCTCCGAGCGACCGAGCTTCTTGCCGGCCGGACTGGTCCTCGAACCGATCTCGCGAAGGCCGACGGTGTTGCCGGAAGCAACCGTCCGCGCGGTGCATGACCTCCCGGCAGGCGCCGCGGTGACCGCCGGCGTCGTGTCGCCCGAGTCATTCGACCCGTCCGCGTCGGAATCGTACCCACCGCGTCAGCATCGTCGTGGTCACGCGGGACAACCTCGTCTTCAGCAAGCTCTGCCTGGAGAGTGTGCTCGCGAACACCGACTGACCGCCGACTATGAGCTGATCGTCGTGGACAATGGCTCGGGGGAGGAACTCCTGTCCTACCTCGACCAACTGATGGATCGCTGCCCACGCATCAGGGTCGTTCGCAACGGGCCAACCGGGGATTCGCGGCGGCGAACAACCAGGGGCTCGCGCTGGCGACTGGAGAGCGATTCGTCCTCCTCAATAATGATACGATCGTGCCCCGCGGATGGTTGACGCGATTGGTCCGGCACCTCGACGACCCGCTGATCGGCGGCGGTCGGGCCGGTGACGAACCGCGTAAGTAACGAAGCCCAAATCGAGACCTCCTATCGTACCTACGCGGGGTTCGAGCAGTTCGCCCGCGACTACACCCGGCTGCACGCGGGAGAGCGGTTCGAAGTCCCGATGCTCGTCATGTTCTGTCTCGCCATGCGGCGCGAGACCCACGAGCGAATCGGCCCGCTCGACGAGCGGTACCGCATCGCCATGTTCGAGGACGACGATTATGCGGTACGTCTCCGGTCGCAGGGCTATCGCCTGGTCTGCGCGGAGGATGTCTTCGTCCACCACTTCGGGGGCGTCTCGCTGGGCAGCCTGCTGACCTCCGCGCAGTACCAGGAATTGCTGAACGCCAATCGCGAACGATTCCGGAGGAAATGGGGGATCGACTGGCAGCCCCATCGGCATCGTCCAGGTCCGGCTTACCTGCGGTTGATCGCCCGGATCCACGAGGTTGTCCGGAAGGCCATCCCGGCCGATGCGACGGTGCTCGTCATCAGCAAGGGCGACCCCGACCTGGTCGGGCTCGACGGGTGGGACCTCCGGCATTTCCCGCAGGACCCCGATGGCTCCTATGCCGGCCACCATCCGGCCGGGAGTACCGAAGCGATCGGCCACCTGGAGTCGCTGCGGCGATCCGGCGCCGAATATCTCCTCATCCCCGGGCCGGCGCTCTGGTGGCTCGAGCATTACGCGGGTTTCCGGGATCACCTCGCCGACGCCGGAGTAGAGGCCTTTCGCGAGTCCGATCTCTGCGTGATCTTCCGCCTGTCGCGGCCCCCCAAAAACGATCGATCATAAGTTTATCGGGTCCAGAGATGATGAGCCCATCAAAATCGTCCGCCACGGAACCCGCCGGATGGCCGGGCCTCCCGCAAGCCGCGAACGGCGAATTGTCGCATCGGACGGACCCGCACGAATCCACCAATCCGACGCGCGGGCGGATCGTCTGCGTGCTGGGGATGCATCGCAGCGGGACCTCGGTGGTGACTCGCCTGATCAACCTGCTGGGGTTCGACCTGGGAGCCGAGGAGAATCTGCTCGGCCCTCGGCCCGATAATCCCAAGGGTTTCTGGGAGTACGAGCCGATCGTCAATCTCAACGAGGAGATCCTGGGCCGGCTCGGCGGCAACTGGCACGAGCCCCCGCCTTCCGCACCGGGCTGGGAGACGGCCGTCGGGTTGGCGGATCTCCGCCAGAAGGCGAGGGACCTGGTCGCCCAGGCGTTCGACCCGGCCGGTTGGGGCTGGAAGGACCCGCGCACCTGTCTGACGCTGCCATTCTGGAAACAGCTCCTCCCGCCGGTCGATTATGTGATCTGCATGCGCAGCCCGGCGGAGGTGGCGGCGTCGCTGGAGAAACGAGAGGGTTTCCCGGCCGAGAAGTCCATCCGCTTGTGGCAGACTTACACAGGCTCGGCGATCGAGCACACCGCCGGTCTCCCACGTCACTTCATCTTCTACGAGGACCTGATTCGCTCGTATCGCGACGAAATGTCGCGGCTCGCTCGGTTCCTCGGCCGGGCGGACTCGCTCGATCAACCCGGGGTCCCGGCGGCGATCCAGGATTTCATCGACCCCGAGATTCACCTCCATCGAAGCTCCTTGATCAATACGCTCGACGACCCGAACGTCCTGTTCCCCGCCAAGGCGCTCTACTTCGCGGTCCGAATCGCGGCCGGGGGAGGCGACTCCGACCGTGGAATGTCCGTCATTCCGGGAGCTGACACGGTCGGGGAGCAAGTCTGGCCGATCTTCAGCCGCGCATCGCGGCAGGACCAGGAAGACCGCGATGAAATGACACGCAGCCGGTCGGGCCTGGAGTCTCGGCTGGGCGAGATCTCCGCGCAAGCGGAGGAGTTGCGAATTCGGCTCTCCGACCTGGAGATGAAGGCCGTCGATCGAGAGGCGGCGTGTTCGGCGATCGGGGACCGGGCGAGGGAGCTGGAGGCGGACAACCGTCGGCTGGCCGAGGAGCGGGACCGCGCCGCGACGGAGGCGATCGAGCTCCGCGCCGCGCTGGAGGAGCGCGAGGCCGCGTGCCAGGAACAGGCGAGGGCGATCGCCGGGCGTGACGCCGAGATCGCGGAACTGCGCGGCCCTGGTCCGGCAATTCGAGAGAGATGGCGAAGCACTCCAGGCCGAGCTCCAGTCCATCCGGGCTCGATCGGTCGAGCTGGAAGAGGCCAATCGCCGGCTGGGCGAGGCGAGTGACCGCGCCGAGTCACTGGAGAGCGACCTGCGCCGCCAGGCTGGCCGACCGCGAGGCTGCCTGCCAGGAACAGGCTCGTGTCATCGCGAACCGCGATGCCGATGTCGCCGCGCTCACCGAGCGCGCAGCCTTCGTCGATCGGTTGGAAGAGGACCGAGAAGCTCATCGGGCCGAGATGGCGTCGCTCCGCGGCCTTATCGAGGCGATCGCGAGCGACGATCGGCCGTCGGCCGAGGAGCACGACGGGATGATGAGCCGTCTCGAGGCTCGAATCGACGGACTCGCCGGACAGATCGGGGAGGTTGCGGCGGGGTTCGCCCAGATGGGAGCTCGCGAGGCCGCGATGCTCCAGGTCCGCGACCAGCTCTCCGCCAGGCAGGACGACATCCAGGCGATGGTCGCTCGCGTGGCAGGCATGGTCGACTACCAGGGCATGGTCCGGCGGGTCCGAGCCGACATGCGCCGTCTCCTCCCCCCGGCGGCCGGGGTCATCGTGATCAGCAAGGGAGACCCCGACCTTCTCGACGTCGAAGGTCCAGACGCCTGGCATTTCCCGCAGGACGATCGGGGCAACTACGCCGGGCATTACCCCGCGGAAAGCAGTGAGGCGATCGCCCACCTGGAGGCACTCCGGGCCCGAGGAGCCCGGTTCCTCGTCGTCCCCAGCTCGGCATCCTGGTGGCTCGAGCATTACGCGGGCATGGCCCAGCATCTCCATGCCCATTATTCACAGATCTGGAAAAGTGCGGATTGCCAGATTTATGAGCTCGACAGGTCGGACCGGTCTGCGGCGACCGGTCCCGGAGCAGGGGAAACCAGCGATGCCAGATCGATGCTCCGGCCTGACGATCGAGCGACGCCCGCACTCGCTTCTCTCCCGTCATTCTCGGCAACCCAGTCGGCCGCGGAAGGCCTCCAGCGTACCTCGCCCGAAACGTTGAGCGAACGAACCCGCCCCATCGACCCACGACAGCCCTCAGTCCAATCCCACAATCCGCGGCCATTCTCCAGCCCGGATCACATCAGGATATCCGCAATGACGAATCAAGCTCGCAAGCCCCCGGTGCAATCGGTCCTCCTGGTGACGGCCGGGCATGACAGCAGCAGCGGCGACGGCGGCCCGACCCTGTCCCCGTCCGCGGGGCCGGATCCGGTTCCGCGCGGGGACCTCGACGG
Organism: uncultured Planctomycetota bacterium; assembly: GCA_963771445.1. Lineage (GTDB taxonomy): Bacteria > Planctomycetota > Planctomycetia > Isosphaerales > Isosphaeraceae > JAKAUH01. Next base: position 557,030 of record CAVYTQ010000015.1, on the reverse strand, counting down.
CCGCGGGCGCGATGCGGAGGCCATCCGCGGCGATCGCCGGGCGGACTCGCCGGATCGGCCGTTCCGGGCAGACCGCCCGCGGGCCGAGCGCAACGGGGCCGATACCCAATCCACCCTCGCCGTCACGCGGGCCGAGTTCCGGGCCGCGCTGGCGGAGCAGGATGAGCGCCTCTCCCTGGCGAATTGCCGGCAGCTCGCGGCGATCGCCGACCTCACCTTCCGGTTGGGGCAGCTCGCCGACCAGCAGGATCGGATGGCCGCGGCCAACCGTCAGCTCGCCGAGGAGCTGCGCGGCGAGTTCTACCGGGCACTGGAGGCAGACCGCGCCGCCTGGGAGGCGGCCCTGGCCCGACAGGACGAACGCTCGACGGCCGCCGATCAATTAGGGCAGGGCCGGCATCGGCAATTGATCGAGACGATGGCCCGGATGGTGCAACCGATCGCCGACCTCCGGCGCGATCTGGATTGGCCGTCGTCCGCCCACGACCAGGGGTCGGCCCCGTCGTCACCCGACGCCTCTCCCCCGATGGCGGCGACTCCGGCGCCGCCCGCCCCGGACCCGGGCTCCATCCTGGCGACCTGCGACATGCCCGGGCCAAATCCGACGACCATCGGTCCCGGACACCTGCGGGTCAGGGGCTGGGCCCTGTCGAAGGCCGGCATCGAGGATGTCAGCGTCCTGATCGACGGCGTTCCCCGGGAGGGGGTCGCGTACGGCTCGGCACGCTTCGACGTCGAGGCGGCACATCCCGAATACCCGAACGCCCACCACTCCGGCTTCGTCGGCAAGATCGATCTCGAGGGGCTCGTCGAGGGAGATCACTCCCTGGTCGTTCGCGTCCGGAGCCGCGACGGCTGCACGATGGAGCTGCACCGTCCCTTCCGGCTGGAGACCCATGCCAGGCCCGATCGGGGGGATCTCAATGCGGATTACCCGGCCTGGCTGGCCCGGCGAACCCCAACCGAGTCGGACCTGGCCCGGATGCGGATCGAGGGGAGGAACCTTCCCTACCAACCCCTCATCAGCCTGGTGGTCCCGGCCTATAACACCCCGGAGAAATACCTGAACCTGATGGTGGACTCGGTCATGGCGCAGACCTACACCAGGTGGGAGCTCTGCATGGCCAATGGCGGCTCCACGTCCCCGCACATGCGCCCCATCCTGGACCGGCTGGCCGAGCGGGACTCGCGGGTCAAGGTCGTCCATCTGCCCCAGAACCGGGGGATCGCCGCCCACAGCAATGCCGCGCTCGCCCTGGCCTCGGGCGAGTTCGTCGGCCTGCTGGACTCCGATGATGTCCTGATGCCGCACGCCCTTTTCGAGGCGGTCCGCGCGCTCAACGAGGCCCCGGCGACCGACCTGATCTACTCCGACGAGGACAAGACCGACGACTCGGGTGAAGAGCACTGGGATCCGTTCTTCAAGCCGGATTGGTCCCCCGATCTGCTGCTCACCAGCAATTATGTCTGCCATTTCGGCGTCTACCGGCGATCGTTGGTCGAGGCGATCGGCGGCTTCCGATCCGAATATGACGGGAGTCAGGACTACGACCTGGTCTTACGATTCACCGAGCGGACCGACCGGATCGTCCATCTGCCGAGCATCCTCTACTCCTGGCGCGCGATCCCGGGCTCGACCGCCCGCGACATGATGGCCAAGCCGTATGCCGTGGACGCGGCGCGATGCGCCATCGAGGACGCGTTCCGGCGACGCGGGGTGGCGGGGCGCGTCGAGACCGGCTTCTCCCTGGGGCAGTGGCGCGTGCGCTACGACCTTCGCAGCCAGCCCGGGGTTACCGTGGTGATCCCCGCCGGCGGTAATATGAAGTGCCTCCAACCGTGCCTGGAGAGCGTGCTGGAAAAATCGTCTTACTCCAACCTGCATGTCCTGGTCACCGATGACTCGGACGGCACGGCGGTCGCTGACCTCTGCCGGGAACTGGGGAGCCGGGACCGTCGGCTGAGATACCGCCGATTCCGGCTCGAACCGTTCAATTACTCGGCCCTGAACAACTCCGCGGTGTCCCTCGTTCGACACCCCTTACGTCGTCCTCCTCAACGACGACATCACGGTAATCACCCCGGACTGGATCGAGTCGATGCTCGAGCACGCCCAGCGGCCCGAGGTCGGGGTCGTCGGCGCCAAGCTGCTCTACCCCGACCGGAGCATCCAGCACGCCGGCGTCATCTTGGGGCCTTACCGGAATTGCGGGCACGCCTTCAAGCACTTCGCCGAGGACGATCCCGGCTACTTCAGCCTCGCTCGCTCCATCCGGAACTGCAGCGCCGTCACCTTCGCGTGCGCGATGATGAGGCGCTCCGTCTTCGACGAGGTCGGCGGCCTCGACGCGCGGAACCTGGCGGTGGCCTACAACGACGTGGACATGTGCCTGCGGATCCGCGAGCGCGGCTACTTTGTGGTCTACACGCCGTACGCCGTCCTCTTCCACCACGAGTCGGCCACTCGGAACATGCATTCCAACCCCGGCGAGGCCGAATACCTGGAGCGCCGCTGGGAAAGCGTGATTCGCCATGACCCCTTTTACAATCCCAGCCTGACTCGCGAAGCGGAAGACTACTCGCTGAACTTCGATGCCCCGACCGTCGCGGAGCGGCTCGGCCTGGCCGAAGAGGGCGGCCCGACCGTCCATGACGTTCCGGCCCGGGCGACGGAGGCGGAAGCCTCGCCGAACCTCGGGCCGATGGGCAAGCTCGATCGGGACGAGGACGGTGATCGTCCCCCGGCCATCACGCCGAAGACCCTGATCGAACTGGTGACGAGCACCATCGAGCTCGGTCGGCATATCCAGGGTATGGAGGGGCGATGGAGGGACCGCTTCAACGAGCTCTCCGCCCGGCTCGAACAGCAACGGTCGCGGCCATCCCCCGAGTGGGACGCCCCGAAGGCTCACCACCGCGAGGGGGTCGGGGCCGATCCGTCCGTCGAACGCCGCCCGGGCGGCAATGGCGAGCACGTCACCCCGGGCCCGCAGGCGCACGCGGCGCCGCCATCGGTCGACGCCCCCGGGAGTACCAACGGGCACCGTCCGAGGCGGTACCGCTACCCGGAGGTCCGCAGCCGGATCCGTGAGGTCGTGGACGCGGAATTGCCGACGGGCTCGGTCGTCGCCGTGGTCAGTCGCGGAGACGACAACTTGCTCCACCTGGGGCCGCGGCGGGGGTGGCATTTCCCCAGGACCGAGGCCGGCGTCTACGCGGGCTGCTATCCGGCCGATAGCGGCGAGGCGATCGCCCAGGTCGAGGAAGTCCGGCGTCGGGGGGCGGATTACCTGCTGTTCCCCAGCACCGCCTTCTGGTGGTTAGGCTTCTACGGGGATCTCCAGAAGCATCTGGAGACCCGCTACCCCTGCATCTGCAGCGACCCGTGTTGCCTCATCTTCCAACTCTCCACGACCCCCGGGCGTGGCTCGTGATCGACCCGGATCTCGATACCACCGCCGTGCGATCCGCGGCGAGCACCACCCTTCGTAAGTGAGTCTGCAAGAATGTCCGAATCCTCGTCCGCGCAACCCCCTTCCATCGAACGCGAGCGCCTTCGCGCCGCCTATGCCTTGTTCGAGGCCGCTCGGGCGTTGATCGGCCTGGATACATCCCAGGACCCTTACCACAAGATCTTCCGCGCCTTCATCGCGGAGACGGACAGGCGGCCAGCCGGGCGGATCCTCGAAGTCGGCTCGCGTGCCCGGTCGGGTAATGTCTACAAGGGCCTCTTTCGAAATTATTCGGAATACGTCGGGCTGGATATCATCCAAGGCGAGAACGTCGATGTGGTCGGAGAGATCCATCAGGTTTCGAGATACTTCGACGAAGGCAGGTTCGACTTCGTCTACTGCGTCGCCACCTTCGAGCACCTGGCGATGCCCTGGAAGGCGGTGCTGGAGATCAACAAGGTCATGGCGCCCGGAGGCTGGCTGTACATCGGGACGCATCCGACCTGGCCGCCGCACGAACGCCCCTGGGATTTCTGGAGGTTTTCTGAGGAAGCCTTCCGGGTCCTCCTGAACCCGGCGACCGGTTTCGAAATCCTCGAGTGCTCCGCGGGTTTGCCCTGCGCGATCGTCCCTTTCGGCGATGAGCCGGCGATGAGGGGTTTGTGCGAGCAGCCGGCGAATCTGGGCATTTCCGTCATCGCGAAGAAGATCGGTCCGAGTGACCGGCGGCTGGCATGGGACGTCGAGGTGAGCGAGATCCTGGACACGACTTACCCGTCGTCGTGACCTCGCGGCACGTGGGGGGCATTCGCCGGCAGCGAGGCCCCATGGCTCGGTGGACGCCGCCGCGAAATCGGACCTAGGATGGCAGACGCGATGATTTCCCATTCGCTCGTGATCGCCGGTGCGCTGGCCCGGAAGCCGAGGATCGCGGGCCACACCTGGGTGTTGCTCCAGTATCTCCTGGGATTCCGGCGGCTCGGCTGGAAGACGCTCTTCATTGACCACATCGACCAGGTTTCGTGTGTGGATGCCAGGGGGAAGAATTGCCCATTCGAGAGCTCGGTCAATGTCCGCTATGTCCTCGACGTCGTGGGTTCTTTCGGGCTGGAGGAAGATTATGTCCTGCTCGGCCCGGGAGGCGAGAGCCTCGTCGGAATGCACCGGTCGCGGCTCCTGGAGCGGGTGCGCCACTCGGCGTTCCTGCTGAATATCATGGGGTATCTCCGCGACGAAGAGATCCTCGATCGCGCCTCGAGCCGAGTCTTCCTCGATATCGATCCCGGCTTCGGCCAGTTCTGGGATGAGCTGGGCCTGCATCACCCCTTCGCGGGCTACGATCGCTACGTGACCATCGGCCTGAATATCGGCCGCCCGGACTGTTCGATCCCGACCTGCGGCCTCGACTGGATCGTGACACCGCAGCCGGTCGTCCTCGAATGGTGGCCTCCCTCGGACGTACCCGGGGAGTCGTTCACCACGATCGCGAGCTGGCGCGGGGCTTATGGCCCCGTGGAATTCGGCGGTGAAACCTACGGGCTCCGCGTCCACCAGTTCCGCCGATTCGTCGACCTGCCGGGGCGAACGGCCCGTCCATTCGAGCTCGCCCTCGCCATTCATCCATCCGAAACGAGCGACCTGATGCTCCTGTCCGACAAGGGATGGTCGCTGGTTGATCCTCAGCTCGTCGCCGGCGACCCCCTCTCTTATCGAGCCTACATCGGACGTTCCCGGGCCGAGTTCTCCGTGGCGAAGGACCTTTATGTCCGAAGTCGCGGCGGTTGGATCAGCGATCGGAGTCTCTGCTACCTGGCGAGCGGCAAGCCGGTGCTTGCCCAGGAGACGGGCCTCTCGCAACACTGCCCGACCGGAGAGGGGCTCCTGACCTACTCGACGCTCGAGGAAGCCGTGGCGGGCGTGGAGGAGATCACCCGACGGCCCGACCGGCACGCGCGGGCGGCCCGGGAACTGGCGGAGGAGTATTTCGATTCCGATAAGGTTCTGGGTCGGCTCCTGCAAGCGATGGGTGTGGCCTGACCCCAACCTCAGGAGGCATCCGCTTCATGGCCCTCGTCCTCGTCAGCGGCGCCCTGGCCAACAAGCTCCACAACGGTGGCGCGGCCTGGACCCGATTGAGCTGGGCACTCGGACTGAAGGCACTGGGCTTGCAGGTCGCGTTCGTCGAGCAGATCCGGGCGGACTGCTGCGTGGACTCCTCGGGCCACCCTTGCCCGTTCGAAGTGTCGGCCAATCGCGAGTACTTTCGCGACGTGACCGAGCAGTTCGGCCTCGCCGACCTGGCCACGTTGACCTGCGACGACAGGGCGACGCATGGCCTCACGTCTTCCGAGTTGGATGACCTCGTGCGATCCGCGAGCGCGCTGGTGAACATCACAGGCCATTGGACGCATCCCCGGATGGGGTTGATCCCCCGCAGGATCTATATTGACCTCGATCCTGGGTATACTCAGTTCTGGCATGCAACCGGAAATCCCGGGCCGCGCCTGGAGGGCCATCACGTCTATTACACCGTCGGCGAGAACATCGGCCGCCCTTGCTGTTCCATCCCGACCGGTGGCGTCCCCTGGCGGCCGATCCGCCAGCCGGTGCCGCTGGAATACTGGCCTGCCTGCGCCACGGGGACCCCAGTCCGTTCACCACGATCGCGAGCTGGAGGGGTCCCTATGGCCCGGCGCAATACGCGGGCAGCTCCTATGGCCTGAAGGCCCATGAATTCCGTAGGTTCATCGACCTCCCCCAGCGAGTGGATCAGACATTCGAAATCGCCCTGGATATCGATCCGGCCGACGAAAAGGACTTGGTTGCGCTGCGCGACCACGGATGGCACGTCGTCGATCCCCGGGTCGTGGCGTCGGGACCCGCCGCATTTCGCGCCTATGTCCAGGCCTCGGGAGCGGAATTCTCGGTCGCGCAGGGGGTCTACGTCGAGACGCAAAGCGGCTGGTTCAGCGACCGGACAGTCCGCTACCTGGCGTCGGGCAGGCCGGCACTCGTGCAGGACACCGGCTTCAGCCGCAACTACCCGGTGGGCGAAGGCCTGCTGGCCTTCCGCACGATGGAAGAAGCCGCAGCCGGAGCCGAGCGGATCGCACGCGACTACGCGGAGCACTGCGCGCCGCCCGCGCGATCGCCGAGGCTTATTTCGATTCGAATCGGGTCCTGGGCCGGTTGCTCGAGGAGACGGGTCTTGTCGCCTGAACCGATCTACGGATCCGATAAGGGTTCGCCCATCATCCTCCTGAGCGGAATGATCGCCGCCGTCCCGGACCAGGGGGGGGCGACCTGGGCGGTGCTCCAATACTTGCTCGGATTCCGGCGGCTGGGCTACAGGGTGGTCTTCGTCGAGAGCATTCCGGCGGCATCATTGAGCCCGCCGGGGGTGCCTCTGGATCGCACCCGCAACGCGGGTTATTTCCGCCGGGTTATGGAGGATTTCGGGTTCGTTTCCGATTCCGCTCTCCTGGTCGCGGGGACCCGGCAGACCGTCGGCCTTCCCTATGAAGAACTCCGGCGCGTCGCTCGCTCCGCCGATCTGCTGATCAATATCTCGGGCATGCTGGCCGACGAGGGACTTGTCGGCGACATCCCGCGTCGAGTCTATCTCGACCTCGATCCGGCCTTCAACCAGCTCTGGCACGCGTCGCGCGCCTGCGAGATGCGGTTCCTGGCCCACACGCACTTCGTGACCATTGGCCTGGCCATCGGCCGGTCGGATTGTCCCGTGCCAACCTGCGGCGTTCGGTGGATCACGACCCCGCAACCCGTCGTCCTCTCCGCTTGGCCGGTGGCCCGCGAGATCGCTCATGCCGCGCTCACCACCGTCGGCCATTGGCGGAGTTATGGCTCGATCGAGCACGATGGCGTGCTCTACGGCCAAAAGGCCCACTCGCTCCGCCGGTTCATCACGCTCCCGACGCTGACCGACGAGCGATTCCTGATGGCACTGGCCATCCACCCCGATGAACGCAACGATCTGGCGGCGCTGGCGGCGAACGGCTGGCAGTTGATCGACCCGGCGCAGGTCGCCCGTACCCCCGCCGGCTATCGTCAGTTCATCCGGACCTCCAGGGCGGAATTCGGGATCGCCAAGAGCGGCTATGTACGCTCGCGCTGCGGCTGGGTCAGCGATCGCAGCCTCTGCTACCTGGCTTCGGGCCGCCCGGTCCTGCGCAAGAGACCGGATTCAGCGACTTCATCCCGACCGGCGAAGGGCTGTTCGCGTTCGAATCCACCGAGGATATCCTCGCCGCCATCGAGGATCTCCGGGCGAACTACGCCCGCCACGCGCGTGCGGCACGGCATATCGCCGAAGAGTCATTCGATTCCGATAAGGTCCTCGGTCGCCTCCTGGACCGCATCTGCTCGACCTGAGGTCGTGCCCGGGATGATCGACCCCCTTGGCAGCGCATTTTTCTATCGTCGAGGCCGCGAAATGACGGTTGACGGAACACTCCCGGGGCCGACGGCAGGCGCGGACCAAGCGGCTCCCAACTACGAATTGCGGCCCGTGCTCGATGACCTGTTACACCACCACGATCCAAGTCTCGGGAGGATCGTCCGTCTGGAAAGCCGCCCTTGCGTCGATCGGACCAGCTTCCATCTCATCGACCTCGAGCTCAAACTCGAGGGCGGACTGGACCTGAGGCTCCTGCTCAAGGATCTGGGGATGAAGAATCTCCACGAGTCCGCTCGTTGGGTCAAGCCCCGATTCCTCTACGACCCGCTGCGCGAGATCAGGACCTATCAGGAGATCCTGGCTCGGGACCGCCTCGGCACGGCGCATTTCTACGGGGCGGTCGTCAAGCCTGACGAGGACATCTACTGGCTCTTCCTAGAGAAAGTCCCGGGTGTGAGGCTCAATCAGTCGAGAGTCGCCTCGGCCTGGCTGCAGGCGGCCCGATGGCTCGCATCTCTGCATTGCCGGCCCTCGGAGGAAAGCGAGCGGCTGAGCCGGTCCGTCCCTCTGCTGCGCTACAATGCCGCGTTCTACCGGCTGTGGCTCGATCGAGTCGAGATCTTCCGCTCCATGGGGCTCAGTCGGGCGGTCTGGGAATCCCTGGTCGACACCTATGGTCGTGCAATCCAACGGCTGATCCGGCTCCCCTCCACCTTGATCCACGGTGAGTTCTACGCATCGAACATCCTCGTCCAGGAGACTCGAGAGGGTTGCCGGATTCGTCCGGTGGATTGGGAGATGGCCGCGGTCGGACCCGGCCTCATCGACCTGGCGGCACTCAGCTCGGGAGCCTGGGCCGAGCGCGAGCGGACAGAGATGGCGGCCGCCTATCACGACGCCGTGCTCGCTCAGGGCTGGCCTAGCTTCCCGTTCGAGAACTTGCTCCTGTCCCTCGACGACTGCCGCCTCCATCTCGCCATCCGATGGCTGGGATGGGCGCCCGACTGGTCGCCTCCGCCCGAGAACGCCCACGATTGGTTGGGGGAGGCGATCGCACTGTGCGATAAGATGAGGGCGAGATGACGTGACAGATCGAGGTATGTAACGATCCGGGCCGCGAGACGGTGACCCCTTCCGCGTGAGGCATGCCATGGAGACGAAACGGTCCCTGATAGTCAACGCCGACGATTTTGGCCTGAGCGAGGGCGTGAACCGGGGGATCATCGAGGCCCACGAGCGCGGTATCGTCACGAGCGCCAGTCTGATGGTGCGCAGGGACGCCTCCTCGTCCGCTGCCGCCTATGCCCGCGACGATTCCCGACTCAGCCTGGGCCTCCACCTCGATCTCGGCGAATGGTCCTACGACGGCGAGGTCTGGGTTCAGGCGTACCGGGTGGTTCCCCTCGATGATCGCGCGGTCGTCGCCGAGGAACTGGCGCGTCAACTGGGCGAGTTCCGTCGGCTGGTCGGTCGCGATCCGACCCACCTCGATTCTCATCAGCACGTCCATCGGGACGAGCCGGTCCTGTCGGCCTCACTCGAGATCGCCCATCGGCTCGGCGTCCCGCTGAGGCACTTCAGCGCCGGCATCCGGTACTGTGGCCACTTCTATGGGCAGACGGCGCGGGGCCTACCGCTGCCGGAAGCGATCTCGGTCGGGTCGCTCATCGCAATCCTGGCGGATCTGCCGCTCGGACTGACCGAACTCGGCTGCCATCCTGGCCGACTGACCGGAGAGGAGTCGCCATACGGCTCCGAGAGGTCGACTGAGGTGGATGTCCTGTCCGATCCCCGTATCCGGAATTACCTCGGCGCCGAAGGCATCGAGCTCCGCTCGTTTCGCGACGTCAGCCGGCATCGATCCAACATTCTCTCGTCGGTCATGCTCGAACGTCGCTCGTAGCCATTCACGCTTCGAGCCGCCTGTAAAGGGAGAGCGTCCGGCAAACCGCATCTTCAATGACGCCGATCGGCGTGAGATGATGTCCCGGGGCACGGTCTCGCCGGGGCGGGTCGAGCCGAGGACCGGCGCCGCGTGAGCAGACCATGCCAGACCAATGTCCTCCGCGATGAGGATCCGCCCCGGCTTGACGGCGGTCGACGGCGGTCAGGCCCCGGCGGCATCGCCGGCCCGGCGCAGCTCCCGCCACCGATCGGGCAACCGCTCCTCGATCCGCTTCGTCGGATCCCCTGGTAGGCGTCGCGGATGTAACCGATCGGCGGGTGGGAGAAGTTCTTGCCCCTTCGCGCTTTGTTCAGCTTGCCCTGGAGCATCCGCGACTTGAGCAGGTACAGTTCAGCTTCGCTCATGGTGCCCTTCAGCCCGAGGAGGAGCCGGTCGTTATAGATGCCCGGGTCGTAGAGGCCATCCTGATCGGTCCGCAGGGTCCCGAACAGGCCGCAGATCTGCAGCAGGTGATACCACTCCTTTTGCACGATCGGGCCAGCCGGCTCATCTCCAGGCCGAGCACCAGGCCGTGGACATCGCGACGTCCTCGCGCCAGGTCTTCCAGGGCGTCGTCGGCACATTCACCGCCGTCCCAGGGGCCGCGGTTCAGCCCTCGATCAACTTCAACGCCACGATCGACTGGGGCGACGGCAGGGCGCGGACTCCGGGCCAGGTCGAGCCGACTTCGGGCGGATACGTGGTCCTGGGAATTCACACTTTCGCCGACATCTCCTCGACGACCGCCGTGTTGGATCCGATCGCAATCACCCTGGGCGACCTGGTCGGCGGGACGCACACGTCGGCGGTCGGTCAGGCGACCGTCGCCCCCCTGAGGATTCACCTCGACGGCCAGCTCGCCTCCTCCGGCTCCATGGCGGCGACCAGCCTCCGGGCCTTCAGCGGCGAAAGCACGCCTTTCACCATGATCTCCGACTACGCCCGGCCGCTGTCCGGTGGCACCGCCGTGCGGCTGGGAGCGACCGAGGCCAACGGCGCCGGGGCCTGGCAGCTCGTCGACGGTACGCCGCTGTTCGACGGACAGTTCAACGTTTACGGAATCGCCGCGGCCCAGGGCGGCGTCAATAGCGGAACGGCCACATTCCTGCCCGCCGGTAATACGGGACCGCTGACCGTTGACACTCGGGGCCCGTGCGTGACGGCGCTCCAGCTCGACCCGCGCTCCTGGACATTCACCATGACGTTCCAGGACAGCCCCTCGGGCCTGGATCCGGCGTCGCTCGTTCGACTGGGCGAACGACGTCTTCGGCCACGTCTACACGCAAAAGCGGCTGAAGCATGGACAGGTCTTCCTGGTGACAAGCCTGCACGCGACCGAGCCCACAGCCGTCGGCTCCGCAACCGTGACTGGGACGATCAACAGTGCGAAGCGTCTCAGCCCCGGCATCTATCCGCTGACCATCAGCCCCGGGATCCGAAACCTGGCCGGCCGCCCGCTCGACGGCAGCTTCTTCGGCACATTCCCCTCGGGCGATGGCAATCCGGGCGGCGCCTTTGTCGCCGAGCTAACCGTCCGGCGCGGCAAGGCCGTCGCCCCGCTCCCAACGACGAGTTCGGTGTGGTGGTCCTATGCTCCGACACGGCGGCCCCCCCGCGGAGGTGCATGAAATCCCCGGCCGGGTGCTCAGAGCCAGCGCTCGAACCAGGCGAATGCCTCGGCCTGCATCGGGCCGTCGAACTTGTGTGGGCCGGGGTAGAACGTGCACCGGTATCGGTCCGGGCACCGGCCTTGGCGAAGACCTCGGAAAGCATCGCGTCGGCCCGCCTCATCTCGGGGACCGTGAAGAGCTGGTCCTCCAGGTCATTCTGCACCAGGGTCGCCAGCGGGGCACGCAGGCCCAGGATCTCGGGATAATCCAGGTCGGCCGGCAGTCCCGGGACATAGATCATCCAGGTGTGCGTATAACATTTGTGCAGCAGGTAGTCGCGCCAGGTGGTCATCATGCCGACGCAGCAGGCGCAGTCGAATCCGGTCGTCGAGCCCGGCCAGGTAGCAGGTGCGCAGGCCGCCGCCGGATAGCCCCGCGCAGCCGACCCGGTGCCGGGTCGATGTCGTCGCGGGCGCAGAGATAATCGAGTGCGCGCTGGTCCTCGGCCGTGAAGACCCCGGGCCAGGTCGTCCCGCGCAAAGAGGCTCTTAGCCATGATGTGCTCGTGGTCCGAGGCGAACCGGTTGTACGCGCGGATCTCGTCGGGCACCTCCGGATTCACCTCCTTGACATCCTTGCGGAGCACCGGCGGCACGTCGCCCACCCGGACGCGACGGCTGCCGAAGGCGAACGCGTCGTGCACCAGAACCAGAACCCCGCCGGGCCAGCTCGTTGGCCCAGCTCACCTTTCCGTAATATTGATCGCGGTGCTCGCGCATCATGGGATGGAGCGGCTCGCCCATCTGCGCGATCTTCCGCCAGCCGAAATACTTGTTGCCGCCGTGGTCGTGCAGGCCCAGCACGGCCGGGAGCCGGCCCTTCGCCCCGGCCGGCTTCAGAAAGACGGCCTCGGTCGGCGGCCCGTACGGCAGCCGCCAGGTGAGGTGCTCGACGTGCAGCCCATCATACTCCAGAACATGATGCACCTCGCCCTTGGGCACTCCGCCCGCATCGGGCTGGAGGAGGCCGGCTTGCAGCCGGCCCCGCGCCTTGCGCCGCCAGGCGTCGATATCCGCCGGCCGGAACCGCTGCTGGCGGAACGACAGCCGCGCCGGCGGGTCCCCGGCCAGGCCGACCGCCCAGGGACCATACGCACCGATCATGTTCGGTTCCACTCGCCTCTCTCCCGCCCACTCGATGAGGACTTGCTCGCAAAGCCACCGGTTCACCGAAGCCGCGCCCGGCCGTTATTCTCACCCCCGGCGAGCCCTCCGGCAAGCCGCCCGCTTCTCGAGGACGGGCGAGGGGCGAGGAGTTCGGAGGAATGCGACCGAGGGCGGTGGTCGGGCGGAGGTCGATTACCGTCACGGGCTTGTCCAGGCCCAGAGTGACACGGGAAACGTTCGACCGCGGATTCCCGTCCGCCGCGTCCTCAACCCCTTGACCATCTGCCTTTCCGCGGCTCGTTCGATCCAGCGCGACAGATACCACCTACTTCATTTCGGGTCCCCAACCGCCTGGGCGACGGCCAGCTCAGTGCCCAGGTAGCCGGAATGGGGTCACCGCCGGGATGGGAGAGCCGGAACGGGGTCATGGACAACAGCACGAGGTTAAGGGGCTTGTGCAGTAGGTCTTGCGGGCTATGTATGGTAGTTTTCGGCCCGAATCCGATGAACATCCGCTCGAGTGCTCGCGGCCCTGGAAGCGGACGGGGGCATGTCCGGACGCGTCGTGACGGGCATGTTTCGGCGGCCGGTTGACGAGCTCCGGCGTGGCGCGGGACCTCCCTGGAAGCGCAAGCGGGTAAGTTCTACCCGTAAAGCGTCAGGGACCGAGCCGCACTGCCAAACTTCGGCAGGTGCACTGGGATGTGTCGGCGTGAAGACTAACCGCCTGAAATTGAGGGAGTAATGGGCGATAGAGGACTCGAACCTCTGACCTCCTGCGTGTCGAGCAGGCGTGAGTCGGTGGCGTAAGTCTTTTATTAGTAAGAGTTTACGGCGATATTCGGCCCGTTTTGAGTTTCCAGCGATTCTCAGGATTTCCCGTGTTTTTGGAAGGCTTCTCGTGGTTTTGGTGCCGGGCACTGAAACTCGGAGGAAAAACAATATTAGTAACCGTTCAGTCCTTGGTCCGGCATCGATTGTGCGTCAAACGGCCGTGGAATCGGTCGGGACCTTGCGATTTCTGGCCATGTGGGTATCCTCAACATTCATGGAGGATCCTTCGGCGAGACCCCTGGCCCCCTGTCCTGAGTGCGCTCAACTGCGGGCAGCGTTGGATCAGGCCCTCCATCTGATCGCCGAGTTACGAGCCGAGATCCATGAGTTGCGGTCTCAACTGAACCGCAACTCCTCCAACTCCTCCTCGCCTCCTTCGGCTCGATCCGCCGGGGGCACCCAAGCCGGTCATCAAGACACCGAGCGGGCGCAAGCCGGGCGGGCAACCGGGGCATCCCGGACATCATCGCCATCGCCTCCCGCCGGAGCGGGTCGACGAGATCGTGACGTATGTGCCCACGACCTGCGCCCATTGCCGAGCGCCCTTGCCCGAGGCGCCCGGGCCCGGCGACCCCGAGCCGACCTGGCATCAGGTCGCCGAACTCCCCGAGTTGGCGGCCATCATCACCGAGCACCAAGGGCACGCGCGCACCTGCCCCTGTTGTGGCCACCTCAATCGGGGCGAGATCCCCCCGGAGATCCGTGCCCATGTCATCGGCCCACGCCTGGCCGCGGTGATGTCCTACCTCAGCGGCCGTCATCACATCGGCCGACGGGGCGTGGAAGAGGTCGTCGAGACGGTCTTCGAGGTACCGACCTCCCTGGGCTCGATCTCGGCGCTGGAAGCCGAGACGACCGCCGCTTTGACCGGCCCCTATCATGAGGCCCGAGCCGCGGTCCGGCAGGCGCCGCGGTGAAGAACACCGACGAGACCGGCCGGAGCGAGAAGGGGCAGAAGCGCTGGCTCTGGGCGCGCGGCGACGGCGACGGCGGCCTTCTTCGTGATCCACCTCCGGCGCAGCTTCGAGGGCCTTCAGGCCCTGTTGGGCGAGACGATCCGCGGTGTGGTCTGTAGCGACCGTTGGACGGCCTACAGCAAGCTGCCGCTGGAACCAGCGGCAGATCTGCTGGGCTCACCTGAAGCGCGACTTTCAGAAGCTGATCGATCGAGGAGGACCCGCTGAAGCAATTGGCCGGGTGGGCCTGGAGGTCGTGGAATGCCTGTTCGCCGACTGGTGGGCCTTCCGTCGCGGCGAACTGGACCGAGCGGGCCTGCAAGCCCGGTCGGACCCGGTCGCGCGCGAACTCCAAGGTGCCTTGGAGCGGGGCTGCTGCTGCGCCGATCCCAAGGCTGCGGCCTTCTGCACGAACCTCTTGGCCCTGTATCCGGCGTTGTGGCTATTCACAACGATCGAGGGCGTCGAGCCGACGAACAACCACGCGGAGCGCATCCTGCGCTCGGGCGTGCTGTGGCGCAAGAACGCGTTCGGTTGCCACAGCGCGGCGGGGTGCCGGTTCGTGGAGCGAATGCTGACCGTGGTCCAAACCCTGCGGTTGCAAGAGCGTCCGGTCCTGGATTACCTCTACCGTGCGATCGTCGCTCATCGGTCCGGCCTTCCCGGCGCCGCAATTAATGCGCCAGGCTGGTGACTGAACGGTTACCAATATTATTTTCATATTAACTAAATAGATATTAGAGGCACGAGTACTTCGCTTACCGCGAATTCGCCGGGACACTCTCCTTTGCTGACTAGGCGAAGACCTGCAGCCCCTGCGGGTAAGCAGCTCTTGTAGCTCAGTGACTGTCCCATAAGTGGGTTTACGAAGCCGCCCGGTAGTGGAACTCGGCCTCCGTCCCCTTCGGCTCAAGCCGATTGAGCATCAACTGGATCATGGCCAACTTGACGAATGCCTCCGACGATAAGACCGTCTTCTCCCGGTCCAGGCTCAGCCGCCGGCACCTCGTCAGCCAGGCGAACGTCCGTTCCACCGTCCAGCGGATCGGCAGCCGTACCCAGCCCCCGGTCCCCTCTGGCTTCCGCACGATCACCAGGTCCCAGTCGGCGTTGGTCTCCACCCACTCGTAGAGCGCATAGTTGTGATACTTGTTATCGGCGTACATCCGCACGACCTTGCCCATCGGCTGGCCCTCCAGCCGGGCGAACAGCTCGGCCGCCGCCCTGGCGTCGTTGACGTCGGCGGCGGTCACCAGGATCGCCAGCAGCAACCCCATGCTGTCCACGACGATATGCCGCTTGCGGCCGTCCACATTCTTGAAGTTGTCGCGGCCCCGCTGCTCGCCGCCGGAACTGGCGTTGACCGACTGGCTGTCGACGCTGGCGGAGGTGCGCGGGTGGTAGGGCTTCTCGGCCGTGCGGGCCTTCGTGCGGAGCCGGTCGTGGATGTGATCCAGGGTGCCGTCGTGCCGCCACTTGTCGAAGTACCGCCAGACGGTGCTCTTGGGCGGGAAGTCCTTGGGGAGATACCGCCACTGGCAGCCGGTGCGGGTGAGGTAGAAGACGGCGTTGACCACCGCCCGCAGATCGGTCTTGCGGGGCCGACCGCCGCCGGGTTCGGGTGGCAGGTGGGGTTCGATCAGGGCCCACTGGTCATCGGTGAGGTCACTCGGGTAAGGGTGCAATCTCATACCGTGATTACGCCCGCTACACCCCATTTGTTCACCTTATGGGACAGTCACTCAAAGAGTGGTGCGGCAGCGAGCCATCGAATATATCTCAAGGCGATGCCGACACATGATATATGATGTCGTCGGGCGTCCAACCGTTCTCATTAATCGGATTGTAATATGAAACGCCGATTTCATCGTCGGCGACGGGGAATTTTTGAAAATCCTGGATACCATTGCCGATCGTAGTCTGAGTGCCGTCTCGGCGGATCGTGACCCACGCATCCTGGCGATTCCAAACTCCGAACCAGTCGAGGAGATCTGCCGTCCGATCGTAATAGCCTATAACGAGATACGAATTCGGGTCACAATGCCAGTACCACCGACCGGGAGTGTTGACCTTCAATGTGTATCTGCCTGGTCCCGGTAACCCGAAATCTCGGATAGCCTTGTCCCAAATCTGCCGATCGTAGTACCCGGAGAGGAAATAGATAACGTCAACCTCATGATTGTTAATATTGTAATATTGAAAATTCTCAGTGTCGAAACCCGCAGGGATGTCGAAACCCGCAGGGATGCCGTTTGGCATCCAGCTAGTGTCCGAACATGTGACTGGGACTCTCGCACTCCGGCGACATGCGCCCGATTCCCCTGGGAAGAGAGTAGTGCAAACTGCCGCTCCGAATCCCGCGGTGAATCGACGTCGAGAGAGTCTCATGGCACGATCCCTGATTTTGGTTCAGAGCTTCGGACCGACTGTAGCAGCCATCACGCGAGGGCGCATCGATGTGAGAACGGGAGGAAACTGGGTCGATTAGAGAGCCTATCACGGGTGGAGCGACTAGTCAAGCACCTGACGTTCCGAGACATTTCGTAATCGCCGATATAGAGATAGGCGGCTGGAAGTGCGCGGTCAGCCGCAGTCGTCTGTTCTGTAAGTTGCGCAAGACACCGCTTGACTGTTATTGCAATTTGTAATAGCCTCCATCCGCACAGCAATGATGCCTGTCATACAGGAGATTGATATGAATTTAATCACAAACGAGAAACTTGAAGAACTGCTTGCGGCATCGCCCGCCGAACGTGTCACGCCAGAATACATTAAATCGCGCATCGCCGCCACGACGTTCACCCGGATTGGCGAGACGGTGACGCATTGCCGCATCGTCCTCGATAATGGGTTCAGCGTGAGCGGCGAGAGCGCCTGCGTCAACCCTGAGAACTACAACCAGCAGATCGGCGAGAAGATCGCCTATGACAATGCCTTCCGTCAACTCTGGCCGCTGTTCGGCTTCCTGCTCGCCGAGAAGAACAAGCTGAAAGCGGCTGCATGAAGCCGACAGTACAGGAGGTTGCTCAAGATCTGGCGGAAGGCTTGGCGGATGCGGGCAAGATTATCGAAGGAGGTTTCACGGGGTTCCGCATGATGGTAATCCCGTCAGAGGCCCCACCAATTCAGGTTCGTGAAATGCATATGGCTTTCTTTGCAGGTGCCCAGCATCTCTTCGCAAGCATCATGGCTGTCATGGATTCGGACAGAGAGCCTACGCCGAGGGACTTGCACCGCATGAGCATGATTCACGAAGAGCTGGAGGGTTTTCGGAAGGACTTTGAACTGAATCATCTGCCCACAGATGGGAGTGCATGACCCCCCACTGACCTGCGGGCCATAATCATCTCGCTCAACGACGAGCGCGGCACGGGCGGGCAATCCAAGCTCGCCCGTTTGCTCGACTGGGATCACAGCACCGTCTGGCGGAAGCTGAACGACAAGTCGCCGATCACCGAGTCCGACGCCTTGGCCATCCAGAAAGCCGTTGAGACAGCTGAAGGTCGGTAGCCGTCTACGGAGCGAGGAAGGCGGATTTTTGGTGCCGCGACTCCGGCGCTCTACCCGGATTCCGTCAACGCATAGACGTGCGGTGATGACGCAATGCGACGCAAGTCCAACGGCCTTTAGCCGTTACGGCATTGCGTACGTACGTGGCTGCTTGGATAATATCAGAGTTTTGGTGCCACCACAAAGTGATTACGGGCTAAGGACTTGTGGCTGTTTGACGGGTGGTTTTGGTGCCCCTTCTTTTAATTCTTTCAACCTGATTCGTCGCCCTAAAACGTTTCACGACAAAGACTTACGAATGGGCGATAGAGGACTCGAACCTCTGACCTCCTGCGTGTCGAGCAGGCGCTCTAGCCAACTGAGCTAATCGCCCATGAGTCGTCCAATTTTTACTCTCGCAAAACGGCGAGTGCCTGTCAAGTGCTTGTATTCAGTGCCTTCTTGCCGCCGGCTCGTTGAGTTCATCATGTAAATCCGACCCCGCCGGTGCCGGGGCGATCGAGGCGACGTTCCGCGGCAGTTCGGAGTTCACCGACGCCAGCCCGACGAGCTGGACGGCATGCCGGCCTCGCCGGGGCGGCACGTCCTCGAGCCCGGCCGTGTTCACCGGAAGGAGATCAAGATCGAGTTCTTCCGGAGCGACAACCAGGAGTTCGTCCTCCTGCACCACGAGATCCTAAAAGACGCCGCCGACTTCCACATTCTGGTCAACTTCCACGGCTACACGCGGCTGGTCCCGCACCTGCCCTCGCCTGATGAGCATGGAGGCGGTCCGGGGAGGGGAAAACTACCCGTTCGAGCCGAAGTTCCCGCCGCTCGCGGCCCGCCACAACGCGACGCTGCCGATCACCCGCAATGTCGTCGGGCCGATAGGTTATACTCTGACAATGTTCCGCAACAACCGCCAGCCGCTGGTCACGACCGAGCTCTCGGTCGCCGCGGCGTTGCCTGTCGCGATGCGCGGGACGGCGGGTTCGCGGCCACGATTCTCTTAAGACATCCTTGCAATTGGCATGTTCGGGCTACTATCATCGGTAGTCCGCGTCGTAGCGCCACCTCGAAGCCGGGTCACCAGGGAAAACTCGGGTTTCAGCGGAGCGTCGAAGCAGCGCTTCTCGGGAACGTCCCCGTGGCGAGTCGTCTCGCTCCGGTTCGTCCTGCAGATGGGCGCCAATCGGATTCGTCGCGGCCCTCGATTCTCGTAGCAATCCGTGCGGGGTTTCGTGAGAGTTCTCCGGGAAGACCGAGCGGGTTTGCCCTCGATCGGCGATCCGACCGTCGGATCCGAGCCGGAGCCTAAAAGCATTTTCGTGCTTTCATATTCTGTTCCTGATGTACGGGCATGCCTCATTCCCGGGTCGCCCGCATCTTCGAGTCGAACCGTGATGGGAATCCCTCGCATTCCCCCGAGGAAACTCCCTCGATCCGGGGCCCAACGGACGACTCGCCGGCGCATTCGTTTTGAGGCTTAACGCATGTGGAAATCCAGATTGGCCCGTCCCAACTACCTCCAATCCTGGCGCGGACGGCCCCGCCGTCGGCCTCTCCTCGAGGGACTCGAAGCCCGTCGTCTGCTCGCGACGAACATCACGCAATACCACGTCGATTCGCAGTCGACCGGCGCCAACCTGACCGAGACGCAATTGACGCCGGCGGACGTCAATGCAGCCGATTTCGGCCAGCTCTACAATACCCCGTTGGATGGCCAGGTCTATGCCGAGCCCCTCGTCCTGACCAACGTCACGATCACCGCCGGCCCGAACACGGTCGGTGCGCCAGGTACCTATCCTTCGGTCGTCTTCGTCGCCACTCAGCACGACTCCCTGTACGCCATCAACGCCGCCGACGGGACCTTACTCTGGCACCGCACGTTCCTGGACACCACGAACCCCGATGACGCCCTCGCCGGCGCCACCTCCGTCACCACCATCCCGAGCGTGGACACGAATTCCGGCGACATCAATCCGGAGGTCGGCATCACCGGTACCCCGGTCATAGACGCGTCCACCAACGTCATCTATGTGATCGCCAATACCAAGGAAATCGTGGGCGGCAACGCCTACTACGTCCAGCGGATCCACGCCATCAACGTCGGCGATGGCACCGACGCCGCCCCGTCTTTCGTCATCGGCACCGACACCAACGACAATACCAATAATACACCGGTCTATGTCAACGGCACGGGGGACGGCAATGTCAACGGGGTGGTCCAGTTCAATGCCTTGCGCGAGGGCAACCGCCCCGCGCTGAGCCTGGTGAATGGCCAGGTCTACGCCGAATGGGCCTCGCACGGAGACAACGGCCCCTATCATGGCTGGGTCGTGAGGTGGGACGTCACCCAGTTGTTAACGCAGGGGATGGTCCTTTCCGGAGTCCTGTGCACCGACCCGAATGGCGGCGAGGGAGGCATCTGGGGCGGCGGCGGCGGCCTGACCTTCGATCCGGCCGAAACCTCCAATGGGCAACCCGCGTTCTATTTCGAAAGCGGCAACGGTGACCCGCGCGGTGGCCCTCCGACACTCGACGCCAACGGCTTCCCGACTGACGATGACTACTACGAGTCATTGGTCAAGGTGGAGGCCGACCCGACCACCACGGCGACCAACCAGGATTTCGAACGGCTGGGGCATGAAAATCGTCGATTACTTCACGCCCTACAACGTCAACGCGCTCGACGACGCCGACGAGGATTTCGGCTCCGGGTCGCCCCTGGTACTGCCCGACTCGGCCGGCATCCCCGGCCATCCGCATCTCGTCGTGGCCGCGGGTAAGGAAGGCACGATCTACCTGCTGGACCGCGACAACCTGGGAAAGTTCAACGCCAATGACGACAACGTCCTGAACTCGGTCTATAACGCCAGTACCGGCATCGCCACTCCCCCCGTGCTGATCAACGGGTCATTGAGCACGCCGGCCTACTACCATGGCACGCTCTATTGGGTCGCGGGCTATGACAGCAATGCCTGGTCGTACGTCGTGGCCCCCAACCCGGCGCCCAACCCTCCCACCGTCCCCACCGCGACGATCGAGCCGACCTCGGAGACCGCCAACGGCGACTTCGGATATCTGCCCGGTTCCGTGACGATCTCGGCCGACGGCAGCGAGGACCCTGTCGGCGGCATCGCCTGGATCATGGACCTCAGCAACAACGAGATCCACGCCTACTCGACGCTGTCGCTCAGCACCGAATTGTGGAACAGCGGACCCGGCAGCATCCCGGGGGTTAAGTTCGCCGTGCCAACCGTGGCCAACGGGCAGGTTTTCGTCGGGACGCACGACAGTCTGCAAGTCTTCGGACTCACCGGGACGAATACGCCAGCCCAGCCGCCCAACACTCCGGCCAACGTCAGCGCCCAGGCTTTATCGGGTTCGGCCATCGAACTGAACTGGACCGACAGTTCGGTCTCGCCGAACTTCGCCACCAACTATGCCATTCTCGAATCCACGAATGGCGTGGATTTCACCACGGTGGCAAATGCCGCTCAGGAGTTGACGAGCTACACGGTCACCGGCCTGAATCCGGGCACGACTTATTATTTCGAGGTCGAGGGCAGCAATCCGGCCGGCTCCTCCGGACCCTCCAACATCGCCAACGCCAAAACGACGAACCAGACGGGCCAGACCCCGACGGCTCCCCAGGGCCTTGGCGCCACGCCGGCCAGCGGTTCGGAAGTCTACCTGACCTGGACCAACACCGCGTCCAACGAGACCGGTTTCCTCCTCACCCGCGCGACGGACCCGCTGTTCACCCATAACGTCGTCACCGAGACGCTCGGCTCCGCGCCCTATTACGACACCGACGGGGCAGCCGGGCTGAGCCCGGGCAACACCTATTATTACAAGTTGCAGGCGATCAATTCCGCCGGGCTGTCGAGTACATCGAACACGGCCTCCGTCAACATCCCCAATGTGCCGTCGGCACCGATCGACGCGACGGCCGTTCTCAGCGGCGGTCAAGTCGTGGTGAGCTGGACCGACCAGGCCGGACCGTTCGCTCTGGGTTACCAGGTTTCCCGATCCGTCGATGGGGGACCGTTTACCATCTATACCGATCGGCCCGAGACCAGCGATTCCCCTCCCTCGACGCAATCCTTCACGGATACCAATGTCCCCCTGGGCCATACCTACACCTACGAGATCGTGGCGGAAAACGTGGCCGGTTTCAGCTCTCCCGCCTACGCCAGCGTGAGCGTGCTCGGAACCGCCAATCTGACCCTGAGTGTCGTCGGCAAGCTGACTCTTGAGGTTTCTCCGGGTCTTCCCGACCGGCTCAGCATCCAGCTCGCGGCGGGCCTCTACACGCTGACGGACCCCGCGGTGGGCATCGCGGTGACGGGCGGGGGTGCGAGCTTCGTGACCGGGGCCGGTACCTCCACGGTGACCATCCCGGCCGCCGACGTTTCGGCCATGACCCTCGACACCTCGGATGAGACGGACACAATCCATATCATTTCGGACGCGGTTCCCATCACCATCGGGGCCGATTCCGGAGGTGGCGACCCCACCATCGACCTCGGCGACCCGACGAATGACGAATCCATCAGCGGCACGATCACCAACGCCAGCAATGGCCCTCTGCTGATCTCGGGCTCCGGCGCGACCACCATCACCGGCGATCTCGTTTGCCAGGGGAGTGGGGGCATCACGCTGGCCGGTACCGGCACCATCGACATCGCCGGCAATATCAACCTGGGCACGGCGGCCAACCTCACGGATTCGAGTTCCGGTCATGACACGATCACGGGTGTCATCGGCGGCGCCGCCACCTTGGGATTCGTCGTGGAGCAGGGGCTCGTCGGTACCTACTTTAACCTTCCCGCGGCCACGGACCTGATCCAGCCCGCCGACACCGGCAACCCCGACTGGCTGGGGGATCAGACCCCCGCCGCGACCGCGCAACTCGTCGGGCCCATCGACTTCCCCGATATCGCCGCCAACGGGTTCGCCGACGGCGCGGGCGACCCTGCGTACTACGACCTCGGCCCCGGCATCAACGACAACGTCGAAGCCCGCTGGTATGGCAATATCCTGATCCCCGGCACGGGGACCGCCCCCGTGCCCGTTGACTTCGCCACCACCAGCGACGACGGCAGCATGCTCTACGTCGATGGCAACGCGGTGGTGACCAACAACAACTTCCAGGGGGCCACCCAGGCGACCGGCGTGGTGGACCTGGCCCCGGGCCTGCATGCCATCGACGTCGAATACTACCAGGGGGGCGGCGACGCCAGCCTGGACGTGCAGTGGGACCCGACCGGCGGCACCAACTTCGTGGACATCCCCATCTCCGCGTTTTCCGCCGTCCTGCCCGCCAACGGTTTGACCAAGACCGGCACCGGCACGTTGACCCTGTCGGGAGCGAACAGCTATTCCGGGTCAACCACGGTCGGCGCCGGCACCCTGGTCGTGACGGCGAATGGCACCCTGGGACTGGCCACGGCCCCGAGCATCGTCGTCGATAGCGGCGGCGCCCTGGCCTTCACCGGCGGGCTTGACGACACCTCCGCGGAGCCGATGACGATCAGCGGCTCCGGGCCGGCCGGCAACGGTGCCATCGAGAGCATCGGCGGCACGAATACCATCGCCTTCCCCATCACGCTCTCCGGGGACGCGACGATCGGCTCGGATGCCGGCACCTTGAC
This sequence comes from uncultured Planctomycetota bacterium, assembly GCA_963771445.1. Classification (GTDB taxonomy): domain Bacteria; phylum Planctomycetota; class Planctomycetia; order Isosphaerales; family Isosphaeraceae; genus JAKAUH01. The sequence continues at coordinate 533,498 of CAVYTQ010000015.1, read as the reverse complement.
TCTCGTCGGCAATATCTCCGCGGGCACCAACGCACTCGCGGTGGTCGGGGCCGGCGCGACCACGATCAATGGCAACATCACCTGCCAGGCCGGGGGCGTGAGCCTGGCGGGCAGCGGTGCTATCAACATCGTCGGTAATATCAACCTGGGCTCGACGGGCAATCTCACCGATTCCAGTTCGGGTCAAGACACGATCACCGGTGTCATCAGCGGCACGGCCACCTCGGGAGCCTTGCCTGGACTGACCGGCACTTATTTCAACCTTGCTGCGGCCACGGACCTGATCCAGCCCGCCGACACCGGCAACCCCGACTGGCTGGGGGTTCAGACCCCCGCCGCGACCGCGCAACTCGTCGGGCCCATCGACTTCCCCGATATCGCCGCCAACGGGTTCGCCGACGGCGCGGGCGACCCTGCGTACTACGACCTCGGCCCCGGCATCAACGACAACGTCGAAGCCCGCTGGCATGGCAATATCCTGATCTCCGGCACGGGCACCGCCCCCGTCCCCGTCAACTTCGCCACCACCAGCGACGACGGCAGCATGCTCTACGTCGATGGCAACGCGGTGGTGACCAACAACAACTTCCAGGGGGCCACCCAGGCGACCGGAGTGGTGGACCTGACCCCGGGCCTGCATGCCATCGACGTCGAGTACTACCAGGGGGTCGGCGGCGCCAGCCTGGGCGTGCAGTGGGACCCGGCCGGCGGCACCAACTTCGTGGATATCCCCATCTCCGCCTTCAGCGAGACCATTAATAGCTTGACGAAGACGGGCACCGGCACATTGACCCTGTCGAATACCGATACCTACGCGGGCTCGACGACGGTGAGCGACGGCACGCTGGACGTCACCGGCACGCTATCGGCCAGCCCGGTATCGGTCCAATCGGGCGGCAGGCTCGGCGGCACCGGTACGGTTGGGGCGATTTCCGCCAGCAGCGGCAGCACGGTCGAGCCGGGCGTAGCCGGCGCCAAGGGGACTCTCAAGAGTGCGACCGCGACGCTCAGTAGCGGCTCGACGTTCACCGTCCTGCTGGATGGGACAACGGCAGGCACCGGTTACGACCAGCTCAACGTCACGGGGACCGCCAGCCTCGGGGGCAGCACGCTCAATCTCTCGCTCGGCAGCGACTTCGCCGCGAGCGCCACCGCCGGGGCCCGTTTCGTCATCGTCAGCACGACGCAGGGGGTCAGCGGGATCTTCTCCGGGCTGCATTCAGGGGACACGTTCAGTGCCGGCGGTGACGATTTCACAATCTCCTACACCGATGGCGCCAACAAGAACGTGGCGCTGACTCTCGTCGGTCCAACGACCACGACCGGCGTAGCCCTGCTGACCGGCAACAGTCCGGCGGTATACGGCACGGCGCTGACCTTCGAGGCGACAGTCACGAGCACCAGCCCGCCGACGGGGACTGTCGAGTTCTACGATGGCGCCACACCCCTCGGACCCGGCAGTGTGCCCGCAGTCAGCGGTGATTCGGCGACCTCCACCTTCACGATGACCACCCTGGGCGCGGGCGTGCACGCGATCAACGCGGTCTACACGGCAGCGGGATCGACCGTTGATCATCACAGCGGCAACTTGAGCCAGACGATCAACCCGCTGGCGGTGGACCTGACGGGCAGCCGCGTCTATGACGGGACCAATGCGGCGACGTCGTCGATCCTGTCGGTGTCGAACGAGGTCCACGGCAACGACCTGACCGTGTCGGGTAGCGCCACGCTGGCCGCGAAGGCCGCCGGGTCGGAGGCGATCACGAGCTTCGCCGGCCTGACGCTGGGCGGCAACAGCGCCGGCGACTACACGCTGACCGGCGCGACCGGCTCGGTGACGATCTCGCCGATCGCCCTGACCCTAACCGGCAGCCGCGCCTACAATGGGACGGCCACGGCCGACTCGCCGATCCTGTCGGTAACGAACGCGATCTCCGGCGACGTGGTGGACGTGGCGTCCGGTATGGCCACGCTGGCCGCGAAGGCCGTCGGGTCGGAGTCGATCACGAGCTTCGCTGGCATGACCCTGGGCGGCAACGCGGCCGGTGACTACACGCTGACCGGCGCGACCGGCTCGGTGACGATCACACCGGCGGACTTGTTGATCGTCGCCGCGACCGACAACAAAGCCTACGATGGGACGACCAGCTCGTCGCACACGCCAACGTACCAGGTCGTGGGCCTGGGCCCGAACACCCTCTACGACGGCGATACGTTCGCGACGCTGGCACAGGCATTCACCTCGAAGGACGTGCTGGGCACCGACAGCAGCACGCTTGTGCTAACGTACACGCTCAAGGACGGCGACGGTGGTACCGACTACTCGGTGACAACCAGGACGGCGAAGGGCACGATTACGCCGGCGTTGCTGACCGCCTCGATCACCGACGACCCGACGAAGTCGTATGATGGCACGGCCGCCGCAACGCTGGCCCCGCACAGCTTCGCGCATCTCGGGCATTGTCGGCGGCGAGAGCTTCACGGTCTCCCAGACCGCGGGCATGTACAACAGCCCGAACGTGGCGTCGGCGACCACGGTGACCGCCAGCCTGACGGCGGGCGACTTCAAGGCGGGCACCGGGACGCTGGCGAGTGACTATACTTTGCCGACCAGCGCCAGCGGAGCCGGCTCCATTACTCCGGCCGCCGCGACGATCGCGGTGACCCCGTACACGGTGACCTACGACGCCAACCCACACACCGCCGCGGGCACCGCGACAGGGGTGGGCGGCGCGAACCTGAGCGGTGACCTGGACCTCAGCAGCACCACGCACACCAATGCCGGCACCTATAACGGCGACGCATGGAGCTTCACCGACCCCACCGGTAACTACCGGAGCGCCCGCGGCACGGTTAACGATGTCATCAACCCGCCCGACAATGGGCCCCACATCGTCATCAACCCACCCCCTGTTGAGCCCCACGTCGTGATCGTTGGCGAGCAGTCGTTGTTCTTGCGCAAGACGAATAAGAAAGGGCGACCGGTCGGCAAGCCGGTTCTCGCGGGCTTCGAATTCACTTTCAGCAATCCGCTCAATCCGGCGTCGGCAACGAATTCCGCAAATTACCAGGTCGATCTCGTTACCGAAAAACGCGTCAAGAAAAAGGCCCAGCGCATCCTGAAACCGATCACAACGCTCAACGTGTCCTACAGCAACGACGCGGTCACGATCGGCCTCGGGCGTCGCGAGACGTTCAAGACGGGGGGCCAGGTCACGATTCTCAATAATCTGGCCGGCGCCTCGGGCGCCGCACTGGCAGGAACCACGGTGTTCACGATCTCCAAGGGCGGGAAGAGCATCACGCCGTCGTGACCGAGCTCGACGCTTCGGGCTTACAGACGATGAAGCGCGGTTCGCCCCGTCCAACGAACGGAGCGGCAGGGGGTGCGGGCCCGGTCGAGGAGGCCGTCCGCCTGGCCGAGCAGGCGTCCCTGGAGGAATCCGGCCGCCTGGTCGGCCGCCTGACGGCGCGGCTCGGCGGCACGAACGACGACGGCACGCCCAAGGTCTTCCGCGACTCGGCCGTCGAGAATCTCGACACGTGATTCGCGAATCGCCCGGGGTCGGGCTGGAATGCATTCATCGGGAAATGGCCGTGCTTTGATCAAGACGGTCGTGATGGCGGGCGAGGCGTTCGGTCCGCGGTGTTCCGCCTCGCCTCGCCCGGGTCAATCCGACGCTCACACTTCCATGATCTCGGCCGATTTCCTCTCGGCTGTCTCGTTGACCCTCGTCTCATACTGCTTGGTCAGGTTCTGGATCTCTTCCTTGCAGGTGGCAACGTCGTCCTCTGTGAGGATCTTGTCGGCCTGCTCGACGTCGGCCTGCTTGTTGGCGTCGCGGCGGATGTTGCGGATCGCCACGCGGGCCTCTTCGGCCAGGTCCTTCACGCGGTTCGAGAGCTTCTTCCGCTGCTCGACCGAGAGCGGCGGCACGTTCAGCCGCACCGCCTTGCCGTCGGAGTTGGGCGTCAGGCCCAGGTCGCTCGTCTGGATCGCCCGCACGATGTCGCCGATCACCGACGGGTCGAACGGACGGATCAAAATCTGCTGCGGCTCGGGGGTGCTCAGGTTGGCCATCTGCTTCAGCGGCGTCGGCGAGCCGTAGTACTCGACCCGGACCGACTCGACGAGCCCCACATTCGCCCGGCCCGTCCGGATGCCACGCAACTGGTCGCCCAGGAGCGCCAGGCTCTTCTCCATCCGCTCTTCCGCCTCCAGCGCGATCTCTTCAATGCTCATGGCCCCTTGCCTCCCTCCGAGGAACATCGTGAAGACAACGATGTCGCCCTCTGCCCCTTCCGAAGGTCTCTCGCCACCGGTGATATCTTAGATCCGTACCTCGGTCCGCGGAAAGGCCCGATCGGATCGATTCCCTTTCCTTCCGACCGGCCGACCGGTCAACCGTCAGGCCGGGGCGGTCGCTGCCTTCGGCCGCGGCTTGTTGCTGACCCACGTGCCGATCGGCTCGCCGGCGATCGCTCGCTCGATGTTCCCTTCACGCTTGAAGTTGAACACCAGGATCGGCAGGCCGTTTTCCATGCACATCCCGATCGCCGTCATGTCCATGACCTTCAGCTCGTCGCGGAGCACCTGGTCGTAATTCAGGTGCTGGTACAGCACCGCATGCGGGTTCTTCTCGGGGTCGGCCGAATATACCCCGTCAACCCGAGTCGCCTTGAGCAGGATCTCGGCGCCCAGCTCCTTGCCGCGGAGCGCCGCGGCCGTATCGGTGGTCACGAACGGGCTGCCCGTCCCGGTGGCCAGGATGACGACGCGGCCTTGCTCGAGGTGCGACAGCGCGCGACGGCGGATGAATGGCTCGGCGACCTCCTCCATCCGGATCGTGGTCAGCAGCCGGGTGGCGCACCCTTCCTTCTCCAGCGCGTCCTGCGAGCGCCAGGCCGTTGATGACCGTCGCGGTCATGCCCATGTAGTGGGCCGTCGCCTCCTTGATGACGTCCGACCCGCGGCTGAGCTGGGCTCCGCGGAGGATATTGCCCCCGCCGACCACGATCGCGAGTTGCACCCCGCGGGCCGCCACGCGGGCGGTCTGCCGGGCGATCCGGCTGACTTCCTCGAGGTTGATTCCCCCCTCGCCCGGCCGGCAGAAGCTCTCTCCCGAGAGCTTGAGCAGGACGCGCTGGAAGAGCGGCGGGCCGGTGATCACGTGGAATCCATGAATCCAGGTCCTCTGGGTCGCGGGAGCTTTGCCGTTGAGCGTCAGGCGGCCGGTTCCGATCGGCCGAGAGGCGAGGAGGGCTCGGAATCCTCCCTCAGACCGGGCGAGTTGCCCAGGAGGGCGAACGACTCCGGACACCTTCCTTCTGAGTGAGCCAATCCCGGGCGCGCGCGCCGTTCGCCGGCGGTCGGAACGGGGAGTCCTCGGCCCGCCCCGCCCATCATAGGGTCATGCGGGCGAACGAGGGAAGAGAACGGACGGCCCATGCCGGCCCCGCGTGGTTACGCGAGGCCGGCCGTGCCGGGGGCTTCGGGCCGGTTCAACGGCTCTCGCCGACGATGAACCGGGCGAATCGGGCCACCGAGATATGCTCGCCGGTGCGGCGAATTCACCGCCGAGGATGACGTCGCGGATCGACTTGGTCTCGTCCTTGACGAACATCTGGTCCATGAGGACGGACTCGCCGAACCAGGCGTTGAGCTTGCCCTCGGCGATCTTCTCCTGGATGTTCTGGGGCTTGTCGGCCACCTGGGTGATGAAGATCCGCTTCTGCTCGGCGACGGCCTCCTCGGGGACGTCCTCGCGGCGAACATACAGCGGATTCGCGGCCATGATGTGCAGCGCCAGGTCCTTGGCGAGCTGCTTGAACTCGTCGTTTCGGGCGACGAAGTCGGTCTCGCAGTTCAGCTCGACCATGACGCCCGACTTGGCATCGTGGTGGATGTAGAACTCGATGCGGCCCGCCTTGGCGTCGCGGCCGGCGCGGAGCTCGGCCTTCTTGAGGCCGCGCTCCTTGGCCAGCGTCTCGGCCCTGGCGAGGTCGCCGTCGGCCTCCTGGAGCAGGGCCTTGCACTCCATCAGCCCGAGGCCGGTCTTCTTGCGGAATTCGTTGACAGCCTGAGCCGTGATCGCGGCCATCGGCGTGACTCCTCTCGCGTTTCAATGCTCTTCGTGCGGGTACGTCGTGAACGGGGCCATCTGTGGTCATGCGGGCGCCCGGCCCATCAAAGGGGTCGCCCACTCGGGATCGATCCTTGGTCCGGACACCGGATCGGGTGCGTCGGCTCGCTCGCTCGGTCGTCCAACATTCCAACCGGGCGACGGCGAGCGAGCCAATGATCGACATCCGCGAGGATGCGATGGCCCGGCGGGTCGTGGGCGAGCGTCGATGGATCGATCGGCTCGGCCGCGGCCCGCCGGACGTTGGTTCCCGGCGGACGATCAGGGTTGGCGAGGCGGCTCGGGTACGGGCCGCGGCGCGATCACGCGCCTTCGGCCGGCGCGGGTGCGGATTCCGTGGCCGGTGCCGGCTCGGTCGCGGCGTCGACGGCCGGCGCAGCCGCCGGTTCATCGACGGGCGCCGGCGACGGCTCGGACTCGGGTGCGTCCGGGGTCGCCGGAGCGGCAGGCCCGTTCGTCGCCGCGGCGGCAGGTGCGGCCGCGGGTGCGGGTGCGGCGCCTCGGGACGGGCCATCGGAGTCGCGCGACCTCACCGGTCCGCGACCACCGTCGGCCCGGCCAGGGCCGCCCCTCCGTCGGTCGCCGCCGCGGTCGCGATCGCGATCACCTCGACCGCCGCCTTCGCTCGGCGGAGGCTCGGGAGGCGCCGACGCCTTGCCCTCGATGATCGACTCGGTCAGCCGGGCCAGGACCAGCTCGATCGACCGCATGCTGTCGTCGTTGCCCGGGATCGGCAGGTCGATCGTGTCGGGGTCGCAGTCGGTGTCGAGCAGCGCCACGATCTTGATGCCCAGCTTGCGGGCCTCGGCGACCGCGATGTGCTCGCGGCGCGGGTCGACGACCAGGAGCGCCTCGGGCAGTCGGTTCATGTGGCGGATGCCGCGGAGGTTCCGCTCCATCTTTTCGACGCTCGCGGGTGAGCGTGGAGATCATCTTCTTCGAGTAGCTCATCGCCTGCTCGCCGTCCAGCGTGGCCTCGAGCTCCTCGAGCCGCTGGAGCCGGCTGCGGATCGTCCGGAAGTTGGTGAGCGTACCGCCCAGCCAGCGCTCCGTCACGTAGGGCATCCCCGAGCGGGTGCACTGCTCGATGATCGTCTCGGCCGCCTGCCGCTTGGTCCCCACGAACAGGATCAGGCCGTTGGACGATGCCACCCGCTGGAAGAACTTGATGGCGCGGAGCAGGCCGCGGACGGTCTCCTTCAAGTCGATGATGTGAATCAGGTTGCGCTTGCCGTAGATGTACGGCTTCATCTTGGGGTTCCACCGGCTGGCCCGGTGGCCGTAGTGCACCCCTGCATCGATCAGATCCTTGACGACGAGCGACACGTAAACCCTCGATTCCTGGAATCACCAATCCGGCCGACGGTCCCCGGACGACCCGCCCGGGGCGGCCTTGCTAGCGGTCGATTGTGGACGGACTTTCCACGTGAATCGTAGTTTATCGGTCCAGGGCCCCGACGTCAAATCCCGCCACGGCGCGGCTTCGCGAACACCGGCACGGCGCATCGAGGCGCAGCGGGGACCACCGGCTTCCGTTTGACGATCAGTAGATCCGTGGCCTCGGCCCGCAGCGGCCCTGGTGGGGTCGAGCATGGGATGTCGCTGGCAGGATATGCGTCGAATGGCGCCCGGCCTTCCGCCTCCGACGCGTGGATCCAGGGGCGCGTGGCCGCGTTCCGTCCCTGGATCCGCGTCGGACCTGTCACGCCATCGCGGCCGATCGAGCCGACCCGCGGCGCCGTGCATACCCCAGGCCCAGGCCCGCCAGGCCGGCGGTGAGAGCCATGACCAGACTCGACGGCTCGGGGACGATCGAGTTGATCGTCACCAGGCGGTTGGAGCTTGTTCCGGCGAGCGTCCCGGGGGCGTAGGTATTGGTCGGGTCCGACTTCACGTAGATGTTGACCGTGTCGGACCCGCCCGGGTCCGAGAAGGCCGTGCCCGCGGGGAATGGGATGGTCGGGATGTTCGAGGCCGTGAACGTGGCGTTGTCCAACGTCTCGAAGGTGAGGCCCGCCAGGGGTCCGCCCGTCAGCTTCAACTCGAACAGGAGCTGGAACGAGACAACGTAGGGCCCGGTTGTGCTCTTCGTCACGGTGCCGGTGGTCATCGTGTTGTACAGGTCGTACGTGACGTAACCGTAGCCCGGGACGGGAAAGTCGCTGCCCTTGAACTCCGACGTGACGTTGGCCGACCCGCTGGTCGTGTCGAGGGTGAATTCCTGCGGCCCGTGCGACGTGAGATTGACGCTCCCGCCCAGCAGCGGCGAGTAAATCGTCTGAGTGGCCGTTGACTCCGTGTCGAAGACATAGGTCCCGCCTCGGGCCTCCAGGCCCAGGAACAGCCCCGACACGATGAATAGACAGCCGATGGTCGATCTGATGCGCATGCACTGACTCCAATTCCCGGAAAGACGACTCCCTCGACCAATCCGCTCTCGTTCACCTCGAAAAAGCGCGGGACCCCGATGGCCCGGGGGAGTGAACCTGCACCCGACACGGCCTCGGTCGGTCGGTCGGCGGGCGGCGCGAGTTTCAGCCGCCGCGTGTTCCCTCTACTCCCAGGGACCATCCGCGAGCAAAATCCGAACGAAGTCCCGCGAGGTTTTTTGGAGGGTCCCACCTGGCGCGGACGCCACAGGCCGTATGCGGCGACAGAACTCCTGTTAGGCATTCCCCTTGAGGACTCTCACCCGGGATCCCATATCCTGGCGGACGTCGCTTTCAGCTCGCTGATTGACTCGATCTGGACGACCTGAGAACATGGGAAATCTGAGCAGTCTGCGGCATCGCAATCGTTCAAAGGTGTCCCATGCACAGATATCTAGTCGGTCGGATTCTGGGGGCCGGTCTGGTGATGCTGCTATTCGTGGCGGGCGTGTTGGCCCGGCAAGCACCACCGAGCGCGACGGACGCCGGGGCGAAGGCACCGGTCAAGCGGGCGATCCGGGCCGAGGATTATGCGGCCTGGGAGTCGCTCGGAGGCGCGTCGCTCTCGCCGGACGGACGCTGGCTGGCGTACGGCATTCTCCGCGCGGACGGGGACCGCGAGATGCGTCTGCGGATGCTCGCGACCGAGACCACCGAGGCGATCCCCCACGCCGCCCGGCCCCAGTTCTCGAAGGACGGGAAGTGGCTGGCTTACGCGGTAGGCGTCTCCGAGGCGGAGCGCGAGAAGACGGAGAAGAGTAAAGAAGCGGCCCGATCGAAGGTCGTCGTCCGGAACCTCGTCAGCGGCGAGACTGCGACCGTGGACGAGGTCGCGACCGCCGGGTTCAGCGATAACGGCAAGTTCCTGGTCATGCGCCGGTACCCGATCAAGGGGCGCGAGAGCGCCGGCACCGACCTTGTCGTCCGCGACCTCGCCACGGGCGTCGACACCAGCTTTGGCAACGTCGCCAGCTACGCGTTCAACGATCGAGGGACGCTCCTGGCACTCCTGATCGACGCCGAGGGAAAGGTCGGGAACGGCATCCAGGTCTACGACACCGCGACGGGCCTGCTCCGCACCCTGGATTCCGCCGCTGCCAGGTACACCGCGCTCGACCTGGCGCAAGGACGCCGCCGACCTCGCCGCGCTTCGCGAGAACGAACACGGCAAGACCGAGGACGCCTCGTTCGTCGTCGTCGCCTGGCGTGACCTTACTCAGCCACAGCCGAAGAAGCGGACTTATGACTTCGCCCGCGACGAGACGTTCCCGAAGGACCACCGCGTGGTTGACTTCGCCGGCCTGAGATGGTCCGACGACGGCCAGACCCTCTTCTTCGGCATCAAAGCCTGGGAAAACAGGCCGGTGCCCAAGGCCAAGTCGGACGGAGCCGCGAAAGGCGAAGCCAAAAAGGAAGCCCCGAAGAAGGACGAGCCGAAGAAGGACGAGGCGCGAACGCCCGCGCCGAAGAAGTCGTTGCGCGACACGCTGAAGGAGCCGGCGGGGGTTGAGGTGTGGCACGCGAAGGACGTCGACATCATCCCGTTCCAGAAGAAGCGGCTGGGTCTGAAGAAGCGCGAGAATTTCCTGGCTGCGTGGTGGCTGGAGGATGGCAAGTTCGTCCAGCTTGGCAACGACCTGACCGAGACCGTTGTCCTCCTCGACGGCCAGAAGCACGCCCTCGGGCTGGACAACACACCGCGTCAGCACGAGAAGAAATTCGGCCCGACGCTGCAAGACGTCTACGTGATCGACGTCAAGACGGGCGACCGCAAGAAGGTGCTCGACCGCGTCAAGTACACCCTCGGCTCCAGTCCCGACGGCCGGTATTTCCTCTACGTCAAGGACCGGAATGTGTGGTCTTACGACGTCAACACCGGGGCCCACGCGAGCCTCACCGGCGGACTTGGCGTCTCCTTCATCGACGAGGAGTTGAGCACCCTGACCGATGAGAAGCCTCCCTACGGCCCACCGACCTGGACCCGGGACGGCTCGCACGTCCTGCTCTACGACCGATACGATGCCTGGCTGCTCAGGCCCGACGGCAAGGACGCCAGGCGGGTCACCGACGGCCGCAAGGAAAAGGTGATCCATCGCCGCATCCGCCTCGATTTCGAGGGCGACGGCGACCGGTACCTCCGACTCGATCAACCCATGTACCTGGCCATCAGCGGCGAGACCAGCAAGTATTTCGGTTATGGCCGGCTCAAGCCCGGCGACAAGCGGGAGACCCTCGTCTGGAAGCCCAGGGAGGTCCGCACGTTGCTGAAGGCGAAGGACGCCGACGTCTTCGCGTTCACCGAGGAAGATTACGACGACTCTCCCGACATCTTCGTCGCCGGGCCCGACCTCGCTGCACCTCGCCAGGCGTCGAAGACTAATCCGTTCCAGAAAGACTTCCTCTGGGGCCGCTCGGAACTGGTCGACTACACCAGCGCCGACGGCCAGAAGCTTCAGGGCGCCCTCATCTACCCGGCCGACTACCAGGCGGGCAAGAAATACCCGATGATCGTTTACATCTACGAGCAGCTCTCCGACCGCTTGCATTACTACAGTACCCCCTCGGAGCGGAACCCGTACAACCCCTCGGTCTTCTCGGCGGAGGGGTATTTCGTGTTCATGCCCGACATCGTCTACCGGTGCAGAACCCGGGGCTCTCGGCCGTGGATTGCGTGGTGCCGGCGGTCAAGGCGGTGCTGGCGAAGGGAAATGTGGACCCCAAGAAGGTCGGGCTCGTCGGCCACTCGTGGGGTGCGTATCAGACGGCATTCCTGGTGACCCAGACCGACATCTTCGCCGCCGGCGCCGCCGGCGCCCCCTGACGAACATGATGAGCATGTCGGTCAGCATCTACTGGAACTCCGGCCAGACCAACGCCTGGATCTTCCACGAGAGTCAGGGCCGGATGGATCGGCCGTTCTGGCAGGACGTCGATACCTATATCAAGAACTCGCCGATCTTCCAGATCGACAAGCTGAAGACTCCGCTGCTCGTAACGTTCGGCGACGAGGATGGCGCCGTCGATTGGAACCAGGGTGTCGAGCTCTACAACGCCGCCCGCCTGGCGGGCAAGCCGATGGTCATGCTGGTCTACCCCGGCGAGAACCACAGCCTGGTGAAGAAACCGAACCAGGTCGACTACCATTACCGCATCCTCGACTGGTTCGGTCACTATCTCAAGGGCGAGAAGGCGCCGAAATGGGTGACCGAGGGCCAGTCGCACCTCGAACGGCAGAACGAGGTGGAAGCCATGACGAAGAAGCAGGGTGCCGAGGGCAAGTAAGCCTATCGGCAAGTCCCTGCGCGGCGGTGCGCGGGCCTCGAGGCGCGGATCGTTGCTCGCCCGAGCCCGCGGGTCGCCGGCCGGCCGATCGTTCGGGAGACTCGACGGGAAATGTCCTGGTGGGCCGTCGATTGCCAGTGCCCGTCGCGGGCGGCTAAGTGACTGTCCCATAAGTGGGTTTACGAAGCCGCCCGGTAGTGGAACTCGGCCTCCGTCCCCTTCGGCTCAAGCCGATTGAGCATCAACTGGATCATGGCCAACTTGACGAATGCCTCCGACGATAAGACCGTCTTCTCCCGGTCCAGGCTCAGCCGCCGGCACCTCGTCAGCCAGGCGAACGTCCGTTCCACCGTCCAGCGGATCGGCAGCCGTACCCAGCCCCCGGTCCCCTCTGGCTTCCGCACGATCACCAGGTCCCAGTCGGCGTTGGTCTCCACCCACTCGTAGAGCGCATAGTTGTGATACTTGTTATCGGCGTACATCCGCACGACCTTGCCCATCGGCTGGCCCTCCAGCCGGGCGAACAGCTCGGCCGCCGCCCTGGCGTCGTTGACGTCGGCGGCGGTCACCAGGATCGCCAGCAGCAACCCCATGCTGTCCACGACGATATGCCGCTTGCGGCCGTCCACATTCTTGAAGTTGTCGCGGCCCCGCTGCTCGCCGCCGGAACTGGCGTTGACCGACTGGCTGTTGACGCTGGCGGAGGTGCGCGGGTGGTAGGGCTTCTCGGCCGTGCGGGCCTTCGTGCGGAGCCGGTCGTGGATGTGATCCAGGGTGCCGTCGTGCCGCCACTTGTCGAAGTACCGCCAGACGGTGCTCTTGGGCGGGAAGTCCTTGGGGAGATACCGCCACTGGCAGCCGGTGCGGGTGAGGTAGAAGACGGCGTTGACCACCGCCCGCAGATCGGTCTTGCGGGGCCGACCGCCGCCGGGTTCGGGTGGCAGGTGGGGTTCGATCAGGGCCCACTGGTCATCGGTGAGGTCACTCGGGTAAGGGTGCAATCTCATACCGTGATTACGCCCGCTACACCCCATTTGTTCACCTTATGGGACAGTCACTAAGCTAAAGTCCAGTATGGACTTCACCACGCGCGACGGATGACCGACGACATGACGATCGACTGGACCCCGCTGGCCGACCTGATCGAGACGAACGACCGGTTCCTGGTGACGACCCATGTCCGCCCCGACGGAGACGCGCTGGGCTCGGAGGTCGGGATGGCCGGGCTGCTCCGGCAGAAGGGCAAGGACGTCCGGGTGGTGAACTCCAGCCCGACGCCGCCCCGCTACGACTTCCTCGACCCGGGCGGGCGGCTGTTCGAGCACTTCAACCGGACGGTCCAGCCCGCGGAGCTCGACGACCGCGAGGTCGTGGTGATCCTGGACCTCTCGGCGTGGAACCAGCTCGGCGACATGGCGGGCTTCATCCGCGAGTTCCGAGGCCCGCGGGTGGTGGTCGATCATCACGTCAGCCAGGACGACCTGGGGGCGGTCTTCCTCAAGGATACGACGGCCGAGGCGACCGGGACCCTGGTGCTCCAGGCGTTCCACGCCCTAGGCGGGTCGGTGACGCCCGAGGTGGCCTCGGGCCTCCTGACGGCCATCGCGATGGACACCGGCTGGTTCCGGCACTCGAATACCAGCGCGAGCACGCTGCGCGCGGCGGCCGAGCTGATCGACGCCGGAGCGGCGGCCGACGCGATCTATCGGATGCTCTTCGAGCGGAACACCGAGGGCCGGCTCCGGCTGATGGGCGAGACCCTGGTGAACCTCAGGACCGAGCTGGGCGGACGGCTGGCGTACGCCGCGGTCAGCCGCGAGGACCTCGACCGGACCGGGGCGATCCCGTCGGACACCGAGGACCTGGTGGATTTCACCGTCAGCCTGCGCGGCGTGGAGATTGGCCTGCTGTTCATCGAGCAGGCCCGCGGCGGCGTGAAGGTGTCGTTCCGGACGCGGACCGACGTCGATTGTTCGCGGCTGGCGGCCCGGTTCGGCGGCGGTGGCCACCGCGCGGCGGCCGGCGCGACGATCGCGGGGCCGATGGCCGAGGTCGTCGATCGCGTGCTCGCCGAGGTCCGGCAGGCCCTTGATCCCGGCCGCGCCGGCGGATAACAGTATGGAATAGAGGGCCTCGCGCGGTTCACCGAAATCGGTGGGCCGCCCGGCCGTGACGGCCGCGCCGCGATGCTTCGCGGATGCGCGTGCCGCCTGGCCAAGCCCTCATCCCGCCGGACCCTCCGCACGACCCTCCTCGATCGCGACGTATTGGGGCACGCCGCCAACCGCCGGAAGGTCCGGCCCGCGTGGCCTCTTTCGACCCGACCTCGCCCCAAGCCACCGGAGATGAATCGGATGGACGCTCAGCCTGCCGACGCGGCAAGTCCCCGCGAGCCCGGGGCCGCGTCGCCCGGAATCCCCCGCCGCAGCTTCCTCGGAGCGGCGACCATCGCGCTGGGCGGCCTGCTCGCCGCGGTCCTGGCCATCCCGGGGGTGGCGTTCGTCCTCACGCCCCTGCGGCGCAAGGGGGAGGCCAGCGCCCTGCACACCCTGACGCGGCTCAGCCAGCTCGAGGTCGGCATTCCCCGCTCGTTCGCCATCATCGAGGAGCGGCGGGACGCCTGGGTCCACTACCCGCGCGAGCCGGTGGGCTCGGTCTGGCTCATCCGCCAGCCGCCGGGGCGCGAGGCGAAGGTCATCGCCTTCCAGACGGAATGCCCCCACCTGGGATGCGCCATCAACCTGAAGGGGGACCAGACCGGGTTCCTGTGCCCTTGCCATACCAGCGCCTTCACGCTCGACGGCGAGCCGACGAACATCGTGCCGCCCCGGCCCGATGGACCGGCTCGAGGTCGAGCTGTCCGCCGACGAAGACCCCGAGGTGCGGGTCAAGTACCAGAGGTTCCGCACGGCGACCGAGGAGAAGATCCCCCTTGCTTAAGCAACTGGCCGAATGGCTCGACGATCGCACCGGCATCTTGCAGCAACGCCGCGCGCATCCCGCGAGAGGACTGTTCCCGGCAGAGCAGGCTGGAGGTACGTCTCCGGCACGGTGCTCCTGGCCGTCTTCCTCGCCCAGGCGTTCACCGGGCTGACGATGATGAGCGCCTATAGCCCCTCGTCGTCCACCGCCTGGGGCAGCGTCTTCTACATCAGCTTCGAGATGTGGTTCGGCTGGTTCATCCGGGGCCTGCACCACTACGGCGCCCAGGCGATGGTGACCCTGCTGGCGTTCCACCTCGTGCAGGTGATCTGGACCCGCGGCTATCGAAGGCCCCGCGAGTTCACCTGGTGGCTCGGCATCGCGCTCCTGATCGTGACGATCGGCCTGGGCCACACGGGCTATCAGCTCCCCTGGGATCAGAAGGGATACTGGTCGACCAAGGTCGTCACGAACATCGTCGGCGGCGCCCCGATCCTCGGGCCGTACGCCCAGAAGCTGCTCGTGGGCGGGACGGAATACGGCAACTCGACCCTGACTCGCTTCTTCGTCCTGCACGTCGGGATCCTGCCGGCGCTGTTCATCGCGCTGACGATCGCCGCCCACATCCGCCCTCGTCCGCCGCAAGGGATTGACCCCGCCGGAAGGCGACCTCAGCCGCGCTCCGGACGACGCCCTACTGGCCGGACCAATCGTTCCGCAACCTGGTCGCCAGCGGGCTGGTGATCGCGGTCATCGCCGGTCGCCGCGATCTACAACGGCGGCGCGCATCTCGATGCGCCGGCCGACCCCGGCAGCGCCGACTACCCGGCGCGGCCGGAATGGTACTTCCTCTCGCTCTACCAGTTGCTCAAGTACTTCCCCGGCAATCGCGAGGTCATCGGCACGTTCGTCATCCCGTCGGCCCTGATGGGCGTCCTGTTCCTGCTGCCGCTGCTCGACCGGGTGCTTGCCGCGTCGGTCCGCCCACACCCTGGCGTGCCTGTTCGTCTTCGGCGTGGTGGCGGCGGCCGGGGCCTTGACCTGCCGGGCCCTCTGGGACGATGCCGAGAACGCGCAGTTCCAGCGAGGCGAGGCGCGACGCCGACGCTCGCCCGGCATCGGGCGCTCGAGCTGGCGTCGCTGCCCGAGGTCGGCGTGCCGCCCGACGGGGCGGCCTACCTCCTGCGTCGCGACCCGCTGACGCAGGGCAAGGCGGTCCTCGACCGTCGATGCCTGGGCTGCCATGTCCTGCAAGGTCACGGGCTGGGCGAGCAACAGACGGCTCCCGATCTGGCGGATTTCGGCACGCGGCCGTGGATCCGCGGCCTGCTGGACAATCCGTCATCGCCGACGTATTTCGGCAAGGTGCCGGGCTGCGACGGCATGGCCGAATGGAAGAAGAACTCCAAGCTCACCGAGAAGCAGCTCGACGACGTGGCCGACTTCGTCGCCGGGTTCGCCGACGATCCCGTCCGGACATCACGCCCGACGAGTGGCTGTCGGCGCCCTCGGCTCGAGCAAGCACCCGGGGCTCGAGCCGTTCCAGAAGGAATGCGGGACGTGCCACGCGATCGAGGGATTCACCGAAGGGGGCATGCGCGAAGTCGCCGGGCCTGTACCGCTGGGGCTCGCGGGACTGGATCGCCCGGATGATCCGCAAGCCGGGCGCCGCCGATCGGTACGGGTTCCTCGCTAAGCAGCAGAAGATGCCGCCCTTCGGCGTTGACCAGGTAAGCGACAACGACGTGACGATGATCATCCGCTACCTCCGCGGGGATTACCCCCACGCGGCCGTCGCGTCAGTCCCGGCGGTCGGCCCGCTCGACGCGGCGACCCGTCGCGGCTCGCTGGCGCCGGCTCCCCCCCGAAGCCATAGGGGCCCGGACCGACCCGTTTGGCCGGCCCGCCGGAAGTGCGCAGGCCGCTGCGCATCTCGGCGATCCGGGGCCGCCCAGGGCCCCGGATGCCATCCTCTGGCCGTCGCGGCTGCTCCCTCGGCGGCGAAATCGTCCCTCGCGCTTCCCGATCCGAGGCCAGGCCGGCCCCCGGGGGAAAACCAGGGAAAACGCCTGGATTTTCCTTGAATTTCGCTGGGCCAGGTCGGTAGACTCTGGGCACCTCGCCTCACCGGCGAGCGATTGAAGGATCAGTCGGATTCGATTCTCCACCTGAATTACATCTCAACAAGGAGGCTCTCGCAGGCGGCCCCTCCGCGGATCGGAGGGGACGAGGAAGGTACGTCGCGACCGGCCGGACGGGGGCCTTGTACTGGCCCTGCGATCAGGCCGCTTTAAGGATGACGCCCGACGCGAGGCCGGACACGATCCGGCAAAGGTCAAGCGGGCGGAGCCGGCGTACCGGGAACGGATTTCGCCGAGTCCATTTCAAGGAAGGGATGGCTGCTATGAAGAATCGTCCACTCATCGGGATCAACACGGACTTCCGCGCTCCGGCGAAGGGCCGCACGCCGCACTGCTACATCCACAGCGGGTACTTCGAGTGCCTGCTGGCTGCCAACGCGACTCCGGTCATCATCCCCCCGCTGACCCGCGAGTCGGACATCTCGCCGATCCTCGATCGCCTGGACGGCGTGATCCTGACCGGCGGCGACGACCTCGACCCGCGCAAGATGGGCCTGTCGCCGCACCCGGCCGTCACCATGGTCACCGAGCGGCGAGAGCTCGCCGATCGGCTGCTCTGCCAGCTCGTGCAGCAGCGCCGGATGCCCGTGCTGGGCATCGGCCTGGGCATGCAGGAGCTCAACGTCGTCTGCGGCGGCGGGCTGTTCCTCCACCTGCCCGAGGACCTGCCCAAGGGCATCCCGCATCGCGACCCGCTCGGCGGGGCCCATCGCCACACCGTCGTCATGCAGCCCGGCACGCGGCTCGAGGATCGATCTACGGGCCCGGCGAGATCCGGGTCAACAGCTACCACCACCAGGGCGTTCGCAAGCTGCGCCCAACTTCCGGGTCGCGGCGCTGGCTCCCGACGGGCTGATCGAGGCATTCGAGGGCAAGGACTCCACCTGGTGGGTCACCGGCGTGCAGTGGCACCCGGAGAACGAAGGGAACATCTCGCTCGACATGCAGTTGATCGAGGCGTTCATCGCGGCGGCCGCGTCGATGAAGAATGCCCCCGCGCTGGCCAAGGTCGGCTGATCGCCACCCGGCGACCTCGCCGATGCCGTCTCCCGCCTGGTTCCAGGCCGGATCAGACCCCTGGGCGGGCCCGCGAGCGATCGGTATGATCGTGTCGCGGCCCGGGGGTACGGTCGATCGCCGTCCACCCGACCGCCCCAGCACACCACGGCGCGGAGCGAGGAAGACGGCATGACAACAGTCCAGTTCCGCCCCGCGGCCTCGCGCGGGGCCGGGCTTGCGATCGCGATCACAATCGCGACCTCCGTCCTGATGGCGCTGGCGGTCCGGGGCTTGACCCCGATCTCCGGCGGCTCAGCGGACGCACAAACCACCGGTACGGGCGCCGGCGCCGGTTCCGCCGCGCAACGATCGGCCGCCGTGGCCCTGGCGCGGCTCTTGCCGTCCTCCGGGCTGATCTCGGTCGGGTCGAGGCCTGGGCATGCGTCCTGGAGCTCAAGGTCAAGGAGGGCGACCAGGTTGAGGCGGGGGCCATCCTGGCCGTCATGGAAGGTCACGACGCGGCCCAGGCCCAGCTCGCGATGGCCAGGGCACGCCGGGCGAGGGCCGACGAAGAGTGGTCCGCCCGCCTCGACGCGGCGCAACAAGCGTCGAGAGTGATCACTCCTCGTCGCGACGACCGCGAAGAAGCTCTACAACGAGTTCTCCTCGACGCTCAAGGGCAAGGACCGCTACGACGCCGAGATGGCGCTCCTGCACCTCGAGATGCAGGCCATCAAGGCCGAGCTGGAGCTGCGATTGCTGGGCGGCCCCGCGCCGGCTCCGGCGGCGAAAGGCTCGCCCGCGGAGAAGGCCCAGCCGCCGGCCCGCGAATCCCGAGGCGGCATCGCTCGACGCGGCCAGTCAACCTGGCCTCGGCCGCCCTGCGCGACACCGAGGTCCGCGCCCCGGGTCGGGCCGCGTCCTCCGGGTGCTCGCCCATCCCGGCGAGCTGAGCAGCGGCGCCCTCCTGAGATGGGCGATGTCTCCTCGATGGTCGCCCGGGCCGAGGTCTACCAGTCCGACGTGCCGCGCATCCGACCCGGCGATCCGGCGGACGTCGAGATCCTCGGCACCCGCGTCAGCGGCAAGGTCACGCGGATCGGCTCGATCGTGGGCAAGAACCAGCTCACGAGCATCGACCCGCGTGCGCCGCGCGACCTGCGGGTCGTCGAGGTGACGATCGCGCTGGACCGCGCGGAGCCGGCATCGCGTTTCGTGGACATGGAGGTCGAGGCCATGATCCGGCCGTCGGGTACGGCGGCCGGTCGCCGCGGGGCGTTCGCACGAGGTCGCGACCGGCCGGGGGGCCGGCGATGGCCTCCGCCGGTCGCCGCGGGCGGGGTGTCGCGCGTCCCGCCGATCGCGCTACGCAACGTGATGCACGGCGGCCGTCGCACGCTCGCGGCCGTCGCGGGCGTGGCGTTCGCGGTCACGATGGTGCTGCTCCAGCTCGGCTTCTACGGGGCCGTGAAGATCACGGCGACGAACCTCTACGAGCAACTCGACTTCGACGTGGTGCTGCTCTCGGCGACCTACGACCAGTTCTTTGCCCCGGGCGAGTTCCCGATGGAGCGGCTGAGGCAGGCCCGGTCGGTCGACTCGGTCGATCGCGCCATGCCGCTGTACTCGACGTTCAACCTCTGGCGATGCCCGCCCTATCCTCTCGACGATCCGGCCATGGCCCTGGGACGACGAGCGGCCCGAGCCGGGCCCGCTGCTGGCGATGGCTGCTGGGCGACCGGTTGCCCCGGCCGCTCAAGCGCCGCGAGCTGCTGGTGATCGGCGTCTCCCTCGAGAACGACCCCTTCCTCGGGCCGGTCCGACGGTCGATCGACGACGCCGGGCCTCGGCTCCACGAGTCGCGATCGCGTGCTGCTGGACGAGCTGTCCAACCTCGACTTCGGCTGGCCGTTGGTCGGCCGCTTCGACGGCTGGGAGATGGGCCCGACGGCCGTCCGGATCGTCGGCGGGTTCCCGCTCCTCCGCGGCTTCGCCGCCGACGGGGTGGCCATCTGCAGCGACGTGAACTTCGCGAGGCTCTGCGGTCGGCCGTCGACCGAGGCCGTCCAGTTCGGTTTCCTCAAGCTTCGCGATCACAATGACGCGGCGGCGGTGGAGGCGTGCCGCGCGTTGCGAGAGGTCCTGCCGCCGGACGTCGTGCCTTATTCGCGGGCCGAGATCCTGCGGAGGGAGACCGAGCACTGGGTCGGCCAGACGGCCACCGGCAAGCTGTTCGCGTTCGGCGTGCTGGTCGCGACGATCGTCGCCGCCGCGGTGATCTACCAGGTGCTCTCGAACGACGTCCGCGACCATCTGGCCGAGTACGCCACGCTCAAGGCGATGGGCCACACCAACGGATTCTGTCGCGGCGTCGTGATCGTGCAGGCCCTGCTGTACGCGGGCTCGGCCTACCTGATCGCCGCGGTGATCGGCTTCGGCCTCTACCGGGCCACCGAGGCCCTGGCCGGCATCCCGATGCGAATGACGCCGCAGGTGCTCGGCCTCGCGCTGCTGGTCACCGCGCTGATCGGGCCTGATCTCGGCGGTGTTCACGCTCGAGAAGGTCTGGAGGACCAACCCTGCCGACCTGTTCTGAACGGCCGAGCCGCGGCACATACTGGCAGAGGTCGGCACTCGCTCGCTATCTTGGCTCAGGGCCATACGCCTGGGATTGCAAACGTCGAGCACTCTGATACGCTCTGAATCCTTCGCGGCCATCGGCAGCAAGTCGGACGGACCGGCGAGAAGACGGGCGAAGACCAGCGACCAAGCTCGAGGACCGACCCCTTCCTCGCGGAAGGCGGCATGGCGGGGCGCTGGCGCTCGACGGGGTACCCCGGCAGTACCCGCCCATCCACGACGAGAACCGTGCCTGGCGGACGGATTCCCCGACGCCCCACCAGCCCCTCGAGAGACATGACCCCCCAAGCCCCTCGCACGATCCCGCTGGCCTGGCGCAACCTGACCGAGAACCGGCTCCGGCTGCTGGCGTCGCTGGCCGGCACGGCGTTCGCGGTGACGCTCATGTTCATGGAACACGGGTTCCAGCAGTCGCTGCTCGAGAGCATGGTCGGGCCTGATCCGGCACCTCGACGGCGAGCTGGTCATCGTCAGCCGGACGCTGTACACGCTCTCGGTGCCCTACGGTTTCCCGCGCCGACGAATCGAGCAGGCGATGGCGTTCCCCGAAGTCAGGGGCGGGGTCCCCGTCTCGATCGAGACGCGGCGATCCTTCTGGCGGAGCGCCTCCGACGGCCTGCCGCGTCCGATCCGGGTGGTCGGCTACCCCCAGCCGATGATGCGATCGACCTGCCCGCGCTCCGCGACCGTCGCGACGAGTGGAGCCGGCCCGGTATGGCGATGGCCGACCGACGCTCGCGGATCGAGCGGCTCGGGCCCGCTCGAGGCCGGCACGTCCTCGGAGCTGTCGGGCAAGTCCGTGCGCATCCTCGGGACCTTCGAGCTGGGCGCCGACTACCAGAGCGACGGCACGCTCGTCATGAGCGACTCGAGCCTGCTGGACATCTTCCCCGACCGCCGCGGCGCCTCCGCCGGCGACCAGGACGTGACCGTCGGCCTGCTGCGGGTGCGACCCGGTGCGACCTGGAACGGCTCAGGCGGACGCATCCAGGCCGCCCTGCCGCCCGACGTCCGGGTGCTGACCAAGCAGGGGCTGATCGCCAAGGAGCAGGGCTTCTGGGACCACGTCGCCCCGATCGGCACGGTCTTCTCGATCGGCGTGGTCATGGGGTTCATCGTGGGACTGGCGATCTGCTACCAGGTCCTGTTCGCCGACATCAGCGAGCGGCTGGCGGAGTTCGCCACGCTCAAGGCGATGGGCTACTCCGACCGCCGGCTCTTCTCGATCATCGTGGCCCAGTCGGTGTACCTGGCGCTCCTGGGCTACGCCGCCGGGCTGGTCGTCAGCCTGGGGCTGTTCGCGGTCGTCCACCAGGCGACGGGCCTGCCGATGGACCTGCGACCGACCGACGCCGCGGGCATCCTCGCCCTGACCGTGCTGATGTGCGTGGTGTCGGGCGTGCCTGGCCGCGCGTCGGCTCGCCTCGGCCGACCCGGCGCAGCTCTTCCGATGAGGATGGACCGGCCGATCGATGGCCGACAACACTCCGGGAAGCGAGACGCATGCTCGATGGACCGACGGACAGCAAGGCCGCAGCGGCCGATCCCGAGACCTCGCAGGCGACGCTCGCCGTCGCCCGCCCGATGGCCAAGGAGCTGGCCATCCGCGCCGAGGGGGTCAGCTACTGGTACGGCGAAGGCGAGGCCCGGACCCAGGTGCTCTTCGACAACTCGCTGGAGATCGGCCGCGGGCGAGGTCGTCATCATGACCGGGCCGTCGGGCTCGGGCAAGACGACGCTCTTGACCCTGGTCGGGGCCCTGCGGCGCATGCAGCAGGGCACGCCTGATCGTCCTGGGCCGCGACCTCTCGGCGCTCGACGAGCACGCGGCGGTCGAGCTGCGGAAGAACATCGGTTTCATCTTCCAGAGCCACAACCTGTTCAGCTCGCTGACGGCGATGGAGAACGTCCGGATGGCGACGGTGCTCAAGGGAGGCACCGTGCCGCGAGATGAACGAGCGCAGCGCCCGGCTGCTCGAGCAGCTCGGCCTGGGCGAGCGGCTCGACCACCTGCCGGCACAGCTCTCGGGCGGCCAGCGGCAGCGGGTGGCCATCGCTCGGGCCCTGGTGAATTCGCCGGCGCTGGTGCTGGCCGACGAGCCGACCGCGGCGCTCGACGCCGAGTCGGGCCAGATCGTCCTGGGCCTGCTCCGCAAGCTGGCCGACGGCATGGAACGCACGACCGTCCTGATCGTCACGCACGACCAGCGGGTCATCGACCACGCCGATCGCGTCGTCAACATGATGGCCGGCCGGATCATCAACAACTCGCTGACGCGCATGGCCGTCCGGATCACCCGGGCGCTGGCGCAGTCCGAGGTCCTCAAGGGACTCAGCGAGGCCACGCTGACCAAGATCGCCAAGGTGATGACCGTCGAGCAGCCGCCAGAAGGGCGAGACGATCGTCCGCGAGGGCGAGCCCGGCGATCGTTACTACCTGATCGGCTCGGGGGTCGCCGAGGTCTACAAGGGCGGCGACTACCAGGAGGAGCTGTACTTCGGCGAGGGCTTCGGCCGGATCACGTCCTTCTTCGGCCGCCCCGTCGAGCACACCGTCCGCGCCAAGACCGAGCATGGAGCTCTACGTCCTCAGCCGAGCCCGACTTCGAGCGGATGCTTGTCGACCGATCAAGACCTTCGAGAGCCGGGTCCGCTCGCTGCTGATGGCGATGAACCCGGCCCAATGATCGAGAGCGGACGGCGGCGACGCGGCAGAGGGCGCCGCTCGTCAGCGAACCGCCTCGAGCTGGACGAGCGCCGCGGTGGCGGCGGCGTGCTTGCGGATGTCCTCGGTGATCCGCATCGAGCAGAACTTGGGCCCGCACATGCTGCAGAAGGCGGCCGTCTTGAAGGCCTCCTGCGGCAGGGTCTCGTCGTGCATCCGCCGCGCGGTCTCGGGGTCGAGCGAGAGGCGGAACTGCTCCTCCCAGTTGAACGAGTAGCGGGCGCGGAGAGTGCGTCGTCGCGGTCGCGGGCGCCGGGGCGATGGCGGGCCAGGTCGGCGGCGTGGGCCGCGATCTTGTAGGCGATCACGCCCTGGCGAACGTCCTCGACCTCGGGCAGGCCGAGGTGCTCCTTGGGGGTGACGTAGCAGAGCATGCTGGCCCCGTGCCAGCCGGCCAGGGCGGCGCCGATGGCCGAGGTGATGTGGTCGTAGCCGGGGGCGATGTCGGTGACCAGCGGGCCCGAGGACGTAAAACGGCGCCTCGTTGCACTCCACGGCCTGTTTTTCCATGTTCATGGCGATCTGGTCCATCGGGACGTGCCCCGGTCCCTCGACCATCACCTGGCAGCCCCGCGCCTGGGAGCGACGGGTCAGCTCGCCCAGGGTCTTCAGCTCGGCGAACTGCGCGGCGTCGGAGGCATCGGCGATGCAGCCGGGGCGAAGGCTGTCGCCCAGGCTATAGGAGACGTCGTACTGCCGCAGGATGTCCGTGAGCTCGTCGAAGTGCGTATAGAACGGGTTCTCCTGGCCGTGCGCGATCATCCACTGCGCCATCAGCGAGCCGCCGCGGGAGACGATGCCGGTGACGCGGTGGGCCGTCAGCGGAATGTAGTCGCGAAGGATGCCCGCGTGGATCGTCATGTAATCGACGCCCTGTCGGGCCTGATGCTCGACCATGTCGAGCATGTCCTGGGGCGAGAGGTCCTCGACCTTCTTGACGTTCTGGATCGCCTGGTAGATCGGCACGGTGCCGACGGGCACGGGGCTGGCCGCAATGATCGCGCGGCGGATAGCGTCGATCTGGCCGCCGGTGGAGAGGTCCATCACGGTGTCGGCGCCGAGCTCGACGGCCATCCTGAGCTTGGCGAGCTCGTTGTCGACCGCCGAGGTCACCGCCGAGTTGCCGATGTTGGCGTTGATCTTGCAACGGGCCTTGATGCCGATGGCCATCGGCTCGAGGCCGAGCCCCAGGTGGACGGTGTTGGCCGGGATGATCATCCGCCCGCGGGCGACCTCCGAGCGGACGAGCTCGGGGGATAGTCCCTCCCGGCGGGCGACGTGGGCCATCTCGTCGGAAACGATCCCCGCTCGGGCCATCTCGATCTGCGTCATGATGCCAGTCCACTCCCGGTTTCCGAAGGCCGAGGCTCGCGGGCGAGACCGGGACACGCCGGCACCCGCCGGCGGTCGGCACGCGTCCGCCCCATCCCGGTATAACATCTCGCGGGGGCTTTCGGTAAGACCATGGCGGCCGCCGGGTGCGAGGCCCGCCGGCGAGCCATCGGGGGCCGTCGCGTGCGGCCGGCGATGCCATGGCGTCTCCGCTACGAACGGACTGACTGGCGCAGCCATCGCGAGGCGCATCGCGGCGGGATTTCCGCCGTCCGGCGATTGAGCCGGGGCCGAGCCGAGGGACGATATAAAGGGCGTCAAGGCGACCCCCCCGGAACCAGCGAGCGATCGCAGCGGGAAGGTGAGGGAGCGGGAGTCGGTCGCCGGTCCGGACGCCGCCGATTCCTCTCGGCCGGGTGGTCTCTCCGGGGATCACCGGCCGCGGGACGGCTCCGTCGCGTCGCCGTGGATGATTGGGTTCGCCGAGGACGTCCGACGTCGAGCCGGGGACGCAGTGCCCGCATCGGCTCAGGCCCGACCGACCATCAAGGAGGTAACCAGGCAGTGAACATCCTAACGACCCGCTTCGGGCTGATTCAGGCCTGCGAGACGGACGTCATCACGATCCCGGAGGGTTTGCTGGGTTTCCGCTCGTTCGTCCACTACACCCTGCTCCCCGACCCGGTCGTGACGGGCCTGTCCTGGCTGCAGAGCCTCACCGCGGCCGACCTCGCCTTCGCACTGGTCGCGCCGCCGATCGCCGTCGGCGACTACCGGGTGGAGATCCGCAGGGGGGATCGGGCCGCCCTGGAGCTGGATGACGAGCGATCCGCCTTGACCTACGTGATCCTCAACCGCGCCGAGGGGGGTGTGCTGACGGTGAACCTCCAGGGTCCCCTGGTGTTCAACCCGGTGCGTCGGCTGGGCCGGCAGCTCGTCTTGACCTCAAGCCGATACCCGGTCCGGTTCCCTCTCGAGACGGGCCCGGTCCATTGTGCCCCTAACCTGCTGCCCGGGCCGTCACCGCTCCGTGCGACGGCGTAACCCGTGTAGCTTCACAGCTTAAGTGCTACTGGCAACGTGACATCCCGCCGCTCCGTCGTGGTCACCGAGGGCGTGCGCATCGTGATCAGGGATGGTCGCGGGCCGCGCTGGCAGGAGGAAGGAGCCGAATACGATGCTGGTCCTGTCCCGTCACCGCGACGAAAGTATCATCATTGGCGATGATATCGTCATCACCGTGGTGGATATCCGGGGAGACAAGGTCCGATTGGGGATCGCGGCCCCGATCGAGATCTCCGTGCACCGCCAAGAGGTGTACGAGGCCATTCAGCGCGAGAATCGCCAGGCGAGCCGGCTTGAGCCCCAGGACGCCCGCCAGGTCGAGCACCTGAATCAGCCGGTCCGCCGCGAGCCGCGCCGGACTCGCCCCGAGCCCAACTGAGTCAACACGCCGGGCACCCGCCCCGGCCCTGACCTGCCTGGTCCGGCCCCGAATCCAATGGGTCGGCCCCTCTCCGGAGGAGGGGGGTGCCCAACGACGCCCCGCGACGGGCCCTCGTCCCGTCGCCGCGGCGTCCGTCGCTCGCCTTCACCCCGGCGGAGGACCCGGCGTGGAGGTGATCCTGCTTGACTTGCTTCGCGACGTCCTCACCACCGGTCCCCGGACCGGCCCCGGGGTGGCCCGCGCCGGGCGGGCCGCCATCACACGGGACCATTCGAAGGACCTGAGGTCCGATCCGAATCCGCTCCCGAGCGAGACGGCGCCGGCATGCCAGTGGTATGCCCGGTGCCGTTTCGCGTTGGTATCGCGCCTTCAGTCCAGGTCGATGACGTCGTCGTCATCATCGAGGATCTCGAACTGGAAGTCCTCCTCGAACGGCGAGGTGGCGTTGACGCTGGCCGGAGACGCGCTCTCTGCCGGCGCGAGGCTCGGTGAGGCGGCGATGGAGCTCCGCGACGGCTCGGGGAAGCCGACGGGCATCACTGGCGGGCTCGGGGCTCCATTGGCTGCCGCGGCGGCCCCGACTCCCGCGCCGGCGGCCCGGCCCGCGATGCTCCTGACCGGACCTCGACCGCGGGCCTGCGCCTGCTCGGAGGGCGAGGGCATGTCGTCCGGACCGAGATAGATCCGCACCTTGTAACCGCCCAGGCTGATCCGATCATCGGGCAGCAGGGCCGCCCATCGTACCTTCTGGCCCTTGACCTTCGTCCCGTTGGTCGTGGCCAGGTCGCGGACCACCAGCAGCCCGTCCGTCTTCACCAGCAGACAATGGCGCTTCGACAGGCTATGGTGCGGGATCACCACGTCGCAGTACTCGCGACGCCCCACGACCGTCAAATCCCGGACGATCGGGATCGGCGGATCACCATTCTCGGGCACCAGTTCGGCTTTCATGACGGCCAGCGTGCGGTTTCCAGGGTCCGATCACTGTGGCCAGCCGCAAGAGCGTCTCACTCGCACCTGCCCACATCCAACGCCCGCCGCCCGGCCGGCGTTCCTCTGGCTCATCCTACCTCACCGAGGAAGGCCATGCAAGGCAGAAACCAGCATGCTTGCATCATGTTTGACCGCGGATCCTGCGGGGATGAGTCGGAAGCGTTGGGTGAAAAAAAGGGCTCCGACAGATCTCCGTTCACGGCTCTACTCATGCGGGAGGAGACGAGCACGCCCGCTACCAAGGAAGGATGGCGCCGAGAGCTCGCAATTGCGGTGCAGGCCGGTTGGGATCTGCGTGTGATCCCGTCCCGGACCACGTGGCAGAGTTTCGGCGCCGAAAAGCTGGATGGTTTGTGAAGAACCCGTGAATATTGGCTTCGTTTGCTTCATTTCCCCTCGGAGCCGAAGCCCTTCCGCTCCGACCACACCAATCGATTGTGAAGGAAGGAAGTAGATTGGGTTCGTTCGCGCGATTCTCGAGGCCGCAACACCCGTTCGCAGCTTGTCCGCCCGAGACAGCGGTGCATCCACGCAGGCCAACTCGCTACCCGGTTGACCGCAAGAGAACTACGCCAGCAGGCCACCATCCCAGGATGCGTGCTGCAATGTCCGACTGCGCGTTTCCCCAGCAATCTTGTCATCATGGATGCACCGCCATCATGGGCGGTACCGCTTGAATTCCAACGACCGAATTGCCAAAGACCCCACGGACCCTGATTTAGACGCTCCCAATCCGGGTTTTATTCGCTACTTTTTTCGCCGTTTGCTGTTTTTTTTGGGAGGAGATTTCCACCCGCGGAGAAAAGTCCGATCTTTGACCGCATAGATGATGCTCGGCATCGGTCAGTGATGTAGCTCAACTGGCGCAGGTTCGACCCCCAGGGCTGGTCGGCATCGGAATTGGCCCAGCGACGTCACGCCGGCCTCGTCGTATAGCGCGGCCGGGTTGGTGGCGGCCTCACGCGCTGCGCGAGCCCGCTACAGCGCCCATGGGAAAGCGCGGTCTTCCTGAGCGACTGGTTTTTTGAACGGGGAGGGAAGGTCCGGCATGTCGGGCGGCATGCAGGACGGATCGACTGCTTCAATGCCTTGAAGAACTCCTGCGCCTCGCGCCGATGGCCCGAGGCCGTGCGCCGAAGATCGGCCCGGCTCGAGGCGGAACGCGAACCTCTCCTCGCAATACTGGGGAGGCGGCTCATCGACGCGAATGGGGTGGAGCCGCAACATGCGCGGATTGTCCGCGGCCTCGAAGTACGGATCGATGCCCTGCGCACCGAGCAGGGACGCCTCGCCGCGGGCTGGGTGATCGGAAGCCGTGATTGTGATGCTCGTGAGCGTTATACTGCTGGAAGCCACCTTGCTAACCAGGCCGGCGAGCCGGGTGCCGGGTGGCCGACGGCCGGGCGCAGCAGCCCCTTCCGACAATGGGCCCCGGTTCGGTCCGTCGTCGGACCGGATTCGGCGGGAGCCGCCTCTTTCTGGAAGGTCCCGGTCCGGTCCGTTGACGACGGAGCCGGCACCCGCCGGCAATCTCCATTCGACCGTGAGCCGCTCTCCATCCCTTCCGTGGTCTCGGGAGACTCCGAGGAGGCCCCATGAACGACTCGACGCCTACCGAAGGCTCGCTGTCTCCGGCCGAGCTCGACCAGGTCATCGCGATTTGCGGCCGCTTCGAGGCGGCGTGGAAGGCCGGTTCCCCGCTTCGCCTCGAGGACCTGCCGGCCGACGCGCCCGAATCGCTTCGTTCGGAGTTATTCCGCCGGCTTCTGGCGCTGGAGGTGGAGTTACGGCGCAAGCGGGGCGATCGGCCCGACCCGGCCGAGTACCGCGGCCGGTTCCCCGACCGCCTCGCCGACGTCGCCGCCGCCTTCGGCGCGGCCGGACCGGAGCCCGGCCCGATGCCCCACCGACCCCGGTCGGGCGGCGATCTCCACTCGGACGCAGCCCACAACCTCCTCTTCGGCCTGCTGGCCTTCCAGAACGGCTTCATCGACCGCGGGGCCCTGCTGGGGGCCTTCGGCGCCTGGGTGGCCGACCGCTCGCGGACCATCGGCCAGCTTCTGCTCGACCTCGGTGCCCTCGACCCGGCCCGCCACGGCCTGCTCGAGGCCCTGGTGAGCGAGCACCTCAAGCTCCACGGCGGCGACGCGGAGCGGAGCCTGGCCGACCTCAGCTCGCTCGACGGCATGGCCGCCGACCTCCGCCGCCTGCCGGGCGAGGACGTGCAGGCCAGCGTCGCGGCCGTGGGCCGCGACCGGCCTGGGGCCGAGGTGACGACGCCATGGCCCGAGGGCGGCGGACCGAAGTCCGGCGGGCGGTTCCGCATACTCAGGCTGCACGCCGAGGGCGGCCTGGGCCGCGTCTACGAGGCTCACGACGCCGAGTTCGGCCGCACCGTGGCCCTCAAGGAAATCCGGCCGGACCGGGCCGACGACGGCGCGTACCCGCGCGCGGTTCGTGCTGGAGGCGGAGATCAACGGCGGATTGCAGCACCCGGGCATCGTCCCGGTCTACAGCCTGGGCCACTACGACGACGGCAAGCCGTTCTACGCCATGCGGTTCGTCGAAGGGTCGAGCCTCAAGCAGAAGATCCTCGCCCACCACCAGGAGCACCCCCGACCCGACGACGGGCGAGTTCCGGTCGCTGCTCCATCGGTTCCTGGACGTCTGCAACGCGATCGCCTTCGCGCACAGCCGGGGCGTGCTGCACCGCGACCTCAAGCCGCACAACATCATGCTGGGGGACTATGGCGAGGCCCTGATCATCGACTGGGGCCTCGCCAAGGCGACGGGCCGACGCGATCTGGCCAGCGGATCGGATGCGGTCACGCTCGTGCCCCTCTCTTGCAGCGATGTCCAGCCCACCCTGGCCGGTCACGCCCTCGGCACACCCAGTTATATGAGCCCCGAGCAGGCCAGCGGTGACCTCGCCGTCCTCGGCCCCGCGACCGACGTCTATGGCCTGGGCGCCGTGCTCTACCAGCTCTTGACCGGCCGGGCCCCGGTGCCGGGCCGGGACGAGGTGGACGTCAGGGAGCGAGTCCTGCGGGGGGAGATCACGCCGCCGCGCGCCGTCAATCCCAGGGTCCCGCGTCCACTGGAGGCGGTTTGCCTCAAGGCCCTGGCGCGGCAGCCCGAGGACCGCTACGCCACGGCCAAGGAGTTGCGCCAGGACGTCGAGCGCTGGCTGGCCGACGAACCGGTCTCCGCGTGGCGCGAGCCGTGGACATCCCGGGCCCGCCGCTGGACCAAGCGGCACCGCACGCTGGTCGCCAGCACGGCGGCGGCGTTATTCGTCGCCGTGGCGGGCCTGAGCGTCGGCCTCGTCCTGATCGACGCGGCCCGCCGCCGCGAGGCGACGGCCAATGAGTCGGCCAACCGGCGGCTCGACCAGACGATGGAAGCGATCCGCGATTATTACACCGGCGTCAGCGAGGAGGTGTTGCTCGGCCAGAGCGAGTTCCGCGCCTTGCGGGAAAAGCTCCTCGCCAAGCCCCTGGCCTTCTACGAGGCCATGACAGCGCGAGCTGGAATCCGCCCGGCCGGACGACGTGCGATCTCGGTCCCTGCTCGCAGCCGGCCGATTGGACCTCGGGCGGATCCTGTGGCTCCTGGGACGCAACGAGCAGGCCCAGCAACAGAATCGGGCCGCGATCTCCGCCTACGAGGCCCTCGTCGCCGCACATCCCGACGTCCCGGAGTACCGGGATAAGCTGGCCCTGGGCGAAGATAACCAGGGGATCGCACTGGGCGTCATGGGGGACCCGGCCGGCGCAAGCGCGTCGCATCGCCGGGCGGTCGCGTGCTACGAGGGCCTGGTCGCCGCCCATCCCGACAACCCCGACTTCCAGCGCGGCCTGGCTGCGAGCTATAGGAACCTGGGCAACTCGATGCAGGAAACCGGGGACGCGGCCGGCGCCATCGCGGAGTACCGCAGGGCGATCGGGCGCTACGAGGCCCTCGTCGCCGCCCATCCCGGCGATGCCAGGTTCCAGGAAGGCCTCAGTTCTAGCCAATCGAGCCTGGGTCGGGCGCTCTTTATCAAGGGCGACCGGGACGACGCCGTCCGCGCCTTCCGCAAGGCGGTCGAGCTCGGGCGAAGCGCTGGTGGCCGACATCCCATCGTCCCGGAGTACCGGCGCGGCCTGGCCAGGAGCCATGGCAACCTGGGCGCCACGCTCATACTCATGCGGGACCCGGCCGGCGCCGCCGCCGCGCTCGCAAGGCCGCCGAGTTGTTCAAGGCGCTGGTCGCCGCCCAGCCCGGCGTGCTCACCTATCAGGACGGCCTGGCCAGGACTTATGCCAACCTCGGCAGTAGTTTGAATGCCATGGGGGACCGGGCCGGCGCCATCGTTGAGCACCGCAAGGCGATCGAGCGGTACGAGGCGCTGGCCGCCGCCAGGCCGGGCGTACCGGACTACCAGAATGTGCTGGCCGGAATCTATAGCAACCTGGGTGCCGCCCTGATCGAGACCGGGGACCCGGCCGGAGCCGTAGCCGCGTGCCGCAAGGCGGTGGAGCGCGGTGAGTCCCTGGTCGCCGCGCAGCCCGGCGTCCCCGAGTACCAGGATGCTCTCGGTAGGAGCCTCAGTAAGCTGGGCAACGCGCTCTCGCTCGCCGGGGATCGGGCGGGCGCCGTCGCCGCGTCCCGCAAGGCGGTCGAGCGATACGAGTCGCTGGTCGCAACACAACCAGGCGTGCCGATGTATTCGAACGAGCTGGCGACGAACTACGACAATCACGGCGTCCACCTGACTGCCATGGGGGATCGGGTCGGCGCCGCCGCGGCGTTCCGCAAGGCGGTCGAGCGCGCCGAGGCCCTGGTCGCCGCGCATCCCGGCGTCCCCGAGTACATGGACGTGCTGGCCTCGAGCTACCGCAACCACGGCGAGTTTCAGCGCGAACTGGGCCATCACGAGGATGCCGCCGGGTCGCTCACCAGGGCGATCGAGCACCGCCGGAAAGCCCTGGAAGCTGCGCCCACGGCGGTCGAGATCCGCCGCAAGTTGAAGGGCGACTACGAAGGCCTGATAGCAACTCTGAGGGCCCTGAAGCGGGACCAGGATGCGGAGAGGGCGGCAGCGGAGGAGCGGAAGATCGACGGACCCTGAGCCCGCGCCCGAGGCCCTCGATCCGGGCGGGTGGCCCTCGGCGTCCTCCATCGGCACCGATTGGGAAGGATCTGGTGCTGGGAAGAAATTGGCCTCCCGAACCGACTCGCAACGCAGCCACGGGTCGAGTGATTCAAGTTTACAGATGCGAATCTTTGAATTTTCTCAAAAAAAGCGCATTTCCAAGCTGCCGCTCGAGTGTGGTGGGGAGTTGATCGTGGCCGAGGATTTTCGCAGAGCCGTCCAGACCCACGGGCTCCGGGGCTTGCGGTTCAAGGGGACGGAAAACGCGGGATGAAAAAGGGGGAAACCGCGCATTCTGGCGAATGTCCGACATGCCAGCCTGCCCTATCGCACTTGTCGCAAAGCGCGATGTCCCCATGGTATGTTCCTGTCCCCGGCCTTCCTATTCACGTCCTGCACCCGGAGGGGCACCCCATGAACGAAGACGAATGTCGGCGAGTTGAGGCGGCCCGCGAGCGTGCGCTCGCGACAGCCAGGGAGTTCTTCGAGGGCCTCCCCCCGGAACAGCTCGACGCGGCTCAAGCGCAGCTCGAGGGCGGCGACGCATGTGCCGGCCCGCCGATCGATCGCGAGGAAATGGGCACAGTTTACGAGGACAACGACTGGATGCCGAAGGCCGACTACCTCGAGATGCATCGGATCATCTCGGCCTTCCAATCCGGCGCCCCGACGGCCGACGAATCGTTCGAGACGATCCTTCGAATCCTCCGCGAGAGCAAGGAGGCGATCGTCCGCGCCACGCGCGTTTGCGTTCCTCGGCGAGCTGTTGAAGCGTGAGGCACCCGGGCCCGACCGCGCGGCGCGTATCGAGGAAGCGATCGCACCCTGGAGCGAGGGCCCCGAGGACCTCGACATCATCTACTGGGCGTTCGTCCGCCAGGCCCTCGACGGCAGGAAAAGCGGGCAGGAAAAAGGGACACAACTCATACCAGATGCGTGATTGCTTGCAGTTTCAGTTCTGTCCCCTTGTCTTCGGCCGGGGCCAATTGTCGATTTGCTGTTTGTCCCTGCGTCTCTGCCGGGTCGGTCACGCGGAGCCGGCAACGGGCTCGTGGGCGCCGGCGCGGCTTTCGCCGCAGGCCGCAGGAGGAGCATCCCCCATGAGATGCCTTGCTCGCGGCACCGCCGGAGGTGGCCGCAGTCTGGCTTCCGCAACCGCCCGAGCCGCAGCCGCCCGAGCCGCAACCGCCTGAGCCGCAGCCGGTGGCGGTGCCGGTATCGGCCGGGGCGGGCTCCTCGTCGGCGCCGACCGGCTCGAAGACGACGTCCAGGTCGCTGGTCATGCGGAACCGCGCCCGGATGTCCGCGGCGTCGAGGTGGTGCGGGCCGAGGTAATAGAGGACCGTGACTCCGTCCTCGAGCAGGGGCTCGACGTCGATCAGTTCCCAGGGCCAGTCGGTCTCCTCGAGGACTGCGCTGGCACGTGGCGAAGCGATCGTCGCGGCCCGCCTGGGTGCGCCGGGATCGGTCAATGTCATCGGGCTCGGCCGGACGGAGCACGCATTGCCATTCGACGGCTCGCGCCTTCGCGGCACCGGCCTCGTCGAGCGGGACCAGCACCTCGGCGAGCTCGACCCCTCGCTCGGTCCGGATGACGACGGCCTGGCCCCGCTCCAGCGCGGCGGCGCACTCGGCCGATGGGCGGAACCGACCCACGTAAGCCATGACACCATAACGGACCAGGTATGCTCGATCGACCGCCACCCTGCGACCTCCCCATCTCCGTCATGTATCCGGATCACGAACCAGGCCATAGCGCCGAACGTTTGGATTACGCAGGATGACACGATCCGGAGTGGATCCCCGAACCGATCCGTTCATCCACTCGCCGGCGCGTCGGGCTCGTCGGCGCAACGCACCCGTGAGGCGATCTCGCCGACCACCCATGAGAGCCGAACCCGCGAGCCGGCACAAGACCGCATCCTCGCGATCCGCAGGGTTGGTTCTTTGTAACCGTTCAAGGGTCTCTGTGGGGCAACGGGTGTTCGAAACGATGAGCCGCCGGAGTCGCCGGGTGATGCGGCGCGGCAGCCAGGCGCCGAGGATCATTTCGCCGGTCCGGCGGACGGTCCCGGGGCAGGGGGCTTCTTCAGGAAGGGATTGGGTTTGAGCTCGAGGTGCTTGATCGACTGGAGGTAGTCCAGGACGGGCTGGGACTCGGGGCCGCCGACCTGCGCGTGGAAGTGGAGCGTGAACCCATGCGGGCCGCGCGCGTCGATCAGCGCGGGCTGGAGCGTCAGGAAGGACTTCACGGCGTCGAGGCGGCCCATCATGGCGGCGCAGAAGATGTCGATCCGGGCGCCCTTCGCCAGCAGGAACTCGACGATGTCGCGCCGGCCCATGTGCGAGGCCCCTCCCAGTCCGCTCTCCCAGTCACCTCCGCCCCAGTCGATCGTGGCGTTGACCAGCAAGGGCTCCTTTTCCAGGAGCTTCTTCGCCATGTCGAGCTCGGAATGCGCGTAGATCACGAAGTCCTGGACCAGCAGCCGGTTGATCTGCGGCTTCTTCCACGACGGCTTGAACGAGGGCGCCGAATAATCGCGCTGGAAGGGTGCCTCGATCGGTCCCGGCGCGGCCGGCGGCGTGGCCTGCGGCTTGTCCTCAGCAGACGATGCGCCGGATGCTGTCGTGCTGGTCACCATGCTCGCGCCGGCCGTGGTCGCAGAGCCCACCACGACGCCGGCAGTCATCGAGCTGAACGATCGGCGCGAAATCGGGTCGGACATGATCGGCCCCCCTGGTCGCGATGGCATGGCGATGTTCGATGCGGCGAATGCAGGGCATCCCCGAACCCCTTGCTGCCGCCGATCGTGCGCTTGTACCTGGTCCGGACGCGAGAGTCAAGTCGCTGGATGAATCTTCAGATATGATAAGATTATCGATTTGAAGGGGCGGCGGTCGCGAGTAACGGGGGACGTTCGGTCGATCATCATCTCGAGGAGCCGGGTCGCCGACCGCCAGTTTCGCCCGGTACTCGTCGTGGCGAGCCGGGAGTCGAAGTAGGCATTGGTGAGGCGAGTGGCGCGCCATCCCGTTGGGCAGGTGCAGGTAGACCTCGCTGCCGAGCACGAGGAAGCGGTCGGGGGTCGAGCGGTCCGGGTCGAGCTGGCCGATCCGGTCCGACTGGGGCCGATCGGCGAGAAAGCAGACGTACAGATCGGCGGGATCGGCCCCCTCGGCGAGGTAGGGATTATCCGCGACCACGGCGGCGAGCTCGGCGGCCGTGGCCGCAGGATGACGGGGATGTTGAAGCCGAATCGCTCGCCAACGCCGGCGGCAACCCGCGCGGGCAACCCCGCCATGACGGCCGGGACGGCGTCGAAGATGATGTTTCCGCTCTGGATGTAGCTGCGCACCCGCTCGCATCCACACGCCTGGAAGATTTCGACCAGGTCTTTCATGGGTACCTTGTTCTTGCCGCCGACATTGACGCCCCGCAGGAGGGCGAGGTGACCCGATGGCATCGCGATTCTCCCGTTACAGATGGCCGTCCGGCGGCCCCGATCCATTCGCCGGGCCCCGTCGAGCTCCTCCATGCTCGGGCAGCAAAGGCTCTTTTCATGAGCCTGTCATCCCGGAGTATTACGTCGCGTGGCACGAGCTTCGCGACATGATTCGGTCGTCCGACACATCAGCCAAGTGGATTGATCTATGATCTTACGCGAGCATGGTTGCCGATACACATTATCGACGGGTGCTACTCGACGGAAATTGGCGTGGCCTGACGCAGGGCCTTGAACTGCGGGAGACGGGAGTATAATAAAGATTGCGAGAAAGTCGATGAATCACGAGGCCATCGTGGTATCCATCGCTTCGAACGTCATCATCTTTCATTCCTTTCGTGCGTGAATGGCATGAAGGGGGCTTGCGAGGCCCCCGTCCTGCAAGCTCGCCTGGATTGAAAACAGCAGGGTCGCCGGTCGGATGGGGGGATCGCGGTGAACGGCCGAGAAAGGTCGGTTGCGAGGCGAGGCCGGGAGGCTCTCGTCGTCGCGACAAGCCGCGGCGCGTCTACACCCCTGGCGATGGCGGCTCCTCCAGCGGCCGCCGCACGATCTGCGAGGCATCGTGCGGGTAGCTGCGGGCCGCGAAGATTACCGCGTAAGAGGGGTAACGTCCCATGACTTGTTATCAGATCAGCCGGGAGGGTGAGCCGGTGGCGTTCGTCACGGTGCTCGCCATGGCGAAGGAGATCGTGCGCTGCCAGCCCGCGGGTCACTACACGTTGGACCCCGTGCACGTGGACGATCGGCCCCGGCCGCGGAAGCGATGGCGGAAGCGTCCGGTGCGGCCGGAGATCATCGGGGCCATGGAGGAGCTGGAGCGGCCACGTCATCGGTGGAGGCACCGAGGGATCGGAACGTCGTTCGTGAGGCGGAAGGCTTCGACGCACGCCGCGAAGTCCTAGAATCCGAGCAGGTCAACCCTGCTGGTGACGGATGGTGTGGACTCTCCCGATACCGAATGGGGTACGG
This sequence comes from uncultured Planctomycetota bacterium, assembly GCA_963771445.1. Lineage (GTDB taxonomy): Bacteria > Planctomycetota > Planctomycetia > Isosphaerales > Isosphaeraceae > JAKAUH01. The sequence continues at coordinate 496,833 of CAVYTQ010000015.1, read as the reverse complement.
CGAGGTCGGAATCTTGCGACAGTCCGGGATCGGGGTGTCTGCTGGCAGGAAGGATGATCGCCGTGCGCGCGGCGGAATCCGACGCCGTCTGCTGGGGTCAAAGTCGTAACGTCGCCCTGCGGCGTCGGCGTCGGGTCGTGGGCATGCCGGTGGAGCCCTGCGGTCGCGGCTCGTAGCAAGGCCAGACGAGATGGGCCACGGCGTCGGCGGGCGAGTTGGCGATCCGGCCCTCGAGCTGCCGCAGGTAGTCGGCCACGGCGGTGGCCTCTTCACCGGGCCGGAGCCAGCCGAGTGGCTCGATCTCGAGGGCGAACCGGCCGGCGGGTGCGTGGGTGCAGAACACCAGGAAGACCGGGGCCTGGGTGAGGACGGCCAGCTCGGTCCAGATGGCCAGCATGCGATGCGATCGGCCGAGCAGGCGGCCGGGGCAGGTGTTGGGGCCCGACCAGGGGATATCGCCGTTCATGTAGATCGCCAGGCCGTCGCGGAGCGCGGCGCAGGCGCGGAGCAGTCGCTCGACGGCCACGGCGGGCGACAGGTCGCGGCGCAGGAACAGGTCGGACTGGCGATGCGGGCCCTCGGCGTCGAACCGGCCGTTCAGCTCGCGCGAGACATGCCGAGGGCGCTGGACCAGCAGCCGCAAGGGCAGGCCGCGTCGATAGAGCCAGTGGACTCCGGCGATGTGGGCGCCCAGGTGGCTGCCGACCAGGATGGCGCCCCGCCCACGCTCGAGCGCGACGCGAAGGCGCTCGTAGCCGCGGACGTCGAACCTCGCCAGCACGGCGGCGTCGGGCTGACCATCGAGCGGGTAATCGCGCGCCAGGAACCGTGCCGTGTTGGCCGCGAGGGCCGGCCAGACGGTCGGCATCGACCAGTCGGCGTCGAGCGCGGCGCCGGCGCGGCGCAATGCCGAGCGCAGCCGGGCACGTCGCCGGGGCCGGATCGCCATCGCCAGTCGGCCGAGGCTTCCGAGGATCCGGTCTCCCCACGCGGGCCCGAGTGCCCGCAGCGCGGGCAGGAGGATGTCGTAGAAGGCGAACTTCCAGCTCCAGACATGCCGAAGTCGTCTCACGGATGCCCTCCCGCCCCGGTGAGTGCCGTGAGGCGTTGGTAATCGACCTTGTCGGTCGAGGTCGACGGCAGGCCGTCCACGAAGGTGATCGTATCCGGGACCATGTAATTCGGCAGATAGACGGCACAATGCTGCTTCATGGCGATGATCGACTTCTTCCGGCCGGGCTTGAGTGCCACGAACGCCTCGATCGCGACGCCCGAGTCGCCCGACCTGGCCACGACGCCGACGCGGTCGACGGCCTGGTGTCGATAGAGGGTCGACTCGATCTCGCCCAGCTCGATCCGGTAGCCGCGTCGCTTGACCATCCGGTCGCGGCGGCCGTGGAATTCGAAGCAGCCGGTGCCGTCGTCGCGCACCAGGTCGCCGGTGCGATACCATCGCGTGCCGTCGGCGTGGACGAGGAAGGCGGCCTCGGTGAGGTCGGGGCGGCCGAAGTAGCCGCGCATCACGGTCGATCCGGAGATCACCAGCTCGCCGATGGAGCCGGCGGGAAGGTAGCGGCCCTGGTGGTCGACCACCCGGGCGCATGACGGAGGACACGCGCTGCCGATCGGATACGGCTCATCCCGATCGGCGGGGATCTCGTCGGGGATCGGGAAGGCCGTGCAGACGTTCGTCTCGGTCGGGCCGTACAGGTTCCACATCCTGGCCGCGGGCCATGCCGCCCGGAGTCGTCGCAGGGGCGCGATCGGGAAGACCTCGCCGGCGAAGAGGACGAGGCGCGGCGACGAGTAGCCGGGTCGATCGAGGCCGCCTCGCTCGACCAGCATCGCCAGGATCGAGGGGGCCGAGTACCAGACGCTGATCCGGCGATCGGCGATGAAGTCGGCGAGCCGCGCAGGGTCCTTGCCCGTGGACTCTCCGATCAGGACGAGCGTCGCCGCGTTGCGGCAGGCGGCGAACAGGTCGAAGATCGAGAGGTCGAAATGGAGCGGGGCGTGCGACGAGAACCGGTCGTCGGCGTGCCAGGGTCCCAGCGCCCGCTGGCACCAGTCGAGGAATGTGAGGGCGTTCTCGTGCGAGAGCATGACGCCCTTGGGCTGCCCGGTCGAACCGGACGTGAACAGGATGTAGGCCAGGTCGTCCCGGGCGCGGGGCGGGGGCAGGGGCGAGGGCGCATCATCGGCGAGGACGTCGGCCCAGCGCGCGTCGACGCCGACGATCGGGGGGGCCGACGATCCATCGCTGTCAAGATCCTCTGGGCGCCGCAGGGCGTGGCCTCGCCGGTGAGGATCAAGCGGGGCAGGGGGGTACCGGCGGGCCACGCCGCTCGAAGCGCGGGTGCCAGCTCGGCGGAGACGACCGCCGCCTTGACGTTGGCGGCGGCGAGGATCGCGGCGGCCCGGGCGGCCGGGCCGGTCGGGTCGGCGGGGACGTAGGCGGAGCCGGCGCGGAGTATGCCGTGGATGGCCGTCACCGCCTCGACGCCCTTGGGAAGCCAGAGCCCGACGCGGTCGCCCCGGCCGGCGCCCCAGCGAGCCAGTCGCGTGGCGAGCCGGTCGGCGCCGCGCAGGAGCTCGCCATAGGTCAGGGTCGCGCCGCGCTCGTCCTCCACGGCCGGGTGATCCGGCCGCTGGGCCGCGGCGTCCTCGAGCAGCCGGCTGAGATGTCGTCCGTCCATGGGATTGGCTCTCGTCCTGGTCATTCTGGATCACAATGATGAGGGATGCCTCATCCGGAATCGCCGAGGGTGGGTCCGGGCCGGGTGGTGTCGACGATCGGCGAGTCGAGCTGCTCCTCCTCGGCCCGGTGGCGTGGGGCCGGATCGGCCGGCGGCACTGGCCTGGCCGAGAGGACCAGCGGCGCGAGGACTGGGTCGGAGGTAATCGAGCGGGCGATCGCCTCGAAGAGGCGGCCGTGGCCCGTCGCATTGGGGTGATTGTCCCAGGCGGCGATCTCCAGGGTCCTGGGATCGTCGCGGTCGAACGTATCGGAGAGGTCGTAGGTGGTGATGGCATGGTGGGCGGCCAGGGCCTTCAGGCGCGCCACCGGCTCGGCCCGCAGCCGGGGGGCGTCCTCGGCGCCGACCCGCGGGATGATGACCATCGCCAGCGGGACCCCGGCGGCGCGGCAGTCGGCCGCGATGGCACCGAGGGTCCGGTCGTAGAGCCACCAGTAGCAGGGCTGGAGCTTGTCCTTGAGGCGCTGCTTGTGGATCAGGTCGCCCGACCGGTCGAGCCGGAGGTCGGCCGGGCCGACGGACGTGCGGCCGATGGCCTCGCGGACGAAGTCGTACTTCAGGTCGATGCCCTTGCGGAACAGGTCGCAGAGGTGGATCTCCATGAGGCGGACGTCGAGGGTGGTGGCCGAATAGACGACCAGGTCGGGGCGGAAATCCAGCACCTTGCGGCGCAGGGTCTCGAGCCGCTGGAGCGGGCTGTAGGCGGCGACCGCGAAGTTGAGGACCTCGTAACGGCGCGGCCGCCCGGCATGGCCCGCATCGGGCCGGGAGTCCAGCCAGTCCTGGAGCCGATGGATGTAAGTGTCTTCATACCGAACGCCCCAGCCCATGTCCATCGACGCGCCGAGCACGGCGATGCGGAAGGTGCCCGGGGGTTTCTCCCGGGCGACCGGGCTGCCATGCATGCCGTAGGCGTTGGTCCGGAAGGGCAGGCCGAAGCCGAGGGTCCGCTGGATCTCGGGCTTGAGCTCGAAGAGGAGGAAGTCGTCGTCGAGGTAGCGGATCACGTCCGACTCGTGGAAGTCGACCCAGCCGGCGGGACGAGCGACTTTGCGCGATCCGGAAGACCCCTCGATCAGCTCGACGTAATAACCCAGGGCGTGCGGCCCGTGGTCGGACGCAATCGTCTCGGGCGACCGCGCGCTGTCGAGCACGGCGTGGACGCCCTCCCATTCCGACGGCCAGGTGATCAGGCCGGCGACCAGGAGGACGAGCGGATGCCAGAGGGCCGCCCGCGCCGAGGGGTTGCAGGAGGAATGGCCGATCATGGGTGTGGGACTCCTCGAGGACGGGAGTCATTCCTGTCCGTCGTGACGGTCCGCGGACGGTCTGGCACGGCCGGCGACCCGAGCGGGCGCGACCAGAGTTGCCGCAGCTCGGGCAGGGGGGCGAGGATCTCATCGAGCCGACGCGCCAGCCGCTCGTGTCCGAGGTCGTTGGGGTGGAAATCGTCGGGCTCGACGGCCAGTCCGGCCGGGTCGAGCCCGTTGTAGGCATCGGAGGCATCGACGACCCGTGCGAAGCCCGCCGAGCGGGCCATGGCGACCAGGGCATCGCGATGGGCGGGGTCGGACGATTGGCCGACGCGGGGGATCAAGGCCCAGATGATGGGTACGCCATGCGCCTCGCCGTCGACGACCATGGCGTGATAGACGCCCGCCAGGATCCGGCGATGATGGTCGTGGAGCGCGTGCTTGTATTCCTCGGGGCTCCATCCGGGTTGGACGCCGAGCGCGGCGAGCGCGTCGCGATAGAGCGGCGAGTCGAAGCCCTGGCCGCGGGAGAGGACGAAGCGGAGTCGCCGCTCATCCCAGCCGAGGTCGGCCTCGCTGGATTCGCAGATCACCAGGTCGGGGCGCATGGGCCATCCGACCTGCTGGAATTGGTGCCAGCGCTGGCCGGGCGCATGGGCGGGCACGGCGGTGTCGAGGATCTCGACGGCGGGCCCGCCGGCGCGGCGAGACCTCTCGTCCCACTCGCGCTCGAGGATCGCCTCGAAACGCCTCTCGACGGCGACGCCCAGGCCCGCGGCGATCGAGTCGCCGACCAGGGCGATGCGGAAGGTCCCGGCCTTGCGGGCGACCGGGTATTCGCGGTCGCGCATCCCCTGGGCGTTGGTGCTCCAGAGGATGCCCGAGCGCTCGATGCGTCCGCCGGGCTCGAGCGTCACCTCGCGGAGGTCGGCGACCCGGACCACCAGGGGCCCCGCGTCGACCGGCGAGGCGAAGGCGACGCCGGCGCGGCGACGGCCGCGGAGCGCGGGCAGGTCGCCCAGGTCGTCGAGCCTCGGGCCGGTGTCGAGGAGACGCTCGTAGTAGCCGCGCTCGATCCGCGACGCATCGCTGCGGTTGAACATCCCGCTGGCGAGGGTGGCGCGCAGCCGGGACGGCCCGGCGCCGGCGAACTGGTCGGGGATCAGCCCGCAGGCCAGGAGGGCCAGCGTTGCCAGCATCTGCCGGCGTCGACGCGAATCATGAGCCATGGGGCCCTCCGCGTAGCACACCGAGCAGGTTGGGGAACGACCAGGGGCCGTGGAGCCCCCGGCCGAGCATGTCGAGCCAGGCGCCGAGGGTGGGGCTCGACCAGAGCGACCACAGGAGCGCGATCGTCGTGAAGGTGCCGGCGATCCTGGCTCCGCGGCCGAGCATGGCGAGCGCCGCGGGCCCGAGGCGCCTTCGACCGCGGCGGCCGCTCGCGAGGCCGGCGGTCGTCGGGCGTCGAGCTGCACGTTGATCGCGACCAGGATGCCCAGTATCCCCCAGAACAGCGCGGAGGGGACGGTCAGTCCCCAGACTCCGCAGAGCCAGAACATCTGGTACGCATGGAGGAGCCAGGTCGCCAGGAACACCACCGCCGTCGCGACCGCCAGCGCCGCGGGCGCGGCCATCGCTTCATCCGGAAGACCACCGGGTTGAAGAAGATCCGGACCATGAAATCTTTCCAGTAGATGTTGATCCGCCGCCAGTAGTCGGTGAAGCTTGTCGCCAGCAGGTAGCGGTGGTGGGTCTCCGGCAGGTGGTAGCCGAAGAGGTGCAACATCCCGCACGCCAGGTGGAACTGTCCCGAGACGTGCAGGTAGAGCAGGTAGTTGCAGACGACGTGTCCGACCAGGTCGGCGAGACCCTGGACCTCGGCCGGCGAGATCAGGAGTCGCTGGTAGACGAGGCGATAGGCCAGGATCTGGAGCGTGCCCCGGAACATCATCGCCAGGCCGCGGGCCTGGGTGACGTGGACGTCGGCGGCGAAATAGCCGCGCTGCATGGTCCGGTAGTTGACGACCGGGAAATGGAAGAAGCAGTAGTTGGGCAGCAGGAAGAAGTAGGCGACCGCATCGAGGGGCGACTCGGGCGCCCTGGCATGCTTCAGCTCATACAGGAAGATGAGCATTCGAAACATCAGCATCGAGGCGGCGATGGTCCAGGCGTCGGCGGGGATGCCGGCGCCGGCGAGCGACGGCCGAGCCCAGGCGATCGCGACCGCCATCGAGGCGCAGGCGGAGGCGCGGACGGCCCAGGGCACGGGTAGGAAGCAGGCGCCGATGAAGGCGGCGGCGACCGCCAGGACGGTCGCCGAGGCCAGGGGACCGGCGACGAGGAAGAGTCCGAGGATGGATACGGCGATGAAGATCGGCTTCTTCCAGCGGAGCGGCGCGAGAGTAGTGCGCCGGCATCGCGAGCAGCGCGAGGGTCACCAGGGTCTTGAAGGTGTGCCCCTGGAACGGCCGCTCCTCGACCTTGAAGAGCTGGAACACGCCCAGGAGCAACGCCAGGTGAGTCAGGTTGATCAGGAACGACCGCGGGTCACGGCGGCAGGTTTCCGGCTCGCCGGGGTAGAGGTCGCGGACCCAGGACGGCCGGTGCTCGGGTCGATGGGGATCGGGAGGGGATAGCGTCGGGATCGGCGGTTCCGCCCGCGGTGTTGCCGGCAGAAAGCGACGATGCAGCGGCCGCCTCGGTGCGACTGTCCTGCCGATTCCTGGCCCCATGCCTCGCTCCCTCACGGCTCCGACGGACGTCCTGCCCGCTCGAAATCAGACCGGCCGAAATTCGCCGCCGCGGTCCCCGACCCTGGATCGCCGGTTCGAGGAAGCGGGTCGCGGATGACGGGTCGACGACCAGGCTGTCGCTTGCGACGGGTTCCGGGCCGGGTTCGGTCCTCGAGGCGACGGACGTAAAGGGCGACGGGATCGCGTGAGGTGAGGATCTCGGGGTGCAAGAAAACAGCGGGGGCCGGTTCATCCGTGAACCGGAGTATTCCCCGCTCGCGGCCGCGCCATCCTTGATACGCCTGCAATCTCGGACGTTCTCGACGTTGTTCCGGTAGATCGTCCCTCCGATCCGTACATCGAGGGACGCGCTCATCTGGCCGTCGCGAGCTCCACCTCTGCGGTGCGACTCGTCCCGGTCTCGCGGCCTTCGATTCGGGGTCGGTTGTTCGATGACGACCGCGATTTAACCGAGATGCCCGGGGGCTGTCAACCCGACTGGTCGCTCGCCGCGCGGGCCGATCGGCGGACGCGACGAACCACCATGGGCTTGAGGAAAATCCGCACATCGCATTTTTTCGGATTCGAGCAGGTGCCCTGGCGTTCCCATCAAGAATCGCGGCGACGACGAGGCGATGCGGCCCGACCCAGACTCGCGCAGACTGTCGCTGTGCGACCGGAGATCTCAGTCTACGCAGCCTCTCGCGACGGGTCTCCCTGGGTTCGACTGCTGTGGCCGACCTATCCCTCGCAGCCATCGTTCATGGCCCGATGTCGTCGCGGGCGCGTGCAGCCCGGGTCCTGCTGAGCCTCGTTCAAGTCAAGCGTTGTCGCCGGCCGATCGATTCATGATACGGGCCCGTGCGCGGAATCGTGCAGGCTTCGATGTACCGGGTATTGCAACCAGCAGGGGGGATACGAGATGACGATGCGGCCGGACTGGTTGAGCGGCGAAGCGGCGGTGCGGGGATTGGGCTGGCTGCTGGCGGTCCTTTGCGGCTCGATGGCCGCCGGTGGGGCACGCGGGCAGGAGCCGGCCTCCGGCGTCACGCTCGACGGGCTAATGAGGATGAGCCCGGCGGAGATCGAGGCGGTCTACCGGCAGGGGACCGCGGTGGCGATCGCACCGGGCCGGGTGCGCGGGACGGCCCTGCTGGCCCCGGGGACGCGCCGCGCCGGACCCTGTCGCGCGGGCGCGACTCCTCTGGCAGGGGAAGGTCATCGAGCCCGATGGCACGACGGCGATCAACCGCTTCCTGGGCATCCGGATGATCCGCGGCCAGCTCTACCAGGGACCGAGCTGGCTCGACGGCGCGCCCGCCCTGGTCCTCGACTACAGCCAGACTTCACGGATCTATGCCGACAATCGCGACGAGATCCGCCAGGTCGCGCCGGGGCTGTTCCTCGGCCTCATGTACGACCGCACGACGGCGCCGCCGCGGCTGTCGATGTACTTCGCGCTCGAGACCCTGGACTGAGCCCGGTCATCGGTGCGTGGGCGATCGCCCGGCTCGCATTGTGCCATCCGACCGTTTCGATTAGCTTGCCGCGTGATCGCGCGGGGAATCCCGCGCGTATTTCGTCGGATCGGAACGGGGGCACGGATGCCGAGGGATTCGCTGGGTGCCGGCGCTCCGGGCAAGGGGCCGGCGAGCCTGGCCGGAGTTGCTGGTCGGTCTGCTGGCCGCGACGAGCTTCCTGGGCTGCCTGGGCTCGGTGGAAGTCTGGGGCAAGCGCGAGCAGCGCGCCTCGGCCGAGGCGCTGGATACGGTCGAGCACGGCCGGTGGCTGGTCGCGGAGATCCAGGGACACCCGCGGCTCGAGAAGCCGCCGCTGCCTCGGTGGATGATCGCGGCCGCGATGGGCGCCACGGGCCGTCGGGACGAGTGGATCGTCCGGCTTCCCGGCGCGCTGTGCGGGCTGGCGACCGTGGCCCTGGTTTACGCGATGGGCCGGCGGATGGGCGGCCGGGCCGTGGGGCTGGCCTCGGCGATGATCCTCGGCTCGTCGGGGTTCTTCGTGGGCGAGCTGCGTCAGGCGGGAAACGACGGGCCACTGGCCCTGTTCACCACGATGGCGCTCTACGCCGCCTGGCGTCTCGTCGAATCGCCCGAGCCGGACTGTGCCGAGAGTCGGCGGGCGGGTCGGCGCTGGCGATGGATGTTTGCCGCCGCGCTCGGGCTGGGGTTCCTCTCCAAGGGCCCGATCGTCCTGTTGCTGACCTTCGCCGCGATCGTGCCCTATCTGGTCCAGGCGCGCCGGGTCGGGCCGGGACTGCGACGGCTTGTCGATGCGACGGGCTTGCTCCTCTTCGTCGCGATGGCGGCGAGCTGGCCGTTGGCCGTTGCCTGGCGTGAGCCCCACGCCGCCGCGCTCTGGCTGATGGAAATGACCGAGAAGGTCGGCATCCTCGGGACGCTGGTGCACCGACGTCATGCGCTGCTGGCCCGAGACTGGCCGGGGATGATGTTCCCCTGGTCGATCCTGGCGATGGCCGCGCTGGTGCTCCCTTTTTTCCGTCGCCGAGGGGATGAGGCCGCGGTCGGGGGCGGTGCCGGAGTGCGCCTTCGATCGGAGGGACCGTCACCCTGCTGGTTCGCCTGGTGGTGGGCCGCCGGCAACATGGCGATCCTCTGCCTGTGGGCGGTGGCGAAGACGAACTATTATCTTCCCTGCATACCGGGCGTCGCGCGTTCCTCGCCGGGTGGTCCTGGGTTCGACTGGCCCAGCACGCCCGGGCGAATCGCCACCAAAGGGGCGGGCTGGCGGCGCGTCTCGTGCTGCAGGCGCAGTGGGTCCTTCTCTTCGTCGCGGCGCTGGCGGGACCTGTCGCGACGCGGCCGTGGATTCCCGGCTCGTACTGGGCCTGGACCCTCGCGCCGGCCGCCGCGCTGGCGATTTCGGTCGTCGTCAGCGTCGTGATGTGGCGTCGCGGGGCGGATGCGATGTCGCTGGCGCCGATCGCGTCGGCCTGTGGGCTCTGGGTGGTGATCGCCTACGGGATCCTGGCACCGGTGGAGAACCCGCGACGCGGCCATCGCGAGCTGGCCGTGGCCATCCGCAGGATCGTGCCGGACGCCGAGAAGAGCGTCCACTTCTTCAACGAGGTGGACGAGGGCCTGTGGTTCTACCTCGACGGTCTGGACCTCGTCCCCGTGCCCGAGACGCATCCGCGTTACAGCGCGGCCTACGACCTTGCCGCCGCATACCAGGGGCGAGGCGATGCGTCGTTGACCCTGGAAGAGCTCGACGACCGACGCGAGCGGATGGAGAAGCAGGCATTGCTGCGTTGGCTCGACGGCCGGGGCGCGTCGACACACTACCTGCTGATCCGCTCGCGCCTGCTCGATCGCTACGTTCGCGAACTGGCCGGCCGCGCCACGCCGGTGCTGCGCGAGTCGGGTCTGGGCCGCAACGAGCTGGTACTCCTTCGCGCCGACGGCCTCGCACCGCTCGCGAACGGCGATGCCGCCGTCCGTCGGTGAGGCTCGGTGGGCCCGCGGCGGTCGACCTGTCCGTCCGGGTCGGCCCGCGCGAAGACCCGGCCTCGGCCGCGCACGGAAAGTTGACGGCCTGGCGAGACCCTGGCGGCGTGACCTGGAGGGTCCTGCGGGTTCCGCCGGCGCCCATCCTTGTGCAAATCGCCCGGCTTACGCGACCGCGACGACCGTCAGGTTTGATCGCCGTAAGTGGTTGGTACAAAACGGCGTTGGTGCTCAAGGGCGGTGCCCGGGATGACGATACTTGCGATGGCTCGCCAGGGTCAAGCCACGGCGAGAGACGGGAGCACCAGAACGGTGGCATCGATCGTGAGGCGAGGGGCCGCGAGGCCTCGGGTCCCGGGAAGACCTGGCCGACGGACCGATGCCATGGACGACCGAAGAAGAAATCAGGGTCGAGCGAAACGGCCGGCCGGAATCGCCGCCCTCGATATCGCGTTACCCAAGGAGAGTTCTCTCCATGTTGAAGTCCTTGACGTTGAGCCTCAGCTTCGCCGTCGCTCTGGGTTTTTGCAGCGTGAGCAAGGCGGGCCTGCACGATAATAACTGCACGACTTGCGGACTGGCATCGCCGCAGGGCGTCGTGGCCAGCCCCCAGGGGAACTACGGCGGATGCGGTGAAGCCGCATGCGGCGGGAAGAAGCACCACTTCGGCAGTTGCCTCAAGGGTCTCTTCCACCACCAGGTCACGTACGAGTGGGTCCTGAAGAAGAAGCACAACTGGCACAACAAGGGCGGCTGCGACACGTGCGGCTCGGCCCCTGTGTACGCCACCGGCCAGGGCGCTGCCCCGTCCGGCCAGTACGCCGCCCCGTCGGGCCAGTACGCGGCCCCGCAGGTCTACGGCGCCGGCCAGCGTGCGTTCATCCCGGGCCGGTTGACGACGAGCATCGCCTCGATGCCGGCCCCGGCCGAGATGACCCCGGCTGCCGTCGGCGGCGAGGAAGTTCCTCCCGCTCCGGAAGTCAAGGGGTCGGCGACGACCGGCACCCAGGGGGGCCTGCTGCTGCCGAGCCCCGCTGGTGGTAACTGAAATCGCCATGCGTCGGGCTGTGCCGTGCTGAACGCGAACCCGACCCGGTCTGCCGACGCCCTCGGGCCGTCGGCAGGCCGGCGGATCGCGACGAGAGGCCCTCGGCCGCGTGACGCCTCGCGATGATGATCCCGATGCCCGAGGGCCTCGGGCCAAACAGAATAACTTCAGCGACGGCCTTCGCATCGCCATCCGGCGGTCGAAGGCCGTCGTTCTTTTTTCCCCGGTGCTGGCCGCGCGCCGATCGATCCTCCGGCGTGCCGGATGACGCCTCCGACCGCGATTGACAAACGGGGTGAATTGTGGATAACTCCAGCCCGCGCCGGGTGCCGTGTCCCCCCCACGGCGAGCCGCTCGCAAGCGGCGAGGCGGCGGTCGCGGCCAGGTTCTGCGGAGGCCTTGATGCGGACGATCGATCGCCTGTCGACCACCACGGCATTCTCGAGGATCCAGCACGAGGTGGGCCGCCTGCGCCGCGCGACGATGCGGCAGCGCCCGGCGGTGCGGATGGCGGTGATCCTGGTGCCGGCGTTGGCCCTGGCGTTCGCCGCCTACTGGACGGTCGGGACGCTCACCACGTCGGGACCGCGCTACCTGGCCAGGGGTCGGGAGTTCTCGGCCGAGGACCTGATCAAGATCTGCCGCGAGCTCAACGCGAAGAACATCCTGTACCGTCAGGAGGACCGCAAGATCGAGGTCGACTCCGACCAGTTCGATCAGGCCACGGCGGCCATCGGCCGGCTCGATCTGGGCCGGCACGCGGTCAGCGAGATCCGCGAGAAGCCATTCTCGTTCTCAGACGTCGTCGCGACGCCGGAGGACCGCGAGCATCGCGAGCGGCTCGTGAGCGAGCAGTTGATCGAGCGGTTCATCGACGACCTGCCGGGGGTCGACTCGTCGTTCGTGAGCATCCAGCGTCCCCGCGCCCGCTTCGGCGACGCGCGGCCGGCCCCCTCGGCCTTCGTCTACCTCGAGGGCGACTCGGACCGCCCGCTGCCATCCCGGACGGTGCGGGCCATCGCGGCGATCCTGCAGAGCAAGGAGGGCGTGGGACTCGACGCGATCACGATGATGGATCACAACTGCAATTCGTACCTCGACCCCCACGACCCCGCGGCCGGCCAGCAGACACACGAGGAGGAGCTGCGTCAGCGGATCGTGGAGCGGCTCCCCTGGATCAAGGGTGTGCAGGTCTGGGTCGAGCTGGGCGGACATGACCGGCAGGCTGAAGCCGCGGGTCGGAGTGGCCGCGAAAGCAGCGCCGATCGGCGCGAGCCGGGTGACTCTTCGCCGGAGATCGTGATCAACGGCCCGACGATGGCCGCGGGCGAACCTGCCATCGCGGACCGGGCGCCCGCGGCGATCGAGAAGGCCAGCGGCGGGCGTGTCTTCGTGTACGTGCCACGCAGCTATTACTTCACCCGAACGGCTCCGGATCACCGCAAGCCGTCGGACGAGGAGCTGCGGGTCGCGGCCGAGCGGACGGGAGGACAGATCAAGAAGCAGGTCCACCTGGTGGTTCCCGGCTCCTGGAACGTGGAGGTCGACACCTTCGCCGACGACCTGTCCGCAACGCGCACGGCCGCTGCCCTGGCGCCGGGGTCGGAGCACCGGCGGATCGTGGCCGACTGGGGAATCGTGGGAGTGGTCGCGGCGTCGGTCGCTCTGGTGATGGCGATGGGCTCGTGGATCCAGGCCGCGCGAAGGCCGTCACGTGCAGTCGGCACGTTCCCCCCGGGGCGAAGCTATCGGCAGGACGCGCCGGATGAGCCCGGTCCCTCCGAGCGAGTGCGCGAACTGGTCCGACGCGATCCCGAGGCCGCGGCGAGCGTCCTCCAGCGGTGGGCCACCCAGGGAGGGCGGGTCTCATGACGACGGTCAGGCCCGAAACCTATCCGATGCATCCGGCGGCCGACCAGCGCCCGATCGCCGGCCAGGTCGACAATCCCGAGGCGAGAGAAGGGTGGCCAGGAGAGGGATCGGGCGAGCCGAGCGCCATCCGCAAGGCGGCGATCGTGCTGGTGAGCCTCGAGCAGTCGCTGGCCGCGCAGTTGCTGTCGCACCTCGACCGCGCGGCGGTGGAGGCCGTGACCTGGGAGATCGCCCGGCTGGACCGGATCGATCCCGAAGAGCGAGCGCTGGTGCTGGAGGAGTTCTACGGCCTGGGGCTGCGCCGGCTCTGCTTCGTCTTTGACGATCTGGTCAAGATGAGCGATGCCGACCTGCGGGCGGGCTACCGCGGCGAGGACGTCGAGACCTGGGCGCTGGCCCTGGCCGGGGCGTCGGCCGCGGTGCGTGGGCGGGTGTTCGGGGCACTGCCAGCCTCGGTGGCGGAGTCCCTCCGTCGACAGCTCGAGGGCCTCGGCCCGTTCCGACTCTCCGACTCGGAGGCCGCCCAGCTCGAGGTCGCCGACCGGCTCCGGCGGCTGCACGACGGCGGCTGGATCTGCCTGCCCGAGCCGAACGGCCGCGACGAGGTCCTGGTCTGACCGGACAGCGAAGGAATCCCAATGCATCGAAGGACCAACAATCCCCGATCGTTTCGCGATCGCCCCGGGCGGCGACCGGCGACTCGTCGCATGCCGTGGCGAACGGGGCTCGCCGGGGCTGTGCTGATGATCCCGGCATGGGTATCGGCGATCGGCGCGACGCAGGACCCCCCAGCCCGCGATGCGGCGGTCGCGGACCCGGTCGCCGGTCGAATTGCCCCAGGCCAGCGCGAGCGTGTGGATCGGGCGGGTCGCCTGCCAACCGCCCGGATCGCGGGGATCACCCCTTTGCGGGGCGAGCCCGACGGATCGCGGTCCGCGGGAGCCGAGGGCTGGCGGCCCTGGTCCGCGTGTCTCGCGCTCGGACTGGCCGCGTGCGGCGCGGTGGCGCTGACGGCGCGGCGCCGGGTGATCCGGGGCGTTCCCGTGGAACTGCAGGTCGTCGGCCGCGCGAGCCTGACTCCGAAACATGGCATCTATGTGCTGAAGGTCGGCGGGCGGATGCTGGTGGTCGGCGCCGGGCCCCAGGGGCCTCCGGCGCTGCTCACCGAGCTGGACGAGGCCCCTACGCCGACCCGCCCAACCGATGCGGAGGTCGTGACTTGAAGCGAACCACTCGCCCCGCGCCGTCCGCTCGGCGTCGGCGGTCGATCGCGGCCGCCCGCCTCGCCGTGCTGGTGGCCTGCCTGTTCATCGCCACCGGCCTGCTCGCCGACGAGCGCGGTCAGCCGCCACGAGGCGGGGCCGGCGCAGGTCCGCCGCGCCGGCCGCGGCGCACGCATCGGCTCGACAGGTGGATGTCGTGGCCAATCGCCCCGCGGAGGGGGATCTGGAGGCCGGGGCGAGACTGCCCCGCCTCGACCGTCCCGACGCCGAGCGCCCTCCAGACGGTCGTGCTCTTCGGCGTGGTCTCGCTCGCGCCGGTGGGGCTGCTGATGCTCACGGCCTTCGTGCGGATCAGCATCGTCCTGACGCTGCTGCGACAGGCCCTGGGAAGCCCGCAGGTGCCGGGCAACCAGATCATCATGGCGCTCTCGCTGATGCTGACGGCCCTGGTGATGTGGCCGACGGGCGACAGGGTCTACCGGGATGCGATCGAACCCTATGCCGCCAAGAAGCTCGACGCCGTCGGCGCGTGGAACGCCGGCGTTGGGCCGGTGAAGGCCTTCATGATCGAACAGATCTTGCTGACCAAGCATCAGGGGTATCTGGAGTCGCTCCAGGGCTACTCGACCCGGCAGGGATCGGAACCGGTCCCGGAGCGACTGGAGGACTACCCCCTTCGGGTGGTGGCGCCGGCGTTCCTGCTGAGCGAGCTGACGACGGCGCTCCTGATGGGGTTCTACCTGTATCTGCCGTTCCTGGTCGTTGACCTCGTCGTGTCGTCGATCCTCGCGGCCACGGGGCTCTTCATGCTCCCGCCCGTCCTGGTCGCCACCCCGATCAAGCTCATACTCTTCGTGCTGGCGGACGGGTGGTTCCTGGTGGCGACCATGCTGCTGACGAGCTTCGGAATGGCCGGCGCCGGCCGGTGATCACGCGGGTTTTCCGGCTCCTGCGGGGGAAAGCGAGGCGTCCATGGATCTCACCCACACGGTCGACTGGACTCGCCAGGCGCTCTGGATGGCGCTGGTGCTCGGAGGGCCGCCGTTGATCGTGGCGTTCCTCGTCGGCCTGCTGATCAACGTGGGCCAGACTCTCACGCAGCTCCACGAGCCGGTCGTGGGGATGGTCCCACGCCTGGCCGCCGTGACGCTACTGTTGCTGCTGATCCTCCCCTGGCTACTCTCGCGCTGGGTCTCATTCGCGGTTCATCTTATCGGATCGATTCCGGACCTGCTCTGAAACGATCGCCGATGGCGGGACCTGGGTCGCTCACCCCGGAGAAACAGACGGCTCATGCGGTGGGACGTGTCGGCGGAGCTCGATGCGGTGCAGGTCCTCCTGGCCGGCCGCGGCGGTATCTGGGTGATGGTGCTGGCGCGGTCGCTGGGTCTCTGCCTGACGGCGCCCGGGCTGGCGGTACCCGGGCTCCCCTGGCGGTTCCGCCTGGGGATCGCCGGCATGATCGGCCTGGTGCTGGTGCCGATCCTGGGCGATCGCGTGGCGGTGCCGCAGGGCCCGGGTGGGCTGGCATGGGGCATCCTGGGCGAGTTGCTGTCCGGCGGAATCTTGGGGATGGCGGCGGGCCTGATCGTGGCCGGGCGCGGGCCGCGGGCGACCTGGTGGCCGCCCAGGCGGGGCTGTCGATTACCTCGCTCTTCGACCCCGAGGCGGGCGAAGAGCTGACGCCTCTCGGACGGCTCTACGGGCTGCTGGCCCTCGCCGCGTTCCTGGCGCTCGGCGGACCGCTCGCGCTCGTCGGGGCGTTGGCGGACAGCTATGCGCCACCCCGTCGGGGCGGACCGGATTGTCCACCGAAACCGCGCTGGCGATCTTCGGCCAGGTCGGCCGAACGCTCGAGCTCGCGCTGCGGGCCGCCGCCCCGCCCGCCGTCGCCCTCATCATGGCGGGCATCGCCCTGGCCTGGCTGAGCCGGACGGCTCCGTCGATCCCCTTCCTGGTACTGGCGCTGCCGATCCGCCTCATCGTCGGTACCCTGCTCACCTTGCTCGGCGTCGCCGCGTTGATCGTGACCCTCACGGGCGCCTGGGAGGGTCTGCTGGGAATCCGGTGATGGGACTCCGGATCGAAGCGGTGATCGTTCTCATCCTGTTGAAGGTCGATCCCATGTCCGAGGAACGGACCCAGTCACCCTCGAAGCGGCGCAGGCAACTGGCCCGAGAGCAAGGCCAGGCGGCCCATAGCCCCGAGCTGACGGCGGCCGCGGGCTGGCTGATGGCGATCGCCGCGCTCTGGCTGTGCGGCGGCGGGCTCGCCGGCGCGCTGCTTGGGTTGATGCGCGGCGTGGGTTCGGAGTGGGAGGCGGGATTCTCGACGGTTGACCCTGTGGCCGTCGCCGGCCGGATTCAGCGCGCGGCCCTGGCGGTCGCATGGCCGCTGGGGACGATCGTCGCGTCGTTCGCTGCCGGCGCCGCGGCCGCGCACCAGTTGCAGGTGCGGGGGCTCTGGGCACCCCGGACGGTGCTTCCCGACGTGGCCCGGCTCTGGACGCCCGGCCGTGGCTCGGGCTCGGCGTCTCGATCCCGGCGAGCGGCCTGGTCGGCGGTCAAGGCGGTCGCATTCGTGGCAGTGCTGGCCTGGGCCGTCCGATCGGGCTGGCGCGAAGTCCTCGGGCTCGGGTCGCTCGAGGTGGCCGGTCTCGCGGATCGGGTCGGCCGCTCGGTGCTCGGGCTGGGTTTCGTGCTCGCGGGCATGCTGGCAGTCCTGGGACTGATCGATTTCGGCCTGAGTTATTTCCGGTTCGAATCGATGCTGCGAACATCCGCGGAGGAGCAGCGCGAGGATCAGCGGATCCAGGAGGGCGACCTTGCCGCCCGCTCCCAGCGGCGTCGGATTGCGCGGCTTTGGCGCGGCGACTCGCCCGAAGAGCTCGCCGGTGCCAGCCTGGTCATCCGGGGGAGCGGCGGGTTGACGGTCGTCGTCGCCGGCGGTCCTCCGCCGCGGCGAGTCACGATCCAGACGACGGCCGCGACCTCTCGCGGCCTGCGGCTCCGCCGGTCAGCCGAGAGGTCCAGGGTGCCCCATGTCAATGACCCCGGCCTGGCGGCGCGGCTGGCGCAGCACCCCGCCGGGCGACTCCCCATCCCGGCCGAGCGGCTCTCCGAGCTGGCCGCGATCTGGCCGCCCCAGTGCGTCGACCTCACGCTGGACCAGGCCGGGAATCCTTGGCTCCCGCATCCTCTCCGATCCGACCGTCCCTAGCGCCCCGTCCTGACGGCAGCCTCGGCCCGCTTGACCTGCAATTGACGCGGCGGCCGGTGTCTGGATAAAGTGAATTTCATAGTAGCGGATGGGCGTCTAAATCGCCGGTCGCGGGGATGCGACCGGGCGATGAACAGCACGCCCGAGGCCGGTTGTCTCCCGGCCTTCTCCAGCCCGGCGTGACCGCCCGCGCCCCCTCTTTCCTCGATGAGCCCTTCCTGATGGGACGCTTGTGGCGCGGGCTGAAGCTCGGCTTGAAGAGCTTGATGCTGCACAAGCTTCGCTCGGGCCTCACGGCCCTGGGCCTGATCTTCGGCGTGGCGGCCGTGATCACCATGCTGGCCGTCGGCGAGGGCTCCAGCCGCGATTCGCAGGTGCGGTTCGAGCAGCTCGGGGCGACCAATATCATCCTGCGCTCGGTGAAGCCCACCGAGGAGAATCAGGCCGCGGCGGGCCGGCCGGCGATGATCCTCAACTTCGGGCTGACCTACGCCGACTACGACCGCATCCTCGAGACCGTGCCGACGATCAAGCGGGTGCTGCCGATCCGCGAGATCCGCAAGCAGGTCCGTAGCCGCGAGCGAGCCTTCGACGCCCACATCGTCGGCACGACCTTCGACTTCGCCGAGTTCAGCCACCTCGAGATCGCGAAGGGGCGGTTCCTGGAGAAGTCCGACAACGAGCTGTACCGCAACTACGCCGTGCTCGCCCACTCGGCGGCCGAGGGCCTCTTCCCATCTCAGGACCCGATCGGCCAGAGGATCACGGTGGGCAACACGCCCTACTCGGTCATCGGCGTCACCGCCCAGCAGGCCAGTGACGGCCCGCCCGGAGGAGGCGGCCTCGTCGGGCAGGACTTCAACCGCGATATCTACATCCCGCTGAACACCTGCCGCGTCCGGTTCGGCGAGCGGATCGTCGACTTCCGATCGGGCGGCATGATCGCCGAGGAGACTCAGCTCACGCAGATCACCGTCCAGGTGAATTCCCTGGACGAGGTGGCGCCGACGGTCGGGGCGATCCAGGGCGCCGTACGAGCCCTTCCACCCCAAGAAGGACGTTCAAATGACCGTCCCCTACGACTTGCTCGAGCAGGCCAGGAGGTCCGCCCGGCAGTTCACCATCATCCTGGGGACGATCGCATCGATTTCCCTGCTGGTCGGCGGGATCGGCATCATGAACATCATGCTGGCGACAGTGACCGAGCGCACCCGCGAGATCGGCATCCGCCGCGCCCTGGGCGCCAAGCAGCGCGACATCATCCAGCAGTTCCTCATCGAATGCATCGTGCTCTCGGGGATCGGCGGACTGATCGGCGTGCTGCTGGGAATCGGCCTGCCCCGCGTGATCGTGTACCTCTATCCCGATCAGAAGACGGCCATTACCCTGCAATCGATCGCCCTGGCCTTCGGCGTCTCGGTGGGAGTGGGCGTGCTGTTCGGCATCTACCCCGCCCGCCGAGCGGCACTCATGGACCCGATCGAGGCGCTGCGGCATGAGTGATCGGCCGGCCCTCGCGTGAGGCCGCAGGCCATCAAGATCGCCGGTCGTCGGCGTCCGGCGGGCTTCGATGGCGTTCTGTGGCTCCTCCGGGTTGATCGGGCCGCGCGCGATCGGGGAGAATGGTCGCCGTCGAGGACTGTTCGCGCCCAGCGGCCGGTCGGGGGTCGTTCCCCGCCCGGGGCCGCGGATACCAGAGAGGAATGCCATGATGCGCCCGGGTCCGCTCGTCGTCTCGCTCATGCTCGCACTCGGAGGTTTCACCCATCCAGGGCCGGGCCTCTTCGCCCAGGCACCGGCCCCGGCAAAAGCCAAGGCAACGCGCGGGGCCGACGCGTCCAGGGGACAGGCCGCTCCGGGAGCGCGGAGGGCATCGCGGGCCGCCGCGGCGCGTAAGGGCGATGAAACGCCGAGGAAGTCGTCCCCTCCCGCCGGGCAGATCCGGCGCCGAAGGGATTCCGCGTCGAGCTGCTCTACCCGGTGCCGAGGGAGACCCAGGGCTCGTGGGTGAACATGACGGTGGACCCGAAGGGCCGACTGATCGTGTCGGACCAGTACGGCAAGCTCTACCGGGTGACCCTGCCGCCGACCAGCGGCAGGGCCGACGGCGTTCGGGTCGAGCCGATCGACGCCCCCATCGGCGAGGCGCAGGGGCTGCTCTGGGCGTTCGACAGCCTCTACGTGGTCGTCAACCGCGGAAATCGTTACGACAGCGGCCTCTACCGCGTCCGCGACACCAACGGCGACGACCGGCTCGACAAGGTCGAGCTGCTGCGAAAGCTCGAGGGCTCGAGCGAGCACGGGCCGCACGCGGTGGTCCTCGCGCCCGACGGGCGCTCGCTCTACGTGGTGGCGGGCAATGCCACACGGGTTCCCGCCCTCACCGGTTCGCTCGTGCCGAAGGTCTGGGGTGAGGACAACCTGCTCCCTCGGATGGTCGACGGCAGCGGCTTCATGTCGGATGAGAAGGCTCCCGGCGGGTACATCTGCCGCGTGAGCCCCGACGGCGCCACGTGGGACCTGGTCTCGATGGGCTTCCGCAACCCGTTCGACATCGCATTCAACCGCGACGGCGAGCTGTTCACGTACGATTCCGACATGGAGTGGGACGTGAACACGCCGTGGTATCGGCCGACGCGGGTGCTGCACGTCACCAGCGGGTCCGAGTTCGGCTATCGCAACGGCGCGGGCAAGTGGCCGGCCTACACGATCGACAGCCTGCCGTCGGTCGTGGACGTCGGCCCCGGCTCGCCGACGGGCATCACGTTCGGCTATTCCGCCCGCTTCCCGGCCAAATACCGCGAGGCGCTGTACCTGTGCGACTGGAGCTACGGCAAGCTGTACGCCGTGCACCTCAAGCCGCGGGGGGCCAGCTACGCGGGCGAGTTGGAGGAGTTCGTGGCGGGCACGCCGCTGGCGCTCGACGGACGTCGTCGTCAACCCGATCGACGGTGCCATGTACTTCGCCGTCGGCGGCCGGAACACGCAGTCGGGCCTGTACCGGGTGACCTACGATGGGCCGGAGGACACGGCCGAGGCCGTGCCGGTCGAGGCCGCGGCGACATTTGAGTCGCGAGGACTCAGGCACGAGCTGGAGGAGTTCCATGGGCGGCGCGAGCCGAAGGCCGTCACGGCCTCCTGGCCGTACCTCGGCCATCCCGATCGATTCATCCGATGGGCCGCGCGGGTGGCCATCGAGGCGCAGGACCCGACGATCTGGCGCGACCGGGCGCTCGCCGAGACTTCCAGCCCGGCCGCGTCGCTCCAGGCCCTGCTGGCGGTCGCCCAGGTCTCGGCCAGGGACCCGGCGCATCGTCAATCCGACGACCCCGCCCCGGACCCGGCGGTCCGCGACAGGATACTCTCGGCGCTCGAGCGGATCGACTGGGATCGGCTCGATCTGTCGGGCCGGCTCGACCTGCTACGGGTCTACCAGGTGGTCTTCAATCGCTTCGGCCGCCCGGACTCCGCCGTGATCAACCGCCTGATCGGCCGGCTGGACCCGCACTATCCGGCCAGGAGCCGCGAGCTGAACGCCGAGCTGGCGCAGGTGCTGGTCTACCTCCAGGCGCCCGATGCCGCGGCCAAGACCGTCGCCCTGCTGCAAAAGGCGCCGACGCAGGAAGAGCAGATCGAGTACGCCCGCGACCTGCGGATGCTCGACGCGGGCTGGACGCCCGAGCTACGCGACGCGTACTTTTCCTGGTTCCCCAGGGCGGCCCAGTTCAAGGGCGGCAACAGCTTCCCCGGCTTCATGGCCAATATCCGCCGCGACGCCCTGGCTCGCGTCAGCCCGGCCGAGCAGGAGCGGCTCCGGCCGATCCTGGGTGCGGCCGACCGCCGCGACCGCTCGGGCCGCGCTCCCCGAGCGGAAATTCGTCAAGAAGTGGACGCTCGACGAGCTGGTCCCCATGGTCGAGTCGGGACTCAAGGGCCGCGACTACGACCGCGGCCGGGCGATGTTCGCGGCGGCCAAGTGCTTCTCCTGCCACCGGTTCAACAATGAGGGCGGCGGGCTCGGCCCGGACCTCTCGGGGGTCGGCGGCCGGTTCAGCGTCCGCGACCTGCTCGAGTCGGTCATCGTGCCCAACAAGACGATCAGCGACCAGTACGCGGCCGTGGTCATCGCGACGACCTCGGGCCGTGTCGTGAGCGGCCGGATCGTCAACCTCAACGGCGAGAATATCTCGGTCTGCCCCGACATGCTCGATCCCGGCCGGCATGGTCAACGTCAGGCGCGGCGAGGTCGAGGAGATGAAGCCGTCGCCGGTCTCGATGATGCCCGAAGGCCTGCTCGACACGCTCGATCGCGACGAGGTGCTCGACCTGGTTGCGTATCTGCTTTCGCGCGGCGACCGCGAGGACGCGATGTTCCGCCGCGAGGGCACGTCGTCGGCGTCGCGTTGACGTGACGGACACGCGTCCTCTCGCTCGAGACTGGAGTCGCTCATGCCCTTGACGCTGGTCCTGTTTCTCAACCTGCTCGGCCAGGCGGCGCCGACGCCGGAACCGGTGGTCGGCCCCCGGGCGGGTACCCTGGTCATCGACGGCGGCGGCGAGAATCCGGCGGCGGACCGCGCCTTCGTCGCGCTGGCCGGCGGCCCGGACGCCGAGATCGTCCTGATCCCGACGGCCGAGCGAAGGGGAGATCTCACGCCGACGACCTCGAAAGGGCGAAACGGATGTTCTCGGAGAGGTTCTCCGGAGTCTTGCACGTGACCGTGCTCCATACCCGCGACCGCGCCGGGCCGATACCGAGGCGTTCGTCGCGCCGCTGAAGACGGCGCGGGGCGTCTGGTTCGGCGGCGGCCGGCAGTGGCGGCTGGTCGACGCCTACATGGGCACGCGCACCCAGCGCGAGATCGAGGCCGTCCTGGCCCGGGGCGGGGTCGTCGGCGGCTCGTCGGCCGGGGCGACGATCCAGGGCTCATACCTCGTCCGCGGCGCGCGCGAGGGCAACCACATCATGATGGCCAGGGGCTACGAGCAGGGCTTCGGCTATCTGCGGGGCGTGGCCATCGACCAGCACCTGATCGTCCGGGGCCGGCAGGATGACCTGGTCGAGGTCATCAGGGCGAAGCCCGGGCTGCTGGGCATCGGGCTCGACGAGCCGACGGCGATCGTCGTCAAGGGGGATCGCTTCCTCGTCGTCGGCCAGAGCCTCGTCGGCATCTACGACGGCAAGGACCACGAGGGCCGGCCGTACTTCTTCCTGATCCCCGGCGAGCAGTTCGACCTGCGGACGCGCCGGCGGGTGACGGGCGATTTCGGCGTGCGGCTCGAGCCTGGCGCAACAGCCGCGGCCACCGCATGAGTCCGAAACATCCGGTCAAACAGCCAAGGCAGGCGGTCGACGACTTCATCCAG
Organism: uncultured Planctomycetota bacterium; assembly: GCA_963771445.1. GTDB lineage: Bacteria > Planctomycetota > Planctomycetia > Isosphaerales > Isosphaeraceae > JAKAUH01. The sequence goes on along the minus strand of CAVYTQ010000015.1, from coordinate 473,878 downwards.
GCTCACGCCGATTCCTCGTGGGAGATGGCCCGGAAGATCTGGGACTGGGCCGAGGTCGGCTACCAGGAGAAGCGATCCTCGGCGCTGCTGGCGGATGCTCTGGAGGCGGGCGGGTTCCGGGTCGAGCGAGGGGTCGCCGGCATCCCGACGGCCTTCATCGCCACGATCGGCTCGGGCAAGCCGGTGATCGGCATCCTGGGCGAATACGACGCGCTGCCGGGCCTCTCGCAGCAGGCCGAGCCGGTCCGGCACGCCCGGCCGGGACTGACCGCCGGCCACGGCTGCGGGCATCACCTGTTCGGCACGGCCTCGGCCGCGGCGTGCCTGGCCCTGGCCGAGCAGATCAAGGCCGGGACGCTCAAGGGGACGCTACGGTTCTACGGCTGCCCGGCGGAGGAGGGCGGCAGCGCCAAGGCGTTCATGGTCCGCGCCGCGGCTGTTCGACGACTGCGACGCCGTGCTGCACTGGCATCCCTCGAGCGAGAACGCCACCGGCGACGTCTCCAGCCAGGCGCGGATCGCGGCGAAGTTCCGCTTCCACGGCACGTCGGCGCATGCCGCCGCCTCGCCCGAGGCGGGCCGCTCGGCGCTGGACGCCGTCGAGCTGACGAACCACGCGGCGGAATTGCTCCGCGAGCACACGCCCGACTACACGAGGATCCACCACGTCATCACCGCGGGCGGCGAGGCGCCCAACGTGGTCCCCGACTTCGCCGAGGTATCGTATTACATCCGCCACCCGAAGGCCGATGTCGTCCAGAAGCTCTATGCGCGGCTGCTCAAATGCGCCGAGGCCGGCGCTGGCGACCGAGACCCGGCTCGAGACGCAGTATCTCGGCGGCATCGTCGAGATCGTGCCGAACCCGGTCGCTGGGCCGCGTCGCGCGGGCGAACCTCGAGCGGCTCAACGACATGGAATACGACGAGGATGAGACCAGGTTCGCCGAGGCGATCCGCAAGACGCTCGCGGCGGGCACTCGTCCCGTGCCGGCGATTGAAAGCCTCGCGCGGGTCGCCGATCGGACCGGCGAGGTCGGCACCGGCTCGACCGACGTCGGCGACGTCTCGTGGGTCGTGCCGACGGTCGGCTTCACGACGGCCTGCTGGGTGCCGGGGACCTCGGCGCACTCGTGGCAGGCGGTGGCGGCCGGCGGGACGAGCATCGGCCGCAAGGGGATGATCCTGGCCGCCCGCACCCTGGCGGCCACGGCGGTCGACCTGTTCCAATCTCCTCGGGTGCTCCAGGCCGCCCGATCCGAACATCGCCGGCGCCTGGCGGGACGAACCTATCATTCCCTGCTCGGCGCCCGATCAGAAGCCGCCGCTCGACTATCGCAATGCGCCGGGACGGCCGCGAGAGTAGGCCACCCTCGGGCCGGCCCGCCGCGGCGGTCAATAGGTGCGCCCGAGGTGTCCGACGATCGCTCGCCTGAGCTCGAGCGGGTCGATCGGGCCGCTCTTGCGATAGAGGACCTTACCGCCCGGGGCGACGACGATCGTGTAAGGGACCGGGCCCGGCCATTCCTGGTCCAGAGCCTCAGCGAACCGGTCGCGGTCCGTCGAGCTGAGGATCAGGTTCGTCGCCGCGACGTGGTTCTCCTTCAGCACCCGCAGCGCCTCGTCGCGCCGGGACATCTCATCGAGGCTGATCGTGACGAGCTGGAACGGCCGGCCGCGGTACATCCGGTTGATCGTGACCAGCTCGGGAAGCTCGGCGACGCACGGGCCGCACCAGGTCGCCCAGAGGTTCACCACCAGCAGCTTCTTCGTGTCGTTCTTCGCCAGCTTCGCCACGGCATCGTTATCGATCGGCTCGAGCTGCACGGGCTCGGCGTCCCACTTCGCCAGCGACTTGCGGGCATCCGCCTGCTTGTCGGCCCACTTGGTCGAGCAGCCGAAGACGCGGGTGGTCGCCGCCGGCACCGGGCGGCCTGCCAGGAGCGCCACGACGGCATTGCGGGCGTCGGGCGACTTCACGGCCTTGACCTCCCCGTCGTCGAACCGACCCTGATATTGCAGCTTGCGATCGGCGTCGAATATGAAAACATGCGGCGTGGCGAGCACCCCGTAGGCGCGGGCCGTGGCCTGGGTCTCGCCGTCGTAGAGGTAGGGATAGGTATATCCGTGATCCTTCGCCCGGACCTTCATGTCGTCGAACGAGTCGCCGAGGTCGGTGTAGCCCAGCTCGTCGAGCCGGACGGCGGCCGGGTCATTCGGCGAGATCGCCACGACGGCGACGCCCTTGTCGCGATAGTCGGCCTGCAGTCGCGCGACGCGGCCCTCGTAGGCCTGGGCCGTCGGGCAGTGGTTGCAGGTGAAGACCATCACCAGGACCTTCGCCGAGGCGAAGTCGCCGAGGCTGTAGGTCTTGCCGTTGACCCCCGGCAGCCGGAAATCCGGCGCGGGCGAGCCGATCGGCAATGGCTTCGGGTCGGCCGGGCCCGCGAGTGCGGCGGAAGCCGGCAGGGCCAGGACCAGGGCGGCGATCGCGAGCGACGGCATGTTGCGATTCATGGCTTGGGTTCCTCGTGGTGGCAGACCGGATGGTGACCTGGTAGTCTGAGTCTGCCAGTCGCAGGGCGGCCTGCCAAGACCCTCGACATCCGCCCGGCTCTCTCTCATCGCGCGGGGCTCGGGAGATCACTCATGACCGGGAGACGGAAGATCCTGCTGGCGATCCTCGCGGCGGGGATGACGGCCGGCACGGGAAGCGCAACCCTGGGTTTCCAGGCCGCCGATGGAGGCGACTACCACATCCGCGTGGTGGACGGCCGGAACCAGAATGTGCCGAAGGTCGCCGTCCAGGTCCGGCCGCCGGACGGTTCGCTCCGTTCCTTCACGACCGACGACAACGGCCGCGTGACGGTCCCGGCCGCGAGTGCGGTTGAAGGAGCCTGGCTGACCGCGCGCGGCAAGGACGCCGTGGCCTGGTCGCGGGTGGATGACACGACAGGCGGCCGACCGGGCTCGATGCGCGGTCGCCCGGCCATGATGACGCTCGTCCCCCTGACCCACCGCGTCGAGGGCACCGTCGTCGATCCGCAGGGGAAGCCGATCGCCGGGGCACACGTCGGCGCCCAGCGGCTGATCCACGCCAAGAACGGGACCCTCACGCAGGACATCCGGGCCAGGGATCCCTTGCTCGGCCTGACGACCACCGACGACAACGGCAAGTACACGATCACCCTGCCGCAGGGTGCCAGTGCCTACCTTGCCGCCGCGCACCCGCGGCATCTCGGCACGACGACGCTCGTGCGGACCGATGCCGCGACGGTCGGCCCGGTGACGCTCCAGCCGGCCGGTTGGATCGCCGGCCGGGCGATCGACAAGGCGACCGGCAAGCCGGTCGCCGGCGCGACGGTGGCAGCCCAGTTGATCGAGCGTCGCCGCAGGCCGTCGTCCGATGGCTGGGGCCAGGATGTGACCGACAACGAGGGGCGGTTCACGGTCGGGGGCCTGGAGCCGGGAGTCTTCAGCCTCTTGCTCGTCGAGGTGCCCGGGCGGGCTCATGCCACCGCGGCGGCCGTCGAGGTGATCCGGGTCAAGACGGGCGAGGCGGCGGCCGCGGACCTGTCGGTCGTCGAGGGCCGGCCACTCCGCGGCGTCGTCGTTGACCGGGGGAACTCCGACCGTCCGATCGCCGGGCGCAGGTCGGCTGCCAGGGGCCCGCGCACCCTCGGCTGGGGACGGCGCTGATGGTCACCGAGACCGACGCCCGGGGTCGGTTCGCGTTCTACGTCCCGCCCGGCGAACAGTTCGTCTACCTGATCGATGACCCGACGATCGGTCGGATGGACCGGCGGCTCGTGAATGTCCCCGAGCAAGGCGACCTGCCGCCGGTGTATCTGCTGCTGGCCTCGACCGGTTCGGCTGGGGAGGCCCAGACGCAGACTGCGACCACCGAGCCGACAACACCCGAGCCGACAACATCCCGCCTGACGGCGCCCCGGATCGGGGCCGCCGCCGAAAAGCGCGAGGAGAAGGTCCGCACGGTGACCGGCCGGGTGAACGACCCGAAGGGTGCGCCGCTGGCGGGCGTCCGGATCGCGGTCGATGCCGGTACGGCACCGGCCGCCTCGGCCGTCACCGACCGCCAGGGAACGTTCATCATCGCCGGGCTCCCGGGCCGCCAGCTCTGGCTCAGGATGGATCGGCCCCTCGAGCAGGGGGTCAAGCAATCGGTCCCCGCCGATCGCGACGAGGTCACGGCGACCTATCGCGCCCAGGTTGACGACAAGGCCCGGCTCGCCCTGTCGCCGGTCGAGGACGAGCCGATCCCGCAGGAGTTGCGCGAACGGCTGACGTTCGTCGACCTCACACCGCACGGCACCGACTTCCTCGCCGACGGGCCCGGCGATCCGGGCGACCTCAACAATCTGGACCGCCTACCGCGCGGCGTCCACAAGCTGGGCAAGGACTACTATCGCATCGGCGATCGGATCATCCACCTCCGCGGCCAGGAGCGGCAGAACGCGCCGCAGACCGTCGCGGGGATCAAGGTCGCCGCCCGCGGCCGGAAGCTCCACATCGTCCACGCCTGCCAGCAGCAGGCCGACGCCGGAGTCAATATCGGACACTACCTGGTCCACTACGCCGACGGCACCAGGGAAATGATCCCGATCGTCTACGGCAAGAACGTCGTCGACTGGTGGCATTTCCCCACCCAGAAGAACGACCCGTCCGATGCCCAGATCGCCTGGAAGGGCGCCAATCCGCGCGTCGAGCAGAACAAAGAGAACGTTGAGCTCCGACTCTTCGCCTTCGACTGGACCAACCCTCACCCCGAGAAAGAGATCGCCCGCATGGACGCCGTCTCCGCCACCGCCAAGAGCGACCCGTATCTGGTCGCGGTGACCCTCGAGCGCGACAAGTAGGCGATCAGACCGGATGACAACCCCGACGTTCCCGGCAGCTCGTCGAGGCGATCGCTCATGACGCCGACACCGCCTTCCCCTCGAGCCCACCCGCCGCGCTTGACATGCAACCAGAAGGTTGCATAATGGGGCGATGGACGCGGATCTCGACAGGGTGTTCAAGGCGCTGGCCGACCCGGGTCGTCGCCTGCTGCTCGACCGACTCCACGCGCAGAACGGGCAGACGCTCGGGCAGCTCTGCGAGCACCTGGATATGACGCGACAGGCCGTGACGAAGCACCTCAGGGTCCTGGAGGAAGCTTCGCTCGTCGTGCCGTTCTGGCGGGGTCGCGAAAAGCTACATTACCTGAACCCGGTGCCGATCCACGAGATCGCCGAGCGTTGGATCGGCAAGTTCGAGCGGGGGAGTCTTCGCGCTGGCCGATCTCAAGCGCGAATTGGAGGCAGAAACCGATGGCTGAATCACGATTCGTGTACGTGACTTACATCCGTACGACGCCGGAGAAGCTGTGGAAAGCCCTGATCGACCCGGAATTCACCCGCCGCTATTGGGTGGAGACGTGGCAGGACTGCGAGTGGAAGCCTGGCGCTTCGTGGAAGCTGATGATTCCGGACGGGAGAGTCGGCGACAGCGGCGAGGTGATCGAGATCGAGCCCGAGCGTCGCCTGGTCCTGAGCTGGCGCAATGAGTTCAAGCCCGAGCTGCGTGATGAAGCCCCGACGCGGCTCACCTACGAGCTCGAGCCGCAGGGCGACGCGGTCAAGCTCACCGTGATCCACGAGAGCGAGCAGCCTGAGTCCCGGCTCATCGACATGACGTCGCAGGGCTGGCCTGCGCTCATGGCGAGCCTCAAGAGCCTGCTCGAGACCGGGGAACCGCTCGCGATGACGACCCGATGGCCGAAAGGGGTGTGAGCCGACAGGAGGCGGGACGATGAGTTGCCCTCAGGCGACGATCTGACCGTCCTTCATGGCGATGCGGCGATCGGCGGCGGCGGCGACTTCATTGCTGTGCGTCACGATGACCAGCGTGAGGGCCCTTCGCCGCCGCAGGTCGGCGAGGAGATGGAGGATCTCGTCCTGGCTCTTGCTGTCGAGGTTGCCGGTCGGCTCGTCGGCCAGCAGCAGCGTGGGCTCGTTGGCCAGCGCCCGGGCGATGGCCACGCGCTGGCGCTCGCCGACGGAGAGCTGCCCCGGTCGGTGAGTGTTGCGGTTCACCAGGCCGACCTCGGCCAGCAGGCTGGTCGCGCGAGAGGCGCGGTTGCGCCGGGGCCAGGGTCCCTCGAACATGGGGACCTGCACGTTCTCGAGGCCGGTCAGCGTGGGGATCAGGTGGAACGACTGGAACACGAAGCCGACCTGCCGGGCGTGATAGGCATCGATATCGACGCTGGCGAGCGGCTGGCCGCGGAATCGGACCTCGCCCTCGGTGGGGCGGTCCAGGCCGCCGAGCAACTGCAAGAGCGTGCTCTTGCCGCACCCGCTCGGCCCCGTGATCGCCACGAACTCCCCCTCGGCGATGGCGAGAGTGACCCCGCGCAGGGCCTGAACGTCGCCGTCGGCGTAGTGCTTGACCAGGCCCTCGCCCTGGAGGATCCAGGGCCCGGGACCGCGGGCATCCGCGGGCATCGCGACCTCGGGGCCGGCGCCGTCGGCCGGTGGTTCACTCATAACGCAGGGCCTCCGTGGGGTCGAGCGCCGCGGCGCGGGCCGCCGGGTAGAGGCCGCCCAGCACGCTGAGCCCGATCCCCATGACCAGCCCCAGGCCCAGGACCTCCAGGGGGATATCCGGCTCGATGAACCCCCGGGCCGTCGGCGAGAGCGTCAATGCCCGCAGGCCGATCGCCGCCAGCACGCCGCCGAGGACCGTCCCGCCCAGCGCGATCACCAATGACTCGCCCAGGATCAGCGCCAGCACGCGACGGCGGCGCCAGCCGACGGTGCGCAGCAGGCCGATCTCGCGGGTGCCGCTCGAAGATCGACATCAGCATCGTGTTGAGCATCCCGACGGCACCGAGCACCAGGGCGATCGCCGCCGTCGCCCATGACATCGCCTTCGCCAGCCGGATCTGCGTGTCGGCCAGGACATAATCCCGCGCGGGGGTTACGGCGACCCCCGGGAAGGCCGACTCGATCCGTCGCCTCAGGGAATCGAGGTACTGCGGCTCCGAGGACTTCGCGGTGATGACCAGCCCGGTCGCCTGTCCCTCACGGCCCATCATCTTCTGGAGTGTCGAGAGCGGTACGATCAGGGCCCCGTTCTCGAACAGGCTCTCGCTCTCGAAGATCCCCACGACCTGGAATGGCTCGCCCGAGATGTCGAGCCGGTCGCCGACCTTCTTGTCGAGGTTCAGCGCCAGCACCCGGCCGAGGAGGACCTGGTGGTCATCGCCGCGCCCGAGCGGTCGGCCGTCGAGGATGCGAATGCCCCGGAACAGCAGGCTCTCGGGCACCCAGCCGTTGACCAGCACGCTCGCCAGGTTCCGGTCCTCGAAGGCGACGGTGTCCACCAGCGTCGGCGCGACGTCGGTGACGCCGTCGATCGTGCGAACCCGATCGACGAGCCGGGCGTCCAGGCTGCTCGAGAGCTGGTTGCTGCTGCCCGCGTGCACGGCGATCAGGTCGATCTTCTTCGACCGGTAGATCGCGGTGAACGACTTCTCGAAGTTCCAGGAGATCCCGACCAGGATGATCACGGCCGCGATCGCCACGGAGAGCCCGATCGCCGTCAGCGCGGTCCGCATCGGCCGGTTGAGCGCGTTCTTGACGATCAGCGTGGTGAATCCCACCGGCCGTTCCTTTCGCCTTCCGCCCCGACCGGTCGGCTGGCGCGATCGGAGGGGGGCTCCAATCTCCCGAAGATCCCGCTCGGTTGCAAGGCGCCGGATTCCCACAAATCCCATCGAGGGAAATCTCAGGATTCCGGCGCATGACCGACGAGGACGTAACCGACACCCCGCCACACCGGGATGAACTCGGCATCGGGCAGGACCTTGCGCGCGAGCGTCGGGACGTCGAGGTTGCGGTAGCGCTCGACCATCTCGGTGAATGCGTCTCCCAGGTGCATCAGCCGCGAGACGATCCAGCGATCGAGCGACGGGATGCCGAGCTTGTGGCCGAGCATGCGGTCGGTGAGGTCCGGCATCTCGTCGGAGACCACGATCGGCGCGCCGGGTCGGGCCACGCGCACCATCTCGCGCAGGGCGCCCTCGGGGTTATTGAAATAGTTGAAGGCGCCGATGCTCAGCACGGCGTCGAACCGTCGGTCGGCCAGCGGCAGCGATTCGGCCTCGCATTGCGCCAGTCGCACGTCACGCCGCGCCGAATCCGCCCGATTGCGGCAAGCGTCGAGCTGCGACCGCGAGATGTCGACGCCCGCGATCCGCCACTCCTTCGGCAGCCAGTCCAGGTAGACGCCGTCGCCGATCGCCACGTCGAGCAGGTCCAGCCGCGGCCGGCCGGGCAGGTGCTTGAGCACCAGGTCCCGGGCCCGGCGCTCGCCGCCGTTGAAGAACCAGGTAAACTTCTCCCAGAAGCGGAATTTGGGCCAGAGCGGGCTGTCGTAGAATTCCTGCGCCACGCCGTTGTTGTCGCCCGTCTTGTCCTTGACGATCAGGATGTCGTCGTCGATCCGATATCGTCGGGCACAGTTGACGCACTCGAGGGCCGGGCCCGAGGCCGCGGCCAGCTCGCCCTGGCAGCCCGGGCATCGCCAGATGTCCCAATCCTCGAGCCACCGCGACATCCCGACCCTGCCCGCCTGATCGCTTGCCGTGGACATTATCGTACCTCCCCGCCAGGATCGCGATTCGGGTGCTCGGCGAGCACCGTCGTATTTTCTCGGACGGATTCCCTCGCGGGCCGTTCATCCGACCCGCCGCGCTCGATCACCAGGCAATACCCCATCCCATGCCAGATCCGGTGCCGTCGCGCATCGGGACAGACGCGATTCACCAGGCCGACGAGGTCCTCGTCGAATCCCAGCACCATCTCGACGAACGCCCGATCGAGCCCCAGCAGCCGGAGCCACCAGGCGTCGAACGAAGGCACGCCGATCAGGTGGCCCAGGCCGGCGCGATGCAGATTCGGCACCTCGTCGGCGACGACGATCCGCCCGCCCGGGCGGGTCACGCGTCGCATCTCGCGTAGGGCGGCCGCGTGGTCGCGGTAATAGTTGAATCCGCCGACGCTCCAGCAGACGTCGAACGTCGCGTCGTCGAACGGCAGGGCCTCGCCCTCGGCGTGGGCGAGCCGGCCGGCCATCTCGGGATGCCGGGCGATGCACGCCTCGAGACGTGACCGCGCGATGTCGACCCCGTGCACGGCCCAGCCCCTCGGCAGGAACGCCAGGTTTTCCCCGTCGCCGATCCCGACCTCGAGGCCCATCGCATCGGGTCGGTCGATCGCCAGGACATGGCGGAGGATCTGCATCCGCGCTCGCCGCACCCCTCCCTGGAGCACCAGGAAGCCTTGCTCGTACCGTCGAAAACGACTCCAGCCGGGTCCATCGTAGAAGTCGGCGACGATGCGATTTCGGCCCGAAAGCGGACCGATCGCTTCGAGAATGCCGTCGCGGCAGGGATGGTCTCGCCCGCATCGGGAACAGGCCGAGCGTTCGTCCAGCCGACCGCCGCAGCCGATGCAGCCGATGCAGCCGATGCAGCGCGCCAGGCTCCGGATCGTCGGCCGGGATCCGGGCGAAGTCCCGGAGACCACGGCGGGGAATGGCTGGCTCATCGCGAGGCTCCTCCTTCGTCGCCCGAGGTCCGATCGATCAGAACTCGACGTGCAGCGCCCGGGGACCGACCCACCGCATCAGGCGGTCGAACCACCAGTCGGGCATGTACCGCAGGATCGCCAGGCCCACGCGCATGTTCCAGGGGAAGATGCAGTTCCTCGGCCGCTTCTCCACCGCGCGGACGATGTAACGGGCGGCCTGCTCGGGCTCGAGCATCTTGATCGGCCGCTGATAGGGGACCGACGTGCTCAGCTTGGTGCGCACGAATCCCGGGCAGACCGTCGTCACCGTGATCCCCCTGCGCCGCAGCCCGGGTCGAACGGCCTCGAGATAGGCGATCAGGGCGGCCTTGGACGCCGAGTACGAGATCATCCAGGGAAACCCGCGAAAGCCGGCCATGCTGGCCACGCCGATCAGGTGCCCTCGCCCCCGCGCGATCATGCCCGGCAGCACGGCCTCGATCGACTGCGCCACGCCGACGAGATTCACGTCGAGGGTCTGGCGCAGCGTCTCGATCTCGAGCCGAGGGACGAGCGTCAGCGTGCCGATGCCGGCGCAGGCGAGCAGGACCTCGATCGGGCCGATCTCCGCCTCGATCGCGGCGACGGCGCGGAAAAGGCCCTCGCGGTCGGTCACGTCGGCCGTGGCCTCGCATACCACGGCGCCACCTTCCTTCAACTCCTGCGCGAGGACGGCCAGCGCGATGCCGTCGCGGTCGATCAGGCCCAGCGGCGTTCCCTTCGCCGCGAGGGCCAGCGCGGTCGCCCGCCCGATCCCATTCGCCGCCCCGGTGAGCAGGACGGCCGGTGGCCTGGCGTTCATTCTCAGCTCCTTGCCGGCGCGGCCGACGGACGCGCCACTCTTCCCAGGTAATCGTTCAGCAATTCCACGAATTGCTCGGGGTTCTCCTCGGGCGCCCGGTGCTTGGCCCCCGGCACACGGACGTCCTCGCAGTGCGGCAGGTGTTCCGTCAGGTAGTCGGACGTCGACAGGAACGGCGAGTGCTCTCCGAACAGGGCCAGCACCGGCTGCGTGACGCCGCGGATCAGGTCCTCGGTCAGGCCCGCCACGGCCTTCGCATCGTCGCCGCAGGTCGTCCCGGCCAATCGAATCAGGCGCTTGAACCCGGGCAGGCCCACCGCCTGGCGGAATCTCCGGAGCTGCTCGTCGTCGAGGTGCGTCACCTGGTCGAAGAACTTGCCCAGGTCATACCAGTGCTCGCCCGAGAGTGCGACGCCCGCCTGCGCGGCCTCCTCGCGAAAGTTCTGCCAGTGGCCCCAGCGGCACAGGTCTTCCAGATGCCGCAGCGCGGGGAAGTACGGGTCGGACAACACGACCGCGTCCACCCGATCGGGATAAAGCACGGACGCGTGCATCGCGATCACCCCGCCGAAGCTATGGCCCACCATCATGGCCCGGTCGATCTCGAGGGCGTCCATGATGGCGATGGCATCGCCGGCCTGGTCGGCCGACGTGTAGCCCGACGGCGGGACGTCGCTATATCCATGCCCGCGCAGGTCGTAAGCCGTCACCCGAAACGACCGGCCGAGCACGCCCATCGCCTGGCACAGAAACCAGATCGACAGGTCCCCCGTCACGCCGTGGATCAGGACCACGTCGGGGCCCTCTCCGGCCTGCTGGTAGTGGAAGTTCAAGCCATTCGCTCGGATCTTGGGCATGGCGAGGGTCCTGGGAGCAGTTCGCTGGCAGAGGTGACATCAGAGATGTTCACCGAGAAACGTGACAAGCTCGCCGATCGACAGGTCGCGATCGGTCCGCCGACCGATCTCGGCCATCAGGTCGTTGAACGGCAAGGGCCGGCCGTAATGCTGCTGGAGCCCCTCGCCGAGCACGACGGCATCGATCGACGCCAGTCCGAGGTCGGCGAAGAATCGCGTCTCTTCGTCGATGGTTTCGGACTCGACGCCCATGCGCTCGGCGAGGACGGTGCGGACGTCCTGGAGGATCCCGGATCGATCCACTCGGTTACTCATGTTGGCTTGCTCCCGCCAGGGTCCAGGCCCAGGCATATTCCCCCCTGCGGGCCGTGGCGACGCTCAGGGCATGGGGGCTCGCCGGCCCGGTTTGTATCAGGATCGACCCGCTCTCCTCGTCGAGTGCAACAATGTCGAGTGCAACAATCTGGCCCTCCACCCCGGCACACGCCTGGCCCACGCCGAGGGCCATCGCGGCGGCGGCGCGAGCCGATCGAATCCTCGCGGCCCATTCGAGTCGCAGCGGGCCGTTCCATGGGGCCAGGATCGCTCGCTCGTCGGGCGTCTCGGCGGCGGTCATCCCACCCTCGGGGCTTTCCGCGATCCGCTCGACCGCGATACCCGGCCGGGCGAGCGGATCGCGCGCGGCGATGGCGACGGCGACCCCATCCGCCTCGGCGATGGCGATCGCCGGCAGCGTCCGGTCGCCCGGGTCGTCGAGATTGATCAGCATCGGCCGGCCGTGCTCTGCCGCGACGATGGCGAGGTCCGCCGGGTAGACCGGCGCATGACCCTCGGACTGCCAGATCCGCCGCGCGGCCTCCTTGGCGGCGACGAGCCCCCAGAGACGGTGCGATCGTGCTGACTCCGAGCCGCCCCGTGCGAGGTGCGCGGCGCCGTTCCTCGGGGCCAAGCTGCGTCGCCTCGAGGACGTCGCGCCAGACTGGGCGGCCCATGTCGGCGGGGGGAGCCATCCAGACCGCCCGAACAGACCCCGGGGCGTCGAGCGGCAGCTCCTCGCCGACGAAGGTATCTCGCGGTTGGCGGAACACGTCGCGATACCGTCCCGGCCAGTGGAACCGCCAGTCCTCCCAGTTGCGGAGCCGCAACCAGACGGTCCCGTCCGGCCGGACGATCTCCGCCTCGACCCGGACGCGATGGTGCTCCAGGTCGTTGATCGTGATCCGGCAGGCGACATCTGAACCGACCCGCGGCCGATCGCCGAAGACCTCGAGCTCCGCCATCGACAGCGGAAACACCACGTCTCCCCGGTCGGCCAGATGGTCCAGGCCCCAGCAGCCGAGCAGGTGCGTGAAGGTATCCACGATGATGAAGTCCGTGTGCATCCGAGCGGGTCGTCGGTCCACCATCAGCGGCTCCCAGGGCAGCACGCGGAGCATGCCACCAATCCCGCCGCCGTCGATCTCGCCGACCTCGACCAGCGCCTGGAACGCCGGGCCGTGGAACAGCCACTGCTCGCCATAGAGCGATTCGGCGGTGAACCGGCAGGGCCGCGGGTCGGCCAGGCCCCACGCGACGGCCTCCGGCGGGGGCGGCGTCGCGGCGGCGAACACGGCGACGGCCTCGAAGACCGGGCGAGTGGATGCCGCCCGGCCGTCCGTGCCGCGATTGAAAAGGCCGACGTGTATGCGTTCTTCCACCGCCTCGCCAACGGGTTCGCACCGGCCGCGAAGCTCCAGCACAACGGGAGCGTCCTCGTACTGGACCCACCGGTGGGCATGGACCCGCTCGAGTCGCGTCAGCACCAGGCCCGGCGAGGCGAGCAGCGCGGCCGCCTGCGCCGTCATCTCGGCCATCACGGCGAACGGCAGGACCGGCAGCCCACGGCGGTTCGGCTCGAGCGCCGAGACCCGCCTGCCGCCCAGCGTATGCTGATCGGCGATCGGATCGTCGCGGCCGTCGAGCCGGTAGGTCGTCTCCACCTCGACGCCCCGGACCAACCTTCGGACCTCGCCCACCCACGGCCCAGGCTCCGGGCCGGTGATGGCCGTGGCGTCCTCCGACCCGCGGTCGGCGTACTCCCCGAAATCCTCGAACGGCCCGACAGGCGAACCCGTCGCGTCCGCTCGCTCGACGGGTGATGAGCCCAGATAGGCCCCGATCACCGCGTGCTGGGTCTGGAGGAAAGCCTGCATCGTCTCCTGGAAGGCGAGCATCCTCCGTCCTGCGGCACCTCGGGGATGGCGTCGAGGTCGGGTTCGTCCGTCGGCCAAAGGGCGGCTCCCGGCCAGCGTGAGCGAGAGAAATCCGTTTCGAGCCTCGCCCCACGATCAAAGGTGGCCGGCAGCCTCGACTCGAGCGTCAGCGCGGCGGATGCCGGCACTGCCAGAGCCCGACGTTCCTCGGTGCGGCGCGGCCCGGGCGTGTCCATCGGAGCGTCGAAGTCCGGCGAGAGGATCCGATGCGTCGCCGGAGAGGTCGAGGAATCGCCGCGACACGTCGCGGACGCGAGACGTTCCGCCAGCGCCGGCGAGAGGCTCATCTCGGGAAACCCGAGCGAGATTGGGACCAGTACGCGGCCCGGCGGCTCGGGCGTGGTCCAGTCGATACGCACGGGGCGGCGGCGGGCGTAGAGGAACTCGGGCCGGATCGCGACTCCCTGGGCGAAGAGCGCCGCCACGAGGTGATTCAACTGCGTCAGCCCGCTCCTGCGCGGCAGATTCGTCGCGATGGCGAAGGCCGGCCTGCCGCGGAGCGTATCCTGCACGAAGGAGGCGAGGTTGCCGCGTGCGCCGACGTCGACGAAGATCCGCAGCCCGTCGGCGTGCATGGCCTCGACCGTCTCGCGGAAGGCCACGGTGCGCGTCCACTGGGCGACGGCCAGGTCGCGGATCGCGGCGACGTCCGCGGGCATCCGCTCGCGCGTGGCACACGAGTAGACCGGCCGTTCCGGCTCGCGGAACGTCAGGCCGGCGAACGAGTCGGCGATCGGCCCGAGCACGGCGGCGAACTCGGGCGTGTGGTAGGCGCGGTCGAACGGCAGGACCTCGAGCAGGACGTTCTCGCCGCGCAGATGGGCGGCGACCCGCTCGACTTCGGGCGGCGGCCCGGCCAGGACGACCTGGTGCGGGCAGTTGTCGATCGCCACCGACGACCCCGGCGGCGTCCACCGCGCCGACAGGCCGCCTCGACGCGCCCGCGATCGGCCGCGACCGCGATCAGCCGAGCCGCCGGCATGTCCCCGGACAACTCCAGGCTCCGGAAGATCGCACCGAGCCGGCCGAGCTGGCGCTCGAGCTGGCGATCCGCTCGCAGCACTCCGGCCGCGGCCAGGGCCAGGATCTCGCCGCTGCTGTGCCCGGCCACGGCGTCCGGCCGCAGGCCCAGCCGCGTGAGCACCTGGTACAGCGCCCATTGCGCGTTCAGGATCAGGTTGACCGCCGTCGGTGCCGACCACAATCCGGCCGCGCCCTCCGCTCGCGCCGCCTCGCCGAAGAGGTACTCGCTCGGCGGCAGGTCCCCCTGCTCGAGTGCGATGCGGTCCGCCGTGTCGAACTGACGTCGGACCTCGGGGAAGTGCAAGCAGAGGTCCGCGAGCATCCCCGGATACTGCGACCCCTCGCCGGGGAACAGGAACGCCAGCCCGCCCGACTGGCCGAGCGGCTGCTCCCAGTGATAAGTGCCCCGGCCGTCGCCCACCGCGCGGGCCGACGAACCCTCGAGCCTGGGCAAGAGCGCGGCGAGCCGGCCGGCGAGGTCCTCGGTCGAGGACGCCACCAGGCCCATCCGCGCGGCGGCCCGGTCATTACCGTCGGCGCAGTTGAGCGTGTAGGCGACGTCCTTGAGCGTCGCGCCGCGATGTTCCGCCAGCCAACCGATCAAGCTCCGGACCCGGGCGGCCAGGCCCGCTCGGTCCAGGGCCGACAGCAGGATGGCCTCGGAATCCCAGCGCAGCAAGGCGCCTGGGCGGCCCGCCTCGGCCGGGGCATCGGCCGAGCTCGTGTGTTCCTCGAGGACCGCGTGGGCGTTGATTCCGGCGAAGCCGAACGCGTTTACGCCCGCTCGACGCGGCTGCTCGAGGTCGGGATGGATCCACGGTCGGGACACGCTGTTCAGGGCGAAGGCGCCATCGGGCCGGTCGAGGATCGGGTGCGGACGCGCGGCATGGAGCGTCGGCGGTAATGCCCGATGATAGAGCGAAAGCGCCGCCTTGATCAGGCCGGCCATCCCCGCCGCCGGCATCGCGTGGCCGATCATCGACGACACGGCGCCCAGGGTCCGTCGACCGTGCGGCGGGGGTGGAAAGACGGCATGGAGCGCACCAGCTCGGCGCGGTCCGCGGCGGGTACGCCCAGGCCGTGCCCCTCCACCAGCATCACCGTCGCCGGATCGATGCCCGAGCGTCGGTACGCCCGCCGGATCGCGCGGGCATGGCCGCGGGCCGACGGCACCGCCAGGCCCCGGCTTCGTCCGTCCACGGCCGTCCCGACCGCCTGGAGCACCGCATAGATACGGTCACCGTCGCGCTCGGCGTCGGCCCGACGCTTGAGGAGCACCACGCCCACGCCCTCGCCCGAGAGCATCCCGTCGGCGTCGGCCGAGAACGGCCGGGATGTACCCGTCGGCGAGATCGCCCCGAGCTGGCGGAAGACCAGCGGGAAATCGACGTCCGCCTCGATGTAGACGCCCCCGGCGAAGGCCAGGTCCGCCTCGCGCGTCGCCAGCGCCCGCGCCGCCAGGTCGAGCGCGACCAGCGACGACGCGCTCGCCGCGTCGACCACGAAGGCCGTCCCGTCCAGGTCGAACCGGTGGGCAAGCCGGCCCGCGGTGGCGTTGGTCAACTGGCCGGCGATCGTCGCCGCCTCGAACGGCGGCAGGGTCAACTTCAACGCGTCCCGCACCGCCCGACGATCCGCCTCGGACCAGCCGGGATGGAGGGTTGCCAGGATCGCCAGCGTCTGCTCCGTCACCCGGCCGTGCTGGAGCCGTGTCAGGTTGCCGCGGTTGAAGTAGTTCCCGCGGCCGATGACCACTTGCACCCGACGCCCCTCGATCGCCGCGGGTGCCAGCCCCGCATCCGCCAGCGCGGCCGCTGCCGCCTCCAGGACCAGGAACTGCTCAGGCTCGCCCCCCTCGACGGTCAGCGGCATGATCCCGTGCGCCGCGGCGTCGAACAGGATCGGCGCCGCGAGGTATCCTCCTCGCCCGCACGGCAGCCGGTCGTTGGCGGTCGAAGCCGGGTCGACGAATCGCGACGCGTCCCAGCGGTCGCGCGGCGTCTCGACCACGCCGTCCCGACCCGCCAGGATGTTCTCCCAGTACGTGGCGAGATCCGGCGCGCCGGGGAACCGACACCCCATGCCGACGATCGCAACCTCGAGCGGACGGGCCCGGCTCATCGGACCGCCTCCTCCAGGCGGCCCGCGGGCTCGCCGGCCGATGGAGGCGGGACTACTGGCAGCGGGTCCTCGAGAGTCCCCAGTCCCCCGGTGTAGACGACCTCGACGTCCCCCTTGCGGCCGTAGCGCAGCTCGTCCAGCAGGAGTGAGGGTCCGACCTCCGGCGTGATCATCCCCAACCCGCGGCGGCCCAGGTGCCCCTCGAGCTGCGAGACCATCCCGACGCCCGACCACGGGCCCCAGATCATAGAAACCACCCGGCCCGGCCATCGCCGGTCGAGCCATTCCGCCAGCTTGTTCAGCAGCTCGTTCGCCGCGGCGTAGTCCGACTGGCCGACATTGCCGAACCGCCCGGCGATCGACGAGAAGAGCGCCGTGAACTGCAGCGCCTCGGGCGCACCAGGCGGACGAGGTTGAGCGCACCGTCGACCTTGGTGCCGAGCACGCGGTCGAACGACTCGGGTGTCTTCTCGCGGATCAGCTTGTCCTTGATCAGTCCGGCCCCATGGATCAGGCCGACGGGGTCGCCGTATGAGCCTCGCCAGCGATCGAGCACGGTCGGCGAGCGCCGCCCTGTCGCGGACGTCGGCGCAGGCGTACTCGACACGAGCACCGGCGCCGTCGGAGGATCGCCAGGTTCTCGCGGACCTCTCGCCCCCGTCGCATCGCCTGGTACTCGACCTCGATCTCCGCCGGGCCGGCCGGCCGGCCGGCGCGCCGAAGCCTCGCGAGGAGCACCGCCTTGATCTCGGCCTCGTCGGTGAGCCCCGCGGTCTCGTCGGGTTCCGCCCCGTCGGGCTCGGGCGTCGTGCCGAGGATCAGCAGGGTCGGCCGCCAGGCTCGGGCGAGCTCCGCCGCGACCAGTGCCGTGATCCCTCGCGCGCCGCCGGTGATGATCACCGGATCACCCGGCTCCAGCTCGAGAGCCGACGGGCCGGGCACGATCGGCCGCTCGACGGTCCGCAGGCGGATCCGACGGCCGCCATCGTAGCCGACCTCCGCCCAGCCGTCGGCGACGAAGAGCTCCGCCGCCAGCCGCTCCGCCAGGATTCCGGCCGGCTCCGACGAGGCCAGGTCGACCGCGCGGCATCGCACCGCGGCCACTCGCGGGCGAGCGTCTTGACCAGCCCGGCGATGCCTCCATGCCCCGGGAAGAAACGCGACTCGTGGACATCGCCGGCGGCGAACCGTCCGCCCAGCCCCGTCGCGGCGATCAGGCACGCACCTCCCGCCGCCTGCGGCCGAATCCAGGTCGGCGGCCGTTGCCTTGGCCAGCAGGAACAGCCCCTTGACCCCGGCGACGATCCGGCCGGTCCAGCGGTCGTCGATCCCTTCGGCGATGCCCTGTCCGAGCGGCATGGCGTGCACCAGGCCGGCGATCGGGCCTTGCGCCCGGATCGATTCGATCGCCTCGGCGATCGACGACGGCGAGGTCCAGTCGACCGGCCGGTCGGTCCCGCCGAGCCGCTCGACCGCGAGGCCCCCAGCCTTCAGGCGGTCCGCCAGCTCGGCGGCCACCCCGCCTCGTCGTCGGTGACCACCACCAGGCCGCCGGGCCTCAGTCCCCGACGCTCGCGCGGCAGGGGGGCCTCGACCGCCTCCAGCACTCGCCGTTGCACGCGAGGCGACCGGGTCGCCGTCGCCATCGAGGTCGCTCGAGGTTCCTCCGACCTGTCCTCGGGCGCTCCCGGCCGATCGACTGGCGAATCGGGACCCGGCGGCGGCAGGACCGCCTTCGCCCGGCCATTCGACCCGACCGCCGACATCATCCGGTCAACGATCGCGCCCAGCGATCGGCGCGGGCCAGGGCGTCCATCAGCTCGGTCGTGTCCTGGATGCGCCGGCATCGGGGAACTCGTCGCGAAGCTTGCCCAGGATCTCGACCCGCTTGATCGAGTCGATCCCCAGGTCCGCCTCGAGGTCGAGATCGAGGCCCAGCGTCTCGATCGGGTATCCCGTCCGGTCACGCACGATCTCCAGCAGACGCGAGGTGAGACGCGTCGCGATCCGGCGGCGCGACGGCCGGCCGCTCGACCGGGGCGTGACCGCCGTCGGGGCGACCATTGGCCGCCGGGTGCTCATCGACGCGCATCCCGTTCGGCACGGGTTGATCGGCGGGTGCGGTCGTACTGGGGGCATCCACCTGGAATTCGGGCTGCCACTCCGACGACGAGATGACCCGGCCGTTCCCGTTGGTATGGTCCGTCGAGTTCCGCCGGTCGGCGAATGCTCGCATCCCGTCGTTCTGAGTCCGATCGGCCCGGGGTGCAGGTAGCATCGCCGTTGCGATAGGGCGTGCCGTTTCCATGAGTCTCGGCGGCCCTCGCCGTCATGTTGACGGGTGCATGCGGAGCCGGCACGCCCGACGCTCCCCGGCCGCTCAGGTAGGCGAGCATCGTCGCCTTCTGGACCTCGAGGAACATCCGCATGGTCTTCTGGAACGACTCGATCACCGGGTCGCCCTGGGGCTGTGTCGGGGTCAACGCGGCCGGCTCCTTCGGTCTGCTCGGGATCTGGGTCGTCATGTGAGGTCCTGGCTTTCCATTGCTATGGCCATTGAGCCGAGCCGGAGCGTCGGCATTCGTGTTCGGAGGCGCGGGCGGCGCCGGCTTGGCCGCATTTACGCTGGGAGCCGGAGCGGCAACGGGGAGGGCCGGTGCCGTGCCCAGGCGTGCGGGCTCGGGCCCGGCGAAGGGACGCGATCGGCTGCCGTTGACCAGCCACGTCGAGGCCGAGGGGACCTCGCCCATCTCGCCGGGAGGCAGCCGGTCGAGGTCGAGGCAGCGGTCGACCCGGCCGGCCGTCAGCCGGTCGAGACTCAGCGGTAAACCGGCCACCACCAGCCGCGCCACCTGCCGCAGGAACGCGGCAAGACCGGGCGTCGGCGTCGCGTCGCAGGAGAGCGACAGGTGCGGCCGCCCTTCCAGGATCGATTCGACCATCGGCGACAGGATCGAGCCCGGGCCGACCTCGACGAAGACCCGCGCACCGTCGCGGTACATCGCATCGACCATGGCGTCGAAGCGCACGGGCCGGGCGAGGTGCTCGCCCAATCTCGCCGCCATGGCGGCCGGATCGGCCGGGTAGGGTGCCGCGTCGACGTTCGAGTACACCGCGCGATCGGGCGACCTGCGCAGTCGGTCGGCGGCCAGGCGGGCGAACGGCTCTCTCGCCCCGGCGACCATCGGCGTATGGAAGGCCGAGGCGACCGGCAGCCGTCGCGCCACGATCCCCCGCGCGGCGGCCAACGCGACCAGGCGATCCACCGCCTCGGCCGGACCGGCCACGACCGTCTGCCGCGGTCCGTTCCAGTTCGCGACCTGGACTCCCGGCATCTCACGGACGAGCTCGTCGGCCACGTCGGGGCTCGGCCAGGACGGCCGCCATCGCGCCCGAGGCCGCCCCGGCCGGCCTCGATCATCAGCCGCCCCCGCGCCGCCGACAGCTCGGCCAGGTCGCCCGAATCGAGGACGCCCGCGGCGTGCAGCGCGACCAGCTCGCCGTAGCTGTGCCCGCCCACCATGTCGGGCACAAGGCCCATCGCCCCGAGCAGTCGAAGCAGCCCGACGCACGCCGCGCCGACCGCCGGCTGGGCCACGTCGGTCCGCTGGAGGGCCCGACGCGATTCCTCTCGCCCGGCATCATCGAAGGTCGGCGGCGGGTAGACCAGCGGACCGGGCGCGATGCCGCCACCGGCCGCCACGTGGCGGTCGAACTCCTCGAACGCGATCGCGGACCTCGGGGAACGCCACCGCCAGCTCCCGCAGCATCCCCGGCGCTGCGCCCCTGGCCCGGGAACAGGAACGCCACCTTCGCGCCCGCCCACGCCGGCCTCGCCGCGTAGTACACCCCCCGAGGGTCCTGCGAGCTCGCTCCCTGCCCTCCGCGATCGCCTTTCGCGACAGCCGAAGCTTCTCCAGCAAGTCCTCGTGCGAGTCGGCCACGATCGCCAGGATCGCCCCGCGCTTCCCTCCTCCCGACTCGTTCCTCGCTCGTGGCCGAGCCCGCCGTCCCTCGCCGCTTGCAGGGCGTACGCCAGGTCCCTGAGCACGGCCTGGCCCCGGCCTGGAATGGCGCCGCCAGCCGGTCGATCGACTCGACCAGGCCGGCCGGCTCGGCCGCCTCCAGCACGATCAGCTCCGCCGGCCATTCGGGCATCGCCGACGCGGGCGCCGGGACGACGTTGCGCGTTGTACTCCTCGAGCACCGCGTGGAAATTCGTCCCGCCGAAGCCGAAGGCGCTGACCGCCGCCCGACGCGGGAGATCGCCGTCGCGATGGAGCCACGGCTCGGCCCGCGTGCAGAGCCGGAAGGGCCGTCGTGCAGGTCGAGCTTGGGGTTCGGCGTCGTCGATGCCGATCGTCGGCGGCAGGACCTTGTGATGGAGGGCCATCGCCGCGTTGATCAGCCCGGCCAGCCCGGCCGCGCACTTCGTGTGGCCGATCAGCGACTTGACCGAGCCGACGACGCAGCTCGCTCGCGCCGGCCCTCGCGGAGCGAAAGACCTGGCCGAGCGATTCGACCTCGACCACGTCGCCGAGGGCCGTGCCCGTCCCGTGCGGCCTCGACGTAGCCGACCGTCGCCGGCGAGACCCCGGCCTTGGCGTAGGCCCGCTCGATGGCGCGGACCTGTCCCTCGACGACCGGAGCGGTCAGCCCGCGCGCCCGGCCGTCGCTGGAGGCGCCCACTCCCTTGATCACGGCGTAGATCCGGTCGCCGTCGCGCTCGGCGTCGGCCAGCCGCTTGAGGACCACCGCGGCGACGCCCTCGCTGATCACGATCCCGTTGGCCCCGCGTCGAACGGGCGGCAGCGCCCTCGCGGCGAGAACGCCTGCGTCTTGCTGAATGCCAGGTAGGTGAACGGGTTCTGCACCGTGTCCACCCCGCCGAGGACCACCATGTCGGCCGCGCCGGTCTCCAGCTCGCGGACCGCCAGCGCGGCCGCCGCGAGCGACGAGCCGCACGCCGCGTCCACCGTGTAGTTCGCGCCACCCAGGTTGAGCCGGTTGGCGATCCGTCCCGCCGTGACGTTCAGCAAGAAGCCGGGGAACGAGTCCTCCGTCCACTCGGGCAATTGCCCACGGCAGGCGTCGATCGCCGCCCGGCCGCCGCCGGGGATCACCGTGTCGAGCATCGGCAGGTACGAGCGGAACGCGTAACCCATCGCCAGTTGCGCGGCGCCGCCGCCCATGCCCAGCACGACGGCCGTCCGCTCGCGGGGGAACGGCCGCTCGGCGTAGCCGGCGTCTCCGATCGCCCGCCGCACGACCTCGAGCGCCAGCAATTGCGCCGGCTCGATCGACGGCAGGCTCGACGGCGGCATCCCGTACCGCAACGGGTCGAACGCCACGTCGGGCAAGAATCCGCCCCACTTCGACACGATCTTGTCGGGGGCCTTGGGATCGGGGTCGTAATACAGCCGCCAGTCCCACCGATCCGGCGGCACCTCGGTGATCGCGTCGAACCCCCGCAAGGTGTTCGACCAGAATCGCGGCAGGTCGGCCGCCCCGGGGAAGACCGCGGAAATCCCGACGATGGCGATGTCCGAGGGAGCCGCCGCCGACCCCTCGCCTTCCGCGAGGTCGTCGAGCCCGGGGATCGCTCGCGCGACGACCTCCGCGCCGCCGTCGCTGATCCCGCGATGCAGCTCGGCGATCGTGGTCTTCGCGTCGCGCAGGGTCGCCGACTGGCCCATCATGTACACACCATGATTTTGCTGATAAGATTCGTCGACCCGCGTCAGGGCGAGGCCCGCACCGTCCCCGCGATTCATCCCCTTGGCCGCCACGCGGAGCCGCCCGACATTCAGCGCCTCGAGCGCATCGCGGACCTCGTCGCAGGGCCGGCCCTCGGCGATCAGGCGACGCCTCTCGTCGTTGAACTGCGCCACGAACGGCGATGGGCCGACACGCACCTGGTGCCCGGGCCCGGACTCGAGCAGGACCGTCCCGTCGCAGCGCAGGGCTTCTTCCTGGAAGCGCCCTACGATTGCACCGGTCTCGACGGCCTCGCGAGTGAAGAGATACGCGGTGCCGAGGAGCACGCCGACCTTGACCCCCCGCGCCGCCAGCGGCCCGGCCATCGCGGCGACCGCCGCCGCGGATCGCGCATCATGGATGCCCCCGGCGAAGGCCAGGCTGATCTCGTCTGCGGGGATGCCCCGATCGATCGCGTCTTCCACCACGGCCGCCGCCTGCTCCCAGAGCACGAAGCTCGACCGCGGCCCGACGTGCCCGCCACACTCGCGACCCTCCAGCACGAATCGCCGGCTGCCGTCGCGCAGGTACTGGTCGAGAAGACCCGGCGAGGGGACGTGCAAGAATGTGCGTATCCCCTGCCTCTCGAGCCCGGCGGCCTGGTCGGGCCGGCCTCCGGCGATCAGGGCCCAGGGAGGGCCCACCTCGGCGACCGCCGCGAGCTGCTCGGCGCGGAGCTGCGGCGGGACGAAGCCCAGGATACCCACACCCCAGGGACGCCCGGCGAGCCGCTCGGCCGTCTCGCGAAGGAGCGTCCGCACCTCGCCGCCACGCAGCATCGCCAGGGCCACGAACGGCAGTCCGCCATCCCGCGCGACGGCGTCGGCGAACGGTGCCACGTCGCTCACCCGCGTCATCGGCCCCTGCAGGATCGGATACCGCGTGCCGAGGTCGACGGCCATTGGCGAGCCCTCGACGAGCGGCCGCGCCTCCCGCGCCGCCGCGATCCCCGCGCGGATCGACCGCTCGACCGCCTGGACAATCCCCGCGACCGTGACGAACCGATCGGCCAGCCGCGCTGGCGAAGGCGGCATCCTGTCCGACCGGCGGACATTGTCCCTCGGCCCAGCCGACCCCATGGGCAACCGCGGCCTCCCAGGCTTCGAGGCCCGCGCCGGACGCGGCCGCCTTGCGCAGCCGTCCCATCGCGGGCGAGCCGTCGTTGGCGAAGACCCGCACTCCCGCGCCCCGAGCTCGGGCATCACTGCGGTGGTCTCGCTCGCATCGAAGCGCGCGATCCGCTCGCGCCACGATGGGCCGACCGGCGACTCGCGGGCCAGCAGCAGCGCGCCATCGAGAACGACGCCGGCGCCACCCGCGGCCACGACGGCCGCCGCCACGCGCTCGCCCACCCCGCCCCGTACCCAGACGGGAACCCTATCCTCGGCAAGTGCCGCCTGGAGCAAGATGAATGAGCTATCCGAACCGCATCGGCCGCCGGCCTCAAGCCCCGAGACGATGACTCCCGAGACCCCGGCTGCGATCGCACGCCGCACCTCCGCCCGAGACGTCGCCTCGCCGATCACGAATCGCCCCGTCTCACCGGCCGCCGCTACCGCTTCCTCGAATCGACGGTCGGCTCGACTTACTGAATCGATCGTTATCCAGATGGTTGATAGTCCCTCCGCTTCACGCCATCCCGCCC
This sequence comes from uncultured Planctomycetota bacterium, assembly GCA_963771445.1. Classification (GTDB taxonomy): domain Bacteria; phylum Planctomycetota; class Planctomycetia; order Isosphaerales; family Isosphaeraceae; genus JAKAUH01. Next base: position 449,789 of record CAVYTQ010000015.1, on the reverse strand, counting down.
AGTTCTCGACGATACCCGTCGTCGGCAGGCGCACCCCATAAGGACTTCGCGTTAACCGCCGCAGGTCGGCCAGCATCCCCTGGCGGTGCGGCCTCTCCAGGCCGAGGTCGAGCACACCTAGCGCCTCAGACCGGCTGCCTGCCGCCGCCATGGTGATTCCGCGAATCCCATCAGGGGCCAGTGCCAGTATCCTCGGTGTCTTGATCTTCCTCACCGGTGCTTACCTCCCAGGTTGCCAGGCTATCTAGGTAATATACCTTAGCCACGGCGATTTAGGTTGAATGGCGAGCTTAGGATGAGACAGGCTGAAGTGCATCCTGTCGAAGTTGCCGGGAATTCGGAAAACTCGGCGACCGCGGGGTCTGTAGATTGCACGGAATCTGCGGATGTGCTCCAGGGCTAGTGGTGATAGGATGCGGCCGAATTCCAAACGTGGACCCGTGACAATTCGGTATCGGACCGATTGGCGACGTACCCACAACGTCGATTGGCTTACTTCTGGCGGGAGCGACGCATCCCGGGGGCGTTTGGGCAGCACCGGGCAACCATTCAGGGGAATCCGGGTGAATCCGGGTCGTTCATCGAGCACGTCGGCACGACGCGACGGGTGACGCAAGAGTCACCACCCGGACGAGCCTCTCAGGAGGGGAGGAATCGATGTTGCAGAAGGCGGGGCGGAGCCATGCGTCGCTGCTCACGGGTGTTTTCTGTGCAATCGCTGTGCCCATCCTGGTCCTTGGCATACCGCCGGGAGCTTGCGTCGCCGCGAACCCGGGGGTCGCGGCGGCATTTGCGGCCGGGTACCTTGGCTCGCAGCCGCAGCTCGTTCGGCTGTCCGCCGCGACCCGGCTGGGAGAGACGCCCCCGGAAGGTTGGAACCACTTCGTGCTCAAGTCGGTCCCCCGGCCGGCTTCCGGCGAGTGGCAAGACCTGCCGCAGGTGGCGAACCGGACGGCGACCCTCTTTCGTACGGCGATCCTGGCCGACATCCAGCCCATGGGACTCGACAAGGACTTCGCCCTGACGCGCATCGGCATCGGGATGTGCGTCCCCGCCAGCGACGGCCGCAAGGACGAAGTCGTGGTGACGTCGGACCGGCTCGAATCGCTCGGCATGCAGCTCTCTTCCATCGAGCAGATGGTCCTCCAGGCCGCCGAGACCGAGCTCGCCCAGACGCGGATTATCGCGTCCACGTCGACGTTCGCCCTCCTGCGCTGCCCGGTCACCATGCTGGTCTCGGGCAAGCACCGCAAGGTCGAGCTGTACTACGCCTTCTGCGTCGAACCCACGACGGGCCGGCTGAGGGTTGGCGTCTGGTCCATGTGGCCCGGCGGAGTGAAGCAGCCGCCGCCACCGGCCGTGGTCGAGCTGGCCCCCAAGGCCGTCTTCGACTGCGAGCTGGATGTCCAGGCGAAACGGGTGCTTGGCACCGTACCCTACTCGTGGTCCTTTGCGATCCGCAAGCTTCCCGCAGGCCATGCGATCCCGCTCAAGGGCCGCAAGACGCTGAACGATCAGATGGTGGCGATCGCCAAGCACCCGACTGGCGTCGATACCGCCGAGTTCGAGCAGCTTCTCCGCACGATCCTCTTCGCCCCCGAGAACGTCGACAAGGCCGTCCAGAAGCCCAAGACCGCCAAGACCGCCAAGACCGCCCAGGCGCGACGTCCTCCGGCGCAGTAACCTCGGCGGCGGGCTCACTCAGCAGGCGGCGCGACAGGCTCACCGCGCCGCCCCGATGGCCATCTGGATCGGGTGGTAGCAGGCCCAGGCAACGGCCGCGCTGATGGGAATGGTCAGTACCCAGGCCCAGGCGATCCGCGCCGTCACGCCCCACCGCACCGCCGAGACCCGCTGGCTCGAGCCCACCCCCATGATCGCCCCGCTGATCACGTGAGTCGTCGACACCGGCAGGCCCAGGTGCGAGGCCGCGAAAATCGTCACCGCCGCGGAGGTCTCGGCCGCAAATCCGTGCATCGGCTTCAGGTCGATGATCTTCGTGCCCATCGTCTTGATGATCCGCCGGCCTCCCGTCATCGTGCCGGCCCCCATCGCGATCGCACACACCGCGACCACCCAGGTCGGCACCTCGAGGTGTCCGGCCCCGCTGCGCGCCCCCCGGTAGACGGCCAGACTCATCGCGATGATCCCCATCGTCTTCTGCGCGTCATTACTCCCGTGCGAGAGCGCCATGAACCCGGCCGATAACACCTGCAAGCGCCGGAACTCGCGATTCAGCCGCTCCGGCTGGCCGCGGCGGCAGATCCAGAAGAGCGCGATCATCACCGCGAACCCCAGCAGCAACCCGACCACCGGGCTGATCACCAGGCTCTCGACCACCTTGATCACGCCGTGAACATGGACCGATCGCCAGCCCGCGTGCGCCATCGCCGATCCGACCAGCCCGCCCACCAGCGCGTGCGAGGAAGACGACGGGATGCCGAAGAACCACGTCGTCAGGTTCCACACGATCGCGCCCACCAGCGCCGCCAGGACCACGACCTGCGTCATCGCCTCGGGGCGAATCAACCCCGTGCCGATCGTCTCCGCCACCTCCGTGCCCATCCACGCGCCCAGGAAGTTGAGCGCGGCCGCCATCAGGACAGCGGTGCGGATCGGCAGCACGCCGGTGCTCACGACGGTCGCCACCGCGTTGGCCGCGTCGTGCATGCCGTTGATGTAGTCGAAGACGATGGCGGCCGCCACGACCAGGACGAGAATCACCATCGCGGTGCTCAGGGTCATCCCCGCGGTCCCTCAGGCGTTCTTCATGACGATCGTCAGGAGCGCGTCGCCCACGTCGTTGCAAGCGTCCAGCGTGTCCTCGAGCCCTTCGAGAAACTCCTTGTGCTTGATCAGTCGGATCGCGTCGGTCTCCGATCGGAACATCGCGGCGATCTGCATCCGGAAGATCCGGTCGCCCTCGCTCTCCAGCCGGTCGAGCAGCGCGCACTGCTCGCGAATTCGCGCCGGCTGCTTCATCCCGCGCAGGTCGCCGACCGCCGCCTCGACGGCCTCGCAGGCCCGGCCGATCAGGGTTGAGAGCTCGCGACTGCCCGGGGAAGCTCGTCCATCGCGTGCACGACACATTGCAGCGCCGTGGCGAACACATCATCCACGATGCCTTCCAGCGACGTGGCGAGCTGGTAGATGTCCGATCGGTCCAGCGGAGTCACGAACGTCCGATTCAGCGCCTCGTAGACCTCGGCGATCAGGTCATCGGCCTGGTGCTCGATCTGGTGCATCCGTCCGACCAGGGCTTCACGCCGGTCGTTCGCGCTGGCGCAGCATTCCGCCAGCAGGATACCGGCCTCCCGCGCCAGCGCGGCGGAACGCTCCAGCAGGTCGAAGAAGTGATCTTCCCGCGGCAACAGCCACTTGACGGCTCGGTCGATCCACATCATCGGCCCCCTGGTGCCCTGCGATCTCCCGGCACGACGAACCATCATGCACGGAACCGGCGCCGGGATCGAGGGGGCGGTCAAGGCTTTCGCCGACGAGCAAGCTCCCGGCGCAGCCGGCGGATCTGATCCTGGGCCACGATGCTGAACTTCGACCTCAGGATCGGCGCCGCCCTGGAACCACTCGTGCGGTTCGACGAAGGCGGCGTGCATCTCGACCAGCAGGGCCTCCGGCCGGAAGGCAAGCCGGCTGATCTTGGTGTAGCTGATCCCGCCGGCATAGGGCTTCATCTTGCCCCCGGCTGCCCCATTCGGCCTGCCGCCGGCGAGCGGTCTCCAGCCGTTGGGCGAATCGCCTGCCTTGTCAAACGCCGGGTCCGTCCTGGCGGCGATGACGATCGACTCGTCCGATCGGGTTGCCTCCGCCCGGTTCGTCGCGTCGAAGGCGATCCTGTCGAGTAGCCGGCCCTGGATATGGGAGTACCAGACCTCCGGCCCCGAGTCCTTCGACGGAGGCGGAGCGGCGATGCCGGCCTTTTGCAGTTCCTCGGGCCTGAGCAGCCGGGTCCGAAAGGCCATATTGCCCGCCTCGGTCTCCTTGTCGCTGGCCCTGGCCGCTTCGCGTGCCGGGTCGATCCCCGCCAGGTCCGCATGGACGACGAACCACAGGTCCACCACGCGGATGGTCGCGCCCTCAGCCTGCACGTCGCTCACCTTGATGATGTAAGGCGCCGTCACCGAGTCGCGTACCATCTCGTCGAGCTTCTGGATCGACCCGGCGACCTCCCGCAAGGCGGTGCGTTGGCCTTCAGCGTCCTGGTCGTCGCGCAGCCGAGGCTCGGGGAGCCTCACCGTCGCACCGTTCGCCTTGATCCCGTCGGCCATCAGACCCTTGAACAAGGTGTTCTTCGCGTGGGCCGGCTCGGTCGCCTGGGGCGAGAATCCCGTCCCCACCATCATCACGATATCGAGAATCCTCATGAGAGTCCTTCCTTCCGGGTTCATCCGATCTTGCCGGTCGTGACGGTCTTGGGACCAAGTTTGCCCGCGGCGTGGCCGATAGTAAACCTGTACGGCACCGACCGGGCGGCCAGTTGTCCAGGCGACCAGGAAGTTGAGGTGCGGGATGCAGCATGACGGCACGCGGCGGCCCCGCCGCCAACCTGACCCGTTCCTCCGCATCGTGGCAGGGCTTGCGTCCCTCGCTTTCGCCGGCTGCGGCCACGCCCTGCCGATCGCGGCCACCTTCCGCGGTCATACGGGGGTCACCGCCGACGCCAACCTCCGGGGTGCCGTGGATGTCCACCTGCCTCCGATGGAGGTGAAGCTCCCCGCCGCGGCCGACCCGGGCGAGATGGTCGCGACCCTGGTACGTGCCGGCCGGGGCGACGGGCCGCATCCGCGGATCGCCCTGGTCGACGTGGATGGCGTCCTGCTGAATCAGAACTATGGCAGTCTCTATGCCGTCGGCGATAATCCACTGGCATCTTTCCGCGACAAGCTCGAGGCGGCTGCCCGCGATCCGGGCGTCTCGGCGGTCGTCCTGAGGATCAACAGCCCCGGCGGAAGTGTCACGGCCTGCGACGTGATGGCCGAGGAGCTGCGCCGGTTCAAGGCCGAGGCGCCGAAAGCCGGTCGTGGCCTGCCTGATGGACGTGGCCGCCTCGGGGGCCTATCTCATCGCCGCCGAATCCGACCAGATCGTCGCCCATCCCACCGGAGTCGTCGGCGGCCTGGGTGCCGTGTTCAACCATTTCAACCTCCAGGACGCCATGGCCCAGCTCAATCTCATCGCCGACCCGGTGAAGTCGGGGACCCGGATTGACATGGGAACCGTGACAGCCCCCCTCGACGACGCGACTCGGGCCATGCTCCAGTCCATGGCCGATGCCTATCGCGAGCATCTGCACCGGAGAATCCGCCAGCGTCGGCCGACCATGAGTGACCAGGACCTCCGGGTGGTGGCCGATGGCCGCGTCGTGCTGGCCTCTCAGGCCGCGTCGCTGCACCTGGTCGATCGCCTGGGGTATCTGCACGACGCCATCGCGGAGGCCGAGCGCCAGGCCGGCGCCTCGGGTGCCGAGGTGGTGCTCTTCCATCGCGCGGGTTATCCGGCCCATTCGCTCTACGCGATCACGCCCAACCCGGCCCCGCTCAGCGAGGCCATCCCCATGAGCTATCCCGGCCTCGACCGGTCGCGGCTGCCGACGTTCCTCTACCTCTGGCAGCCCGACCCGACTCTCCCTCGGCCGGGTGCGCGATGAGCCGCCGCGAGCTGATGGCCCCGGCCCGGCCCGCCGGCGTGGCGACCCTGCGGCCCTGGGACGGCGTCGAGCCCGAACCGACGGACTGGCCGGTGCTGGTCACCGGCGCCGGGGGCTTCGTCGGCGGCCATGTCGCGCGGTTGCTCGCCGCCGCCGGACATCGGGTACGCGGGCTGACCCGCCGCCCGCCCGCTCGCCAATCCGACGACCCGCCGATCGAATGGATCGTCGGCGACCTGCGCGACCCCGCGCTCGTCCGCCGTGCGCCCGACGGATGCCGGGGCGTGGTCCACGCAGCGGGCTGGGTGTGCCTCGGCCTCGATCCCCACGGCATGAGCCAGGCGATCAACGTCGAGGCCACTCTCCGACTGCTCGACGCGGCCGCGAGCGCCGGGGTCGAGCGGTTCATCTATACCTCGACGCTCTACACCCTGGCCGCCGGCACGCCGGGACAGCCGGCCGACGAATCCGCCGCCTGGAATCTCGATCGGGTCGAGTCCCCCTATACGCGAACCAAGCGCCAGGCCGAGCAACTCGTCCTGGATGCCCGCGCGCGGGACTTTCCGCGGTCGCGCTCTGTCCGGGCATGGTGATGGGCCCTCGCGACGACAAGCCGACATCGACGAGGATCGTCCGCGTCCTGTCGCGATACCCGTTGGCCATGCTGCCTGGCGGCGGTATTCCGATCGTTGACGCCCAGGTGCTGGCGACGGCGCATCGCCGTGCCCTGGTGGCCGGCGGAGAGAGCTCGCGGTACGCCGTGGTCGGCCCGTACCTGAGTTATCCCGAGCTCGCCTCGCTCGTCCAGACCGTCAGCGGTCGTCCCCGCTGGGTCCTCCCCCTGGCTGACCGCTGGGAGCCGGCGCTGGGTCTCGTCGCCAGGGGCCTGGCGCCCCTGGTGCGGCGATGGATTCCCGACCTGTCGAGCCAGCTCATTGCGGGTGGCTTCCTCCGCCTCCACGTTGACGGCCGTCGCGCCGACGTCTGCTTCGGGCTGGAGCACCCCCCCGCAGTCGAGTCCATCACGGCGAGCCTGTCGGCCTGAGGTCGAAATGCGGGAGGTCGTCCTCGACATCCCCTGGGGCCTCCAGGACACCGGCCGTCGTGGCACTCAATGAATCATTGAATGTTTGCCCGCTGGCGACAGGTTCACCTTCCTGTTCTACTGGCGCAGATTACGCAATCCGCACAATCGCCTGATTCCCCGCAATCCAACGAATTCCATCTCCGAATCGCCCAAATGGGTTCGTTTGCTCCATTTCGCCCCTCGGCGCGATGCTTCGGCGCCGAAACCCCGCGCCGATTGTGAAGGAACCATGTAGATTGGGTTCGTTTGCACCATTCTGGTCCGCCGATCCTGGACCTTTATCGCGATCGCCATCCCGGAGGACGTCGCATGCGCCATTGTTTCCATGCACGCAACGATCCGTGCTGCACAAGCTAAACGCGTTCAACAACTTGCGGGTGAATCCGCAAGAAGACCGAGCAGTCCAGCATCATCCCTGGCACCAATGCATGGCGACATGCGACGCCCTTCATCCCGGGGCGATCGCCGGTTTTTACCATCGACCGAATTGAGAAACAACAGGACAGGCTATTAGACGCTCGAGCAGTCCCGTTTATTCGATGAGTCTCGCCATTTTTCTGATAATTGTTCCAGGCGATGTTCCACCGGGGAGTTTTTTTGTGCCGACGAGCGTCCCGAAGGGCATTCGCATGCATGGTACTCTGGCTCGTGCGTCACGGTAGGTGGCGTGCGACGGGTCGAACGCATCGGCCGTCGGCGGCGGGGTGTGCGACCGCTTCCAGAACTTCGCCAGGACTCGCACCTCCTCGACCGTGATCCCCGGCGGCATCCACGGAGTCGTGGAACAGGTGACTCGGTCGGGGATGGTGGTCTCGATCGGCCTCTGCGACATTTCTTCCGGACCATTCTCCCGCATTCACGGTGGCTTAAGGTTGACGGAGCTACAATCCTCTCGGACGCTCGCGGGGCGGTCGCGACGGCTGCCCCGCGAGCTGCCGGCAGCCCGGCACACCCGGGCGTTGACCTTACTGGGAGACCCGGAGATGAGAGTATCCCTGATCGCGCGGCGACTATTCGTCGCGTCCGTCTTCCTCGCGCCCGCGGCTGTCCTGGCCCAGGACTCGGGACCGCCCGACGACGGGCCGCGCCCGGGCCGCCAACCCCGGCCTGGTGCGGGTGAAGGCGCCGGCGATGACCGCCCGATGCCTCCTCCGCCGCCCCTGATGGTGGCACTCGACAGGGACCGCGACGGCGAGCTATCCGCCGCCGAGATCCGAGACGCCGCGGCCGCCCTCAAGTCGCTCGATCGGAACCGGGACGGGACTCTCGACCGCTCCGAGCTCCTCCCAGGCCGCCAGGGAATGCAAGGCCCGGGAGATCCCGGACCGGCGCAGGGCGGCCGTCGTGGAGATCCTGGCCGCGACGGCCCCGGAGGCCCCCCCGGCGCCCGAGGCGGTGGACCGCCCGACGACGCGCCCGATGGCCCGCCGCGCGGTGGCCCAGGCGGCAGACTCCGCGGCAATGGGCCAGGCGACGGGCCTCCCGGCGATGGGCCGCCGCCCGGCATGGGTCGCGGTCGCCCGCAACTCGGCCACGTGCTGCCTCCGTTCGTCAGGTCCGAGCTTTCCTTGACCGCCCGGCAGCAGAAGCAACTGGCGGAGATCGAGAAGGACGTCAAAGCAAAGCTCGAATCTATCCTCACCCCCGCACAGCTTCGCCAGGCACGGCAGATCATGGAGCGTGGTCCGGGTGGAGCTGGAGGCGCGGGCGGACGCATGGGGGCTGCCCGCGGCCGCCCACCGGGCGGCGGTCCTCCCGCCGATGACGACGAGGGGCCGCCCGTCCGCCCCCAGCGGCCACGGAACCCTTGATGTCGTCACCATGGCCCAACCGGTCCTTCGGGGTGGTACCTCACCACCTCGGGAGGCCGGAAGCGCCCACGACTCGGCTCCATCGCGCATCATGTTCGCCGGCTCGAACGCGTCTCCCTGCTGGAGGATTCCTGCCATGTTCGGACCTCGTCGGAAAGTCTCGGGACTCGGTGTCTTCGTCCTGCTCCTCGCCGCGTCCTGCCAGGCTCGCACCCTCGCGGACGAGCCGCCCGCTGTCAAGCCGCCCGCCCGGCCCTCCGCGCCCGCCGTGCTCGCCTCGGCCGATGGGCTCGAGCCGATCGGCGGGCAATGGTATCGCCGTCGGGGTCAGCCGCCGACCTACGTGTACAGGGACGGCGACATCTACGTGGACCTCTTCGGCTATCATCTTTCCGACTCGAACAATGACGGCATCCCGAACCTGGCGCTCCGCCACGATGATCGGGCCCTCATCGTTGACAGCCAGGGGTATCCCAACCATCCCACGGCCCTGTTCCCCAACAGCCGCAACCCGAATCGGATTCGGGTTCAGGACTTCCATTTCCGCCTGCCGCTCCGGCCGGAACGGGCCTCGTCGATCACCCGGGTGCCGATGGGCCCCATCGGCATGGCCCTCAACGGCGTCGTGTTCTTCAACCCCTTCGAGGCCGGCGGGATCAACGCGATCGAGGGCTACTCCGAGGTCTGGCTCGACTCGTGCTGCGGCCATCCCCAGCAGCAGGGCGTGTATCACTATCACAAGTATCCGAGCTGCGTGAAGTCGCCGTTCGCCGACGACGGCCGCAGACACTCGCCGGTCCTCGGCTTCGCCTTCGACGGGTTCCCGGTCCACGGGCCTTATGAGGAGTCCGGCGTGATGGCCCGCGACCTGAAGGATGACCGGGCGCTCGACGTCTGCAACGGCCACTCCGACCCATCCCGGGGCTATCATTACCACGTGACCCCCGGCCGCTTTCCGTACCTCATCGGCGGATACGCCGGGGTGCCCGAGCCCAGCAACAACCCCATGCTCCGGCGCGCGATGGGCGCGATCGTTGACAACGCCGATCGCTCGGGCGTGAAATCTTTCGGCATCCGAACGGTGACACCCGGCACCGCCACGCGCGGACAGGTGCACACGCTGATGCTCTCGCTCGACCCGGAGTTGCGCGGCGGGATCCCCGAGGGCAACCCGAGCTGGGTCCAGATCGGCCCCTTTGAAGCAACGAAGATTCGACGGGAGCGGGATCGGATCGAGGTCGAGGTCAGCATCCCGGCCGACGTGCCGGTCGGCGTCCTGCTCGATGCTCATGTCGAGTTCGGCTCGGCGAAATCGGGACTGGTCCGGGTCCTGAAGAAGGACGACGCCTTCCGCGTGGTGCCCTGAGCCCGCGGGGGTGCGGCCCGACGCCCCTGGAGTCACCCGCGATGCGAGTGCTGGTCATCGAGCAGCGGAAACTCCCTGCGCCGCTGGTCGGCAATCCCGACCGGCTCGGCCAGGTGGTCTCCAACCTGCTCTCCCACGCTGTCGCCTGCTATCACGAAGGTGCCGTGATCCTCGTGCACGTCCGCCAGGACTCGAGGACATCCATCGTGGAGGTCGAGGATACTGGCGATGGAGGCGAGAAATCCAGGATCTGCGTCGAACGGTAAGGGCGATGCCCTGGGCTGGTCTGCTCGCCCCTTCCCGGGCGATTGACCAGGACCCCAGTCCTGGTTGCAACAGTGTCGACAATTCCGAATTTTCCGACTTCAGCGGGTGTGCGTACGTGCGAAACTGGACCCCTGTGAAGCCGTTTCAGGAGGGTTCCCGGAGTGTGAGACCAGGAAGGAAACCGGGTGCCGCGGACGCGAGGTCGCGGGCTGCGTCGGGTGTCGGAAAGAGCAATACCAAACGGAGTCCTGTGCGGATGCACTATGAACCCACGCGTGCCCTCGAGCTGCTGAGGCTTGGCGTCCAGCAGGAATCCGCCGTCTTTCGCGACGGCCAGGAGGAGGCCATCCGCCACGTCGTGGAGGGGCGGGGGCGGTTGCTCGTCGTGCAGAAGACCGGCTGGGGTAAGAGCTCGGTCTATTTCATCGCGACCCGGATGCTCAGGGATCAGGGATCGGGACCGGCGCTGTTGATTTCTCCCTTGCTCGCCCTGATGCGCAACCAGATCGCTGCGGCCGAACGCATGGGGGTGCGGGCGGCGACCATCCATTCGGAGAACCGCGAGGACTGGGACCCCGTCGGTGCGGCGATCGCTCGCGATGAGGTTGACGTCCTGCTGATCTCGCCCGAGCGGCTGGCGAACGAGCGGTTCCGCGACGAGGTGCTGGGCACGATCGCCGGGCGGATCTCGCTCCTCGTGATCGACGAGGCGCATTGCATCTCGGACTGGGGGCACGACTTCCGCCCGCATTACCGCCTGATCGAACGGATGATCCGCGCACTGCCCTCTCACCTGCGGCTCCTGGGCACCACGGCGACGGCCAATAACCGCGTCCTGGACGACCTGGTCTCAGTCCTGGGGCCGGAGCTCACGGTCTCGCGGGGCGAACTGAGCCGGCCGTCGCTGTCCCTCCAGACGATCCGCTTGCCGGGCCAGGCGGAACGCATGGCGTGGCTGGCGGAACACGTGCCCGCGCTGCCCGGCCACGGCATCATCTATACGCTGACGGTCCGCGACGCCGAGCGGGTGGCGGCCTGGCTGCGCTGGCGCAGGCGTCGAGGTCGAGGCCTATTCGGGGGAGTCGGGCGAGCGTCGGGAGGAACTGGAGGAGGCCCTGCTGGCCAATCGCGTCAAGGCCCTCGTGGCGACCACGGCGCTCGGCATGGGCTTCGACAAGCCGGACCTCGCCTTCGTCATCCACTACCAGACGCCCGGCTCGGTCGATCGCCTATTATCAGCAGGTCGGCCGGGCGGGCCGGGCGCTGCCGACCGCCCGCGGGCGTCCTGCTCAGCGGCGCCGAGGAGACCGAGATCACCGACTACTTCATCGACAGCGCCTTCCCCACGCGCGACGAGGTCGGACAGGTCCTCGACGCGATGAAGGCGGCGCCCGGGGGCCTGTCCATCCCGTCGCTGCTCGGCCGGGTCAACATCAGCTTCACGCGGGTCGAGAAGACGGTGCAGCTCTTGTCGCTGGAATCGCCGTCGCCCGTCGTCCGGCGGGGGAGCAAGTGGTCGCTGACGGCCGCACCGCTGGGCGAGGCGTTCTGGCAGAGGGCCGAACGGCTGACGACCCTGCGACGGGCCGAACAGCGGCAGATGCAGGACTACGTGAACCTGGCTTCCGGCCACATGGAATTCCTGATCCGGGCGTTCGACGGCCGGCCCGATGCCGTCCAACCGCCGGGCCTGCCGCCGCTGGCGACGACGCCCGACGCCTCGATCGTGCAGGACGCCGTATCCTTCCTGCGGCGCACGAACCTGACGCTCGAGCCGAGGAAGATGTGGCCGGCGGGGGGCTTGCCGACGATGGCCGTGAGCGGCCGGATCGCCGAGCCGGGCCAGGCGAGGCCGGGCAAGGTCCTTTGCGTGTGGGGCGATTCCGGCTGGGGCGCGATGGTCCGCGACGGGAAGAGGCGACGATGGCGGCTTTTCCGATGAGCTCGTCCGGGCCTGCGTGAACCTCCTCCAGGAATGGGCGCCGCAGCCGGCGCCGGCCTGGGTGACGTGCGTTCCATCGCGCCGCCACCCCGACCTCGTGCCGGACTTTCGCGCGGCGACTGGCCGCCGCCCTGAATTTGCCGTTCCAGATGGTCCTCGAGAAGACCGAAGACCGGCCCGAGCAGAGGACGATGGCCAACAGCAGCCAGCAGGCGCGCAACATCGACGGCTCGCTCGCCATCAAGGGTCCGGCGCTCCCGGACGGACCGGTCTTGCTGGTGGACGACACGGTCAACTCGAGATGGACGATCACCGTCGCAGCCTATCTGCTGACGACCCGGGGGAGTGGCCCGGTGCATCCGCTTGTCCTGGCCTCGACGGTGCACGGCGAATGAAGTCCGATCTGCGCCAACGAGACGATGCAACAGGCCCGCCGGTCGGCGGGCGGCTGATCGCGGGGCGCCGGCCGTTAGCGAGGGCCCCATGGCGTGGCAAGCGGACCTGGAACCCTGTGACGGCTTCGGTGCGGAGTTCGCGCCGTTCCTCCTGCGCGGTCGGCTGGCTGGAGCCGGGCCATCCGTACCCGACGGGCGAGGTGGATCGCCGCATCTACGACAGGCTCATCGAGCTTTGTGCGTGTCCCTGGCAACCGATGATCGCGATGGGCGTCCATCCTTGCGGGCTTTGCCGCTATGGGGGCGAAGCTCATGGCAAGAATAACCTCTTCATCCCCGGGGACGGGTGCATCTTCGTCTGCCCGGAGCTGGTCACCCATTACATGAATGCGCATCGCTATGCACCGCCGGGCGAATTCTGCCGCGCCGTGCTGGAATGCCCTCCGATGGGGTCGATGGAATACCTCAAGTCGCTGCTGGCGAGCGGCGGCCGGCCGCTGGTCCGGTTGAAGGGAGTGTGATACCATTGTCCCGGAGGAATCGGCGATGCTGGAAATCCCTTCGGACCTGCTGGCGGCCATCCCGACGGCTTCGGAACCCGTCGCGCGGGACTGGTGGATGTCGCTCTCGGACGCCGAGCGTCTCCAGGTCGCGAGCCTTTGGGATGCACGCCTCGAAGTGCACTTCTTCGCGCCCCAGGCGGACGAGGCGGGGTGCCTCGACGAATGGGACCAGGTGCCGAAGACCGAGGGGGGGCGATTCATCCCGAGCGACGATGCCTGGGGGCTCTCCGAGTGGGGGCCGGGGTATTTCGAGCACCTCCTGCAACATCCCGAGCTGGTCCTGATCTGGGAGCCGGCGGAGCGGACGTTCCACATCGGCTGCACGCGGCACGCCGCGGCGCGGGGGTGCCTGGAGTCCGGTCGCGTACCGACGGAGTTCGCCTGTCCGTTCCGCTCACCGGCGTGCCCGCTGGAGCCGATCAGGGGGGGCGTGCTGACTGGCCAAAGCAGAGGACCCGATGCGCGGGGCGCTCGAGTCTCGCCGGCGACCTATCGCTGAGATTCCTCCAGGGGCTGCGCACCCAGGTTCGGCGTCCGGCTCGCGTTCCACCGCGGCTGCGACCGGGTTGACGTGCTCTTCTGCTTCGAATGCAACGTCCTGCTCGTCCTCCACGATGGTCGCACCACCGGCGGCGAGGACTTCGAGGATGGACGTGCGACCTTCGTGAGGGCCGTCAAGGCGATCTTCCCGGACGATGAAGTCATCCGGGGCGTTCGTGAGGATCGGAGCGGCCGGGTGTCGAATGAGTTCATCACGTGCATCCGCCTCGCGGGGCGATGACCCTTGGCTGAAGGAAATCACGATGAGATGGCCCGGCGTCCGGCTCAGGATCCTGCACCTCATGGGTCTCGTGGCCCTGATCGCGGCCGGTCTTGCGGTCGGCGCCTGGCTGGACTCGAAACCCTCGGGCTGGGCGTGCGGGGCCTTTCCGTTGGAGGTCGCCCTGGAGGTGCCGCGGGGACGCAAGGTCGTTGCGGTGGCGGCGGGGTGCGAGTCCAGTCTCGAGCAGGTCAGGCCGGAGCTGAACCAACCTGGCGGGCCGTACGTCGATGTGAAGAGCGTCCCATGGATCGCGGGGCATTACTTCGAGGTCAGCGTGCCGTGCGGTCATCAGGTCTCGATGTTGGCCCATCGCGAGCTGTCGCCCTGGCAATATCGGGCGCTCGTCCTGCGCGTTGATTATGCAGACGGTGACAGGCAATGGCTGGCCCAGGCGATCCCCGACTGTCAAATTCAGCGGCACCTGTCCGTGGTGATCCCATGAGGCCCTTCCCACAACCCCCACGGCCTTCTCGGCTGCATCCACGGAACGCTTGACCCCCTCGCGGATGCGTGGCTAACATCGGTACGTCAGAACACAACTCGAGGCCCGCGTCGGCGCGATGACAGTACCCAACTCGATGGTCTCCTCCGACCGGGCTGGGGGGCGGTGATGTCCGCTGAGGATCCCGGCTCGATCACACGATGGCTCGAGGGCCTGAGGGCCGGTCGGCCCGAGGCACTCGAGGCGATCTGGGATCGCTATTACGCCCGGATCCTCGAGGTCGCCGAGCGTCGGCTGATGCGCGGGCCGCACCAGGCCGCCGAGGACGGCGAGGACGTCGCGCTGAGCGCCCTGAATGGCCTCTTCGCGGGCTCCGTCCAGGGTCGGTTCGATGGCCTCGGCGATCGGACCGACCTCTGGCAACTCCTGGCCGCCATCACGCTCAAGAAAGTCCTGATCCGACGCCAGCGCTCGACCCGATGGAAACGTTCCGGCCGGCCGCCGTCCCATGGTTCGAATGCAATGGCCGCTCCCCCGGAGTGCGCGACTGGCCAGGGCGAATTGCTGGCCCAGGCCGTCAGTCCTGAGCCTCCTCCCGAGTTCGCCGCCATCTTCCGCGAGCAGCTCCAGCGACTCGTCGAAGCCCTGCCCGATCCGGCCCTCCGCCAGATCGCCGAGTGGCGCGTCGAGGGCCTCACGAACCCCGAGATCGCCCGGAAACTCGGGCGGGCGACCCGCACCGTCGAGCGCAAGCTCGAGCTCATCCGCCTGATCTGTGAAGATATCGGCGAGGACTGGGAACGCTCCGACTCTCTTCCATGAGGGGAAGGGCGGGAGCTCTCGCCTCGTCGCTCATGCCGGAATCGTCGACCGGGATCGTCGATCGCTCGTTTTCGAATGCGGCTTGAACCACCGAGCACACGGAGCCCACGGAAGGGAAGAGAAGATGGCTTCCGGTCCTTTTCCGTGTGGCCCGTGTAATCCGTGGTTCAACGGCCCGGATTATCGAACGCTGTCGGCCGCGCGAAAATTCTGCCGCGCGATGTCGGGGCGCGGGGCCAAACGCAAAGATTATGGATAGAAGGCGCTGGTTCGTGCCTCATCGGCCGCGTCGAGCCGGTCGCCCGGGGACATCTCCGGTGATCGTTCGATCCCGTGCGGGAGCCTACTGCCATGGAATTACACAACCGGATCGCCGGGATGGGCCGGGACGAAGAGCCCTGGCTGATCGATGAGCGGTGCGACCGGTACGAGGCGGAGTGGCGGGCGTCGCGTGCGCCCCGGATCGAGGAGTACCTGGATGGCCTGGACGGTCAGGCCCGCACCGCGCTCTTGGCTCGAGCTGGTGTTGCTCGACCGAGAGCTGCGGGGCGAGGAGGGTCGGGATCTGACGCTGGCCGACTACCAGGAACGTCATCCCGAGGCGAAGGTTCTGCTGGATATCTCCACGGGCGTGATGGATCCGCTCGGCCGGGAGTCACCGCCGGATGAAGGGGCGACCGTCGCCGATTCGTGCGGGCAGGACGTGACCCTGGGCCGGGTTCGACGCCAGCGGCGACGCGTCGGAGGGGCCCACGGTCGGCCCGGCCGAGGAGATGACGAGGCCGATGGGGGCGGGCGGCGTTGACGTCGTTGAAGAGCTGGCGAAGGCACAGCCGGGGTCCACGCTGGGCGATTACGTCCTGCTCGAGAAGCTGGGCGCGGGCGGCATGGGCGTCGTCTTCAAGGCGCGGCAGAAAGGGCTCAACCGCATCGTCGCGCTCGAAGATGATCAAGGCCGGCCTGCTGGCCGACGCGCGGCATGTCCGGCTGTTCCGCAGCGAGGCCGAGGCCGTCGCCGGGCTGGACCATCCGGGTATCGTGCCGATCCTGGACAGCGGCGAGCACGACGGAATCCTCTATTACAGCATGAAGCTGGTCGACGGCCAGGACCTCGGTCGCTGCCTGGCGCGGTACAGGGACGATCCGACGGCGATCGCCCGGCTGGTCGCGCAGGTGGCCGGGGCGATCGAGCATGCGCATCGGCGCGGCGTCTTGCACCGCGACATCAAGCCATCGAACGTGCTGGTGGACGAAAAGGGCCAGGCGCACGTCATCGACTTTGGGCTGGCCAAGCGGATCGATGCGGCCGCGCTGGAGACCACGACCGGCAACCTGGTGGGTACGCCCGGCTACATGTCGCCCGAGCAGGCGAGCGGCAGCCGGGGCGGGATCACGACGGCATGCGACGTCTATGGATTGGGGGCCTTGCTGTACGCGATGCTCGCGGGCCGGCCTCCGTTCAAGGGCGAGACCGCGGTCGAGGTCCTCCGCCTGGTCATCGACGAGGAGCCGACGCCGCCGCGTCGAGAGAATCCCGGGGTCGACCGCGACCTGGAGATCATCTGCCTGAAGTGCCTGAGCAAGGAGCCCCGCGACCGATACCCGTCCGCCCGCGAGCTGGCCGACGACCTGAACCGGTGGCTCGACGGCCGGCCGATCCTGGCGCGGCCGGCCTCGCGCGTCGAGCGCGCGGTCAAGTGGGTGCGTCGGCGCAAGCTGATCGCGGGCCTCGCGGGCGCGGCGGTGATCGGCGCGATCCTGGGTGTGTCGGGTCTGGCCTGGGGATTGTCGGCGGCGGTCGCGGCGCGGGACGAGGCCCGGAAGGACGAGAATGGCGCCCGGCACCGCGAGTACGCGGCGACGCTCAACCTGGCCGAGCGTGACTGGCGCGACGCGCACATCGCGCGACGTGCTGGGCCGGCTCGAGGCGACCCGGCCGCCCGCGGGAAAGTCCGACCTCCGCGGCTTCGAGTGGTACTACCTCGATCACCTCACCCGCGAGCAGGGCCGGCTGCTGACGGGCCACAAGCGCGTCGTCTACGGCGTCGCCTACAGCCGCGACGGCCATCGGATCGTCTCGGCGGGCGCCGACGGGACCGTCCGGATGTGGGATGCCGACGCCGGCCGGCTCATCCGCACCATCGCCTGCGACCAGGTCGTCACGTCGGTCGCCTTCCATCCCGACGGCCAGGTCATCGCCTCGGCCGGATACGATCGGCTCGTGACCCTGCGGGATGCCGCCACGGGGCAGGTGATCCACACCTCCGCGGGCCATACCGATCGGATCTGGGCGCTGGCGTTCTCGCCCGACGGCAAGTTCCTCGCCTCGACCGGCGTGGATGGGACGATCCGGCTCTGGGATCGGCAGGACGGCTCGCCGATTCGGACCGTCACGGATCACAAGCCGCGGACTTACTCGCTGCTGGCGTTCTCGCCCGACAGCAAGAGGCTGGCCACCGCCGGCGGCGAGGAGTCGACGATCCGGATCTGGGACGTCGCCACGGGCAAGGCGCTGCTCGCGATCGAGGATCCCGTGATCCTCCCCGGGGCCGTCGAGCGACGCCAGCCGCACGGCGGATATACCAAGGCGATCGCCTACTCGCCCGACGGCAAGATCCTGGCCTCCGGCCTGGAGGACGGGACGATCCGGTTCCGCGACGCCGTCAGCGGCAAGGTCGTCCTCACGCTCCGCGACCCGCATAACCTGAAGCCGGTCACCCGGCTGGTGTTCTCCGCCGACGGCCGACTGCTGGCCGCCACCAACTACTTCGGCCAGGCGGTCCACCTCTGGGATGTTCCCACCGGGTACCTATTGCGCACGATCAAGGTCAATACCATTGATGTCGAGGACATGGCATTCCACCCCGACGGCGTCCACCTGGCCGTCGCCGGCACGGAGGGCCCCATCCGCATCCTCGACGTGACCCGCGACCAGGAAGCCCAGGGGCTGGCGGAGGACGACCGGGCGATCAAGGTCGCCTTCGGCCCGGACGGCTCATTCCTGGCCACGGGCCTGGCGAACGGGTCGGTCACGATCCGCGAACGGTCCGGCGGGCAGGTCGTCCGCGTCCTCAAGGGGCACACCCGCCTGGTCCGGAGCGTGGCGATCAGCCCCGACGGCCGCCGCGTGGCCTCTTCCGGCGACGACCGCTCGGTCCGCGTCTGGGACGTCGCCACCGGCAAGGCATCCACACCTTCCAGGGTCACACGGAGCCCGTCTTCGGCGTGGCCTTCAGCCCGGACAGCAAGGTCCTCGCCTCGGCGAGCGACGACCACACCGTCAAGCTCTGGGACGTTGACGCCGGGCGGGAGCTTCGCACGCTCGTCGGCCACGCCTTCGAGGTCAATGCCGTCACGTTCACACCGGACGGCAAGATCGTGATCTCGGCCGACAACGACGGCTTCGTGATGCTCTGGGACGTGGGCTCCGGCCGCCGGTTGCGGGCCTTCAAGTCCGACGAGGGCATCCAGGCGGTCGCGATCAGCCCCGACGTGCGCCGGCTGGCCACGGGGGGCTACGACCAGATGGTCCGGATCCGGGACCTCGCCAGCGGGAAGGAGGTCCACGCCCTCGCGGGCCATGCCGGCACGATCCGTGGGCTGGCGTTCTCGCCCGACGGCAAGCGGCTGGCCTCGGCCAGCAGCGATCGGACGGTCCGGATCTGGGACCCGATCTTCGGCCAGGAGGTCCTGGTCCTCCGCGGGCATTCCGGGCCGATCGAGGGCCTGGCGTTCTCGCCCGATGGCGATCGGATCGCCTCGGCCAGCGTCGACCGGACCGTCCGGATCTGGGAGGCGGAACGACAGGCAGCCCCGGCGGCCGGAGCGGCCTTCGACGAGCCGGGGAAGTGACGGCGTCCGGGTCGGTCGGAGGTACACGATGAGCGACGGCGAGGTGTCATTCCGGCCGAAGGCCCTCACGATCGCCTGCACGGACCTGGCGAGGTCCCGGCGTTTTCATGAGGAAGTGCTGGGAGCTTCACTCGATCCGCGTGACGGTTCCGGGTGTCCGTGGTACTGGCTCGGGTCGTGGTCGATCACCCTCATGCCCAACGCGGCCGAGCGCAGCCCGGCGGGGTTCCCGACGCATGCCATGCCGATCCTGTGGCTCGAGGTCGATGACCTCGACGCTGCGGCCCGGCGCTTCGCACGGTACGATGTGGACGTGGTGACGTCGTCGGACGGGCTGTTCATGCTGATCGCGGACCCCGACGGTCTGGTCATCGAGGTCGTGCAGGCCGACGCCGAAGGATGAGCCTGTCGGGACTTGCCACGCGTCCGGCGAGAGCGAAGTGTCCTACCCTCTGGAGCCGCTCAGGGGAGGTGTGCTGACGGGCCGATGGCGAGGATCGGTCGGGCGGGCGGGCCGCCGATCCTGGGGGTCGTGAGACGGCGGGGTGCCTGCCCCTACCGCGACGAGTCGGAGGCCCAGATCGAGCGGATCGCCGCCTCGTCGCCCAGGCCCGTCGGGACGGCCTTGCCGGGGCGGTTGGCAAAGTACCACCGCCGGCCGTCGAGCGGCGATCGCACGGTGCGGCTGCCGGGCATCTGGAGGTGGCCGTTGGGGTCGGTCTTCCGGACCCAGTCATGCGCGTAGCGCAGCCATTCGGCGCGATACGCCTCGGGCTGACGCGCGAACCAGGTGATCTCGTCATATCCCCAGACCCAGATGCCGCCCTGACCGGGCTGGCCCGGGTGCCGGCTGGCTCCCCAGTTGTCGATCTCGACCAGGTAGGGCAGGTGCTCGCACGACCAGCCGCTGGGCGTCGTCCCGCCCTTGCTGCGGCCGTAGATCCCGTCGGAGAAACCCACCTGCAGGACTGCCTGCTGCGGCCGGTCGGGGACCTCCTTGATCCGGAGCGGGAACGAGTGGAAGTCCATGAGCAACTTGCCGTCGCGCACCAGGCCGCCGCTGGGGACGTGCGAATCGAGGATGACCAGGTGCCGGCGGGCGTGCTTCGCCGCGTGGGCGCGGATCAATGAAAGCACCTCGGAATAATGGGCGAGGTCGCGATCGTTGCCGTTCATCAGCTCGGTCTGGCCGAGGTGGATCGCCTCGATGCCCAGGTCGATGTACGACGCGGCCAGGAAGTAGAACCAGAGCTTGGTCTCGGGTCGGCTCACGTCGGGGACTGACTGGCCTTGCCTCCACTGGTTGACGCGACGGCCGTCGGGGTAGAGCATGTCGGCATACCGGAAGTTCCGCTTCTCCGCCGGCCGCCCAGCGCGACGAACGCCCAGTCGGGCACGGGGACCTGGTCGACCTGCGTGGTCACGATCTCGAAGATGCAGGCCTGGAGGACCATCTCCGGATCGGCGGCGTGGACCCTGGGGACCAGAGCCCGGGCGCGCTCCAGGTTGTGGAGCAGCTCGGCCTCGCCGCCCCAGAGGCAGAGGGCCCGCCCGATGAACTTCGCCCCGGTCTCCCTGAGCATCCGGATGTTGTCGTCGAGGTCGCCCCGGCCGTTGAGCATGCCCTCCATCGAGATCGCGCGGGACAGGTAGTTTTCCAGGACCACGCGCGAGACGGTGCCGTCAAAACGGAAGTCGCGGGGCGCCGCGGCCAAGTGGGCTTCCTTCGCGGGTGTTTGCTTCTGCTGCGTGATGAGGAGATCCACGACGGGCCTGGGGTCTCGTGGAGCGGTCGGATCGTGGCCTCGTCCTGCGTCGACGATCACGGTGATCGTGCCGCCGAGGTCCCTGTATCGCTTCTCGACGACGCGGGTCTGGCTTTCGAGCCAGGGGTCGAGGCTGCCGCAGGCGTGCAGGAGCGGCACCCCGGCGCGGGCGAGGGCGTCGAGATGGTCGATCGGCGGCTCCTTGGCCATGAGGCTGCGGAGCGCGGGGTTCTCGGCGTAGATGCAGGAGACCTTGTCGGGGTTGGCGATGGCCCAGGCGTAGGATTCGCCGGCGGCCGTCCCGGCGCCTTCGAGCACCGGCCTGCGGGAAAAGCCCTGGGCGACGAGCTTGTTGTAGACGTCGTCCCACTGGGAACGCATCGGACCGGCCTGCAAGGTGAGGGGGGCGACGACGATGTGGAAGCCCCGGGCCAGCAAGGCGCGGTCCACCACGGCGTCGCGGCCGATCGGATCGGCGCGGAAGACCCACGGCTTGCCGGCGCGGGGGCCTTCGGCACGATCACGGTCATCCCCGCCAGGCCCCAGGGGTTGGACGTCCGGGCGTCGTAGCGGTCGTAGCACGCGGTGAACCCGGGCCCCCGGCAGGTGGCGTACGTCTTCTCACGATCGAGGAAGACATATGTGTTTTCGAGCCCGTAGTAATAGGACCTGGTGAAGCCCTCGACGGCGAAGGTGGGCCGGTCGGCGGCGGCCCCGACGTGCTCGACGATCCAGTCGGCGATCGGCCTGGGATCGCGGAGGCTGTGGGGGTGGTGGGCCGGTCCGTCCTTGATCATCACGGTGATCCGGCCGCCGAGCTGGTGATAGCGGGCCTCGATGGCCAGCGTATGGCGCTGGAGCAGGAAGTCCTGGCTGCCGCAGACATTCAGCAGCGCGACGTCGTTCCTGGCCAGGTCGGCGAGCCGGGCGAGTGCATCGGGCCGGATCGCCGGGTTGTCGGCGTAGATGCACGCGACCCGATCCGGGTGGCTCGAGGCCCAGTCGTATGCGTTGACGCCTCCCTTGCTCATGCCGACGAAGGCGGGCTTCCTCGCCAGCCCGTGCTTATCGGTGAGGTAGGCGTACCAGGCCTCCCAGTGCTTGCCGGGGTCGGGCGTGATGAAGGCGACGTGGAACCCTCGCCTGAGCAGCTCGACCTCGGCCTGGGGCTCGTGGTCCCAGTAATGGCCCCGCCAGGACCACGGGTTGCCGGGCGCAAGATGCTTCGGGACGATCACGACGCCGCGACGTTTCCCCCTGTCGGGCGCCTTGACCCCGAACCCCTCGTCGGCGGGCCGGTCGAAGGGCGTGATGGCCAGGGTCGCCTCGTCCATCAGGAAATCGTAGCGATCGAACCCGTCGTGCCAGGTGGTCTTTGAGCCTTCGAACGGGGTGTAGCCTCCGTCCGCGGCATGAGCGCTCGCCGTGCCGCCGAAAGCCGCCGCGGAGAGGGATGCCGCGAGGAAGGCACGCGCGAGGATTCTCATGATCTTCGATGCTCTCGGGTTCGACCGGCGTGGAGGCGGGGCATGACGCACGTTGCGGGCGGATCGGTGCTCGTACCAGCCATTGGACCGGTCCGCGTGGGCCCGGTCAAGTTGGGCGCGCGTCAAGGCGCGATGATGCGGAGGAGGCCGATACGAGCCCGACGCGCAAGCGAGTGGATGGCCTGGTCGGCTTGCGTATCCACTCGCTTGCGCGTCGGGCTCGTCTGGGCAACCCAACCGTGAGGCGCCCTACGCGAGCCGAGGTGAAACGCAACGTCCTCGCCCGCGTGGCGGGTGACATGGCCCTTGCGGCACGCCGCTTCACTTTCGACGCGGGGGATTCTTCAACAGGTTCTCCAGGAGCCGGAGATTCCTGGTCTTGTCGCGGTCGGTGCCGATCCAGCTCCACCAGAGTGAATCACCGATGACGACGATGTCACCGCGGCCGGCACGCGCCTCGGCGACGAGTCCCTTCGCCGGATCGCCGGGTACGGTCGCGAGCAACCTGGCCAGCTTCCGATCGGTGACCGCGACGGGCGACGGGCGCTGGAAGGATAGTGCCTTGACTCCCACGGTCAGCGGGTCGCGGATGATCTGGGCGGCACGGAGCTCGACCGGCGCGGGCTGCGAGGATCGATGTCGATCATGCGAAGGCCGTACGGCACCAGCAGCTTGTTGGCGCCCTCGGTCGTGCCGACGAAGGAGACACTCGCCGACACGATCGTTCGGCCGCCGCGCTCCATGAAGGCCCGCAGCAGCTTCACGTCGGAGTCGGTCAGGTCGATGAGGCCGTTCATGCCGAGGAGGACGAGATCGAAGTTCTTGAGGTTGACCCTGGCGAGGACCGGCCCGGGCCTGGCGTCGAGGTAATGGACGTCGAGCGGGGCGCCGGCGACCAGGTCGAGCCAGGGGTTGAACAGCGTCGCGTCGCTGGTCGAGTAGCGGGTGAACGGCGTGGTCACGACGAGCAGGCGCGTCAGTCGCGGCATCTGGGGACGTACCGTCGCGCCCACCGGCACGGCGACCTGCTGTCGGCCGATGGCGATGCGGAGGTCGCCGGAATACTCGCCGGCAACTCGGGTGTCGAGCGATACCCAGATGTCGCAGTAGCCCTTGACGGCGTTGCCGTACTGCTGTCGGCCGACCTTGACATCCACCACGCGCAGGAAGGCGGGCGCGTCGATCCGGGGCGGCGGGCCATCGGCATCCGCGGGGTCGACGAAGACGCGCAAGCTGCCCTCGGCCAGGGCACCGACGCGAACCGCCCCGAACCTCAAGGCGTTGGGCGTGGTCTCCGCTGCGCTTGCCCGAACGTCGAGGAGCCAGAATGCCGGCGCAATCGCCAGCGCGGCGAGTCGGGTCCAGCAGAAGGGCCGTCGTCCTGGCTGTCTGTCAGTCATCATCGTTCTCCTGTATCAGCGGAGGAACGGTCGATCGGCGGCCGACGGATCGCCGTGCTCGATGTCCGAGAGGAGACGGATGATGTCGTTCATCGGCGCACGATCGCGGTGCATCCCGGACGCCTTCGCCTCCGAAGGCCGGATTCCTCGAGCCGGATCCCGGCGAGGGGAATCCCGAGCGGGAAGGAGTTCGATCGTGAGCTTACCGCGCGACGGTGTGTCGGGAAAGGAAGCGGCGAGGTGAGGTGAGGCGAGTGGGGCAGGAAGCCATCGGGATGTGGGACAGGAGGGGAGTTGCCGGCGGGACTGGGGGCGGTCGTTCAGCTCGCGTCGGCGCCTTCGCGGCGGGCGCCGGCGAGGATGGTGCCGGGGAAGAACTTGCCGGGGCAGGCGGTGGGCGTGGCGGCGAGATGGGCGTGGGTCGAGACGTGCGAATCGTCGATCCGGTACTGGCGGCTCAGGTAGGCGACGAGGGCCTGGGTGGCGGCGATCTGGCGGGGGGTGGGCGGCTGCTGGTCGAGGTCGCCGATCAGGCAGATGCCGATGCCGTATTCGTCTACGTCGTGGGTGCGGGCGTTGCGGCAGTGGACGCCTTGCTTCTGGTTGTCCCACCGCCGGGCGACCTCGATCTGGCCGTCGCCGCTGCCGTTGCCGTTGCCGATGATGAAGTGGTAGCCGCAGCCGTCGTAGCCGAGCTGCTTGCGGTGCTCGCGGTCGATCTCGTCGTAGTTGCCCGCGGCGGAGGCGCTGTGGTGCAGGACGATGTAGCGCCAGGGCGCTCGGCCTTGTTGGGATAGAAGAGCTCGCTGGCGCCCGAGCCGGCGATGTACGGCTGGAGCCGGGCGGCGACACCGCCGCCCGATTTCTCGCCGGCGGCGGGGGCGGCCCGGCCGGCGAGCCGGGCACCGCTTGCGTCCTTCGGGAGGTTCGCCGCCGCGGCCCCGGGATCGCTCTTGGGCTCGACCAGCGCCGGGCCGGCGCCGGGCTGGCGGGCGTCGGCGGGGTGACCGGCTTGGCGCTGTTGCGGCCGCTGCTCGAGTAGACATCGAGGTCGGGGTCGGGGCCGATCTGCGCGCTCGGCGGTCTTTCGACCGTCGAGCTGCGGACCGTACCCGAGCTCCCCTTGTAGGTGGAGCTCGGCGTGACGCTGGAGTCGATGGACGGCGTGGAGACCGACGACGACGAGGGCATGCTGGCGGCGCCGGACTCGGGGGTTACGGTGGTGCTGACGCCGGAGCTGCCGCAGCTTGAGCAGCCCGAGGTGGGGGTCGCGTAGACCGGCCGGTACGAGGTGGACCGGTGGTGCGAGCAGCCGGCCAGTGGCGCCATGGCCATCAGGCCCGCCGCGGCCAGGACCCAGCGTCGCGGCCGCGCGAAAATCGCGGCGGGATCTCGACGAGACATGGACAGTTCTCCTTGCAAGTGATGCGGACCGCCCGGCCGCCGCGGCCGGGGCTCGACGCCACCCCAACCGCAAGCCCGATGCCAAGCGGGTCGCCGTGAGAATCCAGGTGCATGACAGGCAAACCCGGCTTTCGACTGAAGTCTACACGCCGATTGGCCGACAGGAGTTCGGACGCGAATTTTTTTTGGGAATTCTTCAAGTCTCAGGCGTCGCCAGCCGCAGCGTCGGTTTGTAATTTCTACCAGGAGCGACAGTGAATCGCGGCTGAGAGGGCCTGGCTCGACGATGTGCATTTTGAGAATAGATGCTCGGCGAGATCGCTACGAGCGAGGTGCTGCCTCCAGCAGCACGAATGTCGGCGCGGAGCCGCAAGATTTCCCTCGATGGTCCTGCCTCGAGAGTTCACTCGTTGGGCTCTGTCCTGGCCTCCGATAGCGACGGTCGCCGCATAACCGTCACGACCTCTCGGTACAGGCCGCCCGCGACGGCTTCCGGTGCGGACCATTCGGTGGACATTTGCCGGATCGAGGCACCCAGGCTAGAATCGAGTCGATCGCTTGCCGTTGGTTACTCTGATTGCACCTCGTTCGCCTCGCCCGGAAGGCGGTGGGGGTTTCATGTCCACCTCGACCCTGGTTCCCGTCGCGATCTCGCCCGAGGCCCGAGCCTTCATCGACGGCCTTCGGCAACGGGCTGAGTTCCAAACGATGCTCGAGCGGGCCAGGGCTGTCGTGACAGGATTGAGGTCGATCGACGTGGTGCTGGACGAGGCGACCGAGGACATCCCGGCCGGTGTGATCCTGTGGGCCCACCGCGACGGCGCCGCGGCGGAGGATGATCCGACGCACCGCGACTGGGTCGCCTGGATGGCCTCGACGTTCCCACCCGACACCCTCCGCAACTTCACCCTTCTGTCCGTCTATCACGAAGATGAACGGTAGGGCGTGGCTCGAAGTGGCTCGCGAGTTGTCTGCCGGCGCGGGCGAGGCCCACTGGAGATCCAGCGTCCGACGGACCTATTATGCCCTGCTGCATGAGGTGCTCGCCAGGCTTGGGCTCTGGGGCTTCTCGCGCCCGGCTCGTGACAAGGTTCATACCTTCGCCCGGCTGAAGCTCGTCTATGCGACGGATTCTGATCTCAAACGGATCGGTCTGACACTGGAAGCCCTCGGCCGGCTGCGCAACGTGGCGGACTATCAACTGTCGGGCGCATCGCCGTTTGTCTCCGCGGGGATCGCGGTCTCCGCACTGGTCGACGCCCGGGCCGCAATTGCCTTACTCGACGGCATTGACGCAGACCCCGTGCGGCGTGCTGCGGCCATCGGGTCGATCCCCCCTTGAGGTGCCGGACTGACTCGCCCGCTCGGTCTGGCGGGACGGAAGATCCTGGTCCGGCCGATGAACACCGGCGGCCCCGCCCCGACGCATCTCCCGAGCTTCCCGCAACGATTGGTCGAGGATCGCCCTCCCGCCGGCGTCCCGCCCGGTGCAGTCGGATCTCCCTACCGACTCCCGCGCCCAGGCGTTATCCTGGAAGGGACGTCCATCGGAGAGCGGCCCCCGAACTTGCGGCGGGCTTTTTTTGTCGGCAATCCGGGGACCTCGATCGGGTTTCGCGGCGGGGCCTCCTCGGGATTCGGAATGTCCCGATCATCGCCGGCGGTCCCGGTCCGGACCGCGCGGCCGCGACTGTTGCAATCGTTGAAGGACGAGCGTGCGATATGCCTGCGTATCATCCCCAGCGCATCGAGCCGAAGTGGCAGGCCGAATGGGAGCGGAACAAGACCTTCCGCGCGGTCGACCTCGACCCGCGGCCCAAGCTCTATATCCTCGACATGTTCCCCTACCCCAGCGGCGCGGGCCTGCACGTCGGCCACCCCGAGGGCTACACCGCCACCGATATCCTCTGCCGATACAAGCGGATGCGCGGGTTCAACGTCCTGCACCCGATGGGCTGGGACGCCTTCGGCCTGCCCGCCGAGCAGTACGCCGTCAAGAACGAACGTCCACCCGCGCGATCACCACGCAGCAGAACATCAACGACGTTCCGCCGCCAGATCAAGTCGCTCGGGCTTCTCCTACGACTGGGACCGCGAGGTCGACACGACCGACCCGAACTACTACAAGTGGACCCAGTGGATCTTCCTGCAGATCTACGACACCTGGTACGACCCGGACTACGAGTGGACCGACCGCCGCCGGCCGACATCGCCGCGGCAAGGGCCGGCCGATCGCCGAGCTGCCGATCCCGCCGGGCACCGCCGATCCCGACGCCTATCGCGACTCGAAGCGCCTGGCCTATCGCGCCGAGGTCCCGGTCAACTGGTGCCCCGAGCTGGGGACCGTGCTGGCCAATGAAGAGGTCATCGACGGCAAGAGCGAGCGCGGCGGGCACCCGGTCGTCCGGATGCCGCTGACCCAGTGGATGCTCCGGATCACCGCCTACGCCGACGCCTGGTCGAGGACCTGGATGACCTCGACTGGCCCCGGCCGATCAAGGACATGCAGCGCAACTGGGTCGGCCGCAGCGAAGGGGCCGAGGTCGATTTCCCGGTCGTCCTGGAGCACCGGACCGAGTCGATCCGCGTCTTCACCACCCGGCCCGACACGCTCTTCGGCGCGACCTACATGGTGCTCGCCCCCGAGCATCCGCTGGTCGATCGTGATCACGACGCCCGAGCAGCGCGGCGCCGTCGACGCCTACCGCGAGGCCGCCGCGCGCAAGAGCGACCTCGACCGCACCGACCTGGCCAAGACCAAGACCGGCGTCTTCACCGGCGGCTACGCGATCAACCCGGTCAACGGCGAGCGAGATCCCCGTCTGGATCGCCGACTATGTGCTGATGGGTTACGGCACCGGCGCGATCATGGCCGTGCCGGGTCACGACGAGCGCGACTTCGAGTTCGCCCAGGCGTTCGACCTGCCGATCGTCCGCGTCGTGGCGCACGGGCGTCGACCAGCGCCGGCGACCCGCTCGACGAGGCCGACGCCGAGCCGGGCGTCGCGGTCAACTCGCGAAACGACTCGATCGCGCTCGACGGCCTGCCGACCGCCGAGGCCAAGGCCGCCATCACCGCCTGGCTCGAGGCGCACGGGCTGGGCAAGAAGACCGATCAACTACAAGCTGCGCGACTGGCTGTTCTGCCGCCAGCGCTACTGGGGCGAGCCGTTCCCGGTCCTGCTCGACGACGCAGGACCGCGTCGACGCCGTCCCCGAGTCGAAGACTGCCGGTGCTCCTGCCCGAGCTCGACGACTTCAAGCCGACCGGCAGGCCCGAGCCGCCGCTGAGCAAGGCGGTCGACTGGGTCCGCTACTCGGAGCAGGCCCGCCGCGAGACGAACACGATGCCGCAGTGGGCGGGCTCGTGCTGGTATTACCTGCGCTACATCGACCCGCAACAACGACCGGCAGCCGTGGGACCCCGAGAAGGAACGATACTGGCTGCCGGTCGACCTCTACGTCGGCGGCGCCGAGCACGCGGTGCTGCACCTGCTCTACAGCCGGTTCTGGCACAAGGTCCTCTTCGACCGCGGGCTCGTCAGCACGGCCGAGCCGTTCCAGAAGCTGGTCAACCAGGGGATGATCCTGGGCGAGATCGAGTACACCGGCTATCGTGGACCGAGCCGATCGATGGGTCTCGAGCGCGAGTCGTCGAGCCCGACGAACACGCAGGATCGCGGCGGTCGAGGCAGGTGCTCGCAGGCCCGTCCGGCCGGTCAAGCTCGCGCGAGGACCAGGTCGACAAGAAGGGCGAGGGCTTCGTGCTGGCCGAGCGACCCGACGGTCCGGGTCGACGCCCGCGCCCACAAGATGTCCAAGAGCCGGGGGAACGTGATCAACCCCGACACGGTCGTCGACGAGTACGGCGCCGACAGCCTGCGGCTCTACGAGATGTTCATGGGCCCGCTCGAGGCGGTCAAGCCGTGGAGCATGAAGGGCGTCGAGGGCGTCTATCGCTTCCTGGCCCGCGCCTGGCGGATGGTCGTCGACGCCGAGGCCGACGAGGTCCGGCTCGACCCGAGCGTGCAGGACGTCGAGCCGATCAGCCCGAGCAGGCGAAGGTCGTCGCCCGGACGGTCGCCGCGGTGACCGACGACCTGGAGGCGATGCGGTTCAACACGGCGATCAGCCGGCTGATGGAGTTCACCAACTTCTTCACCGGCGCAGGAGGTCCGGCCGAGGGCCGCGATGGAGACCTTCGCGCTGCTGCTGGCCCCGATGGCCCCGCACCTCGGCGAGGAGCTCTGGCAGATCCTGCTGGGCCACGACCGGACGCTGGCGTACGAGCCCTGGCCGGCGTACGACCCGGCGCTCCTGAAAGACGACGAGATCGAGGTCCCGGTGCAGGTCAACGGCAAGCTCGCGGGCGAAGGTCGCTGGTGCCCGGCCGAGTCGGACAGCGCGGCGATCGAGCAGGCCGCGCGAGCGGACGAGAGGATCGCCGCGATGCTCGAGGGCAAGACGATCCGGAAGGTCGTCGTCGTGCCCGGCAAGCTGGTCAATTTCGTGGTCGGGCTGACAGGTCGTGTCCGATGTCGCCGGAATGGCACGTCGCGTTACATCATCGGCATCGACCTGGGCACGACCAACTGCGCGGTCGCGTATGTCGACACGCAGGGGCGCGAGCGGCCGTCGGCGGATATCCGCGACTTCGAGGTGCCGCAGCTCGTCGCGCCGGCCGAGACGGCGCCCCGGCCGATGCTGCCGTCGTTCCTCTACCTGCCGGGCGAGCACGAGCTGCCCCCCGGCGCGGCGCGGCTGCCCTGGGACGAGTCGGCCGACCGGATCGTCGGCGAGTTCGCCAGGATCCAGGGGGCGACGCGTGCCGGCCCGGCTGGTCAGCAGCGCCAAGAGCTGGCTCTGCCACCCGGGCATCGACCGCGAGGCGGACATCCTGCCGTGGGGCAGCGCGCCCGGAGGTCAAGAAGGTCTCGCCGGTCGAGGCGTCGGCCGGCGTACCTGGCCGCATATCCGCGACGCCTGGAACGCCACAGTTCGCGGACTCCGACGAGGCCAACCGGCTCGAGCTCCAGGAGGTCGTGCTGACGGTCCCGGCGTCGTTCGACGAGGCGGCGCGCGAGCTGACGCTCCAGGCCGCGCAGCGAGGCGAGGCTGACCAGCCTGACGCTGCTCGAGGAGCCGCAGGCGGCCTTCTACTGCTGGATCGTCTCGCACAAGGACGGCTGGCAGCGCGAGGTCCGCGCCGGCGAGCTGATCCTCGTCTGCGACATCGGCGGCGGCACGACCGACTTCAGCCTGATCACCGTCGTCGAGACGCCCACCGGGCCGGGCTTCCGCCGCGTCGCGGTCGGCGATCACCTGATGCTCGGCGGCGACAACATCGACCTGGCGCTGGCGCATCACGTCGAGAAGAAGCTGGGCGGCACGCGGCTCGATTCCGAGCAGTGGAGCGCCCTGCGGTTCGCCTGCCGGACGGCCAAGGAGAAGCTGCTGGGCGACGGTTCGACTCTCCCGGCGCGGTGGCCGGTCACGATCGCCGGGCGGGGCTCGCGGATCATCGGCGGCAGCATCCAGTCGGAGCTCACCCGCGAGGAGGTCGAGTCGATCGCGATCGAGGGGTTCTTCCCGCGGGTGCCGCGCGGCGAGGACCCGCACCGGACGGCGAAGTCGGGCCTGCAGGAATTCGGCCTGCCGTTCGTCGCCGACCCGGCCGTGCCCCGGCACCTGGGCTACTTCCTCCGCCGGCACCGCGCCGAGGCGATCGACCCGGCCGGGCACCAGCCCGAGGACCGGCCCGCGCGGCCCGACGCGATCCTGTTCAACGGCGGCGCGCTGACGCCCGACGTGGTGCGGCGACCGGGTCGTCGACGTGGTCTCGTCGTGGTTCGCCGACGACCCGGGCACGCCGTATGCCCCTCGCGTGCTGACCAACCCCTCGCTCGACCTGGCCGTGGCGCAGGGCGCGGCGTATTACGGCGTGGTCCGACGGGGCGGCGGCATCCGGATCGGCGGCGGGACGGCGCGGTCGTTCTACGTCGGGTTCGAGTCCGAGGCGGCGGAGCGGCCGTGGCTCTGCGTCGTCCCTCGCGACGCGCAGGAGGGCGAGGAGATCGCGATCGCGGGGCATGACTTCGACCTGTTGATGGGCCAGCCGGTCGCCTTCCCGCTGGCGAGCAGCTCGGTCCGGCCCGACGACCGGCCCGGCGACCTCGTCCGGCCCGATCCCGACTCGATCCGCGAGCTGCCGCCGCTGCAAGGGCTGATGCGCGTCGGCCGCAAGGCGAAGGCCGAGCGGGTGCCCGTCAGCCTGGCGGCGCGGGTGACGGAGGTCGGCACGGTCGAGCTCTGGTGCCAGTCGCGCACCGACGACCGCCGCTGGCGGCTCCAGATCCAGCTCCGCGGGCCGGCCGGTCAGCCGGTGCCGCGGGGTGCGGTCACCGGCCAGGAGACCGACCACGTCGTCATCGAGCAGTCGGTGGTCGACGCGGCGCTCGGGCTGATCCGCGCGGCGTTCCAGGCGGGGCTCAACGTGCCCCCGGACGCCCCGAATCCGTCGCGGGTGATCAAGCGGCTGGAGGAAGTGCTCGACGAGCCGCGCGACCGCTGGCCGCCGTCGGCATTGCGGGCGTTCTGGGAGCCGCTCAGGGAGCTGGCCGACCACCGGCTCAAGAGTCCGCAGCACGAGTCGCGCTGGCTCAACCTCGCCGGGTTCTCGCTGCGCCCGGGTCGCGGGTTCCCGCTCGACGACGTCCGCATCAAGTCGCTCTGGCCGATCTTTTCGCAGGGGGTGCGGCACGTCAAGGACGTGCAATGCTGGGCCGAGTGGTGGATTCTCTGGCGGCGGGTCGCCGCCGGCCTGGCGCAGGCGCACCACGAGGAGATCCATCGACGGCTGGCGGCGTTTTTGATGCCGGCCAAGGGGACGAGCCCGTCGAAGAAATCGGGCCGGCCCAGGCCCGAGCCGCACGAGCTGGCCGAGATGTGGCGGTGCGCCGCCAGCCTCGAGCGGCTCTCGCCCGACGTCAAGGAGATGCTCGGCTCGGTGCTGATCAAGGACCGGATGCCGATCCCCGCCGCGACGGCGCTGTGGTGCCTCGGCCGGTTCGGCGCCGGGTGCCGCTTTACGGGCCGGCGAACACGGCCGTGCGCAAGGAGGCCGCCGAGCGCTGGACCGAGTCGTTGCTTTCGCGCACCGTTCGCCCCGGGCCGCGAGACGGCCGAGGCGGTCTTCGCGCTGACGCAACTGGCGCGGGTGGCGAATGACCGGGCCCGCGACCTGGACGACGCGCTGCGCCAGCGGGTCCTCGCCCGCCTGGCCGAGCTGGGCGCCGACGAGGCCGCGATGCGGCCGGTGCGCGAGTACCACGAGCTCCAGACGTCGCAGGAGGGCCAGGCCCTGGGCGACGCGCTGCCGATCGGCCTGCGGCTGATCTCGGATGCAGCCGCGGCGGAAGGCGTGCCCGCGGCGGGTTCGTGATCGGACAATGCCTGGTACTTTGTCACAGCTTAGTTTTCGGGTAAACCGAGGCAAGTTTGCAGCGGGCGTCGCCGATCTTCATCTGCCGGTGAACGCCGCGCGGCGCCGTTGACGTCGGATGGCCAGGCAGCAATCCCGTGCTGGCCCTCGGCCACTGAATGATCTTTCGCGATGTCGGGAGGGCGATCGGCCGAAGGCGGACTGCCGAGCCGAATGGGAAAGCTCGCCAGGAGGCTCGCCCTCCCCAACTCGTGAAACGCCGCCTGTTAGTCCAACCGCGCCACACCGTTGCCCGGCTTCGGGAACTTGACAAACACTCCGGGGTCGTGTCCCGGAATGATCATCCCCGGTTTGGCCGCGAGCTTCCTCATCCGGTCTTGCGCCGCCAGGTTCGCCTTGGCGTCCAACGTGACTGCGATGGGCACGTGCTTATCGATGTTCTCGTACAGGTAGACGTTATCGGATGCGACGACCATCCGCCCCGACCTTGTATTGACCGCGGCGTACTGCGACTCGAACGTGTGCTTGCCCCCGGTGAAAACGGTGACTCCGGGGAGGATCTCCTTGGCGTCGCCGTCAACAAGGTGGACGCGCCCTTGGCCCTTGAGTGTCTTGAGTGCCGCGATGTATTCGGGCAACGGTTGGCCGTCCTTGCTGGCCGTCTTCTCGCTGGCGTCAACTGTTTGGTCGTACTCTGCCTTTTGAATCCAGATTTGCGCCTTCGGGAAGAGGTCGGCTCCCTCGGCGTGGTCCGAATGCATGTGCGTGATAATCACGTCGGTGACTTGCTGCGGATCGATCGAAAGCCGCGCAGGCGCCCGGCCCGGCTGCTCGAAATCGGCGGCGCCATAAGACTCTACGGTCTTGGGCCGATAGAAACCGGCATCGACCAGGATGATCCTTCCGTTGGCTGCCTTGAGGACCCAGAACATCATGGCGAGGTCGATCTTCCGCTCTCGGTCGGCACCCTCGACCAGGAAAGAAACCGGGCAGCCTCGCAGCATGGCGTATCGGATCGCATAAACTTCGTAGACCTGCGGCTCATCCGCGCGGCGTGATTCCCGCATAGCCCGCCGAACCCAGCCATGATGACGATGGCCAAAGCGTAGTGACGCGGCATGAAAACCTCGTAACGCGAAAGAGCTCACTTCGGCCTCTCCGGCCCGAGCCGGCATCGGCAAGGTCGTGATTCTAAGCCGCGGAGCCGTCGAATCGCGAGTGCTTTGGGTCGAGCGAAGCGAGGCCCACCGATCCTTCGCCGGCGAACCGGTGGGCCTCACGCCTGCGGCGTTCGACCCACCCTACGACCTCCTCTCACACACCCTCTGACCGGCGGGGGGACCGGGTCCCCATCCAACGGACCCGGTCTCATCGGATTCCCCTCGCCGACGAGACTCGGCCGCTGGCGCCGCCCGGCAATCAAGCCGGCGCGGACCCTTGCTACTCGCCCCTGGGCTTCGAGCCTGCCGACACATCCAGCGGGATCGCCTCGCCCGCCTTGGCGTCGGCGGTGAACCGCACCGGGACGTTCCAGACGTGGCGCTGGATGCGGCAGAGCTTCGAGGTGCCGCTGCACACGAAGCTCTGGACAGAGACCCGCAGGTCGAGCGTGTCGCCCGCGGCCATCGCCCTGGCCAGGGGGACCTTGACCGTGAAACCGGCGGTCGGCGGGCTGATCCGCTCGCCCTCGGGGTGCACCTTGCTCGAGAGCACGCCGGTCTTGCCGGGCGCCTCGACCAGGTAGACCGTCGGCTCCTCCTCGTTGAGCTTGTCGCCCCTGGCCAGGTGGAGATTGACGGTGAAGGTCACCTCATCGCCGGGCGCGGCGGCGGCCTCGGGAGCGTCGATCACGGTCGCTCGGGCGAAGCTCGGCGGGCGCGGGGCCTGCCGGGGCGCCGAGAGCCCTTCGAGGGCGATCGTCCGGACCGCGCGGGTCTTCAGGTCGACCAGTCGGACCTTGTGGTTGTTGGTGTCGGCCACATAGAGCTCGGCGCCTGCCACGCTGATGCCGCCGGGCTCGTAGAAGTGCGGCGGGTTGTCGGAATCGCCGGGCCGGTGCTGGCCGCCTCCGACGAGCGTGTGGACGGCGTGCGTCTTGACGACGCATGCCTTGATCTTGTTGTTGTAGGTGTCGGCGATGTAGAGGTGGCCGTTGCCGTAGGCAACGCCCAGGCAGTGCTGCAGCCAGCACCGAGTTGCCGGTGCCGTCGTGGTCGCCGTTGATGAACAGGCCGCGGCCGGCGATCGTGCGGACGATCGGCTCGCGGGTGCGGACGCCCGTGATCATGCGGATTCCCGAGACCTCCGAATCGGCGACGAACAGGTGGTCGCCGTCGGTGGCCAGGCCGCTCGGCTGGGCGAACCGCGCCTCCTCGGCGCCGCCGTCGTGGATGTTCTCGTAGCCCGAGCCCGCCAGGACGCCGACGGTCTCGCTGCCTCGGTCGTATCTTCCAGATCTGGTGCGGGCCGGCCATGGCGATGTAGAGCGCCTTGTCGCCGGGGATGCCGATGATGTCCCAGGGGCTCGACAGCGCCGTCGTCCGCGCGGGCCCCGAGTAGGGCCTCGGGTGGATCCGCGTCATCTGGTGTCCGGTGCCGGCGACAGTCGAGACCTGGTGCGCCTTGAGGTCGACGGCCCGGATCGCGTGGTTCTCGGTGTCGGCGACGTAGAGCGTCTCGCCGATCGAGCGCACATCCCCTGCGGCCGGTTGAACCGGGCCTTCTCGTAGGGGCCGTCTTCGAAACCCTCCTGGCCGTCGCCGATGGCGATGGCGCCCTTGCCGTCGAGGCCGGCCTGGACGATCCGGTTGTGCCCGGTGTCGGCGACGAACAGCCGCTTGCCCGGCACGTCGGCGAAGACCTTGCCGGGGTAGAGCAGGGGGCCGTCGGGGGTGCCGCTCCATCTCGGGGCTGAACTTCAGCGGGGTCGAGGTTCAGGTCGCCCTGCTCCTTGTGCGTCGCGACGAGCCTGCCGATCACGCGGTCGAGCTGCTCGTAATGCCCTTCGCCCGCGAGGCTGCCCACGAGATGACCGTCGGGGCCGATCAGGACCAGGGTCGGCCAGCTCTCGACGCCGAACCGGTTCCAGATCGACCTGGCGGGCGTCGTTGACGACGGGGTGCTTGATCCGGTACTCGGCCACCTTGCGGCGGATGTTCTCGGTTTCCTGCTCGGCGGGGAACTTGGCCGTGTGCACGCCGATGACCACCAGCTCGTTCGTGTACTTCGCCTCGAGCTTCGCCAGGTCGGGCAAGATGTGGTGGCAATTGATGCAGCAGAAGGTCCAGAAGTCGAGCAGGACGATCTTGCCCCGCAGCTCATTCAGGTGGATGGGCCCGCTATTGATCCAGCCGACCCCGCCCTCGAGGCTGGGGACCTCGCCCTGCTGTTCGTATGAGACGAGCTTCAGGTCCCTCACCGCGGCGGTCGAGCTGGCGGCGCCCGGTCATCCCGGGGGAGCCGACGATCCGGTAGGCCAACGGTGCCAGCAAGCCCATGATGGCGAGGCTAGCCAGCAACCAGTTGGGCCGAGCAGAAGCACGATGATGGATCATTCCAGGGCCTCTCAAGATGTCGGGCCGATCGACGCGATGGTATGTGACGCGACGTCGTCGCGCGGCGCGGCCTAGTCGCGAGACACACCCCGGCATTGTAAACCAGGGGCCAGCCCAGGGCATCAGTCTTCTGGCCGTTTGGGGCGGCCATGCTGATCGAAGAGGCACGTCCGCGACCGCGATGGCCGCCGAAACTGGCGGCGGGCCGCCCTGGGTGTTAAGATTGGATGACGGGCGAGCAAGGGGTGGGTCCGACTCCACCGGCCGGGCGCAGCGGGGCACGATCGATCGATCGATCCGTACAAAGCGGGGGACGGAGCCGGCCCCGCGACGTCGGATGCGGCGGAGCGACCACCGTGAGCATGGACAAGTCGCTGATCTGCACCGAGGAATCGTCCAAGAAGACCGATCCCTACGGCGAGCTGAAGGTCTTCGCCGGCAGCTCGGGCCGCAAGGCTCGGCCAGGCCATCTGCAGCCGGCTGGGCCTCCAGCTCGCGCAGTCCGAGACCATGGTCTTCAGCGAGGGGAACGTGTTCGTCCGCGTGCTGGAGAATGTCCGGGGCCGCGACGTCTTCATCATTCAGGGCATCGACCACCCGGTCAACGACAACTTCGTCGAGCTGCTGTTCTGGATCGACGCCTTCAAGCGCGCCAGCGCGACGCAGGTCACGGCCGTCATCCCCTATCTTCTCGTACGCCAAGGGGGACAAGAAGGACGAGCCCCGCGTGTCGATCCGCGCCCGCGTCTGCGCCGACTGCATCGAGGCGGCCGGCGCCGACCGCGTCCTGACGATGGACCTGCACAGCCCGCAGATCCAGGGATTCTTCAAGATCCCGGTCGACCACCTGTACGCCATGCCCGTCCTGGTGGAATACTTCCGCTCCAAGAAGATCCCCGACCTGGTGGTCGCGGCACCCGACGTCGGCTTCGGCAAGCAGGCTTACCGCTTCGGCGAGATGATGAATGCCGAGGGGGTCGTCCTCGGCAACAAGACCCGCCGCGGCCATGACGAGAAAGCCGAGATGCTCGACGTCGTCGGCGAGGTCGAGGGCAAGAATGTCCTGATCGTGGACGACTTCACCATCACCGGCGGCACGCTGATCCAGATGGCCGAGGACTGCAAGCGCCGCGGTGCTCGCGACATCTACGCCTGCGTCTCGCACGGCGTCTTCTCGAAGGGCTCGGCCGCCAAGCTTGCCCAGAGTCCCGATCAAGGAGCTGGTCCTTACCGACACGATCCAGCACCGATTCGAGCCGCTGGCCCCCTGCTGCAAGGTGATCAGCGTCGCCAGCCTGTTCGCCGACGCGATCATCTCGATCCACCGCCGCGAGAGCGTCAGCCGGCTGTTCAACTACCACCAGGACGGCCGCGACCGCGACGCCTGAACCGCCCAAACGGCGAGACGACTTCGCCTCATCCCTTTGACCAACAGGGATTAAGGCGGATTGGTCCTCGGCAGCCGCGTTGACTTCACCTCCCCGGCTGCCTAGCATAGACAGGAGCTTTTTCCGCCGAGCTGCGCGGATCGACCCACCCGGAGAGGCATGCAACCGATGATGACGGATCGGCCCAGGACCCTGGGCGAGTTGAGGGCAAGCGGATATCGGATCGAGTCGGTCAAGGACGAGATGAGGCGGAACCTGGTCGCCAGGCTCGAATCGGGCGAGCCGCTGTTCCCGGACATCCTCGGTTACGAAGAGACCGTCGTCCCCCAGATCCAGAACGCGATCCTGTCGCGGCACGACATGCTGTTCCTCGGCCTGCGCGGGCAGGCCAAGACGCGGATGCTGCGCCAGCTCGTGCACCTGCTCGACGAGGCGATCCCGATCGTCGCCGGGTCCGAGGTCAACGACGACCCGTTCCAGCCGATCTCGAAGCAGGCCCGCGACCTGGTCGCCGAGCGGGGCGATGATACCCCGATCGAGTGGGTCGGGCCCGATCGCCGCTACCACGAGAAGCTCGCCACGCCCGACGTCACCATCGCCGACCTGATCGGCGAGGTCGACATGATCAAGCATGCCGAGGGCCGCTATCTCTCGAGCGAGATGACGATGCACTTCGGCATGATCCCCCGGACCAATCGCGGGATCTTCTGCATCAACGAGCTTCCCGACCTCGCGCCCAAGATCCAGGTCGGACTGTTCAACGTGCTGGAGGAGCGCGACGTCCAGATCCGCGGCTATCCGGTCCGGCTCAACCTGGACCTCTGCATGGTCTTCTCGGCGAACCCCGAGGATTACACCAATCGCGGCCGGATCGTCACGCCGCTGAAGGACCGGATCGGCTCGGTGGTCCGCACGCATTACCCGCTCACCCGCGAGATCGGCATCTCGATCAGCGAGCAGAACGCCTGGCTGGCCCGGGGCCACAACGGGACCTCGCTGGCCGTGCCGCTGTACGTCAAGGAGATCGTCGAGGAGGTCTCGCGGCTGGCGCGGTCGTCGCCGCACGTGAACCAGCAGTCGGGCGTGTCGGTGCGGATGTCGATCGCCAACCTCGAGAACGTCGTCTCCAACGCCGAGCGGCGGGCGATCGTCCATCACGAGCCCTGCGTCGTCCCGCGGGTCTCGGACCTCGCCTCGGCCGCCGCCAGCTCGCGGGGCAAGCTCGAGCTGACGATGTCGGAGGACGACAGCCACGAGGACAAGCTGATCCACCGGATCATCGACGAGGCGATCAAGAATATCTTCCTGGTGCACGTGGATGCCCGCGAGCTCCGGCCGATCGTCGAGCATTTCGACTCGGGGAACAGCGTCGAGGTGGGCGACACGCTCTCGACCCGGATGGTCCTCGAGCGGATCGCCAAGGTCCCGGGCCTGAAGAAGCGGGCCGAGGAGCTGGCCTCGAAGCTCCTGCCCGAGCTCAAGGACCGCGACGGCCGCGACGCCGCCGTCGCCAGCGCGGCCGAGTTCCTCCTCGAAGGTCTCCACGTGAACAACAAGCTGAACAAGGCCACCAAGGCGGGCAGCACGACCTACCGGCGCTGACCGCCATCTCGAGGGGGATCCCGAAGCTCATGCCGCTCTATGAATATACCCGGTGGGACGGCTCGCAGCAGTTCCTCCCGCAGTCGGCCGACAAGGTCTTCGACCAGCTCTCCGAATACCTGATGCAGTACGGCGAGCGCGTCCTGCGCAACATGGACGACCTCGAGGACGAGATGCCCGAGGTCGTCGAGCTGATCCAGAAAGAGGGCCTGATCGAGAAGGACACCGAGGGCCAGTGGCGGGTCACGCCCAAGGGGATCCGCCGGATCCAGGACAAGTCGCTCGACGACCTGTTCCAGTCGTTCCGCCGCGACTCGCTGGGCCGGCATGACACCGCCGACAAGGGCGAGGGCACGGTCCCGGTCGAGGACACGCGGCCCTATGTCTACGGCGATTCGCTGGCGAACCTCAACCTGCACGAGACGATCAAGAACGCGTATATCCGGCAGGGCGGGGGCGTGCCGATCCGGCTCTCGTCCGAGGACTACGTTGTCCACGAGACCGAGTTCCAGACCCGGTGCGCCACGGTCGTATTGATCGACATGAGCGGGTCGATGAACCGGTACGGCAAGTACTACACGACCAAGAAGGTCGCGCTGGCCTTGCAGGGGATGGTGCGGGCGCGATACCCGCAGGACTCGCTGCAGATGATCGGCTTCTACACGTTCGCCAACGTGATGAACGAGCGGCAGCTCATCAACTCGGCGCCCAAGCCGGTCAGCATGTACGACAGCCGGATTCACCTGCGGTTCGACCTGGACCAGCCGGCGGGCCGGGTGCCGCAGCACTTCACCAACATCCACGCGGGGCTCCGCCTGGCGCGGAGCGTCCTGTCGCGCCAGCCGGCGGCCAACAAGCAGATCATCGTCATCACCGACGGCGAGCCCACCGCGCACATCGAGGGCCGCGAGGTCGTGCTGATCTACCCGCCCGCCGAGAAGACCGCGACGCACACCCTGGCCGAGGTCCGCAACTGCGCAAATGCCGGCATCCGCGTCTCCAGCTTCGCGCTCATCGAGGATTACTTCTACCTCGGCCTGGTGAACTTCGTCGAGGAGATGGCGCGGGTCTCGAAGGGCGTGGCCGCGTATTGCTCGACCGACGAGATCGGCAACCTGGTCTTCGACAGCTTCGTCGGCGGCCGCCGCTCGCGACGGTTCGGGCGCGAGGGTGCCGAACGGTCGGATGGCGCGGCACGATGGGACGATCGAGCCGATATGAGCCCGACGCGCCAGCGAGTGGATGAGACGGTTGACTCGGGAATCCACTCGCTGGCGCGTCGGGCTCGTAGGCGCAACGCCACGGTCAGGCACTCCAGGATGCTCGCCTCGCGACCCGTCAGCCCTTCGCCGGCTGCGAGGGATCGGGGCGGAACTCGTAGCGTCCGCCCGAGCCCTCGCGATGACGGTGCAGTACACCGGCTTGTCCCGCCCGGCTTACGCCCAGGTCGGCGCTCGGGGAATGCACCATGATCCGAAGTCGCCCGCGCGGGAACCGGCCCCGCAGCACGTCTTGAACGTCCATCTCGACGAGGAATGCGAACGCGTCATTCCGCGAGGTCCCCTGGATGGCGTCGACCGGGTCTTCCTCGTCGTCGTACTGGCCGCCGTGGATCAGCCGGACCTCGCGGACGACGACCCGCGCCTGATCCTGGCCCGGCGTCCAGCTCGCGGGATCGGTCGATAACCGGGCTTCCGGGGGCAGGGGATGCAGGGAGTCCCAGCGAGCCCAGGCGGTCATGAGCGCGAAGACGATCAGAGCGGAAGCCAGGAGGATCGTCACTCTTCGCATCGCGTCACTTTTCCCCGGACTGCACGGCCATCGACTCCGAGGGTATCCGCCGGGTCATACCGGTGGGCCTCGCTCCGTGTTACGCGACGTGGAGTTCTGCCGCGAAATGCGACACCAGGTTCTGCCGTTGCTCGAATACACAATGATTATAATGTTCATCAACCCTGTGTTGCGCGACGCGGAGTCCCGCCGCGAGATGCGACATCAGGTCCCGCCGCGGGTGCCGGGGCCCCGCTCGCGCGACACGCGCAGCCCGCGGATCCGTTCCGCCGTCAGCTCCGTCGCCGCCGCCCGCTTCAGCACGCCCCCCGACTCGTCCATGATCACCCACTCGCTCGTCTCCGGGTCCAGCGTCACCCACACCGATCGGCCCACATGCGCACGGCCCACCCAGTGGCAGCGGTCGTACACCGACACCTTGCCGTTGACGTCGACCCGCCGGACCACCGCCGTCTCGGACAGCCAGGCGAGTACCCGCGCCAGATCCCATCGACCGGCCTCCTCCGCCCGGTCGTATCCTCGCCCCGAATGCGACAGCCCCGGATACGCCTCGAGTCGGCTCCGGCCGCCGATCGCCGGATACTCCTCGCGCTGGATCCGGTCGAGCTGATCCAATCGGCCCTGCAACTGCCCCGCCGTGGCGCACGTCCCCGGCTCGGCCCAGTCGCGGCCCACGTCCTGCGACCGCTCGACCACGCCATTGCGTTGCGGCGTCCGGGGCGGGTTCCAGATCATCCCCACCCCCAGGCCGATCAGCCACAGCGCCAACGCCGTGGGCAGGCCCCCGGTCGCCCCCCAGGGCGTGCCGTTGTTGACCCGCATCCGGGCCGGCAGCCCCCAGTCGGTGAAGGCCCGCCGCAAGGCCCCTTGGACCTCCTCGGCGGCGACGCGGGCCCAGCTCCCGAGGGGGGAAAACCACGGTCAACAGGACCGCTCCGCTGCACTCGTCGATGATTCGCAGCCAACTGGCCTCGCCCCGGGCCAGGGGCAGGTGCTCGCAGGCGTCCATCTGCCAGACCTCATGCGGCACGGTCGAGCGGACATAGGCGCTGCGGCCGGGCCGTCCGGTGGGGGCCTGGCCCAGGCCGGCCCGGCGCAGCCAGCGTTGCAGCGTGCGGGCCGAAGGCACGGCATGGCCGATCCGGGCCAGTTGGATGCGGAGCAGTCGGCGCCCCACTTGGGATGGTCTCGGCGGAGGTCGATCGCCGCGTCATGGACGGCCTGGGACTCGGGCGAGCGCGGGGCGGGCCCGGTCCGATAGGCCGTCGCCGACGAGGAGTCATCGCCGGGGCGGAAGCGAGCGATGAG
This sequence comes from uncultured Planctomycetota bacterium, assembly GCA_963771445.1. Lineage (GTDB taxonomy): Bacteria > Planctomycetota > Planctomycetia > Isosphaerales > Isosphaeraceae > JAKAUH01. The sequence goes on along the minus strand of CAVYTQ010000015.1, from coordinate 407,613 downwards.
CGATCGCACGGTGCGCACGGGGAGTCGGAGGTCGTGGGCGATCCGGAGGGCGGGTTGGCCGTCTTGCCATCGCTTGCGGATGGCCTGGCGGACGGGGATCGGGACCGGGCGTGGCATAGGGGCGCTCCGATGAGGGCCGGTATCAGGAGTAATGAACATCATGATAATCCCTCATTCCAGCCACGGCAAAACCTGGTGTCGCATTTCGCGGCAAAACTCCACGTCGCGTAACACTCCGCTCGACCCACCCTACGCCTTCGCCCTCTCAGCCTTCTGGGTCGTCCAGCAAGGATCTAAGGCGTTCGGCGAGGGGCTCGGGCAATCGTGGAAGCCAGGTCTCGTCGACGAAGCCGACGTTGATCATGTCGCGGAGATTGACTCGATCGATCCGACGAACAGCATCCAGTTTCATCCTGACGAGAGCGGACAGCGCGATGACCGTGACGCCTTCGATTTCCTCGGATTCATCGGGGGCCGGCACTCGAACAGGTCGCGGCTTCGACTTCTCTCGCGAGCGTAGATGATACCTATTCCGTCTCGCACTCGTGCCTCGGGACCGTCCAGAAACATGTCGATTCCCCGGACAATCCGAAACGCAAATCCCCACCTTGCCAGACACGTCCTGGCCGCTTCGAGGTCGTGGCGGTTCAGAAGAATCTCGATGCTCGGGGAATTCCTGACGGCCGATTCATCCTCTCTCGCGATCCAGGCGGCGACGGCCTGTTCTCCGACCAGGGCATAAGGGATCGCCGCTTGTTCGAGGGCGTCTGCAGCCCTATGCAGTCGATCCCGCACCCGTTCCACGGCCCTCTCCATCCGGTCGAGCAGGTCATGCGGCCAAGGATTCATCGGACGTCCTCCCGGCGGTAGGGCGTTCATGCCGTGTCCTCCCTCACATCCATTGCTTCTCCATGGTATACGGCAGCACCTTGATCCCGCGCCGCTTGAGCGGCCCTAGCGTTTCCTTGAGGGTCCGTTGCTGGCTGTCCCAGTCTTCTCCTCGCCAGCTTATGCGCTCGGGGGACTCCACTCCGCTCAGCCCGAGTTCCCTCTCGTCGAGCAGGAAGACGAAATCACCGCGGTCCAGCGAGAGCGAGGCGATCAGCCGGGCCGTCTGCTCGACATGCTCGCCGGCCCGCTCGCGTCCTCCGGCCCCGACCAGGGTCAGGACGCTGAGACCGAGCCCGGCCAGCTTCGCATCGGCCACGACCGCCCGCAGGTCGTCGTCGCTCCAGTCCTTGCGGTAGCCGGCACGGATTGCCAATGCACCCGACTCGATCCCCAGGCTGAGTCGGATCAATCCCCGTTCCAGGAATCCGCCCCAGTCCGCGAGGCCAGCCCGCACGCCGCGGAAATCGTCGAGGAACATGTGGAACCCGTCGAATCGCGGTCCGTCGCCCTCGGCCTTCTCGCGGATCGGGAAGATCCGGCCCAGGCATTCGAGGTAGGCCGCGACGTGTTCCGAAGGTTGATGGAGGACCCCGCCGTCCGCCAGGTACACGCCCCGCGCCTGGAGCAACCGATCGCCCCACAACCCGGCGACCTCGCGGGCGTGCCGATCGAGTGCGTCGGGGCTCCGGACGAGGCACTCGCCGGCCGCCGCGAGCCCGAAGGAGCCGCCATTCCGAGGTTCTAGCGTGGCCTGCACGACCACGGCGTTCTGGCACTCGGGCGGCAGGAAGGGCAGGGGAGCCGTAGATGGACTGATAACGCGCGGCATGGGCCTGCCAGGCAGCGGCATCCCACCGGCCGATCCGGGCGAGGAAGCCGAGCAGCGCGTCGTCGTCCAGAAGCTGCGCCTTGCCGACGGGCGGCTCACGGCGGTGGAAATCGGCCCCCCGCCAGCCCGGACGATCAGGTCGAGCGCCACCCGGCGGATGCGGTCGTCCAGCGAGGCGGTCTCGTCCGGAGTCAACTTCCGGCGGCGCAGGACGAGGTTCGAATCCCTCGCGGACGCGGTCGATGACGTGGACCTCGGCATCGAGGCCCTTGAGGAAATGTCGAGAGTCGAGGTAGGCGCGCTGCCAGCGGCCCTCGCGGTCGAAGTGGTAGATCGGCTCGTCGCCGAAATACAGCGAGAATGCGCCGTGCTTGAACCCGGCGAAGATGAGATCGCCCGCGTCGGCCGCCGGCTCCAGGCCGACCCGCTCGCGGTAGAGGGCGCCGGACTCCAGCAGACAGGCCGATTCGGTGCGGTGGTCCATCGTCTCGATGCTCTCGTTCGCGGCGTGCGGATTGAACTCCCCGAAACCCGCCTCATCCGCTATCTTACCGCGGCCGGCCGGTCCTCGTCCGCATCCGCGCGCTCGAGGGCAATCGCATCCGGAATCGCCCGGACCTCCAAGAGGGAGCCGTGGAGCAGGAGCCCGAGATGGAAGATCGCGAAGTCCCGCGGACGGATTCGCCGCCCGCGCGGCCGGGATGGCGCAGGTGGCTCGAGCCGATCGGCCTGGTCGCGCTGGCGCTGCTGATCAACCTGGCCGGCAACGACCGGACCGGGCTCTGGGATCGCGACGAGCCGCGATACGCAGTGGCCGTGCGCGAGATGCGCGCCGGGGCGACTGGTTCCTGCCCACCTATAACGGCGAGCCCCGTTATCACAAGCCGATCCTGATCTACTGGCTGATGGGCCTGACGACCTCATGGGCCGGCGACAATCCCTTCGGCGCCCGGCTGGTGTCGAGCCTGGCGGGCTCGGCGGCCGTACTGGGCGTCTGGTGGCTGGGCCGTCGACTGCTAGGACCGAGCGGCGGACGGGTCGCGGCGCTCATCTACGCGACGGCGCCGATCGTCGCGGTCGAGTCGAAGCTGGCGACCACCGACGCGACACTGGCGCTCTGGCTCCTCGGCTCGCAGGCGGCGCTGTGGGTCCTGTCGCGTCGCGATTCGCGGATTGCCGCGGGGATCGTTCTGGGCGACCGTGAACCTGGCCATCCTGACCAAGGGACCGGTCGGGCCGGCCCTCATCGCGGCGTCGAGCGGGGTGGCCTGGTGGTGCGGCTGGCCGATCCCGCCTCGCGACGCGGCTCCACTGGCGATGGGGGCTCGCCAGCCTGCTGCTGGTCGCTGCCCCGTGGTTCGCCGCGGTCAGTATCGCCTCGGGGGGGCAGTTCCTCCGGTTCGCCGTCGGCGATCAGCTCCTGGGGAGGCTCGCGGCCGACCGGGAGTCGCACGGCGGCTTCCCCGGTTACTACCCCGCTGTGTCCTCGATCGTCTTCTTCCCGTGGTCGGCGCTGCTGCCGGCGGCCATCGCCGGCGCATGGGCGCGGCGAAGGTCCGAGCCCGCGCTGGCCTACCTGCTGGGCTGGACGATCGGGCCGATGCTCCTGCTCGAGTGCTTCCGCACCAAGCTGATCCACTACTACCTGCCGGCGTTCCCCTCGTGCGCCCTGCTCGCGGCCGCGCTGGTGTCCAGCTCGGCGGACCAGGGCGTCAACATCCGTCGTCGTCCGCTCGGGCCGGCTGTCGATGGCGATGCTGGTCGGGATCGGCCTGGCCGTGGCGGCGGTGTTGGTCGCCGGTGCGGTCTTCCTCTCGGGCCGGGTGGGCCTGCTGCTGGTCGTGCTGGCCGCGCTGGTCGCCGTATCCGCCCTGGTCGGCATGACGCGGTTCCAGCGGGGCGAAGGAGAGCGGGCGGTCCTGGCGATGGCCGGCTGCTGGGCCGCGATCCTGGCGATCGCCACCGGGTGCGTCGTGCCGATGTGCGAGTCGTTCCGGACCTCGCGGATCGTCGGCGAGCGACTGCGGGCCCTGGCGACGCAGACCGGCCTCGAGCCCGTGATGCTCGAATACCAGGAGCCCGGCGTCGTCTACGCCGTCGGCTACCCGATCGCCGAGACCCGCGACCCCGCCGGGTTCTTCACGCATCTCAGCGGTGGCCGGTCGGTCCTGACGGCGCTGCGCGAGAACGAGATCGAGGTCATGCGCGACCACTTCGGGCTCGAGGTCACGCCGGTGGAGCGAGTCGAGGGCCTTTGGCTCACCAAGGGGAAGTATCAGACGCTGTTCCTCACGATCGTGAAGGGGGCGCCTCACGACCCGACCTCGAGACTCCGCCCGTCGCGACGGCCCGCCGCGCCGCCGGCGAGCAGCCGCTCGTAAAGTGACCGGAGCTGCCGCGTCATCGTCTCGTGGCGGAACTGCTCGGCGAATCGTCGACGGCCCTCGGCCACCCATCGCCGCGCAGAGCGCCGGGTCGCCTGCGAGCAGGAGGATGCCCTCGGCCAATCCCTCGAGGTCCCTGGGTTTCAGCAGAATGCCCGTCTCGGGCAGGACGACCTCGCGGGCTCCGTCGACGTCGTAGCTGATGACCGGACGCCCGACGAGCAGGCCCTGCGGCAGCACCCGCGCCAGGCCCTCGCGCAGGCTGGGGTGGATCACCGCGTCCACGGCCTGGAGCAGCTCGGGAATCCGACCGGGCGGCACGAGTCCCGTCGAGGATGAACGACGACCGCAGGCCCAGCCGTTCGATCTCGCCGAGCAGCGGATCGCGAAGGATGCCGTCGCCGATCCAGACGAACCGCACCCTGGGGTTCGCCGCGATCACCCTGGGCGCGACGGCCAGGATGTCGTCGTGCCCCTTGAGCTCGAACAGCCGCGCCACGGTGGCGAACGCCATCTCGTCGTCGGCCAGGCCGAGCTCGCGACGGACCTCGTCGCGCGGGCGGGGCGGGTTCAGGAAGGCGTCGGTGTCCATGCCGCTATACACCGTGAGATACTGCTCGGGCCGCCCGACCCCGGCCGCCAGCGCCTGCGTGGCCATGGCGTCGCACACGCCGACGATCGCGTGGCACCGTCGCGCCGCCCACCTCTCGAGCGCGATGTACAGCCGGTTCCTGCATCGGCGTCTCGAACGGCCCGAATGGCAGGCCGTGGATCGTGTGCACGACTGCCGGCACCCGCTCGTCCCACGCCGCCGCACGGCCGAGGATGCCCGCCTTGGAGCTGTGCGTGTGCACGACGTCGGGCCTCAGTCGACGGAACGCGGCGCGGAGCTTGCGATAAGCCTTCCAGTCCGTCGCGGGGCGGATCGGCCGGACCAGCTCGGGCATCAACTCGACCTTCAGCCCCTGCGCCTCGGCCCGCGTCGAACAGGTCCCCCTCGGGACCTTCCGCCGGCCCGGTGATGAGCGTGACGTCGTCGCGATGGTCGTGGTGCAGCCCCTCGACGGTCAGCAGGGTGTTCTCCTGCGCCCCGCCGAGGATGAGCCGCGTGATGACGTGGACGATCCGCATGCTTCCTGGTCCGTTGTTCGTTGTCCGTGGTCCGTTGTTCGTCCGCGTGCCGAGGCGAGGCATTGGGCGGATGGGCAGAGGCTTCAGTAGCGAACAGTCAGCAGGAACAGGCCCTGCGGCGGCGCGGTGGGGCCGGCCTCGACGCGGTTCTCGGCCGCCAGGACGTCCGCCACCCACGCCTCGGGCCGCTTGCCCGAGCCGACGAGCACCAGCGTGCCGGCGATCGACCGCACCATGTTGTACAGGAATCCGTCGGCCTCGACCTCGATCGTGACCTCGTCGCCGGCCCGCTCGACGGCCAGGTCGAGGATCGTTCGCACGCTGCTCATCCGGTTGGGCCAGTCGGTCTCGAAGCTGCGGAAGTCGTGGCGGCCCAGCAGGCTGGCCGCCGCCCGCTGCATCGCGGCGACGTCGAGCGGGTGCGGCACGTGCCAGCTATACCGGAGTCCGGAACGGGCTGGCGATCCGCGCGTTGTCGATGGCGTAGCGATAGCGCTTCGACTTGCGTCGAGCGTCGCGTGGAACGCCTGCGGGGCCTCCGCGGCGGCGAGCACGCGGACGTCTCGGGGCAACAGGGCGTTGAGCGCCCGCTGGAACGTCTCGGGCGAGTGCCGCGACGCGGTCAGGAAGTGCACCACCTGGCCGAGTGCGTGGACCCCGGCGTCCGTCCGGCCGCTGGCCGTCGTGGTCGGCCGGGTTCCGGTGAGCTGCTCGACGGCCTCCTCGAGCACCTGCTGCACGGTCCGCAAGCCCGGCTGACGCTGCCAGCCGTGGAAGTCGGTGCCGTCGTAGCATAAGGTCAGCTTGATGTTCCGCATGGCGGCGGGGTGGTCGCGAGGCGGAGCCGGCCGGACGGCCGGTCAGACCTCCACCGGCGCCAGCTCCAGGAGCTTCTCGGCGATCTGCACGGCGTTGGTGGCCGCGCCCTTGCGGAGGTTGTCGCTGACGCACCAGAACAGCAGCGCGTTGGGCCGGCCCAGGTCGGGCCGGATCCGGCCGACGAACACGTCGTCCTTGCTCGGCGGCGGTCGTCGGCCAGCGGGTAGGCCCGGGCGAGCGGGTCGTCGACGACCGTGATGCCCGGCGCCTCGGCCCAGAGCGGCCCGGGCCTCCTCGGCCGAGATCGGCCGCTCGGTCTCGACCAGGATCGACTCGCTGTGGCAGAACGGCACCGGCACCCGCACGCAGGTCGGGCTGACGTCGATCGTCGGGTCCCCCATGATCTTCCGCGTCTCGTTGACCATCTTCATCTCCTCCTTGGTGTAACCCGTGGGGAGGAAGTCGTCGATCTGCGGGATGCAGTTGCCCAGGATCGGATGGGGGAACTTGGACGGAGTCGGCGGCGCCTCGCCCCGATGCATCGGCCTCGGATTGGCATCGCAGCTCGTGGATGCCCGTTCTGCCCGGCTCCCGAGACCGACTGGTACGTGCTGACGACCACCCGCCGCACCCGCGCCGGCGTCGTGCAAGCGGCTTGAGGGCGACGACCATCTGGATCGTCGAGCAGTTCGGGTTGGCGATGATCCCCCGGTGCTTGAGGATGTCGCGGGGATTGACCTCGGGCACGACTAGGGGGACGTCGGGCTCCATCCGGAAGCGCTCGAGTTATCCACGACGACGGCACCGGCCTGCGCGGCGATCGGGCTCCACTCGCGCGAGACCGAGCCGGCGTGCTCGAAAGCACGATCTCGACGCCCTCGAACGCCTCGGGCGTCGAGCGGTCGGATCCGATGGCTCTTGCCGCGGAAGGTCACCGTCTTGCCCGCGCTCCGCTCCGAAGCCAGGAACCGGATCGAGGCGATCGGGAACTCGCGCTCCTCCAGCAGCCGGATCATCCGCTCGCCAACCGCGCCACTGGCGCCGACCACCGCGACATGCTTCACAATCGGGCTCCGGGGAAGAAACGTCCCTTGTCAGACTGGGCTCCGCCGGTGAAGGTAAGGGATCGGCGGCAGGGCCGATTCCGGGAGCTCATCGAGGGGGAGTCCATTGGAGGGCCGGCTGTGCCGGTGATCCTTCCATACGCTTGCCAACAGGCCATCAAGTCTACAATACCAACCGGCGGGCGAGAACCCCGCCATCGCCCCGCCGGCATAGCCAACTGTCATCGCACGACACCGTTCGCTTAGAATGGGTTCGGGGCGAAGCGGGGCGGTGCGGGGCGGATCCTCGGAGGGATGGGGGCCGGTGCGTTGAAAGTGCTCGTAATCGGCAAAGGAGGGCGCGAACACGCCCTGTGCTGGAAGCTCAAGCAATCGCCGCGGGTCACCGCGGTGTACTGCGCGCCGGGCAACGCCGGCACGGCGCTGGACGTGCAGAACGTCGCGATCGAGCCAGGCGACATCCGTGGCCTGGTCCAGTTCGCCAAGAGGGAGGGCATCGGCCTGACGGTGGTCGGGCCGGAAGAGCCGCTGGTCAAGGGGATCGTCGACCTCTTCCAGCGCGAGGGGCTGAGGATCTTCGGCCCGCGGCAGCGAGGCGGCCGAGCTCGAGGGGAGCAAGGTCTTCGCCAAGGAGCTGATGCGGCAGGCCGGCATCCCGACGGCCGACTACCGCGTCTTCCGCTCGGCGCCCGACGCCGAGCATTACGTCGCTCTCGCGCGAGGTGGCGCTGACCGTCCGCTCGCGGGGCCGATCGACCGTTCCGCAACACCCTCCATTGCCGCACGGCCGGCGAGACGCTCGAGGCCATCGACCGGATCATGGACCCGCGCGAGATGCTCTGCCGCGGGCGTCCAGGTCGAGATCGAGGAGCGCGGGCAGAAGCGCGTCTTCACGACCGCCGCCGAGGCCCGCGACTTCGTCCTGGGCCGTCCCGTCGGGCTGGTCCTCAAGGCCGACGGCCTCGCCGCCGGCAAGGGGGTGTTCGTCTGCGACAACCTCCGCCAGGCGCTCGAGGCCATCGACCAGATCATGGTCCGGCGGATCTTCGGCCAGGCCGGCGATCGCCTGATCATCGAGGAGCGGCTCGACGGCCAGGAGACCAGCGTCCTGGCGTGACCGACGGCCGCACGATCATCCCCCTGAGTCCGTGCCAGGACCACAAGCGGGCCTTCGACCACGACGAGGGGCCCAATACCGGCGGCATGGGCGCGTTCTCTCCCAACCCCGTCATGACCCCCGAGCTGATGGAGCAGGTCGAGCGCGAGATCCTCGTCCCGGCCGTCCACGCGCTCAAGCGGGCCCGGCGGCCGTTCCGCGGCGTGCTCTACGCCGGGCTGATGCTCACCAACCAGGGGCCCAAGGTTCTGGAGTTCAACGTCCGCTTCGGCGATCCCGAGACCCAGGCCATCCTGATGCGGCTGAAGCTCGGACATCCTCGACCTGCTCGAGGCCGCCGTCGACGAGCGGCTCGACCGCGTGGCGATCGAGTGGGACCGCCGCCCGGCCGTCACCGTCGTCATGGCCGCCGAGGGCTATCCCGGGCACTACGAGCGCGATCGCCCGATCCAGAACCTCGAGGCGGCCGAGCGGATGGCCGACGTGAAGGTCTTCCACGCCGGGACCACCCTTCGCGTCGAGCCCGGCCCCGGCCGCGACGCCCGCGTCGTCACCGACGGCGGCCGCGTGCTCAACGTCACGGCCCTCGGCGACACGCTGGAAGACGCCCGGCCCGCGCCTACGAGGCCGCCGGCATGATCAAGTACCCCGGCGCCTGGTATCGACGCGACATCGCCGGCCGACCGCCGCGGGTCGGAAAATAGGCCCGAGCCCGGCAGGGTTGGGGCCTCGCCTACCGCGAGGCCGGCGAGCGGGTCCGCCACTACGGTGCCTCCCAGATCTTGACCGACTTGTCGAAGCTCGCCGTGGCCATCAACTTGCCGTCGGGGGAGTAGGCGATCGCACGGACGTTGCCGCCGTGGCCGGTGATCGTGCGGCTCTCCTGCCAGCTCGCGGTGTCCCAGACGCGGATCATGCCGGTCTCGGTGCCGATCGCGAGCTGCTTGCCGTCGGGCGAGAAGGACATGGCGAGGATGCCCCCGCCGGGGCTGCCGAGCTTCTGGACGCGCGTGTCGGTGGCGATCTCCCAGACGTTCACATACCCGTCCCAGCCGGCGATCGCGAACTGCCTTCCGTCGGGCGAGTAGCGGACGACCTCGACGGGATTGTCGGTGCCCGGCATCGTCCCTTCCTCGTCGCCGGTCGCCAGGCTCCAGAGGATGGACTTGGAGTCGTTGCCGCCTGTTAGAAGGGTCCGGTCGTCGCGCGAGAGGTCGAGCGTGTAGACGTGGTTGGCGTGTCCCTTCATCGTCACCTTGAGCTTCCTCGTGGCGACGTCCCAGGCCCTGGCGGTGTTGTCCTTGCCGCAGGTGGCCAGGGTCTTGCCGTCCCGGGTGAACTTGAGGCATTGCACGCCGTCGCGGTGCGCCTCGAAGTCGGCGGAGGCCTTGCCGGTGGCGGCGTCGCGGAGGTAGACCTTTCCGTCGTACTCGGCCGTGGCGAGGGTCTTGCCGTCGGGGGAGAACGCCAGCCAGCGGACGCCCCGCGGCGTGCCCACGGCGAACCTCTTGACCGCGTCGGCATCGCGGAGCTCGTAGCTTCGGACCTCGCCCGCCTGCGCATCGCGGTTGCCCGAGGCCGTGGCGATCGACTTGCCATCGGCGCGAAGGCGACGCACCAGACACTGTCCGGGAAGTCGGTGACGGAGCACTTCGGCTGGACCTGCTGGTCCTGCGCCGACGCGCGACCGGCGAACGGCGCGAGGGCGAAGGCCAGCGCGATGGATGCGATCCCCGTCCAGGAGGTTGGCGGCTTCATGAGGTCGGGCTCCTCGGGCGACTGGGGTCGATGGGATCTCGGGGACTCTCGCGGTCGCCGGCCCGCCCTCGCGCGAGCCGGCCCGGAGAGCCTACTTCATCGGTCGACCTTCTCGGCGGGTTTGTCCTTCGCCTTGTCGCCGGGCTTCTCGCCGGCGAGGGTGGCCTTGATGGCGTCGCGGAGCTGGTCGCCCAGGTGCGGTCCGCCGCCGACGAAGAGGCGGGCGATGTTGCCGTCGCGGTCGATGATGACGGTCTGGGGGATCGCGTTGGCCTGGTATTTCTCGGCGATCGAGCCGTCCTTGTCGAGGGCGACGCGGGGGATCTCGAGCTTGTTCCGCTCGAGCATCGCCTGGATCTGCTTGGGCGATTCCTGGAGGTTGACGGCGACGAGCAGCACGTCCTTCTCGTCGAACTCGCCGGCGACCTTCTCGACCTGCGGCATCGCCTGGATGCACGGGCCGCACCAGGTGGCCCAGAAGTCGAGGACGACGACCTTGCCCTTGTTGCCGGCCAGGTGGAACCGCTTGCCGGCGACGAGCTCGAGGTCGAAGTCGGGGGCCGGCTTGCCGACGAGCGGCGACTCGGTTCCCGACGAGCCGCCGCCTCCGCCGCCGCCGGGGGAGTCGTTGACCGGCTCGATCGGCTCGGGGGCGTTCTGCAGCTTCCAGCCGCCGTAGGTGAGGTGCTCGGCGGCCTCCTCGATCCCGCCGCCGATCAGGAGCTGGTCGATCTCGCCGATGCTGACCTGGGTGGCGCCGAGGACGTCGCTCTTGCCCGAGAGCGTGTCGTCGGCGAATCTGGTCGGGGTAGAAGGTCACGCGGATGCCGTCGTTGCGGACGGCCTGGACGCGGGTCCTCTGCTCGCCGGTGCCGGCCTTCTTCTTGGGGTCGAGCTCTTCGGGATGCAGCCAGATGATCCGGGCGATCCGGTCGCGCGGCAGGTCGCTGCTCCTCGAGGCGGCTCTCGACCCGCAGCGCCTGTCGTCCATCATCAGGACCCGGGCGCGGAGGTAGTCGCCGTTGCGCGAGCGGATCAGGTGGGTGGGCGGGCTGGCCTTCTGCATCCGGGGCAGGGTGAGCAGCCGCTCGCGCTTGGTCTTGGTGATCTTGACGGTGATCGCGCCCTCGGGCGCCAGCTCGACGGCCTTGACCTTGTCGTTGGGGACGAAGGTGCTGGTGGAGATCGACGAGTGGAAGTGGACGCCGTTCTCGTCGATGCCGGCGATCACCGAGGGGATGACGTCGCCGCTGCGCAGGATACAGACGCGCGGCGACTCCTCGCCGGGCGTGGTGGGTGCGTTCGAGGGGGACTCGGCGAGGGCCTGGGCGAACTTGAGGGCCATGCCGGCCGCGCCGGCGGGCGCCTCGCGACGGGCCGCCGCCCGGGCCGATGCGGGCATCACCTCCTTGTAGGAGATCTTGCCGGCGACGCCCGGCTTCAGCGGACTGGCCGTGGCGCTGCCGGCCGGGTGCCAGACCAGGCAGCTCGCGCCGGGCTGCTCGCGGCCGTCCTCGAGCTTACCGATGAGGCGGGTGCCCTCGGCCTCCAGGCGGGGCAGGCTGGCGGGCCGTACCGCGGACGACTCGCGGCCCAGCGCCACGAGCGAGCGCAGGCCGTCGGCCGGCAGTTGGAGCGGCTCGTCGATCCCGGGGACCGTCATGCCGATGGAGCCTTTGGCGACGCCGGTGATCGTCGCCGCTGACCCGCGAGCCGTCCTGGTAGACGGCGCGGATCATCCGCGCGGGCTCCTCCTTCGGCAGCGAGAGGAATACGCTGCTGACCTTGTCGACGCCGACGCGTGACTCGGTCGAGCCGGATCTTGACGACGAACTCCTTCTTGTCGGGCTGGTAGCCGGTGACCTGGCCGTAGGCGATCGAGCCGTCGACGCGGTGGACGCGGGCCTGGTCGGTGCGCGCCTCGCGCGGGACCTCGCCGTTCCAGCGGCCGATCCGCAGCCATTCGAGCCGGACGTCGCCGCGGATGTTGGCCAGGTAGATCCCCGACAGGGCGACGGGCTTGGTGCCGGCGACCTTCAGGTCGGCCAGTTGCTTGCCGCCCGGCGAGAACACGAGGATCCGGCCGGCCTCCTGGTCGAGATACGCCTGGAGATGGGTGCGGCCGGGGCCGGCGGTGACCTCCTGCACGACGGCCAGGTCGGCCTCCTGCTCGAGCTCGCGCTGGACGACCAGGTCGCCGCCCCAGGCCTCGAAGCGGAAGGCGCGCTTGACCGTGGCGTCCTTGTCGTCGACGCCCAGGGCGAAGACGAAGTCGGGCTTGGTCTTCCAGGAGATCTCGAACTCGACGACGGCCTTCGCGGGCAGGTTGAAGTCGCCGCGGATCGCGGCCCCCTCCTTGTCGGTCGTCGGCTGGCCGGACTCCTCGCGCCAGTTCTTCTGCCCGGCGGGCTCGGTCCAGCCGGTCAGGCCGTTCGGGCCCAGGTAGATCAGGTCGGCGCCGTCGCGCCAGCGATAGATCCGGTGCAGGCTGTCGCGCCGCACGTGCAGCCGGCCCAGCCGGGGCATGTCCAGCTCGGCCTTCTTGTCGTCGAGGCCGAGCAGCGAGCCGAAGAGGACGTCGCCGGCGGCCAGCTCGAAGCAGAAGTCGCCGGTCGGCTTGTGCGAGCGTTGGCCGGCGGCGGCCACTGGACGGCGTTGACGTCCTTGGCGGCGAACTCGAACGGGGCGACGAACGCGCGGGGACTGCCAGCGGAGGACGCCGGGCCGGTGCTCGAGTCGCGGAGCTCGCCCGCGGTGAAGCCGCCGTCGGCCAGGTGGAGGACCGGCTGATGGCTCGCGGCGGGGTCGGGCGACGACGGCCCGTCGTCGGCCCGGGCGGCGGCGGCCAGGACCAATAGCGCCACGAGGGGATAGGCCCGACCCGAGCGAACGGGCCGGGGCTCGGCGGTCGGAGGCAACGGTCGGCTGGGCATCGGCTGGTCCCCATCGTGCGAAGGATCGACTGGCTGAGATTGACGGAGGGTCGGTCGGATTAGCGTTCGTAGATCGGCAGGAAGCGGAAATTGAGCGCCAGGGCCAGCAGCGACATCGCGGTGCCGACGTCGTTGCCGAACTGGCCCGGGATGCTGCCGTCGGCCTGCTGCGCCTGCTTGAGCTGGCGGATCAGCAGCTTGTTCCACTTCTCCCAGGCGACGATGTCGCCCTGGAAGAGGGCCTGGGCCTCGTAGTAGCGGGCGTATTCGGGATAGCCCATGGCGGTCTGCTCGAGCCGCTGCTTGAGGTAGTCGAGCGTCGCCCGGTACTGCGTGAGGTCCTTGCGGCGGGCGACCGCGTAGACCAGCGAGGCGATCGAGCTGCGGGCCAGCGACTCGCCGAACCCGCCCAGGCCGCCGGAGTACGCCACCTCGCCGCCGGCCGAGGTCATCGAGTTGTAGTAGGCGATCGCCTTGTTGATCGCCTCGTCGGGGACCTCGATGCCGGCGTTGCGCGCGGCGAGCAGGCCGACGAAGACCGCGCCGCTGACCGAGGTGTCGGCGTCGGTGGCGTCGGGCGAGTATCGCCAGGCGCCCGTTGGGGTTCTTCTTCTGCGAGGTGATCGCGGCGCGGACGGCCAGCTCGAGCGCCTGGCCGATCGAGCGCGGCCCCTTGCCGTCGGGCCAGAGGTTGCGCTCGTCGACGGCGCCATACGCCTCGGCCAGGCCGAGCATGGCGAAGCCGTGGTGGTACATGGCGTTGCCCATGATGCCGGTCTGGGCGTCCTGCGAGTTGATGATGCTCCGCAGCGCCTTGCGGACGTTGTTGCTGTACGGGCCGAAGTTCGGGTCCTCGCCCGAGGCGAGCAAGACCATCAGGCACATGCCGGTGATCGCCCGGCCCCTGCTGTCCGCCCTGCCAGTCGCCCGGCTCGGTCTGGGTCTTGACCAGGTATTGCAGGCCGCGGTCGTACATCTCGCGGACGTCGCGCGGGACGACCTCGCCGGCCCGGCCGGCCGGGGCCTGGGCCGACGCGGATGCCGGCCAGGACGACGAGCGCGGCCGCCGCGCAGGCGGCCAGCGGACGGGCCCACGGGACGAGTCGGTCTGTTCAGGCGCGCTTTCGACATGGCGATGGTCTCTTCCCGGGCCCGCGGCCCTGTCATTTCCGCTTCTCTGTCCTGCCCTTACGCTCGACCTTCAGGGCCTGCGGCCGGTTTCTTCGCCTCGGTCCGGCCTCGTCGGGGATGAACCCGTTCTGCTTGAGGAACATGCCCATCCCCCGGCCCTGGTCGAGCTGTCGCTTGAGGAACCGCCACTGGATGTCGTCGAAGACCGGCTTGATCTTCTCCTCGGGGATCCGGCTGAGCTGGTAGAGCACGACGTAATAGTCGTTCTCGCCCAGCTTGCGGGGCGGCTTCGTCTCCTCCTTCAGGAGCTTGAGAGCTGCAGGCGCTGGTCGTCGGTGAAGCCCGACCTCGTTGTTCAAGCAGCTCCATCGCCAGGTCGACCTTGGCCCAGTAGCGATAGTGGGTGCCGGTCGTGGAGCACCCGGTCGTGCTGGGCGGTCTGATCCGGGGTCAGGGTCGCCTTGATCGCCTTGGCGTAGATCGATTCCCCGTCGAAGAAGCCCGAGTTGAACGAGTTCCGCAGGGGCTGGACCTCCTGCCAGAGCTGCTGCCACTGCATCTGGTCGTTCTTGTTCGTGACGAACTTCTTGCGCAGGTCGTCGATCCGGTCGAAGAACCGCTTGATGTCGCCGCGGCCGGCGAGGAGGAGCTTCTTCTTCTGGAGCGCGGTCGAGGCCGCAGATCCGCTCGAGGTCCTCGACGCTCGAGCGTGAGCAGCGAGTCGAGCCTGTTGCGGGCCGTGCCGGTGTTGGCGACGCCCATGTTGCCGAAGACCCACTGGTCGAACTGGGCGTCGTTCATCACGAACGCGTTGACCCGCATCATGCCGGCCGGCTGGACGGGGGCTTCCTCGTCGTCCGTGTCGTCGATCTGCTGCGCGAGGGCCTGGGGAGCGAGCCCAAGGATCGCCAGGACCGCGGCGGCGGGCAGCCATCGGAATCGGGGGCGAGGCGATGCGGTCATGACGGGGACCTCGGACGTCGGGTGGACGGTTCGGGATGGCCTGATGGTCCTGGGTTTCACCTGGGCACGGCCCTGGTCGCGGGCGGTCAGCGTTCTTCTCGACGGTGGTCTTGCCGGCGGGCTTGGCCTGGGCCTTCTCGGGCGTGGTCGCGACGGTCGTCTTGCCGGCGGGCTTGGCCTGGGCCTTCTCGACAGCCTGGAAGTTCTTGCGGATGACCTTGATCTGGACCTTCTCGGCCGCTCTCGGCGCGGCCGCCTTCTGGACCGCCATGGGAGCCCTGCAGGATGCGGAGCAGGCCGTTCTGGGGGCCGGCGGCCGGCTCGTTCTTGGCCGCCTCGACCCGGGCCGCCTTCAGCTCCTCGTCCTCGAGGGGGTCGTCGACCATCACGCCGCCCATGAGCCGAAGCCGCCGAAGAACATCTGGACCTTCTGGGTACCCCGCCAGATCTTCTTCTGGGCCTCGTTGAGGAACGGCGCCACCAGGTTGTCGGCGATCGGCGGGAGGTACTGGTAATCGTACATGAACATCTCGATCGACTGGCCCCACGAGTCGTCCCAGTGCTTGGTGAGCGAGTCGGCGATCTTGTCGCGCTGGTCGGGGGCTGAGGATGAGATCGTGGTCGAGCCGGGCGACGAGGTTGCGGATGGAGAGCTGCTTGCGGCTGGCCTCGCGGCGGTGCCACTCGGCCTCGAGCCGGGCGGCCGCCTCGGCGGAGAGCTTGGCCTTGACGGCCCGACGAGGCCCTCGCGGATGACTGCTTGCGCGGCTCCGTTGGCGGCCCGCTGGTCCGCGGTCATGGGCCGCTGCATCATGTCGGACATACTTCTGGCTCGCGTCGCGCATGCGCCTGCTCGCCGGCCCGGGCGATCTCTGTTCTCTGCTCGGGCGTCGGGCGGCAGACGGCCCGGACGATGTGGTACTCCGACCGGAGGATCGGGCGGAACTGCTGCATGTACTGGCTGGACCTGGGCGTCGTTGTTCATCGCCATGCCGGGGGCCACCATGATCGCGCCGGCCACCACGGCGGGAGCGGGCGCCTCCTTCTTCGACGGCCTTGACCCGCGGCGCCGGCGCGGCGCGAGAGACGCGCACCGGCTTCTCCTCGGCCTTGCCGTCGGGCTCCGGCGACGGGCCGACGGCCGTCTTCTCCGTCGTCACCGTCTTCACGGTGATGACCTGCTTCACCTCGATCGTCGCCTGCGGCGGCGGGTCCTGGGCCTCGTCCGCCGCGGGTGCGGAGTACGAGCCGAGCGACAGGGCCGAGGAGACCGTGGCGACGGCGACGCCCAGTGTCAGTGAGGCGGCCGGATCCGCTTCGTCATCGTCGGGCCTCCTCGAGATGCGGACGGGGACTGTGGGCGGTCGTGCCCGGGGTCGCGCCGGACATCTGGACGTAGCCCTCGGAGACGAGGATGCCCCTCCATCCGCCGGGCCTGCTCGAACCGCAGGGCCAGCTCGTCGCACTGGAGCCTCGTCGAGCACGGCGCGGAGCCGCGCCCGCGGCAGCCGCGACATCTGGAACATGATGGCATCGTAGTCGAAGCTGCCGTATCGCCTCAGCGGCGGGGTCTCCGCCGCGACCAGGCTCACGAGCCGGCGGTGCTGATCGGCGCCGAGCTTCAGCCGCCTGTCGAGGAATGCCGGCCACCCACTCGACGCGAAGGCGATAGACGTTCCGGTCGTGGCTGGCGATCTGCTCGGGCGTCAGGTTCTTCTTGAGCGTCTTGGCGAGCATCGACTCGTCGCCGAACAGCTCGGTGTGGGGCTGGTTCTGGATGCGCTGCAGCTCGAAGACGCGGTTGCCGACCTTGTTCCAGTCGCCCTTGGCGCGTTGGTATTCGGCCTGCAGCTCGGCGTAGCGATCGAAGAATCGCTTGATGTCGAGGCCGCCGGCCAGCTCGAGCTTCTTCCTCTGGGCGGGCGTGAGCCGATACTTGCCGTCGAACCGGTCGATGTCTTCCTTCAGGGCCTTTTCGAAATCCTTGCGGGTCTTGTCGATCCCCTGACCATTGAAGACCCACTGGTCGAGCTGGATGCCCGGGACGCCTGCCGGCTCATCTCAGCTCGACGGGGCAATTCGGGTAGGTCGCCGATGCGGAGGGCCTCGTCGGGCTCCTCGGGCGGAACCTGGGCACGGGCCGACGCGCCAGACGGTGCGATCGCCAGCCAGGCGAGTGCGGCGATCAGGCGGCCGGTGCTGCGTGACATGTCCGGGTGCTCCGCCAGGGTGCTTGGGAGAGGATCGAGCGGGTGGCGAGGGCGAGGCGAGCCCCCGTCCGGCCGGGCCATCGAATGGCCTGGCCGGGCGGGTCCGCCCACCCCGAGGACGCCGGGCTTATCGGCCGGGCGTCCCCTTCTCGAGGCGGTTGAAGTACTCGTCGAGGCCGGCGCGGAACTCCTCGGGGAGCGAGGGGCCCGACTCGCCGGAGGCCTGCGAGATGCCGCGGTCCTCGCGGACCTCCTTCTCGTTGACGCCGCCGCCGATCAGGGCCAGCGCCGAGTCGAGCGTGCTGCCGGTGCCGCCGCCGCCGGGGCGTCGAGCCCCCGCCGCCGCCGCCCTTGGGGTTGATCCGCTTGGACATGCAGCAGCAGCTCGATGGCCTCGGTCTCGGCGCCGATGGCCGGGCTGCCGGTCTCGGGCCGGTCGAGGATCTCGGCCGCCTCGCCCATGACCTCGGCGACCCGGGTCAACAGCGCGATCTCCTTGGGGAACTGCTCCTCGCCGTCGGGCAGCTCGCGGATCTGCTGCGTGACCTTCTCGGTGCGGTCCTGGATGGTCTTCTGGGTGCCGGAGAGCTTGAGCGCCTGCTTCTTGTGCTCCTCGGCCTTGACCGCCGACTTGGCCTGCTCGGCGACGCGGGTCTCCTCGCGGAGGTTGACCTCCGCCTCGAGGATCTGGAGCACTTCCAGCACGATGGCCGGCGGCAGGCTGTCCGCCGACTTGGCCTGGCACTGGCCGTTGCAGGCCGGGTCGACCAGGTCTTCGGCCCAGCGGTCGAGCGAGTCCGACCAGAACTCGCACTGGGCGATCGAGACGCCGTTCTCCTTCTTGATGTCGTCGCCGAGCTGACGCAGGCTGCCGATGACGTCCTGCTTCCGCATCTCGTCGAGCACCGTCTTGAACCGGAGGAACTGCCGGCGCTCGAAGTACGACTGCATGTCGTCCATGATCAGCGAGACGTCGTGGCTGCCCTTGCCCTCCTGCTCGGCCATCTCGCCCAGGACCTTCCACGACGCCGACGCCGACCTGCTGGCCGCCGACGCCGAAGGTGTCGCCGAGCTGGTCGTTGACCCGTCCGCCGATCTTGTACTGCATCCGCGAGGCGGCCTTGAGCCGCTTGACCAGCGTGCTGCCCTCGAGGTTGGCCAGGACGCGGTTGAGCTCGTCGGCGATCTTCTCGAACTCGGCGAGCAGGTCGCGCTGCTTCCGCACGGCCTCGTCCATCTTCTGCTCGGCCGGGCTGTCGGGCGGGGGCGGCGAGTCCTTGGGCTTGCCCATGACGGTCGTCACCGGCAGCCGCAGCGGCGCCTGGGCCCGCCCGGCTTGCTCGGGGCGGCCTTGCCGTCGAGCGGCTTGTCGGGCGGCGAGTTCTGCGAGGACTCCATGTCGACGACCCGCGGGATGACCTGCTGGCGGCTGCGTCCTTCTTCTCGCCCGGCTTCGCCTCGGTCGGCTTGCCGGCATGCCGCGAGGCGCGGACCTGGCCGGCCATCTTGGTCGGAGTGGCCGGCTTCTGCGCCGGACTGCTGCGCCACGGCTGGGCGCCTGGGCGGCCTCCTTGAGCAGGTCGGCGACCGTCGGCATGCGGTTGCCCGAGATGTCCTTGAGGATCTGGAGCATCTCGGCCCACTTCTCCAGGTGGCCGACGCCGAACTCGGGGTTGCGCATCGCCTCGCGGACGAGCATCTCGCCCGAGCTCGACCAGGGCCGTGAGCCGACGGCCGTTCTGCCGCTCGGCCGAGGCCTGGTTCTCGATCTTGCGGCGGTTCTCGGGCTTGTCGAGCTCGGTCGAGCCGCCAGGGCTCGCAGCTCCTTGTTGGTCTCGTGCAGCTGCATCTCGCGATCCTTGACCTCGATCGCCTGGCGATGCCACCGGCTGAGCTGCTCGGTGATCCAGATGGCGTGCTGCTCGGGGGTGAGCACGTAGAACGTGTAGGGCGGCGAGTACACCCGCGGCCGGCCGGGGAAGTAGTCCTCGACGAACATCCGGACCTGCACCGGCTGCGGCTCGATCCCCAGCGACTTGGCCGAGAAGGTGCCGCCCAGCTCGAGCGACTCCTTTCTCTGGCCGCCGGCGCCGAGGATCCGCTCGCCCTTGGCCGGCGGGAGATGACCGGGTTGTCGATGCCCTGCCACTCCATGCCCACGCGCCTGACGCCGAAATCGTCCTGGGCGTGGATCTTGAAGGTCAACTGCTCGGAGTCGAGCACGACCTTCTGGCGGGGCAGGTCCTCGCAGGCGAGGCTGGGGGCCTCGTCGTCGCGGCCGTTGATCGGACAGGGTGAACGGCTCCTTGCCCTCCAGGCCGAAGGTGTCCTTCCAGCGGAACTCGATCTTGCGCGTGCCCTGGACCGGTGACCGGCGGGCTCTCGATCGTGGCGCCGGCGGGCTCGCTCGGCTGGCCGTCGACCTTCGCCGACTTCAGCTCGCGGCTGGCGGTCGCGGCGAACGCGGCGCGGCTGCCCTGCACCAGCGAGATCGCCCCGCCGCGGACGTCCTTGCGCAGCGCGCCGGGCCGGCCGAGGTAGTCGGGCAGGTCGACCGAGGCGACCAGCGAGGTCAGCTCGGGACGGAGGGTCGGCTCGATCGCGGATCCGATGCGAGGCGTCGCCGACGTCGATCGTCAGCCAGCCCGGCTCGATCTGCGAGGGCAGGCTGAACTCGTACCGGCCGTCCTGGAGCGGGGCCGCCACCGACGGCCTGGCCGTCGAGCTGGGCCTCGGCCCTGCCTGGGATGCCAGACGCTGTCGCCGGCCAGCCTGGCCGTGACGGTGAACGGCTCGCCGTGGGCGACGACCAGGTGGTCGGGCAGCTCCTCGAGCGCGGCGAAGGTGTAGCGCGGGGCGCCGCCCCAGGGAGAGAGCAGCCGCGCCCAGGCGCTGCGGGCCGCCGCCGGGAACAGGCCAGCCCAGGGCGACCGCCGCCACGATCGGCACCGCCGCGGCGGCCGCCCAGGCTGATGTGCCGGGGCGCGGGCACGGCGTCGCTGAAGTCGCGGCCCTGCGCGTCCTTCGCCACCTCGCGAACGGCCGCCTCGCAGAGCGCCCGCGACCGGGCCTGCTCGAAGTCGTTGCGGACCAGCTCGATGATGCCCAGGAGCTGGTCGCCGACCGCCGGATGCTTCCGCGCGAGCAGCATCGCGAGCTGCTCGAGGTGGCGGTTCCGCCAGATCCACCGGTAGACGGCCGCCGGAATCCGCAGGCAGCCGACGAACGCCGCCGACGAACAGCGTCGCGCGGAGCCAGGGCGGCGTGTCGAAGGCACGGTCCAGCAGGAACATCAGCAGGTAGGCGGCCACCACCGCGAAGGCCGCGGTGCAGGTCGCCTCCACCATCTTGATCACCCAGACCCGGCGGCGGAAATCGTGCAACTGCCGCCGGAGGCCCTCGGGCAACTGCAATCGCTCGTGCGGATACGCGAGGCTCATACTCACCTCACTGTCGCGTTAGAGGAACTCCGACGACTCACGACTCGATCCGGAACCGCCTCATCTGAGCGCGGGGAACACAAGTGGCTGGACGGGCGCCCGACGACGCCTGTCCGATCCGTACCACTATACAAGACCGATGACCTTCCGGCCTACCCAGAAAACGCCCAGGAGCGTGATCAGCGAGGCGCCGACCACCGGGTGCGACCAGAGCGGGATGCGGCGGACCGACGGGGCGGGGTCGGGCAGCTCGGACAGCGAGCGGACCACCTCGTCGAGCCTGGAAGCATCGATGACCTTGCCGCCGGTGACGCGGGCGAGCTCCTCGAGCACCTCGGGCCGCGCCGGCTTGCCGGGCCGCTCGGTCGACGGCACCCTGCACGTAGAAGGTCGTATCCAGGCTGGCGCCCGTCTCCTTGCAGAACAGGGTCGCCTTGTGGCTGCCCGATTCCTCGGCCGTGTAGCGGCCGGTGAACTCGCCCCATTCGTCGCCGGAGGTCGTGAAGCCGGACCAGCTCGGACCGTGCCCGACGGCGCCGTGATCCGCGCCGTGACCTCGCCCCTGTGCAGCGGCTCGCCGCCCTTGTCCATCACGTTGGCGTGCAGGGCCATCGTCTGGTTGAGCCGCGGCTGGTCGGGCACGTAATACAGCCGCATGGTCTCGCCCTTGGCCATGTTGCGCTGATAGGCCATCCAGCGGACCACCTGGCCCCAGAACCGGTAATGATACTTGTCCTCGACCCCCTTGCGCCATCGCCAGGCGCCGTCGGTGCCCATGAACAGCACCTTGCCGGCGCCGAAGGTCCGGGTGACCAGGAGCGGCAGCCGGCCGTAGTCGTTGGCCTGGTCCTTGTGCACGGCCAGGATCTCGCTGCCGGCCTTGGCCCGCAGGACGGGCGCGTACCACTGGAAGCCCGGCAGGCCCTCCCAGACCTCGCCGTTCTCGTCCTCGGTGTCGGCCAGCTTGGTGAGCAGGCTGCGGCGGCCGGTCTCGGTCAGCTCGAAGTGATTCGGCGTGCGCGAGCCCCATCCGCCCGGCTGCGCCAGGTCCATCACCACCGGGCAGAGGTCGCCGAGCTCGGTCTCCATCAGCGAGAGCTCGCGGCCCTGGATGCCGGGCATGAACACCAGGCCGCTGGCCTGGTGCTCGACGATCCCCTTGATCAGCCGGCACTGCTCGGGCGTGAGCTGGTTGTCGTCGATCCCGACGTCGCCCAGGAAGACGACGTCGAACTTCTGCAGCTCGTCGAGCCCGGCCGGGAACTGCTTGATGTAGTCCTTGTTGCCGCCGCCCGGCTTGCTCAGCCCGGGGTGGAACAGCAGGCAGGAGAGCTCGACGCCCGGGTCGCGCGACAGGGCGTTGCGCAGGTAGCGGTACTCCCACCGCGGGTACGACTCGACCAGCAGGACCCGCAGCTTCTCCTCGCGGATGGCGATCGGGGCGGTCAGCTTGTTGTTCTCGGCGGAGATCTCGTCGGGCTGCCGGGGGATCGTGAGCGTGACGGTGTAGTCGCCCAGGGCCTTGGGCTTCCAGAGCAGCCAGTCGCTGGTCCGGCCCATGGCGGCGATCCGGACCTCCTTGGTGACCTGGTCGCCGTCGGACGCCTTGAGGGTGACGGTCGTGATGTAGTCGCGGGGCAGCGAGCTGTCGATGGTGAACGGCACCCGCACCGACTTGCCGGCGATGCCGAAGGTCGGCACGTCGAGGCTGAGCAGGTCGACGTCGGGCAGCCGGGTGCGGCTGCCGACCGGGATGGCGATCACCGGGACGCCCTTGATCCGCAGGCGGGCGGCGGCCTGGACGGGCGGCGGGCCCTCGTTCCAGTCGCCGTCGCTGGCCAGCACGATCCCGCGGAGGTTGGCGATCCGCTCGGGGGCCCGGGCCAGGGGCTCGTACAGGTCGGTGCCGTGCCCGGCGGCGGGATTCGGGGCATTGGTGCCGGCGGGCTTCGCGGCCGGGGCCGCCGCAGCTGAATTAACGCCGCCGGCGGCCGGCGGGGCGGCCGACGAGAACGGCTGGATCAGGATGGTCATCCGCTGGCGGAGCTTGTCCCAGGCGACGGGGTCCGCCATGGCGGCGACGGCCTGGTTGCGCGTCGTCGCCGACGAGGATTTCTGGTCGGGGGCGACGACGTCGCGGGTCTCCATGCTGGGCGAGGCGTCGATCAGCACGGCGATCGTCGGCTTCTCCTCGGGGCGGAATTCCTCGATCCACTCGGGCTGGTTGAGCAGCACCGCGACGACCGCCACGATGGCCAGCCGCAGCAGCTCGAGCAGCCCCATCGACAGGCGGAAGCCGACGCGACGCCAGGCGATGAAGGCGTAGACGGCCGTCGCCAGGATGGCCACGGCCGACAGGCCGAGCGTCCAGGGCGTCCAGAGGAACGTGAGCGATCGAGTGACGCTCATGACGCTTGGGCTCCGGCGGGGGATGCGGCGGCGAATGGCGAGGTACCGGCGAGCGACGAGCCCGCGGTCGCGGCGGCGCGGGCGGTCCGGGGCAGGCAGAGGCCGGCCTCGGCCACGAGGGCCACGATCATGGCGACGAGGAACATCCGCCAGATCTCCTGGATCAGCGAGCCGAGGCTGCCCGCCCGGTCATCGACCCGCGAGTAATCGAGCCCGCGGAACAGCTCGTCGATGCGGCGATCGGCCAGGACCGAGGCCGATTCCTCGGCGGCGGGGCGGTTGACGGCCACCAGGCGGGTGCCGGAGCCATAGACGCCGCGGTGGGCGGCGTATTCGGTCGACATGGCCTCGCCGCCCCCGGCGATCCGCTCCCAGCGGGCGGGATCGTCGCGGGTCGGGTCGCCGGCCGCGAGCTGCCGGGTCGTCCCCAGCGAGCCGGCGCCGGCGGCCATCGCCCGCTGGACCATCACGTAGAGCACCACGCCCCCGGTCGCCAGCGACGAGTCGCCGCCGGCCGGCGTCGTGGCGCAGAAATACACCGAGCCGCCCTCGGCCTTCTCGGCCCGGGCCAGCAGCGGCGCGCCACCCTTGAGAGTGGCCAGCGCCGTCAGCTCGCCGCCGGTCAGGCCGCAGGCCCGGCGGACCTGGAGCTGGCCCACCGGCAGCGCGGCCCCGCTCTGGGTCTGGGCGAGCAGGTCCTCGTCGCGTCGCCAGCTCTCGACCGGCGCGTCGCCCTTCGGCTCGGTCCAGGCGGTCCACTTGACGTCGTAGAGCGTGTTGGCGTCGGGCGCCCGCGGCGGGAAGAAGATCGCGGCGCCGCCCCGCTGGACGAACGTGCGGACCAGGCCGGCCTCGTCCTTGCCGGGCAGCGGCGCCTGCCAGAGCAGCAGGGCGACGGTGTCCCAGTCGACGCCGGCGAGCTGCGACGGCGCGAGCACCTCGGCCGTGCAGGCGACGGCCGGGTCGGGGGCGATCGACGCGGCCAGCTCGAGCGGACGGACCGCGGACGGGTCGTCGGCCACGATGATCGTCTTCCGCGCCACGGGGGGCTCGAAGGTGAACCAGAAGTCGTTGTCGGCCGGGTTGGAGTCGGCCGGGATCGAGACCCGGCCCCAGCCCCGCTCCTTGCCCCGCTCGAGCGGGATGCGGTGGTCCTTCAGCTCGGCCTCGGGCCCGGCGAGCTCGACGGCGACCTCCGAGCGCGCCCCGTCGATCTCGAACTGGACGGGCACGGACTCACGCCCCTCGCCGCCGTCGAGCCGCGTCAGCTTGAGCGAGACCAGCAGCTCGCCCGCGTCGCCGGCCTTCTGCCGACGCACGCCGGTGACCCGCACCGCCAGGTTGCGCGCGGCGGCCTGCGGGTAGGCCAGCAGGTGGAACCGGACGCCCTGGGGGAACTTCTGGAACTCGTCGCGCAGCCCCTGCCACCGGCCGCTGTCCGCCGCCCAGTCGTTGGTCCGGTCGTCCGAGCAGATCCAGACCTCGGTGTGGCCGACCTTGTTGGCCTTGATGTAGTCGCGGGCCGTTTGCAGCATGCCCGGGATGTCGGCCGGTGCGCTCGAGGGCCCCACGCTGGGCACCCGGGGGAGCTCGGCGATCTCATCCAGCTCGCGCGGGCGGTTCGTGGTGCTGTCGATCACCACCCACCGCGCCGAGCCGAGCGTGGTCAGCGTCCGCGCGAGCTGATTGAGCCCGGTCTCGAGCTTCGACCCGCCGCCCCCGGCACCGGTCTGCTGCATGCTGGGCGAGCGATCGATCAGCACGATCGTCGTGTCGGCGCGTCCGCCGCCCGCCAGGCCCAGCCAGCCGCCGGCCAGCGGCCGGCTGATCGCGAAGATCAACCCGGCGATCGCCGCCATCCGCATCGCCATGATCAGCCACTGGCGGATCCGGGCATAGCCGCGCGACATCCGGTTGGCCGCCAGCAGGAACATCATCGCCGCCCAGCGCACGGTCTGGTACCGCCGCTGGTTGATCAGGTGGATGATGATCGGCAGGGCGATCAGCGGCAAGGCCGCCAGCAGCATCGGCTGGAGGAAGCTCATCTCTCACCCCCTTCCCTTGGAGCGGGTTCGCCCCACGAGGAAACGGATCAATAATTGCTCGTACGACTCGTCGATCGACGCCCGGTGGTAGTCGACGCCCGACTCGTTGACGACCTGCTGCAATCCCTCGAGATATCCGCGAGATCGCCCTGTGATACCGGTCGGCGATCTCGGTGGGCTCGGCGAAGATCGACGGGCCGCCCTCCATGTCGAGGAACCGCATGGGCCGGCGGAAGTCGAACTTGACCTCCTGGGGGTCGAGCAGGTGGAAGATCGCCGCGTCGTGCTTGCGGAACCGCAGGTGCTGGAAGCACGAGCGCAGCTCGTCGGGCTCGACGAACAGGTCGGACATGATGATGATCAACGCCCGCTGCGAGATCGTCTCGGCGAGCTCGTGCAGCACCGGGGACGAGCTGCGTCGCGCCCCTGCGGCCTGGCCTGCTCGAGCACGTCGAAGATCGCCATCAGGTGCGAGGGGTTCCGCCGCGGCGGGATGTTGCGGACGATGCCGTCGGCCAGGCAGGTCAGGCCGACCGCGTCCCCCTGCTGGAGGGCCAGGTGGCCGATCGCGCCGGCGATCCGGCGGGCGTACTCCATCTTGGTGATGCCCGTCGAGCCGAAATCCATCGAGCCGCTGGTGTCCAGCACCAGGCAGCAGCGGAGGTTTGTATCGGCCTCGAACTCCTTGACGAAGAACCGGTCCGAGCGGCCGTAGGCCCGCCAGTCCAGGCGTCGCAGGTCGTCGCCGGGCACATACTTGCGATACTCGGCGAACTCGACGCTCGAGCCCCGGTGCGGGCTGGGATGCCGGCCCGACACCGAGCCCAGCATCGGCCGACGCGCGAACAGCGGAAAGCCCGCCAGTCGCGACAGGACGCCCATATCCAGGAAACTTCTTGGCTGGCGGTCTTCAAACATTTGGTGGTGACTGCTGGAGGAATGGTAGGGTGGGCATCGCCCACCGGGGAGGGCCTTCGCCGAGCTTTCCGGTGCGCGGCGAGGGCCGTCAATGGTGGGCGATGCCCACCCTACTCGGTTGCGAGGGCCTTCGGTCCGCCGATCAATGCTCCGCGTCCGTCTCCTCCATCAGGCGCCGGACGATCTTCTTGGCGTCGATGCCCTCGGCCTGGGCGGCGAAGGTGGTGATGATCCGGTGCGTCAGCACGGGGACGGCGGCTTCCTGGACGTCCTCGAGTCGCGCCATGTAGCTGCCGAGCAGGGCGGCGCGGGCCTTGGCGCCCAGGATCAGGTACTGCACGGCACGCGGGCCGGCGCCCCAGGAGACCAGGGGCTTCAGCCACGCCGGCGCGGTCGAGCCGTGGGGACGGGTCTTGCGGACCAGGCGCGCGGCATAGGAGTAGATGTGGTCGGGCACCGGGACTCGCCGGACCAGGCTCTGATGGCGGAGGATCTCCTCCGGATGCATGAGGTGCTCCAGCGTCGGCAGCGCATCGCCCGTGGTGGTCCGCGCGATCTGGATCTCCTCGGCCTCCGTCGGGTAATCCAGCTCGATCAGGAACATGAAGCGGTCGAGCTGCGCCTCGGGCAGCGGGTAGGTCCCTTCCTGCTCGACGGGGTTCTGCGTCGCCAGCACGAGGAACGGCGCCTCGAGGTGGAAGGCCTTGCCCATGACCGTGACGTTATGCTCCTGCATCGCCTCGAGCAGGGCCGCCTGGGTCTTCGGCGGGGCGCGGTTGATCTCGTCGGATAGGACGATGTTGGCGAAGACCGGCCCATGGACGAACTGGAACTCCCGCCGGCCTTCCGGAGTATCCTGGAGGATGTCGGTCCCCGTGATGTCCATCGGCATGAGGTCGGGCGTGAACTGGATGCGGCTGAACTTCAGCGACATCGTCTCGGCGAGCTTGTTGACCATCAGCGTCTTGGCCAGCCCCGGCACGCCCATCAGCAGGGCGTGGCCGCGTGCGAACAGGCAGATCGCCAGCCGCTCGATCACGTTGTGCTGGCCGACGATCACCCGGCCCAACTCCTTGCGGAGCCGCGCATAGGCATCCCGCAGATGGTCGATCGCCGCCGACGTCGTTCTCGCTGAGCCGCTCCTGGCCCGGTGCGTCCACAGGCTGCGACATGAAACCTTCCTAAAAGTGCGACTCGAAAGGTGGTCAATCCGAACGGGGTCGAGATCTGTCAGTCAGCTCGAGCGGTCACCCAACATCGACACGCCGGCCGCGGGGATTTCGACAAGCATGGAACCACTCCCAGGCTCGGACGTTCGTCATTGTAGCGGCGGCCCTCCGGGTCCGGAAGGGCCTCGAACGAAATCCCTCGGGTTGCAGGATCAGGCCCCACCGTCATCCCCCTCATGTCCAATCCGGCCGAAAGTGGGACATCTCTCGACCCGGGGCGTCTCGGTCATACCGGCCAATCCTCGCCCGCCGATCGCCGGCTCCTTGCGATGAGACGATCGCATCCGAGGCCCATTCCCGTCTTCGTCCCCGAAGGCCAGGGATTGGGTTTCGTCACGAGGACTTTCCCCATTCGACGCCGGACCGCAGATAATAGTGCCGCTCGACCCTCGGTTTGCGTCAAAGGAATCTCGAAAAATCGCGATTTTCTCGGAACTGGTCGATGCGTGATTGGGTTTTCGTCCGGCCCCGCCCGCGGTCGGAGTGACGACGACCATGGGGATCAGCAGGGCCAGGGTCAGGACGAGCGGGCTGAGACTCGAGCGGGAAGACTCGCCGTCGGGGGCGTTGGGTTCGTTCGTCGCATTTCGGGGTTCGGGGGCGATGGGCTGGGCAGGGACGCGTTCGGAATCCGTCGCAAGGGAACGACTTGCGGAAGGGCGAGCCTCCTGGCGAGCCGGTGCCGACGGTATGGGAAGCTCGGCAGGGCCTACATCCATCCATGGGCTCTCGACAGTGGTGACGGGGAGGTCGTCCTGCCGGGTCGGCGGAGGGACGGGTCCGGCCGGGGCGGGCGGATCGTCGCGGCGGACGGTCGGGGCAGGGGCCTTCGTCCCGGAGCGGGCGGCGGGCCTGTCGGCATCGCGATGGCGCTCGCGCAGGGTCTCGAGGATGCGCATCAGCGTTCGGTTGGCGGCGAGCTGGTACCGGCGCAGCCGCTCGCCGGCGTCGGTGTCCTCGAAGCCCTGCCGGGCCTCCTCGGCCGCCGCCTCCCGCTCGATGTGCGCCGCCAGCAGCCGCTCGAGTCGCCCGGACTGCTCGGCCACCAGGTCCAGCAATGTCCCCAGCCCGGTCTCGGGGTCGGAGGGTGCCAGGTCGCGCAGGGCGCGGGCCTCGATCCGCTCGGCGAACCGCCGGCGCTCGCCGGCGCCCAGCTCGACGGCGATATCCGCGAACGGCTGCTCGGACGATGGGTCCATGGCGTGGCAGGCCAGGTAGATCGCCCGGACGACGTCGTCGTCGGTCGCGTCGAGCGGTTGGCGGCCCAGCAGGCGGACGGCCTTGAACCGGTCGGGCGGCTGCCAGAGCAACTCGTCCTCGAGCAAGGCGCCCAGCTCGCCCCAGCGGTCGAGCAGCCAGGCACAGCCGAGTACGGTCGATTCGAGCCGGTCGACGATCGAGGCGGGATCGTTGGGATCGACGACCTGGGGGGTCCACGAGGCGCGCACGGGGTCGCCGAGCGAGGCCTCGTAATGCGGGTAGAGGCAGAGCGGCCCGCGCGGGTCCCAGAACAGGCGACGGCCCAGCAACACGACCTCATCCGCCTGTGCGTCGGCCTGGCCGGCGCCTGCCGACAGCAGGTCGGCGGTCATCCGTGCGGCCCAGGCGCGGTCGGCGCGGTCGAGCTGCCACGAGACGTTCACGGCCCGCTCGACCAGGTAGCGCTCGACGTCGTCGCGGGGAGCGAGCGTCTCGTTCCACGAGTCGAGCCGTCGGCGGAGGACGGCCTCGTCCTCGCCCGGCAAGATCGGGAGTTGGGCACGCATGCCGTGCTTGAGTGCATTGAACCGGCTGCGATCGCGGCCGGCCTGGGTGCGGGGCCCGGTGCTCTTCTGGGCGTTGCGGCGGTTCGCCTCGACGCGGGCCGACGAGCTTTGGGCCGCGGTGGCGGTCGCGGTGGTCATCTTTGGCAGGCCCCTTCTTCGGGAGGTGGATCTGGGAGGTGTCTCGCAGCTTCGCAAGGACCAGCTATCTTCGCCCCTCTACTATAGATTATAGGAAAGATTTGCCGGTTTGACGCAGATTTCTAGGAAAGTTTTTGCCGGGGCATGAATTTAGGATGCCGCTTCTTTCGTTCCAGGAGCAGTCTCGGCGTGGGCTCCGCTGAAGTCCACCTGCCGGCCGTGCCGATCTTCGGGATAAGTCGGGCTGGTCGCATCATCCCGGTGGCGACGGCAATCCTCCGCTTGCCCGCCTTGCCCGGTCGCCCGGCTTCGGGCCTGCATGGGAGCTTGCCCGCGGGGCCGGCTGACCTTGACGGATGGGGCCGGGGGAGCGATACCAGCCGCGCGGGAATCCCCGGGCAGACGCCGCAGCGGTCCCGGATCGGTCCGAGTCCCAGGAAGGAACCCACGGATGGCCAGAGGCGCACAAGGAACGCACGGGATCCAGTACGGCATCGCCGCCGCGATGCTGGTGCTGGCGCTTTTGTTCCCGATCGGCCTGATGATCTTCAACCCGACGCTGATGTTCGAGCGGGGTTGGGAGCAGTACCTCGGGACCGGCATCTACCTGTGGGCCGTGCTGACCCTCGGGCACGAGCTGATCGGCCTGTGGCGCAACGAGCCGCGCCTTCGAGGAGGCGCCGGCGCTGCTCGCCCGGGTAGAGCTCGCCACGACCGGGAATCCTGCCGGAGCCGCCGAGGGACCGGCGACGACGACCGCGACCGCCCGGCCCACGGCGATCGACGACGATGAGCCTCGGCTGCTCCCCCGCCGCGTCCGCCAGCTCGTGAGCTACATCCGCGAGTCGCGCAGGCCGTCGGTCACGCAGCTCATGGAGGTCAACCGCGAATCCTCGGGCCTCGATCAGGAGCAGGCGGCCGGTCGGTTCACGCTCACGCGGTATATCCTCTACCTGCTGCCGGTGATCGGCTTCATCGGCACGGTCGAGGGCATCTCGCGGGCCCTGATGAATATCAGCAAGGTGCTGCCGATGGTCAAGGAGCTCGACGGGTTCCTCTCGAACCTGACGGGCGTGACGTCCGCCTTGCAGTTGGCGTTCGACAGCACGCTGCTGGCCCTGTTCCTGAGTGCGGCGCTGATGCTGGTGCAGACGCTGGTCTACCGGCGATCGGAAGAGCTGCTGGCGAGGGTCGACCGCTGGGTGGTCGAGCACGTCTTGCCCCGGGTGGGCGAGCCGGAGAACCCGGTCGTCGATCGCCTCTCCGAGATCATCAGTTCGCGCCTCGACGAGATGGCCGAGAAGCTCGCGGGCGTCCTCGAGCCGTCGGCGCGATCGCTGCGAGAACAGGCCGAGCGGATGGGCGAGAGCCTGCGGGCGCCGATCGCCGAGTTCAGCGCGTCGGTGGGCCGGCTGCCCGAGGCCCTGGCCTCGTTCCAGCAGGGGGCCGACGCGATCGGCCGGGTCGGCGCCGACCTCGAGGCGATCGGCACCGCCGGCGAATCGCTCCGCCGGGGGGTCGCGAGCCTGGCGCGGATCGAGGATGCCCTGGGCACGCTGGACACAACCGCCGCGCAGCTCGAGGAGATCCGCCGCGGGCTCGATCGCACCGGTTCGGGGATCGAATCGCTCGCCGGATCGTGGTCGGCCGCGTACGAGCGGTCGAGCCGGGCCACGCAGGAGCAACTGGCCCGGAGCCTCAACAGCCTCAAGGATGCGCTCGAGATGCTGAACGTCAGCATGGAACAGGGCAATGCCCTGTACCGCAACATCGTTAAGAAGCTGTTCGACGAGCGGATCGAATCGGCCGCGCAACGGGCCGAGGCGCTCCGTGCGGCCTGAGGCCGTGCGCGGCGTGCGGGAGCCGGGTCGGGTCGGCGGAGACGGTACGGTACGATGCGGTCGGGAGCAGGGTCGTCGGCGCGTGGGCTCGGCCAGGCCGACGGCCCCCGCCGGCGCAGACGGGAGTGAGCGATGCGGCGATCACGGCGAGGCGGGCATTCGGGCCTGGAGTTCGGCGGCTCGGGCGAGGATTCGTTCGTCGCCGTCGTCGTCACCAAGCTGACCGGGGCCCTGCTTTTCATCCTGCTGCTGACGATGGTGATCATGGCCCTGATCCCCCGGGCCGACCTCGAGCACGGCGGCCAGCAGGCGGCGGGCTCGCCCGGGCGCCCGGCCGTCCCGCTGGCGATCACCACCCCCGGCACCCTGCCCGACGCCGTGGCCGGCCGGCCTTACATCGGTCGCCCTGGCCGCCACCGGCGGTCGTCGGCCGCCGCGATGGCACGTCGAGGGGATCTGCCCGACGGACTGTCGCTGGAGGAATCGAGCGGACGCATCGCCGGGACGCCCCCCCGGTCAACCGACCAGCCCATGGCCTTCCGCGTCTCGGCCGACGACGGGACCGAGGTGGCCAGCGCAATCCCTCCAGCTCGGCGTCCTGCCGTCGATCTCGACGTCCGCCGTCGGCACCTGGTGGAAGCCCCGCTGGCCGGTCGTCGCCGCCGCCTGGCGGATCCTGGATCGAGCAGGGAATCGGCTTCTTGATCCTCTGGCTGGTCCACCTGGTCGGGATGAACATCCTCGCGGGCTTCGAGCGGCAGTCGTCGGATGAGATCCTGGTCGCGGCCGACGGCGGCTCCGCGCAGCTCCCCTTGCATCGGCGATTCGCGACTTATCGGCTGATCGTCCGCCTGGCGACGCTCTCAGCCACCCTGGCACTCGCCGCCTGGATGGCGATGTCGCGCGGTCCCACCTTTTGAACGACACCTCGGCTTAATAGGTGCACCGCCGATCAGCGTTCGAGCCGACGGACTCCACCCCACGCACGGCTACGGCCTGGGCTTCCTAACTTGTTGAGACAACAGGGGATCGGCCGTCCGGCTGCGGATTATGGTCCGCCCGGATTCCGTGCGAGCTAATGCGAAGGTCGCATCGACGGCCATCCGTTATCTCAATGGACGTGAAATCCCCTTTATTTTCGGGATTCGTCTGGCCGCGGCTTGCGCGAATAGCGCTAGAGTCCCTATGGTGAGGTAAATCCCCGCGCTCTGCCGGGATGGCTCGCAACATGGCTTAACCTGCCCATGAACCGAGGAGTCGAGGATGCGACGCTTTCGTGAAGCTTTGATAACCACGGCAACGGTGCTGGCCCTCGCGGCCATGGCCGGAAATGCAATGGCGCAGCAAGATGGAGGCGCAGGTGCAGGCGGCGGCGGGGGTGGGGGCGGCGGCCGTGGCGGTCGCGGCGGTTTCGGTCCTGGCGGATTTGGCGGCCCGGGCGGATTTGGCGGCCCGGGCGGATTTGGCGGCCCGGGCGGATTTGGCGGTCGGGGCGGCCCGGGAGGTAACCTCCTGAACCTGGCCCTCAACCCGGCGGTTCAGAAAGAGCTCGAGGTCACGGAACCCCAGAAGACCAAGCTTCAGGCCCTGAACGAGACCGTGAACCAGCGGCGTCAGAAGATCCGCGATCAGCTCATGCCGCAGGGGCAGCAGGGCCAGCAGGGCGGCCGGGGGAACCGCAATAACGCCAATGCTCAGAACGGCAACGCCAATGCTCAGAACGGCAACGCCGACGCTCAGAACGGCGGCGGCAATGGCCAGGGTGGACAGGGGGGTCAGGGTGGCCAGGGTGGCCAGGGTGGCCAGGGTGGCCAGGGCCGTGGGCGCGGCAATCGCGGGCAGCAGGATCCCGAGGCGGCCGCGCGTTGGACGGCGATGCAGGAGGCCATGACCGAGATCCAGCAGGGATCTGACCAGACCCTTGCCAAGATCCTCAGTCGCGGCCAGTTGGGCCGGCTCAAGCAGATCCAGCTTCAGGGTGAAGGTCCCCGCGCCCTGCTGCGGCCCGACATGATCGAGAAGCTCAACCTGGACGAGGATCAGGTGGCCCAGATCGGCGAGCTGCTCAACGAGGGTCGCCAGGCCCAGGGTCAGAGCATGAGGGCCAGGTTCGACCTCATGAAGCAGGCCTTCCCCGCAAATGACGCCAATGGCGGCCAGGCCGGCAATGGCAATGGCAACGGGAATGGCAACGGCGGGGGCCGGCAGCGTGGCCCCGACATCCGCGATCCGGCCGTCCAGGAGGCCATGAAGAAGTACCTGGAGCAGCCCGAGGTCAAGGCGAAGCTGGATTCGCTCCAGGTGCAGGGCGAGAAACTCCAGAAACAGCTCAACAGCGCCGTGAACCGCGTCTTGAGCAAGCGCCAGGCGTTGAACTACCAGAAGATGCTCGGCGCCCCGTTCGATGTCAACGAGTTGCGGGGCGGACCCGGCGGACCCGGTGGACCCGGCGGCCGTGGACCCAATGCACGGAACGCGACGACGAAAACCGCGGCGGCGGCGACTCCGGCGGCGAGCGGCGATGAAGAGGAAGGTGCGACGGCCAAGCCGGCCGCCAAGACTCCCAGCCCGGCACCGGCGAAGTCCAAGCGCAAGAGCCTCCGCGAGCAGCGCGGTCTGGATGAATGATCGCCGGCATCATCCCCGGGCGGTTGTCCCGCGGACCGATCGAGGCCCTGCCTGAGCCTTGATCACTCTGCGGGACCGGACCCTCGGATGAGCCAGCCCAAGCCTCACCACCACCAGCCGGGACCCGAGCGGACTGCACGCCTCGGGTCCTGGCTTGTTGCCCTGATGCCGCAACGCGATCGACCCGATGATTGCGGGTTGCTCTTCCCGCCGACGGGGGCCTGGCGTATAAGTGTCCGTCTCGAAAGGGGCAGGGCTGCGGCTGAGCCGCGCATGGCCTGAGGGCCAGCTCGCCGGGAGGCTCGCCCTCCCGTCAACCCGCCCTTCGGGACCCACGGTCAGTGTCCGGCCTTTCGGTGCGCAGCCGGAGCCCGGGATCGTTCGCGGCCGCGGGGAACGCACGCTGTTCGAGCCTTCACTTTCGCCTTCGCGCGACCGGCTCGGCAGGACCAATTCACTACCCATCGGCGAAAGGCCGGGCCTCGACTTTCGAGGCGACGGCCCGCGAGGAGTCTTCCGGACCATGCGTCATGGATTGACGGTCGTCCCGGTCGGGCTGTTCCTGGTCGTCGCCGCCATGATGGGGGCCGGCGAGCCCGGCGGTCCGTCGTCCAAGGGCGACCCGACACTCGACGAACGATACGGGATGCGAATCGCCCCGATCTACCTCTTGCTCCGGGGAGATGTGCAGGCCGACCTGGAGCTCAACCCTCACCAGGTCAACGGCGCCAGGACGCTGGTCTCGCGACTGGTCGAGCGTCTGCTGCGCGTCAAGGGCATGCCCGAGCAGGCCGCTCGGGCCGAGCGATGGGCGATCGACGACGAGATGGCCGGCTGGATCCGCCACGAGCTGGCCGAGGCGCAGCAGGAGCGGCTCACGCAGATCAGCCTCCAGTGGGAGGGTGCGTTGGCGCTGGACCGGCCGGCCGTCGCCGAGTACCTGGAGCTCGACCAGCAACAGCAAGCGGCGCTCAAGCGCCTGCTGGTCGAGGGCGACCAGCGACGCAGGCAAGGAAGTTTCGATCCCGCCGAGATCGAGAAGCTCGCCACCCGCGCACGGGCCGTGCTGACCGCGGCCCAGCGGCAGAAATGGGAGGCCGTCCTGGGTACGACGTGCCGCTTCCGCTTCGCGGGATCGCCCGCGAGGGCAGAAGGCTCGGCCGGCGACCCCCGCCTCAAGGCCCCTCCGCGGTCGCCGACTCGCTAGCAGGAGCCTTCTGCGGAGCCGGTTGTGGCGTGCAGTCCACACTGTCCTTTCCGGCCAGCAGAAATCGGAAGTCGCAATACGGTGCGCCGCCCATGATGGTCTGCGTCCGGGTCAGCTCGATGGACGGGTTGAAGCCCTGGGCCAGGGCAAAGTCACGCTGGCAGGACAGGCTGGCGCCGAGCTCGCCCAGGCCGAGGGCACGGTACATCTCGGCGTAGCGGCAGCGCGTGACGTTGAACGAGAGCCGCTCGGGGGTCTGCTCGAGGAGCTCGATCTCGAGCGCACCGTTCTTGCGCCATCGGTCGAGCGAGCTGGCGAAGGCATCGAGCGTGCATTCGCCCAGCGCCTGGGCCAGTCCCGAGCCGCTCTCGCGGGCGAGCTCGCGGACGACCCGGGCGACGATCTCGAGGGTGGCGCTCCTGGCCGATGTCCTCGGCGAACGCCCGGACCAGAGGGCCCACGATCCGAGCCTCGATCTCCCGCTGCTCCAGCAGGGGGAGCCTGGGCTTCTCCGCGTTCATCCGACCCCTCCTGGCGAGCTCTTGGGACTTGCGGGAGAATTCCCGCGCCGGGAATCCCCGATCATTTTACCAACGGTCAGGGCACCGCGTCACTCGGCGAGGCGATCGGCAACCGTCCCGTTTTCCGTCCCGAGGACCTCGTCCAGGCGACGACTCAGCCGCTGGCGTAGATCCGACTGCGACGGGCTAGCCGCCAGGTTCTTCTCCTGCCGCGGGTCGGAGAAGAGGCCGAAGAGCTCAGGACCGCGGTCGTCGCTTTCGATCAGGATATGATCCTCGTCGATCACGGATTCGATGCGGCTCACCTCATGCGTCCGGAAATCCGCACCCTTGAGCCGCGGCTGGATCAGCTCGGCGAAGACCGGGGCCGGCCGGACCGGCCGATCGGAACTCCAGTGTCGTGCGAGGCTTTGCCCGGCGAACGGATTGGGCCTGGCCCCCAGCAAGAGCCCGGTCATCGTCGTCGGCAGGTCCCTGAGCGAGACCGGGGCCTGGACTCTCCTGCCGCGCAGGTCGGAGTACGGGTTGACCCGCGACCCGGGGTTCGCCAGCGGCGGGATGATGACCAGGGGGACATGGGTCAGTTCGTTGTAGAGGCTGGACCCGTGTCCGAAATGGCCGTGCTCGCCGAAATGTTCGCCGTGGTCGGCCGTGATGACCACCCAGGTATTGGCCAGCAAGCCGCGTTCGCGCAGTTGGCCGAGGAAGCGACCGAGTTCCGAGTCGAGCCCCGCCAGGCAATCGTCGTAGAGGTCGCCGAGCCGTCGGCCGACTGCGTCGAGCTCACCCTGTCGCCCGGGTCGATGCTCGGGGTCGGCGGCATCGCGAGCCAGGACGGCCAGCCAGCCGGTCTCCGGTCGCGCGTCGCGTTTGGTCGGCGACGGGCCCGCCGAGAAGCGGCGGGTCTGTCCGGACGGAGGCAGGTACGGGCCATGCACATCCATGAAGTTCAGGAACAGGAAGAATGGCCGATCTCCCGGGTTCCTCGCCTCGGCATCGCCCGCCCGCTGGTGCTCCAGCCACCGAAGTCCCGCGCCGGCGATCCTCGGCGCGGGCTGTCGGTAAGAGAAGGGAAAGACGTCCGGGACCGGCAGCCAGAGCCTCCTGCCGAGCTCGACGAGCGTGGCGCCGAGCGCCGACTGGTTCAGGGCCGCCTTGATGCTGATTTCTTCCTTCCAAGGGTAGTCGATGTAATCGTCGAATCCCCGGCCGAGACCATAGGCCGCGTTGCACATCCGCACGTTGGCGACCACGCCCCCCGTGGCATAGCCGTTGGCCCGCAAGTGCTCGGCCAGGGTCGGCGACGCGCCCGCGTAGGGATGGTCCACGCCCGCCCCATGCTCCGAAGGCCAGAGGCCGGTGAACATGGTGACGTGCGAGGGCAAGGTCCAGGGTGCCGCCGAGCGGGCCATGTCGAAGGTAATGCCGGCCGAGGCCCAGCCCTCCAGCTCGGGCGTCGTGGGACGCGAGTAACCGTACAGGCTCATCCGATCCGCGCGAGCGTATCCAGCACGATCCAGAGGAGATTCGGCGACCGATCACCCGTTGAGGTCGTCGCCGTCGGGCCCGGACGGCCCATCGAGCCGAACAATGCCGTACCCCCCGCCAGGAGCACCGCCACGGAGAGCGCCGCCGCCCGATACACCCCGCGTCGCCATGCGGGAGTCGGTCGAACGACCCAGCGCCGGATCCGGTAGCCGAGTCCGATCGAGAGGGCCAGCGGGGCCGCGACATGGAACCCTCGTACCGCGAGCAGCGGCCCCAGGAAGAGGAAGGTGCCCAGCACGGTACCCGACCAGCCCCAGGCCCTTCCCCGGCATGCAGGCGACCCCCTCCGACGGCGATCCGCGGCCCAGCACAGCACGGGACCTACAAACGTGAGGCTGAATCCCACGCATAAAACGATCGACGTACAGGGCACCATCCACACGGCATGCCGGCCGATCATGAGGGTGCTCCAATCGACGACATGGAGCACTCGGATCTGGAGGAGCAAGATCGCGATCTCCGCGAGTCCCGCGACCAGGCCGACCACGATGGCCGCGGCCAGGACTTGCAGCGGCGCGGGTGCAGGAGCAACGGCCGACCTCATCTCGAGATCGGGATCAACGCGCGGTTCCGGTCGATCGTCCGAGTACCGGTCCGCGAGGAGGCGAAACGCCTGCGAGGGGCGATAGAATCCCGTTCCCGCGCCGGCGCGCCTGGTCCGCGTTGAGGGTGCATCGGTGACGCGCTCGGCGGCCATCGCTCTCGGCTTCTTCTCATTCCGGTTGAACATCTTTCCTCCTCCGAAAGGGGGCCTCGCGGATCACGGCGAAGCGGCGAACGAGCGACCTGGGGCCGGTTCGATCCTCCGCCAACACCCGGAAGGCTGCCCCCGAAGTGCGATCGCCTCGCGATCGACCGATGGGCGAGCCCGCCGCGGCGGGACGTGCGGAACGGAACGGAACGGAATGGACGCGCGGTGAGGACCGCGCCAGCGCAGCAGACGGCGCGTATCGCGCGAGCCTGGCGTCGATCGTTCGTCGTCAAAGGGCGGGAGTATCACGCCCAGGGCGGGGCCGTTCCGGCAGCATCCCCCGCGCGACAACGTCCGCGGCGGGGCCGGCTTCGTGTGAGTTCACTCTTCCCGCGGCTCGTCTTCAGCAGGTGAGTCGGCAGGTGAGATGCGAGCGTTCCTCCCTGGGGGGAGACGCCTCGCGCCATCGCTCGGGCGATGCGGAGGTGGATTCCTGGGCCGCTGGGGGGGCCTGGATCCGGCGATCATCACACGGCTGGACTCTGCCCTGAGACGGGCTCGAGCTCCACTCGATCGATCCGCAGACCTCGTCCGACGAACGATCCTCGCCCGACGGCGAACCCGCGGGCATCGAGCTGGATAGAAGGCCCTGCAGCGCCTTCATGGACGAGAGGTTATTCAGGTCAGGGGTCACCGCCTGGATCCCGGCGCAGATCAGCAGCAGGAGCGTAATCCCGCAGATTTTCGGTCGCCGAACATCCATGCCTGGTACCCATTGCCATGCCGCCGAAACGGCCTCGGTCTGTTTCCTTCCAGGAGTATCGGTCGTTGAGGAATCGTACTTTGTGACACAATGTGATCATGGCGTAAGTCTAGGTAAAGTTCTTCCTGGGACTTCGACCTGCGCGGATGCGACCAACAGCCGGTGAGGGCCTGTGATGTCCGGGCTTGCCTCATCTTCGGGTTCAGCCTCTCGGGTCTTTCTTGCGGGGCCCGCGAGGCAACTCATGCAATTCCTCCGGCCCGGGATCTGGCTCGGCCTGGCGTTGTTGACCGCCTGGGTCGCGCTGGCCGCGGATCGATCCCTTCGCCAGGTGCAGCCATCCTCCCCCGTGGTGCTGCGGCCGGACATCGTTCACGAGCTCGATTCCAGCCGCTGGCTCTTCCTGGACGTCTACTTTCCGCCCGATCGGCCGGGGTCGGAGGGCGCTCGCCCGCGGCCGGCGATCCTGCTCATCCACGGAGGAAGCTGGATCGGTGGATCGCGGCAAATGTTCCGGCCTGGCCCCGGCAATCCCCGTTCGATGGCGATCGAGCTGGCCGAGGCCGGCTATGTCGTCGTCGCGACGGACTACCGGCTGGCGCAGCCCTTTCGGGCCGCCTGGCCGGCGGCGCTGGATGACGTGCGCGAGGCCGTCCGCTACCTCCGAAGCCACGCAAACGAGTTAGGCGTCGATCCCGACCGGATCGCCGCGGTGGGGCAATCCGCGGGCGGCCATCTCGCCGCGTTGCTCGGCACTCCCATCCCGGCGGACGATCCATCAGTGCGCGTCCGCGCGGTCGTCAGCCTGTACGGCCCGACGAACCTGGTGGCCCTGCCGTCGGGACGCACGCGTCGGCTGGATCACGAGCCGGTCGCGGCCTTGCTGGGCGGCGACCCCGTCGATCTCGCCGGCCCGGCCCACGTGGCCTCGCCGGTTTTCCGGGTCGGTGGCGACGCCGCACCGATGCTGCTGATCCACGGCACACGCGACGCCTGGGTACCGATTGCCCAATCCCATGAGCTGGCGACAGCCCTGGCCAGGGCCGGAGTCCGCCACCGCCTGATCACGGTGGAAGGCGCCCGGCACGGGTTCGACTTCGTCGTCAACGATCCCGAGTTGTCCGGCCCCCGCCCTGGGCGGTTATTACCCGAAGTCCTTGCGTTTCTGGAAGCATGTGGAATGCTCACATCAGGGAAGTCGCGCTGAGCGTGCGCCGGCTCCCTCCCCAGACCGCCGTCCGTACACCATCGAGCTGCACCCATGTGGTTGTTCCGCAACAAGCCCCACGAGGCCCGGCGACGGTCCACACCCTGCGGGATTTGTCGAGTCCCACGACGGCCCGGCCGATCGTTCCGACCGGATGACCTATCGATCGATGGCCTTGAGCGGCGGACCTTGCTGTCCGCAACGCCGCGGAGCTTGCTCGCGACGGGCCGGATGGTCGAGCAGGTCAACGTCGCCTACCCCACGCCAGGTGGCACGGTCGAACGGCTGAACGTGTACTCGCCGGCCGGCCAGCCGCCGACGGGGGGATGGCCGGTGGTCGTCGCGATCCATGGCGGCGGCTGGCGGCGACTCGACAAGACGGGGTACGGCGACCGGATCGCCCGGGCTTTCGTCCCTGATGGCTATGTCGTCGTCGCGCCGAACTATCGCCTATCGGCGCCGGGGCATCCGAGCTGGCCCGCGAACCTGGACGACGTCCACGCGGCCGTCGAATGGGTGCGCTCGAATGCCAGCACGCTCGGAATCAATCCGGAGCAGGTGGCGGCGATGGGCGAGTCGGCCGGCGGCAACCTGGCCGAGCTGCTCGGGACCGATCCGGGGCCGGCCAGTCCGGGCGGGATCTCGGCGCAAGTTCAGGCCGTGATAGCCTTTTCAGCACCAGCCGATCTCACTTCGCTTCATGCGCAGAGTCGGTGGGCGGGCCTGGCAGCCGCGCAGTTCCTCGGGGGGACGCCGCAGCAAGTGCCGCAGGAGTACGCGGCGGCCTCGCCCATCGATCATGTGGGACCGGGCGATCCGCCGATGCTGCTGGTGCACGGCCTGGAGGATCCCCTGGTGCCCGTGGATCAATCACAGGAGATGGCCGCGGCACTCGTCGCGGCCGGCGTGACCCATCAATTCATCGTGGTCCAGGGGGGACATGACCTGGATTTTCCCGTCGATCATGGGAATTTGACCGGGCGCCTCCTTGAATTTCTTAGAACAACATGGAACGATGAGGATAACCTATCCGTCGCTTGAGCACCCTCAACAACCCGTGTCGATACCACGCTCCCAGGGACGCGAGCGTCGTGGTCCGCATTAGGGGGATGAATTTGTGGCGACCGTGGCTCACTTCGCCGGACTGAGTGCATCGGTGCCGGGTGCGCTCGACCTGACGATGGAGTTCGATCGGGTCCTGCACACGGCGGCAGATCGTCCCGACAATGACAGCCTGCCTCCCCTGGCCGATCCCGCGGCCGATCACGGCGATGCGACCCTGTGCGCCCGGCGAGCCGACGTCGAGCTGAAGCATCAGCGCGTCCGCGACTTCCTGGACGCGACGGGCCAGGATGCCCTGGTCCTCGGCATGGCCGAATCGGTCGCGTGGTTCACCTCCGGCGGCGACATGGGCCAGGACCTGAGCTGCGGGCCGGCCACCATCTTGCTGTTCATCAATCGCACATCCCGAGCGGTGATCACGGATAATGTCCAGAGCTCGCGGGTGTTCGAGGAGGAGCTGGCGGGCCTGGGCTTTCAGCTCAAGGAGCGGCCGTGGTACGACGAGCCGTTCCAGGTCGTCGCCGAGCTCTGTCACAACAAGCGGGTGGCGAGCGACATGGCCGGCCAGGGCTGCTCGCAGGTCCGCCGCGAGACCGACGCCGTCCGCGCGCTGAGGCGACGTCTCACCCCGCTCGAGCGGCAGCGGCTCCGCGAGCTGGGCCGTACGCTGACCCTGGCCGTCGAGGCCACCTGCCGCAACTTCGACCGCGGCGAGCGCGAGGCCGATGTGGCCGGCCACCTGGCACACCGATTGATCCGCGAGGGCGTCGTACCGGTCGACCTCCGCGTGGCCGGCGACGACCGCCTGGCCCGATTTCGTCAACCGAACTTCAAGGCGTCGCCCATCTTGCGCCGGGCAACCGTCGCCGTCACCGGCCGTCGTCATGGCCTCTGTGCCTCGATGACGCGAAGCGTCTCGTTCGGGCCGGTGGAGCAGGAATATCCGCGAGGACCACTCGCTGGCGACCATGGTCGACGCGACCTGTATCTTCTTCTCGCGTCCCGGCGAGAAGGTTTCCGAGGTCTTCCGCCGCTCCCGCCGCATCTACGAGAAGTTCAACCATCCGCACGAGTGGACGCTCGATTATCAGGGCAACATCGTCGGCTACTCCCCGCGCGAGGTCGTCCTGCGGCCCGACAGCCCGCTGCTCATCGAGGCCGACACGGCGATCGCCTGGAGTCCCAGCGTCCAGGCCGCCCGCACCGAGGACACGGTCGTCATCGACGGCCGCGGTTACGAGGTCGTCACCGCACCCCAGGACTGGCCCCAGCTTGACGTCGCCGTCAAAGGCTTCGTCATCCCCCGCCCGGCCGTGCTCGAGCGCTGAGGAAGACCGACCGGCCGGACGACCTCAGGCCCGGCGGTCAACTCGTTTTTCCGCAAGAACTTCGCCCTCCTCTCGGCCGCGCGGCTGTCCCTCGAGTTTCGACGCCTACCGCGGCCGTTACCCACTGGCCATTCGCTCACATCGGAGGTCCTGGGTGAACATTCCCCAGGTTGACGACGAATAACCATAGTGTAAGTTAACGGAGGAACAGTCCTCCGGAGAAAGGATGACCACTCCGATGTTGGTTTCTTGGAAACTCGGGCGGGTCGCGGGGATCGATGTCTTCGTGCACCCGACCTTCTTGCTGGTGTTGCTCTTCCCCGGCGTGCTCAGCGGCGGCCTGTTGTCGCTGCTGATGGTGCTGTCGGTTTTCGCTTGCGTCCTCTTGCATGAATTCGGCCACGCCATGATGGCACGCCGGTTCGGCATCGGGACCGAGGATATCACGCTCTACCCGATCGGCGGCGTGGCGCGGCTGCAACGGATACCCCGTGCTCCCGGGGCCGAGCTGCTGATCGCCCTGGCTGGGCCGGCGGTGAATTTTGCGATCGTCGGGGCCT
Organism: uncultured Planctomycetota bacterium; assembly: GCA_963771445.1. Classification (GTDB taxonomy): domain Bacteria; phylum Planctomycetota; class Planctomycetia; order Isosphaerales; family Isosphaeraceae; genus JAKAUH01. Next base: position 365,082 of record CAVYTQ010000015.1, on the reverse strand, counting down.
TGATGGTCCTGGGCTTGCTGGGTCTAGGCGGCGAGCTGGCGGGCACCGAGCTGGGCTATTTCCTGGTCCAGTTGACCGTCGTCAACCTGTTCCTGGGCCTGTTCAACCTGATCCCGGCGTTCCCCCTGGATGGAGGACGCGTGCTCCGGGCCCTGCTGAGCGGCTGGCTGGGCCGCGCCCGGGCGACCTCCGTCGCCGCCACGATCGGGCGGACCCTGGCGATTTTGTTCGGTGTGTCGGTTCTCTTCACGGGCTACCTGATGCACCTGGCGCTGGCCGCCTTCGTCTTCTTCGCGGCGGGGGCCGAGGAGCAGCAGGTCCTCGCCGAGGAGCGCCGACGCAAGTACGGCGCGGACGAGGCCCAGGGCGTCTGGGTCGCCCCGCCGGGCTACCGCTGGGTGCAGCGGAATGACGGCGTCTGGCAGCTCGCCCCGATCGTCGTGCAGAGTCAGTCCTACGTGGGGCCCTCCCAATGGCGCTGACGCCGATCGTCGAGCTGGGGGTCTCCGAAGCGTACGCGATCCTCACCGAACGCTTCGGAGTCTCCGACCTCCCTCCCCTGGAAGCCATCGAGAACGAGGACTGGGGGCGGGACTATCTCCTCGGGCGCTTCCTCGAATTTTCGAGGAGCGCGCTCGAGCAATCGGGCCTCACCGTTCGACCCCTCGGCCGACGATTGAGGCCCGGTCCATTTTGGGTTGATGCCTGGAGCGCCAGCGCGTCACCGTACCCGTGCACGTGCACGACGACCGTATCGAATGTCGTCGAGATGCGAGGACGCTTCGGAGCAGAGGTGCCTCGGCCAATTCGACCCGCCGCGTTGCGTGCGACGGGGAGCCCGCGGTTCGGGGGCGAAGAAAGGACGAGGCTTCGGCCAGACTCGTCCATCCGCCATCGGGACCCTCAGGACTGCGCGACGCCTACTTTTCGTTCTTCTGCCTCTTGGCCTCGATATCCCATTCCCGCTTCTCGCCTCCGAAGTCCGACTCGCCCTTGCCCTTGAGCTGATCCCCGTCAACCTTCAGCCTGTACTCGACGGTGATGACGTCATCCATCCCCGGCAACTTCCGCTCGGCGGAGAATGTCAGCGTACCATCCTTCAGCTTCAGGTCCTTGAGCTTCGCCTCGTCCTGATCCGGCCAGCTCATCGTCCCGACGAGTTTGTCCCCGTCCTTCTTGAGCTTCAAGGTGGATGTCCGCTGCTGACCGCCGATCTCATACTCGCACTTCCATGTCCCGACCGGATCGACCGTCTTGTCGTCCGCCGCGCCCACCAGGCCGCATGCCCCAAGCACCAACGCCATTGAGAGAATCGCCTTCATGATCGCCTCCCAGATCGTGGCGCAACGGAGGCCGTCCGACGTGGACCGCCACCCGACGCCGGCGGCGATTATACCCATGCGGCGACCGGTGGTCAGGTCGATGAGCGCCGAGCCGGGGCAACTGGCAGCCAGTGATGGGCGACCAACCCGAGTCGGCAGAACCTCCTGATGCGGTCCGGGGGGAAAGAATGTATCGTCCAGGCCAGGCCGTTTGGACAGCCCCGGCATCGGCCATGGCCAAGTTCATGGAAGGACGTTCCAGGGCTGTCCCCGGAGTTTCCGGCGGCCTCGAACCCGCAAGGAGTCCGGATGAATACTCCCATCGCGATCATCGGTGCCGGGCTCGGCGGGCTGACACTTGCCCGGGTCCTCCACGTCCACGGCATCGCTGCGACGGTCTACGAAGCGGAAGCCACCCCAGACGCGCGGGCACAGGGGGGCATGCTCGATATCCACGAAGAGAACGGGCAGCTTGCTCTCAAGGCCGCGGGGCTCTTCGACGAGTTCCTCGAGATCATCCACGCCGGCGGCCAGGCATTGCGGGTACTCGACAAGGACGGTCGCGTCCTGATCGATGAGCCCGACGACGGCACGGGCGGTCGACCCGAGGTACATCGAGGAGACCTTCGTCGGATCCTGCTCGACTCGCTTCCCGCCGACACGGTCCGCTGGGGATTCAAGCTCAGGGCGGTGTCTCCGCTCGGCGGCGGGCGGCATGTGGTGACCTTCGCCGACGGTTCGACGGTGACGACCGACCTCGTTGTCGGCGCGGACGGCGCCTGGTCGAGGGTTCGTCCCCTTCTTTCCGAGGTGAAGCCGGCTTATGTCGGCACGTCCTTCATCGAGACGTATCTGTTCGACAGCGACACCCGCCACAAGGCGAGCGCGAAGGCGGTCGGCGGAGGCTCGCTGATGGCGATCGCGACGGGCAAAGGCATCTTCGCGCACCGAGAGCCCGGGGGCGTGTTGCACACCTACGCGGAGCTGAACAAGCCGAGTGACTGGATTGCCAGCATCGACTTCTCCGACCGGGTGGGGGCCCTCGCCCGCGTCGCCGAGGAATTCGACGGCTGGGCCCCGGAGCTGACGGCGCTCATCACCGACAGCGACACGGACCCAGTGCCCCGGCCGATCCATGCGCTCGCGGTCGAGCACAGGTGGGACCGCGTGCCGGGGGTGACGCTGCTCGGCGATGCGGCGCACCTGATGACCCCGTCCGGCGAAGGGGCCAACCTGGCCATGTTCGACGGCGCCGAGCTCGGCAAGGCCATCGCCGCCAACCCCGGTGACGTTGAAGCCGCGCTCCTCGCCTATGAGGAGGACCTCTTTCCCCGCAGCGCGTCCGCCGCCGCGGAGGCCGACGCGTTCCTCAAGCTGTGTCTCAGCCCCGACGCTTGCGAGAGCCTGGTTGACTTCTTTGCCAGTCGCCAGCCCGTCAAGTAGCCGAACGGCCCTGTATATCGGCAAGTCGTGCCCCGCGGCGGGTCGGAATGGACCCGCGAATTTAGCCCGGTACGGACAAACGAACCAGGAGAACGCCTTGGTCTACGACGTGATCATCGCAGGGGCCGGCCCGGTCGGCCTGTTCCTGGCCTGCGAGCTGCGGCTCGCGAAGCTCTCCGTGCTGGTGCTCGAACAATTGGAGGATCCGCACTCACCCCTGAAGCGGCTCCCGTTCGGAATGCGAGGACTCTGGGGCCCGAGCATCGAAGCGTTCTACCGGCGCGGACTGCTGGAACAGATTGCGTCGCCACGTCGTGCCGACGAGAATGGCCCCGGCCAGCCGCGACCGGGATCGATCGCGGCCGGATCACAGCGCCGCGGGCCGGCCGGCCACTTCGCGGGCATCCAGTTCGACTACGGCAACATCGATTCGTCGCGGTGGACGTACCGACTACCGAGCCCGGCCGACACCCAGGTTGGGAGTCGAGATGGAGCATCTCGAGCGCGTCCTCGCCGCTCACGCGCTCTCCGTCGGAGTCGAGATCCGGCGCGGCCATGGTGTCGAAGGCTTCGAGCCTTCGAACGATGAAGTCACCGTCCGTGCCGGCGAGCAACGCGTTCGCGCGCGTTTCCTCGTGGGTTGCGACGGCGGCCGCAGCACAGTCCGCAAGCAAGGCGGCTTCGAGTTCGTAGGGACCGAGCCCGAGTTCACGGGATATTCGGTCCAGGTCGAGATCGCCGACCCATCGATCCTCCCCCTCGGCCGTCATTACACGCCGACCGGGATGTACACGCAGTGGCAGCCAGGGGTGATCGCGATCGCCGACTTCGACGGCGGCGCATTCCATCGCGTTCACCCGATCACGTGCGAGCACGTGCAATCGGTCTTGCGGCGCGTGTCCTGCACGGACGTGACCCTCAAAGCGTTGAACGTCGCCTCGACATGGACCGACCGCTCGAAGCAAGCGACGACCTACCGCAAGGGACGGGTGCTGCTGGCCGGCGACGCCGCGCACATTCATTCACCGCTCGGCGGACAAGGCTTGAACCTCGGGCTTGGAGACGCCATGAACCTCGGGTGGAAGCTCGCCGCAACCATCCGAGGCGATGCCCCCGATGGCTTGCTCGACAGCTACACCGCGGAGCGGCATCCGGTCGGGGCGCGCATCCTCGATTGGACGCGGGCCCAGGTCGCGCTGATGCGACCGAGTTCCCGCGCGCTCGCAGGCCATCGTCCGCGACCTGATCGACACGCGCGACGGCGCGACCTACTTCGCCGAACGTGTCTGGGGTGTGTCCCTCCGCTACGACCTCGGCGATGAACACCCGCTCGTGGGCCGCAGCTGCCCGGACTTCGAGCTCGAGGACGGAACGAAGGTCGGCACGCTGCTCCGAGACGGAAATGGTTTGCTGCTGGACTTCGGCCGGCCGGCGTCGCTCGAGGCGCTTGATGGCCTCTGGGGCGACCGCGTCCGGTACGTGGCGAGCGACGCCAAGGATCGCCTCGGACTGACGCGCGCTGCTCGTGCGTCCCGATGGGTTCGTTGCCTGGGCGAGCGATACGACTCCCGACTCCCGAGGACAGTCACGCGGGCCGCGGCGAGATGGTTCGCGAGCCGCGAACCGAGCCATCTCTACTCGTCCGCCCCGGCGTCGTGAACCGACGAGCCTTGCGTTTCGACGCGGCCCAGGATCCGTCAGTCCGTGGTCGACGGCTTCGGCAACTTATCCGCGAGTCCCTTGTACCGCTCGCCTGCCTTCTTGAAGGATGAGCCGTCGTCGATATACTTCCGCTGCTGCCGCTGCTCGTTGGCCACGGTGAACAGCCGGCGCACGATCGCCGGGCTGCTTTCGTTGGCCGCATCGCTGTGGCCGCTCTCCTTGTCGGGTCGCCAGGTCTCGATTAGCTCGGGGACGATTTCGAGGAGGAACTTCACGCGGGTGGCCCGGGCGAGCTTCGGGTCTTCGAGCTTCGCTAGCACTTGGGCGGGGGTCCTCTGAGCCGTGCCGGACACCGTCTTGATCGGGCCGTCGTCCACCGGCGGCAGCTCGAGCGCCGTCCGCGCGAACGGCTGGAGTGCCAGCTTCTCCGCCTTGAGAGGATCGCGGTCCAGCAGACCTCCCTTGTAGGTGCGCACCTCCTCGAGGACGCCGCGCAATGCGCCGGCGAGCGGCATCCGGGACTCCTCCCGCGACGGATCGAGGGAGAGTCGCAGGAGTTTCGCGAGGTGCTCGTTCTGCAGCCTGCGATCATTCGGGTGGCGTTCCGCGATCTGCATGAGAAGCCCGCTGGCCCACCGCGTTTCGCCCGCCTTGGCCTCGATCAGCGAACGCAGCGAGGCCGCCTCGCCGTCGTCGACGCCCGTACCGACGGATCGGCCGGGGGACCGGTGGCCGCTCCCATCGCCGCCTTGGCAGCCGGCGGCATGGTCGCCTTGGGTGGAGGCGGCATCCCTGCTGGACCGCGCGCGCCGGCTCGGGAGTTGATGGCGTCTTGACCGCGCCCGCCGCCGGCGCCGGACTGGCCGCCTCGTCGTATTGCCGGAGTGGGCCGGACGGCCGCCGCCGTTCCCGAACGGGCTCCGGCGGGGGGGCCTCCTGTTCTGGTTCAATCTCGGCGCGCGGTGACGGCGCGTCGCCGAACTCGGCCAGGACGATCCCATGCAGCCGATCCAGGTCATCCAGGTCGGCCTCGGGCTCTTCGACCTGGGGGACGGCGATGGGCAGGTCCTTGACCTTCTGACCATCGGCCGTCTCGAACTTGGTCAGGACCAGCGCGTCCCCATCCATCCGGCAGAAGATCTCGCGGACGCGGATCTCCCGACGGTCGCCGGCGGCGTTGACGTAGGTAATCTTGATCGTGGGCGTCGAGGGACGCTTGGTCATTCCTTCCCTGAACTTCGGTTCGGCTGCGGCGGTCGCCAGCAATTGACAGGCGGCATACGCGCCGTAGGTGGCGGGATCGGTCTGGTCGATCCGCAAGCGTCCCTGATCATCCTTGATGACCCGGATCTCCGGTATCGACCATGCCGTCGCCGCTTGAGGCGCAGGGGTTGGTGGTTTCACCTCGGTTCGCCCGCCTTGATGATTTGCTGCTACCACTGCGGCCATCCTCGAATGTCGGAAGGATAGACATTCTGTCCCAGGGCGACCTGATCAAAGGGGCCGTACCTGTCGGTGCCCCGCGGCATGGCGCGGCACTCGACCTTCCATTCGAAATTTCGGCACGGAGATCCTCGACCAGATCGGGCCCTCCCCTTTTTGATACTTCATCCTCCCGAAAAGTTCCAGATTTTCCGGGCGGCCGAGGACGCGATCATCGATCACGAATCAAATCGACGGTTGTCCGATGGCCCGTCCGACCGGCTGGGCCCTGGCCGCCGCCGAACGGGACCGAGCGGACGGCGGAAGTCGGGGCCGTTCGTGGACCAGCGATCCACAGAGGGAGTCCACGAAGCCGACATTCGCCGGATTACCCGGCCGGCCGGGTGATTGACCAATGTTCCCGTTCCAACCTGCGTTTCACATCCGCCTACGTAGTTGGTAGGTGGCCTGTCACGTCGAAAGCTCGATGGCCTCCGGAATCTATCAGCGAGGGGCCCTGCCGGAGCAGAGCAAGTCCTGGCCCATGCACCCGCAGGCTCACCGCCTGGCTTCTGCCCAGCAGGAGGCGACGAAGCGATCGACCTCGTCGGTGAATTGCGCGTGGTGCTCGAAATGCCCCATGTGCCGGGCGGGGCGGAGCATGACCAGGCGAGCGTCGGGGATCCGCCTCGCCATTTCCAGGCTCGCCGACGCCTTCGTCGAGACGTCCTGGTCGCCAGCGACGATCAAGGTCGGGACATTGATCCGGTGCAGCACGTCGGTCGCGTCGTAGCGGAACATCGCCAGCAGGCCCCGCGCGATCACGCCCGGCCGATCCACGAGATAGTACCGGGCCGTGAAGTCCAACTGCTGCCTCGTCTCGCGGCCGGAGAACGCGCCGCGGTCCAGGGAGAAGTGGAGCGATCCGTTCAGGTAAGTCAGCGCGTTCATCAGGCGGACCAGCGGGGACGCCGCGATCATGAGGTAGCAGAGCGGCTCGAGGGCCACCTTCTGGATCGCGGTATACAGGCCCGCCATGGACGTGGTCCGCACCGGGTTGGTGTGCGTGGTGTGGACCAGGACCAGTCCTCGGACGCGGGTGCCCAGCGCCTCCGGATAAAGGCGGCAGTAGGTCAGGACGATCATCCCGCCGATGCTGTGACCGAGCAGGACCGCGGGGGCATCGCCGGCCAGGCCGAGGACCGCGTCGAGGTCGCCGGCCAGCTTCTCCAGGTCCCAGTCGCCGTCCTCGGGGCCCTCGGAGAGTCCCAGGCCGGGCAGGTCCCAGAGGATGAGCCGATAACGGTCGGCCAGGCGGGCCCTGACGTAGTGCCACTCCGAGCTGTTGGCCCCCCAGCCGTGCGTCAGGACGATCACCGGGGCGTCCTCGGGCCCGCAGCAGACGACGCGGAGGACCGAACCGTCCGGCCGCCGGATGCGATGCTCGGTCACGCCCCGGGCCGAGGCCCCGCCCCCCTCGACCCTGGGGTCGTCCGGGCCGGGCTTGCGGAGGAAGAAATAGACGATCGAACCCGCGATCGACCCGCCGAGGAGGAAGAGGCCCCCGACCAGGCAAGCGGTGCCCCGGTTCAGCCCGAGTTGCCCATGCACCGGCGGCCCGACGCGGCCCTTGGTCCCGCCGAACGGACCGACCGCCGGGAGACCGTGCCCGGCATCCCGGTCGCGGCGGGCGTGACCGATCTCGATGGGAGGCCGATTCGCCCACCGGCCGAGCAGGTGGCCTCCGAGCCCCGGGGCCATCAGCGCGACGAGGCCCCGGGCCCAGATGCCCAGGATATCCATCGGGAGTAAGGGCATGGCGGCGGGACTCCGAACCATGGAAAAGGGTCGGTCGGGCCGGGGTGCCACGCGGCAGGCTCGCTTATGAGTATGGTGGCGTCCGTCGGTCACGACCGAACATCGACAGTAACACGCGCAGCAATGCGAGTTGGCCCGATCCGGGATGGCGTGAGGACTCCCATGTGCAAAGTCAGTGCCGTGTTGACGTGGCGAGCCGACGGGCGCGATGATGTCTCGGGCTGGTTGGCGACCGATCGTCGCCTGCCTGTGCTCGACGTGACTGGCCCGGCAATTGCATGCGCCGGCCTCGTCCGACGCACGCCGCGCTTCCCCCCGTAAGAAAGCGGCCCACAGGGCCACAGGCCGAGCCGGGGGAGCGGACAGAGCGGAGTCCTGATCATGTCCCGACCGGGAGACGAGGCCCAGGACACTCTCGACCGTTCGAGCGGGCCCGATCGTCCTGCGACGATGCATATCCTCGACAACCTCATGGACGGCCTGATGATCCTCGACCGCGAGTGGTGCTATTGCTACGTCAATGCCCAGGCCGAGCGCATGGTCGGCCGGAGCCGCCAGGACCTGCTCGGGAAGTGCGTCTGGGACGAGTTCCCGTTCACCATCGGCACGGAAGTGGAGCAGCAACTGCGGCGGGCGGCCGCCGGGCCGTTGGCCTGCGATTTCGCGGGGCACAACCCGGCCTGGGGGCGTTGGTATGAGAACCGGGCCTGGCCGATGCCGGAGGTTGGAGTCGCCGTCCACTTCCGCGATGTCACCGATCGCAAGCAGGCCGAGGAGGGGCTGCGGAAGAGCGAGGCGCAACTGGCCGAGGCCCAGCAGCTTGCCCACATCGGGAGCTGGAGCTGGGACCTCGAGACCGACTGGCGCTCGATTGGTCGGACGAGCACTACCGCATCGTCGGGTTACGCCCGCAATCGGTCCCGATGACGATCGAGCGGGCCGCCGGCTACATCCACCCGGACGACCGCGAAACCGCCTGGGAGGCGATCCGGCGGGCGATCCGGGACCGCGAACCCTACGAGTGGTGCCTGCGCGTGGTGCGCGAGGACGGTATCACCATCGCGGCCCAGTCGCGAGGGCGGGCGACCTACGACGAGGCCGGCAAGCCCCTGCGGATGGTCGGGACCATGCAGGACGTCACCGAGCGGGTCCGGAACGAGGAGGCCGTGCGTGCGAGCCGGGAGGGCCTCGCGGCGGACCTGGCGGGCATGAAGCGGCTCCAGCAGGTGAGCACCCGGCTGGTCAAGGACGACGATTCGACCGGGCTCCTGTCGGAGATCGTTGACACCGCGATCGACCTCACCGCCGCCGACATGGGCAATATCCAGCTCCTGGATCGGGTCTCCGACACGCTGCGCATCGTGGCCAGCCGCGGATTCCGGCCCGAGGATCAGGAAGTCTTCAGGGCCATCCGCCGCGGCGAGAGCATCAGCGGGACGGCCCTCGAGCGGGGCGGACGCGTGGTGGTCGAGGACGTCACCGCCAGCTCGATCTTCGCCGGCAAGCCGATCCTGGACGCGGTCCTGTCCGCCGGCATCCGGGCCGCCCAGTCCACCCCCCTGATCTGCCGGGACGGACGGCTCGTCGGCATGCTCTCGACCCACTATCGGACGCCCCACCTCCCGAGCGAGCAGGACCTGCACCTCCTCGACCTGCTGGCCAGGCAGGCCGCCGACTGGATCGAACGCACGCGGGCCGAGGGGGAGGTCCGCAGGGCACGCGACGAGCTCGACCGGCGGGTCCGCGAGCGGACCGCCGAGCTGAACGACGCCCTCGCCGCCCTCGAGCGACAGGAGCGGTTGCGCACGGAGCTGCTCCGTCGCGTCGTCACCGTCCAGGAGGAGGAGCGGCGGCGGATCTCGCGCGAGCTGCACGACGAGATGGGCCAGCACCTCACCGCCCTGATGCTCCGCCTGCAACTGGTCAAGGACTCGGTGGGCGAGGACGCCGTCGTCCGCGAGCAGCTCCGATGGCTCGAGGACGCCGCCGCCCGCATCGGGCGGGACGTGCACCGGATCGCCCTGGAGCTGCGGCCCACCGCCCTCGACGACCTCGGCCTGCCGGCCGCGCTCGCCAACTATGCCGAGGCGTGGTCGCGGCGATCGGGGGTCGCGGCGGAGGTGCGGGTCGGCGGCCTCGAGGCGCAGCGCCTGCCGTCGGACGTCGAGACGACGGTCTACCGGGCGGCGCAGGAGGCCATGACCAACGTGCTGAAGCACGCCGGGGCGAGCCGGGTGGTGATCACCCTGAACCGCCTGATCGGCTATGTCTCGGTCATCATCGAGGACGACGGCAAGGGCTTCGACGGCGAGGCGGCGATGGACTCGCCATCGGCCCACGCCGGGCTGGGCCTGCTCGGCATGCGCGAGCGGGTCGAGTCGGTGGGGGGGACGCTGGAGATCGAGTCGGGCCCCGGGATGGGGACCAGCCTCCTGATCCGCATCCCGATCGAGGCGCCCGGGGAGGCCGGCCCTCATGGAGTAAGATCCGGGTGCTCCTGGCCGAGGACCATGCGATCGTCCGCGAGGGCCTCCGGGCCCTGCTCGACGCCCAGCCGGACCTGGAGGTCGTCGGCGAGGCGGCCGACGGCCACGAGGCGATCGCCGGGGTGCAGGCGAGGGGGCCCGACGTCGTCGTCATGGATATCTCGATGCCCGGCCTGAACGGCGCGGGCCACCGAGGCGATCCGGAAGGAGTGCCCGGAGACGCGGGTGCTCGCTCTGACCATGCACGAGGACAGGGGCTATCTCCGCCTGCTCGTGCAGGCGGGGGCCTCGGGCTACCTGCTGAAGCGCGCCGCGTCGCAGGACCTGATCCACGCCATCCGGGCCGTCGCCGCGGGCGGCACCTACATCGACCCGGCGCTGGCGGGCGAGGTCCTGGGCAGCTTCGCCGGCAAGGCGACGGGCCGGGGCCCGGAGCGCGAGGGGGAGCTGAGCGAGCGCGAGGCGGAGGTCGTCCGGCTCATCGCCCGGGGCTTCAGCAACAAGGAGATCGCGGCCCAGCTCGACGTCAGCTCGAAGACCGTCGAGACCTACAAGGCCCGGTCGCTGGAGAAGCTGGGGCTCTCGAGCCGGTCGGACCTGGTCCGCTACTCCCTGCGGCGCGGCTGGCTGGAGGCCTGAGCAGGACGCTCATGGCGGGCGATCGGGTCGGCCAAGACCTCGGGTGCGGGAGGGATGATCCGCATCGCGCAGGCTGGCCCCGGGACCGGCCTCGGTCGTGGGGCCTTCGCGCGCCGGGCCGATGGGACGGCGATCCTCACGCCCGGGCGGTAACCCGGGTCCGGATCATTCGTGCCGGGCCTCGTGTCCGTCCGCTTCCTACGCCATTTCTCCGACATTCCCGACACCCCGGCCGGATGCGGCGGCCCGAGAATCGCACCACGTTGACGGCTCCGGGGCGGGTCGTCGGTCGCCCAGAGGCCGCGAGGTCCAACCCGAGGAGGATCCGGACCCAAGCCGATCCTGATGCCTTGACCTCGGGCCACTCGCCGGCCGGAGGACACCACCGAAGCGAGGGACGATGTGTGATCGTTCCGGCCGATACTCAACACACCCGATCGCATGGATTCAACGAACGGAGAGATCAACATGAGAACGTCAAGATCGATGCGTCCGGCATGGAGGACCGTCTCGATACTCGCTGTCCTGGTCTCGGCCCTCGTGCCGGGGATGGCGCTCGCCCAGAACGCCGGGGGGGGCGAGCACAAGCTCGCGGGGAAGACCGTCGCGATCCTCGTCGCCGACGGGTTCGAGCAGGTCGAGTTGACCGGCCCGCGCCAGGCGCTCGAGGCGGCCGGGGCGAAGACCGTGCTCATCTCGCCCCACAGCGGCCAGGTGCGGGCCTGGAACCTGACCCAGTGGGGCGATATGTTCGACGTGAACTGCCCGCTCGACACGGCCCGGCCCGAGCAGTTCGACGCCCTGCTGCTGCCCGGCGGGGTGATGAACCCCGACTTCCTCCGCACCAACGGCGAGGCCGTCCAGTTCGCGCGGTCGTTCTTCGACGCGGGCAAGCCGGTCGCGTCGATCTGCCACGGCCCCTGGACCCTCATCAACGCCGGGGTCGTCAAGGGACGCCGGATGACCTCCTGGCCGTCGCTAAAGGTCGACCTCACGAACGCCGGCGCCGACCTGGGAGGACAAGGAGGCGGTGGTCGACGGCAATCTTGTCACCAGCCGCAAGCCGTCCGACATCCCGGCCTTCAACCGGCACATGATCGATCTGTTCGCCGGCGGCCAGCGTGCCGCCACTTCCGGCACGGCCGCGTCGACTGGCCGGTGATCCCGTCGGATGAGGAGGGCTGGCCGACCGGCATTCGCCCGGCGCGGAGGGGTAGGGGGCCCGCCGATACCGGATGTGGCCGCGCCGTCGGTGGATTCGGGAGTCCTCGCCCGGTGCCGGGCCTCGTATTGGCTCGCTTCCCACGTCATTTCTCCGAGATTTCCGACGCCCCGGCCGCGTGCGATGGCCCGAGAATCGCATCGCACGGACGGTTCCGGGGCGGGCCGTCGGTCTCCCCAACTGCGGCTGATCCGGCAGCGGAGGGCGATCCCCATTCACCAGGCCCATCAGGAAGGGACATCATGAGAGCATTTGGCCGGGCACGGATTCTTTGCGCCCCTGGCCCCGCCGGAATGCCGTCCCCCGCGCGGGCGGGGAAGACCTGTCGAGGGATAAATCGGAGGGGAAGGACCTGCGGCAGAGGCCGTAGGTGATTTTCCGCGTCGAGATCGACGCCGAGCCGGTGCGACCGACTCGGTGATGGACCCCGGGAGCGGCGTGACTCGTGGGCGCAGCGAACCCCGAGGGCCTGGGGGACGCGACAATTTGACCGACTTGACACCATTTGGCTCGCGGGCCAGTACCGGGAGCCCCGTCGGGAGGAGAAGACATGGCGTTGACGGATGTGATGTTGCGGGAACCGCCAGGGACGACGGGCAGGGCTGGGCACCTTGCCAAAAGGGAGGCGGGTCGAAGGACGTCGGACCCCAACGTCGGCCAGGCCGAGCGCGTGGCCTCGGCGGCCATCGGCGGGACGTTGCTCTTGCTCGGGCTCGGCCGGCGCTCGCTCGGCGGGGCGGCGATGGCCGCCCTCGGCGGCGGGCTCGTCTACCGGGCCGCCACCGGGCGCTGCCATCTCTACGAGGCGCTCGGGGTCGATACCGCCTCCGACCGCGGGGCGGGGCCGGGCCTCACAGGACGCCCCGGAGGCGGTGGCCGCGATCACGATCCGCAAGCCCGCCGAGGAGCTCGACCGCCTCTGGCGCGATCCGCAGACCCTGACACGGATCACATCCGGGTTCGCCGAGGTGACGCCCGCGGGCGACGGCCGCATGAAATGGAAGGTTCATGGCCCGCTCGGGCGGGACTTCGAATGGGACACGCGGGTCGTCGAGGACCGGCCGGGTTCGGGGCAGCGCTGGCAGTCGGTCGAGGGGGCGTCCCTGGTGAGCGAGGGTGAGGTCCACTTCCGCCCCGCGCCGGGCGACCGGGGCACGGAGGTCACCCTTCGCGTTCGCTTCAACCCGCCGGGCGGGGCCCTTGGCCGGGCGGCCGCGAAGCTCCTGGGCTTCGTGCCCAGGCTGTTCGCCGAGCGGGCGCTCCACTACTTCCGGGCCCTGGCCGAGACGGGCGAGATCCCCACCACCGACCGGCAGCCGGCCGCCCGCGCCGACTCCCGCTAAAGAGAGGAGGACATCCTGATGCGAGCTCTCTACTGGAACGGCGTGAACGACCTGCGAGTCGGGACCGTCCCCGACCCGACGATCGTCAATCCCCACGACGCCATCCTGAAGGTGACCCTCTCGACCACCTGCGGCTCGGACCTGCATTTCATCGACGGCTACCTGCCGACCATGAAGCCGGGCGACATCATCGGCCACGAGTTCATGGGCGAGGTGGTCGAGACCGGCCCCGGGGTGAGGAAGGTCAAGGCGGGCGACCGCGTGGTCGTCCCGTCGTTCATCGTCTGCGGCGAGTGCTGGTACTGCCAGCACCAGCTCTTCTCGCTCTGCGACAACACGCACCCCAAGCCCGAGCTCCAGGTGCCGATGTTCGGGTACCCGACAGCCGGCATCTACGGCTACACCCACGCCTTCGGCGGCTACGCGGGGTCGCACGCCGAATACGTCCGCGTCCCGTTCGCCGACAACGACTGCTTCCACGCCCCGGAGGGCGTGCCCGACGAGCAGGTGCTCTTCCTGTCCGACGCCGCCCCGACCGGGTACATGGGGGCCGACTTCTGCGACATCAAGCCCGGCGACACGATCGCCGTCTGGGGCTGCGGCGGCGTCGGGCTCATGGCGCAGCGGAGCGCCTACCTGCTGGGCGCCGAGCGGGTGATCGCCATCGACCGCCTCCCCGAGCGGCTCCGGCTGGCCCGGGAGGAGTGCGGCTCCGAAGTCATCAACTACATGGAGGTTGACAGCGTCCTCGAGACGCTCAAGGAGATGACCGGCGGCCGCGGGCCCGACGCCTGCATCGACGCCGTGGGCATGGAGGCGCACGGGACCGGCATCCAGCACGCCTACGACAGCGTCAAGCAGGCGCTGCACCTGCAGACCGACCGGGGGACGGCGCTGCGCGAGGCGATCATGGCCGTGCGCAAGGGCGGGGTCCTCTCGATCCTCGGCGTCTACATGTTGATGGATAAGTTCCCCATCGGCGCGATCATGAACAAGGGGATCACCGTGCGCACGGCCCAGCAGCACGGGCAGAAGTACATGCCGCGCCTGCTGGAGCACGCGGCGAAGGGGGAGCTCGACCCGTCGTTCCTGGCGACGCACAGGTTCTCGCTCGAGGACGGGCCGCGCGGCTACGCGATGTTCAAGCACAAGGAAGACGGCTGCGTCCGCTCGGTATTCGCGCCGTGACGGACGCGTTTCCCAGCCATCGGTCGCATCGCGGCCCGAGGAGTATCCCAGGCACCAGAGGGGCAGACCATGGACGAGATGAAGGTGGCTCGCGGGCCGGGATGGTTCGGCATCGGCCCGCGTCTTGCCGAGGTGGTCGCGAGCCGCCGGAGACATCCTCGACCTCGCAACGCCGGTCTCTCGGTGGCCCGCGAAGGCGACCTGCATTTCACCGCGAATCCACTCCACCGCCAGGCGCGTGACCACGGGGGGAAGGGCCTGCGGCAGAAGCCGCAGGTCCGCTTCCGCTCGAGCATCGACGCCGGGCCGGTGCTGCTGGCCGGGTAACGGCCGTCGGCCGTTGCCAGGAAGGGCGGCGAGGGCGGCTATCGCCCCGTCCGTCCGGACCCGGGCAAGGACGCGTTGACCGCTTCATCTGGAACCAGGGAGCCGTCCGGCACCCGCATCGCCCGTCGATCACTTGGCCCCGGGCTTGCGGCCGGAGCGGAGCGGAGCCCGGATGCCCGTTCGCCGGCCGGCCCCGGAGAAGTCCGTTCGGAGGAGGAGACACCATGACAGTAATGCATGTGAATTCCAGGACAGCCTTCCCCAACTCGCGACAACAATACCCGCGTTCGCCCTCGCCGGTGTATCCCGAGCCCGACATCCGGGGCCTCGAGGGTGCCGAGCACCTGGCGGGCTTCCTCGGGTGGTTCAGCATCGGGCTGGGCCTCACCTCGCTGCTGGCGCCCCGAGGCGTCGCGCGGATGATCGGCGCCCGGGGGGACAGCACGGACCGGTCGATCCTGCGGCTGGTCGGCCTGCAGGAGCTGGCCTGCGGCATCGGCATCCTCTCGAACAGCCGACCGACCGGCTGGGTCTGGGCCCGCGTGGCCGGCGACGCGGCCCACCTCACCCTGCTCGGCCGGCGCGATGGCCTCCGGGCCGCCCGAGCCGCGACGGATGGCGGCCACCACCGCGGCCATCGTCGGGCATCACCGCGGTCGACGCTCTACAACGCCCTCCAGCTCACCCGGACGCCCAACCCGACCGTCCGCGAGTCGTGGACCGGCCCGGTGGAGGTCCACCAGTCCATCACGATCAACCGGCCCGCCGAGGAGCTCTATCGCTTCTGGCGCGACTTCCGCAACCTGCCGCGGTTCATGACACCACCTGGAGTCCGTCCAGGTCGACGGCGATCGGCCGGTCGCACTGGAAGGCGAAGGGCCCGGCCGGGATGACCATCGAGTGGGACGCCGAGATCACCGAGGACCGGCCCAACCAGCTCATCGCCTGGCGATCGGTCGGCGGCCAGGTGGACAACGGCGGGCGGTGCGATTCGTGCCGGCGCCGGGCGGCCGGGGCACCGAGGTCCACGTCGAGATTGCGCTACAACCCGCCGGGCGGCGCGCTCGGGCGTGCGTTCGCCAGGTTCTTCGGCGAGTCCCCCGAGCAGCAGGTGTACGACGACCTGCGGCACTTCAAGCAGGTGATGGAGACCGGCGAGGTCGATCCGTCTCCGACAGCAGCTCGGACAGGCGGGGCTGCTGGCAGCGCCCGGCGCAGCCGCCGGCGGATCGGTGCCCCGTCGGTGAGATCGCGATGACCGGGCCGCCGCGCGGTCGGCGCGGCCGTCCCTGAGTCCACCGAGACCTGGAACGAGGAGGACACTGATGAAAGCCAACTGCTGGATCTCCCAGGGCAACGATCCGGGTCGAGCGGGTCCCCGACCCGAAGATCCTCAACGCGCGCGACGCCATCGTCAGGATCACCTCGACGGCGATCTGCGGCTCCGACCTGCACCTCTACAACGGCTTCATCCCGACGATGCAGCCGGCGACATCCTCGGCCACGAGTTCATGGGCGAGGTCGTCGAGGTCGGGCCGGGGGTGAAGAACCTCAAGAACGGCGACCGCGTGGTCGTCGCCTTCCCGATCGCCTGCGGCGACTGCTTCCAGTGCCAGCCGGCAGATGTTCTCGATCTGCGAGAACTCCAACCCCAACGCCTGGATGGCCGAGAAGCTGATGGGCCACGCGCCGGCCGGCATCTTCGGCTACTCGCACATGCTCGGCGGCTTCGCCGGCGGCCAGGCCGAGTACGCCCGCGTGCCGTTCGCCGACGTCGGGCCGATCAAGATCCCCGACGGCTTCACCGACGAGCAGGTCCTGTTCCTCTCGGACATCTTCCCCACCGGCTACATGGGGGCGGAGATCTGCGACATCAAGCCGGGCGACGCCATCGCCGTCTGGGGCTGCGGCCCGGTCGGCCAGTTCGCCATCGAGCCAGCGCCTACCTGCTGGGCGCCGAGCGCGTCATCGCGCATCGACCGCTTCCGACTACCGCCTGCGCATGGCGCGCGAGCGGGCCGAGGCGGAGACGATCAACTACGAGGAAGCAGGACGTCTACGATACGCTCATGGAGATGACCGGCGGCCGCGGCCCCGACGCCGTGATCGACGCCGTCGGCATGGAGGCGCACGCACCGGGCGCCATCGTACGCCTACGACCGCGTGAAGCAGAGCGCTGCATGCTGGAGACCGACCGGCCGCACGCCCGTGCGGGACGCGATCATGTGCTGCCGCAGCGGCGGCATCGTCTCGGTGATCGGCGTCTACGGCGGGTTCATCGACAAGTTCCCGATGGGCTCGTTCATGAACCGCTCGCTGACGATCATGACCGGGCAGTGCCACGTCCAGCGCTACATGAAGCCGCTCCTCGAGCGCATCCAGAAGGGCGAGATCGACCCGAGCTTCGTGATCACCCACCGCTGCCGCCTGGACGATGCCCCCTCGATGTACAGGACGTTCCGCGACAAGCAGGACGAATGCCTCAAGGTGGTCCTGAAACCCTGAAAACCGAGGACTCGATCCACCCCCGCGGTGGGACGGGGCGCGGGCGCACCCGGGTCGGAAGATCCCGAGTGCGCCACCGCGCCGAAAAGCGCGCCTGAACCGGCGGACGGGACCCCGCCAACTCCCCTCGGCGGCGTCCCGTTTGCGGCGCTCCCGGCGGCTAGCGGGGTGGCTCAACCTCTCCGACCGCGCACCTGGGCGGTCACGCACCGTCCGACGTCCGAACCGTGAAACGCCACCGCCTCGGCATGCGCGTTGCCCCCTCCATCGGCCGCGCGCATTGCCAACGCGCGGCACGTTCAAACGACAAAGGAGCAGACCCATGTTGCTGGATTCCGTACGACAATTGCACCGGGACAAACCGCTCGCCGGTCGGCGAATTGCGGTGCTGGCGACCGACGGGTTCGAGATGGTCGAGCTCGTCGTCCCCGCCGCCGCCATGCGACTGGCGGGCGCGACGGTTGACGTGATCTCCCTCCACCCGGGCAGGATCCGCGGGATGAACCTCCACGAACCGGCCAGCACGGTGGGCGTCGACCTGACGCTCGACCAGGCCGACCCGGCCGAGTACGACGGGCTGCTGATCCCCGGCGGGTTCGTCAATCCCGACCTCATGCGGCAGTCCGCCGACGCGCGTGCGTTCGTCCGCGCGTTCGACGAGAGCGGCAAGCCGATCGCCAGCCTGTGCCACGGCCCCTGGGTGCTCGCCTCGGCCGGGCTCCTGGATGGCCGGCGTTTGACGTCCTGGCCCGGCCTCCGCGACGACATGGTCAACGCCGGCGCCACCTGGCTCAACGAGCCGCTCGTCCACGACGGCAACCTCGTGACCAGCCGCGGCCCGCAGGATCTCAAGCCGTTCGTCACGGCGATCACGCGGCTGTTCGCCGGGGCCGACCATGAGCTGGAGCAGGAGTTCCCGTCGTCCCGCGAGACGCAGTCCGCGCCGCCACCGGACGAGCCGCCGCGCCTGGTCCTCGACGTGATGCGCCGGATGCCCAAGCCCTCGGTCCGCACGATCCTCGGCCTGGCCATCGCCGCCGCCGCCGTCTCGCTCTACCTCCGTCGGCAACGACCGGGCGTCCGGTCCCTGGCGGCCTCCGCCGCCGAGCGCGCGTGCGGTCGTCGGCGGGTCAATTCGCGCTGAGCCGGTGATGTCCCGGCGGAAAACTTGCCGCCAACGCCGCGACCCGCGGCCGCAGTGTCGGGTATGGCATCCCCGGTCCACCGGGGGATGGACCGTCACCCCAAACTTCGGCGAAGGAGGACGCCGCGACGTCGCCGATCGCCGACGGTCCCATTGTCGCATCCCGAGCCCGGTTCGCCGAGATCGCGCCGGGCCTCGTCCGCCCGGTCGGCGGCCGAGCCCGCCACCGATGTCGGGTCGTTCCCCGCCCCCGAGGGGCTCGAGACTCAAACGAGGATCGCGAGAGAGGACAAGGCCGTCGACAGCGACGTTCGTCGATCACAACGACCCGCGCAGTGGTCTGGCTGTTGTCATGCCTTCACTCTGCCGGCGAGATGCGTCATCGAGCAAATCGAGGTTTCCCTCGGCCACGAGGGAGTACGGATCTGGTCCTCGCTCGTTCCACCATGCGGGCTACCGGGTGAGGCGAATGGTCTGGGTCTCAATAATCGAAATTCGGGATTGTCTCACCCGGCATCTCGTGGAGTTGACAGTCGTTGCGCCCACCGGGCCGGGTCGGCCTGGAGCAACTCCGGCCTGACCGGCGGTTCGCGGTTCGGCGCAGGTCTCCGACCCGGCCGATGCGACGGTCGGTGCGGTCCGGTTCGGCGCGGGTCTCCCCACGCCGCCGCCGGCCCGGACCGACTCCCACGTCGGTCATGCTTCAGCCTGGCGCCGATCCGGTCGGGCGGGCCGGGCCGTGCAGGCGGAAGCGTCACCGACATCGGCCCGGGCCGACAGCTCTCCCGAGCGGGCCGAATGGGCCGTCTTGAGGCCTTCCGCCCCGCCAAGAGCGGCTTCCGAGACTCACGCCAAACCAGAAAACAACCGGCCAAATATGAACCGGACGACGGAAACCGCCGCCGCGCGGGAAAATCTCAGGAAATTTCCAGATATTTTTTCTGCTCCTGGCCGAAGGGCTTGCGTCGAGAAGATGCCCCACTTCGCCGATAGGTGCATTTCAGTTTCTGCAAACCTGATACATCCTATATATAGGGGGAGAGAAGAGAGCAGAGGGGGTACAGGGGGTTTTGGGGGCCCTGGAACATGAAATGCATGCACGCAATCTCCTCCTGGGCCCTGCGAGATCGTCCTAAGCGGCGTTCGTCGAAAGTGCTGGATACCATGTCTTCAGGTAAGCACCGGATACCGAATTCGAGTTCTTGACCGGTGAGGATGGCCCGTTCCCTGCGGCCGGATCGCCCGCCCCGGGTCGAGGGCCGAACCGAAGTCCGTCCTCCTGATCGGCGACGATGAGAATTCCCGGCCCCTGATCGCCGGTAGGCTATCGCATTTCGGCTCCCTTGAGGTCGGAGCATAGGGATGGCCACCGATCACTTGTTCGGACGGAGGGGCCCCGCCTTCCACCGATCTATCAACTCGCTCGCTGGCGATCTCCGCCGATTTGAACAATCCCCGAAATTAATATTTCGTTTCATCGATCAGAAGCCGGAGGTTTTCGCAGAGGGCACGGAATTCCTCCTGCTCCGAAGGAAGGAGTCCGTCGCATCCGCCCGGGTCTCGCAACACCGCCAGATCGGGGTCGGTTGACCATGTCTCCAGGGTGGTCTTCAGGAATTCGCGCAGCCCGGTATGCCTGGATTTCGAGAGCCTCCTGGCCAGCTCCAGGTCGGCCCGCAGCCAATCGCGAGCCTGTTTTCGCCAACGCAACCGCCCGGATTCATCGAGGCCGCCCGCGTCCTGTCCGCGTCCCGCACCGGCCAGGGCCGCCGAGCAAGCGGCGAGGTAACGCGTCTTCGCGTTGAGATCATCGGCGAGGTGAGGGTCGGATGCCAGGATCTCGGCGTAGAGGTCGGCCGCCGCCCGGTGTCGCTCCTCGAACTGACAAACACCCAGGAGGCCGATCTTCTCGCCGATGCTACGAGGTCGGTCGCTCCCGTCGAGGAACGCCCGGAGGTTCGGCAGCAACATCGCCTCGGCCTCGCGGCGGAGCACGTGATAGATCCATTGCTCGCGGTCGTTCGCCGTGGACTTCCTCCAGTCGCTCGAGAGGATGGCCGCCGCGAACGTCCTGAGGGCCTCCTCCTCGCGGCCGAGTCGATGTCGAGCCATGGCCGAGACGAGGCGGGGGGCGGACTGCAGCACCGGGCTCGCCGGGCCGTCCATGATCGAGATGGCGCTCTCCAGCCTGCCGCTGCGATATTCCGCCAGGCCCTTGGCGAACAGGAAATAGGGGCCGGCCCAGTCCGGTTTCGCTTGCTGATGGGCCAGGGCACGGTCGATGAGTGCCGTCGCCTCGCCCAGCACGTCGGCCGAGGCCGGCGACAGGAGGCACGCCCGGCCCGTCCTCTCGGCGACATGGGCGTCCTCGGTCGCTCCGAAATGCTCGATCAGGCCGCGGCAGGTCGTGCGATATTCATCCAGGCGGCCGTGATACAGGCAGAATTCGGCGTAACCATCCCAGTCTTCGGGATCGGCGGGCCTCGCTTCCAACGACCGCCGCCACCACGCGGCGACCTGTTCGGTGTCCCGCGACAGCGACCGGCACTTGCGCAGCTCGGCCCGGATTCGCGACCGTTCCGATGCGTCGTGCGTGAGCGCGAGTCCTCGGTCGAGCTGCGCGACGGCTTCCTCAAGCCGACCGACATCGGCCAGGAAATCGCCGAGATCCGAGCGCAGGCGGGGGTTCTCGGGGTCGAAGTGCACGGCCCTCGCGAGGTAGGGGACCGCCTCGGTCGTCCGGCCGAGTCGATGAAGGACCCCGCCGAGCCGGTGATTGAGGGATGCGGCCTCGGGTCGGACAGCCAGGGCGGCCTGGAAGTCGCGTAGTGCCTCCGACGCGTCGTTTCGATCGAGGGCGATGTAACCCAGGAGGACATTCACCCATAAATCATCCGGGTGGTGCTGCTGGACCGTCAGCATGAAAGCGTTCGCGTCGCCGCCCCTCGCTGGAGAGGTCGCCGAAGAGTACGAGCAGGCTTGCGGGCGTTTCGGTCATCCTCGCCGAGGCGGCCAGGCGGACGAGCTCCTCCCTGGACCTCCGGACGGCCGGATCCCGGAAGCGATCTCGCCATCCGCTCGGGTCCGGATCATCGGCCAATCGGGCCACCTCGAGCAGCCAGGCCTCGCGACGAGTGGAGAGCTGCCAGTCTTCCCCGCGAGCGTCGGCTCGCTGACCGACCCAATGCGCCCATTCGTCGATCGCGGCAACCAGCGTGTCCTTGATGTCCGATTCTCTGATGCCGACCGGCCGCGACGTGGGGCGTTTCCTCCAGGTCGAAGCAGCCCGGCAGTCCGGAAGGCCTCCTCGAACGGCGACCGCCCGGTAGCCCCCGCCGCCCGTTTCCCGGAAGATGCGATATCCCGGGTAGACGCGATCCAGCCAGATGGCATCCAGCCGTCCGACGAGTTCGTAGTCCAGGACGACCTGATCCAGCCGGCGGCGCAGATCGCCGTATCCTCCGGTTCCGAGCCGAACCCGGGCCCGTTCCAGGGCGGAACGCGCCTCACCCCAGTCCGACCGCCGCAGGGCCTGTCTGGCCGACGAGCAAGTCGTCCTCGATGGCGTGAGAGACCAGCGTCCGCGCCGAGAGGATCCACCATCCGCCGACGAGCACCGCGAGCCGAGATCATCAGGCCCCCGAACAGCATCAGCGCCCGAGCCGGGTGCCGTCGAATCCACCTGGCCGCACGCTCGAACCAGCCCACCGGGCGGGCCTTGATCGGCTCGCCCCGCAGGAACCTCTGGAGGTCGTCCCCGAGCTGGGCGGCCGAGGTATATCGCCTCTTCGGGTCCTTCTGCAGGCACTGGAGGCAGATCGTCTCCAGGTCGCGCGGCACTCGAGCGTTCAGCCGGGAGGGCGGCGCCGGCTCCTCGGCGATGACCTGCCTCTCCGTCTCGACGGCCGTCTCGGCCAGGAACGGCGGCCGGCCGGTGAGCATCTCGTAGAGGATTGCGCCCAGGGCATAGATGTCCGTCGCGGCTCCCGACACCCTCGCGTGGCCGGCGACCTGCTCGGGGGCCATGTAGCCGGGCGTGCCGATCCGCGCGCCGGTCATGCTCAGGCCGGCCCCGGCGTCGAGGCGCCTGGCCAGGCCGAAATCGGTGATCTTGGGCGTGCCATCGGCCGTCAGCAGGATGTTCGCGGGCTTGAGGTCCCGATGCACGATCCCGCCCCGGTGGGCCGCCTCGACGGCGCCGGCCAGGAGGGCCATGAGGGTCGCGGCATCGCGGGCCGGTTGCGGGACGCCGTCCAGCTTCTGGGCGAGGTTGCCGCCGTCGACGAACTCCATCGCGAAGTAAGGCAGGCCGCCGGATTCGCCCACGTCGTGGACCTGGACGATGTTCGGATGCTGCAGGGCCGCGAGTGCCTCGGCCTCCCGCTGGAACCTCGCCAGCTCCGGCGGGCCCGCGAAGCCGCCGTTGAGCATCATCTTGATGGCGACCGGCCGGTTGAGCCGGAGGTGCCGGGCCTTGTAGACCACGCCCATCCCGCCCCGACCGAGGACCTCGCCCACGCGGTATCCGGGGATCTCCGGGCTCGCGGGCGGGCCCGATGAGGGGGCCGAGCCGGTCTCATCGTCCTCCGGGAAGAGCGCGTCCAGTTCGTCCCGGACCGAGGCGAGCCGTCGCAAGCACGCGCGGACCTCTCCGAGGAGGTCCGGCCGATCCTTGCAGACCTCCTCGGCCGAACGCCCGGACTCGGTCACCTGCTCCAGGAGTTCCAGCACGAGCGGGTTGATCGGCATGTCCGGATTCTCTCGACCTTTCCCCGCTCGGCGACCGGCAGCCTAAGGATCGTCGTCGGGCGGGAGGCCGGGCCTCAGGTCGCTCAGCTCCGCCGCCAGCAATAATAGGGAGCGTTGCAACCGGCGCTGGACGGTCTTGATCGAGACCCCGAGCAATTCCGCCGCCTCCACGTGGGTCATGCCGTGGATCCGCACCAGGTCCAGCGCCTCGCGTTCGCCCTCCGGCAGGCCCTCGATGGCGTCGAGCATGCGACGGGCCGCCGGCGGCAATCCCGAGTCGCTGCTGGCCGGGCGAGGCGACGTCGATCTCCCTGGCGTCCACGGGATCCCCCCGATCATCTAGGCGGCGGGCCAGGTCATTGAGCTCCCATCGCATGTGCTGGCTGGCCAGGGCGAAGAATGCCGCGGACGGTCGCGGGCCGCGTCTGCCGCAGTGCCCGGAGCAGCCGCTCGACCACCGCCCCGAGCAACTCCTCGGCCTCCAGCCCGAGCGGGGGCTGGGCCAGCCGAGGATAGCTCCGGTAGAGGAGCGTGGCGCAGCAGGCGCTCGAGCCTCCGGGCCGCACCGGCCCAGGAGCGCGGAGATCACCGGCTCGGCGTCCGAGCCGGCCTCGGCCCCGGCCAGTTCGTCGAGGTACTTCTGGACCACGAATGTCGTGCGGTCCTGATCCATGACGCCCTGATGCTACCGGAATCGACGCGCGTGGTCGACGGGCGTCCGCGATCGATGCTATTTCCTATTAAAAATGGTCTGATTTAATCGATGTGATCCCACGGCAACCCGCCTTCCGGTCCGGCACCGATGTCGCTGTCGCCCCGCCTACGGAGATGAGGACGGCAGCAATCGTGGGCCGATCGCCACCTTCCGGGACCGGAGGAATCACCGAACACCATCGATGGAGGATGACCCCACATGACGACCGAGAACGATCGGCGTCCCGGCCTGCCATCGGGGGCCGGTCCCTCGATCCCGCGAAGATCCCCTCGGGCTCCCGGGACGCAGGTCCGAGCGAAGCCGCTGCAGCAGCCGAGTCGCCCCGCTGGGTCCGACGACTGGCACCACCGCGGCCGACGGCGAAGCCGGCGGGCCCGTCGCCCTGGGAAGGCGCGAATCTGGAGGAAGCGCCTGCTCATCGCCGCCACGATCCCGGCCCTGGCGTACGGCGGGACTGCGGCTGTCGCCCCTGATCGCGACGGCCCTCGACACCGTCTCCACGGACGACGCCTACGTCAACGGGCACGTGACCTTCCTCGCCGCCCGGGTGCCCGGCCAGGTCAGCCAGGTCCTGGTCGACGACAACATGCGGGTCGCCCGCGGCGACGTGCTCGTCCGGCTCGACCCCGAGCCCAACCAGGTCCAGGTCGCGATCAAGAAGTCGGCGGTCATCGCCGCGGAGGCGGACCTGATGGCCGCCGAGTCGCAGGTCCGGGGCACGCTGGCGACGCTGCGGAGCCATCGATGGAAGCTCCAGCTGGCGATCGAGAACGTCGACAACCAGGTCGCCCTGCTGCGGGCCAGGGTCGCGACGTTGAAGAGCCGGGAGGCCATCGCCAGCCGCGCCGGGCCGATTTCGTCAGGGCCGAGCACCTCATCGCACGCGGGGCGATCGCGACCGAGGAGTTCGACCAGCGGAAGGAGGCCGACCGCGTGGCCGAGGCCATGGCCAACCAGGCGCTCGAGGAGGTCTACGAATCCCGCGTCTCCCTCGGCCTCCCCCCTCGTCCCGAGAAAGGGGAGCTGACGGACGTCCCCCACGACCTGAATCAGAACTACTCGGGCGTCCGGCAGGCCCTGGCCGAGCTGATCCAGGCCACCACGGCGGTCGGCCTGCCGCTCACCTCGGTCGCGGACACGCCGACGCGCACCCTGGACGAATTCGCCAGCCGAGACCGCGAGCGGGAACATCGACCGCGTCCTCGAGAGGCTGATCCCGGAGGCGCCGGCGGTCAAGCAGGCCCAGGCCGGGCTCCTCCAGGCGCGGAGCGACCTCGACCAGGCCGAGCTCAACCTCCGGTACTGCGAGGTCAGGGCCGAGATCGACGGCGTGGTCACCCGTCGCAACGTCAACCCCGGCAACAACGTCGTCGCGGGGCAGGAGCTCATGGCGGTCCGGTCGGTCACGGAGATCTGGATCGACGCCAACTTCAAGGAGACCCAGCTCGCCCCGCTGCGGATCGGACAGCGCGTGCGCTGCGAGGTCGACATGTACGGGGCCAGCCGCGAGTACGAGGGCCGTATCACCGGCTTCACCATGGGGACCGGCCAGACGCTGGCCCTGCTGCCCCCGCAGAATGCCACCGGGAATTACGTCAAGATCGTCCAGCGGCTGCCGGTCCGCATCGAGCTGACCGATTACGATCCGGGCACGCTGCCCCTCTTCGTGGGCCTGTCGGTCGTGCCCTACGTCTACTACAAGGAGAAGCCCGAGGGCCCGCACGCCGGGGCGTTCCTGCAATCGCCGGGCATGGCCCCGCCGGATGCCGATCGGGCACGGCGGGAGGACCGCGCCCATGAGCGATCACGCTCCCAACCCGCCCGCACTCGCCGGCCGGAAGGTCGGTCCATGGCTCGTCGCCGCGGTCGTCGTCGTGCCCACGTTCATGGAGATCCTCGACACCTCCATCGCCAACGTGGCGCTCCGGTACATCGCCGGCGGGCTGTCGGCGTCGGTCAACGACAGCGATTGGGTCATCACCAGCTACCTCGCGGCCAACGCGACGATCCTGCCCATCACCGGCTGGCTCTCGGCCTACCTGGGTCGTCGGCGATACTTCCTGATCTCGATCGCCGTGTTCACCGCCGCCTCGGCGCTCTGCGGCATGGCGACGAGCCTCGAGCAGCTGATCTTCTTCCGGGTGATCCAGGGCCTCGCCGGGGGCGGGCTCCAGCCGTCGAGCCAGGGCGTGCTGATCGACACCTTCCCGCCGGAGAAGCAGAACGTCGCGATGACGTTGTTCGCCATCGCCGGGCTGCTGGCGCCGGTGGTCGGCCCGACCCTGGGCGGCTACATCACCGTCTTCTACGACTGGCGATGGATCTTCTACATCAACATCCCGGTCGGGATCGCGGCCTTCCTGGCCTGCTACGCGGTCCTCGAGGATCCGGATTACCTCAAGCAGCAGCGCGCGGCATTCCTGAGCAAGCCGTTCCATTTCGACTACATCGGCCTGGGCCTGCTCGCCCTGGTCGTCGCCTGCTGGGAGGTCCTCCTGAGCAAGGGCCAGGAGTGGGACTGGTACAACGACCCGTCCTGGCGGGTGCAGGCGATGGCGATCACCTTCGTCGTCGGGCTGATCCTCCTGTACCGCCGCGAGATGAGCGATCGAGAACCCGGTGGTCAACTTCCGCCCGCTCTTCGACCGCAATTTCACGGCCTCCAGCGTGATCATCTTCTTCGCGTTCAGCGTCCTCTACGGCTGCACGGTCACGCTGCCGAACCTGCTCCAGACCCTCTTCGGCTACGACGCCTACGTCTCCGGCCTGGTGATGTCCCCCTCCGGCCTCGGCTCGGTGATGATGCTCCTGGTCTCCGGCACCCTGCTCGGCAAGGGGGTCGACGCCCGCAAGCTGATCCTCGTCGGCCTGATCGTGATGGCCGGGAGCCTCTACTGGATGGCGCAGATGAACCTGGAGATCGCCCCATCGCAGGTGATCTGGCCGCGATTCGTCACCTTCATGGGGATCTCCCTGCTGTTCGCGCCGCTCAATATCTCCGCCCTGTCGAACATCCCGAGGGAGATGCGCGGCGCCGCGGTCGGGCTCTACGCACTGCTCCGCAACGAGGGCGGGAGCATGGGCACGTCCCTCTCCAAGATCTTCGAGGAGCGGCGGGAGCAGTTCCACCTGGCGAGGACCGGCGAATTCCTCGACCCCTTCAATCCGGCGGTCCGGGCCTTCGCCGACCGGGGACGGGCGTTCTTCCTCCGCCAGACCGGCGACCCCGCGGGCTCGGCACGGCGGACCTGGCAGGTCCTCGCCGACGCCCGCCAGCATCAGGCGGCCTCGCTGGCCTTCTTCGATGTCTTCCTGCTCTATGCCGCGATCTCGCTGGCGCTCATCCCCCTCCTGATCCTCATGAGGCGATCGGTGGCCGAGAAGGGGGCACACATCTCCGCGGAATGACCCCGCGGAGACACATGCGGATACCATGGGCTTTCGGTGGGCGAGGATCGGGTCGAGCGGCCATCCGGCCGCGTCGACGTCGGCTTCATTGCGATCATTCCATTCGGCGAAATCTTGACGACCAACAATCGACAACACGGGAGAAGATCGATGATTCAGGGCAAGGTCTTGGTCACCGGCGCGACAGGAGACACCGGCCGGGCGACCGTCGATGAATTGCTGGCCCGCGGCCACGAGGTCCGGGCGCTGGCACACGGGCGTGACGAACGGTCGCAGAGGCTCCAGGATCGCGGCGTCGAGGTCGTCTTCGGCGACCTCCTCGACTTCGGCCAGGTGCGTGCCGCCTTGAAGGGCGTGCAGCGGGCCTACTTCGTCTACCCGATCCGGCCGGGCATCCTGCAGGCGACGGCGTATTTCGCCCAGGCCGCGAAGGAGGCGGGCGTCGACGGCATCGTCAACATGTCGCAGAAGTCCGCACGCGAGGACGCGAAGAGCCACGCGGCGACCGACCACTGGCTCTCCGAGCGGGTCTTCGACTGGTCGGGAGTCCCGACCGCCCACATCCGGCCCACCTACTTCGCCGAGTGGCTGCTCTACCTCGCCCCGATGATCAAGGCCGGGCTGCTGCACGTGCCGTTCGGCACCGGCAAGCACGCCCCGATCGCGGCCGAGGACCAGGGACGCGTGATCGCCGGCATCCTCGAAGACCCCGACGGCTCACAAGGGCGCGGATCTACCCGCTCTTCGGGCCGGTCGAATACACCTACCAGGAGACGGCTCGGCTCCTGAGCCGGGTCCTCGGCAAGGACGTCCAGTACAAGCAGGTCGACTTCGACGAGTACCTGCAAACCCTGAAGTCCGCGGGTCGGAAACCGGGTTCGGGCGAATCCGCCATGACCTTGTATGGGGAGCTGGAGCGGAAGCCGGGCTCCGGCGATTCCTTCTTCATCCAGCACATCAAGGAGGTCGTGATCGACCACCAGAACGGCATCTTCGAGGGCACGAACGACCTGGTCGAGAAGCTCGGCGGCCGACCTCCGATGACGCTCGAGGCGTTCATCACCAAGCATCGTGCGGCCTTCGCGTGACCCGCGGGCCAGGCCCGCTCCTCCAACACATCGCGAGGTGACTCATGATCGGATCTCCGTCGACCGCCGCGCTGCTGATCGGGACCGCGGCCGTTGTGGTTGCCCTCGTCACGCTCGGGCTTGCCCGTGCCGCCCGCAGGGCGGGGATGGCCCATCCCAAGATCCCTCGCCGCCTCCGTCGCGGCCGGGATGATCGTCTGGCTCGCCGCGACGGCCGCGCTGGCCCAGGGCGGATTCCTCGCTGCCTGGACGTCGCTCCCGCCGCGGTGGCCGCTCCTGCCCCTGACCGCCCTCGCGACGTTCGTCCTGCTCGGCCTGACTCGCACATTCCGGCGCCTGCTGGCGGAGGTCCCGACGTGGCAGCCGGTGGCCCTCCAGACATTCCGGTTAGGCGTCGAGCTCGCGTTCTGGCGGCTCCATGCGGAGGGGTTCGCGCCCGAGCAGGTCACGTTCGAGGGGCGGAACCTCGACGCGATCGTCGGCCTCACGGCCCCGATCGTGGCGGCCGGGATCGCGTCGGGTCGGATCGGCCCGCGGATGACGATCGCCTGGAACCTGTTCGGCCTGGCGATGGTATTCAACGCGATCGGGACCGTCGCCACGTCCGCCCCGGGCGTCCTCCATCTCAACTGGCCGGGCGAGCCGTTCACCGCGATCGCCGCCTGGCCGGTCGTCTGGATCCCGGCGCTCCTCGCTCCCATCGCGATCTACCTCCACGTCGTCTCGATCCGGCAGTCGATCGCCCGGCTCGCAGCGAGTGGTCCGATGTTCCGCAGCGATAGCAGTGTCCTTGAACGACGTGTACTCTGAACCCGGCCCGTCAGCCTCGTCATCGCACCAATTCGGGAGCTCGGACCAAATGAACGGCACAACGTCCTTCGTCGAGCATCGTGTTCCGCGCGAGGGGGAAGATCTATGCGCGCGTCTACAAGGGCACCGGCCCCGCCTTCGTGCTCATGCACGGCTTCCCCGACAACCTGCACATCTTCGACGACCTGATCCCCTACCTGGTCGCCGGGGGTCGTCGGGTCGTCACATTCGACTTCCTGGGATTCGGCGCGTCCGACCGGCCCGCCGGCGCCTGCTACAGCTTCCAGCAGCAGCTCGGGGATCTCGGAGCGATCGTCGATACACTGGGCCTCGACAGGATCGTCCCGGTCGGACACGACGCTGCCGGCCCCGCGGCGATCAACTTCGCGATCGAGCATCCGGACCGCGTCCACTCGCTCTGCATCCTCAATACCTTCTACGCCGCGGCACCCACCATCCGCCTCCCGGAGATGATCGAGCTCTTCGCGACCGCCAGCCTCAAGGCGCGTCGCGCGGGCCGTCCTGCAGAGCCCCGAACAGGTCGCCTGGCTGCTCCGATTCCAGCAGAAGCAATTCCACGATGCCCTCCCCGAGGGCCAGCAGGCGCATTTCCGGACGGCCCTCGGCCCGATCATCGACGGGAGTTTCCTGAAACAGCCCAGCTCCGGCGAGGCGTTCGCGCAGATCGCGTCGCAACTGTTCGAGGAAGTCACCCGGAACACCGGACGCCTCGGTCAGATGGAGGCACTCGACATCCCGGTCAAGCTCATCTGGGGAGAGGCCGACCCCTACCTCAATCGGGGCGTGGCCGAGGACTTCCGGTCCCATCTGAAGCGTTCCTCGCTTCACCTGATCTCGGCGGGACACTGGCTGCAAATCGACGCACCCCGACAGGTCGCCGAGGTGATGCTTTCTTGACTCGCACCGCTCCTCATTCGCGGTGAAGAGTTCCCAGCAGTCTCCGGTCGGGCCATCTGGCCCGGATCCTTCCGCGAACGGCACGGGCCGGATCCTGGCGAATCTCAAGCTCCAAACACCAACGAAGCAGGACATCGACGATGACCGTCATCAAGGCCGCCGCCGTGCAGCTCAGCCCGGTGCTCTACAGCCGCGAAGGCACCGTGGACAAGGTCTGCAAGCAGATCCTCGCCCTCGGCCGCCAGGGCGTGCAGTTCGCCACCTTCCCGGAGACGGTGGTGCCCGTACTACCCCTATTTCTCCTTCGTGCAGTCGCCCTACAAGATCGGCGGGAACACTACCGGCTACTCGACCAATCGGTCACCGTGCCGTCGGACGCCACCCGCGCCATCGGCGAGGCCTGCAGGCAGGCGGGGATGGTGGTCTCCATCGGCGTCAACGAGCGCGACGGCGGCACGCTCTACAACGCACAATTCCTGTTCGATGCCGACGGCAGCCTGATCCAGCAGTCGCCGCAAGATCTCCCCGACCTACCACGAACGCATGATCTGGGGCCAGGGCGACGGCTCCGGGCTGCGGGCGGTCGACAGCGCGGTCGGGCGCATCGGCTCGCTGGCGTGCTGGGAGCATTACAACCCGCTGGCCCGCTACGCCCTGATGGCCGACGGCGAGCAGATCCACTCGGCGATGTATCCCGGCTCGTTCGCGGGCGATCTCTTCTCCGAGCAGACCCAGGTCAACGTCCGCCAGCATGCCCTGGAATCCGGCTGCTTCGTCGTCTGCGCCACCGCCTGGCTGGACGCCGACCAGCAGGCCCGGATCATGAAGGACACCGGCTGCGACATCGAGCCGATCTCGAGCGGCTGCTTCACCGCGATCGTCTCGCCGGAGGGCGAACTGATGGGTGAACCCCTGCGTTCCGGAGAAGGCGTGGTGATCGCCGATCTCGATTTCTGGATGATCGACGAGCGGAAGCGGATGATGGATTCGCGCGGCCACTATAGCCGCCCGGAGCTGCTCAGCCTGCTGATCGACCGCACGCCCAAGGCCCACATGTACGAGCGTGGCGTGCAGCCGCTGCCGGCTGCCGGCGAAAAGGACGTGGATACGGACAAATTGGCTCCTCTCGTGGGTGAACCCGCCTGAGCTGAGCCCCAGGGTTGGGACTGTATCGATCCGCACGGACCAGAGACGCAGGTGAGGCGATCACGCGATCGTCTCGAACGGCATTCGTGCTTCCACTTACTACCGGAGAGAACCATGAAAGTGATGGCAATCGGCACGCTGAAGCCCCTTTCGCCCGACCAGCGCCAGCGCTATTTACCGGCGGAAGTCCCCGCGACGCTGCAACTCTATCTCGACGGCAAGATGGAGCAGTTCTGGCTTCGCGACAAGGAGGAAGGCGTCATCTTCCTGATGAGCGTGGATTCGGTCGCCGAGGCGGACAGGCTCCTCAAGGGCCTGCCGCTCGGCCAGGCCAACCTGCTGACCTTCGACCTGATGCCCATCGGGCCCTTGCTGCCGCTCGGCATGTTGATGAGGTAACAGCACTCGCCAGCGTGCGCGACCGATCCACGAGTGAACCGGTGCGAGGCCCGCTCCTCGACCGGTTTGCAGAACCGCCAAGAAACCCTGGACCGCACCGGGGCCGACTCGCCCGGAATGGGTCGGCCTCGGACGATTTTTCCCACGGCCATCCGCAAACAGTCAGACAATCCCATGAATATCAATACTGGAGTCCTCCCGATCTTCACGATCCTCCACGTCGCGATCAGCCTGGCAGCGATCGCTTCGGGGTTCATCGTCCTGTTCGGCATGATTGCGAACAGGCGGCTCGATGGCTGGACCGCGTGCTTCCTGGCGACCACGGCGGCGACGAGCGTGACCGGCTTCGGGTTCCCGATCCGGGGCATGACGCCGGGCCTCGCCCTCGGGATCATCTCGCTGGCGGTGCTGGCCGCGGTGATCTACGCCCGATACGCTCGCCATCTCGTCGGCAACTGGCGCCGGGTGTACGTCATCGGCGCCGTGTTCGCCTTCTACC
This sequence comes from uncultured Planctomycetota bacterium, assembly GCA_963771445.1. GTDB lineage: Bacteria > Planctomycetota > Planctomycetia > Isosphaerales > Isosphaeraceae > JAKAUH01. The sequence continues at coordinate 332,829 of CAVYTQ010000015.1, read as the reverse complement.
TCAACTTCGTCGTCCTGATCGTCCAGTCGTTCCAGAAGGTGCCGCCACTGCGTGCGCTGGCCCCGAACCAGAACGAGCCGGCCTTCCTGGCCGCCCAGGTCGTCTCGATGGTCGCGTTCATCGTCCTGGGCACGCTCGCCGTGAAGAAGTTCCGGGCGGAATCGCTCGGATTCGCTTGAATACCTTGAGACCGGGAGTTCGACCATGATTCATGGTGAAACGAGAATCGGCGAGGGCGATGGGGAAATCGAAGCCACATCCCGACGGGGATTCCTCGGGCTTGGGGCCGCCCTCGCGGCGGGCGGGCCGCTGATCGGGAGCCCTCCCATGGCGGCAGAAGCGGATGGGACCAGGGCCACGATGACGGACGTCTCGAACGACTCCGTCACCGATGCAGGGGAGCCGATCATCTACCTCGAACACCCCCAGCCCGGAGATCTCCTCCGCCATCATGACGATCCCGGCGGGGACGACGACGGAATGGATGGTGCACCCGGTCCAGGGATACGTCTACGTGCTGGAAGGCACGCTGATCGTCGAGTTCGCGGACGGACCCCGCAAGGAATTCAAGGCGGGGCATGGATTCCCCCAGGCGAGGTCGAAGTGGCATCGCGGCCGGAACGATGGCGAGGGGGTCGTCCGCTTCCTGGCTGTCTTCTTCGGGGGCAAGGACGTGCCCAACGTCCTCCACCCGCCCACGCGATAATTCGGCCGGCCCGGATCAAGGTCATGGAGACCCGCGAACATTCGGCGGCGATCGATCCCTCGGCTGGAGTACATCGTCATCTCCTGGCGTACAACCTGGTGCGGACGGCGATGGCCGTGGCGGCGCCCGGGCACGAGATCGAGCCGCGGGAGGTGGGCTTCAGGGGGGCCAAGCAGGCGGCGAGGGCGTTCGCGCCGCAGCTCGGGACGGCGCGACCGGAGGGTCGGTCGGCGGACCGATCCCACGGGATGGGCCCGCGCTGGCAGGCGGCAGGCCGCGGCGTTATCCTCGGCGCATCGGCCCGCTCGCCATTTGATGTCGTCTCCGCCGCAGTCGACGGCCTCGGCCCGCGGGCGGAGGCCACCAGCCGGCCCAACCGATCGTCGGGGCCGGCGGCGGGATCGCCAACGCCGCCGGCGCCACCGCGACGGTCGGCGGCTCGTCGATCGTCGACAACGACGCCTCGGGCGACGGCGGCGGCGTGGCCAACGCCGGCACGATCACTCTGACCGCCACCCGCATCCGCGGCAACACCGCCGCGGGCGACGGCGGCGGCCTGTACAACGGCGGGATGGCCGCGCTGGTAGATTGCGTGCTCTCGGGCAACTCGGCGGCCTCGGGCGGGGGGATCTACGCGGCGGCGGGCGGGTCGGTGACGCTCGCCGGCACGCAGGTGGTCCACAACAAGAAGGACAACATCGTCGGGACGGTCACCTACGACTGACGCCCGCGCCGACCGGCCCCGTCGGGATCGGGGAGGCCGGCGATCGTGCCTGGTGGTCGAGGGTCGGTCGCCGGAGATTCCCTGTCGCCGCCCGATTGCAGGGCGGCTTGGCATTCCATCATTCTCGGTCGAACCCAGTCGGGCTTGGCGTGCTTCGGTCCGAGCACACGAATGGCACTAGCTTTAGAACCATTTCTTGCGATTCTCGGGCAGTCTCGCCTCGGCTCGTGTCTGGTTCAGGCGGGCGCTATGCCTGGGCCGCCGCTTCGTCACCCGCGGCTCCCATCGGCTCGGGCGGTTGCCGACCCGGTGGTAAGCAGTGCGGACTTCTCCGGCGGCGTGGTGCCGACCGATGCCGGATCGGGTAGATAGGATGCACCATGGCGTTCGATCCGTTGCCGTTACGGGCCCTCCCCCACAGATGAAGTGATGAGGAATTTGATGTTCAAACTGCTGTCGGCGTCGTTGATCGCGGCTCTCGCATGCTCCGGCGCGTTGGCCCAGCCGCCGGTACGCAAGTTCGATGCCCCGGGCGCCCCGCCGTTCAAGGTGTTGAAGGAGGGCGAGAACCCCCCGCTCGACGCCTACGACAATTTCGTCATCGGGCCGAACTACGTGCCCGCGCCGGAACGCAAGAAGGTTGAGGGCGTCCCCGAAGGGAGGGTGGAGCAGTTCGTCATCGACTCGAAGGAGACCAGGCTCTTCAATCCCGGCATCGCCCGCGATGCGTTCGGGAAGGTGGACCCGAGCAATCCCAAGACGCTGATCGTCGAGACGCACCCCATCGACTACAAGCGGAGGATCGGCGTCTACATCCCCGCCCAGTACGAGGCCGGGGTCGAGGCGCCGTTCATGGTGGTCCACGACGGCCCCGGCCAGGCCAACGGCTACAAGACGATCCTCGACAACCTGATCCACCAGAAGCGGATCCCGCCGATCGTCCTCATCGCCGTCGGCAATGGCGGCGGCGACGCCCAGGGGCACGAGCGCGGCAGGGAGTACGACAACATGAACGGCGACTACGCCGAGTTCATCGAGGCCGAGGTGCTGCCGCGGGTGGAGAAGAATTGCGGTGTGAAGCTGGCGAAGGACCCGGACGGCCGCGCGGCGATGGGGAACAGCTCCGGCGGCTCGGCGGCGCTGATCATGGCCTGGTTCCGCAATGACCTGTACCACCGCGTGCTGACGACCTCGGGCACGTTCGTGAACCAGGCGTGGCCGTTCGATCCGAAATACCCGGATGGGGCCTGGGGCTTCCACGAGACACTCATCCCCGACAGCCCGAAGAAGCCCATCCGGCTGTTCATCTCCGTCGGCGACGCGGATTTGCTCAACCCCAACGCGATGCGGGACGGGATGCACGACTGGGTCGAGGCCAACCACCGCATGGCCAGGGTGCTCAAGGCCAAGGGCTACGAGTACCAGTACCTGTTCTGCCGCGGGGCTCGCCACGGTGTCGGCAACGCCCAGCAGCAGTTCCTCCCGCATGCCATCGAGTGGTTGTGGAAAGGGTATTCCCCGAAGACGGACAAGTAATCGTCGTGGCCGGGGAAGCGAGCGTGAGGGATCCGGCGATGGGCACGACACGAACCCCCTCAACCAGGTTGCTGGGGCGAACGATCGCCCTCGAAAGGTTGACTCCTCCGCACGAGCCGCCGGCGCAGCGCCTCCGCGAGACGCCCGAAACGTCCCGGCACCGCGTTTGCTGCCAACGCAAGTCATGACTGCCACCATGGAACGGGCCAAGAGCCCGAATTCAATCGACCCGCTGAGTTTGCGAGCCGCCGGGGTGGATTCCGACGGACACCCCGGGCCCTTCGCGAGGCCCGGCTTCGTCCGCGTACGCGGTGCGAGGGAGCACAATCTCAAGAACGTCGACCTGGAGATCCCGCGCGACGCCCTGGTCGTCTTCACCGGCGTCTCCGGCTCGGGCAAGTCGTCCCTCGCGTTCGGCACGCTCTACGGCGAGGCCCAGCGGCGTTACCTCGAATCGGTCTCCCCCTACGCGCGGCGGCTGTTCCACCAGCTCGGCAACCCCGACGTTGACGAGATCGACGGCCTGCCGCCCGCCGTGGCCCTCCAGCAGCAGCGGGGCTCGCCCTCCACGCGGTCCTCGGTCGGCAGCGTCACGACGCTCTCCAACCTCCTGCGGATGCTCTACTCGCGGGCCGGGGACTACCCGCCGGGGCAGCCGATCCTCTACGCCGAGTCGTTCTCGCCCAACACGCCGGAGGGCGCGTGCCCCGAGTGCCACGGACTGGGCCGGGTCTACACGGTCACCGAGCGGTCGATGGTGCCGGACGACTCGCTCACGATCCGCGAGCGGGCCGTCGCCGCCTGGCCGACCGCATGGCACGGGCAGAACCTCCGCGAGATCCTGATGACGCTGGGCTACGACGTCGACCGCCCCTGGCGTGACCTGCCGCAGGAGGACCGCGACTGGATCCTCTTCACCGACGAGCAGCCGACCGTGCCCGTCTACTCGGGCTACACGGCCGAGGAGGTGAAGAAGGCCCTGAGGCGGAAGGACGAGCCGAGCTACCATGGGGACGTTCACCAGCGCCCGGCAGGCATGTCCTGCACACCTTCGCCACCACGCAGAGCCCGCTGATGAAGAAGCGGGCCCTGCAATACATGCTGAGCGGCGAGTGCCCGCTCTGCGGGGGCAAGCGGCTCCGGCGCGAGTCGCTGGGCGTGACGTTCGCGGGCCTCGACATCGCGGAGATCTCCCGCCTGCCGCTCGCCCGGCTCGCGGAGCTCCTGCGCCCCTACGCGGAGGGGACGGCCCGCGGGCATGGACGAGCTGGCGAAGGAGCACCCCGAGAAGCTCATCGTCGTCCGGCGGATCGCGCAGGACCTCGCCGGCCGGCTCGCCGTCCTGATCGACCTCGGCCTCGGCTACCTCTCGCTCGAGCGGAGCACGCCCACCCTCTCGCCGGGCGAGCTGCAGCGCCTCCGGCTGGCCACCCAGGTCCGCTCCAACCTGTTCGGCGTCGTCTACGTCCTCGACGAGCCGTCGGCGGGCCTGCACCCGGCCGACACCGAGGCGCTGCTGCGGGCCCTCGACCGCCTGAAGGCCTCCGGGAACTCGCTGTTCGTCGTCGAGCACGACCTCGACGTGATCCGCCATGCCGACTGGATCGTCGACGTCGGCCCCGCCGCGGGCGAACAGGGCGGCCACATCCTCTACAGCGGCCCGCCCGAGGGGCTGCGGAGCGTCGAGGCGTCCCAGACCCGCCGCCATCTCTTCGCCGAGGCCGACGGATCACCGGCGGACGCCCCGCGACGCCGAGGGGCTGGCTGCGGCTGGCCGACGTCACGCGCAACAACCTCCACGAGCTCGAGGCCGCCTTCCCGCTGGGCGTGTTCACGAGCGTGACCGGCGTCTCGGGCTCGGGCAAGTCGAGCCTCGTCAGCCAGGCCCTCGTCGAGCTGGTCGCGGAGGAGCTCGGCCACCAACTCGACGTCGATGAGGAGGAAGGCTCGGAGCTGGAGCGGCCCGTCGCCACGCTCGACGGCCGGATCGCGGGAGGGATGGAGGGCATCAGGCGCCTGGTCCGCGGTCGACCAGAAGCCGATCGGCCGGACGCCCCGCTCCAACCTCGCCACCTACACCGGGCTGTTCGACCACATCCGCAAGCTCTTCGCGGCGACCGAGGCGGCCAGGGCCCGCCGCTACGACGCCGGGCGATTCTCGTTCAACGTCGCCAAGGGCCGTTGCGAGAATTGCGAGGGCGAGGGCTTCGTGATGGTCGAGCTCCTCTTCCTGCCCAGCGTCTACGCCCCGTGCCCCGTCTGCCACGGGGCGCGCTACAACGAGGAGACGCTCGAGATCAAGTATCGCGACAAGAGCATCGCCGACGTGCTCGGCCTGACGGTCGACGCCGCCTGCGAGTTCTTCGCCGACGAGCCGCAGGTGCTCCGGTCGCTGAACGTCCTGCGGGAGGTCGGTCTGGGCTACATCCGGCTCGGCCAGCCCGCGACCGAGCTCTCCGGCGGCGAGGCGCAGCGGATCAAGCTCGCGACCGAGCTCCAGCGGACCCAGCGGGGCGACACGCTCTACGTCCTCGACGAGCCGACCACGGGCCTCCACCCCGCCGACGTCGACAAGCTCATGGCGCAGCTCGACGGGCTGGTCGAGTCCGGCAACACGGTGATCGTGGTCGAGCACGAGATGAAGGTCGTCGCGGCGAGCGACTGGGTCGTCGACATCGGCCCCGGAGCCGGGGACGAGGGCGGCCGGATCGTCGCATCCGGCCCGCCTGCGGAGGTGGCGAAGGCCGAGGCGAGCCGCACCGCCCCGTACCTGGCCCGCTACGTGGAAGGCCCTTCCCCCGGCCGGAACGGACGCGGATGAAATCCGGCCGTCGGCATATAGGCCGGTGCAGTCTGCACGCGGCATGTTCATTGCTTGGTTAAATCGGCTTTGGCCAGGGCTCGGACGCCACACCCTGGTGCCATCCCGGACGCGATAGCCACAAGGACGCTCCCCCATGTCCCAGGACCCGCGCGAGAAACACCCCAAGCCGCCGCACCCCTCCCAGCAGCAGGCGCCCCCCGGCCTCGAATCCGAGATGGACCCGAAGCCCGATTATGGAGAAGCGAGCTACAAGGGCTCGGGCAAGCTCCGGGGCAAGGCGGCGGTCATCACCGGCGGAGACAGCGGCATCGGCCGGGCCGTGGCGCTCGCCTTCGCCCGCGAGGGGGCGGATGTCCTCATCTCCTACCTGAGCGAGGAGAGCGACGCGAGGGAGACCGCGCGGGTCGTCGAGGCCGCCGGGCGGAGATGCGTGACCGTACCGGGCGACATCCAGGACGAGGCCCACTGCCGGGCGATCATCGAGCGGGCGGTGAAGGAGTTCGGCAAGGTCGACATCCTGGTCAACAACGCCGCCTTCCAGATGACCCGGGAGGACATCTCGGAGATCAGCAGCGAGGAGTTCGACAGGACGCTCAAGACGAATCTCTACGCGATGTTCTGGCTGACCAGGGCGGCCGTCCCGCACATGCCCGCGGGCGGGGCCGTGATCAACACCTCGTCGATCCAGGCCGACAACCCCAGCCCGCAACTCTTGCCCTATGCGATGACCAAGGCGGCGATCCAGAACTTCACCGGCGGCCTCGCCCAGATGCTCGGCAAGAAGGGCATCCGGGCGAATTGCGTGGCCCCGGGGCCGATCTGGACCCCGCTCATCCCGGCCACCATGCCGGAGGAGAAGGTCAAGAACTTCGGCAAGGACGTGGCGCTGGGGCGTGCCGGGCAGCCTGCCGAGCTCGCCCCTGTCTTCGTGCTGCTCGCCTCGGACGACTCCAGCTACATGGCCGGGGCGACGGTCGCGGTCACCGGCGGCAAGCCGCTCATCTGACGCGGCGGAGCGATCCATCGGCCCACGGATCGCTCGGCCCTCGGCGCGCACATCCGGCCGAGATCGGGCCCCGGCCCCCCGCGATCCGGATCGGACGATTGGTCGGGGAGGGCGGCCCAGATCGACACGCATTTGTTGCAGTCATCGCGCGAGCCCCGACGCCCACTCGCGGACGATGCGGGCCATCTCGGCGAAGACGTCCTCGTCGCCGGCGCGGGAGCGCTTGAGGATCTTGTAACCGTGATCGGCCGTCTCGACGGCGTGAAGCCTCGCGCGGCGGCCGAGTTGCTCGCAGACCGGACGCAGGAGATCCATGCTCGCCAGTTCATCTCGCGTCCCGCTGAGGAAGAGCATCGGCACCGTGACCGAGGCGAGATGTTCCGCCCTCTGCGTGCCCGGCTTGCCCGGCTGGTGGAGCGGGAAGGAGAAGAAGACCAGCCCGCGCACGCCGACGAGCGGCGACTCCGAGGCGGCCGTGGACGTCATCCGCCCGCTGAAGGAGTGGCCGCCGGCCAGGAGCGGGAGGCCCGCCGCGGCGGCATGCGCCGCGGCGACCGCCGAGCGGACGGTCGCGGTGCAGACCGCCTGCGAGTCGCGGCCCTTGCCCTGCTCGGCGTAGGGGAAGTTGTAGCGGAACGTGGCGATGTCGGAGTCGGCGAGCGCCTCGGCGATCGACTTCAAGGTCGCGTGGCGCATGGTCGTGCTCGCCCCGTGACCCAGGACGAGAAGATGGGTCGCGCCCTCGGGCCTGACCAGGAGCGCGGAGGTCTCGCCCTTCTCCGGGGTCGCGACGAACTTCAGCTCCTCCTCGATCATCATTCCGCCTCCTTCGCCGCGCCGTCCGCCTCGCGTGCCGCAGGCCGCTCGATCGACCGGCTCATCTTATAGAGCGTCTCGGGGCCGGAGAAGCCGAACCGCTCGTAGAACTCCGCCAGGTGCTGGCCGGTGAACAGCGTCACCAGCATGCCGTCGTGCTCCGAGCGGCGGAGGATGGCGAGCAGCGCGGCGACGATCCGCGTGCCGAGGCCCCGGGCCTGCCATTCGGGGCGGACCATGATGTCCTCGAGGTACGCGAACGTGGCCCCGTCGCCGAGCACCAACCCGGACCCGACTGCGTGCCCCCCGTTCGACGGCGACGACACCGAAGCGGGCCCCGGCCAGCGCCCGCGCCGCCCGCTCGAACGCGTCGCCGCCGGCCTGGTCGCCGCGATCCCATCCTACGGGCCGGAGCAGACCCAGGTATTCCTCGGGCGTCGGTAACCGCTCGACGATCGGGACGTCCATCGCCGGCTCCCGCCCGGCCGTCGCCGTCCGGTCCGAGCCCCGCTGCCCGAACCGGAGATGATGCCCGTCGAGGTCGCGCACCGAGTATTCGCGCAGTCCCCAGGGCTTCGCCTCCAGCGGCGAGCAGATCGCGGCGCCGTTGCGGCGGTGGGTCCGATCACGACCGAATCGCCCCCCGATCTTGCCGCCGATCGACTGTCCCCCTCATCCCGTGAACGCTTTCGCTCCATGTGCACCGATCAAGCGTCCTGACCGGACGGACCGGCCGATGACGCCGGCTCGAGCAAGAGGAGCGCCGTGGCGTAATTCACCAGGTCGCCGCGGTCGCGGGCGATCTCGGCGAGACGTCCCGGATTCCCCGCCAGGTGGCAGAGCCGGGCGATGCCGGGGCCGGCCCGGTCCGGATCGGGCGACGCGGCCGGGCCGGGCGGGCGGCGGATCGGATTGGACCGGGCAGACCAGCCCTCAATCGCCGACCGCGGCCCGCCGGTCGGCCCACCGGCGGATCTCGGCTCAATCCGTCGCACGGGGAAACTCGGTATGGGCGACGGGCGAGTCCGCGATTAACATGGTGATGAGGAGGTCCTCGCCATGCCCTTGCGCGATCATTTCCATCCTCCGCTCGCCCATCGAAGGAAGTGGGAAGCCGTCCACACGAGCTGGCCGACGATGATCGTGGTGGACCTTATCCGCAGGCTTCCGGCAGGCTACATCGCCGAGCCGGGGGTTCATCAAGGTTCGTCGATCGAGGTTGACGTGGCGACGTACGAGGATGAGGCCGCGTTATCCGGGGCGTCCCACGAGGGAAGCGGCGGCGGCACCGCGGTGGCGACCTCGGTCTGGGCACCGCCCATGCCGACGCTCACCTTCGCGACGGACTGGCCGGCACAGGACGCGTACGAAGTGCGCGTCTACGACGCCCGGTCCGGATTTCGCCTGGTGGCCGCCGTCGAGATCGTCAGCCCGGCCAACAAGGACCGGCCCGAGACCCGCCTGGCCTTCGTGGCCAAGTGTGCCGCCCTGCTCGAGGAGCGCGTCTGCGTGGGGATCGTCGATCTCGTGTCCCATCGCGCGGCGAACCTCTATCACGAACTGCTCGAATTCCTGGGCGAGCCGGATCCGGCCGGGCCTGACGAGCCCATCGCGATGTACGCCGCCACGAACCGCGCCACCAGGAAGGACGCCAACTGGCTGATCGAGTCCTGGATGCAGCCGCTGTCGATCGGCCGGTCCTTGCCGACTTTACCCCTGTGGCTGTCGGATGACCTTGCAGTTCCGCTCGACCTCGAAGCGAGCTACGAGGAGACATGCCGCGTCCTCCGCCTGTCGTAAGCCATACCGGAGCACGGTGACGCACAAGGAGGCGAAAACTCGTCGCGCCCCGGTTGGCTGTCTCATGGCGGTCTCACGCCTGGTGGCCGCCGTGCGGGATGGACGAAGCACCGGACCGTCCCGAGGGCCGCAGCCCCGGCGATTCGACGGCCGACGCCTTGAAGCCGGGAGAACCGTTGCCGACGTTGCCGCTCTGGCTGAGCCAGGATCTCGGAGTCTCGCTCGCTCTGGAAGAGAGCTACGAACAGGCGTGCGCTGATCTGTGGATGTCCGAGATCAGGGCAAAGAGAACCGACACCGGCTCCTGACGGCACCGGCTCCTGCCCCGTTGCGGATGTCCCCTCATTCCGTCGGGGGAGGGCGCTACTTGATCATGGTAAGGCCGGGTCGTCGAGGTAGAGGACGTCCATCCCCGAGAGCCTCGAAAACCCGCGGTCATTGGTCAGGAACGCCTCACAGGCGTTCCGCCGGGCGGTCGCGATGTGCACCGCGTCGGGCAGTTTGAATGACGCCGAGGTCCGCTCGGCGGCGGCCTGGATCCAGACGTCGCGCGTGACGGGAACGATGGAGAGCCCGTCGCGCGTGGTGAGCAGGTCGCCGTAGAGGTCGACGAGCCGTTGATCGCCCTTCCGCAACGGAGCCACCAGCACCTCGGCGAGCGTCAACTCGCTGGTGTAGGCCAGGACCTCGCACCGCTGGATCATCGCTCCGATGCCGGCGACTGCCGCCGCGGCGGGCGCGAAGTTCTCCAGTGTGTAGATGAAGAAATTGGTATCCAGGTAGATACGGCGGGCTTGATAGGCATCTATGAGCCCCATGCGTCGCGTTCCTCGCGGATCGCCCGATCGGCGGCCTGGATGTCCGGGTAGAGCCCCTGGCCGGTCCCGATGAAATCCGTGAAGCGGCGCCTCGGGCGAGCTTCGTCCACCAGGATGATGACCTCCGCCTCCCGGCCTTCTGGCAGGTCGCCGGAGACCACCTCGATCCGTCCGCCGGGCTGAATGGTCACGGTCCGCTTGATCGCGGTCACGGTCGCCTCCTCGTTCGTCGCCGACAAGCCCTCAACGGATCCGGTCGGGCGTGGTCCCGGTCGTCCTCCTTGTCCTCATTGCGCCGATCCTCATCGTGACGGAGCCCACACGATTTGTCCACCGCGTGGATCCGTGCCGGGACTGGGCGGCGTCCGGGAGCGTCGTCGCTCTTCGTGAGGCTCAGTTCGCTGACGCGGGCGGAGGGTCCGGCGATCGCACGTTGCCATGGGCAGGCGTAGGTCGTCCGGGGCCGGGCGGGTCGAGATCGGCACCGACCCCACCGGCCCGGCCCACCCGAAACGTCCGAGGGCCGTCATGGTCCGATCGGTCGGCCCGGGCGGAACACTCCGCTGTCGCTCTCAGCGCGGCTCGCGTACGGTCCAGGGCCGGCGGATGCACCCGGTGTCGGCGGCCCCGGTCGGGCGGCGCTGACAGGCGGAACGGCCCGAACGGATCGGCCCTCGATCGGTCGGGACCGCCCGGGTCGATCGTGTCGCCGCTCGGCCGGGCCGGGGCCCGGGAGACGCTACCGGGCGGAAAAGAGAAGCGGTACCAATCTCGGGCCCTCCACGGTCGGGGCGAGGAGTAGCGGCCGGGCCGGCGGAGCGACCGGCATCCTCGGGCTGGGCTGCGTTCCGTCTCGGTCCCTGGCCCCCCGGACGACCCCGGAGCTGGGGCCGGCCCGGTCCGGACCGGGCGACTCGGCCGGGCCGGGCGGGCGGCGGAGTGGAGGGGCGGACCGGACATCGGGCGACGGCCGCGGCGGGCCGGATCGGATCGGCGGACGGAGCCGCCTCCTCCATCGGGCCGGACCCGCCGGACGGGAACGGCAGACCTCGGCCTGTCCGTGAGCCAACCATCTGCCATGGGCCGTCGAGCCCCGGCGAACGACTCACCCAGGGCGATATCGTCTTCGGGCGACCGATCACCTCGGATCATTCGCCGTCCCCATTCCTCCGAATAAGAGCTGTCAATTCGACTGCCCTTGACAATAGCCGCTGCCAGGTGTCATGAAGGAGGTAGCCCGTCCGGCAATCCGTGCGCCGAACAGGCGTAGGGTGTCCCGTTTGGCCTCCCCCGATGCATGCCCAGGACTGCGGAAACCTGACATCCGACCTGAGGGTAGTGAGATTCGGTTCGGTCTGCGCACGCGAAGATCCAGCGGAAGAAACCCGGTAAAGGAGCAGAGTCTTGGCTTGCCATTCGATGTGGAGATTGAGTTTCCTCTGCGGCGTCGCGGCCGTGGCGGCGAGCACGACGTTGGCGGCGGGCGAGAAGCCGGCCCCGACTTACCACAAGGACGTGGTCCGTATCCTTCAGGAGCGCTGCCAGGATTGCCACCGCCCCAATCAGGTGGCGCCGTTCTCCTTGCTCACCTATGAGCAGGCCCGCAAGCGCGGGTCCGACCTGGCGCACGTGACCGGCGAGCGGATGATGCCCCCGTGGCCGGCCTCCTCGAGCTTCGGCGGCCCGTTCCGCGATGCGCGGGTGCTGACCGACGACGAGATCGCCACCCTGCAGGTCGTGGGTCGATGCCGGGTGCCCGGAAGGCGACCCCAAGGAGGCGCCCGCGCCCGGACGTTCTCTTCGGACTGGGCGCTGGGCGAGCCCGACCTGACCCTGACGATGCCCGAACCTTACCACCTGGCCGCCACCGGCAGCGACGACTTCCGCGTCTTCGTGCTCAAGACGAATTTCCCCGAGGATCGCTGGATTCGCGCGGTCGATTTTCATCCCGGTAATCGCTCGGTCGTGCACCATATCATCGCGGGCGTGGATCCGTCGGGCCGGGGTCGCGAGCTGGATGCGGCCGACCCGGGCCCCGGTTATTACGACCTGGGTGGATTCGGCGATGGAGTGCCCATCTCCGCCTTCCTGCCGATCTGGACCCCGGGCGCCAAGTCCCGCTACTGTCCCGACGGCACCGGCTACATGCTGCCCAAGGGGGCCGACATCTTGATCCAGGTCCACTACCACAAGACCGGTAAGCCCGAGACCGACGCCACGTCCGTGGGCCTCTATCTTTCCGAGAAGCCGTTGCCGCGCGAGGTCCATACCGGATTCGTCTTTCCCAACCTGTCGATACGCCAGGCGCTGGCCGCCCGCGCCAAGGTCGAGGAAGCCCAGAAGGCGGGGAAACGCATCGGAATCCTCGAGTTATTCCGCGAAGTGGATGCCATGGTCATTCCCGCCGGGTCGCCTCGCTATGAAGTCAAGGCATCGACCAGGCCCGGGGCCAATCTGATGGGCCGTCCGCTCGACCGCGACATCCTGATCACTTCGGTGATGCCCCACATGCACTGGCTCGGCAAGGACTTCACCTTCACGGCCGTCCTGCCCGATGGCAAGACGCGTATCCCGCTGATCAAGATCGACCACTGGAACTTCAACTGGCAGGGCACCTACGCTTTCAAGGAGCCGATCCGCGTGCCGAAGGGTTCGTGGTTCGAGGTGGAGGCGCACTTCGATAACTCCGACACGAACCCGGCCAACCAGAACAAACCTCCCAAGGTCGTCAGGTGGGGCGAGGGGACCAACGACGAGATGTGCATCGGCATCTACGAGTGGGTCGTCGTCGAGGGTCAACCGGAGCCGGAGCGCAGACGGGGCCGCGGCCTCCGATCCGGTGCCCCGACGGACAACAAAGGGCAGGGGACGACGAAGGGGACGGAACGAAGGACGACAAAGGGGGAATGACCGGTGTCGGGAATCGGCCTTCGCCGCACCGGTCGCACGCAGTCGATCGAATACCGGCGGAGATGATGGCGATGCCGACGCCACTCGGTCCGCCCGGGCCGTGGCCGTGCTCCGGTTCGAGATCCGAGGGTGGAAGACAAAGGACCCGGCCCGCCGGCTGCCGGAATCGCGTCGAGGCGCGAGCGAGCTTCTGAGCTGCGTCGGCCCGATGACGCCGGAGTCGCCCTCCGGATCTTGCCTCTAGAACCAATATGCCCTCATCCCGTGAACGCCTTCGCTTGATTCGCCCTGATCAAGCTTCCTGGCCGGGCGGGCCGGACGATGACGCCGGTTCGAGAAGGAGGACGCCGTGGCGTAGTTCACCAGGTCGCCCCGGTCGCGGGCGATCTCGGCGAGGCGCTTCGGATCCCCGGCCAGGTGGCAGAGGCGGGCGATGCCGGGGCAGAACAGCGAGGCGTCGGCCAGGCCGGCGAGATGCGTCGCGGAGACCTCGATCGCCTCGTCGTACCGGCTCCAGCCGCACCAGCAGGCTCACGAGCGTCTGCGCAGGGACCGGTGGAATCGGACGATTCCGACCCGTGTCCCGACGGTCCGAGCTTGGCCCGGAAATGGGCGATCGCCGCGTCGACGTCCCGGCCCAGCAGGGCACGCAGATATACGCCGTGATCGTCGAAGATCTTCTCGAACGGCGGCACGCCCTCGAACTGGAGCCGCGGCGAGAGCCGGCGGCCGTACTCGGTGAGGTCGGCCGCCAATGCGATCGCCTCGGGGTCGCCGGCCAGGACCGACATCCGCACCACCGACGCCAGGTGCGAGACGTCGATGTGATAGGCATCCTCGGCGATTAGCCAGTCGCGGCCGGCGAGGATCTCGGCGATCGTCGCACCGGCCGCCGGCGCGAGCTGGCCCCGGCCGGTCACGTCCGACCGCAGGTTGGCCGCCAGGTCTCGGTGCAGGTGCCGGATCAGCCGCTCGGCGCAGGCTCTCCGCAGGAGCCTCGTCGTGCCCCGGCAGGCCCTCGAACGCCGAGATCGCCGAGCAGGTGCCGTAGTTCTCGAGGATCAGCTCGAAGCCCCGGCGCGGGTTCGACCCCGTGGTTGAAGGCCACCTCGATCACCGCGCCCAGGCGATCGGCGTCGCCGTCGGAATCGGGCCGGAACTCGCGGATCGCGCGGGCGATCGGCTCGTTCTCGCCGATGACGCGGTAATAGGCCCAGGCCGTCGGGATGTCGCCCGCCGCCAGGTGCCGCGAGCCGACCAGGCGGATCGCCTCGACGTACTTTTCCTCGTACTGCGTGCGGGCCGGCTCGGGGAGGTCGGCCAGCGACGCCGGCGCGATCAGGGGCAGCCCCAGCTCGTGCCGGGCCTTGAGGAGCAGGGCATCGAGCAGCCCGCGGTAATCGCCGGCCGCGTCGAGGTCCGCGGCCAGCCGGTCCAGGGCCGCGCCTGGGCCCTCGGATCGCAGGCTCGAGCGGATCGCCTCGAAGGGCGAGGAGGCCGACGAGTCGGCGACTCCGTCCCCGTCGCGACCGCGGTCGCTGATCCGGATCGCTCGACCGCCGCCGTTGCTGGTTCTCGCATCGCGATTCGCCCCGAATGCCGTGATCTGGACCCCGGAGCCACGCTCCGGAATCGTGGTCCGTGGTCGTATGCCCGTCCCTCGGGCCGGCGTCGGTCACTCGCCGTCCGACTTCTCGGGCGGGGATGCGGTTGACCGGCCGTCGGACATGGCCGTGTCCCGGTCGGTGCGGACCGAATGCTTGCCCGGCCGATCCAGGTCCGCCTCCGGTAGCAGTCGACCAGCATGTCGCGGGCCTCCTCGACCGAGTCGGTCATCGACCAGCAGGTTCGAGGTCCTCGGGCGAGATCGTCCCCTCGGCGAGCTGCGTCCCCTTGACCCAGTCGAGCAGCCCCCGCCAGTAGGCTCGAGCCGTACAGGATGATCGGGAACCGGTTGATCTTGCGGGTCTGGACCAGCGTCAGGGCCTCGAACAGCTCGTCGAGCGTGCCGAATCCGCCGGGGAAGATGACGAAGCCGTTGGAGTACTTGACGAACATCGTCTTGCGCACGAAGAAGTAGCGGAAGTTGATCGACAGGTTGGTGTAGGGGTTGCCGGCCTGCTCGAACGGCAGCTCGATGTTGCAGCCGATCGACAGGCCGCCGGCCTCGAGGCGCCGCGGTTGGCCGCCTCCATGATGCCGGGGCCGCCGCCGGTGATCACGGCGAAGCCGGCCTCGGCCAGCAGGCGCGCCCAGTCGCTGCGCGGCCGCGTACATCGGGTGCGTCGCGGCGAACCGCGCCGAGCCGAAGATGCTCACCGCCGCGCCGACCTCGGCCAGGGCATTGATCCCGTAGACGAACTCGCCCTGGATCCGCAGGACCCGCCAGGCTTCGGTGTGGGTGAAGGCGCCCCAGCTCCGGCGTCCGCGGGCGAGGGTTCGGCCAGCTCGGTGCTCTCCAGGAGCTGCTCGTCGGCCGTCTGCCGGGGCCTGGGCCTTCCCCCGGTTAGCCGGCCGGCCTTCCCTGGCGCCGCCCCGCCAGGCTTCCATCGCTCATGGTGTTCCAGGATTTCGGGATTGGGATGCAAATGACCATTCGTCTCGGCGACCGGACCGTTCTCGGGTCGCCAGCCTTGCCATGTTCCACCGCCGCCATCCGTTCCTCTTCGAGGGATCCCTCCGTCCGGTGCGGTCCCGTTGCCTACAAAATCGAGGTGGAAATGGCCTCGCGGGACGCGGGAGGGATGCCTGGTCCGGGGTCCTGAAGCGACCCGTACAAATTCCATCCACCGAATCATTGTAGGGGCGAATCCCATACCCGTCCAGGCCCGGTGAGCCGGAATCGTCGCCCGCGGACTCGCCGACGGGCGGCCATTGTCGTAAAATCTCAACCTGGCCGGGGCGATCCGCCGTCCGGCAATCCCGCGACTGGAGGCGACCCCGGCGTTCATGAACGGCCCGATCACCCCCGCCCTGACCACGCCTCGCGATCGCCTGGCGGATTCGCCGTTCCTCAGGGCCTGCCGCCGCGAGCCCACCGACGTCACCCCGATCTGGCTGATGCGGCAGGCCGGCCGCTACATGCCCGAATACCGCGAGCGTGCGCGCCAAGGTCTCGTTCCTCGAGCTCTGCAAGCGACCCGAGCTGGCCACCGAGGTCACCGTCACCGCCGCCGAGCGGCTGGGCGTCGACGCGGCGATCCTCTTCGCCGACATCCTGCTGATCCTCGAGCCGCTGGGCTTCCAGCTCGAGTTCGCCAAGGGCGAAGGCCCGGTCATCCACAACCCGGTCCGCGCCGCGGCCGACGTCGACCGCGTCCGCCCGCTCGACGATCCCGCGCCGCTCGACTACGTCTTCCAGGCCGTCCGCTCGATCCGCGCCGCCCTCCGGCCCGACCTGCCGCTGATCGGCTTCGCCGGGGCCCCGTTCACCCTGGCCTGCTACGCGATCGAGGGGGGCTCGTCGCGGCACTACGAGAAGGCCAAGGCCTTCATGTACGCGCGACCCGGGTGCCTGGGACGCCCTGATGGAGCGGCTGGTCGACGCGACGGCCGTCTACCTGAACGCCCAGGCGGCGGCCGGGGCGCAGGCGTTGCAGGTCTTCGATAGCTGGGTCGGCACGCTCGAGCCCGGCCGACTACCGCCGGTTCGTCCAGCCGCACATGGCGCGG
Organism: uncultured Planctomycetota bacterium; assembly: GCA_963771445.1. Lineage (GTDB taxonomy): Bacteria > Planctomycetota > Planctomycetia > Isosphaerales > Isosphaeraceae > JAKAUH01. The sequence goes on along the minus strand of CAVYTQ010000015.1, from coordinate 316,017 downwards.
CTCTTCGCCCGGCTCGACCCGTCGCGTCCCGACGATCCACTTCGGCACCGACACCGGCTCGCTGCTGGAACTCCAGCGCGACGCCGGCGGCGACGGTCATCGGCCTCGACTGGCGGGTCGAGCTCGACGCGGCCTGGGACCGGCTCGGGCGACGGCGTCGCCGTCCAGGGGAACCTCGATCCGGCGATCCTGCTTCGTCTCCCGACCGAGATCGCCGCGCCAGGCCCGGCGGATCCTCGACCGAGGCCGCGCGGCCGGCCCGGCCACATCTTCAACCTCGGCCACGGCATCCTCCCCACCACCCCCGTCGACAACGTCCTGGCCCTGGTCGACTTCGTCCACAACGCGACGTAGGCCCGACGGTGGACTGCGTACGACGGGCCGTCCGGGATCAGCCCACGCGTCAGCGAGTCGATCCCGGGGCGACCGCGGCGATCCGCTCAGGACGCGTTGGATCGGTTCTGGCCCTCCGTCAGGCTCTGCACCCTGCCCAATCCGGGCCCGCCGGACCTGCTTCAAAACGATCCGGCCTGGACGATCATAGGCAACGACTGAGCAGGATGCAATCATACGAGCAATCCATCATGCCAGCCGTCGTCCGAAGAAAAACGGTGAGGATGCGGATTTTTTCCAAGCCTGCGGCGGTCGCATCGATTAAGATCCCGGCGATATTGACATCGCGCGGTGCGGCGCAGCCATGAACGCGGCCCGGACGGCCCGGCGGGACCCTCGTGCTCGGGATCGCCTTCCGGCGACGGACTCGCAGGCAGCATCGACGAAGCGTATCTTCGTATGAAGGGATGTTCAACATTGGCCGAGGTTAAGTACGACCCGGCGAAGTCGAAGCGCGTGATCGTGATCGGCGGCGGGCTCTCGGGGTTGGCGGCCGCGCACCGGATCCACGAGCGGTCCGACGGCCCTGCGCCGGCCGGTCGAGCTGACGCTCCTGGAGGCCAAGGAGCGGCTCGGCGGCGTGATCGCCACCGAGCACCGGGACGGCTTCACGCTGGAGTGCGGGCCGGACTCGTTCATCACCAACAAGCCGTGGGGCCTGGACCTCTGCGAGCGGCTGGGGCTGCGCGACCGGCTGATCGAGACCGACCCGGGCCGCCGCCGGTCGTTCGTGGTGCGGAAGGGCCGGCTGATGCCGGTGCCCGAGGGCTTCGTGCTGATGGCGCCGCACCGGCTGGGCCCGCTGCTGGCCTCGCCGATCCTCTCGTGGCGGGGCAAGCTCCGGATGCTGATGGACCTGTTCATCCCCCGCCGCGACGACGAGGTCGAGGAGAGCCTGGCGGGCTTCGTCCGCCGCCGGCTGGGCCGCGAGGCGCTCGAGCGCCTGGTCCAGCCGCTGGTCGCGGGCATCTACACGGCCGACCCCAACGACCTGAGCCTCAAGGCCACGCTGCCGCAGTTCCTGGCGATGGAGCGCGAGCATCGCAGCCTGATCCTCGCCGGCCTGCGCGAGCGCGCCGGCGACGGCCCCGGCCGGCTCGAACGCCAGGCCTCCGGCGCGCGCTACGGCATGTTCGTCGACGCTCGAGGACGGCATGGGCGAGCTGCCCGCGGCCCTGGCCGCCGCCCTGCCGCGCGGGACGATCCGCACCGGCACGGCCGTCCGCCGGATCGTCCGCAACGAGCCGGTCTCGCCCTGGCTGGTCGAGCTGCTCGACGGCCCGCCGATGGAGGCCGACGCCGTCATCCTGGCCGACCGAGGCCCACGCCGCCGCCCGGCTGATCGACGCCCAGGACCCGAGCCTGGCCTTGCAGCTCCGCGCGATCCCCTATGCGTCGTCGATCATCGTCAATGTCGCCTACCGCCGCGACCAGATCCAGCACCCGCTCGACGGCTTCGGCGCCGTCGTGCCGGCCATCGAGGGCCGGCCGATCCTGGCGGTCTCGTTCCTGAGCGTCAAGTTCCCCAGCCGGGCCCCGGCGGGGACGGCGCTTGCTGCGCGTCTTCATCGGCGGCGCGACCCAGCCCGAGTATTGCGACCTCGACGACGCGGCGATCGGCGAGCTGGTCCGCCGCGAGCTGGGCGACCTGATCGGCGCCTCGGGCGATCCGCTGTTCCTCCAGGTCGGCCGGCATCCCCGGTCGATGCCGCAGTACGTCCTCGGCCACCTCGACCACGTCGCCGCCATCCGCCGCAAGCTGGCCCGCCACCCGCGGCTCTACCTGACCGGCATCGCCTTCGACGGCGTCGGTATCCCCGACTGCATCCACGCCGCCGAGTCCACCGCCGACGCCCTCCTCGACGCCCTGGCCAACGCCGCCGCCAGCGCGGCGTGAGGCGCGGAAACCATGGGCGACGATGCCGCGAGAGGACGGCCCCATCGAGCGAGCAGCCCGTGGAGATTCGGGGCCTCGAAGGCGATGGTTCGGGTCGCTCCGGGTCAGAATGAGGCCCAGGTTCTCCTGGTGATGAGGGCACTCCTGGGCCGGCCGAGGGCATCTCTCCTGGAGGCGGCCAACCTTGGCGGCGCGCCGGATGATGCACTGGTCGAGGTCGATATCGTTCCCCGACACGGACGACGAGTGATCCGGATCGGCGCCGAGAATACTTCGGTCAATGGGAAGGTGCTGCTATATCATCGGTTTGATGGAGCACCGATCCCGGAGAATGAACAGATTGACGTCGTCGAGGGCCGGCGAGGCCGGGGTATCGGAACGGTGTTGCTTGCACGCCAGGTGGAGCAAGCGCGACGACTTGGCATCGTCGAAATCCAGGGTTATGCTGCACGTAATGACACGATCGGTGATGTCGGTTACATGGTCTGGCCGTTACTAGGCTTCGACGGCATATTGCCGCACGATATCCTCGGCAAGCTCCCGCCCGCTCTCTCCGGAGCGAGCAGCCTCAGCAACCTGATCGAGACCGAGGAAGGCCGCAAGTGGTGGCTCGAGCACGGTGACTCGATCGCAGTGTCCTTCGATCTCGCCCCTCACAGTCGAGCCGTTCGCTGGCTCAGCGACTATCTCCGCCGAAAGGGCCGGTCATGAAGCGCAAAGGCATGTGGGCGGATTTCACCGCCGAGGACATCGAGATCATGCTTACGCTCCGCCGAGAGGCAGAAGAACGGACGCGTAAGGCTGCCGAGAAGGCCGTCCATCCCAAGCGATCGACCCGTGCTCGCACGACCGCGCCCGCTCCCGACCGAAAGACCAAATCGAAGAACAAGGCCGAGACAGACGGCGGGAGCCCCTCACGCAAGGAATGATGTCCGGCTCACACCTCGACCCGGCTCCGGGAAAAAATCCGGGAAAGTGAGATTGGGGAACCCCCAACCCGCAGATTCAGGGGTGACCTGACCGTCGACAACGGGGGGGATTGGATCGCCGTGAACTCTCATGCCGGGGCGGTGCTGGACCAACTGGACCGCCTCTTCAACCGAGGGACCGTCGCGGGCCTGAACGAGGGGGCGCTGCTGGAGCGGTACGTGACCGGCGGCGACGAGGCGGCGTTCGCCGCGCTCGTGGCGCGGCACGGCCCGATGGTCCTGGGCGTCTGCCGCCGCGTGCTCCGCGACGAGCGGGACGTCGAGGACGCCTTCCAGGCCACCTTCCTCGTGCTGGTTCGCCGCGCCGGTGCGATCCGCGACGGCGACCTCGTCGGCCGATGGCTGCACGGCGTCGCCCACCGGGTCGCGGTGCGGGCTCGGGCGCATTCCGCGCGCCGCTTCGTCCACGAGCAGTCGGTGAGCGAGCCGATCGAGGCCGGCGGCGGTCGTCCCGCCTCGGCCGAGGTCGAGCGCCGCGAGCTGGAGGCGATCGTGGACGACGAGGTGACGCGGCTTCCCTCGGCGCTGCGGGCGCCGGTGGTGCTCTGCTACCTCGAGGGGATGACGCACGACGAGGCCGCGCGGCGGCTCCGCTGGCCGGTCGGCACCGTACGCAGCCGGATGGCCCGGGCACGCGACGTCCTCCGCCGACGCCTCACCCGTCGCGGGGTCTTCGCCGACGGCGCGACCCTCATGACGGCCCTCTCTCGTCCACCCGTCCCCCCCGAGTGGCTCGACGCGACGGTCCGCGGCTCCCTGAATTTCGCGACCAACCCTGCGACCGCCGCCGCCGCAACCTTCGCGACGGCACGACCGGTCACCATCGCCAGGAGGATTCTCTTCACCATGGCACTCACGAAGCTCTCTTATCTCGGCGTGGCCGGCCTTGGACTCGTCGTTGCACTGGGCGGGTTCCGCACGCTGGCTTACCCGCCGCAACAGGCAACGCCGGCTGCGGCGACTCGGCCACGGTCGCACAGACGGCGGCCGGCCCGACCCGCGCGACATCGCCCGCGACCCGGTCGGAACCGCAACCGGATCGACCGGACCGCCCGCCCACGTCGCCACTGATCCGGGTGGGCGACGAGCTCGATCGCACGGTGAGGCATCTCGCCGAGGTGCAGGCCCAGCTCAGGAAGCTCGAGGCCGAGTTCGATACGGTCCGCCGCGACCAGCGAACAGCCTCCGACCACCTGCGTCGGATCGCGACCGACGGACGAGGGAGCTCCGACCGGCCCGGAAACCCGGTCCCGCCGCCGCCGACCGCGGCGACCGGAGCCCCCGCCTCGGCCTCTCGGTCGAACACGCCCACCGGCGGGAAGACCGAGCCTAGCAAGGTGGAAAAGCCGCGTTACATCGCCCTGGGGACGGATTATCTGGCCATCTCCCCGGATGGGAGCAAGATCGGCACCTACGACCCGACCACCGACAAGAGCCGGGCCGTCCGGCTGCCGGCGATCCGGGGCGTCCGGCGAGAGATCCTCTGGACTCAGGTGGAGACCAACACCTTCGGGCAGCGCTCGCGTCTTCGCGAGTCGATCATGGGCACGACCCAGAGTCCCTGGTTCATCGCGCTGGACCTCGACCGCGACCGTCGGATCACTCGCATCGCGGCGTTCAACATCATGGACGACGGGAGCTGGTTCGCCCAGGACATCCCCGAGCCGGTTGACCGCTCGTCGATCCAGGTCGCCGGCGATCACATCTTCACGATCGGCCGCGGATCTACGGATTCAGCATTCCGGCCAGACGCTGGGGCGTGCTCGAGGTCTCACCCGGCGTCGTCGCCTCCCGGAACGCGAACGACCTACGGGTCTTCGCCGAGACGGACGGCCGCCTCTTCCTGTTCAATCCCCGGACCGGCGTCTGGGACGACATCTACGCCCGCGCCATCGAGGACACGCCGGCCGAGGGGGCCAAGTAGGAAGGTCGGATCGAGCAGGCCGCCCGCCGATCGGGGCCTCGCCGCGATTTCCGGAAAAAACCGGATGTACCGGGTCGTCCGCCGCCTCTCATGATGGGAGAGAGGGCGGACGACCTTTCGTTTTCCGGGGCGGTGCGATGGCAAGTGCAAGGTCCGGCGTCGCGCTGGGGCAGGTCCAGCGTCTCTTCGACGAGGGGACGCTCACCGGCCTGACCGATGCCCAGCTCCTCGATCGCTTCCTCGCCCGTCGCGAAGAGTCGGCGTTCGCGGCGGCTGGTCGCGCGGCACGGCCCGATGGTGCTGGCCGTCTGCCGGGGCGTGCTGCGGAACGACAACGATGCCCAGGACGCGTTCCAGGCCACGTTCCTGGTGCTCTTCCGCAGGGCCGAGACGCTGCGAGCGGCCGGGTCGGTCGGAAGCTGGCTGTACCGCGTCGCCTATCGGATCGCGCTCGAGGCGAACGCCGCGCTCGGCCCGGCGTCGCGAACGCCCGATCGAGGAGGATGTCATGGCCGCCGAGTCCGCCTCGCCGGCGGGTTCCCGGGTCGATCGCGAGCAATGGCCGATCATCCACTCGAGATCGACCGGCTGCCCGAGCGTTACCGGGCCCCGATCGCGCTGTGTTACCTCGAGGGGCTCACCTACGAGCAGGCCGCCCACCAGCTCGGCTGGCCGCTGGGGACCGTCGGCAGCCGGATCGCCCGGCGCGCGAGCTCCTGCGTTCCCGACTGGCCCGACGCGGGGTGACGGCTTCGGCGTCGGCCATCGGCATGTGGTTGAGCAGCGAGGCCAGGGCGACGCCGCCCGGCTGGATCGAAGCGGCCGTCCGCGCCGCCGCGATACCGACCGGTGCGGCCGTCGGGGCAAGAGCGGCCGGGACGGTCCCGGCGGCCGTCGCACTCGGCGAGGCGTTCCTGCGGAGGATGCTCATGATCCGTCTGATCCAGATGACGTCGCTGCTCGTCGTCGCCGCGACGGCCGGCCTCCTGGCCTGGACCTCGATCGCCGACGACCGGGGAGCGAAGCCGCCCGAACCGTCACCGGTCGCCGCGGCCGCCGCGCGGACCAATCCGGCGGATACTGTCGCCAAACGGCCGGGCGAAACGGTGATCCGGGGCCGGGTCCTCTCTCCGGACGGCCAGCCCGTCCGCGACGCGGCGATCTACGCCGGCCAGCCGGAACGCGGCTGGTACATCGTCCCGATGACCCGCACCGGCGCCGACGGCCGGTTCCAGTTCGACCCCGAGGAACGGGTTCGCCAGCTCGGCCCCACCGCAATGCGCATCGAGTGGAAAAAGGCCGCGCTCATGGCCGTCGCCTCCGGTTATGGACCGGCGCGTGCCGCCGACACCGAATCCCCTCGGCCGCGATGTCGAGTGGCGGCTGGTTCCCGACGATCGAGCCCATCATCGGTCGCGTCCTCGACACGCAGGGCCGCCCCGTGGCCGGCGTCACCGTCAAGGTTGCCGAGGTCTACGACCCTCCGGCGGGCGACCTCGACGCCCTGCTTGCTTCCGGCGGCGTCGATATCGACAGGTCGATCCGACACCCGTACGGCATCGGCTGGTGGATCAAGGGCGAGACCGACTGGGTCCGGAAGACGACCACCACCGACCCCGACGGCCGCTTTCGGATCGACGGCGCGGGGCGCGATCGCCTGGTCCAGCTCCAGTTCCTCAAGCCGGGGATCGCCACCAGCTCCACCTGGGCGATGACCCGCACTGCGCCGGCATCGGCACGGCCGCGTCCCTATTTCGCGATGCTCGGCATGGCCTCGCGTCGCGAGACGCTCCACGGGGCGACGTTCGACCAGGTCGTCGCCCTCAGCAAGCCGATCGAGGGCGTCGTCCGCCTGAAGGGGACCGGGCTTCCGGTCGCCGGAATCACCGTCATGGGCTCGGTCAAGGAACAACCGGGGTGGGTCTCGGCCGTCACCGACAAGGAGGGCCGGTTTCGCCTCGACGGCCTGCCCAAGGTCGCCTCGTACTCCGTCCACCTCTCCCCCAACCCCGGGCAGCCTTATCTCCCCACCTCGCTGGAGGTCAGCGACTCGGACGGCCTGAAGCCGATCCCCGTGACGCTCGACGTGACCAAGGGCGTCGCCGTCCGGCTGCGATTGATCGACAAGGCCACGGGGAAGGCGGTGAACGGCTACTCTGCGTATCACGTCAAGCTTCCGTCCAACCCGAACGAAGGCCAGGCGGCCTTGATCGCGATGGGCTTCGGACCCGAGGGGATGCCGATGACGGTCCCCCCCGGCCCCGGGTTCTTCTACGCCCAGGCTGCGGGCGACGACCTGCCCTACACCCGCGCCCGGCTCGCCCCCGCCGACCGCGGCAAGGGCGTCGGCGGCGAGGGCGACGGCGAGTCTATCACCGTCATCCTCTCGCCCTGCCACGCCTGCAAGATCGTGGACGTGCCGGCGGGCGTCGAGACCTTCGACGTGAACCTGGAATTGACCCGAGGCTCCTCGCGCAAGGGCCGGCTGGTCGGCCCCGACGGTAAGCCGGTCGCCGGGGCAACCGTCTACAATCTGACGTCCAACTGGGACGTGAAGGTCCTCGAGGGCGCGGATTTCGAGGCCGTCGGCCTCGAGCCGGACAAACCCCGAACGGTATCGTTCGTGCACAAGGGCCGGAAGCTGGCCGGCGCGCTCCTCGCCCGGCCCGGCGAGCAGCCCGTCGATGTCCGGCTGGCAGCGTGCGGCTCGGCGACGGGCCGGCTCGTTGACCCCGACGGCCAGCCGATCGCCGACGCCGCCATCCGGGTCATGCCCGTGGACCACGACGGCCAGGTGCTGCCGGGCAGCGTCGGCAACGAGCATTTCGCGGTCGACAAGGACGGCCGTTTCCGCCTCGAGGGAATCCACCCCGAGCTCGGCGCCGCCCTCGACATCTTCTCCCGTTCCCGGCCGGACCTCTTCTACGAGGCTGAGCCGGCCAAACGTGAGATCCTGAGGCGCCTCAGGACCAGGCCGGGCGAGACGGTCGACATGGGCGAGATCCACCTGAAGACCCCGGGCGACGAGTAGACTTCCGGCACGCCGACGACTTGCCAGGAGCGCGCCCGCCGGCGAGGTCGAACTTCCTGGTCACCGGGGTCCTTGAACACGGACTGGAGTCAGGGTTCGACGACGGTGAGCGGGGCCTCGCCCATCTCGAAGCGACCGCACGATGCCGGCGGGATTCCACTCCGTCGGGGAACGACGGTCCGCGGAGCAAGCTGGTTTTCGGAGGTCGATATCGTCTTCGGCATCCCGATCGAGATGCTCGTGTCTGGCGGGGGCATCTGGTACAACGGGGCTATCCTGGAGGCGGGCCCGGAACCGTGGGCTGTATCCTGTGTCGTTCGGCGGCGAGGTCGATCACCCGCACCCGTCGCGGAGTCAGGATCATGGACAAGATTACCTCGTTCTACCGATCCGACCGGCGCGATCTCTCGCTGCGAATCGTCAGCACCATCTTCGCCCTGGTCGGGGCCGTGCTGATGCTGATCGGCATGCTGCTCCTGTACTTCGGCGTTTCCGCACTCCTGTCCGACGTGCCCCCCGCGCCGCCGCGAGCGGCGGAACCTTTCGCCGCCGGTCAGGCGAGCGTCCTGCCTTTCGGCGCCCGTCCCGGAGCGACGCTCTTCCTGATCTGGGCGTTCGCGTCCCTGCTCTCCGGCCTGCAATCGGTCGCCCTGGCGACCCTCTTCCGGCTGGCGATCCAGGTGGAGGAGAACACGCGTGCGTCGGCCCAGTTCCTCGACAAGATCGGGAGACGGTTGGAGTCGTCCGGAGAGGCTGTCGGGCCGTTGTTCCAGGCCTGACCTCTCGTTGCAGCGGACCGGCTTCGCCGGCCGTTGAAATCTACCGCCACCAGGCGAACAGCGATGGCCACAGTACATGTCTTCGTGTTGACCGGTCGCTTCCGCTCGTTCGAGGAGATGCGCCGCTTCATCGACGAGACGTACACCGACGACGGCGATCGCATCCCCTCGCCGTTCATCCGCGAGGTTAGCCTGTCCGAGTATGAGCCGATGTACATCGAGGCCATCCACTCCGAGCGTCCGGTCCCGCTGCCCGAGCTCCTGGCTGGGGCGTCGTGGTCGGATCAGTGGCTACCTCAACTGGGGACATCCGCGCCCGCCGACGCCGCGATCTGCGTATTCGAGCCGAACCGAGTCGATCATCCGCACGGTAGCTCGCTGGAATACTGCGGCGATCTTCGAATTCGATCCGGACGGAGATGGGGGGAAGGGGAACGGAAACCAAAGAGTCCGACACAAATGATCGCGGGCTTCGTTTCCCGATCGAGGGGCGGGACCCGACCACGCCGACGGGTCGGTTGGTGGCAGGGTCCTCGTCCGAGCGGCCTTTGTCCGGGAGCAGGCTCCTCATTTCGTTCGGCGGCCCACGGTGAGGATCACCGGACGACTGTCCCGCTCGAACTTCGAGCGCAGCTCGAAGCCGCCGGCAAAGCTCGCGTACTCGAATGGTCCGCCCACGACGGGATCGGGATGGTCCTTCAGGGCCTCGGGGCCGTCGAGTCGGACCGCGATCGCCGCGGACAGGAGGGCGCGGCGGATGTCGGCTCGCGCCTGAGACCGACGGAATTTGCCGAGGGCGGGGAAGAACAGCTTGTACACCGGGTTGCCGGCTTGCCTCATCGTCTCCCGCTCGAATTCCTTCTCGAACTGATCCAGGGGGAGCGCCATCTTGTCCGCCAGCAGCTCATAGGACGATCGGGTGGCCTCGGCGAATTTCAGCACGCCGTCGGCGGTACCGCCGCACTGTTCGAGCAACGCGCGGCCCTGTTCGCCCGAGTCACGGGGGGTCCCCTCCGGCTGGGAGGACGTGACGGCGAGGGGGGCCAGCAGGGCCACCAGGCTCTCCTTGTCCTTCGCCGACTTCACCCTGCGAATGAACCACTCGAGGGTCTTGGCCTCGCACCGACGCAGCCCGGCGTCGGGCTTTCCGCCCTCGGGAAAGGCGTCGAGACGCGACTTCAAGCCCTGGATCGTTCCCGGGTCGAGCTCGGGCAAGAACATCGCCAGCGCGTCGTCGGTGCGTCCCTCGTTGTTGTAGCCGACGAGCACTCCGATGAGGCTGCCGTCCCGGGAGACCTGCCGGCCCAGGGTCTTGGCGGCGATGATGTCGTCGATGGCCTCCGCGGCGTGGCCGTCCGCGAATCGCATGCGGGCGCGGAGGCAAGCCAGCGACGACAGGACGCGTGACGCAGACATCTGGGGAAGCAGGACCTCGATCCCGTCCTCCTCCCAGCCGATGCCCCAGTCACACCGGGGCAGTCTCGCGCCGTGGTGTATCATCCGCAGCGAGTATTCCGCCTTGCTCACGCTCTCCCTGGCCTGAGCGTCCAGGGGCATGGTCAGGTACTCCGAAATGAGCCTGGACTGCTCGGCTTCGGTGAACTTGGGCAGCGTGGCGAAGGCCTGCCAGTACTTCAGCGCGGCATTCGCACCGAGGTCGGGGGGCTCGTCCGCGGCGGCAGGCGCCCAGGGTAGGAGGAGGGTGGTCATCGCGAGACACAAAGTGCGCAGCATGATCGGTACCTCACTTCGAGAGGGTGGGAAAGAAAACAGACAACGACAGACAACGGACGGAATCGCTGCTTCAATCGAGCAGGTCGGGAGGGATCGGGGCCAGGATCGAGGGGGACGACGATCCCTGGAGCGGCCAAGAAAATGACGGAAGCTGGGACAGATCGAGGCCCCGTCGAACATCTCGCCAGGCGGCGACGCGGGAGGCGTCCTGTTGCGGTCGGTCGGTGATCGCGTCGGCCGATGCATGTCCTGGCTGGACCGTGACCGGGTCCTTGCCGGCGCCCCGGGGCCAGACGACGACGGCCAACCAGCAGGCGGCCGCCAGGCCCGGAATCACCGGCCACCAAGCCTTCCAACCGCGACGGGCCCGGGGCGGACCGAGTCGGTCGAGGATCCGCGCACGCAGGTCGGCGACATGCTCGGGCCGGGGCTCGACCGTCGGGTCGCCGGCTTCGCGGACCAGTTGCGACAGGAACGCCTCGTCCTGGTCAGGTCGGTCTGGCGTCGGTCGGCTCACGCTGCTGGCCTCCCGTGGGGGACGAGAAGTAGGGCAACAGGAGGGCCCGGAGCTGGCGGCGGGCCCGAGACAGCAACGACTCGACCGCCTTGGCCGACCGCCCGGTCCGGGCCGCGATCTCGGCCACCGAGAGCCCCTCGGCGTACTTGTCCAGGAGCACGCGCCGGCTCCCGTCATGCAGGCAGATCAACGCCGCGCGGACCAGCTCGGCCCGCTCGCGTCCTTCGAGCAGCTCCGGCGGCGGCAAGTCGTCGGACGATCGGTCCGGCTGGCCCTCGACAACCCGGACGGCGGCGCGCCGGCCGCGTCTCAGGGCGCGGTGGCGGGCGATGCCCAGCAGCCAGTCCCGGAACCTGCCCCGGGCGGGGTCGAATCGCTCGACCTGCTCGATGGCCAGCAGCCAGACCTCCTGGTTGATCTCCTCGGCCATGTGACGATCCCCGCCGACAAGGTGGTAGACCAGCCCGAAGACGTCGCCGACGTGGCGCCGGTACATCAGGTCCCAGGCGGAACGGTCACGCCGCGCCATGGCCCGGACGAGCCGGGTTTCGTCGTCCATCTCCCGGTGGCCTCGTTAGGGGTTACGTGTCCTCCACCATTCTATTGCCGCGAGCCGGCGAAATCCTTCGCGGAGATTCGAAGAATCGATGCCGATCCGCTGACAAGAGGGCGATCGAAAAGTGCGGTCGATCGTCCGCATCCCGGGCGTCAACGGCGAGGATCGCCGGCACCTGCACCGCGAGCTGATCCGGCTCAAGCCCGGCGCACCGAGCACCACGACCGGATCCAGGGGCTGCTGGCCGGGCTGGGGCTGTCGCCGACGATCGACGGCCGCTTCGCCGTATTGCTCGATCGACTGCGGCGGTGGGACGGCTCGGCGGTACCGTTGGCGACCGCAGATCTCTTGCTTCGGCCGCGGCCATCAGCGTCGGCATGATGTCACCCGTCGTCCCCACCCGCCGCGCCACTAGCGGGGCCGGCAGAAGCGACAGAGGGACCACGATGAGAAAGCTCTCGATGATCTCCTCGTAGATCCGGTTGCGGTGGGTGAAGTCCATCGGGTGCAGGTCGCCGAGCGCCTGGCCGTGGTCGCCTATGATCGCGACGAAGCACGATGGGAAGAGGCTACCGCGAAAATTTCATCAATATCGATAATTATGAAATATCACGAGGCGACGGCACGATTGGGAAGGATCGGCGACGAGCATCGCGCGCAGGGCCCCTCTTTCCTATAAGGAAACGGATCTCGACGGATGCGCGGTGCCGGGTCGGAATCGGTGAGATTCGCGGGAATCGCCGCGAAATCGCCCTCAACGCGTTGATAATTGTGCACGCGGCTGGACAGCCCCGACAGGGCCCGCATAGAACGGCCTAGGCCCTGGGCCGCTCGCGTACTGCGACCCGATCGGCCTCGCCGCCGCATCGCGGCGACGCGATATCCGACTGCCCCCGAGATCCGCTCCCCGAGGATCCGCCGATGACCCGATTTCGGTCGCCGTTGGCAGCGACGGCCGCGGACGCGGAATTCCTCGCCATCCGCCCCTCGTCGGCGCCCAAGCCATCGAGCCCGGTCCTGCTGGGCCTCGGCTCTGCGGCGACGGCCGCCGGCCGAACCCGGAAGGCCCGTCGGATCGACGGATCTCGTCCGGGGCCGGGAAGCGCCGTCGCCGCTCCGTACCTCCGCAAGCGTCTTTGCCCTCAATACCATGGAGATCACCTTGAACATTCGTTGCATCGCGCTCGCCGCCGTCCTGGCCCTCTCCGCCGGCGCCGCACGGGCCGGCTCGTCGGTCACCTATAACTTCATCGAGGGGCCCCATGGCCCTAACCCCGGCACGGTCGGCGGGATCCTGACATTCGCCTCGCCGCCGGCCTCGGACACCGCCGGTTGGTCAACCGATTCCCTGGCGGACGTCCTGAGCTTCCAGATCACGGACCCCGCGCTCGGCTCCGGTTTTTACACACCGACCGACATAACAACCGTCGTCTCGACCACCGGTGCGGCCCTGAATTCCGGGTCGGTCAAGGATCTCGGCATGGGCGGGCACGTCAACGCGGCCGCGTTCTTCGGCGATGGGCCCGTAGGCGGCTTCCTCGAGGCCAGAAGTTACACGACCGGCGCCTGGGTGGCCGCATCCTCCGTCCCCGAGCCGTCGTCGCTGGTGATGGCCGGGATCGCGTCGACGGCCGGGCTCGGGCTCTGGGCGCGGAGGAGGACGGCCGGTCGGACGGCACGACGCTCGCCCTGAAGCCGCGCGGATTCGGACCCGTCGAGCGGATGGACGTCCTGCCTCGACCCGCAAGGACGTCGTCCGTTCGCTCGCCGATCACACCGCAAGGGCCGCGCGATTGGGGCCGTCGGGATCCGACCCGCGCCCGCCCTCGCCCTCGCCCTTCCACGACCCTGGATCGTTTTCGGCCGAAAGGCGGCGTTTCGTCCCGGCATCGCCCCGCCGGGTTCCCTGCCCGCGGGCTCGCGAACCCGCCGGGCCTTCGCCATCCCTCTCCCGGTCTTGCCCCCTCGACCAATGCAACCAGTGATCTAACAAGGAGGCGCTGATGCGACGGTTTTTTCTGGTGACGGCGCTGACCCTGGCGGCGTTGACGGCACGCCGGGCCGAGGCTGAGACCATCACGTACACGGAGAGCGTCACCGCGACGGGGACGCTCGACGGCATGGCGTTCTCCGGCCAGACGCTCACATTCACCGGGGTCGGCGATACCTCGGGCATCTTCAGCCCCACGAGCGACGTCTTCGCCAACGACGTGTCCGCGACCGTGTCCGTCGGCTCGACCTCGGACAGCCTTGTCGACTCGATCCAGGTTTTCGACGCCCAGCGGGGTTCGGTCTTCGGCTTCAGCGACGTGTCGCATCGCGAAGATATCCTCGACACCCAGGCCTCCGCCTACGCGACCTACGACCTGGGCGGGCCGCTCGGGCCGGTGCCCGGCACCGTCAACTTCGCGTCGAATCAGATTTTCACCACAGCGAACGGATTCCTTCAGATCACGGGCACATCCGATCCGGTAACCGTGACGGTCACGGTCGCGTCCGTCCCCGAGCCTTCGTCGCTCGTCCTGGCGGGGACCGGCGGTCTCGGATTGCTGGCCCTGGCCCGGCGACGCCGGGCCCGTGGCTGAACGACGCCACGCGAGGTCCATTCTTCCGACGGGCCGGCTCGTGTTGAGGGGTTAGAGGTTAGGGGTCAGGGTCCGTCTCTACAGCAATTCTGGAATTCCGCGCAACCTTTCGGGGCGGAACTCCTTATTTACCGCTAGAGGTATTCCGCCGCCAGATGACAGGCCGACGACCGGCTTGCGGGTGGATGATACGCCCGATGGCCGCCGGCTCGTGCCTCCGATCTCCCGAAGTGCCTTTGGTCTGCCGTGTCTCACTCCGAGGTGAGGATCGTCGCATCCTTGCAACTCGTGCCGGGCCGGGCGAATTCGGCGGAGGGACGTTATTCGCCCTCGGTTCGATTCGGGTACCCGGTCTTGCAGCGAGGCCAGATCGCGGTGCGTCCCGGGAGGACGACGAACCGACCCGTCGAAGAAAACGACGATTCGGCCGCCATGGACGTTAACCCGAATCGTCATCCACCCACGATCGACAAGGAACCGAAATGACCTGGAAGAAAATCGGCGCGATCGGCATCTCCGCCCTCGCCCTGGCCCCGGGCGCGTTCGGCGTCGCACGGGCGGGGAACCTGATCACCAACGGCGACTTCACGTCTTACGTGATCGGCCCCGGCACCCCCGGCGGCGGCCCCAGCCAGCTCGTCAACGGTGACGGCACCACCACCGTCGCCGAGGGCTACACCTCTGTCACGGGCTGGACGTCGCTCGCTTCCACCGACGGCCCCCAGTACAATTACACATTCCTGTACACCGGGCCCGGAGACACGAACCCCTCCTATTACCCGGCCGGCGGGACCGAGACGTACATCTGGGGCCCGGCCCTCGGCGCGAACAACGGGCTGAGCATGCCCCCAGGCGGGGGCAATTACCTCGCGATGGATGGCACGGACAATGTCAAGACCCCCCTCCAGCAGACTATTTCCGGCCTGACGGTGGGTCAGACTTACCAGCTCAACTTCGAGTGGGCGGCCGCCGAATTCTACGCCTATAGCGGCAACACCACCGAGCAGTTCCAGGTGTCATTCGGCAGCCAGACTCAGGATACCATCGTGTATCAGAACACCCCGAAGGGTTTCTCCGGCTGGATGACACAGTCGATGGATTTCACGGCGAACAGTGCCACCCAGACGCTCTCCTTCCTGTCCGTCGGCACGCCGGATTCCCTACCCCCCGTCGGGCTGCTCGCGGACGTGTCGATGCAGTCGGTGCCGGAACCCGGCTCCCTCGTGCTCATCGGCATCGGCCTGGTCGGCGCCGTCGGCGTCCGCCGCCTCCGCAAGAAGGCCGCCACCGGCGACAAGGTTTGACTCGCTCACACAACCGCGATCGGCCCCGGGACGCGGCCGGGCGGGAGAGTCTCCGTCCGGCCGCGTGTGACCTCCTGCTGTTCGATGACCCGCCGGGGTGGCGGGTGGATCGTGGAGGGCGGAGGGGCCGCGATCTCGATGATCCGCCGGGATGGCGGGTGGCGGGTGGATCGTGGAGGGCGGAGGGGCCGCGATTGACCTCCTGCTCTCGATGACCTGTCGGGACATGAACCATGCTCCAGTTCCTCGGTCCACTCTATGGATCACTGCTTCCTATCCTCCGCCTGTCGCTGTGGCTGGCGATCCTCGTCGTGGTCTTCGTGCCGCTCGAGCGGCTGTTCGCCGTCCATCCCGGGAAGGTCCTGCGCAAGGGGATCGCCACCGACCTCGGGTATTATTTCCTGAACAGCCTGCTACCGGCCCTGTTGCTGAGCGTGCCGGCCGGGCTGCTGGGCTGGGCCGTGCACCGCGCCGTGCCGGGCGGTCTCCTGGCGGCGACGGCCGCCCTGCCGCTCTGGGCTCGCATGATCGCCGGGCTGGTGGCGGGCGAGGTCGGCTACTACTGGGGCCATCGTTGGAGCCACGAGATCCCCTTCCTCTGGCGGTTCCATGCCATCCACCACAGCGCCGAGGAGGTCGACTTCCTGGTCAACACCCGCGCCCATCCGCTCGACATGGTCTTCAGCCGGTTCTGCAGCCTGGTGCCGATGTATGTACTGGGCCTGGCCGGCCCGTCGGTCGCGTCGGGTACGGCGGTGCCGGTGACGGTCGTCCTGGTCGGCACGGTCTGGGGGTTCTTCATCCACGCCAACCTGCGCTGGCGGTTCGGCCCGCTGGAATGGCTGGTCTCCACGCCCGCGTTCCACCACTGGCACCACACTCTGCACCGGCCCTTCAATCGAAATTACGCCTCGACGCTGCCCTGGCTCGACCGGATCTTCGGCACCCATCACCTGCCCCGCGAATGGCCGGAAGCGTACGGCATCGAGGCGAAGGTACCCGATACCCTGACCGAGCAACTGGTCCATCCGCTCCGCGGCGAGCCGGCGCAGCCCCCGGCGACCGAGTTGCCGGGCGTGCGTTCGCGTGCTGAGAGTGACGAGCGCAGCGGATCTGAATCGATGGCGCCGCCTGGCATCGACCGTGCAATGGTTCGGCAACGAGGCTGAACCACCCGTCTTCAAAATGACTCGGCCTCTCGCGAATAAGGGATGTCCTGGCGAGCGGGAGACGTCAGTCCCCTGTCTTCTCGTCTCTGTTCGACTCCGGACCGGGGGCCGACTGTCCCGAAAGGGAGTCTGCTGGGATGGCGAGCGTCTCCCGGATGCCTGGTAGGGTGGGCATCGCCCACCGGGGATGGCCCCGGCCGCCGCGGTCCACCGTCCCCACATCGCATCGACCGTCGTCCGGTCAGCGAAGGCCCTCACCGGTGGGCGATGCCCACCCTACCTGATCGGACTGCCCTCCGGGACAGACTCTGAGCGTCCGGCGCGAGGCCGATGAGCTCTCGCCAGGCTCGTTCCGCCGACGCCATCAACCCGGATCGACCGGCAGCCAGCCCTCGACCTCGCGCCAGAAGGCCCGCCAGGCTACCTGTTCGTCTTCGGGCAGGGCCTTCAGGCCCGGGTCGCGGACTCCGGCCAGCTCGTGGGTATTCAGGAAACCCCTCAGCGCGGCGACTCCGTCGCGACGTTCACCAGACCGGCCGCCGCGCAGCCAGGGCGTCCAGGTCGTCAGCTCTCCACGGAGCCAGTCGAGCGCCTGGCGACGGAGTCGAGCCCGCTCGTCGGGATTCGGCCGGGGATCGTCCCGGGTCGCCTCGCAACCGGCCCAGGCGGCGAGGAAGGCGCCGTAGCACCGGGGCCGGATCACGCGGTCCTCGACGATGGCGGGATCGGCCGCGATGGCCTCGGCGTAGAGTCGCGCCCGACGGCGGCCAGGCCGGCCTCGCCGCAGAGCTTGGCCAGCTCCAGCCGCTCGACGTTGTCGCGGGGGCGTTCCTCGCCGCGTAGCAACGCGGGCAGGCGGCGAAGCAGCTCCAGGCGCATCTGCTCCCTGGCGACCTGCTCGGCCCCGGGAGAACCCGGCTTGACCAACGACCGGGCGCGATCGATCGCCTCTGCCGCCCCGGAGGCATTGCGCCGGGCCAGCCGCAGTCGGGCGAGCTGGATCCAGACGGGGGCGGACGACGGATGTCGCCGGGCGGCGTCCTCCAGCTCGACCGCGGCGTCCTCCAGCCGGTGGAGACGCATCAGCGAATCGCCCAGCCCGACCCGCAGCGGCTCGGCCTCGTCGGGCATCAGGCGGATCGCCGTGCGATACTCCTCGGCGGCCTCGGCACGCCGGCTGCGGAAGAACAGCAGCCCGGCGAGCCGCGCAGTGGCGCGGCCGTAATCCGGCCAGAGCCGCAGGGCCGCGCGGTACTCGGCCTCGGCGGCGACCTTGTCGGCGAAGACCTGGTTGATGTAGCCGAGCCTGAGGTGGGCGACCGCGGAATCCGGCCGGAGCGATACGGCCGTCGTGGCGTAGACGAGAGCGTGGTCCGGGTCCCACGGCTGGAGCATCAGCGCCCGCGAGAGCTCGAGGTTGATCCAGAAATCGTGGGGATGCGACCGCCAGGCATCCTTCAGGAATGCACCGGCCAGCTCGACCTGGCCGGTCCAGATCAGCAGGCGTCCCATCAGCCAGAGGCTTGGAGCCGGCCGGCCGGCGTTGGCCTCGGTCCGGGCGAGTCGGCCGAGCGCCTCGCGGTCCTTTTTCTCCAGGGCGTCGCGCAGGCTGCTGCGCAGGGGTCGGGATCGGCGGCTCGGGCCGCCGCCAGGGGGACCCGCCACGGGCCGACGTCCTCGTGACCTTTCTCCGCGCTGCTCGCGGCGCACGATCGCCCACCCGTCCAGGGCGGCGACGAGGGCCTCGCGGACCTCACTCGGCCGCGACGCCGGCGCGGCGCCGATCGCGGCGGGGGCGCTCGCGGACACGTCCATCCCGATCTCGCCGAACGCAGACTCGATCCGGTCGTCCGCGACCCGCAGCTCCCCCTCATCGGCCCGGTATCGGGCGAATTCGAGGTCCTCGAGCAGGCGTCGGTCGGACGAGGCACTGTTGAATCCCCGCTCGAGCTCCGTCGCCAGGACCGTCAGTCGTCCCTCGGTAGCCGCCGATGCGCCGTCCAGAAGGGGTTGCGCCCGCCGCAGGGCATCGCCGGCCGCACGCCAGTTCGCCGGGTCTCCCGTCGGGTCGTCTGCGGCCTGGTCGCGGAGGACTTCCGCCTCGCGCAGGACGCGGTCGGCGGCGGCCTGCCCCGCCTGCCGCCTCCGCAACCGATCCGCGTAGCCGCCCGCGGCCAGCGCGACCAGCGCCGCGGCGAGCACGGCCAGCAATCCGGTCAGCCGACGGCGCTTGCGTTCCTCGACGGCGCGAGCCTGTGCCTCCACGCGCGCCAGCTCGGCCACGCGGAGCCGCTCGCTCACGCCATCGAGATAGGCCGTCAACCGCGCCGCCATCGCGCCCGCGTCGGCCGGACGGCCCGACGGGTCGCGGTCCAGGCACTCCCGCACCAGCCCGACGAGCTCGTCGTCCGCGCCACACGTCCCGAGCCGAGCGAGGGCCCGGGAGGGGTCGGGCGGCAGCTCCTTCCTGGCCGCGCCGAGGGGCGTGTCCCAGCCGTAGGCCGGCCACCCCGTCAGCACCTGGCACAGGATCGACCCGAGCGCAAAGACGTCGAACCCGGGGATCCACCGGGAGCGCGGCGTCGACGACCTGCTCGGGAGCCATGTAGCCCGGCGTCCCCAGGACGCTGCGACCATCGACGTCCACCGCGTCCGTGCCCGCCCGGGTCCGCCGGTCGCTGTTGGCCGCTCCCGCGGTCCCGCCCGGCGCGGCATCGCCCTCGCGAGGCACGACGCGGGCCAGCCCCCAGTCCATCACCTGCACCTCGCCGTACTCGCCCACCATCACGTTCGACGGGCTCAGGTCGAAGTGCACGACGCCGTGGGCGTGCGCGTAGGCCACGGTCTGGACCACCTGGAGGAAGGTTGGCAGCAGTCGGCGCCAATCTTGCGACGGGCCGGAGTCGGCGGCGAGGATCTCGGCGAGCGTCCTGCCCCGGACCAACTTCATGACGAAGTAGGGCCGGCGATCGGCCAGCATCCCGAGCTGGTAGACCGGCACGACCCCCGGGTGCTGGAGCCGCCCGGCGATCCGTGCCTCCTCGACGAACCGGCCGACCATCTCCGGCTGATCGTGGTGCTTGTGTTGCAGGACCTTGACGGCGACGTCCCGTCCCAGGTCGGCCTCGTGGCCCCGGTGAATGATGCCCATCCCCCCGCGTCCGATCACCTCCAGGAGCGTGAGCCGGTCTGCGCGGACCTCGCCCTCGCCCGCCAGGATATCCGTCGCGTCGCCGCGGATGGCCGGATCCGAGTCATCCTCGCCGACGAGCCCGATGAGCATCAGGCAGCGCGGGCAGAGGCTCGCCGGCGAGTCGCCGGGGCGAGGACAGCCGCAGGAGGTGCAGGTATCGCTCGTCATCGATGGTCCGGGAGGGCGCGGACGGATGCCGCCACCGACCGATCGCCCTAATGGCCGAGGGCCTTGAAGAGGTCCCGGATCTCGTCGTTGACGTCGGTCTCGCTCGCAGCGGCGAGCGTGCCGGCGACCACCAACCGGAGGGCCTGGCGGTATCGATGGCGCAGCCGGCGGACCGCGGCCTTGATGGCGCATTCGGTCGTGCCGGCCTGGCGAGCGATCGCGGCGTAGGGGATTGCCCCAGGCCCATCGGTCAGGAAGGGGCTGAGCCTGCGGAAGCTGTCGCCGCGGCCCTCGGCCTCCTCCTCGAGCGCCAGCCGCTCGAGGGCATGGGACAGCACGTCCAGGGCCCAGGCACGCTCGAAGCGACGCCGGGGATCCAGGCGGTCCGAAGGCTCCAGGTCGTAGCGGCCTTCGGCGTCGCCGACGTCGAGGGAGAGTTGGCGATGGGCGCCGCCCCGTTTGATCGCCCGCGCGCGATCGCGGCTGTCGGCCAGGAAGAAGCCGCAGTCCCTCCACAACAGGTCGCGAAATCGCCCCTTGCTCCGGTCGGCAGCCTCGAGGAGGTTGCCCTCGAGCAGACGGGCGAAGAAGTCCTGCGTCAGGTCGGCGGCCTCATCGGGCGTGTAGCCCCGAGACCGAACCACCGCATAGACGGGATACCAGTACGCCCGGCAGAGCTCGGCCAGGGCGCCGTCGAATCCCGGGCGCCCCGGTCACCGGCCGCGGCCACGCGATTCCACTGGGTTGTCGGGAAAGGCATCATCGCCGATTGGTCCCGCAAAATGCTTCGTCCAACGTCTTGAACTGACGATCCCATGATCGACAGCGCACCTTCGCCCATGCGGAACATGCTAGCGAAGGAAAGAGTAGGTAGCAAGCACCGCTCGCGCCGAGGACAAGAGCCCCGTGGTCACGCCCGGCCGACCGCGAGCCGGGTCGCCTGTCGGACCTATCGTCCGTGCGTCTGCGCACCGAGGCACGATGATCTGGAGCGGGCTCCCGCGGACGGCGAGAGGCCGCGCAGACTTTGCAAATGGCGTGAGTCGTGCGGACTGACGCCATACTCGCGTTGATCGTCCAAGTTGTGGACTCTCTGTCCTTCGACGCCGGCAAACGGCGTACAGCGGCGCTGTGATGCCATCAATACTTCGCGAGGTCTTCGGGGTGTAGGTCGCCGTGGACCTGCTTGGTGAGGTCGGCGGCGCCTTCGAGCATCATCTTGAGCTCGCTGTTGACGGCGATGAACTGCCAGCCCTCGCTGGCGCGGCGGAGGGCGTCCTCGGGCGAGAAGACGTGCAGGCCGCAGGGGACGCCCTGGCGTTTGGCGGCCTCGCGGATGCGGGTCAGCGCCGACTCGAAGGCGGCCTTGTCGGGGAAGGTGCCATCGGGTGCCCGCATCGAGTAGGTCAGGTCGTTGGGCCCGACGAAGATGGCGTCAATACCGGGGACTGCGTAGATCTCGTCGGCGATGTTCACCGCGTCGATGTGCTCGGTCTGGATCACGACGAGGATCTCGTCGTCGGCGCGTCGGTAGTATTCTTCCGAGGTGGTGCCGAAGTTGAGGGCATGCATGCCGCCGCCGATCGAGCGGTTGCCGCGGGGGGGATACTTGGCGGCGGCGACGATGGAGCGGGCCTCTTCGGCGTCCATGACCATGGGCGCGACGATCCCCATGGCGCCCGAGTCGAGCACCATCTTGATGTACTCGTGCTTGCCGGTGGGGACGCGGGCCAGCGGGACGCAGCCGGCGTCGGCGATCGCGGCGAACATGTAGGCGGCGGTCTCGATGTCGGTGTGGGTGTGCTCCATGTCGACGGTCAGCCAGGGCAGGCCGACGCGGGACATGAAGCGGGCGGCGGCCACGCTGCCGAGTGTGAGCCACGTGCCGAACTGCGGCTTGCCGGCGCAGAGCGCCCGCTTGACGGGATTTTCTTTCAAGGGAGTTCCCCGACGTCATTGGGCCGTTGATCGTCCCGCGGGAGGGCCTGCCTCCCGGCGAGCCGGCATCCGGAAGACCCGGCGGGCGCCTGGCCTTCGCGGAATCGGACCGCGTTGTCTGCGGCCTGCCTCGGTGTTCCGCCGAGTTTCGCACGTCGCGGGCGGCGGGGCAAGACCGTGCGACCGGGCGTCGGGCGGAGATTGGGATTGCCCGACCGGGGGGGTTCGTCTAAAGTCCGCGCCGTCTCCGGACGAGGGGAGCCCGGCGACACGGAGCGCGAGGGCGGGGATCCGCGTCCCGAAGAACCACGGAAGGGCTCACGTGACGACCCGCCGATCGCTCGCCATGACCATGGTGGCAGGGCTGGTGCTGGCTTGCTGGGGGTGCGGGTTCGCCCCGCACGACTTCCGCAAGATCCATCATCCGGAGCCGCTGGTGCGGGCCCGCTCGGTCGGCCTGGGAGGCCGCGAGCCCGACGCACAGGTCGTCCCGGCCCTGATCTCCCGCCTCGAGGACGAGGATCCCGTCGTGCGGCTCGCGGCCAACGAGGAGCTGCGCCAGCGGACGGGTCGCGACTTCGGCTATGTCCCCTGGGCCAGCGACGAGGAGCGCGCCGCGCCGTAGGGCGCTGGCGGTCCTGGCTGACCGGACCGCCCATGCCGGCGGGCTCGCTCCAGTCGCCCGAGATGGCGATGGCACCGGTCGCCGTCTCGCCGCAGGCCGCAGCACGGCCGACACGTCGCCGACGTCGCCGCAAGGCGCAGCCGCCCTCAACGATGGTGGCGATCCCGCCGCCGCAGGTGATGCCGCAAGGCCCGGACACGCCGGGTGCGGGTCAGGCTCCGCCGATTCCGGCCCAGCCAATGACAGAGCAGACCATCCCCCAGGCACCGGCCCTGGCGCCGCCGATCACGGAGGACTCCCCGCGATGAGCACGCCTGCGTCCGCGGGACCGGCGTCGCCGGCCCTGGTCCGCCCCATCGGACAGCTCGGGCGGTTTGTCCTGTCGGTGATCTCGTATGTCGGCGGGGTCGCGCTGCTGGCCCTGGGCGCCGCCGGCCGGGCCCTGGCCGCCCGTCGGCGTGAGGATCGGACGCACGGACTGCCCGGTTTCGGCCGGACGATGATTCGCCAGGTCTCGTGGATGATCACCCTGGGCTTCCCCCTGGTCGGCCTGGTGCACATCGCGATGGGGTCGTTCCTGTCCATGCAGGCGTACTACGGCAGCACGTTCATCGACGGCACCGGCGCGGTGGTCGGCGTGGGCCTGTTGCGGAACCTCGGCGGCCTGATGGCGGGGATGACGCTGTCGGGGATCCTGGCGGCCCGGATGATCCCCGAGCTGCGCCGGCTGGCCCGGCATCCCGAGCCCGGCGACGAGGACGCCCCGCTGCCGGTGGCGGTCCGATTGGCGGGGCCGCGGATCGCCGCGGCGGGGGTGGCCTGCCTGATCCTGAGCCTCTGGGGAGTCGCCGTCGGCACGCTCGTCGGCTGGCAGGCGGCGGTGTCGATGATGGGCCTGCCGAGCGACACCTTCTTCATGATGATGTTCAAGATGATCTGGTTCCGCGACGTGGTGGGCCTGGTCGTCAAGGGCCTCCTCTACGGCATGATCCCGGCCGCCGTCTGCTGCCACGAGGCGCTGCGGTCGAGCTTCCGCGAGGACGCCGTGGCCCGCCGCCACGCCGCGATGCACGCCGACGCGGGCGCCCCGCTGGCGACCCCGGTCTTCCGGGCGACCTGCCTGGGTATCGTATCGATCCTGATCGTGAATGCGAGCTGGTTCATGCTGGTCTATCACGCGGTCCCGTTCTACGGCCCGACGCTGCTGAAGCCGCCGTCCCCGTGAGCCGCCTGGAGTCGAGTCGAGTTGGGACGAGACGGCCGGCGCCGGTACGACGGCGGGCCGGGTCCCCGGGAGGTATCGAGATGCACGCCCGCTTTTCGGCCCGCGAGGTCTGGGTCGGCCTCGTCGTGATCGTGGCCATCGGCGCCCTGATTGCCCTGGTCGGCCTGGCCAGCGACGGGCCCGGCTTCCTGTCGCCGCAGCAGAGCCTCAGCGTCGTGTTCCGCGACGCGCAGGGCATCCGGGTCGGCAGCCCGGTGCGGGTCGCCGGGCTCGACACCGGCAGCGTGGTCGACACCGACATGGTGGAAGTCGAGGGCATGCTGCGGGCCCGGGTTCGGATCTCGCTGCCGTCGAAGCTCGTCAAGATGCTCCGCCAGGACGTGAAGGTCACCGTCCAGCCGGCGCTCACGGGCATGAGCCACATCAACATCGTCTCGACGGGCCACTCGGGCGTCCCGCTGGTCGCCGGCCAGACGATCAGCGGCGTGGAGACCTCGATGTTCGACCCGATCATCGAGCAGGTCGGCCTGGGCCCGGGCGAGCGCAACGACATCAAGCACATGATCGGCGAGATCCGCGAGACGGTCGACTCCGCCGGCCCGCGAATCCGCCAGGTCCTGGCCTCGCTCGAGGAGACCACGGGCAACGCGCGGGAGCTGAGCGAGACCATTCGCCCGGCCATCGAGGCGACCGTCTCGGAAATCCACGAGCTGGCCAAGCGGATCCGGGTGAATGCTCCCCGGATCGAATCCACCATCGCCCGGGTCAACGAGATCTCGGGGCAGGTGCAGGGGATCGTTACCGAGAACCGCGAGAACCTCCGGCAGTCGATGTCGTCGGTGCGGGACCTGATGGCCTCGGTGCATGACATCGTCAGCAAGGACCGGGTGAAGGTCGAGCGGCTGCTCGACGGCCTCGACGTGCTGCGAGCCCGCGCCGAGCGGGTGCTCTACCAGGCCGAGCAGGTCGCCGGCCAGATTGCCGGGATTTTGGTCCAGGGCCGGACCGACATCCTGCGGGCGATCACCAATATTCGCGACGCCACCGACTGGGGCAAGAAGCTGGTGCAGAAGATCTTCGCGAATCCGTTCGTACTGAGCCCACTCTACAAGCCGAGTCGCGAGGACATCCGGGTCGAGGGGGCCTACGATACCGCGCTGATGTTCACCCACGGGGCCGAGGCGCTCCAGGACGCGGTCAAGACACTCGAGGCGATGCAGGCATTGCCGGCGACGCCGGAGCAGCAGCGGGACATCCAGCAGCTTCGCCAGAAGGTCCTCGTCCTGACCGAGCAACTGAACGCGACCTCGGCGCGGCTGGCCGAGTCGCTGAAGCAGCCGGCGGGACGCGAACGGGTGCGTCGGCAATGACGAGAACGTAGACCCGGAGGCCCTACCTTCGGGTCTTTGATTAAACTCCCTCCAGATTCCGGCCGATACTTAGTGCTGTTGAGGCCCGAAACGGGCATCACGGCGTGAGCGGAGACCGGAGCGGGACGCCCGATCGGGGGCCGACAGGCCGCCGTAGGGTCCCGGGGGCCTCCGTGGGTATCGAGTCTGACATCTAATGTTTTGCCGGCGGCGGAGCCGACGGCCAATGCACCCGATTGGGAGGCGCAATGGAAATCTACGGCGCTGGGGGAACTCAAGGCCCTCAACCCATTTACCCGCGACTGGCCGCGTTCAGCGTCGAGGCCGGTCAGACGGTGCACGCCGGTGCACCTCGCGATCATGTCGAGATCTCCCCCCTGGGGCAGATGCTCGACGGGATTGGCCAGTTGCCCGAGATCCGGCAGGAGCGGGTCGACGAGATCCGTCGGCAGATCGCGGCCGGATCGTACGAGACCCCGGAGAAGCTCGAGCTGGCGCTCGACCGCCTGCTCGACGAGTTCCGGGGCTGGTAACGTGAAGTCCGACCGGAGGGCGCGGGCGGCGGCCGACGTCGCCCGTCCCCGGACGGCACGCGAAGCCTGACGGCCGGCCTGGTGCCCCGAGCCAGGGCCGCCCAGCCGGTCCGTCACATCGAATTCCCTCGGAGCAAAAACGCGATCGCGGGGCAACTACGATCTTGGCAACCGGGGTGACTGTGCGGAAGAATAGGCGGCGCCAGAGCATGCGCTACCGACTTCCCCGCGGCAGGCGACGACGGCGGGCCCTCGATGAGCCCGGGCGTTCGTTCCTGTCCGGTCCGGCCTGCTGAGGCGGGCGGGCGAGATCCACCCTAGGAGATCTGCATCGTGGAGCCCACGACCGCCCCATCACGTCCAACCGCGGGCCCTCACGCCCCGCCTCGACCGCCCGCGCCCGGGGCCGGTCCTGCCGCCGCCGAGGCGGTCCTCGCCGACCTCTCGCCGGCCGAGGAGGCGCTGATCACGGTGCTCCTCAAGAAGGCCCTGCTGACGACCGAGCAGGTCCACGTCGCGCAGCTCTACGGCAAGGAACACAACCGCGACCTCCGCCAGGCGATCCTCGAGCTGAACCTGATCTCGCCCGAGCTGCTCAACCAGCTCGCGTTCGAACGCCTCACCGCGCTGGCCGCCGACAACGGCCAGGCCGGGACCGAGGTGCGCGCCCATCGCCGCCGGCCCCCTGTCGCCCGACCGGACGCAGCACCACCGCGATGTCCGCAAGGAGCTCCAGGAGAAGTCCGTCACCTCGACCCTCTCCGAGCTGGTCAACGACGTCCTGCTTGCGGGCATGCGACTGCCAGGCGACGGACATCCATTTCGACCCGCAGGAGAACGGACTGCGGGTCCGCTACCGGATCGACGGCCAGCTCCAGGACATCCTCTTCATCGAGCCCGCGATGGCCACGCCGGTGGTCAGCCGGCTGAAGATCGTGTCGAACCTGAACATCGTCGAGCGGCGGCACTCGCAGGACGGCCGGATCACGATCCAGCACCACAGCCGGCCGAGGGACCTCCGCCTGGCGACCTTCCCGACGACCTTCGGCGAGAAGATCGTCATCCGCATCCACGAGGTGCTCACCGACGTCCAGGGCTTCTCCCACCTGGGCATGACCGACGAGCAGGCCGAGACGCTCGACCGGCTGATCACGCAGCCCTACGGTGCCGTGCTGGTGGCCGGACCCGTCGGGGCCGGCAAGACCTCGACCCTGTACAACTGCCTCGAGCGGATCAACTCGCCGATGAAGAACATCATGACGATCGAGGACCCGATCGAGCATCGGATCCCCGGCGTCAACCAGGCGCAGATCACGCAGGGCGAGATGGGCTTCTCCGAGGGCCTGCGCGATGCTCCGCCAGGACCCGGACGTCATCATGATCGGCGAGATCCGCGACGACGAGACGGCACGGATCGGCATCCGCGCCGCCCTGACCGGCGTCCTGGTCTTCAGCACGTTGCACGGCTCGGATGCCCCGAGCACGATCAGCAACCTGTACAACTTCGGCATTCCCGGCTACCAGCTCTCGAGCAGCCTGCTGGCGATCGTCTCGCAGCGGCTGATCCGGAAGATCTGCCCGTACTGCCGCGTCAGCTACACGGCCAGCGAGAAGGAGCTCATGGCCCTGGAGCTCGACCCGGCCGAGCACGGCGACAGGAAGCTCCACCGAGGGCTGGGTTGCCCGGCTTGCTTCCAGACCGGCTACCTCGGCCGGATGGGAATCTACGAGATCATGGTCGTCGGCGAGGAGCTGCGCGACCTGATCTTCCAGCAGATCCCCAAGGACGTCCTGCGCCGCGTGGCCGTCGACCTGGGCATGCGCACGCTGAAGGACAGCGCGTTCGACAAGATCCTCGAGGGCGTGACGACCCTGGAAGAGGCCTACCGGGTCGTGTCATTCTGATCGCCCCGCGACCGCCGCGGGCCGGCCATGCACCACGAAGACCCACCGCCGACGCGGCTCCGCCCGTCCTGCCACCGGTGCGGCGGGCCGTTCCCCGACCCGGCCGATCGATCGTGCCCCCGCTGCTTCGACGATCGGTCTGCGAGGGCGCGAAGGCAACGGCCGCGACGCGTCCGCTTGCGGCTGCGGACGCTGCTCCTGCTGATCGCGGCGTGCGGCCTGGCGATGGGATGGGGTCTGCGTGCCTGGCGGCACCACCTGGCCGATGAAACCGGTCAGTTCTATAGCCACGAGGAAATGGCCCGGTGCTGGGCTTTCCATCAGGGTGTCTTCGTTCACATGGCCGACATCGCCGAGAGTCGGGCGGCGTCGGACGATGGTAACGCGGGGCAATGGTTGGGGCAGGCGTCGGATTACCGCGCCAAGGCCGCCGACTGCGCGAGGAGCAGGCGGGAAAGCGACTGGCGGCGCCAGGCTCAAGCGCGAGGGCTGGTAGGCTTGCGGGATGGGCCGCATGGTTAACAACAACGCCGACACTTCGTTACACGAACTTGAGTTTATATTGCGTTTTGTAACCTTTGTGCCCGTTCGCGGCTCGAGACCGTAAAGCTTGGTAAAAAGCACGGTGGAAGGCGCCGGCTCGTCCACCCCGGCCATTGACGAAACACGGCCCATGGCCAAAATCACCCTGCGATCCGTCGGTTGACCATCGGATTGGCCGGGCAATCTGCGGACGACGCGCGATGCGTGCCGAAAAGAGTTCAAGCGCCCGCCGCTGCTTCGCCGACTGTACGCACATGGGGCAAGGAAGAGCCTCGTGTCGAGGAGTGTTCCATTGAAGGAATCATTGAATGATGTCCATGATCGGCGGCACCGAGCCCGGGAGTTGGGATCGGCCATAGATCCCTCTCGCCTGCGGATCGAGGCGAGCCCCGAGTCGCGGGAGTGGGTGCCCGGCGGGCGGCAGCAAACCTCGGAGCTGCTGCTATCCATCCTGTCCAACCTGCTCGATACCTCGACGCCCTTCCCCACGGCGGACATCCGGCCAAGCCAGCCGCATTTGCTGGTGGCATGCTATCCCAAGAGCGGGTTGACCTTCCTCGTCACCCTGCTTTCAAAGCTGCTCGGCTGGCCGCATGTCCCGTTGAGCTATGCGTACGAGCGGAGCGAGCAGGACCTGTACTTGCCGGCGTTGCTGTACCACGACCGCGGCCCCACGGTCTCGCAGCATCATTTGAGGGCAACGGGCCCGAACCTCCAGTTGATCGACGCGGCCGGGATAAAGGTAATTGTCCTGGTGCGCGACCTGGCCGACGCCCTGGTCAGCCTGCGCGACCATTTCGTGGATGAGGGCCCTCACGCCCCGGTCTGTTACATCGACGAGCGCTTCGCGAAGCTACCCCTCGATCAGCAGCTCGACTGGGTGATCGACCTGGCCGCTCCCTGGTACGTCCATTTCTACACCTCGTGGCAATACGCCACGAGGGAAGGTCGAATCAAGCCGCTTTGGCTGAACTATGACGATGTCACGAAGGATACCCTCGCAACGCTCGGAAGGGTCCTGGCTTTCCTCGAGATCGACCACGACCTCTGTGAGTGCGAACGGGCGATGTCCGAGATGCCCCGCGATCGGAGCGTCCGTTTCAACAAGGGGGTCGCCGGCCGCGGCTCGATCCTCACGCCCTGGCAGAAGGTCCGCCTGCGACGCCTCTGCGACCATTACCCCGACATCGATTTCACGCCACTCCTCGGCTCGATCGCCGAGATTCCGCGTTCATGATCGGTGGGCATTGATCGATGCGGGCACACCGTCGAGCCGGCGGGCGTACGGCCGGCACGGTGAGTGACGATGGCGGCATCCTGGCGGAGATGGGAAGCAAGCCACGGTCGTTGGTCGTCCGGAGTGCCAGCGCCGGTCGGTCACGCGACAGGTAGGTGCAAGCCGAGCCCTCGGCTCGAGTTAAGTAGGCGCGCCCGGGAGGATTCAAACCTACAACCTTCGGATTCGAAGTCCGCGACTCTATCCGTTGAGCTACGGGCGCCTGGGAATAATAGTATAGCGTGCCGGCCCCGGCTCGCAAGCCCCGCCGAGGGGCGTTGCGTGCTCCGTCGGCGATCCTACGGCCTGATCGGGAATCCGCGCTCGTCGTCTCGCTCATGCTCGCACCCGGAGGCAGGGCGGTTTCCTTTTGATCTAGTTTCCGACTCACTCTCTGTTTAGGATCATTCGTCGTCTTTGATTCTCACCGATGGACATCGCATGAGGGTCCGGGCATGGATGCCGGCGTCTCCTTGATGGAACTGCTTGAGGGCCTTAACGATCCGCGCCCGCCAGGGGCAAGCGCCACCCCCTGCCGGCCTTGCTCGGCCTGGCCGTCGTCGCCATGCTCGCCGGCATGACCAGCTATGAGGCCATCGTCCAATACGGCAAGGGACGGGGCCGCGAGTTCCTCAAGCTCCTCGGCTTCACCTCCACCTGGGGCCTCTGCAAGGCGACCTACTCGCGCCGTCTTCCGCCGGATCGACGTCGCCGACTTCGAGGACCGGGTCGGCCGGTGGATCCGAGGGCAGCTTCGGGCCCGGCGACGCGCCCCACATCGCCCTCGACGGCAAGACGGCGCGGGGCAGCCGCGACGGCGACACGCCCGGGGTCCACCTGGTCAGCGCCTACGCCCCCGCGGTCAGGGCGGTCCTGGCCCAGCTCCGGGTCAACGCCAAGACCAACGAGCACAAGGCGGCGCTGGAACTCCTGGGCGTCCTGCCGATCAAGGGCAAGGTCGTCACCGGCGATGCCATGTTCACCCACCGCGATTTCTGCGCCGCGGTGATCGGCGGCGGCGGGGACTACGTCCTGCCGGTGAAGGACAACCAACCGACGCTCGCCCGCGACATCGCGGCCGCCTTCGAGCCGGACCCCGGCCTTTCCCCCCCTCCAGGCGGCGCAGCGAAGCCGAGATCGAGCGGGCCGGCCGGGTCAACAAGGGGCACGGCCGGATCGAGAAGCGGTCGATCGAGGTCACGGCGGCGCTCGATGAGTACCTGGGCCCGGACTGGCCGGGCTGCGCGGGTGTACCGGCTGCGGCGCGAGCGGCGGGTCGGCGAGGAGGTCGAGATCGAGGTGGCCCTGGGGATCACGAGCTTGCCGCGCGAGCGGGCGGGGGCCGCGGAGTTGCTGGACCTGACGCGTGCGCATTTGGGGGATCGAGAACGGCCTGCATGGGGTCCGCGACGGGACGCTCCGCGAGGATGCCGAGCCGGATCCGCAAGGGGTCGGCGACGCAGGTCATGGCCGTCTTGAGGAACATCGTCGTGTTCCTGTTCCATCGCTCGGGGCAGAACAGCGCCGCGGCGGCGACGCGCCACTACGTGTGCCACCCGGAGGAGACACTCAAGATCGTGTCAACACCGAACTGAGAATGAAACGGCCCTGCACCCGGAGGCATCACCCCTAGCCCGGATCCGGAAGATCCGTCAGAATGGAGTAGCATGGCCGGAGGGCTGAGAACCCGCTGCGATCCTCGTCGCTCTCTAGCCACATCCGTTAAGATGAAAAGCGGGGCTTGCACGGACGCCCCCGGAGTCTAGTGGACCTCGCGACCCCGACGGCCGGCTTTAGCGCAACGCGAATAGCATTTTCGACTTCAGTCAGACGAGCTCCTGGAAACCTCATGCCGAACTCGCTCACTCCCAAGATTCCGACTGTCTCCTTCGTCAGCCTGGGATGCTCCAAGAACCTGGTCGACTCCGAGCGGATGCTCGGCCTGCTGGCGCAGGACGGGTACGCCATCGTGCCCGACGCCCAGCCGTCCGATCTGGTCGTGGTGAACACCTGCGGGTTCATCGACGCCGCGCGGCAGGAGTCGATCGGCGTCATCGAGGAGACTGCTGGACCGCAAGCGGCGGGGGCACGTCAAGGGGGTCATTGTCGCCGGCTGCCTGGCCGAGCGGCAGCGCGAGGGGCTGCTCGAACAGTTCCCCGAGGTCGACCATGTCGTCGGCGTCTTCGGCCGCGAGGAGATCGCCCAGGTTGCCGCCCGGCTGCTGGGCGGCCTGAACGAGCAGCGTGAGGTGTTCCGGCCGGCACCGATCCAGGCGCAGGACGACCGCGCCCGGCTGCGGATCACGCCGCGGCACCTCGCCTATCTGAAGGTCTCCGAGGGCTGCGATCGCCTCTGCACGTTCTGCGCAATCCCCTTCATGCGGGGCAAGCACGTCACCAAGCCGATCGAGCGGGTCGTCGAGGAGGCCGAGGAGCTGGCCGCCGACGGCGTCCGCGAGCTCGTCCTCGTGGCGCAGGACATGACCTATTACGGCGTCGACCTCTACGGCCGGCCCCGGCTGGCCGAGCTGCTCGGTGAGCTCGAGAACGTCGAGGGCATCGACTGGATTCGGATTCTGTATTGCTACCCGCAGTTCTTCACCGAGGAGCTGTACGACGTCCTGGGCCGGGCGAGGAAGATCGTCCCGTACCTGGACATGCCGCTGCAGCACATCAACGACCGGATGCTCAAGCTGATGAACCGCCGTCACACGCGGGCCGAGACGCAGGCGATCGTCGACCGGCTGCGGGCGACGATCCCCGGACTTGTCTTGCGGACGACGTTCATCGTCGGCTTCCCGGGCGAGACCGAGGCCGAGTTCTCCGAGCTGGCGGATTTCGTCGAGGCGACCCGGTTCGAGCGGCTGGGGGCGTTCACCTATTCGCTCGAGCCCGACACGCCGGCCGCGAAGCTGCCCGGCCATCTGCCCGCCGAGGTGATCAACGCGGCGTCGCGACCGGTTGATGGCCGTGCAGCAGCCGATCGCCTTCGGGTTCAACCGCGGCCTGGTGGGCCGGACGCTCGACGTGATGATCGACGCGGCGTCGCCCGAAGGCCGTCATCGCTGGACCGGCCGCACCTACGCCGACGCCCCCGACGTCGACGGCGTGGTGCACGTCCGCGGGGGCACGTTCCGGCCCGGCGACATCGTCCCGTGCGAGGTCGTCGAGGCCGAAGGCTACGACCTGGTCGCCCGGGTCGTGCCGGGAGAGCCGCCCCGGTCGCGCAAGGCACGACCCCGGCCGCGGAAGAAGCCCGCCGCGTCGTCGCTGGTCATCCTCGATGATATGTAGCGGGCGTCTCGGACCGCGGCCGACCCAGCGGCGACGGACCCCTTCGCACCAGCCAGCCGGGGACGCACGATGAGCCGAGTTGACGACGCAACCACGGCCGCTGCCACGACCGTCGCGAGGAAGGCCATGCGGTTCTGGAACGTCCCGAACAGCCTTACCATCAGCCGGCTGGTCCTGGCGGCGGCCGTCTATCTGCTCATCGAGTTCGGCGCCTACGGCTGGGCGCTGGCGACCTTCGTGATCGCCGCGGCGACCGACACGCTCGACGGCTATTTCGCCCGGTTGCTGCACCAGGAATCGCCGCTGGGCCGCCAGCTCGACCCGCTGATCGACAAGGTGATTGTGGCGGGTTGTTACATCTACCTGGCGGCGATCCCGGGCACCGGCGTCCGGCCGTGGATGGTCACGGCGATCGT
Organism: uncultured Planctomycetota bacterium; assembly: GCA_963771445.1. Classification (GTDB taxonomy): domain Bacteria; phylum Planctomycetota; class Planctomycetia; order Isosphaerales; family Isosphaeraceae; genus JAKAUH01. The sequence goes on along the minus strand of CAVYTQ010000015.1, from coordinate 282,653 downwards.
GGTGCGCGAGCTCTTGATCCAGGGCCTACGCAGCCACCTCGAGGGCCAGGGCCAGGCGTTCGGTGCCAAGATGGCCGGCAAGCTCAAGACGGTGACCCAGTGCGCCTCGGTGTCGGCCGTGCTGCTCTCGCTGCAGCTCGGGTCCGCCTCGCCGCAGTGGTTTCTGTACGGCCGCGATGCCCTGACCTGGCTTGCCGTGGCGCTGACGATCTACAGCGGCATCGTCTACGTCAAGCTCGCGATGCCCGGGCTCCGCCAGTCGTCGTGACGGCGGCTTTCGTGCGCGTTGACCGGCCGGAGGCGCCTGGCTAGGCTGGGGCTGTCGTATTGCCGGCGGGTATGCCGTGGTCCGGCCGGTCGTGTGTCCTTCCTCTTGCGATCCCATCCGCTGCCCTCCGGTCATGCTGTCGCGACTCCGGTCCGCCATCACCGCCGACGCCCTGATCGCCACGGTGATCTTCGCCGCGACGCTTGCATCGCTGCTGGCGACGAGCCGCGACCAGGCCATGGCGTTCGACGAGGGGTTCACCGTCGATCGCGAGATCACCCTGGCGGACTGGTTCGCCGGGCTGGCGCGGCCGGCGCCGGGGTGGAGTCGATCGGACTACTTCCGCCCCGAGGTGCTCGAGGAATGCTGGCGGTTCAGCCGCAAGGAGCCGGACGGGCATCCGCCATTCTACGCCCTGCTCGGCCTGGCGGGCTGGTGGACGTCGCGGGGATGGGCCGACCCGTTGACCTCGTACCGGTTCGGCCCGATGGTGCTGACGTCGGCGACGGCCGCGGCCGTGTATCTGTTCCTGGCGCGGCGGTATGGCCGGATCGCCGGGCTGACCGGGTCGCTGGCGCTGATCATGTCGCCCCGGACATTCGCGCACGGCGCACTACGCCCACTACGACATGCCGGTCACCTGCCTGTGGCTGCTGGCGCAGATGGCGTTCGTCAAGAGCCTGCACGCGGCGCGGTGGGCCTTTGTCTTCGGGGTCTTGCTGGGTCTGGCGGCGGCCACGAAATTCACCGGCTGGTTCGCGGTGGCGCCGGCACTCGGCTGGTGGGCGGTCTTCGAGGGGCTGCCGCTGCTCGGCCGGGCCATCGGGAGTATCCGGCTCTATGGCGGTCCTCGTCCTGATCGGGCCTCGCCGTCGTCGCCGCCGCCCGGCTTGCCGGCGACGCGGGCGCTGGGGATTGGCCTGGTGGTGGCTGCTCTGGTGGTCTATGGCGTCCAGCCGGCCTGGTGGGCGCATCCGTGGCGAGGCATGGGCCGGTTTCTGGTCTCGAACCTGACGCGCGAGCAATCGGTGCCGGTGACCTCACTGTACCTGGGGACCGTCTATCGCTTTGCCCTGCCGTGGCACAACACAATTGTGCTGACGACCGTGACGACGCCGGTGTCGATCGTGGTGCTGGGACTGGTCGGGATCGTCGTCACGCTGTGCCGATGGCGGGGCGATCGCGGGGGGGTGATCTGGCCGCTGAGCTGGTCGGTGCTGATGGTGGTGCGCGCCTTGCCCGATGCGCCTGGGCACGATGTCGAGCGGCTGCTGTTGCCGAGCCTGGCGAGCCTGGCGGTGCTGGCGGGCATCGGGGCGGGCTGGGTGGCGCGGGGGATGCTGGCCGGACCCGGGATCCGGGCGACGGCCCTCCTCGTGGTGATGGTGGCCGGAGAATGCCTCGTCGGCCTGGCGCGGACGTACCCGTATCACCTCTCATACTACAGCGCGGCGATCGGCGGCCTGCCGGGCGCGGAGCGGTTGGGGCTCGAGGAGACCTATTACTGGGACACGATGGGCCCGGAGTTCTTCGACTGGGTGCGAGGTCAGGAGCGGCGGCGGCCGGTGGCGCTGAGCTTTCCGCTGGGCCTGGTGAACGTCATGATCCTCCGAGACTGGGGCGAGTTCCCGTCGGGCGTGAAGGTCGCGGGGCTGGACCCGGGGGTCGAGTATCCGGACTATGTGTTGCAGCGCAACCGGGGGATCTACACCCCTTACGACTGGTGGCTGGAGCGTCGCGGACATCCGATCTTCGTGATCCGTCGCCAGGGAGTGGACCTGCTGCGAGTCTACGCGGGCGAGGAGGTCGAGCGGGCCCAGCAGGAGACGCGCGGCCAGCCGGGTGTGTTGCGGTCGTCCGAGCGGCCGACGTGGGGCCTGGGGCGAGGCAAGCCCTAGTCGTCTGCCGGGGGAGGAGCGACGATTCCCGCGATGCGTCGAGCGGCACCGAGCTTTCTGGCACTGGGATGCGCCCTGGCGCTCGTGCTGGCCTGTTTCCACTCGGTGCTGTTCGAGGGGGGCCAGCTCGCGTATCGCGACGCGGGACACTTCTACCATCCGCTCTACCGGGTCGTTCGGGCGGAGTGGGCGGCCGGTCGGTTGCCGCTGTGGAATCCCTGGCAGAATGCAGGCACGCCGCTGCTGGGATGGCCGATGGCGGCCGTGATCTATCCCGGCAAGCTGGTGTACGCGATCCTGCCCTATCCCGCGGCGGCCAGTTGCTACATCCTCCTCCATGTGATGCTGGCCCTGGCGGGGGCCTGGGTGTTCTGCCACTCCCTGGGGACGGGCGGGACGGGGTCGTGCCTGGCGGCGCTGGGTTACGCCTTCGGCGCGCCGGTGCTGTCGCTGTACTCGAACGTGATCTACCTCGTGGGGGCCGCCTGGATGCCCTGGGGCCTGGCCGCGGTCCAGCTCATGACGCGGGGGCGGAAGGCATGGGGCCTCGCCGGGCTGGCGGTCGTGCTGGCGATGCAGGTGCTCGGCGGCGATCCGGAGGCCGCCTACCTGACGGGCCTCGCCGGGTCGCTTTATGCGGTCATGCTGCGGGGACCAGGGGAGGACGACGAAGCCCGGCCCCGGCGGTGGAAAGCGGTGCTCGTTGGGCTTCTCGTTGTCGTGCTGGCCTGGTGCCTCATCGTGCTGGGCGCCGACCTGTCAGCGAGCAGGAATTGGCTGCCTCTTTGGGAAACAACCGGAAGGGACTTCGCTCAGGTCATGAGCCCGGTACTGGCACTCCTCGTGCTGGTACGGCCCGCCGGCCCAGGGGCTCGTTCGCGTAGGTTGTCGGCGCTGGGCGTCTTGTGCGGGTCCGTCGTGCTGGCGATGATGCTGGCGGCCGTGCAGATCGTGCCGGCCTGGGAATACGCCCGGCGGACGACGCGGCAGGCCGGTCCACTGGCCACGGGTCTCCAGGATTTCAGCGTCGAGCCGTACCGGTTGGCAGAGCTGGCCTGGCCGCACGTCTACGGGCTCGAGGTCCCCGAGAACCGCTCGTGGCTCCAGGCGATGCCGCCGGCAGGTGAGCGGATGATGTGGTCGCCCTCGCTGTACCTGGGGGCGTTTGTCCTGGTGCTGGCGGCCGGGGGCGCGTCGATACGCTCGGGGACGACCGGCCGGCGCTGGCTCACGATCCTGATGCTCGCCGGGCTGGCCGGGGCGATGGGGAAGTTCGCGGGGCCGCTCTGGTGGGCGCGATGGATTCCGGGATCCACCGGGTTGCTGGGACCGCACGACCCACCCGCCGGCATCTCCCGCGGCGATGAGTTCCTCCCCGACGGGGCCGGCAGCGTCTATGGTCTCATGGCGATGTTCCTCCCCGGCTTCGCGATGTTCCGCTACCCGGCCAAGCTCTTCACACTGGCCGCGCTGGCCACGTCGTGCCTGGCGGGCACGGCCTGGGACCGGCTTCGCCAGGGGGCCGTGGAAGCGGCCAGGTTGCGCTGGCTGGCGCTCGCGGGCCTGGCAGCGAGCGCGGTGCTGGCGATCGGCGTGGTCGCGGGCCGCCCGGCGCTCGAGGGATGGGTCGGCCGGTCCGGCCCGGCTGGCTCGCTGTACGGGCCGGTCGATGCTTCGGGAGCCGTCGATGCGACCCTCCGGGGATTATTGCACGGTGGCGCGATCTCGCGGTCGGATTGGGGCTGATCGTGCTGGCGTCGCGCTGCGCCGGACTGGCCGGAGCGGGCGTGCTGATCCTGATGACGATCGACCTGGCGATGGCCGGAGCCCGAATCGTCTGGACAGTACCAGGCTCCGTCCTGGAGGGAACTCCCGAGATCGCCCGGCTGATTGCGAGGGCCGAGGAATTGGAACCGGCCGATGGCCCGTTCCGCATCCACCGGGTCGAGCAGTGGCACCCTCTAGCCTTCGCCGAGAGGCGGTCGCCGCACCGGCTTGCAGAAGTCGTCGCCTGGGAGCACGACACGCTCGACCGGCTGCACGCCGAGCCGTACGGGCTGGCCTACGCGATCGTCCGCGGGGTCCTCGACGTCGAGGATTACGTCGAGTTCTTCGAGGCCCGGGCGGAGCGCGGCCGCGACGAGCGGGGGGTCGTGCGGACGATCTACTCGTTCCCCCGGGGCGGCTATGACCTCTGGGGGGCGCGTTATCTCATCATGCCGGTCGGGCTCAACGGCTGGATGGGCCCCGAGCGCGGCTATTCTCGGATCGCCCCGGGCGACGAGGTCGTCGCGGACCCCGAGCGGTCGCGGCGGTGGGTCGAGGAACAAGGGTGGCAACTCGTGCGCAACCCGCGAGCCTTCCCCCGCTGCTGGGTCGTCGATTCGGCGATCGTCATCCCGCCGACGGGTCCCGGCAGCCCCGAGCGCCGCCGAGCTCGTCGCCACGCTGGTGGACTCGGCCGGCGGGGTCCCGATGGATCCCCGCCGGTTGGCCGTTGACCTGCGCCGGACGGCATTCGTCGAGGCGGAGCGTGAGACGATCACGACGGCCCTCAGGTCGCTGAGGACATCGCCCGGGTCCGGGCCGACGGGGATGGCAAGCATTGCCCGTTACGAACCGCAGCGTGTCGAGATCGAGGCCGACCTGCGACGGCCGGGGCTGGTCGTCCTGTCCGACGCGCTCGATCCCGGCTGGGTCTTGACGATCGACGGCCAATCGGCGCCCATCTGGCGGACCAACCGGATGATGCGGGGCGCCACCGTGCCGGCGGGCCGACACACGCTCGTCTACGAATATCGACCCGAAGGAATGCGGCGATCGGTGCTGACGACGCTGGCCGGCGCGGGCATCCTGGTGCTGCTGATGCTCGCCGGGGCGAGGGGTGCGGCGCGTCTCGACCATCGACCGCCCGCGACGGATCCCGACGAGAGGAGTCTCGGCTGATGTGGGGCCCGCTCGTGAAGGTCATGGAACGCACGATGGCCCTGGTGCGCCGGGGCCCGCTCGCGGCGACGGCGTGCGTGGCGGCGCTGGTCGTCGCCTGCCATGGCGGCATCCTCTTCGGCGGGCAGCAGTACGCGTTTCGCGACTCGGGGCATTTCTATTACCCCCTCTACTGGCGAGTGCAGCAGGAATGGTCGGCCGGGCGACTGCCGACCTGGGAGCCCGGGGCCAATGGCGGCATGCCGCTGCTCGGCCACCCGATGGCGGCCGTCGTGTATCCCGGCAAGCTGATCTTCGCGCTGGTGTCGTACCCATGGGGCGTCCGACTGTACACGGTTGGCCACGAGGTGCTGGCGTTCTGGGCGATGCTGGCCCTGATGCGTTCCTGGGGCGTGAGCCGCACCGGGGCGACCCTGGCGGCCATGTCGTATGCGTTCGGCGGCCCCGTCCTCTCGGATTACTTCAATATCATCTACCTGGTCGGCGCGGCGTGGCTGCCGCTGGGCTTCCTGGCCGTTGACCGCTGGGTGCGGCTGGGAAGGCGGCGGGGCCTGGTCGAGCTGGCGCTGGTGCTGTCGATGCAGGTTCTGGGCGGCGATCCCGAGACCGCGTACCTGACGGTCGTCTGCGGGCTCGGCTATGCCCTCTTCCTGGCGGTGCCGGCAACGGATGGCCGCCGACGGCCGTGGCGGTGGGCGCTCGGACTGCTGGCTGTCGCCGGCATCTGGGCCTGGATTGGCCCCTGGCTGGCCCGTCGCCTGCACGGCGATGCCGGGCGGTGGACTCAGGTATCACTGCTGGGGCTCTGGGCCGTCGCCATCGCGATCTACGCCGCCACGAGGCGGGCCGAGCCTCGGCGACGGGTCACGGCGACGGTCGTGGGCCTGGCGGCCGCGGGCCTGCTCGGCCTGCTTCTGGCGGGAATCCAGGTCGTGCCGGTGCTCGGCCAGATCACGAGGAGCGTGCGCTGGTCGGGGGACGGACTGGCCGACCTGTTCGATTCGAGCCTGATCCCCTACCGGGTGCTCGAATTCCTCTGGCCCAACGTCTTCGGCACGTTCACGCCGGGCGATCGCTACTGGGTCACGATCCTGCCGCCGCAGTGGGCGCATCGGCCCTCGCCGCTGTCGCTTTACGTCGGTGCGCTGCCGCTCGTGCTGGCCCTGGCCGCGGCCGGATTCCGCGGTAAGCCGCCCTGGGCTGCCTGGATGACGGCGATCGCGATCCTGAGCCTCTGGGCGAGCCTCGGCGCTTTTGCAGGTCCCGGCGCCTGGTCGAGTGTTGGCGACCCGACGACGGCCGGCGACGACGGTTTCTACGGACTGCTGACGTCCGTCCTTCCCGCCCTTCGGCTGTTCCGGTTCCCCTTCAAGCTGCTGGCGTTCACGTCGCTGTCGCTCTCGGCGCTGGCGGGTCTGGGATGGGACCGTTGCGGGAACGGGCTGGGCCGCCGCAGGGCGGTCGCGCTGGCGGGTGGCCTTCTGGTCCTGGGCATCCTTGGCCTCGTGCTGGCCGTTGGCCTGCGAGGGATGATTCATTCCGCGATTGCGGCGCGGGTCGCGGACCACCTGGTCTTCGGGCCCGTCGATACCGCGGGCGCGACCGATGCGATCGTGACTGCGACGGTCCACGGGGCGTGCGCCCTGGCGCTCAGCCTGGTCATCGTGTGCTGGCCGGCGGGCCGCCGCCGCTCGGTCGCGGCCATCCTGGCGCTGGTCGTGGTCGCGGCGGATCTCGGCCTGGCCAACGCGCGCCTGGTGATCTCGGCGCCGCAAGCGGACTTCGATCGCGAGCCCGAGGCGCTGCGGGCCATTCGCGAGGCCGAGCGGATCGAGCCGAGCCCCGGCCCGATCCGGATCCACCGGATACCGTCCTGGGTACCGGTCGGGTGGGGCGAGACCCGCTCGACGCACCGCCTGCGCGACCTGATCGACTGGGAGATCGACACGCTCCAGCCGAGCTTCGGCTGGCTGCACGGGCTCGACTACGTCTTCGTCGATGAGAGCGAGACCGGGCGCGCCGATCAACGGAGGCTGTTCCGGCCCGAATACCGGTCGATCGACCCCGCACTGGCAGGCAGCCTGGGCCTTGAGCCAGGCCGCGTGATCCTGTGGCACGCCCGCGGGGCCTTCGACCTCTGGGTGCGCGCGTTATTTCATCCTGCCGGCCGATCCCGGCGACTGGACCCGCAGCGACCGAAGCTACGCCGCCTTCATCGAGGACACGGACCTGATCTATCCGGTCCTGACCGGCCCCGAGCGTGCGCAGGAGCGAAAGGAGTGGCGACTGAGCCGGGACGTCCAGGTCCGCAGGAACCGGAGGGCATTCCCTCGGGCCTGGATCATCCGCGATGCCCGGCTGATCCCGCCCCTCGAATCGTCCACCAGTCCACGTCGAGATGCCCTGATCGCCCGCCTGCGCGCTGCCGGCCGACCCGAGTCATCGGCGGTGCCGGCTCCCGCAGCCGACCTCAGACACACGGCCTACATCGAGACCGACGACCCGACGAGCCTCGCCGCCTATCTCCGCCCGGACGGGCTGGGAGCGGCTCCTGGTCGCTCGAGGGAGGGCGTGGAGGTCTTCGAAGAGACACCGAAACGCGTCGTCCTCGAGGTCTTCCTCGATCGGCCGGCGATCGTGGTGCTGGCCGACGCCTTCGACTCCGGCTGGTCCGCGGCGATCGACGGCTCGAAGGCACCGGTCCTGCGGGCCAACCTGCTGATGCGCGCCGTCGCCGTCGCCGCCGGACGCCATACGATTGTCTTCTCGTATGATCCGGTCCACGCCCGGGTCGGTCTCGGATTCTCTCTCGCCGGGCTACTCATCCTCGCGAGCCTGGCGTGGTGGAGCAGGAGCAGGGACCGCGCCGCGGAGACTGCTTGCGGAGCATCCCGGAGCGAAGACGCCTGACAATTCGGCAGGGCCAATCGAGGTCCACGAGGGAGGGCCAGTACGTTGGCCTTCGAACGGGCTGGACGGTGTCGGCCAGCATCGCGCTCGCCAGGGGCCCGCATTGGCGACGGGCCGAATCCGCCGCGACGATCGTCCCCTGCGTCGTCCAGGACCCGGTATTTACAATCTGTAACGGGCATGACGAATTCTCCTCGGCGTCGGAGCGATCCTTCCGATCCAGACCCTCCAGCCCGCCGCAGAGTGGGACCCGCAAGATTGCGGGCCGGCCGCGCGGGAACCAACCTGGGGATACGGATGTAGGTCATCTGCACGTGCTGGTCGCTATCCGAGGTCAGGTGCGTGGAAGCAACACGCAGAAGATTGCAGAGCAGAGGTTCGCCCACGCAGATACTCGCGATATACCTCGGAAGATTTCAGATACTGCCGAGCGTGGCGGAACGCCGAGTCGCAACAACCCTGATTCGCGGGTGTCACGATCGCATGTCCCGTTCGAAGCATCGCGGTGTCGAGACGGCGATGAGGCTTCGATGCCACGAGAATCCAGCGGGGCAGGAGGCGACTGGTTTGAAGGGATTAGTAGATGGCAGGCCGGGAGGAATTAAGTTGACATGAAGCAGGAATTGGGTATATGGTTGGGACGCTTACAGGCTGCGCCGAGTCGGTCTCTTCCGGTCGTGCCGGGAAATGCGATTTCGGCGGTCTGTCGGCGGCAACCCCTCATCCCTTCATATTCGAGAGCGGTTGTCTGTTAGATGGGTCGCTGCGGAAGTCGATCGGGGTCTTGCGATTGCGAGGACGGGTGGAGGCGCACCGACGAGGAGTCTCGATTCCGAAATCCGTGCTTTGCTTTGTCGCCGCGGCCAGGGGGCCGACGAAACGGGACGAAGGCGGGCCACTCCGGTGAGGTTGCAGGCGTGAAGGGCCTCATGATGCCGCGGAATTGCCCGATTGATGAATATGCTGCGAGGCGTTTCTGAAGGGTGCACATTATTAACTGTATGTCATCAGTCCTCCGGGCTCATCGGTCGTGATGCAGTCCGACGGCCCGCGAGCGGCCGGCCCGGCGAGGGGTGATGTGCCATCGTCGTTTTTCAACAGGAGTCAGCTACACGTGAATACAGTGATCCGAGGACTCGGCCTGGGTCTGCTCCTCTCGTCGCTCTTGATCTTGCCCGGTTGCGGGACGGATAACGACTCGGCGGCGGACAAGCTTCAGGGGAGCACGGGGCCTGTCCCGACGCCGGAGAAGGGCGCGACCAAAGAGGTGAGCGCACCCAAGTCCGGCATGACCTACGACGACTACGCCAAGGCCAAGCAGGGATCGAACCCCTACGCCGAAACGAAGTATCCGGGAGCGGGTGGCGGTGCGGGTGCCAAGAAGAAGTAGGCTTCCCACGCAGGGAGGGGCCGCCGGCAAGGCAACCCGGGGTGTGCGGCGGCCGCGGCTCTCTGATCGATTCCCGGCTTGCTTTTTGCCTCTTGTAAGGCTGATGTTCCAGTTCTCTTCCCATCGTCGGTTCATTCCCTAGGGAGCCCGTTATGATTCGAATGCGTCGGGGGTTCACCCTGATCGAGTTGCTCGTCGTCATCGCGATCATCGCCGTCCTGATCGCGCTCCTGCTGCCTGCCGTGCAGGCGGCGCGAGGCGGCCCGTCGTGCCCAGTGCACGAACAACCTGAAGCAAATCGGCCTGGCGATGCACAACTACGTGAGCGCCCAGACCAATGTTCCGCCGCACAGCACCGACTGGAACACGAGCGGGGCCACCGCCCCGGGCCAGAACTGGTCGCAGCTCGCCCGCCTGCTCCCCTACATGGAGCAGACCACGGCGTACAACGCGATCAACTGGAGCTTCGGCTCGCGGTGGAACTACAACTACGGCGGTGGCGATCCCAACCCGCCCGACGGCGCGTCCGGCGGCGCGTACTCGATCATCCAGTACACCGTGCTGTGCATGCAGATCTCGACGTTCCTCTGCCCGTCGGATCAGAACCCCGGCGGCTCCGGCACGTTCCTGATCAACGGCCAGGGCAGGCAGGTCGGGTCGCACAACTACGTGACGAACATCGGCCTGAACCGCCGGATCAACGGCGCGCCGGTCGGCGGCAGCGGCTCGGCGGGTAACTGGCAGGAGAACGGCCCGACGTACATCGCCTCGAGCTGGGACGGGATCGCCACCCGGCAGATCTCGATGGCCTCGTTCACCGACGGCACCAGCAACACGGCCGTCTTCAGCGAGTGGGTCAAGGGCCCCGCGGCCCTGCCGGGCAAGCATGGCCTGGGCATGGTCTACTACTTCGCCGGCAACGCCACCGCCTATGCCTATGCGTCCGACGTCCAGTTCCTCCAGGCCTGCCAGGTGAACACCACGACCACCTCGCAGCAGAATTGGGGCTGGAAGGGCGAGTGGTGGGCCAGTGCCGGCACCTCGATCTACTCGCACACCGTCACCCCCAACCGTTTCGCCTGCGAGTACAGTGACAACGCACAGGATTCGCGCGGCACGATCACCGGGGTCAACGCCAGCTCGAACCATCCGGGCGGCGTGAATATGCTCTTCATGGACGGCACCGTCCGCTTCGTCAAGAGCACGGTCAACTACCTTCCGTACTACGCGATCGCCACGCCCGACAACGGCGAGACGGTCCCCTCGGACGCCTTCTGACGATCGCTGATCGAACATGGCGATGCCGTTGTGAGGGCGGCGAGGGTCTTCCATCCTTCCGCTCTCTCGGCTCGCTGGTTATTCCGAGCACGGCCGATCGGCGCATTCCGGCGCCGCTCGGCCGTGCTGTTTGCTGCCCACTCACCCTGTCTGGGCTCTGGGCCGAGGACCGCCTCGAGGTAATATCGATGGAGCCGCATCAACTTGGCTGCGGCCGCGGGCCACGCTGGGTCCGGCGGGTGTTCGTCGTCTGCTTACTGCTCGCGTCCTCAACGGCCACCGCATGGAACGTCACTCGTTCGGAGGCCCTGGTCGACGGCGAGCGCGCCTACTCGCGGGGTGACCTGGTCGCTGCGCTTCAGCACGCGCTGGACCACCTCGAGCGGCAGCCGTGGAACCGCCAGGCCGCCGCGCTGGCGGCGCGATGCCTGAGCCGGATGGACTTCTCCGAGCAGGCCGAGCCTTATTTCCGCCGCGTCGGTACGCTCTCTCTGGCGGACATGCAGATTCGCGCCTATGGACTGGCGCGGACCGCATCCTGAGCGCGCCGTCCCCGTCTACCGGCAGATCCTCGAGCAGTCGCCCGACAACGTCACGGCCATGCGAAGGTTGGCGGGGGTCTTGCTCTCACAGAGCGATGCCGCGCAATGCCTGGAGCTGGCCGACCGGCTGGAGCACACGGCGGGCGGCGAGGTCTTCGGCGCGATGCTCCGCGGCACGGTCTACCATAACCGAGAGAACCCGCAGCTCGCGGTCGCGGCGTTCGAGCGAGTCGTCGACCTCGACCCGGACCTCAGCGAGATGCCGGGGTCGCGCAAGCTGTTCTGGACCCAACTGATCCAGGACCTCATGGACTGCGGCCGGATCGAGGACGCGGGCCGCCGCCTGGAGCAAGCCCTGACCGGCGGCCCGGATGCCGAGCTGATGGACCTGCTCGGCCATAACTACTTCCTGAGAGGGGACATGGATCAGGCCGAGCGCTGCTATCGCCAGGCCGCCGAGTGGGATTCGAGCTTCTTCCTGCCCCACCTCAACCTCGCCAAGCTGTACCTGCAGCAGGGGCGTCGCGAGGACGGCCAGCGCGAGCTGAATCAGGCTCGGCGACTGGCCCCGCGGCGATACAGCGTCCTGTACCCCGTGGCCGTCCTCTATCGCCAGCTTGGCCGGACAACCGAGGCCGAACAGATCCAGCGTGAGATCAACGAACTGCGCGATGAGGCGTCGACGGCGCCGAAAGGGCCGGTGTCGCACTGGCCCGCCTATGCCCTGTAGGACCGGTACAAGTTGCGTTCGATCCGAGCCGGTACCGGTCGGGTCGGAGCTGGGCGGATTCGCAGGGCAACGCGAATCGGATTATGCTGGAAGGCCGGGAGGCCGTCCCGAAGGTCCGGCCGGCCCGGATCTCCCGTGTATGCCCACTTCCCTGGTACCGACGACCCCTCGCAAAACCATGAATCCCGGGCCACCCACGAACTCGCGACGCCGGCCGGTCCTGGTCATGCCCATGCTGGCCGCGGTCCTGATCGGCCTGGTCGGCGTGGCCGTGCTGGGAGTGCTGCGAGCGGAGAGGCCCGTACCGAGCCTGGACGCGATCCGCGACCTGGCGAGACAGAAGCAATTCGGCCGAGCGACGGAGCAGCTCGAGGCGTACCTCCGCTCGCACCCCACCGACGCGCCCGCGCACCTGCTGATGGGGCAGCTCGCGACCGAGCCGCCCGAGCCGAGGCCGGGGCTGGCGATCGAGCACCTGGCCGCCGTCCGGCCCCGGAACCCGCGGGAGGCCGCGCTGGTCCACTTCTTCGAGGGCAAGGCGCGCTTCCAGGAGGGCCGCTACGACCTGGCCGAGTCGGCCTGGACCCAGGCGCTCTCGCTCGACCCGACCGTGCCCGAGGCCGGCTGGGCACTGATCGACCTGCTCGACAAGGAGGGTCGGGTGCGCGAAGCACACCGGTGGGGCATGCGGCTCTACGAGAGCGAGCCCGACCTGCACGACCGCGCCCGCATCCTGCTGGATATGACCCGGCTGGATATCGACATGGTCTGCACCCGGCTCGCAGGTGATCCTGTTCGGCCCGCTGGCGAGCGAGCATCCCGAGAACCTCCAGCTCGCATTGACGGTCGGGCTGGCGCTGGTCCGCGACAGCCGGGGAGCCGAGGGCGTGAAGGTCCTCGAGGCCGCGCTGGGGCGGTTCCCCGAGTCTGCCGACGCCTGGGACGCCTGGCTGACCGGGCTCAACGGCGCGTACCAATTGCGCCGGCTGGCGGAGGAGCTCGCCCGGCTCCCCCGAGCCCTGGCCGATGACCCGCGGTTCGCCGTGCACGAGGGCACGGTGGCCCAGGACCGGGGGGACTGGCCGCGGGCGATCCGCGCCTTCCGCCGCGCCGCGGCCTACGAGCCGTACAACGGCACCCTCACCTATCGCCTTCGCGCCGCGCTGCGGCACGCCGGCGACCGCGCCGAGCTCGAGCGGGTCGATCGATGGTACGTCGCGTTCGAGGACGCCTTCCGGCGGGCACGAGCGGTCTACAACGAGGCGCTGGCGATACCGACGCTCGGCACGGCCCCGCACCCCGAGCTCTATCATCGGCTCGCCGACCTGCGCGAGCGGATGGGCCGGCCCGATGAGGCACGCGCCTGGCACGCGCTGGTCCTCCGCGACGACCCGCGGGACCCGGTGAGCCTGTCGGCCCTCGAGCGGCTCAGGTGATCGATGCCCGGGCGCATCGCCGGCTCTGTCACCGTCAGGGCGTGCCTTCACCGGCACGCGAGGGCCTGGGCGTGAGCGCCTCGTGGAAATTGGCCAGGCCCGTCTGGCCGCGCTTGCGGTAGTAATCGGCCAGCATGCGATTCATCGCCGGGTCGTCGGGACGGTCGGCCAGGACCAGGTTGGCCCACTCGACGGCCTCGCCCTCGTGGCCGTGCGTCATCAGCCAGCGGGCCGCGCGGCCGCGGAGCTCGGGGTCCACGGGCGACGCCAGCAACGCCTCGCGGATCCGCTGGAATTCCTCCTGGTCGGCGCGGATGCGGTCGAGTGCCCGGCGCTCCGACTCGGCCTGGTCCTTGCGGCCCAGCTTCGTCAGGATCACCATCCGCTGGAACCGATTGGCCTGGTCGAAGGGGTCGACCTCCACGGCCCGGTTGAGATATTCCAGCGCGGCGGCGAACCGATTCCGGCGAAGCTCGACCGAGCCGCGGGCGGCCAGCGTCACGGCATTGCGCGGCGCCAGCTCGAGCGAGCGATCGAGCCAGGTGATCGCCCGTGTCGAGGTCACCCATCTCGATGGCGTTCCGGCCCGCGCCGAGGTAGCCGAGCGGGTCGTCGGGCTTGCGGGCGATGTAGGCCGCGTATTCCTCGGCCGCCTCGGTGGTGCGGTGGGCGTGGCGGAGCACCTCGGCCAGCCCGAGCCGTGCCGAATCGAGGTTCGGGTCGCGGCGAAGGGCTTCGCGATAGCTGGCGATCAGGGCATCGGCGTCCTTGGACAGGCGCCTTTCCACCTCGGTCCGCAGCACGTAGGGCCGCGCGTCGGCGGGGACCTCGCGGAGCCAGCGGTCGATCACCGCGCCGGCTTCGTTGATGCGGAACGTCCCGAGGTAGATCCGCGCCAGGGCGTCGGCGACCTCGGGATCGGCCGTTCGACTCGACTCGAAGGCCTCGCGTAGGTAGGGTTCGGCCAGCGCCGACTGGTTGGACCGGGCCAGGACCAGTCCGAGCAGCCCGGCCATGGCCCTGGTGGGATGGCCGAGCTCGCGGGCCCGGTCGAGCTCGTCGCGCACGGTGTCCAGGTCCTGTTGCTTCCAGGCGAGCTGCGCCTTGAGGAAGTGCGCCTCGGCCGAACCGGGCGAGGCATGCAGCCAGCGATCGATCGCGGCGGAGGCATCGTCGAGCCGCCCCTGGGCCAGGGCGAGCCGGGCCGTCCTGGCATCGCGGTCGAGGACGCGGACGACGAGCGTCGCAATCCCCGCCAGGGTGGCCACGATCGACGTTGCGATCAGGACCCGCCGGCGTCCGATCGATCTGGAGGTCAAGGTCGCCATCGTTGGGTTCGGGCTCCATCGGCTACACGACCGGCCGCCGCGAGGGACGGACTCGCGCGGCGCCGGCCCTATCATAACCCCGGATCGTCGGGCGGATGAATGCCCGCTCGCGGAGAGCGCAAGCTCGGCCGCGAACCGCGACGGCAGACCATCGGCCCGGCGCACCGACCATGAGTCCGCCTGGCGGCCCCGGCGGCCGGGAAGTAACATGGGATCCATCGTCAGCGGCCTCCCTCCCGCGGCGAGCCGGGTACCTTCCCGGCCGCCATCGCCGATCACGAAGTCCCGACCGATCCGAGCATGCTCACCGATTCCGACATCACGGTCACGAGCGAACGCGATACTGCCGAAGCGATCGGCGGCGATCGGCCGGCCCGACGCCGGTCGATCCCGGCTCGACGAGCTGGCCGACGCCTGGCGTGGATCGCGCTGGCCGGGTTGCTGGCGGGCCTGGCGGGCTTCAATGCCTGGTGGTACTGGCGCGAGAGCCGGCCGATGCCCCAGCCGCGCACCATCGAGAGCTGGATCGCGGCAGGTCGGTACGATCCCGCGGAATCGGCCCTGCGCCAGCGGCTCCGCCGCGCGCCGCACGAGGTCGAGGCCCGGATCACGCTGGCCAAGGTCCTGGCCGCTCGGGGCGATCTGATCGGCTGCGCCCGCGAGCTCGACCGGGTTCCCTACTGGTCGCCGCGGCGCCCCGAGGCGCTGTTCCGCGCGGCCCAGGCCTACCTCGCCGCCAATCGCGCGCGTGATGCAGAAGCATCGTTGCGGGGCGTCCTCGACGACGACCCGCTCCATCCGGCCGACCCGGGAATCTACCACGACGCCAGCCAGGAGCTGCTGAAGATCCTCGCCTCGGAGGATCGCTGGGAGGACGCCTATGCCGTCATCTGGAAGGCATTCGACCACGCCGCGCCCGAGGATCGGCCGCTGGTGCTCACGATGCGGATCCGTTGCGAGCTGGAGCGCCTGGCCCAGTCCGAGTCGATCAAGCTGCTGAGGAAATACGTCGCGGCGGACCCGGCGGATTCCGAGGCGATGCGCGCGATGGCCCGCGCCGAGATGGCCCTGGGACTTCGGGGCGAGGCGATCCGCGACATGGAAACCTGCCTGCGGGCCCGGCCCGAGGATCCCCGCGCCTGGCGCGATTACCTGGCCATGCTCCAGGACCTGGGCGAGCAGGAGGCCTTCGACGCGACCCTCGCCCGGGTGCCGCGTGCCGCGGAGTCCGATCCCGAGATCTGGACGCTCCGGGCCCAGGCCCGCGAGCGGGCCGGCGACCTCGAGGCCGCATCTCGCGATTATCGCGAGGCGCTCGAGCGGAACCCCAACCTGACCAATGCGCACTATCGACTGTCGATGATCGAGGGGCGGCTCGGCCGGGCCGCCTCGGCCGCCGTCCACCGCAAGCGCTGGCAGGAGCTGCGCGACGCGCGGACCCGATTACCCCAGGCCGGCCGGGACTATCAGGCTGCCCTCGCCGCCGCCAGCGCGAAATGCTACGCCCGCGGCCGTCGCCGAGCTGAAGGCATCCGCCCGCCGGATCGCCTCGATCTGGGCAGAGCTGGGCGTGACCCGGGCGGCCGACGCCTTCAACCAGGTGGCGTCCAGCCTCTGATCGCCCGGAGGCCCGAGCTCGCTCCCACCCGGACCTGGATACCACGAGACGAGATCATGCGACTGACGGCCGGGAAAGTTCGAGGGCTGCTGCTGTTCGTCTTCCTGGGAGCGACGGCGCTCGGGGGCTGGGCATGGTGGTCGCGGTTCGGCCGGAGCGACGACCCCGTCACCCTGGGCAAGGTGGCTTACGATCGGAGCGAGTGGGACGAAGCGGCCCGGCTGGCGCGCAGCGGCTCAAGGTCGATCCCCAGGATGCGGCGGCCTTGCGGTTGCTGGCCCGGACGTCGTTCCGCCAGGGGCGCGACTCGGTGGCGATGGCGATGTTCGAGCGGCTGGGCGATGCCGCGCTCGATGCCGAGGATCGCTACATCCTGGGCCTGGCCCTGTCACGCGCCGGCAAGACCCGATCGGCGATCCGCGTCTGGGAGGATGCCCCCTGGGATGCCACCTCGACGCCCGCAACGCTCCTCCAGCTCGTTCGCGGTTATTTCAACGCCGACCAGCTCGACGAGGCGACCCGAACGGCCGAGCTCCTGCGCAAATGGGCCGGCTGGGAATCGCAGGCGATGGCGCTCTTGGGGATGATCTCGCTGGAGCAGGACGACCCCGGCCGCGCCGCCGATTACTGGCGGAACGCCGTGAAAGACGCCCCGCCGTCGCCGGATTCCGCCTCGCGGCTGGAGGTGCCTCGCAAGGACCTGGCGCGGGTGCTCCTGCGCGTGGGACAGCCCGGCGAGGCGCGGGAACAACTCCGCTCCGTCCTGGCCGAGGGACCCGATCCCGAGGCGTCCTGGCTGCTGGCCCGCACCCATCTCCAGCAGAAGGACTGGGCCGCGGCCCGCGCCGACCTCGAGCGCAGCCGTCCGTACCGCGATGCGAATCCGATGGCACGCGACCCGGCCCCGTATGTCGGCTCGCCGCAGTGTGCTACCTGCCATCCCGGTGAATTCCAGGCCCAGCACGCCTCGCGGCACGCGCGAACGTTCTTCCATGCGAACGAGCTCGCCAGGCTGAGGCTGCCCTCGTCCCCCGTGCGTGATCCGTCCGACGCCAGGGTCGTGCACACGTTCATCCGCGAGCAGGACGGCTCGATCCGCCAGGAAACGAGGGCCGGCGGCAAGGTCTTCGAGGCCGTCGTGCAGTACGCCTTCGGCTCGGGCGACCGGGGGCTGACTCCCGTCGGCCGCGACGCGCACGGCCAGGCGTACGAGCTGCGGCTCTCCGACTATCCCGAGGCGCACGGCAACGGCGCGGGCGGCCAGTCGGTCGCCCGGTGGGATGTCACCTCGGGCCATCCGACGGCCCCCGGCCGGCCCGAGGAATACCTCGGCCAGCCGCTCACCGAGGACCTGGTCCGCCGCTGCCTCTTCTGCCACGTCACGGATCTCCGGGCCGCCGTGGAAAACACCGGGCCGTGTGCCTCGGATCGCGGGATCGGCTGCGAGCGGTGCCACGGGCCTGGCGGCAACCACCTGCTCGCCGTCGAGGCGAAGCTGGTCGACATCGACCCGGCCATCGCCCGGCCCAGCCACGCGACCGGCGAGCCGATCGTCAAGCTCTGCGGCCAGTGCCACTCGCCCCGCGGCCGAGAGATCCGGCGCGACGATCCGGCGGCCCCGCGATTCCAGGCCACGACCTTGACCTGGAGCCGCTGCTACACCGAGAGCCAGAACGCGCTCGATTGCATCACCTGCCACGACCCGCACCGCAACGCCTCGACGTCGATGGCCGATTACGAGGCACGCTGCCTGGAATGCCACTCGAAGCCGGGTCGCCAGGCCATCGCGGCGTCGCCGGCACCCCACGCCGGCGAGCGGCCGCGTCCCCGCAGTCGTCTGTATCCCGACGATGCGCCCCACACTCCCTGCCCGGTCAATCCCTCGACCGGATGCATCGCCTGCCACATGCCGTCGGTCCCGGGCATTGTTCCCCACTCGAGCTTCACGGACCACAACATCCGCGTCCACCGCGACTGAGAGTCTGTCTCGTCGGCCGTGCCCGATCGTCCCGTAGTCCAGGCTCCAGCCGACGGACTGCCCGCGAGTCGGGCTCGAGCGCCAACCGGTTGTTTGGTTCAAGGTCCAGGCTCGGCGCCCCGCCCCGGAGCGGACCGGACCGATCCGTCCGATGCGATCGGATCGGACCGGGTCGGCGGTCGTTGGGCTTCGGTCCCATCTCCGTAGGCCACCCCTGCGGCACGCGCTCCAGGAGGGAGCTCTGCTCCCGACCCGGGCCGAATCCGACCGCCGGACGGAGCCGGATTCTCCAACGGATCGGGCCTGGCGGCCCCGCTGTCCCGTCCCGTCCGGGCGGGCCGAGGGAGACCTCTGGGCCTGAACGCGGCGGGGTCGGAGACCTACGCCTAATCAGCAACAACGGGCCTAATATGAACCGGCCGCGAAAAACCGCCCCCACGCCGGAAAATCTTGGAAAGGCGACCGAAAATATTTTGTGCTTGCGGCCCATGGACTTGCGTCGCGAAAATGCCGCTTTTCGCCGATAGGTGCATTTCAGTTTCTGCAAACCTGATACATCCTGATAGTAGGGGGAGAAAGAAGAGCCGAGGGGGTACAGGGGGTTTGGGGGCACCGGAGCGTAAAATGCATGCAAACAATCGACCTTCAGGACCCGATCAGGTTGTCATGCGCGGCGGTCCCTCAGAGAGTGAGTGAGAGGAGGTCGTAGGATGGGTCGAACGCCGCAGGCGTGAGGCCCACCGGTACGGCGAAGGACGGTGGGCCTCGCTTCGCTCGACCCACCCTACGCGCCTCCGCACTCACCTTCGCACGGCGGTCAGGCAGTCGTAGGGTGGGTCGAACGCCGCAGGCGTGAGGCCCACCGGTATGGCGGGCGAGGCCCACCGGCATGGCGGCGAAGATCGGTAGGCCTCGCTTCGCTCGACCCACCCTACAAGCCATCTCACACACCCTCTCAGGGTCTTTGGGCGATCGGTTGATGCCGTCCTACCCGAGATTCGCCACCGCATGACGGGGCTCCGGATCATGTGGGCAGGAGACTTCCCGCCGATCGCACGAGGACGAGGAACGCCCCGGTGTCCGGTCCCCATCCATGGTCGATCGGTGTTGATCCGTGGCCCGGACTCTCGATCTCCTCGGCCACGGATGAGACACGGATCAAGGCAACGGGTCGGTGAAGTCCGAGTGCGGACTTCGCTCGCCTGGAGGGGCATCGCAATCCCGTGATCTGACACCCGAGGTCCTGGTCGCGAGGCCGACCACCGAGTCGGTCCAGGCCGACTGCGCCAGGGCCCGCCAGTTCATCGATAGCCATCACCTTTGCCTGGCCGCCACGATCGACGACTATCCGCCACGTTGCTGCCGGCCTGAGGTCGGCCCTTGCCTGACGGATTGGGGTCTCGTAACATGAGCGACCAGGTCCATCTTATCGTCCCGGGCGACGTTTCAAACCCAGCCGGCCCCGCACGGGTCGGACCTTCCGGAGGCCTCTCATGGCCGCCGAGTGCCGGATCCCCAGGTCGGGCGTGTGGTACCTCAGGAGCAAGACCGACCCGCGCTGGGACCGCAACGGCCAGTACTCCTCGCTCGCGGGCGACCTGCCCCTCCAGTCCTCGGCCGAGGCCGTCGCGGTTCTGGAAGAACTCTACGCGTCGCTCGGGGTTCCCCGGCCCACGGACCTCGAGCTGGTCTTCCTCCCGTACCCGAGGCCGACGCTCCAAAGGCTCTTCCGCCTCAATGCCTTCGCGGTCACCGAGAACCAGTGCGTCCTTCACGCCCTCGCCGGGACGGACAGCCGCGCGGAGATCGGCATCGACCTGAATCGGGCGACGATGTACCTCAAAGAGCCGGGTCGGGCCGACCGCCACTTCCCCTCACGATTCCTGGCGTTCGTTTCCCGGGAACCGGCGTGCTGGCAATGGGGCTGGCACGGCACGGAAGGAGCCCCTTCGAGCCCGATCGTCCGGAGTACCGAGCAATCCCTTCGTGGCTACGGGGAAACGCACGAGATCCCCGAGCTCGCCCATGCCGAGATCATGCTGGGGACGGCCGACGACCGTCCCTGGTTCAACGCCGACTACCTGGCGATGGTCTCGACCCACGTTACCGGGGCGACCTTCTACCTGTCGGGGCCGGTCGCTGACATGCCGGAACTCACGATGTACACGCTCGTGACCGCCCCCGAGCTACTCACCCCGCCGCCGAGCGAGTCGCGCCAGTTCGGCTCGGCGGTCTCTCAGGCCATGAGTGCCTGGTACGACGCGCTCGCAGGCCCCGACGGCCGCGAACTCATCCGGTCCTACGCCGACCGGAAAGGTTACCGGGTCTCCGAGGTCGACGACCGCCGGTACCGGGTCAACACTCTCTCGGGCGAGCACCTCTTCGTCAACTTTGAGGCGTCCGGGGGCATTTGCGGCCTCGAACTCCCCGAACTCTCCCGGCCCGAGCCCGCGAAGCCCTCCTGGCTCGGCCGGTTGTTCGGCGGTAAGAACGGCTAACAAAACTCTTCCCCTTCCCAAGGGGGAGTTGGCGGAGGTGCCTTGGAAGAAAAATGAACTGACATGAATTTTTTCGTGACACCAATTTCTTCGACACCAATTTCTTCATTTCCGTCAATGAAAAGACGCTGCTTGATTTGGGCAAGGATATCATCGTATGGGTGTGGCATCGTTTCTTTTGAGCTGCCTTAGGTAGAGACGATGCCTTACACATGACTAGACACCTCTTTCGTCAACACAGGGTGAGCGTGTCAATGGAGGAGGACCTTAAAGAACGAGGAAATTTCGACGTGGAGCGAAACTCTCCAGTGGATTAGGAGAGATGGATGAGAATAGAAAGTCCGTTGATTCAGAACGTATCAACTACCTCGAACCAGGGAGAACGCAGTGACGAACGACTCAAGGAGTGATGAAAGAGGAGACGCTCGGTATGAAGGTCGGGTCTTGGAGTTCTTGAAGCAAGTCACTGAGATCGAGGCCCGGCTCAAGGATAGGGCACGAACAGGACAGAAATCACGTCGCAAGCAGATCGTGTTTTGGTTTTTTTCCCATTGATGCTATTGTGTGCAACAAACGCCCTTGTTGTGGTAAATATTGCCAAATACGCAAGCAGCGAGCTGCCCGTTCATACGCTTGTTGCCGACAAGATTATCGTCAGGCGGGACACGGGTGGCCAGGTCGTCTTCGGCATCTCGCAGGTGGGAACGCCTGCGATCTATTTTTTTGACGACAAGAATAGGCAGAGGATGAGACTGGGGCTTTTCGGGGGACGGACCGCGTCAATTGACATTTACGATGAGGCTGGACAAGCAACGGCGTCTTTCAGTGTTAATGAGCATGATAATAATTACATTCAACTTATCAATTCGAGTCGAACGGCAGGTGTTCGGGTTGAGACCGGTGATAATGCGAAACCTTCCATTAAAACTATGAATGGCAAGGAAACAAGTACGTTCCCCTAGAAACTATCCGGGTGGTGTCGTGATGTAGATCAGGAAAAAGGGGGACATGTTGAATAGCGACAGTTGTCATAGGGAGTGAGCCCGTGTCCGACGTTTGTAGATATTCAACATGTTCCCCTTTTTGGTCCTATTGTTAGCGGGGAATACCCCCCTTCGACAATCAAATGGCCCTCCTAACAGTGGTGGAACCAATGAGAAAATACATCGTTCCGTTTATCGCTTTGTTGCTGTGCCTTGCCTCGTGTGCCGAACGCAAGGACGAACTGGGGGGAGGTAAGCTAGGCGGCCCAGCCTCCACGGGGAACTCTTCTATCCCGCTACCCGCGAGGGCGGATAGCGCAGAGCACTTTCGGCGGACTCCGATAAAATGGCGTTCGCGAATCCGCGTCCGGGCATCATCGCCTCGGAGACAGATATACTGCTAGTCATAGCCCAAATCCGGGGAGAGACTCCTGAATTCACCGTATCTCCAACGGACATCCCAAGATTGTTACAGTGTCTCCGGCTTGCGACGCCACTTGAGGGGAAGTACAAGCCGGCCATCGCTGGTCCTTCGTGGAACAACAAAGATTTCAAAATAATAATCATATTAAAGAATAAGACAAAACTAGTTATCGTGTCTATGGGAGACGTAATTGGACCGATATTATATTCATTAAATGGAGTTCCATATGAGCGATCAAATGATGGCAGAGCGTACAAGGACGAAGATTATATTTCTGTCTATGGACCCAGCGATTCTATTCGTGTGTCCGAATCATTAAAATTCAAGGCTGTTCTGAGAAAGTTGTATAGATAATCAGTCCGAAATACAGCCACGGCGGCACAACGCTCTCTGGAATGATGAGTAGGAAAAGGGGTGACAGATGAAAAGATGAACATGTTTAATATAGACAGTTGTCATGGGGAGTGAGCCCGTGTCCGACGTTTGTAGATATTCAACATGTTCCCCTTTTTTGTCCTCGTATCCGACGTTTGTAGATACAACATGGCCACCTTTTTGGTAAATATGCTAATATATGCATTATTATGGAAATAGAGATCTGACACCGGGTTCTTGCAGCGAAAAAACCGGAACCAGGTCTGGCCCCTCTCAGGGGACGAGGATGAAGAATCCAGGCTCTGTTGGGAGCAAATCAAGAGCTCTGAATCTAAGACACCTCATGGGTGCGGTTGCAATAGTCGGTGTCGCCTTTGCCTTCCTGCCCACCGAGTTGGCGGTGGCATTGGCGGCGGCGGTGTCCGGCATCATGGTGCTCGATGGAATGCGCTTGCCCACTGATGCCAAGCGGGAAGGCTGGCAGTCGCGGCTTCCCTGGCTGCTCTGGTCCTTGTCACTCATTGCTTGTCCAGTCGGAATCATGTTGTTGGGGAGCCTGTATGACCACACTGGCCCGGGACCGGGACCCACTAATAGACCTCTTCCATGGGCAGCTCTTGTCGTGGAGCGACTCGGTCACGCCCAGTTAATTGTTTCGGTTTGCTTATCGATTGCAGTCGCTGCCCTGGCGCGAGGCGGCAAGCGATGGTTGGCTTGGGCCGTGCTACTGGCGGTCGGCATGTTCACGTGGATGGTAGGTCTCGCGCCTGGATGGCGATAACGGGAATCTATTTGTAGAAGGGACAGTGGGGGTCAGGCCAGAGAGGAACGGACCGAACCGGGAGACCTCCGGTCCGCCCGGCGGCGGGGGCTATCCACGGGGCGGGCGGGCGGGACCGCGGCGGGCGTCGCCGCTCAGCCGCCGGTGAATGCGGAGCGGGGACCGGACGGGCTGATCCCGGTCATCCAGCCGAGACCCAGCCGTTTGCCGGCAGCGACTGAGCGGCGGCTCCGACCCGGACCTCTCCCGCTGACATGATGGAGGGAGCCGGAATACTCACGCGGGGCTTCGGCGGGAAATCGTCGAGGGGATTGCCGACGTCGGGCCGAACAGGTGTGCCAGGTCCCTTCTTGCCCCTACGAGGGAGGTCGCCCAGCTCCGGGGAGGCGCGGTCAGTAGTAGAACTGGAGCCGCAACCAGAACAGGTCGTTCCTCGATTGGAAGAGGGAATGGCCGCTCGGGGTGTTCCCGGCGAAGACCGGGGTGGCGAAGATGGCGTGCTCCCAGTCGAAATAGACCTTGACAAACTTGTTCAGATACCAATTCACGCCGACGTCGGTCAACTGGACGCGGTTCGTCCAGAGGTTGGGATCGGCCAGGCCGGCGGTGAAGACCTGCTGGCCGAGGAACATCTCGCTGTAGCGGACGTGGGGCTCGAAGGCACCCAGGCCGAAACTGCCGGGACGAAGGTCGAAGCGGTTGATCGGATCGATCGCCGCCCGCTCGCGCAGCGTCTCCCCGGTGATGAGATAGGCGGCCTGGACGAAGTAGCCGCTGGTGGGCAGGCGGACGGAGGGCTCATGCGGCAGGGCATAGCTGTTGAAGCCGCTGTCCCAGGCCCCGAGCAGCGACAGGCCCTTGTAGTAGTAGGCGGCGTGCAGCTCCCACAGGTCTCGGATTCCTTTCTCGGCGACGTTGTTGTTGAAGGCCAGGAAGGGGAGCGTCGCATTATTGGTCGGATCGTTCGCCGTCAGCGACCCATTCCCGGCGTTCACATTGGTGCGGAACACGCCGGGCACGGCGGGGTTGTTCTGATATCCGTAATCGAGCGAGCCGCCGATGTTCAGGTCCCTCAGGAAGGAGCCTTCGTTGTTCTCGAACGGCTTGAGGTTGAGGAATGCGGCGACGCTCTTGGGGTAGTCGTAGGCCTGGTACCCGTTGCGCGGGCCGTTGTGGATCATCGTGGCGTACTCGACTCGATTTTCGAACAAGCCGCCCCAGGCGGTGATGCCGATGTCGCGATTGGACTGGTAGTTGTTGACCCAGACCGAGCGCTCGGGGGCGATCAGGCGCCAGACGTTGAGCTTGTAGAACTCGTAGGTGAACGGCACCTTGGATCGCCCGACCCGGACCTGGAGCCGCGGGTCGTAGTTGAAGTTCAAGTAGGCGTTGAAGAAGTTGAAGGTGGTGTAGCTCCGCTGAAATGACAGGTCGTAGGTAATGGGCTTGGTGAGCCGGCCCTGGAAGTAGTAGCGAGATCGCGGGAGATAGAAACCGCTGGTGGTCGAGCTCTGGGTGGCGCCCTGGGGGCCCAGATAGCCGTCGAAATCGATCTGCTCGAGGATGCGGAACCTGAGCTGGAACTCCTCGTCTTCGGTCGAGAAGCCGACGCCGTCCTGTCCGTAGTCGAAGTACGTCCTCAGGGGGATCTGCCCGAGGCGCCGATTGCCCTCCAGTTGCGAATTCGGCAGCTCGCGCGTGCCGCCGCTCTGCGGCCTGGCGTCATCCGGGCGACGCTCGCGCAGGCCGCTATCGCTCGGGCCGGGGCCCAGCTTGAATCCGCCGGGGCCGGCCAGCCCGCTCGCCCGCGAGGTCGGTGGCGACGCCGGAGCCTGCGCCCCCGCAGCGGTCCGCGCCGACAGGTCCTCGACCCGCGCGGAGAGCTGGTGCACCATCTCCCTGAGCTGGCGCACCTCGTCTTCCAATTGCACCTCTCGCGAGCCCGCCGCGGCCGCGCCGCCCGAGGCCGTCGGGGCCGCGGGGACGGCGGGGGCGGGGAGCGGGGGGAGTGGCTCCTGCGCCGAGGCGGGGAGGCCCCACATCAGGCCCAGCACGCCTGAAACCATCGGCAGCGCCAATCTACCCAATGTCATGATACGATGATACCATTATTTGGTGATGTGTTCAAACATTTGACCAGCTTGGTTGGGGTGACTGATGGGGTCGCATCCTTCGGGCCTCGCCGGCGCACCGGCGCGGTTCGATGTTCACGCTGGGCTCTCGTCGGCGAGAATGCGTGTTGGAATCGAAGTTCGCCCCCCGAGGGCCGGAGGGGACCATCGGGGAGCTAGCTCCCTCGCGGGAGCATTCGGACTGCGCCGCCACGATCCCGAATCTCCATCGGCACCGTCGCCACGCGACTTCAGCGAAATCCACCGCGCCCGCCGAGATGGGCGTGGGGCGGGGCCGGACCGATCGCGGCGACGGTTTCCGCTCATGAATGATCCCGAAAAAAGATGGGCGCACGGATAGGGGGCCGAAATGCGGGGTGAGTCTAGCCGACTCCTCCTGGCTGTCAACCCGATCTCGACGGGGTAGCCGTTCGCGAGGTGATTGCCCACACTCCAGGAGGATTCCCCTGACGTGCGACGGGGGCGAACGGAGACAGCTCCGCCTCGAGAGCGATCGCGAGACCGCAAACGGATGAGAGAGGGGAGAAGCGGGACAGAGGGGAGAAGCGGGACAGGTCCGCTCAGGCTAATCTGGGACGGCAGAAGCGGCGGACCGAAGCGAGACTGATCCGCCCAGGTGAGGCTGGGGAAGATAGGGAAATCGAGTGATGGGCAGGTCCGAACGGGGGTTCGCCGCACGTCGAATCTTATCCAGGACAGCTCTTCCGGGACGGCGTGCACCTGGCCACCTACCGCGAGCCCGCCGAGATGCTCGAGGTGATCCGCTATTCTCTCGACCATGCTGCTCGGCGCGAGGCGATCGCCGCGGCCGGTCGGGCGGAGGCCGTCGGCCGGCACTCGTACCGGCACCGGATGGGGCGGCTGCTGGAACGGGCCGAGTGGGTGCTGGGGCGGGTTGCGGTGGGCCTGGGCGGCGGAGACGCGAGCCAGTCAACTGTCTCCTTCGCCCACGCGCACAACAGGGTGACGCTGGCGCCCTCGACGCCGGTGTTTCACGCAGAGACGCAGAGGGGCGCAGAGACGCAGAGAAGACCGACGGTCCGGCGCCAACCTCTCGGACCTCTGACGCCCTCGACGCCGGTGTTTCACGCAGGGACGCAGAGAAGACCGACGGTCGGGCGCCAACCTGTCGGACAGGCGGGACAGGCAACCGGCCTGGTGGACGCGGGGGTGGTGCCCGCGATCGGTGGGGCCGGGAGCCAGTCCCCTTTTGACTTCGCCTCCGCGCATGCCCAGCCGGTCGGTTCGGCGCGGGTCTCCGACCCCGCCGCCGGGCCGACCGACAGGTCTCCCGGGCGGTTGCCGGGCGGTACGGACCGGGTGGAGACCTCCGGTCCCGGCGGCGGCGGGGTCGGAGACCCGCGCCGAACCGACCGCGGCGGCGGCGGGGTCGGAGACTCCACGGGGCGGGCGGGCGGGACCGCGGCGGGCGCCACCGCTCAGCCGCCGGTGAACGCCGAGCGGGGGCCGGACGGGCTGATCCCGGCCATCCAGCCGAGAGTCGCCACGCCCAGCAAGGCGCCGGCGCAGAGGCCCAGCGGGACGGTGGCCAGCATTACGCAGCCGGCCAGCGGGCCCAGCACGGGCTCGGCGGCCGGCATCACCGCCCAGCCGGCGGCCAGGCCGGCGAGTCCGCCCGCGATGTCGTTCATCATGATCCAGATGATCGCTCCGACCATCCCGCCGATACCGTCGTTTGCCGATCTCATGTTGAGCGCCTCCCCCTGATCGATCCTGGCCCCCGCGAACGATTGTCCGGCTCCAGGTGGATATGCGGAATCGCGCTCGGGATGTGCCACGGAGCGGCCGAGCGGCAGTGGTCAGTGGTCAGCGACTGCATGGATGCGGACCGAGGCCGTGGGGAGCCCGCCCCGACCACCGGCGCGAAGACGAGATCAAGGATCGGCGCGGGCCTCGAAGGATTCCGAATATTATGGGGCCTCCGCCGACCGGACAACGGATCATGAGAAGCGGGGTGGTGGACCGCGCCGGCCGGGGCCGTCCCCGGTGGGCGATGCCCACCCTACGAATCCGCGAAGCGCTCGCGGAACCTTCCGAGATAGACTCCAAGGCGTTTCACGGCGGGACGCTGCGTCTCGACTCGCGTGCGGCTCGCCGGACGGGCCGGGACGAACGGCCCGCACGGTCACCGTCGATGGACGCCTTCACCGATCCTTCCTCTCTTGTCGTGCGGGAGGCGGCCCCGTACGCTGTGATTTCGGGATCGAGCACTTGCGATCGACCGAAGCTGTCGGGACTCATCAGGACAACGAGTGATGCACAAGCTGTCGCGGGCGATTCTCGGTGCGTTCTTCCTCCTCGCCGCAGCGGCATGCGATCGCGATGCCCGGCGCAGGCCCCGAAGGACAAGGAGCCGGCCAAGCTGGCCGATTACTTCGGATTCCAGCCGCTGGAGATCTACAAGCTCGAGCACCGGATCGGCAACCTCATGCTCCGGGACCTCGACGGCGACAAGGTTGACGACATCATCGTGAGCAACAACGCCCGGTCGCGGATCGACCTGCTGCTCAGCACCAGGAAGCCCGACGACGACCAGTCGAACCGGCCGTTCCGCAAGGACCCGAACGAGCTTCAGTACGACCGGCGGATGCGGCTTGTCAGCATCCCGGTGAACAAGGAGGTCGTCAGCATCGACACGGGCGACTTCAACGGCGACGGCAAGCCCGACCTGGTATTCTACGGGACGCCGGCCGAGGTCGAGATCCTCTTCAACGAGGGGCCGGGCCGGTTCGGCAACGCCAAGAAGATCAGCGACGGGCGAGGGCGTCGAGCGCGGCCAGCGCCCTGACCGTCGGCGACCTGGATCAGGACGGCCGGGACGATATCGCTGCTGCTGGCGGAGCACGAGCTGGTGTTCGTCTACCAGACCGCGACGGGCACGCTCTCGCGAGCCCGAGCGGGTGCCGCACACGGCCGACAACCCCGTGGCTGGTCCGGGCCCTGGACCTCGACGGCGACGGCGGCCGGGACCTGGTGCATCCTGGACACGGCCGGCGATCATCCGATCCACGTCCGGTTCGGCACGCCGGAGAAGAAGCTGGGCCCCGAGCAGCGGTTCGCGGTCGAAGTCCCCCGCGCGATCGCCTTCGGCCGGCTGGACGACCAGCCCGGCTCGGAGATCCTCACCATCGAGGGCCAATCGGGCCGGGCCCGGGTCCTGACGCTGGATCGGTCGGGGACCGACGAGAAGGACAGGCGCGGCCGCCTGGCCTTCTTCGCCGCTGCCGCAGGGCACCGAGCGGGGCCGATCGCTGGCGGTCGGCGACCTCGACGGCGACGGCCGCAAGGACGTCGTGGTCACCGACCCGTCCAACGCCCAGGTCTGGGCCTACCTCCAGTCGGGCCGCACGGGCCTGGGCGCGGGCCAGACCTTCCCGAGCCTGGTCGGAGCCCGGACCGTCCATCTCGCCGACCTCGACGGCGACAAGCAAGGACGAGGTGTACGTCCTGTCCGATCAGGAGAAGCAGATCGGCAAGAGCGAGTTCGTCCGCGGCCGGCTGAGCTTCCCCACCCCACTGCCGATCTCCGGCGAGCCCGTGGCGATGGACCTGGCCGACCTCGACGGCGACGGACGGGCCGAGGTGCTGTACATCGCCCGGACCAAGCCAGGCGCCGAGACCTTCGCGCTCCGCGCGGTGACTCGCGACAAGTCAGGGGCCTTCCGCGCCTTCCGCTGGCGTGACTCCGACTCGGTCTCGCTGCCCGAGCTCAAGGCCGTCCCGGCGGCCGTCGAGTCGTTCGACGTCAACGCCGATCACGAGCCGGACCTGCTGATCTTCAACGATTACGGGCCGCCGCAGCTCCTGCTCGGCCGCAAGGGCGAGCCGCCCCGGCCCTTCGGCGGCAGCCTGGGACCGCTCACGGGCGCAACGATCGCGGGGGTCAGCCGGGTCGACCTCGACGGACCCGCCCTGATCGTCGCGCAGAACACCTTCGCTCGGCGGGTCGTGCTCGATGACAATGGCCACTGGAACATCAAGGACCAGTACAACTCGGGCCGGAACTCGGCCGCCATCCTCGGCGCCGCGGCGCTCGACACCGACGGCGACGGCAAGAAGGAGGTCGTGCTGTACGATCGCATCAGCAAGTCGCTGCTCTTCCTGTCGCCCAAGGAGGGCGTGTACCGGCCGGGCGGAAGCCTGCCGATCGGATCGATCAACTTCCAGGGGATGCACGTCGCCGACTTCGACGGCGACGGCCGGGACGACCTGCTCATCGCCGGCAGCGACCGCTTCGGGGTGCTTCAGACCGGCCAGAAGGGGCTGCGACTCAAGACGATCGCCAGCTACGAGAGCCGCCGCAACGAGGCCCGGCTGTCCGACCTGGCCGCGGGCGATGTCAATGGCGACGGCGTCCCCGACGTGGTCTTCGTCGACATCGGCGAGCAGTCGCTGGAGATCGCGTCGTTCGCCGGCGACAAGGACCTCATCCCGGCCCTGACGTTCCGCGTCTTCGAACGCAAGAACTTCCGGCAGATGAGCGACACCATCGAGCCCCGCGACCTGGCCCTCGGCGATGTTGACGGCGACGGGCGATCCGACATCGTCCTCATCGTCCACGACCGGGTGCTCGTCTATCGCCAGGACGCCGGCCCCGCCCCCGGAGCCAAGCCGGCCCGTCCCGCCGAGAAACCGGTGGCGGCTCGGGCGCCCGAGTAAGCCCGGGATATTCGCCACCGCGGATCGGAGTCGGTCTGGCTTTCCCGCCCGACCCCGATCCGATGGGCGCGGGACCGTTGCATGAGGCGCGGAGGCGATCGTGGATGCGGAGAGTGGCCGGGACAGGGTGCGTCGATCGGGACTCGGCCGCATCGTGAAGGGGCTGGCGATCGTTGCCGGCGGCCTGGGCATCTTACTGGCCATGATGCTCGGTCCCGATTACTTCGAGGCGTTCTGGGGTGGGTTGTCGCCGGAATTTCATCGCCAGACGGCGTTCCTTTACCTGGACGGCCTGCTGATTGGTTATGCGGCCTCGCTGGTGGCGGCAGTCTGGCTGATTGGCAGTGTCATCCTGGTGCGGGCGATCCGCCGGCCGGACGACCCCGTGCGGCGCCGTCGGCACGTCCGCCGGCTGGCGGTAGGCGTGTTCCTGGTGGCGGGCCTTCTCGGCCTGGATCTTGGCTCCGCGGTGTGGAGCGCCTGGCGGGCGCGGACACCCGCGCTCCCGGAATTGATCTTCCGCCCCGACGGCCCGCCAGGATCGCCGGAGGATCCGCCGCCCGGAGTGGCGCCGGTGCTGCCGGGGCAGTTCCCGCCGGACGAGACCAAGGGCGCTGGAGCACCGTTGCGCCTGCTGGTTATCGGCGAGTCGAGTGGCCGGGGCGAACCCTATCAGCCCTGGCTGTCGGCCGGCCAGATCGCCGGCTGGAAGCTCGAATCGGTTTTCCCGGGCCGGCCCATCGACGTCAACATCTGGGCGACGGGCGGCGCGACCTTGAGGCAGATGCACAACCGCCTGGCCGGATTGACCTATCGGCCGGATGCCATCATGGTCTACGTCGGCCACAACGAGTTCCAGGGCCGGTATGCCTGGCAGCGTGAGCCGGGAGGCTATTACCACGACGATATGCCGATGCTGTTCACCCCGGCGACGTTGCGGACAGCGTTGCGGTTCTCGCCGACGTGCCGGCTTGCTGTCGAGACGTGGGAGCGGAACCGGATCGACCTGCGTCCGCCGCACTACGCGACCCGCGAGCTGGTTAACCAGCCCGTCACAACTCCCGAGGAGTACGCGGAAATCCTGGGTGACTTCCGCCGACGGCTCGACGCGATCGCCGGGTACTGCGAGCGGATCCACACGATTGGTGTCTTCATCATCCCGGCCTCGAACGACGGCGGGTTCGACCCCAGCCGGTCGGTCCTGGCGCCCGAGACTCCTCGGGCGGATCGGGTCGCCTTCGCCAGGGAGGTAACGCTCGCCCGCGGGCTGGAGGCGACGGACCCGGATGCAGCGATGCGGCGGTTGATCGAGCTGGTGGCGCGGCATCCGGAGTTCGCCGAGACGCAGTACCGGCTGGGACTCCTGCTCCAGAAGGCCGGCCGGTGGGACGAGGCCCGCGAGCACTTCACCCGAGCCCGAGAGGGCGACGGACTGCCGCTGCGGTGTCCGGAGGGTTTCCGCAGGGTGTATCGCGAAGTCGCCGCGGCACATCCTTCGGTGATCCTGGTCAACGGGCCGCGAGCGCTGGAGGCGGCCAGCGATCACGGTCTGCTCGACGACCGGATGTTCCACGACGCCCAGCACCCGAATCTTCGCGGCTATGCCGAGCTCGCGCAGGACTTGTTGAACCAGTTTTGCGCCCGCCGGGCGTTCGGCTGGCCAGATGGGGTCGAGGCTCCCACCGTGCGGGTTGACGATTGCGTTCGGCATTTCAACATCGACCCGGCAAAGTGGGCCGAGATCTGCCGACGGGAATCCAAGTTCTTCGAGATCACCGCCTACATTCGCTTCGACCCAGCGTTCCGGCTGGCTCGGTGCGAGGCGTACAAGAATGCCGCCGCATCGATCCGCTCCGGCGTCGATCCGCGCGAGGCCGGAATCCCCGGCTGGTCGGGGGAACCGATCCCGTTCACCGGGTCCAGCCTCGCCGCGAGCCGAGGCAATGGACCCTGACGGGCAACCGCGCGGATGCAAGATGTTGCCCGGTGCCGTGCCGCGTTCCTGCCATGCGCGATTTGCCGGTCGTGCAGTGGGGGACGGGTGCCGGCCGGCGGTCGGGCTGATGTGACGGGTGGCCGCGACCGACCAATAGCTAATGGCCTTCCGGGGCCCGGCAAGGGCTCCGGGTAGGTCGCTTCATCATTGGCTATTGCAAGTGCACTCGATGCAAGGAGGAAATCGATGAGCCCCGAGATGAAATCCGGCACGCCCGACCTGGTCCGGTGGTCGTTCTCGGTCAACCCGGCGCATCGTGAAGCGATTGAGGGACACCTCGCCGACCTGGGCGCCGACGTACTCGTCCGCGACGGTCACGAGTTCATCGTGACCCGGGACGAGCCGGAGGATGATGACACCGAGATCATCGAGGCGCTCTGGGCGCTCGACGGCGCGCCGTTCGAGGTGGTCTCCGAGACGTTCCAGCGGCTCGAGCTCCACACGATCCACCACGTCGAGGACGAGCCGGGAGCCGCGGCGGCCTGAGTGGTGCTTCGAGACGGGGGAATCGGCTCACTGGGAGAATCCCGGTGGAACTTGCTCCGCTCGGCCCACCTTCCAGATCGGGCCTGCACGAGCGAAAGAATCCCGCCGACGAGGGCTGTCGTCGGCGGGTCACGTCGTCATCCGGGCGGCAAGATAGGCGGCAGCTCGCCGGCGCCGCCCGGGGGTGCAGACTTGCCCGGTGTCGAGTCGGGACGCTTGGGCGGGGGTGGTGGAGGCGCCGGGAGGACTGAGGCGCCGATTGCGGCGGCCTTTGCGAGGTGCTCGGGAACGTGGGTCATGGCCTCGGCGGCGCGGGCGAGCTCGCCGGCGCCTCGTCGCGGCCGGCCTCGAGGTCGCGGCGGGCGGCGTTGTCGAGGTCGCGCGCAGACCTTGACATAGACGGCCGATTCCGGGGCCACTCGCCAGGTGCCTAGCCAGAACGCTCCAGAAGCCTATAATTCCGGCGTCCCGCCGGCCGGGGATGGGAAGAGATCCCCCGCCGGACCGGGGGCTTTCCGCCCGGCGAGGGCGCCCCGAAGCCTCGAATCGACGGGCGATTGCGTGCGGCACGGGTCGTGCACGGGAGTGATGCCCTCAGAGGATTTGATTCGGTAATGTCGATGGTGCTCTCATGTGGCTGAAGGGCCTACGAGCGCGGATACCGATCGGTGTGCAAGTCGGCGTCGTGGCCGCGTTATTCGTGGCCGCGCTGGTCGTGCTGTGGACGACCGGGGCCTCGGTGGTGGCGCGGGAGCGGCGGCGCTCGGAGGCCAAGGAACTGCTCGACCGCGCCGACGACGCGTTGATCGCGCGGGGGCGCGACGCGATCGCCGGGGTGCGGAACTACTTCGACTATCCCGAGGAGTCGGACAGGGTCCAACTCGACCGGACGTTGAGGGAACGCGGCGGCGCGGCATTGAAGGCTTTCGAGGGCGTTGAGGGAGGCTACCTCGTCAGCGGCAGTTACGACAGCTTCATGGGCACGATCTCGGCGGATCCAAGGCTGGGGGTGGCGTCGTCCTCGGCGGCCCAGCCGGGGGAGGCCCGCGGCCCGCGAAGGCGGGGTCAGGACGAGCTGCCGCCGCTGGAGGGCGAGCTGATCGAGATCCTGGTGGACGCGGCGATCCGCAAGCGGCAGCCGCTGTTATCGGTCGAGGAGCTGGAAGGCCCGGCCCCGATCACGGTGGCGATCCGGACGGCGCCGATCGAGGCCCGGCCGGGCGGCCTGATGCTGGGCGCCGACCTGGGTCATGATCCGGCTGGAAGACCCGCTGTTTGGCGACCGGTCGCTGCGGGGGTATCAACTTTCGGCCGGGCTGGCGCTGGGCGGGATCGCCCTGGCGTTCCTGCTGACGGCCGGGTTGGCGAGGACGGTTCGCCGTCAGGCGATCGAGCGCGGGTGGCTCCAGACCGAGCTGCGGCGGAGCGAGCGACTGGCCGCGCTGGGCAAGCTGCTGGCCGGCGTGGCGCACGAGGTCCGCAACCCGCTGGCCGGAATCCGGTCGACGGCGCAGCTCTGGCAGCGCGGGATCGTCGGGCTGGACGAAGAATCGCTGGGCGGTCTGGTCCACGAGGTCGATCGGCTCGAAGAAATCGTGTCGCGGTTGTTGCAGTTCTCGCGGGCCGACGCACAGGACCTGGTGCCGGGCGACCTGAACGGGGTCGTCTCCGAGGCGGCGAGGCTGGCGGCGGGGCCGGCCGAGTCGCGGGGCGTCCGCGTCGAGGTCGAGTTCGATCCCGGCCTGCCGGCCGCCGAGATGGCCGCGCCGGCGTTATTGCAGGTCTTCCGCAACCTGACGTCGAACGCCGTGCAGGCGATGGATGAGGGGGGCACTCTGCGGCTAACCACGCGGCGCGACCCA
The DNA here is from genome assembly GCA_963771445.1 of uncultured Planctomycetota bacterium. Lineage (GTDB taxonomy): Bacteria > Planctomycetota > Planctomycetia > Isosphaerales > Isosphaeraceae > JAKAUH01. The sequence continues at coordinate 248,114 of CAVYTQ010000015.1, read as the reverse complement.
TCGCGGCGCACGATCACGGCCAGCGTGATCGACAGCGGTCCTGGGCTCGCCGCCGACGCGATCGAGCATCTGTTCGAACCATTTTATACCACCAAGGCGGAAGGCACCGGGCTGGGCCTGGCCATCGCCCGCGAGATCGCGCTGGCCCACCGCGGCGAGCTGCGGGCCGCAAACCGGCCCGATGGGCCGGGCGCCGTCTTCACCCTGACACTCCCCGTCGCCGCCGGCCGGAACAATGGAGCCGCGCACACATGAACAATCCCGCCAAGATTTTGGTGGCCGACGACGACCGGACGATTCGCCGCAATCTGATCCTGCTGCTGAATTCCGAGGGCTACCAGACCCTCGAGGCGTCGGACGGCAGGCAGGCGCTGGCGAGCATCGCCACTCATGCTCCGGATGCCGTGCTCCTCGACCTGAAGATGCCGGTCCGAGACGGGATGGAGGTCCTCACCGAGCTGGGCCCGAAGCTGGCCAACTTGCCGGTGATCGTCGTCACGGCGCTCGGGGGCTCGGCGGTCGCCATCGAGGCGATGCGGCGCGGCGCCTATGATTACCTCACCAAGCCGTTCGATCTCGACGAAGTGCTGATGACGCTCAGGCGCGCGCTGCGGCAGCGCGCCCTGGCCGAGGAGGTCCGGGCATTGCGGGCGCGGGCCGACAGTGATCCGAAACCGTCCCCGGATGAGGGCGCGGAGGAGGAGCCGGAGCTGGTCGGTCGGAGCGCGGCGATGCGTGAAGTCTTCAAGTCCATCGGCCTGGCCGCGGCCACCGATGCCCCGGTGCTGATCGCCGGGGAGAGCGGGACCGGCAAGGAGCTGGTTGCCACGGCGTTGCACCGGCACTCCGACCGATCGGCCGGCCCATTTATCCGCGTCAACTGCGGGGCGCTGCCCGAGGGCCTGATCGAGAGCGAGCTGTTCGGCCACGAGCGGGGTGCCTTCACCGGGGCCGATCGGCAGAAGCCGGGACGCTTCGAACGGGCCCAGGGCGGGACGATCTTCCTCGACGAGGTTGCCGAGCTGCCGCTCTCGGCGCAGGCGAAGATCCTGCGCGTGCTTCAGCAGAAGGAGTTCGAGCGGGTCGGTGGAACCGAGATCCTCCGCACCAACGCCCGCGTCATCTCGGCGACGCATCTCGACCTGGCCCGCGAGGTCGCCGCGGGCCGATTCCGCGAGGACCTGTACTATCGCCTCAACGTCGCGCGGATCGTCATCCCACCATTGCGTGACCGGCCCGAGGATATTGCGCCCCTGGCCGAGCACATCCTCAGGAGGCTCGAACGTAAGCACGGCTGGGGCGAGCTGTCGATCTCTCCCGGGCGCTGAACGCGATCCGGGAACGGAACTGGCCGGGGAACGTCCGCCAGCTCGAGAACACCCTGGCTCGCGCCGTGATTCGCGCGCGGGGGCGGACCATCCTGCCCGAGCACCTCGACGTGGAGGACCTGCCCGATGCGACGATTCCCGCGGCGACCGGCGATGCGGGTGAGCCGATCCCGCTGCGCGCGCTGCTCGCCGAGGTCGAGCGTCGGGCGATCCAACGCGCGCTCGTCGCCTGCCAGGGGAACCGAACGAGGACAGCCGAGCGACTGGGTATCAGCCGCCGCCAGCTCTTCGACAAGATCCGCGAGTACGACTTGCATCCCTGATTGCCCAGATCGCCTCGCTTCTTGGCGGTCTTCCACTTACCCGATGTAAAGCAAAGAGAACCCGGCGGAGTTCGCGAGGCGGCGCACCGCACACGGCAGGTGCTGTCTCGCTTCTACTCCATGAGCCGGCGGGGTAGCCTGCGGCCCGAATGGAAGGGCCGGCGGGCGTCTGAGTGCTCCCGCCTCATGCCGATGACCCGGCCGACGTCATGATGCGCCAAAGGATTCAATGGCGCGTTGGCCGGTTTTCCGATACAACAGGATTGACGACAAGAGATGAAGAATTCTGCGAGCTCACGGAACCACCGCGCACGGCGAGGGCTCTCCCTCGGCGCAGGAATGCCTCGAGACGCGCTCCCTGCTGTCGACCGCGACGGAGACGTTCACCGGGCCGTCTCTGTCCAACCTGGTCACGCAGGCGAAGAGCGGCAAGGATACGGCGCCGGCCGCGATCAGCCGGATGGAGCAGGCGCTGCAGGCGCAGCTCACCAGCGGCCCGCTGGCCGACCTTGACGCAGGCACGGTCGCCGGCAGTGGCTTCGTGACGGAGGTCCAGAGCCTCGAGGCGAGTTACGAGCAGGGCGTCGACCAGCAGCTCTCGTCCGAGTTTCCCAACGTTGACGCGATCCTCAAGCTCCAAGGCGAGCGGATCGTGGCGGACGTGATCGCGCTCGACCAGGAATCCAGCGTCGGGCTCATCTCGAGCGACACGCTGGGGGCCGACGCCCAGGCGGCCATCAACGCGCTGACGGATGGCGCCATCAACGCTCTCGACACGACATTGACCGGCTATACGGAGACCACGCAGGCATTCGGAATCGAGCCTGAACACGTTGGCGCCAGAGCCTGGGTTCGTCAACGTCGACATCGACGGCGCTGAGCCCGGCTCAGGCGAGTGCCACGGCGCTAGCCTTGACCCAGGCTTACCAGGCGGACATGCACGCGGGGCTCCAGGTTCTGCATCCGAACGTCTCGAATTCGGTCAACGCGGCCGTGACGGCGCTCGAGGCCGATGAGAGTGGGATCGCCCAGGACACGTCAACCGCGGCGGAGTCGGCGTTAACCACGGCGGAGTCGGCATTCGACTCGGCGATCCTCGGCGGTGGCGGGGTGTTCGACTCGGCCGGCGCGGTCGCGCAGGCGATGGACCGTGGGGCTTTCACACCGAATACGACGGAGCCCCAGGCGGCCGCGGCGCTCGGCAGCGTCTCGGGCACGGCGACAACGGGCGGCACGGCCACGCTGTCGGCCACGCTCACAGATGCTTCGAGCGGGCAGGGGATCTCGGCGCGACCGTCGCGTTCACGCTCGACGGGGCGTTCGCCGGGATCGCGACCACCGATAGCAACGGGGTCGCGACCCTGGCCGGTGTGCCGACGAGCGAGGCGGTCGGCACCGACACCGGCGGCGTGGTGGCCAGCGTCGCGGGGAACATCTCGTACCTGCCGACCTCATCCACGGGCGACCTGACCGTCAGCGGCCCGCAGGCCGCGACGACGCTCGCGAGCGTCTCGGGGACGGATACCTACGGCGGTACGGCCAGCCTCAGCGCGACGCTCACCGGGACCTCGAGCGGCCAGGGAATCGCGAACGAGACGATCGGTTTTAACCTGGACGGGACATCGGTGGGCTCGGCCGTCACGAACAGCAGCGGCGTGGCCACGTTGACAGGGGTGGCGACCTCGGCCGCCGTCGGCACCGACACGGGCGGAGTCGTGGCGACCTTCGCGGGCGACACCGATAATGCCGCAAGCACCGGGACTGGCGACCTGGTGGTGGCCCAGGCTGCGACCAGCCTGTCGAGCGTCTCGGGCACCGCGTCCGGCGGGACGGCGAGCCTGACCGCGACCTTGACCTCGACAATCAACAACGCGGCGATCTCGGGTGCGACGGTGAGCTTCACGCTCGATGGGAATTCAGTGGGCTCGGCCGTGACCGATAGCAGCGGCGTGGCGACGCTTTCGGGGATCACCACGAGCGATGCCATCGGGACCGACACCGGCGGGGTCGTCGCCAACTTTGCGGGCGACACCAATCGCGCCGCCAGTACCGGCACCGGCGACCTGGTGGTGACGAGCTCAGCGCCGAACGGTTGGATTGCGAGGCGTCGACGATCCCGCCGATACGAGCCCGACGCGCCAGCGAGTGGATTCCCCAGCCGATCCGGACATCCACTCGCTGGCGCGGTCGGGCTCGTATGAGCAACGCGACCGCAAGGCGCTCTCAAGCAGGCGGCCCAGGTTGATTGTCGGTTTTCACTCGAGAGAAGTTACAAGCAGGCGAGTGCAGGTGCTTAGCGCCCGGAGATGAGAACCCCGAGGTCGTCGGCCGGCTCGGGCTGGGCATGGTGGAAGTCGGGAGAGCGGGGAGCCCCTTACGTCGGCCGGCCCTCGCGCGTGTCGCGGTCGATCGCCTCGATCGTCCACTCCGCGCGGCGGCGATACCAACTATCGGCGGCATGGTAGTGGGCCGCCCGGAGCGCGGCCTCGGTGAGCTGCGACAGCCGCGACCTGTCGCGGGCGAGCTCCACCAACTGGGTTACGGAGCCAGCAACATCCTTGAGGGGCATCAGGCAGGTTGCCCCTTCGGATTGCGCGGCGCTCCTTGTTGTACGGGATGTCCCAGGCGACGAGCGGCAGGCCAGCGGCGTATCCATCGAAGATCATCCGCGGCGTGTCCTCGAGCGGTGGCGTGAAGAGCAGCGCGCGTCGTAAGTGGCCAGCCTGCGCAGGAGATCCGGGCCGTACGGAACCGCGCCGAGGAAAGCGACGTGATCCCCCAGGCCGAGTCGCTCGACGAGTTGTTGCAACGCCTTGAGCTCCTCGCCCCCGCCGATGACGTCGAACGCGACGTCGAGCCCCTGGCGGCGGGCGCCGGCGATGATCTCGAGGGAGTAGTCCACACCTTTGCGTGAGACGAGCCGGCCGCAGTACACCAGCCGCAGCGGCCGGCCCGACTCCAGCGAAGCGAACCGCCGCTGGACCACGTCGGCCGGCACGATCTCGTGGCTGAGATAAGAGGTATCCTGGATCTCCTTGGGATTGCGGGCGTACGGACCGTAGATCCGCATCAGGTCGGTGCCCTTGAGCATCGACAGCGAGGCCCTGCGGACCCCCGAGATTACCCCTCGGTGGAAGGCGTGTGCGTAGAGATAGTGGCGCGGCTTCTTGCTCAGCGGGGCGCCACGCGCGAGGTCCAGGCTTCGGCCGGCGATGTCGGTGTCCTGGACGAAGACCGTCGGCTTTCCCTGGCGCACCGCTTCGTTGAAGGCGTCGTACATGATCGGGCGATACACGTCGTCGAGGCCGGCGTGCACGACCCGGCTGCGGGCGATCCACGACCGCGCCTCGGCGATCCAGCCTCGTCGTTCCTTGAGCCAGTACTGGCGGGCGCGACAGCCCAGGTCGAACGCGGGGACGGGGCGAATGCCGTCATGCTCCGCGGAGATCGGCTCGAGGAGCTGGTCGGTCGAGGTATCCGCGGGCAGGCTCGGCGCCAGCAGGGTCATCTCGTGGAAATGATCCTTGAGGGATTCCCGGAGCAGTACGAGCACGCGCTTCCATTCGGACGTGACGAAGTGCCGATCGCCGGATACGTAGATCGGCACATGCATCGTGATCAAATACATGGTAGTGAGGTGCAGCTAGAGGTGACGCCGAGAAGGACGGTCCGCCGTCCGCGAGGCCCGAGGGTCCGCCGGCCGTCATGGATGGACCGGCGCGGCGTCTGACGTCGTCCTCGTACGGAGAAGATCGGTGGGGCGCATGTTTTCGAGGATGACATCCTAGTCATGACCGGTGATTTAATCAAGTTGCTGGTGATGGCGGCCGACGCTGCCCGCGCATCCTCCTGTTGCAATGCCGATACCACCGGGCGGATGCCCGTTCTCCGACGCCTCGCGCACTGTTGTAATGTCCCTCGCGACGTTTCGCGTTTCACACGACCGGAGCCATGAACTCTTGGAAACGACCACTTGCTGCATCGCGGGCGGCGGCCCGGCAGGGATGATACTCGGGCTGCTCCTGGCGCGGGCCGGCGTGGACGTGGTCGTGCTGGAAAAGCACGGTGACTTCCTCCGCGATTTCCGCGGCGACACGATCCATCCCTCGACCTTGCAGATCCTGCACGAGCTCGGGTTGCTGGACGAGTTCCTCGAGCGGCCGCACCAGGAAGCGCGGCAGATCAGCGGGGTCGTCGGCGATCGGGAAATCCCGGTCGCCGACTTCTCTCGCCTCGGGACCCGTTGCAAGTTCATCGCGTTCATGCCCCAGTGGGATTTCCTCGACTTCGTCGCCGAGCATGCGCGGCGGTATCCGACCTTTCGCCTGTTGATGAATGCCGAGGTGACCGACTTGATCCGGCAGGACGGCCGGGTCGTCGGGGTGCGAGCAAGGACGCCCGACGGCCCCCTGGAGGTCCACGCCGAGTTGACGTTCGGCACGGACGGCCGGCATTCGACCGTCCGCGACCGGGCCGGCCTGTCCGTCGAGGATGTTGGGGCTCCGATCGACGTGCTCTGGATGCGGATCTCGCGGTCCCCGAGCGACCCCGAGCAGCCGCTCGGTCGGTTCGACCAGGGGCGGATCCTTGTGATGATCTACCGGGGCGATTACTGGCAATGCGGCTACATCATCCCCAAGGGAGGCATCGACGCGATCCGCAAGCGGGGCATCGGGGCGTTTCGCGAGGATGTCGCGACGATCGCGCCGTTCTTGCGCGATCGGGTCGCCGAGCTGAAGGACTGGGAGGACGTCAAGCTGTTGACTGTCGTCATCGACCGCCTGAACGAATGGTGGATGCCGGGCCTCCTTTGCATCGGCGACGCCGCGCATGCCATGTCACCGGTCGGCGGGGTCGGGATCAACCTGGCGATCCAGGACGCCGTGGCGGCTTCCAACATCCTCGCCGGGCCGCTGCGAGAGAAGAGATTGACGACGGACGACCTGAGAAGGGTGCAGTCCCGTCGCGAGTTGCCGACGCGAATGACCCAGGGCCTCCAGGTCCTTATCCAGGATCGCGTGATCGGGCGAGTGCTGGGGAGTTCCGGGAGAATCCGCACTCCCTGGCCGCTCCGGCTGCTCGAGCGATTCCCGTTTTTTCGCCGATTGCCGGCGCGAATCATCGGCATCGGCTTCCGTCCGGAGCACGTGCGGACGGCCGAGGCCGTGGCGCCGTCGGCTCGGTCGGCGGCCGTCTCTCGTCAGGCGCCCACGGCGGGCAGGACGTAGGGCCCCTTGGGAATCACGGCCACCGTCGCGTCGGGGCCGTACTCGGCGAGGGCATCGGCCAGGGCCGATTCGACGCTCGGCGCCGGTTCGACGTGGCACGAGGCCAGCACGTCGGCCGGCAGGCCGTCGGAGACGATCCGGACTCGCGCCTTGCGACGAACCTTGGCGAGCTCCTCGACCTGCCACTGGTCCATGACGAAGTAATCCTTCCCCAGGATGCGGGCCATGAAGGCGTCGAGCGAGTCGTGGTCGAAGAGGGCCGACTGGAACTCGGGGCTGCCCAGGCCCTCGGTGAGGCTGGCGGCCAGGATGATCGTCCCGCCCTGCTTGACGATGGGCAGGCAGCCGGTAAGACCCTTGACGGCCTGGTAGAACGTCGTGTCGAGGGGATATCCGGCCGAGCTGGTCACGACGACGTCAACGGGTGCTGGCACCGTGGCACGGCAGACCCCCCGCATGAAGCGGACGCCCTCGAGGAAGGCTGCCTCCATGTCGCCGGCGACCACCGACGTCACCCGCCGGCTGCTGTCGAGCGTGACGTTCACGATGAAGTCGCAGCCGGCCATGCGGGCGATCCTGGTGTTCTCTTCGTGGACGGGGTTGCCGTCGAGGATGCCGCAATCGGCGTTCGGGTGCTCCAGCAATTCGGGGCCGTGCCAGCGGCGGACGGTCTCGAGCGCGGCGACTCCCGGGCAGATCAGCTTGCGTCCGCCCGAGTATCCCGCCATGAGGTGGGGCTCGATCAGCCCGGTGGCGATCTTCAGCCCGGCGCGGACGTAGCGGGTGTCGATCCAGCCGGGGATGCCGCGCGTCGGTCGTGCCGACCAGCGTATGCTCGTCGAGCCGCGTGCCGAAGTGGTCCTCGACCCGATAACTCGAGGCGATCTCGGCGCCGAGCATCTCCTCCTTCTCGGCGGGCGTGCTGGGCCGGTGCAGGCCCGTGGCGACCAGGATGAGCGTCCGCTCGCGGGGGATGCCCGCCTCGTGCAGGACCCGGAGCATCGGGGTCAGGATCGTGCGGTTCGGCACGGGACGCGTGATGTCACAGACGAGGATACACGCATCCTGGCGCCCGTGAGCGATCTCGCGCAGGGCGGGGGAGCCGATGGGCCGTTCGAGGGCTTCGGCGACGGCGGCTCGGGCTCGGCGAGCGGCAGGACGTCGCGGATGGCCAGCGAACCGACGACTCGCTCGGCGGGCAGGTCCACCGTCAGCCCGGTCCGGCCATAGTCGAGCGTCACTTTCAGGGTGCTCATCGTGCGGGTGACCCCAGGTGGCGGATCCCGGAAGCCGGCATCCGAGGTGGCGCGAGGTATGCAGGGAAGTCGAGGCCTGTCGCGTTGCGTGGTCCGGCGGTGCGGTGGACGACCCCAGGGTCCTAGCGTACCATCTTCGCCGGGGCTTGTCCCGGGGTCTGCCGGCCGGGACCGCGTGGCGATCCCCCGGAAATCGCTCAGGAACCAGCCCCCATCGCCGGGTCTCATCCGACCAGCAAATGGGTCCCCGAGGAGAGGAAAGACGAGCCATGACCAGCCCGAGTCCCAATCGTCGCGGCTTCCTCCAGGCCACCGCGGCCGGCGTCGCCGCCGCGTCCATCGCCGGTCCGGCCGAGGCGCAACAGCCCGCACAGCAGGCCAACGCCGGGGGCATCCCGCTGCGGCCGCTGGGCAAGACCGGCGAGGCCATCAGCGCCATGGCCCTGGGGGGGCACGCCAGCACCAACCCGCAAGAAGCTCTCCGAGGCCCAGAGCCTGCGGCTGATCCAGCGGGCCGTCGATGAAGGGATCACCTTCATGGATAACGCCTGGGACTATCACGACGGCGAGGCCGAGGAGCGGATGGGCAAGGCCCTCGCCGAGGGCGGCCGCCGCGACAAGGTCTTCCTGATGACCAAGGTCTGCGGCCGGACGGCCAGGGACGCGCAGTCCAACCTCGAGGACAGCCTCCGCCGCCTCAAGACCGATCGGATCGACCTCTGGCAGTTCCACGAGATCGTCTACGACAACGATCCCGACTGGATCTTCGCGGCCGACGGCGCCTTCCAGGCCGCGACTCAAGGCCGTGCAAGCAGGGGAAGGTCCGATACCTCGGATTCACCGGCCACAAGGACCCGATCATCCACCTGAAGATGCTCAGCATGCCTTTCGAGTGGGCCAGCGTGCAGATGCCGCTGAACGTCCTGGACGTGCACTATCGCAGCTTCCAGAAGCAGGTCTTGCCGGTGCTGCTGCAGAGGAATATCGGCGTGCTGGCGATGAAGAGCCTGGGCGGCACCGGCGTGATCGTCGAGAAGGCGGGTATCCCCGTCGAGGACGCATTGCGCTACGTCCTCTCGCTGCCGATCTCGACCCTGGTCTCGGGGATCGACTCGGAGAAGGTCCTCGACCAGAACCTCAAGATCGTCCGCGAATTCCGGCCGATGACCGTCGAGGAAAGGGCCGCCATCGAGGGCAAGACGCTGACCCTGGCGGGCGACGGGCGGTTCGAGCTGTTCAAGTCGTCGAAGATGTTCGACGGCCCGGTGCACCGCAAGCAGCATGGATTCGACACGCAGATGGGCTGAGCGGGCCAAACGGTCGCGACGACGGCCCAGCCGAGGGGAGGACGCATCGGCGCCCTCCCTTTCGGGTTCGTGCGATCGATCACGGCTGTTTCATCGCGCGGACGATCAGGTCGCGTACCTGGTTGAACGTGCTGTAAACGGCGACGCCCGAAATCGCCAGGAAGGCCAACCAGGTGAGGATGTCGCTCAGCCGAGATGGCTGCACGCGAGGGTCGGCATCGCGGCGGCGAAGGTAGATCGTTGCCCCAGCAATGAACGGGAGCATCATCGCCTGTGCGATGCCGCCGGCCGTGATGAGTGCCTTCGGCTCGCGGTAGGCATAATACAGACCGAGCGATGCCGCCGGGTAGATGACGCAGAATACCTTGACCATCCGGTCGCGTGCCGCGGGTGAGGCTGGCTGCCAGATCCCGGCACGGTGGAGGAAGTCGACCGTCAGCCGGCTGTTGGCCGCCGTGGCGACGTACAGCGTCTTGAACAGTACGGCCCAGGCCCCCAGCAGGAAACCGACCCGCGTGAAGGGACTCAGCCAGGCGAGCGGCGTGCCCATCAGCGGCTGGAGGTACATCTGCGAGAGCGTCGGGATCATCTGCGATCCCTCGGGGCGAAGCCCGCTGGGGTGCAGGACCGCCGCGCCGAGGAAGTAGAAAGCCACCGTCGCCACCGTGAATACCATCATGCTGAACCATGCGTCGATTTGCATCACGCGGATCCAGCCCGCGCCCGGTGCGCCCAGCCCGAGTCGTCGCTGCGGGCCCCGGCGTACCGAGCATAGCCCTTCTCGATACACCAGTAGGGGTAGGCCACCAGCTCGCTGGCGCCGACGCCCGTGATCCCGAACGCCGAGAACGCCAGGGTCGAGCGCCGCGGCCGGAATCACCGGGTCGAAGCCTTTCAAGAGGTCGGCACCGGTGATGCGAAAGTCGGTGAACTGGAGCACCAGCACGCTGCCGACCGTGAACAGTGTGACGGCCGCGACGAGCAGGGTCGTCACCCGCTCGAGCCGGTGATAGCCGCCGGAGAGCAAGAGCAGGATCGCGGCGACGGTGGTGAGACCTGCCCAGATATGCTCTTGATGGCCGGCGAGATAGGTCCCCCAGGCCGGTACGATCCGGCCGGCCGATTCGGCCATCGCGTGCGAGACCGAGGGGAAGGCCATGTGGGCCGCCTGGCCCACGGTCCCCTCCATGGCAGCGATCTGGGCCTGAGTCGTCAGCATCATGATGAGCCAGAGCCAGCAGATCCACGAGGCTCCCAGGCGTGGACCGGGCAGCGAGTCGAATGCCTCGAGCGTCGTTCGCCCGTGGGTGATCGCGTACCGGCCCAGCTCAACCTGCACGAAGACCTTGATGACGCACGACAGCAGGATCAACCAGAGCAGGCCGAAGCCGGCCTGGGCGCCCAGGCTCGTGGTGTTGATCAGCTCGCCGGTGCCCACGATCGACGCCGCCAGGATCAGCCCCGGGCCGATCTGGGTCAGAGCGCGGGCGAACGTTCGCGGCGGCTCGCGAATCGCGTCCTTCGGCAGGGCATACAGGTCATGCCCGGCCTCGGCATGATGATCGAGGTCGGCTTCCCTGGAACGGTCCGGTTCGCTCATCGCAGGCCGGCCGCGTGGGCCGGGTCCTCCGGGGATGTTGGTGGTGGATCCGGACCGCCTGGGCAGGGCAGGCGGCGCGTTGCGGATCGGCGTGACGCGGTGCGAAGCAACCGGGCTGCCGGAAAATCGGGGATTCCCCGCACGACCCCGGCGGGGCACCAGACATCATGGGTCCCGTGATATCGGGTGTCAAGGATCGCGGGAGGTTCGAAACCAGGTCGCGGACAACCGGCGGCCGCGGCCTGGGATCGCCCTCGCGGGTACCGTCGTCGGCGACGACGGCCGTCATGACGTTCGCGGATGCCTCGCGAGCGGTGCGTGGATTCCGGTCAACATCCGATCGGGTGTCGCAGGCGCCGCGTTCGGGGCCTAGGCTTCGATTGAGGCACCTCGTTCGCCGCGGATCGGCGGCGGGGCGAGAGGCGACACCAGGACACCTCGGGCGGACAATACCCATGTTCCTCGTGAAGAACACACAGGAGCGGCCAGCCGCCACTCGGTCGCCGGCCGGTTGGTGCAATACGGCGCCGAGCGGATGGATCGTCGAGCCCACGACGATGGTCCGGCCCCTCGATTCCCCGGGGCTCGTGGGGCCCTCATCCGAATGGTCGCGCGGTCGGTCGCCGGGCCGCGACGGCCGCACGCCCCTGGCGCCCGGCGACCGCCTGGGCGGCTATCGGCTGCTGGAGCGGCTGGGCCACGGTGGCCAGGGCGACGTGTGGAAGGCCATGCGGGGTGCGCCCGAATCCGGGCTCGTCGCCCTCAAGGTGCTCCGGCCGTCGCTGGCGCGTGACCCGGCTCGGATGGCGCAGTTCCGCCGAGAGGCCGAGCGCGGCGGCCGGCTCGAGGGCCCGTCCCTGCTACAGGTCTACGAATGCGGCGTCGAATCCGGCTATCACTTCATGGCGATGTGCTACGTGGAAGGGACCTCGCTTCGCGACGTGATCCGGGCCCGCGCGGCACACCTCGCCGGGCGGGCCTCCGAGGGGTCGCACCGGCTGATCGCCCTCGATGAGCCCGGTTATCTTCGCGCGATGACCGGGGTCCTCGCCGGGGCCGCCGAGGCATTGGCCCGGGTGCACGCCCAGCGGATCGCCCATCGCGACGTCAAGCCGGCGAATATCCTGCTGGACAACGGCCGGCCGGAGGGCGTGTATCTGTGCGACTTCGGCCTCGGCCGCGACCTGGAGATCGCCACGCCCCACCAGATGCGCGACGGAGCCGGCACGCCGATGTACATGGCCCCGGAACGGCTGCTCCGCACCACGGCCGACGAGGTCCGGTGCGACATCTATTCGCTCGGCGTGACGCTCTTCGAGGCCCTCACGCTGTGCCGCCCTTTCCAGGTCCCCGAGCACGTCACACTGGCATCGCTCCCGGCATTCCTCGCCACGTCGCGACCGCGACGACCGTGTGAGCTGCGACCCGACCTCCCCCGCGACGTCGAGGCGGTGATCGTCGAGGCGATGGATCGGGACCCCGCCCGCCGCCCCGATTCGGCCGACCGGCTGGCCGCGGATCTCCGTCGCATCGAAGCCTGCTGGTCGCCCCCCGGATTCCGCACCCTGGCCGACCGTCGCCATGATTCGCAAGCACGCGGACCGCACTCGGCGCCAGCAGTGGCCGCGCCCGCACTCCGCGGCATGACGTGATCGCCTTTCCAACCGGAGCTTCCGCGTCGCGGCGTGGCGCCCAGGACCCTCCTTCTCGGGCGCACCGGTGCACTTTCGCGTTCCTCGCTAGAGCGCCGAACGGTTGGATTGCGCACATGGGACGATCCCGCCGCTACGAGCCCGACGCGCCAGCGAGTGGATTCCCCAGCCGAGCCCGACATCCACTCGCTGGCGCGTCGGGCTCGTATGAGCAACGCGACCGCAAGGCGCTCTAATACACCGGCAGGCTGCGGTCGACATCCTGGATCCACGCCAGGATGCCTCCCTTCAAGTTCCGGAGGTCCTTGAATCCGGCGGACTGGAGCACCGCGATGGCCTTGGCGCTGCGGACCCCGCTCTTGCAGTGGACGACCATCGGCGTCGAGGCATCCAGCTCGCCCAGGCGATTCGGGAGCTCCGGCAACGGGATGACGGTCGAGCCGGCAATCCGGCAGATCGCGATCTCTTCCGGGTTACGCACGTCGAGGATAAATGGGCGAGGGCCGCGGTCCATCAGCGACTTGAGCTCGGCCGGAGTGATCTCGCCGTCGGTCGAGGCGACGCTTGATGCCGGGGCAGGCTCGGCGCCGCGGACCCCGCAGAATTCCTGGTAGTCGATCAGCTCGCGGATCGTCGGCTCGGGGCCGCAGATCGGGCAACGCGGGTTCTTGCGGACCTTCATCTCGCGGAACGTCATGTCCAGCGCATCGTAGAGCAAGAGACGGCCGAGCAGGGGGGTACCCGTGCCGAGGATGAGCTTGACCGTCTCGGTGGCCTGGACGACGCCGATCAGGCCCGGCAGGATGCCGAGAACACCTCCCTCGGCGCAGTTGGGCACGAGGTCCGGCGGCGGCGGCTCGGGGTAGAGGCAGCGGTAGCACGGCCCATGCGGCGGGTAGAAGACCGTCGCCTGGCCGTCGAACCGGAAGATCGATCCGTAGACGTTCGGCTTGCCCAGGAGCACGCAGGCGTCGTTGACCAGGTATCGCGTGGGGAAATTGTCGGTCCCGTTGACAATCACATCATAGCCCGCAAACAGCTCCAGCGCGTTCGAGCTATCCACCGAGTATTCATGGCGATGGACGTTCAGACCGGGATTGATCGCCTTGAGCTTCTGCTCGGCGCTGTCGATCTTGGGCCGGCCCACGTCGTCGGTGAAGTGGATGATCTGGCGCTGGAGATTGGAGACGTCGACGACGTCGAAATCGACCAGTCCGATCGTGCCGACGCCCGCCGCGGCCAGGTAGAGCGAAAGCGGTGAGCCCAGGCCGCCGGTGCCTATGCACAGGACTCTGGCGGCCTTGAGCCGCTTCTGTCCGGCCATCGCCACCTCGGGCATGATGAGGTGCCGAGCATAGCGTTGGATTTCCGCCGCGTCGAGCTGGACGGCCGACGCACGGTCGCCCAGGAAGTCAGGGAGCGTCATGGGTGGGTAGCAAACCGGGAGGGACAGCCGGGAGTAACCGTCGGGACCGCTCCGGCTGGGCAGGACTCCCGAGTCCTGCCCAGCCGAACGCCGATCCGATATCGCTCGTCGCGAGGTCTCATTATACCGACCGGTGGGCCGATCGTGGACGCGAGTGCGAGCCGCATCGTGGCATTGCCCGATCGCCCCGAAGCTGGTGCATGCCCCGATTCGGTCGAGGCACGGCGAGCCGTCGCGGTCTCATTCCTCCTCCTCGTCGTCGCCGTCGCCTGTACCGTTGGCGCTAACGGCCGTGCCCGAGGCGTTGCGATTGGCGATGACCTTGGCGGCAACCTCGTCGGCGATCGCGGGGTTGTCGCGGAGGTACTGCTTGACGTTCTCGCGGCCCTGGCCGAGCCGCTGATCGCCGTAATTGAACCACGAGCCCGACTTCTCGATCAGCTTGTCCAGGAGCGCCAGGTCGAGGAGGTCGGCCTCGCGGGAGATGCCGTGAGTGTACATCATGTCGAACTCGCAGACGCGAAACGGCGGGGCCACCTTGTTCTTGACGACCTTGGCCTTGACCCGCGAGCCGACGACTTCTTCACCATCTTTGACGGGCCCGATACGACGGACATCGATGCGGGCCGAGCTGTAGAACTTCAGCGCGCAGGCCGCCGGGGGTCGTCTCGGGGCTGCCGAACATGACGCCGATCTTCTCGCGGATCTGGTTGATGAAGATCAGGACGCACTTGGAGCGCGACACGCCGCCGGTGAGCTTGCGGAGGGCCTGGCTCATCAGCCGGGCCTGCACGCCGACGAAGCTATCGCCGATCTCGCCCTCGATCTCGGCCCTGGGGACCAGGGCCGCTACCGAGTCGATCACCACGATGTCCACCGCGTTGGACAGCACCAGCATCTCGGCGATCTGCAGGGCCTCCTCGGCGCTTCCCGGCTGGCTGACCAGGAGCGCTTCGATGTCGACGCCCAGCCGCTTGCACCAGGCCGGGTCCAGCGCGTGCTCGGCGTCGATGAACGCGGCCACTCCGCCATTCCGCTGGGCCTGCGCCACGGCGTGCAGCGCGATCGTCGTCTTGCCGCTCGACTCCGGCCCGAACATCTCGATGATCCGCCCCCGGGGCAGCCCCTTGCCCCCGAGCGCCAGGTCCAGCGACAGGGCACCGGTCGAGATCCCCTCGACCTCCATGTGCGACCCCTCGCCCAGCTTCATGATCGCCCCGGCGCCGAACGACTTCTCGATCTGCGCGATCGTGTTGTTCAGCGCCTTCTGCTCCGCCGACACCGCCGGCTTCACCTCGGTTGCTGCCTGTCGCTTGGCCACGGCGATCACTCCTCCGCACGAGGTCTGGATTATGTACGTTAGAACACTATGTTATCATGGTGCGACCGGACGAGTCAATGCGAGGTCGCGATCGAATACATGGTGTCCGACTGGCCTGGCGCACCGCGCCGCCGGGGTCCCGGGCCTGGCGGTTCGCCGTGTGCACCGTACCGCCAAGCATCGCCGCAAGTCAATGAGACGCTTCGGTCTTTTTGCCCTTGAGCCGGGCGTAGTTCAGGGGGGTGTAGGTCGCCCCGGACGGGTCGAGGCTCGAGGCATAGGTCACGACCTCGGCGACGGTGAACGAGCCGATGGTGTGACCCTCCTCGCGGTGGACGAGACTGGTCAGGTCGCAGGGGTTTCGACGATCCGATTTGAGCCTTCCCAGGGTGACATGGGGATGGAAGCGGGGGTCGTCTGGGCGATAGCCGCAACGGGTTGCCGCCTCGACGACCGATACCCGAAGCTGCTCGAGTGGAGCAAGATCGTCGGCGGTGATCCCCGCCCAGAGGACACGAGGCCGGCCCGGGTTCGGGAAGGCGCCGAGACCCTCGACCTTCAGCTCGAATCGGGAGCCCGGCTCGACCGAGGCGGCTATCGCGAGGCAGACCTCGTTGAGGTCGCGGTTGGCGACGTCGCCCAGGAAGGCGAGCGTCATGTGGAAGGGGCATTCGCCCTCGATCCAGCGGCAACCTGGGACCGCGGGCGTCAGGGTCTTCTGCCAGCGGGCAAGCTGCCGTCCGATGGGTTCGGGGATTGGGATCGCGATGAACGTCCGGGTCAATTCGCGCATGGGCGTGTTCCGTCGGGTGGCGTCCGGCGGCTCGGGTTCTTCGGACTATTTCCGCGAATCCAGGTCGGACTGGAGCCAGTGGAGGAACCGCGACCCGAGAGATTCCCGCTCGATTCGGGTCTCATCGTCCTCCATGGAGCGCTGCACCTGGTTGGTCTGGATGACCAGGACCTGTTTGAACGCGTCCTTGATGCACTGGGCGGGGTCGTAGTCGGGGATCTGGAAGCCCTGGAGTGCGTTCTTCTTCTGCCGATATTCCAGTTGCAAGGGTCCGGGCCGGCCTGCCGAGAGCCAGAGATTGGTGCGCTGGCTGGACGGCAGGTTGCCGACGGCGATCCGATGCCCTTCGTAGATGACGACCAGATCCTCGATGGTCTCGTCGGCCTCGTTGATGATCTGAAGGCACGCCCTCGGGCACTCCCAGCGGCGGACGGCGACCTCGGCCGCCACCAGCAGTCCGACGACAATCCCCAGGGCGATGATCCATCGTCTTCGGGACATGGCGGCCTTCGAGGCGCGAGATATGGCGAGGGAACAGGCGGCCGGGACCAGGAACCACGCAACGAAGCAAAGGCTCTGGGCCACTCACGACTTACATCGCGTCGATCTCGGGGGACGTGCCGAAGTTCTCGCGGAACCGGTCGCGGAACTCGGCGATCGAGTAGGAATGTTGCTGTGGACCGCGGTGCTCGATGGCGTAGACTGCCGTGAGCGCGGCCGCGCGGCCGACCACCGGCCAGGGCCAGCCGCGACGCATGCCGAGCACGAAGCCGGCGCGGAAGGCGTCGCCTGCGCCGGTCGGGTCAACGACCGCTTTCGGCCTGGCGGGCGGGATCTCGAATTCCTGGTCCTGCACGGTAATCAGGGCCCCGGCCTCGCCGCGGGTCATGACCGTGATCGGGACCATCCGACGCAGCTCGGTTTCCGAGACCCCGAGCTTGTCGGCCATCATGCCGAACTCGTAGTCATTGCCGGCCAGGATCTTCGCGCCCGACAGCCTCTCTCCAGGTCGGCCCGCTCAAGCCGGGGGAGCTGCATCGAAGGATCGTAAAGGTAGGGGACCCCCGCCTGATGGCATTCGGCCGCGTACTGGTTCATGGCAGACGGATCGTTGGGCGCGATGAGCACCAGGTCGCCGGGTGTGGCTCCCGAGGCGAGAATCGAGATCGTTGCCGCCTGGGTCATGGCGCCGGGGTAGAAGGCCGTGATCTGGTTGTCCTGCAGGTCGGTATTGATGAAGCAAGACGCCGTGTGGTCGCCCGCGACAACCTTGACGGCCGAACAGTCAACACCGCGGCCCTCCAGCCAAGTGCGATACTCGGCGAAGTCCTCTCCGACGCTGCCGACCAGGACCGGATGCTCGCCCAGGAGCCCCAGGTTATACGAGATGTTGGCCCCCGTCCCGCCTCGCAACCGCGTGAGCGAATCGACCAGGAATGACACGCTCAGCACGTGCATCTTGTCCGGCAGGATGTGATCCCGGAACCGTCCGGGGAAGACCATGATATAATCGTAGGCGATCGACCCGGTCACGAAGATGCGCATCAATCTTCCTCAACAGACGCCCACCGGCCGGGAGGCCACCCGCCCGGGATTCGCGGGCCCCGAGAGATCGGGGGTCCCCAAAATCCCATTCAGATTTGGCCCTTCGCGCCGCGAAGTCAAGCCCACTTGCCTCGGGTGCCAGGCTGCCAGCATTGGGGATCCTGTTCTTCAGTGGGGGGTTAGACAATCCGCCCGTGGCGGATCGAGTTCGGCGACTCCACTCGTTGCCCTCCGGCAAGACGCATGATCGCTAGCTAGCACACCGAGGCGAATGCGGATTCTGACGGTTTTTCCAACTGCGTTAAAGAGGGGAGTCGTAAGCGGTCGATCAGAGGGACACGGCGTTCGCTGCCGGATCGTGGGCGTGCCGGAGCCGACCGGCATTCGATGGGGCACCGTGAGTTCGCAATGGGGACGATCCGGAAGATCGATCCCCGATTGCAGGCGGCGGTGAGAAGTGGCGGCGACGTCCTGATCAGGAGGAGGATACCCGACATGCGCATCCCGAGATGGTGGGCCAGCCTCTTCCTGGGAGTGGGCTGCGGCGGCGTTGCGGGCTGCAGCCAGACGGGGTGGTTGCATCCAAGGGGGGCGGCGGAAATCAAGACGGTCGCCTCGATCAACGGCAAGCCTGTGTCAACGGTCTCGGGCGAGCCGGGTACCGGGACGACCCAGGCGCGAGGATTCGGACGAGATTGCGCCGCGGCCCCCGACGGGCTCACGGATCACGGGTCGGGTCCTGGACGCGGACGGTCGGCCGGTCCCGAATGCAGTCGTCCGGCTGGGAGTGGGCGGGTCGTCGGGTGGCCGGGTCAACTTCGCGACAACCGACCGCTCGGGCGCCTTCACGTTGAACCGGCTGCGTCCGGGTGTGAATTACACGCTGATCGCCGAGTCGCAGGGCGAGGACGGCATGCTCACGGGCCGGATGCAGTCCAGGGCACCGGGGACCGATGTCCGGATCACGCTGGCGGAACGAGACCATGAGGCCGAGGCCGAGCCCCGAAGCGGCCACGTCCTGGCGGCCAAGATGCGGTCGGCGCTGTTCCCCGAAGACGACAATGACGGATTCCCGGGCTCGGTCCGGCCTCACGCCTCATCGGCCTCCGAGGGCGGACCGGATGCCGAGTCGGCCGCTCATGAAGCCACGAAACCGGCTCCGTGGCCGTCGCGTTTGCTCGCAGCCCGTTCGTCAAGCGGCAACTCGGGCGAACAGGCACGTTCCGGATACGGCCGTCAACGTTCGACATCCAACGGCTCGGTCACGGCCGGGGACGCCGGCGATTCGCAAGAGGGTCCGCCAAGGCCCGAGGAGACACAGGGCACGAACGCGGACGACGGGGAAAATCCGCTTCCGCCCGCACTCGAGTCCCGGACGTTGACGGCATCGCGGCCGTCGGGTCGGGCCCAGCGATCGTTTGCCACGCCGCCCCGACGGTTCCCCGAGGAAGTCCTTGACGCTTCGTCCGGGGTCGCACCGGCATCGTACTCGCAGGGCGGAGACGAGTCGGCCGACGAGGGGGAGACCAGTTCGTCCGCGCCCCAGACCTTCTCGCCGAGCGGGCTCGCGTCCGCCCGCGTCACCTGCGGCGAGGTCGAGCGATCGCCAGGTTTCTGCCGACGCGACGAATCCCGACATGCCGGCCGAGGACAGCAGCAGCTCACCCTCGCCCGGTCGGAAGCGGCGTCCGACCTGGCGCAGAGCTGGCCATCAGCCCCGACGACGTACCCGTCAACGAGGCGCTGCGGCGCAGCTCGCTCGAGCAAGAGGACACCGACGAGGACAAGGGTGTTGTCCGCGCGGTCATTCCCCAGGACGGCGAGCCGAAGCCCGAGGCTAAGGGCCCGATCCGCCGAACATCCCCCAACCGCTTGGCGAGCCGGAACGGGCCGGCGACCTCGCCGCCCAAGGGGATGGTCCGCCACGCGACGGCCGGAGGGTCCGGCTCGGTGGAGGGGGTGTGCCGCATGGACCCCGGGCAGCAGAAGATCTTGGACCTCAAGCTTCCGGGTCTCGATGGCCGCATGGTCTCGCTCAAGGACTTCGACGCCGACGTGATCATCCTGGACTTCTGGGGGAGCTGGTGCCGCGAATGCGTCAAGTCGATCGAGCACCACCGGAACCTCCAGGAGGAGTTCGGCGGCCGCAAGGTCCAGGTGATCGGCATCGCCTGCGAGAAGCCCGAGGATTTCGCGGGGCGGAGGAAAGCGGCCGAGGCGGCCGCCCAGAAGCTCGGGATCAATTACCCGGTGCTCGTCACCGGCATGCAAGGGTCCTGCCCGGTCCAGCGTGCCCTTCGAGTGCAGTTCTATCCGACGATGGTCGTGCTCGATCGCGAGGGGAATATCCTCCAGCTCGAGCAGGGCGCGACCGACGTCACCCTGGGCCGGATCGACCGGACGGTCGAACGCGAGGACCGACAGGCCGTGATGTGGGCATGAGCTCGTTCGGGTTTCAGGCCAATCCCACGATATTCCCCGCGGCGTCAACGTCGATCCGCTCGGCGGCGGGTCGCTCGGGAAGGCCGGGCATTCGGACGATGTCGCCGGTGAGTGCGACGAGGAATCCGGCGCCCGCGGCGATCTCGACGTCGCGGACCGTCAGGGTGAAGCCGCGTGGGACGGCCGCGGAGCTTGGGGTTGTCGGAGAGCGAGTCCTGGGTCTTGGCCATGCAGATCGGCAGCTCGCCGTAGCCGAGCCGGCGGGCCTTGCGGAGCTTCGCCGCCGCGGCGGGCAGGATCGACACGCCGTCGGCGCCGTACATCGATCCGGGCGATCTGCTCGATCTTCCGCTCGGGGGTCCAGTCGAGCGGATAGAGCGTGCGGAGCGGCGTCTCCGGCGCAGCGGCGGCCGCGACGACCGGCCTCGGCCAGCTCGACGGCGCCCTGCGCCGCCCGGCGCCGAAGACGTCGGCTGTGGCAGATCGGGACGCCCCGGCCGTTGCAGTAGCGGTGGACGACCGCGAGTTCCTCGCCGGTGTCGGCGGCGAACTGGTTGATCGCGACGACGCGTCGGCTTGCCGAAATGCGCGGCGCTGTCGAGGTGCGGCGGCCAGGTTCGCCAGGCCCTTCTCGACGGCCGCCGGGTTGGGCTTCTTCAGGTCGCCGAGCGCGACGCCGCCGTGCATCTTGAGGGCCCGGACGGTCGCGACGATCACGATCGCCGAGGGGTTCAGCCCGGCCGACGCGGCACTTGATGTCGAAGAACTTCTCGCCGCCGAGGTCGAAGGCGAACCCGGCCTCGGTCACGGCGTAGTCGGCCGATCGCCAGCGCCATCCGCGTCGCCAGGACCGAGTTGCAGCCGTGCGCGATGTTGGCGAACGGGCCGCCGTGGACGAACGCGGGAGTCCCCTCGCGTCGACTGCACGAGGTTGGGCAGGATCGCCTCGTTGAGGATCGCCGCCATCGACCCCGTCACGCCGATCTCGCCGGCCAGGACGGGCTCGCCCTGGTCGGTGTAGCCGACCAGGATGCGGTCGAGCCGCGCCCGGAGGTCGCCCGGCGAGTCGGCCAGGCAGAGGATCGCCATCACCTCGCTGGCGGCGGTGATGTCGAACCCCGTCTCGCGCGGCACGCCCTGGCTCGTGCCGCCCAGGCCGATCGACGATCCTGCGCAGGGCGCGGTCGTTCATGTCGAGCGCGCGCTTCCAGAGGACCTGGTCGGGGTCGAGCGCCGAGTGTCGCCGAAGTGGAGCCGGTTGTCGATCGCGGCGGCGAGCAGGTTGTGCGCGGCGGTGATCGCGTGGAAGTCGCCGGTGAACTGGAGGTTGATCGTGTTCGAGGGCTCGAGCCGGCTGGCGCCGCCGCCGGTCGCGCCCCCCTTGCGGCCGAAGACCGGCCCCATCGAGGGCTGCCGCAGCGCCAGGACGGCGTTCTTGCCGATCTTGCGCAGCCCCTGGGCCAGGCCGATCGAGGTCGTCGTCTTCCCCTCGCCGGCGGGCGTCGGCGTGATCGCCGAGACCAGGATCAGCTTGCCGCGGGGCCGCGGACGACTCGGCATCGATGCGGCCTCGAGGCGCACCTTGGCCTTGTCGCGGCCGTAAGGCTCGAGGTGCTCGGGGGCGATCCCCAGCTCGGCGGCGACGTCGGCGATCGGCCGGAGCCCGGCCCGCTCGGGTTGCGACATGCTCGGGGTCCCTTCCATTCACGATCGGGTATTCTCGGATTCGACCGCCCGGCGCCCGGCCGGATCGGGCGGGGCACCTCGGTCGAAAGGGCGTCGAGACCGGATCGCATGCAACGCGATCTCGGCCGGGACGAGCCTCGCGGGAGCGGTCGCCACGGGGCTGCGGCCACCGATCAAGGTTAGCAAAGCGCCGGCCAACTCGCCAGGTCATAGCCGGGATGCACCGAAGTCAGTCCCTCGCCCGGAGCGGCATCACGCGAAGGAGTCGCTTGCCACGGCTATCGACATTGGATCATTTTTTGTTTCTTGATTAGAAGCGAATCCGGTGCAAATGCGATCCGATGCGCGCACCGTGAGTCTCCATTCCCTCAGCCGGGGCGGGGTGATCAGCGCGGCCAGGATGCTCATGCCGGCCGCGACGGTGCAGCGGGCGGGGCCGGGAACGCCGCATGCGCTCAGCAGGACCAGGACGGCCAGGCCGACGAGCGGCGAGCAGATCGGGGCGACGAACACGCGGTCGTAGCCCGGGACAATCCAGCGGTTCGTGCGAATTCGAGCCCAGGGGCCTAGCGGCGTGAGGTATCCCTGAATGTAGATGCCCAGCCGGATGATCGGCGTGAAGCTCATCGCGGCGACGAATCCGCCCACCGAGACGCCCCATCGCACTTCGGGATCGTTGATGAGCGACACGAGCGCGTAGAACCACCAGCACGCCAGCGACGTGCACAGGACCGCGTGGATCCGGCGGACGCTCGGGCAGCGGATGACGTCGGCCATCATCCGATCGTGCGGCCAGCCGCACGGCTCGAGATAGAACCCGAGGTATTCGATCCAGGTCGCGTCGTGGACCGTCTCGGTCGAACCTCGCCGAACCCATGGGAAGCGTGCCAGGGCCCTTCGGAGGCCCTCGTAGGCGAGTGCATACGTCCCGGCCAGGACCGCCAGGCAAGCGATCGGCTCGTACCACGTCCAGA
Source organism: uncultured Planctomycetota bacterium (assembly GCA_963771445.1). Lineage (GTDB taxonomy): Bacteria > Planctomycetota > Planctomycetia > Isosphaerales > Isosphaeraceae > JAKAUH01. The sequence goes on along the minus strand of CAVYTQ010000015.1, from coordinate 225,233 downwards.
CCGCCAGCCCCAGGCCGAAGGCCGTCGCGTATCCGAAGCCGCGCGACCGCGTCAGCCAGAAGCTCAGGTTCACGCCGATCAGGTGGACGAGCAGGAACGTGCACAGGAGCTGCGGCGCCCGCGAGTCGGGCAGGGTGTTTGAAATCAGGATCAACGGGCCGAGCACCAGCCCGTCCTCCCAGACGAGTTCGACGGGCCCAAGCGGCAGCGGCTTGCGAAAAGTCCACGGGGTCAACTCGAGCCAAGATCGATAACCGCTGCGAAACACGGGGTGGAACACAAGCACCCGAAACACGGCGTGGTACACCGCCCCATAGAACAGCAGAAAGTTGACGAGCCGCGACTTGATCGGCAGATCCTGGCCCAGCCGCGATTCCACCCATGTCAAGAACACGAAGACGAACAGGAGTGAGGCCATGTAGATCATCAAGCCGGGGAACTCTGGCAGGACAAGTTCGCGGTCATGGAAGGGGCTCGTCATCGGCCGAACTCCTGGAGGTACGCCTCGAGCTTGCGAGTCGCCTCGGGGAACACGAATCGCTGGATCACCTCGTCGAGCGAGCCGCGGTAGCCGGACAGGCGCTGAAGGCCGTCGAGGGTGTCGAACGCCAGCACCTCGCCGTCGTGCAGCACGATGATCCGGGTGGCGATCTCCTGGACCAGCTCGGGGACCGGGCTCGTGAGCACGATGGTCCGGTCCCGTCGGCGGCCGTGGTGCTGGAAGATCCGCTTGAGCGTCGAGATCCCGGCCGGGTCCAGGCCGCCCGAGAAGGGCTCGTCGAGCAGCAGGACCGGCGTCTCGGCGACGAGCGCCGAGGCCAGCGCGACCTTCTTCAACTGGCCCGCCGAGTAGCCCTGAATCGGGCTGTCCCCCTTCTGGCCCAGGTCGAAGAGGTCGAGGAGCCGGTCGACGTGGACCATCAGCCGCTCCTCCTCGACGTCGTAGAGCCGGCCTACCGACAGGAGGAACTCGCGACCCGAGCGGCTCGACGGCAGCCACGGCTTGTCGGGCAGGTAGACCGTCATCCTGCGGATGGCCAGCTCCTCTTCCTCCGACCCGCGTGGCCGGAGGCCGTCGATCCGCACCTGGCCCCTCTGGGGCGTCAGTACGCCGGCCATCACGCCGAGCAGGGTCGACTTGCCCATGCCGTTGGGACCGAGGATCACCACGACCTCGCCGCGCTCGATCCGTAGCGAGATCCCGCGGAGCACGGGGCGCACTCCATAATGCTGCGTGATGTCGTCGAGCTCGATCACCGAGGAGTCCCGGCATGGAGAGGGAAGGCTGGGGCCCGTCGGTGCTTCATTTCAGGTATTTGCCCAGCCAGTCGTGCACCTCGCGCCACCAGACGATCCGGTTGGCCGGCTTGGCGATCCAGTGACCCTCGTCGGGGAACCAGACGTAACGGCTGGGCACGCCCTTGCGCTGGAGCGAGGTGAACATCCCCAGGCCCTGGGCGTCGGGGACGCGGAAATCCAGGGCGCCGTGGATGACCAGGGTCGGCGTCTTGAAGTTCGACGCGAACAGGCTGGGCGACCGCTCGCGATAGTGCTCGGCCTTTTCCCAGGGCGGCCCGCCGAACTCCCACTCGGGGAACCAGAGCTCCTCGGTCGTCCCGTACTCGCTCACCAGGTCGAAGACCCCGGCGTGGCTGATCAGGGCCTTGAACCGGTCGGTGTGCCCGGCCATCCAGTTGACCATGAACCCGCCGTACGACCCGCCGCACGCGGCGAAGCGGGAACCATCCAGGAACGGGTACGTCTGGAGCGCGTGGTCCAACCCCTTCATCAGGTCCTCGTAGACGAGACCGGTCCAATCCTGGCTGATCTGGTCGGTGAACTTCTGCCCGTAGCCGGTCGACCCGCGCGGGTTGATCGCCACGACGGCGAATCCCGGCGCGGCGAACATCGGGTAATTCCAGCGTCCGTGCCACTCGTCGTGCCAGGCGCCCTGGGGCCCGCCGTGGATCAGGAAGACGACCGGGTACTTCTTCGCCGGGTCGAACCCCGGCGGCCGGAGCAACCAGCCGTGGACCTCGTCGCCGCCGGCTCCCTTGTAGGCGAAACCCTCGAGCTTCGGCAGGTCGAGCTGGGCGATCAGCCCGGCGTTGTGATGGGTGAGCTGCGCCAGCCCTGAGCCGTCGATTCCGGCGGTGAAGACCTCGGCCGGAGTGGCGGCGTTATGGCGGGTGAAGACCATCCTGCCGGTCTTCGCATTCACCTGGAGCGAGGATTGTGTGCCCCCGGTGACGAGTCGCCTGAGCTCGCGGGGAGGCGTCACCGTGGCCGATGAACCGTCGGTGGCGGAGTCAAACGGGATCGCGGCGATTGGCTCGGTCCCGGTGTCATCGATGATGGCGAGGATCTCGCAGGGTTTCGACCCCCAGGTGAATCCCTGAACGGGCCGGTCGATCGCCTTCGTCAGCTCGTAGCTCGATCCGGTCGAGCGATCGAGGACTTTCAGCACCCACTGATCCGACTCGAACCCCGCGCGGGCCTGGCTGACGTAGGCGAGCCACTTGCCGTCGGGTGAGTAGGCCGGCTGGCCGTCGGCTCCCTTGTTGGCCTCCGTCAGATTGCGGGACTCGCCGCCGTCGACCGGGATGATCCAGATATCGGTGTTGGTCAACCAGGCGGCCTCGTGCGACGGCTCGGCCGTGAAGGCGAGCTCCTTGCCGTCGGGCGACCAGGCGTAGTCGGACGAGCCGCCGAACGGGGCAGGGGGAGTGTTCACCTCGAGCTTGGGCGTGATGTCCTTCGCCTCGCCGGTCTTCGCGTCGGCGACGAACAGGTGGCTGCGCTTCCCCTCGTCCCAGGCGTTCCAGTGGCGGATCATCAGCCGATCATAGGTGCGGACCTTGCTCTTGGAGGCTTCTTTCTCCTTGTCCTTCGCGGCGGTCTGCTCGGGGGTCTGGCCGGGGTAGACCTCGGCCGTGAAGGCGATCTTCGAACCGTCGGGCGACCAGAGCGGACCGGAGGCGTCGACGGGGAGCTTCGTCAGTTGGTGCGGCTCACCGCCGTCGATCGGCAGGAGCCAGACCTGCGACGACCCACCCCGGCTGGAGACGAAGGCGATGGTCTTGCCGTCGGGGCTCCAGCGGGGGTGGTTGTTGGTGCCGGGCGTGGTCGTCAACCTCTTCGGCTCGCCCCCCGCGGCCGGCACGAGCCACAGGCTGCTGTTCGTTTTGTCGGTGGCCCGGTCGATCTCCGAAACCGCGTAGACGACCAGCGCACCGTCGGGCGAGAGCTGGGGGTCGGAGACCCCCTTGACCGCCAGGAGGTCGTCGATCGTCATGGGTCGACCGGCTTGGGTAGTAGAGGCCATGAGCGAAGTCAGCACCATGAAAGACGCCAGGAAGGGGAAAGGCGCTCGACGCATCATCCGGAGCCCTTCAATTCTCGAGGGGTCATGTGGGTATTACACACCGGGCATCGCCTTCTTGAGGGGCGCAGCAACAGAAGCAAGACGAAGGCCATGCCCAGCGCACACATCGAGCAGAGCAGCCAGAAGGACGAGTGATACCACTTCGTCCAGAGCATCCCGATCGCGGTCAGCTTGTTGCCGATGGCCGTGGCGACGAACCAGCCGCCCATCATCAAGCCACGCATCCGAATCGGTGCGACCTTCGACACCAGCGACAGGCCCATCGGGCTGAGCATCAACTCACCGAGCGAGATCACCAGGTAGGCCGCGATCAGCCAGATCGGCGAGACGCGATTCTGGATCGCCTGGAGCTCCTGGTGCTCGTCGAGCAGGTAGTGCCCCTGGCTGTCGGTGACGAATGTCTGGTCGCCACCCGACTTCGCGGCGATGAACAGGATCAAGAACGCCAGGCTGGTCAGGAACATCCCGATCGCCATCTTCCCGGGCGTGGACGGCTCGAGCCCCCGCTTTCGCAGCCAGCCCCAGACCCAGACCAGCGGCAGCGAGAGGGTGACGATCCAGAACGGATTGATCGAGTTGGAGACGACGCCCGAGACGTCCCAGGCGGTGTTCTCGTCGGCCCAGTAGGTCATCGTACTGCCGTTCTGGTGGAAGACCATCCAGAAGACGATGACGATCGCGTAGACGACGATCAGCGCGGTGATTCGGGTCGCCTCCGGCACCTTCTCGATCGCGGAAGGACCGACCTCGCCGGGCGCGAGGTCTTCCGTCACCGAGATGGCCTCCGGATCGGCGGCCTCGAGCGGGATGCGGCCCTGATCGGCGGCCTCGAGCTTGCGGTAGGCGGCCGCCAGGATGGCCGTGCCCAGGGTCATGCCGCCCGCCGCCAGATAGAAAGCCATCAGGAAGCCGGATCGCAGGCCCGCGGCCTGCTCGGGCGAGAGCTGGGTCCCCTTCTTGGCCATATCGAGGACATCGCGACCCGCGAGAGATTGGAGGGCGACCTCCGCCAGGATCGGCCCGAGCCACGCACCGATGTTGATCCCCATATAGAAGATGTTGTACGCCGAATCTTTCAGCGGGCTGTTCGCCGGATAGAGATTGCCGACCATGGTCGAGATGTTTGGCTTGAGGAAGCCGTTCCCGGCGAAGAGGAGGGCCAGCGCGATGTAGAAGCTCGCGATCGACCCCTGCGCGAGCAGCAGATACCCGGCGGTGAAAAACATGCCGCCGGCGATCACCGAACGGCGATAGCCCAGGAACCTGTCGGCCAGCCAGCCGCCGATCAGCGGCGTGGCGTAGATGAACATGAGGTAGTTCGACCAGAGACTGCTCGCCTGGGTCTTGGACCAGCCGAACCCTCCTCGTTGAAGGTAGAGCGTCATCACGCCGGCCGCCGTGTAGAAGCCGTACCGCTCCCACATCTCGCTGGCGAACAGGAGATAGAGCGTGGCCGGGTGGCGAGCTTTCGTGACCGTTTTGGGCACGTCTTCCCAGTCACTTGCGACGGTCTGCGACATCGGAGCGTCCTCAATGAGCATCGGGGGCGCGGGATCATCCCTGGCGTCGCAACAGATTAATCGAACCTTCGCGAAATCCCAAGCCCCTGAGCCTCGGGTTTGCCACGGCCCGGTTGGCAGGGCCGAGACTGCGAGGGCCGTCGGGCCTCTTTCACTTCCCCACGCGCTCCCGATCGGCCTTGAGCCAGCGCAGGACGTCGGGCATGCAGGCGACGGGCCCGGGGTCGGCGAAGAGCAGGGGGGCGCGGATCAGCTCGGCGTGGTTCGCATGGAGGACGACGGGGTCCTCGACGCCTTCGAGCCGGGTGTGGGCGACGGACACGGCCCCGTCGCCCGTGCCGTCGGTCAGCTCATCCAGCAGGGCGGGCAGGTCGGCGGTCGCCGCCTGGGCCAGCCGGCCGAACAGGCCGGTGTTCGGGTTCTTCAGGCCGAGCTGTTGCTCGATCCGCCGCGGGCCTCGGCGGTGAGCAGGCCGCTGTCGCCGGCGACGATGTGATAGGCGACCGCCGCGCGCCGGGGGCGGCCATTCAGCTTCCTCAGGAAGGGACTACCCGGCAGCATGTCGTGCGCGGCCTGGCCCATGCCGTCGGACAGGTGCATCATGGCCTTCGACGTCTTCTTCTCGTTGATCGACTGGAGGCTGTTCATGAGCTGGATCACCGTCTGCACCCGGGCCAGGTGCGAGCCCTGGTTCACCGGCGCGATCATGATCAGCGACGAGACGTCGCCCGCCCAGGTGGCGTCGTCCTCGACCAGCGACCGGGCCACGAGCGCCCCATCGAATGGGCGAAGATCGCCCACGGCTGCCGGTCGCCCGATTTCCTGCGGAACGCCGCCCAGTCGCGGGCGAACCCCGCGCACGACACCGCGATCGGCTGGTTGAAGGGGTAGTCGTAGATCACGATGCCGTAACCGGCCTCCTCCAGCCAGGGGATCACGTGGACGTAGCCGCCGGAGGACGAGTTGAGCCCGTGGACCATGCAGATGGTCGGCCGCGCCGGGTCGTTGGGTCGGTACGACGACAACGCCCGCATCCCGTAATTCTCGCGACGCTTGGCGGCCTCCGAGGCCCGATCGGACAGGTCGCGCAGCCGCTTGATCCACTCGGCCCGCCGGGAAGGCGACAGCAGGCCCTCGTCGACCTTCAGGATCATCGATTGGGCCTGGAACGCGATGTCAACCTCGGGCCCGAGCGCCTCGGCCAGCAGCGCCTTGGTCAGGGCGCGGGAGAGGCCCCGGGTCAACAGCGTCAGGCTGGCCGGCGGCCGATCGATCGCCACCCCGCTCGCGCCGGCGAGCCGCGCCACGATCTCGGCGACCGTCACCTCGCCCGATGCGCCGATCGGCACCTCGACCGTGCGCACTTCCACGGCCCGGGCCGGACCCGATAGCAGGATCGCCAGGATGTAAGCCAGGCCCATGAGGCGGTGTTGCATGATCGATCAGCCTCGAAGATTGCTAAGGGCTACGCCTGCCGGCGCGGGCCGCTCGCATTTCAGGCTGACGCAAACCGCCGGGCACCGCAAGAGGAGATGACCGAACGCCGCCGATGCACGTCCCGGGGGCGCCATCTCCGGTCCCTCCTTGCCCGCCGCGGGGAAATCGGCGATGGTGGCCTTCAGCCCGAAACATTGCGGCATGCCTTGACGCTCGGGACGAGTCGGGCGCGGCCGCGGGGCGGGCGAGAGGACAGCCATGGCCGACGCTCCGATCCGCATCCTCATCATCGGCGCCCACCCGGACGACGCCGACATCAAGGCCGGCGGCACCTCGGCCCGCTGGTGCGACGCGGGCCACGTGGTGCGCCTGGTGAGCCTGACCGACGGCCGCGCGGGGCATCACGCGACGCCGGGGCCCGAGCTCTCGCGGCGACGCCGGGCCGAGGCCCAGGCCGCGGCCGCCGTCATCGGGGCGAGCTATGATGTCCTCGACCACGCCGACGGCGAGCTCGACGACCGGCTGGAGAACCGCCGCGAGGTGATCCGGCTAATCCGGTCGTTTCGCCCCGACCTGATCATCACGCATCGGTCGAACGACTATCACCCGGACCACCGCTCCACCGGTCAGCTCGTGCAGGACGCGTCGTATCTGCTCACCGTCCCGGCGGTCTGCCCCGATATACCGCACCTGCCCGCCTGCCCGGTGATCCTCCATTTCTCGGACACCTTCACCCGGCCCTGCCGCTTCGAGCCCGACGTCGTCGTCAACATCGACGACGTCTTCGATCGGATGATCGCGATGCTGCACTGCCACGAGTCGCAGTTCTACGAGTGGCTGCCGTACAACGCGGGCCATCCCGAGCAGGTGCCGCAAGGCGACGACGCCCGCCGCGCATGGCTCGCCGGCCGGATTCGCCAGCGCATCGAGCCCCTGGCCGATCGCTATCGCGAGCTGGTCGAGAAGACCTACGGCACCGAGCACGGGTCGAAGGTCCGGCTGATCGAAGCATACGAGGTCTCGGAATACGGCGCACCGCTGGACGCCTCGGCCCGCGCCCGGCTGTTTCCATTCTTGCCGCCCGACTCTCGTGCGACCTCATCCTTCAGCCGCAAGGAGTGGGCCGACATGCCCGAGCGGGAATAGCGAGACTCGACAACGGCCGGGTAGCCCGGTCGGACCGATCGGTGTAACGAGCAGGGCAGGGGAGTCATCCATCATGAAAGCCGGATCCGCCTCGCGACGCCACTTCCTCCGAGCGGCCGCGACTTCCGCCACGGTGACATCGATCGCGCCGAGCGTCCACGCGGCCGGCGGCGACACGATTCGCGTCGGCCTGATCGGCTGCGGAGATCGGGGTACTGGTGCGGCCTCGCAGGCTCTCGCCGCCGATCCGGCGCCCGGCTCGTTGCCATGGCCGACGCCTTCGACGACCGCCTGGAGAACAGCCTCGAAACCCTGCGAAAGGACGAGGCGATCGCGGCCAAGATCGACGTCGCGCCCGCGCGACGTTTCGTCGGGTTCGACGCCTACCGCGCATTGCTGGGAAGCGGCGTCGATGTCGTCCTGCTCTGCACGCCTCCCCACTTTCGCCCGATCCACCTGCGCGCGGCCGTCGAGGCCGGCAAGCACGTCTTCGCCGAGAAGCCGGTCGCCGTCGATGCACCCGGGGTCCGCTCGGTCGTCGAATCCTGCCGCCAGGCCGCGTCGCGGGGCCTTTCGATCGTCTCGGGCCTCTGTCTCCGCTACGACGACGGCTTCCGCCAGATTGTCCGCCGCATCCAGGACGGCGCGATCGGCGACGTGGTGACGCTCATGGCCAACGACTATCGCAGCGGCCGATGGGCCAAGCCGCGTCAGACCGGCTGGACCGAGATGCTCTACCAGATGCGCAACTGGTACAACTTCACGTGGCTCTCGGGCGACTTCAACGTCGAGCAGCACGTCCACTTCCTCGACGTCTGCGCCTGGATCATGAAGGAGCAATACCCGGTGAAGGCCGTCGGCATGGGCGGACGCCAGGTCCTCACGGGCGCCGAGTACGGCCAGGTCTTCGACCATTTCTCGGTCATGTACGAGTACGCCGACGGCACCCGGCTCGTCAGCAACTGCCGCCAGCAGCCGTCGTGCAAGAACGACATGAGCGTCAAGGTGCTCGGCACCAAAGGCCAGGCCGACTTCGTGGAGCGTCGGGGCGGCATGAGGATCCGGTCGTCCGGCACCGAGTGGGTCCACCAGGGCCGCCAGGGCCGCAACATGTATCAGGTCGAGCATGACGAGCTGTTCGCGTCGATCCGTACCGGCAAGCCGATCAACAACGGCGAATACATGGCGCGAAGCACGCTGCTGGCGATCATGGGCCGGATGGCCGCCTACACCGGGCAGGAGATCACCTGGCCGATGGCGATGGATTCCCGCGAAGCCCTCGACCCCTCGGGGTACGACTGGGACGCCCGGCCGCCCGCCTCGGCGGTCGCCATCCCCGGACAGACCCGGCTCGTCTAGATCCGAGAGCGAGGAGACCTCATGATCCGCGATAGCGCCGGGCGCGTCCCGCGATCACTGGGACGCCGCATGTGGTTAAGGACATCGGCCGCCGGTCTGCTGGGCCTGTCGGCGGGAGCCGCCTTCGGGCAGGCCGCCCGGTCCGGGCAGCAAACTCCGTCATCGCCGGCCGATCGCGGCAAGCCCACGCGGTTCCAGATCGCCTGCATGACGTTGCCGTATTCCCGTTTTCCGCTCGACAGGGCGCTCGGGGCATCAAGGAAGCCGGCTACCGGTATGTCGCCTGGGGGACGACGCACCGCGACGGGTCGGCTGAGGTGCCGGTCCTCGCCGCCGACGCCTCGCCCGACCGGGCGCGGGAACTCGGCCGCAAGTGCCGCGACCTGGGCCTTGAGCCGCTCATGATGTTCTCGATGGTCTATCCCGAGGCAGCCAATGCACTTGAGGTGTTCCGCTCCAGGATCCGGCAGGCCGAGGCCGGCGGACTGCGGCATGTCCTCACGTTCGGCCACACCCTCGGCGGCGATCGCAAGGTCTGGGTTGATCGCTTCAAACAGCTTGGCCCGATCGCGCGCGACCACGGCGTGACGATCGTGATCAAGCAGCACGGCGGCGATACCGGCACCGGGGCAGCCTGCGCGGCCATCGTCCGCGACGTCAACGATAACGGGGTAAGGGTCAACTACGACGCCGGCAACGTCATGGACTACCTGAACGTCAACCCGATCCCCGACCTCCGCGGCTGTGCCGACCTGGTCCGGAGCTTCTGCATCAAGGACCATCGCAATATTCCCCGGGACGAGGATTGCGGGCCCGGCCTGGGCGAGATCGACCACTACCGCCTGCTCGAGCCCGTGGCGTTCACCGGGCGGGAGATGCCGCTCTGCTGCGAGAACATCTTCGCCCCACTGCTGCCTCGTCCTGCGGAGCCCGAGGGCGTCAACATGATGGCCCGCCGCGCCCGCGAATTCCTCGAGCTGGTCACGAGCGGCCTGCAACACCCGTAGAGACTCTGGACAACGCGGCGTCGTTGACCTCTAATCGGGACGTCGGCCTGCCGGCGCAGTGTGCGTGCCCCTGGACTCGCCCGCACGGCGGACACGAACTCTCCACACCCGGATTCTTGGATGCTCAAGAGTCTCCTCCGACTATGGCTCGCAGCGTTTCTGATCGTGCTGGCCTCGGCCATGCTGCTGCTGATGGACCGGGAGCGTCCGCGCGGTGCTGAGGGGTCATCCGGCGCCGGATCGGCCACGAGGGTCCGCTCGGTCGCGGTGTTCCAGCACGTCTCGCAGGCGACGCTCGAGGAAGGGGTCAAGGGCGTGCTGGCCGGCCTGGCTGAGGCGGGATACGAGGAAGGGAAGACGCTGCGGGTCCGCCGTTATTGCGCCGAGGGGGACGCCGCGACTTCGAGCACGATCGCCCGCGACACTGGTCGGGGGCGACGATGACCTGATCATCACGCTGTCGACGCCCAGCCTCCAGGCGTTGGCCGCGGCCAACCGCGACACGAAGCGACCTGCACGTCTTCGGCATGGTGAGCGACCCCGTCGCGGCCGGCGTCGGCATCGCGCGCGGACGACCCGATGAAGCATCCGCCCTACATGGTCGGGCTAGGAACGATGCAGCCGGTGGCCGAGACCTTCCGGATGGCCCGCCGGCTCGCGCCCCGGCTCGCGAAAGTCGGGGTCGCCTGGAACCCGTCGGAGTCGAACTCGGAGGCCGGCACGAAGCTCGCCCGCAAGGTCTGCAAGGAGCTGGGTATCGAGCTGCTGAGGCGAACGTCGATGGCTCGGCGGCCGTGCGCGAGGCGGTCGTCTTCGCTCGTCGGCCAGGGTGCCGAGGCGATCTGGGTCGGCGGGGATAATACCGTGCTCGCCTCGCTCGATGCCGTGATCGGTCCGGCGCGGTCGGCGGAAGCGTCCCGGTGTTCACCAGCATTCCCGGATCCGCCGCCCGCGGCGCCGTGTTCGACCTCGGGCGCGGACTATCTCCGCGTCGGCAAGTCGATCGGCCGGCTGGCCGGCCGCGTGCTCGACGGCGAGTCGCCCGCGGACCATGCCGATCCTCTACGAGGTCCCGCCCGAGTTCTGGATCAACCGGCTCGCTCTCAAGTCGATCGCCCGCAGGCTGGTGCCTTCCCCCCGAGATCGACGCCAAGGCCGATGTCGTGGTCGAGCAGGGCGGCCCGGTCCGCCGTCACGCGCGAACGCAGGACAGCGCCCGGTACGCGGCTCGGCCCGTCGCGGACCTGGAAGGTCGGCCTGGCCTGCTTCAGCGAGTCGCCCATGCTCGAGGAGCTGGTCGCCGGACTGCGGCGGGGGCTCAAGGAGGCCGGCCTGGTCGAGGGGCGAGACTACACGACGACTTATCGCAACGCCCAGGGCGATATCGCTACGCTCAATGCCCTGATCGACGAGTTCAACGGCGACGACACCGACCTGGTCGTCAGCTTCTCGACGCCGGCGCTTCAGGCCGCGGTCCGGAAGGTGGACCGCAAGCCGGTCGTCTTCGCGGGCGTGCTCGACCCGATCGCCGCCGGCGCGGGCAAGTCGGACGCCGACCACCGGGCGAACGTGACCGGGCGTCTACCTCGACGCTTCCCTATGCCGCGATGGCCCGGACCGTGCGCGAGGTCTTGCCGTCCGCGCGGCGGGTCGGCACTCTGTTCGCTCCGGCCGAGGTCAACTCGGTGCTGGCCCGGCAGCGGTTTGTCGAGCCGCTCCGCAGCCGAGGGGCTCGAGCTGGTCAGCCTCCCGGTGAATGGTCCGACCGAGGTGACAGACGCGGCGCTCGGCCTCTGCCAGTCCGGCGTCGACGTCATCTGCCAGATCTCGGACAGCCTGAGCAACTCGGCGTTCCCGGCGATCTCCCGCGCCTGCCGAGACGGCGAAGCGGCCGCTGTTTACGTTCTCGCCCTCGCAGGTGAAAGCGGGGCCATCCTCGCCGTCGGCTCCGACTACGCGGAGAATGGCCGCGATGCCGGCCGGCTCGCCGCCGAGGTGATCCGTGGCCGTGACCCATCGCGAATCCCGTTCCACGCGACGACACATGACCATCCGCTCGGTCAACCTCGAGAACGCCCGCCGGTTCGGCGTCACGATCCCGGACGGATGGATCAAGTCGGCCGACGAGGTGATCCCCGCCCGGCACGGGGCGAGATGAAAGGACCGCCATGGAATGCCAGATCCGCCGCACCGCCGCATTCGCCGAGATGGTCCTCGTCGGCAGCCTCGATTCGTCCTGGTCGTCGTATCTATCGGACCGGTTCGACGAGGTGGTCCGGGGCGGGGCCCTCGAGGTCCGCGTCGACATGGCCGGCGTGTCCTATCTCAGCTCCAACGGGATCGGCCTCCTGGTCCGTTACCACCGCCAGTTGCGCGAAGATCGGCGGCCGGCTCCGGATCGTGGCCGATTCCGACGCCGTCGAGCCACGTGCTCCGGCTGACGGGGGTCTCGCAGCTCCTGCACGATGAAGGGCCGTCGCTCGGCCTCCGGCCGACCTGCCGCGGCCCGCGTTGCGAGGCGATCGAGCGGCACGGTATGGTCCTCCAGGTCTTCCCGACACGCGCGAAGGCCGGGTCGAGCGCCTCGAGCTCATCGGCGATGCTCCCGACTGCCCGGGTGCGGCTATGACGCGGCGGACGAACAGCACCTGGAGGGCGGCCCCGGACGGCGTCGCCCTGGGCCTCGGTGCCCTCGGCCCGAGCTTCGATGCCTGCCGCGGGCGATTCGGCGAGTTCCTGGGTGTTGCGGGCGTCGCGGCGTACCGGCCGAGCGCGGGGCCGGGCCGACCCGACTTCGAGCAAGCGGCCGGCGCGTTCGTGCCCTGCGGTCCGCGTCCTTTACGGCCTGGCGTTCTCGGCGGCGATGCCCGGCCGTGGTTCGGTTCGAGGCCAAGGGCGAGCCCGGCGGCCGCCTCCGTCGCCCTGAGCCAGATCGCCGCGGCCTGCCTCGACCAGGCCGGGGGCGGCGTGGTCGGCATCGTGCTCGCCGGCGAGAGCGACGGGCTGGTCGGCGCGGCGCTGAGGCGATCGCCGGTCGGCCTCCCTCGCCGGCGTCGACCCGTTCGCGCACCCCGAGATGCGCGACTGGCTCTCGCTCACGCCCGAGCCCGAGCACAGCACGGAGCACGGCCCTGGTCGTCGGCGTGGCGACCCGCGAGCCCGGCGCGGCGCTCGCGCCGTTCGTCCGGCCGCTCGATGGCGGCCCTCGGCAGGCCGGCATCCAGGGCCACTTTCACGCCGCAGTCGTCCCTTATCGGCCGCTCCCCGGCGGCGCGATCGAGCTGGCGACGCACGGTCGCGCATCTGTTCGAGCCGGGCCGGATCGAGACGATCCTCCACCTGCTCGGCGACTCGCGGCCGATCGTCGGGGCCGGCGAGAGCACGTTCACCCGCGGGGTCATCTGGTACGTCTCCCTGGCCGTCGGAGGGGAGTCGAGCTCGCCATGACGCTGCTCGATCGGATCGTGGACGGTCGGGCTGATCCTGGCGATCCTCGCGCTCGGGGTGTTCATCAGCTTCCGGATCTTCGCCTTCCCCGATATCACGGCCGACGGGTCGTTGACGCTCGGGGCGGCGGTCGCGGCCGCCCTGATCGTCCGGGGCTATTCCCCCTGGGCAGCCACCGCCGCCGCGATGCTCGCCGGCGCACTCGCCGGCGGGATCGACGGGCGTCCTGCACACCCGGTTCAAGATCAACGGCCTGCTCGCCGGCATCCTCGTCGCCACCGCGCTCTATTCGGTCAACCTCCACGTCATGGGGCGGAGCAACATCCCCCTCCTCGACGCCCGGACGGTCGGCACCGACCTCGGCGGCCGCGTCGCCAGCGATCACGGGCCCGGTCGAGTCCGTCCGCGCTACTCGGTCGCGAGGTCCGGTTCCGCGACGCGGTCAACCTGGCCGCGGTCGGCGCTGCTCGTCGCCGCCCTCGCCTGGATGTTCCGACGCGCTTCCTCGGCACGAGCCTGGGAACCGCGATGCGAGCCACCGGCGACAATCCCCGGATGATCCGGGCGATCGGGCGTCGACGTGGGCCGGATGATCACGCTCGGCCTGATGATGTCCAACGCGCTGGTGCGCCCTGCGCGGGGCGATCCTGGCGCAGTACCAGGGCTTCGCCGACGTCCAGATGGGCATCGGCATGATCGTCTGGGGGCTGGCGAGCGTCATTCTGGGCCAGGCCCTGGTCGGCACCGGCGGCCTGGGCCTGTCGATCAGCGGAGCCGTCCTGGGATCGCTGCTCTTCCGGCTGATGGTGGCCCTGGCCCTGCTCTGGGGCCTCGACCCCAACGACCTGAAGCTCATCACGGCCGCCTTCGTGTTCGCGGCCCTGGTGCTGCCCAAGGTCTTCGCCGGCCGACCCAGGCTGCAACCGCGGGTCTTGCCGAGCGGAGGCGTCTGACCATGGCCTTGCTCGACCTGCGACGGGTCTACAAGACGTTCAACCCCGGCACGCCCGACGAGGTCCGCGCGCTGCGGGGCGTCGACCTGACGATCGAGCCGGGCAGCTTCGTCGTGGTGATCGGCACCAACGGCTCGGGCAAGAGCACGACGCTGAACGCGGTCGCCGGCTCGTTCCGGGTCGACGCCGGCACGATCCGGCTGGCCGGCCGGGATATCACCGACTGGCCCGAGCACCGCCGCGCCGACGCTGATCGGCCGGGTCTTCCAGGACCCGCTGGCCGGCACCTCGCCGTCGCTGTCGATCGCCGAGAACCTCGCGCTGGCCGCTCGTCGAGGCCTTCCCCGCGGGCTCGGTCTCGCCGTGTCCCGCCGCAGGATCGCCGAGCTACCGCGACCGGGTCCGGCCGCTCGGCATGGGCCTGGAAGACCGGCTCGACAACCCGATCGGCAGCCTCTCCGGCGGCCAGCGCCAGGCGCTGACCCTGCTCATGGCCACCTACCGCCGCCCCGAGCTGCTCCTGCTCGACGAGCACACCGCCGCGCTCGATCCCCGCAGCGCCGAGCAGGTCATCCGGCTGACCGACCAGGTCATCCGCCGCGATCAGCTCACCACGCTGATGGTCACCCACTCGATGGCCCAGGCCGCCTCGCTGGGAGACCGCCTGATCATGGCCCACCAGGGTCGGCTTGATCTTCGACGTCTCGGGCGCCGCCAAGCATCGCCTCCGCCCGCACGACCTGCTCGAGAAGTTCGAGGAGCTCCGCCGGTCCGACCAGCTCGACGAGAGTGCCGCGCAACTGCTCCGCGAGCGCTATGTCTGAGCCGAACTGCCCATCGCGGCGTCCCGGCCGGCGCACGGCAACGTCTGATAATGGATCTTATGTTCGGTTGGCCGGCTGGGAGGGCATTCCTTCGAGACCCCTCGCTGGACACCACCACGAGCCGCCCCGAAGGGGCCGAACATATCAGCCCGGTGCAACGCCCCGGGGAACTGGTCAACCCCCGCGAGAAAGCCCTGAAGGGCGCGACAACGGGCGGCCCGTGGCTGCCCCTGTGGCGCCCTTTCAGGGGTCGACCCAGGGGTGGGCGGCCGGTCCCCATGGCGTCGCACTGGGCTGGTTTGTGCGGGCCCCTTCGGGGCAGAGATCGATCCGGCCCGGCCGGGCTCGAGCCAGGTGGTGTTCGGCGAGAAGTGTCGTTTGTTGCCCGGGTATTGATATTGGGCGGGACACATTGTTAAGTTGTGTAAGCACCCTGGGAGAAATGCCCCTCGCACATCGATGTCGGTTGTCGAGCGGGCTTGCCGGGGTCATCCAACTCATCTTGGTCGTAAAGACACCGTAAGAATTCGTTAGCCAGCCTCATCGGGCTTCGTGCGGAGCTGCGCGATGAAAGGTAAGAGCCGGAGCTATACCAGTGCGCTCGCACTCTCATCTCTGTTCACCCTGGTCGGATGCCAGGGCCGGATGACGGGGTCGCCCGTGACTTGCGCCGAGGGCAAGGGATCCTGTCCCGGCATCCGCCCCGCTCGAGTTCCGCGAACAAGCATTGCCCTTCGCCTACGATCGTGGCGTTACGGGCTCGGCGTGGCCCGTCGAGACGACCGGTGGGGGCGTCGGCCTGCTCGATTACGACGGCGACGGCCGGCTCGACCTCTTCTTCGCTCAGGGGGGGCCTCTCATCCCGGCGAGGGCCGACGGCAGGGGGTCGGGATCGGCGTCGCAATCCGACTCGACGGACGTTCTGTTGAGGAATCTGGGCGGCGGGCGTTTCGAGGATGTCTCGGCGTTGGCGGGATTGACGCCCCAGGGCTACGGCCAGGGGGTGGCCGTTGCCGATTACGACGGTGATGGCGATCCCGACGTCTATGTGACGAGATACGGCCGCAACACCCTCTGGCGCAACGATGGCGGTCGCTTCACCGACGCCACGGCCGAGGCCGGGGTCGCCTGCGGCCGCTGGAGCCTGGGCGCGGCCTTCGCCGACTACGATGGCGACGGCGACCTCGATCTGTTCGTGGCGAACTATTTCTCGTTCGATCCCGCCAGGGCGCCGTTCCACCGCAACCCGAAGACCGGTGCGGCCGATTACGGCATGCCGTCGAACCACCCGGGCCAGCCTGATGTGCTCTATCGCAACGACGGGGGCGGCCGATTCACCGACGTGACCGCCCGGGCTGGCGTGGCGGGCCACGGGCGCGGCATGGGCGTGCTGGCCGCCGACCTCAACGACGACGGCCGCGTTCACTTCCTCGTCGCCAACGACGCCGAGTGCAATGCGCTCTGGATCAACCGTGGGGACGGCACATTCGAGGACGGCGCCGAAGCCTCAGGGCTCGCGGTCAATGGCGACGGAAGGCCCGAGGCAAATATGGGCATCGCCCACGGCGACAGCGACGGCGATGCCCGGCCCGACGTGGTCATCACCCACTTCTTCGGCGAGCGGACCACCCTCTGGCGTGCGTGCCGTGAATCGGCCGACGGCCTGACCTACCGGGACGCGAGCTGCGAGGTCGGGCTCCTGGCCCACACCCGTAATCTGACGGGCTGGGGCACCGTATTCGCGGACTTCGACAATGATCGTAGCCTCGACCTCGTGGTCACCAATGGCCATATTCGCCGCGAGCCGGCACAGACCTTCCCCTACGAGAATCCGCCGATCCTCTTCCGCAATCGCGGCTCCGGGCGATTCACGAATGTCTCCGCCGACGCCGGCCCTTACTTCCAGGCCTTCCACATGGGACGTGGCCTGGCGTGCGGCGATCTCGACGACGACGGTGACCTGGACCTCGTCGTCGTGCATCACGACGCCCCGAGCGTCATCCTCTGGAACGAGTCCCGGCGCCGCGGGAACTGGCTGATGGTCAGGCTGCGCGGCCGGGCCCCGAACCGCGATGCCGTCGGCGCCCGGCTTTCGGCGCGCGTCGGGCCGCACACTCTGGTTCGCACCGTCGACGGCGGCGGCAGCTACATCTCCGCGAGCGAGCGTCGAGTCCATTTCGGCCTCGGCGACGCGACGCGCCTCGACCGCCTGGAAGTCCGCTGGCCCTCCGGGCGGGTCGAGGTGCGGTGCGACCTGCCGGCCAACAAAATCCTCGAGTGGGCCGAGTCGGACTCGGGGGCCGAGGCGCATAATCGATGAGGACGCCGCGATCCGACCCGGGCTGCGGCCCGGTCCCCGACTTGCTGTGAGCAGCCGAAAGGCGACATTCGATGGCCCAGACCTTACCGGTTCGCAACTCCGCCGGTCTCCCTTCGCTCACGAGACCGGTGGGGACGGTCGGCGCGGCACTGTTCGGCCTCTCCTTCGCCACGGCGCTGTTCACGCTCTCGATCTTCAAGCTGCTCAGCTTCTTCATCATGCCCTCGCTCTTCTTCGACCTCCTCTTCGTCGGGTTTCCGTTCGGTGCCTTCATTTCGGCCTACTGGCTGCCGGCGGGCCGGAGATCCTTCCTGGCCAGCCTGTGGGCGCTGCAGGCGATGATGGCCATGTCGGTCGGTGCCTGCCTTCTCGCCAAGCGATTCGACTACCTGCGCGCCCGACCTTTTCGACATCGATCTCGCCCGGCTGGTCGGACAGGTCGCCGTGTTCGTCGGGCTCTTCCTGCCGTTCTTCGCCGCCTACGGGATGAGCGAATACCTCGGGTATCAATACGGACGGTCGCGGCTCGGGGGCCGGATGCGGGTGGTCTACGCCCTGGCCCTGTTCGGCGCCGCCGCGGCGTACCTGTTCCTTCGCCTCGCCCTGCCGGTCCTGGGGATGGCGCGGCTCGAGTTGCTCGCGTTCCTGGCGGTGGCCGGGGCGATCGCATTGCTCGGCGCGGGCACCCCCTCGCGGCTGGCGGCGGCCGTCGAATTCGCGGTCCTGGGGTTGGCGATGCTCGACCCCGCGCTCGAGGGCCGATTCCTCGCGCTATACAAGGGACGCGGGCAGCAGTTGACCTTCGACTTCGAGACCCGCCTGGGATGCCGCCCGGTCTATCAGCAGTGGGGCCGATACAGCCTGTGCGAGATCCTCGCGGGCCCCGGGAAGGCCGTGTATTACGGATTTTATAACGACATGTTCCAGTGGGAATATAGCCCGCGGCTGGGGTTCAAGGGCCCGAGCCTCGGGGCGGTCCCCATCCTGCATACCCGGCCCGGATCATCGATCGCGATCATCGGTGCGGGCGGCGGCCGCCAGGTGAGGCTGGCCGAACGGCTGGGCGACCGATCGGTGACCGCCATCGAGCTGGAGCCGGCGGTGTTCGACGCGGTGCGCAGCCCCGAGCACCTCCTTAGCGCCTTCGGCCGGGTCTACGAGGCACCCGGGGTGCGTCCTGTCCGGGCCGAGGCCCGCGGCTACTTCGAGCGCTCGGATGAGCGATTCGACCTGATCTACCTGCCGAGCGTGGGCGGCTATGCGCAGATGATGATCGAGCCGGGCAACATGGTGCGGACCTTCGAGGCCCACCGGCTTCTCCGGGACCACCTGAGCCAACGAGGCGTGCTGGCGATCTGGTACCCCCGAGGTCTCGACACGAAAGGCTTGTTGACAGACCAATATGTGCGCACCCTTCGGGCGTTGGGGATGCCCACGACCGCCTATCGCAACGCGATCGAGTGGCTGATCCTCGCCCGGAAGGACCCGGCCTCCACCCCGCCCGAGGCCGGGGAACTCGCCGCGCTGATGGACATGGACCTGTCGATTCCGGGGGCGGCCGAGTACCAGCCCAGCCGGCACGATGTGCCGGACGACCCGCAATTCTCGCCGGTCACCGACGACCGGCCGTACCTGGCCGGGAACGTGCGCTACATCCTCTCGATGGCCCAGGTCCGTATGCTCTTCGCCCTGGCCGCCGGCCTGACCGTGGCCGTGGGAGCAGCGGTCTGGTTCTCCCTCCGACGTCGCGGAGACCCGAGCATTCCCGGCAGGTCCTACGCCGCGGTCGGCGCCGTGGCGATCCTGATCGGCGCCAATTTCTTGGTGGTCGAGCACACCTTGGTCCTCGCCCTCTTCCGCGTGCTATTCGTCTACGACGACGCCCTGGCACTTGCGGTCGTCTCGTTCCTCGGCTTCTCGGGCCTGGGCAGCCTGGGCGGCTCGCTCCTGCCGAGGCGCTGGCTCCTCCCGCTCGCCGCCGCGGGTTTCGGCGCCCTGCTGCTGGGGGGGCATCGGATGCCGCTCATCGGTATCATGCTGGCAGCGGCGCCCGTCGCCCTCGCCACCGGGACGTTCTTCCCCGCGCTGTTCGACCGGGCCGCCGCGAACCCGCTCGCAGTCTTTGCACTCGACGCCATCGGGGCGGGGCTGGGCGCGGTCCTCGCGACCTTCGTGCCGATCCTCTGGGGATTCGGGACGTTCTTCGTGGTCGCGGCGATCCTGTTCGCGCTGACCGCCGCCGCCGACGCACTCTTCCACCGGGGATCGATCCCGGCCCTTGGAGACGACCGATGTACCGCCAGCAACTGACCATCGAAACGCGGGGCCGCGGGACCCACGAGATCACGCGACAGGTCCAGCAGGTCGTCGAGCGATCGGGCGTCGTCGAGGGCCTTTGCCACGTCTTCATCCATCACACGAGCGCGTCGCTGATCGTCTGCGAGAACGCCGACCCGACCGTCCGCCGCGACCTGGAGACCTACGCGGCGCGGCTGGCGCCGGACGGCGATCCCTCGTACATTCACGATGCCGAGGGGCCCGACGACATGGCCGCCCATATCCGCTCGATCCTGACCCTCACCTCGCTGACCGTCCCGGTCGTCTCGGGCCGACGATGCGACCTGGGGACCTGGCAGGGCATCTTCCTCTGGGAGCACCGGACCAGCCCCCACCGGCGTCGGATCACCGTCACGTCGTCGGCGACGAGGGCGGCGACCCGGCCGTCTTCGAAAGCAACCCACCCCGCCGGTGAAACCATGTCACCGACGGGGTGGGACGTTGAGTCAGTGGTCAGGCGGGATGACCCTCGGGTTCAGCTCTTACCCTTGTCCGCAGTCCAGTGCGTCCAGTTCCAGGTGATCGGAGCGGCTGCCGGAGTGATCGGGCTGTACTGGATCGGCTGCGGCTGCACCGGCTGCGGTGCGATCACCGCCATCATCCTCGGCGTCGGGTTGGTGACCGGCTGGGCCGCCGTCATGGCGTCCTGGAGCGACCCGCCCGTCGGCGAGGTCGGGACGATGAAGTCCTGCTCGACATTGACGTTGCCGATCGACGTTGTCCTCGAGGCGATCACCTTGTTATTCACGCTGGCGATGATCTGATACTGCCCCGGCGCCAGCGACATCGCGTATCCGCCCGAGGCCCAGGTCTGGGTCGAGGTGGTCTGGCCGGTCTGGGTATTCACCGCGGTGATCTGGATGCCACCGGCTCCCTGACCCACGGCGTAGAAGCCGGTCCCCTGGCTGTCGTGGAACGCGACTCCCACGACCTGGGCCTGCTCGTTCGCCTGCGAGGCGAAGTCCTGGGTCACGACCATCGGGCCGACCGACGACCCCGGGGCTGTACTCGCCAGGCCGATACCGGCGTCGCGATAGGCGTTCTGGCTCGAGACGCCCGGCTGCTGGATGTTGGCCCGGTGGCCGTCATCGGCGACGCCCCAGTCGACCAGGAACGCCTCCATGGCCTGGTCGACCGAGTCCGAATACGCATAGGCGTTCTCGCCCACCGAATTCGCGTTGTTGTACCCCGCCTGGGCGACCCGCTGCTGCGGCGAGCTGCCGTCGGAGCCCGTATGCGACTGGAACCCGTTGTTCGCCATGTCCTGGCTGTGCCCCTGGGCCGCCTGGGCGAGCTGAGCGTTCCAGGCGAGCGGCGGCTGCGGCGTCGCGGTCCCGATCTTCTGGAGCGTTGCCTGCAGGTTCACGCCGTAGTAGTTCAGCGTGTCCTGGATATCCGGGGTGACATTCGACTGGATGAATTGCGCGGCGGCTGACGGATTGGTCCGAGCCTCGTTGATGAGTTGCAACATGTACTGGGCGTCGGCCGTCGGTCCCTGGCTCGTCACCCCGGTCGACAGCAACTGACGGGATTCCAGGTTCTCGAACCGCGGCGCTCGACGGAACTTGGACCGAGCCATGGAGACCTCCGTGTCTATCGAGATCCGACCGGCGGTTCCTCCGCCGGTCGCGATGAGGGCGATCACCTTCCGCCAGGAAGGCAACGGTGGGCAGGAGACCCGAGAAATCCCGAGAAAAATGATCGGGAAGATTTCGACCCCCTGTTAGGGCGGACGCTCAAAAAGCAAGTCACGTGCCAAATGACATTGACACGAATGTTTCTGCACGCCTCTCGCGACGCAAAAGCCTATAGAGACCGAGTTAATGTCTCTTGTTACTGGTCCCATTGCGAACGCCGGGCGTGACTGGGCCTCGTGGCCCCCATAGCAAAGACGGGAAATCCGTCAAGTCGTCCTTACAAAAAGGGTGTTCTTACAAGCCAAATGGAGGACCGGGGACGGCGAAAGTTTCGTTAAAGTCTCGAGTTGCGTCGACCGACTCGTGCACCGTTTTCTGCCCCAGAACGACCGGGGGATCGCCCGTTCTCCGCTCGCAGATTGGCTTGTCCGCCATCGCGCCGATCGGGTTATGCTCGCAATCGTCGAGACGGCACCCGAGGACGAGCAGAGGTATATGAAGGTATGATCAGTCTCGGAAGCGGCCGAGGCGCAGCTCGCGGAGGCCGTGGCGGCCGGAAAAATCTCCGAGTCGGCGGCGGCCAATATCCGGCGATGGTTGACCGAAAATCCGTTCGCCCCCTATCGCCCCCGGCTGCTGGATGAGATCGCGGGCCGGCGATGGACCGAGCTTGACGACGCCTTCTTCCGCGTCCTCGAGTTCGGGACCGGGGGGCGTCGCGGCAAGATGTATCCGGTCGGGACCAACGTCCTGAACGACCGGACGATCGCCGAAATGCGCGGGGGCTGGCGGATTACGTGACGGCCCGCAAGGGCCAGGACTGCGCCGCGAAGCTGCGTGATCGCCCGCGACACTCGCCACCGCTCGGCCGAGTTTGCCGAGCTCTGCGCGCGCGTGCTGGCGGCCGCGGGCTTCCGGGTCTTCCTCTTCCGCGAGTCATCGCTCCACCCCCCTGCTCTCGTTCGCCGTCAGGCATCTCGCGCTGCGACGCCGGGATCATGATCACGGCCTCGCACAATCCGCCTTCGGACAACGGATTCAAGTGCTACTCGCACACGGGCGGCCAGGTGATCCCGCCCGACGACCGCGGCATCATCGCGTGCGTCAAGGCCGCCTCGGATCGCGAGATCCCCGAGAAGTCTCCCTGGAGGACGGACTGGCCGACGGTTCGATCGTCTGGGCGGGCCCGGAGCTGGACGACGCCTACATCGCCTCGGTCGTCGGCGAGTCGGTCAGCCATGCCCGCGCGCTGTCGATCGTGTACACCCCACTGCACGGCGTCGGCGAGACCTCGGTGGCCGCCGCGTTGCTGGACAGCTGGCTTCGGTGACGTTCATATCCTCGAGTCCCAGCGCACGCCCGACGGAGACTTCCCGACCGTCCCGGGCCTCGTCGCCAACCCCGAGTATCCCCGTACGCTCGAGGCGGCGATCGCCGAGGCCCGCCGCCGAGGCGCCGACCTCGTCATCGCCAGCGATCCCGACGCCGACCGGATCGGCGTCGCCGTCCCGGCCGGCGGCGACCCCCGCGGCGAGTGGACGACGCTCGACGGGAACCAGATCGGCGTGCTGCTCGCCGCGTTCGTGATGAAGGAGACCGAGGCGCTCGGCCGCCTCCGCTCCGACCATTACCTCGTGACCACGCTCGTCTCCACCCAGATGACGCGCGCCCTGGCACATCGCGAGGGCGTCCGCGTCGAGGACGACCTGCTCGTGGGCTTCAAGTGGATCGCCAGCCGGATCGACGAGGCGGGTCCCGCGAGATTCCTGTTCGCCTTCGAGGAGTCGCACGGATACCTGAAAGGGATGGACGTCCGTGACAAGGACGCTTCGGTCGCCGCGATGCTCTTCGCCGAGCTCGCCGCGACCGTCAAGGACCGCAAGCAGACGGTGCTCGAGTACCTCGACGACCTCTATATCGACGTCGGCCACTACGGCGAGCGGCTCATCACCCGGACCTGCGAGGGCCGCGAGGGTCACGCGCTGATCAAGGCCATCATGGAGGCGTTCCGCGCCCGTCCGCCCGCGCCAGAGTCGGCGGCCTGACCCTCACCGAGGTCCGCGACTACCAGCGGCACGAGGTTCGGCCGCTCGAGCACGCCCGGCGCCGCCGCTCCCCTGCGCCACCCTCCGGCGATCTCGTGATCTTCCACACCGACCGGCCCGGCTGCCGCTTCGCCGCCCGGCCCTCGGGCACCGAGCCGAAGATCAAGTTCTACCTGTTCGCCCGCAGCGACGTTGACGGCCCCGATAGCCTGCACGCCGCCAAGGAAGAGACCCGCAAGCTGCTCGACCGGATGGAGGCCGACCTGGGGCAGTACATCGACGGCGTGCTCGAAACCCGGCCGCCCGCCGCCGGCTAGATGACCATGGAGCGGGCGATGCCCGCCGGACGTTGATATGAGCCACGACGAAACGGCCGAGACGGCTCGTCGCCTGCTGGACGACCAGGACGCACTCCTCCCCTGGCGGACATTCGTCCCGGCGGTTGACCTGCCCCCGGATCGTGCCTACTCGCTCCAGGCGGAGGTCGCGCGGCTGAGGGAAGGACGCGGCGAGAAGATCATCGGCTACAAGATCGGTTGCACGAGCCGGGCCATTCAGGACCAGCTCGGGATCCGCGAGCCGATCTTCGCTCGGATCTTCGACACCGGCTGCATCCCGGCGGCGTCCTCGATTGACCACTCGGCCTTCGCCAACCTGGCGATCGAGGGTGAGCTGGCGATCCGCCTCGCTGTCGACCTGATGCCCGGCCTTCGTGCCGGCGACGAGTGTGAAGCGGCCATCGCGTCGGTGTTTCCCGTTGTCGAGTTGCATCACTACGTCCTGCCGGCCGGGCATCACTCGGTCGCGGCGCTGATCGCCTCCGGGGGCATGCATGCCGGGTTCGTCCTCCCCGAGCGAGAGATCGCCGATCGGGGCAGGGTTCCGGACGTGGTCGGACTCGACGTGGCGATCAACGGCGAGCGGGTTGGCACGACCGCCGAGCCGTGGACGATGGGCGGACCGCCTGCGGTCTTGCGATGGCTCGGCGCCCGCCTGGCGGGGACCGGGCTATCGTTGCGACGAGGCCAGATCATCCTCACCGGCTCCCCCCTGCCCTTGTACCCGGTCGAACCGGGCAGCCGGGTGGTCGTCGAAGCCTTGCCCCTCGGGCACAGTTCCGTCACGATCAGGTAAACGACCCTCGCCATTTCAGGAGCCCGAACATGCCCTACGATGATACGCAGGTGGTCCGTTACCTCGGCCAGTCGCACGCGACGACGCTGCTCAACGAGCGTGAGAAGCATCTCGTCGGCCTGGCCGTGACCATGACGCGAGGTTGTCAGGTCTGCACCCGGAATCGGATCGAGAAGGCCCGCGCGATCGGCATCGGCGATGACACGCTGAACGCCCTGGTGGGCGTCGTCTCCGCCGTCAACGCCGGAGTCACCGCCGCCACGGCCCGCGAGGGCTTCCGCCTCGCCGCCTCGGCTCCCGAGGCGGCGTGCAATGACCTTTGCTCGGCCGATGGTTCGCCGAGGTGAGGCGTATCGACTGTCGAGGTCCGAACTCCATCGTGACCCCGGGCCGACCTCAGCTACCACCCTCCGGCCCCAGGGGTCCGATCGGCTGGATGTTCAGGACCTGGGTCGCTCCGTTACGGTTGCCGACCTCACGCGAGGAGGTGTAGATCGTGGTATTCGTCCGCCGCGGGACTTCGACATGGCTGAGCGGCTGGCCCACGATCGTCGAATTGGCCATGTTCTGGATCTTGACCGTGGCCAGGTTGCCCGTGTCGTTCAGGAACAGCCCGTTGGCGGTATTGCCGCGGATCGACTGCACGTCGCCCTGCACGTCGATCAGCGCCGCCCCGCCGACGTCGGTCCGGAAGCTCTCGCTGATCGCGTTCAGAGGGTTGGGATAGCTCAGGCTGATCGTCCCCTTGGAGGCCAGCGTACTCGGGGCCAGGAGCTTCAGGATGTTGTTGCCATTGGTGACCCCGGTGTCGAGCGCAAGGTTCTGGTCCACGGCCCCGAGGGCATGGCCAACCTGGCCCGACGGGATCACAGGCGTGGTCTTCACGGCCGTGTAATTGCCGTTGGAGACCAGGCCGGTCCTCGAGATTGCCGTGAACTGGTCGAAGACAGCCGAGCCGTTCGCGCTGGCGCTGACCACGATCGTACCGATCGACTCGATGCCGAGCTGGAACTGATCGGGCTGGACGGTGCTGAAATGGGCGCCGACGGTGGCATACAGGTTGTTCGATCCCGGCACGCCCGTGACCCCGCCGAGAAGGTAGACCTCCGACTGCGGGATAAACGGAGTGGTGGAATCCAGCGCGTGGACCGTACCGGTCTGAAGGCTCGCCTGCAGGTCGATCATGTGGAGCTGGTTGATCAGCGCGCTCCCGAGCACGGTGATATTCCCCGCGGTGGCGATGGAGTTGACCGGCAGGGCCGTGGCGAAGCTGCCCACCGGGGCGCCGGTGTCGGCGTTGTAGGCGTAGACCGTGCTGCCCGAGGTGACCAGCACAACGAGCAGGCTGCCGTCGTGGGCGAGGTTGACGCCCGCCACCGTCGGGGCGCCCGGCACCCGGATCGGCGCGAAGCTCGGGTCGACGGCGCCGGTGTCCGTCTTCAGGTTGAGGTTGAAGCGGAGGAGCTGCCCGGTGGCCGGGTCATAGCCGAAGATCTTCGAGTCGGTGAGCGGGTTGATCGCGGTCCTCGGGGCACCGCCGATTGAGTTGGCCTTGATGATGATCCCCGGCGGCGCGGGAGGCTCGGTCGCAGGCTGTCCGGGGGCCAGCGGCTCGAGGAGGTTGGGCTGTGCGGTGAACCCGCCCGAGACGCCGGTGAGGACCTGGTCGCGACCACCGTCGCTCACATAGGAAAGGGTTACGCCCTGCGCACTCGTGATCGACTCGGTCTGTCCGGCCTCGAGCGTCGAGGACGAGCCCGTGCTGCCCGAGCTGAACAGGGACGAGTTGCCGGTGACGATCGGCACAATCGTCGTCCCGACGATGGTCTCGGTCGGGCTCAGGCCCGTCGCCGGGACGCCGCCCGTACTGCTATTGCTGTTCTGCTGCGTGCCCGTGTTGTTGGACGAGGTCGATGACGAGGACGCGACCGAGCTGGTGTTGCTCGATGTCACGAGCTGACCATAGAGGCCGCTCGCTCCACCGGCCGTGTTCCCGGCGTTGGCCGGCAGGATTCGGTAGGACGGGGCCGGGGGCAAGGTTCGAAGCTGGATGTTGGTATTCGCACCGATCGAGTCGAGGACCAGCGAGGTCACGCCCGGGGTCAGGATGATCGTCCCACCGGCCTCGAGGTTGAAGCTGTGCAACAGGACCGAGGCGACCGGCGTGCCCCCCGCTCCGCTGAGGCTGGCCGGCTGGCCGCTGGCGATAAGCTGGCTGTTGAGGATGCTGGCCAGGGTCGCCTGGCCATTGCCGCCGCTGACCTGTCCCGTGATCTTGGAGTAGACGTTCGTCCCCCCATAGACCAGGTGAAGCGCCCCGGAACTATCGACGGTCGTCCCGGCGAGAGTCCCGACCCCCACGACGCGGAGCGTCGTAATCCCGCCCTGAGGCGTGACATAGCGAAACACCTGCCCCTTCGCTGACAGGACGCCGCCCGCCGTCGCCGCCTGGTCGACCGACCTGTGGGCACCCCCGCTGAGGAGCCGACGATCCTCCAGACCCTCGATCACGGGCCGGGCCCGATGCGTTAGCGGCTTTCGCGTGCTCATCGCCTTGCGCCTCATCGCTTTCCTCCCGTCACCGACTCCTGCGGGGCCGGGAGCCGCCACGTCCTGCGGTGCCCCGTCGACCGATCCCTGCTATTCCATTCGGCAAAACGTCGCGTTCGGTATAACCGTCCTCCCGCGTTTCCCCGGAACCTCGGTAAACTTCCCAGCGTACGCCGACTTGAGCAAAATCACGACCAGGTAGCCACGCACAGGTCAAAGGCGAAAAGTGGCCTCGAACCGGAAAAAAACTGGATTGGCCCCGCGAGTCCGTATGCACTATATCCGCGAGAGGGGTGAATCCG
Source organism: uncultured Planctomycetota bacterium (assembly GCA_963771445.1). Lineage (GTDB taxonomy): Bacteria > Planctomycetota > Planctomycetia > Isosphaerales > Isosphaeraceae > JAKAUH01. The sequence goes on along the minus strand of CAVYTQ010000015.1, from coordinate 197,830 downwards.
TTCGAGCGGAGGGTTCCGATGCCGACGCAGAATCGATCGACGCGGGGGCTCGCCGATCAGATCGCGACCTTGTTCGACGCGGGTACCCTCGTCGGCCTGACCGACGTCAACCTGCTGGAACAATTCCGTTCGGGCCGCGGCGATGCCCGCGAGCGAGCATTCGAGGCATTGGTGGGCCGGCATGGGCCCATGGTCCTCTCGATCTGCCATGGATTCCTCGAGGACTCGGGAGACGCCCATGACGCGTTCCAGGCGGTGTTCCTGGTGCTCGTCCGCCGGGCTGTTGCCATCCGCAAGGGCGAGTCGGTCGGTAGCTGGCTGTACGGAGTGAGCGTCCGTGTCGCCGCGCGGCGCGGGCCGCCGCGATCCGGCGACGGATCCGCGAGCGGCGCGAACTTGCGGCCGCCGAGGCTGTCGCGATCGGCCGCAATCCTGCCGACGCCAGACCAGGCCCGACCGATCACGCCGAGCACCGCGAGTCGGCCGCGGCCGTGCATGAGGAGGTGGTCCGGCTCCCCGAGAGCTATCGCGTGCCCATCCTCCTCTGCTATTTCGAGGGCCTGACGCACGACGAGGCCGCGGCGAGGCTGCGCTGGCCGGTCGGCACGGTCCGCAGCCGGCTGGCACGGGCACGCGACCGTCTCCGCGGCCGGCTCGAACGAAGAGGCGTCACGGCCCCGGCGACATTCGGTGCAGTGGTCGCCCGGCTGGATGCCGGCCCCGGCGCCTCGTCGGCCGCGACACTGACCGCCCTGCCCCACGGCCAACTGCCCCTATCACTCACCCGCGCCGCCGTCCGCCTGGCGGCCGGTCAGACTGCGTCTGTCGGCTCGTGGCCGGCGGCAGCGGTTGCCCTGGCGGATGGAGTCCGGAATGCCATGCTACTCAAGAAACTGACCGTCGCCGCCTGCATGATCGCGACCCTGGGGATATCGACGTCCGCGGGACTCTCGCTCGTCCGCCGGACCCGTGCCCAGGAGGCCCCGGCGGCACGACAACCCCAGGCCCGGCCGGCCGCCGCCGCAGGGCCGGCTGCTCCGGCCCCGGACCCGGCGCTCATCGAGCTCATCGAGGCCGCGAACAATCGGGTGGAGGTGCAGAAGGCGTTCTATGAGGAAGGTCGAATCACGCTCGATCGCTTCATCGGGGGCCTGGACGACCTTTGCGAGGTACAGCTCCTCGCCGCCAGTACGGACGCGCAGCGAGCGGCGATTTACCTGCGTCGGATCGATCTCCTCAAGCAAGTCGAGAACCGTGAGAAAGCCGAGCTCGAAGTCGGCCGGGGGACCCAGGCCGACGTCGCTGAGAGCCGTCAGGCTCGCCTCCGCGCCGAATTCGACTGGAAGACCAGGCGGCGCGACCAGGCCGAGAAGGCGACCCTCCTCCGCCGGATCGACGAGCTTGAGCGTAAGGTCGAGGAGTTGCGAGAGACCAGGGTCGGGAAACGCCGCCCCTGAGCCGTCCACGGCGGCAACGACTTCCGCCCCGCGAAAGATCCGGCGCTCACGGCCGGATCGCCTCGTTGGACTGCCGGTGGAATTCATCGCGGAGCTTGTGCTGCCCCGACGGATCGCCGCAGGAGGGGTGGATCCGTTCGAGAGGAGGCTGGTGATGCCGAATCGATCGACGCGGGCGTTCACCAACGAGCTCGCGAGCTTGTTCGACGGGGGAACCTGCGCCGGCAAGACCGACGGCGAGCTGCTGGAACAGTTCCGTTCGGGCCGCGGGGAGGGGAGCGAGCGGGCATTCGAGGCGATGGTGGACCGGCATGGGCCGATGGTCCTCTCGATCTGCCGTGGATTCCTCGAGGATTCGGCGGACATGCACGACGCGTTCCAGGCGGTGTTCCTGGTGCTCGCCCGCCGCGCCGTCGCGATCCGCAAGGGCGAGTCGGTCGGTAGCTGGCTGTACGGAGTGAGCGTCCGTGTCGCCGCGCGGGCGCGGGCCGCCGCGATCCGGCGACGGATCCACGAGCGGCGGGCCCTGGCGACGGCCGAGGCCGTCGCGTCCGGCCGCACGACCGAGGATGGCGACCCGGGCCCCGCCGGCCACGCCGAGCATCGCGAGTCGGCCGCGGCCGTACACGAGGAAATGGTCCGGCTGCCCGAGAAATATCGAGCACCGATCCTGCTCTGCTACTTGGAGGGGCTGACGCACGACGAGGCCGCGGCCCGGCTGAACTGGCCGGTGGGCACCGTCCGGAGCCGATTGGCGAGGGCGAGAGACCGCCTCCGCGGCCGGCTCGAGCGACGGGGCGTCACGGCCCCGGCGATAATCGGCGCGATGGCCGCCTGGCTCGATGCCGGCCCCGGCGCCTCGTCGGCCGCGACCGTGACCGCCCTGCCCCAGATCCGTCTCTCCGTCTCACTCGGCCACGCCGCCGTCCGCCTGGCGGCCGGTGAGGCTGCGTCGTCCGGCTCGTGGCCGGCGGCATCGATCGCCCTGGCGGATGGAGTCCTCAACGCCATGCTGTACAAGAAACTGACAATCGCCGCCGGCCTGATCGCGACACTGGGGATCGGGACCGCGGCGGGAATCTCGCTCGTCCGGGGGACTCGGGCCCAGGAGGCCCCAGCCGCCCGCGCGGCCCAGGCTCGGCCGGCCGCCGCCCCACAGCCGACGACCCCGGACATCGACCCGAAGCTCAAGGAGCTCATCGAGGCCGCCCGCGAGCAGGTCGCTCTTGCCGGAGACCTGTACCGAAACGCCCGCATGGAAACCGACAGTTATCTCGACGCCATCCACGCCCTGAGCCAGGTCGAGCTCCTCGCCGCCAGGACCGAGGCGGAGCGCTCGGCCGCCTTCCAGGGCCTGATCGAAGTCCTCAGGCAAGCGGAGCAGATCGCGAAGGCCAGACACGACAGCGGGCGTGGTACAACGGCTGGAGTCGCCGCGAGCCGGGCGGCCCGCCTCCGGGTTGAATACGACTGGACGGTCGGCCAGAAAGAGCAGACAGAGAAGGCGAACCTCCTCCGCCGGATCGCCGAGCTCGAGCGGAAGGTCGGTGAGCTGGAGAAGGCGAGAGCGGGAAACCCACGCGGCTGAGCGGCCCACCGCCTGCACCCAGACCTTCCCGTGATCCGCCGCTCAGCGGCGGGTCGCTTCGTTGACCAGGCGGTGGAATTCATCGCGGAGCCTGAGCTGTCCCGACGGATACACCTGCGTCATCATGACGCCGATCACGTCGTCCTTCGGGGCGACCCAGAAATCGGTGTAGTAGATCCCGCCCCAGGCGAATGTGCCGATGGGGTCCTTGCTCCCGCCGACGACGGGCTGGGTGGTGACGCCGAACCCGTAGCCGAAGGCCAGCCCGTGGACCGGAATCCAGAGCGGCAAGCCCTCGGTCTGGTCGCGGGTCATGGCGGCGACGGTCTCGGGCTTGAGCAGCCGCACGCCGTCCAGCTCGCCGCGATTGAGCAGCATCTGGAGGAACCGCGCATAATCCCCGGCCGTCGAGAGCAGCCCTGCACCCCCCGAGAAGTACCCTGGACGCTGCCGGTACGCCGCATCCGCCGAAAAGGCCAGGGCACCTTTGACCGTCGGACTGTCGGCGGCGCGGTGGATCTTGCCATCCGGTCCAGGCTCGTACAGGGCGGCGAGGCGATTGCGCCGGGCCTCGGGCAAGAGGAAGAAGGTGTCATTCATCTTCAGGGGCCGGAAGATCCGACCGGCGAAGAAGCGATCCAGTGGTTCGCCCGAGGCGACCTCGACGACCCGGCCGAGGACATCCGTGTTCAGGCCGTATTCCCAGGCCGTGCCCGGCTGGTGCAAGAGCGGGAGCCCGGCCAGGCGCCGCACGTTCTCGGCCAGCGTGACGTCGCTGGGCGACAGCCCGTCGCAGATCCCCGCCTCGGCATACATCCGCCCCACGATCGGCCGATCGGTGAACCGATAGCAAAGGCCCGATGTGTGCATCAACAGATCGCGCACCGTGATCGGCCGATACGCCTGAACCAGGTCATACTCCTCGCCCGAGCTCCCCGGCGAGGCGCCGCCGGCCGCCCGCCCGCGGGCACCGCGACCTTCATGAACCGGAACTCGGGCAGGTATTTCGAGATCGGGTCCGATAGATCGAGACGCCCCTGCTCGGCCAGCATCATCGCGGCCACGCTCGTGATCGGCTTGGTCATCGAGGCGATCCGGAAGATCGTCTCGGGCGACATGGCGACGCCGGACTCGACATCCTGCTTGCCGATGGCCTCGAGATACGCGACCTTCCCGTGCCGGGCGACCAGCAAGACGGCCCCGCCGATCTCCTTGTTCTCGACCGCCTGGCGAAACAGGGCGCCGGCCTCCTGCAACTTGGCCTCATCGAGCCCAACCTGGTCGGGGCGTGCGCGGGGAGCTCCCCGCCGAGCGACGGTTGACCACACATGAGCGGCATCGTGACGATCGTGAGCGCGATGGCGAAGAGGCGGATGCGGGCGTGTGTCATGGCGGAGATCTCCAGGCAGCCGTACCGGTCCATCCGGGTATCGCCAGTCATTAGCGCCATCCCGCCCCGACAAGGCAAGACCCTGGACAGGGCGGTCCTGGGCGGGAGGCGATTTCCGCGCCCTGGCAAGGATGCTGTGCTGTCCCTGTCCGATTCTGCTAAACTCCTCGATCGACTGAGATCTCCTGCTCATCGTCGGGCGATCCGATGCCGTCGAGGACCATTGCAGCGATGTCGAGCATGCCCCGAGCAGACGAAGCGGACGATCCCCTCGGCCCGGCCTTCGAGTCGGTCTCCGACCTGACGGCGCGGATCAAGGGCACCCTGCGATCGCAATTCGGCGAGGTCGCGGTCCATGGCGAGGTCTCGAACGTCGCGCGGCCGCAGGTCGGGGCACGTCTACTTCACGCTCAAGGACGACTCGGCGTCGATCCGGGCCGTGCTCTGGCGGAGCGAGGCGCGCCGGCTCCCTTCGACCTGACCGACGGGCTGGCGGTGCGGGCCCTCGGTGGCGTGGACCGTCTACCAGCCGCGGGGCGATTACCAGCTCGTCGTCCGCATGATCGAGCCGGAGGGCGTGGGCGCGCTCGAGCTGGCCTTCCGCCAGCGCTACCTGCGGCTGGCCGCCGAGGGGCTCTTCGACCCCGACCGCAAGCGTCGCCTGCCCCGCTTCCCGCGCGCGGATCGTGATCGTCACCAGCCCGACCGGCGCCGCCGTCCGGGATGTCCTCCAGGTCACCGGCCGGCGCTGGCGATGCACCGAGATCCTGATCGCGCCGACGCGAGTCCAGGGCGAGGGCGCCGATCGCGAGGTCGTCGCGGCGCTGAGCTGGCCAACCGGGTCGCCGCCGACGTCATCATCATCGCCCGCGGCGGCGGCAGCCTCGAGGATCTCTGGACCTTCAACGAGGAAACCGTGGTGCGGGCCATCGCCGCGTCGCGCATCCCGGTCGTCTCGGCCATCGGCCACGAGATCGACGTGACCCTCGCCGACCTGGCCGCCGACCACCGCGCGCTGACCCCCAGCGAGGCCGGCGAGGTCTGCGTCCCCGACGCTCGCGACATCGCGCTGCACCTCGACCGCCTGACCGAACGGCTCCACGCCGCAGGCCGATCCCGCATCGAAGCCGCCCGCGCCCGGCTCGATCGCCTGGCCGACCGCTCCCGGCAGGCCCTCCGCCATCTCCACGCCGATCGCCAACTCCAGCTCGCCCGCCTGGCCGCCGCACTCGAAGCCCTCAGCCCCCTGTCCGTCCTCGCCCGCGGCTACTCCCTCACCTTCCATGGCGACGATTCGACTCTGATCCGATCACCCGACCAGGTCCAACCAGGTCAGCGCATCATCACCCGCCTCGCCAGAGGCCGAATCACCAGCCTGGTCGAGTCCACGTCGCCATCCTGAGCCAATCCGGCCGTCGTCCACCTCATCATCATCGCCCCCACGCCCTCTCTCACTGACACAGCCGTTGCAACCGGCATGCGCGTCATTTACACTCTGATGCCCTGCGCGAAACCAGTTTGTTTGTGGAATTTGATTAGATTGCGTTGGATACTAGTTTTTGCGCGGATTTGTTAAGGTGCCAGCATCGCGACGATCTGGACAATGCTTGCCGCTGAGTGATCGAGATGCCTGATGGAGTGAGAAGGGGTAGTTATCCGCACCCGCGCGGCCGGAACCGCCTGGATGTCTCGCGTCAAGGTCCTCAATTACGTTTATCACTCGCCAGGGAGATTCCTCGATGAATGGCATGGGTCGGCGGCGGACGCGCGGAAATCAACTCAGTTTTATCGGGCTGGGGGGAAGCGGGGCACACCGCGCACGGGGCCGCGGGCATCTCGCACGAACGATGGTCGAGGTGCTCGAGGAGCGGCGGCTGCTGGCGACGCTGAATATCCCCTCCCCCGGGGGCGCCCTGACCTACACCGCCACCAGTAACCTGCTGTGGAATTCCAGCGACCTGACGGTTACGGTGGATTCGTCGGTCTCCGGGGACGTCGATTTCACGGACTCCGTCCAGCCGATCTCCCTGTCCGGTAGCGGCACGTCCGGCTGGCATTACTCCGGGCTCTTCTCGGTCTACGGCCCCATCAGCTCATTTTCATCGGCGACGGTCACCGGCGCGACGACGGGAGGCCAGAACCTCACCCTCGACTACACCAACGGCGATCCCCTGAACGCCGCCGGATTGACCTTCTCCCCGACCGCGGCGTCATTCGGCGATTCGAATAGCCTGGACCTGACGTCGAACTCGATCGCCGGGACGTTCACGTTCGAGACCTATACCGCCACCGGGCCCGGCGCCGGCAAGATCGCCTACAGCGACGCGTCCCATAGCAACGTACCGATCACGTTCTCGAACCTGTCGCCGGTGACCGACACGGTGCCGTCTCCGACCTACATCTTCAACGCCCCGCTGACCGGCGCGACCACGGCCAGCATTGTCGACGGCCCGTCGGCCGGCCTCACCGAGATCAACGCCGGCGGGACGCTTGCCTTCGAGAAGGTAGACTTCGCCGGCAAGGTCGTCGTGACGGCCAACCTCAACGACGCCGACACGACCACGACCATCGACTACACGAAGCCCTCCTCGTCGCTCACCAATCTCTACGTCGATTCCGGCGGGGGCAATGAGACGGTGGACGTCGAGGCCACGCCTGCCGGCGTCACCACGACGACCGACACGGGCAGTGTCTCCGGCAGCGCGACCAATGTCGGGCTCGATGACCAGATCAGCTCGATCGTCGGGCCCGTCGTGGCCCAGTCCACCGGCGGCACCAACATCCTGGCGATCCACGACTCCGCCGAGACGGTCCCCACGAGCTACACGATCTCCAACTCCGTGATCACGGCCACGTCCTTGCCCTCCACGATCACGCTCGGGGGCACCGGGCTCTCGACCCTGGCTCTGATGAGCTCGGGCGACTCGACGGTCAACCTGGATCAGCTCTCGCAGGGGGGTGTCAAGGAGTTCAACTTCACCGGCGGCACCCCGTTCGGATCGAGCACGCTTTACGTCACCTCGAACGTCGCCGCCCTGGATGACTCGACGGCGGGAGCCCTGACCTTCGGCTCGGGAGAGCCGACGATCAACTACTCGGGCTTCCGGACCGTCAATGTGACGAAGCCGGCGACGGCCCCGGTGGGCACGCCTGACACGATCAACGCCAAGGCCGGCCAGGCCCTCAACAACGTCGTCGTCGCCACCTTCACGGAAATCGACCCGGCGAACAAGAGCGCGAATTTCGTCGCGTCGATCAACTGGGGCGACGGGACGACCAGTGCCGGGACGATCACGCCCGTCGGCACCACCAGCTATCAGATCACCGGCAACCACACCTACGCCGCTGGCGGACCCTTCACCGTCGATGTCACGCTGACCGACCAGGTCACTTCCGGGACGACCACGGTCGGCGGCACCACGATCAACGTGACCTCGAATGGGCCGGTCGCCTCGACCCCGAATCCGATCGTATCGACGGCCAACGTCACGCCCACTCTCCTGCCGAACAGCGTCTACAACTTCAATGGCGTCGCGCTCAAGGGCGTCGAGCAGGACGTGCAGACGACCCAGGATGTCGCCACCTTCCAGTCGTCCGACTCGACCGCGACCCCGGCCGAGTTCACCGCGACCATCAACTGGGGCGACGGCACCACCACCGCCGGAGCGATCACCGAGGACGCCTCCGGGGTCTTCCATGTCTCGGGCACGCACACCTACTCTGACGGCCGGCTCGTTCACCCCCACGGTCACCCTCAAGGACCGTCAACGACGAGACGTACCAGACGGGACAGCTTCTACCAGACGAACCTGGTCTCGAGCGTCACGGGGTTGGCACCCACGGTGGACTCCAACCTCAAGAACCCCTGGGGGCTGGCCTCCAGCTCCTCCAGTCCGCTCTGGCTGTCGGACGAGCTCACCAACATTTCGTCGGTCTACAAGGTTAGCAACAGCGGCGTGCTCTCCCTTGCCGTCACCAATCCCCTCAACGTCACGGTCACATCAAACACCCCGACGGGCATCGTCTCCAACGCCGACTCGACGGGCTTCGCCTCGAGCAAGTTCCTCTTCTCGACACTCGGCGGCGACATCGCCTCATGGTCCTCGGGAACCGCGACTACCAACCAGGTCTCGGGCACGGGCGCGACATTCACGGGACTGGCCCAGAGTTCGCTCACGATCGGCAACACGCCGACCTACTACCTGTACGCCGCCGACTTCAGCGGCACGACGGGGATCGGCGGCGTCGACGTCTACAGCTCGACCTTCGCCAGCCTCACGGGCACGGGCAAAGTCTTCGACCCGGCCAACGGCGCTTCACCGATCCCAACATCCCCGCGGGCTTCGAACCCTTCAACGTCGCCGTCCTGACGGTGGCGGGTACCCCCGAGCTGTTCGTCGCCTACGCCAAGCCGAGCGGGACGCGACGGCCACGGGCGGCTACATCGACGAGTTCAACCCCGCCACGGGCGTGCTGGTCAAGAACATCTTCTCCGACACCGCGGGCACCACGATCAACGGCCCCTGGGGCATGGCGATTGCCCCCGCCGGGTTCCGGCTACGCCGGCGACCTGCTGGTAGGAAACTTCGGCAACGCGTCGGGCACCTCGCCCAACGGCACGATCGACGCCATCAACCTGACCACACTGAACCCTCCCGTCACAGTGACCGGTTCCAACGGCACCGGAGTGAGCGGCGACTTCGTCAATCCCGGCCTCTGGGGCCTGCTGCCTCGGCAATGGCGGTTCGGGCGGGCCACCAATGCCACTCTACCTGACTGCCGGGATCGACGGCCAGACCCAGGGCCTGCTCGCCGCAGATCGCGCCGGCCGCATCGCCCGGGCTTCACCGTCGCCGCCGCGCCGCTCACCGCCATGGGCGTGACGATCCGGGGCATCGAGGGCCTGCCGCTCACGACGTCTTCGACCGGCGTCCTGGTCGCGACGTTCATGGACACGGGCACCCCGGGCGCGGCCTCGTCCTACACCGCGACGATCAACTGGGGCGACGGGTCCACGACGACGACCGGCACGATCACGTCCCAGGGCACGCCCGATGGCGAGGTCTACAGCGTCTTCGGCGATCATACCTACGCCGGTGACGGCACCTACCCGGTCACGGTCACGATCACCAACACGGCCAACGGGGCCGTGGCGATCGCCTCGAGCCAGGCCGTCATCGCGCCGCTGCTGATCGCCGACGCGCCGCCCACGGTCACGACCCCCGAGCGGACCATCTTCAGCGGTCCGGTGGGCGAGTTCACCGACCCCAACCCGACCGGCACGGCCAGCGAGTTCGAGGCCCTCATCTTCTGGGGCGACGGCAGCCCGGCGTCGGCCGGAACCGTCTCGCTCGTCCGTCCACGCCGACCAGCACCACCTTCCTGATCTCAGCGGCACGCACACCTACGCCGACCTTTACGGCACGACGACGGCGACCTCGGCCGCCCAGACCTCCTCCACGTTCCCCCTGTTGATCCACGTGGTCGGCACCGACGGCTCCAGCATCAACCTGGGCGATACACGCGACCGTGACCGGGGTGACCATTCGCCGTCTCCGGGCAGCTCGAACCCGGCCAGCGATTCCGGCATCTCGAATTCCGACAATATCACCAACGTCGTCCAGCCCAACTTCTTCGGGCACGACCGGCCAGCCGTTCGCCAGGATCTACGCTCTACGCCGGCCGGTCGGAACCGCCAACCCGAGCGCGGGTACCCTGCTCGGGATCGACGACAGCCGGTTCGACAGCGGCGCCTGGAGCATCACCTCCAGCATCGCGCTGGCCAACGGCGGCTACACGGTCACAGCCGTCGCCGTCGATGCGACGGACAACACGATCACCAGCACGACCGACGATCGTGCCCGACCTGGTCATCGACACGGTCGGGCCGAAGGTGACCAGCGTCCAGTTCAACCGCTTCCAGGGCCAGATCGTCGTCACGTTCCAGGACTACGGCGGCGTGAACAACGCCGGCGTCGGGCCTGACCTGGTCGAGCGTGATCGACGCCAACAACTACCAGCTCATCACGGTGCACCACCCGCGGGTCGGCAAGTACCGGTTCAACGTGATCTCCGACGTCCCCGGGACGACCAGCCGGCACCCAGACCGCCACCCTGACGATCAACAGGGGCCACTACATCAAGGGCGGCTGGTACTTCTTCACGATCTACTCGGCCAGCCCCGCCAATACCAGCGGCGTCCGCGACGTCGCCGGCAACGCGCTCGACGGCGAGTTCTATGGATATTTCCCGTCGGGCAACAACGTGCGCGGCGGCAACTTCGTCGCCCAGCTCACGGCGATCCACCACACGATCTTCGCCCCCTCGACGATCGTCGGCCGGGCGACGCCCGTCAGCCCGCCGGGAACGCGGCAGGGTAACGTCATCGAGCACGGTACCTTCAACCCCAGCAAGCTGCCCCGGTCCTCCAGCTCGCATTCATTGAATTCGCTGCCGGCCGCGCGAAAGGTCGCTCGCCTGGTCCATCATTCGGACCCGACCCTCGCGCACAAGAGCCTGCAGGTCGGCACGCCCCGCGTCGCGACGACCCCGGCCGCGAACACGACAACCAGGCATTCCATCCGGATGGGAGTGATCGACAAGGCGATCTCCCAGCTCGGCGAGAGCAAGTCCCGCAAGGGCTGATCCCGACAGGCCGCGGCGGCGTCTCGGCTGCCGCAGCCTGGCCACGATCGCCCGCGAACGTTAGGGTATGTGGGCCGCGCTCCGCCGACTGTCGGCGGGGCGCAGCGCCGCTTGCACTGGCCCCGGAGAGCCCGACCAAGCCATGGCCGATGAGCCGGAACTCCGCTTCGAGGACGCCCTCGGCCGCATCGAGCAGATCGTCGCCGACCTCGAGCGTGGCGAGCCGGCGCCTGGATACGGCCCTCGCCAAGTACGAGGACGGCGTCAGGCTCCTGCGCCTCTGCTACGACCAGCTCGATCGGGCCGGCCGCTCGGTCGCCCTGCTGATGGGCGTGGACGACCAGGGGCACCCCGTCACCACCCCCTTCGATGCCCGGGCCACCTTCGCCCCCGATCCCGCCGCGTCACCCTCGCCCGCCGCCGGCGATCCTCGACCCGGCCCGTGACCGCCCCCCGCCGACCCACCTTCCGACCGCCCCCCGCCCTCCTCCCAATACCCCCCGTTCCGGGTCGCTTTGGAAGGATTTCTCAGCGCCTCCCCTTCCGGCCGGAAACCCCTCTGCTCCCGCCCGGAATCGATCAAAACGGCCGCGAGCCGCCGGAATAATCCTATGCAAAGCGCCCAGCCGCACTTTGTTTCGCAAAGTTTTCGAGGGTCTCATGTAGACTTTCGCCGGGGGAAAGTCCACAATAACGTCGCCTTACCGCTAGGACGGACGGGGAGGACGACCTGTTGTGGCGATCGTCCCTCGGCCCGTCGAGCGATGGGGCGGGGCGGCCGGCCATCGGCACGCGGCTCTGGCATGATGACGACGAGGACCATGACGAGTTCTGCGACGCGAGCGACCGAGCCTGCGGGGTTGGAGGAGTATCTGGACCGGGCCCGTCGGCGGGTGGAGGAAGCCCTGACGGGGTATCTCCCGGAGGTTGACGCGGCCCCGTCGGCGTCGTGCCCGGCGCGGCTGGCGATGGCGATGCGGCACAGCCTGCTGGGCGGCGGCAAGCGGCTGCGGCCGCTGCTGTGCCTGATGGCGGCGGAGGCGTGCGGCGGGACGCCCGAAGCGGCCCTGCCGGCGGCCTGCGCGCTCGAGATGGTGCACACCTATTCGTTGATCCACGACGACCTTCCGGCGATGGATGACGACGACCTGCGGCGGGGCCGGCCGACCTGCCACAAGGCGTTCGACGAGGCGACGGCCATCCTGGCCGGCGATGGCCTCCTGACGCTGGCCTTCGAGGTGGTCGCCTGCGAGGTGCGGCCCCCTTCGGCCGCCCTGCGGTGCGTCCGAATCCTCGCCGAGGCGGCCGGCCCGCGCGGGATGGTGGCCGGCCAGATGGCCGACCTCCAGGCCGAGGGACGCACCGAGGCCCAGGGTGCCCCGGCCGACGGGACGGTGGCCGAGCTCGAGGCCATCCACCGACGCAAGACCGGGGCCCTGCTCCTCGCTCCGCTGCGCATGGGCGCCGTCATCGCCGAGGCGCCCGAGCCCTCCTGCGTGGCGCTCGAGCGCTACGGCAAGGCCGTCGGCCTGGCCTTCCAGATCGTCGACGACCTGCTCGACATCCAGGGGGACGAGGCCAAGATGGGCAAGCGCGTCGGCAAGGATTCCGAGCTGGGCAAATGGACGTACCCCAGGTTCCTGGGCGTCGACGGCAGCCGCCGCCTCGCCCGGCAACTGGCCGAGGAGGCCGTCGCCGCCCTCGAACCCTTCGGACCGCGCGGCGATCGCCTTCGCGGCCTGGCGCTGGCACTTTTGGAAAGGGATCGTTGATGCTTCCTCCCGACTCGCTCCTCGGCCGGATCGAATCCCCGGCCGACCTCGAGGGCCTCACGGACGCCGAGCTCGCCCAGCTCGCGGAGGAGATGCGCTCGCGAGCTCATCGACGTCGTCGGCCGACGGTCCGCCCACTTCGCCAGCAACCTCGGCGTCGTCGAGCTCTGCCTGGCCCTGCACCTCACCTTCGACTTCACCCGCGATCGCCTCATCTGGGACACCGGCCACCAGATCTATCCCGCACAAGCTCATCACCGGCCGCGCGGCCCAGCTCAACACCATCCGCACCAAGGGCGGCCTCATGGGCTACCCCAACCCGGCCGAGAGCCCCTTCGACCTGTTCATGACCGGACACGCCGGCTGCGCCCCTCCACCGCGCTGGGGCTCAAGGTCGGCGACGACCTCGTCGGCCAGTCGGACCGCCACTCCGTCGCCGTCATCGGCGACGGCGCGCTCCCCTCCGGCATCGTCTTCGAGGCGTTCAACCACGCCAGCGGACTCAAGAAGAAGCTGCTCGTCGTCCTCAACGATAACAAGATGTCGATCTGCCCCCGCGTCGGCGGCCTCGCCGAGTATCTCGACCGCGCGCGGATGTCCAGCACCTACAACGACTGGAACCGGCGGGTCAAGTGGCTCCTGCCCAACATCCCCCTGGTCGGCGAGCACGCCGAGCGGCTCCTCCAGCAGTTCAAGGACGCCATCAAGGCCTCGCTCCACCATGGGATGCTCTTCGAGGAGCTGGGCTTCGTCTACCTCGGGCCGATCGACGGCCACGATCTCAAGACCCTCCGCGGCTACCTCGAGCGGGTCAAGGCGATGGACGGGCCCGTCCTGCTCCACATCCTCACCAACAAGGGCCACGGCTTCGAGCCCGCCGTCAAGGACCCGGTCAAGTTCCACGCCCCGGCGCCGTTCCAGCAGGCCGCCAACGGCATCGTGCCCGCTGAAGACCTCGTCGAGCCGCACCTACACCGACGCCGTCAGCGATATCCTGTTCGCCGCCTGCCAGCGCGACCCCAAGGTCGCCGTCATCACGGCCGCCATGTGCGAGGGGAACAAGCTCCAGCGGATCCGCGAGACCTTCCCCACCCAGTTCTTCGACGTCGGCATCTGCGAGAGCCACGCCGTCGCCTTCGCCGCGGGCATGGCCCGCACCGGCGCCCGGCCGGTCGTCGACATCTACAGCACCTTCCTCCAGCGCTCCTACGACCAGATCTTCCAGGAGGTCGCCCTCCAGAACTTGCCCGTCGTCTTCTGCCTCGATCGCGCCGGACTGGTCGGTGCCGACGGGCCCACCCACCACGGCACCTACGACATGGCATACCTGCGCGTCTTCCCCAACATCGTCGTCATGGCACCCGGCGACGCCCAGGACCTCGGGCCCATGTTCGACTTCGCCCTGTCGCATGACACGCCCGTGGCCCTGCGCTATCCCCGTGCCAACCTCGACATCATCGAGCGCGAGGTCCAGCCCGTCGAGCTCGGACAGGCCGAGATCCTCGAGTGGGAGACCGACGGCATGCTGCTGGCATGCGGCGCCATGGTCGGCACCTGCCTCCGCGTGGCCGAGCGGCTGCGGCTGCTCTACGGACTGCGCGTCGGCGTGATCAACGCCCGCTTCATCAAGCCCCTCGACCGCGAGACGATCGCCAAGGCCCTCGAGGAATGCAGCTTCGTGCTGACGGTCGAGGAGGGCTGCCTCATGGGCGGCTTCGGCTCGGCCGTGCTCGAGGCCGCCAACGACGCCGGCCTGCCCACCGCGCACTTCCGCCGCCTCGGCCTGCCCGACCGCTACGTCATGCACGCCGAGCGCGAAGAGCAGCTCGCCGAGGTCGGCCTGGACGTCGAGGGCGTCGCCCGTGCGGCGCTCGACCTGGCCCGCGCCGTCGGGCTCCACGTCCCCGAGCTGCCCAAGGTCAAGGCCGGCGCCACCCCGAACGGTTCGGCGCGAGGGGCCGACCGCGGCCTGCTCACCGTCAAGCCCGCCGCGACCGCGCTCTGAGCCAGGCTCGGGCCTCGTGACGGGTCGGGATGAAAGCGTCCGAGAGCCCGCGTGGAAAAAGGCCCAACTCCCGCCGCAGGCTGCTGGCTGGAGGGTATAAAGGAAAGCGCCTCGGCCGGGAAGTCTCGCCTTCCTGGCCCCTCGCCTCTGACCCCCAACCCCTCCTTTGATGAGAGGGCTTCGCGACCATGCGACCCGCGGCCACCACGCCCGAACCGGGACCGCAGCAACCGGCCGCCGAGACTGTGTCCGCGCCCCGCCCCGGCCCCGTCCGTGTGATGATCCTCGGCAACGGGACCAAGCCCGAGGTCCACGCCGAGGCCGCCTCCGTCGAGCGGGCCCTGGCGCAGACTCCCGGCCTCGAGCGGGTCGGCGTTGACCTCTCCGCCGACTCGCGGCTAACCAACCTGCCCGCCGACATCGCCATCGTCCTCGGCGGCGACGGCACCGTGCTCCACACCGCGCGTCGTATGGAGGACCGCCCGATCCCCGTCCTCGGCGTGAATGTCGGCCGGCTCGGCTTCCTCGCCGACCTGACCCCGGGCGCCTGCTGCCAGCGGCTCGGCGACCTCGCCGACCGCCGCTACTCCGTCGAGAACCTCATGACCTTCGAATGCACCCTCGCCCCGCGCAGCGGGCCGACCCGGGTGTTTCGCGGGCTGAACGATGCCGTCATCCGCGCGGCCCCGGTCTTCCACCTGGTCGAGATCGGCCTGGCGATCGACGGCGAGACCGTCATGACCTACCGGGGAGATGGCCTGATCTTCGCCACTCCGGTCGGCTCGACCGCGCACAGCCTTTCCGCCGGCGGCCCGATCCTGCCGCCGAACGCCGACATGTTCCTGGTCACCCCGATCTGCCCGCATACGCTGACCCAGCGCCCGCTGGTCGACTCGGCCGACAAGGTCTACGAGGCCACCCCGCTGGGCGACGGCATCGCCACGGCCCTGGTGATCGACGGCCAGGTGCAGGTCCCGCTCCATTGCGGCGACCGCGTGACGATCCGCCGCGGTCGGACGCCGTTCCCGATGGTCCGGATCCCGGGCCACAGCTTCTACCGGACCCTTCGAGCCAAGCTGGGCTGGGGTGCCCTGCCCCGCCCGGACAGCGGCCTGACCGCCTGATCGATCGATCTGATTGATCCGGGCGCGCGGCGCCTTCCGGATCGGATCGGCCTGCACCGCGCCACTACCGGAACGACCTTCGCACCATCACGACCCGGTCGGCTGCTGCGCCGGCTTTTCGAAGTGCTTGATCATCGTGACCATGTTGCCGCTCTCGTTGTACCAGAACCGGTTGACCAGCCCGCGGGCCAGCATGATGCCGAACCCGCCCTCGCGGAGTCCCAGCTCGTTGCGGATCTCCAGGTGGCGGATCGGGTCCTCGTCGGAGGCGGCGTGCGGCAGGTCCCTCGGGTCGAATCCGGGGCCCTGGTCCTTGATGATCAGCGTGATCGAGCTGGGATTGATCCGGTAGGTGATCCGCAGGACCAGGTCGGCGTTCTTGCGGTGTCCCCACTCGATGGCGTTGCCGCCCATCTCCATCACGGCCTGCTTCAGGTCCTTGATGTGCCGCTCGGTGAGCGGCGTGTGGGCGAACAGGTCGGCCAGCATGTCGCTGGCCTGCGCCAGGTAGTTGAGCTCGCTGCGGATGTCGAAGTTGATCTCGCCGGTCGTGCCGTGCTGCAGGTGCTCATCGTGCCAGGCGACCGCCTCGTCCATGGCCTTGTAGAGCTGCTCGGGCGTGAACGGCTTGATGAGATAGCCGTTGGCCCCGACCCGCACGCCCGCCGCCCGATCCTTGGCGTCGTTGTGCGTCGTGACCATGACGATCGGGATCAGGTTCGTCTCGCGATCGCGCTTGAAGCGATCGCAGAGCTCGAACGCGTTGACGTCGGGCAGCCCGACGTCGAGCAGGATTAAATCAGGATGCCGTCGGGCGACCGCCTCGAGCGCCTTCGCCCCCGAGAAGACCTGGATCGGCTCGAAGCCGTGGGGGCGGACCAGGTCGGCCAAAATGTCATTGGCGTCGCGCTCATCGTCGACCACCAGAACGGTGCGCGGCATGGGCAAGACCCGAAGAGACTACGATTCGTCTGAGCGCTTCCTGTGTCCAAGCATGTCCAGGAATATCTCCGGGTATTGTCCCGCGCCGAGCCTACCATGACAAGGCTTTGCAATCGAGGGACCTTCCGGGAGCTCCTCATCCGCCCCCAGAACAGCCCGGCCGGCACCCTTTATGATGCCGTGCGCCCCCTTGCGATCCGAGACCCCAACAGGGCAAAATGATCCTTCGCTCACGACACCGAACGGATCGCCCCGCCCTGTGTGACCGCCCGCGTGCCCCGCCGCACGGGTCCATTTGCCGGGGTTTCTGGTCCCCTGCCCCGCAAGATGCGAACCATGAATGTCACCAAGATCATCGACTCCTTCGGCTATGTCATCTATGGCGCCCTGGGCCTTCTGGCGGTCTGGGGGGCCTACAACGGCATCCTGCTCTACCGGAGCCTCGGCAAGAAAACGCTGAAGGATCCCCAGGAACTCGTTGACCAGGTCCGCGAGCTCTGCCGGGCTCGGCAGTTCGACAAGGCGATCAACCTCTGTCAGACGCCCACTTTCTGGCATACCGCGCTGGCGCAACTGATCGCCGTGGCCCTGAAGAATCGCGATCGCGGCCTGGCCAAGATCCGCCAGCTCGTGGTGACCGAATTCCACAGCGAGGTCGTCGCCGGGATGGAGAACCGCCTGGGCTCGGTCTCGACGATCGTGCGAATGGGGCCGCTACTGGGACTGCTGGGTACGGTCGCCAGTATGATTGGGGCGTTCGGCCGCATCGGCGGCTCGGAGCAGGTCAACCCGCGGGCGCTGGCACAGGACATCAGCCTCGCGCTCTGGGCCACCGGCGCCGGCCTGTTGATCGCAAACCCCATGATGCTTATTGGCAACGACGTCCACGCCCGGCTCCGTCGCCTTCGCGACCGGACCGAGCGGCAGCTCCAGGAAGTCCTGGACGTCATCGAGAGCTGACCGGCCGAACCCGAGGACTTGCCGCACCATGCTCTTACGCCGAGACAGCGACCAGGAGCGCGACGAGCACATCGACATGACGCCCATGGTCGACGTGGTCTTCCAGCTCATGACGTTCATGCTCTTCACCGTGCAGATGAGCGGTGGCGAAAAGGTTGACGTGCCCCGTGCGCCACGGCGTGGGCGTGCAGGAAACCTCGGCCACGTTCCTCACGCTGACCCCGCCGGCGACCCCTGGCGGCGAGGCACGGGTGCTGCTCGGGCACGGCACGGGTGCCGAGGGGACCCTTGACCAGGCCCGCGAATATGTGGCCAAGGGCGCCAGGGAGGGTCATGACAAGGTGATCCTCCAGGCCGACGGCGAGGTGCCGCACGGCGAAGTTCTCAAGGTCGCCGCGGCCGTCGCCCAGGTCGAGGGCATCACGGTCCACGTCGGCGTCCAGGAGGCGAAGGGCAACCCGTGACGTCGGCATTCGATCGTGTCAGAGCGGAGGAGCCGTTGGCGATCTGGGATATCTTCCACGCCGAGAGCCTGGAACTGGAGCGAGAGGTCAGCACGGAAGCCATCCGCGCCGCGGTCGCCGCGGGCAGCCTGGGCGACGACGACCTCGTCCGTCCTGCGGGAACCTCCGTCTGGACTCGCCTGGGCGACATGCCCGAGCTGTCGGCGCGGCCCGAAAAATCCGCCCCCGCCGCGACCCCTCCAACCTCCGCCAGGCCGACAACCGCGGAAAGTCGGGGGTCCGCCGACAAGGCGCCGCCCGCCGCGCCGCCGCAGGCCCCCGATCGAATCCGCGGCACGCGCCCGGCCTCGCCGGTGCCTCGCCCGCCGACCAGCGATTTCGAGATCCGCGCCGACCTGCCGGATCCGGCCTCGCTGACCGACCCGGCGGGCGCCGCCACGGCCACCGACGACTTGCCGCCGAGTCCCCTCTGGCTCGAGCTCGGAGGCGAGGCCGACGACGTCGCCTTCCCCGTGCTCCCCGACCCGCCGGCACCGTCCCACGATCCCCCGTCGCTTCGCGATGCCTTCGACGCCTCGTCACCCGCCACCGAGGCCTCCGCCTGGGCCTGGGATGACGAGGATGACGACGAGGCCGCCGACGATGACCTCGCCAGCCCGCACCCTGGCACAGCCCCCCCCGATCATGGCGGCCTCGACGAGCAGATCGAGATCCTCGACGACGACGGCCTGGAGATCCTCGACGACGTGGGGCTGGCCACGCCGAGCCCCTATTCCCGCGCGTCGCACCACGGCCCCGACTCGAGCGTCGGCCTGCCGGTCGTCTCCTCCCGCGACTGGAACGAGGACCGTCCGCCCGTCCCCGAGGCCGAGGAGGACGAGGCTTTCTCCTTCTCCCGCGCCGGCCCGATGACCGTCGAGGAGCTCGACCTGGCGCCGATGGTTGACGTCGCCTTCCAGCTCGTGCTCTTCTTCATGGTCACGGCGACCACGATCCTCTACAGGACGCTCGAAATCCCCAAGCCGAGCCCGGAGCAGGATCAGAGCTCCGTCGCGCAGGCGCGCTCGAAGACCATGGAGGAGCTCGAGAAGCTCTATGTCCTCGTCGAAATCGACGCCGGGGGCTCGTTCAAGATCGACAGCGAGCCCGTCGAGGCGAACGTCGACGCAATCGCCGAGCGTCTCCGCACGGCGCGCGAGAAGACCGACCGCCGCGTGATGCTCCTCTCCGCCGAGCACGCGACCCCGCACAAGAACGCCGTGCTCGCCTACGACGCGGCCAACGAGATCGGCATGAGCATCACGATCGCCAAGCCAAAGGGCCCGGTCGGTCCCGCGCCCAGTGTCTTCCCCGGCCGCGCCGGGGGAGGCGCCGGCGCGGGCCGAGCCGCGCCACCCGCCGCCGCCCCGGCGCCCGCCGCTGCCCCGGCGCCCCGGGCCGCCCCGGCCCCCGGGCCCGCGTCCGGGGATGGCGCCGTTCCCTTCTGACGGGCCGCGCACCCGTCGTTCGCACACCCGGCATCCCGTCCCGGGCCGGATTCGCCCCGTCTCGCGCACGTTGGCGGGCGATGGCCCTGGCATGCCGGCGTCACGGCCGTTAAACTCTGCAATATCGGCGAGATCCGGGAGCCTCGCCACTCCGCCGGGCGCGACGCCGACGAGTCGCGAGACGACGGGCTCCGAACTGACACAAAGATGAAGGAGACAAGCTGGTGGTGCGACGCATCGTGACTCTGATCGTATCGTTCTCCGCGGTCCTGGGCCTCGGGTCCTTGCAGGTCAACACGACCCTCGCCCAGGACGTCAAGAAGGCACCTGCCCCGGCCACTCCGACGACCCCGGCCAAGCCGGACGCGGCGCAGAAGCCGGCCGACACCAAGACCGCGGACACCAAGACCGCGGACACCAAGACCGCGGACACCAAGACCGCGGACACCAAGACCGCGGACACCAAGACCGCGGACACCAAGACCGCGGACACCAAGACGGCCGACGCCGCGAAGGCCAAGGAGGCCCCGCAGGCTACCGAGCCCCCCCTACCTCCGATCCCCAAGGAGGTTGAAGAGAAGCTCGCGGCCGCCCGCCGCGCCGTCGCCGAGGCGATTGTCGCCGCGCAGGACGCCGGCCTGGTCGAGACCTCGATCGACCCGCCGCCGATCCTCGACATCCTGATCACGGGCCGCGCCACCGACGCACGGACCCTCAAGAACCCGGCCAAGAAGAAGCCCTACTACGGCGTCAGCCCCGAGGTCTTCGCCGCCTGGTTCACCGGCTATCAGGCCCCGGGCTTCGAGAACATCGACCACGTCAAGGAAGTCCGGATCGTCTTCCCCAGCGACGGCCTGAAGGCCTACTTCGACCAGCGCGCCGTGATCTTTCGCGAGGCGATCGCCGAGGTCCGCAAGGCCAAGGGCCAGTCCCCGGCCGCCAAGACGGCCGAGACCAAGCCGACCGAGAAGCCCGCGGCCAAGACGGCCGAGACCAAGCAAGTGGAGAAGCCGGCTGCGAAACCTGCGGATGTGAAGAAAAAGTAATCGCCTGTCTCGGAGGCGGGGTATTGGGGCGAGCCGGCCTCTCGGATCGGCGACGCCAGGGGGAGGGCGAGCCTCCCAGCAAGCCGGCACGAGGAAGACGCCGGCCGGGAGCCTCGCCCTCCCCCTCCCGAGACGGACTCCAAGCGTTCCCTGACCACTGACCACTAACAGCGGAATAGCCCGCGGAAGTGAAAAGGACGTCATCGAGGGCTCGTTCCAATCATAATCCGCGCAGGCCGTTGCGGGTGAAACACGCCGGTCCCATGGGCCTCAGCCGGTGGTTTCACCCGTACGGCGAACATCTCGGCGCCCGCCGGCGTAACAGACTCTCGATGGGGCGTCCGCCAGGGGGACCTGGCCCGTGGTGCCGGCTTCTGGCCGGCTCTTCCGGCCGGCGGACTCGGAGTCCGCATTCCCCGGGGCTTGCCGGGCTGTCCGGCAAGACCCTCGTGAACGATCGACGACGGAGTGCCGATCACGAGCAGATGGGGACCTTTTCGCCATCCGTTCACCGGTTTCCGCCCTGCGCACCCTGGAGCCACGTCCCGATCCGCTCGCCGCAGGGGCTCGCCGTCCGGTCCCGTCCTGTCCTGTGTGCAGGTCCCGTCGATGTGCCATCGGTTCCCGTCCCGATCCCCGCGAGGCCGCCGTGACGCCGATTGTCGTGACCAGGGCGACCGCGCCCCCGCCGTTCCTGCCGCTGGCGTGCGACGCCGTGCGCCGGACGGGCGCCTCGGCGATCCTGATCCTCCCCGAGGGTCCGATGGACTGGGACGCCCTGCGCCCTCACGGCAATGAAATCCCACTGCTCGTCGCCAGCGCATCGCAGCGCCTGCTCGATGCGGTCCAGGCTGCCGGGCTGACTGCCATCGAGATGGAGCCGACCGAGGCGGCGATCGCCGAGCGGATCAGCCTGGCCCTGATCGAGGCCGTCGCCAACGACCGCCTCCAGGCGGGAGACCGCGTGGTGGTGGTGTACTCGGGATTCGAGGCCGAGGCGATCGACTCGCTCAGCGTGATCCGCCTGGGCGAGCACCTGGAGCGCCTGACCTCGCGCGACCTGCGCGCCTGGAGACCTCGGTGCCGTTCGAGACCTTGAAGGCCGTGGTCGACACGGCCGTGGAAATCGGCCGCGAGGGCCGCGAGGGCAAGGCGGTCGGCACGCTGATCGTCGTCGGCGATGCCCGCAACGTCCTGGCGCACACTCAGCCGCTGGGCTTCGACCCGTTCAAGGGCTACCGTCGCAAGGAGCGGAACGTCCGCGACCTCCGGGTGCGCGACGCGATCAAGGAGATCGCGGAGCTCGACGGCGCCTTCATCGTCGCGAGGGACGGCACGGTCGAGGCGGCCTGCCGCCTGATCGACGCCCCGATGACCGGCCTGACGCTGCAAAAGGGTCTGGGCACCCGCCACTGGGCGGCCGCCGCGATCACCGGCGCCACCCGGGCGCTCGCGGTCGTCGTCAGCCAGTCCAACGGCACCGTCCGCCTGTTCCAGAACGGCGAGGTGATCCTCCGCATCGCCCCGATGCGTCATGCGCGTGCCATGAAGTGGCAAGACGCCGAGACCGAGCCGGTCCCTTCCTGAACCGACAGGCCGCCGCCCAACCCTCCTTGGACTCAATCGCCGATCCAAGCGGCCCCGGTTCCCCATGCGCCACGTAACCGCAAGCCCCAACTGTCGACCACGGATGGCACGAAGGTCACGGATCGAGACAGGAATTCGGTCGGATCTCCCGTGTACTCCGTGCCTCGGTGGTCGAGAATCCGGATCGAATTTGTTTCGACCGCGGCGGGCACGAAGGGCACGGATCAGGACAGGGATCAGTCGATCCAGTTCTCGCGGTGTCGTTCGTGCGGTTCGCGGTCACGGATTCTCCGCCGTGTCCCGCGAGCCAAGGTCGCCCTCAGCCGGTGTACCATCCAGGCCGCCAGTAGGATCAAGTCCCCGCTCCCGTGGTTCCGTCGGGATTCGAATCCGAAACACGCTTCCCCGGTCGACCGTGCTCTCGACCTCGATCGACCCGCCATGGTCGCGGATGATCCCGTAGGCCACCGACAGGCCCAGCCCCGTGCCCGATCCGACCGGCTTGGTGGTGAAGAACGGCTCGAAGATGTGCGACAGGTGCTCGGGGCGAATCCCCGTCCCGCGGTCCTCGACCTCGACGGCGACCGCCTGCTCTCCGTCGGGCCGGGTCCGAATCGCGATCCGTTTGCCCGGCTCGGAGGCCTGGATGGCGTTCTGCAGGATGTTGTAGAGCACCTGGTTGATCTTGGCGGGGTGGCAGACGACCGGCGGCAGCTCGCCGAACTCGGTGTCAACGCACAACGACCTCCGGCACAGCTCGTGGTTGAGCGCAGCGATCGTCGAGCGGACGGCCGCGTCGAGCTGCACCTCCTTCGACTCGGCCTCGTCGAGACGGGCGAAGTCGCGGAGGTCCTGGACGATGGCGCGGATCCGCTTCAGCCCCTCCGCCGACCGCTCGAACATCCGCGCGTGGTTCTCGCGGAAATAATCCAGCCCGGCCTCCTCCTCGAGCCGATCGAGCTCGGCGACGAGTCCCGGGTCCGACCGCTCGAGCGTCCCGCGAGCCTCGGTCAGCCTGTCGAGCACGCCGAGGGCACCCTCGACGTCGCGGCGCAGCACGGCCAGGTTGTTGGTCACGAAAGCGATCGGGTTGTTGATCTCGTGCGCCACGCCGGCCGCCAGCCGCCCGAGTCCCGCGAGCTGCTCGGTCTGCACCAGCGCCGCCTGCGCCTCGCGCAGGTGGTACTCGAGCCGGATGATCCGCTCGCCGGCGCAGGCGGCGCGCAGCTCGTCGCGGTCGAAGGGCTTCGTCAGGAAGTCGTCGGCGCCGGCCTCCATGCCCTCGACCAGGTCCTCCTTGCGCGACCGGGCGGTGAGCATCAGGGCATACACATATCCCGGCCGGCGTGAAGCCCGGATCCGGCGGATCAGTCCCGATCCGTCGAGCTCGGGCATCATCCAGTCGGTGATGACCATCGCGAAGGGCCCGGCCTCGAAGAGCCGCCAGGCCTCGGCGCCGTCGCGGGCCGAGGTCACGTCGTAGCCCCATTTCCCCAGGTAGCTCTCGAGCAGCCGGCGCGAGACCGGATCGTCCTCGGCGACCAGGACCTTCATGGCTGGTTCCTCCCGGCGCCGGGTGAAGCGGCGCCCGACGACCCCTCGCCCGCATTCAGGAACGCTGCGAACTCCGGCACGATCACGTCCACGGCCGCCTCGAGCGCGTCCAGGTCGCGCCCGGTCCGGGCCCACTCGCCGTGCCGGCCCGCGTGCTCGAGCCGTGCGGCCGCCTCGAACGCTCGCTTCGCAGCGAAGTTACCCACGGATCCCTTGAAGTAATGCGCGGCCCGCTCGAGCGCCGGCCCGTCGCGATCGGCGATCGCCCGGCGGATGTCCTGCATCCGCTCGGCGACATTCTTCGAGGAAAAGCTCGACCAGCTCGCGCATCAGCCCGGCGTCGCCATCCACCCGGTCGAGCGCCGCGTCCATGTCGAATCGCGCGAGCTCGGGCGCGGTGTCCGCCGCCCCGTCGCGTCCGGCTCCGCCCGCGGTGGCGATTCGGTCCAGCACGTCGTAGAGCTCCCCGGGCCGCAACGGCTTGGACACATAGGCGTCCATGCCCGCCGCCAGGCAGCGCTCGCGGTCGCCCTTCATCGCGTGCGCCGTCATGGCGATGATGGGGAGATGCTCACCCGCCCCCTCCTCGCGCTCGCGGGCGCGGATCGCCGCGGTCGCCTCGAGTCCGTCGAGCTCGGGCATCTGCACATCCATCAGCACAGCATCGTACGGCCCGTCGTCCAGGGCGGCCAGCGCCTCGCGGCCATTTCCGGCAACAACGACACTATGCCCGCGCCGCTCGAGCAGGCTGACCGCCAGCCGCTGGTTCACCGCGTTGTCCTCGGCGAGCAACAGGCGCAGCGGCCGGGCGTCCGCTTGTCCCACCGCGGCGTGGTCGGCGGGGCCCGGGGAGGCGGGCTGGTCGAGACCCGTCGCGCTCTCGAGGGCCGTCAGGATCGCATCGAAGAGGGTCAACTGCCGCACCGGCTTGGTCAGGTAGCTCGCCACCCCCAGGTCGCGGCACCGCGCGGCATCCTCGCGCCGGTTGGCCGACGACAGCATCATCAGCGTCGGACCCACCGGCTCGCGAGCCCGCTGGATCCGGTCGACCAGCGCGAAGCCGTCCATCTCGGGCATCATGGCGTCGAGGATCACCAGGGCAAACGGCGCCCCCTCGGTCCGCGCACGCTCGAGCTCCGCCAGCGCCGGCTGGCCGCCTTCGACCACCTTCGGCCGCATCCCCCAGTTCGCCAGCGTCTCCTCGAGGATCCTCCGGTTGGTCGCATTGTCGTCCACGACCAGCACGCGCATGCCCAGGCAGCTGCATCGGCCGCCGCCGCGTCGGCCGGCCCACGGGGACGCTCGCCACCCCGAACCGCGCCGTGAAATGGAACGTGCTCCCCACGCCGGGCGTGCTCTCCAGCCAGATCTCGCCCCCCATCATCGCCACCAGCCGCGCCGAGATCGCCAGGCCCAGGCCCGTCCCGCCGTATTTCCGCGTCGTCGAGGTGTCCGCCTGCGTGAACGCCCGGAATAGCTTCGCCTGCTCGTCGGGCGAGACCCCGATCCCGGTGTCCCGGACGGCGAAGTGCAGGACCAGCTCGCGCTCGTCGCGCGATGCGAGCGAGACGTCCAGCACGACCTCGCCGCGCTCGGTGAACTTGATCGCGTTGCCCAGCAGGTTGACGACGACCTGCCGCAGCCGGTGCGGGTCGCCCGCGAGGAACTCGGGCACGTCGGGGGCGATGTGGTCGGCCAGCTCCAGGCCCTTCTGATGTGCGCGGATCGCCAGCGAGGCCGTCGCGTCGTCGAGCGTCTCGCGCAGGCTCGAACTCGATCGCCTCCAGCTCGAGCTTGCCCGCCTCGATCTTGGAGAAATCCAGCACGTCGTTGACGACCGACAACAGGTGGTCGGCCGAGAGCTTCACCATGCCGAGGTACTCGCGCTGCTCGGCCGTCAGCTCGGTCTCGAGCGTCAGCTCGGTCATGCCGATGATGCCGTTGAGCGGCGTGCGGATCTCGTGGCTCATGTTCGCCAGGAACTCGCTCTTGGCCCGCGTGGCCGCCTCGGCGGCGTCGCGCGCCTCGCGCGTGGCCTCCTCCGCGCGCTTCTCGGCATCGATATCGGTGTGCACCCCGACCCACTCGCGGATCAGCCGGTCATCGCCCAAAATCGGCACGGCACGGACCAGCATGTGCCGGTATTCGCCGTCGTGCCGCAGGATCCGGTGCTCCACCTGGTAGAGCGACCGATCCCGCACCGCGACCGACCACGCCCGCGCCGTCTGCTCGCGATCGTCGGGGTGCACGGCGTCCAGCCAGCCCCAACCTTTCAGCTCGTCGAACCCCTGGCCCGTGAAGGCGGTCCAGCCCGGCTGAGGCTCCTCGAACTCGCCCGAGGCCGGCGTGTTCCAGACGATCGCCGCCGTCGCCTCGATCAGCGACCGGAACCGCATCTCGCCGTGCCGCAGCGCCAGCTCGGCCTGGCTCCGCTTGAGGAACTGGCCCAACTGGCTGCCGACGGCGCCCAGCATCACCACCAGGTCGTCATCGGGTTCGAGGACCTCGTCGCTGAAGACTTCGAGGATCCCCAGCACCTCGCCGCCGACGGCGATCGGCAGCCCGAGCGCCGTGTGCAGGCCCGCGCCGCGCCGCCACCGCCGTGCGGATGAAGTTCGGTTCGGCGACGACGTCGCGGATCCAGTCCGGTTGAACCCGAGGCCCACACCCGCCCCGGCAGGCCGACTCCGCGCGCGCAGGGTGGTCCGCCGGCTCTCCTCCGCGAATTCCTCGAAGGGTGAGTCCGGCGGAAACCACGCGTGCCGGCACCGCAGCAGGTCGGCCCGCCTGTCAACCCACCACATCGACCCGACCGCCCAACCCAGCCCGTCGCAGATCGACCACAGCACGCCCCTCGCCGCCTCGTCGAGCTGCGAGGCGTCGGCCAGGACCCGCGTCGCCGCGTGCTGGATCCTCAGCCGGCGATCCGCACGCCGACGCTGGCGGTCCATCCGCTCGAGCGTCTCCGCCGTCCACCAGATGAGCGCCGTGAACACCACGATGTTCGCGACCACGTACAGCGAGAGCCCCATCACGTGATCCATCAGGCCCTCGCGCTGCGCCAGCCAGCGCACCCAGCCCAGCACCGCCGGGATCACGATCACCGCCGGCAGCAGCCGGCGCGCCAGCACGCCGCCGGCCCCCTCGCCGCCCACCACCGCCATCATGCCCCGATCCGGCCGCGCGGCCAGGAGGCCGGCGCTCGACGAGCCCAGCGCGATCGCGGTCGCCAGCGCCATCGGGATGTAGCTCTCGATGCCGACCAGGTGCAGCGCGCTATACGCATAGCCAATGAGCGCCAGGAGCGCGATCAGGCCCGCCGCCAGCTCCAGCGCCTGGGTCGCCCACAGGGCCGCCCGCGACCTCACGTCCATGAGCGCCAGGGCGAGCCCGACCAGCAGCATCGACGCCGCCGTGTTGGGAGCCATCCGGTTCACATGGCCCGTCCGCGCGGCCTCGGCGTCGATCTTCTCGGGGAAGAGCAGCCGGTCGGTGCCGAAATCCCAATCCAGCAGGTAGGTGCCCAGCCGCAGCCCCGACAGCACCACGACCGCGACGGCGCACGCCAGCGCCGCCGCCCGCGCCCGGCGGCCCGGGTGCGCCGTCCGCAGCCAGAGCGAGGCCCCCGACAGCATCAGGGCCACCGCCGTCCCCCCGGGATTCATCGCGGTCATCCCGGGGATGAAGCTCCTGAGCACCGCCACATCGAACGCCCAGCCGGCGATCACGACCGCACCGATCGCGCCCACGGCCACCGCCGCGAACCGCGCGAACGCGGTGAATCGACTGCTCGCATGGCGACCGTCCGACGTGCTCATGGCCGCCCCCGGCGGAATCCCGCGTCCCCTTGCCCGACGCGTTCACCTATCGCGTCCAGTCCTCGGTCACGAGTCCCGGGACCTGGCCGAAGTCGCGGGTGTTCCTCGTCAGTACAATCAGGCCGCGAGACAGCGCAGTCGCCGCGATCCGCAGGTCCATCGTCGCGATCCGGACCCGCTTGGCCCGGAGGTCGTCAAAGACCGCGGCGGCGGACGCATCGAAGGGCAAGACCTGAACCCCCGAGAAAGCATCAAGGATCGTCGCTAGAAGTCCATACCCCCGGGTCACGCCCACTGCTGTCCGCGTTTGGTTGATGAAGTTATGGGCTCCAAGGACTTGCTCGTGGAAACTGACGATCGAGAATGCCAGGTCGGTCGCCGGCTGACTGGCCACTCGTGCATCCAGGATGAGGAACTCCGGACCGCTTCGGCTTTGCAGGATGCTCACGTGATCCGTATCGAAGAGATAATTCACGATTCCTCGTCACCCTCATCCTTCGGGCGATCCGCATATCGATATTCGCGGCCCAACCGAAGGACTTCCTCGAAACCCTCGGGGTCTTTGATGGACCCGATCAGGTTATTCAACCCCGCGCGGGGATCATGCGTATCAAGAAGCGTGCGCTGCAACTCGGCGACCGTCTGCTCGAGCGCTGCCAGTCGCCGTTCGAATTCCTCTTCCCTGGACATGGTTTCTGCTCCCCATGCGATCGAGATGAATGTCTCGCCCTTGACTTTATCCCGCCCCGCCGATCGGGACAAGCGCGGCCGATCCTCAGCCGCGCTCGGCCCTGAACGCCCCGCATTCACTTCGTCGCCTTCAGGAGCTTGTCGATCGAGTCGACCGTGATCGGGTGATATCCGGGCCGCGCGGTGGCATAGATCGCCTCCGCGTGCCGCGCGGCCTTCCGGGGTCGCCAGCATCGCCTTGTACAAGGGCAGCACCAGTTTTCGCCGGCCGATAGTCATCAGATAATTCTTGAGCCGGGACGTCGCGGGCGCATAGTCGTTGCGGATCGCGATCAACAGCCACTGGTGCGCGATCTCGGAGTTGCCCCGATCCGTCAGGCCGAACCGCCGGTCCAGCTCGGCGAGCTTCGCCGCCGGGACCTTGTCGGGCATCGCCTGGAGGAACCGAATCCACTCGTGAGTCGACCAGTCCCCGACCTCGATCCGATCGGTCGGGATCGTGCCGTCGAGCCAGCCCTTCGCCGTCCGGTCGATCGCGTCCAGCCGCGCCGACTTCGGCTCGGCGAAGCCCGACGGCAGGCCGGGGCCCTCCAGCCAGGCATCCAGGTCGATCACCTTCGACTCGTCCGGGCCCAGCAGCAGGTGGTCCTTCAGGTACGCGGTGAAATCGGCCGTCGTGATGCTCCGGAAGGCGAACCGGTCGAAGTACGAGCGAAGGAACGTGTCGAACCGGTCGCGGCCGACGGCCTTCTCCAGCGTGCGGAGGAACAGGCGCCCCTTTCTCATAAGGGATCCGGTTCATGCCCTCGTCCGGGTCGCGGCCGGTCAGGTCGATGTGCAGCGACCTGGTCCTTCGGCGGCGCATCCTTCAGCTCGTCGCGCAGGTCGGCCAGGCCCAGGACGGACTCCATCTCGGCGCGGTCGGGTCCGTAGAGGTCCTCGATGATCCGCCGCTCGAGATAGGTGGTGAATCCCTCGTTGAGCCAGAAGTCGCGCCAGGTGGCGTTGGTCACCAGGTTGCCCGACCACGAATGCGCCAGCTCGTGCGCGATCAGCGAGACGAGCGAGCGGTCGCCCGCGATCACCGTCGGCGTGGCGAAGGTCAGCTTGGGGTTCTCCATCCCGCCGAACGGGAAGCTCGGCGGCAGCACCAGGATGTCGTACCGCCCCCACCGGTACGGCCCGAACCGCTTCTCGATCGCCGCGACCATCGCCTCGACGTCGGCGAACTCGTGCGCCGCCGCCTCGAGGACGCTCGGCTCGGCCCAGACGCCCGTCCGCGGCCCCAACGCCTGGAACGCCAGGTCGCCGACCGCCAGCGCGATCAGGTAGGTCGGGATCGGCTGCGGCATCGCGAACCGGAAGACACCCTCGCGCGCGTCGTCGGGCTTCACGAGCGAGTCCGCCGCCATCACGGCCGTCAGCCCCTTCGGCACCCGCACGACCGCCGAGTACGTCACCCGGCGCCGGGCGAATCCTGGAGCGGGATCCACGACCGCGCGTGGATCGCCTCCGACTGCGTGAAAAGGAACGGCTGCGCCTTGCCCGCCGTCAGCGCCGGGTCGAGCCACTGCAGCGCGCCGGCCGTCGGCGCCGTCCGGTATTCGATCCGCACCTGCTTCGCGTCGGGCGGCAGTTTGATCGCCAGCCGGCTGCCCAGGATCGGGTCGGCCGGGGCGAGCTGGATCGGCGCCGGCGTGAACGGCCCCAGCGGGTCGACCTTCGACGACCGGGCGCCGACGACCCCGATCGTCAGCCCCCGGGTGTCGAGCATCAGCGGGACGTCCGGCGCGACGCCCGGCTGCCGCTCGACGTCGAGGATCGCGACCCCTTCGATCTCCCTGCGGTCGAAGTGTACGGTGAAATCCAGGTCCAGGTGCGTCACCCGCACCTCGTCCGGGTTGCCCAGCGTATGGGTGTCGGCCCTCGCCGAAGGCGTCGCCCCGCCTTGCCCCGGCGCGGCGCCGGCCCCCTGCCCCGCCCCGGCCGACAGACCGCTGCACGCCACCGCCCACCCGAACGCCAGCACCACCAGACCCGCCACCAAGTGCGACACTCCGCCCATCGCGACAACCCCCCGGGACCCTCGGCTTCCTCGTCCGTCTCACGACGAAGCTCGATTGTCGCCTCCCGCGCCGCGATTGGCTACGGATTGGCGAGTCGAACCCCGCACCGGGCGGGCCGCCCAAGGCATCCAGGGGGTCACGCGACGGCTGCCGATCAGTGGCTGATCAGGTACGGCACCAGGTTGTTGGCGATCGGGCTGCCCACCCCGGTCGCCAGGTCATACCCGACCCCGGCCGAGTAGCCATTGCTGCCCGATGTGATGTCGCGGAAGTTGCTCGAGTACGCCGTGCCGGTCGCCGCGCTGTAGACGAACGAGCTGGTCAGGCTGGCGCTCGACAGCGGCGTCGAGCGGCCCTGATCGACCAGCGCGACGAGGCCCGCCCACTGCGGCGCGCCGCGCTGGTGCCGCCGACCTGCCACCAGCCCGATTGGCCATCGTAGCGCGTCGAGTCGTACACCGCGACCCCGCTGTTGGGATCGGCGTCGTACGAGACGTCGGGCGTGGCCCGACCGCTGTATTTCAGCCCGTAGGAGGACTGATACCCCGGCTCTGCCTCGTACTTGCTGACGCCCCCGCCACCGTCGCTCCAGGCCGTCTCACTCGCCAGGCCGCCGCTGCTGTTGAGGTTCAGTGTCGTCCCGCCGACCGAGACCACGTACGGCGAGGCCGACGGGTAAATCACCTGGGCCCCCGTGTCGCCCGCCGACGCCAGGAACGTCACGCCCGAATGGTTGAAATACGAGTCGTTGCTCGCCTCGCCCGACGCGTCGCCGCCCCCCCAGCTCATCGACACGATGTGGGCGCCATTGGTGACCGCCCATTTGACCGCGCCGTACAGGTTCGTGTTCGAGCTGCTCGCCGCCTCCACCAGGTCAATGGCGGCCTTCGGCGCGATCGCGTGCGCCCACTCCACGTCGAGCGAGATCTCCAGCGCCCAGCTCGCATTCGACGCCGGCTTGCCCTCGGGCTCGGACTTGGTGAATGTCGGGTTCGGCAGCCCGTACTCGGTGTCGAAGGTCTGGAGATCCTTGGCGATGTTGGGAGCATCGTAGGCGTTGACGATGTAGATCGTCTGCCCCGTGCCGTCCTGCGACAGGGCGTTGAAGCCGTAGATGCTCTTGATCTGCGACGGCGACAGCCCCGTCGGACCCCCGCCGGCCTGCGGCTTGATCTCCAGCAACGGCTGTGCGAATCCCCCCTGCTGGCTGACGGCCGGCGCATGCGTGATATGCCCGATCGCCTGGCGGACCGCATGATACTCACCACCGAGTCCCTCGAGCTCATACCGGATCTCCACCGCCGGGCCGGCGACGACCAGCGGCCGGACGGTGCTGAGCAGCGTCCGCTCCTCGAGAACCATGGCACAAATGGACAGGCTACGACGATTCGACGATCGACGACGATGAGGCCGAAGCATTGGTGAAACTCCTGGTGAAGTGCGTACTCGCCCCCAGCCCGGTGGAGAGCCCGGCAGGGCAGCCTGCGAACGAACGAAGGTGATGACGAATGCAAGCGAGGAGAGGGAGGAATCGACGGACGTCGAACGACGCGATGAAGCTACATCAACCGGGCTCTCGGACCAGCCCGGCTCCCCACCAACGAGTCCGACCCGCACCCACTCGCCCGACCAGGCGACCGGCGCGGTTCCGCCTCGAAAAGCGCCACCGCCCGCGGCCGTGTTCGTCCGGACTCGCGAGCGATGAGGCGGCGAGCCTAGCACGGCACCCGCCCCTTCGCAAGCAAGTAGAACACTTAATTAAGTAGTACATCGCCGGGGCGGAAGGCCATCCCGCGGACGCCGCGACCCGTCATCGGCCCGGAATTCACGGCCAATGTCGTCATTGGCCGGACCAACGTGAATGATGCCAACAAGTGATCGCGAGTTTAACTATTCCAGTATCAGGCCGATTCACAATTCGCTCGCGGTCGGGGGAACCGTGAGGACGATCGCGATCCGATGGGCATGCACCGCGTCGGATCGGGCGCCTCTCGCTGGTCGTGTCGGCCTCACGCGTCCGCATCTTCGGGGGTTACTGGCCGCGCCTCCTGCTCGCCCCCGGCGATCGCGTGCAGGCGATGCCGGGCCTCGCTGGCCTCGGGGGAATCGGCGAAACGGTCGATCACCTGCCGATAGACCTGCTGCGCGGCGATCGCCTTGCCGGTGGACTCGAGGTTCGTGGCCACGTCGAACAGCAGCGACGCCCGCGAGACCACCCCCGAAGGGTCGCTCGACTCAAACAGCCGCGTGCGCGGCCGCCGCTCCGCCAGGGGTTCGGCGGCGCCCGGCATGTTCGCCATCCGCCGCGCGGCCAGCGGCACGACCGGCGGCACGAACCGCGGCCGGCGCGGGACCGGGTGCCGCCAGCGATACACGATGCCGTGCCGATGGCGGTACAGGTACACCTCCACCAGCACGATCGGGAGCACCACGAAGATCCCCACCAGGCCCGTGAGATACCCGACCAGCAGGAAGCTCCCCCAGGAAGATCCCCGCCCCCAGGACCAGCGCGACGACCCCGTTAAGGACCATCAGGTCCCTGATGCGAAAGCGGATCAGACGACTCACGACCGCCCCTCCCTCATCAGGACCCACCCACCTGGCCACCACCATCCACCCGGCCCATGGATGTCGCCCGGAATCACCAGGAACCCTCTCTCCCGACCCCGACATCCAAAAAAATGTCACATCAGCCAAGATTTGCGCAAAACCGGTCCTCTTTCTGCTGATTATATATAACAGAGGGATCCATGAATCACACCCAGGCCAGGTCAGCGATCCAAAAGGCAAACCATCCTCATGCCGGCCTTCCTCACCCACCCCAGGAATCGACCCGTCAAAAGCCCCTGCCCGGCGCATCAATTGCTTGCTTGCATTCGGCAATACATCATATCGTCTCGCTCGCCCGCCTCGTGCGCAACGATTCATCCAGGCGGGCAGAAGGTTCCGTCGCCGATCTTCTCAGGAACGTCCTCCCCAGCCGCCCTGATGCATGGACTCAGCCAAGAATCTCACGGTTTCAAAGCCCCGGCTCTGCCTGGGGCCGTTCGATATTTTTTGTCCACCCAAGCGTCCATGATGGCCCCTTCCAGGGCTAGCTCGACCCCCCAAATCGAGCAAACGAACCCAATCTACACGATTTCTTCACGGACCAACCCGCTATGTCGGCGCCGAAACCTTGCCACATGGATCCATCCTGAAGCAAAAACGAACCCAATTCGGCCATACTGGCAGTCGCCCAGTCATTTCAGTCGTGCGAATCGCCCCATCCCGCGAGAGCGCGCCTCAGTCTGCCATTTCGGCAGGCGACCAGGACCACGGCTACGATCCAAGGGCAGCTGTTCGGCGGCAGGTGCATGCAATGTAACAAACGCGGCGTTTCTCAAGATTTCGCGCCAGCAAAGCGAGCGGCCGACCCGTAGATATTTAACAAGTGCTTTGCGTTATCGCCCGATATTGACCTCTACCCCCCAGATGCGGAGCAACCGAGAACCCTCCCTCCCACCGAACGTGACGGCCCGGCCTCGATTTCCCCGCCACCGCTCCGCTGCCGGAGCAAGCCCGAGGGAGCTGCCATCCGGCTCCCCGGCATCGCCGACGATCGAGGAGGGTCCGGTCCCCCGACCGGAATCCGCCGCGCCGGTCTGTCCCGGGAGAGGAAACCATTCCGGTTCCAGTGACCATGAGGGATAATCACTCGGGCGAATCCGAGGAAGATATCGGGGACGATCGCACGCCAGCCCGCATCCATGTTTCTTTCGCCGAGACCACGTGACCATCAAGGAGACGCGTCGATGGCATCCGCCAGCTTCCGAGGGCCCGTCAGTCGCCGGGGCTTCCTGACGGTCGGGACGATCGGCCTGGGGGGCCTGACCCTCGCCGACTTCTTCCGGCTCGAGGCCCGCGCCGACCTGAAGAACTACGAGGCGATCGCGGCCAAGGCCGACTCGGTCATCCACATCTTCCTGCCCGGCGGCATCGCCCACCAGGAGACGTTCGACCCCAAGCCGTTCGCCCCGATCGAGTACCGCGGCGAGATGGGCTCGGTCGAGACCAAGATCGAGGGCGAGCAGTTCAGCGAGACCCTGCCGCAGACGGCGCAGGTCGCCGACAAGCTGACGGTCATCCGCTCGATGACCCACGGCGAGGCCGCCCACGAGCGCGGCACGCACAACATGTTCACCGGGCTACCGGCCCAGCCCGGCCCTGCAGTACCCGAGCATGGGGAGCGTCGTCTCGCACGAGTTCGGCCCGCGGAACAACCTGCCGCCGTACGTCTGCGTCCCCAGCCAGCCCAACGTCTACGCCGGCACGGGCTACCTCAGCTCGTCGCTTCTCGCCGTTCAGCCTGGGCAGCGACCCGGCCGACCCGCGGCTTCCAGGTCCAGGACCTGAACCTCCCCGGCGGGATCGACGAGCCGCGGTTCGCCACCCGCCGCAACGTCCTCGACGCGGTCAACGACCACTTCGCCAAGCAAGGAGAAGAGCGACGGCCTCGCCGCGATGGACACCTTCTACCAGCGGGCCTACAGCCTGATCAGCTCGCAGAAGGCCCGCGAGGCGTTCAACATCAACGCCGAGCCGGCCAAGATCCGCGACGAGTACGGCCGCAACGCCGCCGGCCAGCGGATGCTGATGGCCCGCCGGCTCGTCGCCGGCGGGCGTCCGGTTCGTCACGCTCAACTACGGCGGCTGGGACCTCCACGCCGAGATCGCCCCCAACATGCGGGCCCAGATGCCGGCCTTCGACCAGGCGCTTCTCGGCCCTGATCCGCGACCTCGACCGCACCGGCCTGCTCGACCGCACGCTCGTCATGGTCTCCAGCGAGTTCGGCCGCACCCCGAAGATCAACAAGGACGCCGGCCGCGACCACTGGCCCAAGGTCTTCAGCGTCGTGCTGGCCGGCGGCGGCATCAAGAAGGGCTACATCCACGGCGCCTCGAACGCCACCGCCACCGAGCCCGAGCGCGACCCGATCGGCCCCGAGGACCTCGCGACCACGGTCTACCACCAGCTCGGCATCGTCGCCGACAAGGAGCTCATGGCCCCCGGCAACCGCCCCATCGAGATCGTCGACGGCGGCAAGGTCCTCAAGGAGCTCCTGGCCTGAGAGAACAGGGGTTGGGGGCGAGGAGATCGGAAGAAACCTCGCCCTCCCCTCGACCAACCACTGACCGCACTCGCGGACAGCGGACAGCACGCGGAGAGACCATCATGGCGATCGTGAGCCTCGAACCGGGCGAGCTGAAGCGGCTGATCCGCCGTCGACGCCGGGCCGGCGCCGATCGCTTCGACGAGGTCTGGGACGGGGTCTATGTGATGCCGCCACTCGCCGACAACGAACATCAGCGGCTCGGCCTGGACATGGCGATCTCGCTGCGGGACGTCCTCGGCCCCGTCGAGGGCTTCCAGATCTTCGCGGGTTGCAACGTCAGCGACCAGCCGCGTCGATGGCGGCAGCAATTACCGGTGTCCCGACCTCGCGGTCTTCCTCCCGGGGAATCCCGCCGAGGACCGCGAGATCCCACTGGTTCGGCGGCCCGGACTTCGCGGCCGAGGTCCTCAGCCGCCGCGACCGGAGCCGCGAGAAGCTCGGCTTCTACGCCGCGGTCGGAGTCCGCGAACTGCTGCTGGTCGACCGCAACCCGTGGAAGCTGGAGCTGTATCGCAGGGAAGGCGATCGCTGGACGCTCGTCGGCACCTTCGACCTGGAGGGTGAAGCCAGACCCCTACGCAGCGAGGTCCTCCCCGCGGCGTTCCGCCTGGTCGCCGGCCGACCCGCCACCGGGTCGAAGTCCTTCGCATCGACCCGACCGGAGAGGTCCGTGACTGACCCGGACCTCGATCAACCCACCGAATGAGTCTGTTCCCCGGCCGCCAACCTGAGCCGGATCAACCCGGGATCGACCGACACCGACCCGCCGCGAACCAGCCCGACACGACCCGACTCGAGAGCCCGCCATGCGAACCACCCTCCTCGCCACCGCACTCGCCCTGATCCTCGCCTCGACAGGGCTCGCCGCCTCGCCGAGCCTGACCGCCGTCCGCCCCGTCGGCGGCCAGCGCGGGACCGAGGTCGAGGTCACCTTCTCGGCGCCCGCCTCGGCGATGCCCTGGAGATCGTCTTCTACCAGCCGGGGATCACCACGCTCTCCATCAAGAAGGTGAACAACGACGCCGTGGTCGCCCGGCTCAAGATCGCCCCCGATTGCGCGCTCGGCCTGCACGACCTGCGCGTCCGCACGGCCACCGGGATCAGCGAGCTGCGGACGTTCAGCGTCGGCGCGCTCAAGGAGCTCGTCGAGGTCGAGCCCAACAACGACTTCGCCAAGCCCCAGCCGATCGCGATGAACGTCACGGTCAACGGCATCGCCGACAACGAGGACGTCGACTACTACGTCGTCGAGGCGAAGAAGGGGGAGCGGATCACCGCCGAGGTCGAGGGGCACCGGCTGGGGATCTTCGAGTTCGACCCCTACGTGGCGATCATGAACGCCAAGCGGTTCGAGCTGGCCTCGAGCGACGACGCCGCCCTCGTCTCCGGGACGGGTTCACCTCGATCATCGCACCCGAGGACGGCAAGTACATCATCCAGGTGCGCGAGAGCGCCTACTCGGGCAACGGGGCGTGCCTCTACCGGCTGCACGTCGGCAACTTCCCCCGCGCCACGGCCGTGCTGCCGGCCGGCGGCAAGCTCGGCGAGACGCTCGAGGTCCGCTGGATCGGCGACGCGGCCGGCGAGACGACGACCAAGGTGACGCTCCCGGCCGATGCCTCCGGCGAGTTACGGCCTGGTGCGCCAGGACGACAAGGGGGTCTCCCCCTATCCCAACAGCTTCCGGCTCACGCCGCTCGGCAACGTGATCGAGGCCGAGCCCAACGACGACCACGCGCACGCGACCGCGTTCACGGCGCCGATGGCCCTCAACGGCGTCATCGGCAAGCCGGGAGACATCGACCACTTCGTCTTCAAGGCGAAGAAGGGTCAGGTCTTCGACATCGCATTGCTACGCCCGCCGCATCCGGTCGCCGCTCGACCCCGTGATGTACCTGGGCAAGCGGAACGCCGGGGCGTTCCTCGGGGCCGACGACGCGATCGGGCCCGACGCCTACTTCCGCTTCCAGGCCCCCGAGGACGCCGAGTACGTCATCTCGCTGGTCGACCAGCTCGGCAAGGGCGGGCCGGACTACGCCTACCGGATCGAGGTCACCCCGGCCGCGGCCGCGCTGACCGATGTCAACGGCCGCCGAGCAGATCCCGCTCGGCACCGGCGTCATGTCGGTCGCCGTGCCGAAGGGCAACCGCCAGGCGATCCTGATCTACGGCACCCGGGCCGACTTCGGCGGCGACCTGAACACGGGCGTCGGCGGCCTGCCCGCCGGGGTCACGGTCGAGGCCCCCGTGATGGCCGCCAGCCAGCCGCGTGGTCCCCGTCCTCTTCTCGGCCAAGCCCGACGCCCCGCTCGCCGGCTCGCTGGCCCAGGTCATCGGCAAGGCCGTCGACCCAAGGTCGACGTCCCCTCGAAGTTCGCCCAGACGTCGATCCTGGTCCTGGGCCAGAACCAGGTCAACGTCTGGTCGCGGACCGTCGACCGGCTGGCGGTCGCCGTGACCGAGGAGTGCCCGTACACGATCGAGATC
Source organism: uncultured Planctomycetota bacterium (assembly GCA_963771445.1). Taxonomy (GTDB): domain Bacteria; phylum Planctomycetota; class Planctomycetia; order Isosphaerales; family Isosphaeraceae; genus JAKAUH01. The sequence continues at coordinate 159,592 of CAVYTQ010000015.1, read as the reverse complement.
GTCGAGCCCAAGGTCCCGCTGGTCCGGGGCGGCTCGATGGGCCTGAAGGTCCGGGCGAATCGCAAGCCGGGCTTCAAGGCGGCGATCGCCGTCTCCCTCCCCTGGAACCCGCCGGGCGTCGGCTCGTCGGGCGGCGTCGCCATCCCCGAGGGGCAGAACGAGGCCGTCATCCCGATGAACGCCGACGGCGGCGCCGAGCTGCGGACCTGGAAGATCGTCGTCAACGGCGCCTCGGGGGTCGCCTCGGGCCCGATCATGGTCTCCTCGCAGCTCGCCAACCTGACGATCTCGCAGCCCTTCCTCAACTTCGCCTTCCAGTCGGCGAGCGTCGAGCAGGGCAAGGAGACCGACATGGCGATCAAGGTGACCAAGGCGGTCGACTTCCCCGGCGAGGCGCAGGTCACCCTGATCGGCCTGCCCAACAAGGTGACGACCGACGTCAAGAAGATCACCAAGGACACCGACGCGACCTGATCTTCCACATCAAGACCGACAAGGCCTCGCCGGCCGGCAACCACCAGAGCCTGTTCTGCCAGGTGGTGGTGACGCAGAACGGCGAGCCGATCGTGCACAACCTCGGCAGCAGCACGCTGCGGATCGACGTGCCGCTGCCCCCCAAGCCGAACGCCCCGGCTCCCAAGCCGGCGCAGGTCGCCGCCGCCCCGGCGCCCAAGCCGGCCGCCGCGCCGGCCAAGCCGCTCACCCGCCTCGAGAAGCTCCGCCTCGAGCGCAGCAGGCCAGGACCGCCAAGTGACCAACCGCCAGCCCGACTCATCGAATCACCACGACGCACGCGAGCCCGAGGGACCCCAACCGATGCGACCGACCCGAGGCCGCCCCGAGGCAAGAGAGAGGACCCGATCGCCATGAGACCGACCTTCGCGACCATCGCCCGAGGCGGCCGCCTCGTCCTGCTCTCGCTGGGACTTCGCGCCCTTTCGCTCGGCTCCCTCGCGCATGCCGGCGGGCCCGATCGCCGGACGACCGAGCTGCCGGCCGACGTCTTCACCCGCACGCCGAAGCCGCCCGCCCCGCTCGTCGAGATCGCGGTCTATCCGCCCGAGGTCTCAGCTGACGACGGCCCGCGACCGCCAGTCGCTCGTCGTCCAGGCGACATACGCCGACGGCATCACCCGCGACGTGACCGCGCGAGGCCACGTTCGCCATGGCCAATGCCCGGCTGGCCCGCCGCGACGGCGCGGTCCTGTACCCGGCCGCCGACGGCGCGACCACCCTGACCGTCGCCTTCGGCGGCCAAGACGGTCGCCGTGCCCGCTGAAGGTCACGCAGGCGACCGTCCAGCCGCCCCTCAGCTTCCGGCTCGACGTGATGCCGGTCTTCATGCGGGCCGGCTGCAACACCGGCAGCTGCCACGGCGCGGCGCGCGGCAAGGACGGCTTCCGGATCTCGCTCTTCGGCTTCGACCCCGAGGGCGACCACTTACCGCCTGACCCGCGAGATGATCGGCCGCCGCGTCAACCTGGCCGTCCCCGCCGACAGCACCCTGCTGGAGAAGTCGATCGGCGCCGTGCCGCACACCGGCGGCAAGCGGTTCGAGATCGGGCAGCGAGCTCTACCGGACGATCCACGGCTGGATCGAGGCCGGCGCCCCCGAACGACGACGTCACCAAGCTCCCCAAGGTCGTCGGCGTCGACCTCTATCCCCAGCCGGGCGTCCTCGACGGCGAGGGGGCGACCCAGCAGATGACCGTCCGGGCCCGGTACTCCGACGGCACCGACCGCGACGTGACCGGCCTGGCCGTCTTCCTCACCAACAACGACGTCTCGGCCGCCGTCACGCCCGACGGCCTGGTCACCGCCGGCCAGCGCGGCGAGGCGTTCGTGATGGCCCGGTTCGAGACCCACACCGTCGGCTCGCAGTTCATCGTCCTGCCCAAGGGCGCTCAAGTTCGAGTACCCCGACGAGCCCGAGGGCAACTACATCGACAAGCTGGTCGCCGCCAAGCTCAAGAAGCTGCGGATCGCCCCGTCGGGCATCTGCGACGACGAGACGTTCCTCCGCCGCGCCTCGATCGACATCGTCGGCCTGCCGCCGACCGTCGAGGAATACAACCGCTTCATGGCCTCGAACGACCCCGACAAGCGGGCGAAGCTGGTCGACGAGCTGCTCGACCGCAAGGAGTTCTCCGAGATCTGGGTCACCAAGTGGGCCGAGCTGCTCCAGGTCCGCACCGATCCCAGCGGAACGTCAGCCACAAGGCGATGTTCCTCTACTACAACTGGCTGGTCGAGAAGCTCTCCAAGAACATGCCGATGGACGAGATGGTCCAGGAGCTGCTCGGCGCCAACGGCGGCACGTTCAAGAACCCGGCCACCAACTTCTACCAGATCGACCAATGAGACGCTGCCGCTGACCGAGAACGTCGCGCAGGTCTTCATGGGCATGCGGGTCCAGTGCGCCCAGTGCCACAACCACCCGTTCGACCGCTGGACCCAGGACGACTACTACAGCTTCGCCGCGTTCTTCGCGCAGATCGGCCGCAAGCAGGCCGAGGACTACCGCGAGACGATCGTCTTCAACTCGGGCGGCGGCGAGGTGAACCACCCCGTCGGCGGCCGGGCCATGACGCCCAAGTTCCTCGGCGGCGAGGTCCCCGACGTCGCCGGCAAGGACCGCCGGGTCATCCTGGCCAAGTGGCTCGCCTCGCCCCAGAACCCCTGGTTCGCCACGTCGTTCGCCAACCGCGTCTGGGCGCACTTCATGGGCGTCGGGATCGTCGAGCCGGTCGACGACTTCCGCGTGAGCAACCCCGCCTCGAACCCCGAGCTGCTCGAGGCCCTGGGCAAGCAGTTCACCGCGACGAAGTACGACCTCAAGGCCCTGGTCCGCGACATCTGCAACTCGCGGACCTATCAGCGCTCCACCCAGCGCAACCCGAGCAACGAGGCGGACGAGAAGAACTTCGCCCACGCCCTGCTCCGCCGGATCAAGGCCGAGAGCCTGCTCGACACCATCAGCGCCGTCACCGACACCAAGGACAAGTTCGACGGCCTGCCGCTCGGCGCCCGCGCCGTCCAGATCGCCGACGGCACGCGATCGACCTACTTCCTCACCACCTTCGGCCGGGCCACCCGCGAGACGGCCTGCTCGTGCGAGGTCAAGATGGAGCCGACCCTCTCGCAGGCGCTCCACCTGCTCAACGGCGACACGGTCAACGCCAAGATCCAGCAGGGCGGCGTCATCCCCAAGCTGATCTCGACGAAGAAGACGCCCGAGGAGCGGATCACCGAGCTGTACCTCCGCTGCCTCGCCCGCAAGCCGACCGCCGAGGAGCAGGCGACGCTCGCCGCGATCCTGAAGAAGGACAGCGACCAGGCCCAGGCGCTGGGCGACATGTTCTGGGCGCTGCTCAACAGCCGCGAGTTCCTGTTCAATCATTGATCCTCCATCCCGTAGGACCCGCCGAAACCACCACCGGTGGATTGCACCCACCCTACGACGAGACCTAGAGCCATGCGATCGAAACTCGCCGCCGCCGTGCTGTCGTTCCTGACCTGTGCGCTCGCGTTCCTCGCCCAGCCGGGCAAGGCCGCCGACCCGCCCAAGGCGAAGGTCACGTTCGAGGACCACGTCGCGCCGATCTGCGCAGCCGATGCGGGTCGTGCCACAACGCCGACAAGCAGAAGGGCGGCCTGAACCTCGACACCTACGGCACGGCCATGCAGGGCGGCGGCTCGGGCAAGGTCGTCGAGCCGGGCGACCCCGACGGCAGCACGCTGCTGGCCGTCGTGTCGCACAAGGAAGAGCCGAAGATGCCGCCCAACTCGCCCAAGATCCCCGACGCCGAGATCGAGGTGATCCGCAAGTGGATCGAGGGCGGTGCGCTCGAGACCTCGGGGAGCGTCGCCACGGCCAAGGCGAAGCCGAAGTTCGAGTTCAAGCTCGACCCCTCGGCGATGGGCAAGCCGGCGGGCCCGCCCGCGATGCCCGAGGGGCTCTCGACCGAGCCCTTCACGCCCCAGGCCCGGCCCGGCGCCGTGGTCGCGATGGCGGCCAGCCCGTGGGCGCCGCTGGTCGCGGTCGCCGGGCACAAGCAGGTCCTGCTCTACCGGACCACCGACTACCACCTGGTCGGCGTGCTGCCCTTCCCCGAGGGTCTCATCTACACGCTGAAGTTCAGCCGCAACGGCGACCTGCTCCTGGCCGGCGGCGGCCGGGGCGGCCAGTCCGGCCTGGCGGTCGCCTGGGACGTCAAGAAGGGGACGCGCGTCTTCGAGGTCGGCAAGGAATACGACATCGTCCTGGCCGCCGACATCAGCCCCGACCACGGGCTCGTCGCCCTCGGCGGACCGAGCAAGGTCGTCCGCGTCTATAACACGGCCGACAACTCGCTGGCGTTCGAGATGCGCAAGCACACCGAGTGGATCACGGCTGCCGAGTTCAGCCCCGACGGCGTCCTGCTCGCCACCGGCGACCGCAACAACGGCCTGATCGTCTGGGAGGCGCAGACCGGCCGCGAGTTCCACGACCTCCGCGGCCACACGGCGTTCATCACCGACGTGAGCTGGCGGCCCGACTCGAACGTGCTGGCGTCGGCGAGCGAGGACACCACGGTCAAGCTCTGGGAGATGGAGAACGGCGGCGCCATCAAGAACATCGGCGCGCACGGCAGCGGCGCGCTGTCGGTCCGGTTCGCCCACGACGGCCGGCTCGTGACCGCCGGCAGGGACCGCGTCGTCCGCCTCTGGGACGCCGCCGGCAACAAGCAGCGCGACTTCGAGCCGTTCAACGACCTGGCCCTCCGCGCCGTGATGACGTTCGACGACGCCAAAGTCATCGGTGCCGACTTCTCGGGCGAGGTCCGGGTCTGGGACGCGAAGGACGGCCGTCGGCTGGCCACCCTGGCGGTTAACCCCGCCCCGCTGGCGGCGCGGCTCGACCAGGCCGGCCGTCTGCTCGCCGCCGCCCGCGCCGAGGTCGATTCCCTATCGAAACAGCTCGGCCCACTGCAGGACGCCGCGCGCAACGCCCAGGCGTCGGCCGCCGCCTTCCAGAACAAGATCTCCGTGGCCGAGCAGACGCTGGCCAGGCAGAACGCATCCGTCGCGCAGCTCGACGCCGCTCTCAAGGCGAAGGTGGCCGCGGCCGCCGAGGCCCGCGCGACGCTCCAGGCCGCCGAGCAGCTCGCGGCGCAGACGGCCTCGGCGCAGTCAGCGGCCGACGCGGCCGTGCCCCAGTTGGCTCAGGCCGAGAAGTCCGCGACCGATACGCTGACGGCCGCCCGCGCGGCCGCCGACAAGGCGCTCGCCGACAAGACGGCCCACGACCCGGCGCTCGCGACGGCCGCCGCGGCGCTCAAGTCGGCCGATAACCCCGAGGCCGCCGCCAAGGCCGCCGAGGCGCTCAACCAGCAGGCGAAGAAGGCCGTCGATCTGGTCCAGGCCGTCGCCGCGACCGGCGAGCGCGTCTCCTCCGCCCGCCGCGAGCTGACGCGGATCGCCGCGGCCCGCGTCGCCGCGCCCGGCTCCGCCGCCAGCGCCCGGCTGGTCGCCCGCGCCGCCGCGCTCGCAGTCCCCTCCGCCCGCGACGCCATCGCCCGCGCCGATGCCGAAAAGGCCCTCGCCGACAAGGCCCTCGCCGACGCCCGTGCCACCGTCCCGACGCTGACCGCCCAGGTCGCCGCCGCGAAGAAGGAGCTCGACCAGGCCAATGCTGCGAGGGCGGCTGCTGACAAGGCCCTCGCCGATCGCCGCGCACCGCTCGACGCCGCCACCGCCCGGGTGAAGGCCCTCCAGGCCGAGGCCGACGCGCTGGCCGTCGAGAAGAAGCGATCCGACGCCGGCCGCGGCGGACTCGCGTCGGCCGACCGGCGCGGGTCCTGAATGTGAAGTCACTGTCCGTCCCGTCGCCTCGAGGAGTATCCTGAAAGTCGCACGTCCTGACGCCGGCAATCCAGCATCCTGACCGACTCGAGGCACCCACCATGCCCATCCACGACTGGACCCGAATCTTCGACGGAGCGTTTCACGCCTTCCACCATGCCTGGATCACGCAACTCCAGGAGGCGCTGAACAGCGGCCTCCTGCCGGCAGACTACTACGCCCTGGCCGAGCAGGTGACTAGACCGACTGTCCCTGACGTCCTGACCCTCCAGTCCAGGAAAGGACCTGATGCCCCACGATCTGGCGATCCAGTCGGCGCGGCGACAGCCGTCGCCGCCCCACCTCGGGTCCAACTGGTCAACCGCATCGAGCCGGAACCCTTCACGCGACGCCAGCGGAGCATCGTCGTCCGCCATGTCAGTGACGATCGGGTGATCGCACTGATCGAGGTCCTCTCCGCGGGCAACAAGTCGAGCAACAAGGAAATGCAGGCGTTCGTGACCAAGGCCGTGGACTTCCTCGAGCGAGGCGTTCATTTACTCGTACTCGATCTCCACCCTCGGACCAGCCGCGACCCTGACGGGATCTACCCCCTCATCTGGGCCGAGGTCGGCGGGACTTCAATGCCGGTCCCGGCCGATAAGCCGTTGACGCTGGCCGCCTTCGACGCCGGGCCGCCAAGGACGGCTTACGTCGAGCCGGTCGCGGTGGGCGACACCCTCATCGAGATGCCCCTCTTCCTGGCGCCGGACCGCTATATCTCGGTGCCGCTCGAGGCCACCTACCAGGCCGCCTATCGCGGCGTCCCGCGACACCTCCGCGAGATCTTGGAGTCACCTTCCAACGAGCATTGATAAAGCTTCATACCCGCGACCCGTCATCAGAAGTAACCTGAAAGTCGCACGTCCTGACGCCGGCAATCCAGCATCCTGACCGACTCGAGGCACCCACCATGCCCATCCACGACTGGACCCGAATCTTCGACGGAGCGTTTCACGACCTTCACCACGCGTGGATTGCGGAATTGCGGAATGCCCTCAACGGCGGCGTACTGCCCCAGGGTTATTATGCCCTGGCCGAGCAAATCGCCAGGCCGACCGTGCCGGACGTCTTGACCCTCCAATCCAAGAATCGCTCTCAGGTTCCACCATCTGACGAGCCGATCGGCGGCGCGACCGCCGTGGCGACCGCACCGCCACGAGTGCGGCTGAGCAGTCGCCTGGAGCCGGAACCATTCACCCGCCGGCAGCGGACCCTCGTCGTTCGTCACACCAGCGACGATCGGATCATCGCCCTGATCGAGGTCCTGTCAAAGGGCAACAAGTCGAGCAACAAGGAGTTCCAATCGTTCATAACGAAGGCCGTGAACTTCCTCGATCGCGGGTGCCACCTTCTCCTTGTTGATCTCCACCCGAGGACGAAACGCGACCCGGACGGGATCTATCCGGTCATCTGGGCCGAGTTCGGAGGGACACGGGATCCAGTCCCGATCGACAAGCCGCTGACGCTTCTCTCTCTCGATGCGGGCCCGCCCCTGACCGCTTATGTCGAGCCCGTGGGTGTCGGCGATACGCTGATCGATATGCCGCTCTTCCTCGCGCCGGACTGGTATGTCTCGGTGCCGCTCGAGGCCACCTATCAGGGTGCCTATCGGGGAGTACCTCGACATCTTCGCGAAGCACTCGAGTCGCCGGCCGGCGACCATTGAACCCACGCTCCTCAGCGGATTCGTCACATCACGCCGTCTCGATCCTCGCCGCGTCGGCGAGGCCCAGCGCACCGATCGCGTCCTCCTTCAGCACATGCTTGCGGATCTTGCCGGTCACCGTCCGAGGCAGCGCGGCGACGATCATGATGTACTGCGGGACCTTGTAATGCGCAATCTGCCCGTGACAGTAATGCTTCAGCTCGTCCGGCGTGACGGTCGCACCCGCCCTGGGGACGACCCAGGCGGCGACGACCTCGCCGTACTTCGCGTCGGGCAGGCCGGCGACGGCGACCTCGGCGACATTCGGGTGATGGTGCAGGAACTCCTCGACCTCGGGCGGGTAGATGTTCTCGCCGCCCCGGATGATCAGCTCCTTGCTCCGGCCGACGATCCGGTAGTTCCCGTCCGGGCGGCGGCGGGCCAGGTCACCGGTGTGCAGCCAGCCCTCGGCGTCGACCGCCCGCGCCGTGGCCGACGGGTTGTTGTAGTAGCCGGCCATCACGCAGTGCCCCCGGACGCACAGCTCGCCGGCCTGCTCGTCGCCCACCGCGTGGCCGGTCGCCGGATCGGTCAGCTTGACCTCCAGCCCGGGGATCGGATGCCCCACGGTGCCGACACGCACCTCGATCGGGTCATCCACCGACGTGAATGTGATGATCGGCGAGGCCTCGGTCTGGCCGTAGCCGATGCAGACCTCGCGGATGCCCATCAGCCGGACCACCTTCTCCATCAGGGGGAGAGGACAGGGCGCACCGACATGATCCCCGTGCGCAGGCTCGTCAGGTCGAACCGGGCGAACTCGGGCTGCTCGAGCTGCGCCACAAACATCGTCGGCACACCGTAGACCGACGTGCACCGCTCGGCGTCGATCGCCGCCAGGGTCGCCCGCGCGTCGAACGAGGGCGCCGGCACGACGATCGCCGCGCCGTACACGGCGCAGACCAGCGTGCCCAGCACGCAGCCGAAGCAGTGGTAGAACGGCACCGGCACGCAGACGCGATCCTCGGCCGTGTACTGCAATCGGCCGCCGGTGTGATAGGCGTTCAGCAGGACGTTGCGATGCGTGAGCATCGCGCCCTTGGGCAGACCGGTCGTGCCCGAGGTGAACTGGATGTTGTGCACGTCGCCCGCCCGGACGGCCATCACTCGGTCCTCCAGGTCGGCCATCGCGTCGTTGTCGCCGGCCTCCAGCTCGGACCAGGTCGACCAGCCGGGGCCTGGGCGGCTGCCCAGCGCGATCAGCCGCTTCAGCCGGGGGAACCGTTCGCTCGACCAGTCGCGAGATGCCGCCGCGACCACCTCGGGGCAGAGCGTCTGCACCATCTCGACGAAGTTCGACCCTTTGAACGGCGAGCCGACGACCAGCGTCGCGACGTCGGCCATCGCCAGCGCGTCGCCCAGCTCCTGGAGGCGGTAGGCCGGGTTGACGTTCACCAGCACCGCGCCGATCCGGCCGGCGGCGAACTGCGTCACGACCCACTCGGGAACGTTCATCGACCAGATGCCGACGTGCTCTCCGGGCTCGACCCCCATCGCGACCAGCGACGACGCGACCCGATCGACCCGACGCGCCAGCTCGCTCCAGGACCAGCGCAGACCCAGGCCGGGGAACACGATCGCGTCGCGGTCGGGATGCGCGGCGGCCGTGCGCGCGAGCACGCCGCCGACTGTCTCGTCCGACACCCAGGGGACCGACCCCTCAGCCTCACGGGCCATGGCGGGCACTCCTTCGCTCGAGGATCGCGGAACCAGGCCCTTGCGATGGGCCGACGTGGCACCTCACCGGGCCGGCGACGACGCCCACCGCGGCGGACGCTTCTCGACGAACGCGGCGATGCCCTCCTGCGCCTCCTCGGAGGCACGGACGACCGCGCTGATGGCCGCCGCGCCCCGGAGGTTGGGGGGCCGGCCCTCGGTCTCGTCGATCAGCCGCTTGGTCGTCGCCAGTGCCGACGGGGCGCACTCGACCAGCCGACGGGCGAGATCGACCGCCTCGTCCAGGCAGGTATCACTCCGAGCGACCAGGTTCACCAGGCCCCAGTCGAGCGCCGTCCCGCTCGGGATCAGCTCGCCGCTGAGCAGGAGCTGCCGGGCGCGGCGGTCTCCGACCTGGCGGATCAGGTCGTGCATCACGATCGCCGCCACCAGCCCGCGCCGGACCTCGGGATAGCCGATGCGGGCCGACTCCGCGGCGACCGCCAGGTCGCACGCCGACATCACTCCCGCACCCCCCGCCAGCGCATCGCCGTTGACCGCCGCGATCGTCGGCTTGTTCAGCGAGTGCAGGCAATGGAGCAGGTCGGCGTACTCCTTCAGGATAGCGACCATCGCGTGCTCGCCCTCGGGCGTCGCCGAGTGCTCGACCGCCTCCTTGAGGTCCATCCCCGAGCAGAAGGCCGCGCCGGCGCCTGTGACCACCACGACGCGGATCGCCGTATCCACGCCGACCTCGTCGAGCGAGTCGCGGAGCTGCGCCAGGAGCGTCCGAGACGGCGCATTGCGCCGCTCGGGCCGGTTCATGGTGAGGATGGCGACGGGCCCGCGGTCCTCGCGGATGAGTGGGCGTGTACTCATGGCGGTGGTCCCTTGGCGACGGCCGGTGACGGCCCGTGCGAGTCGAGCGTCATCTCCAGCAAGATGGTACCGAGCGCCTTGCCCTGGGTGTCCAGCCGAAGCGATCGGCTCGCACCGCCGGCGAGGGCATGGTCGATCACGAAGTTGAACGAGAGGAGGCCGGGCAGCTCGTAGCGCCGGACCGCCCCGATGCCGAGCGGGGCCAGGAACGCGGCGACGGCCGACTCGGTCAGCCGCGGGGCCAGCCATTCGTAGGCCGCGGCGTCGCGGGCGACCACGCCGATGTTGGAACGATCCCCCTTGTCGCCGCTCCGCGAGTGCGCGAGGTCGCCCAGCCTCACCGATCCCAACGAGTCGCTCATTGTCGGACTTTACCCATGAACAGTTCAAGGACATGTCCCAAATCGGCATCATCCCGGCCGGGAGCCGGCCCACTCGTCGGCCGTGCGGATGTCGAGCCGGACGCCCGATTCGGCCAGGTCGCGGGGCAGGAGCGCCGGCCAGTAGCCGAACGCCGGCCGCGGCGACGGGCGGCCCGCGGCGTAGCCGGCGATCCCGGGCGGACCCGCCGTGACCAGCGGCGCCAGCTCGCGGCAGAACCGCTCGACGGCCCCGCGACGGGGGTCGCGCACGGTGACCCGCAGCACGACCTCGAACGGCGGCGACGCCGGGCGGACCGCGCCGCACGCGACGTCCCCCGCGCCGAGGCATTCGACCAGGCTATCGGCCAGTTGATACCCGGCCCGTCGTACGCGCTCGAGCACGACCTCGCCGGCCGCGCGGGCCTTGGCCTCGGCGTCGCGGCCCACGACGGCGAGCATCCCGCTGGCCGTCCAGCCGTCTCGGTAGACTCCCACCAACTTGAGCCGGTCCGACGCCGGACCCCCGGAGGCCCCCGACACCACCACACGGTCGGCCCCCTGCTCCGCCATGGTGATCCCGGTGAAGTCCACATCCACGTCGGGCGTGCGATACCGCGCGGGGTCGTCGATCTCGTAGAGCAACTGCTCGGTGAGGGTCGCCACACTCACCACCCCGCCCGTGCCCGGCGGCTTGGTGATCGCGAACGAGCCGTCGTCGGCGAGCTCGGCGATCGGATAGCCGATCCCGGCCAGGTCGGCGAGCTCAGCCCAGCCCGACCAGAGTCCGCCGGTCGCCTGGGCGCCGCACTCGATCAGGTGGCCGGCCGTCGAGGCGCCCGCCAGCCGCGGCCAGTCGTCCCACGACCAGCCGAAGTGCGCCACGGCCGGGCCCAGGGTCAGCGAGGCGTCGGCCACGCGACCGGTGACGACGATCCGCGCCCCCTGGCGAAGGCCGACCGCGATCAGATGCGCGCCCAGGTACACGTTGGCCGCTACCAGCCGGCCCGCAATCCCGGCGATCGGCTCGCCGGTCTCCAGGTGGCCCAGGTCGACGCCCTCCTCGACCCAGCGCGGAATTTGATCGAGCACGTCGTCGCCGCCCACAACGCCGATCAGCGAGCGGGCGAGGTCCTCGTCGACAAGGCTCCGCGCGCACCTCGCGGCGCAGGCGGCTGGGTTGAGCCCGCCCGCGTTGGTGACGACCTTCAACCCCGGCTGATCGCGGAGGATCGGCACCAGCCGCTCGAGCAGCTCGGGAAAGTCGCTCACGTAGCCCGCCGACGGGTCCTTGCTCCGCATGTGCGACAGGATCGCCATCGTCAGCTCGGCCAGGTACTCCAGCGTCAGGACGTCGAGCCGGCCGTCGCGCGCGAGCAGGTAGGGCGCATCGAGATTATCCCCCCAGAAGCCGGCGCCGTTGCCGACGCGCAGGGGAGTGGAAACCGGATTGCCGACGCCCGTTGTCATGGTCGTCTACCCCGGAGGCCGCGGAAACTCCCCGACGCGACGGCGGCTCGGAACGGGGGGCCGGTCGCGACGGCCCCCACGAGGGGCCGCGCGGCCCGGGCGTTGCCCCGCTCCCGTTCAAAGCTGGCCGCTGCTCTCGATCACGACCGGGACGCGTGGCTTGCCGCTCTGCGAGCCCTGCGCCTCGATCGCCTGGACGATGTCCATGCCCTCGGTCACCTCGCCGAAGACGACGTGCTTGCCGTCGAGCCACGGGGTCAGCACCGTGGTGATGAAGAACTGCGAACCGTTGGTGTTCGGCCCGGCGTTGGCCATCGACAGCAGTCCCGGCTTATCGTGCTTGAGCTTGAAGTTCTCGTCCTTGAACTTGTTCCCATAAATGGACTTGCCGCCCGTGCCATTGTGGTTGGTGAAATCGCCCCCCTGGAGCATGAACTGGGGGATGACGCGGTGGAACGACGAGCCCTTGTAGCCGAACCCCTTCTCGTGGGTGCACAAGGCGCGGAAGTTCTCGGCGGTCTCGGGGACCACGTCGTCGTAGAGCTCCATGGTGATCCGCCCGGCGGGCTTGCCGTCGATGGTGACGTCGAAGTAGACGCGTGGCCTGGCCATACTGATGGTCCTCGAGAGGTTGAGGCAGGTCGTCCGCCGGCGGCCCGGATCGAGTCGGACCTCGCCGCGGCGACGGGTGCGGCATCCGTCGCGAAATCCGCGACACGGACCCAGGATAACGATACAGCCCGGCCGTTCCAGCGCGGACCGGCACGGGTCCCTTCACGGCAGCACGTAATCCGACGGGCTCTCCGGCCAGGCACCATATCCTGCGACGGAAACCGGGCCTCGTTCGCTCGTGTCCCGATCCGGTTGGCGACCGAACGATGGGCCACTTCAAAGGCGACTCGGGCTCACGGCGGGCCCCTATTCTCGGATGGCGTCGTGCACGCGGATGCGGCCGGGCTCCACGATCCAGAGCATGCCTTTGAGAGAGCCGCTCTTGAGCTCTCCCAGGACGCTCACGAGGGTCGCACGGATCGCCGGGAGCGTCGGACGCCGGGGGCGAATCACGACGATGCCTTCCAGTGTCTCGGGCGGGAATCGGAATGGGTTGGCGAAGTCAAGGTCCAGTGTGATCAGGGTCCGTCCGGTCGCCCGGCAAGCCTCGTAGATCACGTCGTCGGATTCGCCCGATAGCTGCTCCGCCAGCACGGTATCCACGTCATGGCCACCCTCGGCGAGTAACGGTATGAGTCGAGCATCCAGGTTCTCATCTAGCTTGAACTTCACGTGGGCGCTGACTCCAGCGGGATCGGGATGAGTCGTTCGCTGACCATCACCGCCGCGTAGGCCAGGGCCGCCCGTATGTCCTCGGTTTTCAACTGGGGATAGGCCTCGAGCAGCTCGGACTCAGGAACTCCATCCGCGAGGTTATCGACGATGAGAGACACCCAGATCCGCGTGCCCCGGATGCAAGGCCGGCCGAAGCATACATTCGGATCGATCGAGATTCGACCGAGCAATTCTTCACGCCGTGACATGGCTCTCCTTGTTAGCTCGTGGTCCTCATATCCCTCGCCGCACCTCTCATCATACCTGAAAAACGCCGGTCTCGAGGGGGACAGTCTCGCGGTTCCGCACCGCGACATCCAGGGACTGGATGAGCACCTCGCGGGTCGTCGCGGGGTCGATGATGGCATCGACCCAGAGGCGGGCGGCGGCGTGGCGGATGTCGGTCTCGCGGTCGTAGCGGTCGCGCAGCTCGTCGGCCATCGCGGCGAGCTCGGCGTCGTCGACCTTCTTGCCCTGGCGCTTCAGGGTCGCGAGGTTGACGTCGAGCATCGTCCGCGCGGCCTGGCTCGCACCCATCACGGCGTACCGCGCCGCCGGCCAGGCGAACAGGAACCGCGGGTCAAACGCCCGTCCGCACAGCGCGTAGTGGCCGGCGCCGAACGAGTGGCCGATGATCAGCGTCAGCTTGGGCACGGTGCTGTTGCTCACCGCGTTGACCAGCTTGGCGCCGCGGCGGATGATCCCGCTTCGCTCGGCGTCGCGGCCGACGTCGAAGCCGTTGACGTCCTGGATGAACAGGATCGGCAGCCGCGCCTGGTTGCACTCCAGGACGAACCGCGCCGGCCTTGTCGGCGCTATCGCCGTAGATCACGCCGCCGAACTGGAACGGGCCGCCGCCCTCGGGCTTGAACCGCAGCCGCTGCGTCGCCACGACCCCCAGCGCGATGCCGCCCATCCGGCCGAAGCCGCAGACGAGCGTCCGGCCGAACTCGGCGCGATACTCGTCCAGCCGGCCGCCGTCGAGCAAGGCCGCGAGCACGTCGCGGACGTCGTACTGCGCCGAGGGGTCGGAATGGACGATCGAATACAGGTCGTCGCCGGCCCGCGCGGGCGGCTCGACCTCGGCTCGCGCGTCAGAAGGTGCGGCGCCGGGGTCCGGCGGCAGGAGCGCGATCAGCCGGCGCAGCCGCGCCAGGCAGGCGTCGTCGTCGGGCTCGCGATAATCGACCGTCCCGCTGATCGCCGCGTGCACCTTCGCGCCGCCGAGGTCCTCGTGCGAGATCTCCTGGCCGATCGCCGCCTTCACCAGCGCGGGACCGGCCAGGTAGAGCCCCGAGCCCTCGGTCATCAGCACCGTGTCGCACAGGACCGGCAGATACGCTCCGCCCGCGACGCAGTTGCCCATGATCGCCGCGAGCTGCGGGATGCCCCGCGCCGAGAGCACCGCGTTGTTGCGGAAGATCCGGCCGAAATCGTCGACGTCGGGGAACACCTCGTCCTGCATCGGCAGGAACACGCCCGAGGAATCGACGAGGTAGACCAGCGGCAGCCGGTTCTGGCCGGCGATCTCCTGGGCACGCAGAACCTTCTTGATCGTCATCGGGAAGCACGCGCCGGCCTTGACGGTGGCGTCGTTGGCGACCACCATCACCCGACGGCCCTGGACCGTCCCGATCGTCGTGACGACGCCCGCGCCCGGCGCTCCGCCCCACTCCTCATACATCCCGTAGCCGGCCCACAGGCCCAGCTCGAACGCGGGGGTATCCGGGTCGAGCAGGCCGTCGAGGCGCTCGCGGGCCGTCTTGCGCCCCTTGGCGTGCTGGCGATCGATCGCCTCGGCGCCGCCGCCCTGGCGCAGGCGAGCTTCCTCGGCGAGCACCTCGGCGGTCAGGGCGCGCAGGTCGACATCGGCCCTCCGGGCGGCCAGGGATCGCGCATCGTCTGTTGGCACGGGATGTCCTTGCTGGGCGGGCCGGTCTCAGTGCAGCCGCGGATCGGTCGCCGCGATGATCGCACTGACGGCCTGCTGGTTGAACCCCTTGTAGCCCTCGCGCCGCTCGAGGTTCTCGAGGTGGCTGCCGATCGTCCCCTCGCGCAGGAACTTCTCGTGCTGCTTCTCGTCGATCCAGCCGAGCGCCAGCGCCCGATCGGCGCGCCGGCCGTCGACCGGCCAGCGCTCGCCGGCGGTGAACGCCTGCCGCAGGAACGGGAAGTCCGAGAACGGCGGCATCGTCTCGATCCCCGCCTCGGCCTTCAGGCCGTCGCGCAGGGAGTCGAAGTCGAACTGGGCTTCGAGGTGGTGCATGCCCGCTTCGAGGATCGACTCGCCATGCAGCGCGACCCAGAGGCCGACGGTCCCCGGCCGGGGCAGGTCGGGCAGCGCCTCGTGGGCGAAGTCCTCGTTCGCCTCATCGGTGGCGAGGTCCAGGTCGGCGAAGATGACGATGCCGGTGACCGGGTTCTCGAGGATCTGGGCGCCCCAGCCCGCGTGGGCGCCGGCGTGGAACCGCTCGCGGAGCTGGAACCCCAGCCGGGTGAACATCGCCATCGTCCGCGGGAAGAACCGCCGCGAGCAGCGGAAGGTGTGATGGTCGTGATTGGCCCAGCCCAGGCCGAGCCGGTCCTGCCGGGCCTTCTGCACCCGCGCGGCCGTGTTCCGCGACTGCCAGTATTCGCGCTCGGCCTCGAAGACCAGGTGGCATGCCAGGTCGGCCGAGCCGGCCAGCTCGATGACCCGCTCGAGCGTCGCCTCGGTCGCGTCGAACCCCTCGGCATCGTCGTCGAACCGCCTTCGCCGGGCGCGCCAGAGGTCCAGCGCGGCCAGGGCGTCGCGGGCGGCCTGCGGCTTCATCCGGCCCTCGCGCGCCATCTCGCCCGAGAACGGCTCGAAGCCCAGGTACGCCCGCCGCTCGACCACCGCCAGCGTCGTCCTCTCGCCGGCAACCTTGCCGACGCGGTACGGCCCCATCGGGTAGCCCTGGACATCCAGCCCCAGGTCGTGGCGCGGCTGAACGCGGCGACCGAGTCGACCTTGATCGCGACCTCGCGCACGGCCGGCCCGTCGCCCGAGCGGCCATTCGAACCCGGGCCGGCGGGCAGCACCGCGATCCGGGGGAACATCCCGCCGTCATGGGCGAACACCGGGGCATTGACGGCATACATGATCGGCTGGCGGCGGTATCCCAGCGCCTCGAGCCGGACGCCCAGCCCGGGCCCGCCCGCGAGCACCAGGTGATCGACCCACACCGAGAACCGCGTGCCGGTCTCGCCCGGCATCCGCTCGGCCAGCCCGCGGGCAAACGCATTGCCCTCGAGCGCCGTCGCGATCAACCGATCGACGAACGCCTCGGTCTCGGGCCACCGCCGCCACTCGAACGAAGGAGGCGCCACGGCCTCCATCACCACTCCCATCGGATTGCTCTCCTTCCGCTCGCCGCCCCGGGCTCACGCTCGTTCCGCTGCCATATTCTCCAGCTCACGCTCGGCCTCCTTGCGCCGTCGCTGGCTCTCGACCAGCTCCTCCTTCATGCGGTTCGTCTCGTCGACGGCGGCCGTCATCGCGGCGTCGATCAGCGTCAGGCCGATCTCGACCTGCCGGCGACTCAGGCAGAGCGGCGGGCAGATCCGCACCGTGCTCGGCCCGCAGGGGAGCAGGAGCAGGCCGCGATGGAACGCCAGGTCGATGATCCAGTCGCGGAGCCGAGGGTTGGCGCCGCCCTCGGGGTCCTGGATCTCGACGCCGATCATCAGCCCCATGCCGCGGACCTCGCGGATGAACGGGAAGCGATGCGCCATCGCCTCGAGCCCGTCGCGCAGCTCGTCGTCCGCGACGGACGGCGTTGGCGCGGTACTTTCGCACGACCAGGCGGAGCGTCGCCAGCGCCGCGGCGCAGGCGACCGGGTTGCCGCCGAAGGTCGAGGCGTGGCTGCCGCTCGGCCAGTCCATCACCGAGGCCCGCGCGATGATCGCTCCCAGCGGCAGGCCGTTGGCGATCCCCTTGGCCAGGCAGACGATGTCGCCGGCGACGCCCCAGTGCTCCGAGGCGAACATCTTGCCCGTCCGGCCGATGCCGCTCTGCACCTCGTCGAAGACCAGCAGCACGCCGTGCTCGTCGCAGAGCTTGCGAAGCCCGGGCAGGAAGTCGGCGGGCGGGACGATGTAGCCCCCCTCGCCCTGGATCGGCTCGACGAAGATCGCCGCCAGCTCCTCGGGCGGGCAGATCGTTCGCAGGATGGCGCGGACGCTCTCCAGGTCGCCGTAGCGGGCGTGGTGGATCTCGGGGACCAGCGGCGCGAACCCGCGGCGCTGCATCGGCTTCGAGCCGGACAGCGACATCGCGCCGTAGGTCCGGCCGTGGAAGGCGTGCATGAACGCCAGGGCGCGGGTCCGCCCCGTGTGCCGCCGCGCCAGCTTCAGGGCCGCCTCGATCGACTCGGCGCCGCTGTTGGTGAAGAAGACACGCTTGGGCTCGGGCCCGGGTGCCATCGCGGCCAGCCGCTCGGCCAGGCGGATCTGCGGCGTGTAGTAGAAATCGGTCCCCGACATGTGGATCAGCCGGCCCGCCTGCTTGCGGATCGCCGCGACGACCTTCGGGTGCGAGTGGCCGGCGTTGGTCACGGCGATCCCGGCCGTGTAGTCGAGGAACCGGTTGCCGTCCATGTCCTCGATCATCGCCCCGCGCGCCCGTCGGACGACCAGCGGATACGCCCGCGTGTAAGACGGCGACATCACGCGATCGTCGCGCTCCAGCCACGCCGCGCCGCGCGGCCCCGGCAGCGGCCCGATGATCCGCGGTTCCGACCTCGCCAGTCCGGCCATGAGCGTCTCCTCCATCCTGCGAGCTGCTCGCAGCCTCCTGCGACACCGAACGCGAGGACCCGCGTCCCGACGAGTCTCACCATCCCGGCGGAATTTCGGATCCTCGACCCATGGACCCCTCCCGACCGGACGCCGTCATGGGCTCGCCGCGAGGCACGCTGCCATTATCCGGGATCGCCACCGGCCGGTCAAACCGGGCCGATCGCCGCCATTGGCCTGCACATCTTTCGGCCCGGGAACGGGATTCGTCCCGAAGGGGGAAGGATGTCAGAGCTCGTCGAGGCTCCGCGGCCAGTCGTCCTTGAGCAGGCGCGACAGCGAGCGGTCGGCGAGGATCCGACCGCCGGTCTGGCACCGCGGGCAGTAGTTCGTCTCGTTCTCGGCGTAGCGGATTCGCTGCACGGGGCGCCACACACCGTGCAGGGCTCGCCGAACCGCCCGTGCACGGCCATGCCCGGCCGGAACGCCGTGACCTTCTCGGGGAACGCGTCGCCCGCCTCGGCCCGCAACCGATCGGTCCACTCGTTCAGGATCGCGCGGGTCGCGTCGAACAGCCGCCGTGCCTCGTCCGCGTCGATCTTCCGCGTCAGCGCCAGGGAGAGATCCGCGCGCGATGGAGGATCTCATCCGAATACGCGTTGCCGATCCCGCTGAAGAGCTGGGGGTCGGTCAGGGCCCGCTTCAGCGTGTGGCTCCGCCCGCGCAGGACGTCGTCGAATTGCTCGAACGTTGACGACAATACCTCCAGCCCTCCGGGATCGAGCGTCTTCCAGGCGTCGGCTCCCTCGAGGACATGGAGCGACGCACGCCGCTTTGTGCCGGCCTCGGTCAGCAGCAAGCTGCCCTCGTCGAAGTCGAGGGCCGCCAGCGCGTTCTTGGCGCCGAGCTTCACGCCCGGCGGCTTCCAGTGCAGCCGGCCGGCGATCATCAGGTGAATGACCAGCCAGAGCGATTCCTCCAGCCCCAGCGCGATCCGCTTGCCGACGCGCCGGACCTCGCGCACGGCCTTGCCCACGACCGCTTCGATCGAGGGCTCGAACGTTCGGACCAGGAACGGGCTATGGACCCGCAGCCGCTCGATCCGACCGCCGACGACCCGGCGCTCGATTGCCTCGACGTACACGGTGATGTCCGGCAACTCGGGCATAGTGGTTCATGCGCCGACCGGTCGGGCCGGCGCGTCCGGGATGGGTTACGGCGGGTGTCGCGGCGGCTCCCTCGCCTCGCGCCCGACCTGGCCGCGGGCGGGCCGCGGGACGTTCTCTTGTGACGCGGCCAGCAACCTGGGATCATCATGATCGTGGTGGGCCGAGATGTCCATGGGAGGGACCATACCCGCCGCGTGGAAGCGGGACTCCCCTTCTCTCGGTCCACGCCGCCGCGACGGCTCGGATTTGCATTGCATCGCATCGCCTCGTTCGGAGGACACCGCCGTGCTGCCAGTCCTGACCCTGCTGATCGCCTCGGCGACCGGACTCGCCGCGGCCGATGACCCGAAGGCTGCCGCACCCGCGCCGGGCGCCGTCGTGCCCGATTTCCAGCTCAAGGACATCCACCGCCGGCCCCGCTCGCTCGCCGGATTCGGGGAGAAAAGGGCCTTGGTCGTGGTCTTCCTCGACACCGAGTGCCCTGTCGGCAACCTCTACGTCCCGACACTCATCGACCTGCACAAGCAGTACGAGGCCCGGGGCGTCCAGTTCGTGGCGATCAACTCGAGCGCCCAGGATGCTTTCGTCAGCGTCTCGGCGCATGCGCAGGAGCGAGGCATCACCTTCCCCGTGCTGAAGGACTTCGACCAGTCGGTCGCCGAGTCCTTCGGCGCGAAGCGAACGCCCGAGGTCTTCCTGCTAGACGCCGGCCGGACCATCCGCTACCACGGCCGGATCGATGACCGCCACGCCGTCGGCGTGACCCGGGATCACGCCACTCGCCAGGATCTTAAGGAGGCCATCGACGACCTGCTCGCCGGCCGGCCGATCGCGACGCCGGTCACCGAGGTCTCGGGCTGCCCGATCGAGCGGCTGCGCAACCCGCACCTCGGCAAGGAAGTTACCTACACCCGCCAGGTCGCGAAGATCATCCAGGACCGCTGCCAGGAGTGCCACCGACCCGGCGAGATCGCCCCGTTCTCGCTCCTGACCTTCGACGACGCCGAGAAGCGCACCGGCCGGATCCGCGAGGCACTCGTGGAAGAGCGCATGCCGCCCTGGCATGCCGACCCGCGCCACGGCAAGTTTGTCAACGATCGCCGGCTCTCGCGCGACGAGCGCAACACCCTGCTCGCCTGGATTGACGCCGGAGCCCCGAAGGGCGACGACAAGGACCTGCCCCCGCCCCACAAGTTCGTCGAGGGCTGGAAGATCGGCGAGCCCGAGCGGGTCTTCATGCTGGCGAAGGAGTTCAAGGTCCCGGCCACCGGCGTGCTGGACTACCAGCGGTTCGTCATCAATCCCGGATTCCAGGAGGACGTCTGGGTGCAGGCTGCCGAGTGCCGGCCGGGGAATCGCAAGGTCGTCCACCACATCCTTGTCTACATCCTGCGCCCGGACGTCGCGAGCCGTATGATACCGACGGCACCGCGGCCACCCTGGTCGGCTGGGCCCCCGGCGACATGCCGGTCGTCTACCCGCCCGGCACCGCGCGGAGAATTCCCGCGGGCTCTCGGCTGATGTTCGAGATCCACTATACGCCCGACGGCACCGCGCAGGCCGACCGGTCCTCGGTGGGAATCATCCTGGCGAAGCAGCCGGCAACCCGCTCGGTCGAGATGAACATCCTCGCCAACATGCTCTTCCGCATTCCCCCGAAGGCCGCGAACTACCAGGGGCAGATGACCTTCACGTTCCCCTCAAATGCCCGGGTCCTGTCGTTCATGCCACACATGCACCTTCGCGGCACGAGCGCCCGCTATGACCTGACCTACCCCGACGGGCGGACCGAGACCCTGCTCTCCGTGCCCGACTACGACTTCGGCTGGCAGAGCGGCTACCGCTTCCGCGAACCACTGTGCATCCCCAAGGGCAGCCGCCTAACCTGGACCGGCCGCTGGGACAACTCGGCCGACAACCCCCGCAACCCCGACCCGTCCAAGTCGGTTTACTGGGGCCTCCAGACCTGGGACGAGATGCAAAACGGCTGGATGGAGGTCGTCTGGGAGAGTAATGGGGCAAGAAAGTAGTACGCCGGCAGGCTGGAGGAGTCACCGCAGCCCGTGGCAATAACGAGCCGAGAGTGAAACAGCCCCGCCGCGATCCGGATCCGCATTGACCCGATTGCTGCATGTGGGCTAGATTGCCGTCCGATCAGCCAGGAGCCCTTCCTCGGCGCAGCAGAATCCGCCCGGTTCCAGGAATGAGCCGGGGCGGACCGATTCCGACAAGCCACATGCCGGGGTGTCGACCTCCTCTCCTTCAGGGAAGAGCGAAAGCGAGGTTGTCCGTGAATCCTCATCCGAAATCCCCGCGCCGTCGCGCCTTGATCCTGATCCCGGGGACGGTCAACTACTTCTACAATCAGAGCGGCCGACGGGTCGGCGAGGCTCTCGAGGAACTGGGGTTCGCCGTCGAGGTGACGACCCTGCGGGACTGCGCGGACGGCGAGCGCGAGCTCTGTATTCTCTCCAACATCTCCGAGGTCCTGCACGCGTACGGCCACGAGGAGCAGGGTCTGGACCGGATCCGCGTGCTCGGCGCCCGCTGCCGCGCCGTGTTCAGCCTGGGGATCGACTGCGTTTCGACCCAGTGGTATCAGCGAATCCGGGACTTCAGCGCACGGGCCGGGGCGGGCACGATCCTCGACCTCGGGCTGTTCGACCAGTCGCCGTACCTGGCCCCCGAGCATCGTTCGAGCTATCGGCTCGTCTTCTCGGGCCTCACGCCTTCCGAGCTGCGGGCGCTCGACGCGATGGGCGAGGACGACGCCGAGCGGACGATTCCCTGGGCATTCGTGGGCGCGATGACGGCGCAGCGCGTCGGGCTGGTCGATCACCTGGTCCAGCAGGTCGATCCCCGCGGCTTCATCTACATGCCCGCGCCGGCCCCCTATGCCGAGAAGGGCTCGCCCCACCTGAATCAGGAGCAGTTCGAGCGGGTGCTCGCCCGGACGCGATACCAGATCTGGTGCTCGGGTCATTCGTACTTCTACATGGAACCCGAGCGGTTCCGGACGTCGCTGCTGACCGGCGGAGTACCGGTGAAGGTCCTCGAGCCGGGCCTGCGGATGCCCGACTCGCTGCCGCTGGATTACCTGATGATGGACGCCGACGCGGTCGGTGGCCGACTGACGGAAGGCGCCTTCGCCCGCGTCCGTCGCAGGTTCCGCGACGACTGGCGCGGGTTCCCGACCCTGGCCGCCGAGCTGGCGCGGGTGCTCCGATCGTCCGGAATCGAGGTCAACGAGGCCGGCCACGCCGCGCAGGCGGCCTGACCGGACGGATTGACGCGGACGATCCGCCCGGGCCAACCGGCGTGGAACCGTCGAGATTACAGGTTGGGCCGGCCGGATGCCGATCTCAATCAGCGAGTCAGCTCGGTCGGTCGGCCCGTCCGGCCCCGATCGGTGGGTGGGACGGCATCGCGGGCAAGGGACGCGGGGAATGATGGCCATGATGGCTGAGACCGGCGTGACGATGGCGATCCCCAACTGGAACCACGAGCTGATGCTCCCCCGCTCGCTCACCTCGGCCTTTCGCGCTGTCGAGCACCTGAAGGACCTGGGCATCCCCTCGGAGGTCCTGGTGATCGACGAGTGCTCGCGTGATGGATCTCAGACCCTGCTCCGACAGCTCGAGGCCATGCACTACAAGGACGGCCTGCGGGTCCTCAGCCATGCGGCCACCGCCAGCCTGGCGACCAGCCGCAACGACGCCGCGCACCACGCGCGCTATCGCTATCTCGCGTTCCTCGACGCCGATAACGAGATCGTCCCCGAGAACCTGCCGATGTTCGTCGACGTGCTGCGGGAGACGGGCGCGGCGGTCGCTTACGGCAACCTGCTGGTGCGCACGGCGATGGCCAGCCATGCCCATTATGTGATCAGCGGCGAGAGCGTGCAGACCAAGCTCTTCACGGTCGGCAACTACATCGATGCCTTCTCGGTCTGGGACCGGTACCAGATCCTCGACGTCGGCGGATTCGACGAGGCAACCCCCTGCCTCGAGGACTACGAGATGTGGCAGCACCTGATCACCAACGGGCGGAAGCTCGTCTTCGTGCCCGCCGTGCTGGGCTACTACTACATCCTGCCGGCGGCGATGTCGAGCGACAAGCCGATCCAGGAGAAGACGCTCGTGCGGATGAATCGGATCTTCAATCAGACCCGGATCCGCGAGCGGCTGCCGATGAATTCGCTGCATCTCCGGTATCACCCGGCGCTGGGCTACATCTGATCTGATCCGATCCGATCCGCAATCGCCAGCACGCGGGGGAATATCGAATCGCGGGAGGAATGCGATGAATGCGACGATCCAGGCGAGACGGCGGCCGCTGCCGACCATTCTGACCGTCTACCGGCCGATCGAGGAGTACCGGGAGGCCGTCGCCGTTGACGCGACGGAGGACACCGGTCTCGTCGACCCGCTCGACGCCTACCTGCTTCACCGAATGCTCGACCTGGTGCCGGGCGAACCGGTGCTCGTCGACGCGGCGATCGGCGCGACCGGTGGGGCGAGCAGCCTGATCGGCCTCAATCATCCCCGGGTGAGGTCGGTCTGGGGCGTCGCGGGCCAGGATGCGGATGCGTGCCGCGAGGCGGTTTCGTCGCTGCGAGGCCACCTGAATGGACGTTGGAACGGCCATGTCAGCCTCGACGTCCTGACGGACGCGGAGATGCCCCCTGGCCTGGCGCGAGGCTCGTCCGCCGTGATCCTGCTCGATGCCACGGGGGATCGATCCGACTCGATCGCCGAGGAGGTCGGCCGGTGGCTGGATCGCCGCCCCGAGGCGATCGTCCTGGTGCTGGGGCTGGGGAAGCTGGGACCGTGCCCTGCCCTGAGCTCTCTGGTCGTGATGTGCACTCCGGAATCGGGGCTTCGCTTCGACCTGCTGCGCGAGCAGAACGAGGTGCTGATGGCCAGCCGGCTCGGGATGATCGCGCGACGCGACAACGCAGGCGCGTCGCTGGCCCTCGAGCGGTTGCGGCTCTCGTATACCGGCAATTTCCGCTACATCGACCTGCTTCGGCAGGTCAACGACACGGCGATGCGCGAGGCGAAGATCGACGTCGACACCCTGCGGGCCAACTGGACCTTCGGCCCGCTGGCGGCGGAGATCGAGGACCTGAAACGGGCCGCGCGGGAAGCCGAGGACCGGGCCGCCGCGGCCACGCAGGCCCTGAGCGAGGCGCAGGGCTGGTTCGGTCGCCACGCGGTCGTCCAGGAGCCTGCGCCCCCGGCATGCCTCGCGCCAGTCCTCGTGATCGAGCGCCGGACCCTGATCCAGAACGTCCGGCACCGCCTATCGCCCACGCCGGTCGGCGGCGCGTGGCGGCTCGCCAAGCGGGTCCGCCGCAAGCTGTCGCCCACGGCGGTAGGCGGCGCGTGGCGGCTCGCCAAGCGGGTCCGCCGCAAGCTGGCCCCGACGCCGGTGGGCGGCGCGTGGCGGCTCGCCAAGCGGTCCGTCGGATCGGTCGTGGGCCGACGAGGTTGAGGGCGCCGAGGACCGCCGGTAAGGGAATTGAGTCGGAGCACCGTCCGTCGGAAGGAGTGGAGATGATCGCCAATCCGAGCGAGTCGCGCCTCGAGTCGTTGCTGCCGCTGCTCTGCTGCACGGACTGCCGCAGCAGTTTGACGGCGGCCGGGCGTGCGCTCGCGTGCACCGGGTGCGACCGCCGGTATCCGCTCCACGCCGGCCGACCGGTGTTCCTGCCCGGCGACGCCACCCCCAAGGTCATGTCCCGCGAGCATATCAGCAACCAGCCGCCGAAGGCGCTGCTGGACTGGATGACCTGGTTCGACGGGTGGATCCTCAACATCGGCGCCGGCGGGACGAGGGTCAAGCTCGAGAACGTGGTCGAGATGGAGTACTCGATCTTCCGCCACACGGACGTCGCCGCCGACGCGCATCGGCTGCCGTTCGCGGATGCGTCGTTCGACGCCGTGGTGAGCTTCAACACGTTCGAGCACCTGTACGAGCCCGAGACCGCGGCGGCCGAGATCTATCGCGTGCTCAAGCCCGGCGGGCGGCTGGCGTTGCACACGGCCTTCCTCCAGCCGGTGCACGAGGCGCCGCACCACTATTACAACACGACCGAGTTCGGCCTGAGGCGATGGTTCCGCGCGTTCGACATCGAGGGGGTCTCGGTCTCGGAGAATTTCAACCCGGCGTACGTGATCGCCTGGCTGATCTCGGAACTGCTGAAGACGGTCGAGCAGACCGAGGGGAAGGCGGCAAAGGATCGGCTCGCCGCCAGCACGCTGGAATTCTGGCGGTCGAGCTGGGAGGAGCCCGAGGGGCGCAAGCATCCGCTCTGGGACCTCCTTCGGCGGATGCCGCAGGAGCATCAGATGCGATACGCCGCGGGATTCCAGCTCGATGCCTTCAAGCCCGAGACGGCCGATAGCGCCGCCGCCTGAACGAGGCCGTCCCACGCCGCGAGGCGCCAGACGCCGGGCTGGCCCGGCGAAGGCGCCGGACCCGGCGGATGGAGACGGGCCCGGGCACTTGGCCCCCTGTTGATGGAGTCGCCTTCATGGAGATCACCGGCGAGCGTTATTTCCCGCGGGTGGGTAACGCGATCTTCGCGCCCTTCGAGCCGTTCGTCTCCTACGAACACTGGCACCGCTATTGCTATGCCCTGCCGTTCGTCGAGGGGAAGACCGTGCTGGACATCGCGTCCGGCGAGGGCTATGGCAGCGCGTTCCTGGCCGACCACGCCGCGCTCGTCTACGGGGTGGACATCTCCGAAGAGGCCGTCCAGCAGCGCGAGAGAACTACGAGCGTGAGAACCTCCACTACCTGCACGGGGCGGCCGAGGCGATCCCGATCCCGGGCGAGCACTGCTTCGACGTGATTGTGTCGTTCGAGACGGTCGAGCATCTCGAGGCGGAAGCCCAGGAGCGATTCGCCGCCGAGATCCGCCGGCTGCTCAAGCCCGACGGCGTGCTGCTGATCTCGACACCCAACCGCGACACCTACAGCCATGACGACGTCCAGGGGAACCCGTATCACTTCCACGAGTTCCGCAAGGACGAGTTCCTGGCGTACCTGCGAAGGTCATTCGCGCATGTCCGCCTGCTGAGCCAGCACGTATATCCGGTGTCCTACATCTGGAATCTCGAGGCGCCCTCGAGCCAGCTCATCGAGTATCAGGTCCGGCTCGACGAGGGGCGTTTCCGCCCGGGCGAGAGCGACGGCAAGGAGATCGGCTACCTGATCGCCGTCTGCGGTCATCGCGAGGAGGATGTCGCCACGGCGGACTCGCTGCTGGTGGACCTCTCCGAGGTCGCCTTCCGCGGCATCCCCGGCTCGGACCGCTGGCAGAAGACGTCGCTATACCTCGACACCGGCGCGGGCTATCGCGCCGAGGAGGTCGTGCGGGGTAACGTCGAATACAGCCCCGGATTCACCCAGGAGTTCGCCCTCGACCCGACCCGATCGCTCAATGGCCTGCGCTGGGACCCGCTGGAATCGCGCCTCTGCACGGTGCGACTCAAGCAGGTCCTCTGGCAGGACGACAACGGCCTGGTATCGCGAGTCGACCTGGATCTGGTGACCAGCAACGGCCGACAGGTCGCCGAAGGCTGCTTCGAGTTCGCGACCCTCGACCCGATGATCTATCTGCCGATCTCGGGTCGAGTCGAGTCGGTCCTCATCGCGGGCGAGTGCCAGGTCGCGGACTTGCAGGGCACGATCAGCGGCATGGAGCAGGCGGTCTCGGTGCGAGAGCAAGAGCTGGGCCAGCAGCGCCAGGATCTCAGGTTGATCTGCGAGCGCCTCGCCGCCCAGGAGCGAGCCGACGAGGAATGCCGCAGCCTGCTGGCCCGCGAGCTCGATGACAAGAATCGTCAGCTCAAGGAGAAACGCCGGGAGCTCGAGGCCAGGAATCAGCAACTGGAGGAAGCCGGACGCCAGCTCGACGAGGCGAAACAAGCGATCGAGGACGGACTCCACCGTCTCGAGGACAAGGACCGAATCCTCGAACACGGGGAGCGAACCCTCGAACACAGGGAGCAAACCCTCGAGCAGATCGCCGCCCAGTTGGCCCGGGCCGAGGGCGAATTGACGCAGGTCCTCGGCTCGATATCCTGGCGGGCCGCCGCCCCGCTCCGGCTGGCTGGACGTCTGGCCCGGGGCGTGAAAAGGCGAGCCCGGGCGGCCGTCGCGACCGCTCGCGGCGGACTGGGTGCCCGACGACTGGCCCATGGCCTCAGCCGGCGGCTCGCGGCTTCCATGAATCGCTGGTCGCGACCGGATCCGGCGCACCAGACCAAGCCGGCGCACACCCTGCCGGACAAGGTGACCAGCTAGGCCGCAAGGGAATTCGGCGTGTTCGCACCGATGGAGCCGCCGACCATCCACCTCACACCGACCTGATGCACACCTTGCTGTTGCTTCACACGGAGCCGGGGCATACCCGGTGGGTGGGAAACGCGCCGGTCGCGAGCGTTGAGGTTCCCGGGCGGGCCTGTCGGGTTGTCGGCGGGGGGCGTCGTCGATTCGGTCCGGCCGACGGATGGATGCGATCGCCGTTCCTCAATAGGCAGGTCGCCGATCGGCGCCGGCAGCTCCAGGAGGCCGCCGAATCGCTCGGTCGAACTCTGAAAGAGTGTGTGAGAAGAGGTCGTAGGGTGGGTCGAACGCCGCAGGCGTGAGGCCCACCGGTATGGCGGCGAAGATCGGTGGGCCTCCCTTCGCTCGACTCACCCGACAAGCCTTCTCATACACCGTCTGATCGGCCCCAGGTTGTTCGTCGCACTCGAGCTCGCAACGGTCGATTTGCGTATGATGCCGCCTCAATGGCATACGAGCCCGACGCGCAAGCGAGTGGATTGTGACGGGGAATGATCCGTCCACTCGCTTGCGCGTCGGGCTCGTCGGCGTGACCGATTCGGGAGGCGCTTCAGGATGCGAACGACAGGACCGAGAAGGGTCGCGGGGATGCAGAATCCTCGGGCGGGCTGGCGGCGGGCTGTGCGGGCTCGTGGAGGAGCCTGAGCACGAGCCGAGCGGCTTCGTGGACGCTCGTCAGCTCCCGGACCCAGGCCGCGGCGCGGACCGCCAGGGCGCCGAGGCGGGTCGTGTCATGCAGGAGTGAGCCGACGGCGGCAGTGATCGCCCCCGCGTCGAGCGGGACGGTGATGTAGCCCTCGGTGGTCTCGGTGTCCTGACGGCGGCGATGGTCGGCCCAGGGGGCAAACACGACCGGGCATCCGGCCGCCATCACGTCGTGGATCCATGGAGGTCGCACCCAGGTCGAGAGGGCCAGGCAGATCGGCCGATCGGCGAGCACGCGCTCGAAGGCCTCGCCCGAGAGGCCGGGGATTCGCTCGTGCGCCAGGCCCGGCAGCTCGAGCTCCGCCGCGGGGCCGCAGAGGACCACCCGCAGTTCGGCATCCATTGCCTTGAGCTGTCGGAGGGCTTCGGCGGCCTGCTCGCGTGCCTGGGGAGGCTGCCCCGGGGCGAATGTGACGAGCAGCACGCGTGGGCGATGCGCCACCGAGAGGGGGGCCGGGACCCGGCTGATCCAGGGAGGCAGCAGGATGCCCCGATCGTCCCCCGCGAGTCGGAGCCGCGCGGCGGCCCCGAGGTCGGCGACCAGCAGGGTCAGCCCGGGCTCGCCCGATCCGGGGCTCGCGTCCGCAGGCGCGGCGGCAGGCGGGAGGACGGGCTCGCACTCCGAGAGGAAGTAGGCGGCGCGCCGGGCCCTGCGCTCGAACTGGCTGGCGCGGTGGGCGGTGCTGGCGTCGGTGGCGATCAGGATGTCGCAACAGGGGATCTCGCCCCCCACCTGGACGGCCGGGGTCGGGCCGGGATAGTGCTCGGCAAGCATGCGGAAAGCCCGGGTCGCCGTCAGCCCGTCGGGGGTCTCGGGCAGCAGCAGGGTCACGAGGGCGCCGGCGTGCCTCAGCCCAACGCTCAGGGCGACCGCCGAGGATCGGTCCCGCACCGCGGCCGCGAGGTCGCCCAGCATCAGGACGACCGTGGGCGTCTCGTCCGCGACTCCCCGGCTTCGCCGGTGCCTCTGGATCACGTCGCGATAGGCCGCGATCGCATCGCCCGCGACGACCGAGGGCACATAGGTCTTCAGGACGTGCTCGTGGGCCCGCTCGCCCATCTGCCGGCGGAGATCCGGCTCGGTGATCAGCGCCCGCAGCGCCGCATACCAATCGGCGGGGGTGCGGGCGAGCATGCCGTTGACGCCGTCCTCGATCGAGGCGGCGAAGACCTGCGTCGGCGAGGCGACGCTCGGGACCTTGAGCAGGCCCGCCTCGTAGTATTTCAGGTTGCTCTTGGCCTCGGTGAACAGGTTGGACTGGAGCGGGATCAGGTTGATGTCCACCCGGGCGATCTCGGAGGGGAGCAGCCGCCAATCGACGAAGGGCCGGCTCTCGACCTGGTCGGCCACGGGCGAACTGGCGGAACTCGTCGAGGTCGAAGTCGCCGGCCATCGTCAGCGTGACGCGAGGAAACTCGTGGAGGAGCTGCACGAGGACGTCCGCGACCAGCCGGAAGTCGTCCTGGTGGGTGCGGGTCCCGCTGAAGTAGCCCAGCCGCAAGCCGTCGCGCCGCGGGGCCTGCCGGGCATCCTCGAGCGCCATCCGGGACAGCTCGAGCTGCGCGGCATTCAGCCCGTTGCGGATGTGGTAGCAGGGCTGCCCGAGGCTTCGGGCCCGATCCATCAGGTGGGGGGTCGTCGTGGTGAAGCCGTCACCCAGCAGGATCACGTCGCGCCACCGGGCGATGGCCCTCCGCGCCTCCTCGATCGGCATGTTGCGATACATCTCGACGAACGGGACCACCTCTTCATGGAACAGGTAGTCGTCGAGGTCGCTCAGGACGGGGATGGCCCTGCGCCGGGCCAGGTCCATGAGCAGCGCGATCTCCGGCGACATCTGCCTGCGGACCAGGACGATCAGGTCGAATCCCAGCGCATACGCCAGCCGGTGGGGGATCTGCCGGTCGTCCAGGTGGGCCGCCTCGATCCCCGCCTGGCCCAGGGCCTCGATCAGGTTGAATCCCCGGTATCGCATGCAGGCCGCGTCCGCCACGCCGGGCCGGACCACGTAGAGGACCCGGAACGACTGTCCGGAGGGGATCCCGTGCATCGCCGGCCCGATCCGGGGCGAAGGGGAACTGCGGATCATATCCCGGCGAGGCGAACTCGGCCGGCCGCAGGTCGCCGGGCCGCGGCGCGGCCGGGCGATGATCGGTGACCGCCTTGAGCAGCGACGGACCGACACCGGCCTGGGGCTCTCCCTCGTCGCCACCGCGAAAGACCAGCGGCTCGCCCGAGTCGTCGAGGAGCTTCGACAAGATCCGCCATCCCCGCCACCGCTCGCGCAGCGGGAGGACCGCCCGGCGACGATCTCGTGTCCCTCGATCTCCATCATCCTCAACCCCCCATCCCGCTCGCACTTGATACCGTGCTCTCGAACCGAGCCGTCGGCCATCCTCATCACGGGGGTTCCTGTCGTCTTTCCAGGAGCCGTGCCATCATCAACTCGTCCCCGCGAGGTCGGGTGGCCGCGCTGCGAGTGCGACGAACCCATCGAGCAAGCTGCCGGTCGAAATCAACGCGTCTCATCGGCCGTCGATGGGCGGGAACCCGGCATCCCCGCAGCCCAGATCGGCCGGGTCGGCGAGGCACCGGTTTCGATCGCATCCCGATCGATCGGACGGTCCGACGCGCTCGAGCCATGACGCCTCGCCTTTGTTGAGTGCAGTCCCCCGAGAAAACCGGCCCACGACTTCCGTCCGGACGACGCCCACCCGGCCTACCCCTAAACATCGGATAAAGCTTATGACCGACTTGAGCCGCGCGATCGGCTTGGTCGACGCCGCCCGACGGGTGGGTGATCACTTGACTCCCACGAAGGCCTGGGAGGCGGGGAAGTCGAACGACGAGATCCGGCATTCGCGGAATCCGGCCAGGATGACCTGCTTCCAGGCGTCGGCGCCGTACTCGGTGTAGACCTTGCAGTCCTCCGGGTTGCTGGGGTCGCCGTGGTAGCTCGGCGGCATCCCCTCGCGAGAGGGTCAATCGCTCGACGATGATCGGGATGGTGAACGCACAGAAGCCGCCCGGCGCAGGACCCGCAGGCATTCCGACAGCGCCCGGACCGGCCGTGGGATGTGTTCGAGGGTGTCGGAGTGCACCACCAGGTCGAAACTCTCATCCTCGTACGACAGGTCCATGATGTTGACGTCGGGATAGCACGCCAGCAGGTGCCCCTGCCCGATCTCCAGGAACTGGGTCAGCGAGGCGGCCTTGTTGATCTCGAGGATGCGGAGGGACTGCGCGGTGTCGGTCCGCATGAAATCGCAGAACAGGCCGTCAAAGCCGTAGCTCATCATGATGGCCCGGGCGAGGGCCATCGTCCGCATGTTGGCGACGCATTCCTGGCAGTGGAAGCCCTGCTGTCGGTTGATGTAGTGGACCTCGTGGGCGGCGAGCCGCCAGGCGCTGATCAGCTCTTGCCAGAGGATGGGCGACTCGTTCGTCCGATTCGATCCGCAACAATTGCATGGCATGGCTTGGCTCTCGCCTCCTCGTGGTCGTGGCAGCCGGGCGACTCACCGCGGGCAATGCCCCGACTCGATCATCCAGCGGCCCTGAGCACCTCGCCGACGCCGAGATAGCGGCCGACGGCGTTGACGATGCGTTCGGAGGCCCGTCCGTCGCCGTAGGGACTGACTCCGCGGGCCATCGACCGGTAGGCGGCAGGATCCTCGAGCAGCCGGCTCGCCTCGCCGATGATCGCCGCGGGGTCGTGGCCGACCAGGCGGGCCACGCCCGAGGTGATCGCCTCGGGACGCTCGCTCTCCTCGCGCAGGACGAGCACGGGTTTGCCCAGTGCCGGGGCTTCTTCCTGCACGCCGCCCGAATCCGTGAGGATCAGCGTCGAGCGCTTCATCGCCGCGACGAACGGCCCGTATGAGAGGGGCTCGCAGAGCCGCACGCGGGCGTAGGCCGCCATCGCCGCGCTCGACCACCGGCTTGACCGAGGGATTGGGGTGGACCGGCCAGAGGAATTCGACGTCCGGGAAGCGGTCGTGCAGCGCGGCGATTGCGCGGCAGATCTGGCGGATCGGCTCGCCGAAGCTGTCGCGGCGGTGCGCCGTGACCAGCACGGTCCGCCTGGCGTCATCGAGCTCGACACCGATCGGCACGTCGCGGCGTGCCGCGAGCAGCAGGGCGTCGATGACCGTGTTGCCGGTCACCTGGATCGTCTCGTCGGCGATGCCCTCGCGGAGCAGGTTGTCGCGAGAGGACGAGGTCGGGGCGAAGTGCATGGCGGCGAGGTGGCCGGCGAGGACGCGGTTGGCCTCCTCGGGAAACGGCGCGTGCAGCCGCCCGGTGCGCAGGCCCGCCTCGACGTGGGCGAAGGGGATCTTGTGATAGAAGCTCGCGAGCGCCGTGGCGAGCACCGTCGTGGTGTCTCCCTGGGCGAGCACGAGGTCGGGCCGCTCGCGGCCGATGGCGGCGTGGACCGAGACGAGCAGCCGACTCGTCAGCTCGACGAGCGACTGATCGGGCCGCATGATGTCGAGGTCGATGTCCGGCTCGATCTCGAAGAACCGGAGCATCTGGTTGACCAGCTCGCGGTGCTGCGCCGTGAACATCACGCGGCACCGCGCCCACGGAGCGGCCTGGAACGCCCGGATGACGGGTGCCATCTTGATGGCTTCGGGACGGGTCCCGATCGTGCAGAGGATCGTCGCGGTCGCCTGGGTCCTCACGTGGCTAGCCCTCCCTGGCTGCTGGGGACGAAGTATGCCGGCTGGGCGAATGAATCTTCGGCGCCGACGGCTCGGCCGCGTCCTGGCGGCAGGCGGCGGGTCGTCGGCGGATGGTGTCGATCGCATCGGCCAGGTCGGCCTGCCGGGCCGCCCAGGTGTTGCGGGCGGCGAACTCTCGGCGACTCCGCCGACGAGTGGCGTCGTCCTCGCGCAGCTCGCGCTCGATCGCGTCGGCGAACTCCGCGGGCGTCGCGGCCAGCCGGATCAGTCCGGCGGCGGCGATCGGCACCAGCTCGGGCAGCCCGACGGCCACCACCGGCCTGCCCGTCGCCAGCATCTCGTAGACCTTCACCGGGTTGGTCGCCTCGGTGAGCGGGACGCGGCGAAACGGGATAATGAAGGCGTCCCAGCCGCTGATCCGCCCCGGCAGCTCGGCATAGGGGCATTCGCCCAGCAGGCGGATGTTCGGCGGCCCTTCGAGCGCGGATGTCGCCGGCGAGCGTCGAACCGATCAGCTCGAACCGCCACTCCGGCCGGATCGCGGCCAGCTCGGCCACGAGCGCGCCGTCGAACCACTCAGCGATCGCGCCGTAGTAGCCGATGGTCGGCGGCCCGGCCGCGGCCGACCGCACGCGATCGGGTAGGTGGAAGTGCTCGAACTCGCAGGCGTTGCGGATGAGGGCGGTGCGTCGTGCGCGGCCGCGCAGGCCGTCGTGCAGCCGGCCCGAGCTGGCGACGACTAGGTCGGCCGTCTCGACGAGCCGATCCTCGGACTCGATCGTCGCGGGGCCGTTGTGCAGGAAGCCGGCGTGGTCGTCCATGCAGTCGTAGACGACCGGCCAGCCGAAGCGGTCACGCAGGGCATCGGCCAGCGGAGTCCAGTAGGGATGCTGTGCCACGACGACCGCTCCGGACAGGCCGACTCTGGCCGCGAGCCGCTCGATCGGCCGCCAGCATCCGGGCGCAATCGGCCGGGGCTAGGGCGTGCTGGTAGACGTTCGCCGCCGGATCGCCGGGCAGGAATACCTCGAGCACGTTGGTCTCGATGGGCCGGGTGCGGGCCTCGGATCCCGCCGTGGAAGCGGTTCGCCGCGTAGAGCACCAGGTGCTGCGACAGGGCGAATCGTCGCATCAACTGCTGCGGGCGCTGAAAGCGGAAGTGCCACTCGATCATCGGCAGGCAGATCACCGCGTCATTCTGCCGCGTGGCCGGGTCGATCCCCGGGCCGCGGCCGGCGGCGGAGAGGATCGCCCTGCGAATGGCCGCGGGTGCTCGCGACAGGCCGGCGGCCAGCTTCTTGAGCCGCCGCAAGGAACGCAGCGACCACCTCGTCAGCCGGTCGCGCCGCGTTCCGTGCGGCGCCAGCGGCGAGCGCAACTGCCCGAGTGTACGCAGCATCGCCCAGGCGTTGCTGTTGTGGATCGCCCGGAGCTGCTCGCGCACGTCTT
Organism: uncultured Planctomycetota bacterium; assembly: GCA_963771445.1. GTDB lineage: Bacteria > Planctomycetota > Planctomycetia > Isosphaerales > Isosphaeraceae > JAKAUH01. The sequence goes on along the minus strand of CAVYTQ010000015.1, from coordinate 125,185 downwards.
GCAGCTCGAGCTCCTTGGCGCGGAGCTCGGCACGAAGGCGCCCGAGGTCGTCCTCGAGGCGAATCTCGCGGGATTCCAGAATGGGAGCGCCAGGGTCGGTTACCATCTCGCCACGTCCTTTCGCGGCCGCCGGGCCTTGCGGTCGCGCACCGGAGAGGCTGCGTCATGCCGGTGTGTGGCGAGGCCAGCCTGCCCCCGATGCGACCGCTCGCGACGGGGCACCGCGAGGCGACGGGAGGCGTCGAATAGCGGCGCGCCTGCGCGGCGGCCTCGAACGTCTGCCGGTATCGATCGCACATCGTGGCGTCGTCGGGGAGGCTGCGGAACACGTGCGGCGAGGACTCGGCCATCGCGCGACGACGGGCGTCGTCCCGGGCCATGAGCTCCAGGTGCCGGGCGAGAGCGGGGATGTCGCCGGGGCTGTACGTCAGCGCGTTGCGCCCGGGGCGTACCTGTTCGCTGATGCCATTGACGGGCGTGGTGACGATCGGCAGACCCGCGGCCATCGCCTCGAGGATGACGAGCGGGTAACTCTCGACCCGCGACGTGCAGCAGAACACGTCGGCCGCGGCCCAGTAGGGGGAGGTCTGGCCCGTCTCGCCGACCATGATGAATCGGTCGCGGCGGTCGGCGGGCAGGGCTTCGGCCATCGACCGGAGCTGCCGGCTGTACTCGACGTTCTCGCGCATGCCGACGACCACGCAGCGCAGGCGGGCGGCGATCGCGGCCGGCAACGCGGCGAAGGCCGAGACCAGGTCGTGCTGCCCCTTGCGCTCGCAGACGCTTCCCAGTAGCAGGATGCAGACCTCATTCGTACCGATGCCGAGTGATCGCCGGGCGCCCTCCCGCTTCGTCCCCTCGAGCATGGTGCGGAGGAGGCCGTGGTCGCGGGCTACGCGGATCAGCTCGAAGTTGCCCGAGGTGTTGAACTCGCCCCAGCCCTGCGCCGAGCTTTGCGACGTGTAGACGACGCGATAGGGATAAGCGAGGCAGGCGAGCGCCGAGGGGATGATGTCGCGAGGGATGTCGCGATAGCAGACCTGCCAGGGCTCGCTCTCGTGCACGCTCCAGACCGACGGCACGCCCGCACGACGGGCGGCCTCGACGGCCCAGAAGGTCTGGAGGGTATTGGCGTGGACGACCTCGAATCCCCCTTCGACGATGTGCGCGGCCAGCCGGGCGGTCGCATCGCGGTAGAGCTTGCGGGTGCAATTCGGCCCGGTCAGGAAGCCCACCTCGTGCACGACGCGGATCGGGATGCCCTCGCTCTCATAGGCCCTTTGCAGGGGCCCCTCGAACGGGCTAATGACCTCGGCGCGGATGACGCCCGCGGCATGAAGCCGGCGGATCAGCTCGAACTCGAATCGAGGCGCGCCTTCCCAATTGAGGTTATGCGTGACCGCCAGCACCGGTATCGGCCGCTTGCCCGGGGCGATCGGCACCAGGGTCGGCCGGGCCTGGAAGGTCTCGACATGGCGATCAAAGTGGGGGCTGAAATAGCGGTCCACGCGACCGCCGTGCCGCTGGCGGTACGCGGCCTGCTCGCGGGGATCGTCGTCGAACCCGCGCGAGAGCCCTTCGTGATGGTACAGCTCGGCCTCGGCGCAGTAGACGGACCGATACCCGGCATCCGCCAGTCGATGGCAGTAATCCGGGTCGTTGTAGGCGACCGCGAAGCGGCCCTCGTCGAAGCCGCCGAGCTGGAGGAACAGCCTGCGCGGCGTGAGCATGCAGGCGGCGGTAACCCCCGCGGCGTTGCGCGAGACCTTCGCCAGGTTGAAGGTCCCCCAGTCGCCTCGGGGAAGCAGCTTGAAGGCGTGCCCGGCGAGCCCGTCGTCGAACCCGTGCACAACTCCCGCGTGCTGGACGCGACCGTCGGGGAAGAGCAGTCGCGCACCGACCGCACCGACCCCCTGGAGCCGCGACCAGCCGACCATCTGGCTCAGCCAGCGTGGCTCGATGACCTCGGTGTCGTCGTTGAGGAACAGGAGCAGCTCGGAATCGACCGACCGCGCCGCCTCGTTGTTGATGGCGGAGAAGCTGAACCGCCCGCCGCGATTGGGGATCCGCAGGACGCGGTGGGGCAGCGAAGCGAGGTATTCGAGCGTGGCCGGGTCGTCGCTCGCGTTGTCGATGACGACGACCTGGTAGTTGCGATAGGTGGTGGCGGCCAGCGAATCAATCGCCTTCTTCAGCCGGGGCCCGTGGTTGCGGCTGGGGATCAGGATGGAGACCGAGGGGCCGTCGTCGGGCATGACGGGCGCGAAGATGGCGCAGCCGGCCTCGAGCGCCCAGGCAGGATGCTCGACCCGGCAACGAAGGCCGCGGCGACGGAACGCTTCCTCGACGGCGCGCCGGCCCGCCTCGAAGCTCTCGGGCTTGCAGTGCCCCGAGAGGGCCGTCGAGCCGGGGAGGATCCGCCAGTGATAGAGGACCTGCGGGATGTGGCCGACGGCCTGCGCGAGCTCCGAGGCGCGGAGCCAGAAGTCGTGGTCCTGCGAGCCCTCGAATCCGACCCGCATCCCGCCGGCCTGGTGATAGAGGGCGCGGCGGACGGCCGTGAGGTGGCCCGTGTAGCAGAACGAGAGGAGCAGCTCGGGCGACCAGTCGGGCTTGAACTGTGGCGAGTGCCGCTGGCCGCGGGCGTCGACCTTGTCGTCGTCGCTGTACACCAGGTCGACCTCGGGATGGTCGTCGAGGTGGATGGCCAGGTGGGCCAGGGCGTCGTGATGCAGCAGGTCGTCGTGGTCGAGCAATATCAGGAAGTCGCCCCGCGCGGCGGCGGCGGCCGTGTTGGTGGCCGCGGAGATATTGCCGTTCTCCCAGCGTTCGACGACGCGGATGCGGGCGTCGCGCCGGGGCCATTCCGCGAGCTCCTGGCGGACCCGCGGGTCGGGGCTGGCGTCATTGGCCAGGACGAGCTCCCAGTCCGCGAGCGATTGGCCGATCACGCTGCCGATCATCGCCCGCAGGACGTCGATCGGCGGGTTGTAGACCGGGACGATCACGGAGAATCGCGGGGTTCGACCGGGCGGGCGCCCGGCGACGGCGGCATCGAGGAGGCGGCGACGGCGGGGATTGTCGCGATTGACCCGCAGCCAGGCCTCGTAGGACGACAGCCGAGGAGGGGGCCGTCGATGGACGGCGACATGGGCGCCGAGTCGGGAGGCCAGTCTCAGGAGGGGAGCACCTAGCTTCTTCACGACCTTGCGAGCCGCCTTGAATATCGCGTGACCGATTCCATCCGATCGAGCGAGCTCACCGAACCGCCTGCGGGCCCGGGCGATCTTCCGCATCCCGATCGCCCCGATGCCGGCGAGCTCGCCGCGGCCCGGTCCCGGACGAGGCGGCCCGGGATCCGCGAGGATGGGCGCGTCCTGCGCTGGTGAAGCCATGCTCGACCCTCCCTGGTCTGGTCGTGATCGCGTCCGGCTATCCCACTCGGGGTTCCGCGGCCCTGCAAGGCCGCCTGCCGATGGGGGATCGCCCGCGATTCACCGACCGACCCGGAAGGGAGGTCGAGTGTGGCGTGGGCGGAGGATAGCCAACCCGCCCCCCCCTGGCAAGATCGATCGACACGGTCCAGGCCGGGGCGAGACATCATCGGCGGATCCACCCCGGGTCGGCAGAGGCCGTGGATGGCCGGCCGACCTCGCGGCCGGCGAAGGGGCCCATCCGGGCCGTCTCCATCATCCGGAAGAAATGGTCCGTATCGCTGGCCAGCGGGTAGAGGTACGGGGAAGCCGCCCGCGCCAGCTCCGCGGCCGAGGCCCGCCGGTCCTGGCCCGCCTCCACCCGCCGCTCGGCCGCCAGCAACGTGCGGCCGTAGGACCGGCTGAACTCATAGCCGTCGGGCAGCGCCGATGCAATCAGCACCAGCAGCGCCAGCGGGACGGCAACCCGGCCGCGGGCACCGCCATAGGCGAGCCACGAGACGTAGAGGACGCAAAGCAACGGACCTGCCAGCGTGACGTACCGCGGCGCGAGGATCACCGCGAATCCCAGGCCCGACCGCGACAACCCCACAGCGCCGGCCAGGCCGAGCATCGCCAGCAGGATCGCCATCATGCCGAGCGCACGCGGCCGCTCCGCCGGCTGCCGGAAGGCCCGGGTCGCAAGCAGCGCGAGGGTGGCGATCACCAGGCCCGCCGCGATCAGCCCCGCGGGCCAGCGATACGACGAGAGATGAGGATGGATCGCCAGGCTGAGATAGATGAGCGTCGACGAAACCACCGACCCCGCCGACGGGGGGAGCGGATGGTGGGGCGGGCGGAAATAGCCCCGGAAGTAGAGGGCCGTGATCGCCGCGCCCGCGGCGAGCAGGAGCAGGCCGGCGACTCGGATCATCGGCCCGGGCTTCTGCCCCGACCACCAGCCCGTGGCGATGTATCCGGCGAGCCACAAGCCCAGCGCCGGCAGCATCGTCAGGCCGCTGCCGCCCGTCAGCGGCAGCAGGACCAGCGACAGCCCGAAGCAAAGCGGCATGAGCATGCCGCCTTGCCGTGCCCGGCCGACCGCCGCGATCAGGGCGACCGCCAGCGCCGACGAGAGGACCAGGTTCATGGCGAAGCCGATGAACAGGCTCTCGGTCTGCGCCACGCTGAGGAGCGACATCGGGAAGACGGCATCGGTCGCCCGGTAGGACCCACGCATCCGCCGCGCCAGCAGGATCATGGCCGCCGCCATCGCCGACATCAGCCCGGCGTTGGCGAATCGCGGCGTCCGGAAGTCGCTGGCCACGAAGCGGAACAGGCCGACGGTGATCAGGCGCGACACGAGCGGACGGTGCTCATTATGCTGCGACCACGCCCATTCCGCGGTCAACGGCTGGGCTCCCGTCAGGACGGGAACCATGGCGAAGTCGTCCATGTACGGGATGTTGCGCGAGTAGTGGACGAGGTAGACGAACAGGCCGATCGTCATCGCCGCCCAGGTGCCCCACGCGGCGATCGCCCCGGTCACGTCGCGCAGGCGTGCCCATGGCGAAACACCCGGCACCCGGTCGGTCGCGTCCTTCATGATCATTCCGCCTCCGCCATCGTGGGGCCCGGCCCTGGCGGGCCTTCCGCGTCGGCCGTCGGGTCGCCTTTCATGAATGGATCGGCCGACAATGCCGATGGCATGAGGCGATCTTGCGGGCCGGGGCGATCGCGAGGATCTTTCGGGAAATGCCGGGATTGAGCTCAAGTCACCGTCCGCCCTCGACCGATGAGAGGACGCTGTCCTGTCGGGCAATCGGCGGCGACCGCCGAGCGGGGATGAAGCCTGGACGGCGGCCGGCCAGTCCGTCGGATCGCGGTGCTTGAGGGAATCCGGCGAGGAGGAGACATGCTCTCGACAGCCAGGTCGCACTGGGAGGCCAATCCCGAGATCGCCTCCCGGGGGCAGTGGACCGGGAACCCTCGGATCGGCGAGGTCGTCCACCTCCGGATGTCGGGGGGCGAGTCGCAGGAGCACTGGCTCCACTGGCTGATGACCGACTACTTCAAGGATCGACGATTTGAGCGGGTGCTGTCCCCGGGCTGCGGCGTGGGCGACCACGAGGTCGCGATGATGGGCTACGGCCAGATCGCCCACCTCGACGCCTTCGACTTCTCCGAGGCGAGCCTGTGCATCGCCCGCGAGAAGGCGGCCGCGCGTCGGATGAAGATCCACTTCTATCGCGACGACATCAACGAATTTCGCATCCCCAAGGGGCGGTTGTATGACATGGTCCTCTGCTCGGGGTCGCTCCACCACGTCCGCGAGCTCGAGCGGTTCCTGGGCGTCGTCCGCGACGCGCTGGCGCCCGACGGCGTCTTCGTGTTCAACGAGTACGTCGGCCCCTGCTACAACATCTATCCGCGCAAGCAGCTCGACGTGATCAACCGCCTGCTGCGAGCGATCGCGCCGGAGCTCCGGCTGTCGGACCGGCTCGACCAGAACACGGTCGAGCAGGCGATGGAGTACGACTCGTCGGAATCGGTCCGGTCGTCGCTGATCCTGCCATTCGCGTCGACCTACTTCGAGCTCGAGTTTTGCCACCATTACGGCGGCACCATCCTGCATCCGATGTACCCGCTGCTGCGGCACGACGCGATGTCTCAGCCGACACCCGAGATGGAGACGATCGTGCGCCTGGTCGCCGAATTCGAGGCGATCCTGATCGAGAAGGGCGTGCTCACCAGCGACTTCGCGCTGTGCGTCTGCCGGAGGAAGTCACCCGCCCGGGGCAGCCGGTGAGGCGCGGTCGAGCTGACGCGAGCCCCCCGGCGGAATATGGGGCCTCCTACTGGACGAAGATCGCGTAGCTCGAGGTGACGGCCTGGCCGTTATCCAGGTAGCTGTTCGCCAGGATCGTCGCATGGGGAAGTCCGGCCGCCGCGCCCGTGCCGAGGGCCTCGGTGATGTAGTCGCCCTGCGCGAAGTTCTCGATCGTGTTCGCGTCGCCGCCGCTGCCACCGATCGTCGCCGTCACGTCCTGGCCGACCAGCGTCATCCCGTTGAGGCTCACACCCGGCGTCGTGGACGCGACGATCGTGTTGCCCACAATGCTCGCGTTGATGCTCGCGGCCGTGCCGTCGAGGAAAAGTCCATCGACGTTGCCCAGGAACTGGTTGTCAGAGACCACGAGACTGCCCGCCGAGCCGACGTACAGGCCGTTGGCGGTATTGCTCTGGAAGGTATTGCCCGAGACGACCGCGTTCCCCGTGTAGTTGATGAAGAACTCGACGCCGTTGAGGCCGCTCGAGATGCCGACCGTCTGCCCGTTCGAGGCAAACGTGTTGCCGGTGAGCTTGACGGTCGCCTGCTGGAAGAAGATCGCCCCGTCGCCCTTGACGTTGCCGGTGAATGTGCTCTGGCTCACCGAGACATTCGCGCTGTTCGAGACGACCATTCCGCCATTGGTGTTGGCGTCGAACTGCGAGCCGACGATCGTCGCCGAGCTGGATCCGCCGATGACCGCGCCGTTGCTCGACTGGGTCACGCCCGCGGCCGTGCCATTGCCATTGAAGGTGGAACCGGTGATCGAGGCAGTGGCGCTGTCGTTGAGCTGGATTCCGGATCCCATCCGCGAGCCGTTGAAGGTGCTGTTGCTGATCGTGACTTGCGCGTTGCCGGCGGCGAACAGGCCGTCGCTGGCGTTGCCGTTGAACGACGAGCCGGTAATCGTGGCCGAGCTGCCGCCGTCGAGGGCCAGGCCGTTGCTATCGGATGCCGTCGAACTGCCGTTGTCGTCGAACACGCTGCCCGTGATCGTGGCCGAGGCACCGGCCGACAGGTGGAACCCGTCCGCGTTCTGTGAGCCGGAGAACTGACTGCCGGCGACGTTCACGGACGAGCCCAGGCCGCCGTAGGACCCCGCGATGACGCCGTAACCGGTGGTATTGCTGGTCTGGACGTTGTTGAGATTGACCGACGAGCCCTGGACAATGATCCCCGCGGAGCCACCGCCCGGGGCGTGGAAGACGACATTATTAATCGTCACGTTGCTCGAGGACTGCACCAGCATCGCGTTGCCGGAGGAGGGATCGATGACGCTCGTCCCGTTCGCGGCCCCCTGGAACGTGAGATTGCTCTTGCCCATCACCTTCACGTCGAGCGCGTAGACGCCGGGCGCGAGGACGATCGTCGAGCCTGGGGCGGCCCGCTTGATCGCCAGGGTCAGGCTGCCCAGCGGATGCGCGGCCGTCTTGCCGGCGGTCGTACCGGTCTTGCCCTTCGGAGCGACATAGATCGTCTGCGGGGCGCCGGCGACCGCCTTCTTCTGGGTCGCCTTTTGCCCCTCCTGGTGCAGCTTGCGGTACTCGGAGGCCCTCAGCAACGCCAGGCGATGTTCGCGGGCGATCAGCGCTTGCTCGTGCCGCTCGATCGCCACCTGCGCCGCCAATCCCGACGGACAATCACGCATCTCCAGCGATTCGCCGTACGGCCGGCTCCGCATCCGCGACCGCCGTCGCGTGCCGCCGTTGCCGCCCAGCCCGAGGCGCAGTCGTGGACAACACTGCCTGGAAGGCCAGCTTGATCATCTCCGAATCCTCTTGCTGTATCGTGCATGACGAGTTTGACGACTGCGGACGGCGTGTGCTGTCTCTCTAAATCATACAGCGCGAACCAGCCTGCAAAGCGAGCGCATGACCGTGCTCTGAACGTCTCTACATATCCCACGACACCATGGTAGCATCGTCGCGGTCGTGAGGCAATGGGGTTACATGGCCGTTTCGCCTTGACAAATCGGGGCATCTGGCCGATCGATAAGGCTCCGAGAATCCGCCTCGAGGCCAGAGGAGGCGGGGACGATCGGCGACGGTACGCCGGCCGGGGCACACAGGGAAGCGAGAGGCGGCAGATGGGTCGTAAGCTCTTCGGTCGGCGATCGTTATGGACTCTTCCGGCGCGGGTTGTCCGCAAGGCGCGGCAGGGACCGAGTGCGCTGGCGGCGTCGCTGGCCTATTACCTGTGGCGGCGTGGCCCATTGTTCCGGATTCGGCGGGCCCTGGCGCTGCGCAGGCTGCCGACGACGACGGCTGATGGTACGGCCGCTCGGTGTCCCGGAGTGCCGGGGTTGGTCAGCGTGATCTTGCCGGTCTACAATCAGGCGGACCTGCTCGGCGAGTCGATCGAGAGCGTGCTGGCGCAGTCTCATGCCGATTTCGAGCTGATCGTGGTCAACGACGGCTCGACCGATGGCGTCGAGGTGGTGCTCGCTCGCTATGCCGGCCATCCGAAGGTTCGCGTGTTGACGCAGGCCAATCAGAAGCTCCCCAAGGCCCTGAGCAACGGATTCGCGTTTGCCCGGGGTGAATTCTGGACATGGACGTCCGCCGACAACCTGATGCACCCGGATCAACTGGCGCGGCTGGTCGGCTTCCTGAGGGATCGTCCGGAGACGGCGATGGTCTATGCCGACTACGTGGCAATCGACGATCGAGGCGAGCCGCTGGCCGACCCGACATTCCGACCCGAGGACCGAACCCCGCCGACCTCGCCCGAGATCCACCTGCCCCGCAACCCGCGCGAGATCAACGTCGTCTGCGACAACTTCATCGGGCCGTGCTTCCTGTATCGCAACCTCGTAGGTCGGCTGATCGGCGACTACGACCCGGGCTTGGGGATCGAAGATTATGACTACTGGATGCGAGTCAACCATGCCTTACGGATCGAGCACCTGGGGACGGACGAGACGCTGTATCGCTACCGGGTGCACGACCGTAGCCTGAGCGGCCGGGCCGTCGAGCTGCGGATCGCCGAGCGGGTGGCCGCGCTGATGAAGGTCGAGCGGTCACGTCACCGGTCCTATCGCGAGCCCTGGACCGTGATCGTCGACACCGCGATGAGCCGCCGCCTGGCGGACGTCCCTCGTGCGCCGCATCAGTGGTTGGAGATCGACCCTGCGCTCGAGCCGGGGGAGCGTGCAAGCGCAGAGGCGACGAAGGTCCTGTACCTCGCCGATGGAGCACGACTCGACGTCCTGGCCGCGACGGAACGTCGCGATCCCTCGGTCGTGGCCGCGTGGTTCGACGCGGTCGACGATGTCTATGCGGCGAGGATCGGGGCGGTGCAATGCCGGACGGTCGGGTTCTCGGGACGGCGAGAGGTCGCCGAGAGGCTGGATCTGCTCGGAGTCGAGAACCTGGTCGTCGATCGTCCGTCGTCGTTCCTCGAGCTGGCGGTCCAGCACGCGGGTAACCGGCTGTTCTTCGAGCGTTTGCATCCGGCATCGATCCGACGGCGGGACCTGCCGCGTCCGTTCGCGGCATCGTCCGAGGCGAGGCACGTGGCCTTCCAGGTGGACGACTTCACGCAGGGGGGGCTCGAGAATGTGGTCCTCGACCTGGCGCGTGGCCTGCGCGAGCGGGGCCTGCGAGTCTCGCTGCTGGTCCTCGGGCGCACCGGCCCCGCGGTCGAGCAGGCGCGTGCGGAGGGGCTGGAGGTGGCGAGCTTGCCGCCAGGGCGACGCGAGGCGGCCTACCGGGCATGGCTCCGCGAGAATCGCGTCGACCTCGTGTATGCGCACTATTCGACGTACGGCGCCCGGGTCGCGGCGGAGGTCGGGCTCCCCTTCGTGCAGGTGGTGCACAACACCTACGTCTGGCTCGACGAGCGGACGATCGACGCCTATCGCGAGGCGGACGCCTTCACGACGGCCTACCTGTGCGTATCGGCCGAGGTGGCGCGGTACTGCGACCGGCGGATGGGGCTGGACGTCACGAAGATGATCGTCGTTCCCAATGGCGTGCACATCGGCCGGCTGGATGCGGCGCGGGCGCAGAAGCCCGAGCGGCTCCGTGTCGAGCTGGGGCTGGCGGATGACGACTTCGTCTTCCTGAACGTGGCTTCGATCCACGCGACCAAGGCGCAGAAAGTCCTGATGCGGGCGATGGCGGCGGTGGTCTCGGAGCGTCCCCGGGCCCGGCTGGTCCTGGTGGGCTCGGCCAGCGACGCCGAGTATGAGCGGCAGCTCCGCGGCCGGATCGCCGAGCTCGGGCTAGGGGATCACGTCTTGCTCGCCGGCCAGAGATCCGACGTGGGGCGTTTCTACTGGATGGCCGACGCCTTCGTGCTGCCGTCGTACTGGGAGGGCTGGAGCCTGGCGCTGACCGAGGCGGCATGCACCGGCTTGCCGCTGGTCGCCTCGGATGTCGGCGGGGCGCGCGAGACGGTGGCGATGGGCACGGGCCGGCTCGTCCGGCCGCCGTTCGCGACAATCTGCGACATCGACGCCGGATCGATCCCGGGCCTGGTCCATGACGAGGACCCGCGCTACATCGCCGAGCTGGCCGCCGCGATGCAGGACGCCGCCACGACGCGACGGCGCGTCACACCGCCGGAAGCAGAGCGGCGATTCCTCGACCAGGAGCGGATGACCGAGGTGCATTTCACGATCCTGAGCTGGCTGCTACAGGGCGGCCAGGCGGTCGCGGCGCGGGCCTGGAGCCGGGCGGTTCCGGTCGCCCCGCGCGTGGCGATGGCACCAGAGTCGGCGCGGGATGCCGCCTGATCCGTGGTGGCTGGCCGAGCCGGCGCGGGATGCGTCTCGCCTTGACACCCCGCGGGGATTGTCGTAGAGCCATGCCGGGTCATGTCGGGGTGCGGAGTCCGGTAACGGAGCGGGAGGCGGGTTGATGAAGATCCATGTCGTGGAACGGCTGGCATTCCCCGAGGTCGCGGTGATCCGCTTCGCCCGGTTCCGCGACCACCGGGGGTATTTCACCGAGCATTATCGGACGAGCGACTTCGAGGGGATCGACGGCCTGCGCGGGATCGACTTCTGCCAGATGAACGAGAGCTTCTCACGCGCGGGGACGATCCGCGGGCTGCATTTCCAGTGGAATCCGTACCAGGGGAAGCTGGTGCGCACCGTGACCGGCCGGCTGATCGACCTGGTACTCGACATCCGCAAGGGCTCACCGACCTTCGGCCAGATCATCGCTCATGAATTGCCGGCCCGCGTCGAGTCGGACCAGTCGCAATGGATCTGGGTGCCGCCCGGCTTCGCGCACGGGATGCTGCTGGTCGAGGACACGCTGGTCGAGTACCTCTGCTCGGGCGAGTACAACCCGAAGTGCGAGGCGGGCATCTCGCCGCTCTCGCCGGACCTCGACTGGTCTCAATGCAACGCGGGCCTGAAGGCATTCTTCGACGCGATTGCGCCGACGACGGCGCTGGTCAGCCCGAAGGATCGCGAGGCGCCGACACTGACGGAGTGGGCGGCCGATCCGCGGTCGTCCCATTTCGCGTATTCCGAGAGCGGCAGGGATGGCGTCCTGCCGCTCGACCCGCCCTCGCCCAAGGCCCGGGTCGCCTGAATCGCGAGTCAATCAGGATCCGCCGCCCAGGAGAAGCGAGGCGTGGAACAACACCGCGAGGCATCCGAATCCAGCGGCAAGGCGCCCGAGGGTACTGCGCCTCGGAGAGATCGGTATTCCTCGAACCCGGGGCGGCCGAGCGGCCGCTGCGCGTCTGCCTGGTGATCGGCGGCAGTCACGACGGCTCGACGGAGCCGGACGTCGACTTCACGTATGTCTCGCTGGCGACGCAGCTTCCAGGAGTCCGGTCATGACGTGACGCTGCTGCACACCGACGCGCGGCGCAATTCGACGGGCCGGATGCCGGCGATCCGGGGACCGCCGTCGATCGCGGCATTCGCCTCGTGCGCCTGCCCGCGAGCCCGGTCCCGCTGGCGGCCACGTCGCCGCAGCTTGCGGTCAGTCATCGCGTGTACCTCTGGCTGCGGGACCACGACACGTTCGACGTCGTGCACTTCGCCGAGCGCGGGGGATGCGGCTTCTACGCACTGACGGCGCATCGGCAGGGGCTGGCGCTGAGCGGGACGGCCTGCGTCGTCGGCATGTTCGGTGCGTCGGCATGGATTCGCCGTGCCTCGCACGACATCATCCGGATCGAGTCGCAGCTCGAGCTCGACTACATCGAGCGCCGCTCGGCCGAGCTGGCCGATCACACCTGGGGCGCCGAGCGAGTCGGCGCTGGCGTGGTCCCTCGGCGAGGGGTGGGCCCTGCCCGGCCCGGCGACAGCCCGGGACATTCCGGGAGTCGGCGGCTGGACGCGCTGGCACGAACGGCTCGTCCGTCGCGAAGAGCCCGCGGCCCTGGCGGACCCGCCGACGATCAGCGTCTGCCTGAACCACTACAACCGGCCGCACTACCTGCGCCAGGCGATCGAGTCGCTGGTCGCGCAGGAGCGGGCGCCGGACGAGGTAATCGTCCTCGACGACGGGAGTCCCGGCGAGGGCGTGCAGGAGGAGCTGGACCGGATCGCGGAGGAGTTCGCGTTCGACCGCCGCGGCTGGCGGCTGATCCGCGAGCATGACCTGTACCTGGGCGCGTCACGCAACGCGGCGGCCCGCGCGGCGCGTTGCGAGTACATCCTGTTCATGGACGACGACAACATCGCCAAGCCGCACGAGGTCGCGACCTTCGCCGAGGTCGCGCGGCGGACCGGCGCCGACGTCATCACCTGCCAGCTCGACAAGTTCGAGAGCACCGATTCGCCGACGGGTGAGGGGGTACCGGTCCACCGCTTCCTGTTCGCCGGGGCCGCGCTGCCCCTGTGTGCCATCCGGAACACCTTCGGCGACGCCAATGCGCTGGTGCGCCGGCGGTCGTTGATGGAGCTGGGCGGATATACCGAGGACCGCAACGTCGGCCACGAGGACTGGGAAGCGTATTCGAAGTTCGCCCTGCGTGGGTACCGGATCGAGGTCATCCCGGAGGCGTTGTTCTACTACCGTTCGGCGCCGGGCAACATGACGCAGCGGGTCTCGGTGATCCGGAACCACCTGCGGAGCCTGCGGCCGCACCTCGAGCAGATCCCGCGTCCTTACCACGGATTGATCGAATTATCGATGGGGCTGTTGCTGGCACGCTGGGGCTATTTCGACCCGCCGCCGGCGAGTGAGCAGCCGGCCGACGAGGCGATTCACGAGCCAATGCCGGAGCCGCCCCCGCTGCCCCTGCGTTACCGGATCGCCGACGCGATCAACGACAGGGTCAAGGGGCTGCGGCCGATCCATCGCCTGGCCAAGCGGCTCATCCTGGGCGGCGCGGAGCCGGACGACACCGAGGCCCGCGCCGGCTGAACGAGGACCGACTTCATGGACGAAGCACTCGACGAGGACCGGGAAGAAGCGCGACGCGAGCTGGCGGCGCTGCGGGCCGAGAACCTGGTGCTGCGCGAGCTGTTCCTCGCCAACGCCAGGGCAAAGCAACAGTCGGCCGCATACCGGGCGCAGCTCGATGAGATCCGCGGAAGCCGGGCGTGGAAGCTCGTCCTGAAGGCGCGTCGGGCCGCGGCGATCGTCGGCCGGGTGGCCTCGTTCGTATCACGGCGACGAGAGGGCATCACTCACGGGCGGTCCTCACCGGTAGGCAATGGTCAAGCGGATCGGATTGCATCCGCCACGCCGGCAGGACCGCCCCGGCCCTGCGACATCTGGATTCGCCCGCATGGGGAGTTCTCAGCAGGGTCGGAGCGATCGCACGATCCGAAGGTTTCGGTCATTGTGCCGAACTACAACCACGCTCCATACCTGGAGGAGCGGCTGAGGACGATCTTCGGCCAGACCTATCCGCCCTACGAGATCCTGTTCCTCGATGACTCGTCGAGCGATGAGAGCGTTGCCGTTGCGCGGCGGCTCGCGGCCGAATCCCCGGTGCCATTCCGCCTGGTCCTGAACGCGGCGAACAGCGGCAGCACGTTCCGCCAGTGGGTCAAGGGGATCGACCTGGCGGCGGGCGACCTGGTCTGGATCGCCGAGTCGGACGATACCTGCCGGCCCGAGCTGCTCGAGCGGCTGGTCGCCGAGTTTCGCGACCCCGAGGTATCGTTGGCCTTCTGCCAGTCGTCGATGGTCGGCCCCGACGGCCGCCGGCTTGCGGAGGACTACCTGTTCGCGACCGAGGACCTCTGCGCCGACGCGATGGCGGTCCCGATACAGCGTCACCGGGCGCCGAGGAGGTCGAGATCGGCATTGAGCCAGCGGAACACGATCCCCAATGCCAGCGCCGTGGTGTTTCGCAGGCCCGAGGTGCTGGAGGAGCGAGGCGAGCTGGAGCGGCTTCGTCTCGGCGGCGACTGGCTGTTCTACGCGATGCGAATCCGGCGCGGGAAGATCGCTTTCGTCCCGGAGCCGCTCAATGGCCACCGACATCACGAGCGGACCGTGCGCCATGCGTTCGAGCGGGCGGTGCTGCTGTTCGAGGAGCAGCTCGCCGTCAAGGCGCGGATCTTCGAGGCGTTTCCCGTGTCGGCCGCCGCGATCTCGGGCAGCATGGCGCGCAGCTTCGTGGAATACATCGATCGGCTGGGCTACATGGTTCTGCGCCCACCCATGACGGCGAGATCCCCGGCTGGCGGCGCCGATCGGGCGACTCCGAACGGTGTTCGGCGCACGGCTGGGGGCCTCGCGCGAGTTCCGCATCCTGCTGGTCGTTTCGGGCCTGGGCGACGAGCCGGGCACGCGTGCGATGATTGATCTGGCGAACGAACTGGCCGAGCGGTTCCCGGTATTCGTCTGCAACGCGCTGCCGGGAGTGCTGGACGCCAGGACCGTGGCGCGGGTTCGACCGGCGGATCGTCTGGATTGAGGGGACGCCCGGCATCCTGCCCTGGACCTGGGACGGCGACCCGAGAGTCGATCCCTCAGCCGTCGAGGCGATGTCTCCACGTCGTGCCGAGGTGATCCGCGAACTGGCGGCGTTCCACCGCGTTGACGTCGTTCATACCCGCGGCTCGTGGGCCGACCGACTGATCGCCGCCGCGGCGATCCCGCCGACGGTCCCGTGGTTTTTCGATGCACACGAGATCGCCGCCGAGATTGGTGGCGATCCCGAGCGACTGGTCGAAGCCTACAAGACGGCGGTGGTCGGGACGCGTCCTTCGGCGCGAGCCGCACCTGCGAGACTCGGCGCCGGCCCGTTTGCCACGCATGACGACAAACCTCGAATGACGGCGAGGGCACCCCTTGATCGGCAATGTTGAGTATGCCCGGCTCGCGAAGGATTATCGCGTGACGATCGCCGGAGACACGCCCGAGTCGCGGCTGCTCGCGGCCATTCCATGGTACCTCGGCTGGCACTCGGACACGGCCCCCCTGCTCCAGTGTCTCAAGCATGAGGTCGATCGATTCGCCGATGTCCCATCGCCGCCGATGTTTTCGCTGATCGCCGCCTTGTGCGGTTCGCCTCCAGAATGGCTGGACGATCTGATTGTCTCGCTCAGGCTCCAGAGCTGGCTGCGGTGGGAGCTGATCCTGGTTGATGCCGGCGGCGCGTTGCCCGATCAGCTCGTGCTGGCAAGGGAGTGGACGAGCAAGGACAGCAGGGTCCGGTTGTTGACTCCTCCCGGGACGATGTCGATGGCCGCCGCGCGGGATGCCGCGGTCGAGATGGCCCATGGGGAATTCCTGGCCTTCGTCGAGGACTCGGCGCTCCTGCATCCCTGCCCCTGGGAATCCTCGGCCGCCGCCTGGCCGTTGACCGCAGCATCAACCTGATCCGCTCCAACGAGGCGGAGGTCGACCCGGCGGCACGTCGAATCGCGTGTTCCTTCACAAGCCGCCTTTCGACCTCTTCACCCTCTTGCGAACAAATTCGGTGGGTCGCCTGGCCGCGATCCGGAGCGACCTGCTGGATGTTGCGACCGGATATGCACCGGTCGCGCGTCCCCGCCACGAGGGTCTGCTGGATCACGACCTCATGATCCGGATCGCCGCGTGCAGTGAAGTCCGCTCGGACGATGTGCCGTTTTTCCTCTATTTCCGGCGCGTGGAGCCGGATGCATCGTCGCGCGAGCCGGCGTCGAGCGACGATCAGAAGGCGATGATCGAGGCATGGCTGCCCCGACTTTACCCGGGGGCAACTTACAGTATCCTGCCGCCCGCGCCGGAGTCCGGTCAGGCTTTTCCCGGTATTCATCTCCGGTCGCTGGTCGGCCGTCCCGGTCCGTCCTTGCTGGCGATCGTCCCATTCAAGGACGGCGCCGAGCTGACGATCCGTTGTCTCGAGTCGATCGAGCGGCAGAACCACAAGCTGACACTCGAGGTCTTGCTGATCGACAACCGGCCGGAAGAATCCGCCACGAACACCCAGATACGGTCGTGGCTGGCCGGGGAACGCCGCAACACTTACAGGCTTGTCAGCGACGTCGGCGCGTTCAATTACGGGCGGATTCACAACGCCGCGATCGCCGAGCACGGCCGCGGCCGTGATCTCGTGCTCTTCCTTAACAACGATGTCGAGCTGGTCTCGCCGGCCTGTCTCCAGACGATGGCGATGCAGCTCCTTGCCGATGAATCGAGCGGGTTCGTCGGCATTCGCTTGCTCTACCCCGACGGCCGGGGGGTGCAGCACGGAGGCATCCAGGTCTGCGACGGACCGACGTATGTGTGCGGATACCACCGGCTCGGTCACTCGGCGGGTACCGAGGAGTTCGTCAACGACGAGCGGATCGTCATGGGCGTCACGTTCGCCTGCGCGATGGTGCGACGGGCGACATTCGAGGCGCTGGGCGGATTCGATGAGGTCCTGATGCCCAACGCGTACGGTGACGTGGACCTCTGCCTGCGCCGGCGAGTCGGGCTTTCACAACGTGTATTTCGGCACGCTGGTTGGCATCCATCACGAGTCGCGGACTCGCGGCCGCGCCGTCGAGGACGCTGAATTCCTGGCCCTGCACGAGCGCCATGGCGCGGCGCTGGCGCGTTGGCGATCGCGCGGGTTCGCTTGCCGTGAGGTCCCTGTTGGGTTCACCCCGATCGGCTGGCCTGCGGGCGAGGCGGCGATCGGAGCCGCGACGGGATCTCCGGCCTTGCTTCCCTTCCGATACCGGATCGCTGACCGGGATCCATGGGCGGTGAGGCGCCTGGCGGGGCCGATAAATCGGGCGACCAGTCGCGCGCAATTCCGGTTCGTCACGGGGATTCGGCCCCGCGGACGGCTGCCGGACCGCTCGTCGCGGTATAGACCGTCCGGCCGCCGACGAGGGTCGACAGGACGACCGTTGAGCGGAGGCTGTCCTCGGGGCAGGTGAGCGGATCGCGGTCGACGAGGATCAGGTCGGCGAGCTTGCCCGGCTCGATCGAGCCCTTCTCGGCCTCCTCGTGAGTGCAGCCGCGCGTTGTTGATGGTGTAGAAACGCAGGGCCTCGTTCGCGCGTCAGCCTCTGATCGGGGTTGAGCGGCGCGGTCCCCTCGGCCTTGCCGCGTGACGGCGATCCAGATGCCGAGCCAGGGGTCCCAGGGGTTGGTCGAGTTCAGCGGATCCGTGCGAATCATGTGGTCGCTGCCGCCGCCGATCGTGATGCCGGCGTCCCACCACTTGCGATAGGGGTGGAACCACTCCATCCGCTTCGGGCCCAGGACGACGAGCAGGGTCCGAGCATCCTTCCAGAGCCAGGCGGGCTGGAGGTCGGCGCCGACGCCGAGCTCGGCGCATCGTTCGGAGGTTGGCCGCCGAGGTGAAGTTGGCGTGGGTGATCAGCCAGCGGCGGCCCCGGATTCCGACGCGACGGTCGGCGTGTTCGTAGGCCGACAGCAGCTCGTCCATCCCCGCCTCGCCGGCGCAGTGCGCGGTCATCTGCCAGCCGCGGCGTGCGGCCTCCTCGGCGACGATCGCCAGGTGATCCGGATCGACGAAAAGCAGGCCGCGGTACGAGGGCTCGGTGACCTGGTATGTCGCACCGACGCCCCAGGGCTCCCGCATGTAGGCGGTTCCGTTGAGCATCCCGCCGTCGAGGAAGACCTTCATCGGGCCCGATCCGGACCCAGCGGTCGCCGACGCCGGTCGGGCCATTCGGCTCGCCGGCCTGGCTCAGCCCGCGGCCAGCTTTTCGAGCCCCGCGACGATCGTCGCTCGGTCGCGCAAACGGCGGGCCGAGGATCCGCGTCACATTCGACGCGGACGGTCAGCTCGCCGCGATCGCGGAGCTCGCGGTAGAGCCGGATCGCGGCGACGTCTGCGCCTCGGTCGGCGATGCTCGTCAGGCCGCGGGCGTTGTATCTTGCGAACAGCAGCCGGACCCGATCCGCATCGGGATGCGACGCGTCGCCATAGGCGTCGTCGGGCAGGTCCTTGAGGGCCGAGTAAGCATTCCGCATCATGCCGGTCGGCTCGCCGGTCGTGGGATCCCTGACGATCCGGCCGGCGGGCGGGTCGGGCGTGTCATGGGTGATGCCGGAATGCCGCAGGGCCAGCGTGTTGACGACGCCCGCGGGCCCGCCCTGGTGGAGCACCATGTGGCGCGGAGCGGCCCGGTCGAGCTCGTCGCGGGTGGGGAAGCGGCCTTCCTTCAACCGGGTCGGGAAAGGCGTAGCGCGCGACGATCCACGTCCGCTCCGGCTGGACCTTCGCCCGCTCGGAGATGTAGCGCAGGACATCGGCGAGCGAGTCGAACGTCGGGATCGGGTGGTCCTTCTCGCTGTGCGCGGCGCCGAGCGGATGGACGTGGCTATCGTAGAGCCCGGGCAGAAGCACCTTGCCCCCAGCATCCACGACCCGCGTGGCCGGACCGATATGCCGGGCGATCTCCGCATCCGTGCCGACGGCCAGCAGCCGCTCGCCCCGAATGGCGACGGCCTCGGCGATTCGCGAATCGCGATCGAGGGTGATCACCCTGGCATGGCGGATCACCATGTCGGCGGCGGGGGGACGGTCGTCGGCATTCGAAGAGAACGGGACCACCATGAGGACGAGGCCCGCCAGCGCCACCAACGAGCCCCGCTCCTCGAGGAAAGTCCGCACGGTCTGCTCACTCCATCAGGACGAGGTGATGCCGTATGAGATCAAATCGATCGAACCGCCCGCTCAATCAATCCTTCTCGCTCTCCGAGAGGATGCGCTTGTAGGCGTCGCGCGCGACATCGTAAGCCTTGCGCGCCGCTTCCTTATCGGCAGGGCGGATGGCCTTTTCCTTCTGGGACCAGCAGTGGTCGACCGACTTGACACACCACTCGGCCGACTTCCGCGAGGCGCGGATCGGCTTGCCGTCCACCACGACGAACACCGGATTGGTGTGCGACGACGGGTAGACCCGCAGGGCGACCCAGCTTGACCGGTCGATCGGTACGTCGAAGGACACGGCCTGAATCGTGCCGTCGGCCGTCACCTCAGCCCTGGCGACGGGATGGCCGTTGACGATCACCTCGACGGGTACCTTCCGCGTCTCGCCGATCCGCGCACGCTCGAGGTCCCAGTAGGGCTTCTGGTCGAGTGGCCGCGATCGGATGGCGCGGGCCCCGGGCGTCGGGTCGGCGTCGAGATGGGCGGCGACCTGGGCGGTGACCTTGACCGTCCCCGGCCTGGCGACCTTCAACTCGCTGCCCGACTCGCCGGGTGCGAGGTTCCCCACGCGGAAGTCGATCAGGTGGCTCTTGCCGTCGGTCACGTAGGAATGACCCTGCTTGATCCCCTCGCACCACTTGTCGAAATCGAGCTGGCCCTCATCGAGCTTCACGTACACCCGGCCCAGTCCGACCCGCTCGCCGTAGATGCAGGGGAAGTCGGTCTCGCCGCTCAGCTTGGCGCGGTAGCCGCAGTTGAGCGTGTGATACCAGATGTTGAGCTCCCAGGGCGCGGGAGTATCCACGCTCGAGATGAAGTCGACCGCGTCGTGCACGACGTCCACGATATATTCGTTGGCGCCGATGCCGTCGAACGGCGGGACCTCGTCGGTCGGCAGGGTGTCGCCCGCGACCTTCAGCCCCCAGCCCGAGTGCGAGAAACCGACAACGCCCCCCTGCGGCTTGCCCCACTGGAGGACGGGCAGGTCCCAGCTCGGCCATTCCTCGATCCGGGTCGTACCCGGGTAGTCGTCTTCCTTGAGCCGCAGCAGGCAGAGGTGCCCGGCGTGCGACGAGGGGAAGCCCGAGACCTCGACGTCGTAGCGCATCAGGTAATCGGGCGTGGACAGCGAGTGGATCTTCCCCTCGAAGAACTGCTTCTGGGCGTACCAGCACGGCCCCCACGATAGGACGCAGCCGACGTCGAGGTCCTCGCCGACGATGTGCCGCCACATGTCCTCCGGCTTGACTCCCTCGGTCGGGCTCTCGTAGTGCATGCAGCCGGCGGCGTGGACGTGATGGTCGCCGGAGTACCATCCCATCTTGGCCAGGTTGATCCAGCGCCTCAGGACGAAGATCTCGCGATGGATTCGGGTCGCGCGGCACCTCGATCGACCCGCGGGAGACGAGGTACTCGGGGCCTCGGGAGACCTCGACCTCGTAGCGGCCAGGCGGCAAGGTGACCGACTCGCCGCTGCGGCGGTAGACCTGGGGATGGAAGAAGAAGTCGGGCGCCAGCCGACGGCCAGGCGACGGATAGACGCGGCCCATCCGGTCCCGGAAGATGAACCCGGCGGTCGTCGGCGATCCGTCCTCGTCGAGCACGGCGAGCACCACATTCACCGCCGGCTCGCACTGGAACAGGATGTCAACGTCGCTGCGGAAGCCCAGGTCCTGCGTCCCCTGGCCGACGTTGAAGCTGATCTTGGCCTCGCGCTTGCCGGCATCGCGGCTGTAGAGCTGGATGATCCGGTACTCCAGGCCGAGGCCGGAGAGGTTGCGCTGGAGCGGGCGGTCGTTGTACATCGCCAGGTCCAGCCAGCGCTGGACGACCTGCGCGGGCAGGACCGAGGGCTTGGGTTCGGGTCGACCGCTCGAGACGCGAAAGACCGGGACAGCGTTGGGGCTATCGGCGGCCAGGGCGGCCGTCACGCCCGCCTCGTTGTGGACCTTGACCAGGAAGACTGACCAGCCGGACTGGAGCAATCTGGCCGCGGCCGGGCCCTGGACGGCCTTCACCCGGCTCTCGGCATTGATCTCGACGCCGATCAGGCACCGGCGGTCGAGGACCTGCTGGATCGTCCGGATGGCGTCGGCGCCGCCGGTCGAGTCGAGGGCCTTGCCGAGTCGGGCCGCATCCTCCTTGGACAGCGGCTCGCCGAGCATCCCCAACGCCTCGACGACCCGCCGCGCCTGTGCCGAGAGCGGCTGGAACTCGACCTCCGGGACCAGAGGCAACTCGTCGGCACGGCTCGGCCGTACCGGTGCCGCGAGCAGAAAGATCGCACCGATGACGGTCGCGATGCGGAACAGGCTTGGGCGCGGTAGCATTTTCGAGTCCTCGGGGGAGGGCCGCACCGCGGACGAACCCCGGCGACGCGGGTCAGCAGGGAATGGGTCCGGCTCGGCACGGCGATCGGCCGCCACACTAGCTGGTTTAACCGTTTCCCCGGGACCGTTCAAGCAGGACGATCAGGCCGCGCTCCCGTTCGCCGAGGGACCTTGCTTCGCCCGGAGCGTTCGCTCGAACTCGGCTTCCCCCAGGAAGTCCTCGAGCTCGAGACGTGATTCCCAGGGCAGGTTGGGCTCCGAGGTCGGCTCGCGGGCCCTGATGCGGGACCACCTCGCCCCGGGCCGGCTCGGCGGTCTTCAGGACGATCTTCCGGAACCAGCAGTCCCCCTTGAGGTCCTGGAAACCGAGATACCCGGTGCGCGGCAGGTTGGCCACAACCACCTTCTTGAGCTTGTGGAACGTATCGTCAGGACGTTTACCGGGGAGGGTCCACGCTTCCACGTTCATCGTGGTGACCACATCGCCGTTGAGCGCGACGGATAGCCTGGGACCGTCGGCCGTGATGGTCATGTGGTTCCACTCGCCCGGCTTATGAGCGTTCCGGCTCGCCTCGACCAGGCCGCGGAACGAGCCGGGATCGCGGTCGTCCATGCCCGTCGAGTCGGCGAGCTCGACCTCGATGCCCGTATTCACCGGATCGTTCAGGTCGCCGACCCTGAGGAACACGCCGGAGTTGCCGCCCTTGCTCAGCTTGTAGTCGAAGTCCAGCACGAAGTCGCCCAGTTTCTCGTGATAGACGACCAGGTAGCTGCCTGTCCCGTGCGGATTGAGCCCGTCGGGCCGGACGTGGCGGGCGTCGAGCGGCCTGCGGTTCGTGAGCATCCAGCCGTCGGCAGTCGCGCCGTCGAAGATGGTCCGGGTGACCATGCGGGTGACCGGAACCTTCGAAGTCGTCTCCGCACCGCCGCGATCGGGAGGACCGGGGAGGGTCGCAAGGTTGTCGGCCTTATGAGCACGATCGGCACCGGCCCCCGCCTCGTCGGGCGGAGTGCCGCCGCCGCGCCGCGAGGCCACCACGAGCATCCAGGCGAACCCGATGACGGCCAGGACGGCGACGGCCTGGATGATCAGGTTGAGAGGGCGGCCCTTCGCCGCGTCGTGTGCCACGTAGGGAGCGGCGAGACCGGCCGTCGGCTTCAACCCCCTGCGGTTTGTCGGCGCTGCCGGGGGCGCGAGTGGGACATCACCAGTCTTCCGCAGCCCCGCCTTTCCGGGGACCACGAGCTTCTGCGAGGTTCTCGTCGCGGCCGAGGTCGATGGCGGGGCGTCGTCGGCCGAGCGGCATGCCTCCAAGAGTGCGATCACCTCGGTCATCGTCGCCGGCCGCTCGGCCGGGCTGCTGGCCATCATCCGCCGGCAGACGTCCTCCAGCGGAGTCGGTGCGTCGGGGCGCGCGGCCTTGAGCGACGGCGCGGGCGCTCGGTGTGTTCAAGCAGTCGTTTCAGGATGGTGTCGCCGGAAAAAGGCGCTCGGCCGGTGAGCAGGAAGTACAGCGTACAGCCGAGGCCGTAGATGTCCGAGCGATGGTCAACCAGCCGCGAGTCCTCAACCTGCTCGGGCGCCATGTAAGCCGCCGTCGCCATGTCCGTGGCGCTCTCGGTCAGGCGAGCGCCACCGGGCCCGCCGAAGGGGTTGGAGGCGTCCCCAATCCACCCCTGGCCCAGGTCGAGCACCCGCACGACGCCGGTCGCGTCGAGCTTGAGGTTGGACGGCTTGATATTGCGATGGATGATGCCCTGCGCATGTAACGCCTCCAGCCCCCGCGCCGCCTGGGTCACGTAGTCGATGGCCTGGACGATCGTCAGCGGCCCCCGCTCGCGCACCACCCGGTCCAGGTCGTTCCCCTCGACGTACTCCATCACCAGGAAGTGGACGCCGCGATCCTCGTCGATATCGCGCACCGCGACGACATGGGGGTGCTTGAGGCGCCCGGCGGCCTCGATCTCGCGTCGGAACCGCTGGACTGCGGTCGCGTCGCGGGCGAATGACGGCGGCAGGATCTTCAGCGCCACGACGCGGCCTAACCGGCGATGGCGGGCCTTGAAGACGCCTCCCACGCCGCCGCCGAGCCTATCGAGGATCAGGTAGTCGCCAATCAGCAGGCCGCGGCCCTTGCGCTGGTAGATCGCCGCGGCCTGGTAGCGGGTGATGAGTCCGGCCTGCTGGAGGACGTGCGCCAGGCCCGGAACGCCTTCCGTTGCGGGGACCTCGGCGACGATGGCGTCGACCTCGAACTTCTCGGCGAGGCCGAGCTCCACCAGCGCATCACGGAAGTCGGCCAGGTTGGCCAAACCCGCCGTGCGGTCGTCGGTCGTTTGCCAGACAGGCCCCTGGACATCGAGTCCGCCGAGGATCATCGCGTCGTCATGATCCGAAGGCCCGCCACCATCGGCGGCAGCCGGCGTCCGACTGCCCTCATCGGAAGGGAGGTCACCAGACATGCAACAGACCCTCCCGCTCCGTGAGTTCATCGGGACCCGCGGACCCAGCAAGGACATACTCGCCGTGGAAGGTCCACCCAATTCATTGTAGGAATCAGGGGATCGAAGAGGTGTCGTCCCGGGGGGAAAAAATGAGACTCCTCGATCGAGACCACCGGGTTATTGGCGTAACCCCAGACGAGTCAACGAGGTGGAGACGCTCCCAGCCCCCGCCGCGCCTCGAGCGTCACCGCGATAACCGGGGGAACTCGATCACGGCACGAGGTACTCTGGCACGGCGGGCTGGTCAGGGGTAGAAGTCTCGACCAGCGGTGGCGGTGTGCCGAGGGCCACCCACAGCCGGAACTGTGCCTGGTCGTACTGGACGATGGCATTGATCAGGTTCATCCGGGCGGCGGCGAGCAGGGTGAGGCTATTGATGACCTCGATGGGACGACCGAGGTTGTTGCGGGTGCGCTCGAGGTCCTCGTGAAAGCCGTGGCGCGAGGATTCCAGCTCGCGTCGGGCCACGTCGATCTGGTGGCGGGCGGCGCGGGCCATCGGCGAGGTTGGTGGCGACCTCGTCGCGGGCGCGGTTGACGTCCTGGCCCGGCATGGCGACGGCCTGGTTGGCCTCGGCCTGGCGCTGCTTGATCAGCGAGAGGTTGCCCATGCCGAGGTTGAGCAGGGTCCAGTACACGCGGACATCGAAGTCGGTCCGGCCGGCGAAGTTGCCGACGAGCGGGGGTGCGAGGTTGCTGCCGCCGCCGAAGGCACCGCCGCTGAAGCCCAGCCAGAGGGTCGGCAGAAGGGGCCTGCCGATCTCCTCCTTGACCCGGTACTCGCGCCTGGTCGATCTCGGCGGTCCGCGCCGCCAGGTCGGGACGTTGCTGGATGGCCATCTGGATCAACTGCTCGATCGGCGTGTCCAGCGCGACCAGATCGAGGCGGGACCAGCGGCCCGCCCATCGGCTGGAGCCGGACCGAGGGGTCGAGGTTCAGCCGCTGGGCCAGGCGGGCCGACGCGACGCCGACGCCCTGCTCGGCGTCGATCACGTCGGCCCGTCGATATCGCCATTCGGCCCGCGCCCGGTCGGCGTCCGCCTGCCGTCCCTGCCCGATCATCGCGTACTGTCGGGTGGTCTGGACGATCTGATACGCCTGCGACTCCGACAGCCGATTCGCCTCGAGCAGCACATTATGTCGGATCAGCTCGAGGTGGTAGACCGCGACCTCCATCAGGATGTCGTTCTCGGTGGAGCGGGCGTTGAATCGGCTGGCGATCACCCGCTGGCGGGCGACCAGCGGCTCGAACCAGGCGTCGGTCAGCGGGGTCAGGATGCTCACGCCGGGGATCCTCACCGTCTCGGCGGCCAGGGTACCCGCACCGGCGCCGAGATACAGCGATTGCTCCGAGAGGCTGATGATCTTGCCCGAGGATCGCTGGAGGTCCCCGTTGTGGCCGTGGTAGTTCCCGCCGGCGTTGAGCGAGGGCACCAGCAGGGTCCGGGCAGTCAACTGCTGGGCCAGGGCCTCGAGGATCACCGTCCGCGCCCGGTTGATGGTCGGGTTGACCATGTCCGCCAGCCGCAGGGCCGTGGCCAGGTCGATCGGGTACTCGGCCAGACGGCGGCGGCATGACATTGCCGACGGGGACGGTTTCGCTCGAGCGGTGCGGCGGACCTGCGGATCGGACGTGCGTTTCGGAGAGGCTTCCCCCGCGGTCGTCACCAGCCTGACCCCGGCAATCGGCACCCGTCGCGATGAGACCTCGGTCACTGCCGGTGCGCCCGGCGCCGCAGCGAAGTCCGGCGTCGGATGGGATGAAGGCTTCGGCCCGCTCGACCCGGTTGCCACGGTCGACGTGTGCGGGACGTTCGCCGTTGCCATCGTGGCCGTGGAGCCCGACGGCGAAGCCGGCGCGCGGCCGGCCGAGTTCCTTGAGAGCCTCTGCACCGTCGATCAATTGCGGGACGCGTTCCGTCACGCATCCCGAGGCCATCAGCACGAGTGACGTGACCAGGAGCGCCCAGGGCCGCGCAGCCATCCCGGCGATCATTCTGCGCTCGCATCGCGATGCGGAGAACGCATATCGGCGCCCTTTCTGCTGCGGTGAGTTGACGCGGCCATCATTGCCCGGTCCCGGCATTCCGCGCCGGAGAAGTCCGCCGGCGGCGGGATGGAAGGACGGAGCCCGGCGGCCAGCACCGCGTCCCGTCGCGGCGACCGTGACGCACCGCTTGCCCTGGGGCTGGCGGCATATTCAGCGGGCGTTGCGAGGCGTCCGGTGTCGCCGGGATCGGCAACGGCGAGATCCGGCCCGGCGGCGTCGAGCCCGGAGGCAGGTTCGTCGGTGCCACGCCCTCGGTCGGCACCGGGTGGGCCAGCGCGTCGGCCGGCGGTTGGCCCAGGGCGACGTACATGGCGAACTGCGACTCGTTGTAATCGATGATCGCGTCGATGTAATCGAGCCGCGCGTCCGCCAGCAAGCTGGAAGCTATTGAGCAGCTCGATCGGCAGCACCGCCCGCGGGTTGAGGCCATCGGCGCCCACCATCAGTCGTGTGTTGTCCAGGTCATTCGTGGAAGGCCAGGTAGCCCGAGCGGACGGCCTCCTCGTAGACGCCGATCTGGGCATAGCGGGCGTGGGTGCGGGCGTACGCCTCGGCGACGTCGGCACGGACCATGTTGAGCAGCTCGACCTGCTGGAACTGGTTGATCTTGAGCCGGGCGTCGGCGCCGCGGATCAGGGCAATGTTGCCCAGGCCGAGGTTCTGGATCGTCCAGTAGACGACCACGTCGAGGTCATCGCGGCCGCCGAACCCGCCGAAGATCGGCCGGACCAGGTTGCTGCCCCCGCCGAAGCCGCCGGCGCTGAAGCCCACGAGGGTGTTGGGCGAGAAGGGCAGGACCTTGGCCCCGCCAAGGTACAGGAGCGCCGCCTCGATGGCGGCCCGCTGGGCGGCTACCTCGGGGCGGCGCAGCAGCCCCAGGGCGATCAGCTCGCAGAGCGGGATCGGATCGGGGACCAGAGGCTGCGGCACCACGACGGCATCGGTCGGGTGCAGCCGGATCGACGGGTCGAGGTTCAGCAACTGGCAGAGTCGTGCCGAGGCCGTCAGGATCTCGGCTTCCGACGCCTGGATCAAGGCCTCCCACCGCGAGACGACCGTCGAGGCCCGATTGGCATCGGCCACTCGTCCCTGGCCGAACCTCGCGTAATTCTCCGTGATCTGCGCGATCACCCTGGCCTCGTCGCGAGCCTGGATCCGCGCCGCCCGCCGTCCCTCGGCCCGCAGCAGCTCGCCGTACGCCGTGGCGACCTGGAGCAGCATCTGGTTGCGGACCGCCACCGTCTGGAATTCTCGCTGCCGCACCACCTGCTTCGTGGCAAGATAGCCGTAGATCCCATACCCGACGTTGCCGGAGTAGAACACACCCGGGATCGAGACGGTTCCGGCGGCCACGGCATTGCTGCCCGCACCGACGAACACCGCCGATCGATCCACCGAGAGGATGTTGCCGTTGGATTGCTGCAGCACGCCGGTATGCGTGTCGTAGTTCATGCCTGGATTGATCGAAGGCAAGAAATAGGCGGCGGCGAGCTGTCGCATCGCGGCGGCTTCCAGGATGCGCTGGCGGGCGACGTTGATCTCCGGGTTCTGGACATTGGCCAGGCGGAGCGCCGAGGCCAGGTCGATCGGCCGGACCTCGACGCCGAGGATCGGCGCCGGGGTGCGAGCCGGCGGCACGATTTCGATCGCGGGGTTGCGGCCGGGAGGGCGAGTCAGCCCAGGCAGCGCCTCGGCGCCGGGGTTCGGCCGCGGAGGCTCGACCTGCTGGGCAAAGCCGCGCGATCCGACGAGCCATAGCAAGAACACCGTGGTCCATCGGGCGTGTACGCCGGTTTTCTGCCTGGTCGCCACTCGAGCCTCCCTTCCACCTCGCGGTGCGCTGCCGGCGCACCCCAATTCCTCCTCGCGCATCCATCAAGACCCTGCCCCAGCGACCTGTGCGCCTCCCGTCGTTCACGTGGTCGAGCATGGTGATCGCGCACTTGATGCCTGGTTTCCATCGACCTCGAACCGAATTGAACTTGACGGGATTGTCGGCCGTGACGCGAGGACCGATCGGGAAGCTTGCGCCGGCCGGCCGGATTGGCGGGTGGCTCGGGGTGCCGCGAAAGGTCGGGTGACCTGGATGAGACGGGGTTTTTCTCCGCTCGTCTCGCACCGGAAAATCACCTTGGTTGACAGTAGCGCCAATGCGGTTAGCATGATTGGAAAGCGAATCGACTTCGAGAGTTGAGGCCTGACGACCTTGGTTCGTGCAATGCGTTCGCCGCGGCCGCTGGTGGTGTTGGCGATCTTCCTGGTGGTTGGCCTCCTCAGGCCCCCGGGGGGGACGCCATGCTCGAGCGCGCCGAACCGCGATGCGCACCGGGGTACGCCCGCTCGCTTCCTCGACGGACAGCATCGGCCGCGGATGGCGGCCTACCGGGGATTGCCCGGGGTGTCCGCCCGTTCCATAATTCAGATTTCGCGACCACGATTGGTCCCCGAACGAGGATCGATCACTTTCCGGCCGGCACCCTCGCACCTCCAGGACCGGATCGTCCCCCAGGCAGCCGGCACGGGCCTCTTGCATCCGCTCCGGTGCTGACCCGCCCATCCTCGGCCGCCCGGATCTCATGCCGGTCCATCCTCGTCTTGAAGGTGCCCTCCCATGAACGGATTGATACGCGCATCCCTCGGTAATCCCCACGCCGTCACGGTCATGTCCTTGACGTTCATCGTCCTGGGTGCCCTGACCCTCTTCCTGATCCCGTCGACATCCTGCCCGTCTTCAAGAGCCCGGCCGTGCAGACGCTGACCTTCTACGGCGGCATGTCGGCCAACAACATCGCCAACGACATCACCAACCGCATGGAGCGCTGGACCGGCCAGGCCAACGGCCAGAAGCGGCAGGAATCGCGGTCGATCGTCGGCGCCAGCATCGTCCGCAACTACTTCCAGGACGACGTCGATCCCAACGGCGCACTGACGCAGGTCAACTCGCTCGCGCTGGGCGTGATCCCCAACCTGCCCCCGGGCACGCTGCCCCCCGTCGTGCTCCCCTTCGATCCCGACCGCCACGACCCCCGTCTGCATCGTCGCGGTGGACAGCGAGGACCCCAAGAATGACGAGTCGGTCCTCTACGACGTGGGGCGGTACGAGGCCCGCAACTACATCATGGGCATCCCCGGCGCCGTGGCGCCGGTGGTCTTCGGCGGCAAGATCCGCACGGTGCTGGCCTACCTCGACCGCGAGAAGATGCAGGCGCGCAACCTCTCGCCCGTGGACGTGATGAAGGCCCTGGACTACTCGAACGTCTTCTTCCCCAGCGCCGATGCCAAGTTCGGCGACGACGACTACATCATCGACTCCAACTCGATGTACCAGAACGTCACGGACATGGGCGACATCCCGCTCCGGTACGAATCGGGGCGGACGCTCTACCTGAAGGATGTGGCCACGCCCGAAGGATGCCAGCTACATCCAGACCAACGTGGTGCGGGTCAACGGCAAGCGGGAGGTCTACATCCCGGTCTATCGCCAGCTCGGCGCCAGCACGCTGAAGCGTCGTCTCGGCCCTGGGCGGCCGGCTCAAGGAGTTCTCCGAGCGGCTGACGCGCCCCGGGATCAATCTGAAGCTGGTGATGGACCAGTCGGTCTACGTGAAGAGCTCGATCATGGCGCTGGTCCAGGAGGGCGTGCTCGGCGCGATCCTCTGCTCGCTGGTGATCCTGCTGTTCCTGGGCCAGATCCGGATGACGGCCATCGCCATCATGACCCTGCCGATCTCGATCATGGCAGCATCGGCCGCGCTGTATTTCGCCGGGCAGTCGATCAACGTGATGACGCTGGCGGGGATGACGCTGGCGATCGGGCCGATGATCGACAGCGCCATCATCTGCCTGGAGAACACCCACCGGCACCTGGGGCTGGGCGCGACGCCGCACGAGGCGGCCTTCCTGGGCGCCAGCGAGGTCGCCATGCCCGAGCTGGTGTCGACCCTCTGCACGTTCCTGGTCCTCGCGCCGCTGGTCCTCACGCCCGGCCTCGGTCAATTCCTCTTCAAGCCGATGGCCATGGCCGTCGCGTTCTCGATGATCGTCGGCCTACATCCTGTCGCGGACCCTGGTGCCCGCCTGCTCGGCCTACTGGCTCAAGGGGCACGGCAACGGTAACGGCGATGGCCACGGGGACGCACACGGTGGCCACGGCGAGCCCGCCCCGGCGAAGTCCTCGCCCGAGACATTCACGATCAACGGCAATGGCAATGGCAAGTGCCACGCATCGCGGCGGCCTGTTCGGCCCGCTCAAGCGCGCCTTCGCCGGTGGGAGCAGTTGATCGACGTGGGCATCGGCTACTACGTCCGCTCGCTCGACTTCGTGCTCCGGCATCGCCTTCCGGCGATCCTGGTGGGGTTCAGCCTTTTCATCGTGACGTTCGCCCTCATGTGGCCGATCAATAGCCCCTTCAGCTTGCGCCGCGACTTCTTCCCCGAGGTTGACGCCGGGTCGTTCGAGATGTACGTCCGGGCCCCGAGCGGCACCCGCATCGAGGTCACCGAGCAGTTCATCAGGGAGGTCGAGGACTTCGTCAAGGAGACGATCGACGAGGAAGACCTCCTGCTCATCCTGTCGGAGCTCGGCGTGACGGCCGACTGGTCGGCCGCCTACACGGCCAACTCCGGCCCCATGGACGCCGTCGTCAAGATCCAGCTCTCCGCCGAGCGGCATCACTCGGCCCAGGAGTACGTCCACATGCTGCGGACGGCCCTGACTACCAATCCAAGTTCAACCAGAACCTCGAGTTCGCCTTCGACGCCGGCGGCATGGTCCGCTCCGCCATGAACGAGGGCAAGTCCACGCCCATCAGCATCCGCGTCACCGGCAAGGCCCAGGCGACCGCCCACAAGATCGCCACGGCCATCAAGAACCAGGTCGCGGCGATCGACGGGGTCGTCGACGCGCGGGTCATCCAGCGGATCAATTATCCCCAGTTCGTCGTCACCGTCGATCGCCTCAAGGCGGCCGACCTCGGCCTGACTCAGGGCGAAGTCATGCAGAACGTCGTCGCGGCGTTCAATTCGAGCATCTCGTTCAACAAGCACAACTTCTGGATCGACCCCAGGTCCAAGAACCAGTATTTCGTGGGGGTGCAGTACTGGGAGAAGGACATCAAGTCGATCGAGACGCTGATGGACATCCCGGTCACGACCCAGCGCCCGGACGTCCCCAAGCGGCCGATCCCGCTGCGCAACGTGGTGACCCTCAGGCGCGAGACCGTGCCGAGCGAGGTGACGCACTACCAGATCCAGCCGACGATCGAGGTGTCGCTGGGCGTCTACGGCCGCGACCTGGGCCACGTCTCCGACGACGTCTCCCGGGTACTCAACAACTTCGGCCAGGTCAACGACAATGAGTCAGGGACGTGGCTTCCCTATGACCCGGACAGCCAGGCAGAAGCGCCCTCTGCCCGGCTCCAAGATCGTGCTTAGCGGCGAGTATCTGCGAATGCAGGATACGTTCGACAGCCTCTTCCGGGGGATCGGCCTGGCCTTGTTGCTGATCTACTTCCTGATGGTCGGCCTGGACAAGTCGTTCGTGGTGCCGCTGGCGGTCATGTCGATCCTGCCGCTCTCGCTGGTCGGCATCATGCCGATGCTCTACCTGACGGGTTCGGCGGTGAACGTGCAGTCGCTGCTGGGCTTCATCTTCATCATCGGCATCAAGGTGGCCAACTCGGTGCTGATGACCGACTACGCCCAGGAGCTGCGGCGGCACGAGGGATTGACGCCCACCCAGGCGATCCGCAAGGCGGCGAGCCTGCGAGTCCGGCCGATCACGATGACCGCCCTGGCGGCCTTCTTCGCCCTGATCCCCGGGGCCCTCGCCCTGGAGCGCGGCAGCGAGTCCAACGCCCCGCTGGCCCGCGCCATCCTCGGCGGCCTGCTGGCCGGCGAGCCCGCCACGCTCTTCGTCCTGCCGGCAATTTACTCGCTGATCGTCCGCGATTCCGCGAAGACGATCGCGGAACGGGTCGCTCGACACACCGCCAGCAGCGAGTACCACGAAGGCGCCCCGCTCTCCGAAGGCGGATGGGAGATGGAGACCAGCGCCGAGTAAAGGGTTGTACCGGCCGATCTTCGGGTCGGTGTCCGGCGGGCCGAGTCGCGACTTCGCACGACTCGGCCCGCCGGATTCGCCGCCGGACGCGACGAGCCCGAAGGCTGCGTGCCGTCGTCGTTTCCGGCGAGCGTGCGGAGTCCTCCGCGCGAATCGGCGTTCGCGCAGCGGGCCTCGACCGGCTATCATGCGGGCTAGTACCGGCCGGCTGCTCGCGAGGGAGGACACGATGGCCATTGGCCTTGAAACGAGCATCGATCAGATCGATATCGAGGGGGGGCGGATCCTGCGAAACGCGCCTCCGGGGCGGCTGTACGAGCTGGCCGTTGCGCACGAAGGGGCGGCGATTCTGGCCGGGCGGCGCCCTGGCGACCTTCTCCGGAGAGAAGACCGGCCGGAGCCCGCAGGACAAGCGGATCGTCCAGAGCGCCGGCAGCGCCGATGACGTCTGGTGGGGATCGGTCAACATCCCCGCCACCGAGCCGGAGCTTCCTCGCCTGACGCCGCCAGGCCATCGAGTTCCTGTCCGCCCGGCCGACCGTCTTTGTGGTCGACGGCTTCGCCGGCTGGGACCCGGACTACCGGGTGAAGGTCCGGGTGATCTGTGCGCGGGCCTATCATGCCCTCTTCATGCACAACCTGCTGATCCGGCCGACGCCCGACGAGCTGGAGCAGTTCGGCGAGCCCGAGCTGCGTGATCCTGAACGCCGGCGACCTGGCGGCCGAGCCGCTCGCCGAGGGCAAGTCCTCGCGGACGAGCCGTCATGCTCCACCTCGACCGCCGCGAGATGGTCATCCTGGGCACCAACTACGCCGGCGAGATGAAGAAGGGCGTCTTCACGGCGATGAACTTCTGGATGCCGCTCCGCGGCGCGCTCTCGATGCACTGCAGCGCCAACCAGGGGGCGAACGGCGACGTCAGCCTGTTCTTCGGGCTCTCGGGCACGGGCAAGACGACGCTCTCCTCGGACCCTCGGCGGCGCCTGATCGGCGACGACGAGCATGCCTGGAGCGACGGCGGCGTCTTCAACATCGAGGGCGGCTGCTATGCGAAGTGCATCGGCCTTCGCGAGTCGCTGGAGCCGCAGATCTATCGGGCCATCCGATTCGGCTCGGTCCTCGAGAACGTGGTCTTCGACCCCGAGACCCGCCTCCCCGACTACGACGACAACTCGATCACCGAGAATACCCGGGCGTGCTACCCGATCGAGCACATCGACGGGGCGCTCGTCCCCGTGCTCGGGCGGGCATCCCGCGCAACATCATCTTCCTGACCTGCGACGCCTTCGGGGTCCTGCCGCCGGTGAGCCGCCTCACGCCGGCCCAGGCGCTGTACCACTTCCTCAGCGGATACACCGCCAAGGTCGCCGGGACCGAGGTCGGCGTGTCCGAGCCCCAGATCACATTCTCGGCGTGCTTCGGCGCGGCGTTCCTGGTGCTCCACCCGGTCCGCTATGCCGACCTCTTGGCCGAGCGGATCGACGCGGCACGGGGCCGCCACCTGGCTGGTGAACACCGGCTGGACGGGCGGTCCCCACGGGGTCGGGTCGCGGATCAAGCTGGCCGAGACCCGCGCGATCATCGACGCCATCCACGACGGGTCGCTCGAAGGGGTCCCGACCGTCGAGGATCCGATCTTCGGCCTCCACGTGCCGACGTCATGCCCGGGCATCCCCGCGCGGAAGCTGCTCCCTCGAAGCACCTGGTCCGATCCGGACGCCTACGATCGCGCCGCGCTGCGACTCTCCCGGCGATTCCGCGAGAATTTCGCTCAGTATCAGGACAGGGCACCCGAAGAGGTCCGCCGCGCCGGTCCACGGGTCTGGTAATCGCCTCGCCGCGGGATGCGCCGGCCTTGAATGCCGGCCTTGGCGCACCTACGATCATGAGGACGCTCCCGCCGACCCGGCCCGTCCGGCCGGGATTGCCGGGGGCGGAAAGGCTCGATCATGCGACGGCCGGTCTATCTCGACAACCACGCCACGACGCGGACCGACCCCCGGGTCCTCGACGCGATGCTGCCGTATTTCACCGAGCACTACGGCAACGCGGCGAGCATCGCGCATCGCTTCGGCTGGGAGGCCGAAGAGGCCGTCGAGCGAGCCCGCGAGCAGGTGGCGCGGGCCGTCGGCGCCGAGAGTCGAGAGATCGTCTTCACCTCGGGCGCCACCGAGTCGAACAACCTGGCGATCAAGGGCCTGGCACAGTCGTCGCGGCGCAAGGGTGACCACATCGTCACGGCCGCCTCGGAACACAAGGCCGTGCTCGACCCCGTCAAGGCGCTTGCCCGCCAGGGCTGGGCGGTCACAGTCGTGGATTGCGACGAACACGGGCGGGTTTCGGCCGGCTCCGTGGCCGATGCCATGACCGAGAAGACCGTCCTGGTCTCGGTGATGGCCGCGAACAACGAGGTCGGCACGCTCAACCCGATCGGCGAGATCGGCCGCCTCTGCCACGAGCGTGGGATCATCTTCCACACCGATGCCGCCCAGGCCATCGGCAGGGTCCCCCTCGACGTGCGGCGCGAGGCGATCGATCTAGCCAGCATCTCGGCGCACAAGTTCTATGGCCCCAAGGGGATCGGTGCGCTCTACGTGCGTCGCCGCGACCCGCTGGTGCGGCTCCAGCCGCAGCTCGATGGCGGTGGCCACGAGCGAGGGATGAGGAGCGGGACGCTCGCGGTCCCGCTGATTGTCGGGCTGGGAGTGGCCATCGAGCTGGCGACGGCCGATCTGGAAGACGAGGCTCGCCGCCTGCGGGGCCTGCGCGACCGGCTGCACGAGGCGATCGCGGAACGCGTACCTGGCATCCGGCTCAATGGGCATCCGACCGAACGGCTGGCGGGGAATCTCAACCTCAGCTTCGCCGACGTCGACGGCGAGGCGCTGATGATGGCAATGCGTGATATCGCCGTCAGCTCGGGTTCGGCCTGCTCGGCCGCGGACCCCGAGCCCAGCCACGTGCTTCGGGCGATGGGACTCGACGAGGACCTGGCGCGGTCGAGCCTGCGGTTCGGCCTGGGGCGATTCACCACCGAGGACGAGGTCGATTTTGCCGCCGAGGCCGTCGCCTCGGCCGTGGCGCGGCTCCGCGGCCAGAATGTCGCCTGGAGCCCGGGGTGACGCGTGATTTGACGATGCGGTATGATTGAGTGAGCTGGCGTGTCGCACACGATCCCGAATTCCCCTCCTGAAGGAGATGGTTCCATGAGTGTTACCTTGACCGAGAAGGCGGCCACCGAGGTGAGGAAGATCATCGACAAGATGGTCGAGGATCAGGGCGTGCCCGAGGGCGGCGAGCTGATCCTCAGGGTGGGCGTCCAGGGCGGCGGATGCAGCGGCTTCTCGTACAGCCTGGGATTCGACACCGCGATCAGCGAGCGCGACCGCATCGTCGAGGTCCATGGAGTCCGCCTGGCCGTGGACAAGAAGTTCGATCCCTACCTCGACGGTACGGAGATCGACTATTACGACGGACTGGAGAAGCGCGGGTTCGTCTTCAACAACCCGAACGTGGTCAAGTCCTGCGGCTGCGGCAGCTCGTTCCAGGTCTGAGCCCCATCCCGGGCTGATCGACTTGACACTCGGCGAACGGCCGTGACCCGGCGAGGCTCGGGTCCGGCCGCGGGCTGTTTACGATTCATCTGGGGGTTCCCTGCGATGCCGACGAAGCCCGTGGCTGCCGAATCCGACCCGTTGAAGGCCGTCGCGGACGCGATGGATGCCGCCGTCCAGGCGGGGAAAGAGGGTGCTGATCGGGTCCGGCTCGGCGTTTCGGACGCATTACCGGCCATCGGTCGGTTTTTCTCGAGCGCGGTGTACCATACCAGCTATACTGTCTCGTACGGGCTGGTTTTCCCCGCGGCGATGGTGGCACGGGTGATCCCCAGGGAGAATCCCGTGGTACACGGCATCGTGGACGGGGCCCGCGCGGCGGCCGATTCGCTCCGTGGGTCCGCGGATCCGGTCTCCGCCGACCCCACGTCCTGACTCCGGCCCGCCGCCCCATCAAACCATCCACGCGGTCTTCCCGAGTCCTCCTCGAATGACGGACGTCGATCCGCGGGTCTCCTTCCCGTCGGCCGGAGTGATCCGCGTCCATAACCGCTCGCTCTTCGGCGACGCGGAAGGATCGGCGTGCCGGCAGTTCCTCGAGCGGGTCTTCCGGGCGGGCGAGGTCCGGAGCGTGGCCATCCGCGGCGGACGATCGCCCCACGCCGACATCCGCCACGCGCCTGACCCTCTCGGCTCGCTCCCGGTCCTCGAGCGGATCATCGGCCTGCTGCGGGACTCGTCGCAACCCGCGAGCCCGCGAGACGGGCGACTGCCCGACCTGGTCAACGGGTCGGCTGCGATCGCTGCCGTACGCACCGCCCGCGACCATCGCGGGGTCGTCCGTTACTTCCGGCATGGACCGCTGGTCACGGGGTGGGAAACCCGGAGCGACCGGCCGGGTCGGCTTCGGCTCAGGAACCGCGTCCTCTACCGGAAGTCCGCGCTCTGCTCGCTCGTCGAGCGCGGGCTGATGGGCATGCTGGGTGTCGAGCGATGCCGCGTCAGCTCGATCCGGGCGACGATCCGGGTCGAATTCGATCCGGGGCAGATGGACGACCTCCAGGTGATCGAGATCCTCGACGCGGTGCTCGCCTCGGCCGATCATCCGGACCGGCTCGACCCGGTCAACCTGCACCTCTCGCTGTGCACGGCCAACCTGCCGATCGCGGCTGCGGCCCAGATCGTCGCACCCCCGCTGCTACCGGCCGCGATGGCCTTGCTTGGCTACACCGCGTTCCGGGCGGCCCGACGGGCCGGCTGGGAGCTGTTCCGGCAGGGTCGCCCCGGCGCCGGGACACTCGACGCGGTGGTCCTGCTCGGATGTATCGGGACGATGGCCGTCTTGCCCGGGGCGGTGCTCTGCTGGCTTTCCAGCCTGGGTCGCACCATTGTCAACCGGACCGAAGAACAATCGAGGAGGATGCTCCTGGGCTCCTTCGGCAAGCAGCCGCGAACGGGCTGGCTCTGGCGCGACGGGACCGAGGTCCAGGTAGCGGTCGAGCGCCTCCGGACGGGAGACCTCATCATCGTGGCGGCCGGAGAAGCCGTCCCCGCGGACGGCCACATCGTCCAGGGAAGGGCATTGATCGACGAGCACTCGTTGACCGGCAAGTCGATGCCAGCCGAGCGAGGCGTCGGCGATCGCGTCTACGCGTCGACCTTCCTGGCGGCCGGCGAGGTGATCGTCTCGGTGGAGGCCGCCGGTCGTCGGACGGCGACAGCCCAGATCGGCCGCACTCTCGAGGAACTGGCCGGATACCGGCTTGCAACCCATCGACAGGGCGAGCGCATGGCCGCAACCGCGGTCCTGCCGGCGCTGGGACTGGGGGCGGTCGGGATGGCCACCATGGGACCAGCCGGAGCCCTGGCCGTGATCAATCGCGACCTCGACACGGGCCTCCGGATGGGGATGCCGCTGGCGCTCATCTCCTCGGCGGCGAAGTGCGCGCACCTCGGGATTCTGGTCAAGGACGGCCGGGCGCTCGAGGCGATACTCGAGGTCGATACCGTGATCTGGGACCGATCCGCCGCGATCGACGAGCGGCGGCTGGCGGTCCTTCGGGTGGTCGCCTGCGACGGGTCCTCGGCGGACGACGTCCTGGAGCTGGCGGCGGCCGCCGCGGAGCGATTCCATCAGCCCGAGGCCCTGGCGATCCGTCGGGCGGCCCGCGAGGCGGGGCTCCTCGAAAGAAAGGCCCGCGACCCCTGGTACGAGGTGGGTCAAGGTTTCGCGGCTGAAGTGGACGGGTGCCGGGTCCGCGTCGGCGGCCGGCGATTCGTCGAGTCGGCCGGCATCGATCCGCCCGATCAACTGGCCCGCGCGGTCGACCAGTCCCGGCGCGAGGGGACCCGGATGGTCTTCATCGGCGTTCACGATCGGGTCGCAGGAGCGATCGAGCTGCGACCCGACGTCAACGGCGGGATCCTTCGGGTCATCGAGGAACTTCGCAGCAGGGGCATCCGCCGGATGGAGCTGGTCTCGGGCGACGGCGAGATGGCGACGAGTTCGAACTCGCTGGCTGGCTGGGCGTCGACCGGAGCTTCGCCGAGATGACGCCGGCGGCGAAGGCCGATCTGGTCAAGCGCCTCCGCGACGAAGGGCGACGGGTCTGCTTCGTGGGCGACGGTGTCAGCGACGCGATGGCAATGCGGGCGGCGGAGGTCTCGATCTCGCTGCGGGGGCCGTCGACGATCGCCGAGGATGCCGCACAGGTCGTCCTGCTTGACGGACGCGCCTCGCGGCTTTGCGACCTGCACGAGATCGCTCGGAACCTCCGCGGCAACGCGCGGCGAAGCCTGGCGATGGTCCTCGCCCCGAATGTTGCCTGCGTCGCGGGGGCGTTCA
Organism: uncultured Planctomycetota bacterium; assembly: GCA_963771445.1. GTDB lineage: Bacteria > Planctomycetota > Planctomycetia > Isosphaerales > Isosphaeraceae > JAKAUH01. Next base: position 86,562 of record CAVYTQ010000015.1, on the reverse strand, counting down.
CGATGGGATTCGGCCTGATGGCCTCGGTGGTCGCCAATAACATCGCGGCGCTCGCTGCGCTCGTCGACGGCGCGCTGCCGCTTCGCGAGGTCGCCCAGCTCGAAGCGGAGCGGCGGCACCGCCAGGAGATCGCCCGGGCCCATGCCATGGGCTATGATGGATCCTGGTGGATCGGAGACGCGGCCGGCGTCAACGATGAACGCTTCGACGATGCGCCCGGCCGACTGCCTGCGCCCGCCGCGTGGTAGTTTTCCAGTCCTCCTTGGGTGGGTAGTCGTCATGTCGCAGCAGAAGAGCACGCGAGCCAGGACCGGGGGCCACCACGAGCCTCCCGCCGACGTGAGTTTCCGGAGTCGGAATGTCGCCGAGCCCCCCGCCCGCGATCAGAAGCGCTTCGACTTCTTCCTGGTGGACACCGGGTGGAATACGCCGGTCTCCAAGGTCGTCCGGACGCACCTGAGGAGCCTGTTCAACGCCGGCGCCTATCACGAGCATGACCACCTGTATGAGCTCAGCCCGCAGCAGTCCGCGGTCATCCTCGGGCGTGCCCCCGAGAACATCGGTTGCGACCCGACGATCATCGTGTACGACCTGTATGGTTCGGCCCAGGCACAGGGCGGCGCTATCACGGGTTCCGGCTCAACCTCGGCCTGATGCGGCATCCCGAGCAGGCCATGGCCCGGCTCCAGGAGTTCACCCGCTTCATCGCGATCCATCGCACCGCCGAACGTCTCGACCGCGTGATCCGACGCGAGCTGCATCGCGAGGGATTCGAGGGAATCGTCAAGGTCCTGCGCGAGACATCCATGGAAATGCTCATCGAGTAACAACGAAATCTCCCGAGGTCGTGCCCTGCCATGAACGAGGAATTCCCCATCCTGCCCGCCGTCGTCGGCACCTGCATCGCGCTCTACCTGGGCTATGAGATCAATCGGCGTCGGCACAAGCTTGCACAGGTCTTCAACACCTTCAACAAGCAAGAGAGCCAGATCGCCGACGCACTCGAAATGATGATCGCGAGCGGAGAACTCCGTCCGTACGTGCCCGTGCCCTCGAGCTGAGCCTCGGCTCCGGCGTGCCTGCCTCCCCTTCGTACGCGCAAGGCCGAGAAATCTTGCCGTTCGGGCAACGATTCCGGTTTTGGCGACGACAACAATTCTCCCCGAGGGTCCGCGCAATCGTCACGACCCGCAAGACCGGGCGGCCGCGGGGGCGAAATTCTGCCGCCAGGCGCCGCCAGCCGCCGATTCCGGCGCGGCCCGAGCCCCCGCCCTCTATCCCTTGCCTCTGAGCCCCGGGCGGGGAGCAGATGCCCGAAGGGCCGATGCCGGAGCGTTTGGTGCCCTCGCGAATCGGCTGGCAACTCGCTCGCCACGGTGGCGTTGGGCGAGAATTCTCAGGATATCCCTCGATGGACCTGCTCCACGCCTGCGACTCGATTGAAGGGCCGGTCGAGGGCGGGTATCCTTGGGAAGGTATCAGTGACGCTCGTGACGGGCATCGTCCGATCGGTCCCGACGGCCCCGCTATGCTCGACCCTTCATAGTGGAGCCCCCCTGATGCACACCACTCCCTCGCTTGCGATGGTCCTCACACCCGGGGAGGACGACCGCGGATGATATCGGCCGTCCCACCTCCCACGACTCCGAACGTCTGGCTGGCCCGAATGCCACCGGCCGGGCAGGTCCTCGTCGCCTCCACGGCCCGATCGGGCTGGCACGACGTGCAGGCTGTCGTCCTGGAAGGGTCCGTCCCCGAGCCCTTCGATTATTCCTCACCGTTCCCGACCGTGCTCTTCTTCCTGAAGGGGGTCGCCGAATGCGAGTGGCGGCGCGGCCAGCGATTCTCTCGCTTCGGCGCCCGGCCCGGCAACGTGGTCGTCACACCGGCCGGCGGGCCGAATCGACTTCGAATCGATCTGCCGGTTGACATGCTCTGGTGCGCGATCGGCCAGGACGTCCTCGATCGGATCGGTCAGGCCGAGCCGGCCACGGATCATGCCCCGGCGGAGGTTATCGAAAGCTTCAGCCGTGGCGATGAGGTGTTGTGGAGCCTGGGCCGCCGCCTGGCCGACCAGATCCTGGCGCCCGTCCACGGCTCGCACGTCTATGCCGCGACGCTCCAGACCCAGATCGCGATCCATCTGCTGTGGCATCATTCATCATCGCACAACGGGAGATCGAATGGGGATTCCGTGGCCGATCGCCGTCTGGAGTCGGTGATCGACTATATCAAGCAGAACCTCAGCGGCGATGTCTCGCTGGAGAAGCTGGCCGAGATCGCCGGCCTCAGCCCGAACTATTTCCTGGGTGCATTCCGCGAGGCCACGGGACGGACGCCCCACCGCTACGTCAACGAACTTCGTATCGCCAGGGCCTGTGAACTGTTGCGCGACCCCCGGCGGCCGATCACCGAGGTCTCGCTGGCCGTCGGGTTTTCCTCGCAGAGCCACCTCACGGAAGTCTTTCGGCGCACCATGCGTACGACCCCGGCCGCCTACCGCAGCCGGATTCTGGGCCTGAACGGCCTGGCGGATCCGCCCCAACCCGCGACAGGGCAGGCCTCGATCATTGCCGCTCGGCCCGAGACTCCACCCCGGACGGCGGCCTCCCGATCCAGGAAGCCTGAAAAGCCGACCGGGGATTCTTGATAGCCGGTCAATCCCCGCCCGCTATAATTGCCAGACACAGTGCACGATCCTGGCAGGTGGCCCGAGAAGAGGCATTCGGAATCCGATCGACGTTGGCACGCGCAACGGATGCAGTGGCACATTGACGTTCTGGGACCGCGTCCGTTCCCCCTCATCCGGGGATTCAACATGGCAAAGCGACAGCGTCCAGAGGGCGAAATGACCGGGGTTCTCTCGCTGAAAGAGCCCGGGGCGACTGAGCCCGGGACGACGACTTACAACCTCGACATCGAGATCCAGGAGCAGGAGGGCCGGCTTCGGATCTACGATCCGCGCGCCTTCCATCCTGGCCGTCGGTCGTTTTGCCGGCGACTGATCGAGTCGGTCATGGCGCAGCCGGGAGTCCGGCGGGCAGAGGTCCGGCTCGATACGGCATGCTGTCGGATCGATTTCGACCGGAAATCGGCCACACCCGGTCGGATGTCCGAGGCGTTTGCTGCCGCGGTCCGATCCGCGATCCCCGATCCCGGGGGACGGTGGTGGCCACGGACCTGGCTCCCGTCCGCCCGATGGACTGGACTGACGGCCTACCGGACCGAGGACGGCGTTTCAACCTGGGAGATCCTCGAGGCAAGCCCGGGACGGCTCCGCCTGCGCCATCCTTCGCTCACGGGCGATCGCACCCGGCTCGCTCAACTGGCCGATGCGACGGCCGAGGTCGAGGGAGCGGCCGGCTGCCAGTTGTCTTCGTGGTCGCACACCCTGACCCTCCAGCTCTTCGGCGACGAGGCCGATCCTTCGCGTCTCATCGACCTCGTCCAGGAGATCCAGGCGGGCCGTCGGTCCACCGCTCTGGTCGAGGTCCAGGAAGGCGGCGAGCATGGCGCAGGAGGGAGTGGAACTGGCAACGGGCGCTCGACGGTACTTGTACCTGGCCCTGGCCGGCGGCTCGTTCACGCTGACGGCGATCGGGCTCGTCGTCCCGGGCGTGCCAACCGTGCCATTCCTGCTGGCGACGAGCTACTACCTGTCTCGCTCGTCGCCATGGCTCGACGAGCGGCTGCGGCGCACCCCGCTGTTCGGGCCGATCCTGGTGGAGTGGGAGGAGCAACACGGCCTGGGATTCACGTCGAAGGTCGAGCTGGTCGGGCTGACCCTGATCATCGTGCTGGTGACACTCGCCCTGGCACCCGTATCGCCGGTCGCCCTGATCGCCCTGGCGGCGATTTCCAGCGTCAGCATCGTGGGGATCGCTCGCCTGCCCGGGCTGGAGGCAGAGCCATCGAGCGACGGATCGCTCCCCGGGCCGCTCCCGGCCCACTGAGGCCCGCGATACCGCAACCTTGAAACGCGATTGCATTCGCGTTAGTTTCGTTCAGTTGCGTGCTTGCGCGGACGGTCCGCGAGGCGATGCCGGCCTGCTCGTCCGGTCGGGTCGGTGGCCCCGAGCCTCCCGACTGCCGGTGCGTGAATCTCCGGGATCAAGGCAGGGCCGATCGCCGACCCGTTGGGGTGGACGACATTCGTCGCGGAGCGACGACTCTCCGAATCCGAGGAGACGACGAGCGTCGCCCGACGATGTCCGTTCGGGTGTCGGGCAGAACGTTGAGGTTCGGGCTCGTTGCCGCGTCAAACCCCCGGCCGGGGACGGAGTCCCTCGCAGAGCGCGGGGAACGCGAGCATCGCCGGGTCGGAGGACATTTCATGTTCCAGTCCATGTTGTACACTTGCCTCCTGATTCGGATCGTCTTCTTCTACAGCCTGGTCCGTGCCCAGATCAAATACGAGACGATGAAGGACCACTGGCTGTTCCTGGGCGTCCTGTTCACGGCAGCGACGGCGTTCCTCAGTTATGTCTTCATCCACAGCTGGGTAGATTTCCCCTGGGCCGACTGGCATTTGCGGATCGCCAGGAATTTCGGGGTCACACCGTGGCAGGCGTACGTGGGCGAGGTCTTCCTCCTGGCGACGCTGTATTTCTGGCTGATGGCAAGGTTCGACGAGGGGGTGATCTTCTGGACGTTGCTGTTGCTCGGACTGCCGATGGTCTACTGGTTCTAGGGCGACCCGGCGGAGATGTCGTTCGCCGCCTGGATCAAGGCGGGGTTCAGTCAGGTCGGGCTAGCACCTCTGACCCTCGACCGGGTGCCCCTCCGTACCGCCACCCTCGCCGCTCGACGACCGGTGGACGAAGCCCGGAAAGTCGACGTCGAGAAGCTACGGGACCAGGCCCGAGAAAAGCTCCAGGAAATCCGCCCGGGCGAAGCCCATCCGCAAAGCGCTGACCTTACCGACCCTACCCTCGCCGGGATCGACCCGCCCCCAGCGACCGACGAGCACGGAACGAGAGACAGCCCATGCCGCCTCCCCCGACGATGGCTTTGCCCCCCTCCGATGAGGTGATCGCCCTCGAGCCCGCGATGGACACGGACCTCGATCGAGTGCGGGCCGCGCTGGCGACCAACTCGTTTCAGGCGGTGTCGGCTTCAACCGTTGAGCAATCGCACGGCAGCATCCTGGGCGAGACCAGCACCCTGCGTCGGCATCGCCTTGCCGCGACCGCGCTACTCCTGGCGATCTGCTACTTCGCACTCCTGGCCTGGCAACTCGTGTTTCGGCCCCCCCATACGGCGCTGGCCTGGTCACTCATTGGCTCGCGATTCTTCCTGACCGCGTGCGTCGCCGGGCTGCTCCTGAGTCCACTCCGCCTCTCACCGCTTCACATCCGGCGCTGGAAGTGCTCCAGTTCGGCGGGCTGACGATCGTCGTCCTCCTGTCGCAGTACATCGTGAGCCTTGAGTTCCTCCATCGCGGCGACGCGATCGGGATGGTGGCGTTCATGAAGAACGGCGTCATCCAGATGGTCGTGCTGATGCTGCTCTATGGCACGTTCATCCCCAACCATCCGCGGACGGTGGCGTGGTTCGTCCTGGTCATGGCGCTGGCCCCTCAGTTCAGCCTCGCGCTCCTGACCGAACACCCGAGCGCCCGGCATCTTTCCGAGGAATTCCGGTCGGCCGAATACACCGGCTCCAACTCACTCTTCCTGCTCATGGGGGCGGGCATGGCCATCTACGGCTCGGTGCTGCTCAACGGGATGCGCGTCGAGCTGCACCACGCGCGCAAGTTCGGCCAGTATCGGCTGGTGCGCAAGCTGGGCGAGGGCGGGATGGGCGAGGTCTACCTGGCCGAGCACCGTCTGCTGAAGCGTCCGTGCGCGCTGAAGCTGATCAAGGCGAGCGCCACTTCCGATCCGCTCGCGCAGGCCCGGTTCGAGCGCGAGGTCCAGTCCGCCGCGCGGCTGTCGCACCCCAACACGATCGAGATCTTCGATTACGGCCATACCGGCGACGGCACGTTCTACTACGTGATGGAGTACGTGCGGGGGATGTCGCTCTCCGAGCTGGTAAAGCGTGACGGGCCCCTGCCCTCCGGCCGGATCATCTACGTCTTTCGCCAGGTCTGCGCGGGTCTCGCCGAGGCCCACGGCCTGGGCCTGGTCCACCGCGACCTGAAACCGGGGAACCTCTTGCTCGCCGTGCGGGGGGGCGAGGCCGACGTGGCCAAGGTCCTCGACTTCGGCCTCGTCAAGCTCACTCGCGACCCCGGGGCCGCCGAGCTCTCGCGCGAGATGACCGTCAGCGGCACGCCCATGTACATGGCGCCGGAGCAGGCCACCGGCGACCGTTCGCTCGATGCCCGCGCCGATATCTATGCCCTCGGGGCCATGATGTACTACGCGATGACGGGACGACCCCCGTTCACCGGCGAGAACCCTTTTCTCATCATGATCGCGCAGACGCGTGACCCCGTGATCCCGCCTTCGGAGATCCGAGACGGGGTGCCGGGCGACCTCGAGCGGGTGGTCCTTCGCTGCCTGGCCAAGAACCCCCGCGATCGCTTCCCTTCGGTCAAGGCGCTCGGCGACGCCCTTGCCGAATGCGCATCGGCATCCGAGTGGGGGCCGAACCGCGCCGATGCCTGGTGGACCGCGGAGGGCATTGCCGTCGCCTACCCGCCGCCACCCGGCGAGAACGCCGTCGGGGCGTGATCGCGTGGCACGGACCGCTTCGCCGCACCTCGGGGGTCCGAACGATGGCGAACCCGGCTCACGTCGCCGTCCGGCTACCGGCCGGGCCGACGAGGGACATGCAGTCCCGGACGACCTCGATAAAGCTCTCGGCCGCCCGATCGATGTGGAACCTTTCCAGGAAGCACTCCCGTGCCTTTCGTCCCATGGATTCACGCGACGTGACGTCCCGTGATAGCCATTCTCGGATGCAACGCTCCGTCCCGGCTCCGTCATCCGATCCGACGATCCCTGCCCCGTAGGCCTCGATTTCCCGCCAGATGTTCACCTGAGAGGAGATCAGCACCGGAGTTCCGCAGGCGAGGGCTTCGACCACCGAGATCCCGAAGTTTTCCTGGTGGGACGGGAGGCAGTATGCCTCCGCGGCGCGGAACGCTCCCCATTTGCGGTCGCCCGAGAGCATACCCGGCCAGAATACCCGATCGGCGACGCCCCGGCTTTCGGCCAGGGCCTTCAATTCGGAGACCCAACCGGTCTCATCGGGCCCGGCCATGACCAGGTGAAGATCCGGCTCCGCGGCCGCAGCAAAGGCCTCGATCAGCAAGTCGCACCCCTTCTTGGGGTGGATTCGGCTCAGGAAGAGCAGGAATCGGCGGCCCTTCAGCTCAGGCAGGCAGTCGAAAAATGCCCGTTCCTGCGCCTCGGGATCCGAGGTCGACGGAGGCCCCGCCGTTCCGTAATTGACGACCCTGCCTCGATAATCCGAGGGCGAGAAGGCCTGTCGGGCCAGGATCATCTCTTCCTTACATGTGAATAATACGGCACAGGCGTCCCTGAGGACGCGATGCTCCGCGAGCTTCCAGTAAAGCTGCTTCTTGACGTTCTTCAACGGATAAGCCCGGGCAAACCAGGGATCGAGCATGCCGTGTGGGTACAGGAAATAGGGCGTATCCCGGCCTCGGAGTGCCCGCCAGGTCCCGAAGCTCTGGTACTGCCAGGTGCCGTGGACCACGACGAGATCGAACCGCCCGGCATTGGCCTGGAGCCAGGGAACGAGCCGGGGAGAGTAGCCGAATTTCCCGCGAGACGGCCCCAAAGGGTGGGCCGTAACCGACAGATCCCGGAGCCACGAGCTCCCCGGATCGTCCAGGCAAGCCACCTCCGTCGTATGGCCGGCGCGGTCCAGAGGGCCCGTGATCTGGCGAAGTCCCTCGACGGGGCCCCCGAACTTGGGGTCGAGCGTCACAATGACTCGGAGTATTCTCACTAGGATTCTCGGTCTCTGAAGAGCACCCTCGACACTGGCCCAGTCAAACCCGAACCAGCCGTGAGAGAACCGCAGACTTTGGGGCCGGACCGCCCCGGTCAGCAGCCTCTCGCCGACGAGATTGGCCAGGGGCAAGGCTGGCCGTCCAACCATCAGCCAGAAGATCCCGGAGGCCGACCGCCGTTGGTCTGGCCGGGCGAGCTTCCGGCCACGGCGGACGCGGCCTCGCAAACGAGTGCATGGTCTCGGTTCATCATCTTGTACAGCGGGGACTCGCCGGGAATCGCGGCCGGCGGCCCCCGGCCCGCCCCACCTCACCGCGCTTCTCTACTGAGGGCTGGGGCTCTCGACGTGACCCAGATCTTCGCCGTTTTCCGAGGGTGTCAGCGAGGTCGAGGTCGCTACCTCGGGGGCGTTGGAGCCGGGCAAGCCGACGTCGCGGGGCGACTGTTCGTTGTTCATCTCGCCGGGATACGGGAGTGTGGTCTTCGCGACCACCGCCCCATTGAGGAAAGTGCCAAGAACCGGCAGCCCCAGTGTCTCGAGCAGGTCCAGGGCATGCTCCGCGTCGCGGCGCGGGATGTCCGGAGCCTTCAGGACCAGGAGCACCCCGTCGACCGCCACGCCCACAATGGTCGGGTCGGTCACCACCAGCAGGGGCGAGCTGTCAACGACCACGAATTCATAGCTCTGACGGGCCTGCGAGAGGAATTCCCCGAGTCGGGGCGAGGTCAGCAGCTCGGCCGGGTTGGGAACGTGCGGCCCGGCCGCGATCAGGTCGAGGTTCTCGATCGCCGTCTGCTGTGTGACTCGCTCCGGCGGCAGGACGCCCTTGAGGATGTGGACGAGGCCCTGCTGGTTCTCCAACCCATAGAGCTTGGCCAGAGAAGGGTTCCTCAGGTCCGCGTTGACCAGCAGCACCCTCTTCCCGGCGTGGGCCAGGGTGATGGCCAGGTTGCTGGCGCTGGTCGTCTTGCCGTCGCCGGCCCGAGGACTGGTGACCAGGATGACCCCGACCTGGCGATTGCGGCGCAGCAACTGAAGGGTCGTCCGTGCGCTCCGGTACGCCTCGGCCCAGGGTGATCGCGGTAGGGTCTCCACGACCTGCGCCAGCCCGCCGGGCCGGTTGGAATAACTCTCGGACATCCAGGGAACCTGGCCGATGACCGGCGTACCCAGAATCTTGCGCACCTCACCGGCTGAGCGCAGCCTCGGGTCCAGGCGGTCCTTGACGATTGCCCCGGCCGCCGAAACGATCCCGCCCAGCACGAAGGCCACACCCATCACGATGCTGATCTTGGGCGAGGAGGCGCCGAAGTGCCAGTTCGGATACTCGATGGTCTGCGATGTGTAGTCGCTATGCAGCGCCACGAACTGCGTCTGCTTGAGCTGCTCGACCACGGTATTGAAAAGGCTCCTCTGCCGATCCAGGTTCTCCCGGTAGGTCGAGTCGGTGAGCAGATCGGTCTCGATCTTCTTCGCCTCACCAAGAGCTTCGTCGAACTCCCTTTGGAGCGACTTATGCATGACTTCGACGCTGGTGACGCTCTGCTCCACGGCGCCGATGAGGTCGCTGATCTCCCCCTTGTCCAGCCTCTTCCGTGATTCGCGGACTGCATCCTGCGCCCGGTCCAGCAGATCCTTGATTTCCTGCACCCGCGCATTCCTCGAACCGAACTTTTCGGCCAGTTGCTGCTGCTCGGTCGTCAGGATGCGAAGATAATCCAGGGGCACGCTCGAATTGTTCACCGCCAGGGCCGTGACGAGGTTGCCGGCCGTCGCCGACGGGTTGAGCTGATCCATGGCGTGGGCAACGGCCCAGAGGCCTCGACCATCCTTGGCCAGTTTCTTGCCCATCTCCAACTGCTCTTGCAGGGTGACGGATTTGATCTTGGCCTCGTTCGTGGCCCGGTAGAGTTGTTCGAGCCGCATCGCCATGTACGACCGCCCCTTCTCGTCGGTCAGGAGAACCTGCTTCTTCTGGCGGAATTCGAGATATTTCTTCTCCAGTTGGTTCAACTCGACGCCCAGCTCGTCGCGGGCCCTGGCGATCAGGCGGAGGATCTGGTCGCTATTCCTGGTCATCGTATCGGTGAGGAATTTCTCGTAACTCTGGATGATGGCATTGAGTGTGTTGATCGCCTCCGTCTTGGTATAGGCCCGGTAGTTGAGCCTCAGGACCTTACCCATCCGGTCCGGCCGGTCAACCCGCAGCAGATCGATTGCCCCTTCCAGCGGGTCGCGCTTCCTTCTCCTTCAGCTCCAGGAGCGTCGGCAGGTTCTCGACTCCGATCGTCTCGATGGCCCGGCCGACGACGAGCCGACTGCTGATGATCTGGGCATGGGTCGGGATGTAATCATCGGTCGGCTCGATGACCGGAGTCGGATCGGTGACCGCAACGGTCATCGGGCAGTCCCCCTCCTTCATGATCAGGACCTGGGCCGTCACCTCGTACTTCCTCCAGAAGAGGAGGAGGATCAGGATGCCCAGGGCTAGGAACGTACCCATCGTCCAGGCGATCAGCTTCCGCCGCCTCCAGAAGACGTCCGCATAATACCGGATCACGGCGCCAAGCTCCGGCGCCTTCTGTTCGCCGCTCGACCTGGATTCTGACAACGCTTCGCTCATGGAACTCGTCCCGGATAGGTGAAATTCGGGGCAGCGCGACAGGGGCCCTGATCGGGGCGCCATCCGCAGGATCTCTACGTCAGGTGGGTCGGAGCCATCAAGGTGATCCGTAGTGCAGTCGCCCAACTCGAGAACCCCGACCTTGCCTGGGAACAAGGTCGGGAGACGATGGGCCGGCGGCTCCCATGCCGCGCGGGTGGGTGGGTCGCGACCAACGTGAGTGACAGGAGGCAAACGAGCGGGCCTGCGACCCCGGAGCCTGCGTTAACGCGGTGCTGGACTCGTCCTCCGATCACTCCATCCTACGAATACGACGACCTGTCATGCAACTACACTCATGAAAGTTTCAAATATCGTCCGCTCGGTCGAGCTGCCACAGGGGACGGATTTCACGACTCCTCACTCGACAGCACGCGCGACCTGGAGCGATAAAGCGTTTTGGCCTCGGAAGATAGGAAGTGCTCCGGCGACCTATCAATATGGCGGCCGTCTGTTGTTAATTTACCCCAGTAACTAGCTTTTCATCCCGGTCGAATCCTGCGAGATTATGACAAGCTCGATCGCCTCTCTTCCGGGAGGGTCGTCCCGATGGACACCGCCACGGAACCGCTCGACTCCTCGACTCGATCGGGCGGCTGGCGGCCGGCCGGATTCCGCCGCCGCACATGGACCCGGAGACGCCCTCATGAGAACCGCGACCGCGAAGATAGGCCTCATTCTCGTGGGTCTGGTGAACTTCTTCCCCTCGCGGGCCTATTCACTCGGGGGCGGCTCGGGAGACCTCATCGCCGCGCACTTCATGCCCCAGATGTCGGTCGGGGTACCGGGGGAGAATTGTGACGATCCCTTGAAGCCACTGGACTGCCAGCCCGACGGGGTCATGGCCAGCCACTCGACGGCCTATCGCTCCTCCCGGAGGTCGCCGCTGAGGGCGGCCCGTCAAGATATCGACATGGCCCGACGTTGTGGCGTGAATGCGTTCAACATGCTGCTCGGCCCGTCTATGCTCAACGGCGACGAGGGAGCCAAGGCGACTTGTTATTCCGACGTGATTCGCGGTCTCTACCGGGCGGTCGGCGAGGTCGAGGACTTCACACTCGCCCCGGAGATCTGGGACCCGCTGAAGCCTAACGGGCTGAACGAGAGACGTCTGGCCCGGAGCCTTGGCATTCTCCGCCGCTGGACCTCTGTCGGCGGGAGGAACACATGGACGACCCTCGAGGGCAAGCGCCTGGTCCTCTTGCGAGTCACGGGGAACCCCAAAGAAGCCATCTCCTACGAGCAGGGCTCGCGGATTCTCTTCGACGAGCTGGGCGGGCGGGCGAGCGTCTATCTCGTCCTTTATTTGCCAAATCCTTCCGATCCGGAGACCGTTCCCGCCGATTGGGTCCGCGGGGCCGATGCCCTGACCTTCTGGCCGAACTTCGACTATGCGCTGATGGTCAAGAACATGTCGGCCGCCGAGGAATTCGCGAGAGCTCACCGCAAGCCCCTGATCCGATCCGTCATGCCGGCGTTCGCCCAGTCGCGGCCGGGCCTCGCGCCGACTCCCCCGAACGTCCGGGAGAAGCTCGGCATGACAGGCTTCCTCGCCGGCTGGATGGGCGCCCTGCGGCTCGAGATCGTCGGTCGTATTCGTAGACACCTTCAATGACCTGTCGGAGGACTCCGCGGTCTGCGCCGAATCCAATCATGGCGAGGCTTATGAACGGCTCAACGCCCTCCTCGCGCGATGGCTCCGAAAGGGGGCCGGCCCGTCGGTTGACCAGGAATCTCTCTTCCTTTTCCACCATCCACAACGATGCCGGGATACGGCCCTCCCCGCCGGAATCCCGAGGATGGAAAGCCTGTCCTGGGCGTGGACCCAGCCGACCGATTACGTCGGGATGGTGGTGTCCTTGAAGTCGCCCGCCACCGTCGAGGTCTCCGTAGGCGGGGCGGTCCTCGGCCGCCGAAGTTTCCCCGCGGGGCTGAACGCCTGGCTCCTTTACGTACCGAGGCCGCCCGGGGCCAAGGCTGGGAAAGGGGGCCGAGTCTATCCCAGCGGCTCGGCTCCTCCCTTCGATGTTCCCGGCCTGACCTTCTTCGCCGAGGAACTCTCCTCCAGGACCTTCGGACCAACGATCTCCGGCGAAGTGGCGGCCGTGTTCATGAGGGACGGTATCCGGCAGAAGTTCATCTCCCATCGGCCGATCGAAGGCAGGGCTTGCCGGGGAGAGTTGACGACCGTCGGCGACGTATTCGACCTGAACTCTCAGTAGGGGGCGTGGGGGGCAGGCGCAACGGCCGGCGGCATCCTCGAGGATCTCCAATCATCGGCCGCGCCAGGCTGGCAGCCCCCGTGAGCCGCCGCTAGACTTGGGCTCTCCTCCCTCAGAGATCCTGCACGCAGGGGGGCCCTGTATCGCTTTGTCCCGGGATTCCTCGAGGTGCGTGGGGGGAACCTTCGTCTCATCGGAAAGCGCAATGCCGTCACAAGATGCGAGCTCCAATGTTGAAAAAAGGGCACCTGGTTTGACACGGACCTGCCGTAACCTCTAAATTCTCATTGAGAGCCATGATGTGTGTTAGCCCTGCGAGGCGACTCGAACGGTCCTGCGCCGCGGTTGAGTCCAGTGAGCCGTGTCGTACTACCAGTACCGACAGGAGAGTTATTGGTCTCCCTCAGCGCCGATGGGGAGGAACAACCGAGGGCCAAGCTCAATACCGCTGAATGGGCGGCATGCATGGCGCTCGCCGACCATCGAAATCAGGACTTGCGTCAAGTTTCAGGCCCCGGATTGGTGTACGCCCGCTCCTGATTCAACGGTATTGGCGCTCAGCTTCACCAGTATCGCGTTGGCGTCGATGGCCACGCGTGATTCGACCAGGTCGGCCTCCCAGATTCCCAATGTCGGGGGTCGGCTGGCCAGTACCTTCCTCTCGACCCGGCCTGAATGATCGATGGGTATTCGAGCGTCGCACGAGGCTCTTCGGTCGACGGCACCGCCCAGGCGGTCGTCGCTGCTCCGGAAGGTTGGCGGGGACCCGAAAGGCCCGGCGCCCATCCGGGACAGATTCGAACCGCCGTGGCTCGCCCCGGGTGCGTCGCGGCATCCGACCCGTCAAGAAAATGTTTTGCACATTGTTATAAATTACCATGTTATATTTCTAATGGGACGGCTCATTCCAGGTACAAGGGTCCATTGTGCCTACCTTGATCGAGGCGTATCGTCATCAAGGCATTGGGCCCGGGGCTAGTCCGAGGAGCAGTGGCGGATGTCTGAGCATCCACAGCGAGATGTGTCCCCGGCCGGCGAGGGGGGCCATGGCGGCCCGGGTCGGGGCGAGTTACACCGGGCGTTGCTCGAGCGGATCGAGTCGGGGGCGTCGCGAGTCGGGATCATCGGCCTGGGCTACGTCGGCCTGCCGCTGGCCCGGACCTTCTGCGACCGCGGGGTGCGCGTCCTCGGCTTCGACGTCGACCCGCTGAAGGTCCAGCGGCTCGCCCGCGGCGAGAGCTACATCAAGCACATCCCATCGGCCGTCGTCGCCGCCATGGCCGACGCCGGCTTCGAGGCCACCGCCGACTTCGGCCGCCTCGGCGAGCCCGACGTGATCATCATCTGCGTCCCCACCCCGCTGACCGACGCACGCGAGCCCGACCTGACCTTCGTCGCCGACAGCGCCCGCGCCATCGCCGCCCGGCTGCGGCGGGGACAGTTGGTGATCCTGGAGAGCACCACCTACCCCGGGACGACCCGCGACGTCGTCCAACCGATCCTCGAGACCTCCGGCCTCCGCGCCGGCTCGGACTTCTTCCTGGCCTACAGCCCCGAGCGCGAGGACCCGGGCAACACCAAGTATTCGGCTCCGACGATCCCCAAGGTCGTCGGCGGTCTGGACGGGCCCAGCCTCGAGCTGGCCGCGGCGCTCTACGGCCGCGTCGTCGTCCGCGTCGTGCCGGTCTCCTCCGCCGAGGTTGCCGAGGCCTGCAAGATCCTCGAGAACACCTACCGCGCCGTCAACATCGCGCTGGTCAACGAGCTGAAGATGATCTACCAGCGGATGGGCATCGACGTCTGGGAGGTCATCGCGGCGGCGCAGACGAAGCCCTTCGGCTTCCAGGCGTTCTACCCCGGGCCGGGGCTCGGCGGCCACTGTATCCCGATCGACCCGTTCTACCTGACCTGGGTGGCGCGGAAGCACGGCCAATCGACACGGTTCATCGAGCTGGCCGGCGAGATCAACACGGCGATGCCGGAGTACGTCATCGAGCGGGTCGCCGAGGCGCTCAACGCGCGTCGCAAGGCGGTCAACGGCAGCAGGGTGCTGCTGCTGGGCATGGCGTACAAGCCGGACGTGGACGACCCGCGGGAGTCGCCGGGGTTCGAGCTGATGGAGCTGCTGCGGGAGCGGGGGGCGGAGGTCGAGTACAACGACCCGCACATCCCCGAGCTGCCGCCGACGCGGCGACACCCGGGCCTGCGGATGACCAGCCGCGAGCTGACGGCCGAGTACCTGGCGGCGCGCGACTGCACGGTGGTGGTGACGGACCACTCGGCGTACGACTGGGCGTGGATCGCCGAGCACGCCCGGCTGATCGTCGACACCCGCGGGGCCACCCGCGGCCTCGTCGCCCCCGCCGCCGAGATCGTCCGGGCCTGAGCCGCCGCGGGCCGGCGGCCCCCGACGGACGTCGACGACGATCAGCTCGATGCCGCCGCCGGCTCCCGGCCCCGCAGGGTGAAGAACCGGACATGGGCCGGCGGCCAGGATGGCTCGAAGTGGTCGCGGTCCAGCGCCGCCCCGTCGAAGGAGCATCCCCGCCGGCTGCGGATCGCCGAGAAGACGGCGAGGAATTCGCGGCTGAGCAAGGGGAGGAGCGCGGGCGGCAGGTCGCTGGCCTGGCCGTAGGGCCAGGCGAAGAACTCGCAGGCCCGGCCGAGCCGCGCCTCGACGGCCTGTTTCGACGTGAGGACCTGGCGGACCGCCTCGTCGGGGTCGGTCGCGGACAGATTGAGATGATCGGCCGTGTGGGCACCGACCTCAAAGCCGGCCGCGGCGAGATCGCGGAGCATCCCCCAGGTCATCGGCCGGATCGAGGCGGGCCGGTGCACGCGATCCCGCAGGAAGCGAATCCGATAGGCCTCGTCGCACTCGATGAAGTTGGTCGCGACGAAGAAACAGGCCCGCGCCCCGAACTCGTCGAGGATGGGGGCGATCAGGTCATGGTTGTCGCGGAACCCGTCGTCGAAGGTAAAGGCGAGGTAACGGCCGGCCGGCCGGCGGGCGTCGCGAGCGAGCTCGACGGCGCGCCGGACGCTGACGAACTCGAAGTGATTCCGGAGCATCCGCAACGTCGCGCGGAAGGAGCCGGCGTCGGCCGGCTCCATCCGGTGCCCGCACAGGATCCTCACGACGTCGCGGGGCGGGCGAGATGGCAGCCGGCCGGCCACGCTCAGTGCCAGGTGCCTCAGGCCTTTCCTGATGATCTTCGCGGCCATCGTGTCACCCTTCGACACCGTAAGTCCGGAGTGTTTCGAGGAGGCTTTGGGCGGCCCGATCGACGTGGTATCGGCCCTCGAAGCAGGCCCGCGCCCGCACCCGCATCGCCTCCCGATCGGCCGCCGACAGCGACCGCCAGCGCCGCAAGCACCCGGCGACTCCCTCGACCGAAACGTCGCCGACGAGGCCCGCGCCGTCGGCCTCGATCTCTCGCCAAATGCTGACCTTGTTCGAGATGAGCACCGGCGTGCCGCAGGCCAACGCCTCGACAACCGCGATGCCGAAATTCTCGAAATGGGAGGGGAGGCAGGACGCCTCGGCGAGGCGGAGGGCGCCCCACTTGGCCTCGCCGCCGACCATCCCCGCCCAGATGACCCGGTCGGCGATGCCGAGGCGCTCCGCCTGGCGAGTCAGCTCGGCCTCGAGCCCCTGATGGTCGGGGCCGGCCATGACCAGTTGGAGCTCCGGGCCAGCCTCGCGGGCGAACGCCTCGATCAGCAGGTCGCAGCCCTTCTGGGGGTGGAGCCGGCCCAGGAACAAGAGGAACGGGCGGCCGTCGAGCTGAGGGAAGCGCTCGAGGAAGGCGCGCCGCTGCGCCGCGGGATCGCCGACCGGGCCTGCCGTCCCGTAGTTGACCAGGGCGGAATTGCACACGAAGGGCTGGAAGGCCTGACGCGCCATGACCGATTCATCTTGCGTCGTGAACAGCACGGCCCGCGCGTCGCGGAGGACGCGATGCTCCGCCAGCCGCCAGTAGAACTTCTTCTTCAGGAACTTCAAGGGGTAGGCGAACGACCAGGACTCGATGCCACCGTGCGGATAGAAGAAGTAAGGGAGGCGGCCGTCTCGCAGGGCCCGCCACGTGCCGAGGGTCTGATACTGCCAGGCCCCATGAACGATCGCACAATCGAACCGCCCGACGTTCTCGCGAATCCAGGGCACCAATCGGGGGGTGTAGCGGTATCGGCCGCGTGACGTCCCTAATCCGCGGATCGGATAGGGGTCGGTCACGCACCAGGGGCTATCAGGCAGGTCGAGGCAGGCCACTTCGTTGTGGTGACCCAACCTCATGAGGGCTCGGCACATCTGTCGGACTCCCTCCTGGGGTCCGCCCAGCAGGGGGTCCATCGTGCCGATGATGCGAAGAATTCTCAAAACGATCGACCCTTTCCCGCACGACCGGGCGGATTCGTCCACGACCCTTTCATGGTAGCTCCAGCGATGAGTCACAATCGAGGTAACATGGATTTGTTTTGATCGTAAGGCGATCCACCGGCGTCGGCAAGTCCAGTCGGGCTGAATCCCGACGGGGAGGCTTGGGATCAACAGCAGACCTCTGTGTGTTAAAGTCAACAATCGCGGTCATCGGCCTCACCTCTCGGAGAGTCGTCATCCGGCAACCCTCGGTCGCGAGATGGGTCGGCCGGATCGGATGGCGAGGGAAGAGGGCCGGGGATCGCGGTGTTTCCCTCGCCGCAGGCGCAGCCTGCCGGGAGGATGACCTCGGTGGCCGCTCGCGAGGCGCGCTGCCGACCCCGCCGCTCCATGTCGCGCCTTAGCTCATCGAACTCGAAGACCTCACCATCGTAGACAATACACGTCGGGTGCGCGTCGCGTGACGAGGTGCCGATCGACATCGGCTCATGACCGGCCGGGCTCGGGTCGAACACGTCCGCCGGGCAGACGACAGGCGTAAATTGCTCATGTGTTCGCACGAGAGTCGCGTGCAATGCACTTCGACTCCATGAATCCGATTCGGAAGATGACGAAGCTAAGTATAAAGATGTCGGCCCAGGTCTAAAATCGCACGATTGACAACCGTCTCGATCATGGAGACGGCAAATATATCCTAGGTCACGCTCTCTCACGCTCGGAGAGAGTCGGCCGCTGAGACAGCGTGCTTCATCGGATTCGACATGCACGACATGACCCGATCGAAAGGTTCCGATGATCATAGGATATCCATTTAGCCGTCCTCGTCCACTCCCTGAAGGCATCTCCGATCTGAAAGGTAGGAAAACGCTCCAGAAATGCGCCCAGTCAGCCGACTGACCCCGGCTCTTCGCATTGAGTCGGCTTCGTATTATGGGTGCTGGTCCGCGAGCAAACGGTTGTTCTGCCCGTGGTCCTGGTCCCGCCCAGAATCGGCGGAGCGCGATCCAATCCAGTCACATGGTGGACCGGGCTTGGCGCCAAACTCGAAGCGACGACCGGCCTCGCGAGGGCCGAGCCGGTGCCCGGCGTGATCTCCGCCTGATCATTTCAGCTCGCCGAGGAGCATCCTGGCCGTGATGCCGGTGAAGGCGAGTTGCACTCCGTAGTAGATCGGAACCGCCATCGCCGCCCCGTCGGTGTGATAGAGGAAGATGAGCGGGATGCCCACTGCGAGGCTCGTCGCGGCGCCGATGACGCGGCCGGCCAGGACCAGGCCCGTCCGGCTCGTCGCGTGCGCGACCTTTTCGAACACGATGCTCAACGCGAACATCGCATTGCCGGCGGCGATGAAAGGGAGGTAGCGGGCGGCCTCCCGATACCGACTCGCCAGCAGCGTCGCGGCGATCGGCCCCCTGAGTAGCGTGATGGCGACGACCCCGGCCACGCAGACGAAGGCCGTGACCCCGAGCCAGGCCCGGAAGGCCGCTCGCATCTTCGCGGTCCCCGGCGGCAACTGCCTCGAAGTAAATCGGCCGCAGGAGCGACTCGACGACTTGCTGACTCAGGAGGAAGGGCTGGTTGACCAGCCCATAGGCCGCCACGTAGATCCCGGCGGCTTCCAGCCCGAGCAGGCCCCCGATGACGTAGCGATCACCCAGGTTGGAGATCCATTCGAGGATCGCCAGCGGGACGAGCGGCAGGCTGAAGCGCCAGATGAGGTCGCGAAGGCCGACGCCACCCCCCGCCACGAACGGCGATCCCGCGTTGACGCCGGCGTCGGTCGCGATCCCGACCCGTTTCATGCCCGAGAGATAGATCCCGGCGAGGAACGCTCCACTGGCCGCGAGGTAGCCCAGCAGCACGACGAGCGGGTCGCCCCCGAGAAGGCGGACGGCCAGGACGGCAACGATCGGCCGCACCCAGGCCTCGCCTGCCTTGAGGAGCGAATAGGACCGTTGTCGCCGGGCCGCGTTGAGGAGGTCCGTCTCCATCGTGCGGAAGATGTTGACCATCAGCAGGCCGATCAGCAGGGGGACCAGCCAGGGCGAGGTTGACCTCCAGGCGCAGTACGGTAGCCCGAGCACGACGATCAGGGCGGCCAGGAGGAGCGACGATCGGATCAGGTAGCCGAAGAGGACGTGGCGCAATTGCACGACCTGCCCCTGCCTGGCGGCCTGGGGATAGTAGCGCAACGCGGCCTGATAAAACGGGAAGCAGAACAGGTTCCGGCCGAGCGTCAGGACGCCGATCAGCAGGCTCACGGTCCCGAAGACGTCCGGCGGGACCGCCTCGGTCAGGAGGCGGACTCCGATGAGCAGCGCCAGCGCCGTCAATGCCTGACCGCCGGTCAGCCAGAGCCCATCGGAGACGAGCCGGTGGCGCACGAGGGTCGCAGCCCACCGGCGGGCCCGGCCGGCGGCCGGGGGCGGGCCGGCTTCGAGGGTGTCGGAGCCATCAGCATTATCTGGTGTCATAAGAGAGTTCGACGTAATCGAGGCCGCCATCAACCCGAGAAACGATCCTCCGAAGAGGCCGGGGCCAGGGCCATCAACTTCTTGGGGCGATAAATATTCGACGGCGAGTCGGGCTGCTTGGCCACGTGCGCGGCAAGGTACCAGGTCGCGGCCATCTGACTCATCCCGACCGCGTCGGCAACCAGCGTGTTCTCGTTAGCCCCCGAGCTCTCCTTCCATTGCTCCATGGCGTCGTCTGCTTCGCCCCGTCGCGCGAGAGCGTTATCGTAGCTGATGCGGAGGGTCCTGGCCATCCGGTCCGGCCGGAACAGGCGGCCTCCGCAGCCCGTCCGCCGCGGCTTCGGCCCGGCTAACTCCTGAAACTTGCTCAGTCATCGCGGATGATCCGCGGAATTCGCTTGCCCGGGAGCCCTGTCTAAGTTATGCTCACTCCCTCGAGCACGCCTGGAATGTCCATAGCCGTTGCCGGCCGGTCCTTCTACTCGATGAAGTAATGGTGAGTTGAGAGGGCGTACCCATGGCAGTCCAGGCTTGCCTGCCTTCCCGGATCATTCCGCCGATCCCGCCGCTATGACCGCAGACTGACCGCTCTCGTCCCTGACGTTGCGAGCGGGGTCCCCGTCTGGCCCTTCCGGCTTGATGGATCTTGCGTCTCACCCTATCGAATTATGCCCTTCCGGGGCTCGTCATGAGAAAACCTTCGATCGACAAAATACCCTCGTGTGGCATCATGGAAAACGAGGTTACCGGTGCCTCTCGGCCCCCGATCGATTTGTCTCGCGCCGGCCCCGGAAAATTCCGGCGGACGCGGTCGAAGGCCGTCGAGTTCCTGTGGATGTGCGTCGAGGCATTCCTGGTCGACAACCCGCTGCAAGTCTCGTCCGTCCTCCGAGTCGGCGTACTCCGTCTATTCGGGGCTCGGGTCGGCCGGGGCACGATCATCCGGAATATCCACGTCAAATTCCCCTGGAACCTGACGATCGGCGAGCGCTGTTGGATCGGCGAGCGGGTGTGGATTCATAACCAGGACCAGGTCGTCATCGGCGATGACACGGTCGTCTCGCAGGAGACTTTCATCACCACCGGCTCGCACGACTACGCTCGCACGATGGACTTGCTGACCGAGCCGGTCCGGATCGGTGACGGCGTCTGGCTCACCACGCGTTGCATCGTGCAAATGGGGGTCGAGGTCGGGAACAACGCCATCGTCACACCCGGGAGCGTCGTTCATCGATCCCTTCCGGGGGGTGGGGTTTACGGTGGAAATCCGGCCGTCTTTCTGCGCGATCGATGGCGCGAGTCGGGAGCCGATCACTCGGGGTCGGGAGACTAGTCTTCGACCCGCGTAGGCATCCGGCGCCGAGACCAGCGATCAAGGCGGGGCAGGATAGCTGGGTCGTAACATCGATGACCCCGGCCGAAGATCGCTCACTCGGTCGAGGGGCACGATCTGGCGCCGAACGGCGGCATCCGGTCATCCCAGAGTCATGTCCGACGGATCCGCCGCTGCCACGGTCCCATGATTCCATCCGCGAGGGCTCGCCGATGGCACTGGGTGAGACTATAGTTATTGTACGTAGTGATCGGCGTGCGGGCGGTCAGGAGAATCCCCTCCGATGATCGCGAAGGGCGGCCCACCGCCAACGAACGGGTTTTGGCGGCCCTGAGGTGAGGTTGGTGTGACAAGGTCGAGGATTGCGGACGATTATCGCGACGACGCGAGCCCCATTCCTCGACCTATCGCCTCGTTCGCACCGGACGGACAGCCTCAGAGGCTCCCGGCGTGGCTTCCATGCAAGCATCCAGGACGACCCATGAATCAGAAAGTCCTCATCACGGGCGGTTCGGGTTTCATCGGCACCAATCTGGTCGAGCACTACCGGCAATCCGGCTGGGATGTCCTGAACATCGATCATCGACCGCCCCGGAACCGGGCTCACCAGGATCTCTGGCAGGAGGTCGATATCCTCGATGCTCGGGCGCTCAATGAGGCCTTCGGCCGGTTCCGGCCCTCGCTCGTGCTCCACATGGCCGCCAGGACGGACCTGGAAGGCAAGACGCTCGACGATTACGCAGCCAATACCACGGGGGTTCAGAATGTCATTGGCGCGATCAACACGCCCGGTTCCGTCCGGCGCGTGATCTACGCCTCCACGCGATTCGTCTTCAACCACGGGGTGACCCCCAGGCACCCGTACGACTACTCGCCCCACACCTCCTACGGGCAGAGCAAGGTCCGCACCGAGGAGATCGTCCGGGCCCAGCCTGTGGGGTCCATCCCCTGGGTCATCGTCCGCCCCACGTCGATCTGGGGGCCGTGGTTCGACATCCCTTACAAGCAATTCTTCCTGAGTGTGGCCAGAAACCAGTACATGCATCCGGGTCGCATGAGGCTCCCGAAGACGTACGGCTATGTCGGGAACGTCGTGCACGAGATCGCCAGGTTCGCCGACGAGTCCTGCTCGGAGGCCGTCGGCAAGCCGTACTTCGTCGCCGATTACAAGCCGCTGGACATCCTGGAATGGGGCCAGTTGATCCAGCGGGAGGCCGGATCAAGGCCCATCAGGAGCGTGCCCTATGGAGTGCTGAAGGCCATGGCGACGGCGGGCGACATTGCCAAGCGGTTGGGCTACGCGAACCCACCGTTGACGAGTTTCCGGCTCAACAATCTGATCACCCCGCTGGTCTATGACATGTCGGAAGTCGAACGGATCGTCGGCCCCACCCCCTACACGCTCGAGCAGGGCGTGAAGGAGACCGTTCGGTGGATGTGGGAGCATCACCAGATCCCTGATCCGGGCGTCGATCCGCGGAAGAAATTGGGCCGCAGGGAAACGTCCGCCCTGGGCGTCTGATCCGGTAGGCTCGGTCTGCTTCGTCGTCGATGCGACCGGTTCCTTCGGAGAGATCCCCGCGGACGGCCCGCTGACCGATCACCGACTGTCGGCCGTCCGAGCCGCCGAGGCCGATGCGAAGGCTCCCGGAAAGTTCGGGGTTTCAGCCGCCCGACGTACTAGGCTAGAATGGCATCCTCCATCGAGGGTCCTGAGCGGCGAAGCCGGGACCTGTATCCTCCCGATCGGCGACCCGAAAGGAGGGAGAGCGAGATGGACATCGCCCGCTCCGCGGGATGTCGCCGCCTCGAATCGCCGCGGCATTCGTTCAGTATCCAGAGACTCATATGCCAGCGCTAACGCCCATTGGCCTGGTTTGCCCGACCCCGACGATGCCGCCGAGTCCCCGCCTCCGGGCCTCGACGCCCCGATCACGACCGCTCGATCCGTCCGGGGACGTTCCCCGTGGATTCCCCTCCCTCCTCCAACCCGCGACGACTCAGTGAATCTTCGCAAGATCCAGAATGTGTTGATCTATCGCCTCGGCAGCCTGGGCGATACCTTGGTGGCACTTCCGTGCTTCCATCTCGTGCGCGAGGTCCTGCCGCGCGCGGGTCATGCTGCTGACCAACATCCCGCTCAACGCCAAGGCTGCGCCCGCGGAGACGATCCTCGGGGGCACGGGCCTGGTGGACGAGTATATGGATTATCCGGTCTCCCTCCGCGACCCGGCGGCCCTGCTCCGGCTGCGGAACCGGATCCGTGCCAAGCGGTTCGACCTCCTCGTCTACATGACCAAGCCGCGGGGCGGGCGGTTGCATTCGCTCCGCGACTCGCTCTTCTTCCACGCGTGCGGGATCCACCGGCAGGTCGGGTCCCCTATCAACGGTCGCGGATCTCGACCTGGCAGCTCCCCGACTCGAATCTCTACCTACCCGAGAGCCACCGCCTGGTGGGGAATCTCGAGCGGCTGGGCCGTCCCGACCTCGAGGACGACCGATGGTGGGATCTTCGGCTGTCCGCCGAGGAAAGCCGCCGGGCAGCGGAGATCCTCGCCGGGCTCGATGGGCGGCCGATCATTGCCGTGAGCATGGGGACCAAGGCCGACGCGAAGGATTGGACCGAGCCGAACTGGGCCTCGCTGATCCGCGAGCTGTCGAGGCGGCACCCCGAGTTCGCGATCGCCGCGCTCGGCGTGGCCGAGGAATCGGGCCTGACCGATCGAATCCTGGCCGGCTGGTCCGGCCCGAAGCTCAACCTCTGCGGCCGGCTCGAGCCCCGGATCAGCGCCGCGGTCCTCGAACGCTCAACCCTGTTCGTCGGCCACGACAGCGGCCCGATGCACCTGGCGGCGGCCGTCGGCACGCCCTGCGTGGCCATCTTCTCGGCACAGAATCGCCCGGGCCAATGGTACCCACGAGGGCGGGATCATCGCGTCCTGTATCACCAGACCGATTGCTACGGCTGCGGACTCTACACTTGCGTGGCCCAGGGCAAGCGGTGCATCCTCTCGATCTCGGTCGAGGAGGTGCTGCAGGCCGTCGAGGACCAGATCGCCCGCCTCGCCGCGCAGGCCGCGCCCGGGGCTGCGGGCCGGCTGTCGTGAGCCCGGCTGGCTTACCCCGGAACAGGCCGCTTGCCTCTCGCACCAGTGGACAAGCCCGGAGAACCTCCCTTGATCGACATCGCAGCGACGTTCGCCCAGCACCGGGCCGCCATCGACGCGGCCGAGCGGCTGGCCCCGGCCATCGAGGAAGGGGCCAGGCGGATTGCCGCCTGCCTCGCGTCCGGCCGCAAGGTCCTCTGGATGGGAAATGGCGGCAGCGCCGCCGACAGCCAGCACCTGGCCGCCGAGCTCGTGGGCCGGTACACCCGCGAGCGGCGGGGGCTCCCGTCGATCGCCCTGACCACCGATACCTCGGTGCTCACGGCGATCGGCAACGACTACGGCTACGAGCGGGTCTTCGAGCGTCAGGTCGAGGCTCTGCCAGCCGGGCGACGTGGTGGTCGGCCTGACGACCTCGGGCAATAGCCCCAACGTCCTCGCCGCCATCCGACGGGCCAGGGACCTCGGCGCGTACACCATCGGCCTGGCCGGCGGCGACGGCGGCCAGCTCCGGCACGCATGCGACCTCTGCCTCGCGGTCCCCGCCGCGGCCACGGCGAGGGTCCAGGAGGCCCATATCCTCATCGGCCACATCCTCTGCGACTGGGCGGAGGCCGAGGCCGTAAGACAGGGGAATGATCATGTTCCGCTCGCCTGAGGCGGTCCGTCGCGCGGTCGAGGATTGCTTCGGCGGCGGCCGGGTCCTCGTCGTCGGGGACCTGATGCTCGACATCTATCTCCAGGGGGAAGTCGGCCGGATCTCGCCCGAGGCCCCGGTGCCGGTCGTCCGCCTCGATCATCGCAACGAGCGGGCCGGCGGCGCCGGCAACGTGCTGCTCAACCTCGCCGGACTGGGCCTGGGGATCGACGCCGCCGGCTTCGTCGGCGACGACGAGGCGGGCGCCGGCTCCTCGAGCGGCTCGAGGGGGCCGGGGCCGATACCGCGGCGGTCGTCGCCTGGCACAGCCGGCCGACGATCACCAAGACGCGGGTCGTCGGCGGCCACCAACAGATGCTCCGACTCGACGAGGAGGCCCGCGGCCCCGTCCCGGAGGCCGAGATCGACCGGCTGCTCGGGGTCGTCCTGCCGAGGCTCGCCGGCCCCATCCGCGCCGTGATCCTCTCGGATTACGCCAAGGGCGTCCTGGGCGATCGGGTCTGCCGCGAGGTCATCGGCGAGGCCCGCCGCCGCGGGCTTCCCGTGCTGGTCGACCCCAAGGGCCGCGACTTCCGCAAGTACGCCGGCGCCACGGCCCTGACGCCCAACCGCCACGAGATGGAGCTCGCCGCCGGCCTCGAACCCCACGACGACGAGGCGATGCACCACGCCGGCCGCCGCGCATGGCCGACCTGGCGCTCGACTTCCTCGTGGTGACCCTGGGCGAGCGGGGCATCCGCCTGTTCGATGGCCGTGGCCACCGCGACTTCCCGGCCGTCGCCCGCGAGGTCTTCGACGTGTCGGGGGCCGGCGACTCTGTGATCGCCACGCTCGCCGCCGGGATGGTGGGCGGCCTCGACCTCGATGACGCCATCTCCCTGGCCAACCTGTCCGCCGGCGTCGTCGTCGGCAAGGTCGGCACAACGCCCATCACGGCCCCCGCCCTGCTCGAGGCGATGAGGTTCCAGGGGCTCGCCGAGCAACTCAATAAGGTCTGCGACGCCGACGAGCTGGCCCGTCGGATCGCCGGCTGGCGCGCGGCCGGCGAGCGGGTCGTCTTCACCAACGGCTGCTACGACCTGCTGCACGTCGGGCACGTCACCCTGCTGGCCCAGGCGCGCCGCGAGGGCGACCGCCTGGTCGTCGGCCTCAACTCCGACCGCTCGGTCCGGGCCCTGAAGGGCCCGAGCCGCCCCGTGGTCACGGAGGGCGACCGGGCGCAGGTCATCGCCGCGCTGGCCAGCGTCGACGCGGTGACGCTCTTCGACGACGAGACCCCGATGCGGCTGATCGAGGCCGTCCGCCCCGACGTCCTCGTCAAGGGGGGCGATTACGCGGAGTCGCAGGTCGTCGGGGCCGACTTCGTCAAGGAGTCGGGAGGCCGCGTCGTCCTCGTCCCGCTCGTCGAGGGCCGGAGCACCACCGGGATGATCGCGGCCGGGGCGTCGGGCCCCGGGGCCGCCCGGGACTCGTGAGGCAGCCCGGGGTTGGACGGCCTCGAAGCCGGGTCTCGGCGCGATCCCTTCGATGTCCGACCGGGACGCAATGGAAAGGGCCGCCAGCGTGGCGGCCCTCGGGCCCGCGAGGCGACATCACCCGGGGGCGACCCGTCGTGTTCACCGACGGGTCCATCCGCTCCCGGCTCGATCGGGTACGCGGGACGTTTCCCGGCGGCCCGCTCATTTCACCACGGTCTGCGCAGACGGGTCGCCGGTCCCCCTGGCGTCAGCCTTCCGGGCGGGACGGCCGCCGTGCTGGGCCGGAGCCTCGATGGTCCCGCGGTATCCGCTCTCGGGATTGCGGGCGGTCGGCTCGCTGCCGGCCTTGTCCGCGCCCGGCTTGGCGATGATTTCCATCCGAACCTGGAGGCCCGACCGCAGCAGGTCGTCGCGATTCTTGACCTCGGCGATCACACGGCAGGTCTGGGACTTCTGGTCAACCTCCCGGTCAACGAAGATGACCTCGCCGTGAAAGACTTCCGACTCGATCGGAAGGTGGACGCCCTCGATCTCCGGATAGATCCGTACCGGCTGGCCGGCCCTCGCTCGCCAGGCCTCGCTGATGTCCAGCGACCCGTTGACCCGGAACATCCGCGTGTAGGCGACGCGCAGGATCGGGTCATTGACGAGGATCGATTCCCCGGCCCTCTTGTAGATATCCACCACGATCCCGTCGTGCGAGCAGATGAATTCGCGGAGATGGACCAGGGCATCCGCCTGGTCGCGCTTCAGCCCGGCGAGCCGCCGATTGAACTTGGCTAGCTCCACGCCCGCCCGGGCCGACTCGGTCTCCAGGACCTGCTTCCTCGCGTCGAGGTCGGAGACGAGCATCCCCCGCTTGCGGAGGGCCGCGTTCATCTGCTTCTGGATCTGGGCCTGGCCGTACATGGCCTCGGCGATCTCGATACTGTTGGCGTTCTCGGCCTCGGCCTGGGCCACCGTGCGATCCTTCTCGACGTCCTGGTCCCGCAGCCGACCGAGCACCTGGCCGGCCTGGACCGCCTCACCGAGCTCCACCCGGATCTCGCGGATGTTGCCGTAGATATTCGCCCCGATCGTGCTCACCTTCCCATACTCGGTGGTACACCGGGGCACGACGATCGTGTCACCGGCGACCGCGGGCGCGTCCGCCTTCGGACCGTCGCCGGCCCGCGTCCCGAACTGGAGCAAGGGCAAGAGCGGCAGTGCTGAGAGCAAGGCCAGAACCAGTCTCCGTCGCATGGTCGGCATCCTCTGAAGTTGACTCGAAGGCATCGAGTGTTGCAAGTCGAAGGGATCGAGCAGTCTCACGGAGGGGATGACCTCGTGCCCGCGGACGAAGGCGCCGCCGGAGAACCGAGGGCATCGGGCGGATCGAGGTCCAGGTCGGCACCAGGATCCGGAATGGGCGTCTCTGATACTACATTGCTCGTTGCTTAGCCTGTCGTCCCGGAGGGACTCGTGGCATACGGCGGATCGCCCAACGATGCTGGACGCCCTGGCCTCATTTCGCCAACCCCCGGTAGAGAGGGGTGCCCGAGGCTGCCATTATCCACGTAAGCAAATTCACCAAGAGGATCAAACGCAGTCGTACGAACAAGTGGAGGCCGACGCCTCCGATTCGACCGTCGAATCTTGGGAACCGGGGAGGAGTTCTAAATGTATCGGGACGACGCCAGGAATACAAGATTCCGCCCCCGAAATCCGAAGGGACCCCATTGCTCGCGGCCCTCTCGCATCGCCCATGGTATTGTAAGCCATACTCGATAGTAATCTAATGCATGGTGCTGCGCACATCCCCGGCAACCCAGCACCCGCTTCACCGATTTCGGCAAGGGCGTCGGGGGCCAGCGAACGTCACCGGCGCCCTCGACGTTGTCGGCATGATCCGGGCCCGCGTGATCGCCTCGAGCACGCGATTCGCCGTTGGGCCGTTACCCGCTTCGCCCGGCCGGGACCCGATCCGGGCCGTTTCTCGTCGCCCTGCTCCGGGCCGCGGCTCACCGGCACCTCGAACAGCACCGGCACCCGCAGCCCCAACGTCATCCGATGGGCCAGGCCCACGATCTGCTCATACCGTCGCACATCGGACGGCCGATCGATCCCCGGCGGCTCGTCCCCGAACACCGGGTAACAGCCGCTTTAGACAGCCCCCCGCGGTGGGTCCGCAGGGACCGCACCAGCGAAAGTCGCTCCGCCGGTGAGCGGCTCGCCAACACCTGCCAGCCCGGCCGCTCCGCCCGGTGCCGGATCGCGCCCTCGACCCGCCGCACCGCGGCAGCGTCTTGCGACCTTCTCGCCGTCATGCTGAAGACCGGCCATCTTACGAATGGCCTATCCCTCCAACACGGCGTGCACCCGGTCCAGGGCCGAATCCGACCAACCATGTGTACCGAACGATGCACCCGGTCGCAATCAATGTTGCGGTTTATCAACAATGCCGAGGCACGGCTCCTTCCCATGGCTGCTGCCGGGGACGTCCGCCGCGAGGGTCCTGGTGAGTCCGCTCAGGAGAGGCGTCCATGGCAACCCCCGACGCGGGCGGGGAGGAAAGCCACGGTTGTACCCCGAGACCACCGGGCAGGAAGACCCAGGCCGGGGGTGCGAGCTTCAGCATCATGGCTGTCTTCGCAAAAATAGCATCATCTGAGCAATAAAAGCCTGGTGCTCGAAAGCCGAGTCCTCGGTCGCAGCGCCGGCCGCGGCACCGGAGGTCGCGGTCGCGATGTGACCGTTTTGGGGGTAAAAAGGAACAAGAAGCCCGAGATTGTGGCGACAAATTTACTTTAACAGAACAAATAATTTATATCAACGTTAAGTAATCCAGGTGATATCCCTTGGCTTCCATGGCTTTACGTCGGCACCGAGAAAAATCTCGATTTTGCGATGGGTGTTCTCTTGCAATTGGTTGCCGCAAATTCTAGACTTCATCCCCTGATGGGTCATCGCAATCCTCTTACTGTGGACCCACGCGCGGCGACGCGGCGTGGTGCAAAGATCGGTACTCCGAGTCGAGGAGAGTCATCGGACGGAACAGCAAAGGCTGAAGGCGATGAAGCTTCGATTTGACGAATCGATGAGCGGGCTCCTGGCGGGCCTTGCTCCCAAACGGTCCCGGCGAAGTACGGGGACCATCTCGAGGCGCGGCTCCTGTTGAAGCGGACCTCTCAGGGCCGGGAGATCGGGTGGACGCCCGAAATTCCCGGCATCGAGCTGCGCTTGAGGATGAGATCTTGACCGGTCGGGTCATGTTCGTGGAAGGGCATATCCGCCCAGGATGCCGGCCGCGCGAGTGGTCGGCGAGCTCCAGGATTTGGGACGGCTTGCTGCGTTCGGGCCTTGAGGCCAAGGTTGTAGCGATAAGGCGGGTTTCTCGTTTGTGTGATCAGCCCGGTCTCTCCAAGCCCCGCTGGGCCTGAAAAGGGTGACAACGAACTGTCACCGAACTCCCCCTCCCCGAGGAGTTCTCGGCTCGGCGAACTCTCAGCATCCCTTCGGTCCCTCGGGCGGGTCGGGCGCGGATGCCCTGCTCGTCGGTTCCCCAATCGTAGGGCCTCGAAGAACGGCCCTTAGCTATATCCGAAAACATCCGCAGCCGAAGCAGGCGACTACCGAGGAGCTGACATGGATCAGAGCCTGAGCACCGCACCGACCGGCGTTCATCACCCGGCGGGAGCCACGTACGAATTCGGGATGCCGAGTGCCGAGCTGGACCGGTTAACGTCCGCCGTCTCGGACGCCGTTGCGCGATCGATCAAGAGGACCCTCGACGTCGTGGCGGCCTCGTTGGCGCTCATCTGCCTGTTCCCGGTGCTGCTGATCGTGGCGGCGCTGGTGCGTCTCGATTCGAGGGGTGCCATCGTCTTCTGCCAGAAGCGGCGCGGGCAGCACGGCCGCATCTTCTGGTGCTTGAAGTTCCGCACGATGGTCGCGGACGCGGAGGCGCGGATGAAGGAGCTGGCGCATCTCAACGAGGCCGAGGGCGGCGTCCTGTTCAAGATCAAGGACGATCCGAGGATCACCTGCATCGGCCGATTCCTCCGCAGGTCGAGCCTGGACGAGCTGCCCCAGCTCTTCAACATCCTCATGGGCCACATGAGCCTCGTCGGGCCCCGCCCGCTCCAGCTTCGCGACTCCGAGCTCCTGGAGCAGCTCGATCCGGCCGGGTATCGCCTCCGCCTGAGCCGGCCCCAGGGCTTGACCGGCCTCTGGCAGGTCAGCGGCCGCAGCGACACTACATCCCTGGACATGCTCAAGCTCGACCTCGACTATGTGAGCCGCTGGTCGCTCGCCCTCGACCTCAAGATCATCGTGAAGACATTCCGGACCGTCATCACCGGTCGCGGCGCGTGCTGATGCCCCGCTCGACACCGAGCGAGGCCCGCCCTGCCCCGATCCCCGACCCTGACGCTGTCCTTCCGCACCCACAGTTCTCGGCCCGCTTTACCAATCGTTGCAAAGGAGTCCGCCGATGATCCGCCGCGATTCTTCCCACAAGCCGATGCGCCTCCTCGTCCTGCCCGACAAGTATGCCCCCGACCTCTGCGGGGGCGGTGCCATCTACACGGACATGTGCCAGGGCCTCGCGGCGCGCGGCTATGACGTCACGGTCCGTTGCCCCCAGCCGTTCTACCCCGAGTGGGTCGACAAGAGCGGCCGCAATGGCCTCAACGTCCACCGGAGCGTCGAGGACGGCGTGAAGGTCGAGCGGTATGGCCTCTTCATCCCGCGGAATCCGAAGTCGGCCATCCAGCGGATGATGCTCGACGCCTCGCTGGCCCTGTCGCTCTCGCGATCGCTGTTCCGGGGGCGGTTCGACGCGGTGATGTCGTTCTGCCCGCACATCGGCGGCGTGGCCTTCGCGTCGATCCACAAGCTGTTCCACAGGCATCCCCTCTGGCTGAACGTCCAGGACCTGCCGGCCGACGCGGCGTCGGCCGGGGGGATCACCAAGGGCGGTCCGCTCCCCAAGCTGCTGGCCTGGGTCCAGAAGTTCCTCTTCAACCGCGCGGATTGCTGGAGCTCGATCTCGCCCGTGATGATGGACCGGCTGGGGATGATCCGCAAGGGCGATCAGCCCATCCTGTTCATGCCGAACTGGCTCCACCTCTCGATCGCCGAGGAGATCCGCCGCCTGCCTTCGAAGGTCGGCCGGGCCCCCGCCAAGCCGATCCGGCTGCTCTACGCCGGCAACATCGGCACCAAGCAGGGCTTGCTGGAATTCTGCCAGGCCCTGGCGAAGAGCCCTGCCCCGTTCGAGTTCCGGATCCATGGCGACGGCGGCCTGGCGCCCCAGGTCCGCTCGTGGGTCGAGTCGTCCGGCGACTCGCGGTTCCACTTCGCGCCGATCCTCGACGAGGCGGGCTTCGTCCGGGTCCTCCACGAGACCGACCTGTTCGTGATCACCGAGAAGGCCGGGAGCGGGGCCTCGTTCTTCCCCAGCAAGATGGCGCCGGGCATGGCGTCCGGCAACGCCATGCTGGTGGTCTCCGACCCCGAAAGTCCCCTCGGCCGCGAGGTTCGAGAGCAGCAGATCGGCCCCTGGTTGCCGTGGTCGCGGATGGACGAGGCGGGCGACCTGGTCGCCTCGATCGCGTCGCAGCCCGAAGAGTTCTTCGCCTGGCAGCGGAACGCGGCGAATCGCGCCCTATACTACGATCGCGAGGTTTGCCTCGACTCCATCGAGAAGACGCTCGGCGACATGGTGCGCAGCCCGTCGTTCGCCCCCGCGAATCTCGCCGCCGCGGCCCCGGCCGGCCAACCGGTCTCCTAGGCGGCGACCGGGATCGGGAAGGGGATACATGACCGAGTCCGACCGTCGGATGGCCTGCTCCCCCTTCCGGTCCCCGGTCATCAACCCGCTGCAGTCCTCGACCCGGTTCCGGAACCGCACGCCCGGGTATCGCCCCTCCGGGGCGGCATGCCCGGGGCCCTCACGGGCGGGCGGGTCCCCCTGCCCGGCCTACCCGGCCGGCCGCCCGGTGGCCAGGCATCCGTCGGCACCGCCCGACCCATCCGATCGACACGCAACCGGACGACTTTCGACCTGCGAGAAACAACATGAGCGTATGCGTCATCACCGGATCGGCCGGATTGATCGGCTCGGAGGCGGCCCGCCACTTCGGGGCCGCCGGCATGGACATCGTCGGCGTCGACAACGATATGCGGCGGGTTTTCTTCGGCGAGGAGGCCTCGACGGCCTGGACCGTCTCGCAGACGAAGGCCGCCCTAGGCACCCGCTACGACCACCACTCCGTGGACATCCGCGACCGCGGCGGGCTGGACGCGTTGCTGGGCCGCTACGGCAAGGACGTCTCCCTGGTCGTCCACACCGCGGCCCAGCCGTCGCACGACTGGGCGGCCCGCGAGCCGTTCACCGACTTCGACATCAACGCCGTCGGCACGCTCAACCTGCTGGAGGCGGCGCGCGAGCACTGCCCCGAGGCCGTGTTCATCTTCACCTCGACCAACAAGGTCTACGGAGACACGCCCAACCGCCTGCCGCTGCGTCGAGCTGGAGACGCGCTGCGAGATCGATCCCGCCCACCCCTACAATGAGGGCATTCGCGAGGACATGTCGATCGATCATACTCTGCATAGCCTCTTCGGCGCCTCGAAGGTCGCCGCCGACGTGCTGGTGCAGGAGTATGGGCGGTACTTCGGGATGAAGACGGCCTGCTTCCGGGGCGGCACGCTCACCGGCCCGCAACACTCGGCGACGCAGCTGCACGGCTTCCTGGCCTACGTGATGCGGTGCACGATGACCGGCACGCCTTACACCATCTTCGGCTACAAGGGCAAGCAGGTCCGCGACGCGATCCACTGCCTCGACCTGATCCACGCCTTCGACGCGTTCTTCCGCGGCCCCGCGGTCGGCCGAGGTCTACAACATCGGCGGCGGCCGGTTCAGCAACTGCTCCGTCCTCGAGGCGATCGCGATGTCGCAGGAGATCGCCGGCCGGGAACTGACCTGGACCTACGCGGAGAAGAACCGCACCGGCGACCATATCTGGTGGATCGGTTCGAACGCCCGGTTCGAGGAGCACTATCCCGGCTGGAAGCAGGCCTACGACGTCCCCAGGATCCTCCGGGAAACCTACGAGGCGAACCGCGAACGGTGGACGTCCGCGCCCGGATGAATCGGCCCTCGGCGGCGGTCCGTTCGGGGCCCCGCCCGGCGGAGATCGACCGGCCGCAATGCCGTCTGGGATCGTCGGCGACGGGGACGGCATCGCCGGCCCACGCCGGATCAACCGACCCGCCCGGACGCCGATTTCCGCGACCCTTCCGCATGGAGCGGGCCGCTTCCCCCTCGTCGGCTGGGCTTGCCCGCCGCCGCGCGTCGGGTCAGAATAGATCGGTCGGTCGCCGCGAGTCGTCCCCCCAACCCTCCCGCCCGAGGCCAGCCGGATGTTCCTGAACCGGTCGTATCTCCTGCTGTCGGCCGTCCACGGCCTCCTGATGCTCTGGGCGATCGCCTTCGGCATCAAGAAAGACCGACCCGTCATAGTCATTATATGCGCCACATTGATGACTATGAATATAATAATAGCTCCATTTTCTGATGTGAGTACGTATTTTTATGATAACAATCTTAAGGCGATCATCAAGGCGCAGCTCCTGTGCCTGGTCTGCGACGCGATCATCGTGGGGATCACCCTGGTCGGCGTGTCCGCCCGCGAGCGGCTCGACGGCGCCCGCCTGAGGAAGCTGCCGCCCCCCCCGACGGCTTCCAGGTCGCGGGGGTCTTGTGGGGCACGCTGTTCCTCTCGATCCTGGGCATCGGCAGCTTCATGCTGCGGATCGTCTTCTGGGGCGGGATCGAGGAGACGTGGGCGCGGACCTGGGACAGGGAGCCGACCGAGACGCCTTTCCGGGGCGTGCTGATGCTCCTGAGCAACGTAGCGGTCGTGTATCCTTACGCCGTCTACTATTGCCACAAGAGGGGCCTTACTTTCGGCCGGTACCATTATGCGATGGCGGCTCTCGCCTTCGTGGCATCGCTGGGAATCTTCGCGGTTTCCGGCACGACGACCGGTCCGCTGCTGGCCATGATCCCGATCGGCCTGCTGATGATCCGCAAGCACAACGCAATCTCCTGGAAGCGGCTGATCATCTGCGGGCTGCTGGCGATGGCCTTCATCTGGACGTTCCGGTTGCTCCGCCACATCGGCAAGGCGAGCTTCGGCAACTCGGGGGGAGTCGGTGTCTCGGACGCGCTCGGGGAATTCCAGGGCTCCGAGCTATCGGTCGGCAACTCGATGGTGATGCTCCACACCTTCGCCATGGTGATCGAGCGAATCGACCGGGGCGACAGGATGCTCATGGGCCGTTCCTATGCCATGGTCCCACTGTATTTCATCCCCGGCGTGATGGTTCCCTGGAAAAGCGACTTCCTCACGGAGTACCGCCCGGATGCTTATACGCTGGAGCGGCTGACCTCGCGTCCGTTCCTGGGATTCCTCCCGTCCGGATTCTACGGAGAGGGCTACATGAATTTCGGCCTCGTTGGCCTCATCGGTATCAGCATTCTCACAGGCTGCTTGCTCGTGTTCCTGGACAATCGGTACCGGGCGACGTTCATGGGCCTCCCGGGCGACTTGATCATCCCGGTGACCATCGCCTCGCTGGTCAACTCCTGCCGAATGTACCTGGCCGACTCCACGGGGATGCTTGTGACCCAGGTCGGCATGTTCGTCATCCTTTCCCGGGTCCTGACGTACATCTTCCGGCTCCTGGCGCCACCCCCGGAGTTCGAGAGACCTCTCGCGGATCGGCGCCGGGTTGCTTTGCGCGTAGGCAGGGCCCTGCTCCGACGACCCGCCGACCCCGCCCCGCCTTGACGGGGGCCTGACCACGTCATTCCGCCTCGGCTCAAGTCATCTTCAGGCCGTCAACGATCAGGGAGTTCGACGGGCCGATTTGGCTGAAGCCAATTACAAGTTCGGGATACGTCGCCGATTCGATGAGGACCCTGGTTCGCCCAGACCCTCGTGTTCTTCATGGTGACGAAGCCCGTCCAGGTTCTCGTCTACTACTTGGGAATGATCCGAGAAGGTAGGCGAGTCTGGACTGCCATGGGTACGCCCTCCCAATTCACCGTTACCTCTTCGAGTAGAAGGACCGGCCGTCAACGGCGATGGATATTCCAGGCGTGCTCGAACGAGGGAGAATAAAAGAAGGCTCCCGGGCAAGAGAACTCCGCCCCTCAGCCGCGATGATCGGGCCAGTTGCAGGCTCGTGCCGTCCGGACAGGGCTCGAAAAATCTCGATTGAAGGCGCCGGCCATTCGACGACGCTCGGGAGGGATCACAGGGGGAAGGACTAACGAGGCTCCGCCTCAGGGAGACTTCTCGATCACCAGGAGGCGGTTGGTGAGCGGGCGAAGTGCCAACGCGACCACGCCGCCAAGGCCAGCCTTGGCAAGTATTCGATAGTGGCGACCGGCGCTGCGGCTGTCCAAGTGGTAGTAGTCGCGGAAGCAGGCGCGCACGCCGGCACTTTGGGCCGCGTCAACGATGTAGGCTCGAGACCGATAATTCGTGGTGCCCATAAGGGCCGAGTTGGCGACCAGCGTCTCTCGCCAGGTCATATTGGCCTGCCTGTCATTTCGCCGCCCCGCCATCGCCCACAAGGCCAGATAGACGCGTGAATGAGACAGCGGCGCCAGGGGCAATTTGGTGTGGGGCTCTCGCAACAGTGTGCCCGGCGGGAATCGATCGAGCGCGAGGCCGCCGGCCTTGAGCACGCGGCCCTGCTCGCGAAAGACCGGCACGTAGTCGAACACATGCTCCAAGACCTGGTCCGAAATGATCATATCAAATGATTCATCAGGGAACGGCAGGCGATTGTCCCCCGGGTCGATCTTGTGCAGGCGGTCTGACATCTCCGGGTGGAGCGGCGGCGGCACGTGGCCCAGCATCTCCGCGTCGCGCCCCCAGTATTCGAGGATGTCAACGCCTGACGCGGCATATCCCCGCCCGGCCAATTCCTCGACGGTGGCGCCGGACCCGCAGCCGAAATCGAGGACCCTCGATCCGATTTCCAGCGGCCCTCCGCGTATGTTCTCATAGGCATTGAGGAAGAAGTTGGCCGTATTTTTGTACAAGCCCTGGTCGAGGCACGAGAGCTTTAGGGATCGCTCCTCCACTCTTTGTGCCTGGTGGATGTATTCGGCGTTGTTTTTCTATGGACACGTGACCCGCAATGTTGAGGTGCCGACCTGCCGTTAATAGGGACGGTTGAGTTTACTCAAGACGGCCGGCTGATCCGACGGAATCGGCACGCCTGGAGCTCGAAATCGTGAGCGTCCCGCAAGTCGGGTACACCCACTTCAAACCTACTGAGCCGGATGACCGGGTCAACTCGAAAGCCGGACTCGCAAGACAAAGACGAGTCGGGCCTCCCGCCGCGCAGCGCGCCGGATGATCCGGGGCAGGATCTCATCCCTTCAGTGCGCGACCGCCGCTTCGTTTCGCTGCCTGTCCTCGCTCTGCGGCCTTGGTCCCGACCGAGCTGCACCCGGGGCGTCCCTAAGCACGGCCTCAATCGGCACCCTAGAGCGCGGAAGCAAGAAGGGCCTGGCCTGCCTGCGTCGGATGGATCTCGTCACGATAAGGGTTGCGCCCTTCGGAGATAGCGCGGGCGAATGCCGGCCCGAGCTGGATCACGGGCACGTGCTCCGCGGTCGCCACGCGGGCGATCGCTTCATGGCCTTCGCGCTCCCGTCCCGGTGCCTCGCCTCGCTCGAGATGCTGGGCGATGAGCACTTGCGCACCCGAGTTCCGGGACTCGCGGATCAGGAGTGCCAAGGCCTCGAGCGCCTGCGCCGAAGCGGCCGGGTCCGGCTTCTCGGCGCACGGCGAGGCACCACCCTTCCTTCGGATCGCGCGGAGGATATAACGGCCGATCAACTCCTCCGTGGCCAGCCAGGGCGTTTGCCCGGGAAACTCAGGCTCGATACCCACGACCTTCTGGCCGGTTGGGATGTCATCGACATCGTGGCTCGAGAGCACGATCACAACCACATCGGCCTGGAAGAGGCCGAACTTACGGACGTAGGCCAGTAGGTTTGGAGGCCCCCAACTTCCGGCCGCCACGTTACCCACGGTGACGACCCGGCCTAGATCCCGACTTAGGTCGCGACGGAGGATTTCGGTGGCCAGCTCGGCCTGGGGCACCTGGGCTCCCCCGTTGATCACGCTATCACCCAGGATCATCACTCGCAGCTCGTCGGGGTCCGCCTTCTTTGCCGGGAAGTCCTCACTCCTCATCGAGTAGGCGTTGACGTGGTAGCGATACCCGAAGCGTCGGTAGGTTTTCGACGGGAGGAGCCGGTATTCGGTGTCCGGGTCCTCCATCATCAGCGGGGGTTGCCCCAGGCCCAGGACCGTCCGCGCGACAAGCTCGATCGCCACCAATAAGAGGATAATGACGATCCCTGTGACGACGAGGCGTCGCCGCCCGCGACCTTGGTCGTCTTGGCTCGGCGTTCACAGCTCCTGCCGTAGGCTTGCATCGTCACCGTGTTCCGCGTTCATTAATGATAGGTCCTCTGAAGGTTCGCACCTTGAGGAGCGGCCCGCGGCGAGTTCGGCCGGGACCCGCCGCCGCCGGGTTACTTCGCGCGACGACGGGATTCTGGTCCGGCAACGGCCCTCGCGGCACCTCAAGGGTGAGTCTGACCCACGGCACGTCGCCTTGGCTTATACTACCTTCAGGCCATCAACGATCAAGGAGTCCGGCCGGCTGACGTGGCTGAAGTCCATCACGATATCCGGGTCGGCGCAGCCAGTGTACTCCCCACGCAGATCGGCGGGGACTTTGCGGATGTAGTTGCCTTTCAGGTCGCAGTAGCGGACGGGTATCGGGCGCAGGCCGACGAGACGGAGCATCTCCTCCAGCATGTAGACCGAGTAGCGTGTCCGGCTCTTCCGGTAGTCCGTGAACGGGAGGCTCTTCCTCGGGTACCCGACGACCTCGGGCGGCTCGTACGTCCTCAGGTCCGCGTCGCTCACCACGGTGCGGATCACCCCGCCCGGCGCCAGCACCCTGCCGCATTCGCGGAGAAGGTCCATAGCCTCATCCATAAAAAGAGCCATAAAGAAATGCTCACTAAATACATATTTGACCGTGCCGTCCTCGAATGGAAGCCCCTCGCCCTTGCGGTAGACCCAGGGGCGGAAGTTCGTGCTCGTGTAGAGATCGGCCGAGGCCGGGGGTCCACCGGTGGTTCGCCGCCGGAAGACCTTCTTCAGCGCGGCTCTAGCGAGGACAGGCAACGGATAGGCACGGAGCTTCTTGAGGGTATACGGGTTGGGATCGTGCTCGTCGCCCAGGTGCATCCACGACTTGTCGAGGAATGACGGCATGACATCTGGAGGTAGTTTCTCGAGGCGCGATGCGCCGAGTTGAACGCGGGTTATTGTCATGGTCCTGGCTCGAAACCGGGGATTTTTCGGTTCACGGATGTCCGCTGGACTCATCCCCTTGGCAGAGGTCCGAGGCTCATGCCGAGAGGGGCGAGGATTGCGAGCAAATGGCCGCGACCGCTGTCATCCGCGGTGAAGGTGAAACATGGCGAAGGCTCTCGCGACATGGAGAGCGACCGAGACCTCAGTCTATCATCCGGGCCCGCCGCCTTCAATCTCCCAGGAAACCGAGCGGAGCCGGACGCGCCCCGGCGACCGCGGCGGGTGCGGTTGCCCGCTCAAAATCCCGTCTGTTCCAGCGTTACGAGTGTCCAGATGGCCGCAAGGCCGTCCATTGGAACAAGACACGCAAAGCTCCTTGGCGGGGTTCCGCTCGTTCCTCGGCAGTTGCCAAACGAAAGATCGGGAGGAATCCACCGCAGTCGGCGCGGTCTCTTCCATCTGCGTCATCTTCGGACCACCTCCGTTTCGGCGGCGGCGTCCCATGGGGCATTCGACCGAGCACGATCGGCCAATGGATTGGGGAGGATTGTCCGCAGATGACACAGATGGACGCAGATCCTAATGGCACGCGGTTACGAGCAGATGTCCTGCGGATCCGACCCGAAAGCGACCGAACAAAGCGCCCCAGGACCTCTGGACCAATCCCTTAACCTCGTACCATTCGTT
Source organism: uncultured Planctomycetota bacterium (assembly GCA_963771445.1). Classification (GTDB taxonomy): domain Bacteria; phylum Planctomycetota; class Planctomycetia; order Isosphaerales; family Isosphaeraceae; genus JAKAUH01. The sequence continues at coordinate 47,215 of CAVYTQ010000015.1, read as the reverse complement.
TCTGACCACTTTCCGGGTTCGGTTTCAGTGGGTCGGCAGGCACCTACTTCGCTCTATCCCTTTTTCTGGTCGCCAAATGAACAAAAGATCAAGCCAATTGGTCGGGCGAGAGAAAATCTTGCAAATTCATAACCGCACTCAGATCTGCAACCCCATTGGCTCCGACCGTTAGTATGTCTCTTTCGACGATCGATCCAACTCTCGTGCGTCTGCCGCCCCGGATTGAGAATGGTACTCCCGATGGCGAGATCGCGTTCGGAACACCGTGGACCTTAGAAGCCTCCAGACGGAACCTGTCCATGGTGTTTTCGTAGCCCGTGTGGTGCAAGTTTCGAATCTCAATCGAGTGGTTGTCAACTTCAACCGTTAGACCGGACCGGTATTCCAGAAGGAGGCGAGAGAGCCGAATCGTCTTGCCATTCGCATCAAATTCGACGCGGGCGACAATGTCACCATGACCCCGTCTAATTTCCAATGATTTGCCTTCGAGCCTGACATCCCAGGAATCGATCGAGAGCTGAAGTTCGTCTTCATGAAACTTCAGGATAGACTTCCCCTCGTTAGCATGAAGGTCGCCATCGAACGTCCAAGGGAGTCCAGCGTCAGCGGGTGCGGAAATTCCAAAGAGAGTGTGTCCTGCCAGATCAAGCCGACAACGCGTTCCAGAAAAAACGGTACCTCCGACCTGAAATTGGACTGTTTCCCCGAAGAATTTCGGTCGCTTGTACCACGCCGTACCGGTCTGGATAGCACTCGGGTTCTTGCGGTATTTAGCCACCGTCGATTGCGCAAGGCGGCCCGCGGTGCGCTCAGTATGGTCATCAGGACACAGGAGGGCAATCCTTTCTACCTCGTGAGAAGTTGCGTCGTTGAATTCGGGATCAAAATGTTCGTACTCATATGGAATCTTTCCGCAAATCACGCAACCAAAGCCGCATTCCTGTCGTACTTGGCGTTTTACGTCAGCTGGTATCTTACGACTCAATCCGTGCCTGTTGATTTCTGACATCGCTTGTTGCTCCCGTTTTCTCCATCTCAACTGATCCGAACACCTGTTACGATAATACAATGCGGCACCAAATCAGTTCAAGTCGAATGGCACGAGGACAAAGTAGTTTCCGAACATACGCCCCCGAATCCACTGGACTTCGTCGGCGTCGTGTCCGTCCCCGCAATAACGCGTTCACCATCAGCGGCTGGTGTGGCTCCGGCTCGATCGCCGGCGGCGGGGGCTCGGACTCGCTGGCCGTCACCAAGGACGCGAGCTTCGTCCTGTCGAACACGTCGATCGCCGCCAGCGACGGCCTGGCCATGACGCTCTCGGGCGTCTCCTCGGCGACCCTGACCGGCGGCGCGAGCAACAATACCTTCGACGTCTCCGGCTGGACCGGCAAGGGCGCGATCGTCGGCGGCGGCGGGGTCGACACGATCGCCGCGACCAAGGACGCCAACTTCTCGCTGTTCTACGGCGGGCTCTCCACCACCGACGGCATGAGCGTCTCGCTGTCGGCGATCGCCTCGGCGGCCCTCGCCGGCGGCCCGAGCAACAACACGTTCAGCGTCAGCGGCTGGAGCGGCACCGGCTCGATCTCCGGCGGCGGGGTCGACTCGATCGTCTCTACCAAGGACGCCAACGTCACCCTGACCAACTCCTCGATCGCGGCGAGCGACGGCCTGAGCATGACGCTCTCCGGCATCGCCTCGGCGGGTCTGACCGGCGGGGCGAGCAGCAACACCTTCACGGTCAGCGGCTGGACCGGCAAGGGCAGCGTCAATGGCGGTGGCGGATCGGATACGATCGTCGCGACCAAGGACGCGGGCTTCACGCTCACCAACGGGGCCCTGACGACGACCGACGGCATGAGCCTGACGCTCTCCGCCGTCGCCGCCGCCAACCTCGCCGGCGGGCCGAGCAACAACACGTTCACCGTCGGCGGCTGGACCGGCTCCGGATCGATCGCCGGCGGCGGTGGTTCGGACACGGTCGCCGCGACCAAGGACGCCTCCTTCACGCTCGCCAATGCCTCGCTCTCGACGAGCGACGGGATGAGCCTGTCCCTCTCCGGCATCGCCTCGGCGGGGCTGACCGGCGGGGCGAGCAATAACACGTTCACTGTCGGCGGCTGGACCGGCTCCGGCTCGATCGTCGGCGGGGGCGGTGCCGACACGATCGCCGCGACCAAGGACGCCAACTTCTCCCTCTTCTACGGCGGGCTGTCCACCACCGACGGCATGGGCCTGACCCTCTCGGCGATCGCCTCGGCCAACCTCACGGGCGGGCCGAGCAACAACACCTTCAGCGTCAGCGGCTGGAGCGGCACCGGCTCGATCTCCGGCGGCGGCGGGACCGACTCGATCGTCTCCACCAAGGACGCCAACGTCGCACTGGCCAACGCCTCGATCGTGGCGGGCGACGGGATGAGCCTGGCGCTCTCCGGCATCGCCTCGGCGGGCCTGACCGGCGGCCCGAGCAACAACACGTTCACCGTCTCCGGCTGGACGGGCAAGGGGAACGTCAACGGCGGCGGCGGCTCCGACACGGTCGTCGCGACCAAGGACGCGGGCTTCACGCTCACCAACGGGGCCCTGACGACCACCGACGGCATGAGCCTGACGCTCTCCGGTATCTCCTCGGCGGGTCTGACCGGCGGGCCGAGCGCCAACGCCTTCACCGTCAGCGGCTGGACCGGCTCCGGCTCGATCGCCGGCGGCGGCGGGGCCGACTCGATCGTCGTCACGAAGAACGCCAACGTCGTCCTGGCGAACACGGCGATCACCACCAGTGACGGGATGAGCCTGACCCTCTCGGGCATCGGGACCGCGAACCTCACCGGCGCGCCGGCAACAACTCCTTCGACGTCTCCGGCTGGACCGGCAAGGGCTCGATCGTCGGCGGCGGCGGCACCGACACGATCGCCGCGACCAAGGACGCCAACTTCTCGCTCTTCTACGGCGGCCTCTCCACCACCGACGGCATGAGCCTGACCCTCTCGGCGGTCGCCTCGGCGAGCCTCGCCGGCGGGCCGAGCAACAACACGTTCAGCGTCAGCGGCTGGAGCGGCACCGGCTCGATCTCCGGCGGCGGGGGGACCGACTCGATCGTCTCCACCAAGGACGCCAACGTCACCCTGGCCAACGCCTCGATCGTGGCGAGCGACGGGATGAGCATGTCGCTCTCCGGCATCGCCTCGGCGGGTCTGACCGGCGGGCCGAGCAACAACACGTTCGACGTCTCCGGCTGGACGGGCAAGGGCTCGGTCGTCGGCGGTGGCGGGACCGACACGATCGCGGCGACGAAGGATGCGGGCTTCACGCTCGCCAACGCCTCGCTGGCGACGACCGACGGCATGAGCCTGACGCTCTCCGGCATCATCGCCGCCAACCTGACCGGCGGCCCGACGCCAACGCGTTCACGGTCAGCGGCTGGACCGGCTCGGGCTCGATCGTCGGCGGCGGCGGATCCGACACGGTCGTCGCCGCCAAGAACGCCAACTTCGTGCTTGGCAACACGTCGCTCGCGGCCGGAGACGGGCTGAGCATGTCCCTCTCGGGCATCGGGGCCGCGAACCTCACCGGCGGCGCCGGCAACAACACGTTCACGGTCAGCGGCTGGACCGGCTCCGGCTCGATCGCCGGCGGCGGCGGGACCGACACGATCGCCGCGACGAAGGACGCCAACTTCTCCCTCTTCTACGGCGGGCTGTCCACCACCGACGGCATGGGCCTGACCCTCTCGGCGGTCGCCTCGGCCAACCTCACGGGCGGGCCGAGCAACAACACCTTCAGCGTCAGCGGCTGGAGCGGCACCGGCTCGGTCTCCGGCGGCGGCGGGACCGACTCGATCGTCTCCACCAAGGACGCCAACGTCACCCTGGCCAACGCCTCCATCGTCGCGGGCGACGGCATGAGCCTGTCGGTTCTCCGGCATCTCCTCGGCGGCGCTGACCGGCGGGGCGAGCAACAACACGTTCGACGTCTCCGGCTGGACCGGCCAGGGAAGCATCAAGGGCGGTGGCGGCTCGGACACGGTCGCGGCGACGAAGGACGCGAACTTCACGCTGACCGACGGCTCGCTCGCCGCCTCCGACGGCCTATCGGTCTCGCTCTCGAGCGTGCGCACCGCCGCCCTGATCGGCGGCCCGATCGCCAATACGTTCACGGTCAGCGGCTGGACCGGCTCCGGATCGATCGCCGGCGGCGGCGTATCCGACACGCTCATCGCGGCGAAGGGCGCCAATATGACGCTCAAGGATGCCTCGATCGCGACGGGCGACGGAATCTCGATGACGCTCTCCGGCATCGGCGCGGCGAAGTTGACGAACACGGACTCCGCCCACACGCTCGACGCGTCGGGCTTCTCCGGGACCACGTCGCTGACGGCCGGCACGGGCGGCGACGTCCTCCTCAGCGGCCCGGGCAACGACACGCTGGTCGGGGGCTCGGGGAGTGACATCCTCGTCGGGGGAGGCGGCAACGACAGCCTGACCGGCGGGGGAGGCCGCGACCTGCTCATCGGCGGCGCCGGTGCCTCGACCCTCTCGGGCGGCGGAGGCGACGACCTGCTGATCGGGGGGTCCACGACCTATGGTTCGACCATCGCCGCGCTCGATGCCATCCTCGCCGAGTGGGATCGGACCGACGTCCGTACGCCCAGAGGATCTCCGATCTTTCGACGGGCGGCGGACTCAATGGCTCCTATGTCCTCAATTCCAGCACCGTGACGACCGCCAGCCACGCCGACCAGTTGACCGGCGGCGTGGGGACTACCGCGGCGGACTCGACGAATTCGGACTGGTTCATCTGCGGGACGACCGCTGTTGTCACGGACGCAGAGTCCGGCGAACAGATCACGCGGTTGCCTTGAGCCGACGACCGAGGCTGTTCTCTCCGTCAAGCTTTCCTGCCTGACTCGAGCCGAGCCCTCGCCAAACGGACCGCCGTTTCGACGGTGTCTGGCTCGAAAGCCTGACCGACTTCCCAGGGTCGAGCCCGGCAATTCGGAGATTCCCCGAAATCGCTCAACGCCCGGTCTGTCCTGTTGTCACGAATGTCAAATTGGCCACAAGTGTCTCTGCTAGAACAGGATACGCAAGTTATCGGGATTGTCTCAACTCGGCGGAGATCGCCAGCGAGCGAGTTGACAGAGCAGTGGAAGGCGGGGCCTCTCCGTCTTGGAATGACAGTCGGCCACGACTTGCCACCAACACGGAACGCATGGACTCACCGGTCCTGCTACCAAAGAATCGCTGTCGCCTCACCGAGATGTGACCGGCCTCCGGAGGGACAGCCTGCACGCCGAGATCCGCAAGCAGACTCAGCACAAACTCATCGAGACGCTCCGTAAGCGTCGTGCACATCCATCCGCTCGGGACGATCTCGCGGGGTCCGGGAGGAGATTGTGTGCATGCATTTCATGTTCCAGGGCCCCCAAAACCCCCTGTACCCCCTCTGCTCTCTTCTCTCCCCCTATATACAGGATGTATCAGGTTTGCAGAAACTGAAATGCACCTATCGGCGAAGAGCGGCATTTTCTTGACGCAAGCCCTTTGGCCAGAAGCAGAAAAAATATTTGGAAATTCCTAAAGTTTTCCGGCGCGGCGACGGTTTCCGTGCTTCGGTTCATATTTGGCCGGTTAGTCGCAGTTTGGCGTGAGTCTCGGAAACCGCTCTTGGCGAGGCGGAAAGCCTCAAAGCGGCCCAATTGGCCCGCTCGGGAGAGCTGTCGGCCCGGGCCGATGTCGGTCACGCTTCCGCCTGCACGGCCCGGCCCGCCCGGATCGGAGCGGCATCAGGCTAGAGCCTGACCTACGAGACCGTCCAGAGATCGACTTCAGGCTCTCGGCAGCCATTTCCCCGGCGTGACGCCACCCCGGTTTCTGCAGTCTGCCGCGGCCGCCTGACACTTCCCCGTGGACGGACTACTACGTGGGAGTCGGCCCGGCACCAGCCTGGGAGACCTGTCGGTCGGGCCGGCGGCGGCGTGGGGAGACCCGCTGGACCGCGAACCGCCGGTCAGGCCGGAGTTGCTCCACGCCGACCCGGCCCGGTGGGCGCAACGACTGTCAACTCCACGAGATGCCGGGTGAGACAATCCCAGTTTTCGAGTCATTAATGGTCTGTTTCCCTGATCCTAATGGTCTAGCCGGCCGCATAATCGCCACGACCCGTAAATTGGGCGATTGGAGCGGCAAAAACCGGCCGCCAGTCGCCGCCAGGCGCCGATTTCGGGGCGATCCGCCGCCGGACTCGGCCGGGCCGGTGGCCGCCCGGGCCCGGAAGACCGGCTCGCCGCGAGGCTCGTCCTCCCCAGGACAACCGTTCCTGGACAGACGCCAAATGCCCTCGCACGATCCCAGGAGGGCGAGCCGCCCGACGAGCAGGACCTGGACCCGGCTCGGCAGGTGCCCTGCCCTCCCGGAATCATGCACGACGATCTAAGTCGATCCACGCGATGGGGGAAGCGAATCGAAGAATCGCCGGACGGAGCCGGCTCCTACAGCGGCCCCATCCCGGCGCCCTCATGTAGGAGGCGGCTCCGTCCGCCGATCCTCTCGAAGAGTCGCCGGACGACAGCGGCCCCAATCCCCGCGCCCTCATGTAGGAGGCGGCTCCGTCCGCCGATCCTGCGCTTTCCCCATCGCGTGGACTTATCCAGGAAGAAAACCGACGCTGGAGCCCCTCCTTGAGCGATGGCGATCCCTCTGCGTGCTTGAAGCCCTCGGCGACGCCCCGATCTCCGAATCTTGGGGGCCCGCGGCCGGACCGGCCGCGGGCCGGGAGCGGAGTTCGTCGTCGGCCTCAACACACTTTCACCGTGAAGTTCGTCGACCGGTCGCTCACGGCCGCCGAGTCGATGCCGGTGACCGTAAGTTGACCGACGGAACCCTGGGCCGAGGTGTTGAACACGCCCAGGCCGAACCTCATCTTGCCCGTGTTGTTCGTGACGGCGGCGGTCTGGATCGTCCCGGAGATCCCCTGGATGTCGATCCCTTGCCGTTGGCGTAGACCTGGCACGGATCGACGACCGTGAGCGACCCGACGAAGTAGTTGTTCGCCAGGGCCCGGGCTACGAACCCCTCCGACGCGGCGTCCACGGAAGTTGCCTGCCCGATTGTGTTCCCCGTCCCGGTGCCCATCCAGATGTCCGGGTTGCCGATCCAGCCGTCTTGCGTCCCCGAGTAGCTCTGGACCGTGCAATTCTCCGCATTCTCGATGTACAGGCCCGAGCCGGCGCAGCCGGTGCTCACGACCTTGTTGACGACGATGCCTTGCGGGTCGGAGCCCACGCCGAGGCCCTGGATCTTGAACCCGCTGTTATTCGTGGCGTTGGCCGAATTCGCCTGCGCCTGCGGCGTCCCGACGAAATCGGCCTCGCCGATGGTGTCGTTCAGCGATCCCTCAGAGACCTTGAATCCTCCGCCACACCCGCTGGCCTGCATCAGGTCGAACGTGCTGTTGACGGCGTTGATCAGCACCGGGTTCCCCTGGCGGATGAACGACCCGACGATGTAGGTGTTGTTCAGGCAGTTGTTGGCGACGACCGTCCCGACGTGGATGTTGTACACCCGGGCGTCGTAGGAGCTCGTCGGGCTGTAGAAGCCGAAGAAGAAGCCGTCGCCGTCGGACGACGAGCAATCGAGCTGGTCCGCGTAGGAGTTGCTCACCTTCTGCCAGTACACGGCCAGGTCGCGCACGTTGTTGAACGTGAGGTCCACGTTCGTCACCTCCGTGCAGTTGGACAGGAACAGGCAGCTCGTGCTGCCCGAAGCCGGATAGGTCTGGTTCAGGTGATTGCCGTCGAACGTCCCGTCCTCGACCGTGATTTTCGTGTCGGTCGTGTCGCCGAAGAACGGGTGCTGATTGATCAGGATCGAGGCATTCTGCCCGTTCGCCAGCCGCAGTGTGCTGCCCTCCAGGTCCAGCGTGGTGTTGCTCATGATCTGTAGGCAGTACCGCTGATAGAATGGCCCGTCGCCCTGGACGATCGTCTTGTTGCCGGTGAAAGAGACCAGGTAGGTCGCATTGGGCGCGGCGTTCAACCGTGGCGCCGCCCGGCGTCGCCCCGGCGGCGTTCAGGGCCCTCTGAAGCGCGGCGGTGTCGTTGGTCACGCCGTCCCCCGCGGCGCCGAACCAGCGGACGTCCAGCGGGCCCGAGAAACTGCGGACCCACCGCCCCGACACGCCGGCCAGCGACGAGGCCAGGATCGTCCCGCCGTTGGCGGCATCCGTATCCGACGGCCGCCACACGAAGGTGCCGCCCCCACCGTCGCCCGGCGTCGCATACCCGAGGGCGTTGACCGTGGGCGATGTCGAGGGGTTGACCTGCCCGATCGCCGCCAGCGACGAGACCGACGCCGGGGTCGTCGTCGGCGGGGGCCCGACCGAGAGCAGGACCTTCGGCTCCAGCGCCTCGACCGTCAAGCCTCGCGATCGTCGGCAGGAGGTCCGCCGGCGCCTGGAGAAGAACTTGCATGTCGTCATCGGGTGTAATCCTGTTGCAGCAACTCGGTGTAGTGGTGTGGTGGCCACGGCAATGGCCCGGCGGTGGAATCTCCCGACGCGCAGGCCCGAGCCTGGTCGAGGGCCTGCGGTCGTCGCGATCGCCGGGGGCGTTGAGTTCGTCGGAGCGAGGCCCGCTCCGAGCGCGGGGCGAACATTCACCCCGCGCGGCTCGCCATCGCATCGGATCGGGGGTGTTGCCGGATCATCTGTCGTCGCGATGGGGGATCACTTCAGTCGTGGTCCCACGCCTTCCGACATGTGGATGGGTCAGGGTCATGCCCATGTGAGAAGCCTAGGTTACGTGCGGTGACGTGGCGCGTGGAAATCGCGAAAAATGAGAGTCGAGAGAATCTCCGCGACCATGCTTGACGCGGTCCACGCCGATGGGGATGGCGCCGTCACGCCGGGCCACCAACCTGGGCCCGCGCCCGATGATGATCACCTTGCTGCGGACGAGGTGCTCGGACTTGTGGCGCGGTGCGTGGAGCCAGACGTCGCCTCCGGCGACGATCTCGCGCGGGCGGATCGAAGTCACATCCTGGGGCCGGGCGACGCAGAGATGCGCCAGTCGAACCATGTTCGCCGCCTGGGGCGAGAGGTGGGGCAGGATCGCCCGCAGATGCTCATCGGAGACGGGGGCATGACGGGTACGGTCTCGCGGGCCGCCGATCGGCCCCTGCGAAGTCCCCCGACTTCGCGGAGGGCATGAGCGATCGCAACGGGCGGGAGCTCGTCCTCGACGGCCCAGCCGAACATCTGTCGGGTCCGGATGGCGTCCTTGTTGATCGGCTATCGGGCGTGGCCGGCGTCGATCATGGCCTGGCGGAGGATCTTGAGAGCCATCGGCCCGAATCCCGTTGCCGCGTGGGTGCCATGGCGTTGGCGGATGCAACGCAGGGCCTGGCGGATGTTATCCTGCTCGCTGGTGCGCCGGCCGCTTTGGATGTAGTAGCTCGGCCATGCCGGGATTCGGAGAGGACGAGGTGATTGATGGGCAGCCCGTTGTCGGCAAGGCCGGCTGATCGAGCCTGCCACGGATACCCGAGACCGGCTCGCCGCCCGGCGATGAGCCGCGCGTATTATTGGTGGCTCTCCGGTGAGCCATGGGGCCCGAGGTAATGATTCTTGCCGTCAATCGTGACGACGGCGCAGTGGTGCGCCTTGGGGGCCGGTAGGCGGGTGGGCGTTGGATTCGTGGCATGGTGCGGGCTTCGAGATTCCCAGGACGGTACATGTACCGTCCTGGCAGAATCTCATTGCCGCACTTCCGACCGCCGGAAGTTACGCTCAAGACGCGTTCGACGAAGGAGTTGCATCTAGTCGGGGCGACAGGATTTGAACCTGCGACCTCACGGTCCCGAACCGTGCGCGTCTAGCCAAGCTGAGCTACGCCCCGCGACGCGATGACTAGAACGATCTTAGCGATCCGCGCGATCCTGTCAATCGCATCGTCAAGAGGGAGGGCGAACCGACCGGGCGGACGGTACGACCGGAGGTACGGCGGGCCGGGTCGCAGGGCGACGAGGATGGGTCGATCCGGGCCTTGGGGCGTGGAGCTCGAGTGGCGTTCGGATCTCGGCCATGAACGCGAGCCAATCGCGCTCCAGTGCATCGAGCTCGACGCCCATGGCGCGGCGGAAGGCGACGACCGTTCGCTCGCCACGCTCCTCCGGACTCGACGAGAGAGCCCCGGCGGCCGGTTCGTCGGGATTACGCAACAGGTCCAGGAAGGTCACGAACTTCCCAGGGTGTCGCGCGCGGAGGTAATACGACCAGCGCCCATGCCTGGGCATAAAGGTTGCGCCGGTAACCATGGCCGAAGCCGACGTCCCTGACCAGTCGCTCAAGCCTCGGCGATGGACGAGCCGCCCGCCAGTCGGGTAGTCGGTGGTCGTTGGCCCGACTGATCCCCGCCCAGCGGCCCCCTCGCACCAGCTCGAACTGGGCCGCCAGTCCCTCGTGTAGCCAGTAGGGGAATGCATCGTGCCGACCCGCCAGTCCGCTATCCGCCGACAGTTGATGGACCATCTCATGGGCGGCGAGTCCCAGGTCCAGCGACTGCCATTCCAGATCGAGGAGCAGCGTCCGGTAAGCCGCCTCGCGCTCCAGCCGGTCCAGCAATACCCGACCTTCCGAGCGGCCGATCATCCGCGCGGGCTCGTCGCTGAGCCTGAGTCGCAATCGGCCCCCCGCCGGCATCCGCTCGATTCCGCCCGCCAGCTCGCTCATGGCGGACCGGCGTGACGCCACGGCCGCGCGTGCGGCCCGCTGATGCTCGCCGCTCCTCGCATCCCAGGCGACCACCGCGTCCCAGGTCGGGTGGTAATAGCCGCCCGTGGTCGAGAATGCATCGGCGCCCTGTCGGTGCAGGAAGTCGAGGTAATCCTGCTGCTCAGCAAACCACACCGAGACCAGCCGCCGACGGGGAGTCCGCAGCTCCATCCCCTCCGCCGCGAAGAGCAGGTGGAAGCCCGTGACGACTCGCTCGAGCAGCTCGACTCGCTGGCGCGCCTCGGCCTCGCTGTGCTGGTGGAGGAGCAGGATGTGCGGTCCGCGCGCGACCTTCGTCTCGATGCCCAGCGAAGAACGGAACTCGGCAAATTCCGGGTCGCCGCAGGGCGCGCTCCAGCCTGTCGAGGACCGCCACCATCCGGGCCGTCGGCGCATGGCCCGGGTCGATCGTATGCAGCGTCCGAAGTTCGGGCGACGCCTCGATCGTCAGGCCGTTCTCGATGGCCCACCAGGCCGCTTCGTGACGCGCTGCAACCCCCGATTCCCGAGCCGCCCGCAGCCGCGCACCCCACTCCTCGGCCGGACTGAAGCCCGGCACTCGCTTCAGGATGTCCTCGGGGCGCAGCCCGATTCGCCCATCCGGCAGGTCGAGCATGAGGCTGCCCGCCTCCTCGGTGACGGCGAGCTGCGCCTGGCCGCCGCCTCGGAAATAGATCAGGTCCGAGCGGCCCGACCTTGCGGCCAGGAACAGCCCGATCAAGGCCCCCGGCCATATCAGCCAGACCTGCCATCCGCTCCCCTTCTGCGCGTCCTGCATCCATGCCTGCCGCCTTCGCATTCTCGAATGGCCAGTTCGCGGGACTCTGCCGCGGCGATGTTAGTCGCCACTCGACCGCCTGGCAACGCGAGCCGCATGGCGGGCCCGTGGCGACATCGCCACAGACCTTACACATGCGAGCTTTCCCCGGGTAAGAAAATCTAAAAAAGAGGCAAGCCTTACCCGAAACGTGTCGTCCGAACGAGCCAGGGTACGAAGCCTTTCATCGGAAGGCGCCCGATACGGACTGCGGACGACCTGATCGACACCACATGCCAGCCGGCGGGAGAAAATGATGCTGGTCTTGAGCCGCAAACCCCTACAGCAGATCATGATCGGGCCGGACATTCGGCTCACGGTCGTGAACGTTGACCGCAACCAGGTTCGAATCGGAATCGAGGCACCCGCGGGGATTCCGATCCTGCGGCAGGAACTCGTGGGCAAACCTCGGGCAGCACGTCCGGCCAGGGCATGCCCGGATGCCGATGGGCGCTCGGTATCCGGGCTCGAATCGGACATCAAGCCTCGGTGATCGAACCCAGGACGGATTCCTTCTCAGCTCAGAAGACGGCCGCGGGCGCCGACTCCTCACCGGAGAGGTCATCGCCGTTGTTGTATCGTCGGGTCGCGGCAGCGCCCACGTCCAGCGAATTGAGGCTGTAATTGACCTGCGCCTTGAGGCCATCGAGGGCCTCCTTCGGCCCTTCGAACACCAGGGCCACCTGGGCCGGATCGCCCTTGGCCCCGCGGAAGTAGACCTTCACTTCCTTTCCGTTCGCGTTGACAGTGGCGCTCTTATAAGTCAATTTTTTGCCGATGTAGGCATCGGCCTGGACGGGCTTGAGCTGGGCGGCATCGAGCTCGACGCTGTAGGCGCTCTTGACGAGGTCGATCACATCGGTCGTGAAATCGCCTCGCGCCGCCGACTCGGCGGGGTTGGCACCCTTCTTGGTCGTCGCCTTCGCGGCGTTGCTGCGAGCGAGGATATGGAGGCTCGCCTGGTTTGAGGTATCAATGAAACTCTCCGAGACGTCAAACTTGCCCGCCTCGACCGGTCCCATGACGAAGGTCTGGGCGGGTTTGAGTCCCTTGGGCGCGCGGATATAGATCTGGGCGGTCACCAGCTTCGACTTGGAGTCGGGAGGTTCGGTATTCTTGTCCAGGCTCTTAAGATACCTGCGGTTCTCGAGCGAGTAATTGAGACGGACGTCGTATGCGTTGAAGCAGCCGAACGAGCAAGCCAGGCTCGCACCGACCAGGATTGCCAGGACCCACTTCATCATTCACCTCGAGTGTGTGGCGGGCTCATCGGCCAGGACCGGATGTCGCATCGTCGGTTTCATGCGGATTCCTTTCATGGTCGACGGGAAGATGGCAACTGTCAAGGACCCCGCTCTCGCAGTCTCGGTCCCTCGGAGGAACGACAAGACAATGAGCACTCTCGCGGATGATTCGAGGGGCACCCTCGATCCGGCCGCTCCGACCGCCGAGGACGCCTCGCCGGTCATCCGGACCGCCGGAGTCGTCCAGATCATCGCGCTGGTCAAGCCGTTCCGAGCCCAGGATGTGCTGGATGCCCTGGCATCGGTGGGCATCCTCGGCGGTACGGTCGCGCGAGGCGATGGGCTACGGTCGCCAGAAGAACCGCCTGCATCAATATCTCGGGAGCGAGTACAACACCTCGTTCGTCCCGAAGGTCGAACTCTGTGTTTTCGTCGAGGAATCCGCCGCCCCCGCGGCCTTGAAGGCCATCGTTGGTCAGGCTCGGACGGGCCGGATCGGCGACGGCAAGATCCTCGTGCTGCCCTGTTCGGGCGATTTCCTGAGCTGGTGAATCCCGGCCGCTGCGCTCAATGGGGCGTATGAATCCACAGCACCCGACGGAACCGCGCGGGATGATCGTGGTCCTCGAGATCGATGAGGATCTGGGGAGGATTGGTCTGGGGGTTCTCGGCGCGCAGCAGGGCGTAGCGACCGCAGTTCTGGAACCAGCGGACCATCGCCTGCCCCTCATGCCAGACGACCACCAGCTTGTTGTGGAGCTGCTCGGCGTTTTCTTCGTAGGCGGAGAAGGCAACAGACGCCTTGTCCGCCACCACGGGTGCCATGGCGTCGCCGGCAACGTCGATGCAGCGCCCCTCCCGTCGCGCAGTACGCCACTCCGACCGTGCATCCGGGGCCGAGTCGGCCCGATGATCGAGCGCGACTCGCCTCCACTGTCGGCCAGATGCTCCTCGTGCATCTCGGAATGGAGCTCTCCGGGGGACAGGCCTTCCTGAGAGCCGGGCGGCCGGGTGAGCGCGTCTTCCGACGTGGGATGTCGATCCGACGCGCTGGCCTGCTCCTCCAACAGGTGCAGCGCCTCGCGCAGGAGGGCACCCACGGTCGCCGCCGGGGTCGACCCCGACTCGCGACGCTCGGGCATCCCCTGGCGGAATTTCGCCCCCTGGCCGTGCAGTAACCAGGATGGCTCGATCGAAGTCAACTCGATGATCTTGAGGATGACCTCGGCCGGCACGGTCACGCCGGCCTCGTAGTTGTACCACGTGCGGACAGGTATCCCGAGCCGCCGCGCCATCTCGGGACCACCTCGTTCGCCGAACAACTCTGAACGCAGGCTCGCCAGCCGCTCGGCCAGGGCTAGCTTCGCACGCACCGACTCGGGAAGGGTCTTACGACGCGCCATGACGATAGTCCAGAAGAGAAATCGTGACTCCGCGCTCACCATGGGGGCGGATCGATACGAGTGATCGCTACCAAAGCTATTTAAGGCGTTTTAACCAGAAAATCAACGAGGTACTCAAAAAAAAGTTAATTTCTTCAAAAATAGCATCGACATGATGCCCTGAATCAACACCGAAGTGCTTCCGTGGCCAAGGTTTTGAGAGCGAGGGCCGGTCGTGGGCCATAAGGGCCAACAGATGGCAATTTTTCCTTGAAGGTGACGCGGAGCCGGCAAGCTGGCGGTGATGAGTTGGTGGGACGCTCGATCCGCGTCACCTGCGATTCGATTGCCGAGCGACAGACAATGTCGCGACCGGTCGGTTCGCTGCTTCGACGAACGCCTCATGCCAGGTCGGATTCGAGCGTACTGCGTTGATCCAGATCTCCTGTGACGGTCAGGGGGACTCGGCGGCGAGAGGCATGATTCATTCATCGTCGAGATTGAGGTCGAGGAGGAACTGGGCAACGGCGTCATCGTCTCCCTTGGCGGGCCCCGGCTTCGGCGCTGGGGACGCGGCGGCTGCGGGCTTCTTGGCGGGCGCGGCGGGAGCGGCTTGCTCGTCGGCGAGAGGGATGGCGGCAGCCGGCGTCGCCGGTTCGCCCTCGTCGAATTCGATCTCGAACTCGTCGTCCGCCTCGATGGCGGCCGCTTCCACGATCGCCGTGTCGCCGGGCTTGCCGGACGGTGTATGGGTTGCCGCGACCGGCTGGCCGAGCGTGGCCACGCGGAGCGTCACGGCCCCGACCGTCAGTTCGTCGCCGACCTTCAGAGGCTGTTGCCCCATGACTCGCTTTCCGTTGACGAACGTACCGTTCGAGCTGCCGAGATCGCGGACGATGAGCTTCCCGTCCGAGTCGAACAGCTCGCAGTGCCGCCGGCTCACCTGCGAGGACTTGATTCGTATGATGCAATCGTCATGGCGCCCGAGGCTCGTGATACCTTCGACAAGCCGGAGCGTCGTCGTCACGCTCCGGCCGCGGACCACCTGCAGTACGTAGTTCATCGTGACAACATCCCGCTCGATCCGAGGATCTGGTGAATTCCGTTGACGTGGGCGATCTTCAGGTTATCCTCTGGCGGCCCTGGACGCAAATGGGCGGCCCGAAAGCCACATCCAATCGTGGGGGTGGATTGGTCGGTCCGACGCGGCCGGATCGTCGGGGTGCTTCGACGCGGCCGGGTGGTCCGATCCGACGCGCTGCGCGGGGTTTTCGCGAAGACCGCTTGCAATCCCGGGTCGCCGCGCTATACTTGAAATCGGCCCTCGGAACCGGCGATCCCCCGGTTCGTGCGGCGGCTTTTCGGCCGCAAGTTGAGGTCCGGTCGGTTGATGCGGGAGTAGCTCAGGGGTAGAGCACCACGTTGCCAACGTGGGTGTCGAGGGTTCAAATCCCTTCTCCCGCTCTGGAACGATGCCATCTCGGGTTGGCGGCTTTCGCTCGAGCGCTTCGGTTGCGTGGTGGCGGACCTATAAAGCCATCCCAACCTGGTATCTCGCCGAGGGGAAGTCTTTTGATGAGCACCGAGGAGCAGGAACGCGAGGGAGTTGACACGCTCACGATGGGCGAAGAGCCCATCGCGGAGGCGAAGCACAAGATCGAGATGGAGGTCGACATCAGTGATGCCGGCCCGTGCAAGAAGCACGTCAAGGTCTCGATCCCTCGTACCGAAATCGAGCGGCAATTCACCGAGTCGCTCGACGAGTTCGGCAAGGACGCGGCCATGCCCGGCTTCCGGCCAGGCCGGGCCCCGCGCCAGCTTGTGATCAAGCGCTACAAGAAGCAGGTCGCCGAGCAGGTGAAGTCGGCGCTGCTGATGGCATCGCTCGGCCAGCTCGACGAGGACTACCATCTCGAGCCGATCGGCCAGCCCAACCTGGACATGGCCGCCATCGAGCTGCCCGACGACGGCCCGATGAAGTACGAGATCGATATCGAGGTCCGGCCCGAGTTCGCCCTGCCGGAATACAAGGGGCTGAGCCTGAAGCGGCCGGTCCGGCCGATCAGCGAGTCGGACATCGACCATTATCTGCGTCAGCACCTCGAGCGGTACGGACAGCTCGTGCCCAAGCTCGATGCTCCGGCCGCACCGGGCGATCAGATCACGGCCGATCTGGTGTTCTACCGCCCCGACGGCAGCGTGGTCGGCGAGATGAAGGAGATGCAGGTCCGGCTCCAGCCCGAGCTGCGATTCCGCGACGGTGCCATCCCCGGCTTCGGTGAGGCATTGACGGGGGCCCGGCCCGGCGAGACGCGGCGGGCGCAGGCCAAGATGGGGATCGCCGCCCGCGAGGCGTCCCTCAGGGGTGCCACGGTGCCGGTGGATATCCGGCTGCACGACCTGAAGGAGATGAGGCTGCCGGAGACGAGCACGGCCTTCCTCAACTCGATCGGGTTCGAGAACCTCGACGACCTCCGCGAGGCGGTGCGGGACGCGCTGGCCCGCCGGATCGAATCGCACCAGAGGCAGACGCTGCGGCAGCAGATCGTCAACCAGTTGCTGGAGAAGACGCCGTTCGAGCTGCCTGCCGACCTGGTCGCCCGCGAGGAGTCCGGCACGATCCAGCGTCTGGTCATGCAGCTCCGTCGCGAGGGGATCACGGACGGCGAGATCCGATCCAGTGAAGCCGCGATCCGCGCCAATGCCCATGAGGTGGCCCTGCGATCGCTCAAGGAGCTGATGCTCCTGGCCAAGATCGCCGAGGCGGAAGGGATCGAGGTCGGCGAGGGCGACATCGACGCCGAGATCGAGGCGATGGCCGAGCAGAGCGGCGAGAGCCCGAGGCGGATTCGCTCGCGACTCGAGAAGGAAGGATTGTCCCAGAACTTCACCTCGCAGTTCCTCGAGAAGAAGGTCATCGACTTCATCCTGGGGGTGAGCACGGTGGAGGACGACATCACCGTCTCCGCCGAACCGGCGGAGCCGGTCGAGACCCTGGATCATGCGGCCTCCACCGAGGCCGATTCGCCGTCGGAGGAAGAGGGAGCCGCCGGTACTCCCGAGGCCGCCACGGAAGGGGAAGCGGCGGAGGCCGTCGCTTCCGACCCGGCCGAGTCGTGACAGGCTCGCCGATCCCGCAGATCGGCGTGCCGGTTCCGGCCGGCCGATGTACGCGATTTCGCAGGGGTGTGGCCGCTCGCCTTCCTGCAGGTGGCGCCCGGGCTGACATCCGCCCGGGCCGCTATTCCGCCCGGCTCATGGGCGGGCTCGACGTCCCGACTGACATCGACAGGTCGAACCTCCAGCCAACGCGCAGGCCCGGCCGGGTCGTCACCCGCCGGACCCGGCTCGACCCAGTCCGAAGGGCTCCGGATCCCCGGGGTCGTCGGCCTGGAGTCTTGCCCCCCGACGCGGCGGACCTAGACTGAGAAGGACCGTCACATGCCTCCCGAACGTCCGATCGCCGATCCATCCCTCCAGCGCTATCGCGACTATGCGCGCCAGCGCCAGATGACCCTCGGCGACCTCCTCCTGGAAAACCGAATCGTCTTCCTCGAAGGGGTGATCAACGATGCGGTCGCCAACCTGGCCGTCATGAAGTTCCTGTTCCTCCAGTACGAGAACCGTACGCAGGGCATCAGCTTCTACATCAACAGCCCGGGCGGCAGCGTCACCAGCACGCTGGCCATCTACGACACCATGCAGTTCATCGAATGCCCGATCGCGACCTACTGCATCGGGCTGGCTGCCTCCGGCGCGGCGGTCCTGCTGGCCGGCGGGACCAAGGGAAAGCGATACGCGCTGCCCCACTCCAAGATCATGATCCACCAGCCGTATGGCCAGGTTGGCGGCCAGGTCTCCGACATCGAGATCCAGGCCGAGGAGATCGTCAAGAGCAAGCAGGTGATCAACGAGATCCTGGCCCGGCACACCGGCCAGTCGATCGAGCGCGTCTCCAAGGATACCGAGCGAGACCGCTACCTGACGGCCACGCAGGCCAAGGAGTACGGCCTGGTGGATGAGGTCGTCGGCCGGATCACCCCCGACAAGGAACGGCCGGTCTCGGTCACCTGAGCCGAGCCGAGCGGAGCGAAGCGAGGCAGGTCGTCCCGACGGATCGGATCGCGGCCGCGGCCTCCGGTCCGATCGATGCCCCCGGCGCCCGCGGCGCCTCACGGCAAGGAGACAGCAAGCGACACGCGGCCGCATCTCATGGCAGATGCGGCCGCCCCCCGGCCGGATACCCGGCCGCCATCGAGCGGGCGGCGAGCCCGACGCCGGGTTCCTCCCCGAACCGACCTGACCGGACGGACTTGCCCGGGCCGACAGCTCATCATTTAGCGAAGGGCGCACCCATGCCACTGGTCCCGATCGTCATCGAACGCAGCGGCCGCGAAGAGCGGGCGATGGATATCTATTCCCGCCTGCTCCAGGACCGCATCATCATCCTCGGCTCGGCCATCGACGACACGGTCGCCAACCTGGTCGTCGCGCAGATGCTCGTCCTGCGCATCAGGACGCGAAGGCCGACATCCACCTCTACATCAACAGCCCCGGCGGCAGCGTCACCGCCGGCCTGGCCATCTACGACACCATGCAATGGGTGTCCTGCGACGTGGCGACCTACTGCATCGGCCAGTGTGCCAGCATGGGCTCGCTGCTCATGTCGGCCGGCGCCAAGGGCAAGCGGAACGCCCTGCCGCACAGCCGGATCATGATCCATCAACCGCTGGCCGGCATGGAGGGCACGGCCACCGAGATCCTGATCCACGCCGAGGAGTTCATCCGCATGAAGAAGCAGCTCAACCAGATCTACCAGAAGCACACCGGCCAGACCCTCGAGCGCCTGCAGGACGACACCGACCGCGACCGGTTCATGTCGCCCGAGGAGGCCCGCGAGTACGGCCTGATCGACAACGTGGTGGATCGCGAGCCGGTGATCCCGCTCAATCCGAACCCCGTCCCCTGAGCGGGTTCGCGAGCAGGAGCCGGCCGCACACGAGCCCGACGCATCAGCGAGTGGATTCATGTCCTCCAGGTGAATCCACTCGCTGGCGCGTCGGGCTCGTGTGCGCAAACGGATCGTGGAGCGGAAAGGGGCCCAACCAATGATGGGCAAAGGATAATCTGCAACGGTTCACTCCGCGACACCTCTGGCCAGGCCGAGGTACATGATCAGGCAAACGACAGCCATCCAAATGACGGCCACCATGGCGACAACCGCGGGCATGAAGGCGGGCCCCAGCCACTGCGTAGCAGGTATCAATGCCAACGACGTGGCAGCGGTCACGGTGGTTGCACACCAACGCCAAAGATCGGCGGCCCGCGGGACGGATCCGCTGATCGCATTGTCAGGCGAACCGCACTGCGTGAGACACGGCGACGGCCAGCCAGACGAGGGCGACCGTAGCCCCGCACACGGCGAGGAGCACCACCAGCCACGACCACCGTTGAGCGGTGATCCACTGCGCTCCCCACACGAGAAGAAACGCCAGGCCGACGAAACAGCAGCCAAGCCCGACCTTCGCCGAGAAGAGACGGTCGCCTTGCTTAAGCAGCCGCCAGACGAAGGCGGCCAGCAGCAAGGCGGAGATCAGGAAAGCCCTGAAGAAGCGAGGTCCCGGCGAGATCGTGATTTTCATCGTATGCGCCAACGCCGTCGAACGGCAAGGACCAGCGGCCCGCGCAGCGGAGTCCGCTGCATCGCATTCTTATCCCGTGACATGCGCGATAATACGGCTTTCATAATCGCTCGTCTCCGCCGAGCCCGGCAAGCCGACCCCGTACCTCCCCAGCACAACCTCAACTCGTTCTCTCGCGGCATGCCAGTCGAATGACTCCGTCCCCCACGAGGGGATCTGAGGACGGCCAGTGATCGCCGGACGCAGCTCTTCGCAGAGCAATTCCGCGTAGCCATTGTACATCCGCCGAGTTCGCTGCCGCTTCAGCCGATCGGCGAGATCGTCGGGGACCAGGAGCGGGAGGACGTAATGGAGCTCATCCTCGTGGAAGAACCCGTCGCGCCAGCCGTGGACGTTTCGCGCGATCCGATCCTCCCAGGCGCAGATCCAGGCGGCCAGTCGCTGCTCGGGCCAGCCCAGCCAGCCGACGAGGATACGCCGCCACACGGCGAGGTAATACGGGTAAATGGCTCCGGCCTCTTCCATCGTCCCCCCGCCGGCTAATGCGATAGATCAGCGGCCCAAAGATAGGCGGGTCCGCTAGATCGCCTCGTTAGGAGGCTCTCGACGCTGAGTCCAGTAGGTGGCGACTACGGACCTGCCTTCACGGTCACAACGTTCTTTCCCTTGATTTCGACAGACCCGTTCAGGCTCACAAGGTCCAATTCCGTCGGTGGAGACCCCTCCCGGAATGCGATCTCGGCGTGGATGCCCGTGTAGGTGTCGCCCAGGTCTCGGGCCCGCGCCGACCTCAGAGCCACCGGCGAACTTGTGAGGTAGGCCCCGTGGGGGCCGCGCCACGCCTTGCCGATATAGATGTATCCGTGGCCGGTCACCAGGTCCAAGCGAGCGCCGGGCGGTATGCATAGCTCGATGTCCGCCTTGAGCTGGCTCATCGGGAATCGCGGTGCATTGGTCGTCGCGATGCGGATGGTGTCGCCTTCCTGGGTCGCGACGATCGCGATGTCATCCAGCGCGAGGTCGGCCGCTGCCTGCGAAGCTTTCGTCACCGCGAACGGCGATAGCGTGGCCGAGACCCGGCCATCCGTGCTTTGGACGACTGTAATGTAGCCCTCGAAGAGTTTGACTTCGACCTTGGGTGAGGCCCCGACCACCCAGCTTTTTGTGACGCTCCTCCCCGATGCATAATAGGTGTCGTCGTCGAGCAGCATCCCGAAGACGAAGCCGACGACTATCGGCACTGTTGCAAATATGATCGCTGCCAGCGCGATGGCAATCATCAGCGATCGCAGGGTGAACTTCGTACGAGGAAGTCGCATAGCATGTTCCAGTGCGGCAGCGGTGCTCCCGCCGATTAACAAGGATTGATTTCGTGAACACCCGTATTACAATACGCCTTTTTTCGCATAATCACGTCCCATCTCGATCATGCCCGAATTTCAGCCTGCTTGCAACGGCCATCTGAAATTGGTGTCATCTGAAATTGGTGTCGGTTCAATTTATTGGCATTGGCAAAAATGAACCGACACCAATTTCGGAGACACCAATTTCGGGCGGACACCAATTTCGGACCCGCTGGAATGCTTCGTTAGGGGTCTCGGATGATGCGCCCCACCCGCCTCTCGTCCTCGATAAGTTCGCGGAACGATCGATGACGTAGGGCACCGGGATACGAGTTCGAGAAATGCCACGCCTCCCATTCCCCGTCCTCAGAAATGACGCGGGGATTGAGCCACAGTTGTTCCTCGTTTCCCCAGTCCCGGCTGGAGATGGCAACCATGTCGCGGAGATACTCCGTTCGTATATCGACCGACCGTTGACGATCGCCATAGACGAAGTACACCTCATCCGGGATGGGCGGCGAATACTCCCGGGTCCAGATGGCGATGATCTCCGGGTCCAGATCGCGCAGCCAGCCGACTTCGTCGGTAGACCAGAGCTGTATCCTGTCCCACCCGAGCGTACGCCACCCATTGCTGCATGCCAAGAACTCCCGGTAGGACGGCGGCAACGCGATCCCCAGCCGGGCCTCTAAAGCCTCCAGTTCTGCGGGGGCCGCGCCGGGGAAGCCGAGCCATCCCGAGGAGGCGACCTCTTCGGGCAGCGACTCGCGGATATCTTCGTCGGCGAGCAACTCCGCGGAGAATTCCCGCAGGAACGATAGCCAGTCGAGATCCGGCACAGTTACGCTCCCGCCTCCTAACGCCAAAGATCGGCGGCCTCGCGGAGCGGGGTCCGCTGGATCGCCTCGTTAGCTGGTATCCCCGTCATCGTCGGCCTCTTCGTCCTGCGGGTTACTGAGCATGCCGATGATGTGTCGGGCCAGATGGTCCTTGATCTCGCGGTGTCGCGGCACCGGCTGGGACACCCCGGTCGTCGGATTCCGGTACCAGTCGTGTCGCCCGCCATGGCGGACCAAGCCGCATCCGAATCCCTCGATCGTGCGGACCACATCGACTCGCTTCACGGGACGACCAGCTCATCGACCTTGCGGATGCCGTGCAGCTCGCCGCTCGTCAGATCTCGGTACAAGTCGATGAGATGTTCTTTCAAGTCGTCGAGCGAGTCACCCTGAGTCCAGTAGTCGGGATAGTCGAGCAGATACCCGAGGAAGGCATCCCCGTCCTGCCAGTGGACGAATTTGATGGTCTGCATGGGGACCTCCGGAGCCGCCGGATCACCGATGGATTGTACGCCGGGGCGGCGCATCCGGGCAACCGATGCGTCGCGGACTGATGATCAAGAGCAGCGGCCCGCCGGCGGGCGGGTCCGCTGCATCGCCTCGTGAGATTGGTGCAACTGCCGATGTCCGCCATGCCGCGGCCTTCGCCCGGTTTTCGCCTGTACTTCCCGGTCTTCGCCTGCACCGGCTTTACGCCTTGGGTCGCGTCTCCAGCAGGTCAAGAGCTTCGGAGAGGGTAACTCCTTCAAACATTCGGACGAAGTCAACGACGTCGCCCGAGGCTCCGCAGCGCGAGCACATGAAGCTCTTCGTGCCTGGGTCGAGCCGGAAGGTGTAAAGGCGGTCGTCATGAAATGGGCAGAGGGATCGAAGACCGGCAACGTCCCCATGCAGGGGCATGTATTCGCCGACCACCTCGGCAATCGGCGTGTTCTCGACGATCCTCTGCCGCCGGATGCGTTCGGACACGGCGTGCTCCTGAGCCTCGTCCAGCATGGAACCTCGAGCCTGACATTGTTCTCGGTCCGCTTGCCGGGGGAAGGCCTACTTTCCACATCGACGCGTGCCGATGCACGAGCCGGGGGAACCGCCAGTCTCGCGAGTCGAGGCGCCGCGCCGGAGGCCTGCGACATCGGGCGCATCTCTCGAAGCTACGACACCGGAAAGTATGCGCTCTGCATCCTCTCGATACCGGATGAGAGGTCGGGTAAGGCGGTGAGGTCACCCCCACCCCCACCCCTCAGAACCGTACGTGCGCCTTGCGACGCATACGGCTCAAGCCTTCTCGAACGCCCCTCGCGGGACGCAGACCCCGTCCGCTCGACGATACCAAACCGCCGCAGCGGGTGGGATTCGCTGCAGCGCAAGATTACGCGGGTTCCGTCGGACGCTCAGGGTCCTCTTCGGCGACCCACTCCGTGAAGGCGAAGTCCGCCTGCCCGGTATTGATGACCCTCCCGCGGTGAGTCATGACGCCGAGCCCATGCTCATCGTCCCAGGCGCACCCGAACTCGAACCCGATATACGCCGACCCATCGTGGGCGACCGTGAGCACGTGGACGCAGGACAGCCCGAGCAGCGGCCGGAGCCCGCCCGGGTCCGCGACATCCGGCAACGGCGTCGATTTGTCGGAGTAAAGATTCTCGAGATGCCTTCGCCGCGCCTCCGGGTAGTATTCCACGATCGCCCGGCCAACCGCCGCGGCGACCGCCGTCTCATTCGCCATCAAGTACCGGAACGCGGCCGCCTGCTCGGAACTCGGCGGCGTCCTCTCGTCTTCGCTCTCGTCGTCCGGTGCGATGACGAACAGAGAGGCGATCCCGTCAGACGGTCTCCTCGCCCCGATCGAAGCGTAAGGTCCGCTCCGGTCTTGAAATCCCGCCCACGATGGCAACCGGACTTCTCCGCACCAGGTAAAGACCTCGCCGTCCCACCGCAACGGCGGGAAGGGGGCCTCATCGAGTATTTCATCAGCCATGCGAGCCTCCGGCCGACCAACATGCCAGATATCGACAGGCGACACGATCGAGCACATGCGGTCGCAAGAATGTGGATTTCTTGACGCTACGACGGACATCTCCCGCCGCCCAATGAAGAAGGTTTTATCCGGAGGGCCGTGAGACAGCGGCGCTATCGCGAACGGCCCCGACGGCCCTCCGGATAAAACCTCGTTGGACTGAGCCGCTTCGCGGTGGGCCTCGCTCTATGGGGATTCAATCGTCCCGCCTTCCCGCCCCCCGCCTCGAACTCTAGCCTATCCGCCGGCCTCACCCCGTTCCAGGCCCCGCCTCCCGGCCCGCGCGTCGTACTCCCCGGCAACTCGGCACCGCCGATCTCCCCCTCTCCGCCGCCTCCCGACGCCGCGGCGCAGGGACTCCCCCGGCCGCCGCACGCGGTGATCACTTCCCGACCGCCACCACCGCCCCACCTCAAACCCGGCTCACGACGTATCGAAGATCACACCCCGAGCGACAGGCCCCACGCCGATCCGCGCCATCTCCCTCGCCGAGAGCTCCGCGATCACCGCCAGCCGGCCCGCTCCGCACACCGGGCAGGCTCGCGTCGGCGTCACCGGATTGCAGCCCTCTCGCGGCGCCGTCAGCTCCTCGCCCTCGACCTCGCTCGCGGCGACGCCCAGCAACTCCCGGCACAGCGCCAGCTTCTCCCGGCGGTGGCGATTCGCCAGCAGCCCGTAGTGCCGGATCCGCACGAAGCCCGCCGGCAGCACGTGCATCAAGAACCGCCGCACGAACTCGACGGCCGAGAGCGTCATCGTCCGCCACCGGCCGCCGTGGGCATAGTCCTTCCAGCGGAAGCGCACCCGACCATCCTCCAGCTCCAGCAGGCGATCGTTGCTGATCGCCGCCCGATGCGTGTACCGCGCCAGGTACTTCAACACCAGCTCGGGGCCGCCGAACGGCGGCTTGGCGTAGACCACCCAATCCGTCCCGACCGCCTCCGATACCGGCCTCTCGAACTCCTCCCGCCCGGCCAGAGGCCCCGGATCGCCCGCGAGCCGGAGCCGCCCGGAGGTGAAGGCGGCGCGGAGGCCGGCCAGGAACTTGCCCCGAAACACCCGGCTCAGCACCCGCACGGGAAGGAAGAAGCCGGGACGGCAGCCGATCCAGCGGCTGCCGTCCGGCGACGGGCCGCCGCCCGGCACGACGCAATGGACATGGGGATGCAACTCCAGGTTCTGGCCCCAGGTGTGCAGCACCGCCAACACGCCGATCTCGGCGCCCAGGTGCTTCGGATCGGCGGCGACCTCGATCAAGGTCTCCGCGGCGGCCCGCATCAGCAGGCCGTAGACTTCGCGTGGGTCGGCCAAAGCGATGGGGTCCAGCGCCCTCGGGAGCGTGAAGACGACGTGGAAGTAGGGCACCTCCAGGAGGTCGGCCGCCTGTGCATCGAGCCGGTGCGCCGACGCCGTGCCGTAGCACTTCGGGCAATGGCGGTTGCCGCAGGAGTTGTAGCTGATCTCCTGATACCCGCACTCCGGACAGCCCAGGACATGCCCGCCCAGCGCCGCCGTGCGGCAGGCCGTCAGGTCGTCCAGGGCTCGCCTTTGCGCGGGGGTCAGGCCGGCGCCATACTCCTCGAGGAACTCGTCGTAACAGCTCCGGATCACCTCGGCCACGTCGAGTTGGGGCCGGGTCATGATGGCCGCCCCTCCCCGCCGAAGGGCGGGAGGAGGTCGAGCGGGCTCGCGGTCCCGTGCAGCCGCGCCGACGAGATGTGGGTGTACCGCGCCGTGGTGCTGAGATGGCTGTGGCCCAGCAGGACCTGGATGGTCCGCACGTCGGCGCCGGCCTCGAGCAGGTGGGTCGCGAAGCTGTGGCGCAACGAATGGGGGCTGATGTGCTTGGTCAGGCCCGAGGCCCGCACGGCCGCCCTGCAGATCCGCTGGACGGCGGAATGGGAGATGGGCCGATCGGGTCCCCGGCCGGGGAACAGGTAGTCGCCGGTCCGGACGACCTGCCAGTAGCGGCGGAGGAGGGCCAGGGGTCGGGGCGATAGCATGACCTCGCGATCCTTGCGGCCCTTGCCCTGGCGGACGCGGATGACCATGCGGCGGCTGTCGATGTCCTCGGCGCGGAGGGCGGCGACCTCGGAGAGCCGCAGTCCGGCGGCGTAGGCGGTCATGAGGATGGCGCGGTGCTTGAGGTTGCGTATGGCGGCGAAGAACTGGGCGACCTCGTCGAGGCTGAGGACGACCGGGAGCTTCCTGGGGGTCTTGACGCAGACGGCGCCGTCGTCAACCCATCCCCGCTTGAGGGTGGTGCGGTAGAGGAAGCGGAGTGCGGAGCGGGCCTGATTGAACTGGGCCCAGGAGGCGCCGTGCTCGACGAGGTGGAGCAGGTAGGCGCGGATGTGGTCGGAGCCGAGGTGCTCGGGCGAGGTGCCGAAGTGCCGCGCGAAGGCGGCGACGCGATCCACATAGGTATCGATGGTGCGATTCGCGAGGTTCCGGAGGCGCATGTCCTCGATCATGCGACGGCGCAACGGGGTCATGTGAGGCTCCTTGGCGGGTGAATGGGTCTGGAAGTGACGGACCCGTTCATGATGCCGCAACGGAGCGGAGGAGGGGCGCATCGAGGCCGCGAGATCGGACGGCGGGGTGCTACGGATGATGCGCCGGGCGAAGGGCTGGGGGACAGGTAGGGGAAGGAGTGATGGCCGTCAGGAGTCGAGCGGCAGCTCGGCTTTGCCCACCGCGAAGCGGTTTAGTTCAATCCGCTCAACGAATGCGAGTGTGACCGGCCCAAGTTCCGGTGTCAAGGCGTCGCGACTCGGTGCGGCGGCCGGCGCCGGGGCGTCGCGCATGGCTGGGCCGCACCTGCTGGCGGGCCCTGCCGCGCTCATCCACGAACGACAATGCCACCTCGCCCGACTCGAGGAATGAATGCGCCTGGAACTCCTGGACGATCACCGGGATGAGTGGGACCATCAAGGTCTCCAACTCTCGGTTGCTGATGTTCCCGGTCGAGATGAGCAGGAGTCGCGCCGGCCGGGCGTACAGGACGTGGGAATCGACGAAATCGGCGTCCTTGGTCACGACGGCCCGCTGCTCCCGGTCGGCGGCTTCGATGACCTGCTGATCGGTCGTTCGGTTGCCATCGGGCAGGTCCAGGGTATGGAGGGCATCGCATCCGGCCGCGGCGAACCATCCGGCGTCCCTACGCGGTAGCTGGGCATCCACCAGGAACTTCACGGCCCCACCGGTAGGAGACGACGAGTCCGGGTCAGTCGGGCGGCGAACGCGATGGCTGCCAACAGGTCATCCCACTCGAGATCCTCGTAGTCGGCCAGGATCTCATCCGGAGTCATCCCCGAGCTGAGCAGCTCCAGGATCGTCTCGACAGGGTATCGCAGGCCCCGGATACATGGCTTGCCGTGGCAGATCGACGGGTCAATCGTGATGCGAACGAGTAATGGATCCATACTCACCGACTATACCAGATCGCTCCGGCCTCCGCCGCCAACGGATAAGATCAGCAGACCGCCGCAGGCTGGTCCGCTGCCATGACTCGTTTGACGGTTTACGCCCGACCGAGGATCGTGTTTTCAAATTCCGCATGCGTGCCAATCCACAACCAGACCAAATCCGCGCCATCTTATGTCAACTGCCAGTGCTCGGTAATGCAGGCCCACGCGGATTGACCACATGGACTGGTCCGCGGTCCGAGGCTTCCCGCGCAGAAACGGTTTGAGGTGAAGGGCGGCGTTATGGAGCGATCGTGCCGTAGCGGAGCCCGTCGATGAGCAGGTCCACCATGCGTCGGGCGTAATCGGGCCCGACGTCGTGGGCGGGCGAGCAAAGGCTGGCGACTGCCAGCAGCAGGTCGTAGGGGGCGACGCCGGCCCGCACCTTGCCCGCCGCGGCCGCCGC
This sequence comes from uncultured Planctomycetota bacterium, assembly GCA_963771445.1. Taxonomy (GTDB): domain Bacteria; phylum Planctomycetota; class Planctomycetia; order Isosphaerales; family Isosphaeraceae; genus JAKAUH01. Next base: position 19,285 of record CAVYTQ010000015.1, on the reverse strand, counting down.
TTCCAGCAGGGCCTGGAACGCGGTGAGGAGCCGCTCCCGGAAGTAGCCCGGCAGCGCGTTATACGCCGGGTCGCCCGAGTGCAGGGCCGCGGCCAGCCCGCGCTTGGCGGAGAGGAAGTCGACGTACCGTCGGATCCACAGCGCCAGCGCCTCGCCGGGTTCATGCTCGGCGGCCAGGTCTGCGGCGGCGTCGGCGCAGGCGTCAACCTCGCGGCGGAAGACGCCGACGATCAGGTCCGACCGTCGCGGAAAGTGGCGGTAGATCGTCCCGATGCCGACGCCCGCCTTCTCCGCGATTTCTCGCACCGGGGCATCCACCCCGGAGGTCACGAACACCGCCTTGGCCGCCTCGAGCAGCGCGTCGACGTTGCGCCGGGCGTCGGCACGCAGGCGCCGGTCCGTCCGACCGCGAGCTGACGAACGATCACCTTCTCCCTTTCCGCTCACCCTAATCCCCCCCTTGACAAATGGAACCATGTTCCGAATATTACCGGAACAAGGTTCCGCCTAGCTTCGTCTTATCACAGCCTGGCGGCGTTGGCCACGGTTGGGACAAGGAGCACACGAGCATGCCGGACAGACGCGTCGCCCTGCTCACCGGGGCTAACAAGGGAATTGGACTCCAGATCGCCAAGGACCTGGCGGCGCACGGCTTCATCGTGCTGGTCGGGTCACGCAACTTTGAGAATGGGGAGGCGGCAGCGAGGAGCATCGGGCCTGACGCCCACGCCATTCGGCTCGATGTCACGGATCAGGCGTCGATCTCCGCCGCGGCGGAGATCATCCGCAGAGAGTTCGGCCACCTCGACGTGCTCGTGAACAACGCGGGCATCGCCTATGCCGGAGAGCCGGGCGCCGCGTTCGAGGAACGCATGAAGACGAACGTCCCGAGCACGGGGTCGATCGCCAACATGCGTGCCGTTTTCGAGACCAACGTATTCGGCGTCGTGGCCGTCACGCAGGCCATGCTGCCGCTCCTCCGCGAGGCGCCGGCGGGGCGCATCGTCAACGTGGGGAGTTCCGCCGGCTCGCTGACGCGGGCCTCGGACCCGAGCTGGGAGCATCGCCACGTGTTCGGCCTGGCGTACAGCCCGTCGAAGACGGCTTTGCATGCCGTCACGCTGGCCTTTGCCAACGAGCTGGAGGGGACGAACATCAAGGTCAACGTCGCGTGCCCCGGCTACACCGCGACCGACCTCAACGACCACCGGGGCACGCGAACCGTCGAGCAGGGCGCCGTGCACCCGTGCGGCTCGCGCTGATCGGCCCGGACGGCCCGACGGGGACGCTCTCGGACGAGGATGGTCGGGTTCCGTGGTAATACGGCCTACACATCGCCAACGGCGAGAGTCGGTGACCGACTCCTGTGCGACGTCACACTGGGGAGCATGCCATGGTCTTTGAAGAATCCTCTGATGCAACGATGCGGACCGTGCGCTTCCACGGCTACGGCGAGCCGACCGAGGTCCTGCACCTGGATCGGATCGCCGTGCCGAGCCCACCTCCCGGCCGCGTCCGCGCCGTCGTGCGGGCTTGCGGCCTGAACCCGGCCGACTGGGCCCTGTGCCGCGGGCTGTTCGCGGGCGAGCTGCCACGCGGGATCGGCCTGGAGGTCTCCGGCGTGGTCGACGCGATTGGCGACGGCGTCTCCGACATCGCCGTCGGCGACTCGTCCTGGGCACGCCGGACTGGGCCAGCGAGGCCAGCGCCGGCGCCTCGGACCGCGCGATCCTCGAGCACTGGGCCCGGATCCCGCCGGGGCTCGACCCCTTGCGGGCGGCCGCCCTGCCGATGGCGGCCGAGACGGCCTATCGGAGCCTGGACATTCTCGGCGTGGACACCGGCCGCCTGCTGCTGGTGCACGGCGCCGGGACGACCGTCGGCTTCGCAGCCGTCCAGCTTGCCCTGATGCGTGGGGCCCGGGTGGTGGCCACCGCCGGCGAGACGTATGCCGGGCCGTTGCGGGAGTTCGGCGCGACCGTGACCGCGTACGGCGAAGGGATGGTTGAGCGGGTCCGGGACATCGCCGGAGGGCTCGCCGGACCTGATCCTGGACACCGCGCCGCCAAACGGCGTCCTGCCCGACCTCGTCCGGATCGCCGGCGGAGACCCTCGCCGCGTCCTCACCATCACGGACTTCGCCGCCGCCGCGGAGCTCGGCGTGCAGGACGGCTTCGGCGCGGACGCGAAGTTGCGTTACGACATGCTCGCCGACTTCGCGCGGTGGGCGGCGGAGGGCCGACTCGCCGTCCCGATCGCCCGTACCTTCGCCCTCGACGAGTGGGACCTGGCACGCGAGATCAGCCAGAGCGGGCAGGCCCGTGGCAAGCTCATACTGCTTCCAGGCGGCCTGGCTGCCAGCGAATGAGAGTCTGTCTCGGAGGTGGGAGGGCGATGCTCCTGCCGAGCCTGAATCTTCGGCTCGCCGGGGAGGCTCGCGCTCCCGATTGGTCTCGCCGGTCTTCATCTGCGCCCATCCGCGTCATCTGCGGACGAATCTCCCGGGCGTGACTCGCGCGGGCACATCGGCGTCGATCCGCGGTCGAGGGGGCCGGAGGGACGGGGGGACGGTCCGCAGATGACGCAGATGGACGCAGATGGAGAGTCCCTTGTCGGCTCGCCGGGAGGCTCGCCCTCCCGAGTGGGAGCCTTCCGGTAAGGACTCTGAGTCCAGAACACCGCATGGCCTTCCAGGCCGACCAGCCCGGCCCCACCTCAGCTCGACTTGTGCCGACTTGGAGGGCCTGCCTTGGCGGTCGCATGGGGAGTTGAACCGGCTGCTCATGACCATCGACCGAGGACGGACCCGCCAGGATGCCGCCCGATACAGCGACTCCGCAGACTCTCGCGAGTCGGCCGATGATCCCGGGCGTTGGTCCTGGGAGGTGGGATTGGTTGGTCTTCGCGGGATCGCCGGAATCCACGTGCCGAGGAGCCCTGCGGAGGCCGACCCGAACGGCTTCACGGCCGACCGCCGTCGCGTCGTGGCGGCCCTGTCCGGCGCATCCAGGATCGGCCTAAGGGACTGGCCCCTCGTCGGGTGAGTTCCCTCACGCGGGTCCTCATGCTGACGGGCGGCAAGGCGTTCGTGGCGCCCGGCGGTATTGCGTCCTATCCCGCGCCGACCTGGACCAACCCCTTGCCGAGGCGATGTGCGACGAGCTCCGCCCGGCGGAGAGGAAAGGGCTCCGCAACTGGAGCCGGCCGGCCGGTCCTGGTACGCTTCGGGTCGGGCAGGCCGTGTTCAATTTCTGGGATTCACACGATCCGGCCGGACCACGACGGTCCCGCGGCCGGCGAGGGGGCTGGATGACCTCATTCCGTCCGTACTTCGGCGCGCTGTTCGACGGGTTCGGATATCCGCTGACCGCCAGCACCGCGTTGTCGGCCAGGGTGCTCTCGGCCGCCGAGGGCCGACTGGGGGTCCGCATCCCGACGGTGCTCCGCGACTATTACGCGATCGCCGGCCGCGAGCGGCGGTTCGGCGCCTGCCACAATCGCCTGCTCGCGCCTTCGGAGTGGTCGGTGGACCAGAAGCGGCTCGTCTTCATGGAAGAGAACCAGGCGGTCGTCTGCTGGGGCGTGTCGATCCGGAATCCCGACGCGGACGATCCGCCCGTCTCGCAGGGGATCGACGACGAGCCGATGACCTGGCAGCCCGAGCATCGCCGGTGCTCGGCGTTCCTGGCCGTGATGCTCCACTACCAGGCGGTGTGCGGCGGGTTCCGCTTCTGCGGCGGTGCCCAGGCGCCGGAGAACCCGACCTCTCGCCTCCGGCGACGGGGATGGACGAACGTCGGACAGATCCATTCCCAGGTCGCCCTGAGCCGTCCGCACCAGGCGGTCTGCGTCCTGCCGCCGGGCGACCTGCCCTTCCCGCAGGGCTGGACCATCCTCGCCGGTGGCAAGACCCGGCGCGACCTGCAAGCGATCGGCGTGGACCTCGGGATTTCCCTCGAGTCGGGGATTGTCTAATCTCGAGTTTGTCCGGCGCGATCTGCCGGGGCGGTCCCTGGGACGGAGAGTCTCCCGCCGAGCCTCTCGCAATGCGGGCTCGACGCGAGGCATCACCCGCCCGGGGGCATGCCGAACCTGACTCATTGGAGGCGTCCATGAAGCTGGACCTGCGGCGAGAATTCGACGAGATCTACGCGTTCCTGGCCGATCGCGTGAAGACATTCGACCCGGCCAACAACGACGGGCCGGGCAAGCCCGGGCCGGTCAAGATGATCGAGGTCGGGTTCGAGTACTCCCAGTCCGGCTGGGTCGCCATCGTGTTCGACACCCGCCCGAAGGCCAAGCCCGACGGCGAGTGGAACTCGCACATCGCCGGCAATGAGCTGGAGCGGCCGGAGTGGCTCGCGGCCGGCGAGGCGAACCTGGAGGGGCCGATCACGCTCGTCCAGCTCGACGGCACCGAGGTCGAGTTGCCCGAGGAGACCGAACTGGCCGAGCCGCTGGGCGCGCTGGTCAAGGCGGTGGTGCTCAAGGCCCGCGCCGACGGCGTGTTCGCCGGACTGCCACGGGCGAAGCGTTGCGAGCTGGGCGTCGAGCATCAGGAAGGTGCTTATGGCTGGCCGAACTACGAGGACCGCGGGAAGGAAAACCTCGTGTGATTTCGACAGGACGCGGCGATTCGGCCCCTGTAGGAGCCGGCTCCGTCCGGCGATTCTTCGACTCGCTTTCCCCATCGCGTGGATCGATTGAAAGACTCCATGATTCTTGAGATCGCCGCGGGCCGCGGATGCCGGGGGCCGGCCCGCGAGTCGCAATCCATGACCGACCTCTCCTCTCACCTCCGAGGAGCATTCTCACAGGGGTCATCGACATGGCAGAGATCGCGATCATCGCCGGCGCGAGCCTCCTCTCGGCCGGCATCATGTTGCTGGGCGTGCAATGGTGGCGACAGGGTGTGCCTCTCGGCGAGGGTCGCACGCTGACCGGCGGGGCAGCCCGGGCGTCGGGCGCCGCGGTCATTCTCCTCGGCCTTGCCATCGGCGTATTCGGCTGGGTCTGGTTCCCGAGTCTCATGCGATAGGTCGGCCGCAACGCGCCCTCGAGGCGCATTGGTAGGTCTCTGCCGGTCAACGGCGGCCGAACTCGGCCCGGCCCGGCGGTGTCCAGAAAGAGTCCGGCAAGGGGTCTCGACATCGGAACGATCGCCGGTGTCGTGTCGTAGAACGACCCGAGTGAGCGATTGGCCTTGAGTGATTCCTCCCAACACGCGAGCCCCCGCCGTGAAGGACGCGCCGCACATTGACATCGCGATGAATGCCGCCGAGCTGCGGGCGTTGCACGGCGCGATCTGGAGCGCGTTCGCTCGCCGCGCGCGAAGCCTCGCCGATCGCGCGGAGTGGGAGTCCGCGTGCCTTCGGTTCCGCGCGTCCTACGACCGGCTGGCGTTCCCCGGCGGCCTGACAGCAGCGATGAAGCGGCTGGCCGAAGGGGATGCAACGGCCATCGAGGCGTCGATCCGGTTCCTCGAGGCCGATCCCTGGTTCTTCCGGTCGGGGTATATCAAGGCCGAGATCCTCCGGCGCATCCGACAGGCCGAACTCGAGCCGCAGCAGGTTGAGCGGCTCCGTCTCGTCATCCTGGATCGAGTCGCGGGCCGAGACACCCGGGAGTTCCGCTGGTACTGTCGCCTCGCCCGAGTCATTGCCAATCCTGAATTCCGAGCGAAGATTGAACGGCTTCGAAGCTCGCCAGTCCCGCCGATCGCCCGCCGCGCCGGCTGGGTGGCGACACAGATCGGGGAGAGTCTCGGAGGCTGAAACCGCCTTGCAAAGGCCCGAATTCGACCGGACGTCCAGAGGGCCGGCCGGCCCTTGCAGCGGTCGGCGGAGATGAGAAAGATGAGACTCGTTGGCGATCTTTACCTTCGACGAAGATGATCACCGCCGAGCGGGCCGAAGACGCGACGGAGATGAGTCGAACGAGCCCTGACAGGATGGGGAGGCCTGCTCATGAGCGACGGCGCGGGACAGGAACGGATCGTGTCCTACATCCGTGGTCATACCCGGCCAGTGCAGTGGATCGGATGGATGCTCGGCTCGACCGGTACGCAAGCGGGTGATCGCCTGGGTTCTGTCCTCTATGAGCCGGATGGCGCGACGCTGCGAGACCTGACCGATCCCTCCGTCCGTGAACGGGTTATTGCGGTCGTCCTGGCGAGCGAACCTTTGCGCCGGGTCGTTGAGGCGGAGGTGGAGTGCTTCATCGAGGCGGTTGTCGAGCACCTGAACCGAGGACAGGAGCCGGACGGCGGAACGGGCGACGCAGCGAGCACGACCTGAGACGTGCGAATTGCCGCACCTGGTGGCATGATGTTTCCCGTGGCATGGGCGAATGTCAGCCCGTCGCCGACGAATTCCACATCGATCCTACCTGATATCCGGGGAGAGGAGAGACCTCCGATGGGACGCTGGGCCGAGTGGATGCCGATCTCGCAGGAAGAGGCCGACCGCTTCACCGAGGCCTGGCTCGGCGGCGATGAGGCCGTGAACGAACTGCTCGAGCCACTGTGCCTCGAAGTGGACGAGATGACCATCCCGGAACGGATGGAGTGGTTCGCGTCCACGCTCGGCATCGAGAAGATGTGGGTTCCGATTCACCGTTGCCTGTCGGGCGACAATGGCCCGGGTTATGACGTCAACCCCGGCGCGGGCGAGCCGCCGCTCAACCTTGCGGTCCTGGGCGGCGAGCCAATGCTGCGGGGAGGCCATCGAACTCTCACACTCGTCCAGTCCGACGAGGTCCCCGGGGTCGCCGAGGCGCTCGCCTCGGTCCGCGAACAATGGTTCCGCGAGAGGTTCATGGCACTCCCCGACGATCAGTACCACGAGATCAGCGAGATGGTGCTCGGTGCAGTCTGGGACGAGTTCCGGCGGCTGACCGAGTTCTATGCCGACGCGGCGAGGCGCGAGATGGCCGTCCTGTGTACGATCTCTCATTGAGCAGTGCAGGCCGCTTCCGAGCGTCGATCGAAGGCCCGACTTGCCGCGAGTCGCGCCCGGCATCCCGTCTTGAACAACCTGTTTGGACGAACCTATGCGATGGTCCCTCGCCAATGTCCTGATCTTCGTGGTCCTCATCGGCCTGGCGCTGGGGACTTACCGGATCTTCTGGGACCAGTCATTGGCCTTCAATTCGCGCAGCCTGTCGAACTATTTCAACTCGCGCACCCTGTTCACCGTGTACCTGGCGGCCCTGACGACCGCCTCGATTGCGGTCTACGAGGCGCGACCGCGATGGCGGCGAGCCTGGGTAGGGTATGCCCTGTTCGGATGGATTTATCTGCTGCTCGTCCTGCGAGGCGGTTTCGGCTTCACCCCGGATGTCTACGCCTCGAACCTGTCCCGGTTCTGCCTGCTCGGGATGCTGATGAGCGTCATCTGCGCGCTCGCGGCGCATCTGCTGCCCGGCCTTCGCGAGCCCCGGGACAACGACCGGACGGATCTCCCGGGCGGCGGGTCCTGAGCGATCGGCGAGTCACGGGCGCAACAGGGTGAGAGCACCTCATGGATGGTTGGCGCCGACGAGCCCGACGCGCCAGCGAGTGGATTCCCGGGCCGACCAGTCATCCGATCGCTGGCGCAGTCGGGCTCGTATCGGCGGGATCGTCTCATCGTACGCACAAGCCCACCGTTCGGCACCCCAGCAAAAGCGGAGGTGAGTGGCGATGGATCCGGCGTCGGCGATGGGCGAGCGTCTGGCTGCGGCTGTCTGGCGAGAGGGGCTCCGGCTGGCGATCATCGACGCGAGCCCGATGCGGCCGGGACGCGGCCGGAGATCCAGTCCGGCACGGGGACGACGACCGGAGAGCCATCGAGGCCAGGTCCGATTCGAGAGCCTCGTCGCCGGGCTCGTCGAGCGGTTATGGTCCGGCCGGCTCGATCCCGCCGGCACGCGCAGGGAGATCGCCGAGGCCGGGCTGGGGATGTTCATCCGCGTCGTCGAGACGCGGGAAGATGCCGCGACCGTGTTTGCGGACTTCTTCGAGCAGGGTTATTTCCTGCAGGGGTCCGAAGACCGGGACGGCGTGCTCCACGTGCGTTTCTGCACGCGGAACCAATTGACCTGAGCGATTAGCGAAGAACGCCGGCCTGAGCGGGCCCTCTAAACGGCGCGCTGCCGCGTCCGTCCGCCCCGACCGACGCACAACCGGCGGACGGGTCGAAACCGTTCCCACAGGAATCCCTGGAGGAACCGGCTCCATCCGGCGATCTAGATCCCAGGAGACTGCTCTCCGCACGACGAGCACGCCGTGACGGGGGAGCGGCGCAAGGTTGAACGATCAGGATGAGACTGCGGACTGGCAAGGAGGTCGGCGATGCGGGGCACATGGACGCGACACGCGGGGAAGTCTGCCGTGGGGATGGTGATGCTCGTCGCCGTGACGGGGCAGGTGGCCGCCGGGGGCGATGATACAGGTTCCGGCCTGTTCGGCCGGCTCTTCCGGACGGGGAACAACACGACGGCCGCCGCGCCGGCCGCGCTCGTCAACAACGAGACAACCCGCATCGTTGCCTTATGGAAGCATGTACGGGAACAGTCTCGGCGCGGGAGGGTCCGCGGGAACGTCGGTTGCGCCGCTGTCCCCGGCGGCGCCGACGTCATTCGGCGGAACGCCCGAGACTCCGCCCGTGGCGGGCGATAACGGGGACTCGCAGCGCCTCACGCCCCGGTCGCGCGTCAGCAGTGCCGTCACGACGGCGGACCCGGTCATCACCCGGTTCGCTCTCGGGCGCTCCAACGACGGCAGCTCGTTCGGCATGTTCCTCCAGGTCTTCGCCGACGGGACGGTCGTCAACTCCGAGGGCGTCCACCACGTCCGGCCGGCGGACCTCAAGCCGATCCAGGACTCGGTCCAGTCGGGCGAGCTCTACCGGCTGCGGGGGCATTGCGGGGCACCCTCAACGGACTTCGTCGAGTATGTTCACCTGGTCGTCTACGAGCGTCGATTCGGGCGGCTGCAGGCGCATTCGTTCTCGTACTCCGGAAATCCGCAGGGATGCGACCATGCCATCCGTCACCTGCACTCGGCGCTCGAGAACCTCCAGGCGAAGATCAGCAGGCAGCCCGGGGCCGAGTCGCACGGAAATGCGGCCATGATCCCACCGGCGACGCCAGGGGCCGCGGGTGCGTTCCCGGCGGTGCCGGGGGGCAGCGCACCCTACCGGTTCAACTCGGCACCCACGATGCCGGCCGGATCGGTCCGCCAGCCTACCCTGCCCGCAACCACGCCGGGAGGCAGCGGCACCGTCATCCCGCTCTCCTCGGCCGACGCGAATCGTTGAGTGCCTGCGGTGTGTCGGTTGCAGGCGGCGCGGGACCCTGGAAACACAGGCCTCGAAGGACAACGAGGCCAACGGCCGCGAGCCGTTCCAGGAGACGCCCGAGACGGTGCTGGTCCTCGGTCTGGCCCTTGCGGCCAGGATCGATGGTGGGCCGAACGGCACCCGCCAGCACCCGCCGCCTGGCCGACCATCCGGCGACCACAAAGGGCACCCGACGACCAAAGAGGAGTACAGAGCCCGGCACCATGCCGCATCAGGGCTCGCTCCTCTTCGCGAGTCGGGTGCTTCTGTGGTTGAGACCTCCGGCGGTTCGGGCACCTTCACCGCTTTCGCCCCGACCCCGTCTTGTGCCCGGATTCCCGCGGTTTCCGCGGCTGCGCGACGCCGGCGTGCCGACGCGACTGGAACACCTCGGTGTGCTCGGCTAGAATAGAGAATCATTCTCGATTCGTCTGGCTGGGCCGTCGCCACGATCCGATGGTGGGTCGGGGCTCGTTCGGAAGGAACGTCAACTCGTGGAAGTGCATCGCGAACATCTCGCCCCGCTGGCCGTCGCCGACTCTCCGGTCGAGAAGTTCCGCGAGTTCCTCGAGATCCGCGGCGAGAAGCTGACCGAGCGCCGTCGGCTGCTGGTTGAGCACATCTTCAATTCACACAAGCATTTCGACGCCGACGAGCTGGTCCGCGACCTGCACGACGGCGGGCATCGGGTCAGCCGGGCGACGGTGTACCGGACGTTGCGGCTGCTGGTTGAGGCGGGCCTGTTGCGCGAGCTCCGGCTGACCAATCGCAGCGCCTTCGAGCACGATTACGGCTACCCGGCCCACGATCACCTGCACTGCACATCGTGCAGCCGGATCGTCGAGTTCCGCAATGACGAGATCCTCCGCCTGCGCGACGCGATCAGTGCGGCCCACGGGTTTCGACCGAGCGGCCATCGATTCCTGATCACGGGCGTCTGCGCCGCCTGCAGCCGGGCGCACACGCCCAGGCGGCGGCTCGACCTGATCTAGCGGATCGCGGTTGCGTTGCGCTACGCGCCCAACGCGCAAGCGCGTGCATGAATCATCGCCGCCCGAATCCACTCGCTGGCGCATCGGCGCGTACCGTCGGGATCGTCCCATCGTGCGCAATCCAACCGTTCGGCACTCGAGCGGATCGCGCGGGGAAGCTCCGGCGGGTGAACATGATCCGGGCGGCAGGCGATCACTCGAGGTAACCGAGCTCCGCCAGGCGCTGCTCGATGATGGCCTGCTCCTCGAAGGAGTAGTCGAATGGCTTCTGGTGCGGGCCGGCGAGGACTTCCGCCGGGGCGTGAGCGCGACTCGCGGCTGGGACCGGTTGCGAGGCCACCGGGACGATCGGCCGACCCTCGATGTGGCGCCGGGATCGGCAGCCCAAGTAGTGCGAGGATGGTGGGCGTGGCGTCGGTCAGGTTGGCCTTGAGGTTCCGGCCGACGGGCAGGTCGACGCCCGAGAGAGCGACGATGCCCTCGGGACGGTGCGTGCCGGGCAGGTTGTCATCGGGCTCGACCCACGACGGGCTGGAGGTCAGCTTGGTACGGACCCAGTAGGGCTCGTCGGGCAGCGCGATCAGGTCGGGATAGCCCTCGCTGGCGGGGTCGAGCTGGTACGCCTCGGCGGTCGCGATGATCTGGGGGAAGAGGGCCTTGCCGGTCTCGGGGTGGCGGGCCTCCGCGAGGGCCTGGGCGGCGGCGATGCGGGCGTCGTCGATCTGGCGGGGCGTCATCATCGGCGCGGCCGTCTTGACCCCGCCGTGCCGCGCGGCACAGTTGACGTAGACCATCGCGGCGGTGTCCTGGTGGGGGGCGAAGGCCAGGGTCCGCTTCCAGTCGAAGCGGTACTGGGCGGCGACGGACTGGTCGAACGAGGCCGAGCGCGCCGTCGGGTTGTCGCGCTTCTGGCCCCAGAGCCGAAGGCGGTCGCCCATCTGCATCGTCCGACGGCCGACCCGGCCGGCCCAGCCGGGGAGCCGGGCCACGCCGGCGTCGACGAGGATGCGGTTCACGTGGATTCGACCGAGGCACGGGCCGAAGCCGTGGTCGCTGACCATCATCACCGCGGCACCGCGGCGGTCGGCCAGCTCGCAGAGCCGGCCGATGGAATCGTCCAGCCCGCGGATCACCTCGGCGGCCGCGGCGTTCCACTCGGGATCCTCGATGCCGGTCTCGTCCACGTTCAGGTAGGGCCAGACGCGATGCTGGAACGGGTCGAGGTTCTGGAACTGGACCATCAGCACCGACCAGTCGGAGACGATCCGGTCGGCGAGCAGGGCGCCGTCGGTGCGTCCGTGGAAGCTCTCGGCGGTCGAGCGGGCATTGGCCTTGAGCTCGTCGAGCGACCGGGGGACGCGCTTCCAGAAGTAGCCCAGGGCGTAGCCGGGGGCCTCGGCCTCGCGGCGGGCGGCGAACTCGGGGGCGGCCGAGAGGGCCGCCTCGAGGTGCGGCGCGTCCATGCCCGAGACGACGATGCCGGGGACCTTGAGCGGGGGATACAACCCGGGGACGTTGAGGCAGACGATCGACCGGCCGCTCGCGGCGAGCAGGTGCCAGACGGTGGGCACCCGGATCCGGCCGGAGTGGTTGACCTTCATCCGGCCCTCGACGGCGTCGTAATACCGATGGTCGAACACGCCGTGGCGGGCCGGCCCGCAGCCGGTCATCATCGTGGTCCAGGCGGCGGTCGTCACCGGCGGGATCGTCGAACGGAGCGTGCCCGAGGCGGCCCGGGCGAGGAACGCGTCGAGGTTGGGCATCAGCCCCCGCCGCCGCATCGGGTCCAGCACGCTCCAGGTCGCGCCGTCCAGGCCCAGGACGACCAGTCGCTCGACTGTCTTCGGCATGACTCGGTTCCTCAACAGCCCCTTGGTCCGCGGGGCTCGCCTGGGGTTCGGGCTGGCACGTCAGGCTGCCGTGTGGATCGGGGATGCGCCGCCGGTTTCCCGGCGGCGAAGCCGCGGGATCTTCGCTGCCGAGATCGACGTGGAACGTCGCCGCGTAGTAGTCGGCGACCTGGCGCCGCTCACCCTTTGAGCGATAGAGCAACGATGCCATCCGCCGAAGCTTCTCGCCGGCCGGGCGGTCCGCCTCGGCGTGTCGGGCCCAGTCGGCATACGCCGACGCAACCGCGAGGCCCGCTCGGCCGCGTCGGCCGGGGCCGGCGACTTGATCGCCGACCCCCATGACCGTGTGCGGGAAGGCGTGGTAGCCCTGCGAGCCGGAGACCCGTCAAGGCATACGGCTCGAGCATCCGCCGCAGGCAGCTCGGCGTGATCCGCCAGTAGTCGTCGGGATAGCCGTGGATGCGGAAGTTCAGCGGCGACGTGATGACGAAGATCCCGCCGGGCTTGAGGATGCGAAAGACCTCGTCGAAGGCCCGGCGGACCTCGAAGACGTGCTCGAACGTCTCGATGCAGAGCACCGTGCCGGCCGACTGATCCGGCAGGCGGATCGCCGTGACGTCCTCGACCCGATCGACGCCGGGGCCGGGCCGCATGTCGCAGCCGACGTAGTCCCGCCCGGAGAAGAGCGAGCGAAGGTTGGCATAACCCTCCTGGCCCTCGACCTGGTAAGCACCGAACTCGAAGACCGGGCCGGGACAGTCGAACGTCTCGGCCACGAGGCGGCAGAACGCCTTGTTGTGGTCGCGCATCAGCGGGGCTCCTCCTTGAGCCGAGCGAGGGCGGGAGGGGGATGCGGCCGTCCGACATCGGGTGCGCGGACCGGCTCGATCCCCGGGCTCAGCGAATTCGGGGCGGATCATAGACCGTGCCGAGGAATCGGTCAAGCCGAAGGTCTTGCAGAGTCACCCGACGCGGCACGCGACGGCTTGCAGCCCTCCCGCCGCCGACGCGTGGGCATCTTCGGTGGATCGGCTTCGGGAGAGCGCGGGCCTGACTGGCCGAGGCCGATCAGCGGCCGGCGGCGCCGGCCAGCGCCAGGCCGGGGACGTCGATGTGCTCGCGCGTTGTCCAGGGCCGTGCCGCCGTCGCGCTCGACGCGATGATAGAGCGTGTCGCGCTCGATCGGGATTGCGGCCCGCCTCGGCGATCAGGCGGCGGATCTCGGCGACCGTCGCCTCCTGCGGGGTCTCGGCACCGGCCTCGTGGTAGATCTTCTCGTGGACGACCGTGCCGTCCAGATCGTCGGCGCCGAACGACAGGCGCCACCTGCGCCGTCTTCAGGCCGAGCATCACCCAGTACGCCTTGATGTGCGGGAAGTTGTCGAGCATCAGCCGGCTGATCGCCATGACCTTCAGGTCCATCACCCCCGAGGGCTTGGGGATGTGGGCCATCTGCGAGTTGTCCGGGTGGAACGCCAGCGGGATGAACGTCTGGAACCCGCCCGTCTCGTCCTGGAGCTCGCGGAGCCGGACCATGTGATCGATCCGGTGCTTCGGCCCGTCGATGTGGCCGTAGAGCATCGTGGCGTTCGAGTGCAGGCCCAGCCGGTGCGCCGTCCGGTGGACGTTCAGCCAGCTCTCGGTCGAGGCCTTGGCCCCGCAGATCTGCTCGCGGACCTCGGGGTGGAAGATCTCGGCGCCGCCGCCCGGCAGGCTGCCGAGCCCCGCGTCGACCAGCTCGCGGAGCACCTGCTCGACCGACTTCCGCGCGATCTTGCAGAAGAACTCGATCTCGACGGCCGTGTACGCCTTGATGTGGATCTCCGGCGCCGTCTCCTTGATCCAGCGGACCACGTCGACGTAGTAGCTGAACGGCAGCTTGTTGTGCAGCCCGCCGACGATGTGCAGCTCGGTCGCGCCCCGCGCCGACGCCTGCCGCGCCCGCTCCACGATCTGGTCGCGGTCCATCACGTACGCGCGGGCCTCGCCCAGGTCGGCCCGGAACGCGCAGAAGTCGCAGGTGTACACGCAGACGTTCGTCGGGTTGATGTGCGTGTTGACGTTGTAATACGCGTCGTTGCCGTTGTAACGCTCGCGCACCAGGTTGGCCATCGAGCCCAGCGCGAACAGGTCGTTCGACGCCTCCAGCGCCAGGCCGTCCTCGAAGCTCAGCCGCTGCCCGGCCTCGACCTTCTCCCGGATTCCCTCCATGAGACGGCTCTCGCTGTTCATCGCCTCGACTTCCTCTCCCACCCGTCGGATTGCGACGTCGCGCCGACTCCGCTGCACCTCGCCGGCTTCTTTCAGTGATTTTAGTCCGAATTGAAGGAAGCTTCAACCGCGGACCGAAGCCGCCGGACCAGGATGTCGATGACCGACACGGCGAGCAGGCCGATGCTGATCGCGATGTTCACCTGGAAGAAGGCGACGTTGACGCGGGTGAGGTCATCGGGGCGGACGAGGGCGTGCTCGTAGACCAGGAGCACCGCCACGGCAGCCACCCCGGCGAAGTAGACGATCCCCAGCGGGTAGATCACGCCCAGGACGATCAGCGGGACGATCATGAGGGCATGGCAGCCGGCGGCCAGTCGCAGGGCGTTGCTTGACGCCCAGCCGGCGGGGGATGCTGCGCAGGCCGGCCTGCTTGGTCGAAGTCGACGTCCTGGCAGGCGTAGATGATGTCGAAGCCGGCGACCCAGAAGCAGCACGGCCTCGGCGAGGAACACGGGTGGCCAGGCGAGGTCGCCGCGGAGGGCGATCCAGGCGGCGACGGGCGACAGGCTCAGCGAGAGCCCCAGCCAGAAGTGGGCCAGGCTCGTGAACCGCTTGGCGTAGGAATAGCCCAGGAGCCAGAGCAGCACCGGGACCGAGAGATACAACGGCCAGCGGTTGGGCAGGAACAGCAGCGTCGCCAGCGACGAACGCGGCGGACGGACACGAGCGTGAAGACCGCGACCGAGCGGACGCTGAGCCGGCCGGACGGGATGTGGCGGGCGGCGGTCCGGGGATTGATCGGGCGTCGTACGACCGGTCGGCCAGGCGGTTGAACGCCATCGCCGCCGACCGCGCCGCGGCCATGCAGAGCGAGGATGCCCAGCCAGTCCTGCAACCTCGGCCGACGGCGCCCCCGGGTAGAAGGCCGCCAGCGCCGCGCCCAGCAGCGCGAACGGCAGGGCGAACAGCGTGTGGCTGAACTTGATCATCTCGAGGAAGTCGCGGGTGCGGGCGAGGCTCATGATGATGTTGCGTCCTTCGCGGTCGCGTGCGAGTAGAGCGGCCGTCGCGACAGCGTCACGACCACGCGGTCGCCCAGCGGCGGGCAGAGCCGGCTGACGGCACCTAGCAGGCGGAACGGCCAGACCAGCCGGCGCAGGACCGACAGCCGACGCCGCGGCCGATCGATCAACCCGACCACACGACGCGCGACGTCGGCGACCTCCGCAGTCATCCAGGGCGCGGCGTTGTCCAGGATCGGGTCGGGCCGTTCGCCGGCGGGGAGCCTCGATTCGGCCGCATCCCAGAACTCCGTCTTGATCGGACCCGGCTCGACCAGGCAGACCCGCACGCCGGTCCCGGCCAGCTCGCGGCGCAGGGCGTCGTTCCAGTAGGCCAGGCCCGCCTTGGTCGCACCGTACGCGCCGAGGGCCGAGTTCGCCACGCAGGTGATCGCCGAGCCGATGTTGATGATCTGCCCCTTCCGCTCGATCAGCGAGGGCAGGCAGTGGCGGGCGAGCAACAGCGGCGCGGTGAGGTTGACGGCAACCTGCCGGGCGATCAGGGCGGGGTCGGCGTCGGCGAACTGGGTCGGCAGGCCCAGGCCGGCGTTGTTGATCAGGAGATCCACGCCGCCGAACCGCTCGAGGACCTCGCGGGCCAGCCGTCCGGGTGCCTCGGGTTCGGCCAGGTCGGCGGGGACCGCTATCGCCACGAGGTTCGGGTCGATGGTCCGTAGCTCATCGGCCAGTCGCTCGAGCCGGTCGAGCCGCCGCGCCGCCAGGACGATGGCCGATGCGCGCCGGCGGCGTGCTAGCTCGCGGGCGACCGCCGCGCCGACGCCGGCCGAGGCACCGGTGATCAGGACCACCGGCCGGGCGGCCGATCCCGGAGGCTCCGCGACCGCGCCCATGGTTCACGACTCCTCGACGGCCTCGGGCTGCGTCTCGTCCGCGTCGACCGCGCGCGTCCCATCGGGTCTCGTCCCCCGATTCGGGACCCCCTTCATCGCCCCACCGAGGCGCCAGGGCGTTCTCGATGCCGAGCTGGTCGCAGATCCGCGCCACGACGAAGTCCACCAGGTCTTCGAGCCGGTGCGGCCGGTGGTACCAGCCCGGCATCGCCGGCAGGACGACCGCCCCGGCCTGGGTCACTCGTACCATGTTCTCCAGGTGGATCAGGCTCAGCGGCGTCTCGCGAGGCACGAGGATCAGCCTGCGACGCTCCTTCAGGTGGACGTCGGCCGCGCGGGTGATCAGGTTAGCCGTGATCCCCGCGGCGATCGACGCCAGCGTGCTCATGCTGCACGGCACGATGACCATACCGCCCGTCCGGAACGACCCGCTGGCGATCCCCGCCGAGAAGTCGCGGTGGTGGTGATAGACCAGGCGTCCCGGCCCCCGGGCGCCGAACGGGGTCGGATCGAAGGCGTTGAGGTCGACCTCCAGCCCCAGCTCCTCGCGGAACACCTGGACGGCGCTGGGGCTCATCGTCAGGTGGACCGTCCGCCCCGATCGGATGAGTACGCTCAGCAGCCGGACCGCGTACACCGACCCGCTCGCGCCGGTGATCGCGAGCACCAGGTCGTTCGGCCGCGGCGATCCGTGGCCGGTCATGGGTTCGGCCCCGCGGGTGCGGTCGGGCCGCCCGGAGGCTTGGTGCCGACGTAGAGCGTCGCGATGCCGCCGGTCAGGGGATGGAGCTTCAGATCGACCAGCCCCCGCGCGGCCAGCAGGTCGAGCATCGCCTGCCCGTCGGGGAACTCCAGCACGCTGCGGGGCAGATACTCGTAGGCTCCGTCGTCGTTGGGCGAGAGCGCCTGGCCGATCCGGGGCAGGACATGCCGGAAGAACGCCAGGTAGATCCGTCCCAGCAGCCGCCCGCGCGGACGGGAGAACTCGAGGATCGCGACCTTGCCCCCCGGCCTCGCCACGCGGATCAGCTCGTCCACTCCCCGGACCGTGTCGCTGACGTTCCTCAGCCCGAACGCCACGCTCACCACGCCGAACGTGTCATCAGGGGCCGGCAGATACCGAGCGTCGCCCTCCACCAGCGTCACCCGACCCGTCGCCCCGGCCTTCTCGACCTTCGTCCGGCCGATCTCGAGCATCTCGCGGCAGAAGTCGGTACCGACGACCGGCGAACGCCCCTGCCCCGCCCGATCATACGCCAGCGCCAGGTCGGCGGTGCCGGTGCAGCAGTCGAGGATCGGGACGCCCGGCTCGGGCGGGACGGTGCGGGTCGTGAACTTTCGCCACGATCGATCGATGTTCAGGCTCAGCAGGTGGTTGAGCAGGTCGTACCGCCCGGCGATCGAGGCGAACATCCGCTGCACCCGGCGATCGGACTTGTTGACGCCGGCCGCAGGGTCGCGGCCCTCGGCAGGCCCCGCCATCATGCCGGCGCCCTGGGATTCGGGAGGACTCGAGACGTTCATGGCAATCCGACAGGGCCTATGCAACCAGTCTGTGCACGCGATGCGACGGCCGGACGACCGACCGGGCCGTTGACAGACGACACGGTCATTGTGGTCACTCCCACGGGTCATCGGCAAGCCGGGGCGACTGCCCGACACGACGATTGGCCTCGCCCTCGACGGCGATCTGGGTTAAGAATCGCAAACCTCCGTGGTTCGTTCTCAACCCCCCTCGGCCCCGGCGAGCCCGCCGAAGCCGAGCTGTTGCCGACCTGAGCCGCCCGAGCAAGGATGCGCGGAATGAACGTCAAGCTCGCGATGGTGGGCCTGGTGGCCGTCTCGGCGATCGTTCGCCTGCTGGCCTCGAGCTCGCTCGGTCTGGGGAACGACGAGGCCTATCACTGGCTCTACGCCACACATCCGGCCCTAAGCTACTTCGACCACCCGCCGATGATGGCCTGGGTCGAGATGGCCGGCCTGGCGATCTCGGGCCGGTTGACCGATCCGTGGGCGCTTCGGATCGGCTTCATCGCGCTGTTCGCCGGCTCGACGCTCATCCTGGCGCAGATGACGGCCCGCCATTACGGGGCGAGGGCCGGGTTCCTGGCCGCGCTGGCGCTGAACCTGTCGGGCTACTACGGGCTGGCGGCGTCGATGTTCGCCCTGCCGGACGGCCCCCTGCTCTTCTTCTGGCTGCTGACCCTCGACCGGATGACTTTGGCCCTCACCGGTCCCGAGGAGAAGCAGACCCGCCACTGGCTCGAGGTGGGCCTGGCCTGGGGCGGAGCTCTCCTGAGCAAGTACCACGCGGTCTTCCTGCCGATGGGCGCGGCGGCCTTCATGCTGCTCGACCCTCGAGGGCGGCGACAGCTCCTGCGCCCCGGTCCCTACCTCGCGGCCCTGATCGGGCTGGCGGCATTCAGCCCGGTGCTCTTCTGGAATGCCGGCCACGATTGGGCCTCGTTCCGGTTCCAGGGCGGCCGCGCGGCCGGAAGCTGGATACCCCGGCCGGACTCGCTGGCAATCACCCTGCTGGCCCAGGCCGGCTACATGTTCCCCTGGATCTGGATTCCGCTGGTGGCGGTGCTGGTCCGGGGCTGGAGGTCGTGGGCGGCGAAGTCGACCGGTCCCGAGCGGCTCTGGCTCTGCGCGGCGACGGTCCCGCTGGCCGCGTTCACGGGAGTGGCGTGCTTCCGGACGGTGCTGCCGCACTGGGGCCTGATCGGTCTCGTTCCGCTGTTGCCGATTCTGGGCCATTCCTGGGCCGAGCAGATGGAGCGGCGTCCGTCGGCCGCACGACGCCGGCTGGCCGCCTTTGCCGGGCTCTCGCTGGTCCTCGTGACCCTGGCCGTGGTCGAGTACCGCACCGGCTGGCTCCAGCGCGGCGAGGCCGGGCGAATCGGCCTGCTGGACAGCCGGACCGATCCGACGCTTGACTTCTACGGCTGGGACCAGACCGCCGAGCGGATCCGACAGCTCGGCCTGGTGGACGAC
>CAVYTQ010000014.1:0-2445319 GCA_963771445.1 uncultured Planctomycetota bacterium | reverse complement strand
CTCGGGGCATCGCCGGGTAGCCAGGTCGGGAAGGAGACGCGAAGGCATCTAAGCGCGAAGCCCCCTCCGAGATGAGGTTTCCGGCAGCTATGGCTGCGAAGGCTCCTGGAAGACCACCAGGTCGATAGGCCGGGCGTGCACGGCGTGCGACCGCCCCAGCCGACCGGTCCTAACAGCCGAGCAGCTTGACCACCCCGATCGGCCCGCCCGCCGGGCCGCCGCTCCTCACCGATGCGGCGGCCGGGACCCGCGGCCTACGATCGGCGGCGATCCCGAAGGATTCTCGAATACGTCGCGGACTGTCCCCGCGCGACTGCCTCTCGTGTACCACCAACCCTACGAGACATCACCGCCCGGGCCGGTCTGACCGCCGCCCGGGCGATTTTCCGGCGACCATACTGGCGGGGCCACACCCGTTCCCATCCCGAACACGGCCGTTAAGCCCGCCAGGCCCATGATAGTGCCTTTGGCGCGAAAGTCGGTCATCGCCGGAATCATCCATCGACAGGCCGCCCGCGAGCCCTCAAGGCCCCCGGGCGGCTGTTCTTTTTGCGCCTCCAGTCCCTGACTCACCCGGATGGCTCGCTCGCCTCCACCCGAGCCCCACCGTGGTTCCACCTCTTGATCCAGGGCACGTCGTTGTCAGCCCGGGTGAAGTCCGGCCAGACCCGGCATGTCGAGCTGATGGCTGATCCGCTCGAGAGATCGCTGATCTTGCGGTAGGCCGATGAGAAGGCATAGAGCGTGGGTCCCCAGGAACTCTGACCGCCTCCCTCGAATCCTTGCTTTCGAATGGCTCGGACAATCTCGCCGGAGACCGGTGAGCTGTAGATTCCTCCCTGAGCGGGTGCGAAGCCGCCCCGACATGCGCCTGGAGCCTTCGAGAGCCCGGCCGAAGGTCTTGAGGTCACGCTCGACGACGGCCGGTAAGATCCCGAGGAGCACGAGCCGGCAGAGTCGATCGCTCAGGTTTTCCGCCACTGGCGGGAGTTCCGCGAAGGCTTCCAGCTCGTCCGGTCCGTGCAGACCGTGTCGGCCCGGAGGCTGGACGATTAGCACCGACCAATCATCCGGGAAAGGAAGCCGGCAGAGAAGCGGAGGGATACTCGACTCATCCTTGCGGCCGCCGTCGACCAGAATTCCTCCATGACGGAAGCCATGAAGGCCGATTCCCGACCGCCGCCCGCGCCCGGTCAGACGGGCGAGTTGCTCGGTGGCTGGCTCCGGTGCGCCCGCGAGCCGAAGCAATGCGGACGCGACGGCCAGACTGAGCTGGGTGCCGACTCCCAGCCCGACATGTTCGGGGGAGCCTGCCGGGTGCGAATCGCCGTCGGCTGCGGGTGAATTCCATGCTCCGGCAGACGATCGCGGAGTGTCTCGAGGATTCGCTCGACGCGAATCGAGAGCGGCCCCTCGATATGCTGAGACTTCGCCAGCTCCATGACCATCTCGATGCCCGGGCTGCGGACCATGAGTCCCAGGCCACCGAATTGTCGACGTGTGCCAGGTCCCCAGCCGAGCAGTCCGAAGTGGAGCCGGCTGGGCGTCCGAACAATCAGGCGCGGGCCGGTCATGGTGGGGTGGGTCTCAGGTCGGGATCGACGCCCTGGAGGGCGGCCGCTTCCCTTAGATAGTGGTTGAGCAAGGCGAAGGCGGCCAGTTCGTCCGGTCCGCCGGTCTTCATGACGAGGACTTCGAGCTTGCGAAACTCCAGCAGAAGCTCGCGGAGCGGCAGCCAGGCCGTGCGGGTGGCCAGGATGGCGGCTTCGAGCACGGCATGCTTGGCGCGATTGAAACCGAAAAAATCGCGATGCCGCCCGGACGCAACGGTCTCCGCGATGATCTGGGTGCGGTCCTCGCGGTCATCGAGCTCGACGACCCGAAATTCGTAATAGCGGCATGCGTCGGAGAGGATGGCCCCATCCACGCAGCTCGCCGGGCGAGTCGCGGGGAACGGGTCAAGGTCGGCACCGATCGCGGCCTGGGCTAGCAGCAGGACATCGTCGGTGACGTGCAGGACTCCCTCTCCTCGCAACTTCAGGTTCGCGTAGGTCGTCGAGGTGCGATAGGGCCGCAGGATGAACCTCTTCATCGAGTCGGCCGGGTCGACCTCCGGCCCCATGGGAGCCACGTTCAGCAGGTCCTCGCCGCTCAGGCTCGTCACGACCCCTTCGAGAATCACGTCGACCCCCTGCTCGAATCGCTTCCAGTCGCACTCGAATCCTCGGCGCCGAGCCGTCACGATGCCGGGTTGACCGTTCTCGTTCGCGTCGGCTGATCTCCGGCGTCGTGAGGAAGCCCCAGTCCAATGCCTGATCCTGTCGATAGGACTTGCTCAGAGTCAAGGCGGTCCTGGCCTTCATCAGCTCATACCCCAGATAGAAGGCATGCGAGGGATCGTCGATCCCCATCTGTTCGAAGAGCCTGAATGGGTCCGTGTCTCTGAGCAGATGATCGCGGTTGAGCGCGTGGAGATAGCCCCCCTCGGCGAAGATTCGCCAGTTCGGGTCGCGGATTCGCCGCTGGAGCTCGGCGAGGTTGGCTGCCCCGAACGCGGAAACACGCGGGTCCCGCAGCGCAACCAGGCGGGGCTCGAGGTGCTTCGGCAGCGTCCTGCGCGAGACGGCGTAATGCGCCAGCCGTCGGGCCAGGTCGATCTCGCGGACCGACGAGCGGGCCCAGTTGATCACCGCGGTGGTCAGCACGCTCCGAATACCCAGCTCCTCGCAGAAGCCGATGAGCAGCGTGTTCACTCCGGCCGAGTCCACGTCGGTGAGCTCGGTCAGGTTGCCGACGCCCATGAGGATCGCCGCGTCGGGATATCGCCTTCGGACTTCCAGGTAGCGGCCCAGCGAAGCGGCGAATCCAAATCCGATCGGCTCGAGAACGGGGTCGATGCGATAGGCGATTCCCCGTCCGTCGAGGTATTCAACCGTCCGGTCCAGGCCGTCGAGCGAGCCGGGCGAATCCGGGATCGCCACGACCTCGGCGCCCCAGTCCGCGGCCCGCTCGCGATTGGTGGCGTCGACGCTCAGCACCAGTTCCGCGCCGGCACGGACGGCAGCGGCCACCTCGTCCGGGTCGAAGCTGTCGATCGACACCCGCAGTCCTTCGGCCCTGAGCGCGGCAACCGCCTGCCCGACCCCGGACCAGCTCGAACCCGGGTCGCAGCCCAGGTCGATCAGGTCGGCCCCTTCGTCGCGAAACCGTCGGGCCTGCGTCGAGGATCTCCTCGGTCGATAGTCGGGGGGCGTGGTTGATCTCGGCGAGGATCTCGATCCGGTAGGCTCCATACCCGGTCGCTGACCGGCCGGCCTCGCCGAAATGGCGGGGCAGATCGGAAGGTCGATCGGCCCAATCTCGACGGATACGCCGGCCGCCTTCTCGAGAACCGGCGACAGGTCCCCGCGCAATGTCCCGGAAGGACGACCTTGTCGATACCCTCGGGGACATCGAGGTGTCGGGCAATCCAGCGAGGCGTCATCAGGGCGGCGACGGTGATCGGCAGGACGGCGACCTCGGCCAGGAATCCCGCTCGGGCGCCAGGGTCTCGAGCACCTGGCGCAGGGCGAACTCGGCCAGCCGTCCCGTAACGAACAGGTATCGCGGCCGGTCCGGCATGATTGACAGGGTCCCGTCGAAGGAAAGCGAGGCGGGCGGTGCGGTGCGGAGCGATGCGGACTAGCGCGGACCGCTCCCCCGTTGACTCGAACGATCTGCCCGGTGAGGAAGCTTGCGGCCGGACTGACGAGGAACCGGGCGACGCGGGCCACGTCCTCGGGAGTCCCCCAGCGGTGCAATGGGGTCTCGCGGAGCACGCGCTCCTGCCACGGGGATGAGGCACTTTCTCCCCACTCGGTCTTGATCCAGCCTGGGGCCAGCGCATTGACCCTGACCTCAGGCGCCAGGCTCACGGCCAGGCTGCGGGTGAAGGCCATGATGGCGCCCTTGGTCGCGGCGAAGAGCTCGCCAGAATCCCCTTCCATGCCGGTCTCGGCCTGGTCCCAGCCCATGGTGACGATGGAACCGCCGCCGCGTTCGCGTCATGAGCCGGCCAACCGAGCGGCAGAGCCTCAACGTGGCAACGACGTCGACACGCCAGAGCAGATCGAGCTTGGCATCGAACGGCAGCCGGGCCGCCGACCCGGTGAGCGTATCCGCGCCGGCAATGTGCAGCCAGGCGTCGAGTCCGCCCCAGATTGACCAGGCTTGCTCGACCAGTAGGTCGCCGGCCTTCGGATCGGCCAGGTCGGCCATGAGGACCTCGGCACGCCGGCCGCGGCGGCGGACCTCGTCGGCGACCGCCTCGGCGGATTCGCGCGAGCGACGGCCGTGCACGATCACGTCGGCTCCTGACTCGGCAAGCTCGAGTGCCACCGCGCGGCCGATCCCCGACGTCGAGCCCAGCACGGCAGCACGGCAGCCGTTCAGTTCCACCGCAACGGACTCCCCGGTACGACCCCCTCGCGCCCGTTTCCGGGCACATCTGGCCCGGGCACCGGCGCCTGGCGTAGATTCGTCTTTTTCCTATTCCAAGTTAGCCGCACACGGCCGGCCGCGGCAAGGCGAGAGGCGCTCATGCGGAAGCTCCTGGTTCGACTCGGACGATTCGTGCGGGGCCTCCAGACGGCCTGGTCGATCCTGGGTCTCACTCTGGTCGCGATCCTGCTCACCGAGGCGAGTCTTCGAGCCCTGTTCGCGGTGAAGGACAGCCTCGGGTCTCCCGGCGGGCCCGACCGTCGGGTAATCGAGCTGGGCTACGGCGGAGAATCCTGGCCGCTCCAGCACGAACGCGAGCTGCGACTCCTCGAAGATCGCTGGCAGCCTTACGTCTACTTCCGCCAGAAGCCGTTCGCCGGCCGGACCATCACGATCGACGCCGACGGACTTCGCCGCACCTGGACACCTCCCCCTTCTGGCGATAGGGCCGGAAAGCTCTTCCGGGTGCTGATGCTGGGGGGCTCGACGCTCTGGGGATATGGTGCGCGACGATGACCGCACGATTCCGTCGCTCGTCGCGCGAATCCTGCATGAACGCAGTTACCGCGTCGAGGTCAGGAACCTCGCCGAGATCGGCTATGTCAGCTCGCAGGAGTCGATCGCGCTGGTGCGAGACCTCCAGGCCGGGTATCGACCCGACCTGGTCATCTTCTACGACGGCGTGAATGACACAACCTCGGCCCTGCTCGAGGGAGAGGCCGGGCTGACGACCAACGAGCGAAACCGCCGCGCGGAATTCAACATCCTGCAATCGCCGTCCCGGCTGGGAGCCTCGCTGCTCGCGCGAATCGTACGAGATTCCGCCTTGAACCGCCTTGCCCAGGTGATCGGGCATCGGCTCCGGGGGCCAGCGCCGGTCCAGCTCGCCGGCTCGTCCGACGCGGACAGGAAATCGCTCGTCAGAGGCGTCATCCTCCGATACCGGGCCAATGTCGAGATCGTCGAGCGGCTCGGCCGGGAATATCGGTTTTGCGCCATTGTTCTACTGGCAGCCGGTCGTCTTCGATAAGCGAAAGCCGACGCCATTTGAAATGGAGGAGGCGAGGAAGCTCGAGTGGGCGCGCGGGTTCTTTGGCGAGGTCTATGCGGCGATCCGCGAATCCGACCGAGCTGCTCGCGGACCCGCGGTTCCACGACCTCAGCGGCATGTTCGCACAGAACGAGGACCTGATCTTCATCGACTACTGCCACACCACCGAGTCCGCCAACGAGCGGGTCGCGGCGGCGATCGCGGGCGACGCGATCAAGCTCATGACTCCGAACGCCGGTCCCGTGCCCGGTGGCGGTCCGCCGAGCCGGGCGATAAGATGAGCCGACAAGCCGTCCCGCCCACACCGTGAGTCATGGGTCCGTGCGATTCTTGTTGCTGGAGCCTGGACCGATGACGACGATGAACCAGGCCGAAACGAGCCCGGGCCCGGTCATCGAGTCGGACGTGGTCTGCGTTTTCTGCCCGTGCTTCTGCGACGACGTCGAGCTTCAGGTGGAGGGCGATCGAATCATCGGGGCGACTCATGCCTGCCATCTCGGCCGGCAGAGATTCCTCGCGATCGGGTCGGAAGACGGTCCCGCCTGCCTGGTCGACGGCCGGCCGGCCAGTCTCGAGGAAGGGGTCGAGCGAGCGGCATCCCTCCTGGCCGGTGCCCGCTGTCCCGTGATCTTCGGGCTGGCCGAAACGACTTGCGAGGCCCAGCGCGCCGCGGTTTCGCTCGGCGACCGGGTAGGCGCCTGCGTCGACTCCGTAATCGCCGAGCGGCATGCGGCGTCGGCGATGGCCCTCCAGTCTGTCGGCGAGGTGACCTGCACGCTCGGAGAGATCAGGCACCGCGCGGATCTGGTGATCTTCTGGGGCGCCGATCCGATCAGCACCCACCCGAGGCTCCTCGAGCGATACGCGCTGGATCCGATTGGTGAATTCCTGCCGCGAGGTCGCGTGCGATCGCTATTGTGTCGTGGTGGATGCCACCGAGACGGAGACCGTTCGCGAAGCTGCTGACCAGTGGATCGCCATCCGGCAGCGCGGTGACTTTGAGGCACTCTGGATTCTGCGTGCCATCCTCAAAGGCGTGGAGCTCGACGCCGAGGATGTCCAGGATGCGACGGGCGTCACCCTGGAGACCTGGCATAGCCTCTTGGAACGGATGAAAACGGCCAGGTATGGAGTCCTGTTCTACGCACCCGAGGAGGAGCCTGGCGGCCCCTCGATGGGCCATGCGACGCACGCGCTCGTCCGCGAGCTGAACGCGCACACGCGTTTCGTCGTCATGCCGCTGGCCGGCGCCGCCAATGACCACGGGGCGAGGAACGTTCTGGCATGGCAAACAGGCTATCCCTTCGCCGTCAGCCTGGCCGGCGGCTCGCCGCGCTTTGGCCCGGGGGAGTTCACCGCGAACGTACTGTTGAAGCGCGGCGAGGCGGATGCCGCTCTCGTGGTCTCGGGCGATCCCTCTGAACAGCTCGATGATTCGGCCCTCGTCCATCTTTCACGAATTCCATCCATCCGCCTAATCACATCGGGAGATAAGTCCTCGACGTCGGCGACCGTGGTCATCCGCACGGCGGAATTCGGCGTGCGAACCCGCGGCAGCGTATTTCGTATGGACGGCGTGGCCCTCCCTTTGCGTCCCGTGCTGCCGACCTCGTTGCCATCGGCCGAGGTCGTACTGGCGGCGATCGAGCGTCGTCTAACTCCGGACGCCACGAGGCAGGCGACGGAGGCGAGCCCGTCATGCCCCTGAAACTCACCTTGACCTCCACGGGCCTCCCCCCGATCCGGCTCGGCGGTGTGAACCCCGACCGGCTCCGGACGATGTCGCTCGCCGAGATCGAGACGGCTGCGGGTGCTCGCGGGGAATGACTCGCTTGCGCTGGGCGAGTTGTTCCGGATCTCGGGAGAACCTGGCGACGGCCAGGTCGAGCTCGAGGGCGACCTGAGCAACGTCCACGAGATCGGTCAGGGCATGGCCGGCGGAGAGATCCGCGTCAGCGGCAACGCCGGCCGGCACCTGGGCAGCCGGATGAGCGGCGGAGTCATCCATGTACACGGCGACGCCGGCGACTGGATCGGCTGCGAGATGAAGGGCGGGCTGATCCACGTCCACGGGTCGGCCGGGAATCATGCCGGTGGGGCCTACGCCGGAAGCCGCCGCGGGATGACCGATGGTAGTCCTCGTGATCGAGGGTCGGGCGGGCAGCCATGCCGGGGCGGCGATGCGTCGCGGGCTTGTCGCTATCGGCGCGGACTGTGGACGATTCGGCGGGTCTCGAGATGATCGCCGGCACGATCCTGGTTTTCGGGACGTGCGGCCGCCCGCCGGGAGCCGGGATGCGCCGGGGTACGATCGGTCTATTCGGCCCATCGCCGACCCGACTGCTGCCCACGTTCCGCAGGGCCGGCCGGTTCCGGCCCCTCTTCCTGCGCCTGTTGCTCCGCGAGCTCGACCGTCTCGGGTTCGCGGCGCACCGGGGTCTGTCCGACGAGGAATTGACCCTCTACCATGGTGACCTGGTCGGGCTGGGCAAGGGCGAGGTCTGGATCCGCGGGGACGGTGAAACCCGATGAGCGACGGAGTACACCCGAATCGCCGGCGGCACCGTCTACGACCCGGCCAACGGAGTCGATGGAGCAGTCCGCGATCTCTGGATCGCCGACGGCAAGGTCGTCGCCCCTCCCTCGGATCCAGCGGTCCGCCCCGCGCGGGACATCGACGCCCGCGGGCTGGTGGTGATGCCCGGCGGCGTCGATATGCATTGCCACATCGTCGGCTCGAAGGTCAACACCGCCCGGATGATGTGTCCCGAGCACAGCCGGGACGCTCGACCCGTCACTCGCACCGACCGCACGCGAAGCGGCACCATGGGGAGCGTGCCCAGCACGCTTCGCGACCGGCTACCGGTACGCCGGCCTCGGCTATACGACGGCGTTCGACGCCGCCATCGCCCCCCTCGCCGCGCGGCACGCCCACGACGAGCTCGCCGATACCCCCTGCATCGACAAGGGCTTCTATACGCTCGTGGGTAATAATCATTACATCATGCGTTGCATCCAGCGGAACGAGCCCGAGAAGCTCAAGGCGTTCGTCGGCTGGCTGCTTCGAGCGGCCGAGGGCTATGCGACGAAGCTGGTGAATCCGGGCGGCGTCGAGGCCTGGAAGCACCGGCGCGAGGGAAACGTCAGCGACCTGGACGCGACGGTCGACCGCTTCGGCGTGACGCCCGGCCAGATCATCCAGCAAGTCGCGCGGGCCGTCGACGAATTGGGCCTGCCGCACCCGGTCCATATCCACTCCAACAACCTCGGCCTGCCGGGCAACTGGACGACCACGCTCGAGACGATGAAGCTCCTCGACGGGCACCGCGGGCACCTCACCCACATCCAGTTCCATAGCTACGCCGGCGGCGAGGGCGACGAGGACACGTTCGGCTCGAAGGTCGCGCCGCTGGCCGAGTACGTCAACGAGCATCCGAACCTCACGGTGGACGTCGGCCAAGTCGTCTTCGGCCCGACGATGAGCATGACCGCCGACGGACCGGTCGGCTATTATCTCAGCCGTCTGTACGGGACGAAGTGGTTCAGCAGCGACATCGAGCAACGAGGCGGGCTGCGGCATCGCGCCGATCGAGTACAAGAATACGAGCCTGAGTCCACGCCTGGCAGTGGGCGATCGGCCTGGAGTGGTACCTGCTGGTCAACGACCCCTGGCGGGTGGCGATGAGCACCGACCACCCCAACGGCGGCTCGTTCCTGGCCTATCCCCAGATCATCCGGCTGCTGATGGACCGCACCTTCCGCCAGGACATGTTCAAGACGCTGCCGGCGACGGTCCGCGAGAAGAGTCCGCTCAAGGATCTCGAGCCGGGAATACTCGCTCTCCGAGATCGCCATCATCACCCGGGCCGGCCCGGCGCGGATGCTCGGGCTCAAGAACAAGGGACACCTCGGGGTCGGAGCCGATGCCGACATCACGATCTATTCGCCGTCGATAACGCCGAGATCATGTTCCAGATCCCGAGGTACGTGATCAAGGCCGGCCGGCTGCTGGTTGACCAGGGCGAGATCCGCGAGCCTGTCATGGGCAAGACGCTGCACGTCGCCCCGGAGTACGACCGCGAGGTCGAGGCCGATATCCGCGGCTGGTTCGAGGAAGCTTACTCGATCCGCTGGCGGAATTATCCGGTCGGACCGGAGGAAATCACGAGATCCGAGGTGGTCGCGTGAAACCGACGAGCGAATTATCGGATCGCCCGGCCAGCGTCCGGTTCGCCGGGCGAGTGGTGGACACCTTTGCCGAGGCGTTCCCGATGACGGCGGCCCGTGCCCTGGTGACGGCCGACACCCGCGATTGGGCGCGGATCGCCGCCGTGACGATGACGGGCTATGCCACCAGCGTGATCGCCTGCGACGCCGAGGCCGGGATCGAGCGACCGCTCGACGAGTCCGAGACGCCCGACGGCCGGCCGGGGTTCAGCGTCCTGATCTTCGCCTTCAACCGCGATGCGCTCGAGAAGGCGCTGGCGAACCGCGTCGGCCAGTGCGTGATGACCTGCCCGACCTCGGCGTGTTACAACGGGCTGCGAGGTCGGCGAGAAGACCGTGAGCGTCGGCGGACGGCTCCGCTACTTCGGCGACGGCTGGCAGATTTCCAAGCGGATCGGCGGCCGTCGGTACTGGCGAATCCCCGTCATGGACGGCGAGTTCCTCTGCGAGGAGACCTTCGGCACCATCAAAGGGGTGGCCGGCGGCAACCTGATCGTGATGGGGTCCGAGCCGGCCGCGACCCTCGCGGCCACCGAGGCCGCGGTCGCCGCCATTCGGGCCGAGGTGCGCGACGTGATCCTGCCCTTCCCGGGCGGGATCGCGCGCTCGGGTTCGAAGGTCGGCAGCAAGTACAAGGGCCTCGCGCGAGCACCAATACCGCCTATCTCGCCGATGCTCCGGGGCGTCCTGCCCGTCGAGATGCCGCCGGGTGTCCGATGCGTTTACGAGATCGTGATCGACGGCCTCGGCCTCGAGGCGGTCGAGCGGGCCACGGCGGTCGGCGTCCGGACGGCCCTCGGCGACGAGGCGGTGATCGCCGTCACCGCGGGCAATTACGGCGGTAACCTCGGTCCTCACCACATCCGCCTTTGGGATGTCCTGGAACGCTTCGGAGCGATGGCATGATCGAGAAGCAAGCAACACCTTCCTTGTCGCCGGCGCTGGCGGTCGCAAGGATTGCCGTTGGCCTCTTGGTGGGGATTCTGCCACTCAATGCGCAGGCCGACGACGCCGGTGTGATCGCCTCGCTGGATTCGCTTCGCTTCCAGGCACCTTCGAAGGGAACGACCCGGCTCGTCGCGGGCCGGACGGGCCAGGCGCAGGAGTTCCACTTCGATAAGGACAGCCCGGGCGTCTTCGCGACCAGTAACATCCACGGTTCCGCCGATGGGACCGCGCGGCCGGTTTCTCCTTCTGGGTCAAGGGGGATGGAACGGACCAGCTTCGGCGGGCTCGAGTTCATCTTCGACGACGATTATTCGGTCCGCTACGACCTACGTCTTTCCCGTCAAAGGAAAGGACTGGACGGAAGGTTACCGTCGCCTGGAGCGACCTGATTCCGGTCCTGCCCGGTCCGAGGGCGCAGCCTCTGGGTGGACCGGAGGCAACCCGCCATCGAAGCTGTCGGGCCTTTGGTTCGGCCGGTGGTGGTACTGGGGCGATTATCCCGCGCTGAGCTTCGCCGTCGACGACATCCGTCTCGAACCGCGATCGACCGCGAGCGCAAGGACGAGCGCCCGTCGGGCCATCCGCTGGCCGCGTGCGCGCCAAGCTCAAGGCCGGCAAGCCGATCACCATCGTCACGATGGGCGACTCCCTGACCGACAAGCGGCACTGGGCCAATCGCGAGGTCGGCCTGGGTCGACCTGCTCGGCCAGCGCTGAAGCGACGTATCGATCCGGACGGCGACCATCGTGAACCCGGCGATCGGCGGCACGCAGTTGCGACAGAACACTCATCCTGATCCCCCGTGGCTCGACGCAGGCCCCCGAGCCCGACCTCGTGACGATCTTCTTCGGCGGCAACGACTGGGATGCCGGGATGCGCGGCGAGGAGTTCGAGCGGGCCTGCGAGGACGCCGTGGACCGCGTCCGCCGCGCCACCGGCGGGCAGGTCCGACGTCCTCCTGCTCACCACCAATCCCGACCGCGACGCGGTGGACCGAGACCGGCCGAGATGGCCGAGGCCTGCCGCCAGGCGGCCGGCGATCGCAACTGCCGGCCTGGCCGACACCGAGCGGGCCTTCCACGACGCGGGCAAGTCGGACCGCAACCGGCTCTATCGTCGACGACCGCGTCCACCTGAGCCGGGCCGGTCATGAGCTCGTCGCCGAGACGGTCCTCAAAGCCATCATCGGCATCGAGTAGAATGAACCGGTCTCGGAACATTTCGGAAGAGCCTTGAGGACGGAGGCAGTCATGTTGTGGACCTTGAACCGTCGTGCGTCGTTCCTCGCGAAAGCCATCGTGACGGCCTCGGAAGACTACAGGACGATCGTCCACGAGATCCCCGGCGGCGGCAAGTACATCGATTGCGGGATCGCTTGCCGGGGCGGCCTCGAGGTCGGCCCGATGCTGGCCCGGGTCTGCATGGCGGGGCTGGCGAATGTGTCGATCGTCCCCCATACGATCAACGACCGGCCCAGCATGATGGTCCAGGTTTTCACCGACCATCCGGTACGGGCGTGCCTGGCCAGCCAGTACGCCGGCTGGGCGATCAAGGAGGGGAAGTACTTCGCGATGGGCTCGGGCCCGATGCGTGCCGCGGCGGGTACCGAGGCGATCTTCGACGATATCGGCCACCGCGAGAAGGCGGACCCCGAGGTCGGTGTGATCGGCGTCCTCGAGGCCCGCAAGCCCCCGCCTCCGGAGGTCGTCGAGAAGATCGCCTCGGCGTGCCAGGTCGGTCCCGTCGCGGTCACGCTGCTCGTGGCGCCCGACCGCCAGCCTGGCCGGCGGCGTGCAGGTCGTGGCCCGCTCGGTGGAGACGGCCCTCCACAAGCTGGCCGAGCTGAAGTTCGACCTCGACGCGGATCGTCTCGGCACACGGCTCGGCCCCCCTGCCCCCCGTCGCCGCCGACGACCTCGCCGCGATCGGCCGGACCAACGACGCCATCCTCTACGGAGCCCGCGTGATCCTCTGCGTGACCGGCGACGACGCCAGCATCGACGTCGATCGGTCCCAAGGTGCCGTCGTCGGCTTCGCGCGATCACGGCGACCCCTTCGCGACGATCTTCGGGCGGTATAACCACGACTTCTATGCCGTCGATCCCCACCTCTTCAGCCCGGCCGAGGTGGTGTTCCAGAACATCGAGACCGGCCGGTCGCACGCCTTCGGCCAGCTCGAGCCCGGCGTGCTGGCGCGGTCGTTCTAACCTATGAAGACGCTGGCCGCCACTCGTTTCCGGGATCCGGCTGGCACGTCGCCGACCTGCATCGCGCGGCCGGCCGGCTCGGATGTGGGCCTGCATGCCCGTCCCCTTCCCCGAGGTCTCGGCCGCCTCGGCCTGTCCGGACGGGCCGCGGGGGTGCGAGCCGGCGACCTCGAGCTGACGACGAGTCGACGGCGTGCTCGTGCGGATGATGCCGCCGGGCAGCCTCGAGCAGGTCGTCTTCCGGATGGATGCCTTGCACCGGGTCGCCGCGGCGGGCGTCCCCGTGCTCAACCCGCCGCGAGCGATCGAGGCGGCCGTCGACAAGTACCTGACGCTGGCCCTCCTCGACGCGGCCGGCCTGCCCGTCCCGGCGACCTGGGCCGGCCAGTCGGCCGCGGCCGCCCTGGCGGCTTTCGACGTGCTCGGCGGCGACGTCATCGTCAAGCCGCTGTTCGGCTCCGAGGGCCGCGGCCTGGTACGCGTCGGCGATCGCGAGCTGGCCTGGCGAACGTTCCACGCCCTGGAACGCATCGGCGCCGTGCTTTATCTCCAGCGGGCCATACCGCACCCCGGTCACGACATCCGCGTCTTCGTCCTCGACGGCCGCGTGCTGGGCGCGATGCGACGCCATGCACCGCCGGGCGAGTGGCGGACGAACGTCGCCCTGGGCGGCCAGGCCGAAACCTATCGACCCTCGGCCGAAGAGGAGCGCCTGGCGATCGCGTCGGCCGCCGCGGTCTGCGGCCGAGGTCGCCGGCGTCGACCTGATCGCGGACCCCGCACGCGACGGTCCTGTTGTCCTGGAGGTCAACGCCGTACCCGGCTGGCGTGCCCTGGCCCGCGTCACGGGCATCGACGTGGCGGCCGCAGTGCTGGATTCGCTCGTTCGAAAGTGCGAAGGTCGAGGATCATGAGCCCCGAACATTCGATAGAGCCGTCAACCTCGGCGGCTGCTGGATCGCTTCGCCCCGGCCGGCTGGCCCAGCTCGCCTGCGTGCTCGAGGTGATGGCGCCCGAAGCCCGGCAATGTGCACCGCCACCGCGACCTGCCGGGCCTGCACCTGCTCGATTTCCTCGCGAGTGCCCTGGCGATCGCCGAGCCGCTCGATCGGGCCGCCGTCGATGGCGTCGGCGCGGCCGTCGAGGCGGCCATCGAATCGACGCGTCGGCTCGTCGTCGACGAATACGAACCTCGGGATGGTGCTGCTGCTGGCGCCACTCGCCGCCGTCCCGGGAGGGCGGGACCTTCGCGATGGCGTCGCCTCGCGTCCTCGCCTCCACGACCGTCGACGACGCGCGCGCGGTCTACCGCGCCATCCGCCGTGCCCAGCCCGGCGGCATGGGATCGGTCCCCGATCAGGACCTCGCCGGCGAGCCGACCCTGCCCCTTCGCGACGTCATGGCCCTCGCGGCCGATCGCGACCTGGTCGCCAGGCAGTACACCAACGGATTCCGCGAGGTCTTCGACGATGCCCTGCCGGCCCTGGAGGCGCTCATCGAGCCTGGGGCGATCCGCTCGAAACGGCGATCGTCGCGGCCCACCTGACGCTGCTCTCCCGGCATCCCGACTCGCTGATCGCCCGCAAGAGCGGGTCCGCGGCGGCCCGCGAGGTCTCTCGGCGCGCCGGCGAGTCGCTGGCCGCCGGCTGGCCCGATGCGCCGGATTCGGCCCGGACGTGCTCGACCAGTTCGACCTGTGGCTCCGC
The DNA here is from genome assembly GCA_963771445.1 of uncultured Planctomycetota bacterium. Lineage (GTDB taxonomy): Bacteria > Planctomycetota > Planctomycetia > Isosphaerales > Isosphaeraceae > JAKAUH01. The sequence goes on along the minus strand of CAVYTQ010000014.1, from coordinate 2,430,701 downwards.
GACCCCGACCGCCGGTTCAACCCGGGCACGACGGCCGACCTGGTCACGGCCGCCTTGTACGCGGCGCTTCGCGAGATGGGATCGCCCATTCCACCAGCACCCCCGATGAGCATTCGGCCGCTCCGCACCGATCGGCTCGCATCGCTCGGGCTTTCGTAGACGCGGCGCGGCGGCGGTGCTACGCTGCAAGCATCGCAGGCACCGGCCTCTCAGAACAGTCCGCCATGCGGGCGGAGGGTTACACCGTCATGCCATCCCCCAGCTTTCAGGTCCGTGTCACCAAGGATTACCTCGTCTTCTGCTCGGGTCACTTCATCACCTATCAGGGCGATCAATGCGAGCGGATCCACGGCCACAACTATCGGACGGCGGTCGAGGTCGAGGGCGACCTGGATGAGAACCATTACGTCATCGACTTCATCGCGCTCAAGGACCTCACCGAAGTTCGATCATCGACGAGCTGGACCACCGGATGATGCTGCCCACGCAGAGTTCCCGGATATCCTGCTGCACGAGGAAGGGCCGAACATCCGCGTGACCTACGGCGAACGCTACTGGAGCTTCCCGCGCGACGAGTGCGCCCTCGTGCCGATCGCCAATACGACCGCCGAGCTGCTGGCCGATTACATCGCCCGCCGCCTGGGCGCCGCGATGATCGAGCGGGACTGGGCGATGCCGCGGGCCCTGCGCGTCGAGGTCGAGGAGAGTTTCGGTCAGTCGGCTCGGGTCGAGTGATCGGGGCGACGATTGGCAGGGGTTCGAGCTGACCGAGACGAGCACGGATCAAATCACCCGCCGGCCTCTTCCGCGATCCGCTCCAGCTCGACCCGTCCGATCCGGCCGTCGTGGATCGCCGAGCCGACCAGGGCGGCCGAGGCGCCCGCCTCCTTGACCGCGAGCACGTCCTCGGCCCCGCGAATCCCACCGCCCGGATACACTTCAACCTGGGGATGGCGAGCCAGAATCTGCTCCAGCAGGCTGTCGTTCCGATCCCGCGTCCGGTCCCGACCCGGACCAGGTCGAGCACGATGACCCGCGTGACGCCGCAATCGACGGCCCTTGCCACGATCTCGTCGGCCCGGGTCCCTGGCCAGCTCGGCGCCCGGGGCGATCCGGGGCCGTCCGTCGTCCAGGTCCAGACTGAAGATCACCCGGTCCGCGCCGGCGAGGGCCAGGATGTCCCGCCAGGCCCTCCGGCCCGGCCACCGATTCGAGCCCGACGACGAGCCGGCACCGGTCGGGATCGATCCCGGGCCACGATTTCGCGTGGTCGAGCGTCTCTGAGGCCGGCGTCGATCCAGAGCTCGATCCCCGCGGCGATGATGCGCTCGTCGAGGCCGCGGTCGACCTGCCCCGCCCGCGATCGCATCCAGGTCGGCGAGATAGAGGCGATCGAGCCCAAGCTCGTTTCGCAGGGCGACGGCCAGCGCGAGAGGGTCGGCACTCGCTTGCCAAATGCTGCGAAGCGTTCGATACTGATCGCGGCGGCCGCCGACGGCATGGACCGCCCTGCCCCCCTTCACGTCGATGACGGGTATGACACGAAAGCTCACGGGCGTGATCACCTCTCGACTCAGCCGAACGATCCTGGTCCACGAATGGGTTACCGGCGGCGGACTGGCTGGTGACGAACTGCCGCCCTCGTGGGCCGACGAGGGCCGCGCAATGCGCCGGGCGGTCGCGGCCGACTTCGCCGCGACCGACGACGGCCGCTCGCGCGTCGTCGTGACGCTCGACTCCCGGCTCGACGACGACCCCGGCCCCTGGATCACCGCGCGAATCGGACCTCGCGACCATCCGGGGCGCGTGATCGTCCCTCGCGCTCGAGGCGGATTTTACCGTTCTCATCGCGCCCGAGACCACCGGTCGCCTCGAGGAGCTGACTCGCCGACTGGGGGATGCCGGCGCCCGTCTCCTCGGCTCCTCGCCCGACGCCGTGGCAATAGCGGGTGACAAGTCCCGGCTGGGCGTCCACCTGGCCGCCCGGGGGATCGACACTCCGCCCTGCCTGCGAGTGAACCCCTCGCTCGGCTTGCCGGCCGACGCCTCGTATCCGGCGGTGCTCAAGCCGAACGATGGCGCGGGTACGCTCGACACCTTCCACATCGAATCTCCGGACCGGGTACCCGATGCTGCATGCCGCATGGACGACGCGATCCTTCAGCCCTGGCGGTCCGGCCAGCCGATCGAGCGCCAGCTACCTCGTCGACGCGAGGGGCCGCGCCCATCTCCTCGCGATGGGCGAACAGGAGATCCGCGTCGTCAACGGCCAGTATGCCTATCTGGGGGGACGCATCCCCTCGTCGGTCCGGCTCGACGATCGCGCGCTCGTCGCGGCGCTGGCCAGTGTCCCCGGCTTGCACGGCTTCGTCGGCATCGACTTCCTCCACGACCCGCACGGTGGCCGGATCACCGTGCTAGAGATCAACCCCCGCCCCACCACTTCGTTGGTCGGGCTGACGCGGCTGCTGCCGCCCGGTCGACTGGCGTCCGCCTGGATCGGTGCGTTTCGAGCCGGGCAGTGAAGAGGAGTCGCTGCTGCCGACGTTGTCGGAGCTCTTCCAGTCCTCTTCCCCGGTGGAGTTCGACGCGACAGGCGTGATCCGTGAAGCCAGGGGGCTTCCGCGATGACCCACACCGAGCTCGGCGCCCCGCCGCAATGGATTGGACTCGACGTCGGCGGCGCCAACATCAAGGCCGCGCACGCCGAGGGGACGGCTCTCACCATCCCCTTCGAGGTCTGGAAGCGTCCCGAGGACCTCGCCCGTGCGATCGCTGGAGTCGTGGCCTCGCTCCCTCCGAGTGATTCCGCCGCCGTGACGATGACGGCCGAGCTCTGCGACTGCTACCCGACGCGTACGGTCGGCGTCAACGCCATCCTCGATGCCCTGCTCGCAGCGATGCCCGATCACCGGACCACGGTCTGGGGGATCGATCGGAGGTTTCACTCGATCGATGACGTCCGACGCAACCCGCTAGTCGCGGCCGCGGCGAACTGGCTGGCACTGGCCGAGGTGGCCGCGCGGCTGGTCCCGGACGTCCCCGCGATCCTGATCGACGTCGGCACGACCACGACCGACCTGATCCCACTCGCGAACGGGTCGGTCGCCGCGCGGGGGCGAGACGACACGCAACGGCTCCAGACCGGCGAGCTGGTCTACGCGGGCGTCCGTCGCACGCCGATCCACGCCCTGGCGACCGAGCTCCCCTTTCGGGGCGTGCCCACCGGCCTGGCCGCCGAGCTGTTCGCCTCGACGCTCGACGTCTTCCTGGTGCTCGGCGACCTCCCCCCCAACCCGCTGGACATCTCCACGGCCGACGGCCGGCCCGCGACGGCCGAGGCGGCCCGCGATCGCCTAGCCCGGATGATCGGCGCCGACCGCGAGGGCTTTTCGCCAAAGGACGCTCGGAAATTCGCCGAATCCGCCGCAGCGTGCATAATTGAACGGCTGGAGCGGGCCGCCGAACGAGCCTGCCGCGCGACGATTGGCTGGCCCGCCGCGGCCGTGATCGCCGGCTCGGGCGACTTCCTGGCCCGCCGTGTGGCCGAGCGGCTCCTCGAGCCCGGGCGGCCGATCATCAGTCTCAATGAGGCCTGGGGCCCCGTCGCCTCGGCCGCCGGGTGCGCGCACGCGCTCGTCCGCCTGGCCCTCGAACACTTCCCGGAGCGCGGCCGACCGTCGTCGCTCATCCCCTCATGACCGGAGTTCCCTTCGTGATCTCCATCCCTTTCGCCATCGTCAAGGTCGGCGGCAGCCTGCTCGACTGGCCCGAGCTGCCCGATCGGTTGACCGACTTCCTCGACGAGCGCACGGGCCAGCCACCCCGACGTCCGCGATGTCCTGATCTGCGGCGGCGGCCCGTTCGCAAAGACGGTCCACCAGCTCGACCGCTTCATCACCTGGGCGACTTCGCGGCGCACCGGCTGGCCATCCAGGCCATGGACCTGGCCTCGGCCCTGCTTCTCTGCATCCTGCCGGGAGCCGACGGCCTGCACGACCTCACCGAGACTGGGGCCCGACTGGCCGCCCGAGGATATCCCGCTGCTGGTCACAAGCGTGGTCCTCGACGAACTCGAGGCGAGCCATCCCAACCCCCTGCCCGCCCTCGTGGGACTGTCACATCCGACTCGATCGCCGCCTGGATTGCCGGGACGCTTGAAGCGCCCGGTCGCTCGTGCTGCTCAAGAGTGCCGACCTGCCCCCCGAGCCCACGCGTGAGGCCGCCGCTCGGCTCGAGCCTCGTCGATCCCTTCTTCCCGCTGATCTCCTCGGCCGTCGCGCAGTGTCGAGTACCTCAACCTCAGAGACCCGTCCGCCTCTCCAGTGCCCCTGCCCTGACCGCCGCGACAACGTCCGACGCCGATCGCGTCGCTTGACGGGTCCGTCGGGTTCGATCAGAATCCCGGGATCGGCGCGAATCCGCGACATCGCGCCGACGGACCGACCGCCCGAACCCCCTCGAGGCCCTTGATGCCCTCGCCCCGCCTGAGACCGCTCGACCGCCCCGACGTGACCCCCCTGCCGATCTCCGCGCGGCTGCGAGGGTCAGCTTGTCTACTTCATGACGCCCCCCGGGCACCGCCGGACTGCCCGAGCTGAACGAGAGCGAATTCTGGTTCGCCCGCGACGAGGTCGCCGCTGGCTCGACGAGGGCGTCTTCTACCTGGTCTCGCCGCTCGACTCGGCCAATGCCACCGAGGTCGAGCTGACCGAGGAGCAGGAGTCCTTCCTGACCTGGCTCCAGAAGAACAATGTCCAGCACGTGCGACTGTTGGAATAATGCCCGGGGCGAGCATCGCCCGGTCGTCAGCCTCGCGTCGATCCCGGCCCGTCTCCGGGCGTCGTGGCAATCCTCCGCGCCGACCTCGAACTCGCGGCAGGCGAGCGGACGATACTCGTAGTGGCGGCATCTTCCGGGTCTCGGGATCGTACCAGAGACACGGCGTCCCGCTCATCGGTTCGCCGGCGTCGTGTCGCCGGCGGTAATCGCGGGCGATCTCGACCACTAGGTCCCTGCGCTCGCGCTTCGAGCCGCTCCCACGCCTCTTCGCCAAATTCCTGGAAGACGCTGTAATACGGCGGATGCGTGACCACCAGGCAACACGCCCCGCAGCCGTCGCAGGATTCGATCACGGGCAGCGTGGCGGCGGTCAGGTTCATCGCATGGGCCCGTCGAGGGGAAGACCGATTCGCACCAGCCCAGACTACCAGAATCTCGCGTGGATTCACCAGGAGCGGCCTCCCGCATGAGCACGACGCCGAAGCCCCGGGCCCCCCGCTCGCAGTATGATGCCATCGTGGTCGGGGCCGGTCCCAACGGACTGGCCGCCGCCATCACCCTGGCCCGGCGGGCCGCTCGGTCCTGGTGATCGAGGCCGCCGCGACCATCGGCGGAGGCACCCGCACCGCCGAGCTGACCCTGCCCGGATTCCAGCACGACATCTGCTCGGCCGTCCATCCGTTCGCGCTCGCCTCGCCGTTCCTCAAATCGCTGCCCCTGGCCGACCACGGCCTCGAGCTGGTCCATCCGCCGTCGCCGCTCGCCCATCCCCTCGACGACGGCCGGACTGCGATGCTCGAGCGCTCGATCGAGGCCACCGGGCAGACCCTCGGCCCCGACGCCGAGGCCTACCGACGCCTGATGGCACCCTTCGTGCCCCGGGCCGCCGACCTCTTCGCCGACCTGATCGGTCCGCTGAGGCGTGCCCCGCCACCCGCTCCTCGCGGCGCGGTTCGGCCTCCGCGCGATCCAGCCGGCGACCACGCTGGCGCGAGGGTGGTTCGCGGACCAGCCCGCCCGCGCACTTATCGCCGGGCTGGCGGCCCACTCGATCCTGCCGCTCGACCTCTGGGCGACGGCCGCCGTCGGGCTCGTCCTCGGCCTGGCGGGCCATGCCGTCGGCTGGCCGGTCGTGCGGGGCGGCTCGCGCTTCCTGGGCGAGGCCCTCGCCTCGTACTTTCGCTCGCTCGGCGGCGAGGTGATCACCGGCTGGCGGGTCAACTCGCTCGACGAGCTGCCGGCGGCCAGCGACCGTGCTCCTCGACGTAACGCCCCGCCAGCTCATCGCGATGGCCGGGAGCCGCCTCTCCCCCGCCTACGTCCGCCGCCTGGAGCGGTTCCGCTACGGCGCCGGAGCCTTCAAGCTCGACTGGGCCCTCGGCGCGCCCGATCCCCTGGCGATCGCCCGAGTGCGCCCGCGCCGCCACGGTCCACCTGGGCGGGACGCTCGACGAGCTGGCGGCCTCCGAATCGGCCGTCGGCCGCGGCGAGCATCCCGAGCGGCCGTTCGTCCTGCTCGCCCAGCCCAGCCTCTTCGACCCCAGCCGTTGTCCGCCCGGCCGGCACACCGCCTGGGCCTACTGCCATGTTCCCAACGGGTTCAACGCGCGACATGACCGCGGCGATCGAGTCTCAGATCGAGCGGTTCGCCCCCGGTTTCCGCGACGTGATCCTGGCGCGGCACGCAATGGCCCCGTCCGACCTCGAGACGTACAACGCCAACTACATCGGCGGCGACATCAACGGCGGCGCCCAGGACCTGCGGCAGTTGTTCACCCGTCCCGTGGCGCGGCCGGTTCCCTACTCGACGCCCGCGCCGGGCCTCTACCTCTGCTCGTCCTCGACACCTCCCGGCGGGGGCGTGCACGGCCTGTGCGGCTACTACGCGGCACGCGCCGTGCTGAGACGATGGAGATGAGCGCCATCGCACCCCCACCCCCGCCACCGCTCCTCAGCACGACCGGCGGCGACTTTCCGCTGCACGAGTACCGCTTGCGGCAGGCCGGCCGCGAATGGACCATCCTGCACACCGGCGCCGTCCTGACCCGCGACGACGAGTCAAGGCTGCTCGAGGTCCAGGTGAATCGCCTGCCGTACGGCGTCGCGCTCTGGCCCTCGGCCATCGCCTTGGCGCACGAGATCGCCGACCGGCCCGACGAGTTCCGCGGCCGCAAGGTCCTCGAGCTGGGTGCCGGCACCGGCCTGCCGGGGATCGTGGCGGCCGCGAATGGAGCGAACGTCGTCCAGACCGACCGCGACGAGCTGTCCCTCTCCGTCTGCCGGCGCAACGTCGGGCGCAATGGATCGCCGCCCATCGAGCACCGGCTGGCCGACTGGGCGACGTGGACCGATCAATCGTCGTACGACTGGATCATCGGCTCGGATATCCTCTACGGCGAGCCGATGCATCCCATGATCCGGCTCATCCTGGCGAACAACCTCGAGCCGACCGGCCGCGCCTTGATCGCCGACCCCTTCCGCAGCGTGAGCGTCCGCCTGCTCGAGGCGATGGAATCCGAGGGCTGGACCGTCCGCATGACGCGCTGGGACGTGGGCGACGAGGCAACACCTCGCCCGATCGGAGTCTTCGAGCTGACACCGCCGCAACCAGGTTGACGCACACCGCGCTCGAAAATGCCTTTCTCCGGACGACTTGCGCGACGTTGATCGGCCACATCCGTGCCCCCGCCGGCCCAATGATCTCGCTTCGACGGTCATGCGCAAGTACAATCAAGGCCAGCTTGTGCGGCCTCGCGGACGTGGAGAAGAGAAGGATGAACACCCGGTCTGAACGGCGTCGGCGCACCGACAGGTCCCTGCCTTGCGGTATCGCGATCCTCCTGGGACTCGCCGGCGCGGCATCCGCGGCCGGTGAGGACGGCGCCAAAACCGGACGACCCCCTTCGAACCCGGCCGAGGTCGAGTTCTTCGAGAAGACGATCCGCCCCCTGCTCGCGACGAAGTGCCAGGGTTGTCACGGGGCCGCCAAGCAGAAGGGCGGCCTCAGGCTCGACTCGCGGGCGGCCGTGCTCGCCGGCGGCAACACGGGGCCGGCGATCGTGCCGGGCGAACCGAAATCGAGCCCGCTCATCGACAGCGATCAACTACGGCGAAGATGTCCAGATGCCGCCGAAGTCGAAGCTCCCCGACCCCGAGATCGCCGCGCTCACGCGGTGGGTCCAGGCGGGCAGCTCACTGGGGCCCCGACGCACCCGCCGGCGCCGGCGTACGCACCGCCTCGGCGGACTTCGGTCCCGTTCTCCGCGAGCGTTCCCGCTACTGGTCGTTCCAGCCCCTCCGCCGCGTCGCGCCGCCCGACACCAGGGACGACCGCCGGCTGGGTGCAGAACCCGATCGATCGCTTCATCCTCGCCGGCCTGAACCGCCACGACCTCAAGCCGGCCCCCGAGGCCAGTCGCCGCACCCTGATCCGTCGCGCTGACCTTCGACCTGACCGGCCTGCCGCCGACGCCCGACGGAGGTCGACGCGTTCCTCGCCGACGGGCGCCCGACGCCTACGAGCGGCTGGTCGACCGGCTCCTCGCCAGCCCCCACTACGGCGAGCGCTGGGGCCGCCACTGGCTCGACCTGGTGCGCTACGCCGAGACCGCCGGCCACGAGTTCGACTACGACATCCCCAACGCCTCGCGCTATCGCGACTACGTGATCCGCGCGCTCAACGCCGACGTCCCCTACGACCGCTTCGTCGTCGAGCACCTCGCGGGCGACCTGCTCGACGAACCGCGCCGGCACCCGGTCGAGCGGTACAACGAGTCGGTCCTCGCCACCGGCTTCTTCTACCTGGGCGAGGGGACCCATTCGCCGGTCGACGTCCGCGAGGAGGAGGCCCGCCGGATCGACAACCAGATCGACGTGTTGTCCAAGGCCTTCCTCGGCCTGACGGTCGCCTGCGCCCGCTGCCACGACCACAAGTTCGACCCGATCGCGCACCCGCGATTACTACGCCCTGGCCGGCTACCTCGCGCAGCTCCCGGTATCAGCAGGCCTTCATCGACCCGCCCGACCGGATCAGGGAGCCGCTCGGCAAGCTGGCCGAGGCCCGCCGCGAGGTCCATCGCCGCCCTGGGTTCGCCGAGGGCCTCGTCTCCCGCGACGAAAAGACCGCCGCGAAGCCGAATCCGCCGCCCGGCCGACGAGGTCTTCGAGGACTTCGAGGGCGACCGCTACGCCGACTGGTACGTCACCGGCGACGCCTTCGGCGAGCGGCCCACGTCGGCCGGCGACGTCCGGATCGACCTGTCGAGCCCGAGGCCCGGCTCGACCCGCTGCGGCCCGGCGGTGGCGCACAGCGGGCTGAGTCTCGGACCGGCTCCAGGGCGTCCTCCGCTCGCGGACCTTCACGATCGAACCGCTACATCCACTACCTCGCCGCCGGCCGCGGCGGGACGCTCAACGTCGTCGTCGACGGCTTCGAGAAGATCCGCTCGACCCGATCTACGGCGGCCTGACGACCCAGGTCAACGTCGGCGATCAGTCCTCGCTGGATCACGCAGGACGTCGAGCATGTGGATCGGCCAGACCGCGCTATCTCGAGCTGGCCGACGGCGCCGTGCCCGACTACACCACCGGCCTGACGCACCTGAGGGACGGCCACGGCTACCTCGCCGTCGACGAGATCCGGATGTCCGACAGCCCTGCCCCGCCGTTGCCCGACCGGACGACGCCCGAAGCCGACCGACCTCACCGCGCTCGCGAGCTCGCTCGGCTCGGCCCGGCCCACGTCCGCCGCTCGCCTCGACGCGGCGGTCAAGGCGTACCGATCGGCCGACGCCGCGATCCCCGAGCCCAACCTCGCCCTGGCGATCGCCGACGGCACCGGCGATGGACGAGCACGTCCACATCCGGGGCAATCCCACGCAACCCCGGCGAGCCCGTCCGCCGCGCGGTTCCTGGAAGTGCTGGGCGGCAAGGGCGATGTCCACGCCCGCCGCCGGCAGCGGCCGGCTCGAGCTGGCCCGCCAGGTCGTCGACCCCGCGCCAACCCGCTGACGCCTCGCGTGCTGGTCAACCGGCTCTGGAAGCACCATTTCGGCGAGGGCCTCGTCCGCTCGCCCGACGACTTCGGCGCGATGGGCCGCAAGCCCACCCATCCCGAGCTGCTCGACTGGCTCGCCACCGAGTTCGTCGGCGGCGGCTGGTCGATCAAGCCGATGCACCGGCTGATCGTCCTTCGGCCGCCTACCGGATGGCGAGCGTCCCGATCGGGCGAGGCCGATCGGCTCGACCCCGACGAACACGCTCTGGCACCGGATGAACGTCCGCCGGCTCGAGGCCGAGGCGATCCGCGACGCGATGCTCGCCTCTCGGGCCGGCTCTCGCCCGCGATGTACGGCCCAGCCGTGCCGGTGCACCTGACCGCCTTCATGGACGGCCGCGGCCGTCCCGGCCACTCGGGCCCGCTCGACGGCGACGGCCGGCGGAGCCTCTACCAGTCCGTCCGCCGCAACTTCCTCAACCCGCTGATCCTCGCCTTCGACTCGCCCGCTCCGTTCACCTGCATCGGCCGCCGCAACGTCTCGAACGTCCCCGCGCAGGCCCTCACCCTCCTGAACGACCCGTTGGTCCTCCAGGCAAGCCCACCGCTGGGCCGAGCCGCCTCCAGGCCCGTCCCGTGCCGCGACGATCGAGCCCGGCTCGACACGGCCTTCCTGGCCGCTTCGGCCGAACCCCCACCCCCGACGAGTCGCGGACCTGCCTCGACGTTCCTCGGCCGCTCCGGCTGGGCCGACCTCTGCCATGTGCTGCTCAACATGAAAGAGTTGATCTTCATCGATTGAGAACCTGAAGCAACCGCCCGCCCGTTATCCACCCTGCCAGGCCACCGGGAGCCCTCCCCCATGCACTGCCGCCGCTTCCTGTCACCCGGGCTGAACCGCCGCGAGATGCTCCTGCGCTGCTCGAGCGGCTTCGGCGCGCTGGCGCTGGCCGCCCTGCTCCGCGAGCCGGCCTTCGGCGCCGACCTGGGAGACGAAGCCGACACCAGGACCCCCGCCCCGGGGATCGCGCCCGGGGGTTGCTGACGAAGCTCCATCACGCCCCGAAGGCCCGGTCGGTCATCTTCCTGTTCATGGACGGCGGCCCGTCGCAGGTCGACACGTTCGACCCCAAGCCGCGGCTCGACCGCGAGCACGGCCAGCCGATCAAGGTCAAGACGCCACCCGACGCAGTTCAACAACGTCGGCAACGTGCTGCAGTCGCCCCTGGAAGTTCCGCAGCTACGGGCAGAGCGGCATCCCGGTCAGCGACCTGTTCCCGCACGTCGCGCAGCTGCGTCGACGACCTGGCGATCGTCCGCTCGATGGCCTCGAACTTCTCCGAGCACACCAGCCGCCAACTACTTCCTCCACACCGGCACCGGCCTCCAGGGCCGGCCCAGCCACGGCGCCTGGGTCACCTACGGGCTGGGCAGCGAGTGCCAGCGACCTGCCCGGCTTCGTCGTGCTCAACGGCGGCCTGATCCCGCCCGGCGGGCTCGACTGCTTCAACAGCGGCTTCCTGCCGGCGACGCTACCAGGGCTCGGTCTTCCAGCCGGCGCGACGCCCGTCGCCAACATCGCGCCGACCGAGCCGACCGCCGCCGACCAGCGGCGCAAGCTCGACCTGCTGCAGCACGCTCGACCGCGGCGTGCTCGGACGGATCGGCCATCACGACGACGTCGAGGCCGCGATCGCCAACTACGAGCTGGCCTTCCGGATGCAGACCGCCGTGCCCGACCTGATCGACCTCGACGGCGAGTCCGCCGGCCACCCGACGAGCTCTACGGCCTGGACGACCCCTACCCGCCGACGCAGATCTTCGCCGCGCGAGTGCCTGATCGCCCGCCGGCTGGTCGAGCGCGGCGTCCGGTTCGTCGAGCTGCTCTGCCCGGCCGTCGGCGGCGACCGCTGGGACCAGCACGGCGACCTCAAGCGACGGCCACGAGAACAACGCCCGCGCCGTCGACCAGCCCATCGCCGGCCTGCTCAAGGACCTGAAGGCCCGCGGCCTGCTCGACTCGACGCTGGTCGTCTGGGCCGGCGAGTTCGGCCGCACGCCGTTCGCCCAGGGCTCCGACGGCCGCGACCACAACCCCTACGGCTTCACCATCTGGCTGGCCGGCGGCGGCATCAAGGGCGGCACCATCTACGGCGCCACCGACGACTACGGCTACAACGCCGTCGAGAACAAGGTCGAGATCCACGACCTGCACGCCACGATGCTGCACCTGCTGGGCATCGACCACAAGCGCCTGACCTACCGCTTCGGCGGCCGCGACATGCGGCTGACCGACGTCCACGGCGAGATCGTCACCCCCATCCTCGCCTGACCAGGCCTACGCGCCAGGCAAGGTTCGCGGCCGGCAGGACCGATTCCGTGCCTATGCACGCACGCTTGGTTGCAGCACGAGGGTCGTTTGGTTGTCAAATTCTTGCCTGATTTTATCAATAATTTCTTGATTGCATTCATAATTGGAATGGCATTTGCACCCTAATTGGCCATGAATACTCAACAAGGTTCGACCGTCGTGGGCGTGTTCGAGGATCGGGTTCACGCCAACAAGGCCATCACCGAGCTCCATCAAGCCGGGTTCGACCAGAGCCGGATCGGCGTCGCCATGCGCAACGCCGAAGGTGGAGGGGATGTCGGGGGCACGGATCATGATTCACACGCCACCTCGGGTGCGGTGGCCGGCGCCCTGACCGGCCTGGGCCTCGGCGCACTCGCCGGGCTCGGCGTCCTGGCGGGAGTGATCCCCGTCGTCGGCCCCGCCATCGCGGCGGGGACCCTGGGAGTCGTCCTCTCCAACGCAGCCGCCGGGGCCGGGATCGCCGGGCTCGTCGGTGCGCTCGTGGGCGCCGGCCTCCCGGAGCACGAAGCCAAGTACTATCAGGGTGAATTCGAGGCCGGGCGTGCGATCGTCACCGTCGCCGCCGGCGATAGGTCCGACGAGGCGAGCGCCATCCTCCGGAGTTGCGGGGCGTACGACATGAGCAGCCGCGGACCCGCGACGGTTGCGAAGTAATTCGGCCGTTTCCGGTCATGCCGGGATCGGCTTGCGATTGAGGAACGGGGATGCTTCGGCGTCCCCGTTCCTCTTTGACTTTCGACTGACAATATTCGGTCGGATACCGGGGACGGACGCAACATACCCGTCGCCGCCCAGGATCGCGCCTCGACCCGACTTCGAATCGTCCAGCCGGATTGCAGAGTCGAACTCTACTCGGGACGACCCGTATCGTCCCACGCAGATCTACGGCCGCGAGTGCCTGATCGCCCGCCGTGTCGTTGAGCGCGGGGTCCGGTTCGTCGAGCTGCTCTGCCCGGCCGTCGGCGGCGACCGCTGGGACCAGCACGGCGGACTCAAGCGCGGCCACGAGAACAACGCCCGCGCCGTTGACCAGCCGATCGCCGCGATGCTGAAGGACCTGAAGACCCGCGGCCTGCTCGACTCGACGCTCGTCGTCCGGGCCGGCGAGTTCGGCCGCACCCCGATCGTGCTTCCGCCCGACCGGCTTCCCGCCCGTGGATCGCGGTGTGTTCTATTCGGAGTCCATCCTCTCGATGGAGATCGTAGGCTCCGATTGTCCGTCCGTCGTGGCCGGCACGGCCTGGGTGTCCGCCGGTGAGACCTGGACCTTTGCGGGGTCGTTCTTCTGCGCGACCGGGTGGCCGAATCCCATTCTCTGGAGGAACGAAGCCTTCCTCGGGGAATCGCCGCCCTCCGTGACCTGCCGGGTCTTTGTGGGGGCCGCACAGCCGCTGGTGATCACGAGGCTGAGGATCAGTGAAACGGACCGCATGATTGGTTACTCCGGAGGGCAGCGAAGCGGCGACCGGGCCACTCCCCACCCGAAGATGGTCTCGGCGGTGCGATCTTGCGATGCTCGCTGCGGCGGAATGGCTCGCATTCCGGCGGAGGTCGCGGGCTCCTCCGCGACGACCGGCGCAGCATTGGCCCGACGCTCATCCGAATGGGCACGACCGGCGATCAATCGGGCAAGGCAATGCACGAAGGCCCGCATCGCCGAGGTCCGCGTCCGGATCAGGTCCCTTCCCGGCGACCGGTGAGGCAACCCGCGAGATTTCGACCGAACATCCGGACATCGGGTCGAGCTGCAAGGGGTGCTTAGAGCAACGGCCGTGCCCTCGGCCGCATCCTCTGTCTTGAATCGAACCGAGATGTGATGGGGATGCGGGTCGGCGAATCCAGGGGGCCTGTACCGGCTCGCAGGGCCCGCGGCCCGGTCCAGGTCGCCAGGTATTATCAGATTGTAATTCTTGCACAGGTTTTGGCACGCCGCCTGCCTGGCTTCTCCCGCCGTGCTTGTCCGCCGTTCGCGGGCGAGCCAGTTCCTTGACGGGAGCCCTGAACATGGATCGTTTCTTCATCGTGTCCTTCGTGACCCTGGCCCTCGCGACCTCCTCCGCCTCCGCCCAGGACGGCATCCTCAGCCGGACCGGGCGGGCCATGGACAACGCCGGGCGCGGTATCCGCAACGCGGTGGAAACCCAGGTGGGCGCGGGCAGATCGATGCGGAGGACCGGGAGGTGCTCACCCGCGTCATGCGGCGCGTCGAGTGGGACAAGCATCTCGTCGGGTCCACGATCACCTTCGAGGTCCGACCCGGCAGGGTCGTCGTCCTGCGTGGCTCGGTGCCGAGCGCCGTGCACAAGCAGCGGGCGGCGGGCCTGGTCGCGAGCACGGTCGGCGTAGCGAGCGTGGTCGACGAACTCGGCGTCGTGAAGGAGGTCAAGGTCATCCAGTCGAAACCGACGGTCCGCGTGGTCGAAGTTCCCGATCCCGTCGCGACCGAGACGAAGGTGATCGTGACGCCCCGCTCGAACGATTGACGGTCTTGCGAGCTGGCATCAAGGCCGCCGTATGCCGCCCGGGGGCATGCGGCGGCCTTGTGCGTTGATCGGCGTAGCTCGCCGGCCTTCGGCTGCTCCGCTCCCGTGTTGATGCGGGAGACGGGCGGTGCCGACGTACCGATCGCTCGACGGCGTGGAGGTCGTCGCCATCGGCGGTAGGGACCCGGAGATGGGGTCTCGCCGGTGGCAATGGCGAAGCACTTGCCCGCATCCTCAAGCTTGACCGAATCCGCAACCGACCTGTCTACCCGGGGGTTCGGGCCTATCGTCACCGGTCACGGAGGATCGCGATGAGATCTCTATTGCTTGCCGCATTCGCCCTGTTCACAACGGGCGGGTGCTCGATGATCCACCGGGTAGACACCGCGATGGAACGCCTGGGCACGGCCAATGACCGCCTTGCGGAAGCAAATCAGCGGATCGCGGCGGCCGACGCGAGGATTGCCGTCGCCACCGAGAAGCTGGATACTGTCCAGTCGGGGCTCGACGAGACGAAGCGGGAGATTGCCACTGCCAACGCCAACATCGGCCGCGCCGTCGCCCGGATCGACGCGGCGAATCAGATGCTCGTCCACACCCGCGGGACGATCGGCCAGACCAACGAGCAGATCGCCGTCGCGACCCGTCGGCTCGATACGGTCCACGGCACGCTGAACGAGGCGAACCGGCAGATCGCCCTCGCAAGCGGCAACGTCGGCAACGCCGTGGCGAGGATCGATGCGACCAATCGAATGCTGGCCCACACCGATGGGACGATCGGCCAGGCCAACTCCAGGATCGACACAGCGAACGGGAACCTCGGCCGGGCCAATGCCGAGATCGATGCGACGAATCAAAATATCGGTCGCGCGACCGGGAAGATCGGCGAAGCCAACGAGCGGCTCAAGGTCATCGATCAGGCCATCCAGAAGGTCCCGGGCCTGCGATAACAAAGGGCGGGGATCTCGACGCGGGGTTGTAGAACGAATCTCTGGATTCATGCCGACGGCCGCGCAGTCGGCCGTCAGACCCGAGGGACAGCCGAGCATCGTATACAATGAGCGAGCCCGTTGGGGCAGAACCCCGAGCTTCCGTTGCCCACCGGTCATGGCCTTCGATCGCCAGGTCAGCTCCCCGCTCACTTCCCGGGAATTGCCGATGGGGATTCGTACCAGCAGGCGGCCGGTTTGAGTGGGACCGCCGCGATGGCCCGGCGGATCTCCCCCGCCTTCGACGGCACCGGCACCCTGCGGGGTGCTGGGAGCGACTTGAATGTTCAGACACTGGTTCCACTGGCTCCGCCGTCGCCCGATCCCGAAGCCCGCGACGGAAGGGACGCACCCCGATCCTCGAATGCTCGAAGAGGCGGAGCGGCTCCGCGAGGCGCAGGCGCGGGCCTGGTGGCGCGACAGGACGGGCGTCGTCGCCGAGACGGACGGCCAGCTCCTCGTCATCCAACCGCGAGCAGACGCGTCTGCCGACGCCCTGAGGGCGCTCGGGGCCAGGCTCCGGGAATGGAAGCAGTCGAAACCGCACGCGCGCCACATCTGGGGGCTCGACGACCTGCTCGACGGGCGAGGGCCGCGGACCCCGCCCATCTACCTCTCCGTGCCGTACAAGCTCGACGGCTACGAAAACCATTATGAGGCCGTAGCTCTCGTCTTCGTCGCCGGTGGCACGAATTTCAAGGCCGCGGCGGACGACCTGGCGGCCTGGCTGGAGCCGTACCTGGCGATGCTGGCCTCGCTCCAAGACCCGTGGAGTTACAGCTGCTGGAACCGTTGAAGGGTGCGCCCGCCATCCTCCGCCGTCTTCGAGGATCGCACGATGGGATTGGGCACGACGGGACCCTCGGGCCGAGACGAGCCCGACGCGCCAGCGAGTGGATGGCCCGGACGGTCGGGGGATCCACCCGCCGGCGCGTCGGGCTCGTCGGCGTAGTGCAACCATCAGGTGCTCCACGTAACCGTCCGATGCATTCCTCTCGCCTCTTGCCGTCCCGCAATTTCCATAAACAGGAAGAACAGATCCACAGTTGCAAATCTATAAATACTTAATACTCATAGATTTGTCTTTATCCACTAGAACGGCCGAACGATTCCCTTCCCCTCACAGCTCACATCATGACAGCACGATTGCTTTAGATGTCAGTTCCACGCCCGTTGCGTCGCACCGCCATCCCCCTCTTCAGTCGTCGCAAATTTCCCAAACCTCCTATATTGACGCGAGTCCGATTAATTCTTACGATCTTATGAGATGCGACGTGGCGTGCCGGGGCAGCGAGGGGAATCCAACGTGCCGGAGCCTTTTTCATGTCGTCAGTAGTATTCGGCTCCGTGTTCTCGAGGAGGATTCGCCGAGAGCCCGCGGCCCGGTCGCCGATCCGCCGTCGTTTTCGTCTCGGGATCGAGCCGCTGGAAGATCGCTTGGCAATGTCCGGCCCGACGGTGACCTCGGTCGTCCCGAACACCGGATCAACGGCTGGCGGAGACACGGTGACGATCGCAGGGACCAATTTCACCGGTGTCACGGCCGTCGATTTCGGCCCGAATGCGGCGAACCCGCAGGACATCACGCTCATCAACGTCACGACGATCCAGTGCGTCAGCCCGCCCGGGACGGGCACCGTGGACGTCACCGTGACCACCACCGGTGGAACCTCGCCCGCCAACCCACCCGGCGATCAATTCACCTATACGACTTCGACCGTTCCCACGGTGACGAACGTTCAACCCGAACAGCGGGCCGGTGGCCGGGGGAACGTCGGTGACCATAACCGGGACCGGCTTCACCGGCGTCAGCGCCGTCAGCTTCGGGACGACGCCCGCGGCGAGCTACACCTTCGTCAACGCCACGACGATCGACGCCGCGAGCCCGGCGGCCGCGGGCGCGGGCCCGGTGGACGTCAGGGTGACGACCGCCGCGGGCACCTCGCCGATCAACCAGCCCGGCGACGTGTTCACCTACACCGCCGCCGCCGCGCCGACGGTGACCAATGTGAATCCGAACAGCGGGCCGGTGGCCGGGGGCACGTCGGTGACCATCACCGGGACCGACTTCACCGGCGTCAGCGCCGTCAGCTTCGGGACGACGCCCGCGGCGAGCTACACCTTCGTCAACGCCACGACGATCGACGCCGCGAGCCCGGCGGCCGCGGGCGCGGGCCCGGTGGACGTCAGGGTGACGACCGCCGCGGGCACCTCGCCGATCAACCAGCCCGGCGACGTGTTCACCTACACCGCCGCCGCCGCGCCGACCGTCACGGGCGTTGACCCGAACAGCGGGCCGGTTGCCGGGGGCACGTCGGTGACCATCACCGGGACCGGCTTCACCGGCACCACGGTGGTCGATTTCGGCACCATCGCCGTCGCGTCCTTTTCGGTGAACGGCGCCGGGACTCAGATTACGACCGCCAGCCCGTCGGCCGCGGGGCAGGGTGCCGTGGACGTAACCGTCACGACCCCGAACGGAACCTCACCCACCTCGCCCAGTGACGTGTTCACCTACGTCGCCCCGGCGACGCCGGCCGTCACGGTGCTCGACCCGAGCTCGGGGCCGACGTCCGGCGGGACGATGGTCACGATCACCGGGATCAACTTCGACGGAGCCAGTGCGGTCGATTTCGGCACGGTGCTCGCGGCGAGCTTCGCCGTCGTCAGCAGCACGACGATCACGGCCGTCAGCCCGGGCGGCAGCGGCGCGGTGCATGTGACAGTGACCACCCCGGCTGGCACCTCCACGACGTCGTCGGCCGACGTCTTCACCTATATCCAGGGCCCCCCCACGGTCGCGGCGATCAGTCCGTCGAGCGGACCGACGGGTGGCGGCACAACGGTCAAGGTCACCGGTACAGGCTTCAGCCAGACCGGCCGAGTCGCCGTGTTCTTCGGATCGCGCCTGGCCACGAATGTCACGGTCCTTAGCCCGACCACCATCACCGCCGTCAGCCCCGCGGGCACCGGATCCGTTGACGTCGTGGTCTACGTCAACTTCATCGGCTCGGCCACCAGCCCCGCCGATGTGTTCACCTACACCCCGATGACCGACGGCCCGCGGGTGGTCAGCGTCGCCCGCTACGGCTACCACATGCAGTCCACGTACTTCGTCATCGCGTTCAACATGCCTCTCGACCCAACCTCGGCCCAGCTCGCGTCGAACTATCTGGTCGCGCAGTCCATGATCGCCGGGTTGGCGGGCCAGACGGTACCGGTCAAATCCGCCACCTACAACGCAGCGAACAACACGGTCACCCTGGCGTTCCCCCGCCGACTGCTCCTTCGCATGTTCTATACGTTGACGATCAATGGGACGACCCCAGCCGGAGTCAAGAGCGCGGCGGCCTGCTCCTCGACGGGGCCGGAACCGGCCAACCGGGAAGCAACTACGTGACCACGGTCTCGCAGGCCAACCTCGCGGGATCGGCCACCCAGCGGCCCGTCGCGACCCTGCGCCGGGCAGTCGCCAGGGGCCTGCTCCATCGCGTCGCGGCGGTCCTTCGCCCCAGGTCCATATCGCAGCCGAAACCTCCCGCGAATGACCCGTCCGCCTCCTCCGCCTGAACCGCCCGGCAAGTCCCTTTTCGTCGCGTCCCCGTGACCATCCCTTGAACGTGCCACAGCCCCATGACGACGAGATCCACGAGTCGAGGCCGGCATGCGCCGCCAGTCTCGCACGGCGATCGCCGGCGCCTCGTGCCGCGCCGGGCTCGAGGATGGGCCCGGCCCCGTGTTGAAAAATGTCGGCAAGCGTTGGTCATCCGTTGGCCGGGGCTTGCCGCACGTTCTAGATTAGTAGATCAAGTAGACGAACGACGATCTGGTTTCGAGGACAGACCCCGCAATACCGAACGTCGAGCGGGCGTCGCCCGCCGTCCCGGGCCGCCTGGGGCCGGGCCTAAACCAACCTCCTCCGCCGGCCGTCGGACACGGTTCAGGAGAGCTTTGACGCGATGACCAACACCATGTTCCCGGCCGGCCGGTCTTCCACGCTCGACCTTCGCTCGCTCTTCACGGGCGGTGCCCTCCGTCCCCGGCGTCGAGGCAAGCCTTCGTTCCGGTTCACGGCGCAGGTATCGCCGCTAGAAGAGCGCCGCCTGATGTCGCGGGCCGAGTCGCCTCTCCAGATGCCACTGGCTCCAGGTGGCGGCTACGACACGGTCGGCAGCCCGGGCGCCGTGCTCACCTACCAGTCCGTGACCATGCAGGGGGTTGACTACACCATCCCGACCAAGACAGTCACGATCCATAACGACACCAAGCAAACCATTTATCCGTACTTCTACGATCCCAACACGGGACAGGCGAACGGAACAGACAGTTGGTTGGACCCCTTCGACGCACATAACGAGGAGTATCGGGCCTACATCGGCTACCAGGTCGGCACCACCGACTACCTGGGCCTGGAGAAAGGCCAATGGATCACCATGAACGTCCCGCTCGTCTTCTGGGATTCCGGCCGGATCGCCTTCGCCACGTCGCCGGTCAACTTCTTGCCGTCCGACAAGAACGTGAACCCGGAGACCGGCGGCGTCATCAATCCGATGCAGTTCTTCTATTACGGTATCGACAAGAAGACCCCCACGGCGCGGTACGTCGTCCCCGCGGCGGCCAGCAGCCAGAACAACGGCCTCGTCATGTATTATCACTCCGATGGCAAGGCCCGGGGCCCGACAGCCGACGCGGCGGTCGGATACGGCGAATCCACCTTTCGCGACAAGGCTTTCCTGACGGCCGTGAGCGAGCACTACAGGCCACCGAATCCAATCCCGGACGACTACCTCAACACGTCCGTCAACTACGACGTCTCATACGTTGACTCCATCTTGCTCCCGATCGCCATGGAAGCGACGAACGTACCCGTCCCCAACAACCCGGGCGTGGCCGCGGATTACGCATGGATCGGGGCGCAATATCCCTTCCTGGCGGGCAAGGACAACATCCAGGCCAAGATCGACAAGTTCATCAAGAACGATGCGACGAACGGACTGGGGTCCTATTTCCAGTTCAACGGCAAGGACCACGGCTGGCCCCATTTCTACAATCCGTTCCACTCCAAGGATCCCGGCGTCGGCACCATGATCCCCAGCGCCTATTTCCTGTTCGCCAATAGCCCCCTGAACAATGTGAACTCGTCTTATAATGCGAACCGGTGGATGCTGTCGAGCGGCGGAAATGGGCCGATCCAACTGGGCTCGACCGCGACGGCGGTGAGCGCGAGCACGCTCAAGATCGTCGCGTTCGTGGGCATGGGCCTCGACGAGGGCTTCAAGACGCTGAAGAATGGGATCTCGGTCCTGAGCGGGAACACGACCCTGGGCACGATCACGGGCGTCAATTCGTCCACCCATGAGGTCACGCTGAGCACGAAAAGCCTCACCCCGGGCACGAACTACTCCCCCGATTTCAAGTACCCCGTCAGCGATCACTACATCCAGAAGATCACGAATTTGTGGTATTCGTGGGCGACCTACTACCAGAATCTTCCCGAGATCAAGAATTTCGCGACTCAGACGCTGACGGCCAATGTCTCCGCCGACTCGGACAGCCCCAGCGACTTCCGCGTGTTGACCTTCACGGGGACGCCCCCGAACCTGCCGCTCGGGGCGCAGGTCAGGGCGGGCTCGGGCATTCAACCTCTCGTGACGATCATGAAGGTCGCCACGGTTGACGGCGTGACGAAATACTACCTGAGCCAACCCCTGGCGACCGGTGGCCAGCAGCAGTTGACGTTCTCGAAACCGAGTCCGATCGCGTACGCCGCCCAGACACAGCCGATCCACATCAATTTCAACAAGGCATCGAAGCCCGAGCAGGAATTCGCGAAACAGTTCGCGGCGACCGTCTACGAGACGACGAGCGTCTACAGCACGGCCTACCCCGGGCCTTCGTTGCTCCCGGGGTCGATCCTGGCCGTCCAGGAAGCGATCGGGGGTAACGTCGGCTACCTGCCATCGAAGAACTACGTGAGGATTTCCGCCGACGCTCGTGACCTGGCCAAGTCCGCGCTGCGCGGCGTCCCGAATTACAACACGACCCCGGAGTCGGATTGGTATCCGAAGCCGAGCAAAGGCACGGGCGACCAGACCTACAATGTCTTCAACCTGGATCCCTACGTATGGTTCGTCCACAAGGAACTCAAGCTGTCGGGGTATGGCTTTTCCTTCGACGACGATACGGCCGACGTGAATGCGAACGACGCCACCACGCTTTCGATCGACGTGGGTGGCATCGAGAGCCTCACCAACAAGGTCCAGTTCGCCGTGAGCGCGCCGTACGGAACGGTGCACAGCATGGCGACCATCTATGAGTCCAATCCGTCCGTCATCTCCCTCTCCAGCAAGGTGGTGTACAACCAGGTCCTGGCCGACGACAAGACGAACGCGGTGACGGGAGCTTACGTTTCGGGCCAGTACATCCAGCCGGGGACGAACCTCAAGGCGTTTGCGATCATCGACCAGAACCAGTTCGTTCTGAGCCAGCCGGCGGTGCTGCCGGCCGGCAAGAAATCCGTAACCGTCGAGCTCACGTTCAGCGGCAAGCCGCTCCCCTGAACCCCGGCCGTTGCCGCCCCCAGCCGGCACGTCAGTGACGAGCGAGTTTGCAAGACAAGTCCTCGCCATCGGGACGAGCCGCCCGTCGCTCGGTCGCTGATCCCGTCGCGCGACGGCTCCGGTGTCGGTGCGCCCAGGTCACGTGCGGCCCGCAGGCCATGGCCCCTGGCGCCGCGCCCGCCGTCCTCCGCTCTTCTCGTCCCGCTTGCCCCGGCCGACCCGACGCGGCATGCTCGATCCGTCGGCTCGCGCGCCCGGTGTCGTCGGCCGATCGCCGGCCGAGGCGGTCCGCCAGATGCGGGCCGTCGGAAGTCACGGGCTAAGATCGGTGTCGGGTGTCGGTTCACGGTGTCGGGTGTCGGTTCATTTTTCCTTGCGGGGGCGGCCGCGAGGGCGGGGATTCAGCTCGATGTTCAGGGCCGCAGCCATGCGATTCGTCCAATCTTCCGTCCCGTACGGCCGTCCGCTCCGCAGCGATCGCCGCACCGCCGACAGCTCGTCCTCGGCCTGCGCCCTGCGCATCTGGGCTCGCCACCGCCACCGCCTCCGCCGCTCCGCCTCGGTCCGGCCCAGTTCCTCCCATTCCGGGAAGCTGCTCAGGAGCAGATCCTCCCGGCCTGTCCCGTGGTGCGGGAAGCTCGACCAGCGGTACTCGGCCGCTTCGTTGACCATGCGGGCGCGCAGCGGATTCGCCTCGATATAGCGGAGTACGACCAGCAGGTGCGCGTTGTCCTGGATCACCGGGCTCTTGAATCGGCCTTGCCAGACGTGCCCCGACGTGTTGTGTCTCTTGTGGTATCTCCAGGTGTGGGCTACGGTGAGGGATTGGAGGATGCGGCTGATCGATTGCCCCGACTCGGGCCTGAGCAGGAGGTGGAAGTGGTTGGTCATCTAGCCCTAAAACAAGCGTGAGGAAATATATAATCTATGTACAACTCGCTTGTTCAACTCGCTCGCGTCCAGACGTACCTTCCACTGCTCGGGGGACCTCGCCCCCTTTTCGCTTCCCGGTTGGCCTCTCCGTCATCGCTCACCCGCCTCTCGCGCTCGATGGCCCTCTCGGATCGGGGCATCCGGACCCCGACTTCAGTCGCCCGCCCTTCAGCACTGCCAGCAACCGTTCAGCCGCTCGACCAGCCGCAGGAAGGCGCCCTGCCACGGATTCCACGACAGCAGCCGGTAGATCAACCGGCCTCCGCTGCGCACCAGCTGGCACGGCATCTGGATGAACGCCGCGCAGTACGTCGCGAACTCCATCCGCAGCAGCGCCCGTCCCTCCGCCGCGTGACCGGCCCCGTGCCGGGCGGCGACCGGGACCAGCAGTGCGCTCCACGCCTTCAGGCTCCACGCCAGCGAGGCCATCACCATGTACGCCCAGTTGCTCACCAGGTCGTCCACCGGCGCCTTCATCGCCTGCACGCCCCCCTTGAGCTGCGCGATCAGGTTCTCCTGATCGCAGCGATCGTTGGCCGAGGATACCACCTCCTCGGCGGTCATCGTCCGGTCGTTGGTGATGTAGAAGAAGTAGCGGTATTCCTCGAACAGCCGCAGCTGCCCCTTGCTTACCTCCACCCGCTTGCGCAGGACGATCATCCGATAGCTCTTCTTGCACGCCGTCGGCCGATAGGCGAACTCCGCCACCATCTCCTCGAGCAGCTCGATGTTCTCGTAGCCGCGCTCGCGGACGACCTCCGGCTTGACGCGTTCGGGCTTCTGGCGCCCCGAGGTCTTGATCGGCCGCCGCGGTCGGCTCAGGAGGCGGTACGAGTCGTCCGGCAGGTCCTCGGCCCTCGCCACGAGCGCATCGTAGGCCTCGTACCCGAAGACGAATCGCGTGTCGCCCGCGGCGTCCCATCGATCCAGATGCTTGGTCTGGGCGAACTTGGTATCGCCCCGCAGCAGGATGCCGCGAAAGCCGGCCCGACGGCACAGCCCGATGGCCTTGTCCAGGAAGACGTCCGCCCGTTCCTGCGAGGGGCGGTTGCCGCTGCGATTGAGCAGGTAGAGCGGCTCGGCGGTATTGGCCAGCGAGATCAAGAGCGGATGGTACCCATACTGCCCGTCGTAGGCGAAGTCCATCCCCCCCTTGCACTCGCCGTCGCTGGGCACGATGCTGCCATCGGCCTCCAGGATCGCCTCCGCGAAGAACTCGGGTGGCTGCCGGGCCCAGACCCGCAGCCGCGCCCCATTGAAGGTGTCCATCAAGGTCAGGACGTCGGCCTCGCGGAAGCGGCGGCAGAAGTCGCCGGCGGTGGTCGGGTCGGGGATGCGCTCGGCCCCGAGGGCGTCGAGGTAGACCTCATCGTTGCGGCGCAGCTCGAGATGCTCGATGCGGCGGCCGCCGGCGAGGAGATTCAGGGCGATGTTGAGGACATGGTCGGATTCGTGGTAGGGGAGGTGGCGCTTGAGCAGGTGGAGGTCGCGGTCGATATCCTTGACGAGTTCGATCCGCTGGGCCAGCAGGAAGAGGGCGCCGATGCCGCCGGCGCCGAGCCCGCGGACGCGGTCGGCATATTCGTAGTGGATGTTACTCGCGGTCATCATGGGAGTGGGCCGCTCGGGACCGGGCGTCGGATCGAGTCGTTTCTTGATCCGCCGTCGCCGCTCCTGGAAGGATCCCTTCTTGCGTGCGGTGCGCTTTTTTCGGAGAGTAGCACTCAGTGACTGTCCCATAAGGTGAACAAATGGGGTGTAGCGGGCGTAATCACGGTATGAGATTGCACCCTTACCCGAGTGACCTCACCGATGACCAGTGGGCCCTGATCGAACCCCACCTGCCACCCGAACCCGGCGGCGGTCGGCCCCGCAAGACCGATCTGCGGGCGGTGGTTGACGCCGTCTTCTACCTCACCCGCACCGGCTGCCAGTGGCGGTATCTCCCCAAGGACTTCCCGCCCAAGAGCACCGTCTGGCGGTACTTCGACAAGTGGCGGCACGACGGCACCCTGGATCACATCCACGACCGGCTCCGCACGAAGGCCCGCACGGCCGAGAAGCCCTACCACCCGCGCACCTCCGCCAGCGTTGACAGCCAGTCGGTTGACGCCAGTTCCGGCGGCGAGCAGCGGGGCCGCGACAACTTCAAGAATGTGGACGGCCGCAAGCGGCATATCGTCGTGGACAGCATGGGGTTGCTGCTGGCGATCCTGGTGACCGCCGCCGACGTTGACGACGCCAGGGCGGCGGCCGAATTGTTCGCCCGGCTGGAGGGCCAGCCGATGGGCAAGGTCGTGCGGATGTACGCCGATAACAAGTATCACAACTATGCGCTCTACGAGTGGGTGGAGACCAACGCCGACTGGGACCTGGTGATCGTGCGGAAGCCGGAGGGGACCGGGGGCTGGGTACGGCTGCCGATCCGCTGGACGGTGGAACGGACGTTCGCCTGGCTGACGAGGTGCCGGCGGCTGAGCCTGGACCGGGAGAAGACGGTCTTATCGTCGGAGGCATTCGTCAAGTTGGCCATGATCCAGTTGATGCTCAATCGGCTTGAGCCGAAGGGGACGGAGGCCGAGTTCCACTACCGGGCGGCTTCGTAAACCCACTTATGGGACAGTCACTCACTCGAAAGCCCCCTTGTCCTGGAATGGTGAGGATGTGTTATTACCTCCATTATTCCAGAAACATGCGGGGTTTTCGAGCTATTTCCGAGGAATCGGGCCGGTCGGCCTATAAATCACGCTTGGTTCAGGTCTAGCAGTAACCGAATAGACGGAAGGGGTAGCGTTCCTTGGTAGCGGCCAGGGCCTGGAGGAAGGCGAGTTGATCGGCGTCGTCCGAGAAGACATCGGCGCGGTTGTTGCCTCGGTTGAGCGCGTGATAGACGAGGTCGTCATCGATGGCGCGGGGTAGTCGTCCCATGTGCCGAACTTACAAGGCCCCAGGGCGGGGGTCAAGAAAAATGAACTGACACCAATTTCTTCCCTCGGTTGAGCGCGTGATAGACGAGGTCGTCATCGATGGCGCGGGGTAGTCGTCCCATGTGCCGAACTTACAAGGCCCCAGGGCGGGGGTCAAGAAAAATGAACTGACACCAATTTCTTCCCAGTTCAGGTCCCGTCCCAGTTCAGGTCCCCCCGACGTGCGGTTGCCGGCGCCCACTCGCCAGGTCCAAATGAGGAGACGATCAATTGCCAGCGGGCTCGCCGGGGGTGTATGGTTTCTATTCGCCCGAAAAGCGTTGAAGCCGATCGCCCGCGACAGCATGAACCTTCCATCGTCGAGTACAACCAATGTTGCCAAAATTGAGCCGACATGTCCTTTTGCTGGCGGCTTTGGCCGCGTGCGGTCTGCCGGCGCCGGCGCGGGCCGGCGGCCTGCTCCAGAACGGTGGGTTCGACACCCCCACGCCCGGCCTGAGCCCTCCGAATTACCCCGCTTCGATCAGTGGTGTCGGCGTGGGCGGCCCCTCGTCGGCCGAATACTGGACCCTGTATAACAACTTCGACGCCACGACGAGCACCGAGCTGCTGCCCAGCACCGATCCCATGGTCGGTGGCTACATGATCCATCTTACGTCGACCCCCACCTCCGGCAGCTTTAGCTTCTTCAACGGCTTGCAGCAGGCTTTCCCGATGCAGTCCGGCGGCACGGCTTCGGTGGATGTTAACGTACTTAGCGGTATCGTCTTAGTAGCCCTTTATGCGAACGATGGCGGTACTTTCATCGACCAGGCCTCCAGCACGGTCAACAATCAGTGGCAGACGCTGACCGTCACCGCCCCGGCGGGCAGTAATCCCGACCTGATCGCCATCTACACCTACAACGGGGCTGCCAATACAGGCGGGGAGTTCTACGCAGACGGTGCCGGAGTCCAGTCCGTGCCCGAGCCCTCGACCGGCGTCCTGGCGCTGATCGGCTTCTCCATCGCGGCCTTCGGCGTGCGAAGGGCCCGGGCCGGTCGGAAGCCCCGCCGGGCGGGATCATCGGCCTGATCGCGAGCGCCGCCCCGTCCCGACACCGCCACCGAACGGGCCGGCCGTCGGCTTCCCGGCCCCTCTCTCCCGGTGAGGTCGGCGGCCTCGTGCCGCGCCGAGCCGCCGAGTTGGCCCTGCTCGCTCCTTGATTCAGCGCTCATCTTCGGTGATATTATCTGACATCATTCACGGAGCCAATTTCGATTGGGAAAAATTGGTGTCAGGGAAGAATGGCACTCGGAACAGTCATTACGCCTGACCCAGCAACCGCTTGCGCACTTCCCTCCTGGGCTCCTTGAGGTAGCGCTGTGGCTTCGGCCGGCGCTTGTTGGCACGAGGCTCCGTCCGACCGAAGCGATTCGCCACCCGGAGAGGAAATTGGGAGGAAATTGGTGTCAGTTCATTTTTCCGCCAATAAAATGAACTGACACCAATTAAATTCGTGTCAGTTCATTTTTCCGCCAATAAAATGAACTGACACCAATTAAATTCCGCCAATAAAATGAACTGACACCAATTAAATTCGACACCAATTAAATTCGCGCCCTCACCGCTTGGGGTTTCCCGTGTTGCGTCGGATCTCCATGTACAGGCATGCCGTCGTTATTACCCCGGTGGCCCGCTGGGTCGGATCGCTCGTGAGACGGCGTATTCCAGCCGTCTACATCGCTCGCCAGCGGCTGCGGCCTTCCCCGCCTAATTGCCGGGTCGGCGTCCACATCGGTCATTTCGAGGCCTGCTCGACGTTCACTCGCGTTACGGCCTGCCTGCTCGCCACATGGCCAGAAGCCACGCGTTTATCTCGAAGGCTCCGGCGGCTTCGTTACCTCCGCCGCCGCTCCGATAGCTCCCGGCTGGAGCGACCCAGTTGCCGGGTGGGAGTTGCGATCGAAATTGGTGTCGATCGAAATTGGTGTCAGTTCATTTTCTTCGGAAAAAGATCGAAATTGGTGTCAGTTCATTTTCTTCGGAAAAATGAGCGCTCGAAACAGGATCGAAATTGGTGTCAGTTCATTTTCTTCGGAAAAATGAGGGCTCGAAACAGGGACGCAGCTAGTTGCGCAAGTGGAGGGCTGACTGGCCGCTCGCCTAATTTCCTCTTACCGGATTCGTGCCGAGCCTGACACTCACATCGAAATTGGTGTCACATCGAAATTGGTGTCCATCGAAATTGGTGTCAGTTCATTTTTCCAAATCGAAATTGGTGTCAGTTCATTTTTCCAAATGAACTGACACCAATTTTTCGGATGGAGCGGCTGCTCGCCGAGGCCGAGACGCGGCTGGCGGCGCACCGTCGTTTCCGTGGGCGTGGAAACCGAGCCGCCCGGCGGTGCAAACGCTCACCCGAACCGTCCCGTTCCACGCCGGAGCGAAGCGAATCGCACCATGACACCCCAACGAGTTGACGGCCCGGACGCGGCGGTCTCCTCCTCCGGCCCAGCCCAGCAGCGGCCGGATCAGGGTGAGGCGACCGGGCCGAGGTCGGAACGCGGGCTCACGTCCATCATCGTCCCCTGCTGGAACCAGCTCGAATTCACCCGGCTGTGCCTGCGGGCGCTCTTCCGCCATACCGTGCGGCCGTGGGAGCTGATCGTCGTTCACAACGGCTCGACCGACGGGACCGGCGAGTTCCTGGCGGGGGTGCAGGTCGGCGGCCGCGTGCCGGTCACGATCATCCACAACGCTCGGAACCTGGGATTCCCCGCGGCCATCAACCAGGGGTTGCGGGCGGCGCGCGGCGAGTTCCTGGTCCTGCTGAATAACGACGCGGTCGTCACCGAGGCATGGCTGGATCACCTGTTGGCGCTACACCGCGACGCCGCTGGAGACCGCGGCGGGGGATGACGAGATCCTGGACGGCGAAAGCAGGGAAGGAGCACCAGGAGGTGACGGCCACGGTACGCGGGATCGCGAAGTAGACGGGCCGACGAGGCAGGTCGTCGAGCCCCGGCCGAGGATCGGTCTCGTCGGACCGATGTCGAACTACGCCAGCCCGCCGCAATGGGTCGAGGGCGTCGCCTATCGCGACCTCGACGAGATGCACGCGTTCGCCGGCCGGTGGCGGGCCGAGCATCGCGGGCGGTGGTTCACCACCGGCAAGCTGTCGGGGTTCTGCCTGCTGATGACGCGGGCGGTTTTCGACGCGATCGGCGGGCTGGATGAACAGTTCGGGCTGGGCTTCTTCGACGACGACGACCTCGCCGAGCGGGCGCGACGGGCCGGGTTCCACCTGGCCGTCGCCTGCGACCTGTTCGTCCACCACTTCGGCAGCCGGACGTTCGTGGGCAATGGCGTCGATGCGGGGCGGGTGCTCGAGGAGAACGCCGCGGCGGTACGCCGAGAAGTGGGGTACCGAGGTGGTGGGGCGTCGGGTGGCGCTGAGTCCCTGGACGCCGGAGTATCACGCAGAGGCGCAGAGGGCGCAGAGACACAGAGCAGCCTTCGGCCGCAACCAAAGTGGCAAGTGGCAAGTGGCAAGTGGTCCGTCCCGTAGGGTGGGTCGAGCGCAGCGAGGTCCACCGATATCCTCTCAGTGGTCAGTGAGCACCGGGCGGAAGTCATTGTCGTCGGGCGGTTTGTGAAATCGCGTCCGGCGTACAAGATTCTCGAAGTTAGTAGTGCAGAGAAGACCCGGCTTCGGGGGCCACCCTCGCGGTCAAAGGGGACAGCCGGCACGCCGAGATCAGCGAGCGGACTCGGCACGAGCTCATCGAGACGCTCCGTAAGCTTCGTCAACATCCATCCGCTCGGAACGATCTCGCGGGGTCCAGGAGGAGATTGTTTGCATGCATTTCGTATTCCATGGCCCCCAAAACCCCCTGTACCCCCTCGGCCCTTCTTTCTCCCCCTACTATCAGGATGTATCAGGTTTGCAGAAACTGAAATGCACCTATCGGACAAGAGGGGCATTCTCTCGACGCAAGCCCTTTGGCCGGAAGCAGAAAATTTATTTGGAAATTTCATAAGATTTTCCGGCGCGGCGGCGGTTTCCGTAGCTAGGTTCATATTTGGCCGGTTATTTTTCAGTTTGGCGTGAGTCACAGAAGCCGCTCTTGACGAGGCGGAAAGCCTCAAGACGGAGCCTTTGGCCCGCTCGGGAGAGCTGTCGGCCCGGGCCGATGTCGGTCACGCTCCGGTCTGCACGGTCCGGCCCGCCCGACCGGGTCGGCGTCAGGCTGAAGCATGACCGACGTGGGGGCCGGCCCGGGCCGGCGGCGGCGTGGGGAGACCCGCGCCGAACCAGACCGCACCGACCGTCGCGTCGGCCGGGTCGGAGGCCCGCGACGAAGCGCGAACCGCCGGTCAGGCCGGAGTTGCCCCACGCCGACCCGGCCCGGTGGGCGCAACATCTGTCAACTCCACGAGATGCCGGGTGGGACAATCCCCACGCCCAACCACGCCACCTGCCGCCATCTCAGGAAGACCGTTCCGGTTGCGTCGATTATGAAGATTGGCCGGGTCGTGAGGAAAAATCCGGTCGATCGGGTGATGAGGGTGAATAAGACGTTGCGTGTTGCCGATCATAATGGAGACAAGGTCGCTTTCCTCGGAAGAGTCAACTTGACCGGAACGGGGCGGGGAGGTACATCCCTCCACGTCATTTCCCCGATCAGGTGCGAGTTGCCGCGTCCGTCAATGGAAAACGCCTGGGCACTCAGGAAGCGAGTGTAGCCGCCGGCCCGTGGAGGCGGGCTGGCTTGCGCGGTGCATGGGTATATGGTCTCCCACCCGGAAAGACAGGATTCAGTCCGTCGCCAGGGACGTTGACGGCGGTCTTTGCGGGCGGCGAAAGGAGGTCGCGTTGGGAAGGCTAAGAACGGTCAGTCTCATCTTGATCCTTGGCGCATGGGGAGGTGCCACCAGGGGCGCCGGTCCCGATGACGCGGCCGCAGCGCCATCCACGGCGACCCGCCAGGCCCCGCCCGCGCCACCGATCAAATACCTGAAAGCGGGCGCGGAGCTGTTCAACGCCCAGCAGTTCGACAAGGCCGCCCGCTATCTCAAGGCGGCCGATATGTACCGTGATCAGCTCCGCGACGACGAATGCAAGATGCTGGACCTGTATCTCAGGGAGCTGGCGAAGGTCCAGCAGGGCACGCCCGCGGCCCCGGCCGCTCCGGTGGCCGCCCCGCCCGTGAGGACCTCGGCGGTCGCGCCGACGCCCTCCGCCGAGATGCCCGTCGCCGCCGCACCCGCGGTGGCCGCGACCCCGTCCCCGGCCGCCGCCGGCGGGGCCACGCTACCCAGCTCGCCCGCCGAGGCCAAGCAGCGGGGCCGCTGGCTGCTCCACGAGGGACGCGAGCAGCTCCTGCGCGGGAACTACGACGTCGCCATGCAGAAGGTCGAGGAGGCGCGGGGCCTCGAGGTCCGCTGGGGCCTGTTCGACGACACGCCCGACAAGCTTGAGCAGGCCGTCGTCAAGGCCCGCCCGACCGCCGCGACGCCCGCGCTCGCGGCCGATCCCAACCTGCCCCACGACCGCCGCACCGCCAAGACCAAGCTCAACGAGGCCCGTGCACTGCTCAACAGCCAGCAGTACGAGCAGGCCGAGGCCGTCGCGCTGGAAGTCAAGCGATGGGGGCTGAACTACAGCCTGTTCGAGGACAACCCGGACAAGGTCGCCGCCGCCGCCCGGGCCCTCCGCCGCCGCGACGTCGCCCGCAAGCTGCCGTCCCGCGAGCAGTCGAGCCTGAGCGTCTATGAGGAACTGGTCCACACCTCTCGCCAGCTCATGAAGTCCGGCCGCCTCGACGAGGCCGACGTCAAGGCTCGCGAGGCGCTGTCGATGGACGTCTATCCCGGCCTGAAGTCCGACCGGGCCGAGAATGTCCTCCACGAGATCGCCATGGCCCGTGCCAACGGCCAGCCCAAGACCGCCCCGGCCGTCCCGGCGTCACCCGGCGCCGAGACCGGACTGGTCCTGGCCCAGGCCGAGCCGGCCTCCGGCGGCATGCCGCTGGCGTCCGCCGAGTCCACTCCGGCCACCGACCCGTCGGTCCGGAAGAGCGGTGCGACCATCGAGGACGGCGCCCGGCGCTGGCCCCGCCGGCCGAAACCGCCGTCCCGCCCGCCGACCAGGGCGCGACCCCGTCCCAGCCCGCCGCCGCCGCGACCCCCGGGCAGGCGCCGGCGTTCGCCGAGGCAGCCCCCACGGCCGCCCTTGAGGTGACCCCGCAACCGGCCCCCGCCGCCGAGGCGGCCCAGCAACCGGCTCCCGCTCCCGCCGGGAACCGCGGCGAGCAGCTCATCGCCGAGGCCAGGGCGCTGTACGCCAGCGGCAACTACCCCGCCGCCCGCGAGATCGCCGGCCGTGCCAAGGCCGGCCAGCTCGGCGTCGATGCCCAGGCCGACGAGCTCATCGCCCAGATCGGCCTGGCCCAGCAGGGCGGGGCCCTCGCGCTGTACGAAGAGGCCCTGATGGCCGTCCGCAAGGGCGACAACCAGCGGGCCCGGACTCTGCTCACCGAGGTCGCCGCCGCGGGCGACTCGCTCGATGCCGGCCTTCGCTCCAAGGCGCAGGGCCTGCTCGAGAAGCTCTCCTCCAAGAGCGGCGGCAAGCCCGGCACCGCCTCGACCACCGATACCGCTCGCGATGCCGAGACCATCGCCGCCCAGAAGCTCAACGCCGAGGTCGGCACCCGGATCGCCGAAGCCCGCCGTTACCATGACATCGACCCCGACAAGGCCATGAGCATCTACGAGAAGCAGATCAACGCCGTCCAGACCTCGGGCCTTCCGCCCGAGCTGACCCGGCCGATGATCCGCCGCCTCGAGGTCGCCATCGAGCTGGCCAAGAAGGACAAGGCCGTCTACCTCGTCAAGATGACCGACAAGAAGCAGCGCGAGGAGATCGAGCTCAAGCGGCTGCGTATCCTCGAGGCCGACGGTGCCAAGAAGGCCAAGCTCAAGGAGTACATGGACAAGGCCATGTCCCTGTACGCCGAGGGCAAGTACGTCGAGTGCGAGGCCTTCTGCAAGCGGGCCATGGAGGTCGATCCCAACGAGCTCTCCGCGTCCATGCTGGCCTTCAAGGCCAAGATGGAGCGGCACTTCAAGAGCGACAACGAGATCCGCGACGCCAGGGATGAAGGCTTCGTGGTGTCGATGCAGAGCGTCTCCCGCGCGGCGATCCCGCCGGGCGACGAGGTCGACAAGAACGGCATCGGCTTCCCCAAGGACTTCAAGGACCTCACCCGCGATCGCCGCGAGCTGATGCGGCGACTCGAGGTCAAGAAGGACCCCAAGGTCGTCGCGATCGAGGCCGAGCTCAAGAAGCCCGTCTCGCTCAACGTGGACAAGCAGCCGCTCAGCGAGGCCGTCAAGTTCCTCCAGGACTACACGGGCCTGAACATCGTCGTGGACAGCCGGGGCCTGAACGACGAGGGACTCACGTCCAACGCGCCGGTCAGCCTCAACGTCACCAACATCAAGGTCTCGAGCGCGCCTGACCCTGATGCTCCGGCCGCTGAACCTGACGTGGAAGGTCGAGAACGAGGTCGTGCTGATCACCAGCCCGCAGGCCAACCCGGCCGACACCTACGTCAAGACCTACTACGTGGGCGACCTGCTCATCCCGCCCGTGCGGTCGTCGGCCGACGTGACGCCCAGAAACGTCTTCGACGTCAGCTCGTCGGAGAGCACCACGCGGGTGCTCAACGACAGGTTCGCCGTCAACACCCCCGGCCCGGCCAACATGCCGCAGCCCGGCGGTAGCCCGACCGTTACCTACGGCGATCGCCGCTGGGTTGACATGACGCCGCTGGTCCAGCTCATCGCCACGTCGGTCGAGCCGGGTAGCTGGCGGGTGAACGACGGTGCCGGGGGCGATGTGACGCAGTCCTATGGGCTCGGCGGCGGGTTTGGCGGGGGCGACGATGCTGCACCCGCCCGGCCGATCGGAGCCATCACGCCGTTCTTCCTCAGCATCAGCCTGATCATCCGCCACACGGCCGAGGTCCACGAACAGGTCGCCGACCTGCTCCGCCAGCTTCGCCGGCTCCAGGACCTCCAGGTCTCGATCGAGGTCCGGTTCATCACCGTCCAGGACAACTTCTTCGAGCAGATCGGTGTTGACTTCGACTTCGACATCCTGTCCAAGGCCGTCGGCCCGAAGAGCACGTTCGCCGTCCAGAATCCGGCCACGTCGCTGTTCCCGATCCCCGGCGTGACCGGCGGTGTGATCACCGGCACGGGGACATCGACCAGTACGAGTACCTCGACATCGACGAGCGGCACGACCGGCGGCACGACCGGCGGCACGAGCGGCGGTACCACCGGCGGCACGAGCGGCGGTACCACCGGCGGCACGACCGGCGGCAGCTCGGGCGGCAACGGCCTGACCGGCGGCTCCGGCGGTGCCACCACCACGGGCGGCACGACCGGCGGCGGCGGCGGGACCACGACGGTCGCTCCGTCGAACTACATCGTCAACCCGGTCCGCGACTATGTGTACGGCAGCAAACCGTTGGTCGTGGGCACCGAGGGCGGTGGTATCGGCAACTTCTCGCCGACCCTGGCGACTCCCGTTCAACAACACGAGCGCCAGCTTGATCGCCCCGACCTTCGTCAACAACTACGCCGCCAACGGCGGGGCCACCTTCGGCATCGCGTTCCTGAGCGACCTGGAGGTCTACCTGTTCCTCACGGCCGCCCAGGGCGACACGCGGTCAAACGTGCTGTCCGCCCCGAAGGTGACGACGTTCAACGGGGCGTCGGCCACGATCGTCAGCGGCACCCAGCAGTTCTACGTCGCGTCGATCCAGCCGATCATCGGCCCCGGTGCGGTCGCCTACTCGCCGCAGGTCAACGCGATCAACAGCGGCGTGACCCTCACCGTCACGCCGGTCGTCTCGGCGGATCGCCGGTATGTCCGGCTGACCATGCTGCCCAACTTCACCACGATCAACGGCTTCACCACCTATGCCTCGCAGACCGGTGCCGTCGGCGGTAGCGGCCTGGGCGGCGGTGCGGCCACGATCACCGGCCAGATCCAGTTGCCCAACCTGACGTCGAACTTCATCACGACCACCGTGACCGTGCCCGACGGCGGCACCGTGCTGATGGGCGGCGTGAAGTCGATGACCGAGCAGCGGATCGAGTACGGCGTCCCGGTCCTCTCCAAGACGCCGCTGATCGACCGCCTCTTCCGCAACGTCGGCATCGGCCGCAACTCGCAGAGCCTGATGATCATGGTCTCGCCCCATATCATCATCCTCGAAGAGGAGGAGGAGCGGCTGGGCATCCCGTCGGTCGCCCTCTGATCCCGACCGATCGGGGCAACGTCAAAACGCGAAGGCAGCCGGGACCGAGTTCCCGGCTGCCTTCGGCTTCGTACCGGACTCCTACGCGACACCTCGACGTTCGCTTCCTGCCATCCTCGACTCGACCGCCGGTCCTTGAACCTCGGGCCCGATTCGGGGAAGCTGGGTGGTGCCGGAGCCAGGAGGCCAGGTCATCCCACGCGGGACCACGCGTCCCCTCGACAGAGTGAGCTATCCACCTATGATCTCCATCCTGTATACCCCGATTTGCCTGCTCGTCGCCGCGGGTCCGCCGGCCGCGACCCAGCAGCCGGCCGCCAGGGCCGAGGCGCTCCAGCCCGACCCGTCGTGGAAGGAGCTCGGCCACAACCTCTGGTTCGACCGCAAGGAGAAGCGGGTGATCTTCAAGGCCAAGGTCGTGCTTCGCGAGGGGGCGCTCGAGCACCTGGTCTGCCTGAAAGGCACCAAGGAACACGAGGCGATCGTCTCGACCGAAGCCCCGGCCCGGCAGATCCACGCCGCCCTGCTGCTCACGGGTGCCGAGGCTGGGCACCCCGTCCGGTTCGCCCCGAAGTTCGAGCCCCCAACCGGCTCTCCCATCTCGATCGAGATGCAATGGCGCGAGGACGGACA
The DNA here is from genome assembly GCA_963771445.1 of uncultured Planctomycetota bacterium. Classification (GTDB taxonomy): domain Bacteria; phylum Planctomycetota; class Planctomycetia; order Isosphaerales; family Isosphaeraceae; genus JAKAUH01. The sequence continues at coordinate 2,394,707 of CAVYTQ010000014.1, read as the reverse complement.
GGTCAAGAAGGTGGACGCCCGCCAGTGGGTCTGGGACGAGAAAGCCAAGGCCGCCCTCAACATCGATTGGGTCTTCGGCGGCAGCTTCGTTGACCAGGATCCCCTCACCAAGAAACCGCGTTATGGCGCCGACGAGGGGGACCTGATCGTGGTCTCGAACTTCGGCAACGCCATGCTCGACCTGCCCATGTCCAGCCCGGCCGACGACGCCGATCGCTGGTTCACCGCCCGGACCGCCCGCATTCCCCCAGTTGGCACCGAGGTGTTCGTAGAGCTCCGTCCGCGACGCCCGCCGCCCTCCACGAAGCCGGGCCCCGAGAAGAAGGCGGGCTGATCGCCGCGGCCCCGCAGGGGCAAGTGGCGTGCAGGCCCCTCATTCATGCTGCAAAGGAGCACCACCGCCCCCATGCCTGCCGTCATTCAGAGACATCAGCCATGCCGGGATCGCCGGGTCCAGCTCCTGCTCGCCCCGGATTCCACCAGCCGCCCCGGCCGTCAATCAGTCTACTCGGAGCGCACACCAGATCCCGCTCGGATGCAGTTGCGCGTCCTCAGGACGAGCCTCGAGCTCGTTCCACTCCTCGGTCGTCCAGACCAGGAGCTTCGCTCGGAACCCGTTGATCTTCCAGAAGATGCCGTCCGAATCCGGACGAGCGTGAAGGAAAAGCCGCAAGGCCGCGTTACGGCCACTCGAATGATCGGGAACCGAGGTGTATGTATTCATTGTGAGGCTCCTCGCTGGACCGTGACCACTCTCTACCCCCGTTCTCCTCGCCGATGGAGACCGGGCTTTCCGTTCAGCTCCTTGCTGCTGGATCCGACCCAACGGACGAATCCGCTCCAGCAATTCCATCATGAACGACGACCGTGTCGAGCGTCAAGCGAGTTTAAGCGGCCAGGCTTTCGCTTTATGACCGATATTCCGCGCGGACCAGCTAGATAACCCCCCCAAACCGAGTCCATGACAGCGGAATTCTATAAGTTGGGTAATATGCGTGGATTCAATCCAGGGCGTGCGGAGCCTTAAAAGGCTACGAAACTGCGGGCCTTGAAGGATCATTTCGAGAATCGACTTTTCAGGAGAGCTTCGTGTCCATCGCGACGAGCGGCGATTCGTCGATCCTGATCGAAGGCCTCACCAAGACCTACCGGCACGTCCGTGCGCTGGATACTCTGTCCCTCGAGGTGACGCGGGGCGAGGTTCTCGGCTTGCTCGGGCCGAACGGATCGGGAAAGACGACGACCTTGCGACTGCTCCTCGGCCTGCTGCGACCGACATCCGGTTCGGCTTCGGTGGCAGGGTTCGACTGCTGGAGCTCGGGGCTTGAGGTCCGTCGCCGGGTCAGCTATATCCCGGGCGAGCTGCGGTTATACGGGTCGATGACGGGACTCGGCATCCTGCGGTTGCTCAGCGGCCTGCGTGATGGGGTGGGGCTCGACCGCGCGGTGGCGATCGCCGAGCGGATCATGAAGCTGGACCTCCGGCGGCGCATCCGCGCCTATTCCACGGGGATGAAGCAGAAGCTTGCCCTGGCGCAGGCCTTCTCCGACCCGGTCGGCATCCTGTTCCTCGACGAGCCGACCTCGGCGTTGGACCCCTCGGCTCGGGGGATCGTGCTGGACCTGGTCCAGGAGGCGCGGCGGCAAGGTCAGACCGTCCTGTTCTCGGGCCACGTCCTCGCCGAGGTCGAGCAGGTCGCCGACCGCGTCGCGATCATGCGAAGGGGCCGGCTGATGCACGTCGAGGACATGCACGCGCGTCGCGGGCTTCGCATGCTGCTGATCCGATTCGAGAAGGGCGAGGGCGGCGTCGAGCCGCCGATCCCGCCCGAGCTCGAACTCCTGGAGCGCGACCGGCCGCCCGGCGGCGCCGTGCTCTTTGAACATCACGGTCAGCTCGGCGACCTGCTCCGATGGCTGGCCCAGGCACCGGTCGTGGACCTGGCGATCGGCACCGAGGACCTTCGCGCCCTCTACGACCGATTCCATGGCCCGAACGTTCCCGAGGAGGGCGACCTGCCGTGAGTGCATTCCTGGAACTGGTACGCAAGCAGGTCCACGACTCGCGGTGGACGCTCGCCTTCTCGGCAGTTGCCCTCTTCGGTCTTGGCTGGCTGTCGGTGTATGTCACCTCGCTCCGCGAGACGCGGATCGTCGAGGCTTTGGGATCGATCGGCGACGATGACCGCGTCGAGTGGCTGCGAAGGCTCGGGCTGGCCAAGGAGCCGAGCTCGGCCGAGATCACGATGGCGTTCTGGAACCACCCGATCTTCATCATCCTGATCGCGATCTGGGGGGTCTCGCGCGGTACTGCGGCCGTTGCGGCGGAGGTCGAGCGGGGGACGATGGACCTGCTGCTGTCGCGGCCCGTCTCGCGGACGGCCTATCTTGCCTCGCAGTTGGTCGTGGCTCTCTCGGGACTCGTGATCCTGGCGGCGGCGGTGGCGCTAGGCAGCTCCTGGGCCGTCGGCCATAACGTCCTCCGCTCACCGCCGACGCAAGGGGCCCTCATCAAGCCGGCGATGAACCTGGCCGCCCTCGGCCTGCCGATCTACGGCTACACGTTACTGGCCTCGTCGGTCGATTACGTCCGTTGGCGGCCGACCTGGATCGGCTCGAGCCTGACGCTGGCGGGCTTCATTGCCTTCGTGATCGTGATGAACCCGGTCTTCGCCGATGCGTCCTGGAAGCCCTGGGTCGAGGCCGTCACCATCTTCCGGGCATACCGGCCCGTCGAGGTGGTGACCGCGGGCGAAACGTTCGCAACCAACCTCGCGATCCTGGCCGGGGTCGCCGCACCTTGCATCGTGCTGGCGTTCATCACGTTCGCCTGGCGCGACCTACCGGCCAACGGGTGACGTTCCGTGCGATTCGCACCGGCGGAGGTCGGCCGGTCAGCGGCGAGTCGAGTCTGAGTCTCCGACAGAACCGGTCGCGATTGCCACCGGTGCGTCGGACAGCCGCCGGAGCCGGGCCAGGATCGCTCCCTGCAAAGGGTCCCGGCTGAGGTCATTCCGCTCTGCCGGGTCGCTCGCCAGGTCGTAGAGCTCCTCCCGTCCGCCGTCGGTGCGGATGTAGACCTTCCCGTCGCCGACCACCGCTCGGGCGGGAGGTCCCTCGCGACGACGACCGTCATCGTCGTCGATCTCGCTCAGCACGTACGGTTCCCTCGCATCGGGAGTCTTACCTTGATCGTTCCAGCAGTGCGCAGAGATCCGCCGGGGAACGGCGAGCCTGCCGACATCCCCAGCAGGTCGACCAGGGTCGCCGGCAGGCTCCGCAGGCTCACGGGTGTGGCCACGCTTTGACCTGCCGGAATCCGCCCCGGCGCGATGAAGAACAGTGGGACGTGCACTTCCTGGCTGTAGAGATGCTGACCGTGCCCGAAGAAACCATGCTCGCCGAACTCTTCACCGTGATCCGAGGTCACCACGACCACGGTGTTCTCGAGAACTCCCATCGTCTCGAGGTCCTCGAACAGGCGGCCGAGCTGCCGGTCGAGATAACCGATGCACTCCTCGTAAGACTCGCGGGCGAGGCGGGCATGCTCTTCGCGGACCCCGCCCCGACTCTTCCGGTGCCAGTCGCGGAGGATCTCGAGCTCGGCGGTCGACCTGTCATGCCGGCTCGCGTGCTGGCCCTCCTCCTCGGGTGTGAGGTAAGGGTCGTGCGCGTCGTAATAGTTCAGGAAGGCGAAGAACGGCCGGTCCTTCGGCCTGTGTTTGAGCCAAGCCTTGACCTCGGCGTTGATCGTCGCCGCGTCCTTCCGCTCGAAGTACGCCGTCGGCCGGTCGTTCGTCGTCATCAAGAGCTTGTGGACGATGGATCGGCCCAGGCCCGAGCTGCGCAGGACCTCGTTCGCGTCCTCGGCCACGTCCTCATAGTGCACGAACCCGCGGGACAGGCCGAACCATCGGCTGCAAAAGAACGTGTTCGCCACGAAGCCCGCCGTGTCGTATCCGCGGTCACGCACGAATTCCGCGATTGTGGCGTACGTGGAATCGAGCGGCCGGTCCAGGCGCGTTGACAGCTCGTGCGGCCATCGTCCGGTGAACATGCTCGCGTGGGATGGAAGCGTCCAGGGGGCGGTCGCCCGCGCCCGCTCGAAACGGACCCCGCGCCGTGCCAGACGCTCGAGCGCAGGAGCAATCGGCCGCCCCTGGCCATCGAGTCCCAGGCTTTCTGCACGCACCGTGTCCATCACGATGAACAGGACGTTCGGTGCGCCGGCGTCGCCGTCGGCAGGCGGCGTCCGGCCATTCTCTCGCCCGAAGGCCCCCTCGCCCACGAGATCGCCGTCAGCGCGACGAGCACCGGCGTCGTGGCGAGGATCAGCCGACGCGAGGCGCCAGGATGCGAGAGGATCATCAGGCCCAGCCGGAATCCGGCCCCGGCCGCCAGCGCCACGCACGCCAACGTGCTCAGCCCTCGGTAGGTGAGCATCAGAGCATAGACGGCCAGGCCGCAGATCGCGACCACGCTGCACGCGGTGCTCCACGGCGATCGCGTCAGTCGGACCACCACGGCGAGAATCACTCCCGCGCCGAGGAAGATCGCGGCATCGGAGAGCGGCACCATCCACATCGCGTGCTGGTTCAACTGGAGCGAGCTGAGCGCCGTGGCGTTGACGAATCGCCACCGGAACCAGAACAGGAAGAGCTCGAGATAGGCGGTGACCAGCCCCAACCAGGTCGCCAGGAGCACGATCATCGGCGGCGTGAAGACACCCGCGGCACGCTCTTTACCGGCGGGTGCATTGGCGCCGCTCAGACCGAAACGGTCGGCGCCTGTGCATGATGGATTCGTGGTTGATTCGGACATTCAGCTCTCCCCACGCGACCCGGGCGACGAATCCTCCTGTCTCTGCACCGCTCCTGAAGGGCTCGAAGCAGCCCTGAGCGGCGGTTCCCCACCGCTCAGGGTCGAAGCTTCTGCGAGGTCCGCCGCGACCGCAGGCGGAAATGGGGTGACGAGGGAGTCGAGCGGCTCCGGAGGGTCCGGACGGCCTCGCGGCAGCAATGGACCACGAACCGAACCGAGTTCCGCTTGACCAGCAGTGCGAAGCCCACGACCGTCGCGATCAGCGACGAGAGGGGCAGCATCGTTTCGGGCGAAAAGTAGGCGAGCATGACATTCGTCGCGCACATGGTACCGGGACCCTCAGCCTGCGAGGAAAAGAGCGGCCTTGGCCGTAGAGCGTGGCGCGAGCGATGCCCGGCCACATCCGATCGTCGGCCGGTTCCGTCGGCCGTCGGGAGCGGACGATTATCGGCCTCCCTCCTCTCGGGCGGGACGGGAAGGCCGACGCGTCGTACAGAGCACGGCAAGGTCGTTCAGCAGAGCATGCGGCAGGGCGATCTGAGGAGGTGGCGGCCTGGCCCGGAGGTGCCCCAGCGCCTTGGCCGGCGTAAGCGCTTCCATCGCGGCCCGTTTGCGGGCGGATGGACCCTTGCAAGTAGGCCAGTCCCTTCGCCACGACGCCCTGGGAATGCGCCGAGGCCGGGTCCAGTCTTGCTTCCTGGCAGACCTCGTCGGAGTGATCTCGGTCGTTGAAGACCTGGTGGGCAGGCTGCGAGGCCAGGCAGAGTAAATTCAGCAGCGCCGCCGACGCCATGTCGCGCGGGTCGGGTGTGATCGCCTGGATCGCGCTCAGGGCCAGGAGCGCAGCAGAGCGCCATCGTGCGCCGACGAATTCCCTGGTCCATGAGCTCCATTCCCTTGGAGATACACGCCGAAAGGCCCCGTCCGAGGGGATTTCTTCGAGGATTATCGGCGAGTGATCTGCGATGATCCACCGTAATTCAGCCAAATCGGCGTAAAGCTTTCTTAACACCCGAGAAAGCGCAACGAAGGAGGAGTTTGATCACGAACCCTCCTGAACAACGATCGTGCCTCGCCCACTGAACCCGCCAGCGACTCGAATTGTCGTGAGGGGAAGTCTGCCTTACGTCGTCAAACATCGATGATGCGAATGAGGAATCCAATATGTCCCAACGAATCACCCAGGTTGACTCCTTCACCGACCGTCCTTTCGCCGGCAATCCGGCGGCCGTTTGTGTCCTGGCCGCGCCGGCCGATCCACGCTGGATGCAGGACGTCGCGGCAGAGATGAACCTTTCCGAGACCGCCTTTGCCACCCGACTTTCATCCCCCGCTACCTTCGACCTCCGCTGGTTCACACCCACCTCGGAGGTCGACCTTTGCGGCCATGCCACGCTGGCTACGGCGCACGTCCTGTGGGAAGAGGGCCATATCGGCGTCGGCGAGGTCCCCCAATTCGAGACTCGCAGCGGCACCCTGACCGCCCGCCGCGGGCCGGACGGCATCGAGCTCGACTTTCCGAGCGAGCCGATGCTCTCGGAGGTGACAGCTCGCGACGAGCGGTCGCTGCTCGAGGCCGCCATCCCCGCGCCGATCCGCTTCGCCGCCCGGAACCGGATGGACATCCTGGTCGAGCTCGACGACGAACGCACCCTCGTCGAGCTCCGGCCCGATATCGCCCGGCTCCAGCTTCTCGCCGCGCGGGGCGTGATCGTCACCAGCCCCTCCTCCGACGCCCGCTATGACTTCGCCTCCCGCTTCTTCGCCCCCTGCGTCGGCGTCGACGAGGATCCGTCTGCGGATCGGCCCACTGCTTCCTCGGCCCGTACTCGGGCGCGAAGCTCGACAAGACCAGGCTAACAGGACACCAGCGCTCCCGACGCGGCGGTGTCGTCGGGGTCCGGCTCGAGGGATCTCGTGTCGTGTTGATCGGCCAGGCCGTGACGGTCCTTCGCGGCCAGTTGGTCTAACCACCCCGCGCGCGGCCCCGCGGCCGACGGGACATCGCCACCCCCTCTGCATCCCTTGCCGCGGACCCTGTACCTGTGTACGATTTCAGTAGAAACGGTCATACCAGACACCGCGGAAACCAGCCGTGACACTCACTCCAGCCGCACAGAAGTTCGTCCTGCACTGGGGAGAGATGGGGCAGGCCTGGGGTATCAATCGGACGATGGCCCAGGTCCATGCCCTGCTGTTCGTCGCTCCGAACCCCCTCGACGCCGAGGAGATCAGCCAGCTGCTCGACGTGAGCCGGTCGAACGTGTCGACGAGCCTCCGCGAGCTGATCACCTGGGGTGTCGTGCGTCGGGTGCACATCATCGGCGACCGTCGCGACCGATTCGAGGCGCTGAAGGACGTGATGGAGACCTTCCGGGTCATCATGGCCGAGCGCAAGCGTCGAGAGATGGACCCGACCATCGCGCTGCTCGAGCATTGCGTCCAGGAGGCCAGGCTCGGCGATCCCGCCGAGCAATACACCCTCGAGCAGTTGGAGAAGATGCTCGAGTTCACCCGGATGGTGACGACCTGGTACAGCCACATCGATCACCTCTCGACGCCCGCGATGCTCCGCCTCTTCCATGGCGGGGCCATGCTCGCGAAGGATGTTTGGCCGACGCGGCCCGGGCTTCGAGAAGCCGGGATCGACCGACCTCGACCACGACCACGAGAAGGCCGAGGCCGGATCAGTCTCCTGACCGACCGGCCCTGTGCTATCCGGCTTGAAAGATCCCCGCCGCACCGTGGGGCGGCCCGGGTCCTCAATGTCGGAACAGGAATTCCTTGGAGTTGATCAGCACCCAGCCCAGGTCCTCGACGGCCTGGCGGCGGTCCTTGGCCGCGGAGAGGTGCTTGACGGCGGCCTCCAGCTCGGCGGGCGCCGGCTCGCGGCTGAGGGCGACCAGGTAGAGCTCGCGGGTGATCTCCTCGGGTGTCATCTTGCTCTTGGCGAGCCGGGCCATCCGGCCGTTGTCGTCGCGGAGCTTGCCGTTGACCGTCGCCCCGCCGATCAACTGCAGCGCCTGCGACAGGTTCGACTCGCTCTCGCGCTCGCATTCGCACGCCAGCTCGCGGGCCGGTCGGCCGAAGGTCTTGAGGAACGGGTTGTCCATCTTGCCGTCGGGGATCTGGCAGGCCCTCGTCGCCGGCGGGCAGGCCGTCGAACTTGTCGCGCGTCCCGTCACCGCCGAGATCGCATCGAGCAGCACCTCGGCCGGCAGGAGCTTCGTCTGGCAGTGCGAGAAGTAGAGCGCATCGTCCACGTTGAGCGTGTTGGTCGTCGCGCTGAGCTGGTAGGTCCGGCTGAGCAGGATCGTCCGGATCAAGGGCTTGAGGTGGTACCCATTGCTGGACGAACTCGGTCGTGAGGCCCTCGAGCAGCTCGTCGTTCGAGGCCGGGTTCGAGTCGCGGAAGTCGTCCACCGGCTCGACGATCCCGCGTCCCATCAGGTGGAACCAGATCCGGTTCACCAGGCTCCTGGCGAAGAAGGGGTTCTCCGCGCCCGACAGCCATGTGGCCAGCCGCAGCGCGGCGGTCCGGCTGGCCGGGCGATCGTCGAAGGTCGGGCCGCCCAGGGCCTTGGGCTTCATCTTCTGGCCCGTCCGCGGCTGGCGGACGTCGCCCGACCCCGAGACGTAGACGACCTCCTCGTCGGGCAGGTTCCCCTTCTTGCGGCCGATCTGCGAGAAGAACGCCGCGAAGCCGTAATAGTCGTCCTGCGTCCACCGCTCGAACGGGTGATTGTGGCACTTGGCACACTGGATCCGGACGCCCAGGAAGAGCTGCGCCGTGGTCTCGACGGCGCTCTCGGGATCGCGGCTGATCCGGTAATAGTTGGCGGCCGGGTTCTTGAAGGTCGAGCCCTCCGCCGTCAGCAGTTCGCGGACGAACTGGTCCATCGGCATGTCGCGCTCGAGGCGAATCGCGGATCCAGCGATGGAAGACGTACGCCCCCTTCGACTGGATCAGCCGGCCGTTGGACCGCAGGATGTCGGCGAACTTGAGCGCCCAGAAGTCGCAGAACTCGTTGCGTGCCAGCAGCCCGTCCACGACCCTGTCGCGGCGCGTCCTTGGCGGGCCAGGCGAGGAAGCTCGCCACCTCGTCGGGCGTCGGGCAGCACGCCGATGACGTCGAGATAGGCCCGGCGGATGAACTCGCGGTCGGTGCAGGTCTCCGACGGCCGGATCCGCATCCGGTTGAGCTTGGCGAATACCGCCTGGTCCACGACGTTATCGCGCGGCGACCGCGGCATCGGCGAAGCCGGGCACCTCGACCAGGTGCGTCAGTCGGACGTTGGCGACCAGATTCAGGTAGTGGGCGATGACCGCCACCTCGCCCCGGGTCTTGAACCGGACGTAACCCTCGGCGTCGACCTCGGCGATCTCGGGGTTGGACGAGTCGTAGTAGCAGATCGGCGTGACGTCGCGGAGCGGCCGGCCTCGTCATATGACCCGCACCATCAATTGCTGGGTCGACGCCGGGGCGATCGAGCACGCGCGGTCTCAGGCAGCGACCTCCAACCGCGTGGGCTTCGGGCCCGCCGGGATCGTCCGTGGCCCCCTCCTGGACCCAGTCGTGAAGGAACTCGTAGGTCTTGGATGATCGGGTCAAACGCAGCCCGCCCTCGTGCGGGACCTCGCCCAGCGGCTTGCGGAGGATCAGGCTGGTCTCGGCCGCCATCGGGTTGATCCGACGCCCGCCCGCCTCGCGCGACAGGATCGCAAAGTCCTGGTCGGGCAGATAGCCCCGCAGGCTGAGCCGGAACCCCCCCTTGCCGGTCGGCGTGCCGTGGCAAGCACCCATGTTGCAGCCGGCCTGGCTGAACGCCGGGATCACGTCCCGCCGGAAGCTCACCGGCGCCGCGTGATCCATGCCCTCGACTGAAAGCGACGCGGCGACCTCCACCTGGCCGAGTCGGGCAACGATGAGGGTCGACCCGTTGGCCGCCGGCACCACCCGGCCTCGCGAGTTCACCGACGCAATTCGAGGGTCCTTCACCACCCACTCGACCGAGCGAGTCGCATCGCGGATCGATCCATCCGACCCCCGCTCCGTGGCAATCATCTGCTGTGTGGCGCGCCGGCCCACGAGCTGGAACGTCTTCGGCTCGACCGTAACCTCGGCCTTCCTCGTGCCGGTCCCACCGGCTCCTGCCATGCATCGTTGCGGGAGGGCTAGCGGACCGGCCGCAAGGGCCAGGGCGATCAGCAACGATCGGGGAGAGCGGAGGGGGGATGAGAGGGCATGCATGGCTGGTGCCTCCGGCCGCGGGGAGCAGTGGCTCGGTATGGGGATGATCGGCTAGCGGACCTGGTCGACCCTTGACGCATTTCGTCGGCCCCATCGACGCGAGCTTCCCATCAATTCATTCGCCACGATCGCCCAAATTTCAAGAAAAGTCAAACATTTTCCCCTGGCGGGTACTGGCGGGAGGTCCATCGGGCGGGGTCTGGACTTGCGGCGAATGGGACAGCCCCTACAATTGGATATGTCGGGATCGCATCTCGCCTTGTGCCCGCATTTCGTCTGTCGCTCGGCCTTCGCCCGTCCAGGAAAAGTTGTGGTAGACTGGACACGATTGCCGGAAAGACCGCGGGCATACGCGCCGCGGTGGCGGCGCGGGGGGCGGGACGTGCGGAGCGGCCTTCCGGGATGAAGGCCGGGTCATTCAAGGAGGAGGGTGGGCGATGGCGCATCGGCTGGATTCCGGGTTTGTGCGGTACGGTCTACCGGGCCTGGCGTTGGGGATGTTCCTCACATGGTGTTACGGAGAGAAGGCGGCAACCGGCCGCGGCCCAGTCGCCGAGCGTCTCTCGCCAGGGCGCGGGGGGTGCAGGCGCGGGGCGGCGAAGCTCCCCGCGCGGCGGCGAAGGGGGTCGTGGCCGGCGAGTCTGGCGGCATCCTCGCCCTGATCGCCAATCCCACCGCGAACAGCCCCGGCCAATGGCTCTACCTGATCGACACGAAGAAGCGGTCGTTCGCCATCTACCGCGTCGGCGACCCGTCCAACAGCAAGGGGACCGTGAAGCTCGAGGCGGCCCGCCAGTTCCGCTGGGACCTCGAGCTCGACCAGTATAATAACCAGGGCCTCGAACCCGCGGACGTCAAGGCGCGGGTGGATTCCCTGAACCAGGCCAATCCCAATCCATAGAGCAGGAGACGTCCGGCGCGATCGGTCGGGGTCTCCCACCAGTGATCCGAAGATCCACGGCGTCCACAGGGCCGATCTCGACCGCGAGGAGCACGTCCATGGCTCAGTTTTACACGTTGGAAGAAGCCGCCCGCGTCCTGGGGATGAGCAGCGAGGAATTGAAGGGCAAGGCGCAGGCACGCGAGGTCCGTGCGTTCCTCGACGGCGGCTCCTGGCGATTCCGCGTCGTGGACATTGACGAGCTGGCCCGGCGTCGGGGCCTCGGCAGCGACGCCGAGCTCCGCCTGTCGGACCTCGAGGTCCCGGCCGCCTCGGGCGGCGACGACCTGGGCGACCTCGACCTGTCCGAGTTCCAGCTCGGCGTCTCCAAGCCCGACCTGGGCGGCGAGACGATGCAATTCAAGGCCCGGGGCGCCGATCCCGAGGGCTCGTCCGAGCACGACATCCTGCTCGACGACCTGTCGCTCCCCCCCAATCCGGTCACGGGCTCGAGCTCGGTCATCATCGGCGTCTCCTCGACGGGCAAGCATCCTAGCGACTCTGACGTCCGGCTCGTGCCCGACAACGTCAAGGGAGCGAGCGACTCCGACGTCCGCCTCGCCACCCCCGACTCGGGCCTGCGGGCCCCCAGCGACTCGGACGTGACGCTGATCAAGGACGACTCGGCCGACCACGGCCTGCTCTCCTCGGGCAGCGACACGGGGATCCGGCCCAGCCCGCTCCTGGGCTCGTCGGCCGAGGTCCCCGCCAGCCAGTCCGACAGCGACTTCGACCTGAACCCGTCGAGTGAGCTGATCGACGCCCTCCAGCCCGAGTCGGGCAGCGACTTCGAGCTGACCGCGCTCGACGCCAGCGACGAGTTCGAGGCGACGCCCATCAAGGCGAGCGACTCCGACGTCACCGCGGCCGACCCGAATATCTCGGGGATCAACCTGTCGCGGCCGAGCGACTCGGGCATCAACCTCCAGGGCTCGGGCCTGGGGCTCGGCCAGGCCGATTCGATCGAGCTGGCCCCGCTCAGCGACGAGGATCTGCCGACCAGCAGGTCCGCCAAGCCCGCGCCCCCCAAGAAGTCGCTGTCCAGGACGCCGCCGCCCGCCGTCAAGAAGGGCGAGAAGGATATCTTCGACGACACCGACTTCGAGGTCGACGTCCCGCTGTCAGACGACGACTCGGACGACCAGACCGTCCAGCTCGAGGCCGCCAGCGACTTCGAGCTCGAGGAGAGCGACAGCGCCTCCGAGGTCTTCGCCATCGACGAGGAGGCCGTCGACCAGAACGCCGCGACGGCCATGGCCCCGTCGGTCCTCGCCGACGACGACGACGAGGAGGACGACGGGTTCGACGCGGCCGTCTCCAGCGACATGGCCAGCGCCTGGTCGTCCAGCGATGCGCCGGCCACGGGCACCGAGCGTTCCAGCCCGGGTCTGGTCCTTTCCCGCGGCGACGACGCGGAATGGAGCGGCCTGTGGGTCGGCCTGCTCGGCGTGGCGACGTTCCTGATGCTGCTGGTCTCGTTCGTCTCCCTCGACATGATCCGGAACCTCTACGAGTTCCGCGAGGAAGGCGGTCCCTCGGGCCTGGTCAAGACGATCGCCGGCCTGTTCGGCGGCTGATCGATGCCGTTACGCCGGCGTCGAGCCCGGCCCCTGCCGAAAGGCGGGCCGGGCCCGACGCGTCCTTCCGAATCGTTTCCGAATGGAGTCGGAACGCATGCGACATCCCGAACGGTCCTCCACGAGCGCCCGGCTCGCCGCCGCCCTGATCGCGTCGGCGCTCCTGCCGGCCTGCTCCGTGGTCCCGCAGTCGCGTTTCGACGAATCCCTTCAAGTCACGCGGTCCCTTCGCGAAGAGAACGCCCGCCTCAAGGACCAGTTGGTCGGCCTCCAGGCCCAGAACCGCGACGCCTCCGACCGCGCCCTCGACGACCTTCGCCGCCTGGCCGCTCGTGATGAGGCCATCGAGCGGCTCAGGGTCAGTGTCCAGCAGTACCAGGACGACCGCGACCGCCTGGAGACCGCCTACCAGAAGCTCGCCGCCAGCCTCGGCCGATCGCAGGACTCCGCGACCGCTCCCGCCACCGCCGCCCACCACGCCGACGACGAGACCGAGGATCGTTGAGGGCCGGCGTTTCGATGGACCGACCAACCCCTGGCGTGCCCGTCGTTCAAGCATGATGGTATCGGGCGACGGGCAAGAGCTCACCCCTGGCCGCGCCGGACCCGGCCAGGTGCATTGCCTGGTCGCGAGCCACAAGTCGATGGTCTGAAAGGACATGAAGACCCGCAGTGCTTTCCGGCGTCCGGACCTTCGTTCTGTTCTGGCCCTTGACGTCTGCACCCGGCTCGCCTCATAATCCAAGGTGATCGAACACGCCCTCCACGGCATGCGCCACCCTACCGATCGGAGCGAAAACAGATGAGGACACTGCTCGGGGCGCCTGCGCCGCTTTATTCACTCTCTCCCCGGCAGTCGCCGGCGCGACGGAGATCCGGGGCGATTATGTCGAGGCCCGGAACGCGGACGTGTTCACCGGCCCCTGCTTCTCCAACGCCGAGGTGTTCATCTACGGCAAACAGGCCGTCGTGGCGTGGAAGGTCAACGAGGGCCGCTGGAATGGCGTTGACCTCGCGGGGCTCTGCGTGGCCGCGGCCGTGCAGGGTGAGACCACGTTCTCTGAGGATGACCCGGACAAGGCCCGCGCCGTGGTGATCGTCGACTCGCGTGCCGACGAGCGTCAGCGTGCGGCGCTGGTCGACATGGCGAAGACCCTCGGCGGCCGACGCCTGGCGAACGTCGCCCGGGTCACCACCGCCCGCATGCAGCTCAAGATCGAGGACCACGTCGCCAAGGCCGATCCGGCGCACTCGGCCCACGGGATGCCGCAGTCGCCTCGCGCGTCGTTCTGGGCCGCCGGCCTCGCTCAGATCGTGACGCGGCCGCTCGACGACCGCGACCACATGTGCGGCAACGAGGAGGTGGCCTACAAGCCGCTGTCCAGCTCGGTTGACGTCAAGCCCGCCTACACCCTCGGACACAATTTCCAGGGCGAGGGTCTCGACACCCGCTGGGACGACCCCAATTGTCGCAGCAGCTTTGTGGGTCACTTCGCGTATTGATTGCGACCCGGCGACACTCCAGCAGGGATACCGAGGTCTGGGCCAATCGTCCCAACTGGATGGAATCCCCAGACCCGGCATTCCTGGCTATCGACTCGATTTCGCCTCGCCGTTCCGGCCCCTGCCCGACCGCTGCCGCGTGCCGAACAACCTGGAAGTCCCGAGGGAAGCTCCATGACGCGACCGTTGCTGGCCACGTTCCTGCTCCTGGCGGCGGCCGGGGGTGCATTCGCCCAGGAGACGCTCAAGGCTGAGGCCCGCAAGCAGGCGCCGCCGGGCTCGGTCTCGACCGAGATCACCAAGGCGCTCGATGGCCAGTCGATCCGCATCCAGGACGAGAAGGGCGAGCCGTTCGCCGAGGTCTGGCTGCGCCAGGCGACGCCCGGCTCGGAGAAGCCGACCGGTCCCAAGGGGGCCATCCAGTTTCCCTTCCTGGCCGATGGCGAGCTGCTGGGCGTGCTCGAGCTTGGCCGCGAGGGGCACGACTACCGCGATCAGCCGATCCCCAAGGGCGTCTACACGATGCGATATGGCCTCCAGCCGGTCAATGGCGACCACCTGGGAGTCAGCACCTATCGCGACTATGTCCTGCTACTGCCCGCGAGCAAGGACAAGGCGCTCGCGGCCCCCGTCCGCAAGCAGCTCGAGGAGAAGAGCGCCGAGTCGGCGGGGACCAATCATCCCGCGTCGTTCCTGCTCCTGACGGCGCCGGCCGGCGCGAAGACCGAGCCGACCATGCATCGCGACGCCGACAAGGACACCTGGAGCGTGATCCTGCCGATCAAGCTTCAGGCGAGGGGAGCCGGCGAGCCAATCGTGTATCCCGTTCAGCTCATCGTCGTCGGCGTGGCCGCCCCGTGAGGAGCGCGGCGGGCCGGACGGGGGGATTGACCGCCCATCATCGGGGCGGCTGCCCTGCCTCCTCGCTCGGCCCGTGGCCCGCCGACCCAGCACACCGCCGCCGTCATGGCGGTCCGGTCCGGACCCGAGATGCTTCCCGTACCCTTATTGATCGCGCTGATCCTGGCTTTCGGGGTCGATCCATCCCCGAGCGGGTGTCCCCGCGCCCGACGCCGGCTTCCGCGTCCTGCAGACCTGCGGCGGGATCAGCGTCGTGGCCATCCTCTCGTTCGGCCTGGCGTTCTGGATCGCCTCGCAGGTCGAGCAGGGTGCCATGCCCGCCTCGCGGGTCCGCCGCCGCCACATCCGCGGCGTTCAGGTGCTGACGATCCTCTCGCTGGTCGTCTACGGCTGGATCATCCACTCCGTCGGCTGGGGACGCGTCGTCCGGGCCAACTGGGGACTCGGCCGGCTCGGCCTCCTGAATGATGTGTTCGTCTTCCTGCCGTTTGCCCTGATCCAGATGCTGATCTGGTGGGGGCAGTTCGTCGCCGACCGCGCCTTCCAGCGGAGCATCGACCGGCACCCGACCGGCCGCCTGGGCCGATACCTACTGCTGCGGTCGCGGCAGAGTCTCGGGCTGATGATGCCCGTGATCCTGCTGCTGGTGATCCGCCGCGACATCCTCACGCGGTTCTGGCCGGGTTGGGAGGAGCTCGCGATCGCCGGGCCGATCGAGGTCGTCCTGCTGATCGCGCTGGTGATGGCCGCGCCCCTTTTCGTCCGCTTCGCCTGGCCCACGAGACCGCTGCCCGCCGGCCCGTTGCGCAGCCGGCTCGAGCGGGCGGCGCGGTGCGCGGGCTTTCGCTTCCGCGACATCCTGCTCTGGGACACGGGCAACAGCGTGCTCAACGCCTGCGTCACCGGCGTCGTGCCCGGATTCCGCTACGTTCTCCTCACCGATGCGCTGGTCGACACGATGACTCCGGTCGAGGTGGCCGCCGTCTTCGGCCACGAGATCGGCCACATTGCGCACCGGCATCTGCTGTATTTCGGCTTCTTCTTCGCCGGCAGCCTGGCGTTCCTGACCCTGCTGACCGACGGCGTGGCCGCGGGAATGACGTGGCTGGCGATGCTCCCCAGCATGCCCGCCTGGGCCCTGGCCGCGGTCGGCAGCGATCTGGGCCAGGAGGCCCTGGTTCTGGCGATCGCCGCGCTGTATTTCTGGCTGGTGTTCGGCCACCTCTCGCGGCGTTTCGAGCGGCAAGCGGATGTCTTCGGCAGCAAGGTCGTCTCGTGCGACCTGCCGGCCTGCCCGCCGCATCTGGACATGGAGAATGAACCCTCCCCGTCGCCCAGCTCTCGGCGTCGACTGCCGCTTTGCCCGGGTGGCCTGCGGACCTTCTCCGAGGCCCTGGCGATCGTGGCCCAGTGCAACAACATGGAGTTCCGCCGCCGGTCGTGGCGGCATGGCAGCATTGCCAGCCGGATCCTCTTCCTGCAGGGCCTCGAGTTCGATCTCGGCCGCGAGCGCCGATTCCAGCGTGAAGTCGTCATCCTCCGCGGCGTCCTCGGGCTGATCCTGGTCCTTTCCCTGTGCGCCTCGGGGTTGTTGCAGTGGTATGCCCGCTAGGATGATGGGCAGGCATCGCGTGGCGCGTCCGGCAAAGAATGATACGGCCCTGGCACTCCCGCCCAAGGTGCCTTTGTGCTCTTAGGGAAGTTTGTTATAGTGCCCTCGCCCCGGCCCGCGGTCGCCGCGGGTATTCTCGCTCGGCTACCAGCGACAAGGAGGTCGCCATGCCTCGATGGCCCATCCGGCTCAAGCTCATGGTCGGCCTCATCCTCGTCATCGGGATGATGCTCATCCTGATGGGTGGCTCCATCTTCGGGCTGCATTCGTTCCACGTCAGCAACATGACGCTCGTCGACCAGCTCCGCGAGATCGGCGGGTTCGACGCAGCTCTTCGCCTCGGTGTTCCGGCTGCACCCGCCGCGGGAAGACTCGAGCGTCGAGGAGATGAACGAGCTGAGGAAACGCGTGCTGGAGGCCCGCGAGTCCCTCCAGGCCTACTATACCGAGCTCAAGAACAACACGAGCCACGGCAGCCGGGCCAAGACGGGCTACGACGAGCTGCGGCTGGCGCTGTCGATGGACCAGGACATCACGGCCATCCTCAATCAGATCGACCCCAATCATGCCCCGTACGGGCCGCTGTTTCCCGGCACCACGCTCTACGCCAACCTATTGCCCCAGCCCGAGACCGCGCCCGGATTGAAGTCGCGGATCGACCGGCTTTACGAGAAGGTCAGTGAGCTTCCCGACAAGCTCCATCAGGACTTCTACTCGGTCCTTCAGATGTCCAAGGGTCAGTACCAGACCAGCCGGATCATCGTCTGGTCCTCGGCGGTCATGGTCCTGGGCATGCTGTTTGGCCTGACGGTCTTATTCCATCGATGGGTGCTCACGCCGGTGCGGATGCTCCAGCGCGGGGTTCGGCACGTCGCGCGGGGCTCGTTCGACTACAAAATCAACCTCCAGTCGGGAGACGAGATGCAGGACCTGGGCGAGGCCTTCAACGACATGACCGCCAAGATCAGCCTGACCTACGCCGACCTCGAGCGGCAGGTCCAGGAGCGGAGCCGACAGCTCGTCCGCTCCGAGACGGCTGGCGGGCGTCGGCTTCCTCGCCGCGGGCGTGGCGCACGAGATCAATAACCCGCTGGCCTCGATCGCCTTCTGCGCCGAGGCCCTCGACAACCGCCTGGCGAAGACGCTGGCCAGCAGCACCGACCCCGACCTGCGGCTCGTCGGCAATTACCTCAAGATGATCCAGGAGGAGGCATTCCGGTGCAAGAACATCACCGAAAAGCTCCTCGACTTCTCGCGTTGCAACGACATCACCCGCGAGCGGATCGACCTGTCGAGCCTGATCCAGGGCGTGGTGGACATGATCCAGCATATCGGCAAGTACCGGGGTAAAGCCATCGCCTTCCACCCGCGCGAGGCCGTGATGGCGCATGTGGACGGCCAGGAGATCAAGCAGGTCGTCCTGAACCTGATCGTCAACGCGCTCGAGTCGATGGACCATCAGGGGACGTTGCGGATCGAGGCCCGGTACAACCAGGGGATGGCCGAGATGACGTTCCTGGACGACGGCTGCGGCATGGAGAGCGACGTCCTCGAGAACATCTTCGAGCCGTTCTTCACCCGGCGGCGCGAGGGCAAGGGGACGGGCCTGGGCCTGTCGATCACGCATCGGATCATCAGCCAGCACGACGGCGAGATCAACGCGGTCAGCCCCGGGATCGGCAAGGGCTCGACCTTCACCGTCCGACTGCCGATCCATCCCACCGAGACCTCGGAGGGTGGTCGGGCCAGGGCCAGGACCATCGGCCGCCGCAGGGCCGAGACGGCCGCCGCGGCGAGCTGAAGCGTATCGTATCAGGCCGAACGGAATCGACAGGGCCATCGGCCGCCGCGGATCGGCTGCGATCCGATCCGCGACGTGCCGGCGCGAGGACATGGAGGGACGCTCGGATGGAAAAGCCCAGGCAGGGTGGACTGCGAATCCTGTTCGCCGACGACGAGTCGCATCTGCGCGACCTGATGCAGATGGAGCTGCCGCGGCTGGGTCACGAGGTGACCGCCTGCCCCGACGGCGTCACCGCGCTCAGGACCCTCGAACGCGGCATCTATGACGTCGCGCTGCTGGACATCCGCATGCCCGGGATGACCGGCATCGAGGTGCTCGAGCAGATCCGGCAGACCGGCATCGAGACCCAGGTCATCCTGCTCACCGGCCAGGCGTCGGTTGACACGGCCGTGCAGGCGCTGCGGCTCGGGGCGTTCGACTACCTGACCAAGCCCTGCAAGTGGACCGAGCTCGAGGTCCTGCTCGCCCGCGTCGCCGAGCGCCGCGACATGGCCAACAAGAACGCCGCGCTCGAGAGCCGCCTCAAGGCCGCCGAGGGCACGCCGCTGTTGATCGGCGAGACGCCCGTCATGCAGCAGGTCCGTCGCCTGATCGAGACCATCGCGCCGACGGATGCCACGGTGATGATCCTGGGCGAGACCGGGACCGGCAAGGAGCTGATCGCCCGCAACCTTCACGACAAGAGCCGCCGCGCCGACCGCGCGTTCATCCCGGTGAATTGCGGCGCCCTGCCCGAGAACCTGGTCGAGAGCGAGTTATTCGGCCACCGGAAGGGTGCCTTCACCGGCGCCGACTCGAATCGCAAGGGCCTCTTCGAGGTCGCCAACGGCGGCACGCTCTTCCTCGACGAGGTCGGCGAGCTGGATAAGAGCGTGCAGGTCAAGCTGCTGCGGTTCCTCGAGAGCGGCGAGATCCGCCGCGTGGGCGAGAACGAGCCGTTCCGGGTGGATGTCCGCGTCCTGTGCGCGACCAACCGCGACCTGCGCGACATGGTCGCGCAGGAGCTGTTCCGCGAGGACCTGTTCTTCCGCCTGAACACGTTCGAGATCTTCCTGCCGGCCCTGCGAGACCGCAAGACCGACATCCCCGCGCTGGCCATGCACATGCTCGCCCGGTATATCTCGAGGCGCGGGCTGACGCAGTCATCGATCGCCGGCGACGCGCTCGAGGTGCTGCAGAACCACGCCTGGCCGGGCAACATCCGCGAGCTGGCCAACATGATCGAGCGCGCGACGATCCTCGCCGGCGACGGCCCGATCCTGCCCGAGCACCTGCCGACGCAGCTTCCCGCGCGGGGCAAGGCAGGCGGCCGCCCCGGCGGCGCACGGCGGCCCGCATTTCCAGATCCCCGAGGGCAACCCGACCCTTCGCGACGTGGAGATGAAATACATCCTGACCGTGCTCGAGAAGCACACCGGCAACAAGCCCGCCGCCGCCCGCGAGCTGGGGATCAGCCTGAAGACCCTCTACAACAAGATCAACCAGTTGCAGCATAGTTGATATTTGATGGAGTGGTGGGCGGCCCGTCTGGATTACGGACCTGATAGGAGCGCCGCACGATGGGATCGGCGCACGCCGGGACGATCGGGCCGATACGAGCCCGTGCGCGAGCGAGTGGATGCCTCATCGACGAGCCCGACGGCCAGCGAGTAGGTGCCTCATCAACGAGCCCGACGCGCCAGCGAGTGGATGCCTCATCGACGAGCCCGACGTGCCAGTGAGTGGGTGCCTCATCAACGAGCCCGACGCACCAGCAAGTGGGTGCCTCATCAACGAGCCCGACGCGCAGCGAGTGGGCGCCTCATCAACGAGCCCGACGCGCCAGCGAGTGGATCCCCGGCCCACCAGGCGATCCACTCGCTCGCGCGCCGGGCTCGTCAGCAGAGATCACTCCGGCAGCCGCGCTCGCCGACGAGCCGGCCCGATCACAGACCCGATGTCTTGAGCGCCTTGTAGGCCGCGACGGCCATCCGATCGCAGGCCTCGTTCTCGGGGTGGCCCCGATGGCCGAGGACGTGCTTCACGTTGACCCGGTGGACCGCCAATAGCTCATCGAGCCTGCGCCACAGGTCCTCGTTCATCACCGGCTTGAGCTTCCCCTGCTCCTTGCGCATCCAGCCCTGGCGCTTCCAGTTGGGCATCCATTCCTTGATCCCCTTGGCCACATACTGGCTATCCGTGACCACCTCGACCCGGCAGGGCCGCTTGAGGGCCTGGAGGCCCTCGATGACGCCCATCAGCTCCATGCGGTTATTCGTCGTGTTCTCGATCGCCCCCCAGGCCTCGGTCGTCTGGCCGCTGGCGGGATGCGACAGGATATACGCCCAGCCGCCCGGCCCCGGGTTGCCGCTGCAGGCCCCGTCGGTGAATAGACGCACCAAGTCGGGCGCCGTCCCGTTTTCCGACTCCATGAGATCGATCCTCGCAGGCCCCGCGGCGCAGCACAGCGCCGACTCAACGTCCGGCCCTCGCACTCGCACCGTCGCGGACCCGATCTTATCGCATTCCTGCCGTCTGGGTTGACGGGAGCAAGGCCCGACGAGATCCGAGGGGATTCACCGGGCGACAATGATCGGTTCGGTGGGCCTCACGCCGCGTCGCGACGTTCGACCCACCCGACATCTCCGGTGGATCAACCGCTCTTTCAATACTTCCGCACGACGCCCACCAGGACGCCCAGGATGTTGACCCGATCGCGGAAGATCGGCTTCATGGCCTTGTTGGCGGGCTCGAGCCGGATGCGATTGCGCTCGCGGTAGATCCGCTTCAGGGTTGCCTCGCCGTCCTCGTCGCGGACCGCCACGATCTGGCCATCGCGGGCCTGCTCCTGCTTGCGGATGATGACGAAGTCGCCGTCGGCGATGTGCTCGTCGATCATCGACTCGCCGGCGACCTTGAGCGCGAACTTGTCGCCCGGCTCGACCCACTCGGCGAACGTCAGCTCGTCGTCCTGCTCGACCGCCTCGATCGGCTGGCCGGCCGCGATCCGCCCCACGAGCTTCAGGCCCATGAGGTTCGGATTGACCGGGTCCTCGAGCAACTGGATCGCCCGCGACATGTTCGGCTCGCGGTGGATCAGGCCCTTCTTCTGCAGGGCCTTGAGGTGGCACATGACCCCGTTGGGGCTCTTGATCTGGAAATGGACGCCGATCTCACGGACGGTCGGCCCGTAGCCCCGTCCTTGGATCTTGCTACGGATGAAGTTGTAGATCTCCCGCTGGCGGGGAGTCAACGTATCCAGGTCGGCCATGGGAAACCTCCGGGTCAGGGAATTCGGGCCAGTGGGGCAAGAGCCGACGCCGCGATCGCCAGATGCGACTCGATTTTTCAGGTGGCGGCGGCGCCACATACTGACTCTTTGGTTGCTAATGTACAGCGGTCGGCTAGCGCACGCGAGAACATTTTTCGGATTTTTTCGCGAAATCCTTTTGACCGACTCGTCCCGATTTCGGAAAAAAACTCCGATCGCAACGCCGCGCGAGCCGTCCGACCGAGCGACGTACCGGGTGAATTCGCCGTACTCAGAAAGAAAGCCGAACGATGACCGAGCCGACTGCGAATCCTGGCCATCCATGCCCATCCGGACGACGTCGAGTTCCAGTGCTGCGGCACTCTGATCCTGCTGCGACAGGCGGGATGCGCGGTGACGATCGCCACCATGACGCCCGGCGATTGCGGCAGCGCCGAGCACGACGCCGAGACGATCGCCGCGATCCGGCGAGGCGAGGCCGCCGCCTCGGCGGCCACTGATCGGCGCCGATTACCTCTGCCTCGAATTTCGCGACCTGTCGATCTTCAACGACGATGAATCGCGACGACGGGTCACCGAGGTCCTCCGGCAGGACTCGCCCCGACCTGATCCTGACGGCCCCGCCGTCCGATTACATCGCCGACCACGAGATGACCAGCCTGCTCGTCCGCGATGCCTGCTTCGCGGCCTCATGCCCCAACTACGTCACGCGGCAATGGGAGCCCGCACCCACTCTCGGCCGGATCCCGCACCTCTACTTCGTCGACCCGCTCGGACGGGCACGACCGCGACGGCCGCCCGGTCGCGGCCGATCGGTTCTGGTCGACGTCTCGCGGGTGTTCGAGACGAAGCGGCAGATGCTCGCCTGCCACGCCAGCCAGCGCGACTGGCTGCTCCGCCAGCACGGGATCGACGAATACCTCGAGATGCCAGGCGCGCTGGGGCGCCCGTGCGCGGCCAGGAGATGGGCGTCGCGCAGGCCGAGGCATTCCGCCAGTACCGCGGCCATCCCTACCCCGCCGACGACCTCCTCGGCAGACTGCTCGACATCGAGGGATCGGCCCGGTCCTGAGAATCCATCCCGGACGGTGGGATCGACGGTTGTAGGGTGGGTCGAGCGAAGCGAAGCGGAGGGAGGCCCACCGCGATCGCCGGGCGGATCTCGGTGGGCCTCGCTCCCGCTCGACCCACCCTACGCCACTGACCACTATCCACCGAGGCGGTCGGGCGTGATTCGGCGATCAGACCGGCCGGGCCCGCGCGGTCACGGCGTTGCGTAGTCGATGAGCTGCGCGATCGTGCTCTGGAGGTCGCGGCGGTGGACGATCCGGTCGACGAAGCCGTGCTCGAGCAGGAACTCGCTGGTCTGGAACCCGGCCGGGAGCTTCTCGCGGACCGTCTGCTCGATCACCCGCGGGCCGGCGAAGCCGATCAGGGCCTTGGGCTCGGCCAGGATGAAGTCGCCCAGTGAAGCGAAGCTCGCGGCGACGCCACCCATCGTGGGGTGGGTCAGCACGCTGATATAGAGGCCGCCGGCGGCGTGGTACCGCCCCAGCGCCGGTTGAGACCTTGGCCATCTGCATCAGCGAGAAGATCCCCTCGTGCATCCTGGCGCCGCCGCCCGAGCCCGAGACGATCACCAGCGGCAGCCGCTGGCGTGTGGCCTCCTCGATGGCGCGGGTCAGCTTCTCGCCGACGACCGAGCCCATGCTGCCCATGATGAAATTGCTATCGGTGACGCCGAAGACGATGCGGATGCCGCGGATGAAGCCCTGGCCGACGATCGCCGCCTCCTTGAGGCCCGTCGCCGCCTGCTCGGCCTTGACCCGCTCGGGGTAGGGCCGCCGGTCATTGAACCCGAGCGGGTCGCCCGGCACGCAGGTTGGCGATACCACTCCTCGAAGGTGTCGGCGTCGAGGAGCTGCACGATCCGATCGCGGGCCGAGACGCGCAGGTGGTGGTTGCACTCGGGGCAGACCAGCAGGTTCTGCTCGACCTGCTTGCGGAACAGGGTGGCCTGGCAGCTATCGCACCGCATCCAGACGCCGACGGGACCTGCTTGGGCTCGATGTGGCCATGCCAGGAATTGCCCGCGCGCGCCTTGCTGCTGATCCATCGTCCGACCTCTCCCCTCGATCCGCGCTCCTGGGCCCCGGTCCCATCGGGGATTCGACTGCGCGAGTCGTCATGACCGGTTCGCTCCGTCGGGCTGGCGCCTTCGCCCCGGGACCGGCCGGAATCGGATGCGATCGGATCGCATGCGGCCGCGGCCCGTCCCCGCGGGCCGCAATTGTCTTCCGCTTGCGCTCAGACGGTGCCGTTGCGGAGCAGCACGGGCGCGATCTCGATCCATTCGAACTCGCAGCAGGACCACCGCTCGTCGAGCTGGACGCGGGGCTCGCACCGGAGGTAGCAGGCGACCAGCCGCGCCAGGGGCTCGCCGACGACGAGGCCGATCGCCTCGTCCTGATGGCGACGGAGCAGGGGCCGGAAGGCCGCCTTGATCCGGTCCATCGCCCGCTCGACCGTCTCGCCCTGCGGCGGACAGATCGTGGCGGGGTCCTCGATCCATTGCCGGAACAGCCGGGTGTTCCGCCGCTTGATCTCGTCGATCTGCAGCCCCTGCCATAGCCCCTGGTCGAGGTTGCGGAACTCGTTGATCCGCTTGGGCCGGACGCCGATGACCTTGCCGACGATCTCCGCCGTGCGGATCACGTTCTCGCCGGGCCCGCTGTACAGGGCGGCCAGCGAGGACTCGCCGAGGCTGCTCGCGATCTCGCGGGCCATCCGGACGACTGCATCACGTCCCCGCTCGCTGAGCGGGATATCGAGCACGCCCTGGACGCGATGCTGCTCGTCGTAAAGCGTCGCGCCGGGGCGAATCAAAATCACTTGCGATTGCGACATTCTTGGATCGAACAAGATGCGGGAGCCGCCAGCCATCACCACGATCGATGACTCGAATCCCTGCGGTCCCGGACAACACGAACGTATACCACGTCCTATTCTGCCACGGAAGTCCCAAGCTGGCAACGCGCACCGGCGACTACCGTCGCGCCGGACGCTCCGACTGCGCCGTCCCTGCGCCTCTCACTCATCCGATCGACATGCCACGCGGCGGAGTTGCGTCCCGCCTCACGACGGGCGACAATCCCTACTCCGGTCCGACCGATTTTGTGCGTCGTTCCGCCGGCCTGCTGGCAGGATTCCGCCGGCCGGGCCGTCGATCGGGGGAGATTGCTCCACCATGGCCCGATTCGGCCAACCCTCGCGAGGCTCATCCGAGTGCCGACCGACCACCAGTACGACGACGCCATCGTCGGCGCGGGCATCCTGGGCCTGGCGCATGCCTACCACCTGTCGCGCCTCGGTCGCAGGGTCATCGTGCTGGAGCGAGACGTCCGCGCCGTCGGGGCCTCGGTACGCAACTTCGGCATGCTGTGGCCGGTCGGCCAGCCCGCGGCGAGCTGCGTGAACTGGCCAATCGCAGCGTGAGCCACTGGCTCGAGGTGCTGGAATCGAGCCGGACATGGCATCGGAAGACCGGCTCGCTGCACCTCGCCTACCACGAGGACGAGGCCCAGGTCCTCCGCGAGTTCGCCTCGGCGGCCGGCCCCGATGAGGGCCTCGAGCTCCTCGAGCCCGACGATGCCGTTCGCCTGGCGCCTCGGCTTCGCCGCGAGGGCCTGGTCCTGGCCCTCTGGAGCCCGCAGGAGGTCTGCGTCGACCCCCGCGAAGTGGTCGCGGCCCTTCCGGGTTGGCTGTCGGCGAACCTCGGCGTGACGTTCCGCTTCGGAGCCGCGGTGACCGGGGCTCGCGCGAACGTGCTCGAGACGACCGCCGGCCGGATCGAGGCCGGCCGCATCTGGATCTGCTCGGGCGACGAGATGCGGATCCTCTTCCCGGATGCGCTCGCCGCGAGCGGCCTGATCCGCTGCAAGCTCCAGATGCTCCGATCCCGGCCGATGGGACCGGGCTGGGACCTCGGCCCGATGTTGGCCGGGGGGCTCACGCTGCGACACTACGCCGCCTTTCGCGGCTGTCCCGGGCTCGATCGCGTGAAGGAGCGGGTGGCCCGGCAATCGCCCTGGCTCGACCGCCACGGCATCCATGTCCTGGTCTCGCAGAATGGCGACGGCGAGCTGACGATCGGCGACTCGCACCACTACGGCGAGCCCATCGAGCCGTTCGACCGATCCGACGTCGAGGGGTGGATCCTCGACTACCTCCGCAGCTTCCTGGAGGTCGAGCGGCTCGAGATCGCATCTCGATGGCATGGCTCCTACGTCAAGCATCCCGAAAGCGCCTATGTCATGCTCGAGCCCGAGCCGGGCGTCGTGATCGTCACGGGAGTGGGCGGGGCCGGCATGACCCTGTCATTCGGCCTGGCGGAGACGCATCATCAACGAGGCGATTTCCGGGTAGTTACCATCGCCCGTACCGACCACCGAGGGACCTCGCCGTGACCCCGATCGAGCTGGTCGTGTTCGACATCGCCGGGACCACCGTCCGCGATGACGGCGTTGTCAATCGATGCCTCCGCCAGGCCCTGGCCTCGGCCGGCCTGGTCGTCGACCCCGTCGAGGTCAACCGCGTGATGGGCCTGCCCAAGCCAATCGCGATCGCCCACCTGATCGAGATGAGCGGCCGCGCCGAGGAGCTCGGCCCCTTCGTCGATGCGTTCCACCGCGAGTTCGTCGAGCGGACGGTCGCCTTCTACCGCCACGATCCGTCCGTGGGCCCGGTGGATGGCGCGGAGGAGGTCTTCCGCACGCTGCGATCGGCGGGCGTTCGCGTGGCGCTCAACACGGGCTTCGACCGCCGGATCACCGACGAGCTGATGCAACGGCTGGGCTGGGCCGAGGGCACCGTGGTCGACGCCCTGATCGCCAGCGACGAGGTCCATCGCGGCCGCCCCTACCCCGACATGATCCAGGCCCTGATGCGGCGGCTTCGCGTCCAGGAGCCCGCCCGGGTCGCCAAGGTCGGCGACACGCCGGCCGACCTGGAGGAAGGCACCGCCGCCGCCTGCGGCCTGGTCGTCGGCGTGACGAGCGGCACCCATTCACGCGACCAGCTCGAACCTCTGCCTCACACCCACCTGATCGACAGCATCCGCGAACTGCCCGCGCTGCTTGGCCGCTCCGCGGCTCTCTCGGCCGGATGATCGGAAGTGCCCGGCCGGCCGGATCGCTCAGAATCGCTTCCGAAAGGGTGCCTGCCGTCTCGTGGGGTGGGTGAAACCCACCGGATTCCCGGGCCCTCGTCGGTGGGTTTCACCCACCCTACAAAGGCAATCCCCCCAAAAAGAAGCGGGGGCGTTCGCCATTTGGCGAAGCCCCCGGCTTGCAATTGATCTCTGAAACGCGGCGTCGGTCAGGCGACGTCACTCGGCGTTCGGCTGGGCCTCGGGCGCAGCTTGATCCGGCCGTAGAAGTCGGTGACGACCTTCGGGTGCGACGAGGGCGGATTCTTGATGTCCAGCTTGGACTCGGTCAGGATCTGGTCGCGGGTCTGGTCCAGGGTCGCATAAAGCTGCTGATAAGCACGGCGCTGCTTCTGGGTGGTCGCCGGACCGAACCGCAGGTTATACGCGTGCATGAAGCCCAGCAGGTTGCCGATCGTGGTCTGGTCCTTGGGGACCTTGCGAAGGTCGGCGAGCGCCGCGCGGGTATCGGGCTTGTCGAGCAGGCCGAGGAGCGCCGTGCTGGCGTTGATGAACTTCATCGCCTGGACCTGGTCATCCTCGTCCTTCATCGGCTGAACCGTGATCTTGCGACGAAGGTCGCTGACCAGCATGCGGGCCTCGCTCAACGTCTTCTGCGAGACGTCGCCCGCGGCGTCCTCCTTGCGGAGGCGCTCGACGATCTCATCGATAGCGCTTCTTGTCGTTGACGAACCGCGGTTCCTCGAACACCTGCGGCCAGTCGAACGCGGCCCGCAGCTTATCGAGCATGATCGTGACGCGGTCGCTGTGGTTCTCGAACGGGACCTCGGAGATCAGCTTGGTGTCGACCGGCGCGGTCGCGGCGCGGCCGACATAGGACTCGCCGAGACGCGGGTCGCTCAGGTCGGTCACCGCCTGGTTGAGGGCGTCGCCGTTGGCGATCTGCTGGGGCGAAGGGTTGTCGCGCAGGGTCTGGATGTGCTTGTCATACAGCGTCTTGTCCCGGAGGAATTCCTGGTGGACCCTCGCGTGGTGGATGAACGCGGACTCGTGCGTGATCTGGGCCATGTAGTCGTTGAACTGCATGGCGGTCTGGGTGTTGATCTGGTTGGCCAGGGCCGTATCGTAGTTGTAGATACCGGCTCCCATGGCGTAGTGGGCCATACCATTGAGGTTGGCACCCTCGATTGTCTGGCCGCCGCCCCAGCCGCCAAAGCCCCAGCCCCCCGCTCCCCAACCCTGGGCTTGTGCGGAGGTGGAGGCCGTCGCGAGGAGCACCATAAGGCATGCTGCGGATTTCAAGGCTCGAGTCATGGAAACCTCCTGGGGCCCCGGTTGTAGGCCCGCCGGCGACGTCGATCGAATCGGATGTGTGATCTCTGGGGCCAATCGTACGCAATCCCGAATCCACGAACGCACTCTTTTTCTCTCTACGCTCCTCGAGCCGGCTCGGTTTGCCGCCGGACGGACGGACCGGGGCAACTGGGTCGGCGGATCGACTCGCCGGTCGTCGTCCCTCGCCGCTCGAGGTCTCGCTTCGAGCTGGCGGCACACGGCTATTCCGCCCGAGCCCGAAGCGAACGCGTGATGACTCCAATCTAGCACAGCCGGCGATGTCCGGGACAGTCGACGAGCCAAGGAACTCTGCGGGCCGCGACGGATCGCGCGGGCGGGCTGACTCTTCCTTTCCCGACCAGGTGCTCGCCGATCGGTGCCGCCACCGGGGTCCCGTTCGGCTCCACGCCGACCGGTCGAGCCGTCGTCGTTCCGAACCATCTAATCGAGCGGAATCAGGTCCAGGTCCGGGTCGTCAAGAATCCAGTTGGCCGGCGGGATGCCGGGGGGCGTCGCCGCGACCGGCGCCGGATTGCCCGGGGTCGCGGGAGCCGGCCTGGACGCCGAGCCGGCCGCCGGAGGCTTGCCGGCCGCTTCCCCGTCAAACCGGAAGAGCAGCGGGCCGATGGCGATCTCGTCGCCGGGCTCCAGCCGAACCTCCTCGACCTTTCGCCCGTTGACCCGCACGCCATGCCGGCTTCCCAGGTCGCGCAGGATGATCCGGTCGTAGGCGATCGCCACGCAGCAGTGTCGACGCGAGACTTTCGCGTGCTCGATCCGGGCATCGCAATCGAGGTGCCGGCCGATCAGGATCACCGGACGCTGAAGCGAGATGAGCGGCGACGTCCCGGGATTCAGGGGGACGAGTTGGAATGGCATTCCTCACGATGCTCCGCTGCGTGGGAGGCGGGTTCGTCGCTGTGCGGGTCGCCGCTTGGCGGCTCGTCGTGGGAACCCTGGCCGTTCGACGGCATGGCGCCCAGACCGTTCGCCGCGACGACGCCGGCCTGTTCGCCCTCGGGCATCTGGACGATCACCTGGATGCGGCACTTGTCGGCGATCCCGGCGGACAGGATCTTGCGGATCTCCGCCGCGATGGCATTCTCGCCCGGCTCGGCCTGCGCCGCGGGAGCCACCGGCATGTGGGGGACGACGGGGGGATGGGGAACGACGGGCGGATGGGGAATGACCGGCCCGGCGGGCGGCATCACTCCCAGCCCGAGCCCGGCCGGCAGCTTTTCATCGTGCTTCGCGGCGAAGCTCGCCAGCCCGTTGGACTCGGCGATCGTCTGCTCGTGCCCCTGCCCGTTCTCGAGCCGATAGCGGATGTGAGCGATCGACAGCTCGTCGCCCGGCCGCAGCCGGCCGATCTCCACCCGCTGGCCATTGATCCGTATCCCGTTCGTGCTCCCGAGGTCCCGGACCACGACCTCGCCGCTCTCTTGCGTCATGCAACAGTGGTGGCGCGAGACTCGCAACGAATCGAGCCGGGTATCGCAGGCGGGATGCCGCCCCACGACGACCATGCTGTGATTCAGTGTGATATCCGGGCCTTCATCAAGGGCCACCAATCGAACGGGCATGGAGAGCTTTCCTCAATCGCGGCCCTGTGCGGGCCGCGATGATCACCATCGCCAAGACTAAACAGCGATTATAGATCAACTCGATTCCACCTGGCTAGCGCGAAGCCTCGGGATCCGCCAGCATCCCCTCGCTCAGACCAAACCGGCCCAGCTTCTCGCCGGGTTCTACCCATGCCTGCGTCCCGCCCGTCGTTCGCCCGTATCCGCGAAACCAGAATCCATCCCCGGACTCCCGCACTGCCTGAACCGTCCAGCTCTCGAGCAGGATGAGTCGTTCTTGTTCCGCAGGCCCTTCCAGATTGCGACTGCGACTGTCGTGGGTCAAACCAGAAAATGCAGCAACCGACATGCCGCCGTCCCCACCGACCTCAGAAGTCTAGACTGCTTTCGGCAAGCCTGCAAGTATGCTATGGCCCGGATTACGAAAGAATCCACCGGGTCGATACGGTTGTAACTCGATCGGCTCGAGAAAGCCAGAACGAATTCGGCAAGACCGGATACTCGCCACCTTGGTGACCGGCTGCACCGGGCCTGCGGACTCTCCCCTTCCGCAAATCGACAGAATCGGGCGCGACTGGTCAATTTCCCCGAGCCGTCGCGTCTTCCTCATCAGGGCTTCGCCCCCGATAGTTATGCCCGTGGGTGTGGCCGGCTCGTAAGGAGCCCTTCCGACCGCAGCCACGCCACCGCGTCGGCGAGCGACTCATCGATCGGCCGCGGCTCCAGGCCCAGGTCGGTCAGGCTGCGAGAGCTGTCGAAATGGAGGAGGCGGCGGGTCAGCCGGAGTCCCGTGACGGTCGCCCTGGGCATCCGTCCGCTCACGCGGTCGGCCCAGAACTCGCTCACCCAGGCCGTGGCCAGGCCCACCGGGTAGGGAACCGTCCACCGGGGCACGGGGACGCCCGTCAGGTGGCTCAGACGCTCCAGCAGGCCCAGCAGCGTCAGGTTCTCCGCGCCCAGGAGGTATCGCCGACCGCCCCGGCCACGCTCCATGACCCCGATCAGGCCGAGTGCCGCGTCGCGGACATCGATCAGATTGAGCGTGCAGTCCATCGCGATTGGCAGCTTGCCCCGGCAGAAGTCGAGGACCAGCCGCGTCGGCGGCGAGGTCCCCCGGTCGCCCGGCCCGACCGGCATCGTGGGGTTCGCCACCACCACCGGCCGGCCCCGGGCGGCCAGCGCAAAGGCATATCGCTCGGCCATCAGCTTCGACAGACAGTACGGCCCGACCGTGTCCTCCGGCTCGATCGCTACGTCCTCGTCGATCGGCCCGCTCGCCCCGGACTTCGTCAGGATGCTCTCGGTGCTCGTGTGCAGCACCCGCTCGGCGCCCGCCTCGAGCGCCGCGTCGAGTACGTTCCGCGTCCCCTGATGGTTCACCCGGTCGAATTCGGCCGGGTCGGGCGCCCAGAGGTTCGGATTCGCCGCCAGGTGATACACCCATCGGGCGCCCCGCATCGCCGGGACGAGCCCCGCGCGCTCGCGGATGTCGGCACGCACGACCTCCACCCCGGCCGGCAGATGCGTCCACCGCCGCGCCCGGCCGCTCGATCACCCGGACCGCCTGGCCCGATTCGACCAGCCGATCGACCAGATGGCTCCCGATGAACCCCGCGCCCCCCGTGACCACGGTCAGGTCGCCCATGCCGGCTGTTCCTCCTCCCTGCACCTGGCCGAGCCCGGCCATCGCTGCGTCGAACCTCATCGGACGCGATACAGGTCCTGTGCTGGGCCGACCGCGACGGGGCGACCCAGCACTCCGGCTTCGACCCAGCCGGCGAACCGCGCCGGCGTCACATAATCGGTGAACCCGTAATTTCCCGGCTGCCGGTATCGCTCGATCTCGCGCCAGTCGACATAGACGTGCGTCACTCCCAGGTCGTGCAGCGCCTTGCGAAACGCCGGCGCGTCGCGATCGCGCGACAGCTCCTCGATCCGCTCGCGATTGAACACGGTGTTATAGAGCACCCGATGCCGCAGGTGGAAAACCGAGGCCTGGCCGACCAGGAGGATCCGGGCATCGTCGGCCATCCGCGCGTCCAGCCTCGCCAGCGGCGCGTTGAGGTCGCGCGGGACGGTCTGCCTCAGCACGTCCAGGTCGCCGGTCCACTCGTTGAACCCGGCAAGCGCCGTCGAGTCGTAGACCAGGCAGGTCAGCACCGAGACGCCGAGCACGCAGCCCAGCACGAGCGTCCAGTCGAGCCGTCGGCACCAGTCGGCCCCGAGCCCCGCCAGCACCGCCAGGACCGGCAGGATCGGCAGCCAGAAGCGGTCGAGCCGATGCGTCGCCAGCCACCATGAGAAGAAGAGATAGACGGCCAGCCCCCAGAGCGCCACCGCCAGCCGCCTTTGCCCGGCCGCCACGAGTGCCAGCGGCGCAAGGGCGACGTACAGCGGCGACTGCCAGTCGGAGCGTCCCGCGACCTCGACGACCGATCTCGCCAGCTCCCGGCCGCTGATGCCCCTCGGCCCATGCACCCGCTGCCACTTCGCCTGCATGGCGTCGTCCCAGTCGCGTCCGTGGAAGACCCGATAGCCCAGCGGATAGACCGGATCGCCCGTGTCGACGACGTTCTTGACCAGCCAGGGGCCCATGATCGCGGCCCATCCCAGCACGAATCCCACCAGCGGACCGATCGCCCGCCGCCGCCACGCCTCGAAGGCCGCCAGCAGCCCGAACGGGATCGCCGACGTGATCAATGCCGTGTACTTGCATCCCATCGCGGCGCCCGCCAGCAGCCCCATCAGCACGTGCCGCGGGGCGATCCTTCGCTGCTGATCGGCCGGGACCGCCACCGCCGCCCAGACCAGTGCCGCCTGATAGAAGCAGAGCGGACCCTCGACATAGGCGATCACCCCCATCCGGTAGACCCACGGCGTCGACAGGTACACGAGCGCCGCGATCCACCCGGCCCGCGGCGAGACCCGCGCCGCCGTCGTGAAAATCATCACGGCCGCCGCGAGGCCGAACAGCGCGACCAGCAGTTGGCCCGCCAGCGCCCCCCACCACCAGTCGCCCATCACCTCCATGCCCAGCAGGTGCAGCATCTCCACATCGAACGGCATGTTCGTGTAGATGTTGTGCGCGCAGGTAGTGGATTCGCCCGGCCAGGAAGTACTCCTTCGGACCCTGCAGGTGGTACTCCAGCACGTCGAAGTCCAGCGACGGCAGCATCGAGCCCAGGACCACGAGCACCACGAACGGCGCGAGCACCGGCGCGAACACCCACGGCAGGAGCCGTCCGCCGCGTCCTCCGGCAGACGCACCCCCGACGTCAACGACCCGTTCCCCGCCGCGATCTCGCGCAGCCACGCCCCGACCACACCGGCCAGCGCGATCCCGCCCAGCCCGACGCGCATCGTCCACGGGTTGAGCCAACCCAGCCGGCCCGTGACCAGCGTCAGTCCCCCCAGCATCGCCGCCCCGAGGCCGTAATCGAGCGCCAGCCGCGCCGGCCATCGGACGCGTCGGCGGATCCCGAGCGCGCCGGCCGCCAGGTCGCCGAGTCCCACCGCCGCCGCGGCGATCAGGGCGGCCGCCAGCGCGACGGGCAGCCGCTGCGGCAGGTTCTCGAGGTGGCTCAATTCGCCGATACCTCGGCCCAGCAGCGAATCCCGGAACCTCGTGCCGGGCACGACCTCGGGGAACGTGCTCAGCACCAGCAGCCCGCGGCGCACCACGTGGTTCGGCACCTGGGCGTTGGGCAGCGGCTCGATCAGGAACCAGCCGAGCCAGAGCACCTCGAGAACGGCGATGCCCGCGACGATCGCGAGCGATCGTTGGTCCCATGCGGACGCGACCGGACCGGGCCAGGATCGCTCGCCGGGCACCTTCCGGCCTAGAGCGTCGGCCCGATCGTCCATGGCGCGAATTCCTCCTCGCCGACGCCCTGGCGCTCGCTCCGCGTCGGCTCGCCGCTGGCGACGTCCAGGATCAGGTCGAACAGGCGGCGGCCCACGCTCTCCACCGGCTCGCCGTCGAGGATCGGGCCGGCGTCGAGGTCCATGTCGTCGATCATCCGCTCGTACATCGGCGTGTTCGTCGCCACCTTGATGCATGGCGTCGGCTTCAGGCCCAGCACGCTCCCGCGCCCCGTGGTGAAGACCAGGACATTGGCCCCGCCCGCCACCAGGCCCGTCGTGCACGGCGGGTCGTAGCCCGGCGTATCCATGAAGACCAGGCCCGGCGAGTCCACCCGCGCGGCGTAGGGGACCACGTCCACCAGCGCCGTCGTGCCGGCCTTCGCCAGCGCCCCCAGCGACTTCTCGTAGATCGTCGTCAGGCCCCCCGCCTTGTTTCCCGGCGACGGGTTGTTGTCGATCTTGGCCCCGAAGACCCCCGTGTACCACTCCCACCACTTGATCCGCTCGACCAGCTTCTCGCCCACCTCGCGCGAGACGGCCCGGCGGGTCAACAGGTGCTCGGCCCCGTAGATCTCGGTGGTCTCGCCGAGGAAGGCCGTTCCGCCCTGCGCCACGACCAGGTCGGCCGCCACGCCGAGTGCCGGGTTGGCCGTGATCCCCGAGTTACCGTCCGAGCCGCCGCACTCCATCGCCAGCGAGATCTTCGACGCCGGCTGCTCGGTCCGCACCCACGAGTTGGCCGCCGGCAGCAGCTCGTACACCGCCTTGACGGCCTCCTCGACGGTCCGGGTGATCCCCCCCTCCTCCTGGATGTTCAGCACCCTCGGCCGCGGGCGGTCCGCAGCCCCGCCGGGTCCGTTGCCCCTGCCGTTGCCGGACCCCGGCAAGCTCAGCGTCACCAGGTCCTGCGCGT
Source organism: uncultured Planctomycetota bacterium (assembly GCA_963771445.1). Lineage (GTDB taxonomy): Bacteria > Planctomycetota > Planctomycetia > Isosphaerales > Isosphaeraceae > JAKAUH01. The sequence continues at coordinate 2,360,225 of CAVYTQ010000014.1, read as the reverse complement.
CGACCAGGTGCTGCGCGAATCCCACCTCACACCCGAGGCCGACGATCAGGTACGCCGCCACGTTGGGATGATTGGCGAACCCCGCCAGCACCCGCTCGAGGATATGGTGGTCGGGCCCCTCGAACGGCAGGCCGCAACCCCCCTTGTGGGTGATGGCGAAAATGCCGTTGACGTTGGGGAACTGCTTGCGCCAGGCGTCATCCCGGAAGCGGTCGGTGACGTAGCGCGACGTGCTCGCCGAGCAGTTGACGGTGCTGATCACGGCGACGTAGTTGCGCGTGCCGACCCGTCCGTCCGGGCGGAGGTAGCCGCGGAAGGTCCGGGGCCGGTCGGGCTTCGGGGCCTCGGGGTGTTCGGTGGCGAACGCATAATCACGCTCGAACAGGTCGGCGCGCAGGTTCTGGACGTGCACGTGCCGGCCCGGCTCGATCGCCCTGGCGGCGAAGCCGATGATCTGCCCGTACTTCCGCACCGGTGCGCCGGCGGCGATCGCCTCGACGGACGACCTTGTGGCCCAGGCCGATGGGCTCGCGGACCTCGACCGACCGCCCATTGAGCGGCAGGACTGCACCCTTCGGCAGCGGGGCGCCGCGACCGCGACGTTGTCATCCTCCCGGAGCAAGACCGCCCTCGGGCCCTCGCCATCGACGCGCATCGTCCGCCACTCCCCGTTCGAGACCGCCGACTCGCCATCCACCTCGATCGCCAGTCTACTGGCCACGCGAGCGAAAAGTAAACGCAGGCTCGCCCGGCGAACAGGGCCGTTTCCTGGTCTTCGGCACGGCGAGGCTCCGGCCGAGCCGGGTACAGCCCCGACGCCGTGAGAAGGCGTGGCAGGAGCCTCGCCCTCGCACTCCGCGTGTCCGGTGCAAGAACGAGACCACCCTGTCTGGCGAGCGACCGAGGAAAAGGAAGGATTGATGGAGAAAGCCGGAACGGCCTTGTGGGAGGGGAGAAATGCATGGGAGATGGCGAGACGATCGGACATTCGAGCAAGGCAACCGAAGTTCGGGTCGGTCGCCCCGAAGGGGCTGGATTCCCGCACCCGGTCGCCTCGCTGGAGTCCCTTCCGTTTTCGCGACCTTCGTGGTCACCCTTCCGCGAGTCTTCTGGCCTGGCGGCCGGACGAGCGAACGAGCGATTTCTAGTGGGCCGGCCCCTGCTTACCGACCGTCGAGGCGGTCTGACCGATGGTCGAGGGCGCGACGGCGGCCGCCTGACGCTGCTCGAAGTCGAGCGCGGCCGAGTTGATGCAGTACCGCTGTCCGGTCGGCGCGGGGCCGTCGTCGAACACGTGCCCGAGGTGGGCGTCGCAGTGGCGGCACATGACCTCGGTGCGCGTGTCGAACAGGCTCATGTTGACGGCCGTCTTGACGTTCGTCTCGTTCAAGGGCTTCGTGAAGCTGGGCCAGCCCGACCCCGACTCGAACTTGCTGTTCGAGTCGAAGAGCGCCGTCCCGCAGCAGACGCACTTGTAGACGCCGTCCCCCTTGTGATTCCAGAACTTTCCGGTGAACGCCCGCTCGGTCCCCTTCTCGCGGGTGATGTGGTACTGCTCCGGCGTGAGCTTCGAGCGGTAATCGCCGTCGTTGGCGGCGGCTACCGGCCTCGGGCCCGATTCCGACCGGGACGTCCGCTCCTGTTGCGACATCGGGATGGTCCTGGACGGGGTGATCGTCCCGTCAGGCGACAGGTAGATGAAACCCAGGGCGATGGCGCAACCGACGAGGATCACGCCAACCCCGCCAAATCGGATCACGGGAGACATCTTCCGCCGACGCGACGACCGGGGGGCGCTTCGCTCCACCGTCGCCTGGAGCAGGATCCGCATCTCATCGCTCATGACTGACGCTCCTCAAGTCCTGCCAGGCCGGGGTTATCCAGGGCAAGAAAGACCCTGGACGACCCGCCCGAGACTCGGGCTGCCTGGCGACGCTGATTCATCCACTTCAAATCAATGCAGGCGAGACTACGCCGGACGACCCGCATATCACCGGGTCAGGGATTCCCAGGGGGGGAATCAATCCCATCATCGCGACGGAATGGGAGGGGAGACGTCGCATTGAGGAGATCGGGAGAGACAGACTCGAGCGGTCAGTGTCTTTCGGGACGTTTGCAGGCAGTTGGCAAGCTGCATCTCTCATGAACCGTCATGACGCCACACAACGATTTCAGGCTGGTCGTCGGCCAGGATTCTGGAACAGCTTCCATCCCGGAATCCGGACAGGCATGTCCAATGGCCTGGGCAACGTTCCACATCGAGCAAGCCTCTCATGTGGATCGACCCATCACAGTTGCAGCCCCAAGTAGGATAACAACGGCTCCCTCGTTCGGCAATCACCTTTCTTCGATTCCTATATCTGATTGCTAGGCAGCACGGCACATGCGAAGCCGGGATGACCGGGACCTTGGATGCAAGGTTGAGGAACCGACCGAGGCACCGTGCTCGACCGCGGTCCGAGGGGTCCGACCGGCTCAGCCCGGCGGGTGGAAGATCCGCCGATAGACCGCGAAGAATCGGCCCAGGAGCGGCATCGCGTCGTAAGGGAAGAGCTGGGGCCGGAATCCGCCCGGCGAGCGGGCGAAGACGACCTGGGGCTGGGCGAACTCGCGTAGCCCCATCGGTCCCTTCGTCCGGCCATACCCGCTGGCCTTGCCGCCCCCGAAAGGCGCCGAGGCGTGCGCGGTCGGCGTGACTGCGTCGTTGATCGTCACCATGCCCGCCTGGAGCTGCCGTGCGACCTCGCCGCGCCGCGGCCGTCCCGGCCCCAGACGCTCGCCGCCAGGCGCGAATGGCCCGCGGTTCGCCGCCGCGATGGCGGCGTCCTCGTCGGCGAATCCTCGCACGACCACGACCGGACCGAACGCGCCGGCCAGCCGGTCCTCGGCCTCGCTCGATTCCGCCTCGAGCACCGCCGCCGACAGGAATGCCCCGGCCTCGCCGACCGGTTCGCCGCCGTGGACCCGCGCACCCGCGCCCACCGCCGCCGCGAGCATCGACCGCAGCCGCTCGCGTGCGCGCACCGAGATCATCGGCCCCAGGTCGACCCCCGGCGCCGACGGATCGCCCATCCGTAGCGCCCGCGCCGCGGCGACCAGGGCCTCGATCCACGGCGACGGGTCGCCCACCACGTACACCCGCTTCACCGCCACGCAGGTCTGGCCGCACCCGACGAATGCCGCCCAGGTCAGCGCCCGCACGGTCGAATCCCGACGGCGCATCGGGCAAGACGATCGCCGGGATCGAACCCCGACAGCTCCGCCAGCGCCGGAATCCCCGCGGCACCCAGCGCGGCGAGCACCCGCCGCCCGTTCTCGACGCCGCCGGTGAACATCGCCTTGTCGATCGCCGACTCGACGACCGCCCGCCCGGCCTCGGGACCGCCCTGCACCACCGCGAACAGTCCTTCCGGCACCCCGGCCTCGCGCAGGCCCTCGCCCATCCTCGCCCCGCAGAGCGCCGCCGACTCCGACGCCTTCCACACCACGGCGTTCCCGGCCGCGAGCGCCTGGGCGATCGGCGGGGCGTTCAGGAAAAGCGGATAGTTCCAGGTCCCGATCATCCCGATGACGCCGTACGGCACCCAGCGACAACGGCCGCCGGGCATCAGCAGCATCCGCTGCCACGCCGGTCCGATCCTGCGCTCGGCCAGCACCGCGCCGGCATTCTGCACGGTCCAGCGAATCCCGTCGAGCGTCGAGACCACGTCGCCGCCCATCGACTCCATCCGCGGCTTGCCGATCTCGGCGGCGATCAGGCGACGTCCAGTCCTCGGCGTCGCGGCTGATGATCCGCCGCCAGCGGTCCAGCACCGTCCCGCCGGCGCTTCCATGGGGTGTCGGCCCAGGCAACCTGCGCCGACCGGGCGCTCGCGACGATCCCGGCCACGTCCTCCGCCGGCGTGACCGGCACCCGGCCGATCTCCGCTCCCGTCGCCGGATTTCGCGCAACCAGCACGTCCGCCGCCTCGATGACGACACCCATCGGCCGTTATCCCCGACTCCACGAAATCCCGAAGCACGCCCAGGCTGCCGAATCACCGGACTCGTCGTTCACCGCGGGCCGGGTGCGGTCGTGCCCGCCTCGACGGGTTCGGCCCCGCCGTCGGGACCTGGCCGTAGTCGGTCCCCCGCCATGTTACCCGACCCGTCAGGCACATCCGGATCGCTCGCACCAGGATCGCGTCGATGACCAGGTTCCCCACCGGATACCACGCCGCGTACCGCGAGCCAGGGACCGAGGTCCGATAGATCATCCGGAACACCAGGAACATCAGGAAGTGGTGCACGGCGCTCAGCCCCAGCATCCGCCAGGCCAGCGCCGGTGCGACGCCCGCGACCAGCATCCCCAGGCTCGCCAGCATCGCCAGGTGCCCCGCCTGGCAAAACACCAGCACATCCACCAGACGGATGAGCAGCCGGCCGGCCCGACGATCGAGTGCATCATACAGGATGCGGCTCCAACCCCGCACGAGCTGATCGAGCCCCGCGTACATCCGGCACGTCACAATCCCGCGCACCAGGGCGACCCGAATCCGGAACCCGGCCGACTTGACCTGCCGCGCCAGGCGCGATGTCCTCGACGAACCGCTCGCTGCACCGCCGCGTGCCCGCCGGCGGCGTCATAAGCCTCGCGCCGGATCAGGATGTACTGGCCATTGGCGAACGCCAGCGGCGAGTTGTCGCGGTGGACGACGTTCAGCGGGAACGACTGCATCAGCACGATCCCGCCCAGCGGCTGGACGACCCGCTCCCAGAATGTCTCGCACCGCAGCTCGGGCAGCAGGCTGACCATGTCCGCGCCCTGTTGCACGGCCGTATTGCATCAGGATCGACAGCCCGTCGGGCTCGTGCAGCGTGTCGGCGTCGAAGAACCAGAGCCACTCGCCCGTCGCCAGCCCGGCGGCGTGGTGCATCGCATGGGTCTTGCCCGTCCAGCCCGCGGGCAGGTCCTGGATCGTCTCGACCCGGACCCTCGAATCCGTCTCGGCGATGCGGCGGGCGATCTCGCCGGTCCCGTCGCGGCTGCGGTCGTCCACCACGATGATCTCGAGCTCGGGATAATCCTGCCCGATCACCGACGCCAGGCAATTGCCGACATAATTCGCCTCGTCCTTGCACGGCAGGATGGCCGTGACCCGCGGCGCATCCGGCCCCTCGAACCGCGGCGACCGCCCATCGAGGAACTCCTGCCTCCCGAGGATCCACCCGAGGACGACCAGCCGGATCGGCCAGATGGCGACGAGCCCGAAATAGATCCAGAAGATGGTCGACTCGGTCGCGCTCATGACGGTTGTCCCTCGTCCGTGTTGGCCGGTGGAGGTGGAGTCAGCTCCTCGAGCTCGCCCCGACGGGGAATCCCCAGGAATCCGAGCGCCAGCGGCACGACCCAGAACGGCGCGATCTCCCGGAGGTCGGATTCGACCCACCAGCCGAATCCCAGGCCCATCGGCACCCCGGCCGCGACGATCGCCGCCGACCCGACGTGCGTCCAGTAGAACCACCGCGCCCGCCGCTCCGGCGACAAACCCTCCGGCCGCCACCACGCCCGCCGCACCACGTAGCTCGCGCATCCGACCGCAAACAGCCCGCCCAGGAACACCGGCCGCAGCCGCAGCTCCCGCGAGGCCGCCTCGTCACCCGCCCGCGCGCGGAGCAGGAACCCGCTGACCGCGATCATGCCCCCCACGAGCACGAGCACGTTCAACACCCCATTCCGAGTCCGCCGCAGCAGGTCCGAATCACTCTCCATGAAGCTTCTCACGCACCCCCAATGGATAGGTCGTCACGGACCCCCGCGGGCGACCCACGGCCCACGATATTCACCATTGACCGCCGAACGAAAGCCGGAAGCCGTGCCTCCCGGCGAGCCGCGCACCAACCCGGCCCGGCAGGAGCCTCGCCCTCCCCATCCGACATCCGACACAGCCCAGTGAGCACCGACCACGGCCCACGCGTTACGCGCCACCCGCCACTAACTACTGCCCCCCGCGAAACACTCCCTGCCGCCTCAATCCAAGGATGAGCTCGATCTGCCCGATCGGCTGCCCCGTCGCCCGGGCGATGGCATCGGGCGAGGCCCCGGCATCGGCCATCTGCCAGATTGCGGCGTACCGCTGGCTCAGCCCGTTGTTGTGGCGTCGGCCCCGGGTGGTTGGCGGTCGAGGCTGCCGGCGAGTCGAGGGACCGTGATCAGGTTCGGCTGAGCGGGTGCCTCGGCCGACGAGGTTACGACCCGACCGCCGGGCCGTCGTGTTGCCAGCGCGGCGGTCGCGACGGAACGCGACGGGGGCATCAGACCTCCGTCCTCCGGCTCGCCGGGACCGGGTCCCGGTCGTTCGCGGACCGCCGCCTCGCACCACTCGAGTCGCTGCTGCAACGCCTGCAATCGGTCGCGGAGGTCGCGGAACGACGCCTCATTCTCGCGATCCGACCGAGTCCGCCGGCTGCAGGATGGCCGCCCAGCCCAGCGGCGATGCGGCGATCCCCGCGAGGAGGAACCCGGCGCCCACGGCGACCACCAGCCAAGCTTCCTGAGACATCGCTCCCATCCTTCCCTGGTCGAGAGTGGTCTGCCTGCGTCCTTGCCCTGCGTGCGCTTCGGCCGGCTCCTGCCGGACTCAATGCCCGGGCGTGCCCACGGCCTCGGCCCCGCGCCCCGCCGCCTCCGCGGTCGTGGACGCGGCGTATCCCGAGTGTGCCGCGTCGTACACCGTCGCGGAGCGGAACGCCGCGCTCGGCGGCGATCCGGGCGCAGTCATCGTATTCGGGGCTGAAGGTCGGCGGCCGATCGCCCAGCCATCCCAGCTTCCCCCGGATCCGCCCGAATGGCGTCTCCACCTCGACCGCCTGCCGCCTGAGCTTGTGTCGGCTGACCGGATATCGGCGGATGCCCAGCGTGGTCGTCTCGCGGAACAGGATCTCCTCGAGCGCCGGGATCCTCGCCTCGTCGCAGAGCACCGAGACCATCACGCCCGGCCGGTTCTTCTTCATCTGGATCGGCGTGACGAACGCGTCGAGCGCGCCGGCCTCCATGAGTCGGGTCATCGTGTAGCCGACCACCTCGCCGGGCAGGTCGTCGAGGTTGGTCTCGAGCACCCAGACCCGATCGCTCGCCGGCGGCAGGTCACGACGTGCCGACGAACAGCCGGACGATGTTCGCCTGCTCGGGCAGCTCGCGGGTGCCGGCACCGAGTCCGATCGACTCGATGGTCATCGCGGGGAACGAGGTGAACCGCTCGACGACGGTGGCCAGGATGGCGGCCGCCGGTGGGCGTGGTCAGCTCGACGTCAACCATCGACTCCGCGAGCGGGACGCCGCGGAGGATCTCGGCCGTCGCGGGGCGGGCAGGGGCATCCGCCCGTGCGCCGCCCTGATCCAGCCCCGACCCGGCGGCACTGGGCTGGCCTCAAACGGTCGACGCCCAGCAGGTCGAGCCCGACGGCAGATCCGATGATATCCACGATCGAATCGACCGCGCCGACCTCGTGGAAATGGATCTTCGCCAGGTCGACGCCGTGCACCCGCGCCTCGGCCTCGCCCAGCTTCATGAAGATCCGTCTTGGCGAGGTCCTTCTGCCGGCCCGATCAGAGTGCTCTTGTCGATGATCGCCTCGATATGGTGCCAGTGGCGATGCGCGTGCGTCTCCGGCGTTTCGACCTTGGCATAGGTCGCCCGGAACCCGCCCCGGCTTCACGGTCTCGAAGGTCAGCTCGCACGGCAGCCCAAGGCTGGCGACGGCTTCCTGGATCGCGCGCGGATCCACGCCCGGCATCGACCAGCGCCGCCATCGTCATGTCTCCGGCGATTCCGCTGAAGCAGTCGAAGTAGCCGACTCGCACGCCGTTAACCCCTTGCCGCGAAGGATGAACCGGGCCGACTAGCGATTATTCTATCGGCCACCCCCCACGTCGCAAGGCCAATGGACGTGCGGAAACCGTCCATCCGGGCCGCCATCGCGTGGTCGCGAGCCGTGCGGCCGTCAACGATCGGCATCTGGGGGCAGGCTCTCTTCACTCACGACGGGGATGGAAATCACGCCTCGTCAAGGGCGAGAGCGATGACCGTCGGCCGGGCTTCGTCGACCAATAGGGCATTCGGGAAATGTTGAATCGCACCCTCACATCAACCGGCAAGCCGTTTGCTTGATCCATATCTTACACCCAATCGGCCGGCGATTCGCGGCCGGGCGGCTCACCTCGAGACACGATTGAAACGGGAGCATGGTCATGGCAACCGAGTCAACCCCTGAGAAGAAGATCGACCTTCCGCCCACCGGGCACCGCAATCCCGATCCCATTACGGACGCGCCGGGGCGCATTCCATCGAGACCGGCATCGGAGCCGCCTTGGTCGGCGCGGCGACCGGCCTGGTTGCCGGCGCGGTCGCGGGCCCGGTGGCCGCCGCCGTCGGGGCGGCCGCGGGTGCCGTGGCCGGGGGCTTTGCGGGCAAGGGTGTCGGCGAGATGATCGACCCGACGACCGAGGACAACTGGCTGCGCGATCACTTCGCATCGCGCCCCTACGTCGAGGACGGCGACGAATTCGAGGATTTCTACCCCGCATTCCGGTATGGCGCCCAGGCGGAGTCGAGGCACGGCGACGCAGGCATCGACCTGATGGATTCGCAACTGCAGAGCGACTGGGAGGCGAGCAAGGAGAGCGAAATGCCGTGGACCAAGGCGAAGGGGGCCGTCCAGGACGCCTACGACCGCTCGGTCCAGATCCGCAGGGAGCGGGCGAACGCCGCTCTCAAGGAGCCCGAGACCGAAGGTTGAACGAACCACGGTTGAACCGAAAGGGCCGGATTGCCGGGAGATTCTCTCGCGAAATCGACCGCACCGCAGCTTCCCCTCGCACCCTGACCAGGTGCCGGCACCGGCCCGGCGTCCCGCGCCGCCCGCGGCGGCTTCACTCCTTGTCGGAGCGGCCTGGAGAGCGGCGATTGTGTCCTCGCGACCCGCGGAGCCGCGCGCCGAGTTTTCACCGGCCATCGGGAGCCCCCAGATCTCGCCAGAGTCGTAGCCGGAGAGGATCCGCGCCCCGCCCGCCGGTTCGGATCCGACATGGCAGTCTTTCCCCCTCAGCCATTACCTCCTCCGGTTTCATCCACATCCGGGTTCACCGCGGAGTCCGCTCGCTGCGATGGCGCCCGGCAGTATACTGTGAGCCGGTTTTCTCGCCGCAGCCGTCCGGGAGACTCCCCATGCGCCTGGCTCGCCTCGCCGTCCTGTCGCTCCCGCTCATCGGTCTCTCGGGCTACGCCCCGGCCCAGTCCGGACCGAGCGCCGACTGGCCGCGCGTCGGCAACGATGCCGGCTGCATGCGGTATTCCCCGCTCGACCAGATCAATCGGGGCAACGTGTCGCGGCTCAAACCGGCCTGGACGTACCACACCGGGCGAGCTCGAGGGCCGCCCCGGCAAGACGATCGAGTGCACGCCGATCATCGTCAACGGCATCATGTACATCACCACCGGCTATCTGCGGCTGGTGGCCCTGGATGCGGCGAGCGGCCACGAGCTCTGGCAGTTCGACCCCCTCAAGGCGCATCCGTGGGAGCACCGTCCCCAGTCGGGCGGCGTCAACCGGGGCTGCGCGTACTGGTCCGACGGCCGGCCCGACGGCGCCCGGCGAATCCTCCACGGCACGGCCGACGGCCGGCTCTTCTGCCTGGATGCCCGCACCGGCAAGCTCGATCCGGCCTTCGCCCGGGATGGGGTCCTCGACCTGCGGCAGCACCTCGACCCCCGATTCGCCCGGCTCGGCTACGGCCCGACGTCCGCCCCGGCCGTCTGGAAAGACACGGTCGTCGTCGGGGTCTCGTGCGACGAGGGGCCCGGCATCGCCGCACCGGGGGACATCCGCGCGTTCGACGTCCGCACCGGCAAGCTCGCCTGGGAGTTCCGCACCGTACCCCGACCCGGCGAGTATGGTTCGGAGACCTGGAAGGAAGGTACCTGGAAGGACCGCGGCGGCGCCAACGCCTGGGGCGGCTTCAGCGTCGACGTCGCCCGCGGGATCGTCTTCGCCGGCCTGGGGTCGGCCTCGTTCGACTTCTACGGCGGCGACCGCCACGGCGCGAACCTGTTCGCGAACTGCACGATCGCGCTCGACGCCCGGACCGGCAAGCGGATCTGGCATTTCCAGACCCTGCACCACGACCTCTGGGACCACGACCTGCCGGTCTACCCCAACCTCGTCACGGTGACTCGCGATGGCAAGCCCGTCAACGCGGTCGCCCAGGTGACCAAGACCGGCTACGTCTTCCTCTTCGACCGCGAGACGGGCAAGCCGCTCTTCGACGTCGAGGAGCGACCGGTGCCGGCCTCGGACGTCCCCGGCGAGCAGGCCTCGCCGACCCAGCCGATCCCGGTGAAGCCCCCGCCGTTCGCCGCCCAGTCCCTCGACGAGTCGAACCTCACCGACATCGGCGCGGCCAATCGCGCATCGGCCCTGGCACGGCTCCGCCAGATCCGCCACGGGCCGGCCTTCAACCCGCCGAGCCTTCAGGGAACCCTCGTCATCCCCGGCTTCCACGGCGGCGCGACCTGGTCCGGCGCCTCGTTCGACCCCACGACCGGCCGGTTGTATATCAACGCCAACAACGTCCCCAACATCGTCACGCTGGTCGCGACCGGCTCGAAGGACCCCGCCCGGTTCGGCACCTACGCGATGAAGGGCTACGAGAAGTTCCTCGACCACGAGGGCTATCCGGCGATCAAGCCGCCCTGGGGCACACTGACCGCGATCGACCTGAACGCCGGCACCCTCGCCTGGCAGGTCCCGCTGGGCGAGCACCCCGAGCTGACCGCCCGCGGCGTCCCCCGCACGGGCACCGAGACCTTCGGCGGCTCGATCGTAACGGCCGGCGGCCTGGTCTTCATCGGCGGCTCCAAGGACGAGCGGTTCCACGCCTTCGACAAGGCGACCGGCAAGCTCCTCTGGGAGCACCCGCTGCCCGCCGGCGGCTACGCCACCCCCGCCACCTACCAGGTAGGCGGACGCCAGTTCGTTGTCATCGCCGCCGGTGGCGCAGGCAAGCCGCAGACCAAACCCGGCGACGCCTTCGTCGCCTTCAGCCTGCCGGAGCGACTGAACCCGACCTCACGGGATCGACGGATCGCTGGCCGAGCCGAGTCCCCCAGAGAGAGCTGGGCCTCTCCGATCCGACCGATGCGATCGGCTCGGACAAGGTCCACACTCAATGGTCTTGGCGAACCGGCGACGTCAGTCGCCGGGTCATGCACTTCATCCGCCAACCGGCTCTCGACTCACTTCGCAGCCCCACGCCCCAAGGTGGACGCCCGACCACTACAGTCAGGCCCTCAGGACTGAAATCCCGTTCCGAGCACCCCCAATTCGACCCATTTCTCCACAAATTTCCAAAATCCTCGTCAAAGCCGCCTTTTATTCCTATAATATCATATAGAAGAGCCCTGAACGCCGACCCTTGCGACGACGCGAGAATCAATCATCCCTTCCGACCCGATCAAGCCGCTTCCAGACGACACCTCCCGTGAAGGAGCCATCGATGTTGACAACTTCTTCCATGAATGCAGGCACTTCGTCCGCGCGAGCCGAGGCCAATCGCCGCAATGCCCGCCATTCGACCGGGCCGAGGACGCAGGCGGGCAAGGACCGTTCGCGGTTCAACGCCGTCAAGCACGGGATGCGGAGCAAGCACCTGATCCTGCCGGGTGACGACTCCGCGGCGCCCTCGATGCCCGGCTGACGTCGTGGACGAGCATCCTCCAGCCGGCCGACGACCTCGACCGCTACCTGGTGCAGCGAGCCGTGAATATTTCGTGGCAGCTCGACCGCGCCGACCGCGCCTGGGCCGCCCGCCTGCGGGGTCAGGTGGCCACCGCCGGTGCCGAGTCGGCCGAGGCGCAGGCCGACGAGGTGATCCTGCTGGGCCGCCGGCTGTTCTGGGACCCGCGGGGCCCGATCCACCTCTATCCCCATTTCGAGGCCGGACTCGGCGACCCGGCCCAGGTGTCGTGGACACCCGACGTCGAGCATCCAACGATCCCGCCGGGTGGTGAATCGCCGCGGCCATGGGCTGCATTGCCTGGCTGCTCGACCGCTGGAACGACCTCCAGGGCCTGCTCGAGGACGGCCTGTGCTGGTCAGCCGCCACCGGTCAAGGCCATCCGCCTGCTGGGACGGCAGCCGCTCGACGCCGCCGACGATGACGAGGTCCTGTCGATCTACCTCGACCTGTTATACAATCGACCCCGACGCCGGCCACCCGTTCGCCGACGTGGCGACCGAGCTGCGCGGCGGAACGCACCCGGTTCCAGGAACGGCTCGACGCCCGCGACGTGCTCGCGCTGCCCCGATGGACCCGACCAGGCCCGCGCCCTGCTGCCCGCCATGACCGCCGAGCGGATCGCCCGCATCGAGGACTGCTGACCGGCCTCCTCGAGCGCACCGACACCACGGGCGCCGACGAGTGCGGGTTTGCAAAAACTCCGACGCCGGCGAGCCTGCGACGCTACCAGCTCGCCAGCAACCGCAGCCTGATGCGCATCCTCGACGCCCTGCGCAAGCGGCAGCGCAACAGCGGCTGGGCCGCCCCGCGCAGTCCCCCTGCCCCTGCGGCAAGGGACCCGGAGACCCCTGCACGAGCCGCGTCACGTCCTCCACGCAGTTCGTTGTCGAGCCCGCCCCTTTCCCTAACGAGGCCCAGCCCCGGACGTCCTCGCTCCTTGAGATTCCCGCCCCGTCCTCCGTCGCCCCGATCGCCGACGCCGGTCCGACCGCCCCGACGGCCGACCTGGCCAACTTCCACCAGAAGGCCGGGAATTCCCCCGAAACCTCGACGAACGAACCCAATGCCCCGGTCTCGTGGCCGGCCGTCGCGCGGCTGGTCCTGATCTTGGTGGCGCTCATACTGGGGCTCGTCGCCGGCCATACGACGGCGACGGCGAGCGGTTGTGCGACCCAATCCCTTTCATTTGATCAAGTTACGTCGCACAATCCGGAAAAGGGCTGCCCGGGGGGCACAAAATTGCCTCGGCCGTGGGATATCGCCGCGCGGCCGCTGTCATCCGGTTGAAGCCTGAGCTCACCGACTGGCGGAGGGGAACGAACCGGACATGGACCCCGACGACCTGGGACGTCTGATCGACCGGCACGCGGCGCCGTTGCGGCTTTACGCACGGCAGTGGACCGAGTCGGCCGACGACGTCGTGCAGGAGGCGTTCCTGAGCCTGGCCCGGCAGCGGGTCATGCCCGAGAACCCGGCCGCCTGGCTGTTCCGCGCCGTGCGGAACGGGGCGATCAATGCATCGGTCGCGTCGCGAAGGCGCCGGTGTCACGAGGAGCAGGCGGGAGCCTGGCGCATTCTCGGCTGGTTCCGTGGCTCGGGCGGATCGCCGCGGCCCGGGTCGCTCGACCCGGCCGACGCCGAGGCCGAGCTGAAGGACCTGCCGATCGACCAGCGCGAGGTGATCGTCGCCCACCTCTGGGGCGGGCTGACCTTTGAACAGATCGGCGAGGTCTCGGGGACCTCGTCAAGCACCGCCCACCGGCTGTATGCCGCGGGCCTGGCCACGCTCAGGGAGCGATTGGGGGTCGCATGTCCCAGATCCCGCACCAGCCCGAATCCCAGAATGAGCTGACCGACATCGAGTCGGCGCTCAGGGCCCTCGCACCCTCGCCGGCCCGGCTCGACCGCGACCGGTTGATGTTCGAGGCCGGCGCGACGTCGGCGCAGGACCAAAGACCGCCGTCAGCCAGCCTGGGCCTGGCCGTCGATCGCCGCGACGCTCGCCCTGATCGTCGTGGGCGAGTCCGCCGCGCTGGCCCTCCGGCCCGGCCCGGGGGTCGTCGAGCGTGTGGTCGTCATCCGCGAGCCGGCCGCCCCGGCGTCCGCCGTCGCGCCGGCACCTAAGGTGGCGAATGCCGAACCCGCCTCGGCGCCGGAACACGCGCCGATGCTTGGCGGCAACCCGCTCGAGCCCGTCTGGGGCGACCCGTCGCGGGCGATCTGGCCGTCGCGGTGGGCGACCGTCGCCGAGGCGCGGTTGACCTCCGATCTGGCGCTGGCCCTCGCCCTCGACCTGCCGGCCGAGCCGGCGGCCCGCCCCTTCCCCGACGCGTCCCCCACCCCCTCCGCGCCGTCGCCGCCGGCCTCGGCCGGCGAGCTCCGGCGGCAACTGTGGCAGAAACTCCTCCCACCCGGAGACCGATCATGAGACTCTCGCCTCGAATATGGACCGCCCTGGCTTGCGCCGTGCCCTTGACCGCGGCCGCGGCCCCAGCGTCCGCCCAGGACGAGCCGCCGCCCGTCACGCGGATCGTCCTGCATCCGGCCGCCGAGCCCGTGCCGGCCCTCAAGTACCGGCTCGTACCCGGCCGCGCCGAGCTGGTGCCCGGCAACGCCGCGATCTACTACCACCGCGCCATCGAGATCATGCTCGAGGCCCAGGCGCAGCACGCGGCCGACCCCGACCCGGCGCGTCGGACGCGGTATCTGGACATGGAAAAGAACGAGTGGTCGCAATCTCCGCTGAAGGACATTCCGCTCGAGCAGGCCCGCGACTATCTGCAAGGCTACCACCGCGTCTTCCCCGAGCTCGAGCTGGCCGTGCACCGGTTCGACTGCGACTGGGAGTTCGACGCCCGGCCCGAGGCGTTCGACCTCCTGATCCACGAGATTCAGCTCATGCGCTCGCTCGTCCGGCTAGTCGCGCTCAAGGCCCGGGTCGCGGTGCTCGAGGGCCGACCGGACGAGGCGATCCGCTGGCTCCAGGTCGGACTGACCATGAGCCGGCACGTGGGCCGCGGTCCCCTGATGATCCAGGCGCTGGTCGCGGTCCACTCGACCATGGTGCTCGCCACGCCGCTGGAGGACCTGCTCCAGCTCGCCGGCACGCCAAACCTCTACTGGGCGCTCGCCGACATGCCGCGTCCCTGGATCGAGCCGACCGCGATCGACGCCGAGCGGATGATGGTCGAGCGCGAGGTGCCGCGGCTCCGTGAGCTCGACGGCCTGCCCTGGAGCGTCGAGAAGGGCCGCTCCTTTGCCGACGAGATCATCTCGAAGATGATGCCCCTCATCGGGTCGGGCCGATCCCCATCTCCCGGCGCCGGCCGCGACTGGAGCAGCACGGGTGCCCTCACCGCCCTCGTGGCGCAGGCCTACCCCGCGTCGAAGCGCACGCTCATCGCCCGCGGGCGGCCCAAGGACCAGGTCAACGCGATGCCCGCCGTCCAGGTCGTCTTCCTCGACGCCTACCTCGATTACCAGGTTTACCGCGACGACGTCTACAAGTGGGCCGGCCTTCCGTTCCCGCAGGCGTATGCGGGCATGCTCAAGGCCGAGGGGCGGCTGCGCGAGATCCACGACCGGATGATCCTCCGGCTGTTCTGCTCGCTGATCACCAACGTGCAGTCCTTCCTGATGGCCACGGGGCGGGCCGATCGCCGCCTTGGCGCCATCCAGTGCATCGAGGCCATCGGCCTGTACGCGGCGACTCACCACAAGCTGCCGGCGAAGCTCGAGGATATCCAGGAAGTCCCCATCCCAATCGACCCGCTGACCGGCCGGCCGTTCGAGTACCGCCTCGAGGGCAACCGCGCGTTCCTCTCGGCGCCCGTCGCCCCGGCAGGATTCCAGCACCCTTCGTTCGGTCTACGGTACTCGATCGAGCTGGCCCCCTGACCCCTCGGGCAACCTCTCCCTTCCCTTCCATCCCAAGGAGCAAGACCCATGCTGAAGACCCTCCTCGCCCTGGCCCTGTGCGCCGCCGGCCAGGCCCCGCAAGCCGACGACCCGGCCCGCGCGGTGGCCCCGTTCGTCAACTCCGACACCGTGGCCGTCGTGATGCTCGACCTGGACCACATCAATCCTCGAGGCGATCGCCGCTCGCGTGGGCGGCGACGACTCGACCGGCAACCTGGCCGACCAGATGAAGCAGGCCGCCGCGCTATCCGGGAAGCTCAGGTCCGCCGGCGCGCACCGGCTGTTCGTGGTGGTCAACCCCGGCGACCTGCCCGGACCGCCGGTCATGGTCGCCCCGCTCGCGGAGGCGCGCGATGGCGCGGCGATCGGCCGGCTGCTCTGTGGCCAGGGTGAGGGCCGATCGCCCCTGAAGTTCCCCGCCTGCGAGACGATCCATGACGCCGTCGTGGCCGGCTCGCCCGCCGCCATCGAGAGAATCCGCAAGCTCCAACCGACACCCCGTCCCGAGCTGGCCAGCCGCGCTGGCGACGGTGGCCGACGAGATCGATGGGCCTGCGAGTCGCCCTGATCCCCTCGGCCGATACCCGCCGCGTCTTCGAGGAGCTGATGCCCATGCTGCCCCCGCAGCTCGGCGGCGGCCCGATCACCAGCATCACTCGCGGCGTGCTCTGGATGGCCGTCGGAGTCGGCCTCGACGGCGCCCACTCGACCTTCCGCCTGGTCGTCGCCTCGCCCGACGAGGCCGCGGCCCGCGCCCTCGAAAAGAGCGGCCGTGCCATCGCCGACCTGATCGCGAAGACCCCGTCCGACCCGGCGATCCCGGGCCTGATCGGGCGGCTGAAGACCGAGGTCCAGGGCGCCCGGATCGTCGTCACCGGCGACCCCGAGACCGCCGCCGGCCTCGTCTCCGCCATCATTCGCCCGGCGCGCGAGGCATCGACCCGATCCGGGTGCACCAACAACGAGAAGCAGATCGCCCTGGCCTTGCACAACTACGCCAGCGCGCACAAGGGGGCTTTCCCGCCGGCGACCACCACCGGCAAGGACGGCAAGCCGCTTCTGAGCTGGCGGGTGATGATCCTGCCCTACCTCGAGCAGGATGCGCTCTTCAAGGAGTTCCACCAGGACGAGCCCTGGGACAGCCCGCACAACAAGGCCCTGATCGCGCGGATGCCCGAGACCTATCGCTGCCCGTTGCAGGCCGTCCGCTCGGCCCGCGAGGGCAAGACGCGGTACGTCGGCCTTCGCGGCGCGGGCACGATCTTCCGCGGAGACCAGCCGGTCGGCCTCCGCGACATCACCGACGGCACCAGCAATACCATCTTCTACCTGGATGCCGGCGACGACCACGCCGTCACCTGGTCCAAACCCGACGACCTGGAGATGCCCGCCGACGCGGCGGCCGTCAAGGCCATCCTCGAGCGCGCACCCCACTCCCAGCGGCCGAGGCACGAACGTCGCCTTCGCCGACGGCGCCGTGCGTTTCATCCGCGAGGGGATCACGTTCGCCACGTTCAAGGCGCTCGCGACCTTCGCCGGAGGCGAGGTGATCTCGTCGGACGACCTGTGATCTCCGAGGGGCGAGCGAAGGCCCCGGACTCCTCCGGCTCCTCCTCGCCCCTTGCCCCTGACCCCTCGCCCCTCACAAAAGGCACCCGGATTGCTTATGATCGGCGGAGAACGGGTCATGATCCATGCGACGGGGCGAAATCCACTGGGGGCTACAGCAATGTCTTACGGCGACGACGGCGGCTATCAAGGGGGCAGGCGGCTGCCGATCGGGCGTCTCATCGGCGCCCTGCTCATCGCGGTGATCGGCATCGTGACGTACATGAGCCAGACACAGGTCAACCCCGTGACCGGCAAGAAGCAGCACGTCGCGATGAGCGTCAACCAGGAGATGGCGCTGGGGCTCCAGGCTGCGCCCGAAATGGCCAGCAAGATGGGCGGCGATGTCCGCCCATCCGACGACCCGCGCGCGGCGCTGGTCAACGAGGTCGGCCGCCGCCTGGTACGCAACAGCGACGCCCGCAAGAGCCCGTATGTCGAGAACTTCCACTTCCACCTGCTCCGCGACCCGAAAACGATCAACGCGTTCGCCCTGCCAGGCGGGCAGGTGTTCATCACCGAGGGCCTGCTGGACAAGCTCCAGAACGAGGCCCAGCTCGCGGGTGTGCTCGGCCACGAGATCGGCCACGTCGTCAACCGGCACTCGGCCCAGCAGATGGCCAAGGGGCAGCTCGGCCAGTTCCTCAGCACGGCCTTCGGCGTCGGGGCCAGCGGCGGCGACGACGGCGGCCAGCACGCCCAGATCGTCGCGGCGATGGTCAACCAGGTCACGCAGCTCCGCTTCAGCCGCGAGGACGAGTCCGAGGCCGACCACTACGGCCTCCAGTACATGGCCCAGGCCGGCTACGACCCGACCGCGATGCTCGACGTCATGAACATCCTCAAGGAGGCCAGCAAGGGCTCGCATACGCCCGAGATTCCTCGCCACCCACCCCCTGCCCGAGACCCGGCTCGACGAGATCCGCGCCCAGTTGAAGGAATCCTATCCCAACGGAATCCCCTCGGACCTCACACGCGGCCGGAGCCTCCAGCGCGAGACCAGCCTGAACTCCGAGTGACCCGATCGCTCGTCCCTGATGTCGAGTGGAGCATCGCCCCGACGGGCAGCCCGATCGGAATCCCCGAGGGTTCCGGTCCTGCCCCAGGCTCAGAGAGATCCGTCCCGCGTCGTTGCCGGACACCCCATGAAGCGAAAGGATCGGCCCCCGATGGTCGCCGCCCGACCCTCAGCCTCACTCCTCGCCGACGTCGGCGAGATAGCTCTCGGTCTCCAGCCCCCGGATATAGGCCAGCGCCTCGTCGAGCGTGCCGACCGGCTGACCGGGCACGCGCCCGGCATCGTCCAGCTCGCGCAGCAACTTCAGGTCGTCGAACCACTCCGACTCCTCAAGCTCGCGCCGAAGCCGCCCGCTGATCGGCCGCTCGCGGCCCGCCAGCAGGTCCATGTGGTGCTCGATCAGCCAGAGCGTGCGCGCCGTGACGGCCCCTCGCAGCGACTCGACGCCCGAGCCGGCATGCTCCGGAGGGCTCGATCGCCTTGCCGACGTCGTGCAACAGCGCCGCCAGCAGGAACTCCTCGTCATAGGGACGCTCTTGCCGGGCCAGCTCGAAGACCTGCAGGCTGTGATAGAGCGCATCGCCCTCGGGATGATGCCGCGCGTTCTGCTTGACCGATTCCAGCGGGACCAGCCTCATCTTGTAGATGGCGAACCGGTCGAGATGATCGGCCATCGCCGCGAGGGCAGGAGCCGGCTCGTCAGCGTCGTCGGCCTCATCGTCCGCCGCCTCGCCGTCATCGCGCCGGCCCCGGTCGCCCCCCGCCAGATCGAGACGAGTTGCTCGCGGACCTCGTCGTCGGACGGCAGGTCGCCGGGCCGGACCCGGTGCCCCAGCACGGCCGCCGCCTTGCGCTTGGCGACGTACAGCTCGTTCGGCCCCGCCGCGTCGAGCCAGGCGCCGGGCTCGTTCGCGTCCGCCGGCGCGATCGTCGGATACAGCCGACGCGCCGCCTCGAGCGCGATCTGCCCGCGGAGCCGGTTCGTCGCCCGGGGGACCTTGAATCGGTTGCGGTACCTGTCCTGCATCTGGCAAGCCTCAAAGGCGCTGGGGCCAGGCCGTTGTGGCCGGCCGACCGGATCTCAAGCGGGAGCAGTCCGCGTGCCGACGGCCTCGCAGACGGTGTCCGTCATCACCAGCAGCACGCCGACCGCCGCCCAGTGCGGTCAGCAGGGCGGCCTCGGCCTCGGCGTCGATGGCCCGCACCGCGTCCACGACCACTGCGACCCGGCACCCACGCGCCAGCAGGCCCTCGACCGCCGCGCCGCACGC
Organism: uncultured Planctomycetota bacterium; assembly: GCA_963771445.1. GTDB lineage: Bacteria > Planctomycetota > Planctomycetia > Isosphaerales > Isosphaeraceae > JAKAUH01. Next base: position 2,340,634 of record CAVYTQ010000014.1, on the reverse strand, counting down.
AGTAGTCGGTCGCCACGCCGTAGACCACGAAGAGCGGCCGGGATCGGGAATACCTGGCGACCAGCCCGTCGGCGTCCGGCCGGCTGAAGACGTCGAACTCGCGCTTCTGGAGCGTCAGGTGCCGCGGCAGCTCGCCCGCCAGCCGCTCGCCGACCTCGAGCACGGTCGACTCGTCGGCAGTCGGTCTCGGCGATCCGCCGCTGGCCCTCGGTCGCCGGCCATGCAGTGCGGCGGGAACTGCGACAGCTCGGCGTCGCCCTCGACGTGGCAGCAGGCCGTGGCCAGCACCGGAATCCCGCGCGCCGGCCGCCGTCCGGCTCAGCCGACCCAGGTTCGCGACGATCGACTCGAGAGCCGGGAACGAACAGCGCCCCGGACTCCTCCAGGAAGTCGCGCTGGGTGTCGATATCGACGAAGACGTAAGGCCCCTCCAGCATCGCGTTCAGCTCCCACATCCATCAACGCCCCCGGCGGCCGGTCGGTTGAAAAGACCAACCCGCCTGATAGCATTAGCATACTCTAACGTCCCGGCCCGGGGACGTCGCGGCTCAATGAGGCCGGCCGACGGCCGGAACGCGGCCCGTCGGCCCCTCATCGCGACCGACGACTGCGCGACCCACTCCTTGCCAACCGTCACACCCCAGGGCCCACGAAAGGTCAGCGTGCATGAGAGTCCTGATCACCGGCGGAGCGGGCTTCATCGGCTCGCACCTCGCCGAGGCCTACCTGGCCCGCGGCGACGAGGTCTTCGTCCTCGACGACCTCTCGACCGGCAGCATCGAGAACATCCGCCATCTCAAGCCGGATCCTCGGTTCCACTACACGATCGAGAGCGTCCACCACGCGCCGACGGTCGCCGAGCTGGTCGACCAGTGCGACGTGGTCTTCCACCTGGCCGCGGCCGTCGGCGTCCGGCTGATCGTCGAGAGCCCCGTGCGGACCATCGAGACCAACGTCCACGGCACCGAGGTCGTGCTGGCCCAGGCCAACAAGAAGAAGAAGAAGGTCCTGATCGCCTCGACGTCGGAGGTCTACGGGCTCAGCGACCAGGTCCCCTTCCGCGAGGACGGCAACCTCGTGCTCGGGCCCGACCTCGAAGGGCCGGTGGAGCTACGCCTGCTCGAAGGCCATCGACGAGTTCCTCGCCCTGGCCTACTGGCGCGAGCGCAAGCTCCCCACCGTCATCGTCCGGCTGTTCAACACCGTCGGCCCGCGCCAGACCGGGCAGTACGGCATGGTCGTGCCGACGTTCGTCAAGCAGGCGCTCACCGGCCGGCCGATCACGATCTACGGCGACGGCACGCCAGTCGCGCTGCTTCGCCGATGTCGGCGACGTCGTCCGCGCACTGGTCGCGCTGATGGACCACCCGCGGGCCGTCGGCGAGGTCTTCAACATCGGCTCGAGCGAGGAGGTGACGATCCGCGAGCTGGCCGAGCGGGTCAAGGCGCTGACGGGCTCCGCATCCGAGATCGTCACGATCCCGTACGAGCAGGCCTATGGCGAGGGCTTCGAGGACATGCCCCGCCGTGTCCCCGACATCGCGCAAGGTCGAGCGCCTTGATCGGCTACCGCCCGACCCGCAGTCGCTCGACCAGATCCTCCAGGGCGTCATCGAGTACTTCCGGATTCCCGTGAGCGGAACTCGCCCTGACCGACGGAGGGGCGATGGCTGCCGGGCGGGCAAAAGGTGCCGATCCCGCCGGGCGAAGTCGGCCATCGAAAGCGAGTGCGAGGGCGGGGGGTTTCGCGACCGTCCGGGCAAGCGGCGGGCAAAATGGACATCGGTGCTGGGCGAGGTGGCGGACGCATCGGCTCGTGGCCGTGCGCCGCGGGTCGATCGAGACCGTCACGAGACGGAGGGGAGAATGAGATGGGCGAACAGAATCTCGCCACGCGGGCCCGCGCGGCCCTGGATGCCGGCGAAGGGATCCTGAGGCTGGCCCCGACGTGGGTGCCCCGCTCGTTCTTGATGCCGGGCGCACGGCTCGAAGCTGTCGCGCGACGACCTCTATGCGCTGGGCACGCACCGCGGCGGCATCGACGAGCGCTGGTTCGCCTCCACGACGCCCGCGGCCAACGAAGGCGCACCGCCCGACGAGGGCCTCAGCTACGTCGTCCACGACGGCGACCGCTTCACGCTCAAGGAGGCGATCGCCGAGTACGGCGCCGAGATGATCGGCCAGTCGCATGTGGGACACCTACAAGCGCTGGCCGGTCTACAGCAAGTTCTTCGACAACCTCGGGCCGATCCCGCACCACATGCACCAGAACCAGGAGCAGGCGGCCAAGCTGGGCCGCGAGGGCAAGCCCGAGAGCTACTACTTCCCCCCGCAGCTCAACTGGACGGGCAACAACTTCCCCTACACGTTCATGGGCCTCGAGCCGGGGACGACCAAGGAGGACCTCCGCCGCTGCCTCGAGCGGTGGAACCTCGGCGATAACGGCATCCTGGACCTCTCCAAGGCCTATCGCCTCAAGCCCGGCACCGGCTGGCTGGTGCCGCCCGTGCGTCCTGCACGCGCCGGGCTCGCTCGTGACCTACGAGCCGCAGTGGGGCTCCGACGTCTTCGGCATGTACCAGTCGATGGTCGAGGGCCGCCGCGTCCCCTGGGAGCTGCTGGTCAAGGACGTCCCGCCCGAGCACCACCAGGACCTCGACTACCTGGTCGAGCAGCTCGACTGGGAGAAGAACGTCGATCCCGAGTTCAAGAAGCACAACTACCTCGAGCCGATCATCCGGACCGGCGGCCGCCTCGGAGGGCTACTTCGACCGCTGGATCGTCTACGGCCGGGTCAACGGCAAGCAGCTCTTCAGCGCCTGCGAGCTGACCGTCTCAGCCCGGGCGCTCGGCCACGATCAAGGACCCGGGCGCCTATGGCCTGATCGTCGTGCAGGGCAGCGGCACGATCGGCAAGCTCGCCGTCGACAGCCCCAACTTCATCCGCTACGGCGAGGTCACGCAGGACGAGGTCTTCGTCACGGCGAAGCGGGCCGGCGAGGGCGTCACCTTCCAGAACACCGGCAGCGAGCCGTTCGTCAGCCTCCGCTACTTCGGCCCCGACACCCACCCGGACCTGCCGAACGTCGGCGATCACATGAAGGTCAAGAAGGGCTAAGCCGATGACGAGGACCACGACGCCACGTCCGATGCCCGTACCCGACGGGCCGCCGCGCCAGCCGCGGCGGCCCCGTCGCCGCCCTCGCCTCCCGTCAACGCTCTCGGCGATCAGTGGTCGATGATCCCGGGTGTGAGCTGGGAGGCGTATGTCGCATTCAATGATGCGGTCGTCAACCCAGCCAACCTTCGGATGATCTACTGTGAGGGGAGGCTCACGGTCTTGACCGAGTCGCGGAAGCACGGCTGGTACTCCCGATGTCTCTTTTCAGCTCGTCATTGCCCTGGCCAAGGGTCTTCGAGATGAATTGCGAGGTTGCCGGTTCCGCGACCTATCGGAAGCCGGAGAAGGAGGGAGGAGTCGAGGGCGACGAGACCTTCTACTTCGGCGAGCACGCCGAGATCATGAAGGGACCACAGGACATCGACCTCGACTCCCAGCCGCCCCCGGACCTGGCCCTCGAGGTCGAGGTGAGCCACTCGGCCGACGACGCGGTGATCGTCTGGGGCCGCCTCGGCGTTCCCGAAGTCTGGCGGTTCGACCCGATCGCCATGGAGTGCTCGTTCTGGAAGCGACGCCGCCAGGGGACGTACAACGAGATTCGACCGCAGCCATGGCCTTTCCAGTGCTCGCGCCCGACGATGTACTCGAGCAGACTGCGGCTGGCCATGAACTGGCTTGGCGGACTGGTACGCCGAGCTCGACCGCTGGGTCCGCAAGGTGATCGTCCCCCGGAGCCGTGGAGGTGGCCGTTGATCGCGAGCTCGTCCGATGCCACCGGCGGGATGTTCCCCTCCATTGGCGACGACTTCGGCGATGGCCTGAGCGAGGAGCTGCGGCGCCCGCGTCAAGTGCGAGCTCGAGCCGGGCGAGCGCCTGCTGTGGGCGGGCCGCTCCCTGCCGCCACGGCCGCGGAACAGCATCGCCTACTACGTCTGGTTCACGGTCGCGATGCTGTTCCTCGGCTTTGGACTCCTCGGCATCCTCCGGGCGCTGGGCGATCCGCGACCCCGCTTCAACAATGGGGATACGACCATGGGCATGGGGATCGGCCTGAGCCTCGTCGGCGGCGTCATCCTGGCCTGCACGATCGGCTCATGGATCAGCCGGCGTCTGAAAGCGGCCCGCGAGTCGAGCGTCTGCTATGCCGTGACCGATCGTCGGGCGATTAGCTGGGTCCCGGAAGACAGCGGTGACGCCGTCCGCGTGCACTCGTGGCCGAAGGGGCGGATCGGCGATGTCACCCGTGTCGAGCGACCCGACGGCTCGGGCAGTCTCGAATTCACCCTTGCCAACGACTCGCGGTACTACTGGCCCCCCGCGGGGTTCAACCACATCCGCGAGGTGCGTCGCGTCGAGCAGATCGTCCGGCTCAACCTCACGACCCGCGCCGAGGTCTCCTGAAGGAACGACGGCGCGGCGCGGTCCCGTGCCACGCGAGCCCAGAAACACCCACCCTCCCCAACTCCAGGTAGCCACGATGAGCGATAAGCACCCCAACAACTTCCCCAGGCTGCACAACGCCATGTGGCCCGGCCTGGTCGGCAAGGGGAGCCCGGGCGCCGAGCCGACGATCGACCTGGACACGATGCTCGACCTCACCGCCGCGGCCGAGGTCGACGGCATCAAGTTCGACGGCGTCGACCTCTTCCTCTACGAGCCGCACATCAACATCGACATCAGCGACGACGACCTGAAGGCGCTCGCCGACAAGATCGCCGGCAAGGGCTTCGTCGTCGGCTCGGTCGTCGCGCCCGGTCTGGTTCGACGCGCTCGGCGATGGGCGACGAGACGCAGCGGGCGAACTACCTGGACAGCCATCCGCAAGGCCTGCCGGATCGCCAGCGGCTTCGCGAGCTGGGCGTCCGGCCCGTACGGCGTCGTCCGGATCGACACGGCCTGCTCGCCGGCCGACTGGGCCGACGGACCCGGCCGGCAACCAGGAGAAGATCGCCGCGACCATCAAGCAGGCGCGCGGCGATCGCCCGCGACCACGGCGAGCGCCTGGCCGCCGAGGGCGAGATCTGCTGGGGCGGGATGCACTCGTGGCGGACGATGGTCGACCTGCTCGAGCGGGTCGGCGAGCCCGAGACCGTCGGCTTCCAGGCCGACATGGCGCATACGCTCCTCTACACCCTGGGCGAGAACGCCCCCGAGGACCGCATCCTGCCCGACGGACTACGACTGGAAGGACCGCGCGACCCTCGACGCCGCCCTGAAGACGCTGACCGCCGCGCTCCGGCCCTGGACGATCGACTTCCACGTCGCCCAGAACGACGCGACGGTCTTCGGCTCGGGCACGCACGACCACACCGGCCGCCACTGCCTGGCGACGACCCCAACGGCAAGCTCGACATCGCCCACCACGCCGGCTTCTGGCTGCGCGACGAGAGCGGGCCAGCTCACCAAGGCCATCCGCCACATCTGCTGGGACGGCTGCATGTTCCCCAACGACGTGATGCACAAGCCCGAGACCTGGAACAACATCCTGGCCGCGATGATCGCGGTGCGCGACGCGCACGGCTGGGCCGAGTGATCGAGGCCGGTCGGAGCCGATCCCACCCGAGACCGAATCCCTGGAGCTCACCATGAGCGCGAAGAAACCCCTGAACATCGGCATCGTCGGCTACGGCTTCATGGGCCGGACGCATTCGAACGCCTACAAGCGCGTGAATGACTTCTTCGACGTCGAGTACCGTCCCGTGCTGAAGGCCGTCTGCGGCCGGACCGCCGAGCAGGCGCAGGCGTTCGCCGACAACTGGGGCTACGAGTCGATCGAGACCGACTGGCGCAAGCTCGATCGAGCGCAAGGATATCGACGCCATCGACATCTGCACGCCCAATAACACGCATGCCGAGATCGCCCTCGCCGCGGCAGCGGCCGGCAAGATGATCCTCTGCGAGAAGCCCCTGTCGATGAACCTGGTCGAGGGGCAGGAGATGGTCGACGCGGTCGAGAAGGCCGGCGTGCCCAACACCGTCTGGTACAACTACCGCCGCGTCCCGGCGGTGGCGCTGGCCAAGCAGCTCATCGACGAGGGCCGGCTCGGCAAGATCTTCCACTACCGGGCCAACTTCCTGCAGGACTGGACGATCTCCGCCGATCTCCCGCAGGGCGGCACGGGCCTCTGGCGGCTCGACGTGGCCGCTGCCGGCTCCGGCGTCACGGGCGACCTGCTGGCCCACTGCATCGACACGGCGCTCTGGCTCAACGGCTCGATCAGCTCGGTCTGCGCCATGACCGAGACCTTCGTCAAGGAGCGGAAGCACAACCTCACCGGCAAGGTCGAGCCGGTGGGGATCGACGACGCCTGCGCGTTCCTCTGCCGCTTCGACAACGGCTCGCTCGGCCTGTTCGAGTCGACCCGCTACGCCCGCGGCCACAAGGCGCTCTACACCTTCGAGGTCAACGGCGAGAAGGCGTCGCTCAAGTGGGACCTGCACGACCTGCACCGGCTCGAGTACTTCGATCACGGCGACGACTCGATCATCCGGGGCTGGCGGTCGATCCACGTCACCGACGGCGACCAGCCCTACATGAAGAACTGGTGGGTCCCGGGCCTCCAGATCGGCTACGAGCACACGTTCGTCCACCAGGTCGCGGACTTCCTCGAGAACCTGGCCAAGGGGCAGCCCACGGCTCCGACCTTCCGCGACGCCCTGGCCACGCAGGCGGTCTGCGACGCCGTGCTCGACTCGGCCGAGCACAGCAAGTGGGAATCCGTCGTCCCGGTCTGATCGCTTCGACCCTCCATCCTCGATCCTATCGACCGAAGGAACCCCACCATGATCAAGACGGGAATGAACCTGCTGCTGTGGACGACGCACGTCACCGAGGAGCACGACGCCTCCTCGAGCAGATCAAGGCGATGGGCTTCGACGCGGTCGAGGTGCCCGATCTTCGACACGGCCGACCTGGCGCCCTTCGAGCGGCTGGGCAAGCGGATCAAGGCCCTCGGCCTGGCGCGACGGCGGTCACGGTGATGGGCGCCGAGCCAACCCGATCTCGCCGGACCCGAAGGTCCGCGACGCCGCCGTGGCGCACCTCGACCGGGTGATGGAGTGCGGCCAGGCGTTCGGCTGCGAGATCCTCTGCGGCCCGATCCACTCGGCCATCGGCGTCTTCTCGAACGAGGCGCCGACCGAGGACGAGTTCAAGTACGGCGTCGAGACCCTCCAGCGCAGCCGCCGAGAAGGCCCAGGCCCGCGGCATCCGAATGGCCGTCGAGTACCTCAACCGGTTCGAGATCTACTTCCTGACGACCGCCGCGCAGGCCGCCCGCTTCGTCCGCGCGGTGGACCACCCGTACTGCAAGATGATGTACGACAGCTTCCACGCGCACATCGAGGAGAAGGACCAGGCGCAGGCCATCGCCTCGTGCGCCGCCGAGACGATCCACGTCCATGTCTCCGAGAACGACCGGGGCATCCCCGGCACCGGCCAGGTCGACTGGGAGGGCTTCTTCGGCGGACTCCGCCAGAGCGGCTACGACGGCTACCTCACCATCGAGGCCTTCGGCCGGGCCTTGCCCGCGCTGGCCGCGGCGACCCGCGTCTGGCGGGACCTGTTCCCCGACCCGATGGGCCTCTGCCGCGACGGCCTGGCCTTCATCAAGTCCCAGCTCGCGGCCTCGCCATCGCGAACCGCCTGACGACGGGATCCCTCCAGCAAGGAGAACCTACAGACACCGAGCGTCGATGCGGATCGGGGGTGGAAGGTGGCGATCATCGGGCTGAAAGGTGAACGCACGCGGCTGGTGCCGCCGGACCGGTCGCTCCACCTCGAGAAGGCACTCGAGTGGATGAACGATCCGGAGGTCACGATCGCGCTCAAGTACAACCTCGGCGCCACCCGCCCCCAGGAGGAGTCGTTCTTCGAGCGGATCGAGACCCGGGGCGGGACCGACTATACCTGGGCGATCCTCGACGAGACACGAGCGTCACATCGGCTTCATCGGCCTGCACGAGATCAACTGGCGGCATCGCTGGTCGACCGGCGGCCTGGTGATCGGCGATCGATCCGCGTGGGGCCGTGGTTATGCGACGGACGCCGTCCGGGTCCGCACGCGGTTCGCATTCGACGAGCTGGGGCTGCATCGGATCGAGGGACACACGACCAATCCCGCGATGAAGCGGGTCTACGAGAAGTGCGGCTACAGTCACGAGGGGGTGGCACGTGCGAAGTTCTGGCGCGACGGCCGTTGGTTCGACGCCGACCTCTACTCGCTGCTCGACAGCGACCACGCCCGCCTCGGCGACCGCGCCCGTGTCGGGGCGGGCGAGCGGCCCGCCCGCGAATGACCGCGACCGGGCCGCCTCGTCAGACGCCTACCTTCTTGCCGCTTCGCTCGGCACGCTTGCGGCCTTCCTCGTTGAGGACCTTCTTGCGCAGGCGGATCTTCGACGGCGTGATCTCGACGAGCTCGTCGGCCTCGATGTACTCGAGGGCCAGCTCGAGCGTCAGCTCGCGCGGCGGCTTCAGCAGGATGTTCTTGTCCGAGCCCGACGCGCGCATGTTGGTCAGCTTCTTCTCCTTGCAGGGGTTGACCACCATGTCGTCGTTGCGGGCGTTCTCGGCGATGATCATCCCCTCGTAGACATCGTCTCCGGGCGCGACGAACATCGTGCCTCGCTGCTGGAGGTTGTCCAGTGCGAAGGCGACGACCTGTGCCGCGCACCAGGCTGACCATCACGCCGTTGGCGCGGTGGGGCACCTCGCCCTTGAACGGCCGGTAGTCGTGGAAGTTGTGATGCATGATGGCCTCGCCCTGCGTGCCGCTCATCAGCCGGTTGCGCAGGCCGATCAGGCCGCGGGCGGGGATGAGGAACTCGAGGTGGGCATAGGCGCCCTTCACGTCCATCTTGGCCATCTCGCCGCGACGGGTGCCGACCAGCTCGATGACCGGCCCGATGTGGGCGTGCGGGACGTCCACGACGAGGAACTCGTACGGCTCGCAGAGCTCGCCGTTGATCGTGCGGAAGATGACCTCGGGCTTGCCGACGGCGAGCTCGTAGCCCTCGCGCCGCATCGTCTCGATCAGGACCGAGAGGTGCAAGAGGCCGCGGCCGGAGACCTGGAACGAGTCGCGATCCTCGGTCGGCTCGACGCGAAGGGCGACGTTCGACTCGAGCTCGCGCTCCAGCCGCTCCTTCAGGTGCCGCGACGTGAGGATACTGCCCCTCGCCGGTGAGCGGCGAGTCGTTGACGGTGAACATCATGCTGAGGGTCGGCTCGTCGACCTCGATCCGGGGCAAGGCTTCGGGCTGCTCGGGATCGGCGATGGTGTCGCCGATGTCGACGGCTCCCCAGGCCGACGATCGCGACGATATCGCCCGCCTCCGCCAGGTCGACCTCGACCCGCCCCAGCTTGTCGAACTCGAGGAGGTTGTCGATCGATCCGGGGACGATGACCCCGCCGGACTTGATGAGGGAGGCCTTCTGCGAGCGGCGGACCCGTCCCGAAGCGATCCGGCCGATCGCGATCCGGCCGACGTACTCGGAGAAGTCGAGCGTCGTGCAGAGCATCTGGAACGGGCGGTCGGGGTCGACCACCGGGCCCGGGACGTGGGCGACGATCATGTCGAAGAGCGGCTTGACGTCCCCCTCGGTGGCGGTGCGGGTCGTGCGAGGCGAAGCCGGCCCTGCCGGATGCGTAGATGTAGGGGAAGTCGAGCTGCTCCTCGCTGGCGCCCTGCTCGACGAACGTGTCGAAGACCTCGTTGAGGACCTCGGTGGGCCGGGCATCGGGCCGGTCGATCTTGTTGATCACGACGATGGGGCGGATGTGGCAGGCGAACGCCTTGCGCAGCACGAACTTCGTCTGCGGCATCGGCCCTTCGAAGGCGTCGACGAGCACCAGGGCCCCGTCGGCCATCTGGAGCGTCCGCTCGACCTCGCCGCCGAAGTCGGCGTGGCCGGGGGTGTCGATGAGGTTGATCTTGATGTCGCCGTAGCGGATGGCGATGTTCTTGGCGAGGATGGTGATGCCTCGCTCGCGCTCCAGGTCGTTGGAGTCGAGGATTCGCTCGCCCTGGAGCTGGCTGGCGCGGAACTGGCCGGACTGGCGCAGCATCGAGTCGACGAGCGTCGTCTTGCCGTGGTCGACATGGGCGATGATGGCTACGTTTCGTATGTCTTCGCGTCGCTTCATGGATCTCCGGCCACCGGAGGACCGGCAGCCCTTGCAGGTAGGAGCACGTGCCGCCCAGGCGAACGCCAACCCGGCACTTGGGGTATCATAGACCATTATCCGCATTCCCTCGGAATGGACAAGGGCGGTCGCCACGGCGCCATGCATCATGGATCACAGCGAAGTCATGCATTTCGTCGGAATGCTTGCGATCGATGCTGGCTTCGGCGCGGGCTGGCCGGGGCGATCGCGCAGCGGCTGGGACAGCCGGCCGTCCTGGGCGAGCTGATCGCCGGGGTGCTAGCGGGTCCGTCGCTGCTGGGCTGGGTCGACCCGCACCACGAGGCGATTCGGATGCTCGCCGAGCTCGGCGTGCTGATCCTGCTGTTCGCGATCGGGTTGGAGACCGACCTGGCGCGGCTGGTGCGGGTCGGCGCGACGTCCATGACGGTCGCGGTGGTCGGTGTCGTGCTGCCATTTGTGCTGGGCTATGTCGCCTGCCGGCTGCTCGGCCAGTCGGACCTGCGCTCGATCATGGCGGCGGCCACGCTGACGGCGACCAGCGTCGGGATCACCGCCCGCGTCCTGTCGGACCTCGGCCATCTGCACAGCGCCGAGGGGCAGATCATCCTGGGCGCGGCACTGATCGACGACGTGCTCGGCCTCCTGTTGCTGACGATCATCGAGGGGCTCTCGCAGGGGCAGGCGATCTCGCCGGGGCTGGTCGTCGGCTCGGCGGCCCGCGCGTTCGGGTTCCTGATCGTGGCGGCAGCGGCGAGTGCCTGGGGAGCCCCCGTCCTGAAGCGCCTGACCGGCCGGGTCGAGTCACCGGCGAGCCTGACGGTGCTCGCGGTGATCTTCGCCCTGGCGATGGCCTGGCTGGCGCGAGCGGTGCGGGTCGGCGATGATCATCGGTGCCTTCGCGGCGGGCCTGATTTTGTCGCGGATGCCCGGGCTGCACGAGGTCGAGCGCGGGATCACGGCGCTCGGGCACTTCTTCGTCCCGATCTTCTTCGTCTCGGTCGGTGCTGCGGTCGATGTGGGTGCCCTGAATCCGGCCGATGCCGACGGCCGGTGGCGCTCGGCATCGGCGTGATCCTGATCGTGCTGGGGATCGTCGGCAAGTTGCTGGCCGGCTATGCCCCGTTCTGGTTCCGGGGGAACAGGACGGTCATCGGTGTGGGGATGATCCCGCGCGGGGAGGTCGGGCTGATCTTCGCGCGGATCGGCCTGGCGGCCGGCGTGTTCGATGCGGGCCTGTTCGGCGCGGCGACCCTGATGGTGATCGTCACCACGCTGGCGGCCCCGCCGGCCCTGAAGCGTCTGCTGCCGAGGTCGGGCGAGGACGTCGGCGTCGAGCCGGACGAGGAGAGCATCCACGAACTCGTCGTGGGCTCCTGATCGCCGCGTCCGGACCCGGCGAGTCGGGTTCAGGGCCTCGTCTTCTCGAGGCTCAGCCAGTAGAACCCGTACGGGCCCGAGCGTGATCGGGTAGGGCCGGTCCGCGATCACCGGGAAGGCGGTCTTGCCGGTCATCTCGATCGGGGTCATGCCGGACATAGGCGGCCCAGGTCCAGCTCGACGGCCTGCGCGAAGCGCGAGAGGTTGTTGACGACCAGCGCGACGTCGTCCTGCAGGCGTCGGATGTAGGCGACGACGCGCCGGTTGTGGCACGGGAGGAACTCGAGGCTGCCCCGGCCGAAGACCTTGTGTTCGCGGCGGACCTGGATCAGCCGCCTGAGCCAGTTGAGCAGCGAGGACGGCGAGCGGAGCTGGGCCTCGACGTTGACGCCCTGGTAGTTGTAGATCGGGTCCAGGATCACCGGCTGGTAGAGCGCCGAGGGTCGGCGCGCGAGAAGCCGGCGTTGCGGTCGCCGCTCCATTGCATCGGCGTCCGGACGCCGTTGCGGTCGCCCAGGTAGATGTTGTCGCCCATGCCGATCTCGTCGCCGTAGTAGAGCACCGGGCTGCCGGGCAGGGTGAAGAGCAGGCTGTGCATCAGCTCGATCTGGCGGCGGCCGTTGTCCATCAGCGGGGCGAGCCGGCGGCGGATGCCCAGGTTGAGCCGCATCCGCGGGTCCTTGGCGTACTCGGTGTACATGTAGTCGCGCTCCTCGTCGGTGACCATCTCGAGCGTCAGCTCGTCGTGGTTGCGCAGGAAGAGGGCCCACTGGCACGACAGCGGGGATCTCGGGCATCTGGTCCATGATCTCGATGATCGGCCGGCTGTCCTCGCGGCGGATGGCCATGAAGATCCGGGGCATCAGCGGGAAGTTGAACGCCATGTGGAACTCGTCGCCGTCGCCGAAATACGGCGAGCAGGTCGCTGGGCCACTGGTTGGCCTCGGCCAGCAGGAGCGTGCCCGGGTAATGCGTGTCGACGAACTCCCGCATCTTCTTGAGGAAGTCGTGCGTCTCGGGCAGGTTCTCGCAGTTCGTCCCCTCGCGCTCGATAGAGGTAGGGCACGGCATCGACGCGGAAGCCGTCGATGCCCGCGGTCGAGCCAGAAGCCCATGATGTCGAGCATCTCCTGGCGGACGGCCGGGTTGTCGTAGTTCAGGTCGGGCTGATGGCTGAAGAAGCGGTGCCAGTAGTACTGCCGGGCGACGGTGTCCCAGGTCCAGTTCGAACGTCTCGGTGTCCTGGAAGATGATCCGCGTCGCCCTTGTACTCCTGGTCGGTGTCGCTCCAGACGTAGTAGTCGCGCTTGGGCGAGTTCGCGGTCGCGCCGCGCCTCCTGGAACCAGGGGTGCTGGTCGGAGGTGTGGTTGACGACCAGGTCGGCGATGATGCGGATGCCGCGCTGCGTGGGCCGCCTTGGTCAGCGCCTCGAAATCGTCGACGGTGCCGATGGTGGGGTGGATCTGGCGGAAGTCGGCGATGTCGTAGCCGTCGTCCTTCAGGGGCGAGGCGTAGATCGGCATCAGCCAGAGGCAGTCGACGCCCAGCTCCTGGAGGTAGTCGAGCCGCGACGTCAGGCCGATGAGGTCGCCGTTGCCGTCGCCGTTGGCGTCGTAGAAGCCGCGGACGTAGACCTCGTAGAAGACGGCATCCTTGTACCAGAGGCTTTCGGTTCCCGGCATGGTGATTGACCCGGTTCCTGGAGACCTCAGAGGAGGGGCGACAGAAGGCGGACGACGTTCTCGGCGAGCTCGCGGGGCCAGGACGGTGCCGGCAGGTCGCGGCGGGCGTGGGCCATCAGCCCCCTGGCCCAGGCGGCGACCCGCTCGACCTCGCGCGGGGTCCAGACGAAGAGCGAGACCTCGTAGTTGAGGAACAGGCTCCGCATGTCCATGTTGGCCGATCCGATGACGGCGAGCTGGTCGTCGAAGAGGACGACCTTGGCGTGGAGCATCTCGGGGCCGTAGAGCAGCACCTGCCCGCCGGCGTTGTGCAGGTCGCGGAGATAGCTGGCACGGGCCAGGTCGGCCGTGAGGTGGTTCGACCGGCTCCGGCACGATCAGGCGGACGTCCACGCCGCGCCGCGCCGCGAGGCTCAGGGCGCGCGCGAGCATCTCGTCGGGGACGAAGTAGGGCGTCACGATCCAGATCCGCCGACTCGGCGCCGAAGATCAGGGCCAGCAGCGACTCGTACAGTGGATCGCCGGCTACGTCGGGCCCGCTGGCGACGACCTGCGCCGTCGGTGGACTCTCCGCGGTTGGCGGGGCCGGCATCACCGCTTCGCCGGTGGTCGGGCCGGGCTCGGAGCCGCGTGGCGAACTCGCCAGTCCGAAGCGAAGATCGCCTCGAGATCGGCGACGATCGGCCCCTCGACGACGACGGCGAGATCGCGCCAGAGCGGCTGCGGGCCGGGCGGCCCGATGTAAGGCCATCGCCAGGTTCATGCCGCCGGTCAGGGAGATTCGGCCGTCGATCACGATGAGCTTCCGATGGTTCCTCAGGTTGGTCCGCCCGCGGAATGGGACGTGGAGCACCGGCATGAAGAAAGCAACCTGCGCCGGCCTCGGTGAGAGGGGCGAGATTGCGCCGGCGCAGTCGCCACGACCCCAGGTCGTCGATGAGCAGCCGGACCGCCACACCCTCGCGGGCTCGCTGGCCCAGCCGGTCGATCAGCGCCCGGCTCCCCTCGTCCCAGCCGAGGATGTAGGTCGTGATGTGGATCGTGGACCTTCGCCTCGTCGATCATCGCCATGATCCGTCGGTAGGCCTCGACTCCGCTGGTGACCAGCTCGATCCGGTTGCCTGCGCGGGCCGGCGGCACGCCGTAGGAAGCGAGCAGCCGTTCGGTGCCCGTCAGCGCTCGGCCGCGGTCCGGGCGAATGCGGTGGGCGGTAGATCGCTCTGCTTGCGCCGGGCCATCGGGTTCATCTTCCGTCCGCCGAACATCAAGTACAGCGGCACCCCGACGTACGGCATCAGCAGGATCACCAGCAGCCAGGCGATGGTGCTGCTCGGCGATCGCTTCTGCTTGAGCAGGTTGGCCAGGAACACCAGCGCCAGCAAGAAGCCGAAGTGGGTCAGCAGCTCCGACGAGATCCAGTAGTAACTGCGATGCAGCCAATCACTCACGACCCGCTTGACCTCCTTTCCTGGTTACCTGGCCGGCGTAAAGAGCTGCCTCAGTATGATGGACGCATGGAGGGCATGGGCCGCTCCGTTGGCCATTGCACGCGGTCGACGATCTTAACAGGGGCCGCGACGACTCCAAGAGCGGCGGAGGGAATTCGTGCCGGGGTGAGGCGGGTTTCCCTGGGATCGCTATCGTGCCCGGGCGGCGTGGCTGGGGGTGAGGGCGCAGCGGAATCCGACATGCGACGCGGCGCTGTCGACGGCCCCCTTGCCCGCGGGCACCGGGGAGGTAGCGGGTGCAGTACTGGTCGGTGCAGAGGAACGACCCGCCGCGCTGGACGCGCTTGGGGACGCCCGGCTCGTCGGGGTCGTAGCTCGACGCGGGACCGGTCGGATTGCGGGCGGGGCGGATGTCGTAGCCGGGTCGGTACCAGTCGGAGCACCACTCCCAGACGTTGCCCGGCCATGTCGAAAAGGCCGAAGCCGTTGGGCGGGAACGAGCCGACGGGCGCGGTCCGCTCGAAGCCATCCTCGGGCGTGTTGCGGTCGGGGAAGCGGCCCTGCCAGATGTTGGCGGCCACTTCGTCCGCCGGGCTTGCGGTCATCGCCCCAGACGAACGGCGCCGGCGCTTGCCGCCACGGGCGGCGTACTCCCACTCGGCCTCGGTGGGCAGGCGCTTGCCGGCCCATCGGGCGTAGGCCGTCGCGTCGTCCCAGCAGACCTGGACGACGGGATGATCGTCCTTGCCCTCGATCGAGCTGTTCGGCCCCTCGGGATGCTCGCCAGTTGGCGCCGGGGACGTAGCGCCACCAGGCCAGCGGATTGTCGAGCGAGACCTCGCCCGCGGGAGGCGTGAAGACCAGCGAGCCCGGGACCAGCTTCTCCCGGGGGACGCCGGGGAAGTCGCGGGGATCGGGCGGACGCTCGGCCACCGTGACATAGCCGGTCTCCGCGACGAACCGGGCGAACTCGCGGTTGGTCACCTCGGTCCGGTCCAGCCAGAAACCGTCGAGCGTCACCTCGTGGATCGGGCGCGGCGTCGCTCGTCTCGTCATCGTCGGAACCCATCAGGAAGGTGCCGCCGGGAATCCAGACCATGCCCTCGGGGGCCGCGGCCGGGGTGGCTGGCAGTTGATCGTCGCTCGGGCGGCGGACCAGGCGAGGCAGTCGGCTCGGCGGGCGTGGCGGCCGCGGATCCGGCTCAGGTCGCGATCGCGGCAGCCGGCGATCGCGGCGCGCCGCCAGCTGCGAGCGAGGAGACGCTGGACAGGCGTCCGCGGGACTCGCGATCGATACGGGCGGCCGTACCCGGTGTGGTACAGCAGCGGCTGCGGGGCAGTCGTTCATATGGTGCTGCGAATCCCGCCGTCAAGGCGGTCATCGGCGAGCCGATGGATCGTCACGTCGAGCGCGCCGGCGGTGTTGCGGTTGCCCTCGACCCAGGCTTCCAGTCGGCCCGGGCCGGCGGGCCAGTCGACGTCCGGGAACGTGCAATGCTCGCGCGCCGGGTCGAGCTGGCATCGAACGGTCGATGCCGCCGAGCGACAGGTGGGCCACCGTCGGGAAGCGGCGGGGAGTCAGGCGGAGCTTGACGCGGTATCGTCCGCCTCGAACGACCTGCGACCTCCCAGTGTCCCAGGTCGTTGGGCTCCCAGCCGGCGCGGTCGCCGCGCCAGTCCTGCCGGGTCAGCACGGTCGGATTCTCGCGGCGGACCGCCGATCTCGATCCGGACGGGATCGAAGCCGCGCGTCGAGGAGACGTCCTGGAACCAGGCGAGGTAGCCGGCGTGCATCCGCTCGACGATCTCGGGGATGCTCGGCGGCGATGTTGTGCTCCTCGCCGGGGTCGGCCTCCATGTCGTAGAGCTCCAGCGGCGGCACGGTGGTTCTCTCCAGGCGGCGGCTCGCGTCGGAGCAGCTTGTAGCGCTGGGTGCGGGCGGCGAACGCGCGGCCGAGCTGGGGGACGTCGCCGCGATGCCACTGGAAGTAGAGCGTCCGATCGGGCCAGGCGACGTTGGCATCGCCGCGCAGCAGCGGCAGCAGGCTCTTGCCGTCGATCTTGAGCCCTCGCGGCAGTGCGACCCGGCAGGCTTCCAGCAGGGTCGGGAAGACGTCGATGTGCGCGGCGAGCCGGTCCACGACGCTTCCCGGCCGGAAATGGCCCGGCCATCGGATGATAGCACGGCACGCGGATGCCGCCTTCGTAGGTCGTCCCCTTGACGCCCCGCAGTCCGGCGTTGAACCGGAACCTTGGCCGGGCCGTTGTCGGTCAGGAAGATGACGATGGTGTTGTCGGCGATGCCCACGCGCTGTCGAGCGCGTCGAGGACTCGGCCGACGTTGGTGTCGATGTTGGTCACCATCGCGTAGACGCGCGCGATGTCCTCGGGCGGAAGGTCGCAGGTCATTCGGGGATCGGTCGGCCCGGCTTCGGGAAGGCGGATGGCGAGAGGTCGACGTCGTGATAGCTCTCGAGCTCGGCCGCCGGTGCCTCGAGCGGCTCGTGCGGGCAGTTGAACGCCAGGTAGGCGAAGAACGGCCGGTCGTCGGCCGCCGTGATGAAGTCGATCGCGGCGCGGGTGTAGACGTCGCTGCAATAGCCCTCGCATTTGCGGGCGTGGCCGTTGTCCTGGAGGATGGGGTCGAGGTAGCTGTTCGCCGCCGGGCGGGTCGGACGCCTGGCCGATCCCGCCGCCCTTGATGACCAGGGCGCTTCTGGAAGCCCTGGTCGATCGGCCGCAGGGGAGCGTTGTCGCCCAGGTGCCACTTGCCGAAGATCCCGGTGCGATATCCGGCCGGCGCCAGCACCTCGGCGAGCGTCGTCTCGTCGGGCCGCATGAGCGATCGTCCCATGAAGGTATCGACGACGCCCGTCCGGTAGTTGTAGCGGCCGGTCAGCAGGCTGGACCGCGTGGGCGAGCAGACGGGCGAGACGCAGAACGTCTGGTCATGCGGACGCTCTCGCGGGCGAACCGATCGAGGTTGGGCGTCCGGATGCGGGGATTGCCGTGGAAGCCGAGGTCGCCATAGCCCTGGTCGTCGGTCATGATCAGGACGATGTTGGGCCGCCGGGGGCCAGGCTGGGCCGAACCTGCCTGACCGGCCGGAGCGGCCAGGGCCGCGATCATCACCGCCGCGAGTCTCCAACGTCCGGGTCCGCCGTCGAGCACCTTGCATCCTCCTCGGTTGCGTGCGACGGCCCTGCCGCGACTGGTCGCGCGTCGAGGGCCCCCTCATCCGATCGGCCCATTATCGGCGAGGGATGGGCGGCGTCGCCAGACCTTGGCCGTCGGGCGCGGTCGTTCGGGCGAGTGGATAAGATGTTGGACCGGCGCGATCGGCGGCGGTTCAACCGTGCGTGTCTCGGTCGAGGCGGGGGCAAGGGGACGATGGAAGCATATGTCAGGGTCCTCACGGGTGCCGATCGCGGGGCGGTGGCCGTGGTCCGTGTGTGGGGACCCGACGCGGGCACGGTCGCGGACGCTGTGTTCCGCCCGCATCGCGGCGGCCCGCTGCACGCAAGCCCGGCCGGAAGGCTGCGGGTCGGGACGGCGGGCGTCGGACGAGGCGATGAGGTCGTGGCGGTCCGGCTGGACGGGCCGAGCCGGTCGTCGAGTTCCAGTGTCACGGCGGGGTCGCAGCCGTCGCGTCGGTCGTGCGGGCCTTGAAGGAGCGGGAGCCGTCCGTCTCGACGGGGATGACGAGCCGGCACGCGCGACCGGGGATCGACTCGCCGCACAGGCGATGACGGACCTCGCCCAGGCCCCGACCCTCCGATCCGCCGAGATCCTGCTCGACCAGGCGCGCGGCGCCCTCGATCGCGAGATCGAGATCCTGCGGCAAGCGAACGAGGACACCGCGTCACGGCTGGATGCGCTGTCGCGGCGGGGGGCCCTTGGGCTGCGGTTGCTGACGGGCTGGAAGGTCGTGATCGCGGGGCGGCCGAATGTCGGCAAGAGCCGGCTGTTCAATGCGCTGGCGGGTTTCGATCGGTCGATCGTCGATCCGACGCCCGGCGTGACGCGGGACGTGGTGGCCTTCCGGACGGCCCTCGACGGCTGGCCGGTCGAGCTCTGCGATACGGCCGGCCGAGCGCGAGACGGACGACCCGGTCGAGGGCCTCGGGATCGAGCGGGCACGCCGCGAGTCGAGGACGCCGACCTGCTGCTCGTGGTGGTTGACCGGTCGCAGCCCTTGACCGCGCTCGATCGAGGACTGCTGGCGAGTAAGACCGGCTCGCCCCGGCTGATCGTCGCCAGCAAGGCCGACCTGGCGCCGGCGTGGCCGCTCGAGGAAGCGGTGCCGACCGGCGAGGATGTCCTGGCCGTCTCGGCCGAGACGGGCCAGGGGCTCGACAGGCTGATGGCCGCGATCGCCGCCCGCCTGGTTCCCCGGCCGCCCGAGCCGGGCGCCGGCGTTCCCTTTCGCGGCGAGCACATGCAGGTCCTGGCGCGTGCCGCCGAGCGGCTGGCGGCGAATGACATCGCCGGGTTTCGGCGCGGCTCGACGACCTGGGCGGGAAAGCGAGGTCGCGGTGAGAACCCGGATATCAGGAAGCGTCCTCGTCGGGCGGGAGGGGGACCTTGGTGACCTCCGGGCCGATGGGGGTAAGCAGGCCCTTGGCGAGCGGGCTCAGGTCGTCGCGCTCGAGCCGCCACGATGGGGTGGTGGCATCGGCCTGATGGCGGAACTTCAGGTCGGCCAGGATCGGCGCCTCGTCGGTCGGGCTGGAAGGCGCGCGTCCAGTCGTCGCGCTGGTAGACGCGAGGCAGGCCGCCGGCCTGGACGACCTCGTCGCGGCGGTAGGTCTTGATCCGGTGATAGGCGACGTTGTGGGCCTCCCAGCGGATGCGGTCGCGCAGGTCCTCGATCTGGTCCTGTCCCTCGAGCCGGAAGAGCGGGTCGTCGCCGGTGACCGTGCTGACGATCGAGCTGCTGGCGCGGATGTTGACGGTCGCCATGGCCGGCTGCTCGCGGTTGGTCTGGAGGTAGACCAGGCCGCCCCGCGTTCGCGCCACGACCCGGTCGATCTGGACGGTCACCACGGGCGAGGCGTCGCCGCCGGCACCGCCGACGGGCCGCGGCACTGCCGAGGGCGTGGAGCAGGCTGCCCTCGGTGGCGGCCATGACGTTCACCAGGTCGAGGGTTGCACGCGTGCCGCCCAGCAGGGTCACCGCGTCGCCGCCGGAGCGGATCAGGGCGTTGCGCAGCTCGACGACGGAGCGCGGCGGCGGGGCCGCGGCATCCTGGGCCGCGCGTTCGGCCTCGATCGGCGCGGCGCGGGCCGGACCACCACCGCGGTGGCGAGCGGACGCCGCATCGGGACCGTGATCGTGCAGTCCGAGACGGACAGCGTCGTGCCGGGCGAGAGGGCCACCGCGGCCAGTCGGTCGGCCGAGCCGGTGTCGGGCTCGGGGACGACGAGGTCCAGCCCTTGCAGCCGCAGTGTGCCGCTGCGCAGGCTGAACAGCCCGGTCCAGTCGGTCGGCGACTCGCCGGTCATGGGCGACGGCCGGAGCCGCAGCCGGGGCCGGGTGCCCCCCGACTCGCCGGAGATCTGCACGGGGACGGCGGTGGTCGACTCGATCACGACCGAGGGCAGGTCGATGTCAACGCCGGCGGCGATCCGGATCATCCCGCCGCGGCCGGCCAGCCCGCGCAGGACCGCCAGGAACTGCTCCGGGCCGTGGACCACGTCTTCGGCCAGGAGCGGAGCCCGGGCGTCGGGGGCGGTCGGCGCGGTCGCCACCGGAGTCGTGACCGACGGGGCGGCCGCCTTCGTCCGGGGCGCCGGGGTCGGCTCGGTCACGGGCTCTGGCCGGGCGGTCGTGGACGGCTCGGCCGGCGGCGTCGTGTCCGGGTCGGATTCCGTCGAGCCGGCGGTCGGCATCGGGGGCATCGACGGCAGGTTCATCGGGTCGGGCATGACGGTCGGGTCGGGGGCAACCGGGCTTTCCGCAACGGGTGCGGTGCGGTCGGCGGCGGCCGCACGCTCGGTCTCGGGAGACGTGCGTGGGGCGACGCTGTCCGCCTTGGCGGCGGTCGTGTCGGCCCGGGCGACCTCGGTGGTGGAGGCCGGCGGGGTCCGGACCGGCCGCGGCGCTCGCCGCTGCACCAGCCGGAGCGCCTGGAGGCTCGAGCCAAACGGGCCCTGCCGGGCTCCGACGTCGGTGGACGCGAGCCGGCCGCTCAGCAGGAAAGTCCCGCTCGGGTCGCTGGAATCGCGGCGGAGCGTGGTGATCGGGTCGGCCGCCTCCCAGACCGGCGCGGTTGCGACCCGCGAGCCCGCCTCGCGCACCTCGGTCCCGGACTGCTCCCACGCGACGAAGTCGTTGATCGTGGTCCGATCGGCGGCGCCGGGGGTCGTGGAAAGGTACGGGATGATGGCCCCGTAGACGTTGCCCCGGCCGAGCCAGCTCAGGTGCCGCGGGTCGTCGACCAGCACGAGCCGCAGCGGGCGTCGCGGCCGGCGGGGGCGATGACGCAGTCGTCCACCCGGGCCCGGACGAGGCCGCCGGCGAACCGGAAGACCGGCCCCGAGCCGGCGAGGATGCTGGAATGCATCAGCCGGAGCTCGCCGGCGGCAGACTCGCCTCGGGCCGCGTGTCGTCGAACCAGATCGAGGGCGACGGCGGGCCCGAAGCGTGCAATCCCTGACGGTCGATGTCGGCCGGCCCGTCGGGCGGAATGGCGGTCTGGCCGCCGTCGAAGTGGCAGTCGAGCGGCGAACGACGGCCGGCGGCCGCTCCGGCCCGGTCGAGCCGGTCGCGGCGACGCGCACCCGGACGGCGGCGACGTCGCGGTCGTCGGCGCCCGGCGGCATCCGGGCGGCGGAACGAGCAGCCGCGAACGATCAGCTCGGTCTTCTCGCAGTGGATGGCGGAGGCCGTCTCGCCCGGAGCCGTTCCGCTTCAGGCTCGAACTCGACCCCCTCGATGACGACATGGCCGCCGACGAACTGGAGCAGCGCCGTGGCGCGGCGCTCGGCGGCGCCGGACCCGCGGACGAGCTTGAGGACGGGATGCACCCCGGCCTTCGGCCTTGATGGTCAGGTCGGCGTCGGCCGACGGCGACGCCGGCGCCGGCGGATCCAGGTGCCGCCGCCCAGTCGGTAGGGCCCGTCGTCGGCGAGGACGATGACCGAGCGGGGCGGCGCCGCGGCCAGGGTCGCCGGCGAGGTCCTCGCTGGAGCTCGACGCGGGATCGTCCGCGGGATACGCGGAGCGCGGGCTCGATCGGGACCGGCGGCGGCGGTTGTCTCGACGGGCGACGGCGCGGTTCGCCACGCCCGCGGATCCGGCCGGGATTCAGCGCGGGCCCGCCGGCGCGAAGCCTCCCGGGGACGACAGGCGGGCGGCGGGCGACGGCGGCCCGCTGAATCTCCCGACCCCACCAGGCGAGCCGCGAGATCGACCACGCACGAATCCCAGCGGCGGGCAGCAGCCAGACGAGGTGTCGCTCCCACCACGGGTGCTGGGCCTGCACCATCCAGCTCTCGAGCTCGGACAGCGTCCGCTCGATGCCCAGCGAGCCCGCCAGCGGCAGGAGGTCGCGCACCAGGTGCTCGGGCCCCTGGTAGCGCCGATCGCGCTCCTTGGCCATCAGCCTGGCGATGATCGCCGCCAGCTCGGCCGGGCACGTCGGGATTGAGCGTCCGGACGTCGGCGGGCGGCTCCTCCTGGTGCTGGATCAGCTTCTGGAGGACGGTCCCGCCGGGGAACGGCGGGCGGCCCGTGAGCATGTGGAACAGGGTGCAGCCCAGCGAATAGAGGTCGCTCCGCACGTCGACGTCGCGGGGGTCGCGGGCCTGCTCCGGGCTGATGTAGTCGAAGGTGCCGAGCGTCATCCCGCTCTGGGTCAGGCCGTGGTCGCCGCCGCGCTCGAAGCGGCGCGCCAGGCCCATGTCGACCAGCTTGGCCCGGCCCTGCGGCGTCAGGATGATGTTCGACGGCTTGATGTCGCGATGGATCACCCCGCGGCGCGACGCATGGACCAGGGCGTTGGCGATCTGCAGGGCGACGTCCACGGCCTCGCCGACGGAGAGCGGGCCGGTCGCCTCGACGCGATGGCGGATCGTCTCGCCCTCGATGTATTCGAAGGCGATGTAGTGGAACAGCCCGTCCTGGCCGATGCTGAAGACGCGGGCGATGTTCTCGTGGTCGAGCTGGGCGGCCGATCGGCCCTCCTGATAGAATCGCTGGACGACCTCGGGATCGGCGGCCTGATCGGGAGGGAGCAGCTTGAGGCGCGACCTGGCGGTCGAGCTTGGTATCCAGGGCGCGGAAGACCGCCCCCATCCCCCCGACGCCGATGGCCTCCTCGAGCAGGAAGGTGTCGATCGACTCGCCCGGCGCGGCACGGCGAGCGGGATCGAAGTGCGCGGGATCGCCGCCTGGCCTGTCTGCCGGCGCGCCGAGCTGCCCGAGGTACCTTGAGCACGGTCGCGCGAGCGATCCGGGATCCCGCGCCCGTCGCCCGCGGACCCGGCATTCGAGTCGGGGTCGAGCCGGGCTGGCTGCATCCCGGGAGATCGGCGCGACTCGGGGCTCAACATCGACTGATGCTCAACGGTTCGGGGTTCGTCCCCTGGTCAACACGTCCTTGCCAAGCTATCGATCGAAGATTCGGTCCGAGATGAGCCGAGACAAGACAGGTGCATGCAATGGCCGGATGCCTCGAGATGAATATAGGCAGAATGGCCGCGTCAATGTCAACGGCAACCTGGCGGTGCCTCGGACGTAAACCGATGTCAGGCAAGCTCTACGGGAGCTGGACCTGCCGGTCGATGGGCAGATGGTCGGGGCCGGGCGATGCTGGCGAGTCGCCGACCGGGACGCATCGCGGGGAGCGACGGAGCGGCAGACTGATTTAAGCCGGCCAGTCGTCACAACCGATACAGGAGCAGTCACCGTCGGGGCCATCCGCGTACAGTGAGATCGCGTCGGGGGTTCGGGGCAGGGAGCCGCGAGCCGCAGGAGGTAGTGTATGTGGGACCGGATTCGGATCGGTCGCTCCCTGGCCGGGCGGTCGGGCGACGGCGCCGGCGATGCGGACGGGGCGCCGCCCGGCCCGGATGCCGATGGTCGAGTCCCTGGAGGACCGCCAGTTGCTGGCCGCCTCGCTGGCGGCCGATCTCGAACCAGAGCGTGCCCGCCCAGCAGGGCATATACCGTGCCCCTGGACGGCAGCGGCACGACCGACGCCCAGACCTTCACGGTGACCTCGAGCAACCCGGACATCGCCGCCAGCATCGTCTCGGGCCCGTTCTGGACGGTGAACGTCCAGTACACGAACCCACCAATCCCCAGAACGACTTCAGTGGCCCGCTGGTCTTCCAGCTCTTCAACAGCGCCGGCTCGACAGACGCTCACGCGCCGAACACCGTCATCCACATCCAGCAGTTCACCAACGACGGCTATTATACGAGTACGGGTAAATACATCACCCGCGTGGCCACCGGCTTCCCGGGCGCCACGAACTACGTGGTCCAGGGCGGTGCCGCGAACTCGAACGGCACGGGCAGCAGCGGGCAGCCGAACACGCCGTTCGCCAACGAGAACGTCCAGCCGCTGGCGTTCACCGGCTCGCGATCAGCTGGCGATGGCCAACTCCGGCGGGACCAACAGCAACGACACCCAGTTCTTCATCACGACCGGCTCGCCCAACAGCGAGCTCGGCTATAACTACACGATCTTCGGCCAGATGGTCCCCAACCCGACGTCGAGCACGGTCACCGTCGGACCAGACGACGCTGGGCAAGCTCACGCAGATCCCGGTCACGACCAATCCCAACCTTGGCAACGAGAACTCGCTGCCCGTTCAACCGCCGATCTTCACGTCGGTGACGCTGTCGAACACGCAACCCCAGCGGCACGCTGCTGCTCGACACCAGCCAGGCGACGTCCGGCGCAGACGGCGACGATCACGGTGACGGCGACCGACCCGACCAACGGGCCAGCAGTCTCGCAGACGTTCAACGTCACGGTCGGTGCGTATGCGGGTCCGACGGACCCGTCGATCAACTTCAGGCCGTTCGCCAACGCGTCGACCGCCTCGACCACGCCAGGGCCAAGCGACGACCGGTCACGCTCGACCGGGCACGAGCGGCTATCCGGACACGACCAAGCCCGCGACGCTGACCTACTCGCCTCGTCTCGCAGCCGGCCCACGGGACGGTCACGCAACTTCAATCCCTCGACCGGGACGCTCACCTATACGCCGAACCCGGGGTTCTCGGGGAACGACACGCTGCAGTTACGCGGTCACCGCCACGGGCCCGCAGACCGACGCCGGCGACGACCACCAGCAACCCCGGCACGGTCACGATCACGGTCTCGCCGTCCCCGCCGGTGAACACGGGGGCCGTCCGCGTCGTGGGCACCGTGCTGCTCGTGACGCCGCTGCCGAGAGTCGGCACACGTGAAGAACACGATCGACGTGGTCCAGGCGGCCAGCACCGCCACGTCCACGACGCCGGTCATCGAGGTCTTCGTCAACGGCCAGCTCGACCTCAACCAGCCCGCCGTCTCGAGCATCGACAGCATCATCGTCTTCGGCTCGAAGGCCAACGACAAGATCACGATCGATCCGTCGGTGACGATCCCCTCGGTGATCGACGGCGGCCACGGCGGCCGGAACGCGCTCAAGGGCGGCGGCACCGAGACGCTCGAGCACGGCTGGTTCGGGTACAACACGATGATCGGCGGCACGGGGCCGAATCAGCTCATCGGCCGGGCCGGGCAGGTCAAGTTCAAGCCATCGAAGGCGACCGACCTGATCTTCGCCGGCCACCCCGGGCACGTCGGACGGCCGACTCATCTACCAAGACGCCGCCGAGCGGGACCTTCTACGTCTACAAGAAGGGCCACCTGATCCCGGTCCCCCTGAGCACCATCTATCCCGAGCACCAGCACGAACCGACGTGCTCGTCGCCGGCTACCGCGACCCTCACCGGACCCACAAGAAGAAGTAGTCGGCCGAATCGGGGCGCAGGCGGCCGCCGGTCCGGGGGCCGCCGCCGATCCACTGCGGCTCGGTCCGATCCCGCATTGCCGATCCGCACCATGATTCCACTCCCCATCGATCGCGTGCTGCCCGATTGCCTGGAGCAGCTGGCGGGGCGGCTCCCTGGTGCTGGTGGCGCCGCCGGGCTCGGGCAAGACGACGCGACTGCCCGCGGCGATCGTGGAGTCGGGCCTGCTCCCGGCGCGCATCCCAACGTCGTCGTGCTCCAGCCGCGGCGGATCGCCGCCCGGGCCGCGGCCCGGCGGGTGGCGGACGAGCGCGGCTGGACGCTGGGCGATCGAGGTCGGCTACCAGGTCCGGTTCGAGCGGCGCTTCGGCGACGCGACGCGGCTCCGCTTCGTCACCGAGGGCATCCTGACCCGCCAGCTCCTCGCCGACCCTTTCCTCGAGACGCGTCGGCGCCGTCGTGCTCGACGAGTTCCACGAGCGGAGCCTGGATATCCGACCTGGCGCTGGCCCTGCTTGCGCGAGGTGCGCGACGAGGTCCGGCCCGACCTCCGATCGTGGTGATGTCGGCCACGCTTGATGCGGGGCCGGTGGCGGAGTTCCTCGGCGGGTGTCCGATCGTGCACGCCGAGGGGCGGCTGCATCCGGTCGTCGATCGCGTACCGGCCGGCCGATCGCCGGCGAGGCCCGAGGCGCCTGGTGCCCATCGTCGCGGGAGTGGCTCGACGACCCGCGCGAGTCGGGGCACCTGCTGGTCTTCCTGCCCGGGATGGGCGAGATCCGCCGGGCGTTCCGGGCGGCTCGAGCCCATGGCGGGCGCGTCGGGCGCGGTCGTCCTGCCGCTGCACGGCTCGCTCGACCGCGGAGGAGCAGGACCGGGCGCTCCGGCCAGTCGGCACGGCGGAAGATCATCCTGAGCACCAACGTCGCCGAGACCTCGCTGACGATCGAGGGCGTCCGCACGGTCGATCGACAGCGGGCAGGCCCGGCTGGTCCGGTACGACCCCGAGCGGGGCGTCGACCGCTGGTCGCTGGAGCGGATCAGCCGGGCCTCGGCCGACCAGCGCGCGGGCCGCGCGGGCCGGACCGGGCCCGGGCGCTGCATCCGGCTCTGGTCCGAGCGCGACGAGCGGGCTTTGCCCGCCTTTCAGGAGCCGGAGATCCGTCGCGTCGACCTGGCCGGGACGCTGCTGGCGCTGCACTCGTGGGGCCAGAGCGACCCGTCGGTCGGTTCCGATGGTTCGAGGCGCCGGACGCCGAGCGTCTCGCCGCGGCCGCCCGGCTGCTGGCCGCGATCGGGGCGGTCGCGGGCGAGCCGGGGCGGATCACGCCGATGGGCCGGCGAATCCTCGAGCTGCCGGTGCATCCGCGGCTGGCGCGACTGCTGCTCGCCGCCGCGGATCGCGGGCGGACCGACGAAGGCGCGGCGGTGGCGGCATTGCTCTCGGAGAAGGATATCCGCATCCGCGGCGGTTTCGAGACCGGCCGTCGCGACCGGGCCGCGGCCGGCCACGACCGCGAGCTCCGACGTGCTGGTGCGGCTCGACCTCCTGGCCGAGGCCGAGGCCGCCCGCTTTGGTCCTTCGCTGCGGGCTCGCGGGATCGACCCATCGGCCGCCCGTGCCAGTCGCCCAGTTGCGCGACGATCTGCTCCGGCGAATCGGCCGGCAGGGCCGGCGGGCCGCGAGCGGGTCAGCACGAGGCGGCCGATGAGGACGAGATCCGCAAGTGGCTGCTGCTGGCTTATCCCGATCGCGTCGTCAAGCGGCGAGGGGCGGAGGGGACCGGGCTGATGGTCGGCGGCCGGGGCGTCCGCCTGGACGCGGGGTCGGTCGTCCGCGACGCCGAGCTGTACCTGGTGCTCGATGCTCGCGAGGACCGTCGCGGGGGCCGGCGCGAGGTCCACGCGGCGATGGCCAGCGCGATCGAGCCTGCCTGGCTCGAGGAGCTGCGGCCCAGGCCCTGCGCCGCGAGGAGGCGACCGATGTACGACCCGGCGCGCGGACGCGTGGTCGGCGTCGCGCGGCTCTGGTACGAGGACCTGCTGCTGCGCGAGGACGTCGATCCCGGTCCCCGACCCCGAGCACGCCGGGCATCTGCTGGCCGAGGAGGTCCGCGCGGCTCGAGCCCAACCCGCGTGCGTCGACGATCCCCGCGTCGGCGAGTGGCTGGCGCGGCTGGACGCTGCTGCGCCGGGGCATGCCGGAGCTCGGCTGGCCCGGAGGATGACGTGCTGATCGGACGACTGCTGGATCAAGCCTGCCAGGGGAAGACCGCGCTCGACCAGATCGACCGGTCACAGACCTGGTCCCGCTGCTGGAGGCGCGGCTCGATCGCCACCAGGTGCGCGAGCTGCGCGAGGGCGCGCCGGAGTCGCTCGTCCATCCCGGCGGCAGGAGGGCCCGCCTGCTCTACGAGGCCGGCCGCCCGCCGGTGCTGGCGGCGCGGCTCCAGGACCTCTTCGGCTGGAAGGAGACGCCGCGCGTGGCGCGCGGGCGGATTCCCGTCCTGCTCCACATCCTGGGGCCGAACCATCGGCCCGTGCAGGTGACGGACGACCTGCACAGCTTCTGGACGTCGACCTACTTCCAGGTTCGCAAGGACCTGCGCGGGCGATATCCCAAGCATCGCTGGCCCGACGCGCCGCTCGACGCGCCGCCGGAGCCGCCACGCCGGCCGCGATCGAGATAGTTCGCCGAACGGTTGGGTCGCCCACGCTGCAACGACCGGCGCAGCCGTCCCCGACCGATCCGTCGCGGTCCTTCTGCAATCCGGATCGCCCGGTCCAGGACCGGCCGACCGCCCGATCGCCGGCAGGAGCCGGCTCCTTCAACGGATCGGCCCGGACCGGTCCTTGCGGCATCGGCCCGCCCGATCGCCGGCAGGAGCCTCCCACAACGGCCCGGATCGGTCTCCTTGTAGGAGGGAGCTCCTGCTCCCGATCCGGTCGACCCGACCCGGTCGGCCCGTTCCGTGCTGCATCGGCCCGGCCGATTGCCGGCAGGAGCCGGCTCGTACAACGGAACGGTCCGGGGCCGGCCGACCGATCTCCAGCAGGAGCTGGCTCCTACAACGGATCGGCCAGGCGCGGCCTGGTCCGATCCGTGCGGCTTGGGCCCGACCGATCGCCGGCAGGAGCCGGCTCCTACAACGGATCGGACCGGCCCGGCCCGGTCGTCTTGTAGGAGGGAGCTCCTACCGCCGATCCGGTCAGCAGCGGCGACGGGTGCGAGTCGGAGGCCGGCACGAGCGCCGCGGCCTGGCCGGTCGAGCGGAGGTACTCGAGCAGGTCGCCCGTGGTCGCGCCGGAGTTGTCGACGCGCGGCACCTTGTTCTGGCCGCCGAGCTTGCCGCGCCGTCGCATCCAGCCCGCGAACGAGCCGGGAGCGGCCGCGAGGAGGGCGGGCGGCGGGATTCCCACGCGGGGACTTCGGTGCGTTGCATAGTCCTCGTTGCCCCGGACGAGGTCCGCGTCGATCAGGTCGCGGAACCGGGCGAGGTCCGCGGGCGGTCGAGGAACTCGAACACGTACTGATGGTAACCCGGCGTGCCGACGAACACCGGGCCGACGTGCCACTCGCGCACCGACGCACCCGTGGCCTCGGCGGCGCGGGCGACGCGCTCGTTCGAGCTCCTCGCCGACCAGGTGCTCGCCGAACGCCGAGAGCGTGTAGCGGGTGCGGCCGGTGAAGGTCAGGAGCGGCGGGTCCAGCGATTCGAACCGGATCGTGTCGCCGATGACGTGCGCCCACATGCCCGCGCAGGTCGTCACGACCACCGCGTAGTTGATGCCGGTCCGCGCCGTGCCGAGCCAGTGCCGCGTCGGCCGGGGCGAATCGAGCTCGTCGGCCGGGACGAACTCGTAGAAGATGCCGTTGTCCGATGCCAGGCGGAGCAGGTCGGTCCGCGGGTCGCCGAAGGCGAGGAAGCCCTCGGAACAGGCGTACGTTTCGAGCAGGCGGACGCGGTCGGAGCCAACGATCGAACGGAACGCCTCGCGGTACGGGTCGAACTTGACGCCGCCGTGGACGATCACCTCGATTCCTGGCCAGACGTCGACCAGCGGGACCGGCCCGTCGCGGCGAGCAGCCGCTCGAACAGCAGCATCAGCCAGCTCGGTACGCCGCTGACGAGATGGATCGGCAGGCTCCGGGACTGCTCGGCCATCCGGTCGAGCTTGCGGTCCCAGTCGGGCTCGAGGGCCAGCTCGAGGGGCGGGAAGGTGAACGGACGGAACAGCGGCGAGAGCTCGTGCGCGGCGATCCCGCTCAGGTCACCCTGCTCGACTCCCGGCGCGACTGTCTTCAGATCAGCCGACCCGCCGAGGAAGAAGATCCGGCCCCGGAATAGCCGCGAGTCGGGGTTGGCGACGCAGTGATACGCGAGCATCGTCCGCGCCGCGCGGCGGTTCGATGCGGCCATCTGCCTCGAGACCGGGATGTACTTGGTGGCGCCCTGCGTCGTCCCGCTGGTCAAGGCGAGGTAGCGGGATCCGGCCGGGCCAGGTGAGGTCTTCCCAGCGCGGGTAGGCGTCGCGCAGGTAGTCGGTCCACAGGGCCTCGTACGATCCGGATCGGCACCGCCGCCTGGAACGCCGCGATGCCGTCGATGCGAGGGAAGTGATGGTCGCGGCCGAACCGCGTGTCGGCGCGCCTGGCGGACGAGCGAGCGGAGTGTGCTCTCCTGGGTCGCGACGGGGTCGAGCGCGCTCGAGCGCATCGATGCGCAGGCGTGATGCGAGATGGAAGGCCGAGTCCACGGCGTCCCGCACGGGTCCTCGCGTCGCGAGCCTTTCCCAACCTAACCAGATTCCGCTCATGGACGCTCAGGCTAGCTCCCTGGGCCCCCGGCAGAAATAGGCGCCGGCCGGCGGCAGGTTGCGGGGCTCGAAGACGAACTCGACGCTCTCGAAATAGCGGCGGTAGAACGGCCAGTAGACGAAAGCCAGCTCGGTGATCTGGTTGAACGTCCCTTCCGGCGCGAGGATCGCGCGGACCTGGCGGAAGAGCTCGAGGCGGACCTCGCGCGGCAGCGAGGGCGTGGGGAGTCCCGAGATCACGTGATCGACCCGCGCGATGCCCCGGTCGGCCAGGATCGTGCCGAGGTCCTTGACGTCGCCCTCGACGATCTCGAGCTGTGCGAACGAGGCGAACCGCTCGCGGAGCAGGCGGGCGAAATCGGGGTCGCGCTCGACGACGACGACGCGGCAGTCGGGCCGCGAGCGTTCGGCGATCACGCGCGTGATCGGACCGGTGCCTGCGCCCAGCTCGAGCAGCGTGCCGACGCGGTCCCACGCGACGTTGCGCACGGTCGTTCGCGAGAGCCATCGGCTTGACGGCGCGATGCTCGCGATCGGGTTGCCGCGCGTGAGGTTGTTGAGGAACTTGCCGAGGAACAGAGTCTGGTCGCTCATGATGGTCAGGTCACCGGGGTACGCGCGAGGGCCGGGATTCGGGCGGTGTTCCCGCGGGCCTGGTCGCGAGCGAGGAAGCGGCGAGCGTCGAGCGCCGGGTGCACTCCCTGGAGCTTGCCGCGGAGGAACCGCGAGATCAGGGGATTGACCAGCCTGGCCTTCTCGATCTGCGGGGCATGGCCGCACCGCGGGATGACCACCTGGGTGACATTGGGGATCCGCGCGGCCGAACGGATCGAGCCGGGCACGTCCGACAGGATCTGATCCTCGGCGCCCCAGATAGCGAGGGTGGGTGCCTCGATCCGCGGCAGGAGCGAGGCGACCGAGTGGCCGACCGTGCCCCGCAGGGTGCGGAGCACGCCGAGCTTCCACTTCCGGTCCTCGAACTTTCGGCGAAACGCCTGAACCAGGTCGTCCGAGGCGAAATGGCCGTGATGAAAGACCGAGCGGATCAGCGAATGATGGTTGCTGCGCCGCACGCCCTCCATCAGGGGCAGGTTCTCGTCGCCGTGGAAACCCGAGGCGCCAATCAGGACGAGCTTCGCCACCCGCTCGGGGTGGCGGACGGCATAGCTCACGACAACCTGGCAGCCCAGGCTCGACGCCACCAGGTGATAGGGCGGGCGCTGGACGAACTCGTCGAGGAACGCCTCGAGCCGATCGGTCAGGTAGGCGACGCTCACGACACCGCCCGAGTCGATGTGGCGATGGAGGGCGCCGCCGTCGTAGACCAGGATCTCTGGCACCTTGACGTCGAAATGTCGCGAGAGATGGACGCGGTTCGTGAACCAGCTTTCGGGCTGCTCGGCCAGGCCATTGACGAGGATCAGGGGGATTCGTCGCTGGTACCGGGCCAGGATCCTCGAGAGGTCGAACCACTTCCGGACATCGGTCGTCATGGCGGCCAGCCCTTCGGTTGTGTGACGAGCTGTGGGTCGGCGGACACCGTCGGGCCACGCCCGCATCGATCGACCGCGATCGTCGCCCGCGGGCAGCCCCGTCTCCGATCAGCGAATGGTATCACGAGCCGGCAGCCAGGCCAACGAGCCGGGGCATTCTTCACGGGGGTTTCAGGCGTCGCTCGTCGGGACTTCTTAAAGGAGACAAGGCCGCCACGATGCACTTGCGCGGGACCAGTGATCGGCCTCGCCGCTCCTTGACGATCCTGGCGGGCGCGCACAATGATGATCGATCCCATCTACGTTACCTGGCTTTCCAAATCTGAGATTCACCATGCGCGTTTTCATCACGGGCGGCACGGGACTGATCGGCCGCAACCTGGCCCGGACGCTGATCCAGGAGGGTCATCACGTCGTGATCCTGACGCGGCGGGCCAGCGAGGTTCGCCGCGACCCGGCGATGTGGCCTTACCGCGTGGTCGACGGCGACCCGGCCGTGGCGGGCGACTGGCAGAAGGATGTCGCCGGCTGCGACGCGGTCGTCAACCTGGCGGGGCACAACATCTTCGCCGAGCGGTGGAGCAAGTCGGTGAAGGGCAAGATCCGCGATAGCCGGCTGCACGCGGCCGAGCGGCTGGTCGCGGCCCTCAAGCGGTCGCCCGGCCGGACGCGGGTGTTTGTTCAGGGGTCGGCGATCGGCTATTACGGCGCACATGGTGATGAGGAGCTCACCGAGTCGAGTCCGCAGGGCTCGGACTTCCTGGCGCAGGTCTGCCGCGAGACCGAGGCGGCGACCGAGGCAGTCGAATCGCTGGGCGTGCGGCGGGCCGTCGTGCGGACGGGGATCGTGCTGGCGCACGGCGAGGGGGCGCTGGGGGCCATGACGCCGATCTTCAAGCTGGCTCCGGGCGCCCCGATCGGCAGCGGCGGCCGGCTCGGCCCGGCGCACGGCCAGCAGTGGATGAGCTGGATTCATATCGACGACATCGTGGGGATCTTCCGGCTGGCCCTGGCCAACGGTCAGGCCAAGGGCCCGCTCAACGGCACCTCGCCCCAGCCGGCTCGCAACGCCGATTTCTCCCGGACGCTCTCGCAGGTGCTGCGCAACCCGGTGACGCCCTGGCGGTTCTTCCTGCCGGTCGGTCCGCCGGACGCGCTGTTGAAGCTCATGCTGGGCGAGGTGGCGACGGTGGTCGCGACCGGCCAGAAGGTGATGCCGGCGGCGCCGCTGTCGCTTGGTTATTCGTTCCGCTATCCCGGGCTCGAAGGGGCGATGCGGGAGATCTTCTCGCGGAAGCCGGCGACTCCGGCGGCCTCGCCGCCCGCGCCGGCCGGTGCCCGGCGCTGACACGTTGTCCTTGCGGAAATGGCCTGTTGCGGTCCGATCGTCACTTCATCGCGAAGCCCGCCAGGAATCCGGCGGCGAAGGTGAGCCACGCGCCGACGATGGCGGCGGCCAGCGCCAGGCCCGGTTGTTTCTCGGCGAACTGCGCGATCGGTGCGAACCAGCGAGGATAATGCGGATGGACGTGGACGACCGCCGGCTGCGAGCCGGGAGGTGCGCTGTTGGTGGCGGACACGCCCGACGGGGGCTTGCCTGTCGGATCGGCCGAGCTCGTGGGATCGGCCTGGGGGGTCGCGGGCGCGGAGGCATCGCGCGGCTCGGCCGACCGCGACCGGCTCGACCCGCCGCGGGGTCGCAAGAGGCTGCGGAGGGCGTCGGACAGCTCGCCCGCGCTGGCGAATCGCTCGCCCGGCTTGTGCGCCATCATCTTGTCCATCAGGCGGACGACCGACGAGGGCAGATCGGGCAGGTGCTCGGTGATCGGGACGTGCCGGCCGCTGATTCGCTTGCCGAGCCGCTCGATCGGCGAGGTGCCGGGGAACGGAAGCTTGCCGGTCATCAGGTGATACATCGCGCAGCCCAGTCCGTAGACGTCGCTGCGCCCGTCCACCTCGCGTCCGCACGCCTGCTCGGGCGACATGTAATCGACGGTGCCGACCGCGATGCCGTCGGCCGTCGCGAAGGTCGCCGAAGTGTCGTTCTCCATCAGCACGCCGAGCCCCAGGTCGAGGATCTTGATCCGTCCCTCCTTGCTCAGCAGGATATTCGAGGGCTTGATATCGCGGTGGACGATCCCCTGCTCGTGGGCGTGCGCCAGGCCCTGTGCGGCCTGAGCTGCGTACTCCAGCATCTCGGCCGGCGGGATCGGGCCCCGCTTCAGCCGGTCGCCCAGGCTGTAGCCGGGCACGTACTCCATCACGATGAACAGGACCCTCTGCACCTGGTCGGCGTCGTAGGCACGCACGACGTTGGGGTGGTCGAGCCGGCCGACGAGCTTCATCTCGCGCTGGAACCGCGCGACCACGCGCTCATTCGACGAGATCTCGGGCGAGATGATCTTGAGCGCGACGATGCGGTCCATCATCACGTGGTGCGCCTTGTACACCCGCCCCATCGACCCGGAGCCGATCCGGTCGAGGATCACGTATCGGCCAACGATCAGGCCGTTGGATCGGTTACTCAGGAACCGCTTGGCCTGGTACGGCGTGACGACCTCGTCGCGGACAAGTCGCTCGGCCAGCTCGATCGAGTCGGTCGGGTACTCGCCGCGGACGATCTTCATGCGAATCTCGGCGAGCTGCTTCTCGGCGAGGATCCCCGAGTCGCGAATGACCGGGAGCAGGTCGAGCGGAACGCTGTCCGCCGACTTCGGTCGTTCGTAACGTGCCATGGGGGACCTTCCTCCCGGGAGCGGACGCCAGCCGCAGCTCTCGCGGCCCCGACACAAATCCCAAGCCTGTTGGGGGATAGCGGCTTTGCCTACGATCGAGGCGAGGACTCGTGACCTTGACGATACCACACGGCAGGCGTTCACTCAATTCGGGCGCATGCCATCACGAACGGAGCAGGGGCCGCAAATGACAGCCCACCCCGAACCGGTCCTTCCGGCTCGCCGCTCGGGTCTGGACACGGCTGCCATTGGCCACTACGATGCGTCGAAGCTACCTGCCGCATCGCACGCGACAACTCCTTCAAGGCGAACCGATTACGATATTAAACCCTCGTCCAGCCGCGGCGGACCTTGCGCCTCGCCGGAGCATCACGCATGATTGTACCAACGGGAACGCAGGACGCGCTGAGGGAGTTCGCCGCCTCGACCGAGTTCTTCATCGGAATTGACAGCGACGGCTGCGTGTTCGACACCATGGAGGTGAAGCACAAGGAGTGCTTCATCCCCAATATTATCAAGCACTATGGGCTGGCGGCGATCTCGAAGCACGTGCGTGAGGCGGCCGAGTTCCTGAACCTGTACTCACGCAACCGGGGGATCAACCGGTTCCCGGGGCTGGTGATGACGATGGACCTGCTGACCGCGCGGCCGGAGGTCCTGCGGCGTCGGCCGCACATCCCGGCGATGACCGGGCTGCGTGAATGGGTGAAGCGCGAGACCCGGTTGGCGAACCCGGTGCTGGAGGCCGAGGTCCAGGCGACGGGCGACGCCGACCTGGCGGCCGCGCTGGCGTGGAGCGAGGAGGTCAACCGCTCGATCGCAGAGACCGTCACCGAGGTGCCGCCGTTCGCCTTCGTCCGCGAATCGCTCGAGAGCATGCAAGGCCGGGCCGATGTCATGGTCGCCTCGGCGACGCCGGCCGAGGCATTGGTGCGGGAGTGGTCCGAGCACGGGCTGGCGCCCCTGGTCTCGCTGATCGCCGGGCAGGAGATGGGAAGCAAGCGCGAGCACCTGGCGCTGGCGGCGGTGGGCCGCTACCCGTTGGATCGAATCCTGATGGTCGGCGACGCCCCGGGCGACCTCAATGCGGCGGTGGCCAACGGCGTGCTCTTCTACCCGATCGACCCCGGCGCCGAGGACGAGTCGTGGCAGCGGTTCTTCGAGGACGGGCTGCCGCGATTCTTCGCCGGGTCGTACGCGGGCGAATACATGCAGGCCCGGATCGAGCATTTCCTGGCGCTGCTGCCGGATCGGCCCGTCTGGCGGTTCATGTGATCCCGATCGCCGCGCCGACCCGTGGGCCAGGCTGTCGCCACGGGGCCGTTCGGCTGGTACAATCCGCTCTCCCGAGAATGACCGGAAGAGACTCTGCGTTCGACGAGAGGAACACGAGCATGGCGACGACCGAGCAGTTTGCCGACATCGGCCTGATCGGCCTGGCGGTGATGGGTGAGAACCTGGTTCTGAACATGGAGAGCCACGGCTTCACGGTCGCCGTGTTCAACCGGACCACGTCGAAGGTCGACGCGTTCGTTTCCGGCCGGGCGAAGGGGAAGAAGATCATCGGCACGCAGACCGTCGAGCAGCTCATCGGCTCGCTCAAGCGTCCGCGGAAGGTCATGATCATGGTCAAGGCGGGGTCGGCCGTGGATGCCGTGATCGACGAGCTGGTGCCGCTGCTCGAGCCGGGCGACATCCTGATCGACGGCGGCAATTCGCTCTACGACGATTCGACCCGGCGGACCCGGGACCTCAAGGCCAAGGGACTGCTCTACATCGGCACGGGCGTCTCGGGCGGCGAGGAGGGCGCGCTCAAGGGCCCTTCGATCATGCCCGGCGGCAACCCCGACGCCTGGCCGCACGTCAAGCCGATCTTCCAGTCGATCGCCGCCAAGGTCTCCGACGGCACGCCGTGCTGCGACTGGGTCGGCCCCGAGGGGGCCGGCCACTACGTCAAGATGGTCCACAACGGCATCGAATACGGCGACATGCAGCTCATCTGCGAGGCGTACCACCTGCTGCGCGGGTCGCTGGGCATGGAGCCGGACGAGATCCACGAGGTGTTCGCGCGGTGGAACCAGGGCCCGCTCGACAGCTACCTGATCGAGATCACCCGCGACATCCTGGCGTTCAAGGACGCCGAGACCGGCAAGCCGATGATCGACCTGATCCTCGACGCCGCCGGCCAGAAGGGCACGGGCAAGTGGACGGTGATCTCCGCCAGCAACCTGGGCGTGCCGCTGACCCTGATCGCCGAGGCGGTCTTCGCCCGCTGCCTGTCGGCCCAGAAGGACGAGCGTGTCGCCGCGTCGAAGGTCCTCAGGGGCCCGTGGGTCGAGCCGACGCCCGCCGCCGACCGATCGGCCATGATCGACGCCGTCGAGCATGCCCTGTACGCCAGCAAGATCATCTCGTACGCGCAGGGCTTCGCCCTGCTCGACGCCATGGCCCACGAATCGAAGTGGGAGATCAACAGGGGCGGCGTGGCCCTGATGTGGCGGGGCGGCTGCATCATCCGGAGCGCGTTCCTCGGCAAGATCAAGGAGGCCTTCGACAGCAACTCGAAGCTCGCCAACCTGTTGCTCGACCCCTATTTCCGCGACGAGATCGACCGCTGCCAGGCCGGCTGGCGCAGGGCCTGCGGCGCGGCGATCGCCGGGGGCATTCCCTTGCCGGCGATGACGTCGGCCCTGGCATATTACGACGGCTACCGCACGGAGAGCCTACCCGCGAACCTGCTGCAGGCGCAGCGTGACTACTTCGGCGCCCATACTTATGAGCGCGTCGATCGGCCGAGGGGCGAGTTCTTCCACACGAATTGGACCGGCCGCGGCGGCACCACCGCCTCATCCTCCTACAACGTGTGATCCTAGCCAGGATGAACGCCGTGACCGTCGGTTTCGATTGCATCGACGCGCCGAGGCTGCGCACGGCCGTGGCAAGTCAGGCCGATTCGGCGAGAATTGGTGGCAGAGATCGGTCCTGATTGTGCATAGGATGGAAAAGACGAAGCGCGCGGACTTCCCGCTCATGCTCGCAGACCCGGCGGCCGGGCTGGCGACGCCTCCTACCCGATGAAATCCGTCCAAATCCAACGGCGACGGTTATTTCTGACGAAAGTCTGGCATGGATGTCGATTTTCCAGGTTTCGAATCGAATACTATGATAGTCCCAGATCCCGACGCGGCGATCGTCGATCGCCGAGGGATGGGGCCGGGGTTGCGGGGAACCAAAATGTCCCAACCGACGGCCGGATTGCCCGACCGGACGAAGAAGCAGGCAACGATGTCGAGCATGCTTGAAGAAACCGCGGTTCAGGAAATGAAGGTGCGGCCCCGCGTCGCGGATGGGACAGGCGGCGACTGCCTGAGCGGCCGGAAAGGCTCGAGCCTGGGCGCGTATCGGATCGAGCGGCTGCTGGGCCGCGGCTCGATGGCCTGCGTGTACAAGGCCCGGCACCTGGGCCTCGACCGCAATTGCGCCCTGAAGATCATGGACTCGTCGCTCGACACGCGGCAGCCGGGGCTGCGCGACCAGTTCTGGGCCGAGGCCCGCGCGGCGGCCAACCTGATGCATCCGCACGTCGTGACGGTGCACAACATCGGCAGCGCCGACGGTCATCACTACATCGAGATGGAGTACATCTCGGGCGGGCGTACCCTCCGCGACGTGCTGGTCCACGAAGGCCCGCTCGATGCCGCCCGGTCGGCCACCCTGGCCCGCCAGATTACCCAGGCGCTCGGCGCCGCCCACGACTCGGGCCTGGTCCACCGCGACATCAAGCCGGCGAATGTCCTGCTCACGCCGCGCGGCGTCGCGAAGCTGGCGGATTTCGGCCTGGTCCGGCGCCTCGACGAGCTGGCGCGGGGCGGAACACCCCTGGCCGGCACGCCGACTTTCATGGCGCCCCGAGCTGTTCGAAGGCGTCCCGGCCAGCCCGCGTTCGGACATCTACGCCGTCGGCGTCCTGCTCTACTACTGCCTGTCGGGGCAGCTCCCCGTGATCTCGGAGAGCGTCGGGCAGTTGATCCAGCTCCACCGCACCCAGGCGGTGCCCGACATCCGGGCGCTGGTGCGGACGGTCCCCGAGCCGCTGGCCGAGATCGTGACCCGGGCGATCGCGAAGGATCCCGACGACCGGTTCGACAACGCGAATGACGTGGCCGACGCGCTCCAGGGCGTCATCCGCCGGATCCGCGACCTCGACACGCTGGTCCGCCAGAGCGTCGCCGGGCTGAACTGCTTCATCCAGGGCCACCGTGACACGTTCCGCCTCATCGTCCCGCTGCACGGCGAGCGGTTGCAGGAAGTGATCGTCGAGGTGGCGGAGGGTCCCAAGCAGGATCCGATCCTCTCGGTGTTCTCGGTCTGTGCCCCGGCCGACCCGGCCTATTTCCAGGACGCGCTGCGGCTCAACTCGCAACTCACGTACGGCAGCATCTCGGTGCACGACGTCCTGGGAAGCCCAATGTTCGTGATGTCCCGGACCTTCGCACTCGACACCGTCCACTCCGACGACCTGCGCAGCGCGATCATCGAGATCGCCAAGCGGTCCGACAAGATCGAGAAGCAGCTCACGCGGATGGACCAGTATTGAGACAGGTCGCGGCCTCCCCTCCCGGTCTGGACCTGTGAAACCTCGGAGTCGGGAGATATAAAGGAAGCATGCCCGGCGTTCGTCCGCTCGGACGGGCGCCGAGGACGACTCGACCTCAACTCCCCTGGACCGGCCGCCACGAGTCCTCCAACCGACGGGAGCTCGAGTACATGAAGAACCCGGCCGAATTGGTGACGAGCCTGTTCCTGGCGGTCTCGACGCTGATCATCGCGGTGCTGCTGGGGCTGAGCGTCTGGTGGGAGCGGCGGACGCGTAAGCCGAGCCTGCTGCCCGCGGATCATCGCCATTTCCAGATCCAGGACATCCGGCGGTCCATCGGCATCATCTGCCTCGCCCTGCTGGCGCCGGGGATCTATGTCGGGTCGCGGCTGCCGCTCTTCGAGGCCGAGCCGCATCCCGCCGGCATCCATCCGCCCGCTCCGCCGGTCGTGCATCCCAACCGGGTCTTCCTGGGGGTCTGGCTGGCCGTATTCAGTCTGGTGGCGATCCTGCTGGCCCTGGCGCTCGTTCGACTGGATCGCGACCCGCCGCTACGCGAGGCGTCAGCGCGCCGCCATGACGATGGAACGACTCGACATCCTGCGCGAGGGGCTGACGCACACGGATGCCAGCCCGGAGGATTGGCTCAACGGCACTGCCTGAGCAATTGCCGACGGTCGTCCTGGGCCGAGTCGTTATTCGCCGGCGCGGGCGTTGTCGTTGGGCTCGACGGTGAGGGTGTAGGTCTTGCTGTGCTCGTTCAGCCTGCTGAACTTGCCGTGGTAGACGTTGACCTTGCCGGCGTGCTTGACGCGGACCTGCCAGTGGGTCGGCTTGGGGATGCCGCCGAATCCGCTCCAGAAGACGACGTACCACTTGTAGGTGCCGGGCGGGCCCGAGCCCTTGACCTTCTCGGAGCCGGGACCGTCGGAGTCGACGAGCCAGTAGACATTCTCGGGGCCGTAGCCCTTGGTGTTGTCCACGTCCAGGCGATTCGGCTTGCTCTCGTCGTCGGGCTCATCCTTCTTGAGGCCCTTGGGATTCTCCCAGTAGATCTCTCGGCCGTCAGGATCGATGACGTGGAGGTCGAGGTCGACGTCGTCGGTATTCCAGATGAGGGTGAACTGGGGGTCGCCGACCTTCACCATCTTGCCCTTGATCATCTCGCCGCCCTGACCGAAGCGGGCCAGGCCGAAGCCGTCGCCATCGCCGGCGCCCGGGTTGTCGTTGGGCCGCCCGGCGCCGACGCTGGGAGCCCGGTTGCGGCGGGCGAACGCCTCGGACTCGAGCGGCTTGAGGTCGAGCTTTTCGAGCGGCGCGGAGACGATCGGGATCTCGTCGGCGGACAGGGGTGCCGGCGGCATGTCGAGCGGGGAATTCAGCCCGCCGGTCATGGTGTCGCCATCGGGGACGCCGTTCGGCGAGCCGGCCAGCCGGGTGTCGAAGGCGAGCGGAGGGTTCGGGTCCGGGACGAAGTACCAGAGTCCCAGGAGCACGAGGATCACAATGTGCGCCGCGACCGAGGCGCCCCAGCCCTTGAGCGACTCGGGCGTCCACCAGGGTTCGGCGGTGGCGGGTTCGACGAGCGTGACCGGCCCCGAGACCGGAGGCGGTCCGGCGACGGGCGCCCTGGGACTGGCCTGGCCCGCCGTGGTACGGCTTCGCGCTGGGCTGGCCGACATCACCACCCTCCGGTTATTCGTCGACGCGACCGCCCGGCCGGGACCGATCGCTCCTGGAAATGAGTCCGTCCCATCATGTTCAGTAGCGAGCATAACGCGCTGGAACGCGCGCGGGAAAGCTCAAATCGGTTGCGGTGCATCCGCTCGGCGGATACAAGGGAAGGGGCGCCCGGCGGAAGACGAACCGTCGCGGCGCGACCCGACCACAGGCCGCGAGGTGGCTCCGATGGCGATGGACGAGCACGAGTTGAAGGGACTGCTGCGGGACGTCGCCGAGGGGCGAGTTGCGGCCGACGCCGCCGCGCGTCAGATACGCTTGCAGCCGTTCCAGGACACGGGGGGGTTCGCCAAGGTCGACCTGCACCGCCGGCTGCGGTGCGGGTTTCCCGAGGTGATCTTCGGCCAGGGCAAGACGGCGCCGCAGATCGTGGCGATCCTCGAGACGCTGCTGCGTCACGAGCAGGGCGGCCTGGTGACGCGGGTCGACCCGGCGGCGGCCGAGCACCTGCGCGCGGCGTTCCCCGAGGGCGAGTACAACCCGCTGGGCCGGACGTTCCGCGTTCGCGGCCCGGCCACCGACGAGCCGAAGCTCGGCCGGGTCGTAATCGCGACGGCCGGCACGAGCGACCTGCCCGTCGCCGAGGAGGCGCGGGTGACCGCCGAGGCGTGGAACTGCGACGTCAAGCTCGTCGCCGACATCGGTGTCGCCGGAATCCACCGGCTATTCGACCAGCTCCCGCAGTTCCAGGACGCCGACGCCATGGTGGTCGTTGCCGGGATGGAGGGCGCCCTGCCCAGCGTGGTCGGTGGCCTCGTGGCCTGCCCGGTCATCGCCGTGCCCACGAGCATCGGCTACGGCGCCCATTTCCAGGGGCTGGCCGCGCTGCTGGGGATGCTCAATAGCTGCGCGTCGAACGTCGTGGTGGTGAATATCGACGCCGGATTCAACGGCGGCCACATGGCCGGCTTGATCGCCCGGCGGATGGGTCAGACCCGGCTCGGCACGGGCCACGACAATGACCCGACGGCGCGGGGCTCTCACGGGCCCTCGCCGACGGATTCGATCCAGAAATAAGCCGGCGCCATCGCGACGGCGACGAGGTGATACATGGAGTTGGAGGCTCTCGACGCGATCCCCAAGCTGGCGCCGCGCGACCGCGACGGCCACAAGGGCGCTATGGAACGGTGCTGGTGATCGCCGGCGGGCGCGGGATGGCCGGCGCGGCGGCACTCTGCGGCGCATCGGCCCTGCGCTCCGGGGCCGGCCTGGTCCGGGTCGCCACCGCGGCGGAGGTCCAGCCGGTCGTCGCCAGCTTCGAGCCGTGCTACATGACCTATCCGCTGCCCGATGACGACGAGGGCCTGATCGACCTTGGCAAGTCCCGCCCGGCGCTGGCGTCGCTGGTCGAGAAGGCCGACGTGGTGGCGATGGGCCCCGGTCTGGGTCAGTCCGACTCCATTCGCGCGCTCGTGCGGTTCCTCGTCGAGGAGACCGATAAGCCCCTGGTGATCGACGCCGATGGCCTGAATGCCCTGGCGGGCGAGGTTCGGATTCTCGCGGGGCGCATTCATCCGGTCGTCCTCACGCCGCACCCTGGCGAGTTCGCCCGCCTGACGGGCCAGGACGTGCCGACCGTCCAGGCCGACCGGGTCCGCCACGCCGCCGAGCTGGCGGCGACCGCCGAGGGGCTGGTGGTCGTGCTCAAGGGGTCGGGTACCGTCGTGACCGACGGCCGCAGGTATCAGATCAACACGTCGGGGAATCCCGGGATGGCGACCGGCGGCTCGGGCGACGTTCTGACCGGCGTGATCGCGGCACTGATCGGTCAGCGGATGTCGGCGTTCGACGCGGCCCGGCTCGGCGTGTTCGTGCACGGCCTGGCCGGCGACATCGCCCGCGATGACCATGGCGAGGTCGGTATGATTGCCGGCGACATCGTTGACACGCTTCCTGATGCGTTCGCCCACATCCTGCCCGATCCCGAGCTCCCCCATTGAGCGACGTGATTCCACCAATCGCGGGTCGAGACGGGGTCGTACGACAGTGTTGTCACCGATACTGACACACGAAACGATCCATCTTCGCATTGCTGGTCGAAAGTCGTGGCCAGTGGCCTGTTCGTGGTGGGATTTGTCGCGTAGAATGGCCTGCACGGGGAATGGGTCGAGGCTTCGACCCCCAGCCAAGCGTGCCGGTTGAACCACGAGTGTCGTCGTCTCGAGCAGGGGAGGTCGGAGTGCCAGCTCGCGAAAATCCACCAGCCGCCGCCGCCTGGACCTATCGCATGGAGGTCTCCCCCACGGGGCAGAACACGCCCGCCATCGCCAACACGAATGACCCGATCCTCCTCCTTCACCTGCTGGCCAACCTGCAGAACCAGAGCCTCGAAACGCAGCGGCAGATCCTGGAGATCCAGCGGCAGCAACTCGAGATCTCGCGAGAGCTGCTGCAGGTCAGCCGCGAGCAGCGGGCCCGTCAGGGCGCCGAGCTCGAGCGTTGGCAGGTCGGACACGAGCACGTGCTGGACGCCTGCCGCGACACGCTCGGCCGGCTCGAGCAGGTGCACGCCGCGCTGATGGGCGACCTGGCCAACTACGTCGAGGACAACCACGAGAACCTGCTGGAAGGCGACTTCTCGCTCAGCGATTTCGTGGACCGCTTCGGACCTCGCCTGGCTCACATCAATACGATGCTGGCGGTCCTTCGCCCCCTGGCCGCGGCGAAGAACAAGACCGAGGGCTGAGGGCGTCGTCGCTCTGCAAGCGGCTGACGCCCGGGGCTCGGCCCTGGACCTTGGTCGAGATGTTTTCCTTTGTGTTGCGATGCGCCGCGCGTCGATCCAATCCGCTCCTCCCGCCGGGTGAAGGCATCCGAGGGATTTGGAGCGGATTTTGCTTTCGCGCCTTGATCCAGGTTGCTCGAGCGCGTCCTGGTTGTGGCCTGGCCGCGAAAAGTCATTCGCCGCGGAGTCGACAGGTCGTCGGCGCCACGGCGAATGTGTTCTGAGCGTTGGGCTGGTTGGAATCCATCGATCCCGGCTGGCGAGCTCGCGATCGCTGGCTCAATAGCGCCGAGTATCGTATCCGCCGGTACGACCGCCGCGGCCACCACCGC
The DNA here is from genome assembly GCA_963771445.1 of uncultured Planctomycetota bacterium. Lineage (GTDB taxonomy): Bacteria > Planctomycetota > Planctomycetia > Isosphaerales > Isosphaeraceae > JAKAUH01. The sequence goes on along the minus strand of CAVYTQ010000014.1, from coordinate 2,296,440 downwards.
CGCCGTACCCTCCGCCGCCGCCACCGCCGTAGCCTCCGCCGCCACCACCGCCGTAGCCGCCACCGCCTCCGCGGCCACCGCCGTAGCCACCGCCGCCACCACCCCCGGGGCCACGTGGCTCGCGCGGACGGGCCTCGTTGACGGTCAGCCGACGGCCGTCGTGCTCCTGGTCGTGCAGGGCGTCGATGGCGGCTCGCGCCTCGGAGTCCGAGCTCCATCTCGACGAAGCCGAAGCCCTTGCTCCTGCCCGTGTCGCGGTCGGAGATCACCTCGGCGCTCTGCACGCTACCGTACTGCGAAAACATCTGCTCCAGGTCGGAACTGCTCACCCGGTAGGAGAGGTTTCCGACATACAGTTTCTTACCCACTCTATCATTCTCCTCAGACCAGGGGTCCCGACCCGGCGATCAAGACGCGGGCCGCATCGGAAGGCCGCCCTGGCGGCCCCAGTGGGTGGAAAGGCGAGAGAGGCGAGCGAACTGAACCCGAAGGGATCTGCGACATGCACTCGATCGATTTCCAACCATTCTCCATTATTATCGATCGATTGCGATTTCGATCGTAGAGGAAATTTTCAGGATTCGTATTGCGGGCGGCTCGCGAATCGACCCGGGAGGGTCGGCTGACCCGCGTCCATGAGAACGATTTCCGTCGACCTGCTCAAACGGTCTCGGGCTGGGCCTTGCGGCACGGGCCAGGGGCGGGGGATCTTCTTCTTGACTTCCTCCCAGAGTGCGTCGCGCACCCGGGCGCCGCTCTCCTTGACGATCCCGGAGAGCATCCGGGCGGCTTCGGCGGTCGCCGATCGCCGCAGCCTGCTCCGCGGCTGGGCGACGAGCGAGCCGCAGTAAGCCCGGGTGATCATGCCGATCCGGAGGGTCAGGAAGGCATTGGCGCTGCCGCTGAGGAGCGAGTTGACGGCGATCGTCGTGAAGACCTGGAAGCCCGGGATCGCGCCGCCCATCGTGCCGATCGACGCCGTGACGACCGGCTGGATCATCTGGTGCAGCTCGATGTCGTCGAGCTCGCCGGCCACGAATGCCGTGGCGGCCACGTTGCTGTACAGATGGGCCATCTCGCGCGAGCGACGGCCGCTGATAATACAGGTGGGCGACCCGCCAGACCATGCGCGACTGGGCCATCAGGACCAGGAGCGCGTCGAGTCGGCCGCTCTGCGAGACGGCCGTCGTGAGGAAGACGGTCGTCGCCATCTGCTTGACGATCGCGTTGGCCTCCACCTCGAGTCCGCGGAGGGCCTCCTCGACCTCGCCAGCGCTCCGGTCAGCGGCCCCGTGCTCGGCGACGACGCGGGGATTGGACTGCTGAGCCGGCGGCCGAGAGCTCGGCGAGGTGGGCGTCGAACTCGGGCCCGGAATCGCTGGCGGGCGGCGTCAGGGCCCGCGGCATCCGCAGGACGATCACGAGCGGGACGCCGAGGAAGCCGGCGTACGAGATGACCAGGCCCCAGAGGGTCGCCTGCCCCAGAGCGGGGTGGACCTGCCTCGCCAGCATGACGACCTGGGCCGTCTGGTTGACCACCACGACGCCGAAGCTGAGCAGGACCAGGCCGCTCCCGAGCAAGAGCAGCGTCTTGACCGTCTGTTTCATCGGCTTGAGTCCCGCGCCGAGCGAAGAGGGGACTATGATCGTAGCCGCCAGGCTCCCGACCGGCATCCCTTCTCGTCGTTCGTTCGGGAAGTCGGATTATTGCCGGTGTCAACTCGGCCGCGACTCCGTCGCCCGGCCGAGTGGGAGCAGCGGATTCTACCCGAACTCGGCCGCGAATGCGCCGGGGGAATTGACGCGGAACCGTCGAAGTCTCGGCAGCCAGTACGGTTCAGGTCGTGTAATCGGCATTCAGGCGGACGTACTCGGCGGTGAGGTCGCACGTCCAGAACCGCGCCGAGGCGTCGCCCGAGCCGAACAGCAGCCGCAGGTCGAACCGGCGCGCTCCGAGCGGATCGACTGCGAGAGTGCCTGATCGTCGAACGGGACCGGCGAGCCCTGTCGGTAGACCGGGACCTCGTTGATCCAGAGCGAGAGCTCCTCCTCGGCGAACGCGACGCCGGCATACCCGGCGGCCGAGACGATGCGCCCCCAGTTCGGGTCGGCGCCGTGGATGGCCGTCTTGACCAGCGGGCTCTCGGCGACGGCCCGGGCGATCGCCCGGGCGTCGGCCGTGCTGCGGCACCCCTCGACGTCGATCGTGATGAAGTGGGTCGATCCCTCGCCGTCGTCGGCGATCGCGCGGGCGAGTGCCTCGCAGGCGGTGCGGACCATGCCGGCGAATTCCGCCAGGTCCGGCGCCCGCGAGTGGCGGCTCTTGCCCGGCCGTGCTGGACAGCAGCAGGACCGTGTCGTTGGTGCTGGCGTGCCCCTCGACCGAGAGGCAGTTGAATGAGGCGTCCACGGCCTCGGCCAGGATGGAGCGGAGATCCTGGGCCCGAACGGGGGCATCGGTGAGGAGGAATCCGAGCATGGTCGCCATCCGCGGGCCGATCATCGCGGCGCCCTTGGCGAGCCCGAGCAGGGCGGCCGGCTTGCCGGCGAGCATCCGGCGCTCGGAGACGACCTTGGGACGGGTGTCGGTCGTCATGATGGCGCGGGCCGCCGCGAGGAACGACGCCGGCCCATCGGACAGGGCCTGCGACCGCCGTCGCCAGGCCGGCTTCGATCCGCGGCATCGGGAGCTGATGGCCGATGACGCCCGTCGAGGCGACGAGGATCTGCTCGGGGCGGCAGCCGAGCAGCGCGGCGGCGCGGACGGCCGTCCGGCGGGCATTGGCCAGCCCTTCCTCGCCGGTCGCGGCGTTGGCGTTGCCGGAGTTGATGACGATCGCCAGGATGTCGTCGCTCGGCAGCAGCCCGCGGCACCACTTCACCGGCGCTGCGCAGATCCGGTTGGTGGTGAAGGTGCCGGCCGCCGTACACGGCGTCGCGCGGCCAGGACGGCCAGGTCGTCGCCGCCCGAAGGCTTGATCCCGGCCTTGATGCCCGCCGCCCGGAAACCTCGCGGGACGTGCAGGCCGTCCTCCTGATCGCTCATCAAGTTCTTGCTCCCGGAATCGCCCGTTGCATCCCATGGACCTCGCCACCCGGACATCGCGCCGGCTTGCCGGGTTCACCTCGCCGTGTAACCACCGTCAATGAACAACGTCGCGCCCGTCATGAAGCTCGAGGCCTCGGAGGCCAGGAAGACCGCGGCCGGTCCCAGCTCGGCGGGGTCGCCCCAGCGCGCCAGCGGGACGTTGGCCTCCATCTGCGCACGGGCGGCGGGGTCGTTCAGGAGCGGCGTGTTGATCTCGGTGGCGAACGGACCGGGGCAGAGGGCGTTGACGTTGATCCCGTCCTTCGCCCATTCGAGTGCCAGGGTCTTCGTCAGCAGCGTCAGGCCGCCCTTGCTCGAGGCATAGGGCGTCCGCCCGGGCATCGAGATCTCGCCCAGCATGCTCGAGACGTTGATCGACCCGCCCCCACCTCTTCGCCTTCATGAGCTTCGCCACGGCGCGGCAGCAGAGCCAGGGACCCTTGAGGTTGGTGTCGATCACCGCGTCCCAGTCGGACTCGCCGAGCTGCTCGATCGGGCCGCGGATGTTGATGCCGGCGTTGTTGACGAGGATGTCGAGCCGCCCCAGGCCGTCGACGACCCGGGCGACCATGTCATCAACCTGGGCCGCCACGGCGACGTCGGCCGCGACACCCAGCGTCTTGCGCCCGCTGGCCTTTGCGATCTCATCGGCGACGCGGTGGGCGGCCGCTCCGTCGCGGGCCGAGATCGCGACGTCGGCACCCGCCTCGGCCAGCGCATCCGCGATCGCCCGGCCGAGGCCCTTGGTCCCGCCGGTCACCAGTGCTACCCGGCCGTCGAGCCGGAACCGTTCCATTGCCCCGGCCATGCCGCGTTCCCCCGTCGCCGCCTGGTATCGATTGTCCGTTCCCTCCCAGGTTATCCCGGGCACGTCCCCTCGCGAAAGGTCACCGGTCCGCGAAGCCGGGCAATGCCAACCGGTCGTTCCGGCCCGCGCAAACCTGGAAGGAGGCACCCATCGTGACGATCGGGTTCTCCCGCGGGGTTTTGGCGACAATGCGGGTGCTCTGCGTGAGGTGCGTAACATCTAGGCAAACGTTGCGTTCTGGGAAGCTCGGGCCATTGGGAAATTTGGAGAAACTTCCTGAAGGCTGGAGCCGGATTAGGACGAAGCTTAGGAGTGAGTTGGCGGTCCTGTGTCCGGGGCGGAGCCTTGAGGGCACGGGAACCGATGAGCGCCGAATGGTCGGGGATGTTTTGTGGAGCGTCCGATGTTGAGAAAACTGCTGTCGGTTGCGTTCCTGGCCCTGGGAATGGGGTCGGCCGCGATCGAGCACCCGGCGCAGGGAGCGAGCTACGCGGGTGGAGCATCGAAGCGAAATTGCCCCGTGCCCCAGGACTGTTGCGGGCACACCGAATATCAACTCCAGCGTCAGACGGTGCTTCAGAACGTGCAGGAGACCGTCTACGAGACGCAATATGTCCCGTGCGTGCGGACCGTGTGCGAGACGGTCATGCAGCCGCGGACGATCAATACGGTCCGGAACGTCGTGGAAGAGTCGGTCCGCGAGGAGTCCTACACGGTCCAGCGGCCGGTCTACCGGACGATCCAGCGTGAGGTCCAGTACACGGTCCAGCGGCCGGTCGTCCGGACCGTCTGGAAGGACGTGACCTACACGGTCTGCCGTCCCGTGCGCGAGACCCACCTGGAGACCCGGACCTACACGGTCTGTCGTCCCGTCCGCGAGACGACGATGAAGACCTGCACGTACAACGTCAGCCGCCCGGTCCGCGAGGTCAGCTACAAGGACGTCTGCTACACGGTCTGCCGCCCCGTGCAGGAGACCGTCATGAAGACGGTCAGCTACACGGTCTGCCGGCCGGTCCAGCAGACGTGCTACAAGACCTGCGCGTACACGGTCTGCCGTCCGGTCCAGTGCACGAAGACGCGGTGCGTGCCCTACACGGTCCAGGTGCCGGTGCAGCAGACCGTGATGCAGTGCCAGCCGGCCACCGAGATGGTGCCGGTCCGGCAGTGCGCCTACAAGCAGGTGCCCTACACCGTCTGCCGGCAGGTCAAGGAGACCGCAGCTCAAGGAGTGCCGGTACACGGTGCAGGTCCCGGTCAAGCGGACCGAGATGCGGACCTGCACGTACAACGTCTGCCAGGCCGGTGCGCGAGACCGTCATGAAGGAGTGCCGCTACACGGTCTGCCGGCCGGTCCAGACGACCAGCTACAAGACGGTCAGCCGGACCTGCTACCGGACGGTCAACGAGACCTGCGTCCGCGAGGAATGCGAGAAGGTCTGCGTCCCCAGCACCGAGATGAAGCAGGTCTCGCGGACGGTCAACGAGGTGCAGGTCCAGCGCTACTACGTCCCGGGCAAGACGGTCTGCGTCAACGGCTGCCTGGTCGAGTGCCCCGGGACCTGGTGCGAGCGGCAGGTCTGCTGCCCGCGGACGGTCGTCGAGAACGTCGCGTGCACGGTCTACGAGACGCAGCTCGTCCGCAAGCAGGTCCCGGTCACCGTCTGCCGCCAGGAGCCCTATACGGTCTCCGAGCAGGTCCCGGTGACGACCTGCCAGATGGTCGCGCGAGGAATGCGTCCAGCAGGTGCCGGTGACGACCTGCCGGATGGTCAACGAGACCTGCGTCAAGCAGGTGCCGGTGACCGTCTGCGAGTACGTCGCCCAGGAGTGCGTCAAGCAGGTGCCGGTGACCGTCTGCCGGACGGTCCAGGAGACCTGCACGAAGACGGTGCCCTACACCTACTGCACGATGCAGCCTCGCACCGTGATGCGGCGCGTGCCGGTGAGCGTCACCAAGATGTGCGCGAAGACCGAGTACCGCCAGGAGGCGTACACGGTCACCAGCTACGTCAAGGAGACGCAGACCCGTCAGGTGCCCTACACGGTCACCCGCCAGGTCCGCGAGTGCGCCTACAAGCAGGTGCCCTGCACCGTGACCCGCATGGTCCCGCAGACCTGCGTGAAGCGCGTGCCGGTGACGACCTGCCGGATGGTGACCGAGACCTGCGTCAAGCAGGTGCCGGTGACGACCTGCCGGATGGTCGCGGAGACCTGCGTCAAGCAGGTGCCCGTGACCACCTGCCGGATGGTCGCCGAGCCCTGCGTCAAGCGGGTCTGCGAGAAGATCTGCGAGACGCAGACCGAGCCGTGCGTGAAGACCGTCTGCCAGACGATCTGCGAGATGCAGACCGTGCCCTGCGTCCGCCAGGTGCCGGTCAAGACGTGCCGTCAGGTCTGCGAGACCAAGACCATCTGCTGCCCCGTCACGGTGTCGCGGCAGGTCACGGAGATGAAGCCGGTCTGCGTGCCGAAGACCGTCTGCAAGCAGGTGCCGGTCGAGGTCTGCGTCCGCGTCCCGGTGATGAGCTACTGCGAGCCGCCGGCCATCGCGCCGACGCCGCAGGGCGTGATCGCCTCGGGACAGGCCACCATCCACTGACAAGTAAGCGTGGCGGGCCACCCGCGTCCGCCCCGCACGATCCACGCTCCCTGACCGCCAGGCGCCCCCGGACCGAAAGGTCACGGGGGCGTCTTGCGTTAATCGGCCGGCGTCGTCCAGCGGCGTAATGGTTCATGCCCCGGGCACGTGCCGGCCGTCCCCTTTTCCACTGGGCGACCCATCGCGCGCTCCCTTACGGATTGGGCGACTTCGGCACCTCGGAGCGATCCGAGCACGACGGTCGAGGCGGACCGGTCACGGGCAATCGCCGCTACGTCGGGGATTACGGCCGGGCCGAACGCGGTCCGGCGCACGGCGATTCGGCGGTCGGCCGGCCTGACCCGGATCGCCCCGGAATTGGCGGCTGGCGGCAGTTGGCGGCAGGTTTTCGCCGCCGCAACCGCCCGGTCGTGCGGGTCGTGACGATTGCAAGGACGCGACCCGGCCCGGCGACGCTCCCACAAAGGAGTTACAGACCAGGGTCGATGGGCGAGGAAAATAGGACCTGCCGTCGGAACACTTCCCCGGGGGCCACGTCCCCTCGTTCTTTGCGGCTGAGTGCGGCGGGCACGCTCGTGCTCGACGGCACGGTCCGACCTTTTGAGGCCAGCCGACTCCATCGCGCCCAAGCCAGAATCAATGGAAATGCGATCCCGGCCAGCAAGAGAGTCGACGGCTCGGGTACGGCCGTGGCGATGAAGGCGTGCAGGCCACCGTCGGCGGTGTCGTAATAACCCACGAGAGTGCCGGCGTCATTGATCCCATAGACGACCGTGTCGAGGGCACCGGGGACCTGGACCGTCGCGAAAACACCGCCGGTCAGCACGAAGCCCGACGCCTGGTTGCCGTCGCTGGAGAATCCGACAATCGTCCCCGCGCTGTTGATCCCATGGGCTTCCGTGAAGGAGGCACCCGGGGCACGGAACTCGGTCAAGACGCCGTCGCTGAGCAGGAAGCCGCTCGACGTGCCCGGGATGTCGGAGGCGCCGACGACGTCCCCCCGATTGTTGATCCCGTAGGCGTAAGTGTCGCGGGCACCGGGGACGGCGATCGTGGTGTAGGCCCCGTTGGCTAGCAAGAAGCCCGTCTCATGTCCCGGGGTGCCAAAGCCCGAGCCGACCACCATGCCCAGGTCGTTGACGCCGTTCGCGGCGGCCCCGCTCGCCGCGCCAGGGGGGTCGAAGGGGTTGACGGTGCCGCCGTTCAGCACGAAGCCGTGGATGCTGAAGTTGGCGTCGAAGTAGTCGCCCGCGATGTCGCCGTTGTTGTTGATGCCGTTGGCGTCCGAGCCGCCGACGGCCCCGGGGACGGACAGGAACGTGAAGGTGCCGCCGGCGTACAGGAAGCCGGTCCCGTTGAAGTCGGCGTCGAGCGAGGTCCCGACGACCTGGCCGGCGTTGTTGATCCCCAGACCGAAGGCACCCCCGTCGGAACCGGGTGGGTCGATGGTCGTGAATAAGTAGCCGGCTCGCGCCATGTTCGCGGGGAGGGTCGTCGCGAGGCACAGCAAGGCCGCCACCACCCTGGCGAGTCGTCGCATCATCGGCCGTTCCTTTCCGTCGATTCTTGGAGATCGGGCTCGAACGGGCCTCCGAATGTGTATCCGGCCGTCTCGCGCCTAATCGCGGCCGACACAGTGATCGACGGCGTCGATCACGGGGGAACCACCCTGCCCGAGTTGCTGCTTCTTCTCATCGTGCCCCGTCCTGCGCGGAAGCACGCCACGATTTCTTGCATATCTCCCGGGGACCACACACGGCCCGAGTCGAAAAGCGGAGGACTGCCCCGGTTCTCCGACGGTGCCCCGCGCCATGCGCGAACAACGCCGCCCTCTCGCGGACGGCGGCCCTGCCCGAAGTCGCAGCCTCGAACGTCCGAGGCGACGAGCTACTTGCGGCCCTTCACCTCGCCCAGGAGCCGATCGACGTGGCTCCAGAGCTGCCCGAGTGCGGCGCGTTCCCCGCTCGGGAGCTTGGCCAGCTCCTGGGTTTCGCGAATGCCGGAGAGGTCGGCGTCGACCTTCCAGTGTGTCAGCGTTCTGGCGACCAGTTCCTTGGCGTCGGGGCCCCCGGCCATCGCGACCCGTTCCCACGCCGACAATTCGGCGTTGAGCCAATCGACGGTCTGCCCGCGAAGCCTGGCCCTGGCTGCCCCATCCGGCGCGGGTTCCTCCTTACCGTGACCGCTCGCCGCGAGGGCGGCGGAGCAGGCGGCGTTGTAGCGGTGCTGGGCCCGGCGGTCGTCTCCGATTCTGGGTACGGCCGCGAGCACCTCGCCCCAGAGCCTGGCGGCCGTCGCGTGGAGCGCCTTGTCGGAGGCCCGTTGCGCAAGTCGGAGTCGATCTGCCTCGTCCCTGGGCTGTTGATCCCCTTTGATAATTGCAGCGAGTCTCTCGTCGAGGGCCACCATGGCAGGCGCTGAATCGCGGACGATCCGCAACTCTCGACTGGCTTCGGCCGCTTCCTGGGGGTCGCCCAGTGCTCGGGACAACTTGATCAGGTCATTCAACTCGTCGATCAAGAATTGACGAAAGTTCGGGCTGGCGGGATCGAGCTCCATGGCCTTCCGTTGCGATGCGATGGCCTGGCGCAAGCTCTCCCTGGCCTCGCGAAGCTGCTTCGAATCGGAGTAGTTGGCCGCCAGATTGTTCAAGCTGTTGGCGAGCTCGCTCAGGATTTCGGGCGATTGGGGATGTTCGAGGGCGAGCTTCCGACGGATTGCCAGCGCCGCCTCCTGGGCCTCCTGGGCTTCGACCAGCTTCCCTTTCGCGGCCATCACCGTGGAAATGCCGTCATAGGTATTCGCCAGGAATCGTCGGTGATCGAGTACCTCGGGGTGGTCGATCGCCAGCTTCTGCTGAGTCGACAATGCCGACCGGAACAGCTTGAGCGCTTCGTCCATTTGCCCGCTATTGCACAGCAATTGGCCGATGTTGCCCTCGATACTCGCCACTTCCCTCCGAAATTCGATGTTGGTGGGGTCGGTGGAAGCCAGTTTCTTCTGGATGGCGAGTGCGGACCTGTACGCTTTGAGCGAATCGGTCGGGTGGTTCGTTTCCGTCAGCAGATGACCGATGTTGAAGTAGGTCGCCGCTCGGGCGCCCTCGATGCTGGTGATGGAGGGATTGGCGGCAGCCAGATCCTGGTAGGTGAACAGGGCCGCCTCGTAAGACTTCATCGCCTCGTCCGGCTTGCCCGCGATGCGCAGGGCGTTGCCGGTCACGTTGTCGCAGCCCGCGAGGCCGAAGCGGAACCCGACGGAGGGGGGATTGGCATCGGCCAGCTTCCGGAAGATCGCGCGAGCCGCCTCGCTCGCCTTCATCGCCTCGATGGGCTTTCGGGTAGCTATCAGAAGTTTGCTAAATTCAAATAAGCTGTCCGCCAACTCGTCGTTAAACTGCGTGGCGGTGGGGCTGCCGGCGACCAGCTCCCGGCGAATCTTGGTCGCCGACTCGATCGACGCCCGGGCCTCATCGAGTCGCATCAAACCGGACTGGATGGCGCCGATGTTTCCGTGGGCGCGTGCGAGGTCGGAACGGAACCGGGTGGACGAAGGGTCCGATTTGACCAGCTTCTCGAAGACGAGCAAGGCCGCCTTGTAGGACTGCAACGCCAGGATCGGATCTCCATCCTTCGCGAGCGTGACGCCGATATTGTTGTGGCTGCTCGCCAGCTCGTGCTGAAACTGCGTGACGCCGGGATGGTCGGCGGCGAGCTTCGTGCGGATCGCGAGCGCCGACCTGTTGGCCTTCAGCGCCTCGACCCGCTTACCGTTCATTCCGAGGACGACGGCGAGGTTACTGTAGTTCGCCGCCCGTTGGGACTGGTACACGATGACCGAGGGGTCGGCGTCGGCCAGCTCGTCCAGGATGGACAGGGCCGTTTCGTAGGCCCTGATGGCCTCGGCGGGTTTCCCGGTCTCATCCAGCGCGCGGCCAACCCTGTTGTAGAGACGCGGGAGCTCGGCGCGATACGCGGTGACGGTCGGGTCAGCATCGGCCAGCCTCTTCCGGATCGCCAGGGCCTCCCGGTACGCGGCGAGAGCGTCTTCCTTGTCGCCGATCTCGTCGGTCATCCCGCCCAGTTCGAGGCTGGCCTGGGCCATGCGCTCCAGGGATTCCGGCCGAGTGTCGCGGTCGGCCTGGAGTCGGTCGTGCAGGGTCCGGAAGAAGCTCAGGGGCTCCTTCAAGAGCCGCTTGCGCAATCCTTCCAGCGCCGGCGCGTTTCTCAACTCGGGCTCGTTGGCGACGGCATCTCGGAACCGCCTTACGGCGTCGATCGCCATCCGCTCGCGGTCCTGCGCGGCCTTTCTGGACCTTCGCCTCGTCTTCGGCGTGCATCGCCCGGACCCGCTGGCGATCCGCCCACAAGGCCAGCCCGATGCTGATCGCCGTCGCGGCCACCAGCAGGAACGCGAACGCCCCGGCCGTCACCAGGGGGGCCCAGTGCTTGCGGGCGAACTTCGACAGCTTGTATCGCGCCGACGGCGGGCACGCCTCCACGCCGTCGCCATCGAGATGGCGCTGGATGTCCCGTGCCAGGCCGTTGGCCGTCTCGTAACGCCGCACTCGGTCCTTCTCGATCGCCTTCATCACGATCCAGTCGAGGTCGCCGCGGACGAGCTTTGTCAGCCGGGCGGGTTCCGTCCTCCGCTGCGCCGCGACCGACGGAAGGGACTCGCGCGACTCGCTCAGCCGGGTGCTCGGCTTCGGCGGCTCTTCCTCCTTGATCCGCTTGAGGATCTCCGCGTAGCCCGAACCCCGCAGCCGGGCGCGCTCCAGGGGCGTGGAGCCGGTCAGCAGCTCGTAGAGCATCACCCCCAGCGCGTACACGTCCGTCCGCGTGTCGACGTCCATCGCCGACATCTCGGCCTGCTCGGGGCTCATGTACTCGAGAGTCCCCACGATCGCGCCGTGCTGCGTGAACAGCGAACGCTCCGTCAACTTCTGGTTGGTCGCCTTGGCGATTCCGAAGTCGATCACCTTCGGAACCGGCATGCCGTCCTGCATCGCCACCAGCACATTCGAGGGCTTGAGGTCGCGGTGGATGATCCCCTTCTGGTGCGCGTGCTGGACCGCCGCGCAGACCGGGATGAAGAGTTCGAGGCGTTCCTTGGGCGTGAGGTGGACGGTGTCGCAGTACTCGGTGATGGGGACGCCCTTGACCAGCTCCATGACGAAGTAGGGCCGGCCGGTCTGGGTGGCTCCGGCGTCGAGCACCTTGGCGATGGAAGGGTGGTCCATCATCGCCAGGGCCTGGCGCTCGGCCTCGAACCGGGCCACGACCTGGGCAGTGTCCATGCCGGGCTTGATGACCTTCAGGGCGACGACCCTCCTCACGGGGGCCTTCTGCTCGGCCATGTAGACGGTGCCCATGCCACCCTCGCCGATGACCTGGAGGAGCTTGTACGGGCCGATCATCGCGCCGAGGCCGTCGGATGGGGCGTCGTACGAGCGGGTTGGCTCGGCCGGGGAGGTGGACGAGCGTCCGAACGTGTCGGCCCTCGCCACCGCCTCGTCGGGCACGAGGAACGGTCCGCGCTGGACGTGGGCCCGCAACAGGGCCTCGACACGGTCCCGGAGTTCGGGGGCCCCGACGCATGCTTCGTCGAGGTACTCGGCCCGAGCCCCGTCCTGCTCGTGCTCCAGCGCGGTTGAGAAAATGGTCAAGAGGTGTCGTTCGGCGTCGTTCACGTCGGCTCCCGTCCTGGCCTGGGTGTGGCGTTCCCTGCCTTATGTGCCCCATCTGGGGCGAGGGTACGCCGCGATTCTTCGATTTCGCTTCCGCGAGCTACATCGGGCCGAGCGCCTCGCGAAGCCAGGCCTTTGCGAATACCCATTCGCGGTCGGCGGTCCGAGTGGAGACGCCGAGTGTCTCCGCCGCCTCGCCCAGGCTAAGCCCGGCGAAGAATCGTAGTTTTACCAGTTCGGCGGGGCGGGGGTAGGTTGCGGCCAGTCGAGCGAGCGCCTCGTCCAGGTCGAGCAGGCCCTCGTCGGGAGCCTCGAACGGGTCGCAGAGGTCCGCGAGGTCGAACCCGGCCCCGACTGCCGCCCCGCTTCAGCCGCCCCCGATCCCTCGCCCGGTTGATCAGGACCCGGCGCATCGCCTCGGCCGCGGCGGCGAGGAAGTGCGCCCGACCGTTCCAGCCCGGGTCCTGGGCACCCACGAGCCGCATGTAGGCCTCGTGGACGAGAGCGGTGGCCTGGAGCGTCTGGCCGGCCCGCTCCCGCGCGAGCTTCTGTGCCGCGAGCTGACGCAACTCTTCGTAGACCAGCGGCAGGAGCTGTGCGGCGGCTGTCGGGTCACCCTGCTCGATGGCGGAGAGGATGTGGGTGACGTCGCTCATTGCCTCGAGCCTCCCTGAGATCCCGGGGGGTCAGCAGCCAGTTCGTGCCTCGACCCCGACGATTATACTCGCACGTCGGGCATCTCACGGTCGGAAGCCCCACCACGCCCTACAACTATCCTAGTTTCACGGATGAGTCGTGACATGTGGACGCCTCTTTGAGCGGTTCCTGCCCGGCTGGGCGGCAACGGCCGGAGCATCAGGGGGTGGCGCCGGTCGTCGCCGGTTCGGATGTGTCACCCATTGAGCAAGTCGGCGTATCCGAGGCAGGAAACCCAGAAATCGCTTTCGCGCGTCGGTCGGGGGGAGTAGTCTATTTTCATGACACCTGCTCAAACCGGGGATTCGAGCGCGACGATCCGTCTCCTCGGTCGCGCGGCCGCCGGCGACGGCTCGAGCTGGGGGGCGCTGCTGACGCGGCACGAGGGGAGGCTCCGCCGGATGGTGGCATTCCGGCTGGATCCCCAACTGCGCGGGCGGGTCGACGCGGCCGACGTCCTCCAGGAGATCCACCTGGAGGCGTCGCGGCACATGGGCGACTACCTGCGGGAGCCCGCCATGCCGCTGTTCCTCTGGCTGAGGGGCATTGCGGCCCACAAGCTCCTGGAGGTGCATCGTCACCATCTGGGAACCCCCATGCGCGACGCCCGGCGTGAGATCGCGCTCTATCGGGGCGGGCTTCCCGGCGCGACCTCGGCGGCCATCGCCGCGCAACTGCTGGGTCATGAGACGCGCCCGAGCGAGGCCACGATCCGGGCCGAGGCGCGAATCCGGCTGCAGGAGGCGCTCAACTCGATGGACCCGCTCGAGCGCGAGGCGCTGGCCCTGCGGCACATCGAGCAGTTGACCAACGCCGAGGCGGCCCGAGTGCTGGGGATCAAGGAGGCGGCGGCGGGCAAGCGATACCTCCGGGCGCTGGAGCGGTTGCGGGAGATCCTCCGGCAGATGCCGGGCGGCCTGGAATTCTGATCGACGGTGCCGGCCCGGGTGGTCGTCGATCGGGGAAGCGAAGCCATGAGCCATACGGACTCCGAGGCCGATCCGCTGGTCGACCTGGCGCAGGAGTTCGCCGATCGCTACCGTCGCGGCGAGCGGCCGTCGCTGAGCGAGTACGTCGGGAAGTATCCCGAGCACGCCGAGCGGATCCGGCGGATCTTCCCGGCGATGGTGGCCATGGAGCGGCTGGGCTCGGCGGAGGAGTGGTCCGGCGCCGCGGCCGGTGCCCAGCGAAGGCCGGGGCCGCCGCTCGACCGCCTGGGCGAGTATCGGATCCTCCGGGAGATCGCCAGGGGCGGGATGGGCGTGGTCTACGAGGCGGTGCAGGAGTCGCTGGGCCGCCACGTCGCGCTGAAGGTCCTGCCATTCCACCGGCTGGTGCGCGAGAGCCAGCTCGAGCGGTTCCGCCGCGAGGCCCGGGCCGCCGCCCGGCTGCACCATACCAACATCGTGCCCGTGTTCGGCGTGGGCGAGTCGGACGGCGTCCATTACTACGCGATGCAGTACATCCAGGGGCAGAACCTGGAGGTCGTGCTGCAGGAGGTCCGCCGGCTTCGCGGGCTGCCGGCCGAATCGGGGGGACCTCGACGCGGCCGTCGGGCCTGGGGCAGGGCCTGGCCCGCGACCTGATCTCGGGGGGCCTGCGACCGCGCCGGCGCCGTCGAGTCGGTCGCGACGGACGTCCAGGCGGCGGCAATGGACGCGGTCGGGTCGAGTCCGACGGTCGTCGAGCCGTCGGCGCCGGGGAGCGGGTCGGAGCTGGCGGCCCAGCCCGAGATCCAGTACCTCCGGAGCGTGGCGCGGATCGGCCTGCAGGTCGCCGAGGCGCTGGACTACGCCCATCACCAGGGCGTCCTGCATCGCGACATCAAGCCGGCGAATCTCCTCCTGGACACTCAGGGGACGGCCTGGGTCACCGACTTCGGGCTGGCCAAGGCGGACGACTCGGGCGAGCTGACCCACCAGGGGGACATCGTCGGGACGCTGCGGTACATGGCCCCGGAGCGCTTCGGCGGCGGCACCGACCGCCGGAGCGACGTCTACGGGTTGGGCCTGACGCTCTACGAGATGCTGACGCTGCGCCCGGCGTTCGTCTCGAACGACCGGGCCCGGCTGATGGAGCGGATCCTCCACGTCGAGCCGCCCCGGCCCCGGCGGGTCGACCCGCGGATCCCGCGCGACCTGGAGACGATCGTCCTGAAGGCGATGGCGAAGGAGCCGGGCGCCGGTATGCCGGCGCGTCGGCGCTGGCCGAGGACCTGCGGCGATTCCTGGCCGACCGGCCGATCCGGGCGCGGCGGACGCCGGCCTGGGAGCATGCCTGGCGGTTCTGTCGCCGCAATCCGGTCCTGGCCTCGCTGGTCGCGGTGGCCGCGTCGCTGATGGCGGCGCTGGTCGTCGTCTGGGCGGTGTGGACGGCCCGACTGGACGACGAGCTGCGGCGGACCGGCGAGGCAAGGCGGGACGAGCAGGCCGCACGGCGCGATGCTCAGGACAAGCTCTGGCGGTCGTACCTGGCGCGTGCCCAGGCGGGCCGGTTCGGCCGGCGACCTGGCCGTCGGCTCGACGGGCTGGAGTCGCTGCGGCAGGCCATCCCGATCGCGCGGGCGGTGGATGCGCCGCTTTCGGGGTTCGACGAGCTGCGTGACGAGGCGATCGCCTGCGTGGCCCTGGCCGACCTCCGGCCGGGGAAGGTCGCGATCGACGTCCCGACCGGCGCGAGCCCGCCGGTCTTCGACGGGATGTTCCGCCGGTATGCGTCGTTCGATGGGCAAGGCGTGGTCTCGGTGCAGACGATCGGGCAGGTGACGCCGGTCGCGCGGATGGCCGACGTCGGCGACGTGCCGCGGGATTTGCGGCTCAGCGCGGATGGCCGATGGCTGGCCATCGTACTGCCCGACGGCCTGCAGGTCCGCGAGGCGGAGGGGGGCGGGTTGGTCTGGAAGGTGGCGGGGCCGGTGCTCCAGGCCGAGTTCGCCGCCGACTCTCGCCGGCTCGCGGTGGGCCTGGCGGACCGGACGGTGGTCGTGGCGGATGTGACGTTGGGTCGTGAGGTCGCACGTTTCTCGGTCGAGTTCCAGCCGATGCCGCTGGCGATGCGGCCGGACGGGAAGCAACTGGCGGTCGCCGACGAAACCCGCGACGTCGGGGTGGAGATCTGGGACGTTGACTCGCCCCGGAAGGTGGCGATTCTCCGGCCGGGCGAGCCGGGGCCGGTCGCGGCGCTGGGGTGGAGCCCGGACGGGGGCCGGCTCGGCATCGGCGTGGTGCTCGGGGCGAGCGTGGAAATCTGGGACATCGCCGATCGGCGAGAGGTCGTCCGGCTCCAGGGGCACGCGCAGCAGGTCAATATTCTGAGGTTCCATCCGGACGGCGACCTCGTCCTGACCTGCTCGTGGGACGGGACGTCCCGCCTCTGGGACGCAGGGACGGGCCGGTCGGTCGTCCACTGGCAAAGCCTCGTCGGCGATCCCCACTTCGGGCGGGACGGGCGGGCTTGCGGCGTGGTCAAGGTCGGCGGGGAGACGCGTGTGCTCCAGGTCGAGCCGGGGAGGGAGTATCGGACGCTCGTCGCCGGACTTGGGTCGGGGCAGAGCGAATACTACCAGGCCGACATCAGGCCGGACGACCTGCTGGCCGTCGGCATGGAGGACGGCGTGCGGCTCTGGGAGCTGGACACCGGGCGGGAGCTGGCCTTCTTGCCGATCGGCAGGTGCCAGACGACGAGCTTCGTCGACGGGAAGCGGGGTCGTGAGCTGCTCTCGTGCGGCCCGGGCGGACTTCATCGCTGGCCGATCGTCGAGGAGGCGGGCGCCGGGCCGGCTCCGGATCGGGAGGCCTCGGAGGGTCCGACTGCCGATGGAGCCGACGACGGCCGCGATCGGGCCCGATGGCCGGATCGCCGTTGTGGCGTGCGAAGGATCCGCAGCGGTCCTCGTGCTCGACCTCGAGGACGAATCAGTCCGGCACACGCTCCCGCACCCGTCGGCGAGTTCCGGCCGGGTCAGCCCGGATGGGCGGTGGGTGGTGACGACCGGTTGGCACGCGACGAGCGTCAAGCTCTGGGACGCCCGGACCGGAGCACCTGTCGCCGAGCTGGCGACGGGCCCCCAGAACCTCGCCTTCTTCGCGCCCGACGGGCGCACGATGATCACCAGCCTGAGCGGCCGATACCAGTTCCGCGAGGTCCCGTCGTGGCAGGCCGTCCGGGAGCTGCACTGGCAGATCCCGTCCTATCCGGGCTGGGTCGCCTTCTCGCCGGACGGGAGATTGGTCGCGATGGAGATCGCGCCGGCGGTCGTCCATCTCATCGACGCCGCATCCGGCCGGACGCTGGCCCGGCTGCAGGACCCGGACGCCGACCGGGCGCGATGGCTGGGCTTCACGGCCGACGGGTCGAAGCTGATCGTGATCGCGGGGTACTCCAAAGCGATCCACGTGTGGGACCTCCGCAGGATCGGCCGGGACCTCGTCGCCCTCGGCCTGCGGGACGAGCTGGTCGCGTCGCTCCCGTCCGTGGCGCCCGGCCGGACGATGGTGATCCGGGCTGAAGTGGTGTCGCTGGCCGGCGCCGTGGAGGAGCGTGCCCGCGACAGGATCGCCCGGTCTCGGAAGTGGCATGAGGAGAAGCCGGACGGCGCGGACGAGTGCAACGCGCTGGCCTGGGCCTACCTGATCGCTCCCCAGCCATTGCGTGACCCCGACCAGGCGCTGGTCCTGGCCCGGAAGGCCACGCGGCTCGCGCCGGACGACCCGATGTTCCGCAATACGCTCGGCGTGGCCTATTATCGCCTGGGCCGGTATCGCGAGGCGGTGGAAGTCTTGCGTGCCGATCTCGACCGGCAAGGGGACCGCGACCTCGCCTGGGACCTTTGCTTCCTGGCGATGGCCTACCACCGCCTCGGGGAGTCCGACCGCGCCCAGGAGTACCGGAGCTGGGCCCTTCGATGGAGCCGCGACCAGAAGGGCTTTTCCGCCGACGAGCTCCACGAGCTGTCGTCCGTCCGCGAGGAACTGGAGGCGACGATGGCGCGGTGAGGTCGGGCCATCGGAGGCGGACCGGGTCGGGAGTCGCTCGAGGTCCCCTCCATGCGGTGGCCGGCGCGGGTTCGTCTCGTGCAATCCGCGTATTTCCCGGCCGAACCACTCCGTATGGGTTTGGAGTCGGGCGGCGGATCAGGCCCGACTCCCTGGCGCGTGATCTCATCCTATTCGAGATAACCGCGGAGGTCGCGTCGAATGAGCCCCCTGGGATGGAACCGTGCGGGCTTCTCCTCACGGGTCGGCGCCGTGCGCGGGCAGTGCGCCAGCGCAAAGGCGAGGGCGCAATCATTACTCCCGGGGCCGCAAGCCGCCTCGGTCAGACCGCCGCGCGGGCCGCGGACGAGGCATCATTTCGCGCGACCGTGCGATAGAATCGACCGGGTTCGCCGTCGCTCCATCTCGTCCGGAAGGCCGTCGGGGGCGCGGTCGCGTTGTCGACGGCCCGCCGTTCCCATTGAGGATGCCAGAGCCATGAAAGCCCTTTCCGCCCGAGCATCGGTCGTCGACGAGGTCGTCGCGTTCAACCGCGGGCGCGATCCGAAGCTGGTCCGGCTCAAGTTCCAGCGGATGTCGAAGGATCCTCTCGCATTCTTCCGGGGCACAGACCACCTCTTCGCTTCCGATTGGCCTCGCCTGAAGCCGCCCGACGTGGGGCCTTCGATCCTCATCTGCGGCGACCTCCATCTTGAGAACTTCGGCGCCTACCGGACCGACGACGGCGATTTCCTCTACGACATCAACGACTTCGACGAGGCCCTCGTCGGCCCGTGCAGCCTCGATCTGGTCCGATGCGTGGCGAGCGTCCTGCTCGCCGCGCAACTCTGGGAACACACCCCGGCCCAGGCCATGCGCTCCTTGCTGACCTTCCTCGACCGCTACCGCGCGACGGTCATCCGATCGGCCAGGACCTGGCGGATTCCGGCGCTGACCGCCGGGACGGCTCGAGGTCCCGTCTGGGGCCTGTTGCAGAGGCCGGTCCGGGCGACCCAGGTCCGATTCCTCGATCACTTCACGGAGCAGCAGCCCGACGGAACCCGGCGAATCAAGCGCCGATCCGAACGGTTCCTCGCCGTCGGCCGGAAGGAGCGGGAGCGGATCCGCGAGGCGGTCGAGCGGCGTGGCTTCAAGGTCCTGGATGTCGCCTTTCGCGTCGCCGGCACGGGCAGCCTGGGGCTGGAACGCTACGCCGTGCTGGTCCAGGGAGCGGAGCCATCCGATGGCGGTCGGATCCTCGACATCAAGGAGGAACAAGGTCCCGCCCTCCTCGCCTGCACCGACGAGGGAACACGAGACGGCGATGTGTCCGATGCCCGGCGGGTGGTCTCGGCGCAGCGCCAGCTACAGGCGAAGCCGACCGCTTGCCTGGACGTCCTCGACGTCGCTCGGCCGGGAATACCGGATGCGCGAACTGATCCCCGAAGAGAATCGCACCGGCCTGGACCTGCTTCGACGGCATCCGAAGCGGTTTCGCCGCGCCGTGGCGATCGCGGGGCGGCTCGTCGGATCGGCCCATGTCCGCGGTTCTCGACTGGGAGACGGCGATCGAAGCGGCGAGCTGACCCGCTGGACCACTGGCCCCGGGCTCGATGCCGTGATCGCCTCGGCAGTCCGCTACGCCGAGAGGACGCGGCAGGACCACAAGGCATTCTCTCGGTCCGCCCAGAGCAGTCCTTCCATAAATGTATGAAGCACTTATGGGCGAACTCGGACGAGGAGAGAGGCCGTACATCGCGCGGTACGTGGCCATGATCCTGGCCGTCCGGGGCGGGGCGAAGACCCCGCGAGTCATTCGATCTTGCCTCTCGCGTGTCGAATCGAACTGGCCGACGATTTCGACGACCCCGTTGGCCAGCAGGTTGTTGGCGCCCGACTCCAGCGCCCGGCGTGCCCCGTCGTCCACTGGATGCAAATTAGCTGCTGTGTTGGTTGTCTTCCTGTTCTGCTCCGCTTGTTGCAACCCTGACTGAGAGATCCTCGAAACCTCTTGGGCTTACAGGCCGGGCGCGTCCAGCTCACCGAGGGCGAGCATCCGGTCGAGTCCTTGCCTGAGGCTGGCGAAGGCCCGGGCGCGGTGGCTGAGCTGGTGCTTGACCAGCGGGCTCAGCTCGCCGAAGGTGCGGTGGTACTCGGGGATCAGGAAGAGCGGGTCATAGCCGAAACCGCCCGGGCCGTGCGGCTCGCGGGTCAGGCGGCCGCGGCAGGTGCCCTTGGTCTCGAGCCGGATCGCGCCCGACGGATCGGAGAGCGCGAGCGCGCAGTGGAAGGCCGCTCCCCGGCGCGCGTCGGCGACCTCGGCGATCGCTTCGAGCAGCTTGCGGTTATTCGCATTGTCGTCGCAGGGCTCGCCGGCGTAGCGGGCCGACAGGACGCCCGGGGCGCCGTCGAGTGCGTCGACCGCCAGGCCCGAGTCGTCGGCGATCACCCACGCGCCGAGCGCGACGGCGACCTCGGCGGCCTTCTTGCGGGCGTTGCCCGCGAAGGTATCGGCGTCCTCGACGACCTCGGGCGCGTCGGGAAACTCGACGACCGAGCGGATTCGCAGCCGATCGAGCCGCGGGTTCGGCTCCCACGGCGGCGCGATCAGCTCGGCCATCTCGCGGCACTTCTTGGGGTTGCGGCTGCCCAGGACCAGCGTGATTGGGACTGGCGGCGTGGTCGTCGGCATGGTCGTCTCGCGGCTTTGGCGCGGCTCGAATGACGGGCGCGGGCGGGCGGCCAGGCCTCTTGGCTCGGCCCGCCCGGTCGGTCCATCATGTCATTGTCCCGCATCGTACCGCCAACGAGAAGGCCCGATCCACCGAGCCGCGGATCGGGCCGGTCCCCTCGCGTTACTGGAGGTTTTCCTTGATCTCCTTCACCGGCGTCAACACGGTCGCCGGCACGACCATGGGATCGCTCTGCCGGCGCAGGCTCGTGTTGTACTTGCCCGCGACCTTGACCATTTCGTCGTGCATGGCGGGGATACTGGGATCCCTGGGCGAGTTGAACGCCCCCACGAAGACGCGGCTGGAGGTGCGGTCGTGATAGACGTAGACCGGCATGCCGAGCTTGCGGAAGTCGGGCGTGCGGGCGAGCTTGTCGGCCAACCGCTCGGCGTCGTCGTGGGCGGTCCGGAGCGGGCTGCTGCCGGGGTCGAGCATGCCGCCGACCAGGCTGTGGCTGCTGCCGTTGCCGTTGAGGTCGTAGGCGCTCCGGCCGGTGAACTGGGCGACCTGCAACGTGAACTGGCCGGGACAGTGGGCGATGCTCCTCAGCCCCTTGTTCATGCTGACGACCAGCCGATCGGGGGCGCGGGGATAGAGCCACTGCGCGGGGACATAGGGATTGGTCGTGCGGAGGGCGTGCGAGAGACCGTCGCGCCAGGCGAACAGCTTGGGCATGCCATCGAGGCACTTGGGATGGATCTTCTTGACCTTGTGCAACAGCAACTCGGTCGCCTGGAGCGTCTTCTCGTCGCCGACGAGCACGGCGGCCTCGTCGAGCGTCCGGATCTTCTCGGGCTGCTTGATCGCCGCGCGGGTCGTCATGCTCGGTGCCTGGACGGGCACACCGCGGATATTGCTCTTCATCGGCCATTCCTTGGAGCGAAGGATGTAGGCCGGCAACTGGTAATCGTGCCGCAGCTCCTTGCAGAGCGCCAGGGCCATCCGCTCGGAATCGGGGCCGCGGAAGACCTTGGCGAGCACCATGAATGGGCCGTTCTCCTTGGTGAGGAGATAGGGCTCGAGCGGGTCGTCCGGGAGGGGGATCGAGACCGGCTTCAGTTCCTCGTCCGGGGTCGGGCCGGGCAGGGCCGAATTGGCCGAATAGACTCGCTGGCCGCCCGGCCCGGGACCTGGGACCTGCGCCGGTGCCGCGCCGGTGCGGTCGCCGCCGCGGCTGCGGCCGCGGCCGAAGGTGACGGGACCGCGGGCATCCGGGGCATGCCCGTGTTGCCCGATCCGGGGACCTGGGCGCCGGCGGGTCCGCCCGCCAGGCAGCCGTAGACGGCCATCGCGGCCACAATCCTCTTCATGGTGGAGATCCCTCTCTAGAAGGCTCGGCGCGGACCCAGGAGGGCGGCGCGGAACCTCGAGCCCGGGACCCCGCTTCCTGCGAGGGTCCCCGTACCTGCCATGGAACTCCGCAAGCCCGCCGTGTCGGATAGGAAAGGGTCACGGGCGAGTCGGCCGGAGAGAAAATGCGCCGGATCATAGGCAAGGCCAGCCGGGGCGTCCAGAGCGAATCGAGGGAATCTCGCGATTCGCCAGTTATTCACCCGTCTCGTCCTCAGCGATCGAACGGCCAGTCCTCGCCCAGGCAGGCGCGCTGGAGCCGGGTCAGCTCGTCCATCCCGGACTCGGCGAGGTCGAGCAGTTGATCGAGCTGGTCGCGGCGGAAGGTGCCGCCCTCGCCGGTTCCCTGGACCTCGACGAGGCCGCCGCCGCCGAGCCGGACGACGTTGAGGTCGACGTCGGCCGACGAGTCCTCGACGTAGTCCAGGTCCAGCACGGGCTCGCCGCCGACCAGGCCCGCGCTGACGGCGGCGATGCTGTCGCGGAGGATGGTGCGCGACCTGGTCGCCGCGGGTGAGCGCGGAGCGCGTCGGCGACCGCGACGAACGCGGCGGTGATCGCCGCGGTCCGCGTGCCGCCGTCGGCGTTGAGGACGTCGGTGTCGACATGGACGGTGAACGGCCCGAGCGCCTTGCGGTCGACGATCGCGCGCAGGCTCCGGCCGATCAGGCGCTGGATCTCGGTGGCGCGGCCGTCGCCGCCGCGACGCGCCCGCGTGGGCGTGCTGCCGGGGAGCATCGCGTACTCGGCGGTCAGCCAGCCGATCCCCTTGCCCTCGAGGAACGGCGGCACCGACTCGGAGACCTGCGCCGTGGCCAGGACGAGCGTCGAGCCGGCGCGGTAGAGCACGCTGCCGGGGCTGTTCTGGACGTAATCCGCGCTCGATGGTGACGGGTCGGAGCTGGTCGGGGGATCGGCCGTCGTGTCGGGTCATCGTGCTGGGACTCTCGCGTGGGTCTGGTGCGTTCGAGGATCAGGCCCGGCGTCGTCGCCCAGCAGCCAGACCAGCAGCGCCATCTGGAAATGGAGCCGGTTGGCGGCCTGGCGGAGGACCTGGCTGTGCGGGCCGTCGAGGACGGCCGAGGTCACCTCCTCCTCGCGGTGGGCGGGCAGGCAGTGCAGGAAGATCGCGTCGTCGCGGGCCGTGGGCGAGCAGGTCCTCGTTGACCTGGTAGCGCGTGAAGGCCTCCGCGCCGGACGGCCTCGTGCTCCTGGCCCATGCTGGCCCAGACGTCGGTGTAGACGACGTCGGCGCCCGCGACCGCGACGGCCGGGTCGGGCTCGTGCTTGCAGGGCAAGACCGCGGGAACCGCGCGGCGAATCGGTCGCGGAACTCGGCCGGGAACTCGTAGCCGTCCGGGCTGCACAGGACGAAATCGGCCCCGAGCAGCGCGGATGCGACGGCCAGCGACCGGGCCACGTTGTTGCCGTCGCCGACGAAGACCAGCTCGCTGGCCGCGGGCCGAGCCGCGTAGCTCCTCGATCGTCATGAAGTCGGCCAGCGCCTGGCAGGGATGCGACTCGTCGGAGAGCGCATTGATGATCGGGATCGCGGCGGAGCGGGCCAGCTCGACGATCGTCGCGTGCGAGTAGGTCCGCACGGCGAGTCCGTCGACGTACTGGCTGATGACGCGGGCGAAGTCCTCGACGCTCTCGCGGGTCCCGAGGCCGACGTCCTCGCCGCGGAGGAAGATCGCGTTGCCGCCCAGGCGGGCGATCGCCGCCTCGAAGCTGACCCGGCGTCCGCAGCGACGGCTTCTCGAAGATCAGGCCGAGCGTGCGCCCGGACAGCCATTGCGGACGGTTGCCGCGATCGCTCGGCGCGCTTGAGCTCGATCGCTCGATCGATCAGCAGCCGGGCATTCTCGGGCGTCAGGTCCAGCAGGTCCACGAAGTGGCGGAGCATGGCACGATATCCGGAAGTCAGGCGACGGACCGACGCAGCACGTCGGCCAGGATGGAGCAACCCTCGTCGATCTGTTCGTCCGTGATGGTCAGGGCGGGGAGCAGTCGGACGACGTGGCCGTGGGTGGCGTTGATCAGCAGGCGACGCTCCATGCACTCGGCCGACGATCTCCGATGCGCGTCGATCGTCAGGTCCAGGCCGATCATGGTGCCCAGGATGCGGATCGTCGCGGACCAAGCTCGGCCAGCTCGCTGCCGGAGCTGCTTCGAAATGCGTGGCGGAAGCGTTCGCCGATGGCGATGCCCCGCTCGAGGAGGCCGTCCTGCTCGATGGTCTCGATCGTCGCCAGCGCCGCGCGGCAGGCGATCGGATTGCCGCCGAAGGTCGAGGCGTGCATCCCCGGCTTGAGCACCGCGGCCACCACGGGCTGGGCGATCATCACGCCCATCGCCACGCCGCCGGCCAGGGCCTTGGCGCAGGTGAGGATGTCGGGCTGCGACGCCCGCGTGCTGGTAGGCGAACCACTTGCCGGTGCGGCCCATGCCGGTCTGGACCTCGTCGAGGATCAGGAGCACGCCGCGGCGGTCGCAGAGCTGCCGCAGAGCCGGCGAGGTAATCGGGCGACGGGATGTTGATGCCGCCCTCGCCCTGGATCGGCTCGACCAGGATCGCGGCCGTCTTGTCGTCGAGCACCTCGGCGACGGCGCCGAGGTCGTCATAGGGGACGTACTCGAAGCCGGGCACCATCGGCTCGAAGCCGGCGTGGTACTTGGGCTGGGCGGTCGCGGTGAGCGCCGCGTAGGTGCGGCCGTGGAAGCCGCCTTCCATCGTGACGATCTTGATACCGGCCGCGGTCGTGGCCGAAGACCCGGGCCAGCTTGATGGCGGCCTCGTTGGCCTCGGCCCCGCTGTTGCAGAAGAAGCACTGGCCGCCGAACGAGCGCCGTCGAGAGGGCCTCGGCCAGCTCGCCCTGGGGCTCCATGTACCAGGTGTTGGGGACGTGGATCAGCCGGCCGACCTGGTCGCTGCACCGCCTCGACGACCCGGGGCGGGCAGTGGCCGAGCAGGTTGCAGCCCCAGCCGGGGAAGAAGTCGAGGTAGCGGTTGCCCTCGGCGTCCCAGATCCACGAGCCCTCGCCGCGGACCAGGCAGACGGGGAATCGCTTGTAGTTGGCGATCGACGTAGCGATCGAACTGGGCGATCGTCGCCTCGGTGGAGCTGGCCGGCGAGCTGGGTCAACGGAAGTGTCTCCCTGCTGTCCTCGGAGCGTGTCGGCGAATCGGGACGGATGCGGCCTCGAAGGCCGGTCGGACTGGCGGCTGCGGTCCATGCGGAATCGTGACGCGATGCGAATGCGCTCAGGTCTCAGGGTTCGCCAGCACGGGGCGGCGGCCGTGGGCGGCGGCGGCTGCGGGCGTCTCGCGCCGGGCGATCTCGGTGCCGATGCCCGTTGTGCGTGAAGATCTCGAGGAGGAGGGCGTGCGGCAGCCGGCCGTCGATGATGTGGGTCTTCAGGACCCCGTCCTCGAGGCTGGTGAGGCAGGCCTCGACCTTGGGGATCATCCCCCGGTCGATCACGCCGCTGCTCGATCAGGTCGCGGCAATCCTCGGGTGTCAGACCCGGGATCAGGCTGTCGGGTTCATCCTTGTTCATGAGGATGCCGGGCGTGTCGGTCAGGAAGACGAGCTTCTCGGCCTGGAGCGCCTGCGCGACGGCCGCCGCGGCCGTGTCGGCGTTGACGTTGAGCAAGCTGGCCCTCGTTCTCCTCGTCCTCGGCCAGCGACGGGAGGACCGGCACGACGCCGGCCAGGCATGGTTCTCGATCGGCGGCGTCTCGACCTCGGTCACCTCGCCGACCAGGCCCAGGTCGATCGAGCCGCCGTGGCCGTCGGGCAGGGTGAGCCGGCGTCCGTAGAGGCACTGGAGCGTGGTCTTGTGATGCAGGCCCGAGGCGCGTCCGCCGAACTTGTTGATGTGCCGGACGATGTCGGCGTTGATCTCCTCGGCCAGCACCCGGGCGACGATCTCGAGCGTCGCCTCGTCGGTGTAGCGCCGGCCCTGGACGAACCGCGGGGTCAGCCCGGCCTGCTCCATGGCGACCGTGATCGCCTTGCCGCCGCCGTGGACGATCACCGGGCCGCATGCCGACGGTCTGCATGAAGACGACGTCCACGAGCAAGGCGCGGAGCGTCTCGGGATCCTCCATCACCGACCCGCCCAGCTTGATCACGGTGAATCCTGCCGTGAAACTGCCGGATGTACCCCAACGCCTCGATCAGGACATCCGCCTTGCGGATCGCTTCTTCATGCACGGCCTCGACCCTCGTCAGATCGCGGGGGCCCGGGGCCCGAAGTAAAGCTTCTATCATTCCGTCCGACCGGCTCTTGTAAAGATCGGCCCGCCGCGGGGGTTGCGCGTTCTTCCGGCAGGAGGGCGAGTTCGCGGGTCCCGGCGGACGGACGGCTCACAGGCTCATCGGCAGAACCGAAGAGGATCAGCAGATCCCGCTCGATGAGCAAGAGAATGTACAGCCAGAGGCGGATCTGCGACGCGATCGACGGCAATCGCCAGCGGCCCGGCCGGCCGGCATGCCACCGGGCCACGGCGCGGGGCAGGCGTGGCGGCGGTGCTTCGCAGCGAACAGCCGGTCGTCGCGCCGCAATCGAGGCAGTGGATCTGGGTGAAGAGCACGAGACGCAGCAGGCCGACGGCCCCCTCAGGAATTGCCGACAGGTCTCCTCGACCGCAGCGAGGCCCGCGGATCAGGATCGCCCCGACGAAGCCCGCCGACGACCGCCAGCAGCGGGTTGACCACGAGACGCCGATAGCGATCGATCGGTTCGGCCGGCGGGCGTCGGCGCGGCTCGGGACGTCGAGGTCCCGGTCGTAGGTGCCCGGCCATGGATCTCGTTCCACGGCTGGAGACCCCACCGGCGGGTACGTCGGCCCGCATTGCCAGGGCCGGTGGTCCCTTCCTCCTTGTTGATTGTACCAGCGATCGCCGCGGCTCGACGGCGATCCGGCCACCGCGCGACGCCGCTTGACAGTCCCCGGCGAAACGCACAACAATTTGACCTTTCCTGGGTCCTATGACATTCCTGGCCGGCCCGGCACGCGCGCTCTCTCCGCTCGGGCGATCCGGGCTCGCGGCCGGGCCGAGCACTTTCCATCGGATGGTACGTGAGCGATGGCGATAACTGCAGATGGCGGCGTCCGCGAGCGGCTGGAGGGGATCCTCTCCGAGCGGATCATGCTCCTCGACGGCTCGATGGGGGCACTGATCTACTCCTACGAGCTGGATGAGGCCGACGTTCCGGGGGGACCGGTTCGCGCGCCACCCGTTCGACCTGAAGAACTGCACCGAGGCGCTGGTCCTCTCGCAGCCGAAGATCATCGAGGACATCCATCGCGCGTACCTCGAGGCCGGCGCCGACATCATCGAGACCGATACCTTCAACGGCACCGCGCTCTCGCTCGAGGAGTTCGGACTCCAGGACCACGTCGCCGAGCTGAACAAGGCGGCCGTCGAGCTGGCGCGGCGCGTGGCCGACGAGTTCACCCGCAAGGATCCCGGGCAAGCCCCGCTTCGTCGCCGGCAGCATCGGGCCGACCAAGAAGCAGCTCTCCATGGGCATCCACGTCGAGGACCCGGGCCGTCGCGACGTGACCTTCGACGAGATGGTGGCGACCTACAAGCAGCAGATCCGCGCGCCTGATCGAGGCCGGCGTCGACATCCTGCTGCCCGAGACATCGTTCGACACGCTGGTGATGAAGGCGTGCCTGGTCGCGATCGACGAGGTCTTCGAGGAGACCGGCACGCGGCGGCCCGTGATGATCTCGGGGACGATCTTCGACAACGGCCGGACGCTCTCGATGCAGCCGATCGAGGCGTTCTATCATTCGGTCTCGCACTTCGACGCGCTGTGCGTCGGGATCAACTGCGCGGTCGGCGTCGAGCTGATGCGCGGGCCGATCGAGTCGCTCTCGTCGATCTGCAGGACGCGCGATCAGTTGCTATCCCAACGCGGGCATGCCCGACGGGTTCGGCGGCTTCCTGGGCGATCGGGACCGCACGGCGGCCGTCGCTGGGCGAGTTCGCGCGCAACGGCTGGCTGAACATCGTCGGCGGCTGCTGCGGCACCCGGCCCGACTGGATCGAGGCGATCGGCCGGGCCGTCGAGGGCGTCCCGCCGCGCCGGGTCCCCGAGCTGCCGCACTGGTCGACCTACAGCGGCATGGAGCCGCTGGTCGTCCGCCCCGAGACGAACTTCGTCATGATCGGCGAGCGGACCAACATCACCGGCTCGAAGAAGTTCGCCCGGCTGATCAAGGCCGGCGACTTCGAGTCGGCGCTGGCCGTGGCCCGCGAGCAGGTCGAGGGCGGCGCCAATATCGTCGACGTCAACATGGACGAGGGCCTGATCGACGGCGAGAAGGCCATGACCCGACTTCCTCAACCTGGTCTCGGCCGACCCCTCGATCGCCCGCGTGCCGACTCATGGTCGACAGCTCCAAGTGGAGCGTGATCGAGGCCGGTCTGAAGTGCGTCCAGGGCAAGTCGATCGTCAACTCGATCAGCCTGAAGGCGGGCGAGGAGGAGTTCCTCCACCAGGCCCGGCTGGTCCGCCGCTACGGCGCCGCGGTGGTCGTGATGGCGTTCGACGAGGAGGGCCAGGCCGTCACCAAGGACCACAAGGTCGCCATCTGCGAGCGGGCTTATCAAGCTGCTCACCGAGAAGGCCGGCTTCGCGCCCGAAGACATCATCTTCGACGTCAATATCCTGACGGTCGGGACCGGCATCGAGGAGCACAACAATTACGCGGTCGAGTTCATCGAGGCGGTGCGCGAGCTGAAGAAGCGGCTGCCGTACTGCAAGACCTCGGGCGGCGTGAGCAACGTCTCGTTCTCCTACCGCGGCAATGACGTGGTCCGCGAGGCGATGAACGCCGCGTTCCTGTACCACGCCATCAAGGCCGGCCTGGACATGGGGATCGTCAACGCCGGGCAGCTCGAGGTCTACGAGGAGATCCCCAAGGACCTGCTCGAGCGCGTCGAGGACGTCCTGCTCAACCGCCGTCCCGACGCGGCCGACCGGCTGACCGAGTTCGCCGAGTCGGTCAAGTCGTCGAACAAGAAGGAGAAAGGAAAGGACCTGTCGTGGCGGTCGGCCCCGGTGGCCGAGCGGCTCAAGCATGCGCTGATCACCGGGACGGTCGACTATATCGAGCAGGACACCGAGGAGGCCCGGCAGCAGTACGAGCGGCCCCTGCACATCATCGAAGGGCCATTGATGGACGGGATGAACGTCGTCGGCGACCTGTTCGGCGCCGGCAAGATGTTCCTGCCGCAGGTCGTCAAGAGTGCCCGCGTGATGAAGAAGGCGGTGGCCTACCTGACGCCCTTCATGGAGGCCGAGAAGGCTCGAGCGGCGGCCGCCCGGGCCGCCGGCGAGGAGACCGGCGAGGACACCGGACGCCGGTCACGCGGACGGGTCCTGATGGCCACGGTCAAGGGCGACGTCCACGATATCGGCAAGAACATCGTCGGGCGTGGTCCTGGCCTGCAACGACTATGAGATCCACGACCTGGGCGTGATGGTCCCGTGCGAGTCGATCCTGAAGGAGGCGCGCGAACGCGAGGTCGACGTGATCGGCCTGTCGGGCCTGATCACGCCGTCGCTCGACGAGATGGTGCACGTCGCCCGCGAGATGGAGCGGAACGGCTTCGAGCTGCCGCTCCTGATCGGCGGGGCCACGACCAGCGCCAAGCACACCGCCGTGAAGATCGCGCCGCAGTATCACGGGCCCGTCCTGCACGTGAAGGACGCTTCCAAGAGCGTCGGCGTGGTCGAGCGTCTGAGCCGAGCCGAGAGCCGTTCGGAGCTCGACCGGCAGAACCGGGTGCAGCAGGAGCACGAGCGCACCAGCTTCGGCGCCGTCGCCAGGAGCGGAAGCTGGTGCCCTACGCCGAGGCCTTTCGCCGTCGATTGGCGATCGACTGGCAGGATCCCGCCGCCGGCCGTGCCCGTCGTTCCTGGGGACCCGGACCCTGCGTTCGGTCCCGCTCGAGCAGATCGTGCCCTTACATCGACTGGTCACCCTTTTTCCAGGCGTGGGAGCTGAAGGGGAAGTACCCGCGGATCTTCGACGACCCCGAGCGCGGCCCGCGCGCCGGCGAGCTGTTCGACGACGCGAGGAAGCTCCTGGACCGGATCGTCGCCGAGCGGAGCCGTGACGGCCAACGCCGTCTATGGCTTCTTCCCGGCCAACAGCGACGGCGACGACATCGTGCTCTACGAGGATGAGTCGCGGACGTCCGAGCGCATTCGCCTGCCGACGCTCGGCAACAGTGGGAGCGCGACGGCCAGACCTCGTTCCGTTCGCTGGCCGACTACGTCGCGCCGCGGGACACGGGCATCCCCGATTACCTGGGTGCGTTCGCGGTGACGGCGGGACACGGGGTCGAGCGCCTGGTGGAAGAGTTCGAGCGCGACCACGACGATTACAACGCGATCATGTGCAAGGCGCTGGCCGACCGGCTGGCGGAGGGACTGGCCGAGATGCTCCACAGCCGCGTCCGCTGCGAGTGGGGTTACGGCGCCGGCGAGAAACCTGAGCGTCGAAGACCTGATCGAGGAGAAGTACCGGGGCATCCGGCCGGCGTCGGGCTATCCGACCTCGCCCGACCACACCGAGAAGCGCGACCTCTGGCGGCTGCTCGACGCCGAAAGGCCGCCGGGATCATCGTTGACCGAGTCCTATGCCATGCACCCCGGCGCGTCGGTCAGCGGGCTTTACTTCTCACATCCTCAGGCGCGCTACTTCGCCGTCGACATGATCACTCGGGACCAGGTCGAGAACTACGCGGCGCGGAAGCGGATGACGCTCGCCGAGGTCGAGCGCTGGCTGGCGCCCAACCTGGCGTATGATCCCGACTGACGCCTCGTGAGTGATCGGGCTGGGTGAGAGGGCGACCGAATGCGACTCGGGACCGGGCCGGTCTTCGCCTACGAGCAATTGACGGCCGCGCGGAGGTGGCAGACGTACGGCCTGCGCGTCCTGGGCGTGGGATGCCTGCTGGCGGCGATGACCGGGATCGCGTCGTCGCAGCATTCGCTCTTCCAGGAGCTGCGCATCCAGTCGCCTTCGGAGTACTCGGCCCTCGGGTCGAGCTACTTCTACGCCATCATGGGGGTCGAGCTGGCGCTGGTGATGCTGGCGGCGCCGGCGGCGATGGCCGGTGCGATCTGCGTGGACCGCTCGCGCGGGACGCTTGACCACATGCTGGTGACCGACCTCTCGGACCGCGAGATTGTGCTGGGCAAGCTCGCGTCGCGGACGATCCCGGTGCTGGCGCTGATGGTCTGTTCGCTGCCGGTCCTGGCGCTGAGCACGCTGCTCGGCGGGATCGATCTGGCCGGGCTGCTCGCGTCGTTCGTGGTCGTCGCGACGGTCGCGGTCTTCGGTTGCTCGCTGGCGATGGCGCTCTCCGCGTGGGCACGCAAGCCACACGAGGTCGTGCTGGCGATGTATTCGCTCTGGGCCAGTCTGGTGGTGATCTATCCGTTCGCGCAGGGGATGGCCCGCCAGAGCTACATCAACCCGCCGCCGGAGTGGATGCGGCTGCTCAGCCCGATCTACGTGACGTTTGCCCGGTACAAGGATCCGGGCGCGATCGGGCCGATCGAGGCGATGGGCTTCTTCACGGCGGCCTGGGGACTTTCGGCGCTCTTCGGCGCCTGACGGTCTGGCGACTCCGACCGTCGGCGGTCCGCGGCAGCTCCCGCCGCCAGGCCGCGGCGCCCCGGCGGGCGGCGAGAGACGAGACTCGGATGACGCTCGTCGCCCGCCTGCTCCGCTGGCTACCGGGGCCGTCGCTCGAACGCAACCCGGTCCTCTGGCGCGAGTGGCACCGGACGCGGACGCCCCGCGTCTCGCTGATGCTCGGCCTGCTCACGGCCATGACGATTGCGGCCTGCATCTTCAAGGGGCTCGTCATCCGGTTCATCGGCACCGAATGGATCGACCATTCGTTC
The DNA here is from genome assembly GCA_963771445.1 of uncultured Planctomycetota bacterium. Taxonomy (GTDB): domain Bacteria; phylum Planctomycetota; class Planctomycetia; order Isosphaerales; family Isosphaeraceae; genus JAKAUH01. Next base: position 2,264,555 of record CAVYTQ010000014.1, on the reverse strand, counting down.
ACCGAATTCGGCGGGGTGTACTCCTATATCGTCCCGTTCGGCTTCGGGATGTTCATCCTGGCAGCCACCGCGCCGATGTCACTGTCCGAGGAGAGGCAGCGAGGCAGCCTCGACGTCCTGCTGGCGACGCCGATCTCCACCCGTCGGATCGTGGTCGCCAAGTGGTTCTCGGTGTTTCGGGTCGTCCCGTGGCTGGCGACGGGGCCCGCGCTGCTTTGCCTGGCCATGGCGACGAGCGAGCCTCTGCTGATGAAGAGTGGCCGCTATCGCGTCCCGCTCCCTTCCGGCGAGCGGATCTACGCTTGCGTCCTGATTTTCGCCACGATCGTCGTCCACGGGGCGTTCATCATCAGCGTCGGGCTGGCCCTGGCGACCTGGATTCGCCGCCAATCTGTGGCGATCGGCCTGAGCGTGACCCTGTTCGTCCTGATCGCCGCCGCCTGGCCGATCGCGGCGCAGACGGCCCTGAACCCACCCCAGGCCCCTCCACCCCGGCCGAGTGTCTACCGGGTCCAGACGGCATCCGGGCAAATCCTCTGGCGGAGGATCGCGCAGCCACCCATCGAGGATGAGCCCTACGACCCCCGATTGGGCCCTTCGCTCCTGAGCCCCATCTATGCAACTATCTGGCTGGTCAATGAGCTGAGCGAGCCGACCCTGTTCTTCCGTCAGGGGGTCGGCGCACTTGCGACCTGGCTCGGCATCGCAACAATTGCGACGCTCGTGCTGCTAGCCGTCACCATCCGCACCTTCGACCGCTGCCTCGGCCGGATGCCGGAGTATGGATCTCCCCCGAAAACCCGGTCGAGAGGGCTCGCCGGATTGCTCCGGAGAGGCCCCTCGACCGCCGTTCGGTCGCCTTCACCCCGCTGATGACGGGTGGAGGGGACGGCTTGAAACGACGCGGCTCGGGAGCAGCCGACGGCTCACTCCTCCTCGATGCCCGCCCGCGACTTCTTGTACCGCTCGACGATCTGCTGCTGCACGTTGGGCGGGACGGGCTCGTGCGACTTGAAGTCCATGGTGAACGAGCCCTGGCCGCCGGTCATGCTCTTGAGCTGCGAGGCGTAGGTCAGCACCTCGGCCAGCGGGATCTCGGCGCGGATGACCTGGACGTTGCCCGTCAGCGAGTCCATGCCGGTGATGTGGCCGCGGCGGGTCGAGAGGTCGGCCGAGATGTCGCCGAACTTCTCGGCCGGGACGGTGATCTCGATGGTGACGATCGGCTCGAGCAGCGCGGGCCGGGCCGCCTCGAACGCCTTGCGGAAGGCCGTGGCCGCCGCCGTCTTGAACGCCTGCTCCGAGCTGTCGACCGGGTGGTCCTTGCCGAAGAACACCTCGACCTCGACGTCGACGACCTGGTTGCCCGAGACGACGCCCTTCTCCATCTGCTCGCGGACGCCCTTCTCGACGGCCGGGATGAACTGATTGGGGATCGTGCCGCCCTTGACCGCGTCGACGAAGTTGAAGCCCTCGCCGCGCTGGCGGGGCCGGACGCGCAGGTGGACCTCGCCGAACTGGCCGCGGCCGCCGGTCTGCTTCTTGTGCCGGTGGTTGGCCTCGGCCTCGCCCAGGATCGTCTCGAGGTACGGGACCTGCGGCACGTGCGTGTTCATCTCGAGCTTGTAGCGGTTCTTGAGCCGCTGCTGGACGATATCCAGATGCAGGTCGCTCATGCCCGAGATCACCAGCTCGTGGGTCTGGGCATCGCGGCGGATCGAGAACGTCGGGTCCTCGTCGGCGATCTTGGAGAGCCCGACCGAGATCTTGGCCTCGTCGTCGCGGGCCTTGGGCTCGACGGCGCGGGGGACCATCGGGATCGGGAACTTGATCGGCCGGACGCGGAGCTGCGGGACCGTGGTGTTGCCGCCGACGTTGCTCACCGTGTCGGAGACGTGCAGGTCGTCGAACTTGGCGATGGCGACGATGTCGCCGGCGATCGCCTCCGGCACTTCCTCCTGCTGCTTGCCCTGGAGGATGTAGATGTGCCCGGCCTTGGCCGTCTTGCCGCTGCGCAGGTTCACCAGCGTCGTGTCGGGTGCGATGTGGCCGCTCAGGATGCGCAGATAGCTCAGCTTGCCCATGAACTGGTCGTTGACCGTCTTGAAGACCTGGGCGACGAGCGTGCCGTCCTCGGCGGGCTGGATCTCCTCCTCGGGGCCATCGCCGTCGGCCGAGCGGGTGCCGAAGCGGTGGATGTCGTCGGGGCTGAGCCCGCAGCACGAGATCAGCTCGAGCAGCTCGCGGACGCCGAGGTCCTTGCGGGTGCAGACGCAGAGCACGGGGACGAGCTTGCCCTGGGCGATCGCGTCGTGCGCGACCTTGCGCAGCTCGTCGGGCTCGATGGTCTCGCCCTCGAGATACCGCATCATCAGGTCCTCGTCGAGCTCGACGATCTGCTCGACGACCATGCGATAGGCCTCGGTCGGCGGCAGCGGGGCAGTCGGCCGGATCCTCGTCGTGCGACTGGATGACGTCGATGATCCCCGAGAACGACGTGCCCTGGCCGATCGGCACGTTGAAGGGCACGCACTGGGTGCCGAACGACTCGCGGATCGCCTCGAGGTCCGAGCGGTAGTCCACGTTCTCGGCGTCCATCTTGGTGACGACGACGAACCGGCCCAGGCCCAGCCGGCCGGCCTCCTGGAAGAGGCGGCGGGTATTCGACCTCGATGCCCGGACGGGCCCGAGACCGCCAGGACGACGTTCTCGACGGCCGCCAGGGCACTGAGTGCGTTGCCGATGAAGTCGGGATAGCCGGGCGTGTCGATCAGGTGGACCTGCCGCCCCTCCCAGGCGAGATGGCCGAGGTGGCAGTCGATTGTGAAATGCCGGCGCTTCTCTTCCTCGTCGACGTCCAGGATGCTGGTGCCGTCGTCCACCGATCCCTTGCGGCTGGTCGCACCGGCGGCGAAGAGCAGGGCGTCGGCAAGCGGGTCTTGCCCGACGCCCCATGTCCAGCGAGGGCGACGTTGCGGATATCCGTGATGTGATACGTCGTGCTCATGGCGTCATCTCCCGGGTAGTAGGGCGTATGCAGCCGGCTGTTGCACTGGAGAAAGGACCGAAAATCGCGAGTTGAGCAGACACCGACACACTGGTCGCTGACTAGCGGCGCTCGATGGCAGAGCGAAGCGTGAATCGACCGTCGTACAGGGCGCGGCCGACGATGCACCCGGCGAGGGGCAGAGTCGCCAGCCGATCGAGATCTTCGAGCGTGCCGACGCCTCCGGAGGCGATGACGGGTGTTTGGACCGAGGCTCGGCCATCGCGGCCATGGCGTCGAGGTTCGGGCCCTCGAGCGTCCCGTCGCGTGCGATGTCGGTGTAGATGATCCCGGCGATCGGCAGGTGCTCGAACCGGGCGGCGAGGGCCAGCGCCGAGGTGCTCGAGGTCTCCAGCCAGCCCTCGGTCGCGACCCATGCCGTCGCGTGCGTCGATCCCCAGGAGCAGGCGGCCGGGATAGGCCTGGGCCATCCGGCCGAACCATTCGGGATCGCGGACCGCCTGCGTACCGACCACCACCCGCTCGACGCCCGACTCCAGCCAGGCGGCGATCGTGGCCTCGTCGCGGATGCCGCCGCCGAGCTGGCAGGGGACGCGGACGCGGGCCACGATCTGGCGAACCGCGTCGACATTGATGGGATGGCCTTCCCGGGCGCCGTCGAGGTCCACCAGGTGGATCCGCGCCGCCCCATCCGACTCCCAGCGCTCGGCCATGGCCGCCGGGTCGTCGCCGAAGACCGTCTCCTGGTCGAAGTCCCCCTGACGCAGGCGGACGCAGTGGCCGCCTCGCAGGTCGATCGCCGGGATCACTTGCATGTTCTTCACCGAAACGACGAGGAACCATCACCAAGCCCAAATCTATCCCTGCCGAAGGGCCTCCGCAAGGACCGACCCGGCCGAGTTGCCCTGGCAGGGCCCTGGCCTGTCTGCCCGCTTATCGCTTGCGGCGGGCCGCCTTCTTGGTGGTCCTGGCCCGGTCGCCGGCCGGTAGTTCCGCCAGGCCAAAGCGGATCTCCAACCGGTTCTGGGCGGTCGGAGTGAGCGTGCGGTCGGGACGCGGGTCAACCCAGCCGGCCTCGACGGCCTCGCGCGCGATCGCTGCCAGCTCGTCCACGCGGCGGTACTCCCACGCGAGGGTCTCCGACCCGCGATCGCTCAGCCAGACGCCCATCTCCGGATACTTCTTCGGCGCGGATTGCGTGTCAGGAGCGGCGAACAGTTGAATGCGATGGTGCCGCGCGAAAGCCTGGAGGTAGAAGTGGGCGCAGGAGCGAGACGCGATGGCGCCGGAGCTGGGAGGGCGCTGGCCCTCGGCCGCGGCGGGCGAGTCGGGCGGGGCTGAACCCATCGCCGCCATCGTCTCGCCGTCGATCCAATCCGCGAGCTTGTCGAGGGCGGCCTCGGTGTCGGTCGCGATCACCACGTTCGCCCTGGGAATGATCACCGCGTGTCCCTCGCCGGTGCCGATCTCCTCGCGGTAACGCCGGAGGATCGGGTCGGGGGCCAGATAGCCCAGTCGAAGGAGCCGCGTCGCGAGGATTCGCGACCGATCCCAGGACCGCTTTGGGCGGTCGAGGCCGGGCTCCGTCTCGGGGCGGGTCAGGACCAGTTCCTCGCCCTGTCCCGAGACCGCCAGGCCGTTGTAGCTCATCGCCAGGAAACAGGCGGTGTAGGCCTCTTCGCCCGAAGTGTTGGGCGTGAGCCGGACGATCATGTCCCCGCGGACTTCCAGCGGCTCGGCGACCCTGGCGTTCAGCTTCTCGTACCGGGCCATGGTCTCGAGGATGTCGACGATCGGCCGCGGCCGGCCGTCGAGCCCATCCTTCTCGATCTCGGCCAGGGAGAGCCGATGACGAGCCGCCTCGCGGTCGAGCTCGGTGAAGGCGCCACGGCCATGAACTCGCGGAGCTCGTGCAACACGGGCTTGTCGGCGGCCAGCGAGGCGCGAGGCACGAAGCCTAGTGAGATGAGGAGCACGGCGATTGGGCGATGCGGTCGCATGATGTCCCTCGCGAGACCCGGACGGCAGACGAGACCGGCCGCGACCGGCGCGTGGCCGGGCAATCGACGCCTTTATTCTCCGGCCGCGAGGCGTGCCGACGCCAGGGTCTACCGGCCGCGGACGATCTCCCGCGACCGATCGACGTCTTCCGGGAGGGCCTCAGCCGAGGGTGGGAGGGCCTGCGCGGGCGGCTTCAGTGCTAGCCACGACTGGCGGGGCTCCGCCGTGCCTCGCTCGAGCTGGTCGCGCAATGCCGCGGCAATGACGCGGCTCAACACGATCGCGCCGCGGCCGGCGAGGTGCGTCGCGTCGATGTACGATGATGGCTCGGCGACGACCCGCCGGGCGTCGAGCACGGTCACCGTTCGGGGATAACGCGCGACGTACGCGCGGACGAACTCCTCGTACTTTGCCTCGGAGCCACTGCGCTCTCGCCACTCTTGCAGTCCTGGCGAGATCGGCGGCAGTAGCCAGAAGACCCGGATTGCCTTCTGGTCGGCCAGCTTGAGGAGTCGGTCGATCCCCTCGGCGTTGGAGCGGTCCACGTACCATCGGTCCGGGTGCAGCCGGTCGCGGATCTCGGGCGAGAGCTCGCCGCGGTAGCCCGAGTTGAGCGATGCGACATTCGCGCCGCCGTTGCTCGACCAGTTCCTCCAGAGGATCCGGTTGATCTCGCCAATCGGGTCCTGGGTGCCGCCGAGCGCGGCCATCGAGGTGCGAGCGGACCTCGAGTCGCGACCGGACCGAGGGCAGGAGCCGGGCGACCAGCATCTCGACGCCGAAAGTTGTCCTTCCGGCGATCCTTCCCAGCTCGAGGCATTCTCGAGCCGTGAGCGCGGCCGGCCAGTAGGCCGAGTTGTAGTCGACGCCCGCAATCAGGACCGCCGGCTTGGTGTCGATCACGATCGCGCGGGGCCGGGCGCCGGCATCGAGGGCACGGCGTAGCTCGAAGTAGGTCATCAACGCCGGTGCACGGGCGGCCGCCAGGTTGACGCTGTGCAGGCCCGAGTCCCGGTCGACGACCGATGGGATCAAGCCGTGCTTGACCAGGCTATCGCCGAGGAAGAGGACATCGCAGCGGGATGCCTCTCCGCGTGCCGAGTCGTCCGCGAACCGCCAGCTCAGGCTGACGGGGTCGGAGAGATCGAGCCATCGCCGCCCGATCATGGGCTCGATGAGCAGGATCGTCCCGACCGTCGCCAGCAGGGCCCACGGCACCACGGCGGACCGTGTCCGCCTGGAAGGAATGGGCTCGGTTGCCGCTCGGTGTGAACGATCCGGTCGCGCCGTCCTTCGGTCGGTCCCGGGACGAATGGTGCGAGAGGAGGTCGAGTCCGGCATTCGGTCCAACTCCGCGAGGGCGAGTTTTACCGGCGACGCGACGCTGAATCCGAGGTCGCCGCCGCCGTCGTGGCCGCGAGCGGAGCACGCCGGTCGTAGATACGGATCTGCACCTGCTTCCCGTGCGTCTCCGCGGGGAAGAGGGCGACGGGCTCGCCGCCGCCGATCAGGCCCTTGATGACCTCGCTGTAAGGCCAGTGACCCTCGACGTGGATATCCCGCACCACGATCCACCGGATATTCGGGTCGGACGGGGCGTCGTAGACCTGTGCGTAGCCGTACCCGCTTCGCTCACTGAAGAAGAGCGACCATCCGGTCAGGTCGAGGACGCCGTCAGTGTTCTGGACGTGATCGGCGATCCATTGGCCGGTGGATGAGTAGACCGAATATGGGCCGTGATTCGGGGGCCCGAGGGTCCGGACGTTCGGATAGACCACCAGTGCTGCCAGCAGAGCCGCCCAGACGGCCGGACCGGGTCTCAGCCGCTCGCCCGGCCGCCGCAGCCAGCTTCCCGGGATCGCTGCCTTGCTCATCAGCCACGACAGCGCGTACGCGGCGGCCATCGTGAGGATCAGGCCGGGGATCAGGCTATGGCGGGCTGTCAGGTAGCCGCCCGTTGCGTGCAGCCGGACCAGGCCGACCGCCGAGGCGGCCAGGACGGTCGACAGGAAGATCCAGGCGCGGAGTCGCGTCCCCCGGTAGAGCGAGAGCGCCACGCCCATCAGGCTGAACGCGAAGAGCGGAGGAGTCACCGAGTCGCGGAACGCCCTGGCCATTCGCACCGTGGCCAGCTCATACGTCCGGGCGAGGGTCTGGTCGGCCGGGAGCGGATGCTCGCGCTCCAGACCCATCGGGTCGGATCGCGGAGCCAGGCCCAGCACACGAGCGATCCCGGGCTTGGTCCCCAGCCCCTTCTTGAGGGCCACATAGGGACCCGCGACGACCACGAAACCGACCACCAGGAACGCCAGCGCCCGCCACCAACGCGGCCAATTGATCCTGGCCGCCCGGACGATCGGGAGAAGCAACAGCGCAACAACGATCGATGCAGGCAGCAGGATGCCCTCGGGGCGAGTCAGGTAGGCCAGGCCGCTGAAGCCGATCGCCAGCGGCAGCCAGAGGAACCGCCCCTCGCGGAAGAATCGCACCGACGCCCAGAGACCAAAGCTCCACCAGAGGAGGAACGTGCTCTCGGAGAGGACGTTCACCACCACATAGCCGATGATCGGATTCACCAGGGCGAGCAGGCAGGCGAGCCACGCGGCTCCCGATCCGAAGAGCTCGAGCGTCAACAGGTAGATCGGGATGACCAGCAGGATCGCCGAGGCGAACGAGACGGCCAGTGCGGCCCGTTGCCAGGACCCGGGGCCCTCGCCCCCGATGACGCGATGTGCGGCGGCAATGGCGAGCGGGTGGAGGGGATGATCGATCCCCTGGCTGAAGCCGGCGCTCCAGGATTCGCGCTCGAATCGCTCGGCGCGGTGGATGTACCGGAGTCCGTCGGCGAAGCTCGCCTCCGAGTGGGAGATCTCCCAGCCCAGCAGGGCGGCGGCGACGGCCATCAGCAAGCCGATGCGGGTGGCGTGCTGCATCGTGGTCACGCGGATCCTTCCTTTCAGCGGCCGAAGGGCATTCCGCCCGATCGGCGAGCCCTCCGCGGCCTCCTTGCCGGGTGCGCGTGCAATTCGTGCGTCTCGACCGTCCCTGGCGTCCCGGACGGTCCGTTGACTCGCATCGAGCGCCCTGTGCGAGGGCCGACCCGGATAACGACTCGGCCAGAATCCGCACCTCACCCCCACGAACTGGTTCGCCCCGCCGCAGCCCTCCCGCGATCCGGGCGATCCGTCGCCAGGCCTCGGCCTCCTCGCGGCGCCCGCGGAGTGAGGACCAGGGTCCCCGGACCGCCGACTCCAGGCTGACGAAGGCGGCCAGTGCGTGGAACTGCCAGCGCGGCAAGTGCTTGCGGAAATACAGCAGCTTGCTGTGCCGGGTGATGACCCGCATCTTGGGCGAAATCGGCCGATTTTGCAAGGGATGTCGATGCACGACCTCGACACCCGGGTCGAATTCCACCCGCCAGCCGCACTGTCGGGCCACCCGGCAGAACGCGACTTCCTCGTGGTAGAGGAAGAAATCCTCGTCCATGCCGCCGGTCGCCGCGACCACGCTGGCGTTCACCAGCATGCAGGCTCCGGTGACCCAGTTGACGGGGCCGGGACGCAGGTGCCATGCGGTCTGGTATTTCCGCCGCGAGCGGGGTATGAATTGCTCGCGGATCGATCGTGCCAGGCTGGGGAAGGCTCCCGCCGAGCCCTGGGTGGTTCCGTCGGGGTTCTTCAGGCCGAAGCCGACGATACCCGGCATTCCCTCACGCCGCGACTCGAAGTCGTCGAGTCGGGCGAAGACCCGACGGATGAATCCCGCCGAGATCTCGACGTCCGGATTGAGGATCAGGAACCAGCGCGAGCAAGAGACGCGCCAGCCGGCATTGACTCCCGCGGCGAATCCGCCATTATCCGGACGGACGATGAGCCGAAGGCCCGGTCGGGGATCGGTGAGTCTTCCCGGGATCGGCCCTTGCGAGGCGTTGTCGACCACGACAATCTCGCAGTCGCCCGCGGCGGCCTCGGGCTCCGCGAGGAGCGAGCCGGCCAGGCGAACGGTCTCGCCCCACGACTCGTAGTTGACGATCACGATCGTCAGCCGGCGTCGCGGCAGGCTTGTCCGTTCGGAAGTTAGGGCCGATCCGTGCAACGAGACCACCGTTTTCTCTTGAGCGACGACTCGGTGTTTACAGATTGACTGGAATGGAACGTCGGTTCGGTCGATCCAAGAGCTTGAGGAAACGCGTCGCGGGCCAGGGACGCGGAGTTACGATAAGGGGCCAAGGACGTCAAGGTCGAGCCGCCGCAGGGTCGGGCGTCATGTGCCGGGATCCGGGACCCAGGGACGGGTGACGATCCATGAACAACATTCTTGAAATCGGCGGCCGAATCCCGGCGGCGACCGGAACGGCCGGGAATCCCCGCCGGGTCGTTCTCGTGGGTGCCCGCCGGGACGCACGCCGTCTGATCCGCCGCCTCGTCGGTAGCCCCTGGGAGGGCCTGCCGATCGTCGGATTCGTCCACGCCGGACATGCGCGAGGCGGGTCGATGCGGCTGCGAGCCCGGCATCGACACATGCCCCTGCACCCGCAGACCGACCCGGTGCCGGTGCTTGGCCATATCGACCGGCTCGACGAGCTGGTCGACCGGGCGCGTGCCACGCATGTCATGGTCGCGGTGTCGACCGAATCGGGCCCGGACCTCCGCCCGCGCTTCAGCCGGCTGGCCAAGTCCGACGTCTCCGTCCACTGGGTCTCAGTCGACGCGGGCCGGCTCGATCTCGGCACGCTCATCGGTGGGGACGGACCGGCCACGACATTCTCCGACCCCGAGCGGAGCGTAACGCCCTTCCTTGCACCGGCCGTCGGGCGGTTATCCAAGGCGCGGTTGCTGAAGCGGATGATCGACATCGCCGTGTCGTCGGCCCTGCTGCTGATGCTGACTCCGCTCTTCACGATCGTCGCTGCCGCGATCCTCATCTCGACGGGCCGCCCGATCTTCTACATGCAGGAGCGGATCGGTCAGGGTGGCCGGCGATTCCGGATCATCAAGTTCCGCAGCATGCGACTCGACGCCGAGCGCGAGACCGGCCCGATCTGGGCGTCCGACCACGACACCCGTTGCACGCGGATCGGCGACTGGCTGCGGCACACCAACATCGACGAGCTTCCCCAGCTCTTCAACGTCCTGCGCGGTGACATGAGCCTCGTCGGCCCGCGGCCCGAACGGCCGATCTTCGTCGAGGAGTTCCGCGCGAGCGTGCCCGACTACGACCTGCGCCACGCTGTTCCCGGCGGGATGACAGGATGGGCCCAGGTGCACGGCTGGCGCGGACGTACGTCGCTGCGCAAGCGGCTCCAGTACGACCTGGACTACATCGAGCGCTGGTCGATCCCGATGGACTTCCGGGTGCTGCTGATGACAATCCAGCACGTTTTCTGGGGCAAGACCTCATGGAACGACTCGAAGCGACCGACGCGCCCGGAAGCCTGAACGACCGACCGACGGCGCAGGACGGGCCGCCGCCGTTCTGCTCGATCGTGATCCCGACGTTCAACGGCCGTGAGTTGCTGGCGCGCTGCCTGGCGAGCATCGAGCGCCATCGGCCCGACCCGTCGCGATGGCCGATCGAGGTGGTGGTCTCCGACGATGGTTCGACTGACGGGACCGCGGAGTGGTTGGCTGAGGCGTTCCCCGGAATCCGCCTCGTGCGGCTGCCGCGCAACGGCGGATTCTGCGCGGCGGCGAACGCCGGCCTCGACGCCGCCCGCGGCATCTTCATCCAGCTCCTCAATAACGACACCGAGGTCACCCCCGGCTGGCTCGAGGCGGGCCTGGCCCCGTTCGTCGACGGCCGCGTCGGATCGGTCGCTCCGTTGGTGCTGGTGCGCGTCAATCCCGATCGTGTTGACTCGGCCGGAGATTCCTATGCCTGGGTCGGTTGGCCAATGAAGCGCGGACATGGCCAGCCTTCCGCCACCTGGTCGGCCCGTCCGGTCGAGGAGGTCTTCGGGGCCAGCGGATCCAGTGCCTTCTACCGGGCCGAGGCGCTGCGACGAACGGGCGGATCGGATCACGCTGCTCGGGTCGTACTACGAGGACATCGATCTGGCATTCCGCCTGCGGTGGGCCGGTTATCGCTGCGTATACAGCCCCGCCTGCCGGATTCACCACGACATCTCGGCGACCTACGATCACGGTAGCCCGACCCTCCAGCGCCGGATGGCGCGGAACGCCGAGCTGGTGTTCTGGTGGAACCTACCGCTGGGTCGGTTGGCACTCGCCGCGGTGCCGCACCTGGCCTTCGTTCTGATGCAGGGTGCGTGGCGGCTCGCCAGAGGCCGGCTCCGCCCCTTTCTCGCCGGCAAGGTCGAGGCGATAGCGGCCTGGCGCGCGATCGTGAGTCGCCGTCGACTCTGCGCCGGGCTGGCGCACTCGGCGGTCGGGCCGCCGCATTTCGCCCTCTCGTCGGGCACATTACGGGACGTCCGAAATCACCTGGGCCGTCCCCGCGAGCGTTCCTCTCTACGGTGAAGGCTCGGGTCGAACTCAGAGTCTGTCCCGGAAGGGCGATCCAGGGGAGGGCGAGTCTTCCGGCGAGCCGGTCTTCCGAGCCCGAGCGGCCACCGGACCGGCCCAGTCCGGCGTCGGATCGCGCCGAAATCGGCGCCTGGCGGCGCCTGGCGGCAGATATTGGCTGCCCCAACTGCCCGAAAGTACGGGTGATGACGATTATGCGGGCGGCTCCAGGCCCGCCGAGACAGACTATCGGGCGGCGACGCCCGGCGAGTGCTTCTGGCGCCCAATATGGACGGCCGGACGTCAGGTCGTCTCGCCCGCGGCCGAGCGTCGGTTCGGGACTACGCGACGAGTCGCCCTCGCCCCGGTGTCGCGCATTGCTTTGGCGTCAAGCATTCGAGCCCGACGCCGTCGGACCGTCGGTCCGCTTGCCCCAGGATCGGCACGGCTCGAGCTCAGCCCAGCAGCATCTCGATAGCATTGACCGAGGCCGGAGGAAGCACGCAGCGCAGCTCGGCGCCGCGGGCCTCGAGCTGGGTCTTTCGCGGTCGCACCCGGTCCGGGCTGTCGAAGGTGTTGTGCGCGTTCAGCTCGGTGTGGGTCAGGACCGTGTGCCGTACGGCGCTCGGCGGAACCCCCGCGGAGCCGGATCACGACTTCCGCCGGCTCGGAGGCGTGCAGGTGCGCGAGCGTCAGCGTGGCGCGACGATCGTCGCCGCGTGAGGCGGACCCGGCCACCCGGACGATCCGCTCGCCCTTGCCCGCGGCCTGGAAGGAGACCTCGGGCGCCTGGACGTCAATTCGTACGGCCCTGGCGTTCTGATGCGGGCGGTACATTGTGTAGACGTGATAGGTCGGGGTCGCGACGAACCGGTCGCCGTCGGCGAGGAACAGCGAGTGCAGGTTGTTCACGAGCTGGGCGACGTTCGCCATGTGCACCTTGTCGGCGTGGCGATTGAACGTGTCCAGCGAGATCGCGGCGACCAGCGCGTCGCGCAGGGTCCCCATTTGCTCGAAGAGGTGCCGGGGATTGATCTCGGTACCGGCGGGATGCCAGCTCCCCCACTCGTCGACAATCAGCTTGATCGCTCGCTTCTTGTCGAACTCGCCCATCGACGGCCCATTGGTCGCGGATCAAGGACTCCATCCGGTTGGCCTTGTGGAGCTGCTCGTACCACTGGTCCACGTTGAAGTTCAACGCGTGCCCCGTGGTCCCGCAGTAGTAATGCGGCGCCCAGCCCTGGATCGGGGCCTTCTGGCCGTCGACCCACTTGGCGAAGAAGCGGCGGGTCCAGTCGAGGTTGTTGCCGTCGGGCCCGGCGGCGATCTGGAAGAGCGGGACGCCGTATTGCGGCACCCACTCGGTGAAGCGGCGGTACTCGCGGCAATAATCCTCGGGGATGAACTTGCCCCCGCAGCCCCAGCTCTCGTTGCCGACGCCCCAGTACGAGACCCCGAAGGGCGCGGCGCGGCCGTTGGCTCCACGCTCGTCGGCGATTGTCGTCGAGCCGGCGGGCGCGTTGCAGTACTCGACCCACTGCTGATACTCTTCGGGCGAGCCGGTGCCGACGTTGGCGGCCAGGTAGGGCTCGACGCCGCAGAGCTTGCAGAAGTCCAGGAACTCGTGCGTGCCGAAGCGGTTGCTCTCCGTCTCCTCGCGCCACCGGCCGAATCGTCGCGGTCGTCGCGATGGCGGTCCGATGCCGTCCCGCCAGTGATAGCGGTCGGCGAAGCAGCCTCCGGGCCATCGCACCACGACGGGCCCGAGCGTCTTGACATGGTCGATGATCGACTGGCGGATGCCGTGGGTGTTGGCGATCTTCGACTCGGGGCCGACCCAGATTCCGTCGTAGATCACCCCGCCGATGTGCTCGGCGAACTGACCGTAGATCCCCGGCTGGATCGGGCCGATGGCCTCGTCGAGAAGGACATTGATGGTGATCGTCGCGGCGGGGGCCGACGCTGCCCACGCCCGCAGGATCTGAGGAGCGGCGGCGAGGCCACCCCCCATCATCCCGGCGACGGCAAGCCGTTGCAGCGCCGCGCGCCGATCGATCTCCGGTCCGGAGGATGGCGAATTCATCGCATTCCGGGCTCGGAGCGAGCCTCGGCCTCGTCGGTGGGTCGATGTTGTAATGCCGGAGACCGGACTTGAACCTGCACGAGCATGGTTAGCTCACCAGTTCCTCAGGGTGCTGAGGATGCCGCTGGATTGCATGGGGAATGCCAGGCGATTGTGTGTAAGTCAGTTCGGCATTGGGCGGTTACGCCACCGCCGTTGTTGGGTTGTATCATACTTGAGGGGAGCTTGCACGGGCAATATCTGCGGGAAAATTCGCAAAAGGGCTTGTTGATATGAGGTGTCCGGCTTGCGACCGTGGACGTGGCGAGTGGGGCGTGGCCCAGCGGACGGTCGCTCGATTGAAGGGCATTGTGTCCCCGTGGTTCTCACGGCCCAGACCTGGGTCCGCTCAGCCGACGGAGGATCTCCGGGTCGGTCGTCGCGCTGAACGACCGAACGGACCCGTCGGCGAACCCGACATTGGCCCCCTGACCGCGCGGGCCGCCGAACCCGTTGGGCGCTTGGTTGATACCTAGGCCCGGGTCGACGAGGTTTGAGGGGTCGCCCCAGGGCTTGAACCTCGTCGCCATCTCGCCCGCGAGGATCGTGTTCGACCTGCCGGCGGTCAGCTTGTCCTCGTGGAGCCGGGGATAACGCCCCAGCACATGAACATTTCCCGCATAATGACTCAGCGCGTACCCGTCCGGACTCCGGACGACCCCGACTTCGGGGTTCAGAAAGCCGGGGACGACGCCGCGGAAGTAGGCCGAGTTTGCCGGGTCGTTCCACGGCCGGGTGTCGTCGAGCTTGCCGCCAAGTAGGGAGTAAGAGTCGAAATACGGGAGCAACCGCGTCTGCCAGCTCCGCGCGGGGGACGGCTCGTCGAAGTGCGGGTCGGTGGCGTCGGATGATCGGACATAGACCATGGCCGCGGTCGCGGCGATCTCGCGGAGACCCAGATCCGACGGTCGCCGGGCGCCGAAGCCGTCGAGCACTGGCCGCGTCTCGACGAGCCGCCGTCTTGAGGCGATGAGCCAACCGGCCTGGTGCGCGATGCCAGTTGTGGCAACTCCGACGGCGAACATGAGCGTGACAAGCGTGGCAATCGCGATCGTCCGCCGCCACGACCAGGGTCGAGGTGAGATCCCGGATGCCCGGCCGACCTCGGCCGATAGCCATCGAAGGAACCCCTGCAGGCCGACCGTGAACAGCAAGAGGCAAACGACCCCGGTAACCACGCCGTCGCCGTTCACGCGGACTCGGGGCAATACCCGCCGCAGGTAGCCGACCCAGCCGAACGCGAGGCCATTGAACACCTCCGCATAGACCCCGCCGGCGACCGCAGACGCGGCGGAGGCCGCGATGAATACGCCGATCCCGTAGCGCGAGGTGTCGCCGCGTCATGGCGATGCCCTCTCTACCGCCTTCAGACACCGCGCGATCTCGGGCGGCGGCATCCACTGGACCACGCCGTTCCGGAGCAGGACGAGCCGTTCCGGACCGACGGATTCAGACTCATAGACCCAGATACGTGTGTCAGAACCAACGCCGCCTGGTTCCTCCCGGATGATTTGCTTGGCGGGGACGTAGACGTATCGGCCGTCCTGGACCCCGTTCACCCGAAGCCAGTCGTCGGGCGGCGAGGCTGGGCCACCCGCCCTGCCACGTCCCGATTCCCAGGACTGGAGACGCTCGCCGAGCCTCTGGATCGACTCAAAACTGCGCGGTGACCTGGGCGGCAACGGGCGGATTTTCGGGGACGAGCCGGTACGTCAGCCCGACCTTCTCCCAGGCGCCGGGCGTCATCAACTCGCGAGCCCCCGATATCATCGTGAGGACCAGCACGAACAGCAGCCCCCAGAGCACGATGACCCCGACCGCCCTGGAAAAGGAGAGCCGGGGGAGGATTGAGAACTCCTTGCGCATCGAGTTCCAGACCCGTTGCACCAGCCATGCGCACCCGATCAGCACCAGCAGGAAGAACGAGATCACCTCGAGCCGCTGTCGGCTTAGATCGGTCAGTCCCGTCCGCGTCGCCGTCCGGAGGTCGGCAAGTGTCACCGACGGCATCCCCGCCCTCGCCTCTGCGGTCCCGAGGAAAAGGCAAACGATCGTGACCCCGACGCGACGATATGGCGACATGTCCCGCCTGACAATCACGCCCAGCGGGCGATTTTCGGCAGAGAGCCTTGAAGGTGCGTCCGCCCAATGTGATCGCGCTGCAGTCTCCCGACTTACGGAAAGATGCGGACAACCTCCGGCATCGGAGGCACATGAGGTTGACGTAACTAGTGCCGGAGACAGGACTTGAACCTGCACGAGCATGGTTAGCTCACCAGCCCCTCAAGCTGGCGCGTCTGCCAATTCCGCCACTCCGGCAAAGCATGATTCCCGATCTCACTCAAAGGTGTCCCCATCATGAAGATCGGGTCGGGTGCTGTCAAGTTTCATTCGGGGATCTTGATCGGCCGGGCGAACATGTCGAACCCGGCCAGCTCGCGGGCAAGTCTCGCCAGTTCCTGGGGAGATAAGTTCCGGAGCGGCGGCCGCACCGGGCCGCAGTCGATTTTGATCAGGCTCATCACGGCCTTGGATGCGGTCATGAAGCCGTATCGACCGAGGATTTCGATCATCCGGGCCGCCTGGTGCTGGAGGGCGCGGGCCGTCGCGTGATCGCCCGCCTCGAAGGCCCGCATGACCTTCCGGTAGTGCGGTCCGGCGAAGTTGTATGTGCTGCCGACCGCACCCCCGACGCCCATCGCCAGCCCGGCGAGCAAGAATTCGTCGAAGCCGAACAGGATCTCGAACGCTCCCCCGGACCCCGTCAGGCACTCCTGCAACTCGACCAGGTCATTGTGCGAGAACTTGAGCCCGCGGAGGGTCGGTATCCGCTGCCGTCCCTCGGCGAGGAACCGCGCGGCGGGGAGCCGGACGTTCGTCATGCCGGGGATCTCGTAGTAGTAGAACGGCAACGGGTCGGCCGCCGCGGCGATCGGGGCCATGAAGTCGACCAGGTCCGAGACGCTCGCGGGCTTGATGTAGCTTGGGGCCACGGCGGCCACGGCACCGGCGCCGGATTCGCGCGCGTGGGCGGCCAGCGCGATCGCATCGGACAGGCAGTTGTGGCCGACGTGCACCGCGACCGTCAGCGAGTGGCCGGCAACCTCCGTCCATCGGTCGCAGAGCTTCATGCGCTCGTCCCGCGACAGCGACGACCATTCGCCCGTCGTCCCGGCGACGAAAACTCCGTTCATGCCGCACTCGCGGAACAATTCGGCCTGCCGGGGCACGACCGAGAGGTCGAGACGCCCGTCGCGGTGGAACGGGGTATGGCAGGCCGGGATCAGGCCGGAGAGCAGCGGGGGCATCATGCGGACTCCGAGGTTGGTTGGGCCGGAAGTCCAGCTTACGTGACGAGAGTTCGCGAAGCAAATCGACGATGAGAGGTTGTTCGCGACCGTAGGCAGGCGTACCATCGGGGTCTGATACCCGGGAGGAACACGCCATGCTCCGGACGCCCGCCCAGTCGATCGCGTGTCTCGTGGCTCTTTGCTGCACCCTCGGCCTGCTCTCCGTCGGGGCAGCCGCCGGTGACGAGCGAGAATGGGTTAACCTGATCGGCGACGATCCTCTGGCTGCCTGGCGGACTCCCGCCGGCCAGTGGTTCGAGGCCGGCGACTGCGCGGCCCGACCCACGCGACCCCAAACGGCTGGTGCCCGTCGAGGGCAAGGGGGTTATCATCAACGGACGATCGGGGAAGACGAACAACATGGTCACACGCCAGTCGTTCGGCGACCTCGAGGCCCATTTCGAGTTCATGGTCCCCAACGGATCGAATTCCGGCGTCAAGTTCGCGGGGCTCTACGAGATCCAGATCGTTGACAGCCACGGCGTGGCTCGTCCGAAGGCCACGCACAGCGGCGGCATCTATCCCCTGCGCCGAGCTCTTGCCGAAGTACCGCTACCTCGACGACGGCACGCCGCCGCGGGTCAACGCAGCCCGCCCGCCCGGAGACTGGCAGACGCTCGACGTCGTCTTCCGGGCACCTCGGTTTGATGCATCCGGCAAGAAGGTCGCCGATGCCCGCTTCGAGAAGGTCATCATGAACGGCCAGGTCATCCACCAGGACGCCGTCGTCAAGACACCGACCGGACACGCCTGGCACAACCGGGAGGTCTCCCGCGGCCCGCTGCTGCTCCAGGCGGATCATGGCCCGGTGGCATTTCGCCGGATCCGCGTGCGACCGCTCGATGATCGCCATGAGAAAGCCGCAGCCAAGCAGCCGCCGCGTTGAACCCCGAGCGGGGCCGTCGCCCGTTCAGAGGGAGTATGAGAAGCCCCGTAGAGGCGACAGGACGTAGGAAGGGGCGTCAGCCCCTGCACCACCCCACGCGAACCACGGGATTGTCTCAAATCGGCGGAGATCGCCAGCGAGCGAGTTGACAGATCGGTGGAAGGCGGGGCCCCTCCGTCCGAACAAGCGATCGGTGGCCATCCCTATGCTCCGACCTCAAGGAAGCCGAAATGGGATAATTTTCCGGCGATCAGGGGCCGGGAATTCTCATCGTCGGCGATCAGGTGGACGGTCTTCGGTCCGGCCCTCGACCTGGCGCGGGCGATCCGGCAGCAGGGAATGGGCCATCCTCACCGGTCAAGACCTCGAATTCGGTATCCAGTGCTTACCTGACGACATGGTATCCAGCACTTTCGACAACCGCCGCTCAGGACGATCTCGCCGGGTCCGGGAGGAGATTGCGTGCATGCATTTCGTGTTCCAGGGCCCCCAAAACCCCCTGTACCCCCTCCGCTCTCTTCTCTCCCCCTACTATCAGGATGTATCAGGTTCGCAGAAACTGAAATGCACCTATTCGACGAAGATGGCATTTTCTTGACGCAAGCCCTTTGGCCAGGACCAGAAGAAATATCTGGAGATTCCTCGAGATTTCCCGCCGCGGCGGCTGTTTCCGTGGCCCGGTTCATATTTGGCCGGTTGGTTTGCGGTTTGGCGTGAGTCTCGGAAGCCGCTCTTGGCGAGGCTGAAAGCCTCGAGACGGCCCCTCTGGCCCGCTCGGGAGAGCTGTCGGCCCGGGCCGATGTCGGTCACGCTCCGGCCTGCACGGCCCGGCCCGCCCGACCGGATCGGACCGGCATCAGGCGGAAGCCTGACCTACGAGACCGTCCGGAGATCGACTTCAGGCTGTCGGCAGCCGTTTTCCCCGGTGTAAGGCCACCCCGGTTTCCGCAGCTACCGCGGCCGCCTGACACTTCCGCGCGGACGGACTACTACGTGGGAGTCGGCCCGGCACCAGCCTGGGAGGCCTGTCGGTCGGGCCGGCGGCGGCGTGGGGAGACCCGCGCCGAACCGCGAACCGCCGGTCAGGCCGGAGTCGCTCCAGGCCGACCCGGCCCAGTTGGCGCAACAACTGTCAACTCCACGAGATGCCGGGTGAGACAATCCCCGAACCACCGGCCGTCCCGCCGCAGCGCACGGCAAGGCCGTGCGCTGCGGCGGGACGAATGCGAGAGGTCCGGGGATTGTCGATCGCGGTGGACAGGGGCTGACGCCCCTGCCTACGCCCGATCGCCCCCATTCGGGGGCTGAAGAGGGTTGCTCACACGCTCTCCGAGAGCCGCGGCCTGCTGCTGCTGGCCCTGTTGCTGACGGAAGGACGGCACGGCCGCACTGCCTCGCGTACGCGGGCCCTGGCGCTGCGACTGGAGCCACGCTCCCGAGGACCAGGGGGCCTGGGTGATCGACCACTCGTCCCAGCCGGCAGGGACGCGGTCGATGGCCTCGACCTTGACGCTGACGGCGATCGTCTCCTTCGCCCGACCCTTCCACAGTCCTCGGTTGGGGGGCACATCGGAATAATCGCGGCCAATGGCGATCTTCATGTGATCGTCGGCCGGGTAGGTGCCGTGGGTCGGGTCGACGTCGACCCAGCCGGCGCGGCCGGCCCAGACCTGGCACCAGGCGTGGGTGGCGACCTCTCCCGGCTGGTGGATGTAGCCGCTGACGTACCGCGCCGGCAGGCCGATGCCCCGGCATGCCGCCAGGAAGAGATGCGAGAAGTCCTGGCAGACGCCTCGACCCAGCCGCAGGGCCTCGCCGACCGGCGTCCGCGCGGTCGTCACCTTCTTCTCATACGCCAGGCGCGAGCGGACCGCGATCATCAGGCCGGCGACGACCTCGGACATCGGGCCGTCGCAGCCCGGCAGGCTCGCCGCGAATTCGTCGAGCTCGGGGCACTTCTTCACCAGTGGGCTGGCGAGGAGGTATTCGATCGTCGAGGCCGACCGAAAATCGTCGTGCTCGGGCTCGAAACGGACCCGCTCGAGCCGTGCCAACGGAGGCTCGGCGCGGTGCATCCGGACGATCGAGGTCGAGCGGATGACCAGCTCGCGATAGGCCGTCAGGATGTTGAAGAGATCCACCCGGTTGCCGAAGCCGTCGCGATAGATCGTGACGGGGGCGGCGGGGATCGTCCGGAGGTGGTAGCCCAGGTTCGTCTGGTCCTCGTCCGACGGCGGTGCCATGCGGACCTCGAAGACGGTCTCCGACACGGGGTCGGTGTAGCTGAGCTTGGTCTCGTGCTGGACGCGGAGCAACATGGTTCACACCAGGAAGAAAGGCGCTGGATCTCGAGGCCGACGCGGCGGCAGATCGATTGGATGCCGTCGAGGAACGGCAACAAGCCGCGATCGAAGATTTCACCGACGTCGATGTAACGCAACTCGCTCTCGAGCCGACCGAGGAGCCGCTCGGCCTCGCTAGCCACCTCGTCGTCGTCGCCGCCGACGATCTCCTTCAAGGAATCGCGGCAGCGGGCGACGCAGAACCGCACGGCGCGGGGGAAATCGGGGTCGAGGACGAGGAAGCGGATGACGCTGAGGGGCTCGACGCGATCGCGCTCGCTGCGGAGGTACGCGCCATAGGCCGAGCAACTGCGCAGCAGGCCCGTCCAGCGGACCATCTCCATCCCGTGCTCACTCGCGGTGCCGGCGGCCGCCCCGTTGCCCATCGACGCCTGGCACTTGGCGTGGAGGATCCGACCCATGACGTCCACCCGCTCGAGGAACCGGCCGAGCTGGAGGAAATGGTAGACCTCGTCGCGCGGCAGGGTATTCTGGATCATGCCGTCGAAGAGGATGCACGAATCCTTGATCGTCGTGTAGAAACTCGACGGGCTCGAGTGGAACCGGCGGCGCGCCTTGGGGCTGCAGAGATAGAGGTACAGCCGGTTGGCCTGCCGCCAGGCGTCGACGCCGATCGACTCCTGGGTGCCGCGGGCATTCTCGCGGGCGCGGGCGATCATCGACAGGATCGACTGGGGGTTGGCCCGTTCGAATGTGAGGAACTCGAGGACGGCCGTGCGTTCCGTCGACTGGATGCGAGGCCCGGAACGCCTCCCGGCAGGCGAGGATATGCGAGCGCGATCTCGACCGGCGACGAGCCGATCTGGCCGGAACGGCCACCGGCGTCGAGCTCGAGGAATAGCCCGATGTCGAGCAACCGGGCGACGTTCTCGGCCCGCTCGAGGTAGCGGCTCATCCAGAACAGGTTCTCGGCGACGCGGCTAAGCATCTTCGGCGCCCCCGCAGGACCCAGGTGTCCTTGGTCCCGCCCCCCTGCGAGCTGTTGACGACCAGGCTGCCCCGGGGCAGCGCCACGCGCGTCAGGCCGCCGGGCAGCACCGAGATCTTCTCGCCGTAGAGGACGAACGGCCGCAGATCGATGTGGCGGCCGTCGAGCCGGCCGTCGATGAACGTCGGATGCCGGCTCAGCCGGATCGTCGGCTGCGCGATGTAACCGCGGGGATTGTCCTGGATCTTCCGGGCGAACTCCTCGCGCTGCTCGCGGGTCGAGGCCGGCCCGATCAGCATGCCGTAGCCGCCCGACGCGTCGACCGCCTTGACCACCAGCTTACTCGAGGTTGGCCAGGATGTGCTGCCGGTGCGAGGGCACCAGCGGCCGGAAGGTCTCGACGTTCTCCAGGATCGGCTCTTCGCCCAGGTAGTAGCGGATGATGTCGGGGACGAACGGATAGATCCCCTTGTCGTCGGCGACGCCGGTCCCCAGCGCGTTGGCCAGCCCGATGTTGCCGGCGTGATAGGCGCCGATCAGACCCGGGCACGCCGAGCGAGGCTATCCTTGCCGGAACGTGAGCGGGTCGAGGAAATCGTCGTCGACCCGGCGATAGATCACGTCCACGCGCTGGAGGCCGCGGGTCGTCCGGCGGAAGATCTGGCCGCGATCGAGCACCAGGTCGCGGCCCTCGACGAGCTCGACGCCCATCTGCCGGGCCAGGAAGCTGTGCTCGTAATAGGCCGAGTTGTACACGCCGGGCGTGAGCACGACGACCGTTCGGGTCGTCGCAGCCCGCCGGCGCGATCGAGCGGAGCAAGGCCAGCAGGTTGTCGGTGTAGTCGTCGACCGGACGGACGTTGTGCTGCTCGAAGAGCAGGGGGAAGACCTGCTTCATCACCTGCCGGTTCTTGAGGACGTAGCTGACGCCCGAGGGCGTCCGGCAGTTGTCCTCCAGCACGAGGAACCGGCCGTCGACGTCGCGGATCAGGTCGATGCCCGAGACGTGGATGTAGACGTCGCGCGGCACGCGCAGGCCGACGCACTCGCGGCGATACCCCGACGCGCCGAAGACCAGCTCGGGCGGGACGACGCGATCCTGGAGGATCTTCCGATCGTGATAGACGTCGGCGATGAAGAGGTTGAGCGCCCGGACCCGCTGCTCCAGGCCCCGCTCGATCCGTGACCACTCGTCGGCGTCCACCAGCCGGGGGATCGGGTCGAACGGGATGATCCGTTCGACGCCCTGCTCGCGGCCGTAGACGGTGAAGGTGATCCCCTGCTGCCGCATCGAGAGGTCGGCCAGCCGGTGCCGCCGCTCGAGCTCCTCGGGCTCGAGTCGCGAGAGCCGCTCGTGCAGGGCCCGATAATGGAGACGCGGGTGACCGGTCGCCTCGAACATCTCGTCGTAGGCGTCGAGACTGTAGTCTTCGAACAGTCCGTCGTCGTCGGAAGTGGGGGTCGCTTGCATCGAACCTAATGCCCCGGCTGGGCCTGGTGAGTTAGTCACCGTTTTGAACCAAGCGTTGGGCCGGGAGCGCCCGGCGGCTCGAGAATCTTAACGCCGATCCCGTAGCGACTTGCGTTGGGCGGCCGGCCGTTGCGACCCCGGGACCACGCGAGCCCGACTGCGGCAATCGTCGATGGCGTGACGGATTCAGGAACACCCGGGGCAAGACCCGACGCCCGGCATCTGCCGCGACATCCACACCGGAGCCGGGGAGAGGTGACACCGGCGACGGCTGGCGGAACTTCGAGGCGTGTGGCCCATCCGACGAGCCTCACGACGTTCTTGTATCACGAGTTTCCATGACAATCCAGTGATAAGCCGTTCGCTTCTGCCCGCGTGGCCGCTACAATGAACAAATGCGGGCCTCCGCGCGAGAGGTGCCGAGGTATTGCTAAAGCAATCAGAGGTACGTCCATGCGGCGAGGACGACGATGAAAGGGCGAACAGGCAGTTACGCGGCATTCGGCTTGGGCCTCGCCAGCCTCGTGATGGCGACGGCTTCGCCGAACGTCTACGCCCAGCAGGAAGCGGCCGTGCAAGGGGGAATCCAGTACCTCCGCACCCGTTTGGCGAACCAGGGTGCCGGCGAATCGGCGATGATCGCACTTGCCATGATCAAGGCCGAAATCCCGGCCGCCGACCCGGCCCTGGTCGCCTGCCTGACCAAGATCAAGTCCCGCTTCAGCAGCAGCGAATATTACCCCGAGCGAAGCAACGGCCAGGGCCCGTACGAGGCGGGCGCGTCGGCCATGGCCCTCGCCAGCCACGACCCCGTGGCTAACCGCCCGTTCCTGACGATGATCGCCAATTACCTGATCGCCCATCAGAACCCGAACGGTAGCTGGGACTACTCCGGACGGACCCAGGGCGACACATCGATCACCCAGTACGCCGTCCTGGGCCTCTGGGAAGCCGAGAGCTCGGGAGTGGATGTCCCGCCCGGCGTCTGGGAGCGGATCGCCTCGTGGCTGATGTCCACCCAGTTCGACGACGGCGGCTGGGTCTACCACCACGACGAGCCCAGCTTCTCCGGGGAGACCGTCGCCATGACGGCCGCGGCGACCGGTAGCCTGCTCATCTGCATGCGCCAGCTCGACCGCTATCGGGTGGAGCGCAAGAGCACCAGTCCGCTCCTGACCGCGCTAACCGCCGAGTCGACCGCCGCCTACAAGCCGGGGATCAGCTTTCAGGACATGGAGCGTTCCACCGGCCGCGGAATGTCCTGGATCTCCGGGCATTTCACCACCTCGCCGCCCACGGCCGGACTGACGGCGTATTACGCGCTCTACGGCATCGAGCGAATCGGGGCGCTCGCCGAGCGGCAGACGATCGGCCGGCTCGACTGGTTCGAGCGAGGCCGCGGTTTCATCCGCGGGACCCAGAAGTCGGATGGCTCGTGGGAAGCCCATCACGGCCCCGAGATGAACACCTGCTGGGCCGTGCTCTTCCTGACCAAGTCCACCGCGAAGACCCTCCGCCGCATCCACATCCAGCGCCTGGGGGCCGGGACCCTGCTCGGCGGCCGGGGGTTGCCCAAGGACCTGACCTCGATGACCGTGGCGGGAGGCCGCGTGGTGAGCCGGCCGATGAACGGGGCCATCGAGGGGATGCTTGCTGTCCTCGAGGACCCTCGCGCCGAGCAGGCTGACGCGGCCGTCGCCGGCCTGGTCGATCGATTCTATCGCGAGGGTCCCGACGCTCTTCGCCCCTACAAGGTCCGATTCCGGAAGATGCTGACCGACCGCGACCCCGGGGTCCGCCGCGTCGCTGCCTGGTGCCTCGCGCATACCGGTGACACGGACGTCGGGCCGCAATTGATCGACTCGCTGCTGGACCCCGACCCGGACGTCGTCGACGCCGCCCGCATGGGCCTCCAGATCATCAGCCGCAAGATCGACGGCCTGGGGCCGCCCAGCCCCTCGACGCCCGAGCAGCGCAAGGAGGCCGCCGCCCGCTGGCGCGAGTGGTACAACACGATCCGGCCGCTGGACGAATCCGCCGACTAGGCCGGGGCATCGCCTTTCTGTCGGGCCGCGGCTCGCCCGCGGGTCACGGCCGGCCCCCGGGCCTCATGCGAACGATGACTCAGACGGGAGCAAACGACATGTCGGCAGGCGACGGATACCGAATCGCCAGGGGATCACCGGGCACGGCGAAGGCCGGAGTTCGGGGCGGGATGCCCGCCGGGCGCGGTACACCGCCGATCATCCAGCCCGAGCCCAAGGTTGATGTACCGGACAAGGAACCGGTTGACCCCAAGATCCTGGGCGAGACACCATACGATCGCGTCACCTCGTTCCTGATGGCAAGCGTGCTCGGGGCGGTGCTGGTGGTCGGATGGCTGGCGCTGGTCTATGCCAGCACCGAGGCCTTTGCTTCGCGGGTGACGGCCCCGCTGGAGATCATCGACGTGGCCGGCGGAGGGGGCGGCAGCCCCGACGGCGTAGCCGGCTCGACCGAGAAGATCGACGTGGCCGGCGCGGATGCCTCGGCCTTCGCCTCGAACAACGAGGAAGAAGCCGGCGACTTCGAGGAGCCCTCCGTCCAGCAGACGCCGGCCGCCATGGTCGACGCCATCACCGAGGCCGGCGAGAACCTCGCCGAGGTCGACATCGGGGCGGTCATGCCCAACGGCGGGGCCCTCGCCACGCGGCCGGCGGTCGTCGAAGATCGGCACCGGGGGACCGGGCCTGGGCTTCGGGCCGGGCGACGGCGGCGTCTCGCGCGAGCAGCGCTGGAGCATCGTCTATCAGTGACGGCCAGACCGCCGAGGAATACGCCCGCCAGCTCGATTCGCTCGGAGTCGAGATGGCCGTCGTCACCGGACCCAACCAGTTGTCTACGTGTCCAACTTCTCCAGCCCGCAGCCGACCAAGAAGTACGGATCCGGCCAGAAAGACAACCGGCTGTATTTCCTCTGGCAAGGATCGGGTCGGAAGGCCTCGGACCTCGCCCTGCTCAGGAAGGCCGGAGTCCCGGTCGCCGAGAATATCCTCCAATTCTATCCCCGGGCGGTGGAAGAGCGGCTCGCCCAGCTCGAGGTGAACTACCGGGGCCGTCAGCCCGCGGAAATCCGCGTCACGCGGTTCCAAGTCGTGCCGAACGGCAACCGCTACGACTTCAAGGTCCTCGCCCAGGAGCTACTGAGATAACATCCCCGGGCGTTGCGGCGCCCGGCCAGGCGGCGCACGGCAGCAGCCCCGCCCGGCCCGCCGGACCCTCGCCGCCCGCCGCGACGTCGATCGATCCTTTGACACCGCCCCCACAGACCGGGAGAGCCATGGCCACACTCGAAGTCCACGACGCTCAAGGACGTGTCCAGTTCGTCGAGCTCGCTCGCGATGAACCGATTCTCTTCGGTACCAGCCCGCATTGCGACGTGATCCTGGAAGGTCCCGGGATCAAGCCGGTGCATGGTCGAATCCGCTTCAAGGCCGGTAGGTTCAAGGTCGAAGCCTCGCCCGATGCCGAGTTCGTGACGATCAACGGGCATCGGATGACGAATGGCAGTATCGACCTCGGCGACGAGATCTCGGTCGGCCCTTGTCGTCTGTTCCTGCTGCGAAGGGACGAGGAGGACGCGTCGACCACCCGGCCTGGCCAGGGTCGGTCGCTCGAGGAGGGTCGGACGACGGTCATGCCCCCGCCCAAGCCGGCCTCGCCGCAGCCGGCCGCCCAACCGGCGCCGGCCGCGGGCGGCGCCGGGCGGGGATCTCGCTATGTCCGGCCGAGTGAGATGCCCCCCGAGCAGGGCGACTGGACGAAGGATCCCGGCCTTGCCCAGGACCCGGACAGCGAGAGCGGCGAGGACTGGGGTGACGTCGATGGGAAGGGCGGTTTCAAGGCACTCGCCGCCCGGATGATCGGACGATGGCTGCCCCGCCATGCCGGGCGCCGGGGCAGGAGCGGATCCTCACGTCGCCCCTGGTCGTCGCGCTCGCCGGGGTCCTGGTCATCCTCGTCATCGTGGGTTTCTGGCTCCGCTCGACCATCACCCGGATGGCCGCCGACCGGTCGTTCAGCCAGGCCATGAAGCAATTCGAGGAGGGCGATTACCGCTCCTCGATCCTCGGCTTCGATGAGTTCGTCGCGACCAATCCGGCCGACACGCGGGTGCCGAAGGCGCGGGTGTTGCGAGCCATGGCGAACGTCCGCCAGTACATCTCGCCCAACGGGTTGACCTGGACCTCGGCCCTCGACGCGGCGCGGGCGATGTTCGAGGAATACGGCAACAAGGGGCCGGATTTCACGCCCTTCCGCGACGAGCGCAATGAGCTTGGCGACCTGGTCCTGCGGATCGGCGAGGGGCTATCCGACCGGCGCCGCGGCAGCGCCGACCCCAAGGCGCTGGCGGAGGCCGAGTCGACCCTCCCGCTGCATGCTCAGATTGCCGGAGAGGCGGCCGGTGCGCAGTTGAAGGAGTCGCGGTTGCCCTCCAAGCTCGCCGAGGCGCGGGCCGCCGTCACCAAGTCGCAGACCCGCTCGAAGATGCTGGCCGAGATGGAACAGGCCATCGCCGAGGGCTCCGCCTCGAAGGTCTACCAGGCGCGCGACGACCTGCTCGAAAAGTACGCCGACCTCGCGCACGACCGCGAGCTGATCAAGCGGATGACGTCCGCCAACGACCTCATCAAGAAGGCGGTCAAGGTCGACTCGACTCACAAGGCCGCCGCGCGGCCCCCGGCCCGAACCGCTCGGTCCGCCGACGAGCGTGGTGATGCGATCCGCCCCCGAGCCGGCCCCGAGCACGCCGAGCCCCGATGCGATGGTTTTCGCGCTGGCCGAGGGCATCGGCTACGGCATCGAGGCGACGCATGGCGCCCCGATCTGGCAGGTGCCGCTGGGCCTGGCCGCGCCCTTCGTCCCCCAGCCGATCCCCGGCGAGCCCGCGGCGATCGCATTCGACGCGCGATCGAACGAGCTGGTCCGGCTCGATTCCGTCACGGGGGCCGTCGTCTGGCGGCTCGAGCTGGGCGAGCGTGTCGCCGATCCGCCGCTGCTCCAGGGCAACCAGCTCATCCAGGTTATACCGTCCGGAAAACTGGTGTTCATCTCGCTCGAGTCGGGCGAGTTGTTGACCACGATGAACCTGGGCCGTCCGATGGCTCGCGCCCCGGTCGGCGACGAATCCGGGCGGCACCTCTACCTCCTGGGCCGGCAGGACATCCTGATGGTCCTCAATCGCGAACCGCTCTCCTGCGCGTCCGTCGAGTACCTGGGACACGCCGAAGGATCGATCCCCTGCCCGCCGGCCCTGGTCGGCCGCTTCCTGATCGTGCCAGAGAACGAGGCGATGGCCGACGGCCGCTGGCAGATCCTGCTGATCGACGAGGACGGGACCAAGGTCAAGCCGGTGCAGGAGATCAAGGTCGCCGGCTGGACATGGCAGACTCCGGCCCTCTCCGGCTCATTCGTCTGGGCAACCGGCGACCGCGTCGGCTTCGAGGCGTTCGCCGTGGGGGAGGAGACCAGCAAGGCGCCGTTCCGCTCGGTGGCGAAGCTGACGCCCGACCAGAAGTCGTCGGGGCCGGCGTTCGCGATCGGCCGCTCGGAGCGCGAGCTGTGGGCCGCCTGCGGTCATTCCGGCAAGTATCTGCTCGACCCCGAGCATGCGGTGATCCAGCCGACCCCCCTGCTGACCCCGGCCCGGCGCAGGCCCCGTTCCAGAAGGCCGGGAATGTGATCGTGGCCACCTTCCTTGACCGCGAGCTTGCGGGGACGGCGCTCTGGGCCATCGACCCTGAGAGCGGCTCGGTGGCCTGGAAGACGGTCCTGGGTGCCCCCTGGCACACCGAGCTGACGCGGGCCGGGTCGCCCCCCGCCTTCTCGATGATCACTCGCGACGGCCGCGAGCTCACGATCTCCGACGACCAGGCCGCGCGGGGCGGGTTCGTCGTTTCGGCACTCCCCCGCCCGGGCGCGTTCGCGCTGCCGGCCGGGAAGCAACTGCGGGTCGAGCGGGACGGGAAGGTCCTCGACGCCATCGTCGCCAAGCCCTTCTCCAAGAGCCTCTGGCTGCCGGATAGCACGCGGCCCGGCGGCTGGCGAGAGCTGGCGCTCCCGGCGACGGTCGCCGCCGATCCGCTGGTCTGGCAGGGCGGCATCCTCGTGCCGGGCGCCGACGGCCGCGTCTACCTGATCGACCCGAGCAACGGGCGATCGATGGCCGAGCCGTTCGTACCCAAGTTCGACCGCGACCACCAGGGGTCCTGGCTGCGCCTCGCTCCTCGACCCCGAGACCGTGATCCTGGCCGACACGGTCGGCCGGGTCCGCCGCCTTGTCCTGAAGACCATGCCCGTGCCCGCGGCTGGTCTCGGATGCCGAGCGGACGCTCGACAAGCGGATCGTCGCCGACCCGGCGACGACGGGCGGCGCCGTCCTGGTGGCGACGGCCGACAGCCAGGTTCGGTCCCTGGCGGCACGCGACCTGAGCCCCATCGGCGCCTGGCCGATCGAGACATCGATCGCCGGCAAGCCGGTCGGTCTGGGCGATGGCGGCCTGGCCATGGATCGCGCCGGCGGCATCCTGGCCTTCGGCCGTGACGGGCAGAAAGCCTGGTCGATCAAGCTGGGGGCCGAGGTCGTCGGCCGCGCCGCTGCTGGTCGGCCAGTCGCTCGTGGTCCTGACCAGCGACGGGGTGCTGCACCTGCGTGCGCGAGCCGACGGCGCCCCGACGGATCGCCGCCCGCTGGGCGTCCTCCCGGCCGGTGGACCGATCGCCGCCGGGCAAGGATGCCATGATCCCCATCGCGCCGGGACGTTCCGCCCGCTGGCGCTGGACCTCCTGTGCCATTGAGCGTTCATCGATCCCACGCGACCGCCGCCGAAGCGAGGAGCTGACCCCGTGACCCGCCTCGAACGACCCGCTCCCAACCCGCGATCGCCGCCTTGCTCTGCCTGCTCGGCCTCGGGTCTGCTCGCCTCGCGACCGTCTCAGGGTCAGGACCTGTCCACGCCGACACCGCAGCCGATCGGCGCGGCGGAAATGCTCCGCTCGGAGCCCTTCGACCGGCTGACGCTCATCGATAACACCGTGCTGATCGTCGAGCCCGTCAGCCCGCGTCCCCTGCCGGTCATCGACACGAAGAAGGAGCGCGAGCGCCGGTCAGGCGCGCCGGCCAACAGTACCGCCGCGCCCATCGAGATCGGCGCCGAATCCCAAGAAGGTGGAGGAGGAAGCCAAGGCCAGGGAGCAGGAGGCGCTCGAGGTCCGTCAAGACTCCACCTGCTTGAGGGCGGGCGCAACGAGGTCCGCGACTTTACCGTCAAGCGATCGAGCCTCAAGAAGGTCGAGTATTTCGAGGATATGCTGATCGCCGAGGCCGACCGACTGACGCAGGCGCGCGAATTCTCCCGGGCTTTCGAGTGCTGCCTGCGGGTGCGGATGCGCAATCCGAGCTGGGTGGGCCTCGATGCATGCGTCAACCGAATCCTCTTCTCCGAGGGCCGCCGCGCCCTGATCAACGGGGATGACGAGCGCGGACTGCGCATCCTTCGCGAGCTGCTGGCGCGCAACCGAGATTTCCCGAACCTGCTCGATGAGATCGGCCAGGCCTACGGCAAGCGGATCGAGCGAGCCGTGCGGATGAACCTGTTCCTCCAGGGTCGTCGCGTGCTGCACGAGCTCGAGGGTGTGACCGGCGAGATCGCCGCGGTCCGCGCCCTGCGATCGCTATTCACCACCCGCGCACCGAGCTGATGCGGCAGAGCGAGACGGGCGAATCGGCCGATCGCCTGGACGCCCTGGTCGCCGCGCTGCGCGTCTGGCCCAGCCTGCCCGGCGCCGAGGAGGCGTACCGGAAGGCGTTCGAGGTCGAGCCGACTCTCGACGTCGGCGTCACCGACGTCGCCTCGCCGCTCGGACCGTGGATTCACTCGCGTGCCGACGCTCGCATTATTCCGCTCCTGTACCGGCCGATCCTCGCGGCCGACGACCAGGAGTCGCGTGAGGGCAAGCGCCCGGGGCAGCTCGCGGCGAGCGTCGAGACCACCGACCTGGGCCGCCGCCTGATCATGAAGCTCCGCCCGGGTCCTCCCTGGTCGGACGGGTCCCGCCCGGTGTCCGCCATCGACGTGGCCCACACGCTGATCGAGCGCACAGACCCGAATTCGCCCACCTACGAGGCTCGCTGGGCCGACCTGCTCGATCGCGTCGAGGTGCGTGACGATGCGCGGATCGAGGTGCGGCTCAACCACACCCCGCTCAAGGTCGGCGGCTGGCTGCTCGGCCCGGTGGGCCCGGCACACGCCGGGGTTGACGGCTGCGTGGCCACCTCGCCCCGGCAGCGTGCTCTCGTCACCGACGGCAGCTATCGTTGCTTCCGTTCGGGGCCGGATAGCCTCGAGCTGCGGACCGTCGCCGATCGATCCGCCGGTGAATCCGCGGGCGCCCCCAGGATCCGCCGACTCCGCGAGGTCCGGCTCTCCGATGGGCTGACCGCCGTCCAGTCCCTGCGTCGCGGCGACGTTGCGATGATCGACCATGTGCCGCCCGACCAGGTGGCCTCGCTCGCCGAGACGCCCGATGTTCAGGTCGGGCGGTACACCCAGCCGGTCCTGCACATCATCTCGATTGACGGCAGAAACCCGGCGCTGCGGAGCCGGGCCCTGCGGCGCGGGCTTTCGAACGCCATCGATCGCAAGGCCCTGCTGGAGGACGTCGTGTTGAAGCATCCCCTCACGGACCTCGATCAGCCCTCCGACGGCCCATTTCCGAAGGGGAACTATGCCGACGCGCCCGGCGTCAAACCGCTGGGGTTCAACATCATGCTGGCCAAGATGCTCGTGGCCGCCGCGCACAAGGACATTGGCGGCCGCTCGATCCGGCTGAACCTCGAGTACCCGGCGATTCCCGAGTGCCGCGTGGTCGTGGCCAAGCTCGCCGAGATCTTCCGGATCGCCGGCGTCGAGATCGACCTGGTCGAGGTCCCCGAGTCGCGGCTCGAGACCGAGCTGCGAGCGGGTCGGCGGTTCGACCTGGCCTATCGCGTACTGCGCTGCAACGATCCGATCCTCGAGGCAGGCCCCCTGCTCTCTCCGTGCTATGACGCCCCGCCGGAGGCCGACCCGCTGGCGGCCGCGGCCAGCCCGCGGATTCTCCAGCTCCTGCTCCAGCTCGAGCGAGCCGGCGACTGGCCGACGGCGCGTGCGCGCTGGCGATCCAGGTCGATCGCGAGGCCCGCGACGAGCTTGCCGTGATCCCGCTCTGGCAACTGGCTGACCATTACGCCTGGCGGTCCCGCCTCCAGGGCCCGGGCTCGTCGGCGGAACGGCTGTATCAAGGTCTCGAATCCTGGCAGATCACCCCCTGGGTCGCCCACGACCCGTGGGAGGCGTCGCCCAAGACCAAGTCGAAATGAAAGATTCCTCGCCGATGTCTTCGATGTCGACACCGATCGCCCGCTGGACTGGTTGCCGTCGCTTGCCCCTTGCCGCGATGGCGGTGGCCGTGATGCTCGCCCAATCCACGCACCACTTCGCGATGGCCCAGCAGCCCGACGCGGCCGGCAAGCCCGCTACGCCCGCCAAGGCGACGACCCCGCCGGCGGCCGCCGGAACCCCCGCTCCGGCGCCTGCCTCCGACGTCGCGAGGGCAAAGTCCGATCCGGCCGGGTCGGCGGCTCCGGCCAGTTCGGCGACGGCGACGATCCCCGACGTGATCGAGCGGCAGCCGTACCGGATCGTCTTCCACCTCGCCTGCCATCCCTCGTCGCGGATCGACGCCACGCGGAGGGCGGCCCTGGTCCGCGACTGGCAGATACTGGTGCGACGGTTCGTCGGCACACCGTGGATTGTCACGATCGCCCCCCCGTCGAGCCCCGTGCTCGACCTCGACCTGGCGGGTCTCGAGAAGGCCACGCCCGCTCAGGCCGCGTCGTTCGAGAAAGCGGTGAACGCAGGCGCGTACGACAAGGTCTGGGTGATCCACGCCGACGGCTCGGAGACGGGGCCTGGCGTCGCTTTCACCGGCCGCGAGTACGACACAGCGACCCGCCGGCTTGGCCCACTTCAGCGGCACTCGGTCGAGGTGTATTCCGACGCGCCCCGCGCCCTCTTGCAGTTTACCCTCGACCTCTTCAGCCCGACCGCTCTCATCAATGGCGAGGAGGGCGGCCGCGCGCTGTTGACCGTCCGGGGCTCGAGCATAGAGCCGGCAAGTCCGGTCGGCCGCGTCGTCGAGAAGGGGACCGTGTTCCAGCCGCTGCGGCTGATCTCCGCCAAGAACGGCAGCACGGTGGTGAAGATCATCTCATGGACCTACCTTCAGGTCGAGTCGGTTGACGGGCCCGTCGCCCGCTGTGCGATCGTTTCGGGTCTGCACGACCCGCTCAGCCGCCGGATCGTCCAGCCCAACACGCTCGCCGCGGTCGGGATCAAGCCGGGCAACAGCCCGCTCCAGTTGCGATTCGTCGCATTCAAGGACAAGTCCCCCGGCGCCGGCTATACCCTGACCGCACGCACCGTGCCCAATGGCACGATCCGAGACGTCGGCATGACCGATAGGACGGGCCGGATCGTCCTGAAACCCGGCTTTGCCGACGGCCTGGTGGTCCTGCGGTTGCTCGCCGGCAACGTCGAACCGGTCGCCGAGGTCCCGATCATGCCAGGCGAGAGCTCCGAGGAGCGAACGATCCCGTTCGATCCCAAGTATCTGAGCGTTGCCCTCGAGGCCGAGGTCGAACTCAATCCGCGACGAGGTCGTTGACCTCATCGCGGCAACGTGCCCGTCTGGAGGCCCGGATGAAGGCCCGTCTCGAAGGTGAGGACTGGAACGGTCTTCAGGAGACGATCCAGGAATTCGGACGTCTGACGCCCCGCGACGAGTACGCCAAGAAGATCGCCGCGATCAAGGACCGCGCGACCAAGCAGCAGTACGAGACCCGGACCGCCATCCTCACGCACAACGCGCAGGCACAGATCAACGACGTCGAGGCGATGATCGACCGCTACCTCGACGACGACACGATCCGCGGCTATCGCCGGGCTATCGAGGAAGGCCGGCTGGAGATCGCCGAGAAGGAGAAAGCCAAGGTCAAGGCCGCCGGAGTCGCTCGCTCGCTCGCAACGCGCCGCAGAGGAGGCCACCCGGGCCGCTCAAGAACGCACCGCCGCCCACCACCCGCACGGCAAACTCGACTGCTCCTGGGGCCCGGCGCCGCGCCGCCCGCGGTGGAGCCGCGGCGCCTGCACCGAAGGCACCGCCGCCCAACGCAGGCACGGCCGTGCCGTTCTGAGCGCCGAGGATGTGCCATAATGGAGCGGACGGAATCGCCGACCGCCCCGGCACGTCCCGCTACTCCGTCGAGGACTTCCCGTGAAGCAGGATGAACATGTCCTGGTCGTCCCCTCGGCCCAGCTCGACAAGCTCGGGCGATTCCAGGGCTTCTCCGCCGACGCCGACCGCTATATCTCTGCCCTTCTCGTCCCCGAGTTCATGGACTACCGGCCGCGATCACAGGTCGAGGACGATCCGAGTTTCAAGCAAATCATCCCGTACGTCGTGTTCCGTTCGGGCGACCGGGTTTTCTGCTACACGCGGGGCAAGTCGCAGGGCGAGGCCCGGCTGCATCGGCTGCGATCGCTGGGCGTGGGCGGCCACGTCTCGGTCGAGGACGCAGGAGGCGGCAGGTCGCTCGATGCCTACGAGTCCGCGCTTCGACGCGAGCTCGAGGAAGAAGTCGCCATCGGCAGCCCCGGTCGCATCCGCCGCGTCGGCCTGATCAACGACGACTCGACGCCGGTCGGCAGCGTGCACCTCGGCGTCGTCCACCTCTACGACCTGGACGAGCCCGCCGTCGTCCCGCGCGAGGATGGCCTGGCCGATGCCGGATTCCTGGGCCTGGGCGAGGTTCGGTGCGCTGGCCGGCGAGTTCGAGACCTGGTCGCAGATCTGCATCGCATCAGTTCTGGTCGGGAATTGAGGTACGCGATACCTCGGCGTGCTGCACGGCCGTGAGTGCTTCCTGCGTCTGGCCAGTCGGTGCGACCGAGGGCGCCGGCTGGTGCCGGTCGAGCCAGTCGATGACCGGCGGGAAGATCTCGCGCGGCGCATGTCGGCTCCAGACCAGGTCGCAGTGGCCGTAATCGGCCACCTGTCCGAACGACGTCCCGAACTTCATCAGCGTCTTGTCCGGGCTGCTGAGCGCGCGGTAGGTCAACTCGGTCGAGGGGATGTCAGAGATGATGTCCGCCTGTCCGGCGACCATGAGGGTCGGAGCCTTCACCCGCTCCAGCATCGAGGCATAGTCAACCCGGCCGTCGGCAGAGAGCATGTGCCCGAACTGGAGATACGAGTCGAGCTGCCGAAACGCCCCCGCGCCGGATCCTCGAGAGTGTACCCATAGAATCGAGAGACGGTCCGCTCGTCGACGTTGTCGTCGGAGAAGTAGAAGCGATCGATCAGCGACATCCCCGGCAGGCGGAAGTACGTCAGGGGACGGCCGAGCCGCCCAGGGCTGGCGAAAATCGAGAGGGCCCGGATGGCCCGATTCGCCGTGAGCATGTCGGTTTGTGGCGTCACGGCCAGCGTGATGGTGCTGCCCATGCCCACGAAATTGGCGATGCGCTCCGGGTGGTCGTTGAGCTCGAGGTAGGGGAACATCAGCATGCCACCCATACTGTGGCCGATCCAGTTCACCCGGTCGTGGCCCGTCTGGCGCTGGACGTAATCGAGGATGGCGGGAACGTCATACTGCATCAGGTCGTCAACGTTCCAGTTGCGCTCGCCCCGCTCGCGGAACGGTGTCTGCCGACGCCGTCGATTGATCCGATCGTGGCGGCCGATCCGCCCGTTCTCGCCCGAGCCGCGGATGTCGAACACGTAGACGTCATAGCCGCGCGCATTGAGCTGCGCCGGCAGATGATTGTCCGTGATCGTCCAGAATGTGGCGTTCAGCCCCAGTCCGTGGCAGAGGACCACCGGCAACTTCGACGGGTCCGGATGCTCGGGTACGTAATGGCGCACCCCGAGCCTCCAGCCGTCGGCCGTGTAGGCATAGCCGTCGGTACAGGGCCTCAGGTCGGGGCTGGGCGCCTCCTGTCGCATGGTGGCGCACCCGCCTAGCCCCGCGCAGACGATCAGCCAGGCGCAGAGCCGACGCGGACAACGGAGCATGAGGGCCGAATCCTTCTCTTCCTGTCCCATGCCGCGAGCATCCGTGCTCCACGGCGGCCGGCGATTCTAGCGTGCCCTGTCTCCCATGGGAACGCGAACTATCCAATTATGATCGCTGACTGAATCAGACCGTGATGCGAGGAAGGTAGCCGGGGCGGCAACGCCCGACGGCCTGCGTAGGCTTGACCTGAAGCGGGACGCTGGTCATCCCAGCGCACTCGGCCTCTCGCGTCTCGACGGCCGAAAGGTCCGCGCGAGGGCCGACGTGGCCGGGCGGACCATCTCGCACAAGATGTTTCCGAAGCGTGTCCTCAGGCCGCCCGCTTCTTGCTGGTCACCAGGCTGGCGATCTGGGCGATGGAGTCGAGATGCTCGACGCCGGCCTCGTAGGCCTCGATGTCGATGCCGAAATGCTCTTCGAGGAAGACGACGAGCTTCAACGTGCTGATCGAGTCCAGAATCCCGCCGGTGATCAGCGGGGTCTGCGGAGTGAGCTCCGCAGGATCCTCGCCCGGGAGGAATTCGCGCAAAATGAAGTGGTGCACGACATTGGCGATGTCTTCCATGATAGCCTCTTGTCGCCGATCATCTCGATCAATAAGTCGGGCGTCCCAAGGACCGCCGGGTCCCTCTGGCCGCCCCTCTTTCCTCGGATAGGCGGGAAGTTACCCTCTTCGTTCTTACCGGTCAATCCCCACTTTTCCTCAAGACCGCGCGTTTGTGCGCCGAAAATTAGGAATGGTCGAACTCTATTCGCGCCGAGTCCCGCGCCCCTTCGAGGATCAGGTCGCCAGGCCGCGGGCCAAGTTGACAGTTCCCGCACCGTTCAGTACACAGGGAGACCTTCCCTCCGCCCGAGCCTATCTTCCCGACCCTCCGCACCGTTCCCGATAGGACGTCCGGAATCCCCTCGCATGGAATGGAGAGGTGGAATATCCATGATGGCAAGGATGCATTTCATGTTAGGCCGATTCTTGGGGCTGGTCGGGACGGTCGCGGTTGTCGCGATGGTGTCGGGCTGCTCGTCGATGGCGAGGAAGCATGAGGCTGAGCGCATTCCACAGTATGGGGTCATCGATCCGAACCAGCCGCGAGAGCTGCACAAGTCGCCGTTCCCGCCCTACGTGATCGAGCCGCCCGATGAGCTGGAGATCGGGATCCGGCCTCCGTTGCCGGACGGGACTCCGTCGTCGTTCGTCGTCCAGCCCGACGGGTTTGTCGACCTGGGCTTCGTGGGCGACGTGTTCCTGGCGGGCGTAACCTTGTCGGAGGCGGAGGAACGGATCGCGGCTCACCTGGCCGACCAGAAGAAGGGGACCGACGGCGACACGAAGGCGACCTACGAGGTCTCGGTACGGCTGGCGAACAATCAGAGCAAGTTCTTCTATGTCCTCGGCGCGGTGGGCAATCAGGGCCGGTTCAAGTGCACGGGCAACGAGACGGTGCTCGACGCCGTGCTCCAGGCGGGGCTGCGCTCCAATAGTCTGCCGGACAAGATGTATGTCTCGCGGCCGCACCCGGCGGGCGGTCCGGACGTGATTCTCAAGGTCGACTGGTTCGGCGTCCGCGATCGCGGCGACACGCTCACGAACTACCAGCTCATCCCTGGCGACCGCCTGATCGTGCCGGGAACCAAGCCGCCGGGCGTGCTGGGCAGCCTGCTCGGCGCCGGCTGATCCGGAATCCTCAATGGTGAAGGTCAACGACCGCGGCCCGACTGGCTCATCGCTCGGAGAACATCCGAGCGATGACGAAGGCCGCGGTCGCGGCGAGCCCGCCGATGAGCGTCGTGTGCAGGGCGCTGCGGGCGGGCTGGGTGCCCGTGAACCGTCCCTTGATGTAGCCGAAGATCGCCAGCGCAACGATGGTGACACCGACCGAGATCAGCAGGCCGCGGCGGGCGTCGGCGACGAACATGTAGGGGGCCAGCGGGATCATCCCGCCACCGACGTAGGCGCCCGCGATGGTCAAGGCGCTCTTGAGGGCCCGCCGCGGGTCGGGCTCGTCGAGGCCCAGCTCGAACCGCATCATGAAATCGACCCACGCCGGGTGGTTTTTCTCGAAAGCCTTGAGGATGGGGTCGATCTCGGCCTCGGTGAGCCCGTATTCGCGGAAGACGATCGCGACCTCCTCACGCTCGACATCGGGCAGGTCGACGACCTCGATCTCCTCGCGTTTCTTCTCGCTGAAGTAGTGCTCGGCGTCGCTGCGGGCGGCCAGGTAGCCGCCCAGTCCCATGGCGATCGAACCGGCGGCGACCTCGGCGAGGCCCGCCGTGACGACGACAGCGGTGGCGATATTCGACCCCGAGAGCCCGGCCGCCAGCGCAAACGGGACGGTCAGGCCGTCGGACATGCCGATCACGATGTCGCGCACCAGCTCGCTGGCTGTGAAGTGGCTTTCGACGTGGAGATCTTGATGCATCGGGGTTCCTTGCCGACGGGAGAGCTCGTGGATTCGCGTGGACATTCGCTGCAGAATTTGCCTGGAGATCAATCGCGCTCGCCGCAGGCCCGTCGCGCGTCGCGTTCGAACCAGTTGTCGAAATAGTAGTGATCTCCGCGGGACCACGCCAGCAGGCTGGCGGCGAGATAGGCGGGGATGAACAGGCCGCCCCACCGTTCGACCTGGCGGACGTGGGCCTGCTCGTGCTCGCGGCAGAAGTCCAGGCAATCCTCGTCCATCCCGATGATCGCGTGGCCGAGCGTCATCGCCGAAAACCCGCAACGACGAGCCAGCCAGCTCGAAAAGCCGCCGTGAAACTCGAACGCTCCCGATCGGACCTGCACCCGTCCGCCCGAGCAGAGCGTGAGAGCGCCCGCGAGGAGCCCGACGAGCGTCGTAGGTGCAGCCCACGAGTAGCGTAGCAATCGCAACAAACCGATTGTACTCATCGGGGGGCCCCGCGCCCGCACATCCGCCCGGGTCGACGCCGCCGTCAGGTAATCAGGGCGACTGCCCCCTGGCAAAGCGAGCATGACTCGGTTATCTAAAAACAATTCCCACGGAAAGTCCAATCCCTTCCCGCGTGCGCCGACGGCCCGCCGGCTCCGGAGATCGACCGCATGAACCCGCGTCGCCTGTTCGTGGCCAGTTGCATCGCCCTGGTGGCGTCGGCCTTCTCGTTCGTGATCCGCGGTGACATCTTGCCGGCGCTGGGCTCGACCTTCGACCTGAACCAGGCCAGCCGCGGCGCGATCGCCGGCTACGCATTCCTGGGCATGGCAATCTCGATGCTGATCGGCGCCCCGATTTGCGACGCGCTGGGGATGAAGCGGATGCTTGGCCTGGCGTTCCTCTGCCACGTCGTCGGGAGCTGCCTCACCGTGGCCGCGCCTTATATCGTCCCGCAGGGCGGCGATGTCCAGACGCGGGTGAACGCGGCCTACTGGGTCCTGTCGGCAGCCATGCTGCTCGTCGGAGCCGCCAACGGGTTCGTCGAGATCGGCATCAACCCGCTCACGGCGACCCTTTACCCGCGGGAGAAGACCCACAGGCTCAACGTGCTGCACGCCTGGTGGCCCGGCGGACTGCTGCTGGGAGGCTTCCTGGTCTCGATCCTGATCAACCAGTTCCTGGGACTGTCCGACAAGGGCCTGTCGGTCACGACCGGATCGGACGGGAAGCCCTTGATCGACGCGGCGAAGACCCAGTTCGGCTGGCAGGTCAAGGCGGCACTTGTCTTCCTTCCGACCCTGGTCTACGGGGCACTATTCCTCTTCGAGAAGCTGCCGGTGACCGAACGCGTCGAGGCGGGCGTCTCATCGCGTGAGATGTACATGCAGGTGTTCCGGCCGATGTTCATCGTGTGGGCGCTTTGCATGATGATGACCGCCTCGATCGAGCTGGGCCCCCAGCAATGGCAGAACTCGGTGCTCACGGTCACCTCCAAGATCAGCGGCACCTATATCATCATGTATACCAGCTTCATGATGTTCCTGCTCCGCCACTTCGCGGGACCGATCGCACACCGCCTCTCTCCGGTCGGCATGCTCACTGGCTCGGCGGTGCTGGCGGGGATCGGCCTGTACCTGCTGAGCTTCGCCAACAGCGGCGTGACGGCGTTCGCATACGCGACGATCTTCGGGTTGGGCATCGTCTACTTCTGGCCCACGATGCTGGGCGTCACCGCCGAGCGATTCCCCAAGGGTGGCGCTTCTTGCTGGGCCTGATGGGCTGTGTCGGCAACCTGGCGATCGCGATGGTCCTGCCGGTGATGGGACAGATCTACGACAATTCGACGCTCGCGGCACTGCCTCCCGAGATCCAGGCGACCGTGAAGAACGATAAGGGCGGCCTGGACCAGGACAAGCTGGACGCCCTCCAGAAGTCGAACGACGAGAAGCCGAGGGTCGAGGCCGCGATCGTGAGCGGCGCACAGCAGGCGTTTCGCAAGGTATCCCTGCTGGCCGTCATCCTGTTCTGTGTCTTCGGCACGATCGCGGCTTACGACCGGCTGCGCGGCGGTTACAAGCCTGAGCAGCTTTCCTCCAAGGAAAAAGAGTTCACCGCGGCCGAGCTTGCGTCGGATTTCTAGGGCCGACGGCGACGCCCAGGCCGGCCCCGGCCCGGGTCTGGGTCGGAATTGAACGCGGCCGGCTTCCAGGCGATCGAGAGCCCTGAGCGACGTTCCGGGACAGAGTCAGCCGATGGAAATCGAATGGCCGAGGACCCTCCGCGCGGAGCTCGACGCGATTCCCGCCGCCGCGGCGGCCGTGGTACCGCACGGCCGGCCCGGCGTACCTGGGCGTTTTTGTCTGGGCACCGTTCTTCGACTCGCTCTGGCGGCAGGACATCGCCCGCGCACAGCCTCGTTTGGCTCGCGGGGACGGCGATCGTCGCCTCGGTTCTTTGCTTCGCGCCTGTTCTATTATCCGACCGCCATGTGGGGCTATCGGACCGGCCGACGGCTGGGCGTGGTCGCCTCCTCGACCTTCGGGACCCGGGGCTCGGACTGGCTGACCGGGGTGCTGCTGGCGATCGCCGAGGTCGTCTGGTTCGCCGTCGCCGTCGACTACGCCGTCGAACGCGACGTTCCGAGGGTTCGTGGCCTGCGGGGGCCTGCCGCCGACGATCTTGCAGCCGTGGCAAGTCGGGCCGCTGGTGTTACGCGGGCCGTTCTTCCTCGCCACGGCGTCTGTTCTGGGTCTTCATCACCGGCATGTCGTCCCTGCTGCGGCTCAGCGGCGTGATCGCGGCCTTGATGAAGGTCTATTCGCCGTTCGCGGCGATCCTGCTCACCTGTTGCGGCATCTGGATGTTGCCGGGCCTCGCCGACTTCGAGCCCGCCCAGATCCTGGAGGCGACCGGGCCGGTCCAGGCGGTGTCGGCGGCTTCGATGATCCCGATGGCGACGGGCTTCTTCGCGGTCGCGGGGCTGATGGGCGTCGACTGGGGCGCTGCGTCGGCCCGTCGGCGTGACGTGTTCATGGGCGGACTGGCCGGAATCGTCCTGGCGGGTGCCTGGACGGCCATCATGTCGCTGATCGTGGTCGCGGGAGCCATGGCCCGCTCGGAAGGGCTGCATCTCGACCGGGCGGCCGATCCCACCTCGGCGCCCGTATTGTCGTTCCGCTGGGGGATCATCCAGGGACTTCGCGGTTGGCCCGCGACCGTCGTCCTGTGCCTGCTCGGTCTGGCGGCGCTGGCGCCGGCGTGCTTCTCTTCGTATCTGTTCATCCGCAAGCTCTTCGCCCGCTGGCCGGGAATCCGCCGGATCGACTGGGGCTGGATCGGCTGCACGGCGGGATTCCTGCTGGTGGCCACGGGCTGGCCGGGCCGGCTCGCATCGGTCGCCTACGGCATGGGCCTGATCTTCGCACCGGCGGTGGGTGCGATGGCCGGCGACCGGCTGCATCAAAGGGGTGGATGGGCGGGTGTTCGCCCGGGAATCCACCCCATTGGCGTGGCGGCCTGGGGGGCCGGAATGGTCGTTCGGCCGTTGCTCGACCTTCTGGCGGCACGCGGACTGTTGCCCCTCGCTCCGCTGCTTGCATCGCCGGTCGCCGGTTTCGCCGTCGCTGCCGCCAGTTATGTTATGCTGGCGCGACTGGGACTGGAACGACCCGCGATGGCCGTCAACACCTTCCCCGGCGGTTCGAGCGAGCACGAGGTGATCGCGATGGCGGAAGTGGACGCTTCCGTTCGAGCTCCTCGTTGAGTCCAACGGGTCCGAAGCGGCGGGTCCCGGGACGCACGCACGTGAGGAGCATCGATGCCGGAGCCCGACGGATCACCCCGACCCCGGCCGTCGCCTTCGGTCCTGGCCCGGACATTCTCGGCGCTCGGGCACCCCGGATTCCGCCTCTTCATCATCGGCCAGGGGATTAGCCTGACCGGTACGTGGCTCCAGCTCGCCGCGGTGCGATGGCTCGTCTATGACCTGACGAAGTCGGAGTCCCAGCTCGGCATTATCGAGGTCGCGTCGCTATTGCCGGGCCTCATCGTGGGCCTGCTCGCCGGGGCGATCGCCGACCGGGTGACGCCTCGGAAAATGATCATCGTGATGGAATGCGTGCAGATGTTCCTGGCGCTCGGTCTGGCCGGGCTGGTCTGGCACGGCCGTGTCGAGATCTGGCAGATGGCGACGATCCTCGCACTGACGCGCATCTGTGTGACCTTCGAGCTGCCCAGCCGGCAGGTCTTTTTCTACGAGCTGGTGGGCCCCCACACGTTGCCGAATGCGATCGCACTCAACTCGGGGTTATTCAACGCGACCCGAGTGATCGGGCCGGCGTTGTCCGGGTACTGCCTGAGTGCCGTGGGCGCCGCGGGCTGCTTTGCACTCAACGGGCTGAGCTTCGTCTCGGCGATCGTTGCGGTCAGTTTGATCCGTCTGGAGCGGCCCGAGCGTACCGAGCCGCACGCGAGCTTCACGGGTCGCGAGGTCCTG
This sequence comes from uncultured Planctomycetota bacterium, assembly GCA_963771445.1. Taxonomy (GTDB): domain Bacteria; phylum Planctomycetota; class Planctomycetia; order Isosphaerales; family Isosphaeraceae; genus JAKAUH01. The sequence goes on along the minus strand of CAVYTQ010000014.1, from coordinate 2,221,916 downwards.
GCGGGCCTGCGCTACCTGGGCCAGGAGCGCCGGCTGCGTGCGGTGTTCTTGCTCGTCTCGCTCTTCGGAGTCGTCGGCATGGGGTACGACGCGATGATTTCGGCCTATACCCAGCGCGTCATCCGACTGGGTGTGGACGGCTACAGCGTGCTCCTGGCATGCAGCGGGGTCGGGGCGACGCTCGGCGCCATCTTCGTGGCGTCATTACCGATACATCGGCGCAAGGACCGCTGGGCGCTCGTGGGCATCCTCATCTTCGCCGTCTTCTTGCGTGGCGCGGCGTTGATACCGGTTTGGGCCGGCTCGCCGCGCCTCGCCTTCGCCGCGGCGTCGGCCTGTCTGCTGGGTGCGGGCTTTGGCGCCGTGGTCTTCTACGCCTCGTGCCAAACGATCGTCCAGCTCGAGTCGCCCGATCACCTTCGCGGCCGGATCATGGGGATCTGGATGATCGCGTTTTCGGGGTCGGTTTCGCTCGGTGCACTCTGGACGGGGAGAGCCGCCGAGGAGTGGGGACTGGTGACCGTGCTGGGAAACTCCTCCTTGATCTGCGGCGCCCTCAGCCTGATCGCCGCGGCGACGGGCGTCCTGGCCCCCCAACCGGCCGGCGCTCGGCCGTCCGACGGAACGACCTGACTCAACCGCCAGGCGTCGAGAGGGACGTGAGCATCTGGATGTAGGGAAGGAAGACTGCCAGGATGATCAACAGCACGATTGCGCCGATGATCAACATGAGCAGCGGCTGGACGAGCTGACCGAGGTTCTTGACCATCACCGCCACCTGCTCGTCGTAGTCCTCGGCGAGGTGATCGAGGCTCTCGGGCAGGTTGCCGGTCTCCTCGCCCGATTCGATCACGGCGATCACGTCGGGCGAGAACTGGCCGGAGTCGTCCAGGGTCGCGCTCAGCTCCTTGCCCGCCAGGACCTTCTCCTTCGATCCGCGGACCGCCTTGCGGATCGGATCCATCGTCATGACGTCGGCGGTCAGGTCGATCGAGCTGGGGTAGTCGAGGCCGGCGTCGAGCAGCACGGACATCGTCCTCGCGAAGCGCGAGGTGTCGATCTTGCGGCAGAGCGGGCCAAAGACGGGCGTCCACAGGACCATCCGGTCGATCACAGCCTTGCCCCTGGACGTCCTGTACGCGCACAACAGCATGATCGGCGTCGCGATGGCGACCACCGGCAGCAACCAGTAGCCGATCGTCTGGATGAACCAACTAAAGCCGATCAGAATCCGGCTGGGCAGCGGCAGCGGGACCTTGCTCCCCAGGTCCTTGAGCAGGGTGACGAAGACCGGCAGCAGCTTCCAGGTGATGAGGGTAACGACCCCGGCGGCCACAACCAGCACGATGACCGGGTAGATCATCGCCGAGCGTGCCTGGCGGATCAGACGCTGCCTCGCCTCGAGGTTATGTGCCAGCATCTTGAGCGTCTCGGGCAGTCCGCCCGCGCCTCGGCCACGCGGATCATGCTCAGGTACATCGTGCCGAACGCCTGGGGCTCGCGCGCCATGGCGTCCTCGAGCGTATCGCCGCGCTTGACCGATTCCTGCAGCCGGCCGATCACCGGTCCGAGCGCCGTCGCGCGGAACTGCTTCTCCAGGCTGCTGAGGGCCCGCCTGATGTCGATGCCCGCGTGCAGGTACGACGCGAACTGGCGACTGAACTGCGCGAGCTGCCCGAGCCGACCCGGCCGAACAGGATCCGCTCGCCCCAGCCGGGCCCATCGGCAACCGGCCTGCGGCTTCTCATCGAGCGGGTCGCGGTCGGCGTCGGTCTTTGGACGGGCCTTGCGCGGCTTGGCCGGGCCGGTGCCCGGGCTCTCCGCGGGCCGGGGTCGTGAAGACGACGGGCCGGCCTTGGCTTCGGGGGGAAGCGGCGGTGGCTTGAGAGATGGGTCGGTCGCCGGTCGATTGCGACGCGGCGGGCGCGGACCCGGGTCGAGTGGCTCTAGGCTCATCGGGACGTCCCCGCCGGGATCGGCCGGCTCGGCAATGGGCAACTTGGCCGCACGCGGAGTCTCGTGAGCCGTGCCGCCACGATCTACCTATCGTGTCGCCGCGCACACCGACGGTCAAGCCGCGGACAGGGACATTTGTCGCGGGCTGTTCGGTCGTTGAGACCTCGCTTCAGGTCGTCGGTCCGGCCTGCGGCTTCCAGCTGCAGGACGGGCGACTTGGCGGCCTTGACCTCGTCGGGCCGGCTGACGGGCGTCGTGTGGGGCGCGTCGTGCAGGTAGTCCGGATCTTCCTCGGCGATCGCCCGGAGGGTGCGGGCGAACGACTCGATCGTCTCGCGACTCTCGGTCTCGGTCGGCTCGATCATCATCGCCTCGGGGACGATCAGCGGGAAATACACCGTCGGGGAGTGGACGTTGTAGTCGATCAGCCGCTTGGCGATGTCCATCGCGCGGATGCCGCGCTCGCGGGCGATCGGTCCGGGCCGAGGCGACGAACTCGTGCATGCAACGCCCCGAATAATGGATCGGGTAAACATCCTTGACCAGTTGCATCAGGTAGTTGGCGTTGAGAACGGCATGGCGTGCAATGTCCTTGAGCCCGTCAGGGCCCTGGCTGCGGATGTAGCAGTACGCGCGGAACAGGACGCCCGTATTGCCGAAGAACGCGCGGACGCGGCCGATCGACTTCGGACGGTCATGATCGAGGCGATAAGTGCCATCGGCCTCGCGGGCGACGACCGGGGCCGGGAGGTAGGCTGCCAGATGCTCGCGGACGGCGATCGGCCCGGCGCCGGGGCCGCCGCCGCCGTGCGGGCCCGAGAAGGTCTTGTGCGGGTTGTAATGCATCAGGTCAACGCCCATGTCGCCCGGCCGGACCACTCCCAGGATGGCATTCATGTTGGCGCCATCGAGATACAGGAGGCCCCCCCGCTCGTGCAGCAGGCCGGCGATCGTGCCGATCTGCGGGTCGAACAGGCCCAGCGTGTTGGGGTTGGTCATCATGAAGACAGCCGTCTGGTCGGAGAGCTTGGCGCGGAAGTCGTCGAGATCGACAAGCCCCTTCGCATTGCTCTTGATCGTCACCGCCTCGAACCCCGCGAGGTTCGCCGAGGCGGGATTCGTGCCGTGTGCGCTGTCGGGTATCAGGACCTGCGTACGGCGTTCCCCCCGGTCGCGGAAGTAGGCGGCAGCAACCAGGAGCGCGGTCAGCTCGCCCTGGGCGCCCGCGGCCGGCTGAAGGCTCACGGCATGCAGCCCGGCGATCTCGGCGAGCATCTCCTGGAGCTCGTATAGGAGCCCCAGCAGTCCCTGCAAGCTGGCCTCGTCCTGATAGGGGTGCTGTGCGCGCGAACCCCGGCAGAGCCGCTAGGCGCTCGTTCCGCTTGGGGTTGTACTTCATCGTGCACGAGCCGAGCGGGTAGAAGTTCGCGTCGATCGACATGTTGAGCGTCGACAGGTTCGTGTAGTGGCGGACCACGTCGAGCTCGCCGAGCTCGGGCAGCGGCAGCGGCGCGGAGGAACGGTGCGACTCGGGGATCAGCGAATCCAGAGGACGATCGGGGACGTCCGAGTCGGGCAGGATGGCCGTGAATCGCCCGGGACGGCTGGACTCGAAGAGGAGCGGGGGTTGATCGATCTTGTACATGGGTCGTCCGTGTTCTCGGTTCATGCGAAGAAGTCGGCCACGCGACAACGAAACCCGGGCAGCACGTCGGCCCCGTCAATCTCCTGGTCGTCTCGCAGGGTCACCGGATCGGCGCCCCGTCGGTAGATGACGCACCGTTCGGGCCTCGGGATCGACGATCCCAGACGAGCCGACTTCCGGCTGCCAGCCAGAGCTGGATCTTCTCCTCAACCTCGTCATCGCGGTCGTTGGGCGAGCGGACCTCGACGGCCAGGTCTGGGGCGAATGGGATGTGCTTCTTTCGCTCTGATGATCCGGGCAAAGCGCTGTCCGTACAAACGAACGCCACGTCGGCCCCGCGGACGGTATCCGGATCATGCTCGACGACGAAGCCGGTTTCCGCGGCATAGCTGTCCCCCAGGCTGGCGGCCTCGATGAAGTCGCCGACACGCCGGCCGGATCTTCGACGCGACCTTACCGTGCCGCCCGCCCGGAAGTGACATCGTGACGATCTCCCCGCGGATCAGCTCCTGCCGGCAGCCCGGCTCGCCGGGCCACTCGAGGAACTCGTCGGCCGTCAGCAATCGCGTCTGGACGGACATCTCGAACCCTCCATCGGTCATCTGGGCATTGCGGGTCACTTCGAGCTGGCGACCTGGGCCATCACCTCAGTATACGCATCGACCAGCCCGTCGATCTCGCCCCGGGTGCGCTTCTCGGTGACGGCGATCGAGGATGCCATCGTTGAGCTCGGGATACCAGCGACCCAGCGCGATGCCGCCGTGATAGCCCAGTCGGCCGACCTCGGCGAGGATTCGATCGGCGTCGCCGCCGACCCGGATCGCGAACTCCTTGAAGAACGGGCCGTCGAAGGCCAGCGAGATCCCCGGCACCGCCGCCAGCCGCTCGGCGGCGTAATGCGCCTTGCGGGCGGAGAGCTCCGCGGCCTGGCGCAGGCCCTTCGGTCCCATGGCGGCCAGGTAGATGCTCGACCGGAGCGCCAGCAGTCCCTGGTTGGTGCAGATGTTCGACGTCGCCTTCTCGCGGCGGATGTGCTGCTCGCGGGTCTGGAGCGTGAGCACCCAGCAGCGCTGGCCGTGGCGATCGGTCGTCTGGCCGACGACCCGGCCGGGCATCTTCCGCACGTAGTCCTCGCGGCAGGCCATGATCCCCAGGAAGGGGCCGCCGAACTTCATCGCGTTGCCCAGCGCCCTGCCCCTCGGCGACGACGATGTCGGCCCCGTAGTCGCCCGGCCGCCGGAGCAGTCCCAGGCTGATCGGGTCGACGATCACGATCGCCAGGGCGCCGCGGGCGTGCGCCGCGGCGACGATCGCCTCGACGTCCTCGAGCTGGCCGAAGAAGTTGGGGTACTGCACGATCACCGCGGCCGTCCGATCATCGATCGCCGCGGCGATCGAGTCGGCGGTGGCCGATCCCGAAGCGTGCCGGCACGGTCTCGAGCTTCGGCTCCATCTCGGCCAGGAACGTCGACAGCACCTGGCGGTACTCGGGATGGACGGTCGAAGCGACGACGATCCGGCCATGGCGGTGGGTGATGGTCATCGCCATCAGCATCGCCTCGCCGGTCGCCGATCCGCCGTCGTAGAGGCTGGCGTTCGAGACGTCCATGCCAGTCAGCCCGGCGATCAGCGACTGGTATTCGAACGTCGCCTGGAGAGTCCCCTGGCTGGCCTCGGCCTGGTACGGCGTGTACGAGGTGTAGAACTCGCCCCGCGCCGAGAGCTGGTCGACGACCGCCGGGATGAAGTGGTCGTAGCAGCCCCCGCCCAGGAAGCAGACCCGCCGGTCGGCTCCGGAGTTCCGCGCCATCATCTCCTGAATCCGGCCGGTCAGCTCCAATTCTGACAGCGCGGGCGGGATTCGCAACGGGCCCTTGAGGCGGTAATCCGCCGGGACCACGTCAAACAGCTCATCCAGCGAGTCGAGCCCGATCGATTCCAGCATGACGCGGATGTCGTCGGGCGTATTCGCGATGTACGCCATGAGATGTCGCTTTCCACTCCGTTGATCGGTCGAGCGTCGTGGGCAAGCCGGGTCGCACGCTCAACTCGGCGCGAGGGGTGCCCGGAAAATGTATTGTATGCGGAACCCGATCCGGCGGGTCGCCCAATTTCAGTGCGCCTCGTCGGCGACCTTCTGCTCGTAGGCCTGGTGGTCCATCAGCTTCGAGACGGCGGCCGGGTCGCCCACCTTGATCTTGATCAGCCAGCCGGCGCCGAAGGGATCGTCGGAGAGGAGCTGGGGGTTATCGGCCACCTGGGTGTTCACCTCGATGACTTCGCCGGCGAGGGGGGCGTACAGGTCGCTGACGCTCTTGACGCTCTCGATCTCGCCGAATTCTTGCCGGCGGTGACCCTGGTGCCGACGGCCGGCAGCTCGATCATCGTCAGGTCGCTCAGTTGGTCCACGGCGAACTTGGAGATGCCGACGGTCGCGACGTCGCCCTCGAGGGAGACCCACTCGTGAGTCTCGGTGAAGCGGAGGGACTGCGGATCCATGGGGTATCGTCCTTTCAGGAGGCGGACGCGGGGGTCCGGTCCGCTTGTAGAAGGGAAGCTTGACCACACGGGCCGACTCGCGGTGTCCACGCACGTCGACCGAGAGCTCCGTGCCGATCGCGGCCGAGGCCGGCGAGACCATCGCCATCGCGATACTCTGCTGCAAGGTCGGGGAGAAGGTGCCGGAGGTGACCAGGCCGACCTCGCGCTCGCCCGAGAGCACCGAGCGCGCCCTGCCGGGCGATCCGCTTGCCCGTCGAGAGCCAGGCCGACGCGGGTCAGGGCCGGGTGCGCCTTGCGTGAGCAGCAGGGCTCGCGACCGACGAAATCCCCCTTGTTCGAGCTTGACGGCCCAGCCCAGGCCGGCCGAGAACGGGTCGATCTCCTCGGCCAGCTCGTGGCCATACAGCGGCATCGCCGCCTCGAGCCGCAGGGTGTCGCGGGCGCCCAGGCCGCAGGCGCGATCCCGTGCGGCCTGCCCGACTCCAGCAGGGCCTCCCAGATCTCGACGGCCGCCCTCGCGGCGACGATCACCTCGAAGCCGTCCTCGCCCGTGTAGCCGTCCGGCTGACCACCGTGTCGACGCTGTCCAGCAGCCGGCCCATCGTCAGATGATAGTATTGCACCGATCCCAGGGGCTGATCGAAGAGCGGCTGGAGCGTCTCACGGCCTGGGGCCCCTGGACGGCGATCATCGCGGTGTCGAGCGTGCGGTCCGCGAAGTTGCCCTCGGCTGCCGGCCTGATGCGCCTCGAACTGCTCGACGACGCGCGGCCGATTCGACGCGTTGCAGACAACCAGGTAGGCAAACGGCTGACGATAAACCAGGATATCGTCGATCACCCCGCCCCGGTCGTTGGTCATCAGGCTATACTGGATCTGTCCATCGGCGAGGCGAGACGACCTGATTCGTCGTGAGCTCGCTCGAGCCACTCCAGCACCCCTGGACCGTCGAACGTCAGCCGGCCCATGTGGCTGATGTCGAACAGGCCCACGCCGCTGGCGGACCGCCTGCGTGCTCCTCCACGATCGAGCGTGTACTGGACGGGCATCGACCATCCGCCGAATTCCACCAGGCGGCCGCCGTGTGATTGATGCCATTGGTGCAAGGGTGTGCCAGGAGGGGATCGGTCGATGACACAAGGACCTCGGGAGTGGTTGCGCGGGATAGCCGGCGGTCGGACATTCGCTGAAGATGGGCTGATTTTATAGAGCCGCGGCCGAAATGGAAAGTCCCGCTCGTGGAGGCCCCGCCGAGTGCGGAGCAGAGGTGGCGCACGCGGCCGGAGCGGCCGCCAACGACGTGGAGGTGTGATGTCTGAGTCGGTGCAAACAGGATCGCCGGGTACGGCCGGCGATTCGCGAGACCTATGAACGCGTCTCGAGGAAAGGCGGGCGCCGCGACGCGATCCTGGTCCTACTGGGATCGGCGTCTGGCGGACGTCCGGCTCGCGGTCTTCCTCGGGGTCGTCCTCGGGGTCGATCTGGCTCTACCAGGGCAGCCGCGTCGCGGCGTACTGGTTCGGCGGGACCACGGCCGGCTTCCGTGGCGCTCTTGATGGCACACGAGCCGATCCGGCGGCAGGCGGACCGACCCGACGGGCCGTCGATTTCTACGCCCGGGGCCTGGCGCGGATCGATGGACGATGGGCGGGACCGGCGTCGCGGGACTGGATTTCCTCAACCTGGATCATCCCTACGCCGCCGATCTCGACCTCTTCGGCCAGGGCTCGCTGTTCGAGCGGCTCTGCACCGCGCGGACCAAGGCGGGCGAGGCGATGCTCGCCTGCGTGGCTCCTCGAGCCGGCCGACCCGGCGACGATCGCCGAGCGGCACGAGGCCATCGTCGAGCTGCGGCCCCGGCTCGACCTCCGCGAGGACCTCGAGCTGCTCGGCGCCGAGGTCCGGACCGGAATCGACCCCGATGCCCTCGCGGCCTGGTGCGCCGAGCCGCGGGTCTTCGGCGGCTGGGCGGCTTCCGCTCGTCACGCTCTCGCTGGCCCTCATCGGCACGGCCGCCCTGGTCGGCTGGCTGTTCCTCGGACCGGGACTCAAGCCGCTCGTCCTGGTGGTCGCTCGTGGACCTCGTGTTCGTCGCCCTGTCTCGCGCCGGGTGCATTGGGTCCTCGCCGACGTCGACCGGCGGACGCACGACCTGGTCCTGCTCGCCGAGCTACTCTCGCGACTCGAGCACGAGACCGTTCCAGGCCCCCCTGCTCCGCCGTCTCCGGGCGGCGATGGCGGCGGAGGGGACGCCCGCCTCGTCGCGAATCCGCCGGCTCGCCCGCTTGGCTCGACCTGCTCGACGCCAGCCGCAACCAGTTCTTCGCCCCCTTCGCGGCGCTCTGGCACTGGACGACCCATCTGGCAGTGCGATCGACGCCTGGCGGGCGACGCCGGGCCCGAGGTCGCCCGGTGGATCCGGGCCGTCGGCGAGGTCGAGGCCCTCTGCGCCCTGGGGCAACTACGCCGCCGAGAACCCCGCCGACCCTTTCCCGGAGCTCGTCGCCGGGCCCGGCCCTGTACGAGGCCGAGGCGCTCGGCCATCCGCTGATCCCCGAGGATCTCTGCATCCGCAACGACGTCGCACTCGGGGCGTCCGACGCGGGTCCTGATCGTCAGCGGCTCGAACATGTCGGGCAAGAGCACGCTGCTCCGCACCGTCGGGATCAACGCGGTCCTCGCATTGGCCGGCGCACCGGTGCGGGCGCGTGCGGCTGAGGCTCTCGCCACTCGGCATCGGCGCGACGCTGCGGGTCCAGGATTCGCTCCAGGCGGGCAGCTCGCGGTTCTACGCCGAGATCACGCGGGTGCGGCAGATCGTCGGCCTCGCGAGCGGACCCGCTGCCGCTCCTGTTCCTCTTCGACGAGCTGTTCCACGGCACCAACTCGCACGACCGGACCGTCGGCGCCGAGGTCGGTCATCCGCGGCCTGATCGAGCGCGGGTCGCGATCGGGCTGATCACCACCCACGACCTGTCGCTGGCCCGGATCGCCGACGAGCTGGCGCCATGCGCGATCAATGTCCACTTCGAGGACCAGCTCGGCGACGGCCAGATGCATTTCGACTACCGGATGCAGCCCGGAGTCGTCGAGCACAGCAATGCGCTGGCGCTGATGCGAGCGATCGGGCTGGAGGTGTAGAGACAGACCGGAGGGCGAAGGTGGGTGAGCGACCTGGGGACTGCCGGACCTCGCTCGTCCACCCTCCGATTGACCTGAAAGTCAGGTCTCGAGCAGACCGAGCCGCCCCGTGCTGTCGCCGTGGCGTTCGATCTTTACGCCCATCCGGTCGAGCATCGACAAGTACAGGTTGTTGAGCGGCACCCCCTCATAGCGGACGTGCCGGCCCGTCGAGAGGGTGCCGCCGCCCTCGGCCGGCCAGGAGGATCGGCAGGTCGTCGTGGTTGTGCCGGTCGCCGTCGCTGATCCCGCTGCCGTACACGATCATGACCTGGTCGAGCAACGTCCCATCCCCCTCCTTCATCGACCTGAGCTTGCCCAGCAGGTAGGCGAACTGCTCGACGTGGAAGCGGTTGATGGCCCCGATCTTCTCGTGCTTCTTGGGGTCGCGGCCGTGGTGCGAGAGGTCGTGATGCCCGTCGGGGACGTTGAGGAAGGGATACGCGCGGTTGCTCGCCTCGTTGGCGAACATGAACGTGCCGATCCGGGTGACGTCCGCCTGGAAGGCCAGGGCCATCAGGTCGAGCATCAGCCGGATGTGCTCGCGCAGGTCGTCCGGCATGCCGCCGGGCCGCGCCACCCCCGGCGCAGGGCGGTCGCCGCCCTCGCAGACTCGAATCGGCGCGATCCGCCGCTCGATCTCGCGGACCGCGACGAGAGTACTCGTCGATCTTGCGACGGTCGTTGATGCCCAGGCTGGGCGTGGAGTTGCCGGGCGTCCTCGCGGACGAAGTCGAGCACGCTCTTCTCGTAGTCGCTTGCGGCGGGCCCGCTCGGCCGGGGAGGTTGTCCGCCCGGCGCGCCGAAGAGGCGGTCGAAGAGCCAGCCTCGGGTCGATCTCCTTGGCCATCGGCAGGTTCTCCGACCGCCACGAGATGTTCGACGAGTACGCGCAGCTATAGCCCGAGTCGCAGCTCCCCGCCTGGGCGGATGGGTCGATCCCCAGCTCGAGCGAGGAGAGCCGCGTGCGATGCCCGATCTGGAACGCGGCGACCTGGTCGATCGAGACGCCCGCGCGGATATTGGCGCCCTCGGTCTTGAGCGGGTGGCTCCCGGTGAGGAAGCAGGCCAGCGACCGCGCGTGGTCGCCCCCCTCGTCGCCCATCGGCGACGCATTGTGCTGGGCCAGTCCGCTCAGGACGAGCAGGTCCTTGCGGAATGGCTCGAGCGCCCGGAGGGTCGGAGGCAGCCGGAAGTCGGCTCCGATCTCGATCGGGCGTCCAGTCGGCCATGTGGACGCCGTTGGGCACGTAAAGGAACGCCATCCGCCGCGGGATTTCGCGGTCGCCGTGCGTCGCCCGCACGCGAAGTACCGACGCGCGCCATCGCCTCGAGCCAGGGGAGCGCCAGGGCGGTCCCCACCCCGCGCAACACGGCCCGACGCGACAGTCGGACCGGAACGCTTCATCACGGGTCTCCCTCCGGCTTCAGCGGGCCGTCCCGGACCGACGCTTGAGGAACGGATCGCTCGGCGACGATCCCTCGGACCAGGACCGAGAACCGATATTCGTTGGCCTCGAGGTCCTTGACGATCCGGTCCACCGCGCAGCGGTCGGACTCCTCCAGACCCCGCCCCAGGGCGTAGGTCAGCATCTTCTCGGTCAGGCACCGGGCGAACTCGCGCGGCCGCGCCTTGAGGATCGCCTTGAGCTCGCGCCGGCCCGCGGAACGACTCGCCCGACGGGAGCGTGCCCGGACGCGTCAACGGCATGCCCGCCGTCCTTGTCGCGCCAGGCGCCGAGGCCGTCGTAGTTCTCCAGGCCGAAGCCCAGCGGGTCCAGCCGGTTATGGCAGACGGCACAGCTCGACCTGGGCGCGGTGCTGCTCCATCCGCCGTCGCATCGTGGTCGTGGTCTCCACCGCGCGGTCGTCCTTGAGCGGCGTGACCTCGGGCGGCGGCGGCGGCGGCGGCGCGCCCAGGATCTGCTCGAGCACCCACCGCCCGCGCTTCACCGGCGAGGTCCGGTTCGGGTTCGAGGTCACCGTCAGGACACTCGCCTGGGTCAAGAGGCCACCGCGCTCGGGGCCGGTTAGCCGGACCCGCCGGAATTCGTCGCCCGACCACGCCGGGGATCCGTAGTGCTGCGCCAGCCGCTCGTTCAGGTAGGTGAAGTCGGCGTCGATCAGGTCGAGGATGCTGCGGTCCTCGCGGATGATCTCGGCGAAGAATAGCTCGGTCTCGCGGAACATCGCCTGGCGGAGCGGCTCGTCGAAGTCGGGATAACGCTCGCGATCGGGGCTGAATGTCCTGAGGTTGCGGATCTGGAGCCACTGGCGCGGCGAAATTGTCCACCAGGGCCCGCGCCCTCGGATCCACGAGCATCCGCCGGACCTCGGCCGACGAGCACCGCAGGAGACCGGAGCTTCCCCTCCGCCGCCAGGCGGAAGAGCTGCTCGTCGGGCATGCGTGCTCCAGAGGAAGTACGAGAGCCGCGAGGCCAGCTCGTACTCGCCGATCGGCTCGACCACCGACTGCTCGGCCGCAGTCGTGCACGACGCCTCGCGGGCGGTTGTCCAGCTCGAGCCGGAAGAGAAAGTTGGGCGACACCAGGATCGCCCGCACCGCGAGCTGAATCCCCTGCTCGAACCGCTCGCCCTCGGCCATCGCCATCTCGACGAGCCCCACGAGTCGCTCGAGCTCCATCGCAGTCACCGGACGGCGGTAGGCCCGGGTCGCGAACCGCTCCAGGATCGCGCGGGCGGCGTCGGCGGATTCGCCCGGCGAAGACGGCTCGCGGAATAAGATCCGTCGGTGCGACTCCGGCCGCTCCTTGCCCGGGCTATTCGGACCCACCGGATCGCGCGTGCGGCGATCGACTCGGCCGCGGCCATGTATCGTTCCATCAAGAGCGGCGGCATCCCCAGCACGTCGCCCATGTTGTCGAAGCCGTAACCGACGTCTCGCTGGGGAAATCGTCCGCCGGGCGGAAGTCCACCCCCAGCAGGTCGCGGATCGTATTGTTGTACTCCGTGCGGTTAAGGCGACGGACCGTCACGCGTCCCGGGTTGCCGGGCTTGCCGCAGTCGTCGCGAGCCAGCCCCAGCTTGATCGCTGCCAGGACGCGGGCGACGTCGGCACGTGCCGGCTGCACGGCTGTCCTCGGGCGGCATGATCCCGCCCTCGATGTACTCGCGGACCCGCTGCCACGACCGGCGGCGTGCGCCGAAGGTCGCCTCTTCGCGCAGGGTCTCGAGGTTGAGCCCGCCCTGGGGGTTCTTCGATCCGTGGCAGCTCGCGCAGTGCCGCGTGAGGAATGGCAGCACGGTCCCCCGGAAGTCCACACGGTCCGCCGGCGCGGCTCCCGCCCCCGGGTCTTCGCCCGGGGACGGCTCGCCGGCGATCCCCCGCGTCGCCGCCGTCGCCACTACGGCGCAGGCGAACGCGAACCAAAGGAATCGAGCGTTACGACGCATCCTTGCCTCGTTGTGAAGTTCCTGTGCCCGATCAGCAGTCGCGAATTCTAATGACATTGCCAATCGGCATCGACCCCAGATACCAATCCGGGCCCCTAAAATCGGCCACCTGGGCGGACCTGGCCGCCTCCGGACCTTTCGGCTGCCTCTCGATGGCGGCAACCTGGACGATCTTACCAGTCTAGAACCGAAATTCCCCACTGGCTAGCTCTTCCTCCCACTCATCCATGAGTGGCCAGTTCGACGGCGCAAGTTCCAAAGTCCGACATGTGAGAGTACGAACGTAGGCGGGAAATGGTTGACTGGATCAGCGATTATCCTTGCGAAAGATGGGGCCGTGCGATGGGAGGAGGTACTCGACGTCGGAGTCGCGGATGCGTTCGAGGCTGGCGATGTAGTCGACGAGGCTTGATCCGTGGTGGGCGTTGACGACCCCGACGCACCCGTCGCGAAAGATGTTGTCGCCGGAGAATAAGAGGTTTCCCATCCGCATCGCGAGCTGCCCGGCGGTGTGGCCGGGGGTGCTCCAGATCTCCAGCTCGCGGTCGCCGACGCGGACGCTGTCGCCCTCGTCGATCGTCCGATCGACCTTGCAGCGAGGCATGGGAATATGAATGTCCTGGGCGTCGATGCGCGCGTAGGTAAGGATCTCATCCCCCTCCTCGATGGCCGGGACGCTCTTGGGATGCGCGACGACCTCGCAGCGAAGGACGTCGCGGGCTCGGGTCAGTCCTTGCGTATGGTCCACATCGGCATGGGTCGCGATGATCATCTTGCAGGCGGAGAGGCTGAAACCCATCTGACGGATCAGCTCGAGGACGTCGGGAAGCTCGTCCAGGAAGCCCACGTCAATCAGGGCATACTCGCGTGCCGCCGTCGACGAGGTAGATGTTCACCCCCATCCGGCGCCGGACTGGTAGTTCATCTCCAGGACGCCCGGGAAAACATAACGCCGCTGGATCATCGCCGAAGACGGCCCTCAAGCTGGGGATCTCGGGGCGGACTCGACCCGCCCGCCGGTGGCTCATTCTACGCTCGGTCTGCCGCCGGCTCAATCCGAATATCCCGACCCCGCGGCGGATCCGTATGGAACGAATCGGCCGGCTGGGGCGTCAAAGGATCGGCGGGTGGACCGCAGCTCGAGCGTTCGGCCGAGGGAACCGGCCCGTCCGCCGTAACAGACGGATTACCACCCTCGATGCAGGCGGTGCAAGCGGCGTCGCCGACTTGACAGTCCCCGGGTCAGGGGTTAACTTTGAAGCACTGCTATTTTGATGGAAGTGTAGAGATTATCGAAAGATGAGTCGATGCCTCGGGATACCCGCCGCGCCGTCCGGTCGAGCCGGTCGTATCGATTCTTGGCGGACGATGAGCGGGTCAAGGCGGTCGCGATCGGTCCCGGGTAGCGTCCGACGGCACATCCCGTTCCCGGCGATCGTCATCTCGCGTTCGAGCTCGGGAGATCGGCAAAGAGGCCGGGTTGCGGCCGGGCATATGGCTCCGGCAAGGCCCGGTCGGACGGTGATGGCGGGCGGTTGACGATCCGATGACGTACATCGCGTTATTGACGAGGTTCGCCGACATGGCTGACGTTCTTTCCCGGCGGAGATGTTCGCGGACCCGCGGGTCCCGGGCAAGGTCCATCGGCGGCCTCGCCGGATTGCTGCTCGTCCTGCTCGGACCGACGCTGGTCCTGGGTCAGGACACCCCGACCCGTCCACGTCCGGCGGACGCCGACGAGCCCAAGGCCAAGGCCAAGGCAGCCGACGCCGAGCAGGATGACGCCCCGGCGCCCGATCTGCCAGAAGCCCAGCCCGCCGATCCCGCGCAGAGCGGCAAGGTTGCGCCCGTTGAGGTCTTCCGCGACCCGGCGGCCACCGCCCTGATGGACATCAGCAAGCTGAAACCGCTGGACCCGGTCGCGTTCACGCCGAACGAGGTCCTCCAGGTCAAGGAGATGGCCGCCAATCCGAACGTCACCATCAACCGTGCGCTGGTCGAGCGAGTGGTCCGGGGGCTGGCGGCTAACCTTACCGACAAGAAGAGCATCCAGTCGTTGCTCGAGGAACCCGATCCCGATCCCGCCAAGGCACCCCCGGCCAAGAAGGGGGCCGTCCCCAAGAAGAAGACCGATACCGACGGCGGCAAGGCCATCCAAGCAGCCACTGCGGACCTGCTCGAGCCAATCTATCGGGCCCGGGCCTCGGGCAACGACGCCTTCCTCACTACCTACCGCCGCGTCCTCGGGCAGTATCTACCCCCGCTGCTCAAGAACCACCTGGTGCCCCGCGTCCAGGCGATGATCGTCCTCGGCCAGGCCGGTGGGCCCGAATCGCTCACCCTGTTTCAGAACGAGATCGCCAGCCGTTCGCAGGTGCTCTGGGTCAAGCTCTGGGCGCTCGAGGGGATCGCCAATATCAAGCAGGGCGGAGGCCGATTCTCCGCCGACGAGGAGAGCCGCGTCGCGCGGGTTGTCTCCGACTTCCTCAAGCAAAAGGAACTCCCCTGGCTGATCCAGCTCCGCGGTCTCGAGGCGCTCGGCGCGCTACGTCAGGCCGCGCTTCCCAGCCGGGCTTCGGAGGCGCCGATGGCGAATACCGCCATGTCGTTCCTCGCCGACTCGGATGCCCGCATGGAGGTACGTTCCGAGGCGGCGCGTGCCCTGGGATTGATGAATGGCGCCTCGGTGCCGCGCTACAATTTCCGCCTCGTCGCCTACGGCATCGGGCACCTGGCGGCCGACGTCGCCGAGCAATTCAACGAGGTGTTCTCGGACAAGCCGCCCCGCATCTTGAACCGTCCCAAGGCGCAGTACCTTGCGGCACTCCTGGCCGGTCCGGTCTACCAGGTGCTCGAGGGCATTCCCGGGAAGAACAACTCGGGGCTGCTGCAGACCGCCTCGAACGACCAGGATTCGTCCAAGTACGTCCGAAAGGTGATGGACCTGGTCAAGCAGGTCACGCAGTTCTCGATCTCGCTGCTCAACTCGCCGCCCTCGCAATACAAGGCCAGGAAAGAAGCCCTGAGCAAGCAGATCGCCGCCCTGCGTAAGTACCTGGAGGATAATCCGCCGCCCAGTCGTCGTCTGGTCGATAAGGGGCCCCAGTTCAACTTCGGCGCGCCGGCCGCAGGAGCCTGGCGCCTCCGGGCTGAGCAACCCGTGGCGGACAACCGACGTGGCCGGTAGCTCGCGGCCGGTCCCCGCCACCGGGGCCGTGGTTCCGGTCCCTGAGATCCGCGACTACCGCGCCATCAACCTCGAGATCATCCGTCTCCTCAACGAGGGGCAGCCGCGGATCATCCTGGCCGGAGCACACGGGCAGCGGCTGCTCGCCGCGGGGATCGCCGGTCCATGGCGGGCGGTCGTCGAGGTTGACGGCGACGCCGGTCCCGAGCTTGCCGCCGGACTGGACGCCCCTGGACTTACTATCGTCTGCCGCGGCGGGGTTGAGGATGGCGGTGCGAGTGGTTTGCTGTCGGGCTTCGTGGCTGTCATGGGATCCTGCGGGACGGCTTTCGGCTATGCCCAGCGCGGCGGGCTCGCGGTCGCCGTGGGATCCGTCGGTCCCCGCGCCGGCCTTTGCCAGATGGGCGGCGACCTGGTTCTCCTAAGCGATGCCGGGCCGCTGGCCGGCGAGCGGCAGTCTGGCGGTCGCCTCTTCGCTTCCGCGAGACTGGGCGATCATCCCGGTCGCGGCCATCGCGGAGGGAGGCTCGTCCGAATGGTTGCCGACGGCTCCGCGGCGACCGACGGTAATCATTCCGCCTGGGTGTCGGCTCTCGAGCCGGTACGCGAGTGGATACACCCGGACCGGCTCAGCAATCCGGCAGGTCATCTGATCTCAAAAGCGGTCCCTCGGGAGGGCGAGCCCGTTCCCCCGGCTACATCGGCTCTCCAGTAGGGCCAACCCGCTGCATCGGAAATCGAGCATGAGCGTCCCAGGGACAACTGAGCCATCCAATCGAGGCGGACGGCCATGAAACGGCGCAATCGCCCAGGTCCTCCCGGTGTCCGAGGGCTCTTGCTGAGCCTGGTGCTCCTGGCGCCGGCTGTTCGCGTGCTCTTGGGCCCGTACCGATGCCGGTGAGCCGCGTGCAAGGGGTTATCCGCGAAGGTGCTCGCCCGATCTCAGGCGGCTGGATCGAGTTCATGCCGTCGGGCGGCACGGTCGGCAACTTGCGGTCGGCAAAGATCGCCGCCGACGGGACGTTCGACGCCGACCGGGTCGCTGTCGGCGAGAATGCGATCCGCGTGGTGAACGAGCACGTTGAGAACACGCCCTATCTGCAGATCCTCGGCACGACCGTCTCGCCGATCCGCCAGGTGATCGGACCCGAGTCGCCGGCCAGGCTATTGATTGACCTTCGCGAAGAGGCGCTGCGGTTTCAGCAGGCGCGTCGTCGGACGGTCTCGGGCGGGGCGGTCGCCGAAACCAGGGAAGAAAACCCGTGAACCGAACCGTCAGCGACGAGGAACTCACCGGGACGACAACGACGGCCGGGGGCGCGATCGCCCGCGTGCTCTACTGCGATGCGACCGGCGAGATCCGCCAGTCTTGGCCGCTCGACCGGGTCGCGGAGGCCCTGCACGACGCGCAAGGGCTCCTCTGGCTCGACTTCCAGGCCGAGGAGGACGCCGCCATCCGCGACGTGGAAGCGTGCCTCCGCGAGGTCTTCCAGTTCCACCCGTTGGCGGTCGAGGACGCGCTTCAGGAGACTCACGTCCCCAAGGTGGACGACTGGGGGGAGTATCTCTACCTGGTCTTTCGACTGCCGCACATGGCGGCGGACTCCGACGAGCTCGACGCTCCAGGAGCTCGATGCCTTCCTCGGTCCCAACTACCTGGTGACCTACCACGTCGCCCCGATGGAGCTCCTGACCGCCGAGCGCGAGTCGATCGCCCGCGACCCGCGCGACCGGCTCCGACAGGGCGCGGACTACCTGCTCTTTCGCCTGCTCGAGAAGGCCGTCGACCAGTCGCTCGCCGCGATCGAGCAGCTCGACGAACGGGTTGACGTGATCCAGGACATCGTGATCGAGCGCCCGTCGCCGAAGGTGGTCCGGCGGATTTTCCGGGTCAAGCGGTCTGCTATCCAACTGCACAAGACCCTGGGTCCCCAGCGCGAGGTGCTGAACCGCCTGGCCCGCGACAACTACCAGTCCGTCCGCTCGGACCATCGCGTCTACTTCCGCGACCTGTACGACCACGTCGTGCGCATCCACGATATCTCGGAGAGCCTTCGTGACCTGATCGCCGGGACGCTCGAAACCTACTTATCGGTCATCTCGAACCGTACCAACGACATCATGAAGACGTTGACGATGGTTTCGGTGATGTTCCTGCCGATGAGTTTCCTGGCGGGCTTCTTCGGGATGAACTTCTTCGGCGAGCCCCTGGCGCTCCGGGGCCCCATGCACCGAGGGTTGCTCTTCCTGGCGACCTGCGCGATGATGGCGATATCCCCGTGTTTCATGTGGATTTACGCGAAGCGTCGAAAATGGTTCTGAAGGCCGCTCGTCCATGACGCGGCCAGCCCCGGGTTGGGACATCGCCGTCGATGAACGCTCGCTGGCGCCTGCGACCCCCTGATGACCTCAAAATCCGCGAAATGAGCCGGCTCTCGGGCCTCTCGCCGCTGGCCGCGCAGATCCTGCTCAACCGCGGGGTCGAGGATCCCGCCCGGGCCGTCGCTTTCCTCGATGCCCGCATGGGCAGCCTGCACGATCCCGAGCTGCTTGCCGGGTGCCGTCGAGGCCGCCGGCCGGATCGTCCAGGCGATCCGCTCGGGCCGGAAGATCATCATCTACGGCGACTATGACGTTGACGGCGTCTGCGGCACCAGCATCCTCTGGACCTGCGTCCAGCTGGCCGGCGCGCGCGACGCCGTCTACTACATCCCGCACCGCGTCGAGGAGGGATATGGCGTCAACGCCGAGGCCCTCGGCGCCTGGCCGCCGAGAATCCCTCGGCCCTGATCGTGACGGTGGACTGCGGCATTTCGGCTTTCCGCGAGGCCGAGCTTGCCCTCGAGCTCGGCCTCGAGCTGATCGTGACCGACCACCATACGATCGGGGCCGACCTGCCCCGGGCGGCGGTGATCGTCCACCCTCGCCTGCCGGGCGGCGTCGTACCCGTGCGGCGACCTCTGCGGCGCGCGGCGTCGCCTTCAAGCTGGCTTGGCAGGTCTGCAAGAGGTTTGGCGACGGCAAGCGGGCCTAGCCCGCACCTGCGCGACTTCCTCGTCCGGGCGATGGGACTGGTCGCGCTGGCGACGATCGCCGACGTCGTGCCCCTCTCCGACGAGAATCGGGTGATGGTCCGTCACGGCCTGGCCGGGATCGCCGCCGAGCCGACGATCGGCCTGCGCGCGTTGATGGAGGTCAGCGGCTGCCTTGCGCAGTCGCAAGCTGAATACCGGCACGGTCGGCTTCGTCCTCGCCCCGCGGATCAACGCGGCGGGCCGCCTCGAATGCGCCATGATGGCCGTGGAGATGCTGACGACCGACGACGCCGTCCGTGCCCGCGAACTGGCGTCGGAGCTCGACCGCTGCAACGTCCGCCGCCAGGAGATCGAGCGGCAAGATCCAGGACGAGGCCCGCGCGATGATCGAGGCCGCCGGCGGCGGTCGCCGACCGCCGCTCGATCGTCCTTGCCGGTGCCGGCTGGCATCCGGGCGTCATCGGCATCGTCGCCGGCCGGCTGGCCGAGATCTACCACCGGCCCACGATCGTCCTGGCCCGCGGCGATGCCATCGCGCAGGGCTCCGCCCGCTCGATCCCCGGCTTTGACCTTTACGAGGCCATCAAGGACTGCTCCGCGCCCCGCTGCTCGCTTTCGGCGGCCACGCCGCCGCCGCGGGCCTCAAGCTCCCGGCCGCCGAGGTCGAGCACTTCGCCCGGCTCTTCGAGGACCGCTGCCGCTCGGCGCTTGACGCCCCGATCACCTCGAGCGTGTCCTGCACGTCGACGCGGAGGTCCCGCTCGGCTCGCTCAACCTCCGCGTCGTCGAAGAGCTCGATCGACTAGAACCCTATGGCATGGGCAACCCCAAGCCGCTGCTCGCCGCCTCCCGCCTCCAGGTCGTCGGCCAGCCCCGCATCGTCGGCGAGCAGAAGAACCACCTCCAGTTCCGCGTCCGCCAGGATGACACCATCATGAAGGCCATCGGCTGGAACATGGCCGAGCGTGGCCAGGCCCTCCAGCCCGGCCGCCAGTGCTCGCTCGCCTTTCATCCATCCGTCAACGAATGGAACAATCACCGCGAGGTCCAGCTCGAGATCAAGGACTTCGCCGTCGATACGGCGAGGTGACCACGCCATCGCCCCGGATCGCCCGGGCCGCGATACCGCTCGGCCTGACCAGGGGTTTCATCAGGTAGGCCGAGGGACGCCGGATTCACAAGCGCCGGGTCTTTGGCCTGCAAGTAATCTCCTCGACGAGGAACACCCCCATGACCTCATTGAGCCGCTTCGCGCTCGTTCTGCTGTGTGGTATCTCGGTCGTCGGCCTGCGCTCGGACAGGCGGCCAAGAAGCAGGCGGCACCCTACGCTGAGCTTTTCCAGGAGCTCGACACCAACCGCGACAACGCAATCGAGCGTGACGAGGTCCCGCCGGCCGGTCGCGCGGCCTTCGACCAACTCCTCAAGCGAGGCGACGACAATCACAACGGCAAGCTCGAGGCCGAGGAATACCGCGCGGTCCTGCTCGACCTGCGCGAGTTCGGCGAGCTGGCTCAAGCAAGAAGGCCGTCGACCGCTTCAGATCGATGGATAAGGATAATGACGGCAAGGTCTCGCGCGACGAGTTCACCGGCCCGAAGCCGCGTTTCGACCTGCTCGACCTCAACGGCGACGGCCAATTGACCGAGCAGGAGTTCGTCACTCCGCTCGCGGCCAAGGCGCTGGCGAAGAAGGCCGGCGCCGCCGGCAAGAAGGCGGCCGCGCGGAAGGATGCCGACGCATCCGGCGAAAGCGTGAAGAAGCCCGCTGCGAGGGCGGACGCCACGGTCAAGAAGACCGATTGAGGATCGCCCGGGCCCACCCTGCCGCCCCCACGAGCCCGGCATCGCCGCCGAGCTTGGCGAACTCGATCCGGGTCTTCGCCGCCGGGATCGGGAAGGCCAGCTTCGGCACGTTCCGCCGGATCTCTTCCAGGAGCGGATCACCCGCCTTGGTCATCCCGCCGGCGAAAAGCACGAGGTCCGGGTCGATCGTGTGCATCATCGAGACGGCTCCGACCGCCAGGTAGCGTGCGGTCTCGTTCATCAGCCGGGCCGCAAGTTTGTCGCCGGCCGCCGCCGATTCCGCGATCAGCCGGCTGGTGATCCTCTCGGGCTCGACGTCCCGAAGCGCGCTTGGCAGGTCGTCGCTCTCGAGCGCCTCGTGAGCCCGCTTGACCATCGAGGTCGCCGACGCGTAAGCCTCGAGGTGGCCCGCCTGCCCGCACGAGCAGATCCGCCCGCCGTCCATCTCAACGATCACGTGCCCGCATTCCGCGCCGTGGCTGTGTCGCCCTTCCAGGATCTCGCCCCCGATGACGATCCCGCCGCCGATCCCCGTCCCGAGCGTGAACATGACCAGGCTATGCACGCCCCGCCCTGCGCCGATCCAGTACTCGCCGTAGGCCGCGGCGTTGCCGTCGTTCTGGAACACCACCGGCTTGCCCAACCGTTCCGACAGGAGTTGGCGAATCGGCAGGTGTTCCCACCCGTGGAGGTTGGGCGGCTCGAGCAGAAGGCCGCCCGGCAGATCCATCGTCCCCGGCGAGCCTAGTCCAACGCCCGCGATCCGGCTCGCGTCGAGACCGGCCTCCGCGACGGCGCGCAGGCCCGCCTTGGCCAGGCTGGCGATGCCCGCCTGCGGTCCGGCCTCGGCATCGGTCGAAAGGCTCACGGACGAAAGTACCCGGCCTGAATCGTCCACCACGCCGCTCTTGATGTTCGTCCCCCCGAGGTCGATCCCCAGGTAGAACGGCGGCTGGACGGGCTCGGCACTCATCGAGTTGACCCTCCGGGAATTCGGGAACCCTAAAGCCTCGAGAACCGGCCGCCCTCGCCGCTCGGATCATCTGGCAATCTCTAGCACCCTTCGCGCCGTTTCCGCGCCAGCACGAAGATCGTGTGCGGGTCGCGCCATGGCGACAGCGCGATCGAGATCAGCTTCAGCAGGGGGAAGAAGACCACCGTCAGCGGGTCCATCCACGACCGAAACACGCGATGCTGGATCCACGTCACGAGCGTCGAGCCCTTGCTGCCGAAACGGAGCCGGTCGACCGGCTCGAATCCCGCCTCGTCGAGCAACGCCTCGAGCTGTTCCATGGTGAATCCGTTGCGGACATGCCAGCCGTCCTCGGTCCGGGTGACGCGAAGGTGGTCGGCGTTCCCCTCCCAGTCGCGGTCCGGGGTCGTCACGTAGATCAAGCCGTCCTCGGCCGTCACCGCGTGGAGCTGCCGCGAGGCGGCCTTGGCGTCCATGATGTGCTCGATCACGTCCAGGAGCAACACCTGGTCGTACCGACCGTGCTGCTCGGGATCTCCGGCCAGTTCGCGTAGGTTCGTGACCCGCAGCTCGAGCTGCGACTCGTCCCAGCCGAGGAACGAGACGCATCTCCTCGCAGCTATGCTTCTCCCACGAGTGGATCGTGATCCCCAGGCACTGCGCAGTGGCGCATCGAGTGCCTTGTGGGCGAAGTAGGCATTGCCGCAGCCGCAGTCGAGCGTGCGGATGGGATTCTCGGGTGTCCCCGTCTGGAACATCCGCGATTAGCTTCGACTTATCTCGGCTGACCCAGTTGGTGCCGGGGAACATCAGGTACTTGACCAGCAGCCGGAGTCGACGGGACGGGGTGAGGTTCTGCGTGTCGGGTCGGAGCATGGGGGCATCATCCTTGAAGCCGGGACCGCCGCGGCCGAGGTGGTTCCTCGGAAGGAGCCGTCGCAGTTGTGGCCGTACGATAACGGCCCGCACCGTTTCGCTCAAGAGAATTTGTCTCCGAGCAATGGCCCGGTGGCCCCCTCCGTGAACTCGCCCCGACCGCAGAAGATCCCCCGCCGGACCGTCCTCACCGTTTCGGCCTGTCCGACGGCGTGAGCGGGCGGACGCTGACCTCCTTGAACTCGACCACGGCGCCGTTGGCCGCATCTCCGTGGTTCTGCAGCCCGATATACCCCGACGACGGCCGAGGCCCGCGCTCCGGCTCGTAGTCCTTGGTCCGCTCGGGGATTTTCGCCGTTGTCGGGTCGAAGTGATTCACTTCGCCGCCGTTGAGCGACACGGTAATCACCTCGCCCTTTAGCGTGATATCCATCGTGTTCCAGTCGCCCGCCGGCTTCACCGGCCGCGCGATCACCTTCGACAACGAGTAGATCGCGCCCGTGCAGTGAAACTCGTCATCGGAGTCGCTGATCTGGACCTCGTACCCGTGATGGACCGCATACCACGGATCCTTGGGCTTGTCGGCGATCCGCACGTAGACGCCCGAGTTCGCGTGCTTCTCCTTCGTGCGATAGACGACGCGGATCACGCAGTCGCCGAACTTCTCCTTGGTGTACCAGAGAAGGCCCATGCCCCCCTCGGTCTGCATCACACCGTTCGCCAGGACCATCTTCCCCGGCCCGATGTGTTCCCAGCCCTCCATGCTCTTGCCGTCGAAGATCGTCCGCCAGCCGTCCTCCTGACCCGACTCGGACTGACCCCAGGCCGTTCGATCAAGCCCCATCCCCAGGAGAGCCAGACTCGCAAGCAAAGCCGTGCGCATCAGTTCAATCCTCCAGTGCCCATCCCACAAGATCCGGCCAAGAATCAACTTAACGGGGCCGCGCCGCGAAAATCAACCCAGACGAACCTGGCTAGCCGAGGGGCCATTGGACCATACAGACTCATAACCACGAATTCCACGGATGGGCACAGATCAGGGAGATCTCTTCGAGGCGAGGCGCCCGGCGAATTCGTGGTCGGGACTTGGACTATCTATCCTCGTTGGGATACGCTAGCCCGAGGAGATCGCGGCGAATCGGGGGAGGGCGCCTAGATGGAAGAGTTCATCGTCGGGACGGAGATTGCGTCCGACCGTGCCGGACCTCCGTCCCGCGGGATCACCCGGCGTGCCTGGCTCCAGGGGGGATTGGCCCTGATCTTTCCGGCCATGGCCCGTTCGGTGCTGGCCCAGGAACCCAAGCGGGCCCCACTACGGCCCGAGGAGCAGAAGGTCCTCGACGCGGTCGAAGCCCGCGCGAAGAAAGCGGGACTCGCCGGATTCCAGGTTACTTGGACTGAGCACTTCCTTGGTTCGGGGAACGCTCCGAAGGCTTATCGAACTGAGGCGCTGCAGCTGTGCGAGTCATTCTCACAGGAGTTCGTCGCACACTTTCAAAACCTCGGTTTCAAGGTCAACTTTCCCGAGCATCGCATGACTGCTGTGATGCTGAAGGACGTTGGCGGCCTAGAGGCTTATTCCGGAGAACTGGATAAGCTTGCTAGTGGCTATTTCGACCGTGAATTGAACCAACTGATTGTCTTCGACCTGCGCTCTCAACAAGCGGAGCTTGAGGCCGCGGGGTCGGATCCCGAACGCGCAAATACATTTACCCTGGTGCATGAGACATCGCACATGCTCTGTTTCAACACCGGGCTGTTTCCGCCGGGACGCGACATCCCGGTGGCGATCAGCGAAGGACTGGCGACATACTCGGAATACTGGAGTCCGCATCAGGGCCGAGCGGCCTTCGGAAGGATGAACGAACCGCGTCTCCGAGGACTCGACCGGGCCGCCGAGCAGGGGATTGCGTGGATTCCGATCAAGAAGCTGATCAGCGACGATGACATCTTCCGGGACCCGAAGACGGCGGACCTGGCCTACGCCGAATGCTGGCTTCTTATGCGCCATGTGCTACGACAGCCGGAGAGGCTTTCCAAGTTCAAGGCCTATCTCTCCGGCTTGCCGAAGGAGGAGGCTCCGCCTCAGCGCGAGAATTACGCGGAATCGGTTTTCGGATCTCTGAAGGACCTCGACCTCGACACTCGTGGTTACGCGAAGCAAGTGCGCAAGCGGCGCAAGTGAATGCGGCATGAGGCCGTTTCAGCCCAGCACCGGATTGAGCCCCATGTTCCGCCGCATCTCGGCCCGCTGTTTCTCGTAGTGCATGAGCAGCTTGCGATCGCGGAAATGCTGCCGCTCTTTCTTGTGCTGCGCAGCTGCGCATCACCCGTCGCCAGGAGACGCTCGTCAGCTCGCCGCTGCCGCGATACCGCCGCCGTAGCCGGGCCGCCGGCTTCTCGCCGAACGCCTCGACGATCTCGTCCTCGAGGGAGATGAAGAACTGCGCCAGTCCCGGGTCGCCCTGCCGTGCGCAACGCCCCGCGAGCTGGCGGTCGATTCGCCGCGACTCGTGCCGCTCGGTCCCGATGACGTGCAGGCCGCCAACCTCCGCCACGCCGTCGCCCAGCTTGATGTCCGTCCCGCGGCCTGCCATGTTGGTGGCGACCGTCACGCGACCCTTCTGGCCCGCCTGCGCCACGATCTGGGCCTCGATCTCGTGGTTCTTGGCGTTCAGGATCTGGTGCTCGATGCCCGCGGCGGCCAGCAGCGTGCTCAGCTTCTCGGACTTCTCGATCGACCGGGTGCCGACCAGCACCGGCGCCCCGATCTTGTTCCATTCCACAATCTGGTCGGCCACCGCGCGGAACTTTTCTTCCTCGGTCGAGAAGACGCGGTCGGGCAGCCAGCTCCGCCGTCCGGGGCGATTCGTGGGGACGCTGAAACACGCCGACCTTGTAGATCCGCCGCAGCTCGGCCGCGTCGGTCAACGCCGTACCGGTCATCCCGGCGAGCTTGTGATATCGCTTGAAGAAATCCTGAACGGTCACCCGCGCCGCGGTGATCGTCTCGAGCGTGATCTCCAGCTTCTCCTTGGCCTGGATCGCCTGGTGCAACCCGTCCTGCCACTGCCGGCCGGGCATCAGACGGCCGGTGAACTCGTCGACGATGACCACCTCGCCGTCGACCGACCACGTAATCGCGGTCGCGTAGATACGCGATCTGGGCCGCGAGCACCGCTCCACGTACTCATACAGCCCGTCCACCGTAAGCGTCACGAACGCCGAGTGCGCCGCGACCGCCTGCACTTTTCGCCGGCCGGCCGCGGTCAGCTCGGCCTTGCGCTCCATCGGGTCGTACTTGTAGTCCTTGATCCGAACCAGCGTGGCCGCGAGCTGGTCGGCGCCGTAGTACGCCGACGCTTCCTCCTGGGTGGGCTGGTTATTGGCCCCGATGATCAGCGGCGTTCGCGCCTCGTCGATCAGGATGCTGTCGGCCTCGTCCACCATCGCGAAGTAGTGCGTCCGCTGCACGGGCTTCTCGCTGTCCTGCTGTTCGCCGCGGCCCAGGTACACCTGCTCGAACGTCTTGCGATGGCCGTCGCCCGCCCATCTTCAACCGCTTCAGCTCGTCGCGGAGGAAGTCGAAGCCCAGCTCCTTGGCCGTGCCGTAGGTGATGTCGCAGTTGTAAGCCGCCCGACGCGCCCCGTCGGTCTGGCCGGTCTGGATGCAGCCGACCGAGAGCCCCAGCATCTTGTAGATGGGGCTCATCCACTCGGCGTCGCGGCGAGCGAGGTAGTCGTTGACTGTGATGACATGCACGCCCTTGCCGGGCAGCGCGTTCAGGAACGCCGGCATCGTCGCGACCAGCGTCTTGCCTTCTCCGGTCTCGAGCTCGGCGATGCATCGGTTGTGGATCGCGATGCTGCCCACGATCTGCACGTCGAAATGCCGCTGGCCGATCGTCCGCTTGGCGGACTCTCGCACCATGGCGAACGCCTCGGGCAGCAGGCTATTCAGCGAATCGCCTTGCCTCGCCTTGAGCCGCACCTCGTGCGCACGGGCCTTCAGCTCGTCGTCCGTGCAAGTCTCAAGATCCTTCTCCAGGGCGTTGATCCGATCCACCAGGATCGAGTAACGCCCCAGCCGCCCGGCATGCGTCGGCCCGGCAAGCTGCGTGACGCGATTCAACCACGACGGGCCAAGTGCGGGTGGCCATGTCAATCCGGCTCCCTCTGGGAAGTGCTGCGCGGACGAGGATCAGGACGCATGTCGATCAGCAGCAGGAGCTCGAATAACCGCAAGGCACGCGCCCGACGGGACTCGACACCCCTCTCTAGATAAAGGGACAGCCAACCGCCCCATCATCCCGATCCCTTTGCACGGATCGCCTCGCCGTCCTGCGCCGGCCTTGAATCGCGAGCCGATTCCGGCCACGGCTTACCATGCTGGTAAGTCAGTCCGCCTTCATCGATCTTCCAGTAGTCGTGCTGGGGTATCTCCCGCAGTCCTTGCTTACGCTGCCACTCGAGGATCTTCCTCCATTTTTCCTCAGTCGCAGGATCACCCTCCAGCTCCTTGCCTGACTCGGCCCCCCAGAGTATGCAGATTGACCCATTGAGCCAGATGAACAGGCCGCGATCGTCGGGATCTATTGGGCTGATATGAGTCACCCGGAACGGTAACGGTTGGGTAGAACCCGCCACGTTCATTTTTCGGCGGAAGTACCGGGCGAGACTCGCGGAGGCCGGGATCTTCTCATTACCTTTAGCGAGATCGGTGACGCCAGGTTTCGTCTCCCAGGTTAGACCGGGCGTGGGATGGGAAGGGCCGGCGAGGCCTTTTCCATCAATGAGGATCAATTGCTGCTGCCTGGCAAATTCATCCAGCGTCCGGTCGATGTCCTCGTGGGGTAGGATGACGGCTGACCCGTTAACCAGGTATCTGGTTCCGTCGATGGTTAGCACGATCGCGACCGGCTCGCGGTATCTCAGGTGCACGACCACGCCGCGCGGCGGGTACTCGACTCGCTCGACCTTTTCGATCCAGGGACTGCGCTGAAAGATCAAATCCAGCTCGTCGCGCTCGAGCTTGAGGATCGAGAAAGTCTGGGGCATCCTGGCTCGCCGCTGGACGTCCTCGAGGAAGGCCGTTGTGCCGCCCCGGTACCAACTCGGCGGCGGCGGCTCGAGGGTAATCGAGCGAAACGGAACCTGGTAGTCCGGCTGGTCGCCCAGCCACGAGGTCATCAAGGTCCCGGCTCGACGGGCGGCATGGTAGACGGCAAAAGCCCCAACGGGGATCGCGGCTGCCAGAAGAAGTCGGCGACGGTTGAAGCCTGGTCGGACGGGCGGCGGCAGCGCCAGGGGGCTCGAGGGAGGAGTGCCGGCGAGTCCGGGCGCCATCGAGCCGAAGCGAGTCGGCTCGGGCGGCGTGCGGGGAGGCTCGCGGTGCTCCATCACCTCTACGTCCTCCCGGGAAATGGATCGACCGCACGGTCCTCCTGACGGGGCAGTCGCAAGTTGGGCAGCTTACCAGATCTGGATCTGGAGTTCCAACTCGAAACCGAACTGCTGCCAGACCCGCTGCCGGATGCGGTCGATGAGCTGAAGGACGTCGGCCGACTTGGCGCCTGGATGTGCCACGATGAAATTGGCGTGCCGGTCCGAAACCTCGGCGCCGCCGAACCGGGTCCCCTTGAGCCCGGCCTGGTCGATCAATGCACCTGCCGAGACGTCGGGCGACGGGTTCCTGAAGATGCAGCCCGAGAGCTGGTGCCCGTACGGCTGGTTCTCCTTCTTGATGATCCAGATCCGCCGCATCCGCCGGACGACCGATTCGGGGTCCTCGGGCTCGAGCTCGAACTCGGCGGACAGGATCACCGGCTCGTCGAGATTCGACTCGCGATCGGCGAAGCTCAGATCCTCGCGCTCGCGGACCTGGACCTCGTCGGCCAGATCGAGCACCGTGGCGCGACGGACGAACTGGCCGATTGCTCCCTGCCGACCGCCCGCGTTGCCCCGTAGGGACCCGCCGACCGTGCCGGGAATGCCCGTGAGCACCTCCAACCCGGCCAGTCCGGCCCGAGCCGATTGCGAGATCAGGGCCGTGAGCGGCACCGCCGCGCCGGCTTCCACGATGTTGTCGCGGACCTTGACGTCGGAGAAGAACGGGCTCTCGAGCAATACGACGAGCGCATCGACGCCCTCGTCGCGGACCAGCACATTCGAGCCGCCGCCAAGGACCTTGAAATCGACCCCCGCCTCGCGGCACCGCCGGAGCAACCCGACCAGCTCCTCGAGCTTTCGGGGGCTGGCGAAGTACGCGGCCGGTCCACCCAGGCGGAACCAGACCCGATGCGCCATCGGCTCATCGACCCGGACGATCCCGCCGAACTCTTCGAATGGATGCATCGGCTATGGTTCCCACCTCGATCGGAGCCCCGGCGCGTCGATCCGCCCTGCGGCTTGCTGAGGACGCTCGAACTCGGTCCGGCCTTGTGCGGTCCGGATCGAGTCGGTCTGGCCCCCGCCCGAGCCGGCAGACCAACGCGGCCAGACATTCCCCGGCCTCCGGCCCGTCCCGTTCGCCCTAACCCGGGACGACGGGCCTGTGGAGTCCACGGGAATCGCCGGTCAGTCCCGGATTTCTCGGGCCGGCGCTGACCGGTGCGCGCGGTGGCTTGAATCGACTTAACCTCAAATGTCGCAACATGGTAGCCTTGTGCTGGTCGTCCGTCAAGCGAGGAAGCGGACCTGGATCATTGGGGCTGCGTGGCAGTGTCGGCGGTCCTCTTGCCGTCGAATCGCCAGACCTGCCATGTGTCCTTGGTCCAGTAGACGACCAGCTCCATGGTTGTCTTCGACCCCTTCGGTGGATCAAGGGTAGCCGCCTGCTCGACCGAGAGCGGTCCCGTGCTGGTCGCTCCCTCCCGCGAAAAGACCAGCAGCGTCTGCGCCGATGACCCGTCGCTGCTCGGCTGCGACTGGATCTTGACGCCGGGATTGATGTTCCCGAGCGCCATCTTCAGGTCCATGTAGTTCTTGATCGTATCGTTCATCCACTTCATGGCCTCGAACTCAGTCCCCGGCAGGGCCATCGACATCATCGTCTCCATGTCCAGGTCGCGGATCGCCACGGCCAGCGTATCCGCCCGCTGCTCGACCGTCTGCTTCGAGAAGAGCCACCAGAAGAAAAGGACGATCAGGCCCACTCCGGCCACGACGCCGACGGTCTTGAGGTCGGGCAGCTTGATCTTGCCGAGCTTCTCGCCGAGGCCTCCGAGCTCTAGGCCCAGCTCCATCTTCTCGCGCGGGCCCTTTTCTCTCTCGGTGGGAGCGTCCCTCTGTGCCGGCGGCTCGCCGACGAGGGCCTTGTTGCCCGGTCCCAGGTGGAACACTTGCAGGCACTTCTTGCAGACCAGCCGTGAACCGGCTCGGTCGCGCGGGACCCGGCCACCCGCCCCGCATCGCGGACATGCCATCTCGATCATGACTGGACCTCCCGGCGGATCGGTTCCACCGGACGTTCCCGCGGGCGGTCGCCCCGGCCGCCCGGACCGATCCCCCTCACCATGACTCCCCTGGACCCACGAGAGTGAGGCGACGTCCGCTGCCGCTGCGCAGCCATTCCGCGTCGATTCCAAGATTACTCCCTGGCGGACACGATCGCAACGTACTACCCGGAATGCGTCCTGGTCGAAGGTGATCGGTACTGGACAATGGACGCGGTCGCTGACGCTCCAAGCACCCGGACTCGACTCGTTGTAACTTCCCCAGGTCGGGAGTGACAATCAACTGGGGCCGGCTACCTATGGGCCTACCTCAGGCCGGCATGCCAAAAGCCCGGCCCTGCTCACAGTCGGCGGGTCTCCGATCAGGAGAAGCCCGGTCAGGACCGCGATCTTCCTCGCCTCCATCCTCCTCATGCCTCAATGCTCCCATGGCTCGACTCGTCCCCCGCTCTCTTGGCCGAAGCGTATAGCCTCATAACAGTTGCGATACTATATAAAGGTGTTCTGAACTGCGCGTGACGTTGCCGGATTTCACTGTCGTTCCCGCGGTTGGCTCGATCCGGGCCATGCCAGAGTACGCCGGGTCGCCGCGCGACCGCACCCCTATGAATCGCAGGCATCCGAGTTGGTAATTCCAACCCGGTACGGCTGCGATCGCTTTTTCTTTCGAACACGAAGTTTTGTTGACTCCCGAGCAAAGTTTTCGTA
This sequence comes from uncultured Planctomycetota bacterium, assembly GCA_963771445.1. Taxonomy (GTDB): domain Bacteria; phylum Planctomycetota; class Planctomycetia; order Isosphaerales; family Isosphaeraceae; genus JAKAUH01. The sequence goes on along the minus strand of CAVYTQ010000014.1, from coordinate 2,191,183 downwards.
CTTTTTCGCCTGTTAGCTTCGCATGCTCTATGATTAGAGTAGTGAAACGACGATCTTCGTGCTCCGCGTCACACTCCATACGACGGTGTCGGGAACTTTTTTTCACGAACCTCAACGCAGAGGGGGCGTTACGATGTCGTTAGCTCAGCGCATTCGTGATTTCCGTTACTCCAAAGGCTGGGGTCCGGACGAACTGGCCAACCGTGCCGAGATCTCGCGTACGGCTCTCTACCAGATCGAGAGTGGCAAGACGGAGGTTCCCCGCGCCGGCACCCTTCTGCGGATCGCCGTGGCCCTCGACATCCCGATGGACGAGCTCCCTCGGCAACAACCTCGAGACCGAAACCCCCCCGCCGGTCGCCGACCAGGCGCCGACTTTCCGGCCCGGACGGAACCGGATAGGATCGGGCGCCTTGGAAGAGTCTCCCGCACTGTCCCGGGCCGGCACGTCCTTCGGGCGCCATGACTTCGGCCCTCGTCGAAGACGTCCGACATGCGGCCGAATCCCCGGCCAGGCCGCGTGTCCTCTCCCCCGACAGGTCATTTATCCGCGAGGGTGAGCTCATGGCGAAACTTCATGATCTCATCCATTCACCATTCGGCGATTGTGTCACGAGCATCCTTGATGATTTGCACCAGGTCCTGGCCCAGGTCTCGCGCGATTCCTGATGGCCCCGACTGGCCCCCGAGGTCGATGGATCGTCCGAGGCTCCGCGCCGAGGAGTCGCGGGAGGAATCCGCACGCGATCGCGATTTGTCGGGTACATTTCCTCAAGGGCGCCCGCCGGCCCGCCGACGCGGGCGCCCGCCCGGTCCCCGTGCCGACACCCTTGAGGAGAACACCTGTGAACCGCCCTCGTCCCATGCTGCCGCGCGCCGTCTTGCTCGGCGCGGTCGTCTTCGCCGCCGGCTCGGTCGCCCGCCGACGCCGGCGACCGTCACCTCCGACGTGCCCGACGAGCCGCCGCCGCCCAGCCCATCCCGACAGCCAGGGTCGTTGACCCGGTCTACGGCGATCGGCTGGGCACCTTCTTTCCCTCGCCCGCCATCATGGTCCAGGGCAATTTCCCCGTCGGCGGGGGCTACTCGCCACTGGGTATCTACGGCGAGCAGACCATGTCGCTGTACGGGCCCATTTCTTCCCTGCGCACGACGACGGCCCCGGTCCAGGTCTATACCCGCGGTTACGACGGCGTGGTCCGACCGGCGACCTCGATCTCGGCCTCCTATCCGAACTATCCCGCGCTCTCGCCGGTCGCCTATCGCACCCGCTCGAATGATTATTACGCTCCGCGAATCCGCGAGAACCCGGCCGAGAACAGCGCCTACATGTGGCTCGACCAGAACTGAGCCGATCTAACGCGAGACGGAGCAGACCTCCGAACGAAGCGGGGCCCGCCGGGACTGGCCGGGACGCACTGGTGGGCCGTGCTTCGCCTCGCGGGGTTCGACCCGCCCCCGCTCCTTGTCGGAGATATCTCGTCGAGGATTTCGGCCGCCGAGGGTGGTGTATAGCGGCCGCGTGACCTGCGTCCTGATAATAAACCTCGCAAGGCGAACGAAGACACGGAGGGATCGGCGCACGCCGGCGTCCGTGCGTCGCGCCGAATACGCGCCGGGATGCGGACCGCGCCCGGCGTCTGGCGTAAGATCGACTGGCATCCGCACGAGCACCGGGAGCACCTGCCGTGGCCGAAGGTCCGAAGCGCGTTTACGGGATCGACCTGGGCACCACCTACTCGGCGATCGCCTACGTCGACGAGCACGGCAAGCCCGTGATCGTCCCCAACCAGGAGAGCGAGCGGATCACGCCCTCCGTGGTGCTCTTCGACGGCGAGAACATCATCGTGGGCAACACCGCCAAGGAGTCGGCCAAGGTCGAGCCCCACCGCGTCGTCTCGCGGATCAAGCAGCACATGGGCGACCCCAATTTCGTCTTCGAGCACGAAGGGCAAGCATTCAGCCCCGAGGACATCTCGTCGTTCATCCTCCGGAAGATCGTCGGCGACGCCGAGACCGCCCTGGGCGAACCCGTCACGGACGTCGTCATCACCTGTCCCGGCCTATTTCGGGACCCCCGAGCGCGAGGCCACGGCCAACGCAGGGCGGCTCGCCGGGCTGGAGGTCCGCGCGATCCTCAACGAGCCGACCGCCGGCGCGATCGCGTACGGGCTCGAGCAGGGCGAGGACCAGGTCGTCCTGGTCTACGACCTGGGCGGCGGCACATTCGACGTCACGATGATCGAGATCAAGGACCGCCTGATCCGCGTGATCTGCACGGGCGGCGACCACCGCCTGGGTGGCGTGCTCTGGGACGAGGCGATCGTGATGTATCTCGCCGAACAGTTCCGCGAGCAGACCGGCGAGGCATCCGACCCGCTCGACGACCCCGAGGTCCTGAATGACCTGTTCCTCCAGGCCGAGCGGGGCAAGAAGACGCTCACCCAGCGAGAGAAGGCGCCGTTCCGCGTCACGCATGCCGGCCAGCAGGCCCGCGTCGAGCTCGACCGCGCCCGCTTCGAGGAGATCAGCAAGCACCTGCTCGACCGCACGGTCGAGCTGACCCGCGAGATGCTCGCCGACGCCCGCGCCAAGGGCTACGACCAGTTCGACAGGATCATCCTGGTCGGCGGCGCCACCAGGATGCCGCAGGTCCACGACCGCCTGGTCGCCGAGTTCAACGTCGAGCCCGTGCTCTACGATCCGGACGAGGCCGTCGCCAAGGGTGCCGCGTCTTCGCCCTCAAGGAATCGCTGGTCGAGCAGGTCCAGGATTACCTGGCGAGCCAGTCGCCGGCTGCCGACGGCACCGACGCCGCGTCACCGGCCGACCTGTCGCAGGTCTCCGAGCAGCAGGTCACCGAGGCCCTCGACCACCTCGAGAAGGAGCTAGGCTACACGTTGACCGGCCCCGTCCGCGAGCTGGTGAATACCCGGATCGTGAATGTCCTGTCGAAGAGTCTGGGCGTGGTTGCCCGCGACGACCAGGGCCGCGACGTGGTGGTCTACCTGCTGCCTCGCAACGCCGAGGTCCCGCTCGACCGCTCGACGGATTTCGGCACCGACGCCGACAACCAGGCGGCGGTGGATATCCGCGTGATGTCGGGCGAGCGCGACAGCGCCGACCCGCTCGACTGCCAGGAGGTCGGCGTCGCCACGCTCTCCCTGCCCGACCGTCTGCCGGCCGCAGCCCGATCCGGGTGAAGTTCGCCATCAGCCCCGACGGCCGCCTGGACGTGACGGCCGCCGACCTGACCGGCGGCGGCTCGATCGACGTCGCCTTCGAGACCGAAGCCGTCATGGGCGCCGAGGAGGTCGCCGAGCGCCTCGACGGCGCTCCGGCTGATGAACGTGTCCTGACCACGAGCCGCCAATCGCCTTTGGACGCCGTTTCCGGATCAACCGTGGAATGAACGCGGCGAAGGCTCCCGCCACCACCCGAATGCAGTTTCGACGACCGATTGCGCGAAGTCCACGGATTCAAGTCGTTTTCAGATCCGTGCCCCTCCGTCCAATCCGTGGTTGGGATCTGAATTTCTAAATGGATTTTCGACCACGGATTGCACGGATGGGCACGGATTAAAGGCGTCTGCTCCGGTGTGTGCCGATCCGTTTAATTAATGGTTTGAATCTAAATGCTTGTATGCGTTCTCGGCCACGGATGGCACGGCGGCTACGGATCGAAGACATCTTCAAATCCGTGCACATCCGTGTAATCCGTGGTTAGAATCTGCTTGATTCAGGTGTTTTCGGTCCAGATTGCGACGGATTGGAGGCTCTTCTCTGATCCGTGGCTTTCGTGAAATCCGTGGCCGGAATCCGCAAGGCTATGGAATCGGCGTGGGCACGGATGCCGCGAGTTTCAGCGCTCGCCTTCGCGGCGAACCTTGACCTTGCGCCCCTTGATCTTGGCGGTTCGCATGGCCCGGATCACGTCCTCGGCGACGTTCTCGGCCACGTTGACTAGCGAGAATCGGTCGGAGATCTCGATCGCGCCGACGTCCTGACCGGCGATGCCGGCCTCTCCCGTGATCGCGCCGACCAGGTCCTGCGGGCGAACCCCCGCCTCGCGGCCCGCGCCGATGAACAGCCGCGTCATCCCGCCGCGTCCACCGCCTCGCGTCCGGTGCCTCAAAGGGCCGCCGTCCTCCGCAGGACCGCGTCCGCCGTCGCGCCCGGGCCGGACTGGACGGTCGCGGTCGCGGTGGACTGTCGGATCGGGGAGATGGATGTCCTCGGCCTCGTCATCCTCGGCGCCGTCGGCGCGGTGGGCCAGCTTGACGGCGGCCATCGCCACCTGGATCACGTCGAATTCGTCCGCCAGCGACTCGACGACCACGCGGAAATGGTCCAGGTCGCCCGCCAGGATCGCCTCGCGCACCGCGGCGCGGGTGATCTCGAGCCGACGGGCCCGCAGGTCGGCCGCCGTCGGGAGTCTGGCGACGTCGATCTTCTGCCGGGTCGAGCGCTCGATCGCCTGCAACTGCCGGTGCTCGCGCGGCTCCGCCAGCGTGATCGCCACGCCCTCGCGACCGGCGCGGCCGACCCGCCCGATCCGGTGCACGTACGACTCGGGCTCGCACGGCACGTCGTAGTTGAAGACGTGCGACAGGTGCTCGATGTCCAGCCCCCGAGCGGCGACGTCGGTGGCGATCAACAGGTCGACGCCTCCGGTCCGGAACCGCTTCATCACGCGGCTCCGCTGCTCCTGGGTCATCCCGCCGTGCAGCCCCTCGGCGCGATATCCGCGTCCACTCAGCGTCTCGGCCAGGTCGTCCACCTCGGTGCGACGGCGGCAGAACACGATCGCCGAGGCGGGCGCCTCGATGTCGAGAACTCGCCCCAACGCCGCGACCTTTTGCGCCCTGGGGACGATGTAGGCGGTCTGCCGCACCTTGGGTGTAGCTCCCGCGGGCACGCGCTCGCCGCCGATCTTGATCCGCACCGGGTCCGTCAGGTGTCGCCGGGCAATCCCGGTGATCCGTGGTGGCAAGGTGGCCGAAAACAGCAACGTCTGCCGTTCGCCGGGCGTCTCCGACAGGATCGACTCGATATCCTCGGCGAATCCCATATCCAGCATCTCGTCGGCCTCGTCGAGCACGACGGCGGCCAGCCCGTCGAGCTTGAGCGAGCCGCGGCGGATATGGTCGAGCGCCCGGCCGGGTGTGGCCACCACCACGTCCACTCCGCGCTCAAGTCCGCGGAGCTGCGGCCCGTACGCCTGACCGCCGTAGACCGGCAGCACGCGCGTGCCCAGTGCCCGGCCGTACCGGTGCATCGCCTCGGCGACCTGCATGGCCAGCTCGCGCGTCGGCACGAGCACCAGCACGGCCGGCCCCGAGCGTTCATCGCCCCGTTCCGCCACCCGCTGGAGCATCGGCAGCGCGAAGGCCGCCGTCTTGCCCGTCCCGGTCGCCGCCTGGCCGATCAGGTCGCGCCCCTCCAGAAGCGGCGGGATCGCCTCGCGCTGGATCGGCGTCGGCTCCTCGTAACCGAAACCCTTCAGCGCCTCCACCAGCCGGGGATCCAGCCCCATCGCCCCGAACCCGACCGCAACCTCCTCGACCGTCGTACCCGCCATCCCACACTCCCGATCCCCGAAGGGAATAGCCTGCCGAACCACCCGCCCGTCCTACCCCCACGCGATCCATTCCGACTCGCCGTCCGGACGACGAACGGCGCGGCGGGCGGACCGCCGGCTCATATCCACCTCGACCGGCCGCAACAGGTGCGCCGGTCTCTCCAGCCTGGTTGACGCTCATCTCTCCGCCCGTCGGCGACCAGAGATTACCCCAGCAAGGGAACTTCCGCTCTCGGTCAGGCCAGGCAGTCTGACAGGCCGGCGGAGTCGGGCGGGAGGAACAAACTGGCCGAATCTCTGGCTCTCCGTCGCATCCCGAGTGTCGAGAAGACCCCCCGGGCGATGAAGTCCCGCCCCAGTATCATGCATACGCCCCCGATGATCATCGCGCCCTTGCCCGTCGGGTTCCGCGTATGCAAGAGCGGCAGGCCGGTCGGCGAGAACAATTTCACACCCCGGGCGATGGTGCAAGCTCCCAGATGATACCCAGCATCAACGCTGCCTCCCACCCCGGTGGGATGGCCCCGCCACTCGCAAAGTAGATCCGCGTTTCAATATCATAACCTACGTTGCCCCCAATTCGCGAGCCGCGTTCGCCCGGAGTCATCTTTCTCGCCTACATTGTCTCCCATCCAGGACAAAAACTGTCGCGGCTGTGCTGGATCTCTTGCAAGCTCGAACGTGAACCTGTACGATCTTCGCATTCACCTTCCCTTCTCCCTCCAGTCTGCCCAGAGCCTCGCCAATCCAGGTTGCGACGAAGCAAGCCCGCCAGCCCGTTGCCCAACGTTCGCCCTTCGTCGATCCGCTCCCGACATTGCATTCCAAGGTGGATGCATCATGGTGGCTACAGCCAGACTAGCAATCACTCCTGCTCGTCGTGGTGTTATCAAGCACTCATCGAAGAGGGCCGGGATCGCCCGCATACTTTGGTGGAGCAAGACATGCCATCAATTGGGCGAACGGGGCGACGTGATTTCAGGCATCCATGTTAGTCCTGGGCCGACTCTAAACCCGGAAAAACATCGAACGAACCCAATTCTTGGGATTCCTTTGTACACGACAAGCGACTCCGGCCACCGGCCGGCCCCGGAAATTGCGCGAACGAACCCAATTTTTCCTGCTTCTCTATACAGAGAGAACCCCGCTCGCCCCAGGGGCGAGTGGGTGCATGAACGTGCGGAGACGCAAACCCTCCGCGCTCAAATTTCGATGGTTGCTGAAGGCTACGCTGATCATTGCAGCATCTATGATTGGGTGGGCATTGGTTCGCTGCGTGGATGTGTTTCTGCCGGTCGCATCCCTGAGGCACTCGGCGCTGGGAGGGCCGGTTTCAAATACAGGTGGATGGGGAGCGAAGCACTTCGGAGCGGCGATTGTGTCTCGCACCGGGGGCGGCTACCCTGGTGGCTGCGCGGCCCCGGGTGGTACTGGTGGTCGGGGTGAGGTTCCATTGACCTGTCGCTCCCGCGGGCGATTGGCCGTCCTTCGGGTTCCTGCAACCATGGCGACCTTCGTCGGCATCGACCTGGGGACGACGAACTCGGCGGTGGCCCACCGCAACGCTTACGGGCGGCCCGAGGTCGTCGCCAACCGCGACGGGCAGAATGTCACGCCCTCGGTCATCTATTTCGGCTCCGAGCCGCCTGCCGTCGGCCAGGAGGCCAGGGAGTGGGCCCGGCTGGGCCACGACGAGATCGCCAGCTTCTTCAAGCCCCACATGGGCAACGCCCAGTTTCGACTGGCGTTCCACGGTCGCTCCTACTCGGCCGCGGACCTCTCGGCGATCGTGCTGCGGCGGTTGAAGGAGGACGCCGAGTCCCGTCTGGGCGAGGCGATCGACCGGGCGGTCATCACGGTCCCCGCCTACTTTGCCGACCCCCAGCGGAAGGCCACGATCGAGGCCGGCACCGCCGCCGGCTTCCAGGTCTTGCGGATCATCAACGAGCCGACCGCCGCCGCGCTGGCTTACGGGCTCCAGAAGACGGGCGTCGAGGAGACCGTCCTGATCTACGACTTGGGCGGCGGCACCTTCGACGTCACGGTCGCCCGGATCACGCCCGGCGAAACCGTGGTCATGGCCACCGCCGGCGACCATGACCTCGGCGGCAAGAACTGGGACGACCGGATCGCCACCTTCCTCTCCGAGCGGTTCGCCGCCGAGACCGGGTTCGACCCGCTCGACGACCCGACGGCACTGAACGAGGTCCTCGTCCGCAGCGAGCAGGCCAAGTGGACGCTCTCGGAACGCAACTCGGCACGGATCACCTTGCAGCTCGGCACCGAGCGGCAGGTCGTTCGAGCTGGGCCGGGCCGAGTTCGAGGCGATGACCTTCCCATTGATGGAGCGAACCCGCCGCCTGACCGAGGAGGCGCTCGGTGAGGCCGGGCTGACCTGGCCTCGGCTCGACGGTGTCCTGCTGGTCGGCGGCTCGACGCGGATGCCGATGGTCCGGACGTATGTCTCCCAGATGTCGGGCAAGCCGCCTCGCGCCGGCGTGAACGTTGACGAGGTCGTCGCGCTGGGAGCGGCCATCCAGGCGGCCATCGAGGTCGGCGAGTCGATCGGCGACGCCGTGCCCCGGTTCACGCTCGGCATGTCGAGCGCGGGTGCCTCTGCCGCAGTCACTCCTGCGCCGCCGCGCGTGACCGATGTCATGTCGCACAGCCTCGGCACGGTGGCCGTCAGCCCCGATGGTTCGGCGTACGTCAACGACGTTGTGATCCGCCGCAATGTGCCCATCCCAGCCAGCGACCGCCGCGCCTACCTGCACGCTACCCACGGCGGTGCCAACGAACGGCTCGAGGTCTACGTCACCCAGGGCGAGAGCAACGTGCCGGCGGACTGCACCATCCTCGGCAAGTACGTCTTCCAGGGCATCTTGCCGACCGAGGATGAGGTCACGGTCGACGTCGGGCTCTCGTACGACTCCAACGGCGTCGTCCAGGTCCAGGCGACCCAGCGCGACACGGGGTCCGCGCTGGCGATGACGGTCGAGGCGGTGCCCGATGACCTCTCGTGGCTCTCCCGTCCGCCCGAGACGGCCGCACCGGCCGGCGAGATCGGACAAATCCGTGTCTTCCTGCTCCTGGACGCCTCGTCGAGCATGACCGGCCAGCCGATGGAGGAGGCCCAGAACGCCGCGCGCGAGTTCCTGGCCCGGCTGGATTTCACGGGGAGCGAGGTGGGGCTAATCTCGTTCAGCTCGCTGGTCGCCCTTCAGGCCCCGGCGACGAACAACGTCCGCAGGCTGCACGCGGCCCTGCTGCGGGTCGAGCCGAGCGGGAGCACGAACCTCACCGATGCGCTCGAGCTGGCGCGGGGGCAGCTTGCGGGTGACGATCGCCGGCGCTACATCGTCATCCTGACCGACGGCTATCCCGACGCCGCCGAGAGCGCCGTCGAGCAGGCGGTCGCGGCGCGAAGACCGGCATCGAGATCGTGGCGATCGGCATGGGCGACGCCGACCGCGACTATCTCCGCCGCCTCGCGAGCAGCGATCAGGCCTCGATCTTTGCCCGGACGGGAGAGCTGGTGCAAACCTTCGGCCATATCGCCCGCGTCATCGCCGAGGGAGGGCGCGCCCTGCGCGTACAGTCATGAGCCCGACTGCGACCATTCAGCCGCCGCCACTGTCAACCGCACCCCGACACCTGGCCGCCCGGGCGAACCTGCGCCAGGCTTACGACCTGGCGCTGACGGGTGCGCTGGGCGCCCTGTTCGGCCTGTACCTCTATGTCGAATGCGTGCGCACCGAGTCGGTCTATACCCGCGACCTGCTGGCGGGCCTGCTGATCGGCGGTTCGCTGGGCGTCTTCCTGAACGCTTATGGCCCGCTGCGCGACGGGTCGCGGATCAAGCTGATGCGTGCCGTGGCGTGGGGTGCGCCGGCCGCGGCGCTCGGCGGCGCGGCCGGGCTGGTCGCCGGCGAGGTCGTTATTGGACTGTTCCAGGGCGGACTGCTCGGACCGCGCGTTGTCCTGGGCCGTGCTGGGCCTGGGCATCGGCCTGGCTCAGGGGCTGGCGGATCGCTCGCGCGATCGACTGGTCCTCGGCCTGGTCGGCGGCGGACTGGGCGGGTTCCTCGGCGGCTTCCTGTTCGAGTGGCTTCGCGTCGCGCTGGGCGACCGGCAAGAGCTGGGCCAGGCGATTGGCATCGTGACCATGGGCGCGGGGCTGGGCCTCTGCCTGGCGCTGGTCGAGCAGGCCCTCCGCCGCGCGTGGGTTCAGGTGCAGAACGGACGTCAAGAGGGGCGGACCTACCTGCTCTCGCATTCCCGCAGCCGCCTCGGGCTCGACGAGCGCGCAGAGGTCGGCCTCTTCGGCGATGCGACCGTCGTGCGCCGCCATGCCGAGATCGAGTCGACCGCGACCGGCTTCCAGCTCCACGCCCTCGCGGCGCCCGGCACCACCCGGATCAACGGGACCGCCGTCGACGGCCCCCTGCCCGCTCAAGGACGGCGATCGGATCGAGCTGGGCCGGACCGTCCTGGTGTTCCGTCAGCGTTGACCTCGCACGAATCCCCATCCACGCAGGAGAGCGCAATCGCCATGGTCCCGTCCTCCGCCACCGCCGCCGGTCCGACCGCCTGGTCGCTCGAGGTCGTGCGCGGCCGAGAGGTGGGTCGGATTCTCGCGCTCACGGTGGGCGAGAACGTGCTGGGCAACGGGCTGAACGGCTCTCCGGGCCTGGACCTGCGCGATCAGGAGGCCGGCTCGCCGCGGCGGATGGCCGCGCGCCAGGCGGTCATCGAGGCGAACGGCGCGGAGCTCTCGATCCGCGACCTCGACTCCCCAGGCGGCACGTTCGTCAACCTCCAGCGCCTGCTTGCCGGCCAGGCCCGGCGTCTCCAGCCCGGCGACGAGATCCAGCTCGGCGGTGTTCGCCTTCGCTTGCTCGCCGCCGCGGCGAGCCCGACGAGAGCCCGGGCCGAGGCGCCACCGTCCCTGCCCTCGTCGCCGGCCGCAGTTCGGCCCGCGCCACCCCCGATGCCGCCTCCCACCGCGGCGAAGGCTGCCCCGGGTCGGCCGAGTGCCCCGTTCAGCATCGGCCAGTCGGTCGCGTGCCGCACCTGGGACGACTTCCTCATCGTGGCCGCCCAACGCTGGCGGGACCTGCGCGACGAGCTGGACTCGGGTCGCCTCGCCGACTACCTCCGCCAAATCGGCCGGACCGACCTGCTGCCGGGGCCGGCCGCCGGCCGTTCGAGCGATGATCGTCTCGACGAGTGGCTGTCGCGCCTGCCCGTCACGCAGGCCAGCTCGCCGGAGCTCGACGTCCATCCGGCCAGCCTGGAGCTCCGGACCGCCCTGGGCGGGATCACGCGACACGTCCTGCGGATCACCAACGTGGGATTTCGCCTGCTCCGCGGCACCCTCCGCATCGAGCCGGCCGGAACGACCTGGCTGAGACTCGGGGCTCCCTGACGATCGCGGCCAGTTCGAGGCCGTCGAGCAGACCGAGGTCTTGCTCGAGGTCGAGCTGCCGGACGACGGGCGAAGGCCAATGACCGCCGACGTGGTCGTCGAGTCGAACGGCGGGGCCTGCCGGATCCCGGTCCGCGTGGAGTCGCCCGAGCGGCGCAGGGTGTGCCCGACTTGCCCTCCACATCGATCCGAGGTGCGCCCTCCGCTGTGTTCGCGTCCGTCGCCCAGGGGATCGCCGCCACGCCGGTACCCGCCCGGATCGCGGCGTGCTGCGCCGTGGCGCTGGCCTTCCGCGTGGTGGTGTACCTCTCGGGCTGGTTTCCGATCGGCGATCGAGCCATCGCGACGACCGAGCCTCGACTCGCCGCGCTGGCTGCCTTGCTGGCGGCGGCCGGGTGCGTTGCAGGCTTCCTCCTGGCCGGCCGGGGGACCGCCGAGGTCCAGGTCTCCGACCGCGCCGCGGCCGCCGTTGCGGGGAGCTGCTTCGCCATCCTGTTCGCGGCGGTCCTGCACGCATTCGTCCGGGCCGTGGAGCGTCCGCTGGGCGACTGGGCCGGTTCGGCCTGGGCCGTCGCGCTCCTGTGGATCGCACTGGGCGCGGCCCTCGCCGGGCTCAGCGGCGTCTTCATCCCCGTGCGGCACACCATGAAGGAGGTGTCACGATGAAGACGGAACGGTCGCCGGTGACCCGGTATCAGAGGGCTCCACGTGCGTCGTCCCAAGGAGCCAGCTCTACCGGCGATGGGAAGGCCCAGGATCGCGGTGCGTCTCGAGCCGGCTCGTGTGGCTCCCGACCGTTCGGTCATTCCGCGTGCCGATGGTGCGTCGTTCTCCTCGTGCTCTTGTGTCCGGCGCTGTCGGCCCGCGGCAAACGACGGCCGCCGGTTCGCCCTCCGCGGCTGAGGGCCCGGCGGTCGCCGTCACGGGCGTGAGCGACAAGGCGTTCCCGCGGATCACGGTCCAGTTCGAGGTGAAGCAGGCCGACGGCACGTACCTCCGCGACGCCAAGCGCGACGAGTTCCGCGTGACCGAGGACGGCCGCGAGGTGCCGATCGTCGAGTTCCTCGCGCCGGTGACCTCCGAGCTGATCCCGACGACGCTCGTACTGGTGGTGGATCGGAGCGGGAGCATGCGGAACGAGGACCGGATCGGCGGCCTCAAGCGGGCGGTCGCGTCGTTCCTCGAGAAGCTACCGCCCGGCTCGCGGGTGGCCCTGGTCTCGTTCGCCTCGGAGGTCGACCGGCTCTCCGGCTTCACGACCGACCTGGCGAGCGTCCGCGCGGCCGTCGACGAGCTCCAGGCCGACGGCTCGACCCGGTTCTACGACGCGGTGGCCCGGTCGCTCGAGCTGCTCGAGGGCCAGTCGGGCCGACGCGCCGTGCTGGCCCTCACCGACGGCGAGGACACCGCCAGCCAGGACGCCGATCTCGAGTCGGTGGTCGCGACCGCGCGTCGGTTCGGGTTGCCGGTCTACACCCTCGGCCTGGGCAGCGAGGGCGAGATCCACAGCCGAGAGCTTCGTCGGCTGGCCGACGAGACTCGCGGCCAGTACTACCCCGCGCAGCGGGCCGACCAGCTTCGGGCGATCTACGAGCAGATCGCCGAGCGGATCGGGTCGTCCTACGTCCTGACCTACCAGACCGAACGTCCCCTGCCCGACGGGACGCTCCGGCCGATCCGTGTCACCTACCGCCCGCGGCCGCTCGAGCGGCGAGGCGGCCGTGTTCATCCCGGGCATGGTCGTGCCGGCCGGCGGCTGGTCGCCCCTGTTCCTCGGACTCTCCCTGGCGATCGCGGCCCTGCTGGTGGCCCCCCTGATCTGGCGAAGGCGGCCGGACCGGTACGCAGGCGACTCATCGAGCGGGGCGGGGCGTTGACGAAGATCGGCCGAATCCTGTAGGGATTGAGGTATAACGTGCTGCGACTTACGATCCCGACAGGCCGGCTCCGAACAACTCCGGCGCACCTGGATCCTGGGTGCGCCCGAGTGTCGGCATATCGTTTGCTCGCGGATGGCACGCCACGGCACTCGTTACCCACGTCGGGGGCGAGGCATGAAGTGGGCCGTTGGCGTGGTCAGGTAAGAGCGGCGAGCCTCGCCGTCCCTCTCACCGGGCGGCAAGTGGGCTCGTCGACCCGAGGCCCCGACCACAATGAAATACACGATCAAGCTTTACATCACCGGCCAGACGGCCCGTTCGCTCCGTGCCATCGACAACCTGAGGCGCATCTGCGATGGCGAGCTGGGGGGCCAGTACGAGCTGGTGGTGATCGATGTGCTCGACCGGCCGCAGCTCGCGGAGGACGAGAAGATCCTGGCGACTCCCATGGTGGTGAAGGAGCTGCCGCCGCCGATCCGCCGGATCATCGGCGACCTGTCCGACACGGAGAGAGTCCTGCTCGGACTGGACCTCCGCCCGCTGCCGTAGGCGACCCGGTCCGGCGTCTCCTGGCGTCGGACCGGAGGGGAGCCGCGGCGTACCGGGCCACCGGGGCGCCGAGGGCGCTCGAACTCGCGAATCCTTCCCGTCCGGGACGGTCGGCCGGCCAGGCAAGGCCCGCCGCCCCCGGCGTTTGGTGTGAGCCAAGGAAGACGATGGAAAGCCCCCTGGATCGTCACCCGGAGCCGCCGGCCATCGACCCCGCGCTGGAAGCGAGCGAGGCGCGGTTCCGCAACATCATCGAGAAGAACGCCGACGGAATCCTCGTCGTCCGCCACGACGGCATGATCCGCTACGTCAACCCGGCGGCGACCCTCCTGCTGAATCGGCCGGCGGTCCAGCTCGTCGGCCAGTACTTCGGCATCCCGATCATCGCCGGCGGCACGACCGAGGTCGACCTGCCGGTCTCCGAGTCCGAGGTCCGCGTCGCCGAGATGCGTATCGTCGAGACCGAGTGGGAGGGCGAGCCCGCGCTCCTGGCCTCGCTCCGCGACATCAGCGACCGCAAGCGGCTCGAGGATGAGCTGCGGCAGAAGATCGACGAGCTCGCCCTGGCCGACCGCCGCAAGGACGAGTTCCTCGCCATGCTGGCGCACGAACTACGCAACCCGCTCGCCCCGATCCTGAATGCCGTCCACATCATGCGGCTCCGCGGCGACGACCCGGGTCTCCGCGGCAAGATGCGCGACGTCGTCGAGCAGCAGGTGCGCTGCATGGCCAGGCTGGTCGACGACCTCCTGGACGTCTCGCGGATCACCAGCGGCAAGGTCCAGCTTCGCAAGGAGCCGGTCGCGCTGGCGACGATCGTCAACCGCTCGCTCGACACCGTGCGGCCGCTGCTCCTCGCCAAGAACCACGACCTGCGCCTCACGCTCCCCGACCAGAAGGTGCTCATCTGGGCCGACCCGCTCCGGCTCGAGCAGGTGCTCAACAACCTGCTCTCCAACGCCGTGAAGTACACCGACAAGGGGGGCGTGATCGAGGTCCAGGCCGGGGTCGGCAGCGACGAGATCGTCGTCCGGGTCAAGGATAACGGCATCGGACTGGCCCCGGAGATGATCGAGGACATCTTCGGGCTGTTCACCCAGGTCGACCATTCGCTTGCCCGGTCGCAGGGGGGCCTTGGGATCGGCCTGACGCTCGCGCGCAACCTGGTGCGCTCCACGAGGGGACGCTGTCGGCACGGAGCGACGGCCTCGGCAAGGGCAGCGAGTTCATCATTACGCTGCCCCGCCCCCGCGACCCGCTCAGCGACGAGCCGTCCGCCCCCGCGCCGTCGTTCGAGCCCGCCGGTCAGCCGCGGCGGATCCTCGTGGTCAACGACAACGTATCGTCGGCGGATAGCCTCGGCCTGATCATCAAGCTCTGGGGACACGAGTGCCGCGTGGCCCATTCGGGACCCGAGGCGATCGAGGAGGCCAACGTCTTCCATCCCGACGTGGTCCTGCTCGACATCGGCCTGCCGGGGATGGACGGCTACGAGGTCGCCCGGACGCTTCGCACCCGCCATGGCCCGGACGAGCTGAAGCTCGTGGCGATGACCGGCTACGGGCGCGAAGAGGACCGCAGGCGGTCCGGCGAGGCCGGATTCAACGAGCATTTGGTCAAGCCGCTCGACCTCGACGCCCTGGAACATACCCTGGCGAGGCTCGGCGAGCCCCGCCGATACAGCCCTGCCCCCGGTTGATCCATCCGTCCGCGGTCGGGCCGCGTGCGGCCCGGCCGGCTTCAACGATCGGTCAACGTCGCCGTTTCGGAGTCGTCCTCGTGAAGGTAGTCTCGGCCCACGAACCTGGGGGGCAGACAGGGCATCTCCTCGCGGGCCGAGGGGTCGTCGTGCACGTACCGATAGCCCTGGCCGTAGCCGACGCCCTTCATCAGCGGGGTGACGGCGTTGCGGAGGTGCAGCGGCACCGGCTCGCGGGCCGAGTCCGCCGCGTCGGCCGCCGCAGCGCCGATACGCCGACTTGACCAGGTTCGACTTGGGCGCACGGGCCAGGTAGATCGTCGCCTGGGTCAGCGGGAAAAGGGCCTCGGGCAGGCCGATCAGGTGAGTGACCTGCGCCGCCGCCGATGCCTGGACCATGGCCTGCGGGATCGGCCAGGCCGACGTCCTCCGAGGCCAGGATGCACAGCCGGCGGGCGATGAACATCGGGTCGGCACCGCCCTCGATCATCCGCGCCAGCCAGTAGACCGCGGCATTTGCGTCCGAGTTCCGCAGCGACTTGATGAAGGCCGAGATCAGGTTGTAGTAGTCCTCGCCCTGCTTGTCGAACGCGTACCGGGCACGGCCCAGCGACTCGGCCAGCAGGGGCCAGTCGAGCCGCCGCTCGCCGTTGGTCCTCCGGCGCCGCGGCCATCACGGCCGCCTCGAGCGTCGAGAGCGCCACGCGTGCGTCGCCGGCCGAGCGCCCGCGCGAGCCTGGCGATGATCCTCATCCGCGACGACGGCGCGGAGCGCCGCCAGGCCGCGCTCGGGGTCGTCCAGCGCGCGGCGGAGGATCGCGACGATGTCCTCCTCGCCCAGCGCGTGCAGCGACCAGCACGCGGCAGCGCGACAGCAGGGCGGCGTTCACCTCGAACGACGGGTTCTCGGTCGTCGCGCCGATCAGGGTGATCGTGCCGTCCTCGACGGCCGGCAGCAGGGCGTCCTGCTGGGCCTTGTTGAACCGGTGGATCTCGTCGATGAACAGGACCGTCCGCTGGCCCCGACGCCGTTCCTTGCGGGCCTCGGCCAGCGCCTCGCGCACTTCCTTCACGCCCGACCCGACGGCCGAGATCGCCGCGAACCGCGAAGCGGCCGTCCGGGCCAGCAGGCGGGCGAGCGTCGTCTTGCCGGTACCCGGACCTCCCCAGAGGATCAACGAGGGCGAGCGGCCCGCCCTCGTCGAGGATCCGTCGCACCAGCCGGCCCTCGCCCACCAGATGCGCCTGGCCGACGAACTCCTCCAGGCTCGCGCGGCCGCATCCGCTCCGCCAGCGGAGCGTCCGACCACGACTCGTCCCGGGCCGGTTCCCCTGCCTCGCCAAAGAGGCTCATCGTCTCGTCCCGGGCCATCGGATCGACCTCCTCACGCCCCTGATGCGACAGTGGCTTAACGTTCACATTCTATCACGGAACCCGCGATCCGAGCAGAGCGAGCGTCGAGCCGACAGCTCACGGGCCCGCTGCCAGCCGGCGAGTCGCGTCGTCGGCCAATCCTTCGACGCCTGTGGTATGATCCACATCGACCTCGCGGCGGATGTCCGCGAATCGGGCGGTGCCGCGCGGGCACCCGAGAGCACCTGGTACTGGACGGATCGAAGCATTTCATGCATGGAGGACACGATGAGTACCGGTTTCCGGACCCTGGTCGTCTGCGGTGTGCTGGCGGTGGCGAGTCGGATGGCGGTGGCCGCGCTGCCGACGGCCGGCCCGGCGGATGACCCGAGGGAGCGTCGCAGCGGTCGCGCCGCCCAGCAGAACGCGGGCCGCAAGGCGGACCAGGCATCCTCCACCCGTTGGGTCGGGCAAAATCGCGAGGACCTGACGGGCGTCGGATGCTGCGTCGGGCCCGATGGGTTCCAGGACGCGCACATCCACCTTGCCGGCATCGACGACAAGCGCACGATCAAGGCGATCCGCATCGAGGGGACATCGGCCGGCCGCTGGGAATTCGGGACCAATCCCCGCGGACTCGACAACGCCGAGTTCGTCAAGGACCCCAAAGACCCCCGGCAGGGCGACCTCTACTTCCAGCCGACTCGCGACCTGTCCGGCCACCGGCTCAGGGTCGGAGTCCTGTACTCGGACGAGAGTCTCCAGACTTTCACGGTCACCGGCGGCCGCTTCGATCCCAAGCGGAAAGTCCCCGAGGTTCCGCTCCCGAAGGTCGAGGCGATGTCGCTCACGGCGCAGTGGCTGGGCCAGGACGGCAGCGATCGGTCGAGGCCCGGCGACGTGCATGTGGTGCTGTCGGGACTTCCCGACGTCGGCCCGCGTGAAGTCGATCGCGCTGACCGACGACGTCCACGGCTCGTGGGATACGCTGCTCAACGACGGTCGCCCCGTGAACAACCAGGCGGCCGATCGGCCG
This sequence comes from uncultured Planctomycetota bacterium, assembly GCA_963771445.1. Lineage (GTDB taxonomy): Bacteria > Planctomycetota > Planctomycetia > Isosphaerales > Isosphaeraceae > JAKAUH01. The sequence goes on along the minus strand of CAVYTQ010000014.1, from coordinate 2,173,657 downwards.
CTCGACGTGCGGTTCCGCCCCGATCGCAAGACGGCCGACCTCTATTTCACGCCGTACCGCGACGCCGGCGGCGAGACGTTCTCGGTGCGGCTCGATCGGCACGGACGGGCGGACGTGGCATGGCCCTTCCCGGGCGGACCGTGCGACCTGTCGCGACTCGAGCCGGCACCCGAGCCCTCGCGCGCCGAGGCACGGCCCGGCGACGACATCCAGGCACTCGTCGACCGCAACGGCTCGGTCGTGCTGGCGAGCGGGCACCTACCGGCTCACGCGACCCGCTGGTGCTCAACCGGCCCGTGAAGCTATCCGGCTCCCGGGGCGCGACGCTGCGTGTTCACCCAGGATCGCCCCACGACACGCCCTGGACGACGGCCATCAAGGTCCGGTGCAGCAACACCACGCTCGAGGGGTTCACCGTCCGGTTCGAGGGCCGGTCCGCTGGAACGGGGCGGTCTCTTACGGGCCGGCCGTGATCGGCATGACCGACAACCTCGACCCCGGCTACGAGACCGATCATGGCCACGTCGTCTTCAAGGACCTCGACCTGGAGATCCCGGCGGCCGACGACCCGACGAAGTGGGTCGAGGCCATGCGGCTGTTCCGGCTGATCGGCGCGATGTCGGGGACGATCGTCGGGCAACCGGCTCCGCGGCGGACCGATCGACTTCTTCCGCGGACCCTGGCGGGTCGTGGACAACGAGTACCTGGGGACGCCGCCCGGCACGGTCTCGCAGAGCTTCATCGCGGCGCACTTCTGCCACGACCTGGAGATCCGCGGCAACCGGCTCTCCTCCCCGTCACCCAGCGGCAAGACCTGGAGGTTCCTGATCCTGGTCGGCTTCAGCCGAAACGACCGGATCACGAACAACACAGTCGAAGGCGTCGGTCATCGCGACGACGACACCGTCCCCTTCAACAATTCCCCCGAGGTCATCCTGACCGAGTGCTACTCGCTCGCCTACGAGGGCCGGGTGATGGCCAGCTCGGCAGACGGGAAGGTCCTGCGCATCGGCAAGCCCCAGGGACCCGAGGTCCATAACGGCGACCTGGTCGCGATCCTGAACGGACCGGCGGCCGGAGAATGGCGGCGGATCCAGCATGTCCTCGACCCGACGACACTCCTGATCGACCGGCCCCTGCCGAAGGGATCGGACGCGGTCTCGATCGCCGACGGGTTCGTGGGCGAGCTCTTCGAGGGGAACCGAATCGACCTGCGGGGCGGCCGGCTCTCCAACTCGTTCACGCTCGCCGGCAACCATTTCGGCACGCGGATCGTCGGCAACCACCTGCTCGGCAACGGGCACTCGATGAGGCTGATCGCCTACCCGACCGAGCGGCCCTCGATCTGGGGCTGGTCGCACGCCACTTACATGGGCGGCGTGGTCGAGCGCAACATCCTGGAAGACGCCATCGAGGGGGCGCTCGATCGGCGTCCTGCACGGCGAGGCCGCCAAGACGAACAAGGGAAGGACCTACATGAGCCTGCAGCTCCGGGACAACGTCGTCCGATGGACTCCCGAACCTTCCTCGCGCGGCGGGCCCGCGCCGGCGAGAAGATGCCGCCGCCGGGCATCACGCTCGGCTATCGTCCGTCGCTCGACCCGCAGGATACGCTGATCACGGCGTCGGGCAACACCCTCGACGCACCCGCCGGGTATCTCGACGCCCCGGCGCTGCTCGTCATCGCGGCCAGCCTCAACTCGCAGCGGGTGGTCGACCGCGCCCTCCGGCTGCCCGCCGCCGCGGGAAACCGTGGCGAGGAACGAGGACAGGCACGCACGCCCGGCCGCCGGTCGACTCGCTAGCTGCTCGGTGTCGAAGCCACGACGACGCTCGTCGGAGTCGGCCGCTCGGTGCGGCGATGATCGCGAAGGGGCCCGGGACGAATCGGGGGAGCCAGTCATGCAAGAGCCAGATCGGCCTCGCGACGTCTCGAGCGATCGCGCCTACCCCTGGGTCGTCGTCGGCCTGCTCTGGATGTGCGGGTTCCTCAACTACGCCGACCGCCAGGCGCTGTCCGCGGTCGTCCCGCTCCTGCACGGCGACCTCGGGATCTCGGACCGGCAGTTCGGCGTGATCTCGTCGGCTTTCATGCTGGTGTATGCCTCGACCTCGCCTTTCACCGGCAATGCGGTCGATCGCCTCTCCCGCAGGATCCTGATCGCGTCGGGGCTGGCATTCTGGAGCCTCGATCTGCGCGGCGACCGGCCTGTCGCGCAGCTTCGCCCAGCTCGTGATCTACCGCGCGGCGGAGGGGCTGGGCGAGTCGTTCTACTTCCCGGCCTCGATGTCGGTGATCGCCGATTACCACGGGCCGAAATCGCGGTCGCGAGCGATGAGCATCCACCAGACCAGCGTCTATGTCGGCACGGCGGGCGGCTGGGCGCTGGGCGGCGCACTCGGTGCGGTGGCCGGCTGGCGCGCCCCGTTCTGGTGCCTCGGGATCGCCGGCCTGGTCTACGCGTCCTTCCTGGGCTGCGTGCTGGTCGAGCCCCGTCGCGGGCAAGGTCTCAAGCCGGACGGCCACGACGGCGATGAGCCTGTCGAGCGACATCGAGCCGGTTGGGGCGTCCCCATCGCAGTCCCTGCATCTCCAAGGCCGGGGTGATCGTGCGAAACCCGGCCGCGGCGCTGCTGCTGGCCGTGTTCGTGGGGGCGAACTTCGTCGCGACCGGCTTCCTGACGTGGCTGCCGTCGCTCGTGCGGACGGGGCTATGACCTGGGACTGACGAGCTCCGCCCTGACCTCGGCCATCTGGCCGCTGTCGAGCCTCCCGGGTGCGCTCTGCGGGGGCTGGCTGGCCGACCGGGCGGCGCGTCGCTCGAGGGGCGGACGAATGCGGGTCCAGGGCCATGGGCTCCTGCTGGCGACTCCCTTCGTACTGCTGATCGCGTGGGCGACCGTCCGTCCTCTTGCTGGAGCTTGGCCTCATCGGGCGCGGGGTTCTGCAAGGGGATCTTCGACGCCAACATCTTCGCCTCGCTGTACGACGTGGTGCCGGTCGAGGATCGCGGCACGGCCGCCGGCCTGATGAATACCGTCGGCTGGACCGGCGGCTTCATCGCGCCGACGGTGATCGGCTTCACGTCGCAGCGGTACGGGCTGGGTGCCGCGATCGCCTGGACGGCCCCGGTCTACCTCGTTTCCGCCGTACTGGCTTTCCTCGCGGCTCAGGTCGCCGTGCGGACCGCACCATCGATCGCCGCCTGACCTCCTGCCAATCCACCTGATGAGGAACCGCCGCCGTGAGCCTCAATTCCAGCGCCACAAACACCCGGACGCGAGCGTACGCCTGGGCCGGTCACGGCGACGTCAACGCCTTCTTCGGGCTGATGCTCGACAACATCGGCGGCATGATCCTGATGGCCAGCCTGCTGGTCGAACCATGCGGCATGCCCGCGCGACTTCGTGCTGACGCGGATGATCCCCGGCACGGCGGCCGGGGTCCTCTTCGGCGACCTCATCTTCACCGCCATGGCGTTCCGCCTGGCTCGTCGGACCGGACGCTCCGACGTGACCGCCATGCCGCTGGGGCTCGACACGCCCAGCACCTTCGGCGCCGTCCTGTTCATCATCGGCCCCGCCTTCAAGCGGCCGTCGCCGTCCGGCCTTTCGCCCGAACTGGCGGCACGTCATGCCTGGTATGTCGGCATGTCCATGCTCCTTGCCTCGGGGATCTTCAAAATCCTGTGTGCTCCGTTGAGTGGATGGATCAGGGTGCAGGTGCCGCGGGCGGGATTGCTGGGATCACTGACGGCGATCGCACTGGTCCTGATCAGTTTCTTGCCGTTCCTGAATATCGCCGCCCAGCCGGTCGCGGGGATGGTCGCGCTGGTGCTGATGCTGGCGACCCTGACGGCCCGCTGGAGGTTCCCCCGCAACCTGCCGGGTGCGCTGGGGGCGCTGCTGGCGGGTTCGGCGGTCTTCTATGTCATGCGATGGACCGGGCTCTCGCCGGGCGGCGGGCAGTCATTCCTGGGCCCTTCGCGCCGTGCTGCCGATGCCGATCGCCGACTGGTGGTCGTGGTTCCAGGGCTCCTGGCGGAGGTCGGCGAGTTACCTGCCGGTGGCGATCCCGCTGGCCCTGGCGACGGTCGTCGGCGGGATCGACTGCACCGAGAGCGCGGCGGCGGCCGGCGACGACTATCCGACCGGCCAGATCATCGCCGCCGAAGGGTTCGCCACCCTGTTCGGCGGCATCTTCGGCGGGGTGATCCAGTCGACCCCCTACATCGGCCACCCCGCCTACAAGGCGATGGGTGCGCGGTCCGCCTATACCCTGGCGACCGCCCTGTTCGTCGGGGCGGCGGGGATGTTCGGCTACTTCGACTGGATCTTCTACCTGATCCCCAAGGCGGTGATCTTCCCGATCCTGATCTTCGTCGGCCTGGAAATCACGGCCCAGTCGTTTCACGCGACGCCGACGCGACATTACCCGGCGGTCGCGCTCGCGTGCGTCCCGGCGCTGGCGTATCTCGCGGTCCTCGCCCTCAACCAGGTTCTGCCGTTCCTGGGCACGCCCTTCTCCAACTTACCACCGAGACCCAGCACTGGATCCAGACGGTGACCGTGCTGGCTGGCGGCGGCGGTTTCATCCTGACCAGCCTGCTCTGGGCAACGACGTTGACCCACCTGATCGACGGTCGGATTCGCCCGGCCGCCCTGGTGCTGATGCTGGCGGGAGTGCTCGCCTTCTTCGGGGTGATGCACTCGCCGCTCTCATCGGCCCCGCTGGCGATGCCCGGCGAGGTGATCGCGAGACTGGAAGCCGACGGGCACGCCGCCGCGACGGCCGGACAGACGCCCTACCACTGGTCGGCAGCGTATGTTTTGGCCGCGGTGGCCCTCCTGGCCCTTGGCAGATTCGGCCAGCCGCCGCCTCCTCGACAGGACGATCCCTTACCGGGACATCCCGTCGCCTGACCCGACTTTCGCTCGACAAGAAGGATGTTCGGATCATTCCAGGGTTCGGGTCGGATATGGACGCGAACCCGGCCCCGATATACCCTGTCACCAGGGAGGCTCGCGCCGAACGAGCGAAGCTTGGTTAGAGTTCGACAAAGGTACGAAAGTTGCATGCAGCTGCGTGGGTGAATGTAACTTCCCGCCCGACGAGCTCGACGCTGAATTCGCTCCGAATCTAGATTCACACCGCGAGACTCCAGCAACCGCAACCACGGACCTCAGGGCGGGTCCGGTGGCAGGTCGAGCGGTGGATCGGTCGTGTTTGTCCGCCCTGCGCCGTAAGTTCCCGGGTTGAGCATCCGTGTCGTCCGACCACCCTCGCAAACCGAGACCGGGTAGTCATGCGTAAAGGAATCGGCGTGAGTCCTGGGGTGGTGGTGGGCGTCGCCCATCGGGTCGAGTCGGTGCTCGGCTCGATGGAGCAGCAGGCGCTCGAACATGCCGGGCAGATCCCCGGCGGAACTGGAGCGGTTCGACCGTGCGGTCATCGATTCGGTCGCCGACCTCGAGGCGCTGATCCAGAAGGTGGCCCACGAGCTGGGCGACTCGGCGGCCGACATCTTCAAGGGCCACCAGCAGATTGTCAACGATCCGGCCCTGGTGTCCAAGGTCCACGAGCTGATCAGCGGCAAGCAGATGACGGCGCTCTCGGCCTTGCAGTCGGTCATGCAGACCTACGCCGCGCAGTTCGCGCGGATCGAGCAGGACTACTTCCGCGAGCGGATGAGCGACGTCCGCGACGTGATCCTGCGGATCGGCTCGCACCTGACCCGCAAGCCCGTCGCGTCGGCGAACGGCGCGCGCGGGGGACTCGCGCAACGGCGACGAGTCGGTCATCCTGGTCGCCCACGAGATCCTGCCCAGCCAGGCGATGAGCCTCGGCGACATGCCGATCGCCGGCATCGTCACCGAGGTCGGCGGGTCGACCAGCCACGCCGCCATCCTGGCGCGGAGCCGCGGCATCCCGGCGGTCTCCGGCGTCGAGGGCGTGATGGGCGACGTCGAGAGCGGCGACCTGATGATCGTCGACGGCCGCGACGGCATGGTCATCGTTCGCCCGGACCAGGAGGCGACCTCCGCCTACCGCAAGGTCCAGCGCGAGTTCTTCAACATCAAGGATCGGCTGGTTGCCAACCGCGACCAGCCGGCGCTCTCGGCCGACGGGACGCGGATCGAGCTCCTCGCCAACATCAATAACCTCGCCGACGCCCAGGCGGCGCATAAGGTCGGTGCCACCGGTGTCGGCCTGCTCCGCACCGAGTACCTGTTCCTCACCCACCACGACGTTCCCGGCGAGGAAGAGCAATACGAGTACTACCGCCAGATCATCCTCAATTCGCCCAACCAGACCGCCACGATCCGGACGCTCGACCTCGGCGGGGACAAGACCGTCCCCTACCTTGGCCGCCGGAGCGAGCCCAACCCCTTCATGGGCTGGCGCTCGACACGCATCTTCTTCGAGAATTCCAAGCTCTTCGTCACGCAGATCCGGGCCATCCTGCGGGCCAGCCGGCACGGGCACGTCTCGATGCTGTTCCCGATGATCACGACCCTCGAGGAGCTGCACTTCCTCAACAAGCTGGTGAAGGAGACGCGTCACAACCTGAAGCGAGAGGGGGTCGCCTTCGGCGAGGACGTCAAGACGGGGGTGATGGTCGAGGTCCCCGCGGCGGCGATCTGCATCGACGCGATCCTGCGCGAAACAGACTTCATCTCGATCGGTTCGAACGACCTGATCCAGTACCTCGTCGCGGCCGACCGAGATAACCCCAAGGTGGCGCATCTGTGCGAGTCGCTGAACCCGGCGATCTTCCGCGTGCTCCAGAACGTCTTCGCCGCCTGCCAGCGCACCGGGACGCCCGTGACCCTCTGCGGCGAGATGGCCGGCCAGCCCCGATCCGTCCTCGTCCTCTTCGGCATGGGGCTGAGGAAGTTCAGCATGAGCCCCGCATTCATCCCGACGATCAAGGCCCTGCTCGCCTCGGTCACGACCGCCCAGGCCGAGCGGTACGCCCACCACGTGCTCCAGCTCAACACCAACGAAGAGATCCGCTCCTACCTCACCGCGCGGCTCCATGAGGTCTCCAGCACGCTCGAGATGTTCGACACCATCTGAGTTCCTCGATCACCCAGGGCTGCTTCCATGACTCGCAGGCGACGGGACATCTTGATCGGCTTGCTCCTGGCCGTCCCGTGCGCCGGAGGTCTGCCCGCCTGGGGTGGAGAGAAGGATAAAGACGCTGGCCCGGTGTCGAGCCGGATGCGGCCGATCCTGGCGCGTTGCGTCGAGTGCCACGCGGGCGAGGAGGCGGCCGGCGGGCTCGACCTGACCAGTCGCCCGGGCGCCCTTCGCGGGGGCGAGTCGGGAGCCGCGATCCGTCCCGGAGACGCGGCCGCCAGCCCCTTCTACCGCAAGGTGGCCGCGAAGAAGATGCCTCCGAAGGAGCCGCTCTCCGCCGAGCAGATCGCCCTGGTCCGGTCGTGGATCGAGTCGGGCGCCGGGTGGGACGACGCGGCGGTCGTCGCAGCGTCCCCGTCTCGACCGGCGAGCCTCTGGTCGCTCGAGCCCGTCAGTCGGCCGACGCCGCCGACGGTCCGGAGCGTGGACCGTCTTTCCAGCCCGATCGATGCCTTCGTCCTCGACCGACTGGAGCGAGCCGGGCTGAGCCCTGCTCCGCCGGCCGACCGGCTCACGCTGATACGTCGGGCAACCTTCGACCTCACCGGCCTGCCGCCGACGCCGTCCGAGGTCGACGCGTTCCTCGACGATCGTTCGCCGGATGCCTTCGAACGGCTGGTCGACCGGCTTCTGGCCTCGCCGCACTACGGCGAGCGCTGGGGGAGGCACTGGCTTGACGTGGCCCGATTCGCCGAGAGCCACGGCTTCGAGTACGACCATCTTCGCGAACATGCCTGGCGGTACCGCGACTACGTGGTCCGCAGCCTCAACGCCGATCGGCCCTATACCCGGTTCGTCGAGGAGCAGATCGCCGGGGACGCACTCGGGCCGACCGACCGCCAGGCGATCGCCGCGACCGGGTTCCTCGTCGCGGGTCCCTGGGACGAGGCGAACCAGGCTCAGCAGAGTTCCACGATGCGACAGCGGGCGCGCGAGGAGGAGCTCGAGGACATGGTCGCCGCGGTCGGCCAGACGTTCCTGGGTCTGACCATCAACTGTGCCCGCTGCCACGACCACAAGTTCGACCCGATCCGGCAGCGGGATTACTACCGGATCAAGGCTGCGCTCGAGGGCGTGCTGCACGGCGACCGGCCGCTCCCGGGCGGTCCGAAGGGCGAGGCCGCGTACGCCGCCTGCCCGCAGGTCCCGCCGCCGACCTTCGTCCTGATCCGGGGCGACATCGAGAAGCCGGGCGAGCGGGTCGCCGCGGGCGGACTCTCCGCCGTTCGCCTGCCAGGCCCCGAGTTCGGTCTCGCCGCCGACGCGCCGGAATCGGCCCGGCGTCGAAGCCTGGCAGGCTGGCTGGCCGACCCTGCCAATCCGCTGACGGCGCGGGTGGTCGTGAATCGCGTCTGGCACTACCACTTCGGGACGGGACTGGTCGCGACGCCCAACGACTTCGGCCGCAATGGCGAGCCCCCCTCGCATCCGGAGCTGCTCGACTGGCTGGCGGCCGATTTCCTCGCCCACGGGACGAGTCTCAAGGCCCTGCACCGACGGATCATGTTGACCGACGCCTACCGACGGTCGTCACGCTTCGAGGCGCGGGCGGCGGCGGTGGACGCCGACGATCGACTGCTCTGGCGATATCCCACCCGCCGGCTGGAGGCCGAGGTCGTCCGCGACGCGATGCTGCAAGCGTCGGGTCTTCTCAATCCCGAGATGGGCGGACCGAGCTTCCGGCCGTTCACGGTCACCAACTTCAACTCGGTCTTCTACGATCTCGCCGACTTCGCCGGGCCGCGGTACGACCGCCGCACGGTCTATCGAATCAACGTGAATTCCGCCAAGGACCCACTGCTCGAGACGCTCGATTGCCCCGATCCATCCGTCAAGGTCCCCCGCCGCCCCGTCACGACGACTCCGCTCCAGGCCCTCAGCCTCATGAACGACCCGTTCGTGGTGCGACAGGCCGCCGCGATGGCTCGTCGGGTGCGCGACGAGGCGGGCGGTGATGCGGCCTGCCAGGCCGATTGGGCCTATCGCCTGGCCCTTGGGCGGCGTCCGGATTCGGATGAGGGCCGGCGCGCGGCGGCGCTGGTGACCGACGCCGGACTGGAAGAGTTGTGCTGGGCGCTCTTCAACTCGAGCGAGTTCCTTTACATGCGGTAGGCGGATCGAGCGGCGACAGGCCGCTTGGCTCCATACCACCTTCCTCTGACCTCGGGGCGGACCATTCATGGATCACGGCAAGGGCGACGCCTTCGGCCAGCACGGATCGCGCCGGGACTTCCTGCGCGATGCCGGCTCGGGCCTGGGCGCGATCGCACTGGCCTGGATGCTGGGCGAGGAGGCGCGGGCCGGCGGCCCGCCGGTGCTGCATTTCCCGGCCCGGGCCAAGCGGGTGATCCAGATCTTCGCCTGCGGGGGCGTTAGCCATGTCGATACGTTCGACTACAAGCCTGAGCTCGTCCGCCACCACGGTCAGGAGATGGCCGGCAAGGGGAAGGTCGAGACGTTCTTCGGCCGTCCCGGGCGGTTGATGAAGAGCCCGTTCCGCTTCGACCAACACGGGGCGAGCGGCCAGTGGGTCAGCGACCTGTTGCCGAACCTGGCGGAATGCGTCGAACGACCTGACGATCATCCGCTCGATGGTCGCCAAGAGCTCGAACCACACGCCCGCCACGTTCCAGATGAACTCGGGCTTCACGATGAACGGGTTCCCCTGCCTGGGTGCGTGGCTGTCGTACGGCCTGGGGAGCGAGAACCAGGATCTGCCGACCTTCGTGGTGCTCCCCGACCCGCGCGGGCTGCCGGCCGGCGGCTCGATCAACTGGACATCCGGGTTCCTGCCCGCCACGCATCAGGGCGTCGCGTTCCGCGCCGGCAACGAGCCGGTGGTCGACCTGTTCCCGCCCGAGGGGGTTCCCGCGGATCGTCGTCGGCGCGGGCTGGCCGTGCTGGACGCGATGAACCGCGAGTACCTCGATGCGAACCCGGGGGATTCCTCGCTGTCGGCCCGCATCCGGTCATACGAGCTGGCCGCCCGGATGCAGACCAGCATCCCCGAGGCGATCCGATTCGACTCCGAGACGCCCGCCGTGCGCTCCTTGTACGGCCTGGACCGCCCCGAGACGGCCGGCTTCGGCCGGAATTGCCTGCTGGCGCGTCGCCTGCTGGAGCGCGGGGTCCGGTTCGTGCAGCTCTTCCACGGCGGCGCGTTCGGCTCGCCCCGGATCAACTGGGACGCCCACGAGAACCTCGTCGAGAATCATAACAAGCAGGCCGTCAGCATGGATCGGCCGGTGGCCGGCCTGCTTCGCGACCTCAAACAGCGCGGGCTGCTCGACGAGACCCTGGTCCTCTGGACCACCGAGTTCGGCCGGACGCCGTTCACCGAGGGGATCGGCGGCAAGGGCCGCGACCATCATCAACTGGCCTTCACCTGCTGGCTGGCCGGGGCCGGGCTGAAAGCCGGCCTCGCCTACGGCGCATCCGACGAGCTCGGCTATCGGGCCGCCGAGTCGCCGACCTCGGTCTACGACTTCCACGCGACCGTCCTGCGGCTGCTGGGCATCGATCACAAGCAACTGACCTACTACCACAACGGCATCCGCCGCCGCCTGACCGACGTCCACGGCGAGGTCATCCAGGGCATCCTTGCCTGAAGTACCGGCGTTAGCAGGGCCTTACTTGCCGTAGATCCTGTTGGCCGCGTCGTGAAACGCCTGCTCGATCTTGCCGCCATCGACACCCGGGAACCCCGCATGCTGGACCAGGTAGACGGTGATCAATCGCCGCTCGGGGTCGATCGACATGTTGGTCGCGTAGGCCCCGCCATGCCCGCAGGCGCCGGGGATGACCGGACCGTCGCTTCCTCGGGAATACCGCGAGGTCAACCACCCGAGGCCATATCCATTCTCGCCCTTGCCCTTGTTGAGCAACTTGGCCGTCTGGGTCGATGTCATCTCGCGTACGGCCGATTCCGAGACGTACCGCTTGCCGTCGAGGCTGCCGCCGTTGGCGATCATCTGGCAGAAGCGCGCCAGGTCGGCCGCCGTGGAGAACAGGCCGCCCGCGGGGTAAGGATGCCGCTTCGTGCGATCGGTGAGGGGATACGTAAGCTGCGTGACCGGGATCTCCTCGAGGCCCTTCTTGTCGGGCCCGGGCCTGTACGACTTCGCCAGCCGGCCGAGCTGGCCCTCGTCGGGCCAGAACGTCGTGTCCTTCATGCCGAGGGGGTCGAAGAGCCGCTTCTGGAGGAATTCTTCGAACGGCACTCCCGCGACGACCTCGACGATCCGGCCGGCCGTATTGATCCCGCTGTTGCAGTACTCGTACCGGGTGCCGGGGGCGAACTGGAGCGGCGAGAGGCCGTAGGTGATGGTGCCGATCTTGAGCGGCAGCATGTCGAGCTGGTGCTCGAGCGGCGAGCGGCCGACCAGCCCGCTCGTGTGCGACAGCACCTCGCGGATCGTGATCGGATGCGGCGGCTTCTGGAGGACCAGCCCGTCGCGCCGGCGCTCGGTGACGAGCATCTGTCCCTGGAACTCGGGGAGGTATTGCTCCACCCGGTCGTCGAGCCGGACCTTCCCCTCGTCAACCAGCATCATGAGCGCGGTGGCCGTGATCGGCTTGGACATCGACGCGATCCAGAACAGGGCGTCGGTCTTCATGGCGACCTTGGCCGCCACGTCGGCGTAGCCGACGGCCTCGAGGCTGAGGACGCGACCGGGGGCGGCCACGAGGACCACGGCACCTGCGAGCTGCTGGCGGTCGACGAACGGCTGGAGGGCTGCGGCCGGCGTCGTGTCGGCCGCCCTTCCGGTCAGGATGGCGGGAGTCACCAGGCCGGCGGCCGTGAGGATCGCGAGGAGGGGACGTTTCATGCTCGGGTATCCGTGACGAGGGTCGCGTTCGGCGGACGCGCGGGTCGGTCCGTCGGCCGTCAGGATTGGAGGATAAGCCAGCAGCCCGAGGCTTGCCAGCCCAGAGCGACCGCTCGCGACTGCAACGGCCAGGGGATGCACCGGCGAGTTCGGCTCTGGCAGCCGGCGTCGCCCCGCGGCTACACTCACAACTCAATGGTGCAGGCCCTGGCGATCCGCGGAACCGTTCGGAACGGCCCGGCGCCCGCTCGCGCCTACCAGCAGGAGAAGGCAACGATGCGACATCAAACGATCCGGGCGGGTCGGTTCCTCGGGCTCGCCGCGTCCGTCGCGCTGGCCGTCGGGCTCGCCGGCTGCGGCGGCCAGGGGACGGAGAAGGACCAGGCGGTCCTCACCGATGCACCCGAGGCCAATCTGCCCGCCAAGCCGCCGGTCCCGGTCAAGGCCACCCCGGCGCCGGCGGAGAGTTCGCCCAAGTCAGGCGGCGCCGCTCCGGAGAAGGCATCGGGCGTCAGCCCGGCCGCATCCGCCAGCCCCGGAGGGTGGGGAACCCTCAAGGGGCGAGTGGTCTTTGGCGGGACTCCCCCCAAACAGCCGGTGATCCAGGCAGTTGGCAAGGCAGCCAAGGATCCCGAAGTCTGCGCCCGGACGACTCCAATCCTGGACGAGCGGCTGGTTGTCAATTCGAGCAACAAGGGCGTCGCCAATGTCTTCGTTTACCTCCAACGGCCCACGGCCGTCAGTGACGAGGCGAGGAAGCGAGCAACCTCGATTCCCGTCGAATTCGACCAGAAGAACTGCACGTTCATCCCGCACGCCCTTGCGGCGATGGTTGGCACGCCGATCCACCTGAAGTCGAGCGACGGCGTGAACCATAACGTCAACATCCAGCTTCGGGGGCTGAACCAGAATCCCAGCATGCCCGCCGGCGCCTCGCTGACCATCACGCCCGATACGGCCGAGCGCGGTCCTGGACCGGTGAGCTGCAATATCCACCCCTGGATGCTGGCCTACTGGCTGGTGCTCGATCATCCCTACTTCGCCGTGACCGACAAGGACGGGAACTACGAGATCAAGGACGCCCCCTCGGGCGAGCAGAAGGTCGTGGTGTGGCAGGAGGCCGCGCGATACCTGACGCCGACCGCCGGCGAGGCGGTCAGCATCCCGGCGAGCGGCAGCACGACGAAGGAATTCACGATCGATCCCGCGAAGTTGTCTCCGGGCGGCTGATGCCGCCCGGTCGAGGGCAATGGGATCCTTGATGGTAAGGCCGCCCGGGGCGCTTGGGCTTTCCGGCGGCGGTCCCGCTCGGTGATAATTGAACGTCGGGCCTTCCGAGCCTCCAGCCTGGAGGCTCCATCCACCTGCCAGCGATATTGCATCCGTTTTGTTCGAGGAGACGATCGATGCGTTCACGAATCCCTTGCGGCGTCACGACTCGCCGCGCTCTCTGCTGGCTCGCGGTCGCGTTGACGGCGAGCATGGCCTTCCAGGTCGGGACGGCGGATGCGGCCTGCCCGTCCGCCGCGACCGCTTGCGCCATGGCGGCGGTCGGTCAGGGCGAAGCCGGGACCATCAAGGGACGGGTGGTGTGGGGCGGCGAGGGTATCCCCAAGGTCTCGGTCCTCGAGGAAAAGGGCAAGGCCGACAAGGACCCCGAAGTCTGCGCCAAGGACAAGACGATCTACTCGCGCGAGCTGGTGGTCGATCCCGACACGAAGGGCGTTTCGTTCGCATTCGCCTATCTCTCGCGGCCGAAGGGTGAGAACCCCGCTGCTCTCCAGCAGCTCATCGCCAAGCAGCCCACGGTCGTGCTCGACCAGAAGAACTGCGAGTTCCTCCCGTACGTCATCGCGATGAACGAGGGCCAGCAGCTTGTCGTCAAGTCGAGCGACGCCGGCACGAATCACAATGTCCACCTGAACGGCTTCAACAACTCGAGCAACCAGAACGTCGCCGCCGGGACCGACCTGAAGCTCTCGCTCGTCCCCGAGAAGCTTCCGATCCTGATCAAGTGCGATATCCACCCCTGGATGAAGTCCTATGTCGCGGTCTTCGACCACCCCTACTTCGCCACGACCGGGAAGGATGGGTCCTTCGAGATCACGGGCGTGCCCGCGGGCAAGCAGAACCTCGTCCTCTGGCAGGAGACGGTCGGCTTCGTCAACAAGGGTGCCGGCAAGGGGATGCCGGTGGAGGTCAAGGCGGGCGAAACGACCGACGTCGGCGAGGTCATGCTCGTCCCGAAGAAGTGACGGCAACGCAAATCAGGTCGCCAGGGTCCCGGCCATCGGCGGTGAGCCGGCTCGTCACCGCCGGCCGGGATCGGGCGATCGCGGTCAAACCTGCCCGGTCCCTCGCACGGTTGCCAGCCATCCGGGCAGGCTGGCGTTCCGGCGTACGGGCGGGATCGAGGACAGCCGGGATTCGCGGGGGCCAGGGGTCGGCCGCACGACGCTCCTTTCCATCAGGCTCTTGGTGCCGGGGTTTATGGAAGGATTGGTCCGAATCGGCAAGTAAACCTACGAGCAATCCCGGGCGGCCGGAGAAATTGGTATCGAATTTGCCTTGAAGAGGGGTTTGCCCGTAAGATGAAGTGGGTGGTCGGGACACGATCGCCCGGCGATGACGCGTGCAGATCGCGTCGCCCTGGTGCGGGGAGCTCGACGGCGGAACTTGCTTGCTCTGAGACGGGATGACGGCTGGCCCAGACTCCAAGAAGGAGCACGATGAGATTAGCACCATCGCACGGGTTCAGCAAAGGATGCGAGCCGACCGCCGGCCCGGTCCCTCCGGGTTCATGCCGGAGGAGCGGGGAGGGACGGGTGATGTCGGGAACACGACCGAGCGGCCCAGCGGATCGGAGCTCCCGGTACGTGCGGATTCTGTGGGCGGGGCTGTTGATCGTGCTGGCAGCGCGGCCGGCCACGGCGCAGGGGCCGTTGCGGGGCTCGGCGAACTTCAAGCCGGACGATAGCGGCGAGGCCGTTGATCAGCTTCGTAATGCGGCCAACCACGCGCGGGACCGGCAATGGTCCGAGACGGCCGATCTTTATCAGCGTGTGATCGATCGCTACGCGGGCAAGGTCGTCAAAGTGCCGAGGGACGAGCCGGGCGGTAGTCCGGCGGACGTCTGCGTACTGTACCTCGACGCTCGGGGTTACTGTCACCGGATGATCGCGCGGTTGCCGGCCGAGGCGAGGGCCATCTATCGCAGCCGGACCGACCAGCTCGCCGGGCGTTGGTATCGCGAGGGAGCGGCCGCGAGGGACCCTCGTTTGCTGCGCCGGATCGTCGACCAGGCGTTTTGCAGTTCGTGGGGAGACGACGCACTCGAGCTGCTGGGGGACCTGGCGTTCCAGGACGGTCGGTTTGCCGAGGCGCAGTCGTTTTACGGCCATCTCGTCCCGGATCGTCCCGACGACTCGTCCTCGCTCATCCATCCGGACCCGAGCGTCGACCTCGCGAGGGTGGACGCGAAGCAGCTGGCTGTGCCGGACGGCGCTGGGGCGGCCACCGGGCCGGGCGGATTTGCAGGCCTTTACCACGGCACATCCTGGGGCCAAGGGGTCGCTGGCCGGCCGCACGGGCGACTATGCCCAGATCCTGGCGCAGGCGGTGGCGGGGGACCGGCTGGAGACTCCGGCCGAGCCCGATGGCCGCTGGCCGACCTTCGCGGGCTCGGCCGCGACGCACCCGGGTCGTCGCCGGTCCGATCGACGTCGGCCAGGTGCAGTGGCGGGTGGAGATCGAGAAAGTTGCGTCGACGCGGACGAGCGGGAATCGGTTCCCGGCGATGGGGCCGCCTTCGTCGCCATTGCGGCAGGAGCAGCTGCTGGCGTATCACCCGATCGTGCTGGGCGACCAGGTGGTGATCTGCGACGGGTCGCGGGTCGCTCGCCTACAACCTGGGCGATCGTCCGACGGGGTCGGAGGGCGGCGAGGCTCGGCCGGTGAACCCGGCCTGGCGCCACGACCCGGAGAACGGAAGCGGGGTGGTCCACGCGACCCGGTCGTCGGGTGTCGTGCCGCGGTACACGCTCACGGCGTCGGGGCACCGGATCTTCGCGCGGATGGGCCAGAGCAGCAGCTCGTTCCAGCAATTCCGGCGCCGGCGCGGGTCGAGCCGGGGACGAGCTCGATCGTGGCCCTCGACTGGAACAGCCAGGGAAAGCTGCTCTGGGAAAAGCGGGCGATTGACCTCGACATGCCGGATCGGCCGGGGGTCTCGACCCGCACGCTGAGCTTCGAGGGCACCCCGGTGGCCGACGGCCGCAACGTCTACGCGGCGGCGACCGACCGCGGCCAGGAGACCATGATCTACGTGGCCTGCCTGGACGCGGAGACCGGAGAGACGAAGTGGATGCGTCGCATCGGATCGGCCCAGCCCGAAGCTAACCAGTTCCTGGGCGGCGGGTTCGGCATGCCGATCAATGCCGACAGCTCGCCCGGCGACCACCGCCACCGCCTGCTGAGCCTGGACGGCTCGACCATCTACTACCAGACCAACCTCGGCGCACTGGTCGCCCTGGACGCCGAGAGCGGGACCACGCGATGGGTGGCGACCGTACCCCCGGCATGACGTCAACCGGATGGGCCAGTCGGGTGATCGCGACCTGAACCCGGCGGTCGTGGACGAGGGCCGGGTATTCATCGCGCCGGCGGACGCGGATTCGGTCTTCGCCTTCGACGCGGCGAGCGGCCGGCTCTCTGGAAGACCGAGCCGATCGCCGACGACATCAAGCTGGCGCACGTGCTGGGCGTGGCCAAGGGCCGGCTGGTGGTCACCGGCGATCGGGTGGTCCTTCTCGACGTGGCGACCGGCAAGGTCGCGGGCGTCTGGCCCGATGCGGCGAACAAGTCGCACGAGGGATACGGGCGCGGGCTGCTGGCCGGCGACCTGATCTACTGGCCGACGAAGACGCGAGATCGAGGTGCTCGACCAGCGGAACGCGCTGCGGGCCTCGCCGCCGATCAAGATCCAGGAGACCTATCACACGAAGGGCGGTAACCTGGCGGCGGGCGATGGCTACCTGATCGTGGCACAGGACGACGGCCTGGTGGTCTTCTGCCAGAACAGCCGCCTGATCGACCGGTACCATGACCAGATCGTGCGGTCGCCGCTGGAAGCCTTGAATCACTACCGGCTGGCCCGCGGCGGCGGAGGCGGTCGGCCGCGACAATACGGCGCTGGACTCGTACCGCAAGGCGGTCGACCTGGCGCGTCCCGACGAGATGGTCGACGGGGTGGCGCTGGCGGGTGCGGCGCGGGACCACCTGTTCCGCCTGCTGATCCGGCAGGCGTCGGGCTCTCGGAAGGAGCGGCGCTGGGACGAGGCGATCCGGCAGATCGCCGCGGCGGTGGCCTGCGCGCGGTCGGACGTGGAGCGGCTCGAGGCGCGGCTGCTGCTCGCCGAGATCCAGCTCGACGCGACTCGGCCGCGTGACGCGGTCGACTCGCTCGAGCAGGTCTTGCTAGATGCAACGGCTGCGGCCGCTGCCGGTTTCGGCGGAGGACGGGCGGCGGACCATCCGCGCCGACCTGCTGGTCGCGGATCGACTGGCGGCCATCGTGCGGCAGCATGGACGGGCGGCCTACGAGGTCTTCGATAAGCAGGCGGCGCGACTGCTCGAGCGGGGGCGGAAAGAGCGTGACGCCGCACGTGCTCTCGGAGGTCGGCCGTGACTATCCGGTGGCCCTCGTGGTCCCCGACGCCCTGGCCGCGCTGGGGGCATTATACGAGGAGAATGGCCGGCTGGCGGACGCCTCTCGGGCCTACAAGCGCCTTGGGGCCGTCGCCCCGGATGCGCCGAGGCGGGCCGCGGCGATCTGGTCGATGGCCCGGGTGCAGGAGGCTCGCAAGCTGTACGTCGCGGCCCTGGAAAGTTACCAGGAGCTGGCAGACGCGCTATCCCGCCGTCACGATCGGCACATCCGCCGCTCCGGCCGCCGAGGAGGTGGCGCGGAAGCTGGCGCGTGAGCCGTATGCCCGGCTGCTGGGCGACCGAGATCGGCGCCGCCGGTGCGCCGCCGATGTTCCGCGCCTGGCACTGGTCGGCGCAGGACGCCCGCAGGCTGCGGGCCCTCTCGACCGAGGGGGTAGTCCCGTCGCTCGAGGCCAGCCGGATCCTCCTCGGCGAGCGCGATAGCCTGAAACTGCTGGACGCCTCGGACGGCGGCCTGCGCTGGACGGCCCGGCTGGGTTCGCCGGCTGCGTGGGTCGGCTATCTCGACGACCGGCTGATCGCGGCGGGGCCGCGTCAGGTGGTGGCGCTGGACCTGGCCACGGGCAACGTCCTGTGGCGGTATCGGCCCGGCGGCGAGCCCGACGGCGAGGCACGACCCGATCCCTTCGCCGCGGCCGACGAGACCACGGACGGCCCCGCGCGACGGAGCCGCCGCGACCTGCACGGATTCCGCGTGGTCAAGGGGCACGTCTTCTGCCTGCGAGGCGATGGCGAGCTGATCGCCCTGGACGGTGACACTGGCGCGACGGACTGGTCGTTCGCCTCGCCGCCCGGCGAGATCAACGCCAACCTCTGGATCGGCGCCGAGCGGATCGTGCTCCAGGTCAACCGGCCCAACCAGATCCTGGTGCTGCGGACGGAGGACGGCCAGCCGATCGCGCGGACGCCGCTCGGCGACGCGGACCTGCTCGACCGCCCCCCCCTGCCGTTGGACGACGACTCCGTCCTGGTCGTGCTGGACGTGCTGACCGTCAAGAAGCTCGACCTGGGCACCGGCCAGTTCGTGTGGGAGTATCGCGAGAGCGACGTCCCGCCGGTGAACGGGCCCCCGCGGTTGATGGGCGATGGCGAGCTCGTGCTGGTGCTCCACGACGGCCGGACGCTGATCCGGCTGGACCCGGCGACCGGCTCGAAGCGATGGTCGTGCCCGCTGGGACTCGAGGACATGAGCCAGAACCCGGCGTCGATGGCGTTCGACGACGGACGGTTCTATTGCATCTCGCGGTTCTCGTCGACGGTTACGCTCCGAGCGATCTCGCTGGCGGACGGCACCCCATCGTGGACGACGAGCTGGCACGGCGACGAGGACAAATGGTCGCTGGCGCTCACCAACGACCACGTGTTCTGCTATTCCCAGCGAGGCGGCACAGGACGACCCGACCGATCCCGATTGGATCACGGTGCTGGTCCGCCGTCGCGACGATGGCGAGCTGGTGCAGCGGATGCTCTTCCCGATCGGACCGACGGCACCCGGCGGTCGGAAGGACCGGCCGGAGCCGGCGCAGGGGACGGCACCAGGTCCCCCTCTCGTGACCTTCAACCTCGACCACCAGGGCGCGGTGGTGGCGACGCCACGGGGCGTATGGGGCCTCGCCGGCCGCGAGGCCGCGGGGCGATCCTCGCCGCGGGCCGGCGGCAAGCCGCGATAGGCCGGATGGCCCGCCAACGGATGTTTTCCGGTTTTGTTAGAATCGAATCCAGACAGTCGGGTGGACAATGCCCACCGGCGCGGGCCCTTGACCGGCGGTCGATGCCCACGCGACGCGGAACCGCCGGAAGACGCCCAGCTTCTTTCCCAGCCCTCGTCCAAGAACAGCCCGCATCAGGAGGAACCGCGTGAGTGATTCGATACCCGAAGAGACCCCGCCGAGCGAAGGGGACCTCGCCGCCGTCGAGCGGCTCAAGGACGCCTTCGCACGGCTCAAGGCCGAGATGGGCAAGGTGATCGTCGGCCAGCACGACGTCCTCGAGGAGCTGCTGATCGCGATCTTCGCCCGCGGCCACTGCCTGCTGATCGGCGTGCCCGGCCTGGCCAAGACGCTGATGATCCACACCCTGGCCGATGCGCTGAACCTGACCTACAACCGCATCCAGTTCACGCCCGACCTGATGCCGTCGGACATCACCGGCACCGAGGTCATCCAGGAGGACAAGGCGACCGGCGTCCGGCAGTTCAAGTTCCTCCGCGGGCCGATCTTCGCCAACATCGTCCTCGCCGACGAGATCAACCGGACGCCGCCCAAGACGCAGGCCGCCCTGCTGGAGGCCATGCAGGAGCGGCAGGTCACCGTCGGCGGCGAGCGGCACCGGCTGCCCGACCCGTTCTTCGTGCTGGCGACCCAGAACCCGATCGAGCAGGAGGGGACCTACCCGCTGCCCGAGGCGCAGCTCGACCGGTTCATGCTCAACATCCTGGTGGATTACCCGACCGAGGAGGAGGAGCTCGACATCGTCCGGCTGACGACGTCGGTGTTCAGGCCGTCCGTGACCAAGGTGCTCTCGGGCGCCGACATCCTGGGGCTCCAGGAGATGGTCCGGAAGGTGCCGGTCGCCGACCACGTGTCGCGGTACGCCGTCCGGCTGACCCGGAGCACCCGGCGCGGCAAGGACGTCCCCGAGTTCGTCCGCGACTACGTGAGCTGGGGCGCCGGCCCGCGCCAGCCAGTACCTGGTCCTCGCCGCCAAGGCCCGCGCCGTGCTCCACGGCCGCTATTACGTGTCGACCGACGACATCCGCTCCGTCGCCGGGCCCGTCCTCCGGCACCGGATCGTCACCAACTTCAACGCCGAGGCCGAGGGGCTGAAGCCCGACGACATCGTCGCGCGGCTGATCAAGTCGGTCCCCGTCGACGACCACGAGGCCGAGCAAAGTGGAAAACTACCAAAAATATTTAAATCCGCAAACGTTAGCTAGCCTCGAGGGGCTGGACCTGCAGGCGCGGATGGTCGTCGAGGGGTACGTCGCCGGGATGCACCCCAGCCCGTACCACGGCTTCTCCGTCGAGTTCGCCGAGCACCGCGAGTACGTGGCCGGCGACGACATCCGCCACGTCGACTGGAAGGTCTGGTCCAAGACCGACAAGCTCTACCTGAAGCAGTACGAGGAGGAGACGAACCTCCTCCTGTACCTGCTGCTGGACACCAGCGAGTCGATGGCTTACGCCTCGGGCCAGAATGTCACGAAGCTCCAGTACGCGCAGTTCGTCGTCGCGTCGCTGGCGTACATGGTCCTCCAGCAGCAGGACTCGGTCGGGCTGGCGATTCGACGACGCGGCGCGGCGATACCTGAAGCCGGCCGGCCAGGCGTCGCACCTGAAGGAGCTGCTCCACATGCTCGACGTGACCCCCGCGCGGGAGAAGTCGGACATGGGGATCGTCTTCCACGACCTGGCCGAGCGGTTCAAGAAGCGGGGCGTGGTCGCGGTCTTCTCGGACCTCTTCGACGATCCCGCGCGCATCCTCGCCGGGCTGAAGCACTTCCGGCACCGTCGCCACGAGGTGATCGTCTTCCACATCCTCGACCCGGCCGAGCTCGAGTTCCCGTTCCGATCGACGACGCTGTTCAAGGGGCTGGAGGGACTGCCCGAGATCCTGACCGAGCCCCACGCCCTGCGCAGGGCCTACCAGGACGAGCTCGCGGCTTCCTGGACGAGCTGAAGAAGGGGTGCCGGATGATCGACATCGACTACGTCCCGCTGCGGACCGACCAGACCCTCGACGTCCCGCTCTCGAGCTACCTCGCCTCGCGCGCAGCCCGTGTTCGTTGATTGTTGGTCCTTGGTCATTGGTCATTGGTCGGGAGCAGTTGTAGCAGGACAGCAGGCCGCCGCGACCGAAGCGGCATCAACCGGGGATTCGCTTGAGGCATCGATCGTACAAGGGCTGGAATTCGCCAATGACCAATGACCAGGGACCAATGACCAGTGACGAATGACCTGTCGATTCTCGGGCTGGGATTCGCGAATGCCGCGTTGCTGTACGGGATGGCGGCGGCGTCGATTCCGGTCCTGATCCACCTGCTGAATCGCCGGAAGTTCCGCGAGGTGCCGTGGGCGGCGATGCGGTTCCTGATGGCCGCGATCAGGAAGAACCAGCGGCGGATCCGGATCGAGCAGTGGCTGCTGCTGGCGGTCCGGACGCTGATCATCCTGCTGGTCGTGGCGGCGATGGCCAAGCCGTTCCTCGAGTCGCTGGGCGTGGTGATCGTTGGCCGACGGGTCCACCGCGTGCTCGTCCTCGACGCCTCGCTGAGCATGGGATACACGGCGGGCGGCAGCAGCCGGTTCGACCAGGCCAAGGCGCTGGCGGCCGAGCTGGTGAAGGGTTCGCGGCAGGGCGATGCGATCAGCCTGATCCTGATGGGCCGGCCGCCCCGGATCGTGATCCCCTCGCCGTCGAATAACCTCAAGGAGGTGGAGAAGGAGGTCGGCGACCTGGCGATTACCCACGGCGGGACCGACCTGACCGCGACGCTCGAGGCCGTCGACCGGGTGCTCGAGTCGTCGTCGATCCCCCAGAAGGAGGTCGTCTTCCTCACCGACCTGCAGTCGACGAGCTGGAGGCCGCCGTCGGGCGCCGAGGAGGGGCTGAAGCGGGTCCTGGCGCGGATCATGGCGCGCGAGCCGCACTCGATCCTGTTCGACCTGGGCGAGCGCGGGGCGGCGAATCGAGCGGTGACCGACCTGCGGGTCGAGGTCCCCGTCGTGACGCTGGGCACGAACGTGCTGCTGCGGGGCGTCGTGCGTAACTTCGGGCCCAACCGGATCGACGGGCTTCGCGCCCGGCTGACGGTCGACGGCCGGCTGACGCCCGCGTCTCCGCCCGAGGATCTCGCCGCGGGCGACGAGCTGCCCGTCGTCTTCCGCCACGAGTTCACCACACCCGGCGACCACGTCGTCGAGCTGGTCCTGGACCCGGATTCGCTCGCGCTCGACGACCGCCGCTGGCTGGTCGTGCCCGTGCGAGAGTCGCTCAGGGTCCTGCTGGTCGACGGCCATTTCAAGTCCGAGCCCTACCAGGCCGAGACCGACTACCTGGCGCAGGCGCTGGCGCCGACCGAGGTCTCGCCGGGACAGCCGAGCCCGATCAAGGTCGAGGTCGTGGGCGAGTCGCAGCTCTCGGGCCGCGAGCTCGCCGCGTATGACGCGGTGGTGCTCTGCAACGTCGCGCAGTTCAGCCAGGCCGAGGTCACGGCCCTCGAGGATTACCTCAAGCAGGGCGGCGGCGTGGTCTTCTTCGGCGGCGACCAGGTGGTGGCCGAAAACTACAACCGGCTGCTCTATCGCGACGGCGAGGGACTGCTGCCGGCCGCGATCGGGGGGAGTGTCGGCGACGCGTCCAAGAAGCAGGCGGGGTTCTACTTCAACCCGATGCGGTATCGCCATCCGCTGATTTCCGAGTACCAGGGAGAGGCCGACCCCGTGACGGCCGGGCTGACGCGGGTGCTGACCTGGCAGTATCACAAGCTCACGCTGCCGAAGGATTCGAAGGCCCAGGTGGCGCTCACGTTCGACCGCGGCGACCCTGCCGTCGTCGAGGCGCCCCACCACCGCGGGACCGTGATCCTGGTGGCGACCTCCGCCGACACGGGCTGGACGAGCTGGCCGATCCACAAGAGCTTCCCGCCCGTCATGCAGCAGATGATCCTGCGGTCGTCGGCGGGCCGGCTCAGCGAACGGAACATCCGGGTCGGCCAGCCGTACGATCGCTCGTTCACCGAGGCGGCGACGGCCGCGCCGGCGACGATCGTCACGCCCGCCGGGCGGTCGGTGACTGCCAAGCTCGAGCCGTCGGGTGGGGTGAGCCAGTTGCACTTCGAGCAGACCGAGCTCTCGGGCGAGTACAAGGTGCGGGTCGGCCCGCCGCTGTCGGTCGACTCGTCGTTCGCGGCGAACCCCGACCCGGCCGAGAGCGACATGGCCAAGCTCGACGAGTCGGCGCTGGACGAGATCCTGCCGGGCTGGAAATTTATTTATGTGCATCCTTCGGACTGGAAGGCGCTCACGCGGGACGCGGCCTCGGTCGGCCGCCGCGGCGAGCTCCACCGGCCGATGCTCTACACGGTGCTCGCGCTCTTGCTGGTCGAGTCGATCCTCGCCTGGCGGTTCGGGCATCATGAACCTGCGTGACGGTGAATGAGGAGCTGAGCGTGCTGGACTGGATCCTGTCCAAGCTGTCCGATCGACTCGGGGTCGCCCCGGCGGGCTCCGCCGAAAAGCTGCAACGGCGCATCGTGTTCGAGCAGCCGTCGCCGCAGTGGGTGTACGTCTTCACGATCCTCGGGTCGTTCGCGCTGATCGTCTGGCTGTACCGCAACGAGGGCAAGGCGTCGACCGCGTCGAAAATCGTGCTGGCCACGCTGCGCTTCTCGCTGGTACTGCTGGCGCTGTTCATGCTGTCCGAGGCGGTGCTGTCGGTGCAGCGCACGGGCATGCCGAACCTGGCGATCCTGGTGGACGACTCGGCCAGCGAGGCGATCGTCGACCAGTACGCGACGGCCAGGGATCGCGAGGCCCTGACGGCGCTGGCCGATGCGGCCGTGCGCCCAGGTCCGGCGGGCGATCCGAAAAAGAAGGAGGAGGCGCCCGAACCCGCCCCGGACGCGGCCCCGACCGGGCCGAATCGGCTGGAAATCGCCAAGGGGATCATCCTTCAGGACCGCGCCCGGCTGCTCCGCGCACTTCAGGGCAAGTACAGGGTCCGAATCTACCGCGTCTCGAACTCGACGCAGCCGATCGCCGAGGTGGACAAGGCCCGCGACGTCGCCGCGGCCGTCGATAAGGTGCGGGATCTCGAGCCTTCGGGCACGCAGACGCGGCTCGGCGACGGCGTCCGCCAGGTGATCACCGAGCTGCGCGGGTCGCCGCCATCGGCGATCGTCGTGCTCACCGACGGCCAGACGACCGAGGGCGAGCCGCTCACCAAGGCGAGCGAGCTGGCCGCGCGCAAGAATGTGCCGCTGTACGCCGTCGGCCTGGGCAGCCCGGACCCGGCGCGGGATCTCGAGCTGGGCGAGCTGCTGGTCGACGACGTGGTTTTCGTCGACGACGCCGTCCGGTTCCAGGCGAAGCTGACGGCCCGCGGCTTCCAGGGGCAGAAGGTGACAGTCCGGCTCAAGGAGCGCGAGCCGGGCTCGACGGACCCGAAGAACGACAAGGTGATCGAGACCCGCGAGGTCGACGCGCCGGCCGACGGCCAGTCCGAGCGGGTCGAGCTGGTCCACCGCCCCCGCACGACCGGCGAGCGGACCTTCATCGTCGAGGTCGAGCCACGGCCGCGCGAGCTCCAGACCGACAACAACCGGATCGAGCGGATGATCACGATCCGCAAGGAGAAGCTCCGCGTCCTGTACGTCGACAACGAGCCCCGCTACGAGTTCCGCTACCTGAAGAATTACCTCGAGCGCGACGAGTCGATCGAGCTGGGTGTCGTCCTGCTCTCGTCGGACCCGGAATACAGCGAGCAGGACCGCTCGGCGATGCCGACGTTCCCGGCCTCCAAGGAAGAGCTGTTCTCCTACGACGTGGTGCTGATCGGCGACGCCGACACGAGCTATCTCAGCCAGTCGCAGATGCAGAACCTCGTCGAGTTCGTGACCGAGAAAGGTGGCGGGGTGCTGTTCGTGGCCGGCGAGCTCTTCAACCCGATCGGCTACCGGGGCACCCCGCTCGAGCTGCTGCTGCCCGTCGAGCTCGCCGACGCGCGGAATCCGACCGCCGTCGGCGCGGGCGTGGCCGCCTACCGGCCTGAGCTGACCGTCGAGGGGCGCTGCCAACCCGATCTTCCGCCTGGGCGACAACGAGGTGGAGAGCATGAATATCTGGAACCGCTTGCCCGAGCTGTTCTGGTACTTCGAGGCTCCGCGGAAGAAGCCGGCGGCCTTGGTGCTGGCCGAGCATCCGACCGTGGTCGGATCGGACGGGAAGGTTCCGCTGATCGTCTACCAGTTCCTCGGCTCGGGGAAGGTGATGTTCCACGCGTTCGACGACACCTGGCGGTGGCGGTTCCGGGCGGGGGATCGCTACTTCGGCCGGTTCTGGGTCCAGACGATCCGGTTCATGGCCCGATCGCGGCTGGTCGGCAATCGCCAGGCGGAGATCCAGACCGACCGCCGTCGCTACCAGCGCGGGCAGCCGATCCAGCTTCGGGTGCGGTTCCTCAACCCGGGCCTGGCCCCGGCCGGCGACGAGGTGTCGGTGCAGGTCCAGCGGCAGGGACAGGGGCCGCGCCCGCTGACGCTCCGGCGAGTGCCCGGATCGAAAGACCTGTTCGAGGGCGCGCTGCGCGCAGGCCGCGGAGGGCGAATACGAGGTGCGGTTGATGCCGCCGCCGACGCTCGACAAGCCGGTGACGGCCGGTTTCCGGGTCGACCCGCCGATTGGCGAGCGCGAGCACATCGAGATGAACCAGTCCGAGCTGATCCGCGCGGCGGCGGCCAGCGGGGGCAAGTTCTATACCCCGCTCGACGCGGCAAACCTGCTCAAGGACTTGCCCACGCCGTTGCAGGTGCCGCTGGACACCGACCCGCCGATCCCGCTGTGGAACACCTGGCCGGTCCTGGCGGCATTCCTGGCGATTCTGGCGCTGGAATGGGTTATCCGGAAGCGTAAGCAGATGGTATGATTTTCGTTGGGCGGATTTGACGATGGTGAGGGGCGGGGGCGGGCCGGTCGATCGGTTCGAGCCCACGTCCGGGCCGATCCTGGGAGCAACGTCCGGCGCGGCCGGTACGGGAGGTCTTGATGACGGCTCGTGAGTTGGAATCGAGGATCGGCGCCCTGCGGGCATCGCTCCGCCGCCTGCTGGCGCTGCACGGGCTCTCCTGGGTGCTCGGGGTGATGCTGCCGCTGTTCATCGTGGCGGGCCTCGCCGACTGGCTGTTCCATCTCGACTCGGTGATCCGCGCCGCGATCCTCGCGACGCTGGTCGGCACGCTGGGCTTTCTCGTCTACCGACGCGTGCTTCGGCCCTTGCTGGTGCGGTTTGCGGACCTCGACATCGCGATGCGGATCGAGGAGCGCTGGCCGGGCCTGAATGATCGGCTGGCGAGCACGATCCAGTTCCTGCGGATGGGCGCGAACGACGACCGCTACGAGTCGTCGGCACTCCGCGAGGCGACGGTCAGGCAGGCGCTGGCCGAGACCGAGGCGATCGACTTTCGCGAGGTGATCGAGGCGCGTCCCGTCTGGCGGGCGCTCGGCCTGGCGGCCGTCGCCGTGGCGGCGTGCGGGCTGGTCTTCGCGGTGGCGCCGCAGTCGTCGAGGATCGCGCTGGCACGACTGCTCGCGCCCTTCGGCAGCCGGCAGTGGCCGCAGCAGACCCACCTGGTGCTCGACTCGTCCAATAGCACGCTGAAGATCGCCCGGGGTGACGTCTTCAACCTGACGGTCAAGGTCAAGCCCGGCGACACGGTCCCCGAGTTGGCCCGAGCGGTTTATCGATTCGAGGACGGCACCGAGAGCGCCGAGGTGTTGCGGATGGAGTCCGGCGGCGTCTTCCACGGCCGGATTGAAGAGGTCCACCAGCCCTTCCGGTTCAGCGTTGCCGGCGGCGACGACGCGGACTCGATCCGCGACGTGCCGGTGAGGGTGGTGCCGCCGCCCGCGATCAAGACGATGACCGTGCGGGTCGTCTCGCCGCCCTACACGGGCATCGCTCCGCAACTATTGGCGCCCGGCTTGACCCAGCTTCGGGCGTCGAGGGCACCCGCCTGGAAGTGGAGGCCGAGGCGAGCAAGCCGCTCGATTCCGCCGAACTCCGGATCGGCGACGCCCCCGACGGTACCGCCGTCGCCCTCGACACCTCGCGGACCCGCATTCGCGCGGCTGTCCCCGTGAAGGGGACATTCAACTTCTGGTTCCGCATGAAGGACACCGAGGGCTTCATCAATCGCGAAGAGGCTCGGTTCGACGTGCGGAGCTTCAAGGACGACGCGCCCCGCGTCGTGATCGAGGAGCCCAAGGGCGACCGCGACGTACCCCCGGATGCGACGGTGCCCGTCAAGATCTTCGTGGATGACGACTTCGGCATCCACTCGGCGCGGATGGCTTATCGGGTCGCCACGGGCGAGTCCGAGGGCGGCGAGGAGCAGTTGATCCCGCTCTTCGCGGCGGCCGATCAGGCCCCGGCACCCGCGGCGTCGTCGCTCGTCAAGCACCGCGAGCTGGACCACGCGTGGGAGCTCGCCAGGCTCCAGCTCACCCCCGGCTCGATCATCACCTTCCACGCCGAGGCACGCGACTTCGACGCGATCAAGGGTCCGAACATCGGCAAGAGCCGCGAGGTCCGGCTGAGGATCGTGTCCAAGGAGGACGCGGCGCGTCAATTCGACGATGCGCAACGCGGAGCTGCGTGAGGAAATGGCGCGGATGCTCACGATGCAGAAGCAGGCGATGACCCCCGTCGACAACGCCGCCCGCACCCTGTCGAAGTCCGATCGCCTGCCACAGCCGCAACGCGACGACCTGACCAATGCCTCGATGATCCAGCGACAGGTGAGCGGCCGATTCAATGGCCGCGAAGAGGGGTTGTCGGCCCGGATCCGTCGCATGCTCGAGGACCTGCGCAACTTCAAGATGGATAAGCCCGACGCCCAGAAGCAGATGGAAGACCTGCTCGCCCGCGCCGAGGCGGTTCGCGAGCGGAACCTCGGACCGGCCGAACAGGGTATCGTCCACGCCATGAAGGGCCTCGAGAACGCGAACGATCGCGGTGGCGATAGCCCAGAATCGCCCAATCGCCCCCAGGATCAAGGTGCACCGCCCGAGCCGACGAACTCTCAGGATTCGCAGAAGGGTGCCCCCGGGAATACGGCGAAAGCCGAGACCGGCAAGGCAGAGGCCCAGAAGGCCGACACGGGGAAGGCCGACACCGGGAAATCGGAGACGGGGAAGGCCGACACGAGGAAGGCCGACACCGGGAAATCGGAGACGGGGAAGGCCGAGCAGGGGAAGACTGACGCTGGCAAGGCCGATACCGCGAAGTCCGGAACGTCGAAGTCGGCTGCCGCTCAGCCCGGCGCCTCGAAGTCCGGCTCGCCGAAGGCGGGTTCGCCCGAGTCCGGCGGCGAGCCCCAACCCGCTCAGCCGGGGGGCGAGTCCGAAAAGGGGTCGAACGCGGATCAGCCGCCCGGGGGCAAGGAGGAGGCTCAGCCCGCAGGGCGCCGGAGTCGCCCCGTCCCGACGCGACGCGACGCGCCCTCGATGAGGCCAAGTCGAATCAGAAGGCGATCGCCGACGAGTTGCAGAAGATGCTCGACAACCTGAGCGAGTTCGAGACCTATCGCGGGATCGTCAAGGACGCGCAGGACCTGCTCAAGCAGCAGGAAAACGCCATGAAGCAGGCGGCCGACGCCGCCTCGCGTCCCGAGTCGGTCGGCAAGAAGCCCGAGGACCTGTCGCCCGAGCAGCGATCCGAGCTGGGCAACCTCGGGGCGCGTCAGTCGCAGGTCCGCTCCGGTTTGCAGAAGCTGCTCGAGCGGATGGGCGAAATGGCCAACCGGCTCGACCAGACCGAGCCCCTTGCCTCGGCCGCGCTGCGCGAGGCCGCCGAGAAGAGCCAGAAGCAGGGGACGGCCGGCAAACTGGGCGAGGCCGCCGAGAAGCTCGAACAGAACCAGATGCGCTCGGCCCGATCGCGGCAGGAGCAGGCGCGGAACGAAATGCGCGACCTGGTGGACCAGATCCAGAACCGACGCGAGCGTGAGCTGGCGCGGCTGGTGAAGGAGCTGAAGAACGCCGAGGATGAGCTGGCCAAGACCCGAGCGCGCAGGCGCAGAACCTCCAGAAGACCCGCGAGGCCCGGCGCAACCCGAACGCCCAGCAGCGCAAGGAGCAGCTCCAGCGACTGGCGAAGGAGCAGGCCGAGATCCGCAAGGAGCTGGATCGGCAGCTTCAGCGACTGGCGAAGATGGGCGCCGACGCGGCGTCGAGGGCCGGCCAGACCGCCTCGGGCCGGATGGGCCGGGCGCAGGATAACATGGAGCAAGACCAGGGCGAGCAGGCCGACAAGGAGCAGGAGGAGGCCCTGGCGGACGTCGAGGAGGCCCAGGAAGACCTCGAGCAGACGCGTCGCGACGCCGAGGAGCAACTGGCCGCCGAACAGCTCGCGCGGATCGGCGACCAGCTCAAGTCGCTCGCCGAGCGGCAGGACAAGATCGTCGGCGTGACGACCACCTTCGAGCAAAAGCGCAAGCAGAACGGCAAGCTCTCGCTGGCCGAACAGCACGGCGTGCGCGACCAGGGCCTGGTGGAAGAGGGGTTGAAGGACGAGACCTCCGAGCTGGCCGGGACGCTCGATGGCGCACCCGTCATCGCACTGACGCTCCGCCGCGCGGCCGACAAGATGGAGACGGCGGCCGGTCGTTTGCGAGAGATCAAGACCGACGAGCCGACCGAGGCCGCGGCCCGAGGCGCGGCGGAGCGGTTCAAGCAGCTCCTCGAATCGCTCAAGGCCGACCGCGGGCCCGGCGGCCAGGGCGGTGGTGGGGGTGGCGGCGGCGGGGGCGGTGGAGGCGGCGGAGCGGGTGGACAGGACGACGGCATCCCACCGACCGCCCAGCTCAAGCTGCTCAAGACGCTCCAGCAGGAGATCAACGATCGGACCGACGCCCTCGACGAGCAGCGCCGGCGGCACAAGACGCTCACCCCCGATGAGGCCGCCGAGGTCAAGCGGCTCTCGGAAGACCAGGGCGTGCTCGCCGACATCGTCCGCGACATGACCCGTCCCAGGCGAGATGATGGGGAGGAATAAACGATGACCAGGTTCCGACGTACGCTCATGACCCTGTCGATCGCCGCCGGGCTCGCCGCAGGCTCCGCGGGCGTCCTCCACGCCCAGGAGCCGCCGGCGCCGAAGGACGATGGACTCGACTCGCTGCTCGAGAAGGTCTCCGCCCCGTCCGACCCGGCGGCGGGCGAATCGGCGAAGTCAACAACTGGCAAGAAAGACGGACCCGCGGCCAAACCCGGCTCCGGCGACAAGTCGGCCCGTCCGGATGGCGGCGTCGAGAAGCCCGGAATGCCCGGCAGCGGCCCGGCCGGGGCGAAGGCCGCCAAGGACGATGACCCGAAGGCCAAGCCCAAGAAGGGCGAAGGCGACGCTCCGCTGTCCGGCAACGATCAGGAGGTCGATGACCTGCTGAAGAAGCTGGGCGAGACGACCGATGCGCCCTCGCCCGAAGATCGCCCGCGCGGAGGCGGTGCCGGGGGGCAGAAGCCCGATTCGGGTCCTTCATCCAAGAAGCCAGGTCAGCCGCCCGACCCGTCGAAGCTCTCGGGCAAGGACAAGGAGACGGACGAGCATCTCGAGGAGCTGACCGGTCGCAAGCGTCGCAAGAAGAACGACGACGGCGAACGGACCGGTCCCGCCGGCGAGCTGATCAAGGAGATGCGCGAGATCGAGCAGAAGCTCGAGAAGCCCGACACCGGCGAGACGACGCGTGACCAGCAGAAGAAGGTCGTCAAGCGGATCGATACGCTGATCGAGGAGGCGAAGCGTTCGGGCCAGTCCTCGCTGGGCCGGATCGTGACCAGGCGCGTCCGTCGCCCGGGCCAGCAGCCCGGGGGCCAGCAGCCGGGGTCGCCCGAGGGCACGATGGCCCGCGGCGCCCCGTTGCAGAAGCCGCTCAAGCCCACCACCAAGCACGCCAACGTCGGCGGCAAGAACGAGTGGGGCCACCTGCCCGACGAGCTCCGTCAGGAGATCGAGAACCAGACGAATGAGCTGCCGCTCACAACCAAGCGAGAGCTGATCGATCGTTACTATCTCTCCGTGGGCAAGGGAAAGCTCGTCAGGGAGGACTCGCCATGAAGGCCGGGCTCTCGAGCGGACGAACCGCCGGGGCGTTGATCGTGGGCCTGATGGCGGCCCTTTCGCCGCCTTCCGACGCCCAGGAGGCTCCCCAGGAACCGGCCAAATCCGTGGGCCGGTTCGGCGAGGGGCGTCGCGGCGACGTGCCGGAGGGCACCGCCGACATGATGACCGAGGACACCGACCGCGCCATCCGGTCGGGGCTCTCGTGGCTGGCGCGGAAGCAGAACCCGGACGGCTCGTTCGGCAGCGGGACCTACCGGGGGAACATCGCCGTCACCAGCCTGGCGGGGCTGGCGTTCATGGCGTCGGGCTCGAGCCCCGGCCGCGGGCCCTACGGTGCCCCGATCGACAAGGCCCTGGCCTACGTGATGGACAACACTTCGCCGAGTGGCTTCATCTCCGTTTCGGGGTCGTCGACGCACGGGCCGATGTACTCGCACGGTTTCGGGACGCTGTTCCTGGCCGAGGCGTACGGGATGACGCACCGGCCCGAGATCCGCGAGAAGCTGCGCAAGGCGGTCCAGCTCATCATCGACACGCAGAACAGCGAGGGGGGCTGGCGGTACCAGCCGATCAAGCACGACGCGGACCTGTCGGTGACGATCTGCCAGATCAACGCGCTGCGGGCG
Source organism: uncultured Planctomycetota bacterium (assembly GCA_963771445.1). Lineage (GTDB taxonomy): Bacteria > Planctomycetota > Planctomycetia > Isosphaerales > Isosphaeraceae > JAKAUH01. Next base: position 2,141,495 of record CAVYTQ010000014.1, on the reverse strand, counting down.
GCGCGGAACGCGGGGCTGTACGTGCCCAAGGACACGGTCGACGCGTGCATCGGCTATGTGAAGCACTCGCAGAACCCCGACGGCGGCTTCCGCTACATGCTCTCGGGCGGGGCGAGTGCCTTTCCCCGGTCGGCGGCCGGCGTGGTGGCGCTCCAGAGCGCCGGTGAGTATGATTCCAAGGAGATCCGCGAGGGGCTGGGGTACCTGAAGCAGTACACCCGCGAGATCAAGCACGGCAGTCGATACAGCCACTATTTCTACGGCCATTATTACGCGGCGCAGGCCATGTGGATTCGCGGCGGTGATGATTGGGCGGAGTGGTATCCCGCGATCCGCGCCGAGCTGCTCAAGCGGCAATATGCGCCGGGCTACTGGTCCGACACGATCTGCGACGAGTACGGTACGGCCATGGCGCTCATTATTCTCCAGATGCCGAATAATTATCTGCCCATCTTCCAACGCTAATGGAATCCTGATCCGGGAGAATGCTGACGTGGGATTCGCGCATTCCATTCCGAGGGCTGGGCGAGTAAGTGGGTTGCTCGGTTGTGTGGCGATGGTCGCGCTCGTGCTGGGTGCGACGAACGCAGCGATCGCGCAGCAGCCGAAGGCGCGCACGCGAGAGCCGGCGGGCTTCGTGGAGAATCGTCGCGGCGACGTGCCCGAGGGCACCGCGGAGATGATGACCGAGGACACCGACCGCGCCATCCAGTCCGGGCTCTCGTGGCTGGCGAAGAACCAGAACACCGACGGCTCGTTCGGCAGCGGGACCTACCGGGGGAACATCGCCGTCACCAGCCTGGCGGGGCTGGCGTTCATGGCGTCGGGCTCGAGCCCAGGCCGCGGGCCCTATGGCGCGCCGATCGACAAGGCGCTCGAGTTCGTGATGGACAACACCTCGCCCTCCGGCTTCATTTCGGTCGAGCGATCGTCAACGCACGGCCCGATGTACTCGCACGGGTTCGGGACGCTGTTCCTGGCCGAGGCGTACGGGATGACGCACCGGCCCGAGATCCGCGAGAAGCTGCGCAAGGCCGTCCAGCTGATCATCGACACGCAGAACAGCGAGGGGGGCTGGAGGTACCAGCCGATCAAGCACGACGCCGACCTGTCGGTGACGATCTGCCAGATCAACGCGCTGCGGGCGGCGCGGAACGCGGGGCTGTACGTGCCCAAGGACACGGTCAACGCGTGCATCCGCTACGTGAAGCTGTCGCAGAACCCCGACGGCGGATTCCGCTACATGCTCTCGGGCGGGCCAAGCAGCGAGTTCCCACGGTCGGCGGCCGGCGTGGTGGCGCTCCAGAGCGCCGGCGAGTATGATTCCAGGGAGGTGCGCGAGGGTATCAATTACCTCAGGCGCTCGAACCAGGGGATGCGCTTCGGCCGCCGGAACAACCATTACTACTACGGCCAGTATTACGCGGCGCAGGCGATGTGGATCCAGGGAGGCGAGGCGTGGGCGGAATGGTATCCTACGGTCCGCGACGAGCTGCAGAAGCGGCAGATGTTGAAGGGCTACTGGCCTGATAACACGGTCTGCAGCGAATACGGGACGGCCATGGCGCTCATTGTCCTCCAGATCCCGAATAACTACCTGCCGATCTTCCAGCGCTGAGGTCCGCGAATGGAGAATGATCGTGGCCGGACATCCCGCCCGACTGGCTGCCGAGTCCGCCCGCTGAGGGTGGCCCTGGCGGTCCTGCTGGTTGCGCCGTCGGCATGGGCGGCAGCCCCGGAGGATTCGCCCGATCGCGTGGAGCCGACCTTCTCGGCCCTCATGATCGACGGCCGTACGGCCAACGGGCGAATTGTCGCCTTCTCGGATGGGGGCGTGACCATCGCCGCCAGGGACGGCAAGCGCGAGGTGCTGCCCCTCGACCGCCTGGTGAAGCTCACGCGGGAGTCACCCGGCCAGGTCGCCACGGGCGAAGGTGCGCAGGCGGTGTTCCTGGCCGAGGGGGATCGTCTGATGCGCACGACGATCGGGACGGCCACGGACGCGGGCATCGAGGTCCGTTCCGAGGCGATGGGAAAGATCGAGCTGCCCGTGGATGGGGTGCTTGGGCTCGTCCTGGCCGGGCCCGAGGTCCCAAGGACCCCCGGCATCCTGGCGAACCGTATCCTGCATGAAGGCCGCAAGTCCGAGGTGGTCTGGCTCTCGAACGGCGACCGGCTCGACGGCAGCTTCCTGGGCATGGACGAGCGAACGGTCCGGTTGCAGGTCGACGGCAAGCCGCTCGAGGTCGACCGCGGGGGCGCCCTGGCCGTCGGGTTCGACCCGGCCCTGATCCACTACGACCGTCCCAAGGGCGCGTTCCTTGAGGCGGCGCTAGACGACGGGACGCGGCTGGGCCTGACGTCGCTCAAGCTCGCCGACGGAACCGTCGAGGCGACGACGCGATTCGGCAAGTCCGTCCGGTTCCCGCTCGCCGTGGTGACGCGGTTCCGCGCCCGGTCACGGTCGGTGGTCTACCTGTCGGAGCGTCCGACCGCCGCGGCGCAGTATGATTCTTACGTCGGGCCGACCCGGGCCCATCGCATCGACGAGACGGTCGAGGGTCAGCCGATCCGCCTGGGTGGCCAGGTCTACGACCGGGGAATTGGGGCCGAAAGCCGGACCCTGCTTGCCTATCGCCTGGAGCCGGGTGATCGGCATTTCCAGGCGCTAATCGGGGTGGATGAGAGGGCCGGTGCGCTCGGGAACGTGGTTTTCCGCGTGCTGGTCGATCGTCGCGAACGCTACAAGTCTCCGCCGTTGACCGGCGCGACGCACCGATACCGATCGACGTCGACCTCACCGACGGCAAGATCTTGATCCTCATCACCGAGTTCGGAGACCGGGGTAACGTCCGCGACCTGGCCGATTGGGCCGAGGCGCGGATCATTCGATGACGCGGCCCTCTCAAATGGTTGGTGTAGGAGTCAGCCGGCATCGCGCTTGCTGCCCGTTACGGCGGCTTCGCCGCGGGACGCAATCGGGTTACATGGTACGGTTCCTTCTTGGCCATGGCACGCAAGAGTCGCGTGCTGTTCGGCCGCGATGGGGGCCAAGCAGCTCTGGCGAGCGTCTCGCACGCATCTCCCAGGCTCGCCCATTCGGGCCGAGACTAGAAATCTGACGAGGTAATCATGACGGGCGGACAAGGCGACGAGCTCGATGAAGCCGAACGATTGAAGGAACTCGGGCACCTCTCGGCGGCCGTGGGGCATCATGTGATCAACGCGTTCGCCGCGGTCGTGAGCAACGCCGAGCTGATCCGGTCCCAGGTGCGCAACCCGCAGTGCGAACGCGAGGAGCTGGTCGCGCTCGGCTCGGCGATCATCGAGAACGCTCTCGGGGCCTCGCACGTTCCTCGTCGGCTGATCGACTGGACGCGGCGGTTCACCTCGCCGGGCTTCGACAAGAAGGCGGATCCGGTCGTACTCATCGACCTGAACCAGGTGATCCGCGAGACGGCCGAGCACCAGCAGGCCACGGGAGATCCCGGCGTGAACTGGGTGCTGAATCTGGGCGCAATCCCGTTCATCCGGGGGAGTCACTCGCAGATCCGCTCGCTCCTGGCCTACCTGATCCAGAACGCCCGCGATGCCATGCCCCGGGGGGTGGGGACGATCACCTGCTCCACCACCGTGGACGATCGCAACTGGGTCGTCATGGAGATCCGCGACACGGGCTCCGGGATGACTCCCGAGGTGCTCAAGCGCGCGACCGAGCCTTTCTTCACGACGAGGACCGGGCACAGCGGCGTCGGTCTCTCGGCGGCACACGGGATCTGGAGGCGGCATCGGGGTGCCCTGTCCATCGAGAGCCAGCCGGGGGAGGGAACGATGATCCGCCTCTCGGTCGAGGCGCCCGCGGCGCAGGTCCCATCCGGGTCCTCGGGCTCGCGGTCGGAAGCAACCGCTTCAACCAGGCACCAGTTTAGTAGCCGACCCGAGTCGCCCGGCGTCGCGGAAGGTCCCTCGCCCTCGAAGGAGTCGCCGGGAACGAGCTGAGCGTGCGCACCCGCCGATGCGAGTTCCACCGACGCAACGCTGTCCGGCAGCCGCCGACCTCGGCGCTCGCTGCTTACAAGATGTCGCACCCCATGGGCCGGGATGGCTCAAGGTCGAGCTCGAACCCTCAACGGGATTGAAACCGCGGGTGCGGACCTGGGCCGGCTATGCTACGATGACTCCCCAGATTTTCGGGACCTCGCCGGGGCCGGGCCATGATCGCGATTGTCGACTACGGGATGGGGAACCTGCGAAGCGTGCAGAAGGCCATTGAGGCCGTCGGTGCGTCCGCCGCAATCACGAGCGACCCTGACCGGATCCGCCATGCGTCGAAGGTCGTCCTGCCCGGCGTGGGTGCCTTCTCCGACGCAATGTCCGAGCTGAAGCGCACCGGCCTGGGCGAGGCGTTCAAGGAAGCGGTCCTTGCCGGCAAGCCCTGCCTGGGCGTCTGCCTGGGACTCCAGCTCCTGTTCGAGACGAGCTTTGAGGACGGAGAGCACACCGGACTGGGCCTGCTCCCGGGACGGATCGTCCGCTTCGAGCCCGGTGAGGGCCTCAAGATTCCCCACATGGGCTGGAACACGCTGCGAATCCTCCGCCCCTGCCCGATTCTGCCGGCTCTCGACGAATCGCCATCGGTCTACTTCGTACATTCCTACCATGCCGAGGTTGACGATGACCGGATCGTCGCCGCCACGTCCGACTATCCCCGGCCCTTCCCGGCGGTGGTCTGGCGAGAGAACCTCGTCGCGTGCCAGTTCCACCCCGAGAAGTCCCAGCAGGTCGGCCTGGCAATGTACGCCAGCTTCGTCCGCCTGTAGTCGGCGATCATCCGAGCCGACGAGACACTATACGCTGCCCACCTACCTCGCCGAAGCCGGCGCCGGCGTGAGCTCCTTGATATAAATATTCTTGAACTGGACGAGGCTGGGCGGGCCGATCCATTCTCCCGCCTTGTTCCGGGCGCCGTGGTGCTGGAGGGCGAGCCGACCGCGGCGAGGAAGGTCGGGGATGGTGGCGCCCGGGATCACAAGCTTGTCGTTCAGGACGACGGACACAGTCCGGTCGCGCACGGTGATCTCGAAGCGGTTCCACTGGCCGACGGGATGATCGGCCTGAGTCCGCGGGGTCACGGCGGCGCGAAGGTCGGCCGGGGTCCGCGGGTCGGTCCGCACGCCATAGAACTCGCCCGAACCGATCGGCCAGCACCAGATGTTCGCCTGGAACCGGCCATCGCCGCGAAGGTAGACGCCGGAATCCGCGTCGGGGACCGCCAGGTGGATCTCCTGGCCGTGGATATCCCTGGCGTGCGACCCGTCGGGGAGGATGTAGGGGACATGGCGGTTGAGGAAAGGTGCTTCCTTGAGCCGCCAGTTGACCCGAAGGACATAATCGCCGAACTCGCGCTCGCTCCAGAGCGCCTTGTCGCCCGGGGCCTCGCTCATGGCGTCGTAGTCGATGACTCCGCCGACGACCTTCCAGTGGCCGCCGTCACCCGGCGGGACCTTCCATCCCGACAGGTCGTTGCCATTGAAAAGGGCCGTGAAACCCTCGGGCGGAGCGTCATCTCCGGCCCGTGCGGCCGGCACGAGTGCGAGGACGATCCCGACAAACGAGAGCGAAAGTCGCCTGCGATACGACATGACGGTGGCCTCCGGTGCAGGGCGAGCGACGGCAGGTCGCTCCGCCTCGACGGAATAGCCAACCTGCAACCTTCAGGCCGGTCCGAGCCTGGCGAGCGCCGCGGCGACCGTGTCGGTGACGTCGAGGATCTTCAGGAGGTTCATCGTCCGGAAGAGGTCCATGATGTAGGGACGGATCTCGCACAGGACGACGCGGCCCTGGCGCCGATCGATCCGCCGCTTGAGGGTGACCAGAAAGCCGATCTCGGAGCTGGCGAGGTAATTCACCTCGGCGAGATCGATGACGAATCGGGCGTCAGGATGCGACTCGATCAGCTTGTAGAGCCAGTCGCGCTGGGTGGACTGCCAGTCGATGGCGCCCTCTTCGGTCGCCTCGAAGGCGATGACCAGCACACCTTGGACCTCATGGGTCGTGAATCTGAGCATGGTCCTGGAGTCTCCGCTTCGGCGGGACCGGGGCAACCGCACCAACGCACCATCGCGAGGGACGACTGCCGCAACTTCTGGGCTGGGATGCCATGGGACGACGAGGCGAAGATGGCGACGGGTTATCGGTCGGGCTCATTCCGCACGGGGCCGATCGGATTCCTCGGGGCCTGGACGCTCGTAGGGAACGATATTTTCCCACTCGCTAGCATCGGACCGGGCCACGACGGCCACCACGGGGTCGGTCGGGCTCAGGTTGAAGACCTCATGCGGCACGCCCGGCTCGATGTAGATGAAGTCGCCAGCCTCGTTCTCCACCGAGCGAGTCAGCCCCGGCCCGTATTCATGCCGGACCCGGCCCTCGAGGATATACAGCATGAGCTCGAAGCCGACATGAATGTGTGCGAAGGCCACGCCGCCGGGAGGGATCGTCGCGACATTCATCGAGAGCCTCGACGCGCCGACGTTCCTGGCACTGAGACCTATCCGATACCGAATATTATTCCAGCTTCGGCAGTTGCCCCCACCCCGGATGATCGAGATCCCGTCGCCACCCTCGACGCAGCTCGTCAGGTCGGGATCGGACTCGGGTGGATCGGGCGAGGAAGGCATCTGGGCAGCTCCGGCCGCCGATGTCCGGACCTGGAAATCGGCCGCTCCCGACGAAAGATCAGCGGCCGGAATCCGGACCATCGGTTCACCCGGATTGTACTGACTGCCGTGGCGAGAAGCCACCATGCGCTTCAGGACGATTTGGCGAAAGTCAGCCCCGGGTCGCCGGGCCCGCCGCCGAGCACCTTGAACTGGAAGTGGTTCGGATCCTGCCAGTTGACGTCGCCGACCATCGCGTTGTTCTGGTCCTGAGCAAGCGTGAGGATGCCGTTGACGTAGCTCGAGGCTCCCTCGAACTGGTGGTCCTGGCCCTGGTGCGCCACCCGCCAGGTGAAGTGGCCCGCATCGGCAAAGGTGATCGTGATGGTCGTGTCCTGCGCCGGTTGTGCCGTCCAGGTGCCTGCGAGCGTGCCCTCCTTGCCGGGAGAGGCCGGTTGCGGGGCGTTCTCCACGTTCGGGGTGGCGGGCGCGCCCGAAGGCGGAGTGTTCGGTGCCGGCGCGTTCGCCGCAAGCGGACCGGCGCCCGCGGCGGCGGCTGGCTGCGTTGACTGCTGGATCTGCTGGAGGAGCTGTGTGGAGAGCTGATCCTTGGGCTGGAGGGTTGCGACCGACTTGAGCTGATCGGCCGCCTCGGGCATGTGGCCCTGGGTCAGGTAGTGATAGGCGAGGACGAAGCGTGCGGCGGCCGAGGTTGGATGCTGATTGACGTAAGACTCGAGTGACCGGATCTGCTGCGTGTACGCGTCGGGGTTGCCGTAGAGGCCGATCAGGGTCGACCAGTCCCAACCCGGTCCGACCGAGAGAACGGCATAGAGGGCGGCGGCCGCCTCGTCATAACGACCGAGGGCGAACAGTACCAGCGCGCGGAACTCGTGGAGGGTCGGGTCGTTGGGCATCTGGCGCAGCGACTGGTCGGTCAGGTTGAGCGCCTGCGTGTAGTCGCCCTGCCGGAACGCCTCGCGGGCCTGGTCGAAGGAGGTCATTGCCTGGTTGCTAACGCTGTCCTCCGGTGGGTCCGCCACGGCGTTGATGGGCTGAGAATAGTCGTACACGATCGGCTGCTGGACAGCCGCGCCGCCGTAGCCTCCGCCGCCATAGTAGGGGTTGCTATAACTCGAGTAGCCCCAGTTGTAGAGCATCGGGCCGAAGAGCCATGAGCTCAGTCCATAGCCCATCCCCATGCCCAGGCCCATCCCGAGCCCCGATCCCAGGCCCCAGCCGAAGCCGTTGTAGCCGCCGACTCCGCCTCCATAGCCGCCCCAGTAGCCGAAGCCGGGAGATCCGTAGCCTCCGCGCCAGTTCCAACCGCCGGGATGGTGGCCATTCCAGTAGCCGTGGACCCATCCCTGGTGGTAGCCCATGTATCGGTTGTTCCAGCCGACGCCCTGCCGCCCGGCCATGGCGTTCGCTCCCACTCGGTTGAAGCCCGCCCGGTTGACGTTGATGTTGCCGCCGCGAGCGGCCATGGCGTTGGTGCCCATGGGACGGCCGCCCAGCTCACCCCTGCCGAGGCCCGCGTTTCCGGCGCCAGGGCGTGCGCCCAGGCCGTTCTCGAACCGCGGCCCGGCTCCCCGGTTGCCCGCCATCGCGCCGGGATTCATGGCTCCGGCTCCCATGTGAGGCTGGGCATACGCTCGCGGAGTGTTGAACGAGGGCGTCCGATTGAAGGCCGGCGCCGCCGCATGGAATCCGCCCGCGGGATGGTAGCCACCTCCGCCTCCAAAGCCGCCCCCGCCGTGGAAGCCACCGCCCCCATGACCACCGCCGCCGCCGTGTCCTCCGCCATGATACGCCCGGGTGACGGGAGTCAGACCGAGTAGGGCGATTGCTCCGAGCACGAAACTCAAATGATGCGACTTCATGGCTGGGTCTCTCCGACTCGACTGCGGCTTGGGGTGTACAGCAGGCTGGTTTCAGCGACCCTGTGGCGGTGGCGGCTGGCGGACCATCAGGTACTCGGCACGGTCGGGGACGATCCGGTCGCCCACGGTTCGCTCGATCGATGCCCAGCGGGCGGACTGGGCGTTCACCCGGGTCAATACGTGCGTCGCGGTCGCGATTCGGCCGTCGGTAAGAACTCCGGTGGATTTGATCATCCAGTCGTTGGTCCCGCGGCTCCAGAGGCCCGTGCCGTGTCCGCCCTCGGAGTCGAAGACCCAGGAAACGATCTGCCGGCGTGACGCGTCCCAACCGATGCGTTCATTCACGGTCATGACCGACTTGCCCCGCACCCGGACCGTGAAATCGCGAAGCAGGAAATTGCCGTCGTCGGTCCAGCGGCAGGTCGTATGAACCAGCGAGTCGGGGCTCTCGTTGACCCACGAGCCGACAAGCCATGCCAGCTCCTGCAATCGTTGGTGCGGGGTCGTGTTGGTCTCGAGCTCCTCGCGGCACGATCGAATATCGCCAGCGATTTCCCTGCTTGACGAAGGTCACCGTGTAATGGCGAGAGGATGGTCGCTCCTCGCCAGTCGCCTTCACGATCGTCTGGCCTTCCTCTTGAGCGACGTCTGGGCCCAGGAAACGAAGGCTCGCCGGTACGATCGTGAGAGTCGCTCCGGGACGCTCCTTGAACAGCGAGTCGAAGAACCCCTCGATCGTGGCCCGGCCGCGGAGCCGATCCCCGTGCTCGTCGATGAACTCCGCATCATCCGCGAAAAGATCGCCCAGTGCTCGCGTGTTGGCGGAGTCATAGGCCGTCGTGTAGGCGCGTGCGACCGACTGGAGGGCCCTCTCGTCCTCGGGACGATCCGTGAACGCCGGCCTCGGCGCGGCGGGTGCAGCCAGCCCGCCGGCAGCCGCCGGCACCACCTGGGGCCCCGCATTGCCCGATTTGTTTGCCTGGGCGAAAAGCTGGGCCGTGGCACCAAGCACCGTCCAGGTCACCACCAATGCCGCCGTCATGAATCGCGCACTCATCGTTCTCATGGGCGGCACCCTCGATTTTCTTGGGCCAGGCTTGAGCGGAATCCTTGACTGCAATCATCATGCCGGCAGCAAGGCAATACAAGGTAACGTGTCCAGGGACGCGGTGATTCCGCCCCTCGTTGACGGCGTGTGTTTGGACCGGTACGAGCCCGATTCGCGTGGGGGACAGCCGAAACCGCGGGGACGGCGCGGACTGTCCTCGCGGCCACGGCTTCAAGTTGACGGTTTCTGATATCCCTGTTCTGTGTGTCCGGTGAACACGGACGGTGGTTTCGAACAGATGGGATCCCGGCGATTCAGGCCAGGGCGACTCTCGGAAATGGTTCGAGCACTTCGACCGGGGACAGGACAGGCACGGGCGAGCTGCGAAGTTCTTCCGGTTGCGGGTGACTTGGCAACCCCCGCTCAGCACGATCCCATTGGGGCCAGGAATGGATTGCGTGCATGCATTTCGTATTCCAGGGCCCCCAAAACCCCCTGTACCCCCTCCGCTCTCTTCTCTCCCCCTACTATCAGGATGTATCAGGTTTGCAGAAACTGAAATGCACCTATTGGCGAAGAGCGGCATTTTCTTGACGCAAGCCCTTTGGCCAGAAGCAGAAGAAATATTTGAAAATTCCATAGAGTTTTCCGCCCTGGCGGCGGTTTCCATGGCTCGGTTCATATTTGGCCGGTTGTTTTGCGATTTGGCGTGAGTCTCAAAAGCCGCTATCAACGAAGCTGAAAGCCTCGAAACGGCCCATTCGGCCCGCTCGGGAGAGCGGTCGGCCCGGGCCGAGGTCGGTCACGCTCCAGCCTGCACGGTCCGGCCCGCCCCACCGGATCGGCGTCAGGCTGATGCATGACCGACGTGGGAGTCGGTCCGGGCCGACGGCGGCGTGGGGAGACCCGCGCCGAACCAGACCACAACGAAGGTCGGCCGGGTGGGAGACCCGCGCCGGATCGCGAACCGCCGGTGATGCCGGAGTTGCTCCACGCCGACCCGGACCAGTGGGCGCAACAACTGTCAACTCCACGAGATGCCGAGTGAGACAATCCCAAGCCGAGAATCGGTCGGTAGTATGGAAGATGCCGGGGCGTTCAGCTTTGAGTCGCCATCCAAAGACAACTGTTGAATCCACATCGTGTCGGCACCGCCCAATAACCGGCAATTCCCAGCGGGTGACGGCATGTACGTGATGAAGCGCCATTCGAGACCGAGTTTTGACCGGAGGGTCCAATGATTCGAGCGGAGTCGAACGGCGCGGACCAGTCAGGCGGTCCCGATCCGGCGGAACGGCCCTTGATCGCCGATCCGTTACTCGCCTATCGGGCTCGCTTCCCGATCCTCGAGCGGACGAACTATCTGATCAGCAACTCGCTCGGTGCGGTCCCGGCCGCGGCTGCGGCGAGTCTCCAGGCGTATTACCAGACCTGGGCGACGCGAGGGGTACGCGCCTGGGAAGATGCCTGGTGGACGATGGTCGCGGACCTGGGGGACCTCGTCGCCCCGCTGATCGGGGCCGGGCCCGGAGAAGTCGTCTTCCAGCCGAACGTGACCCTGGCGCATGCGGTCATCCTGAGCGCGTTCGACTTCACCGCTCGGGCAAATCGCATCGTCACCGACGCCATGCATTTCCCGTCGATCCTCTACCTGCTCGAGGAGAAGCGCCGGGAAGGCGCCGAGGTCGTCGTGGTACCTTCGCACGACGGCGTCACGGTGGATACCGGACGGGTCATCGAGGCCATCGACGACCGGACGGCGATCGTTTGCCTCTCGCATGTCCTCTTCAAGTCGTCCTACATCCACGAGATCGACTCGATCATCGGCCAGGGCCCGGCACGTGGGAGCGATCACCGTCATCGACGGCTACCAGGCTGTCGGGGCGATCCCCGTGGATGTCCGGGGGATCGGAAGCGATATCTACATCGGAGGGTGCCTGAAGTGGCTGTGCGGGGGGCCGGGCGCCGCATTCCTGTGGGCGCATCCGGACACCCGCCGACGCCTGGAGCCGAAGTTGACCGGCTGGATGGCCCACCGGGAACCGTTCGCATTCGCGCCAGGGCTCGAGCGTCGCGACGACGTCTGGCGGCTTCTACATGGCACTCCCAACATTCCGGCCCTCTACGCGGCCAGACCGGGCCTGGAGGTCGTGCGCGAGGCCGGGATTGCGGAGATCCGGGCCAAGTCGCTCCGTCAGACCACTCGCCTGCTCAACCTGGCCGACGAGGTCGGTTTTCGTTGCACGACCCGCGCGATCCGGAACGCCGGGCCGGAACCGTGGCCATCGACGTACCGAACGGCTACGAGGTGTCCCGCTGCCTCAAGTCGATGGAAATCCTATGCGACTACCGGCCTGGGGCCGGTATCCGACTCTCGCCGCATTTCTACACCCGTGATGATGAACTCGACAGTGCCATCGAGGCGATCCGCGAGATCCTGGCATCCGGGCGGCTGGCAGGCCCACGCCGCCGGCCGATCGACGGTGACCTGAGCGTGGATACCCGGAAAGCCTGGACGAGAATGCTTTGCCGGGAAGACGGCGCCAAGACCCGAGAGCGAACTCGAACGCGGTGATGCGCCTCTGGGTGGTTGGTGGAGGGTCCGGCCCGAGTGGCCTGGATTGCCGGACCGCCGCGCATGATGGCCTGCCGAGAGAAACCGAAAATGTGTACTTCCAGCGACGTCCTGGCACGTCCGACCCTGGTGCTGAACCGCTCGTGGCAGCCGATGCACGTCACCACGGTGGTGCGATCGCTCGTCATGCTCTGGAACGAGTCGGCGCGTGCGATCGACCCGGCGGACTTCCGTCCCTATAGCTGGGAGCAGTGGATGGCCCTGCCCGTCGGGACCGGTGATCCGTGCATCCGGACGTCCCGGGCACCGCTGCGCGTGCCGGAGGTCGTCGGCGCTCCAGCAGTTCGACCGGCTGCCGCTCGCCGCCGTATCCTTCAGCCGGCGGAACGTGGCGAAGCGCGACCATTTCACCTGCCAGTACTGCGGTACGCAGCCGGGCGTGGCCGGGGTGACGATCGACCATGTCCTGCCCCGGGCACAGGGCGGTTCGTCGAGCTGGACGAACTGCGTGGCGGCCTGCGCGGGGTGCAACGCCCGCAAGGCGGACCGAACCCCGGAGCAGGCCGGCATGAAGCTCCGGAAGACTCCGTCGCGTCCCGACTGGAAGCCGCTGTACGCCCTGCGCGACGCTCGCGGCCTCGCACCACCTGGAGAGCTGGAGTCCCTTCCTCGGCCAAGATCACCGGCAGGTCCGGGCCTGATTCAGATCCGGAGCCGCGCCTCACCGGCGCGGCTCCGGGATGTCGATCCACGCTCGCTGGGCGTGCGACTCGAGCACGGCGTCGGCGACGACCTGGGCGTTGAGCCGTCGAGGAAGCTCGGCACGGCCTGGCGCCCTTCGACGATCGCCGAGATGAACTCCCACATCAGGTCGTAGCGAAAGACGGTCGCCGGCGCTCCCTCGTGCGGGGTCGCGCGGGCTGCCGGCCGGCTTGAGGAACTCGGCGGGGACCGGGACCGGCGCCAGGTCCTGACCGGTCTTGCCGAGCAGGATCGTGTTGGGCTCGTGCAGCCGGTAGACGGCCGAGCCTTCCGAGCCGTTGATCTCGGCCCATTCGTGGCCGAAGCCATCGCGGTGGTAGCCCTTGGCCAGGGTCGTTCCCTCCCAGACGCCGGTGGCGCCGTCGGCGAACTCGCCGATCAGGCACGACCAGTCGTCGACCTCCGACGGAGGGCAGGGCCGGCCGTCGACCGTCTGGTCCCGCGGGCGCGAACCGCGCGACGGCGCCGCAGACCCGGGCGATCGGGCCGAGCAGGTCGATCGCGAAATCGATCCGATGGATCGTCATGTCGAACAGGTCGCCCGCGCCGGCGCGGCCCGGTATTGCCGCCATCCCCAGCTCGTCTCGGGCCAGTCGAGGAACCGCTGCGAGCGGAAATGGCGGGGCGTGCCCAGGGCGCCCGACTTGAGCAGGTGCCGCAGGTATCGCATCGACGGGGCGAAGCGGTAGGTGAACGCCGTCATGTGGACGACGCCCGCGTCGCGGGCCGCCTCGTACATCTCGCGGACCTCGCCGGCCGAGAGCCCGAGCGGCTTCTCGCACATGACGTGCTTGCCCGCCGTGCCGCCGCCACGGCGATCGGCCGGTGCGTGTCGTTGGGCGTGGCGATCACGACCGCGTCGACGTCGTCGCGCCGGCAGATCTCCTCGGGGTCGGTCGAGGCGGCCGCGACGCCCCACTCTTCCTGGCGCTTCGCGAGCATCTCGGGATCGGCGTCGCAGATCGCGACCAGCTCGGCCCGGGGGTCGAGCCGCAGGCCGGGCAGGTGATGATAGGCCGTCACGGCGCCCGTCCCGATGAATGCCACCCGGATCCGGCCGTTCTCCCGTCGTCGCCATCGTCGTCTCCTCACCAGGTGCTTGCCTTGACGCTCCCGTCCTACTATCTTGCACGAAACTCCGCAAGACCCTCCGTGTGCACTTTCGAGATCGTGAGGAACCCGTCGATGGCAAGCGAAAAACCGATCCGCGTGGCGATCATCGGGCTGGGCTTCGGGGCCGAGTTCATCCCCATCTACCAGAACTATCCCGGCGCCGAGATGTACGCCGATCTGCCGCCGCGACCCGAAGGGGCTGGACGAATGCGGCGATCGGTACAAGATCGAGGCCCGCTACACCGACTATCGCGAGCTGCTCAAGGACCCCGACGTCGACGCCGTCCACATCAACTCGCCCATCCCCGACCACGCCTGGATGTCGGTCGAGGCCCTCAAGGCCGGCAAGCACGTCGCCTGCACGGTGCCGATGGGCACCAGCGATCGACGAATGCCGGCAGATCGTCGAGGCCCAGCGCGGCCAGCGGCAAGGTCTACATGATGATGGAGACGGTCGTCTACAGCCGCGAATACCTGTTCGTCAAGGAGCTGTACGACAAGGGCGAGCTGGGCCGGCTCCAGTTCCTGCGCGGCAGCCACCAGCAGGACATGGACGGCTGGCCCGACTACTGGCCGGGCCTGCCGCCGATGTGGTACGCCACCCACTGCGTCAGCCCCTGCCTGGCCATCCTGGGCAAGCACGCCGAGAGCGTGGTCTGCCACGGCTCGGGCCGGATCCGCGAGGAGCTGATCGGCCGGTACGGCAGCCCGTTCGCCATCGAGACGGCCACGTTCACCATCAAGGACTCCGACGTCGTCGCCGAGGTCACGCGCAGCCTGTTCGACACGGCCCGGCAGTATCGCGAGAGCTTCGACGCCTACGGCAGCAAGAAGAGCTTCGAGTGGCAGCAGGTCGAGGGCGAGGAGCCGGTCATCCACACCAAGAGCACGCCCGAGCATCCCGTCCCCGAGCCCGAGATCCCGCGAGCGCGTCAAGGTGCCGGACTACGCCCACCTCCTGCCCGAGCCGATCCGGCGGTTCACGACCAGGGCGTGTATGCCAGGAAGCGCCGAGCACCTGTCGTTCCTCCAGGGCGGCGGACACGGCGGGTCGCATCCCGCACCTGGTCCACGCCTTCCTGAGCGCCGTCAAGGGCGAGCGCCCGGCCCTGCCCGACGCCGAGACCTCGGCCAACTGGACCATGGTCGGGCTCTGCGCCCACGAGTCGGCCATGGGCGGCGGCAAGCGGGTCGTGATCCCGACGTTCGACGCCGGCTCGGGCGTCGTTCCCGCGAGAAGTCTCGGGCTGCGTGCCCGGACTGCGCTGCTCGCCGGCTTCTTGACCCGGATGTCGATGAAGACATTCGGTCGCATGTCGCCGTGAAGATTGAAATCGCGGACGTGCGCCGACCAGGCCGTCAGGAGCGCACTCGCCGCTCGGCAGGGCCAGGAAGGCGCACCAGCACGGTCTTGTACAGCGATTTCCGAACGCGAAGGCAGCCAGCGCGAAACGGCCTCGGTGCCTTCGGCGATCAGGAGGAAGAAGGCCGGGACGAACTCGAGGATCAGCCGGCCGTGAAACGGATAATGTCGGATGATCGCCGCCCCCATCGCCAGAACGACGGGCACGACGAGCAGACAGGAAGTCACGCGGAGATCGGCGACACAGCGAGACGAGGCCGGCGAAGAACAGCGAGAGCGGCACGAACGACACCGAGCTGGAGCTCTCGGCGGCGAGACCAGGTTGAGCGGGTTGACGAAGACCTCGAGCAACAGCCCGCGTGTCTCTGGAGAGGCCATCGCAGTGTCGGCGGCAGGCCATACGGCAGGAATGCGAAGTCCCAGAAGCGGTACATCGTCGTGTCCGCGGGACCAGCATGCGCCCGAGACGCGGAGTAGGCGACCGCGAAATTCGCCAGCCAGACCGAGTCCGATCGCGGCGTAAATCGCGGCAGCGCGGAACCGCGCGGCGAGCACGGCCTCGAAGAGGAGCACGCCGCCGCATCCCGCGATGACGAAGGCCGACGGGAACGAGAACCAGGGGGCAGCCAGGCAGCGATCGCCATCAGCCAGAGGACCGCCCGCCGGGAAGGGTGCCGACCGATGCGAGACGACCGCCAGCAGCGTCGCCGCGACGCCGAAGAGCGACGTCCAGCGAGTACGGCTTGAACTCGCTCGAGTAATAGTTCAGGTCGTCGGAGAGACGAAAAGAGCGTCAGGGCCACCAGCGCCGCCCTCGGCGGCAGGACGGCCTTCGCCAGTCGGACGAACAGGAAGAGCGACCCGACACCGGCGGCCAGCGGCAGGAACCGCAGCACATGGTTCCGGCCGCCGATCAACGCCGCCAGAGCACGCTCCACGATCAGGAAGCCGAGTGGCGCGAGTTGATCGTTATGCGAGCGCCGCCGAGAAGTCGAAGACCGGTCCGTTGACGATGTTGCCCTTGAGCGATCATCTCGTCGAGCCACATCGCCCGGTTCATCGCATACGTGTACGACCCGAATGCGCGACCCCGAGGCCCAGGAGCAGAGCCTCGGGCGCGCTCGCACGAGCCGCACGGGCGGGCGAAGATCGATGCGGATCTCGCTGGTCCACAGGCTGAGGAACGCCGAGATCGGTGACCGGCTCATCGGGCGTGCTCCCGCCGTCGATCAGGCCGACCCGGCCAGCGCTCGCGCCTGGGCATCGACCTGGCGGATGCGCCTTGAACGCGGCCATCGGGTCGGTCCGCGGGCTCATCTCCATGCCGATCGGGTCGCGATAGCCGATGTCGTGGATGGTCCTGCAGCACGAAGGGGTAGTTGATCTCGCCGGTCGTCGGCTCGTGCCGGCCGGGATGGTCGGCGAGCTGGTAATAGCCGATCAGCTCGCGGTACTTGCGGATGTTCCCCGCGAGGTTGCCCTCGCTGATCTGCTGGTGGTAGATGTCAAACAGCATCTTGACGTTGGGCGAGCCGACGGCCCGGAGGACGGCCGCGGCGTCGGCCGACTGCACGAGCGAGCTGCCGGGGATGGTCGACCAGGATGTTGAGCGGCTCGAGGATGATGGTGATCCCCTCGGGCTCGACGATCCGGGCGCCGGCCTTGAGTGCGGCGATCACCGCCCGCGTCTGCTCCTCGCGCGAGTAGCCCTTGGTCTCCTCGCCCGCGACGACGCAGATCTTCTTGACTCCCAGCTTCCTGGCGACGGGGACCGCCGACCGGATCTCCTCCTCGAATTCGGCGACGCGGGCCGGGTCCGGATTGGTGATCCCGTGGCCGAATCCCTTGACGGGCGACGCCGAGAACTGCGACACCGTCAGCCCGAGCTCCTGGTTGAGCTTGAGGATCCCGTCGATGTCCTTGCCGCGCCACGGCCAGAACTCGTAGTGCGTGAACCCCGCCTCCTTGACCTTGCGGATGCGGTCCAGGAAGGGGAGGTTGCCCCAGGTCATCTCGATGTTGACCGCGTAGGTCAACCAGGTTCCTTCGCCGGAGGAAGGCCCACCGGGCTCTCGGCGAAGCCGGCGAGCCGAGGGCCAGGCTCGTCCCCGCGGCTGCGGTACCCAGGCCGGCGGCGTGCAGGAAATGACGGCGATTCATCGGTCCATCCTCCCGGGAGAGTCGTCGGCGGCCTCGGACGCGCGGCCACCGGCCGGTCGAGGTCGGCAAGCCGCGGCTACGAAAGACCGCACGACATGCTAACAGATCGCGGGCCGAACCGTTATGATCCAGCGACGGGAAAGCGACCGCGGCCATCGCCGTCGACCGCACCGCGGGAGCGAGATCCACCCATGCGCATCACCTGGTACGGCCATGCGGCATTCCTGATCGAGACGAGCGGTCTCCGGATCATCCTCGACCCCTATCGCTCGCCCGACTGCGGGGGATATGAGCCGGTGGACGAGCCGCGCCGACCTCGTGATCGTCAGCCACGAGAATGACCGCTACCACAGCCACCTGGGCCAGATCGTTCCGCCCTTCGAGACGATCCGGGCTCTCGAGCTTCCTGCCGACGGCCGAGAGTTCCGCGGCGTCTCAGATCGAGGCCGTCCGCGTTTACGAGACCCCCGAGCGGCTGCCCGAGGACGAGGTCACGATCATCCATCTCCGGTCTCGAGGGCCTGCACGTCGTGTTCCTGGGCGACCTCGGGCATCCGCTCACCGAGGCGGAGCTCGCACCCTTGCGCGGCGCCGAGGTCGTGCTGGCCGCGGCCGGCGGACCGCCGACGATCGATTTTCCGGACATCCCGCCCCTGCTCGACGCCATCGGACCCCGGCTGGTCGATCCCGATGCACTACAAGACGCCCGGGATCGACCTGAATATCCAGCCGGTCGAGCGATTCCTGGCGGCTTTGCCCGGCGTGCCCGTGGACCGGCCGGGGACCACGTCGATCGAGGTCGATCCTCGGAGGTTGCCCGGAGAGATGACGATCGTTCGACTCGAACATGCCCGCTGAGCCCGTACGTCGTCGTGGTTGACTGACGGGCTCTTACAGCTCCCGCAGTGCCGAGATGACGTCCAGGCGGACGGCGCGAAGCGCAGGCATCATTCCGCCGAACACGCCCATGGCCAGCGTCATGACAACGGCCACGCCGAGTGCGAGCGGGCCGAGGCGAAAGGCGACTGTCATCGAGGCGAAGCTGTCGAAGTCGCTCGTCTCGTAGGTCAGGCGTTGAGCGGCAGGGCGGCGAGCACCCCGGCCAGGCCACCGAGGAAGCAGAGCATCAGCGACTCGCCCAGGAAGCAGAAGAGGATGTCGAGGCTGGGAGAAGCCCAGGGCGCGCATCGTGCCGATCTCGCGGGTCCGCGAGCTGACGGCGGCGAACATGGTGTTGGCCGCGGCGAACATGGCGCCGAAGGTCAGGAGGACGGCGATCAGCGTGCCGGCCCCCTTGAGGAAGATGCTCGACCGGCTCTGGTTCTGGAAATAGACGGTCTCCGGGATCGCCGCGAGCTTGAATCGGGTGTCGTTGTCGATCGTCTTGCGGAGCTGCTCGAATGAGGCGCGGTCGGCGGCGCGGAGCTGGACGCACGAGACGGAGCCGTCGCGACCGGTGTTCCGCACGACGTCCTGCAAGTCGGCCCAGATCTCGCTCTCGGCCGAGCTGCCGCCGGCCGTGAAGATGCCGACGACCTGATAGCGTCTCGCTTGTCGCCGAAGTTCGAGCCGACCGCCGATCTGCGCCCCTGGAATCGGCGCGACATGCTGGGGCTCACGATGCACTCGCCCTTGCCCGGCCTGAAGTCTCGGCCCTCTGACGATCCGGAAGTTCGGGCCGGAGCTTGTCGCGACGCGGGCTGCACGCCGCGGACGATCACGTTGGTCCGCGTCCCGTTCTTCGCGCATGGCGATCGGGATGTTCAGCAGCTCCTCGGCGACCAGCGGACTGTCCCGAGGCGTCGCGGGCGATCCCGCTCAGGGTCGAGGAGCTGGTCGGCCTTCGACGACTCGATCACCGCCGGTCGTCTCGTTCGTGAACCGGGACGCATGACGATGAGGTCGAGCGGCTCGCCCGAGATCGTCAGGCTATGCTCCAGACCATCGACCAGCCCGAACAGGACGCACGACGACCAGACGACCAGGCCGGTGCCCAGCATCGTCATGAGCGTCGTCTTCCAGCGGACCCGGAGGTTACGGATGTTGTACTTGAGCGGCACCATGGCGGTTCAGATCACCCTCCGGAGTCCGTCGATGACCGAGAGATTGGCCGCCCGCATCGCCGGCAAGAAGCCGCTGGCGAAACCCACGAACAGCGAGACGGCCAGGCCCTGCAGGGTCACGCTCCACGGGATGTAGAAGAACGGCAGGAACCCGGCGGTCATTCGGGACAGGTCCACGACCTCGAACAATGCCTTGCAGCCCAGCGATCCCAGTGCGCCGCCCAACCCGGCCACGAGCATCGACTCGGCGAGCACGATGAACAGGATCAGTCCCTTCTCGAAGCCGATCGCCTTGAGGACGGCGACCTCGGTCGTCCGCTCGCGGATCGACATCGCCATCGCGTTGCCCGCGACGCAGAGGAGCGAGAAGACGACCGCCAGGCCGATGATGCGAATCATCCCGCGCAGGTCGCCCATCATCTCCTCGAACATCTTGCCGAAAGCTTCCTCGGTCTGGGTCCGCGTCGGCGTAGTCGCTGTTGCGGAACATGTCGTCGATGGCCTTGCTGACGGCGGCCATCGCGGCGGCGCGCCTTGCACTTCGCGAAGATCATCCCCGCGTTGCCCGACCGGTTGGGCGTTGCGCCGGCCGCGAGCCGGAATTGCCCCGACCACGACCCGCTTGAGGGACTCGTCGAAGGTGTCGAATCGGAGAAGGCACATCCGCAGGTCGCGGTCGCTCGGGCCATCGTAGATGCCTCGCATCATGAGCAGTTGAGATCGATCGGATAAAGGTCCCCCTTCAGGGGCAAGGGGTCTCCGATCTGCAGGTGCTTCTCATTGGCCAGCTTGCGGCCGATGACGCACGCGTCCCGGTTCTCCTGGAACGCCTTGAGCTGGTCCAGCGGCAGCGTGAACTCGTCCATGACCTCGAAGACCGTCTTCGGATCGACGCAGAACTGGGCGAATGGGACGACCTCGTCTTTATACTTGCCGCCGAACCAGTTGAAGGGCGTCGTCGCCTGCACGCCGTCCAGCCGCGCGACCTGGTTCGACCTCGTGTGATCGGGATCATCCCGGCGAACCCGTTGGCGTTCAGGGTGGCGATCCGGTTGTGGATCCTCGAACCCGTGCTGACCTCGTCGTTCATGGCGAAGAATGAGACGAGGATCATCATCAAGAAGAGGCAGATCGCCGTCGAGGCGACCGTCAGTACCGACCGCACCGGGTTGCGGCCGATGTTGCGGAGGATGTAGTTGAAGTATTTCATGATGCGGCCGTGACCCGGGAATCCTGGTAGATGTCGTCGACGAGCTGTCCCTTGTCGAGATGGAGCGTCCGCGTCGCCCTTCGCGCGGCGAGCGGGTCGTGCGTCACCATGACGATCGTCTTCTGGAACTCGCGATTGAGCAGCTCGAGCAGGTCGAGGATCTCGCCGGCAGTCGTCCGGTCGAGGTCGCCGGTCGGCTCGTCGGCGACCAGCAGATAGGGATCCGTCACGATGGCGCGGGCAATCGCCACCCGCTGCTCCTGGCCGCCCGAGAGTTGGCGTGGATAGTGGTGCTCGCGCCCCTCCAGCCCGACGACTCGCAGCGCCGTCGCGACGTTCTGCCGCCGCTTCTGACGCGAAAGGTTCGTCAAGAGGAGCGGCAGCTCGACATTCTCGAACGCCGTCAGCACCGGGATCAGGTTGTACGTCTGGAAGATGAACCCGACGTTGTTGGCGCGCCAGCGGGTGATCGCCGCCTCACTGAGGACGCCGAGGTCCTGCCCGTGCACCACGACCTCGCCGCGCGTGGCATAATCCAGCCCCGCGATCAGATTGAGCAGCGTCGTCTTGCCCGAGCCCGAGGGGCCCATGAGCGCCAGGAACTCGCCCTCGGCAACGGCCAGGTCGAGGTTCACCAGGACCGGTATCACGAACTCGTCGCGACGGTACTCCTTGTCCACGCCGCGCAGCTCGATCGAATTCGGCTTACCCATCGGTCGCGAGCCTTTCGGCAGGGCACCACGGGGTGCCGTCACTGGATGACACGGACGACCTCGTTATCGTGCAGGGCCTGGGTCGGATTTCGGACGACCGCCTCGCCTGCCTTGAGACCCGACTCGACCCGGGCCCGATCGTCGTTCGTGTTGGCGACCTCAACCCGTCGCTTCCGCACGACGTCGCCCGCGGCGATGACCCACACGTGGTCGTTGCCGTTTTCCTGGAAGATGGCCGACCTGGGGACGAACAGGTACACCCGGTTCACGTCGGGGCTGTGGATACTCTGGCTCGGCAGGAAGTGGACCGTGGCCGCGAGCTCGGGGAACAGATGATCGTCGGGGTCGAGGATCTCGACCTTCACCTTGACCGTGCCGCGGGTGCGGTCGCTCAGGGGCAGGATCTGCCTCAGCCGACCGCGGTATCGCCGCGAAGGAATTGCGGTGACCGAGACCTCCGCGGGCTGCCCGATGGTGATCTTCCAGAGTAAGCCCTCGGACACGTCGGTCTCGACGTCCATGTGCTTGAGGTCGGCAACCGTGACGACGGCCGTCCGGCCCAACGACGAGCTCATCGCGGTCGGCGTGATGACCTCTCCCTCCTCGCCCTGCTTCTCGACCACCGTCCCGTCGAAGGGCGCATAGAGCGACATGGTCTCGATCATCGAGCTGCATCTCGTCGATATTGGCCTGGCTGAGCTTCACCGCCGCCTCGAGGGCCGCCACGCGAGCCTTGGCCTTCTGGTATCCGGCCACCGCCTTCTCGTATTCTTCCTGAGTGATCTTCCGCTGCGAGTTGAGCCGCGAGACCCGGGCCTCTTCCCTCTCCTTTTCCCAGCGGTCGGCCCGCGCCTCCTCGAGCTCGGCCTGGTTCTTCAACCGCTGTGCCTCGCGAGAGGCCAGGATGGCGTCCATCTCGCGATGTTCGATGATCGCCAGCGTATCCCCCTTCTTGACCTTCATCCCCTCCTGGACACACATTCGCTCGACGCGGCCCGGGATTTTGGTGCCGATCATCGCCTGGGAACGCGATTTCAGGTATCCGGTCGCCGAGAGCAGCTTGGCTGCCTCGCCGGGGGTCATCCGTTCGACCTCTCCGCGCGTCACCTCGGGTCGGGAACGGATCATGTCGTACTGCTTGTACGCGAACGATCCGCCGACCGCCAGCAAGCCCAGCGGGATCAACCAGAGCAGCCACGCCAGAAGACCGATCAGCCCACCGCCGCGTCGCGAGGACGGCCGCCTGGTCGGCCCCGGCCGATTGCCAGGGACCGGCTCCGATCGTTCGATCCTCAGCGACGCGAGCTCCTCGCGCAACGTGCCCGCCATGTTCGGCCCCGTGACGAAGGATGAGAGGAACTCCCGCGCTCCACGTTGACGCCAGCAAGTCCGCTCGCGACCGCATCTTACCCGATGCCCCGATCGAGGGTCGAGACGATTCCATGCTCACCGGTCGCCGGAATCGATGGAACGGGCCGTCTTCATGGGTCGCTCCGGCTCTCGGCCGTTCGGTTTGTAGCGAATACTCCATGAAACAGGCACGAAGGAAGCGCGAAGTATTCGTTGACTCGATGCTGCGCGGGCGATAGTATTAGCTGAGGTGATCCAGGATGGAACTGATCTTTCGGTGTGGATCGAGATCAACCTGTTCTTGGACGGCCCTGGCTTCCCCTCGATGCGGATGGGGTGGCGTGGCCGTAGGCAGCCGATAACCTCTCCCGGATTCGGTCCGCCCACTCTCTCCCATCCTTCGTCTCTCGCTTGAGTTTATGACTCCGACCGATCCCGTTCCGGGGGAATCGATCCATGCGCATGACATCCGCTCGACGACGAGGATTTCCGACGCTGTGCCTCCTGGCTGCCGGTCTCTCTTGGGGGGCATGCTCGATCGCGGGGGCCGGTGAGCCGGCGGCGAACACGTACTGGGATGTGAAGGACGTCCGGCCGGGGATGAAGGGCAAGGGGCGGACAGTCATGGTCGGCTCGAAGCTGGAGGAATTCGAGGCTGAGGTTCTGGGCGTGATGAAGGACGTCAGCCCGGGCCGGGACATGGTCCTCTGCCGGTTGAAGGGGCTAAAGCTGGAGCATTCCGGGATCATCCAGGGGATGAGCGGCAGCCCCATTTATATCGATGGCAAGTTGCTGGGGGCGGTGGCGTTCGCCTGGGAGTTCGCCAAGGACCCGATCGCGGGCGTGACGCCGTTCTCGCAGATGGTCCAGTACGTCCGGTCGAACGACCGACGAATCGCGGCCGAGTCGCGGGATCAGGGCGGCCGAGGCCCTTTCCACGCGGCGACGATGGGTATTTCTCCCTGGATTGAGGGCCTGTCCGGCGACGAACCGGCCCCGGGCCTTTCGTTCGCGCCGCGGCCGGTGGCAGGCGGAGCGGTCGGCGGGATGACACCCATCATCACGCCGCTGGCCGCCTCGGGATTCAGCCCTCGTGCGCTCGCGATGCTGGCGGACCGGCTTCGGCCGATCGGCATGGCGCCGATGTCCGGCGGAGCCGCTCCCGAGCGGATCGTCCGGGAGGAAGGTGATCGGCCGCTGGTACCGGGCTCACCGCTGAGTATCGGGCTCGTACTGGGCGACTTCGACCTCTCGGGCATCGGCACCGTGACCCATGTGGAGGGGGACCGGGTCTATGGCTTCGGTCACCCGATGATGAGCCTCGGCGCCTGCGAGTTGCCGATGATGACCGGCTATATACACACGGTCTACCCCCGCGCCAGCGTGAGCATGAAGATGGGCTCGCCGCTGAAAATCGTGGGAGTGCTCGACACCGATGTCAGCACGAGCGTCGCCGGCCGGCTCGGCCCGGGTCCGGATATGCTGCCGATGACCGTTCGCGTCAAGACCGGGCGGTACGCCGATGATCATACCTACCGCGTCCGGGTCGTCCGCGAGCCCACCTTGATGCCAACCCTCATCATGTCGGTGCTGACCAACGCCATCGATACCGAGGGTAACCTTCCCGACGAGCTGACGGCGAAGCTCGCGGCCACGATCCGGGTCAAGGGGCAAGAGCCGATCACCCTCAGCGACACGTTCAGCGGGCCTCGCTACACAGGTCAGACGGGTGCCTCCGCCCTATTCAACCCGCTGGCCTCGATCGTGAATATCCTCGTACGGAACTCGATCGAGGCGGTCCGCGTCGAGTCGATCGACTGTGACGTCCAGATCGAGCCGGGCCGCCGCGTGGCGTCGATCGAGTCGGCGCGGCTGCTCTCGGACACCATCGAGCCCGGGCATGTGCTCAAGGGTTATGTCACGCTCAAGCCGCACAAGGGCGAGCGTGAAACCGTCGAGATCGCGTTGACGATCCCCGAGGACTTCCCCGAGGGACCCAGCGAGGTCACGTTCTGCGACGCCAACATCAGCGTTCGCCGGGTCGTCCGCAACGATCCGGGACTCCTCGAGCCGCATGACCTTGCCGGGCTCGTCCGATCGCTCCGCGTCCAGACCGAACCCAAGCGGACCGCGCTCTTCATGCACGTGCTCGCGCCGGACCGCGGACTGTCGATCAAGGGACAGCCCTTGCCCAATCTACCCGGCAGTGTTCGTTCGGTCTTCGCGACCCGACGCGAGGTCCCCGCGACGCCGCTGCGCTCGGACCTCGTCCAGACGGCCGCGACGCCCTGGGTCGTCGAGGGAAGCCAGTCCCTCCGGTTCACGGTGGTCAAGGACGCAGGGCTGACGTTATCGTTGTATCGGTGAGCCGTCGCATCACGCATGCGCCCGGGTGGATCCCGGGGACTCCCGGCCGATCGGCCCGGCTCGACCCGATGACAACGAGGGATGATATGCTCAAGTTCGGGTCAAGCCGGCGCCGCGGTCCGGCCTCATTCGCCACCCCGGTCCTTAGGGTTCTTCTGATCGGGTGCGGGATCGGCGGACTGGCCGTCATCCCGGCGCTGGCCAAGGTCGAGACCTGGCGCCAGGAGGGTCCCTCCGCCTTTGCGAAGGGACACAAGGAATCCGTGGTGATCTCGGACACGGGCCGGGTCCGGCTGGGCCATTCGGTTGCGTCCGTCGGTTCCCTGGTGCAGCCCGGGTGTGGGACCTGGCGAGGACGGCCGACGGCGCGATCCTGGCCGCGACGGGCGATTCGGGGCAGGTCTTCCGTCGCGAGTCCAAGCCGGGCGCGGCCTGGGCGGTCGCCTACGACGCCGCCGATACCCAGGTCCTGTCGCTGGTCGTCTGCCCTGACGGCACGATCCTCGCCGGCACCGGGCCGACCGGCCAGGTCGTCAACCTCTCGGACCCGAAGCATCCGGCGTCTCGTCCGGATTCCGAAGGTCCAGTACATCTGGGACCTGGCCGCCGATGCCCAGGGGAACGTCTATGCGGCCACCGGCCCCACCGGCCAGCTCTGGAAGCGTTCGCGCGAGGGCAAGTGGTGCCTGATCTACGACAGCCATCGACCCACCTGCTCTGCGTCGCGGTCGGTCAGGATGGCCAGGTCTACGCCGGCAGCGACGGCGAGGGATTGATCTACCGGATCGCCCGCGACGGCAAGGTGACCGTCCTCTTCGACGCCCCGCAGTCGGACGTCCGCACCCTTCTGGTGCTGCCCGACGGGACCCTCTACGCCGGCACCGCCGCGGAGGCGGGGCCCTCGGGCGGGTCGCGGAACTCGCTGTTCTTCACGAGTGCCGATCGAATGCAGGGGCTCGACCGGCCATCGGCCGAACTCTCGTATGCCGGGGTCTCCGCAGTCGAATCGTCGTCGACCGTGGTGCGAACGGCGCAGGGTGCGTCCCCTTCGCGGGCGACACCCGGACGCGCGAGGACCTCGCCGGGCGGTTCGGCGGCTCCCCGCCCGGTGACCTCGGGCGACAACGCCGTCTATCGGATCGACGCCGACGGGGTGCCACGCGAGGTCCTGCGTGTGAAGGCGCTGATCCACGCCCTGGCGCGGTCCGGCGACCGGATCTGGGTCGGCACGGGTCCCGAGGGGCAGCTTTACGAGATCCGCGAGCAGGGCGATGAGACCGCTCCGATCGCCCGGCTGGACAGCGGCCAGGTCCTGTCGCTCCTGGCGGATCCCGCCGGCGGGTTGCTGATCGGCACGGGCGATCCGGGCGGCGTGCTGCGGTTGTCGGGCGAGTACGCCAGCGTCGGACGATTCGTATCCGAAGTCCACGATACCCGACTGGTCAGCCGGTTCGGCACGATGAGCTGGCGGTCCATCCAGCCGCCGGGAACCACGATCGCGGTCCAGTCCCGCAGCGGCAACGTGGCGGATCCGGACGAGACCTGGTCGGACTGGTCCTCCGAGCAGACCGATCCGACCAGGGCGAAGGTTGAGGTCGCCCTCCGGGCGGTTCGTTCAGTTCCGGGTGAAGCTGTCCACGACGGACGCTCGATCGACGCCCGAGCTGCGGTCCGTCGCGCTCAGCTTTCGCACGGCCAACCTCGCCCCGGAGATCGCCCGGCTCGACGTGCCCGACCTCAGCGTCGCCGACGGGACCGTCCGCCAGACCCGACTGAACCTGCGCTGGGAGGCGACGGACCCCAACGAAGACGACCTGGAATTCCAGGTCTCGGTGCGACGGGAGGGGTGGCCCGACTGGATTCGCCTGAATGACCAGCCCGTGACCGAGCGGAATTACGCCTGGGACACCACGGCCTTCCCCTCGGGCCTGTACCGGGTGAGGCTCGTCGCCTCGGACCGGCCGTCCAACAACCCGCAGGATGCGCTCGACCCGCGAGCGCGAGAGCCTGTCGTTCCTGGTGGACCACGACCCGCCGCGGGTCCGGCTGGAGTCGAAGGGCCAGGATACCTTGGTGTCGCTGGCCGACGACCTTACCCGGATCGCCAAGGCCGAGTACGCGGTGGACGGCGGACCCTGGATGCCCATGTTCCCCGACGACCAGATCTTCGACGCACTCAACGAGCGGATCGAGCTGTCGATCCCGCACCTTGCTGCCGGCACCCACATCCTGCTGGTCAAGGGGACCGACGCGGCCGGCAACATCGGCACCGGGGATACGCTCTTGCACGTCAAGGGACCAGCGGCCAGATGACCTTCGTGAGCGACATCGTGACACGATCGACGGCCAGCCTGGCCCGACCGGGACGCCGCGACCGCATCCGCCGCCGCGCCGGAGTGACCCGCGGCGACGTGGTGGTCGTGGTGATCCTGGTCGGCATCACGTTCCTGCTCGTGGTGATGGGAATGACCCGCAGCCGCGAGAACGCCCGCGTGGTCTTCTGCAATCGCAACCTCGCGCGGATTGGCTTCGGGCTATCGCTTTACGACCAGATGCATGGCGAGCTGCCGACGACCGGGACGACTCCTCTCGACGTTCCCTCTTCCAAGGGTCCGCCCGGGCCGCTCAAGGCGTTGCTCCGCTCGCTCGACCTGCCGGACCTGACCGAGCTGAAGGACGCTCGGACACCCCCCACGGGCCGAGGCGGATCCGTCCCGGGCGAGATCCCGATCCCCGGCTTCACCTGCCCGGGCGACCCAGAGACCCTCGCCGGCCGGCTGCCCGCCCCTGTGAGCTACCGGGCAGTGACCGGCGATACGGCTGCCGGCGACAACGGACCGTTCGCTCCCGGTCGAGCATGGAGTCTCGCCGCGATCGAGCAACGCGACGGCACCGCCTACACCGCCGCCTTCAGCGAGCGCCTGGTCGGCGCCGGTGAGGAGCGCGTCGCGAGCCTGCGGAGCTATCGTGTGGCCGGGTCTCCGCTGCCCTCGACGGGTTGCCCGCCCGGGGAAGACCCGGCGACCCTGCACGGCGACGCCGGCGCGTCCTGGATCGCCGCCGATTACCGATCGACGCTGTACAACCACGCCCTGACTCCCAACGGCCGCCCGTCATGCATCGCCACCGATGGACGCACGGCCTACATGGGCGCCTCGAGCGGTCACGTCCGCGGCGTCAATCTCCTGCGGCTCGACGGCTCGGTGACGACGATCCCGCCAACAATCGCGCCGAAGGTCTGGCGCGAGTATGCCTCGATCTCACCGCTCCCTCAGTCCGACACCCCCTGAGCGATCCGAGCGACCCCACTGCGACGCCGGCGCCGCCGGCCACGACGAGGAATCCGCGATGCGCGAGCCGGTCTTGATCTTCGACTTCGGGAACGTCGTGGGCTTCTTCGACTACCTTCGCGCCTGCGATCGCCTGGGCCTCGGCGCGGGGATGACCGGGAGCCAGCTCCGCGACGACCTCGCGGCACGCGGATTCGCCGGCCTGCTCGCCGATTTCGAGAGCGGGCGAATTGAGCCCGAGGATTTTTTCACCCGGCTGCTGGAGCTCTCGCGCCTGCGGATGGACTATCCCGCCTTCGTCGCGGCGTGGCAGGACATCTTCTGGCCCAACGAGGCAGTCGCAGCGCTGATCGACGCGCTCAAGGCCCGGGGATACTCGCTCTATCTCGGCTCGAACACGAACCGGCTGCACGCGACCTATTACCGCCGCCAGTTCGCCCGCACGCTCGACCTCTTCGACGGCTTCATCCTGTCGTACGAGGTCGGCCACCTCAAGCCGGCTCGTGAATTCTTCGAGGCGTGCGTGGCCACCGCCGGGGTGCCCGCCCGATCGTGCGTCTTCATCGACGATGTCGCCGAGAACGTCGAGGGTGCCAGGGCCGCCGGGCTGACGGCGATCCACTACGTCGGCACCCCCGAGCTGATCGCCGAGTTGGCCCGTGCGGGCGTCGAAGTTCCGCCAGTCTCCTAGCGTGCAATCACCTGAATTCCGGCGGCGCCTCGATGCCGCGCGTCGCCTCATGGCGTTACAACCGATACTCGGGCCTCTCGCGTCTCTCGTTCGTGATCGCGCGGAGAAAATTGAGGAATCCCCAGCCTGTCTCCCTCCATCGAGCACAACGAAACCAGCGCCAGGCAACCGGATTCTCCGGTACCCGGGAGGTCGTGGCCGCCATGGATCCTCCATCACCCCAGCCCACCGCGCCGGTCGCAAAGGGCCACCAACCTTTCCCCGCCTTCGTTCCACGCTGGCTCCTCTCGCTGCTCCGCCGCTCCGCTCAGGAACGCCACCCGCCCAGGTCAATTGGCGCTGTCCCGGTGTCAGCCCGTTTGACTTCTCGATTCTAGAGGCCAGACTCGTACTGACTCAGTTCCCGCGCAACGCGCTGCCCTGGGATTCGCCGCACTCCCACCTTGATCCACACCTCCCTCGAATTCTTCTCGACCGGGGCTTGACGAACGGAGTCGGTGCGTTAAAGATTGACTGTATGCATGTAGCCAATCACGCAGGCTGCTCTTCCTGGTCGGCCCAGTTTGCCTGGGCTGGTCGGAGAAGCGGGCAGGGCTGGGGTGGTTGGCGAGGGGCTGGACCATCGTCTCGAGATGATCAACGGTTGGGATTGGCGAGGCCACGACCCGGATGCCGGGTGCGGCGAAGCGATCCGAACCGGGGTTGGGAAGCCATTGTGGTCAGGGTTCGGACGCGAGGATGTGAGGTTGGCCTCGGTCGTCAGTTAGATCGAGGGAGCCATCCGGTCGGGGGAGCCGGCCTCGATGGAAGCGGATCGCGTGGCGTGGCGGGGCGGTGGTGTCCTCCGCAGGTATACTGAGTCACCTTGAGGGTGTGGAAGCAAAGGCCGGGATCGGGTGCGCCGGGAACATGGCGACTCGACCTGGGAGTGCTTCCGAGCAAACCGGGGAGTCTGTCGATGGGTAGCTTCAGGTCGAAGGGTCGAAATCAGGGGCTCAATCGGCGGCGCAACAAGGCGAACACCGAGCGGCAGAGCCTCCCGCGTATGGAGCTCCTCGAGGAGCGTCGTCTTATGACGGGTGGCACCGGCGACGGGAGCACGCTGACTCCCCTCTGGACGCCCACGTCTTCCAACCTCCTCGATGCCCAGAACGGCCCGATGGCCAACCTGGGCGTCCAGCTCGTGGATATCTACGCGGCGTACGAGAAGGACGGCAGCGCCTCGACCCTCCAGGGGGAATTCCCCGAGGTCCAGTTCCAGAATGGCCTCGTCGGCGTGCAGCTCAAGAGCCTGGGCGGGGACTTCAGCCAGTATCTCTCGCAGCTTACCGACGTCGGCATGCAGGTGACGACCTCGAGCACCTATTACGGGCTGGTCGAAGGCTATGCCCCGGTGAATGAGCTGCCCGCCATCGCCGAGCTGGCACAGACCCAGAGCGGCTCGGCCAACATGAAGCCGATCCTCTACGCCAACTATCAGGGCATCGCCTATAACGAGGCCGAGACCTCGCTGTTCGCCGACGTCGCCCGCAGCCAGTTCAGTGTCGACGGCACCGGCGTGACCATCGGCATCCTCTCCGATAGCGTCAGCCAGTATGCCGGAGGCCTCGCCGATTCCTACAAGACCGGCGACCTCAACGCGAGCCAGCCGGTCAACGTTCTCCAGGACGGCCCGGCCGGCTCGACCGACGAGGGCCGGGCAATGCTGGAGAACGCCCATGACGTCGCTCCGGGCGCCAGTCTCGCCTTCGCGACGGCCGTCCCCACCGAGCTGACGTTCGCCAGCAACATCGAGGCCCTGGCGAACAAGGCCAATGCCAACATCATCGCAGACGACATCGGCTATTTCGACGAGCCGATGTTCCAGAACGGCATCGTGTCCCAGGCCATCAACACCGTGACCGCGCAGGGCGTCACCTATTTCAGCGCCGCGGGTAATGCGGCCAACCAGGGTTATCTCTCGACCTTCCGCGCCGCCAGTACCACGGTTGCCAACGTCGGCACCGGCACGTTCATGAATTTCAACCCCAACGGGGGCCAGAACGTCAAGCTGCCGATCACCACCGATGGCAACAACGCCCAGATCACCTTCGAATACGATCAGCCCTACCAGACCCAGGAGCCGGCTGGGTCGGCGGGCAGGGTGAGCTCGGACGTCTACTTCTACGTTCTGGATAGTAGCGGCAACGTTGTCGTCGGCGCCGCCGCGCAGAACGATAACGTCGCGATCCAGGAGCCGCTCCAGATTGTCACCATCCCCAACGCCGGCAGCTACCAGGTGGTCATCCAGGTGGTATCGGGGCCCAATCCGGGTCACGTCGAGTTCGTCAACGACAACGAGAATGTCGACGTGACGGTAGCCTCTACGTATGGCTCCTCCGGCGGCACCTACTATCCCACGTCCTATGGTCACTCGACCAATGTCGATACCATCGGGATCGGTGCCACACCGTGGTGGGCGCCGCGCCCTACCTCGGGCAAAACCCCCTCGGCAGCGAGCCGTTCAGCTCTTTTGGTCCGGGGCTGTACGATCTGAATGTCGACGGCTCGCCGATGGCCTCG
Organism: uncultured Planctomycetota bacterium; assembly: GCA_963771445.1. GTDB lineage: Bacteria > Planctomycetota > Planctomycetia > Isosphaerales > Isosphaeraceae > JAKAUH01. The sequence goes on along the minus strand of CAVYTQ010000014.1, from coordinate 2,109,686 downwards.
CCGTTGCTGTCGATGAACCCGACCGTGACGGCCCCGGACGGCGGCAACACCTCGTTCTTCTCGCCCGGACAGATCATCGACACCTCGAACCCTCCGTTCCCGGGCGAGCCGGCCACCTCGACGAACCTCGCTCAGCCCACTCTGCCCACCTTCTTCGGCACGTCCTCGGCGACCCCGAACGCAGCGGCCGTGGCCTCGCTGATGAAGGAGTTGGTCCCCAGCCTCACCCCGGCCGAGATCCGGTCCGCGCTGATCGCCTCGGCCTCGACCCAGCCGCTGAACGGCCAGGCCCCCGGGACCTGGAACCAGCAGGGCGGCTACGGGCTGATCAACGCCATCGACGCCCTCAACGCGGTCGACCTGCTGCGCGTCTCCTCGACGACCCCCGCCAACGGCTCCACCGTCACGACGGCGCCCAGCGTCATCCAGGTCACCTTCAACAAGGCGGTCGCCTTCTCCACCCTCTCGGCCTCCGACATCAAGTTCACCTCGGCGCCGGCCGGCGTGACCGTCAGCGTCGGCGCCCCGATCGCCGTCGATAACCCCACCGACCCGTCCATCGTCGACTACCCGATCAGCTTCAGCAAGGCCGCCGGCGTCTTCGCCAACGGTGCCTATACCTTCCAGGTCCAGTCTCCGAGCGGCGGCCCGGTGGTGGTGTCCGAGGACGGCAAGGACCTCGTCGCCTCCGGTCCGATCTCGTTCACGCTCGCCGACACCACGGCCCCGGTGATCACCAGCACCAGCGTCAGCGGCCGAACCATCACCATCCAGTTCAGCAAGGCCCTCGATCCCGGCACGGTCACGCTCAACAACTTCCTCGTCCTTCGCCAGAACGGCTCGTCGGTCTGGCCGCCCAACCCCACCGACCTGGCGAGCTACTTCAATCTCAGCAGCGACCCCCGGGCCAAGATCAGCTACAACCCGCTCAACGACACCGTCACCCTCGACTACAGCGACCTGCCCCAGACCGAGATGCCCTCGGACAGCTATGCCATCGTCGTCAAGACAAACAGTGGCACGGCCGTGGGTGTTACCGACCTTGTCGGCAACCCGCTCGACGGCTACTACAACGGCTCGTTCCCCACGACTGCGGTCAACGGCGGTCCCTACGACTTCATCCAGAACCTGGGATACGAGGCGCTGCAGGCACCGACGATCACCACGTTCACGATGTCGCCGTCCTCCGACACCGGCATCGCGTCCGACCAGAACACCAACAACTCCCAGCCGCAGTTCATCGGCCAGGTTTATGTCCCGTTCCCCGGCTCGATCAAGGGTGACGAGGTCTACGTCCAGTTCAGCGGCGACAACGGCGGCACGATCAACCTGGCGGTCGGCGGCGGCGGTCGCGGCTACTCCGGCACGTATGACGTCTCGGCCAGCACGGACACCTCGGGCACTTTCACGGTGTCGGCCCCGCTGCTCCCCGAGGGCTTCCAGTCCGCAACCGCCGTCGTCGTCGGCCAGCCCGACCTGCCCCCCCTGCCCGGCTTCGCCTCGTCGGCCGATGACGCCTTCCGGATCGACAAGACCTCGCCGCAGATCTCCGCCGCGTCGTTCACACAGGGCGGCCAGGCGCTCCCGTTGCCCAACGGGCCGCAGCCCAATACCACTTATGTCGCCAGCCTGAGCAGCCTCTCGCTCACCGTGGTCGATCCCGTCAACCCGCAGGCGGCTCCCTTCGGTACCCCGTCGGCCGTCCAGTTCGACGCGCTCGATGCCGCCACGGCCTCGAACGTCAGCAATTACTCGCTGATCAACGTCACCACCAACACCGACGAGTCGCAGTACATCTCCACAGCGACCTTCGTCCCCGACCTGCCGACGCTCAACGCCGCCGGCTATATCACGGCCTTCAACGGCTACATCAACCTGACCTTCGCCTCGGGTATCCCCACCGGCAGCTACGAGTTCGTCGCCCACACCCACGAGCTCCAGTACCCCGGCATCTCCGACGCCGCGGGCAATTACCTCGACGACACCTCGGTCCCCGGCGAGGGCACCAAGGACTTCATCCTCAACTTCGCCGTCCAGACCACGCCGACCTACATCACCGGCATGGCGATGGAGAGCAGCTACTCCGCCAACGGCTCGACCGCCATCGGCGGGCCCCAGTCGTACTACGAGCTGCCGCCGGCCTCCGGCAGCAACACCCGTGACAACGTCTCGGCGCCCCCGACGACCTTCGTGGTCGACCTGTCGAACCCGATCCCGTTCGCCAATTACAGCCCCGACCTGTTGCTGGTCCGCTCGGGCAACACGCCCAACTCGGGCTCCGACGGCGACTTCGGGACCCTCGGCCAGGCCGGCCTGGGAGCCACCGGGACCGGTTTCAGCGTGGTCCAGGGGACGACCGTCACCCTTTACAACTACAACAGTCTCACCGGCGACCTCGACCCAGGTCCAGGCCGGCGGTTCGGGCAACCGCCTCGTCCTTCAGATCAAGGCCGGCACCACGCTGCCCGCCGACGATTACCGGGTCTACGCCCCCAACGCCATCGAGCCCGACGGGACAGACACCCGCATCTTCGACATCTACGGCCACCAGCTCGATGGCGAGTTCCTCGGCACGCCGACGGCGCAGATCAGCCCCGATTTCCCCGGCACCCCCACCACTGTCTCGCTGCCCGAGTACCAGGACGAGCTCAGCGACGGCTCGATCCGCATGAACGACACGAGCGGCGACGGCGTCGGCGGCGGCGCGTTCCTGACCGGCTTCACGGTCGTACCGTACGGTAACGTCGTATTCGCCCGCCCCGATTACGTCGAGAACCCGCTCCTGCCCAATAACGCCGGCCTCTCCACCGGCACCATGGCCTCACCCTTCCCGGTCCTGGCGCCCGAGGGCAACCCCAGCTCGTCCCTGGCCTCGGCCACGAATTCGGCGAATCCCTACTGGGGCGGGCTGAACAACCCGGCCTTCTTCCAGCCCGGCAACTTCAACGCCTCGTTCGACTACAGCGGAGACGGCAAGTACGAGCAGTCCGCCTTCGCCGCCGCCGCGGCCCTCTCGGCCAACGGCCCCGTCATCGTCGTCGCCGAGCCCGGCCTTCCCTCCCGCAATCCCCTCTCCGGGCAGGTGAGCACGGCGAGCTTCTCGTTGGTCAACCCGGCAGGCAACTCCACCGGCTCGGGCGGTAGCGCCTCGGTTCCCTACAACTCGATGCTGGTCATGCAGGCCGGCTCGGCGCTGAAGATGCAGGGCGCGTCGCTGTTCGTGCAGAACCAGGGCAGCGCCTTCCAGTCCCAGGGCACGACATCGAACCCGGTCTACTTCACCAGCTACAACGACGCCAGCGTGGGCGGGCCGACCAACGGCAACCCCGATACGAATCCCCACGCCGGCGACTGGGGCGGCCTTGTCTTCCGCAACTACAATGACTCCATCTTGTCCCAGCAGCTCACGAACTTCCCGGTCAACGGCACCCTGATCGGCCCCAATGGCGGCGCGGCCGTCTCCGGCGCCCAGGACGCCATGTCGATCATCAACAACTCAGTCGTCCGCTACGGCGGCGGCCCGGTGCCGGTCGGCTCCAGCAACTTCTACAGCGGCATCACCCTGTACAATTCGCGCCCGACCATCGTCAACTCCTCGATCACCAACATCGGCGGCACCGGCGGCACTGAGGGCGCCATCGGCGCCGACTTCAACTCGCTCCGCGAGGACGACACCGCACGCGGGCCGCTCGTCCGCAACGACACCGTCCTCAATGACAACCTGAACGCCTTCTACCTCTTCGCCGAGACCAACGGCCTGGTCGAGCCGACCAACGCGATCAGCTACCCCAACAACCCTTCGACGTTGGGTGGCAAAGTCAACTACACGATGGCCATCCCGCTGCCCGTCGTGGTCACCGCGCAGATCTTCGTCGGCCAGCAACTGCTCGAGAACACCGGCGGTGACACCGCCGAGTTCGGCGACCGGCTCTACATCCAGCCCGGCTCGCTGCTCAAGTTCGACAAGGGTTCGGGGCTCGACGTCGTCAGCCCCCAGGCCAGCCTCAACGTCGGCTCGCGCTCCTACATCAACGGCTTCGACCAGAACAGCGGCTACAACCCCAACTCGCCCGGGTTCGTCGCCGAGTCCGCGACCGATCCCACGGTGCTCTTCACCAGCCTCCAGGACGACAAGGCTTCCACCCCGTTCGTCCCGGCGATCAACGTCACGGGTGAGAAGTCGACGCCGGTCCTCACGCGTGGTATGTGGGGCAGCGTCGGTATCCTCACCGGCGCCGACGTCGTGATCAACGCGGCCACGTTCCAGTTCGGCGGCGGCGAGCTCAACACCCAGGGATTCACCATCGACTCGCAGTCCGTCCTGGCGTTCCTCTCCGGCGTCACGGCTTCCACGTTCCCGCTGCCGGACGACTGGAGTTCGGCCAACGGCACTCATGCCTACATCACAAACAACACTTTCCTCAACAACTTCGACGCGGCCATGCAGATCGAGCCCGACGGCCTGCTCGCGGGCAACCCGCTCACGCCGCTGGCATCCGGCCACCCGTTCTTCCGCGGCAACGTGATGACGGGCAACGGGATCGACGGCCTCTCGGTCGTGACGAATCGGTTCTACGAAGACAACGCCTCCACCGGCTGGAGCTACATCGGCCCGATCGAACAGCCCGGCCCCAGCGGCTACGTCAACCAGGATGTCAGCGCCGTTTGGGACTCCACCGACCTGACGTACGTCCTGGAGGGCACGGTCGTCCTCGGCCCCGAGCCGGAGTTCGGCTTCAACCGCAACACGCTGCCCAAGCCCAACACCACGACCTGGAGCGCCGAGCCCAGCCCGACCGTCACCCTGACGATCCAGGCTGCTCTGCCGGGCACCGAGCTTGCCGACGGCTCGAAGATCCCCAGCCCCGGCCAGTCGGTCATCGTCAAGATGCTCAACGATGTGGCCCCGCTGGACGGCACCTCGCTGGCGACCCCGGGCTCCAGCCTTGCCCTCGGCCAGTCCGCCGGAGCCGGGTTCGTGGCCGGCGTGGACAACGGGCAAGACCCCGGCGTGCCCGACGCGCTCATCGACCCGGGTGCCTACTCCGAGATCCGCATCCTCGGCATCCCGGGCAACCAGACCACCGGCCAGCAGCAGGTGCCGGTCATCATGACCTCGCTCCGCGATGGCACCGTCGGTACCACGGTCCGCGGCACCGCGATGTACAACATCGCCGAGAGCATCCCGGTCTACACGCAGTTCATCAGTCCGGGGGCCGTGCTGACCACCCCCGCGGCCGGCGACGGCGGACAGATCATGATCGGCGGCAACTCGATGACCGAGTATGATCCGACCGACCCGTTCGACGGCAGCGTCATCAGCAACGCCGACATTAGCTACATGAACCGCATCGACGTCGCGGGCGGCGGGATCGTCAACACCATCAACGACATCTCCGGCACGGCTGGTGCGCCCAGCCTCGCCGCGACCGACTGGTACGACCAGCTCACCGGATACCTCGATCCGGTCAACCAGCTCAACGGGGCGATGTCGTTCACGATCTCCGACTCGAACCTGGCCGACTTCTCCAGCGCCGCCGTCTTCGTCCATCCCGGTGTCGCCAACGCCATCGATTTCGACTGGACCGGCGCCAACGGCACGGTGCTGACCACGCCCACACCGGCCACCCGTTCCAGCCTGGTCGGCGAGCCGGTGTACTTGTACATGTACAACAACACCATCTCGAACTCGAACCAGGGCGTCCACATCAACTCGACCACCGGTGCGGACACGACCGGCACGAGTGTGTACCAGGCCATCCTCCTGAACAACACCTTCTACAACGACACCAACGCCGTCCAGACGCAGTCCCCCGCCCACGTCGCGAGCCCCGACAATTCCCTGTCCTCCGTCGAGGTGTTGGCGATGAACAACATCTTTGACGGCTCCAGTCAGGATGCGGTGGACCTCGATGGCCCGACGATCGGCAGCGCGAGCCAGAGTGCCTTCAGCCAGCTCCAGTACAACCTGTTCAACCAGAACGGGACGAACATCGTCTCCACGACGAACGACGCCGATTTCGAGGGGAACGAGAACCCGATCTACGGCGACCCCCAGTTCGTCGGACCATTCGGGCCCGGCCTCGCCGCCACCGCGCAGAACTTCGAGCTCCAGCCGACCTCGGTTGCGATCGACGCGGGCCGCAGCGAGATCGGGCCGCTCGCCAGCGGGAACGCCATCTACACCGGGACGAACCTGACGTTGGCCAACGGGCAGGTCATCGGCACCCGGACCAATTCCCAGCTCCTCCCCACTGGCGAGGTTCCCGGCAAGTCCGATCCCTTCGGCGAGTTCGGCTTCGGTTTCTTCTTCGGCCAGAACGACGAAGGCTTCGACCCGCGGCAGATCGTCACGCTGCCGGGCTCCGGCCTCTTCGGCTACCCCGACCAGTGGCAGCCCGTGCTGCCCGGCACTGCCGGCAGCTACTCCGGACCCTCTTCAAACTCGGAAACCTACAACTACCAGCCGTATAACGGCGTCCGCGATATCCTCGGCTACATCCGCGTCCCCGACCCGAATGTCCCCGGCGTCGGATATGGCAGCAACCCGTTCATCGACATCGGTGCCTACCAGTACGTCAACCTGCACCCGCCCCAGGTTACCGCGGTCACGGCGACCGAGACCAGCACCACCGCCTCGACCTCGGCCTCGACGACCGTGCCGTTCTACACGGTCGGCGGCAGGGCGGGCAGCAATAGCACCCCGCTGACGATCAACGTCACGTTCAGCGAGCCGATCGACCCCTCGACGCTCAACAACAGCACCGTCCAGCTCGAGGAGCTCGGCGTCGTGCCCGGCACGAGCCAGCAGTTCATCAGCCTCGCCGGCAAGATCTCGTACCAGAGCGCCACCGACACCATGGTGATCAACCTGGGATCGGCCGGCCTGAACCTGCCCTCCGACGAGTATCGCCTGATCCTGTTCGGCAGCGGTGCCCCCGTCATCGCCAACACCCAGGAAATCGCCCTGGACGGCGAGGACGTCACCAACAACGACGACCCCAGCAGCGGCGTCCAGACGGCGCTGCCCTCGGGCAACGGCTACCCCGGCGGCAACTTCTACGACACCTTCATCATCAACACCACGCCGCCCTCGATCCTCGCCGGCTCGCTGGCGATGTCGGCCTCGAGCGACACCAACATCGTCGGCGACGACATCACGACCTCGGGCACCCCGACCTTCACCGGCACGATCAGCGAGCCCAACACCCTGCTGGTCCCCCTGGCCGGCCAGACCGCGATCGTGAACGTCGGCATCGCACTGAACGTCAACGGGACGATCGAGACCTTCTTCGATCCCAGCCAGCTCCCGGCGAGCCTGAGCAAGTACGCACAGTACATCCGGCCCAACGCCGGCACCGGACTCACCGACACCAACGGCAATTTCTCGGTGACCATCGGCGTGGACGGAGCGAATTCCGGCCTCGTCACCACGTCGTCGCCCCTGCCCGACCTCTACCCGATCTACAACGTTGGCTCCAGCGGCATACTCTCTCCCCTGCCGGGCACGGACAGCGGCTATTACGTCGCCCAGGCCGTCGCCCAGGACCAGAGCGGCAACCGCTCCGGCTCGACCGACCCCAACGCCAGGCTGCCGTTCGTGGTGGATCAGACGGCTCCGACCGCCCAGATCACCGGGCCGAACGCCGGCCAGGTGCTGACCTCGCTCACCAACGGGCAGATCCAGTTCAGCATCGTCACCAGCAAGAACATCGACCTGACCCACTTCACGGCCGCATCGATCCAGGTGGTCGCCGCCGGGCCCGACGGCGTCCTCGGCACGGGCGACGACGTCACGATCCCGATCAACCCCAGCACCATCTCGGTCACCTACCTCGACAAGGGGACCGGCGGCAAGGGGGCCGAGTCGATCACCTTCTCCACCGAGGGGACCCTCACCAACAACCTCTATTCGGTGACCCTGCTCAACACCGGGGCCGACGCCGTCCGCGACATCGCCGGCAACGACCTCGCGAGCCCGGTCACCGAGCAGTTCGCGATCTCGATCCCCTCCTTGCAGCACACGCTGTTCGTCGGTGGCGCGTCCGTACGTCAGCAACAGCAGCGACGCCGCGGGAACGCGGGAGAATCCCTACCCGACCATCGCCGCCGCGATGACGGCCGCCACGGCGGGCGACGTCGTGGCCGTGCTGCCCGGTGTCTATACCGAAAACGTCACGCTCAAGCAGTTCGTCCGGCTGCTCTCGGCCAGCGCCTCGAGCACCGACACGACGGTCTTCTCGACCAGCACCGGCGACCCGCTCTCGACCATCATCCGCGCACCGGCGGTGACCTCGGGTACCACCAACGTCACCGTCACCGCGTCGGGTCTCCAGAGCTACGCCGCGCTGCCGACCGAGATCGCCGGCTTCACCATCGCCAGCCCGCTGGCGGGCGACCCGGCCCTCGGGACCATCAACCCCAGCTCGCAGGCGATCGGAGTCGGCAACTCCAGCGTCGTCATCGACAAGGACTATATCGTTGACTCGGGCGTCGGCATCCTGGTTACGACCTCCGGCACCAGCTCACTGACGCCGCAGATCTCCGACGACATGATCGTCGGCAACGTGGACGGCATCCTGATCAACGACGCCGGTTCCACGCCCGCGACGACCGCACCCGTCTCGGTCATCAACGACGACTTCGCATTCAACACGATCGGCATCTACCTCCAGAACACGGCGTCCACGCCGCTCCAGGCCTACATCGCCAGCAACATCTTCTGGGAGAACCACGACCAGACGAGTGCCCGCAACGGCTATGCGATCGAGTCCGCGAATCCCAATATGGTGAACCTCCGGAACAACCTGTTCCAGGGGGATGGCCCGAGCGACAGCTTCACGTCCGACCCCAGCGCCACCAACAACCTGGGCAATGGCTTCAGCGCCACGGCCCTCAACAACGTCTTGCCGGACTCGCAGGGCAACTTCGTCGGGAGGCCGGCCTTCGTCTTCCCGATCGATCCCCGCCCCGGGGCGGACGGCCCGGCGAACCTGTTCGTCAGCTCCAACTTCGACCTCACGGCGAGCTCGGCGGCCATCGACAACGCCTACGAGCCCACGGCCATCGCGACCGACATCTTGGGCAACTCGCAGGTCAATCTCGGCGACGGCTGGGGCCTGCCGAACGACGGCCCCCGCGACATCGGTGCCTTCGAATTCGACGGCACCGGCGGCAATACGGTGGGCGGGGCCTTCCGGGTCGTCACCACCTCGCTGGTCCCCGTCGGCGGGGCCTACCAGGCTGCCGGCGGCACACTGGTCACCGCCACCTCGCCGACGTCGGTCACCCTGACCTTCTCGGGCAACGTCAACCCCAGCACGCTCAAGGCCACCGACCTGCTCCTCTCGGGCTCGGCCGACAACGCCGCGTCGCCGATCCAGGCCACCAGCCTGACCTGGGTCGATGCTCATACGGTCCGATTCAACCTTTCCAGCCCGCTTTCGCTCCCCGGAACGCTCAATGTCTCGCTGGCTCCTGGGATGTTCCAGGGGATGAACGGGCAATCCAACCTCGGCTATCAGGACTCGGTCGTCCTGCAGCTCGGCACGCCGAAGCCGCAGCCCAATCCGACGCCCTATCCGATCAAGGTCTCGACCCCCACGCCGGTCTCGACCCCGCCTTCGACGCCCACCAGCCCGACGGCGCCCCCAACCACCGTGACCTCGTTGCCGCTCACTCCCCCACCCGCCGCGGCGCCGACATCGGCCAAGGGGCACTCGAAGGTCAAGCACAAGCCTGTGAAGGTCACTCACAAGCACGTGGCGAAGCCCAAGCATCCCGCGACCAAGCACGTGACTCACGCCCCGGCTCACAAGCCCGTCGTCAAGCACGTGAACCACGCCGCGACCCACAAGCCCGTCGTCAAGCACACCGTCAAGCCGGCGACGGTGCATCCGAAGGCCACGACGAGCGTCCACTTCTTCTTCACCACCGCCGACAAGAAGAAGAAGTGAGCCGCAACGACTTCCACGTCCGCCCGATCCTCGCGAGGGGCCCGGGCGGGCGATTTCATAGGTGGTCCACCAACGCACGAAGGGCGGCCCTCGGATAGGCCGCCCTTCGTATTTTCCGCCCGGTCAGCGGCCTCTTGTTGCTCATACGCCCCGCGACGATCGCACCAGCGCCTCCATCTTCTCGAAACCCGTCCGCGCGACCGTGAGCGGGTCCATCTTCCAGTATTGACGGTTGAACAGCTCCAACGAGAGCATGACCTCGAATCCGCCCTCGGCCAGGTCGCGGATCAGCCTCTTCAGTGGTGCGATGCCGTCACCCGGGTAAACGCGATGCTCGTCGGTCAATTGCTCGCGGCCGGGCTCGCCGGATAGTCATTGAAATGAAACGCATGGATCGAGCGGGGCGAGAGCAGCTTGACGCCATCGAGGTCCGATCCACCGCGATGCAGGTGATAAACATCGGGCAGGATGCAGGCCGACGGATGGTGGGCCTCGATCGCCACCATGGCGGCCTCGCCCAGCCGGCCCAGGGTCTTCGAGAACCCCCAGACCTCGACCTCGGGGACGACCCCCATCCCGTCACCGATCTCCAGGAGCGCACGATACCGCTCCGCCACGCGGAGCAGGTCCGGCATCGCCGCGTTCGTCGCACCCACCGGCGGGGCCGCCAGCCGCTTCCCGCCGATCCTCCGCACCAGCTCCATGCTCTTCCGGGCGACCTCGAGCGCCTTGCGCCGCTTCCCCTCGTCGTCGACGATCCACTCGAAGAAGCCGATCGAGCTCTCGACCGAGATCCCGGCGTCCCGGAGCTGCTTGCCCACGTCCTCCAGCGACTTGCCCGACGCTGCGTGCTTCTCCAGCTCCGAGACCCAGGGCTCCAGGCCGCGATAACCGGCCTTCGCGGCGATCTCGATCTCCTCGACCAGCGACAGCTTGTGCCCCATCAGTGTGCTGGTATTCAGCCCCAGGATGAACTTGCCACCGCCCGGGGACGACGACCGCGCCGGCGGCGCCGCCGCCGCGAGCGGATTATCACGCGCCGCCGCGGACACCCCCGCCACAATCCCGGTCCCCGCGGCCAGCATGCTGCGGCGGCTGATCTTCTCCTCGGTCAGGTCTGTTTGTCTGTCGCGCATCGGTGAACCCTCGATACCTAGCAACCGATCGTCCCCAGGAAACCGTCCGGTGGCGCACAACCCGTATCCCTGCCAGCCCGCGACCTGGCCGGCGCGTCAAGAACATACGAGGTCCCGCTCGAGGCCGCGCAGGGCGATCTCGCGGCACTCGTTCATGCGCTCGGCGATCATCGTCGTGATGGCGTCAGTCTCCATGCCATCGAGCTCCTCGGGGTAGATGGCCCTCCCGAAGTGGACGCTGACGGGATGCGGCACCGGGATCGGCCGCGACCTCGGCCAGACCTCGAAGGTGCCCGCCATGCCGACGGGAACGACCGGCACACCCGCACGGGCGACCAGCACGGCGATCCCCGACTTCAGCGGCCCCAGGTTGCCGTCGACGCTGCGCGTGCCCTCCGGAAACAGGGTGACGATCCCGCCGGAACGCAGCCGCTTCAGTGTCTCCTTCATGCCCGATGCACCCATCCCCTCGCGCTGGATCGGAAAGGCACCCACGGACCGCATCAGGAAACCCAGCACGGGTACGAACAGGGTCGATCGAGCCACGTAGTTCAACGACCGGCGCAGCGGGATTCCCAGGAAGAACACGTCGATGTAGCTGAGGTGGTTCGAGACCAGGATGACGCCGCCCGTCCGGGGAACCGATCGATGCCCGGTGGCTCGCCAGCCCAGCAGGACCGTCGCCAGGATTCCGGCCATGTAGCGGACGGCTGTGTACCATGCTTCCATCATCGGCGACCGGTCGTGGCCGCCCTCGCCAACCGTGCCGCCGGCCGCCGCTGCCCTGCGGCGGCGAGTGGCGGCCGGGGGGGCCGGATCCGGTTTCGTCTCGCTGTCCAGGTCCGATGCGCTCACCTCGTGACCTCCGCCGCGCCGACGGCCGACCGGATCGCCGCTGCCTCAGCCCGTCGCACGTCCTCGGCCAGGAACGAGACCACTTCCTCGATGCCGTACCCGGTCGAGTTGACCAGGACCGCGTCGTCCGCCGGTTTCATCGGGGCGATCGCCCTGGCGGCATCCCGCGCGTCACGCTGGCGGATGCCGTGCAGCACCGTTTCGAGGCTCATCCCCGCGTACTGTCCGCGGGCGCGATAATCGGCCAGCCGACGCCGGGCGCGCTCCTCCTCGGTGGCGAGGAGGTAATACTTCCGAAAAGCGTCGGGGAACACGAGCGTTCCCTGGTCGCGCCCCTCGGTCACCACGTCCTGCTCAGCCGCGAACGCCCGCTGCCATTCCATCAATCGTCGGCGCACCGAGGGACTGTCGGCGATCGGCCCCGACGCTTCGGTGACCTCGACGGTCCGGATCTCGTCGCTCACGTCTCGGTCATCCAGGCAGACCCCACCGGGCGGCAGCTCCACCCGGAGGGATGAAACCAGGGCCCCCAGCAAGGATTCGTCCGTCATGTCGATGCCAGATCGCAGCGCCGCGAGCGTGACCGCGCGGTACATGGCGCCCGTATCGAGGAACCGCCAGCCCAGTCGATCCGCCAGCCGGCGGGCGACCGTGCTCTTCCCGGCCCCAGCCGGTCCGTCGATCGTCACCACGCGTCGCATGCTCTTGGTCCCTCGCTCGGTCACGCCTGCCCTGACTGCACAAAGACCCAGCGCGCCGGGCGTTGCCGACGGCTGGGTCCTGTGATTAGATCAGACGGGCCGCGTCGCGACAAACCTCCTCCATGCAAGAAGTGCCCGACAGCGATGGAGCCGGTCGTTGTCGCCTCAATTCCGGTGGCCGGCCGGTGCCGCGCCCTTCCGCGACGGCAAGGGCTTGCGCCCGCGAATCCCCCATCGAGATCGTGCCAGAACTGGACCTCGGGCTCGCCGAGTCGCCAGCATAGGAAAACCTCACGGCCATCCATCATGCTGTAGAAGTCGCAGAGCCCGTCCGGTCCCTTGAACTCGACCCCGAGGCGCCTCAGTTCGTCGATGTAGGACCGCAGCTTGGCCTCCTCGGCCTCGAACTCGGCCTGGCTCTGCGCCAGCTCTTCCGAGTAGGGGTCACCCGGAGAGCGACGCCTTTCCTTGGGGACCTCCGCGAGCCGCTGCTGGAGTTCCTCCACCACGCGGTACTGGCTGACAATGTCGCCGAGGATCATCCTCACCAGCGGCAGTGCCTTGTTCGCCTCTTCCACGGTGAAGTAACGCTTCTTCTTCTCCGCGATCGGCTTGGCTGGGGCCATGTCTATATACCCTGAAAATGATCGATGAGACCCATCCGCTCGAACGTGATTCGCTCCAGTGGGGAGCTACAACATCCATGCCGCGGCTTCGAGTCCTGCGGGAAACCAACGGGCCGGCCGCCGCCGAGCCGAACCGGCTTCCTCCGCCCTTTCATCATGTCGGGCGGGCGAGAGTATCCCTGGTCCGCTCTCGCGGCAGGGTTGCGATCCACGCACTCATCCCTCTTCTTCTCAAATTCATTATAGGTTCTGCGCCCACCCCCCGCAAGGGCTCGACGACCGGCGAGCCCCCTCGCACCCCGCCACGACTCACTCTTGCGGGCGACGCTGCTCCATGCGACGTATCATGGTCTTGAGCGGAAGGGTATTCCAGACATTGTCCTTCTCGAGCCAGCCTCGGCGTGCGACGCCGATCCCGTAGGACAGGTCATCGAGTCCGCCCGGCGGCGTGGGCGTCGGGATTGATCGGGATCAGGACGCCCCTGTCCCGCGCACGCCGGCAGTGCGAGGCGTCCAGGTCCAGCCGGTGGGGATTGGCGTTGATCTCGATCATGGCCCCGCTCTTGGCGGCCGCATCGATGACCGCGTCCAGATCCACGGCATAGCCGTCGCGTGCCAGCAGCAGCCGCCCGGTCGGATGGCCGATCATCGTGACCCGCGGGTTCGAGGCGGCACGGACCAGACGCGCGGTCATATCCTCGCGCGAGAGTCCGAAACTGGAATGGACGCTCGCCACCACGTAGTCGAAGCCGTCGAGCAGGTCGTCGGGGTAGTCGAGCGAGCCGTCGGGCAGGATGTCGCACTCGGTCCCCTTGAACAGGCGGAATCCCGAGCCGAACGAGGCGTTGAGTGCATCGATCTCGGTCCACTGCGCGCGGACCCGCTCGATGCTCAGGCCGCCGGCGTACCCGGCCGAGCGCGAGTGATCGGCGATCCCCAGGTACTGGAGGCCGCGATCGCGTGCCGCCTGCGCCATCTCGGCCAGCGTGGCCGAGCCGTCGCTCCAGTCGGAATGGCAGTGGAACGTACCCTTCAGATCGTCCACCTCGATCAGGTTGGGGAGGCGACGGGCCTCGGCCGCCTCGATCTCGCCGGCGTCCTCGCGCAGCTCGGGAGGGATATACGCGAGCCCGAGCGCCTCGAAGAGCTCCTCCTCGGTCCGGCATGCAATCGAGCGGCCGTCGCCCGCCAGCGCGTACTCGTTCAGCGAGAGCCCGCGCGCGAGCGCACGCTTCCGCATCGCGATGTTGTGGGCCTTCGAGCCGGTGAAATAGTGGAGGGCGAAGGCGAACTGGGCGTCCTCGACGCCTCGCAGGTCGCATTGCACACCGTCGGCCAGCCGGACGCTTGCCTTGGTGGGTCCGTGTGCCAGCACCGTGGCCACCTGCGGCAGCTTGACGAAGGCATTGATGACGTCCTCCGGCTGCTTGGCGCTGAACAGGATGTCGAGGTCGCCGATCGTCTCCGCGCGACGACGAAGGCTGCCGCAATACTCGGCGCGGATGACCTTCTTGTGATCCCGCACCGCCTCGATGATCGGCGTCACCAGCCGCAGCGCGTGGCTCTGGAGGATCCGATCGCCCGATTTCTCGATGAAGGCGATGCCCTCGATGATCTTGGCCTCGGTCTTCTCGCCGAATCCCTTCAGCCCGGCGATCTTCCGCGACTCGGCCGCCGTGCGCAGGTCGGCGAGCGTCTCGATTTTCAGCTCCTCGTGCAGGGTCTTGATCTTCTTCGGCCCCAGCCCCGGTACGCGCAGGAGCGCGACCAGCCCGGGCGGGGTGTGCTTCCGAAGGTCATCATAGGCGGGCAGGTGGCCCGTCGTGGCGAGCTGGACGATCTTGCGCGTACATGGTGTCGCCGATCCCCGGGACCTCCTTGAGCCGGCCGTCGGCGATCATCTCGGCCAGCTCGTCGGGAAGGTTCATCAGCGACTGCGCAGCCGTGTGGTAGGCCCGACACCGGAACGGGTTCTCCCCGTTGATCTCGAGCATCGTCCCCATCTCATCGAGGATCTTGGCGATTCGTGCGGTCTCCATGGTCATCACCTCAACGGACGGAATTCAGCATGTGCGATAAAAGATTTCGTATCCGCCCGACCTGAGATTCCTCCATCCCGTGCATCAGGAGAGCCCCATCGTAGCCGAGGGCCGTCAGGCGGTGAATGTATCGATTGAAGAACCACTCGTTCTCGAATAGGCGGCGAGAGATGGGTGCGGCCTGCAATTCTTCCAGCCCGCGGATCTTGTCCTCCACGGTCTGGCCCGAACTCATGAGTTCCATCAGCCCTGCTGCGAGCAGCGGTCGGAGCAGTAAGCTGAAGGGGTTCCGCTTCTGGCATTCCGAGAAGGCGATCATCTCATCGTCGGCATAGTCCCTCACAGGCTCCTTGGCATGCGCCAGGACGATGTCGGGGCCGAGCCAGTCGAACGCCTCATCCAGCGTCTCCTCGAATCGGTCGTGCTCCCCGTCGCGCAGGAGGTTGGCCGGATCGATGACAACCTTGAGCCAGGGCGAGGCGATTGCGTCCAACAGCATCCGGGCCCTCGCGACCGAGTTCACCACGTTATTCCGCTCGGGCTCGAAGGCGAGGATCACCTCGTTCCGGTCGGCGATCCGGACCGCGTCGCGCACCGACCCCACAAGCGAATCCCAGGCCGATCGCCGGACGTTCTCGGGATGCCATTTCCACATGTCGTCCGGGTCGCGCGTCCCGGTGCAAATCGTGATAATCCGCGTGTCGAGCCAGCGGCAGGCGGCGGCCAGTGATTCGAGCCTCCGCAGGTTTTCCGCCAGCCGGGTCGGCTCGGGATCGCACAGGTTGAAGGTCCCCGAGATCGCGGCCATCGTCAGCCCGCGCTCGCGGAACGAGCGGGCGATCCAGACGCATTGGTGCTCGTCCATCCGCTCGGGCAACGTCGGCTGTCCGGTGCACGACATGTTGAACTGGACGTGGGTCAGCCCGCGCTCGGTGATCGCGTCGAGAGTTTGCTCGAAGCTCGGGCGCGGGAAGGTCCTGGCGAGAATCCCCAGATGCATCAGACGCCTCCGCTCGCGTCCGCCAGGCGGACGGGCTTGCCACTCTGCACCGATCGGGCGATCGCGACCATCGCCTGCATGGCAGCCAGACCGTCGTCGAGGTTCGCCCCGCTCTGCGATTCACTGTCCAGTATCGTAGCCGCGAACGACTCGATCTGTCGCTTGTAGGTGTGGGCGTCCTCGCCGAGCACCCGGCGGTACTGACGATCGCGCGACGAGAAACATTCAACCTCGCCGGCCTTGTGGAACCACGGCAGGTGGAGCCGCCCGCTGATGCTGCCGTGCTCGCCGTGGACCTGAAAGCCCTCCTGAAAGTCGCCGCGAACCGGGATCTGCAACTCGATGTGACCGAGCGTCCCGTCCTCATGATCCAGCGAGGCAAACCAGCAGTACGAGCCGAAACGCTCGGACAGCCGGGCACTCACGCCCGCGATCGGCCCTCCGAACAGCCTGGCCATGTCGACCAGGTGGCTGCCGTGCGTCAGCAGGAAATAGCGGCGGCGATCCGCCTTAGGATCGCCCCCGGGACGCAGGGCGCGTTCGCTCGCCAGGGGGATGGGCTGGAGGTTGTCGGTCATCGTGTAGCGAAATACCGAGTCGTGGTACCAGGCCCGAGCGCCATGCGCTCGCCGAGCTCCTCGCGAAGGAACTTGCATGCGAATTCGACGCCCGGGTCGAATCGGCGGTTGTTCCCAACCTGGACGACCAGCCCCGTCCCGGCCGCGCGGTCACGGAGCTCGCGGCAAGCCTCGACCGTCGTCCCGAGCGGCTTCTCGACCAGGATGTGCTTGCCCGCCTCGAGAGCCCGAAGGGTCATCGGCACGTGGAACTCGTCGGCGATCGCGACGATGACCGCCTCGACACAGGGGTCGGCGAGCATCGCATCATAATCTCGATATGTGGTCGTCGGCTGGTGCACCGCCGCCATGCGCTCCGCAGCTCATCGGCGACGTCGCAGATCGCATACAGCTCGGCGTTCCGGGCCTTGCGGCATGCTTCCAGGTGAGCGACCTGCGCGATCGGCCCGCAGCCGAGAACGCCGATCCGCAGGCGTCGCGCGTCCCTGGTGATCATGGGCCATGCCCCGTCTCGTGCCCCTGCAATTGCCCGCAACCGGCGACCATGACGAGCCACCTACCCAGCGCACCCGTCACCAACAATACCGCGAGTAGCCGATTCTTGCACGCGCCGAGGGTCGTGGGGTCGTGGCAGATCGCGGACCGGGCAGCGACCGACTGCCGATGGATCCTCGCCATTGAGGAGCCTCCCCCGGCGACGGTAATCCGGGCGGAGCGACGGAGCGATGGTCGCCGATTGTCGGGTTGACAGGTTGATCGAACGGCGATAGATTCCGCCCGTTCGCTGAAACGGCTTCGAGAGTCCAGGAAAACGGGAGGTCGCCGCACGCGGTCACTGCACCGGGCCCCACCCCTCCGATCTACACCTCGACGACAGCCCCAGATCCGCCGCGCACGGCCTCCGGGTGATGACCCGGTTGCGATTCGTTCCGAGTCTCCGACCCATTCGGCCGGCCCTTCCGCCGGCGCATCGCGGTCTTCGCCGCGAGCGTCTCGACGGTGCCGAGCGCCGGCGCGGGTCCAGGATCGAATCGCCCGGCGGAGGGCGTGGCCATGCATCGGATGCGTATTCTTGCAAGGATCGGCTTCTTCTCGATCGCGGCCCTCTTCGCGGCCTTCCAGCAATCCGCCTGCGCCGACCTGATCCGGGCCACGCCCGGGCGGTCGTTCCCCGATATCGCCGGCGACATCGGCGGCTCGCAGACCTACGTCTTCGATCCATCGACCCAGACAGGGACGTTCACGCTCTCCAACGCGCCCCACCTGATGTCCCTGGGTCCCTCGGGTCGCGACCTCATCCCCTTGCAACCGAATGCGGACGGGACGCTGCGACAGTCCTTGAGGCTCAAACTCGACCGCAATGGCCGGCTCGTGACCAGCCCGCTCAATCGATTCGAGATCTGGGGTACGGTGACGATCAATGACAGGATCTACCATGGAGTCCTCCTCCGCGGGACTCCAACCGCCTTCGGCATCGCCGATAAGGATTGCCCCTCGGCGGGAACCCGGGACATCTTCGGCCTCAACATGACGATCGAGAGCGGCCAGCTCGCCAGTACCTTCGGCGCAGAAGCCTACCTGCGGATCGTCCCTCAGGCGAATAGCACATTCAAGGGCGCGTTCTCCTGCGACTTCTCGGGCGAGAAGCCCAGGACAAACCTGCTGGCCGTTGACCGTCGCTCGACGTCCGCCTTCTGGGAGCTTCCCGCCACCATCGTCCTGATCCTGGCGGGGGCGTCCGTCCTGGCGTGGCCGATCCATCGACTCCTGCTATGCGCCTGGCGCCGTCGCTCGCCGCGATACCACCGTCCCCTCGGCGGATGGGCCTCGACGATCTGACCATCGGCTCCGCACCAGCCGGCACGTTCCACGGCGTCCGGCGAAGCAATGGCGCGGCGGATTCCCGCGGTCAGCGATGGCCATCTCACCGACCTTCGCATCCGCCCTTCCGAGGATTGGACCAAGTCCTACACTCGTGCAGCCCGTATAGCGCGGTCGGCGCCATGGAGCGCAGCCCTTACAGGCTGCGCTCCATGGCGCCGACTATGCTCGATGGCGCCGCGGTCCATTTGTCAGGCCCGGTACCTACCCGACTGGCAGGACACTACGAAAGAATTGTAGGCTCTAGTCCGCCTGCATGGAGGCGGACAGCTTGCCGAGCGCCTCGTTCTCGATCTGGCGGACGCGTTCCCGGGTCAGCCCGAGCGACTCGCCGATCTCCTTGAGGGTCTTCGGCGGCACGTCGTTCAGGCCGAACCGCATCCGCAGGACGGTGGCCTCGCGCTTGTCCATCTCGTCGAGTCGGTCGAGGACGAGCCGGAGATTGTCGGCCTCGACCATCACGACGTCCGGCGTCCGGGTCCGCTCGTCCATCAGCATCTCGCCCAGGCTCCAGCCGTTCTCGGGCTGGTCGGTCTGGGGGACGAGGTTGTAGACCTTGATCGCCTTCTTGACGATGGCCAGCTTCTTCTTGGGCAGCTTCGAGGGCCTTGGCGATCTCCTCGATGGTGGCCGGCCGGCCGAGCGTCTCTTGCAGGTCGGAGGCCATCCGCCGCCACTTGAACAGCAGCTCGACCATGTACGCCGGGATGCGGATCGGCTTGGCCGTATTCACCAGGGCCCGCTTGATCGACTGCTTGATCCAGTAGCTGGCATAGGTGCTGAACCGCGTCCCGACGGCGGGGTCGAAGCCCTGGACGGCCCGGAGCAGGCCGAGGTTCCCTTCCTCGATCAGGTCCTGGAGGGCCAGTCCCTTGCCGATATAGCCCCGGGCGATGTTGACGACCAGGCGGAGGTTGGCCCGGACCATCCGGTCGCGCGCCATCTTGTCGCCCTCGGCGATCCGGTGAGCCAGTTCCTTCTCCTCGTCGGCGGTCAGCAGGGCCATCTCGTTGATCTCCCGGAGGTAGGTCTCCAGGGGGCTCTGCACCGTGTCACGGCGGTGTCGGCGAATACGGGCCATGAAGATCCTCGTTGCGTCGGTCGTAACTGGGTCCGTTGTCATCCAAGGGCGATGGAGAAGGATTTCGTCGTCACGGGGTTTCGCCGGCTGCCTGCACCCTCCCGACTCTCATGTCAGCGGGCGCAATCGCATCCGAGCGTTGCCGGCAGCAGCCAGCGACAACGACTCCTCCTCCGCGCGACTCCTCGGCAAAGTCTCGGCAACCCTACCGAGATCCTCATGCGCACTTGCGCAACACTGGCGGTTCCGGCTCGCCTTGAGCGCACCCCGATGAGTACCCGGCCCATCCGGAGGCCCTGCACCTGGCCAACACCCCCGGACCCGGTCGATCCTCGATCCCTTCGCCGCTGTCGGTTTGATACCACGATCTATCGGACCCTAGATCTTGGTAACTTAAGGTGAATTGGCAGTCTAGGAGCTATTGGAGATTGTGCGTAAATTGAGCGATATGAGTGTCGTGTCGGAGATGACTCTTACGCAGGGGTACCGGTGGCAAGATTGGAAAGGGAGGAAGGATTTGGAGGCTAGCCATGAATGCAAGCGGAGCCGGTTCCAATTCCCTCGAAGGGGACTCGGAACCGGCTCCGTGACGGTCGGCGAGCGCCGGACCGGATCAGCAGAATGCGAGTATGGGGCTCAGGAGGACGGATCCTCGCTCACGGTCTCGGTCTCGCTTCCGGCCTCGTTCACGGGCTCGCTCTCGCCCGTGCTCGCGGTCTCGGCCTCGCTTGCGGTCTCGGCCTCGCTTGCGGACTCGGTCTCGCTCGCAGCCTCCGTCTCGGTCACGGTTGCGGCGGTGCCCCCCATGCTGAATAGAGGCCCTCCACCGCCAAGGCCGCCCTTGAGCTCCTTGGTGTCCTTCTCCTTGGGGGCTTCCGCGGACTCTGCCGGGCCCTGGCCGTCTTCGCGTTCTCCGTCGGGGCTGGTCCAGTGGGCCTTCTTGCGCGACAGGCCGATCTTGCGCTCGCCGCGGTCGACCCGGAGGATCTTGACCTCGATCTCGTCGCCGACCTTGACGACCTCCTCGGGGCTGTCGACCTTGTGGTCGGCCAGCTCGGAGATGTGCAGCAGGCCCTCGAGGCCGGGCTCGAGCTCGACGAAGACGCCGAAGTTGGTGAGCTTGGTGACCTTGCCCTTGACGACGTCGCCGGGCTCGTAGCGGCCGGGGATGTCGGTCTCCCAGGGGTCGTCGCGGAGCTGCTTGAGGCCCAGCGCGATCCGCTTGCGCTCCTGGTCGACGTTGAGGACCTGGCAACTGATCCGCTGGCCCTTCTCGAGCATCTCGTTGGGGTGGCCGATCTTGCGGGTCCAGCTCATGTCGGAGATGTGGAGCAGGCCGTCGATCCCCTCCTCGATCTCGATGAACGCCCCGTAGTTGGTGAGGTTGCGGACCGTGCCCTCGATCATCGTGCCCGGCGGATACTTGCCGGCGACCTGGTCCCAGGGGTTGGCCTGGGTCTGCTTCATCCCCAGCGAGATTTCCTGCTTGTCCCTGTTGATGCCCAGGACGACGACCTCGATCTTGTCGCCGATGTTGACCAGCTCGCTGGGGTGGTTGATCCGCTTGGTCCAGCTCATCTCGGAGATGTGGACCAGGCCCTCGATCCCCTCCTCGAGCTTGACGAAGGCACCGTAGCTCATGACGTTGACGACTTCGCCCATGACGCGGGTGCCGACCGGGTACTTCTTGGCGACGTTCTCCCAGGGGCTGGCGACTTCTGCTTGAGGCCCAGGGCGATCTTCTCGCGGTCCTTGTCGACGTGGAGGACCATCACCTCGATCTGGTCGTCGATCTTGACCATGTCGCTGGGGTGGTTGATCCGGCCCCAGCTCATGTCGGTGATGTGCAGCAGGCCGTCGATGCCGCCGAGGTCGACGAACGCGCCGAAGTCGGCGATGTTCTTGACCGTGCCGGTGCGGACCTGGCCGACGGCGATCTCCTCGAGGAGCTGCTTCTTCTGCTGCTCGCGGGTGATCTCGATGAGCTTGCGGCGGCTGACGACGATGTTCCGCCGGCTCTCGTCGATCTTGAGGATCATGCACTCGATCTCTTGATCGATGTAGTCGGCGATGTCGGACGGGCGGCGGATGTCGACCTGGCTGGCGGGCAGGAAGACGTTGACGCCGATGTCGACCAGCAGGCCGCCCTTGATCTTGCGGGTGACTTGCCCCTTGACCACGTCGCCCTCGTGGTACCGGGAGATCACCATCTCCCAGGCCGCATCCGGTGCGCCTTCTTGCGGGACAGGACGATCTCGCCGGTCTCGTCCTCCATGCCCTCGAGGAGGACCTCGACGCTGTCGCCCGGCTGCGGGGGCGGCTCGTCCTCCCACTCGTTGAGCGGGACCAGCCCCTCGGACTTGTAGCCGACGTCGACGACGACCTGGTCGCCGACGACCTCGATCACCTTGCCCGAGACGATCCCGCCGATCTCGAAGTTCTGGCCATCTCCGAGGAATTGGTCGAGGCTGTCCGAGCCGTCCTCCCCCAGTACCAGGGCCGTGAGCTCGTCCTCGCTGACGTCGAATTCACGGAGCAGATTACGATCTACCATGTTCGATTTCGCTTCAATCCCGCCGCCGGCCAGGACCGGCGATGGTCCAACGCCTCAGCCTCCGGGTCGCATCGCGCCGACACCAACCCAATCCTCGGATCGGTGCGAGACGCGGACTCTCCGCGGAGCTTCTTCAGCGAATCCCTATGAGTAAAACACCGAGGCCGTCCCTCCACGCAAGGGGCGGATTTTCCCAGCCTAGCATTATAGACGTGTCTCTTCCGAAAACAACTCGTAATCTTCTGACGCCGCTGCGCACGCGGGACGCCGCCCCATGCGCCGTCGGCGAGCTCGGTCGCGGCTCCGGCTTGACCGATCGCTCCAGGCCGGATAGCCTCCGGCCGCGCTTGTCTTCGAGACGCCGAGGCCGCAAGCGCCGGAGAGAGATCGATATAGCTGCCCACGGAGGGGTACCCCGGAATGTGGTTGCGCAGGTTCTCTCTCCTCGTCATATTCCCCCTGGGTTTCCTCCCGATCGGGTGCTCGACGATGTCCGGCCCCCACGCCGCCCGAGGATGATCCGCCGGCCCCGACCTCGCGTTACGTCACCGGGCGGCGTCTTGCAGGACTTCGCCTATCCCACGCCGGCGGTCTGGAACGCCGCCATCGAGGCGATGGAGGAGTTGGATCTGCCCGTGATTCGCCGAAGCCACCAGGGCTCGGCCTCTCAGGTCGAGGGCGGCGCCCGACGGCCGCAGCATTGTGGTGACTCTCCGAACGCAGCCGCCGATCACCCGACTGAGTTGCCGGGTCGGGTGGTTCGGCGACGAGCCGATGTCTCGTGCGGTGGTCCGGCGCATTGCCATAAGACTGGGTGCCCTGCCGCCGGAGCCGGTACCCGAAAAGCTCCCGAGTCAGCCATCCCCGAATCCGTACATCTCCCGCACCGCGGTCCCCGACGCCGAGATGCTGCGCGATCAGATCGAAGCTCCCTACCGAACTCGTCCCGACTTCTGATCTGATCGACAACTCCAGCGATTCGATCGCCGCTGGACGATGATGCTGCGGGCCGTTGGCAAACGACAGCCAGTCGGTCCGTCGCGGACGAACGCATATTGCCAGGCGCCGTGACACGCGAGGGCAGGCGATAACTCGCCGCTCATGCGCCGTGCGGCCGTGCGCCGCATCGAGCGAGCCCGCCCGTACGGAGGGAAGATGGGTGCGACCACGCCTTATGTCGGCGTGGTCGCCACCCCGCCGCCGCATTCGGAATGGGGGCCCTTCCGGACGAAGGGCGAACCCCCACCCGGGCCTGCGGGTAGAACTGAACCCGAAGCCCGAGCCTCCGATCGCAGTCTGCGCCGTCCAAAGCTTTTCTAGGCCCATCACGGTCCGCGCAGAACCTGGCGTCCTTGCCGGGTCCAACACGGACCGGAAGGCCATGATGCGAGAAACTCGGTCGGGAAGACGGTCTCCCGATCGACTCGCTACGTTCAGGCCGAACCGTGGCGTCATGCCTCCCTGCCGCACGGAATCGACCCTCATTTTCGGACAGAAATACCCCTGTGAAGAAGCCGACAAATCGGATTATGACTGATGAAAATCGTGCCTCTTCTGGTAGCCGCTCGGCTTCGATGGGCTCGAATCGCTCGTCAAAGTACGGCCTGTTTCCAGTCCCGTCAACCCTTCGCCGGTTTTTTCCCGGAACCCGGATTGTGACCAATCGAGAGTCGCTTGGCGGGCATGGATCCACCGGGGTCGCACACGGGGCTCGCTGCGGGACAATCCCGAACGGACGGTACCCCTGGGGCGTTGCTCCGTCCCCTGTTCGTTGTCAAACTCGTGGCGGAGGGTCCGTTGCAGCTCCGGGGAGTGGGGCGATAGCGGAAACCGACGACGATCATTCGCAGGCTATAATAGACTGCCGAGTGAACCGCCGCATCCAGGTCGGCCCTCGGCCCTCGTCGCGAGGGATCGTCCCGGAGTACCGGGCTCATGGATGTTGACTGATATGCTCGAAGGAGGCCACGATGGCCGCGAGGATCGGATTCGATCATTACACGATCGCCCATCGCGGCCTGCCGGCGGAGGCGGCGCTTCGATTCGCCCGGGCCCATGGTCTGGATGGGGTCCAGTTCCTGGATCCGGCGTCGATCGACCGATCGATGGATCCAACGTGCCCTGGTCGATTGCCGTCGGCCTCGCCGACGATCTGGGCCTCTATCTCGAGGCGGGGCTCCCCTGCCCCAACCCGTCTCGACGCTCGCGCGAGCTGGGCCGGGCCGTCGCTTCGGGGGAGCTGGCCGGAGAGATCGTCGCTCATGTCGAGTCGCTCGCGGTGCTGGGCTGCCGACATGCGCGGGTCTTCGTGGGCGACCGGCATGATCGGTTCCGGACCGACATGCCCTGGGATGAGCAGGTCGACGCGACGGTCGCCGTCCTCCACGAGCTCACTCCGAGGCTCAAGGATCTGTCGATCCGGCTGGCCATCGAGACGCACGCCGACCTGACCGTGGACGAGCTGCTGGGGCTCCTCGAACGTCTCGATGACGAGGTCGCCGGCGTCACGCTCGACACCGGGAACCTGGCGATGCGGCTGGACGACCCGCTCGACGCGGCTGAATCGGCTGGCCCCGTACGTGGTGGCCACGCATATCAAGGACGCCGTCCTGGCCTTCACGCCCCGCGGGCTCTTGCTGGCAGGCTCGCCCGGTCGGCTCGGGAATCCTGCCGATGCCCGACATGCTCGCGGCCTTGCTGCGGGCACGTCCCGAGCTCGACGCTCTCGATCGAGCTGCATCCGCGGATCGTATGACCTCCCGATCTACGACCGCCGCTGGCTGGGGTTCTTCCCGGACCTCCGGCCGCATGACCTGGCCGCCGTCGTCGCGCCTCGCGGCCGGATGCGAGCGTCGATACGCTGAGGGGACTCCTCGACCGGCCCGAGTCGATCGAGGCCATCCCCTGGGAAGACGCGCGACCTCGACTGGCTCGCCAGCTCGCTCGGATACCTGCGATCGGTCGTGCCGACCCTGGTCGACGCCGCCGACCCACCGCCCGCGACGCCCGCGGGAACATCCACCGAACCCCGAGGCCCCGCCTATGACGTTGACCGACGAACCGGCGAGCCGCCGCATCGTCTCGCTCGACCAGTTCCGCGGCTACACCGTCGCCGGCATGCTCCTGGTCAACTTCCTCGGCGGGTACCAGGCGGTCCCGGCGATCCTCAAGCACCACAACACGTATTGCAGCTACGCCGACACGATCATGCCCCAGTTCTTCTTCGCGGTCGGGTTCGCCTATCGCCTGACGTTCCTGCGCCGCGTCGGAAGTCGGGTCGCTGGGCGGCGGTCGTCGCGGCGCTGCAACGGAACGCCGGGCTGATCCTGCTCGGATTCGTCTTCTACCACCTCGACGGCCAGTTACGAGACCTGGGCTGAGCTGCGCGACCTCGGACCGACCCAGGTGATCTGGCCAGGCGCTTCCGCCGCGAGCTCGTTCCAGGCGCTCGTGCACATCGCGCTGGCGTCGCTCTGGGTCCTGCCCGTGATCGCCGCCGGGGCCGGCGTTCGGCTGCTGTACCTGCTGGCGCTCCGCCGGACTGCACCTGCTGGCTCTCGTCGGCAGTTCTACCTCGACTGGGCCTGGAAGACGCCCGTCATCGACGGCGGCCCGCTCGGCTTCCTGAGCTGGACGATCCCGCTGCTGGTCGGCTCGCTGGCTTATGACGCCGTCGTGGCCGAGCGTGACCATCGTCGCCTGGCAGCCCGACTGGCGGCCTGGTCCATCGTGGTGATGCTGGCCGGCTACGGTCTGTCGTGCCTCGGAGGGCGGCTGGGCGACGCCTCCCTTCGTGCCGCCGCCGTCGAGCCATCCGGTGGACCTCTGGACGATGAGCCAGCGCACGGGGAGCATCTCCTACCTGACGTTCGCCGCCGGGTTCTCGCTGGCGGTCTACGCCCTGTTCGTGCTGGCTTGCGACCTCGGCGAGTTCCGCGAGCCGGCTTTTCGGAACGTTCGGCGTGAACGCCCTGGCAGCCTACCTCATCCACCCCATGGTGGGCGGCGCGGTCAAGCCGTTCATGCCGGTCGACTCGCCACTGTGGTACGTGGCGGCCGGGTTCAGCCTGTACTTCGCGATCTGCTATGGATTCAACCGCTACCTCGAGAAGCATGGGCTTTTCCTCAAGCTCTGAGGGGCGACGCGTCGGCGCGTCAGACGAGGTCTTCATCGAGTTCGAGCGGGCCCTCGTCGCGCATGGCCTCGGCTCGTCGGCGGAGCTGATTGCGGATCGTCTCGAGCTTCTCCGGCAGGCTGCCGTCCGGTATCTGATCGAGTACCTTGAGCCCCTGCGCGGGCCTCGCCTGGTTCTGGATCAGGACCTGCGCGAGCTTGAGCCTCGATGCGGGGCGATGGCGATGCGACGCCGCGGAGGTAGTCGCTCATCACGACGACCGACTCCTCCCAGAGCTTGGCTGGCCAGCAGCGCCTCGATCAGGTCACGCCAGTCCTGCTCGGGAGGCTGCCAGCCGCCGAGCGACCGGCGTGCCTTGTGATAGACGGCCACGGCGGCCTCGGGCTCGCGACTGTCGAGGTGCGATGCGCATCACGCGCAGCAGGGCCGCGGCGCGGTCGGACTCGGCCGGGGCCTGGCACTGACCGCGAGTCCGCCTTGCCGTCGCGGGCCGGTGTCTCGTCCTGGCGATACTCGGAGGAGACCAGGCGAGCGGCCTTCCTCGTCCGGGTCTTGCGCTCCCGCGGGCGTCCCGCGCGGCGCTCGAAGACGGCGAAGATGTCCCAGTGCTCGCAGTTGACCAGCCGCAGTTTGAGCATCGCGGCCGCGACGACCATGCCGAGGATCGCCCCAAACGCATGGTCCAGCGCCAGCGCGATGATCGTTGACATGGGAAGCGTTCGTCAGGCTCGCACGCAATACGCCCGACATACCGCCCGTCACCACGTCGAGCCCGATGTACATGGCGGCGAACCAGAGGATTGACATCTCCAGCTCGATCGGGCTGAGTCGCAGCCAGATGAGGCAGGTGACCTCGTTGCGGGGGGCCCACATGAGGCACATGCCCATCATGCCGAAGATGATCGTCGAGGAGCCGAGCATCGCGACTCGCTGCTCGGCTCGGCACGAGCGTCTGCATCAGGCCGCTGTCGACGACTCCCAGCAAGAGATAAACGAGCGTGAACCGCCACCAGCCCAGCTTGCCCTCGACGACCAGGCCGAAGGTCCAGAGGAAGATCATGTTGCCGATCAGGTGGATGGGTCCCGAGTGGAGGAAGTTGTTGGTCAGCCACTGCACCGGGTGGATGCCGTCCCCAAGCACGAGGACGTAGTCGGCGTACTCTTCCCTCGGCACCAGGACCAGGATCAGCGTGTTGATCACGATGAGCGCGATCGTGGCGAAAGGGCGGTGATAGAGGGGAGCGTCGGTTCCCCAGGGGATGATCATGGCTCCGGTTCTCCGTTCGCAGCTTCGCGGATCGGGTTCCCACGGGCGAGCATCACCAGAACTTCCAGGCCCCGGTCTGGATGACGTAGAGACCCAGTGCCAGGTTGGCCGTGGCGTGGCTGATCAGGCAGCAGGCGAGAGACCGGGTCTGGTGGAGCAGCCAGGCCCAGAGCAGCCCGGTCAAGAGCGCCGGCAGCCACTCGGGATGCGCCAACGCGAATAGCACCGACGTCACTCCGGCCGAGAACAGGGTGACCTGGCCGATCGGTACGCGCCGGAAGTCCTGCTCGATCACCCAGCGGATCAGGAAGGATCGCCAGAACAGCTCCTCGATCACCGGGACGACCAGCACCAGCCCGAAGAGCCGGACCGCGTAGAAGCCGACCCGGCCGGCGTGGGACATCCGCATCGGGTCGAAGGCGGCCCGCTGGCCCATCAGCGGCAGGCTGGGATACCGGCCGTCGAGTCCGACCCAGAGAGCCGTGACGACCAGGCCGGCGAGCACGGAAAGAATCACCGGCAAGACACCCGGCATCGGCCGGAAGTCCTTCCAGGTGGAGCGATAGTACACAGCCATCGCGGCGACGATGATCGCCCGGACGGCGTAGGCGACCGGATACCATACCGGGCTGAGCTGGCCGCTCTACGTGGGGTAGGTAGCTCTCGATTCCTCCCAGGGTGACGTAGACGAAGACCGGCAGGACATACGGCACGATCTCGGCCGTGGGAACCTCACGCCGCGGGCCCGTCGAGGAGGGATCGGCATCGGTTCCGCCGGCAGGCGTTGTCGATTCATGTGGGACGTTCATGGTGCCTCCCCGGCGAGAGTTCGTTCGGAGATCAGTGCGAGAAGTCGAGAGTCGTCGAGCTGTGGGACCACCAGGTTCGCCGCGCCCAGCGCGTCGGCCGGGCTGTGCTCGTGCGGCACGCCCACCGCGAAGGCGCCGGCCGCTCGGGCGGCGGCCAGGCCGGCCGGGCTGTCCTCCAGCACCAGCATCTCGGCGGCGGCACGCCGAACCGCTCGGCCGCCTTGAGATAGATCTCGGGATCAGGCTTGCCCCGCGTCACGTCCTCCGAGCCCAGCACGAAGGCGAAGCGGTCCGCCAGCCGATGTCCATCGAGCAGCCGGTCGGCGTAAGCCCGGCTCGATGACGTCGCCACCGCGGCCGGCAGCCCGAGCCGGTGCAAGTGGTCGAGCAGGACGAACAGCCCCGGCGTCGGATGGACGGCCGTGTCCACCTCGGCGTCGAACCGCTCGCCGGATCTCGGCCTGGATCTGCTCGACTGGCTCGTCGAGCTCGGCGAGCGTCCGGAGCGCGCTCGGCGACCTCGGCAGAGCGTCGGCCGATCATGGCGCGCATGATCTCGGCGGTGAAGCTCCGGCCCCGCGACTCCAGCACCGCCGAGGCCGAGCGGAAGAACAGGGCCTCGGTGTCGAACATCAAGCCGTCCAGGTCGAACACCACTGCTCGGATCGTCATGTCGGTACCCAAGTCCGATTGTCGAAGGATCATGGTTGGTCGATGGTTCATCGGTTGCCTCAGACGACGACGGTGCCGTCGCCAGTTCCTCTGCGGCCGCGCTGGCTCTCGGGGAACAGCCGCTCCTGGTCGAGCCGGCCCTCGTGATCGAGGGGGATCGGGACGAAGTCGGTCTCAAACGCCAGCTCGGGATGTCCCTCGACGTCGGCCCCGAGCGCGGGCGTGACCCAGAGCGTCGTCAGTTCGAGCGTGTTGGGGATCAGCATCATCCGGGCCTCCGAGCGCTCGATCCGCCAGCAGGTGTCGAGGCAGCCGGCGATCACCTCGCGATCGGTCGGCAGCGCGAGCGGCACGCGGGCCCTGGTGAGGAAGTTGCTCGTCAGGCAATTGACCCGGATCGGCGTCGGGTCGATCCGGCTCACGAGGCGATCGGTGATCAGGTCGGCCAGGCCGACCCCCATGGCGTTGCCGCGCGACTCGTCGGACACATCCAGAACGGCCAGCCGGGTGATGACCGGCCGGGGCAGGTCGGGCATCGTCTCGACGCGCTGGCGGCCGATGACGTTCGGGTCCATGCCTGTGCCGCTGTAGTTCTTCCCCAACTCGCCGACGACCAGGACGTCGAGCTGGTCGAAAGGCAGCCGTGCCATAAGGTCACGCGCCTCGTCGAGCAGGCGCGGTTCGACCTCGAGAAGATCCTCGGGCTCGACGGCAACGATGCGGGCCGCGCTGCTCGCGAGCGTTCTCGAGGATCGCGACGCCCAGCGCGACGCGAGTGTTCCGGAGCAGGAACCCGCCGACCTCGGGGAGCACTGCGCCGCAGCCCGGGTAGTCCGAGCTTGTGCACCTGCGCGGCCCCCTGACGTTTGCCCAGGCCGATGGTGAGCATCTTGAGCAGGCCGCTCTCGTACCGGCCGGTGAACGAAGTGTGCGGCTTGACCCGGTTCAGGAGGAGCACTCCGTCGGCCTCGTGGGCGTTGCGGTCGAAGTGGATCGGCAGCCCGAACGAGTTGGTGCCGAGGACCACGGTTTCCATCGTCGGACCGGATCGGGCACCCGAGGGACACCTCGGTGACCCCCAGCTCGGCCAGGCAGCGGCACGCTGGCCATCGGCGGTACCGCCGCCGTGGCTCCCCATCGCGGCCACGACGAACGGTTCGAACCCCAGCGACCGCACGGCCCCGACGGCCGCGCGGGCGATCCGGGCGATGTCGGCGATCCCCCGACTGCCGACCGTGATCGCGACCCGGCCGCCCGCCCCGACCCGTTCGCTCAGCCGACTCCCCCGGATGGCCTCGACCGTCGCTGCGGCCACGTCGGCCACCTCGGGCTGCCGGTAGGTCCGCCGCACCCGAGCGATCGGCGGCAGTAACGCGACGTTCCCATCATGCACGGCCGCATCAGGTGTGCCTTCAGCAAGCGAGCGAGCTTTGGGAGTTGCATCCACCGCCATTCTCCAGTTGCTGTTATGTCCGCCCGGTGCAGCCGCGACCTCCTGCCCGGGCTTTGACGATGCGCGAGGGCGAAGCCTGAGTCTACCAACTTGCCCCGGACCACAAATCATCTGTCCGCCTCGGCACGTCCGCCATAATCCCGTCCGGCTGCCTCAAACCTCAAATCCTGCCTTCATGACCTATTTTACGGATTCGTCACAAGCGGAACAAATTACCCATCTTTGGCTTCGTTTGCTCGATATCCAGGTTTCGGCGCCGAGGGTTTGACTTGAAACGACACCAGAGTGTGAAGACAAGATGAAGACTGGGTTCGTTTTGACGGGCCGAGGTGCCTGGTGAGCGCCAATTTCCAATGCGAGCGTGAATGTATCATTGGAATCGGTATGATGCCGGGAATCCGTATACGGCGACATCCATTCGAGATACTGTTTATGCATGTGAAGTAAAGCTCTAAGAGTCCATCGTAGGTTTTGAGGTTTCTATCCATGGTTGCATGTTTGCCTTTAGTCATGGCCCGGGTCCCCTCATTGTTCTATTTCCACGGGATCTCGCGTATCCCTCTACTATCTAGATCAGCAAAAAGACCATGGATTTTGCGCAAATCTTCGTTTATGCGAGATTTCCGGGGTAGAAATCTCCAGCAGAGGACATCGGGCATTTCGCGACGAAGCTGGGGGCAATCCCCGGCCGCCGGTGCCCTGGGACCCGGCCACGAGCCCGAGCCTGGTGCCGCGGCGGCCAGCTCCTGACCATCGAGCGGTAGGAGTAGTGACTCCAGCTCACGTCTCCGCCCATCGGGCGGACGGGCCTGGGCGAGGTGAAACGGCGATCGGTGTAGTGCCCCGCGGCTCAGCCGATCGCGGAGCTGTGCCCAGGGGCGCGGGTCGGGATAGGCATCCTGGACGATGCGGAGCAGCGCCGCGACGGGCACGTCGGCGAACGACTCGACGGCCGAGTAGACCAGGGCCCGCAGGTCGTCGCCGTGGCGCCAGGCCGGTGAGAGGCCCGGGTCATGGGCCGTGTCGAAGTCGAACCACCGAGCCTCGCCTGACTCCGGATCGAACAGGACGTTTCGGAGCGTGGCGTCGCCGTGGCTCAGGCGTTCGCACCCCCCGTCGGCCCGCGGCAGCTCGACCCGATGCAGGTCCCGCAACGCCCGGCTTGCGGCGACCAGGCCCCGCAAGCGGGCGTGCTCCGGCGCGAGGAGGCTGCGGGCGTGATCGGCCAGCACGACCCCCGGCCATCGGGGAAGGAGCAGCCAGCCCGGGGGCGCGGTCTCGAGCTCGATCCCATGGAGCGCGCGATGCAACGCACGCTCGCCCGCCCACCACTCGGCCGCAGGCAGCACGCGCACGCCCGAGCCTAGCAAGCGGAGGTACAGGTTGCCGGGCCCAATGAGCAGCGGCGCGAACCAACGTCGCCGCTTGGCGATCATCGGTGGCCGGCCCGGGACCTGTCGGGTCTCGATCGCATGCAGCCGGACCTTGTCCAGCCAGGGGCCGAGCCACTCCGGCCACCCCACGAATCCCGCCCGGGGCCTGTCGCTGTCGGCGGTCATCATCCGCATGGTCCGAGGTCCTCCCTCGTTCAATCGCCGGGGGTCGAGCTCGCCAACGGGTGGCGGACATGGTCGGGATAATGGACGCGGCCCCGGAAGCAAAGGATCGCCCAGACGTATCGGGCGAACGTCCGCGTATACCCGAACCGCTGGAGCTCCATCCGACGCCCCGAGCTGAGCGCAGTGATGGCTTGATCGTAGACGAATCGGCGGGGCCGGGCGCGGTAGAGGCCGGCCAGGATCGGCCACTCCTCGCCGATGGCGACGCGCTCGTCGAACGGCCCGAATTCGTCGAAGGCCGCCCGGGTGCAGAACATGCAGGCCGGCATCGCCTTGGCCCGAGGCAGCGGGAGCTTCCGCACGGCGTTCCAGAATGCCCACCAGCAGAGGGCGGCGCCGGCCGCCGTCCAGCGCCCCGAGGCGAGTAATCCCCGCCTCGTAGCCACGCTCGTTGACCAGCTCCGCGATCCGCACGAGCGCCCCGGGCGGCAGCCGGGTGTCGGCGTCGAGGAAGACCAGCACGCGGCCACTCGCGAGCCTGGCCCCCAGGTTCCGCGCCCTCGCCGCGCCGCGCGGCATGCACGACGCAATCAGCACGCCGTCGTCAGAAATATGCCGGGCCAGGGAGTCGACGGTGCCGTCGTCGCTGCCGTTGTCCACGACGATGACTTCCACCCCGGCCACGTCGCAGCGAGTCTGGCGATAGCGGTCGCGCGCCTGGAGGACCGACCGGACGGTCGACCCGATCAGTGCCGACTCGTTCCGCGCGGGGATGACCACCGAGATTCGGGCAGGGTGCCGCTTCATCGGTCTTGAATCCCCGACCGGGGTTTTGAGGCTGTAATGCAGGTTCCCTGGGGCGGGCCTTCGAGGATGAAGAGATCGCGGCTGATGAGGCCCAGCATGGCTGGCTCGGGGACGACCCGCGTCAGCGTCAACCCCGCCTCGTCGGCAAGCTCGCCGACCCGTTTGCGCGAAAGCATGCGTCGTGAGCGGAGCGGCGTCGGCGAGGGAGGGATCAGGCGCAGGATCGCGCAGAGCCGGAATGCAAGAGGCCCCTGCACCCAGCTCCGCGGCCGCAGCGCGATCCGCCCGGCCCGGCATCGAGGGCTCGACTGCAAGACGAGGACGCGACGGGACGCGACCCGCCCCGCTTCGCGAAGCAGGGCCGCCGGGTCGGCGGGATAGCTCAGCACGAAGGCGAGCAGGCACGCGTCGAAGCCGCGATCGGCAAATGGCAGACGGGCGCCGTCGAACGGGATGGGCCCAGCCCCGACCACGTGGAAATCCACGACGTCCGCCTCGCCGCAGATGCGCGTGCCCCGCTTCCGCAGGGCCTCCGCGTTGTGGCCGGTCCCCGAGCCGATGTCGAGCACGGTCGCGCCCGTCGGCAGGTGCGGGGCGATGCGCCCAACCAGGTGCGTGGCCCGCCTGCGCAGTCGTCGGTGAAAGGCGGCCCACAGCGGCCCGATCATGGCAGGAACTCCGAGAGCAGGCCGGGTGTCCGACTCCGCTCGAGCAAGCGATCGACCACCTCTAGCACACTCGGCAGGTAGCCCCGGTCCACGTCGGCCGGGTGCACCACGACGCAGGGAAGGCTCGCCGGCCGGAGCCGCGAAAGGACGTCCCCGAGCCGCGGCCCGAGCCGCCCGAGCGATCCCAGGATGCCCCAGTCCCACGACCAGGTCGCCAGCGGGACCCTCGGCCCGCTCGCCGACCGGACCGCGGCGAACGTCGCCAGGTAGCGGAACCCGCACCCTCCCAGCTCCGCCGCCGTCGCCCAGCCGACCTGCCAGGCCGGCGGCACGAATCCCGACGGCGCGACACCCAGGGCTTGCTGCAACAGCCCGCGGCCCAGCCCCAGCCGGCGCCGGACTTCCTCGCGAGGTACCCCGAGCAGCTCGTCCGAACGTCGCGTGAACAGAGAGAGTACGCCCGGCCGGTCCTGGCGGTGGGTGTATCCGTGCTGCAAGATCTCCCCGAACACCCCGTTCACGAAGCATGCGAAGCCGCCCCCGGGCCCCTCGATCGGCCGCCCATGCCAGCACGGAACCACCGCACCCGCCAGCTTCCGCCCGATCCGCGGCGCCAGTGCCTTGGCGATCCGTTCGAGCTGCGGCAGGAAGGCGGGTGCCACGTCGTGGACGACCACGGCGAAGTGTCGACCGATGTCGCTCGCGCCCGCTGCCAACATCGCCTCGGACCCTCTGCGGTTCGCGTCCACTACTGCCCCCTCGTAGTTTACTTTGTATCGCAAAGCATAGCGGACCGACGATCGCATTTCAAGGCCTGGCTGCGGGTCGGGGTGGCGATCTGACCCCGACTCGGCAGGCCTCTTCCGAGTAAGTGTCTGTTCCGAATGGAGCGTTGGTAACACGCTCCTGGACCAACCGACGCCGCCGGGCCGCGGGCCGCCCCTGACGTCCGCGGGCACGGATGTGCGCTTCAGGCGGCCAGGCGCCGGCCGATTGGCCTTAACCTCGCGTCGGGATTTGATTAGAGATATCGATCGACGAGGGATCGCCTCTCGCCCGAGAAGGAGCGTGTATGCGAGGGCCGAGGAAGGGGGCGATCTGCGCCCTGGTCATGGCGGCGATGCTGGCCGGGGCGGGCGGGTGTGGGATCAGGGTCTGGGAGATCCGGCCAGAACCCGCGGCGCGGGCGTTGCGAAGCCTCGCGCGCGAGGAGCCTCGCGGTCATGACGATGACGGGGGGCGGCCGGCGAACGGTCTTGTGCCGCCTCCACCGCCGAGTCCGCGGATGTCACGGGCGGAGTGCCTCTACGACGAGGCGAGACGGGCCGAGATCCCGTCACGCGACCGTGCGCTCCGGGCCTACCGCGACTGCATGGCACTGGCCATTCAGGACGTTGTCGTCGCGGGCCAGATGGCCGATGCCGAGACTACGGATGCCGGCGTCGCTCGAGTGTTGTATAACCGCGCGCTCGCACGCTTCCTCAGGCTGGGAGGGGGCCACTGCCTCGACCTCGATGACGTTTGGCGCGCCGAGATGACACAAAGGGGAGTCGCCGTCGCGTTCGGCGTTGGGCCGAATCTGTGGGACCCCCGGCGGTTCGACGAGGTGCGATTCGCCGGGGACTATCTCGTCCGCGGCGTGGACCGCTATTTCGGCGGCGAGGGCCTGGGTGTACCCCTCATGGCGATCCGCAGGCCGAGCCGACAGGAGCTCGAGGAACGCCAGGGCGCCGAGCGGTTCTTGCCGTACTGGGAGGTCTATCCGGCCACGGCGATCTTGCGATTCGACGGCGGCCCGGGCGATGAGACTCCCGCCGTCCTGGAGCTGCACGACACGCTCGAGGCCGACCGGGTCATTCTCGGCGGGCGCGAGGTCCCGCTGGCGGCCGACCTGACGACCCCCACGGCTTATCACTTCGCCCGGGGGCGGCTCGGGCGCTTCGAGAAGATCTCGCTCCTGACGCCACAGAAGCTGACCCACGAGGCGGGCCTGCACATGCTGCATCCCTACGAGCGCGGGAAGATCCCGATCGTGATGACCCACGGCCTGGGATCGAGCGCCCGGGCGTGGGTCAGGGTCGTCAACGAGCTGCGCGGCGACCCGGTCCTGCGGCGACATTACCAGTTCTGGATCTACATGTATCCCACGGGGAATCCGTTCGTGCTCTCCGCGGCCGAGTTCCGCCGGTCGCTGGCGGCGGCCCGGGAGGCCGTTAACCCGGGACACACCGACCCGGCGTACGACCAGATGGTGCTGGTCGGCCATAGCATGGGCGGGCTGATGTCTCGCCTGGCGATTACCGACAGCGGCGACGCCCTGTGGCGGCTCAACAGCGACAGGCCGATCGAGGCGGTGGTCGCCGCGGCCGAGGACCGGGACCTGGTCACGCGCGTCTTCTGCTTCCGACCGTTGCCATTCGTGAAGCGAGTGGTCTTCATCGCGACTCCGCATCGGGGGAGCGGGCTGGCGAGCAACCCGCTGGGACGGATCGGCGACTCGTTCATCCGGCTCCCCGGCCCGCTGGAGCGGTCGCACGCCGCACTGATCGCCCAGAATGATCCCGAGTTCTTCACGCCCCTGTTTCGCTCGGGCGTCCCGTCCAGCATCGACGCCCTCGAGCTCAACAATCCTTTCCTGACGGCGATCGACCGCCTGCCGCCCGCGCCGTGGGTCCATGCGCATACGATCGTCGGCAAGCTCGGCATCGGCCCGCTGGAGAGGAGCAGCGACGGCGTCGTCCCGTACTCCAGCTCGCACATCGACTGGGCAGCCTCGGAGCACGTCGTCCCGACGAGCCACTTCTGCCAGGACCACTCCGCGACCATCGCGGAGCTGCGGAGGATTCTCGAGCTCCACCTCCAGGCGCTCGGCATCGCGCCGAGGTGAGCGAAAGCCAGGCCCGGATCGCCGGTACCCTCTTGCAGACGCGGCACCGCCGTAATACTTTCTATAGAATCGTAACACCCGGGCGAGCTAGCTTCCGAGAGGGGATCAGCCGGATGCGCCGATGCCTGTGCAGGGCTTTCACCCTCATCGAGGTGCTGGTGGTGATCGCGATCATCGCCGTGCTGGTGGGCTTGCTGTTGCCCGCCGTGCAGGCCGCCCGCGAGGCGGCTCGCCGGATGGACTGCCAGAGTCATCTGCACCAGATTGGCCTGGGCATCATGCAATACTTCGACGATTGGAACGGGCAGTTCTTCCTGCATCACCCGTTCAACGCCGACAGCCTGTCGGAAGTGGGCAAAGCCGAGTCGTTCGCGGAGATCTACTGGGAAGACAAGATCATGCCTTATGTCAACCCGGCGTTCGCCAATGACGCGATCGCCAAGGGAGGCACGCAGATCGCCGACGAGAAGATCTTCCGCTGCATGTCGGATACCTCGCGCGTCCAGCCGTACGTTACACCGGGGACCGGCGTTGTCGACGGCATCACGAACCGGACGAGCTACCTGCTCAACTCGCAGCTCAGCCACAAGACGGTTCGGTATGGGCGCTGGTCTTTTCCCGCGTTTCCAGCACGACATCGGCACGTCGAAGTTCGTCTGCATGAACGAGCGGGACGGGGCGGTGATGGACGCCAATATCAACGACCCCGTGGCGGCCACCGACCCCAGGCAGGACGACTACGACATCTGGCTGGGCACGGTGACGCTCGACAGGTGGATTCCCTGGAACCGGCACGGGACATCGAACGTGCTCTACCTCGATGGCCACGCCAAATCCGTGACCCAGGCCGAAGCTTACCAGGGCATGTATCCAGGCGGAGTGACTCTCACCCAGCCCTCGTGGTATCCCTGAGTCATTCCGGCTCCGGCGACGGGCATAGGGTTGGGGAACTTTGGTAGCCTCCATCGAATGGCGCGAAACACGGAACGCCAACCGGACGTGAGGTGTCGATGAAAGGTCAGGGCGATGTCGGGAATCCCTCCGCGGAGTCGGCCCCGACGGCGATCCTGTTGATCGCGCCACGGCAGCCGCGAGGAGGCGGCGAATCGCGACCTGCGCAAGCTGGCCGTGCGGTTGGCCGGCTCGGGCGGACATCCGATCGTCGTCGCGAGCTTCCTCGAGCTGGCCGAGCCCGACATCGCGACGGGAGGTGACCGCTGCGTGGCGGAGGGGGCCCGGTCGGTCCTGATGATTCCCTACTTCCTCTCGGCGGGCGTGCATCTGAGGCGCCGACCTCACGGCCGCGCGACAGGACCTCGCGATGCGACATCCGGGAGTCGCGTTTCACCTCGGACCGGCGCTCGGTCCGCACGCCCTGCTCGACGAGCTCGTCGCGGCGCGGATTCGCGAACTGGAGGCGGCGGTCTCGAACGACTCGCCACGGGCCTGAGCGAGACCCGCAACGTCGGCCCGACCGCTCACCTGGTCGTTCTGGTTTACCTGTTCGTCGGGATGGCGGGATCGGTGGCGACAATCGTGGGGACCGGACGAGCCGCAGCGTCGCGGGCCGCCTCGCGAGCGGTGTCGGCGACCGGGGCCCAGAAGATGCCCAGGATGACGGTCAGCCCCGCGCA
Source organism: uncultured Planctomycetota bacterium (assembly GCA_963771445.1). Lineage (GTDB taxonomy): Bacteria > Planctomycetota > Planctomycetia > Isosphaerales > Isosphaeraceae > JAKAUH01. The sequence goes on along the minus strand of CAVYTQ010000014.1, from coordinate 2,071,387 downwards.
GGCGGCCACCGATGCGGCCACCGGCCAGCCGCCGCCGAACCGCTGGTCCTCGGTGGCCGGGCTGAGGTACATCAGCACCACGATCCGCAGGTAGTAGTACGCACCGATCGCCGAGTTGAGAACGCCGATGACCGCCAGGAGCACGAAGTTCCACGACCCCGATAGGTCCTGCGCGGACAGCGCCGAGGCGAAGATCTCGAACTTGCCCCAGAAGCCCAGTAGCGGCGGGATGCCGCTGAGGCTGAGCAGGCAGACCGCCAGGGCGGCCGCCGGCCAGGGTCGGGTCCAGCCGAGCCCCGAGAGCTGTCGGACCGCCTCCACGCGGCGGTCGCCGATCCGCAGGCCGATGATCACGCCGAACGCGCCCAGGGTCATCAGCGCGTAGGCGACGAGGTAGAACAGGATGCCCTCGGCACCGTGGTAGACCTCGGTCCCCTGCTGACCGTTGGCGAAGGCCACGGTCACGCCGATCATCAGGTAGCCGGCGTGGGCGATCGACGAGTAGGCGAGCAGGCGCTTGAGGTCCTCTTGGAGGAGCGCGACGAAGTTACCCAGCGTCATGGTCGCCACGGCGATGACCCAGCAGAGCAGCACCGCCTTCTGCGACAGCTCGACCGAGGAAGAGAACATGAACGTGAGGGCGCGGAGCATCGCGAGGAAGCCGACAGCCTTCGGCACCCAGGACAGAGCGCAGCAATCACGGTCGGCGAACCCTGGTAGACGTCGGCGCGTAAAAATGCAAGGGGACGGCCGCCACGCGGAAGCAGAGCCCCGCCATCACGAAGACGATGGCGATGAGCGCCAGCCCGGTGTTGGGCATGCCGGCGACCTTCGGGATCAGGAAGGACGCCGCCTTCAGGTTGCCGATCCCCGTGACGCCGTACAGGTACGCGAGGCCGAAGAGCAACAGGCCCGAGGAGAAGATGCTCAGGTAGAAATACTTGGTCGCGGCCTCCTGGGTGGAGGGCGTCCGCCGCGAGAGGTAGAGCAGGAGGTACGTGGGGATACTGACCAGCTCGAGCCCGACGAACAGGAACACCACGTCGTTGGCTGCGGCGACGAGCATGGCGCCCGCGTTGACCATCAGCAACGATCCGAAGAACTCGCCGGCGCGATCATCTCCGGGCTCGTCGTGCGCCAGGCCGATCACAATAATCCCGGTCAGCAGCAGCACCAGCCGTGCCCAGAATGACAGGGCATCGTTGAGCGCGACGGCGGCGTAGACGTCGGTCTGCCGGTTGGCATTCCAGAAGAGCGCGGCCGTCGATGCGAGCAGCGTCCAGACCGCGATGCGGCACCAGAAGCGCTTCGGTTGCGCGATGAATGCCGAGATCGTCATCATGGCGACGGCCGAGAGCAGCAGGATCAGCTCGGGGGCCAGGATCGCGGCCGTCCGGATCACGGCCTCGTAAGCGTTCGTCGCCATCGTCACTTGCTGCCTTTCTTGGAGATATCGCTCTCTTTTTTCGGTTCGGATTTGGCCCGCGGGCTCGCGTCCTTGGTGGTCGGGTCCCCGCCGCCAGCCCCGCCGCCGCGGCTCATGCCGCCAGCCGCGCCGCCGCGACCCCCGCCGCCACCACCTCCGGGCCGGGCGATGCCGGGCTGATCGCGGATCGCCTTTTCCTGGAGGTCGGCCCGAACGCGCTCGCGCTGGAGCTCGAGGTTATTCACGACCTTGTGGACGGCGGGCTGGATCTGCTCGAGGATCGGCCGGGGATAGACGCCGATGGCCACGATCAGGAACATCAGGGGCGCCAGGCCGGCGATCTCGTGCCAACCCAGGGGCGGGCAGGCGGCCGGGGGCGTGTCATGGTCGTGGGCACCGTGGGGCTCGGCGGTATGGGGCTTGCCCCCGCCGTGCGCGTCGGGCACCTTCAGCGGGCCGAAGATGACGCGGCGGAGCATCCAGAACAGGTAGAAGGCCCCCAGGATCATGCCGGTCGCCGCGAACACGGCGGTCCGCGGGCTGGCCGCGTAGGCTCCTACCAGGATGGGGAACTCGCCCACGAAGCCGTTCAATCCCGGCAATGCCGCCGAGCCGAGCGAGGCCAGGATGAAGAAGAAGGCCAGCAGCGGCATCACGTTCCACAGTCCGCCCATCTCGTCCATGGAACGGGTGTGATAGCGCTCGTAGATCACGCCCACGCAGGCGAACAGCGCCCCGGTGGTGATCCCGTGGTTGAGCATCTGGATCACGCCGCCCTCCATGCCGGTGGCGTTGAGCGCGAACAGGCCCAGCACGATGAACCCCATGTGGCTGACCGAGCTATAGGCCACCAGCCGTTTCACGTCGGTCTGCGCCAGCGCCGCGAGCGCGCCGTAGATGATGCCGATCACTGCAAATGTGGAGATGAGCGGGACCAGGGCCAGCGAGGCCAGCGGGGTCATCGCCAGGTTGAATCGCAAGAGGCCGTAGGTCCCCACCTTGAGCAGGACGCCGGCCAGGATCACCGAGCCGGCCGTCGGCGCCTCGACGTGCGCCAGCGGCAGCCAGGTGTGGAACGGGAACATCGGCACCTTGATCGCGAATCCCGCCAGGAGCAGCAGGAACACGATGATCTGCGGATTTGTCCAGTTGATGGACTGCGGGCCGGTGCGCAGGACGTCGTCGAAGTTCTTCCAGGTACCGACCTCACGCCATTCGGGCCAGTTGATCGTGGACAGGCCGCTGGTCAGCTCGGGGATCGAGAAGGTCAGCACCTTGCCCGGCGTGTAGTTGTAGTGGATGACGACCAGTGCGATCACGCCGAGCAGCGTCAGCAGGCTGCCGGCGAGCGTGTACAGGAAGAACGTGACCGACGCCCGCCGCCGCTGCGGCCCGCCCCAGATCCCGATCAAGAAGAAGAGCGGGATCAGGGTGAACTCGAAAAAGATGTAGAAGAGGATCACGTCGAGGCTGGAGAACAGACCAAGCAGTCCCGTCTCGAGCGCCAGCAGGAAGCCGAAATGCGCGGCCGGACGCTCCTTGATGGACTCCCACGAGCAGCAGATCGCCGTGATCATCAGGAGCGACGTCAGGACGAACATCCAGAGGCTCAGCCCGTCGAGGCCGAACGCCACGCGGATGTCGGGCCGGGTCGGCGAATCGGCCGAGTTCCCGCCCCACGAGATGCCGTAGTGCCCCTCGGTGGTACTGGCGGAGAACTGCGGGCCGGAGACCTCGGACCTGAACGACGCGAGGAGCACCAGGCTCGCCGCCAGCGTCGCCAGCCCCACACCCATCGCGAGCCAGCGCAGTCGGTCGGCGCATCGCCCCGCGGGACCAGGGCCAGGGCGATGCTCCCGGCGATCGGCAGGAATATGGTGATGACCAGGAGTGTCGCCATTCAAACGTCCCCGTCGGCGTTGATGGCCCGCGCGGTTGTCGGGATCGCCGCGGGCCGGAGCCTTGATCCGAAGTACAGAAGGACGGCCAGGAGCCCCAGGACAGCTCCCAGGGTGAAGATCCCGAACACCATCACGACCAGCAGCAGCGCAATGCTGATCGCCGACCCGGCCGCATAGTGCTGGATCAGGCCGTTCTGCGAGGCGGCGAGCCGGGCCCGCGCGATCGCGCGGGGCAAGAGAGCGATCCCGGTCACCAGACGGTCGACCACGAACGTATCGAACCACCCGCTGATGATCGCCAGGCCCCGCAGCGGCGCCACGATGAAGATGCCGTAGATCTCGTCCACGTAGAACTTGTGCAGCGACGACTGGTAGAGGGGCCCGAAGCTCGCCCTCATCCGGGCCGGCAGCGGGCTGGGGTGCCCGTACATGACATAGCTGAGGTAGATGCCCGCGAGGCCGACCAGCGTGCCGATGGTCGCCGTCAACCACGAGAAGCCGTGCTCGGCGGTCTTCAGCGACTCGAACGCCAGCGTCTTCTCCAGGTGGTGGGCGAACCACTCGACGGTGCCCCCGGTGATGGGCAACGACAGCACGCAGATGAGGCCGATCAGCACCGTGCAACCGGCCAGGATCATGAGCGGGATCGTCATGATCGGCGGCGACTCGTGCCCGATCTCGTGGTGCGCGCCGTGGGCGTCGTCGGCGTGGTGTCCGTGTCCGGGCTCGGCCGCCAGGCCGGCGACCTCGGGATCATCCGGGCTTGGCAGCTTCTCGGGACCCCAGAAGGTCATGAAGAACGCCCGTCCGGTGTAGAAGGCAGTGAGGCCGGCGGTGAAGATCGCCAGCGCAGTAGATCATCCAGTAGACCCATCCCCATGACAGATTCGCCTCGTGCGAGGCGTGCGCGGCACGCGAGAGCGCACCCAGCACCTCGTCCTTGCTGAAGAAGCCCGAGAGCACCGGGATGGCCGCACAGCGCCAGCCCGCCCGTCGCGAACGTCCAGCAGGTGATGGGCAAGCGCCGCCTGAGGCCGCCGAATCGCCGCATATCGATCACGTCGCCCATCGCATGCATCACGCTGCCCGAGGCGAGGAACAGCAGGGCTTTGAAGAAGGCGTGGGTGAACAGGTGGAACATGGCCGCGACGACCGCGAGCTGCGCCACGTCGCCGACGCCGGCGCCCAGGGCCATGAACATGTAGCCGAGCTGGCTGACGGTCGAGTAGGCCATCACTCGCTTCAGGTCGAACTGCGTCAGCGCGATCGCCGCGGCGAGCAGCGCCGTGGCGCAGCCGGTGATGCAGATCAGGAGCTGGACGCCGGGAGCCAGGGCAATCATGGGCGTCGACCGGGCGATCAGGTAGACTCCGGCGGTGACCATCGTCGCCGCGTGGATCAGGGCCGAGACCGGAGTCGGACCTTCCATCGCGTCGGGCAGCCAGGTGTAGAGCGGGATCTGTGCGCTCTTGGCCGTCGCACCCCAGAAGAACAGCAGCGAGATCCCCACGATCGCCGAGTGTGGGATCGCTCCCGAGGTCGCGGCCTCGAAGACGTGGTCGTAGCTCAGGTTATGTCCCGGAGCGATCGACCACAGCCAGAAGATCGCGACCGCGAAGCCGAAGTCGCCGACGCGGTTGACCAGGAACGCCTTCATGGCGGCGGCCGCCGCCGAGGGCTTGGTGTGCCAGTAAGCCGATCAGGAGGTAGCTGCACGCGCCCACGCCCTCCCAGAACACATAGGTGAGCAGGTAGTTGTTCGACAGCACCAGGCCGGTCATCGAGAACACGAACAGCCCGATGAGCGCGAAGAAGCGGGGATAGCCGGGGTCGCCGGCCATGTAGCCCGCGGCGAAGATCGCTACCAGGCACGAGACGAACGTCACCATCGACAGCATCATCGTGCTCAGGCCGTCGACTCTCATCTCGATGGGGACGTCCAGGCCGGTGGCCGTCAGCCAGTTCGAGGCCACGGCGGTGACCTCGGGGCCGGCCGACATCAGAGTGTCCAGCGACACCAGGAACGCCAGGCCGATGCCCGCGAAGACCGGGATGTGTGCCAATCTCCTTGAGCGAGCGTGCCCCCACCGCGGCGATCGAGCGCCCCGAGCAGCGGGAGGAACGGGATCAGCCAGGCGTTGTGAACGAAGAATCCGTGGTCCCTGGTCATGGAAGCGACTCTTTCCCTCGGGCGACTCGTTGGCTCGACGCGTTCTGCCGGTCCTGCGCGGAGACCGTCAGTCCCTCGTCACGATCCAGGGTTGAACGGGGTGCGCCGGCTCGATGCCGGCCGGTGTCAGGTGCGGATACGACTCGGGGCCAGGCGTGGCCTCGATCGGCTCGGCCTCCTCGGCGACGTCGGTGGTGGGCGTCGCGGGCACGCCGGCCTCGCGGATGTCCTGCCAGAGCGTCACGTCGAGCGAGGAGCGGCGGTTGTAGAGGATCACGATCAATGCCAGGGCGATCGACGCCTCGCACGCCGCGACGGTCAGGATCATGATCGTGAAGACCTGACCCGTCCAGTTGCCGTGGTACCGGCCGAAGCCGACGAGGGTCAGCGCCGTCCCCTGGAGCATCATCTCGGCGGACAGGAACATCACGATCAGGTTGCGACGGCTGAGAAACCCGAGCATCCCCAGGGCGAACAGCGCGCCGCCGATCAGCAGGTAGTCCCGGAGTACATCCAGCGAGAAAACGTCGGAGGGCATGGTCGTCTCTTCCCCAGCTTGGCTACTTGACTTCGTCCATTGTCTTCGAGGTCGATGGCTTGATCGGTGGCGTCGTTCAGGGCCGGCTGGTCGAGACGGCGGCGACCTGGCTCGGGTCTGTGCCGGGCCGGATCGGCCGCTTCGGGTTGGTGATCGCGACGGCAACCGATCAGCGCGACGAACAGCAGGGCCCCGGCGATCCCGGCGGTGACCAGGTGGTCGGTGTAGAGCGAGGCCCCCAGGCCGGCGACGTTGGGCTTGGCAACCCGGACGGGCGGTGCGTCAAACGGTGCCGGGCCGGCCAGTGGCGGGGGAGCCTCGGAGGTCCGCGCGGTCGCCGTGAGTGAACGCTCCAGGACCGGCTTGTCTCTCTCGGCCAGCAAACTCTCGATGTCATAGGAGCGATGGAGCTCGTTTTCGTGGGCGAGCCGGCCGACCGCGTTCCCCGCATCGCCGCCCTTGCCGGTGCGGACGCTCGCCAGCGAGTACAGGAGGCACCAGAGGACCAGGGCGCTGATCACCGTGGCCATGGCGGGCGAGCGGGCGGCGCGGTCGTAATCGCGCCTTGCCTTCCATCTGGGCCAGCATGATCACGAAGAGGAACGTCACGACGATCGCGCCGGCGTAGACGATGATCGTCCCCGCGGCCAGGAACGGCGCGTCGGCCAGCAGGAACAGACCGGAGGACGCCAGCACCACCGAGGCGAACCACAGTGCGCTGTGCACCGGGTCGCGGCTGGTGATCGTCAGCACGGCGCTGACCACCGAGACCAGGCCGAAGAGGTAGAGGAACGCGCTCGGCAGCAGCGGACCGGGCGGGCTCCAGTAGGCCATGAATCCCAGCAAGCCCAGTCCGGCGGCCACCGTCCCCGCCCCGAAGACGGCCCGAGGCCGGGCATGTCCGTGACGGTGCGGCAACATCAGGTAGGTGCCGGCCGCGCCCAGTCCGACGACCAAGGCAGCGATGACGATGTCCTTGATCGACCCCCAATTGGTCGTGATCTCTTGCCAGAGCGTCATCGTCGGTTCGTCCCTTGGTCTAGCTGATTTTCTTGTTCGGTGGGATCGGGCTGGATTGTCGTGGGTGACTGCGAATCCGAAGCTCGGTCACGCCTCGAGCGACGGCAGGATCCGGGTTGCGCTGGCGTCTTCGGGCGGCGGTACGGCGTATCGCATCGGCTCGCTGTCGCGGGTCGCATCGTAGACGGAGAGCAGCTTGGCCTTGTCGAAGATCATCCCCTCGCGAGACAGGCCGGTCAGGTCGTACAGGCCGGTCAGCTCGATGGCCTCGACGGGGCACGCCTCCTCGCACATCCCGCAGTAGATGCAGCGCAGCTCGTCGATGACGAAGCTCTCGGGGTACTTCTCGCGGTCGGGCCAGCTCGGCGGGGCCGTCGCGCCGACGATGTCGATGCAGTGTGCCGGGCAGGCCGTGGCGCACAGCATGCAGGCCACGCACTTGACGCGTCCCTGCTCGTCCTTGTTGAGGCGGTGCACGCCGCGATAGTTGGGGCTGGGGAAGTGCTGCTCCTCGGGATACTGCATCGTCACGGCCTGGCCGCCGAACGCCACGCCGAGGATGTGCCGCCCCGTCACGGCGAGGCCCTGCAAGATCGGCAGGACATACGTCTTCTCGTGCCACTTCAAGGTCGGCGGGACGATCTGCTTCAAGTTTGGGTCGTCGGCTTTCAAGTTTCGGGCCCCCTTTCGCTCGCGATGGCCCCAGATCCCGGGGCGCTAGATCGTGTCTGCTCTACTCTCTCGCTCGCTCGTGTTTTTCGGCGTCGCGTTCGGTTCAACCCCGCAGCCACTGGAGGATCGCGGCCGTCGCCACGAGGTTGACAAGCGACAGCGGGATCAGCGACTTCCAGGCCAGGTCCATGAGCTGGTCGTAGCGGAACCGCGGCAAGGTCCAGCGAATCCACATCATGAACAGAATGACGCAGACGACCTTGCCCAGGATGACACCCATCTTGAGGAAGGCAGGGAGCCAGCCGGCCTGGTTCTGGTCGAGCCAGGGCACGAAGGGAAGGTCCCATCCGCCGACGAACAGGATCACGACGAGGAAGCTCACGGTGATCACGTGGAGATACTCGCCGAGGAAGAACATGCCGAACTTCATCGCCGAGTACTCGGTGTGGAACCCGCCGATCAGCTCTTGCTCGGACTCGGGCAGGTCGAACGGCAGCCGGTTGGTCTCGGCGAAGGCGCTGACCAGGAAGATCAGGAAGCCGAGGGGCTGGGTGAAAATGCCCCAGAAGAAGAAGCCGTGCCGGTCCTGCCAGTTGATGATGTCGTTCAGGTCGAGCGAGCCGGAGATCAGCACGATGCCCAGGATCGAAAGGCCCAGCGGGATCTCGTAGCTGATCAACTGGGCACTCGAGCGCAATCCACCGATGAACGAGTACTTGTTGTTCGAGGACCACCCGGCCAGGATCACGCCGTAAACCGCCAGGCTGCCGATCGCGAAGATGTAGACGATGCCGACGTCGATGTAGGGAGCGATCTGGAAGTCGACGCGGGTGTCATACAGCCACGAGCCGAGCGTCGGCGCCGAGGCGCCCACGGGCCCGAACGGGATCGACCGCGAAGCCGATCGTGGCCGCGACGATCGCGAGCAGGGGAGCCAGGATGTAGAGCGGCTTGGCCACGTACGACGGGACGACGTCCTCCTTGAGGAGCATTTTGACCCCGTCCACCAGCGGCTGGATGAGTCCGAACGGGACGCCGAACTCGCCGCCGCACCGGTTCGGCCCGATCCGGTCCTGCGCGAAGGCCGCGACCTTGCGCTCGACGTAGATCAGGTAGGCCACCGCGCCCTGGCTGATGCCGATTACGAGCAGCATCTTGACCAGCATGACGATCAGAACCAGCATTCTTCGCTCCCCAGATTCCCGGCTTCAATGAGGACCGGCGACCGCGGCGACTCGAGACCGGCTATCGAACACCCGATGAACGATGAACGAGTGCAACGAGCAGGACACAGCATCGGAATCAGCGATACCGCCCCGCCCCCTGCGGTGCGAACCAGCTATCGGTGAACGGCTCGGCGCCGTCGGCCGACGCCGCGCCATTGGCGGGGCTCCGGCCTGCCCGATCGGGGCCCCGTAAGTCGGCAGCTTGCCACCGACGGCGACGGCGAATGCCGGCACGGCCTCGGCCAGCTCGGCCAGGACGTCGGCCGAGCGGATCGGGCCGCCGCCGGGTCGGTTGAGCAGGATGCCGAAGATGTCGAGGTCGGGCAGCGAGCCGTCGCGGGGGGGCAAGGCGGCCGACGAGTACTGGAGGCGGCCGTCGGCGTTGACGTAACAGCCAGCCTTCTCGGCGAAGGTGGCGCCGGCGAGCACGACGTCGGCGCGGTGCGCCAGCGGTGTGACGTTCGTGTCCTGCACGACGAGGAACTTGACGGCCCGGCGCAGGGCCTCGGCCGGGGCCTCGTCGATCCACGGGTCGATCGAGTCGGAGGCGACGTACAGGCCCTGGAACTCGCCCGCCGATGCCCGCCGCGTCAGCTCGTCGTAGCTTACGACCTTGCCCTCGAAGTGCTCGAGCACCGCCTCGACCCCCCGACGGTTAGGGCATTTCTCGGCGTGGATCGTGAACGGACGAGGCACGACGAAGCTGGTGTCGCCGGTGCGGCCCTGCGGTCTGGATCGGGCCGGAAGGTCTGGTCGGTCCCGCGCACCGGGATCGGGCCCCATCGCCAGGACGTTCGCCGGGCTCAGGCCCTTGAGATACCGGGCCAGCAGGAAGGCCTCTTCGACGGTCAGGAACGGCGAGAGCAGCCCGGCGACCACGCCGCCCCGGCCGGCGATCTCCTTGAGGTCGGTGATCGGCCGCCTTGAGGGCCTCATCCACCGCCACGACGCGGTGGTCGCCGCCGCGGAGGACGTACATCGCCGAGAGCAGGTCGGGGTCGTTCGCCGCCTTGTAGCTGTACCGGCCCTCGTCGCAGATCCAGTAAGTCGTTGACGTGCGGGTTGTTGCGGGGCTTGAACCGCCAGAGGGCGCCCTGGTTCTCCTGGGCGCTGATGTTGCAGCCGGTCGAGCACCGCGTGCAGACCGAGTCGTGACCCGTCAGAGAACCAGACCCGCTGCTTGTGGAGGAAGTCCTTGTCGAGCAGGGCGCCGACCGGGCAGAGGTCGACGACGTTGCCGGCCAGCGGGTTGTTCACCGGCTGGCCGGGGAAGATGTCGATCTCGGCGTGGTTGCCCCGCCGCATGACCTCGAGCTCGCCGGTCTGGGTAATCTCGCGGGTGAACCGGACGCACCGCGTGCACATGATGCACCGGTCCTGGTTGAGCTGGATCATGGTCGGAGACGTCCTTGCGGGGGTTGACCAGCCGCTCCTCGACGAAGCGGTGGGTCGCCTGGCCGAAGTGGTAGCTGTAGTCCTGCAGGCCGCACTCGCCGGCCTGGTCGCAGACCGGGCAATCGAGCGGGTGGTTGAGCAGCAGGTACTCCATGACCATCCGCTGGTGCTCCTTGACCTTGGGGCTGTCGGTCACGAGCACCGTGCCGTCCTTGGCCGGGGTCTGGCAGCCGGGGACCAGCTTGGGCAGCATCTTGATCTCGCCCGTCTTGGGGTCCTTGCTGCCGACCTCGATCTCGCACATCCGGCAGTTGGCCACCACCGAGAGCGCGGGGTGCCAGCAGTAGTACGGGATCTCGATCCCGACCCGCTTGGCCATCTGGATGGCGTTGAGCTTCTCCCCCTCGGGGATCGGATACTCGGTGTTGTTGATCAGGATGGTCGCCATCGTCGTGTCATTCCGCGGTCAAGGGTTCGGTGGTTGCCGGGCTGCTCGGGGTTCCGGCACCGGCGCCGCTCGGCACGGCTCATGCCGGTTCAGGCGGAGTCGGGTCGGGCGACGTAGCTCACGTGCTCGCTGGATCAGGCTGGGCGGCTGTTAACTCCGGCATGCTCGAGTCGCCGTCGGCCCGGATGCCGTGGGCGATGTTCTCCTGCAGCACCGTCACCCGGGCCCGGCGCGGACTGGTGCTGGCGGATGTAGTCCTCGAGCTCGCCCCGGAACTTGGTGATCGCGTTCTTCACCGGCCAGGCGGCGCCGTCGGCCAGGCCGCAGATCGTGGTCCCGGGGATGATGCCCATGTTGTTGGCCATGTGGAGCATGATGTCGAGGTCCTCGATCCGGCCGCCGCCGGACCGGATCCGCTTGATCATCTTGTACATCCAGCCGGTGCCCTCGCGGCAGGGGGTGCACTGGCCGCAGCTCTCGTGGGCGAAGAAGCGGCTGGTGTTGTAGAGGTAATCGACGATGCTCGTCTTGTCGTCGATCACCGTGACGGCGGCGGTGCCCAGGCCGAGGCAGCCCGGCTTGCGGAGGCTCTCGAAGTCCAGCGGCGTGTCGAGCTCGCCGGCCGAGAGCAGCCCCATGCTGATCCCGCCCGGCACGGCGGCCTTGGCCGATCGCCCCTTCCAGACGCCGCCGGCGTGCACGTCGATCAGCTCGCGGCAGGTCACGCCCAGCGGCAGCTCGACGCAGACCTGCTTGTTGACGTGGCCCGAGACGCAGTACAGCTTCGGGCCCGTAGCTCTTGGGCACGCCGATCGACTTGAACCAGGCCGCGCCCCGCTCGATGATGTGCGGCACGCAGCACGAGCGTCTCGACGTTGTTGACGACCGTCGGCTTGCGGAAGGCCCCCTCGATGGCCGGGAACGGCGGCTTGATCCGCGGCCAGCCCCGCTTGCCCTCGAGGCTCTCGATCAGGCCCGTCTCCTCGCCGCAGATGTACGCCCCCGCACCGCGGTGGACGTAGATCTCGAGGTTGAAGCCCGACCCGTAGATGTCCTTGCCCAGGTGGCCGGCGGCCCTCGCCTCGGCGATCGCCTTCTCGAGGATGCGGTAGGCCTGGATGTACTCGAACCGCAGGTAGATGTAGGCCGTCGTCGCCTTGGTGGCGAAGCAGGCGATCAGGATCCCCTCGAGGAACTGGTGGGGGTCCTTCTCCATCAGGATGCCGGTTGTTGAACGTCGCCGGCTCGCTCTCGTCGCCGTTGATGCACATGAGCGTTTCCTTCCGATCCTTCGGGAGGAACGTCCACTTCAGTCCGCAGGGGAAGCCGGCGCCGCCGCGGCCGCGCAGCTCCGAGTCCTTGACGATGTTGACGACCGAATCGGGGTCGCTCGCCAGCGCCTTCCGCGACGCCTGGTAGCCGCCCTGGCCCTCGTACGACCTTGAGCGTGTGGCTGTCCGGCACGTTCCAGTTGCGGCTCAGGACGGGTTCAAACGTGGCCACGGCCTTGGATTCTCCCGGTCGATCTCGATTCGATTCGTTCATCCGCCGCGCGCTCACGGACGCGGCGACTTCGTCCTTGCGCCCCGCCTTCAGCTCGCTCGAGCATCGCGTCCACCGATTCCTCGGAGAGCGGGCCGTAGACCCGGCCGTCGTCCGCCAGGGCGGCCGGCGCGAAGTCGCAGATGCCCAGGCACTCGGCGAACTCCACCGTCAGCTTGCCGTCGGGCGTCGTCTGGCCCGGCTCGATCCCCAGCCGGTGGCAGGCGTGCTCCAGCAGCTCGTCGCCGCCCCGGAGCATGCACGACAGCGACCGGCAGACCCAGAGCCGCACGTCGCCGATCGGCGCCTGCGGGAAGAACCCGTAGAAGCTCATCGTGTCGTGCACCTCGGCCGGCGTGATCTCCAGCACCTCGGCGATCTCGGCCATCGCCTGGTACGGGACGCACCGCAGCCGCTCCTGCACCAGGTGCAAGCGCCGGCAGCGTCACCGCCCGCTTGCTGGGATATCGCGGGAAGAGGGCCCGGATCTCCTCCCGCATCTTCTCATCCGAGCATCTTGGTTCACTTCAGCTTCCAGCGGCATGTCAGTTCTCATCTTTCCTGTCGGACCGATGGCTCAGCGGTCGAGCTCGGCCGCGATGATGTTCAGGCTGCCGAGCACGGCCACGATGTCGGCGAGCAAGTGGTCCTTGATCAGCAGCGGGAAGATCGAGAAGTGGATGAACGACGGCGGCCGGGTGCGCACCCGCCAGGCGAACTGGCTGCCGTCGGCGACCAGGTAGTAGCCCAGCTCGCCGTTGGGCGACTCGACCGACGCATAGACCTCGTTGACGCGGGCTCTCGAAGCCGCGGTTGGGCATGATCAGCTCGAAGTGCTGGATCAGGCCCTCCATGCTGTTGTAGGCCGTCAGCTTGTCGGGCAGCGGATACTTCTCGGCGATCGGCACGTTGACCGGGCCGGACGGCAGCTTGCTCGACCGCCTGCTGGATGAGCCGGTGGCTCTGCCGCATCTCCTCCATCCGGACGATGAACCGCGCCCAGCAGTCCCCCTCGGTCGTGTAGGGGACCTCGAAATCCAGCTCGGGATAGACGAGGTACGGCTCGTCCTTGCGGATGTCGTAGGTCACCCCGCTGGCGCGGGCGATCGGCCCGGAGCAGGAGTACGCGATCGCGTCGGCCTTGCTCAGCACGCCGATGCCCCGCAGCCGGTCCAGGAAGATCCGGTTGCGGAACAGCAGCTTCTCCATGTCGGCGTAGACCCTGCGGGAAGCTCTCGAGCACCGCCTGGATGCGGGTCAGCACCCGGTCGTTGAAGTCGTAGAGCACGCCGCCGACCCGCGTGTAGCCGGGGTGGAAGCGATAGCCCGACATCTCCTCGTAGACGTCGTAGATCAGCTCGCGGAGGTTGAACGCGTACAGGAACGCCGTGAACGCCCCCAGGTCGAGCGCCGCGGCCCCCGTGCAGAGCAGGTGATCGCTCATCCGGGCCAGCTCGGAGATGATCACCCGGATGTACTGGCAGCGCGGGGTCAGCTCGATGCCCAGCAGCTTCTCGACGGCGTTGTGCCAGGCCACCTCGTTCATCGGCGGGCTGATGTAGTTCTTGCGGTCGGCGATCGTGACGTACTGGTTGAACGTACAGGTGCTCGCCGAGCTTCTCGAACCCGGAGTGCAGGTAGCCGATGTCGGGCGTCGCCTTGACGATCCGCTCGCCGTCCAGCTCGAGGATCAGGCGCAGCGTCGTGTGCGTCGCGGGGTGCTGCGGGCCGAAGTTGAGCGTCCAGGTCGCCTGCTTCGGCTCGTTCGCCAGGTCCGAGCTCGGGCTCGTCGAGCACTTGGGCGGACATCGTCGGGTCTCTTATCCTTGTGGTCTGGCCACTCTGCGACGCGCGGGTATCCGGGCTGCGGGCTCATGCACTCGTCCCGGCGATGGCGACCGGTCTCTCACGATTCGCCGCGGGTCAGCCGGGGGAAGTTGTGGCGCTCGCCCCGGCCGCGGAGCGGATAGTCCTTGCGGAGCGGGTAGGCCGTGAATCTCCTCGGGCATGAGGATGCGGCGGAGGTCGGGATGGCCCTCGAAGCGGATGCCGAACATGTCGAACACCTCGCGCTCCATCCAGTCGGCGCCCGGCCAGAGCGGCACGGCCGACGGCAGGGTCGGGTCGGGGTCGTCCACGCCCGCCTTGACGATCAGCCGCTCGGCCGGTCGGCGTGTTCCGCAGGACGTAATGGACCTCGAACCGGGGCCGGTCCGCCCCGGGTAGCCGAGGTAGTCGGTGCCGCCCGAGCTCGACCAACAGTCGAAGCCGCACCTCGTCTTGAGCAGGCCGAGCAGCTCGATCAGCCGCGCCGGCGGGACGAAGAGCCGGAAGTTGTCGCGGAACGTGGACGTCGTGAAGACGCCCTCGCCCAGCGCAGCCGACAGGGTCGCGAGGGTCTCGGCGTGGACATCGGCCGGGAGTGCGTCTCGGTTGGGCTTGCCGTGCTCATCGCGTCTCCTCGGCACCCGAGCGGAGCCGGGCCGCCCGGCAGGCGGTAGCCGAACCGGTCCTCGTCGCCCCGCTCGGGGGCCGTGGCGTAGCCGAGCGGGGCCAGCCGCTTCTCGGCCAGGTACTTCTCCCGCTCGAGCAGCTCGGGAAGCCCGTTGTTGCCGTTGCGGGTGCCGCCCTTCTGGATCTTGGCCTGCATGTCCATGAGCGACCGGAGGATCTGCTCGGGACGCGGCGGACAGCCGGGGATGTAGACGTCCACCGGGATGAAGCGATCGACGCCCTGCACCACGGCATAGGTGTCGAACACGCCCGCCCGTGCAGGCGCAGGCACCCATGCTGATGCACCACTTGGGCTCGGGCATCTGCATCCAGATCCGCTGCAGGACCGGCATCATCTTCATCGCCACCCGGCCGGCGACGATCATCAGGTCGCACTGCCGCGGGCTGAATCGCATGACCTCGGCGCCGAAGCGGGCGATGTCGAACCGGCTGGCGCCGACGGCCATCAGCTCGATGCCGCAGCACGCCGTGGCGAAGGGCATCGGCCAGAGGCTGTATTTCCGGCACCAACTGATGACCGAGTCGAGGGTCGTGAGCAGCGTGTTCTCGGGCATCTCGAGCTTGCTCGCCGGCTGGACCTCGAGCGACCCGCCGATCCCGACCCGGATGAACCGTGCCGGCACGGCCCTCGGGTCCCTGCCTACCGCCATTCGAAGACCCCTTTCCGCCACGCA
Source organism: uncultured Planctomycetota bacterium (assembly GCA_963771445.1). Taxonomy (GTDB): domain Bacteria; phylum Planctomycetota; class Planctomycetia; order Isosphaerales; family Isosphaeraceae; genus JAKAUH01. The sequence goes on along the minus strand of CAVYTQ010000014.1, from coordinate 2,055,861 downwards.
TATGCGAATGCCGCGGCCAGGATCACGATGAAGACCAGGATCTCCCGGAAGACCAGCCCGCGAAACTCGGCCGGGATTCCCGTCACCGGCACGCCCGGCGGTCGGCGTCACGACGCCCGTCCGCGGCGCTCCACTGCGCCACCGCCCAGGGATAGAGGAACAGCAGCTCGACGTCGAACAGCAGGAAGACGATCGCCACCAGGTAGAACCGCACGTCGAACCGCTGCCGGGCGTCGCCGATCGGGTCCATGCCCGACTCGTACGGCATCTGCTTCACCCGCGTGGTCTTCCGCGGGTTCAGGAACGGGCTGGCGCTCAGGATGATCATGCTCAGGCCGACCATGATCGCCACGACCAGAAACACGAAGATCGGCGTGTACTGTTCACCCATCGATCCGCCTCACGCTCCGGGCTCGACTTTGTGAATCGTTTCACAAAGTCGGAGCAAAAAAAATCCTGGCCTGGGCCGGGATCAAACTTCCGGGGGGCCGCCGCACGGCCTGCCTCGGGTGTAAGTCTCGAGCAGACCCCCGCGGGAAACGTCACGCAGCACGATGGAGGTCGTACGGCGTGATCCCTATTGTAAGGAACGGAGAGTGCCCGTCAACGAGCTACCGATTTCTCTCCGTCCCAGGCCGGATCGGCGTCGATCAACAGGAGGGATTAGGGGTTATGGACGGGGGGCGAGCAGGATGAAGCTTCCCGGCCGGATGAATGCAAGACGGCGGTGGCAAGGAGGGGGGAACTTCCGGGTGACACGCGCGGGCCTCCGTCCACCTGGCTTTGTGCCGAGCGCGGGCTCGTCAAGGCCGGGCCTCGGTGGACCCAATGGTAAGCGTCAGCGCGGGGCTTGTGTCGCCTTGTAGACGAAGCCGTCATGGGGTGGCGGAGCTGGCCGATGGGGACGGGGCGGGCCGCGCGGAGCGCGTCGGTGAGGGCCGGGGATCGCTTCCGGTGCCGGCCCCTTCGAGCATCCGGTCCATGGCCTGCGAGCGCTCGAGCACGGCCGCCGGGCCGCCGGTGCGCCGGCGTGCCGGGTCGGTGGATCGACTGCCTCCGGTCGAAGGGACCGCGGGCGCGGGTCCGACCCGGCCGCTTCGCCCGGCAGTGCCGGTGCGAGCCCCCGAGGCGTCCGTCCTGGCGGTCCCGCGCGTGCCGGTGCGAGTTCGCGACGAGGTGCCGGCCGTGGCCGACGGTGTGCGCACGCGAGAATTTAGGGCGCGGGATGCCTGGTAGCGCGCATCGCGGTATTCCCTCAGCAGTTCCTTGCGACGGACGGGGTCTCGCTCGGAGAAGTAGGCGAAGTACTTCTCGGAGGCGAGCCTCTGGGCGTTGTCAAAGGTCGCGTTGGCCTCGGACGAGTTCGGGCGATACTGGCGGGTGGACCCCCGGCCGCTCGTGTCGTAATCGGGGCTCACCGACGATCGGTAGTAGGGCTGGCCGATGGTCGCCCGGTCACTGGTGTTCCGCCCGCCCCCCTGCATCCCCCCGAGATAATCCTCAAACTGGTTCGCTCCGCGGAAGCCCGCCTGGGGGAGCCTGGCGTCGCCACCTTGGCCTCCCTCGGGTCCGGCCGGGCCGATGGGTGAGGTGTAGGGCGTATACTGCTGGTTATAGGGCCAGAACGGGTCGGGCCCGAAGCCGGGCTGGGCGAGGACCTGACCAGAGAGAGCCGTCAGGAAGACGAACCCCGCCGCAAGGAACCGGGAGCCAATCCGCCCCGCGCACTGCGATCTCATCGTCGGCCTCCCCGTGAAAACCCGGTCGAACCATCGCGAATCTCGACGTCCGCCGCCGGACGGGCGGCCCGGGCAATCCCCAGGCCGGTCGGCGACCCCGCGAATCCTCGTATTATATCGAGGAACATCGGCCAGGGCCACGGGTTGCATCCGGTCGATCCGCGAGGGGTTGAGAATCTCGCTGCGTCCGGGACCGGAAATGACGATGTTTCCGCGAGGAAGCTGGCAGCGTTGCCCGACGGGGGCGGGGGCGCGGCGGCCTCCTATTGCCCGGGCCGTAGCGATGGCTCGGCGGTCGCCCGATCCCACGCGAGAACTGGTGAGCCTCGCGTTGTGGAATCCGCGCCGGGATCGGTTATGATACGATGATTGTGGTGGCGGGCCCGGCGAGCCGGGGCTCGTCGTGGCTGGGATCGCGGGGGTCCGGCGTCGAGGAAGGATGGCGTGATGCTCGGTGCGACGTTCTTGCTGGTCCTGGCCTGCGGGCAGACGCCGACGCAGCCGGTCGATCCCGGCTCAATGGTACTGGACCTCGGAGCCAGACGATACGCCGAGCGCGAGTCGGCCTCGCGGGCCCTCGAGCGGCTGGGACGGCCGGCATTGCCCGCACTCAGGGCGGCCCGCCAGTCGAGCGACCCCGAGGTCCGGACTCGCGCCGCGGGACTGCTCCACAAGATCGAAGGCGCCTGCTCACCCAGCCGACGCGGGTTCGACTCGACTTCGACCACGCTCCGCTGACGCAGGTGACACGGTCGCTGAGCCAGCAGGCCGGCTTCAAGGTCGCTCTCTATCCGGACAACCTCTCCAAGTGGGCGTATACCAGGGTCACCCTCCACCAGCCCGAGCCCGTCACGTTCTGGAAGGCCGTGGACCTGGTCTGCGAGTCCGCCGAGCTGCAGCAGAGTCCGGGCCTGCATGGGATCGCCGGCCCTCGCGAGCCGACCTTCGCCCTGACCAACGGGCCAACGCGGTCGGTCACGCCCAACTTCGATCACGGCCCATTCCGGGTCAGCCTGCTCGGCGTCCATTATCAGCGCGACCTGAACTACGGCGCAGGGGGCATGGGGGGTGGCGGCTTCGGTCCGAATCCCCGTTTTCGCCCTGCTGGGGCCCCAATGCGGCGGGCCGGGCCTTACCCTGTTAGCAACGAGCAGTTCACGGCGTCCTTGATGCTGGCGGCCGAGCCTCGTCTGAACATCAGCCAGAACGGTCAGCTCCAGGTGACCGAGGCCGTGGACGAGCTGGGCCAGTCACTCGTGCCGCCGCCCAGCGAGACGCCGGCAGCCAACAGGTTCGCGGGCTACTTCGGGCCGACGGCCTCGTCGGTCCTCCAGTTCCAGGCCCAGCTCCACCGGCCGGCGAAGCCGGGCCACACCATCAAGCGGCTCCGCGGGTCGGTTCCCCTCACGGTGTGCTCACGACGACCCGATCCGCTCATCGTCCCTCTCGATCAGGCCACGGGCAAGAAGTTTGGCAACTCCGACGTCGATGTCGTGGTTCATAGCGTCCGCCCCGGCGGGCTTGGCTCGCAGATGATGCTGGAGCTGTCCGTCAAAGCAAACGAACGCGCCGAGCGCCGTCGAGCAGGCCGACGCAGACGCCTTCGGCGAGCTGTATCCCGTCGATACCCATCGCCTTCAGCTCGAGGTCATCGACGCGCGCGGCCAGCTCGTCCCGTGGTTCCCCTCGGGGCTAGACTCCGAGACCTCGCGGCTGACGCTTACCCTCACCGGCCAGGCCGGTAACCTCGTGCTCAAGGAGCTTCGCTATTACTCGCTCACCCGGGCGTCGGTGACCGTCCCTTTCCAGTTCACCAATATCCCGATGCCCTGATCGGCACGGTGGCGACGCCGCCGCCGCGGACGATTGATCGCGCTCAATGCGGCCCGGGCCAGCCGGGCTCGCGGGCCAGTTTCGCCAGGATCCGCCGCCCCGCGGAGCTGAAAGTCAGCTCGGCCAGGCGCTCCGCCTCGACCCAGCGGGCCTGGATCATCCCCGGGCCAGGCGCGGGCGTGCCTGAACGCGCCTGTCCACGAGAGACCTCGAGCGTCACGCGGTAGCGTGTCACGCTATAGCGGACCGTGGCCGCGGGCGGCCGAAGCTCGACGACCATCCCGGTGAGCCGGCGAACCCCTTCGGACAGGTCGACAGGTGTCTCGAACGATCGGCCCGCCGGGTCGGGGCCATCGACGTGGATCGTCGGAAACTCCCAAAACTCTTCCCAGAGCCGACCCCGCCCGCGCTGGACGACGAGGATGAGGTCGTCCCACGTGACCACCGCACAGGCTTCCTTGACCTCGGACGGTGTTGCGGCGAGGAGTCGTGCGCGGGACGATGTCCTGGATGCCCCTGCGCCTGGCCTCGCAGGCCTTGGCGACCGGGCACAACAGGCAGCTCGGCTGCCTTGGCGTGCAGATCATCGCCCCCAGATCCATCAATGCCTGATTGAAGTCGCCCGCCTGCTCGGGAGGCACCAGCCTGGCGGCAGCCGACCAGATCCGCTTGCTGCCTGTGGTCGATTTCGGGTCGACTTCCAGGGCGAGTAGCCGGGCCAGCACGCGCTGGCTATTGGCCTCGACGATCGGTTCCGGCTGGTCGAACGCGAAGGAGAGCACCGCGCCGGCGATGTAGGGCCCAACGCCGGGAAGGGCGCGGACGCCGACCGGGTCGCTCGGGAAATTGCCTCCATGAATTTGGACCACCTGCCGGGCCGCGGCGTGAAGCTGCCGTGCTCTGCGGTAGTAGCCGAGTCCCTCCCACATCTTGAGGACATCGCTTTCCTCGGCCTCGGCCAGGCTGCGGATGTCAGGGAAGCGACGGAGGAACCTCTCGAAATAGGGGATGACCGCGGTTACGGTCGTCTGGACCAGCATCATCTCCGACACCAGGATGCGGTACGCCTGACGGTCGACCCGCCAGGGGAGCTTCCGGCCAGACTCTCGATACCACTCGAGGAGACCCCGCCGGATCGTTTCGATCCAGCTCGGATCCTCGTCGGGCCGCGCCATCGCCGGTTCGGACCTCTCGTCGCGTATTTCGCTGGCCGGCTGCGGACCACGCTGCGCGGCTGGCTTGCTCGATCGTTCTCTGCCCGACATCCGCCACACTCCCGGCCTTCGCGACGAGGGATCCCAAGAATTTTTGCAGATCCGGTAAAAAGTCGCGTCAAAGTTGAAATAGTTTCCTATAATATCTATAGAGAGGCGAAGTGTGGTGGAAGAAGGGGGAGGTGAGGTGATGAGAAGCCTAAAGACCTCCGACCCGCTGGCCCTGGACCTGAGACCGTCTGCCCCGGAACCGCCTGCCGGGTGTCCCGTCCGAAATCCCTTCCGCAGAAATCCCGCACCCGGTGCGGACGACTCCAGGTGAATGACTCCACGATGCCGTGAGCCGTTTCCTTTCCCGCCGCCCCGGCCAGGCGACCGCGCAGGCCGGGCCATGACCTGATCCCAACGCCACAAAGAGGTGGAATGTGAACCAGCCATCAACAACCGTGAAACGGGCCGAGAGCGGTGCGCGCGTCGCGTATCCTTCGAAGACGAACCCCGTTCCTTCGCGAGGCGCGGAGGCGGCGTCCCGGCAGGAGAACCCGGGCGAGAAGCAAGGGTATTCCAGTCGCTGCGATCCCCGGCGTCATGCACCGCTGACCGACGCCCAGCGCGAGCTCGTGACGAGCCACATCTCGCTGGCGACGCGGCTCGTCCTCGAGTCCAAGCTGGCGTCGGGCCATATCGAGGAGTTCAAGGCTGAGGCGTTCGCTGCGCTGGTCGAGGCGGCCCAGTCATTCGACCCCGATCGGAACGCCTCGTTTGAAAAGTTCGCCCGCCTCCGGATCGCGGGCGCGCTCCGCGATTACCGACGATTTCTCTTCCACGCCTCGTGGAGGGGAGGCGACGAGCACCGACCGGAATTCCGTCAGCTCGACAGACTGGACGAGCGACATGTCCGCGTGTTGGGGCGGGAGTCCGAGCCGCCGCCGGGTCAGGCCGAAGAGCGGCGCGAGGCGATCGAGTCGGCCATCCGGCTCTTGCCGCGTTCGCATTCGGTCGCATGCCGGATGATCTACCTCGAGGGGAAGACCCCGGACGAGGCCGCTCGGACGCTCGGGGTGTCGCGGGGATTCTTCTCGCGACTGAGCGTCAACGCGATCAACTGGCTCGCCCACGACGTGCGCGAAGCCCTCGCGGGCTAGGTCGCTGACTTGGCGAGTTCAGGGCGGGGCTCCCCGGCCGCACCATGCGGCCGGGGGACCAAGCTCAGGCCGCGCGATCGGCTGACAGATCGAGGTGCGCGTGGCCGTGGCTGTCGAGGAATTGGCGGATCGAGCCGACGACGTAGCGCTGCTGCTCGTCGGTGAGCTCGGGATACATCGGCAGTGCCAGCGTCTGGCGCGAGGCGGCCTCGGCCACCGGGAAGTCGCCGGGCTGGTGCCCCAGCGACTGGAAGCAAGGCTGGAGGTGCAGCGGCACGGGGTAGTAGATCTCGGTTCCCACCTGCCGGGCGGTCAGGTACTCGCGGAGCCCGTCGCGGAGCGAGGCCGGCACGCGGATCACGTACTGGTTATAGACGTGGTAATTGCCCGGCCGCTCGACTGGCAGGATCACCAGGTCGTCGAGCTGCTGATCGACGAACAGGGCGTTGTAACGCTCGGCGGCCGCACGACGGCCCGCGGTCCAGTCGTCGAGATGCCGCAGCTTGACGCGGAGCACGGCGGCCTGGAGGGCATCAAGCCGCGAGTTGATCCCGACCTCGTGATGATAGTACTTCGGCTCCATGCCGTGCACCCGGAGCCTGGCGAGCATGCGACCCAGAACCGGGTCATCGGTGGTCATCAGCCCGCCGTCGCCGAAACCGCCGAGGTTCTTGGAGGGGTAGAAGCTGAAGGCCGCTGCCTGGCCGAGCTGGCCGGCTCGCCGGCCCCGGTAGGCGGCGCCGACGGCCTGGGCGGCGTCCTCGAGGACGAAAAGCTCATAGCGCCGGGCGATCTCGTGGATCGGCTCCATGTCGGCCGTCTGGCCGTACAGGTGTACCGGCACGATCGCCCGGGTCCGCGGCGTGACCGCCGCCTCGATCCGGGCAGGGTCGATATTGTAGGTGTCGGGCTCGACGTCCACGAAGACCGGCCGGGCACCCACCCGCCAGATCGTGCTCGCGGTGGCGAAGAAGCTGTACGGCGTCGTGATCACCTCGTCGCCGGCCCCGATGCCGATCGCCATCAGGGGGAGCAGCAGGGCGTCGGTACCCGACGCGCAGCCGATCCCACGTTCGGCCCCGCAGTATTCGGCCAGCTCGGCTTCGAGCCGCTCGACCTCGGGCCCCTGGACGAACATCTGGGTCTCGATGACCCGCCGGACGGCCAGGTCGATCTCGTCGCGAATCCCCAGGTATTGCGACTTCAAATCGAGGGCTGGTACCGCGACGGATTTCGGCGGGACGCTCATCGGCGATCACTCCTTTGACGCCTCTGGCGGATGCCAAGGTCTTCAACCGGCCGGAGATATGCCCGATCTCCTTCCCTGGAGATATCGGCTGACGCAAGCTAGTGATTCGAGCCATTCGTGTCAATGGCGGTCCCGGTGAAGGGATTGGGAGACCTGGGAGGGTTGAGGACAGCCAGGTCACCTGGAATCGACGTCACGTCGCATATCGCACCTCCTGGAGGCCGGTCCCCTGCCCTCGCCTTCACTCGGCTAATGAGTTAGAGTCTTCCAGTCCAACGGCCAGCAGGCTTGTACCGGCCCGGCTATCGCCGTATCCGAACTCCCCGGCGTTGCAGCGCACCATCCTGAATTCCACGCACATGCATCATCATCAACCCTCTCGACGTGGGTTCCTGGCCGGCTCGGCGGCCCTGCTCGTCGGCCGGGAAGTTCGCGGGCGATCCCGCCCTGGCGGCCCCGGATCAGTCTGCGGGTCCGCTCATGGCCTATGTCGGGACCTTCAGCTCGCCGCTCGGCGACATGCTGCCAACTCAGGTGGATCTTCCGCCCGGCAACGGCCGAGGCATTCATGCATTTCGGGTCGATCGCACTACCGGGGCGCTGACGCCGGCCGGTGTCCATGCGATGGGGACCAGCCCGAGTTGCCTGGTCGTCAATGCCGCCGGCAATCGGCTCTATTCCTCCAACGAGACGGATCGGGTGGGTGAGGCCAGGGAAGGAACCGTCGGCGCCTTCGCGATCGACCGGGCGGACGGCCATCTGACTCCGCTCAACACGGTCCCTTCGGGTGGTGCCGGCCCGACCTTCGTGAGCATCCATCCTTCGGGGCGGTTCGTCCTGGTTGCGAACTATTTCGGCGGCTCGGTGGCTGTCCTGCCGATCCTGGACGACGGCCGCCTGGGTCGCGCTCGAGTCGTGAAGCAGGATGCCGGCTCGCTCGGTCCGACCCGGGCGGAGCACGCACCACCGGGTTCGTTTGCAGTGAGTGGGCACGACCGAACCCATGCGCACATGGTCCAGGCGGATCCGGCCGGACGATTCGTCCTCCATGTCGATCTGGGGCTGGATCGGATCTTCGTCTGGAGGTTCGACGACCGCACCGGAGCTTTGGCGCCGAACGACCCTCACGAGGTCGCACTGCCGCCGGGAGACGGGCCCAGGCATTTCCACTTTCACCCGAACGGCCGGTGGCTCTACTCGATCCAGGAGGAGGGCTCGACGATTGTGCTGTTCGACTACGACGCGGCGATGGGACGGCTGGTGGCTCGCCAGACCGTTTCGACCCTCCCGCCCGGCTTCGCCGGCAGCAACTTCTGCTCCGAGATCCTCGTCTCGGCGGATGGCCGATTCGTCTACGCGGGCAATCGGCTGCACGACAGCATCGGGATCTTCGCCGTGGGGCCGCGGTGAACTGAAGTACGCGGGAGAGGAATGGACGCGCGGCGACTATCCGCGTAGCTTCAACTTCGACCCGACGGGCCGGTTTCTCTACTGCTGCAACCAGCGCGGGGACAACGTCGCAGTGTTCCGCGTGGATCGCCCAACCGGCGGTCTCGCGTTCACCGGCCTTTATGCGGCCGTCGGCAATCCCTCGAGCATCGTGTTCCTCGACCTGGGTGCCATCCGTTGAGCTCCCGAGATCCTGGCGGCGTCATCGCCTGCCGAGGTACGGCCCACCCGATCCGCCCGCGGTTCATCGGCCCCTTTCGTCGAGCAACGCCCCAATGTTAAGGTGGACGGCCGAACTGGCATTTTCGATCCACGGACGGGGAGCACTCCCCAGGTAGCCTCATGCTCCCGATCGACTGGAAGAAATTCGTCCATCCCAAGGGCGTGTATAGGCTCGAGTATCCGTCGCACTGGGACCAGGTCCAGAAGGACGAGGCGACGTCCTGCGGTTTCGGCCCGCACGAGCGCGACGACGTCGGGCTCTGGATCTCGCTGATGCCGGTCAGCCTGGATAGCAGCCGCGTGGCCGACGAGCTACCCAAGATCCTGGAACAGGTGCTGCCCAAGATGGAGGGCGGCAACATCCGTCCCGACCCGACGCTGCGCCATTATGGTGTCAAGGCGGACGTGCACAAGGAGGGCGAGGGCGGCTACTTCTGGCTGATCGCGGGCGGTGACGTTGTCCTGTTCGCCAGCACCCAGCTCCCGATCGCGGAGCGGGACTTCTGGAACCCGGTCTTCGATCGCGTGATGGCCACGCTGCAAATCACCCGCGAGGAGGAGCTGGCCCTGCGACAGCTCACCAACGAGGTGCTGATGCTCTTGCGGGAACGGCACCCCGATCTGGACTTTCGGGCCGACGAGAAGGGCATCCGCGGGCGCGATCGCGTCGTGTACCTGAGCAACCTCCACCGCGAGGTCCAGTCGTCGCCGAAACGCCGCACCGAGATCATCCAGCACTTCGTGAAGGGCCTCGGTCAATCGATCGACCTGCCGCTGGGCGAGGAGACGTGGGAAGACGCGCAGACGCGTCTCCTCCCGCTCCTGAAACCACGCAGCTACCTCGAGGCCACCCCCGCGAACCGGCATTCGCTCCATAGCGACTGGCTCTCGGACGTGGTGATCTGTTACGCCCTGCGGAGCAAGGACATCTTCCGGTTCGTCACGACGGCGGATCCGGAACGCTGGGGGACCGATGCGGAGGCCATCCACGAGGTGGCCATTGCCAACCTGTGCCGGCTCTCCTGGCCGAAGCGGCTGGAGGGTGCGAGGCAGAAGGACGGCCGCCTCATCATCGTCTCAACGAGCGACGGCCTCGCGTCGAGCCGACTCCTCCATCCCGACCTGCACCGATTGTTCAGCGGTCCGCTCGGGAGCCCGTTTCGGGCCGGAATCCCCGATCGAGACACCCTGATCGTGTACTCCGACCGCCGGAGCCTCCGGCAACGGACCGAGCGCCAGTTGAAGAAAGACCATCGGACCTCGGGCTATCCGATCACCCCGCGTCCCTTCCTCGTCACGGCCGACGGGATTGCGCCGGCACCGACCGGACCTTAATTCATTTCCGTCACGCCGCGACCTCCGGCGGCCTGATCGTCGGTGGCCGCCGTCAGTCCGGCAAGTGGAACGGCTGAATCCGGCTAAGACCAGGCATTGTTGAGCGACGGTGACGAAAAGGCACCTCTTCGTCCGGAATCTGCCTGCCGCCGTACTCTCCCGTCACGAAAAACCAGGGAGATCTTTGTGGCAAGTCGTGCCACATGCATGATATAGTTGGATGTCGTCTAGCCTTCCGTAGAATAGTACGAATGGCATTAACACGACTCGTGGCGATCGTGTTGACCCGGCCCTCGACGTGCGGAGGTTGCCCCGATGATCTGTGAAGACGCGGGCAAGACAAGTCCGACCCTGCTGAACCGGCTCTGCGATTGGCGCGATCACGACGCCTGGGTCGATTTCGCCACGCGCTACAACCCGGCGATCCGGTCGTTCCTGCGGCGATATCGGCTGGACCCGGAATCCACCGAGGAGCTTTGCCAGCGGGTCTGGGTCGAGCTGGCCGGTCGGATGCGCACCTATCACTATGATCCCGGGAAAACCTTTCGCGGATGGCTCCGCCGACTTTGTCAGTCGAGGGCGATCGACCTGCTTCGCCAGAGGAGGGCCGATGCCGTAAGGTCGCTCGAGCACCTGGCCGCCGTGTCGTTCATCGAGGAGGCACCCGAGGCCCTCGACTCCGACGCGGACCTGGCGTCGGACCGCCCCGCATTGCTCCTCCGCGCCGAGAAGGTCCAGGAGGCTGTCCGCCGTCGCGTCAACGACCGGACCTGGCGGGTCTTCTGGAGCATCGCCATCAAGGGGCAATCGGTCCGCGAGGTCGCGGAGTGCGCAGGCATCTCGTACTACGCGGCGTTCGCCGCCCAGAAACGCGTCGGCCGGATGCTCCGCGAGGAAGGAAGACGGCTCATGAGCCCGGCGCGACTGAGCCGAAATCGGACGGACAGGCCCCCTACAGATCCCTTTGAATTCTTGCGGGATTTGACCATGTCCCGATGCCCCTCACCGACGACACTCGGCCGGCTTGCAGAAGCGTCGTCCTGCGACTCGAGCTTCCTGGAGGTGGAAGCACACGTCGAAACCTGCCCGATTGCCAGGGAGTGCTGGAGCGGCTGGCCGACGATCCACCGCGACTCGCGGATCGCGGGCCCGCCCTCTCACCGCAGCCGGAGCGAGTCCCGGCCATCCCCGGCTTCGTGATCGATCGCATGCTCGGCCGCGGGGGAATGGGCGTTGTCTACCAGGCCTGGCAGCCGCATCTTGCCCGTCGCGTTGCGATCAAGGTCGTCAGCGGGGGTGCGACGGCCGGTCCCGACGATCGTCGGCGCTGGCTTCGCGAGGCCCAGGCGATCGGCCACGTCCGCCATCGCAACGTGGTCCAGCTCCACGAGGCAGGCGAGCAGGATGGCTGCCTCTATCTGGTGCTCGACCTGATCCCAGGAGGCAGCCTGGCGGACAGGGTGGACGGCCCCTTGCCGGCGCGCGTCGCCGTTGGGCTCCTGGCCACGATCGCGCGGGCCGTCGAGGAGATCCATCGCCTTGGCATGCTGCATCTCGATATCAAGCCGTCGAACATCCTGCTCGACGGCGAGCCCGATGCGCCCTGGGACCGAGTCACGCCCATGATCGCCGACTTCGGGATCGCCCGGCAGGATGACGATCCCGTCGGCACCGCCTCGGATTCGATCGGGCTGAGGGGGACTCCGTCCTTCATGGCTCCCGAGCAGATCATCGGCGACCGCGCGGCGATCGGCCCGCGATCCGATGTGTACTCCCTCGGTGCGACCCTCTACAGCCTCCTGACCGGTCGTCCCCCGTTCCAGGCCCCCACAGTCATCGAGACGCTCGACCTGGTTCGCACGCGCGAGCCCGCGCCGCCGCGGACACTCGTCCCAGACCTGGCCCGCGACCTGGAAACGATCATCCTGGCCTGTCTCAGGAAGGATCCCAGGCGGCGTTACTCGTCCGCCGGTGCCCTCGCCGAGGACCTCCAGGCGCTGGCTGGATGGGTTCCCGATCCGCGCGCGTCCGGCTCCGATCTACGAACATGCCGGTCACTGGTGCCGGCGTCGGCCGGGGATCGCCTCGCTCCTCGCCGTCCTGGCCCTCACCGTGGCCTTCAGCTTCGTGGGGTTGCTCTCCCTCTGGCGCCATTCGGAGGCTCAGCGGGCGCGGGCTGAGGACGCCCTGCTGCGCGCCGTCGCGAGCGACAAGGCAACCTCTGGTGCGGTTCATGACCTCGTCGGTTTGCTGTCCATGACCGTGGACGATCCACAGATGCTGGCCCGCGAGCGGTTCCAGAAATCGTCTCACCTCGTCCGCCAGCTCACGGCGAAACTGCGACGAAATTCGACCTTCGCCGAAGCCAACCTGGTCGCGATCTGCGAGCTCGAGGTCCAACTGGCGGTGGATTTCCGGCGTAGGGGCAATTACCCCGAATCACGCTTGTTGCTGATGGACAGCCTGGAGCTGCTCGAGGGCCAGCCAGGGGCCGACCTCGACCCAGGGCTCCTCTATGCGAATGCCTGCACTCTCATGGAGTTCGGATGCCTCGACCTCGACGAGAAACGCGACGACGATGCTCTGGTCCACCTCCAGCAAGCCGCGAAGTTGCTGGGGATGTTGGTAAGCGGAACGACGGACATCGAGGTCATCGTCCAGCTCAACTCCGCAACAAAGCGCATCGCCTCGCTTCTCAGCGGTCGGGACGACGAGGATGGTCGGCGTAGGCTCATGGACTCCCATGTGACGTTACTCGATCAGTTGAGCGAGCGCCCTGCGCCGACCCCGAAATCAAGCTCCTCGCGACCCTGGACCGCCTCGATCTCGTCACCGACGAGGCCGAGCGTGCGAAGCTCATGGCATCGATCCCTCGATTCACCGCCAGCGGAAGACTTTCTCAATCCTTCCAGTCGAACCTCGGTCACTGGATCGCGCACGACGTCCGTCCGTTCCCGACCGAAATTCATGGCTCCGACGCGCGGAGGAGTCTCCGGGATCCGGATCACCACACGCAGGAGATCATTCGATCGCTCGAATCGCGGTGCAGGGCGATCGGTGTCTATCCTGAGCTGTTCCCGGCCGCGGCCTACGCGGTGTCCGGGATCGCCGGCCGCCGGTGCGCGGACCTGCGTAAGGCCGTCCGCCCGGCCGAAGCCCGCGACACCGCCAGGTGCCTCTCGGCTTTCGCCAGGACAATGGTGCAAAGGGACCCCAACCAGGCGTTGTATCACCTGCTTCTGGCCCATGCCTTTGTGCAGGAATCCAAGATCGCCTGGCAAGTTCCACCGGATTTCAACGCGATCCGAGAAGCACTGACCCGGGCGTCGGCGAAGCCTACATCGCGCTGAGGCTCGACCCCCAGAGCGCGCAGGCGCGCCAGAGCGTCGCCGACCTCCAGGACAAACTATTCCGCCTCACCACCACACCGCCCACCGCGAGGTCATCTGAACCATCTCGGCGGCGGGTTCGCTGATGTGGGCGGCAGGCGGCCGTCGCCTTCGTTTGACTCCGTCGTCGCCTCGGATCTTGACGACCGACGATCGCCGCACTCGGCCGGGCGATGCGGCACCCGTCGCCCGACGACCATCGCCGCCGGCTCACCCGGGCCGGCAGACGGCGAGGCGGCGAAGCAAGAAGTCGCGATCGGCGCGGGCCGTCGTCAGGCGAAGGGCCTCTCGCCAGGCACGCTCCGCGGCGGAGTGTTGGCCGAGGCGGAAATGGAGCTCGCCAATCACGGTGTGCCAGCCGGGATAGCGGGCGGGAACACATTCTGGACGGACGGCAGCTAGGCGGTCAAGTCCGGCTTGCGGACCCTGAAAATAGGCTTCGGCGACCGCGCGGTTGAGAGAGTGCAGCGGCGAGGGAGCGATGCGGTCGAGCGTGTCGTACAACTCGGCGATCCGTCGCCAATCGGTGTCGGCGAAGGTCGGCGCGCGGCAGTGCTCCCAGGCGATGCCGGCCTCTACATGATAGCGCGTCAGCTCGTCGCCAGCGGCCGAGCTGGCAAGCCACGTCATGCCTTCGCGCACGTCATTCCAGTTCCAGGCGGAGCGATCCTGTTCCTCGAGCAGAACGATGGCACCGTCGAGATCGACGCGGGCGTCGAAACGGGCCCCGTGGAAGCACATCAGCGCGAGCAACGCGTGGACCGCCGGCACGTCGCCTACCGGATGAGCGGCGAGCATCCGCGCCAGCCGGCGGGCCTCATCGCACAGGTCGCGACGGATCGGCATGTCGCCATGGGTGACGTGGCAGCCCTGACTGAAAAGGAGGTAGACGACCGCGAGGACGGCGTCCAGCCGAGCCTGAAGCTGGGACGCGGCCGGCGTGTCGAAATCGACGTTCAGCTCGCGCAGCCGCTCCGCGCCCGCTCGATCCGTTTCTGGACGTTGGCGTCGGTGGTGAGCAACGCACGGGCGATCTCCCCCGTGCCGAAACCGCAGAGCGTCCGCAGCGCGATGGCGACTCGGGATTCGATCGGCACCGCTTCGTGGCAGCAGACGAAGAGCAGGCGAAGCGGTTCGTCGCCGATCTCGTCGGCAAAGCAGGTTAGAACGGGGGCCGATTCCCGCTCGGCATTTTCGGCGAGGCGCGGCAACGCCTGAACGTGGGTATTCTCACGCCGCAGCGCGTCGATCGCCAGGTTGCGGGCGGTGCGGTAGAGCCAACCGGCCGGGTCCTCAGGCACGCCGCGCCGAGACCAGGTTTCCAGAGCTCGCACGAGCGCGGCTTGTACAACGTCCTCGACGAGCTCGAGCCGCCGCACGCCGAGCGACCGGGTCAGCAAGGCGGCGACCCGGCCGTACTCGTGGCGGAAGAAATGCTCGACCAGAACTCGCGGTTCGCTCATGCGTAGCCGGCAAATTCTCGAATTTCGATCGTGTGGCCGGGTGGACACGCACGGGCGATTTCCAGCGCCGCGTCGTAATCGTCGGCCTGGATGATCGCGAAGCTGACGACGATCTCCTTGGCTTCGACATAGGGGCCGTCGGTGACGAGGCCCGACTTCACGACTCGGCCGGAGTGCTTCAGTCCGTCGCCTCCGGGTAAAATTGCCGAGCTGAACCTCTGCATCCATGCGTACCAGGCCGTCTGCAGGGCCTGCATTTCCTCGGGAGATGGCTGAGCGCAGCCCTCCGTCGGTTCGCGATAGATGAACAAAAACTTTGTCATGACGGTACTCCGGACGGTTTTGCATTGCCGGGCGGAGGAATGTCCCCCGCCCTGTCTGGATACAACGAAGAGACTGCGATCGTTCGGACAACGTCGCGCGAATATCCTCGACCGGCCCGATACGATTCGCCCAAACAGCCGAGCCAGGCTACCGCTGGTCGGGGCTCGAGCGGTGGCCGCGACGGACCCTGAACGCGGGTCTCCGTGGCGTTGCAACTACGGCGCGAATTGCTGCTCTCGGCGCATCATTGCCCGCAAGGCCGTGCGGCGAACCGGCTCGTTCAGGGTGTGGTCGGCCTGCAGACGGGAAACGATCTCTCGTGGCTCGCGTAGCTCGCCGAAGAGGCGGGCGACCAGCCGTTCAGCCTCGGTTTGTACCGCATCGGCCTCGCGACTGCGCCTGGTACCGCACCTTCAGCGGCGCCGTGTCCCACAGACGGACCGTGAAGTCGCCGGAGCCGGACACGAGCGACTGACCGTCGGGGCTGAAGGCCAGCGACCAGACGTAGCTGGTGTGCCCGGGCAGCCGCGCCACCTCCTCGCCGCGCGCCAGGTCCCACAGCCAGATCGCCCGGTCGCGGCCGGCGGTGGCCAGGCGGCGGCCATCAGGGTGGAAGGCCGCCGCGAAGACCTCGTCGGTATGCCCGCGCAGCACTCGGCACGCGCCGCTTTCGATCTGCCACAGGCGGATCGTTCGGTCCCCGCTGCACGACGCAAGGAACCGGCTGTCGTGGCTGAACGTGGCCGAATAGACGAACTTCTCGTGGCCATCGAGCCGGGCGATCGTCCGATGCGTCTGCGCATCCAGGAGGAGCACGGTCTTCTCATCCGCCGCCCGGACGGCCAGCCAGCGGCCGTCAGGACTATAGGCCAAGGCCCCCCCTTCGGCCGAGAACAGCCGCCCGCCGGACGTGACGTCGCAGACATTCAGCTTGAATCTCGGGCTCGAGCCGGTATACGCCGTTGCGGCCACTTTCCGCCCGTCCGGACTGACGGTCAAGGAGCTAGATAATCCGGCGGGACCGCGGATTTCCTTGAGAAAGCGTGCCGTCGCCGCGTCCCAGATCCGTAGCCGATCGTCCGCGTTGGTTCCGCTCACGAGCCACGAGCCGTCCGGGCTGAATGCCAGACACGCCACGACCCCGGCGTGAGGCAAGGTCGCGCAGGGCTCGCCGGTCGCCGCATCCCACAGCCGCATGGTGCCGTCCCAACTTCCTGAGGCGATCCAGCGGCCGTTCGGGGAAAACGCCACCGGGTAGACGTAGCTTGTGTGACCGCGGAGCACCGGCAGGGTCGCTCGCGGGTCCACGTCCCATACCCGCACCGTGTTGTCCCCTGCGAAGCCGGTCCCTCGTTCGATACTGAGAGAGGCCAGCCGACGGCCGTCGGGGGCAAACGCCACCGCGCTCACGTTCCCGGTGTGGCCGTGCAGGACTGCTACGTCTTGCCGGCCCGCAGCCTGCCACACTCGGATCGTACGGTCGGTGCCCGCCGAGGCGATCCGGTGGCCGTCCGGGCTGTACGCGGCCGCGCCAACCTCTCCGACATGGCGATCGTAGGGTGGTTCGACCTCCCGGCCGGTCGCGGCGTCCCACTGCCGCACCGTCCCATCCGCCGAGGTCGTCGCCAGCCGCGCTCCATCCGGGCTAAAGGCGACTCCGAGGACCTTGCTCGTGTGCTGGCGACACGTCGCCAGCAGCGCGCCTGTGGCCGCATCCCACACCCGAGCCACCGTTATCGTCGCCGGCTGAGGCCAGGCGCGTGCCGTCTGGGCTGAAGGCGCGGGCAAAAACCGTGCCGCGGTGCCCGTCGCAGGCCGCCGTCTGCCTGCCGGAAGTCGCGTCATTCACCGTGATTCGATTACACTGGTCGTCACGCCAGGAGCGGGCTAATCGTCCGCCATCGGCACTGATAGCGACGGGATCGGGATCGCTTTCCTCGGGTAATTCCACGCGACGGAGGACCTCGCCTGCCTCGCCTAATAGCTCGAAGGCTTTGGGGCCCGACCATGCCACGACGCGCAGTCCGTGGCGAGTCTGCGCGATCGTGAAGGGGCGTCCGCGTGCGATTATCGGCAACGTCCGGGCCTCACCGCTGACCAGGTCCGTGATACGCAGGCCGTCGGAAGCGACGCTCACGGCCCGGAGCCGATCCGGGCGCCGAGCAGGGCGCCGACTCCATCGGGCAACGAGAACACCGCGGAGCTGTCGTCGAGCCGGCTGCTCAGGTGCCGCCACTCCCAGTCCCGCAGGTCCTTGGGGGCCTCGTCGAGCTGACGCGCGGCGTCGGCCACATCATGGGCTGAGATTGCGGCGGACGCGGCGGCCATGCGGGAGCGGTATGACTGGAACTGTGCCTCTCGCTCGTTGGCGATCGCCAGCCGGCGCTCTGCTCGGCCTGGCCACGCTGGCGGGATTCGCGGACGGCGAACAGCATCGTCCCGACCAGCCCCAGGGCAAGCGCCGCCACGGTGGCCGCGATCCCGCCCACCAGGGTTTTGTGCCGCCGGGCGAACTGGCGCAGGTGGTACAAGGCTGAAGGCGGCCGCGCAAGGATCGGCTCGTGGGCCATGGAGCGCCGCAGGTCCGCCGCCAGGTCGGCCGCGGTCGGGTAGCGCCGCGCCGGGTCCTTCTCCAGCGCCTTGGCCACGATCGTCTCCAGGTCGCCGCGCAGCTCGGGGTTGACCGAGCCGAGCCGCGGTGGGTCGTGCTCCAGGATCAGTCGGGCGGTCTCGGCCAGCGGCCGGTTCTCGACGGGATATGGCAGGCGATGTGCCAGCAGCTCGAAGAGGATCACCCCCAGGGCATAGACGTCAGTGCGGTGATCGATGGCGGAGGGGTCGGCGGTCACCTGCTCGGGGCTCATGTAGCTGGGGGTGCCGAGCATCTGGCCCGTGCGGGTCAGGCCGGGCCCGCTTTGCAGGTCTGCGCCGGTGGCACGGGCGACGCCGAAGTCGAGCACCTTCGGCTGTCCGGACTCTTCGACCAAAATGTTGGCCGGCTTCAAGTCGCGGTGGACAACGCCCCGGTCGTGCGGCGTGCTGCACCGCGTCGCATACCCGCGCCAAGAGGCCTACCCGGGCGGTGGCGTTGAGGCCGTGGCGGCGGGCGTATTCGTCCAGGGCGAGGCCCCGGATGAACTCCATGGCGAAGAACGGCCGGCCGTCTTCCGCCAGACCTGCCTCGTGAATCTGGGCGATGCCGGGGTGGTGCAGGCGGCCGAGGATCTCGACCTCCTGGGCGAAACGCTGGAGGAAGGCCGGCGACAGGAGGCCAGGCCGGATCACCTTCAGTGCGACCGCTCGGTGTGGGCTATCCTGCCCAGCCTCGTAAACCGCGCCCATGCCCCCTTCACCGATCAGGCGCAGCACGCGGTAGCGGCCTACCTTGATAAGCTGATCGGGTGACAAGGTGACAAGGCGATCTGGGGTCCGGCCGGCGTCCGGGCCAGAGTGGCTCGCAGCCGGGTCGCGGCGGAGCGGACTTCGGAGGAAGACGGCCTCGTCGTCGGCCGACGCCAGGCGGTCATCGAGGGCGAGCAGCCGTTCCACCTCGGCGGCGCAGCGCCTTGTCGTCTTTGCAGGTGTCCCGCAGCACCTCCTCGCGTTTCTCCGCGGGCACGTCGGCCAGTTGGTCAAACACTGCCCACACGCGCTCGCGCCGGTCATCCGTCATTGCCCGTCTCCGAGGCAAAATCATCTCCCAGCTCAAGGGCCAGCCAGGTCCGTGCGTGCCGCCAGTCGCGGTAAACGGTGCGCACCGACTCGCCGAGGACGTCGGCCGTCTCTTCCACGCTCAGCCCGGTGAAGTAGCGCAGCACGACGATCTCCGCGAGGTGTGGCTTGTGATCCTGGAGCTTCCGGATCGCTTCGTCGATGCGCCAGCACGTCATCAGCCGGCGGCTCAATGAAGGTCATTCCCTCGGCCAGCTCGATCCTCCGGCTCTGGCCGCCGTGCTTCTGACTGGCTTTGCGGCGCGCCTGCTCGATCAAGATCTCGCGCATCGCCAGCGCGGCGGCGCCGAAGAAATGCCGCCGGCCCTCCCAACCAGGATCCTGGTTCCCGACCAGCCGCAGATAGGCCTCGTGGACCAAGGCGGTCGCCTGGAGCGTCTGCCCGGGCGCAGATGTTGCGTCTAGCGCAGCGGCGAGTCGGCGCAGCTCGTCGTACACCGCCGGCAACAAATCGGCGGCCGGACACGGCTCGTCCGGCTCGTTCTCCCCACGTGTCGCCATGCTCATTCGTCGGGCACATTCCGCTGGGGGCAAACCATTCCGAAAAAAATTGGCAGTCGCTGGGCTCCATTTTCATATGAGGTAGAAGCCGGATCAAGTGGAGTTACGCCCCCACGCTCGTGCCCGTTGATTCTCGCGGGGGAAAGGGATGAGCGCACTGATCTCCTTCAACCCAGTGATTTGGGTGAACGGAAGAGGGCTGCCTCCGCGTAGACGACCTGATCCGGTGAGGGACTTTCGCACCGGTTTTTTCGCCGGATTGACACTTTCGCGCCCCCGTGGAGCGAAGGCCGAGCGCCGTTCTCGCAGTTGAGGTAGGCCGCAAGAAGTCGCATCGAAAGCAGCCGGCCCTCGAGTGGGTCCGGGGCCGGGCGGACGTACGCCCGGCCGTGTCGCATCGCCGTCCGGGTCAGGACCGGCCCAATCGTTTTCGCCATCGTCAAGGATTCGTGACCAACTACCCCCGCACCCGACCCCCGACCCGGGCCGGACGTGCGGAGTGGCGCGCCGGCATCGCGGGAATCGCATCGCAGGGCTGTTTGCTCGTTGAGGAGACATCACGTCATGGCCAGTCGCCTCGGAAAGCGTCAGCGGTCTTCACGCTCGTCCCACGGGCTTCGCGACAGTCGTCGCCGGCGCCGTCCGGCGGTGGAGTTCCTCGAACCCCGCGTCGTGCTGTCCACCTTCACCGTCAACAGCCTGGGCGATTTGGGGACCGGATCGGGGACCGCGGGCGACCTGCGCTACTGCATCAACCAGGCCAACACCGATAACCAGGCGAA
The DNA here is from genome assembly GCA_963771445.1 of uncultured Planctomycetota bacterium. Classification (GTDB taxonomy): domain Bacteria; phylum Planctomycetota; class Planctomycetia; order Isosphaerales; family Isosphaeraceae; genus JAKAUH01. Next base: position 2,035,484 of record CAVYTQ010000014.1, on the reverse strand, counting down.
CACGATCGTCTTTGATTCCACTGTCTTCGGCACACCCCAGACGATCACACTCGGCGGCAGCGAGCTCGAGCTGAAGGACACCACGGGGACACAGACGATCACCGGGCCGGCCGCGGGCGTGGCCATCAGCGGCGGCGGAAAGAGTCGCGTCTTCCAGGTCAACTTTCAAGTGACGACCTCGCTCTCGGGGCTGACTATCACGGGCGGCTCCGCGACCAGCGGCTCCGACAGAGCGGGTGGCGGGCTACTTAACTTTGGAATGTTGACGCTCTCTGACTGCACGGTCAGCGGCAACTCCGCGTCGTTCGGCGGCGCCGCAATGAACTTCTATAGTTCGATGACGCTCACCGACTGCACGGTCAGCGGCAACTCCGCGTCGTTCGGCGGCGCCATCTACTCCCAAAACTCGAATCTGACCATCGCGACCAGCACGATCAGCGGCAACAAGGTCACGGGCGGAGTTGGCCAGGCCGGTGCCGTTGGTGCTCACGGTACTGATGAGGTGCAGGACGATCCCGGTGGCCCGGGAGGAACGGGCGGTATTGGTGGCATAGGCGGCGAGGCCGCCGGCGGAGGCTTATTCATCAAGTCAGGGACCTTGAACCTGAGCAACTCGACGGTCTCTGACAACATGGCCCAGGGGGGTGCGGGTGGGCAAGGGGGCCAGGGCGGTACCGGGGGCCACGGCGGCGCTGGCGGTCAGTTCTCCGGCGGAATCGGTCCCGGAGGGACCCACTATAGTGGTTACACTGGCGGTAACGGAGGAGCGGGCGGCAGGGGCGGCTTTGGGGGACAAGCGTTCGGCGGTGGTGTGTATTTGAGTGGGGGAGCGCGTAACGATCGTCAATGTGACGTTCGCCGGAAACGAGGCGATCGGCGGCGCGGGCGGCGCGGGCGGCCAGGGCGGCGTCGCTGGCGAGGCAGGCGCAGCCAAAACCACAGTCGCACATTTAGGCAATCATACTGGTGGAAAGGGCGGCAACGGCGGAATGGGTGGCTCCGGCGGCCCGGGCGGCCCCGGTGATGGAGGTGGCCTCTTCCTCGCCAGCGGTCCCGTGAGCATCAAGGACACGACTATTGCCGGCAACCAGGTCAGCAGCGATAAGGGTGGCGCGGGCGGCCCGGGTAACGCCGGAGGTGCTGGAGGCGCCGGGGATCCGACGGGGCTAACCGGATTCTCCGGTTCGACGGGTCCGAGCGGGCAGATCGGTGCTGCCGACGGGGGCGGGATCATCACCAACACCGCCGCGTTGCTGGCCAACACGATCGTCGCGACCAACAGGGCTGGTGGCAATGCCATTGATGTTTCCGGCACACTCGACCCGACCAGTTTCAATAACCTGATCGGCAGCCCAAACGACCCGAATCTCATTGTCACCGACGGCACGGGCGGTTTGACCAACGGTGCCTTTGGCAACATCGTCGGCGTGGCGGACCCGGGTCTCGCCCCGCTGGGCAGCTACGGCGGGCCGACGCAGACCATGGCGTTGGCCGCCGGTAGCCCCGCCATCAACAAGGGCGTCAAAATCTCTGGCGTCGTCGCCGACCAGCGCGGCTTCGCTCGTCCCTCGTCCTTGAGCTTGATCTCGGACATCGGCGCCTTCCAGACCCAGTCGAATCTCGTCGTCACCGATGCCACCGACGCCACGGGCCAGCTCCTGCCGCTGGGCCACCTCAGCCTCCGGCAGGCGGTCAACCTGGCCGATATCATGGGTGTCGCCGCCACCATCACCTTCGACTCGACCGCGTTCGCGGCCCATCAGACGATCACTCTGACGAGCGGCCAGCTCGAGCTCAGCGATAAAAGCGGATTGCAGACGATTACCGGCCCGGCCGCGGGCGTCACTATCAACGGAGGTGGGAAGAGCCGCGTCTTTCAGGTGGACACTGGCGTAACCGCATCGCTCTCGGGGTTGACCATCACCGGCGGCTCGACCTCGGGCAACGGCGGCGGCCTGGCGAACTTCGGCACGCTTACGCTGTCCGAATGCACGATCAGCGGCGACTCCGCCACGAAGAGCGGCGGCGGCCTGTATAACGACGGCACGGCGATGCTGACCGGCTGCACGATCAGCCACAGCGCCGGCTTTTACGGTGGCGGAATCGAAGACACGGGCAGCGGCAGGCTATCTGTTACCGACAGCACCCTCAGCCAAAACACGTCCGTCTTCAAGGGCGGTGGCATCGACCATTTCGCGACTGGCGCGCTGACGCTGACGGGCTGCACGATTTACGGCAATTCCGCCTATAACGGCGGCGGGCTGGAAATTCGCGCCGGCACGGCCACGCTCACGAACTGCACGATCAGCGGCAACTCAGCGGCCCACTTCGGCGGCATCACAGGAGGTTTTAACTACTCAATAGCGGCTATCGACACGATCATCGCGGGGAATTCCGCTGTCGGCGCATCCCCGGACGTCGATCACATTACCTCGGGATCGCACAACCTGTTCGGCCTGTTCGGCGGCGACCCGAAGCTCGCCCCGCTGGGCGACTACGGCGGGCCGACGCAGACTATGGCGCTGCTGCCCGGCAGCTCCGCCATCGGCCAGGGTACGCTCGTCGCCGGCGTCACCACCGACCAGCGAGGCTTCGCGCTCGACTCTCCCGGCCCGACATCGGCGCCTTCCAGAGCGACCTGGTGGTCAACACGACGACAGACTCGAGTTACGGCATCCTTTCGGCACCGGGCGAGCTGAGCCTGCGACAGGCCATCGGCCTGGCCAACTTCCTGGGCGGGATCCAAACAATTACGTTCGACTCGACCGTCTTCGCCACGCATCAGACCATCGCCCTGACGGCCGGCGCGTTCGAACTCAGCGACATGTCCGGGCTGGAGACGATCGCCGGCCCGGCCGCGGGGGTGACCATTAACGCCGGCGGCCAGAGCCGCGCCTTCCAGGTGGACGGTGGCGTGACCGCCTCGCTCTCCGGCCTGACCATTACTGACGGCTCGACCTCGGGAATTGGCGGCGGCCTGTATAACATAGGGACGGTCACGCTCACCGACTGCACGGTCAGCGGCAACTCGGCCAGCACCGGTGGCGGCGTGTTTAACTTGGGTACGGCGACTCTGAGCGACAGCACGATCAGCGGCAACTCCGCCAGCTACGTCGCCGGCGGCCTCTGGAACTACGGCACGGCGACGCTCACCGACTGCACGGTCAGCGGCAACTCGGCTGGTTCAGGTGGTGGTGTGTACTCCATCGGTCCTATGACGCTCATCGCCTGCACGGTCAGCGCGAATTCGGCGGAATTCGGCGGCGGCGTCAACCTCGTGCGCGGCCTGAACTCACAGGCGACCATCGGCGACACGATTGTCGCCGGCAACGCCGCGGGATTGGTCGGCCCGGACATCTTCGGGACGGTCACGCTGGACCGGGGATTTAACCTGGTCGGTGACGGCAGCGGCGCCTCCGGCATTGGCGCCGCCGGCGACCAGGTCGGGACTGCCGGGGGCCCGACCGATCCAAGGCTCGCACCGCTGGGCGACTATGGCGGGCCGACCCAGACCATGCTTCTTCTCCCGGGCAGCCCCGCCATCGGCACGGGCGCAGTACTTGGCCAGACCAAGGATCAGCGCGGCTTCGCGCTCGACTCGCCCAGGCCCGACATCGGCGCCTTCCAGAGAACTCCGCTGGTGGTGACCACGACCAGCGATGAAACGGACTCATCGTTGGGACTCTTGAGCCTGCGCCTGGCGCTCAACCTGGCAACGATTCTCGGCGGGCCTGAGACGATCACCTTCGACCCGACCGTCTTCGCGACTCATCAGACGATCGCGCTCCTGGCCGGCACGCTCGAGCTTGGCGACACCGGCGGGTTGGAGACAATCACCGCACCGGCCGCGGGCGTAACGATCAGTGGCGCCGGCCTGAGCGGCGTCTTCCAGGTGGACAGCGGCGTGACCGCCTCGCTCTCAGGCCTGACCGTCACCAGCTCAGGCCCGGGTAATGGCGGCAATGGCGGCGGCCTGGCGAACTTTGGTACGGTCACGCTTACCGGCTGCACGATTAGCGGCAACTCCGCGAAGCTCGGCGGCGGAGTGTATAACGACGGCACGGCGACGTTCGTTGATTGCACGATCAGCGGTAACTCCTCGGAGTTTGGCGGCGGAGTGTATAACAACGGCACGGCGACGTTCACCGCGTGCACGATTTATGGCAATTCGGGCTTCCTGGGCGGTGGCGTCGCACTTCCGGGCGACCCGAGCTCTCTCGAGCGGCTAACCATCGGCGACACGATCATCGCTCGTAATTCCGCGGAAGTCGGTCCCGACATTTCCGGGACGGTCATGACCGACCGGGGATTTAACCTGATCGGCAATGGCAGCGGCGCCAGCGGCTTCACGGCCGTCGGAGACCAAGTGGGCACCGCCGCGGGCCCGATCGATCCCAGACTGGCTCCGCTGGGCGACTATGGCGGGCCAACGCCGACCATGGCGCTGCTCGCGGGCAGCCGCGCCATCGGCACGGGCGCAGCACTCGGCCAGACCACCGACCAGCGCGGCTTCGCGCTCGATTCGCCTGTACCCGACATCGGGGCCTTCCAGACCCAGTCGAAGTTCGTCGTCACCGATGCCACCGATGGCGCGGGCCAGCTCCTGCCGCTGGGCCACCTCAGCCTTCGGCAGGCGGTCAACCTGGCCGACATCATGGGCGTCGCCGCCATCATCAGCTTCGACCCGACCGCGTTCGCGGCCCACCAGACGATCACTCTGACGAGCGGCCAGCTCGAGCTGAGCGATCAAGGCGGATTGCAGACGATTACCGGCCCGGCCGCGGGAGTCACTATCAGCGCCGGTGGGAAGAGCCGCGTCTTCCAGGTGGACGGTGGCGTGACGGCATCGCTCTCCGGTCTGACCATCACGGGCGGTTCGACCTCGGGTAACGGCGGCGGTCTGGAGAACCTCGGCACGGTGGCGCTCACCGATTGCACTGTCAGCGGCAACTCGGCCGGCAATGGCGGCGGCGGTATCGCGAATTTCCCTTCCGCGATCGCGACGCTCACCGACTGCATTGTCAGCGCCAACTCGGCCGCCAACGGCGGAGGTATCGCGAACTCCCGTTACGCGCAGGTGACGCTCACCGACAGCACGATCAGCAACAACTCAGCCTCGTCGTACGGCGGTGGCATATATACCAACAATTCTCTGGCGACGCTCACCGGCTGTACGATCAGCGGCAACTCAGCCTCTACGGGCGGCGGCGGCCTGAATGAAGAGAACTACTCACTGGCGACGCTCACCGACTGTACGGTCGCCGGTAACTCCGCGGTTTTCGGTGGCGGCGTGCGAGTTGACGGTCTGGAGACACAGAGCTTACTTACGCTCACCGCGTGCACGATCAGCGGCAACTCCGCGACCACTGGTGGAGGCATTGGCCTCTTCGAGATCTTCGCGACTGCGCCGCTGACTATCGGCGACACCATCGTCGCAGGCAACACAGCGCAGACTGGCCCCGACATCTCCGGGGCGGCGACGGACGACCTCGGTTACAACCTGATCGGCCTCGGAGACGGCACCAGCGGCTTCACGGCCGCCGGCGACCAGGTCGGGACCGCCGCCAAGCCGATCAGTCCTTTCCTGGCCCCGCTGGGCGACTACGGTGGGCCGACCCAGACCATAGCCCTGCTCCCCGGCAGCCCCGCCATCGGCACGGGCATCGCCGTCGCCGGCCTCACCACCGACCAGCGCGGCTTCGCGCTCGATTCGCCTGTACCCGACATCGGGGCCTTCCAGACCCAGTCGAAGCTCGTCGTCACCGATGCCACCGATGGCGCGGGCAACTCCTGCCGCTGGGCCACCTCAGCCTTCGGCAGGCGGTCAACCTGGCCGACATCATGGGCGTCGCCGCCATCATCAGCTTCGACCCGACCGCGTTCGCGGCCCACCAGACGATCACTCTGACGAGCGGCCAGCTCTATCTTAGCGACACCGGCGGGCTGGAGACAATCATCGCTCCGGCCGCAGGCGTGACGATCAGCGGCGCCGGACTGGGCGGCGTCTTCCGGGTGGGCTTTGGCTCGGCCGCCTCGCTCATCGGCCTGACCGTCACCGGTGGCTCGTCCTTTAGCAGTGGCGGTGGCCTGGCGAACTACGGCACGGTCACGCTCACCGACTGCACGGTCAGCGATAATTCGGGCACCGACGGCGGCGGCGTATTTAACAGCGGTACGGCGACGCTCATTGATTGCACGATCAGCGGCAACTCTGCCTACTTAGGCGGCGGGGTGTATAGCTATGGTACCCTCACTCTCACCGCATGTACGATCAGCGGCAATTCGGCCCTTTACCACGGCGGCGTCAGCGTGGACGGCCGGGCGCGGAGTCGGAGTTGACGATCGGCGACACGATCGTCGCGGGTAATACGGCGAGTTTTTTCCCCGATCTTTTCGGGGCGGTCAGCCACGACCAGGGTCATAACCTGGTCGGCCAGGGGAATGGCGTCAGCGGCCTCACCGCCGCCAGTGATCAGGTCGGCACAGCCGCCAGCCCGATCGATCCGAAGCTGGCCACGCTGGACGATTACGGCGGGCCGACCCAAACCATGGCGCTGGTCCCCGGCGGCCCCGCCATCGGCCGGGGCACAGCCGTCGCCGGCCTCACCACCGACGAGCGCGGCTTCCCGCTCGACTCGCCGGTGCCCGACATCGGCGCCTTCCAGTCTCAGCCCGACCTGGTGGTCAACACGACGACGGACTCGCGCTACGGCATCCTCTCGGCACCGGGCGAGCTGAGCCTGCGTCAGGCCGTCGGACTGGCCAGTTTCTTGGGCGGGACCCAGACCATCACGTTCGACCCGACCGTCTTCGCGACCCATCAGACGATCGCCCAGACGGCCGGCCCGCTCGAACTCGGCGACACCGGCGAGCTCGAGACGATCACCGCCCCGGCCGCCGGCCTGACGATCAGTGGCGGCGGCCAGAGCCGCGTCTTCCAGGTGGACAGCGGGGTGACCGCCTCGCTCTCAGGCCTGACGATCACTGGCGGCTCGACCTTGCTCAACGGCGCCGGCCTGGCGAACTTCGGCACGGTCGCGCTCACCGACTGCACGGTCAGCGGCAACTCGGCCGGCTCCAGCGGCGGCGGCCTTTATAACTACGGCACGGCCACGCTCACCGGCTGCACGGTCAGCGGCAACTCCGCCCTGGTTGGCGGCGGCCTGTGGAACAACGGCACGGCCACGCTCACCGACTGCACGATCGGCGGCAACTCGGCGAATGAAGGCGGCGGCGTGTATGCGTACGGGCGCCTGACCCTCACCGCCTGCACGGTCAGCGGCAATTCGGCCGATCTCGGCGGCGGCATTGCCCTCCCGAGCGGCGCGAATTCCCGGGCGACGATCGGCGACACGATCGTCGCCGCCAACGCCGCGAGCACAAGCCCAGACATCTACGGGACGGTGGCGAACGACCGAGGTTACAACCTGATCGGCGACGGTACCGGCGCCTCCGGCGTCGGCGCCGCGGGTGACCAGGTCGGGACCGCCGCCAGCCCGATCGATCCCCTGTTGGCCACGCTGGGCGACTACGGCGGGCCGACACCGACCATGGCGCTCTTACCCGGAAGTCCCGCCATCCACACCGGCAGTGCGAACTTCCCCGGCATGACCGTCCCGACCATCGATCAGCGCGGCGAGTCACGGGCCGGCGGCGTGGATATCGGGGCATTCGAAAGCCAGGGCTTCACCATCACTCCCCTAGCCGGCAGCACGCCGCAGTCGGCCCTCATCACCACCGCCTTCGGCAACCCGCTGGGCGTGACCGTAACAGCCAACAACCCCGTCGAGCCGGTTGACGGCGGTGTGATCCGCTTCACCGCGCCCCCCAGCGGAGCCTCGGCTAGCCTCTCGGCTGGCACGGCCACGATCGCTGGCGGTCAGTCCATGGTCAGCGCCACGGCCAACGCTTCCAGCGGGCCCTACACTATCACCGCCTCAGCCGGTGGCGACACCAGCGCGAAGTTCAGCCTGACCAACAACGCCGCGGTCGCGATCGCGATCACCCCGGCCAGATTGCCGGACGCGACGGCGGGCAGCGATTACAGCCAGGCATTGACGGCGTCGGGCGGGATCGGCGGGCCTTTCACCTTCGCCGTCACGGGCGGCGCATTGCCGTCGGGTTTGACGCTCGCGGCCGACGGCACCGTTAGCGGCACGAGCATCCTGGCTGCGGCCGCCAGTTTCACCATCACGGCCACCGGGGCCGGCGGCTACAGCGGCAGCATGACCTACAGCCTGATGGTCGATCCGGCGCCGGCCAGCCAGCTTGTCATGGCCACCGAGCCGGCCGGGCCGGCGGTCGTCGGCCAGCCCTTCGCCACCCAACCGGTCGTCTACGTCGAGGACCCGTATCACAATCTCGAGACCAGCAACGATACCACGAGGGTGACCGTCGGCCTCGTCGGCGGCTCTGGACCGCTCCTGGGAATGACCACGGTGACCGTTTCCGGTGGCATTGCCACCTTCGCCGGCCTCGCGGACTCGAGCGCCGAGACCCTCAAGGTCGCCTTCACCAGCGGCGCGCTCACCCAGGCGGTCTCCAGCCCGATCACCGTCAGCCCGGCCGCCACAACGACGTCGGTGACGACCGGCGTCTCACCGTCCATCTCCGGCCAGTCGGTGACCTTCACCGCCACCGTCGCCGTGACCGCCCCGGGCGCGGGCACGCCCGCTGGCACTGTCACCTTCATGGACGGCGCGAATACCCTCGGCACCGGGACCCTCGACGGCTCCGGCAAGGCGACCTATTCGACCACCGCTCTGGCCGTCAGCAGCCACACGATCACGGCCGCCTACGCCGGCGACGGCAACTTCACCAGGAGCAGCTCGTCGGCGCTCACCCAGACAGTCAATAAGGACGGCACCACGGCGGTCGTCATGTCCTCGGCCAATCCCTCGGTTCTCAATCAGGCTATCAGCTTCACGGTGACCGTCGCCGCCGCGGCCCCAGGTTCGGGCACGCCGGCGGGCACCGCCCAATTCCAGGTTGACGGCAAGAACTTCGGCTCGGCGGTCCCGCTGGTCGGCGCCAAGGCGACCAGCGGGTTGACCACCATGTTGCAGATCGGCAACCACACGGTGACCGCCACCTATAACGGCAACGCCAGCTTCATCGCGAGCACGGCGCCGATCTTGAACCAGGTCGTCAATAAGGACGGTACCACCACGACTCTGACGGCGAACGTCGATCCGTCAGTCTTCGGCCAGTCGGTCACGTTCACGGCCACTGTGGCCGCCGTGGCGCCGGGCAGTGACACGCCGACCGGCTCGGTGACCTTCTACGACGGCTCGACCGCCCTCAAGACCACCTCGCTCAGCGGCGGCTCGACGACCTACACGACCTCCGCCATGGCCGCCGGCTCGCACGCGATCACCGCCGTCTTCAACGGGAACTCGAAGCTGAGGACGAGCCCGTCGTCGGTCCTCTCCGAGACGGTCAACCCGGACAAAAGCACCACGGTCGTCACCTCGTCGGCGAACCCCTCGGTCTTCGGCCAGTCGGTGACGTTCACAGCCATCGTCACCGCCAATGCGACGGGCGGCGGCACGCCCAGCGGCCGCGTGACGTTCTTCGACGGGACGAGTACCCTGGGCACGGCGACGCTCAGCGGCAGCAAGGCGACGTTCAAGACGACCTCGCTCGGCACCGGTCCGCACACGATCACGGTCTCCTACAACGGCAACGGCAACTTCGTCACCAGCACCTCCACGCCCCTGACTCAGACCGTCGCTCAGGCGGCCACCACGAGCAAAGTGACCTCGTCGGCGAACCCCTCGGTCTTCGGCCAGTCGGTCACCTTCACGGCCACCATCAAGGCCGTCGTGCCCGGGAGCGGAACGCCGACGGGCACGGTCACCTTCCTGGACGGCTCGACCACACTGGGCACCGGGACCCTCAGTGGCGGCACGGCCACGTTCTCGATCTTGACTCTCGCGGTCGGCACGCACTCGATCACCGTGGTCTACCTCGGTGACACCAGTTTCTCGACGAGTACGTCGGGAATGCTTACCCAGACCGTCAAGCAGGCAAAGACGACCATCTCGCTCTGCTCCTCGGCGACTCCCTCGGCATTGGGCCAGGCCGTGACCTTCACGGCCACCTTCACCCCCGTGTCGCCCGGCAGCGGCACGCCGACGGGCACGGTCACCTTCAATGACGGCCCAAAGGTGCTCGGGATCGTCACGCTCACCGATGCGACCGCCAGCTTTACCACATCGTCGCTGACTGTAGGTACGCATTCGATCAAGGTAGTCTACGCGGGCGACACGGACTTCAAGGCGCGCACCTCAGCGGTGCTCAAGCAGGTCGTCAACTCATCAAGTGTTGTGACCGTGACAGCAGCGATCACGCCGAATCTCGTTGACCGGGCACTGAGTGCGCTCGGCATCGACGAGAGACTGACCGATGCGCTGGTCGCCGACCTGGCCGCCATACAATCGTCGGTGATTCGGGCGAAGGGCTCGCCGGCGCCCTTACGCGGGTGATGACTCGCCGAGAAACCTTAAGAATGGCCGATATCAGGAGCTCGTCAGTTTGGCGTTAGTGATCACTTGCCAGGCCGGCAAGCAGCTCATCACGTCGCCTCCAGCCGGCGTCCTTGGCGTCGCGGCGGGGCAACGGCTTGGTCGGCGCGGTTGCGGTCTTCAGAACTCACGCCCGACTTCTCTGCCCGAGTCGAACCTTGTATACAGCTTCGTGCCGGTGGGATTTGAACCAGAGTCCCAACTATCCCCCGAAACAAGCGGCCGATTTGCTAGAAAAGCAAGCTCATGCAGGAATGTTTGGTTGTTCGGAACTGCGGGGCCAAAAGCCATGTAGCGAGTGCATTCGTGCTTGAGGAGTTAGTCGGAGGGCCATGATCGAGTAAGAGGCGACGGAACTTCAATAAGAAGAGCCACTTACGACGACTCGTAAGTGGCTCTTTATGGAGGCGGCGGGAATTGCACCGCGCCGAACCGTCGGGACCGTCGTCGGAAGCACTTGCGCCGCCAGGGGTTGGGTCGTCGGGCTCCTCGGGCGCGTGGTCGCCGGTAGCGGATTCGGTAGTGATCGGTGCGACGACGAGGGTTTCGGCCAGCCGTTCGACGGCCCCGCGGCGCTGGTCATCGCGCGGCCTCGTGTATAGGTTCGTCATCGTCTGGCTGGAGTGCCGCATGAGTTGGCGGCGGACTCCATCGGGGGTGCCGATCTCGTCCAGGATGGTGGCCGTCATGCCCCTGAGGGCATGGAAGTCGAAATGCTTGCCGTTGGCCACGTAGGGGATGCCGGCCGCCTCCAGGTCCACTTGCAGCATGGCGTAGCCCCGCTTCGGCATCGGCAGCACGGGGGCGCCCGGCTCCAGGGTGGCGACCTGGCGCCTGAGGTCGTCGGCGAGCCGTTCGTCTAGCGGCAGAGTGGTGAGCTTGCGGTTCTTCGCCACCCGGGCGGGTACCGTGACGGTCCGGGCCTCCCAGTCGAACCATCCGGGCCGCATGGCCTTGATCTCGCCGAACCGCAGCCCCGTCATGAACGCCAGCCGGTAGCAGAGTTCCCGCAGGGGGCCGGTCATGCGGCCGTAGCGGTCTCCGACGCTGGCGACCTCGAGCAACCGGCGGAACTCCCCGACCGAGATGGAACGCCGCTCATGGCGGACGTCGGTGTTGTCCTTGAACCGCTTCAGGTTCGACAGGGGGTTCTGCGCCGTCCGCTTCGTCTCGATGCACCAGTCCAGGAACGCCTTGGCGATGTCGCCGTAGTGGTTGAGCGTCTTGAGCCGCGCCCTCGGCGCGGAGTTGCGTGAGCGCGGCCTGGATCCGCTCAAGCGTGATCTCTCTCAGGCGGGCCGTGTTGGCGATGCCGAACAGCTTCACGAGGCGCCGGTGCGCAGGTCGGCATGCTTGGCGGTCGCGTCGGTGTCGATCAGGTGCCGATGGTACTGGTCAACGTGGCTCTGGATGGTGGCGCGGGCTTGGCCGATGATGGCCTGCTCCGTCGATGACACCAAGCCGTCCCGGACCTTGCGCGCGTCCTCCTCCAGCTTGTCCGCCAGCCGTTGGGACTCCCGGCGATCCGTGTAGGCCGTCTTCTTCCGCACCCGGCCCGTCTCGTCCCTATAGTTGATGACCCATCGCTTCGCGCCGGCCGGCTTGAAGACGCTCGCCATCGTGTCCCCCCTTCGTTCGCCTGGGATTACGCTTCAATGTCGCCGATCAGGTATTCCATCGTCTTCATGTTGTCGTTGACGATCGCCGTCACCTCGGCGCCGTCCAGCCGTGCGCGTTCCAAGAGCTGCTCCGCGACCTTCACGATCGCCGACCAGTGCTCCTCGACGAGGCGCTGGGTCTCGCCCATGGCGGTTCGGAACAAAGCCGCGAGCCGGGGTTGGTTCCGTTGTATCTCCTCGGCGGTGATGCACCAGCGGCCGTCCTCCATCTGGGTACGCTCGCAGATGGCGACCTTGGCGATGCTGTTCGCGGTATCGATGTCGTCCGCCGCAGCGGTGGTGAATTGGGCTCGCGGGTTGACTATGATCTCCGCGCAATCGCCGGCCATCGTCATGATCATGTCAGGCAGGGCGCCTTGCTCCCCCTTGCCGAGGATGTCGCGGCACAGGACGGGACAGGCGGTGAAGCCCTGCGAGATCGTGCCGTCCGGCAACGCTCGCCTTTCGATATCGACCGCGCTGAGCGGGAGACGGAGCACGATCGCCGCAACGGCGTGGCCCGCCTCGTGGATGGCGACGTATCGCGGGTCGTTCAAGTCGTAGTCGCCAGGCTCGTCGGCGCCGAACTGGGCCGCCGCCAGGGCCTCGACGGTGGCCATGGCTGTCGGCATCGCCGATCGTCTGCGTGACCTGAAAAGCGCTTCGGTCGCTTCAAGGGTTGTCCTCCAAATTTGAAAAGCCCCGGGCCGCAGGCGCCCGGGGGCCGATCTTGCGGGGTTCGATCAGAGCTTGCTCGCGACCTCGTCCCAGAACTCCAGGGCACCCTCGGCGAAGCCGCGCACGATCTCGTCGTCGGGGTAATCCTCGAGATTGGCCCACTCCCAGAACTCGGTCGCCTCGCCCCGTATCCCGTCATGTTCCGGGTGCAGGTAGAAGTACAGGCGCTCGGAGGTCGAATACTGCGCCGTTGCCTCCGTTGAACCACCCCGTCCAGTCCTGGGTTCGCTCGCGGAGGCGGTCCAGCCGCCTGAGCTCGCCCGCGTCGGCCTTCTGCATGGCCCACGTGCGGCCCGCCGCGAAACCTTCCTTGTGAAGATCCTCGTGATACTGCTTGTCGGACTCGCGCAGCCGTGCGACGGCCGCTTCTATGGGGCTCTCGTCCATCGTCGTCACCTCTCGGGAACTGGGATGGCGGACCCGGCCCGGACGTCGGGCCGACGGGCCAGCCATCGAACTCTCGGCGCATACCTTCCACAGGCGCCGCACCGCGCGGCGTTCCGTCGCTACCTGGTGGCGGCCGGGTTCAGGGCCCTGGCGCCTGGCTGCTGGAGTCGATCATGGCCCGGACGTCCCGCAGGGTCGTGAAGACCCGCCGGCCGATCCGGATGGTGCGAAGCCGCCCCGACGTCGCCCATCGGGTCACGGTGGCCCGGTGGACGCCCAGCAGCGCGGCGGCCTCCACGAGGCTGATGCGGTTGTCGAGGTCGTCGAGCATGTCGCGGTGCTGGGCTTCCCCGGGTAGGGCTCGCCTGGCCGCGCCGGACTCAAGCGTTGCCTTCACGGCCGATTCTCCAGCGTTGGTGTGCAGTCGTCGCATCCGGACACAGTATAGGGGCCAGGACCCGGGCGTCAAGTCCTCATCTGAAAACTTTCCAGAGATAAGCACTGGTTGACATAGGATGCCTGCCTGCGCCGACGGTTCAACGTCGTCGGCTGCCGCGCCGCTGGCGCGGCATCAGGCCCGTCGCGATCGTGAACAGGATGAGGCCGAGGGGCTTCGCCAGGATGATGCACCAGATCACTTGCTCGGACATCGTTCCTCCGTCGGGCGGTTGGGTCGGGACGCGCCGTCGCCCCGGGATGACGGTGGGGCGCGGCGGTCCCGGCGGTGGGCGGTTCAGGCGTTGGCGACGGTGCGGCGCTGGCCCCGGACGTCGGCCATCCGGTCGAGGAACCGGCGGACGACCGCATCGGGGTCGCCAGCCGTGTTGGCGGACGGGCGGACGGCCGACATCCCGACGTGGCGGTCGCCGGCCCGGACCCACCGCCAGTCGGCGACGTCGGGCCGCTCGGCGATGAGGCGGCGGCGCTCGTCGGCGGTGCAGCAGGCGATGTCCTGGTCGGCGCAGACCCAACCGGGAACGTGGTCCCAGTGGTCGATCGTCGTGATGAGGTGCGCGGCCAGCGGCCGGTCGTCGGCGGTCGCCGACGGGGCGGTGGCGGCCAGCGCGGCGGCCGGCAGGGCGGAACCGAGGATCCGGCGGCGGGTCATGGTCGTCGTCATGGCGGTGCTCTCCAGAGAACATGGTGGAACGAACGGGAAAGGGAAGATGAAGGCGGCCCCGCCCGGCGCCGGCCGGACGGGACGAAGGACGAGTCAGTGATCAGGTTCACGCGGGCTCATGGCGGTCCCGCCACAGCATCAGGGCGATGAGCCACGCGACCGAGATCCAGATCGCCATCGGCGAGTCTCCATCGTGGGGGTCGTCGCAACGTCCCGCCCGGCCCGCCGACGCGACGGACCGGGCGGTAACGGGCGTCAGCCGACCGGCATGCGGGCGGCCAGCATCGCGAGTTCGTCGTGGCTCACGCGACCGGCGGGGCGGTGCTCCAGGTCCGTCAGCCGCAGGCTGAAGGGCCGGCCGAACGCCAGGAACGTCAGCTCGTCGCCCCGGGTGTCGGGCTCCAGGCCCAGCGCCGTCAGGTGGTCGCCAAGCGAGAACAGCAGGTCCCGCGCGTCGCGGATCGGCGGCGGGTCATCGGGGCCATACCGGGCCTTGACGGCCGCCTCGTAATCGGCCACTTCCTCCGCGCTCATGGGCGGTTCGTCGGGCACGAGGTACATCGAGACGGGATGGCCGGGTCGTGGCCGCATGGCGTCGTCGGCCGGGTCGAGGTTCAGGTCGGCCGGGTCGAGGTCGTCCAGGCCGATCCGCCGGGCGGTCGCCTTTGCGGCTTCCAGGCCAGCGTCGATCTCGAAGCGGCCGTCGGTCGTGAGTTCGTACAGCGTCATCGTTCTGAGGCTCCGTCTGCTGGTGGTGGGAGGTGAAGGGAACGATGGGGCTTCCGTGCCCCGCGTCGGAGCATCAGGCGAAGATGCCGTAAGGGGCGCTGTCGAGCGCGGCGGCCTCGGCGGCGCGGCGTTCCCAGTCGCGAGACTCGGCGGCGTGGAACTCGGCTGCCGCCCATGCGGAGTCGGCCGCGCTGGGCTCGAAGCGCTGGCGGGCGGGCGGGAGGATGCCGGACCCGAACGGGGCCGACGGGCGGGCGGTGCGGCGGGCGGGCTGGACTTTGGGGCGGGACTGGCGGAAGATGCTCACGGCTGGCCTCCTGCTAGGCTGGCCTCCGGCCCGGTGCGATCTTGTCCATCGCATCGGGCCACTTTGTTTGTCGGCCGAGAGACGCTCTCTTGGCTCGACACAGGTAATCTACACAGTGGCTACACAGAAGGCAAGGGGGTAGTGCCAGGAATCCACGGATTTTCTGGGCAGACGGGTGGCCGTACGGATACACGAAATGCGGGAAATCCGTACCGGATTCCGTCCGCGGTCAATTGCCGTCCGTCCACCGCTAGCGTATAATACTTGTGTGGCCACAGTGCCGTCGGATCGATCGGGGGAACCCTCATGAGCGTCGCAATGGCCAATGCGAAGAAGAAGTCCTCGTCCGACGGGACCAGCGCAGCGCCCGCGTCCAGGACCCGCGCCACCGTTACGATGATCCGCTCGACCCAGGCTTGGAAGGAGGCGGTGGAGAAGCTCGCGGAACTCGACCGGGCTCCATCCGTCTCGGACTTCATCGACCGGGCGGTCGCGCACTATGCCAGGTCCAGGGGGTTCGATGCTCCGCCCCGTCGCTGACGCGCCGCCGGTTCGGCGCGCCACCGCGAACCCCTCCCCATAGCGGCGCTCGTGTCGGTCGGGGTGACGGCTTCCAGCCGCCGCCAACGCAAAACGAACTTATTGTGCACGCATGCGCGGCCGGGGGCCCTAGTTGACATTCATGTCAACAGCCGGGCGATGTGGGGGCGGGAGCGTCAGACGGATGGCCGGTCGCTCGTGGCCCGATGTGGGGCAGGAAACCTGCTGAGGCGGGGGGTTTCGGAGGGCGCCAACGCGATGGCGCCGGGTTGGTCGATAGATTGCCCGTCCGGCGGCTCCGATCGCTCCCAGGGTCCGGAAAGGGCCTCGCTGGCACCATCATCCCGCCATGCCTGGTATTCATTACCATCATTGATGCGGGCGTGTACCGCGGCGAGCGATGGGCGGACGTACCACCGCGGTGGGGCGATGGGGCGCGACGGGGCGAGGCCGGCTTTGCCTTCTCGCCGCCGCGACAAAAGGGCGTCGTCGTCAGGCGGGCCGGAGCTTGGCCGCCGTGGAGGTGAAGGACGCCAGGCCCAGGCGGCGTTCGTCGGGCCGGAGGGCGTAGATGGACGTCCGGCGGACGCGGCGGAAGCCGAGCCGGCCGAAGTGCCGCCGGAGCCGGCGGTAGGCCGCGTCGGCGTCCGGCGGGAAGTACTCCAGCCGCATCGCGGCGTGGAACTCGGCGTCGGCGATGGGGCGGCAGATCTGGGCCGGCAGCGGCCTCATGGCGACGAGGTCACATCCGAGCCCCAGGGTATCGATCAGGCGGGCGGCGGTCGCGAGCCCGACGTCGCGGCCGCGGTGTTCGGGCAGGAGCGAGATGCCGTAGACCAGCAGGACGTCGGAGCCGCCGACGTCGAACCGGAGCCGCACCATGTCGTCGATGTCGTCGAGCTCGGGATCAAACAGGGCCTTCCAGAAGACATCCAGCCGGCCGTCGAAGGCGTCGAAGATCGACCGGGCCGCGATGCCGTCCGCATGCGCATCCTCGATCCGCATCCGGATCGCGATGAACCGCCCGGCCGGTTCGGGATCCCGGTCAACCGAGCGGCGCACGATGGTGCCGTCGTAGAGGTCGGCATAATCATAGTCGGGCTGGACGGGCGACAGCGGCTTCCGCACCGACATTTCCAGCGCATAGATCCAGAAGGGCTCAGGGGCCGCCACATCGTCACGGGGCGGGTCCGCCGGTCCCGTCGGCACGCCGTTCAGGGCTATCTTCCGCCGCACCATCGTCGCCTCCGTGGTCGGCACCGTCACGTGTTCGCCAGCACAGGCGCGCCAGCATACCGCCAGGCGGTAGCGGCCCGGAAGGGGGCCGCCGGGATTCCCGCCATCGGGACGTCAACGTAGTGCCACGCGGCCGTCCGGGGCAACTGCCGGCGGTGCTCGTCGGCCCACGTGGAAGCGTCGGCCAGCGATTCGCCTGGCTCCAGCAGGGCCTTGATCCCGGCCTTCGCCTCGTCCGTCAGGTGCCGCTCGGCCAGCTTCGCGATCACGCGATGGCCCAGCCGTCCCCAGGCCCACGCGGGGGTGGCCGCCTGGAGGGCCAGCAGGCCCGCCACGGCGAACGCAACGCGACGGACGGTTCTCCTCGACATCATCGCTCGATCCCCGGGGTTCGTCGGCCTCGACTCGCTCGGCTGCCCAGTCTACCGGGCGGCGGCCGCGTCGGACAGTGGCCCGCGATGCTCTTGCGGTCGTGCGAGGGTGCTATATGATGAGACGCCGGTGCAACGCGGCGCCTGTTGACGGGGAGCGGTCGATGTCGATCAAGTTTTCATGCAAATGCGGCCAGCCCATCACGACGTTCGACGAGCATGCGGGGCGTCGGGTGCGATGCAAGGGCTGCGGGGCCGTAATGATGGTTCCAGGTGGCGTCTCGCCTGAACTACCCGTAGACGATCTGGACGGGGCTCTCCCGTCCCCCGGGTCCTCGGCGGGATACGTTTACAAGATGGTCCAGGTGCCGCCCGTCATCGAGGTCGCGCCGGGGGCGTCGGCAGGCCAGCAGGCCGCCTCCTACCTGCAAGGGGTCGTCAACGCCCAGGCGAGCAAGGGCTGGGAGTTCTACCGTACGGACTCGATCGGCGTGCGGATGCCGCCGGGCTGCATGGGTGCGCTGTTCGGGATGACCGCGACGACGGAGCATTACTACGTCGTGACGTTCCGGCGGCCCGGTGATCCGGCGAGCCAGGTCGCACCCGACCCCATCGACGCGGTCCAGGCTGCGGCCCGTCAGAGGGCTCAGCAACAGGCGCGGGAAGTGGCCCAACGGGAAGCCGACGCGGTCGCCCGCGCCGAGGGTGCGATCGCGCGCCGGGCGGATCGGGAGGCCGAATTGCGGGCGAAGGGGATTGAGCCGGGGCCGATGGCGTGGTTCAAGGAATTGCCGGACTTAACCCAGGCGCTGCTGCTGGGCATCGCGATCACGATTCCGGTGCTGGTGGCCATGGTGCTCATGATCGCCAGCAGCGGCCGTTCCCGGTCTTGACATTCATGTCAACTCGCCGCGTCGGCGCCCGGCCGGGGCCGGACGGCCGCCAGCCGGGCCGTCGCCCGTTCGCGGGCCTCGGCGGAGCCGATGACGGGGAGGGGAGCGGGTTTCGCCCTCTCGTCCGCCGTGCAAAAGGCGGATCGTCTCGACCGTTGCCTGTGAGGTCCCCGCGGCGGCAGCGGTGGCGGCAGCGGTGGCGGCGGACTTCTTGGCAAAAACATCGCGCGATGTTTTTGCCTCCGGCTTACCTCCAGTGTGCTGGTTGCCGTGATCGCCGCCCCGCTTCAGCCGCTTGTCCAGCGCCACGATCAGCAGCGTCAGCTCGGCGCTGCTCATGTTCCGCCGATCCCGCTGGATTAGTTGTCGGTGGCCTGAGATCATGATGCCTCGATCGGCTTGTCCCCGCTGAGGACAACCATGGTCCTGGCCTGCATGGCGTCAAGGCGGTCTGCCGCGTCGGCGAGCGCCCAGTAGGCCCTCGCCCACTCTAGCGTGCGGCCTGGGCGCTGTGCGAGCACCTTGGCGCGCTCGCGGCAAAGGATCAATTCCGCCCTAGAGAATGGCGTGAACTCGGAAGGAAGGTCCACCTTGACCAACTCGACAGACCCACGGGCTATCGTCATCGCCGGATTCCCCTTTTCTTTTGTGCCCATCGAACAACCCGCTCAGTGTCCAGGAACAGGGCTTTACGTCGTCCTTGGTCGAGCTCCCGACGAAGCTTTGAAGTATATCGATGTGGGCCAGGCGAGTTCGCTCGGTCCCAGGCCCGCCGACTCGGACAGACGTCGGCTGTGGGAGCAGTGTGCGCCAAGGACTCGAACTATGGATCGGCTTCCATTGGCCTGACGCCAGCGACTCCCGGGTGGACTTAAGGGAGATGGAGCAACTGATACGGATCTCGGTAGTCCCCGAATGCGGTGGATCGTCGATCACATTCGGGGACCAACCGGGACCGTTACCCTGAGACTGGCGCCGGCTCGGTTCGTCTCCTGGTCGAAACAGCCGCCAGTCGGGCGGTGGCCTTCTCGCGGGCCTCGGGGCTTAGCTGGCGGCGGCGGTAGGGCTGGAGCAGCGTCGCCACGGCGTCCAGGCGGTCCGGCGTGAACACCACCCGGGCCTCATGGTCGCCCCGCTGGACGACGCGCACGCCATCGAGGCGGGCCAGCCGGGCGGCGGCCGCGCCGGTCGCGTAGGCCGACAGCAGCGTCGGGCCGTGCACCCCGATGTGACCTCCGCCGCGCCGGCAGGGGATCCGGGCTAGCCACAGCTTTTCCTCCCGGTTGGTCTCGATGTCGGCGGACCCGTCCATCGCGGTGCGGTAGCCGTGCGCGTCCGCGAGTGCTCTGAGGTCGATGGGGTCGATCATCTGGGTTCGCTGGCCTCCGTCGCGAGGTCGAGGATGCGGGTCATGCTGGAGTGGATAAGTTCCTGGTCGCGGGCGTCGGCCGCCCCGCGGTTCACCGCGGCCGCCAAGGCGTCGCGCAGCATCGCCCGGACGGTTGCGGGCTTGTAGCCGCTCCGCCGGAGCCCCGCAGCGAACTCCCGGGTGTCGTCGATCCACCGCCGGACTTCCTCCGGCGGCCAGAACGCCTCCAGCAGTGCCAAGTCGCTACTGGCGTCGATCACGTTCGTTTCTCCGGTGCGGAGTCGTTAGTTCTGGATCACGCGGGGGGCGCCCGGCATCGCGGCCGGGACGGGGGGGCGGGCGGCCGCGCGGAGGTCGCGGGCGGCGTCCTTCAGGTCGGCCGAGCCGGCCGCGCCGGCCGGCGCCGGGTCGCGGCTGATCGTCGGCTCCTGCCGGGGCGGCGTGCCGTGGAGCCCGGCCGTGCCCCAGCCGTACATCGCCGCCGGGGCGCCGGCCGGCGCCGGGTCGCGGCTCACCGACGGGGGCGAGTAGGGGCCGATCTGCATGAACTTCTGGTAGGCCGCCAGGCCGTCGGGCGACATGCGGGAGCCCGGCACCATGGCGTCGCGGCGGCCCTGCATGAAGGCCGCGTTGCCCTCGATGTGCTGGCGTGCCGCCGCGTGGTGGCGGTCGCGGTGCTTGGCGTCGATCTCCTTGAGTTGTCTCCGGTCCGTCGTCGTGAGGTTGTTCTTGAACCTCTCCCTCTGGGCATTGACGAACGCCATGTCGCCGTCCGTCATGCTCTCCGCGGGCTTGTCCAGGATGCCCCGGAATCGCTCCACTTCCGCGTCGCTGGGCAGCGGCTTGGGGGCATCGGCCTGCGCGCCGTTCGGCGTCCGACAGCACCTCGACGCCGCGGAACGCGGGGTGCCGCCGCTCGTGCTCCATGCGGGCGGCGTGGATCCGACGGCGGGCCGCCTGGCGGGCCGTCGATGCCGCCGCCGTCGCGGCGCGGGGATCGCGCCCGAGACGCGCGTGCGTGTGGTCGCGGTGCGGGTCGAAGCCATGCCGGGCCGCGTGGTGGCGCGCGGCCGCGCGGGCCGCGTGGTGCGCCGCCGCGTGGTGGCCGCCCCGCATCCACGACGCCGGGATCTGCGACCGGCGCGGCCCGATGCCGACGGAGTGCAGTCCGTGGCCGCCCCCCGCCGCCGCGTCGATGTCGGCCTGGTTGGCGGCGGCGGCGGCGGCCTGTTGCCTCATCACGGCGTCGTTGGCGGGGCCGTTGCCGACGCCGCCCCCCATGGCCCGCATGGTGTCGTCGGCGTCCGCCTGCGCCTCCAGGACGCGGCCGATCGCCATGCCGTGCTGGGCGTCGGTGTCGGGCACGCGGACCGCGTGGGTGCCGCCGCCGCTGGGCGCGCCCGTGGGGTAATTGTGGTGCTCCAGGCGGTTGCCGCGCGCACCGCGGCGCCGGCCGGCAGGTGCCTCGACATGATGGCGTTCGCCCGGGCGTCGATCTGCTGTTCCGTCGGGTTCGCCGCGCCGTCCCGCCGCAACTGCCGGGCGGCCGTCGCGCGGGCCTGCCGCTGGAAGTCGGCCGCCGACGGCGGCTCGGGCGGCAACTTGGCGGCCGTCCGCTTCTCGGCCTGGCGGCGGAGCTCCGCCAGCAGGTTGGCGGCCTCGGCCTTCACGGGCTCCGGCGAGTCGAGCTTCAGCGGCCCGTTGGCGGCCAGCCACGCCTTGCCCGCCCCGTATCGCTGGAGACCGGCGGTGAGCTGCGCCAGCGCCCCCCGCTCGGTCGCCTGCTCGAGCCGGTCGTTGCCCTGGCCGAACGCGGAGCCGACCTTCGTCGCCAGGGCTTCCATCCAGCCCTCGGGCGCCTCCAGCTCCCCGTTGGCGGTTGCCGCGATGGCGGCGGACCGGCGGACGGTCGTCGAATTCCCCGTACCGGCCCGCCCGCTCGAATCGCACGCGGTCCAGCTCGGCCGCCTGGCGCTGCCGGACCCCCTCGGGCGACTCCTGGTATTCGCGGATCTGCCGTTCCGCCGCCTCGGCCGTCATCGAGGCGCTGGCGGGCCTGGCCGCGTGCGTACAGGCGGCCGCGGATGCCCCGGTTGACGTGCGCCCGGAAGCCGGAGAACTCCCGGATCTCGTTGAAGAATCGGCCGATCACCTCGTCCTCGCCGACATCCTCCTGCTTGGCGAGCTCGGGGATGCGGCGAACGACCTGCTCCAGCGCCTGCTCGTCCGTCATCCGCCGGTCGATCCCGAGTTCGGCGGACTTCGCCTCGTTCATCCGGATCTGACGCAGGCCGCGGTACATGGCCCGGACCAGCGTGGACGACTTGCCGGGGTTGATCTCGGCCTCGGCCGAGAACTGGACCGCAAGCTTCTTGATGTCGTCGATCGAGCCGCCTTCCCCGCCGAGTTCCTGCGCGGCCTCGGCGAACTGCGGCATCAGCTTGCTGGTGCGGCCCTTGGCGGTCTGGAGAGTTCCAGCCACCTTGGCGTAGTCCTCCCGCACCTGCCGCTCGTCGATCTTGCCGTCGGGACCGACGGGCGACGTCGCGACGGTCGCGCCCAGCAGTTGGGCCGCCGAACGCGGGTCGATGCCCTGGCTGGCCGACAGGGCGGCGGAGAACTTCGCGAGCCGGACCGACTGCTCCGGGGTCATCCGGTAGTTGCGCCGGTCCGCCGGTGCCGCGTCGGCCGGCTGGACATGCCCCTGCGCATGCGCTGGAATTCCTCGGTGAATTTCGCGTACGCTTCCGTGTTCATCCCGGCGGCGGCGGCCTCGCCCGCCAGCGCGGCGGTGCTGCCGGCCGTCCGGGGGTCGCCCCGCATCGCCAAAATTTCGTTCGCGCGGGTCCGCATCGCTTCCATGTCGGCCGTCATGGCGCGGATGTGCTCGCGCGACGTCTCGAGGGACTCCGCCGCCGCCTGCCAGGCCATCCGGACCGCGTCGGCGACCTGGGAGCCGATCTGGAGCCCCGCGTAGGCGGCCGACATCGACAGGATCGCCTTCTCCTGGCCCTTCAGGGCGTCGGTCGTCTTGCCGGCGCCGGCCCGCTGGGCGTCGAACGATTGCGTGCCGGCCTTCGACGCCTCCGCGTACGAGTTCTTGGCCGCCTTGGCGGCCTCGCGGGCGCCGTCGATCCGGAGGTTGTTCTGGCGGCGCAGCAGCAGCTTCTCGTCGTCGGTGCGGCCCCGCTCGGCGTTGGCGGCCTCCCGCGCGGCCTCGCGGGCGTAGCGGGCGGAGTTCTCCATCGCCTCCTTGGCGATGCCGGACCGCTCCCGGTAGGCGGACCGCGCAGTGCTCGAGCGCCTTGGCGTCGCCGGCCGCGTGGTACTCCACCGCGCGGGCCGCGATCTCCTCCATCTCGCCGGCGGCCTGCTGCGCGACGACGGACTGCTCGCGCACGGCCTTCGTCAGCGCCATCAGCCGCTGCTGCGAGTTGGCGCCCTGCCGGGCCGTGGCGTCGCGGGCCGCGTCCTTCTCCTGGTTGGCGACGTGCTTCGCGTAGTCGTCGTTCAGCCTCTGGCGGAGCGCCAGGTAGTCGGTCGCCTCCCGCTCCAGCGCCTGCTGCGTATCCTTCTCGGCGGCGATGCGGTCCTTCGCCAGCGCCCTGTTGATGTCCGCGTGCAGCCTGAGATGTTCCTCCATCTCCTGCTTGTCGTCCGCCTTGCGTTCGGCCCTGCTGGCCCGCGCGGCGTCGCGTCGCCGCCGCGCGTCCTTCAGGTCGTCCGCGTACGTCTCCTGGTCGCGCCTGCGGCCCCGCAGGTAGGCGAGCACCTCCTGCTCCAGCGTCTTGTTGGCCTGCTTCTCGGCATCGACCCGGCCCTTCGCCAACTTCTTGTTGATGTCCGCGTGGAGGTCCAGCACGGCCTGCTGGCTGGCCCGCTCGTCCGCCAACGCGGCCTTGCGGGCGGCGGACCCGTCCTGGAGCCGCTTCCTCACGGCGCCCAGCACGATCCTGTTGGCCCGGACGGCGCTGGTCTCCTCGGCCTTGGCGGTGTCCTGGATGCCCTTCAGGCGGGCCTCCCGCAGCTCGTTCGCGAGCTTGACGAGCGCGGCCTGGTGGTCCTTGGCGTTCTTGAGCGAGCGGTCGTTCAATCGGTCCGACAGTTGGGCCGACTGGCGCAGGTTGGTGTTCCGCTCGGCGTACTCGGCCCTCCGGATGTCGGCCGCCTCCTTGGCGGCCTTCTTCTCGGCGTCGGACGTCTCGCGGACGCGCTCCCGCTCCTGCTGGTGCCACTGCTGCGCCATCTGCTCGGCGGCCTGCTTCGACAGCTCAAGCGTAATGCGTAGGACGCGTTCCATATGTGGATACCTCGGACCGTGAGAGGATAGGCCGGGGCAGCATCGCCCCGGCGGGGATCGTCAGCAGGCAGGCGCCGGCCTGGCGGTTATCACCCATCACCGCGCCGCGGGAGGGTTCGGCCTGGGGACTCGGAGGGCCAGGATCGTGAACCGGCGGTCAGGCCGGATCGCCGTGAAGACCTCGACGGTGCTGCCCGGCGGGCCTTCGATGTCGAACTCGGAACGGACCAGGCCCGAGCCGGTCTTGAGCGCCCAGGCGTTGCGGATCGCCTGGCTCTGAAGCCCGATCGTGAACGCGATCGCGGGATCCTCCAACGGCGCCATGTCGAGCCGGCCATGGCGCCCGAAATCGCCGCTCGCATGCGCAGTCTCGGTAGTGATCCCAGTCGATCTCGCCGATCTGGGCATTGTGCGTTGCTGGCCGCCAACAGGTGCCGGGATCGAACGCGCGGGCCGGGCGGACCTGCTCCAACGCGAGGTGGCGACTGATAAACGGCCACTCCCTGGCGAACCGCTCGACTTCGACCTCCTCGGGCGACTTCTGCATCGGCATCAGCCTGCCGCGGGGGTTCGCCTGGCCGTCCTCCAGCCGCCGGTCAAGCTCCGCCAGCTCGTCGGCACCAGGCGCCGGCTGGATGACGGCGGGCCGCTCCAAGGGATTGTCGCCGATGGCGGCGTACCCGTACCCGTAGCCGCCGCCCCATCGGGCGAGCTTGCCGCGGCCTGGCACGAAAGCCAACGTACCCCAGAGGGCGGCGTTGCCGGCCCGATCGGCGGCCGCGATCAAGTAGCCTTCATCGAGGATCTGGAATTGCTCGGTCGCCGCCGGACTGGCGGGGGTGGTGCTCTTGCTCAAGGTGGGCTCCAGGAATGGGGATCGTGGGGTCGGGGTCGGGCGGACGGGTTAACGTCGGCCTCGCAGGCCGAACGGCCGGGTCAGATCCAGCCGTGGGTCGGGACCGGCGGTGCGATGCGCGTTGATGGCGGTTCCCCGGCGTATCCAGAACTGGCCAAGGCTCTCGTCTGGGTCGGGCCCAGTCGGGATCGGAGGGACCGGCGGGGGCGTGCCGGGCGTGGCCAACGGCACTTGCCTGGGCGGCTCCTGCGCGGGGGCCGTGGCGGCAGCCGGGGCCGGGGCGGGCGGCGGGGCGGCCGGGCGCGGCGCCGCGCGCGAGCACGCAAATCGGCGGCCGACACCAGCGCGCGTCTCGCCAGTGTCCATCGGCGCTCGCATGCAAACCGGCCGCACGCATCGCGTCGGACTGCGCTCGGGCGACCTCTAGCAGGTCCGCCTGGAGCCGGTCGAACTCTGGCAGTGGGATCCGAGTAAATTCGCTCTCGCTCTCGCTCATCGAAAACCTCTCGGTTAGTGGGATCGGGGTCAGTTGACACGCGCGTCAACTACGGCGGGGGCGGTCAGACCAGAAGCGGTAGACCGCGGATCGCAGCGACCAGTTCGGCCGCGCGGTTGACCGCGTCTGCCGGTCGCGCGGCCCCGTCGTGGACGCCGCAAAGGTCCCGCAGCGTCGCCGTCGCCATCTCGTCCAGCGCCAGGCGGGTACGGTTCAACTCGGCCTTGGCGTCGATCGAGAGGTTCGCCACCATGACGGCCCGCCAGTCGGGCAGGCTCGGCCGGCTCACGTCGGCGGCCAGGGTATTGCTTCTCATCAGGCAAGGGCTCCAGGCTGGTCAACATGGGACTGGGGAATGGTGCCGGCGAATAACCGCGTCCTCGATCGAGTCAGCGAAGGCACGGTCTCGCGTGCAGCGACCGGCGCAAGCTCGGCACAGCGGATAGGCGATCCGGGCCGGGCTGTGGATGGCCAAGCCGAGGTCGCGCAGGCCCTCGGCGGTCGGGTCCCAGACGGCGAACGTGCCGCCGGTAGGTCCCTGGCAGCCGACGCAACGGCGGACCGCCAGCGTGGCGAGTCGCGGGTCGTCACGCATGCGCGGCCTCCGGGGTTGTGGTGGTCGTGGCGGAGTTCCACGCGGTCTCACCGGGCATCGGCGTGTCGTGCCACCGCCAGGTGCTTGCCTTGCCGGTCGGTCCGGATCCGGGCGTGCCGGCCTCGATCAAACTCACGTAGCCGAGACCGCCCAGCGCCGCCAGGCGTCGCAACACGGTCCGGTGGTTCGGGTGCCCCGCCAGTTCGGCGATCAGGCGGGCGGCGGCATGGAACGTCGTCTGTCCGCGCCGCGTCGCCTCCGCGGCAAGGGCCGCCATGGCGCGGGCGATCGGTTCGAGGCGGAGGTTGCCGATCAGGCCGGGCGGGACCGGTGTGGTTGCCAGGCATTGCTTGACGCGGGCCAGGCTGGCTCCTGCTGGGATAGAAGTGACCCATATAGAATCCGCTTTAGGATTACCTAAAGCTATATGGGTCGTTTTCCGGCTCTGTGCCCGCGACCAGGCCCAGGCGATCGTATCGCGGGCCTCCGCCTCGGGCAGTCCCGCCCGGCCCGCGGCCTCGGCCAGCCGGTCGCGTGCTGCGCCCCACTCCAGCAGGCCGGCCTTCGCCAGCCCGGCCACCCGCAGCGCCGCCGAACGCAGGGTGTCGTGGCGGTGTCCCTCGGCCGCCGCCGCCACCAGCGTGACCTCGGCCTCCAAGGCGGTCGCCCCGTAGGACCGGCCGACGGATACCGCCCGTCTGTCTCGGGGGGCCTCTACGGGCTCGATAGCGTGACGATCGAGTGGAGGTTCCTCCTGGATCGCCTTCCGCTCCGCGAGGGCCTCCAGGAAGGCGTAGCCGGCCCCGGGAAATTCCGCGATCGAGACCGTCGGCGGGAACAACCATTCGCGGGTCCGGTCATCGGTTCCGGGGGTCGGGGGAACCACGGACTGGAGGGACTTGACGGTGCCGTCCGGCCGGTAGCCGCCAACGCGAAATTCCAGCCCGGGGAGGTCCGCCAACGTCCAGGTCCCCGCCCGCCCCGCGCCCTTGCGACGACTTCCTCCGGCAGCCGCGAGCAGGTCAAGCAGGGTGGCGCCGTCGGCCGTGAACAGGGCGTGGTTCCCCCGGGTGGCGGTCCAGGACGGCGTCGTGATGTCTTCACCGCCAAACAGGCGGGCCATCGACTCGGCAGCGCCCGGCCCGTCACCCTCCAAGTCGATCAGCCATGTCCCGCCCGGCCCGCGTCCCGGCCCGAGACATACGCCGCTTCCGCCCGACGGATAGCGGTTATAGGCAGCCTCCAGCCGCGCCCGCGTCCATCGCACTCGACCCCAATCCTTGCCGATCGGGGTCTTGTAGTCGTCCAGCACGCGGCCATCAGGCCACGACGTGCCGGCGGGGTAAGTCGCGAGGGGCCAGTAGCCGCTCGCGAGCAGCTCCAGGCCAGTCGCCAGGGCCGAAATCCGATCGGCGGGGGCTTGCCCCGTGCGGTGGGTTAGCGTATCGTTCATGTGTTGTGTTCAGACTTTGCCCCGGCGGGATGCCACTCCCGACCGGGGCTTTTTCGTTGACACGCGCGTCAACTCACTTCAGAATTCCTGCCAGCCGCAACGCGTCGGCCCGCGAGTAGCGGCGCGGCTCGCCCTTGATCCCGCCGACGGCCCGAACCTCGCCCCGCTCGACCGCCCGCCGGAGCGTGCCGGGCGCGACGCCGAGGTCTCGGTCGATTGCAGTCTCGGATAGCCACGGATCCGTCTCAGATGCTCTCGCCATGATCCTCGCTCCGCTGTCGAGTCGTTGGTGCGGCCGTCAGGGCCTCGGCCGCGCGGCGGAACACGCCGTCCCAGTCGCCCGGCCGTCCCTGCCGGAACAGCCGCACGGTGGGATACCACGGCGAATCGTCCCGGCCCCGCAGCCATCGCCAGTCGGGCGCCGGGCCGGGCAGGGCGATCCACACCGGTCGTCCGATCGAGGCCGCGAGGTGGGCGACCCCCGTGTCGGCCGCGATGACCAGGTCGAGGTGTTCGAGTATCCCGGCGACGTCGAGCGGGTCCGCCGCGGCGAATGCCGGGCCGAGGTCCACGACGGAGAACCCGGCCCCGGCGAGCTGGTCGGACCCCGCGCCGCGCTGGAGCGAGACGAGCGAGACGCCCGGCACCTCCGCGAGCCGGGCCAGGTCGGCCAGGCGGAACGACCGGCGTCGGTCGTTGATGTGGGAAGGGCAGCCTTGCCAGATGACGCCCACGCGGCACCCGGGGATGTCGGCAAGCGTCGGCCGCCACCGTTCGACCGTCGCGGGGTCCGGCGACAGGTAGGCCGTTCGGGCCAGCATCGTCGCCTCCGTCCCGCCGAGGACGGCCGCCAGGCCCAACACCGACGCCTGCGCGGCGATCGGGGGCAGGTCGGACCGGTCGGTGACGGCGCGATCGACCCCGGGAAATCGGGCCATCAGTCGGGCGAGCGGCGGATCGCACAGCAGGACGGTCGAACCCGCCCGGCGACGGGCCTCGGGCGCGAAGCGTACCCCCTGGATCGCGTCGCCGTGGCCGTCGAGCGTGGCGTTGAGCAGCAGCGTACCCGCGAGCTGCTCTCCGCGCCACCGCGGGACGCCGGGCATCTGACGGGCCAGCGACTCGGGCCGATCGTGCCGGGCCTCGAAGTCCGGCCAGCCCGCCGCGAAGTCCCCCAGGGTCAGCCGGGCGATCCCACGGCCGAACCGGGCCTCGACGTCGCCCGGCCGGCTTCGCAGGATCGCGTCATAGACCGCCAGCGCGTCGGCGGGTCGTCCGGCGGCGTCCAGCGTGGCGGCGAGGTTGCGGAGGAGCGACAACGCGTCGGGCCGGAGCCGGATGGCCGCGAGGTGCTCCGCGATGGCGCCCTCGTAGTCGTCCAGTTCCTTCAGCGCCACGCCGAGGTTGTCGCGGGCCTCGGCGAGGTCGGGCTTGAGCCGGATGGCGGTGCGGAGATGCGGCACCGCCTCGGCGTCGCGCCCCATCGCCACCAGGGCCGCCCCAACGTTGGACGGGAACCTGGCGTCACGACGGTCCAGCCGCGCGGCCGCTCGCCAAGCCTCGATGGCCTCCTCCGGCCGGCCCTGGCCGAAGTGCTCGAGCGCGCGGGCGTTGTGGGTGTCGGCGAGCCGCGACCGATCCCGCCGGCTGGACGGCCGCAGAACTTTCGTCATCGCGTGGTGCTCCCGGCTTTCGGCCGACAGTGCCAGCCGGTCGTGTCAAGGCGGCGCTGGATCTCGGCGGCGCCGGTCAAGTCCCCGCGATCGACCGCCAGGACCAACTCCGCGAACAAGCTCACGGTCAGCGCGCACCGGTCGGAGCGATCCGGACTCACTCTTGCTGATTTGCCCACGGGCCTGCTCCCTCGCGTTAGTCAGTGATGCCTCCGTCTATCTAGGGGGTCTGCGCGTCACCGATGTGTCACCTTCCGTGGCCAGCAAGTCCTCTGTTTTCAGCCGCGCGAAGAAAAAAAGTGTCACCGAAAACTGTCACCTGTCGTCGTCCTGGCACGACTCGATCGACTTGCGGAAGAGCCGCGTCCCGCCGCCGCAGCGATTCGGCTTGGGGTCGCCCGCGTAGCGATTCCGTGCGGCGTCCTGCACGGCCCGCCGGTGGGCCTCAGCCATCATCCTGATCAATTCCAGCGATCGGTGGTTGTGCGACTTGTACAGGGTCGTCCGACCGATGCCCAGCCGCTCGGCCACATCCGTCGGCTTCGGCTCGACCCCCTCCCGCACCAGCCGCGTACAGACGCCGGCCACTCTCTCGAACAAGGTTACTTTTGTCAGCCCGCCGGGAATCGGCTCGACCGTCGCCGGGGGCTCGACGGCGTGGCCGCACGCGCGGGCCAGGGCCTCGCCGGTCGCGTGGTCGATCTCGCGATGCCGCAACCGGGCCGCCGGGCCGGGCAGACCCGACAGCCGACTGCCGATCACCCAGGCGCCGGATCGGAGCCTCAACAGGGCCTCGATTCGGGGTTGGATCGGCGTCGTCGTCATCGTGGCCGGGTCGGTCGCGCCCGTCAGCCGTTCCTCCAGGGCCGCCACCGCCACGATCCCGGCGACGGTCGGGTGGAGTGGGTATAGTTCCGCCTCCGCCAGGACGATCTGATGCAGCCGGCAGTCCAGCCGTAGGACGGGGGTCCGCTGGTGCTCGCGGGGGTCCGGCCCCCGATGGGATGATCGGCTCAACGGCCGTTCCTCCCGCCGGACCGGGCCGGGCGCTCGCCCAGCAGCCATGCTTCAATGGTGGCGCGGTGCCAGAGATGCACGCGGCGGATCGTGCGGTCTGGCCTGGGAAACTCGCCAGAGGCAACCGCCCGCTCCAAAAAGCGCCGGCTCACGCCGATCATCGCCGCCACGTCAGCCCATCGCAGTGCCGTCTTGCCGTCGGGGGTCTCAGACATCGTCGCCTCATGGTTGGTTGCCATGGGGCGACGGCTTGCGACACTTCACGAGCCGGCCCGCCCCTCATA
Source organism: uncultured Planctomycetota bacterium (assembly GCA_963771445.1). Classification (GTDB taxonomy): domain Bacteria; phylum Planctomycetota; class Planctomycetia; order Isosphaerales; family Isosphaeraceae; genus JAKAUH01. Next base: position 2,004,936 of record CAVYTQ010000014.1, on the reverse strand, counting down.
GCAGGGATGCGGCGCGTTTCCGGCAGCGTGGCGCAGATGTCGAATTTTTTTCGGCACCGCTCGACTTAGCGGGGCTGAATGCGCACCATCGCCAGGATGCCGGCCCGGATGGCGGCAGGCAGGCCGCGCCAGGCCGCCGCGATCTCGGCCAGGTCCGGGTCTTCCGGCCGGGCTCCGGTAGCGGATTCGGTAGCGTCGTCGGGCCGTGGTTGGCCTGTTGGTGACGCATCGGTGCGTAGAAGGGGGGGTGTTCGAAATGAAGAAAGCCCCTCAGCGGAAGGGGCTTCCTGCGGTCCCGGTGTACAGGGACGCAAGCTGACGCTAGTACATCAATGAGTGGAGGCGGCGGGAATTGCACCCGCGTCCCGAGAAGCTCTGGCAATGGCCTCTACGTGCGTAGCCGTTCATTTGATTGTCGGCGTCAGGGCCCCGAGCGGCAGGGTCCCTGTCAGCTTATCCTATCGTTTTTTTAACTCAAGCCGCAACAGGAGGTTAGGCTCAAGCGATCCCGAATTGGCGTCCCCGGCCGTACCTCTCGGGCGAAGGTACGGCGCGAGGCCGTGGCTGCTGTTTAGGCAGCGAGACGGAGACCAACAGTGTTGTTGGCAGCTAAAGTTTTGGTCGGCTTTTAACGAGGCCTGCTGACCAACCTCGGCACGCCACCGATCACCTCGGACATCCGGTCGATCCTGGTTCGCCCCCGTTGTCAGAGATTGCGGACATCGCCAAGCAATACCCGCAACAATTATTATTGCCCCATACCCGCCCAGGTCAAGTGCGCGTCTCGAGCGTTCCGACTCGAAGCGCTTCGCCAGGAAGCGACGACTCGGTGCAGGTGTGGAGCGAATTGGTCCGGCTATCGTCTCCGCAGGGCACGGTCGATGTCGCGCTTCGCTTCCTGCTTTTTGAGCGCCTCGCGCTTGTCGTACGTCTTCCGGCCCCGGGCTAGGGACAGCTCGACCTTGGCCATCCCCTTCTTGAAGTAGACCGACAGCGGGACCAGCGTCATCCCCTTTTCGTTCGTACGGTTCTCCAGCTTGCTGATCTCTCGCCGGTGCAGGAGCAGCTTGCGCGGCCGCTTGGGCGCGTGATTCATCCGGTTGGCTTGCAGGTACTCGGGAATGTCGCAGCCGAGCAGCCAGACCTCGCCGTTGTTGACCTCGGCATAGGAGTCCTCGAGGTTCGCCTTGCCGCTCCGCAGGCTCTTCACCTCGGTGCCGGTGAGCACCAGCCCGGCCTCCACCCGTTCCATCAGCTCGAAGTCGTGGCGCGCGCGGCGGTTGCGGGCGACGACCTTGACGCCGGAGTCGTCGGCCTTTGGGGCGGGCTTCGCCTTCGCCGCTTCCTTTTTCTTGGCCATCGCGTTCTTTGTGTCGCAAACGGATCGGGCCGCCGGAATATCGGTCGGGTCCCGTGAGAACGAATCATAAAGACCGGATGCGACGGCGGCAAGGGCCGGTCGCTGGCGTCTACCCTCCCTCGTCCAGCCGTCGCAGCAGGTCTGCGACCGTCCGGCCGCTCCCGAGCACCGGGGCGTCCGGGGCGATCTCGGCCAGCGGCTCGAGGACGAATCGTCGGTCGGCCATCCTCGGATGCGGAACAGTCAGCTCGGGCGAGTCGAGGACCAGGTCATCGTACAGCAAGAGATCCAGGTCGAGCGTCCGCTCGCCCCATCGCACCGTGCGAACCCGGCCAAACCTCGCTTCGATCTTCTGAAGGACACAGAGGAGCGCCGAGGGTTCGAGCGTGGTCTCGAGCTCGGCCGCCGCGTTGAGATAGGCCCCCTGCCCCGGCGGCCCGCCGACCGGTTCGGTCTCGAGGAACGCGCTTACGCGGACCACGCGGATCTCGGGCCGCGAGTCGAGCGCTGCGAGCGCAGCCTCCAGGTTCGACCGGCGGTCGCCCAGGTTGCTGCCCAGCCCGATCATCGCGCGCGATGCCATGTTCAGTATCGACCGCCCGGGTCAGAGGCTCAGCTTGCCGATCCGGTCGACGGCCTCGAGCAGCCGGGGCGTCTCGACGGTCAACGCGGCACGGATGTAGCCGTCGGCCGTGCGACCGAAGCCGATCCCGGGCGTGGTGACCACATTCGCCTCCTCGAGCAGCCGCGTGCACAGCTCGGTCGACGAATAACCCCGGGGACAGGGGATCCACACGTAGAACGTGGCGCTCGGGGCCGGCACGTCCCAGCCGATCTTACGCAGGACCCCCACGAACGCATCCCGGCGCTCGCGGTAGAGTGCCCGGATTGGCGGGGAGAGCTCGTCGTAATGGTCGAGCGCCGCCTTGCCGGCGAACTGGACCGCCGTGAAGATCCCCGAGTCGACGTTGGCCTTTAACTGGCCGAGTGCGGCGATCAACGGGGCGCCGCCGATCGCAAACCCGACGCGCCAGCCCGTCATGTTGAAGGTCTTCGACAGGCTATGGAACTCGACCGTTCGATCCTTGGCGCCAGGGAGCTGAAGGAAGCTCGGCGGCGGCTCGTCGAAGTACATTTCGTTGTAGGCGGCGTCCTGGGCAATCACGAGGTCGTGCGACTCGGCCAGTTCGTGCACCCGGCGGAAATAGTCGAGGTCAGTGGTCCCGCCGGTCGGGTTGTTGGGATAGTTGAGGAACATCAAGCGGGCGCGGGCATACACGTCGGCCGGAATGGCGTCGAGGTCGGGGCGGAAGCCCAGCGACGGCTCGAGCGTCATCGAGTAGACGTCAGCCCCGGCGAACATGCTGCTGGATCGATAGACCGGGTAGCACGGGTCGGGCACCAGGCTGATGTCGCCCGGGTTGAGCACGGCGAGCGGAAAATGCGCCAGGCCCTCCTTCGAGCCGATCAGCGGCAGGATCTCGGTGTCGGGATCGAGGTCCAGGCCGTACCTCGTGCGGCAGAATGCCGCGATCGACCGTCGGAACTCGGGAGCGCCCTGGTCGAGCGCATATTGGTGGAAGGCCGGGTTCTCGGCATTCTGCTGGAGGCTCTTGATGATCGCGCTCGGTGTCGGCCGATCGGGGTCGCCGACACCCAGGTTGATCACGTCACGACCTGCGGCAATGGCGGCCTTCTTCTTCCTGTCGATCTCGGCGAACAGGTACGGCGGCAGCTTCCGCAACCGCTCCGATTTCACGAATGGCATTCGGATTTTCCTTGGTCCTTGGTCCCTTGTTAGTAGTTATTAGTCATGGGATTGATGGCCGATTCCTGGAGAGCCGCTCCACCGCGCAGTCGGTGGCCAGCCCGGGCCTCCTTGCTCGCTGTTGCAGTGAGTGGGCTCGGCCAGGTGAAGCGCCGCGCAGGCATCCGATCAGGACGGTGGATCGGTGCGCGAGAGAATGCCGGCCCCACGGAACGTCGGTACCTCACTTCTCCAGGCAAGGCCCGGCCGCAACAGGCTAGTGACCAATCACCAGGGACCAATGACCAATGACTAGAGCACAGCCTCTTCGGGGATACTGTCGTTGGCATAGACGTTCTGGACGTCGTCGTTCTCGTCGAGCAGGTCGCGGAGCTTGATCATCTTCTTGCCGCTCTCGAGATCGAGGGCGACCGAGGTGGTGGGGATATAGCTCGTCTCGGCGGTCTCGGTGGGGATTCGGGCGTCCTCGAACGCCTTGCGCAGTGTCTCGAAGAGCTTGGGGTCGCAGGTAACCTCGTAGAGCCCGTCGAACGAGCTGCACGTCATCGGCGCCGGCCTCGAGGGCGAACTCCATCAGCCGATCTTCCTCGGTGTGCTTGGGATCGACGACGAAAAGACCCTTGAAGTTGAAGAGGTAGCTCACGCAGCCGCTGGCGCCCAGGTTGCCCCCTGCCGACTCGAACAGGCGACGGAGCTCGCCCGCGGTGCGATTGCGATTGTCCGTGAGCGCCTCGCAGAGCACGGCGACGCCGCCGGGACCGTAGCCCTCGTAGACGACCTCATCGAAGTTCTCGGCACCGCTCTCGCCAGTCGCGCGCTTGATCGAGGCGCTCGATGTTGTCCTTGGGCACGCTGAAGGACCGCGCCTTGTCGATGGCGTAACGCAGCCGCATGTTGGCCGCGGGGTCGCCGCCGCCGGTCCTCGCGGCAACGTAAATCGCGCGACAGAGTTTCGTGAACAACTTGGCCCGCTTGGCGTCAACCATTCCCTTGCGGTGCGCAGATGTTGGCCGAATGCGAATGTCCTGCCATCTCTCGTCGGAACTCCCGTTCTCGATCGTCCGTTCTATTCCATTCCATCCTCGAGCCGGCCGGTTCGGGCTCGCGGCACCGCCGGCGCGGGTTGCGATGGCTGCCCGCACTCCGGGACCGGCCTTACTGCTCGTTCGGATCAAGGCGACGGGCTGCCCGTCGTCTTGGCCTTGGATCCGAGCCGCTTGAGCGAATCGAGCTTCTTGGAGATCTCGCGGGCCCGCTTCTCGGGCGGGACGGCGTCCTCGGCGGCCTTGAGCGCCTTGCGCCACGAGTCCTCGGCCTCGTCGTACTGATGGAGCTGGAAGTGCACGTCGCCCAGGTGCTCGAGGATCGTGCTATCGGGCGCGGGCCGCTCGATGAGCATCCGCTCGGCGGCCTTCTTCATGTTCTCAAGCGCCTCCCTGAGCCTGCCGCGCTTGTAGAGCACCCAGCCCATGCTGTCGAGGTACGACGAGTTGTTCGGCTCGGCCCGCAGCGCCTTCTGGATCATCGACTCGGCCTTCTCGAGGTTCTTGCCCTGATCGGCGTAGAGATAACCCAGGTCATTGTTCGGCTGCGCCTCCTCGGGGTTCTGCTGGAGCAGGATCTCGAGCTCGGCCTCGCCCTTGGCGTAGTTCCCCATGTTGACGTACGTGACGGAGAGCAAGCCCCGCACCTGCTTGACCAGCGGCTCGTTGTCGCCGTGTTTCTTGAGCATGTCCTGGAAGATCTGGATGGCGGCCTCGTTCTTGCCGAACCGGGTCAGGAGCATGCCCAGGTTGTAGTCGTATATGGGGTTGTTGGGCTCGCGCTTAGACAGGTTCTTCATGACCTTGACCGCGTCGTCGATCTGCCCATTCTGGCAGAGCGCCTCCGCCAGGCGGGTTTGGGCGTCGGGATCGTTGGCATCGAGCTTCATGGCCTCGGCCAGCGTTGCCTTCGCCGCCTCGCTATTGCCGGCGCGGTGCTGGAATTCGGCCAGGAAGGACAGCGTGGTGACCGACTTCTCGTCGGGGAAGCGGCGGAGCATATCGGCGACCGTGGCGGCGGCCTCGGCGAACCGGCCCAGCCGGTTCTGGGTGTCGGCGATCTCGCGGAGGATCAAGGGCGAGGCGGACTGGTCGAACTCCGCCCGCTGAAGCTTCAGCAGCTTTTCGAGCCGCTGCGGACGGCCTGCCGACTCGCGATTGGCGCCGGCGATGGCCGCCAGCAGCTTGAAGGCGATTGGCGGCGCGGTGGGTGGCCGCGCCGAGAGCTGCTGGATCCCGGCGTCGAGCATGGCGTCGGTCAGCTCGTCGTCCTGGGCGACCGACTGCATCATCGGCAGGATGGCTTGCCGGGCATTCTCGCGGGGGAAGGCGTCGCAAAAGAGCTTCAGCAGGTCGCCGACCTTTTTCCGCTTGAGCAGCGAGGTCGCCAGCGCCGGTAGGTCTGCGGCGAGGGCTGGGTGCTCAGGAGCGACTTGTACAGCGCCTCGGCCTTTTCCACCTGGCCGGTCTCGCGGTAGCGGTCGGCCAGCACATACTGGAGCGGTGCGTTCTTGCTGTCGAGTCGCGCAGCCTCCTCGAGCCGCGGGGTGATCTCCGCCTCGCGTCCCAGCGCCTTCAGCACCCGGGCCATCAGGTCATACGCCTCGACGCCCTGCGGTTGCCGGCGGATCGTCCGCTCGACCAGGTCGAGTGCCCGGTCGGCCTGATGGAGCCGCAGCAGGCTCTCGGAGAGCAGGATGGCAAGCTGCGGATTGTCCTCGTCGTAGACCAGGCCGTGCTCGAACGCCTTGGCCGCCAGGTCGTCGCGGTTGACGGCCAGGAAGATCATCCCGAAGGCCAGATACGGCGCTGGAGGGGTCGTTGCCCAGGATCCGCTTCAGCTCGCCGGGCGAGAGCCGGTTGGCCGCCCGGTTATCCAGCTCGTCGATCACCTTGGCGAACGCCTCGGCCGCCTTGAGGGGCTGCTTCATCCGGCTAGAATACAGCCGGCCCAGCTCGAACTCGGCCACGATCCGGCCGGGCGAATGGGCCGGTAGCTTGGGATTCGCCAGGACCTCCAGCAGTAACTTCTCGGCGGCTTCCGCATCGCCTCGCCTCAAGTAGAACTCCACGAGCTTCGACAGGATCTCGCTGTCATCGGGCTCGTTGGCCAGCACGCGTCGGCCGTACTGGAGCGCCTGGTCCGGCCGGGCGAGGGCGCCGACGTAGATCTTGCTCAGCCGTCGGGCGATCGCCACCGAATCCGGGTCGAGCCTGAGAGCCTCCTGGAGCAGCGTCACGGCGTCTGCCCAGCGAGCCTGGTCCTCGAGGCTCCGGGCGGCCGTGTAGAGCCGGATCGCCTCGATCCGACGACGGTCCTCGACGGTCGCCGGCCGCAGGGGCATCGACATCCGCGGCGGATCGTCGCCGGGCTGGCTGAAGAACTTGGCGATCTCCGGCCGCCATCCCGACGGCCGGGCAACCGGGCCCGGAGCGGCTTTCGGGCTATCGCCCTTCGCCTTCTCCGCGGGCCCGGCCTTGTCGTCAGCTCGTGCCTTTCCCTCGTCCTTGCCCTTCTCGGTGGCCTTGCCCTGCTGGACTGGCTCGGCACCCCGACCCCGGCCCGGATCGGGCCACACCAGCCCGAGACCGGCGCTTGCCGCAAGGGATGTCAGGGCCAATCGAAACCATTGCCTCGACACGCCCATCAGTGTGGCCCTCCCCTCTCCAAACCAGAACCTCCGCCACCAGGTCGGGCGCGGTCATGAACCGATCCGTTCCGACTCCGCTCAGGCGGTGGAGATGTCGATGCCAGGACCTGGCCGCGGCGGGTGGACGTTCCATCGTCGCATGTTCGGCCCGAGCTTTCACGCAGTATGCACATCGTATCACGGCACGGCAAGCACTGCCAAGACCACGCGCAACCCGTGGTGACACCGCCTGAGATGCCCGGCATCCGGGGGCCAGCATGCAATCGCATCGGACACGAATCTCTCCCGCTCCACGACTTACGGCGACCGTTCGGGTCGTTCGCGGCAATCCGGCCGAATCCGGGCCGATCTCCTGAGGCGTGGCCTGACATTGCCTCGATCCGCGATCGGCGAGGGATACAACCGGCGGACCGCGGCCGCCCACCGGCTCAGGTCTCAGTCCTTGAGCGCGCCGAGATTGTCCCAGCGGCCTCTTCAGGAAGATCGTCCTTGCGACTGGACAGTCCCAGTGAGGCGAGTTGTCAACGAAGCCGAGGACGCGGTAGAGCGCGACAGCCTCGGGCATCTCGGGCAGCGTGTCGAGGACCATCATCTCGTGGCCGATCCGCTCGGCCCGGCGGATGACTTCCTCCGCCAGCCTTCGACCGAGTCCCCGTCCCCGATGGTCCGGGGCCACATAGAGCCGCTTCATCTCGCAGGTCCCACCGCCCAGGTCGCGCAGGCCGACGCAACCGGCCGGTGTTTCTCTCTCCATCGCCAGCAGCAGACAGCCACCCGGCGGGGCGTACTTGCCCGGCAAGCTCGCCACCTCGGCATCGAAACCCTGGAGGCAGAACGTCTCCACGACCGAGTCGGCATACTCGACGGCGTACGACCGGAAAAGTTCCCGCACGCGGTCCACGTCTTCCGCCTCGACCGCGTCCACGAGTCGGATCGCCCCGACGTCGCCGCTCATCGTTCGACTTCTCCCGCCGTCCGGAGCCCCGGCAGCCCATCCATGCTCGCCAGGTTCTTCTGCGACCGATACTGCGCCATGCCCTCGGGCCCCTTATTCTGGGCATAGGAGATCAACTGCGACCGCTCGCCCTTGTACTCGTAGAGCGGCACCGCATACCCGCACGAGTCGGCGACACGCTCGAGCCGAACCACGATCACCGATCGGATGCCCGGCATCTCGGGAAACAGGCCGACCAGCTCGGTCCAATCCGCATCACCCGGCTCGACGACCCGCCCCCGGCCGTAGAGCCGGAGGATGTTCGGCCGCCCCTCGAACGCGCAGAACATGATGGTAATTCGCCCGTTCTCACGCAGGTGGGCCACGGTCTCGATCCCGCTGCCGGTGAGATCCAGGTAGGCCACCGAGTCAGGTCCCAGGACGCGAAAGGTGTCGAGACCCTTGGGCGAGAGGTTGAGATGCCCTTCGGTCAACGTCGGGGCCGTGCCGACGAAAAACATGTGCTGCCTGCCGATGAACTCGATCAGGCTCTCGTCCAGCCGGTCCCATAGCTTCCCCATCGTTGCGACCCTCGCGGATTCTCAACCCACTCAAGAACAGGGCTCATGATATCCAGGCACTCCCCGAATCGGGTATCGCCCGCCGGCACCACTCGTGCTGGTTGATCGTCGGCTGCATGATACTAAAGACCGGCTTCCCATCCTTGAGGTTCGCCGAGGAGTCTCGAGACTTCTCGCTCAACGCCACTGTGGCGGGTGAGTTGCCGGCCGATCCGTGGGGGCACCGAGCGACCCCGCATCAGCCCTTCGGGCATCTCCGCCCCGCCCGGGACGCAGGGGGTGGCGCTCGAGATCGGGTGCTCGGATCCCCGTCGGAATCGGCGGCTGGCAGCGCCTGGCGGCCGGTTTTCGCCGATGCGGGCGCCCGATCTTGCAGGTCGTGACGATTGTGCGGGCCCCCAGGGAGGAATGAGGGGCGAGGGGGAGGGGGCGGGCGCAGTTGCGTTGAGCGAGGCGTCTCGGAATGCGACCTCGCACATTGCAAGCACCCGCAGCCCGCGGTACGCTGTCCGTGTGTTCGATGATTGTTGAACAACCCATCTGGCCGATCGAGGAGCATCGGATGCTGCGAGTCCTGGGCGGACCGAAGCGGCTGTGCGATGGTCTGACTCGGCGCGACCTGCTGCAGGTGGGCTCGCTGGGAATGCTCGGGCTGGGTCTACGCGAGTGGTCGCAGCTCGCCGAGGCCCGCGCGGGCGATGCCATGCCCTCGTCCAGCCTGCCAGGCTTTGGCCGTGCGAAGGCGTGCATCCTGCTCTTCCTGTACGGCTCGCCCAGCCAGCTCGAGACGTTCGATCCCAAGCCCGACGCGCCGCTCGAGATCCGGGGTGAATTCGGCTGCATCGCGTCGAGCGTCCCCGGCCTGAATGTCTGCGATCGGCTGCCGCGACTCTCTCAGGTGATGGACAAGGTCACCGCTAATCCGGTCCGTGACGCATCCGTATCCGATTCACGGGGTAGCCTTCGCGACCACCGGCATCCAGCGGATCGACGTGGCCCTCGAGCTGAACCCCCGCGACACCAGCCACTGGCCGTTCATCGGCTCGGCCGTCGATTATGTAGACGGCCGGCGAGCCGCGCAGAGAAGCCTGGAACCTCCGATCCATCGCGGCCGCCCCTTCCGCGCAACCTGGTGCTCCCCTGGGCGTTCAGCAGCCATCGTGTGGGCGAGGTGCCGCGTTCGGGGCCCTATGGCGGATTCCTGGGTCAGGCATACGACCCGACCTCCGCCGAGTTCGTCGGCCAGGCCACCCGGAAGGCACGCAAGACGCTGGCCGAGAAGGTCTGGGAGGATCTCGAGCCCTACCGCGGCATCACGCCCGAGAGTCGGTTCGAGCTCGGTGCCGTCGCCAGCCTTCCGCCCGAGCTGACGCTCGACCGCCTCGACCGCCGCCGCACGCTGCTGGAACAGCTCGAGCAACGCCCGTCGCGCGGCCGACGCGGCGGCATCGCGGTCATCGGGCATCGACCGGCACCGGGCGATGGCCTACGACCTCGCCGGTTCTCCCGCCGTCCGCCGCGCGTTCGACATCGGCCAGGAGGCCGACGAGACCCGGTCGCTCTACGGCATGACCCTCTTCGGCCAGGCCGCGCTGACGTCCCGCCGGCTCGTCGAGGCCGGCGGCCGGTTCATCACCGTGTTCTGGGACGAGTACGGGCTGGCCGGCACGGGCTGGGACACGCACTGGGACCACTTCCCGCGCATGAAGGACGAGCTGCTGCCGGGACTCGACCGGACCTTCTCGGGCCTCTTGGTGGACCTCGACCGCCGCGGCCTGCTCGATGAGACCCTGGTTGTCCTGCTCAGCGAGCACGGACGGACGCCGAAGCTTACCATGGGCAACGGCGGCGGCCGCGACCACTGGTCGCGATGCTACTCGGTCGTCATGGCCGGCGGTGGGATCGCCCGTGGCCGTGTAGTCGGCCAGTCCGACCGGATCGCCAGCGACCCGGCCGAACGGCCCGTCTCGCCCAAGGACATCCTGGCCACAATCTACCACCTGCTCGGAATCGACCCCCGCACCATGCTGGCCGACGTCCAGGGCCGGCCGATGCCGCTCTTGCCCGACGCCGAGGTGATCGCGGAGGCCCTGGCATGAGCACGCCGCACGCCAGGAAGGACGCAAGGTCTCCGAACCCTACATCGACGGCCATTCGCACATCTGGACGCCTGACGTTGCGCATTACCCGCTCGCTCCGGGCTTCACCGTCGCCGACATGAAGCCCCGGTCGTTCACGGCCGAGGAGCTGCTGGCCGTCTGCCGGCCCGCCGGCGTGGGCCGGGTCAACCTGATCCAGATGAGCTACTATGAGTTCGACAATCGCTACATGATCGATATGATCAAGCTGTACCCGGACCGTTTCGTGGGGACGGCGATCGTCGACCCGCTGGGCGCCGACCCGGGGAAAGCCATGCGCGAGCTGGCCTCGCGCGGCGTCCATGCATTTCGCCTCCAGCCGCAGTACAGCAGGAAGCCGCCGTCGCAGTGGCTCGAGCCGGCCGGCTATGAGGCCATGTTCGGCACCGCGTCGCGAACGGGCCAGGCCCTTTCCTGCCTGATCGACCCGGGTGGGTTCGCCGAGGTCGACCGCATGTGCGGCCGGCATCCCGAGACTCGCGTCATCATCGACCACCTGGGCCGCATCGGCGTCGGCCCGGACGGCGCGATCGGCGACGCCGACGTCGATTCGCTGTGCGCGCTGGCCCGTCACGCGAACGTGTATGTGAAGGTGGGCGCGTTCTACGCTCTCGGCCAGAAAAAGCCCCCCTACCTCGACCTGGCCCCGCTGATTGCGCGCGTCGTCCGAGCGTTCGGACCGCGCCGGTGCCTCTGGGAGAGCGACTGCCCCTTCCAGCTCGACCGCGATCGCTACGAGGACAGCCTGACGCTCGTGCGCGACCGGCTCGACTTCCTGAGTCGCGACGATCGCGACTGGCTGCTCGTCCGAACCGCCGAGAACTTGCTCTTCGCCCCCTTGAAGTCCTGAGCACCAAGGAGTGTCCGGCTTTGCCGGCAGGACGGCGTCTGGGATCCGGCGCGACCGCGCGAGGCTCCGCTTGACCCATCTAGCGGCGAAAGCTTAAGATTCCAGGGGGTTTGAGTGCGGATAGGATGGTCTATCGTCCCGGCCGGCCTGGCGGGATGGCGAGGGTCTGTGAGGATGAAGAAGCAGTCGTCGTGCGCCAAGGCGCGGTCCGTACCGCCCGTGCGTCACCAGCTCGAGCACCCGGTGCCAACCGTCATCCACCACCCTGAGGAGGATATGACGGCCCTCGGCCGGCTGACCTCGCACGCCATCCAGGAACCGCGCCGGTACCTGGGCTGGCCGGTGGTGGTTATCGGCGTCGGGATCGCGCTGGTGATCGCCTGGCGGTTCATGCGAGGCGGGGCGGCGGTTGACTCGGTGGCGTGGAGCAAGCTCGAGATGGCCGCGACGACGGCCGACCGGATCGCCATCGCCAAGGCCGACCCGGGCTCGGCCGCCTCGCGCCTGGGCGCTTCTACAGGCGGCGAGCCTGTATCTCAACGACGCAATGCGCAGACCTTCCCAACAACCACGACGTCTCGCTCCAGGCATCCAAGAAGGCCCTGGACCTGTACGACCAGGTCATTCGCGAGGCGCCCGACGACACGAGCCCGGCCCGCCTGGCCGCCCTGGGCCGCGCCCGCACGCTGGAGCTACGCAACGACCTCTCCAAGGCCGTCGAGCAGTACCAGAAGGTCGTCAAGGAGTGGCCGGATAGCCCCGAGGCGGCCGAGGCCCGTCAGTACACCGAGGCCCTGAAAGACCCGCAGGCCGCAAGCTTCTACAAGGACCTTTACGCCTTCGAGCCGACCACGGTCACCCTGCCGCCGGGCGGGACCGCCACCGAGACCTTCCCGCCCGGCATCGCCCCGACGGGGCCCCTCGGCGGCCAGGGCTCGGCCCCGCCGCCTGGCAAGCCGGTGCTATCGCCCGACATGCCCATCCCCGGCGTTCGTGAGGTCGTCGTGCCCGGCTCGTCGACTCCCATCAAGCCCGTCGTGCCCGACACCAAGGCTCCCCCCGCGAAGGCGGTTATGCCCTCGGTCCCCAAAACCGGGACGACCGGACCGGCCGCCAAGCCCGAGACCGCCAAGCCGGCCGCCAAGCCCGAGACCGCCAAACCAGCCTCCAAGGCCGAGCCGGTCAAGCCGGCCGCGGTCAAGCCCGAACCGGCCAAACCAGCCGCCGCCAAGCCCGAGCCGGCCGCAAAGACAGGCCTGCCGGCCGACGTCTTCACGCCGGCGACCAAAACCTCGAAGTGACCGAGGCTTGCGAACAGATGCCGAGGCCGTCCGCTGGGTAGGTTTAGCCTCATTATCCAGTGATGGCCTGGGCCCGGTGGGCGGCTCCCGCTCTGTTCTTCTCATGTAACATTCATGTCCTCCACCCGCCCGCGACTGGCAAGATGTGGCCTCCTCCACTGTCGGAAACGCCCCAGGAGTTCGAGGTCAAGCCGCGCACCGACGGCAAGCGGATCGACGCGTACCTCGCCAGCCGGTTCACCGATTACTCGCGGCAGGTGATCCAGAAGGTCATCGACGCCGAGGCCGTCACCGTCAACGGACGCCCCGTCAAGTCCTCCTATCGCGTCCGCCAGGGCGACATGATCAGCGTCCGGCTCCCCGAGCTGCCGGACATGACGCCCCGGCCCGAGGACATTCCGATCGAGGTCATCCACGATGACCCTGCCGCTCACGGTCGTCAACAAGCCGCCGGGCATGGTGACCCACCCCGCCAAGGGCAACTGGAGCGGCACCCTCGTCAACGCCATCCAGTTCCACTATGACACGCTTTCGACCGTGGCGGGCGCCCATCGTCCCGGCATCGTCCACCGCCTCGACCGCGACACGACGGGGCTTCTGGTGGTCGTCAAGGACGACCTGCGCACACCGGCGGCTCTCGCTCCAGTTCGAACAGCGCGAGGTGAACAAGGAATATCTGGCCATCGTGCACGGGGTACCCGAGCGCGACAGCGACTACATCGAGCGGCCGATCGGATTCCACCCCGTCGTTCGCGAAAAGATGGCCATCCGCGCCATCGAAGACGGCGGCAAGCCGGCGGAGACGTTCTATGAGGTCCTCGAGCGGTTCCGCCACTTCGCGCTGGTGCGGTGCCGGCCGAAGACCGGCCGCACCCACCAGATCCGCATCCATCTCACCCACATCGGCCACCCCATCGTGGCCGACAAGATGTATGCGGGTCGCGACCGGCTCACGGTCGCCGACGTCGCCGGCCCCGACCTGAGCCGTCGGATGACCGACGAGGCGGCCGCGACCGTGCTGATCGACCGCCAGGCCCTGCACGCCCACCGCCTGAGGTTCGCACACCCGCTCACCGGACTCGAGCTCGACCTGACGGCACCCGTCCCGGACGACATGGAGCGGACGCTCGCGGCCCTGCGGACCTATCAGTCAACCTGATAGCTGGGGGCCGCGGACGAGCGTCCGTCATGACTCACTCAAGCGTTCCCGCCGCCGAGGTCGCCAGGTCGCTGACCGGCTGCGCAGGCTTGCCCGCGCCCAGGACGCTGTTGTGCATCCCGTACGCGAAGTAGATCACCAGTCCGATCGCCATCCACACGACCAGTCGGATCCATGTATCCCCGGGCAGGGTCACCATCAGCCCGATCGCGCACAGCACACCCATCGGTCCGGTGAACCAGATCAGCGGCGCCTTGAACGGCCGATGGACGTCGGGCTGGGTGATCCGCAGCCAGACGACCCCGGCCGAAACCACCGCGAAGGCGAACAGGGTGCCGATCGACGTCAGCTCGCCCGCGATGCTGATCGGGATCGTTCCCGCCGCGACCATGACGATCATCCCGGTGATGATCGTCGTGATCCAGGGCGTGCGAAACCTCGGGTGAATCCGGGCCACTACCGGCGGCAGCAGGCCGTCGCGGGCCATCGAGTAGAAGATACGCGGCTGCGACAGCAGCATCACCAGGATCACCGAGCTGAGACCCGCAATCGCGCCAAGCTTGACGATCCCGGAGAACCACTTCAGCCCCATCGCGTCGATCGCGACCGCAACCGGGTCGGGAACATCGAGTTGCTTGTAGTTGACGACGCCCGTCATCACGATCGCGCCCAGGCAGTACAGGATCGTGCAGATGATCAGCGAGCCGATGATGCCGATCGGCATGTCCTTCTGCGGGTTCTTGGCCTCCTGCGCGGCCGTTGACACCGCGTCGAAGCCGATGTAGGCGAAGAACACCAGTCCCGCACCCCGGAAGATGCCGCTCCAGCCATAGTGGAACAACTCGGTGCTCTCCGGGATGAACTTGCCGCCCCAATTCGAAGTGGACACCATCGGCAGGCCAATGATGATGAACGTCACCACGATCGCCACCTTGATCAGCACGATCACATCGTTCACCCGCGCCGATTCCTTGATGCCGATCACGAGGAGGGCCGTCACCATCGCCACGATGAACATCGCCGGCACGTTGATGATCGACGAGACCTGGGAGAAATCCATGTAGGGGATATTATGGGTCGTGAATAGCTTGACGGCGTCATCATTCAGCATCGTCCAGCCGTGCCGCATGTGGAGCTGGTCGGCGATCGCGTTGGGGACCTCGATCAGCTTGGTCCCCGGCGACGCCGTGAACTGCGCCGGGATCGTGATCCCGAAATCGCGAAGGACGCTCGTGACGTAACCCGACCAGCCAATCGCGACCGTGGTCGCTCCGACCATGTATTCGAGGATCAGGTCCCAGCCGATCAGCCAGGCGATGAACTCGCCCATGGTGGCATACGCATAAGTATAGGCCGACCCGGCGATGGGTACGGTCGAGGCCATCTCGGCGTAGCAGAGGCCCGCGAATGCGCAGGCGATCCCGCCCAGGACAAAAGAGAGCGTGACCGCCGGCCCAGCATTCTCGGCCGCCGCGTGGCCGGTGAGGACGAAAAACCCGGCGCCGTGATCGCGCCGATGCCCAGCGTGACGAGGTTCATGCCCGAGAGCGTACGCTTCAGGCTCCCCTCATGGCTCTCCTTCGCCTCTTCCTGGAGAGCCGTGATCGATTTCGTGACCCATAGATTCGCCATCGTCAACCCTTTTCTCTCGTGACATTACCAGTCGCCACGCGTCGTCCTCCGGACCTGGGAGAGGGCTCGGGTCGGGGCGTTTCGCTCCAGTCTTGCCGTTGACATTCATCGGGCCCGGCGCGGCCGGGTCGGACCGGTCGCGGCGGGACTCCGCGGGGTTGTCCCCCCATTACTTGCCGTGCTCGTCCAGCTCCATCACCTCGACCTTGCGGATGTGGACCTTGCTCCCCGGATCATGCTGCTGGAACGCGAAATGCCCGTGGTCCCACGCCTTGGTGTACTCGACCAGCTCGTAAAGCACCTCGCCATTGATCGACACCTTGATATGCGGGACGGTCTTGCCGCGCCAGCTCTTGTCCACGACCTCGACCTCGTAGGTGAACCACGTGTCGGGCGGGACGATCTGCTTGTAGACGTGGACAAACCCGTAGACCGAGCCGGTGCGGATCGGGTCGGTGTGCGTGCTGTCGATCTGCGCCTCGTAGCCCTCGGAGAAGCTACCGTTGGGCTGCGGGCAGCGGAAATACATCCCCGAGTTGCCCTTGTCGCTGATCTTCACCTCGGCGCGGAACTTGAAGTTTTTGTACTCGCCCTTGGGACTGTACAGCATCGACGCACCGCCCGAGCCCGTGAGCGAGCCGTCCTCGACGGTCCACTTGCTCGAGCCCGCGCCGCCGCCCTGCGTCCAGCCGCTCATCGTCTGGCCGTCGAACAGCGAGACCCATTCGCCCGCCTGCGAGCAGCCCGACAGGGCAACCACGCCCGCCACCAGGCCGAGCAAGCGGCCGCTCACGCGATGTCCGATTCGAATCATGGATCGTGTTCCTCGGAAACGGGGACTCGCCGTCGCGCTTGCCCGGATCGGGCCCGCGACGGACGCACCAATCATCACCCAGGCCATCGCTCGAACCAGGACGCCGCGGCGCATGAACCATGGGGCGCACGGGGCGACTGACGGGTCCCGGGGGATTCTCTAAATCTCGCGAGATCACGAGTCTACGCGAAGGCATCCGACCCCGCCAGTGGTCACTCCGGACGATGCGACCGCCGCTGAGTCCCGAATCCCGCCGTCCCAAATCCGGCCGGCGCACCGACTGGAACCCGCGCCTTCAGAGCGTTACATTGAGACGCGCCGGGCTGCCGTCTGGCCCATCTTGCCCGGCCGTTCTCGAGCCCCCGCCCGACACGAGGAATCCGCACAATGCCGCACCGCCTCCCTCGCTCCTCCAGGCTGCAGCACGCTTGCTGGTCCGTCTGCCTGATCGCTCTCGGGCTCAGCTCGGGCGCCTGCGCCGAGGGGCCCGACACGGTCGTCCCCAGGCCGCGCGACGGCGGCTGGATGGACCTGCATAACCAGTTCGTCGAGCGGGCGAAAAAGGGCCACGTCGACCTGCTCTTCCTGGGCGATTCGATCACCCAGGGCTGGCACGACAACGACGTCTGGAAGCGATTCTACGGACCCCGCCACGCGGCCAATTTCGGCATCGGCGGCGACCGCACCCAGCACGTCCTCTGGCGCATCCAGAACGGCGAGCTCGACGGGATCGACCCCAGGGTCGTCGTCCTGATGATCGGCACCAACAACGCCGACTCGGCCTCGGCCCAGGAGATCGCCAAGGGGATCACCGCGATCGTCGAGGAGCTTCGCCATCGCCTGCCGCAAGCGAAGATCCTGCTCCTCGGCGTCTTCCCCCGCCGCGACAAGCCCCCCGCGATCCAGGCGAAGCTCGACCAGGTCAACGCCTTCATCGCCCGCCTCGGCGACGGCTCGAGCGTCACGTTCCTCGACATCGGCAAGTCCTTCCTCAAGCCGGACGGCTCGATCTCGCGCGACGTGATGCCCGACCTGCTCCACCTGAGCCAGAAGGGCTACCGGATCTGGGCCGACGCCATGGAGCCGACCCTCTGGAAGCTGCTCGACGAGCCGAAGAAAGAGAGTCGCTGATTCCCTGGCGGATCGATCGCACCCGACGAAGCGCCGAGGGCCCATGCGGAAACTCACGATGGCCCGAACAGGTCCGTCAGCGTGACCTTCGGCAGCTTCTCGAACACCTCCGCCTCGTCGCCGAACGGGTGCGACGGCCCGCGCGGGGACGTCCGCGCGACGAGCGGTAGGCTCGACGCCGCGAGCTTCAGGTCCTCGTAGGTGGTGATCTTGATATTCAGCCGCGAGCCCTCGACCACGGCGCAGGGGTGACCGATCGCTTCGACGAGCTGGCAGTCGTCGGTGATCCGGGCGGCGGCCCCGCGGTCGCGGCGGGCGTAGGCTTGCTCGATCAGGTCGCGTCGGAAGACCTGTGGCGTCTGCGCCAGGTACAACCCGGCGCGGGGAACGGTCTCAACGGTGCGGCGATCGTCGCCGACCCTCTTGATGGTCTCGGCGATCGGAATCCCCGGCAGCGCGGCACCGTGCTCGCGGGCGGCGGCGAAGACCGCGTCGATGATGGTGGACGACAGGCACGGCCGCGCAGCGTCGTGGATGGCGACGAACTCGCACCGCGGATCGACGGCCTCGAGCGCCTTGGCGACCGTATCGTGCCGCTCCGCTCCGCCGTCGATCACGTGGATATCCATGAACATGGCGCTGGCGCGGTACCGCGTCTCGAACAGCTCGCGGTCCTCCGGCGCGATCGCCAGGATCCGCTGTCCGACGTCGTCGCGATTGACGAAAGGCTCGACCGCGCGAAGCCAGACCGCTCGCCCGTCGAGCTCGGCGTAAATCTTCTTCTGCCGCGGGTCGCCGAACCGCGACGACTTCCCCGCCGCCGGAAAGATCACGGCGAATGGGCCCATGGCGATAGCTCCGTGGCTGTGCGAGACGCGATTTCCGCCCCGATTGTGGTCGGCTTGTCCCCGGGTGTCAACTCGACCGACCCGACCGTTGCACGTCGCTTCCCGATCCGGCGCGAGCGATTCCATCGGCAAGATCCGCGACCGCGGTAGAGCGAGCGCATCATCAGGGAATTCCGCCCCATACAGCACGTCCTCGAGGAGAACCGCGGGCCCCAGTCGGCCCGCCCATTCGGAGCGATAGGTCCGGTCGGTCCGATCCCAATTCCGTCGAGGGGTCATGACTGGCCCGGCGCGTCCGCCGCAACCTTGCCTCGGACCCGCGGCTCGGGCATCCTGAGACCTGGGCGTCGGGATCGATCACGGAGGCTTCGTGAGGGTCAGCGCGGATGGAGTGCCTCGGACCTCAGTGTGCGGCGATGCTACTCGACTGGCTCAGGGCGCGGGCCGACGGATCGGCAGCCGTGCCGACGGTCGGGAACACCGGTGCGTCGTCGGGCCTGGATACCTCGGAGACGACCCGCCAGGGCCTTCTCTGGAAGTCGGCTCCTTACGTCGAGGAAGCGCCCGCGCTCACGACACCGGCCGAGCTGGCCGGCGCGCTCGAGCACCTCCAGTACTCCGTCTTCCGCCGCTACCAGAACCAGTTGACCCGAGCCGAGCGCGCGCGACTGGATAACTCGATCGACAACGCCCTGTTCAAGATCGACCGCTACCTGCTGCGCCTCGACCCCGCGGAATCGGCCATCCAGGAGGCTGAGGTCCGCGAGCTGAAGGAGCAGATCCGCGACGGTCGAGAGCGGGTCGAGCGGCAATACCGCCAGGCCCGCCGCGCCGACCTGAAGCTCGCCCAGCTCGCCTCGCTGACTCCCGAGTCGTTCGAGGAGTTCGTCGCCGAGATTTTCGAGGCGCTCGGCTACGAGGTCGAGCAGGTCGGCGGCTCGGGCGACGAGGGTGCCGACCTGCGCCTCCGCCGCGGCGACGGCATGCTCGGCGTGGTCCAGTGCAAGTACCACAAGCGCGGCGTGGTGGGCTCGCCGGTGCTCCAGAAGTTCCTGGGCACCATCCATCACACTCTCAGCCACAAGGGCTACTTCGTCACCACTAGCACGTTCTCGCTCGCCGCTGAGAAGTTCGCCGCCGAGCATCCGATTGAGCTGGTCGACGGCCCTCGCCTTGTCGAGCTGGTCAACCAGGCCCTCGGGACCAAGGGGCGTCGCGAGACCGAGCCCGCCTGGTTCTGATCGTGCCGGTTTTGCCCCCGTGTGGATTTGCTCCAACGCTCGGCCCGGTCGCGCCCGTATCTTCAGGAGAGGTGGCGCCGCATTTGCGTGAGCACCCATTGAAGTCGTCGGGCCAGTGCCGCTGGCCTACATGTGACCAACACGTGAATCAGGTCCAAATTCGGAAATCCTGTCCACTGGCTTGACTGAGGGGCGAGACGCACGTTAGCTTCTCGGTCGCAGCACGGATAGGATCCGTCGTCCTGTTTTACCCTTGGCCAAGGAGGGTTCTCCATGTCTTCCTGCACGCAGCAAAGCCCGCCGAAAGCGCTCCAGTTACCCGACCCGTTCGAGGATCTGTCGGGCGTGATCGCATCGGACCTGAAGGTGATCGTGGCCGCGGTCTCGCAGCGCGCGACCGAGCGGATGCTGCTCTCGCCCCGGCAGCGGCAGCAGCTCCAGCGCACGCTCTGGACTCGGCTCTCGCGGGCGCTCACCGAGACCCTCGAACCGTACCACGTCGAGCGGCACTGAACCACATCGCCGTGTCGCTTGACTGGGCGAGGCTGACCAATGCTTGAGCAGGCCCCCGCCGCGAGACGACCATGGCCCGCCTGATTCTGGGCGTGACCGGCTCCGTCGCCGCCGTCAAGACGCCCGACCTCGTCGCGGCCCTCCGCGGCGCCGGCCACGACCTACGTGTGGTGGCCACCGAGCCGTCCCTGTACTTCTTTGATCCCGCCGCGATCGATGCCGGTCGCGGCGCGGTCCAATCGTCGATGCCCGCGACGACGGTCCTGCGCGACCGCGACGAATGGCCGGAGCCCGGCTACCGCCGGGGCGACCCGGTCGGGCACATCGAGCTGCGCAGGTGGGCCGACGCCCTGGTGATCGCCCCGCTCGACGCCAACACCCTCGCCAAGCTGGCGTTGGGGATCTCGGACAACTTCCTCACGTGCGTCTTCCGTGCCTGGGACTTCGCCCGGCCGGTCTTCCTCGCACCCGCGATGAACACGATGATGTGGCAGAGCCCTGTCACGCTCCGCCACCTCCGCCAGTTGCTCGAGGACCGCAGCGAAACGGCAGTCCCGGTCGGCTGGACGCTCGACGAGGCACCTGCCCTCTTCGCCCGGCTGGCCCCGCGGATGATCCTGATCCCGCCCCAGGCCAAAACCCTGGCCTGCGGCGACGTCGGCATCGGCGCCATGGCGGATGTGGTCGCGATCGCCGAGCTCGTCCGCAACTGGGCCGAGCAGGCCGCAGTCGGACAGGATGGCTGACAGCCGCCCGCGGGCACCATCGACCTGTCTCGGAAGGGGGCGATCCGTTATCCGCCGCGAAGGGCCTCGATCTCCCGGCGGAGGCGCTCATTCTCCTCGGCGAGACGCCGATGATCGGCCTCGGCAGCGTCGGCGCGCAGACGCTCCTGCTCGGCGCGAACAAGCTGCTCCTCGGCGCGGTGGCGCTCCTCCTCGGCGCGCCGGTGTTCCTCCTCGGCGCGCCGGTGCTCCTCCTCGGCGCGCCGGTGTTCCTCCTCGGCGCGGTGGTGCTCTTCGCGGGCGCGGCGCTCTGCCGACCGTTGCCGCTCGAGCCGCGTCAGGAGGTATTGCCCGGTCGCCGGATCGAACAGGCGCAGCCGCTCGCCGTCGCGCTCCAGGTGCAGCCCGAGCACCGCGCTCGGTAGCCGGCCGTCAACAGGTGCGATCGGCACATAATCCCCACCGACCAGCCGGAATCCCTGGAGCGGGGGCTTCAAGTATTCGGCCCTCGGGTCGAACAGGATGTACTCCGGCACCCTGAGGATGTCGCGGTAGATCGCGAACTTCGTCGTCAGGTCCTCTCGCTTCGTCGTCTTCGAAGTGATCTCGGCCACGAAATCGGGCGACTTCCCCTCTTTCCAGGCGAGGTAGTAATCGCGACGCGGCTCCTTGCTGACGCCGATGGAAACCAGCACGTCGGGCGAGACGTGCTTTCGCGGGTTGCCTTCCTCGTAGTACAGGAGCAGATTGCCGGAAACATACACGCGCGGCCGGTCGGCGAAGCGGTCCTCCAGCGTCTGGATGGTATCGGTCATCTCCTCGCGGTGGAGATCGGTCTCCGCCATGGGTTTTCCATCCGACGTGGGGTACTCGATCTCACGCGGTCGTCGCTGCCGAGGGACTGTTGACATGATCGCGCTACTCCTCTCTGCCGATGCGACCCGCCGAATCCCGCCGCCATCCACCCTCCGCGGCCCGCCGGTGGGATTTTAGCACGACTCCAGCAAGTCGGGTAAGGCCGGGCGTCGATGACCGAGCCCAACGGCGATCCGAGCGTCGCATCCGCGCGCGTCGCGGTGGTGCCGCGAGTCCTTCAGGTGGCCTCTCGCCTTCACACCGACGGGCAGACGGGGTAGCATGGGATTCTCGTGGGATTCCGTCCTGGAGAAATCGGCCGTGGCCACGGACAACTCGAGCGAGCTCGTGGTCTTCCACCGCTTCCTCGCAGATCAAATCGCGGCCGGGGCGTTCGACCTCTCCCCGAGGCGAGCGTCGAGGCCTTTCGGGCCTACCGGCGGGACCTGGAGCGGATCCGGCACGACCTCGCGCCCGCGATCGATCGTCTGGAACGCGGCAATCCGGTGATCCCGCTGGATATCGAGGACCTGAAGCGACGAGGGCGCGAGCGGCTGGCTCGTGAGGGTATCGTCTGAGAGGACGCGACGTTCCCATGCCCCGGGTGGACTTCGATCCCGACGCTGTGGCCGACCTCAACGCAACATATGACCACATCGGCTGCTGTAGCCGAAGTTTGGATCGTGCCGATCAGGTCATCGACCGCATCCATCAGGCCTGCGAACTCTGTGGTACTCAGCCCGGCATGGGACAACGAAGGCCGGACCTCGGTCCCGAGCTTCGCACATTCGCCGTGAGCCCACATGTGGTCATCTACCAGCCCGTCCCCGACGGTATTCGAGTCCTCAGGCTCTTTGATGGGCGGCGTGATTATCCAACCCTGTTCCGCAAGGGGCTTTGATCATCGGTGCCGGCCGGTTCGCTCGACCTAGGAGGGGGATCGACCGCGCGGCAGGTCGCGCCTGACCCGACCGGTCACCCGGGCGGAATCTCTGCCGATCCGGCCAGCCTATCCCGACCGCCTCCCGCGGCTGGACTATTGATGCAACCCCGAAGCGGCCGAACCGGACGTTGCCGCGAGCATCCGATCCATGACATACAGCATCAGCCCGCCCCGCAGGCTCCATGCGATCGTCCGGATCCAGTTGCTCCAGACCAGCCGGCCGTGGGTCTCCGCGTCGAACGCCTTCGCCAGGCTGTCGTGGCCCGGCACCTGGAGCGCCATGGTCGAGATCCAGATCACCACGACCAGCGCCAGCGCGATCCGGCAAGCCACGCCCAGGCCGGTGCAGGCGGCTCCCACGCCAGCATAATGGCCGTGACAAGCTCGACGAGCATCGGCAGCAACACCACGTAGGTCGTCGCGCGGACATGAGCCGCCTCGTATCGGACGAAGTATTCCTCACCCACCAGGGCGAACTGGGGGTAGTGCACGACCTGCACGAACCAGATGAGGCCGACCATCAAGAAGGTCGCGGCGACGTTCGCCAGCAGCACCGTCCGCGAGAGCTCGCCGTTCACGCGTTCAGCCTCCAGATGGCCAGGTTCAGCACCGCGGCGAAAGAGACCCAGCCGAGGTAAGGGAGCAGCAGAGTCGTCGCGCCCGCCGAGACCCGCCGGAACGCCAGCACGGTCGCCACGATCGCGATCCAGAGCACCACGATGTCCGCGAAGGCCAGCCCCGGCCTGTGCATGCCGAAGAACAGGGGCGACCAGATCGCGTTGAGCAGCAACTGGACGAAAAACAGCCCGAGGGGCACCGCGACCTCGGCCCTTCCCCTCCGGCGCCAGACCAGCCACGCGGCCACCGCCATGGCCAGGTAGGGCGTCGTCCAGACCGGTCCGAAGACCCAGTTCGGCGGGTTCCACGACGGCTTTCGCAGCGTGGGATACCAGGTCAGCAGCGACTCCCGCGAGCCGAACGCCCCGAGCCCGCCGGCTCCCAGGCAAAGCGCCACGAACAGGACCAGCATCAACCCCTGAATCGCGACGCCCTCGCGGCGACCAGGTCCGGCCGCGCGGGCAATTCCAGCAAACTGCTTCATGATCTCGCCAATGCCTCCTGGAGTTGCAGGACGGCGCGTTCCTTGGCCTTGGCCTCGACGTCCACGGTCAATCGACGATGTCGCCACTCGTCGGGAAAATCCTCCCGGCAAACATAGTCGGCATGCCGCGAAGGCTGCTTCGAGGTCCACCCGTCCCGGGGGCTCGAGATGTGGAACAGCGGCTCGCGCCGCCACGTCGAGAGGGCCAGTTCCGTCGCCTCGGCGACGTCGAGTCCGTCGGGCAGACAGCGGTGATGATGCACGTCGTATGTCAGCGGCACCCCCGTCGCTTGGCAGAGCGGATATAGGTCGCGGACGTGGAAGACCTTGTCATCATTTTCGAAGGTAAGCCGAGCCAGTGCTGAGGGACTGAGCCGATCGAGTGTCCGCGCGACCCGCCCGAGTGCGGCCGGCTTGTCTCCGTACGACCCGCCCCCGTGGATCGTGATGACGTCGGCGTCCAGGGCCTCCGCCAGGTCGTCATGCAGCTCCAGGTCTCGCAGCGCGGCCGTCGTGACGTCCTCGCGCGGACTGCCCAGGAGGACGAACTGATCGGGATGAAAGCTCAGCCGAATCGAGGCGTCGCGAGCGAGCCGGGCCGCCTCGGCGACCAAATCGAGCGTGGCCGGCCGCACGTCATCGAGGCCGTAAAGGTAGTCGGGATGCGTCGCCAGCGGCAGCAGGCCGCTCATCACCCGGAACGCCGAGATCCCCAGCCGCCCGCATGCCCGGATCGCGGCCACAAGCGCATCAAAGTTTGCGTGGGTGATGTCGAGCAACTTCTCGCGGCGGACTTCCGGCGACCACTTCCCCATCACCCGCGCGGTGGCGGTGCGGAACCGCACGCCCGGCTCTTCCAGGAAAAGGCAGCAGAGCCCGAGCCTCGGACATTTGTCACGCCCGGACTCGGGTGCTGTGGTCGCATCCTGTGAACTTCGTGTATTCATCGCCTCGCCCGTCGCCCGAGATCTCTGCCCCCCTCGGTTTGTAGGCAGCGACGCAAGCCAGTCAAGGGACATCGGGACGTTCGGGTCCGCAAATGACGCGGCGATCTCAACACGAGGTCCCGGGCATGTACAATGCCGCCACCCCACGCCGAGCCAGCCACGTGATAGCCTGGCCCGTCCGCCGGCCCATAACGCATGCACGCCGCTCTCCCCAATCGTCGGAGCCCCCCTCATGTCCAGGAACGACCAATACCGCCCCGCCTTTTATTCGATCGCGATCACGGCGGCGATTGTGGCCGCTGGGCCATCGCATTCTCTCGCGCAGCAAGACACGCCCCCGACTGCATGGATTTGCCCTCCCGCCCTCAAGCCTGGCGACACCATCGCCTTCGTCGCTCCTGCCGGCCCGGCAGAGTTGCCTCCGCTGCAGGAATACGCCCGACGGCTCGAGGCCGACGGCTACCGCGTACTGGTCCCGCCGGGCCTCGCCGACCGACGGAACGGCTATCTCGCCGGCAGCGATGACCAGCGGGCCGACGAGCTCAACAGGATGATCCGCGACCCAAAGGTCCGGGCCATCTTCCCCGTTCGCGGCGGATTCGGAGTCACGCGCATCCTCGACCGGATCGACTACGCCGCGCTCCGGCGCGACCCAAAGGCCGTCACCGGTTACTCCGACCTCACCGCACTCCACCTGGCCATTGCTCGCCAGGCGCGGGTTATAACATTCCACTCGCCGATGCCGATGTCCAACCTCGCGCGGGGCGACGGCCCCCCATTTCGATTCGCGGCGGACTCATTCCGTCGCGCCGTCTTCGCGGACGCCTACCCGCCCATCGAAACGGGTTTCACAATCGCGGTGCCCCGCGACACCGTTCCCATAAAGGTGGTGGGCGGAACTGCCCGAGGACGACTGCTCGGCGGCAACCTGTCGCTGATCTGTGCGACCCTCGGCACCCCCTACGCCATCGAGCCTCGCGGCGCGATCCTCTTTATCGAGGACGTCCACGAGGCCCCCTACCGCGTCGACCGGCTTCTCTCGCAACTCCGCCTCGCGGGCGTCCTCGACGCAGTCGCCGGAGTGGTTGCCGGTACCTTCACCGGTGACGACCCCGCCAATGCCCGCGAACTCGATCGGGTCCTGAATGACTACCTCGGCCGGCTCAAGGTCCCCGTCATCAAGAACTTCCCGGTCGGCCACACCCCACTCAACGCCACCCTACCTGAGGGCGTCCGGGCCGAGCTCGATGCCGACCGCTCCAGGCTTCGCCTTCTCGACAACCCTGTTCGGCTCGAGCACCATCCTTGACAGATCTCGAATGTCAGGCATGAAAATCCCTGAATAAGGGCGATACGAATTTGGAAATTCGCAAGAAATTTTACTTCTGTCCCAGAAAAGGGTTACGGCAAGAAATTCCCTAATTCGTCAAACACGCCGTTAATGAATTTGCAAATCTGATACATCCTGTTTATAGCGGCTCATTCCGGACCTAAACTGCTCCTCCAAAAAAGCAAAGTCCCAGACACCCACCGATCTCGCTCGCGGGGACCAGTCACCCACTGGGTCTCCCTGGAAAGACGATAACTCCTTGCACACAATCTCGCACGGAACTTATCAATGTTTCATGCA
Organism: uncultured Planctomycetota bacterium; assembly: GCA_963771445.1. GTDB lineage: Bacteria > Planctomycetota > Planctomycetia > Isosphaerales > Isosphaeraceae > JAKAUH01. Next base: position 1,978,770 of record CAVYTQ010000014.1, on the reverse strand, counting down.
AGCCGGGAGAGTTGCCTGTATGTGCTCGACCATAGATGCTCGCTCGGTATTCCTCAAGATGTCCCCCTCGGAAATCGGGCAAACGAACCCAATCTACATAATTCCTTCACACTTCCGGGGGCGAGCCGAGTTACCCTCCCCCCAGACCATCCTGCCGTTGGAATCAAAACGAAGCCAATCTTGACACGATCTTCATAATTCGCGCGGTCAACCGTCTTCCCATTCGCCAAACGAACCCAATTTCGGGACCGGTGGCGATCCAGTGATGGAATGAAGCAAAATTGTGTGAGCACAAACAAGATCGGGAGGTTTCTTGCAATTAAGCTCGACTGGTCGCTTCCATGCATAGAGCAGTTGCATTGCCGCCAAGAGCCTGCGGCTCGGGTCCGGGCGGCGCCGAGACCCTTCCTGGCACGCCGCCTACCGGCAATAGGCGAGCAACCCCGATGTCAACCGGCGTCGCAATCACGCTTGTTTCGGATTCATCCGGCTATCGGAAACTGACCCCTTGACGCATCACGACGCCGATTACAATATTATGATTTCGAATACCGGCCGCGGACGACTATCAGTATTACAATAATCGCCCAGGGAGAGACGAGGCCCCGAACCCGATGCAGCTCGAGACCCTCAAGATCTTCTGCGACGTGGTGCGCTGGTCCAGCTTCTCGCGGGGTGCCGCGGAGAACGGGATCTCGCAATCGTCGGCCAGCCAGGCGATCCACCAGCTCGAGGCCCGATTGGGGGTCAAGCTGATCGACCGCTCCAAGCGGCCGCTGGTGCTCACGCCGCGCGGGAAGGTCTACTACGAGGGGTGCCGCGAGCTGGTCGAGCGGTACGACGACCTGGAGAACCGGGTGCGTTCACTCGCGGACGAGCCCCGGATTGTCGGCACGGTCGGCGTCGCCGCGATCTACTCGGTGGGCTTGCACCACATGAGCCGGTTCGTCCAGGACTTCGAGAAGCGTCACCCGCAGGCGAGTATCCGGCTCGAGTACCTGCATCCCAGCCGCGTGCTGGAGCGCGTCCTGACCGGCGGCGTCGAGCTGGGCCTGCTGTCGTACCCCCGCAAGTGGCCCGAGCTGAAGGTCCTGCCCTGGCGCGAGGAGGCCATGGTCCTGGCTGTCCATCCCGGGCACCGGTTCGCCTCGCGGCAGGTCGGTGCCGGTCGCCGAGCTCGAGGGCGAGCCCTTCATCGCCTTCGACCCCGACCTCTCGATCCGCCGCGCCATCGACCGCTTCCTCCGGCATCACTCGGTGCAGGTCGAGGTGGTGCTGGAGTTCGACGACATCGAGAACCTCAAGCGTGCCGTCGAGGTCCCCTCGGGGATCTCGATCCTGCCGGAGCCGTCCCTGGCACGCGAGGTCCAGTGCCGGGACCCTGGTGGCCGTCCCCATCCAGGGCGAATCCCCCGAGGATCGCCTCGACGCGTCCCCTGGCGATCATCCATCGACGGCACGGCAGTCTCGAGCCGGCCGCCGCGCGGTTCCTCGAGCTCCTGACGACCAGGACCGTTCCGGGGACACCGCCGAGCTTCCCCAGGCCGGCAAGAGGGTGGCAACCGCCGCGGCGGCACCCTGAGATGTCATCGCCGCCGGACCGGCACCGCCGGCCGCGCCTTTGCGAGAGGCGCGGACCTCGGGCGATCCCCGGCTCACCCGCGCGAAACCTCCGCCGGACGGGCCCTGTCCCACCGGCGGTGGACTACCCAAGCCGGCCAACCGCGGGGGCCGTCCGACTCTCACCAGGAATCCCCGAAGTGGGGACCGACCCAGAAGGATCCACGCGATGCGCTCCTGCCCGACCGCCAGCCCAGGGACTCTACGACCCCTCCAGCGAGCACGATAGCTGCGGAGTCGGCTTCATCGTCGACCTCAAAGGCCGCCGCTCGCACGCCCTCGTTCGCGACGGGCTGACCGCGCTCTTCAACCTGAACCATCGCGGCGCCTGCGGTTGCGAGAACAACACCGGCGACGGCGCGGGCATCCTGATCCAGGTCCCCCACGCGTTCCTGAGCCGCCCGCTGTAGCGACCTTGGGATCACGCTGCCGGGCCCCGAGGAATACGGCGTCGGCGCCTTCTTCACCGCGCCCGACCGCGCCCCTCGCGAGTTCGCCAAGTCGCTCTTCGAGCGGATCGTCGCCGAGGAGGGCCAGCGCTTCCTCGGCTGGCGTCGCATCCCGACCGCAGTCGTCGCTGCTCGGCGAGGGCGCGGGGGCCGTCGAGCCCGTCATGTACCACGCGTTCATCGCCCGCGACCCGGGCTCGACGCCGACCGATTCGAGCGCAAGCTCTACGTCATCCGCAAGCGGTTCGAGATCGAGATCGACGACTCGGGCCTCGACGACCACAAGTTCTTCGTACTTCGCCAGCCTCTCCTGCCGCACCCTCGTCTACAAGGGGATGCTCACCACCGAGCAGGTCGGCTCGTACTTCCGGACGATCTCGGCGACCCGCTGCTCGATAGCGCACTCTGCATGTTCCACTCGCGGTTCAGCACCAACACCTTCCCGAGCTGGGAGCTGGCCCACCCCTACCGGATGATCTCGCACAACGGCGAGATCAACACCCTGCGCGGCAACATCAACTGGATGCGGGCCCGCGAGGCCCTGTTCGCCTGCGAGCTCTACGAGCCCGGCGACATCGACAAGATCCGCCCGATCATCCGCGAGGGACTCAGCGACACCGCCTGCCTGGACAACGCCGTCGAGCTGCTGGTCCGATCGGGCTACTCGCTCGCCCACGCCATGATGATGCTGATCCCCGAGGCGTGGGAGAACCACGAGTCGATGTCGCAGGTCAAGAAGGACTTCTACGAGTATCATAGCTGCCTGATGGAGCCCTGGGACGGCCCGGCCGTCGGTCGCCTTCACCGACGGCAAGTCGATCGGCGCCGTGCTCGACCGCAACGGCCTGCGGCCCAGCCGCTACGTCGTCACCGACGACGACCGGGTCGTCATGGCCTCCGAGGTCGGCGCCCTCGAGATCCCGCCCGAGCGGATCGTCAAGAAGGGCCGGCTCGAGCCCGGCAAGATGTTCCTGGTCGACCTCGAGCGCGGGCCGGATCGTCGACGACGAGGAGCTCAAGCACCAGATCGCCTCGGCGCAGCCCTATGGCCAGTGGCTGCGCGCAGTACATGGTCCCGCTGGCCGACCTGCCCGAGGCCCCCGAGGTCCCGGGCCCCGACCCCGATACCCTGCTCCACCGCCAGATGGCCTTCGGCTACACGCTCGAGGACCTGAAGTACATCCTGGCGCCCGATGGGCTCGGCGGCCGAGGAGGCGATCGGCTCGATGGGCACCGACACGCCGCTGGCCGTGCTCTCCGACCGCGCCCAGCCGCTCTTCAACTACTTCAAGCAGCTCTTCGCCCAGGTCACCAACCCGCCGCTCGACGCGATCCGCGAGGAGTTGGTCACGTCGGTCTTCACCGGCGCAGGCGGCGAGGGGAACCTGCTCGAGCCCCGGCCCGAGTCGTGCCGCCAGATCGCGCTCGACATCCCCGTCCTCGACAACGACGAGCTGGCGCGGCTCAAGCAGCTCGAAGGCTGGCGCGGGTTCCGCTCGGCGACCGTGCCGATGCTCTTCGTCGCGGCCGACGGTGCCGAGGGCATGGAATCCGCCCTCCGCACCATGATCGACAACGCCTGCGCCGCGATCGACGACGGCGCCGACCTGATCATCCTCTCCGACCGCGGCGTCAGCGCCGCACATGGCGCCGATCCCTTCGCTGCTGGCGTGCTCGGGCCTCCATCACGAGATGGTCCGCCGCGGCCTGCGTTCCCGCGCCGGGCTGGTCGTCGAGTGCGGCGACGCCCGCGAGGTCCACCACTTCGCCCTGCTGCTCGGCTACGGCGCCGGCACGATCAACCCCTATGTCGCCTTCGAGACGCTCGACGACATGATCCGCGCAGGGGCTGATCACCGGGATCGACCACGACAAGGCGGTCTAGCACTACCGCAAGGCGATCAAGAAGGGCGTCGTGAAGGTGATGTCCAAGATGGGCATCAGCACGATCCAGAGCTACCGCGGCGCCCAGATCTTCGAGGCGATCGGCCTGAATGAGACGTTCGTCCGGCGACTACTTCGACAAGACGCCGTCGCGGGTCGGCGGGATCGGACTGGAGGAGATCGCCGAGGAGACGCTCTACCACCACCGGCGTGCCTACGCCGCCCGCGAGGCCGGGCCGTCGCTGCTCCTCGAGGGCGGCCAGTACCAGTGGCGCCGCGACGGCGAATTCCACCTGTTCAACCCCGAGACCGTCTACCGCCTCCAGCACGCCACCCAGTCGGGCCGCTACGAGATCTTCAAGCAGTACACCACGCTCCGTCAACGAGCAGACCGAGCGGCTCTGCACGCTCCGCGGCCTGTTCGCCTTCCGGCTCGACCACTGCACTCCGATCCCGATCGAGGAGGTCGAGCCGGTCGAGTCGATCGTCAAGCGGTTCGCCACCGGCGCGATGAGCTACGGCTCGATCTCGGCCGAGGCGCACGAGACCCTGGCGATCGCCATGAACCGCCTGGGCGGCAAGACGAACACCGGCGAGGGGGGCGAGGACCCCGAGCGGTTCCGGCCGCTGCCCAACGGCGACAGCCGCCGCAGCGCCATCAAGCAGGTGGCCTCGGGCCGCTTCGGCGTGACCAGCGAGTACCTGGTCAACGCCGACGAACTCCAGATCAAGATGGCGCAGGGGGCCAAGCCCGGCGAGGGCGGCCAGTTGCCCGGCCACAAGGTCTGGCCGTGGATCGCCAAGGTGCGGTTCTCGACGCCCGGCGTCGGCCTGATCAGCCCGCCGCCGCACCACGACATCTACTCGATCGAGGACCTCGCCGCAGCTGATCTACGACCTGAAGAACGCCAACCACCAGGCGCGGATCAGCGTCAAGCTGGTGGCGGAGGTGGGCGTCGGCACGGTCGCGGCGGGGGTGGCCAAGGCGCACAGCGACGTCGTCCTGATCAGCGGCCACGACGGCGGCACCGGCGCCAGCCCGCTGACGTCGCTCAAGCACGCCGGCGTCCCCTGGGAGCTGGGCCTGGCCGAGACGCAGCAGACCCTCGTCCTGAACAACCTGCGCGACCGGATCGTCGTCCAGACCGACGGCCAGCTCAAGACGGGCCGCGACGTGGTGATCGCCGCGCTGCTGGGCGCCGAGGAGTTCGGCTTCGCCACGGCGCCGCTGGTCGTGCATGGGCTGCATCATGATGCGGGTCTGCCACCTCAATACCTGCCCGGTCGGCATCGCCACCCAGAACCCGAAGCTTCGCGAGAAGTTCCGCGGCCAGCCCGAGCACGTCGTCAACTTCTTCAACTTCATCGCCCAGGAAGTCCGCGAGCTGATGGCCCAGCTGGGCTTCCGCACCCTCGACGAGATGATCGGCCGCACGCGACCTCCTCGACACGAAGCGGGCGATCGACCACTACAAGGCCAGAGGGCTGGACTTCACGCAAGATCTTCTACCGCCCCGAGGTCGGCCCGCGACGTCGCCGGTGCGGCAGTCGACGACCAGGACCACGGCCTCGAGCAGACGCCTCGACTGGACCGAGTTGCTGCCCGCTGTGCCGCGCCGGCCCTCGAGCGCGGCGAGCCGGTGTCGATCGAGCTGCCGATCCGCAACGTCAACCGCGACGGTCGGCACGATCCTCGGCAGCGAGGTGACGCGCCGCCACGGCGGCGAGGGCCTGCCCGACGACACGATCCAGATCAAGTTCCACGGCTCGGCCGGCCAGAGCTTCGGCGCGTTCCTGCCGCGCGGGATCACGCTGACGCTCGAGGGCGACGCGAACGACTACGTCGGCAAGGGACTCTCCGGCGGCAAGATCATCGTCTTCCCGCCGCAGGCGTCGACGTTCGTCGCCGAGGACAACGTCCTGATCGGCAACGTCGCGCTTCTACGGGGCGACCGGCGGCGGGGCCTTCTTCCGCGGCCGGGCCGGCGAACGCTTCTGCGTCCGCAACAGCGGCGCGACCGCGCGGTCGTCGAGGGCGACCGGCGACCACTGCTGCGAGTACATGACCGGCGGCGTCGCGGTCGTCATCGGCCCGACCGGGCGGAACTTCGCCGCCGGCATGAGCGGCGGCGTCGCCTTCGTCCTCGACGAGGAAGGCGACTTCGCGAGCCGATGCAACCTCGGGATGGTCGAGCTCGAGCCGATGGCCGACCCCGACGACATCGAGACGGTCCGCGACCTGTTGATCCAGCACGCCGGATACACGGGCAGCCAGGTCGCGGCGCGGCTGCTCAACGACTGGGACTGGGCGATCGGACGCTTCGTCCGCGTGATGCCCGTCGATTATCGCCGCGTGCTCGAACAGCAGCGGCTGACCGCTCTCAGTGGCTCGGCGCAGACCCGCGACCGGCTCGAGGAGGAGATGGAGGTGACACGTGGGTAAGCCGACCGGTTTCCTGGAGATCCCCCGCGAGCTGCCGACCCGTCGGCCGGTCTCGCAGCGCGTCTCGGACTGGCTCGAGGTCTACAACCCCTTCCCCGCCGACAGGCTGCGGGCGCAGGTGCGCGCTGCATGGACTGCGGCATCCCGTTCTGCCACCAGGGCTGCCCGCTGGGCAACCTGATCCCCGACTGGAACGACCTGGTCTATCGCGACCAGTGGCGTGCGGCGATCGACCGCCTGCACGCGACCAACAACTTCCCCGAGTTCACCGGCAAGCTCTGCCCCGCGCCCTGCGAAGCGTCGTGCGTCCTGGGGATCAACGCCGACCCCGTGACGATCAAGCAGGTCGAGGCCGGCATCATCGAACGCGCCTGGGACGAGGGCTGGGTCGTGCCCCAGCCGCCCAAGGTGCTGACGGGCAAGACGGTGGCTGTCGTCGGCTCCGGACCGGCCGGGCTGGCCTGCGCCCAGCAGCTCGCCCGCGCCGGGCACTCGGTCACGGTCTTTGAGCGCGCCGATCGCATCGGCGGCTTGTTGCGCTACGGCATCCCCGACTTCAAGATGGAGAAGCGGCATCTCGACCGCCGCCTCGCCCAGATGGAGGCCGAGGGCGTCGTCTTCAAACCCTCGACCGAGGTCGGCACCGACATCGGCGCCGACGAGATCCTCGCAAGCTTCGACGCCGTCTGCCTCTGCGGCGGGGCGACCCAGCCCCGCGACTTGCCCATCGAGGGGCGCACGCTGGGCGGTATTCACTTCGCGATGGACTATCTCACCGGTCAGAACCGTCGCGTGGCGGGCGACCGCGTCGACGAGGCGGCGTTCCTCGGCGCCCGCGATCGCGACGTGATCATCATCGGCGGCGGCGACACGGGCGCCGACTGCCTGGGGACCGTGCATCGGCACGGCTGCCGCAGCGTCCACCAGTTCGAGATCGTGCCCCGGCCGCCGGACACGCGCACCCCGTTGAACCCCTGGCCCCAGTGGTCGAACGTCTTCCGGGTCTCGTCGGCCCACGAGGAAGGAGGGGTCCGCGAGTACGCCATCAACACCCGACGCTTCTTCGGCGACGAGCACGGCCACGTCCGTGCGCTCGAGACCGTCCGCGTCGAGATGCAGAACTTGGACGGACGGATGAGGTTCGTCGAAGTTCCCGACACCGAGAGGATCTACCCTGCCCAGCTCGTGCTACTGGCGATGGGCTTCACGGGTCCCGAGCGTAATGGCCTGCTCGACCAGTTCGGCGTCGAGCTCGACGCCATGGGGAACGTCAAGGCCGACCTCGACCGCCACACCAGCGTCGCGAGGGTGTTCACAGCCGGCGACATGGCCCGCGGCCAGAGCCTGATCGTCTGGGCGATCGCCGAGGGTCGCCACGCCGCCCATTCGATCGACGAATACCTGATGGGAGCCTCCGACCTTCCCCGACCGCTGGACAACGGCAACCACGCGCGTCCCTTCGCCTGATCCCGTCGGGCCGCATCTCACGCGGCCCCCCTGCCCTGCACGATCGAGGTGACCGATGAGGCGGTGTCGCACCCTGGATAGGCTCCTGATGACGATCGCCCTGGCTGTCGCGGCGGGGTTCGGACTTGCCCTCTCGCCGCGCGAGGCCGCTGCCCAGTACGCCAACCCCGTCATCAATGGCTTCGAGATCGCGCCGGCGGGCTCGCTCGAGTGGGAGGTCATCGACCGCCTGGCCGCCAGCCACCGCTACGACCCCCGCGACCTGCCGTGGCTGGCGCGGATGACAGTGCTTGAGTCGATCGCCATGTACCAGTCGGTCCGTTCGGACCTGCCCGACTCGCTCATCGGCGCCCGGATCGAGGGCGAGATGTCGATCCTCTGGGACTCGGCCCAGGTGTTCTACCTGAGCGCCTCATACGGCGACGCGACCAGCCTGGTCCGCGACAGCGCCGCTGCTCGCCGACGTCCGGGCCGCCTACGTCCAGCTCGACCAGAGCCTGGGCGCGATGCCGGCGTTCTCGCAGCTCGCCGCGTTCCACCTTCGTGACATCGCCCGCGTCCTCCCCATCATGAACGACCTGGTCAACACGATGGAGAACGACCAGGGTCTCAGGACTCTTCCCTCAACGGGTCCGCGCATGATCGACCTGGTCCGCCAGCAATCGGGCCGCCTGCTCGATGAGCTCGGCGTACTGATCGAATCGCTCCGGCAGACGAACCTCGGACGGCCGGGGCGGAATACCCTGATCGCCGAGTTGGAGGGCCTGCTCGACCTGGCGCAACGGTTCGACCGCTCGCTGACATCGCAACCCTCGGCGCGGGACCTCGTCGATTCGGTGCGCACGCTTCGCTCGCGCGCCTGGTCGATCGAGCCCCGGTTCGTCGAGCGGGTGCGCGACCGCCGCCTGGCCGATCGCTGGCGCTCGGTCCGCCGGCAGTTCGATGCGATCGCCGACCGAATCGGCGTGGCACGCGTCATCGCGCCGGGGGCTGCGGCACGGCCGGCCGCCGCGATAGATCGACGCCTGCTCGCCCAGGCCGACCGCGCCGTGGCCGCCGTCGATTCGATGTTGACGGTCCGCCCTGACGACCCTCCCTCGGGGCCGGGCGGCATGCGTTATCAGCGCGAGCTCGAGAACTGGCGGCGCAAGGTCCTCGAGTTCCGTCAGCAGGCGGCCTCGGGCGAGTCGGCCGAGGTGCTGGCCCGCTCCCTGCGCGAGGTTGAGGAGCTCACCCGACGGCTGGGCCAGCGGTCGCGTTCCGAGGCGAGGATCTACCGCGGCGGCGCCCGGCTGGACGCCCGCGGACTCCAGCCGCCCTCGCTGGCCGTGGAGAAGCTGCGCGAGCTCATGCCCAGGACAGGGGACCTCACCCGGCCGTCCCTTCCTCAGCTCCGCGACCCCGAAAAAAGGCCCTGACCTCGCCGACAGGACAGTCCCTCAGGTTCGCAAAAATCCGGAAAAGCTCTAATCCAATGCCTTCCTTGATTTGCGACGAAAACACCTCGACGTCCCGATCAGAGCATTTTAGAAAGTGCGCCTTTGATATATCCTTGTTGTAGAGGATGCGGAGCCAGGCCTGTCATCCGCGCCAATTGGGCGTCGTTATTGAACCTCTTTGGCTCGGTCTTCTCTGGGAGGAAGGCCGCCGCCGCAAGCGTGCCGACGCCGGGTACCGAGCACGGCGACCCTGTCGCCTTCCGATGTCGGCCGGCGTCTGCCGTTCTTTCAGCCGAACGATCCCGCTGGTTTCGCTAGCGGGCGTGCGCACGGCCCATTCGGTAACAGGTCGTAGTAGGACCGCGGCTCTCGCACCGGCGCGAGGCCCCGGAGCCCGGCGAGGAACGCCCTGGACTGGTGTTGTCTGGCTTGGTGGCCTCGGCGATAACCAAGGGTTCTCCTCCGTTTTACGCTGAATTGTGATATGAGGAGGGGCAGAATATGAAATCCGCCGCACGGGGTGCCGGGAATCTGTGGGCGATCACCAGCTATTTCAACCCCATCGGCTACCAGCGACGGATCCAGAATTATCACGCCTTCAGGAGCCGTCTCGGTGTACCTCTCGTCACCGTCGAGCTTTCGTTCGACGGCACCTTCCAGCTCGAGCGAGGCGATGCCGACATCCTCGTCCAATTGACCGGCCGCGACATCATGTGGCAGAAGGAACGCCTGCTCAATATTGCGGTACGAGCGACTCCTGATGACGGCAAGCAGATCGCATGGGTGGACTGCGACGTGGTCTTTGCGGTCGAAGACTGGGCCGAGCGGGTAAGCCGGGCCCTCGACCGCTACGCGCTGGTGCACCTCTATGACGAGCGGCACAATCTCTCCCCGGATGCCCCGCTCGATCAGCTCGAATCACGGACCGCCAGCCGGCCAATTCGGTCGGTGGTCCATAAAATGGCGAACGGTGAGGCGGTCGCGGAAGACTTCTTTTTGGCCGGCAGTCCGCTCACGCGACGGTCCACATGCGGACTCGCGTGGGCGAGTCGCAGGGAATTGCTCGAGGAGCACGGCCTTTACGACGCTTGCATCCTCGGCAGTGGCGATCGAGCCATCCTGAACGCCGCGCTGGGCTGGTTCGATCGCGGGCGCAGGCAGCGAGCATGACTCCCCGAGGCATCGAGCATTACCTCGAGTGGGCCAGGCCCTACTTCGACTCGGTCCGCGGGCGGGTCGGACATATCGAGGGCCGGCTCCTCCATCTCTGGCATGGAGACTTGCAGGACCGAGCGTACGGCGAACGAGGCCGGCTGCTCCAGGAGTTCGAGTTCGATCCTTTTCTCGACATCGCCGTCGATGACAACGGTTGTTGGCGGTGGAGTTCCGACAAGCGGGCGCTACACGAGGCAGTGCGCCGTTACTTCGAGCTGAGGAGAGAGGACGGCTGCGAGGGGATCGCGTGATCGACCTCGGGCGGGCACGAACGAGAAATGACCATCCACCCCGAACCACAATCGTTGAGAGAGTCCCGGGTCCAGCCATGAACCATCGGTATCCCTTGACGCCAATGCAGCGAGGAATGCTGCTGCACGACGCCGCGGCGCCCCGGGACGGCGTCTTCATCCAGCAGTTCGTATGCGAGCTCCGGGAGGTCCTGGATGTCCCCTCGCTCCGATCCGCCTGGGAACGAGTCGTCGATCGCCATGCGGCCCTGAGGACGGCCTTCGACCTGGAGGGGCCGCACGGGCCCGCCCAGGAGGTCTGGCCGCGCGTCCCCATCGCCTGGGAGGAGTGGGACTGGAGCGGGATCGGTGTCAACGACTCGTCGCGTCGGCTCGATGCCTACATGCGGCAGGACGGTCGGCGCAGGATTCGAGCCGGCGCGGCCGCCGCTGTGGCGGATCGTCCTGGTGCGGCTGGCCGTGGACGATCACCGGCTGGTTTGGACCTCGCATCACGCGCTCCTGGACGGCCGGTCTCGCCGGCTGGTCCTGGGCGAGCTCTTCGCACTCTACGAGGGGTCCCGCCGGGGCCGGGATCTATCGCTAGGTCGCCCCCCACCTTTCGGAGAACATGCCCGTTGGCTGGCGGCTCGAGATCACGGCGTGTCCGAGGGTCATTGGAGGGGATTGCTCGCGGGCTTCCACGCCCCGACGCCGCTGCCGATGGCCCGCCCATCCCCGGCCGCGCTCGCCGAGGAGGAGGAAAGCCACCATGCCCTGGAGCTCCGGCTGTCGGACGGCACGACCCGGGCTTTGCGGTCCCTGGCGGAGGCGAACCGGATCACCTTCAACAACCTGCTGCAGGGGGCCTGGGCCATCCTGCTGGCCTCCTACACGGGGACCGACGATGTGGTCTTCGCTGCCACGCGCGCCTGCAGGTGGTCGTCGGTGCCGGGGGCCGAGTCCATGGTCGGCCTGCTCATCAACACGGTGCCGGTGCGCCCCGCGTGAGACCCTCGGCGCCCTTGCTGCCGTGGCTGCAAGGACTCCGTTCGCAATGGCTGGAAATGCGGACCCATGAGCATACACCGCTCGCGGAGGTGCGGCGATGGAGCGAGGTGCCGGCGGGTACGCCCCTGTTCGAGACCCTCGTGGTCTTCGAGGATTCCCGGCCGGAGGAGGCGCTCGGTGGGTTGGGCGAGGGCGACGGGGTCACCGGGAGACGGTCCCGGCTCAGGGGGATCACCGGCATTCCCCTCGTGCTCTCGGGCTTCGGCGGGGCCCGCGGCTTGATCGAACTGACCTACGACCGCCGCCGCATCGCGGATGAGACGGCCGGCCGGATGCTCGGGCACTTGCTCACCGTGCTTGAAGGGATGATCGCCAATCCTCATCGGGCCCTCGGCGAACTGCCGATCCTTCCGCCGGGTGAATCGCATCGGCTCGTCGCCGAGTGGAACGACACGGCGAGACCCCTCCCCCGCCACGACTCGATCCCGGGGTTGTTCGAGGCGCAGGTCGAACGGACGCCGGGGGCCACGGCCCTCGTCTTCGGCGAGTCTCGACTGACGTACCACGAGCTGAATGTCCGCGCGAATCGGCTCGGCGCATCGCCTACGACGGCTGGGGGTGGGTCCGGACACGCCGGTGGCGATCTGCCTCGAGCGCTCCTGCGAGCTGGTCATCGGCCTGCTCGCCATCTCCAAGGCCGGCGGCGCATATGTGCCGCTCGACCTTGCTTTTCCGAAGGAGCGGCTGCGATTCATCCTCGACGACACGCGGGCCCCCGTGCTGCTGACGGAGCGGCGCCTCCGGGAGGCACTGCCGGAGCATTCAACGCGAGCGGTCTACCTGGACTTCGGGCCGGGCACACCGGACCCACAGGACGACACCGATCCGCCGTGCGTCGTGGACGCGGAAGACCTCGCCTACATCATGTACACTTCCGGCTCGACGGGGACGCCCAAGGGGGTGGCCGTCCCGCATCGGGGGGTCGTCCGTCTCCTCTTCGGCGTGGACTACGCGAAGCTGGAGGGCGGCCGGACGATATTGCAGATGGCCCCGGCCGCCTTCGATGCCTCGACCTTCGAGATCTGGGGGGCCTTGCTCCACGGCGGTCGTTGCGTCCTCGCCCCGGGACGGCTTCCCGCCTTCGACCTGCTCGGCGACCTGCTGAGGCGGCACGAGGTCGATACGGTGTGGTTGACCGCGACGCTATTCAACGCCGTGATCGACGAGGCGCCGGAGATCCTCGCGGGTGTCCGCCAGCTCCTGATCGGGGGCGAGGCGCTCTCGATCCCGCATGTCCGCCGCGCCCTCGAGTTGTTGCCCGCAACAGCGCTGATCAATGGTTATGGTCCTACGGAAGCGACGACCTTCGCCTGCTGCCATCGGATCCCGCGCATGTTGCCGGAGGGCCTGGCATCGATCCCGATCGGCAAACCGATCGCCAATACCACGATCTATCTCCTGGATCCATCCGGGAGGCCCGTGCCGATCGGGGTACCGGGTGAGATCCACATCGGCGGACCGGGGGTCGCCCTGGGCTACTGGGATCGGCCGGGATCGACCGCCGAGCGGTTCATCCCCGATCGATTCGGGACCGTCCCGGGGGCGCGGCTGTATCGGACGGGCGACCTCGGCCGATACCTGATGGACGGGGATATCGAGTTCCTCGGTCGGCTCGACGACCAGGTGAAGATCCGAGGTTTCCGGGTTGAACCCGGCGAGGTGGAGGCGGCGATTCGCCGCCACACGGCGGTGCGGGCCGTGGCCGTCGTCGCCGGCGATGAGCCGCGGGGCACGGGGCGGCGGTTGATCGCGTACGTCGTGCCGGGGGGCGATGGAGCACCGACCGACCGCGAGCTGCGGGGCTTCCTCTCGCGGTCGCTCCCCGATCACATGGTGCCGTCGGCCGTGGTGTTCCTGGATGAGCTACCGTCGTCCCCCAACGGCAAGGTCGATCGTCGGCGTCTGCCATCGCCCGAGTCGCCCCGCGCCGATGTCGGGCGCCCCTTCGCCCTCCCGCGGACGGTGGCGGAGGCGACGCTGGTGGGCATCTTCGCCGAGCTACTGGGCTGCGAGCGGGTCGGCGTGGATGACGATTTCTTCGATCTTGGCGGCGACTCGCTGCTGGCGATGAGGGCCGCGGCGCGGGCCCGGCAGGCGCTTGGAGTGGACGTGCCGCTGGCGAGTCTGCTCGCGACCCCGACGGCGGCGAGCCTGGCCGCGGCGTGCGGCCGGCCGGTCGCCGTCGAGCCTGACTGGCCTCCCTCTCGTGTCGACCGCGGCGTGGCCTCGCCATTGCTCGCCTCCCAGGTCGAATACTGGTCGAAGACCACCAGCTATCCCGACAATCCGCGTTCCAATATCACCCGGGTTTATCGCCTCCGGGGCCCGCTGGACCCCGGGACACTGGAGGAAGCGCTCCGGGCGCTGACGGGGCGGCATGAGGCGCTGAGGACCACCTTCGCCGAAGTACGCGGAGACCTGGCGCAGCTCGTCGGGCCCGCCGATGGGCCGGGACTGCCCCGAATCGACCTGGGCCGGCTCCCGGCGGTCGATCGGCTGGCCGCCGCAATGCAGCGGTCCGGGGAGCATGCCGGGCACCTGTTCGACCTGGCGAACGATGGGATGCTGAGGCCCCTGCTGATCCGGCTCGACGACGAGGACCACGTCCTGGTGCTGACGTTCCACCATATCGCCCTGGACGGCTGGTCGCTGGGCGTCTTCTGTCGCGAGCTGTCGGCCCTCTACGGTGCACACTCGACCGGTGGTCGGGCGACCCTCCCCGACATCCCCTTCCAGCCGGTCAACCTGGCCGCGTGGGAACGTGCGTCGTTCCGGGGAGAGGCCGCGCGGCGACACCTGGCGTACTGGAAGCGACAGTTGGGGGGTGCCCGGCCGCCGGCCCTCCCGCCCGGCGACGGGCCGCGAGCAAATCCCGGCGATTATCGGAGCCTCCAGCAGTCGATCGTCATTGGGGCTGACCTGACGGACTCGCTTCGCCGGTTGGCACGCCAGGAAGGGGGCACGCTGTCCATGGCCCTGCTGGCGGCCCTGGACGTCCTCATCCTCGAGGCCACCGGCCAGGAGGACATCTCCGTGAGGTGTCAGCTCGCCGCGCACAGCCGACCCGAGTCCGAGGGGGTGATCGGCCTCCTGCGCCGGCTGATGGTCCTGCGCACGGACCTGTCCGGGAGGCCGACCCCTCGCCAGCTCCTGAGACGGGTGCGGGACGTGGCGACGGGGGCCTACCTACACATGGATTTCCCACTGGAGGCCGCCTGCCCGGAGTGGCATCCGCTCCATCCGAGCTATGAATCCAACCCGCCTGTTGTGTTCAACTACATCGAGTGTAAGGGGCGAGACCTGACGCTCCCCGGCCTGTGCCTGTCCCGGCTGCAACTGCCGCCCGAGGATGTCGCCACCTTCGTTCCCCTGGTCGTCGTGGTTATTGCCCAGGAGAAAGAGATTCTCATCCAGCTCAAGTCCCGCGTGGTGACCTACTCTCCGCCGAAGGCGATGGAGCATCTCGACGCGTTCCGCTCGATCTTGCGAAGGATCGTGGCCGCGCCGGACCGCAGATTGTCGGGCACACCCCGGCGGGGACAGCCATGATCGAGCATGAAGGCCCCACGAAGAAGGAACCGGCTATCCTGGACGAGCCGTCAACGTCCGCCTTTGCCGGCGGCGATCGCCGCCGGCTCGATCCCGAGATTTTCCCACGCCGCTTGACGCTGCCGACGGACCGACCGAGGCCGGCCGGCCTCGACGAGTTCTCCCGGGAATCTCTCGCCTTATCCTCTACCCCGGCCAACGGGCCGGGGTGGTCGTCCGGCCCGGTGGAGGGCAACTCGTCGAACGTTGCTCGCGGTGTTCGCCGTCCTCCTGCATCGCTATTCGGGCGAGTCGGAGGTCGTCATCGGCGTCCTCCCCGGTGACACGGATGGAAGCGGATCGGGCGACCTCGCGGCGTCGGTCGCGACGGCCCGGCCGTTGCGGATCGACCTGTCGGGTGACCCCGAATTCCGGGACCTCGAGGCCGATGTACGCCGGCGATCCCGCGACGCTGGGGCGACACCAAGGCCCGCGTCGGCAGCTTCGCCGGCAGGTGAGGGATGCAGGAAATCCGATGAGGGCCTCGCGCCGTCCCAGTTCCTGTTTCGCTATTCGACGGCCGGCTCGCTCGATCTAGCATCCCCGCCCGGGAGCGAGGGTGGCGGCCGTCCGGGGCGATTGCTCCCCGGGATGGAGTTGTCCTTCCATGTCATCGAGTCGGGGGAACGGCTCGACGGCACGCTGGAGTACCATGCCGGATTGTTCGACGCGCCAACGGTCCTCCGGATGCTGGGGCACTACCGGGTCCTGCTCCGGGGAGTCGCGGCGGATCCTGGAGCGCGCGGATCTCCCGCCTGCCCCTGTTGACCGAATCCGAACGCCGCCAGCAACTCGAAGAGTGGAACCCGCCGGCCGCGGCGGCGGCGCCTCCGGGCCCTTTCGCCACCAGATGTTCTCGGCCCAGGCCGCGGCGACCCCCGACGCCGTCGCCATCGTCTTTGATGCGCGACGGATCACCTATCGCGAGCTGGACGAACAGTCGAACAAGCTGGCCCACCGCTTGCGCCGGCACGGAGTAGGCCCCGACGTTCCCGTGGGCCTTTGCCTCGGACGGTCGCCCGAACTGGTGGCGGCAATCCTCGCCGTCATGAAAGCCGGAGGGGCCTTCGTCCTGCTCGAGCCGTCGCTCCCGCCGGCGCAACTGGCCGCATTGGCGGCGGAGGCCCGGCCGCCGGTGCTCATCACCGAGTCGCGGGCTGTGGAGCGCATCCCCCGCGACGGACGTACTGTCCTCTGCCTTGACCGTGAAGCGGCGGCGATCGCAGGGGAATCCCCAGCCGCCTTGGACGTCCGCGTCTCCGGCGAGAACCTGGCGCTGATCCTGTTCACGTCGGGATCGACGGGCCGGCCCAAGGCCGTCCCCCGCCTCCATCAGGCGTACCGCTTCGGACAATGGACGCGCTCGACATTCCAGCTCGGCGAATCCGACCGCCACCTGCTGAAGTCGTCCCTCGATTCCAGCCTGCTCCCGTTGGAGGTCTTCTGGCCGCTTTTGACCGGCGGTCGATTGATCATCGCTGGGGTGCAAGCGAAGGAGGACACGGCCGGCCTTCGCAGGCTGCTCGTGGACCACGGGATCACCTTCATGGCCCTGATCCCATCGCTGTTGCGGGCGCTCCTTCAGGAGTTCGGCCCGGAAGCCTGTACGAAGTTGCGGCACGTACTCTGCTTCGGCGAGCCGATGACGGCCGACCTCGAGGAGTGCTTCCGCCGCCGCCTGCCGTCTTCGTCGCTGGGGATCCTCTACGGGACCACGGAAGCCCCATCGCTCGCCTTTCGGCATTGCCGTGATGACGGCCCCCGACCCGAGGGGAACCTGGGCTATCCGACCCATGGCAATGAGATCTACATCCTGGATCGGTGGCATCAGCTCGTCCCGATCGGGGTCCAGGGCGAGCTGTGTGCTGGCGGGCCAACCCTGGCCGCAGGCTACCCGGGGGGCGACGAGCGGGGCGCGAATCGCTTCATCCCGCACCCGTTCCGCGAAGATCCCGGTGCTCGGCTGTTCCGGACGGGTGACCGGGCGCGTTGGCGGCCCGACGGATCACTGGAGATCCTCGGCCGGATCGACGATCAGATCAAGATCGGCGGCTATCGCATCGAGCCCGCGGAGGTCGAGGCCGCATTGGTGCGACACCCGGGCGTCCGGGAGGCCGCCGTCGTTGCCCGGCCCGATCGCGACGGCGACGATCGACTGGTCGCCTATCTGGCCGGGAGGTCGCGGGGGTTGGCCGTCGGCGCTGTGAGGGCGCACCTGCTGTCGCTCCTGCCGGCACACATGATCCCGTCGATCTTCGTCGAGCTGGACCGTTTGCCGCGACGACCCAATGGCAAGCTGGACCGGCGGGCGCTGCCGTCGCCCGAGTCCGGCCGCCTCGAATCGGATGTTGCCTTCGCCGCGACCCGGACCCCGATGGAAGCGACGCTTTCGCCGATCTGGTCCGACCTCCTCGGCCTGGAGCGGGTCGGCATCCACGACGACTACTTCGAACTCGGGGGTACTTCGCTCAAGGCGGCTCGGCTGTTGGCGGCGATCGAGCGGGCGTGCGGGCGCCATTTGTCGTTGGCGGCGCTGTACCTCCATCCGACGATCGCCCGCCTGGCCGACCTGATGGAGGCGAGCGAGAGCGTCGAATCGGCCGGCTCGATCATCGCATTGCGACCCGGCGGGTCGAGGCCCCCCCTCTACTTCACGCGGACAATGCACGGCGGCGCATTCGTCTGCGACCCGATCCTGAGGTCGCTCCCCCCGGACCAGCCAGTGTATGCCTTCGCCTACGAGGATACGCACGAGAGGGAGCGGCGGGGCAGCACCCTGGAGGACCAGGCGCTCTCCTATTGCGACGAATTGATCGCCTTCCAGCCCGAGGGATCGATCTGCTTGGCGGGTTATTCCTTCGGGGGCGTGCTGGCTTTTGAGATGGCCCGGCAGTTGACCACAAGGGGGCGGCGGGTCGTGTTGCTGGCCATCCTCGACGTCGGGCCCGACCGCACGATGAGCAGGGTCTTTGCCTACTGGCTGATCCTGCGGAACCTGACGCGCTGGATCGCCTTCGTCCCCTTCAGTCGGCACACCGGCGGCATGGCGGGCCGCGTGCGGAAGGTTCTCGGGTGGCTCTTCGAGTTGCTGTTGACCTCTCGCGGACGATCGAAGCGAACCGGGCCGCAGCCCTCGGCTTCCGGTCGCCCCGGCTCGGACCCTACCCCGGATGACGAACGGATGCTTCTCGACTATCTGGGCGCGCTCAGGGCACATCGCCACGGCCCCTATCCGGGTCGAGTCGTCCTCTTCCTGCGGCACGAGTCCGGCCACTCATCCATTCCCAATCGCCCGACCTGGGGTGGGGCGACCAGGTCTTGGGGAAGCTCGAGATCATCCCCTTGGCGGGCGACCACCATACCATCCTGCTCGAGCCCTATGTGTATAGTCTTGCCGGAGCGTTCCGGGCGGCCCTGGATGCGGCCGTCGCGGAGGATCGATCGATCGAGGCGCAGGCCGACGCGGTCTCGCCGGCCTCGCGGCCTTCGGTGTCCGGAGATGCGGCCCGGTCCCCCGCCTCCGGTCCGGGTCGATGACGGCGACTCGGCCGGCTGTTGTTGCGACAGGCACGGGAGTGCCCCCAGGCCCAGGTCTACGCAGTTGATCCCGACGATCTGGCGATTGGCACCGGAGGTCCCCCGGACGGATCGGTCCCGTCGTCCGGGCCGTGCCCCTCCAGCGGGGTGCCCATACACGACGTCGCTGACGGTGTCCGATCCGTGGGAGGGCGGGGATCCTGCCGAGCCTCCGCCGCATGCCGGCTCGCCGGGAGGCTCGCCCTCCCGAATCGCCAGCATCCCCGGGTTCGTGAATCAGAGAGCACCGATCAGGGCGGCTTCAGGCCCCTCGGATCGTCCGTGAACGACGCCGCGACACCGATCTCGGCGAGGTGATGGGCCAGCTTCCCGCCGGCCTGATGGTTCACGGTATAGACGAGCATCGGGATACCGCGTTCCTTCAGGACAGCGACCATCTCATGCCGGAGGGATGCCGCTGTCGCGGCCCGACGATACGCGACGGATTCGGCCCCGAGGACATCGGTCGAGACGTGGACGGTGTCGACCCCGACGATGTCGCGGGCATAGTCGGCGATGCGATGGAGCGGCGTGGCCAGCAGGATGCCGAGGGCGTACCGGCGGCCCTCCCGATGGGCCTCTACGACGTCATCATGGTCGAATGAGGATATCAAGACACGGCCGGCCGTTCCGGTCGCCGCGATGACATCCAAGACTCGCTCGACCAGGCCCGGAGGATGCTCGGGGAATGACTTGATCTCGACGTTCACCAGCCAGTCGTGCTCCCTGGTGAAGATGAGTGCCTCTTCCAGTGTTGGCACGAGCACCGACCCGGAGCGGAAGCGCGCGACGTCGGCCGGATCGAGCCCGTCGAGCGTGCCGAAGTCGCGGGCCGAGCGGTAGCCGCCGTTGGCATCCACGAACCACGAGCCGGCGTCGAGGGCCCGGACCTCGTCGAGGTCGAAGTCCGCGACGCGGAACCCGTCGAGGCCGCGGGGGTCGCCCACGAATCGAAGGGCGACATCAGTCGTCCGCAGCAGCGACTCGTCGTGCAGCACGACGGGGACGCCGTCGCGGGTCGACTGGACGTCGAGCTCCCAGGCATCGGCCCCGGCCCCTCGGCCCAGGCGGGCGGCCTCGAGTGTGTTCTCTGGCCCATGGAACGAATCTCCCCGGTGGGCGATCACCAGCGGGCGGTTCCGGGCGGACCTCAGGAGTTCGAGGAAGCGATTCGCTTGTAGGATCATCGGAAGCGGCACGAGGCCGGCGGGCACGCGTGGTCACGCGCCGGCCGGCCTCGGCATCCTGGTTCGAGCCGTCGATCCGTCCGTCACTTGACGAACAGCATCTCCTGGTAAGAGGGCAAAGGCCAGAGATCATGAGCGACCAGGCCTTCCAGGCGATCGCCGGCCGCGCGGACCGCGTTCATCGCGGGGATGATTGCGTCGCGCGAATGCTTGGCATGCGCCAGCGAGTCGCCGTCGCCGACCTCCTCGGTCGCCGCGGTCAGGTGATCGGTGGCCGCCTGCAGGTCGTCGATGGCGGCGACGACCTCGGCCAGGAGCGCGGCCTGCGCCTTCGGCACGGTGGCGCCGGTGGCCTTCAGGTTGGAGACCGCCTGGGCGATCTCCGACTGGTACCTCAGCGCCGCCGGCAGGATCATCCGCGAGGCGATCTGGATGGTCAACTGCGACTCGATGTTGATCGTCTTCTTGTAATTCTCGAGCAGGATCTCGTATCGCGAATGCAGCTCGCGTTCGTTGAAGATCCCGTACTTCGAGAATAGCTTGTGCGCCTTGGGCGTGATGAGGTCGGTCAGGCTGTCGACCGTGCTCTTGCGGTTGGGCAGGCCCCGGCGCTCGGCCTCGGCGTGCCAGGAGTCGCTGTAGTTGTCGCCGTTGAAGACGACGTGCTTGCTCTCCTTGACCACGTTCTGAAGCAAGGTCTGGATCTCGGCGTTCAGGTCCTTCTTGGCGGCGACGGCCTGCTCGAGCTGCGTGGCGAGATCGTCGAGGCTCTCGGCGACGATCGTGTTCAGCACCACGATCGGCCCGGCCACCGACTGGCTGGAGCCGACGGCGCGGAACTCGAACTTGTTGCCGGTGAAAGCGAACGGGCTGGTGCGGTTGCGGTCGCCCGCGTCGCGCGGCAGGGTCGGCAGGACCGACACGCCGATCTTCATGTCTCCGCCCGTCTTCGCCGACTTGGCTCCGCCCTTCTCGATCTGCTCGACGATGTCCTGGAGCATGTCGCCCAGGAACACCGAGATGATCGCGGGCGGCGCCTCGTTGGCCCCGAGCCGGTGATCGTTGTGGGCGCTGGCGACCGAGGCTCGCAAAAGGTCGCCGTGCCGCGCCACGGCACGGATCACCGCGACCAGGAAGATCAGGAACTGCGCGTTCTCGTGCGGGGTGTCGCCCGGCCGCAGCAGGTTGTTCCCCTCGTCGTCGGCCAGCGACCAGTTGAGGTGCTTGCCCGAGCCGTTGACGCCGGCGAACGGCTTCTCGTGCAGCAGGAGCTGCAGGCCGTAGCGGTCGGCGATCCGCTTCATCGTCTCCATGACCAGCATGTTGTGGTCGGTGGCAACGTTGGCGTTCTCGAACGTGATGGCGATCTCGTACTGCGCAGGCGAGACCTCGTTATGTCGGGTCTTCACGGGCACGCCCAGCTTGTACAGCTCGGTCTCGGTCTCGAGCATGCAGGCCAGGACGCGCTCGGGGATCGCGCCGAAGTAGTGGTCCTCCATCTCCTGGCCTTTCGGCGGCCGGGCGCCGAAGAGCGTCCGCCCGGCGTTGATCAGGTCGGGCCGGGCGAAGTAGAAATGCTTGTCGATCAGGAAGTACTCCTGCTCGGGGCCGGCCGTACTGTAGACCCGCGAGGCCTCGGAGCCGAAGACCTTGAGGATCCGCAGCGCCTGCTTCGACAGGGCCTCCATCGACCGCAAGAGCGGGGTCTTCTTGTCGAGTGCCTCGCCCGTCCACGAGCAGAACGCCGTCGGGATGCAGAGCGTCGTCCCGTTGGGGTTCTCGAGGATGAACGCCGGGCTGGTCGGGTCCCAGGCCGTGTATCCGCGGGCCTCGAACGTGGTCCGGATGCCGCCCGAAGGGAAGCTCGATGCATCGGGCTCGCCCCGCACCAGCTCCTTGCCGCTGAACTCGGCGATCGCGGTGCCTCCCTCGGTCGGGACCAGGAACGAGTCGTGCTTCTCGGCCGTCAGGCCCGTCATCGGCTGGAACCAGTGGGTATAGTGGGTCGCCCCGCGCTCCATGGCCCACTCGCGCATCGTCGCGGCGACCACGTCGGCGATCGAGGCGTCGAGCGGGGCACCTTTCTTGATCGTGTTGCGCAGGATCTTGAACACATTCTCCGGCAGACGCGCCTTCATCACCTCGTCCGAGAAGACGTTGACGCCGAAGAGCTGGCGGATCGATTGCGACGAACGCGGGGCGCGGCGGCCATCGACCGGCCAGGAGGTGATCGCCTTGAGTGCGCCCTCGAGGGCCCGGGAGTCTCGCATGACTGGTCTCCAACAGACGGACGGATTCGGAATCAGGTCGGATCGGGAATGGATCAAAGATGGTCTCTCGCTCGGCCGCATAAACCTGCGTCCGAGGGCCAGCGAGCTTGCGCCTGACAGACTGCTGGGGATGGCTTTAGGGCCGTGGAGCCGTCAGCCGATGCTGCCTGGACGACACCGTCGCGTCCCGGCCGGATCGCAAGGGGCCGAGCAGGCCATGCCCTCGTTCCACCGCGGTCCGATCCGGACCGAGCGGTCTACGCACACTAGCCTCAGTTCCGGCCGGTGGACAGACGAGGGCCGTGACCTGAGCACGGCTTGCCCGCAGGGCGATCCCGCCGCGACGGCCAAGGTAAGCCTCTGGCGGCCCACGGAGCACGCATGGCATCGGAGTGGAAACACGTTCCGGCCGCATCAGCGCGGGAGAGACGCCGATCCGGGATACGTCGAAGCCGACCGAACCCCATGCGGGCGAGGCCCCAGGGACGTCTGCTCGCAGGCGTCCCGAGTATACCGGTCGGGACGTATCCCTTCCAGTCCCCACAGCTTCCAAAAGGCGACGGCCGCCGGCACCGCGGATCGCGGCCCGGTCGGCCGGTGCTCGAAGCCACTGCATCGATTCTTGCGGCCCGGGATGGCACTGCAGGAGCGTGTCACGCTCTCGACGAGGCGACCGAACCCTCGATCACTTCTTCTCGGTCCGGGCGTCGAGCTTGGCGATGACGCTCTTGGCGTCCTTCTTGACGTCGTCCTGGCACCCCTCGCAGCAGATGAAGAAGGTACGGCCCTCGGCGGTGACCTTGATCGGCTTTCCCATGTCTCCGCCCAGGTGATGGCCGCTGACCGGGCAGACGGCCTGCTTGATGGCGATGGCCTGGTCGGCCGGGGGCAGCTCCTTGATCTGGGCGAGCTCCTCGTCGGTGAGCTTCGAGGCGTCGGAGGTCTTTTCCTTGTCCTTGGCGGGCTCGGTCTTGGGCGCCTCGAGCCTGGGCGAGTCGTCGGTCTTCGTCGCGCCCGCCTTGTCCGTCGACGGGGGCATATCCTTGGCCATGACGTCCTTCGAGGGCTCGGGCTTGGTGACCGGCGGGACTCCGCCAGCCCTGCCGTCACGTGCCGGCGCCGAGGCGCCGGGGTTGGTCCCGGTCGGAGCGGGTTCGTCGCTCGTGCATCCGGTCACGACGCCGAGCATCACGAACGACCAGGCGTACCTGGGGTGCCATTTCATCGGGTGTCTCTCATCTGGTTGGTTCAATGCGTTCCCGATCCGCTCGGCGCAGGGGCCATCATCGCGGAATCCTGGTGCATTCTAACGCCGGCCAACCGCCCACGCCATGGTCGCGCGCCCGACCGGTCGCCCGCCGGCTCAGGAGAGCGAGGGGACGAACGGGCCGTCCTCGCCGTCCAGGGGGACGCCCTTGTACATCTGCCGATTGTCGAGGGCGTAGATCCGCTCGGTGAACACCTCGGAGGTCCCGGCCTTCATCATCGTGCAGGCGGCGATGTTCATCTTGGCGTCGAGGTCGTCGATGAACGAGACCAGAAAGCACTCGAGGGTCTGCGGCAGCACGGCCGCCCCGAATTCCAGCTTGCCGTGATGCGCCAGGATTGCATGCTCGAGCCGCAGCAGCAGGTCCCGCGGGAAACCCTCGATCCGGCTCGCGGCCTCGCGGACCATGTCCCGGCCGATCTGGATATGGCCGATCAGCTTCCCCTCGGCCGTGTAGCGCGCCTCGACCGGGTGATAATCGAGCTCGCGCAGCTTGCCGATGTCGTGCAGGATCGTCGCCGCCATCACGATGCTGCGGTTGATCGGAGGCTCGAGCCGCTCGTAGTATTTCGCATAGTGATCGGCGAGGAAGCAGCCGATCCGCGTCATGCTCCAGACGTGCTCGAGAAGGCCCGAGGTGTACGAGTGGTGGAACGACTGCGCGGCCGGCATCTTCTTGAACAGGTCGAGTTGCTCGCCCAGGATCGTCTCCACCAGCCGGCGGATCGATGGATCATCGATATGCTGCTCGATCAAATGTCGGAGCTTCCGCAGCAGGTCGTCGGCAGGGATCTGCCCCTCCTCGACCAGGTCGAAGAAGTCGAATCCGTCCTGACTGTCCTCGTCGGTCGCCGGCCGGATCGCCAGCAGATCGATCTGGAGCCCGTAGCGGACGTCGAACTTGCCCCGGACCCCGACACGGTACGCTACGCCCTCCGACCAGGTGTCGCTCATGCCGATCAGTGGATGATCGTGCCAGAGGGGAGCCTCCAGCTTGATCCGCTTGTCGCGGAATACGCACCTGACGAACGGCTGGTTGGTCCGCGTGAAACCCTTCGTCTTCTTCACGAGCGCGGCGAAGCAGGTCGCCTCCTGCCCGTCCACCAGGTCCGAGAGCTTGGTGATAACATGCGCCAGCTTCGCCATGACCGCCGCCTTTCCGCGCGATTCGCCGTCCCGACCGTTGTCTCGGCCCCCGACTCCAGTTTACAACACGCCCGGTGGCCGGCCTCGTCCCGCACGCATCGGCGTTTCTCCATTGCCTGCTCATTGGGATACCATGGCCGTTTGTTCCATACAAGTGGTCGTCCTTCCACTCGACCCGAAAAGTCCTTGAATCACTATACAAATGGCTAGAGATCGGCCCGAGAAAGGTGGGATTGTAACGATGGTATCAGGGACAAAGGGTTTTCCGCCGGCCGCGACGACTCTGGGCGTCCTGGAGCCTCCTGCGCCGATCCACAGCCTTGCCGCGAGTCGCTGGGATGTGGTGATTGTCGGGGCCGGACACAATGGTCTGACGTGCGCGGCCTACCTGGCGCGGGCCGGCCGAAAGGTCCTCGTGCTGGAGGCGCGGGCTCGGGTCGGAGGCGCCTGCACGTTGCAAGAGGTCTGGCCGGGAACGCGGATGAGTCCGTGTGCGTACCTGGTCGGATTGCTCCACCCGCTGGTGATTGACGAGCTCGGGATGGTCGAGCATGGTTTCCGCTGGACGCCGGCCACCGCTGGCCTCTTCGTACCCTTCGAGGATGGCTCGAGCA
The DNA here is from genome assembly GCA_963771445.1 of uncultured Planctomycetota bacterium. Lineage (GTDB taxonomy): Bacteria > Planctomycetota > Planctomycetia > Isosphaerales > Isosphaeraceae > JAKAUH01. The sequence continues at coordinate 1,953,304 of CAVYTQ010000014.1, read as the reverse complement.
TCCAACTCTGGGACGACGACGGGCGGTGCGAGGAGGAGGTCGCTCGGTTCGCCCCCCGCGACCTGGCGGCCTGGAGAGCGTTCAGCGACGTCAAACGCAGGCTCCGCGACGCGTTGCGACCGGCCGGCATGGGCGACCTGTGGATCGACCGGGCGCCGACGCGGGATGAGATCGAGCGCCGTCTTGCGGGCGACGCTGAGGCCCGGAGCGTGTTGTTCGACTGGTCAATGGTGCAGTACGTCGAGCATTTCCTCGACGACGAGCGGCTCCAGTCCGCCTATCTGGGCCAGGGAGTGATCGGGACTTTCGCCAGCCCGCATGACCCGGGTACGGCCTCGATTCATTTCCACCACCAGTCGGGCAGGCTGGGCGGCATGCCGGGGATGTGGGGTTACGTCGAGGGCGGTATGGGGATGGTCTCTTTCATCCTTTGCGACATCGCCCGCGAGGCCGGCGCGGTCGTCGTCACGGGAATGCCTGTGGCGCGAATCCTGCCGGGCCGCGGCGTCGAGCTGGTCGGCGGCGAGCGCATCGAGGCGTCGCAAGTCGTCTCCAACGCCGACCCGAGGACCACACTTCGGCTGCTGGGTGACGAGGTCGAGCCCGACTGGAAAGCGCGGGTCGAGGGAATCCCCCAGGTTGGCTGCACGGTAAAGCTCAACGTCGCGCTGCGCAGCTGCCCAGCTTCACCGCGCGGCCAGGGACGCAGATGCCCCACCATCTGGGGCAGATCAATACTCCCCTGACCAAGCGACAGTGGCAGGAAGCTTTCGGTCGCGCCCGGTCCGGAGAGCTGCCCGAGCGGCTCTGGACCGAACTCTACTTCCAGACGGCGCACGACGCCTCGGTCGCACCCGAAGGGGTGCACACGATGAGCGTATTTGCGCAGTATGTCCCCCACACGTTCGCGAGCGGCGACTGGGACTCGCGACGGATCGAGGTCAAGAATCTTGCTCTCGCCTCGATCTCGCGTTATTGCGACAACATGCCCGGCGCGGTGATCGACGCGCAGGTGCTCGGCCCGCCCGACATCGAGCGCGAGGTTGGGTTGGCCGGCGGTCACATCTTCCAGGGCGAGTGCCTGCCGGCCTACATGTGGGACCGACGTCTCGAGCCTCGAACGCCGATGCCGGGCGTCTTCCTCTGCGGCGCCTGCACGCATCCCGGCGGCAGCGTAATTGCGGTCAACGGGCGCAACGCGGCCATGGAGATCCTGGGAGGCGAAGATACCTGAAACCCATCGACTCGGATCCTCACCGCTAGCCAACGACGCTCCGGAAGTATTCGAGGCTGCGCCTGAGGCCCTCCGAGCGATCGACGGTCGGCTGCCAGCCGAGGAGCTGCTGCGCTCGGGTGATGTCCGGCTTGCGGCGCTTCGGGTCGTCCTCGGGGAGGTCCTTGTAGATGATCGTGCTCTTGGTGCCTTCGACCAAGGCGATGATCTCCTGCGCGAGCTGAAGCACGGTGATCTCGGCCGGGTTGCCGATATTCACCGGCTCGGAAAAGTCGGTATGGAGCAGCCGAAAGATCCCTTCGACCAGGTCGTCGACATAGCAGAAGCTTCGGGTCTGCTCGCCGTGGCCGTAGACCGTGATCGGCTCGCCGCGGAGCGCCTGGCCCATGAAATTGGGGAGGACCCGGCCATCGTCGAGCCGCATCCGGGGGCCGTAGGTGTTGAAGATGCGAACGATGCGGGTCTTGACGCCGTGAAAGCGGTGATAGGCCATGGTGATCGCCTCGGCGAAGCGCTTGGCTTCATCGTAGCAGCCCCGCGGGCCGATGGGATTGACGTGGCCCCAGTAGTCCTCGCGCTGGGGGTGGATCTCGGGGTCGCCGTAGACCTCCGACGTGCTGGCGAGCAGGAGTCGTGCACCCTTCGCCTTCGCCAGGCCCAGCGCGTTGTGGGTCCCGAGCGAACCGACCTTGAGCGTCGGAATCGGATGGAGGAGGTAGTCGACGGGACTGGCCGGACTGGCGAAGTGCAGGACGTTGTCGACCGGGCCATCCACCTCGATGGGCTCCGAGACATTGTGCTCGACGAAGCGGAACCGCGCATCTCCGACCAGCGGCTCGATGTTGCGCCGACTGCCGGTGAGCAGGTTGTCCACGCAGACAACGTCATGCCCCTCCGCCAGGAAGCGCTCGCACAGGTGCGATCCGATGAATCCGGCTCCGCCTGTGATAACAGTTCTCAATGCGAATCCTCCTGCGATCGGTTGAAATCCGACGACCGTAAGCCCGGTGCAAGCCAGGATCACCTTACAATCCGCGGCCGCTCCAACGCAACGTCGCCCGGTTGGGACCGGGAAGATGTCATGCCGGAGAGCCAGGGCGAACGACGGCGTCCGGCTCCCAACGAATTCTCCCGAGCCTCCCCGGGTCACCTTGATCGGGCAAGTTACTGGAACTAACATATTGAGTATAGGATACAGGCGACGGCCGGAGACCGGCATCGCGACAGCCAACCGACCGCGATCTCCTCGACCCTTCCTGAATCCCGAGGATGATTGTTGGGGTCACTGCCGATATCCCCTTCAACTCCCACCCCCGGACCCTGGTGGTGGAGTTGCCGAGCCTGACCCGCCGATTGGGTTGTTGAGTTCGAGCTCGTCGCGAGGGAATGGCAGCGTGGGTTGCAGGGGCCTCGTCACGTAGGAGAGCCGGTCGACATGGCAAGTAGCGAGTCTCTCGATGCGAACTGGCCGGCGACCCGGCTGAGCCTGGTCGTCCCGCAGATTTCGGAGAGCGAGGCCGGAATCCAGCAGCTCGCGGCCTGCCGCAGGCTCCTCTCGGCAACCTTCCCACGGCTCTCGGTGGAGACGATTCTCGTCGGGCCCAACGAGGTCATCGCGAAAGTCTCCGACGTGACGGACAGCGACGCGATTTCCCAGGTGGAATCGACGACTGTTGCCGTCATCTGCCACGCCGACGAGTGGGGCGAGCTGGCACGGGAGGGGATGTGGGCGGCGACCGGGGACCATCTGCTCGTGCTCGACACCGAGCTCCATTATGCCCCGGAAGCGCTCATCTCGGTCCTCGAGCCGGTGCTGGTTGGTCGGGCGGAACTGGCTGTTGCCATCCCGGAACGGGGTCCATCAGCCGGCCTGGGAATCCGCCCGATTCGGGAAGTCCGGGGACTAGCTAGCGGGATCGTCCTCGGCTCCTCCGAGGTATTCTCTGGCCTCTTCGCCGTCGCGCGACCCCTATGGGACAGGGGCGGACGATCGCTGGTCGCCAGCGGACAGAGCCTCGTGCTCGAGTTGCTGCTTCGACGCCCAGACGGGTGCATCGACGTCCCGGTCGCGGTGGGGCCGCGGTTCCGCTCGCAACGACTTCGGTTTCAGGATCTGCGCCCGCTCAAACACGTCCTCGACGGTCGTTACGGAAGCTGGTCCCGGCTGATCCAGTTCTGCTTCGTCGGGGCATCAGGCATGGTCGTTGATCTTACGTTCTACGCCCTGTTCCAGTGGTTACTCTCCTTCACGCGGCTTTACACCCCCCTTTCGGCGCGCACTGTCTTTCTCCTGGCATCTGGCCGTGGCGGGTGCAATGTCGATCGCCATGGCGCTGCTCTGGAACTTCACGCTGAATCGGCGGCTGACATTCAACGACGCACGCGGAGGATCCTGGATGAAGCAGTTCCTGGCGTATGCTCTGAGCAACGCGCTGGCGATCGCCCTCAGCCTGTCGGTCCGGGTGTATCTGCCGACTCGCGTGCCTTTCTTTGCCCGGCATCGGCTGGCCGCCGCCGTGGTCGGCATCGTGGGGGCGACCGGCATCAGCTTCTCGATGTCACGCTGGATCGTTTTCACCCGCAAGCCGCCACATCCGCACCTGAAAGCCGTATCGGGGCCGACGCCGGTGAGCTCGCATTCCTCAGTCGTCGTGTGAGGGCGGCGATTCGCCCGGGGACTCGCGGGCGGACCGCCGTCGCGACGGCCACGCGGCCCCGGCCGCGATGATCGCGATGGCCGGGACAATCGGCGCCCGCATCCGCAGGTCGGTCCAGAACAGGGCGTGGACCAGGGTCAGCCCGATCACGGCCATTGGTGCGGAGATCATCGGCCACGACCAGAACTCCCGGCGCATGGCTCCGATGGCCAGCGCGATCCAGAGCGGGAGGGTCCACGCCAGGGTGAGCCACCGCGCAACCGCGGGGTAGACTGAGGCCGCCGGGATCACTCCCCAGAAATGTGCGAGGCGGGCGATGATCGAGCGGCCGAAGTCGCGGGGATTATCGCGGGCCAGCCGCCATGCTTTCGCCTGGAGATAACGGTCGGCCTGGGTCTCGGTCATGCCGGCGGTTTCCTCGTTCACGGAATTCCACCAGCGTCCATTGATCGTCGCCGGTCCAGACACGGCCTGGTGGCCCGTTGAGGACCTGCCGGTAATAGACCGGGTTGTTGGCCAGAGCCAGGGTGTAGCCGCCGTGGGTGGTGGTCGCGATCGGTTCACCCAGGACCACGAGGTTCCGGATCATCCAGGGGAGGAGGCACAGCCCGATCGCGGCGACCAGCGCGAACGAGCGTATCAGCCGTTCTTTCCAGCCCGCCGGACCAACGAAGAGCGCGGCCAGTGCGGTCAGTCCAGCACCGGCCAGCAGGCTAGGCCGGCAGAGCCCAGCGAGGCCGTAGGCCAGTCCGCCGAGGATCGCGCCGCTGAGGCCCGCCTGGCTCAATCCCGCCAGCGCGGCGGCCACCAGGAACGCCGCCGGGGTCTCGGTCATCACCGACTTGCTCTGCCAGGCGAGCACCGGATCGCAGGCGACGATCGCGGCGGCGATCGAAGCGCGACGCTGCGAGAGCCCGAATCGCCGCGCCGCGACGGCTGTCAACGCGACCGTCCCGGCTGAGAGGACGAGGTGAAGCATGCGCGATGCCCCAGGAAGCGTATCCACCGAGCCCGAGCGCCGGGACGAGCATCAGGGGATAGAGCGGCGGCCGGTAGGCGGTAGGCCGCCCCTTGAAGGAGAAGCCTTCGCCGGCCGCTAGCGACTGCGCCACGGGGAGATAATTGTCCGGGTCGTCAAAGGCCATCGACGCCCGGACGATCAACGCCAGCCTCAGCAGCACCGCGACGACGATGATCCCGATGAGAGCCTGAGAGCGGAGGCGACCGACCATGAAACCTCCGACGACTCGCACGATCCACCCGTCCCCGGAATGCGTCGTCGGCACACCGCCAGACCGGACGCGAGCCAGGAGTTGAGCATAATCCGAAGGGGCCGCGACAACGCTCGCTGGCTCCCAGAACCCCCGGGCCTCGATTCCCCGGGGGGCGGGGCGACGACTCGGGCCGGTGAAAAGTATAATGCCTCGAATCCCAGGCATCGACAATCACTGCGAGCGAGACAAGCATGCAACGGCGACCGATCATCTACTCCTTGACGGGCATGGACGAGTCGGGGATGCGGCTGCTTCGCCAGGCCGGCGAGCTGCGAATGGCCAGCGCGCTCGATCCGGCGACACTTCGGCGCGAGGTGGCGGGAATCGATGCGCTGGTCCTGCGCACGGCCGGCGTGATCGATGGGCCGCTGCTCGACGCCGCGGGACGGGGGCTCAAGGTCGTGGGTCGGCACGGCGTGGGTTACGACCAGATCGACATCCCGGCGGCGACCGAGCGCGGTGTGCAGGTCGTCTACACGCCCGGGGCCAACACCCAGAGCGTGGCCGAGCACGTCTTTGCGCTGGTGATCGGCCTGTCGAAGCACTTCACGCGGATGATTGCCGAGCTGAATGCCTACAACTACAACGCCCGCACGAGCATGGTGGGCCGCGACATCCTCGGCAAGACGATCGGCATCGTGGGATTCGGTCGGATCGGACGCCGTGTTGGCGAGATCGCACATCTGGGCTTCGGCATGAAGGTGCTCTACAACGACATCGTCGCCCCGCCCGAGGAGGTCGAGCGGCGCTGCGATGGCCGCCGGGTGGACCTGCCGGAGCTGCTGGCGAAATCGGACTACGTCACGCTCCACGTCCCGCTCGACGCCAGCACGCGGGGGATGATCAACCGGGAGACCCTGGCCCTGATGCGTCCCGAGACGATCCTGATCAACACCTGCCGCGGCCCGGTGGTCGACGAGGCGGCAGTAGCCGAGGCGCTCGACGCGAAACGGCTCTGGGGCTATGGTGCCGATGTCTACACGGTTGAACCGCCCGAGTCGGGCCATCCCCTGATCGGCCGCCCCGACGTCCTGCTCACCCCGCATCAGCGCGGCGCAGACGATCGAGTCGTTGCGGAACATGGCCACGTCGGTCGCCGAGGAGGTGCTCGGCGTCCTCGATGGCGTCGTGCCGCGGTTTCCGGTGAACGAACCCTCGGAGGTTGAGCGCGTCCGGAAGAAGCTCGGGCTGGATCCGCTGTATCGAGGGAACTGACGATTGGTGCCCGGTGGTCGGACTCCTCGACCTCGTCGAATTATTATTGACTCGACGCGGTGCTGTCGCCGCCGCGAGGAGATGGCTCGCTCTGAGCGACTTTCGTCGCGCCTGCGGAACTCGACTTCTCCAGCGCCTTGTTGACGAAGTCGAGGAAGACACGGGGCTCGTTGTACCCGCCAATGCCCCCGAGGACCTTACCGCTCGGCGAAAGGACGACGTAGTAAGGGTTCGTCGCCTGATTGACAAGGTCGAGCTCGAGTTCCTGGTTTCGCCGGCCAAGCACTTCACGCTGCTCCGGGGTGATGGAGTCGATCGGCGTGTAGTCCGTATAGAGCTGGACGGTGACGAACCGGTTGAGCATCTGGACGACGTCGCCCCGCCGGAAGACCGTCGCCTCCATCTTGCGGCAATTGGCGCAGTTCACCCCGGTGAAGTCAATCAGGATTGGCTTTCCCTCGGCCGAGGCGCGCTCCTTGGCCTCATCGAGGCTCATGCCCCAGACGACGCCGTGCACGCTCTTCTGTTCGCGCGCTGCCTTCTCGGGATCGGCCGACGTGGCCTTGATTTCCGAGGAGCCTCCAGCAGGGTTGCCCGCCATCGCGACGGGCGCGATCAGTCGGGTGGCATCCGGTGGGAGCAAGCCGACGACCTGTTCCCAGATCTTACTCTCGGGTGCATGCCCGAACAGGGCGGGGGTCAAATGCAGGGCTAATCCCAGAAAGGCAGCGCCAAAGACGAGGCGGCCGGGCCCGACCTTGACCTCATCGTGATCGTGGTCGGTCCGGAAAATACCCAGGAGATAAAGACCGCAGACGAGCGACAGCGCGATCCAGGCCGTCAGCATGACCGGGGCGTTGATCCAGGCCTCATCGGGGGTCACGTACGCCAGCTCGGCCGTGTTGAGGAACTTGAGCGCGGCCCCGATCTCGATCAATCCACCGACGACCTTGACCGCGTTCATCCAGTCGCCGCTGCGGGGCATCCTGGAGATCAGCCCGGGAGCCAGCGCGAGGATGAAGAAGGGCAATGCCAGAACCGTGGCGAAGGTCGCCAGGCCGATGATCGGATGCAGAAAATTCCCCTGTGAGGCCATGAACAGCAGCCCGCCGACGACCGGGAAGGTGCAGGTGAACGAGGTGATCGTCAGCGTCAGAGCCATGAAGACGACGCCGATCAGGCCACCGCGACTTTCGCCCTTTGCCGAGGCATTGAGGAGGTAGGTGGGCAGGCGGATCTCGAAGAGTCCCAGCAGGCTCAGGCCGAAGAGCAGGAACATCGCGGCCACGCCGATGTTCAGCCATGCCTTGTTCGCCAGGGTCTGCAAGGCCGAGGCGGAGAAGAAGAACGAGAACAGCACGCCCACCGCCGTGAAGACTCCGATGATCGACAGGCAGTAGATGATCGCGAGCCCGGTGGTCTTGTGGTGAGATGACTGGCTCTGGCCCTGCTTTACGAAAAAGTTGACCGTGATCGGCACCATTGGCCAGACGCACGGCATCACCAGGGCGAAGAGCCCGCCCAGCATCGACGCCAGGAGGAAGGAGATCCAACCCTCCTCGGCCTTCTGCTGGATCTCACTCTTCGTGCCCTCGGACCGGGCAGCGGCCGACTGTCCGCCAGTCGACGATCCCGAGGCCGGCTGGCTCGAAGGCGCCGGGGCGGATGCGGCCGCAGGTGCTTCAACACGTGGTGTCGGCGCGACGGCTACCGGTGCCGGGGAGGACTTTTCGTGCGTCGGGGCCGCGGGCGACGGCGGGGGATCGGCGTCGGCGGCGACCGGTTTGGCCTGAGTCGCGAGAGCCGGCGTCGGCGACGCGATCTCCGGTTTGGGCTGAGTCGTGGAGGGCGCCGAGGCCGCCGAGGTCGCCGACTTGCCCGCCGCGCCGATGGTCACTGCGGCAGCCGGCAGCGTCCAGCGGCCAGGAGGGCTGCACGTTCGGTCGTTGCAGATCATGTAGCGAGCCTGCACCCGGATCGTCTTCTCGCCGGGAGCCGTGCCGGGCGGCACCTTGAGCTTGATGCTCCAGGTCACCTCGTCCTCGAAGTATTCCACGAAGGGCATCTTCGGGAAGTTGGGATCGTCGTGATGGATCGGCTCCTTCGAGGCCGTCCAGTCGCCGACCACCTCGAGCCCCCCGGTGTCGAAGAGGTCGAAGCTCGTGTAGATCGGGCTGTCGCTCCCGGTCGTCGGCGTCTTCGTGTACTGGTAGATGTGGTAGCTGCTATCGATCTTGGCCGTGACCTTGAGTGTCACCGTATCCCCGGGTGCCGCGGTGGCGGGATCGATCGCGGTCGTGAGCTGGGCATTCTTCGACTTGGCGCGGGGATTGGTGTCGCGATCCTTGGGCTTCGCATCGTCCGCCCGGGCCCAGGCATTCGGGATCAGGAACGAGGCGGTGACTGTCAGCAAGCAGAGGGCTGACAGGCATGCCGCCATCAATCGGCCACGATAAGTTTGACGCATGGTTGGCTTTCCCGAAGGGCCGGGGATTCGGTCTCCCGGGCCGATCCGTTCCTGATGGAGTCCGGCGCTCATGTGTTACGAGATTTCAACGTTGACCACACCAGGACATCGTCCTGGCGATTCAGGCGAAGATCCGATCGACGGCAATCCGCCAGCCGGGCACGGCCGGCTCGGCATCGGCCTGGTCACCGGGCGCGAACCGGGTCGGCCGATCGGGCGAGTCGAACCCGTACTTCCAGACGCAACGGTTCAGGGGATCCACATCCCAGACGACCAAGGTCCCCGCCAGGAAATAATCCGATCGCTTCGCTGCCATCGCCCGCTCGGCCGGGTGACCATAATCGCCCTCGCTCCGAACCTCCACCGCGAAGGTCGGCGGCCCGGCGACGAACCGCATGGGGTTCGGCGGCAGCGGGCCGTCGTAGAAGGAGGCATCGGGAGAGAACGATTCGCGTCCTGATGGGAGCTCGGGGACGCCGAATCCCATACTGTCGGTATAGGCAACGCCCGCTCCCTGTGCTTCCGCGTGATCGTCGAGGCTTCGAGCGATTCGAAAGGCAACGCGATTCGGGAGGTGACCCGTGGCCATGCGCTTGACGATCCTCCCGCCGATGAGCTCGGCCTTCCCTTCCGTCTTCAGCAGGTCGTCTAGCGTTGCCCTCTGGGCGGCGGGCGGCGGCAGCGTGCTTGGGGTCATCCTGGGGCCTCCGGGACTTTCGCGGGAATCCGCATCATTCTAGCCGCCCGAAGATGTTCGGACAATGCACAGCATGACGGCGGCAGCCCTGGATCCGCGATGCCGGTTCGCATTGACCGTTGCGTCGTTCTGTCCTAACATCCCCCGCCGAGATGGGGATTCCCGCACCGCGTCGAACGTCCCTGCCGTCCCGGCGATTGTATCTTACCATGCGACCAGGCCGACCGGATCTCCGGTGCGGCCGTGCAGGATATCGTCCATGCGAAAAGTGCTCTCGGCGCTCGTGCCCTTATCCGCTGCGCTCATGGCCTGGGGGTTGATCTCGCTCGATCGCGGGGGTCGGCTGGTCTGGGACCATTGGGACTCGGTCAAACGCGGGGTGCTGTACCGCAGCGGGCAGCTCACGGCCGATCAGCTCGGTGAGGCGGTGGATCAATTCGGCATCCGCACGGTGGTCAATTTCCAGTGGCCCGGCGAGGAGATGCAGGCAGAGCGGGAACTCGCGCGCCGGTTGGGTGTCGACTTCATCAACCTGCCGATGCCGGGCGATGGCCTGGGCGAGGAATGGCAGTTCCGCGAGGTGCTGAAAGTCATCGATGACCCCGAGCGCCGGCCCGTCCTGGTGCATTGTGCCGCGAGGGACCTGCCGGACGGGTGCCGCGGTGGCGTTCTATCGCTTTGAGCGTGACGGTTGGACGCCCGATGACGTGGCGGCCGAGCTGCGCCGGCAGACGTATCATTATGGACTGGTGCCGGGTTATATCTACGCGATGGTGAAGATCAAGCCCTCGACGACGACCTTGCGTGCGGAGATGCTGTCGGACCGCAATCGCGAGGCGGACGCGACCCGCAAGGAGGCGGTGGATGGACGTTGAACCGGCCTCGATGACGGCGCACCCGCTCCGGAATCGCCTGAACCGTGCCGACCGCGCCGCCGGGACGCCCGAGTGGTTCTCCGAACGGATTCTCGTTCGCGTCGTGCTGGCGGTGCTGGCGCTGGGATTCGTGGTGATCGGGGTCGACGGCCTGGACGTCGGGCCGTCGGAAGCCCGGCTCGGACTGGCGGCGGCGTGACACCGCGGGGCCGCTCGGCCAGGTCTATGGCTACTGGGCACCCGACCTCTGGCCGGGCGAGGTGCTGCCGGCGATGGCGCTGGCGCGGATGACTCCCGCCAGCCGCGCCAGCGGTGCGATCATCAGATGGCCGGCGGCGATCGCGGCGATCCTTGGAGGTTACCTCCTGTCCCGGGGCATGTCGCGTGCGTTCGGCGCTCGGGCCGCGATCACCGCCGCGCTCGCGTGGTTCGGCTCGCTGGCCGTGATCGATCGATCGGGCGGCGCGGGGCTCGACGTGCTCCTTGGGCCCAACGGCGCCGGGCTCGACCTGACCCTGGGAGTGGTGACACTCGCGGCCATCGATCGAGTGCTGGGCCGGGGCTGCGACTGGGTCGCGGGGCTCTGGGCCGCGCTGGCGTTCCTGGTAGGGGGATGGCCGCCGCTGATGTTGCTCGGCCTGACGATCATCGTCATCGGCCGTCCGGATTCTCGTCCGGGCGTCGCGTTGATATTGCCACCGCTCGTGACCGTCTTCACCTGGTCGCTCCTGACCATCAAGATGACGACGCCCGAAACCTGGGCCGCGGCGATGGCGATGCCCCTGACGCGTGGAATCGACGGGTCGCTGTTGCCGAGGATCCTCTTGCTCGGGCTGCCCTGGCTGCCGTTCGCCCTGGTGTCGGCGAGCCGCGCGGCGCGCGAGGCGTGGTCGGCGCCGGGCGAGAATGGGTCGTCGGCTGGCTCCAGGCCTCGGCCGCCTGCATCATCGCCGGGACGGCCGTGCCGGGTCTGGGCGCGGCCGCTCGCACCGTCGCGCTGGCCGGCCTTCTTGTCGCCGCCGCGGCGGGGTTGGAGATGGCCTGGCGGAGGGCGACTGCCGTCGGGTGCCCGACGCACGTTCTTCACGATGTTCAGCATTATCCTGATCGCCTGGCTGGTCGCGATGATCGTCGGGTGTTTCACCTGGATCGTCACCATGCCCTACTACCGCGCGCTCGGAGTCGTCGCCGGATTCGTCGCGATCGGTGTCACGGTCCTGGGCTGGTCGGTCCTCGAGTCGGGCAACACCCGGCGCGGGGTTGTAACCCTCGTCGTGATGGCGATCGGGCTCAAGCTCGCGCATTGGGGCTACTACGCCCCCGAGTGGAATTACCGACAGAGCCAGGGTCCCTGGGGTCGCGCGATCGGTCAGTGGGTGCCGCGAAAGTGGCCCATCTACACCTTCGACCCCTGGCCGGACGACCTGGCGTTCTACATCGGCCGGTCCGTCCGTCGCCTGCCCAGCCCGCGGTTCCTCAACTACGAGAAAGGCCCCGAGTGCCGGTTCGTCCTGATCCGCACGTCCGACTACGAACACTGGCCGGAGAACTCCCCACCGCTCTCCGTCATCGCCCGCTTCCTCGACGCCTCGGGTGAGGAGCGAATCCTCGCCCGGACCCCCGGCTATTTCCCCGTCCCCACAACGAGCCAGTTGGGCCAGTCCGCCGTCACCGATCTGCGCCCCGTTTCCTCGCCGACTCCCACGATTCAGGAAGCCTTCCGGAGTTAATCCACACTCGCATGATTTTAGGGGGCCGGGCGCGTGCACTTGTCCATTTTTCGAGGAATCGGGTCACGCAGTCTCACAAGCGTCGTATGGTTCTGATAAAATCAGCGTGTGGTTCGATCAATGGCGCAATGCCCTGGGCAGTCAATCGGGCATGCTGGTCGGTCGGTCAAGGCTGACGGCCCCGCACGGTGGGGCCGGACCCTCCGGGCGGACGCACTCCGGGACGATTCGATGCGATCGCTCCAGTAGGTTTGGCCGGGGTGATGAGCCGCGGCCCGTGCCTCGGTATTCGAGGACGAGGAGACGATCTCGATGCTCAGCAAGCTGAAGGAAATCTTCGGGCCGGCCTCAGCGACGCCGACCGGCGGGCGCCGCCGGGTGAATCTCCAGCGCCGCTTTGCGATGGTCTCGGAGACGTCGCGCGGCAGCATGTCGCGGGTCTATCGCGCGATCGATAATGAGACCGGCCGGACGGTTTGCCTGAAGATCCAGTTGCGAGAGAAGAACCAGGCGGCCGTGGCGCGGGCGTCCACCCACGAGGCTCGACCGCCGGAGGGCGAGATCGCCATCCAGCTGCTCCATCCCGCATATCGTCCGGACCTTACGAGTTCGGCGACTCCAATCAGGGCGATCACTATCTCGTAATGGAATATGTCGACGGGGTGAGCTTCCAGTACGTCCGCGAGAATCGGACCGCACGCACGGCTCAGAAGGTCGAGCTGCTGGCACAGGCCGCCGAGGGACTCGCCGCCGATCCACGCGGCCGGGTTCATCCATCACGATATCAACCCGCGGAACTTCCTGGTGGATCGGGAGCAGAACGTCAAGCTGATCGATTTCGGGCTCTCCATGCCCAACACGCCCGCGTTTCGCCGACCCGGGAATCGCACGGGCACCCTCCAGTACATGGCGCCCGAGCTGCTGCGCCGCGAGCCGATCGACGAGCGGATCGACATCTTCGCCTTCGGCGTCCTTGCCTTCGAGTTCCTGACGGATCGGTTGCCCTATGACGCCAACAACTCGACGACTCTGATGCTCCAACGGATCAACACCGAGCCGCTCGACCCGGCAGTCGTGAAGCCCAAGCTCTCCGAGGAGCTATGCGACGTCCTGCGGAAGCTGACCGCCCGGCGCAAGGAGCAACGCTGGCCGAGCCTCGCCAATCTGCCCGAGGCCCTGCGAAGCATCCCGGCCAAGCGTCAGCGGGTTTGAATCGACGATTGCCATCGGCCGTGATCGGCGGCGGTGGTCCGCCAACGAGCCGAATCTATTCGTGCGTCGCCCGGATCACCCTCGGGTGGCCAGCGTGGTCGTGGATAGTCGGGGCGAGGCGAAGGGCCGGATAGGCGGCGATCAGCTCGCGGACGGGGCTCCTCCTGGGCGGTGCCGATCTCGAGGATGATGTGGCCGCCCGGCTTGAGCAGCGGGACCGACTGCTCGACGAGTCCGCGGACGACCGTCGAGGCCGTCGGGACCGCCGTCGAGGGCGAGGTGCGGCTCGTAGTCGCGGACGCCGGCCTCGAGCTGGGACAGTCGGCGGTCGGGATATACGGCGGGTTGGACACGATCGACGTCGAAGGGGCCCTCGCCGGCGACGGGAGCCAGCCGGTCGCCGAGCCGGAAGTCGACGCGGTCAGCGACGCCGTGCGTGGCCGCGTTCTTGCGGGCGATCGCCAGGGCCTTCTCGCTGACGTCGATCGCCACCAGTCGGGCCCCCTTGTGCTTGTCGGGCCGAGGCGATCGCCAGGCAGCCCGAGCCCGTGCCCGACATCCACGGCGCGGACCGATTCGAGCGCCTTGGTCAGGGCGAGGAACTCGACGACGACGAACTCCGACTCGGGCCGCGGGATCAGGACGGCCGGCGAGACCTCGAAGGAGCAGCGAGTAGAACTCCTTGCGGCCGACCAGATAGGCCACGGGCGATCCCTCGGACGCGGCGGCGGACCAGGTCGCGGAACCGGCCGCGGGGCGCCTCCGCCACCTCCTCGGTGAAGTGGGTGTAGAGCTCGACGCGCTGCCACTCGAGCACGTGCGCCAGCATGACCTCCGCGTCGAGGCGCGGGCTCTCCGAACCCCGTCGCTTGAGGTAGTCCGTCGTCCAGGTCAGCAGCCGGCCGACCGTCCACGCCTCCTCGGGCCTGGCCCGCGGCGGGCCCGTCGGCCGCTCGGTCGATCGGGAGCTCGCGTGGTGGTCGCATCTCGGGAGGTTTCATGATAGGTTCCCGATCCGTGCTGCCAGGTTCGAGGTCGTCGGGACAAGCGACTCTGTCAGACCGTGTTGGTTCCGAAGTGCGGGGCAACCGTCCCCGGGGCTGATCAGGCCAGATCGCCGAGCTGTTCGCGGCGGTCGTGGTCGATCAGGGCGGTCCGTCAGCGGGTGCAGGTAGCCCTGCATGACCTGGTCGAGGTTGTAGAGGGTCAGGCCGATCCGGTGGTCGGTCACGCGATTCTGCGGGAAGTTGTAGGTGCGGATCTTCTGCGATCGGTCGCCCGAGCCGATCATGGCGCGGCGGGTCTGGTCGCGCTCGGTGCGGGCGCTCTCGCGCCTCTGGTCGAAGAGCCGGCTGCGGAGGATCCGCATGGCCTTGGACTTGTTCTTGTGCTGGCTCCGCTCGTCGCGGCAATTGACCACGACGCCGCGTCGGCAGGTGGGTGATCCGCACGCCGCTCTCGGTCTTGTTCTGGTGCTGGCCGCCGGGGCCGCCGGATCGCATCACGTCGATCTGGAGGTCCTCGGTGCGGATCACCATGTCGACTTCCTCGGGCTCGGGCAGCACGGCGACGGTAGCGGTCGAGGTGTGAATCCGGCCCTGGGCCTCGGTCTGCGGCACGCGCTGGACGCGGTGGACGCCGCCCTCGAACTGGAGATGGCGGTAGGAACCCTCGCCCGACGACGCTGAACGAGACCTCGCGGAAGCCGGCCAGCTCGGTCGGCTCGAGGTCGAGGGTCTCGAACTTCCAGCCCATCTGTCTCGGCGAACCGGCGATACATCTCGAACAGGTCGCGGGCGAAGAGTGCGGCCTCGTCGCCGCCCGTACCGGCCCGGATCTCCACGATCAGCGCCGCATGGCCCGTGCCGGCGCTGCGGTCGTAGAGCAGGTCGCGCAGCTCCTCGCCCTCCTGCCGCTGCCGGGCCCGCAGGCCGTCGAGCTCGGCCTCGGCGTAGGAGCGCATCTCGCAGTCGGTCTCGGCGGCGCAGAGCTGCTCGGCCTCGGCGATCTGCCGGCCCAGCTCCAGGTAGCGGCCGTACGGCAGCGCGATCTTCGCCAGCGTACCCCGCTCCTTCGCCAGGGCCGTGACCCGGGACGAGTCGGCCGTGACCTCCGGATCGAGCAGCGAACGCTCGATCTCCAGGAATCGCTGGTAGTCGGCCTGGAGCTTCTCGAACACCTCGAAATCCTCGGCGGAAAGGGAGCAAAGGCGGCCGTTGAGTGTAGAGGATACGAGTGATTGCACGAAGAACAGTAAACATGGTCAGGCCACTCGAGTTAGGAATCGGGCGCCGTCGGCGGCGGCTCGGCCACGACCCCGGTTTCCTGTCTAGAATCTCTCTTCGTGTGATCTCGTGCTAGCTCGTGGCTCAGAATCCGTCGTCACGTCCCAGTCCGCGGGCGCAACGCAACGGCCCGGCGGCGGACTCGGTTCGTCCGCCATCGGGCCGTCATCGGGATCGCGATGTCGCGGAGCTAAGCCGTTGCCGGCGGGCGCGGCCGCGGCCGTTTCCTTCTTGGCCTTGCCGTAGGTGCCCTGGAACTTCTTGTTGAACTTGTCGACCCGGCCGGCGGCGTCGACGAACTTCACCGAGCCGGTGAAGAACGGATGGCACTTGGAGCAGACCTCGACCATGATCTTGGGCTTGGTGCTGCGCGTGTTGAACGTGTTCCCGCAGCCGCAGGTGACCACGCTGTCCTGATACTTGGGATGAATGCCGTCTTTCATGTTTTCCGCTCTCTTCCATCACTTGGCGTCGAGCAGATTGGCGACGGCCTTCTCCACTTCGTCGTAAGTGAACTGGTTCTTGGGGTCGTCCATGGTGAACCGCTTCACCTCCTTGCCGTCGGGCCCGAAGATGAATACGGCCGGGATGCGCGTTGATGTTCAGTTTATCAAATCCGTCGCCGAAATTCTCGTCCAGCAGGACATTGGTGAAAGCCGCCTTCTTCTCCTTGAGGAACACCTCGGCCTCGGCCACGGCGGCCTTGTCGGTCGGGTCGTCCAGGGACAGCGAGACGACGGCCAGCCCCTTCGGGCCGTACTTCTTGTGCATCTCGATGACGTGCGGGAAGTTCTCCTTGCACGGGCCGCAGGTCGTGGCCCAGGCGTCGACGATCGTGTACTTCGACCTCGGGGTTGGCCAGCCGCTTCTGGAACTCGCCCCACTTGAGCCGCTCCAGCTTGACCGCGGGCGGCGGACCCTTGTCATCGGCCCGGCCAGTCGCCGCGCAGGCCACGCCGACGACCACCGCGACCGAGCACACCCAGCGGTGAGGCCCTTCATCGCGAACACCTCGCTGTCTCGAGTCGGGAAGGCGGACACCTGGACGGCATCATTCTACCGCGAACGTCCACCATAGAAAAGGCGGCCGCACCCTCGCGAGTGCGACCGCCCGGATGACACGATGGTTGTCCTCGGCCCACTGCCGTTCCGTGATCGGGTGGAATGTCAGGAGCTCAAGTTACTTCGTGTAGCCGATGCCGCAGCCGATGGCCTTGGTCTCGGTCGACTTCCGGGGTCTTGCCGGCCAGGACGGCGTTCACGGCGTCACGCAGGTAGTGCTTGGTGACCTTGGACTCGGAACGACCGTTGTCGTCCATTGCGCCGATGTAGCGGATCTTCCGCTCCTTGTCGAGGACGAAGAACTGTCGGGGTGGCCGCGGCACCATAGGCCTTGCCGACTTCCTGGGTCTCGTCATAGGCATAGACGTAGTTCGAGCCTGTGCTCCTTCATGTACTCCTTGATGCCCGGGATCTTGTCGCCATCGACTCTGCGAGACGGAGATCCCGACGACCGCGACGCCCTTGTCCTTGTAGTCCTTGGTGAACTCGATCAAGGCGATCCTCGTACGCCCTTCACCGCGGGGCAGTGGTTGGCCAGGAACACCACGACCACAACGTCGGCCTTGATGTCCGACAGGCTGACGCTGGTCTCCTCGCCATTGTGGATGGCGGGCAGGCCCGAGAACGTCGGGGCCTTGTCGCCCACGCTCACCGACCTTGTTGTACTTGCTTTCGCCGGCGAAGCCGGGGATCGTGATCGCCGCGACCGCGACGAGACTCAGAACGACCTTGCGCATCGATGCATTCTCCTGCTGGGTTGCTCAGCCAACGGGAAGGGACACCTGACCCTCTCACTCAATCAACCAATCGGCTATCCATGGGCACATGATAGTCACCCGAGGAAGCCCGTTGTGTTGCGTTGCTTTGTCTTGATGTTGGGATCCAGGGGCCGGCGCGGCTCTTGGGCCCGCCCTCTCGTGCGAGGTTCGGACGATGGAAGGCGTCAAGGGACCCAAGGGGCGCTCCGTGCAATTCCCCGGGACCTGGGTTTGGTTCGATTATAGGTAGCGTCATCCGCGAGTCAACGGGCCTGTAAATCGCCAAAAGGGGACGAGCCGCCTCGAGTCCGTCGGAAGACGGCTCGGGGCGGCTCGGAACTTGTGGATGACGATGGGGTCGCGAGGCCGGGATCAGCGCTCGATCCGCGAATCCTGAATCGAGTCGTCCGGAGCGTGTTCGATGAATTGCCAGGAGATCTCCTTGGCGACGACCTTCACGAATGTGATCCGGAACTTGCCCTTGCTCGAGCCCGTGTCGATCGGGATCGGGCCGCGCTCGGGGAACGAGGGCTCGACGATCTGGTCGTGGATCTCGTTCGCCTCCTTGGGCAGGTCCTTGATGGGCTTATCCTTGCTGTTCTTCGGATATTCCATTTCGTAAGCCTTGACGTGGACCCGCGCCTCGCCATGGAGCATGTTCACGTCGCCGGGATTCTGGGTCTGGAATTGCTCGACCTCGAGGGAGATGACGATGTCGGCGTCGAAGTCCCGAGCGATCACGGCGGGGTCAGTCTCCTTGGGATGGCCTTCCATCCAGGTCGCGACCTTGTCGGGGTTCACGACGTTCATCTTCTTGACCTTCTTGCGGAAGATCCCCGCGAGTTCGCGGCTGAGGTCGCGCTCGAGCGAGGAATACTCGCCCAGCGAATCCGAGACCGCCCGGCAGAGGATCACGACCTTCTTGCCCTGGAACGAGTCCTCGCACGGAGGCGCGACGGTCGGGTCGAAGGGCTGGAGGAAATAGGCCAGTGTCCGCGGGTCGCATCCGCTGATCGACGAGCAGGGATCCGCCGGCCAGGAGCGCGACGAGTGCCAGCCGCACCCGTGCGTTCGCGAGTGATCGAGGGGTCATCCTTAACCCCCTCCTTCCTTGGATGGGATAGGAACACGGGCCGATCGCCCTGGCCGCGGCGGGGGTCTCAGGTCCCCGCACGGTCAGGGCGGCCGGCGTGACCGTCCATCGGATCAACCAGGACGCGAGGCCAGACATGCGCGCCCGCCAGGAGGAGCCCCATGAAGGCCGCCCGCGACCGATCGGAACTCCGACCGGCTCGGCCCGGACGGCGCACGCGAGCAACCAGACGATCAGGGGGACCGACAGAGACGGCGAAGAGGCAACCCGCCGGGTTGGCCCGCCACGATCGATCCACCCGCCCCCGCACGAACCAGGCATACGCCGTCGTCATGCCGCAAGTCGGACACAGCTGCCCCGTCATCGCCGGCGAACGTACAAGGCTCGAGCCCGAGCTGGGTGTGCGTCCCATACCCCCGCGGATCGGGCACGAGGCACCCTCGCCAATCCCAGGACCCCCGCCACCAGAACGGCCGCGACCACCAGGAGCCCGCGAGCCAGCCAACCCAGACGGTGCCGATCCCGAGGCTGCGTCAACACGGTTGGCCCTCGACATGACTGGTGATCGCGAACCAGGGTCCTCGATCGCATAGGGCCGGAAGACAGGATGAGTCATCTTATCGGGGACGCCGATTCGGGCAAGGGCAATTCACTCTCATGAGAGATGGGAGATTCCCCTCGTCTCCTCCAAGCTCGAGAGCCTCTCGAACCGGTTGCGCCTATGAGCCCGACTGCGCAAGCGAGTGGATGGATCGTCCTCGCCACAATCCACTCGCTTGCGCGTCGGGCTCGTATGAGCAACGCAACCGCGTGGCGCTCAGTCCCTGTTGCAGGGCGACGAGTCTTTGCTACGTGATCAACCTTGCCCCCCGACCCGCCTGATTTCCGGGCAGAGTTACCAATGATTGATTGCTAATTTGCATCGGCATTGCCCTGGCTTGGAGTGAGCTGCCCATCGAGCTGATCGACCGGCGTGGGCTGGAAAGTCGCGTTCACGAGCGCGGCGGCGAGCGGGAGGTTCGATTCTTCTTCCGCGACCGCCGGCCGCGGCTGCCGATCTGGCGGGACGGGCGGCTCCAGGTCGTGCGCCGGGGCAATCCGCGGGGCGAGAGCCGGTTCCTGCCGCGCACCGGCTGGACCTGGTTGTTGACGACCCAGGAGGGGTACTGGCGCGGCCTCGGTCCGATCCCCGTGGACATCCCGGCCACGATTGGCCTGGAGCGCGGCGTGTGGTTCCGCATTCGCCAGGGGGTCCGCGGTCTGCTTGTCCCCGACGAGCGTGGCAATGCCGTCGTCTACATGATCTGCGAGCCCGCCAGCCATTATTACCAGGTCATGACCCGCTCCAACCGGATGCCCGTGCTGATCGAGGAGCGGATCTGACCGGTAGACGAGGCCGAGATGCACGATAAGATGGGCCTGAGAATCCGCCGTGCGAACTCCGAGGCGAGAGAGGGAGCCGACTCGTGTCCGACTCGAAATCAAAGTCCGGATCGAAGCCGCCACGGACGCCACCTGCCACCAGGCCCGCCATGGCCCCAGCTCAGCGGGCCCGGCCAGCCCAAGTGCCGGCATCGAGGCCGCAACCGCGGCAAGCGACCCCGGCGCCGTCCGTCACTCGCGCGGTCGCCCGGTGGCAGCGCCGCCGGTGGCTGGCATGGGGGCGGCGGACCTGCCCCTGGGCGTGGCGATCGCGGCGAGCCCGAGCGAGAGCGGCACCGTCACGGCCCGGAAGGCCGGCGGCCTGCGCGACATGGCCCTCGAGGTCGCGCCGGGGAAGGTCGGCGTCAAGGCCGCCCTGCAGCACCTGGCCAAGGCGGTGAACATCGCCTTCCAGGCCGACTTCGGTGAGAATTACCTGGAGTCCGTCTACCAGGCGGCGATCGTCCGCCGCGGCGAGGTCCACATCGTCCATCGGGAGTATTTCGGATTTGGCGAGGGCTGGTTCGGCCAGTTTGGGCGGCTGATCCGGTCGCTCCAGCTCAGCCTCGAAGGGCCCGACCCCGCCTCGCCCGAGGGACAGAAGCGGATCGCCGAAAAGGGGCCGGCGACCATCCGCGGCCTGCTCAACCTGCTCGGCCGAAAGCTGGATCTGGTCTCGGAGTACGAAGATCGCGTGCCGGCCTACGTCGAGCAAATGTTCGACCGGCTGGAGGCCTCGGGCATCATCCTCGGCTGGGACAGGAATGACTGGGAGATCTGGACGACCCAGATCGGCCTCGACATTCACATCGGCCCAAGAGAGGACGTGCCTTCGACGATCGCCGATCAACTCGAGGAGGCGCCCGAGTGAGCGGACGCGGGGACGTGGCGACCAGAATCGGTCAATCCGCATGGTCGTCGCCGGGCTCGGCCGGGCCGCAACTGGCCGAATCCGCGGGTCCGGCGCATCCAGGCACTGGTCTGCCAGTTGTCCACCGGCTCGCCCTCCGAAATCACCGGCGGCAGAGGCATCAGGAACCGCAGCGACAGGGCGTGCACGAAGGGCTCGTACATCCCGCGTAGCTCGGCAAGACGCGATCCGCTGTCGCCGTCCTCCAACTCAAGGCCGGCCTTGCGGAGGTCATCCCGCAGGGCGGCCAGACGTTCGGATGGCAATCGGTCGCTGGGCGGCTCGATGGGCGGCGCATAGACCGCCTGGCACAGGTTGACAGCGACGTGACGAGCCATGGCGAACGTCAGGTAGGCCTGATTCTGGACCGGGCCTGGCATGCTCGTGACCACCACCGCCGAAGCGTCGAGGATGGCGGTCAGGGCAGCGACCCAGGACTGGTTGTCATGCTGCGATCGGTAGTAGCTGAGGACCGGGAATGAGATGTGGCTCTCAAGCACCTCGGCGGCCCACCGCTCCCACTCCGAGAGGAGTTGGGCGAGCAGACTGAGGTCGGCGTAGTGGGCGTTGCGGACCAGCAAGGTGGCGGCCGTGGGAGGCGAGCCGGCTCTCGCGTCGAACAGGTTGATCGCAATCTCCCTGCGCGAGAACGCCTGGTAGAGCACCGGCAGGTAGCCGATGACGACGGCGATGAACCCGAAGCCGATCCCCGTCTCGACCACAGCGAGCAGTCGGCCCCCCCGACCAAGCGGAGTGAGGTCGCCATAACCCAGAGTGAAGAAGGTCACTCCACTGAAATACGCATACATCTCCAGGCCCGGGGAGTTGGCCCCCGCCCCGCCCAGCGGTGTGCCGAGTGACCAGTGGAGGAGGGTGAAGCCGGCAATCAGGCCGATCGCCCAGATACTCAGCAAGATCAGGAGCGAGAGTGGCCCGAAGAAGCTGAGAAACGTGCTGCGGCGGCGAGGGACCTCGATCGAAAGGGCCATCGCCGTCCAGAGGCGCCAGGACTGAACGTAGAAGAACCGCGTGAGCCGGAACGGTCGCGAGACCCGTCTCGGCAGCAACATCGTTTCGAACGCCTCGTACAGCGAGACCAGGATCAGGGCGAGTCCGAGCGCGAAGGTGAGGACGGCCATCAAGTCGATTCCCGGCAGCGGGCGGAACGATCGCGGCGACCGCGGCAATGGAGCCGGCGCGGTCGAGAAGAGAAACGGTCCGCGACGTTACCTTCCGAGTCCGACTTGTTCAAGGCTTCTCGATCGCCTTGATCCGCTGTCGGGCGGTCCTGGCAGCCGGGCTATCTGCAAAGTCCTTGACGATCCGGCGGTAGTAGCCGAGGGCGGCGTCGGACTTGCCGGACTTCTCGAGGTTCTGCCCGATCCGCAGGAGCCCCGCTGCGCCAGTTGCCGGTGATGAGGCGGGGGCCTTCTTCGTTTCTTTTCCTGAGGCCGAGGCAGCCTTTCCGGAAGCCTTCGACTCAACCGCATCGGCCTCCGTGTCCACGTCTGGGGTCTTTTCCACCTGAGTTTTGTTGGGGGCGGTCTTGGTCGAGCGGCCACCCCGGGCGCGGCCGAGGCATCCATCACATCGCCTGAGAAGGCGTCCTCGAAACGACTGACACGCGTGGGGGCTGGCTGACCAGCCTTCTTCGAGCCGGCGGACTGGCTCATCAGCGATGCCTTCTTGATGTACTTCTCCGGATTCTCATTGAACTCGTCGCGGCAGCCGGTGCAGCAGAGCGGGAACGACTGACCGTTGAACGAGACCGTCATGGTCGCGGCGCCACCCGTGACGATGCACTTGGGTTGGTTGGCCGCCGATGCGCCTCCAGCGAGCGACTCGCCTTCCTTGGTCAAACCCACCTCGACGGCATGGCTGTACAGCGCCGCGCCAGGTTCCTTGCGGTCGACGGCCATTGTGTAGCGGATGAAGCTACTATTGGGCCAGATAGTGAGTCGGATGGCACCGGCGCCGGAAGTGCGGCCGGCCCCGGATGCCGCGGGGATCTGCTCGAGTATCAGCGACTTGCCCGCGGCGTTCAGGGTCCCCTCGAATGCGATCGGGATGTCGTCTGGTTTGGGAGTGTGGCCCTCGAGACGATACCGCTTGCTCTTGGCATCGAACGACAGCTTGCCGTCGGCGAGTACCTTGCCCCCCTGGATGGCCACGGAGAGGCCGGTCGGCTTGCCGGCCGTGAAGGTCCATGCCCAGTTATGAGTCTCGGGCCAGCCGCGGAAGCTCTGTGCTGAGTCCTTGGGTGTAGCCTGGCCTTTCCACTGGCCGACGAGATACTCGAACGGGGTAAAGGCCGCCGGGATGTCCCTCCCACCCGAGTCATCGGCACGCGCCGCAGGCACGATCCGCCAGCACGATGCCAGGGTGAGCACCATCAGGACGGCCGCTGATGTGACCTTCGCCAACCGCTTCATGGCCAATCCCCTCTCGGTGTTCAGCGGGACTCGGGTTTGCGGGCTTCGGGCCGGGGGTTGCCATCGGCCTTCTTACGGATCAACTGCAGCGCCCCTGGGTAATCCGCGTCGCGGCCGGCCGGAATTCGGCTTTCTCGATCGGAGGAGGCGAGCCGACGGGAACATCCACGTCGACGTAGCCGATCATCATCTCCTCGAAGGTCTGTTCGCCCCAGCGCACCCGCTGGGTGGGGTCGGGATTATAGGGATTGTTCGACGAGTTGTCGAAATGGGCCTCGCAGTCGATGCGCGTGCCCTTCGGCAAATCCATCGGTTCCGAGAGTACATAGTACGTCTGCCAGCCGAAGTCATACGCCGGGACCGATAGCAGGACCCTGGGCGCCTCTCCGGGCCGGGTAACCGTGTACTTGAAGTCCTTGCCGCGCAGGTGCATGTGCGGCATGAAGCTGACGAGACGCGCGTCGGCGCTCACTACGGCGGACGACGAGACGGCCACGTTGTCCAGTTCCGGCGGGAGAATTAGGTCCGGATTGGCGATCCCAATGGTATACGACTGACGGGTTGGCTTCGTCTTTGAGAAGATCAGGCCGACGCGGGACCGGTCGGTGCGGACGCGTCCATTCGGCGTGTAATGGACCTGAAATAACAGGTTGGCGCCCGCTGGGATACGCTTCGCGGTGCCCTCGGGCAGGACGGTCGGCAGGTCGCCGGGAGCATAACCGCAGAAGTGCTCACCGGGACCGCGTCGCGGTCCGCTGCCCTGACCGTCCATCAGGAAGACGACGATGTGGTGGACGACGGACGGATCGCCCGGGACTGCCTCGGCGGCCTGGACCCACATGTCTTCCTTGAAGTTCGTCGGAATCACGAAGTGGACATACGCCACGATCCCCTGCGCCGGCACATAGAACGTCTCGGGGATCTCGAAGACGACGTCGGGCTTGCCGATCGTCCAGCCCTCGGTCAACTTGCGAGCGGGCGGAATGTCCTTCGGGTCGCCGAGCGGCGTGCCCTGGTCGACCCAAGCCAGGAGGGTCGCGCGTTCCCTGGCCGAGAGGCTGCGATCGTTGAGGAAATGCCCGTAACGCGGATCGGCGTGCCAGGGCGGCATCCGCCGCTGCTCCACCACCTCGCGGATCATCGCCGAGTGCTTTCTCGCGTCGTCATAGCTCAACAGGGAAAACGGGGCGACCTGGCCCGGCCGGTGGCAGGACTGGCAACGGTTCTGAAGGATCGCCGCAACATCGGACGCGTAGTTCACGGACCCCAGCTTGAACTTCGAGTCCGGCTGACGCGCCTCGTATTCCGCGGCGATTGCGGCCGAGGGCGCCCGGATCCGCGGAGCCTTCGCAGCATCGACCGGCTTGGGGTCGATGCGGTCGATCAGGCAGCCCGCCACCCGCGTTGCGGGCAACTTCACCGGCCGATTCGCAAGCAGTGCATCGAGAGCCTCCCGGACATAAGCATGATCGGGCTTCTCCTTGTTCTTGCCGCCCTGCGTGTACTGGTCGTCGACGGCCCCTCGATAGCGGATGCGGGCGAAACCATCAAGGACGAGCGCTCGCATGTCCGCTCGGCCAGCAACGTGTCGCTCACCTTGTTCTGAAGGTCCTTGAGCACCGGGAAGTCGATACCGGTCTCCTTGACGAACTGGGCAATCTTATCGCTGGTCTCGTGCGCATTCGAATTGATGCCCAGGAAGATCACACCTTTTTCGCGGTAGGCGCGGTTCAACTCGATCAGGCGGGGGACGTAGAGGTTACCTACCGGGCAGTCGGTTCCGAGGAAGACAAGCACGATCGCTCGCTTTCCGATGAAGCTGTAGAGGGAAACCGATTGACCCGAGGTCACGTCGTTGAGCGAGAAGTTGGCGATGCGCTGCATCAACCCGCGATCGACTGGCAGCGGGGACCTGTCATCGGTGGCGCCGGCTCGCAAGGTCCCGGTCGCAGCGAAGAGTATTACGCCAACCGCGATGCCGGCCAGCGACATCATCATCCGCCGTCTGCGGAGCATTCGAGCGAGCATAACGACTCCTTGAGATCGATCTCCCCGCCCCCGGCCGTCACGGCGACCCCGATGTCGCCATCGCGGTGATCAAACCGCGTGACCACGGCCTCCCGACCACGATACCTCGCGAAACGTCCCATGGTTTCCACTATCGTATGTGCGAGGGAGGCCATCTTACAAGACGCGCGAGGGCTCTATTCTCGGGCCCAGGCGTTGCTTTTCCGCATCCTCTCATACGCCCTAAGCAGGCCGGGCTCTCGCACGTCGAAGCTCGGATTCTCGGGGAACCTGCGCTGAACCCGAGTTCGCTTCTTTACAAAAGGCAACTACGAGTTAATACTCCTCGTATTTATCCGTAGACGGCGAGTCTGGAAGCGCGTGGCCCGAACTGCAAGCTTGGTAGCGATGAAGCATCTGTGCGCCGGACTAACCGAATCGGAGCACGGCCTTCCTCGGTCAGCTCAATCGTTGGGTCTCGCGGGTGCGCCTGCACCACGCATTGGCCGAGGCCAGAGTGTCGCCCCGATCGGCCAACCGCCTGACGGCTCCCGGAAACAGCCTGTTTGTTGAACACGTTTCGATCGGCGACCTGAGCGGACCGCGACGAGCGAGGGGCACATGAAGAGCGACTGGTCGAAGTGGTGGGCGGCGAAGAATGGCATTTCGCGGGGCGGCCGTCGAATGACAGGGGGCGACTGGCGGCGCCGGCGACCTACGGCAGAGGCGCTCGAGTCGCGCCGCCTGCTTTCGGCGAACCTCGCCGAGTTCCCGCTCCGTTTCGAGGGTGGTAAGCCTGGGGCAGTCGCTTCGGCGCCGGCACGGACAAGAACATCTGGTTTACACTGAGCTCGGGCAACATCGCGTCGATCAACCCGGCCAACCCATCCGCCGGGGTGACGCAGTATCCCACCCCTACCTACAACTCGGGCCCGGGACTGATCACGGCTGGTCCCGATGGTAACTACTGGTTCTACGAGAAGACCGCCAATCAACTGGCCAGTATCAACCCCAGCACCGGGCACATCACCGAGATTCCGCTGCTAACCTCGGCGAATCCGGGAATCGACGGGCTGGCGGCCGGGCCGAACGGCACGCTCTGGTTCACCGAGTTCAACACCAATCAGGTCGGCGAGATTAATACCGCCAACGATCAGATCTCCTTGGTCCCGGCGATTACCCCCGGATCCCAACCGTACGGGATCGTCGAGGGACCCGACGGCAACATGTGGTTCACCGAGGCGGGAGCCAACAAGATCGGGATGATCAATCCCACCACGCACGTCGTCCACGAGTACGCGATCGATTCCCTGGGTACAGACGAAGCCGAGGGCATCACCGTTGGGCCCGACAAGAATCTCTGGTTTACCCTCACGGGGACCGACCAGATCGGCGTGATGAACCCGACGACCGGAAACATGGTGGCCGAGTACGCCGTCAAGACCGCCAACGCCGCGCCGAACTCGATCACCCTGGGGTCAGACGGGAACCTATGGTTCACCGAGTCCGCAACGTACAAAGTCGGCACAATCACGCCCAAGGGCATTGTGACCGAATTCTATACAAACAACGATGCAGTTGATCCAATGAGCATCGTCTCGGGGTCCGACAAGAACCTTTGGTTCGTGGGGTCTGACTACGCCGGCGTCCAGTGGATCAACCCGACCACACACACGATCAATGTCCACGCCTACAACTACACGAACACGTCCCCTGCGACCGGGATCGCCGCGGATGGGAATGGCAATTTCTGGCTCACCCAGCAGAACGGCAACCAGATCAGCGTATTCTCGGACGCAAGCGGGCTGTCGTACTCCGAGTTCTTGCCAACGACGAATGGCGGGCCCCTGGGGATCACGCTCGGCCCCGACGGGAACATGTGGTTCACCGAGTCGGAATACAATTACTCTGCCGGCGACCAGATTGCCACGGTCCAGCCGTCGAACGGGAAGATCACCGAGTACGCGCTCAACACAGCCTCGGCGAATCCGGATCAGATCGTCTACGACCCCGCCGACGGTAACATCTGGTTCACCGAGCAGTCGGTGAACAAGGTCGGCCGGATCAATCCCACGACCAAGGCCGTCGGCGAGTACGCCGTCCCAAGCGGCTCCAATCCGTCGACGATCACGGTCGATCCCCAGGGGAACATCTGGTTCAGCGAGCCCGGCACCAAGCGAATCGGTGAGTTTTCGCCCAACGATCCGAATAGCATCAACCAGTACGACATCCCCGGCACCCCGAGTGGCATCGCGGCCGAAGCCGATGGGAGCATCTGGTTCAGCGAGGCCGTTACGGTCAACTTCAACACCACGTACAAGATCGGCGTCTTCAGCCCCTCCACCGATACTGTCACCGCGCAGTATGCCATCCCCAGTGGTTCAGGGGGCGCGTTGATCGCGGGGCCGGACGGGAACGTCTGGTTCACCAATGGATCCAACATCGCCAGCGTTACGGAATCGGGGACTTTCTCGCAGTATCCCATCCCAAACGCCACTACTGTGGCCCTGACGAGCGGTCCCGACGGGAATGTCTGGTTCACGGCCTCTGGAGTCTACAATTACAACACGGACATCCAGTATCCGAACGTGATCGGCGTCGTGACGCTCACGGCCGCGGCGTCACCGACCCAGCTCGCGGTCTCCACTCAGCCCCCCGGCTCGGTCACAGCGGCCAAGGGCTTCGGCCTGGTGGTGTCGGTCGACAATGCCGCGGGCAATCCCGACCTGAATTACTCGGGCAGCGTGACCATCACCCTGGCCTCAAACCCCGCAGGTGATACGCTCAATGGAACGCTCACCGAGCCCGTCATCGACGGCAAGGCCATCTTCAGCGGTCTAACCCTGAAGGACGCGGGGACCGGCTATACGATCCAGGCGACGGCAACCGGTCTCACGCCAGTGACCACGAGCGCGTTCAACGTCTCACTGGGAGCGACCAAGCTCGACGTGTCGGCCGAGCCGCCCGCCAATGTGGGTGCCGGGACAGCCTTCGGCCTGACGGTCGCCGCCGAGGATGGTCAGGGCAACATCGACACCACGTACAACGGCCCGATCACGCTGAAACTCGGCAATAACCCGGCGAATGGAACGCTCAGCGGCGTACTGGTCCTTGGCGCCATCGATGGCGTTGCCACGTTCACGGGACTGTCGCTCAACGTGCCCGCCAAGGACTATACAATCCTCGCCTCGAGCGGCTCCCTGACCTCGGCGACCAGCATCGGTTTCAACGTGACAGCCGGTCAGGCCACCCAGCTCGTCGTGGCGCCCAGCGGTGAGCCGCCTGCCTCGATCCTCGCGGGCGGCCTCTTCGGTGTGACGCTCATTGCCGAGGATCAGTATGGCGACCCGGCAACCGACTTCACCGGCAGCGTAAGTCTGTCGCTCGCGAACGGTGGCAGCGTCGTTCTCCAGGGCAACACGACGGCCAACGCCTCGGGGGGGCAGGTTACCTTCTCTGGCCTCGCAATCGACACCGTGGGCGACTATCAGATCCAGGCGACGTCGACAAACGTGAGCTCGGCGACGACGTCCTTCATCAATGTCAATCCGGGCGCCGCGACGCAGCTCGTGGTGGAGTCTGGCAACCCGCCAAGCTCTATCGCCGCGGGATCAACATTCGGCTTCAACGTTGATGCTGAGGATCAATACTTCAACCTCGACGCAACATTCGATGGCGCAGTGGTGGCCGACAATTCCAGCGTGGCGATTCATGGACTGACCAGCGTCACCGCCAAGGCGGGCGTCGCGACCTTTTCTGGCCTCTCGATCGACAAAGCGGGCACTTTCACCATCCAGCTCACGAGCGGCAGCCTGCAGGCCGGGGCGGCCGGGCCAATCACGATCACAGCCGGGGCCGCCAAGACCCTCGCCATCGCCACCGAACCGCCCAGTTCAATCGGGTCGGCTCAGCTCTTTGGCCTGACCGTGAGCGCCGACGACCAGTACAGCAATCCGATTAGCTCGTTCGCCGGCACGGTGACCATCGCCCTCGTGACGCCCGCGGGGGCAACCCTGAGCGGGACGCTCACCAAGACGGCCCTTGGTGGGCAGGCGGTCTTTTCGAGGCTGTCGATCGACAAGACCGGCACGTACACGATTCAGGCCACCAGCCCTTCACTCACCAGCGCGATCTCGAGCGGCATCGTCGTGAGCGCCGCGGCGGCCAGTCAACTCGTCATCCAGACGCCTCCGTCGGGCGTTGCGACCGCCGGCCAGAGCTTCCCGGTACAGCCGGTCCTCTACCTGGAGGACGCGAACGGCAACCTCGAGACAAACGACAACACCACCCAGGTCACGGCGAGCCTCGGAGGAGGAGCCGGGCCACTGCTCGGGACGACGACCGTGACGGTCCACGGGGGCATCGCGACCTTCGCTGGTCTTTACGACAAGAGGGCCGAGACGATCACCCTCGATTTCGCCACAGCTTCGGGACTCTCCGCGGGGCCGACCGGGGGAACCATCGTCAACCCGGACACCGCAACTCAACTGGTGATCACGACGGAGCCGCCCGCAAATGCTTCGGCCGGTGTAGCCTTCGTCCCGCAGCCGGTCATCGTGGAGGAGGATCAATTCGGGAACGTCGAGACTGGCGACAACAAGACGGTAATCACCGCGCAACTCGCGACAGGAGCCGGTCCAATCTCGAACACGACGGCTACGGTCGCGGCCGGCGTGGCGACCTTCTCCGGCCTCCTCGACCCGACCGAGGAGACGATCACACTGAAGTTCACGGGAGGCGGACTGACCTCACAGCCCTCGAGCTCGATCGACGTCGGAGCCGGGACCGCGACCCAGCTCGTCTTCGTGACGCCGCCCTATACCCTGGTCACCGCGGGGACCCCGCTCACCGACCCGATCGTCGTTGCCGAGGAGGATAAGTACGGCAACGTGGTCACGAGCGACAGCAGCAGCGTGGTAACGGCCTCACTCGCCACGGGCGGAGGAACGCTCTACGGCGCCACCACCGCGACCGTTAAGAACGGCATCGCGTCGTTCGACAAGCTGGAGGACGACACCGCCGGGACGCTGACACTGAGCTTCTCGACCAGCCAATTGCCGCCTCTGGTCGCCAAGCCCAGCACCGTCACACCCGCCGCCGCCACCAGGCTCTCCATCAAGCGGCCACCAGGTGGAGTGATCGCGGGCGGCACATTCCCCATTCTTGTGGATGCCCTGGATCCGTACGGGAACGTGGACACTTCTTTCAACGGCGTGGTAACCTTGAAGTCGCCGAATGCCACGCTGTCAGGCACGCAGAGCGTGACGGCCAGTAGCGGCGAGGCCGACTTCACCGACCTCTCGACGACTGCGAGCGGGGATATCAGTCTGTCCGCGTCCAGCGGCACGATTTCGACGGGGACGTCCGGCGGCTCGACGGTCACGGTCAGCCCGGCCGCAGCGTTTGGCTTTGTAGTCGTCAGCCAGCCGATCACCTCGGCGATTGCCGGCCAGTCGCTCGCCACTTCGACCCAGGAGATCATCCTCAACGAGGTGGACCAGTACGGCAATCTTGAGTCCGGCGATAATGCGACGAGCGTGATCGCCTCGCTCAGTAACCAGGGAGCCAGCCTGACCGGTACGAAGTCGGTGACCGTCTCGGGCGGGGTGGCCACCTTCACCGATCTCGCGACGACGACGGCCGGCACTCAGACCATCGTATTCAACGACGGTAGCCTGAACCCCGGAATGAGTTCCCCGATCACGGTCAGTCCCGCCGTCGCGACCCAACTCGTGGTCCAGGCTCAGCCACCGAAGAACGCCGTCGCGGGCGTGGCTTTCTCCCCCGCCCGTCATCGCCGAGGAGGACAAGTACGGGAACGTCGAGACGGGGGACAATACGACCAGCATCTCGGCCTCGCTCGAGACAGGGACAGGGCCGTTAATTGGGACCATGGCCGTCACGCTGAACGGTGGTGTCGCCACCTTCGCAAACCTCTCTGACGACCTGGAGGAGACGATCACACTGGACTTCACGGGCGGCGGCTTGATCTCATCGCCGACCGGCTCCGTCGTGGTCAGCTCGGCAAAGACCAGCAAGCTGGTGATCCAGACACAGCCTTCTTCCACGGCGACAGCCGGCAAGCCACTCGGAATCGAGCCTGTCATCGAGGAGGAGGATCAGTACGGCAACCTCGTGACCGGCGACAGTCAGACGGTCGTGACGGCGTCGGCGAGCGTCGGCGACGGTCCCCTCGTCGGCTCGACGGCGGTGGTTCAAGGGGGGATCGCGACCTTCTCGACGCTCGCCGATGACAAGGCAGAAACCCTCGAGCTCTCCTTCTCGGTGGGAGGGCTGAACGTAGCCTCGCCCGTGAGCATTGTGGTCTCTCCCGATGCGCCCGCGAAGCTGGTCATTCAGACGCCACCATCACCCACCTCCACGGCCGGGCAGCCCTTCGCCATCCAACCCGCGATTGCCGTGGAGGACCAGTTCGGCAATCTCGAGCCCGGCGACGGAACATCGATTGTGACCGTGTCGCTCGCGAGCGGGACCGGCTCGCTTGCAGGGGCCATCACTGCCAAGGTCTCCGGTGGTGTTGCCACCTTCGCCAATCTCGAGGAGGACCACGCCGGGACCATCGTCCTGGCCCTCTCCAGCCCGGGGCTCACCGGGGTGAACTCGACTTCCATCGTTGTCTCGGCCGCCCAGGCCACGCAACTCGTCGTGACGACCCCACCGCCCCAGACCCTTGCCAGTGGCCAGTCCTTCGGCCTTCAGGTCGAAGCTGAGGACGCATTTGGGAATGTGGACTCATCGTTCAGCGGGAATGTCACCGTGTCTCTGCCGGGCGCAGCGGGCTTCGGCACGACCGTGCAAGCCTCGCACGGGGTAGCGAATTTCAACGGCCTCTCGCTCAGCACGGCCGTGCAAGGTGTAGCCATCCAGGTCAGCAGCGCCGGGCTGGCTGCCGCCTCGACCAGTCCTCTGTCGGTCAATGCACCGACCAACACGCCGGGCGAATCCGGCGGCTCGGGTGGATCTGGCGGATCCGGCGGGTCGGGCGGCTCCGGAACATCGACCGGCCCCGTCCCGACGATCACCGCGGAGCTGGCCGTGACGACCCAGAAGAAGAACAAGAAAGGCAAGCCAGTCGGCAAGCCTGTCTTGACGGGGTATACACTGGTATTCAGCACGGCCATGAACCAGGTCACCGCCGAAAACCCGGCGAATTACACGCTGACCGACACCTCGATCAAGAAGTCACACAAGAAGTCCATCACGTTGCAGATTCCCGTTCCCTTTAAGGCGGCTTACAACCCGCTGACCAACTCGGTGACGTTGAGTCTGACCGCAAAGCAGAGCTTCGCCAAGGGTGGCCAGATCACGGTCAGCTATGCACCTCCCGGTGGCCTGTCGAGTGCGGGCGGTGTCGCGCTGGCGCCGGGTGGCACAACCTTCAAGATCCAGCCCAAGGGGATGTCCGTAACGCCCGGCTAATCAACGTCACGACGGCTTTCGAGACCCCTCGCTCACCACAACCGCGCGGGCACCTCACCCGCCCCCCCGGGCCAGGTCGCTTGCTCGCAATCGTGACAACCCGCACAGTCGGGTAGTCCCGGCGGCAAAAACCGGCCGCCAGGCGCCGATCTCCGCGCGATCCGGGCCCCTGATCTCCGACCCTTCCCGCTGAGGCCGGGGGCGGGGACGAGGTGCCCGAAGGGCCGGTGAGAGGGCGGCTGGTGCCCCCGCAGATCGGCTGGCAACTCACTCGCGACGGTGGCGTCGAGCGAGAAATCTCCGACTTTCCGACTCATTGGGGCGAGGATCGGGTCGTCAAGGTTGCCGAATGGTGAAGAGCGTCCTGGCCACGCGGAAACCGGAGTCATAACTCGCGTAGCGCGGAGATTCGCCTGCCCTGACCGCGGATCGAAGAAAGTCGGCGGACACGTCGAAGCCGCCACCGCGAAGCATTCGGAGTTGCACGTCCGAGATCGTCTCATCGATCCCCGGGCGATCGATGACGACGCCGTGTCGGCGGGGACGATAGGTTTGATTTCGGTCCTGAGACCATTCGAAAACATTGCCGAGCATGTCGAACAGGCCCAGGTCGTTTGGCATCAGGCTGCCGCACGACTGTGCCTGGCCGCCGCTATTGGCCTGGTACCAGCCGTATTGCCCCAGGAGCTCGGTCAACAGGCCGTAACATCGGCTGGTCCGTGAGCCCGCGCGACCGGCGTATTCCCATTCGATCTCGGTCGGTAGTCGATAGCCGGTCCGGTCCAGTGCGTCGGCGGGGATGATCATCCCCGGCAGGTAAGAACCGGCCTTGCTGGGTAGATAACACCATTGCTCTTTCGGCAGGCCTTCCTGCTCACTCAGCCAGTTGCAGTAGGCCGCTGCACCATACCAGGTGGCCCCGATCCAGGGGTCATCCGGATCGGGGCTATAGCGACTCATCGTGCTTCGCTCCATGCCGTACTCGCGGTGCGTCTCCAGAAATCGTTGAAATTGCGCGACCGTCACTTCTTTCGTCGCGATCGCGTACCGGCGGGGGATCGCGGCCCTTCGCGGCGTCTCGAGCGAGCTATCCCTCTCCGGATCGCTGGAGGGAGAACCCATCGAGAATTCCACCGGGCCATCGATCACCGAAAAGGTCTGGCCGCCTGGGCTTACATACCAGCGGCGGTCGCCTGGATCCGGCCGCCCCTGCAATTCCAGGTCGACAGCGACGAGTCTCGCTTCCTTCTTCCAGCGGCGCAAGGTCCACTCGACAGCGCCGTGAATTCCCGAGTCGGGGTCTGTACGATAGACGTTGAGAAGTCGGTCGGTCAGGGCCTGTTCCTCCGGTGCAGAGAGCGCGGCCGGGCCATAAGTACCGAGGGCGAGGATCAAAGATCGCCGCTTCGAATTCCCGGGGTCGAACAGGGATTTCGCCGTCTCGCCGGGCTGGCGCTCAACCTCGGAGTGTCCGGCGGCCTCGAGCATTGTGTACGCCGAAGCGACGAGCCCCGCATCCGCACCGAGGGGATTCAGGAGGTTGACGATCAAGCTGCGAACGCTCGGGTCGCCGTCGTGCCGCAACATCTCCCAGACCTCTCCACCGCGTTGCATTCGTATCAATGCCACCGCGGCGCGGGCTTTTCGCTCGGCGAGTCGGTACGCCTCTTCTTGTGGCAACAAGGCTCTCTGCCACGCCGAGACCGCGACCAGATCCGGTCTTTCACCGCCAGCCGTGACTGACCAGGCGACTGGTCGAAATCCGCGTTGGATCAGGTCTCGAGCAAGCTCGAGGCACTCGCTGGGACTGCTGCCCTGGATCGATCGGCATTCGAGATTATTTGCGAGGGACCAGACCGCGGCGTACGAACGTTCCGGATGGCCCTTTCGGAGCAGTTCGAGGAAGGCCGGATCATCGCGGATCGGGTCGAACGCCGGCTCGTCGTCGGCCTGATCGAAATCCAGCTCGCCATCACGGATCAGGCTCGAAAGCAGGGCCAGCGCGGGCGGCAAGCTGCTTGCCTTGCATTGGGTTGCGTGTGCCGACCGGTTTCGACGCCAGGGAATAGGCCCGCGCCGCCTGGTAGACGACCTCGGGATTCTGTGGATCTCGTGCAATTGCCGACTCGATAGGCTCGAACGCCTTTGCCACTTCATCGCCCAACTCAGCCGCGACGACAGCCGCGATGCAACGCTCGAGATCAGCCGGAACATAAGCGTCGTGGAGCGTCTGTAGGTCAGCGAGCGCTTCGCGCCGGCTGCCTAGCCGGGCGCGAGCAATCGCGCGATACGGCAGGCACTCGGCCGCGTCGTTGTCCGTCCCGATCGATACGCTCAGGTCTTCGAGGGCTTTGGCCGGTTCGTCGAGGGTAAGCTCGGCCATCGCACGCATCTTCAACGCTTCCCGGTCACTGGAAACGGTCTTCAGCCGTTTCGTCGCTCGCTCCGCGGCTATCCGAGCCCGCTCGCGGACTGGCGGTCTCCTTTCGACGGTGCCGATCGACACATCGAGCAACACCTCATCGCCACGTCGGACACGGCTCGTGGTGAAGTGGCTCTCGAAGAGGTCGCGTGCCGCCAGGGTTGCAACCCCCTCCGTCGCTGGTCGCCCCCAGATTCCGCTGATCCGCGGACTTTCGCCGGGGGTGTTCAGCATCTGATAGGTCCGTGGGGCCAGATCCTGCTTGCTAAGTTCGTCGTGAACCCGATTCAGGTCGTCCTCGCTCAGCCCAATGTACATACGCGAACCGTCGCCATGGGAGCCCTGAACCCAGAGCGCCGCATAACGGACGACCGGACTGCCGCCGTCTGCATTGGCGATGTAACCAGCGACGTCCACGGGTATGAAGCCATGAGCCTGATTGTCGGCGTCCACGCTCCGCAGGGCATCCGCCGCCAGGTCCCGGGCGAGCCGCCAGGGTTTGCCATCCCGACACCAAACTCCTGCAACCCTGACGGCGCCGGACGAGACAAATGGGCGTAGCCGCACCGGCCGATATCCCGATTCTCGCAGGACCTCGGCCGTTCGCCCGAAGACGTCGAGCGGCATGGTCTGGCAGGACGCAAAACGCTCCTCGAGCCGCCCGTGCGCCGAGCGGAAGACCTCGTTCAGGGCTGGCTCCGTCTGTTTCCAGCTTGGGTCGAGCGGCATGTCGCGCCAGGCATTTTCCGCCGGCCGAGTGAGCTCGGCACGAAGAATGTCCTCGACTTTTGAGGCGCTGCCCTGGATGGCAGGGAAGAGAGACCGGAAAGCCTTCGGACTGGCATCAAGCAGCAGACCGGCAAGGAGCCTAGGGTCATCCCGGGCGTAGGCGATCAGGCTGCGAGTGGCCAGCTCTTGCAGAGACTCCGGGCCTCCCCTAGTCCGGAAGATGGCGGCGAGAGGTAAGGTGAGACGATTACCAACCGGATGCAGGAGCTCTAGCCACAAATCCAGGAGCTCGGGAGCGACCTTTACGAGGGCCTGGGCCGCCCTATCGGAACATTCACCCCAGAGCTTGTCTTCCGGTGCGAGATGCGCGAGCGCGCTGGCGAGCGAGAGGACCCGAGCGTCGGCATTCCCGGCGGATTGGAGTGCAGCCCAGAGTCGCGGCGCGATCTCGTCTCGATGTGGCCACAAGGCTTCCCTGAGCACAGCGACCTCCGAGGCCGGGGCGCCCGCAA
The DNA here is from genome assembly GCA_963771445.1 of uncultured Planctomycetota bacterium. Classification (GTDB taxonomy): domain Bacteria; phylum Planctomycetota; class Planctomycetia; order Isosphaerales; family Isosphaeraceae; genus JAKAUH01. The sequence continues at coordinate 1,916,871 of CAVYTQ010000014.1, read as the reverse complement.
GAGCCCTCTCCAGGAACGCCACCTGGCCAGGGTCGACCGGAAGTAGTGCGAGCCTGGCGCGAAGCCTCGCCCTGTCGGTGACGAACGGATCCGCGACGACGCGCCGGAGTCTCCGGGTCAGCCCAGGCGCGGTCGCCCTTGATGCCGTGGATCAGTTCGGGTACTTCGCCGATCTCGGCGCCAAGGAGTTGCTTCAGTCGCGCCGATGCCGCCGCGAGAGTGGACCGGCCGGCCGAATCTATCCGGTCCCGGATGCTGATGCCGACGTAAGCCAGTGCGAGAACGGCGATCGATACAGCTAGCATCTGCAATCCGTGGCGATGTCCTGCCTTTCGCATCATGCGGCGCTGCGGCTCGGTCCAGTTGTGCCTGCGGCTCAGGAGGCCGATTGCCAGTGATTCGACGAGCGAGGGCAGGTGACGGCCTTCGGGACGCGTCTCCCAGATCGCGGCGCGCTCCGCCAACCGCAGCTCTGCCCGGCCGCGCCGGGTCTCTCGCTGCTTGATCGTCAGCCACTCGCGCAGCGACGGAACCAGGTAATCGTGAGTGAGCTGGTAGTACCGGCCGCTCGCAGGGCTGGTCGCCTGAGCTGCCCCCGCGTGCCCTCCGGATCGGTGGGCGTGATCAGCCGCAGCTCGCGGTCGAGGACATCGATCAGGTCCTCGAAATCGCGACCGCGATCGCCGTAGCCCGCGGCCTCCCGCAGCTCCTCCTCGGACCGCATCTGGCCCTTGATGTCGGCTCCGGCTGCGGGCAGGAGGGCCTTCAGCACCGCCTGGGCCGCCCGCTGGTGCAGCCGATGCTCCGGGGGCGAGGAGGGGGCCGAGAAGGTCTCGTCGAGGAACGTCACGCCGATCCCCTGGATGCCGCCGACGTCCCGCAGGGTCGCCGTGGTCCAGGGCTTCCCCTTGACCATCTCGGCGAACAGCGCCAGCCGGACCGAGATGACCTTGCCCGTCCTGCGCGAGCCCCGCGACCGACTGCTCGAGGAACGCCCGCTGGTCGGAGGTGATGTCGGACGACTTCTCGGGCAGGACGCCGTAGGCGCGGCCGATACGCCGCGAGCACCCGGCGGGAGTGGATGCAGGTCGAAGAGGTCGACGGCCGCGGAGTTCTCGCCCTCGACGATGCGGACCTCCAGGTCGCCTCATGAACCGCGTCGCCGCCATCCAGAAATCGTCCCGGACCATCACCACGGCCTGGACGTGCTCGCCGTCGCACTGGCGCAGGGCCGCGACCAGCTCCGGCTCGGGCTCGCCCGGCGTGGCGAAGAGCCACTGCTCGAACTGGTCGAGGACCAGCAGCGACCTTCTGGCGCCGGTCGGAGCACCCGTCCCCGCCGCAGCGCGCGCCAGCGAATCGACGAGGTCCAGCCCGGTCGCCAGCTCGGGGCAGGCCTTGCGGAGCCCCGCAGCAGCCGGGCCTCGGTCTCCTCCGGCGGTCGCCTCGATGTAGACCGGCAGGACGTCGCTTGCTGCAGCCGGGGGAGCAGCCCCGCCTTGACCAGCGACGACTTGCCGCAGCCCGAGGGGCCGTAGATCAAGCCCGACTCCGAACGTCGTCTCCGGGTCGGTCGACTCGATCCGGGTCTTCCAGAACCGCAGGCTCTCGGGCAGGCCGTCGCGGTCGCGGGGGCCGGGGAGCAGCTCGAGGAAGAAGTCGGCGTCGTGCTCGGTCGAACGACCGCAGCCCCTTGGGGACGATCTCGCAGGCTGACCGCTCGATCGGAGTCGGACGACGGACGGGGGTGCCGCCGGGTCGAGAGCCGGCGGGCGTGCATCGGGCGGTCGTGGCGACGGCCGCCGAAGGCTGGGCGGTCGGAGTGACGACTGGACATCGAAGCGGTCCTGGAGGAAGATGCCGCAGGTCCTCGGCCATGTCGCGGCCGGTGCTGTACCGCTCCGACGGCCCGCTTGGCCAGCGCCTTGAGGCAGATCCGCTCGAGCTCGCGGGGGATGGTGTCGTCGATCTGGCGGAGCGGGCGCGGCTCGGCGGTCGCGATCTGGTCCATCACCTCGGTCCGCGTGTCGCCGCGGAACGGCTTCGCCCGGTCAGCAGCTCGTAGAAGACGACGCCCAGGCTGAAGATGTCCGAGCGGCCGTCGACCCGGTGGCCCTCGCCGCGGGCCTGCTCGGGGCTCATGTACGAGGGCGTCCCGGCGAGCCGGCCGCCCTTGCCGTAGTCCTCGTCCTTGAGCGCCAGGCCGAAGTCGGCCACCCAGGGCTTGCTCGACGCGTCGATCAGGATGTTGGCGGGCTTGACGTCGCGGTGGACCAGGCCCCGCGTGTGGGCGTGGTGCAAGCGCCTCGGCGACGTCGCCACCAGCTCCGACCGATTCCCGGAACGACGGCCGAGCCCTGCCGATCCGCTCGGCCAGGTCGCTGCCGTCGATGTACTTCGAGACGACGAAGCAGAGGCCGTCGCTCGGTCCGCCCGACGTCGATAGACCGGCACGATGTGCGGGTGGTCGAGCTGGGCGAGCGACGCGGGCCTCGGCCAGGTAGACCTCGACGTCCTCGCGGGCCGGCGATCCGCTCGGGATTCGGCACCTTGATCGCGACCGAGCGATCGAGGTCGTCGTCCCGCGCCAGGTAGACCCGGCCGAACCCCCCCTGGCCCAGCCGGCGGATGATCCGGTAGCGGCCGATCGTCTGGGGATCGCCGTGCGCGCGATCCTCACCCGCCGTGCGGGCGACGTATCCCTGGGTCTCCGAGCAGTATTGCCGTTTTCCATCGGCTCGATCGGCTTCCCGTCGGATCAAACGACAGACGATCGCCAGAGACGTCATCGCGAGGATCGCAGACGGATCCGATTCTATCCGAAAGAGCCTCCATCGACCAAGGGATTGGTCGGCGCCGCAGAGCCAGGATTCCGACGAAGGCGGAGAGTCACCCGAGTAGCCTTGCAACGAGGGCTGGTCGAGCAGCCGGAACGGCCGGGCAGCGCCGCGATCGACTCGCCGCGCTGCTCGATGTGGGCCTCGGCGATCGGGCCGAGCCGGCCGGATGCCGCCGACCAGATAGTTCCGACCCGAGACGGATTGATCTTCATCAGCCGCGCACAGTCGCGTCCACGGCCGGGAGGTTCGTGCCCATCACCAGCGACGCCCGCGTGGCTCGGCGTCCCCATGATCGGACCGTCACCCTCCATGCCGATGATCCCATCGACGATCGCCAGGTGAGGCTCGAACGTCGCCGTTGATATCCAGGATCGACCGGGTGATCCCCGCGTGATGCAGCACATTCTTCGGCCATCCGTAGTAGATGCCCGGCATCACCCCGAAGAGGTTCTTCATCGACAGCGTCACGCCGGCCCAGTGGTGCGTCTTCATCTTGGGCAGCGAGACGATCCAGTCGACCTGCTGGAGCGTCGCGGGCAGGGCCAGGTGCGGGAGCGTCGTCCGCCCGACCGGTTGGGCACGAGCAGGAGCTCGTCATGATTGAGGTTGACGAAATCGAACCGGGATCCGCCAGGACCTGGGCCAGCCCCGATTGCTCGAGGACGATCCGGGTATCGCGGCAATGCCCCGGGCCCTCGGCCACGACCACGCTGCGGGCCCCCAACGAGCGGAAGACTTCGGCCGACGCTCGCACGACCGTCGGGTGCGTATTCACCTCGGGTACGTCCCGGCACGGTTCGACCAGGTTCGGCTTCAGCAGGATCGACTTGCCGCGGACCTTCCCGGGCCGATGCCCAGCTCGCCCAATCCCGAGCGGATGATCGCCTCAAGGTCGTGCTCGTATGACGGGGCCCCCGCGATCATCACGGCGGCGCGCTGGAAACGCTCCTGGGCATCCAGTACAAGCTCAGCCGCCAGGCCCGTCGCAGCCAGCCCGCCCAGTCCGGTGAGAAAATGACGACGATTCATCGATTGATGCCCTCGGGGCTGGAGGCTGGGTCTGCGCGTCGGTCTCTCTTGGCATCATCGGTGGCCCCGAATAGGTCCGAATTTGCGAGCAAGAGCAGGCTCTGGCCGACGAGCGAATCGCGATGCCCTTCGCATCGCTCGTACGCGACCTTGAGCCAGCGACCCGCCTCGGGCGGATAGGCACCGTGGGCTGCAAGTCCGAGCATACCCCAACCCAAGCTGATCCCAGAATGGATCGAGGGGAGGGTCCGAAGCAGGTAGTCTATTGCGGATGCGACGACGGAATCGCCACCCGTTCCATGTGCGGCCAGCGACACCAGAGCGACACCTGTCGGGCCGGGCTGTGGCCTGAGGATACGTCCGAATACCGCCGGATTTCCGTAATTCCAGCCTCCGCTCGAGATCGCCCGATCGCGGATGAGACGGGTCGCCTCGAGGACGCGGGGTGGTCACGATCACCCTCGCGACACAGGGCGATGATGGCCATGCGCCGTCGGCTCTATCCAGGAGTGGGTCCCCTCAACCCAGGGCCAGCCGGCCAGGCTGAGGTCGTGGCCGGCAATGCCGCGTTCCGCAGCGAGAACAGTTTGACGGCGACCTTCGATCCGAAGCAACCAGTCGCGCGCTCGGCGGCGGTTCCCTTCGAAATCGCCCATTTGTTGCCATAGGAGGATCGCGTGAGCAGTCGTCCATCCGGGGGCAGAGTCTACGAGCGCGGAGGGCACCGAGCCGTCCGCTCTTTGGAGGCTCGCGAGCCAGCCAGCCGCCTGATGCACGGCGTCGATGACCAGTTGCGCAGAGCCGTCCGCTTCGCTTTTCCGCACGGATTCGATCAGCGCGAGGCCCGCCAGGACTGTAGGCTCGGCCGACGGCGAGGCGCCGAGCCTGTAAGACCAGCCCCCGCCCGCCTCGCGGCGGCGGAGGATTTCGTTCCTCGCGGTTTCCACCAGAGGAGACCCAAATGACTCGCTCCTCCCGATACGCGACCCTCGCGACGCCAACATGTCACGCGGATAGTCATCAAGGGTCGGATGCCCAAGCCTACAACGGCCGGAAGGATCCTAGTACAGGATCTGAGACTGCGCCGGTTCCACGCGGGGATCACCATATTGCTTGGTCCCTGGCTCTCCCGTACCGGTCCGGTGTCGGCGCCGGTCTGGCGCCGCTAATTCCGAAAAACATGCGTATCCCGTCTTTGACAGCGTGCCACTTCACGACCTAGGGTTGGGATGAGCCTGGTGATTGGGCGTGATGGTCGCGAGAGAAATACGACGGAGCTCGCCGACCTCGCCCGAGATTCCAGGATGTGTGCTACAGAACTTGGCCGGACATCCCCCACAACCGAGCCTTTCACGGTCCCGCGTTCCTCCAAAGGAGAAGCAGCAATGTTCACCCTGTCCTCGGTTCGTCGTTTCCTGGCCAGCGAAGACGGCCCGACGGCCGTCGAGTACGCCGTAATGCTGGCTCTCATCGTGGTGGTCTGCGTCGGAATCGTCCAGAGCCTGGGCAAGACCATCAGCGGCACGTTCAGCTCGGTCAACAACTCTCTCTCCAGCTAGCTCCGATTCCCATGGTGCGCCCCGTGGATGCGGTCGTTTCTTTCACGGGGTGACGCCATTCGTCGTCACATGCAAGGTCCCGCGTAACCGAAGGCCAATCGTGGGGCAGACGGGCGAGGATTTGAGCCTTCATTCTGAGATTCTGCGAACATCGCGAGTCCGAAGTCGGGCACTTTCCGACCGAGCTCGGCACTCGTCCCTTGGAGGGTTCCTCCGATGTGTGGCCTCGTTGGTCGAATGCGGCGATTCCTGGCGAGCGAGGACGGGCCAACGGCCGTCGAGTATGCGGTCATGCTCGCCTTGATCGTCGTGGTGTGTGTCGGCATCGTGCAGAGCCTTGGCACCTCGGTCAGCGGCACGTTCAACTCGGTCCAGAGCACGGTCGCTTCGTGAGCCTCAGGGCGATGCTTCGACTCGTCCCCGCGGTCCTGAGCTCACCGTCCTCGCCGTCCACCACTACTTTGACTCGGTCGAGGATGCCATTTCTCCCGCGGACGTCCGCTCGACTTGTCGAGCCCCCACGCCATCGCGGCCGTCGAGACGGTTCCGGACGTATAGAGGCTCCGCACGGGTCGATTCTTCAATCGTCCCGTGCGGAGTTTCGTGCGCCAGGTCCAGGGCGCACTCCTGTCCTTCCGTTCCAATGAGCAGCTCTCGTTGATCGCTATTTGACATCTTGGGTACATGACACACGTTTCTATCAGGACCGGGAGGAATCGTGCTCGACGGGCGTCGCGGCTGGTGCGCGGCGTCAGTCCCGCTGCCTGGTCTTCCGGAAAGGAGCCGTTAATGACCGAGATTCCTCGTGAGGTCGCGTACCTCGTGTGCATTGTGCTCGTCGAGGCTGCGGTGATCGACGGCCGGTCTTTGCGTGTCCCGAACTGGTTGACGCTCCACTTCGCCTTCGGAGGCTGGGCCTATGCCTACTGGGCGGGCGGCGCGCCGCTCCTGGGCTGGTCACTCGCGGGGGCGGCGCTGGGACTGGTTTCGCTGCTTCCGTTGTACGCCATCGGTGGCATGGGAGCGGGGGACGTCAAGCTGATGGCGGGCGTCGGAGCCTGGATTGGACCCGTCTGCACGGGCTGGGCGTTCCTGGCGACGGCGATGGTCGGCGGCGTGATGGGGCTGGTGATGATGGTCGCGTCGGGCGAGCTGGTCAGCCACCTCCTGATGACTCGCGAGATTGGCCGCGAGGTGCTTGTTGTTCGCGACCCGGTCGTGCTCTCCGGGCGAGCGGCCGAGCGGAAGCCGAGGATGATGCTCTTGCCGTACGGAATCCCGATCGCCTTCGGGACGATCGGCTATCTCGCCTGGGCAGGCTACCTATCCTGACTTCTGCCGGCTGCGGGCAATCGCGATCCTGGTACGATTCGGCACGGCCGCCCGGCGCCACTAATCGGAGATGAGGTGCGGAGATGAACGGTAGACCGCTCATGATTCTGGGGCTGGCGATGGCCTTCGGGCTCTGCGCCATGTTCGTCACGCGGCAGATGATGGGGCAAGACGCTCCCAAGACCCAGGAGGAATCGCAGGATGTCCTGGTCGTCGTGCGCGACGTCAAGGAGGAGGAGCTCTTGAAGCCCGACATGGTCAAGGTGATCCGGATGGTCAAGTCCGCGGTCCCCGTCGGAGCCTATTCCACGGCCAAGGATGTCGAGGAACGGTGGGTCAGGACCGCGTTGCTCGAGGGTGATATGGTGATCGAAAAGAAACTCGGGCCGAAGGGCACGCCGCCCGGACTTGTGGCGAATATCCCGAAAGGGATGCGGGCGTTCGCGATCGACGTAACTGAGCAATCGGGAGTTTCCGGCTTCATCCTTCCCGGGCACCGCGTGGACGTAATCCGGTTCGACTCGGAGGTGCGCCAGCACGCGGGGCGAGAGCATCCTGCAGAACATCCTGGTCCTTGCCGCCGGCCAGGTCTTTACCCGCGCCGAGGAGCGGTCGCTCACCACGCGAACGGTGACGCTCGCCGTGTCGCCCGAACAGGTCGATATCCTGGTCGCCGCGCGTGCGAAGGGGTCGCTCTCCTTGGCGCTTCGGGGAGTCAACGATCACGAGATCGTCGAAGACCGCGCCCACAGCCCGCTCCGGTCGAGAGCGATCAGCGCCTCAACCTCGAGCAGGAGCACCGAAAGCGACTCGAGCGGCGAAGTCCAGGAGCTGAAGGCGGCAATGGCGGCCCGAGAGACGGCCCCGACGCCGCGAGCGCGACCCGCCGCGCGGTATGTGGCGATCTACCGGGGCAGGGGGAAGGCCGAGCAAGTCCGAGTCGACAGCGGAGCCACGGCGGAAGCCATGGTCAACCAGACGGAACCGCCTCCAGCTCCTCGAGTCCCCGGGCAGTCGCCAACGCCCGGAACCAGCCTGACAGCCACGGCGGCCGCGGGGACCGGCGCGTTCCCGATCCTGGAAGCCGCCGCGCTCGGCCGGCCGGAGTACCCGGCCGATCCGTCGGTCCCCTGACGGGACGGACGGATCGTGACCGAACGGGATGGACGGTCGAGACGCAACGAGGTCTGGCAGCATTACGCGAGTCCCTACCCATGAAGGACCTGATCCGGACCGTCGTGGTTGACCCGCATCCGGAATCGAGGGACGCCCTCAGGCGTCTCCTGGGCTCGATCGGCGCATTCTGGGTTGCCGAGGTCCTGGAGACGTACCGCGAATCCCCCGCTCGGATTGACGCGATCAACCCCGATCTGACGATCGTCGTCCTCGACCACGACCCGCAGTGCGCCATCGAGTCGATCGCCGCACTCACCCAGGCCAACCCCCGCGCGATCGTCCTGCCTGCGAGCCGAACGAGCGACAGCTCGCTGATCCTTCTGCGCGATCCGATCCGGGAGCGCGTGAGTTTCTCACTCTGCCCTGCGAACCGGCCGAGCTTCTCGAGATCACCGGCCGGCTGCTCCGGGACCGCGGCGATTCCATCCCGGACACTTCGCGAGATCGCCGCGTCATCGCGGTGACCGGGGCGTCGGGCGGAGTCGGCGTGACCTCGATCGCCGTCAACCTGGCCACCAGCCTGGCGGCCGCGAAGCAGCACGAGACGATCCTCCTCGACTTTGACATGATCTTCGGATCGGTTGACGCGACCCTCGACATCATCACCGACAATACGCTCTTCACGGTGCTCCAAAACCTCGAACGGCTCGATGCCACGCTTCTCAAGCGCTCGACGACCCAGCATGCGTCGGGACTGCATATCCTGCCCCACCCCCACTCGATCGAAGAAGTCGCGCGAATCGAGCCCGAGGCTCTCCAGCGGCTGCTCGGACTGCTTCGCGCCACCTTCGGCACCGTCGTGATCGATACCAGCAAGGGACTCCAAACCAGCGACTTCACCGCCATGGAGGCAGCCGACACGATCCTGGTCGTCACCCAGCTCGAGGTGACCTGTATTCGGAACACCAACCGTCTGATCGCGGTACTTCAGCAATTCGACGGGCTCGCCGATCGGATCAAGCTGGTGGTCAACCGTGCCGGCTCGATCGACACCGAGATTTCCCCGGCCAGGGCTGAGGAGACGCTGAAGATGCCGATCACCTGGCAGGTGCCCAACGCCACCAAGCTCTTCCAGGCCGCGCGAATCAAGGGGGTCTCGATCGGCGAAGTCGCCAAGGGCAGCAGGCCGCACCAGGTTTTCCTGGAGATGGCCCAGTCCCTGCGGCCCCCGCCCGTTGCAGCCGCCAGGCCCCGCCGGGGGCTATTCGCCGCCCTTTTCTGAAATCCGTGACGCATCCGGCACGATCTCTCCGCATCACCTATGTTTGCGGTGTCAGGTGGCCAACCTCGTCAGGACATCCTGGCCACCGGTCGAGTCTCATCGAGGAGGTTTGAGATGCTGCGAGGATTCGGGCGTGCCCCGTTCCCTGCGAAGTCGCCCAACGGATCGGCGCCCGGCGCCTCGCCATCGCAAGCGAATCCGGAATCCGGGGCGAAGGACAGCCCGCCTTCGACCGGTCGTACCGAGGCGCCCCGAGCCGAGGCTCCCCCAGTCACGCCGCCGTCGAGCCCTCCTCCACGGCACGTTGAGCCGCCCCGCGAGCCCGACCCGGCGCAGGCGCAGTTCGACGAGCTCAAGCAGCACATCCATACCCGCCTCGTTGACCGGCTCGACATGAACCGCGTCGGCGAAATGGATCCAAAGACGCTTCGCAACGAGATCCGCGGCGTCGTCGAGCACCTGTGTGACACCGAGAACCCGCTCCTCAACCGCAGCGAACGTCAGCGGCTGGTGAATGAGATCCTCGACGAGACCTTCGGCTTCGGCCCGCTCGAGCTCCTGCTCAAGGATGACAAGATCGGCGACATCATGATCAACGGGCCGAAGAAAATTTATATCGAGAAATCCGGGCGCATCCTGAGGTCGGAGGTCGTCTTCCGCGACAACGAGCACCTCCTCCAGATCATCGACCGCATCGTCTCGCGGGTCGGACGACGAGTGGACGAGACGTCGCCGATGGTTGACGCCCGGCTACCCGACGGCTCGCGCTTCAACGCGATCATCCCGCCTCTGGCGCTGGACGGACCTGTGGTCACGATCCGGATGTTCGGTTCGAAGCCGCTCTCCCAGGACGACCTGATTCGCTTCAAGGCATTCACGCCGGAGATGCTCGAGCTGATGGAGGGCGCAATGAAGGCCCGTCTCAATATTATCATCTCGGGGGGTACCGGATCGGGGAAGACGACGCTGCTCAACACGCTTTCCAGCTTCATCCAGTCCGATCACCGCGTGATCACAATCGAGGACGCCGCCGAGCTCCAGCTCCAGCAGGACCACGTTGTCCGGCTCGAGACCCGGCCGCCCAACATCGAGGGACGTGGGGCTATCACCGCCACCGACCTGGTCAAAAATGCCCTGCGGATGCGGCCCGATCGGATCATCATCGGCGAATGCCGAGGTGCAGAGACCCTGGATATGATCCAGGCGATGAATACGGGCCACGAGGGCTCGATGACCACGGTCCACGCCAACACCCCACGCGACGCGCTGAGCCGGCTGGAGACCATGATCAGCATGGCCGGGCTCGAGCTGCCGATCCGGGCGCTGCGATCGCAATTCGCGTCGGCCGTCGACCTGATCATCCAGGCCAGCCGGCTGCAGGGCGGCCCTCGCAAGGTGACCAGCATCTCTGAGGTCATCGGGATGGAGGGCGACACCATCATTATGCAGGAGATTTTCGCCTTCCGTCAGCTCGGCGTGGACGCCGACGGGCAGGCCCACGGCGAGTTCATCGCCACCGGCATCCGCCCTACGTTCATGGACCGGCTGGAATCCTCCGGCTGCCACCTTAATCCCGAACTGTTCCGGCAGCGGCTCCTCCTGAAGGACTGAGGCGTTCGATACCAGGCATCTCGCGGGGTTCGCGGATCGCGGGTCCCGGACAAGCCAGGGGCGAAAGGGGTGGGAAAGATGGGCGGCGCGACAATGCTCTCGATGCTTATCGGCATGGGCGTCATCGTGCTGGTGGGTGGGCTGGGGCTGGTCATGTCGCGGTCTTCGGACCCGCGGGCTGAGGAGCGCTTGGCCGACCTGACCGGCCAGAGGAAGCCTCGCGGTAAGAAGGCGGATGCCTCCAGCGGTATCCTGGCCCGGCCCGCGGCGATCGACCTGGGTCGTCCCTCGTTCTGGACGCGGATGGTCCCCAATGCCGAAAACCTCAACCTGCTCTACGAACAGGCTGACGTGAACATGAGCTTCCGGGCGTTCATGATAACCGTCGCCGGCCTGGCCGCCGCGGGCGTGGTGGTCGGGGTAGTCTTCCGGTTGCCGATCTATGCAATTCCGCTCGGCTCGGCGTTCCTGGCGGTGATGCCGTTCGCCTGGCTGCACCGCCGGAAACGCCGTCGTATCCGACTGTTCGTGAGCGCCATGCCCGACGCCGTCGAGTTGATCAGTCGCGCGTTACGCGCCGGACACAGCCTCGCGTCCGGGCTCCGGCTTGTCGCGGAGGAGATGAAAGGCCCGATCGCCGACGAGTTCAATCGCGTGTTCGAGGAGCAGAACCTCGGGATTCCGATCGAGCTGGCGCTCCGCAACATGGCGGATCGAATCCCCGTGATGGACGTACGATTCTTCGTGATCGCCATCATCATCCAGCGGGCGACCGGCGGCGACCTGGCCGAGGTGCTGGACAAGATCGGCAAGCTGATCCGCCAGCGTTTCGAGCTGTTTGGCCACGTCAAGGCCCTCACCGCCGAGGGGCGACTTTCGGGCGTCGTCCTTTTGGCGATGCCGCCCGCCATGCTCGCGTTCCTGTTTACCGCGAATCGCGACTACATCAACGTGCTCTTCCAGACCCCGATCGGCGTCAAGCTCCTGACCTTCACCGCGATCTTGCAGGTGGTCGGGGCCTGGTCGATCAAGAAGATCGTTTCGATCAAGGTGTGAGCCGCGATGATGCTGACCACCGATATACTGATCCCCCCCGCCGTCTTCGTGATGATCACATTGGGGACATGGGTCGCTCTCAGCACGCTGTCCAACCAGCCTCGGCGGGCCGAGGATCGTCTTCGCCGGCTCATGCTCGGCGGCGCCGACCGGCAGTCGGTCGAGGCGGGCGTGGCGACCAAACAGGCGATGTTCCAGGCCAAGGTCACGGCCGCCGCCAAGAAGCTGGGCCAATCGCTCCGCCCCTCCGACGAGGCCGAGCTCGGCAAGGCCCGCGTGCGGCTACTCAACGCGGGCTTTCGCCAGGAGCAGGCGGTTACTGTCTACTACGGTATCAAGGTCCTGGGCCTTTTTGCCGGGCTCGCGGTGAGCGTTCCAGCGGCGGTCCTGCACATGGGCATGACGCAGTCGGCGATGACGATGGGTATTGCGGGAGGCGCGGTCGGCTTCTACCTGCCAGACTTCCTCGTGGGGCGACGGGTCAAGCGACGTGCCGAGTCGATCTTCCTCGGCCTGCCCGACGCACTCGACCTGATGGTCGTCTGCGTCGAGGCGGGCCTCGGCCTCGATGCGGCGATGCGTCGGGTGACGGGCGAGCTCGCCCAGCCGTCGCCGGTCCTGTGCGAGGAGCTGGCAATCGCCAATTTCCAGCTCCAGATGGGCCGCTCGCGCAAGGACGTGCTGCGCGACCTGGGCACCCGGACCGGCGTCGACGACGTGAGGTCGCTGGCCTCGGTGATCATCCAGGCCGAACGCTTCGGCACGAGCGTCGGTGCCGCGCTGCGGGTCCAGTCCGACGCCATGCGGCTACGGCGGCGGCAGCTCGCCGAGGAGCGAGCCGCCAAGACCGCCGTCAAGATCATGATCCCGCTGATCCTTTTCATCTTCCCCGGCGTCTTCGTCGTCCTCGTCGGGCCGGCCGGAATTCAGATGTTCGAGATGCTGATCAAGAAGTGACTTTCCTCACCCGGCCGGAGCTGTCCGCGTACCTTGATCGCGGGCACGAGCGATCTCGGCCAGGTCACGACTGGGTCCCTCCCATGATCAAGAATCCGATTCCCCTCGCACCCGACATCTGCCAGGAGCCGCGCCGACGCAAGTGGCTGCCGATCATCTCCCTCTTTGTGGTCGCACCGTTGCTGGCTCCCATCGTTAAGGATCTTGTGACTCTCTGCTACGGCCAGTGGCGCGTGATGCTTGGCAACCCGGTCGAGGTACGCACCCCCGCCTTGGACGCAATCGGCGAGCGTGTCGAGACCGTCCGTTCCGAATGCTGGTACCACGTCTCCTCGCGATTCCAGCGAGTCCCGTGGAATCCGAGCGTCGTCCTGCCGATCGCCGTAGTGATCATGGCACTGGCGATGATCATGCTGCGCTTATGACCCCGCAAGTCCTGGCAAAGTGAGACCGAAGCGGATATAATCTCTCTCCGACGCGAGTCAACCTGGCGGTCCGCGAAGCTCGATGTCCTTCGCAAGATCCCTCACCCGCGCCGGAATCCTCAATGCCGAAGTGGCGGAATGGCAGACGCGCCGGACTCAAAATCCGGTGGGGTAACACCCGTGTGGGTTCGAGTCCCACCTTCGGTACTCCTGCCCGCAAGAACGAGCCTGGCCATCACGACTCCTGAGCCTCACAACCCATACGCCAGTTCGACTTTCCCGGCCGCTTGTCGGCGAATCTTCGGATTGTAACCGCATCTCGTGCTACGATCTTCCCAGAATGCTCTCGCCCCACCGGAGCGGCTGTCCCGTGGCACTCTCGGCAAGGCGCCCCCTGGCCTCTCCCTCCATGATCACCTTTCCACCCGTTCTCGCAGCACGACATGCGCGCGCTTTTGCCCATCAACCTCGATGACTCATGGGGTCTCTTTTTTTGTCGCTTGATTGACGCCAACCGCGATTGGTAACATGGTGGCAATAGTCAAGGGAGATTCTGGCCATGCGTTCTAGGTTGCGCCCGGCGAGCCGCGCCTGGCTCGCCGGGTCTGGAGGTATCGACCGGACCTCACCGAGTGCGAGGCGCGTGTCGTACCGAGCTACACGTTTCCGGGTATCGCCGGGATCGCGTTCGATCCATCGGGCGATGTTTTCGTCGCCTACAACAACACCACTTCGTCCTCCGGACAGCGTCAGTCGGTGGCGGAGGTCGGGGCCGATGGCTACCTGGTGAACGCGAGTGTTTTCAGCACCAGCGGTAGCTCGGCGCAGCCGGGTGCCCTCAGCCAGGTCGTGTCATCCACGCTCCCCACGATCGGCGGGACTGCCGATCTACTCGAGCTCCAGCCGAACGGCGAGCTCTACGCGTTCAACCCTGTCGGGGGGGCGTCGTCGGTCTATGACGACCTGGCCAGCGACACGGTCAGTTTGGCGAACGTGTACGACGTCCAGACCGGGTCGATGGTCAACCTGAGCGGCAAGATCAGCCTTCAGGGGGCGACTTACGGCGATTTCGGCGTCTATCAGGATTCGTTGGTCGTCTCGGCCGAGTCGAGCGGTTGGGACTTCGTCATGCGGGTAACCCACCCTTCGGCTTCGGCGGGCGTTGCCACGGTGCTGGCCGCCTCGCCGGCCAGCGATGGGCTCTCGGCCTCGCCCGGCGGGGTCGCGGTCGATTCGAAGGGAACCGTGCTGGCGACGATGCCGTATATCCCCGCCGGCTCGAGCGCCGCGATCCACGCCCCGGTCGGGTTCAGCATCGCCTACGACTCGGGCGGCACCCCGACGCCCTACCTGCCGACAATCGGGCTCTCGAGCGTCCCCAATATCGACAGCGGCGGCATCGCCGTGGATTCGCAGGACAACTTCCTCCTGGCTGTAAAGGATTCGTCGCTCTACGGCGGGGGCCAGGGGATCGTGCACATCAACGGCTCACTCACGGCGTTCCTCGCCGATCCCACTCCCAATACTGGCGCGATCCCTTCGGCCATTGCCTACCAGAGCGTCTCCGGGACGAACTACCTCGCGTTCACCGACACGGCCTCGGATACGTATACAGTCGCCGGCGAGCTGTCGCTCTTCAGCGGCCAGGTCAGTCCCTCGCAGCTCATCAGCGCATATGGCATCAATCAGATCCACTTCGCCGGTCCAGGGGGTACAAGCGTCACCGGCGACGGCTCTGGCCAGACGATCGCGATCGTAGAGGAGGGCGTAGACCCGACCCTCGGCGCCGACCTGTCGACGTTCGACAGGTACTTCGGGATCCCCGACCCGCCCAGTTTCCAGGTCGTCGACCAGAACGGCGTGACGACGCAGAACCTGAGCATCGTCGGCGAGGCATCGCTCGACGTCGAGTGGGCGCACGCGGTCGCCCCGGGGGCGTCGATCATCGTGTATAACGCGGCGTACGAGCCGAACAACGACAAGGCCTCGCTTCAGAACCTATTGCTGGCGATGCAGCAAGCCTCTCAACTGACCGGCGTTTCGGTCGTCACGCTGAGCTACGGCATTAACGAGTCCTCGCTGGACGCCGCGGGCCTGAGCCAGACGTCGCTCGACTCGTATTTCACCACGCCGGGTGTCACCTTCCTCGCCGCGGCGGGCGATTCGGGAATCTACGCCAGCGGCACCCGCACGGTCGCGGCCGACTATCCCGCGGCCTCGCCCAATGTGGTCGCCGTCGGCGGGACGTCGCTCGTGATCGACGCGGCCGGCGACTACCCGGGAACCGGCTCGGCGGGCGAGGTCGCCTGGGGCACCGGAAGCCAGAGCGGCATCGACGGCGGCGGAGGCGGCGGCCTGAGCTCGGTTGCTACCGAGCCCTCGTGGCAGGTCGGTGTCGTGCCGGCGAGCCTGGACCCCAGAGCCGTCCGCGCCCTGCCCGACGTGTCGATGGATTCCGGGGCCGCACAGGAATATGACGTCTTCACCAGCACGCTCAGCGGCTCATCGGTCTCGGCGTCGGCGGTCGGCTGGCTCGGCGACGCCGGTACCAGCGCGGCGTCGCCCATCTGGGCGGGGCTGATCGCGATCGCCGACCAGGGCCGGGCGCTCCTGGGCGGAAGCCCCTTGACCGGCTCCTCGCAGACCCTGCCGGCCCTCTACTCTCTTCCCGCGGCCGACTACCACGACATCATCTACGGCAGCAACGGCTACGCGGCCACCACCGGCTTTGACCTGGCGACGGGCCGGGGAACGCCCGTCGCAAACCTGCTCGTCCCGGACCTCGCCGCCTACGATCTCGGCTCTCACATGACGATCTCGGACCAACCGCCCTCGAGCATCTCGGCCGGCTCGCCGTTCGGGCTGTCGGTCCAGGTGATGGACAGCCATGGTCAACCCGTGACCGGCGATACCGTGATTCTCGGCCTCGGCACGGCCCCCGCGGGTGCCTCGCTGGGCGGGACGCTGACCGCGACCGTTACCGACGGCGTCGCGACTTTCTCAGGCCTCACCCTTGACCCGGCCGGGAGCTACACTCTGATCGTGAGTGATAGCGGAATCTCGGGCGGCCTGACGACGACCACGATCACCGTCACGTCAAGCGTGACCCAAACCGGTATGACGCAGGTCGTATTCCAGGAGAGCCCCTCCGCGCCGGTCTACGGCGAGACGGTGACCTTGACCGCCCTCGTGAGCCCCCCATCGCCCGGCTCAGGTCTTCCGACGGGGACTGTGACCTTCTCCGAGGCCGGCGTCCTTCTCGGCACGGCGCCGCTGGTCAACGGGGTGGCCCAGCTCACCACGACTCCCGCCTCGGCCGGCACCGGGACGATCACCGCCTCCTACTCCGGCGATGATCCGGCGAACAGCGTGGGCGAGCCGCTCACCGTGACCCCGGCGATGCCCACTCTCACCTGGTCCGTCCCCGAGTCGATCACCGTCGGTACGCCCCTCGGCGGCGCTCAGCTTGACGCGGAGGCGACGTTCGACGGCACGCCGTTGCCGGGCGTCCTGACCTACTCGCCGGCGCTCGGCGCCGTGCTCCTGGTCGGCGACGATCAGACGCTGACCGTGACCTTCACCCCCGCCGACTCGACGGATTTCCGTACCGTGGAAACGTCCGTCGCGATCAACGTCCTTCCTCGGGCGACCAGTTCACCCCAACCTACGCCCCCACCGACACCATCACCGATTCCCCAGCCGACGCCAACGCCAACACCAACCCCCGCGCCGGTCTCGGCTCCGGCGGCCGGTACCGCAACGATCGTCGGCGAGCAGCCGGTCTTTCGCCGCAAGCTCAACAGGCACGGCAAGCCGATCGGACTGCCGGTGCTGACCGGCTTCACGCTCGATTACAGCGCGAACCTCGGCGCAGCGGCGGCGGACCCGGCGAATTATGAACTGGCGACCGTGAGCCTCAAGAAGGTCAAGAAGACCATCGAACACGTCATCCATCCGCTAAACCAGTTCACGGTCAACTACTCATCGGCGAGCGACTCGGTGACGCTCAACCTGACCCACTCGACGAACTTCCCCGAGGGCGGCCAGATCGCAGTCTTATACGGGGTAACCAGCGGCTCGGGCGACACGCTCGTCGGCAGCACGGTCTTCGACATCTCGAAGGGGGCCAAGCGAGTCCTGCCGGCCTGAGCCGAATCCCATTCGGCGCATCGCCATGGTCTCCCGACCCCATTGCGAGACTCCTGGGCACGTCGTATCATCTCACGTCGATGATTCGGGCTCCCGGCGCACCGGATGCCGAGGCCGCGTGAGGAGATTCCGTCGGGAGGACGAAAGCGGATGGCGGGCGGCCAGTCACCACACATTGTGATTGTCGGCTGCGGGTTCGCGGGTCTCGCGGCCGCCCGCGGCCTGCGTCGGACGCCGGCGCGGATCACGATCGTCGATCGCTCCAACCATCACCTGTTCCAGCCGCTGCTGTACCAGGTTGCGACTGCCGCGCTCAGCCCCGCCGACATCGCGGCGCCGATCCGGAGGATCCTCCGCGGCCAGAAGAACGTCTCGGTGATGCTGGCCGAGGCCACCGGGGTGGATGTCGCCGCCAAGCGGCTCGTCCTGGCCGACGGCCACCTGGATTACGACATCCTGATCGTAGCGACCGGCGCGACCCACGCCTACTTCGGCCACGACGAGTGGGCCGAGCACTCGACCGGGTTGAAGAGCCTGGGTGACGCGCTCCAGATCCGTCAGCGGGTGCTAATGGCGTTCGAGGTCGCCGAGCGCGAGACCGACGAGGCGAGACGGCGGGCCTGGATGACCTTCGTGATCGTCGGCGCCGGCCCGACCGGCGTCGAGCTCGCCGGGACCCTCGCCGAGGTCACAAGGCAGACCCTGGCGCGCGACTTCCGCCGGATCAACACCGCCTCGGCCCGCGTGATGCTGATTGAGGCGGGCCCACGCGTGCTGTCCGCCTACACTGAGGATCTGTCGCAGGCCGCGCGGGCCCAGCTCGAGCGGCTGGGCGTGTCGGTCTGGACCGGAGTGCAGGTCACGGGGATCGACAGCGACGGGGTGCGGACCGGAGCCGAGCGCGTCCACGCGCGCACGGTCCTCTGGGCGGCGGGGGTTGCCGCGTCGCCGCTCGCGAAGACGCTCGGTGCCTCCCTCGATCGGGCCGGCAGGGTCGCCGTGACGCCCGAGCTCACGCTCCCCGGCCACGACGAGGTTTATGTCATCGGCGACCTGGCACACATCGAGCAGGATGGTTCGCTCGTGCCGGGAGTCGCGCCAGCCGCGATCCAGCAAGGCCAGTGCGCGGCGAGGAACGTTGCCGCGGCACTCGACGGCCGGCCTCGTCAGGCGTTCCACTACGTCGACAAGGGGATGCTCGCCACGATCGGCCGCGGAGCCGCCGTGGGTCAGATCGGCCGCTTTAAGACCTCGGGCTACCTAGCCTGGCTCCTATGGCTCTTCGTCCACATTCTGTTCTTGATCGGATTCCGTAACCGGTTCATCGTGATGGTGCAGTGGGCTTGGTCGTACTTCACGTTCGACCGAGGCGCCCGCCTGATCACCACGCCTCTCAAGGAGCCGCTGGTCGAGTCCGGCGTCCAATCGGCAGGCTCGCCTTGATCTGAAGTTATCCAACGCTGGTCGCCGCCGAGGGGATGCGCCTTTGCTTGCCCGGGGCCGCGGTCCTACAATAAGTTGCAGTGAGGAAACGCCCGGCTGCCAGCCGATCGAGGTGACCGATGTTCGGAGCGAACGAGACACCCTATGACCTGCGCTTTCGCCTGCTGGGTATCCCGGTGCGCGTCCACCCGTTCTTCTGGGTGATCTCGGCCATGCTCGGCTGGAAGCCGGAGAACCTCCCGCTCGTGGCGATCTGGGTGGCTTGCGTGTTCGTCTCGATCGTGGTCCATGAATACGGTCACGGCCTGACCGCCCGCGCGTTCGGCACTTCGCCGTCGATTGTCCTCCACGGATTCGGCGGGCTCTGCAAGTATCCGAACGTCCGCCATACGCCGTGGCAGCGGCTGGCCGTCCTGATCTGGGGACCCGGCGCCGGCTTCGTTTTCTGCCTGCTGGTCATGCTCGGATTCTCCGCCGCCTATGGGCTCACAATTGCCGAGCACATTCAGATGGCCAAGGCGGTACTCTGGATGCAGCCGGATTATCATGTAATCCGCGGCGCTTTCGAGAAGCTGGGCCTCATCATGGCGGTCAACCGCAGCGCCGACGTGTCGCCGCGCTTTGCGGGCGACATCTACTGGTTCTTGATTCAGATCAACCTCTGCTGGGGCCTGATCAACCTTCTACCAATCTGGCCGCTCGACGGTGGCCAGCTCACCGAGACCGTCATCACCGAGCTCAACCCTTATAACGGCCGTCGCTGGACGCATACGATCTCGCTCGTTTGCTCCGGAGTGCTCGCCATCTTCGTCTACACTCGTACCCAGGCCCTCTACAACGCCCTCATCTTTGCCTACTTCTTCCTGATCAATTACCAGATGCTTGACATGATCCACCGGGCCCAGGTCATGGGTGTCTATGACGAGGATCTGTGGCAAAAATAACCGCTTCACCTACGGCACGAGCGGAGCGTCGGTGCTCCGCAATGTTCCCATGCTCGCCGTGTTGAGACCATGGGTTGTGAAACTCAGTCGCGTGACCTAGGATTGAGATTGCGACGGTCGGACTGCGAGCATCCCATCATCCGCCGCGATCTTTTTGGGGCGGCGGGGCAGGCGCCCCCTTTCCTTCCGAGCGATGATCCACTAATCATGTACGGTCCGCACCGCCCGGGTCGCCTGACTGCGTTCGCGAAGCCTGGCTGGGCCCATCCTGGAAACATATCAGAAAAGCCGCTCATGAAATCACGACGCAGGCGAACGAAGAATCCGAGCGGGCGCCCATGGACCGCAGGCCGGCCGCGATGGCGGTTCCGTGGGCCGGGGGGGTTCGGACGCCGGGCAGATCATCGTGCTGGGCGAGGAGATTCGACGGGCAGCCGATGGGTATCTGCCGTTTGCCCTTGCTGCCGTTGCGCTCGGACGTGGTCTTCCCCCAGACCGTCGTCCCGCTCGTGATTAATCGGCCGAGCGGCATCCGGCTGATCGACGACGCGATGATCGGCGAGCGGATGGTCGCGCTCGTCAGCCAGTTGCATCCCGAGACCGACTCGCCGGGCATGGATGACCTGCTCCCCACGGTCTGCGTCGGGCTGGTCCTCAAGATGCTCAAGTTCCCCGACGGCTCGACACGGATCGTCTGCCAGGGGCAGTACCGCGCCCGGCTGCTGAGCGTCGTGCAGACCGAGCCCTACCTTATCGGCGAGGTCGAGCCGTACGAGGAGGTTGTCGAGGAA
This sequence comes from uncultured Planctomycetota bacterium, assembly GCA_963771445.1. Classification (GTDB taxonomy): domain Bacteria; phylum Planctomycetota; class Planctomycetia; order Isosphaerales; family Isosphaeraceae; genus JAKAUH01. The sequence continues at coordinate 1,896,337 of CAVYTQ010000014.1, read as the reverse complement.
GGCGTCGAGCTCGATGCCCTGGTGCACCACGTCAACCGCTTCTTCCAGCGGATGGTGGACCAGAGTCAGCAGATCCCCGAGGAGCTCCAGGTCGCCGCGATCAACACCCGCGAGCCGGGACGGCTTGCCGACCTGCTGGCCTCGAGCCTGCCGTTCACGATCGAGGAGAAGCAGGCCCTGCTGGGCGAGATCAACGTCCGCACTCGGCTCGAGCGGCTGGGCCAGTACCTGTCGCGGCAGCTTGCGGTACTCGAGCTCTCGACCAAGATCCAGGAGCAGGTCGGCAGCGAGCTCTCCAAGGCCCAGCGCGACCATTTCCTCCGCCAGCAGCTCAAGGCGATCCAGGAAGAGCTGGGCGAGAGCGAGGGCGACAATCCCGAGATCACCGAGCTGTGGGAGCGGATCAAGAAGGCCGAGCCGCCGCCGGAGGTGCTCGAGCGAGGCCGAGCGCGAGCTCGACCGGCTGAGCCGGCATGCACCCCAGCTCGGCCGAGTACTCGATCGTCCGCACCTACCTCGACTGGCTGGCGATCCTGCCCTGGAGCAAGGCCAGCCGCGACCGGCTCGACATCCGCCGGCGCCCGCAAGGTCCTCGACTCCGACCACTACGACCTCGAGAAGGTCAAGGAGCGGATCCTCGAGTACCTGGCCGTCCGCAAGCTCAAGAAGGACATGAAGGGCCCGATCCTGTGCCTGGCCGGCCCGCCGGGCACCGGCAAGACCTCGCTGGGCAAGAGCATCGCCCGCGCCCTGGGTCGCGAGTTCGTCCGCGTCAGCCTGGGCGGCGTGCACGACGAGGCCGAGATCCGCGGCCATCGCCGCACCTACGTCGCCGCGCTGCCCGGCCGGATCATCCAGGGCCTCCGCAAGGCCGGCACCAACAATCCTGTCTTCATGCTCGACGAGGTCGACAAGCTCGGCGCCGACTTCCGCGGCGATCCCTCGGCGGCCCTGCTCGAGGTCCTCGACCCCGAGCAGAACTCGACCTTCCGCGACCATTACCTCGATGTCGACTTCGACCTGTCGAAGGTGATGTTCATCGCGACGGCCAACATGACTCGAGACGATCCCCTCGCCGCTGCTCGACCGGCTGGAGGTCCTCCAGCTCCCCGGCTACAGCGAGGAGGAGAAGACGCACATCGCGCAGAAGTACATCATCCCCAAGCAGCTCGACCAGCACGGCCTGACCACCCAGGACCTGAATATCACCGACGCGGCCATCCGGCGGATCATCGCAGACTACACGCGCGAGGCGGGCCTGCGCAACCTCGAGCGCGAGATCGCCGCGATCTGCCGCAAGGTCGCCCGCCGCCGCGCCGAGGGTCAGCGCACCCCTGCGACCATCGACCCCAAGCGGGTCGCCGACCTGCTCGGCCCCTCTCGCTTCTTCCGCGAGCTGGCCGATCGGACCGGCGTGGCCGGCGTGGCCACCGGGCTCGCCTGGACGCCCACCGGCGGCGAGATCCTCTTCATCGAGGCCAGCGGGATGCCCGGCAAGGGCCAGCTAACCCTCACCGGTCTGCTGGGCGAGTCGATGCGCGAGAGCGCCCAGGCGGCACTCAGCTATCTCCGTAGCCATGCCAAGGAGCTGGAGGTCGACACCACCCGGTTCCACAAAACGGATCTTCACATCCACGTTCCGGCCGGCGCGGTCCCGAAGGATGGCCCGTCGGCCGGAGTGGCGATCGCCGCCGCGCTCATCAGTCTCTTCCGCGGAAGGGCCATCCAGCCCGACCTGGCGATGACCGGCGAGCTCACCCTGACCGGCCGCGTCCTGCCCGTCGGCGGCGTCCGCGAGAAGATCCTGGCCGCCCGCCGCGCCGGGATCAAGAGCGTCCTGATCCCCCGCCACAACGAGAAGGACCTAGTCGAGATCCCCGCCGAGGTCAAGGCCGACCTCTCGCTCCAGTTGGTCGACACCCTCGACGACGTCGTACCGCGGCTGTTCCAGAGTCTCGCCGAGCACCGCCCTCAGGCCCCACGCCGCCCGGCGAAGAAGCCGGCTCGCGTGCCGGCCGACCGCCGGACCCGGCTCGAGGCCGGTCACGACGAAAATCCCTCGGTCCCGCCGCCGCGCAATCGGCCGTCGCGCCGACGCTCCCTGATCGATCGCGGTCCTTACGGCTGCTCTGGCCTGGCAACAGCCCCGACTTTCGCATACATTCTGCGCCGCCGAGGCTCGTTGAATCGGCCTTGCCCGCCCATGGGCCGCGGAAAGGATTCCCCGCGCCGTCACACGGAAGGACTCACGTCGCATGAAGATCCAGCATCCCCTGCTGGTCCGGGCGGTGGGCAGCACGGGTGCCGCCGTGATCCGCCGGCTCGGCCAGACCCTTCACTTCCACTTCCGCTACCAGGATCCGATCGTCGCCCCCGAGATCGCCCGAGAGACCGGCCAGCGCTACATCTATGCGTTCTTCCACGAGGTGATGTTATTCCCGGCCTATTACTGGAACTGGCCCGAGATGCACATCCTGATCAGCGACCACCGCGACGGCGAGCTGATCACGCAGGTCGTGGCTCGGCTGGGGTTCAGCGTGATCCGTGGCTCGACGACGCGAGGCGGCTCGCGGGCGTTGCGGGAGATGACGACCCGGGTCGACCAGGGCCACCTCTGCGTGACGCCCGACGGTCCGCGGGGACCGCGGCGATCGGTGCATCAGGGAGTGGCCTATCTCTCCAGTCGTACGGGTTTTCCAATCGTCGGCGCCGGGATGGCCTTCAAGCGGAACTGGCGGGCGAAGAGCTGGGATCGCTTTTGCGTCCCGCGCCCGTTCAGCCCGGCCGCCTGCGTGGTGCCTCCGGCCGTCGTCGTCCCACCGGACGCCGACCGCGACACCCTCGAAGCCTGCCGGCTGGAAGTCGAGCGACGGATGCAAGCGGCCATGGTCGAGGCCGAAGAGTGGGCCAACGATCTGTAAAACGAGCCCGACGCGCCAGCGAGTGGATGGCCTGGTCGGCCCTGGGATCCACTCGCTGGCGCGTCGGGCTCGTATCGGCGGGATCGCCCACAGCGTGCGCGATCCAACCGTTCGGGCATCTGAAGTATTCCACGATCAAAAACACACTTTTCCTCGAATATCACAGATATCGTATTTATTGGCCGCGTCATGATAGATTCCGGTCAGCGGCAGAGTGGCGGCGCTGCGAAGGACGAAGCGGCCGTGGCGGGCGTTGATCTCGCGCTTGACGCGGGCGACGGCCTCGGCGCGACGCCGCCGCTCGGGCGAGTCGAACAGCGACAGCGGACAATCGCCCCGGGCGGTGAGATCCTCGGCGACGAGGTGCATGTGGGTTGCCGGGGTTCGAGGAATCCACGCCGTGCGGAGGCACGGCCGAGCGGCCTCGAGCAGCACGTCGAACCGATCGCTGGGGACCGCCAGCGTGGACTGGCCCACGCCCGATTGGCCGTTCTTGTAGACGAGGCACACGGTGAGCCGGCCGGCGGCCACGCGGTGATACTCCAGCTCCTCGATCAGCCGCTCGAGATTGCGGATCAGCCAGGCGTACAGGACGACCGGCTCGGGTGTCGAATCGCCGAAGCTGCCGCCGCGCGACAGGGCCTTGTGCGACGGGCGGCGGACGTGGATCGGCTGGACCGCCTCGCCGCGTTGAGCTCCCACCACAGGGTCTCGCCCGCGGCCGTCAGCTGCGACCGGACCAGCCGCCGGTCGGCCTGCGCCAGGTCGAGGCAGGTCGTGATGCCCCAGGGTAAGAGCCGCGCAGCGCGACGGCCGGCGATCCCGGTGATCTCGGTGACAGGCCGGTTGGCCAGCAGCGATTCCTCGGCCTCGCGTTCCATCACTGCCATCGCGCCGAACGGCTTGGCCGCGTCCGAGATCAGTTTGGCCAGCGTCCGCGTCCGCGCGATGCCCACGGTCACCGGCACGCCCAGCCGCTTGTCGATCGCGTCACGGATCGAGATCGCCAGCTCCTCGTACGACTGGCCACACCGCGGCTCGGCGGCGAAGAAGAATTCGTCGATCGAGTAATACTCCACCCGAGGCGCCCACTCGCGCACCACCCCCAGCATCAGCCGGCTCAGGACTTCGTACCAGCGGAAGTCCCGCTTGACGTAAATCCCCCCCGGGCATTTCACCAGCGCGTCCCAGATCGGCATCCCGGTCGCGACCCCGGCCGCCTTCATCTCGTAGCTCTTGGCGATCACGCACGCCCCCTGGTTGCCCAGCACTCCCACCGGCTTGTCGCGCAGGAACTCGTCGCGTACCCGCTCCGCCGACACGTAGAAGGAATCGGCGTCGAGATGCCCAATAGCTCGGATCCGCACCCGCGACCACATGGACAGAAGTTTATTCTGTACAGAATATCCGGTCAAGGAAGGTCGTGTCGCAAGCCCGAAATGAAGGAAATTGCGCAGCGAAACCGCGGCCTGGAGAATCAGGTGGCAGAAAACAGCCAGGTGGAAGCGGGGATCCGTCGCATGCCTTACGTCAGGCCGTCGAGTCCGGATCGGCCGGAGGTTTGGTCGCATGGATCGGCGAGAACCATCGGAAGACGGCCGACGACAGGATCACCACCACGCAAGTGACGACCATCGCGGTCAGGCCGATGTTGAGCCAGCCGCGGACCACCGCGGGTCCATGGGCCATCTTCCAGAACCGGCCGGTGATCTCGCGGAAGGCGGCCGTCGAGGTGGTCGTGGCCACGAACAGCATGGGCAGCAGCGTCACCGGTGCATAACGGCCGCGGCCCGAGTTGACCAGCCAGGTTGTCACGACCGCCAGGGCGATCACCGCCAGGAGCTGGTTGGCCATGCCGAACATCGGCCAGATCGTGTCCACGCTGCCCGTGTAGATGAAATAGCCCCAACCGAATACCACCAGCCCAGTCGCCAGCATCGAGGCCGGCGGGTCGTTGAGGTTGCCCAGCGGCTTCCAGAGCTTGCCCAGGAACTCCTGCACGAGGAACCGCGCGATCCGCGTGCCGGCGTCGATCGTCGTCAGGATGAACAGCGCCTCGAACATGATCGCGAAGTGATACCAGTATGCGATCAGCCACCTCATTCCCGGGATCGCGTCGGTGAAGATCCGGGCCATGCCCACGGCCAGAGTGACGGCGCCGCCGGTCCGGCCGTGCAGCGACTCCTGCACGTCCTCCTCCATCGCAGCCAGCCGACTGATCGGCTCGCCGCCGGGGCCATGCGCGGCGGCCTCGCCATGCGGGTCGGCCTCCGACGCCTTGAGGAACTGCGCGAAGTCGGGATGGTCCGCGAGGAACTGGGGCCGACGCCCCAGGTCGATGTTGATGTCATAGTACATCGAGTTCGGCAGCGCGGCGGCGGCGATCAGGGCCACCACGCCGACCAGGCCCTCCATCAGCATCGCCCCGTAGCCGATCATCCGGACGTCCCGTTCCTTGTCCACCATCTTGGGAGTCGTGCCCGACGACACCAACGCGTGGAATCCCGAGATCGCGCCGCACATTATACATATGAAGACGTAAGGAAAAATCGGTCCGTCCAGATTCGGCCCGCCGCCGGCGGCGAAATGCGAGTTGATCGCCGGCGCCTCGAGCTTGGGGTTGACCAGCACGACTCCCACGACGAGCAGAATGACGGTCCCAATCTTCAGGAACGTCGAGAGGTAGTCTCGCGGTAAGAGCAGCATCCAGACGGGCAGCACGGCCGCGACGAACCCGTAGCCGGCGAGGGCGAAGACCGTCATGTCGCGCGACAGGGAGAAATAGGGCTCGTACCGCGAGCCCTTGATCCAGGCGCCGGCGACCGTCGCGGCGAGGACCATGGCCGCACCGATCAGCGACGCCTCCAGGATTCGCCCGCGACGAAACCGGTACATGTAGAGGCCGACGAACAGCGCGATCGGGATCGTCGCTGCGATGGTGAACGTTCCCCACGAACTGCCTGGCACCAGTCGGCTGGCCTTCTCGGGCAGGACCATACCGCCGCGCTCGCGGTCCAGCTTCATCCGCGAGCCAAACGGCACGGCCAGCTTGAACGACTCGCGGAAAACGATCGACTGGCGCAGACCTTCACCAAAGCGGTACGTCGTGCCGGCGGGGATCTTGTAGACGAGCGGGCCGCCTGCACTCATCTCGTATTCGAGCTTCAGGTTGGGGTCGTTCGGATAAACGACCATCGTGCCGGCCTGCATCGGCACCTGCTCGCCCCCCAACGCCTTCACGACCACGATCCCCAGCCCGGCCAGTGCAATGATGACGATATAAAGGATGGCTACGGCCGCCGCGATCCCGGCCGGCCGACCGATCTCGCTGCGGGCGAGCCCGGCGAGGCTCAGGCCCCCGCGTCGGGTCGACGCAGCCAGCACCATCATGTCCTGGACGGCACCGGCCAGGCAGACGCCCACCACCAGCCATATCAATCCCGGCATGTAGCCGAACTGGATCGCCAGCACGGGACCGATCAGCGGGCCGGCCCCCGAGATCGCCGCGAAATGGTGGCCGAACAGCACCCAGCGATTCGTCGGCTCGAAGTTCTGGCCGTCGTTGAACTGGTGTGCGGGCGTCACCCGAGAGTCGTCGAGCGCAGCAACCCGGGCTGTAAGGAAGGCGCTATAATACCGATAGGCGACGGCGAGGATCGCCAGGACGCCCAGCATCACCGGCATGGCGTGCATATGCTTCGTACTCGTGGCGAGCGGGACGGACCATGCGACGGCAGGCGGGATTGGCCGACCGCGTGCCGGGGGAACCTTCCGATATCCCCGGTTCCAGTCTACGGGCTCACCCCCGGTCGTCAAGCGTCCGAGCCGCCCACGACCGGCCCGGTCGGGCACTTCCCGGCTCAAGAGCCGGCTCCTCATCGTCCGAGTGCGCCGAGCATCCGACCGAACATCCGATGCGGCCCCTGGACCTTCTGCGGCTCCAGCCCCAGCAGCCCCTGGATCAACGAGTCGAGATCGCGGAAGATTGGCGTCGTCGGCGCGACCTGCCGCAACGGCTTGCCGTGATTGAGGGCCGTGTTGACCGCCCGGAAATCGTTGGCGACGGTCACGACATTCGGCAACCCCAGCAACTCACGGACTTCGGCGACGGTGAACCCCTTGAGATGGGGATCATAGCGGTTGATGACTACCCAGACGGAGTGGTTGAGCCGCTCCTCGGGGACGTGCTCGCAGAAGAGCTTCATCGAGCGGATCGAGGGAAGATTCTGAACTCCCACGAGCACCACGCGGTCCGCACCGTCGAGGGCAGTCGGGCCGAGTCCGTGGAACATGTCCGGGATGTCGAGAACGGTCACATCGGCGAGCTTCCGGAAGCATGCGATGATCCGTGCCAGGTGCGCGGGCTCGACACCGTGGATCGGGACGACTTCCGGCGCACCGACCAGCACCTTCAACCCGTCGCAGACCGGCACGAGGCTCTTCTCGACCAGCATGTCGTCCACCCGGTGGATCTGGCGGAGCAGGTCGGCGAGGGTCGCCCGCGGGCGGAGATCGAGGTGCGAGGTCAGGGCGCCGGCCTGCAGCGAGAGCTCCGCCAGGATCGCGGCGCGTCGGAACTTCAGGGCGACCTCGTGAGCCAGGTTGATGGCGATCGTCGACGTCCCGCTGCCGCCGACCGCGCCCGCTACCGCGAAGACATGGCGATCGAGTAGCCCCCGGCCAAACTGCGCCCCGATGAGATTCAACGCCCGGTGGAAGTCGGCGCGCACCAGCGGCAGTCCGACGACCTGGCACGCCCCAGCCCGGTTGACTTCGAGAACTTCCCGACCTGTCGAGACATCCGGAACGAGGGCCAGCACCGGCCAGGTGCTGAATTCGTCGCCAAGCCGTTCCATATCGGGTATTTCGCACTGTGGGCCAACCTGGACGATTACCAGTCGCAGTTGCGTCCGCGTGCGGCGCAGGCATTCCGCCGCGGACGCCACCGTGGCCAGCTCGCATTCCACGTCCGCACCGAGGTGGGTGAGCTCGCGACGCACGACGGGAAGATGATTGGTTTCCACCCCGACCAGCACGACGGGGAGAGAATACATCGTCGGATTCCTCTCGATTGTGTTCTCGAAGCCGGGGATGGCAGGCTCCAATGCTCCGCGATGGACAGGCTACGAGTTCGGCCGACCTCCCTGCGGAGGACCGTGAACAAATTCGAGGGCCTGCATCGTCGCTTATCTTGAGTGTAGATCACGATATCGTGATCGAGGACGAGCCATTCCGATGGGCAAGCCGAATTCCGCGAGGTTCTCACGAGCCAGAAGGGTCGGTAGGCTCGCGCCGCCAGATCGCCAGCCGCGGCGAGTGGTATTCCACGAACCAGATCTCTTCCTCCACCCCCAGCTCGTGGGCGAATCGCTGGGCCACGAGGTGGTTGACCACCTCCAGTGACGCCGCGAGGAAGTCGGTGCGGGGATCGCCGGCCGATCGGGCGGATTGTGGAAGATGAACCGGATGACCAGCACGCGTTCGTTGACCGGACCCGGGGGAGAGAGATAGCGGCCGTCCATCTCGTAGATCGAGTAACCGCGCGAGGCATGGCAGAGAGTCCTGATCCAGCCCTCCTCGTCGAACGATCCATCTTGCCGATGCTGTCGGTCGATCGACTGCTGGACGAACGGGATGTTGCGGATCGCCTGCTCGTTGAACAGGTCTTCCAGCACCTCCTGGATCTTGCCGAAATAGCCGAGCTTCTTCGGCAGGATCACCTCATAGATCCGGGCCGGCTTGGGCCCTTCGAGATGGTAGTCGGCCATTGGTGTCCGTCCTCGTTGGCACTGCAAACCGTGATCCCGCCGCAACGGGTCATTCGTCACCGGCCCCGAGCGGACCGCCTTCGGGCAAGTAAGGCCGGAGGGGACAGGCGTCGCAACGAGGCGCCGGAGGCCCGGCAATATCGAGCCGCCAGCTGGTCCATGCCTTCGGAGATCCGGAGCAGCAGGCCCGGGTCTCCATCGGCCAGGTGCACCATGCAGTCCCGAGCCTCGTCCTACCTCGCCGAGGTGTCCAGCCAGCCGTGGCGCACCAGGATGCGATAGGTGCCGCGGTCCACGGCGTACGACGGACGGTTCAACGCAGGAGCAGGATCGCATCGGCGCCGGTCGGGCCGACGCCCCGGACGGCCGCCAGCTCGTTCGCAGGTCGTCGGTCGAACGATCCGGGCAGCCAGGTCCCCGCTTGCCCGTCATAGCGCTCGACGATCAAGCGTGCCAGTTGCCGGGCGGGACCGAGTGTCTGATCGAGAATCGAGCGGACCTTGCCGCGCAGCGCGTCCTGAATCTCGGGGGCCGCGGTCAGGTCCAGCTGGACCGGGCTGAGCAGCCCCGCTCGCCGCAGGCCCTCAACGATCGATTGAGCCACCGGCGGGCCCACCTGCCGGGCCAGCAGCGCCGCGACCATCGCGCCGAATGGCTCATCATTTCAAGAGAGATGCGAGGAGATTTGTCCGGATCGGCGGCGGGTGCCGCCGACCGAATGAAGGGCAGGGCTTCCTCGAGGGTGTTCATGGCGATCCCGCTCCGTCGTCCCGTCCAAAGGTCGGTCCCCCGCTCGGAACATCGGTACGCGATCGCCGGTGGAATCTGGTCGTGCCTGCGAATGACCGGCGAGACGCTCAGGACTGGGGGGCTTCCGCCTGACGGGCCTTGCCCACTGCGGCCGCATAGGCTCGGGCCAGCCGGCTCTTGCGCCGGGCCGCGGTGTTGGGGTGGAGGACGCGACGGGCGCCGGCCTTGTCGATCTTGGCCGTCGCCAGCCGGAAGTCGGTCGCCGCCTTGTCGAGGTCGTTCGCCGCGACCGATTCCAGCGTACGCTTCATGACAGCGTCTTGATGACCTTCTTGGTGATCCGGTTGTGCATGCGGCGCTTGACGCTCTGCCGCATGCGCTTCGACGCGGATGGTGAATTTGGCATGTTTCGATCGCTTCGGGGCCGATCCGGCCGCGGGGCCGGAATCTGAAAATCCACACTAGACGACAATCGGGGGCAAGGGCCCCCGAGCACAACGGACATATGAGATAATACGGCCAGGGACCGTAGGAGTTTGGTCGGTCCCGGTCCGCCCGGGCTCTTGGCCGGGCGGCAATCACCCGATCGACTCTACCACGAGTCGCCGCCTCAGATCAAGCGACGCAGCCGCTCGGCGACGTCGAGATACGTGTACTCGACGGCGGCCACCTCGTTGTAATGCTCCTCGGCGGCTTCTCGGTTGCCCAGGGTCTCGGCGACCCGGCCGAGGCGGTAGTGCAGGGCGAGCAGATTGTCCTTGTCCTCGGGCTCGAGCAACTTGATGCCCTCCTTGTAGTTGCGCTCGGCCAGCTTGGGAGCGCCGTTGGCCTCGAAGCTCATTCCCATCTGGAGCAGGGCCTGGATCTTGACCGCCGGGACCGTCCCCAGGCGGGCTGCGAGCTGGAACTCGGGGATGGCCTCGTCGTGGGCGCCGGTGCGGGCCAGGATAACGCCCAGATCGTGATGCAGCTTCGCGTCCTCGGGGTGGAGCTTGACCCGGCGGCGGAACGCCTGGATCTCGTACTTGTCGAGCATCTGGGACAGCTCGTCGAGCTTGACCTGCGCGGCGGTCTCCTCGGGACGCTCCTGCACCCGCTGCTTCTGCTGGGTGATGGCCCGCTTCAGCCGCGCGATCTGGGTGTCCTCGAGGATCTGCATCAGTCCATGGTCGCCGGGGTTCGCCTTGATCCCCTTCGCCAGCACCTTCTCGGCCTTGTCGAGCTCGCCGCGCCGGCGATACAGTTCGGCCAGTTCGACATAGGCGTGAGTCGCGGACGGGTCGGCCACGATCTCCTTGATCAGGCGCTGCTCGGGCGTGAGCTGCTCCTGCTTGAGCTTGTCGAGCCTGGCCTGCATCGCCTCGGCGGCGTCCTCGGCGGGCTTGGCCTGGGCGCTGGTGATCGAGCGCATCGTCGAGGCCTCGCCCGCTTGATCGTCGAGGCCGCGGAGAGGGCGTTGATCTTGCGGTTGGCGTCCGGGTCGTTGGGGCTGAACTTCTTGACCCTCTCCCAGCAGGCGATGGCCTTGGCCCAGCTCTCATTCGCCTCGTAGATCAGCGGCGGCGAACTTGAAGAAATCGGCGTCCTTCCCCTTGGCCGCCATCTCCTGGACCGAGTCGAGCAGCCACTGCGGCCAGGTCGCCCGAGCCCCATCCCTTCGGCCGCCTCCGCCGCCATCCGCGCCGCCCCGACGTCCCAGGGGTTATTGGCGAAGGCGTCCTCGCAGAGCTCCAGCGCCTCCTGATGCTTCCCCTTGCCGCGCGCCGACTTGGCCTGCATCAGGATCGTCTGGTTCCTCATGCCGACCAGCATCCCGACCTTCTTCGGGTCGTTCTGCGAACTTCTTCCGCTCGACGCCCCGCAGCGACTGGCGGTACATCATGTTATCGGGCACCGGCCTTGCAGGCCTGCCGGTACATGGCGATCGCGTAGTCGAGGTTCCACTTCATCGTGGCGTCGTTGCCGTACTGGAAGAAGGTCTTGGCCTTCTGCGCATCGGGCGATTCCGACTCCGAAGACATCGGCGGCGCTCCTACCGAAAGCAGAGACTGGACGGACGGATTCTCTCTGAGACATCGTGGCCGCCGCGGCCGGGTTAGGGCATGCCGGAGCGGCGATCGCACGCGTCCCGCATCGGACGGCGCCTGCTCCCCGATCGAGGCACGACCGTCGCGGCCGGAGGGCCGCTGGCAGTCTCCTTGCCCGCGACGCCGGACCACGCGAGGATTATTGTAAACCAAGTCCGGTGCCGGGAGCACACTCATCACTGCCACGGCAGGTCGGCGAGTCGGCACGAGGCATCGACGGGAGGCCCGATCCATGGTCGAGATCCTCGAGAGACGCGGGACTTTCCGGCCTGGTCGAGGGACCCGAGGTCGAGTGCCTGGCCCGTGGATTCGAGTTCACCGAGGGCCCGCTGTGGTGCCCCGACGACTCGCTGCTCTTCCAGGACCAGAAGGCCGAGCGGACCTATCGGCTGGCAACGATCGCTCGGTCCATCTCCTTCGCGACAACACCCGGGCGGCCAACGGCCAGACCTTCGGACCGGACGGCCGCATCATCTTCTGCGAGCAGAACGGACGTCGGGTCTCGCGGATGAATCGCGACGGTACGGCGTGGAGACCCTCGCCGAAACCTGGTCCGGGAAGCGGCTGAACAGCCCCAACGACATCGTCTGCCGGTCCGACGGTATCGCCTACTTCACCGACCCGCCCTATGGCGTCAAGCCGGCCGAGCGCGAGCTCCATTTCCAGGGGGTCTACTCGCTCGACCTCCGGCCCGGGCGAAGCGGGTGGGGGGAGCCCGATGCCGCAGCTCCTGCTGGACGACTTCGAGAAGCCCAACGGCCTGGCTTTCTCGCCCGACGAGCGGACGCTCTACATCTGCGACACGGCCCGCTATCACGTCCGGGCGTTCGACGTCGAGCCGGCCGGCACCCTCCGGGTCGGCTCGGGACGCCTCTTCGCCCGGATGGACCCCGACAGCGCCGGGCGGCCCCGACGGCATCAAGGTCGATCGCGACGGACGGGTCTATGCGGCCGTTGCCCAGGGCGTCTGGGTTTACGAGCCCGACGGCCGGCTGCTCGGCATCATCGCCGTGCCCGCGCGCCCGGCGAACCTGGCCTGGTGCGATCGCGACGCCCGCGGCCTGGCCCTGACGGCCGTTGACGCGGTCTACCGCGTGCGGATGCGAGTGCAAGGAATCCTGCCCCCGTTCCTGGGTTGATTCTTTCGGCCGATCGCTGTTCAATTCCGTTAGCGATCGATTATCTTGGGGATGTCGCCCGCCGGAAGATCCCGCGCGCCGCGATCCGTCCCTACCGGTCGCCCGAACACCACCCCTGCCCTCCCGACCCCGGGCCGCGGGGACGTCTTCGGGATCACTCGGGTCCGAGGCCGACAAACCGTGATCCACCGGACCCGCGGCCGGCCGTCTCGGGTCCTTCCAGGAGAACCGCGTGCCCAAAGAGGAACCGATCCGCACCGAGGGGCGCATTGTGGAGGCGCTCCCCAATACCCAGTTCATGGTCGAGCTGGAAAATGGCCACCGCATCCTCGCCCACATCGCCGGCAAGATGCGCAAGAACTTCATCCGGATCGTGCCAGGCGACCGGGTGACCGTCGAGATCACGCCGTACGACCTGACCAAGGGGCGGATCGTCTATCGCGAGCGCTGAGCACGCCTCGCGCTCGGCCCCGCCACGGTCGCCATGCCGCACCACCGCTCGGCCGGACGTCCGACCGTTCACCTGAGCCGCCACCAGCGATCGGGATTCAGGCCCGCGGCGAGCGCCGCCTCCTCGATCGCCAGGCGGAACCGCCGCGCGTCGAGCGGGTAGCCCGCCGTGGGACGAAGCCCGGGGACCCGGCGCACCAGTAGGCATTGAATCCGTCCATCCACAGCTCGCGGACCGCCTTGCTGACGATCGACGCCAGGGCGACGAGCCCGTCTTCCCGGTCGGCCCGAGGCCGAGCGTCAGTTCCATGAGTCGCGGACCGTAACGGACGTGTATCGGCTCGACTCGGGCCGTTCCGGACCTCGGTCGATCCAGGCGTCGGGGAACGTCCGGCTGAGCGGCTCCAGGTAATAGTGCCGGCCGCCGTGCTTGTCGCCCGTCACGAACGTCGTCCGCCCGTCGCTCGCCCGGTCCCAGGCACGGACGACCAGCCGGCGCGAAGGCCGCGAAATGGACGTCGGCCTTCGAGCCGGTCGCCAGGAGCTCCGCATTGAACCGCGCCGGTCCGACGATGACCGTCTCGATCGACGTGATTCGCCATCTCCGCCCGGCCGGCTCGAGCGGGCGATCGGCCAGCCGTTCCTCAACCTGCGCAGGGGTGTCGTCCAGGGCCATCGTGACTCCAGATCCTCGGATTCGAGCCACGGGGAGACCTCGGCGTCGTCGGGCGAGCCGGCCCCGATTGCCGAGAGAAGGCCCGCAAGGCTGGCCGGTATAGCCCCGCCAGCCGAATGCACGGCCGCAATGCAGGCCATCTCGAGCTGTTTACGTCCCTTGCCGCCGCGCAGGATTGCCTTGGAATCGTCCACCCAGAGACACGCCGGATTGCCCGCAGCTCGATCCACGCGGCCCTCCAGATCCTTCCAGAGATCCGGGCGATGCGTGGCCCCTTCGAGCCCCGATGGTGCCTGTGCCTCGGCCACAACTGCGGTCATCACCAGCGGGCCAATGTTCGGGCCATACCCAGCCTCATCAATTCCAATCCAGCGCAATGCTAGGTCCCTATTCTATGCTTGGACTCTCATCCGGTAGAATCGACGAGATGTCGGAACAGGATTCGTCAATCGACAGCAGCCTGCCTTTTATGAACGACAGTGGCTGAAGTCTGGCGGCGGGATTGGGAAGAACACCAGCGACGGCAGTACTTGCGCCCTCGGGATGATGCCGTTGCCAGACGCGCATCGTGACCATCAAATACAATACTCAAGAGGACAACCGCGATGAATCATAATACGCGTCGGCGACGCCCGGATCTTCGTGTCGAGTCGCTCGAGGGGCGCCAGTTGCTGAGCGGACTCCAGGCGAGTCGGGCGTCGGCTGCGAGTCTCACGCACGCGGGACGGCCTGAGCTGGCGCATCCCGATCCGCCATTTTCCAGGAGATCCTCAGTTACCTGGGAGCGAACCCGGGCTCCGAATTTGTCAAGCTGCTCCAGAAGGAGGTGCACAATCCCCTGAGCATCGTCGAGGGATTCACGTCCGGGGCGATGACTCAGTACAGCACGAGGGGTTTCGCCGCACAGCAGACCAATTTCCAGTCGCAATTCACCGGATTCCCTCATGACGTGTATTCTCTGAGTGCCGGCGGCGCCGTCGCGCTTAAGGGCAAGAAACTCGAGCTCGGGGCGATTGTTCGCGGGCCGTTCACCACGACACCGTTTGCCAGCCAGGTGGTGTTCGCCGTCAACCGGGGCGCGGGGCAGCGGATCGGACCCTACTACGCCAGCCGCCCCGGCATCACGCCCGACGCCCTGGTGACCGTGACGATCGGCGCCTATGGCCAGAACAACTCGGCCACGATCACTGACCTGACGACCGGGACCACGACACCAATCAGCTCGCCGGTGATCAGTGTCGTGGGGCCAACGGTCCGCATCCTCCTGAACACGAGCCAGCTCCCGTCAGAAGGTTTTCCGCTCAAGAACTACACCTTTTCCGTCTGGACCGACAGTCAGCCCAATGCGCCGATCGAGGGGGTCGGCAGCTTCGTCCCCGGGGATGCGATGGTGCCCATCGGCATCGAGACGAACGTGAGGCCGACGATCTGACCCGGAAGTCGCCGATTGTCCGAACGGAGGCGAACCGGACGCGAACTGGAAGCGCCGGCCGTCACGCCGCCGAGGCGGTGTCGGCCGGCTTCTCGTCATCGCTTTGCCAGATCGACGCGGCCTGAAGGCCCTGGATCTCGGCGGCCAGCGACGAGTAATCCTCGGCCCCCCGGCTGGTGGGGGCATACTGGAAGATCGACTGGCCGAAGCTGGGGCACTCCGCCAGCCGGATGTTCCGGCGGATCCGCGTCTGGAACAGCTTGGCGTCCGCCCAGGGCGCGTCGGCCTTGCGGCGATTGTCGAAGAAGGTGCTCAGATCCTCGATGACCTCGCTGCCGTGGCGCGTCCCCGCGTCATACAGGCAGAGCACGATGCCGCCAACCTTGAGCTCGCGATTGACCCGCTTCGAGACCAGGTTCACCGTCTCGAGCAGCTTCGACAGCCCGTGCAGCGCCAGGAAGTGCGCCTGGAGCGGGATCAGGACCTCGGTCGCCGCACAAAGTGCGTTGAGCGTCAGCACGCTCAGCGACGGTGGGCAGTCCATCAGCACAAAGTCGAACGAGTCCGCGTCGGCATTGATCTGATCCCGAAGGATCACCTCGCGCCCCACCGTCCCGAGCAGCTCGAGCTCGGCGCCGGCCAGGTCGATGTGGCTGCCGCAAATCGACAGGTTCTCGGCCACCGTACGTCGGACCTTCGCGAGCGGAAGTCCCTCGGTGAGGACTTCATACAGCGACGGCCCGGATCGGCCCGGCAACAGTCCCAGGTGCAGCGTCGCGTGGGCCTGCGGATCGAGGTCCAGCACCTGCGTCTTGAACCCCGCCAGCGCGAGTGCGGCCGCGAGGTTCACGGTCGTCGTCGTCTTGCCGACGCCGCCTTTCTGATTCAGCACCGCGATCCGTCGCATCGGGCTTCCCTCCCTGGACCGCCCATGGTCCGGATGATCCCGCGTATTCCTTCGCAGTCGGCCGGGCGGCTTGACCCGAGAGCATAGCGGGTCCAGCCGGTCGCGCGAAGCCGAATGCGCCGGTCATCATGACGCGGGCGAGCTCGCCGCACCGAGGTTGCCGGGGCCGAAGGCCGCGGGGAGCAACTCGCGCAGGCGGAACCGCAGCTCGGAGGGGCCATCACAGACGCAACGCACCTCGGCGTCCGGCCCGAACTCGTTGACCACCTGCCGGCAGGCACCGCATGGAGCCGTCGGCTCCGGAGTCGGGGTGTAGATCACAATGGCCTCGATCACCGTTGGCCCGGCCGAGTGGGACACGGCCTGGAACACCGCGTTTCGCTCGGCGCAGATGGTCAGGCCGTACGACGCGTTCTCGACGTTGCACCCGCGGAAGATTCGTCCGTCGTCGATCAGCACGGCCGCACCGACGCGGAAGCGGCTGTAAGGGCAATAGGCATGGGCTGCGGCCTCACGCGCCGCCACCGCTAGCTCGGACGCCTGGGTACTGGTGATTGCCATCGCACGGTCCTCTCGCAGGACTGCCGGACGTCGCCAATCGGCTCACCGGACCGGGTCGAGCTCGGCCTCCGCCGAGCGCATCAGCTCCTCGACGCCCAGTCGGTCGCAGAAGTCGCCGAAGGTCTCACCCTCCAGCCGCTCAGCCTTGAACCGCGAGAGCACCGGCCGCAGCTCGGCCACGACCTGGTCATATGGGACATAATCTTTGAATTCCACGTTGAGCCGGTCGCCGATCGTCCGACCGCCCAGGAAGATCGTGTACTTCCCCGGGCCGGGGGTCCCGTCCTTGTTGATGTGGGCCGATCGTCCGACCAGGCCGATGTCCGCGTTGTACGGCCGGGCACAGCCGTTAGGGCACCCGGTCATCCGCACCGTGAACCGCTCGTCCTCCAGGCCCTGCTCGGCGAGCTCGCGCTCCAGCTCGTCCATCACGCCGGGCAACGCCCGCTCGGCCTCTGTGACCGCCAGGCCGCAGGTCGGCAACGCCGGGCACGCCATCGACCACCGACGGACCGTGCTCATCCGCTCGACCGTCGCGATCCCGTATTCCTCAAGCCAGCGCTCGATCTCGGGACGCCAGGAGGGCTCGAGATCGATCAGCAGGATCGACTGCTGGCAGGTCAGGCGCCCGGGGGTCTCGAAGCGCTCGAAGAAGGCCCGCAGCCCGGAAAGCAGCCGGTAACTGCCCTGGTCACGGATCCGCCCGTTCTCCACCGGCAGACCCAGGAAGAGCTTACCGTTCGCCTGGTGATGCCATCCCAGATGGTCGTTGACCTCCGTTACCTGAATGGGCCGCGGGTCCATCAGCGGATGTCCCAGGTACTCCTCGATCTTTGCCCGGAATGCCGGCACGCCCCAGTCGTGGATGATGTACTTGAGCCGGGCCCGCTTGCGGTCGGATCGGTTGCCGAAGTCGCGGAACACCTTCAAGACGGCCTCGCCAATCTTCCGCACGTCGGCCCGCTCGACATAGCAGAGGGGCACCGATAGGAACGGAAATGTCTTCTGAGCGCTCGGCGTGGTGCCGAGTCCGCCGCCGACGAGCACGTTGTATCCGACGAGCTGCTCGCCCTCGACAATTGCCAGGTAGCCGAGGTCATTCGCGTGGATATCGGTGCAATTGTCCTCGGGCAGCGCGAAGGCCGTCTTGAACTTCCGCGGGAGGTATGTCTTGCCGTAGATCGGCTCGACCGGGTCGTCCCCGGGGGTTGGAACCTGGATCTCGCCGGCGGCGGGAAGCGTCTCGACCTTCTCGCCGTCCAGCCAGATCTCCCAGTAGCTCGACGCCCGAGGGCGCAATGGGACGCGAACAACTCCGCGTCCTCGTACATCCGGTCGCGTACCGCATCGCTCAGTGGTGCCGGGCAGCACAGCACGTTGCGTTCGACATCTCCGCACGCCGCCATCGTGGAAAGGAGGCTCTCGTTGATCGCACGGATCGTTGACTTCAGGTCGTCCTTCACGACCCCGTAAAGCTGAAACTCCTGCCGCGTGGTGATCCGAAGCGTGCCGTTGCCGATCGAGCGAGCCAGTTGTTCGCAGGCCAGGTACTGTGCGGCCGACAGCCGGCCGCCCACGATCCGGACCCGCACCATGAACTGGTACGCCTTCTCCTTGCCTTCCCGCTTGAGCTGCGTTCGGGTGTCGCGGTCATCCTGCTGGTACGAGCCGTGGAACTTCAGCACGGTCGCCGCGTCCTCGCTCAGATGCGACGTCCCGTTCCCCAGCTCGTCGGCCAGGTGAACCTTCAGGTAATCGCTCGCCAGCTTGATTCCTTCGACCTTGCTCGGCTTCGTCCCACCCGCCGGACCCGTCGAATCCATGCTCCGCCTCCACGCTCTCCGGCTCAAAGTTCAGTTACCAAGTCAACTTGGTGAACTTTATTCTAACGGTTCGAGAAGGCTGCAATCAAGATCAGCAGGTGACGTGCCCGATCGACGCGGGGATCGGGCGTCCTCACCGCGTATCGGCCCTCTCGACGAACCGGAGGCGGGCCGGCCATCCGGCTCACCGGGGCGGTCTGGACGACCGAGGGCTGGCCGGGAGGGCTCGGCACATCGAGCGGGTTGTCGAGGAGCGGGCCGTCCTTCTTGGTGGCCTCGTCCTTCTTCCGGTCCGCCTGGCGCGGAGGGCCTGGTCGAGTTGATTGACGATCATCTCGGTGCCGTCCTCGACGGGGGCCGAGTTGGGCGTCTGGAAGACGAAGTCCTCGCGATTGACGGGGGGATTCAGCTTGACGTTCGAGTAGACCAGAGAGATGTTCGTGGGCGCGACGGACTGGATCGAGTTGAGCGAGCCAATCTTGCGTCCGTCCGGTCCTTCCTTGCGGGTGTCGAGGACCTTGGTAGGCGCACGGCCTTGCAGGGTGAGCTTGTACGGCCAGCCGTCATCCTTGCCCAGGTACAGGACGGCATCGCTGGGGATGTATGGGGGAAGCAGGCCGAGAGCGGGGACCGGTCGGCCCGGCCCGGCGGACAGGCCATTGCGGCTTTTCCAGGTGCCGCGAAGAATCCAGACCGCCTTGTCGCCCAGCTTGGATTCTTCTTTTTCCTGCTCGAAGCGGAACAGGCGGCGGACCCCGACGAGCAGCGACTCGGGGCCGGCGAACCCCATCTCGCTCAGGAAGTACTCCTTGTACTTCGGATCGAGGTCGGGCGAGTTAATTCGCTCCATGACCGGCTTGATGCTCAGCTTGGTGAAGAACGACTGGTCCAGGATCGACTGGTACCGCCAGAATGTCTCGCCGTCGCAGATCTGCAGGCTGGTCGCCTGCGTGTCGGGGAGCCCCGCGAGGGCCAGGCGGAAATAGACGCGGTATCCGGGCGCCTTGATGTAATTCCCCTTGATGGTGAACCGCTGGTCCAGCATCTTCACGGTCTGCTCGAGGTCGGCCGAGCATGACTCGATCCTGGCGACCCTGGCCTTGGCCTCGTCGATCAACTTCTCGGCCGGCGTCGGCGGCTCATCCTTGGGCGGCTCAAGGCCCGGCGGCTCCGGGCATCGCACCGGGCTGACCCTGGCCCGGCGGGACCTGCTGGGCCGCGACCCGCCCCATGCCCAGGACCACCAGGCTCATTGCGACAGCGGACGTCGCTCCGAACAGGAAGACCCGCGCGCCCCATGACCGAACGCGGTCGCCTATGGCGCCGGGAAGATTCGAGGTCTCGTTCATCTGCGACTGCACTCCCGCGTTCCAGGCCGGTGATCATCCCCCGCGACCCACTCGGGCTCCGGGGCATCGACCCTTGAGCGGAACATGGCACGGCGGGGGGGAGATGATCCGATTCTCAAGTATGATGGGGACGTAGGGCAATTCCTCAAGGGTCGGAAAGGAAAGCCCGATCATAATCGCTAGGCGTCAGGAGACGCAAGTCCGTCAGAAGGTCCGGAAGTGACGAGAACCGCTCTGAGCGAGCCGCCGGCAATCCGGGTGGCCAGCGCGTGGGGTTCTGCCCCGATCTCCGAGGTCCGGGTCCCGAAAGATTCGCCTCGGCCGACCTTGCCGGCCGCTCGAGGCGAACGACGCACTCGTCCCACCAGGAAAACCCACCCGGCTGTGTGGGACTCGGCTCGGCCCATCCGACCGGGCCCGGCGACGTCCGCGGTGGATGTCAGGAAGACAAGCATTCTCCCCGCTCGACGGATTCCGGCGCCTCTGGGCCTGTCCTGGACGGCTCGACTTCGTCCGTGGGAGCTGGAGGATTTCCATGCAAGCGATCGGAATGCTGCTGCTGGCGGCGGCGGCCACCGGCGACGGATTCGGATACTCGGACCCTGGCGTCCGACTCAAGAAATGGCTGAGGCCCCATGCCGTCGTCTCGGCGGATGCCCCCGGCCCGCCCACCTATACCGCCAATGGGATGGGCGGTCAAGGCGGCCCCATGGGCGCCGCCCCGGGCCGTCGGTTCGTCAGCACTCGCAGCCAGATCTATTTCCTCGACCCCGATGGTATGCAAATCGGCTGGCAGACGGCCGCTGGCCCCAACGGCGAGCGCGCCTATCTCCCCGCTCAGCTCACCGTCCCGGCCCGTTATAACTTCGCCCAGGGTTATATCTACCGGCTGAAGATCACGGCCATCCCCGGGCGCCCCGGCGCCGCGCTCTATCCGACCATCGAGGTCGCCCCGACGACTCCGGCCACGGACGCCTACCTCGCGCACAACGCGATCCCCGTCCAGTTCACCGACGAGGACTTCCAGCAGGTCCTGGACGGCGGCAACTTCGTGACCAAGGTCATCTACCTGCCCGATCCGCGGTTCCAGGAGCTCGCCGTCTCCGGCGTTGAGACCCTGGTCTCGACCCGGCTCGAGCCCGGCATTGACCCGATCCTCGAGGCCGACAAGCGGGGCACGATCCTCCTGATCGTCCGGCTCGGTGCCATCGACCTCGAGATGCCCGGCGGCGGTGCGGTCCTCGGCGGCCATCCGGGCGGCCCGGCCGGCCCGGCTGGCCCGGCTGGCAATCCCGGCAACGCGACGGTCGGAGCCCCTCCGGGTGCCGTCATGAACCAGCCGGGCATCCAGGGCGGCACGGTCACCACCGAGCTCCCGCCGGGCGCCCTGCCTCCGGGAGTGAATGGCGCCCCCGCTCCGGGCACCGTGGTACTCGACCCGCCCGATGGAGCGGCTACTCCGGCCCCGGCACCGCAGCCGGCACGGCAGCCAGCCCCGGGAGCGGCACCCGCGAACCAGCCGGCCACGCCGGCGCCCGCCACGCCGGCGCCCGCCACGCCGGCGCCCGCGACACCGACGCCCGACCAGGCCGCGGCCGCGGCCCCGTCCGAACCCGCCGTCGCCGCCATGGCGCCGGCGCCCGAGCCGCCCGCCGTGGTCGAGCCGCCTACCGAGCTCGCCCCTCCGGCCAATCCCCCGGCCCTCAAGCCATGAGTTTCCGCGCAGCGAAGTCGTAGCCCGACGCCCGGGGTGGACCCCGCAGCCCCGCGAGGTCCACCCCTCGTCGCTTCCGCCCGAGTCGAACGTCGCTTCGATCACGAAGATCGGCAGGAGGATTCCGATGAGCCGCCCAGGATGGAACGGCCAGCTCGCCGCCGGCTCCGCCAGCTCCCTTTCCATTTCCGTTTCTGCCGGCCTGACTCTCCTCGCCGCACTCCTCGCCGCACCGGCACCCGTCCGCGCCCAGCAGGCAACCGCCGGTCAACCCGTCGAGCTCGCACCGGTCGGCCCCGGGGACGGCGTCGCCGTCACGGGCCCTCCGTCCGTTGCCGGCCAGCCCGTGGCCGCCGCGGCTCCCGCCGCTCCGGTCCTTCCGCCCGACGTCCAGGTCGTCCGCTTCCAGGTCCCCGAGGGCAGCACCGTCGAGATCCTCGGCCCCACGCCCACGCCCGTTCCTGGCCCCGAGGGCGCCGGCTTGCTCACCGTGGGCCTCAAGCGCGGCGTCGGATACCGCGTCCGGATCGCCAACATCCCCGAGCGCGAGGGCGTCGAGCTATTCCCCGTCATCGAGGTCGTCGGCCATCTGCATCGACCCGATGGCATCGATCCGGCGCGATACCCCATTCGGGTGATCCTGAATTTCGAGGACTTCGACACCGTCCTCAACCAGAGCCGGATGCTCACCAAGGTCGTCTACCTCGAGGATCCCGACCAGGCCCTCCCACTCCGCATGGCCAAGGACCAGATCCCGGTCGTCTCGATCAACCCGGCCGAGAACCCGCTGCGCGTCGCCTCGGCCCTCGGCCGCCCGATGGCCATCGTGCGGCTCGGCGGCCGAAGGCCGACTCTCGAAGAGGTCCAGGGCGGCCCGGGCGACTACGGCCTCGACTACGCCGCGCGGATCGGCGCCACGGCGTGCCCGTACGTGATGCAGGACGGGTCGCGCTGCCCGATGGTCGCGGGTCCGCCATGCACCGCGGCGAAGCCGGCCGGCCAGACAATCCTCCCGCGCGACGAGTTCCTCTGCGACGGCGGCGACCGCGGGTTGCCCATCATGGTCGGCTCCGACGGGCACCTCGCCGGGATCGAGCCCCGCGATGCGGCCGTCCGATTCGACATCGGCCTGGGCCCCCGCGTGCAGCCTCGGGTGTTGCCGACCAACGTGGTCTGCATCTACTCGCCCCGCTTCGCCGAGGTCCGCGTGACCACCGGGACCAACCAGACCGTAGACGTCCAGCACCTGCGCACCGACGTGGTCCGCGAATCGACCCAGTCGGCGAGCATCGCGGCCGGCTCCCGCCGCCTGGTGCAGAACCAGACTCCCGAGATGTCCCGAAACCGCTCGCGGCCATCGGGATTCAAAGGCCGTGCTTACGTTGACGAGGAGTCGAACAACCGCGCGGCGGGCGCCTATGAGAACCTCGTGCAGGTCTCGTCGAACCGCCAGCAGCAGTCACCTGAGCTGGCCCGCAACCGCCAGAAGGCGTACCTCGCCCGGGAGAAGATCCGCCTCCAGGGGATCAAGACAGCCGAGTCGCCCGTCGTGACGGCGATCGAGGAAGGCGCCAGCGAGGCCGTCCGCGTCTGGGGCCCGCACCAGATGACCGGCGTCGAGACCCCTCCGAACCGCCCTGGCCTGGCGGTGATCAAGCGCGTCAGCGCCTCCGAGGCCGAGCCCGGCGACACGGTGACCTACGTGATCTACTACCGCAACATGGGGAACACCCCGATCAAAGCGGTCGCGATCGTTGACAGCCTGCTCCCGCGCCTCGAGTACGTGAAGGGCACTTCACGCGGCCCCGCGGGCACGGCCTTCTCCTCGTCGTTCAACCGCGTCGGCTCGACCGAGCTTCGCTGGGCGCTCCCCGGCATCCTCGCCCCGGGAGCCTCCGGCCAGGTCTCGTTCAACGTCATCGTCCGCTGAAAATCCGCGGGTGAAGTTCGCCCAGGTAATCGGTCCGCAAATGTTCGACATCTCGGAGCGAGTAGCAAGTCGGCCACGGACCCGACGGGATTTCCCGTACAGGTCCGTGGCCTTCGCGTAACGATGATTTCTCGGTCCTGGAGATTCCAGGACGACGTCCCCGGGATCTCCCTCCGGCTTGCCCTTCGTTCAGGAGATTGACTCCAGGGTCACCACGAAGATCAAGCTCGAGTTCGCCGGGATTGAGCCGTTGGCCGTGCTGCCGTAACCTTCCGCCGGCGGAATCGAGACGATCCGCGTCTCTCCCACAGTCATGCCGGCGGTCCCCTCGTCGAACCCGGCGACAACCTGCCCCGCGCCAACCGTGAACTGCAAGGGAGTCAACCCATGCGACGACGAGTCGTCGAAGACCTCGCCGTTCTTCGCCAGGTAGCCGGTATATAGCACGCCGGCGGTCTGGCCCGCCTGGATCTGCGGGCCCATGCCCTGCGCGATTGTCGCAATCTGCACACCGCCGTCCAGCGTGGTGTAAGCCGGCTGGCTAACGGTGAAGCTGGTCTTGGCCGTACTCTTCGCGAACGAGCCCGCCGGGATGAACTTGGCGCTCAGCTTGTGCTTCCCGAAGTAGAACGCCGTGCCGCCCGGAGAGAACGTGAGAGTACCGGTGCCCTCGCTGATCGCGGACCGACCGCTGGTCGAGGAGAACGTCAGCGGGATCGATCCGAGCACGTTCCCGTGATCGAGGATTTCGACGCTGCCGGTCGGCGAACCCGCCGCGGCCGAGGCTCGCACGGTGGCCGTGAATACCATGGGCTGACCGAGCGTCCCGGCACTCACGCCCAGCGTGGTCCGGGTTGCCGCGGCCCGACCCGCGTGCGAAGCAACCTCGGCCACACCGCCGGCGGATGTTGCGGAGAGGACCACCCGGGACTCCAGGCACTCCCCGACGAATGCCGCGCCGGGCACGAAACGTGATCGTCTCTTGTCCATGAGATCTTCCTGCCAGGCACGTGGGCTGGATTCCCTCCGCGGCACGATAGCCGCGGAGGAACCTCGACGTACGTAAAGACTTGAAAAGGACCGCACCGGAATCGGGGCGATCCCGGGTCGAGGTTGAGATGCAGCGCCGCGGATCATACTGAGTACACGCTCAGACGTCCAGGCTGGGATACTCGCCCGGCACGACAAATCGGACCAGCCGGCGCCCGTCGCGGAGCAGGACCACCTCGGCCGGAATTCCCACAGGGATCTCCGACATTCGCTTCTGCAGGTCGTCCAGACCGGCAATCACCTGGTCCGCCAAGCCGACGATCAGGTCTCCCTCCCGCATACCGGCCTGCGCGGCCGGCCCGTTCGCCTCGAGGCCGAAGACCTCGACTCCGCCCTCCTGGACGAGCTGGAACTCACGGCGGACCATACGCGGGATCGGCACGTCACGGCCATGCAGACCGAGATAGCCGCGGATGATGCGTCCATGTTGCATGAGCTGCGGGATGATCCGCCGGGCCATGTCGATCGGGATGGCGAAGCAGATCCCCTGCGCCGAGGGGATGATCGCCGTGTTGATGCCGACCACCCGGCCCTGGCTGTCCAGCAGCGGTCCGCCGCTGTTGCCGGGATTGAGCGCGGCGTCCGTCTGGATGACGTTGTCGACGAGATGCCCGGTGATGCTCCGCAAGCTCCGGCCCAGGGCGCTCACGACACCGGCCGTCACCGTCGAGTCGAAGCCGAACGGGCTCCCGATCGCGACCACGAGTTGGCCCACTCGCAGCTCGGCCGAGACGCCGAGCGTCGCATGCGGCAATCCCGACGCATCGGCCTGCACCACGGCCACGTCGGTCCAGGGGTCCGCGCCAACGACCCGGCCCGCGACTTCGCGACCATCGTTCAGTCGCACCCGCAACCGGCTCGAGCCGCGGACCACGTGGTGGTTCGTCAGCAGGAACCCGTCGGGTGTGAACAGGAATCCGGACCCCGAGCCACCGCCACCGCCGCGCGAACCGTCCTTGACCTCGGATCGCAAGTTCACGACCGCAGGACCCAGAGTCTCGGCCACTGTAACAATCACCCGCGAGTAGGCGTCGAGGGCCTCATGCTCCCGGATTTCCGGGGCCGATCCGCCGGAGCTCGGCCCCGAGAGATCCTCGTCCGCGTGCACCATCTTCGTCGTGTAAGGATTCATGCGCGTTGACCTTTCCAGGGCGTTGAATCGCCTTCGCCACGTATTGTAGGCAACGTGGTCAAGCGGTACGTTCCGGCCTGTGGTCGTGGCGTCACGAACACCGAGCAGGATTCACCGCTCCGCCGTTTCCCGCGCGATCACCGCGTGTCATCGAGCTTGCCGACGGTCGATCTCACCGAGGAGTATTCGCATGAAACGCCCTGCCAGGCTTTTCCTCATCTCCTTCCTGTTCCTTTTCACCCAGTCACAGGGCCAGGAAGTCCGCCGCGAGGTGCCCTACGGCAACGGCGACCGCCAGGTCCTCGACGTCTACACGGTGCCGGGGGCCAGGGGACGACCCGTGGTCTTCTGGATTCACGGCGGCGGATGGCAGGCCGGCGACAAATCCGAGGTCCAGCACAAGCCGCGCGTCTTCGTGGACCGGGGTTTCGTCTTCGTCTCGACCAATTACCGGCTCCTGCCGTCGGTTGACATGGAAACCATCGTGCGCGACGTGGCCCGGTCGATTCGCTGGGTCCACGACCACATCGCCGAATATGGGGGCGATCCCGGGCGGTTGCTCGTCATGGGACATTCCGCCGGTGCCCAGCTCGCCGCCTTGATCTGCACCGACGAGCGATATCTGAAGGAACAGGGCCTCTCTCTCGCTATCATCAAGGGATGCGTTCCGGTGGACGGCGACACCTATGATGTACCTGCAATCATCGAGACGGCTGAGACGCGGCGCCGTGCGCACGGCCAGCCGCCGGCCAGGTTCGGGCACCGCGAGAAGTTCGGCAACGACCCGGCCAAGCATCGCGACCTCTCGGCGGTCAACCATATCGCCCGGGACAAGGGCATCCCTCCGTTCCTGATCCTCTACGTCGCCGAGCACCCCGACACCACCGCCCAGGCCGAGCGCTTGCCTCGGCGCTCAAGGTGCGGCGATCCCCGTGACCGCGTTCGGAGCCAGGAACACCTACCACACCCGGATCAACGATGATCTCGGTCTTCCCGACGATCCCGCCTCCAGGGCGCTCTTCGCGTTCCTCGCCGGTGTCGTGAAGGAGTGAGCGTTCCAAAACGGTCGCCGACGGGCCGTATCGCCGGGTCAGGTCCCCGTCGGCTCCCCTCGGCGGACCTCGAATCGCCTCACGTCGGCCGATAGCGTCCTTACTGTCCGACTCACATCCAACCAGGCGGCATGCGCTTTGCTCTGACTTTGAGATCAATGTCGTGCAGTGTGGTTCGTCCGAGAACGCGTCGCACGACCCTTTCCCTCGATGGATCTCGCTCCAAAGCTCTTTCCGGAGCTCGAGATTCCCCGGGACGTGCGGCTACGCATCTTGCACCGGGCATGCGCGGGCCCGATCAGCTTACGCGCGATCGACACCGGACGCAGATCGATACAACGGGGAGGATGATATGTTGACCGAGAGGACAGGAAACGCGGGGAGCCCGTGCGCGACCCACTGCGGCCCGTCGGCGGAGTCGTCGCGCGGCCGTCGAGCTGCAGACGCTCGAGAGCCGTTCGCTGCTCTCAACGGTGTCGCCCATCGCCGTCACCGAGACAGTCAATCCGCTGTCCGGTGGCGGCCGGGGACGTCCGCTCATGGTGCAGGTCGCCGGCAGCGTGTCCGACGGCGACACCTCCGCGACGCTCAACCGCTCGTTGGCCTATACGGTCTTCGATACCACCACGAACCGCCAGGTCCGCGCCGGCACGACCTCGATCGCCGCCGATGGCAGCTATGGGTTCAACATCCGGCTCACCGGGCGTCACCATTCGAGCGCCGGCGACTATTCGATCAGCGTCACGGCCGATGACAACGCCGGAAACACGGGCAGCGACTCGGCCATGGTGAGCGTTACCCTCGATCGAGGTGGTCAGGGCCGCTCTCGCAGCGACCGCGGAAGCGGTCGCTCGTCCCGACTCAATTTCGGTGGCCCGGGCCAAAACCAGACCAACACCGTCTCGGTTCCCGGCAGCAACGACACGGTGACCCAGAATATCACCAATTATCAGTCGAACACCTATAACATCGCCATCACGACGACGAACGCGACCACGACGAATATCAAGGTGCCTCCTCCAACCCCGCCACCGCCACCGCCGCCGTTTCGTCCGGGTCCCCCGAATCCGCCGGCACCGCCAACGCCGCCCGGCTATCCCGGGCCGCCTCCGGGCCACCCGGTGCCAGGGCCGCACCCTGGGCCAGGCCACCACTCTTGATGCGTGCCGATGGATCGGCCGACAGTCACGGTCGCCCCAGGTGCGGTTCGGACCGGGCCGCACCATCTCAGGAATTTCGACTACGTTCGGGCGATCGGACCGGACGTGTTCGCCAGCGGAAGGGGCGGGAGTCGAACCCGCAAGGCTCATCGCTCGCCCGCGTTCCAGGCGGGTCCCGTCACCAGTCGGGTAGCCCTTCCGAATCTCGATGTGGCCGATCACCGACACCACGCCGATCGATCGAGAGCCGATCGAGTCAATCGCTGCGAGCCAGTGCCCCGGCCAGGATTCGAACCCGGAACACCTCGTTAGAAGCGAGGGATGATCGTCCGTTTCACCACCGGGGCGGATGAACGATCGAGCGGAAGGCAAGGGAGTCGAACCCTCATTTCCCCGAGGGGAAAGCCGCCTTAGCAGAGCGGTCCGGCCAACCGGTATCCGGCTACCTTCCAGCAACTCAGTGGACTGGCCGGGGAATCGAACCCCGATCTCCTGGGTGCAAGCCAGGCGTCTTCCCGTTAGACCAGCCGCCCATCGCATCGACATGTCGTCCCGGAGGGAGTCGAACCCCCATTTCCTCTTTGTAAGAGAGGTGTCGTCGCCGCTGGACCACAGGACGTCGGCTCGGAAACCATCAACCCGACGATTGACACGGGTGGGATTCGAACCCACAGACATCAGGCCCTCAGCCTGACCGCTATGCCAGTTCGCGTACCGTGCCCCTCACCTCTTCGATGACCCATTCCGGATTGCGGGCCCGGGAGTCGAACCGCGGCGTCCGAGTTTATGAGACTCGGCCGAGCACCGGCCCGCCCGCATTCGGTTTCGCGCCCGGCGGAACGATCTCCGCCGAGCGCGAGTCTCAGGCCCCGGTATCGAGCCGGGCCGGCCGACCTCATGAGGGCCAGCGGGGCACCTGCCACGCCTGAGTCTTCTCCATGTCGAGTAGCCCCGAGGGGAGTCGAACCCCCTTCTCCACCTTGAGAGGGTGGTGTCCTTGCCGGTAGACGACGGGGCCGTCACAAGCACATGGGTGGTGAAGGAGTCGAACCTCTCGCCTGCCGCCTCACCGTTCGTCGGCAACGGGTTTACAGCCCGCCGTGAGGGACACCACCCGAAGTCCTCGTTGAATACACCGGAGGTCGCGAATCGACAGGAGCCTGGCCCCTGCCGGATCGACTTTTCCTCGCACCGGTTTCGATCCGTCATACACCCCGACAGACGAGGCCGGCTCGCGGAAGGTTCGCGCGGAATCTCGGCGCGTCGGCGAGGTCTCGGCCGGTGCTCCTACGGACTACATGCCGCTTCCGGCGAGAGGGTTCAGACCATCGGAGCGGTCATGCCGAGCGTTTCATCAAGATTTTTTGCTAAATTTCAAATTTTCAAACGTTTGTCTCAGTTCGCCTGGTAGAATTCCTGGCAGTGACATCTCAAGACGCGGCATGGCCGCAGAAGCTGACGTCCCTTGGCTCATGACGAGAATCCTCTGGCATTCGTCGGTCGGTTCCTGGACAGCACGGTCTTCCTGTCGTTCGTGCTCCTCTCCCTCGCGGGGCTGATGGCCTGGGCGATCTGGAGGCATTGAGTAGCCCGCGGATTGGTCGCTTCGGCCTCGCACCCCGGCGATCATCGCGAGCGGGTTGCGGGCGACCCGCTCGGCAGCCGCCGCAGCACGTGCAGGTCTCGAAATCCTCGAGGCGCAGAGATGCGGGAGCCGGGATCGCAAGGCTCGCTGGCCGCCGGACGTCGAGAGGCGGGTCATGACAGGGCAGTCGATCGGCCAGCGCATGCCGACGTTTTGCTTCCGGCAAGGACGTAGATGATGATGAAGTGTCCCCGTTGTGGTCATCCTCTACTCTCCGCACTTGAGAGAAGTCGCGGCGTCTGCGCCACGTGCCATTTATTCCCCGAGAGCCCGACGGTTCCGGCCCGAAACGAGCGCGCACTCTCCTCCTCGGCGCTGTGGGGTCTCGGCACCGATCTCGTTGCGGCTGCGGATGGGGACGATGACGTCCCCGTGGAACTGTCTTCAGCTCGCAGCGCACCGGCCCTCACCGGGAAGCCCGAAGTCGCCGACGCCACCCCGGGCGGATCGAGCCCTCCGAGCGAGTGAGCTTCGTCCGGGCGGGCGGGCGCCTGGACCGCACCGTTGCGACGAGCCAGTCCCTACCGGAATGATGCGAACCGGAAGCTGCCTCGACCGCCGCAAAGATCGCGGCCGACGGCTCGACATCGTCGACGAACCGGACGACGCGATTAGTCGCCCTCGGCTGCGAATGAGATCACCTCGGGTCGTCCGTCGGGTCCCTTGCGGACCACGGCCAGGATCCGTCCTCCTCGCCACACGGCCATGTCGCGTGCGTCGGTCCCCTCAGGGTCCTCGAAATCCTTCACCAGGTCGTTGATGACGTCGGCAAGGGCAAAGTCGCGGGTGGCGTTGTGCGCGTCCGGCTGCATGAAGTACATGTCGCCGTACGAGCACATCCATTCGTCGCCGTTGAAGACCTGGAAGACCC
This sequence comes from uncultured Planctomycetota bacterium, assembly GCA_963771445.1. Taxonomy (GTDB): domain Bacteria; phylum Planctomycetota; class Planctomycetia; order Isosphaerales; family Isosphaeraceae; genus JAKAUH01. The sequence goes on along the minus strand of CAVYTQ010000014.1, from coordinate 1,865,920 downwards.
GCCGACGGTACTCGGCACGCAATGCACTCCTGCTCGTCTTGCCGTCCATGATAAGCTCCCTCCTGCGTGACGCGAATGATTGTTGACATGATCCCGCGGTTTGGTCGAGGTCGCGCGTCGTCCGCGGACCGGCGCGTGAACCGGCGGAGCTTCTCGATCACGCCGGGCGGAATGAACGGTGCAGAACGACGTGAGAGCCGGGCAAGTCTCGGCCCTGAATCGACAGCCTCCAGATCGCCACGCCCGCGGGATTCGAACCCGTGCAGAACGCCGTCCCGATCCGCGACGAGGGGTCGAGGGCCTCGAGGATGCTGATCGTGCCGACGACATCGCAGCACAGGAGCGCCCCGCGCCGGCCCGCCGTTCGTGATGTATCTCAAACAAACTCCATTCGTGGCATATCGAGGTCGCCCGGCCCGCGGCGCCCTCCCTGACCAGGGTTGCGCCCGGTCGGCCGGGGACTGCCCGACGCGCACGGCCATTCCATTATAAACATCGCACGGCCAATTGCATCAAAAATCCTGTAGATTCTGCAAGCATGGATACCATACAATTGAAATGGAATCGCAAATCAATCGACCTGCTGATTGCTCAGACGTTGCTGAATCGAGTAGAATGTTTCTCGGACACATTCATCCGATCGTCGTCATCCGGGAGGCGGAGATGAGCAACGTCGAGACCGTGACCTCGGCCGTCAAGGACGGGGCGCACAGCTTCAAATACATTCGCAAGGCCACGGGCCTCGTCCTGACCGACGACCAGTTCCTCGAGCTGATCGGAGCGAACGAGCAGAGCCTGCTCTTCACCCGCATCCGCCGCGCCGACGCCGAGGGTAACCGCATCCAGCCAGGCTGGCCCGGCGTGAAGCTACGCGCGGCCGGGGCGGAGTGACGCTCCATATTCTTCAGCCGCGTCGCTCGTCGGAGTCGGGCCGTTCGGTTTCCCGCCGTCTCCGTCGTCGCCCGGCCAGCTCGCCCAGGGTAGGGCGCCTGGTGCACCTCGCCACGTCGGGCGAGAATCCGAGCGAAATGGACCGAAATCAGTATCCATCGCCCTCATCAATCGTTATCATCATGCCTGGAAGGTTTGACGACCGAGCGGCATCGCCGGCTCTCCCCGACCCGTCGTTGCTCACCTCCTTCGCCATTCCCGCCCGACGGGCACCGCCTGTGCCCCTTTCTACTGGACCCGGAAAGCAGCATGCGGGTCGACCAACCTCGACCGGAGATCAGCGGTGGGAAAGAAACTGTACGTCGGCAACCTGACTTTCAGCGTGAACGAGTCCGATCTCGAAGCCCTCTTCGCCCCGTACGGCACGGTCGAGAGCGCCCAGTTGATCGTCGATCGCGACACAAACCGACCGAAGGGATTCGGCTTCGTCGAGATGTCCTCCGAGGCCGAGGCGGTCGCGGCCATCGACGCCCTCAACGGCCAGGAGCACCAGGGCCGTAACCTCACGGTCAACGAGGCCAGGCCGCGGGAAGACCGCGGTGGCGGCGGCGGTCACCGTGGTGGTGGTGGTGGCGGCGGCGGCTACGGCGGTGGCGGTGGCGGCGGTCGTCGCGGTGGCGGCGGCTACGGCGGCGGTGGCGGCGGCGGTCGCTATTGATCGGTCCGATCGTCGGGGGCCAGGGATGAAACATCCATCGGCCCCCGCCGTCTCCTGCTCGCTGGTTTCCTCGCTCCGGACCGGCCTTCATGGCACCGGGGCGGACGGATCGCCCCCAACTGCAAAGCCACCGAGCGATCGCCCGGCCGGGTCCCGTGGTCGTCCGCTCCCTGCGCCCGGGCGACCCGACGCGAACCGGCTCGCGTTCGTGGCCCGGACCCAATGGGGCTCCGCATGAACAGCTTCCCTGCCGATGCAGCATGGATAATGGACATCGAGCGAGGCCGGACCTGCCAGGCCATCGTCCCCTCGCCGCTCGTCGGTTCGCTGTCCGCCGGCGAAACGGTGGTCTTCGTCCTCGCCGAGAGCCGCGGGGGCCACGAGCCTTCCTGGACCAAGGACGGCGACTCGGTCCGCGTCCTCCTCACCGGCGTCAGCGAGCTCGACGAGGTTGACCCTGCCACCGGACGGCTGCTCTTACAGCTCACCTGGGAACCGCTCGGGCAAGCCGGTCCGCCTGGCCGCACGACCAGGCGCGCGCAGAAAGTAACGGCTCCGTTCAGCCTGGCCGGATCGCGTGCTCCGACCGCCGCGGCATCGCGAACGCCGCCTTTTCCTCTCCCTGCCCTGCGCCCAGGTCGGTCTCTCACTGGCCCCCGGCGCGTCGGCACCAGTCCGCGACATGCCCGTTGTCGCCCGTCCAGGAAGGCAAATCAATGGAAACCCGCCATTACCATGCCCCGCCCACGCCCGTCTCGACGAGGCCGCGCTGCCCCGTTTGCGGCACCACCGTCTACTCGCCAGCCGGCATCCACCCGCAGTGTGCCGTCCGACAGGCTGACCCGCCCAGGCCCAAGGTGAAGCCGGCGACGGCCGACAGCCCGGCCGAACCCGCCGCGGGCGTCGTCGAGACTCCAGGCGCCGGGGTCGCGTCCATCGGCTCCCATCCGCCGACGCGTTCCCACACGGCTTGAACCGCCGTGCGGCGACCGACTGTTGCCCTTCGTCGGCTGGTCCGGAAGTCCACGAGCGTCCGTTGAGATTAATCGGCCGGCTCGGATGGCCGTCGCTCGTCCAATGAGGATAAGCCACCCCGTCGGCACGAACGCGACGACCTATGTAAGCGACCGTGAATTGACCTCGATCGGGATGGAATCTCGGCTGGGTGTCGCTTACACTTCCCTGTCCGAATCACGATGTTCTCTCCTCCCAGAGACCCGTCGCCCGGTCATTCCGAGGTCGCTTCATGCCATGTCGGATTGCGAAATCCGCCCGCGTTGACCCTCGTGCTTCCCTCGACGACGAGGCGGACATCGGTCCCGGTTGCGTGATCGGGCCCGAGGTTCGGGTCGGACGGGGCACACGCCTCGCCAGCCACGTCTGCCTGCTGGGCGTGGTCAAGCTGGGAGAATTCAACACAATCGGCTCGTTCGTCGCGATCGGCGGTGACCCGCAGGACCTGTCGTTCCACAGCGACACGACTCGCGTGGAGATCGGCGACCACAACCTGATCGGCGACCGGGTTACCATCCACCGGGGCACCCAGAAGGAAGACGGACTCACCCGGGTCGGCAGTCATAATCGCTTCGACGAGGGCGTTCACGTCGCCCACGACTGCAAGGTCGGTGACCGGGTCACCATCGGCATCGGCTCGATGCTCGCCGGCCACGTCCACGTCGAATCCGACGTGACGGTCGCCGAAAAGGTCGGCATCCACCAGCTCGTCACCGTCGGCACGGGCAGTTATGTCGGCGGACACTCAAAGATCACCCAGGACGTCCCCTGCTTCATGCGAGTCGTGGGGAACCCACCCGTCGTCCGCGGAATCAATGGCCAGGCGCTCAAGGCGAGAGGTTGGAGCAGCGAGTCGCTCGCAGCTCTCCGCGAAGCACACCAGCTTATCTTCGTGCAGAGGATGAATATCGGCCAGGCGGCGAACCGCCTCGACGAGCGGGACATGCTGACCGTCGAGGTCCTCACCCTGCTGAAATTCCTCGAGTCGCAGCAAGAGGGCACGGTCGGCCGCGGACGCTTCCACCGCAAGGCCCGATGAACCCCAATCGACCGGCCGGCGCGATCGCGGCTTTCCCCCTCATTCGGTCCAGCCGAGCGTGCCGGTTCCCTACGATGACACGAGTGGGAGTCGAACCCACAGAGCACCAAGGTTTGAGCTTGGCCGCTTTGCCGGTTTGCGTATCGTGCCGATCTCTCGGACGACGAAATCTCGCGTCCCCAGCGCCCCCGATGGGATTCGAACCCACGACCTCCACCTTGACAGGGTGGCGAGCACTCCGGGCTGCTCCGCGGGGGCTTCCAACGGGCCGGGCGATCGGACGAACGGCCGACCCCTCCAGACCGCTTCTCTGCAATGGCTCAGGAGGGATTCGAACCCTCAGCATCTCTCATTCTGAGTGAGAGTGGTCTGCCAGTTGCCTACCGAGCCGTTTGCATGCGAGGCCATTCACTCCCAACACGTGTTCGAGCGGCGACCGACTGCCCAGGGTGGGATTCGAACCCACAAACACCCGATCTTAAGTCGGGCCGCTCGGCCGGTTGGCGTACCTGGGCCTCGACGAAACTTCTGCAAGAATCGGCGACCCACCGTGTTCCCAGGAATCGCGCATTGCTCTGCTCCCAGACCGAGCGGAAGCCGTGGGACTCGAACCCACAAGCGGCGCCGCCGCCGGCCGCTTTCAAGACGGGCCCCTGATCCGGCCGGTTGGCTTCCGTCGCACCATCTCACTCATCCTCGGGTCTACAGTTCCGGGGGCTGGAATCGAACCAGCGGCCTCCACGTTCAGAGCGTGGCGTCACTACCACCAGCAACTACCCCGGAATCTCGTCATTCACCAATCAGATCCGCTCCATTCGGGAAGGAGGACTCGAACCTCCACCGCCTGATTCAAAGCCAGGAAGCCTTCCCATTAGCCGATTCCCGAGTATTGGCCACTGGTCTCCTGGTCCGAGGGGTCACTCGACATCCGATTGCGGGATCGGGGATTCGAACCCCGGTTGCCTGGTTGGAAGCCAGGAGTCGTGCCGCTAGACCAACCCCGCCCGGAAAGCCCTGTCTCGACGCCATGAGCGGAAGGGGAGGGAGTCGAACCCTCAAGGCTCATCGCTCGCCCGACTTCGAATCGAGTGCCGTCACCAGTCGGCTTGCCCTTCCATCACCTACCATCCAGAGAACAACCAACGGACTACGGACAAGAAGGAGCACCGGCGGGAGGAGTCGAACCTCCAATCTTCGCCTTAACAGGGCGGCGCCTTACCATTCGGCCACACCGGTCTCATGAACATGCAAACCTCCCAAAATCCCAGTCGGGACGGCCGGATTCGAACCGGCGATCTCCTGCTCCCGAAGCAGGCGGATTAACCAGACTTTCCTACATCCCGAAGCCAAGAAGCCAAGTGCCCAGCGGGAGTCGAACCCGCACATCCGCCATGGCAAGGCGGTAGGCTTCCGCTACATCATGGGCACGTTGAATCCAGTGGGACTGTCCAGAAAACACCAAGAGCACCGGGTGGGACTCGAACCCACGTCGCCGCATTACGGGTGCGGAGTCCTCGCCGCTGGACGACCAGTGCCTGCCCGTGACCGATCCGATTGTGTGGGATCGACCTGCCGAATGGGACCAGAGGGGCTCGAACCCTCACCCACCTGGTTAAGAGCCAGGCGCTCTGCCGCTAGAGCTTTGGTCCCGACGTGCGAGAGGGGAACTCTCACAACCTCGATCAGTCGGCCCGGGAGGAGTCGAACCTCCGTCTCCCGGTTATCAGCCGGACGCTCTGAACCCTTGAGCTACGAGCCGCTTTCCATCGAAGAGTCTCTCGGCGCCGGGGGAGTCGAACCCCTCGTCACTCCCTTATAAGGGGAGCGCTCTGCCACTGAGCTAGGCGCCTTACCGATGGGGTCGGAGGGATTCGAACCCCCACCTCCCGGCTTAAAAGGCCGATGTGCGGCCGTTACACCACGACCCCGCTCCATAACGGACGCAGGGCCTGCGTTTGCATTGATGGCTCATCAAATCCTCCTGCGGTGCGCACGAGCACACGTCTATCAAGACTCCGAAAATCAGGGCGGCCGGATTCGAACCGACGATCTCAAGCTCCCCGAGCTTGCGGATTAGCCAGGCTTTCCCACGCCCTGTTCGCGTCGGGTCGAATCGGAGTCCGATCGAGCGGCGCTGGCACGCGAACCGGCCGGTGCGCCTCAAAAGCAAGAGGCCCGGGGTTGGCGACGCCGGGCCTCGAGAATCCACGGGAGAGATCAGGACGGGCCGGGCGTCAGCGGCGTGGAATCGGCGACGGACAGGGTTTCGCGAGTCGGCCCGATAGCCGCCGGCGATCCCGGTCGATCCCGCCGTTCTGTTGCTTCGCGCCGTTCACGGTACACGTCTCCTGCCCGAGGGTCGCCGACCGGACTGGCCGGTTGTTCGCGATGCACCATTGCCGGCCTCGCTGGCCGTCGTCATCGCGTTCGGTACAGGAGAGACGCAGGAACCCGCCGGTATGTTCGCGCGAGTTGGATATTTTCGGGACTCGTCGCTCAACGCGACCCGCGGGCCCCTCGTCCCTCATCCCTTCCCTAGAGCCCGCACAATCGTCACAATCCGCAAGATCGTTCGGCCGCGGCGGCGAAAACCGGCCGTCAGGCGCCGCCAGCCGCCGATTCCGGCTCGATCCGAACTCCCGACCTCGAACGCCGCCCCCTGCCTTCGGGCCGGGAGGAGGTGCCCGAAGGGCCGATGAGGGGCGGTCGGTGCCTCCGCAGAGCGGCCGGCCACTCACTCGCCACGCTGGAATTCAGCGAGAAGTCTCATTCTTTCTCAGTGCGAATCGAGTGGACGTTCGATCGAGCGGCCGATCAGTCGCGGATCTCGATCCGCGAGCGATAGCCCTGGAGTGCGGGCAAATTTTCGAGCGAGCTCCGCACCGAGCGGCGGAACCAGAACCGGCTCGGCTGGGCGACGATCACGACGTTGCGCCCGGTGACCCGGACCTCGTACGAGCGGACCTTATCGCCAACGGTCTGGCTGATCTGCCGCTCGATCCGGCGGCGGGCGACGGTCTCGGCGTCGGGGTTCGACTCGGACTCGCGGGACGGCCTGCTGTCTCGCCGCACCTCGTCTCGAGGAGGGGGCAACGGTGCCGGCGGCGCGAACAAACGGCCGAGCAAGCCACCCCGATTCCGGGGAAGCGGGGACGTCCTGGCGGGCTCACGGTCGGCATCCTTCGAAACTGCCCGATCCCGCGGCGAGGTGGTGTCTGGCCTCGCGGCTGCGGGTCCCGTCAGTTCGGGACGCGCCGCCGGGCTGCGGCCGAGCGGGCGGTCATCGTCCATCGGCTCGATCGTCAGGGGGATGGACTCGCCCGGTTCGACGACCGCCGGCGATCCCGGCCGGGCCGGAAGCACCCGCGCGGGGCTGCCCGCCGCCGGACCGAAACCCCGCCGTGGCGGCAAGGCTTCGGGCGACCCCGACAGGTCGAGGCCGTCGAGCGGTAGCGGAGCGGCCCCCTGTGAGCTTCTGCCGAGACCCGCGCCCGGCAGAGCGTCCACATCGGGCGGGACCGGCGGGCCGGAAGCCTGCTCCGATCGCGCGACGGACGGCCTGACGATCGCCGGGTGACGCGACGCCGGCGCGGTGACGCCGGGGATCGCCAGCATCGGCCGGGTTTGAGGTCGAACTGGCTGAGGTTGCGTCGGCGCCGGTCCGTTCGAGGCCGCTGGTCCGGTCGTGACGGCAGTTCGAGCCGCGGCCGGCTGTCGGGCCGTCGCGGGCCCTGGCGACGGCGCGGCGGCCGGCTTCGGGTCGGCCTCGGACCGGGGAGCTTCGAGCGCAGGCGCCTCCAGCGGCGGCGGGTCCTGCGCGGCCGCCACGCCCGCGAGTCCCAGGGAGAGGCACAGCGACTGCAACGTCACCGACAAATGTCTGGACATCGCGATGTCTCGGCTCGATTCAAGTCAAGGGCGCGGGGGGTCAAGACGCCTCAACTCGTATCATCGGCAGTCCTGCACCCGCCACATCGATCTTTCTTCCGCCAGGCTTGCGGTCTTCGATCGCCGGTCGTCCTATCGCATCCATTGGCTCGATCGGCCAGGCAGTGCCCGGTAGAATACAGGACCGACCTGCCGGTCGTTCGGATGGGAAGGAACGCGAGGAGAAACCCGGCTCGGTCCGACCGGCCTGGGCGAGACCCTCTCGACCTTCCGGCGGTCGGACAGATCCCGGACCACAACTCAAGGCGAATTCTCGAAGGTTGAGTGCCCATGACTGCTGACGCGATCCGACCGGGTACGAGCCTCGCCAGCGACCTCAAGATCACGTCGGTCGAGGCGATTTACCTGCGTCTGCCGCAGGTGAAGACCCAGTGCGACAGCGGCCAGGATGCGCTGATCGTCAAGATCGCCACCGACGCCGGGATCGTCGGCTACGGCGAGGTCGACTCGAATCCGATGGCGGCCAAGGGGTGCATCGAGGGGCCATTTTCCCACACCACGGCGACGGGACTGGCCCAGGTGCTGATCGGCGAGGACCCGCTACGGACCGAGTACCTCTGGCACAAGATGTATCGGGCCAACATCTACGGCGGCAGCGCGGGATCGCCATCCACGCCATGAGCGGCATCGACCTGGCACTCTGGGACATCAAGGGCAAGGCTTTCGGCCTGCCGATCTGGAAGCTGCTGGGCGGCGGGTTCACCCGCTCGCTCCGGGCCTACGCCAGCTCGCTCTTCGGCGAGACTCCCGCCGAGACCGGCCGGCGGGCCCGACGGTTCGCCGACCAGGGCTTCACCGCCGTCAAATTCGGCTGGGACCCCATGGGCCAGGACGCGGCGACCGACGTCGCCCTCGTCCGCGAGGCCCGCGCGGGGCTCGGGCCCGACCTTGACCTGATGATCGACGCCGGCCTCGTCTACGACGCCAAGACGGCCATCCAGCGCGCCCGGGCCTTCGAGCCCTATAACCCCTACTGGTTCGAGGAGCCGCTCCTGCCCGACGACTATCTCGGCTACGCCAAGCTCGCCGCCGCCAGCCCGCTGCGGATCGCGGCCGGCGAGGAGGAGTCCGAGCGGAAGTCGTTCCAGCAGCTCATGGACGTCGGCCAGGTTGACGTGATCCAGGTTGACCTCACCCGCTGCGGCGGCTTCACCGAGGCGATCAAGATCGCCGCCATGGCCGCCGATCGCGGCGTGCCCGTCGTCAACCACGGGTTCACGACCTATCTCAACGTCGCCGCCGGCGCTCCACTTCCTTGCCAGCATCCCCAACACCCTCGGCCTGCTCGAATTCGTCGTCGAAGAGGGGACTAACCTGCGGCAGTCGATTACCGAGGTCATCCGCGCCCAGGACGGCCGGGTCGCCGTGCCCGACGCGCCGGGCCTTGGCATCGAGCTCGACCACGCCGGGATTGAAAGGTTCCGCGTGGGCTGAGGCAAGTCCCGCGACGATGCAACGACGCCTCGCCAGATCTCGAACGAGGAGCCCGCCCCTTGGACGAAGCCCGCCGGATCATCGATGCCCTGGGACTCCAGCCGCACCCGATCGAGGGCGGCTTCTTCCGCGAGACCTACCGCTCGACGGGCCGGATTCCGCCATCGGCTTTGCCGGGCGAATACCGGACCGAGACCGGCCGCTCGTTCGGTACCGCCATCTACTACCTGCTGACGTCCGAGACCTTCTCGGAAATGCACCGCCTGCCGACGGACGAGGTCTTCCACCTGTACCTGGGCGGTCCCGTGCGGATGCTCCAACTGTTTCCCGATGGCAACGGCCGTGAGGTCCTCATCGGCCCCGACGTCGTGGCCGGCCAGCATCCCCAGCTCGTCGTCCCGGCGGGCGTCTGGCAGGGCTCGCGGCTGGAGCCTGGCGTCGAATTCGCCCTGCTCGGCGCCACCATGGCGCCCGGGTTCGATTACGCCGATTACGACCAAGGCCACCGGAACGCCCTGGTCGAGCAGTATCCCGACCACGCGAGCCTCATCAAGGAATTGACCAGGATCGCGTGACCTTCTCGGCGTGCCCACCCTGAACGCGAAAAACACAAAAGGGACCCCGCCAGCTCGATCAAAGCCAGCCGTCCCTTTCGTGTGATTTCTGCGTCGAGCGGTCACGCGATCCTCGACCGCTTCACCGGACGACGATCGGCTCCACCACCGGGCTCCCGTCGCCGCGGTCGAACGCGAACTCGCGCTGCTGCCACGACGGAATCGAATTCTCGCGCCCGCGAAGGAAGTCGAGGTTCGGCTTGCGGAAGCCCAGCCACGCCAGCCAGACGCGGGGATCGAGCGCACCGCGCGACCGCCACGGTCTCGTCGGGGTCCAGAAACACGAGATACGTCGCGATCATCAGCTCGCCGAACCCCGGGATGTTGAGCACCGGGCGGATTCCCAGGTGCAGCACGATCCCCGCCAGGATCGCCCATCGCCGCGTCGGCCGGAACCACAACCAGAACGCCAGCATGAACTCGGCGAGCAGCGCGACGTGCGTCATCGCGTTGACGAGGAGCGGATAGGCCCCCAGCCATTCCAGGTTGAACCAGCCGAACTCTCGGTTGAACAGGACATAATGCGTCGCGGTGCCGTCCATCCAGGTCGCGCCGTCGCACTTGATCACGCACGACTGGAAATAGACCAGGCACATCTGCATCTGCAGCAGCCGGAGGCGCCAGGGGACGATCAGCGGCTCGGCCTCGGTCCCGCGCCGCAGCGCCTCGCGGCGGGCGTCGAGCGAGTAGGCTCGTCCGCACGGGCAGAGCATCACGTAGAACGACACGATCATCGGCATGGCGTCGGGGCCGCCGTTGGAAGACGGATTGCGGTGGTACAGCGAGATCATCGCCAGCCAGAAGGCGATCCCCATCGTCCGCGTGCGCAGCCCAGGGTCAGCCCCACCGCGGCGACCAGCCCGATCGCATGGACGATCCGCGGCGAGATCGGGTCGTGGACGAAGTGCAGCGGCGAGATGCGCAGGTGCTGGACCTGGCCGTTCCAGACGGTCGCCGCCGCGTCGAGCGACTCGCTCCCCTGCAGCAGTCCCTGGTCGGTGTACCACAGGTCGAACTCGGCCATCATCACCAGCATGTACATGACCATCAGGGCGCCGAAGGCGATGCGGAACAGGCCCAGCGGCCGCGCCGAGACGGGGGCGAACAGGAAGCGATTCCAGCTCCGGATCGGGTTCACGGCCGCACCTCCTTCAGCGACGCGAACGAATACCGCTCCACCACCTCGACGCGCGTCGGCGCCATCGGGTCCGAATGGCCGGTCCCGGGCGGCGGGCTATCCTTGACATCGACGAAGAGGCTGACCCAGACCGGGAACGCCTCAGCGCCAGCCCGAGCTGGCGGACGGCGTGTCGCGCGGTGAACTCGCGCTGACGCTTGTACTCGTCGATGACCATGTTGGCCGTGAATTTCGGCTGCCGGTACTGCAACAGCTTCTGCCACCACGGCAGGTCGGCCAGGCGGGGGAACTCGTACGTGTGCCGCATCCCCCGGGCGTCGACCACCTCGGCGTTCAGCACCATGGTGTTACGGATCGGATCCGGGGCGAAGATCGCCCACCACTGCCACATCCCGGTCGGCAGGACATAGTAGCGGTACGGTCCCTGGACGGCCGCCTTCAATGCGCATTGCGGCATGGTCCAGACGATCAACGCGGAAAGGTGGAAGATGACGAAGGCCGAGAGGGCCCTTCGTCGGGCGGTCCATCGCCACGCCATCGATCTCTCCTTTCGAAACCGACGTGATACACGGATAGGTGCCGGAATCTAGCCCAGGACCCCCCGCGCGTCAATTCCGCATTCCGCTGAAGGCCGCAACCTTGAGACAAACGCACCCAATAATTCGAAAAGAAGAGCCGGCCCGCCATGATGGCCGGCATGCCGATCTCCGTCGAGTCCGCAGGTCCATGGCGTTCGCCGATGCGATTGGTCCGATCGTTGCAGCCAATCTGATGACCCGCTCCCCGATCCCGATCCAGCTTTCCGGTGGACAAGGATTGCGGCCCTCCACGCGTATGCACGAAACTTGGATGATGAATCCCTCGCTCCCAGATGACAGGAGGCGGAACTTGCGCCAGTGGAAATCCTCTCCCGCGATGCAGTACGGCTTCGCCGCCGGGTGCATCGCGCTGGCGATCGCGGGCCGCCTCCTGCTTGATCCCGTCCTCGGCGACGAGTTCCCCTACACCCTCTGCCTGCTGGCGATCCTCGTCTCCGCCTGGGTCGGCGGTCTCGGCCCGGCGCTCTTCGCGGTCTTCCTCGGCGGCCTGCTGTCCGACTACTTCGTCTTGCCGCCCCGCGGCGAATTCATCGTACTGGGGCTGGATCAACAGGTCGGCCTGGGCCTCTATTTGCTCGTGGGTGGCGGCGTCGCCTCCTTGGGGGGCGCGATGCGCTCCGGAGAGCGGCGCGCCCCTCCGAAGTGCCCGCGAAGCCGCGGATGAGCGAGAAAAGCTGCGGATCACTCTCACAAGCATAGGCGATGCAGTGATCGTGACCGATTCCTCCGGAAAGGCCGTGTTCTTGAATGAGGTAGCCCAGAGACTCACCGGCTGGGGACCGGACGAGGTACAGGGCCGGCCCATCGATGAGATTTTCGTCATCACCAATGAGACAACCGGCCAGCCCGTCGAGAATCCGGTCGCCAGGGTCCTGCGCGAGGGCCGGGTGGTCGGCCTGGCCAACCACACCGTGCTCACCGCCAGGGACGGGACGAAGCGGCCCATCGACGACAGCGCGGCTCCCATGCGCGACGAGCGTGGCGCGATCATCGGCGTGATCCTCGTGTTCCGCGACGTAAGCGAACAGCGCCACGCCGAACAGGCGCTCCGTGAGAGCGAGGCGCGGCACCGCCTGATTGCCGAGCTGACCGCCGACTACGCCGCGACCTGCCGCGTGGACGAGCGAGGGGGGCTGTTTGTCGAGTCGGTCACCGACGGCTTCTCCAAGGTGACGGGCTACACCCTCAATGACCTGGAAGCCCGAGGTGGCTGGACGACCCTGATCCACCCCGCCGACCTGTCCGCCGCCGAGACGAGTGTCAGGCAGTGGATGGACGGCCGGCCGGGAGCCAGTGAGGTCCGCATCGTCACCCGCGCCGGCGAGGTTCGCTGGCTGAACTACCTGGGCCGGACGATCGACGAGCCGGCGAACGGCCATGCCCGCCGGCTGATCGTCGCCGCTCAGGACGTGACCGACCGGCGTCGGCAGCAGGAGGCCATCGAGGAGCGGGCCCGCCTGGCGGCGTTCGGCAACGATGTGGCACTCGCGCTCAACCAGGCCGACACGCTGCCCGACATGCTCCAGCACTGCGCCGGCACGCTCGTGAATCACCTGCATGGGGCGTTCGCCCGCATCTGGACGTTGAGCGACAAGGCGGACGTCCTCGAGCTGCGTGCCAGCGCCGGCCTGTACACGCACCTCGACGGCCCACACAGCCGGGTCCCGGTCGGCTCGTACAAGATCGGCATGATCGCCCAGGAGCGCAGGCCGCACCTGACCAACTCCGTGGTCGGCGACCCTCGCGTCGGCGACCAGGAATGGGCGCAGCGCGAGCGCATGGTCGGATTTGCCGGCTATCCGCTGGTGGTCGAGGATCGCCTCGTCGGCGTCATGGCGATGTTCTCGCGCGAGCCGCTCACCCAGGCCACGCTCGAGGCGATGGCGTCGGTGGCCATCGCCATCGCCTCCGGCATCGAGCGCAAGTGGACCCAGGAGCGCCTGACCCAGCAGCGCGAGTGGTTGCGGGTCACTCTCTCCAGCATCGGCGATGCCGTGATCACCACCGACACCCAGGGGCGGGTCACGTTCCTGAACCCGGTGGCCGAGGCGTTGACCGGGTGGTCCGAGGCTGACGCGCGCGGGCAGCAGCTTGAGCTCGTCTTCCCGATTTGCAATGAGCAGACGCGCCGGCCCGTCGAGAACCCGGTCGCCCGTGTGCTGAGGGAAAACCGCGCCGTGGGCCTGGCCAATCACACCGTGCTGCTCGCCAGGGACGGTATCGAGAAGCCGATCGACGACAGTGCCGCGCCGATCCAGGGCGAGGACGGGGTGACACTCGGCGTCGTCCTGGTCTTCCGCGACGTGACCGAGCAGCGCCGGGCCGAGCACGAGCTTCGCCAGAGCGAGGCCCGCAAGGGCGCGATCCTCGAGACGGCCCTCGACTGCATCATCACCTGCGACCAGAACGGCTCCGTCCTCGAGTTCAACCCGGCCGCCGAGCGGACGTTCGGGTACGACCGGGCCCAGGCGATCGGGAAAGACATGGCCGAGCTCATCGTCCCTCCCGCACTCCGCGAGCGGCATCGCCGGGGAATGTCCCATTACCTCACCACCGGAGAGGGTCCCGTGCTCGGCCGCCGGATCGAGATGCAGGCCATGGCCTCCGACGGCCGCGAGTTCCCCGTCGAGCTGGCGATTACCCGGATCTCGCCCGATGGGCCGCCGCAGTTCACCGCCTACCTGCGCGACATCAGCGAGCTGAAACGCAGCGAGGCGATCCTCGTCGGCCAGAAGCGGGTGCTCGAGCTGCTGGTGCAGGGCGCGCCGCTGCCCGACGTCCTCGACGCGCTCTGCGAGATCGTCGAGCGCCAGGGCCGCCAGTTCAGTGTCGCCACCATCCTGCTGCTCGACGAGGATGGCCAGCGCCTCCGCGCGGTCGCCGGTCGACGCGCGCCCGCCGAGTACTCGGCCGCCGTGGACGGCGGCGGATCGGCCCTTCAGTCGGCTCGTGCGGGACCGCGGCGTACCGGGGCGAGCCCGTCGTCGTCTCGGACATCGCCAACGACCCATTGTGGGCCGACTTCCGCGACCTGGCCCTCCGCCACGGCCTTCGTGCCTGCTGGTCCGCTCCCATCTTCTCGTCGCAGGGGAAGGTACTGGGCACCTTCGCCGTGTACCACGACACGCCTCGGCGCCCGTCGGCCGACGAATGGCGGCTGGTCGACATCCTCACCCGCACGGCCGGTATCGCCGTCGAACGGCGACGGGATGAGGAAGCCCTCCAGGAAGCCAGCCGCCGCAAGGACGAATTCCTGGCGACGCTGGCGCACGAACTGCGAAACCCGCTCGCCCCGATGCGTAACGCCCTCCAGATCATGCAACTCGCCGGCACCGACGGCGCCGCGGTCGGCGAGGCGCGCGAGATGATGGAGCGGCAGATGCGCCACATGGTCCGGCTGGTCGACGACCTGCTCGACGTCTCCCGGATCACCCGGGGCAAAATGGAGCTTCGCAGGCAGCGGGTCGACCTGGCGGCCGTCATCCGCACGGCCGTCGAGACCAGCCGGCCGCTCATCGAAGCCGCGAGTCACGAGCTGATCGTCGACCTGCCGCCGCAAACCATCTACGTCGACGGCGACCCGGTGCGACTGGCGCAGGTGTTCTCGAACCTGCTGAACAACGCCGCCAAGTACACCGACAACGGCGGCAAGATCTGGCTGACCGTCGAGCGTCACGGCAGCGACGCGGTCGTCTCGGTCCGCGATACCGGCCTGGGCATCCCGCGCGAGATGCTGGCCCGGGTCTTCGAGCTCTTCACCCAGGTGGACCGCACGCTCGAGAAAGCCCAGGGGGGCCTCGGGATCGGCCTGACCCTCGTGCGACGGCTGACCGAGCTCCACGGCGGCAGCGTCGAGGTGAGGAGCGACGGCTACGGCCACGGCAGCGAGTTCATCGTCCGGCTGCCGGTCGTGCTCATGTCCGCGGTGCCTGTCGAGGGGCTGATCGAGGATTTCACCCCGTCATCCCGGCGCCGCATCCTGGTCGTCGACGACAACCGGGACTCGGCTATCAGCCTGGGCATGATGCTGCAATTGATGGGCAACGAGGTCCGCACGGCGCACGACGGCCTCGAGGCGGTCCAGGCGGCCGAGGTCTTCCTGCCCGACGTGGCGCTGCATGGACATCGGGCTACCGCGGCTCAACGGCTACGAGGCCGCCCAGCGCATCCGCGAACAGCCCTGGGGCAGGGACATCGTTTTGATCGCCGTGACGGGCTGGGGCCAGGAAGACGACAAGCGCCGATCCAGGGCCGCGGGCTTCAACTTCCACATGGTGAAGCCGGTCGAACCTGCAGCCCTTGAGAAACTCCTCGCCGGACTCCTCACACCAGGCTGACCTTCGCGCCTACCTATCGTCTCCCCTCTTCCTAACTCCGTGCCTCTGTGCTTCTGTAGTTCATTGATTTCGATGTGTTTCCCCACGACCGAGCAATATTCTCACGCCGCCAGCGCGAAGGCGGGCTCGAGGATCTCGGCCTCGCTGCGCAGCTCGCGCCAGGCGAAGAACGCCATCAGGCCCAGCTCGAGAGCCAGAACGATCGGCAGGGGCGGGTGCAGGATCACGATCACCGCGACGAAGAGGGCCGCGACGCCCAGCATGGCGCAGACCGAGCGCCAGTCGATCGACGCCCCCTCGGCCGGCTCGGGCTCCGCCAGCATCGCGGCCAGCCAGGGCTGGCTCTTGATGAGCCGCTCGACCGTCGGCGAGACGCGAATGGCATACTTGGCCGTCATGATCAGGAAGGGCAAGGTCGGAACCCCCGGCAGGATGAACCCGCCGACCGCCAGCACAAACGAGCCCCCGGCCATCGCCAGGTTCCGCAGCCGCCGCGATCCCTTCGCGTCGGCGATAGCTTCCTCGTCGAACGGCACGATGGCGAACTCCTCGTCGTCCTCGCCCCATTCCAGGACGCACGCCTCCCCATAGCGCGGGAACGCGGCGAGGTCCGTCCACCGCGGCGGGGTCGCCTGACCGGTCCGTCCCGCCGAGCCGACCGCCGGCGTCGCCGCCCGGATCGCACCCGCCGCACGGTTGGCCAGCGCCGACCGGTCGAACCGCTCGGCGCCGAATTCCAGCCGGCAGGTCGCGGCGTTCAGGTCGATCTCGACGAGCGCGGCATCGAAGTCGGCGACCGCCGACTCGGCCAGTGCCCGGCAGAACGCCTGCTGGCCAGCTCGGAGCAGACGAGGGTCGTGGATCTCGACCGTCCCGGACTGCTCGCAGCACTCGATCCGCGCACGCCCGGCACGCAGGACGCGCCCGATCCAGCAGCAGGGTCCGGACGTCCATGTCCCGCCAGGTCGTCGCCATCGACATGATCCCGCTCCCATCCCTGTCGGTTTCGGCCCCGTCGCGACCGGACGTCGGCCGCCCCATCAAGTTCCCTCGTTGATGGACGCAGGCAGCGACCTGTCCCTCGGCACGGATCGACGCCCATCGTCCTGATCGGCGTCGATATCCGCCGACGATGCGTCTCTTGCGGGGCACGGGCCCGAGAGGCGTCGCGATTCTAGCGATCCCGC
Source organism: uncultured Planctomycetota bacterium (assembly GCA_963771445.1). Lineage (GTDB taxonomy): Bacteria > Planctomycetota > Planctomycetia > Isosphaerales > Isosphaeraceae > JAKAUH01. The sequence goes on along the minus strand of CAVYTQ010000014.1, from coordinate 1,849,001 downwards.
GGATTCTGTCCATCGGGAGAGCGTCAACCCATGATGCGTATGCGTCAACGACTCTCCGTCACCCCGACCTGACGACACATCGATAACAGCGGGCAGGTCGAGCACTTCGGCGGCGGCCCCGTGCAAACAAACTTGCCGAACGGCACCAGCCGCTCGTTGATCTCGATCCAGTATCGCTCCGGAAGCACCTCAGCGAGTGCAAGCATGGTCTTCTCGGGTGTTGCCGCCGCCACATAGCCCCAACGGTTGACGATCCGGTGGACGTGGATATCCACGGCGATCGCCGGCCGGTCGAAGCCGACCGCCAATGTGAGAGCCGCGATCTTGGGCCCGACCCCGTGCAACGAGGTGAGCCGCTCCAGGTCGTCAGGGACCTGCCCGCGCCACTCGTCGACGACCCGCCGCGCGATCGCGCGCAGGTCCCGAGCCTTCACCTCGGCGAAGCTGGCGCCGCCCAGCAACCGGACCAGCTCGGCCTCGTCGAGGGCCAACAATTGCTCGGGAGTACGTGCCACCGCAAATAGCCGCAGGCAGACCACGACCGTCGTCTCGTCCCGCGTCCGCGCCGAAATGAGTGCCCCCACCAGTTGCTCGAACGGCGACGAGTATCCCTGATCCCGCAGGTCGAACATCGCCGCCTTGGGCCGGGCGGCAAGCTCCAACCGCAACCGCCGAAACACTTCGTCGATGTCGAACGTCTCCTTACGTTCGGTCGCTGGCGCCGGAAGTATCTTCGCGCGTCCCATGGACTCCGCCTCCACGTACCGACCCTCCCCGTTTGCGACCCCCGAGAAAAATTGGAGCCGCGGGGAAAATACTTGTCACGCGTCGAATTCCTTTATCGCTGTACCCATGAATGCTTTATGCACCGACTTGCCCTCGGCGGCCCATCCAGCTTTTTACCGTTTCTGCAAAACCGATACATCCTGTTGATAGAGGGTGGTAAGGATGTGTTCGCGGTGCAATCCACGTGAAGGGCAGGTGGCACGAACGGTGCCGGAGCTACCATGGAAACCAGCCGGACATTCGCCCCGATCCCGACCAGATTCTCGGACACACACGCACTCATTGAGGCTTGCAGGCTTGCTTTTCCCGAAGGCTCCTACGGTACGGAAAAACGACAAACGAACCCAATTGCCCCGGTCCGTTGGGCTCCCCAGATCACAAAACGAACCCAATCCTGCCATAATGGCGGCCTAGCAGACGCGGCCTTCGCCCAATTGTGAGAAAACGAACCCAATCCTGCCATAACGGCGGTCAGGTGGATGAGTGTCCGTCTTCCAGTCGGAGGGCAGGCGTCGGGAGAATCGATCGTGCCCAGTCAATCCTCAGCAACGGAATCCTCATCATGATCGATCGATTCGGGCTGCGACATTGCACGGCGACGGTCGCCCTCGCCGTGTTAGTGATGCTCATTGGTGCCATTGAGGCTGCCATGCACTCGTCGGCGATGGTGGACGAGCGAGACGCCACGCGGCGCCCGGTCGCCGTATGGCCGGCCGGTCCGCTGGAAGTGGTGGCGGCTTTCGACCGTCCGATCGACGCGGCCGTCGGGCGGGCCATGGTCGGCCGGAGAATCCCCTACCGGAAGACGGGTGCCGACGAACACTCGGCCTCGGGACGCGTTGGCGACCAAAAGGCTGACGGCTCGCTCCGCATCGTGGGCGCCCGGCTGGCCGACGACGGCCGGACGCTGGTGCTCGCGACCGATCCCCACCCACGCGTCGCCACCTATCTCCTGCCGTTCGACGGCGATCCCGTGACCTACGCGCCGACCGGCGTCGAGGTCCTCTGGACCGAGGGAGCCGACCCGAATGCCAGCCCCATCTGGACAGGCTGGTGGCCGGCCCTCGACGCCGAACGCCCGAGGACCCTGGCACTCGGTTCAGGCCCGCACAGAGCCATCATTGCGCACATGGCTCGTGCCGGGAACCTGGTCCTGAGCTCCTGGGTACGGCTCCCGGCCGGCAAGGTCACGCTCCGGCTCGAATCCACCGGTTCGTTCGGCGAGGTCACGCTCGGCGACTCGCTGGGGACCGCTGCGAACCCGCCGCCCGCCGACGGATGGAACCGCGTCGAGGTAACGGCGGAATTCCAGAACGATCCGCTCTTCCTGACGGTCAACGTCCACACAGGCGGTTCGAAGAAGCCCTTCGAGCTGCGGGCAACCTACCGAACGGCCGGCAACGCGACCGAGCGGCCGATCGGACCGGAGCGCCTCCTGCTCCCCTGGGCGCCCTTCTCCACCGGGACCGCGGCGGGGCCGCCGGTCGTTGTGCCGGGCCTCGCGGGCGGCGACCCGGCTCGGGGCCGGGCGATCTTCGGCGGCGAGCAGGCACGCTGCGGCCATTGCCACGCCTTCCGCGGCGAGGGCGGGCAGGTCGGACCCGACCTGACCTCGATCGCCAGCAAGGGCGGGGCCGATATCTACCGCAGCATCGCGGCCCCCAGTGCCGAGATCGAGCCCGATTACACGACCTACACCGTCTCGACGAAGGACGGTCAGGTCTTCTCGGGAGTCGTCCGCGCCGAGGGCCCCGACACGATCAAGGTCACCGACACCAACGCCCGCTCCACCACGGTCCGCCGCGACCAGATCCAGGAGATCCGCCCCAGCGCCACGTCGATCATGCCCCCCGGCATGGCCGCCGCGCTGGGCGACCCGGCCGTCCGCGATATCATCGCCTACCTGACCTCGCCACCCGACACCCCGAAGAAGCACTGACGACTCCGGCATGCCTCACCCCTGCCTTCCGAACCCCGGATTGTTTAAGATACGCTCAACACCGTCGAATACCCGCCCAGCCGGGTGACTCGACGCCAAGAACCGGCCGCCGGTCCCCAACCGCGCCGACCCGAGGGGGACGTCCATGACGCCGTCGCATCGCCATCCGATCGGGATCCTTCGCCGCGAATTCCTCCAGGTTGGCTTCTCGGGCCTGCTCGGGCTGGGACTCCCCGAGCTGCTGGGACTGCGCGCCGCGTCGAGGCGGCCGGACGTTCGGGGGTCAGGCCGACCCCGATTCCGCCGCAGGGCGAAGTCGGTGATCATCGTCTTCCTGACCGGCGGGCTCAGCCACCTCGACTCGTTCGACATGAAGCCCAACGCGCCCGACGGCATCCGCGGCGAGTTCAAGCCGATCGGCACGTCGGTGCCCGGGATTCATTACTCCGAGCACCTGCCGATGCTGGCGGAGCGGGCCGACAAGCTGGCGATCGTCCGGTCGCTGTCCCACGGCTACACCAACCACCTCAACGCGACGCACGAGATCCTGACCGGCCACTCGCAACCGGGCGCGTTCTTCGACAAGATCGCCTCGCGCGACGACTATCCCTGCTACGCGTGCGGCCGTCAACGCGATCCGACCCCGGAACGACGGCATCCCCAGCGGCGTGATGCTGCCGACCTTCCTGATGGAAGGCCCGCTCGTCTGGCCCGGCCAGCACGCCGGCTTCCTCGGTCCGCGGCACGACCCCTGGCAGGTCAAGCAGGACCCCAGCCGGCCCGGGTTCGGCTTCGACGGCCTCACGCTTCCCCAGGGCCTGACGCTCGAGCGGCTCGACCGGCGCAAGTCGCTGCTCGACCAGCTCGGCCCGCAGGTCGATCGGCATGGGCCGCCCCGCGGCGACAAGGAAAAGGACCCGTACGCCGACCAGGTCGACCGCGCGTATTCGCTGCTGCTCTCCGGCCGCGTGGCGCGAGCCTTCGACCTCGGCCAGGAGGACCCGGGCCTCCGAGACCGCTACGGCCGCCACATGTACGGCCAGTCGCTCCTGCTGGCCCGCCGGCTCGTCGAGGTCGGCGTGCCGATCGTGCAGGTGAACATGGGACGCGTGCAGACCTGGGACACGCACTCGGCGAACTTCAAGTCGCTCAAGGACCGGCTGCTGCCGCCCACCGACCGCGGCGTCGCCACCCTGCTCGACGACCTGTCCGCCCGGGGGTTGCTCGACGAGACGCTCGTCATCGTGACCGGCGAGTTCGGCCGGACGCCCCGGATCGGCAAGAGCACCGGCAACGTCAACAGCAAGGACGGCCGCGACCACTGGGCGGCCGTCTTCTCGGCCGCCTTCGCCGGCGGCGGCGTCCGCGGCGGCCAGATGATCGGCCAGTCCGACAAGATCGGCGCCTACCCCGCCAGCCGTCCCTATCGACCCGGCGACCTCGCCGCCACGGTCTACCGCTCGCTCGGCATCGACCCCGACACCGAGCTTCGCGACCGCCTCAACCGGCCGATCCGGCTCTCTCACGGCGAGCCGATCTCCCCGCTCTTCGACGGCGCGTCGGTCGACCGCCTGAAAGCCGGCATCGCCCGCTTCCCCTCGCACACCCGCACCAGGAGACCTCCCATGTCGACCCCAGGCCCCGACGCGGGTCCCCCTTCCATCGTCCGCCGGATGCGCAGCCTGTTGCCCGAGGCGATGAAGGCCCGCGACCCACTCCGCACCAACTTCCTGCGGTACTGGATCGCCCAGTTGACCCTCGGCACCGGCGCCGAGATGTCCGACGCCGACGCCATCAAGAAGATGCGCGGCGTCCTCAAGGAGGCACGCTCGGGCGTCACTACCTTCACCGCCGACGAGGTCGCCCTCATCCGCGAGTGGGTCCCCGCGACACTCACTCCCGAGCAGATCTCCGAACGCCTCGCCCCCCAGGCCGACCAGATCAAGGCCGCACCGAAGGAAGGGATGGCCATGGGGATCGCCATGAAAACCCTGTCCGGCGAGCCCGTCGAGAGCGACGACGTCAAGGCAGCCGTGACGGCCATCCGCCAGTAGACGCGAAGCCATAGTCTGCCGAACTTTACGTTAGCTCATCCACACAGAAGCGAACGTCTTGCAAGACGAGGAGGCTGACATTTCCACCGGGGCGGCTGACAGCATTAAGCCGAGTGACTCCGACATAAGGACAATCCTGCCCTCCTCGGGGCCGATGGTCTCGGTGGATGAGCTGCCATCCCCCGGCTCCTCTGGCTCGTTCGTGCGATCGCCCACCGCCAGGCACCCGGGAATTGGGCCTGACGGCCCGCCAGAAGAACCCGTCGGGGCCCCGTGCTTCCCGGTCTCCTGGAGGGCGCCATGGACCGCCGTGTGATCGCGGTGACTGGCATCGTGCAAGGGGTCGGGTTTCGCCCGTACGTCCACGGGCTGGCGACCCGCCTGCGCCTCGGCGGGTTCATCCGGAACGTCGACGGTGCCGTCCACATCGAGGTCGAGGGCGAGGCGCCGAGCCTCGACCACTTCGTCAATGAGCTCCGTGCCCAGCCGCCCCTCTCGCGAGGATCGACGAGGTGCGCTGGTCGGATCGTCCCGCGATCGGCGAGCCGTCGTTCCGGATCGAGTCGAGCGCGTCGGGCGAGCAGGGTCCGATCTTCATCTCGCCCGACGTCGCGACCTGCGACGATTGCCTCGCCGAGCTCTTCGACCCCGGCGATCGCCGCTACCTCTACCCCTTCCTCAACTGCACGAACTGCGGCCCTCGGCTGACGATCATCACGGGCTCGCCCTACGATCGCGAGCGCACGACGATGGCCGCGTTCGCGATGTGCCCCGACTGCCGCGCCGAGTACGACGACCCGGCCGATCGCCGCTTCCACGCCCAGCCGACCGCCTGCCCGGTCTGCGGGCCCCGACTGCGGCTGCTGGACGGCCGTCGGGACAGCCCGATCGATGCGGCCGACCCGCTCGCCGGCGTCGTCGCGGCGCTGCGTCGACGGCAGGATCGCCGCGATCAAAGGACTCGGCGGTTATCACCTGGCATGCGACGCCGATCACGCCGGGGCCGTGCGACTGCGCCGGGCCGCAAGCACCGCGACGAGAAGCCGTTCGCGGTCATGGTCCGCGACCTCGACCGGCGCGCGCGCGTTGCCGTGATCTCCGCCCCGGAGGCGGACCTGCTCGCGTCGCCGGCGCGGCCGATCGTGCTGCTCAGGCGGCGAGCCGGCGCTCGCATCGATCCGGCGGCGTCGCACCCGGCGATCCCTGGCTCGGGGCTGATGCTCCCGTACACGCCCTTGCATCATCTGCTGCTCCGCGGGCTCGAGGGCCGCGCCCTGGTGATGACCAGCGGCAACCGCTCCGACGAGCCGATCGCCTACGAGGACGCCGACGCGCTCGAGCAGCTGCCGGGCATCGCCGACGTCTTCCTGACGCACGACCGGCCGATCCACCTTCGATGTGATGACTCGGTGACCCGGGTCGTCGCGGGCGTCGAGCTGCCCGTGCGCCGCTCGCGGGGCGACGCGCCGCGGCCCGTGCGCCTGCCGGTGCCGTGCCTTCGCCCGACGCTCGCCCTTGGCGGGCAGCTCAAGTCGACGTTCGCCATGGGTCGCGGCCCCCATGCCTTCCTGAGCCACCACATCGGCGACCTGGACCACTACGCGGCCTTCCGCGTCTATGGCGAGGCCGTCGCCCATTACGGCCGCCTCTTCGGCTTCGAGCCGCAGCTCGTCGTCCAGGACCTGCATCCCGACTATGCCTCGACCCGATACGCCGAGGCCGAGCTGTCGAGCCTGCCGACGCTCGCCGTCCAGCACCATCACGCGCACGTTGCGAGCTGCATGGCCGAGAACGGGCTCGACGAGCCGGTGATCGGCGTCGCGTTCGACGGCACGGGCTACGGGACCGACGGCACGATCTGGGGCGGCGAGTTCCTCGTCGCCGATTACGCCGGATTCCGACGCGCCGCGCACCTGCGGCTCGCTCCGGCTCCCCGGCGGCGAAAAGGCCATCCGCGAGCCGTGGCGAATGGCCGCGGCGTGCCTGCTCGACGCGGGCCTGACGCTCGAACCGCTGGCCGACTCGGTCGCTCCGGCGGCCCTCGCCGCCGTGGAGCGCTGCCGTGGCGAGAGGCTTCAACAGCCCGATCACCACCAGCGCGGGGCGGCTGTTCGACGGCGTCGCCGCGCTGGCCGGCCTGCGCCGTACTGTCAGCTACGAGGGCCAGGCGGCGATCGAGCTCGAATGGCTGGCGACCGGAATCGAGCCGGCCGGGTCGTACCCGTTCGCGATCGAGGCGGCCACCGACGACGGACCCCTCGTCATCGACACCCGGCCCATGATCGCCGCGATCGTCGACGACGTGAGCGGTGGGAAGGCCTCGGCCGACATCGCCCGGCGGTTCCATTCCTCGATGGTTGACGCGATTGCCGCCGTCTGCGGCCGGTTGCGGGATGAGACGGGCCTCGACGCCGTCGCGATGAGCGGCGGCGTGTTCCTGAATGCACTCCTGACGGCCGAGCTGGGGGCCCGGCTAGAGCTCGACGGGTTCCGGGTGTTCCGACATCGCCGGGTGCCGCCGAACGACGGCGGGCTCTGCCTGGGTCAGCTCGCCATCGCGGCGGGACGACAGAGGATTGAGGAGGCGCGGATGTGTCTGGCGGTGCCCGGTCGGGTGGTCACAATCGATCGGGAACATGACCTGCTGATGGGTCGTCCGATGGGGCACGCCCCACCGACGGCGCCCGCGGCCGGAACCTCGAGGTGCTGGCAACCGTTCAAGTCCTGCATGAGGAGAGTCGATCGATGACGTTCTCCGCCGAAAGGCGTTCATCCGGGGACCACGATGCCGGGGAGGCCGCGACGGTCGGCCCGGCGTCCCCGGGCGGCGGCCCCTTCCCGCGCCCGCAGTACGGGCAGGTCGTCATGGGCCACGGCGGAGGCGGCCGGCTGTCGGCCGACCTGATCGAGCACCTGTTCATCCCGGGGTTCGGCGGCGACGTGCTGGCGCGGATGGAGGACCAGGCGACCGTCCGCCTCGGTCGGGATGACGCAGAGCAGGCACCCCGGCTCGCGTTCACCACCGACTCGTTCGTGGTCAAGCCGCTCTTCTTCCCCGGCGGCGACATCGGCAAGCTGGCGGTTTATGGGACGATCAACGACCTGGCGGTGGGCGGGGCCGAGCCGCTGTACCTGTCGTCGGCATTCATCCTCGAGGAGGGCTTCGCCCTCTCCGAGCTGGCGCGAATCGTCCGATCGATGGGCCGCGTGCGACGAGGCCGGGGTCCAACTGGTCACCGGCGACACCAAGGTCGTCGAACGCGGCAAGGGCGATCAGGTCTTCATCACGACCTCGGGCGTCGGCCTGGTGCCCGAGGGCGCGAGCTCTCAATTCGCTCGGCCCGGCCCGGCGATCGTATCGTCGTCTCCGGGACGATGGGCGACCACGGGGTCACCATCATGTCCGTACGCGAGGGGCTCGCGTTCGACACCGAGCTGGAGAGCGACTGCGCCCCGCTGATCGGCCTGACCCGCGCGATGCTGTCGGCCTGTCCGACCATCCGCGCGATGCGAGACCCGACTCGCGGCGGCCTCACGAGCGCCCTGAACGAGCTGGCGGTGGCGTCGCGAGTCGGCGTCCGCGTCGATGAGCCATCCGTGCCCGTCCGCCCGGAGGTGCGGGCCGCCTGCGAGATGCTGGGCCTCGACCCCCTGTCTGTCGCCAACGAGGGAAAGCTGATCGCGGTCGTCCCCGCGGCGGATGCGCCCCGGCTGGTCGCAGTGATGAGGTCGCATCCCCTGGGGCGCGATGCCGCATTGATCGGCGAGGTCGTCGCCGACCACCCCGGAATGGTCACCCTGCGCTCCTCGATCGGCGAGCGCATCCTGACCATGCCGGCCGGAGAGCAATTGCCAAGGATCTGCTGATGACAGCATGACGTATCCCTTTACCCCCTTCCGAAAGGAGCCGCACCGATGACCGAGAGCAACGGCGTCCCCCGCGGACGCAGGACGCAGGCGGCTCCGGCTGCAAGGGCTGCGCTTGCAGACCGACGGCAGGCCGCGGGGCGGGGAGCTCGTCCACCGGTATGGCCGCGAGCCGGGTCGGCAACAAAAACACTCCGGCCGCACGGCGAGGCACACGACGGGCGTTGACGCCTCGCGCGAGATCCGATCGAACCGAGCACGCCGCCTCTGTCGCCGGCACGATGACACCCGCAAGCCGAACTGCCCGCCGGCGCAAGGATGTTTTCGACGGCTTCGACGAGTTTCGCGGCCGGCGGGTCCTTCCGACCTACGAGGCCGCGATGGAACATCTGCTCCCGGCGGCAGGGGAGCGGTGATCCATGAAACGCTACGGGATCGATCCAGGCATGGGCCACTTTACCGTCCAAGCGTTCGCGGGCGGGTTGCTTTCGGCCTTCGTGCACAACCGGACGTTCGCCGTAGGCCAGTATGGTGGAGAGATCCGGCTGGGTGACACGCCAAGCCACCTGGAGATCGATCTGGCAATCGACCCCGCCACGCTCGCGCTGACCGACCGCGTCAGCGCGTTTCGAACGGCGCGAGATTGAACGGCGAATGTGGAACGAGGTCCTGGAAACATCGGTCTACCGGGAATTCACCATCCATGGCAAGGCACTCTCGGCCCAGCAGGTCGATCAGGGCCGGTACCGACTTGCATTGGCCGCCGAGCTGTCGGTTCACGGTACCACCAGCCGCCACCAGTTCGAGGCCGAACTGATCGTCTTCGCCGATGGCCTGCGCCTCGTCGGCCGCACGACGTTGAGGATGTCCGAACACGGAATCCAGCCCGTCACCGCGGTGGCCGGGGCGATCAAGCTGAAGGACGAGTTGCTGATCACCTTCGAACTCGCCGCGCTGCCGATCGCGTCGTGAGATGGGACGCCTGGTCGTCGCTGATGCTCCCGCCCCTAGGAACTTGATCCGATCGACGACGAGAGGGGGTAAGCCGTGCGAATCGAATCCGGCCGGCAGAGACCGGCGACGCGCCTGGCGGCCCGGTACGACTGGCTGCGAGAGCAGGCCGGGCGGGTTCGCGGGAGCCCGCACCGGCCCTGAGGCTGGCGTCAGGATCCGATCAGCAGCCCGTCATTCCACCGTTGCCGCCGCCCGGCGCCGGCGGACCGCCAAAGTCCTGCTGGCCGAGGACCAGGTTCATGTAGGGATAGGTCTCCGTGCTGCTGCTCCCCTCGGCCGAGAGGACGGCCGACCAGTCGGTGTCAATGGTGGAGATGTCGGCCGATGTGACTTTCGACGAGGTCACGGCGGCGGCCAGGGCGTTGTAGGCCGCGGTGAGGTCGGTCGTCTCCTGCGATGTCGGCGAGCTGGTATAGAGCCTCGAACTGGCTGAGCAGCGAGGAGTCGCCGGCCAGAGTCGCCCCGGAAGCGTAGGCCGTCACCAGGCTGTTCTCGAACGACTGGAGGGCCGACTGACTGCTCGGAGTGAGCCCATCGCTCGAGAGGGTATCGAATGCCGTGCGGATCGCAGCGATCTCGGCCACGGTGGTGCCGGAGTTCTGCTCGATCGCGAGGACGTCGTTCTGAAGGGTCTGGAGCGCGGTCGTCAGTGCCGTATTGCTCGACGAGCTGCCGGAACTGCCCGAGTCGTTGCCCGAGGGTGTGGAGTCGGTCGTGGCGGTGGTGGACGAGCTTGTGGTCGTCCCGGTCGTGGTGGCGGTGCTGGTCTCGGTCGCCTTGTGGGAGTGGTGCGAATGGACGAGGGCCGCGACGTGATGGGTGATCGAAGCGTGCGCGGGCGTGACGCGTCCTTCGAGCGGGTCGCAGGCCAGCATGACCCGGCGGACCCGCCGCCGGGCCGGAATGCGAGCCTCGCCCGGTCGCCGTCCCAGAACGCGCAGAATGATGCTGTGGAGCTTCATCGAAGTGGTCTCCCAATGGTTTCGGATGGTGTTGCCGAGGAGGGGAAGACACATCCCCCGCATCCCTCGGATCGCGGCATGAATCGACGGCCGCAAGCACCGGCCGCTGGAGGACCGGGCTTTGTCGGACACCTGGAGTTGATTGCGGGTCCATTGAACGGAGCGGTATCCGACCGATCCGGCGCGCGCGGACGCTCATGAAACCATCGCGGGTCGTGCAACCTTCTCGTCCTGCCCGGAAATCCCGCTCCTCGAAAATCGTTCCCGGGTACTGTCTCGGATTCAACGGCGCTCGCGTTACTATCTAGCAGAGGACGAGCAGAGGTTGATGCACGCCTCGAAGAATCGGCCATTCAATGATCAAGGAACCTCGACAATGCGGAATGCGATGGACCGGAATAGCCGTCGGATCTTCCTCGGCACCCTGGGCGCCGCCCTGTTCACCACCCGCGGGCTGTTCGCCGAGCAGCTCCTCCGCACGCCCGACCTCGACGGAAGGGCCGTTCTACCCCGACCGGCTGCCGCTCGACACCGACAACGACCTGATCATCATCAAGGACAGCATCACCCCGGCCGTCGGCCAGATCACGCACCTGACCGGGCGTGTCCTGGGACCGAACGGCTCGCCGGTGCGCGACGCCACCGTCGAGATCTGGCAGTGCGACGCCAACGAGGTCTACCTGCATTCCGCCGACAGCGGGACGACCCACAACCAGCAGGACAAGAACTTCCAGGGGTTCGGCCGGTTCACGACGGCGTCGACCGGCGAGTACCGGTTCCGCACCATCAAGCCGGTCCCCTACCCCGGCCGTCCCGCGCCCCACATCCACGTCAAGGTCAAGCGCGGTGGACCGCGAGCTGCTCACCACCCAGATCATGATCGCCGGGCACCCCGGCAACCTGCGGGACGGCGTTTTCATGTCGGCCGGCGACCTGATCGACCGCGAGCTGATCCAGACCGAGTTCAAGCCCGTGCCGGGCTCGAAGGTCGGCGAGCTGGCCGCCCGTTTCGATATCATCCTCGGCCGGACCCCGGACGAAGAGACCCTCCAGCGCGGCAAGACCGGCGGAGTTCAGCGTCCCGACGTCGGCGACAGACGCCGGCTCTCCGAAATACCTCCCTGACCGAACGGCTAGCGAACCTCGACCCGATGGAGACCGACGATGAAGCGGCTGGTGTACATGATGACGGCCTGCGGACTGCTGGCCGCGATCCCGATCGCGCTGGCCCAGCAGTCGGGCGACGGACAAACCAAGACCGGCAACGCCCGGACCAAGGCCCGGGCGAAGACGACGGCGGCGGATAGCGTCGTTCGCGGATGATGGCCTTTGACGAGAACAAGGACGGCAAGCTGACGAAGGACGAGGTGACCGACGCCCGGCTCCAGCGGCTCTTCGACCGGGCAGATGCGGACCACGACGGGACGGTGACCCGGCAGGAGCTGACCGCACTGGCGGCGCGCGAGCCGGCTGGCGGCCGCGGCGGCTTCGGCGGACCGGGCGGAGGCGGCGGGCCGGGCGGATTCGGTCCTCCTCCAGGCGGCGGAGGTCCAGGTGGACCGGGTGGGTTCCGCGGGGGCCCGCCCCGGCCCGGCGAGGTCCTGCCGGCCATGTTCCGCGACCGCCTCGAGCTGACTCCCGAGCAGACGCAGCAGGTTGACGCCCTGCAGAAGGACGTCGACGCCCGGCTCGAGAAGATCCTCACCGCCGACCAGAAGGCCCAGCTCCAGCAGATGCGCCAGCGTGGACCGGGCGGATTCGGGCCTCCTCCGGGCGGCCCGGGTGGCGATGGCCCGCCTCCGCGGCGGTCCCGGAGGATTCCGACCGCCGCCAGGCGAGGGTCCTGAGCCCGAGTGACGATCGTCGCGAAGAACTGAGCGACACCTCGCCGGCCGCTCGGGCCAGCTCCGGGCTGTAACGTCTCTTGTTGAAACGCCTGGGAAATCGCGATTCCGGAGTACGGATTCCGGCTTCCTGACGCCTGAATGTCGGGAGCTCGACCGCACCCCGGAATCCGCATTTTACAGCCTCGCCGATCACCGGACGCATGGGAGGCGTCGGCGTCGTCAACGCCCCGCCAGGAGCTCGCTGCACTGGGAGATGATCTGCGCGGCGACCTGGTGAAGGCCGTACCCGCCTGGCAGGCGGACGAGGGGCTTGCCGTGACGGACGCAGTACTGCCGGACCTCGCCGAACGCATGACTCGACCAGCGGATCGCCAGCAGGACCAGCGCGACCTCGCGGCCGGGCGATGACGGGCTCGAACGACTCGATCGACTGGTGCTCCTTGGTCTCGATCCAGATCAGTTCCTTCAGGTCCAGGGCCCGCCGCAGGGTCGCCTGGGCCTCGCGGCGCGCGGGCGCCGCCGATCAGGACGACGCTCCGGCCCTCGAGCAGCCGTGCGGCCTCCTTCACCTCGGCAGGCGGGACGTAGCCAGCCGCCGCCTTGGGGCGGGGTCGCGCGAGTGGCGAGGAATCGGTCGATCTCGCGGAGGACGAGCCGGAAACCCGCCGGCAGATCGTCGCGATCGGGCAGGTCGTCGATCGCGGGCAGGAGCAGGTCGCGGATCTCGCGGTTGCTCGGCGGAACGCCGTCGCTGACCAGCTCCTCCACGGTGTTGACGACGACCTGCCAGTCCTCGCTCCGCGGCGTTGGCCCGCGCGGATGCGCTCGAGGGGCAACCGAATGCGTTCGATCCGCTCTTTCTGCTGCCGGGTCTGCTCGCCGCTGGCGGTGTAGGCCTCGATCCGGGCGATCAGGCGCACGCCATGCCGCCGGGTCGGCCGGGTCGTCGTCCGCAGGTAACGCTTGACGAAGACGCGATTGCGAGCGGCCGCGTCGCGGACCCGCTGATAGACCTCCAACTGGTCGGGATCCTCGGGCGACGCGGAGGCGCTGGAGGGCCCGGCGAAGCATCGACTGCGACCTCGGCCATCAGGGGAAGCGCCCGCTCCGATCTGCCCGCTGCGGCCCTTGGCCGCGGCAGAGAGCAGCACCGCCTCGGCGACGGCCTCATAGCACCCGCCCACATCGTCGAGCAGCGAGAGGTCAGCACTTTCCGGGTCGTCCTCGTCCAACCCGTAGAAGCAGTCGACCAGGTGGGCGGCCCACGCATGAATCCAGGTGTTGACATCCACCTCGTCCATCGGTGTTTCGACGCCCTCCCAAACCCGTCGATGCGACTCGGCCTGCCAGCGAACGGCCACGGCCTTGGCCCGGCAGCGAGCGATGAGCTTTTCGAGCTCTTCCTTCTCGACCGCGGCGTGGTTCACGAGTTGGACGGGCGGAGGCGGGGACGCCGCGAGCTTGCGGCCGAGCGTCAGCTCTCGAAGGGGTTCGCGGCGTGCGTCGGATTGCTGGCGAGCCGGAGTCGAAGGCATCGCCACTCGAGGGACCAGCCTCTCATCTTCGACCGATGGCTCGGGCTCGCCGATGACACGAGAGCGATCCACAACGATGTCCGCGACGACGGGAGCGACCAGCTCCTCGCGTGGGGGGGGCTCTTCGGTCCCGTTGACGATCTCTTCGCCGATTGCCCGCAATCTTGCCCGGATGTCCGGGTCTTCGCCGGCGAGGGCGATCAGCCGCCGGGCCAGGTCGATCAGGGTCTTCAGATCCCTGGCATCCATAAGTGCCTCCGAACCGCGATCGTCGGACCACGCGGCCGGGAGGAGGGCCGGATCTGTTCCGAGAGTAGTGGATATCTGGCGTCGCATGGCGATGATTGCGGGCAGGGCCTGTCAGCGCGGTGCGGGCGGTGGGAGTTTCCCGAAGACGGCTCAAGCGATCGAGATCGCGGCCTGCCGTCTTCAGTGCCTCAAGTGATGCGAGCAATCCGCCGATACCGCCGGATGCTCAACCACAAGCATATCGCACCGGCAAGCTGTTGCGAAAGCCTGAAGGCTTCGGAGCAGGACTGCGGAGACTTCCGGAGGACAGTAGACACGGCGGCAGCGCAATCATCAACCACGGCCATAGGCCGTGGTATGAGGAAGGCCCCCCGAGGGGGCCGTCCAGGTGAGGTAGCCCCCGTTGGGGGCGTGGATGTCAACCCGACCGAGGCCCCTCCCGATCGTTCGGCGGAGGCCACTTCAAGATCACCTTCCGAATGCCCAAGGCAGGAGCGACACCCGGAGGATGCACGCCGGATCGCTCGAAGCTCTTCGGGTCGCACGGCCAAAGGCCGTGGATTTAGAATGTATCAAGGCACATCACCTGATGGGCTTGAAGCGGCGGTGGGTCCGTCGACCATCGGCGGGAGCGTACGGGCAATCCTGAAGCCGAAGGTATTCTCCCGCATCGTGGGGCTGTTCCAGTTCCGATTGGCCGAGCGAAGCGGCGTCGAGTCATAATAGAATGAGCCGCCCCGGAGCATGCAGTCGAGGCGATCCTGGAGCGGCTCGGTGATCTCTCGGTCGATGAGGACGCCGCCCGCGTTGTGCATGTGGTTCGTGCCCATGGGGTCGTAGACCTGGAACGTCCACTCGATCGCGTTGCCCAGCATATCGAAGAGGCCCAGATCGTTCGGCAGCTTCGAACCGACTGGATGGGTTCGTTGGCTCGAGTTTTCCAGATACCACGCGTAGGACGGCATCCAGGAGATCGAGTCGCCGAACGGCCGCGCGGTCCGCGAGCCGGCTCGACAGGCATGTTCCCATTCGGCCTCGGTCAGGAGCCGATATCCGGACTTCGAGAGATAATCGGGAACCGCGGCGAGCGGCCTGTCGGGGCGAAGGTCGGTGGGGTAGCACCATTGCGACGCCGGAATTCCCTCCTTGCGGCTCAGCCAGTTGCAATACCGGGCCGCCTCATACCAGTTAACGCCGATGACAGGGCAGTCGGGCTCGGGCATGTACCTGCCGATCCTGTCGTGGTCGGCCGGTCCGTCCGGGCGGAAGACGTCGGGACTCTCGTCGAGGAACCGCTGGTACTGCGCGGGTCACCTCGCAGGTCGCAACGGCGAATGAACGGGGAATGCGCGAGTGCAGGCGGTCCTCGGCCCAGGGCCGCCGCCCTAATTCGCCGACCGGCGAGCCCACCCAGGTTTCGACGGGACCCCGAATGATCGCCAGAGTCTGCATCTGCCCATTGACGAACCAGCCCCGTGACGTTGCTTGCCCGGATGTCCGCGCTTCTCGAGATTCGATGGCGAAAGCCTCCTCGAGCTCTGCGACCTCCCGCTCCCGCCCCCAGCAATTTCGCAGCAGCCAGCGCAGTGCGGAGTGGAGACCGGAGTCGCCCGAGGAACGGAAGACCTCGACGAGCGAGTCGATCACGATCCTCCTGCGCGAGAGGGGGAATCGATCGATCGCGTAGCCGCCCAGGGCGAGGGCAAGGGTCGCGCGAGTGCGATCGTCATTCTCCGGTCGCGGGCGAACGACGCGGTTGACGAGCCTTTCGGGGTCGTCCTCGAGATGGGGCAGGAAATGGACGAACTCGGATCGGGCGCGGGGCCCTCCGTCGAGGAGCTTCCAGACTCGACTGGCGACGGTGATGCGATCGGCCCGGTTGAGCAGGACGCCTCGGATCACGACCAGCTCGGACGGCGGGGTTTCCTCACGCGTGAGACGATCCACGAGCGGCCCGACCCGCGCGGGCTCGACTCGCAACAGCGCGATCTCGGCCGCAAGCCGGGAGCGGTCTGCCGGCGCGGCGCGGGCCATGGCCTGGAGCCGGTCGTCCACGAGTACGAGGTCGGGGTCGAGCCGGCGAACGATCTCCGGAACGGCGCCGATGTCGGCGACGCCGAGGGCTTCGACCAGCCCTCGCGCCTCGGCGAGCCGCTGTGCCGCCGATCGCGCCGCCCGGATTTGCGCTTCATAGAGGGAGTAGCCGAGGGCGACCAGGGCCGACGCCAAGGCGATGCCGGCCGATTGGACGAGCCAGCGATGCCGACGAATCCAACGGCGGCCGAGCGTCCTCCACGGCTCGCGCCAGGCCGATACCGGCTCATCGGCCATCCATCGGCCGATCTCCTCGGCCAGGTCCCTCGGCGACTCGTACCGATCCGCTGGCCCGAGGGCCATGGCCTTGAGGCAGACGGCTTCCAGGGCGGGCGGGACCAGCCGGTTGAGCTGGCGCGGCGCGGGAAGGCGCCCTCCGGGTACGGCGCAGGAGGGCGGCGAGGTTCGGTCCGTCGAACGCCGGGCGGCCTGTCAGCAGGATATAAAGGATCGCGCCGAGGCTGTAGACGTCGGACCTGGCGCCGATCCGCTCGAGGTCGCCAGCAGCCTGCTCCGGGCTCAGATAGCCCGGCGAGCCCATCGCCTCGTCGGGCAGCGTGTGGCCTTCATGGCCGTTCCGGCCTGGCTCCGAGGTGGTCCAGGCCGGGTCCGGATCGAGCTGCTTACCTAGCCCCCAGTCGACCACGATCGTCTCGCCGAACTCGCCCAGCAGGATGTTTCGCGGCTTGAGATCGCGATGGAGCACGCCCCGGCTGTGCGCGAAAGCCACGGTGTTGCACGCGCCCTGGAGCCGGACCAGCAACTGCCGGAGGGCCAGACCGCGACTGCCGGGGTCGCGCTCGGGGCCGTCCGCCGCATGGAAGCGATCGATGGCGTCGTGGAAGGTCTCGCCCCGGATGAACTGCATTGCGTAGTACGGACGACCGTCGGCGGTCTTGCCTCGACAGTAGACCGGCGCGATTCCCGGATGCTCGAGGCGGCTGGTGATCTCGACCTCATCGTCGAAGCGGCGATGGCCCTCGGCGAATTCACTCCGATGCCGGCCCAGCAGCTTGATCGCGACCGGGCGGCCGAGGGACTCGTCGAATCCTTCGTAGACCTCGCTCTGGCCGCCGCGCGCGTGGAATCGCAGTCCGCCGAAAGCCACGACGGCCGGCACGAGCGCGGGGACGACGGGCGATCCCGGGCACGACGCCCCCGCGTCGCCGGTCGAATCGGTCGGGAGCGTCCCGGGCTCGCAGATCGACATCAGCGAGTCGAGGTGATCGAGCCCCATGATCCGTCGTAAAAGCTCGCCGGCCAGCTCGGGAAACCCCGCGCAGAGTGCCGCGACGTCGGACTCCCGCCCGGCCCGGTGGAGCTCCTCGCATTGCTCCAGGAGGTCCAGCAATCGCTCACCGTCTGCTTCGGTGGGCATCTTCGCCGCTCCTCAAGGATCGTTGATTTGCGTCATACCGGAAGCTGGCCGCCCAGGGCGTCGCAGCGCCGCATCCGGGCGGCGATCCATCGATGCCTGATAGATCGCTGGGCGATTCCCGGGGCCTCGGCCGGCGTCAAGCCTTCATACCAGAGGACGTCGATGATGTCACGGTCCTCGTCCGGCGGCGTCTCCAACCGTCGATGGAACTCAATCCACTCCGCAATCCGGTCCGGCTCAAGTGTGGCTATCGGCCGGCTCGACCCCATTGCGCGAGCAGTGAGGGGCCGCCATCGCCTGGAGGGCACCGTGTCGTCGGGCCAGGTCGATCAGATCGCGGCGGGCCTGCATGGCCGCCATGCGAAAGAAATCCGGGCGGTCGGAGGGGCGGCGGACCGGACCGCCCGGTCGAGCCGAATCAGAGTGTTCCGGGGCACATCGTCAGTCTGCTCCCACCGGCCGACACCTGGGTTGCCCTTGAGCATCTCGCGGGCCAGCCGGGTCAACCGATCGTTTGCTCAACTGAAAAGTGCACCAAGGGCCGAGGCATCGCCGTCTCGAAGCCGATCGTTCCTGGCCTGAACGGTGAAGCCGCCCGTTTGCATACCAACGAAAAGCGACCCGACCGGCGGTTGCATCACAGCTCCAGTCATTCAACGCCGACGTTTCCACCAGACATCTTAACTCGCACGTCCCATGAATGCACGGCCCCGGAAAAAGTCTCGCCTCAAGTCGTTTCTGCCCGGCGCCTGCCTCCCGTCCATCGGATTCCCGGCCCCGATAGCTCAGCCGGACAGACGCGGCCCTCCGAAAGCCGAGGTCGCAGGTTCAACTCCTGCTCGGGCGCTCACGAGATCTTCGGAGAATCGATTGCGGAATTCCGGCAGGCCATTCCGAGAATTGGCCGGGTCGATCCAGATACCGAGACCTGATCGAACGGGGACCATTGTCAGCCAGGCGCGAACCCGCTGCCCCGCTCGTGCGTCCGACTCGTGTGATGTAGGCAACCCGGGAGGCGGCTCGTGCCGATTGACACGAAGCCATTTCCGGACCCTGTTGCTGACTGACGTGAGGGCATCCGCCGGTCGTGCAACAGGTTCGACTCCTGGCGAGTGCATCCCCGTGAGTGTGTCGGACGCACGGCGGTTTTCGAAGCCGCAAGGCCGGGTTCGATCCCCGGGCGGGGGACTCGTGGAAATACGGGAACAAATCGGATTTCGTCCTCGGAGTGTGCCGGAACCGCACACGACCTTGCGAAGGTCGGAGACCAGGTTCGATTCCTGGCGAGGACATCTCAGGCCAACGGATCATGCTCCCCAGGCGCGGGGATTTGTCGACCGCGCCGCCGTCGAGTCAAGACGCTGGAGCCAGACGGCCAGGCCGCCGGTTGCAACCCGGCTCAAGTGGGTTCGACTCCCACCGGCGTCTCCTTGCATCCTCTTTCGGGCAGGAACCGGCCCGCCGGCGCAACTCGCCCGAGTTCCCTGCGTTGCCGGCCGGTGCACCGGTCGGGTAAGGTGATTTCCTCGAAGCGCGACGCCTCGCCTTCCGGATCTCTCCGAGGACGCCCGATGACCGACGCCGTGGTCTGGCACCGCATCCAGTTCACCTTCACGGTGACCTTCCATTACCTGTTTCCGCAGTTGACCATGGGGCTGGTGCTGCTCCTTCTCGTCTGGAAGATCCAGGCGGTGCAGACCGGTCTGGAGCGTTACAACATCGCGGCGCGGTTCTGGGGGCGGATCTTCGCGCTGGCCTTCGCGATGGGCGTGGTGACGGGGATTCCCCTCGAGTTCCAGTTCGGCACCAACTGGGCGCGGTTCTCGAAGATGGCCGGGGGGCTCATCGGCCAGACGCTGGCGATGGAGGGTGTGTTCGCGTTCATTCTCGAGTCGGCGTTCCTGGGCCTGTTCCTGTTCGGCGAGCGGAAGCTGGGTCCGCGCTGGCACCTGGCCACGGCGGCGGCCCTGTTCGTGGGATCGTGGCTATCGGGCTATTTCATCATCGCCACCAACGCCTTCATGCAGCACCCGGTCGGCTACCGGATCGGCCAGCGATGGGACGCTGCAACTTGCCGACTTCGGCGCCTTTCTGTTCAACCCGTGGGCCATCTGGCAGTACGGGCATAACATGATGGCCTCGGTGATCACGGCGTCGTTCGTCGTGGCTGCGGTCGGGGCGTACTGGGCGCTGCTCGGGCGACACAGCGTCCAGGCGTCGATCTACCTTCAGACCGGGGTCATCGCCGGGCTCATCTCGTGCATGCTCGTCCTGTTCCCGACGGGCGACCAGCAGGGGAAGATGGTGGCCAACCACCAGCCGGCCACGCTGGCGGCGATGGAAGGGCTATTCCATGGCGGTCCGATGGCCGAGCTCGCGATCATCGGCCAGCCCGACGTGCGGCACCATCGCCTGGAGAACCCGATCGTGGTGCCGGGCGTGCTCAGCTTCCTGGCGTACGGCAGCTTCGGCAGCACGGTGAAGGGGCTCGAGGACTTCCCCGAGAGCGATTGGCCGCACAACGTCGAGCTCCTGTATTACTCGTATCACATCATGGCCGGACTGGGGACGATGTTCCTGATCGTGATGGGGTCGGCGGCCTCCTGCTCTGGCGCGGGCGGCTGGAGCGGACGCGGCGGATGCTCTGGGTGCTGATGCTCGCGCCCGTTCCCGTATATCGCGACCACGGCGGGCTGGTGGACCGCCGAGTTGGGACGGCAGCCGTGGGTGATCCACGGCTTGCAGCGGACGGTCGAACGCCGCCTCGCCGCAGGTGAGCGCGGGCGACGTCGTGTTCACGACGCTCGGGTTCGCGGGGATGTACCTGCTGCTGGGGATGCTGTTCTTCGTGCAGGTTGCAGATCGCGCGCGGGCCGGCGGCGGCCCGGCGCCGCTGGCCGATGGGGGCACATGATGGAGACGGTCTGGTTCGCCATCCTGTCCGCGATGCTGGCGATCTACGTGGTTCTCGACGGCTTCGACTTCGGCGCGGGGATCCTGCACCGCGTGGTCGCGCGGACCGACGCCGAGCGGCAGACGGTGCTGGCGGCGATCGGCCGGTGTGGGACGGCAACGAGGTCTGGCTGATCGCCGCGGGCGGGGTGCTGTTCCTGGCGTTCCCCGCGCGCCTATGCGTCGGCGTTCAGCGGGTTCTACCTGGCCCTGATGATCGTGCTGTGGCTGTTGATCCTGCGGGGCGTCGCGATCGAGTTCCGCTCGCACCAGGACAACCCGCTCTGGCGCGAGTTCTGGGACGGGGTCTTCTCGTTTGCCTCGGCCATGCTGGCGCTCGTGCTGGGCACGGCGATCGGCAACATGGTGCGCGGGCGTGCCGCTGGACGGCGACGGGGTCTTTTACCTGCCGCTGTTCACGAACCTGCGGACGGGACCGAAGCCCGGGGTCTTCGACTGGTACACCGCGACCGTCGGCGGCGCTGGCCCTCTGCCTGCTGACGGCGCATGGCGCCTTCTACCTGGTGTGGAAGACCGGCGGGGCCGTGCAGGCGCAGCCGGATCTGGGCGCGCGGCGCCTGGCGGATCGCCGTGCCGCTCTGGGCGGCGGCGACGCTGGGCACGGCGTGGGTCCAGCCCGAAGTCATGAGCAACCTGCTGCACCGGCCGTGGGCCCTGGTGTTCCTGGCGATGATGGTCGGCGGGTCTGCCGCGGGATTCCACTTCCTGAAACGCGGTCGCGAGCTGTCGGCGTTCCTGTCGTCGAGCGCCGTGCTGCTCGGCCTGCTCGGCGCGGCGATGGCCGGGAATTACCCGTACTGGCTGCGGTCGAACTCTCAACCCGGATGATGGGCTGACCGCGGCGAACACCGCCGCGAGCGAGTACGGGCTGCGGGTGGCGCTCGGCTGGTGGACGCTCGGCGCGGCGCTGGCGGGCGCCTACTTCTTCACGGTCTATCGCTCCTTTCGGGGAAAGGTGACCCACGAGGAACACGCGGACGGCTACTGAGCGGCCGGGGCCGGTCCGGCCTGACGCAGCCGGCCCCGTGGGCTGCCCTTGCCGCGCCAAACCGGGGCCACCGTCTGGACGGGTCCCGCCCGGCCCTTCACAATGGACCCCAGCTTTCCGAACGTGACCGTCGCCGGCCTGACACCACCCATGAACCCGCTGAGACTCGCTGCCATGTTCCGAATCCTCACCGCGGCACTTGTCTTCACGATCGGCATCGGGCTGAGCCCCTCGAGCGGCCAGCAGACCGCCCGGCCACCGGGAGCCCCCGCGACGGATTCCATGCCGCTGAAGGTGCTGTTCCTCGGCGATCGCGGGCATCACGACCCGGCCGACCGGGCCGCGCAGATCACGCCGGTGCTCGCGGGCCGTGGAATCCAGGTCACGTACACCGAGCGGCTGGACGACCTGAACCCGGCGACGCTCGCCGGGTACGACGCCCTGGTCATCTACGCGAACATCGACGACATCTCGCCCGCGCAGGACAAGGCACTGCTCGAGTATGTCGAAGGGGGCGGGGCGTTCGTGCCGCTGCACTGTGCCTCGTTCTGCTTCCGGAACTCGCCGCGGTATGTCGCGCTCGTCGGGCGCAGTTCCAGCGGCATGGGACGGGGACCTTCGACACGAAGATCGTTGACCCGTCGCACCCGATCATGAAGGGGTTCGAGCCGTTCCGCACCTGGGACGAGACCTACGTGCACACGAAGCACAACACCGAGGGGCGACAGGTCCTGCAGGTCCGCGCCGAGGGCACGGGCGAGGAGCCGTGGACGTGGGTGCGGACTCAAGGCAAGGGTCGGGTCTTCTACACGGCCTATGGCCACGACGGGCGGACCTGGCAGAACCCGGGATTCCACGACCTGCTCGAGCGCGGCATCCGCTGGGCGGTGAACAAGGGACCGGTCCACGACAGCCGGGGGCGGGTGGCCGCCGGCCTGCCCCCGTTCCATTATGACGAGGTCACCACCGACATCCCGAACTACCTGCCCGGCCAGCAGCTGGGGGACACTGGGCGAGCCGCTGCGGAAGATGCAGCACCCGCTGTCGCCGGAAGAGTCGCTGCGGCACCTGGTCGTGCCGTCGGGGTTCGAGCCTCGGCTGTTCGCCGCCGAGCCGGCGATCGCCAAGCCCATCTGCATGACATGGGACCATCGCGGCCGGCTCTGGATCGCCGAGAGCGTCGATTACCCCAATCTCAAGCACCCCGGCCAGGCCGGCGCGACCGGATTACCGTCTGCGAGGACACCGACGGCGACAACAAGGCAGACAAGTTCACGGTCTTCGCCGAGGGGCTCAATATCCCCACCAGCATCCTGTGCGCCGACGGCGGCCTGATCGTGCTGCAGGCGCCCGACACGCTGTTCCTCAAGGACACCGACGGCGACGGCAAGGCCGACGTCCGCAAGGTGCTGTTCACGGGCTGGGGGACCAACGACACGCACGCCGGGCCGAGCAACCTGCGGTGGGGGTTCGACAACTGGGTCTGGGGGATCGTCGGCTATTCGGGGTTCCGCGGCACGGTCGGCGGCGAACGGCTCGGCGCCGAGCAAACATTCTTCCGTTTCAAGCCGGACGGCTCGAAGCTCGAGTTCGTTCGCGGGACGAACAACAACTCGTGGGGCGTGGGGTTCAGCGAGGACGGCCTGGTCTTCGGCTCGACGGCCAACGGGTGCCCGAGCGTGTATCTGCCGGTGCCGAACCGCTATTACGAGGCGGTGCGCGGCTGGTCGCCCCAGGTGTTGCGGAACATCGCGGTCAACTTCCACTTCTTCCCGATCACCGAGCAGGTCCGCCAGGTTGACTGGCACGGCGGGTTCACCGCGGGAGCCGGCCACGCGCTCTACACGGCGCGGGCGTACCCGCAGCAATACTGGAACCAGACGGCGTTCGTCGCCGAGCCCACGGGGCACCTGGTCGCCACGTTTACCCTGCACCGCAAGGGGGCCGACGTCTCGGCGTTCTACGGCTGGAACCTGCTGGCCAGCGACGACGAATGGACTTCGCCGATCGTGGCGGAGGTCGGCCCCGACGGCAGCATGTGGGTGATCGACTGGTACAACTATATCGTCCAGCACAACCCGACGCCGCAAGGCTTCAAGACGGGCAAGGGCAACGCCTACGAGACGCCGCTGCGCGACCAGGTGCACGGGCGGATCTATCGGGTAGTCTACAAGGATGGCCAACCGTCGAAACAGCCGGCGCTGGACCCGGCGGACGGCCCGGGTCTAATCGCCGCGCTGGCGAACGACAACCAGCTCTGGCGGATGCATGCTCAGCGGCTGCTGGTCGAGCGGGGCAAGACGGACGTCGTGCCGGCACTCGTCGAGCTGGCCTCGAGCAAGGCCGTCGATGCGATCGGCCTGAACGTGGGCGCGATCCACTCGCTCTGGACGATGAACGGCCTGGGCGTGCTGGACGGCGGGAACGAGCAGGCGGCGGGTGCCGCCGAGGGGCGCTCTGCGCATCCCTCGGCCGGCGTGCGCCGCAACGCGGTGCAGGTGCTGCCGCGGAACGAGCGATCGGCGCGAGCGATCCTGTCGGCCGGGCTGCTGAAGGACCCGGATGACCAGGTCCGGCTGGCGGCCTTGCTGGCCCTCGCCGATCAGCCGCCGACTGCCGGCGCGGCGACAGCGATCGCGGGAGTGTTGCGCGGGGGAGCGATCGGCCGCGACCCGTGGCTGGCCGATGCGGTGACGGCCGCCGCCGCGCGGAACGACCAGGCTTTCCTGAAGGCGATCGCCGCGAAGCCACGGGCGGGCGGCGGCCGTCCCGATCCGATCGCGACGCGGGTCGTCGAGCGGGTCGCCGAGCACTGGGCCCGCGGCGGGCCGGTCGGCGAGGCGGGCACCCTACTGGGATCGTTGCGGGGCGGAGACGTCCCCATGGTCGAGGCGCTGCTGCGGGGCCTCGCACGCGGCTGGCCCAAGGACCGCCCGGCGCGGCTGGACGCGGCCTCGGCGGAGGCGGTCAAGCAGCTCGCGGCGAGCCTGACGCCGGCCGGCCGGGGGCCGCTATTGCGGCTGGCGAGCTTGTGGAACGATCCGACGCTCGCGGGGCTCGACGCCGAGATGGCCTCGGCCTTGCAGAAGACGGCCGGCGACGAGTCGGCGCCCGAGCGCGGCGAATGGACGCCGCCCGGCAGCTCGTCGAGCTGCGGCCGTCGAGCGACGAGGCGGCTCGCGGACTGCTCGAGCTGATCTCGCCGCGGACCTCGCCCCAGCTCGCCGCCGGTCTGATTGACGCGGTCGCGGCGGGATCGGCGCCCGGGGCAGGTGCGGCGATCGTCGAGCGGCTGCCCGGGTCTGGCGCCGACGTTGCGGGCCAGGGCCATCCAGGCCCTGTTCCGTCGCGGCGAATGGACCGCGTCGCTCGTGGTCGCGCTCGAGAAGAACCAGGTGCGGCTGGGCGAGCTGGTGCTCGACCAGAAGCAGGCGCTGGCCGCCCACCCCAGCGCGGCAATCGCCGAGCGGCGCAGCGGATACTCCGACGCGGCGGCGGCCTTCCCGACGCCGACCGCCAGCGCGTGATCGACCAGCTCGCCGCCCGGGTGCACCAGGGAGGCGACCCGGCCGCCGGCAAGGTGGTGTTTACCCAGCAGTGCGCCAAGTGCCACCGCCACAGTGGCGAGGGCGGCCAGGTCGGCCCCGATCTCTCGGGGACCGCGGCGGTGCCGCGAGAGGAGCTGCTCGTCCACATCCTCGACCCCAGCCGGTCGGTCGAGGGGAACTTCGTCCAGTACACCGTGGCGACGACCGACGGCCGCGTCGTCGCCGGCCTGCTCGCGACCGAGACCAAGACCACCGTCGAGCTGCTAGACGCCGAGGGCAAGCGGCACGTCATCCTCCGCGAGGACATCGACGAGATGACGGCCTCGAAGAAGTCGCTGATGCCCGAGGGCTTCGAGAAGCAGGTCACCCCGGCGCAGTTGAACGACCTGCTGGCGTTCCTGACCAATCGGGGCAAGTACCTGCCGCTGGACCTGCGCAAGGCGGCGACGATCGCCAGCACGCGGGGGATGTTCTACGACGCCGACTCGCCCGTCGAGCGGCTGGTCTTCGCCGACTGGTCGCCCAAGGTCTTCGAGGGCGTCCCGTTCCTGCTGGTCGACCCCCAGGGCGGCCGGGTCCCCAACGTCGTCCTGCTGCCTCGCCCAACGGCGCCTTCCCGCCGACGATGCCCCGCTCGGTCGAGGTGCCCTGCCGGGCGCCGGCACGGTCCATCCACTTCCTGGGCGGAGTCAGCGGCTGGGGGTATCCGGGCGGCGAGAAGGGCTCGGTGTCGATGATCGTCCGTCTGCACTACGCCGACGGCTCGGCGGAGGACCACCCGCTCGAGAACGGCGTCCAGTTCGCCGACTACATCCGCGAGGTGGACGTCCCCGGCTCGAAGCTGGCGTTCAAGCTTCGCGGCCAGCAGGTCCGGTACTTCGCCATCCAGCCCAAGAAGAAGGATGTCATCGCCCGGATCGAGCTGGTCAAGGGACCCGACGAGTCCGCGCCGATCGTGATGGCGATCACGGTCGAGGGAGACGAAGGCGGCAGGTAGATTGGCGTCAGGTCCGGTCCAAGGTCGTACCGACCGGAGGACCCGTTTCATCCCGTTTCCCGACCACGAGTCGCCACCATGATGCAGAGTCTGCGGTCGTTCGGCCTTGCGCTCGCGGTCGTGTTCTGGTCGGGAGCTGACAGCAGTCCCACCGTCAGGGGAAACGACAGGCCGGACCAGGCCGGGTCGGCCGAGTTCGCGATACCGCCCGGTGATCCGCATCAGGATTCGCCCCAGCAGCGGGGGCGTCGGGCGAATTCCCAGAGTGGCCTCGTCCTGAAGATGCGGCTCGACCCGCACTGGTTCGACGGCAACGATCGCTTCTGGTATCGCAACGAACTCAAGGACGGCGCGAAGGAGTTCATCCTGGTGGACGCGGCCGCCGGGACGCGGGCACCCGCTTTCGACCATGCCCGGCTGGCCGCCGCGCTCTCTCGCTCCACCGGGAAGAGCCATGCGGGCGACCGTCTGCCGTTCGACGAGATCCAACTGGTTGACGGCGGGAAGTCCATTCGATTTCGGGTCGCCGGCGAGGCGTGGGTCTGCGATCGGAACTCCTATGAATGCGTCAAGGCCAAGGAGGGCGACGCGGGCAATGCGGCTTCCCCGCGGGACGGCAAGAGGGCCGGGCCCGACGCAAATGCGGGGCGGCAACGGAGGCCGCCCGAAACGTCGGATTCGCCCGGCGTGCTCGAGGGCCTGCGCTCGCCCGACGGCAAGTGGTCGGCCTACGTGAAAGACCACAACATCGTGGTCTTCTCGTTCGACAAGAAACAGAACCTTGTGCTCAGCCACGACGGCAAGGCGGGTCTCGGCTATGGGCGACTGTCGTGGTCGCCGGACTCGAAGACGCTGGTCGCCTTCCGCATCGAGCCGGGGGACCGCAAGGAGGTCCACCTGGTCCAGTCATCGCCGCCCGGCGGCGGCCGGGCTCGACTGCGTTCACGGCCCTATCCACTCCCCGGCGACAAGTTCACTTCTTACGAGCTGCACCTGTTCGACGTGGCCGCTGGCAAGGCGATCCGTCCCGGAGTGGACCCGGTCGACTTCGGTCGTCCCGAGCTGCGCTGGCAGAATGACGGCCGCCATTTCACCTATGAGAAGTTCGACCGCGGTCACCAGCGGTATCGGCTGATCCGGGTGGACTCACGGACCGGTGAGACGCAGGACATCATCGACGAGAAGAGCGCCACGTTCATCTGGACGGCACACACGGAGGAGACCGGGCTACCGATAGTGACCTGGATCGAGAACAGTGACGACCTGATCTACGCGTCCGAGCGTGATGGCTGGCGGCATCTCTATCTCGTCAACGGCGTCACTGGCAAGGTGACGAATCCTATCACGAATGGCCCATTTGTGGTGCGAGGGATCGAGGCGATCGATCCCTCAACCAGGCAGGTCTGGTTCCGTGCATCGGGGAAGGCGGCCGACCAGGATCCCTACTTCATCCACGACTACCGGGTCAATTTCGACGGGACGGGGCTGGTCGCGCTCACGTCGGGGGACGGCAGCCACTCGGTTCAATTCTCGCCCGATCGGCGTTACCTCATCGACACCTACAGCCGCGTGGACATGCCGCCCGTGCATGAGCTGAGGCGAGCGGCGGACGGGAAGCTGGTGTGCAATCTCGAGCGGGCCGACGCCTCGGCGCTCGATGCCACGGGCTGGCGGCCTCCGGAGGTCTTCGTCGCCAAGGGGCGCGACGGCAAGACGGACATCTGGGGGATCATCTGCCGGCCGAAGGATTTCGACCCGTCGCGAAAGTACCCGATCATCGAGTACATCTACGCCGGCCCGCATACCGCGTCGGTGCCGAAGACGTTCATGCCCTGGCGGGCCTTCTCGTCCCTCACGGACCGCGGCTTCATCGTCGTCCAGATCGACGGGATGGGGACGGCCCACCGTTCCAAGGCGTTCCACGACGTCTGCTGGCACAACCTCAAGGACGCCGGATTCCCCGACCGGATCCTCTGGCACAGGTCCGCCGCGCGGAAGTATCCGTACTACGACCTGTCGCGAGTGGGGATCGCCGGCGGCTCGGCGGGCGGCCAGAACGCCACGGCGGCCCTGCTCTTCCATCCCGAGTTCTACCACGCCGCCGTCGCGTCGTGCGGCTGCCACGACAACCGGATGGACAAGGCGTCGTGGAACGAGCAGTGGATGGGATATCCCGTCGGCCCGTGGTACTCCGAGTCGTCGAACATCGACAACGCGCACCGGCTGAAGGGGAAGCTGCTGCTGATCGTCGGCGAGATGGATACGAACGTGCCGCCCGAATCGACGCTCAGGCTGGCGGACGCCTTGATCCGGGCCGACAAGGACTTCGAGCTGCTCGTCGTCCCCAACGCGGGCCACGGCAACGGTGGGCCCTACGGCGAGCGGCGGATGCTGGAGTTCTTCACGCGGCACCTGCAAGGCGTCGGCTCGATGACGACGCCCGCCGGTTCGCGAGCGGTGGCGGCGAAGGGCCTGTCGGGGAGCGATGACCTGGTCGACGACGGTAGCGAGCTGCGGCGGGCGATCGAGCTTTATGAGAGCGATCGATCGAGCCTGCTGAGGTCGGTGCCCGCCGCGGGCGACCCGAAGCGTGAGGAGCGGATTCGCGACTTCACCCGGGACTGGCTCGGCCGGCTCGACCGGGTCGGCTTCGATTCATTGAGCCAGGACGGCAAGGTCGATTACCTGCTGTTCCGCAACTACCTGCTCCACGAGCTGCGGCAGCTCGACATCCGCGACCACGAGCGGCCCGAGTGGGAACCGCTGGTCCCCTTCGGCCGACCGATCCTCGAGCTCGACGCGGCGCGTCGCGAGCTGCGGCCGATGGACTGGGGCAAGGTCGCGGGCGACCTGAATGCCCTGGTCAAGCAGGTTGACGAGGCCCGGCGCTCGCTCGAGAAGGACGCTGGCGGCGGC
Source organism: uncultured Planctomycetota bacterium (assembly GCA_963771445.1). GTDB lineage: Bacteria > Planctomycetota > Planctomycetia > Isosphaerales > Isosphaeraceae > JAKAUH01. The sequence goes on along the minus strand of CAVYTQ010000014.1, from coordinate 1,819,854 downwards.
GATCGCTCGAAAGCAGTACCCGATCGCGCCGCCCGGCTGCGGGCGGCGAACCACGCGCTGGCGGCCGAGGATAGCCTGCGGAACACGCTCCGAACCTGGTTCGCCTTCTACGACGGCTATGATCCCGTCTTCTCGTGGTGGATGCAGGAGCCGTACAAGGCCCTCGACCAGGCGCTCCAGGCCCACGCCGGCGCCCTACGCCAGCGCTTCGGCGCGACGACCTCGGGGGCGGGGGAAGACTCGGCCCCGGGTGGACGTTGACGCGGCGGCGGCCGGGCGGGCGCGCCGGATGGCGCGGCCTCGCCGGCCGCATCGGGCCGCGCGAGACGACGGCTCGGACATCGTGGGAACCCCGATCGGCCGCGCGGCGCTGATGAACGAGCTAACGCACGAGATGATCCCGTACACCCCCGAGGAGCTGGTCGACCTGGCGCGGCACGAGCTGTCGTGGTGCGAGGGCGAGATGAAGAAGGCCGCGCGCGAGATGGGCCTGGGCGACGACTGGCATGCCGCTCTTGAGCGGGTGAAGACGAAGCACGTCGCCCCCGGCGCAGCCGACGATGATTCGTGACCTGGCGCTCGAGGCGGTCTCGTACCTCGACGCCAACGACCTGGTGACCATCCCGCCGCTCTGCCGGCAGTCGTGGCGGATGACCATGATGTCGCCCGAGCAGCAGCAGGTGAACCCGTTCTTCCTGGGCGGCGAGACGATCATGGTCTCTTATCCCACGAACACGATGCCGCACGAGGCGAAGATGATGAGCATGCGCGGGAACAACCGCCACTTCGCGCGGGCCACCGTCCATCACGAGCTCATCCCCGGGCATCACCTGCAGGGTTACATGGCCGCGCGGTACAAGGCATATCGGCGGCTGTTCCGCACGCCATTCTCGGTCGAGGGGTGGTCGCTGTACTGGGAACTCCTGCTCTGGGACCGAGGGTTCGCGCAGTCGCCCGAGGACCGCGTCGGGATGCTGTTCTGGCGGATGCACAGGTGCGCCAGGATCATCTTCTCGCTGAGCTTCCACCTGGGCACGATGACCCCGAAGGAGTGCATCACGCTGCTGGTCAACAAGGTCGGCCACGAGCGCGACAACGCCACCGCCGAGGTCCGCCGGTCGTTCAACGGCTCGTACGGACCGCTCTACCAGGCGGCCTACCTGCTGGGCGGGATGCAGCTTCGTTCCCTGCATCGCGAGCTCGTCGAGTCGGGCCGGATGACCGAGCGATCGTTCCACGACGCCGTGCTGCGCGAGAACATGATCCCGATCGAGATGATCCGGGTCTCGCTGACCGGTCAGCCGGTCCCGCCCCATTACACCGCATCGTGGAAGTTCGCCGGTGAGAAACCCGGGAAGGACGGAGATCGTCGATGATCCAGCAGTTTTCCAGGACCGCACGAGCCCTCCGGACCGCGATGATGCTCGGGCTGGCGTTCCTGACCTCGGCCCGCTGTCCGGCCGACACATATCCCCGCCAGCCGGGACTCGACGTGATCCACTACGCGTTCCGAGTGACCGTGCGCGACGACGCCGACGAGATCGAGGGCTCGGCGACCATCGAAGTTCGGTTCATCGAAGCGGGGCTGTCGCACCTGACGATCGACCTGGCCTCGCCAGCCTCGGGCAAGGGGATGACCGTGGCGTCGGTCACATCCCAGGGCAAGCCGGCCAAATTCGAGCACAAGGACGACCGGCTCAGGATCGCGGTGGACCCATCACCGGGGGCCGGCGAGCGAAGGACGTTCACGGTGGCCTACCGGGGCATCCCGTCGGCGGGCCTGCGCATCGGCAAGAACCTGCACGGCGAGCGGACGTTCTTCAGCGAAAACTGGCCCGACCTCGCGCATCGCTGGCTGCCGACCGTTGACCACCCGAGCGACAAGGCGACCAGCGAGTTCTATGTCACCGCGCCGGCGCGTTATCAGGTCGTCTCGAACGGGCTCTTGCAGGAGGAGACGGACCTGGGCGACGGCCGGCGGATGACGCACTGGAAGCAGTCGGTGCCAATCGCCACCTGGCTCAATGCGCTGGCCGTCGCGCAGTTCACCGCGCACCATGCCGGCACGGTGCGCGGCGTCCCGCTCGAGACCTATGTTTTCCACCAGGACGGCGAGCGGGCCGTGCCGGCGCTCGAGGATCCCGCGCGTCGGGTGCTGGAATTCTACATCGAGCACATCGGGCCGTTCCCGTACGAGAAGCTGGGCGGAGTGCAGGCCGCGGGTCTGAGTGGCGGGATGGAGCTCGCCAGCGCGATCTTCTACGGCGAGCGGAACATCCTGGGCCGCGGCGTTGACGGGCTCGTCGCGCACGAGGTGGCGCACCAGTGGTTCGGCGACGCCGTCACCGAGCGCGACTGGGAGGAGATCTGGCTAAGCGAGGGCTTCGCAACCTACTTTGCCCTCCTCTTCCTCGAGCACGACAAGGGCCGCGATGCGTTCGTCGCCGGCCTGAAGCGCAGCCGCGAGGTCGTGCTGGCGACCGAGAAGCGCAACCCCAAACTCGCCGTCATCCACGACCAGCTCACCGACACGCGGCAGGTGCTCAACCGCCTGGTCTACGAGAAGGGCGGCTGGTTCCTGCACATGCTGCGCGGCCGGGTCGGCACGCCCGCGTTCTGGAAGGGAATCCGCGAATATTATCGGCGGCATCGCGACAGCAACGTCTCGACCGACGACTTCCGGCGCGTCATGGAAGAAGCCTCGGGTCAGGATCTCGCCGCGTTCTTCCAGCAGTGGCTCAGACGGCCTGGCTCGCCCGAGATCCAGGGCACCTGGCACTATCGCCCCGACGACCACAAGATCAAGATCGAGCTGAAGCAAGTCCAGTCGGGCGACCCTTTTCGGCTCTCGCTCCAGGTCGGGATCACCAACGAGGGGAATGAGAGGCCGCAGGCCGAGACGGTCGAGCTCACCGAGCGCACCCAGCGCTTCGAGCTGTCCAGCGACCGGCCGCCGACCTCGGTGGTCCTCGACCCGGAATGCTGGATTCTGATGAAGGCGACCTTCGGCCCCCGCCCTGCCGCGCTGAACGAAAGGCCCGCCGCACAGCCAGCCCGCTAGAGCGCCGGACGGTTGGATTACGCACAATCGGACGATCCAGGCGATACGAGCCCGACGCGCAAGCGAGTGGATGCCCGGGCCGCTCAGGTCATCCACTCGCTTGCGCGTCGGGCTCGTATGAGCGACGTAACCGCGAGGCGCTCGAGCACCTGGTTGACCCGAGTCCCGATCCGGCCTATGATCGGACAACTGTCCTACAAAATCCCAAGGACCCGTTGAGGCCGAGCATCGCAGGACGGCGGTGTGGCCGACGCGTAACTCGCCGGAGCTTGTTCGATGCGCGGCCCACGCCACTCCCTCATCGTGCTGATCGTGATCGGTTCATCGTTGGTGCCGGACAACGCGTTGGTTCGCGCGGCGGCCGTCGCGGCGGGGATGGCCGACCGTGCGGAGCTGGCCGGGAAGATCGTTGACGGTTCCGGCGGTCCTGTCTCGGCGCACACATCACCCTCTATCGCCTGGACATGGTGAACGGGCACTGGGATCGGTTCCATGTGGTCGGTGACCGCGCGACGGCCGACGCGGCGGGGGCCTTTCGATTCGCGGGGCTGGAGGACGGATTTTACATGGCCTCGGTCGAGAAGTCCGGGTTCGCCCGGCGCTGCACTCGGCAACCATCGAGGCGCATGAGTCGCAGAAGATCGACATCGTTCTCAAGCCGCCGGCATTGGTGATGATCCACGTCGAGGACAGGGACGGCAAGCCGGTCGCCGGTGCCCGCGTCCGCCAGGTCACCCAGCGCGGCGTGAACGGCCAGAACCGCCTGCGGCAGCTCTGGCTGCGCACGCTCGGCATCGACATACCGCCGAGCGACGAGGCGGGCAACCTGCGGATTGCCGACCTGCCGACGGGCGACATCATCAAGGCGACCATCGATCGTCCCGGACTTGCGCCGGTCGCCGCCGAGGAGATCACGGCGACGCAGGGAGCCACGGGAAAGGTCAAGATGCAACCCGGTGTGGAGGTCACGCTGCATCTCACCGCCGGTCCGTCGGCCGTGCCGATCCGGAGCGCCGTCATCGACCTGCGGCATGAGCCGTTCGACGACCCCTCGACCATCATTGACTACGAGGTTGATCTCGATGAGAAGGGCACGGGTCACCTGACGGTGTCGCCGGGGGATTACTCGTGGTTCATCCTCTACAACCGCGACTTCTACGTGACACCGGCCTATAGCGCGAACCACGTCAAGAAGGACTGGCTGCGCATCGAGCCCGGCCGGAACCAGGACCTGCACTTCGACGTCCGCCGGATGGTGACGGTACGGGGTCTGATCGTCGGCGCCGAGACGGGGAACCCGCTGCCGGGGATGTCGGTCATGGGAGAGCTCGCCAACGGTCAGCCGAAGGGATGGAGCAATCCCACGGCGGACGAGTGGGGGTTCGCCGGATGGGGCGAGACGAACCTGCGCGGTGAATACGAGATCAAGCTGGCGACCGGCAAGGCCCGGGTCTCGGTCCACGGCGAGAAGTACCTGGCGGAGCAGGATCACTACGAGGTCTCGGTCGCCCCCAACGGCACGACTGTGATCCCGGATATCCGGGTTCGCAAGCTGCCGAAGATCACCGGTGTGGTGCAGAACCCCGATGGCAGCCCCGCCGCACGCGCCGTTGTGCGACTCCGCGGTTTCTACGGGCGAGCATCCAGCCCGTGATCGCCGACGGCTCCGGCCGGTTCGAGCTTCAGCCGGAGTACATGCCCCGCGACCCGATCACGCTGAAGCGCGCCCCGGTCCAGCAAATTGTCGCCTTCGATCCCTACCGCCCTCTGGCCGCACGCAGCGAGGTGCGGCTCGACGGGCCGGGTAAGTTCGTGCTCAAGCTCGAGCCGCACGACCCCGCGTGGCCGATCTCGGAGTTCTCGTCCGAGCTGTCGGAGTGGGAGCGGGGGATCGTGGCTCCCCTCGACGCATCGAAGAACGAATCGATGACCCTGCGCGGCCGCACCCCGCCCGAGATCGACGCCGCCGGATGGATCAATACGGGCGATCGAACGCTCAGGCTAGCCGACCTGCGGGGCAAGTACGTGCTGCTCGATTTCTGGTTCATCGGCTGCGGCCCGTGCCATGGCGACTTCCCGTCGGTCAAGCTGGTGCACGAGCTCTACAAGGACAGGGGCGTGGTGGTGATCGGCGTGCATAACAACTCGCACCCGCCCGAGGCCGTGCGGGAGCACGTCGCCAAGATCGGCCTGCCCTTTCCGGTGGCCGTGGACCATCCCGACGGCCGGACCGTGGCGAGCTTCGAAAAGCATGGCATTCCCGACGGCTATCCCGATTATGTGCTGATCTCACCGGAGGGGAAGGTCCTCCTCGACGATCGCACGATCCCGCAGCCGAGCCTGCGCATCTACAAGCTGGAGATGATCCGCAAGCTGCTGCTGGAAGCGCAGGCGAACGGACGATAGGGGCCTCGCCGAGCGGTCCCACCCCGGCAAACCGGCTTCGAAGATCATCCTGGGGGCGACAGGAAGCAGCGGGCCGACGCGAAGTCGTGGCTCGTCACGACGTGCAGGATCGCGTCGGCGATCTTGGCACCGCCGTGCGCGGATGGCTCGATCTCGTTGGCGTAATCGGAGACCTCGGAGCACACGGCGCGGAGGTCGATCACGGGCAGGCCGAAGCTTCGGGCCGTGGCGATGATCGCGTCGTTGTACAGGCAGAGCGCGGCGATCGCCGCGCGCTGGAAGCCTTCTTCGTCGGAACACGGGTTGTAGATCGCGCAGGCCACGATCGGCAACCCGGTCTGGCGAAGGGCCTCGATGAGGCGGCGATACTCCGCCTCGAACCCGGCGCGGCTCTCGAGCATGATCCTCAGCGCTTCGCCGACCGTTGCCGCGGGCTCGTGAAGGATGCGGATCTGCCCGAGGACGTCGTTGCCTCCTACGCTCAGGACGAGATGGCTGGCGTCGCGGGGGATGTTGGACAACTGCCCGCGCAGTACATCGTCGATGACGCCCCCATCGCGGGCGAGCAGGGTCGCCGACCAGCCGTCGGGCAATCGGCTGCGGACCTGGTCGATCACGGCGGGCCGGCGGCCGGGGACGTAGGAGGCATTGTCAAAGATGGAATCACCCAGGAGCACGATGTGGCCGCTCATGAAAGGTCCCCTGCTGTTCGTTGAGTCTTATTGCTCGCGACGGGTCACGCCAGGCCGTCGAAGTCCGGGTCCCACGCCTTGCCCCGGCGCCACTTGCCGATTTGCTTGCGCACGGGTCCCAGCAGGCGGGCGGTCACGAAGAACGCTGCCGCCGCCGATCAGACCGACCACCAGCCCGATGCCGAACATCATGGCGAGCGCAAGGAGACAATGGCGGATTCCGAAGCCGTGCGCAAAGATCAATATCGGCAGGATTAGGATGGTGAATATGACAGTGAAGGTCGGTCCGCAGACGACACTCAGCAGCGCGAGCCTGCTGGCCTGATCGGCGCCCGCCGCTCGCTCGCCAGCAGCCGATCCGCCAAGGCCGCCGAGGAATCCCCGGCCGACGCGGTAGAGATAATAGCCGCCGACGCAAATGAGCGTGAGGCCGAAGCTGAACAGGAGGACCAGACCGACGATGCTGAGGGCGTCCAGGACCATCCGGTTGGTCCATAGGGTCGAGGCGAGAGGCAGCATGGTCGTGGTTCCTCCGGGCGGACCGGTCGTCGAGACAAGGGTGCGATTCTCAGTATTGCCGGTGCCTTGCGATTCGACAACTTGCACTTCGTACCGAGGCCGCCCGTCGCCGTCGTGCCCGCGGCGAATCCCCCTTCAGGAATCTTCGTGCTTGCTTGTCGGTGTGTGTCGCATTACAACAAAGCGACCTGCGGACGAGATTCCCCTGTCCGCCGTCGGCCCGGGGAGGACCAGCCTCTCCTTTCTGACGCGTTCGCCGTCCCGTCGTGCGCCGAAGCGTTGCCGCACCACTTTGCAACAGGAGGTTGACCATGAGCAGCAGGAAACCCGACAAGGCGGTCGAGCTGGCCCAGAAGATGCTGGATGTCCTCGACTCGCGGCGTTCGTTTCAGGGCGAAGGCGAGCCGCCGAGCCTGCAGCAGCTCGGCGAGCTGGCGGACCCCACCGCCTCGCCCGACCTGATCGCCAGGGCCGCGACCAAGAAGGTCTACACCGACCGCGTCGCCGTCCACAAGGTTAACAAGAAGCCCTCACTGAACGCGGCCGTCTACTTCAAGGAGGATGTTCCGAAGCCCGAGGTTCGCCTGGCGCGGCGGATGATGTCGACCCTCGAGGCGCAGAAGCGCCTGGGTGCCACCGCCTATCCGCCGACGCTGCGTTGACTGGCCGAGCTGTGCGAGACCCGCGGGCCCGACAACCTGATCCGCAAGGCGGCCGGCATCGAGCCCATGGGCGAGCGGACGATCGTCCTGGCGGCGAGCGGGAAGAACGCCATCCTCGATGCGCCGATCGCCTTCAGTGCCGATGTCGAGCAGGGGCTGGAATCGCTGGTGGCAGGTCTGCTCCGATACGCTCTGGGCACGGTTAGCACCAAGACGAAGAAGGGCACGACCCAGACATCCGCCTTCACGCCGGCCGAGGCGGCGAAGCGGTTCATCAAGCCGCTCCAGCCCCGGATCGAGCAGGCGGTGAATGGGGGGATCGCGCGTGGCGAATTGCCCGGCGAGGTCGGCTGGATCACGATCAAGGGGAAGCCGCTGATCTTCCTGGCCGCGAACGTCCAGGGCGCCGCCCCGCGGCCCGGCACCCGTCAGTCCTCTGGCGACGGCCTGGCGTACGAGCCGGCCGCGGCGGGACACTCCGCGACGCATCATTCCCGGACGGGGCATTCGCCGACGCATAATCTCGACTTTGCCGGGGCGTTCCGCGAAGCGTTCGAGTCGATCGACCGCCGCAACGGCTCGACCAATTTCGTCAAGATTGCCGAGTTGCGCGAGGCCCTGCCGCATTACAGCCGCGACGAGTTCGACGCCGGTCTGCGCGAGCTGAGGATGAGCGGCGTGTTCTCGCTCGACAGCCATGAGGGTCTGCACGGCTCGCTCTCTCACGACGAGCGTGAGGCCGGCGTGCGCGAGGCAGGGTCGGTCCTGGTGTACGCTTCCAGGAGGTGAGTGCCATGGAGCCAGCCGTCCGGACGAAGAAGGCCCAAGCGGCCCGCACCGCCGCGCCGGGGCTCGACCGATACCTGGCCGCCGTGCGGGATAGCAATCCGTTCGCGGCCAATCGGGTCACCGAACCGTCGGCCTACGACGTTGACGTGGCGGCGATCCATGGCGCCGCGTTCGACCGGCTGGTCCGGCAGGCCGAGAAAGCGATGGACTCTCCCGCCGGCGTCGGCGTCGCCCTGCTCGGCGGCGCCGGCGTCGGCAAGAGCCACCTGCTTTCGCGGCTCTACCGATGGGCGAATGAGCCGGCCGAGGCCGGCGGTCCGCGAGCGTGCTATGTCTACCTGCACAACATCCTCGCGGACCCCGACCGGCTGCCGCGCTACCTGCTCAAATACGTGGTCAGCCGGCTCACCCTTGGCGGGCGAGGTCCGCTGTACGAGACGCCGCTGTTCGGCTTCCTGGACCGGGCGATCCGGCACGCGTATGCCTCGGTGCCGGCGGCGGACGGGCAGTCCTCGGGAGTGCTCGAAGCGTATCGCTCGCATTTCGCGGTCTCGCTCGAGGACCGCGACGTCTACGAGGTGCTCTTCCAGTTCTACCGCCATGCTCGACCCGAACGGGCCGACGACGCGGTCCGGCGCCGGCTGGCGACCGAGGCGCTGGCCTGGCTCTCCGGCGACGAGATCGACGCCGAGATCGCGCGGTCGTTCGGCCTCAAGGCCGACATCCACACGCCCGCCATGCTCGCCGACGACCAGCATGTCGAGCAGGTCCTGCGTCGCGCTGGCGCGGATGGCCCGCGTGAGCCGGCAGCCGCTGATCCTGTGCGTCGACCAGGTTGACAACCTGGATGTGGAGAAGCTCGGCTCGCTCGTGCAGTTCCTCCACGCGCTGCTCGATCATGCCTCGAACTTGCTGGTGATCACCTCGGGCGTGAAGCAGACGTTGATTCAGTATCGGGAGGATGGTGTGATCCGCCAATCCACCTGGGACCGGATCGGCGAGCACCAGGTCGACCTCAACCGGATCGCGCGGGCCGACGCCCGCCAGATTCTCGAGGCGCGGCTGAGCGCTTCCACGAGCCTTTCCTCGAGGTCGATGACGTGCGGCGTCGGCTGCACGAGGACACGCTCTTTCCGCTGGGCCTGGGCTGGCTCGAGGAGCGGCTGGCGGACGGGATCGATTTCCGGCCGCGCGACATCCTGACCTGGGCCCGCGACGCCTGGGAATCGCAGCAAGCGCGGATCGCCGAGCTGGGCGAGGCGGCGTGGTTGACGAGCTGGCCGCTCGCTCCGACTCGAAGCAATCCCGATAAAGAGGCGCGACCCGTCGATAATAATACCGAGATCGACGCGGTCGTCGCGCGGAAGATCGAGGAACAGATTGCGCAGCACCGCCTTCACCCCGGAAGCCTGCCGCCCGACGCGGGCAACCTGGCGGGCCTGGTCGAATCGCTGCTGGGCCAGTGCACGGGCGAGGGGCTGCCGTACACGTTCCATGGCGACGAGAGGCCCGCACGGAAGAAAGGCAAGCTGCCGCCGTACGACCTGCTCGTCCGCGAACGCCGCGACCCCGATGGCCGCGAGGTGCGCACGGGTGTGTCGTTCGTGACAAATGTCGGCATCTCGGCCACCGCCGCGCTGCGGAGGCTGCTCGAGGACGATGCGACACTCGACCATCGGATCCTCGTCACCGACCAGGAGCGCCGGCCGCTCAAGGTCGGTGCACAGGGAGCCGACTTCTATCGCAAGCTGGAGGAGCTCGGGCCCGGCAAGTTCGAGCACCTCAAGCTCGACTTCGAGCACTACTCTCGGCTCGACGCCCTGCAGGGCGTGGTCGGCATGGCGCGATCGAGCGACCTCGAGATCGAGGCGCCGCGCGGGACGATCCGCGCGGTCTCGGCCGACGAGGTGGTGGCCTCGCACCATCGCTGCGATCGCTTTCTCCAGCATCCCCTGCTGCGGCCGCTCCTGACCGAGGAGCCGCGCCCGTTCCCGGCCCCAATCTTCAACCGCAGACTCTCGACGAGGACCGCGTCCGCCAGTATGTGATGGCGCAGCTCGCGTGGCGGATGGGCTCGACGGCGCACGCGATGGCGAAAGGTTATGCCGAGGAGCTGCCCGAGCCCCGGTCGGCGGTCGACGACGTGTGGACGCAGTTCAAGGCGATCGCCGGCCGGATGCACGGCGAGGGGCTGGTGCACGCGACGCCTCATGACGACGACCTGTTCCTGCTGCTGAGGAAGTGAAGGTCATGGCGCCGCCCACGTTCAGCGTCTCGGAGGTCCGGGTGGCGGCCGCCTGCCCGCGGGTGTCGTACTTCGACGCCGACGCCACGCGGCGCAGCCCGTCGAAGACTCGCGCGATGACCCGGCTGTGGAAGGCCGGGGACGGCGAGACGGCGTGCGGTACGCTCTTTCACAACGCCGTCGAGGCCTTCAACCGCCGGGCATCGAGGCGGCCGAGGTCCGCGCCGCGGTCGAGGGCGATCCCGATCCCCGCACAATCGAGCAGGCCCTGCGTGCCTATCTCAACGCGACCTGCGTGAATCTTGATTCGCTGGCGAAGAAGTCGGCAGGCCAGCAGCAGGCGTTCATCCGCGCCGTCGAGATCTACATGGGCGAGCTGGCCCAGATCGTGGCGGACGCGCGAGGTCGAGGCCGACCGGCGACCGAGGTCATCGATCACCTGTTCGGCGACCGTCGCCGCCGCGTCGACGTCACTTTCCAGGTCGGCCCCAACGCCGAGCAGGTCCGCGTGACCGGTGCGCTCGACTATGTGTTCTACGACTGGCGGACGGCGCACCATCGCGTCATCGACTACAAGCTGACTCCCGCCGGCGAGCCGAGCAACGACCTGTTCCAGGTCGCCCTCTACGCGCTCATGCACAACGTCCAGCACCGCACGACTCCCGACGTGGCCGTGCTGTACCTCCATCCCGAGCGGCGGATGGTCGAGCTATCGTGGGACGAGGTCCACGGGCGCCGGCACAAGCTGTTCGACCTGCTCGCCTCGCTGGCCGGGTGGGTGCGATACGACGAGCAGTCGGGACAAGGACTGAAACCGCCCGGTGAGCCATCGTGCTGCCCGGCCTGCAAGTGGGACCGCAACGGCGAATGTGTCGCGCGGCTGGGTCCCAAGCACGAGGGAGTTCGCCTGCGGCACTGGACCGACGCGGCGACGAATCCAGGCGGCCTCGCCATCGCCGGGGCACCCGATCCCGCGTTCGGCGTGCACGAGGCATCGGGTCCGTCACGTCCCTGGGCCGGCGAGGTCATGGATCAGCCCCCGGAGGACGATTCGCCCGGGGCGGGGGATTCGCTTCGCATCGGGACCCAAGAGGGCGCGGGGGTGCGGTCGAGCTGCCGCTGACCATCCTGCCGACTCACATCGCCGTGGTCGGCGCGGCGGGCAGCGGCAAGACGTGGATGGCCAAGGTACTCGCGGAGGAGGCGATCCGGCTCGGGGTCCCCGTGCTGGCCGTGGACCCGCAGGGCGACCTCGTCCAGTTCCTCCGCGCGGCGCCGAGCCGCCGGGGCTCTCCGCGTCGGCCCGCGCGTCGCGACGCGAATTCTTCGATCGGGTCGAACCGCGGATCTGGACGCCGGGCAGCTCGCACGGTCGACGGCTTTGCCTCGATCCGATCCGGCTGCCCGGCCGCGAGGAGCTGGGATGTATCAAGGACCCCGCCCGGCGCGAGGAGGAGTGGCGCGAGCTGCTGGCCGCCGCCGCGGCGCAGCTCGCCGGACTCGCGGATCTCGGCGGCGAGGTCGACTCGCAGCAGACCTTCCTGCTCCAGGTCTTCGAGCGCCTGGCCGACGACCCGTCGCGGCGCGACGTGAGCCTCGAAACGATCGCCGCCGCGGCCGCGGATCCCGGCACCGTCGGCCTGGTCGACCCGGATCAGCTCATTCGCAAGACCGACCGCACGAAGCTGGCGCGGAAGCTCCAGGCCCTGCGGCTCGGGCCGGCCTCGGCGCTCTTCGCCGGCGGGACGCGGCTCGACCTCGACGCCATGTGCACCGCCGACGCGAGCGGCCGGACGCCGCTCAACGTCATCTATCTCAATGCTCTGGTTGACGACGACTGGAAGCATTTCTTCACCGCCGCGCTGGCGGGCGAGATCTACCGATGGATGATCAGCACCGACGCCGCGGAGCCTGGCCGGCCCCGGCTGCTGTTCTACCTGGACGAGGCCCGCGACTATATCCCCGCCGGGTCCGCCAGGCCGCCGGCCAAGACCCCGCTGATCCGACTGTTCACCCAGGGCCGAAAGTACGGCGTGGCGTGCCTGCTCTGCACGCAGAGCCCGCGCTCGGTCGATTACAACGTCTTCGGCAATTGCAGCACCAAGCTGGTCGGCCGGCTCGAGAGCCAGCAGGACGTCGAGCGGGTCACGCAATGGTTCTCGACGACCGGGCCGGCTCCGCCCTGGATCGCGGGCCGGAAGGGCGCCGCCGCGGGCAGCTTCGTCGGTCGATGGCCCGGGATGCCGCCGGCGCTCGATGGCCAATCTTTCCGCGGCCGACCGCTGTTCTCGCTGCACGAGGGGGCTTGGTCGCCGGATCGTCTCGAGCGCGAGATCCGGGAGGGGGGGACCGCCCCCGACTGATCGCAGCCCAGACTCCTTCGGGGTGGTCCGTCGGGTCCTCGCATTGCGCGATCCCTTTGGTGTCAGCATGGACGCCGAAAATCCTCGGAGAAAATGAAAGAAACCGGCCCCGGGTCCCCAGTAAGATATCAGGACCCGCCAAGCACATCAGGGGAGGCCGGGATCATGACGACCGGGCAATGTGAGACTGTCCTCGAGCGACCGCAGCGGCACCGCGCCCCGGTGGCGATCGCCGAGATCGACGATGCCGAGCTGCTGTCGCGGTTCGCCGCCAGCCGCGACGCGATGGCCGAGATCGCCTTCGAGGCCCTGGTGCGCCGGCATGGACCGATGGTCCTGCGGGTCTGCCGCCAGGTCATCGGCGATCGCCACTCGGCCGAGGACGCCTTTCAGGCGACATTCCTGATCCTGGCGCGGCGGGCCGGTTCGATCCGGCAGCCGCACCTGCTGGGGAACTGGCTCCACGGCGTGGCGCTCCGGACGGCGCGGGAGGCGAGGATGCGCGACGATCGCAGGCGCAGGCGGGAGAGATCCGACCCGGATTCGCTGGCCGTCGGCGAGCCCGCGCGGCGATCGGTCCGGCCCGAGGTGGAATCCGCCCGCCGCGAACAGCTCCAGGCGCTGCACGAGGAGGTCCAGCGGTTGCCCGAGCGCTACCGGATACCGGTGCTCCTCTGCGACCTCGAGGGCCTGTCGCAGAAGGAGGCCGCCAGCCGGCTCCGCTGCCCGCCGGGAACGATCGCCGTCCGCCTGATGCGGGCGCGCGAGCAGCTCCGCGGCCGCCTGACGCGCCGCGGCCTCGCACCGACCGCCGGCCTGCTCGCGGCCCTGACCCACGCTGAGGAAGGCTCGGCCGCGATGGCCACGCCGCTCGTGACTCACACCGTTCGGGCGGCGTTGAGCTTCGCGGAGGGCCCGGGCGCGGCGGCCGGCGTCGTCCCGGGACCGGTCGCGGCGCTCACGCGGGCCGTGTTGCGCAACATGGCCGTCGGCCGCGCGGCGACGGCCTTCGTCGTGGTCCTGGCCACGGGCCTGGCGTCCCTGCTGCTGTCGACATCGCGCCGCGATGTCCGAGTGGTGGCCGCATCCTCGCCCCCGCCGCCGCCCGCGGCGTCGCCCATGGTCGATCCGCAGACGCCCACTCCGGCGCCCGCCGAGCCGTCGAAGCCGCGACCGAGGGAGGTCGCTCCCGACCCCCTCGACCCCACGAAAGCCAGGCCGCCCGAGGCCATCGTCCACGCCGGCGCAGTCCCAGCGAAGTCGCCCGCCGCCGCTCCGGTTCCGCCCGTGCCCGACGTCGCCCCGGCGAAAGTCGTGGCCCGCCGCGCCCGCCCGACGACCGAGGAGCAACAGCGGGGCGAGCGGCTCTTCGCCAAGGAGTGGGTAGCCGGCGACCCCGGCAGTCGCGGCGGCGATGGTCTGGGGCCGGTCTACAACGATAGCTCGTGCGTCGCCTGCCACGGGCTCGGTGCGCCAGGCGGCGCCGGTCCCGAGAGCAAGAACGTCGTGCTGGTGACGCTGGCGCGGAACGACTGCGGGCCGGCGAGCAGCCTGGACCGCCTGCTGCCCGTCGAGAAGGGAGCACGCACCGCGGTCCTGCACCGCTACTCGACCGACCAGGAATACGCGAGCTGGCGCAGCAGGGTGCTCGGCGACGCCGTCAAGGAACCGGCAGCCGCGCCCAACGCCAACCAGGACCCGGCCGAGCGGCGAATCCAGGCGCTCCAGCGACGGATGGCGGCGGGAAGCGCTCGACAGCCCGCGCGCCAGAATCCGCAGTCATCGATGACGGGCGCGACACTCGATTTCGTTGAGCGAAACACGCCGCCGCTGTTCGGCCTCGGGCGGCTCGACGAGGTCTCGGCCGAGGTGCTCCTGGCGATGGTCGAGAGCCAGCCGAGAGAGGTGCGCGGCCGGGTTGGGAGGACCCGCGACGGCCAGGTCGGTCGGTTCGGCTGGAAGGCCCAGGTCCCCGGCCTGCACGAGTTCGTCCGGGTCGCCTGTGCGAACGAGCTGGGTCTCGAGGTCCCCGGCCACTCGCAACCGGCCTCGCCGCTGGCACCCGGGAGCAAGGCCAAGGGTCTGGACCTGTCCGAGTCCGATTGCGATGCCCTCGTCTCTTATATCCGCACACTGCCGGCCCCGGTCGTGATCGATCCCGACGGTCAGCAGGGGAACCGCGACCTCCGCGGGGGCCGCCGCCTGTTCGATGAGGCCGGGTGCGCCGCTTGCCACACGCCGAGCCTCGGCGACCTGAAGGGGGTCTACAGCGACCTCCTGCTGCACGACATGGGCCAGAGCCTGAGCGACCCGGGCAACAGTTACGGGCTCGACGGACCCGACACGCCGCAGCAGCCGTCGCCCCGAGAGTGGCGGACGCCACCCCTCTGGGGTTACCGCGACTCGGGGCCGTACCTGCACGACGGCCGGGCGCGGGACCTCGAGGAAGCCGTGGCATTGCACGGCGGCCAGGCGAAGGACTCGGCACACAAGTTCTTCGCGCTCTCCGCCCGCGACCGGGCGCAGGTCGAGGCGTTCCTGAAGTCGCTGGTCGCGCCGGCGGCCGCCGCCCCCGGCGTGGTGCTCGCCGCCGAGCTCGAATCGCGGCTCGACGAGGAGCGGTTCCGCTCGCCCGAGTACCAGGCCCGCCTCCGCCGCGAGGAGGCCGCCGCCCGCGAGGCCGAGGAATTCCGCAAGGCCAAGCAGCGTGAGAAGGAAGCGGCGGTACTCCAGCGTGCCCGGGCCCGGCTGCCAATGGCCCGGTCCCTGGAGAACATGGGCGCACCCGGGGGGCGATCAAGTTCTATCGCGAGATCGCCCGCGACGCTCCCAACACCGACGAAGGGCGCGAGGCCACCGTGCGTATCAACGCCCTGACGCGAACCGTCACTGTCGAGCCGTTCCCCTGAACGGCGGGGGCCGGCAAGCTCATCCGGACCGGCACGATAAACCGAAACGACGCGATGGGCGGCCCGCCCGAGCCTCGGCTCGACGCGGGCCGTCTGTCGTTGTGTTCTCGCCGTGCCACCGGCCGCCGACTCCCGAATCCTGGTCGGCGGTTCGGCGCCGGGGAGCCTCGTCCGGCGGGATTCTGGGGCAGCGATAAAGGGCTTGCCCCGGTTGAACAGGCCGCCTTAAGATGAGTGCTCGACAGCGGAAAAGTTCCGAGTGATCGAGGTCACCTCGGCCCAACCGCCACCCCGACCGGGTGTCGGCCGATGGCCGCGAAAATGGTGCGCTGCCAGAATGATCCCCACAATCCCCAAGTCGAAATACACTCCCGGCACCCGCGTCCGGATCACCCAGCACATGCGCGTCGGTCATCGGCGATGGCTGACGCAGGTCGAGGGCGTCATCGAGCGATCCGGCCGTCGCCCCGTCGGCGGTATCGAGATGGGCGGCAAGGCGTCGTACTGCCAGCAGGAGACGATCCGCCTGAGGCTCCACGACGGCGAGATCACCGAGGTCACCGTGGACGAAGAGACGGTGATCGAAACGGTTGCCGACCCCCACGCGCCGATTCCTGCCGTCACCACCAGCGTGGCGTCGCCCGGCGCCGCGGGCGTTTAGGGGCCCTCGCCAGTGCCGTGCCCGAGGCGAGGAAGATCCGCAGACCGACGGATACGAGCCCGACGGGCCAGCGAGTGGATCTCGGTGGACGCGCGATCCCATAGGAACGTGCACGACTCGGTCCCGCCGAGCCACGGAACCGTTCGCTGGATGATGTCCGACCGGATCGGTTGAAGAACTCACCAAAACAACGAAATCCACGAAAAGGATCGAGGGGGACCCCATGGTCCCTTCTTCCATCCGTTTTCGTGAATTTCGTGTTTTTCGTGGTCAAATCTGCCCGGAATTTGTTCCGGGATCAGTTCTTGGCGGGCGCCGCGTCGGCCTTCTCGGCCTCGTCGCCCTGCGGGCGGATCAGCTCGAAGTAGCGGCGGATCGTCTGCCGATGGCCCAGGGGGATCGGCTCGGAGTTGAGCGCGGCCTCGGACATCCGGCGGTACTTCTGGTACTGCTCGCTGTACTTCCGCGCGGCCGCCTGTTTCCCTTCGGGGAGGTGCGACGTCTCGGTTTCCGAGTCGCCCTCGCCCATCTGGCCCTTGACCTGATCCTTCTTACGCTCCGAGCCCAGGTTGGTGCGCTGGCCGTTGACGTTGCCGCTGATCGCACGACCCCAACTGCTGCTCGGCGTGTCTGTCTTGCTCTTCTTGCGGATCCGCAGCCCTCCGCTGCAATTCGACTTGCACTCGGAGAGGTTATTGCTCGAAAGGGTCAGCAGGTCACTGATCCGCTTGCGACGACCCTGGGCGCGGGCCAGGTTGCTCAGCTTCTTGAGACTGCTCTGGACGCCGCCGTCGGACTCGAGCGCCTCGGCCAGCTCGGTAGTCGCCGCGCTCAGGTCGGCGAGGTTGGCGTCCTGCATCTCCTTGGCCGCCTTCGCCAGCTTCTCCTTGAGGTTCTTGACGTCCTTGCGATCAAACTTGGGGTCGGCCTGCTCGAGCTGGTCGGCCGCCTTTTCGTACTTGCCAAGCTGGAGCGATTCCCCGGCGCCGTCGAGGGCCTGGCTTGAGGCAAGCGCCTCGCCCAGCGACTGCATGAAGTTATCCACCAGGCCGACGTTGAAACTGGCCTGCTGCTCGGCGATGGCGGACTGCATCTCGGAGAGCTTGGCGAGCGCTTCCTTGACGTCCACGCCGGGCTGCTTCATCTGGACGACGGCATCGTTGAGCTTGCGGACGAGCTCGCGGAGCTTGGGGTCGTCGTACTTCTCGGCGGCGTCGGCCAGGTCCTCAAGGTTTTCCTCGGCCTGCATGGCGGCGGCCACGACCGGCTCGAGGGGCTCGGCCGGCCGGGCCTGGACGGGCGTCGGCCGGGGCCAGAACAGCAGGGCCATCGCCAGGACGGCGGCCACCGCGCCGAACGGGAGCAGTTTGGGAATGCCGAACGGAACGACCCGATGCGGATCGACCCCCTGGACGTGCTGATCGGCGTCGGCGACCACGAGCTCGTGGATCGGGGTGGACTCGCTTCGGCCGAGGAACGAGATGGCCGAGGCAGCACGGTCCTTGAGGTCGTAATGCGCGTTGACGGCCGCGGCCGCCGATCGCGTCGATCGGCCCCGGGCCAGGGCTACGATCGCACCGATCGCCGGGCCAGCAAGCACCGCTGCCAGCGCGGCCCACACGGTGGCGCCGGCGCCGCCCGGGTGATTCCAGCGCCGGATTCCCAGGCCGATCGCCACGACCGAACCGGCCAGCAGGCCCGCCGCGGCGAACCGCAGGACCTCGCGAGCCAACTGCCGCCGCCGCACCGGCTCGAGCCTCGACAGGATCCCGCTCGTTCATGGATATCGCTCCCCTTGGGTGGGAATGGTGGCGAGAAGCCACCGTCCGGTCACCGATCCCCGATCCAGCATAGCCGACAATTGTACGATCAAGCGGTCCGGGCGGGAAGCGGGATCCGCCTCCTGAAGCCCAGAAGTGTCAAATCGACCCGGCGGAGCGCCACGTCGAGCACGAACAGGAAGGCCGCCGCGGTCGCCAGGTACGGCCAGAGCGGCACGGCGCGGGGCGGACCGCTCGGGCGGGGCGAACGCCGCCTCGGGCGGGGCGTCGTACCGGCCGCCGGTCGCCGCGGCGATCGTCTTCAATAAATCGGCGTCGGTCGGACGCAGCCGCAGCTCGTCGGGATAGCCGACGGCGAGCCCGCGCGTCTGTCGGCCGACGAGCTGCGAATCCTTGGTCTGGCTGAACATGAGCTGGTAGGTCCCCGGCCGCGCCGTGTTGACGTTCGACCTGGTATCGGCCGGGCGCGACCTGTGGCATGGCGACCTTGCGGGTTCCGAGTGCGGGGTCGACCAGCGTCAGCTCGGTGGTCGCCCCGTTGAGGAATTTGCCCGACGCCTGCTCGATCGTGTCGATCGATACGGTCGCCTTGCGTCCGCTGCGCTCGACCAGCACCATCGAGCCCCTGGCTTCCGACTTCCGCAGCGCATGGCGGACGACCTGTGCCCAGAACTGGCCGAACTGCGGCCAGGTGAGCCACTCGGCCGCCCAGCGCGCCTTGGCGTCGGAGGTGAACGCCACGCTCATCCCCAGCCCGTACCGCCACCAGGCCAGGAGCGGGTCGCCCGACTCGGTGGCCAGGATCACCTCGGCCGTCGGCTTCGGTCGCGTGATGACATACCCCAGCAGGAAGGGTGCCTCGTCGAGCTTCAGCTCCGAGAGGACCTGCGTCGGCCGGACGATGGCCGGCGAGAAGGGCTGCTCGTTGATCGCCGACTTGCTGGCCGTCACTGTCTCCTTGGCGAAGATCTGCGGCACCTGCGCCGGGTCGTCGGCGTGGTAGGACCGGCCGTTGCCGATGCGGGCGATCTCCTCGAGCAGGTTCTGGTCGGCGTCGCCGCCCATCGCGACGGTCGACACGGTGATCCGGTCGGCGTTCATCGACTGGGCGATCCCCTCGAAATCGCCCGGCGAGCTGATACCGTCCGTCAGGATGATGACGTGTTTGAGCTTCGCCACCGCGGTCTTCAGGGTCTCGTAGGCTTCCTCCATCGCGGGTGCCATGCTGGTGCCGCCGCCGGCCTCGAGGCCGGCGATCCGGTCGAGCACGAACCCCTTGTCGGTGCACGGGTGGAGCTCGCTGATCCAGAAGTTGTCGCCGTCGAAGGCGAGCACGCCGACCTTGTCGCTGGGCCCGAGCAGCTCGACGGCCGCCCGCGCCGCCTCCTTGGCCATCTCGATCTTCTCGCCGCCCATTGAGCCCGACTTGTCGATGACCAGCATCATCGCCAGGCTCGGCTTTTCCTTCTCCTTCTCGAAGTCGCTGCGGACGGGCAAAATCTCCTCGAGCGTCGACTTGTAATAGCCGCCCAGCCCGAACGACTGGTCGCCGCCCAGCATGATGAGGCCGCCGCCCAGGTCGCGGACATACGTCCGGGCCACGTCCATCTGGCGGAGCGAGAGCGCCGTGGCCGGCACGTTCGAGAGGATTAGCAGGTCGTAGTTCTGCAGCTCGGCGAGGTTTTCGGGCGCGCCGCGGGGCGGGCGGACGTCGACCTGGATGTTCTGCTCTTCGAGGGCCCAGCTCAGGTGCTTGGCCTGTTCGGGCTCGCTCTCGAGCAGCAGGACCCGCGGCTTGCCCGCCGCCGACACCAGGGCGAAGTCGCTGTTGTTATCGAGCAGGGTGTCGCGGTATCCCCGCAGCCGGGCCGTGACCGGCGTGAGCCCGCCCGCGTCGATCGTTTGCTTGAGCACCACGCGATTCTCGCCCGCCTTGAGAGCGACCGGCTGGTCGGCGACCTTGATGTCGCCGCGGTAGACCTCGATTCGCCCGGCGTCGTCGGCGTGATTGCTGTCGATCAGCACCTCGACGCGGAACGGCTCGCCCTGGAGCACCTGCGCGGGGGCATACACCGACGAGAGCTGGACCTCGGGCTCGGTCCGGCGCGGCAGCGGCGTGGTCAGGACCTCGACCTTGCCCCGCATCGCCGCGGCCGCCTTGCCGGCGTCGCCGAGCGTCGGGTTGCCGTCGGTGATCAGGACGATCCGCGGGACGTAGAACGGCGGGATCGCCGCCGCCGCGACCTCGAGCGCCGCGGCGAGGTCGGTGGCCTTGCGGTCGAGGCCCTTCGCGTCGGCCGGCTCGGGCGGCGGACCGCCCGGGAGCCCGGAGGTGGGTGCCGTCGCGGCCTTGGCGTTGTCGGGCGAGCTGGCGACTCTTGCGGCCTCGGCGCGTTCCTTCAATACGTCGGCCCCATCGCGAGCCGGCCGGGCGAGCCGGCGAACGGGAGCACCGCGAACCGGTTGGTGCCGGCGTGCTCGCTGGCCTTCGTCACGTAGTCGTCGGCCGCCTTGATGCCGGGCTCGCCGATGCTCTCGCTGCGGTCGACGGCGAAGATCACGAACAGCTCGCGCGTGGGCCGGATCAGGCTGAGCCCGCCAAGTGCCAGGAGCAGCAGGACCACGAGCACCCCGCGGAGCAGCAGCGACAGCACGCGCTGCCAGCGCGAGAAATCGACGAGGCTGCGGTAGAAGTAGAAGACGAGGCCCGGCAGCACGAGCAGGCCGAGCAGCCACCACGGCCGCGTCAGCTCGAGCTGGACCTGGAATGGCAGGGACAGGGGGGCCATCAGTCGATCCACCTCCGCTGGTAGAGGAACCACTCCCAGCAAGTCAAAAGCCACGCCGACGCAAGGAGATAGTACCAGATCGGCCGGACCGCCAGCCCGGCCGCAAGGTTCTTCGACTGCTCCGGCAGGCCCGAGGCCGGCCGCAGGTCGCTCTCGCGGCGGTCGGCCAGGTTGCACGGCAGCTCGGCGAGAAGCTCAGCAGCCGGCGGTGCTCCGGCACCGATTCGGCCTGCGAGCCCGTCTTCCCGGCCTTTGCGTCCGCCGATGCCATGCGGACCGTCCAGACGCCGCAGCGGTCGAGCGGCCCGACCGTCGCCTTGCTGGCGCCGGCCGGCACGGTGAGGGTCTGCTCGACGCCGTCCGGCGAGCGCAGGACCAGCGAGCGGGGGGTCGTCGCATCGGCGGTGGCCGGCAGCTCGACGCGGGCCGCCGCGCCGGCGGCCAGCGACTCGCGCAGCTCGCCCTTTGTGCCGCCGTACCAGTTGAGCAGGTTCGTCATCATGATCGGGAAGACCGTCTGCAGCGGCAGGTCGCTCTTGTCGAGGTCCACCGTCAGCACCGCCAGCTTGCTCGAGCCCTGCGCGCCCGTGCGGTCGACCATCGCGTACAAAGGGTCGCCCGACGCCGATTCCGCCAGCACCTGCGCGGCACCCTTCAGGGTGAGCTTCTTCGCCTCGGGCATCAGCACGTTGTCCAGCCGGATGTTGGCCATCAGCGGCGATTCCTTGTCCTGCTTCGCCACGACGGGATTGTGCAGCACCTCGCCCACCTCCCAGAGCGGCGCCGGATCGCGCGGGCTCGATCACCACCACGTTCCCCGCGGGAAGACGTCGGGGACCGCCCGGTGATAGACCACGATCGGTGGCCCGTCCGGCCCGCCGGCCTTCGGCTTCGGGACCGGGACCGCCGCCCCATCCTCGACCTTCAGCACCTCGAGATCCACCAGCGGGATCGCCTCGAAAACCTTCTCGAGGAAGACATTCCCGCGGGTGATCAGGGTCACCGATTGCCGCGACCGCTTCGGCAGGATCGCCCAGGCGGTATTATCGGCCGGCAGGGCGTCGGCATGGTCGAGGCGGGCCCGCAGCCGGCCGCCATCCGCCGAGGTCTTCTCGAACATCCGGACCACCGGCTCGCCGGGTGCGAGCGTCAGCGGCACGACGTCGATCGGGTCCTCGCCCAGGTCGATCTCGAGCCGGCACGCGACCGGCTCTTTCGAGTAGTTCACCGACCTCGACCAGGATCTCGTAGCCGATCGGGTCGACGAGGCTCCTCCGCGCCTGGAGGCGGGTGATCGCGACGTTGCCAGTGTCGGCCGCGCCGACGCGGATCACCTCGACGTCGTCCTGGCGGGCCAGCTCGGCCGCGCCGTCGAAATCCCCGTCCGTCAGGACGATCGCCTTGCGGATCTTGTCGGAGCCCGAGAGCAGCCGGCGGGCGAGTGCCACGGCCTCGTCGATCCGCGTGGGCGAGTCGATCGGCGTGATCGTGTCGATGGCCTCGCGCAGGGTGCGCGGGTGGTCGGTCAGTCCGCATGCGACCCGCGGCTCGGGCCCCGCGGCGATGATCGCCAGCTCGTCGCCGAGCCGCAGGCCGTCGACCAGCCGGCGGGCCTCGGCCTTGGCCGCCTCGAGCCGCGAGGGCGACACGTCGTTGACATTCATGCTGGCCGAGTTGTCCACCACCAGCACCAGCCGGCGTGCCTGCGCCTGCTGCCAGCGGAAGATCGGGTCGGCCAGCGCGAAGATGACAAGCGCCAGGAAGGCCAGTTGCAACAGCAACGAGATCCAGTGCCGCAGCCGCTGCCAGAGCGACCGGGGCTTCTTCTCCTCGAAGATCTGCTCCCAGAATAGGAGCGTCGACACCGGCACCCGACGGAGCCGGACCTTGAGGATGTAGAACGCCAGGATCGGGATCGCCAGGGCGCCGAGGGCCAGCGCGGCGGGTTGAACAAGGTTCATGCCAGCGCCCCCGCCGCCCGCATCATCCGGAGCAGCAGCTCGTCGAAGGGGATCTCGGTCGCCGCCAGGGTCCCGCCGATCCCGTAAGCCTTGCAATACTGCTGCACCGACTCGACGAACGCGGAGAAGATCTTGCGATACTGGCGGAGGTTACGCTCCGTGACCGTGACCTTGCGGACCGTGCCGCTCTCGACGTCCTGGAGCTCGACGTCGCCCTTGAAGCCGGGATCGGCGTCGCGGCGGTCGATCGACGTGCACCACGTGCGGCTCGTAGCGATGGTGGCGCAGCAGGTCGAGGCCGCGCCTGGAAGCCGCTCGGGTCGAACAGGTCGCTGAGCACGATCGCCAGTCCCCGCCGCTGCCCCCGGTGGACGAAGTTCTTCACGACCCGCGCCAGGTCGGTCGCGGTCCCCTGCGTCTGCAGGCCCTCGAGGAACTTGAGCAGCGAGAGGATCCGTCCCTTGCCGCGCGTCAGCGGCAGGTCGGCGACGATGTCACCGGCATAGGCAACCACCGCCACGCGATCGAGGTCGGCCAGCGCGATGTACCCGAGCGCCGCGGCGACCTGCCGCGCATAATCGAACTTCACCGGGTCGCCGAACGCCATGCTCCGCGAGCAATCCAGCAGCAGGTAGACGTGCAGGTCCTCCTCCTCCTGGAATCGCTTCAACAGCAGCTCGCCATGCCGGGCGAACACGTTCCAGTCGAGGTAGCGGAAGTCGTCGCCGGGGTAGTACTCGCGATGGTCGGCGAACTCGATCCCGCCGCCGAGCTGCATCGTCCGCCGCTGCGCCAGGAGCTGGCCGCGAAAGACCCGCCGCGAGACCAGCGAGAGGTATTCGAGCTTCTTGAGGAAGTCCGAATCGAAGAGTGCCATGGTCCTTGCTCCGCGGTTAGGCTGCGATAGCCGGAGCCTGGACGGTGCGGAGCAGGTCGCCGATGATGTCGTCCGCCTGGACGTTCTCGGCCTGGCCCTCGAAGTTGAGGATCAGGCGATGGCGCAGCGCCGCGTGGGCCGAGGCGCGGAGGTCCTCGCGGGCGACGTGGTAGCGGTGGTCGAGGATCGCGCGGATCTTGGCCGCGAGGATGATCGCCTGCGCGCCACGAGGGCTCGAGCCGTACCGGACGTACCTCTTGGTCATCTCGGTGGCCAGCGCGTTTTCGGGGTGCGTGGCAAGGACGAGCGCGACGCCGTAGCGCCGCAGGTCGTCGGCGATCGGAATCTGACGGGCGAGCCGCGACAGCTCGACGATGCGTTCGCCGTCGAAGACCGGCTGCGCGTGCGGCGTCGGCGGCCTCGGTCGTCCGGTCGAGGATCAACTCCATCTCCGCGGCCGTCGGGAACTTCACCAGCAGCTTGAAGAAGAACCGGTCGAGCTGGGCCTCGGGCAGCGGATAGGTCCCTTCCATCTCGAGCGGGTTCTGCGTGGCCAGCACGAAGAACGGAGGTTGCAGGATGTGCGTGTTCCCCGCCACGGTCACCGACCGCTCCTGCATCGCCTCCAGCAGGGCCGACTGCGTCTTGGGCGTGGCCCGGTTGATCTCGTCGGCCAGGACCAGGTTCGCGAACAACGGGCCGCGCTGGAACTCGAACCGCCGGGCACCCTCGGCCGTCTCGTGCAGCACGTTTGTGCCGATCAGGTCGGCCGGCATCAGGTCGGGCGTGAACTGAATCCGCTGGAACTTCAGGTGCAGCGCCTCGGCCAGCGTCCGCACCAGCAGGGTCTTGCCCAGCCCGGGCACACCCTCCAGCAACACGTGCCCGCCCGCGATCAGCGCCGTGAGCGTGTCGTCCACGATCTCGCGATGGCCGACGATCACCTTGAGCACTTCCTGTCGCAGCGCCTCGAAATCCGATCGAAATCCATCGAGCTGCTGCTTCAACTCTTCGGGCGTCTGCGTCTCGCTCATGCGCGGCTCCAGAAAACCAGGCGGGGCGCGGGTCGATCGTCGTCGGTCATGGAATTATCAGCGATATCGACCGCCGGTCCGCCTCGACCTCGTCGAAGAGGCCGCCGGAGCCGGGGGTGGGACTTTTGTAAGATTAACCCGAAAAAATTCGGTATGCAACCGGAAAGGGCGGGCTCCGCGAAGATTGGTGCGGCACCGGTGTCTGGCCGGCCGACGACCGTCGCGAG
This sequence comes from uncultured Planctomycetota bacterium, assembly GCA_963771445.1. Classification (GTDB taxonomy): domain Bacteria; phylum Planctomycetota; class Planctomycetia; order Isosphaerales; family Isosphaeraceae; genus JAKAUH01. The sequence goes on along the minus strand of CAVYTQ010000014.1, from coordinate 1,794,878 downwards.
AAAATCGAGGACGAGTGCCGACGGAATGGCGCTGAAATATGCAGGGTTGGTCCAGGACAGGATCGGAGTCCGCGCCGGCCGAGCGGAACGGAGGAAGCGCACCATGCCAAGTCACCCGGGATCATTGGCGTCGGTGATTCTGATGATCGGTTTGATCGGACTGAACCCCGAGCCGGGCCGGTCGGCCCAGTCGAGGCCCGACGACCCGGCGGCGGCCGAGGAAGCGCGCGAGGGCCGCGCCCTCGAGCGTTACGTCGCCCTGCTGGAGCGGAACCCGCGGAGGGGCACTGCCCTCGATCGCGTCTACGGCTACCACGTCGAGCGCGGGACCCTCGACGGCCTGGTCAAGGGCTATCGCGATCGACTGGCGAAGAATCCGAACGACGGCGTCGCGGCGCTGATCCTCGGTCTGCTGGAATTCCAGCGCGGGCAGGACGCCGCAGCCGTCGCCGCGCTCCGCCAGGCGGTGACCGCCCGGCCCGACGACCCGATGCCCGCCTATTACCTCGGCCAGGCCCTGGTGATGGTCGGCCAGGCGGAGCAGGCCGCCGAGGCGTTCGAGACCGCCATCCGCCGCAAGCCGTCGCGGAACGATCTGCTCGAGGTCTTCCAGGCCCTGGGACGCGTCTACCAGCGCACCCAGAAGCCCGAGCAGGCCCTGGCCGTCTGGGGGCGCCTGGAGGCGCTCTTCCCCGACGACCCGCGGGTGCAGGAGCAGATCGCCTCCACCCTCGCCGAGGAGGACCAGCCCGCACAGGCCCTCCCCCGCTTCGAGGCGCTCGCGCGCTCCGTCAAGGACCCCTTCCGCCAGGTCCAGCTCGCCATCCAGGCCGCCGAGCTCAAGGTCCGCCTCGCCCGCACCGACGAGGCGCTCAAGGACTTCGAGGCCATGCTCGGCAAGCTCAGGCCCGATAGCTGGCTGCACAAGGAGGTCCGACGCAAGATCGAGGAGGTCTTCCTCAGGAACGACGACCGCGCCGGGCTGGTGAGCTACTATGAGCGGTGGACGAAACGCGACCCCGAGGACGTCGAGGCGATGGTGCGCCTGGCGCGGACGCTCACGACACTCGGCCGAAGCGCCGAGGCGCAACCGTGGTACGAGAGGGCCGTCAAGCTGGCGCCGGGCCGTCGCGACCTGCGGCTCGCCCTGATTGCGCAGCTCGCCGAGGAAAAGAAGTTCGCCGACGCCGAGGCGCAGTACCAGGAGCTCGACCGCGCCGAGCCGAACAATCCGGACACGCTCAAGGACTGGGGCACCCTGGTCCTGAACGACCCATCGCGGCCGCCCGCCGATCGGAAGGCCGCCGCGGCGTCCATCTGGCGCAGGCTGCTGTCGGCGCGGCCGGACGACGCCGTCACGACCGCGCAGGTGGCCGACCTGCTCCGGCACGCGGAGCTCGTCGACGACGCGCTGGCACTCTATCGCAAGGCCATCGACCAGGCACCCGGCAATCCCCAGTACCGCGAGTACCTGGGCGAATACTTGCACAAGCTGAAACGGCCGGCGGAGGCGGTGGCCGAGTGGTCGCGGATCGCCGACGGCTCGAGTCGCAACGTCCGCAATCTGGGGCGCCTCGCCGAGGTGCTGGCGGGCTTCGGGTATCTGCAGGAGGCGATCCGGCCGCTCGACGAGGCGGTCAAGATGGAGAAGGACGATTTCGACCTGCGGATGCGGCTGGCCGAATTCCTGCACCGGCTGGGCCGTTTTGACGAGGCCGAGGCCCAGCTCGCGACGGCCGCCAGGCTGGCGGCTCGCGATGACCAGCGCGCGGCCGTGCTCGAGTCGCGAGTTCGCAACGACCAGCAGGCCGGCCGGCTGTCGGCGCGGGTCGACACGATCCGGCGGGAACTCGAGGCACTCCCCGCGGCACCGGCCGCTCGGTGGATCGAACTGGCGCGGTACCTCGAGGCCGACGGCCGGATGCCGGACGCCGTCCGCGCGGCGGACCGCGCGATCCAGGCCGAGCCCCGATCGGTCCCGGCCTGGACCCTGGCGGCCCGGGTGCGCGAGTCGGCGGGGAACCTGGGCGACGCCGTCGAGTCGATGCGGCGGCTCGCCGAAGTCGACCGCCGCAACCGCGCCGAGTACCTGACGGGCATCGCGCGGCTCGAGTCGCGGCTGGGACGCGTCGAGGAGTCGATCAAGGCCGGTCGCGAGCTGCTCGCGGCCACGTCCGCGAGCCCCGAGCATTCGGAGTTCTTCGCCAGCCTGTGCTTCCAGCACGGCCGGGTCGAGGAGGGGCTCGACGCACTTCGCCGCACCGTCCGGGCCAATCCCCGCGATACCCGCGCCGTGCTCACCCTGGCCGAGACGCTCGCCGGCCAGTACCAGGCCGACGAGGCGATCGAGATGTACTGGCGCGCGTTCGACCGCGCAGTCCGACCTGGACAACAAGCTCGATGTCGTCCGCAAGCTGACCGAGCTGTACCTCCAGCGCAACCAGCTCGACCGCCTGCTGACGCGGCTCCAGCACCAGGACCGCGACGATCGAGCGGGCGGTTCCAGAGCCCTGAGCACACCCGCGCAGGGCCGCGACGTGGCGATGTGCCTGGCGCAGGCGTATGCCACCTCGGGCGACCTGGGCGCTGCACGCGGCGAGCTGGAGCGGCTGCTGGCCGCGAATAGCCGCGACACACAGCTCCTCGCCCAGCTTTCGAAGCTCGCCGAGGACGAGGGCGACATCGAGAGCGCCGCTCGGTATCAGAAGCAGCTCGTCGGGCTCGCGCCCGGGGACGACGGGGTCGCCCGGCTGGGCCAGCTCTACGCGCGGTCGGGAGACATCGAAGAGGCGCACGCGGTCTGGACGCGGATGGCCGCCGACAAGGCCGGGAGCTATCACGTCTACGACGCGATGGACACCCTGATCTTCCACCAGAAGTCCGCGGCCGTGCTCGAGATGACCGGGTCGATGCTGCGACGGGCCCCGCAGGACTGGGAGGCACTCTACCGACGCGGCGTGGCCGCCACGAAGCTCGATCAGGCCGAGGGGGCAACCCAGGCCTTCAGGGCTATCCTCGAGCTGAAGATTTCCGATGACGAGAAGAGCGCCTTCGCCAGGGCCCGCGCCGCAACCCGCGGCTCCAGCCGCCGGCCAATGCTTACCCCGTCCTCGGCCGGTTGCAGACCCTCTCCTCCATGGAAGAGAGGCTCGGGCTGGCCTCGATGGTCCGGATGTTCAGCCGGCTCGACGGCTTGAATAGCACCATCTCGACCCGCTACACCTGGGCGCCGGCAGACTTCGGTCAGGCGCGGATGGCCGCCCTGGCCTGGCTCTACAAGCTGGCCGGGCAGCAGGGAACCTCACAGGCCGAACAGGTCGTCTCCTTCTACCGAGAGCGGGCCGGCAAGAAGCCGCTCGACGTCCAGGCGCTGCGCGACTGGATCTACTTCTGCGCGGTCAGGCTCGACTACGCGGGCAACCTCGCGGCATCCCGCGATCTCGCCCGCGCGGAGCCGACCGACCCGATCGCATTGTGGACGTTCCTGCACGCGCTGGCCGGGCGGCACACGGCGACCGGCCAGCGGGTCCTCGTCACCCAGGGCCGCTCGGCCGAGGAGAACGTGCCGCCGCTCGACAGGGCCGATCTGGACCACGTCCTGTCGTGCTACCGGGGGCTCGTGGCCCGCCGGCCCGAGCTGGCGCAGGCCGAGATCCTGCAGAACATCGACGACGAGCTCAGGCGCGCCGGGCGTCACGAGGAAGAGGCGCGGTTCTACCGCGACGCGGTCGCCGGCGCCACCCAGATCGGCCGGGTCGCCGCCGTGCTGAACATGGCGGCCCGGCGGGGCGATGTTGACACGCTCATCGAGCTGGGCGAGCGGTACGAGCGGCTGCAGGCCGGCCGGTCGCAGCCGAACTTCACGACCGGCTCGTTCACGTTCATCGGGCCGGGGCTGGCGATGTGCCAGGGGATGAGCTACTGCGCCGACCGCAAGGCCTACGGCGACGTGCTGCGACTCCTCGACCTCAACCTGGCCGCCTCGCGGCGAAGGCTCGAGCGTCAGTCCGCCCGATCGACCCGCCCCACGACCTCCGGGACGCTCACCGTGGCACGTCGAAGCCTCCAGGTGATCTGGATGAAATCGGCGTACCAGTTCTTCACGATCGATTTCCCGCAGGTCAACGAGTACCTCGACGACGCGGCGATCCAGGTGCTGCGTCAGGCCTTCGTGATCTACCAGCGCGACGACCTGCTGAGCGACCTGATCGCCCACTTCCGCCGCCAGGCCGCGGCGGCGACCGGTCCCGCGTCGGCGAACCAGCCGAGGATGGCGCTCGCCACGCTCCTGTGGTGGAGCGACGCCCGTGACGAGGCGGTCGCCGAGCTGACGAAGGTCGTCGAGACCTCGCGGCCCGAGTCCGACCTGCGGATCGACCTGGCGCAGTTGATGGAGCAGCAGGCCGATTACGCCGGCGCCCTGGCTCTGGTCGACGGCGTGCAGCCGATGGACAACCGCAGCCTGCGACGCCGCGAGGAGGCCGCGCTGCGGCTGGCGGTGCGGACCGGCAACCTCGAGCGGGCTCGCCAGGCGGCCGAGCGGCTGTTCGGCCTGCGGCTCGACACCGAGACCCAGATCGGCCTCGCCGGCCAGATGCACCAGATCGGCCTGCACGAGATGGCCGAGGCCCTGACCGGCCGCGCCCGCCGCCGCGCCGGCAACAAGGCGACCGAGCTGGTCCGGCTGATGGTCCAGTACCAGCGGCAGGACAGGACCGACCAGGCCGTCCAGGTCGCCATGCAGATCCTCCGGTCGAACGAGCTCCTCGCCATCGGTCCAACCGGTGCGGACCGTGGAGGACCCCACCGCGTCCCGCACGGCCGCGATGACGGTGCTTGCGCGCGCTCCGGCCGGTTGAACCGCCTGATCCAGCAGGCGAATGACGAGCTGAAGAAGACCCCCAATGCCGCACAAATTCACCAGTCGCTGGCCGACTATTACACGGCCGCCCGCCAGACCGAGAAGGCGCTGGCGGAGCGGCTAAGGGTCGTCGAGCTCCGACCGGACGACAGCAGCCTCCGCTTCCAGGTCGCGGCCCAGCTCGCGGCCGAGGGCAAGGCCGACGCCGCCGTCAACCAGTACAAGGCCGCGTTCAAGCGGGACATCGGCCTGCTCGATCGCGCGGTGCCCACGCGGATCATCGAGGTCTTCCGCCAGACGCACCGGGTCGGCGAGCTGCTCGACATCTTCGGCGACCGCGAGATCCCGACCAGCGTCCGGATCTACTTCGTGACGGAGATGATTCAGGAGCTCGTCGCCGACGCCCGGTATCGCGACCGGGCCATGAACCTCTTCCGCAAGTACTGGCGTTCGAACCCGGCGTCGCAACTGCAAATGCTCTACTACTTCAACAGCGACGCGATCTGGCAAATCCCCGAGTTCTACGACCTCGTCGAGTCGGCCCTCGTGAGTCAGACCGCGAGCCGGGGATCGCTCTACGATCAGTGGGACCCATTCCAGACCATGGCCGGCCGCGTCATCGGCACCGACGCATCGCCCGGCCGGTGCCCGGCCAGCCGCATCCTCGAGATCGCCGAATCGCGGGGCCGAATGGAAAGCCTGGGCGCGGAAATCGCAAGGAGCCGCAAGACACGACCGGACTGGGCCGCCGCCGACTTCTTCCTGGCGATCATCGCCGCCCGATCGGGCCGCTATGAGGACGCGCGGAGCTTTGTGCGCAAGCTCGGCGATCCCAGGTCCCGCGACCCGGCCGTGACTTCGTCGATCTACCCGATCTATGCCTTCACGGTCCTGGGCGAAGAGCTGGAGGCCCACACCGAAACGCAGGATGCCGCCATCGCTCTGTACGAGACGGCCGCGTTCCATCCCTTCTCGCTCGCGTTCACGCGGTTCGACCGGAAGCTCCAGCCGGTCCATCGGCTGATCGCGCTGCTCGAGCGTCAGGGCCGATTCGACGAGGTGCGTCGCGTCGCGCTCCGCTACGCCCGGATCGAGCCGCCCCCCGAGTCGGCCGAGGCGCTGATCCAGCAGGGCCGGTTCGTGGCGCTCCGCGACATGGCCCGTAAGCTCGTCGAGCTGGGCGACCCCGCCGAGGCCGTCCCCATGTTCAGCGAGGCCCTCGTACTGGCGGAGGGGATCACGACGGACGCGCCGTACTACTTCTCCGACACCGCGGATTTCGCCCGCCAGGCCCGCGAGGGACTCGAGTCGATCCTCGCCGGCCTGGATCGTCAGGATCTGGCCCCGATCGCGGGCCGACTGATTGCCGACGCCCTGGCCGCGGAACCGACCGCGAGGTCCGCGACGGGCGCAACCGGCCCCGGCGTGGCACGGACGCGTGACCAGGCCGTCAATCTCCTCTGGCTGATCCATCCGCGCACCCTCGAACAGGCGACAGTCCGTAGCTTGCTGGCCGACTCTCTCGACGTCGGCGATCCCCGTCAGATCGCAGCGCTCGATGGACCTCTGGAACAGCTTCGCCGGGTTTACCCCGAGGATCTCTCGGTCGCGATCGCAGGCACCTTGCAGGCGCTGGCAACCGGAGACGCGGGCCGGATCAGTCCGGCCCTGGAACGCCTCGATCGCCTGGTCGAAAAGACTCCCCTCGAGGCCCTTCCCGCCGGCGTTCGTTCCAACTCGCGCCAGCGGGCGCTCGCCGCCCGCCAGATACCGCTCTGGCTAGTGGCGCGGGCCCTGGATCGCCGCCCCGACGCCAATGCCACCCGCGCCCTGTCGTCGCGTCTGGCCGCCCGGCGCTGGAGGCCGCCCGCCGTCAGGCCGACACCATCACGTTGCTCGCCATGGTACGGGAGCAGGGCGATTTCGCCCTCGCCCGCGGCGACCGCAAGGCGGCCGAGGCCGCCTGGGGCCGCATGCTCGACCTCGTCATCCCCGCACCCCAGGCCCGTCCGCGCCGACAGCGGCCAGGACCGGGACCCGCCGGTGCGGCTTCCTCCGCATCCGCCAGGCAAAGCCCTCCTCGCTCGAACTGAGCGTTCGTCCCCCTCCAGGAGACCTTCCTGCAGCCAACGCTGCCTCGTGGCGGCATGATCTCTACGGCCGATTGATCAAAGCTCTTTGATCACGATCACCTTTGCTAGTCACTAATCGACCTCGCAAGTGTTAAGATCGAGAGAATACTACAAATATTGCCGATCAGGCAAAATCTAGCAATTGGGCACTTTGAGCACTTGACGTCGCCCATCAAGGTCCCTAGATTGATTGGCGACTATCACCTCGAATCAGGGCGATAGATCCCGGCGGGTCGGAAGAGGCTGCGAGGCTCATGACGAGATCGCGTGTGCGAGGCGCTCGTGGATCAGCGAGCGGGATCAGCGGCCGTTTCAGCCTGGATGCCCAGACGAACGGTTGGATCGCGGCCGACTGGTGGGTCGAAGGAACGGCCCGGCGAGTAGGGTCCCAGTGCGGCCTCGCCGGGGAAGTTCTCAACGAGAACACGGAGCAGTGTGACAAGGGGTGGTGTGTCATCGGTCGATCGGCGAGGTCCAACGAGGGATCGCGATCGGCCGGGTGACCGCCCGGGATGGCTCCGGGATCGGCTTCCAGACCAACAACCAGAGGGGGTTGCCATGGAGATTTCGCGCGAATTAGCTCGGCGAGGAGCGGGGTTTTTCGGGGCTCGCCGGACGATGCTGGCGGCCGCTGCTCCGCGGAGACGCCGGCGGACGACCCGGCCGACCGGCGAGTGCCTCGAGGGGCGGCACGCTGCTCTCGGTGGGGCTCGACCCGACCTGGGGAATGGGCGGCTTGTCGGCGGTCGTGCTGCCGCCGGATACCTCGACGACCTATCACTACGACTCGATCAACACGCTCGCCTTGCAGAACGGCCAGGTCGTGCAGGCCGGGACGATGACGACGTCGCCCACCGGCACGACCGGGTCAACGACCACCAATCTGATCGTCTCGCGGCTGACGACCAGCGGCACCCTCGACACGACCTTCGGCTCAGGCGGTACGGCGACGGTCCCGCTGACCATGGGGGGCGTGGCGTACACAATCTCCGGGAGCGATTCCACCGCGTACGTCGCGGTGCAGCCGAGTGGCACGATCGACGTGCTCGAGACCGTCATCCCCACCACCTCCACCACGGGCAACAGCGAGTACATGGTCGTCCAGCTCACTGCCAATGGCGCGATCGATCCCGCGTTCGGCACGTCGGGGGCCCAGTTCGTCTCCTTCGGCACGACCGCGGCTCCGGACACCGACACCGCCGCCGCGGCGCTGGCGATCGGTGCCAACGGCAAGCTGGTCGCCGTGGGCAACACCACCCTTCCCTCGGGCGACACCGTCTTCGCGATCGCCCAGCTCAATTCAAACGGATCGATCGACACCACGTTCGACGGAACCGGCACGGCGACGGTGAACTTCCATCTCGCGGGCTCGTCGCCCGAGAACGACATCGCCAACAACCTCGTGGTCCAGCCCAACGGCAGCATCGTGGTTGTCGGATCCGCTAGCCTGGCCCCCAACACCTCGGGCGTCACCCTGACGAACGCGGCCGTGGCGCGGCTCACCGGCGCCGGCACGCTCGATACTTCTTTCAACGGCACGGGCCTGCTGACCTACACCTATAGTCTCGGTGGTAGCAGCCAGGACTCGGCCAACTCCGTGACCCTCGAGGGGACGCAGATCGCGATCGCGGGAACGACGACTCAGGTGTCGCCGACCGGCAGCTCGAGCACGCCATTCCCCGGCGCCCTCACGATCACCCGGCTGACCGCCAATGGCACGTTCGACACCACGTTCAACGGCAACGGCAAGCTCCAGTTGTCGCTCAACCAGGGCGGGATCACATTCAATACCTCCGGCACATCGATCACGACGGTCGCCAATAACTCTCTGCTGGTCTTCGGCAGCGCCTACCCGTTCAACTCCGGCAGCGACGCAAGCGGCGCGCTGATGGTCCAGGTCCTCTCGACGGGAGCCCTCGACCCCGGGTACGGCACGAACGGCGTCGCACTGCTGCCGACCAATAGCTCCAATCCCAGCACCGAGGTGGTCGTCCAGGGCGACGGCAAGGCGCTCTTCCTGGCGGGGAACCAGGTCGCCCGCACCACGGCTCCTGCCCCGGCCGTCGTCTCGTCGACGATCATCATGACCGGCAAGGGCAAGCAGATGAAGGCGACGGGCGTGACCATCACCTTCAACACGGGCGTCAACCCGACGCTCGCCGCCAACCCGGCCGCCTACCTGGTCCTGCCGTCGAAGGGCAAGCGGGCCATCAAGCTCCGCAAGAAGGGCGGAGTCTCCTTCAACGCCGCCACCGGGACGCTGACCCTCAATTTCGCCTCCCGGGTGCCGATCGGCGGCGGCTTCCGCGTGACGGTCGTGCCGGGCGGGATCGTCGGCGCCGACGGCTCGGTCCTGTTCAACGGCCTGTCCGTGCCGATCGTCATCCTGCCCCTGACGACCACGACCTGAGCCATCAACCCGGCGGGCGGCCTCGCGGAGCAACCGCGAGGCCGCCCCGCCGGACACCTTCCCTCATTTCGCCCCGAGTTGACGCTCATCGGCGTTCCGCTTCTCATTGACCGCAAATCGTGCCCTGGGACCCCGGCTGGCACTCCGCCGAGTCGCCGAATGCGCCGCCGCGCCCACTGCGCGGCCGCGCGGAGCCGATTGACGAAGCCCTTCGGTTTGGCTATCCTGCGATGGGCTCCTGACAACCGTCAGACCGACGCAGGCGAGGGGCCGAGGATCGTGTTCGACGACCACAACTGGACACCTGGGGGCGGCACCATGTCGAGGTATCGGGGATTGGCTCTTGGACTCGTATGCGGGGGCCTGTTCCTCGGGCTGGGGTCGAGCCTGGACCGGTCGGCGATGGCGCAGCGCACGGCGAGCCGTCGCGACGCTGTTGACGACCCTGCGGCGGCCGAGGAGGCGCGCGAGCGCCGCGCGATGGAGCGGTTCCTTCGCTGCTGGAGAAGAACCCCCGACGCGGGCACCGCCCTCGATCGGGTCTACGGCTACCACGTCGAGCGCGGCACGCTGGACGACTTCATCAAGGGCTACCGCGACCGGCTCGCGAAGGACCCGGACGACGGCACCGCCGCCCTGATCCTCGGACTGCTGGAATTCCAGCGCGGGCAGGACGCCGCCGCCGTCGCCGCGCTCCGCCAGGCCGAGGCCGCCCGGACCCAGGACCCCCTGCCCTCGTATTACCTCGGCCAGGCGCTGGTGCTCGTCGGCCAGCCCGACCAGGCCGCGGCGGCCTTCGAGCGGGCCCTGGCGCGGAAGCCGGCGCGGAACGACCTGCTCGAGATCTTCCAGGCCCTCGGCCGCGTCTACCAGCGCACCCAGAAGCCCGAGCAGGCGCTGGCCGTCTGGAGCAGGCTCCAGTCGCTCTTCCCCGACGACCCGCGGGTGCAGGAGCAGATCGCCTCCACGCTCGCCGAGGAGGACCAGCCCGCACAGGCCCTCCCCCGCTTCGAGGCCCTCGCACGCGCCGTCAAGGACCCCTTCCGGCAGGTCCAGCTCGCCATGCAGGCCGCCGAGCTCAAGGTCCGGCTCGGCCGCACCGACGAGGCCCTCAAGGACTTCGAGGCCATGCTCGGCAAGCTCCGGCCCGATAGCTGGCTGCACAAGGAGGTCCGCCGCAAGATCGAGGAGGTCTTCCTCCGCAACGACGACCGCGCCGGGCTGGTGACCTACTACGAGCGATGGACGAAGCGCGACCCCGAGGACGTCGAGGCCCTGGTTCGCCTGGGCCGCGCACTGACGGCGATGGGCCGGATCGCCGAGGCGCAGCCCTGGTACGAGAAGGCGATCAAGCTGGCGCCGGGCCGTCGCGACCTGCGGCTCGCCCTGATCGGGCAGCTCGCCCAGGAGCAGAAATACGCCGAGGCCGCCGCGCAGTACGAGGCGCTCGACCGCTCCGAGCCCAACAACCCGGACACGCTCCGCGACTGGGGCGCACTGGTGATGCGGGACGCGAATCGCCCGGTCGCCGAGCGGCGGGCCGCCGCGGCCGCCATCTGGCGAAAGCTGCTCGAGACCAAGCCCAACGACCCGGTGACGATCGCGCAGGTGGCCGACCTGCTGCGACAGGCCGAGATGGTCGACGACGCGCTGGCGCTCTACCGCAAGGCGATCGAGCAGGCCCCCGGCAATCCCCAGTACCGCGAGTACCTGGGCGAGTACCTGCATCAGCTCAAGCGGCCCGCCGAGGCCATGGCCGAGTGGTCCAAGATCGCCGAGGGGCCGAACCGGACCGCCAGGAACCTGGCCCGGCTGGCCGAGGTGCTCTCCGGCTTCGGCTACGCCAAGGAGGCGATCGCGCCCCTGAAGGAGGCGGTCGAGCTGGAGAGGGACGACTTCGACCTGCGGATGAAGCTCGCCGAGCTGTTGCATCGCCAGGAGCGGTTCGACGACGCCGACATTCAGCTCTGGTCGCCGCGGCGAAGCTGGCGACGAAGGACGAGGAGAAGACGGCGGCCCTCGAGGCCCGCGTCAAGAACGACCAGGCCGCCGGCCGGATCGCCGCCCGGATCGCCGCGATGAAACAGGAGCTCCAGGCGCGGCCAGGCCGCGCGCGCCGAGGGCTGGCTGCGGCTGGCGCGCTACCTCGAGGCCGACGGCAAGCTTCCCGAGGCGGTCCGCGGCGGCCGATCAGGCCGTCGAGGCCGAGCCCCGGTCGGTCCCGGCCTGGGCGCTCGCGGCCCGGCTCCGCGAGTTGGCCGGCAACCTGGGCGACGCCGCCGAATGCCCTGCGTCGCCTCGCCGAGGTCGACCGCAAGAACCGCGCCGAGTACCTGACCGGCATCGCCCGGCTGGAGTCGCGGCTGGGCCGGGTCGACGCGGCCATCAAGGCCGGCCGCGACCTGCTCGCCGCGGCACCCGGCAACCCCGAGCACTACGAGTTCTTCTCGCAGCTCTGCTTCCAGCTCGGCCGGTCCGACGAGGGGCTCGACGCCCTGCGACGCGCCGTGCGGGTCAATGCCAACGACACCAAGATCATCCTCACGCTCGCCGAGAACCTCGCCGGGATGTACCGGACCGAGGAGGCGATCGAGATGTACTGGCGGGCCTTCGACAAGGCCGAGGACCTCGACGCCAAGCTCGGCGTGGTCAGCCGGATGACCGAGCTGTACCTCCAGCGCAACCAGTTCGATCGCCTGCTGACGCGGCTCCAGCACCAGGACCGCGAGATGCGGCCGAGCACCTCCGGGCGCAGCAGCGCGACGTGGCGCTCTGCACGGCGCAGGCGTACGCCGCCTCGGGCGACCTGGGCGCGGCCCGGCGCAGATCGAGCCCCTGCTCGCCGCCAACGCCCGCGACACGCAGCTCCTGTCGCAGCTCTCGAAGCTCGCCGAGGAGGAGGGCGACCTCGAGAGCGCGGCGCGGTATCAGAAGCAGCTCAACGAGCTCGCAGCCACCGACGAGGGCACCACGCGGCTCGCGGGTCTCTACGCCCGCTACGGCGAGCTCGAGGAGGCCCAGGCAGTCTGGTCCAAGATGGCCGCCGACAAGGGCGAGTCGCAGCACCGCGTCCTCCAGTCGATCGACAGCCTGCTCGGGCACCGCAAGGCCCAGGCCGTCGCCGAGATCACGGCCTCGATGGTCCGCAAGGAGCCCGAGGACTGGGAGGCCCTGTTCCGCCAGGGCACGGCCCTGGCCGCGCTCGACAGGCCCGACGAGGCCGCGCGGGCCTTCCGGACCCTGCTCAACCTGCGGACGCCGGATGACGAGAAGAGCGCGATCATCAAGGCCAGGACCCGCGACCCCAAGCTCCAGAACCAGGGCACGCTTGCGTCGTCAACGGCCCGCAAGGCGACGATGCCGCTGGAGGAGCGCCTGGGCGTCACGATGGAGATCCGCTCGGCCAGTCATCTGGTGTCGGGCTATTATCTGGCGGCGAACAGCAACGTCGCCACGGCCTGGGCGCCTCCGGACTACGGCCAGGCCCGGATGGCGGCGCTCGGCTGGCTGGTCAGCCTGGCCAGCAAGGGAGACCCGGAGAAGGCGAAGGTGGTCGTCGCCGCGTTCCGCGCGGCCGCCGAGCACAAGCCGGCCGACGTGCACGCACTCTGGGACTGGTTCTACCTCTGCGAGATGCGGTTCGACAACGCCGGCGCGTTCGCCGCGGCACGCGACCTGGTCCGGGCGACCCCGACCGATCCCCTGGCGCTCTGGGCGTATCTCTACACCGTGGGAGGTCGGCACCTCGGCCTGGGGACTGCGCTACTACAACTACTCGGGCCGCGACGACCTCAACAACGCCCCGCCGCTCGACAAGGAGGAGCTGGACGCATCGTGGAGCCAGCTACCGGGCCCTGCGCACCCGACGGCCCGAGCTGGCGCAGGCGCAGATCCTCCAGAACGTCTCCGAACGAGCTGCGGCGTGCCAAGCGGACGGCCGACGAGGACGCGTTCTACCGCGACGCCGCTCGCCAATTCGCAGCAGTTCGCCCAGGTCGCCGGCGCCTTCACCCTCGCCGCCCGCCGCGGCGACGTCGAGGGACTCTGCCAGCTCCTCGACCGCTACGAGCGGCTCCAGGCGGGCCGGCAGACGAACTACTATTACACCGGCGCCTACTACTTCGCCGGGCCCGGTCCGTCGCTGTCGGAGGGGATGGCGTCTGCGCCGGGCGCAAGGCATACGACGACCTGCTCGAAGATCCTCGACCACGAGCTGGCGACGATCCGCAACCGGCTCGAGCACCAGAGCCCCGGCGCGCGCGGCCCGCGCGAACCGGGCGGCGTATGCCTCGTATGGAGCGGGATACACACCGCAGTACCAGGTCTGGATCGGCAAGGCATCGAAGTACATCCGCATCGAATTCCCCCTGCCCAATGAGTTCCTGGACGAGACGGCCATCCAGGTGATCCGCACGGCGTTCGAGGTCTACAAGCGCAACGACCTGGTGAGCGACCTGGTCGACGCACTTCCGCCGCCAGGCCGAGGCGGCCTCGACGCCGGCCGACGCCGTCTATCCACGACTCTGCATGAGCTACGTCCTGCTGTGGAACGACGACAAGGAAGAGGCGATCGCCGAGTTCACCCGGGTCGCCGAGGCGTCGCGGCCCGAGTCGACCTTGCGGCTCGAGCTGGCCGAGCTGCTGGAGCAGCAGGGCGAGCGCGACGATGCCCTGGCGGCGGCCGACGCCGTGCAGCCGATGGACAACGCCACGATGAAGCGTCGCGAGGAGCTGGCGCTCCGCGTTGCCGTGCTGACGGGCAACCTCGAGCGGGCGCGCAAGGCCGCCGAGCGGCTCTTCGGCCTGCGGCTGGATACCGATACCCAGATCCGGCTCTCCGGCCAGATGCACCAGCTCGGCCTGCACGAGCTGGCCGAGGCCGTGCTGGGCCGTGCACGCCGCCGCGCCGGCAACAAGGCCGCGGCGCTCGTCAGCCTGATGATCCAGTACCAGAAGCAGGACAAGCTCGACGTCGCCGTCCAGGTCGCCATGCAGATCCTGCACACGACCACCGGAGCCCGGCAGACCAACCCCAACGTCTACAACCCCGACGACCCCGACGCCGCCCGGATCGCCGCCATCGGCGTGCTCTCGCGGTCTGGACGGCTGACGCAGCTCATCGACAAGGCCAGGGAGCAGTTGGCGAAGACCCCCAACTCGGTGCAGATCCACCAGGCCCTGGCCGACTACTACAAGGCCGCCAACCGCCGCGAGGAGGCCCGCGCCGAGCTCGCCGCGATCGTCAAGCTTCGACCCGACGACCTGGCGATGCGGTTCCAGATCGCGCAGCAGCTCGTGCAGGATGGCCAGGCCGCCGGGGCCATCGAACACTACAAGGTACATCCTCAAGAAGGACCCCACGATCGTCTCGAGGGCCTTCTACCAGGTCGTCGGGCGCCTTCAAGCAGGCGGGCAAAATCCGAAGAGCTGCTCGGCCTGTTCGAGACGCTCGACCTCCGCCAGGTGAGCCATCCCTTTTACGTCATCGACGCGATCTCCGGACTTCCTCGCCGACGACAAGCTGCGCGACCGGGCGATGCCGCTGCTCAGCAAGGTCTGGGAGAGCTTCCCCGACTATCGCCACTACATCTTCGGCTACATCCGCGGCGACGCGATCTGGAAATATCCCGAGGTCTACGGTCGCCGTCGAGACGATCGTGCCCCAGCCCGGAGGACTTCGCGCCCGGCAACGAATGGGATGCGTTCGACCAGATCCTCGCGTACTCGTCCGACGGGCGGATGACGACGGTGGTCTCGAAACTGCTCGACCTGGCCGCCTCGCAGGGCCGGCTCGACGAGCTCTCGGCGCAGGTTCAACGCGGCGCGGAAGGCGATGCCGCACTGGAAGGCGGGCAGGTCGTCCGGGCGCTGGTGGACGGCCGGCTGGGCCGCTTCGATCGGGCGAAGGAGCTGATCACGGGCTTCCTCGAGCAGACCGGTCGACGAGCCGCTGACGACGACGGTCTACGGCACGATCGCCGCCGAGCTCGAGGACCATGCCGCGACCCGCGATCTGGCGCTGGCGCGTCTACGAGTGCGCGCATCTACCGGACGTGCACCGATACTCCGAACCGGGTCGACTTCGACAGCGGCTGCGGCAAGCGGCTGGTCACGATCTACATGCGTGAGGATCGCCCGGACGACGCGCGGCGGATCCTGGTCGACTTCATGAAGAACGTCGAAGACACCCAGGGCTACAGCGACGACTATATTCAGCAGTTGACGCTGCTGGGCTGGTCGTCGGTGGCGAACAAGATGGCGGAGCTGGGCTTCGCCGCCGACGCCGTGGCCGCCTACGGCGAGGCCCTGGCGCTCGACCGAGAGATCCCGGCGTCCTCGAGCAACTACATCGGCAACCGCGAGGAGGTCGCCCGCCGATGCCGCGAGGGGATCACCCGAACGCTCGATGGCCTGAAGGACGATGAGCTCAAGAGCACACTCGACCGGCTGGTCGCGAACGGCAAGGCCGGGCCGGCGGGCCCTGGACACGAAGGGACCGCTCGCAGACGCCGCGGCGTCCCCGCGCCCGGAAGCCGCGAAAGCCGGGGCCGGCCGTGGACCTGATGGTCCTGGTGCATCCCCGGCTGCTGGACAAGGCGCGCGTCCGCAGCCTGGTGGCCGAGGCGATCGGCGTGCCCGGCAAGGAGCCGGTCGCCGCCCGAGCGGGTCGAGCAGGTCGCGGCCACGGCGAAGAAGCTGGAGACCATCCGGAAGGACCGCCCCGACGACCTCTCGCTGGCGATCGCCGAGGCGCTGGTGGCGCTCGGGCTACCCGACCCGGGCCGGATCGAGCCGGCCATCGGCCGGCTGGAGAACTCGTCGAGAAGAGCCCGCTCGAGCCGTTGCCGCAGGGCGTGCGGGCGAACTCGCGTCAGCGAGCCCAGGCCGCGCAGCAGGTGCCGCTCTGGCTGGTCGCCCGCGCGTGCCGGCAGCGGCAGCCGGCTTCGGATCGGCTGCGCGATGCCGCAACCCGGCTGGCGGCCCGCGCCCTCGAGGCCGCCCGCCGACAGGCCGACAACACGACGCTCATGGCCATGTACCACGAGCAGGGCGAACGGCCATGACGCGACGGCGATCGCAAGTCCGCCGAGGCCGTGTGGTCGCGGATGCTCGAGACGATCATCGACCCGCCGAAGCGGCAAAAGGCGCAGCCCCAGGCCGCGACGCCGGCGGCCTTCGGCCCGGGGCAGGCTCGAAATCCCGAGTGCCTGTCCGTGCGATCGCAGGATCGAGGTCCGTCCAGGTCGCGGCGGCCCGGATGGGCGAGATTCGTTCATTTCGCGTCCGTCGTGTCGCCTTCCAGGACGCGGCCAAGGCCCAGGCGGCCACGCCCGCGGGCCGCGGCACGCCCCGAGCAAGAGCGGCCGCGGCGACGGCCTGCCGATCCTGACGCTCGACCGATTCGAGCAGGCGATGCAGATCGCCAGGCTCGCCGCCGAGCGCGACCTGCTCGAGCTGAACCTCCGCGCCGTGCGCGAGTCGCTGCGGGCCGGCCCGCCGGTCGTGCCGACGCAACCCCAACGCCGAGGCCCGCGCGCTACGGCTGGCCCAGCGGGGCATCGACGAGGGCACGACCGACCCGGTCGCGCCGCGGGTGGTCGCCAACCTCGTCGAGCTCGAACGGCTCTGGGAGGAGCACCACGCGCCGCCGCAGGGCGTCTACGAGGCGCCTGCAGATCGTCGTGCTGCCGCCGGGCCGGCCGGCGGAGGTGTTCCTCTACGCGCCGCCGCCCGAACCCCGCGCCGCTGCGGCACCCGCGCAGCGCCGGCGCGATGCTGGCGGCCTGGGCGGTCCGCGCCGGCAAGGCCGACGACCTGAAGAAGGCGATCGACGCCCGCAAGGGGCAGCCGCTGGCCGAGCTCCCTGCCACCATCCTGTCGGCGCAGCTCGCGCTGGCCGCCGGCGACGACCCCTCGGCGATCGCCGCCCTGAAGTCGCTCGCCGAACGGCTCAAGCGCGATACCCTGCGCACCACGGCCGAGCTCGCCTGCCACGCCGCGCTGCCGGCGCTCGATCGGCCGCGGCCGGAGGTCGCGCGGGCGGCCATCGAGGTGCTCGATGGCTGCGCCAAGGGACTCGAGAGCACCTATCAGCCCGAGCCGCTGGGCAGCCTGCTCGATCCTGCTGGCGCGCCGGCAGTCGGCACTCGGCGACGTGCCGGGCGTCCGCAAGCGGCTCGAGGCGTACATCGAGGCCATGGAGAAGAACGCCAGCCGCTACAGCGGCGACTACTCGCTGTATATCCGCAAGCAGCACCTCGAGCGGGTGGCGTCGGAGTTCGCCCGCGCCGGCCTCTGGACCGACGCGCTGGCGCGCGCTTGGCCGCTATCGCCGATGCGCCGGCGTACTCCGGCGGCGACCCGCCGGTGACCGACGCCCTGGCGCGGCTGACGCGGCAGCTCGCCACGATGCCCGCCGCCGAGCGGTACAAGACCCTCCACGACTGGACCATGCCGGCCAAGGACCGCCGGGCCGTCCGCATCCTCGCCGCGCTGGGCGCGCGGGACCTGGCTCCGGCCGGTGTTCGAGCGGCCGGGCGGTCGCGAGCCGGCCAAGACCGAGGCCCGCTCGCCCCGGGACGACTCGGTGCTCGAGCACGGCCGCCGCCCTGATCGACGCGGCGCGCCAGGCCGGCACGCTCGACGCCCTGGCCGAGCGAGGCCCGCGCCGCGACCGAGCAGAAGATCGAGAACGCCGAGACCCTCCACGTCCTGGTCGAGCTGGCGCGGGGCCAGGGCGCCAGGGTCGCGCCGACGGTCGAGGCGCGGCTGGCCGAGGTCATCAAGAAGAACCGCGAGAACGGGCCAAAACAAGCCCAAGCGCGAGCAGTCCGACGACCGTACAATCCCGGCCTGTCGAGCACGTTCGTGCAATTCCCGTGGAACGACGACCTGGTGGCCCGGGCTGCGCTCCAGTCCGACGATCCGGCGATCGCCGACCTTGGCCGCCGGCTGGTCCTGGCCCTGATCGAGCGGGCCGGAAGCGACCAACGACTACCCCGTGCTGGCGAGCCTCCGCTGGCCGGACCTGGCCACGTCCGCCGCCCGTCGCGCCGCGCGTGCCGGTGCCGAGGGCGTATCGGGATCCTGCCGACCGCCGCCTGGCACGCGACCGACGTCCGGCCGGCCAGCGACCTGGTCACCAACGGAACCCCCGCCATGTGGGCGGTCGACCAGGGGTATGTCGCGCATCCCGCCGGGTCGACGACCGACATGCTCGTCTTCGACTACCCGCTCACCGGCACCTACGAGGTCTCGATCGACGCCTATGCCGGCCGCGGGGCCGGCTCGGTCGTCGTGCACGACGGTCTCTGCATCCTGCCGGGCCAGGCGGGTGGAGGCTGCCAGCGTCTACACCGTCGGCCAGGGCGAGACGATCCCGATCCCCTGGAAGCTCTCGCGTCCGGAGGGCTTCAACCGCCTGACGATCCAGGTCGAGCCCGGGCAAGGTCCGCTACCTGGTCAACGGCCACCTCTTCTATGAGGACGACGACCCCAGCCCGATCAGCCCCTGGCTGGGGCTGCTGACCCAGCGCGAGCGGACATCCGCCTGGCGCAACCTCACGCTTCCGGGCAGCCCGACGATCCCGCGGAGGTCCGGCTCACCAGGGCGATCGCCTGGAGGGCTGGGTGTCGAGCTTCTATGCCGAGACCCAGCCGTCGCGGCGGACCGACCAGGTCACCGATGCCTATGGCAACGTCACCATGGCCGCGGGCGCAGCGGCGTCGCGCCGCGGGCCTCGGGGCGGACCCGGAAGCCGCGGGCCACGGTCAACGTCGACGACTACGACTGGGCCGCGAAGGACGGGTCATCCACGGTCGCCGCAGGCTGCCCGACCCGAGCGGGGTGAATTACTACGAGCCCGGCCAGGTGACCGGCGCGGTCGAGGCCGACCAGAGCCGGCTCTACTACCACCGTCCGCTCGCCGATGGCGACGTCGTCACTTATGAGTTCCTGTACGAGCCCGGCCAGGTCATGGTCCACCCGTCACTCGACCGCCTGGCCTTCCTGCTGGAGCCCGAGGGCGTCCGGCTGCACTGGATGACGGCCGGCAGCAACGACCTGTCGGGCCTGCCCGCCGACAACGCCATCGACGAGCCGGCGAGCCGCCGCGGCCCGGCCAGGCTGCCGCTCAAACCCGGCGGCTGGAACACGGTCAAGCTCGGGCTCTCGGGCGGAAAGATCGACGATCGAGCTCAACGGCCAGGTCGTCCTCGAGCGGACGATGGAGCCGACCCTCGGCAGCCAGTTCGGCCTGTTCCATTACAAGCGACCAGACCTCGGCCGAGGTGCGGAACGTCGTGCTGAAGGGGAACTGGCCGGCCTCGGTGCCCGACCGGCTGCGGACCGACCTGGCGGCGCTCGACCCGGCCGCGGCCGGCAGCGAGGCCGCCCGCCGCGCCCGGCACGCGATCGTCGGCGAGGGGCTGTTCGCACTCCAGGCAGGCGAGGTCGTCGAGAAGGCCCGGACGCTCGATCCGGCGAAGCGTTACGACGCACTGGCGGCCTGGGTCCTGCCGGGCCCCGATCATCCGCTGGTCCGGCTCGAGGGCGACTTCACGCCGACGTTCCCCGCCAAGGTCACGGGCGAAGCGGGTGGCACCCTCCGCTCCCCGGCCGTCGAGCTGGTCAAGACAGCGAAGGAGTTCGGCCGGCTCGACGCTCTTGCGGCCGCCGTCCGGGACGGGAAGGTGGGCGGTGATGACCCGATGTCGGCCTCGCAACGAGGACGGCTGGCGATGCTGGCCATGATCGCCGCCGCCCGAGGCGATGAGGCCGCGGCAGGGAAGTCGCTCGAGGCGCTCCGGACGGCGATCGCCGCGCTCCCCGTCGAGCTGGAGGAGTGGGCGCGATGGCCCGAGCTGGCGGCCGCCGACGCGGCGCTCGGCCGGCCCGGGCTGAGTCCGTCGGCGAAGACCATCGCCGAGCTGCTGGCCGATCGCGCGAGAAGCGGGCCGAGTCGCAGGTCAGCCAGCCGCCGACCGCCGGCGTGTGGGACGTCCAGGTCAAGCACCTCGTGTCCCGGGCGGCCGGGTCCGACGCACCGATCCTCGGCGCGCGGCCGGCCGACGGGTTCCGCTCCGAGACGAACGGACCGCCCTGGGCCGGTCATCGCAGACGACCGCCCGGTCGCGAGGTGAGGGCTACCCGACCCCCGGCTGGTCCTGGAAGGACGGGACCCTCGGCACCTGCCCGGCCATGCCGACGACATGATGTACCTGCCGGCGCCGTTGCGTGGCAAGTTCGAGGTCGATTGCGAGCTGACGGCGCCGGCGGGCCGCGAGATCCGGCTCGTCTACGGCGGCCAGGTCTTCGGACTGAAGGCCGACCTGAAGAACCTCGAGCGGGCGCAGATCGGCCGGCCGATGCCCGACGTCGCCATCACCCCGCCACTCGAGAAGGTGGGCGAGTGGTACGCAATCCGGCTGGCGGTGGACGCGGGGCCGGATTCGCGTCTCGATCAACGGACGGAAGGTCCACGAGGCCCCGGTCCCGCCGGAGTGCGACCCCTGGCTGGCGATCCTGTGCCCGGCCACCCAGGCCGGTAGTGCCCGGAAGTTCGCGATCGCCGGGAGCCCGCAATTCCCCGACCGGCTCAACCTCTCGGCGCTGCCCGACCTCGCCGGCTGGCGGAGCGACGAGTACGCCGAGACCACGAGCGGCGACAACGCCGACTGGGAGAAGCGCGGCGAGGAGATCGTCGGCCGGCTCATCGAGGACATCCCGGGCGCCGAGCAGGAAAGCGTCCTCCGCTACCACCGGCCGATGCTCGAGGACGGCCGGATCAGCTACGAGTTCTACCACGAGCCTGGGCAAGGCCATGGTGCACCCGTCGCTCGACCGGCTGGCGTTCCTGGTCGAGCCCGATGGAGTCCGGATCCACCGGATGACCGACGGCGCCTACGAGCGCACCGGCCTCGCCGCCCGAAAACCAGGCCGACGAGCCCGCGAACCGCCGGGGCCCGGCCTCGCTGCCGCTCAAGCCCAAGGCGTGGAACCGGATGGTCGTCCAGATCAAGGGCGACCGCGTCACCCTCGAGCTCAACGGCCAGCCGATCTACGAACGAACGCTCGAGCCCGAGAACCGCCGAGCCTTCGGCCTCTTCCACTTCGCCGACGCCACCCAGGCCCGCGTCCGCAACGTCACCTACGAGGGCGACTGGCCCCGCTTGCTCCCGGGCGGGCTCGGTAAGTAGTTCGGACTCGAAACTGGCCATAGAAGAACCGCTGCCGGCGGTGCCGGAAATCTTTAATAAATCCGGAAATATTTTAAGTGCATAGCCCGCGGGAGTTTAAATGCGGTTTTTTCGAAAAAACCTGGGAGGTGCGTTAACGAATTTGCAAACCTGGTACATCCTGTATATAGAGGGACAAAGAAAAGGGGTCCCCCATGGGGGGGCTGGGGGGGCTATATTGCCCGGTGCATGCCTGCTATGAGGGGTAGTTCCGGACGGCGAGGTCCGGGCCAGGCGGGTCGTCAGTGTTTTCCCGAACGAACACTGCGGTGCAAACGGATTGAATCATCGGGCGGAGGGTTCGGGGCCCGTTGTTGCGGCTTGTGATGTGGACCGGCGTCCGTCTGGGATGGCCGGGTTGAATTGTGGGTCTCGAGTGGCTCGGGGAATCGCGCGGAGGGGACGCGGCACTCTCTCGCTGTTGGCTGATGGGCGGTCTCTCCGATCCCTCGAAGGACTCCCACGATGGCGACGGCAAGGTCGAGCGGCGCGGCGGCGGGCGGACTGGGCTCGCTGTATAGCCTGGCGCGCGCGGGCGGGCTGACCGATGGCCAGCTCCTGGATCGCTTCCTCGACGCGCGACGACCCGGCGGCCGCGGAGGCCGCCTTCACAGCGCTGATGGATCGCCACGGGGCGATGGTGCTGGCCGTCTGCCGCCGCGAGCTGGGCGACCTGCACGACGCCCATGACGCCTTCCAGGCGACGTTCCTGGTGCTGGTGAGCAAGGCGCGCGACGATCCGCCAGCGCGAGTCGGTCGGCGGCTGGCTCTTCGGGCATCGCGCGACGGGTGTCGGCGCGGGCCCGCGTCGAGAGTTCCCGCCGTCGCCGGCCGCCTGCACCAGTTCGGGCACCGAGCGGCGCACCGGCCGAGCGGCCGATCGACGTCCGGCCGACCG
The DNA here is from genome assembly GCA_963771445.1 of uncultured Planctomycetota bacterium. Taxonomy (GTDB): domain Bacteria; phylum Planctomycetota; class Planctomycetia; order Isosphaerales; family Isosphaeraceae; genus JAKAUH01. The sequence continues at coordinate 1,772,340 of CAVYTQ010000014.1, read as the reverse complement.
ACGTTCGCCGACGCGTTTGACTCACGCCGCTGATCGACGAGGTGGACCGGCTGCCCGAGCGGTTCCGCGCCCCGGTCGTCCTGCACTACTTCGAGGGCCTGAGCACCGACGCCGACCGCCCATCGGCTGGGCTGCGCCCGCGGCACGGTGCTCTCGCGACTGCTCGCGGGCCCGGGATCGGATCAAGCGTCGGCTGGAGCAGCGGGGCGTGTCGTGCCCGTCGCTGATCCCGCCGGCGACGCCCGTGACGCGATGGCTGACCGCCCGATCCGTGCCGGCCTGGCTGGCGCAGGCGACGGCCCGCGCCGCCGGCTCGCTCGGGCCTGGCGGGTGCGGCGTCGAGGGCGTGGTCCCGGCCGCCGCGGCGCGGCCTCTCGCGGGACGTGGCCCGCACCTGGTCTTCTGCGCGAGCCGGCATGACGGCGGCGCTCTTGATCGTCACGCTGGCCGGCCTCTCGATCGGGCTGGCCGCGACGGCGACGCTCGGTCCGCGCGACGAGCCGTGCCGGCCAGGCGATGGAACGGAAGCCGGCCGGCGGCGGCGGATCGCGGGCGCCGGGCTCCGCCCGATCGGCGAAAGCGGAGATGGTGACGCTCCGCGGCCAGGTGCTCGACCCGGACGGCAAGGCGGCAGTTGGTGCCTCGGTCTGGATGGTGGTCATCTCGGCCGATTCCACCAATCCTTTTTCCGATCGGAGGGTGGCGGCGAGCGGACAGGACGGACGCTTCGAGGCGAAGGTCTGCGCTCGGATCTCGAGCCGATGCTCGGCACGACCTTCAAGGCCGTCCTCGCCGCGGCGGCCGGTGGTACCGGTCCGGACTGGACCGGGATCGACCCGGCGAAGATCGACCAGCCGATCACGTTCCGGCTCCGTCGCGACGACGTGCCGATCGAGGGCCGGCTGGTCAGCCTGGAGGGCCGGCCGCTGGGTGGTGTCTCGGTCAAGATCGCCGGGCTCGTGGAGGTTCCGCCTGCCGTCATGGCGAAGATGCGCGACGACGGCAACCGGATGCAGTTCCAGCTATGGGGACAGTTGCGGAATGCCCTCCACATCGGCCAGGACGGCAAGTTCTCGCCCGTCCGCACGGGGCCCGACGGCCGGTTCCGGCTGACGGGCATCGGCCGCGACCGGCTGGTGAACCTGTACATCGAGGGCGGACCCGTCGAGTGGACGTCGGTGCTGGCGTTCACCGCGAGCGACCCGTCGTATCGACCGATCCTTCTTCCCGGCGGCACGGGCAAGCCGCAGATCGAGGGCCCCCGCTTCGAGCGGGCCGTCGCCCCTGGCCGCACGGTCGAGGGGACCGTGCGCGACCGCGACACGCGTCGGCCGATCGCAAAGGCCCGACGTCTACAACGGACGCGGCCAGGTGCAGACGACCGATGCGCAGGGCCGGTTCCGGTTCGACGGGATGCCCGCCGCGGGCCGGGTGCATCTCACCGTCAGCATGGATCAAGAGCCCTATGTCACCGGCTCGACCAGTTTCGACGGGCCTCGCCCGCTGGGGCCGGTCCGTGCGGAGCTGACCCTGAAGCGGGGGGTCTGGCTCGAGGGACGGGTGACCGACCGATCGACCGGACGGGGCGTGCAGGCGGTCGTCGGCTACTATCCGCTCGCGGATAACCCGCACCTGAAGGACTATCCCGACGCTCCATTCACTGCGCGGGTGGTCCCGCATCAGCCCGAGTTTTCGACGGACTGCGCAAGGGCGGTTCCGGGCGGCGGTCCCGCCGGGCGGGGCAATGCTCACCGTCCGGGCGGTCGGAGGCTACAAGCTTGTCGAACCGATCGACGCGAACGTCGTCGGCATGTTCGTCAGCCCGGGCGGCATGATGTCTCACGCCTATGTGCCCATTGAGGTCCCGACCGACCGGACGGCGGTCATCCCGCCCATTCCGCTCGAGCCGGTCCGGAGTCAGCGACTGGCGATGACCGACCTCCGGGGCCGGCCGGTCGAGGGGGCGTGGGTCTATCACCTCCAGAGGGGCTCCTCGAACAACGAGCCGCTGGCCGACACCGAGCTGGTCTTCCATCACGAGAACCCCGGCACGGCCGAGACCGTCATGGTCATCCACGAGGGACGCTCGCTGGGCGCGGCGGTGGACCTGAAGGGCGATGAACCCGACCCCATGCGTGTCATCCTCAAGCCGACCGGTACCGTCTCCGGCCGACTGCTCGACGAGGACGGACGGCCACGAGTCGGCGCAGTGATCCGGGTGACCGCCAACATCCGCCACCTCGGGCAGCCAATCCGCGATAGTCGGCACGAGGCCCTGGTTGTAGGGAACGACGGATGGTTTCGCATCACGCACCTGGTGCCGGGCGTCTACTACAGCGTCGAGGTCGTCAAGCCGGGGGAAGCTGCTGGGTAGCGAGGGCTACCTGTACGCCCGAGAGTGGAGCGTCCGGCCTGGCGAGATGATGGACTGGGGGGACGTGCAGGTCCAGAGAAATTAAGGGATCCCAGCGGACCTCAGGCCGCCTGGCGACGTTCGACCTTCCTTCCGCGGCGCAGGTAACGTAGGGTGGCATCGAGTAGAGCGAAGCCCACCGATATTCGCCGCAGCGTCCCGGTGGGCCTCGCTCCGCTTCCAATCGCTCGTCCAACGCTACTATTTAGCACGCAAAGACTTCTATGGGGGCCTCTCTGCACTACTAATGCCGGTAATCTCGTACACCGTACACTATTTTACAAACCTTTCGACGGCAATGACTTCCGTCCGGTGTTCACTGACTACCGAGAGGATATCGGTGGGCCTCGCTGCGCTCGACCCACCCTACGGGACGGACCACTTGCCACTTGCCACTGACCACTTTGGTTGCGGCCGAAGGCTGCGCTGTGTTTCTGCGTGAAACGTCTTCGAGAAAAAAGTCGGGAATCGGCCGGGTGGCTCGGGGCATTCTCTCGTGGCGTTCGATGAGGATTTCCTCGGACCTGGCGAAGGACTCCCACGATGGCAGGTGAACGATCGGGCAGTGTGGCGGGCGGCCGGCTGGGCTCGCTCTACGCCCTCGGCGCGGCGGGCGGCTTGACGGATGGTCAGCTACTGGAACGATTTTTGTCGCGGGAAGACCCGACCGCATCGGAGGCGGCGTTCGCCGAGCTGGTCGAGCGGCACGGGGCGCTGGTGCAGGGCATCTGCCGCCGCGAACTCGCGGACGCCCATGACGCCAGCGACGCGTTCCAGGCCACGTTCCTGGTGCTGGTCAGCAAGGCCCCCGCGTTGCGTCAGTGGGAGACCGTCGGCGGCTGGCTGGTGGGCATCGCGCGGCGGGTATCGGCGCGGGCGCGAGTGGAATCGGCCCGACGGCGGAAGCACCTCGTGCGGCTGGGAACCGAGCGGGCCGAGTCGATGAGCCCGGCCGCGGGTCACGTCGCCCGGCCAGGACGAGCCCGATCACGGCCCGCTGATCGCCGAGGTTGCCCGCCTGCCCGAGCGGTTCCGGGCGCCGGTGGTCCTGCATTACTTCGAAGGGCTGAGCACCGAGGCGACCGCGCAACGGCTCGGCTGCGCGCGGGGGACCGTGCTGTCGCGGCTGTCTCGGGCTCGTTCGCGGCTCAAGCAGCGGCTGGAGGATCGCGGAGTCGCCCCGGCGGTGTTGATGCCGGCGGCAGGCGTCGGGGCACGCTGGCTGCCGGCCGAGAGTGTGCCGGCGGCATTATCGCAGGCGACGGTCCACGCGGCGGGCATGCTCAGACTGGCGGGTGCGTCGATCGAGTCGACCGTGCCGACGGCCGTGGCGCGGCTGTCGCGACGGGTGGCGCACATTGTCGCTCGCCCGGGCCGGGACGCTCGCCTCGCTGCTGGTCCTCGCGGCGGCCGGGGTCTCGCTGGCCGTCGCCGCGACGCTGCGAGCGACCGACGAGCCGCAGCGCGGCGAGGCCATGAAAAAGGCCCGCACGGGCACCGCGGACCGGACGGCCGGCAAGGCTGAGGTTCCCGCCTCGAAGGGCGAGACGGTCGCCGTGCGCGGCCGGGTGCTCGATCCCGACGGCAAGCCGGTCGCCGGGGCACAGATCTACCTGAGCATTCCGAAATTGGGGTTAGCCGGTGAGCCGGAGCGGTTGGGTGCGGCCGGTCCCGACGGCCAGTTCGAGGTACGCATTACGAAGGGCATACTCGATCCGCCGTTGGACAGCGCGGAGGGGCCGAACATCCCCGCATCGGTCGCGGCGTCGGCCGCCGGGCTCGGGCCGGATTGGTGGCAGGTCGACCGAAAGACCGTCAACGAGCCGATCACGCTCCGGCTCCGTCGCGACGACGTGCCGATCGAGGGCCGGATCCTGAATCTGGAAGGCCGACCGGTCGCGGGCGTCGTCGTGAAAGCGGTCGGCATCATCGATATTTCCGAGGGAGTCTTCGGCCGGCTGCGCAGAACGCCGGTGCCCAGAACGCCGCGCTTTGGGGCGAGATGCGGAACGTCCTCGCCCTGGGCGAGAAGGCCATGGTCCGGCCCACGCATACCGACGCCGACGGCCGCTTCCGCCTGACGGGCGTCGGCCGGCAACGCGTGGTCGACCTGATCCTCGAGGGGGACGCGATCGAGCAAACGCTCGCGATCGTCTTCACGACCGACACACCCGGCTACCAGCCGGTCACCCTGCCGGGCGACGGGAATCTCACTCTCAAGATCCAGCCCCCGCGGTTCGAGACGGCCGTCGCGCCCGGGCGGACGATCCGCGGCACGATCCGCGATCGCGACACGGGCGAACCCATCACCGGGGCCAGGATCATGACCTGGTCGGAGGGGAGCCGGCCTCTGACCTCCGACGCGCAGGGGCGTTTCCAGCTCGCCAGCCAGCCGCGCGGGCGCGAGAACTTCCTGACCATCACCGTCGAGGATCGGCCTTACATCAAGCTCGTCAAGGCGATCGAGGGCACGGCCGGTCGGGGGCCGGTCGACGTGACGCTCAAGCGTGGCGTCTGGATCGAGGGGAAGGTCGTGAACCAGGCGACCGGCAAGCCGGTGAAGGCGGTGCTCACCTACTACCCGTTCCGCGACAACCCGCAAGTCAAGGATTGCCCCGACGCCTCGTTCCTTAACAACAACGTGAGCGACGAGGTCGAAGTGCGCCACCGACAGGCAGGGACGCTTCCGCGCCGTGGGGCTGCCCGGCGGCGGCATCCTGGCCGTGCAGGTTAAAGAGCCCGGCTACCTCACCGCGAAACCCCTGGAGCCGAAGACGGCCGGGAATGTCCTGCACGCGGCCGACTTCCAGTATTACATGTACCCCTATCATGCCCTGATCCCGATCGACGTGAAGGCGGGCAAGGCCGTCACGATCCCCGACATCGCGGTCGCACCGGGCCGTAGACAGCACATCCAGATCGTCGAGCCCGGCGGCAAGCCGGTGACGGGCGCCCGGATTCTCTGCCTCCAGGTGGGGCTCGAGAACAAGTCGCTGACGGGGGATATCATCGCGGCGAGTGACTGGCATTTCGCCCATGCCCATCCCGGTCAAGCCGAGACGATCATCGTCTCGCATGCCGGGCGGTCGCTGGGCGGCATGGTCGTCCTCAATGGGGACGAGCCCGACCCGGTCCGCGTCGTCCTCCAGCCGACCGCGACGCTGACCGGCCGCCTGCTCGACGAGGACGGCAAGCCCCGGCCCGGCATGCGGCTGGCGCATTCACCAGCGGTTCCAGTCGTCGGGCCACTGGACGGGCACCGAGCGGAACGACGGACTCATGACCGACCGCGATGGCCGGTTCCGCATCACGACCCTCGTCCCCGGCCTGACTTACCACATTGATGTCATCAAGAAGAAGTACGAGATGAACTACTCGCTACGGGCGGAGGGCTTCCTCTCGAAGACCGATAAGTCCCAGTTGACGTTCAAGCCCGGCGAAACGGTCGACTGGGGCGACGTCCAGGTCAGGGCGTACCCCCGGTGACTCCCGAGCGGGCCCCGCCCGCGCGGGGCCCCGCTTCCGGCCGGTGCGGCAACAATCCACCGAGAAAGTTGAGAGAATTCGCCCGCTGCGGGCCTCTTATCCATTAGAAGGACAAGAGCCGCACTCGAACGTCCCCGGCCAACGATCCCCTTGCATTCTACGGGACATCTAGTACGATGAGACCCAGTTGGTACGGTTCTTCCCGTAGGAGAGGGGTCAATTCATGGCGGACGTGATACCGACGGGTCGCGAGCTGGAGGCCCTGAAGGTGCTCTGGGCCCGGGGCAAGGCGACGGTGCGCGAGATCTACCGGGCGATGCGGCCGCGGGACGGCGAGGGCGAGCTGGCCTATACGACGGTGCTCAGCCTGCTCCAGACGATGGAGCAGAAGGGGCTGGTGGGGCACGAGGCGGCGGGCAAGGCTTACGCTACTTTGCCCGCGTGCAGCGCGAGAGTACGTTCCGGCGGTTGGCGGGGGGTTTTCTGGACCAGGTGTTCGACGGGGCGCTGGGCGAGTACGTGGCGAGGGCCCTGCAATCGCGGCCGCATTCGGTCAAGGAGCTCGAGGAGCTCGAGCGGATGATCGCCGCGGCCAAGCAGGACGCCCACCGGAACGGCGAGGGAGGTGACCGATGAGCGTCGAGATCTCCCTGGAGTTCCTGTCGCGATGGCTGGTGGATGTCTACGCAACTGGAACACTGCTGCTGCTGGCGTGGGCCGGGGCAAGCTGGATGGTGCGGCAGCCGTCGCGACGGCTCGCGATCGCCCGCGCGACCTCGGTCGGGATACTGGTCGTGCTGGTGCTGGCGTCACTGCCTGGGTGGCCGCGGAGCTCGTGGCGCGAGGTGACGGACGAGGTGAGCGTGAGCCGAACCGGTTTCGAGGCTGCTCGTGTCAACAGGCTCGGGGCGGGGCCGAGGGATGCCGGCCTGGTCGCCGGACCGAGCATGAGCTTGGTGACGACGGATACGACCCGCGAGCCGGCCGCGGACGAAATGAATGCGCCGAGCGTGTCCCCAGCTCTGTCAGCGGTTGCCTTCGCGTGGCCCGGCGCATCCGCGCTCGCGGGTTGGACGGTCCGCGTCTACCTGGCGGGTGCCCTCGTGGCGATCCTGTGGCTCGTGCTGGGCGCCATCCAGGCCGGGCGGTTGCTGGCCGCGAGCCGGCCGGCACCCGACGGGCTGAACCGTTGGCTGCGAGCGACCGGCGGGCGACTCCTGCTGTCCGGCCGGATCGGCCAGCCAATGGCCGTGGGGCTGATCCGGCCGGCGATCGTGCTGCCCGAGCTGTTCGCCTCGGGCGAATCGGACGAGGCGGTCGCGGCGGCGGTCCGGCACGAGGAGGCACACGTCCGCAACGGCGACCTGTACCACCTGGCGCTGCTGCGGCTGCTCTTACCCGTGCTGTATGTCCACCCGCTGTACTGGTGGATGAGACGGCGGGTCCGGCTCGACCAGGAGCTGCTGGCCGACGCCGCGGCGACCGGCGGCGACCGCGCGGCGTATGCCGCGACCCTGCTGGCCTGGGCCCGGGCGGGACTCGGTGAGTCGCGCCGTTCCTATGCCGGCGACGCTGGCGCTGGCCGAACGACCGTCCGAGCTGTACCGACGGATCGCGGCGCTGCTCGACCCGAGCTGGGACGTCGAGGCGCCGTGTCCGAGACGGTGGAGGTTCGTCGCCTGGGGGCTCGTGCTGCTGGCCGCGCTCGGACTGTCGTTCGGGACGTTGCGACCCGCCGCCGCGGGGCACGCGGTCGTCGCTGCCGAGCCGTCGCAGGCCGGTGTCCCGGTCGGTGAATCGATCGTCTACCGCGGCCGTGTCGTCAACCCGGACGGGAAGCCGTTCGCCGGGGCGAGGCTTTACCTGAGCTACTACCGGCATTCCGGGACGGATCGTCCACAGCCTGTGCGCGCCACAAGCGACCTCGAAGGGCGATTCCGGTTCGCCGTCCGCACGGACGAGTTTGATCAGCCCCAGCTCGCGATGTGGCGCGACGTGCGTGTCGTGGCCATCGCCGAAGGCCACGCGCCGGGCGGCTCCGATTCGCTTGAGCCCGACGTCAACCACGAGCTGACCGTTCGTCTGGCCCGCGACGATGTGCCGGTCGTCGGTCGATTGGTTGACCTCGAAGGGCGGCCGGTCGCTGGCGGGACCGTTCACGTCGAGTCGATCGATGGGCCGCCCGGAGGCAGCCTGGCCCCCTGGATCGTGGCGACATCGGATCGGCGTTCAACCGAGTACGAGGCCAGCAGCCGGCACCTGCGAAGGCTGCGGCTCACCGGCCATGATGGGCTACCCGCGGTCCCAGATGCCACGACCGACTCCAACGGGCGGTTCACAGTCCACGGCATCGGCCGCGAGCGAGTGGCCTCGCTGCGGGTGCAGGCGCCGACGATCCGCACGACGGAGGTCTCGGTCATGACTCGCCCCGGCGAGCCGCTGCGCATCAGCGTCTTCGGCAGCCGGAAGGACGACTGGGTCCGGGTCTACCACCCCGCCCGGCTGGAACTGACGGCACTGCCCAGCCGGCCGGTCGAGGGGATTGTCCGCGATCGTGACACGGGATTACCGATCGAGGGAGCCGAGATTCGTAGCTTCCGGATGGCCGATGAGGACCTGGGCAACAATCAGCTTGTCCGCGCGAAGACCGGCCGCGACGGCCGCTACCGCCTGACGGGCTTGCCGCTGGGAAAGGGCAACCAGGTCTACATCATCGCTCCCCAGGACCAGCCGTATCTGACCGCGGAGGCAAAGCTCGAGGCGCTGACGGCCGAGGGGCCGCTTCGAGCCGATTTCGTTCTGAAGCGCGGGGTCTGGATGAGCGGCAAGGTGACCGACAAGGTGACCGGCCGCGCCGCGATCGCGTATATCCGCTATGCCGCGGCCAAGATCAACCCCCACGTGCCCGAGGCGCCCGGGTTCGCCGACCTTCTCAATAACGGTGATTACTCCACAGCCCAAGAGTCCGAAGCGGGGAACTTTCGGATCGCCGTCCTGCCGGGCCGCGGAATCCTCTCCGCCTCGGCCAACGGCGCGATCTACCCGGCCGTTGATCTGAAGGAGCCGGGGAGTCCGAGACTCGACGAGTATCTGCCTCATCTTTACGGGGGAAATGCGTTCGCCGAGATCGACGTGCGACCGGATCGGCCGGCCCCGTCGGCGAACCTGGTCCTTGACCCCGGTCGCACGGTCGAGGCCCGGGTCCTCGATCCGGACGGCAAGCCGGTCACCGGGGCCCGCGTGAACGGTCAGTGGACCATCCAGGGCTGGGGCAGCCCGCTGGGCTCGGATCGGTTCACCATCTTCGGGCTCGTACCCCCGAAGCCGAAGGGGCTGGGTGCCATGCTCAAGGCCCGCAGCATCGATGAGGCGGCCGGGATGATCCGATCGAGCCGGCCCCGCCTGGTGGTCGTGCAGCACGAGGGTCGGCAAGCTCGCCGGCTGGGCCGAGGTCGCCGCGGACGCCGCGGGCCCGGTCGAGATCCGCCTGCGAACGTCGGCCACTGTCTCCGGGCGAATGGTCGACAGCGGAGGCGAGCCGCGGGCGCACTTCGCTTTCCAGCCGGAGGTGATCGACGCCCTGCGGGTGGGACTGGGAATCAGCAGCCACTGGCCCTTGAGGGTGACGACCGACGCCAACGGACGGTTCCGGGTCGAGGGGCTTGCGCCGGGCCTGCGGTATCGGCTCTCGCTCGAGAGCGCCGCAGGCGCGGTGAACACACTGAAGGGCCCGGAGCTCGCACCGCTCGGCGCGGGTGAGCATCGAGAGCTGGGCGACGTGGTGGCGATCGTGCCGGGCGAGTCCGGGTGAAGTGATAACTCGAATCCGCTAGGTTCCGACGAGATGATCAGGAAGGGGGCGGGGATGACGAAGACCGACAAGGCTGCGACAGACGCCTGGGGCCGCTATGAGCCCTCGGCCGAGGCGCCCTGGGACCTCCGCCGGGTCGTCCACCTCCACCGCCGGGCGGGCCTCGGCGCGAGCCGGGGCGAGCTCGAGCGCGACCTGAAGTGCGGGCCCGAGGCGAGCGTCGCCCGGCTGCTCGAGGGCAAGTCCTCGCCGGCCGGGGGCTCCGTCGCCCGAAGAGTTCGAGCGCACGGCCGACCGTGCTCGGCGACGCCGCGACCGCCTCGAGCGACCCCGGCCGGCTGAAGGCGTGGTGGGTCTACCGCATGCTCTTCACGCCCGACCCGCTGGGCGAGCGCCTGACGCTGATGTGGCACGACCACTTCGCCACCAGCAACCTCAAGGTCGACGACCCGGCCGCTGATGCGTCGGCAGAACGAGACGCTGCCGCCGCCTCGCCCGCAGCCCGTTCGGCGAGCTGCTCGGGGCGCTGGTCCGCGACCCCGCGCTGCTGGTCTGGCTCGACGCCCCGGCCAATCGCAAGGGGCACCCCAACGAGAACCTCGCCCGCGAGCTGATGGAGCTGTTCACGCCTGGGCGATCGGCCACTACACCGAGGCCGACGTCAAGGAGGCCGCCCGGGCGCTGACCGGCTGGACCGTGATCGACGGCGAGTTCCGCGAGGTCGCCTCGCGGCACGACGACGGCGAGAAGACCATCCTCGGCCAGAAGGGCAAGCTGGGCCGGCGCCGACCTCGTGAAGATCCTCCTGGATCAGCCGGCGACGGCCGACCGGCTGGCCTGGCGGCTCTGCGACCAGCTTCATGGGCGAGGGCGCCGTGAGCAAGGCCGAGATCGCCGCGCTGGCCGATGGCCTGCGATCGCACGGCCTCGACATCGGCTGGGGCGTCGAGACGATCCTGCGATCGCGGGCCTTCTTCGCCGCGCGACAACCTGCGGCGTCGGGTGCTTTCGGCCCGGTGGATTCGTCGTCGGCTCGGTGCGGTCGCTCGAGCTGCTCGACCCGCCGCCGAGCACGCTGGTGCTGGCCGACTGGTCGGCGCGGCTGGGGCAGGACCTCTTCAATCCGCCCAACGTCGGCGGCTGGCCGGGCGGCCGGACCTGGCTCTCGGCGCGGTCGTTGATCGGCCGGTCGCAACTTCGCCGCCGCCCTCGTCGACGGCCGGGGCGTCGGCCGCGACGCCCGCTCGACCCCGATCGGCCCTGGCCGGCGCGCGACGGCGCAGGCGACACGACTGCGGCGAGGCCCGTCCGCTTCTGCGTCGGACGACGCTGATCGGATCGGCTCGGCGCTCCCCGTCAAGAAGGCCGGCCGCCGGATCCCGAGGCGGCTCGCCAGGCCGCGTCGCGCGACCTCGCTCGCCTGCTCCCGAATCACAGCTCGGTTGATCGATCGAACCAACGTCCCGCCGTCGAACCCATCTCCCGGAAGGAGTTCCCATGCCCACGCGACGCGATCTGTTCAAGAAGACCCTCGATGGCGCGGCGCTCGTGGCGCCTGCGCCGACGGTGCCGACGTTCCTCGCCCGGACGGCCCGAGCGGCCGAGGCCCGGCGCGACGGCCGCGTGCTGGTCGTCATCCAGCTCGACGGCGGCAACGACGCGATCAACACGCTCGTCCCGTTCCGCGACGAGGGATATGCCAAGCACCGCCAGACCCTCCGGCTCGACGCCAAGGACCTGATCAAGGTCAACGGCGACGTCGGCCTGCACCCGGCGCTCCGCGGCGTGGGCAAGCTGCTCGAGCATCGGGCCAGCTGGCGCTCGTGCCGGGCGTCGGCTATCCCAATCCCGAACCGCTCGCACTTCGAGAGCATGGCGATCTGGCATTCGGCCCGGCTCGACCCCGAGGAGCACGCCGGCCCGGGCTGGCTCGGCCGCGGGCCTGGACGCCTGTACGAAGACGGGCGACCCGGCGCGGCGGGGCCTCGGCGCTCTTCATCGGCGACGGCACGCCGCCGGCCGCGCTGCGGCGCGCCGCGGCGTCGACGTCGTCGCTCGATCGGCTCGACGACCTCGTCCTGCCCGAGGGCGTGGCCGGGCCGGACGCGACGGCCGCGGCCGACGCGATGCCCGCCGGCGAGGACCTGCGACGCCTACGTCCGCCGGAGCACGCTCGACGCCTATGCCGCCTCGCGAGCGCGTGGCCGAGCTGACGGGCCGCGGTCGCGACGCCGACGCGCGGTACCCGCACGACGACGCTGGCGCGGCCGGCTCCGGACCGTCGCCCGGCTGCTCAAGGGCGACCTGGGCCGCGCGGGTCTTCTACACGGTCCAGGGCGGGCTACGACACCCACGCCGGCCAGTCGAACACGCATTTCGGCCTGCTGGCCGAGCTGGCCGGCGGCGATCAAGGCGTTCCTGGACGACCTCGCCGCGGCGAAGCTGGCCGACCGCGTGGTGGTGCTGGGCTTCAGCGAGTTCGGCCGCCGCGTCGCCGAGAACAGCTCGGCCGGCACCGACCACGGCACGGCCGGGCTCGTCTTCCTCGCCGGGCCGGGCGTCAAGGCCGGCGTGCACGGCAAGGTCCCCAGCCTGACCGACCTGGTCGACGGCGACCCCAGGATCACCACCGACTTCCGCCGGGTCTACGCGTCCGTCCTCGATGACTGGCTGGGCCTGCCCGAGCCGCACGCCGCTGGGAGCGGCCTTCGAGCCGATGGGCCTGTTCCCGGCGGTGAAGCCGACCTGATCTGGTGGGTCGGCTCACTGGCCCGGGACGGGGGGCAGCGTCGAGCCGCTCGCCGATGAGACGAAGGCGGGCCGGTCGTCCATGCGCGAGGACCGGCTCGCCACCTCGTCTATTTGCGCCGAGAATCCCGCTCGACCTGTTCGAGACTCTGGTTGACGTCTCGCAGGTTCGCCTGGAGTCGCGCGTTGTCCGGGTTGAGGCGGAGCAGTTCGCGGAAAAGTCCGCGGGCTTCCTCGAAAGCCGACCGCGCCTCGGAAAACTCGCCGCGCTGGGCGAAAAAATTGCCGAGGCCGTTGATTTGCTCGCCCAGGTCGGCCGCATAGACCGTATGCCGAGGCTCGTCCTTCACGACCTGGCGGAGAAGTCGTATCCCTTCCTTGCACCAGCCCAGGCCCTCGGCCTCGCGGCCCAGCCGGATCTGTGCCCACCCGAGGTTCTGGTACGAGCGAGCGAGATTACGCCGGTAGAGAGCGTTTCCCGGATCCGCCGCGATGAGTTGCTTCCTCAGGCGAACCGATTCCTCGCACCAGCCCACGACATCCTCGGGGTCGCCGCCCGCGAACACGAGGTTGTTGTACGTCATGGCCATGTCGTACTTGAAGGCGAGATCGGCGGGTCGCCCTGGCCACCAGCTCCTTCTGGATTTCCAGGGCCCTCAGATAGGCCGACCTCGCGGCCGGACCGTCGCCCGTCCGGCAGAGCAGGTTGGCCTGATTCCCCATCATGGCGGCGAGCCGGCGTCGTTCCTTGAGGTCGTCGGGCGAGCGCCCCACTTGCTCCTGCAAGATCGCGATCCCCCGCTCATAGGCGGCGCGAGCCGCCGCGAACTCCTTGCGGCTCACCTCGAGGGTTCCGATGTTGTCGAGGCAGATGACCGCGCGATCGCGGAGCGCCGGGTCGTCCGGGTCGGATCGCCTCAGCACATCGAGCTCCTGGAGGGCGCGGCGAAGCAGCGCCAGGGCATCGATCTTGTTCCCTTGTACGGAGGTCAACAGGCCCAGCCGCATGCACGCCTCGGCCAGATCGCGACGGATGGAGGGGTCGTTACTCTGCCGCTCGACGAAGTCCTTGTAGTAACGCAGGAGCTCGGTGAGCACTTCACGGCGGACCTTCTCCAATCCCGGAGTATTGAGGATGCCCTGCTCGTAGAACCGGCTGTAGAACTGGTTGACGGCCCTGCGCGCCTGCTGGAAGCTGGCGCGCGCATCCTTCAGGTTCGCCTCGGCCTGGCGGCGAAGGACATCGGCGCGGACGGCGTTCCGCTCGGCACGTCGCCACTGCCAGAGGATCCCCGCCACTCCGGAGACCAGCACAAGCACGAGGGCCATGCACAGGGCGGTGACCCGAGGATTGCGGCGGCAATAGCGATAGAATCGCTCGGCCCGGCCGACCGGCCGGGCGAGGATCGGCACGCCGCCGAGCCAGCGCCCCAGGTCGTCGGCCATCGCGGCCGCCGTCGCGTAGCGGCGCGACGGCTCGCGCTGCATGGCCTTGAGGCAGATGGTCTCGAGGTCGAGCGGCACCCGGTCGTCGAGCTGTCGCGGCGGCCGGGGGTCGTCCTCGAGCACCTGGCGGAGGACGAGGTGCGGTTCACCCAGATAAGGCGCCACCCCGGAGATCGCCTCGTACAGCGTGGCGCCGAGGCTGTAGATGTCGGTCCGCGAGTCGAGGCCGACATCGCCCCGCGCCTGCTCGGGGCTCATGTAGGTTGGCGTCCCGGCCGCCCAACCGAGACGAGTGACCCGCGCGTCCCCGCCCGTGTCGCGCGCCAGGCCGAAATCGGCGATCTTGGCGCGGCCGGTCGCCGCCTCGATCAGGATATTGGCCGGCTTGACGTCGCGGTGGATCAGCCCCGCGGCATGGGCCGCGCCCAGGGCTCCGGCAATCTGGCGAATCCACTCGGCCACCTGGCGGACGCCGGGACGGGAGGGCGCGTCCAGCAGCTCGGCGAGCGATCGCCCGGCGACGTACTCCATGACGAGGTAGGGGAGACCATCGGCCGGATCCACGACGGAGAAGATCAATACGGCGTGGTCGTGGCGGAAATGGGCTGCGCACTGGGCCTCGCGGACGAGTCGGCGCCGATAGTCCGGCTGGGCCATCTCCGGCCGGAGGATCTTGATCGCGACCTCGCGGAGGAGTGTCGAGTCCCAGGCACGATGGACGATCCCCATGCCGCCCCGACCCAGCTCGCCGCGCAAGTGGAACGAACCCAGCCATTCGCCGGCCACGTCGGGCCCAACTGCGGGCTGGCCGCCGGGATTTGCAGGGTTGACGGTCCTCGGGCCCTCTTCCGAGACCTCGGCTCGCCCGCGGAGACGGACCAGCAGGCCGTCGAGGATCGCGTCGTCATCCGCGACCTGGCCGAATGCGTCCGTTGTCAGCCACTTCCGCAGCTCGGAGCGGTCCGTCTCCGCATCGAGGACCGACTGGCAATGCGGGCACTCGACGACATGCCCGCCGACCATCACTGCCGAATCGGGCGGCAGGCCGCCTTCCAACCAGAGTTCCAGCATCTCGGGCGAGACGCAGGTGCACATCGTCGCAACCCCACCGCGTTGGACCGAGGCAGGATCGCGGGCCCATCCGACCGCGATCCTTGCCGTATGGCCACGGTGTCGTCGGGCACTCCCCGCCGACTCACGACCGTTCCAGGACATCGAGCCAGGAGAAATCCTCGACGATCTCCTGGACCTCTTTCTCCAGACGCTTCAAGACCCGCGACTTGGCCAGGTAGACGCTGTCGATGCCGATGGACAGCTCGCGGGCCGTCTCCGCGGCCGACCGATCCTCCAGCCAGACACACTCGAAGGCACGCCAGGTCATCGGTTGGAAGCGTGGCCGTATCCGAGCGAGCGCCGTGACGAGGACGCGGGCGTTGAACGCATCATCCCAATCGGCGTCTGACCGCTCTTCGCCCACCTCGAGATCGTCGATGTCCTCAATGTAACGCGTCATCTCGGGACGACAGGATCGACCGCGGAGGAACCGGGCCAGTCGCCGTCGCGCGATCGTTCGCAGCCAGTCCCGGAACCGCCCCCGTTCCGGCCGATACTCGAAGGTCCGGATGGCGCGCACCACCGCGCCCATCACTTCCTGGGTCAGATCGGCGGCATCGGCGTCCTGGAGTCCGCGCTGCCGCACGTAGCGGTAGATCAGGGGGGCATACAGAGCCACGAATGTCTGCCAGGCCTCGGCATCGTGCACATCGCGGACGCGGGCCAGCAAGCTCGGCCGGGTTTGCACTGCTCATCCCCTCGGCGACGGAACATGAGACTTTCCGATTGTTTCATATCTCTCCCAGGCAAGCAACCAAGCACCTGGAATGTTGCCGGAAGTCCACACGAGATCGCTCGCGGCCATCCGGGCTTGCGAGCATCGAACACGATCGCAATCCCTTGGGTTGCTGGAGTTTCCGCATACTAAACATATCATTGCTCATAACAGGATGGATCGAGAATCGATGGGTTAAATTCGCCTCTGCTGCAAGATCGGAGGGCTCGACGGCAATCTCCCTATAGAGTCGCCCAGAACGGCAGAGGTGCGGGGATGCTCCCCGGCGGCTCGGGTTTGGACGGCGCACGGGCAGGATCCTCCGTCCGTGCGCGATCGTGCGAATCCAGCAGGAGAGAGGGGCAGGCCGGGCCCACTCGAGACCAAGGGTACGGACTGGCCTCGCCGGGCGGCCCTGGAGATGACCCCAGAAAAACGGCGGGGCCGCGAGTTGCTGGGCGGATGGCATCCGTCGGCCGGCGCCCCACGTCCGTACAACGCATGCTTGATTTCTGTTTTATCGATCGTTTTCTGCTCCGAAATGTCTCATTTCGCCGAGGAGGAGGACCGTCCGCGCAGGGTTCCCGTTCGAGGACCGCGAAGAGCGAGTAACCAGGCCCCGGGGCCGCGAGCGCTCCGGGCGACAGATCGCCATGGCCACCCGTCCGCGCTACGGAATCGGACCTCGTGCGCCCGCGTAGGACAACGCAATATGTCTATCTACAAAATCGAAGTAAAAGACTCCTGGAGTCCCGGCGGGCGGGTCGATTCACCTGCTCTTCGGGCGACCTGGCCGGCCATTGGCCTTGTGCTGGCCATCGTCGTCGCGACCGCCGCATCCCGGGCCGGGGCGGGCATTGTGACGATGTCCGGCGGCCCGGCGCAACCGACGAGCGTCGCCGAGATGGGCAACCTCCCCGGGACGGTCGCGGAGGTCGAGCAGGCGGTCAAGCACTTCGCGAAGCGCGAGTTCGACGCCTGTCTCCAGCAGCTCGACAAGGCGGTCAAGGATGCATCCCGAGCTGCCCCCTCCGCATGCCTTGCTGGCGAAACTGGCGATCCTGGCGAATCAAGGGGGGATGATCCGGCCCGCGCTGGAGCGGGCGGTGGCGGAGGACGGCGAGCATCCGGAAGTGTACATCCTCTTCGGCAACCTGGCGCTGATGGAAGGCCGGTTGACCGACGGTGCCGTACATTTCGACAGGGCGAGGGCCCTGTCCACGAAGCCGCGATGGTCGGCCGAGCAGCGCGAGCGGTTCGGGCGGCTCTGCCACCAGGGTGATGCGTTCGTGGCCGAGGTGCGCGGCGATTGGAAGAGTGCGCGGACCGCGCTCTCCGCCTGGCTGGAACAGGAGCCGAACAATGCCCCCGCCCGGCATCGTCTGGGCCGGGCGCTCTTCGGCGTCGGCCAGCACGAACAGGCCCATGCCGAGCTGGTCAAGGCCGCGGAGACGGACCCCAAGGTCGAGCCGGCGGCGATCACCATGGGCTGGCTCTACACTCGCGACCGCAACCTGAAGAAGGCCGGCGAGTGGATGGAGTACGCCGTCAAGGTTGCTCCCGATTCGCCCCGGGTCCGGCTCGCCGTCGCCTCCTGGCTGCTGGAGCAGGGCCGCGCCACGGAGGCCCAGGCCCACGTGGAGGCCGCGGCCAAGCTTGAACCCAAATCCAACGACGTCCGGCGGATGCTGGGACTGACCGCGCGCGAGCGCAAGGACTTCGCCGCGGCGGAGCAGGTCTTCCAGGCCCTGGCGCAGGAGTCGCCCGGGGACTCGTGGGTGCGCAACCAGTTGGCCCTGGTCCTCGCGGAACAGCCGGACGACGCCAAGCGGCGCCGGCCCTGGAACTGGCCGAGCTGAGCGTGCGGCAGGACCCCAACGCCGTCGACGCCCTGACGACGCTCGGGACCGTGTATTACCGGCTCAAGCGGCTCGACGCCGCCGCGAAGGTGCTCCAGACCGTCGTTGCCAGCGGCAAGGGGAACTCGGACGCCGCCTACATGCTCGCCCTGGTCAAGTCGGACCAGGGCCATCCCGAGGCCGCCGCCGCGCTCGTAAGGACGGCGCTGGCGGAGCCGGGGCTGTTCGTCTTCCGCAACGATGCTCGGCAATGGCTCGACCGCCTGCCGAGGGCGAAATGATCCGGCCACTTATCACCACGTTGGCGACATCCCAGACCACTGCGGTGAACATCTTCGGAGAGGCGGCAAACCGCTGAAAAATAGGGGTTTCCTGAAAAAAGCCGGCCGACGCCGAATTCCTTCGGGGCCAGCGATCCCGGCCGGGCTCAAGAAAACCCCTAGAAAACAGCGGAAAATCAGCCAATCTATGACATTAGCAAGATGTTCACAGCGGTGCATCCCAGACCCCCACCCGGAGAAAAGACATGAAACGATCGCTGTTTGATTATCGATGGGCCATCGCTGAGAGGATTGCGAAGGTCCTGCCGTTCCTGCTGTTATCCGGACTCATACTCGGTCATCCCGGGACGGCCGTGGCGCAGACGACCTCCAATTGGACGGGGAGCACCAGCAGCTCGTGGGGCGACGGGACCAACTGGGATAACGGCGTGCCCAATTCGAGCACGGTCACCGCCGTCATCACCAACACGACGAACAACCCGGTCGTCATCAGCGGGATCAATCCGACGATCGCCAACCTGACGCTGGGCACCATGACCACCCACGATAACCTCCAGCTCAACAACGCCCAGAACCTGACCATCGCCGGCGGCGCCGGTGCCGGTTCGATCGCCATCGCGACCGGCAGCACGTTCACCCTCAATTCGGCGGGAAGCCTGACCGACCTGAACCTGGCCGGCACCAGCGGGAGCACCATCACCCTCAGCGGCGGGGGCACGCTCGCGCTATCGAATAGCGGCACCAACCGGATCTACAGCACGAGCGGCGACACGCTGGTCAACAGCGCCGGCAACACGATCCAGGGGTCGGGGCAGGTCGGGGTCAACGCCGGCGGCTACACCTTCACGCTGAACAACAACGGCACCATCGACGCCAAACAGGCCGCCGCACTCCAGATCGCCACGGGCACCACCACCACCAACACCGGCACCCTCGAGGCCACCGCGGGCGGCACGCTCAACCTCGCCGGCACCTTCACCAACACCGGGGCCACGATCCTGTCCGACGGCGGCGGCTCGACGGTCAACCTGGGCGGCGGCCCCGGGGGGAGCACGATCGACGGCGGGACGCTGACGACGACCAACGGCGGGGCGATGACCATCGGCGGCTCGACGCTCAACGGCGTGACGATCAGCTCGGGCAGCGCGGTGAGGCTGGACAACGGCACCGTGGCCGTCCTCCAGGGCAAGATCGCCAACGGCGGCACGATCGCGATGAACTCCGGCGGAAGCCTCACCGACCTCCAGCTCAGCGGCGCCGTGACCCTCTCCGGCGGCACCGTGTCGATGTCCAACAACGCCGCCAACCGGATCTACGGCATCACGGGCTCGGACTCGCTGACCAACAACGGCACGATCCAGGGCTCGGGGCAGGTCGGGATCAACGCCGGCGGCTACAGCTTCACCCTGAACAACAACGGCACCATCGACGCCAATCAGTCGGCGGCCTTGCAGGTCGCGCCGACGATCGCTGTCACCAACAACGGGACGCTCGAGGCCACTGCGGGCGGCACGCTGGTGCTCACGGGCGGGACATTCAACAACTCGTCCACCGGCGTAATCCTCTCGAAGGGGAGCGGGTCGACGGTGGACCTGAGCGGCTCGACGATCACCGGCGGCACGCTGACGACGACCGGCGGCGGAGTGATCCAAAACAACGGCACCGCAACGTTCGACGGCACGACCAGCGCCCCGACCATCAGCGTGGGCAGCACGATCACGCTGGATAACAGCAGCACCACCGTCCTGAAGGGCACGATCACGAACAACGGGACGATCGCGACGAACTCCGCCGGAAGCCTCACCGACATCCTGCTCAGCGGGCCCGTCACCCTGTCCGGTAAAGGGGCGCTGGTGATGTCCGACAACAACGCCAACCGCATCTACGGCGTCACCGGCGATGCGGCCCTGACGAATGGCGCCAACCACACGATCGAGGGCGGCGGCCAGATCGGGGTTAACAATGGAGGCTACGGCTTCACCCTGACCAACAATGGGACGATCCTCGCCAACGCGACCACGACCCTGTCGATTGCCCCGACCGGCAACACGACGAACAACGGGACGTTCCAGGCCAACAGCGGCAGCACGCTCTTCATGAACGGCCCGCTGACGAACTACTCGCCCGCGACCTCGACGCTGACCGGCGGAACCTACAACGCCTTCTCCGGGACGATCGCCCTGTCGCAGGCCAACGCCACCGCCGGTACACCGGCCGTCATCGCGACGAACGCGGCGACCATACTCCTGGATGGTTCCACCGCGAAGATCAGCGACGGCACCGGCCAGGACATCGTCCGCGGGTTCCTGTCCAGCAACACGGCCGCGGGCAGCTTCACCATCCAGAACGGTGCGAATGTGACCACGGCCTCCACCGGCTTCACGAATGCCGGCACGGTCAACATCGGCGCCAACAGCACGTTCACCGTCGGCGGGTCGCACGACTACGTGCAGTCGGGGGGCATCACGACACTCTCGACCGCCAGCGGCTCGCTCGTGGTCTCACCCGGCCATGCCTTCGACCTCGACGGCGGCACGCTCCAGGGCATCGGCACGATCACGGGCGACCTGGTCAACACCGGCGGAACGGTCATGCCCGGTAACGTGGGTTCGCCGGGAACGCTCACCGTCACGGGCAATTACTCCGATCCGTTCGCCTCCATGGACATCCAGATCGATTTCAGTGGCGCCGGCTTGCTGGACCTGGGCGGCTCGGCGAAGCTCTCCGGCACCACGCTCGAGATCAGCCTGCTCCGCGGCTTCCTGCCGATCAATGGTGCCAGCTATGAAATCGTGGCGACCGCTGGCGGAACGACTGATTTCGCCAACCCGGTGATCGTCGATGGGAACATCACCTTCACCGCGGTCGTCATCGGTAACGACGTCTTCCTCGACGTCAGCGTGGCGTCGGTGCCCGAGCCCGCGTCGATCGTGATGCTGGGCCTGGGGATGGCCGGCGTGGGTACCTTCCTGGTGCGCAGGTCTCGCAAGGCGGGCGGTCGGTGATCGACGGCCCGACGATGACGACGACGTCCTGGGCCCGGCGGCTCTCTTCAGATGAGGGGGTTGCCGGGCCCGGTCGATTCAGACGGCGCTGGGACCGAAGGACCAGGATCATGGCTCGACCCCGAATGGGGATCAGTCGGGCGACGCCTCCACCTCGTCGAGCGCCACCGTCCTGCGCTCGTCGACGGCTTTGCGGGCCAGCAGTCCGATGAGTGTCGCGGCGCGGGCCTCGGCCAGGCCGATCGGTGGCGAGGGGGGCGTCTCGGCCCTCGCGGCGGCGAGGAAGGCTTCCAGGGCCAGCCGAGAATCGGGCTGGGCGCCCCCGTGGATCGTCTGGCGTGGGACCGACCGGTCGCGGAAGGTCATCGCGCCCGTCGAGAAGTCGAATCCCCCCTCCTCACCGAGGACTCGCAGGGACGAGCCGGTGAAGCCGTCGTCGGCCGGGGCGATCCAGCTCTGGACGAACGACGCGCGGAAACCGTCGGCCCACTCGAGGTCGACGGCGTAGTGGTCGGTGACGTCGCGGCCGGGATCCACGCGAGCGAATAGCCCCCGCCGACCCCAGCCGCTGGCGCGGACCGGCAGCTCGCCCTTGATCCAGTAGAGCACGTCCCAGACGTGGACCGCCTGCTCGACCATCCAGTCGCCCGACCGTTCGCGACGGCCTAGCCAGCCCCCGTGCCCGGTCATCGGCCCGTTGCTGCTGGTCCAGGACGCCCGCGCCTCCGACGAGCGTCCCCAGCTCGCCCCGGCCGATCCGCTCGATCGCCTCGCGGTATCGGGGGTTCGATCGCCTCTGGAAGCCGACGTGCACCGCCAGCCCGGGGGCGTCGGCCGCCACGCCGACCAGGCGATCGCAGGCGGCCAGGCTGGGTGCCAGCGGCTTCTCGGCGTACAGATGCTTCCCCGCGGCGATCGCGTCGCGATACAGCGGCTCGTGCAGGTCGCAGGGCAGCGCGATCGCGACCGCATCCACGTCCTTGCGATCCAGCAGCCGGCGCGGGTCGTCGTAAGCCTCGGGCCGGTGGCCGCTCGACCTTCTCGACGATCCCCTGTCCCCGCAGCCGGTGCTTGGGCTCGGCATCGCAGACCGCGACGATCGACGCACCCGGCAACTCCAGCAGGCTCCGCGCGAGCGAGGTGCCCCGGTTGCCGATGCCGATCAATCCCAATCGCACCGGCGCCGCGGACGCCTCGGCGCCCGAAGCCTCCGCCAGGTTGCCCTGCGATATCGCCAGGCTCGCCGCGGCCGAGCAGCCCAGGAACCGTCGGCGGTTCACGCGAATCGGGGGCATGAAACACGACTCCATGAAAGCAATCGCGGGCCATCCTTAGCAGAATGGACCGCCGGGGCGGATTGACCCATTCATTCTACCCGCGGTCCGGCGAAACTTCGAGTTGCCGAAATCGCCCCGGCGACCGACCATGGTATACTACGGTCCTGGGCTGGCATACGGATGAACACAAACAGGGCGAGGAGACGATGGCCAAGCATATCTTCGTGACCGGCGGTGTCGTCAGCTCGCTCGGCAAGGGGTTGACCTGCGCCTCGATCGGCATGCTGCTGGAACAGCGCGGGTTGCGGGTCCGGCTCCAGAAGTTCGACCCCTACATCAACGTCGACCCGGGCACGATGAGCCCGTACCAGCACGGCGAGGTCTATGTCCTCGACGACGGCTCGGAGACCGACCTCGACCTGGGCCACTACGAGCGGTTCACCCACGCCCCGCTGACCCGCGACTGCAACTACACGACGGGCAAGATCTACCTCTCCGTCATCCAGAAGGAGCGCGAGGGGCGGTATTACGAGGGTAAGACCGTGCAGGTGATCCCCCACGTCACCGACGAGATCAAGGACGCCATCCACCGCCTGGCCACCGACGACGTCGACGTCGTCATCACCGAGATCGGCGGCACGGTCGGCGACATCGAGGGCCTGCCGTTCCTCGAGGCGATCCGCCAGTTCGCCCTCGACGTCGGCCGCGAGAACTGCCTGTATATCCACCTGACGCTCGTCCCCTACCTCAAGGCGGCCGCCGAGCTGAAGACCAAGCCCACCCAGCACTCGGTCGGGGCGCTCCGCCAGATCGGCATCCAGCCCGACATCCTGATCTGCCGGACCGAGCACCCGATCTCCTCGGATGACAAGGACAAGATCGCGCTCTTCTGCAACGTCGACCGCAAGGCGGTCATCGAGGAGCGCGACAAGCAGTTCAGCATCTACGAGGTGCCGCTCAGCCTGGTGAACCACGGTCTCGACGACATCCTGGTCAAGCGGCTGCGGCTCAAGGCGGACCCGCTCGACCTGACCGACTGGCGCGACATGGTCGAGCGGATCAAGAACCCCAAGCACGAGGTCCGGATCGCGGTCGTCGGCAAGTACATGAAGCACCGCGACGCCTACAAGTCGGTCTACGAGGCGCTCGACCACGCCGGGATCGCCAACCACGCGCGGGTGCTGGTCGTCCGCGGTCGAGGCCGAGGAGGTCGAGAGCCGGGGCGCCGAGGCGATGCTCGGCGGCGTCGACGGCATCCTCGTCCCCGGCGGATTCGGCATGCGCGGGATCGAGGGCAAGATCGAGGCGATCCGGTTCGCCCGGACCCGCAACGTCCCCTATTTCGGCATCTGCCTGGGGATGCAGTGCGCCGTCGTCGAGTTCGCCCGCGACGTGCTGGGCCTCGAGGACGCCAACAGCACCGAGTTCGACCCGACGACCGACCACCCCGTCATCTGGCTGATGCCCGAACAGCAATCGGTCCGCGAGCGGGGCGGCACGATGCGGCTGGGCGCCTGGCCGTGCGCGCTCGCTCCCGAGGGCATGGCACGGCAGGCGTACCGCCTCGACGAGATCGCCGAGCGCCATCGCCATCGCTACGAGTTCAACAACGCCTACCGCGCGCGATTTCGAGGAGAACGGCCTGCTCGCCACCGGCACGAGCCCCGACGGCGACGATCGTCGAGATCGTCGAGCTGCCCGACCATCCCTGGTTCGTCGCCGTCCAGTTCCACCCCGAGTTCCAGTCGAAGCCGACGCGCGCCCACCCGCTCTTCCGCGACTTCATCGCCGCCGCCCTGAGGCAACGCGGCGCGAGACGCACCTCGGGCGGCGTCGAGCTGGAGAACCGGACCCTCGCATCGCAGGGGTGACTGCCAGGCCGATCGATGATCATCACCGCGCGCAACTACCTCGACGGCCAATGGATCGAGCTCGGGGTCGCCGAGGGCCGGATCGCCTCGGTGACCCCGATCGCCGGACCGTCGCGGATCGAGCTCGAGGACCAGTGGGTCGCGCCGGCGTTCTGGGACATCCAGATCAACGGCCGGTGGGGACACTCGTTCTCCAGCCCCGACCTGACCGTCGATCAGGTGGCCGCAGATCGTCCGGGCGCAGGCTCCGCTGGGCACCGCCCGGCTCTGCCCGACGCTGATCACCGCGCCGGTGCCGGACATGCTGCACGGCCTGCGGACGATCGCCGCGGCCTGCGATCGGTTCCCCGACGTCGCGGCCAGGGTGGTCGGCATCCACCTGGAGGGGCCGTTCCTCTCGGACCTCGACGGCTACCGAGGCGCGCACCCGTCGGCGGCCATCCGCGACCCTGACTGGAACCTGTTCCTCGAGTTCCAGGAGGCGGCGGGCGGACGGATCGTGCTGATCACCCTGGCCCCGGAGCGGTCCGGGTCGATCTGGATTTCATCGCGAGGGCCAGCGGCCTGGGCATCACGGTGGCCCTCGGCCACACCGCCGCCGACGGCCGCGTGATCCGGCGCGCGGCCGAGGCGGGCGCCGGACTCGTCGACCCACCTGGGCAACGGGATCGCCGCGCATGCTGCCCCGGCACCCGAACCCGATCTGGGAACAGGCGGCGTGCGACGACCTGTTCGCCTCCTTCATCGCCGACGGCCACCACCTCGACTCGACGTACGCTCCGCGTCCTGGCCCGGGCGAAAGGACCGGCGCGGACGATCCTCGTGACCGACGCCAGCCCGCTCGCGGGCCTGCCGCCCGGGACGCTACGGCGAGTGGGCCGTCGAGCCGTCGGGCAAGATCGTCGTGGCGGGCACGCCCTACCTGGCGGGCTCGAACCGTGACCTTGGAGGAGTCGATTCGCCGCGTGCTCGCCTCCACGAATTGGCCGTTGCGAGACGTGCTGGCCGCCGTAACCACCAACCCCGCCCGGGTGCTGCGGCACCGAGAGCCGCGGCTTGAAGTCGGCGAGCCGGCGAATCTGGTGATCTTCACGCACCGGGAGCCCGGGCATTTTGGGTTGAGCCGCGTCTGCATCGACGGCCAGTGGTCGAACGAAATGAAAACGACCCGGGCCGCGCCGGCTGAGCCGGCGCCGCCCGGGTCGTTGGAGATTCCTCGACTCGGCCGATCGATCAGGCCGAGGCGGCGGGGTCCTGGCCGTCGACCCAGTCGCCCTCGAGGTGCTGGTACTTCTCGACGCCGAGCAGCGAGCCCTCGGTGCCGGCCTTCCAGCCGATGACCTGGTTGGGCTTGCCGCGGAGGTGGCTGCGCTCCTCCCAGCGGGCGGCCCAGGCGCCGTCGGCCTCGCAGACCTCGCCGGTCGCCTTGTCGAAGTAGTATGCCTTGCCCTCGCGGTAGGACTTCACGCCCAGGTTGACCGTCGTGATCGCCGCATAGCCGAGGTCGGCCGGGCAGAGGGTTTCGGGGTTGCGCGAGCGGACGCATTCGAGGAAGTGATCCCACAGGGCGCGGGTATCCTCGCGGGGCTGCGGCGGGTTGAACTTGTCGCCGCCCTGGCCCGAGTTCGTGCCCGGAGGTGCCGGACGTCCCTCGAGCTTCTGCTGGACGACGCGGAACCCCTGCTGCGGCGCCTCGAACAGCATGGTCGCGGTGTGGCCGCGGATCACCTCGGGAAGCTGGACGTCGTTGCACATCGTCGCGGAGATCAGGACCTGGCAGCCCTCGTCGTAGTCGGCGACGACGGTGGCCATGTCGGGCACGTCGCGGCCGTCATACTCGAGGTAGAGGCCGCCGGCGCCGACCACCCGGCGCGGGAACCGGACGCCCATCGCCGTGATCAGGTGGGTGAGCTGGTGGACGAAGAGGTCGGTGTACATGCCGCCGCCGAAATCCCAGTAGCAGCGCCACTGGGCGTACTTGGCGCGGTTGAACGGCATCTCGGGGGCGAGGCCGAACTCGGTGCCCAGGAACATCTTCCAGTCGACGGTCCGGGGGTTCATGTCCTTGGTCAGCTTGTAGTACCGCCACTGGCCGGTGTTGCTGTTGCGGTAGTAGCTGGTCTGCCCCTGCATGACGTGGCCGATCTTCCCCTCGGTGATCATCTGGTTGGCCAGCTTCCAGCCGGGGGTCGGCGGTCGACTGGACGCCCACGGTGAAGACCTGCTTGGTCCTCTTGGCGGTCTCGGAGACCCGGCGGGCCTCGTCGATCGTGTGGGTCATCGGCTTCTCGCAGTAGACGTCCTTGCCGGCCTCCATGGCGTCGATGGACATCTTGGCGTGCCAGTGGTCGGGCGTGGCGATCAGGACGATGTCGACGTCCTTGCAATCGAGGATCTTGCGATAGTCCTTGGTGATGCGGTCCTTGTCCTTGCCCTCGGCGTCGAGCTCGCACTTCTTGGCCGAGTAGTACAGGCCGCGGCCGACCTCCTCGTTGCCGTCCCAGACGTCGCACAGGCCGATGATGTCGATCGGCTTGTGCTCGCGGGTCTTCATGTCGCGGTGCAGGATGCGGAGATGCTCCTGCGCGCGGCCGCCAGGCCCCAGGACGGCGACGTTCAGCTTCTCGTTGGCGCCCTTGATGGCCCCGACGGCCGGATGGGGGAAGGTCCCGGCAGCCACGGCCGCGCCGGTCGCGGCCCCCGCCGTCCCCAGGAATCCCCGGCGGCTCACCTCGCGATTGTCTCTCATCGGTATCAGCTCCAGGTGCCCAGGTGCGAGATCACGCGCGGGCGGCCGACGGCCGCTCCGTTCGCCCCTCACCCCTTCCCTCGACCCCGCCCGCCGCTGGTGCGGCGATTCGCCCGTCTCGAAACGCGAAAAGCCTGCTGGGCCGCCGCTCGCACCGAGGATGCTTGATGTCCTGCGCGTCGCACGCCCGCATCACAGGCCGATGTCCTTCAACACGTTAACGTGGCGAATCCCCGGGGTCAATGCAGACGCCCCGAGTCGCGGGCGGGGCCTGTTCCTCAGTCGCAAATGCCCTCCCGCCCAGGGTGCACCTGGGCCGTCCGGGTCGTGAAGGTTTGACATGCTTCTGTTCAGCCGCAACAATACAGACGCAGAGAGTAGCTTTTCCGGCACCTTGCACCTGCGGCGATCCCGGGGGCTCCGGACGAGCCGGGCGGAGCGTCGTCGATCGCGATGTCTCGGGGAATCACCGATGCGGTTCGAGAAGGAATCACGCATCGCCGCCACGCCGGAGGTCGTCTTCGCCTTCCACGAAAGCCCCGGCGCCCTGCTTCGGCTCACCCCGCCCTGGGAGCGGGTCGAGCTGATCGAGGGTGGCGAGTCGATCCGTCCCGGTTCTCGAGTCGTCCTCTCCGTCAGGTTGGGCCCGCTACGTACCAGGTGGGTTGCCGAGCATACCGAGTACCAGCGCGGTCACATGTTCGCCGATCGGCAGGTTGAGGGGCCCTTCGCCTCGTGGTATCATCGCCACCTCTTCATCGATGACGGGCGGGGCGGCACGCTGCTCCGAGACGAGGTCGACTATCAGCTCCCACTCGGCATGGTGGGTCGAATCCTGGCCGGTCCTTTGATCGCGCGTAAGCTCCGAAAGATGTTCGATTATCGTCATGCCACGACCCGCGAGATCGTCGAATCCGGGAGTCTCTCCGCTCCCGTCGACGCACGCGAGTGCATCCAAGGGAGACAGGGCAGCCATGGCGACCTTGTCCCCTGAAATCCGTCGATTCTGCCGTCTAGACGCTTTGCCGGGAATTCTCCCTGCGAAAATCGCTACTTGTACGTTAGGATAAGAGGGTAACCGGTGGGCCACCCCGGCCGGCGCAGCATTCGATGAGCCGGCTCGCGATCGACGCGGAATTCGAGCCCCCCCGGCCGACGAGAAATCAGATCGACCATCATGCCGCGGATCATCCAGTGCAAGAGTTGTGGCGCCGCGCTCAACCTCCCCGACCATGTGGCGGCCGGTAAGCGGCTGCGCTGCCCGAAGTGCGCCCTCCGATTCGTCGTGACCGTGTCGGATGCCAGCTCCGAGTCGAGACTGGCGGGCCCGCTCGACGCCGACTCGATGCTCACCGGCTACGATATCGAAAGGCCGAAGACACCGCCGGACGACCTGCCGCTATTGACCTCCGACCGCGACCTCCGCGAGACGTTCGACCTTCCCCTCGTCAGCGGACGGGATGCCGAGAGGTCGAATGCCGCCGCACCGTCCGCCGGCGATGCGGCCAGCCTGTTCGAGGACCGCTCCGGCCCGCGTCGTCGGGTCACGGCGGCCGACGTGCGAGCCAGGGCGAGGCGCTGCTCGCATTGCGGCGGCGTTGTCCCCCAGGGCATGTCGATCTGCACAAGCTGCGGCGTCGACCAGGAGACCGGACTGAGGGTCGGACTGGAAGACGACCTTGCACCCCCTCCGCCGCCGCCACCGCAAGGCCCGCCCATCCATGTCGCCGTCGTCGGCGGACTGCTCGGAGTTGGCGCACTTATTTCGCTCATCCTGGCTCTGATGAATTCCACCCAGGGCGGCGAGTCCTGGCAGAGCTACGGCTGGCTGGGCCTGGCGATCGTCTCCGGATTCGGCATCTACGCGTGTGTCCAGTTCATCCGGCTCAAGTCCGCCAAGCTCCTCCTCGCGGCGCTCACCCTAGCGGTCGTGGTCGACTTGCTTTCGCTGGTCGCGATGCCCGTGTTCATGGCCTACATGGCTCCCGCGGAGCAGATCATCGCCCCGAACGAATCCGACAATCCCGACGTCGCCGGCATCACCGTCAAGGGGGCTGCCGATCTGCTGGATACGTCCAAGCTGACTTACGGACTGACGTTCGTGGCCCTTTATGCCGTGCTGTCCCTCTACCTGATGTCGCCCGCGGTCAAGAAGCCATTGCACCGGGCCAACGCGGCCGCCAACTGGTGAGCCCGCGACGGCGCAGCGCCGAGGCGACGTCTCGACGAATCTTCACATCCGCGTGCCGACCTTCCATCACGTCACGCCAGGAGGGCCGGGATGACGTGGCCGTGAACGTCGGTGATCCGCCGGTCGATGCCGTTGTGCCGGTAGGTCAACCGCGTGTGATCGATGCCCATCAGGTGCAGGATCGTGGCATGCAGGTCGTAGCAGAAGGTCTGCTCGGACTCGGCCTTCCACGACCACGGGTCGCTCTGCCCGTGCGCGATGCCCGCCTTGATCCCAGCTCCGGCCAGCCAGGCGACGGCGGTGCCGCCATTATGATCGCGACCGGTTGCGCCCTGGGTAAACGGCATCCGGCCGAACTCGGTGCTCCAGACGACCAGGGTGTCGTCCCAGAGTCCGCGCGCCTTGAGGTCGCGCAACAATGCCGCGATCGGACGGTCCACCGTCCGGGCGATCGCGGGTAGCTCGCGTGGGATGTCGTTGTGGTTGTCCCAGTTGTTGGATGGACCGCCCGCGCCGCTCCAGACCTGCACGAACCGGACCCCGCGCTCGAGTAGCCTTCGCCCCAGCAGGCATCGCCTGCCGAAATCCGCCGTCAACGGGGCATCCAGCCCGTAGAGCGCCTGCGTCGCCCGGGTCTCCCCGCCCAGGTCGAGCACCTCCGGCGCGCTGCGCTGCATCCTCGCGGCCAGCTCATACGCCGAGATCCGCGACTCCAGCCGCGTGTCTCCCTCGTTGGCTGCGGCATGCCGCCGGTTGAGCCAGGCGAGCGTTTCCAGTGACTCGCGACGATCCGCCGCCTTGAGGAACCGCGCCGAGTCGGGCGGGAACAGGTCGGGGATCGGCCGGGCGCACCGGCGTCGAGGATCGTCCCCTGATGCGACTGCGGCAAGAAGCCGGCGGTGAAATTCCCCTTCGCGTTGTACGGCAGCCCTCGGGGATCCGGCAGCACGACAAAGGTCGGCAGGTCATCCACCAGCGAGCCCAGCCCGTACGATAGCCAGGCGCCCAGGCACGGGAAGCCCGGCATGAGGAACCCGCAATTCATCATGTAGCTCGCCGGGCCGTGCACGTTCGTCTTCGACGAGAGTGCCAGCAGGAAGGCCAGGTCATCCACGCAGCCGGCGATCTCCGGGAAGACGCTGCTGACCCATCGGCCCGACTCGCCGTGCTGCCGGAATGTGAACGGGCTCTTCATCAGCTTGCCCGGGGCGCTCGTCGGGGCCTCGACGTGACTGCCCGGATCGAACGGCTGACCGTGCCGCCGCTCGAGCTCGGGCTTGTAGTCGAAGGTGTCCATCTGGCTGGCGCCGCCGTTCATGAAGAGCTGGATAACCCGACGGACCCTGGCTCGGTGGTGCACCCCTCCATTCAGATCAGGCCTCGGCCGCGCTGACTCGCCCGCGTGGGCGCCGCCTGCGATCAGCCCGTCCCGGCCCAGCAGGTCGGCCAGCGCGATGCCGCCGAGGCCGCCTCCCAGCCGCCAGAGGAAATCGCGCCGTGGCGTCGGTCCGAACATGGCCCGGCCCTCCCGGTTCATTTCAGTTCACGAAGAGGAACTCATTGCTGTTGAAAAGGAGGCGGCAGAGATTCGCCAGTCCGTGCCGCCTCGTGTAGGCGACCAGCCGCGCCTGCTCTTCAACATCCGGCGGACGACCACAGGACAGCTCGAACGCCCTCGCCACGCGCACTCCCTCGTCCGCTGAAGTCTGCTCCAGCCGCGCCGCGAATTGCTCACACTGGAGGAGCACGAACGGATTGTTCAAGAGCGCCAGGGCCTGCAAGGGCGTCGTCAACTCGTTCCGCACGGCCGTGAGCTGCGACGAATCGGCCGCGTCCAGGGCGTCGTAGAACGGGTCGGGCAGCGTCCGGAACACGAACCGATAGATGCTCCGCCGCGCGGCTCCGGGACCGTCCCACCGGTAGGCCATGTAATCGACCACCGGCGTGACGTGCACCCCCGGCCGCAGGGCAAACTGCTGGACCGACGGCCCGCGCATGGTCGTGTCGAGCGTCCCGGCCGCGCTCAGGATCGCGTCGTGGATCGACTCGGCATCGAGGCGGCGACGTCGCTGCCGCCAGAGCCAGGTCGCGTCGGCGTCCACGGCCGAAAAGCTCGAGTCGTCCCGCGACTCCTGCATGTACACGGCGCTCGTCACGATCAGCCGATGCAATCGTTTGAGCGACCCGGCCGAGTCGCGGAACGTCGCCCCCAGCCAGTCGAGCAGCTCGGGATGCGACGGCAAGGCGCCCATCCGGCCGAAGTCGCTCGGGGTCGTCACCAGCCCGCGATCAAAGTGGTCATGCCACACCCGGTTGACGATCGACCGCCAGGTCAGGGGATTGGACCGGTCCGTCAGCCACGCGGCCAGTGCCGCGCGGCGTGCCGACTCGTCGCCGCCGTCGGGCAGCTCGAACCGTGCGGGAAGCCCCGCGACACAACCGATCGTCCCCGGCGTCGCAGCCGCGCCGGGCTGGTGGATGTCACCCCGTCGCAGTACGTGGACCGGCCTCGGCTTGCCCGGTGGCACATGGCTGGCGTCGGGTGCAAAGTCGCTTGCCGCGGCGAAGACCAGGCTCCGGGGCGGCAGCGCCGCCAGCTCGGCACTGACCCAGGCCGCGCGCTCGGGAGCGGACTTCCCCGCGGCTGCGGCCTCCGAAGCGAGCGCCCGCCGCAGTCGGGCGACCCGCGGGTCGGCGTCATACGGCCGCTCGGCCTTGTCCACCCCCGCGAACACCGCCTGCAGGCTGTAGTAGTCCGCCTGGCTGATCGGGTCGAACTTGTGATCGTGGCAACGCGCACAATGGACCGTGGCGCTGACGAACGTTGACATGACCGTCGCCACCATGTCATCGCGGTCGATGTATAACCCGATCTGACGATCGATGCTATCGTCGCGAATGTCGCGAAGAGAGCTCTCGTCCCACGGCCCTGAGGCGATCATCCCGAGCGCCACGACGAGGCCCGGCTCATCGGGGAAGAGTGCGTCCGCGGCGACCTGCTCCTGGACGAACCGGGCATAGGGAGTATCCCTGTTGAACGAGGCGATCAGGTAATCGCGATAGGGCCACGCGTTGGGACGGATCCGGTCCTGGTCGTGCCCGTGGGTCTCGCCGTAATGGACGAGGTCCATCCAGTGCCGGGCCCACCGCTCACCGTAATGCGGGCTCGCCAGCAGCCGATCCACCAGACGCTCGTAGGCGCCGGGCTCGCGGTCGCTCAGGAACGCGGCAACTTCATTGGGCGTGGGCGGCAGGCCGAGCAGGTCGAACGTCACGCGGCGGATGAGCGTTCGCCTGTCGGCCTCGCCCGAGGGATGCATCCCTTTCTCGACCAGCCTCGCCGCGATGAATCGGTCGATCGGCGTCCGGCACCAGCCCTCCAGCGATTTCGGGACCGCCGGCACCTCGGGCCGCCGCAGCGGCCGCAACGACCACCAGTCGAGCGCAGCGGCCGGGTTCCCCGCGGGAGCCATCGCCCGGGCCTCCGCCCGATCGCGAGGGTCGGGCGCTCCCATCTCGATCCAGCGGCGGAAGTCGGCGATGACGGCCGGCGGCAGCTTCTCCTTCGGCGGCATCGGCGAGAACCCCTCGGCCGCCGTGATCGCCGAGTACAGCGCGCTCGCATCGACATCCCGGGGCACCACGGCAGGCCCCGAGGTGCCCCCCTTGCGAGTCGCGTCCCGCGTGTCCAGACGCAGCTCGCCCCTGGGTTTCTCGAGCGCCCCGGAATGACACTTCTGGCAACGTTCCACCAGCACCGGGCGGATCTTGCTCTCGAAGAAATCAATGCCCGAACGATCGTCGGCCGCGCGGCACGCGCCGTCCACGAGCGCAAGGATCGCCAGTCCAACCAGCACCGACCCAGCACGCCGACCCGCGACCTGGCGGCGAGCCGACCCATCTAGCCCCCGGCGCCCCTCGTGAGTCGACATCCCACGCCTCCTCTGCCGAGGTCCCGCTCAGAAGCAGACCGTCCTCGCGCAGTATTCGCTCCTGGTTGATTCAACAAGATTGTAACAAAGTCGTCGCCTGGCAGCCCCCCTGCCTTCGGTCGATGCCGCGCCTTCGACGATTGCCATCGATTTCCGAGGCCCAGGGACTTTTTTTGTCACTTTGTTCATCCCTTCGCCCGCGGACTTCTATATTCCGTCCGGCGGGACGGGTGAGGGAATCCGGATGCCCCCCGTAACGGTTCGTTGCAGGCGACGGCCCGATTTGACGCGGATCGGTCAGAGTCACTCACGAGAATACACGATGAAGATGCTCTCCCGGCCCCGGTCAGGCCATTGTTCGTCATCAACCCGGACGCGGACGACGCGCCGTCTGCACCTGCTCGTCGAGAAGATGGAGCAGCGCATCGCCCTGGCCTCGCCGGACTGGACGGCCATCGGACCGGCACCCATCACCGGCGACCTCCTGGACGCGCCGCCGTTGGCCGACGGAGCCGTCACCGGCCGCGTCACTTCTATCGCAACCGATCCGAATCCGGCCGATACGACCGGCTATACCGCCTACATCGGGACCGCTGGCGGCGGCGTCTGGGAGGGGACCAACATCCACTCCTCTTCGCCGGACTGGGTCCCCCTGACCGATAACCTCTCCAACATCGGAGATCCGCTGCTGAGCCTGACCGTGGGAGCGGTCGCCACGGCATGGGATCCCTCAACCGCCAGCACCGTCATCTATGCCGGTCTGGGCGAGGCGAATTCCATCTCGACCTACATGAATCCGAGCAACGCGAACTCCCAGTTCTACGGGGCGGGCATTCTCAAGTCCACCGACGGCGGACAGGACTGGTCGCTCCTCGGCGGGCCCGGTAGCTCGAATCTCTTCTATCGCTCGGCGATTTCCAGGATCGTCGTCTCTCCGAGCGATCCGAGCATCGTCTATGCCGCCGTTTCCACCGCCAAGAACGGGATCACGGGCAACGAGGGGATCTGGAGCTCGACCGACGGGGGCTCGAGCTGGACGAACACCACCCAGACCGCCATCCCCGGGTCCGATCAGGACATGTTCTCCGACCTGGTCATGCCGGACCCGAACAACGCGAATCTGCTGTTCGCCGCCATCGGTGAACCCGTCGGCAGCGTGGACAACGGCGTCTATGAGACCACCGACGGCGGTGCGCAGTGGACCGAGCTGACGAACCTCCCCAACGGTGCCCAGCAGACCGACCTTCAGGGCGTGGGCCGGATCACCCTGGCGGCCTCTTCGAACATCGGTACCGCCGAGGATCCCAAGTATCAGCTCTACGCGGCCTTCATCGCCAACGACCTGACCCAGAGCGCCACCCTCACCGCCGCCAGCGAGTCGCAGACGGCCACGGGCGGCGAATACACTGTGACCGTCGATTACACGGACATGCAGGGCCTGGAGCCCTTCGCACCCGACCAGGACCTGATCCTCAGCGGGCTCGACGGCTACGACGACAAGATCCAGATCACGGCCGTCGGGACGGGAGGTGGCACACCGTACCTCCAGTATCAAACGGATACCCCGGACATCCCCCCGGTGGTCGATGCCCAGGGTGCCAGCGCCCGTTCGCCGTTCGGCACCCTGTATCAACTGGGGTACGTCACCATCACCGGCAGCCTCACCGGCGCGAAGCCCGATGATCAGGCCGCATGGAACGTCATCCCGGGATTCGACCTGCCGAGCGCGAGCAGCACGAATAACTATGTGGCGGGCAGCGAGGACGGCGAGTCCTTCACCTACCAGGGGTACTATGACACGAGCCTGATTGTCGATCCCCACGCGGCCGATCACATCTTCGCGGGCGGTCAGGATCGGTTCCTCGCGGTGACGGCCGCGACGTCCGCCACAGCCGGCCGTCATCGATCTCGCCAAGAGTGCCGACGGGCTCCCGATCCACGTCGATCATCACGGCATCGCCATCGATCCCAACCCGAGCGCCGGGACCGATCAATACACCGTGCTGGACGGGTCCGACGGGGGCATGTTCGCGTACGATCCCGGCTCCGACGCCTGGACCGACATCAATACCAACCTTCAGATCAGCCAGTTCTACGGCATCGAAGCCAATCCGGCCGATCCCGGCCAGATCCTCGGCGGCGTTCAGGACAATGGCAGCATCATCACGACGGACTCGGGTACGACCTGGAGCGACCTGGTCTTGCAGCAGCCGGATGCTTCGACCTACACCGGCGGTGACGGCGGCCAGGTCTACATCGACGCGACCGGGACCAGGGCCTATGTCATCAATACCGGCAAGCTTCAGGTCTCCGGCGACCCTTTCGGTGCCAGTCCGGATTTCACCTTCGCCGGAGGCACCTCTCCCAATTCCCTTCCCGACGGGGGTGACACGGTGGGCCTCTTCCCGAGCGAGGACTACCTGATGTCGCCGAGCGATTCAATGACGCTCTGGCTCGGGACCAATACACTCTACATGACGGCCGACGGCGGCACGAACTGGTATCCGATCACCGGCTTTGGCAACCAGGGCCAGGGCTTGAACGGCTGGTTCACTCCCTACAGCACCATCCAGAACGGATTCACGCTCGATACGACGGTCGTGGATAGCATCGCGGCGTCCGCGACCAACCCGAACATGCTGTACGTCGGGGCGCGGGGAGGTCACTTCCTGGTGACGACCAACGTGTCGACCAACTCGCCGGCCGGCACCAATCCCGTGACCTGGGTCGAGGACGACCCGATCCCGATCACTCCGCAAAACCAGGCCCAGCTCGCCGACCTCAAATTCTCGGACATCGAGGTC
Organism: uncultured Planctomycetota bacterium; assembly: GCA_963771445.1. Taxonomy (GTDB): domain Bacteria; phylum Planctomycetota; class Planctomycetia; order Isosphaerales; family Isosphaeraceae; genus JAKAUH01. The sequence continues at coordinate 1,736,639 of CAVYTQ010000014.1, read as the reverse complement.
GATCCTTCGAACCCCGACATCGTCTACGTGACCGCCGCCAACTTCGGGGATGTGACCGGAGGCGCCCACGTCTGGAAAGGAGTGTTCAACCCCGGCACGGGCGGGATCGCCTGGAGCAACCTGAGCGGCAACCTGCCCGACGTGCCCGCCTGGTCCATTCAGGTGCAGGAGCTCAGCCCCGGCGACGAGCCCGTGCTCTACGTCGGTACCGACGTCGGGGTCTTCCTGAGCAGCGACATGGGAGCATCCTGGTCGAGCTTTGGCAGCGGACTCCCGCAGGTCCAGGCACGCTCATTGTCGCTTTCGCTGAACCCCGCAAATCCCTCGCAGGACCAGTTGCTGGTGGGAACATTCGGCCGAGGTGCCTACGCGATCGCGCCCGATCTCTCGCCAACCCCCGCGCCCACACCGACACCGACTCCAACCCCGGCGCCACACCGACACCGACACCGACGCCAACCCCATCGCCAACCCCGACACCGACTCCGATCCCGACCCCGATTCCGACCCCATCGCTCGTCAAGGTCCAGCGCCGCGCGGCGAGGCCGCATGAGCGAGGGGGCGGCGCCGGTTTCGAGCTGTTCTTCAACATACCGCTCGACGCCGCCGTGGCCAGCTCGACCCACAACTATCAGGTGACGCAGCCCGGTCGATTTCGCAGGTCCCGGCCCAGTCCGGTCGTCATCCGCTCGGCGCAATATGAGCCCACGGGCGACATGGTCATCCTGAAACTTGGACGGTTCGGGCCGAGGAAGCCACTGAACCTGACCATCAAGGGCCTGGTCTGGGCGGGCGTCCCGGCGACCACGATCGCGACCTCGCTCCGACCCCGCCCCCGATGATGGGTTCGTCGATTCCCCCGAACGTGACGTGGGCGCGACGCTCCCTCAGCGCCGGACGATACGCCGAGATTACCTCTGCCGCACCACACCAGGCGGCATCTTCCCGAAAGCGAGCCGCGGCGATGAACAATTTTTCCGGCCGGTCATCCATTGAGCCTCGGCGCTTCAGCCGGCGAAGACGCTCCACGGCATTGAGGCCGCCGAACGGAGGGCTCGAGCTTCTGGAAGGGCGCGTGATGCTCTGCCAAGCGCTCCCGCGGTTGCCGGGCATCGGCTCTCATTTCCGGGACGTCGTGATCCAGACCTACGACACGCTCGTCGGCCGGAAGCCGACCGTGGCGGAACAGAACCATCTCCTTCGCGTCGAGACGCAGACGGGCCAGAACTCGCTCGTGCCGGCGGTCGTCGCGACCCGTGCCTTTTACGATCGGACCGCGGCTGGCAGCGCCAGCGGTTACGTGACCCTGGCCGCGGCGACTCTCGATCAGTTCCCCAGCCGCGCCGAGGTCAATCATCTCACTCAGCAGGTCGCCGCCCAGGGTGCCGATCCGCAGGTCCTGAATCGGGTGGTCCTGCGGCTGGATCCGCCCGGGTCGAAATCGTCGTATCCCACCGGCAAGACGAACGCGTTGTACAGGTTGCTCAAGCAGAATGTGCTCATCAATGCTGATTACTATAGTAACACACCGAGCATTCTCGGTGCATCGCTGGGCTTCACGCATATCCTGGGCGTTCCGGGCCTCAATGGCACGACAACGTCCGACGAGGTGCTGGCGCGCGGGGCGGGCGGTTCCTGGGAGAGGTTGTCTAGCTCGTCCGCCAGCACCGCGTCGCAACGGGCATACACGTCGGATGCTTCGCCGAGCGGCATCGCCACGAATTACGGCTACCCCGTGAAGTATGCCGATGGCTTCCCGATCGAGTTTAGCTGGCCCGTGCTTCCGAGCTCGGTGGCAGGGAAGGACTTCCGCGTCGTGCTCAACACCGGTCAGGTGGTCACCCCGCTGGTGGCGTCGATCACGCCGAATCTTGAGTATAATGAGCGGAGCACGGTCGTGATTCCGGGCTATTACGGCAACCGCATTGCACCCGGCCAGCCGGGTGCGATCTATCCCGTGAAGCTCGTTGTCGCCCGCTCGCGCAGGCCGCTCAAGCTGGTCGGTCCCGGCGGAGTCGTGGTGTCGGCGGCCGGGCTGAGCTACGGCGACGGCAGCTCGCCGATGACCGCCTACAATCCCGGGGCGGGACCCAAGCTGGTCGCGGCGAAGCTGAGCGTGATGTCCACGGCCGGCGAGTCGGCGCCCGAGCCCTTCGCCGGTGCGCTTCCCAACGACGGCGTCGCGCTTTACGGCTCGGCCGCGGAGTACCGGCTGCGGGTTTTCACGAGCGGCGGGTTCTCGCCGGACGGGGTCCGGTCGTTGTATCCGACCGACTTCTCGCAATTCTTCCGGATCGAGACGGTCGACGCCGACGGCGTGGTCCGCTGGCTGACCCAAACGGGTGTCACCTACCAGTTGCCGAGCGGAACGATCACTGTGGTCGGCCTGGCGGACCTGGCCCAGGTCGAATCGAGCTATAGCGACTCGTATGTCGAGGACCACGACAACCAGATCGACATCGTGCTTTCGGGAGACGAGGCCGCAATCGCCACGATCACGGCCGTGCAGATCCCCGCGTCGGGAACCTATTCACCGTTCTACAACCCCGGCGGCCCGGGGAACGCCCCGACGCCAGGCGTCGCCTACAGCCAACCCGGGCCGAGCGAGACCGAGTCGGTGATCGATGCGCTGACGGATCCGATGACGGTGACGTACAACGCGTCTCGCACGCGAAACGCGCCGGCTCGCAATCGTAAACACCTGTGACCGTGGATTCAAATGGAGACGAAGGGGATCGAACCCTCAACCTCCTGGTTGCAAACCAGGCGCTCTCCCAATTGAGCTACGTCCCCGACGAAGCGATGCGGCACGGTCGGACTGGTCGTCCTCAGCAAGCTGAGCCGCGAGTGTCGAACGCGTGCGATCAGCCGATGATAGCATGACGCCTTCGTGCTGGCTAGCCGGTCTTTCTACCCAACCGGCGGCCATCGCGATCAGTTGGCCCGCATCCATTCCTCGGCCGCCAGGTAGGCCCGCGCGTGGGTCGGGAACGGGAAGGCCTGCCAGTTTGGGACCCCGCCCTGCGGCGAGGCGAACTCCTCAACCCAGCGCTGGATCACCTGCGGCGACTGGCTGATCATCGCCCCTCGCTTGATCATACCCCCCACCAGCGGCTGCTCGAAAATCACCGCATAGTACGGCAACTGGTCGAAGCCACCCTTCTGACTCAGCTTGCGGATGTAGTCGTCGACCCTCTTGTCCAGCTTCGCCAGGTCGTCGCCGAAATACTTGCGAAACTCCGCCAGGTTCTGCTCGGGCGTCCGCGGCTCCAGCGGCGGGATCGCCCGGAGCGCCTTCAGGTATTGCAGGAACTCGGGGCATCGCTTCACCGCCAGGTAGTGCGTCAGGGCCCACGACTGGGCGTAGTCGGTCGGCGTCAACTGCTGCTTCAACACCAGGGCCTCGACATCGATCAGGCGACTCTTCCGGCTCGCGGGCCGCGGGTTTGCCGCGCCGATTGCCACCTCGTTCGAGATCGGGTCATCCAGCTCGCGCAGCGTGGCCATGTGCAGGGCGTTGACCGCGCCCAGGCCATTCCAAACGACCCCCTTGCGCCTCTGCCTCGGCGTGGGAGCGGGCGTGGCGCAGTACTCGGCGAAACCCTCCACCAGCCACATCGGCCATTCGGCTCGCCTCGGCTGCACGCCCAGGTTGGCCAGGATCTGATGCGCCCCCTCGTGGGCCACTGTCTGCGGCTTGCGCAAGGCCATCAGCCGAGGCTCGGAGCTGTCGCGCGCCGATTGCTCGTAGAAGAAAATCCGGTTGGTGTAGATCTCGTAGTAGGCCTGGATCTCGGCCGGGACCTGCTTGTGCGTCCGGAAATCGCGCTCGGTGGCGAAGATGACGGCCACCAGGGGAAACTCCGACTGGTGCACCGGGATCTCATGGCGCTGGCAGACGTCGATGAGCCCTTCGTAGAGGTCCTCGAGCAGCTTCCCGCTATCTCGGGCGAACGCCTCATGCGACTGGTAGAAGATCAGATAGTGCTCGGTCGTCAACACCTGGAAGCCCGAGTAGGGCCCGCGCTCGAGCTGCCCGCGAAGCTGTTCCTGGCTCAGCGGCACGAACGGCGCCTCGGTGGGGACCATCCGCTTGCAGTAACCGATCTGTCCGTCGGGTTGCAGGAGCGCCGTCTGGTCGCCGTGCCGACCGTACAGCCGCGCGACCACCCAGTCACCCGCATCGTTGCGTACGCGGAAGCGCTCTGCAACCGCCATGGCCCTGGGACACGGCGGTGGCGCCGGAACCGCCGCTCCGGACTGGACCGCTGCTGACGTCCCGGCCGGCTTGCGGGTCGAGTCCCGGTCCGTCGCCGTTCCCAGGCCCGACTTGATCGTCTGCGACTCGCACGGACCCGCCAGGATCGGGACGGCCGCGACCAGCAAGAGTGCTCGAATCAGGACCGAGACGCCGGCAATCCCTCGCCCGTGCCGGCCGAGGGAGCCGACTCGCCGCCTCACACCTCGAGCCGCGACCACGGGTTCCATCGCCGGTGGACTCTCATGGGCATCGTCTGAATAAATTCGGGCACACCATGAAAATGAGTGTATCAGGCGGCTCACCCGCCGGAAAGCCGATGGTCGACGGGATTCCGCGACGACCCGCACCTTTTCAGGTCAGGACGACAATATGCGGACCCGGAACCCCAGCGACTGCGAGAGCGCGGTCATCTCGCCGAGGATGTCGCCGTACGCAACGGCGATATGGTTGCTCATATAATGCGCCATAATGGTTTCCATCGAGCAGCCCAGGTCGGCCGCCATGAACGGCCATTGCCGGGTCGTCCCGCGCCACCAGCTCTCGCGGACGTCCTCGGGAAGCTCGACCGACTCGCCCCGCCCGAGGTCCATCACCAGCCCGCCGGTCCGGTCGGTCCAGGTGCGGGCCCAGGTGATCGCGCCGGGCAGGCTCACGCCGGCGAACGTACCGCCGGGGATCGGGAAATATCCCGCCGGCTGCCGGTAGCTGTGCACTCCGGCCAGGCTGTGGATGTCGTGGTTGAAAGCGTATGCGCCGCAACTGCCCGAGTTGAGCAGCACCCAGAGGAAACGCCCGTCGTGACGGCCGCCCCAGCGGACGTCGTGGAACATCACGGCGGCGGGCAGTCCCTTCGCCTTCAGCACGCGCTTCATCAGCTCCATGGGGACCAGGTTGCCCTGGTCGGCCTCGGTGCTGGTGATCACGACCTCGCCGTCACCCTCGGGCCGGGCGTGCGAGTTGAGCAGGCCCTCGGCGAAGTCGCTGGGCGGCAGCAGCTTCAGCAGACCGAGCTGGTACTGCCACCCCAGGCAATCCGCCTGGAACTCGGCCAGCAGGTCCAGCACCGCCAGGTAGCCGCGAAGCTGCTCGCGCGTGGCGGCCGGCGTGAAGTCCTCGGCGTCGGCCTCGCCCCAGTGGAAGGTCACCCCCCGATCCTGGACGAACCGAAACGCCGCCTCAACGCGGTCCTCAGCCACCGACCGCATCCGGTCGATCAGCCACGCCTGGTCAACCTTATGCTCGCTGAAGCCGATCGGATACAGGAGCCGCGGGCCGAAATACCCGTTGATCATGCCCATGGAGGTGTCGCCGAGCATGAGCGCGAGCACGCGACGGCGGCGGATCTCGGCCAGGACGCCCTCGGCCAGCCGGAAGGCCTCGGCGCTCACGGGCCCGCTGCCGCGGATCTCCGCGGTCGGATAGGCGATCCGGCCCGTCGTGCACCAATCGTCGAGCCGCTCCATGAACGTCGCGTCGGCCGTCCAGTCGGTCGCGTCGGTCCAGACCCGCGACGCCTCGCGGCCCACGCTCTCGAGCGAGGCCCCGGTGTTCAGCAGCGCGACCAGCCCCGGCCAGGTCCCCGAGAAGTTCGACGCCAGCAGCAGCGGGTTGTCCTTGCCCACGACGCCGTCGACCGTATGCGGCGCATAGGTCCAGTGCACGAACACGCCGATCATCGGGTCGTCGATCGGTCCTAGCCGGGCGATCGCCTGGTCCGGTCGGGTCAGGTATCCGTCCACGACGTCGGGCGAACGGCCCAGCTTCCGCAGCGCGGCGACCAGTTGCTCGGTGGTGGCGCGCGACTGCTCCAGGGCCCACTCATTGGGCTTGCTGCGATAATCGCCTGGCCAGAAGATCGCGACTCGCTTCATCGACGCCCCCTCTTCCTGCTATCCCGATCACGGCGAACCCGCGGTCGTCAGGCCAACCATTGCGGGCTCGGGCATACTCACAGACGCCCCGGATGGCCGGCCTATTCGGCGGCGGCCCCCAAATCCTCATGATCCCGCCTGACGCTTTCGCGCCACCCGGCGCGCGAAGCGATCGACGTCGATCACCCTCCGTCGGTGGATTCCCCGCGCGATCGGCTCGACGCCGTCATGGGCGTCGACCTGAAACGTCACGACCGGCCCGTTCGCGTGGATCACCCGGGCACGGCAGGTCACCGTCGCCCCCTCGGCGGCCGGCGCCAGGTGCTCGACCTCGACGTACGTCCCCACGCTTCGCTCGTGCTCCTCGAGGCAAGGCGCGATCGCGTCGCGGGCGGCGTATTCGAGGTGGGCGACCAGCCAAGGCGTCGCCAGGACCGCCGGCATCCGCCCATCCGCGAAGCTGACCCGGTTCGTTGGACCCACCACAATCACCTGTTCGCCGGCCATCCCCGTCCGCGGTATGCTCTTCATCCGCTGCCCTCGATAATGCCGCGACCACGCCCTGCCCACCACGATCGACCCGATCCCCAACCTTGAAAGCGGCCGGGCATGATCCTTGACCCTGTGCCCGCCGAAAACGATAATGATTATTGGTTGGCCCGAGTCCCTCATGAGAAGTCCCGGGCCGTCGGAATGAACTTCGGTCCGGGTCGGCCGGTCGCGTCCTTCCCTTGTTGTTTGCGCGAGCTGGTCGGACAATCCGGTGGGTCCTCGGCAAAACGGATTCATCATGGCCGCGGCAATCCGCGAGGGCAAGCCTCGGGGGCCCTGCTCGATGGCCGTGGAGTCGGGGACGCGGCGCACCCGCCGGGCCGGGAAGACAGGGCGGCGAGGATCGGAGTGGCGCTGCGAGGCGGAAGATCGGGTGAGTGAAGGACGCGCGGCTCGCGCGCTGTGCCTTGTCGTTCATATTCGCACGCGAGGCGCGGCCGCGGGTTACTCGCGAGCGTTTCCAACCTTATCTGGAGGACTCGTAATGACAGGTTGTTTGCGGACGTCGGCAGGGCTTCTCGTGGGTGCCTTGCTCTGGATCCCGGCAGGTGGATGCAACACGGAGCCGCCGTCTCTCGAATCAGGCTCGCCGGGCAGCCCGCCGCAGGCATCGCAGGCCGGCCAGGCGAACTCCCAGCAGAAGTCCCCGACGCAGAAATCCCCCACCGAGATCACCACGCCGAACCAGCGCATCGACCCCAAGCAGCTCACCAAGGTCGTCAAGGAGGAAGTTAAAGGTGGTGAGGCGCAGGAAGGCCCGACGCCGTTCGACTACCTCTGGCAGCCCGCGAAGCCCGAGCTGATCAAGGACGAGCCGCTCAGCGCGGCGGTCCCCTCGGGGTTCCCCAAGCTCGCCGTGAAGCTGAATGTCCCCGTGTCCAACCCGATTACCAAGGGCAAGTACGAGCTGGGACGGCAGTTCTATTTCGACCCGCGCGTGTCGCTCGACGGCACGGTGAGCTGCGCGACCTGCCACAACCCCGACAAGGGCTGGACCGACGGCATGGCGGTCTCGATCGGCATCGACGGCCAGACCGGCAGCCGAAGTGCCCCGACCGTGCTCAACACCGTTTACGGCCGCGACCATGTTCTGGGACGGCCGCGCCCGTCGCTCGAGGGCCAGGCCCAGGGTCCCATCCAGAACCCGATCGAGATGGGCAAGCAGAACTACAAGGAGATCATCGAGCGGCTGCGCAAGATCCCCGGCTATCACGAGCAGTTCCAGAAGGTCTTCGGCACCACGGTGACGCTCGACGGCATGGCCAAGGCCATCGCGACTTTCGAGCGCGTCGCGGCGATCTCGGGCAACTCCAAATATGACAAGTACCGCGACGGCGATACCAAGGCCCTGTCCGACTCCGAGAAGCGCGGGATGGTCCTGTTCGGCCTGCGGACCGACCCTGACGACGACCTTCAAGACCGACATCCCGCTCCAGAAGGCCAAGTGCACGCTCTGCCACCAGGGGCACAACTTCACCGACGAGGAGTTCCACAACCTGGGGATCGGCTGGGACAACAGCAAGAAGCAGTTCGCCGACCTGGGCCGCTGGGCCGTCGAGCCGTATGGCGCCCGCTTCGACGGCAGCGTCGGGGCGTTCAAGACGCCGACGGTCCGCGACATCGCCCGGACCGGGCCGTACATGCACGACGGCAGCCTCGACACGCTCGAGGCGGTCATCGACCACTACGACAAGGGCGGAACGCCGAACCCCGCTCTCGACGACGACATGAAGCCGCTCAAGCTGACCGCGCAGGAGAAAGCCGACCTCGTCGCCTTCATGAAGGCGCTGACGGGCGAGACCAAGAAGGCTGGATGAGCTGCTGCCGACCTTGCCTCCGGGCCCCGACGGCAAGGCCGTCGATCCCCGCCCGGCGCTGGGCACACCGAGCAAGAAGGTCGCCGCGATCCTCCACCCGGCATCGATCAAATGAGGCAACGCCCCCGGCCGGCGTCGTGTCCGGCTTCGCAACGCAACCGAAAATGACGAACGCTCGACTCCGGCCGTCCCGCTCGCAACGGGACGGCCGGTTCGTTTTGACGAGGCTCCCGAGGCTGATGGTAGCCCATGCCCGCGCCGGGGCGGAGGTGTTACCATAAGGGCGGTTTGACGATGCCACGCCGCCCGTTCCGGGGCGCGGGTCCGGGTCACTTCGTCATCATCATCATTCGACCCGCGATGGGGCCTCCGGCCGACATCGGTCGTCCGACCGGATCACTGCCAACCGGGAGCTCATCATGCCGCGTCGTCTCTCGATCTTCCTGGTCATCGCCTGCTTCGCCGGCCTGTTCCTGGCCTGCTATCATCCCGTCCTCTTCGGCGACGAGCAATTCGGTTTCCGCGATGCCGCGCACTTCTACTACCCGCTCTATCAGCGCGTCCAGCAGGAGTGGAACGCGGGCCGGATTCCCCTCTGGGAGATGGAGGAAAACTCCGGCATGACGATCGTGGGCAACCCCACGGCGGCCGTGTTCTACCCGCTGAAGGTCATCTACGCGTCCTTGCCGTATCCGTGGGCGCGCGGGTCTACGTGCTGGCGCACACGATCGTCGCGTTCGCCGCGATGCTGGTCCTGATGCGGTCGTGGGGGACGAGCTGGACCGGCTCGGGGCTAGCCGGGATGGCTTATGCCTTCGGCGTGCCGGTGCTGTTCCAGGGCAGCAACATCATCTATCTCGTCGGGGCCGCCTGGCTGCCGCTGGGCGTCCACGCGGTCGACCAATGGGTCCGCCGCGGCCGACGGGGGGCCGTGGTCGAGCTGGCGATCGTCCTGTCGTTGCAATTGACGGGCGGCGAGCCCCAGTCAGCCTACCTGCTAGGCCTCGCCGGTTTCGGCTACGCCGCCGGCCTCTCGTGGGATCGCGCCGCGCACGACGCGCCGGCGAGGAAGAGGCAGGGCTCGGGATCGAACACCGCCACTTGCCGGGCTGGCTCTGGGGGCTCGCCGCCGTCGGTGCTCTGATCCTCTGGTTCGTCGGCACGCTGGTCCTTGGCTGCTGGACGCCCCGATTCCGCGAGCACAAGAAGCCTCCTGAAGCCCTTCCCTGGATGGCCCAGTTCCCGCAATTCGTGACCGTTGGCCTGGGGACTGGCCGGGCTTGGATTCGTGGGTTACTGGCTGTTTGGCCCGAGGAACCTCGCGCGGGAAGGCCGATCGGCTCGGCGTCGCCTGCGTCGGCCTGGGCGTCGCGGCGGCCGTCTGCGTGCTGCTCACGGCCATCCAGCTCCTGCCCGTCATGGAATTCACCCAGCAGAGCCTGCGCGCGGCCGAGTCGTCGCCGCACGACATCTACCCCTTCAGCATCGAACCGCTCCGGCTGGCCGGGCTGATCTGGCCCGACGTGCTGGGCGCCAACGTGGGTCGTGACACCTTCTGGGGCGATCTGCTCAGCATGCCGGGCGGCCCGGCTCGGGTCTGGGTGCCTTCGCTCTACATCGGCATCCTGACGGTCGTCCTGGCCGCCGGTGCCCTTGCGTTCCGCCGCGGGTCGCCCTGGCGGGTCTGGCTCTCGGTGATCGCGGTGGTCAGCGTCCTGGCCAGCCTGGGCCAGTACACCAGCCCGATCTGGTCGACCCGCGCCCTGGCTACCGGCACCAGGTGGGAGCCGCTCCAGCGGCTGGTCGCCCACCTTGGCCCGCTCGACCCGGACGACACCGCGGCGCTCCGCGAGGACTGGTACCTGCGCGACGGCGACGGCAGCTTCTACTGGTGGCTGCTCACCTTCCTTCCCGGCTTCCGCCAGTTCCGCTACCCGGCCAAGCTGTTCACCTTCACGACGCTGGCCCTCGCGGCCCTGGCGGGCATCGGCTGGGACTCGTTGCGGGCGGGAGCCCGCCGCCGGATCTCGGCGATGATCGGCGGGCTCCTCGCGGTCACCGCGGCGTGCCTGGCCGTCGTGCTGGTCGGGCGGCATGGCGATCCTCGCCGCGTTCCAGGCGACCAACTTCACGTCGATCTACGGGCCATTCGACCCCCTCGGCGCCTACGTGGCGCTGATCCTCAGCCTGACCCAGGCGACGGCCGTGCTGGCGATCGGGCTCGCCGCGATCCGGCTGGCCCCGGCGAGCCGGCCGCGGCCGCGGTGCGCTCATCCTGGTGGCAGCGACCGCCGACCTGGCCTGGCCAACCGCCATTACGTGCTGACGGTCCCCCAGTCCACCTTCGAGACGACGCCCGAGATCCTGCGGCGTCATCCAGGAAGCCGAGCGAGGCAGCCGTCCGACGGCCCCTATCGCGTCCACCGGCTGCCCGCGTGGGAGCCGCTGATCTGGCAGCGAATCCGCTCGCCGCAGCGGGGCCGGGAGATCGTCGACTGGGAGCGTGATACCCTCCAGCCGAAGTACGGCATCCCCTTCGGCGTCGAGTACGCACACGTGATGGGCGTCGCCGAGCTCTACGAGTACGAATGGTACTTCGGCGGCTTCCTCCGGACGGTCCGGGACGCCCTGATCGCTCGTATGCTCGGCATCAAGCGAGGGCGAATCGGTCGTCTACTTTCCCCGCCGCAGCTTCGACATGTGGAACGTCCGCTACTTCATCGTCCCGAGCTGGCCCAACGGCTGGCGCGACTCGTTCCGCGGCTATCGCCTCGATGCTGCTGGAGAGCGAGAAGATCTATCCCGCGCATGCCGAACCAGGGGCCGCGAGGCCGACAAGGCGGCGCAGTGATTGGGCCGAGAACCACGATGTCCAGGTCTTCCGCAACCTCAAGGAGCATCCCCGTTCCTGGGTCGTGCACTCGCTCCGCCGCCTGCCCGACGTGACCGAACTCCGGCCGGGCTACGAGCGGCAGATCGACGATGCAGGAGATCACCTTCTCCAACGACCTCATCTGGACGAATCCCACTCGCAACGTCTTCGACTTCCACAACGTCGCCTGGGTCGACCCGGACGACTACGAGCGCGCTCATCGCCTATTCCAATGGCACGGGGTCTCGCGGCCTCGGAGGCCGTCAAGGTCCGCTATCCCAGCCCCCAGCGCGTCGAGCTCGACGTGACCCTCGGGTCGCCCGGGGTCGTCGTGTTGGCCGACGTCTACTATCCCGGCTGGAAGCTCGACGATCGACGACAAGCCCGCACCCATCTACTCGGACCAATCGCATCATGCGAGGGGCCGCGGTCGGCAAGGGACACCATCGGCTGGTCTACACCTACGACCCGCCATCATTCCGGATCGGCTCGATCCTCTCCGCCGCGGGACTCGTTGTCCTGCTCGTGCTCGGAATGGCCAGCTTCCGCTGGCCGGTTGAATCCTCGCTCGCCACGCACCAAAGCTGAGGAATGATCGCCATGTCCAGGACGTGCCTGATCGCGGGTGCCCTCGCGCTGGCCCTTCTGTCCGGCCGCGGTTCGCAGGCGCAAGAGCGTTTGCAGCCGAAGGTCGCACCGGGCCCCAACGAGCCCGACTGGTCGGTGATCTTGCGGGACCACTATGGTTTGTCGATGTTCGGCGACCTGGCGAACCCGGTCCGCACCAAGCCCGAGGCGACGCCCGGCCTGTTCCGCAAGGCCGGGCCGGGTCCGGTTACGTTCGCCCCGGTGATCGCGCTCGGGCTCGAGACCCGCAACCGAGGCGGTTGGTATCTCCCCGCGGCGGACGGGCACGCCGGGCGACCGCCCGGCACGGACCGAGCTATGGACCTACGTCTTCAAGAACACGACCGAGGACCTGCGCACCGGGAAGAACCTCCCGCCGCCGCTCGCCGCCGGCGCGACGACGCGCTTCGACCCGGGCGACCGGCCGTTCGGCCTCTGGGTGTCCAACGACGGACTGGATGATGGCGGCGTCTACAGCCAGCCGTCGCTGGTCGCCCGCGTCAATCGCCGGCTGGCCGTCTCAGCCGTACAAGGCAATGATCTATCCCTACCGCGACAAGGCGACCGGCAAGGTCGTCCCGCACAGCTACCTGATTGGCTGGGAGTATTCGACCAATGACGACTTCCAGGATGTCGTCTGCCGGATCGACAACGTGGACCTGGTCGAACGAGAAACCCGCGGCGAAGACCGAAGTGCCGTGAGAGTCTGTCTCGGGAGAGGGAGGGCGAGGCTCGCCCTCACGACTAACCTTCCCTACCGATCAGGGCTTCCCAGCGTTCTTCGCCTTGGTGTTACCGCTGCCCGCCTTGGCAGGCTCGGCGGGCTTGACCGGCTGGCCCGGCGGAGCCGCCTTCGCCTTCGGCTCGGCAGGGGCTGCCGCGCCGCCCGGCGCGGGGGCAGCGGCCGGGGCGGCCGGAACGGACGGCGCCGCTCCTCCGCCCTGCCCGACCGCGGGCGACAGCGACGGGGTCGTCCCCTTGACGGTTGCCTCACCCGCACCGGCTTGTCCTCCGCGGTGGCGTCGCGCTTGGGAGGAACGGGCTTGCCTAGCTTCTCCAGGTAGTACGCCGCCACCGGCCTCATCGGCAGGTCCGGCTCGAGCGTTAATGCCCGGGTCAGATGCTCGGCTGCACCGAGCTGGTCACCGTTCTGGAATAGCTCTCCGCCCTCGAGCAGGCAAATCCCGGTGTCGAACTCCCAGCTTGCCTGCTGCTGGAGGCTCGACGGGATCGCCAGGAACTGGTCGGTCGCCGCCATCTCCTCGCCGCGGGCCATCGACTTGGCTGCCATCATGGCCCGGTTGCTCCGGTCCATCCGGACCTGCAGGATCGACCTCTCGAACAGCGTGGCCGCCGAGCGATAGTTCCCCAGCAACAGGTACACCAGACCCTGCCGGTAGGTGGCCACCCCCGGCTCGGTCCCCAGGTTGGGGTCGCCGATCGCGCCGACGTTGAGCAGGTCGAGCGCCTTGTCGGGCTGGCCCGTGCGCAGTACAGGTCGAGCAATTGCGGCTTGACCACCATCGGCGATTCGCCGCTCTCATCGGCCCGCGCAGCTTCTCGATCGCCATTCCGACCGCCCCTTGCTGCTGCGCGAGCTGTGCCAGTTGCTCGGGCTTGGGCTGCTGCTCGATGTCCACCTCCTCGAGCCGGCCGGCGACCTGCTGGACGAACTGATCGAGCTGCTCGAGCTGCCGCTGGAGCGCGACCCGCCCCTCGGGAGGCAGCCGGCCCGAGCTCGGGTTGAGCGCCAGCGCGGCCTTGAGCCGGTCACGCGCCAGGTCGCCGAAATTCAACCCCATGTACAATTCGTAGAGTTGCATGTTCAGCCCGAACAGCTCGTCGCGCTGGAACTGTTCCACCGGCGGCGGTGTGGTCTGGATCGCGTAGTTGAGCACGGCGATCCGCTGTCGATACCGGTTCATCTGCCGCTGCGGCGACGGGCTGATCGCATTGATCCTCTGCGCGTTATCGGGCGTCAGCGGGATGCCGGCCAGCAGCGCGGCCTCCTGCGCGGTCAGCAGCCCGTACGCCTCATTGAGGATGCGGAACGCTCGCCAGTCGTCGGGGTTCCGCGACAGGGCGATCCGCGGCGTTCTGGATGGCGAGCAGGCAACGCGCCGGCTCGGGCATCGGGCCCGTCCCCGACGCGCAGCCAACGCTCTGCCGCCTCCGACCGCATCTGGCTCTTTTCCAGGTTCCGGTTCGGGAAGACCTCGTCGATCCACGAGACCGGAGTCGGCGGCCCCGAGACCGGCGGCACAGGATCGGCCAGCCGGTACACCCGATCCGGATCCAGCCGGTTCGCCGTGAAGAATGCCAGGTCCGACGCCGGCGCGTCCTTGCGGCCGTACATCACGATTCGGCCGTCGTCGTAGAACGGAATCCAGTTCAGGCCGTTCATCAGCCGGGCGTAGGTTTGCTCGGCGGCGATCGGCTCGATCATGATGGCCGTGATCTTGTACTGATCCAGCAGCGGCTTCCAGGTCGCCGCGTCGTCGTCGCGGATCGCCCGGCGGATGCGATCCCATTCCTGCAATCGGGCCGTCGTGAACGGCGAGCGACGCCCGTCGATGTACGTCCGACGCTTGGGATACGCCTTCCAGATGATCATGTCGCCCTGGGAGTACGACGTGTTGAGCACGTTCCCCTTCAGCTCGTCATGCCGCTCGAGGAACTCGGCCGCCTCGGTCGGGAAGAAGTCCGGGTTGTAACCCAGGCCGAAGTGGACAAGCGGCTTGTAAATATGATATCCCGTGATATCAAGGCCGACGGCGGCGAAGACCAGCAGCAGGGTCACCAGCCGGCCGCCGGTGGACCAGAGGGTCCATCGGGTGCTGAGCCGGCCCTCGCGCCGAACCGCACAGGTAGGCCTCCTGGCCGTTGAGCGTGGCCACCATGGCGAGGACCAGCGCGAACTCGACGCTGTAGCGAATCAGGCAGCCCCACAGCAGGGCCGCCGCCGCGAATACCAGGAACCGCCGCCACGAGAACCGCGCCGCGTTGAGCACGAACGAGGCGACGCCCAACGCGACCATGATCAGGTAGAACGCCAGCGTCTTGTCGTCCAGCGGAATCTTCCGGGTGAAGAACGAGACGATGTCGTAGTTCTCCATCGGCCGGATCAGCCGGATGAACGGCCGGGACGCCTCGACGTAGGTATGGTAGGTCCACGGGTTCAGCAGGCAGGCCGCGGCGCACAGGGCCAGCACCATCAAAGCCGTGGTGACGGGCACGGGGCGGGGCACCGATGTCACCGGCTGGGCCTCGCCGGCATCGGCGTCCTTGGCCGGCGTCGGGGATTCGGATTCCGGCCAGGACAGCGTTCCGCCGTCGAGCCAGTGACCCAGCACGATCGCCCCCAGCAGGTAGAGCCCGGTCAGGAACGAGGTATCCCAGTTGGCCCAAAGCGCGAACAGCGGGATCAGCCACCACAGGTAACGCGGCCGTCCCTGGTCGAAGGCCCGGAAGGCGATCAGGAGCTCGAGCGTCAGGAACAACCTGCCCCACGATGACGGCGAGATCCCCGTCATCGGGGTCCCCTTCCAGGGCACCGCGGCCAGTCCGCCCGGCGCCAGCCCGCCCGTCGCCCGTCCGTCTGGCATCAGTCCGAGCGTCGGGTCCCAGAAGATCCCCACCGCCAGCATCGTGCAGACGGCCGCCCACCAGGTCCCCGGTCCGCGATGGCGTATCCGCAACAGGGCCCACGCCGCGCAGAAATACACAATCGCGTCGATCAGCCCGAGCGCCCGCACCGCGAACATGTCCGCCTGCGGCCGGCTCGCCGTCGGGTCCTCCGTATTCACCTGAACCATGTTGTAGAACAGGCCGTAGAGGGCCGGCGTGCGACCACTCGAACAGCCAGTTGACGTCCACCCATGGCTGGCCGGCCTCGGTGTACGAGAAGTCGTCGACCCTCGGAGGCGCCATCTGGTCGGCGATCTGCTGGCCCGTCTTCAAATGGACGAAAAATTGCGAATCGGTCACGTAATTGCAAGCAACAACCAGCGCCAGGAGCAGGACAGCGAGCACGACGTACCGGTCGTAATACGCGTTCCACTCGAGGACGCGAGCAGGCGTCCAGGGTTCCGGCGGCGGAGGAGGCGCAATGGCCTCGCCCTCCGACTCGGGCTTCGCGGGAGTCGGAGCACCAGGTACCGGTTCATTCTCCGGAACGGGCTGTGTCGTTTGGAGTTCGGTCATCAGTCTTGTTTTGTCAGATGAAGGAAATGAGGCAACGTGTGCGAGGAGATCCTCGCCCCGCGGGAAAACCACAATGCTAGGTGCGGGCAGCCGATTGGGTCAAGAGGGGGCCGATTCGCGGCCCCCGGCGCGGCGGCCTCCGGCTCGTTGACTTTCCCCCTCGCGCGACCTACAATGCGACGGCCTACGACCTGCGGATTCCATCGATTCTTGACCTTCCCGGCTAGCCTCCTCCGCCAACCCGAAAATGCACCTCCTCACCGCCATCCCCGTCTACAATGAGGAACAGTATCTCCAGCCGGTCCTCACCGAGGTGCTGCGATACGCCGGCGACGTCCTCGTCGTCGACGACGGCTCGACCGACCGCACGCCCGAGCTGCTCGCCGGATTCCCCAACGTGCGAACGATCAGGCATCCACGCAACATGGGCTACGGCGCCGGCCTCCGGACGGCCTTCCGGGCGGCCGTCGAGGGGCGATATGACGGCCTGGTGACGATCGATTGCGACGGCCAGCATGAGCCGTCGATGATCCCGATGCTGGCGGCCGGCCTCGACCGCGTCGATATCGTCTCGGGCAGCCGGTACCTCGAGGTCTTCGATCCCTCGCAGCGCCCGCCCGAGGAGCGCCGGCGGATCAACGTCGAGGTGACGCGGTGG
Source organism: uncultured Planctomycetota bacterium (assembly GCA_963771445.1). Lineage (GTDB taxonomy): Bacteria > Planctomycetota > Planctomycetia > Isosphaerales > Isosphaeraceae > JAKAUH01. The sequence goes on along the minus strand of CAVYTQ010000014.1, from coordinate 1,719,778 downwards.
GTCAATGAATGCCTCGGCCTGAATGTGACCGACGCTTTCTGCGGCTTCAAGGCGTACCGGACGATCGGCCCTCGAGCGGTTCGAGATCACCGACGACGGCTACGCGATGCCCTTGCAGGTCTGGGTCGCAGGCCGCCGCGCTGGGGATGAAGATCGAGGAGGTCGCCGTCCCGCTGATCTACCTGGATGAGTCGCGCGCCTTCGGCGGCTCGCTCGACGACGCCGCGTATCGGCTGGCCCACTATCGCAAGGTTTTCCGCGAGGCCCTCGATCGCGCGGGTCTCTCGGCGGCCGGGGAGTGTCTCGGATGACCGCACGCCGCCTGCGCGCCCCTGCGAACGACGGCGGTCTGCTGATCGACCCGCCCTGGAGCGAGGCCGGCGACCTCGACCGCGTCCAATGCCGCCCGGCTCTCGAGCTGGGATTACGACGTGCAGGGCCGCCGGCCGATCGGCTCCGGGTGGAGGCCCGGCGCGAGGTCACCCGACTGGCGCGCGAATTCCTCCGCCGCCACGGCCTGTCCGATCCGACGGCCGGGGGCGACGGCCGCGCGGACCACGACCCGCCCTTGATCGTCACCGGCCACCAGCCCGAGCTCTTCCACCCTGGGCGTCTGGGTGAAGAACTTCGCCGCCGCTGCGATCGCCCGCTCGACGCGGCGGCGTGGCCCTGAACCTGATTGTCGACAACGACATCCCCAAGGACTCTTCCATCCGCGTCCCGGCCATCGTCGGCGGTGGCTGCTCCGCACGACGCCCGTCGAGTTCGACGAGTGGCAGGGCGAGCTCCCGTACGAGGACTGGAAGGTCCGCGACGAGGCCGTGTTCGCCACATTCCGCCGACCGCGTCCGCTCGACGTCCTGGGTGACGCCGTCCTCGACCCGCTTGATCGACGAGTTCTGGCCGCGGGCCATCGCGCCGCCGCGGCGAGGTCGACCCGGTCGGCCTGCGCTTCTCGCTGGCCCGCCGCGAGATCGAGGCCGCCTGGGGCTTCCACAACCTCGAGCTCCCCCTGGGCCGGCTCTGCCAGACCGACAGCTTCCTCTGGTTCGCCTCGCACCTGCTGGCCCAGCTTCCCCGGTATCAGTCAGGTCCACAACGACTGCCTGGACGAGTACCGCGCCGCCCACCGCATCCGAAGCCGGCACCACCCCGTGGCCGCCCTCGACCCGGCAAGACGACTGGCTCGAGGCCCCCTTCTGGGTCTGGCGGGCCGCCCGACCCCGGCGACGGGCCCTGATGGCGCGTCGGCGGGGGAACGTCGTGGACCTGCGGATCGCCGGGGAGGACGACGTCCTCTCGAGCCTGCCGCTGGCCGACGACGGCGAGGCGTGTTGTGCCGTCGAGCGGCTCCGCGACCTCCCCGCCCAGTCGATCCGGCTCCGCACCCGAGCCCTGACGACCACCATGTTCGCCCGCTACTTCCTCGGCGACCTCTTCATCCACGGGATCGGAGGGGCCAAGTACGACGAGCTGGGCGACGAGATCTCGGCCCGCTTCTTCGGCTCCGAGCCGCCCGGCTTCCTCACCATGTCGCTCACCCTTCGCCTGGGCCTCCCGACCTCCCCCGAGACTCCCGACGACCTTCGCCACCTCGACCGGACCCTTCGCGACCTCACCTTCAACCCCGATCGCCACCTCGACGAACCCTATCCGGTCGAGCTTCGTACTATCATTGCAGCGAAGCGCGCGGCGCTCGCCGGCCCGGCACCTCCCGTCGCGAGCGGTTCGCTCGCAAGCTGGCCATCCGCCATTCCAACGAAGCCATGCAGCCATGGACCGAAGGAAGGCGGAATCGAACTGAGGGCCCGGCGGGCGGCGATCCTGGCGGGTCTCCGGTCCAACCGGGTCGCCCGAAGCCGCGAATTCGCCGCGGTCCTCCACTCCGCCGGCCGGTTGCGGGAGTCCTCGAAGGGGTCGGTGGCCGATCTGAAGACGGGGCAGGATCGCGGGCGCCGGTGGCGGGCGGTTGAATCGCTGTACGAAGAGATGGGATGGGCAGGTTGCGCCGGTGCTTGCGACCCCGCCGGGCCTCCAATTCGCTGGTATGTTGGTAAAATCGAAGCGAAAACGACCAAGACTGCGGCGGAGCCGTGGAAGAGCACGTAAAATGAAGACGAAGCATCGTACAGTGCCTCCTAAAGAGACCCAGTGGCATACGGCGGACGGCTCCCGCCCTCCGCGGCGAAATCCCAGCATGGCTGATCCGACGAAAGCCTCTGCCCCCGGTTTCCGACTCCCCGTGCGCCGCGGGGCGGTCGAGTATGGCGCCGGCACCGAGGCCGACCACGAGGCCGTCTACCAGACGCTCCTCCACGTCTTCCACGGTCCCGACCGCGAGTCGTTCCTGGGTGCGCTCAGCGACCCGGTCTACCAGCCCGACCATCGCCTGCTGGCCAAGGTCGACTCCAAGGTGGTCAGCCACGTCCACCTCACCCAGCGGACGATCCGGTACGGCTCGACCACGCTGCCGATCAATGGCGTGATGTGGGTCGGCACGCTCCCCGAGTTCCGGGGCATGGGGTTCGCCCAGAACCTGATGCGGCTGGCGAGCGAACGGGCCCGCGAGGGCGGCGCCGTGCTCCAGGCGCTGACGACCGGCATGCCGCAGTTCTACCGACCGCTCGGCTGGGGCGTCTGCGGCCGGCAGACCTTCGCCCAGATCCTCAGCCGCAACTTCCCCAGGTCAGCGATGGCGTCGTCGAGGGCCGCGGCGGCTTCTGGCACGTCCGGCCCTGGCGGCAGGTCGAGCTCGGCGACCTGATGCGGCTCTACGACGGCCAGTACGCCCGGACCACCGGCTCGGTCGTCCGCACCGAGGAATACTGGCGCTGGATCATCGGCCGCCGCTACGCCCACGTGATCTGGGTCGCCTGCCAGGGCGAGGCCGTCCGCGGGTATGCCTTCATCAAGGACCACAAGGTCCTCGAGATCGCCTACGACCCCGCCTACCCGCAGGCGCTGCGTGCCCTGCTCGGCCGCGTCCGGTCCGAGGCGCTCGAGCGTGCGTATCCCGAGGTCACCGTCTACGCGCCCAGCGACCACCCCGTGATGGACGTCATCCGTTCGTCATCGGGCCGGATCATCGACCAGGAATCGTACGACGGCACGGTCTCGATGTACCACATCCCCGAGCTCGGCCGGTTCCTCGAGGCGATCCTGCCCGAGCTCTCGCGACGCGCCGTCGAGTCGGGTGCGCCGTTGCCGCTCGAGCTGGGACTGTCCTCGGGCGACCACCGCTGGCTGATCCACGCCGACGCCCGCAAGGCGCGGATCGAGCCCGAGAAGCTCAGCCGTCGCTACCTGACCCTAAGCCCGTCGGGACTCGTCCGACTGCTGATGGGCCACTCGGGCATCGACGCGGCCGTCGAGGAAGACGGGTTCGTCTCCTCGGCCAGTACGGCCATCGATGCGGCGCGGATCCTCTTCCCGCCCACCCCGATCTGGCGAAGCCCGCTCGACAGCGCCACCGCCTGAACGCGTCCCTGGGCTCGGTGGGATCACATCCCGGTGCGAGCCGCCCCGACAATCGGGCGGCTCGCCACCGGGCCGCCTCCCCGCGCCGACCCTCCGCGAAGGATGACCCCATCGTCGTTCACGGACCAATCTCCCCTCGAGCCGACTCACGCCATCCGGAACTCATCTGCCGAACCATCTCGTCCCGCTGGGATGGCTCCCTCCCGCCTTGTGGAATGATCTGCCACTTCTCAAGAATAATCATACTGCAAGGCATTGCTTACCATTGGGAATTGCAATAGAATGTTGGTCCTTGCCTTCCACATTTCTCTCCCTGCTTGAAAAGGACAATGCAACCAGGAAAGCGACTCCTCTCTATCCTGTCCGGCTTGCTGACTCTCAGCCGATCGCTCGCTTGCGGTGCTGCAAGTATCGTCCCCAGCAGTCGAGTCCCCCTTCCTCCCTTCGCCTTGCTCAGGATTCATTGCTGCTGGCTTCTCAAAGATTGCTCGCACAAATTCGCTGACGCACCACGCTGGCAATCATTCACAGTTCTGTGATTGCGGGAACATTGGAACCGTGGAAGCTCGAGGGTCCTCGGATGAACACTCTGTCAAGCATCCTTGAAAGACTCCTTGGTATCTTCCATGGCGAATCGATGAGGATTAAACACGACCATCATGCTGCTGGACGACGCGTTGCGACGCGGCCACTGGCATCGACCAAGCGCACAGGCTTGATTGCAAGGCTGCATGCATCGGATCACCGATCCCCGAAAACAGTGAAAACGAACCCAATTTCCGGTGGCCATACGATCAGAAAAGCCACCGAGATTTGGGAAAAGACGCAAACGAACCCAATTTCCTTTGTTCAGAAGTGCATGATTGGCAGGCGCTGTGTCGTCTTACATCACTTGGCAGCCCCCGAACCAGGAACCCACCCGTTTGGCAGGATGATACATGGCGTGGATCAGGCTTCGCGTCTTTCGGGTGAGTCCGGGCGGCAACCCACGGGCAGCGATCATCACGTTCGGTCGGATCGGGACGATTGCGCGGGACGTGCTCGTGGAGCCGAATTGACCGGGTCGGCTATACTCAGGGCGACCGAGCATCGGGCGCCGTTCCCCTCTTCGGGAGGAGTCAGCCCGCGTCGGCCCCGGTCCGAGAGAGGGCACACATCCATGGTTTCTCGCCCATTCGCTGCCACCTTGCTCGCGGGCGTTCTGTTCGCATCGACCACACTGGCCGACCCGCCGCGGCCGGTGGACAGCCGGCTCGTCCTGGAACGGATCGCGGCCGAGCCCGAGCTGGTCACGCCAACAGGGATCGCCATCGATCACAGGGGCCGGGTCCTGGTCATCGAGAGTCATACCCACTTCCCGCCCGCGAACTACAAGGGGCCGAGGGCCGACCGCATCCTGCTCTTCGCCGACCGCGACGGCGATGGCCGTCCCGAGCCGGCCGGCATCTTCTTCGAGGGGACGAAGTGGACGATGAGCGTCGCCGTCGCTCGTGACGGTTCGGTCTACGTCGCGACCCGAGCGGCCCTCTACCACCTCGACGACCGGGACGGCGACGGCCGGGCCGACGGCATCGTTCCTGGCAAGCTTCCGGAACCGATCGTCCACCTCGACTCGACCGGCGACTATCCCCACAACGGCCTCTCCGGCTTCGCGTTCGACGCGGCGGGCGACGTCTACTTCGGCCTGGGCGAGAACCTCGGCGTGCCGTATCGCCTGGTCGGCCGCGACGGCACCACGCACTCGGGCGGCGGCGAGGGCGGCAACATCTTCCGCTGCCGTCCCGACGGCCGCGGGCTCGTGCGGGTCGCGACCGGCTTCTGGAACCCCTTCAACGTCACGTTCGACACCGCGGGCAACCTGTTCGCCGTTGACAACGACCCGGACTCACGCCCCCCTTGCCGGCTGCTGCACATCGTCGAGGGCGGCGATTACGGCTACCGCTTCCGCAACGGTCGCCGCGGGACTCCACCCGTTCACCGCCTGGAACGGCGAGCTGCCGGGCACGCTCGGCATGGTCGCGGGCACCGGCGAGGCCCCGAGCGGCGTCCTCCAGTATCAGGCCAATGACCTGCCGGCCGACTATCGAGGCTCGCTGCTCGTCACCTCGTGGGGCGACCACCGCATCGAGCGCGTACGACCTCCAGCCCCATGGCGCCTCGTTCCGGGCCACGATGAAGCCCGTCGTGGTCGGCGGTGACGACTTCCGGCCGGTCGGGCTCGCCGTGGCGCCCGATGGCTCGATCTACTTCAGCGACTGGGTCGACCAGTCCTACACCCTCCACGGAAAGGGCAGGCTCTGGCGGCTGCGCAGCAAGTCCCCGGCCCGAGCGGAGGCCAATGCCGCCCCCGCGACCCCGCGGGCCGCCGACGGCCCGAGCGGCCCCCTCGCTCGCGCCGAGACCCTACGCCGAACCGCCAATCCGTCCGCCGAGTCGCGACTCCTCGACGCCCTCGAGTCGGACGATCCCTTCATCCGTCAGGCGGCCCGCCGCGGCCTGGGCCGGTCGCTGCGGGCATCGCGACTCGCCGAGCTCGCCGCGGCTCCCGGGCTCGCGCCCGCTCGCCGGCTCGGCCTGTTGCTGGTCCTGCGCGACGTTGACGGCCCCGAGGGCCGCGTGTTGCTGCCGCGCTTCCTCGCCGACCCCGATCCCTCGATCCGCTTCGCGGCCATCCAGTGGGTCGGCGAACATCACATCGAGGCGTATCGTGCGCGGCTCATGGAGGGCCTGGGCTCGGGCTCGACCACGCCCGAGGTCTTCCAGGCGACCCTTGCCGCGCTCGAGATGCTCGACGGCCGCCGCCGCGACTCGCACGACGAGCTCGCGGGCGAGGACTACATCGTCGGTCTGCTCAAGGCCCGGTCCACGCCCACCGCGATCCTCGCGCGCTGCCTGAGGATGCTCCGGCCCGACCATCCGGCGCTCAACTTCGCGCTGCTCGATCGCCTGGCCGGATCATCCGACCCGAGCGTCCGCATCGAGGCGATCCGGTCACTCGGCCAGGGCTCGGACTCGAAGCGTGTGACGCGACTCGCCCGGCTGGCCTTCGACGCCGATCTCGACCTGGCGGTCCGGGCCGAGGCGATCGGCGGGCTGGCGCGTGATGCCGCCCACCATCACGAGCCCCTGATCGACCTGGCCGGATCCGGACCGCCCCTGCTCCGTCGCGAGGCCCTGCGCAGCCTGCGCGGGCAGCGTCTCGACGACCGGGAAACACGGCTGCTCCGCTGGGCCAACCAGGGCGATCCCGCCTCGCTCGATCTGATCGACCGGATCGGCGGCGCGGCTACCACCCCCCCATCCGGGCGTCCCGCCGAACCGGGCACCGACGTGGAGCGCCGGATGGCACTTGTGGACGGTCCGGCCGACCCGGCCGCCGGCGAGCGGGTCTTCTACCACCCGTCCGGGCCGGGCTGCTTCCGATGCCACCAGATCGACGGCCGAGGCGGCCGGGTCGGCCCCGACCTCTCGACGCTCGCCACGGCCACCGACCGCCGCCGGCTCGTCGAGTCGATCGTCGCGCCGAGTCGCGAGATCGCGCCCCAGTTCGTCACCTGGCAAGTCGCCCGCAACGACGGCATGGTCTTCACCGGCGTCCTGCTCGAGACGACGCCCGACGGCACCATCATCCTCGGCGACCAGGAAGGCCGGCGGATCGCGGTCAAGCCCGACGAGATCGCCGACCGCAAGCCCCAGAAAACCTCGATCATGCCCGACAACCTGGTGCGGACGATGACCGTCCAGGAGCTGCGCGACCTGCTGGCGTTCCTTCGCGCCCGGGCCCCTGCGCCAAATGCGGACAGGATGCCACCCAGCTCACGTTGAGAGCACCACCCCGTCGGCTACCGCTGCCCATCTCAGGAGACAACATCATGAGCACGCCGACCGCCCCGACCCAACCGCGAGCCTCCTCGTCGGCCCGCCCGCCCGGCCCTCCGCCCCGCGGACTCGGGGGCAACCTGCGCGAGTTCTCCGGCGATCGCCTGGCCGCCCTCGCTCGCTGGGGCCGCCAGTATGGCGACCTGGTCTCGGCGCGGTTCGGGCCGATGCCAATCCTGTTCGCCTACCATCCCGACCTGGTCGAGGAGGTGCTGGTCCACCAGAACCGCAAATTCATCAAGCACTACCGCCTCCGCCAGGCGAAGTTGACGCTCGGCCAGGGCCTCCTCACCAGCGAGGGCGACTTCTGGCGAGGCCAGCGCAAGCTCGCGCAGCCGGCCTTCCACCGCGACCGGATCGCGGGGTTCGCCGACCTGATGGTCGGCTTCACCGACCGCCTGCTCGCCGAGTGGGCCGACGGCCAGGAGCGCGACATCCAGGCCGACATGATGCGGCTGACTCTCGAGATCGTCGCCAAGGCCCTCTTCGGCGCCGAGCTCGGCAGCGACTGGACTGAGGTCCGCGAGGCGATGGAAACCCTGATGCACAGCTTCGTCGGGACGACCTCCAGCCCGATCCTCATCCCCCGGTGGATACCGACGCCGAACAACCTGCGCGTCAAGGCGGCCATCCGCCGGCTCGATCGCGTGCTGTTCAAGATCATCGCCCGCCGTCGCGAGGACGGCGAGGACCGCGGCGACCTGCTATCGATGCTCCTCCAGGCCCGCGACGACGAGAGCGGGCGAGGGATGACCGACCGCCAGCTCCGCGACGAGTGCATGACGCTCTTTCTCGCCGGCCACGAGACGACGGCCAGCACGCTGGCCTGGGCGTGGTACCAGCTCGCGTCCCACCCCGATGCCGAGACTCGCCTGCACAACGAGGTCGACTCCGTACTCGCGGGCCGCCTGCCAACCCTTGCGGACCTCCCGAAGCTCGCATTCACCGACAACATCGTCACCGAGATCCTGAGGCTCTACCCGCCCGGCTGGATGCTCGGCCGCGAGGCGACCGCTCCGCTCGAGCTGGGCGGCTACCGCGTCGCCCGCGGCACGACGGTCTTCATGAGCACCTACGTCATCCAGCGCGACCCGCGGTGGTACGACGACCCGGAAGCATTCCGCCCCGAGCGCTGGTCCGACGGCCTGATGCAGCGAATCCCTCGTTATGCCTACTTCCCCTTCGGCGGAGGCCCGAGGATCTGCATCGGCAACAACTTCGCGCTGATGGAGGCGACCCTCGTCCTGGCGATGATCGCCCGCAAGTACCGCCTCCGCGTCGCCCCGGGCACGCGCTACGAGCCGATGCCCTCGATGACCCTCCGGCCGTCGGACGGAATGAAGATGACTGTCACCGCGAGATGACCGCACCGCCATGAATGACCGTTCGACGGCGAGAATGATACGTCGATCAGCCTCGAGCATCCCCCTGCTCGATGCGCTGGAGCTCGACCATGTCGCGGTACTGGCCGCTCGTGGCCATGAGCTGCTGGTGGCTGCCGGCCTCGGCGATGGCGCCGTCGTCCAGGACGAGGATCCGGTCGGCGTGCCGGATCGTGCTCAGCCGGTGCGCGATCACGAACGACGTCCGGCCGTGCAGCAGGTCGCCCAGGCTTTGCTGGATCAGCCGTTCGCTCTCGCTGTCGAGGTTGCTGGTGGCCTCGTCGAGGATGAAGATCCGCGGGTCGGCCAGGATGGCACGCGCGATCGCCAGCCGCTGCCGCTGACCGCCGCTGAGCCGGACGCCTCGCTCGCCGATGAATGTGTCGTAGCGCTCGGGCAGGCGCTCGATGAACTCGGCCGCATTGGCCGCCGCAGCGGCCTGCTCGATCCGCCCGCGCGATGCCCAGCGGTCGCCGTAGGCGATGTTCTCGGCGATCGTGCCGTCGAACAGGAACACGTCCTGCTCGACGATCCCCAGCAGCCGTCGGTAGCTCTCGACCTCGATCTCCCGCAGGTTGATCCCATCGAGCGCGATCGTCCCCTGGGTCGGGTCGTGGAACCGCGCGATCAGGTTGCAGAGCGTCGTCTTGCCCGACCCGCTCCGGCCGACCAGCGCGATCGTCTCGCCCGCCCTGACGTCCAGGTTGATCTCGCGCAGCACCGGCCGATTCGTGCCCGGGTAGATGAAGCTCACGTTCTTGATCGTGATCCGGCCGGCCACGTTCGCCTTGACGACCGGGCGCGTGCCGGGGCAGTCGGCCATCTCGCGCGGCTCGGCCAGGACGTCGAGCACGCGGTCGAAGCCCGCGAGGTTGTTCTGGAACTGGGTCACGCTCGAGGCCAGGATTGCCATCGGCTCCAGCAGCATCGCCAGGTACACCAGGAACATCATCAGGTCGCCGAGCGAGAGCCGGCCTTCGATCACCTGCAGGCCGCCGTAGAGCAGCAACCCGACCGACGCCAGCGGCAGCAGGAACTCCCACAGGAGCTCGATCATCCGAGACAGCCACCAGACATGCAGCTCGAGCCGCGTCATGAAATGGCTCGACCCCATGTAACCGCGCCGACTCGCTCTTCTGACGGCCGAAGGCACGCACCACCCGCATGCCGCCGAAGACCTCGGTCGTCTGGCTGTCGACCTCCTGCCGCTCCTTCCGCACGTCGCGGAACAGCGGCCGGATGCGACGGTTCCACGTCAGGTCCGAGTAGTAGACACCCGGCACGAGCACCAGCGCACCCAGCAGCAGCCGCCAGTTGACGAAGAGCAGCACGACCAGCCCGCCCAGGAACTGGACGACCGCCGACCAGGGGTTGTAGAGCATGCTGAAGATCAGCTCACCCACGCCGCCGGCATCCTCGCGGAGCAGGCTCGAGGCGCCGCCCGACTTGAGCTGATAGACGCGGTGGAGCGGCAGCCGCATCGCGTGGTCGTAGACCTTTCGCCGCACGGCGACCTGCACCCGCTTGGTCATCCGTGTGGTCTGCCATCGGCTCGAAAGGCCCAGGAACTTGCCCAGGATCGAGACCGCCAGCACCACGCCCACCAGGATCGCCAGCCGGATCCGCGGCGACTCGGGGATCGCGATCGGGCTGTGCGCCTCGACCCAGGCGGGCAACGGTCGGGCCAGCATGACATAGTCGATCGCGGCCTTGGTGGCCGCGGGCGGGATCAGCTTGAGCAGGGTCGCCAGCGTCAGCGCGGCCAGCGAGACGGCCAGCATCGAGCGGTAGCCCGCGAGCAGTCCGTACAGCTCGCGGTAGAGCCGCGGCAGCGACCGATGCCGGCCGGCCGGCGAGGGCGTCTCGGGACGCAGCGGTGCGCCGCCCCGCAGGCTCTCGCGGAAGCGCTCGAGGTACTCGCGGAACCGCAGCCGGCTGGCGATCCGTCGGTGCAAGGATGGCAAGGAAGGTCCCCGAATCGTCCTGATCGATGCGCTGGCTGCGGCAGGCACGCATCCGCCGGCCGTCGTTCCCGATCGAGCCGACCATTATACACGTTCGTCCCTCGGCTCGCGCCCCCGCGATCCGTCGGACCTCGCACGAGCAGGAGGGGAGGCGCCTCGTGAACGCAGCCCTGGTCGGCCTCTACTCGCTGGCGGGATTCGTCGCCGCCGTCCTGCTGTTCTCGGCCGAGCCGATGATCGGCAAGATGGTCCTGCCGCTCTTCGGCGGTACGCCGTCGGTCTGGAACACCTGCCTGCTCTACTTCCAGTTCGTCGTGCTGGCCGGATACGCCCTGGCGGGCTTCCTGCCGCCGAGCTCGCGCGACGCAAGGACGGCCGAGCGGCACGTCATCTCAATACCGGCGATCGTGGTGATCGCCGGACTGCTCGTCCTCGGCGGCCTGACGCTGCCGTTCGGCGTGGCTCCGTTGACGGGCCCTCGAGCGGCGACCGCCATCGTCCGACCCACCTTTCCCTTGATCGCGACCCTGCTCGAATCGGCGTCGTTACCGCTCTGGCTGGCCGCGGCGGCCTCGCCGCTGTTGCAACGTTGGTTCGCGTCAACAGATCATCCGCGGGCCCACGACCCCTACTTCCTCTATGCGGCCAGCAACGCCGGCAGCCTGCTCGCCCTCCTGGCGTATCCGTTCGTCGTCGAGCCGAACCTCAGCCTCAAGGGCCAGGCGGACCTCTGGCGGATCGGCTATGCGGCGATGGCACTCCTGCTGGTGGCGTCCGTGATCGTGGCCCGGCAATCGAGCCTCAGGCCGACGGCCGATAGGTCTGTCCCGATGGACGAGCTGCCGGATCCTCGCGCGAACTCGATGGTCTCGGCACGCGAGCGGTTCCGGGCCCTCGTGCTGGTCTTCATCCCATCGAGCTGGCTGATGGGCGTGACGACCTACCTGACGACCGACCTGGCGCCGATGCCGCTGCTCTGGGTGATTCCGCTGGCCCTGTACCTTCTGAGCTACATCGTGGCGTTCGGCGGCCCCGACTCGGCCGCGGTGCGCCTGGCCGCACGGGTCCTGCCCTTCCTGGCCCTGGTGGTGGTGCTGGTCCTGAGCGCGGGGTTCGTCCACGCCCTGTGGCTGCCGCTCCACCTGCTGACCTTCTTCGCCGGCGCCGTCGCTTGCCACGGCGCGCTGGCGCGGCTCCGTCCGCCGACGAGCCAGCTCTCGGGCTACTACGTGACCATCGCGCTCGGCGGCCTGCTGGGCGGCATCTTCAACGCGATCCTCGCCCCCCTGCTCTTCCGCCGCGTCGTGGAATACCCCCTAGCGATCGTGCTCGGGTGCGCGGCGGCGGTTGGCCCGGGTGTCGTCACCAAGCTCGCGCCGGTCAACAGGCTCCGGGGCGACCTCTGGCTGCCCGCCGCCGTATTTGGGCTCACGGCCGTGGTGGTCACCGATCAGGCGGGGCTCGCCAGCTCGCCGCCGGGAGCGCTCGCCGTCGTCGTGGCGTCGGGGCTGGTCGTCTTCGCGCTCAGGTCGGCCCGGCAGAGGCCCATCCGATTTGCCCTCGCGGCCGGCGCGGTGATGGCGGCCAGCGGGCAGACCCAGGGACTCGGCGGGCGGCTGCTCCACGTCGAGCGCAACTTCTTCGGCGTGTCGCGCGTCACCGAGGACGACGATCACGGCGCTCCATCGGCTGTTCCATGGCAGCACGCTCCACGGCCAGCAGAGGCTGGACCCCGCCCGGTCCCTCGAGCCCTCGACGTATTTCACCCGCACCGGCCCGATCGGCCAGCTCTTCGCCGCGCTCGACGAGCGGCTCCATCGCCCGGGACGCGCGTGGCGATCGTCGGCCTCGGCGCCGGCACGCTGGCCGCCTACGCCCGGCCCGAACAGCGCTGGACCTTCTACGAGATCGACCCGGCCATCGAGCGGATCGCGCGCGACCCGCGCTACTTCCGCTACCTGGCCGAGAGCCGCGCCGCCTCGCTCGACGTTGTGCTCGGCGACGCCAGGCTCCGGCTCCGCGAGGGGGCCGACCACAGCTATGACCTGATCGTCCTCGACGCGTTCAGCTCCGACTCGCTGCCGGTGCACCTCGTCACGCGCGAGGCAATCCGCCTCTACCGGTCGAAGCTCGCCGCGGGGGGCGTCCTGGCGTTCAACCTGTCGAACCGCTACCTCGACCTCGACCCGTTGATGGGCCGGCAGGCCGTGGACGCCGGTCTCGTCTGCCGGATCGGCCACGACCTCGCCGTCAGCCCCGAGGAACGCCTCGCCGGCAAGCAACCTTCGATCTGGGCCGTGATGGCCGCGACCGAGCACGACCTCGGTTCGCTGGCGACCGACGCGCGCTGGCGCAGCCTCGGCCAAGGAGCGATGCTCGAGCCTGGACCGACGACTACTCCGACGTTACCCGATATCTGCACTGGCTGCCTCGACGAACCGACCAGTCCGCTCATTCGACGACAGGAGTTGACCGATGAAACCGCATGATCCCAGGATCTGGCTTGCTGGCGTGGCGATCGGACTCCTTTCCGGAGTCGCGCCCACCCGCGCCGGCGAGCCGACGAAGCTGAGCATCGACAAGGCCGCGAGCTACCTCGACGCCCGCGCCGCCGAGTGGGCGGCATTCCAGGGCGCCGACCGCGGCGAGGGCGCCGACAAGGTCTCGTGCGTGAGCTGCCACACCTCGCTGTCGTACGCGCCTCGGCCGTCCCGCGGCGCGGCGGATCAGCGGCGGCTCCGGCCCCACCGAGGAGGAGCAGACCCTCCGCGATAATGTCCGCCGTCGAGTTGACCACTGGTCCGAGCTCGACTCGCCGCGCTTCCGGCTCTCGTACGACTTCGACGCCCGCAAGAAGGTCGAGTCGTGGGGGACCGAGGCCGTCCTCAACCTGCTCGTCCTGGCCGACGACGATCGGCGCACGGGGCAACGATCGCCGAGCGACACCACGCGCAAGGCCCTCTCGCATCTCTGGGAGCGCCAGTCCCGGAGCGGCCCGACCTCCGGCTCGTGGGACTGGCTCGACTTCGGCCTGCGGCCCTGGGAGGCCGGCGAGGCCCGGTACTTCGGCGCCACGCTGGCCGCGATCGCCGTCGCCCGGGTGCCCGGCGACATCACGTCGGCCGCCGATCCCACGACTCGCGACGGCATCGATCGGCTTCGTCGCTACCTCAACTCGAACCTCGACGGGCAGAACCTTCACAACCGCCTGTTTGCCGTCTGGGCCTCGGCCGAGCTGAAGGGCCTGCTCGACGAGTCCGGCGCCGCGAGGTGATCGACGCCGTGCTGAAGAAGCAGCACGAGGATGGCGGCTGGAGCCTGAGCTCGCTGGTCGACTGCCGTCGGCACGACAATACACCGCAGGAGACGGCCTCCGACGGCTACGCCACGGGCCTGGTGCTCGTCGCCCTCCAGCGCGCGGGAATCCCTCGCGAAGAGGCGCCCGTGGCCAAGGGGCTGGAGTGGCTTCGCACCCATCAGCAGACGGAGGGAAACTGGGTCGGCTACTCGCTCAACAAGCGCCGAAACCCGAAGTCGCACGTCGGGACATTTATGTCGAGTGCGGCGACCGCCATGGCGCTCCAGGCACTCGAGCCGCGCTGAGACCCAACGAATTGAGCCGGTGGGGGCCTTGATCGACCCTCGCCGGCCCGCTCAGCAGAATCGAGGGACCAATCAGGCAATGTGATCGGGCACGACGAATGGTGCACGGTAGGGCCGCGTGAGAAGCTCATTCGCTTGCGAGTCACCGACGAACGACTCAGAGGCCGCGTCGAAGGCGAGCTTCCGGCCCAGCCGGTAGCTCAGCCCGTCGAGGGGGACACCATCCTCCTTGAGGTGCTCGCGCATGCGACTCCAGGGTCTCGACGGCCTCCCTATCTTCGCCGAATGCGGCCGTCGCCTTGCTGTAGGGGACGTCCTCGCCCAGCCGGTACGAGATGTTCGGCAGGTGGCAGAGCGCCGCGGAGTAATGGCCCTCGAGGATGTCGGCGTTCAGGTCCTCGACCTTCCGGCTGCGGACCGCCTCGATGAAGTTGGCGAAGTGCCCCTTGCCGGGCCCGCGGCGCACAGCGACCTTCGCGACCTGGTCCAGCGGGACGGACTCGGTCTTGCCCCGGGGATAGAACCGGTCCTCGATGACCGTGCCTGCCTCGCAGTGCGCCGTGTTGCCGACGTTGACGCCGCGGTACTTACCGGTGGGCAGGCCGCGGACCTCGAAGATGAGCTGGGTCTCGCCGTAGTCCATCACGGCGATCTGGGTGTTGGCGGTCTGGCCCTGATCCTTGTAGCCGAACCGCCCGCCGATGCTGACGACCGACCGGGGGAAGGTCGCGCTCGAGGACGACGACGCGGGGATCAGCCAGCGGGCGATGTCCATCTGGTGGACGCCCTGGTTGCCGATGTCGCCGTTGCCGAAGTCCCAGAACCAGTGCCAGTTGTAATGCACCAGGTTCTCGTGATACGGCTGGGTGGGAGCCGGGCCGAGCCAGAGGTTGAAGTCGAGCTGGCTCGGCGGCGTACCCGCCGGCTTCTCGCCGATGCTCTTGCGCCGCTTGTAGCAGAGGGCCCGCGAGACGAGCAGCTTACCGAGCTGACCCGAGCGGATCGCCTCGACGGCCATCGGCCATCGGGACTCGCTCCGACTCTGGGTCCCGTGCTGCACGATCCGGTTGTACCGCCGCGCGGCGTCGACCGAGACCCGTCCCTCGTGGACGACGTGGCTGCACGGCTTCTCGACGTACACGTCCTTGCCCGCCTGGCAGGCCCAGACGGTGATGAGCGCATGCCAGTGATTGGGCGTGGCCACCGAGACGGCGTCGATCGATTTGTCCTCGAGCACGCGGCGGATGTCCTTCTCGACGGACGGGGGCGAACCGTTCGGCTTCCCGGCCTTCTCGAGCACGCCTGCGACCTGCTTGATCCGCCGGTCGTAGGTTCGCGAGTCGGGGTCAACCAGGCAGGCGATCTCGACTCCCGGCAGCTTGCCGAATCCCGCGACGTGCGACTCGCCGCGACCGTTCAAGCCGGCCACGGCGATCCGGATGGTGTCGTTGGCGCCGATGATCCGGCCGGAAGACTTGGTCCCGCCGATCGCGAAGCCGGCGCCTACACCCGCGGCGACCAGCGACCGACCCATGAACTCGCGGCGGTTCCAGCGTGCACTCGTCATCGCTCGGGCTCCTTGAAGAGGTCCTCACTCGGCCCTCGGGCCGGCGCCCGTTCGCGGGCGAAGGTTTGCGACTCCCCCATCATGCCGCGCGAACTGCTCGGATCCCAGACAATGGCGGGTCCGGCTGTTCGCGGAGTTCCCGTATTCCGACGCGTCCGCGGCGCCCGGCCCCTTGCGATGGCCGTGGCGCCTCGAATCGCGATGAACCCTCGATCATCAGTCGCTGTGGCTCGTGACTCCGGGCCAGTCATCGGTGCGGAACGGAGTGAGCGGCAGCCCGTCTCGGCTGTAGACGTTGCACACCGGGTTGTCGGCCCAGGCGTAGCGCACGGCGACCGGTTCCGAGACGTTGTCCGACCAGACCTCGATCGTGTTGGTCCCGTTGATCTCTGCCTTCGCCGTGACGAACTTCTTGTCGGCGCCGGCGATCGTGAATCCGCGCGCTTCTTCGACGTCGAACGTGTACAGGCCGGGGCCGACGTGGTCGATGTTGAGGACGATCTTGTGGCCTTCCTTCTTCATCGACTTGTAGGTCGGGCTCTGCGGTTCGATCCCGCGTCCGTAATCGCGGGCGAGCGCCCAGCGTGCCAGCCGCATCGCGACGTCCTGCTTGTTCCGGGGGTGGATATCCCGACCCTCGCCGACGTCAATGATGACGGCCTGGCCGGTCTTCGGCAGCCGGTCCATCGTCATCGTCTGCGGCTGGCGAAGCTCGGCCCACGCGCTATCGCGCGGCTCGGGACGCTCTCCCATGAAGTCGGCGAGCTGGACCCAGTAGAACGAGAAGTCTCCCTGGCCCCACTCATTGCGCCAGCTCTTGATCATCAGGGGGAACAGGTCGCGGTACTGGTACGCCAGGCCGGCATTGGTCTCGCCCTGGTACCAGATCACGCCGCGGATGCCGTAGCCGATCGTCGGCTTGAGCACGCCGTTGTAGATGTTGCCCGGCCGGGCGTTGCCGTTCATCGCCTCGTCGGGGCTCGACGGGCGCCGGGGCGGCCTCCTGTTCTCGGATCGGGCCTTCGCCGCCGCCTCGCGCCAGGCGGCCAGCTTCGGCGCATATTCTTCCATGTCTTTCGAGTAGCTCTTCTCGAGCTCTTCCCACCGCTTCATCAGGGGCCCATATTTGGGGTCGGCGGCCAGGATGTCGCGGCGGACCCAGGCCTCACACGCCGAGCCGCCCCACGAGTCGTTGATCAGCCCGATCGGAACACCCAGCGTCTGGTACAACTGGCGGCCGAAGAAGTAGCCGACGGCCGAAAAGCCGCCCACTGTCGAGGGCTTGCAGGGCACCCAGTGTCCATTGAAGTCCTTCTGCGGCTCCTGCGTGCCGCGGTTGGGCACGCTGATCAGCCGGATGTTGGGGTAGTTCGCGGCCGCGATCTCGAGGTCCGCGTGGTTCGAGGAGGCGACGCCCCACTGCATGTTCGACTGGCCCGAACAGATCCAGACCTCGCCCACGAGCACGTCGTCGAACTTCACGAGGTTCTTGCCCTGCACGGTCATCTCGTGCGGACCGCCCGCCGGCATCGGGTCGAGCATGACGTGCCACGCCCCATTATCGCCGGCCCGGGCGGTCTGGCTCTGGCCGGCGATCTTGACCGTGACCTCCTCGCCCGGATTGGCCCAGCCCCACACGCGGTCCTTCTGGTCGCGCTGAAGGACCATGTGCGATCCGAAGATGGCGGGCAGCTTCACGTCGGCACGCGCGAATATCGGCGCGCCCAGGATCATCGCCAGCATCGCCGCGGCCAGTCGCGTACCGACGGCGGCGCGGCGGGGTCGATGCACTCGCTCGATCTTCATCGGAGAGTTCCTGCTCCAGGGTGTCTGGGAAGTCGTCTCGATCCCGGCACCGCACGACAACCGGGTTGCCTGGCCGGCCTCGTCACGCGGTTTGGCCCCAGGGGTGTGACACCGCGAACGGTGGCTTCGGGGCCGGAAGGAAGGAGCCGGCCCACCGATCATGCCAGAGAAGCCGCCCGCCACCAAGACCCGACCCGGCCAGGTCCGTCACTTCGCCCGAGCCGGCGTCAGCCAGACGGGCTGAGTGAACGCCCCGTTGGCCGCCGCGTCCCAGGCCTCGACCCGCACCCACCTGCGTCCGGCCAACTCGGATTGGAGCGTCAGGATTCGCCGGTCGAACGGCCCGGTGTCCGCCAGGTCAACCCGCTCGCGATAAACCCGCTCGCCATCGCCCGAGATCACCTCGACGAACTTCATCGGGAAGGTCCAGTCGAGCTCGAGCCGGATCGCCGGCCGCACGCCGGCCGCCAGGGAGACGGTCGCCCCGCCCTCCTTGCCGTCAACCTTGTAATCCCGGATCAGGACCTCGCCCGTGGTGACGAAGAACGCCCCCGCGCAGGCTGTCGAGCAGCGGCTGCCAGCCGCCGTCGAACCGCGGCAGGCGGTCGCCGCCCAGCCGCACGTAGTTGATGTTCATGTGGCCGTAGAGCTCGTGCGTTCGATCGACCTTGAAGACGTCGACCTCGCCGGGCATGAGCTTTCGCTGCCCCCAGTTCTCCATGTCGTCGAACAGGTCGAGCACCCGACGTCCCAGCCGGTCGAGCGACAGGTCCGCCGGCATCGCCTTCCACGCGGCGCCCAGCCATCGGTCGGACCGGTAGAAGTCCTCGCCCCGGAACAGGTCGGGCGTCCAGCTCGATCCCTTGATCCGCGGATGCGACGTCCAGGCCAGCCCATGCTCCTGCTCCAGCAGCCGCTGCCAGTCGGCGCCGTCGCCGACGTGATAGACCCGCCCGTACGGGGGGATCGTCTCCTCGAACGGCTGACCGGCCGCCCGCTTCATCGTCCAGTAGACCGGACGTGGGAAGAGGTAGACCCAGTGACCGGGCCGCTTGCCGGCCGCCGACAGCCCCAGTGCGACGTTCGCCTCCTCGCCCGGGAGGACCAGCAGCCGGTCGTCGGAGAGCCGCCGGCACTCGTCGAACATGGCCTTCATCTCAGCCAGCCGGACGGGTCCCGGGTCCTGAGGGTGGCCGTCCCCGTGGAACTCGGCCTGGTGCACTATCTCGACGCCCATGGATTGGAACATGCGGACGAAGTCGGGCACGGACGGCACCTTGCCCTGCTTCTTCGCATCGAGCGCCGCCATGGTGATGGCCATGTGCCAGTGCGTGGTGAACTTGCGATGGCCGGGAAGGTCGGGGAACCGATCGCCGTGCGTGTACCGAAGTGCCTCGCGCGAGCGTGTCCTCGGCGCCCCGGGACGAGAGCAGGTAGAACACGCCCAGTCGCTGCTCGGTGCCCGGCGGGGCATTGAACCAGGGCGCGAACGAGCCGCCGCCGGTCTCCGACTGGCGGATACCGAACCCGAACCGGGGCTCGAGGTCCCTGTGCCCATGACCGTACCAGGCGGTTCGAAGGTTCCCGGTCAGGTCGCGCGGCGTGAAGAACTGGTGCGGCGGCGGGAAGCAGGCGACCGAGGCCTGCCCCTTCTCGGCGATCAGCAATCGGTGGGCGACGGCCAACGACCGGTCGGATCCCCGGGCGTTGACCTGCTGCCTCTGGAGCTTCCCCTCGGTATCGACCCACGCCAGTCGCACGCCGCGCACGTCCGGCAGCGTCAACCCCGTGTCATAAAGGATCGCGCGTCCGTCCTCCTCGGTCCGGACCACGGTCTCCAGGTGGACAAGCCGGGCGCCGGCGTAGAACGTCAACTGGAGCTCGCCCGAGAACGGCCCGGCCGTCAGGTCGCCGATGGCCACCGTCGCCCGGCGGCCGTGGCTCACGACGCGGACCGTCTTGAGAGCCAGCTTCGCCTGGTACGCCTGGTGGGGCCGCCGGGCTGGTGCGTCGAAGAACGTGTTGAAGGGGCTCATCCCGGGCGGCCGGTCTGGGGGAGCGACGCGGCTGCCCACCACGAGGAAGGTGAGCGGATCGATATCCTCGAACATCACGGCGGCGGCGGTATTCTCCGACCCGGCGGCGCCCATCCTGTGGATCAGCGGCCGGCCCGCTCGGAGGTCGATTCCGACGGTGCCGGTCTCGTTTCGCTGGCCGTCGGGCCAGTCCCACGAGACGCGCAGCCGATTACCGTCCCTATCGACCCGGATTCCACAGTCCGCCCGGTAGCCGGAGAGGTCAACCTCGGGCAAGGCGGCCCGAACAACGGCCGGCATCGCCGAGATCATGCCCAGCGCGGCCCAGATGATCGACCAGCCTCGGCGAAAATGCATCGGCGGATCCCCTCGTCACGCGCCCGCGGTCTTCGACGTCCGGATCATCCGCGCGATGAACCGCCCATCGCAGTCGTGCAGGTGCGGCCAGATCGTGAGCATGCCGCCGGTCGTGGTTTCTTCGAGCGGATGGGGGAACGGTTGCAACTGGTAACCGTCATGCCGCTTGAGGAACGCCTCGACCACGCCGACCGTCTCGGCAAGTGTGAGTGTCGGCACCGTGTAGACCAGGGTGCCGCCGGGCTTGACCCGCGTGCTGGCGACCTCAAGCAGGCGAAGCTGGTCGGCCGCGAATCCGGGGATCTGCTCGGGGGTGATTGTCCATCGTGCGTCGGGGTGGCGGCGCCAGGTGCCGATCCCCGTCGAACGGGGGCTCGACGACCACGCCGTCGAAGCTCGCGGCCTTGCCGGTCGGATGCTGGCCGTCGCGCAGCCTGGTGGTGACGTTCCGAAACGCGGCGCGACGCAGCCGAAGCGCCGCGTCGTGCCGCCGACGCTCGACGTCGAACGTGCAGATGACCGCCCCCTTACCACCCATCAGCGCGGCCAGGTGCAGCGCGACGACTCCCCCTCCGCCTCGCCGCGGACGTCCCACCACCGCTCGCCCGGGTCGGGGTCGCACGCGAGCCCCACCGCCTGCGAGGCCAGGTCCTGCAGGACGAGCCGGCCCTCCACGAACGAGGGGAACGCCGACAGGTCGGTCTCCGGCGGGAGCTTGGCAGCATCCTCGAGGCGCCGGTGGACCCACGGCTTCAGCTCGGCCTCGCGCAACTCGGTCCAGACGGCCTTGGCGTCGCCGCCGCGAACGGCCGCCCAGGCGGGGCTTCGCGATTGCAGGCCGGCGAGGAAGTCCGAGCCGGCGCATCTTGGGCGTCGCCTCGCCGGGGGGCACGGGCACCTGCTCCCGCATCCACGACGGGAACAGTCGCCAGGGATCGGCGTTGACCGCGTGCACGCCCAGCCACCGCTTGAGCCCCTCGGCCCGGCCGGTCCAGCTCGGGGCGTCGCCCACCGGCACCAGTCGATCGATGGGCCGGCCGATCCGACCGGCCCACACGCGTGCGAAGGCCGTGACCTCGGGGTATTCCAGCATCGAGGCCAGCAGCAGTTGCTCATCCGCCCGGCGCAGGTGCAGCGTCTCGATCCATCCCCACCACCGCAAAAGGGCGCGAAGGCTTCGGGTGATGCCCGACCGGTCCTTGATGTCCTTGACCCGTTCCCGGGTCTTGAACGCGGCGGCCATCGCGGGCGCAAGGCGGCGGCGGTCGTGGACCACGGCGTGCAAGACCGCCGGCGCGATCGAAGCGGTCAGCTCAGCGGCGGGGGCGAAGGAGGGGCGCGTTGTCGTCTGTCGGCTGCGTCGTTTCATCGGGGGCGATGCTTATCCTTGCGGGTCGACTTGCGGTGCGGGCGGTATCCCGCACCGCGGGGACCTTCGGTGCGCGCGGCCTCGCGGGTCCCGCCCGCGTCAACCGTATGGACATACCGCCCCTCGGTCACCTCGCGACGGGCCCGGGCCATCCGGGCCTGCATGGCAGCCCTGGGCGGATTCGCCGGGATCAGGCAGTCGCATCCCGAGCCGATCAGGTCCGCACGTCCGGCCGCCAGCAACGCCTGGCGCACCTTGAAGTAGTTCTCAGGCTTGAAGAACTGTAACAGCGCCCTCTGGAGCTTGCGATCCCTCAGATGCTTCGCCACGTAGACTTCTTTACCCGTGAACGGATCGAGGCCCGTGTGATACATGCAGGTCGCGATGTCGAATGGCGCCGGGATGAAGTCCTGCACCTGGTCGGGACGGTGCCCGTTCCGCTTCAGGAACAGCGCCAGGTCGATCATTGCGTCCAGGTCGCTGCCGGGGTGCGACGCGATGAAGTACGGCACGACATATTGCTTCTTGCCCGCCCGGCCGCTCGCGTCCTTGAACGCCTGCGCGAAGCCCTCGAAGTCGTTCACGTCGGGCTTCTTCATCAGGCGCAGCACCTCGGAATCCGTGTGCTCGGGGGCGACCTTCAGATGACCGCCGACGTGGTGCCTGGCCAGCTCGTCGAGGTACTCGGGCGACTGCTGCGCCAGGTCCATCCGGATGCCCGAAGCCACGAGCACCCGGTCGATCCCAGGGACCTCGCGGCTCTGTCGCATCAGGTCCACCAGCGGGCCGTGATCGGTGCCCAGCAGCTTGCACACCTTGGGATGCACGCACGAGAGCCGCTTGCACTTCGCCTCGACTTCCGGTCGCGTGCATCGCATCTGGTACATATTGGCCGTCGGGCCGCCGATGTCCGAGACCGTGCCGGAGAACTCGGGGTCCTTCCCCAGCCGGCGCAGCTCGTCCAGCACCGATTCCGACGACCGCGACTGGATCGTCCGGCCCTGGTGCGCCGTGATCGAGCAGAAGGTGCAGCCGCCGAAGCAGCCCCGCATGATCGTGACCGAGTCCTTCACGACCTCGAACGCCGGGATCTTCTCGCCCCTGTACATCGGGTGCGGCCGGCGGGTGTACGGCAGGCCGTAGATCCGGTCCATGTCCTCCTGGCTGACTGGCATCGGCGGCGGGTTGACCACGATCGCCTGCCGGTCGTGGTATTGCACCAGCCGGCGGGCGTTGAGCGGGTTCGTCTCCTGATGGATGGTCCGCGTGGCGAGGGCGAACTGGTGCCGGTCCGTCTTCACCTGTTCGTACGACGGCAGCACGATCGCATCGTCCGGAGGCGACTCGCTTGCCCCCATCGCATAGGCCACCCCGCGCATGTCGCGCAGGTCCTTGACGGTCTCGCCGGCCGCGAGCCGTCGGGCGATCGTCACGACCTGGTGCTCGCCCATGCCGAAGACCACCAGGTCGGCCTTCGAGTCGAGCATGATGGCGCGGCGGACGGTATCGCTCCAGTAGTCGTAATGCGCCAGCCGGCGGAGCGACGCCTCGACGCCACCGGCGATCACGGGCACGCCGGGGAACGCCTCGCGGGCCCGCTGGCAGTACGGGATCGTCGCCCGGTCGGGACGCAGGCCGATCCGACCGCCCGGCGAGTAGGCGTCGTCGTTGCGGACCTTCTTGTTGGCGGTGTAGTGGTTGATCATGCTGTCCATGTTGCCCGCGCTGATGCCGAAGAACAGCCGCGGGCGGCCGAACTGCCGCCACGGCTCGACGCTCCGCCAGTCGGGCTGGCTCAGCACGGCAACACGGAACCCGGCCGCCTCGAGCACCCGGCCCAGGATCCCCATCGCGAACGCCGGATGGTCGACATAGGCGTCGCCCGTGACGAACACCACGTCGACGTAGTCCCATCCCCGCGCCTCCATCTCGGCCCGGCTGGCCGGCAGGTGGGGACGCTCGGGCATCACCACCGGCAGGACCGGCAGCATGGTGGGCGCCACGTTGGCTTCCATTCTGGGCGAGGAGCAAAGCAGAGTCATCGGCGGCAACATCCCGGGGCCCGTCGAAATCGTCTCGCGATCATTCTACGGTCCGTCGGCGAGCGTTTCGGGTCCGTTATTGTAACTGATTCGGGACGCCGGGGATACGTTGCGATCCCCGGGCCTCGGCGAAGGCTCGCGTGGGACACGCGGTCAGGACGAGTGATCGACCACGCTCTGGCTGGAGAACCTGACGAAGATCCAGCTCGCGTAGCTCTTCGACTGGCCGCCTGCGGTGAGTTTGAAATAGAAGGCGACGGCGCCGTCCTTGTGAACCCTGTCATCCTTCGCATGCGGGTCGCCGGGCTGGGAACCCGAATTCATGTGGGTGTCGTGGATGCCGGTGCCGTCGCTGTAGGTATTGCCGTAAGCGACCATCAGGTCGCTGCCCTGCGAGAGGTCCGCGATCCGATTGTAAAGGGCGTCATTGGTGATCGACTGGAAGTCGGAGTCGGTCAGGCCCAGGTAGTCCACGCCATCGCCGGCCGGGCCCGTGCCGTAAGAGAGCAGCACGCCGGCATCGAACCCATCGGCCGGCACACCGCCCGCATCCAGGTCCTCGATCCGCTCGCAGTAGAGGACCTCGGTCCCCTCGTCGGAGCGGATGTTGACGGCGCACTCGAAGATCCCGGCATACCGGCCGTCGGGGACCTTGACGCTCAGGTAGATGTGACGTCCAGTGTCCTTGCCGCCGCGGAGTGGGATGTGCGAAGCCGACTGGAACGCGCCGACCAGGCGGCCGTAAGTATTGTGCGGGAGCGATGCGCCGACAGTCGGACGCGTCTTCGAGAATCGGTGGGACATGGTGGATTCCTCATAGAAGGGTTCGCGGATCGGGACTCGGGGAAGCTCGCGGGAGCGGGTCCAGCCCCGGCCTCGAGGGGTGCGCTGGATGGGGTGCCGGACTGCCTGGAGAGCCGATCATCGGGACGATTCGAGAGCGGTACGAGCCACCCCAACCGGCCTCCAGGTCCTTCCAATGGATTCGTGGACCGGCCACACTTCGGTCAACTCGCGCTTCCAATTGGGGTACGTCTGGCCCAGAAAGCCGACCCACGATTGCAGCGCCGTGAACTGGCCCGAGCCGAGGTCGATCCGATCAACCGCGAAGCCCTTGCAGCCTTCGATCGGCCCGGTGGCCGCCCAGGCGAGAATGGCGTTGTCGTAGTTGACGATCGCCACGGCGTCCACGGGTACTCCTTCGCGGTTCGGTCGTTCACGAGACGCAGGCGACACCGGCGTTCCGCTCTCGTCGAGGATACCCGCTCGGTTCTGGGAGTCGATCACGATCCGCCGCCGAACCCGGAAATCCACGAATTCTTCTTATTGGGAGGAGAGACCCGTCGGATCGCTGGGCGCCCTGTCGCCGAAGACTCGAGCGGCCAGGGCCGGCGCGACGGCCAGCGCCGTCATCTGGATGCCGAGCCGCGGGTCACGGGCGAAGGACAGGAACTCTCGGGGAGCGAGCCGCCACGCCTGGCCGAGTGCCCGCCGGGCCAGCTTGCGTTGCCCGAAGCGGAGCGCTTCGTGCGCGCGGTTCAGGAAGGCGCGGGCAAGCCGACGTGTCGAGGTGCTGCGAAGCCGGTCGCGCTCGGGATGATCGCGCAGATCATCGGAGAACAGCCGGTCGAGCATGCCGGCCGACTCCTCGAGGTCGGTCATCCCTGTCTTGAATCGGTGCGTCTCGCTGGCCCTGTGCCACCGCACTCGGACGGTCGGGCTGGCCAGCCACGCAACCTTCCAGCGCCGCGAGACCCGGAGCCAGAAATCCCAGTCGACGACGTAACCGAGCGCCGGGTCGAATCCGCCCACGTCTTCGAAGGCCGCCCGGCGGATCGTGACGGCCGAGCATCGCAGGGGATTTCCTCCCGCCATTTCCGCCGCCAGCCCGCCGGGCTCGATCAGGCGGTCGACCGGCCCGAGCCCTCCGCGACCGACGACACCTTCGGGGACAGGCTGCCCGTTCTGATCGATGACCTCCGACGCGCTGGCGACCAGGCCGATCGACTCGTCCCGGCCGAAAGCCGCGACGTGGTCGGCCAGGTGGCCGGGACCCATGACGTCGTCCTGGTGGAACACGGCAATCAGCGACGTCCGACTGAGCTCGACGCAGCGGTTCCAGTTGCCGGCCAGTCCGAGGCGCTCGGGGTTATGGAGGACCCGGGCCCGATTCCCCGCCAGAATGCGAACCAGGTCGGGCGTTCCGTCGTCGGAATGGTCGTCGCACGCGAGAAGCTCGTAAGCGACGTCCGATTGAGCGAGGATGGATTGGATCGCCTCCGCGAGATGGGCGGCGCCATTGTACGACGGGACGGCGACGGTGATGGGGCAATCGCGATTTGGGGGCTCGGCGGCCAAGCTCGTCGCGCCTCCGCTTCAGCCCACCCCGTGGTTCGTCTCACCCAGTGCCCGGAGGGTTTCCCAGGTGTAGATCCCCGACGAGTGGCCGTCGTTCCACGCGAACTGGATGGCGTAGGTGCCGATGTTCTCCATCCCGGTGAGCTTCAGGTCGGGGCGGATCGACTGCGGGTCGAGGATCCGCTCGCCGGTCCACTCGTCGCGACAGGCCGCACACGGGCACTGGCCGCGGATCGAGCGATACGTCAGCCGATGGACGCGACCGTCGGTCCACTCGACCTCGAGGATCTGCTCGGCCTGGTGGGCCCGGATGTTGCTGGGAGGGTCGGTCATCGCCGCGGGTCGCCTCGTGGTGCCGTCGAGATCCGTGAAAGAGGAGTCCATTCGATGTCCTTCAACGATACCATGGAACCGACCGGCGAGGAACTCGGCGCCCCGGCGGGTGGGCGTTTCCTCGTCCGCGCCCCGAGCGTCAACGCAGTCCGTCGCGCCCTCCACCGGGCGCCGGGCGGCGTGCGAGTCGTGGGACGCGAGGACCGCGAGACCATCCTCTGCATTCACACCATGGACGATCACAGCCTGACCCGCCACTGGCCGGTGATCGTCAGCCGGCTCGAGAAGGCGGGCCTGACGCTTCGGAATCCCGGGTGAGCCCCGACTGGCGAGGTCACTGGTTCCTCCCGGACTGCGCCTTGTTCATCGCCTCGATGGCCTGGCGTAGCTCCTTGATCTGGGCGGTGAGGTCGTCGAGCCGCTTCGTGAGCGCCGGATCGCCCGACATACCGGGCTTGCTGCCAGGTGCACGCTCGCCTTCGTAGGTAAAGCTGCCGATCAGGTTGCCATTGGCATCCGCGAATGTACCGATGTCCGTGCGCCCTCACCGTGTATGGAACGAGGCGCTCGATGAAGTTGACGGAAGGACGCGGGCCGCCGTCCACGGAAATCCGCCCCGCGAACCGATGTTCGACGCTCGGGGGAGAGGCTGACCTCGAGGGGCTTCGCCTCGCGCAGCACCTGCATCGAGACAGTCTTGCCACCGTGGGACTGAACCAGCTTCGTGAGTGCGGCCTGGTCGGCCGGCGCGGCGCCATCGAATGTGAGGATGATGTCGAACTTGCGCAGGCCCGCCCGGGCGGCCGGTCCCGACCTATCCACATCCATCACGATCAACCCCTGGTTCTCGGGGAGCTGGAGCTGCGAGCGCAGGGCCTGCTCGACGGCGCCACCGTGATTCCGATCCAGAATGCGGGCGGCTCGGGCCGAACGGGTCCCAGGCCGGCGTGCACCCTGGGCTGCACCTTGAGGGTCGCCGGGCGACCGGCGCGGAGGAGAACCAGGTCGATGACCTGCTCTCCGTGGTCCTTCAGCGCGGTTTCCAGGTCTTCCGGCTTGCCGAGGAAGACCGAATGCGATGGCCCCGAGTTCTCTTCCAACCGGACGAGCACGTCGTTCTGGCGGATGCCCACGGCGGCGGCCGGGCTTCCGGGCTCGACCTGGGTGACGATCAGCCCCTGGTTCTCCGGCAGCTTGAGCTGGGCGCGGAGTGCCGCGTCGGCCGGTGCGAGGCTCATCCCTGAATTCCGGCTCGCCTGGTCGAGCCAAACGGCGAAGACCTGCCCGTTCGCGCCGTCGCCCCAGTCGGGAAAGCGCACCGTCAAGTTCTGGATTGGCTGCTGATCGATGGTCTGCCCGAGAAAAGCGGATCCCAATGAGCGTTCTGTGGATTCGAGGGGAGCGGGTTCCGTGGCTGTCCCGATGCATTGCCCCCCTGTGTCTGTGCGTTGTTGGCCTTGCCGGCTTGACCCTGATGATTGCCGCTCGATTTCGCGGACTGCGGATGTCCCTTGTGTTGCGTGATCCCGGGCTGCCCCTCCTGGGACGCACCTTGGCCCTGCGAATTCGCGGGCTGACCGGATTGACGCCCGGACTGACCCTGTTGTTCCGGATTGCCCGGCTGGCCCTGCCCGCGGCTCGCCGTCGCCGTCAGAAGCGTCAGGGCCAGCGCAAGCGGGGTCGTTGACGCGATCAAGCGTTTCACGTCGGATCTCCTTTGGGTCGGGGTGAGGAGGAGAATGTTCCGGAATCCGGGCCATCCCGCCCGGCGCCGGATGTTCACAAGGTCTCGAGGCCGATGTAGCGGACCTGGACCTGGTCGACGGGCACCGCCACGCGGCGCCCGTCCCTGAGCCTGGCCGGCACGAACCGACGTCGGCGGTCAACCTGGTAGCCCTGCTGCTCCAGCAGGGCCTGGAGGTGCTCGGTGAGCGGCCCCGAGGGAGCATACACCCACCGCTCGGGAACATCGGGGACCGTGGTAGCAGCCGCGGTGGCAGCGCCATCCGGGCTGTCGGTAATCATGACGGGCGAGATCAGACTCCCGGCCCTCGTCCGTCTCGAGAGGTCGGCGCCTTCGGAAGGGGGCTTCGCGGCGACCAGGTCCTGCGCGATCGCCGGGCTCCCGTTCGGGCGACCGATCGGGATGCAGCCGCCAGCCGAGCAGGAATGCGATCGCCGCGAGACCGGCCGCCATCGCCATCCGCCACAGGGCTGGCCGGTCGTCGCGAAGGCAGCGCGATCGATGCTGCCTTTCATCGGGAGGACAACCGGCGTCTCGGAGGCGGACATCGACCGGAACGACTCGCGCCAGGCCTGGGCTTCGAGGAACGCCAGGGCGCACCGCTTCCAGCCGTCGGGCTCGGTCTCGAGCGATGGATCACCCCGCGGAGCTCGGCCGGTGAGAGGCCGCCGTTGACCATGCGATCGAGCATCGCGTCAGAGATCGGCTCGAGGCGGTCAGGCTCAGTCATGGTCGGATTCCTCGAAATCGGCGGAGAGCCGCGTCAGCTCGGCCCTCAGCCGCGCCGGGCGCGGTGCAGCCGGGCCTCGATCGTGACGACGGAGACGCCCAGCCGGTCGGCCAGCTCTCTCGCGGTGAAACCCTCGGAGTACTTCAACATCAGCAGCTCGGCGTCGCGCGGCCCGAGCGTCGCCATCGCCCGCTGCACCAGCTCCTGCCGCTCGTCCCGCACCAGCCACGCCAGCGGGGACGAGTCCTGCTCGGTCTTGGAGGGCTGGCAGTGCGCGGCATAGCGATCGATCAGCCCGCGACGACGGCCGGACCTGCGCCGGTAGATCAGGACGTGGCGGACCGCCAGCCGGTACAACCAGACGGCCGCCCGGGCGGGATCCCGCAGCGGCGACCGCTGAGAGACGGCCGCCAGCGCCACGTCCTGCATCACCTCATCGACCGCCTGCGACTCGCCGAGCCGCGAGGCGATCACCCGCCGCAGCCAGCGTTCGTTCGCCGCCAATGCCGAGCCCAGTCGGGTGCTGTCGCACCATCAGGTCCGGCCCGGTGTTGGTTCGTCGGCTCGGCTCGCTCATGGCTACGGAAGAGAGTTGCCGCCGAGCCCGATTCCTTGCGCGGTCGCCGCGTGCTTTCGCGGGAATGCCTCCGGCGCGCAGGCCTCGCTCAGCCGAAAATCGCCTCGATCGGCTTGCCGGCCGCGATCGGAAGCGGCCGTCCCAGCGTGTCGGTGACCTCGGTGGCCGGGTCGATGCCGAGCGCCCAGAACATCGTCGCGGCGACGTCGTCGGGAGTCACGGGGTCGGTCGCGGGGTGGCCGCCGATCTTGTCGCTCGAGCCGAAGATGGCGCCGGGGACGGTGCCGCCGCCGGCGAAGAGGACCGTGTAGCAGTCGGGCCAGTGGTCGCGGCCATTCGGGCCGAACTGCTTGGTGTTGGTGATCCTGGGCGAGCGGCCGAACTCGCCCATCCAGACGACCAGGGTCTCGTCGACCAGCCCCCGGGCCTGAAGGTCGCGGATCAACGTCGGCACGGTCCGGTCGGTGATCGGCAGCAGTCGGTCCTTGAGCTGGTGGAAATTCTCTCCGTGGGTGTCCCAGCCGCCGCCGGCCTGCCCACCGATCGACGACGAGTAGTACACCGTCACGAACCGCACGCCGGCCTCGACCAGGCGACGGGCGAGCAGGCAGCTCTGCCCGTAGGTCGTCCGGCCGTAGTCGTCGCGCAGGCGTTCGGGCTCGGCCGACAGGTCGAAGGCCCGCTTCACGGCCGGGCTGCTCAGCATCGTCAGCGCCCGCGAGTAGAACGCGTCCAGCCCCTGCGCTGTCTCCGACCACGACAGCATGTCGGCCTGCTGGTCGATCATCTGCTGGAGTCCGCGACGGTCATCCAGCCGGCCGGTCGAGAGCGACGACGGAAGGCTCAGCTCGGGCAGCCGGAAGCTCGCGCGATTCGGGTCCTGGCCGACGAAGAACGGGTCATAAGCCTTGCCCAGGAAGCTGGCATGCTGACCCGGCGTGACACTGCCGTCGCGGAGCACGTGCGGGAACGCGATGGACGACGGGATCGCCGGGTCGTCGCTCGGCCGGAACCGCGCGACCGTGCTGCCGTACGCCGGATACAGCTCCTGGGTGTCGCGGAGCCGGATATCGTCGAGCGGAGGCGCATGGCCGGTCAGGCTGTAGTAGGTCGCCGAGTTATGGTTCCTCATCCGGTGATGGACCGACCGGACCTGGGCGAACTGATCGATCACGGTGGCGAACCGCGGCAGGTGCTCGCTCACCCGCAGGCCGGGCTGGCCTGTCGCGATCGGCGCGAACTCGCCGCGGATTCCCGAGGGCGCATCCGGCTTCATGTCGAAGGTGTCGAGATGCGACGGCCCGCCGAACTGGTGCAGGAAGATGATGTTCCGGGCGCGGGGACGAAGCCCGGTCCGGCCCACGTCCGCCGCACGCAGCAAGGCCGGCAGACCCAGGCCCACGACGCCGCCAAACCCGGCCCGGATCGCCTGCCGCCGCGTCAACCGGCCCGTCACCTCGAAATCGGGACAACCTTGCATGGCATTCGGCTCCGGACCTGGTCTTCGCTTCGTCTTGGTGAACCGTTCAAATCTCTCGGAAGGAGAGTGAGGAGGCTCGTAGGGTGGGTCGAGCGAAGCGAGGCCCACCGATTCTTCGCCGCCGAACCGGTGGGCCTCACGCCTGCGGCGTTCGACCCACCATCCGACCTCTTCTCATCCGCGCTCGAAAATTGGTCTCGGAACGGGCGGGCGGGACTTCTGCCGAGCCGCGAGTGTCCCTGGGCTGGCTCGCCGGGAGGCTCGCCCTCTCGAATCGCGTCCCCTTACGAGCCAGTCTCTCAATGCCTCAGAAGGAATTCCTTGCTGTTCAAGAGCGCCCAGGTAATGTCCTCCCAGGCGGCGCGGCGATCGCTCGTGCGGCCGAGATACCTGGCGGCGGCGGCTCGTTCGACGGCGTTGGGCTCGCGAGCGAGCGCGGCGAGATAGAGCTCCTCGAGGATCGCGCGGTCATCGGCCTTTGCGTTCATGAGCCGTGCAACGCGGTTCTCGTTCGAATCCAGCTTGCGGCGGATCGTCGGGCCGTTGATCATCTGGAACGCCTGAGCCAGCGTGATCGCGTCGGAGCGCTCGCACTCGCAGGTGAGAAGCCGCTCGGGCTTGCCGAACGTCTTCAGGAAGGGCACATCGCCGCCAACTCCCGGCAACTGGCCGGCGCGAAGGGTGCCCGGGGCGCGGCGGAACCGCTCGGGGACCTCGAGCACCTGGGAGACCGCGTCGAGCAGCACTTCGGCGGGCAGCAGCCGGACGGCCGCGTGCGAGAAATTCGCCTCGTCGTCACGGTTGGTCGCTTCGGGTGCCGCACCCGCCTGGTAGACCCGCGACTTCATGATCCAGGCCACGGTCGGACGCAGCCTCCGCCCGCCGGCGACGAACTGGGCTGTCACCGCCTCCAGGAGCGCGGGGTTCGACGGCGGGTTCGAGTCGCGAAAGTCATCGACCGGCTCGACAATCCCCCGGCCCAGCAGGTGATACCAGACCCGGTTGGCGAGGTTCCGGTCGAACTGGCGATTGTCGCGCGTCAGCCAGTCGGCCAGTCCGGCGAGCGCGTTGTCGCCATTAGCGAGGCCCCCGGCCTTCGGCCGGCCGTGCAAGACGGTCGGCGCCAGGCGGACCCCGGTGCGCGGATGGATCATCCCGGGCGGGCCGTCCAGATAAATGATCTCGTCGCCGTTGATCTCGTGCTTGTCGAGATTGTCCTTGCGGGCGACGTCGAGGTCCTTGCGGGCGACGTTGGAGAAGAACGCCGCCAGGCCGTAGTAGTCGTCCTGGGTCCAGACGTCGAACGGGTGGTTGTGGCAGCGGGCGCACTGGATGCGGATGCCCAGGAACACCTGCGCGACGCTCTCGGCGGCGGTGGTCGCCTCGCGATTGGTCCGGTAGAAGCTCGACGGCGGGTTCTGCCAAGTCGAGCCGACGCCCGTGATGATCCGGCGGACCATGGCGTCGAGCGGCACGTCGCGGGCAAACTGGTCGCGGAGCCAGCGCTGGAAGACCCAGGCGCCCTTGTCGCCCATCGTCTTCTCCTCGTTGCGTAGCAGGTCGGCCCACTTGAGCGCCCAGAAGTCGGCGAACTCGGGGCGCTCGACCAGTCGATCGACCAGCCGGCCGCGGCGGTCGGCGCCCGTGTCGGCGAGGAATGCTTGGACCTCGGCCGGGTCGGGTAGTCGGCCGATGGCGTCGAGGTAGGCGCGGCGAATGAAGACGACATCGTCCGCCGCCGGCGACGGGTTGATCCGGAGGGCGCGGAGCTTGCGGTAGACCGCGCGGTCGACCGGGTGCTCGCCCTCGCCGCCGCGCCAGACGAATCCCGGCCGGTCGGCCGGGAAGGCCAGCCGGCTGGTCGCGCGGCCGTCGCGATAGCGGATCGCGACCGCAGCCTCGCCCGGCCCGCGCGCCTGGATCCGGCCGTCGACCGAGACGTCGAATCGGGTGGGATCGCTCAGGTCGTAGGACGCCTGACGCGTGACGTCGCGAATGGTGCCGTCGGCGAACGTTGCCGTGACCACAAGCTGCTGGGAGATCTGCCCGGGGGCATTAACCTGGTCGGCGGGGAAGACCCGAAGGCCCGTCACCCGCGCGGCGGCCGGCCCGTCGTCGCAGGCTCCCGCGGCGATCCAGTCGAGCAGTCGGGCGCATTCGATCGAATCGCGGCCGAACCGTCGGCCGCCCTCGTGCGCCACGACGCCCGTCGGCTTGCGCACGATCAGGCTACTCTCGGGACGAAGGACGTCGACCCGGCGGCCGAGCTGGTCGCGAGTGAGCGCCAGGTAGTCGAACTCCGGATCCTCGCCGCGTAGGCTGAGGCGGAATCCCCCCTTGCCGCTGAGGTTGCCGTGGCAGGCGCCCATGTTGCAGCCGGCCTTCGACAGCAACGGCACGACGTCGTCGCGGAAGCTCGGGCGCCGCGATCGGTCGAGGTCCCGGACCGAGACCCGGACCTGCGCGACCGTCCCACCCACATCGACCCGGATCGTCCCCGACCCGGACCGTCCCGGCCGGACGACTCCATCGGACGAGATCGCCACCAGCCCGGCGGGCTCGATCGAGACCCTGGCCTCGCGAGTCGCATCGCGCGGCGATCCCTGACGATCGAGGAGGGTAATCGCGAGCTGCTGCCGCGCGTCATGGCCGTCCAGGACGACCTTGGGCGGCTCGACCGCGAGGGCCCGGCCGTCCGGGGCACCATGGTCGTCGGCCGATGCTAGCGAGCTGGCCGCAGCCAGGAAGAGCACGGTCGCGACGATCGAACGAACGCGGCCCCGCAAGAGGGCGGCGATCGGCGGCTCAGGTCTCACGAGGGTCGCCTCCTCGCCTTCCGCTGCCGGCCCGAGCCTGGTGCAGGCGGCCAGCCGGGACGGCACGCACCCGTCGAGATGCCGACGAGCCGCATGGCCGGTCCCGGGGACGACGTTCAGGATACTACTTGATCTGGTCGGTCGAGATTGTCTCGCCGCCGGACCGGGTCATGAGCGAGTTCAGCGTGACCTTGTTGAT
Source organism: uncultured Planctomycetota bacterium (assembly GCA_963771445.1). Taxonomy (GTDB): domain Bacteria; phylum Planctomycetota; class Planctomycetia; order Isosphaerales; family Isosphaeraceae; genus JAKAUH01. The sequence continues at coordinate 1,686,059 of CAVYTQ010000014.1, read as the reverse complement.
CTGGGCCGAGACCGGTCGGACGCTGCCGTCGCAGTAGGCGAAATTCACCTGGCTGGGGTGCTTGCTGGCCCAGTATGTCCAGTAGGCGATGTTATTCGAGACGATCGGCTTGTTGATCGTCCGGTCGAGGTTGGTCCGGATGCTCGAGCTCGAGGCCTGCGACCAGACCCCCTGCGGCCACAGGCTCTCGCCCATGATGATCGTGGTCGAGGTCCCGTCGGTGATGTCGGCGATATTCACTGTGGAGTTCTGGAACATGACCCCGTTATCGTACATCAGGCAGAGTGGATTCTGGGAGGCGACGGTCGGCGTCAGGTCGGGGCAAGTGTTGGAGTTGGTCGTCGAGACGTACCCGGCCGCCATGTTTCCCCGGTAGTCGGAGGGCCCGAGCTGCGCGGTCGCCGTCGAGCCCGTACCCGTCTGGACCGTGATCGCCCGCCGGTTCGAGGGGCAGACGAAGCCGTCGATCGTCCGCCGGATCGAGGTGGCGTTGCTGGGATCGCCCGTGGTCAGGTTGAAATTGATCTCGTTCCAGAGGTTGTTCTGCTCGATCTTGAGGAACAGGCTGGTCATGCCGTTCCACATGTAAGGCTGGTACGGCGTCATTGTCGAGGCGCAGGCCTGGTCGCCGCCCACCAGATTGCCGCTCGTGTCGTACTGCGGGGCCTGGCAGTACCACCCCGAGGGGAACGAGCTGAAGGAATCGTGGTATTCCTGCGATGCGATGGCGAGCTGCGCAGGTTGTTCTGGCACTTGGCCCGGTTGGCGGCCTCGCGGGCCGATTGGACGGCCGGCATGATCAGCGCCACCAGGACGGCGATGATCGCGATCACGACCAGCAGCTCGATCAGGGTGAAGCCGGGTCGGCGACCCGAGCGGCGAATGGATGGGCGCATCAGTGTTCCCTCGGGCAGAAAGGCCACGCGGCGGTCGGCGGAGCGTCGCCTCGACGGTTCCCCTCATCTTCTACGTTACACAATCGGATCGATCGCTGCTAGCGAGCCGTCTTGCTTTCTTTCCACAGTAGGCGGCATCGGGCGATCGTCGGGGCGCCCATCGGACGGATTTCCGGGGCCTGTTCCCCAGAGTAATACGTTCGTCGAGGGGAAATGTGAGCGAAAAGTGGTTCAGGACTCCCCCGCGATCCGCGCCCGGACGGCCTGGCCGACCTCGGCGGTGGTCCCGCGGCCGCCCAGATCGGGCGTTCGCGGCGACGGGCGGAGCAAGAGACCGGCGACCGCCGCACGGATGCGGCCGGCCGCGCCGGCGTTGCCGAGGTGGTCGAACATCATCGCCAGCGACAGGATGGCGGCCAGCGGGTTGGCGATCCCCTTGCCGGCGATGTCGGGCGCCGAGCCGTGGACCGGCTCGAACATGCTGGGCGCCGTCCGCTCGGGGTTGATGTTCCCCGACGCCGCCAGCCCCATCCCGCCCTGGAGCACGGCACCCAGGTCGGTGATGATGTCGCCGAACATGTTCGTGGTCACGATCACGTCGAATCGCTCGGGGGCGACGACCATCCGCATGCAGCAGGCGTCGACGTGCTGGTAGTCGGCCTTGATCTCGGGGTAGTCCCGGGCCACCTCGTCGAAAGCCCGCATCCAGAGGTCGTGGGCGAAGGTAAGGACGTTGGTCTTGGCCACCATCGTGACCTGCCGGACGAGCCCGCGCGAGCGGTCGGAGTCGCCCAGGCCGCGGAATGGCCCGTCGGCAGCCCGCTTCCTCGCCAGGTCGAACGCATAGCGGAGCGTGCGCTCAACCCCGGCACGGGTGTTCATCGACGTCTGGATCGCCACCTCCTCGGCCGTCCCCTTGCGCAGGAAGCCGCCGGCACCGACGTACAGGTCCTCGTTGTTCTCGCGGACCACCACCATGTCCACATCGTCGGGCCCCTTGCCCCGGATCGGGCCCTCGATCCCCGGGAAGAGCCGGACGGGGCGAAGGTTGATGTACTGCTGGAAATCGAACCGCAGCCTGAGCAGGATGCCCTTCTCCAGCACGCCCGGCGGCACACCGGGATGGCCGACGGCACCCAGGAGGATCGCGTCGACGTCCCGCAGCTCGCGGACCGCCCCGTCGGGCAGGACTTCGCCCGTCCGGAGGTAACGCTCGCCACCGATGTCCACGGGATGGAGGGAGTAATCCAGCCCCTCGAGCGCGGCGACCTGTGCCAGCACCTCGAGCACCTGTTCCGTCACCTCGGGCCCGACCCCGTCCCCCGCAACGACTCCGATCCGGATCAAGGCCGCTCCCCTTTTCGTCATGTCCGTTGCAACTCGACCAGGCGGCCCGCGCCGACCGTCGTCACTTCTCGGCCCGCGGGCCGTAGAATGGTGGAAACCGATCATAACCCGCGCCCGCTCGGCCCTCAAGCCGGCGGGCGGTGTGCGGCTCGACGACGGCATTCGAACGTGGCGAGACACGCCAGGGGCTCGCCGCGAGCGACGAGCGGCTCCCCCCCGACGGACGCCCGAATCGCCCCCGCGGACCCGGCAAGACGACGCCATCGGGTGTCCTGATCGGGATTTGCGTTGACAATGCGATCTCAGAAGTCCTAATTTGATGGTCCTGGGCCGGCGCCGAAATGATAACGCATCGCCGAGGGGCGACTCCGCCCGGGCGCGGCGGCCGGCCGATTTCTCGGATACGATCTACCGCCGATCGTTTCACCACATCGCGATGTCTGGGATTTGGGGGAGACGGCTTCATGGCCACTCCGGTCGAAAGCACTACGAGCGCCTCAGGTAACGGCAAGGATCCCCGCGGCTTCTCGGGCGTGGATGAATCACAACTGGAAAAATCGATCCTCCGCCGCGGCCTCGCCACGGCGGCGGAAATCGAGGCCTGCAAGTCCAGGCGCACCCAGATGGTCGCCAAGGAGAATGAGGTCTCCAAGAGCCTGCTGGAGATCATGGTCGAATCCCGCGTCCTGACCCGCAGCCAGATGGTCCGCCTGATGCAGGAGGCCGGCGAGACCACCAAGAAATTCCAGATTTCCGGCTATCAGGTCATCCAGAAGATCGGCAAGGGATCGATGGGCGTGGTCTACAAGGCCAGGCAGATGAGCGTCGACCGCGTCGTCGCCATCAAGATCCTGCTCGACACGCTCGCCCAGAACAAGGAATTCATCAAGCGATTCGAGCGCGAGGCCAAGATCGCCGCGCGGCTATCGCATAATAATATCGTGAACGCGATCGATGCCGGCGAGGTCAACGGCCACTACTTCTTCGTCATGGAGTACGTCGAGGGCGACACAATCAAGGACCGGCTCGACAAGCACAAGACGTTCGAGGAAAAGGAGGCCCTGCGCATCGCGCTGGCGGTGACCGAGGCGCTCAAGCACGCGCATTCCCGCGGCCTCATCCACCGCGACGTCAAGCCCGAGAACGTGATCCTCACCAAGGACGGCGGCATCAAGCTGGCCGACCTGGGCCTGGCGCGGATCACCGACGACGAGAAGTGGGGACTCTCCGAGGCCGGCATGGCGATCGGCACGCCCTATTACATCAGCCCCGAGCAGGTCCGCGGCCAGACGAATATCGACATCCGCGCCGATATCTACAGCCTGGGGGCGACGCTCTACCACATGGTCACCGGCCGCGTCCCCTACAGCGGCGAGACGCCTTCCGACGTGATGCGCAAGCACGTCGACGCCAACGTGAACATCGTCCCGCCCGACCACCTGAACACGACGCTCTCGAGCGGGATCGGCATGGTCGTCGAGACCATGATGGCCAAGAACCGCGAGCACCGCTACCAGTCGCCCGATGACCTCATCCTCGACCTGAAATGCCTGATGCGCGACGAGAGCCCGATGATCGCCGGCCAGAAGCCCGATGCCCTGATGGGCCTTGCCCACGGCGAGGCGGATGACTCGTACGAGGCCGCAGGGGCCGGCGCCAGCGAAGAGCAGATGATCGAGATGGCCTCATACGTCAACAACCGCAACGTCATCATCGCCGCCGTGACCACGCTGCTGCTCGTCTCGGTGATCACCAACGTGATCCTCGTCGTCGCCCATTAGCGCGGCATGCCTCGCGGTTGCTTTAGGTCACATGCGCCCGCGAATGGATCCCCCAGTCAACAGGGGCATCCACTCGCTGGCGCGTCGGGCTCGTATCGGCTGGATCGACCCATTGTACGCGATTCAACCATTCGGCGCCCGAGCGCGGAGCGTCTCACGGTTGGCTTGAGCACGCGCGGAGCACCCTCTCTCCACCGCGTGCGCAGGCAGCCCGGCCGTGACACGCTCGACGACGGCGACCAGGCTGCCAGGAAACCGGTGCCGCCGAAGGTGGTGCCGGCTGGGCGCTCGGAGCCCGAGGGCACGAACACCCGGCGATCGCCTCCTCGGCCCGGCCTGGAAGTCATGCAACGCCCGGGCGAATGCTCAGTTCTTGCTGAAATTGAACGAGCGGATCGCGTCCTTGCCCAGGGGATCATCCACGAACTTGCGGTGGCACGAAGGGCAAAGATCGAAGCGAAAGCCTTTGTGAAGGGGCGCGGCGAGGTCTTCGGACAGGAGGGCCTCGTCTCGCTGGAGGATCTGAGCGACCGCCTCCATCGGATCATCGTCCAGGTCGTCTTCCCGGATCTCCGTCGGGTCGAAGCCCGGGAAGGCCTCGATCTTGACCACGTATCGGCCATCCCCCGGGTTGCTCAAGTCCTTTCCACAGAGATCGCACGTGAAGTGGACCATCAGCGATTCATCCTCAATTTGATGAGCCGGTCATTGAGTCCGGAAGAGGTTGATAGCCCGATTCTAACTCGGCGGCTCGGGTCCGTCCAAGCCCCTCTTCAGGTTATTCCAGGAATTCATTTTCGGCGGCTTCCTGTCAAGGCGAGAATCCATGCCACCGCCGCAATGCCCGAAATTGCAAGGCCAATCCGCACCTCGGGCGGGTCATAGAACCATTCGATTTCATGTTCGCCTGAAGAGATACTCAGACTAGCGAATGCACCAGGTCCGGCCTCGATCGCGGCGGCCCGGCCGTCAACGCGGGCGGCCCATCCGGGGACGTAGGTCTCGCGCACGATCAGGCGATCGGGCGCGTCGAGTCGGAGCCGGATTCGCGCCCATCCCGGCCGTCGGCACCAGGCGACGTCGGCGGCCTTCGAGCCGACCGAGGCCCAGGGCTCGGCCTCGACCCAGGCGACCCACACGCGGCCGATCCGCTCGACGCGGTCGAACAGGCCCGGCGGCGGCGGTGTCGCGCCGACGACGGCCCCGATGCATGATTCGCGCAGCAATCTGATTGCACGTGCCGACGAGGGCCAGCTCACGTCCCGCCGACTGCTCCGCGAGGCCGTCGAAGGCTCAAAAACGGGCTCGATCCAAGCCAGGGCGCCCTCGAGCTCGACCGAGTCATAGTTGCGGACGTCGGCCAGCCCGTGACGCATCAGCACATTGGGGGGCAGCTCCTCGCCCACGCCGATGGCCCGCGCCGGGGCCAAGCCGCTCGCGCAGGCGGGCGATCACCGGAGGCTGGAACTCGTGGATGCGACGGTCAATCGCCGGGTTCATGCCCACGCCGAATGCGAAGACCTCGGTGACGCTCAAGACCAGGAGCGCCGGCGGCAGCCAGGACGACCTCGGCCGGCCCGTGCGAGCACGGACCGCCAGGGCAAAGAGTAGTCCCAGCTCGGTCGCGGCGAGCCCGTAATAGCGAGGCAGGAACGTCAAAGTCGCGCGCACCTGGCGTTCGGCGCGGGCGGAGGCCGGGTGTCCGTCGGCTTCGCTCTCATCGGCCGACGGCCGGTAGTGGGCGACGGCCCGCGCGCGGATGGCCGGCTCCATCATGGGGACGGCGAGGGCCACCGCCGCCAGCCCGGTCGCCGCGACCAGCCAGGCCGCGACCCAGCCCCGCCCCAGCCGGAATGTCCGTCCGACCTGGTCGAGGCCGATCCCGCCGAGCATCGCCAGGCCAAACGCGAGCCAGAGCGTGAGCCGGCGGTTGTCCGTCACGCCCAGGACGGGGAACGCGCGCAGGAGGTTGTCAACCGGCGGCACGCCGAACGCTCCGAGCGCCCCGAAGGCGGCCAGCCCCGCAAGGAACCGCACGCGAGGCGACCGGCGCCGGACCCGCCAGGCCAGGGGCGCCAGCCAGATGAGGGTCGCCAGCCCCGCGTATCCGCCCGCCGACTCGTTGAGGTTATGCACGCCCAGCGCCGCGCCAGGTTCGGCTGTCCCCGCCGCTGGCTGCCGTAGGCATACGGAAGTGCCGTGCAGGCCGCGTCGAGCACCCGGGGACGGACGACCATCCACCAGGGCGGGGCCTCGCGCCGGCGATCGCCCCAGACCGGGCTCCGCGACAGGTAGGCCGCCAGCGGCAGCACCTGCACGGCGGCCAGGCCGAGGCCCAGGACCGTCCCGAACGCCCAGGCTCGCGCGACGGCCGGCCGGTCGAAATCACCGATCTGCCGGCCGAGCCATCGCCAGGCCGCGTAGAGACCTGCCGCGAGCAGTACGTGCGCACTGGTCTGGATATGACCACCCAGAATGACGACCGCCGTCGCCGCGGCCAGCAGGGCCGCCGAGCGTCCGCCCGGCGCGGCGAAGACCCGGTCCACGGCCAGGAACAGCCAGGGCATCCAGACCGCCACCGACGTGACCGGGAACAGCAGCCAGACGACCAGGAAGCCGCAGAACGGATACACCAGCCCCGCGAACCACCGACCCCAGAGCCTCAGGCCCCAGGCCCGCGCCAGCAGAAACATCCCCAGTCCCGCGGCGAACAGCCGGCCGGCGGCCATCCAGGCGTGGGCCCCGGGAGTCGTCCCCAGGTATGCCAGCAGGTGGAAAGGGTCGAACACCGCGCTCTGGCCGTTGGCCACGTGTGGCGCGCCGCAGCCGGCATACGGGTTCCACAGCGGCAGGCGGCCGGAGCGCAGCTCCGCCCGGTTGAACTCCAGCCACGGCTGGAACTGGAGCACCGGGTCCATCAGCAGCCGATTGGCCGGCTCGGGATCCGCATCGTCGCCGGCATCGCGGAAGCTCGCCTCGACCAGCAGAACATCCGCCGGGCTCAGCACCTTGCCGCCCAGGAGCGTCTCGTGGAAGAACGCAACGACGAGCGTGCCCAGCACGAGCGCAAAGACCAGAGGCTCTCGAGCCCGGTGGAACACCCCTAGCCTCCGTGCGTGGTGCGCGTCGTCGTTCCTGACTCCGCGAAGTCGCTCCCTGCATGTCTCGGCCGAATTATAAGCCCGATCCTCCCCGCGCACAATTCGAGAAGCCGACCCGGCCGCTCGCCTCGCACGGAACGGACAGGGTTTGGTATAAGCGAGAGCGTCCGGGCGAGGTGCCGGCCCGGACGCTGCATCTGGGTCCTTCACGGCACCGAGCGAGGGTCCGCGGTCCATGTCGTACTGGCTATTCAAGTCGGAGCCGAACTGCTTCTCTTTCCAGGACTTGCAGGCCCAGCCCGATCAGACGACCGGCTGGGACGGCGTGCGGAACTACCAGGCGCGCAACTACCTGCGCGACCAGGTGAAGGTCGGCGACGGTGTGCTGTTCTATCACTCCAACGCCGAGCCGCCGTGCATCGCCGGATTCGCCGAGGTCGTCGTGGCCGGCCACCCCGACCCCACCGCGTTCGACCCCGAGTCCGAGCATCCCGACCCCAAAAGCGATCCGGACGCGCCACCTGGTACCAGGTCGCGATCCGCGCCGTGAGGTCGATTGATCCGCCCATCGGGCTACCCGAGCTGAAGGCGATGCCCGACCTGGCCGGGATGGAGCTCCTCCGCAAGGGGAGCCGCCTATCGATCCAGCCGGTGACCAGGGCCGAGTGGACCTTCATCCAGAAGCTGTCGCGATCGAAATCGCGGCGATGAACCGGCGGCCGGCGAACGCACTCCGTCCGCCCGACTACACCCGCGACCGAGGGATTGACCGATGTCCAGGATCGAGCATTTCGCCGTGTACGCCGACGACCCCACGGCGCTCAAGGACTTCTACGTCGAGACGTTCGGCCTGCGGGTGATCGTCGAGAGCGGCGGCGATCCGCCGGGCTATTTCCTCGCCGACGACGACGGGATGGCGATCGAAGTCCTGGGCCGGCCGGCCGGGTCGCCGGACGTCAACCAGCGGTGGGTCTGCCACCTGGCCTTCTGGGTCGAGGACGTCCTGGCCAGGAAGGCCGCGCTCGAGCGCTCGGGATTCACCTTCGAAGCCGAGACGTTCGTCAACAACGACGAGATGAAGACGGCATTTTTCAAGGACCCCGGCGGCAACCGCTGCCAGCTCGTCTGGCGGCGTCGGCGATTGGGCACATAGCAACCTGGCCGTGATCAGGCTTCCGGGCCGCGCCGTCGGCTGGCCCGATCGAACAACTCGCGCAGGGGAATGACCAGGCCGGGCAGGACGGTGCCGCCGTCGAGCAGGTCGGATTCACCGAGGACCGTTGCCTGATCGGGGGCGGTGTAAACCGTAACGGTCCTCGCCTTCAGGTCGAAGTACCAGACCAGTTGCGCTCCGGCGGCGAAATACTCGTTGAGCTTGCGCGCCATCTCGGCCCGCGTGTTCGATTCACTCAAGACCTCGATGGCAAGATCGGGCGCCATGAGCGGGATTGGTCCGAGTCGCTCTGGCAAGTGGTTCCAACTGACAAACGAGACGTCCGGGATGCGGACCAGCCCGATGGCCAGCCGCATCATCCCGTCCGCACCGGCCGCTACGCCAAGGTCGTGGTTGCGAAGGAAGCCGACAAGGATGTAGCCGATTTCGAGCGCCAGCCGCGATTCCTCGAACCCCATGGTCTTCTCCACCAGCACGCCGTCCACCAATTCGCACAGCCTCTTCTCCCTGGCGTGGATGGCAATCACGTCATCTTCCGTCGCCATGCCTGGCGGCGGCTGCATCCGGATCCGCTCGAGCGGGATGTTCCCGAGCGCATCGAGAAGGTCGGCCATCGTCACAACGGTGTTTGGTGAGAGAGTCGCCAGGCTCATCAGGATCCTCCAGCATCAGGGGCCTGCAATGATTCTGACGGCAACGGTCTCCGTCGGCAAGGGCGGCTGGACTCATCAGGGCTTCTCCCTGGGCCTGGGTCTTTCTCGCCTCGCGGACAAGCACCCCAACCCCGCGTCCGTGCCGACCAGAGGCTGGTGCCCGGGGATACGACCGCGGTGCATGGAATCCATCGATAATTTATGTTTTTCATATTATCAGCGAGCTGATCAGGATCTTAGCGATTAGATTTGATACCGATTGGCCTCAGGCTGTCGGTCACCCCCAGCAGGGAGGCTGCCTCGACATCGAGGGCGTGGAGTTCAAAATCGCTGTATCGATACGTTCTCATCCAGTGGACCGCCTCGCGATGAAGCTCGCGGGCGCGGTTCGCGTCCCCCTGATGGGCGACGACCATGGCCATGACGAACCATTCATAGGCATCCCCGCCTCCACGGAGCGACATCGACCGCTCCAGCGCCTCCCTGGCCGCTTCCAGGTTCCCCATGCGGTACTCGGCCAGGCCGAGGGTGAAGAGCGGACGCCGTCCGAACGAGTACGACTGGCGGTTGTCCCGCCGCTCGGAGCCGAGCGCGACGAGCCTGCGGGCGTGCTCCAGGGAACTCGGCGGGTCTCGGAATCGCTCGTCCTGGAACAGGCTGACGTACCACGCGGAGGACTGGAGGATCCCGGGTTCCTCGGGGGCCGCCGCGCTGGCCCGGCGGAACGCCTCGCTCGCCCGGCGGAAGTGCGGTTCGCTCTCCGGCCGCTTCCCCACGTCCCAGAGCTCCATCGCGAGGTGGCTGTGCGTCTGGCCGACGGCGAACCAGGTCATCGCGCCGGGCTTGTCGTCGTGCAACGTCTCGGCGATTTGGATGGCCCGGCGATACGCGTCCTGGGCCATCGCGTGTTCATCGGCCACCGTGTGGAGCAACGCGCTGTGGATCAAGGTGTCGACCGCCTCGTCCGGTCTCGGCGAGGACCCCGCTCGCATCCCGAGCGACATCTCGTAACCCCGGATCGCCTCGGTGATGACCTCGCGGCGCATCGCGGCGTAGTCGGGGTTACGGGCGAGGTCCGGGTTCGCCATCCGCTTGAGGGGCTCGGTCATCCCCTGGATGAACCAGCCGTGATTCTCGGCCGCCCGGAGCGCCTGGGCCTGCGACTCCTCGGCATGGCGTATTGCGAGCATCTCCTGCTCGATCGCGCGAGCAAGGGCGGCTCGGGTCGCGTCCCGCTCGCGGCCGATCAGGACCAGGCCCGCGGTCAGCCCGCCCACCGCCAGGAGCAGCATCACGACCGCGGCGGCGACCAGCCCCGCGTGCCGTCGGCAGAGCTTCAGCGCCCGGTCACGGAGAGTCGGCCGCCTGGCCTGGATCGGCTTGTGTTCCAGGAACCGTTTCAGGTCGTCGGCCAGGTCGCGTGCCGTCTGGTACCGGGCGGCCGGCTCCTTGGCCATCGACTTCAGGACGATCGTCTCAAGCTCGCGAGGGATCGACTCGTCGAGCCGCCGCGGTGCCCGCGGCTCCTCCTCGGCGATCCTCCGCAGCAGGGACCCGCGATCCCGGGTGGCGAAGGCCGGTCCCAGGGTCAGCAATTCGTAGAGCGTCGCGCCCAGCGAATAGATGTCGGTGCGGTGGTCCAGGTAACCCGGCTTCCCCATGGCCTGCTCCGGGCTCATGTAGCGCAGGGTGCCGAGCAGGTCGCCGGTGACGGTCAGGCCGCTGTCATTCTGCAGCCGGGCCAGGCCGAAATCGGTGACCCAGAGGTGCCCTCTGGCATCGACCATCAGGTTGGCCGGCTTCACGTCGCGGTGCACGATCCCTTCCTGGTGCGCATGCTCGAGCGCCTCGGCCGCCTCCATCCCAAGCCGGGCCACGTTGCGGAAGTAGGCCCGATTCCGCGTCGAGGACGTCGATAGCGGCGCGAGCGTCGATCCGTCCGCCGGACGCGGGGCCGCGTCCGGCGTGGGGACATGCTTCGGCATCAACGGGGGCGGGGAATCCTGGGTCAACCCGGATGCCAGGGTCCAGGCGGCGGGGTCGTCCTGGGCACTGTCCGCCCCGACCGTATCGTCTCGGCGTTCCTTGTCCTCGAGCTGCCGGAGCTCGCGGATGACGTCGGCCAGGGTGCGGCCCTCGATGAACTGCATCGCGAAATAGTGCACGCCCTGCTCGCTGCCGATCCAGAACACCGGCACGATGTGGGTGTGGTGCAATTGCGCGGCGGCCTGGGCCTCGGTGCGGAACCGCCGGAGCTGGTGCGTGTCCATCGCCCCGGCGAACGGCAGGACCTTGCAGCGCGACCCGTCGGCCGAGCGACATCTGCTCGGCCTCGTAGACGATCCCCCATGCCGCCGCGGCCGACCTCGCGGAGGATCCGGAAATCGCCCAGCGTGCCCAGCTCGTTCGTGGGGGACTCAACCATCCCGGCGACACGCTCGAGCCGCCAGCCGGCTGGTTCGACGACTCCGAACTGGGCCATGACCTCCATTGCCGGCAGCAGCCGACGGCATCCGAGTCGGCCCGATCCGGATACTCGGCCAGGATCACCGCGCCGTATCCACCGGCTCGCCCGCCTGGAGCCGGTTCGGCAATCTCCTCGATCATCGTCGTCGAGGATCGGGTCGGATCCGCTGGTTAGCGATCGCTGGTTGCTCGTCGAGACGGACATCGTCGTCGCCTTCCGCAGGTGGGTGCAACCCACCGAATTCCACGGCTTATCGTCGGTGGGTTCTCGCTCCACTCTAATCGGGCTGTTCATTCCAGCCGGCGCCGGAGCCGCTCGAGGGCCCGCCGGTGCCGAGTCTTGCACCGCCGCCTTCGCTGATGTCCTAGCACCGCGGCGATCTCCTTCGTCGTGCAAGCTGCTCGAGGTGCGCAGCACCAGGACCTCGCGATCGTGCGGCTCGAGCGATTCGCAGCACGGCCCGCACGCGTTCTCGCAGCTCGGCCGCCTAGCAGCGCGGGCGCTGGGGCTCGAGCCGCGAGTTGACCAATCGCTCGGCCAGGATCGCCATCCGATTCGCCGGCGATGTCCGAAGATCCGGAGCTGCCTCGCGATTTACGCTCCGCCGCTGCGCCTTCAAGGTGGTGGCGATGGAGCTGGAGGTCGGGATTGTCTCAAATCGGCGGAGATCGCCAGCGAGCGAGTTGACAGATTGGTGGAAGGCGGAGCCCCTCCGTGTTGGAATGACACTCGGCCATGACTTGCCACCAACTCGGAGCGCATGGACTCACCGGTTCTGCTACCAAAGAATTGCTTTCGCCTCACCGAGATGTGACCGGCCTCCGGAGGGACGCCTGCACGCCGAGATCCGCGAGCCGACTCAGAACGAACTCATCGAGACGCTCCGTAAGCGTCGTGCCCATCCATCAAGATGAGAGGAGACAAAATCCTCGATGAATTCGTCGCCATCGCCCGCTGCAACCGCAAGCACGCGATCCGACGACTCGCCGGAGTCGATCCCCTCGACCACCAGTCGCCCGTCCCGGGTCGGCGGATCGACTCGGAGGCCACCCGCAAGCCACTCGACGAGCGGAAAGAAGGGGATTGCGTGCATGCATTTTATATTCCAGGGCCCCCAAAACCCCCTGTACCCCCTCGGCTCTTCTTTCTCCCCCTACTATCAGGATGTATCAGGTTTGCAAAAACTGAAATGCACCTATCGGCGATGAGGGGCATTTTCTTGACGCAAGCCCTTGGGCCAGAAGCAGAAAAAGAATTTGGAAATTCCTAAAGTTTTCCGGCGCCGCGGCGGTTTCCATGATTCGGTTCATATTTGGCCGGTTGTTCGCGATTTGGCGTGAGTCTCGGAAGCCGCTATTAACGAGGCTGAAAGCCTCAAGACGGCCCAATGCGCCCGCTCAGGAGAGCTGTCGGTCGGGGCCGATGGCGGTCATGCTTCCGCCTGCACGGTCCGGCCCGCCCGACCGGATCGGCGTCAGGCGGAAGCCTGACCGACGTGGGAGTCGATCCGGGCCGGCGGCGGCGTGGGGAGACCCGCGCCGAACCGCGAACCGCAGATCAGGCCGCAGGACGGACCGATCGCCAGCAGGAGCCGGCTCCAACAGCGGACCGGACCGACCCGGACCGGATCGGTCTTCTTGTAGGAGGGAGCTCCTGCTCCCGATCCGGTCGGCCCGATCCGGGCGGCATCGGCCCGACCGATCGCTGGCAGGAGCCTGCTCCCACAAAAGACAAGAGACCGGTCGGTTCCGGCGCGGCCGTAGGCAACCCGAGCGATACGCGTCCTAGCCCTTGATGACGCCCACCGGTCGCAGCCGGGCGACTTTCCGAGAAATGCCCACCTTGTCGACCACGTCGACCACGTGATCGACGTCCTTGTAAGCGGCCGGCTGTTCCTCGGCGAGGCCCTTGTGGCCGCGGGCGCGGGCCAGGATGCCGATGCCCTCGAGCTCCTTGTCGATCCGACGGCCCGCCGCCAGCCTGACGGCCGCCGTGCGGCTCATCATCCGGCCCGCGCCGTGGCAGGTCGTCCCGAACGAGTGCTCCATGCTGCCGGGCTGACCGACCAGGACCCAGCTCGCCGTCCCCATGCTGCCGGGGATGATCACGGGCTGGCCGATCGCCGCGTACGCCGACGGGATCTCCGGGTGGCCGGGCGGGAAGGCGCGGGTCGCCCCCTTGCGGTGGACGCACACCTGCTTCGGATCGCCCCGGCCGACCGAGTGCTGCTCGAACTTGGCGATGTTGTGCGCCACGTCGTAGATCAGGTCCATCCCCAGATCCTCGGCACGTGCTTGCCGAACACCCGCGCGAAGACCTCGCGCGCCTGGTGCGTCAGGAGCTGCCGGTTGCACCAGGCGAAATTGGCCGCCGCGCGCATGGCGCCCAGGTACGCCTGCCCCTCCGGGCTCCGCACCGGGGCACACGCGAGCTGCCAGTCGGGCAGCGTCGAAGCCGTACCGCTTGGGGGCGTTCTTGAACGTCCCCAGGAAGTCGTCGCAGACCTGGTAGCCCAGCCCGCGCGACCCCGAGTGGATCAGCACGGTGATCTGGCCCTCGTGCAGGCCCATGACGCCGGCCGCGACCGGGTCGTGGATGCGGTCGACGACCTGGACCTCGAGGAAGTGGTTGCCCGAGCCCAGCGTACCGCACTGGTCATACCCGCGCTGGATCGCCCGGTCGCTGACCCGCGACGGATCGGCGCCGTCGAGCCGGCCGCCGGCCTCGGTGTACTCGAGGTCGCGCTCCGTCCCCCAGCCCTGGCGGACGACGTACGCCGAGCCCTGCTCCATCAGCCGGGTCAGCTTGGGCTTGTCGAACAGGTACTTGCCGCTCTGGCCGACCCCGGTCGGGATATCGCGGAAGAGCTGGTCGACGAGCGGCTTGATCCGATCCTTCGCCTCGCTCCACTCGAGGTTCGACCGCAGCAGCCGGACGCCGCAGTTGATGTCGTAGCCGACCCCGCCGGGCGAGATCACGCCGCCTTCCTCGGGGTCGGTCGCCGCGACGCCGCCGATGCAGAACCCGTATCCCCAGTGGATGTCGGGCATCGCCAGGCTGGCCCCCTGGATGCCGGGGAGCGTCGCCACGTTCGCCACCTGCTCGGGCCCCTGGTCCTTCTTGATGTGCTCGATCAGCGCGTCGTCGGCGAAGATGAGGCCGTCGACGCGCATGTCGGGCCGGTAGCTCTTCGGAATCCGCCACTGGCAAGGCGCGACCTTCTCGAGCGGCCCCTTGTATCCACCCTTATCGCTGCTCATCCTCTTGTCCTTTGTTCTTGGTCCTTTGTCCTTCGTCCTTTGGTGGACCTATGGACCTGCGTGTGCCGTGGTTCCGTCGCCGGGCGCTCGCTCGCAAGGCTCCCGTCACGCCCGGCGACACTGACCAGGGACCAGCGGACCAAGGACAAAGGACAAACACTCAAGGTTCACGCAGCGCCCGCGCCAGGACGTCGCCGGTGGCGGTCGGAGCCTGGGCAATTTGCTCGGGAGGCCCCTCGGCGACGATCCGGCCGCCCTCGTCGCCGGCGCGCCGGGCCGAGCTCGATGATCCAGTCGGCCGCGAGCATCACGGGGACGTTGTGGGTGACGACGACGAGCGAATTGCCCCGCTCGACCAGGGCGACGAGGGCCTCGATCAGCTTGACGGTATCGGCAGGGTGCAGACCGGCGGTCGGCTCGTCGAGCAGGAAGATTCGGTGCGAAGGCCGCCCGGCGCGTCGGAGGGCCGCCATCGACCGACCGAGGAAGCCGGCCAGCTTGAGCCGCTGCGCCTCGCCGCCGGAGAGCGTGGCCGCAGGCTGGCCGAGCCGCAGGTAATCCAGCCCCAGCTCGAGCATCGGCCGCAGCCGTGCCTGGATGCGCGGGCGGTGGCGGAAGAACGAGAACGCCTCGCGCGCCGTCATGTCGAGCACCTCGGCAATGTTCCGGCCGCGATAGGCGATCTCCAGGACCTCGGCCCGGTACCGCGTGCCGCGGCACTCGGGACATCGCACCAGCACATCCGGGAGGAACTGCATGTCGATGGTCAGGTAGCCGTCGCCCCGACAGGCATTGCACCGGCCCCCCTCGATGTTGAAGCTGAACTTGCCGGCGTCGTAGTTCCGCAGCCTGGCGTCGTGGGTCGCGGCGAAAGTCTGGCGAATCTCGTCGAACGCCTTCAGATAGGTCACCGGGTTCGATCGGCCGGACCGCGAGAGCGGCGACTGGTCGAGGAACTCGACCCCCTCGAGGACCTCGGCGCCCCGCAACTCCGGTAAAGGGGCAGCCGGCCGCGGGGTCTCCCGCGATCGCCTGGCGGAGGGCCGGGAACAGCGTCTCCTCGATCAGCGTGCTCTTGCCCGCGCCGCTGACCCCCGTGACCAGGCAGAGCATTCCGAGCGGGATTGCGACGTCGATGGATTTGAGGTTGTTCGCCGGCCGCGCCGATCAGCTCGATCGACCGGCCGATGCCCGTCCGTCGCGACGAAGGGATCGAAGGCCGGCGACGACCGCCGAGGAAGTCGGCGGTCGGCGAGCCCTCGACCGCGGCCAGGCCGGCGGTCGGCTCCCTGGTACAGTAGCCGGCCGCCCGCCTCGCCAGCACCCGGGCCGATGTCAACCGCGTGATCCGACGCGCGGATCATGTCGAGCATCGTGGTCGACAACCACCAGCGTATTGCCCCGGTCGCGAAGCTGGTGCAGGACCGTCGTCAAGCGGCCGATCTCGACGGGGTGCAGGCCGGCCGTCGGCTCGTCGAGGACATACAGCGTGTTGACCAGCCCCGAGCCGAGCGACCGGGTCAGGACGACGCGCTGAAGCTCGCCCGACGGAGAGGCTGCGGGCCGCTCGATCGAGAGTCAGGTAATCCAGGCCGATCTCGGCGAGGTAACGCAGTCGATCCTCGACCTGTCCCATCAAGCCGGCCGGCAACCGGATGTTCTGCCGGGAAACCCAGGCCCGCCAGGAAGGCCCGCGCACTCGCGGATCGACAGCGCCGAGACCTCGGCGATGTTCCGCCCCGCGACCCGGACGGCCAGCGCCTCGGGCCGGAGCCGGGCCCCCTCGCAACCGGGCAGGTGCGGTAGTGCCTCCAGCGGTTGAGGAAGACCCGGACCTGCAGCTTGTAGGTCTTGCGCTCGAGGTCGCGGATGAAGCCCCGCAGGCCCGCGAAGGACGTGCCTGGCACGCCCTCGACGACGCGGCGGACCTGTTCGGGTGTCAGGCGGCTGAACGGCAGATCGACCGGGATGTCGAGCGTCTCGGCGGCGGCCAGCAGGTCGTCCAGGTATCGGCGATGCGATGGCGTCGTCCACGGCGCGATCGCTCCGTGCCGGATCGACCTCGAGCAGTCCGGCACGATCCGGTCCACGGTCGAGCTCGGTGACCTGGCCCAGGCCCTCGCAGACGGGGCAGGCTCCCAGCGACCGGCTGAATCGGAAGAGGTTCGGCTGCGGCTCGATATGCTCGGTGCCGCAATTGGCTGCATCGCCAGCCGCGGACGAACGTCCACGCCTGGCCCTCGAATCGGAGATCCGGCATCGGCCGAGGCCGGCGGCGAAGGCCCGCTCGATCGAGTCCAGCCGACGCTCGACAGGATCGCGGCCGCGGACGAGTCGGTTGACGATGACCTCGATCGGACCGGTCTCGGGAAGGCTCACACCCGGTTCGTCGAGGCGAACGCTCCCGCCGTCGGCCCCGGCGATTCGCGTGAATCCGTCGGCGATCAGCGAGCGGGCCAGCGCCTGGCGGTCGGTCTAGGGGAGGACGTCGAGCGGGAAGGCGATCTCATAGCGGGTGTCCGTCGGCAGCTCGTCGATCGCCGCCGAGACGGTCGCCGGGTTCGCCGGGTGCGACCCGGGCACCGCAGTGCCGGCAAATGACCTGGCCGAGCCGGCGAACAGCAGGGCAAGGCGTCGTGGACCTCGGCGATCGTGCCGACGGTGCCCCGGCCCGACAGCCGGCCGCGCGATCGCGGGACCGCGATGGCCGGCGGGATGCCGTCGACGCGATCCGCGTCGGGCTTGTCCATCTTCTCGAGGAACTGGCGGGCATAGGGCGAGAAGGTCTCGACGTACCGGCGCTGACCCTCGGCGTAGAGGGTGTCGAAGGCCAGCGAGCTCTTGCCCGCACCGCTGACCCCCGTGACGGCGATCAGCCGGTTCGTCGGGAGGTCGACGTCGATGCCCTTGAGGTTATGGGTCCGGACTCCGCGGAGGGAGATGGCGCGAGGTGCGTCGATGGCTGCCTCCTTCCTGTCGCGGTTTCGCCCCGATCGGGGCGGCGGTCGGGATCGGACGGAGGGGAGGGCGCGGCGAGAACCCGGACCTCCGTCCATCCTCCGACCCGATCGATCGGGTCGGGCGGGGGAGGACGGAGGCCGGGCTCCGTGAAATATCCGCTTCGGGAACGGACGGCGGCCTCAGGGGCCCTGGCGCTTGAGGCTGAACCCGGTCATCGTGAAGCCATCATCCTCCATGACGCTGTAGCTGCCGCTGAGCGTCAGGTACTTGACGATCGCCGAGAACTCGGGGAGCTTCTCGTTGGCGATGACCTTGCCGAGCGGCGGGACCTGCTGCGGCGCGAGGTCCCCGGGCGTTGGCTCCGAACATCTGCTGCACGGCCTTCTCGTACTGGCCGCTCTTGACCAGGTCGTAGAACAGCCGGGCCGACTCCTCCGGGCGGACGAAGGTCATGCCGCTGACGCGCTCGGGCATCTCCTTGAGGAGGCTCTGGAACGCGGCGTTCTCCTCGAGTGCCGCATTGCCGGGCCGGAGCACCTGCTCGAGCAGGGTGGTATCGGTCGTGACGAAGAATGTGTCCTTGGCCACCGCGAAGCTGATGCTGCCCTTGAAGGGCTGCGCGCCGGCGGCGTTGGGATTGGGCATGTTGGGCAGGTTGACGTCGTAGATCGTCGTGCCCTGGAACTCCCGCTTCTTGGGTGCGCTCTGGGTGATCTCGAAGATCCGGTTGAGCGTATTCTGGAATGCCTTGGTGTCCTCGAGTGCGATGCCCAGCAGCATACGCTGGCTGTCTTCCTTAATGGGCTTCTTGAAGTCGCTGATCAGCGTGAGCCGATCGCCGAGCGGGCCGAAGAAGTCCTTCTGGAAGCTGAGGGGCTCGCCGCCGTTGGGGCCGGCGAGCTGCTGCTCGACGATGTTGAGCATGCCCGGCTGGAACTTGTTGACCAGCTCGTTGATGGCGTCGTAGGCGTTGTCGAGGTCCCAGCTAAAGGTCTGGTAGGAGGCGACGTTGGCGGGCACCCACGCCTCGGGACGAAGCCGGATCGCGGGGAACGTGAAGATCTTGAGCACCCCCTGCGTCGGCTTGGGGGCCAGGAAGAAGGTCTTGCTCAGGCTGTCGTAGCTGCCGGTCCCGAAGGCGAGCGAGCCACCGACCGACTTCAATCCGTTGATCCCCAGCTCCTGGATCAGGACCTCGTTCTGCTGGATCTGGCCCTCGTTCCCCTTGGCGTTGGTCTTGAGGACCAGCTTGACCACCTTGGAGATATCGAGGAACCAGACGACTGCGCCTTGGCCGACTCGATCTTGGCCTGGGTCTTTGTGAAGAACTCGTTGCTGGCGAGCGAGTTGTCACGCCCCTCGCGGTGGGCCGTCAGGTCCTTGAGGAGCTCGACGCCGCCGCCCGGGGTGCCCACGCTCATGTAGAAGGTGCCGTCGGCCTCGGCCCACGAGGCCGACAGATCGGGCGGCCCGTTTTCGGCCTTCTCATCCTTCGCCTTCTTCTCGTCGGTCGGCATGCGGAGGATGTGGAGCTTCAGGCCGTTGAAGGTCTCTTCCGAGGACTTGGCGCCGGCATCCTCAGCCTGCTTGGCGAGCTTCTTGAGGAGCTCGGACATCTTATCCTTGTTCGGCCCCGGCGTCGGCCATCACGACGATGCCGACCGGGAACTTGGGATCGTCGCGGCCCAGCACAGCGACCGTGAGCGGCCCCTGGGGCAGCTCGAGCAGATCGCCGAGCTCGAAGCCGATCTTCTCCTTCATCGGCTTGGTGGCGTCCTTGAGCTTCTGGGTGAGGTCGTCCCGGAAGTCCTTCATGGACGGGTCGTTCCAGAGCTGGCCGTAGTGGCTGCTCCGGAACCCCTCGCGGAACTGCTTCACATCGTTGATCTTGAACACGAAGATCGTCGAGTCGGGCAGGACGCGCTCCGACGGCGCGGCAGCCCGCGCCGGGATTGACAGACCTGCCACGCCGAGCAGCCACAACCCGCCGACGAGGGCCATGCGTTGCATCGCCCGCTTCGCCGTTTCCATCAGACAGCACTCCATTCATTCGAGCCACCCTCGGCTCACCGGCCCAGGGAAAGGTCTTGGCCACCGACTCCCTTGGCCGGGGTCCATCTTCGTTCAGGCACCGCGCCTGATCGCCGGCCGGCGGTGACCGGCCGCTGTCTCGCAGGGGAGGACGACGGGGAGTCGCTCGTTATGAGCGGCGTCCCTGTGCTACCGACCGGCCCCGGACCGATCGCCGCGCTTTTCCTTCTCGTCCGGGGCCGCGGGTCGCGAGGATCCGGCACCGGCCGCCGCCTTGGCCTTCAGGCCCATCGGGCCGGCCCCCCGCCAGCCGTCTCGGAGGATCGGTGTAGCGATAGCCGCTGTTGGGGTTGGCCTTGTCGAAGGAGAAGGCCTCGCGATGGTGGAGGAACTGCTTCACGTAGTTCACCGGGATGGCGAAGCCCAGGTTATCGGCCATGGACGCATGGGCGCCCCGGCTGGTGACGCCGATCACCTCGCCCCGCTGGTTGAACAGTGGACCGCCCGAGTTCCCCGGGTTGATCGCCGTATCCGTCTGGAGGAAGATCTGGCCCTCGATGTCCCGGCTCCGATTGCTGACGATCCCCTGCGTGACCGTCCGCTCCAGGCCGAGGGGGTTCCCCACGGCGAAGACCGCATCTCCCGCATTCACATCCTCCCCAGTACCCAGCACCACCGTGTTGGGTTTCAGTCCCGGGCGGGAGCGGGAGCTTGAGCAAGGCCAGGTCGAAGAACGGGTTGAGGGCCACGATCTCGACGTCCTCGATCCGCCGACGGGTCAGGCCGCCGGGCGCGTTCAGGTACAGGATCGCCGAGACCCGCGTCTCGCCCTGGATCACGTGGGCGTTGGTGATGGCGTAGCCGTCCTTGTTGATGATGAACCCCGACCCCTTGCCCGACGGCGTCTCGATCGAGATCACGGCCTCGCCGTACTTGCCGACGAGGTCCTTGACGCCCGCCGGCTTGAGCATACCCGTCGTGTAGAACCCCGAGGAATCCGTCTCGAGCGTCCGCACGGGACCGCGCGGGCCGGAGTCGGTCTCGTCGATCTTCGTCCGTCGCAGGACCTGGTCGCGGGGAACCCGCAGCAGGTCATAGCCCAGGTCGATGTAGAGGGCATTTGACTTCTCGGCGACCACCTCGCCCGTGACCTTCTGGCCGTCCTTGAGGATGACCGTCTCGAAGCTCCCGCGCGATCGCATTGCCGCAAGCCAGCAGGCCGACAACAATCCAGGTCGCCACGCTCAGTCTTGATCGATCGAACAAGGCCGTCCCTCCGACTCAACCCGCCCAGGCACAGGATCTTTGCGTCAGGTCCCATTGTAAAATCCGTTTCGTCGCTTTCAACCCTACCACCATCCGATCCCGTGGGCGATATCCCTGGTCCATCATTTGTGCGAGATCACCCCACCGGTTAGACTTGCCCTGACGAGAACTCTGCCTTGACGTGAGATTCCGGTTCGGGCTAGTTATAGAATGAGCACCGATCGCTCGTCACATCGCTTCCGAACCATGCCCGATCCGATGATCGGCCCGACCATCGCTCACCCACTCATGGGGAGAATCTCCCGTGTTCAGTTTCCAGCGGGGTAGGACAGACCGACCGGCCTTGAACGTGAAATGGGCCATCCTGCCGGTGGCGGCGATCGCGACCATGATGGCCGCCCACTGGTCCATGGCGCAACCGGCCCAGCAAGGGGCCGCCCCGGCACAGGACGGCAAGGCAAACAAGTTCGCCAAGCCCGAAGACCAGGACCGTCCGCCTGCCGTTCCGCCTTTCGAGCTCGACCAGAAGCTCAAGACCGTTCCGGTGCCGCGCGATCGCCCCTCCTATAACCAGAGGATGGTCAGCACCGCGCTCGAGCCCCGCGACAAGCAGGGGATCTGGGTGCTGGACTTCTCGTTCTATCCGATCCGGATCGTCACCGTGGACATTCCGGGCAAGGGCCGCCGGCAGATCCATTACCTCTACTACAAGGTTGTGAATCGCACCGGCCAGCCACGGAAGTTCGTCCCCCAGTTCATCATGGTGAACGAGAACCAGCAGCGCGTTCGAGGACGAGGTCGTGCCCGAGGCCATCGCGGCGATCCAGCGGCGGCAGGACCCCTCGATCCCGGTCCTGGGCGCGGTTGACGTCATCGGCATGCTGCCCCCCAGCACCAAGAAGAACGTCGATGACGCCGTCTTCGGCGTTGCCTGCTGGGACCGCTGGGACCCCAAGTCCGATCGGTTCAGCATCTATGTTCGCGGCCTGTCGGACGGCTACAAGGAATTCCCCTCGGAGAGCGGCGGCAAGCCCGTCGCCAAGTACAAGACGCTCAAGATCGACTTCATCCGCCGCGGCGACCAGCACCACCTCAGCGAGCACGAGATCGAACTCGCCGACCCGCCGTATTCCTGGGTCTACTGGTGAGCCGGCCCGGCTGATCCCTCCCGATCGGCCGAACAGCAGCTCCGTCATTCACTCCGGCGTGGCGTACGCGATCGGGTCGGCCAGGCCGAGCCGATCGAACGCCGCGCGGCGAATCCGGCACGAGTCGCAACGGCCGCATGAGACGCCTTCGGGCGTCGGGTCGTAGCAGCTATGCGTCAGCGAGTAGTCCACGCCCAGCTCGAGCCCGCGTCGGATGATCTGCGGCTTGTCCAGCATCAACAGCGGTGCGTGGATGCGAAAGCGCCCGGTCCCCTCAACGCCCGCCCGCGTGGCCAGATTGGCCAGATTCTCAAAAGCCCGCAGGAACTCAGGACGACAATCCGGGTAGCCCGAATAGTCGACGCAGTTCACTCCAAGGAAGATGTCAAACGCTCCCAGTGTTTCGGCCCAGGCCAGGGCGAGCGACAGGAACACAGTATTCCGGGCCGGGACATAGGTCATGGGGATGCCGTGGGCGATGGCGTCGTCGGAGCGGTCCTTGGGGACCTCGATTTCGGCGGTGAGGGCGCTCCCGCCGAAGCCGCGGAGGTCGATCTCCATTTCCAGGTGGCGTGCCACCTTGAAGGAACGAGCAACCCGCCGTGCGGACTCGACCTCGACGGCGTGGCGCTGGCCATAGTGGATCGTGAGGGCGAACGGCTCGAAGCCTGCGGCCTTCGCCTCGGCCAGCGCGGTGGCGCTGTCCAACCCGCCGCTCAGGAGCACGACGGCCCTGGGCGCATCCATGTCGATCACCCTTGTTGTGAGGCTCATTGAGGCGGCCGACGTGCCCGCCGGCGCGGATCCGCCGGGGGAACCGCTCTTGCCGCGCCTCTCGAAGTTCCGCTATCCTCCTCTAAGAGACACGAATTGACAATCATCTCGGGCCGGCGCGACCAACCTCGATGGAGGACGGGACGCGAGCAGCCTTGCGATGTGCCCTTTTTCGAAGATCGGGATCTGGATCCATGGCTCACAAGAAAGGACAGGGGTCGAGCCGCAACGGCCGCGACTCGAATCCCAAGATGCTGGGCATCAAGCTGTACGGCGGCCAGATGGCCAAGCCGGGCAGCATTCTTTGCCGCCAGAACGGCACGCGGTGGCAGCCAGGCCGGAACGTCGGTGTCGGCCGCGACTGGACGATCTTCTCGCTGATCGAGGGGACCGTGACCTTCGATCGGGGCGGACGGCGGATCAACGTGCTGCCGGTCACCGCAACTGCAACCCAGGGCTGAGTCAGACGCACGATCGGGCCGCCTCGAGCGGCCGACGTCGCGGCGGGTGCTGACCCGCGGTGGAACTCCATGTTCGTCGATCGCGTGACCATAATGGTAAGCGGGGGTTCCGGCGGCGACGGTTGCATGAGCTTTCGCCGTGAGAAGTACGCGCCGCGGGGCGGCCCCAACGGCGGAGACGGCGGACACGGCGGGCACGTCGTGGTCGTCGCCGTCGAGGGACTGACGAACCTCGCGCATCTGTCGCACCAGCGACACTGGCGGGCCAAGCGGGGCGAGCACGGCCAGGGCTCGGACTGCTTCGGCCGTGGCGCCGACGACATGGTGATCGAGGTGCCGCAGGGGACCCTGGTCCGCGACCGCGACCGGGGCTTTTTGCTCCGCGACCTGAAGGCGCCCGGCGACCGCGTAATCGTGGCTCGCGGCGGCCGGGGCGGGCACGGCAACACCCATTTCAAGTCGTCCACCAACCGCGCCCCGCGGCAGGTCGAGCGGGGACTCGCCGGCGAGGAGCGCTGGATCGTCCTGGAGCTCAAGGTCATCGCCGACGTCGGGCTGATCGGCCTGCCGAACGCGGGGAAGTCCACGCTGCTCTCCCGGATCTCGCGGGCCCATCCCGAGATCGCCGACTATCCATTCACGACCAAGTATCCCAACCTGGGGACCGTCATCGCCCAGGACCAGAACTTCGTCGTGGCCGATATCCCCGGACTGATCGAGGGGGCTTCCGAGGGTCACGGGCTGGGCCACGAGTTCCTGCGGCATGTCGAGAGGACCCACCTGCTGGTGCACCTGGTCGAGGCGGTGCCGCTCGACGGCTCGGACCCGGTGCACAACTACCGGACGATCCGCAACGAGCTGTCTCAGTACAGCCCGAAGCTCGCTGATCGCCCCGAGCTGCTGGTCGCGACCAAGATGGACGTCACGGGTGCCGAGGAGGCGAGGGTCCGGCTCGAGACCGAGCTGGGTCGTGAGGTCCCGGGGATCTCCGCGGTGACCGGTCGGGGCATCCCGCAGCTCTTGCACCGGATCGTGGCGTCGCTGGGCGAGCTGCGTCAGCCGAAGGAAGAGCCGCCGCGCGTCCCGCCGCATGCGTCGACCGTTGCTGGCGGGCCGGCCGAGCCCGAGCTGCCTGCTGGCATTCCCGTCACTGACCCGGCCACGGGCGTATAGGCCATGTTGCGCGTCGCCGCTGACCTGGGGAACACGCGGCTGAAATGGGGCCGGCTCGACGCGTCGGGCCGGCTGGCCGAGACGATCGCCTTGCCGCTGGATGACCCGTCGGCGTGGTCGGCCGCCTGGGCCCGATGGCTGGCCGAATTTCCGGGCAAGCCATGGTGGGGCGTGTCGACCGTCAACCCGCCCGTCGCCGACCGTCTCGAGGTCTTCCTTCGAGGCGAGGGCATCGACCGCGTGGACTGGATCCGCTCTGCGGCCGAGGTCCCGCTCGCCAAGGATGTCGAGGGCGCCGACAGCGGGGGATCGGACCGGGCCCTGGCGGTGCTAGGAGCCACGCGGATCATGCCGGCGGGCCGCGCGGGGCTGGTCGTCATGTGCGGCACGGCGATCACGGTCGAGCGTGTCACGCCGGAGGGGGTCTGGCAGGGCGGGGCCATCGCGCCGGGGCTGGGTCAGACGGCCCGGGCGCTCAACCTGATGACGGCGCAGCTTCCGTTCATCGAGCTGAGCCGGACGCCGTCGGCGTGGGGTCGCGGGACGGTGGATTCGCTCAAAGCCGGGATCTTCTGGGGGATCGTGGGAGCCGTCCGCGAGATCCTGGGGCGGCAGGAGGCCGACCTGGGCCCTGATCCCTGGGTCGTCTGGACAGGCGGCGATGCCACACTTCTTGCGCCCCAGGTCTGCGGCGACGGGGCGCGGGTCGAGCCGAACCTGATCCTCGAGGCCCTGGCCGCGGTGGTCTTCGGCGAATCGCTGGCGAGCCCGGCGGAATGACCTTCCCGTCGATGTCGAGTTCGGCTAAGGTCTCGCCCTGCACACGTCTACGGGATCATTCAATCCCGAGCCACGAGATCAAAGGGTGCCGAGACGGCCGAATGGCAGGTGAACGGGATCGGAGGGACACGAGACGTCCCGACGAGCCTGTCCATCGTGCTCACTCGGGAGGATCGGGCAGGATGCCCGTTCGGAATCGTCGCGGTGTCCAGCTTCGTCCGACGACAGGAGGTCGATCGGAATGTGCCCTGAAATCGGGAGCCTTCGCGCGCTGCGCATCGCCCGGGGCCTGGTGGCGACGATCGCCCTCGTCCTGCTGGCGTCCGCGACCGCGCGGGCCCAGGGGCCCCAGTTCGACGCGGGCGCCCCGCCGGGTGCCGCGGGCGGGTCAAGCACGGTCGGCCAGCCTCTGGGGGGTGCCGACTTCCCCGACTATGGCTCGCCGTCGATCACGCCGTTCAGCGGCAGGCCCGGGCCGGCGGGCAGCCACGTCCCGGCGGCCTCGCAGTCGACACCGGGTACTCCGAACTTCCGGAACTCGACCCGGTCCCGGTTCGCCGTCCAGACGGTTCCGGAAGCCAATGTACCGGCTTACGGCGACCTCGACCTGCCCGAGAAGTATGAGGGTCCGTCCGATGGCATGACGATCGACGAGGCCATCGAGACGCTGATCCGGCAGAACCTCGACCTGGTCGCGTATCGGATGGAGGTCCCGATGGCCGAGGCGGACGTGCTGACGGCCAACCTTCGCGCCAATCCCATCTTCTACGCCGATACCCAGCTCATCCCCTACGGGCACTTCTCCTTCCTGCGGCCAGGCGGCCCGCCGCAGAGCGACGTCAACATCAACTATCCGCTGGACATCAGCTTCAAGCGGACCGCACGGACCCGCTCGGCCCGGGCGGCGAAGAAGGTCACCGAGGCCCAGCTCCAGGACGCCGTCCGCAACCAGATCGACAACCTGTACACCGTCTACGTCGACGCGGTCGCCGCGGCGCTGACGGTCAAGTTCAGCGAGACCTATGCGAAGGGGATGCATCAGCTCGTGGAGAGGACGCAGCAGCTCTACAATGCCAAGAACGTCCCGCTGGGCGAGCTGCTGGCGGTCCGGGCCAAGCTCGAGCTGGCCGAGTTGCAAGTCCGCGAGGCGGAGCAGGCCAGGATCAAGGCGAATCGCGCCCTGGCGCTCATGCTGAACATGCCCCTGGAGAACGTCCGGGACATCAAGGTCCGCGATACGATCGGGATGCTGCGGCAATCTCCCCTGGCTCGCGAGGACCTGATCCAGCGGCGCCCTGGGCATCCGGCCGGATCTGATCGCGTTCCGGCTCGGCATCCGCCGGTCCGAGGCCGATATCCAGCTCGCCAAGGCCAACGCCTACCCCGACGTCTTCGTGCTCTATCCAGCCGTACACCTACCAGAACAACACCTACCTGGGCGTCCCGAGCTCGTACTCGTGGACCCTGGGCATCACGGCCACCATGCCGCTGTACAACCGCAATCAGGGGAACATTACCCGGGCCAAGATCAACATGAACCAGACGAGCACGCAGGCGGCCAGCCTCCAGCGGACCGTCATCAGCGACGTGCTCGACGCCACCCAGGAGCTGGACCAGAGCCTCCTGAGCGTGCGGGAGTTCCGCAACGAGATCCTCCCGGCCAATCAGCAGATGCTCCTGAATGCCCGGACGCTCTACACCAAGGGCGAAACCAGCGTACTCGACTACCTGCAAGCTCAGCTCGCCTACAACGAGGTCGTGAAGCAGTACCGCGATGCGCTGGTCCGGCATCGTCGCGCGATCCTTGACCTCAATACCGCCGTCGGCGAACGGATCCTGCCATGAACAGGGACCAACGATCGAGGCGATGCCGGCCGCGGCTCGAGGGCCTCGAGCGTCGCGAGGTGCCGACGACCCTCCAACCGGCCGGGACGGCTGCGCTGGCGCTGTCACAGGCTGCGACGGGCTCGACCGGCAAGTCGCCCGCGTGGGTCAGCCAGACGGTCCTGAACCAGGTCGCGGCGACGCTCTACGCCCCGATCACCACGACCTCGACGACCACGATCGGCGGCGTGACCTATCCGCCGGGGACCTACTCGGTGCCGCAGCCAAGCGCCGCGGAAATCCAACGCGAGACGTTCTGGATGGAGTTCGTCGGGCATTACTACGTCGGCGCGCCTCGGTTCTCGGACCAGTCGTCCACCATCCATATCTACAGCCACCGCCGCGACGTGACGTCCAACCAGTCGCTCAATGCCCGGGCCGAGGTCCTGTTGCTGCCGCCCGCCGACCCGTCGGCCTCGCCGACCACCAATGACCCGATGGCCGGCCAGGTCGCCGGGTTGCTGAGCATGTTCCCGGCCGATGCGCTCCAGTCGGGCAGCTCGTTCTTCGCCGACGTCACGAATCTGCCCGGCGTCTCGAGCGGCGACCCCAGCATGCTCAACCATGGGCTGCCTTCGCATCTCCAGTTCACCCTCGATCCGGGCGGCGTCACGGGCGGGCTGTACTCGGTCCCGTATTACACCGTGGTGACGCCGGCCGGCGAGTCGAGCCAGATCGTGGGCGGGTCGGGTGGGGCCGTCTCGACCCAGGGCGGCGGCGTGATGGACATCCAGTACATCCCGACGAATCACCTGCGGGCGGGGGCGAGGCAGTCGGGCACGGTGATCGTGCGTGTGCAGGGGTTGCTCAACCTCACGGGGGTGACCAACCCGCTGTACAAGGGGATCAACTAGGGAGGATCGAGCCGATGCGACCGAGCAACCCCCGGCGCCGCCTCCCGGGCCGTCGCCAGCACCGACCGACGATCGACGGGCTCGAGCCCCGCGAGCTGCTGTCGTCGGCCTCGCCCGATGCCGCGTTGTATGCCAGGGCCCATCATCTGGCGCCGTCGGGGCCCAGCCCCAGTCGCCGAATGGGCTGATTGGTCATCAGTCGCCCGGTGCGTACCTGAATCCCGCCCTCCTGAAGCAGTTGGCCTCGATCCTGTACCCGGCCTCGAGCCCGCAGGGGACGCCGACGCCCGCCGAGCTCCGCCGCGAGACCTTCACGGCGCGGTGGACCGGGAAGTACACCATCGGAGCCCCGCGATTCTCGGATCGGGCCAGTACGATCCACCTGTGGGGAACCGCGGGCGGCTCGAACCAGTTCTTCCGGGGGAAGTTCGACGTCGCGATCTTCCCGCCGGCCGATCCGGCTGCCACCCCGACGCCGGGTAATCCGTACGCCAACCAGGTCACGGGCTTCGCCTCGCTGTTCGGCCAGAACTATCTCCAGTCGGGCAGCATGCTGGTGCTCGACCTCAACGGCACGCCGGGGCCCGGCTCTTCCCCCGGTGCGCTGCCGGATCAACTGAGCTGGGCCTACGACGCCAACACCAGCAGCGGCCCCTATGCGGCGCCGGGCGGGATTGTGCCGGGCTCCGGCTACACGCAGGGGGCGGGCATCGTCCAGTTCCACTGGACGCCCGACCCGCATCCGCAGCCGGGGACTCGCGGCTCCGGCCAGGTCGTCATCACGTTCCAGGGCCTGATCCGGACGAGCCAGATCGTCAGCGGTGTCTCGAAGCTGATTTCCTAGGGCGAGCCGGTGATCCGCGAGTGCCGGGGCACGGGACGCCCGGCTCGTTGCACGGAATCGACCAGGGCGGAGTCTCAGTCCGATGAAACCGAACGGCCCTCGCGATCGCCACGGTCGAATCCGCCCTTGCCTCGAGGCGCTCGAGTCTCGGGACCTGCCCGCCTCGCACCCGCTCGGCCCGGCCCTGCCGGGGCGTCACTATCCCGCGCCGGATGTCCAGCAGTTCGTCCCGATCCTCTATCCGCCCGGCACTCCCCAGCCCACCCCGGCCGAGGTCGCTCGCGAGTCGTTCGACTTCAAGGGGGTGGGCCGATACACCGTGGGCCCGGGCCAGTTCAGCAACCAGTCGCTCACCATTCACGCCTACGGCAAGCCCGGCACGAGCAATCAGTCGCGGCGAATGCATTTTCAGCTCGTGATCACGATCCCCGCGAGCACCGCCCCCGATCAGACGATCTACGGGAACATCGGC
This sequence comes from uncultured Planctomycetota bacterium, assembly GCA_963771445.1. Taxonomy (GTDB): domain Bacteria; phylum Planctomycetota; class Planctomycetia; order Isosphaerales; family Isosphaeraceae; genus JAKAUH01. The sequence continues at coordinate 1,656,732 of CAVYTQ010000014.1, read as the reverse complement.
TTCATCCCCGAGAATTTCCTCCAGAATTCCGCCGAGCTCAACCTCGACTTCGCCGGACCCAAGGGGACCGAGGTCAACGGCCTGCCCACGCAGCTCAACTGGCTCTCGGACGCGAACTCGTCCAGTTCGGGCCCCTTCGCCGAGACCGGCGGTGCGCTGCCGGGCTACTCCAACTTCCCCGCGAATTACTTCAACGCCCAGGGCGTCCCCGTCAGTCCGCTCAGCCAGGGACTTCCTCCGACGAGCGTGAACAACTGGAACCTGGGGATCGGTGTGGCGAAGTTCCAGTACATTCCGGATGCCCATCCGACCCCCGGGACCCTCGGGTCAGGAAAGGTCATCCTGGTCATGTACGGGCTGAGGAATTACACGGGCGCCCAGAGCCAGATCGACAAGAACATCAACTGAGCGGGCTTACCCGTTCTGGCACAATCGCGGCCGTCCCCGTCGATTCTCGCGAGCTGTCGCAGGGTGCGAGCCGAGCCCGTTTTCCGTCGTCATTTCGGCGTGGTGGACCGTGGAACCGGCGAGGCCGTCCGTGGGTCGGACTTCCAGTCGTGAGGGGCGGCCAGGCGCCGAACGGTTGTTTGGCTCACGGCGCCGGGCCGACGCCCCGCCCCGGAGCGGAGCGGACCGATCCGGCTGATGCCATCGGATTGGACCGGACCGGCGGTCATCCGGGCTTCGGTCCTGGATCCGCAGGCCACCCATGCGGCCCGCGCTCCCACAGGGGGCACCGGTCCCGATCCGGGCCCAATCCAACCGCCGGACGGGGCGGGCCAATGGAGACCTTCGGGCCCGGACGCGGCGGGGTGGGAGCCACACGCCTAATCATGAACAAGTGGCCTAATATGAACCGACCCCGAAAAACGGCCCGCCGCGCCGGAAATCTTCGACAGGGTTCCAGAAATTTTTTGTGCTTCAGGCTCCGGGACTTGCGACACGCCGACGCCACTTCTGGCCGATAGGTGCATTTCAGTTTTTGCAAACCTGATACATCCTGATAGTAGGGGGAGAAAGAAGAGCCGGGGGGGTACAGGGGGTTTTGGGGGCAGCGGAGCGTGAAATGCATGCAAACAATCTCGCCGCCGGAGCCGATGAGGTGGTCAGGAGCGGCGGTGGATGCGGTGTTCGCCTCGGCCTTGCACGACGTTGAGCCTGAATCGAACGGGGGCGGTTTACGCCCCCGTGCGGCGGATGCCATGCCGACCCGACTCGCTCTAGTTCTTTGCGGGTGACGAGCGTCCCCTCCGCAGCGCCGCGCGGGCGTCGCGGGTTTCTCGCGCCGCCTTCCAGGCCGGTGGCAAGGCGTTCCAGGGTGCGGCGGGCGGCGGGCGTGTCGATCTTTTCGAGGACCGCGATCGCCCGGAGGCGGCGGAGGGTCTCGCCCCTGGCTTTGGGGCCGATCGAGGTGTCGCGGTCGGGGTCGTCGGGCTGGATCGGGTGCAGCCGAGTCTCCATGAACGCGGCCGAGCGGTCGGGTGCGGCCGACATCCGCCAGATGGCCCGATAGGCCGTCGCGGCGTCGGCGGCCAGGTCTGTCCAGTCGCGCTCGAGGTTGGGGGGAGCCGACGCGACGTCCGGCGCGACCGGACCGTCGGCCTCGAGGGAGAGGTCCCAGACGAGCGCCGTGGCGTCCGCGCTGGCACTGGCGATGCGGCGGCTGTCGGGGAAGAAGGCGACCGAGTAGACCCCCGCGCGGTGGCCCAGAAATCGGCGCACCTCCTGGCCGCTGGCCATCTCGCGTACCCGGACCGATGGATCGGCGGATCCTGTGTCCTGGCCGCAGCCCGAGACGATCAGCCGTCCATCGGGCGAGAAAGATGCCGTGACATTCGGATCGTCGTTTTGCATCCGGGTCGCGATCTCGCGTGCGGTCGGGATGTGCCAGAGGCGAACCGCGTCGTTGACCCCGACGGCGAGGAACCGGCCGTCGGGCGAGAGAGCGAGAGTGTTGATCTGGTAGCCGGGCGCGGCGATCTTTCGGACGGGCCTGCCACCGGATGTCTTCCAGAGCCAGATCACGCTGCCATTCGTCGCGACCAGGCCCGAGCTGTCGGGGGTGAATGCGGCCGACGCCCAGGGGCGGAACGGCTTGCCGTCCTCGTCTAGCAGTGCGCCGAGCTCGTCGCGCGTGGCCACCTCGAACAATTTGCCACCGGCGGTCGCGATCAGCCCGTCGGGCGAGAATGCCAGTCCCCTGCCCCGGCTGCCGCGATTGGGCTCGAGCGCCCGCGCGGGGCGGCCACGGTCGGCCAGGTCCCAGAGATACAGGCTCGCGCGAACATCGCCGGACAGGAGCGAGCGTCCGTCGGGCGAGATGGCCAGGTCGTAGGCCAGGGAGGGATGCTGGCCGATCACGGCCAGCTCGCGGCCGCTGGCGGCGTCCCACTCGCGGAGCCTGCTGTCCATCCCTCCGGTGATGATACGGAGGCCATCCGGCGTGACGACCAGGCAGGTCAGGCTGGCCGATGAGCCCGCCCCGGGATCGAGAGGCCGACCGGTCGCGGTCTCCCAGCGGCGGATGAGCCTCTCGTGACCGACCGAGGCCAGGGTCCTGCCATCGGGCGAGAACGCGAGCTCCCTGACGATGAATGGATGAGCGGCGAACCGGCGGACCTCGGCCTTTTTCGACAGGTCGAAGAGGTGGATTCCGGCGGGCTGATTGGTGGGGGCATTGGTATTGAAGTCGCCGGAGGCCAGGATCGACTCGTCAGGGGTGAAGGCAAGTGGACCTTGCGGCGGGCCGTTGACGTTCATCCGCGAAAGCTCGCGGCCGGTCCGCGGGTCCAGAAGTCGGATGGTAGAGTCGCAGCCTGCCGCGACGAGCCGACGGCCGGACGGCGAGAAGGCCAGGCCGGTGAGGTGGCACCCGTCGAATCGGATATCCCGCGCCACGGCTCCCGTTGCCACGTTCCAGAAGCGGATGGACGACGTTTCGGCCGGAGCGTCGGCCGGGCGGGGAAGCGGTCCCGCCGGGCCCTGAGGCTGACCGCCGCCGGGCAGGCGAGCAAAGTGGGCACCGGGCCCCGCCTGCTCGATCGTGCCCAGCAGCTCATTGCCGTCGGGCGAGAAGACGATCCGACTCGGGACCTCGCGGCCGACCTCGACGCGACGGAGCTCGGCGAGCGTCTGCCCGTCGCGGAGCTGGATGAACCGCCCGTAGGCGAGGCTCGCCACGAACCGTCCATCCGGCGAATACGCCGTGGCCCAGAGATAGGGCTTCGGGTCCGGGACCGGCACCTTGCACAGCTCGCGTCCCGTGTCGAAGTCCCAGATCCGGTAGTGGGCGTCGGGGCTTCTTTCAACAGTCAGCATGCGCTTGCCATCGGCCGTGAGGGCAAATTCACGCGCGCCTCCCGCACCGTCGGGGATGATGGTGCGGACGAGCCGGCCGTCGTGGGCGTCCCAGATCCGGGCATGGCTGTCGCCGAAGGAGATCAGCCCCTTGCCGTCGTCGGTGTACGCGACGCCGACGAGGAAATTGCCGGGGTTGAACCGGCTGGTCCCCATCCTGGCGACGGCGCCGAGGGGGAGCGGATCGCCGTGGATGTCGAGCCGATTGGAGTCGGTACGTGGGGTGTCCTGGGGCTGGCCTGGTCTTGCGGTGAGGTTCAACGCCAGGACGACGGTAAGGAGCAGCCGGGCCAGGCCGCGGATCATCGAATCCTCCTCTCGCGGAGGCCTGGGAACCTGTTCGGCCTACGGGGGAGAGGCCGGTGTTTCCTGACCATCCTTTTCGACCACCTGTCGCGGGTTGACCAAGCTCCAGAGTACCATACCGACCAGGGCAGCAATGGCGAAGCTGTAGAAAGCCGGGTCCCACTGGGCGCGGCCGGTGAAACCGTGCTTCTCGCGCGAGTCGACGAGGTAGCCGACCCACGAGTCGGCGGCGATCCGGCCGACCGAGCCGAACATGTTCATGAGGCCGAACAGCGCCCCGACGTGATGGCCGCTGATTCGCGTGGCCGAGGCCCACCAGCACGGCAGGGCGAGCTGCACGCCGAACGCGCTCGATCATCACGCAGTACGCGGCCCCCGCAGTCGAGTCGATCCGCACGCTGGCGAAGATCCCGGCCGCGGCGATCGCGTAGCCGACGACGGCCTGGGCCGTGCGGCCCCATCGGTGGCTGCCCGTCCGTCGGACGAGCCAGTCCGACAGCCAGCCGCCGAAGATCGTGGCGACCGCTCCCGCCCCCAGCACCAGGCTGGAGAGCGTCTTCTTCACGTCTCCGGAGGCCCCCCGCGCCAGCTCGAGGTACGAGGGATACCACTGCGAATACAGCTCGTACATCCCCGACGACAGGGCAATCAGCGCGCTCAGGAGCCAGATGTTCGGCGAGACAGCGACCGCCCGCCAGGGGATCGGCCCATGCGCCATCGTTTCGCCGTCGTCCGGCTTCGCCGTCCCCCGGATCAGCCGGCGCTCGGCGTCGTTGGTCCAGGGGTGCAGCGGCCGGGTCGTCCCGGAACCAGCAGTAGAACGCCAACGCCCACGCCACACCGGAGAGGGCAAAGATGACGAACGTCCAGCGCCAGCCGATGAGATCCAGCAGCGGTTGCGTGGCCATCGGTGCCGCGGCCCCTCCCAGCAACATGGCGGCGCTGACGATTCCCTGGGCCCGCGCCCGTGAACTGTCGGGATACCACTCGCGCAGCACCCGCGCTGCGTTCGGCAGCGCGCCGGCCTCGCCGGCGCCGAAGAGGAAGCGAATTGCGACCAGCATCGCGAAGCCGCCAGGCCGCGCCGGTGAGGGCCGTGAAGATCGACCACCAGACCACGATCCGCGTGAGGACCCCGCGCGAGCCGAATCGATCGCCCCACCGGCCGGCCGGGATCTCGAAGAGGGCGTACGAGAGGGCAAAGGCATTCAGGACGATCGACCAGTCCCACTTCGAGAGCTTCAGGTCCCGCTGGATCTGGGTCGCCGCCTGGCCGATGCAGTTGCGGTCGAGGTAGAGGACGAACGTCATCGCCGCCAGGAAGGCGAGCACCGCGTAGCGGACCGTCGTCGGCTCGCTCGGGATTCCCGGCGGCGGCGGAGGCCCATGCAAGTTCGTCATCATTGTCGCGCTCGATGGTCTTGCTCATGGATTCTTCGCCCCGGGTGCGGCCTTCGCGGCGGCCTGGCGGGCCCTGGCCAGCACGGACTCGATCGTCACGGGCCGGCCTCCCTGGCGCTTGCTCTCGTCGGCGGCCTCCATGAAGGCGAAGATCTCGATCGTTTCCTCGGCCGACACCGGGGGCTTGCCGGTCTTGAAGAACTTGACGATCTCGACGACCAGCGGCTCGTAGCCGCCGTAGTCGCCCACCGGGGCGATGCCCTTGGTGCCGAAGACGGTGCCGCCGTACTTTGCGGGTGCCCTGCGGTTGCCGCGGAAGGTGCCGATCCGGCCATCCTTCCAGACGCCGACGACCAGGTCGGTGCCCGTCGGTGTGGGTCCGGGCGACCGGTCTCGCAGCCGGTTCCCATGATCGTGTACAGGCTCTCGACGCCGTGCATGCCGTACCAGAACAGGTCGGGATGGTGCGGCTCGAGCTCGCAGGGGCCGAAGGTGGCGCAGCCGACGATCTCGCCGAGCCTTGGGGTCGTGCGCCAGCGCCGCGATGCCGGGGCTGAACCGCAGCGACGAGCTGGAGAAGCAGGGCGTATTCGTCTCGCGGGCCAGGTCGAAGATCGCGACCGCGTCGGCCAGCGAGCCGGCGACCGGCTTGTCGATGAAGACCGGCTTGTGCGCCCGGAACAGCGGCCGCGCCTGCTCGAGGTGCGGGCGGCCGTCGACGCTCTCGAGCAGGACGACGTTGACCTGGGTGAGCAGCTCGTCGATCGAGTCGACGATGGCGACGCCGTACTTTTCCTTCAGCTCGCGGGTGTAGCCGGCGACGCGGTCGCGGCTCGATGGGATGTCCGGGCTGCCGCCGGGATAGGCGGCCACCACGCGGACGCCGGCCAGCGCGGGCTTCGGCTTCTCGGCGTTCAAGAGCTGCGTGAAGGCGACGACATGCGAGGTATCCAGGCCGACGATCCCGACCCGCAGCGGCAGCGTCGTCGGGTCGTCGGCCGCCTCGAGGTCGCCGGCGAGACCCGCGGCCGGCGCGATCAGGGCGGCACCAGGGCCGGAGAGTATGACCATTGCGAGCAAGCAGAGGCGCACTTTTCGGAACCCTCGGACAACAGGGGTGGGCGAGTCGGACGGCCGTCGATGGCCGATCCGGACAGGTCGGACACGATTTCGTCCGATCATCATCGGCGGTCCCCGCTGCGGAAGCAACGGCCCCTTCGGCACGCCGGCCGATTCTGCGTCCGCCGCCCGATTGCTGAGGACCCTGGGTCTTTCTACGATAGACCGCGGGCCGGGGAGATTCTCGTACGACAGGCTGTCCAGCCTGATCGTTCTTGGTCAGCGGGATCGACGTCCGAATGCGATCCCGCCGGTGGAGGGTGCAGGAACATGGCGGACCGGGCGCGTCGATGGTTGTTTTTCGGGCTCGGATGGCTCGGGATGCTGGGCGGGATACGGGCCGCCGATGCGGGTGAGGGACCGACGCTGAAGCTCGAGGTCGACGCCCGCGAGCTGCCCCGCCACCTGGTGCATTCGCGGATCGAGGTGCCGTGCAAGCCGGGCAAGCTGGCGCTCTGGTATCCCAAGTGGGTGCCCGGCACGCACGCCCCGTGCGGCCCGGTGCGCGACGTGGCCGGCCTGCGGATCGAGACGAAGGACGGCAAGCCCGTCACCTGGCGGCGCGACGAGACCGACGTCTACCGCGTCGAGTGCCAGGTGCCGCCGGGCGTCGAACTCGGTCGTGGTGAAGCTCGACATGATCTGCAACATGGCCGCCGAGAGCGCATCGGGATACCTGACCTATGGCAACGCCTCGGTCGGCATCCTCAACTGGGCGACCTGCCTGATGTATCCCGAGGGGCCGACGGCCGACGACACGCGAGTCGCCGCCAGCCTGCGGCTGCCGACCGGCTGGCGGCTGGCCTGTGCGCTCAAGCCCGAGCCCGGTTCCCCGGCCGACGCCCCGGCCGGCCGCGAGCCGGTGCGGTTCCGGACCGTCTCGCTGACCGAGCTGTGCGACAACCCGGTGATCGGCGGCGAGAACGTCAAGGAGATCCCGCTCGCACGCTCGGCTATCCACCGGCGTTCCTGCACCTGGCTTCCGAGTCGCCCTCGGCGCATCGAGATCAACCCGAACGTCGTAGCGATCTACTCGCGGGTGGTGCAGCAGGCCGGGGCGCTGTTCGGCACCTGCCATTATCCCTCGTTCCACTTCCTGGTGACGTGCAGCGACGACCTGGGCTACCTGGGCCTCGAGCACCTGGAATGCAGCATCAACGGCGTGCACGAGGGTGACCTGACCGACGCCAGCCGGCTGCGCGGGTGGGTGGCCAACCTGCTGCCTCACGAATACGTCCACTCGTGGTGCGGCAAGTTCCGCCGGCCGGCGGGGATGTGCACGCCCAACTTCCACACGCCGCAGAAGACATCGCTGCTGTGGGTCTACGAGGGGCTGACCGAGTACCTCGGCGAGGTGCTGATGGTGCGCTCGGGCATGATCAGCCAGGCCGAGTATCGGGCCATGCTCGCGGGGTCGATCGGCAACCTGGCCCATCAGGAAGGCCGGCGCTGGCGGTCGCTCGAGGATACCGCGATCGCGTCGTACCTGCTGCGCGACGGCAGCCCGAACTGGAACGAGCTTCGGCGCTCGCAGGACTATTACTTCGAGGGTGCCCTGGTCTGGCTCGAGGTGGACGCCATCATCCGCGAGAAGACCAAGGGCGCAGCGCAGCCTCGACGACTTCTGCCGCAAGTTCCTGGGCATGGGGTCAACGCCGTCGCACGTCGTCGGCTACGAGCTGGCCGACGTGGTCAAGGACCTCAAGGAAGTCTGCGATTATGACTGGGAGGGCTTCCTCAAGTCGCGGACCGAGCGGCCGCTCGAGTCGCTGCCGCTCGAGGTGCTGCCGCGGATCGGCTACAAGGTCAACTACTCCAATCGAACCCCGGGCTTCGGCGCGGGCCGGATCTCGCGGCGCGGCGGGTTCGGCGGGGCGTCGGCCCGCGACTCGCTCGGGCTCAACTTCGACGGCGAGGGCAAGATCACCGACGTCATCCCCGGCATGGTCGGCGACAAGGCAGGTCTGGGCCCGGGGATGAAGGTCATCGGCGTCAACAGCCGGGTCTTCAGCGCGGGGCGGCTGCACGACGCGCTCGTCGAGAGCGTCAACCGCAAGAAGATCGAGTTCCTGCTGATCGAGGGCGACCACTTCCGCACAGTCGTGCTCGACTACGCCGACGGGCCTCGGTACCTCGAGGTCGTCCGCGACTTCACGAAGCCGGACCTGCTGGCCGACATCCTCAAGCCGGTCGACCTCTCCAAGAAAAAGTAAACGGTGGTCGAGCGGGTGAAACGACGACCACGAAGCCGGTGGCGAACGGCCGCCCTCGCGACCGTACCGGGGCGGTTCCCTGACAGACATAAGGAAATGCAATGCCGATGGAAGACCTGACCACGCGATGCGCGAAAGACACGGAATCGATCGGGTGCGGGGGGGTAGTGAATTGCGGGCGGGTTGCGGTTCTCGCGGGTGGTGGCTGGGCGGTGCTACTGCTGCTCGCGGTCGTGACGGCGCTGGCGACCGGGTTCGCGCCGCCGGTCCCCAGGCCGAAATCCCCCGCCAATCCGCCGCCCAAAGGATATGTGTGTTTCCGGGCTGATCGGCCGATCCAGGTCGACGGCAAGCTCGACGATCGCGGACTGGGAGAAGGCCGCCTGGACGGATGAGTTCCTCGATATCGAGGGGGATGTGCGGCCCAGGCCGCGATTCCGCACGCGGGCGAAAATGCTCTGGGATGACAACTACTTTTACGTCGCCGCGCGGCTCGACGAGCCGCACGTCTGGGGGACGCTCACCAAGCACGACTCGGTCATCTTCCACGACAACGACTTCGAGATCTTCATCGACCCCGACGGCGACAATCACCAGTATTACGAGATCGAGATCAACGCGCTCAATACCGAGTGGGACCTGTTCCTGGGGAAGCCGTACCGCAACGGCGGGCCGGCGGTCAACGAGTGGGAGATCCCGGGCCTGAAGACGGGCGTGCACGTCTACGGCACGCTCAACAACCCGTCCGACCGGGACGAGGGCTGGTCGGTCGAGTTCGCCATCCCCTGGAAGGTGCTGGCCGAGTACGCGCCACCGGCCGAGTCCTCCGCGCGACGGCGACCAGTGGCGGGTCAACTTCTCGCGGGTGGAGTGGCAGCACGAGGTCGTCGACGGCAAGTATCGGAAGGTACCCAACACCCGCGAGGATAACTGGGTCTGGTCGCCGCAGTGGGCCATCGACATGCACCGGCCCGAACATTGGGGCTACGTGCAGTTCTCGACCGGCAAGCCCGGCGCGGTCGCGTATCAGCCGGATCCGGCCGGCCCGGTGCGCGAGCGGCTGATGCAGGTCTACCACGGGCAGGCGGCGTTCCACGGCCAGAACAAGCGGTGGACCGCGAGCCTCGACGACCTGAAGCTTCCCGAGCTGGCCGGCCTGTCGTCCGAACCGGTGATCCTGAAGACGACGCCCGAGGGGTTCACGGCCAGCTTGACCTTCACCCCGCCCGGCGGCTCGCCGCAGACCTGGGTCGTCACGCAGGATTCGCGGCTGACTCGCCGGGACGACGCGGCTCGCTGAGCCCGCTTCGCCCGCACGGGTCGGAAATGGAGAAGGCGGCGCCGGCTCGGGATCGAGCCGGCGCCGCCCCTGGTTTTCTCGGGGATTCGGCGATCGCCGTGCCGGACGCCATTCAACAGGCTTTCCAATCGCGGCCGGCAGGCACGAACCGCGCACCAATCTTGGCATCTCAGGGACATCGTCATCGACCCGTGGCGCGGGACATCCGCGGCGCCCGAAGCACTCTTGAAATGGCCGACGAGTGTCGTCACGATCGACGACCGAGGGCTGGATGCGGTGATCCGATGGGAGGAAGGGAGAACATGACTGCCATCGATCGCCGGCTGCCAGGCAGCGCGGACGAGTGGGAGCAGCGGTTCGGCGGGCCACTCGACCCGGATCAGGACCGGATCACGCGATGCGGCCGACTGCGTAACAGGGCAATGCTGCTCGCATTCCTCGTCGCGGGATCCATCGTGGCGACGACGCGACCGCAGTCGGCGACAGGGCGCGGGGGTTGCCGCGGCGCTGGCGGCGAACGGACAGGTGACGAAAGTCGCGGGCGCAAGAACCCAGACGACGGCCCATCCTGCCGGCGTGCCCGATCCCGACGATCCCGGGCAGGCCGGCCACTTCTCGGGGCGGGTCGTCGGACCCGATGGCCAGCCGCTCGCCCGTGCACGGATCTACGTCGTACCCGATCGGCCCGGCGTGAAGGAACCCGGGCCGGTCCGGGCCGAGACGGGCGCCGATGGCCGGTTCGCGTTCGAGGCGGCCGACATGACGTTCACCGACATCGACGGCTTGCCCTCGCGACGGCAAAGCGTGCTGATCGCCAAGGCCGACGGATTGGCCCCCGACTGGGTGACGATCTGGGGGCAGACGCGCTCGTCGTTCCGTTCGCACTCGGACCCGGAGAAGGGAGCAGCGATTACGCTCCGGCTGGCGCGCGACAACACGACGGTCCAGGGCCGGCTGCTCGACCCCGACGGCCGTCCGCTCGCCGGTGCGCGGGTCCGGCTCTCGAGTCTGCATATTCCCCGGGACTACGACCTCGACGCGCATCTCGAGCGCGAGAAAAGGCGTCGATCTTCGCCATGGGCGACCATCAGCGAAGCGAGAACCGAGTCGGCATCCTGCCAGGAGTCGCCGCCGAGGCGACGACCGGAGCCGACGGACGCTTCCGTCTGATCGGCCTGGGCCGAGACCGGATCGCATTCCTCGAGGTCAGCGGGCCGGGGGTGGCGGACACGAGCCTCGCCGTGATGACCCGCTACGCCCACGATGTCGACACCCGGCCAGACGCGAACGGCAAGCCGACCGGGATTCTGCACGGAGCGCTCTTCACGATGCAGCTCAAGCAGGGGTTGACGGTCCGCGGCCTCGTGCGGGACCGCGAGACGAAACGGCCGATCCTCGGAATGTGGGTCGGTCCGGGAGGCGCCGCGCTGAATGGACTGAAAACCGGCACCTATCCGTTGTCCACCGACGCCAACGGCCGGTTCGCGATCCCGGGCCTGGAATCCGACCTCGATCCCCAGGGACTTCGCGGCCGTGCCGCAGCCGGGTATTCCGTATCTCATGGCCACGGGCAACTACGGTGGAGGCGAGGTCATCATCGAATGCGAGCGCGGCGTCCCGTTTCGACTGCGGCTGACCGACGAGCAGGGCAAGCCGGTCGAGGCCGAGGTCACCTATCGCGATGTCCAGCCGAGTCCGCACATGACCGGCATCCGGAACCACGATTGCCGGTGGCCGATCGGCCTGGCCGCGCGGAGGGCCGACGGGTCTTATGAGGGCTTCGTCCTGCCCGGTCCGGGCGCCGTGATGGTCGAGCTGAAGGGGCGAGGCGACTACCGACCGGCGTACGTCGATCCGAAGGCATTCTTCGCCCCCGGCAGGACGAACTGGACGAGGCAGGAGCGGATCTCGACCTACGGCACGCAGGACACGATCATGTCGTCGGGGTGCTGGCTCGATCAGCACGAGTACGCGGCGATCGTGCTGGTGAACCCGCCGGTCGGGTCGAAGCCGCTCGAGCTCGAGCGCCTCCGTGTTCAAGGACCGTCCGCGGCGGGTCTCGCTGGTTCACCCGGAGGGTCGTCCTGTAGTCGGCGTGAGTTCGAGCGGGCTGACGTTCCACCCGTGGGACGCCGAGCCAAGGCTGAGGTCGGCGTCGTTCCTTCTGAGGGGCCTGCACCCCGTCCGGCCCCAGCGCATGACCTTCACCCACGAGGACCGGAAGCTTATCGGAACCCTCATGGCGCGAGGAGACGGGGATTCGCCCTACGTCGTGACGATGCAGCCATGGGCGTCGGTGACCGGGCGGCTGCTCGATGAGAACGGACGGCCCCTGCCCGCCGCCCCGCCGGGAGGAATGCGGGACACCTCGGCCGCGGTCCTGACGCTGGGGCACAACGACCTCGTCATCGACCCGGATCCTGCCCGGGGCATTCATTCCGGTGTCAACGCGGACGCAGAAGGCCGATTCCGGGTCGATCGGCTCGTGCCGGGCCTGAAATACACGGCCGAGGTCTATCGAGGCTCGGGGATGTTCGGCGGCCTGGCCTTCGAGGACATGGTGCTCCGGCCCGGCGAGGTGAAGGACCTGGGCGATCTCCGCACCAGGGCGCCGGTGAGTGTGATCGGCAAGTAGCGCGCGGATCGATCCGCCCGGGTCGCGGGCCGGTGCCGATGCCCGTGCCGTCAGTCGGCCAGCCGGCGGTACCTGCCGCCGTAATAGAGCAGCGGCTCGCCGCCCTCGCAGGCACCGCCGACGATCCGGCCGACGAAGATCTCGTGATCGCCGCCGGGAAGGACCTCTTGCACCCGGCAGTCGAGGTGGGCGATCGCGCCGGCCAGGATGGGCGAGCCGGTGGCGCCCCGGGTGATATCCAGGTCGTCGAACGTCTTGGGGCCGGGGACCGCGAAGCGGCGTGACAGCTCCTCGTGATCGCTGCGCAGGATGTTCACGGCGAAACAGCCGTTTCTGTGCAGGTAATCGAGCATCGTGGCCCGGCGGTTGACGGCGACCAGCAGCAAGGGCGGATCGAGCGAGAGCGAGGTCACCGAATTCGCGGTCATCGCGTGGCTGCCGCCCTCGCCGTCGGTCGTCACCACCGTCACACCCGTGGCGAAATGACCCATGATCTGGCGCCTGCTTGTGAGAGTCGAAGGTCATCGAAGAATCCGTTGAGCCGCGGGGAGGCGGATGGTGAGACTCGAGGGACGATCCGGGGAACCGATTGGCGATCTCGGCGCATTCCGGTCGATTTCGACGATATCGACGAGCGGCCATCGACGCAACGCCGACGACGGCGGGTCCGCCGCAAACCGGCGTCGAGCCCCCCAAAGTCGAGGGGTATTGCGCCGGCAAGACGTCACTGCACTCTTGTCGGTCCCCGCGATATTTGGTTATCTTTCGCGCTGGGGGATGATCCGGATTCGACTGGTCGGAAGGTCGTGCTGAATGTTCGGGTTACGGGCGAGCTCGCGGGAGACGTGAGCTCGGATCGAACCCGAGTTTTCCGCCAGTATCGCGGATGCCATGCCTCGGGACGACTGCGCCTCGATCCCCGTCGAGGGGTCGCCCGCAAGAGTGCGATCGGCTCCCCGGCAATTGCCTGCACGGCGGATCCGATCGGGTATAATTCGGCAGAGTCCCCGGACTCGTGCCGCGCCGCCAACTCGATCGACACCTTCGCACCGGAACATGCGACGTTCACGTGTCGCGCACTCATGCACACGCTGAGAAGGAACACCCATGATGTGGCACCATCACCTCAGTCCGACAGCCGCTCTCACATCACGCGCCGCCCCCTCGCAGGACCGCCGTCTTCGCGCCATGATCGACCAGGCGACGCGGGACAGCGAGGACGAAAGCGACGAGCACGCCGGCCTGCTCAGCACCATCCGCGAGGAAGTGGCCTGCCCATTCCTCGCCCGCCTCGAGGGCGAGGATGTCCAGTGCATCCGCCTGGACTGGCCACCGGCTGGCTACGGGCTCAACGCCGTCTGCAAGACCCCTTCGGGAACCCGCGTGGTCGACATCCGAAAGCTCGAATGGGTCAAGCCGTTCCCCAGGGGTCATGACTGGATCGAAGCCTACTTCGCCTGGCGTGACCTGGTCGGTTGACTTTCGCCGCCCTTGCCCATCCGATACGATCGGTCTGTTCGGAGAATCCCTCCACGTGGCATCGCACATGCTGGAGGGATTTCGATGTTTCGAACCGTTTCTCTCGGCAGGCTCTTTCGATGGCATCACGCAAGCTTCCGAAGCGACTGTTCAAGGACAAGGAGGTCGTGCACTCGTATCAGCACGATCGCGAGAGCAAGCTGGGCATGAAGCAGATGGCACGCGACCATCTCGACGTGCTGCAAGATATCGAGTTCTCACTGGTGAGGATCGCCCGGATCGATCCGCGGAGCGACGATCGGATGATCGACGAGGCCCTGAGATATGCGCTTCGCCGGTCAGCCGCCGGACGATGATGCCGATCCGAACGTCGTGGAGATGTACGCAGCCCTGGCCGACATGCGCGAGTTCCGGAGCGATATCTCCGACGGCGTGTGGAACTCGGGGTTGAAGACTGTGCGCGACTCGGTCCGACGGCACTCCAAATTGGCCCCGGGCGAGAAGGCTTACATCCGCTTCGTCGAGCCGTACCTGAAGTGATCGATCACGCCGGGACGAATCCGCCAATTGCCTGGCGATGCCGGGTCGCTTATGATGGAAAACTGTTGAACTGACCCCCGCGGGGTCGGAGGGTGGATGATCCCGCGGCGCTCCGCTCCCTTCCGGGGGTCGTACGCATGCGCACGAGGGAACGGCCGGGGCCGATCGGTCGGATGCTTGCGAGGCTGGCCGCCGCGGGTCTGGTCGCGGTGGTCGGGGCCCGGGCGTGCCGGCAGCCCGGGCCGAGGGGGACCCCGGCGGTCTGGATGCCGCCAGCAGCAAGGCGGCGCGGCGAGAAGTTCTTCGAGCAATCGGTCCGGCCGCTCCTGGTCGAGAGCTGCTTCTCGTGCCACGCGGGAGCCCGAGCAGAAGGGCGGGCTGCGGCTCGACTCGTCTCGAGGCGATCCTCAAGGGAGGAGACTCGGGCCCGGCGGTCGTGCCGGGCAAGCCGGGTGAGAGCCTGCTGATCGAGGCGGTCAACTACCAGGGCCTCGAGATGCCGCCCGACCGGCAAGCTCGATCCGGCCGGGATCGACATCCTGGCGCGGTGGGTCTCGCTGGGTGCACCCTGGCCGTCGCGCGACCCGACCGCGCGCCCATGCCGCGCCGACGGTCCGGGCCCGGCGGCAAGGCCACCGCCGAGCGGCCGGGTGACGGCACCAGCCGCGCTCGTGGTCGTTCCGGCCGATCGGTCGTCCCGAGCCGCCGGCAGTGCCCGCCTCGCGCCGGCTGGGATGCCGCCGACTGGTCGATCAACCCGATCGATCGCTTCATCCTGACCGAAGCTCGCCGAGAAGCGGGCTCTCGCCCGCCCCGCCCGCCGATCGCACGATCGCTGATCCGCCGGGTCACGTTCGACCTGACCGGACTGCCGCCGACGCCCGGCGAGGTGGCGACGTTCCTCGCGGACGACCGCGACCGACGCCTACGAACGGCTGGTCGACCGGCTGCTGGCCTCGCCGCGATATGGCCAGCGGTGGGCGCGGCACTGGCTCGACCTCGTCCGCTACGCCGACTCCGACGGGTTTCGCCAGGACGCCTACCGGCCCGATGCCTGGCGCTACCGCGATTACGTGGTGCGGTCGTTCAACGTCGACAAGCCGTTACGACCGCTTCCTCGCCGAGCAGCTCGCCGGCGACGAGATCGATCCGGACGACCCCGAGCTGCGGGTCGCCACCGGCTACCTGCGGCTGGGCCCCTACGAATACAACCAGCGCGAACGTGCGCCGGGCAGTGGGCCGACATCCTCAACGATCATCACCGACGTCACGGGCGAGGTCTTCCTGGGGCTGAGCATCGGCTGCGCCCGGTGCCACGACCACAAGTTCGACCCGATCCTCCAGGAGGACTACTACCGACTGCGGGCGTTCTTCGCCCCGCTCCTGCCCCGCGACGACCTTCCGCTGGCGCGGTACACGCGAGTGGGACGACTACCGGCTGCGGCAGCGACGGCGTGGGAGAAGGCGGCGGCCGGCGTGCTGCGCGAGCTCGACGCGATCGCCCGCGCCCTATCGGGAGCGGGGCACGGCGTCGGCGCTGGCCAAGTTCCAGGACGACATCCGCGCACGTCCTGGCGCAGCCCCGAGGCGGAGCGGACGCCGCTCGAGCGGCAGATTGGTGCGCTCGCATACCGTCAGATCGCGTTCGAGCACGCGCAGGTCCCGGCGGTGCTGAAGGGACGCGGACAAGGCGCGGTGGGCCGAGCTCCAGGCATGAGCTGAAGCGGTACGACGCCCTCAAGCCGCGCGGAGCCTGGGCGCGGTCATGGCGGCGACCGACGTCGGCCCGGTCGCCCCGCCGACCGTTATCCCGGGCGACCGCAAGCGGCAGTGCGATCGAGCCGGGCTTCCCCTCGCGCTGGATTCGTCGCCGGCGCGGATCGAGCGGCCCGGCCGACGCCCCGAGTCGACCGGGCCGGCGGCTGGCGCTGGCACAGTGGCTGGGCCGGGCCGACAACCCGCTGTCGACCCGCGTGATCGTCAACCGGATCTGGCAGTACCACTTCGGCCGGGGACTCGTGGGCACGCCCAGCGACTTCGGCCGGCTCGGCGAGCCGCCCAGCCATCCCGAGCTGCTCGACTGGCTGGCCAACGAGTTCGTCCGCGGCGGGTGGAAGTGGAAGCCGATTCACCGGCTGATCCTGACCTCGGCCACCTACCGCCAGGCCTCGCACCGCTCGCCCGCCGAGGTCCTGCGTGCGGCGCGGATCGACCCGGAAAACCGGCTCCTCTGGAAGCAGACCGTCCGCCGGCTCGATGCCGAGGAAATCCGCGACGCGATCCTGGCGAGCTCCGGCGACCTCGACGCCGCGATGGGCGGGCCGGGCGAGGATGCGTCGGGGAGTCGTCGCACGATCGAGACGCGGACTCCAGCGGAACGCGCCCGACGCCCTCCTGACCGCGTTCGACGCGCCCGACGGCAGCGTCCCAACCCCGAGGCGCGACACGACCACGACGAGCACGCAGGCGCTGCTGCTGCTCAACGGCCGGTGGACACTCGGCCGCGCCGGTGCCCTTGCCGGCCGGCTCGAGCGGATGTCGGCCGGCTCGAGCGGCCAGCGCGATCGGATCCTGCTGGCCTACCGGATCTGCCTGTCGCGCGAGCCCGGACGCGACGAGGTCGGCGCAGGCCGTCGATTACCTGGATCCGCCGCCGCGGCCCGACAAACTCACGCGGATGCGGCAGCTCGAGCAGAGGGCACGGCTGGTCGATTTCTGCCATGTCCTGCTGAATTGCAACGAATTTCTGTACGTCGATTGATAACGAGCCGGCCGGGCCGAGCGAAACCGGTGGTCTCGCGGCGCGTGATGAACGTCCCGGGGAAATGACCATGAGCCAGCCGATCCCGCATCGCGTGACGCCCCTGACCCGTCGCGACTGGCTCGCGCACGCGGGGGCGGGCTTCGGCGCGCTGGCGCTCGGCGACCTGCTGGCCCGGGACCTCTCGGCCGCGACCGACCGCGATCCCGCGACACCGGCCGCCGCGGCGAGGCGTCCGCCCTGGCTGCGGCCGGCGACGGCCCGAAGCGTGATCTTCCTGTTCATGGAGGGCGGCCCGAGCCACATCGACACGTTCGACCCCAAGCCCGAGCTGAACCGGCTGGCGGGTCGGCCGCTGCCGCCGAGCTTCAAGCCGGTGATCACGCCGATGGGAGAGGGCCGGGCGCCGCTGATGGCCTCGCCGCGACGGTGGAAGCAATACGGCGAATGCGGGCACTGGGTCTCCGACTGGCTGCCGCACATCGCCACCTGCGCCGACGACCTGGCGGTGATCCGGTCGTGCTGGTCGAACGGGCTCAACCATGTCGGCGGCGTCTGCCAGATGAACACGGGCTCGACGCTTGCCGGCCGGCCCTCGCTCGGGAGCTGGGTCAGCTACGGGCTGGGCACCGAGAACGCCAACCTGCCCGGCTTCGTCGTGATGCTCGACACCCCCGCGCGCAGGTGGCCGGCGGGCCGCGGAACTGGGGCACAGGCTTCATGCCGGCCGTCTACCAGGGGACCCGGATCGACGGCGGCGCCGAGCCGATCGCCAACCTGGCGACCCCCGCCGAAGTCGGCGAGGCACGGCAGCGAGGCAAGCTCGACCTACTGGGCCGGCTCAATGCACGGCACCTGGCGACGTCGATTCGATCAGACCGAGCTCGACGCCCGCATCCGCAGCTACGAGCTGGCCTTCCGCATGCAGGCCGAGGCGCCCGAGGCCGTCGACATCGCCAGCGAGACCGCCGAGACGCGGGCGCTCTACGGCCTGGACGACCCGGCCACCGGCGCCGGCCGGACGGCTCTGCCTGCTCGCCCGCCGCATGGTCGAGCGCGGGCGTCCGGTTCGTCCAGATCTACTGCGGAGCCGGCAGCCGGTGGGACTCGCACAGCGAGATCGAGACCAACCACGCCAGGGCCTGCCGCGCGATGGACCAGCCCGTCGCCGGCGCTGGTCAAGGACCTCAAGCGCCGCGGGCTGCTCGACGCAGACGCTGGTCGTCTGGGGCGGAGAGTTCGGCCGGACGCCGATGTCGGAGAAGGGCAACGGCCGCGACCATAACCCGTATGGTTTCACCATGTGGATGGCCGGCGGCGGCGTGCGGCCCGGGATCACGGTCGGGCGGACCGATGAGGTCGGCCTGCACGCGATCGAGGATCGCCTGCACGTCCGCGACCTCCACGCGACGATCCTGCACGCGATGGGCGCCGACCACACCCGGCTGATCTACCGCCATCAGGGGCGGCCCGAACGCCCAACGGTCAACGAGGGGCAAGTTTACCACCCACTGTTCCGGACCTGACGCGAGCGCGAACAGTCGCCGACGAGCAATCGATCCGAGCGGCGCGAGGAGCTGGCCGATGCCCCGATACCGCTTCTCGATTCGTGGGATGATGACCTTTGTATTGATCACGGCCCTCGCCTTCGCCGCGCTTCGAACGCCGACGAGGATCTGGGCGAACGCGTGGTACACGATGGCCCTCCTCGGCGTGACGATGGCGATCCCGGCCGCGGTGGCGACTCGCGACGGACGCCGGCTGTTCTGGCTGGGATTCGCGGTGTGCGGCGGCGTCTACTTCTTGTTTGCACTGACCCCGTGGGTCGAGGAACAGGCGAGCTACCGGCTGCTCACGACGGCCGTGCTGGATTTGATGGCGCCCGGAATCGTTGACAGAGACTATCTTGCAAAGACCTACATGCGAGTGTTTCAGCCTCCGAGCTCTCCCGTGGCGCCGTCGCCCTGGCAGGTCTGGAACCTGACCGAGCCCGAGGCCCAGACATGGAGGCAAGGATACGTCGTACTGCACGCGCCGTTCCTCTATTTCCGGATCGGCCACTCGGCGTTCTGCCTGCTGATCGCGATGGCCGGCGGCGAGCTAACGCGCTACCTCGGCGGTGCGAAGGCGGGGCGCTCGACGTCGGTCGCGGGGCGTTATCCGGCCGGGCTTTCGCCGGTCGAGCCGGTCTCATTCCTGACGCCCGACCCGCCGGCGGCGGTACGCCCGCCAGCAGCCCGCTCCCGGCGCGGCGTCACCGGCGGATGACCGGGTGCGGATTTGACAATGCCCGGCGCGGCCCGTATGATCTCCCTTGCTACGGGTGCGGGTGGCCGGACGTCGCAGCCTGCGATGGACGGCAAACAGGGAATCCGGTGCGAATCCGGAACGGTCCCGCCGCTGTAACCGGGCGTCCAGGGGCCCCTCCAGTCATTGCCATTGTCGAAGCGGTCTCGCGTGCGAGGCCGGGTCGATGAGAAGGCCGGGGGTTACCCAGCCCGGGAGTCAGAAGACCTACCCGCACCGACGTCGGCGCGACCCCGCGAGGGACGGGGCGCCCGGACCGATCCTTTCACCCCCGAGGAACCGGAGCCGTCCACCGGTCCGGCGACCGTGCGCGATCTCCTGCCCCGCGCAGGCGATGGCCACACGTGCCGGCGATCGGCGGAGCTCGGCCCGTCAACCCATGATCGCGGACAGCAATCGGCCTGGCCGCCGGGTACTCGCACGTCGAGGCCGGCCGTGGATTCCGGCGCTGCTCATCGCCACGATCGGTGGCTGCGGCCCCGCGAATGACGAGAGGAAACTGCCCGAGGAAGCCAGGCAGGCGCTGGCCAAGAAGAAGGTCGAACGTCCAGCCGCGCCCGTCGAAGAAGCCGACGCCAGGTCGCTGACGATGCGCGAGCACCCCGGCCCCCCTCCAGCGCAGGAAGACCCCCCGAAGATGCCAAAGCAAGGGACAATCCCGTTCGTCGCCTCGGAGCACGCCGATGCCTGGCCCCGGCCCATCGGCTCGCCCCGACGCGGCGGGTTCACGCTGATCGAACTGCTCGTCGTCATCGCGATCATCGCCGTATTGATCGCGCTCTTGCTGCCCGCCGTACAGGCGGCACGCGAGGCCGCACGTCGGGCGCAGTGCGTGAACAACCTCAAGCAGCTCGGCCTGGCGCTCGCGAACTACGAGAGTGCCAACGGCATCGTATCCGTATGGCATGGCGCGCGAGAACTGCGGCCCCAACTGCCTGTATTCGCCCAACGGCTATTACGTCGGCAGCAGCCTGTTCGTCCGGCTGCTGCCGTACTTCGAGCAGCAGGTGCTCGCCAACGCGTACAACTACAGCCTGATCAACTGGACGGCCGACAACGCGACGGTCGGCGGCACGGGCCTGAACGCGCTCTGGTGCCCCAGCGACGGCTCGATCGCGGGCCTTCGATTGTCGTTCCAGGGCTGGGGCTGGGACGGCTCGACGCAGGACCTCGTCTATACCAGCTACGCCGGCAACATGGGGACATTCGCCAAGGTGCCGATCGCCGTCACCTCGCCGGCGCAGCACCTGGCTGTGTTGAGCCAGGCCAACGGCGTGTTCTTCTACCTCGGCTGGCCGGCGGGTAACCCGCCCGCGCAGCCCAATCCGATCGCGCCGCTGAACCCCGGCAGCATCCGTCCGGCTACCGTGGCATCGGTCACCGACGGGGTGAGCAACACCTTCGCATTCGGCGAGAAGGCACACGGCAAGTTCAGCCAGACTCCCGACGTCAACTACTCGATCGACTACCAGTACAACGGCGCCTGGGTCTCGGGCGGGTTCGGCGACACGCTCTTCACCACGCTCTACCCGATGAACCCGTTCGGCCGGATCGGCGACGACCCCGGCAACAATTACTTCTACAGCTACGACGCGCAGCAGGACAACTTCTCGATCGCGGCGTCGAGCTTCCACCCGGGCGGCTGCAATTTCGGCTTCCTCGACGGATCGGTCCGCTTCGTCAAGGAGACGGTCAACACGTGGCCTTATAACCCCTCGAACGGCACGCCGACGAACGTCGCGTACAACTCGTCGACCGGGGCTGTTCACGCTCAGTCCGCCGTCGGGAGTCTACCAGGCGCTTTCCACCCGCGCCGGCAGTGAGGTTATCGGCAGCGATCAGTATTGATCCCGCCGCGCGTCTTGAATAGCAGGGCCCCCTCCCTCGGCGGTCGAGTCGATCGACGTACCGTCGGGCGGGGGCCCGTTTTCGGCCGATGACAACCCGGCTCTGCGTTCAGCCCACGCGGCGGAGCAGCGAGACGCGGCCGTGGGTGACCCACTCGGCGACGATGATGTTGCCGTCCCTGTCGAAGCAGGCGTCGTGCGGGTGGATGAACTTGCCCTCCGGCCAGTGGTCGGGGCCCTGGGTGCGGACCTTGAAGCCCAGGACTTCCTTCCTCCAGGCCGGGTCGTCGCCGAGGTGGACGATTGGCTTGTTGTCCTTGTCGAAAAGCGAAACGCGGGCATGCAGGTCCGGCACGAGCAGGATGTCCTCGCGAATATCGAAGTGCGCCGGGAAGAGGACAACCTCGTTGGGCCGGGTGGCACTTTCGGGCTTGCCGTCGAGCGATAGGTACTGGAGCCGGGCATTGGCGCGGTCGGCGACGACGAGCGCCGGCCGACGCCCCGCGCGATTGTCGTACCAGAGGCCGTGCGGTGTCTTGAACTGTCCCGGGCCGGATCCGTAGCCGCCGAAGGTCCGCAGCCACTTCCCCTCTCGGTCGTACTCGTGGATGTAATGCGAGCCGTAGCCGTCGCCGACGTAGAAGGTGCCGTCGGGCCCGAAGGCGACGTTCGTGGGCGTGAAGGGCCGGTCGGGCCGGTCGTAGACGTGCGACTCGGCCGGGGCGTGCTTGATCCAGACAACTTCGCCCTTGAGGTCGGTCTTCACGACCAGGTTGACCGGCATCATGCAGCAGAGGTACAGGAACTCCTGGCCGTTCTCCTCGCGGATGTCGATGCCGTGGCCGCCGCCGTGGTATTCCTTGCCGAACGAGCGGACGAACTTACCTTGCGGATCGAAGACGACGATGGTATCCATCGCCTCCTGGGGAGACTTCGGCCGGGCGCCGCCGGCACGGTGCTTGATGTAGATCAGTCCGGCCTTGTTGACGGCCGTGCCGTGGGTCTCGAACCAGCGGATCGACGACGGCACCTCGCCCCAGTTGTGGTGGCACTCATATCGATAGTACCCGTCGCCGATGATCGCCTGCTTGCTGCCCGCCTTGTCGCTCGCGTGGACGAACGGGCCGGCGAGCGAGGCGGCCACGGCCGCCGCGCCGGTCTGCCTGAGGAAATCGCGTCGATGGTGCATGGAGAGGGCCCCGGTTGAGGCCGGCGGCGGGCACTTCGAAGATCGAAGGGCCCGCCGCCGGAAGCATCGGCCTACTTCTTCTTCTGGAAATCGCCCGCGGTGACGATCGAGAGCTTCTTCGGATCGATGTACTTGCGGATCGCGGCGCTCACCGATTCGGACGTGAGGGAGCCGAGCTTGCGCTCGGTCTCGGCCCGGAACTCCATGGTCCGACCGAGATACAGGTCCGAGGCCAGCATCGCGGCGAGCTGGCCGTCGTTGGAGCGAGCCACGGCCTGCTGCTTGAGCAGCCCGCCCTTGGCGCGATCGAGCTCGGCCTGCTGCACCCCGTCGCGGAGGAGACGATCGAGCTCCTCGCGAACGCCGGTCACGACCTTGTCGCGTTGCTTGGGGTTGTAGATCGCGACGATCATCATCGAGCCGCGGCGATCGAGGGCATCGGCGGCGAACATGGCGGCGGCGTTGTAGGAGAGCCCGTCCTTCTGGCGAAGTCGATCGGCGATGCGGGAAGACAGGCCGCCTCCCCCGAGGATCGAGTTGCCCGCGACGAGCGCGGGGTACTCGGGATCGCTATCCTTGACCGGGGCCAGCAGGCCGGCGACGTAGATCGGCATTGGCCTTGTCGGGCGTCTCGATCGTGTCGGTCTCGGGCTTCAGCCCCGATGGGATCGGCGGCTCGATCCGCGCATACGGCTTGCCGGCCTTCCAGCCCTCGAGGGTCGTGGCGAGGATCGGCAGGACCTCCGAGGGCTCGAAGTCGCCGACGATCACCAGCTCGCCGTGATCGGCCCCGAGGTAACTCTCGGTAGAGCGTGCGGACCCGGTCGAGCGTGACGCCGCGAATCCGCTCGAGCTGCTCGTCGATGGTCGGCACGTAGCGGACGTCGTCGCTCGGGATAGGGGCGAGCGAGCGCTGGAAGCGGTTGAAGCCCAGCACCATCGGCTCGGTGCTTCCCCTGCTCGAGGCCCGGTGAGCGTCCTCCCGCTTGAGGACCTCGAACTCGGCCTCGGGGAGCGTCGGCTCGCGGAGGATCTGGCGGAGGATCTCCAGCACGGCGGGGAGATTGGCCCGCTTGGTCTCGAGCGGTGAAGCGCGAGGCTGCCCGCCGTCGCGCCGCCGCCGAGTCCCGGCATCATCCGGCCGCCGCGAGCCCGCCGCCGAGCCGGGCGAAATTCTTGTCGAGCGCGTCCTCGATCTGCTGGCGCGTCATCGACTTCGTGCCCCGCGTCATCAGCTCGGGAAGCAGGCCGGCCGGCCTCCTTGAATCCCTTGAGGTTCTCGGCATTGCCGTAGCGCAGGGTCAGCCGCAGCTCGACGGCTTGGCCGCGGTTCTTCTTGGGCAGCAGGGCGACCTTGACGCCGCCGATCGGCTCCGGACGCTGCACGCGGGCCTCGATCGCCTCGGGCGTACGTCGAATGTCTCGCCCGAGGCCGACGATGCGACCTTCCGGCCCTTGTAGTCGCTTGCAGGAGCCTCGGCGACGTCGGGCGTCTCGGGGATCGGCGTCCGCTCGGGCTGGGTCGTGCGGCAGGAAGAAGCCGACCGTGCGGTTGCTGGCGGTCAGGTACCGCGCGGCGACGTCCTTGACCTCCTGCGGGCGTGACCTTCTCGATCCGGTCGCGATGGAGGAAGAAGAGCCGCCAGTCGCCCTGAGCGGCCCACTCGCTGAGCTCGATCGCGATCGAGTTCGGATCGTGGAGCGACAGCTCGCTGATCCTTGAGGATCGACTGGCGGGCGCGGTCCACCTCCTCCGGCGGTGACGCCGGATCGCGCGACCTCGTCCACCACGGCGAAGATCGACGTCGCGGACCTTCTCGAGCCCCGCACGATCCCTGGTGTCCACCTCGGCCATGATGTCCAGCGTCCCCGGGTCGTGGAGGGCCTCGGCCGAGGCGCGAGACGCTCGACGCCTTGCGGGTCGCGACCAGGGCCTTGTAGAGCCGGCCAGACGGCTCGGAGCCGAGGACCTCGGCGAGGATCTCGACGGCGGCGAACTCGGGATGCGGGCCGGCCGGGATGTGATAGATCACGCCGACCAGGCCGACGCTGCCGACCCGCCGCAGGGTCACGAACCGCTCGCCGTCCTGGGCCGGCTCCTCGGTGTAGGTGGCCGGCAGCTTCCGCTCGGGCCGGGGGATCGGGCCGAAGTACTTCTCGATGTACTCGAGCGGCCTTCTTCTCGTCGAACTGGCCGGCGACGACCAGCACCGCGTTGTCCGGCTGGTAGAACCGCTTGTAGAAAGCGCGCAGGCTGTCGACGGGCACGCGCTCGATGTCGGTGCGGTTGCCGATGGTGGACTTGCCGTAGTTGTGCCACTCGTAGGCGACGGCCTTCATCCGCTGCGAGAGCACGCGCGCGAGGCGAATTCTCGCCCGACTCGAACTCGTTGCGGACGACCGAGAACTCGGTGGCCAGGTCCTCGGCCTTGATCGGGCTGTTGATCATCCGGTCGGCCTCGAGGCGGATGGCGAACTCGAGGTTCTCGTCGCTGGCGGGCAGCGTCTCGTAGTAGTTGGTGCGGTCGAGCCAGGTCGAGCCGTTGAAGTTGGCGCCGTGCTCCTTCATGGCCGCCGGGATGTCGGGGTGGGTCGGCGTGCCCTTGAACAGCATGTGCTCGAGCAGGTGGGCCATGCCGGTCTCGCCGTATCCCTCGTGGCGCGAGCCGACCAGGACGGTGAGGTTCACGGTGACCTTCGGCCGCGATCGGATCGGGGAACAGCAGCACGCGGAGGCCGTTGTCGAGCCGGTACTCGGTGATCCCCTCGACGCTCGTGACCCGGCGCGGCCCGGCGGCCCGCCCGGGCGCCGCGGCGTCGGCCGGGGTCACCAGCATCGCCAGTACGCAGGCCGCAATCCAGCGGCGGCAACTATCCTCGTATCATACTACTCCTCAATTCAAGAGACACCTATCGACGCCTCGAAGCGGATCGCGGCGAAGTTCCGTGGGGATTCCTCGCCGAGGATCAGGGCGATCTGGCAGGGGCCGAGGACCCGGTCTCCATCTTACCCGGGGCGGCGTCGCCCGGCTTGCCGGTCGGCGGAGAGGCGTTTCTCGGCCGGGGCGTCGGGTTTCGGCGGGAGCGCGGTCGGTTGCGCGGGGTTCGTTTCGCCCGGGCCGGCCGGCGCGGTGTCTCCACTCCCCTTCTCATGGCCCTTGGGCTTGATGATCAGGTGACCGTCCTGGATCTCGATGCTCTCCAGCTTCTGGATCTGCCGCACCGTCTTCTCGTCGTTGTGGGCATCCCTCGCCAGGTTCTGATTCCGCAGGCTGGTCATGAAGCTGCTCGGGCAGCTTCTTGCCGTTCACCTCGAGGGATTGCAGCGTGATGACCAAGATCCCGTCGCGCAGGAAGGCCTTGATCTCGGCCTCGCCGTTCAGGAACCGGCCCTGCGTCAGGCCGAAGGCGGGAAGGTCGTCCAGGGGAATGCTGACCTTTCCCTTCAGCATGTCCTTGTCGATGGTCACGAAGAATTTGCCCTTGAATTCGGGCCGGTCCTCGATCAGGACGTTGAGATCGTCCGAGGAGAGGACCAGGGGTTCGGTCGCCTCGCCCTTGTCGAGGGCATCGCGAAACCGCGCCACCCGTTGCTCGATCGTCTGCCGCTCCTCGGCGGGAACTTCCACCGTGGGTAGACTCCGGGGGGCGGTCGCGGTGTATTCGTTGACGATCTGACCGACCCAGCGGTACATGAAGAAGAAGAACAGGCCGATCGCGATCATGAGCAGGACGGCGAGGATCGCCGAGATCAGGCAGCCGTAGAAGAGGCAGCCGCGTTGCCGCGGCGGCTCGTCATCGATCGGTGGCGCGACATCGCGAGAATCGTAGGATCCGGCCTTGCTCGACGACATGGGATGGCCTGCTCCAAGCTACGAGATCTGCCTGTCATGGCGGGGACGGGACCACGATGTCCCGTCGCAGTCGGGCCGCGAGGCGGGTCCTCAGAGATTGTCGAACGTGCGAGCCCTGGCACCGTCGTCGTCTGGCCCCCGGGCCTCGGGAGCCAGCGACGGCGGTGTGAGGTGTCGAGTCACGCGAAGTCGTGAAGCCCGGGACGGGGATCGCCGGGGCGACCAGCGGGCCGAACTCGTACTTCGGCGGGCTCAGGTCTTCCTTGGAGTTGAGGATGTAATCGGGCGTGACGACCTGGCCGGTGTACGCGGCCGTGCGGCCCATCAGGGCCAGCAGGGTGCTGTGCGCGGCGTGCTCGCCGTTGTTGATCGGCTTGCCGGCCCGGATCGCGGCGAACATCTCGTCGTGCTCGACCTGGTACATGTCGGGCTTCTTCGTCGCGCTGCGATACCGCCACTTGTTCTCGCCGGTGATCGCGTTGCCGAAGACGTCGGCCATGCCCTTGGCGCCGAGGATGTAGTCCTTGACCTGATTGGGCGGTGTTGACCCAGTGGCGGCAATGGTGGTAGCCGCGGACGTTGTTCGGGTACTCGTAGACGACCGAGAAATGGTCCCAGATGTTGCCGTACTTGGCGTCGGTGCGGGACTGGCGGCCGCCGACGCGCCCAGCAGCGGACGGGCGGCTTGTCGCCGATCGCCCAGCCCATGGTGTCGATGCCGTGCACGGCCTGCTCGACGATGTGGTCGCCCGAGAGCCAGCAGTAGTAGTACCAGTTGCGCATCTGGTACTCCATGTCGGACGAGCATTCCTCGCGGGTCTTCCGCGGCTCCCAGACGCCCTGCGAGTTGTAGGTCGTCTCGATGGCGACGATGTCGCCGATCTTGCCGTCGAAGACCTGCTTCATGGTCTCGCGGCGGGGGCCGTCGTAGCGCCAGCAGAAGCCGTTGACGACGCGAGAGGTTCTTCGCCTTGGCGTCCTTGCACGGCCTCGAATGAACTTGCGGAGGCCGGGGCCGTCGACGGCCATCGGCTTCTCGACGAACGCGTGGACCCCTTTCTCGACGGCGTAGGCCAGGTGGATCGGCCGGAAATGCGGGGGCGTCGTCAGGAGGACGACGTCGACCTGGTCGATGACCTGCTTGTAGGCGTCGAAGCCCGGCGTACTGGCGATCCTTGGGGACGTCGACCTGGACGCCGACGCGCGATCCCTTGATGCACGGAGAGGTGCTCGTCGATCCGGTCCTGGAAGGCGTCGGCGATGGCGACCAGCTTGTTGCCGGAGTCGGCGGTGAGCGCCTGCTCGGCCGCGCCGCTGCCTCGGCCGCCGCAGCCGACCAGGCCGATCTTGATCGTGCCGCTGCCGGCGGCATGCACCAGCGGCACCGAACCCGCGGACACGGCGGCGCCGGCCGCGGCGGCCGTCGAACCCTTGAGGAAGTCGCGGCGGGTCGCGGAGGGCGAAGGATCCGACGGCGGATCGCCTCGGCGGGGCGAGTCGTGGGTGGGCGATCGGTCACGGAACGGGCTCCGGATGGTAGGCATGGCGGGATGGATCGCGACCGCGCGGGCGGCCACGCGCTCGGCCCGGACCATTCCCACCATCGTATCGCCCCCCGGCCCGGCGATACCATCAGGCTCACCCCGGCCGCCGGCCGATGGCGGACCGGGCGACCCTCGGCTAGGCTGGGAACCTCGGCGACGGATCGGTGCGAGCGACCGGACGGGGGCAGACGGCATGGACCGGACCAATCACGATCGAGATCTGCGTGGGCGACGTCGAATCGGCCATCGCGGCCGAGGCCGGCGGCGCCGACCGCGTCGAGCTGTGCGACAACCTCGCCGTCGGCGGGACCACGCCCAGCATCGGCACGATCGCCGAGGCCTGCCGATGGCTCAGCATCCCGGTCCATGTGCTGATCCGCCCGCGGGCGGGCGACTTCGTCTACAGCGGAGCGCGAGCTCGCCGTCATGCGCCGGGACATCGAGGCCGCCAAGGCCCTCGGGGCCGCCGGGTCGTCCTGGGCGTGCTCGACGACCGCGGCGAGGTCGATGCCGGACCAGACCGCCGCCCTGATCGCACTGGCCCGACCGCTCTCGGTCACCTTTCACAAGGCGATCGACCGGGCGCGCGACCCGCTTCGCGGCGCTCGACAGCCTGATCGAGATGGGCGTCGACCGCGTCCTGAGCTCCGGCGGCCGCGCCGTCGGCCATCGATGGCGCCGACGCCCTGCGAACGATGGTCGAGCGGGCCGACGGCCGGATCGCCATCATGGCGGGCGGGCGTCTCGCCCCCGGACATCTCCCGGCGCTGTGCGCTCCAGCGGCGTCCGCGAGCTCCACTTCGGATCGGCGGCCTCGCGGACCGTCGCCGTGCGCGAACCCGCACAGCCGATCGAAGACGACCTACCCGGCCTGGAATCGGACCGATGCCGGACTGGTCCAGTCCCTGGTCGAGGTCGTCCGGACGCTGCGAGACCCTCCCATGAAACCTTCGTCTCGGGAGCAACGATGCGAGCCTCAACGACAATTCGGTCATTCGCGGTCCTCGCCGCCCTGCATCTCGGCCATTCCAGCGAAGCACACGAGACGCCGCCGCTCTGGGGCGGCCTCCGTCCCGGCCCCTACTCCGTCGGGTTCCGCACGACGTGGGAGCGCGACCCGAGCCGCCGCTATGACATCGTCTTCGACGACGGGACGCACTACGCCAGCGGCAAGTCGCCGCGGCCTATCCTGATCAATGTCTGGTATCCGGCAAGACGCGACGATCGTTCGGCGCCGATGCGACATCGCGACTACCTCGCCATCGCCTCTGACGATCCTCAGCTCGCGCGCTACGCCAGCAAGGTGGTCGCCTACGAGCGCGAGGTCGTCAGCAAGGAGATGATGGGCAAGAAGCTCGACGAACTGAGCGAGGAGGAGCGGAAGCTGCTCGAGGGGTTCTGGGATACGCCGACGGCGAGCCGCCGTGGCGCGGTCGAGGCGAATGGCAAGTTCCCGCTGATCATCTACCACGCCGAGCGCGCAGTCCTCGTACGAGGACAACGCAGTCCTGTGCGAGTTCCTGGCCAGCCACGGCTACGTTGTCATCGGCAGCACGTTCATGGAAGGAAAGGGCCGTTTCTTCAACATCGATGGACAGGAGGGCTCGGTCCGCGACTTCCAGTTCCTGATCGCCCACGCCAGCCGGTTGCCCAATGTTGACTGGCAGCACATCGGCCTGGTCGGGCACAGTGCCGGCGCCGCAGGCGGCCCTGTACTATCGCGCCCACGACGCATCGGCCGTCAACGCGGTGGTGAGCCTCGATACTACCCAGGATTACCATTCGACCAGTTCGGGCGGCTGGGAGCTCCTGGTGACCTACCTCATCGATCACGTCGAGAACATGGACGGACCCGTGCTCGTGGCGGCCAATGAACACGCGATCTTCCAGCTCATGGACGCGATGGTGCAGGCCGACCGCTCTTACCTGCTCACCCGCGAGCTCGATCACAACGACTTCATCGCGCAGGGCATCGCGCGCAAGCTGCTCGAGTGCCGGGCGAAGCCCGACGACCGCGCGGTCGAATCGGCGTACCGGGTAGCCCGTGCGCAATATGAGGAGGTCTGCCGGAGGACCCTGGCCTACTTCGATGCCCACCTCAAGAAAGACAACCGCCGCCAGGAGGAGCTCGACCGCCCTCGCCCGAACGGCGATCCGCGGCCGTCCGTCGTCCGCGTGCCGCGGGGGACCTCGGGTCCGGAGCCGTTCCGCCTCGAATCGCAGGAGCCACCGACGCCGCGCCAGATCCGCGAGCTGATGTCGCGGATCGGCGTCGAACGGTCGCTCCAGATCCTGGATCGCTGCCACGAGGCCAACCCGCACGCGCCCGTGTTCCACGGCGACCTGGGATTCGCGCTCGCCGAGGAATTCCTCGAGCTCGGACGAATCAGCGATGCCCGTGCCGTCAGGCGGGTCTATGATCGCTACGACCCGACGAACGCGCGTGGGTATTTCCGCGCAGGGCAAGCTCTACGAGAAGCACGGTTACAAGGAAGGCGCGATCGTGCAGTATCGCCGGGCGCTCCTGATCGACCCCGACGATGCCGAGGCCTCGGCGAGGCTCAAAGCCCTGGTCGAGGAGACGAGGGAGCCGAAGCCGTCGCCTCCCTAGGCGGCGGCTGGCGATCCAGCGCCCAGATCACGGCGTTGCGGAGCAGAGTGCGGAAAGCGGTCGTCTCGAAATCGGCGGGGTGGCCGAGCGACGTGTAGAAGATCCGCGCCGAGCCCTTGCGGTTGATCCACGCGACAGGCTCGGGGGCGGTCGCGGGCTGGGTCTCGATCGTGCCCGTCAGGAGGGGAGCCGCCGAGCCGGCCAGCGGCGATGTCCTGTACAGCGAGCCCTGCCCGGTGAACGGGACCGCGACACCGTCGAGGATCTCCACGGGCACACTCCCGCTCGGGTTGATGACCGCCGTGACCTTCGGCTTCAGCCCGTTGCCATGATGGCCCGTGTAGTGGCCGCCCAGGACGTCGGGGTCGAACGTCACCCACTCGGCGTGCCCGTCGGGCGCATGGCCGCGGACGTCGAACGCGTGGCAGGCCGTGCGAATGCCGACGAGCGGCTTGCCGGCGTCGATGTAGCGGCGAATGGCCGCCATCTCGCCGGCGGTCGGCGCACGGCGGCGGACGCTCAGCACCAGCAGGTCGGCGCCATCGAGGCGCCGCGACGCCCGGGAAGTCATGCGGGGCCTTGGGATCGGCGACCACGAACGAGCAGCGCAACGCCCAGCGGCTCGAGCTCCTTGCGGGCGAATTCGGGGAGCGTCTCGGCCGTCCGGTACTCATCGTCGCCGATCAGGAACACCGCGCGGGGCTGGCCGTCGGGCCGAAAGCGAAAGGGCGACTCGCCGCTCAGGTCGGTCGAGACGATCGTCGGCCCCACGTATTTCTCGATGTGCTCGACGATCCGCTTCGTCCCCTGGAAGTGGCTGACGTAGGGCCACGACCGCGAGTTGTACATCGTGTCCGTCAGGTCGCGGACGAGGATCGCCCGCTTGCCGTGCCGGGCGAGCTGACGCAGCCCAAAAGGACGGCCCAGCACGCACATGTTGGTGTGCACGCCCATCAGGAGGACCGTGTCGATGCCCCGGCTCTCCAGCAGGTTCCAGATCTCGCCTCCCGAGTCGCTGATGGCGTCCTCGTCGCGGATCTCGATCGCCGCGACCTGCCGCCGCCAGGGCGAGCCCTGCGGGCAGGTCGGAACGTCGTTGCAGCCGCCGTCCCGCTGGTCAACCGGATAGACGCCCTTTTCCTCGGCCGGGATCCTGTCGCACCAGCCCTGGATGTCGGTGGGGAGGTTCGCGGCGGGCGGGGCCGATTGCGCCCGCTTGCGCGGGGTGGTCCTTGTAGAAGCCGACACAGCCGCTGGGCGCGTGGACGATCAGGACCCCCCTGGCCCGCGCGGCGGCGATCGTCCGGTTCATCGCGGGTGCCAGCTCGCCGACGCGACGGGTCGCGCCCTGGCACCAGTGCCGGTCCCACATGTCGCAGATGATGATCGCCGTCCGGGCCGGCTCGGGCTCCAGGACCTCCTCCTTGACCGAGAATGCCGCGTCCTTATCGGCAGCCGCGGTCACCGGCGCGGCGACGCGCGACCTCGCGTGCAAAAGCAAGCGACCCGTCGAGCCGGGCTCCGACCCGGCCGGCGACTGCGGCACGAGGACACCGATGAGCAGGCCGGCGAGGCCGAAAAGACCGACGGCTCGAACGCAGCAAACTCGGCTCATAAGAGCCTCCTTCCGAGGACGCGACGCGGCCGCGCTGCCCGCGGCAATTCCCAGGACCGAAAGGACACTCTAACGTCAGATCGCACCGGTCGCCACAGGGCTGGCGAGACATAACACATTAACAATTATTCATCACAAATAAACCAAGCCCTCGATCCCGCCGAGTCGCGAGTGTTGGAGGGGGACTGACGACGCAATCCGAAGGGCATGAGGAGGATTTCGTTCGGGCCTGACCGGCATGACCAACCACCGCGCCGGGCGGCGCGACGGGAATGCTGCCGCGCGGCAGCATCGGCCGGCCCGCGTCAACCGGGCTCGTGATCCGGGTCGGACTCACGATTCGCGGCGCCTCGAGACTTGACCGTAAACGTCGCCGTATGATCCGATGAATCTCGACGCGAATTCGGGAATCAGGGCCGGCGCCTGTGGGAGGTGGAAGATGTTTCCTCGGCGAGGAACGCGCGCGTTCGCTCCAATATTCGTGCTGGCGATGACGCTCGCCTCCCCGGGCCTGCTGCGTGGACAGGGGACGGGAGGGTTGACCGCCGACGAGCCGGAGTCCAGCGCGATCGAATGGACCATGCAGGTCGTGCCGAAGGACGGATCGATCCGGGTCCTCCACCATGGTGTGCCCATCATCTCGTCCGGATCGAAATTCTGGGGGAAGGACTGGGCGTGGGCCGGCCTGGACCTCCGTCTCGAGCCCCTCGGGCGCGGGAAGTATCGGTTCTCGGGGGACGTCAAGAGTCTCAAGCTCGAGCTCGCGGGCCTGGTCCAACCTACGGCGCCCAATGTCCTCCAACTGGATTTCGACCTCCGGCCGCAGGAGGCCAATCCGAAAGTGATCGGCGGGGGATTGGAGTGGAGTCTCAAGCTGGATTCGCCCACGTTCAAGGATCGGCCGGCGGCCCCGGAGCTGCTGCCGGAGCGGAAGGGATGGAGATGGCCCGTCGGCCCGGGCAAGGCGATCACTTTCCGCATCGAGGGCGGATCGCCGAAGGTCTACTTCGAGGGTGGGAACAAGAACACGATCCGGGTCTTCTTCCTGGCAGGCAAGATCGAGCGCGGCACAACCCACTTCCGCGTGACCCTGGAACTGCCCGAGGACGGGCGCCTTCGGCCGGCGGATGTCGAACGCTACTCGCCGGCCACGCCCGATTCCTGGTTCAAGGGGGCCATGCTGCCCAACACCTCGCCGGTTGACCTGAGCTTCCTGAACCGCGACGACCGCCCAGCCGGGCGCCGCGGCCCCATCCGCGCCGAGGGTGAACGTCTGGTCTTTGGCGACGGGACGCCCGCGCGTTTCTGGGGAGGCAATCTGGCCGCCTACTCCCTGTTCGCGACGCCGAGGCAGGATATCCCCCGCCATGCGCATCGGATGGCCCAGCTCGGCTTCAATTTGATGCGCATCCATCACCACGACTCGAAGTGGGTCGGGACCAACATCTTCGGCAAGGAAGGCGCGAGCACACGGGCACTCGACCCCCGGACCCTCGATAGCATCGACTGGTGGGTCAAGTGCCTCGAGGACGAGGGGATCTACGTCTGGCTCGACCTGCACGTCGGACGCAGGATCCAGCCGGGCGACGGCGTGACCCATGGCGCCGACGAGCTCACAAAGCGATGGGGCGACCTGAAGATTCTCAATTATTACAATGACGATATCCAGGACCTCATGATCGAGTTCCAGCATGCCTACCTGGGTCACCGGAATCGCTACACAAAAAAGACATACGCCGAGGACCCGGGGGTCGTCGCGATCCTGCTGACCAACGAGAACGACCTGACCTTCCACGGCGGCCATCTCATGCTCTCGCAGAAAGAGTTCCCATACCACTCAGCCCGGTGGAAAGCCGGCTGCGACCGCGTTTGCCCAGAAATACAACCTCTCCATGGAGAAGATCCGGCAGACCTGGATCCCGGGCCCGAGCAAGATGTACTTCCTCGACGTCGAGCACGAGTTCAATGAGAAGATGATCAAGGACTTGCGGCAGATGGGCGTCAAGGCTCCGATCGCGACCACCAACACATGGGGCGCGAGGCGATGTTCTGCCTGCCGTCCCTGACCGACGGCGACGTGATCGACGTGCACAGCTATGGCGGCGCCGAGGAGCTCGAGCAAGAACGCGCATTACGACGCGAACTTCATCGACTGGATCGCGATGAACCAGGTCCAGGACCGTCCGCTCACGATCACCGAATGGAACGCCCAGTACCCCTCGGCGGATCGGTTCACGGCACCGATGTGGTTGGCGAGTATCGCGTCGCTTCAGGGATGGGACGCCACCATGATTTACAATTATTCGCAGGTCGCCATGGTCGCGCGAACCCGGAACGGACCAGTGGTCGACCTACTATGACACCGCGCTCTCGGGCGTGATGCCGGCGGCGGCGCTGCTCTACCGGCAAGGGCATGTGAGCCAGGCGCACAAGACCTACAGCCTCAAGCTCGACGCCCAGGCTTTCCTGACGCGTGAAATCTCGCCGGCGAATTCGGCGACGATCCGGACGCTGGCCGAGCAGAGCCGCCTGACGGTCGCGATGCCCGAGATCCGCGAGCTGCCGTGGTTGAAGCCGTCGGCACCGGCAGCCGACGCGATTGTCTTGACCGACCTCGACCGCGATTTCCTGCCGCCAGGCCAGTCGTTCGTCAAGTCGGACACGGGCGAGATCACCCGCGACTGGGAACAGGGAATCCAGGTGATCGACTCACCGAAGTCGCAGGTCGTCAGCGGCTGGATCGGCGGGAAGAAGATCAAGACGACCGACGCCAGCTTCGAGACGCGCACTCGCAAGGCCGTCGTCGCGCTGACGAGCGTCGACAATCGGCCGCTTGCGG
Organism: uncultured Planctomycetota bacterium; assembly: GCA_963771445.1. Taxonomy (GTDB): domain Bacteria; phylum Planctomycetota; class Planctomycetia; order Isosphaerales; family Isosphaeraceae; genus JAKAUH01. Next base: position 1,621,815 of record CAVYTQ010000014.1, on the reverse strand, counting down.
AATCGCAATTCATCCTGGTGACCGCCGTCGCCAGGGCCGTCCCGGGGGCCAACAAGCAGCCGCCATTCGCCTCCGAGCCGGTCTGGTCGCGGATTACCCTCCGCTGCCGGACCCCCGACATGGAGCTGCTGGCGCTGGGTCGAGACGGGCGGGTCGTGAACCGGCCCAAGTTCGATCGCAGCGGCGACGAGCTGACGTTCACGGTCCCCGCCGGCGGCGGGAGCCACTGGTACGTCCTCAAGTCCCGCGCCAAGACCGCGAAGCCGGCGGGCGGCGATGCGGAGGGTCCGGCCCGGTCGAAGGCACCCCGATGAACCTGAGCTGCCCGGGGCCGATGGTCCCGCACGTCCAGAAAGTCCTGCGCGGCGAGTACGACGTGCGCTACGAGCACCCCGCACCCGTGATCCTCGACATCGGTGCAAACGTCGGCGGGTTCGCCGTCTGGGCGCTCGGCCGCTGGCCCGGGTGCTCGCTGCACTGCTACGAGCCGCTGCCCGAGACCTTTGATTTGCTCCGGAAAAACCTTGGTCATCTCGCCGAGGGCCGGGTCCGGCTCTACCACCATGCGATCGGCCGTCCCGGCCGCAGGCGGCTTTATCGCGGCAAGAACAACCCCGGCGAGGCGAGCTTCTTCGACCTGGGCGAACAGACCGGCGACTGGGTCGAGGTCGAGGCGATCTCGCCCGAAGCTCTGCCCCCGGCGCAGGTCCTCAAGATCGACGCCGAGGGCGCCGAGGGCGAGGTCCTTTCGGGACTACCGGCGATCGACTTCGACGTCGTCCTGCTCGAGTATCATTCCGAGGCCAACCGACGCGCGGCCGACCGGTTGCTCGACGATTACATCCTCTGCGGCGGATCGGTGCGTTCGCCGCACCGGGGAGTGCTCAAGTACCTGCGACGCCGGCTGCTCACTGGCGAGGAGACCGGGGCGGCGATGGACCTGGTGACCCGACCGGAGACCGGTTGAGCCGCCCATATCCACACGGTAGAACAGAAGTCGTCTCGTTCAGGGCGCGCACGCGGCGCCTCAGCATCGCGACGCAAGCCGCCGCGCGACGGTTCGCACGTTCGAATCCGAGCGTTTGAGCATCCGGATCGCAACTCCCTGGCTCGAGGTACAGCGCCATGCCTACGACCTACAATGGAGTCGGCACGCACTACTATGGCAAGCGGAACCGCTCGGTCCGGACGGCGCCGTGTCGGTCGTGCAATCGGGTGGCGAACCTCGAGTCCTATGACACCCGGCTCTGGTTCGTGATCATCTTCATCCCGGTCATCCCGCTGGGTCGAAAGCGGATAATCGACGCCTGCCCGGTCTGCACGCGTCATTTCGTGGCGAACGCCGACGAGTACGAGCAGGCGCGACAGCTTCAGGTGTCGGCCGCGCAGGAAGAATTCCGGCGGTCGCCGTCGCCGATCGCGGCCCTCCAGCTCCACGCGACCCTCCTGGGATTCCACGAGACCGAGCAGGCGGCGAGCTTCCGCCAGTCGGTCCGGCAGAAGTACCCGGCGGACGGCGAGCTGATGGCGGGGCTGGCGTCGCAGCTCGATCAGGTGGCGGCGTACGGCGAGGCGGGCGAGCTGTATGAGGTGGCTCACCGGCTGCGGCCCGATCTCCCCCAGGCTCGCGTTGCGCTGGCGATGCGGAGGATTCCGGCGGGCGAGCTCGACGAGGCCCGGGGGCTCCTCGACTTCCTCGAGGCCCCGGGCGCGTCGCAGCGGCACTCGCTCGGGCCGCTCGACACGCTCTCCTTCCATTATCAGAAGCGGGGCCAGCATGAGGAGGCCCTCGAGATCGCCGCACACCTGTTGCGCGAGCTGCCGTCGTTGGGCCAGTTCCACAAGTTCCGCGCCTTCGTCACTCGGTCCGAGAAGGCCCTCGGCCGGTACGACTCGATCCTGCCGCCGCGCGAGCACTCGGTGCGAGGGCTGTTCCGCGGCGACCGGCATGTCTACTCCCCGAGGATGAGGTGGACCGTCCTGGGCCTCGCCGCCTTGCTGCTGCTGGCCGCCGGGCTCGTTGTGAACAACGAGTATATCCGCCGCCACCGGACGCTCCACGTCCTGAACGCCACCGGCGCACCCGTCGAGGTTCGCGTGGACGACGAGCCGCCCCAGACTGTCCAGCATGGCCCCGGCCAGATCATCGTCGGCGAGGGCAAGCACCGCGTGCGGCTCACCGGCCCGGTCGACGAGACGCACGACCTGGACCTCCAGGCCGGCTACCTCGATCGTTGGCTCAAGAAGCCCGCCTGGATCCTCATGCCGGGCGGCGAGGTCCCGCTCCTCAGCCGCACGCTGGTCTACTCGAAGAACCGCATCCCCTCGCAGAGCCGGCTCATCGTCGGCAGCGCGTTCCTCGCGATCCCGCATGTTGACTACCTGTTCGTGGAGCCTCCGAAGAGCATGGAGGTGAAGAACGCGTCGGCGCAGGTGACCAAGACGTGCGTTGACCGCTTCCTGGGTCCCGATCTCCAGGCGTTCGAGGTCGCGCTCCAGACCGATCGAGATGGTGCGCTCCGGTTTCTCGAGAGCCGGATCCCGGCGTAGGCCAGACGACCCGGAACTGCTGGAGGCGTATGCGAACCAGTTCCGGGCCGGCAAGGAAGGCCCGGCCCGGGCCTTCCTCGAGTCGGGCCTGGACCGGCGGCCGGTGGCCGTCCCGTGGCACAGGCTGTACCAGTCGGTCGCCGAGGCGTCGGGCCAAGGCCAGGGCCTGCTGGCCAGATACGACCGGTATCTCGAGGCGGACCCGCGGAGTCGCGGCCCTGATCTACCTGCGGGCGCGGATCGAGCCCGATTGGGATCGTCAGGGAGCGATGTACCAGCGGGCGATCGAGGCGGATCCTCGCCTGCCGTGGCCCTGGCTCGCCCGCGCCGCTCGGACGCGCCGCGGCCGCGCGGTGGGCGGATTGCCTGGGCGAGATCAAGCAGGCCCGCGAGCGCAAGATCAATGAACATACGCTCCGCGATATGGCCCTCACGGCCCGGCTCGGGGCCGGAGAGGCCAAGGCCCTGGCGAACGAATGCCGCGCCCGGCTTTCGGCCAACGCGATGGACTGGTCCTCGCTGGGCGACCTGCTCGAGGCGACCGCCACCCTCGGCTCGTCCGTCGAGGTCGAGCGCGAGCTCACCGCGTGGCAGAACCGGCTACCCATGGAGCTGCGATCTCAGGCCGGGATCACGTTCCGGGCTGTCGCGCTCTACTCCACCGGAAAGCTCGCCGACTGCGTCGAGCACTGCCGGCGGACCGGGGGCGTGGACCTCGGCAGAATCCGCGTTCAGAGCCTACTGGCGCTCGGCCGGGTGAAGGAGGCAGCCGACGACCCGGCGCTCGCCGGCGAGCTCGATGACCCGGGCGATGCCCTGGCCGTCAGCCTCGCCTGGCGGATCGCGGGCCAGGCCGACGAGGCCGAGAAATGGCTCCGGCGCGGCCTGGCCAGGCTCTCAGGCATGGGGCACGACGCGCGGCTGGCCACGGCGGCGCTCCAGTCCCAGACGCCGCCGCCGCTGCGCGACATCGAGCGAATCCACCTCGGTGCCCGAAGCCAGGCCCTCATCTGCGCCTGCTCGCGGCCCGGTTTCCCGCACAGCGAAAGGATTACCTCGCCGCGGCCGAACGATTCAACGTCCGGCGCGGCCCTCCCTATCAGCTCGTGAAGCGAGCGATCGTCTCGGGCTTCCCCGCGGCCACTCCCAGCACGGCGGCGAGATGAAGCGCAAGGACTTCGACTGCGCTGGTCGGGCGGATGGAACGGCGGCACGCCGCAAGGCCGGGGTCGCTCGAGCGTTCGACCCGCGCCTGGATGTCCGCCGCCCTCGCGGCGTTCGTCGCCTGGGTCGCGCTCCTCTTCCTCCTCGGGATCGCCGCGTTCCTCGGGGGCATCATCCTGCCGTTCGAGCTGGGTATCTGGCTGCTCGTCGGCGGCGTGCTGGTGATCCTCTACGCCACCTCGCAGGCGTTCCTCCTGCTCTCCGTCGAGCACGAGCCGCCGCCCGGGCGGGCGCTCCTTCCGGGTGAAGCCCCCGCCTTGCACGAGCTGCTCGAATCCCTCCGCAGCGAGCTCCAGTGCCGGCCATTCGACGACGTTCGCGTCACCATGGAGTTCAACGCGGGAATTCGCGAGGTCCCGCGACTCGGGTTCCTGGGATGGCACCGGATGATCCTGCAGGTCGGTCTGCCCCTGATGGAGGCGCTGACCCTCGACGAGCTGACGGCCGTGCTGGCCCACGAGATGGCGCATGTCTCGGCCCGGCACGCGCAAGCGCCAGCAAGATTTATCGGCTCCATCGGACCTGGATCACCCTGTTCGAACGGATGCATGCCCGGCCACCAGCAGCTTCCAGCGCTCGCTCCGATCGGGGACGGTCCGCCTGGCGGAATGGTACTGGCCCCGGCTGCACGCAAGGGCCGTAGTGCTCTCGCGCGGCCACGAGTATCACGCCGATCGGGTCGCGGCGGGCCAGGCCGGCGGCCTCGCGCTGTCCTCGGCCCTGTGGCGGATGGAATGCCTGGAGCCGCTGCTCACCGAGCGATTCTGGCCCGCGGTTTTCCGAGGTGCCGAGGGCACCCCCGAGCCACCCTCCGACGTCCTGGATCGGCTGCGCCTGGCCTACCAGACGCCACCGGCATCGGCCGACGCCGCGCGATGGATGGACCGAGCGCCTGCGCGGACCACGGGCCATGACGAGACACACCCGTCGCTCGTGGATCGCAGCCGCGCCCTGGGCGTCTCGGCCGACGACCTGCGCCGGATCGGCTACCCGGCCGCCCCGGCCCCGTCGGCCGCCGCGGCGCTGCTCGGCGGCGCTCGCGACCCGATCGAGCGGCACCTCGCCGCCGACTGGCAGCGCGAGGTCGCCGCCGACTGGCGTCTCCGCCATGGCCGAGCCGCCGCCGAGGCCCGGCGGCGCGAGCAAACCGTTGACCCGACCGCGACGGCCGCGGGCGTCGCTCCATCACCAGTCGGCGCTTTACTTGCGGCCGCCGATGCATGGGAAGCGGCCCGCGCATCGCTGGAACTTCGGGGACCCGCCGAATCCGTGCCGCTGCTCCGCGCGGTCCTCCAGCTCGACCCGCGACACCCCCACGCCGGTCTCGTGCTGGGCTGTCACCTGCTGACACTGGGCGACCCCGAGGGCCGTCGCCTGCTGGAAGATATCGCCGACAACGGGGAGACCTTCTGGATGCGACAGGCGCTCCAGGCCCTGCACGACCACTGCCGGACCACCGGACAGGCGACCGAGCTCCACGACCTACGCGGCCGGCTCGACCGGCTGGATACCGAGTCCACCGCGGCCCAGCGTGAGCGCTCGACGGTCCGGCCCGAGGACACGTTCCTCCCTCACGAGCTGGACGACGCGACACTCGGGGCGCTATGCGCGACCCTGCGCTTCGCGAGGAATGCGAGTCCGCCTGGCTCGTGCGCAAGGGCCTTCGCCACTTTCCCCGCCGTGCCCTGTTCGTGCTGGCCGTCCGCGGCGTGCGGGCCGGCTGGAGGGGGCCGGACCCGGATCGCGAGCGCGAGCTGGTCCGCCGCCTCGGCGCCTCGGTCGAGCTGCCCGGCCAGGTGCTGATCGTCAACCGTTCGGGTCCATTTCGCAAGCTGGCCAGCAAGATCGTGAAGCTTCCCGGGGCAGAGGTCTATCGCCGCGACGCGGCATGCGGCACTCCGCCCGATCCCCGAGACCCCGGATCATGAGTCTCCGGCGAATCCGGTCGGACGAGGGGGCCGGCTCGTCCTTGAGCCGGTTTTTCCCCCTGCCGCCGCCGGTTCCCTCCGGCGCCGCGCCGTTATCGAGTCTCCCGGTCTTCTCCCCGGGTGATGGCCAGCTTTGTGGAACGGGTCGAGCAAAACCTGGGCCGTCAGAATTCACGGCGTGATCTCGGTGGGCAGCATGCCGTGGGGCGGCGTCTGACCCGGCCGACACCGCTGTCCTCGATCACCTCCTCAAACCCCCAGATTGTTGAGGAGACCCAGGACGCTGAGCAGCCCTCCATCGAGGAGGTGCGAGGCGTTGTACACGAGGTTGCCGAGGATCAGTCCCTGGCCCGGTTGCGCCAGGAGCTGAACCTGGATGTCGCTGGTCGTCACCACGACGCCCAGCAGGTTGACGTTGACCGGCGGCGTGGTGCTGTTCGGCGAGGCGATCGAGAGGTTCAGCACCGGCTCGGGCGCGACCGATGCGCCCGTCGTGTCGATCAGGGTGGGCGAAGCCAGCTCCTGAAGCGTCGGGCTGAGCGACGAGACCGCCCCCGCCGGCAGCGAAAGCGTCGTGGCGTTCAGCACGCCGATGACCTTGTCGAGCACGCCGTTGAGGTCCGAGTTGATCGTATTCAGGTCCGACTGCGACGCGTGCACCGAATTGAGCAGGTCGTTGATCAAGTTGCCGAGCAGGTCGCCATTGGCCGACTGCGAGGTCGCGTTGACCTGGATCGTGCTGGTCTGCAAGATCAGGCCCAGCAGGTTGAGGTCGATCGGCGGCACGGTCAGACTGAGTAGCTGGAACGAGCCGGTCGAGGTCGGGGTCGGCGTCGTGGTCGTGCTCGTCGGTGTCGGCAGCGAAGGGCTGATCGTCGGGAACTGCTTGTCGAGCGTGTTCAGCAGGCTGGTCAGGCCGTTCTCGACGTCGTTCACCACGTTGCCGGTCGGTTTGTTCAGCAGGTTCGCCAGGTCGGTGACGATGTTGCCGAGGGCCAGGCCGGGTCCAGCCTGCGCCTGGATCACCAGGTTGATCGGGCTGGTGGTGACGATCGCGCCGAGCAGGTCGAGGTTCACCGGGGCGATATAGGCATCGAGGACCGGCGTGGTGCTCGTGACCGTGGTCCCGCCCGACTGGCCGGGAACGCTCAGCGAGCTCTGATTCACCAGGCCGACCACGCTATTCAGCACGTTGTCGAGCGCGTTGCTCACGCCCTGAACATTCAACAGTCCGGCCGCGTCGGTGAGCAGGTTGCCCAGGAGCTGCCCGCTGCCCGGCTGGGCCGAGACGGTGACCGTCACCGGGCTGGAGACGGTCTGGCCGTAGAGCTGGACGTTCAGACCCAGCAGGTTCAGGTTGATCGGGTTGAGCGATAGCGTAATGAGGGTTGGATCGGCCGGGGCCGAGGTCGCGGTCGATGTCGGGGACGGGGTCACCACGGACGCTGCGGTTGCAGTCGGTGAAGGAGTAGGCGAGGGCGTCGGGCTCGTCGGGGCCGCAGTCGTGGTGGGTGTGGTCGTCGCCGCCAGCTTCTTGTGATGGTGTGAGGTCTTCACCTTCCTGGCGGCATGGTGCGTATGGTTCCCCGCCGCATTCCCCTTCGCGGCGCCGTGGTTCCCCGCCGCATTCCCCTTCGCGGCCGCATGGCCCGCCCCCGCCTTCGAGGTGGCCAGGCTCGCCGCCGGCGAGAGGTGGTGCGCGCCCCCTGGGCCCGTCGGATGGTGCGGCGTATTGAACGCCTGATGCGGATTCCAGGACGACACGGCATCCGCTCGCGCCCCGGCCATCGCATGGTGGACCGAGTCTACCGGAGCCACCACCGAGAGGACCGTCCGGTCCTCGAGCCCTTCCAGCAGCGGACGACGGCGGCGGCGATTCGAGGACCTCTGGGTCCGTCCTGTATCCGAGAAAATCGCGTGAAGACTGAGGCTCATGGCGTTTTCTCCCTGGTCGGTGTATGCTCGAATGGAGATTGTCTGGCTCGGCTCCGAGAGCGGCGCGCAGTGCGACTCGCAGCGCCGCCTCCCCGGCAGCCTCGGCGATCCAGGAATAGAGGAACAGACCGGAGCCTACGGCCCGGCGTCCGTCCGCGTCCGTCTCTCGGCGATGACGAATTGGAAGTGCGCCCCGCTTACAATGAGTTGACAGGTCGCTCAGCCCAAGCGGGTTGCCTGCTCCGTTGCTGCCGATTCAGGCATCAGCACACGTAGCAAGCCCCATACCAATGTGTATCGATAGACGGTCTCACCCCATTTCGGGTGTCGGATCGGGCCTCGAAGGAAGTTCAACCGGCCTTGCATAACTTCGCTGTTTGTAAGCGGTTCGGACCCCACAGCGGGCCGTTCCCACGCCGGCAATGCGCGGACCGGCGACCGGTGGTCAGCCGCGATTGACTGATGCAGTGTGCACCCATTAACCTACCAGGTCGAGGTTCCGCACGTCGTCCGCGACTTCGCCTTTCGCCAGGGAGCCATCCATGCCGGCACTACTCGATCCGGTGACCCACGAGATCGACATCACCGCGCTACTGACGGCCTTGACCGCGCTCAAGAAGGGCGACTTCTCCGTACGACTACCGCTCGACTGGACGGGAGTCGCGGGCAAGGTCGCCGATACCTTCAACGAGGTCATCGAGCTGAACGAGCGGATGGCCAAGGAGCTCGAGCGGATCAGCCGGGTCGTCGGCAAGGAAGGCAAGATCCACCAACGGGCCTCGCTGGGCGCGGTGAGCGGCTCCTGGGACGAAGCACTCACCTCCGTCAATACCCTGATCGGCGACCTGGTCCACCCCACCAGCGAGACCTCGCGCGTGATCGGCGCCGTCGCCCAGGGCGACCTGTCCCAGACCATGGCGCTCGAGATGGACGGCCGCCCATTGCAGGGCGAGTTCCTCCGCACGGCGAAGACCATCAATACGATGGTGGATCAGCTCAGCTCGTTCGCCTCCGAGGTGACCCGCGTGGCGCGCGAGGTGGGCACCGAGGGCAAGCTCGGCGGCCAGGCCGCCGTCCGCGGCGTCGCCGGCACCTGGAAGGATCTCACCGATAGCGTCAACTCGATGGCCGGCAACCTGACGGCGCAGGTCCGCAACATCGCCGAGGTGACCACGGCCGTGGCCAACGGCGACCTGTCCAAGAAGATCACCGTCGACGTGAAAGGCGAGATCCTCGAGCTCAAGAACACCATCAACACGATGGTCGATCAGCTCCGGTCCTTCGCCGCCGAGGTCACCCGCGTGGCCCGAGAGGTCGGCACCGAAGGCAAACTGGGCGGACAGGCACGCGTCGAGGGCGTCTCGGGCACCTGGAAGGACCTCACCGATAGCGTCAACTTCATGGCCGGCAACCTGACGGCCCAGGTGCGCAACATCGCGGCGGTCACGACGGCCGTCGCCAACGGCGACCTGTCCAAGAAGATCACCGTCGACGTCAAGGGCGAGATCCTCGAGCTCAAGAACACCGTCAACACGATGGTCGACCAGCTCGGCTCGTTCGCCTCCGAGGTGACTCGCGTCGCCCGCGAGGTCGGCACGGAGGGCAAGCTCGGCGGCCAGGCCGACGTCCGCGACGTCTCGGGCACCTGGAAGGACCTCACTGACAGCGTCAACTTCATGGCCGGAAACCTCACCGGCCAGGTGCGCAACATCGCGGCGGTCACCACGGCCGTGGCCAACGGCGACCTGTCCAAGAAGATCACCGTCGACGTCAAGGGCGAGATCCTCGAGCTCAAGAACACCATCAACACCATGGTGGATCAGCTCAGCTCGTTCGCCTCCGAGGTCACCCGCGTCGCCCGAGAGGTCGGCACCGAAGGCAAGCTGGGTGGCCAGGCCGACGTCCGCGGCGTCGCCGGCACCTGGAAGGACCTCACCGATAGCGTCAACTTCATGGCCGGAAACCTTACGGCCCAGGTCCGCAACATCGCCGACGTTACGACGGCCGTGGCCAACGGCGACCTGTCGAAGAAGATCACCGTCGACGTCAAGGGCGAGATCCTCGAGCTCAAGAACACCATCAACACGATGGTCGATCAGTTGCGGTCCTTCGCCGCCGAGGTGACCCGCGTGGCGCGCGAGGTGGGCACCGAGGGCAAGCTCGGCGGCCAGGCCGACGTCCGCGACGTCGCCGGCACCTGGAAGGACCTGACGGACTCGGTCAATTCGATGGCCGGCAACCTCACGGCCCAGGTGCGCAACATCGCGGCGGTCACGACGGCCGTCGCCAACGGCGACCTGTCCAAGAAGATCACTGTCGACGTGAAAGGCGAGATCCTCGAGCTCAAGAACACCATCAATACCATGGTGGACCAGCTCAGCTCGTTCGCCTCCGAGGTCACCCGCGTCGCTCGCGAGGTGGGCACCGAAGGCAAGCTGGGCGGCCAGGCCGACGTCCGCGGCGTCGCCGGCACCTGGAAGGACCTGACGGACTCGGTCAATTCGATGGCCGGCAACCTGACGGGCCAGGTCCGCAACATCGCCGACGTGACCACGGCCGTGGCCAATGGCGACCTGTCCAAGAAGATCACCGTCGACGTCAAGGGCGAGATCCTCGAGCTCAAGAACACCATCAACACGATGGTCGATCAGTTGCGGTCCTTCGCCGCCGAGGTGACCCGCGTGGCGCGCGAGGTGGGCACCGAGGGCAAGCTCGGCGGCCAGGCCGACGTCCGCGGCGTCGCCGGCACCTGGAAGGACCTCACCGACAGCGTCAACTTCATGGCCGGCAACCTTACCGGCCAGGTGCGCAACATCGCCGACGTGACCAAGGCCGTGGCCAATGGCGACCTGTCCAAGAAGATCACCGTCGACGTCAAGGGCGAGATCCTCGAGCTCAAGAACACCGTCAATACGATGGTCGACCAGCTCAGCTCGTTCGCCGCCGAGGTGACCCGCGTGGCGCGCGAGGTGGGCACCGAGGGCAAGCTCGGCGGCCAGGCCCAGGTCAAGGGCGTCTCGGGTACCTGGAAGGACCTCACCGACAACGTCAACTTCATGGCCGGAAACCTGACCAGCCAGGTCCGGGGCATCGCCAAGGTCGTGACCGCCGTGGCCAACGGCGACCTCAAGCAGAAGCTGACGGTCGAGGCCAAGGGCGAGATCGCCGCCCTCGCCGACACGATCAACAGCATGATCGAGACCCTGGCGACGTTCGCCGACCAGGTGACCACGGTCGCCCGCGAGGTGGGCGTCGAAGGCAAGCTCGGCGGCCAGGCCAGCGTCCCCGGCGCAGCGGGTACCTGGAAGGACCTCACCGACAACGTCAACCAGCTCGCCGCGAACCTGACGACCCAGGTCCGCGCGATCGCCGAGGTGGCCACGGCCGTCACCAAGGGCGACCTCACGCGGTCGATCAAGGTCGAGGCGCTGGGCGAGGTGGCGATCCTCAAGGACAACATCAATGAGATGATCCGCAACCTCAAGGACACGACGCTCAAGAACAGCGAGCAGGACTGGCTCAAGACGAACCTGGCGAAGTTCAGCCGGATGCTCCAGGGCCAGCGAGACCTGCTGACGGTCGGCCGGCTGATCCTCTCCGAGCTCGCCCCGGTGGTCTCGGCCCAGCACGCGGTGTTCTACATTCTCGACGGGTCCCGCGAGCCGTCGATGCTCTCGCTGCTCGCGAGCTACGCTTACAAGGGGCAGAGCGCACTGGGCAGCCAGCTCCAGCTCGGCGAGGGCCTGGTCGGCCAGTGCGCCCTCGAGAAGCAGAAGATCGTGCTGTCGAACGTCCCGCCCGACTATATCCGGATCGCCTCGGGCCTGGGCGATGCGACGCCGCAGAACATCATCGTCTTGCCGGTCGTCTTCGAGGGCCAGGTCAAGGGCGTGCTCGAGCTTGCCTCGCTCGAGCGGTTCAACCCGACCCACCAGGCCTTCCTCGACCAGTTGACCGAGAGTATCGGGATCGTGCTCAACACGATCGAGGCCAACATGCGGACCGAGGACCTGCTCAAGCAGTCGCAGTCGCTGGCCGTCGAGCTGGGCAGCCGGCAGGAGGAGCTCCAGAAGACCAACGAGGAGCTCCAGGAGAAGGCCCGCCTGCTGGCCCACCAGAACCAGGAAGTCGAGCGGAAGAATCAGGAGGTCGAGCAGGCCCGCCAGGCGCTCGAAGAGAAGGCCAAGCAGCTCGCGCTCACGTCCAAGTACAAGTCGGAGTTCCTGGCGAATATGTCGCACGAGCTGCGGACGCCGCTCAACAGCCTGCTCATCCTCTCCGACCAGCTCTCCAAGAACCCCGAGGGCAACCTCACGCCGAAGCAGACCGAGTTCGCCAAGACGATCCACTCCTCCGGCAACGACCTCCTGATGCTGATCAACGACATCCTCGACCTGTCGAAGATCGAGTCGGGCACCGTCGTCGTCGACGTCGGCGAGGTCCGGCTGGGCGACCTGCACGGCTATGTCGAGCGGACCTTCCGCCACGTGGCCGAGTCGAAGGGCGTCGAGTTCGTCATCGAGATGGACAATGCCCTGCCCAAGGCGGTGTTCACCGACGCCAAGCGGCTCCAGCAGGTCATCAAGAACCTGCTCTCCAACGCATTCAAGTTCACCCAGCAAGGCCAGGTTCGGCTCACCATGGAGCCCGTCTGGGGCGGCTGGAACCCGGAGAACGAGGAGCTCAACCGGGCATCGGCCGTGCTGGCGCTCTCGGTGACCGATACGGGCATCGGCATCCCGCCCGACAAGCAGCAGATCATCTTCGAGGCGTTCCAGCAGGCCGACGGCAGCACCAGCCGCAAGTACGGCGGCACCGGCCTGGGCCTGGCGATCAGCCGCGAGATCTCCCGACTGCTCGGCGGCGAGATCCGCCTGGTCAGCTCGCCCGGCCAGGGCAGCACCTTCACCCTCTTCCTGCCCCAGACCTATGTCCCGCAGAAGGCCTCGCGCCGCGGCCCGAGCTTCAACTCCGACGGCGCCGCGGCGGCCGCGGCGCGGCTCTCGCCCGCGCCGGACCCCACCTTCGCGGCGATCGCCGTTCCCCCGGCTCCTCCCCAGTCGGTGCTCGACGGCATCGACGGCGCGCCGATGATCCTCGCCACCCCCCGGCTGATCAACGAGGTCGGCGACGACCGCGACATCGTCCAGCCCGGCGACATGCTCGTCCTGATCGTCGAGAACGACCTGGCCTTCGCCCGGCTGCTGCTCGAGGTCGCCCGCGAGCGGGGATTCAAGGGGCTCGTCACGTCCCTGGGCGCCGCGGCCCTGGCGCTGACGCGCGACTACAAGCCCGACGCCGTCACGCTCGACATCTGCCTACCCGACATCGACGGCTGGCGCGTCATGGACCGCCTGAAGAATGACATGAGCACCCGCCACATCCCGGTCTGCGTCATCTCGACCGAAGAGGCGTGCGAGCGGGCCGGGACCTACGGTGCCCTGAGCGTCCTGACCAAGCCGCTCCAGAGCCGCGAGATGGTCGAGCAGCTCTTCGAGGACCTTCGCGACTTCCTGCGGCGACGCGTCAAGGACGTGGTCGTCGTCGGACCGGACTCCGCCCGTCGCGAGGAGATCGTCCAGTCGATCGGCGGCGACGAGTTCCGGGTCGTGACGGCCGAGAGCGGCCGCGAGGCCCTCGAGGTGCTCGACTCGCGTCGCGTCGACTGCCTGGTGCTCGACGCCTCGATGCCCGACATGACACCCGACGAGTTCCTCCGCGGTATCCGGGTCGAGCCGCGCGCCACCACGCTGCCGGTGATCCTCTACTCCGACCGGCCGCCCCGCGACGGCGAGGACTCCGGCCGTGTCGTCGCCCCCAGCCTGGCCTTCCGCCAGGCGTGCTCACCCGAGCGGCTCCTGGACCAGACCGCGTTCTTCCTCCACTCGCCGATCGACAAGCTCCCCGAGTCCAAGCGTCGGACCGTCGAGCAGCTCTACCAGACCGACGAGATCCTGGCCGGCAAGAAGGTGCTGATCGTCGACGACGACATCCGCAATATCTTCGCGCTGACCAGCATCCTCGAATGGCGCAACATGGTGATCGTCTCCGCCGAGACGGGGCGCGACGCCATCCGAATCCTCCAGACCGAGCCCGAGGTCGACATCGTCCTGATGGACATCATGATGCCGGAAATGGACGGACTGGATACAATGCGAGTCATCCGCAAGCTGCCGCAGTTCCACAGCCTTCCCATCATCGCCGTCACGGCCAAGGCGATGAAAGGGGACCGGGAGAAGTGCATCGAGGCCGGTGCCTGGGACTATCTCTCCAAGCCGGTCGACACCGAGCAGTTGCTGTCCGTCCTCCGCGTCTGGCTGCATCGTTGAGCCATCACGGACACCGTGATCCGAGGGTCTCGCAGGTGGATGACGAAAAGGTCAATATCCTGGTTGTGGACGACCTGGAGGACAAGCTCCTCGTCTACGAGATGGTCCTGGGCGGGCTCGGCCAGAACCTGGTCAAGGCCCGCTCCGGACGGGAGGCGCTGCGACATCTCCTCGACCGGGAATTCGCGGTGATCCTCCTGGACGTGAAGATGCCGGACATGGACGGCCTCGAGACGGCCGCGATGATCCGCAGCCGGCGCCAGACCGCCCAGACGCCGATCATCTTCGTCACCGCCTACACCGACGAGATGCACACGGCCCAGGGATACTCGCTTGGTGCCGTCGACTACATCATGACCCCGATCGTGCCCGAGATCCTCCGCACCAAGGTCGGGGTCTTCGTCGACCTCTTCAAGAAGACGCAGCAGGTCCGCCGACAGGCCGAAGAGCACGTGGCGCTGGCCCGGGCGCAGGCCGCGCGTGCCGCGGCCGAGGAGGCCACGCGACGCTCCGCCTTCCTGGCCGATGCGACCACCGCCCTGAGCCGCTCGCTCGACCATCAGGCGATCGCGCGCACGCTCGCCGCCCGCGCGATCCCATTCCTCGGCGACATGTGCGCGGTCGTTCTGCCCGACGAGGGGCATCCGTCCTCCTGGCGGACCGAGCTGGCGTGGCTCGACCCGTCGGAATCGGCCCCGGCGCGGATGGCCATCACCACCACGGTCTCCGCCCTCGGCCCGCTGGCCGAGCCGGTCCGTCGCGTGACCGCGGGCGGCGAATGGGAGGTCATCCGGCTCGCCACGCCCACCCGCGCCGACGACGGCCAGGCCGTTCCTCCCGACCCGACCGACGAGTCCCTTGATGTCCCCGACACCTGCATCGCTCCCGACACGATCCTGGTCGTGCCGCTCAATACCCACGACCCCGCCCCGGGCGTCCTCGCGCTGGCAGTCCGCGGCGATCGCATCGCCTTCGGCCCGGAGGAGGTCGGCCTGGCGCGAGACCTCGCCGGTCGCGCCGCCATCGCCCTCGACAACGCCCGGCTCTATCGCGACGTCCAGGAGAACAACCGCCGCAAGAACGAGTTCCTCGCCATGCTCGCCCACGAGCTGCGCAACCCGCTGGCGCCGATCCGCAACGCCGTCGAGGTCCTGCGGATGCTCGACATCCCCGACCCCAACCTCCACTGGGCCAACGACATCGTCAGCCGCCAGGTCGAGCAGCTCGTCCGCCTGGTCGACGACCTCCTCGACATCTCGCGCATCACCGGCGGTAAGATCCAGCTTCGCAAGGAGACGATCGATGCCGCGGTCGCCGTCTCCCGCGCCGTCGAGACCAGCCGGCCCCTGATCGACGCCCGCCGCCACACCCTCTGCGTCACGCTCCCGCCGCATCCGGTCACCGTCTGCGCCGACCTCGTCCGGCTCGCCCAGGTCCTATCGAACCTGCTCAACAACGCGGCGAAGTACACCGAGGAGGGCGGTCGGATCGAGCTGGAGATCGCCACCGACGGACCCGACGCGCTCTTCCTCGTGCGCGACAACGGGATCGGTATCAGCCGCGACATGGTCCCGAGCATCTTCGACCTCTTCATCCAGGTCGATCGGTCGCTCGACCGCTCGCAGGGCGGCCTGGGCGTCGGCCTGACGCTCGTCCGCCAGCTCGTCGAGATGCACGGCGGCACCGTCCAGGTCCGCAGCGAGGGACCCAACCGGGGCAGCGAATTCATCGTCCGACTGCCCGCGATCGCCGCACCCGGCCCGGCGCCGGCGCCTCGGACCGGCCCTCATCGCTGGACGAGGCCGCCTCGCCCCGACGGATCCTCATCATCGAGGACTACCCGGCCGTCGCCGAGAGCCTCCGGCGCATGCTCCACCTCGGCGGCCACGAGGTCAAGGTCACCCGCGACGGCCGCGAGGCGCTCGAGGCCCTCTCCGTCCACAGCACCGACGTCGTGCTCCTCGACATCGGCCTCCCCGGGATGGACGGCTACGACGTCGCCCGCTGCATCCGCCAGCGACCGGGGGGCGATTCCATCGTCCTCGTCGCGCTGACCGGCCACGGCCAGGAAGAGGACCGCCGCCGCTCGCACGAGGCCGGCTTCGATCACCACCTCACCAAGCCGGTCGACCCGGCCGCGCTCTTTTCCTTGCTCACCTCCGTCCCCCGCCGCGATGCCGGAGAGCCCACGCTCAACTCCGTCCTCTCGACGGTCTGATCCCGGCCCTCGAACCGGGCTGCACCGTCCTGTACCATGCTCGTCGCCCGGGCCCGCCGCCGCTTCGTACCTCGCCCCAGCCGAGGCGCTCCCGGGCCAGATGGGACCGCCGATGCGCGCCGGCAGGCGCGTCTCGACAACGCAGGCGCCGCGTGGTCTGATGGGCGATGAAAACCTCGCGCAATCCGTCGGATGCGGGCCGGAGACCGCATCGAGGATCGGCCGACGGTCGCGATCCTATCGAGTCGCCGCCGCGCCCGCGGCCGCGCCGCCCCCTTCACCCGCGAGCAACGTCGCCAATGGAATCGCTCCAGGGCCACCTGCTGATCGCATCCCAGTCATTGCTGGACCCCAACTTCGCCCGCACCGTGGTACTCGTCGCCGTCCACGGAGAGGAAGGGGCGCTCGGATTGATCGTCAACCGCGACTCGGGCATGACCCTCCGCCAGGTCTGGGGCCAGGTCAGCCAGGCACCCTGCCTGCGCGAGGGCAACATCCACCACGGCGGGCCCGTCACCGGCACACTGATGGCGCTGCACGACCAGCGATCGCTGGCCAACCTCGTCGTGAACGACGACCTCTACGTCGCCACCGAGCTCAATGCCATGGAGCTGCTCGCGGCCTCGAACGAGGGCCAGGCCCAGTTCTACCTCGGCCACTCGGGCTGGGGACCCGGCCAGCTCGAGACCGAGCTCGCCGAAGGGTCCTGGCTCATCCTGCCCGCCTCGCCCGAGAACGTCTTCACCACACCCGATCAGGACACCTCGTGGAAACAGTGCGTCGTCGAGGTCGGCCGACGCCAGGTCAAGTCCATCATCCCCATCCGCCACGTGCCGGATAACCCGATGATGAACTGAGCGGCCCGCTTCGGCGCTCGAGCACCCCTGCCCGGCACCTGCGCCCGCGCTTTTATGAGCTCGCATTAATGCGAAAGGCCGAATGCACATGCGAGCGAATCCGCGCCATCACCGGCGATAGGTCATCTCGGGCGGTGAACACCTCGATCAGGTACGCCCCGGCGGCCGCCTCCGCTCGCTCGAGTGCCCCGGCCAGCTCGGCCGGCCCGGTGACGCTCTCGGCCTCGGCACCCAGGGAACGTGCCAGCCCCGGATAGTCCCAGTTCCGCCGGTCGAAGTACTGCCGCGGCCGGTCGATCGCCTCGAGCATGCCGTAGCCGCCGTTATTGAGCAGGATGACGATCGGCCGCAGCCCGAGGTCGACGTGGGTCGCCAGCTCGGTCCCCGTCATCTGAAACGCGCCGTCCCCCACGATGATCAAAGGCCGGCGCCCCGGCTCGGCCAGCCCGGCCCCCAGCGCCGCCGGCACCGCGAAGCCCATCGACGAGTAGAAACCGGCCGCCACGAAGACGTCGGCCCGCAGCTCCAGCCCGATGAACCAGCTATCGCCGACGTCCGTGACGAAGCTGTAACGCGACTGGTCCAGGCCCCGCAGGATCTCGATCACCTCCGCCACCCGCAGGACGCCGCGACCCTCGGTCAACGGCCCGGTGCCGACGGCGGCCTCGGGAATCCCGGCCGGCGGTTGCGACACCCGCAGCCTCCGATCGCTCGCCGGCAGCCTGTTGCCGAGCGCCTCGACCACGTCGACCATCGACACGCCTTCGTACCGGTGATAACGCACCTGCACACCGTCGGAATCGACCATGACCCGCGCCATCGGGTCGATCCGCTGCGTCCAGAAGCCCGTCCCCAGGTCGGTCGCGACTACTCCGATCCCCAGCACGCAGTCGGACTCGTCCAGCAGGGTACGCACGCCCGGCTCCCCCAGTGCACCCAGGTAGATCCCGGCGAATTGAGGGTGGCTCTCGGGGAATGACGCCTTGCCCAGCAGGTCGGTAACCACCGGCACCCGCAGCCGCTCCGCCAGGCGAACGACCGCCTCGGTCAGCCCGTGCCGGCGGATTCCGACCCCGACATAAAGCGCCGGCCGCTCGGCCGCGGCGAGCATCGCGCCGATCTCGGCCACCAGCTCGTCGATCGCGCCGGCCGCCTCGCGCGCTCCCTCCGCATCCGGCCCGACGATCAGTGGACCCGTCGGATCGGCCACCACGCTCGAAACCCGGTCGCGCGGGATCTCCAGGTATCCCGGCCGTTTCGACGTGACGATGTTCCGCAAGACCCGATCGATCGTCGCGGGCGCCGACTCGGGGTCGTCCAGGATCGCGGCGTCGACGGTGACCTCGCGGTAGATCTTCAGTTGGCTCTCGAAATCCTTGATCACATGATGGAGGTGCAGCTCGGGCCGCCGCAGGCTCATCTCGGGCCCCCCGCTGACGACCAGCAGCGGCGACTGTTCGGCATACGCGCAGGCGACCGGGTTTAGCGTATTGAGGGCACCAGGACCATACGTCACCAGCGCCACGCCCAGCCCGCGGAATCGCGCATAAGCATCGGCCGCGAACCCCACGCCCGGCTCGTCGGCGCAAACCACCGTCGGCATCCCCAGCCTGTCCTGCACCGCGTACACCGGCAGTACGAAATCCCCAGGGATGCCGAACGTATGCCCCACACCCAGCTCGCGGAGCCGGTAAAATAGGTATTCAGTCAGCGTCATCAACCGGCCCTCGCCCGCGGCTCGATGCACGCTCCTCCGGGCTCTCCCGCCCGGACGAGCGCCGTCATCATACCCGGCCGTCGGCCCCAGCGGAACGCGCGGAGCAACGGCGGCGTCGCCGCCCTTCGACAATCGAGACGGAGCCCGCAACAATGAAACGCAGGATTGGTCTCGCTCGTGTCGGCCTCGTCGCGGCCTGCCTGGCATGGCTCGTCGCCCCGCTTCGTACGACCTCGATAGCGAACGCGCCCGATGCCCCCGTGCCGGCATCGACCTGGATTCCCGGCGCCGAAGACGGGTTCGTCCACTCGGGCACGGTCAACATCCACTTCGTCCAACTGGGGAAGAAGGACAGTCCGCTGCTGGTGATGATCCACGGCTTCCCCGACTTCTGGTACACCTGGCGCGCCCAGATGCCGGCCCTGGCGAAACAATTCCACGTCGTGGCCATCGATCAGCGCGGCTACAACCTCAGCGGTCAGCCGGAGGGCGTCGAGAATTACACGACCGACAAGCTCGTCGGCGACCTGCTGGCAGTGGTCAACCATTTCCACCAGCGCAAGGCCGTGATCGTGGGGCACGACTGGGGCGGCCTCGTGGCCTGGACGTTTGCCATGACCCACCCCGACCGGGTCGACCGGCTGATCGTGCTCAATCTCCCCCATCCCCGCGGCCTGTTCCGCGAGCTGCAAAACAACCCGCAGCAGCAGAAGAACAGCCAGTACGCCCGCGACTTCCAGAAGCCCGACGCGGCGAAGAATCTCTCCCCGGACCTCCTGACATTCTGGGTCAAGGATCCGGAGGCCCGCAAGGTCTACCGCGACGCGATGAGACGGTCGTCCCTCGAGGGCATGCTCAACTACTACAAGGCCAATTATCCCAGCAGTCCGGTCAACGCGCACGCCAAGGCCCCGGCCGCCGCCGCCCAGGCGACACCCCAGATCAAGTGTCCGGTGCTCTTGATCCACGGCTTGAAGGACACGTACTTGCTGCCCGGCGCCCTCAACGACACCTGGAACTGGATCGATGCCGACCTGACCCTGGTCACGATCCCCGGCGCCGGCCACTTCGTTCAGCAGGACGCCGCCGACCTCGTGACCCGCACCATGGTAAGCTGGCTGGGCCGGTGAAGACCCGCCACCGTTCATGCGGCTACCCCCGTCATCAACGACCGTCCAGGAGCCCGACGCATGGACGACGCCCCCACGCCGCCTGATCACTCGCCCCCGAATCGATGGAGCCGGACACGCCGCGCCTCCCGACTCATCGCTCGCACAATGGCCCTTGGCCTGGCCGTGGCGATCGTGGCCGGGCTGATCGGCCAGGTCGTCCGCGACCGATCGACGGCCACCGCGCTCTTGATGTACATCCCCCTGCCCCTCGTCGCCGGTCTCGCAATCTTGCTGGATGCCGGTTGGAGCGGCCGCTCGCTCGGGCAGCCCCGGTTCGGCCTGACCGTCCTGGCGCTGACGGCATCGGCCTGGTCGGCCTGGGAGTTCGTCGGCTCCGGCAGCCAGCGGTCCGGCAGCCCCGGCGACCGCGAGGTGGCCGTCTTTCACTGGAACACGATGTGGGGCGGCGGCCCGTTCCGCGGACCGCGGTCATGGGCAGCGCAACGCCGAGGCGATCGTCGCCAGGGATGCGGACCTCATCGTCCTGAGCGAGGCACCCCCGGCCGACTGGCTCGAGCAACTGCTGGCCGACCTCGGCCCGCAGGCGTCGCTGGTCTCACTCGAGAACGACCCTCGCAGTTCGTACTGGTACCGGCTGGCGGTGATCTCGCGATGGCCGATCCGCAAGGAGCCGGCCCCCCCTCTGCCAGGCGGCTCGGCGATGAGCGTCGTCGCCCAGGTCGCCGGCCGCACCCTGCGCCTTCTCGTCGTCAACGGGATCAGCTCGCCCACCCGCTCGCGCCTTCCCTTCCTCGCCGCGATCGCCGAGACCTGCCGCCAGGCCCGCGAGCAAGGCCGGCCGTTCGACTTCGTCCTCGGCGACTTCAACACCCCGGGTCGCAGCCTGGGCTTCGACGCCTTCGACCAGCAGGGCTATCAACTGGCCGGGCGGTCCGCCGCCGGCTGGCGCGCCACGTTCCCCTCGTGGCTACCGGTCTACGACATCGACCACGTCTGGCTGTCGCCCGGGCAAGAGCTCGCCTCCTGCTCGTTCTCGAGCGGCCCCTACTCCGACCATCGCGGGCAGCTCGTCCGCGTCCTGCTTCCTCCGGAGGACCCGCAATGATCGACCCGACCGTCTACATCGCCCCCGGCGCGATCGTTCTGGGCGATGTGCACCTCGGCGCCGGCTCCAGCGTCTGGTACAACGCCGTGCTCCGCGGCGACACCGACCGGATCACGATCGGCGAGCGTACGAACATCCAGGACCTCACCATGGTTCACGCCGACCCCGGCGTCCCCTGCTGGGTCGGCAACCAGGTCACCGTCGGCCACCGCGTGATCCTCCACGGCTGCACGGTCGAGGACGACTGCCTGATCGGCATGGGCGCGATCCTGCTCAACCGCGTGCACGTCGGCCGCGGCTCGATCATCGGCGCGGGTGCCGTACTCCTCGAAGGCACGGTCGTACCCCCGGGCTCGCTCGTCGTCGGCCTGCCCGCCCGGGTCATCCGCCCCGTCGACGCCGCCGCCACCGAGCACATCGCCCACGGCTGGCGTCACTACGTCGACCAGGCCAGCCGCCACCGCGGCGGCGCCTTCCCCCTGCTATCATCTGCGACGCAATAGGAGCAACCCGACCAACTCAGGACGTCCCCATTCCGCCATCGTCCGACCCGCCCGCCGCATCCCCGCCGACATCGACCCGGTCGCCCTCGGCCGTCACGATGAACCGTCGCGGGGCCGGGTCATACGCGTAGAACGAACGCAGCTCACGGTACAGTGCAGGATGCCGCCGCCGCAGCACGCTCGTCTTCTCGAAAAAGGCCTCGGTGGCCACCGCGAAGAACTCCGACGGATCGGTCGCCCCATAGGATTCGAGCGTCGAATACCGCCCCAGCGCGGCGTCGCGGCGCAGCCGCTCGTACTCGAGCTCCAGGGTCGCACTCCACGAGGCATAGGCCCCACGCGCACCCAGGATCGGCGTCCCGTCCGCCGCGCCGTCCTCCATGTCGAGGATATGGGCGAACTCATGTGCGACCAGATTATGCCCGGGCGTCTCGCCGTCGATACCGGCCAGCACATCCGACCACGACACGACCGCGACCCCGTCCTTCCACGCCTCGCCCAGCCGCACCTGCTGACCGCGCAGGTAGACACCCCCGCCCAGCGGCTCGACGGATTCGGCCACATACGCCGAGGGATAGACCAGCACCGTCACCAGCCGCGGGAAGACGTCGGTCTCGTGACCTGCGATCAACCGGCAGGCGTGTGCCGCGATCGTCACCTTGATCTCGTCGGTGAGCTCCAGCCCGTTGCAGCCCTCGAAATTCTTCTCGGCCAGGAAGACCTGCATATCTCCCAGAAGACGCGTCCGCTGCGGTTCCTCCATCGCCAGGAAGAACCGCGCGTTCCGCTCGACAATGGCGAGCCAGTCGGCCGGGAAGGGCAGCGAGCGGAGCCGCCGATGGCGGCGTCGTCGAAAAAAGCCGGGCACGGGCCAGTCCTGTCAGGCGAGGGGAGCCGGGCACGAGCGCCGTCCAGCCGCTCCGTGACAACTCTACGCGCGGCCTGCCCCGCAATCAAGCTCGGCCGAGCCGCGAGTCGGATCGGAGTCGGCTCGTCCCCACAAGCGGCCTTGCGACCTGGGACATCGCATTCGGGATCGTCAGCGACTCCGAACTCGGGTACGCCGCTCGTCGCGTCCTTCGGCCCACACGATCAATCCTCGTCCCAGTCCATTTCCGCCGCGGGCTTTGCCCTGATGCGACCGAATGTCATCCTTCGCCGCCACCAGAGACAGCCGGGGACGCTGATCCCGACGAGGATGAACATGACAGACAACGGCAGGATGACCGGGGCCTTCCCGCCGCGTACTCCCTCGGCAATACCCGAGACTCCGACTGCCACAAAATATGCCGCAACCAAGGATGCGAGCGCCAGTCGGGTCCAGAACAACCATCCCCGGAGTGTCAGCCGATGGGGTACGAGGAACAGGCTGAGGACGAAGAGGCTGACGACGATCTCCGGCATCCTCTCGGAGAGCGGCGGCGGACCCGGCCATTCGTCGTAGCACAATTCCGGCATGAGCAAGTGGCACGTGATCATGGCCACGATGCCGAAGAGACCCGCCACCACGAGCATTCCACGCATGATCCAGTACGAGAACGGGCCAACGAACATTGGACTCTATCACCTTGATGAGAGCGGTCCTCATCCAGTTCAGGCTGTCCCGACTGCCGGCGCCGGTTCGTGAGGCCGTATATCCAAGCCACTTTTCTTGCCGCCGTAATTTCCATCATACCGATTCCAGGGAATGTGCTCCCTCGGAGCGACCGACGAAGACCCCGGTATCCTGGATTCGATCAGCACCCAACCGTCGAACCCGATGTCCAATTCCAGAGCCCACCGAGGCCCCGGTACCAGCGACAGCCAGGCCCTCAGTCTCCGGCGGCATGATGCCACGCCGATTCGACCGCCTTCTCCTTTTCAGTGTGAGTCCCCTCCCTCATGATCCGTACGAAGTCCGCGATCCCTGCGTCTGAGGAACGTCGGACAAATTCCTCATCCCACAAGCCCGTGCGCATCGAATAGATCTCCGGCGCCAGGCTACACGCGTGAACGCGGCCCCAGATTACCCCGCTGGACGTGTCGTGGAGGAACTTCCAGCGGTTGGTATAGCCACCTTCCGTTCGGACGACCCACCGCTCGACGGCCGAGGTTTTCACCACGGTTGACACCGGAATGAGAAAGATCCGCCGCTGCGACTTCATCGAACCCGTGACGGGATCGATCCAGCCGCGCGAGCTCTCGAATGGCAGGCCCACCGCCAGGACAAGCCCGGCGACGCCGACCATGTTGATAAGCGCGCGTCTCGACATGATGGATTCGACCTCATCGCGAACCCGACTTCAATCGCTATTCTGCGGCCTCGCCGTATTGTCGCTTCCGGAAGCCTGCTGACGGCCTCGGGGTTGACACATCCTTCAACAAGAACGATCGCGGGGCAACTCCGGCGCTAATCCACCGACGTGCGTCGTCGCCATGGAGTCGATGTGCCGCTCGGGACCGAGTCGCTCGGTCCACATGCGTGCGAAGAGATTCTTATCTCGAACACAGAATCTCAGCGGACCGGCCCGCAGAAAGGAGCCTTCATGATACCAGACGACGCCGCTACGGACCGGGCCCGGCGGAGCGCGACCTCAAGCCCTCTTTTCCCACGACGCGAGGAATGCCTCAAGGGAACCGGCCATCCGCTCGAAACGCTCGACGAGACGTGCCTCTCGTTCGAGGAGCTCCTCCCGACGGCCAACCGAGGCCAATTCGCGCTC
Organism: uncultured Planctomycetota bacterium; assembly: GCA_963771445.1. Classification (GTDB taxonomy): domain Bacteria; phylum Planctomycetota; class Planctomycetia; order Isosphaerales; family Isosphaeraceae; genus JAKAUH01. Next base: position 1,597,614 of record CAVYTQ010000014.1, on the reverse strand, counting down.
GAGATTGCGTCGTGACCACTCCTGTTGCTGATCAACAATCTCGATCTGGCGCGCCATTTCGGCCTGCTGGCGAACATTCTCCTCGAAGTACCGTTTGTCCAACTCTGCCTGCAAACCACCCAGGGCCTGCTGGGCCTCGCCCGGGTCCCGCCTGGTCGCCTCGGGCACGTTGACCCACCCGCCGCACTCCGGGCACTCCCGGATCATACCCGCCTCGGAAGCCGGAAAGGCAATCGTCGAGTCACAGCCGTCACAACGCAAGGTGAGTTTTACATCACGCATTTGGGACTAGCACCTCAATGGAACGAGGAAGCCGCCTAACGCCTAGATCCCGCGGCTGCCCGCGGGGCGGGCCCGCTGCATCGCCTCGTCAGACGGCTCGATCCTGGACAGACCCATCCGCAGGACAAGCGCGTCGATCAAGCGAAGGACCTCGCTCTCTTCGCAACGATACCTGACCCGGTCCTGCTTGCTGAACCCCTGATAGGTTACATCGAACAGATGATCACGCGAATCGAACGCCAAGACCACACCGCCCGATCCGCCCCACTGCCCGTAGGCGGGTGAGAAAGTGAGGCAGAAGAGGAAATGCGAGGTATAGGCGAACAACGCGGGGGCATAGTCTCTCGCGGCGAGCGCCGCCACGACTCGCCGCATCGGGGCCCAATCGCCGCTCACGCCGTCGTCCGCGTAATGGTCAATATGGACCGGACTCGATAGGGATGCCCACACTTGCGTCGGCCTCCATTGATCAGCTAATGCTTGGATTCAATGGCCCGCCGCAGGCGGGTCCGCTTCAACGATTCGTTCGACGGGCTCGCATGGGCACCGGTGCCAGGGGGCTGCCGATGACGCCCGGCTCGCCTGCCAGCCGAATGGAAGATCGGCCAACTCGGCAATGCTGTTGTCATGACGGACCATGTTTGCGAGGGTGACGAACATGCCGTCGGCGACGTGGAACTCGCCCCCGGTGAGAAACTGCCAGTCGCCCTCCTCGGCGTCGTGGACGACCAGGAGGATCGGTTCGCCATCGCTGACGACCTGGCGGGTGGTGATCGCGATGGCATTCGGAGTATCGGCGAAAGGCCAGGCGTTCATCGGTGGTTCCCCGCCTCACGACAAGGTTCATCGGCCCCGCGGAGTGGGGTCCGCTGCATCGCAATATTGGCCATGTCCCCGACAAGAGTGAAGGCGGTCAGGCCGATCACCGTCGCGGTCAGCCACACGGGTATGGTGACGAAACGACCGGCGAGCCAGAGGAGCAAGGCGCCGACAACCAGCATGGCCGCATGGACGGGGATTGCCCGAGCGGAGTGCCCTTGCGCCTTCCGGACATCGTGTGACGATTTAATCATATTATATTATATCGCCTTCTCCACCGCCGCAGCCAGCTCGCCGTCGTTCAACTCGGACTCATCCGACAGGCCGGAACAGAGGCAACAACAAGCCTCGGCCAGCACCGGTGCGTAAGCGATCCGCCGCCGGAGGAACAAGGCCGGCGCCACGTCCGCCAGGTCCGCGATGGGGACCGGCCAATGCCGGCGGACCCGGTCGATCAGGCCGGAAGCCCAGTCGGGATCAATCAGAGGACCATGGATCTCGGCAGCGGTCACAGCCTCCGCCTCCCGCCGGCTAACATGATAGAGCAGCGGACCGCCGACAGGCGGGTCCGCTGCATCGCATCGTTTGCCAGGGCTGAGCCCTCGCCTATATATCGGACTTGTCGTCCCAATCGCTGTCCTCGCTGGCATAACCTCGCATGTGGAAAGCACGAGGCACGTCTTCGCCTTCTCCGGGGTATGTCCGCTGCACCTCGTCATATCCGCTGATGCTCGCCATCTCCAGCAGTACCGCGAAATCTCCCTCGCTCCGGCTATTGAACCACCGCAGCGCCGCCTCCAGTCGCGTCGGGAACTCGTCCGGCTCCATGTCCCAGAGTTCCTGCATCTGGACTTTGACGAAGCGGGGCGTCATGCGATCGACGAAACCGGCGAATCGTTCCCAGGTCGGACGGAACTCGGGGAAGGTCTGCGCGAGGACCTCGCGACGCTCGTCGAGCCGGCGCTTCGCCTCGATCCGTTCCGCCACCAGCGACGGGACCGTCACCTCGTCGTCATCTCCCGTCACATCGAGGAACATGAGATCGGCCGTGTCAAAGAGGGACAGCCAGAAGACAGGGAGGGCGTAAGGAGCATTCGCGACGATCTCTTCCGGGTCGTATCCGACTTCGGAATCGAAGTTAACGCCGGCCGGACCGGGACTGTCCGTCGCGATGAGATAAGCCTCGTTGGACATGGGACCTCCGGTGGCTAATGCTAAATATCGGCGGCCCGCCGACTGGCGGGTCCGTTGCATCGCAATGTCAGGCGTTCGATCGGGATGCGCGGTAGACGCTAACTCCGACGAATGCCGCGATCGTCAGGCTCGCCGCGATGCCCACGACGGCCGGGTAGAGCCCGAGGCCCACGCCCGCGCCGCAGGCGCCCCGGCGCAAAGTCCCGGGACGACGAGCTTGGCGATGCGACGACGGTTCGCTAACGACATGCAACGCCTCCCCGAACTCCGGCGAACGACAAAGATGAGCGGCCCGCGGAGCGGGTCCGCGGCATCGCCTCGTTGAACAGGGCTTGGAGGGCGGGCTTCGCCAACTCCAATCTTTAATGGTCTAGATCGATTCGATCGCCGCACAACGAGCCAATCCACCTCGCCGCGCGGTCATGCGAGCGCGGAAAATGAACGGTCGCCGATGATTGACTTGACGGTTAGAAATATCACTCTCCCCTTTCGGCTTCTCCGGAACCGGCCGTTGACTCGACGTTGACGGTCAGAGTCAGACCGGGAGCCAATTCGATCAGATCACCGGCCTGCAAGCTAATGCCGCTCGTCGGTGCCGCTTGACCATTGACGCGGACCAACCAGCGATTGACGAAGCACTCGACGGTGCAGGTGTCGCCCGAATTGACCCAACGGCTGTTGCGCCGGTTGAGAGCGGGGTGCGAAAACGAGATATCCACGAATTCAGGCGCCGGCGCCCGGCCGACCACGACCGAGCAACCGGGCGGAAGACGGAACGATTGACCATCGGATGCGCGGAACGTGTAAGTGAGCCAGTGGGATTTCATGCTGTCCGGCTTGATGAATGGCTTTGTCACGTGCGAATCAGGTTGACTCAATACCCCGCCTTGCAAACGGTAAAATGAAGGCGTCTAGCAAGGGCTTAGCCGCCGATCGGCCGTGTTGAATCCCGCCCTTTCGCCCGGCTATCGGCGCCGGCACCTCGATCATGCCTGGATTTGCCCCAGCCGGCAATGCGTCGCCGGAGAGATGCGGACGTCCCGCGAACAATTAGAGACAGGGGCGCCTGGGTGAGCCCCAGGGGCAGAACCCCACTCACGACCAGGACGAGCTGCCCCAACGGAACGCCGGCGCCATCTCGCGGCCCGCCCGCGACCGAGCCCGCTTTGGGCGTCATCCGACACCGTCCCGTTCCGGTCGAACCGCCGCCGCCGCGACCCCGGGATGGGTTGGCCGGCGCCTGCGGGAAAAGAAAGGGGATATGTTGCACATCGATAAATGTCGGACGCCGGCTCAATCGCTATGACAACTGTCGATATGCAAGATGTCCCTTTCTGGGTCCAAGATGTCCCCCTTCTTGGGCCAATGCTTCGTTAGGCGTCCGTGAACCAGGGGATCTCCGACCACGCGGGCAACAATGCCGATAGCTCGCTCAGCAGTACGATGAAGTCCGCCGACTCTCCACCTGCGCCCTCCCTGGCGCCCGGGTCAAACATCTGGATCACGCGACAACTGTAGTCACCGTCCGGCACCTCGATCTGCTGATCTTGCTCGTGCGCCGGCGGAAATACAGCGTCGGAGTATTGTGCCGCCATCGTGAGGCTGTCGTAGCTGGTCACCACGACCGAACCACCCACGACACGAACAGGGCCGGTCACTTCTCGGAAGCCTCGGACATCCGATGCACCGACACGCAAGTCCACGCGCCAAGTGCCTTCCAGGCCGGTGCTCCAGATGAGCATCGAGTGGTGAGCCATCTGATGACGAAAGTGCGCCCGCAGGAGCTCGAAGTCCCAGTTCTCGGCAACGAAGGACCGGTAGGTTGTAGGAACGACCAGCGCCAGGAAACTAGAGTCGTCGAGCACTTCCAACATGGAGCCCTCCGCCGGCTGACAAGAATTTAGCCGCTCTTCGGGCGGGTTGAATCACGCCCTTCCGTCCGTCTACTTGCGCCGGCACTCCGATCATGCCGGGATTTCCGTCATCGGACAATGGGCCGCAGGAAATAGGCGGAATTCCCGGGGAGAAGTACGGACCCGGGACGATGCGGATCGGCCGCGAGGGCCAGAAGCGGGACAGGTCCGCTATTGAGAAGCGATTGAGAAGCGGGACAGGTCCGCTATTGAAGATAGGGGGCTTGGCGTACGGTTCTTCGGGACAGAGAACCGGGGAGACGGGACAAGTCCGCTCGATGCCACGAACAGCGCGGATAACCCCGGCGGAATGGTCTTCCACGTCTTGAATCGCGACGTGGCGCGAATGCAATGGTTCGACAAGCCCGCGGACTACGAAGCGTTCGAGCAGGCCCTGCGCGATACCCTGGCCCTGGCGCCGATGCGGACCTGCGCCTACGCAGTGATGCCGAATCACTGGCACCTCCTGCTGTGGCCAACGCACGATGGTGAGCTGGCCACGTTCATGCAACGCTTGATGATCACCCACGTCCGGCGATGGCAAGAGCATCGGGGCTACGCCGGATTGGGTCATGTCTACCAGGGGCGTTACAAGTCGTCTCCCGTGGAGAGCGACGACCATTTCTGGGTCGTGGCCCGATACGTCGAGCGTAACCCGCTTCGCGCCAATCTTGTGCTCCGAGCGGAGGAGTGGCGGTGGGGATGTTTGTGGCGACGCCGTCATGGTACGGTCGAGCAGCGTTCCCTATTGGGGGGGGTGGCCGATCGACCTTCCCCTGGATTGGCTCGAACGGGTCAATCGCGCCGACGAGGAGCAGGAGTTGGAGTCGCTTCGTCGGAGCGTGCAGCGCGTCCGTTCGGACAGCCGGGATGTCAGCAGGAGATTGCCAAACGACTGGGCCTCGAGTCGGCCTATCGTCCCCCGGGTCGTCCGCGAAAGCTGGGCCGGGATCGAGATCCGAGTGGCGGTCCTGGATAAGATTCGATGTGCAGCGAACCCCCGCTCGGACCTGCCCATCATTCGATTTGCCCAACTTCCCCCGGCCTCACCTGGGCGGATCCGTCTCGCTTCGGGCCGCCGCTTCTGCCGTCCCTCGATTTCCCTGTTTTTCCAGTTCAGCCTAAGCGGACCCGTCCCGCTTCCTGTCCGTCCCGCCTCCTGTCAGCATGGTATCCAGCACTTTCGGCAACCGCCGCTCAGGACGATCCCATCCGGCCCAGGAGGAGATTGTTTGCATGCATTTGATACTCCAGGGCCCCCAAAACCCCTCTACCCCCTCCACTCTTCTTTGTCCCCCTACTATTAGAATGTACCCGTTTTGCAAAAACTGAAATGCACCTATCGGCGAAGAGCGGCATTTTCTTGACGCAAACCCTTTGGACAGAAGCAGAAAATTTATCTGTAAATTCCATAAGATTTTCCGGCGCGGCGGCGGTTTTCGTCATCCGGTTCATATTTGGCCGGTTGTTTGTAGTTTGGCGTGAGTTTCAGAAGCCGCTCTTGGCGGGGCGGAAAACCTCCAAACGGTCCATTGGGCCCGCTCGGGAGAGCCGTCTGCCCGGGCCGATGTCGGTCACGCTTCCGCCGGCACGGTCCGGCCCGACCGACCGGAGCGGAGTCAGCCTGAAGCCTGACCGACGTGGGAGTCGGCCCGGGCCGGCGGCGTGGGGAGACCCGCGCCGAACCCGACCGCACCGACCGTCGCGTCGGCCGGCTCGGACCCCCGCGCGAAGCGCGAACCGCCGGTCAGGCCGGAGTTGCTCCACGCCGACCCGGCCCTGTGGGCGCAACAACTCCCTTCACCCGCCACTATCCACCCTCCACACACGTTGCTCCACGCCGACCCCGCCCAGTTGGCGCAACAACTGTCAACTCCACGAGATGCCGCGTGAGACAATCCCGTCACTCTCAACCTCTGGCGGCCCATTATCGATCCAGCTCCTATCCCGGCCCAGCACCAGGAGCAACCTCCATGCAGTTCCTGACTAGCAAAGAGGGTCAAAGCCGGGCCATCACGAGCATGCAGGCGCAGCCACGCGGGGAACGGCATTATCCCGCGACGGTGAATCAGGTCGTCGCGATCGTGGCGACGGCGACGAGACCGACGATCGCGACGAATCTCGCTAGGGCGCCGGCGCAACCGGGCGGCGGCCGCAGGAATCCGTCAGTTCGACGGATGACGGCGGTGACTTTGGTCGAAGATTAGGACGTGATGCGCTCGAATATCGAGCCTGGCTCCATCGTCTAGAGAAGATGGGGTATCATTGCGGCTCGTGCGCTGGTAAGGAATCGAGTCAACCCCTCATGTACTGGCGAAGACTCGGGCCTGGGAGGGAGCGGGAGGAAGCCGCGGCCCTCCGCCGTCGGCCCCGTCCAGAAAGGTTCAAGCGCGATGCTTGTGGCGACACCTTTGCCTGGTCCGGGCCTGCTCGGCCGCGGGCCTTCTCGGTGGAATGATGTTGCTGGGCGGGTCGGTCCGCGACCGCCCAGGTCCCCGGCCAATTTCCCGGCGCGGCCCCGGTCCCGGCCCGTCCGGCGCCGGCGCCGAGCCGTCGGCGCCCCCGCGGGACGTGGCGACGGATACCGTCGACCTGCTCGAAGCCGGCAAGTCCGGCGACCTGACCGTGGCCGCCCACGGCCACGGCCAGGACAAGGTCAAGATGACCATCCGCAATACCAGCAAGCGACGGCTCAACGTGATCGTCCCGCCGGGACTCGTCGCGGCGAGCAAGGTCGGCCAGGCCGGCGGGGCGGCGGCGGCGCGCGGTCGCGGACTCCAGAGCATCGGCCTGGGCTCCGTGTCCAACCGCGAGGGTGCCTTCGGCGAGTTCCAGGCCGACGCGCCGGCCGGCGGCCTCCGCTCGATCCCCGTCGACCGGCGAGCCGGGCTCGCGGTCGGTCGCCGTCCCGGCCGGCGAGTCGGTCGACGTCTCCATCCCCGGCGTCTGCCTCAACTACGGCCTCCCGGCCCCGACCCCGCGCGACACGCTCACCCTCATGGACGTGGACACCTACACGACCGACCCGCGGATCCGCAAGGCGCTCCGCACCCTGGCCACCGTCGGCACCAGCCACGGCGTCGCCCAGGCGGTCATGTGGCACCTCTGCAACGACCTGCCGTTCGAGCCATGATGGAGCAGTCCGGCAAGGTCATGAACCCGTCGGAGATCGCCCTGGCCGCGCGGTTCGTCGAGGCACTCGACGAGTTCGACCGCGTCCGACCGGATCCAGCCGGCCGGCGCTGACCGACTCGCGGATCCTCGTCCAGGTCGAGGGCCAGGGCTCGCTCGCCCGACGACGCCCAGCGGCCTGAATGCCAAGCTCGAGGGCCTCCGCGTGCTCGGGCCTGCCGCTCAAGGTCGTCGAAGGCGAGACCATGCCCCCCTGCTCCGCTCCCGGCGCTCGGCATCCGCGTCGTCCTGACCGACGCCCAGGTCGGCCGAGACCCGCGGCCGGATCGTGGTGAGCACGATGCAGCCAGGCCGACGCCTGGTCAGCCTCTGGGCCACGTCGACTTCCGCGAGAACTCCTCGATCTCCGTCGTGGACGGCGCCGACCCTGGCCCGTGCCATCGACCGGGCGGTCTCCGGGGCGTTCGTCTCGGTCAAGCCGGCCCGCCGGACGCGTCGGGAGCACGACGCTGAAGGTCGAGAACCGGCTGCCATTCACCGTGTCGGGCCTCGTCGTCCGGGCCGGCAACTCGTCCGGCGCCCCGTCGGTGCCGTTCGAGGCCGTCGGAGTCGGACCGTCCCGTTCCGCCCTCGCTGCCGATCCAGGCCGCCTCGGCCTCGCTGGTCGAGCACGTGGAGCTCAACGGCCTTTGAGGCTCGGCCCGACAGGCCTACGATCGATCCAACGTCTTGACACCGGAGGATTGCATTCGCGGGGCGGCCTGCATCCGGCCGCCCCGCGATGCGATCGGAGCCCGCTCGCGAGCCGATCTCACCGCTCCGCCGACCGAAGGCGGACGGTCCGATCCGATCCGCGTCCGCCGACATGATGACTTGCCGCGGCCGGGCTGCGGGCCGCTAGGATAGTCTGGGCGATGTTAAGGCCTGCCCGCCATCCGGTCCTGGGATCCACAGGGAGCCGCCGAGGACGGCCGGGCATGTCATGCAACGCGAATTTCGCCGCGTCTATTACTCGGGACGGGTCCAGGGGGTGGGGTTCCGCTTCACCGCCCAGCACGTCGCCCGGGGCTTCGACGTGGCCGGCTACGTGCGCAACCTCCCCGACGGGCGGGTCGAGCTGGTCGCCGAGGGCGACCCGGCCGAGATCGACGGCTTCCTCGCGGCGGTCCGGGACGCGATGGGCCATCATATCCGAGACATGATCGATCGAATCCGGCCCGCCCTCTCCGAGCCTCCGCCGTCGCGGTTCACCGTTCGACACTAGAAGGTTGCCGCCTGGACCCATCCGGCCGCCGGTCAAGTTCGCCCGCCCGCCATCGCCATCTGTCCGCACTCATCCCGCATCATCCGAGGATTCTGAAGAACACACGCCATGAAATCACTCACCATTGCCTTCGCGACGGCCAAAGAGGCGATCCGCCAGCCCGCGTTCTTCGTGATGGCGGCCTTCGCCGGCGGCGCTGCTCCTCGCGACGATCTGGGTGTCGTACTTCACGTTCGGCGAAGACATCAAGATGTACAAGGACACGGGGCTGACGACGATCTCGTTCTTCTGCATGCTGCTGGCCCTGCTGACGGCCAGCTCGACGGTGGCCGACGAGATCGAGGGCAAGACGGCGATCACCCTGCTGTCGAAGCCGATCAACCGCCGGCAGTTCATCATCGGCAAGTTCCTGGGGATCGAGCTGGGGGTGCTGACGCTCTACGTCCTGCTGGGCGTGCTGTTCTGCGGCGGGCGTGTTCTACAAGTACGAGTATGACCTGCGCGAGGCGGCCGGCGGGCTGGCCGAGAGTGCGCGAAGCAGTGGGAGCAGGTGCGGCAGGTCCTGCCGGGCCTGGTGCTGGGCTTCTTCGAGGTGACGGTGCTGACGAGCATCAGCGTGGCGATCTCGACCCGGCTGCCGATGCTGGCCAACCTGGTCGTCTGCATCCTGATCTTCTTCCTGGGGCACCTGAGCCCCGTGCTGGTCGAGGCGGCGAAGGCGCCGATCGCACATCAACGAGCTGGTCGGCTTCATGGCCCGGCTCTTCGCCTGGGCCCTCCCCTCCCTCGAGTTCTTCAACGCCGGCCCGTCGATCTCGACCGGCGCGGTCATCCCCTGGTTGGGGTACGTTCTGCCGGCATTCGGCTATTGCGTGTTGTACAGTGGAGCAGCGTTGTTATTCGCGTTCCTCCTGTTCGAGGATCGGGACCTGGCCTGAGCGACCGGCCATCGCCCCTACGGCGGCCGCGGCGCTCGCGTCGAGTGCCGCCTCGGGGCGGGCCCGGTCATGAAGTCGAGGCGGGCCGATCAACAGTGTCGGCCCGGCCGTCCCGGTTCACCCGGAGCGGCGGAGAGGGCGGCGAAGCGTCGAGGTTCCACCTTGGCCCCGAAACCCGGGGATCACATCCATGCAGGCCAATCGCGTACCATCGGGCTCGCAACCTCCTGAGCTCCCGCCACGATCCGGCCATCGCGCGGACTCTGGGCGCCATCCAGTCGCTGCTGATCGTGGCGCTGCTGGGCGTCCTGGGGCTGTTCGTGGCCCTGATCGCCTCCCGGGGCGAGGCGCGGGTCCCCGCCGAGCCGGGTCGATCGCCTGCCGCAGAGTGGCGGACTGGCTGGCGCCGCCATCGGTCGGGAGAGGATCGCGACTTCGTCCTGTACGATGACACGGGGATCTCCCCATCGATCCCCGACAGCATCGCGAGCCCCAACCCGGTGCATCGGTTCGGGGCCTGGCGTTGATCGGGACCTGATCTACGTCGTTCCCGACGCTCGCGGAACAACCTGGGTGCGCTCGGGACGCTGCTGGCGATGGGCCTGATCCTGCTGGTCCTGATCGTGATCGTCTCGATCTGGCGGCGGACGGTCGATCGCCCGGGCGGCCACCGATGTCGCCACCGCCATGCGCCGGCAGATCCATCGCCAGATGTACCGGCTGGGCCAGTCGTCGCTGCCGACCGAGGGCGTCGGGCCGGTGATCAATCTCTGGACGCGCGAGGTCAACGACGTCCGCGACGGTCTCTTCGCCGACCTGGACCTCACGCCGCGGATTGCACGTCCTCGGCCGGCGGCCTGCTGGTGGTGGCGCTCCTGGTCTCGCCGATCCTGACGATCTTCCTGGCCTCGGTCGGGCTGCTGGTCTGGCTGACGGCGCCGAGTATGGAGACCGACGCCCGGCTGGCCTCCGACGCCGCGCATGCGCGATGCCTCGGTCCAGTTCGTCCTGCTGCACGAGGACCTGGGCCTGCTCCGCACGGTCCGCGTCTACAGCGTCGAGGAGTACGACCGCGAGCGGTTCGACGAGCACCTCGAGCGGTTCCAGCAGGCCGACTACCGGCGGATGGTCACCAGCGGGACGCATCGAGCACCAGCACGATCCTGCTCTTCGGCGCGGCGAGCGCCGCTGGCCCTCGGGCTGCTGGGATATAACGTGCTCGTCAACAAGCAGATCGCCATCGGCACGATGCTGATCCTCTTCGTCGCGCTGACGGGCCTGGCCTACCCGATCATCGGAGTAGATCCGACTACCGCAAGGCGATCCGGCAGGCGAATCGGTCGGCCGGGGGCATCTTCGAGTTCCTCGAGCGAAAGCCCGAGCTGCACCAGGATGTTCGCGCCCGCTTCCTCGAGCCGCCCAGCGAGCAGATCGCGCTCGAGCACGTGTCGCTCGAGAGCCGGTCCGGCCGCGTCCTGCTGGACGACGTCTCGGTCGAGATCCCCGCGTCGGGCCCGTACGTCCCTGCTCGGCCAGCAGGAGGACTCGAAGCTCGCGCTGGCCTGCCTGATCCCGCGGCTGATCGACCCCAAGTCGGGCCGCGTCCGGGTCGACGGACCGGACCTCCGCGAGGCGACCCTCGACTCGATTCGCGCCCAGGTCGCCATGGTCCTCCAGGCCGACCTGATCTTCACCGACTCGGTGCTGGCGAACATCGGCCTGGGCGACCCGACCCACACCCTCCCGCGCGTCATCGAGGCGGCCAAGCTGACGCATGCCCACCACTTCATCCAGGACCTGCCCCACGGGTACGACACCGTCATCGGGCCAGCTCGGCCACTACCTCAAGCCCGACGAGCAGTTCCGCATCGCGCTGGCCCGGGCCTATCCTCCACGATCCCTCGATCCTCATCGTCGAGGAGCCGAACCAGCCGCTCGACAGCAACACCCAGCACTTCATCGACGACACCCTCTCCCGGCTGTCGATCGGCCGCACGCTGATCCTGATCCCGCATCGGCTCTCCAGCGTCCGGGCGAGCGACCACGTCATCGTCCTGCACGAAGGACGGGTCGAGGACGCGGGCTCGCCGTCGCATCTGCAGTCGGAGAGCAAGCTCTACCGGCACCTGATCTACACCGAATTCAACGAGTACGCGACCGGCGAGATCGAAGCCGGTCCCGTCATCCTCGGCGACTCGATGCGAAAGAGCGGCGTGACCAGCTAATCCATCTCGGTTGCCGAGTTCGGCCCGGCCTGGAACCCAGCCCGGCCGAACCGGCAACGCTCGAAACCCGGAGGGACCTCTCAGCAGAAATCATCGACCGTCGGCTTGATGACCAGCTCGGGGACGTGGGCGCGCGGGATGCAGCTCGACGAGGAACCGCACGGCCGCGGCGACGTCCTCGGGCTGGAGGATCACCGCGCGACGCTCGGCGCCAACCGGGACGGGGCGTGCGTCGAGGATCGGCGTTTCGACCTCGCCGGGATAGATGACCGACGAGCGAATGCCGTTCGCACCCTCCTCTCGACCCAGGCAGATCCCCAGCGCCGCCTGGCCGAACTTCGAGGCCGAGTAGCCGACACCGCCCAGAGTGCTGGCACGCAACCCCGAGACCGAGCAGATCTGGATCACCAGGCCGTTCCTCTGCTGTCGCATCGAGGGCAAGATCGCATGCACCAGGTTATAAGATCCGGTGAGATTGGTTGCGATCATCCGATCCCAGTCGGCGGGCTCGAGCGACTCCAGGCTGCGGTTCTTCACGTTCGTCCCGGCGTTGCAGACCAGCACGTCGACGCCGCCGAACGCGGTCAGGACCTGCTCGACCGACCGCCTTGACCGCGAACCGGTCGGCGATGTCGCAGGTGGACGACGAAGGCCGAGTCGCGGCCCCGCTCCAGGCCCGCGCGGGCGCGTTCGAGCTTCTCGCGGTCGCGGCCGATCAGCGCGACTCGCAATCCCAGTTCGGCGAGGGTCGCCGTGATGCTCCGGCCGATCCCGCTCCCCGCCCCCGTGACCAGTGCCGTCTTCAAAGTCGAGGCCAAGGCTCTCTCCTCCCGGTGCGACGTCGAGATCGACTTCCGCAAAGACTGCACCTGTCGCTGTAGGCCCGGTCGCAGGACGGCCGGAATTGCCCAACCGCCATTCTAGGGACCCCGGGCCTCTCTGACGAGTCTCCGGGACCGGATCGCCTCTCCAAATCACCAGTTCCGTGGCGTAGATCCAATGAGCGACTGCGAGGGACGTCGCGGCGGATCGACCAGCGTGCTTCGAAAGCCGTAACGGCCGCGGCGGGTTGAGCCGCCACGGCCGTCACCTCGATCGATGTCAAGCGGCGTGATGAGTCTTCAACTATGAGAAGCCGACGACGCAGCCCACACCTTCATGCTCTGCAGCAGCCTTGCGAGCCCCGAGACGGCCGCGCTCGAGCCGGCTGCACCCCCGTGCGTTGGCGCCGGATTGGCCGTCGGTATTGCTGATGATCTGCTCGCTGGTCGTCGCCGGAGCCGCTGGGGGAGTCGGGTTGCTGGCCGGCGGAGTCGGATTGCTGGCCGGCGGAGTCGGATTGCTGGCCGGTGGGGCCGGATTGCTGGCCGGAGGGCTCGTCACGATGACCTGGCTGGTCGTGGTGCTGTCCTTCGACCCCGAGCGTGCTCGAGGTCGGAGCCACCGAGGCCGTGGTGACCTGGAGCGTGCTCACGATGCTGGGCGGAGCGGCGGGTGTCGCGGTTGCGGCCGGGATCAAGGCCGCCGCCTTGGGGATATCGAGCTGGCCGATGGTGATACCCGTGACAGGGTCGTTGATCGGGTCGGAACCACCCTGGATCCAGGACTGGAACTGATCGACGGTCGGCAGGGTCCCGAATCGCTGCTCGTAGATCTGCTGGAGCAAGACGACCGACCCGCTGACCAGGGCCGTCGGAGAAGCTCGTGCCGTCCACCGTGGACCGTGCCGTTGTCGCCGGAGGGTGCGCTGTATCCCTCGCCCGGCGCCGCGATCACGGTCGCCGACGCCCCACCGATCGAGGTGCCCAGCCGCTGGGCGTCGGGCAGGAGGTGTCCGGAGAGGTCCGTCGCGGTGACGCTGATGCGTGCCCTGGACGATCGCGGCGAAGCCCTCGCCCTGCTGGCCGTTGAAGTTATTGCCCGCGGCAACGACGACCGGGATGTTCATGCCGCGAAGCTGACCGATCAGGTTGGTCACCTGCTCGGCCGCTCCGCCCGTGGTCGCGAACCAGTTCTGGGCATAGTTCTGGCCGTCGGAGAGCGAGAGATTCACGACGGTGATCTTGTACGTCGCGTGGTTGGCCACGACCCATTGCAGGGCGTTGGCGATGCTCTGAAGGCTGGCCGTGTTGGTCCCGTCGGTGACCCGCAGGCGCGACGATGTTGACTCCCGGCGCGACGCCCGGATCGCGGGGGTTATTCGAGCCGATGATCCCGGCGATGGCCGTGCCGTGCTGCGAGGAGGTGGCCATCGGATCGGAGGAGTTGTCGGCGAAGTCATAACCGGCGACGACCTTCGCTCCCGGCGCCGAATGCGCCGCCGAGCGCCGGATTGTTGTAATCGACGCCCGTGTCGATGACCGCGACGGTCATCCCCGTGCCGTTCACGCCGTAGTTCGACTGCACCTGCGAGGCCCCGATGATGGAATCGTAGGCGCCCCGGCAGCTCGAGGTCGTCGCGGTTGTCCCCGCGGGCCGACTCGCGGTGGACGGCCGCCCGGCCATGATAGCGAAGCACGTGTTCGCCCCCTTTTCCGCGCACCACTTCGTGATGTCCCGGCCGCGCGGGTGCCGACCGGCCCTCGGCCAGACCGTGCGGATCAGCGAGCAGGCGGCCCCCAAAGCCCGGCGGAGAGGAGACACCGATCGTCCAGGTGCTCGAGATGAGGCCGATGGCGGAGGCGGTCCCGGCGACGGCTCTGGTTGACGGTCCATCCCATGAATCGAGTCTCCCCGGACGGCCGCCATACCATTGGCTCAGGCCGCCTCGCGAATCGGTTGTGAACGCTCTCCTTCCTTGGCGCAACCGGGCAATGGCCGACTCGTTTCGGCCCGGACCGCGATCGCGGAGGGCCGTTCCGATGCGAGATCGGCGCGGCCTTTCAGAGCGCGAACAAAGGTTGTTAGAGACGGACCACCGACTTGTATGGGTCTCATCCCAAGATCGTAATATTCCGGCTCGAGCTCTCCCTGCGCCTCCGGGCGAGATCGCCGAGTGCGCGGAGAATCGCCGTCCGCGGCGGAACGAGGGCGGACGCAGGCATGCGCCCGCGCCTCGGCTCCCGAGGGCGGCGATTCGGACTGGACCTCCTGTAACAGACCGGACGGGATCATCCCGGCCGATCCCAGGCGGAGCACGAACTGCCCCGCCGCGCCGATGCGGCTCCCTCGCACCGGCGGCCCCGATCCGACGGCCGGCTCGACGCCGGTGCCGTCGCCGATCGGAGGCTCGAGCGAGGCTCGCGATCCCACTCCGGCCTTGTGTCCCATCATGGGACGGCCTAGAGTGAGGGCGACACGCCCCCGCCGCCGGCCGGGACGAGGCCCCGACCGGTGCCCCTTGTATCGGACCGTTTCACGGGAGATGTTCGTGGGAAACATGGAAATCATCGGCGTGATCCCGGCCCGCTTCGCTTCGACCCGACTCCCCGGCAAACCCCTTTTGTCCGCCACCGGGCGGCCCCTGATCCAGCACGTGGTCGAGGCGGCACGATCGCGCCAGGTCGCTCGATCGCATCATCGTCGCCACCGATGATCGGCGGATCGCCGACGTCGTCGCCGGATTCGGCGGCGAGGTCGCGATGACCCGCGCTGACCATGCGACCGGCACCGACCGCGTGGCCGAGGTCGCCGCGCAGCTCGATCGGAGCCCGCGATCATCGTCAACCTCCAGGGCGACGAGCCCGAGGTCTCGGGCGAGGCCCTCGATCGCGCCGTCGCCCTGCTCGAGCGAGGACCCCGATGCGCCGATGGCCACGCTCGCCACGCCGATCCGCGATGAGGCAACCTATCGCGACCCGGCATGCGTCAAGGTGGTCTGCTCCGCCGCGCGGCGTGCGCTCTACTTCTCGCGCAGCCCGATCCCTTGCCATCGCGATGGCCTGCCGTCGGACGACCCGTCACGGCCGATCGCCCATGCTGCATCTGGGTCTCTACGCCTATCGGCGCGACTTCCTGCTCTCGATCGCCTCCCTGCCTCCTTCACCGCTCGAGGCCGCCGAGAAGCTCGAGCAGCTTCGCGTCCTCGACGCCGGCTACCCCATCGCCGTCGGGCTCGTCGACGAGCCGGCATCGGCATCGACACTGCCGGATGACTACCGCCGATTCGTCGACCGCTGGCGAGCCGCCCATCGGACGGACGAGGTCGTGCCGGCTGCCCCGATGCCACCCGACAGACCATGAGCGGCTCGAGTCCACTGCGGCTTCGTGATGTCGAATCGGTATGAGGCATGAAGAATCCATCGCGGTGGCCAACGGCGTGGCGAGCCCCACGAAGCGAGGTAAGATGACGACGGACTCGAGAACGGCAACCGATGTCTGCTCCAAGGAGTCGCTGCCGGCGATCACCGCCCGCATCGTCGGCCACGTACGAGGAATGCGGCGCGATCCATCACCTGGGCCATTCGCCCCTGCCCAGTTACCGGGAGATCGTCGAGATCCTCGCCGACCTGCGGGAGGTCCTTTACCCCGGCTACGGCCGGCGGCAGAACCTGCACCTGGGCAACGTCGCCTATCACGTGGGTCGCCTCGATCGACAGCCTGCACGAGCGGCTGACCCAGCAGATCGCCCGTGCCCTGCGTCATGACTGCAAGGACGCGACGCGACGACATCGACACGCTCCCGCACGCCGAGGAGATGGTCCTGCAGTTCCTCGACACGATACCCGACCTGCGACACACCCTCGCCCAGGATGTCCAGGCCGCCTACGACGGCGATCCGGCGGCCAAGAGCCTGGTCGAGATCGTCTTCTGCTATCCCGGCGTGGCGGCGGTCACGGTGTATCGGATGGCCCACGAGCTGCACCGCCTGGGCGTGCCCCTGATCCCCCGGATGATGACCGAGTACGCCAAGGGGAAGACCGGCATCGACATCCACCCGGGGCCACGCAATCGGCCGCCGCTTCTTCATCGACCACGGCACCGGCGTCGTCATCGGCGAGACCACCGCGGATCGGCGACGGCGTCAAGCTCTACCAGGGCGTGACGCTCGGCGCCCTGAGCTTCCCCCGCGACGAGTCCGGCCAGATCGTCCGCGACGCCAAGCGGCATCCCACCATCGAGGACGATGTCGTCATCTACGCCAATGCGACGATCCTCGGCGGCCAGACGGTCATCGGCCACCACTCCAGTCATCGGCTCCTCGGCCTGGATCACGCGAAGCATCGCGCCTTACACCACGGTCACCATCGAGGACCCCCGGCTCCGGTATCGCGAGGCGACCGACGGGCAGTCCGACATTGATTATGCGCGACGGATGAACTACCAGATCTGACGATCAGGAGGTCTTATCCACATGGATATCCGGATTAGATCCGACCCCGGCGAGTGCGTCGGGCGTGGGCGGGCCGTCGGACTCATCCGGACGACCGCCCACCGCCGCGATCGCGCACGACCCTGCGGGCGATGAACCAGGCATTTCGGGCGTAGCGTCCCGACGAGCCGTCGAGGCTCAAGGGCGAGCCGGAAGGCCCATTCCAGGCCCGCATTCTGCATCCAGCGCGGGGCCCGGCGGATCCGGCCGGCGGCGAAGTCGAGCGAAGCCCCGACCTGGACGCTGACCGGCACCCCGAGGGCCTCGAAGTGGCGCATGATCCAACGCTCGCCCTTGGGCTGTCCGAACGCCACGAACAGGAGGTCGGGCCTCGCCCGGCGGATGCGATCGAGCATCGCCGCCTCCTCTTGGTCGGTCAGTCCCGCGGTGCGGCGGACACTCGGTCCCGACGACCTGGAGGCCCGGGTAGCGCTCCGCCAGTCGCCTCGCCGCCTGCTCCGCCACGCCCTCGCCGCCGCCGAGCAAGAAGACACGGAAGCCCGCTCGCGCCGCCTCCTCGCAGAGGTGATAGATCAGGTCCGAGCCCGCCACGCGCTCCGGCAGGGGCGTACCCGTCCGGCGAGAAGCCCAGACCAGCGGTGCGCCGTCGGCGACGATGAACGCCGCCCGCTCGTTGATGGCCCTCAGATCCGGCTTGGTCTCGGTCAGCATCGCGTAGTGGGTCGGGGCCGTGATGAAGAAGGACGGCCGACGGGCGGCGATCAGCCGCGAGACCACCGCCACCGCCTGGTCCGGGTGATCGGCGCGAACGGCACCCCCCAGACCCAGACTCGCTCCAATTCGACCGACTCGCTCATCAATCGCTCGCTCCGTGATGGATGCCGGCACACTCACGGCCCAGCAATCGTCCAATCATGATTACAGGCGTCAATATGATCTTAGGAGGTAACTTCCGCAATGTCCAATCCTTCGGACGGCTTGGGCCGAAGTACGGATCCAGTATCACGCTAATCCGGCGATGGCACCTCCTCGACGGCCCGCGGGCTTGCCGGGCGGCGAGACGCGGTCGAGCAGCACGGCGACCGTCATGTCGCCGAGCACGTTCGAGGTCGTGCGAAGGCGGTCGAGCAGCCAGTCGACGGTCAGCAGGATCGGGATCTTGTCCACGGGCATGCGGACCGCCGCGAAGATCAGCGGCATCGTCACGAAGCTGCCGGATGGAATCCCGCCCGCCCCCACGCTGGCGATCAGCGTCGTCAGCATGATCATCACCTGGTCGCCGAGGCTCAGGTCGAACCCCAGGGTCTGGGCGATGAACAGCACGGCCGTCGCCTGGTACAGAGCAGTCCCGTCGTTGTTGAAATTGGTGCCGATGCAGGCGGTCAACTGGCTCGATCGACGCGAGATCCCCAGCCGGGCAAGCGAACGCAGCGTGATCGGGATCGTCGCCGCCGTGCTGGCCGTGCTGAACGTGTTTGCCATCACGTCCAGCGCTCCGCTGAGGAATCGCCACGGACGACATCCCCGCCACGACCAGCATCTGCATCAAGTACCAGGTCACCTGAAGCGCCAGGCCCGAGCGCCACGACGGCGATCAGCGCAGATCAGCGAACGAAGTACCCCCATCGCCTCCTTCTGGCCGACCTGCGACGCCACGACCCCGAAGACGGCCAGCGGCGAGAGGGCCACCACCCAGAGCAGCACCTTCATCAGCAGCTCGAAGCCGATCGTCGAGGAGATCGACGACGACCTGGAACGACGTGGTCCCCCTGGCCCTTCTCGCTGACATCGCGGATCTTCACCAGTCCGATGCCCAGCGCCAATGTGAGGACCACGAGCTGCGCCAGGTGGTTCTGGGTGAACGGCTCGCCGATGCTGCGTGGGACCAGGTCGATGAGCAGCTCCGGGATCGTCTTCTGGGCAGTCGGCTGGGCTCGGGGTCTTACCGCTGAGCGAGGCGCCCACACCCGGATGGAGCAAGTTCGTCAGCGTCAATCCGATGATCATCGCCACCAGAGTGTTCAGCAGATAGAAGGCCATCATGAGCGGCACCGAGCCGGCCCCGGATCTCGTTGGTCACGATCGCGCTCAGGATCGCCAGGACGACCAGCGGGGCCGCCAGCGCCGTCAGGGCACGCAGGATCAGCTTGGGCAGCAATTCCAGGCTGACGGCGCCGTCGCCCCAGGCCAGGCCCACCGGGATCGCGATCAGCACCGCGGCGATCACCCAGACATAGAGCGGAATCCCGCCCGGCCGGCTCTCCGGCTCGTCCTGGATCTCGGGAATGTCCTCGGGCGGGACAGGCGGGGTCGAAATATCGGAGTTCGTCATCGATCGTCCAGTGGACCGGCTGGTGATGGACGCGGACCATTCTAACGGATCGAGTGCCCGGGAGATAAAGTGCCTGGTCGAGATAGAATAGCCCCTGAACGGCGCCGCGGATGGCAGGGTCTCAAACCGCCGGAGAGGACGGCGGTACCCACGCTTCCCGGTCCATCTTCGAGCTCATCCTTAATCACGAGGCACCCCTTCCGATGCCGATGGATTGTCTGGTCCTGCCCTTCTTCTCTTCGGCCGACGGCCCGGCGAATATGGCGCTCGACGAGGCGATGCTCGAGGCGCGCGCGCGGCGAGGCGGCCTACCTCCGCTTCTACGGCTGGACCGTGCCGACGCTGAGCCTCGGCTACTTCCAGCGGATCGCCGAGGTCCGCGCCGATCCTCGATGGCAGGGCGTGCCGATCGTGCGGCGGCCGACCGGCGGCGGGGCGATCTGGCACCACCGCGAGCTGACCTATGCCGTCGCCGTCCCGCCGGCTTCGCCGCTGGGTCCGCCCGAACACGGCGCTCTACTCGCGCCGTGCACGGGGCGATCGCCGAGGTGCCTGCGTGGCTCGGGGCATCCCGGCCCGCCGACGCGGGAGTGAGGCCGCGACGCCACGGAACGCGACGCCGGAACGTCCGCTTCTCTGCTTTACGGGACGTGATCCCGAAGATATCGTATCCGGAGACACAAGTTGGTCGGCAGCGCGCAGCGGCGACGCGACGGCGCGGTCCTCCAGCATGGCTCGATCCTGCTCGCGCGGTCGCCCGCATGTTCCCGGAGCTGCTCGGCGTCTGCGATGTCGCGGGTGACCCGGATCGCCGGAGGACTGGGAGGAGCATCTGCAGGACCGCGTCATCGCGGCCATCGGCCTCGAGGCCATGGCCGTCGGCTGGCCCGACTCCTCTGCGACATCGGGCGCTCGAGCTGGAGCACTCGAGATATCGCAGCCACGGAGCTGGACGCGAGGCGCGATAGCGACCGCGGGACCCGCGAATCCCCTGGTCCCCGCAAGGCATGCCGCCGGCTCGACGGGTCCTGGCCGCAAGAATCGGCTTGAGTTAGGATCTTGGAACTCCGAAACAATAGGCTACAATGATAACATTCGATCGGGCCACAGTCTTGCATCCTCCCCTTCCCGCTCGATTCTCTCGCATCTAATCGGTTCGACGGACTCTGCCACGACCCGGGAGGAGATCGACCGGGAGCTCGGGGGAGCACCGCGCCAAGATTGCCTTGATGTCCTCATGATTTCCGAATACGAGTCATCCTGGGCTGCCTGAGAGCCCCGTGTGGACCATGGCGTCGGCCGGGATCGTGCGGCCGGGTGGGAGCGGCAGTTCGATCCTATCCGGATGACTGGGCCGGAGGTTTGAGACCTGGTTCGTGTGGACGCGGATCTTAGTCGTTGAGGACCCCGGGGGTCGGGACGGTATCCATGAAAGTGCAACTGGTGGTGGTGCGAGGCAAGCCCGAGGGGAAGGTGATTCCCCTGGTCGGGCCCAACTTCAAGATCGGCCGGGGCGAGACCTGTCATCTCCGGCCCAATAGCGAGCAGGTCAGTCGCGAGCACGCGGAATTCACGATCGACGGCGACGCGGTGAGCGTCCGCGACCTCGGCAGTCGGAACGGGACCCTGGTCAACGGCAAGGCGCTGACGGCCGAATGCCGGCTGAAGCACGGCGACCTGGTCCAGGTGGGCCCGCTGACCTTCGCCGTCTCGATCGCGGAGGTGCCGGTCCGGCGGCGGCCAAGTCGGCGGTCCGCTGCGCCGGCGGCGGCGAAGGCGAAGGCCAAGGCATCGCCCGACGACGTCTCGGGCGACGAGATCGATTCCTGGCTGCTGGGCGAGGGCGCGGGGTGCCGCCGCCGAGAACCCGACCGTCTATGGCGGCGACACGATCACGATCACCGCCTTCAAGGACGCCAAGGCCGCACCCGCGAAGCCCCAGCCGCCTCCTCCGCCAGCGACGACGAGTACGAGCGGCAGGCCGGAGGAAGAGGAAGAGCCGGTCGACGAGGATGTTCCGAGACCGCCGACGACCTCTCCAGCGAGGAGCGAATCCGAGGAGGTCGAGGACGCCGACGAGGACGACGAGGAGGACGAGGCCGAGGAGGAGGCGCCCGGCGAGGAGTTCATCGACGAGTCCAACCCGTTCTACGCCGCCAAGAAGGCCCAGCAGCAGCAGGCCAAGCAGACCGGGCCGCCAAGCCGTCGTTCAAGGACACCAGCGACGCCGCGGGCGACATCCTCCGCCGGTTGATGGAGCGTCGGCGAGCCTCGAAGGAGTAAACCCCGCGATCGGCGAGCCGACCTTCGCCCGCCCCGGACGGATTCGTCGGCTCGCACCGCGGCCAGCCCGTCCGCTGGCCTGAGAAGCACCTGGCCTCCCGATCCGACTAATCAGCCTTCAAGGGGGCCGACTCTGGCCCCCTTCGTTTTCTCACGCGGCTCGGAGGGAAACCGACGGGCCATCGACTGGCACCGACGTACCGATTCGTCCCTGGCCGAGGGATGATGGCGACCCGCACTCGCTCGCTCGGAACTCTGGCCGGCTCGCACCGCATCACGCCGATGAAGGGGATCCGCTGACCGATGCCTATCGATGATCCCGCCGCGCCTCATCCCGAGGTCGCCGAGGCCCAGGAGGGTCTCCTGCGGCTGATCGATCGGATCGAAGGCCAGGTCGTCGGCCAGCGGACCCTGCTCGAGCGCCTGGTCATCGCGCTCCTGGCCGGCGGCCACGTCCTGATCGAGGGCGTCCCCGGCCTGGCCAAGACCCGGGCCGTCCGCGCCCTGGCCCGGGCGCTCGACCTCCCGTTCCGCCGGATCCAGTTCACCCCCGACCTGCTCCCCGGCCGACCTGACCGGCACGCAGATCTACCGGCCCGGCGACCGGCACGTTCGACGTCCGGCCGGGCCCGATCGTCACCAGCGTCCTGCTGGCCGACGAGATCAACCGGGCCCCGGCCAAGGTCCAGAGCGCCCTGCTCGAGGCGATGCAGGAGGGCCAGATCACCGTCGGCGACGAGACGATCATCCTGCCCCGACACGTTCTGGGTGCTCGCCACCCAGAACCCGATCGAGCACGAGGGGACCTATCCGCTCCCCGAGGCCCAGCTCGACCGGTTCCTGATGAAGCTGGTCGTCGGCTACCCCGACCCGCGACGCCGAGCTGGCCGATGCTCGAGCTGCCCAGCATCTCGGAGACCGCGCGATCCGAGTCGGACCGTCGGCCTCCGACGACCCGCCGATGTACGGGCCCCGCGACGTCGCGCGCGTTCCGCGCGCCTGGCCGCGTCGATCCGGATCGCGCCGGCGATCAAGGAATACATCGTCGACCTGGTCCGGGCCACCCGCGAGCCCGGCCGCCTACGGGCTGCCGCTGGCCCCCTTGCTCGAGCTGGGCGCCAGCCCCCGCGCCACGATCGCCCTGGTCCGCGCCGCCCGAGGCCACGCCCTGCTCGCCGGCCGCGACTTCGTGACGCCCCACGACGTCAAGAGCCTGGCCCGCGACATCATGCGCCACCGCATCCTGGTCAGCTACGAGGCCGACGCCGAGGGACTCTCCGCCGACGACCTCCTCCAGCGCATCCTCGACCACATCCCGGTGCCCTGACCTCGATGGGTGCGGAGACCCTACGGCCGGTTCACGACCGGGTCGGCCGCCAGCTCGGCGTGTCCGACGGTAGGATCGGCGGCGTCCGCGGCATGCCCCGAGCGGCAGCCTGCGCAGCCAGGCCCAGTAGACGACCCGGCCGCGAGCAGGAGCACGACGCTGATCGTTCTGCGAGATCGTCAGTCCGGCGAAGAAGGCCGCCTCGTCGTTCCGGAGATACTCGATCAGGAACCGCGTGATCGGATAGGTCGAGCATCAGGAGGCCCATCACCTCGCCGTCGCGCCGGCGCAGGGGTAGATAGGCCGTAGAGCAGGACCAGCAGGACCAGGCCGTCGAGGGCCGAATAGAGCTGGGTCGGGTGGACCGGCAGC
The DNA here is from genome assembly GCA_963771445.1 of uncultured Planctomycetota bacterium. Classification (GTDB taxonomy): domain Bacteria; phylum Planctomycetota; class Planctomycetia; order Isosphaerales; family Isosphaeraceae; genus JAKAUH01. The sequence goes on along the minus strand of CAVYTQ010000014.1, from coordinate 1,574,261 downwards.
GATGCCGTCGCGCCTTCGGAGAGATCAGCCCGTCCTTGACCTGATGCCACCAGGCGGCGATCCGGCCGGGAAGGCGACGGCCCACGGGAAGTCGGCACTGGTCGCCGTAGCAGCAGCCATTGAGGAAGCAGCCGAGCCGGCCGAAGAACGTGCCCAGCGGCGATCGACGGGGCGAGCGCGTCCATGATAGGGCCGGAGCGGGAACGGGTAGAACCATCGGTAGACGAAGAAGCCGACGGTCGCCGCCGATGATCCCGCCGTAGTAGACGATGCCGCCCTTCCAGTACTGGAAGGCGTCCCAGAGGCTGTGGATGTCGCGTCCCCAGTATTCGATGCAGTAGAAGGCCCGGGCGCCGACCAGCCCGGCGACGAAGACCCAGAAGCCCATGTCGAGGATCGACGTCGCCGTCGAGCCCCTCGCGACGGGCCCGCCACCAGGCCAGCCAGGGCGACGAAGATGAAGGCCAGCACGAGCATGATGCCGAAGCCGTAGATCGGCAGTTCGACGTGCCCGAAGTACGGGAACGTCAGCGGGATCTTGAACAGGATTGGCGCCATGCGACGGGACATCCTCTCGGGTCGATGGCGGCCAAGGCCGTGCCGACCGATCCCGTCTTGCCGCGAGGCTCGGCCATCCCGTGGCCAGCGAGCCGGTCAATCCGTCAGAGGCTGGTTATCGATCAACCGGGTCGAGCCCGACCCGGGCGGCGACGCAGGGCCACGGCCCGGGAGCCGGGCCCAGGTCGGTCGAGGGGCTCCAGCGTGTCGGCATCGGCGACCTCGGCATAGTCGAGCCGCACCGACTCGCTGGATTCTATGGTTTCCCGCAGGATCTGTCGAACCCGGTTGGCCGATCGCTCTCCCCGCCGGCACGGCCTCCTGGGCTCGCGTCGAGGGCCGCGTGGAGGACCGTGGCCGCCCGCCGCTCGTCGGGATTGAGGTAGCGGTTGCGGCTGCTCATGGCCAGGCCGTCGGGCTCGCGGACGGTCGGCTCGGTGACGATCCGGACCGGGACGTGCAGGTCGGCGACCATCCGGCGGATCACGAGCTGCTGCTGGTAATCCTTCTGCCCGAAGACCGCCAGGTCGGGCCGGACGATCTCGAAGAGCTTCAGGACGACCGTCGCCACGCCCCGGAAATGGCCCGGGCGGCTGGCCCCCTCGAGGACGTCGGAGAGGCCGGGGACCTCGACGAAGGTCGAGCGCGGGCCGCTGGGATAGACCGTCGCGGGCGTCGGGGCGAAGATCAAGGTCGGCACCCGGCGTCCTGGCATCGGGCCAGGTCGTCCTCGAGGGTCCGGGGATAGCGGGTGAAGTCCTCGTTCGGGTCCGAACTGGGTCGGATTGACGAAGATCGAGACGACGACCCAGCCGGCCTCGGCCCGGCAGCGCTCGATCAGCCGGACGTGGCCGTCGTGCAGGGCCCCCATCGTCGGGACCAGGCCCGACGACCAGGCCGCCGGCCGCGGGCGCGGGCCACCGCAGTGCCGCACGTCGGCCACCGATTCCACCAGCTCAAGCACGTCCTGACTCCTCCGGCCGACGGCTTGCGGCGATGCGGGCAATCGGGATTGTTCAGGCAATCGTCGGCGATCAGCAGGTCGTTGAGGATCTCGCCCCCGAGGATCGTCCGGTTCGACGATCCGGGGCACGTCCTCGAGCCGGACCCGGCCGTACCAGATCCCCTGCGGATAGATCACCACGGTCGGGCCGTGCTCGCACTGCTCCAGGCAGCCGGCGTGATTGGCCCGGGCGAGCGGCCCGAAGCCGGCCGTCTTGAGCTCCCGCTTGAACGCGTCGCGGAGGGCTTGCTGGCCGTCCGGGTCGCAGCAGCCCCGCTTATGCCCGGGCTCGCGGACATTCCCGCAGACGAAGATGTGATGGGTGAACGCGGGCATGCTTCGATCCGCTCGAATCCTGGAGGTTCAGAGCCTTGTCGTGACTCCGGCGATTCCGCGATCGCCCGCCACGACCGGCGCGGACGCGGCGATCCAGTCATCAAACGCGACGCCGGCGACGGAAGCGAGACACTCGCGAGTCTAACCGGGCCGCTACGGCGGGAATAGTCGGACTCGGGCGTCCGAGGGGCTGGGTGCTCGATTCCGTCGCTGTTCCTGCGATATCGTAGGCTGGCGTGGAACGGAGTGCGGTCGTCATTCGGGCACGCGGGGTGCTCGAACTGCCGGGGTCGCGTGGATCGACTCGGATGGGTCCGCCGCGAGTCCGCAAGCGAGCGGACGCAGAATCGGGAACGGAAGTTGCGGAGTTAGCTTCGACATGCCAACCACCCGGCACTGCGTGCTGATCGTGGATGACGAGCCGGATGTCTGCGACTCGGTGCACGACCTGCTCCGCCGCGAGTTCCGGGTCCTCAAGGCGCACAGCGCCGAGGAGGGCTATCGGATCATGCAGGAGGAGGAAGTGCACATCGTGATGTCCGACCAGCGGATGCCCCAGATCACGGGCATCGAGATGCTGACCAAGCTCAAGGCCCGGCATCCGCACGCCATCCGGATGCTGTTCACCGGGTTCGCCGACCTGGAATCGATCATCGCGGCGATCAACCAGGGGCACATCTTCCAGTTCCTGAAGAAGCCCTGGCAGCCCGAGGAGCTGCTGGCGGCGGTGCGGCAGGCGGCGCTCGAGTACGATAACCTCGAGACGATGGCCATCGAGCGGGAGCACCTGCTCGAGGAGGTCAGCGGGCTGAAGCAGCGGGTTTCCGCCCTCGAGACCGAGGTCCGGCAACTCCGATCACTTGAGGGCGGTGCGCGGTGCAGGGCGGGCGCGTCGGCGTTGCCGGGGACACCCGGCGGCCGCCGGGTGCTTTCCAGCCGCCGGGAGACTGCCCCGGGCGGATCGGCCAGCCGGGCGTTATCATGAATGTTGGGTCGTGAGCCAGTCCGTCGGGACTGGAGGGCCCCGGAGGATGGATCGACCGGGGCGGTCGTTTCCTGTGCCAGGACACGCGGGCCCGGCGAGCCGTGCGGCGGCCGTGGCCGCGTTTGCGGGCCGTCGGATGGTGGATTCCCGAGGCGTCATCTCGCCCCTCTCGCTTCGAGGCCACGGGAGCCACGCCACTCCATTACGGGGGAGATCCGATCTTGTTGCAGTCGACTCGAGCCCACGGGACGGAGCGAAGGCGGCAGACGCTGCTGATCGTTGACGACGAGGTGGACGTCCTGGAGAGCCTGCGCCATCAGTTCCACCGGACCTACCGCGTCCTGACCAGCCCCTCGGGGCCGGCGGCGATCGAGCTACTCGCGAGAACGACGTCGAGGTCATCCTTTCCGACCAGCGGATGCCCGGCATGTCGGGCGACGTGCTGCTCCGCAAGGCCCGCGAGCTCAAGCCCGACACGATCCGGATGCTCTTCACCGGCTATGCCGACATCCAGGCGGTCATCAGCGCCGTCAACGAAGGGCACATCTTCCGCTACATCCTCAAGCCGTGGGACAGCGCCGAGCTCGAGGGAATCATCCGCCAGGGGATCGAGCAGCACGACCTGCTGGCCGAGCGTCGCCGGCTGATCGCCGAGCTGCAGGAGGCCAACGCCCGGCTGATGCAGGCCAACGGCGAGCTGGCGCGGGCCGGGCAGCTCAAGACGGCATTTATCGAGGTGGCCAGCCACGAGTTCAACACGCCGATCACGCTGGTGCTGGGCCTGACCGAGCTGCTGCGGCTCTCCAACCCCGATCGGTCGGACCAGGAGCAGGAGATCCTGCGGCAGATCACGGCGAGCGGGCGTCAGCTCGCCCGGCTGGTCACCAGCATGCTGACGCTGCTCCGCGCCGAGGATTTCCGCAAGACGCTCGAGCGTCAACCGGTCGATCTCGACGATGCTAATCGGCCGGGTCGTCGACCAGGTTCGGCCGTTCCTCAACGTCCGTCGCCAGGAATTCCAGGTCCGCGTGGCCAACGACCTGGGGACGTTCGAGGTCGACGCCGACAAGATCGGCGCGGTCCTGGTCAACCTGCTGACCAACGCGATCAAGTTCACTCCCGACGGGGGGCGGATCGAGCTGAGACGCGCGGACGATGGAGGGCGACGAGGCGGAGATCGTCGTGGAGGACCGCGGCATCGGCCTGGAGCCGCGGGCGATCGAGCACCTGTTCCAGCCGTTCTTCACGCAGTTCGACCCCAGCCGGCACTCGTCGGGCGATTTCGGCTTCTGCAAGCGGGGGCTGGGGCTGGGGCTGTGCATCGCCAAGCAATTCGTGGAGATGCACGGCGGCCGGATCTTCGCCGAGAGCGTGGACGAGGGCGGGACGCGGGTCACCGCCATCTTGCCACGGGGTCCGCGCGTGCCCGAAGATGATTCGCGTGTTCGGGCGAGCGAGCCCGATACGCCGGCCGCCCCCGAGGACGGCCTCGCCCCGTGAGCCGCGGTTTGTGCGGCCCGCCCGAGGAGGCGCTCGGGCCGTCCCCGCCATCCGTCGAGAACGAGCCATGCCTACCGCCTTGATCGTCGAAGATGAACCGCAGGCCAACAAGCTCCTGGCCATGCTGCTCCAGCTTCGCGGCTACCAGACCGAATCCGCCTTCTCCGGGTCCGAGGCGCTGGAGAAGATCCGCGACAAGGCCCCGGACGTCGTTTTCCTCGACCTCATGCTGCCCGACATGGACGGCTATGCGGTCTGCCGATCGCTCAAGTCGCCGGCGGGAGTCAGCGTCATCCCCGTGGTAATCGTCACGGCCGCGCCTGACAGCCGAAAACCGGATCGAGAGCTACGCGGCGGGGGCCGACGACTACGTGCCCAAGCCATACACTCCCGACCAGATCTTCGGGGCCCTCGAGCAGTCGATCGCCTGGAAGGAACCGATCGACGAGCCGCGGCTGGAGGGCGAGGTCGCCCTCGATGCGCGGGACGATGGCGAGGCGCTGCGGCAACTGGCCCACCTCCGCCGGCTGTTGCAAGACCGGTGCGGGATCGAGGCCGCCGAGGTCGTGAGGATTAGCTCGGCGATCAAGGCGATCTGGTCGAGCATCGACGCGTGGTCGCGCCGGCGTCCGCAGGAGAGCGTCGCGACCCTGACGTACTCGCTCTCGTCGCAGGGGCTGACGCTGACCGTACACGACGAGGCGGGATGGCTGCCCGGCGCACTGGCGGATGGCTCGCTCGTGCTGCCCGCCGACCTCTTTGATCAGGTAACGGGCGACGACTCGGGGCGATCGCTCACCCTGGTGAAGCGGTGCAAGCCAGCCGAAGGGCGCGAATGAGCGGCGACACCGGGGAAGCGACGGAGCCCGGCGACCGGCCCATCGCGGGCGAGGCCGATCATGTCTTGCTGCTGGCGACGAGGGCGTGGGCGCCCGCGCCCCGCGGCGGCGCCATGGAATCGGCCGGTCCGCACGACGCCACGCGGCGGTTGCTGGAGCGGCTCGAGCGGTCGTGGGCCGGGCGGCTGCTTCGACTCGCCGAGGACCAGGCCGCCGTTCCGGGCGCGATCGCGATCGACCGTGCCGAGGCGCGCGAGCGTCTGCGGCAGGTGCATCGTGCCGAGGCCCGCATCAACCCCGAGCGCGTCCACCCGACCTGGTGGGCGCGGGGACTCGCTCAGGAGTCCCCGTCGGTGCGGCGCGCGGTGGTCGCCTCCGCGCCCGGCTCCATCCGCGGCCGGGTCCAATCTCAGCTATTGCTCGACAACGACGACCTGGGTTCCGAGCGGCCGGCCTCCGCGGAGGTGCTGGGCTGGGCGTCCGCGCTTTGGACCGAGCGGCTGGTTGGCGGCGAACCCAATCGGCCCGACGACCCGCCCGTCATCGTGGCGATGACCGGGGGCTCGCTGCGGGCGGCCTACCGAATTTGCCGGCTCGCGGGCGAGATCAAGCTGGCGATGGCCGGAAGCGGTCGGTCGCGTCACGGGCGCGTGCTCGCGTTCGTCGCGACGGCTGGCCCTGAGCTGCAAAGCGTCGCGCAGCAGGACGTGCAGTCCTCGATGGCGGCGGCGGCGAAGCTACCGCCACATCGCCTCGGCACGCGGCTTGGCCTGTTGACGTTCGCCCGCCTGCTGACCGACTGCGAGCCATTCCGCGTCCGATGGGCACTCCAGCACTGGCCGTACGCGATCGCCAAGCTGACGAGGAGCCTGATGCCTCCGGCCGATCGGCGTACGCCGGCGCTGCTGCACGCCGAGTCCGAGATCCTCAAGGGAGCGATGTCGCTCGGACCGCTCGGATGAAGGCAGCGACGGCGGCCGGGTCCTTGCGCCCCGGGCTCGATTCGACGCCGCTGGCCGCGTCCACCATCCAGGGCCGGACCTGGGCAATTCGCCCGGCGACATTCGTGGCGTCCAGGCCGCCGGCAAGGATCAGGTGCGGCCAGTCGGGCCAGTCGTCGAGCAGAGCCGCGTCGATCGCCGTGCCCGTCCCGCCGGCGATGCCGGGGACGAAGGCATCGACAAGGACTGCCCTCGGCCGGCAGCCCAGCTCCGCCGTTCGCGCCAGGTAGTCGGCGACGGGTCGCCAGCCGTCGGGTGGTCGCAGACGAAAGGCCCGGATCACGCGGTACCGGGCCAGCCTCGACAGGTCTTCGGGCGACTCCTGACCGTGCAGTTGGACGTGATCCAGGCCGACCTCATCGGCGATCCGCGCGACCTCGGCGGGCGGGCGGTCCACGAAAACGCCGACGGCCGTCGTCGTGGGTGGCAGGGCCGCGACGATCGCCGCCGCACGATCGGGAAGAACCGAGCGCGGTGACGCCGGGTGAAAGTTCAGACCGATCCAGTCGGCGCCCAGCTCGGCGCATACGATCGCATCCTCGACGCACGTCACGCCACAGATCTTGACGAGGGCGCCGGGATGCGACACGCGGGGGGGCTTTCCGGGATGGTGTGGTCGATCCGGGGATCGTTCGACCATACGGCTCAGGACGTGACTAGCTTGTCCAGCGCCGACTTGAACTTGTTCTCGGGGTTAACCCCCACCAGTCGCTCGACCTCTTTACCCTGCTGGAAGACCAGCACGGTGGGGATCGCCGTGATCCGGAGGCTCCCGGGCGTCTCCATGTTCTCGTCGGTGTTCATCTTGCCGACCTTGACGCGACCGTCATACTCGCCGGCCAGCTTCTCGATGGTCGGGCTGAGGGTACGACAAGGTCCGCACCAGGGAGCCCAGAAGTTGACGACCACCGGGACTGGCGAATCCAGCACCTCCGACTTCCAGTTGCCGTCGGTGAACTCCTTGACGTTGCCGGCCATTGGCTTGCCTCGTTGAACTGCGGAAGTCCAGGAACTGTCCAAGTTTATTTCGTTAGGACGTCAGCGATTGCGTCCCGATTTCCCTGCATTATAGATGACCAGCCTATCGAGTCAACTTCCCCGGTCTGCCCCGTCGCGGCCGGGCACGCCGGCCGGAGGTGATGCCGGAAGCCCCGAGGCCGGTGAATCAGAGAGTCTTGAGGTATTCGATGAGATCCATACGCTGCTCCTCGCCGAGGTCGTCTCCGAAGGTATGCCCGCGGTTTCCCATGCCGAATCGCGACGTATCCACGATGAACCGAGCCTGGAACGCCGAGCGGCGGGCCGTCGCAGCGAGCTGGTCGGCGGAGACCTCGGTGAACTTCCAGCCGACGTGGGTCGTGTCGTAATTCTCGAAGCCGGTCGAGGGCGGGCGGGTGAATCGCGCCGGGCGGGTCGAGGACTGGAGCAACGCGTGCAACGTGGGGGCCGTGCCGTTATGAAGGTAGGGAGCCGTCGCCCACAGGCCGTCGAGCGGGGGAGCCTGATAGCCGTGCTTCTCGGCGCTCACGGGATACTCGTCGGCGAACCAGGTGGAATTGTAGTGCGCCACGAGCCGATCGGAGAGGCCGCGTGCCCGGGCGGGATCCGTGCCGACGACGTCCAGCGCCACGATCTTGTCGGGATAGCGGCCGTCGGGGCCGTAGGTGCCATGGCAGCGAGCGCACGAGTCCTCGAACACGACGCGTCCCCGCGCGGCGCGGTCGGCATCGATGGGAAAGGGGTACTTCGGGGGCTCGAGGCTGAGCAAGAACTGGCGCAGGTCGCGGAAGGTCGGCTCGAGCGCCCGGAACTCCTCCGGGCTCTTCTCGCCCAGGAGGAATTGCATATTGGTGCGGACCGATCGGGCGTCGGTGCGGCCGTCGTAATACATCGTCCGCTTCCGCCGGAGATGCCACCAGGCGGGCGTGTCCATCTCGGGGAGATTGACGCCCAGCGGCAAGGGGAAGCGCCGGGTCGTCATGTCGGAGTTGCGCACGCTCAGCAGCACGGCCGCGACCATGCCGGCATTGTTCGTGCCGCGGGAGCTGCTGAGCGTGAATGTCGGCGGGGGCATCCGCCGGCCGTCGGCGACGGTCAGGTCGTTGAGCAAGTATCGCAGGTCGAGTTGCGTGTTGCCGAGCCCGACATAGCTCTTGCCGCCGATCGACCCGCCGTGGCAGGCCATACAGTCGATCTGGAGTCCCGATATCTTGCGACCCTCACTGTCGACCCCGCGGCGCAGGCCCATCGGCAGGCCGTCGTTGGGGAACGGTGCCGGGTGCAATCCGTAGCGCCGGGCGAAGGCCGCGGAGTAGCCCGACGGGTCGCGATCGGGGTCGGGGGCCGGCTCATCCCAGGAGCGGGCGACGCGTCGGTAGGCCGTGTCGCTCCATTCGGGCTTGAGGAAGCCGCGCAACGTGAGGGCGACCCGCCCGCGCTCGGCGGCGGCCGAGTCGGCCCGGGGCAGCGGCGAGTTTTCGGGCTCGCCCGCTCGACCCGGCGAATCCAGCAAGGCCACCAGCAATAATCCGATTCGCCACGATGCCTGACGCATGGTTCACCTCTCGGGGCGCCGACGTGATCGGCCGGCGCATGGCCGTATCCCTCATCTTATAGGCAATGCCAGGCCGGCGGGTAGGGGCCCGACCATCCCGAACTCCCTCATCGGAACGATCGTGAAAATCCGGATGGTTTGAACGGTAGTCCATCGACACAGGTGGACAGGACCGCTAAAATCCGCGAGAGTAAGAATATGAGGCTTCGACACACAGGGGACGCGCGAAGCCACTTGAGCGGACTGATCGAGGGGATTGGCCATGGGACCCGCCGAGATCGTTGCCAGCCTGAGAGAGCTCTGCGTCGAAAAAGGCCCGCGCCTGACCACGGAAGAGATCGTCGCCTGGATCGAGCGGTCCGGCGGCTACGAGTCGGATGCCGAGCTCGTCGCGTTCGCCAAGAAGATGAAGGCGCGGCAGTACGCGCGGATGCTCGAATTCGAGGATGAGGAATCGGGCGTGCGGATCAAGCGGCTCTGGAGCTTCCACGACGATGCGCGGGGACGGCGGTTCTATGCCGACATCCTCGAGATGCCGGCCGAGCAGCGCAAGCGGCTCATCCGACAGTACTCGCGGTTCGTCAAGCAACTGCGGACCGTCCGGAAGGCGATGGCCGACTATTTCGCCGGCCAGCGGTTCTTCGACTTCTATCCGGGCGAAACCGAGGACGACGAGGCCATGGAGGAGGCTGCCACGCCCGTCCGCCGCTGAGAATGGGTGCCACGGACCGACGAACCTGAGGCGAACCAGGCCCTCGGCTTACTGGGTGGTGGCCGAGGGCCTGCGAAGCTGGACCGCCACGCTGTTCGCCGGCGCGGAATCCGGGCGGACCTCAGTATCGCCTCCGTGGCGGTCGAACGCGGTGCTCTCGATCGCCGAGGGGACGGCCGAAGGATGGACTCTTTCCCCGACTCAATCTCGAAATGCTGGACCCCGAGGACCAGCGGGCCATGATTGATCTCCACCCGATGCGTGCCGGGATTCAGCTCACAGACGACGGGCGACTCCGACATCGAGTGGACCAGGTATTTCCGGTCGTCGATCGCGACCAACACGCCAGCCTCGGGCACGTGCACGATCGCCTTCCCCTTGGCAGGGGACTCGTGCCGGACGGAATGCCACCCGATGAGCGCGACCACACAGACCAGGCCAAGCCGCTTCACCAGGGTGGCGATCAGGTTGAGGATCATTCGCTGGACTCCTGCATCCGTTCGGCCCTTTTTCCGTGCTCCGCGTCCCGCGGCCGTTCCGTTGAGCCGCGACATGCCCAACCTCGCAGGCCACCTGGCGACCGGGCATCTGGACCCGGGCACACAGTGACGGACCGCGCTCGGATGGGCGAGCCATCTTCCGACAGTTCGGAGAGGAAGAGGTCGGGCCGGATGCCTCGTAACTCGTCCCGACGCTCACTCGGATTATACGGCTGAACACAAGAGGACGTTCGGGAGTGGTCAGCGATTTCCGCCGCATTGCGGGAGGCGAACGCGCAGCTCCCCTAGCCCGCCGAGATTACGCTTGACCGAACTATCTACTAATACTATCGGCGTCATTCGGCTCGGACATGGCCGGCGCAGGCGCCTCTTGACCAGGCGCTCCGAGGGCCGTGAGAATCGGGGTGACTTCGGGTGCGATGAGAATAGAATGAGGTTTACCGTGACGGGTCAGGCCGGATCGAGTTCCGGCGAAAGGTGAGAAGGGCGGATTGCCGATGGCCATGCCGACTGCGACGGGGGCGACCCACGACGAGGGCGCCGCGACGCCCGTGATGAATGCCCGGTTCGACGGCCCGGATCCGCTGGGTCGGTACGGGACGTTCGGCGGACGATTCGTACCCGAGACGTTGATGGGCGCCCTGAATCGGCTGGCCGAGGCGTATCAGGAGGCCAAGGCCGACGCGTCCTTCCAGGAGCGGCTCGCCGGTTACCTGAAACATTATGTCGGCCGGCCCTCGCCGCTCTTCCACGCCGAGCGGTTGTCGCGGACGGCCGGAGGCGCCGCGATCTACTTGAAGCGTGAGGACCTGAACCACACCGGCGCCCACAAGATCAACAACGCGATCGGCCAGGTGATGCTGGCGCAGCGGATGGGCAAGACGCGGGTGATCGCCGAGACGGGGGCCGGGCAGCACGGCGTGGCGACCGCCACGGCGTGTGCGCTGTTCGGCATCGACTGCACGGTCTACATGGGCGAGGAGGACATCCGCCGTCAGAAACTCAACGTCTTCAACATGAAGACGCTGGGTGCGAAGGTCGTGGCGGTCAGCAACGGGTCGAGGACCCTGCGCGACGCGACCAACGAGGCGATGCGCGACTGGATGGGATCCTCCGAGACGACGCATTACACGATCGGCAGCGTGGTCGGCCCGCATCCGTTCCCGATGATCGTGCGCGAGTTCCAGGCTGTGATCGGCGACGAGGCCCGGGCGCAGTGCATCGAGCGGGTCGGCAGGCTGCCCGACACCGTGGTCGCCTGCGTCGGCGGCGGGTCGAACGCCGCGGGGATGTTTGCGGCCTTCCTCGAGGACAAGGACGTCGAGCTGGTCGGCGCCGAGGCGGGCGGCCGCGGGCTCAAGGCGGGCGAGCACGCATCCAGCCTGACCCAGGGGCGTCCGGGTGTCCTGCACGGCAGCTTCAGCTACGTGCTGCAGGATGACGACGGCCAGACCCAAGACGTACATTCGATCTCTGCCGGGCTGGATTACCCGGGAGTCGGACCCGAACACAGTTACTGGAAGGACCTGGGCCGGGTCCGTTACGAGAGCATCACCGACGCCGAGGCGCTCGAGGCCTATCACACCACGGCACGGAACGAGGGCATCCTGCCGGCGCTCGAGTCGAGCCACGCGCTAGCCCAGGCAATGAAGGAAGCCCGACGGCTCGGGCCCGGCAAGGTGGTCGCAGTATGCCTCTCGGGGCGCGGCGACAAGGACGCCTACGAGGTCGCCCGGCTCCGCGGCGAGCCGATCTGAACTGATGGCCAAGCTCTCTCCGACGGATGCGACCGACGTCAGGGTCGTCCGGGCTCTACCCTGCTCTCTCCGCTGAAACCAGCCATGAACCGAATCGATGCCCTGTTCTCCCGGCTCCGCGCCGAGAAGCGCCGCGCCCTGATGCCTTTCGTGACGGCCGGCGACCCGGACCTCGCGACGACGGCCATGCTGATCAGCGAGCTGGTAGGCCGCGGCGCGCACCTCGTCGAGGTGGGGATTCCCTACTCCGACCCGATCGCCGACGGGCCCGTGATCGCGGCAAGCTACCACCGGGCGCTCGAGCACGGGGTGAGGGTGTCGCACATCTTCCAGACACTCCGGACGCTTCGCGCCGAGGGCTCGGCGCGGTTCAACGAGACGCCCATCGTCTCGATGGTCTCCTACGCGATCATCCACCGGATCGGGGCGGAGCGCTACCTCAACGAGGCCGGCACATCGGGCCTCGACGGCCTGATCGTCCCCGACCTGCCGGTGGAGGAGTCGCGGGCCCTGATGGAGAAAGCCGATCGGCGCAACCTGAAGCTCATCCAGCTCATCACGCCGACCACCCCGCGCGACCGCGCCGTCGAGATCGCCCGCTCGACGACCGGGTTCATCTACTATGTCTCGGTCGCGGGGATCACCGGCGAGCGGAAGAGCCTGCCGACCGATCTGGTGGACACCGTGGGCTGGCTGCGGACGCAAACCGAGCTTCCCATTTGCATCGGGTTCGGGATCAGCGGGCCCGACCAGGTGCGGCAGCTCGCGCCGGTGGCCGACGGCCTGATCATCGGCAGCGCGATCGTCCGCCGGCTCGCCGAGGCGATCAATCGGCCGCGGGTCGAGGTCGTCCGCGAGATCGGCCAGTTCATCGGCGAGATGGTCAAGGTCCTGGAGAACGCCGGGACTTGACCGAGCTCGACACGCCGGGGCGAGATACCTGGGCGACTTGAAGCCGAACGCGGCGATCCTTCGCAGCCCGGAAAGACCGTCGCGGCCCGGGAACGGCCGCGAGCGACATAACCGACGAGATGATGAGAGGGGAAAATCGTGCCCACGCCTTCGTGAGCCGCCTGGCCAGCCTGGCCGCTTGCCGGAGCCGAGTCATAGGACCCTCGCCCCGACCGTGACAAGTGAGAGGCGGAATCTACTTCGAGACAACCGCAATCTACGGCAACGCCACCGAAGAGGGGACAACCGAGTCAGACTCCAGCAGCCACGGCCTCCTCGGCATGCTGGCCGACGCCACTGAGGATCTCCTCGCGGAAGATCCGGACGTCGCCCGGCGCCTCGATCCCGATCCGCACCTGGTTGCGGTCGATCTTCACCACCGTCACCACAATGTTGCCGTCGATGACGATCTTCTCGTTGATCTTGCGGCTCAGTACCAGCATGTCAGCCTCCTTGAGTTGTTAGCCAGCGGCTATCCATCGGAACCGGGATTTGCGTATCCCTCGCACCTCACTGGCTCTCCCGCGATCCGTCGATCCCCGGGACCGCCCGCTGCTCGGGTCGCCTTGGTCGTTCGTCGGTAATTGCACGCCGAATGCCAGTGCATGACGAATTCCAGGAGAAAATCCTAAGTTGCTTGAGGATTTATACTTGGGATACGAGGTCCGCCGGAGCGACTGGCACGAGGCTTTCGCACCCCCTGGAATCTTGACACTTTTCTTCTCAGTTTGAAAAGCCTCCAGCCCGATAATGGGAATACACCGCAAACTCGAACGCCGGGGATGGTCAGGCGGATAGAAAAACGCTACCCTGATTCCTGGTTGACGGGGCGTATCCGAGTTCGCCTCGCCACATAAGTGTCGCCAGCCCACGCCGTGCCGGTGCCACCGAGGGGACGATCGGCCTCACCCCGGCCGGCATCGGTCGGATTGGTGAACCCGACTTCCCGGAATGTTGCCGTTCATCCGGTGGGCGGCTTCGGCATGATGGAGGACTGCGAGCTTGCGGGTCGGCATCGGCCATGATACCCACCGCCTGCACGAGGGCCGGCCGCTGATCCTGGGCGGGCATCGGATCGATCACCCGCGTGGACTGGTCGGCCATTCGGACGCGGACGTCGTCTGCCACGCCGTGGCCGACGCCCTCCTGGGTGCGGCCGGCCTGGGCGACATCGGCGAGCATTATCCGGACACCGACCCGCGGTGGAAGGGGCTGGATAGTACGCGGTTGCTCGCGGAGGTGGTCGGCCGCCTGCGAGGCCGCGGCTGGCGCGTGGTCAATTGCGACGTCATCGTCCACGCGCAGGAACCCAAGCTGGGCCCGCACAAGCCGGCGATCCGCGCGAACCTGGCGCGGCTGCTGGAGGTCGGGGAAACGGACGTGAATATCAAGGCCAAGACGGGCGAGCACGTCGGGCCCATCGGGCGGGGCGAGGCCATCGCCTGCGAGGCCGTTGCCCTGATCGTGCCGGCCGCGGCCGGCTGACCGGCCGGCCGGGAATCCGAGTTATCGTCTCGGGATGGAATGCCAACATGCCTCTGCGCGTCTATAACACGCTGACCCAGGCCAAGGAGCCGTTCCAGACTGTGCACCCCGGCAAGGTGGGGATGTACGTCTGCGGACCGACGGTCTATTCGCCCAGCCACATCGGCCACATGGTCGGGCCGGTGATCTTCGACACCATCAAGCGTTACCTCGGCTACCAGGGTTTCGAGGTCACCTGGGTGGTGAACATCACCGATGTTGACGACAAGCTGATCGTGCAGGCCCAGAAGGAAGGGACGACCGTCGCCGAGCTGGCCGAGCGGGTCACCCGCGACTACCTCGACTGCCTGGCGGCGCTGGGGTCGACAGCATCGACCACATGCCGCGCGCCACCGAGCACATCGCCGAGATCATCGCGATCAACTCGGAGCTGATCGAGAAGGGCTTCGCATACGCGTCGGCCGGCGACGTCTACTTCAACGTGAGCAAGGCGCCCGAATACGGCAAGCTCAGCCACCGCGACCCGGAGGAGCTGCTGGCCGGGCGCGGATCGAGCCATCGTCGATCAAGCGCCATCCGGGTGACTTCGCCCTCTGGAAGAGCTCGAAGCCGGGCGAGCCGTCGTGGGAAAGCCCGTGGGGGCCCGGCCGGCCGGGCTGGCATATCGAGTGCTCGGCGATGAGCATGAAGTACCTCGGCCCGCACTTCGACATCCACGGCGGCGGCCTCGACCTCGTCTTCCCTCACCACGAGAACGAGCTGGTGCAGTCGGAGTCGTTCACCGGCGAGACCTTTGCGTCGTACTGGCTGCACAACGGCCTCCTGACCAAGGAGGGCCGGAAAATCTCCAAGTCCGACCCGGGGACGATCGTGCTGATGAGCGACCTGCTCAAGGCGCACGACACGGACACCCTGCGGGCGCTCCTGCTGTTCAGCCACTACCGACGCCCCATCGACTACGGCCCCAACCGGCTCGACGAGATCGAGCGGGGACTCCAGACGTTCCACCGCGCGTTCGAGCGGTTCCAGGAGCTGACCGGCGAGTCGTTCTATTCTCTCGAGCCCCCCACGCGGCGCGGCGACCTCGAGCCCGACGGCTCGGCGCTCCTCGGCGAGGTCATCGAGCACCGCGAGCGGTTCCTCGACGCGATGGACGACGACTTCAACACCGGCGGTGCGCTCGGCGAGCTATTCGAGATCACGCACGCACTTAACCGGTTCGCCCATGAGGCGGAGTTCGGGGCCGGTCATGCGCGGCCGGACCGGATCAAGGAATACAAGGCAGGGATGGTCGTCCTGCGCGAGCTGAGTCTAATCCTTGGCCTGTTCTGAAGCCGCCCGCGCCGCGGGACGCCGGGGCGAACGACGCCCTCACCGGCGAGCTGATTGGCCTCCTGGTCGAGCTGCGCAACCGGCTTCGCAAGGAAAAGAACTTCGCCATGGCCGACGAAGTTCGCAACCGCCTGACGGGGTTGGGCGTCACGATCGAGGACCGGTCGGACGGATCGCGGTGGCGGATCGAGCCGCGGCGGGGCGGCGCGGGTTCTTAGCTGGCCGCGGATCGCACGACGCTCCAGCTCCAGGAAGGGGAGGTCGCCGAGGATGGCACTCGCGTCGAGTAGGAAAATCCAGCAGGCCGCCGGCCCGTCGATCGATCGAGTCGTCGGGATCGATCCGGGCCTGAACGTGACGGGCTATGCGGTCGTCGAGCCCTCGCCGCGCGGGGCGTTCGTGGTCGAGGCCGGCGTCATCCGCCCCGACGCCGGCTGCAAGACGATGGGGCAGCGGCTGGCCTGGATCCACCGCGGGATCGTCGAGGTGCTCGAGGCCTTCCCGCCGTCGGGGGTCGCGCTCGAGCAGGTGCATAGTCACGTCAAGTTCCCCCGGACGGCGATCCTGATGGCGCACGTGCGCGGCGTGATCGTGCTCGCCGCGCGCTCCAGGAGACGCCAGTTTTCGGCTACGCACCCACGCGGATCAAGAAGACGCTGACCGGCAGCGGCCGTGCGCCGAAGGAACAGGTCCAGCACGCCATCATGGCCGAGCTGGGGCTCGACCGACTCCCCGAGCCGCACGACGTCGCCGACGCGTGCGCCATCGCGCTTTGTCATTTCCACATCGCGCGGAATCGCAGGCTGATCGACGGGCCGGAGCCCATCGGCTGACTCGATCTCGTGGCTCGGTTCCGTACGGGCCGTCAGTCCGCCTTCTTCATCACGAACATCAACTGCTTCTCCCTGGTCTTGAACCCGGTGGGGATCTCGCCGGTGGGCAGCGCGTAGATCAGATGCAAGGTCTCGCCGTCCTTCTTGATGAGGCCCCGGGCCTGCTCGCCGCCCGACGACTCGACCTTGCTGGTCATGATGATGTCGCTGGGGTTCTTCTTCGAGTCGAGCTTGTAGCTCGCCGAGTACAGCTCTTTCTTGTCCTTGTCGGCGACGACGACCGAGTCCTTCGTGAACGTGACGATCGTCCCCTTGACCCGCTCATCAGGTTCCTTGACGCCGTCGCGCTCGCCACTGACGATCGTGTAGCGGCCGACGAGATCCTCGGGCTTGCAGGACTTGTCGGCGGCGGCCGACCCCTTGTCGTCCGCCTTGGCCATGGCCGCGGAACCCGCAAGCAACAGCAGACCCGGTACGATCGCCAGTTTGAGCAACGTCATTGAAATCACTCCGGTTGAGGCCAGGGTCCCCGCTCGGGGAAGCTCACATCATCACCAGCCCGGGGTGCAACAACGGTGCCAGCCCGGGCCGGCGTCGCTGCGGCTTGACCCCGGTGCGCGGGGCCGATACGATGAAAATACATCGAGGCGAGGCTGGAAACACGGGACAGTGACCGGGGCGCCACCGCTCCGGAGGGCCGGGTCACTACCCGGCGGAGGAGCGCGGAGCGGTGGGATCGATCGTGCACGTTACCATCAACGGCGAACAGCGCGAGCTGCCAGGTCGGATGCCGGTCGCGGAATTGCTCCGGCACCTCGCCGTCAAGCCGGAATACGTGGCCGTCGAGCTCAACCGATCGCTCGTCACCCGGGCCCGACACGCCGAGATCGACGTCGCGCCGGGGACGTGCTCGAGATCGTGACCCTGGTCGGCGGCGGCGGGCCGATCGGCCCGGCCGCACCCGCCACGGGCCTTGAGGCCGAGCCGCTGAGGATCGGCACGCACACAGTGCGGAGCCGGCTGTTCGTCGGCACGGGCAAGTACACGACGCTCGAGCTGATGGCGCGAATGCCTGGACGCGAGCGGGGCCGAGGTCGTGACGGTGGCCGTCCGCCGCGAGCGGCTGTTCGATCGCGAGGGCCGGAATCTGCTCGATTTCCTCGACCCCCGACGGTACACGATCCTGCCGAACACGGCCGGCTGCTTCTCGGCCGAGGATGCGCTGCGGTGGCGCCCGGCTGGGCCGCGAGCTGCTGGAGGGGCTGGGCAATCCAGGAGCCGACTGGGTGAAGCTCGAGGTGCTGGCCGACCCTCGGACGCTCCTGCCCGACCCGGTCGCCACGCTCGAGTCGACCCGGGTGCTGGTGAAGGAGGGCTTCCAGGTCCTCTGCTACACCAGCGACGACCCGATCATGGCGAGGCGACTGAAGGAAGCCGGCGCGGCCAGCGTCATGCCCGCCGGCAGCCCGATCGGCAGCGGCCAGGGCGTGCTCAACCCCAACAACATCCGGATCATCCTCGAGGACCTGAAGGGGGATGACCCGTCCTACCCGGTGATCGTTGACGCCGGGGTCGGCACCGCCAGCGACGTCGCCATCGCCATGGAGCTCGGCTGCGACGGCGTGCTGCTCAACACCGGCATCGCCGGCGCCCAGGACCCGCTACGGATGGCGCACGCCATGCGGCTGGCGATCGAGGCCGGCCGCCTCGCCCACGGAGCCGGCCGGATTCCCAGGAAGCTCTACGCCACCGCCTCGAGCCCCACCCAGGGCGTGATCGGGCGATCGTGAACCCGGCGGCTTCCATGGTAGAATCAGAGGAGCGGCACGTCCGCGTAACCCCGGCATCAACTGCGAGCTGCCCCGATAGACCGAGCCGAAGGGAAAGGAGTACCGGTCTCGCGCTCATGAAGTTCACAGGCGAGGAGTATTACCAGGCCGCAACCGAACGAATGCGGCAGGCGAGGGAGATCCACAATTCCAGGGCGAGCTATGCCCTGGCAATGTACTGCAGTGGCCTGGCCGTGGAGTGCTTGCTCCGGGCATTCCGATGGGAGAAGAATGCGACTTTCGAGGGGCGGCATGACCTGGAAGACCTGCTTAAAGCCAGCGGCCTGCTCCAGACCCACGCGGAACGGGCGCGTAGGAAGGGCATCCCGGCAAGAAGAGATAGACCGAACCGCGATCGATTTCGAGCGGCGATCAGCGAGGTCGCTGCCCTTTGGCATAATAATCTTCGATTCGCCTCCGATTCCAGCCTGCGGGCTTACCTCCGTCGTATCGGGAGAGTTCAAGGCATCAAGGGGGATGCGCTCAAGAAGAATTCCGCCGACCTTCTCAGTTCGGCCCAGCTAATCCTTGATCAAGGAGTTATGCTATGGATCTCAAAGAGAAAGTCGGAGTCGCGCTAAGACGATATTTTCGGAACCGAACATGTCGATCTGGACGACGATGACGGGATTTCGGGCTTTGTTGTCTCTGCCGACTTTCGGGGTTTGTCAGCGATCGACCGACAGATCCTGATCCATAACGCTTTCCGCGATTCCTCGATGAAATTCACCAGCCCGAGCTTCGGCGGATCCTGGCCATCGCAGCATTGACGCCCGTCGAATACGAGGTCAGGGGACCCGGACGGGACCATTCCCGCCTATAGCAGCTCACTCGATCAGGATCGGGCCATCCCCCCTTGATTGATGAGGCCGGCCGGCCGGGTCAGCCGGATCGTCGAGGACGAGCATGGCCAAACTGGACCCCGTCTCGATCCTCGGACCCGGCGGCGCGATTGCGCGGCGGCTGCCCAGCTACGAGCATCGCGAGGAGCAGCTCGCGATGGCCGAGGCGGTCGCCCGCGCCATCGAGCGGCCCGGGCACCTGGTCGTCGAGGCGGGCACGGGCGTCGGCAAGAGCTTCGCCTACCTCGTCCCCGCGATCCAGGCGACCGCCGACCCCGAAGAAGAAGGTCGTCGTCTCGACGCACACCATCGCGCTGCAGGAGCAGATTGCTCCGCAAGGACATCCCGTTCCTGCGCTCGGTGATGCCGCAGGAGTTCTCGGCGGTGCTGGTCAAGGGGCGGTCGAACTACATCAGCCTTCGACGGCTCGACGTGGCGATCAAGCGGCAGAACCTCCTGTTCCAGCGGCCCGAGGAGATCGACCAGCTCGTCACGCTGCGGATGTGGTCCGACCCGGACCAGCGACGGCAGCCGATCCGACCTGGATTTCCGCCCGATGCCCAGCGTCTGGGAGGCCGTGCAGAGCGAGGACGACAACTGCATGGGCCGCGAGTGCCCGCGCCACGCGCGAGTGCTTCTTCTTCAAGGCCCGGCGGCGGATGAAGACGGCCAACGTGCTGGTCGTCAACCACGCGCTGTTCGTCACCGACCTGGCGCTGCAGCGGCGACGGCTTCGGCCTCGCTGCCCGAGTACCAGGTCGCCATGATCGACGAGGCGCACACGCTCGAGGCCGTCGCCGGCGAGCACATGGGCGTGCAGCTCTCGAGCGTCGGCGATCGACTACTCGCTGGCCCGGCTGTACAACGCGCGGAGCGGCAGGGGCGTGCTGGCCGCCCATCGCGATCGCGATGGCCGAGGCGATCCAGCAGGCGCCAGCGGACGCGCGAGGTCGCCGAGGACTTCTTCAACCGGGTCGCCTACATGGTTCCAGGGCGCAGCCTGCCGGCTTCAACGGCCGGCTGCGTCAACCGCCCGGCTGGAGCGAGTCGCTTCTGCGAGGAGCTGCGGCGCCTGGCCGCGGCCATCGACCGCGGCGCCGCGACGATCGACAAGCCCGAGGAGAAGATCGAGCTGACGGCCGCCGAGGAGCGGTGCCGCTCGCTGGCCGACCAGGTCGCGAGCTGGATTCGCCAGAGCGCCGAGGACGCGGTGTACTGGCTCGAGGTCGAGCAGAAGATCCCGCCTTCGGGTCCGGCTGGCCGCGGCGCCGCTGGACGTCGGCCCGAGCCTGCGCAACCTGCTGTTCACCGAGCGTCGACACCTGCGTGCTCACCTCGGCGACGCTCTGCGTCGGCTCGCCGCCGCGATTCGACTTCTTCCAGGCCCGGATCGGCCTGACCTCCGCCGAGACGCTCGCGCTGGGCAGCCCGTTCGACTATGCCAAGCAGGTCACGATACACCTGCCGAGCAACATGCCCGATCCCTCCGACCAGCCCCTCCAGTTCGAGCAGGAGGCGATCCGCGCGGTGGCGCATTACCTCGAACGAACGCACGGCAAGGCGTTCGTCCTTTTTACATCGTACAAGATGCTCGAGTCGGCCACCCGCGCTCACCCCCTGGCTGGCCCGGCGGAATATTGCCCTGTTCTCGCAGTCCGACGGGATGCCGCGATCCAAGATGGTCGACGCCTTCAAGGCCGACGTGGACAGCGTGATCTTCGGCGTGGACAGCTTCTGGCAGGGCGTGGACGTGCCTGGCGAGGCACTCTCGAACGTCATCATCACCCGGCTGCCGTTCGCGGTCCCGAGCCACCCGCTGCTCGAGGCCCGGCTGGAGGCGATCCGCCGTCGCGGCGGGAACCCGTTCGTCGAGTACCAGGTCCCCGAGGCCGTCATCAAGCTCAAGCAGGGTTTCGGCCGGCTGATCCGCACCAGGTCCGACCGCGGGATCGTCGTGATCCTCGACCCGCGCGTGCTGACCAAGCCCTATGGCCGGACCTTCCTGAACTCGCTACCCCCCTGCCCCCGAGTCGTCGAGCGCCCGCGCTGGGCGATGTGCGTCTCTGAAACCTTGGGGTCATGGCGTCGATCGGGGATTCGCCCCGGAGCCGCTCGCCGGCAGGCCGCGAATCCAATCGCCGATGAACCGCACGGCGTCCCGGTCGACTTCGTTCGAGCCCAGTGGCGGCATCTTGCCGGTGCTCCGCCGCGAGATCCGCTGGAACAGCACGGAACGCTCGGGTGCGCCGGGGGCGACGAGTCGAGCGTCGGCGATCCCCAGCCGGTCGTGCACGGGAGCCGCGTCGATCACGTTCATCCGGCGCGGGGGTATCCAGGTCCAGCTCCATGAGCGAATTGCCGCCGCCCTCCTTGACGTGGCAGACCGAGCAATTCACGTGGAGGTACGACTTCACGCGATCCTCGAGCGGTGCCCGGGCGTCATACGGGTTGACCAGCCGGGGACGGCCAGCCGGGCGTTTCGGCAGATCGCCCTGGAAGACGCCGATGCGCTCGAGCGCGCGAAGCTGATTGACCGTGTCGCCCCCCTGCCGGCAGTCGCGGTCGAGCTGCATCGGCGAGAACCCGAGGACGAATCCGGCGGCACGCGAGTGGCAGACAAGGCACTCGGTCCGCGCGGGGAACCGCCAGCTCTGCTCGCGACGGCCGTCGGGTGCCGAGCGGTCCGGCACCTCGAAATCCTCGGAGCCGCCGGAGGCCGGCACCAGGGTCGCGTCGGTCTGCGCGGTGTTCCATCGGTAGGAATAGCCCGTCCATTGTCCCTGCTGACGGACGAGTATCCGGGTCTCCACCCGACGACGGGCCGCCTGGGCAGGGTCTTCGATCCGGCTGAGTGAGAGTGTCTGCACCAGAACCGAGCCGTCCGGGAAAGTCCAGGCTCCGCCGGCGTTGAGCTGCGGATGCTGCTCGATCCGGTCGAGTCCCGGGAGCGCGGCGAGCCGCTCCATCGAGGCGCCGTCGGCCCACTGGGGGGCGACCACTCCGAAGGCGATCGCGGCCGGATGCGGAGTATTGGCGGCGACCGAGCGGAACAGGCCGGTCTCGCTCAGCCGGGTCGGGAAGGGCTGCCGGAGCCGGTCGGCGTCGGTGGTCGGCTCGAACCGGTAGAATCCGCCAGCGTGGTCGATCACATAGAGCTCGCCGGAGTGGTCGGTGCCGAAACCCGTGATGTTGAATGGGGTGTCGACCAGCTCGCGGTGCCAGGTGGCCTTCGCGCCGTCGTGGCGGATTCCCCAGACCCGGCCGGTCGACCAGTCGCCGTAGACGTACACGCCCGCGAGCTCGGGCAGCCGCTTGCCGCGATAAACCCGTCCGCCGGTGAGCGACCTCGCCTCGCTGTGGTGATGCTCGGCGGCCGGCAGCAGGACGGGGTCGGGACCCGCGGGGCGATCCTCGCGGAACATGTGGCTCCCCTCGAAGAGGCTCCAGCCATAGTTGCCGCCCTTGCGGATCAGAAACACCTGCTCCCAGAGGTCTTGCCCGTTGTTGCCGACCCAGAGCTGCCCCGACTCGCGGTCGTAGCTCAGCCGCCAGGGATTGCGCAGGCCGTACGCCCAGAGCTCAGGCCGGGCACCAGTGCGGCCGACGAAAGGGTTGTCACGCGGGACCGAGTATGCCCGGCCAGCATCCGGATGATCGACGTCGATGCGCAGGACGGCCCCGCGCAGGTCGTCGAGGCTCTGGCCTGTCTTGTAGGCGTCGGAATCGCTCGATCCGTCGCCGGCCGAGACGTACAGACACCCGTCATTGCCGAAGGCCAGGTCGCCGCCGTTGTGGCCGTCGGAGGGCCACTCGATGATCTTCCGCATGGTGCCGGGATCGACCCGCCCGGTCCGCCGGTCGACAGTATACCGCACCACCTGGGTCGTCTTGCTTCCCTGAAGCGGTCCGTTCAACCCGATGTAGAGGTAGCCATTGCGGGTGTAGTCGGGGTGGAAGGCCAGGCCGTATGGCAGGCCATCGATGTCGAGTAGCTCCTCCGTAGCGGCCGAGCTCGGCTCATCCCGCACCGCGAGCAGCCGACCGGGCCCAGACCAGAAGTTCAGATGCTGGAGGACGAACAGGCGGTCGGTTCCGGGCTCGGGGGTCAGGCTCAGCGGCTGCTTGATGGTGAGCCTCGGTAAGGCCCGAACCACCTTGTACGGCGGCAGCGGGTCGGGCGAGCCGACGACGCGCGAGTCGGTCCAGGGCAGCCGCTTCTCGGGCAGGAGAGGCCCCTCACCGGCCGGGCCATCCCCGAACGAAGGCATGGCATCGAGCAGACAAAGCGTGAACGCACAAAGAGACAACGACCACTGCATTGGGGTCCCTCGGCGAGTCGGTCGATGATCCGAAGTTCGGGTATGTCGTCGGCAGAAGCGGTCGAGCCGATCGGCCGGGACGGCCAGAGCTCCCCGGGCAGGACACATCGCGGACGCAACCCAGATTAACCGACCGGGCATTCGGGGGCGAGGGGAATGATCCGCGGATCGGTCGCGGGTCGCCGCCGGTCTGGACGCGGCGTTCGCGGCGGGCTAGAACAGGTCTTCGTGATGGCGAAAAAGGACAGGACGGGACGGATCGGGAAGGATGAGCAACATGGCAGCGAGGTCGCGCGGTTTCGTCGGGTTGGTGCTCGGATGCGGCCTTTACTGGAGCGTTGCGGGAGCGGTCGGTCAGGACGCTCCCCGGCCGCAGATCCCCGCGCTGAAGGTCGAGCGTTACCTGCTGCCCAACGGCCTGACGGTCCTCCTGCACGAGGACCACACGACCCCCGTGGCGGCGATCGACGTCCTTTACAAGGTCGGCTCGAAGGACGAGAAGCCGGGCAAGACCGGGTTCGCCCACCTGTTCGAGCACATGATGTTCCTGGGCTCGCAGCACCACGACGCCGATTACTCGCTACCGCTCGAGCGACTGGGCGCCGAGACCAACGCCACGACCGACGAGGACCGGACCGAGTATTATGAGCGCGTGCCGAGTAACGGGCTGGAGAGAGCCCTCTGGCTCGAGGCCGACCGGATGGGATTCCTCCTGCCGGCGATGAGCAAGGCGAAGCTCGACGGCGAACGCGACGTGGTCAAGAACGAGCGGCGCGAGCGGGTCGACAACGTCCCGTACGGCCGCGCAGACGAGGTCCTGCGACTGGCGCTCTATCCCGAGGGGCATCCGTATCGCCATAGCGTGATCGGGTCGATGGCCGACCTCACAGCGGCAGGGCCGGAGGATGTGGCCGCGTTCTTCCGAACCTACTACGCACCCGACAACGCGATCCTCTGCGTCGCCGGCGACTTCGAGCCTGCCCGCGTGCGCGGCTGGATCGAGCGCGATTTCGCCCCCCTGCCCCGCGGCCGTCGCGACGATCCCCCGAAGCCGAGCGTGCCGGCGCTGGCCGCGGCGAAGACGATCCGTCTGACCGACGCCGTGAGTCTGCCCGCGCGCAGCTCGTGTGGCCCACGGTGCCCGGCGGCCACGCCGACGAGCCGGCGCTCGATGTCCTGGCGGCGGTCCTCGGTGGCCTCGACAAGGAGAACCGCCTGTTCCGCGCCCTGATGTACGATCGCCAGGTCGCCGCCAGCGTCGGCGCGGATCACCCCACGCACCGGCTCTCGGGCGAGTTCCACGTCGTTCTGCACGCGCACCCGGATCAGGACCTGGGCGCGCTCGTCAAGCTGGCAGACGCCGAGATCGAGCGCCTGAAACACGATGGACCGACCGAGGCCGAGGTCCGCAAGGCCCGCAACGCCCGCGAGAGCGAGCTGGTCATGGGACTCCAGTCGGTCACCCGCAAGGCCGAGGTCTTCAACACCTACCAGGCCGTGTACGGCGATCCGCTCGCCTATCGCCGCGAGCTCGAGCGCGTCTTCGCCGTCACACCCGACGACGTCCGACGCGTGGCGCAGAAATATCTCGGCACGAATCGGGTCGTCCTCGAGTTCGTCCCGGGCGAGCCGGAGCCTGCGCCTGCAGCGGCCGTGCCCGCCGGAGTCGTCCCACGAGCCGAGGACGTGGTTGCCGCTTCCGCGCCTGTGGTCCGCGACGAGTTCGACCGCTCCGCCATGCCGCCGCTCGGCCCGACGCCGCGATATCGGCCGCCGGCCTTCCAGCGGCGACGGCTCTCCAGCGGCCTCGAGCTTCGGATCGTCGAGCGGCACGAGCTACCGATCGTGACGGTGGACCTGATCGTCAAGTCGGGCGAGACGCTTGCCACGACCGGCAAGGAGGGCCTCGCCTCGCTGGCCGCGAGCCTGCTCGACGAGGGGACGACCTCGCGGAGCACGATGCAACTGGCCGGCGAGCTCGCGGAGATCGGCTCGACCCTCGACTGTGATGGCGGGCTGGAGTCAACCACGATCGGTCTGACGACCCTGTCCCGCCACCTCGACCGCGGCCTCGATCTCTTCGCCGACGTCCTGCTGCACCCGTCCCTGCCGGAGAAGGAGCTCGAAAGGCTCCGCCGACTGCGGCTCTCGCAACTGAAGGCCCGCGCCGACGACCCGGAGCAGATCGCCCAGGCGGTCTTTCCCCAGCTCGTCTACGGGCCGAAATACCCGTACGGACGGCCGCAATCGGGGACGCCGGACTCGGTCCGATCGATCACCCGCGCGGACGTGGCGGCATTCCTGGGCAAGATCCTGGTGCCGGGCAACGCCACCCTAGTGATTGTGGGCGACGTGCGGCCCGACGCGATCGCCGCGGCGCTCGAGTCCCGCCTTGCGGCCTGGGCCGCAGGTCCCGTGCCCGCGCCGCCGTCGCTCGAGCCCGTCCCCGCGCTGCCGTCGGGTCGGCCGCTCTTCTTGATCGACAAGCCGGGCGCGGTCCAGTCGATCATTAGCATCGGCCGGATCGGGCGCCGCGGAAATCGCCCGACTTCCACGCGATGATCGTCATGAACGCGATCCTCGGCGGCCAGTTCGCCAGCCGGATCAACATCAACCTCCGCCAGGAGAAGGGCTACAGCTACGGCGCCGAGTCGGGATTCGCCTTCTACCGCGGCCCGGGCCCGTTCGTCGCGGGCGGCCCGGTCGAGGGCCGAGTCACGCGGGAGGCCCTCGAGGAGCTCTTCAAGGAACTGGACGGGATCGCCGGCGCCCGGCCGGTCACCGACGATGAGCTGGCGTTTGCCAGGGAGCGGATCGTCCTGGGTTTTCCCGCCCGGTTCGAGACGACCTTCGGCGTCGCCAGCCAGCTCGCTGTCCTGGTTGAGGACGACCTGCCCGACGACGAGTTCGAGCACTACCAACCGCGAGTCGAGGCCGTGACCCGCGCGGACGTCGACCGCGTCGCCCGTCAGTATGTCACTCCCGACCGGATGAACGTGCTGATCGTCGGCGACCGGGCGAAGATCGAGACGCCGATCGTCGGATTGCCGTGGGTCAAGGAAGTGCACCACCTGGACCCCGAAGGTCGTTTCCTCGACAGCCCGTTCCGCTCTGGAGCTCGCCCTCCCAGGCGGTCGCCCGGGCCGCGGCGCCTGCGGGCGGAATCGACTGGAATGGCCGCGATCCACCGGGGACAATGATGAACGGGTTCCACTCGAGCCTTCCTCGAGGCTCAATGCCCGGCGGTTCGCCGTGAGACGGCGGAGGCATCATGACAAGCCATAACGAGTTCCGCTGGTCCTACTGGCTCTACTGCAGGCGCCACACGATCCGGGTACTGTCGATCTTCGGCATCGGGGCCATGGTGTTCTTCGTGATCTGGCTGATTCTCGGGCTGACCGATCCCGACGGCGACCCGACCGAGCGTTCCGAGATCGCCATGGTGATCGGGATCATCGTGGCGGTCGCGGCGGTCGGGCTGTGGATGCGACACGCCGAGCGGGATGCCCGCCTCGACGCGACACTCATCTGCCCCGAATGCAACAGCCCGCTCGGCTATCTCAATGGCATCCTCGTCCTTTCCTCGGGAAACTGCCCGCATTGCGGAATGCAGGTGATCGAAGGTTGAGGGCCGAGCGGAACCCCATGTCCCGTTCACCCGGCCGGGACTACCTGAATTGCCGCATGCCCACGGCCCAATACGAATGGCCGCGCTGGTCGGTCGCCGGCCGGGACGTCCGGGTCCATGGCTCGGCTGTAACGGCGGCTCTGCTGAGGGGCCTGGTTGGCAGTTTCGGTCATTCCTTCGATCGCCATCAGCTCGACGGTAGCGCTGCGGACTCGGGCGAGCCGGCCGGCGGCTGGAGGCTCGTCGGGCTGGTGTCGGGCAAGGCGAGCGTCGCCACCGCAACCGCCGAGCCGACCGCGACCAACATGCAGGCCAGGATCCGGCCCGTCCAGATCACGGCAAGCGGCTCGTCAGTCCTGGCTTGCGGAAGCAAGGATGCCCCGATCAGGTCGTAGACGATGGCCGCCAGCGATGCACCGAGCAAGCCGGCCAGCATGGCCGGCAGGCACCGTCGATAGCGACCCAGTCCCACGCCGAACGCCAGGCCGGCGGCCGCGCCGATCAGCCCCCAGAGTACTCCATGCATCGCCAGCGAAATCAGGATCTCATAATCGCGATGGTCGTCCCTCGCCGTGAGGAAGCGGGTCAGCAGGGCAAAGGCGGGTCCACCGCCGAGGGCTGCACCGAGCAGGGCGCCCAGGACTCCCCCACCGACGGAGCCCGAGGTTGAGCGACGTCCCATCCCACCGGCGATCCCCAGCGCAGCCCCCAGGAACAGCCCCATCACCCCGTAGGTCAAGGCCCCGTTCCGGGTTGCCGCCTCGGTCACGGTCCTGAAGTCGACCTCCATCACGATGCTACCTTGAAGATTCACGGGGATCCGCTCGACGGGGATCAGTGCATGGGTCAGCTCGCCCACCCCGAACGCGGCCAGACCGGCCAGGAGCCCGGCGCAGAGCAGCAGCCAGCGCACCCGGCCGAACCAGGGCCATGACCCGTCGCCCGAGTGCGGAGAGGTTGGACTTTCCCGAACCTCCGGCAAGACCTCTGGATGGTGCATCTCCACGTCTGGACCCTCCCCGGAATCGAAATCGCGGGTCGCGCGATTCGCCGCGTTGCCAGCAACTGAACAGCCGAGCCGAGCCCGCCGAAACCGATGCGCTCACCGGATGGTCGGTGGCGCGGGCAAGGCCCGAATCGGGACGGCTCGCGGCCAGAGGGCACCGTCAGGGCTTCTCGGCCGCCGAGTTCGCCGCGCCATCTGCGCGCCGGCCGGATCCTGGCAGTCTAGCAGAATCCGGTCGTCGCGAAAGATCCGACCTCCAGACGGGGCTCCGCCGATTCACCACAAGGCCAGCGGCAATCGCAGTGCCTCAGACAACGAGTCTGTACCCCGATCGCATCGACTGGACCGTCAATCTCCCAGATCGACCGCGAGTGAACCGGGATTCCCGACTTGCGACGCTCTTGTGCTCGGCGCCAGGTGACTTATAATGCGCAGTTATCCGTTCTGAGGCGAGGGGTCATCTTGCGCGGCGGGAGTGTCATCACGACTCGTCGGAAGGTCGGGGTGCGAGTCCGATTGAAGGGGACAACATGTTCCTTCCGATCCGATGATGCAATTCCTTGGACGCAAGATGATCTGGCCCGTCGTCGTTTTCGACGGCCTATGGGACGACTCGGAACCACTTTTCCTTTGCGATCGTGCGGAGCGCCACCATGACTCAACCCCGTGAAGCGACCGATCGACGTCGTCGTTTCCTGGTCTCGGGCCTTTCGATGTTCGGTTTCGCCCTGTCGCTCGGCTCCGTCGGCATGATCACCGGCTGCGGCGACGACAAGGGCGGTGGACAGCTCGAGAACAAGGGGGACGTCACGAAGACCCCCGACGCCCAGGACTCGATGAAAGCTTACATGGATGGGATGCAAAAGAGGACCGGTAAGAAGAAATGATCCGGAGACCACGGCCCGACGCGGCCTCGCGGTGGTCTTTATACTTCGGGGACGCTCATCGGGCCTCGCCAGGCGCTGCCGGTCGCTCCGGCCCATTGCTATCCGACCCTGGACCAGGTTTGGCCGAAACCCTGTCTCCATATCCGGAAACCGTCTCGATGGACCTGGTAATCACGCGTAATTCCGTTCGTTCGTCCTGGATCGGTCTGAAGGTTCGTTTCGATTCGCCCTCGTCGGCGAAGACTCATCTATTTCTCATGTTACGGGAGTCGGGGCCAATGCGATCTCGTCCTCGTCCGGGGTTCACCCTGATCGAGCTTCTCGTCGTCATCGCCATCATTGCCGTCCTCATCGCTCTCTTGCTGCCGGCCGTCCAGGCGGCACGCGAGGCCGCCCGCCGGTCCCAGTGCACCAACAACCTGAAGCAGATCGGGGTTGCGATGCACAACTACCACTCCACCTATGACGTGTTCCCCATCGGGGTATCGGCGTCGAACAACACGTGGAACACCAATAATGGGTGTTCCACCCTCGTCACCTGGAACGGCTGGAGCGTCCACGCGATGCTCCTGCCCTACCTCGAGGCGACTCCGATCTACAACGCGATCAACTTCTCGTTCGACCCGCTCGTCTGCAACAGCCAGAACTTCCAGAACACGGCGTTCCTGACGATCATCCCGGGTTTCCTCTGCCCGACGGATCCCAACTCGGGCAAGACCGGCGGTTACATCAACAACTATTACGGCTGCCTCGGCACGACGATCGGGTCGGCACAGAACTACGGCCAGAACTCGACCGGGGTTTTCTCGTACCAGATCCCCAATGGCCTCGCCGGGATAACCGACGGGTCGTCGAACACCATCGCCTTCGGCGAGGCGCTGGCCGGCGACGCCGGCCGCAAGGGCTCCACCTCCACATACGCCGGCGACGGCGTCGCCATCGCGTGCTACCAGTGGATCTATGACGCCACGGACAACGCCTCGTACTACACCAACACCGTGCTGCCGAACTGCAATTCCGCCTGGAACACCATCCGGACCAGCGGGTCCAACGGGAGCGGGACCCTGGGCGTCAATCGCGGACAGTACTGGGGCTGGGGCGCCGAGGCAATGTCCCTGTTCAACACGATCGTCCCGCCCGGCTCGCAACAGTACGGCTGGAGCTTCTGCCGCAGCGGATGCAACGGCTGCTGCGGCGGCAGCCCGTGCGGACTCGCCGACCACGCCGAGATCGCCAACGCCAATAGCGGTCACCCCGGCGGCTCCAACATGCTGTTCGCCGACGGCAGCGTCCACTTCCTCAAGAGCACCATCGCCATGAATACCTACTGGGCCCTGGGGACCCGTCTCGACAACGAGGTCCTTCCCGCAGGGTCCTACTGAAATGGGATGGCCGACCGGAGAGCCTGGGAGTCCACCTGGGATGACAGGGCATCCGGTCGGCCCGCTCGTTGGATGATCCAAGCGACCACCCGCAAGGGCGACGACGACAGGATGGCGAGGGGCCGTTCGCGCCGGCATTTCTGTCCGGCTGAGACGGATTCCCTCGCTTTGTCGTGTCCATCGCTCGGGAATTTTAGCCTCATCCGGCGGCCATACGCCTCGGCTGATCGCTTCCTCAGCCTCCGTCGCCCCCGCTCGCCCCGAGTCCATTGCCGCGACGTCGGCAATGATCGATCAGGTCCCCTGGATCGCCCGGTCCCGCGCAGCCGCCTCGAAACAGGAAAGCAGTCGAGTGAGCGATCAACGCTCGAAGGTCGTCAGTAAGGCCCCGCCACTAGCGACGAAGCCGGTGCGGGCGCGACTTGCGCTGGGGCTGCTCCTCACGGGGTTGTCCATCCCGATCCTCTGGCTGGCCGGCGACCAGTGGGTGCGGGCAGAACTGGGTCGAGTCGAGCGAGAGGTCCAGGCGGGCCAGATCGCCTCGGCACGATCGCGGTTGGCGCGGCTGTCGGCGTTGAGACTGGGTGGTGTCGAGACGCGATACTGGCGTGCCGCGTGCGAGGAGGCCGAGGGCCGCCCCGAAGTTGCGCTGGCCATCTGGGCGGCGATCCCGCCCGGCTCTTCACGCCACGCCAATGCCTGCATCCGACGAGCGCGGCTCGCGATGGAACGGGGCCGATTCGCCGAGGCCGAGGAAGCGCTGGGCTCGGCCGAATTCCCGCGCGGGAGCCTGGCGTTCGGAATGCGCGAGTCGATCTTCCAGCAGCTCGATCTGTTCACGGGGCGCTTCGAGGACTTGCGTCGGCGGATCGAGGGCGAATGGCCGGGCGCCGAGAATCCCGCCGAGGTCCTGCGCAAGCATTACCTGGTGGACAACCCCCGCGCCTTCCCGATCGACGCGTTACGCACGCGCCTGGAAGAGGCCGGCCGGCTCGCCCCCGAAGATGACCGCGTCTGGCTGGGTCAGGCCGTGGTCGCCACTCGCACCGCCCGATTCGACCGGGCGGAAGATTGGCTGCGCCGCTGCCTCGAGCGCCGTCCAGAGGATCCGGCGGTCTGGCGGGTCCGATTGGACCTGGCCATCGCCGCCGACCAGGCCGGCGAGGCCATCGAGGCGCTCCGCCACATCCCCGCTTCCACGTTGCGACTGGAGGAACGCCTGGCCGCACGCGCCTGGCTCGCCGGCCAGATCGGCGATGCGCACGCGGAGGAAGCGGCACTGACCCGGCTGGTCCATTGCGTACCCGGCGAGCTGAGATCGCTCGCGCGTCTGATCGCCATCCAGGGTCGTAAGGGACCTGCCTCCGGGATCGCCGAGCTGCGCCGTAAGAAGACCGAGATCGAGCGGGTCAGCGATGCCTACCGCCGTGAGCTGGCCGATCGAGTACCGACCGAGCATTTCGCGGGACTCGGCCTTCAGGCCGAGGCGCTGGGCCGATGGTTCGAGGCGCGAGGCTGGTGGATGCTGGCCCTCCGCGAGGCGGGCAACCCGGCGGAAGCCCGGGCCGCGCTCGACCGCCTCGACGGGATCGATCGCGATCAGGCCGAGGCCGATCGCATCGACCTGAAATCGCGGCCCGGAAGCCTGGCCGACGCGATGGCCGACATCCTGCCGACGGTCACTCTCGAACGCCCGGCTGCCAGCTCAGCGCGGCTCGTGCCGGTCTTCGCCGACCGCGCCTCCGCCGCCGGCCTCAGCTTCACCTACGAGAACGATCCTACGCCGCTGGCGCGCCTGCCCGAATCCATGGGCGGCGGGGTCGGTCTGATCGACTACGATGGCGACGGCTGGCTCGACGTCTACGCCGTCCAGGGAGGCAAGCTCCCCAACCAGCCTGATCCACCCGCGGTACCCCAGGGCGATCGGCTCTTCCGCAACCGGCGCGACGGTACCTTCGAGGATGTGACGGCCGCCGCCGGACTGCTCGCCTTCCCGGGTGGATACGGACACGGCCTGACGGTGGGCGACTACGACAACGACGGGCACCCCGACCTTTTTGTCGTGCGTTGGCGATCGTACGCCCTCTATCGCAACCGTGGCGATGGCACATTTGAGGACGAGACCGCCCGCGCCGGCCTGGCTGGCAGTCGCGACTGGCCGGCATCGGCAGCGTTCGCCGACTTCGACGGCGACGGCGACCTCGACCTGTATGTCTGCCACTATGCCGACTGGGACCCCCAGCGCTCACCCCTCTGCCCCCATCCCAATGATCCCGGGCGGTACACCTACTGCGGCCCACGCACATTCGCCGCGACGCCGGACCATGTGTTCCGCAACGACGGCGGCCGGTTCGTCAACGTCTCCGGGCCGTCCGGCGTCCGCGACGCGGACCGCGACGGCCGCGGCCTCGGCGTCGTGGCCGCCCACCTGGACGACGACGACCGAATGGACATCTTCGTCGCCAATGACATGTCGGCCAATTTCCTCTTCCGCAACCTGGGCGGCTTCCGCTTCGAGGAAACCGGCGCCGAGTCCGGCGTCGCGACCAGCACCTCGGGGGGCTACCTGGCGGGGATGGGAATCGCCTGCGGCGACCTCGACGGCGACCACCGGCTCGACCTGGCCGTCACCAACTTCTACGGCGAGTCCACGACCTTCTACCGCAACCTGGGCTCCGGACAGTTCGCCGACCAAACCACGGCCGTCGGCCTCGCTGCGCCCAGCCGCTATCTCCTCGGCTTTGGGGCCGCCTTTTTCGAC
Organism: uncultured Planctomycetota bacterium; assembly: GCA_963771445.1. Taxonomy (GTDB): domain Bacteria; phylum Planctomycetota; class Planctomycetia; order Isosphaerales; family Isosphaeraceae; genus JAKAUH01. The sequence continues at coordinate 1,541,261 of CAVYTQ010000014.1, read as the reverse complement.
GCCGACAACGACGGCCGCCTCGACCTTGCCACGGCGAACGGGCACGTCAATGATCTGCGTCCCCTCCTCCCGTTCGCCATGCCGGCACAGCTTCTGATGGGACAGCCCTCGGGCCGGCTGATCGACGTCTCCGCCCGCGCCGGAGAGCCGTGGCTCGTCCCTCGTCTCGGCCGCGGCCTCGCGCGCGGGGACATCGACAACGACGGCCGCGTCGACCTCCTCATCGTCTCCGAGGGTACCCCCCTGGCCTTCTTCCGCAACCTCGGGCCCGCCGGACATTTCCTCGTCCTGGCTCTCGAGGGCGCGCCACCCGCCAGCAACCGCGACGCCGTCGGCGCCCGCGTCACCGTCACCGCGGGCGGCGTGACTCGTTTCGACGAGCGGATTGGCGGCAGCAGCTACCTCTCGGCTCACGACCACCGTCTCCATTTCGGCCTGGGTGACGCGACCCGTGTCGAGGCCGTCGAGGTCAAGTGGCCATCGGGCCGGGTCGATCGCTATAGGAACCTCGCGGCCGACACGGGATATCGCCTCCAGGAAGGCCGCGGCGTGGCGGATGCCCTTCCGGGCTATCGCCGGGCGGCCGCCGGCTCCGATGCACCCCCGCGGTGAACGCGGATGTAATGATCGGTGAAGGATGTGTGGGCCATCGGGATGCGAACCCTCGGCATGTGGCAGCCGATGCAGCCGCGTTCGGACTGGACGGGACAGGGCGAGGCCATTGCGTGCGACGGCCGAGAGGGGCGCCGGGCACCGGCCTCAAGCTGCGGCTTGGAACCCTCTCCCGAGTGGCAATCGAGGCATCGCGCCTCGTACCAGGCTGTGCCGGTCTCGACGTCCTTGTGCGGGTCATGGCAATTCACGCAGCCGAGGGTCTGCTGGCTCTCGAGATAACAACGGCTCCAGGTGAGCGTCGTCCCCTGGAATCGCACCGACTCAGCCGAGCCCGGGATCATGGGCAGCTCCGGATCGCGCGGGCTGTGGCACTGGGCACACAGTCCGACCAAGGCCGCTCCGGTCGCCAGCCGGGGACGAGCGATGGCCGGGTCGTCCGCGTGCGCCTTGAGCGCCAGCAGGTGATTCCCCGCCGGTCCATGGCACCGCTCGCAGCCGATCGCCGCGTCCGATGCCTCGAGGCCCGATCGAGTCACGATGGCTCGCGGGTTGGTCGTATGGCACACCAGGCAGCGCCGGACGGCGTCGCCCGTGATCCGCATGCCCTGATAGAGCTCAGCCTGGCCGGTCCCTCGAGGCTGCCCCGACGTCACATCCCAGCCGTTGGGGTCCGAATACCGCGACAGGCGGAACTCATACGGACGACCGTCCGCGTCGTGGCCTACGAGCGTCAGGCCGCGGTCTCCCGATCCGAACGCATAGTCGACAATGGTCCGGAAGACCCGGTCGCCCACACGCGTCCGCACCGAGACGTCGGCCCCGCCGCGCTCGAAAGCATGGCTCACTGCCGCGCTATCCGGATCCGCCACCGGGCTGGAGGGCAGCTCGACCTTGCCGAGCTGGTCTTTTCGGTAGAACGTCCGCGCATGCCGGCTATGGTGCTGTGACCGGAAGATTGCCTGATGGCATTCGCGGCAACCCGCCTCGCCGACGAACGGTGCCGGCTCCGGCGCGAGCGGATGCTGCTCGCGATAAACGCGTGCCGAAGCGGTGATCGGCCCGGCGGAGGTTTTCCCTTCCTGCAGGTCGCAACGTGACAGCAGCCAGCAGGTTTCGGGGTCGCCCGTCCCATCCCGCGCGAGGTCGGCCAACGCCTCGCGCGCCGGACCTGGGCGGCCAGTCCTCAGGAGCAGTCGCGCGTACTGCCTCACGACGCCGGCGCGGTCCTCCGACCCTTGCCACTCGTCGGGCCGAGACAGGGCAGCCCGCAGTGCATCGGCGGCGCCGGCCGGATCCGACTGGTCGGCCCGGATGCGGCCGAGCATGAGCGATCCCCTCGCCTCCCACCCTGGCCGCTTCGCCAGCCGCTCGGCAACGCGGGCCGCCTCGTCGAGCAGGTCCAGTCGAACGAAGATTTCCTCGAGCGCCACCAGCGTCTCGACGTGGTCGTTATCCTTTCCAAGGGCCTGCCTCCAGGCGAGGATGCCGAGCTCCTTGCGCCCGAGCCGCACGGCGGCCTGGCCCCTCAGAAAGAAGTCCTCGGCCGACAGGATCGTATCCGGCAGCCGGAGCTGGATCGGCAGTCCGGCCTGATCGCGCCCCTGTCGGATCAAGGCCCGCGCCAGCAGGCGCTGCGCCTCGCGGTCATCGCGGTGCGTACGGAGCCGGTGCCGCGCCGCCTTCTCGGCGGCTGGCCAATCGCGTGCATCGTAGGCCGCATCCCCCGCGCCGAGCGGCGCAACCCTTCCGCCACGCCGCCACGACCACCAGCCCAGCGCCGACCCCGCCACGATTACCAGCAGGACCAGGGCGATCCAACGTCTTCGCGACCGGGATCGCGCCATATCCGCTCCCGCGGCTCGACTGATATTGGGGGATACGACGACTCAACCACCAAGAACACGAACGTTTGGAAAGGACCCCACCACAGCAGCATGCGTGAGCGTCATGCGAACGGTTGCTATCGCAGCATCTTCACTCAGTCCGAGGTCCCCAGGAACCGCCCGCCATCGACCCGGAAGCACGCACCCGTGACGAAGCTCGTTGCCTCGAGCAGATAGACGATCAGCCGGTTGACGTCGTCGGGCGTGCCGATCCGGCGGAGGGGAGTCTGTGCCACAACCGCCTGTTTTTCCGCGTCGGTCATGTCGGGCGGCGGGTCGATCATCGCCGGCTGGATCATGGCGACCGTGACGTCCGGCGCCAGCTCGGCGGCGAGCGCCAGGGTCATTGTCGCGAGGCCCCCCTTGGCCACCAGGTACGGCAGGTAATCGCGGTAGGGACGGTCCGTCGCCCAGTCGCCGATGTTGACGATCCGCCCCCGGATACCGGCCTCGCCCGGCTGGTCGAGCATCACCCGCGCGGCGGCGACCGCCGTGTAATAGGGGCCTGCCAGGTTGGCGGCGATCATCTCGTCGAAGTCGCGCGCGACGAGCCTGGCGAATGGGGTCCGCCGGTAGACACTCGCCATGTTGACCAGGGCATCAATCCGGCCGAATCGAGTCGCCGCCTCGCGGACGGCGCGTTCCGCCTGGTCGGCCCGCGAGAGGTCCGCCTCGATGGCCAGTCCGTTTCGTCCTGACCGCTCGACGGCGGCAAGCGTGTCCTCGATGGCCGCCCGGCTCGTGCGATAGGTCATGGCGACGTCCCATCCTCGCTCCGCCATCATCACGGCGAGCTGGCCGCCGACCCGCCGGCCGCCTGTGATCAGCACGAGCTTCGCGGGCCCGGCCATCTCAGAGACCCTCCCAGATCGTGTCGGCAACGCCCGCTCGCTGATTGACCGCGCGTCCCAGCACGAAGAGCAGGTCGCTCAACCGGTTCAGATACGCGATGATGACCGCGGGGACGTCGCGGCCGGCCTGATGCGCGAGCGCCACGACCAGCCTCTCGGCGCGTCGGCAAACGGCACGCGACAGGTGGATCTGCGCGGCCCCCGGCGTTCCCCCCGGCAGGATGAAACGCGAAAGCGGCTCCAGCCCCGCCTCGATCGCGTCGATCGCCGACTCGAGACCCTCGACGTGGCGTTCGGTGATTGCCCCGTGAAACCGGCCGGACGGGCTGGGGTCCGCCAGCGCCGAGCCCAGGACGAAGAGCTCGCTCTGGAGCCTCTCGACGAGCGAATCCGCCCCGGGGTCGAGCGACAACGCCCGGGCCATCCCGAGCGCGGCGTTCAGCTCGTTGACGGTCCCATACGCATCGACCCGCAGGTCGTCCTTGGAGACCCGGCCGGGGCCAAGCAGGCCGGTGGTACCGTCATCCCCCGTCTTGGTATAGATCCGCACGACGATCCGATCCTTCCCCGGTCCGGCCATTGGCGAGCGTGGCTACAGTCCCTATACTATGCACGACGATCCGACCCGGCCACCGGAATCGCCAAGTGCGAGCCGTGCCGGCCCGGCCGACCGATCACGAACCGACATCCTCGATCGCCGGAGCGCAGCGATGATCGCCACCCTCGGAACGACCATGATCCTTGCCGCGGCGCTGGTCGCACAGCATCCCGCGGGCGGCGCGGCGAGCGCCCCTCGATGTCGCCCGAGGAAGTCGCGCGGCTCGAGTCCCGACACCTGAAGGACGTCCGCCAGGTCACCTCCGGACTGGCCCGCGCCGGCGAGGGATACTTCAGCCCCGACGGCGGGTCGATCATCTTCCAGGCGGTGCCGCATACGCCCCCGGCCATTTTTCACCATCCGACTGCCGACGAGGATGGGTATCAGATCTACGTCGGCCGTCTGAAGGACGATTCCCCAGCGCGGATGGTCAGCACGGGCAAGGGCCGTTGCACCTGCCCGTACTTCCACCCGGGCGGCAAGTCGATCCTGTTTGCATCGACCCACCTGAGCCCCAGCACCGAGGCCGAGCCGGCCAGGGGCCCGGCCTACAGCCGGACGGCCCGCTACCGCTGGGAGTTCCCCGAAACGATGGACATCTTCGCCGCCGACCTCGACGGCAAGGGCCTCGTCCGCCTGACCGACACGCCGGGATACGACGCCGAGGGCAGCTACTCGTCCGACGGTACGAAGATCGTCTTCACCTCGTTCCGCGATGGCGATGGCGAGATCTACATCATGGACGCCGACGGCAAGAATCCCCGCAGGATCACCCACTCCAAGGGTTACGACGGCGGCCCGTTCTTCTCGCCCGACGGCAAGCGAATCATCTACCGCAGCGACCGCAAGGGGAACGACCTGCTTCAGGTCTACGTCAACAACACCGAGGGCACGGCCGAGCGGGCGCTCACCAGCAACGAGTTCGTCAACTGGGGCCCCTACTGGCACCCCAACGGCCGCCACATCATCTACGCCACCAGCCGGCACGGACACTCCAACTATGAGCTCTACCTGATGGACGTGGACGGCGGACAGGAGGAGCGGATCACCTACCACGAGGGCTTCGACGGACTGCCCGTCTTCAGCCCCGACGGCAAGCGGCTGATGTGGACCTCGAGCGGCCGCACCGCCGATCGCAAGAGCCAGCTTTTTATTGCCGATTTCACGCTCGAACCCGCGCAGACGGCGGCACGTGCGGCCGCACGTTAGACTTCGCCGACACCCAGAATCATCGAACCGTTCGCAATCTAGAACCAACGGAGGTACTGTCGCCCATGGGCCCCAAGGATGTGATTCGCAACACCCTGGACACCAGCGACTTCATCATCAAGGCGTATGTGAAGGACCTCACCGACGAGGAGCTCCGGCTCGTCCCGATCGAGGGCATGCACACGATCGCCGTCCAGCTCGGACACCTGATCGCGGCCGAGCACATGTTCAAAGAGATGATCTCGCCCGGCTCGGCCCCGCCGCTGCCCGAGGGATTCGCCGCGGCGCACGACGTCAAGAAGACCGACGCCGACGGCTCGGGCCTCAAGACGAAGGACGAGTACATCAAACTCTGGGACGAGCAGCGCGCCGCGACCAAGACGCTCGTCGACAGCCTGAGCGACGCCGACTTCTCGGATAATCGCGGCGGCAAGATGCCTCCCTGGGCCCCGACCGTCGGTGCCGCGCTCAACATGGTCGGGATGCACGCGCTGAACCACTCCGGCCAGTTCGTGGCCGTCCGGCGGAAGCTCAAGAAGCCGATCGCCTTCTGATTCGGCCGGCCATCACAGGGTCGCGCCGCGGGATATCCGGCGGCGCGACCCGCTCACTCTTCAAGCGTCCGGCAGAGCCGCTCGAGCCGCGGCAGCATCGGGTCATACCCCGATCGCCGCAAGGCCCGCAGGTGTCCGGCGAGCATCCGGATCTGATCGGGCGTCTCGACGACGTACCACGGCGGCAGGACCGCGAGTGAGAGCGCGGTCTCGGCCAGCCGATCCATGATCTGCGAGAGCACGTCCGCTCGGCCCCACGCGACCGAGTCCAGCAGCGGCGGCAGCTCGCCGCGAGCCCCGACCAGATAACAGCCCCCATCCGTTGACGGACCAATCACCAGGTCCTTGTCCTCCAGGCAGACGAACGCGCTCACGACGACGGCCGGGTCGAGCGTCGGTGTGTTCCCCACGATCGCGACGACCCGCCTGGCCTCCTCCAGCTCGCCCATCAGGAATTGCTGGATCTGCCCGCCCTCTTGGGCGACGGCCGTCGGCTGCAAGGCGAACGATTCGGGAGCGACCTCATCAAGCCACGGACCGGCCTCGGCCGGCGCGAAGACGAGCACCCGCCGGCCGCCGGGATTCAGGGTCCCCTGCGCGTTCCAGAGATCCATCGTGTCGAGGACCATGGCCTCGAGGATCTCCGCCGCCCTCTCCCTTCCCCACTCGGCGGCCATCGGCGAGCTCTTGGCCGCGTGGTCAGGCTGGTCCACGAAGATCCCCAGCACTCCGTCTTCAGGCAACGACCAGGCCATCTCAGGATTCTCCGCCGGAGGAAGAGGATCCGCGCGAGCCGTTGCGGGCCTCCGCGGTGAGGAGCCGGTCCAGGAGCGCCGGGTTCACCAGTCCGCGGAATCGGACCTTCTCTTCCAGGGCCACCACCGGGACCTCAGTCCCGTATCGGGCCGCCAGCTCCGGGTCGCTGTTGACGTTGACCTCCTCGATCGCGTACCCCCAACGCGGCTGGTGCTCCCTGAGCACATCGAGCGCCTTGTGGCAGCAGCAGCAACCGTCGCGGGTATACACGGTGAACGTCAGGTGCTCGACCCGGGGTGACCGGGCCAGGAAGCGCGTCAGCAGTGTCGTCATGTTGGCCTCGCGTTCAACGTTAGGGTAGGCTGAAATCATGATCGTAAAATTCCAGCCGCCCGCATTTTTCGCACCGATACAGGTCCAGCGGCTTGATCGTCGCGCCCAGGTCGGCGAGCTCGCCCAGGAAGAAATGCCAGCCCCTTGTCGTCCCACCGACGCGGACGGGCAACTGCCCCAGCCCGCGCAGGGCGGTCTTGCACCACGGGCAGTCCGGGAGTTCGTAGGGATCCATCGGGGGTCCTCTCCGGCATCGGATCATTGCGTCGTCGGCCTATCCCATGTGCACTATCATAACGCCGAGAGGCCCGCCCGCGGGAGATCTACGGTTTTCGCCGTTGACGCCTACGGCAAAACCCGTATGATCCCGCCTGTCGTCCGGAAGATGCTCTTGAACCAGGACACGGAGGTCCCGCCCTGATGGCACGTCCTCGCCACGAACAGCCGACGCCCGCCGAGCTGGAGGTCCTGAAGGTCCTCTGGGAACGACCGGGGCCCTCCAGCGTGCGTGACGTCCTCGAAGTCGTGAATTGCCACGTCCACCCGCCACGTGCCTACACGTCGATCATGAGCCTGCTGAACGTGATGACCGAAAAGGGCCTGCTGCGCCGCTCGCCGCAAGGCCTCGCATTCCTTTACGAGCCCGTCGCACCGCGCGAACAGACGCTGCGCTCGCTGCTGGGCGAGACGCTCCAACGCGTCTATGACGGCTCCGCCAGCCTGCTCGTCGCCCACCTGCTCGACCAGTCTCATCCCTCGGCCGACGAGCTCGCCCAGATCCGCTCGCTGCTCGACGCCTACCAGTCGTGCCTGATCGACGGCGCCGGGAAAGGAGGCGCGCCATGCCGACGCTCGCCTCGTCGTTGATCGACGGAAATGCCGGCCGATGGCTCTGGCTGGTGCTGCTGCACAGCCTCTGGCTCGGGATGTTCGTTGCGTCCGCGGTCGCCCTCACCCTCCGCGCCCGATCACGACTCTCCCACGCGACTCGCCATGCCGTCCTGGTCGTGTCGATCCTGCTGGCCGCCGCGGGACCGCTCGCCCTCGCGAGCCTGCAAGCCGCCCTCCCCGCGCGGATGCCGGCCGGCGAATCGTACGCCGCCGAACTGACCATCCAGCTCGGCCCTGGCACTTCTGGCGAGGAAGGGCCGAGAACTCCTCATCTGCAGGCGGGCCCAGCAACTCCGGGGAACACCGGCGCCCGTCCTTCGATCGACCTGGCACGCATCGCCGGCATTTTTGACCGCGCGATCCCCCTTGCTCTTGGCCTGGTCAATCGCGGTCGCGGCCTTGTCCGTCGTCCTTGCCCTGGGATTGCGCAGCCTCAGCCGGCTCCGGCGCGAGGGCGAAATGGCCTCGTCGCGTCTCATCGATCGGGCGAACCGGCTGTCGCGGCGGCTCCGGCTCCGCGGCACCCCGAGGATTATCGTCCACCCTCGGCTTGTGGAGCCTTTCCTCTGCGGCGTCTTACGGCCGGCGGTGCTGATCCCCGACCAATGGTCACGGGTAGCAACCCCTCAGGAGGTTGACGCCATCCTGGCCCACGAGCTGGCGCATGCCCGCCGCCGAGATCACCTGGTCAACCTGGCCCAGCGGCTGGTCGAGGTTGCGCTGTTCTTCCACCCCGCCGTGCACTGGCTCTCGCGGTCGCTGCGCCGCGAGCGCGAGCACCTGGCCGACGCGCTGGCGGTCCGCCTGACCGGCGACCCGCTCGCCCTGGCCGAGGCGCTCGAATCGATCGCACGTCTCCGCCTCGAGTCCCCTCGCATCTCCGCCGCCGTCGCGTCGCTCGGCGGCCCGACCACGTCCCTCCTCCCTCGTATCCAGGAGCTGATCGGCATGACGCCATCACGTCCCCGCCTCGCGCTCTGGCCCTTCGGTGCCCTGCCGGCCGCCGGGCTGTTCGCCCTGCTCGCCCTCTCGGCCGGATTCGCCGGCGATCGGCCGGCGCGTCCGCGCGTCGAGGTCGCATCCGGCGCCGCCACCAGGTCGCCAGAGGCCCCCGATCCCGGCCGACCGATGATCGAGTACTGCGTCCGCTTCATCGATGCACCCGCCGAGCCCTGGCGGATGCTCTTCCTGCCGCGGATCAAGCCCCTCAAGCAGGAAACCGAGTTCAACGCCTGGACCCTCGATGACAAGGCCGTCGCCGACCTGCTCAAGCACCTCCAGGCCGATACCCGGAGTAACTGCCTGTCGGCTCCGAAGGTCTGCGCCGACGACGGCGCCGCGCCACGATCATCAACCGAAAGAAGCGATTCTACGTCGCGGGGATCGAGAAAGTCGGTGGCGACAAGTCAGGCTTCTCGCCGATTGTCAAGCATGCCGATGATGGAATCGCGATCGATCTCACTGGCAAGATCCTCCCGCATGCCACCCGGTTGACCGTCGGCCTCGACGACTCACGCGTGCTGGGCTTCCACACGATGTACCAGGCCCATGTGATCGACGGCAAGATTCACGCACCCGAGTATCAGATCCCGACCATGGCGCGGAACAAGGGATCGTTCGACTCCGTGCTCGCCGACGGATCGAGCCTACTCATCAGCCTCGGCGTTCACGACGAGGCTACCCCGGTCCGCGGTGCCGCCTCGCTGGCCAATGGGGTGCTTGGCTTGATGAGCCTGCCAACGGTCCAGCTGCCGCCCGTGACCCACGAGCGTCTGGTCCTCGTCTGGGCGAGACATCTCGACGGCGAAGTGAAAACCACGTCAAGACCCGGCGCCGGTACGGCTCAACGCTTGCCCTGAAGGTTGCCATCCCGCGCGGCGTATTGCCCGCCGCTGTCCCTGGCGATTCGCCGCAGGTGATCGCCACCCTCGCCGCCCGAGAGGTCCACGCAATGGATCGGGATCCGGCGGGCGTTGAAGTGGGCCACGGCCTCGACGGTGCCGTCGGGCAGGGCGCCGTCGGAGAGCAGGAACACCGCCTCGGGTCGCAGGCTGATCGCCTGCTTGATGGCGGCGCGGGGATCCGTGCCGCCGTCCGGCTCTACCAGCCGGAGCCACGACAGGAGCTGGCCCTTGTTCTGGCTATCGGCCGGCCGCGGCCTGGGCCCGCCGGGCATCGGCATCGACTGGTCGTTGAAGAAGATCACCTCGAATTGCTGCGGGGCCTGGAGGGCCAGGACGCTCCGCCGCACTTCCATCGTCGCGCGAGCGAATCGATCCTCGTCGATCATGCTCTCGGAGCAATCGATCACGTAGATGAAGAACCTCCCCTGCGCGCGCAGGCCGAAGAACGAGGTCTGACGCCAGGGCGGGACGTCTCGCCAGTCGGCCGCCTCGGGGTTATACCGATCGGCCGGCGCCCCGGAACCGCCGGGCATATCCAGGAACGGGCTTCGCGCCTTCTGCATCTCGCCGCGGGTGAGGACACGCGGACCGACGCTCGCCTTGCCGGCGGCCGGCCTGGCGGGTCCCGCGGCCTTCGCCCTGGAGCCCTGAGCTTTCTTCACATCCGGAGTCGGTGCGGTTGCCGGCCGGCTTGATGGGTCCCCCGCGGGATCCGCCTTCGCGGATGGCGAGCCCGGCGGAATGGGCTTCGCCTCCTGCCCTGGCGCAGGGCTTCCGGCGGCCTGCCAGCCGAGGACGGACGCCAGAATCAGCCCACGCAGCCACGTCATGGCCAACCTCCGCCAGCCCCTGGCCCCGTTCGCCGCCACCCCGCAAACGCACCCCCAAGCCTATCGCGCCGCAAGGGCGTCGGCAACCGATCGACTTACCGCCCGTCCGATCGAATTCGGCGAAATCCACGCGGATCCTTCCGCCCACGCCGGGAATCGGCTACGATACCTCGGACGCTTTGCTGCACAGGATCGTGGAGGATATGCCCCGATCCCCTTCCTACGGAGGAAACGATGGCCGAATCCACTCGCGACCCGAAGACCTCGAAAGCTGAGACCGAGAAGAAGCAGCCCGAGACGGTCCTGCTGAGCGCCGAGGAGCTCCGCGATCTCCGGCGGCGGCACCGTCGCCGGCGGCACCGGCAACCCCAGCCCAAACCCCAAGATCACCGGTCACTGACGCCGAGGCCAATCGACTCCCCAAGGATGTGGTCCGCACCACGACAGCCGAATTCCTCGAGGAAAAGCTCGCCCGAGGAGTCCTTGCTCGGGTTCGCGCAGGGATCACCGATCGGACTTCGGTCCCGATCCGTGATCTCTGCTCAGTTCCGAGGTTGAGGCGCCTTTTTTTCGTTGACAATTCACTCGGCGCGTCCTTTCGGTCGGTCGCCCAATTCTCGATTCCGCCACAAAGTCATCTCTCGGGGCGAAATCGCGGTTAGACTAGGTTGGATCGGCTGCGTCGCCGACCCGGCGAGAGTTCCTGGTGCGCCGAGTTCCTACGCCCGCTGCGCCCATCCGCGGCGACGCCTCGACGGGAGCCGGCTGATGAGTGTGGCCATCGAACAACCCTCAGCACCGGCCGCGGCACCCAGCCGCACCGCGTTCGACCAGCTTGATGCGCTGGTCCAGGTGACGACCGTCCGCTCGTGGATCTACCTCTCCAGCCTTTTCGCCATCGGCATCGGCGCGGTCGTCTTCGCCTTTTTGTACCAGGTGCCGACCAAAGTCAACGGCGAGGGAATCCTGCTGATCGAGCTCGACCGCCTGTTACTGGTTCGCGCCAGTGCCACCGGCCGACTCGCCTCGCTGAACGTCCGGCTCGGCGAGCGGGTTGAGAAGGGCCAGCCGATCGGCCGGATCGCCCAGGAGGAGCTCGAGGACCAGATCCACCAGGCGACCGCCCGGCTTGCCGACCTCCGCCGCCAGGACGCCGAGCTGATCCGCTTCGAGGAGGCCGAGCGCGCCGGCAAGAACGCCGCCATCGCCCGGGTGCGCGAGGCCGTCCTCCGCGCCCGCGCCGACAGCCTGGAGAAGCTCAAGCTCGCCGACCGCCTCGTCGCCAGCGCCAACAAGCTCCGCAGCGTGAAGTACATGGGCGATCTCGAGCTGCTCGACTCGCGGGAGAAGCTCTACGACGTTCGCGACCACCTCAATCAGGGCGAGTCGCGCCTGGCCGAGCTGGAGCTGGATATCGTCACGTCCGACAACACCCGGCACGCGCGCGAACTCGAGCGTCGGCTCAAGATCGACGAGCAGGCGATCCGGCTGAAGCTCGACCGCGACAAGCTCGAGCGCACCTCGCGGGTCATCAGCCCCGCCGACGGACGGGTCGCGCAGGTGCTTTGCGCCATCGGCGGCCTGGTCCACGAAGGGTCGCCGGTCGTCCTGCTCCACGCGCCGAGGAGCGCCGGGCGCCGACGACGGCGGGCTCGCCTACGACACGATCGTCTTCGTCTCGGCCGGCGAGGGTAAGCGGATCGAGCTGGGCAATCCGGTGGAGGTCGTGCCGGCCACCGTCAAGCGCGAAGAACACGGCTTCATCCGGGGCCGTGTCGTGGCGATCGCCGAGCTGCCCGCCACCAAGCTCGCGATGGAGGCCGCGCTCGAGCATCCCGAGCTTGTCGAGGCCTTCCTGAAACGCTATGCGCCCGGCGTGGTCCTGCGCGTGCAGGTCAAGCTCGACGAGGACCCCCGCGCCGTCGGCCAACTCGCCCGACCCGATCGTTCGAATCGCGTCAATCCCTTCCGCTGGTCGTCGTCGTCGGGACCGACCCAACCTCTCAAGACCGGCACCATTTGCCAGGCATCGATCGTGGTGGAACGGCGCCCGCTGATTCGCCTGATCCTCCCCTGGACCCGCAGCCTCGTCGGTGCCGATAACTGACCGGATCGGCGGCATCACCACGTGCGTCCCCTCGCGGACCCCCGGAATGGCCAAAGAAGAATCCCGGAGGTATCGACCGGTCAAGACGCCGACGGTCCTCCAGATGGAGGCCGCCGAGTGCGGCGCCGCCGCGCTGGGGATCATCCTCGAATACTACGGACGCTACATCCCGCTCGACCGCCTTCGCGAGGAGTGCGGCGTCTCGCGCGACGGCAGCAACGCCCTGTACATCAAGGAGGCCGCCAAACGTCACGGCCTGGAGGTCAGGGCGTTCCGCAAGACCGCCGAGGGCCTGATGTATCGCCGGCCGCCGTTCATCGCCTTCTGGGAGTTGAATCACTTCCTCGTTGTCGAGGGCTTCGCGCATGGCCGCGCCTATCTCAATGACCCGGCCATCGGCCGGCGATCTGTGAGTTTCGAGGACTTCCGCCGCCGCTACACCGAGATCGCATTCTCGTTCCAGCCATCGCCGGGCTTCAGCCGGCGTGGCGGCAGGCCCGGGGCGCTGGCCGGCCTGGCGACCCGGCTGGCTCGCTCGCGGGTCGCGCTGGTGTTCGTCGTCCTCGCCGGCCTGGCGCTCGTGATCCCCAACCTGGCCGCCGCCGCGCTCCAGCGGGTCTTCGTCGACGGCATCCTGGTCGAGGGGCACGTCGAATGGCTTCGGCCGCTGGTCTTCGCCGTCGCCGCCACGGCCGTCATGCGGCTGGCGGCGTCGGCCTTGCAGCAGGTCTACCTGATCCGGCTCGAGGTCCGACTGACGCTGGCCGAAAGCCTCGGCTTCCTCCGCCACGCCCTGCATCTCCCCATCATCTTCTTCCAGCGCCGGTTCACGGGCGACATCGTCTCGCGATCCCTTCGCACGGTTCGGATCGCCGGCCTGATCTCGGGAGAGCTGGCGACCACCGCCGTCAGCCTGCTCACCCTGGTCGTCTACATCGCCCTGATGCTCCCGTATGACCCGCCGCTCACGGCCATCGGCGTCGGGATCAGCGGATTCAACCTCGTCGCCCTCCGCGCCGTCCACCGGTTCCGCGTCGACCGCAACCGGGCCATCGAGCAGATCCGTGCGCGCCTCTTCGGCGGCGTCATGTGGGCCATCCAGATCATCGAGAGCATCAAGGCGACCGGTTCCGAATCCGACCTGCTCGTCCGCTGGACCGGCGACCAGGCGCGGATGATCAATGCCGAGCAGGAGCTGGGAGCCTGCGACGCCCTGCTGGTGGCGCTGCCGCCGTTGCTCTCGACCTTGACCACGATCCTCGTCCTGGGCCTCGGGGGACGCCAGGTGATGATCGGCACCATCAGCATTGGCGCCCTGGTGGCGTTCCAGTCGCTGCTGGTCGGTTTCAACCAACCGTTCCGCGACCTGGCCCGGCTCGGGTCGGACATGCAGGAGCTTCGCGCCGACCTCGACCGGATCGACGACGTGCGCAACCGCTCGGCCGACCCGGTCTTCCTCGCGCCGCCCGTGTCGGCCGCCGAGCCGTCTTCCACCGGGGGTTCCTCGGATGCGATGTCCGGCCCCCGCCGCCTGAGCGGGCACATCGAGTTCCGCCAGGTCACTTTCGGCTACAGCCGGACCGTCGAGGGGCCCCTGATCCGCGACTTCTCGCTCGTCGCGCGGCCGGGCCAGCGGATCGCGCTGGTCGGCGGCTCGGGCAGCGGCAAGTTGACGCTCGGCCGGATGCTCGCCGGCCTCTACCAGCCCTGGAGCGGCGAGATCCTCTACGACGGCCTGCTGATCGACGAGATCCCCCGCGAGGTCTTCGTCAGCTCGGTCGCGCTGGTCGACGCCGAGATCTGCCTGTTCGAGGGGACCGTACGCGACAACCTTGGTCTCTGGGACGACCTGGTCCCGATGGAGGACCTCGTCCGCGCGTCGGTGGACGCCGCCATCCACCGCGACCTGCTCCATCGGCGCGGCGGCTACGGCGGACCGGTGTCCGAGCAGGCGCGGAATTTCTCCGGCGGCCAGCGCCAGCGGCTCCAGATCGCCCGGGCCCTCGTCCGCGACCCCAGCCTCGTCATCCTCGACGAGGCCACGAGCGCACTCGACCCGCGCACCGAGCGGATCGTCGACGACAACCTTCGCCGCCGCGGCTGCACCTGCCTCATCATCGCGCACCGGCTCACGACGATCCGCGACTGCGACGAGATCATCGTCCTGAGCGCGGGGCAGGTCGTCCAGCGTGGCACGCACGACGAGCTCATCGCCGATCCCGACGGAGAATACGCCCGGCTCGTCTCGCACCAGGCCATCCCGTCGCCGACCGAGCGTTCGCAGCGCGGGCGAAAGTCCGCCCGGCCGCTGGCGCTCGCCTCGCCGCAGGCGGGACCCGACGGACCGGGCGCGGCCGACCTCGTCGTCCTTCCCCCGTCGGCACCGGCGGTCGCCGGCGGATCCGGCTCGACGGCCGAGCTCGCGGCTGCTCGATTCCTCGTCGAGGAGCTGATGCCATTCGCGCGACCGGTGAGCACGGCCGCCAACCGCCCCCTGGCGCTCGACGACCCCGGCGCCGTCTGGCTCGTCAGCTCGGGCGGCGTGGATGTCTTCTTCACCTCGATGGAGCCCGGCGTGCTCGAAGGGCGCAGGCGGCACCTTTGCCGCGTCGAGGAGGGCGGCTCAATCTTTGCAATCAGCGGGGTCCGCGGACGATCCGGGGGCGGCCTGCTCGCCGTAGGCGCCGGTCCCGCCGAGCTGCTCCAGTTCTCCCGCGGCGACCTGATCCGCCTCAGCTTCGAGGAGGGGCTCGCCGATCAGGTCGCCGTCCTGGTCGACGACTGGTTGGTGCGTGTCGGCCTGTGCGTCTACCGCGCCGCCGACGCCCGTCCCTGCCGCGAGCTTCCTCGCGAGGGAGTTGCGGCCTACGAGGCCGGCGACCGCTTCGCCGTGCGGGGTGGTGTAGCCTGGGTCCGCCACCTCGAGGGCCGCTCCCAATTCCTCGACCTGGTGCCGCTACCCGATGGCGATGTCGTCGGACGATTCCCGCTGACCGAGCACGTCTGGCTGCAGGCGCAGGAGGCTTGCCACGTCACGGCCTGCGGCACGCCGGCCGATGTTCCGGTCGTCCGACCCCTGGGCGGGACTGGATGCCTTCCACCGCGCCGCGCTCGATTTCACCGCCGGCGCTGCAGGAGCGGGAGTCCCGCGCCCGTTGGGCGGACATCCGGCGCTCGTCCACCCACCAGGCGGCCGTGATCCGGTCGGTCACGTCGCGGCTGGCGAGTGCCGCGGCGGCCGAGACCGCGGCGAACGTCGCGAACCGAGCCCGGCGAGGGCGAGCTGCTCGACGCCTGCCGCGCCGTGGGCGAGGTGCTGGGCCTGGCGATCCAGGCCGCCCCGGCCAACCCGGCCCGGGCGACCGGATCGCCCGACGACCAGCTCCAGGCCCTCGCGAGCACCTCGGGCTTCGATGTGCGGGCGGTCAGCCTCGGCGACGGCTGGTGGCGCCGCGATGGCGGCCAGCCGCTCCTGGCGTGGTTTCTGGACGATGGGGGAGTCCGCCGGCCGGTGGCCCTGCTGCCGGCTCGCCGCCGCCGGCCCTGGTCCTCGCATCGCTATGACGTCCGGCTTTCCGACGGCCGCCGCCTTCCACTCACCTCGGCGATTGCCGCCCGGATCGCGCCCGAGGCCCGTGTGTTCTACCGCCCGCTCCCCGACGACCGGCTCGGGCTCGTCGACCTCCTTCGCTTCTGCCGCGGGCTCCCCGGCCTCGGACGCGAGTTCGTCGTGGTCCTCGCGCTGGCGTTCGTCGGATCGCTGCTGGCCCTGGCGATCCCGATCGCCGCCGGCATCATGGTGGACCGCGTCATCCCCGAGGCCGACCTGCCGCTCGAGCCCGGGGCCGGTCCCTCCCGGCTCGCCGTGATGTGCGGGTTCCTCGTCCTGCTCGCGGCCGCCTCGGCGCTCTTCCAGGCGATGCAGAGCCTGCTGGTCCTGCGCATCGAGGGACGGATCTCGGCGACCCTGATCCCGGCCGTCTGGGAGCGGCTCCTCCGTCTGCCCACCCGGTTCTTCGCCGAACTATGCCTCGGGCGACCTGGCCCTGCGGCGATGGGGCTCAGCGAAGTCTTCAAGCGGGCGTCTCGGGCGCCGTCGTCACCAGCATCGTCACGGGCGTCTTCTCGTTGTTCAACCTGGCGCTCCTCTTCGCCTATGGCTGGCGACTGGCCCTCGTCACCACGCTCCTCCTGGCGATCCTGCTGCTCGTGACCTCGCTGCTCCTCGCCGCCCGGCTCCGGTACGAGGTAGCGATCGGCCGGATCGACGTCCGGCTCTCGGGCCTGCTGCTCGAGCTGTTCGGCGGCATCGTCGCCCTGCACAGCGCGGGGGCCGAAGGCCGCGCACTGGCGCGCTGGGCCGGCCCGTACGTCGAGCGGCTCCGGCTGTTGATCCGCTCGCGGCGGTTCTCGAGCGCCGTCGCACCAGTGGCTCGCCGTCTTCCCGATCCTCACGTCGATGGTCGTGTACGCGGGAGTCGTGTTCATCGATCCCGAGCTGATGAACGCCGGCCGGTTCCTCGCCTTCAACATGGCGTTCGCCAACCTCGTCGCGTCGGTGCTGGCCGGCTGCTACACGGCGATGTCCGTGCTCGACATGCTGCCGCTCTGCCAGCGGATCCGCCCGATCCTGGACGAGATTCCCGAGTTCCCCGCGGCCGTGATCGAGCCGGTGCGGCTGACGGGTGCGCTGGCGCTCAATCGCGTCACGTTCCGGTACCCGGGCCAGGATCCCGCGGCGCGGGTACTCGACGACGTGAGCCTCCAGGTCCGGCCGGGCGAATTCGTCGCGATCGTGGGGCCATCGGGCTCGGGCAAGTCGACGTTGATGCGGCTCTTGCTGGGATTCGAGGTCGCCCGACTCGGGCACGGTCACCTACGACGGCCGCGAGCTGGCCACGCTCGACCTGCGCGAGGTCCGCCGCCAGATCGGCGTCGTGCTCCAGCACGCGCAGCTCATGCCCAGCGACATCTTCAGCAACATCGTCGGCTTCGCGCCGTCGCTGGGCGTCGACGACGCCTGGCAGGCCGCCCGCCTGTCGGGCCTCGAGGACGACATCCGCGCCATGCCGATGGGTATGCACACCCTCGTCGGCGAGGGAGGCGGCAACCTGTCGAGCGGCCAGCGCCAGCGGCTCTTGATCGCGCGGGCGATCGTGCACCGCCCGCGGATCCTCCTGCTCGACGAGGCGACGCAGCGCACTCGACAACGTCACCCAGAGTATCGTCAGCGACAGCCTGACCAACCAGCTCCGAGGCGTGACCCGCGTGGTGATCGCGCACCGCCTCGACGCGATCATCGAGGCCGACCGGATCTACGTCCTCCAGGACGGCCGCATCGTCCAGTCCGGCCGCTATGACCAGCTCGTCTCCGAGCCCGGCCCGTTCCGCGAGCTGGCAAGGCGGCAGATGCTCTGATCCTTCCCCGCAACACGGCGGGCAGCGTCGCCGTACCCGCGAAAACGGTAATCCTTCCGTGAATTCGGCCGCGTTCTGGATCCTCCCCTAATAATTTTGCGACACCCTCGAATCCCCTCTTGCGGCCTTCTACAGTTTGTAGTACTCTCCCTACTACAAGCTGTAGATGAGCCGCGACGGAGATGGGTGGAGACCCGGAGCGGGGCGGTGTCGGGTGGCGGTGAGGTCCGGCGGGATCGGGGAGATCTCGCCGGGCTCTGCAAACGGAATGTGCCGCCCGGCCCGCCTCGCACCCCTGGACTCGCGCCGACGATTCGAGAGGGAACGAGCATGGCGAATCCGCCGGGACTGAGCGATTCGGAACGGGAGGTCCTGAGGGTCCTGTGGGACCTCGGGGCGGCCACCGTCCGCGAGATCAACGCCGAGCTGGGCCGTCGCGGCCGCCGGTGGGCCTATACGACCGTCTCCACGCTGCTCAACCGGCTCGCTGCCAAGCAGTACGTCGTCAGCGACCCGTCAACGGTCCCTCACGTCTTCCGCGCCGAGGTGTCGCGCGACGAGCTGCTCGGAGCGCCGGCTCAAGGACGCGGCCGACGAGCTTTGCGACGGCCGCGCCGCCCCGCTCGTCCTCGCCCTGGTGCAGGGCGGCCGATTCTCGCCCGACGAGCTCGAGCGGCTGCGAAGGCTGATCGAATCCAAGGGTCGCGGCACCACGTAAATCAATGCTTGCCGATCGACTTCCGTTGATACGGACATCCGGCCCGCCCGGGCGCCGGACCGCGCGACTTCCGCGGCGAGACGCACCAGCCCGCGCGCCCGACCGAGCCCGCATCGTTACATGATCTCGCGACCTGGCGTATACAGCACGGAAACATGACCACTCGACCCAGGAGCCTGACAGATGCTCATCTGGTTCGCCGAGACGACGCTGGTGGCGGCGGTCCTGGCCCTCGTCGCGGCCGGCGTGGACCGGTTGCGGCCGATCGGTCCGACGGCCCGTCATCTCCTCTGGCTGGCGGTCCTCGTCAAGTTGATGACCCCGCCCCTGGTGCCCTGGCCCTGGGCCGTGCACTGGCCCGACCGCGAACGGTCGAACGGTTGAGACCCTTGACGCGCCCGGGGCCGATCGGCCCGAGACCGTCGCGACGACCGGCGAGCTGGGGCACGCGCCGGCCGTCGATGCCGCGGTGGATGATCGCCCGGCGACGATCCGGATCGCGTGGCCGCCAGATGCCGAGGACCCCGCAGCGGTCGAGGTCGCGGCGGGGCCGGCGCCGAGTGCCGATTCTGTCACGTTGCTTCCACCCTGGCCCATATTGTCCCGGAGCACCGTCATCGCCTGGCTCCTCCTTTCCGGCCTTCTCATCAGCGGCCAGTCGTGGCGAATTCTGCGGTTCCGCCGGCGGCTGTCGCTCGGATTACCTGCGCCCGACGACCTGATCGACGCATCCATCGATATCGCCGGGCAGCTTGGCACTCGGGTGCCAGAGTTACTCGTCGTCCCCGGCCTCGGGACACCGATGCTTTGGTGCCTGGGACGGCCGCGGATCCTCCTGCCCGCCGCACTCGTCAAGACGCTCGACATCGCCCGATGGCGAGCGATCCTCGCGCACGAGCTGGCCCACCTCCGCCGCGGCGATCACTGGGTCAGCCGGCTCGAGCTGATCGCCGGCTGGATCTGGTGGTGGAATCCCCTGTACTGGCTGGCCCGATCCCGGCTCGACGCCGAGGCCGAGCTGGCCTGCGACGCCTGGGTCGTCTGGGCGCTGCCCGGACACCGGCTCGCCTATGCCGAGACCCTGTTCGCGATTGGTTCCGCATGTTCCCGCCCCGCCGCACCGGCTCCCGCGTTGGGCGCCGTCGGCTCGGGCCGCCTCCTCGAGAGGAGATTGACCATGATCCTGCGTGATAGCGTCCCGTCCCGGCTCTCGCCGCCCGCCCTGCTGGCCGCCGTGCTCCTGTTCCTGCTCTCGCTGCCCTCGTGGTCGGCGACCGCTGAGCCTCCCTCCGAACCAATGGAAGCTCAAGCGGCCGGCGCACTCGACCAGGCGGCAACGCCCGCACAGGCTCCGGCCGCCGAGGCCGACGACCCTGAAGACGACGATGACGACGCGGACGACGACGACGCGGACGACGACGACGACGATGACAAGGCCGATAAGGCCAAGCGAAAGGCCGAGGCCCGCGCGAAGGTCAGGGCCGAAGCCCGTGCAAAGGCCAAGGAGGCCGCGAAGGCCAAGGCGTCGGGCTCCGCCGACAAGAAGCCCGAGATCGAGATCAAGGTCAACACCGACCTCGCCGGCAAGTTCGGCCCCGACTTCGAGAAGAAGATGGAGCAGTTCGGCAAGGAGATGGAGGCCAAGTTCGGTCCCGGCTCCGACTTCGAGAAGAAGATGGAGCAGTTCGGCAAGGAGATGGAGGCCAAATTTGGACCCGGCTCGGATTTCGAGAAGAAGATGAAGGATTTGGGCAAGGACATGGAGGCCAAGTTCGGTCCCGGCTCCGACTTCGAGAAACAGATGAAGGAGCTTGGCACCAGCATCGGTCGTGCAGCAGGGTCCGGGAACAACCAGGGAAAGTCGTCGAAGCCGAACGCGGGGACGAAGGACGAGAAACCTTCGGCGAAGCCGAAGGCTGAGCCCGAGGCCAGCGCCAGGCAGGCAACGAAGGCCGTCGCCAAGTCCAAACGCCGCGAGGCGCGGATCGCAGCCCTCGAGGCCCGGATCCGTAAGCTGGCCGACGAGCTCAAGGCCATCGAGGCCGAGGACGACGAGGATCACTGAGTCGGACCCTCGACGAGATCACGCTCAAGCCCCACCCCGCTCGTCCCTTCGATCGGCAGGAGTGAAGGACGCGACTGATCTTCCAGCCGGAATATGCTGAGGTCTGTTCGTTCCCACCATGGCCCGCGGCGACCTGTCCTGACCTCTCCGGGACGCCGTGGGCCATCCCATGCGCCGATCCTCACTCAGCGCCGTCGCTTCGCCTGAGAACGCAGCGCCTCGAAGCGGATCAAGCAGCCGGCATTGACCGGTTTGTCCCTTTACGCTAACAGTACGACACGCGTCCGTCGCCTCTTTCGGTTCCCTGGTGGTCGGGCGCGGTCCGGGTCCTTGCGCCCTCATCGCATCGAAAACGGCCCGGAAGCCAGCCGGAATGGGAAGTTCTCCAGGATCCCACGTCGCGCGAGGTGCCCCAGGGAAGAGAGACCCACGGATCCGCCGCCCTCGCGTAAGGCAGCCGGCGTAGGGACACTGCTCGCCCTGCCGAGTGCGGGACGAGCCCAACACGTCCGCACCGTCGCGTGACGCGTCCCCTCGAGGACCTGTCCCTTGCCGCACCGTGACCGGTTCCCACGCACGCTCCTACCTGCAACGCGTGGCAACGGCCTCAAGCTCCAACCACACCAGGACTACAAAAGACATGTACGACCACGACCTGATCTTCGACGTCGGCATGGCCAATGGTGACGATACCGCGCATTACCTGCACCGGGGATATCGGGTCGTGGCCATCGAGGCACATCCCGAGACCGCCCAGGGTTGTCGCGACCGATTCGCCGATGCGATCCGTGAGGGACGGCTGACGATCATCGAGGCCGCGATCGCACCCGAAGCGGGGATCGCCCAGATGGTCATCGACGAGCAGCTCCCCGAGCGTAACACGCTCAACGCGATCCTGCCGTCCACGATCGGCTGGGCGAATACCACGACGCACACCATCGAGGTCCGCGCCGTCCGCTTCCGGGATGTCCTGGCCGAGTACGGCGTGCCGGCCTACCTCAAGATCGACATCGAGACATTCGACCATTACTGCCTCGAGGACCTCGACCCGGCCGACCTCCCGCCCTACGTGTCGTTCGAGGCATCCGACATCCGCGACCTGTTCACGATGCGCGAGAAGGGCTATCACCAGTTCAAGACCATCCGCCAACAGGATCACGGCCAGGCCCATTTCGACGTGCAGGTGACGCGGGCGGCGATGGATCCGAAGCCGGCCGGCCTGTCCTCGCTGATCAAGTCGCTGGGCCGCTCGATCCGCGGGCGCGGTGGCGCGAGCGAGCCGGCCCCGCCCATCCCCCACTACCAGCCTTTCGCCGACTGGACCTTCGAGTGCGGCCAGTCCGGCCCATTCGCCGAGGACACCGAGGGCCCCTGGCGTTCGTTTTCGGAGACGGCCCTCACGTGGCTCGCCTACGAGTCCGGGCTGAAGAGCCTCGACTACCCCGCGGGCCGCTGGCACGACGTCCACTGCCGCGCCCCCCTCGCCGACTCCCACCCGATCGGCGTCCCTACGTCCCGGCGGCAGCAAGCGGCGGCGTAACCCTCATCCCTGGTTATACGGAACATCCCGGCGCCCTCTCGACCCGCGACCGAACCCAATTGCTCGGACCGGTCGAAGGGCTCCGCCGTTAATTCGCTGCAGAAGAATCAGGCCTTATGTTGGCGGGGGAAAACCTTGATCTCGAACAGTCGGCTGAGGCGGCTGAGGTTGCCGCCGTCGTCGTAGGCCGGATCCGGAACTGGTAGACGCCCGGACTCAGCGGCGTGCTGATAACGACCTTGTAGTTGTTGTTCTTGCGGACGTTCGTCACCCCCACAACAACCCCCGCCGGCGTGATCACCTGAATGTGTGTATGGAAGTGATACGTCCCGACCAGCTCCGGATGCTTCAGCGGCGTCTTGATGTGATTCGAGTCGGCCTGGATCCCCTGGTTCTTGGCGATCTTGGGCAGGATCGGCGACGGCATCGGCCGGCCGATCGCCAGGGCGGTCTGGAGGATCAGCGAGTAGTCGTTGCTCGCCAGGAAGGCCGGCTGGGGGCTGGCGGTGTTGACCTGGGTGGCGAGCTTGTAAACCGTGGATTGCAGGCTGTCCACCACCGGGGGTGACGCACTCGCCGCGGTCAGCACGGATCCGAAATTCTTGTTGAGCGAATTGGCGTCCGCCGCGGTGATCGATAGCTTCTCGGTAATCGGCCTAAGGCCGTAATTGAACTGGTTGAGCGCAGCCTCGGGTGGCTTGTGCAGCTTGGAGATGAGCTGCGTGAGGTCCGACGAAATCGACTGCATCTCCGCCTGCGGCAGATAACGACCGGGCAGGATGTGCTCGAGGTAAAAGGGCAATCGATCGGCGCGGAGCTGTTTCTGCTCGAAGGTGATCGGGATGTTCAGGTTGGTCGAGACCTGAAAGCCGAAGAGATTCCCGAGGTTCGGGGTTGTCGTGCTGAGGAGCGAGCGCCGCTCTAATCCTTCGGAATCAGGGACGAAGCGGCGGCGATCCATCGCGCGGAGCTCCTGAGTGTTCGGGGACGCGGGTGTCCCCCTGGAATCCGATGCGGTCGGATGGGATTTGAGCGGCCGAGGTCGCTGACAGGGCGGCACAACAGGCCGGGCGAACGGTCGGCGCATGCTCCCCTCCCTGGGAGCGGGGTGTTCTTACCAGAATCCTCCAGGCATGGCCAGAGCGGTTCCGGGCCGCGAGGCGGCCGGGCCGACGCCTCTCGACCCGACCCTCCTATCGCGCGGCGGGCACCACCGGCAGCACGACCTGCGACGGATGCGCAGCGTCGTGGTAAACCGTGTTCTCGGCCGTAACCAGCCGCCGCTCCTCGCCCAGCGGCCCGCCCGTGTTGGGGTTCACGTCGAACCGCGGGAAGTTGCTGCTCGAGACGTCCACCCGCAAGCGGTGCCCCTTCTTGAAGACGTTCGACGTGGGGTAGAGCGTGATCGTCACCAGGGCAGGCCGTCCAGGCCGCAGCGGCGGCGCCCGGTGATCCAGGCCCTCGCGATACCGGGCGCGGATGATCGAGTCCCCCAGGTTCAGGTCGAATCCCAGCGGGTAGTCGGGATTCGGCGGGATCTCATCGATCAGCTTGGCGGTGAAGTCGGTGTCGGGCGCGGACGAGTTCGACCCACAGCCGCACCTCGACCGTGCCGGTGACCTCCAGGTCGGCATCGAGCGGTCTCGTCCGGAACGCCAGCACGTCCCGGCGCCCGGAGAGCGGCACCCGACCACCGGCCGGGTGCGTGTCGTCCCTGGGCCGCTGGTCGTACCCGCCGCTGGTCATCAGGCCCTGGCTCGACGAGATGTTGCCGCCGATCGTCGGGACGGGATGCCTGGGGTCGAACGAGTAGGACGTGCCGCTCGCCTCCACCGACGGTGAATCGCCCGACAAACCGCCGCCGGCGTGCAGGAACAACCTCGTCGCCCGCGCCCGGGCGAGCGGCCACTCCCGCTCGGCTCGCCAGGCGCCGCCATGGCGAAGCCGGCCGCTCCCCGAACGTCGGTCGTCGCCGGTCCCCATGACGAACAGCAGTACCGGCGGATCCTGGTCCACCCCGTTCTTGACCCCCCGCATCCAGCGGTCGTACCACCGCAGGCGGACACCCATCAGGTCGATCGCGGCCTCGCGCGGGAACTCGACCTCGCCCGCGACATTCTGGCCCTGGCTGCCGTGGACCCAGGGGCCGATGATCAGCCGATGCGGCGAACGCTTGGCGCGGCTCAGGGCCTCGTAGTTCATCGTCACCTGGCGCGTCCACGAGTCGTACCAGCCCGTCAGGTGCAGGACCGGCACGTCGGCGTAATCCGCGACGTGGTCGACGACCGACATCCCCTTGATATGCCAGAACGGCGACTCCGGCCCGCTGCGCATCGCCTCGACCAGCCAGGCCTCGTACTCGGGAGCCGCCCGCAGCGGGGAGTCGCCCGGTCGGATCGGCAGGTTGTCCACGTGCTCGCGAATCCGACGGCCGCTCTCGACCAGGGCCTGCCGGAGCGTCGGATCGGCCAGCGCGGCCCGGCCGTTCGGAGCCGCCGATCTGGAAGATCCAGTTCATGAACCGGAGCTCAAACGCCCCGCCTTGCCGCATCCCGCTGACGCCGCAATTGGAGACGGCGTCGACCGGAACCATCGTCGTCAGGTGCGGCGGGTTCGTCTCGGCCAGGGCGTGCTGGGTACCACCGGGATAGCTCGTGCCGAACGTCCCCACCTTGCCGTCGGACCACTCCTGCGCGGCGATCCACTCGACGACCTCGCGGCCGTCGGACGGGTCGTCGGCGATCAGCCGCCAGGTCCCTTCGCTGCCGTACCGTCCCCGGACGTCGTTGACCACGACGACATAGCCGCGCGTCGCGTAGTACGGCCCCTCGGCCTTCACGTCGTCCTTGTTGTAGGGCGTCCGCGTGAGGAGCGTCGGGAACCGACCCGGCACCGGACTGCCTGCACGCGACGGGCGGTAGATGTCCGCGGCCAGTCGGACGCCGTCCCGCATCGGGATCCTCACGTCCCTGCGGACGTCCACCTCGAACTCGGGCGGGCGCGATCCCGCGGCGGGCGCCTGCCCCCGCACGACGGACGAAGGCAACAAGTTCGTGAATAGCAAGGCGAGCGCAATCGCGGTGACATAGACGTAGCGGCCGACAGGCGGGATCATGCAAAACTCCCTTTGCGGGATGGTGCAGCCTCAAGCATCCTGAGATCGCGATGACGCCCGATTGTCGGGCCCTCCGCAGGCTTTGCAATGACCTACCGGCGGGGTTATCCCGCTTTTCCCGCCACGCATCACCTGCCCAGGTTCCTTGTGTCCGTCGGGCGGCCGGGATAAGCTCGGGAGAAGACATTTCGCGGATCGTCGATGGGGGGCAACTCATCATGCTGGGGCGGCGTGCATTTCTGGGAGCGGCGGCAGGTCTGGCGGCGATGCCGGCGGCCGGCTGGGCGACGGCCAGCGAGCGGGTCCGGATCGCGGTGATCGGGCTCCGCAGCCGGGGCCTCGATCATTTGAAGCTCTTCGGCGCCGAGCCCAACGCCGAGATCGTGGCGATCTGCGACGTCGATGATTCCGTGCTCGACAAGGCCGTCGCATCCGGCTCCGCCGACGGCAAGGCCCCTCGCGTCGAGAAGGACTTCCGTCGGCTCCTCGACGACAAGACGATCGACGCCGTGACGATCGCCGCGCCCGACCACTGGCACGCCATGATGACCATCCTCGCCTGCCAGGCCGGCAAGGATGTCTACGTCGAGAAGCCCGCGAGCCACGACGTCGTCGAGGGCCGCCGGATGGTCCAGGCCGCCCGCAAGTATCGCCGGGTCGTTCAGGTCGGCACGCAGCGCCGCAGCTCGCCCGGCGCCGCCGAGGCAGTCGAGAAGCTCCGGAGCGGGGCGATCGGCAAGGTCGGCATGGCCCGCGCCTGGATCCACCAGGTCCGCAAGGGGATCGGCCACGGCCAGCCGGGCGCGGTCCCCGTGGGCGTCGATTACGCAATGTGGCAAGGGCCGGCCCCCGACCGCCCGTTCTACGCCAATCGCTTCCACTATAACTGGCACTGGTTCTGGAACTGGGGCACCGGCGAGATCGGCAACAATGGCATCCACGGCGTCGACGTCGCCCGCTGGGGCCTGGGAGTTGACGCCCCGATTAGCGTGACCTCCGCCGGCGGCAAGTACGTCTTCGACGACGACCAGGAGGTGCCCGACACCCAGGTCACAACCTGGGAATTCCCCGGCTGTTGCCTCGTCTGGGAGCATCGGATGTGGTCGAAGCACCCGGATGAGGGCATCGGCTTCGGCGTCGCGTTCTACGGCGACAAGGGCACGCTGATTACCGACGGCAACTCCTGGCGTATCGAGGACGGCGACGGCTCGAAGAGCAAGCCCGGCCCCGACGGCCAGCAGCTCCACGTCAAGAACTTCCTGGAATGCGTCAAGAACCGCAATAAACCCAATGCCGACATCGAGATCGGCCACCTGAGCACCCGGCTCTGCCACCTGGGCAACATTGCGTTCCGCACGGGCAAGAAGTTGACTTTCGACGGTGAGCGCGAATCATTCCACGACGCCGATGTCAATTCGTTCCTCTCGCGCGAATATAGCCAGCGATTCTCGTTGCCGACGGAGGTTTAGGACCGCCCTCGCCAGATCGCGACTGACGGGGTCTCCGACGTGCACCTCCAGCCAAGAGCGATTCCCGTGGCGGGCTCGGACCCATCAGTTCACATGGTCGACCGCTCCCTGACACTCGACGCCTCGCAGGCCCCCAACTGCCCCAATCCATGCAAGGTCCATACTCGCTTGGGGCCACGCTTCGGATCGGGCCGCCTGGGACGTTCACGCATCCTGTGATCGACACTGGAAACCTGCTTGCATGGCTGCTAGAATTGACCCTGGCGTTGGATTTGCTCTCCACCAGGGATGGTGATTCGATTAAGTTGTCGGGCCACACCCGGGACCGCGGCGTCCTATATTCCGGGAGTATGCGGGATGGGCCGCGGTCATGCGGTGCACAATTCCGGGATCCTCGGCGGATCAGGATAAAAGGGATGACCGGCTCAAGACGATTGAGCAATGAGAGCGTATAGAGAGGACGACTCGATGGGGCCGATTATCGCTTGAGGAGGCTGAGACTTGGGAGGCGGGGGCGAGAAAAGCGGACGATCGCGGCGGCCATACCGCCCGACGGTGGAGGGGCTGGAAGCTTTGCGGATGCTGTCCGCAGCCCATGCCCACGTCCTGCCGGGGATGGTGGCCGCGCAAGGATTGCTGTCCGACCCCGCCGATGACGCCTCGACGCCCGGACCCGAAGCCCCCTCGCCTGTGTCGAATGCGGCGTGGGACGAGGCCCTCGGCCATACACGGCTTACGGACCTGCTGAGTTCGTCCGGCACGTCGATGACGGCGTCCACCGCCTCGACGCCGGCACCGGCCGCCGATCCGGCGGCGATCAGCTCGGGCCTGTCGCAACTGGACCGATACCTCAGTCGCACCTGGTATCGCGCCGGGATTCCGGTCCAGCTCCACGACGACAGCTCGCAGGCGGTCTACACCACGCTCCTCCAGAACCTCGGCCGATCGCGTTTCGACAACCTCGTCGGCGACATCGGGTCGTCGGGGATTCGCGACGTCTTCACCCGCGAGACGTCGGACGGGATCTCGTTCTTCCGGGCCGTGGACATGGTCAAGAAGCGTGCCCAGCGCGAGAAGCTCCACCAGTCGCTCGACGCGGTGGACGTGGCCTCCCCCTCGTCCGATCTGGGAGGTCGCGCGGCGCTGCGGGCCGCGCTCCAGGACGCCATCTCCAACTCGCTCAACCCGCGCGAGGCCGCGCTGATCCACGATACCCTGATGGGCAAGACGCCCGCCGAGATCGCCACACAGTGGGGCGTCGCCCCCAAGACGATCAGCAACGAGAAGTCGCGAGTGCTCCAGAAGCTCCGCGAGGCCCTCGTCGACCACGAGCTGAACTGAGCCGGCCCGAACGCCCGGGCCCCCGCATCTGCCTTCACCTCGACGACCCGGCGGCCTGGTCGCGTTCGGGATCGGGCTGAGCATCCCCGCGCTCGGTCGTATTCGGGATTCCCACGCCGCTCAGCGATTCCTCTTCGAGCAACTTATCGTCTTCATCGAGAATCTGGAGACTCGACGCCAGATCGGGGGGCTTTCCCCTGGGGGAGATCGCCAGGCTGAGGACGACAATGCCGACCATCACCGACCAGAAAAGCCATTCGGGGATCGGGTAGACGCCGAATTCTCCGGACTCCAGCCCGCTCAGGACCAGCTTTAAACCGATCCAGGCCACCAAGAAATAGGCACCCTGGGCAAGGCCGGGGAACCTGTCGAGTGCGACGACGAAATAACGCACGACGAACCGCATGGTGATGATGCCGAGCACCCCGCCGGTGAAGACGATGAACATCTTCCCCTGCTGGCCGAAACGCGACGGGAAGTCGACCGCCATGGCGACCGCCGTCAGGATCGAATCGATCGAGAAGGCAATGTCGGTCAAGGTCACCGCGGTGACGGTTCCCCAGAATGTCCGGTCCCATCCCTTTCGACCTTGATCGGGTCCGGATTCGCCGTGGAAGAAATGCTTGAGGGCCAAATAGAAGAGGTAGAGGCCGCCCACGATCTTGAAGATCCAGAACCTCATCAGGAATGCCGAGAGCAGGACCGCCAGCCCGCGAAACCCCACCGCGCCCCAGATGCCGTAACGCAGGACCCGGCGCTGCTCCTGCTTGGGGAGGTGCCGGACCATCAGCGCAAGTACCAGCGCGTTGTCGGCGCTCAGGAGGCCTTCCAGGAACACCAGCACGAGGATGTACCAGGAGATCAGGGGGATGTCGTAGAGCGTTATCTGGATCATGACGGCGTCTCACCCGGCGCCCGCAACGTCCGTTTCCCCGCGCGGGGAGCATTGGACCGGGCACTTGCATGCACGAAGGAGGAGGCGGCAAGCGCGAGGAGTCATCTTAACCGCAAGACCGAGTCGGGAGCGACAACCCCGTTTCGCATCTTCTTACGTCGCCAGCAGGCTGCTATGATGAATTCGCTCGTCGCCGGCCGTCCTTCGATTCCCGCCGGGACCTGGCGCGTACTGCGAACCAGGCCGGGACGACCGGGCCATCGGACTGTCGGGAGCACCGGGCCTTGGGACTTGCAGCCGGGGTTGATGGGACACCGCCCGAAGGCCAGGCAACCGACCCGGGGCCCACCCGTCGGCTCGCCGTCCTCTGCGGCCTGCTTGCCTCGCTGGCGGTGATCCTGACCCTGAATGGGCCGGGCCTGACGGTCAACGAACCGCTCGACGTGCGCCCCGGCCGCAATTACCTCAAGGTCCTCCACCAGGAAGGCCGGCATTTCTTCGATCGCTCGGTCATCGACCGGGCTTATCGCGATAACGCCGAGCATCCCCCGCTGGGGCGCTGGCTGCTTGGGATCGCCTCGATTGTCTTCGAGCCGTTCGAGGTCCTGCTCAGGGGGCCCGACCCCACCGGGTCGTACGTGCTGGCGGGGCGACTGGCGCCGGCCCTGGCGTTCGGCGGTCTCGTCGCGATGATCGCCTGGGTCGGCGTTCGCCGCTTCGGTCGGCCCGCCGGACTCGCCGCGGCCTTTGCCCTGGTCGCCATGCCGAGGGTCTTCGCCCACGCCCACCTCGGTGCGCTCGACACGTTCCTGTCCTTCACCTGGACGGCGGCCCTGCTCGCCGCCGACCGCGCCACACGGTCCCGCCGTCCCCTGTCCGCCATGATGGCCGCCGGGGTCGTCTGGTCGCTGGCCCTGCTCACCAAGATCCACGCCTGGTTCCTCCTGCCGATCGTGTGCGGGTGGACGATCTGGCGAATAGGAATCCGGCGGGCATCGGTTGCGATGACGGTGTGGACCGTCACGGGTAGCGGACTTTTCTGGCTGGGTTGGCCCTGGCTCTGGCACGACTCGTGGGCGCGGATCACGAACTATTGGGGGACCGGCGTCGCGCGGGCCACGATCCGCGTCCTCTACTTCGGCCAGGTCTACGCCGATCGCGACGTCCCCTGGCATTATCCCTGGTTGTATTTCGCGGTGACCGTGCCGATCGGGCTGCACGCCCTCGGCCTGGTCGGGGTCCTGCGCGGCTGGAAGGGACGCCGGCACGAGCCCTTGCCGGTGCTGCTGGCCGCGTGCGTCGTCTTCTTCCTGGTGCTCTTCAGCACCCGCGTGCCCGTCTACGACGGCGAGCGGCTCTTCCTCATCGTCTTCCCGGCCTGGGCCCTGCTGATCGGGCTGGGATTCGGCCGGATCTACGAGGGGCTCTCGCGGCGGATGCGGATTCGTCGCGCCCTCGTCGGATTCCTGGCGTTGCAGGCGATCGGCGTGGTGAGCACCTATCCGTTTGGACTCTCCTATTACAACCTGCTCGTCGGCGGCCTGCGCGGCGCCCAGCGGCTGGGGCTTGAGGTGACCTACTGGAGCGACGCCGTTGACGACGTGCTCCTGAACCGCCTGGCGATGGCCGCCGCGCCCGAGTCCACCGCCGCCATGGTCCCCACGTTGTACCCCGGGCAGGGGGTTCTGACCACCGGCTTCGATCGCGTGCTGGCACGTCGCGGGATCGTGCTGGCCGACCAGGAATCCGCTGCTCGCGCCGAATGGGTCGTGGTCTCGCGCCGGGTGGCCTACTGGCCGGACGCCTGGCGCGATCGACTGCGGACCGGCCAGGGCCAGTTGGTCGCGACCCGGTCCCGCCAGGGCGTCACGCTCGCCGAAGTCTGGCACTTCCCCGCGGAGAGGCGGCAGTCCGCGCCGGATTCCCGCCGGCCCGGTCCCTCGCCTCGCCCCTCGCGGTGAAACGTCGGGCCCTTACCATCAGGGCATGGGCAGGTCATGGAACTCGAAAGTGACCTTCGTGCGGGCGACGATCTGACTCGCGATGCGAATCTCCTTGATTGCGCCCCCCGGTGGCGCAGCGTTGACTTTGAGCGTGATTCGTCCCGAGTTCCGGTGCGTCGTCCACTGGTACGAGGCGTTCTGACCTCCGGCCATGACGACCTGGATCGAGCCCCGCGTGCTATTCGGGCCGAACATCGCCATGCTCCCCGGTTCCCTGACGAGGCCACCGCGGATGCCGGCGATCGGGCCATCGAGTGTCCCGTCGCCGGCCTGCTCTTCCAGGTCGTCAACCTGGAGCTCGATGACGTGCTGTCCGCCGTTGTCGTTCATCTCGATGGACTTGACGAGCACTCGCCACTCGTCGTTCTCGAACGTTCGATTGGGCGCTCCGGCGATCGGGATGATCAGCGGATCCGGCCGGTGCGCCGCGACGACGACATCGAAGGCGCCTTTCAGGTTCCTGACGACCTTTCCTGGCCGATCCGGCCGTCGCAGGTTCGTCATCAGGGTCGTTGTGCCGATCGCCAGGAAGGTACTCGATGGCCGATCCTCCATCATTGCCATTCCGCCTCCGCCGGGCGACGGGTCATTCTCGTTCGATGGCGGCAGGAGCGAGTTGCCGAGGTCATCGACGGCTTCCGCGAGCCGGATCTGGCCCGCCTGGCGGACAGTCATCCTCGGCTCCGCCACGAGCCGGAGCCGCACGTGGAACTGAACAATTCGATCGGGCTGGGCACGCGGACCGGCCCCCTTGGCAGGCGTGGTAGTGGTCCGTCCCATGTCCAGCATCGGCCGGCCGACCGGTCGAGCGGCCCCCTGGTAGGAGACCTGGCTCTGGAAGTAGAGCGACTCGACCGTCACATGAAAGGGCCCTTGATTCGAGCTGGGCGGCATGGACGGTTCCGGGCGATAGGAGAGCGTGAGCGATGGCGGCGCTCCACTTCCCCGACGGGGTTGGCCCTGCAGCGTGAAGCTCAGCGGGGCGGCCTCGCAGATGCGATCGATGGCATCCCAGAACGGGATCGGTCGGGGTTCGTGAATCGTGATCCGGAGCGCACCGGGATCGGGTCCCTGGGCCCCGATCCCCACGTCGAACCCAACCTCCCGGCTGAGCGACCTGGCGACGTCGCCCGGCGTCGCGTTCTCGAAGGCGAGGCGGACCGGCGACGCCTTCGTGAGGAGACTGCCCTCGATCGTGCGAATCATCACCCGGGCTCGCGAGCGGACATCGGGGTCTTTGGACTTCCTGGCGGCCCGAAGCGCAGGTAACGCCTTGGCCCCGAGGCCTTCCAGTGTTTTCGCGGCCTCCTGCTCGGCCTTCCTCGCCGTGCCGAGCCGTTCCAGCAGGGCCGCCGGGTCCGGCGCCGCTCCGTCTGCCTGACCCAGGAGCCCGAGGACGATGAGATGAGCAAACATGGCGGAAGCTCCACAGCAACCAGACCAACGCGTCCCCGGCTCGGGGGAAGGCGGCCGGCGGATGGGCGTTGACTACGGCATTCCCCTCGCACGTGGTCCTATGATAGCCGACCGGAGACCCGACTCGTCAGGGTCCTGAGACCTCGGCGAATTCAATATCCCCCCGTTTCGGCGGCTTCCCTCTAGCCTCTGGGGCGACGATTCGTAGAATACGTTCAGAATGAATTGAACGAAACCGGGGAGTCGCGCGGCCACCGGTGGGAGGATCGTGCTACGTCCGACTTGCTTACCGGGACGCGTGGATTTGTGGTGTCGATGCGGCGGGCCGCGCACGAGAGCAGTCCTATGGGCGACTTGACGCATTTCGACGAGTCGGGAGCGAGCCGGATGGTGGATGTCTCCGGCAAGGAGGCCACCCTCCGGACTGCCAGGGCCAGCGCCGTGGTGAGGATGCGGCGTGAGACGCTCGCACTGGTGAAGGACCGTCGGCTCTCGAAGGGGGACGTCCTGGAGGTCGCACGCCTGGCCGGGATCATGGCCGCCAAGCGAACGAGCGACCTGATCCCTCTCTGCCATACGCTGGGGCTGGACGCGGCCGAGGTCTCGTTCTCGCCGCTCGAGCCGGACGCGATTCGCGTCGACTCGCGAGTCGCGACCCTGGGCCGGACGGGCGTCGAGATGGAGGCGATGGTCGCCGTCAGCGTGGCCTGCCTCACGATTTACGACATGTGCAAGGCGATCGATCGGGACATGGTCATCGGCGCGATCCAGCTCGAGGAGAAGAGCGGGGGTCGGCGGGGGCACTACCGAAGGTGCGAGGGCGGCGATCCGGCCGATCCGGCCGGCGGCTCCGGTGCCGAGGCCCGGGCCACGTCCATCGCGCGAGGCCCGGCCTGACGGCCGGAGCGGGGAGGTAAGGTCGGATGTCGCCACGAACACTGACAGAGTCGGGTGAGAGCCAGGGCGCGCCTCGCGCTGGCCGACCTCTACGCCCCGATCGCCGACGAGCTCGCCGACGCCGAGCGGATCTTCCAGGAGGAGCTGGCGAGCCACTTCCCGTTCGTCCAGCACCTGGTTGACCACTGCGCCGACTTCCAGGGCAAGCGGCTGCGGCCGGCCCTCGTGCTGCTCTCGGGCCGGGCCTGCGGGCGGGTCAACCCGTCGCACAGCGTGATCGCCGCGGTCGTCGAGATGATCCATACCGCCACGCTGGTCCACGACGATATCCTCGACGAGGCCATGGTCCGCCGCCATGCCGCCACGGTGAATGCCGAGTGGGGCAACGAGACGGCGGTACTCCTCGGCGATTTCCTGTTCACCCACGCCTTCCACCTGGCGGCCTCGCTCGAATCCACCCGCGCCTGCCGATGGATCGGCCATGCGACCAACAAGGTCTGCGAGGGCGAGATGCAGCAGGTCCACCACCGCGGCAACCTCGACCTGGATGAGCCGTCCTACTTCGCGATCGTCGAGGGCAAGACGGCCGAGCTGACCGCGGTCTCATGCCGCCTCGGGGCATCGTATGCCGGCGCGTCCGAGTCCCGGGTGGCCGCGATGGATCGATACGGCCGGGAGCTGGGCATCGCCTTCCAGATCGCCGACGACGTGCTCGACCTCTGGGGCGACGAGCGCGTCACCGGCAAGAGCCTCGGGACGGACCTCGAGAAGCAGAAGCTCACGCTGCCGCTCATCTATCTCCTCAGGCTCGTCACGCCGGCCCAGGCGCGTCGAGATCCGCCGGTTGCTCGAGCGAGGGCCGCGCCGATCACCGCCGAGAGCTCCGGCCTTACCTCGAGAGTACCGGGGCCATCGACCGCGCCTGGCAACGCGCTAAACATCACGTGAAGCAGTCGCTCGAGGCCCTCGACTGGCTTGCCGACTCGGACGCCAAGGAAGTCCTCCGCATCCTCGCCCAGTATGTGGTCCGCCGTTCTTCCTGATCTGGTCGGAGCCAAACCGAGCCCTCCCCATCGGCGCCGATGGTACGGCCGGCCGCGAAGCTGCAATTCTTGCAATTCAGTGAATTGAATATCGCCGTGCGTCTGTTATCATGCAAATGGCCTTACGACGCGCGGCGGCTCGTTGCCTCATCGGGACGTTCTCCACGCCCACGATGCATAGAGCAGCCGTGACAGCGGTCACTCGGGATCATCTCTGGGATTTTTTGCCAAAAAGAGAGCGGCGTCGATTCCCCCAATGGGGAGACGTCGTATGGTTGAATCATGAGACTCAAAGAAAAGCTCCAGATCCTGATGGCTCGCCACAGCCTCAACGGGCAGAAGCTCGCGAAGCTGTCCCAGGTGAGCGACTCGGAAATCTCCCGGATCCTCCAGGGCAAGTCCCGGCCGGGACTCGACAACGCCTTCCGGCTCGCCAAGGCCGTGAATGTTTCGCTCGATTTCCTCGCCGACGAGTCGCTGGATATGGATGCCAGCCAGTCGGGGGACCTGATGTCGCCCGATGAACGCAAGGTGCTCAACCTCGCGCATAAGATCGGCGCCGCCGAGGTCGTGGCCATCCTCGAGAATGTGCGTTTCCTGGGATACGATGTGGCCATGAGTCGCCTGATCGGCGCCAGGCCGATCATCGAGATCGACAAGGATACCGGCGGCGAGCTGCGGCCCGCGCCGACGCTCTCCGGGCCGACCATCTCCGCCCCGCCTCGTCCCAGCACGGCCACGGGATGAGTGCACAGCCACGTCGATAAATCATCGCCTGACGCCGATTCGCATAACCCTGCTACCGGGGCATGACCTCCCGCGGGCAGGGTTTCTCTTGCGCGGCCGGGCCGGGTTACGAACGTCCCGTCCCGGCATCGGCCAATCTGGCCGGGAGTCTCAGAATTGCCGGCGCTGGCGGCTGCAGGGGATCAGCAGGTTCTGGCGATACTTGGTGACCGTGCGACGGGCAACCTTGAGGCCCTGACGACCCATCTCCTCGACGATCTCCTCGTCGGACAGCGGGTTCTGCTTGTCTTCCTTGGCGATGATCTCGAGCAGCTTCTGCTTGATCGTGTCCCAGGCGATCTCGTCGCCATCGGCGGTGATCGTCCCGCCGCCGAAGAACCGCTTGAGCGGGAAGATCCCGCGCGGGGTCTGGACCCACTTGTCATCGACGGCCCGGCTGACCGTCGTGACGTGCACGCCGACGCGGTCGGCGATCTGCTGCATCTTGAGCGGCTCGATCGACTCGGGCCCCTTGTCGAGGAATTCCTTCTGGTGCTCGATGATCGCCCGGGCGACCTTCAACAGCGTGTTCCGCCGCTGCTCGATCGATTCGATCAGCCAGCGGGCGGACTGGATCCGCTTCTGGATGTACTCGCGCGTCCGGGGTCCGTCTGCTTGTTCCGGAGCATCTTCTGATAAGACCGCGAGATCGCCAGCAGCGGCGTGTTCTCGTCCACCAGGCGGACGTCGTAGCCGCCCTGGTCGTTGTGCTCGACCGAGCAGGTCGGGCACGACGTAATGCGAGTTATCTGTGACGAACGACGCGCCCGGCCGGAAATTCAGCCGACGCAGGTGCTCGATGGCTTCCTTGATCTTCTCGATCGGGATGCCCGTCTTCTTCTCGATCGCCGGGAGCCGGTTGTGCTCCAGGTCGTCGAGGTGCTGCGAGATCGAGCGTGTAGAGCACATCATAGCACGGCATGTCGGGCGTGAGCTGGAGCAGCAGGCACTCCCGCAGGTCGCGGGCACCCACCCCGGGCGGGTCGAGCCGCTGGACCAGGTGGAGCGCCTCCTCGGCCTGCTCCATGGTCACCGCGCCGTTCAGGTCGCGGACGACGTCCTGCAAGGGCAGGCGGAAATAGCCCTTCTCGTCGAGGTTGTTGATGATGTATTCGGCGAGCGCGCTGGACCTCGGATCGCAGTCGAAGAAGCTGAGCTGGTCGATCAGGTCGTCGTGGAACGACCGCGGCCGCGACGCCATGTTCTGCATCGCGTCCTGCTTGCGATCCGAATCCTCGCTCAGCGCCGCCCGGCTCCGGCGGGGCCACTCGTCGTAGATCTCGCTCCAGTTCTCGTCGAGATTGATCAGGCTATCGAACTCGTTGGGCTCGGCATCGACCTCGATCTCGGTCGCAGCGGGCGTCGACTCGTCGCCGTCATCATCCGCGGGGTTCGACTCCCTCAGCTCCAGGACCGGGTTCTCGCTCAGTTCCTGCTCGATCCTCTCCTGCAACGCCATGATCGGCAATTGCAGGATTTCCATCGATTGGATCATGCGAGGCGCCATTCGAAGGCGCATCTCGGTCCGCATCTGCTGGGTTGTGTCGAGCCTCATTATCCTCTGTTCCGTTCTAAGACGAGTCGGGCGGCTCGAAGCTGGGAGATCGCGAATCGAACCTCGCCGGTCCTTGAGTCTGCGCCCCACTTCTCCAGCAACTATTATGCCGGTATGGCCCGAGAAATTGAAGCCCAGTTCGGGCCGTTCGCGACGGAAGCTGTGCGGGACACAGCGGTCAGGGCAGGCGGGTATGACCGAGGCGGTAAGATGGGTGGTTCAGAGCGGGTGACGACCCGACATGGCATCGGCCAGCATGTCGCGGTTGGCGAACTCGAGGGTACTACCGGAGGCCAGTCCGCGGGCCAGCCGGGTGATACGGACGCCGGACTCTCCCAGGCGATTGGCGACCAGCAGCGCCGTGCCATCGCCTTCGAGATTGGGGTTGGTGGCCATGATCAGCTCGCGGACGGTGCCGGACTCGACGCGACGGGCGAGCGCGTCGATGGTCAACTGCTCCGGGCCCGATGCCCGAAAGCGGGGCCAGCCGGCCGAGCAGGACATGATAGACGCCCGCTGAACGCGCCGGCCTTCTCCATCACGATCAGGTCGCGCGATTGCTCGACGACGCAGACCATGGTCTGATCGCGGCGGGGGTCGCGGCAGATGGAGCAGATCGGCTGATCGGCCTCGGTGAGATGGAAGCAGACCTGGCAATGCCGGACCTGGTCCTTGGCCGCACGGATGGCCTCGGCGAGCTCGAGCGCCTCCTCGGCCGAGCACTTCAGCAGGTGGTGGGCCAGCCGCTCGGCCGAGCGCGCGCCGATGCCGGGCAGCCGGCCCAGCGCGTTCATCAGCCGGTCGATCACGGCGGAGTAGCCCGATGCCGCCATGCTCAGTGGCCTCCGGGAGGGGTCGAGCCGGCCGCGGGGTCCGGCGGGCCGCCAAAGCCGGGGAACATGCCCAGCGGCAACCCGCCGGTCAGGCTCGACAGCGACTTGGCCGCCGCCTCGCGGGCCTTGGCCATTGCGTCGTTCACTGCCGCCGCCACGAGGTCCTCGAGCAGCTCGGCGTCGCCGTCGCGCATCAGGCCGGGATCGATGTGGATCGACACCACCTGAAGCCGACCGTTCACCTTCGCAGTCACGGCACCGGCACCGGCGCCGCCTTCCACCTCGACCTGGCCCGAGCGACTCGAATGCCCTGTCGAACGCCTCTCGCAGCTTGCCGGCATTCCCCATCAGGTCGGCGAGCATTCCCAGTTTGTTGAACACGTGACTCTCGATCCCGTCAGGATTGCGGGGGCCCGGACGACCGGGCTGTCCCAGGGGTATGTCGATCAGTTCACCAACCGATCCGACCGCACACGGCGCGCCGGATCAGCTCGAAGACGCGGCATCCGGCTCGTCGTAATCCAGTTGCACCGGCCGCGCCTCGAAGAGCTCGACGACCTTCTGGACCAGGGGGTCCGACGTCAAGGCATCACCACGCCGAGATTCGGTACCATTCGCTTCGCCCGGCGCGTCCTCCGACCCATTCGCGGGCTGGAAGCGGACGGCGACCCGACGATGGAGCAGCTTCCCCAGCTCGGCGCCCAGCGCCTCGAGAGCTTCCGCCGTGCAGATGCTTTCGTTCACGCCGGACCCGGGCTTTGGTGCCACGATCAGGCCGTCGGGCGGTTGGACGGCAATCGGCTCGACCTGGAGGAGCCGCCACTGGAAAATCCCACGCACCTTTCCCAGGGCGTCTTGCCAGTTCCGCAGAGCGCCCGCGAGGTCGATCGGAGCCGTC
The DNA here is from genome assembly GCA_963771445.1 of uncultured Planctomycetota bacterium. GTDB lineage: Bacteria > Planctomycetota > Planctomycetia > Isosphaerales > Isosphaeraceae > JAKAUH01. Next base: position 1,502,738 of record CAVYTQ010000014.1, on the reverse strand, counting down.
GTGGCCGGCGTCGCGGAAGTCTCGCCTCTGGCCCGGCTCCGCGGCGCCGCCGCCGTCACGGGCCGCTCGACTGATTCATCCGCGTCATCCGGCGCCACCCGAACGACAAATTCTCGCGCCGGAGCTGCCGGTCGAGTCTCGGCCGGCGCCTTGCCCACCACTTCAGCCGGGACGCTCTTTTTTTTTGCAGACGGCGTCTCAGGGCGACGAGCAGGGGGTAAACCCGCCTCGGCGGCGGTGAGTCGCTCGATGACCGAATCGAGCGATTCGAGATCCTCCAGCCTCGCAACGCGCACAAGTGCCATTTCAACGAGCAGTCGTCCGTGCAAGCTGCCACGCAGTCGTGAACGATGTTGGTCGAGGATCTGGAGCGCCGTCAGTATCGAGTCCACCGGGAATCGCTCGATGATTTGCTGGAGCCGTGGTTTCTGTCGCGGCGTGACGGCCAGCAGGATCGACTCGGCACCGAGGGCCAGAACAAGGGCGTCGCGAAGAAAGTCGAGGAGCCCGCCGAGCACCTCGGTGGGCTGGACGCCCTGGTCGGACGCCCCATCGAGTAGGCGGAGGGCGCCGGCGGCGTCGTGATCGGCGAGCGCCTCGAGCAGATCGATCAGCCGCTCGTCGCTGGCGGTGCCGAGCAGGCCCTGAACGACCTCGGCGGTCAGGCGAGCACTGCCCGAGGCCAGCAGCCGGTCGAGCAGCGATTCTGCGTCGCGGAGCGAGCCGGCCGCCCGTCGGGCGACGATGTGCAAGGCATCGGGGTCGGCCGCGACGCCCTCATGCTCGCAGATCTCGCCGAGCGTCCGGGCGATCAACTGCGGCGCGATCCCGGCCAGGTCGTAGCGCTGGCATCGCGAGAGCACGGTATCGGGGATCTTGTTCGCCTCGGTAGTGGCGAAGAAGAACTTCACGTGCGGCGGCGGCTCTTCCAGGGTCTTCAACAATGCGTTGAAGGCGCCGGTCGAGAGCATATGGACCTCATCAATATAATAGACCTTGAACCGCGATCGGCTCGGCCGAAGCCCGGCATTCTGCCGGAGCTCGCGGACCTGCTCGACGCCATTATTGCTCGCCCCGTCGATCTCGATGACGTTAACGTCCTGGCCAAGTGTGATGGCCTGGCAGATGTCACAAACCTGGCAAGGCTCGTCGGTAGGGCCCTTCACGCAATTCAGGCACTTTGCGAAGATTCGTGCCATCGTGGTCTTGCCGACGCCACGGGTGCCACAGAACAGGTACGCCTGGGCAATCCGGTTCATCCGAATGGCGTTGCGGAGGGCCCGGACGACGTGATCCTGGCCGACGACTTCCGCAAAGCGCTGCGGTCGGTAACGTCGGGCAACGACCGTGTAAGGCTGACCCGTTGAGCGGGGCACGGAGCGGTCTCCATCCGAGCGGGGCACGGAGTGGTCTCCATCCGACCCGGCCACGGGCTCGGGGGATTCGGCAACCTGGGAGGACCCACGACGTGAAGGTGAGGGCACTCGGGCGCGCTCCATCGAGCCGATTGATGCGAGGCGAATGATCCGCTCGGCTGATGCGGTTCGAGCCGCCCTGGCTGTTATCCGTCCTCGCAGCGACAATCAGGGCCCGACTCGAAAGTATTCGTGGCCGCCGCCGGTTCGGAGGGGGCCAGGGTGAGCCGGGGAGGTTCTCCCAGGCACATGAAGACGATGTTTATGGCTGCTGCGTTCCCGCCCTGACCAGGTTCACAAGCCCCCATTGCCCGGGTCCCCCCCGGCTCACCCTGGCCCCCGCCCACACGGCGGACGCCGGTCCAGGGAGTATTGTCCGCCCGGACCGGCTCACGTTCAAGAGCAACCTCGGAAAATCGACTGACGTACACCGGTGGACGAAGAGGGTGTCGGATCAACGGCAGACTCGAATGGGCGTGGACTCCTGAATCCCGTTGAGCCGGTTGTTGTCCGTCGCACCATGATATAATCTCGAACGGGTTGACCGCGGTCAGCATATGGGGTTTCTCACGTGGGATCGCGCCTTCGTCCCGCCCATCGTGACCGCAGCTCCTCAGATCTTGGCCCGGTGGCATTTGAAGACCCAGATCGCGAGGGGCACACATGGCCAGACGACTTCCCCCCCGCCTCTCGCCTGGAATTGCGGCCGACCTGCCGGTCGTCGAGCGTCGGCTGGACAACGGGCTCACGGCCCTGGTGCTCCCGCGGCGCGGGACGCCCGTCGTGGTGGTCGACCTGTATTATCCTGTCGGGTCGTTCAACGAGCCTCCCGGCCTCTCGGGTCTGGCGCATTTCGTCGAGCACATGCTGTTCAAGGGGACGGAGCGATTCCCCAAGGGGCAGATCGACCGGATGGTCACGGCGGCCGGCGGCCATTGCAACGCCGAGACCGGCGAGGACAGCACGCACTACTGGTTCACCTTCCCGGCCGAGGGTTGGGAGCAGGCCCTGGCGATCGAGGCCGACCGGATGTGCCACGCCCGGTTCCACCCCGCCGAGGTCGAGCTCGAGCGCCGGGTCATCGGCGAGGAGCGGGCGCGCGAGCTCGGCTCGCCGCAGGGACGGCTCGACCAGGACCACCTCGCCGTCACGTACCTGCGCCACCCCTACCGCAACCCGATCCTCGGCTGGCCGGAGGACGCCGCGCGGATCGGCGTCGAGGACCTGACGGATCCTTCTATCGACGCCATTACCGGCCCGATGGCGCGGTGCTCGTGGTGGTGGGCGATGTGGACCCGGACCGGGCCCTCGACCGGATCGCGGCGACGTTCGGCGACGCGCCTCGGGCCGATCGGCGCGATCGCGGCCGGGGATCGACGAGCCCCGCCAGGCGGGTCGGCGCGACTTCGTGCTGGTCGAGCCCGACGGCGTCGCGCGGGGGCTCCTGGGCTGGCGCACCGTGCCGCGAGGGCACCGCGACGTCGCCGCGCTCGACGTCCTCTCGGACGTGCTCACCAGCGGCCGACGGTCCCGGCTCTGGCACTCGCTCGTCGAGAGCACGTCGGCTGGCGACCTGGGTCGAGGCGGCGCACGCGACGGCCCAGCGCGGGCGGGCAGTTCCTGATCCCGCTCGACTCCGACTCGGCCGCTCGCGCCCGCGCGCGATCGAGCGTCGCGATCCTCGCCGAGCTTGAGCGGCTGGCCGAGGACGGTCCGACGCCCGGACGAGCTGGCCCGTCTCGCGGTGCCGGCTCGAGTCGGCCTGGCGGTGGGAGCGCGACGACCTGGGCGGCGCTGGCCTCGGGCCTCGGCCACGCGGCGCTCTGGGGCGACTGGCGGACCTGGCCGGCCGAGCATCGGGCGGCCATCGACGTGACCGCCCGCGAGATCCGCCGCGTGGCGGCCGAGTATCTGGACGAGCAGGGCCTCACCGCCGGCTGGATCGAGCCGAGGGGCGTCTCTGAGGCAGCCGGCCGCCGTCGCGCTGGAAACGGCCGTCGGCGAGGCCGGGGGACGGCGTCGCGTGCCCGGCCGGCACCGATCCTCATCGATGCGGTCGATCCGACGCCGGTTCCGGACCCGATCGCGACCCCGGCGGTCCTGTCGCCGTTTGCTGGAGTCTCGCGGCTCTCGGATTATCGCCCGAGGCGTGGGGTGCTGGAGAACGGGCTGCGCCTGCGTCTTGGCGCGGCGGCCGGGGACGGGGGTCGTCGCGATCGAGCTGTATTGCGACGCCGGCATCATCCGCGAGGCGACCCCGGGCCTGGCGGCGCTGACAGGCCGGCTGCTGGAGGAGGGGACGACCGAGCGCGACGCCGAGTCGATCGCGCGGGCGATCGAGGACGTCGGGGGGCTCGCTCGAGGTCGGGCGCGACCGGGGCCTCGATCCGCATCCGGGCCGAGGACCTGGCGCCGTCGCTGGAGCTGCTGGCCGAGCTGGTGCAGCGCCCGGCGTTCCCCGACGAGGCGATCGCCCGGATCTCGCGGCGGATGGCCGCCGAGCTGCGAGGCGACCTGGACGACCCGGCGTTCCGCGCCGAGCTGAGCTTCCGCGGCGCTGGTCTATGGCGCACACCCGATGGGCCGCGACCCTCGCGGCGGCCGTCCGGGACCTGGCGCGGCTCACGCGGGAGGACGTTCTGAGCATCATCGCAGTCTCCACTTCGTGCCCGAGGGAACGATCCTCGCGGTCGCCGGCGACTTCGATCCGCGTCGGCTCTCGCGGCTGGTGACCGCGGGCTTCGGCGGATGGCCGCGGCGCGCGCGGGCCGGCCCCCCCTGCCGCCGGTCGCCGCCGCCGGCCGCGCTCGCGTGCGAAGGATCCGCCGCATCCAGCACCGGCGACCAGGTCCATCTGCTGCTCGGCCACGTGGGCGTCGCCCGGAACCACCCCGACTACGAGCCGCTCCTGGTACTCGACCACATCTTCGGCAGCGGGCCGGGATTCAGCGACCGCCTGGGCCGGATCGTCCGCGACGAGATGGGCCTGGTCTACGCCATCGGAGGCGGAATCACCGACTCGGCCGACATCCTGCCGGGCATGTTCCGCGTCTATGCCGGGACGATGCCCGACGAGGCCGACCGGGTCGTCGCCACGATCATCGACCAGGTCCGGGCGATGCGTTCCGGCGCGTTCTCGGACGAGGAGGTCGAGCGCGCCCGCCGCTACCTCGCCGGGCGCCTGGGTCTTCGACTATCAGGGCGTCGAGCAGCGTGCCGAGCGGCTCCTGGACCTGGAGCGCTGGGGCCGCCCGCTCGACGAGCCGCGCCACTGGCCCGACCGGATCGCCGCCGTGACTCGCGCAACAGGTCCGCAAGGCCGCGCGGGCCCACCTGCACCCCGATGCCCTCTGCCGCGTCGAGCTGGGACCGATCCGCCGCCGGGGCCAGCGGTCGAGGGCCGAGTGCGCCTGACGTTTCGGGCTGATCCTGCTGCAAATCGACGCGAAGCCTCACCGCCTGATAGAATCCCGGTCCCGCCGCGCGGCATGGACTCGCGGCGCAGGAGAAGATCCACCCATGGTCAGCCCGTTCCCAGGCGTCGACCCTTACATCGAGTCTCAGGGGCTGTGGGAGGGATTCCACGCGGGGTTCGTGACCTATTGCCGTGATGCCTTGAACGACCTCCTACCGGAACCGTATCTGGCCGAGCTCGGCGAACACCTCCTTCTGGTGGATGTGGGCGGGGAAGGCGACCGGGTCGTCGTGCCGGATGTACTGGTCGGCCGTCCCGGCGAGGTCGAATCGCCGTTCGGACCAGGCCGCGGCCAGGACCGGGACGGTGACGCTCGAACCCGTCAGGATCTCGCTGCCCACGCTAAGGATTGAGGTCCGCGACGTCGACTACACCGAACCGCCGAATACCCTGAAGACCCCCGCCGATCGCACCTGGGCGCAACGAACGGCCCGGGCGGCGCGGCGATAGCCCGCCGCGGGCAAAGTCCATTCATTCAAACCCCTCGAGTCTGGAGCGACACGACTATGTCCAGCCCGTTCCCTGGCATCGATCCGTACATCGAAGCGCAGGACTACTGGCAGGACTTTCACACGCGCTTCCTGACGTACGCCTGCGACGCGATCAACGATGACTTACCCTCCGGTTATGTGGCGCAGCTCGGCGAGCGGCTTCGGCTCGTGGAGATGCCGGTTCGTGGACAGAAGCGCGTGCCTACCGGATGTCACGGTCGTGGGCGGCAGGCGAGCGGTCGGTGGAGCGAAGGCTCGCGAGACGGCCCAGGGCGGGACGACGACGCTCCTGCCCGTGAAAGTGCCGTTGCCTAGCCGGCACATCGAGGTCCGCGACGCGTGGATCGAGGTCCAGCGCGGCAGGAAGCGGCAGGTGATCGCGGCCATCGAGGTCCTCTCGCCGACGAACAAGACGGGGGCCGGACACGCCAAGTATCTCGCCAAGCGGCGCAAGCGGATCGACCAGAAGATCCACCTCGTCGAGCTCGACCTCCTTCTGCGTGGCACCCGGCTGCCGATGGGGAGTCCCCTGCCGGCTGGCGACTATTACGCCCTGGTCGTCCGCTGCGGAAGAACGGCCGGAATCGAACGTCTACGCCTGGACGCATCCGACGACCCGCTCCCGGCGGTCCCGATCCCGCTGGCCCCTCCGGACGCGGACGTGATCCTCAATCTTGCCCGGGTCTTCGCCACCGCCTATCGAGCGGGGCCGTATGCCGACCTTGTTGACTACAGCGTCCCTCCGACCACGGTGAAGAAGCCCGCCGACCGCACCTGGGCCGCAACGTATCGCCCGGGCCGCGCGGAGATAGGCCACACGCCGCTTGACATGCCTGCGCGGCGCCTCCTACGATGAGGGTCGATCGATCCGGGCCCTGTCGGCCGGGCCGCGCCCATCGGGATGCGGAAACGGGAGCGATGCCCCGCTTTCCGGCATCCCGACATCATTTTGCCTGAACATTCATACCGGCTGCACATCGGATGCAGACATCGAGAGCTGGGGGTGGTGCGATGCGCGTGGCCTTGGACGCGATGGGGGGGGATTTCGCCCCGGCTCCGATCGTCGCGGGAGCCTGCGAGGCGGCGGCCGACCTGCCCGACCTCACGGTGGTCCTCGTCGGCGACCAGGCCCGGATCGAGGCCGAGCTGGCCAAGGCACCGTCCGCCCCGCGCGACCGGATGCCGATCGTCCACGCCAGCCAGGTCATCGGCATGGAAGACAAGCCGGTCGAGGCCCTGCGCAAGAAGCGGGACAACTCGATCTCCCGATGCTGGGGACTGATGGCCACCGGCGAGGTCGACGCCGTGGTCTCCGCCGGCAACACCGGCGCCATGGTCGCCTCGGCGCTGTTCAACGCCAAGATGTTCCTGCCGGGCGTCCGCCGGCCGGGCATCGCCGCGATCTTCCCGTCGCACAAGGGCCCGATCGTCATCATCGACGTCGGCGCCAACATGAACGCCAAGGCCGAGGACCTCTATCAGTACGGCATCATGGGCGCGATCTACGCCGAGGAGATCCTGGGCGTCACCGAGGCCCGCATCGGCCTCATGAACGTCGGCACCGAGGACGAGAAGGGCAACGAGCTGACCCGGTCGACCTTCGAGACCTACCAGTCCAGCCCCTGGGCCTCCCGATTCGTCGGCAACGTCGAGGGCCGCGACATCTACGAAGGGCGACGTCCGGGTGGTCATCTGCGACGGGTTCGTCGGCAATGTCCTGCTGAAGGCCGGCGAAGGTGCCGTCGAGTTCCTGTTCTCCGAGCTGAAGGCCGAGCTGGCCCGGCTGATGCCCGAGACCTGCCCGGCGACGGCGGCCAGAAGATCGCCGCGAGCCTCAAGCGGCTCAAGGCGCGATTCGAGTACGAGGAGTTCGGCGGCGCCCCGCTGCTCGGCATCCGCGGCGCCTGCATCATCTGCCATGGCGCCTCGGGCTCCCGCGCGATCAAGAACGCCCTGCGTGTCGCCGGCACCATGGCCTCCGAGCGGCTCCGCGACCGGATCGTCGAGCAGCTCGGCGCCGGCACACCGGCCTCCTGCCGCCGGCCAAGACCCCTACCAGGTCCGAAGAGCGTCCTCGCCGACCACTGACCACTACCCACGAAGGAGAAAACCGATGCCCAAAATCGCCTTCCTGTTCCCCGGCCAGGGAGCCCAGACGGTGGGGATGTGCCGCGAGCTCGACGCCGAGCTGCCGGCGGTCCGCGAGCTCTTCGACCGCGCCGGCGAGCTCCTCGGCATCGACCTTCGCCAGCTCTGCATCGAAGGCCCGGCCGAGGCCCTCGAGGCGACGGACGTGAGCCAGCCCGCGATCTTCGTCGCCAGCCTGGCGGCACTCGAAAGTCTCAAGGTCACCAACCCCGATCTCGTCGCGAGCTGCGAGGGAGCCGCGGGGCTGAGCCTGGGCGAATACACGGCCCTGGCGTTCGCCGGGGCACTCGATTTCGAGTCGGGTCTGCGGCTCGTCCGCCGCCGCGGCCAGGCGATGCAGGCCGCGGCCGTCGCCACCCCGAGCGGCATGACCAGCATCCTGGGCCTCGATGAATCCGCCGTCGAACGAGCTGTGCCGCCGGGTCGCGCCGACCGGCCGGCTCTGGAAGGCGAACCTGCTGGGTCCGGGCAATATCGTGGTCTCGGGCGAGAAGGCCGCACTCGACGCGGTCGAGCCGATCGCCACCGAGCTGAAAGCCATGAAGGTCGTCCCGCTCGCCGTCGCCGGGGCGTTCCACTCCGACCTGATGAAGCCGGCCGACCAGCAGCTCGCCGAGGTCCTCGCCGCGACGCCGATGTCGGCGCCCCGGATCCCGGTCTATTCCAACGTCGACGCATCCCCGCACTCCGATCCGGACGATATCCGCCAGACGCTGGTGGCCCAGGTTCTCCAGGGCGTCCGGTGGGAAGACTCGATGCGGCGGATGCTCGCCGACGGCTTCGACACCTTTTATGAGATCGGCCCAGGCCGCGTGCTGACGGGCCTGCTCAAGCGGATCGACCGCAAGACGCCGTGCACCAGCGTCCCCGCCCGGTAACGACCCCGGCCAGGGCGCTCCACCTGCGTTCGGTGGGGAAATGCACGTCGCCGTGCGACCGATTTCGACCAATATTTCCGCCCCGCGGCGAATATCCGTCAACTCTCGGAGCTCGAACGACTCCGAAGACCCGACCGATCCGGTTGAACTGTGCGCGGCTGTCACTTCCCCCCGGGACGGACCGGCTCGAGCAGCCGCCACGAATTCGTTCGTCGAGGTAACTACTGTGTTCGCGCCATGGTTTGAGCAACTGGCCATCTTCCGGGCGACGACTGCCGAAATCCTGCCGACAACCCTGCTTGCGGTGCTGGCGGACGTACCCAGCGGGCTGGTCTGGCTGGTGGGGTTGGTGCTCCTGGTCCTGCTCACCACCGAGCTGGCGGGACTGCGCTTCATCGCCAATACGCGGGTCGGTGTGGTCGAGAAACTCTGGTCGATGAGAGGTTCGGTACCCGAGGGGCGAATCCTCGCGCTGAACGGCGAGGCGGGCTTCCAGGCCGAGGTGCTGCGCGGCGGCCTGCATTTCGGCCTCTGGCGGTGGCAGTATCGGATTCACCGGCTCCCGCTGGTCGCCGTGCCGCAAGGCAAGATCGGCTACGTCTACGCCCGCGACGGCGAGGCGCTCCAGCCCAGCCAGACCCTGGGGCAGATCGTCGCGTGCAACCATTTCCAGGATGCGCGGAAGTTCCTCGGCGGCGCCGCGACCAGCCCTGAGCATGAGCCCCTCGTCGGCCAGCGGGGCCGGCAGCGGGCGATGCTGAGGGAAGGCGTCTACGCGATCAATCTCGCGCTCTTCACCGTGATCACCGAGGAGGTCGTCTACCGACTCGAGGTCGGCGGGGCACGCGAGCTCAAGACCCTGGTCGGCTGGCAGAACGAGCTGAGCGAGATCGACGCGTTCGACCCCGTGATCATCGGCGGGCCGGTCGAGGCGCCCGACCCGTTCCTGCCGGGCAAGACGATCATGGTCGATAGCATCGGGATCGTCACCATTCATGATGGACCGTCGCTGCCGCCGGGCGAGATCATCGCCCCGGCCGTCGGCTGCGACCGGAACGAGAAGGACTTCCACAACAACTACCAGGACCCCGAGGCGTTCCTTCGCGCCGGGGGCCGGCGGGGCCTGCAGTTCGTCCCGCTGACCGACGGCACCTATTTCATCAACCGGTGGTTCGCCTCTATCGAGTCGATCCCCAAGACCATCGTCCCGATCGGGCACGTGGGCGTGGTGGTCAGCTACTACGGCCGGAGCGGGCAAGACGTCTCGGGCCAGGCGTTCCGCCACGGCGAGCGGGTCACCGAAGGCGAGCGAGGGGTGCAGGAGAAGCCGCTAGGGCCGGGCAAGTACGCCTTCAACACCTACGCGGGCAACATCGTGCTGGTGCCGACCACCAACTTCGTCCTGCACTGGGTCACCGGCCGCACCGAGACCCACCGATACGACGAGAGCCTGCGCTCGATCGAACTGGTCACCAAGGACGCCTATGAGCCGACCCTCCCGCTCTCGGTCGTCGTCCACATCGACTACCAGAAGGCACCGAACGTCATCCAGCGGTTCGGCGACGTCAAGAAGCTGATCACGCAGACGCTCGACCCGATGCTCAGCGCCTACTTCCGCGACATCGCACACAAGCGGACCATGCTCGGGCTGCTGCAGGAGCGCGACGAGATCCAGCACGAGGCCGCTGGCGAGCTGGGCCGGAAGTTCCGCAACTTCGACATCGAGTGCGTTGACGTCCTGATCGGCAAGCCCGACACGGCGCAGGCGGGCGACAAGATCGAGACCTTGCTCGAACAGTTGCGACTGCGGCAGCTCTCGCTCGAGCAGGTGGAGACCTACGCCAAGCAGGTGACGGCCGCCGACCGGTTGCGGGTGCTGCACGAGGCGCAGGCGCAGGCGCAGATGCAGACCGAGCTGACCAACTCGCTGGTGAATGTGCGCATCGCCGAGAACGAGGCCGAGGCCCAACTGGTCCGGGCGCGCAAGCAGGCCGAGCAGGTCGTCGTGACGGCACAGGCTCAGAGCCAGGAGCGGATCCTCGCCGGTCGCGGCGAAGGTGCCCGCATCCTCCAGGAAGGGCTCTCCGAGGCGTCGGTCCTGCTCCAGAAGATCGAGTCATTCTCGGACCCTCGCTTGTACGCTCTCTCGGTGGTGGCACAGAACCTGGCGAACTGCACGCAGCCCCTGGTCCCCGAGCGGGTCTTCATCGCCGGGGGGGCCGGCGTGACCGGCGGGGCCGGCGACGGCTCGCTCGCGGCGGCGGGCGGCGCGTCCGTCGGCAGCGGACTCATGGGCCTCTTGCTCAGCCTGCTGGTCGCCGAGAAATCCGGTTTCCAGATCGCCGAACATCCCGGCGAGTCGGGCATCATCCGGGGCTTCTCGGAGCAGGTGACCCGCCAGGCAATGGAGTCGATCCAGCAGGCCGTCAACAACGGGAACGTGGCGATGGCGTCGCACAACGGCAACGGAAACGGTAACGGCTCGGCCCCGGCCGAGGTCGCGGTGACCGTCGCCTCGCCGGCCTCCCGGCTCGACGGCGGGCCGTTCAACAATCTGACCCAACCCCAGGCAGCGTGCGGATTCCGGTTCCCCCATCCCGGAATCCGCACTTCCCACATCGGGGATTGTCCCAAATCGGCGAAGATCGCCAGCGAGCGAGTTGACAGATCGGTGGAAGGCGGGGCCCCTCCGTGTCGCAATGACAGTCGGCCAGGACTTGCCACCAACACGTGTCCCGCTTCCTGTCCCCCGGACCTGTCCCGCTTCCTGTCCCCGGACCTGTCCCGCTTCCTGTCCCTGTCCCGCTTCCTGTCCCTCGTCGTCCCGCGGTCCTCCATCCCGTGAACGCTCAAGCAACGAGGACGCTGACCGCTTCCTCCGAGATCTGCAACGCACAGCAGGTCCGCCGGAGGGCTCGCCTACACGCTCGCCCCGACGTCGGCGACCCGCCGCAGCCGTGCCTCGGCCTCGCGGTCGCCGGGGCATTCGGCCAGCACCGCACGCCACAGGCGGAGTTCCTCCTCGCGATCGCCCCGCGCGGCCGCCAGCGCGGCGAGGTTCCGCCGCGTCAGGTGCCCGTAGATCCCCATGTCCACGCTGGCGAACCGCTCGGGACGACGCAGCGTGAGGATCCGCCGCCAGCACGCCTCCGCCTCGGCCGGTTCGCCTCGCCGCCGGTGCACGATCGCCTTGCGGAACAGCAGCTCGGCGTCCTGCGGGTCCAGCGCCAGGCCCTCGTCGCACGCCGCGATCGCGGCTTCGGGGTCGTCCATCATCTGGTGCGCCCGCGCGATCAGCGCGAACAGCTTCCGCGTGATCGAGTCGCCCGGCACCGAGGCCCGCAGGCTCCGCCGCAGGTATCCCAGCGCACCCGGCCAGTCGCGCCGCTCGATGGCGATCGAGCCCAGGTTGAACAGGACGAACGGCTCATCCGGCCGCTCGCGCAGCTCGGCCTCGAGGATGCGGGCATCCCGCTCGAGCTTCCGCTCGCGCAGCGCGACGTCGGCATACCCGGTGTGGCGGACGACCAGGTCGGTCCACCGCACCGGGATGCCCGCCCGCCGCAGTGCCGGCAGGATCTGCTCGTGGACGCGATAGGTCCACCGCACGTCGGGCCGGAGCGGGAACAGGCGGACGTGATCGACGACGGTCTGGCCGCCGCTGCCGTCCTGCCCCGGGTCGCAGGCACACTTCACCACGTACCCCGCGTCGTCTCCCGCGCGAAGCCCATCGAGCAGCGCCACCAGCTTTTCCCGCTGGGCCGGCTCGACGACGTCATCGCCATCGAGCCAGAAGGCATAATCGCCCGTGGCCGCGTCGAGCGCCGCGTTCCGCGCCGTGGCGAAGTCGTCGACCCAGGCGAACTCGACCACCCGCGCCCCGAACTCGCGGGCGATCTCGCGGGTACGGTCGACGCTGCCGGTATCCACCACGACGACCTCGTCGAAGACCCCCCGCACCGACGCCAAACACCGCGGCAGGTTCTTTTCCTCGTCGCGTACGATCATCGTCAGGCTGACCCAGCACGCCGCCCCGGCCCGCGCGGGGGCGAAGGAGAACGGGGACCGGCTCCCGGCCCCGTCGCCCGCAGTCGCCGCCCCCGCCGACACCAGGCCGGGTGCCAGTCCCCTTTCTCCGCGAGAGTGGCCTCCGCTGGCAACGTCCAACGGTGGGGCAAAGGTAAAAGGGGACTGGCTCCCGGCCCCATCGATCGCAGTCTCCGCCCCCGCCGACACCAGGCCGGGTCCCTGTCCCCGTTCTCCGTGAGGGACGCCATCACCCCCCGCGAGCCCCGGCCCGCCGGCCCCCCACGGCGACAGCGCGACCCGCCGGCCGGCCGGTGCCGCGTCCCCCCACTTCTCTTCGAACCGCCGCGCGTTCTCCTCGAGCAGCCGCCCGGCGTCGATCCCGTTGCCGACGAACGTCCGGCTGCCGAAGTGGTGGACGAACAGGTCCCTGGCCACGGCCAGCTCGAACCCCGCCCGCCGGGCCCGCACGGCCAGGTCGTCGTCGTCGAAGAAGCCGATCCCGAACCGCTCGTCCAGCCCGCCGACGGCCTCATACACGGCCCGGCGGATCAGCAGGCAGAACCCGGATAGCTTGGGCGCGGTGAACCACTGCCCGCGATGCCGCTCGCGCCACCGCCCGGCGAAGGCGTGCATCTCGTCCAGGTCGCGATAGGGCACGTCCTCGACCAGTTGCGGCGGCGCCGCGTAGTTCGACATCGGCCCGACCAGCCCGACCGGCCCGCCGCCGCCGGGCGACACGGAGGACGAAGCGGACTGGCTCCCCGCCCCGTCGCTCGAAGGCGGGGCAAAGGAAAACGGGGACTGGCTCCCGGCCCCGCCGACGTCAGGCACCACCCCCGAAGACACCAGGCCGGGTGCCTGTCCCCTTCTTCCGTGAGGGACAGCATCGCCCACGGCCTCGCCTCCATCGGCCCCTTCCGTGCGTTCCGCGTCCCACGATCCCGATCCCCCGGCCCCCTGTACCGCGGCCGGCATCCGCATCGAGGCCAGCGCGATGAGCTGATCGAGCCACCCGTCGGTGACCACCGCGTCGTTATTCAGCAGCACGAGGAACTCGCCGCGTGCCTCGCGGAGCCCCTGGTTGACCGCCCGGGGAAACTCGAGGTTCTCCCGGTTGGCGATCAAGGTGACCGGCACCGCCGCCGCGTCGCGGACGCCCTCGAGGTAGGCCCCGGTGCCGTCGGTCGATCCGTTGTCGACGACGATCAGCTCCCAGTCCGGCCGGGTGTGCCGGAACAGGGCCCGGAGGCAAAGCTGCGTGAACGCCCGCTGATTGCAGCAAGGGACGATGATCGAGGTGAGGCCGCTACGAGTATCACGGCTCATGATTCGTCCGCCGAAGGGCTTGCCGCGATCCGTTCAACAGTTCAGGCAAACAACTAACAAACTTTGATCCCATCTCGGCCGTCTGAGTGAGTGCCATACTGGTCCGTTCCCAAAAAGCCGCTAACCAGGACGGCCCCCCTCGCGTCGCACATGGCTGTCCTGTCCTCTGCTGGTGGCGGGAGCGATCGGCGACGACCCATAGGGGCTCGGTTTGGCATAGAGCTGGAGCAGTCTGTAAGTGAACCGCAATTCTGACTTGGTAGAGCGGCCGAGCGCCCTGCCAAGGAGACTAGGCTCGCGAGTTTCCTCGACAATGGTCACTTCGAACTTCGGCCAGAGCCATAAAATCTGATTAGGAGGAACTCGTATGTCCTGATTCCAGGAATCTGTTGTCAACACATACCGCAGTGGTGTCTCTCCTGGGGCCTTGATCCAACCCTGCAAGCGAACGTCTCCGAAGACGCACACTGGCATTGAATGCTTGTTAGTATTAGGAGTACCCCATTTCCCGGGTTCACCGAAGGCAACGTAGCTCCTCTTACCCACGACACTCCGTTGGCCTTGGCCGTAGAACCATAACAAGACGCCCAGACCTGCGAGAAGCGCAATGATTGGTCCGCATCTCGCCGCCAGCGCGATTGACTTGGAGGAAGGATGAAGCGTGGGAGTGGAGCGGGGAGCAGGACGAACCCATGTGATAGCGTCCATCTTTGCCTTTTGATTCTCCGAGTTGTTTTCGCATCCGCCAACGCTGGCATTCTTTCACAACGGAAATGCGACGGCCGCAGCCGACACAGCGGCCGCAGGCGACACAGCGAGGAGAGGCCGCTGAAATCTCAGTATTGATGTGCCCCACGTGTTGGTATCTGCCCACCACGCCAAATATATGTCTGGCATGAATGGCACAAGGATAACGTAAGCATCCGGGGGCGTCCGACTTGCGCCACGACGCCTCGGGGATGCTGAGCGGCCCCCTTGGTGGGTAGACTCGCGGTTATCAACTCCCCGCCAGTCGCCGCACCAAGGAGGCCACCATGGCGCAGTCTACCGCAACGGACCCCCGTGACCAATTCGTCTCCACCCGCGAACAGCTCGCTTCCCACCAGGGGCTCCCCTTCCTGGCCCTCCTCTCCCGCTTCCGCGTCGAGGCCGCCTGCCGCGCCCTGGGCCATCACTGGAGGGAGCGGATCTACCTCCCCTGGATCACCCTGAGCTTGTTCCTCTCGCAGGTCCTCTCCGACGACCACTCCTGCGACGATGCCGTCAACCGATTCCAGAAGTTCCGCCACGACCGCGGGCTCCCGCCGGTCTCGCCCGCGACCGCCAGCTACTGCGAGGCCCGAGACCGCTTGCCCGAGGGCGTCTTCTGGGACCTGGTCCGCCGCACCGGACGAGCGATCCACGACAAGGCCGATCCCTCCTGGCTCTTCCATCTCCGCCCGGTCAAGATCATCGACGGCTCGACCGTGTCCATGCCCGACACGCGGCGCAACCAGGAGGAGTACCCCCAGCCGAGGAGCCAGGCCCCCGGGCTGGGCTTCCCGATCGCGCGGCTGGTGGTCGTCTTCAGCCTGGCCGTCGGCACGGTCCTCGATGCCGCGCTCGGCCCCTATCGTGGCAAGCAGACCGGCGAGCTGGCGCTGCTGCGCATGGTCATTGACGAATTCCGCCCCGGCGACATCGTGCTGGCCGACCGACTCTTCTGCTCCTACTGGGCGATCGCGACGTTGAAGGCGCGGGGCGTTGAACGTGGTGATGCGGCTGCATCAGCGCCGACGGTCCGACTTCCGGTGCGGGCAGCGGCTGGGCCGGGACGATCACGTCGCCGTGTGGAGGAGGCCCGAGCAGATCCCCGCCTGGATGAGCCGGGAGGAATACGAGGCGATGCCGAAGTGGCTACCGATCCGCGAGGTCCGCGTGAGGATAACCGACAAGACCAAGCGGGTGCGTCAGCTGGTGATCGCCACGACGCTGCTGGATGCGAAGGAGTACCCGATCGAGGAGCTGGCGGCGCTGTTCCGGCGGCGGTGGCACGCGGAAGTCTGCCAGGCAGACGACATCCCAAGATGCGGCTTGTATCCGTCCGCCCGATCGTCCCATAGTGAGCGTGGCGGCGCTGATACGCCTGGCCCGCTGGTGCCAGGGGCGCCGTCGAGACACCGGAGGGCCGTTGCCATGCGAAGCGACAACGAGCGACCAGTCCCCCCCCGCCCCCGGGCGGCCTGACGCGCCGCGTGCGCCTCGACCGCCTCTGGAAGGAGCTGCCGGAGACGGCCCGACACGAGGCGATCACGGCCCTCGGCCGGATGGTGACACGGGCCCTGCGACCGCCCCCGGACGGGCCGGAGGTGGCGCATGAGGACCGATGAGATCGACGCCCGCGCCAGCCGTTCGTGCACCCCGGAGCCGCGCCCGACGGTCGGCCCCATCGTCTGGGGCCTGGGCAAGATCCAGGCCCGGCACCATCAGCGGCTGGCGGTCGTCTACGTCCGCCAGTCGAGCCCCCAGCAAGTCCATGAGCACCGCGAGTCGGCCGACCTGCAGTACGACCTCCGCCGCCGCGCCACCGAACTGGGTTGGCCGGCGGACCGCGTGATCGTCATCGACGAGGACCAGGGCCGCAGCGGCAGGACCGTCGCCGGCCGGCCGGGCTTCCAGTGGCTGCTGGCCGAGGTGGCGCTCGACCATGTCGGGATCATCCTCGGGATCGAGCTGAGCCGGCTGGCCCGCTCGTGTCGGGATTGGCATCAACTGATCGAAGTGTGCGGCATCTTCCACACGTTACTGGCCGACCAGAACGGGCTCTACGACCCGACCGACCACAACGACCGCCTCCTGCTGGGGCTCTCCGGGATCATGAGCGAGGCGGAGCTGCACATCCTCCGCGGCCGGATGCTGGCCGGGGCGCGGAACAAGGCCCGCCGCGGCGAGCTGTATAACCACGCCCCGATCGGCTACGCCCGGGTCCCCGGCGGCGGGCTGATGCTCGACCCCGACGAACAGGCCCGCGACGTCGTCCGGCTGATCTTCGACGTGTTCGACGAGCTGGGGACCGTCTCGGGGCTGCTGCGGTATCTCGTCCGCCACGGCATCCGCCTGGGGTTCCGACCGCACTTCGGGCCACACAAGGGCGAGCTGGAGTGGCGGCGCCCAACCGGACGACGCTGAACTTCCTCTTGCACCATCCGATCTACGCCGGGGCCTACAGCCGCGGCCGGAGGCCCACCGACCCGCGGCGGAAGGTCCCCGGGCGGCCCGCGACCGGCCGCGTGGTCGTCCCGATGGATCAGTGGGAGGTCTTGCTCCCCGATCATCTGCCCGGCTACATCACGTGGGAGCGCTACGAGGCGAACCTCCAGCGGCTGGGGCAGAACAGCGCCCGCGCCGGCGCCATGAGGGCGGCCCGCGGGGGGACTCGCTCCTGGCCGGGCTGGTGATCTGCGGTCGGTGCGGGCGGCGGATGCTGGTGGCTTACACCACCAAGGAGCACGGCCTCCGCTACCAATGCCAGCGCGGCGCCCTGGACTATGCCGAGCCGCGGTGCCAGAGCCTCGCGGGCGGCGCCCTGGACGAGCTGGTGGCCGGGCAGATGTTGCGGGCGATGGAGCCGGCGGCGCTGGAGCTGAGCATCCGCGCCGTGGCCGACGCCGAGCGGGAGCGGGCCCGGTTGGCCCGCCACTGGGAGCAGCGGCTGGAGCGGGCGCGCCACGACGCGGAGCGGGCGGCTCGGCAGTACCACGCGGCCGAGCCGGAGAACCGGCTGGTGGTGCGCGAGCTGGAGCGGCGGTGGGAGCAGGCGCTGCTGGCACAGCGCCAGGTCGAGGACGAGTACGATCGGTTCCTCCACGGGCGGCCCGCCGAGTTGACGAGTTCGGATGTGAAGATGATCGAGTCATTGGCCGGCGACATCCCGGCGCTGTGGCGGGCGGCGACGACGACGGTGCAGGACCGCCAGGAGGTGGTGCGGCACCTGGTCGAGCGGGTGGTGGTCGCGATCCAGGGGGAGACGGAGTGGGTGGACGTGGCGATCCACTGGGCCGGCGGGTTCGTGAGCCACCACGAGGTCCGCCGCCCTGTGAGGGCATCGAGCAGTTGCGGAACTGCGCAGAGCTGATGAGCCGGGCGGCCGAGTTGCACGGCGCCGGGAGGACGGCCGGAGAGATCGCCGAGTCGCTGAACCGGGAGGGGTTCCGCCCGCCGAAACGGCGCGAGACGTACAACGAGGCCATGGTCCGGCAACTGCTCTCACGTCGGGTCCGTCCTGGGTCCGCCCCGAGGAAGTGACCGGAGATGACCCGCGCGGGGAGAATGAGTGGTGGCTGGGCGACCTGTGCCAGGAGCTGGGGGTGCCCCAGCCGACGGTCCATAGCTGGGTCCGCCGCGGCTGGATCCGCGGCCGGAAGTCGCCCGGCGCGGGGGGCCGGTGGATCCTGTGGGCGGACGCCGAGGAGCTCGACCGGCTCCGCCGTCTCCGCGCCTATCGGCGGACCTGGCCGGACGAGACGTACCCGACGGAGTTGACCACCCCGAGGTGAGACCGGATCTTGAGCCCATCGGCCTCTCCCCCGGCCGCGGAGGCCACGGGGACGGGCCGATACAACGTGTGACAAGGGAGGCATTGTGGCTGGTACAGCGAGCTGGACCTGCGGACGCTCAAGTCGGATATGCATATGGATATCCTGCGGACGCGGAGCCCGGAGATGGTGAGGAAGGAGGTGGCGGCGCACCTGCTGGCGTACAACCTGATCCGCGGCGTGATGGCCGAGGCGGCGCGGGCGGAGGGTATCGAGCCGCGTCGGCTGAGTTTCAAGGGGTCGTTGCACACGGTGAGGAACTTCGAGGCGTCGCATCTGTACGACGCGGAGCGGATCGCATCGGACTTGCCGCGGCTGGTGATGTTGATCGGCAAGAAGCGCGTGGGGGACCGACCGGACCGCTACGAACCGCGTGCGGTGAAGCGGCGGCCGAAGCCGCATCCGCTGCTGCGGATGACTCGCAAGAAGGCCAAGGCCCTGATCGAACGGGGGATCATACCATACGAGAAGATAAAATAGCACTCGTTGATGAATGAGACACAAATCTTTGTCCCTCAGGGACTTGAGCTATCCTTGTGCCATTCATGTCTGGCATCGTATTGACCGCTGGGCAATGAAGGTCGAGCCTATCTATACCCGGAAGGAGTCGATGACGTAGCCATCTCTCGATCTTCAAAACCCCCGTCCTTGTGGTGACTCAACAGTCTTCGAGAGAATCCTGGGAAAGAAGAACCCGCAATGTCAGACTCCCGTCGCGGAGCGTTCAGTAAGCGCAGGCTGCGATAGACCGTTATGCTCACTGCACCTTAGCAGGCGGTTCGGGAGGAGGTGTAGGTGGATCATCGGGGGACTGGGGCTGCGCTTGCGTGTATTGCACCTTGACGTCGTATTCCGTCTTGAAATAAGGCTGTTGACCGACGAGCCTTCCTAAAATGCTTGGTGTATAAAGGTATTGAGTCTCGGTGATCTTAAGCCGCGGCCAGAGATAAAGAATCTGCCCCGACGGAACATTGACCTCCTGTTCAACCTCTGTACCTGTGCTGTAGCCGATGTTCACGGTGGGGCCGAGATTGATAGTCCCAGTGAAGGTTCGCGAACCCTTTAGGTGAATCGGAGCGGCACCTTCCCCGCCGTTCACCAGTCCTACTTGCTGCCCGTCCCCCCACCCCCGGTATGTCCGTTGCCGCCAGACCTGGCGTCTCCAATTCCCGCTCGGATCTGTCGAGTTTGTGGGCTGGTTTGCGACGTAGCGATAAAGATTGGCGTCCCCCGCCGCAAATCCCATCGGATCCTGGCTAACGAACCTCCCGATTGCCGCATCATAGTATCGCGCATGATCGTAGTAAAGCCCCGTCGTCGAGTCGTACTGCATCCCCGCGAACTTGAACCGATCGCCGCTGCTCGGGCTCGTCTCGCTCACGATGTTGCCGAACGGGTCGTAGACGATCGTGTCCAGCGAGTTGCCGCTGCGTGTCGACGATGTCGGTCCACCGAGCCGAGCTGGTCGGTGTAGTACCAGTCGGTGACCGCGCTCGAGCTGGTCCGCGCCAGGATCTCGTTCGACGCGGCCCGAGGCCGTAGAGGTACCGCTCGTGAGCCGCGCCCGAGCCGTGAAATCGGCGTAGGGATTGGCGTCGGCGTCCGTGCCGTTGTAGACCGTCCATGTCTGCGTCCCGCTGTCGTCGATCCCGATCCGGCGGCCCAGCGCGTCGTAGGTGTAGGTCGCCGTCACCGTGCCGTTCTGGTCCACGCTGGTCAGCCGGTTCTCGTAATCATACGTATACGTCGTCGTCCCGCTCGACGTCGTCGCCGTGACCATGTTGCCGTCGTTGTCGTAGGTGTATGTCACGCCGGGCGAGTTCGTCATCTCGTTGCCGGCCCCGGTCGTGTAGCCCGGTGCTGTTGGGGTTGCCGTTGAGGTCGTACGAGTACGAATTGTTGCTCGACCCGGTCGAGCCGGTCACCTGGCCGCTCGGGTCGTAGCTGTAGGTGGTCGCGTGTTGCTCGAGCCCACCGTTATCGACCTGCGTCGTCAACCGGTGCGCCGGGTCGTAGCGACATCGATGCGAGATCTCCGGCGGGCCGCTGAACGGCGCCAGGCTCTTTGTGGTGTGCGCGATGCCGGTCACGTCGTTGGCCGCGTCGTAGAGTGATCGTCGCGTTCACCGACACGCCGCCCCCGTGAACCGTCTCGTCCTGGCCCGCCAGCCGGCCGCCGGGGTCATAAGAGTCGACCACGGTCTCCTGGCCGTGCCGCCGAACGACTGCGTGATCGTCGTCAGCCGCAGCGCATGGTCGTACGACATAGGTCGTGATCCCCTGGCCGGCGCCGCCGCTGCCCGACAGGCTGTCCTTCACGCTCGTCACGTCGCCCGACGGGTCGTAGCTGTAGGTCAAGGTCACCGTCGGCTGGCCCGTGCCCGGGCCCGAGGTCGCCATCGTGCCCAGCCCGCCGTCGCTGTCGTACGCGATCGTCACCGTCGCATCGGTGTCTGTCGGCGTCCGTCATCTCCCTCGTCGGCATCGTACGTGAACGTCGCCATGTAGATCGCGCTGACCCCGAGCTGAGCCAGCTCTCGCCGGTCTGGCGCCCCAGCGAGTCGTACGAGTACGTGATCTGCCGGCCGTCGGCGTCGGTCGTCGCGGTCACCTCGCCGTCGGCGTCGTACTGCGGTCGTCGAGGTCACGCCGCTGCTGCTGTTGACCGACGGCGAGGTCACCTCGTCGTCTGCCGGCCCAGCGAGTCGTACGGATAGGTCGTGCGGTTGCCCACCGGGTCGATCAGCACGTACAGCCGGCCGTCGTTGTCATACACATAAGTCGTGATCCCGCCGTCGGCGTTCTTGACCGTCGACGTGCGGTCCAGCGCGTCGTATGTCGTCGTCGTCGTGTCATTGTCGGGGTTGGTGGCGGTAGCCTGGTTGCCGGCCGCGTCGTAGGTGTACGTCGTCACGCCGGCGATCGACGTCCCCGCCGCGATGGTCTTGCCGGTCTCGCGGTTCATGGCGTCGTACGAGTAGGTCGTGACGTTGCTGTTGGGGTCGGTGACGTCGGTCACCTGGCCGGCGCTGTTATAGGACGTTTACCGTCACGTCGCTGTCGGCGTTGGTGATGGTCGTCAGCCGATCCTTGCGAGTCGTACTGATAGCTGACCAGCGTGTAGCTCGAGGTCCCGGCCGGCGCCGGGGCCGTCTGGGCCGTCAGCATCCCCGGCTGGGTCGACGAATACGTATACGTCGTGACATTGGTCAGCGGGTCTTCCACGACCGTCATGTTGCCGTGGGAGTCATACGTGAAGGTCGTGATCCGCCCAAGCTGGTCGGTCATCGACGACGGCTCGGCGAAGCTGTTGTACGTGCCGTAGGTCGTCGGTGCGTGACGTCCGGGTAGATCATCTTGGTGACATTGCCCTTGGAATCGTAGGCGATCTGGGTGATCCGGTTCAGGGATCGATGGTGATCGTCGCCAGGCCGTTGGCGTCGCGATCGGCGGTGCGTCACGTCGCCCAGGGCGTTGACGGTCCTGGTTCGTCAGGCCCATGCCCCGCCAGTCGGGCCTGTCGGTCGTGATGTTGCCCAGCGGGTCGGTGTAGGTCGAGCCCACCTCGGCCAGCAGCACCGACGTGCGCCGGGCTGCCCGACGTGCCGCTGTTGGTCCAGCCCTGCTCCTGCGCCGGCGAGAACTCCTCGGTCGTGCTGTCGGCCCGCGTGATCGTGCCCACGCGCTCGGCGGAGTCATATGTGATCGTGGTGATCTTGGTCGGCTCGCCGGTCGACGACGGCTCGGTGACGCTGGTCATCTGGTTCGAGCGTGTAGCCGTAATCCCAGGTGCGACGCGTCGGGATATTCGACGGCCGTCAGGTCGCCGCCCGAGATCGTGAACGTCGTGAGCCGGCTGGCCGGGTCCTCGATCGACTGGAGCAGGTTGCTGCCGTTGTAGGTGAACGTCGTGATTTCGCAGAACGGGTCGGTGATCGTCTGCGAGCAGGTTGCCCGAATAGCCGAACGTGGTGGTCAGGCCGTTGCGGTCGACCGACGGTCGTCTCCAGGCCGCTGGAGTTGAAGTTCTCGACCGTGCCGTCGGTCTGGGTCAGGGTATAGGTCGCCGTTGCTGTTGAGCACCAGGGTCGAGAACGTGCCGGCCGGGCTGGTGTAGGTGCCGCCGCCGCGAGCCGAAGCTGCCGCGAGAACCAGGCCGACCGTGCCGCCGCCCTCGTCGAGGATCACGCCGCCGGTGGCCGGGATGATCTTCTCCAGGCCCGCCGACCGTCCAGCCCGCGCCCAGGGCCGAGAACGTCGGATCTTCGGCGGCGTTTTCGACCGTGGCGTTGCCGGTGTAGGTGAAGGTCGTCGGCGTGCCGCCGCGGATCTCGGCGATCGTCAGCGTGTAGGCGTAGCTGCCCGTGCTCAGGGTGGTCGCATTGGCCTGGAGGCCGATCTGCATGATGTCGCCGGGCTGTAGCGAGCTGGTGTTGTAATAGGCCGTCGAGCCAGCCGTGCCATTGAAGGTCAACTTCGCCGACACCTGCGATGGGGTGGCTCAGGCTCGGGCTCGAGCGGGTGCTCGACGACGACGATCGGCAGCGCGTTGGCCGCCAGCGAGTCGTAATGGAGCGAGACCGGCGGGACGTTGGGGTTGTAGCTGGGCAGGTTGATCGAGGTCTCGGCGGCGCCGGTGTCCGCGACGACCGAGACGTTCTGGCTGGCGACCGCCGGGGCGTCGGCCTGGAGCAGGCCGGGGTCGAGCGTTGCGTGTTCCAGGTCGTGCCGCCGGTCGCCGAGCCGGTGCCGCCGGCACCCAGAAGGTGTAGGTCTGGCTGACCTGGTTGCTGCTGGGGTCGGTCACGGTGAGCGTCGCCGACTCGGCCTTGGCCGTGGAGATCGAGGTGTTCCAGTGGAAGGTGAGGTCGTAGCTGCTGGAGCCGCTGATGCTGGTGGCGTCGGTGAGGCCCGGTGGTGGTCCAGCGAATAGGTGTAAGTGCCCGAGGCCGAGTCGCGACCTGGGCGCGGAGGTCGACGCTGCCGCCGGGCGTGGCGAGCTGCTCGGCGCCCGGGACCAAGACCGAGCCGTCGTTGTAATCGAGCGTGACTAGGGTGAAGGCGGCCGACGGGGTGAGGAGGCCGCCGCCGCCGGTCTGCGGGCTGACCAGCCCCGATGCGCCGTGCAGGCTCGCAGCCGGGGCATTTCGGCTGATCGTCGTCCCGGCCGACGCCGATGTGGCGGTGCCGTTGAGCCCCAGGGTCGCCAGCAAGGCCGACGCGGACGACGCCCCGGAAGAAGTCGATGCCGACGAGCCCGGCGCTGGACCGTTCTGACCGGCGGAACTCGGGGGCGCCGTCGAGCCGCCGCCCGATCCGCCCCGCGACGGCAAGGCCCCGCCGCCGGCCCCGGCGGGCTGCGCCGGGTTCCAAGGTGTCGAGAGCCCTGGGCCGGCGCCGTCGGCGCCGCCCTGCTCGCCGAGCGAGCGGATGAACGCGACCGCATCCGCATTCGCCGAGGCCCCGGCCGCCGCCGATCCCGCCACCGAGGGCACGTCGGGCAGCGTCCCGCCGCCGGCGCCATCGTCGTGGGACACGCTGGCGATCGCTTCGGTGCCGGCCGCCGGGTCGATCGAGCGGTCCACGAAGCTCGCCCGGCTCATCCCTCCGGCCGGCGACAGCGGGGCCATCAGGCCGTTACCCCCCCCCGTTGCATCCATGGCTCCAATCTGTGCGCTGGCCGGCACGATGCCGACCGCGAGGGCGGCGAGGCTGACGGGTGTCGCGGTGGAGCGGGACTCGAACCGCTCGAGGGTGGACCGGCGGGCGAGGGAGCGGCGGCGACGCTCGGTGAAGCTCGTGCACGGGCGGAGGAGGTTCATGGTGCGGTCCCTGCGTGGTGAGGCCGGATGTTCCCTGGCGACGAACGTCGAGCCGATTGCAGCCGAGAGGGAGTCGAGGTCGATGACGTCAAGCCGAGTGACAGACGCTGGATCGATCGGGACGGGGGATATTGATAGCAAGGCCGCGCGGGGGAAGTCAAGATTGTTGAAGGAAAAAATGCGGAAGCTTTGAAAACAAGATTTGTTGATTCATAGGAAAAATTTCGGACGTTCATGGGAGGCCACTTGATGGTCGGGGAGTCGGCGAAGGGTTCGAGCGCGGAACGCCTGGGTTGCCCAGCGACGCAGGGCCGAAGCCCGTCGAGCCGCGGACCCGGCCCGACCCGGCTCGGCTCGCAACGGGCGGAGCGGCTCGGGCCTTGTGGGAGCCGGCTCCGACGGCGATCCGCCGCTCGGGCCCGCACCGTGTGTTCTGTGTTCGGCGCGGGCCTCGACCCCGACGTCGGCGCGACCGACAGGTCTCCCGGGCGGGCAGTTGCATCGGATTCTCCGGCCCGGGGGGATCGAATCGAAACACAGAAGCACCGAGGCACAGCGCAGCCTTCGGCCTCAGCCAAAGTGGTCCGTGGTCCGTGGGGGATTGTCTCAAATCGGCGGAGATCGCCAGCGAGCGAGTTGACAGATCGGTGGAAGCCGGGGCCCCTCCGTCTTGGAATGACAGTCGGCCAGGACTTGCCACCAACACGGAGCGCATGGACTCACCGGTCCTGCTACCAAAGAATCGCTGTCGCCTCACCGAGATGTGACCGGCCTCCGCGGGGACAGCCTGCACGCCGAGATCCGCGAGCAGGCTCGAGCATGAACTCATCGAGACGCTCCGTAAGGCGATCGGTTGGTGTCGCCTTACCCGAGGACGGGTAGGACCGACGAATGATGTCAGCCCGGCCTCGAGGACCCGGCGACTCACGTCGCCGGTTCGCCGAATTAGCCGCCGTGAGACCGGCGAGGTCCGTCCTCCACCCGCTCCGCCGTGCGACCGGCCGGGCGAACCGGCGACGTCAGTCGCCGGGTCTTCGCAAGAGTCGGCGCCGTGAGACCGGCGAGGTCCGTCCTCCACCCGCGATGTGGGAGGACCCGGCGACTCACGTCGCCGGTTCGCCGAATTCGCCGTCGTGAGTCCGGCGACGTCCGTCCTCCACCCGCGCCGGGCGAAGGACCCGGCGACTGACGTCTCCGGTTCGCCGAATTCGGCGCCGTGAGACCGGCGACGTCGGTCCTGCCCCGCGCATGCGACCGGCCGGGCGAACCGGCGCCGTGAGTCGCCGGGTCCTTCGCAGGAGTCGGCGCCGTGAGTCCGGCGAGGTCAGCCCTCCACCCGCGCCGAAGACCTCGAATTCGGTATCCCGTGCTTACCCGACGACATGGTATCCAGCACTTTCAACAACCGCCGCTCAGGACGATCTCGCAGGGTCCAGGAGGGATTGTGTGCATGCATTTCATATTCCAGGGCCCCCAAAACCCCCTGTACCCCCTCTGCTCTCTTCTCTCCCCCTATATATAGGATGTATCAGGTTTGCAGAAACTGAAATGCACCTATCGGCCAAGAGGGGCATTTTCTCGACGCAAGCCCTTTGACCAGAAGCAGAAAATTTCTTTGGAAATTCCTAGAGATTTTCCGGCGCGGCGGCGGTTTCCATGGTCCGGTTCATATTTGGCTGGTTGTTTTCAGTTTGGCGTGAGTCTCACAAGCCGCTATTAACGAGGCGGAAAGCCTCAAAACGGCCCGTTTGGCCCGCTCGGGAGAGCTGTCGGCCCGGTCCGATGTCGGTCACGCTTCCGCCTGCACGGTCCGGCCCGCCCGGACCGGATCGCAGCGGCATCAGGCGGACGCCTGACCGACGTGGGAGTCGGCCCGGGCCGGCGGCGGCGTGGGGAGACCCGCGCCGAACCAAACCGCACCGACCGTCGGCCGGGTCGGAGACCCGCGCCGAAGCGCGAACCGCCGGTCAGGCCGGAGTTGCTTCACGCCGACCCGGCCCAGTTGCGCAACGACTGTCAACTCCACGAGATGCCGGGCGAGACGATCCCCCACATGGGCGCAGCCTTCGGGACTCAAGGACTGGGACTCAACGCCTGATGTTGACGCCTGTTGGGCGGGATTGACGCCGGGCCCATCGTCGGCTACATTCGGGGTTTCGCGTCGCGCGCCGGCGGCCCAGGGTTCGACGCCGGCCCGTGGCGCTGTTGAGCCAGGATCTCGACCGCAACTGATTGAGGAAGATCGTTTCATGCCCCGGAAGAAGTTCGGACGCAACCGCAAGAATCGCTGCCGTTTCTGCACACCCGAGGGGTGCCCCCGGCCCGCCTATGTGGATTACAAGGACGTCGGACTGCTGAAGAAGCTCTGCACCAACCAGAACAAGATGTTCTCCCGCAAGCGCAGCGGAAGCTGCGCGGCCTTCCAGCGAGCGGCCAGCTCGGCGGTGAAGCGTGCGCGGTTCATGGCCCTGCTCCCCTACGTCGGCGAGTGAGCGCGACGTTCGGCTTCCCGAGACAGCCTGGCGACCTCGCGGGGGGCGGGCGCAACCGGACCGGCCGCCTGCCTCAGGCCCGGTGGTTCGCACTCGCCCTCGATCGCCCTACCGGCGGCCTATTGCCTGGGCACGGTCCGGATCGCTCCTCCGGGCTGTGCTTCCGGCTTCGCGGCCGGCCGGGGCGACGCCTCGCCGCCGCGCCCTTGCCCGAGGAACTCCTTGAGCTGCGCCTCCAGGGTCGCGTAGGTCGCGCCGACGCGGTCCTCGAGCTAGCGCCCGGTCGTTCGCTTGATCCCGCCGTGGTAGGCGTCGCGCACATAGTCCAGGAACCCGTCGCGATAGGCGCCGTCGTGCCACTGCATCAGGAAGACGGTGAGTGCCATCGCCTCCTGGTAACGCAGATAGAGCTGCGGGTCGCGCCTGCCGAAGGCGGCCTCGTCGTACCCGACGAATCGCTCCAGGGGGATCGTGCGTTCCTGGCCGACCATGGTGTGGATGGCCTCTTCCATCCGACGGCCGACCCGGCCGCCGTAGGCGATCGAACCGTCCGGCTGCGGCTCGACGGTCTCGAAGAACGTCCCCAGCCCCTCGAAGACCCAGTAGTTGCCGGCGTTCCTGGTGTAACGGTTGGGCCCGGCGGTCTCGAACAGGAGCTGGTGCGACACCTCGTGATACAGGTTCGCCGTGACCGGCAAGTCGCCGTCGGGGTCGCGGAAGAAGTAGGCGGGCGAGCGGGCGGTGCTCGTCTTGGGCGGGTCGTAGAAGCCCAGGCTCTCCTCGATGTCCTGACCATATCGCGGGACCAGCTTCGCCAGGTACTCCTGCCGCGAGGCGTAGTAATAGACAACGTGCTGCCGGGGCGGCGGATCGCCGTCGCCGACGAGCTTCGGGTCGCGGAACCGCCGCGCCAGCGGCGAATGGTCGCCCTGGACGTCGGCCATGAGCGACATGAACAGGTCGTGGAACGCCTCGAGCCGGCGGCCGAAGCTGATCGCCTCGGCGAGCGGCACGTTCGTCTGGATCTGGAAGTGCTCGGTGGCGATCTGCCACGGCGGCGACCAGCCGGCACGCAGGCGGTCGGCCTCATCGGTCGGCAGCCACCGGACCTTGCCGCGCGTGCGGCGGACTCGGCAGCTCGCCGCGCTCGAGGTGCGGCTGCCAGTCGGCCTTGACCCAGCCGAACACGGGGTGGTCGATGAACCCCTTCTCGAACTGCTGGACGGCGAACGGACGCGCCCAGCCCCCCTTGTAGGCGGTATAACCCAGTAGGCGACGCGTCTCGGCGTGGTCGGGCTGCCGCTCGACGGCCCCGCGCAGGCACTGGCCCGCCAGCGCATAGCGCGGAGGAGTCGCCCCGGCCGCGCGCTCGGCCAGCTCGAACAGCCCGCTCGCCGTCCTGGCCCGGATCGCGTCGGCGCGGCCTTCGGGTCCGTCCGGCGGCACGGCGGCCCGCGACGCCACGACATCAGGTAACGGCACGAACCGGCTGGCACCATTCGGTAGCACCGGCAGGGGCAGTCTGGCACGCACCGCCTTGGCACCGGCCGCGTCGCCGTCGCGCTCGAGTTGACCCGCCAGGGCGGTCAGGGCGTCGGCCTCCCGCGCGAGGATCTCGCGCC
This sequence comes from uncultured Planctomycetota bacterium, assembly GCA_963771445.1. Lineage (GTDB taxonomy): Bacteria > Planctomycetota > Planctomycetia > Isosphaerales > Isosphaeraceae > JAKAUH01. Next base: position 1,474,466 of record CAVYTQ010000014.1, on the reverse strand, counting down.
GGGACGTTTCCAGCGTCGCGCCCGGCCTCCTCGGCGGCGAACGGCCGGCGGCACCTGGAGCGGAAGGAGCAGCAGTCCCGCCAGCCAGCACGAGCAGCTCATCGGATTCCCCCTCGTCGGCCAGGTGTCCCATACCCCGCCGCCCGACCGGCGGCGGTGGTTCCTTCCTAAAGGATTGTACCCGCTCACAGCAAGATCGCATTCCCACGGATCAGCCGATCACCGGTCGGGCGTCCGGATGTTCACTGGCGCAGGCCGAATGGCCTGGACGCCTCCGGCCGATCATCGCACAATGCCGCGCCGCCGACCGGGGTCTCTCACGCCGGGTGAGCGGAATGCTGGTCCATGTCCCATCCAGGAAGGAGCCGTGGTTTCATGGACGGCCTGAACTCGCGAGTCCGACTGACGGTGGTCCTGGGCGCTCGGCGTCGTGCTGGGATGGATCGGCGCGGGCTTCCGCGCCCGTCCGGTGTGGGCGGTCGCCGGCGATCGGGCGGGCGAATGCATCACGGCGACCGGTCCCGTGCTGATGCAGTACGACGAGTCCACCAAGTCGCCGATCCCGCTCGAGGCCCTGTACTTCCTCGACTACAAGGGCGGGCCGGCTGCTGGCGACCGTCCCGACCTACCGACAGACCGGAGGAACACCCAGATCCTCGACGAGTTCGCCGAGCGCGACCTGATCGCCGACTTCAAGCTCGACCTGACGGGCGGCCCGCAGCCGCGGTTCCCATGACAACCGGCGGGCTGGGGCGATTCAGCTCGGGCTGGGCGCCGCTCTACGTCTTCGAGACGACGACCGGCCAGGTCGGCGTGTACCGCATGCAGGTCGGCCAGTCCTTCGGGACGAACCTCTCACCCCAGTTCGAGCTGGTCGAGATGAAGAGCTACCTGCCCAAGCGGCGGAATTGATCCGGGCAGAACCGCGAGGACGGGCCGGCGTCGCGATTCGGGATGACGCCGTGCCGATGTCGTGGATCCCGCGATCTCAACGACCGCGGCGCCCACCGCCACCGCCAGCCGGCTGGCCGCCACCGGCTTCGGCGGCGCCCGTTGTGGCGGTCTCGGCCTCTTCCGCCGGGACGCTCTCGGTGCCGTACGGCCGGCCAGTTCTGGTGGTTGATCAGCCACTCGCCCTTGGGGTCGAAGAGGTTGATGCGGATGGCCCTGGCCGTAGGTGCCGAACGGGTCGGGCCGCCCGGCGTTGTACTGGGCGAAGACGAAGCCCGTCTCGTGCTGGAAGAAGCCCAGCCACTGGTGGTCGAACCCGGCGCCGAACGGCGGCTTGCTGTCGTAGTTGTACGCCTTGAACAGCTTCTTGTGGACCGGGGCGGTCTCGAACGCGAGCAGGATGATCGCCATGGTGACGCAGGCGCCCGCCAGGCCGAAGATGAGGCGGCCGGCGTGATAGATCGGCATCGGGAATCGGACCATCGCCGGCCCGAGGGTCTCGGTCGTCAGCCGGAGCGCCACGATCGAGACGCCGAACAGCAGCATCAGGCAAAGGCACTCGGAGAATCCCCAGCCGATCCCGGTCTTGTCCACCAGGTCGGCCAGGGGCTCGTAGAAGTTGAACGCGATCATCCCGGCGAAGACGACGTTGAAGAACATCAAGGCCGAGCCCCACAGGCCCTCGCTGGTCAGGGCCTAGGTCAGCCCCAGGACCATCGCGGCGATCAGGCAGTTGATCCCCATTTCCATCGCGGTTACCTCAGGTTTCGCTTCGCATTGCTTCGCTTCGGATTCGGTCGGGGGATGCGGCTCGCGGCCCCGGCGACGCCGCGGCCGCGGGGTGGACGTCACTTGACGACGCGGAGCAGCTCCTCGATCGACGTCCGGCCCTGGATGACCTGGCGGAGGCCGTCTTCCTGGAGGTAGATCATGCCGCCCTTCCGCGCCTCGGCCTTGATCTTGTTGATCGAGGGGTTCTCGCGGATCATGTCCCGCATCGGCTCGGTCAGGACCAGCAGCTCGTAGATCCCGGTCCGGCCGAAGTAGCCCGTGCCGCCGCACTGCGGGCAGACCTGCTCGGGGTTCTCGGGCCGCCGGTAGAAGACGTCGACCTTGTCCGCCGGGATGTTGGCCTTCTTGAGGAACTCGGGCTTGGGCTTGTACGGCTCCTTGCACGCCTCGCAGAGGTTGCGGACCAGCCGCTGACCCAGCACGGCCGTGAGGGCCGAGGCGATCATGAACGGCTCGACGCCCAGGTCGAGCAGCCGGAACAGCGCCGTGATGGCGTCGTTGGAGTGCACGGTGGAGAACACCATGTGGCCGGTGTTGGCGGCCTGGCAGGCGATCGACGCCGTCTCCTGGTCGCGGATCTCGCCGATCATGATGACGTCGGGGTCCTGGCGAAGGATCGATCGGAGCATCGCGGCGAAGGTCTGGCCGGCCTTGGTGTTGACCTCCATCTGCGTGATGTTGTCGAGCTGGTACTCGATCGGGTCCTCGACCGTGATGATGTTCCGCTGGTAGCGGTCGATCTCGCGGAGAGCGGCGTAGAGGGTCGTCGACTTGCCGGCCCCGGTCGGCCCGCAGCAGAGGAACATGCCGTGCGGCTGGGTGACCAGGCCGCGCACCTGCTCGACCAGCTTGGGCCGCATCCCCAGCTCCTCGAGCTTGGTGATCGACGAGCTGTTGTCGAGGATTCGCATGACCAGCTTCTCGCCGGCCTTCGAGCCCGAGGTCGCCACGCGGAAGTCCAGGTCGCGGCCCTGGAGCTTGGCGCCGAACGAGCCGTCCTGCGGCTTGCGCTTCTCGGAGATGTCCATCGCCGAGAGGACCTTGAAGACGTTCACCACGGCGTCGCCGGTCGGGCCGGTCGAACGGCTCGGCGGCGTGCAGGATGCCGTCGATCCGGTACCGGACCGAGAGCTGCTCGGTGGTCGGCTCGAGGTGGATGTCGGTGGCGCGGCGGAGCACGGCGTCGTACACCAGCTCCTTGGCCGCCATGTACGACCGCGACTCCTCGGCCTGGCTGACCCGCGTCGGGTCCTCCTTGGCCGAGCCCTGGCTCTTGCCGATGAACTGGATCGGCGGCCCGGTGCGGTCGATCGAGCCGACATCCTTGTTGAAGAGCGGCCGCATCCCCAGCTTCATGATCAGGCCGTTGGCCACCTCGCCCAGGTGATAGGGCGTCAGGACCTTCTGTTCGTCGGACACCGTCTGGTTGCGGACGTAGACGTAGATGAGCAGCGGGGTGAAATAGGCCAGCAAGAGCAGCGTCACGCCCAGGGCGTAGATCGGCAGCAGCGAGCACCAGGATCAGCCCGAGCACGCCCGAGAAGAAGACGACGCTGTTCCACGTGCCGAACTTGAGGTTGTTCAGGTCCTGGGTGTCATGCTCGACCCAGTCGGTGGTCCAGACCCAGATCAGGTAGATCAGCAGGACCGGGATGAACTTGAACAGGTTGAGGTACATGCCCGGCCCGCGCTGCAACGCGGGCGCGGAGGGGGCCGCGGGCGCGGCCTGGGCGAACAGGTACGAGAGGCCCTCCGCGGCCTCGGCGGCGGTCGCGAGCCCGAGCGACACGAGGAGGAATGTCAGCAGCACCTGGGACGGGCGAATCATTGATGACCTTTCTCCGGGGCGTTGTGTCGCTCGCTCACATTCCTGGGGACGTTCCGACCATGCGCGGCGGACGCGTCCGTGGCCGCCGGGGCAGTCGCCCGGCGGCCATCGAGGTCCGCGGGCGGCCGCTGCTCACCTCGGCCGGCGCCAACCGCCGCGACGCCGATGCCCGCGACGGCCGACCCCGCTCGGACGCCCATTGGTCTTGCGCCCGGGGCGATCGAGGCGTCCGGGTGCGGGAGCCGGTGATGGCGAATCGTCGCGCCGAAGCGGCCCTGGCTCCCCACGACCCTCCCGCCGGTGCCCCGCCAGGATCGCCGGGCGGCGGCGAAGACCTCGGTGACTCCGGGATCATCCGATCGTAATGCCTTTCGCACGCAATTGAAAGCCTCGGGAGGGGGAAGTCGCCGGGGCCGGGGCGAGTCGGCCGCCGATCGCCCGCGCAGCCCCCGCCGTCGCATTACAGGATGCCCTGTTCGGGCAGCGTGATCCCCTTGAGCGCCATGCGCAGGGTCTCCGGGTTCGGGGCGACCTCGAAGGCCGTCGCTCGCTCGATCTTCTCGGCGACGACGAGCTGCCGCAGGCTCTCGGTGAAGTCGACCATCCCCTCTTCCTTGCCCATCCGGATCGCCTGCGCCGAGCTTGATGTCGTCCGCGTTGAGGATCAGCTTCTTGACGGTCGGGTTCATCCGCATGATCTCGCAGAGCGGCACGCGGGTCTGGCCGGTGGAGGCCGCCCACTCCTTGGTCGTCGGCAGCAGCTTCTGGGCGATGATCGCCTTCAGGTTGAACGCCAGGTTCTGCCGCATCGCCGAGTGCATTTCCTCCGGGAACAGGTCGAGGATTCGGCTGATCGTCGAACGGGGCGCTCGAGGCGTGGATCGTCCCGAACACCAGGTGGCCCGTCTCGGCGGCGTGCATGGCCGCGTTGAACGTCTCCTGGTCACGCATCTCGCCCACCAGGATGATGTCGGGGTCCTGCCGGACGGCGTGCTTCAGCGCCGTGTTCCAGTCGACGACGTCGATGCCGACCTCGCGCTGGTTGATGATGCACTTGTCGTCCTTGAAGGTGAACTCGATCGGGTCCTCGATCGTGACGATGTGGCATCGCTCGTTCTTGTTGACGTACTGGAGCATCGACGCGATCGTGGTCGACTTGCCCGAGCCCGTGACGCCGGCCAGGATGATGATCCCCTGGTCGGTGGTGACGATCTCGGAGAGGATCGGCGGCAGCCCCAGGCCCTCGAAGTCGGGGATCGAGGTATTGACGCGGCGGGCGACCAGGCTGAGCCGGCCTCGCTGCTTGAAGAGGTTGACGCGGAATCGGGTCTCGTCGCCGTTGGGGTCGAAGATGATGTGGGCGAAGTCGGCCCCGCCGGTGGTGTCGAGGATCTCCCGCTGCCGCGGGGAGAGGAGCGGGAACATCAGCCGTTCCATCTCGGACATGGTCAGCACGGGCAGCTGCGTCGTCCGCAGGACGCCGGCCAGCCGCATGGCGGGAGGCAGGCCGACCTTCAGGTGGAGGTCGGAGCCCTTGTACTTCATCACCATCCGGAAGAGCTTGTTGGCTTCCGGCTCGTTGGGCATCGTATCGACGGAGGCTTCGACGGCCGTCGCCATGGGCTATTGCTCCTGCTCAGGTCAAGCGGTTCGGATGCGGGGACTGGAGACGGATGGATCGGGCGGACGCCGATGCCAACGCCCGATCGGGACAGAGTCGGGCTCAACCCGGCGATCGGGCGAACGAAGAGCTTTCAACAGACGACAGACCCGGCGGGCCGGCGGGGGTCGGCCGCGCCGCGACCTCTCGCACCGCGACGCCGTGCCGGGCCAGGTATTCCTTGGTCTCGGCGATCGAAAAATGGCCGTAATGGAAGATGCTGGCCGCCAGGGCCGCCGAGGCGCCCGCATCGGCCAGGGCCGCGCGCAGGTGCTCGGGATGCCCGGCACCGCCCGAGGCCACGACCGGCACCCCTACCGCGTCGACCACGGCGCGGGTCATCTCGAGGTCATATCCGGCCTTGGTGCCGTCGGCGTCCATGCAGGTCAGGACGATCTCGCCGGCGCCCAGCCGCTCGACCTCGCGTGCCCAGGCGACGGCCTCGAGCCCGGTCGGGAGCCGTCCGCCGTTGATGTGGACGTCCCAGAACTCGCGGCCATCGCGGACGACTCGCTTGGGATCGATGTTCACGACGATGCATTGGCTGCCGAAGCGCCGCGAGGCGCGGCGGATCAGCTCGGGGTCGCGGACGGCCGACGAGTTGATCGAGACCTTGTCGGCGCCGGCGTTGAGCAGGGTCCGGATGTCCTCGACGCTGCGGATGCCGCCGCCGACCGTCAGCGGCATGAAGCAGACCTCGGCCGTCCGCCGGACGACGTCGAGCAGGATCCCGCGGTCCTCGTGGCTGGCGGTGATGTCGAGGAAGACCAGCTCGTCGGCCCCCTCGGCGTCGTACCTGGCTGCGATTGCGACGGGGTCGCCCGCATCCTGGAGGTTCACGAAGTTCGTGCCCTTCACGACGCGACCGTGGTTGACGTCCAGGCAGGGGATGATCCGCTTGGCCAGCATGCTCAGCCTCGACCCGACCGGGTAGATCGGCCCCGACGACCACGAGGCCGGCGCCGCCGCGTGCCCGATCCCCGCGGACTCCGCAGCGCCGGCCTGTCTGTATCTTATAATACCCCGATCCTCGATCCTACTGAGCATCGCGGAAATCTCCAAGTCTCCAAAGGACCGTTCGGCTCCGAGGCGGTGTGCCCTCTGCTCGCCTGTAGTCCGGCGCCGTCGGCCGTCCCCATACGGCACCGTCGGTCGCCCCGTGATCGGTGCCGATGCTACGGCGGCCCCTATTTATTGTTGATCCAAGATTTGGCGAATTTCGAGACTCAAGTCCCTATCTGGCAATGGGTAACGGGATTTCGCGAATTTACAATATTTTCCCCATCCGCTACTTTTTACCCAGACCGCACATTCGTTCTCGACGACAGGGCTCAGATCCTGAGTGTGAGGCCGAGAGGCGGTCATGTCATTATGGCCAGCGACTCCACGACGCCCACAACCGGATTTCTTGTATGGCTGCGGGGAAGGCCAGGGCATGGAGCGACGTCTCGCCTGACGCCTGCTTCTCCATCTGCGTCGCCCGGTACTTCTGACCCGTGCCGTCGCGGACGATGATGCGGGCCTGGCGAATTCGAGGTCCTTGAGGCGCAGGCCGAGGGATTCCATCAGCCGGAGGCCCGAGCCGTAAAGCAGGCGTTGCCATCGAGCCGGGCCAGCACGGCCCGGGCCTCCTTGCGGCTGAAGACAGTTGGCAGTCGCTCAGGAGTCCGGGCCCGCACCAGTCGATCGTCGAGCCGGGCCAGGGGCCGGTTGAGGACGAGCCTGTCGAGGAACAGCAGGGCGCCGAGGGCCAGGTTCTGGGTGGAGGCGGTTGCGTCGCGCCATGCGGCCACTTTGCGCCGGACGGCCAGGTGTTTGAGAAAGGTGACGACCTCGGCCTCGCCCATCTCGAGGGGATGGCGCTTGCCGTGGAACAGGATGAAACGCCTGATCCACTGGACACAGGCGTCCTCGGTGCGAATGCTGCAATGCAACCGCCGAGTGGTCTCGCGAACCTGGTCCAGAAGCCTGGGCCTGGTCTATGATTCTCGCCGAGAATTCCGGCTGTTTACCGACGGATGCTTGCTCGATGGCTGAAATCGGGGCATGATCGTGAGACAGGTGAGGTCATTCAAAAAAGGGCGTGATTCAGTACGCCTCTTCAGACGTCGAATTCTTGCTAGGCGGCTCGCGATGCACGGGCGACCTTGGTAAAAATTTCGCGTTTCCTCACGGCGTATCCCTTTGAGAGGCGGCTTCCTGTGTCGCCGCCCAGTCGCCGGATAGGGGGCCGACCATGCGAGCCGCGTTCCGTGTATTCGAGGGCACAGATCTGAACTGGCAGCCTGTGCTTCGCCGGGCCGCCGAATTCGCCGGTCGGCTCGGCCCGGAGCGAGTCATCAGCATCTCGCACGGCGAGACCGTCCGCTCCGCGACGCACGTCGTCGTCTGGTTCTGGGAAGCGGTCGGCGAGGCCGAAGTCAACGCCGATGCTTCCTCTGAACCCGCTGCCGTCAAGCCCCCGGTGACAAAGAAATCGTCCGAGTGACCTCGCGACGGACGGCGAACGTATCGCGTCCGGTCCTGTCCCGGCCCGCTTCGTGTGGGCGAACCAGGACAGGACCGATCCCGCTACACAGTCATGCCGGCCCTTGCCTCGTTCGGTCCACTCGTCCTCGGCCTCCGGGCGATCTCCACGGCGGCGCGGCGGGCGGCTGGCTCCGATGACGGGCGAGGCCCCGGGCGCATCGCCTCGACCTCCCCTCCGTGTCCCGGGTCATCTCGACCCCGGTGCACCCGTTACTGCGGTTGCAGCAGACCCGCTCCGCGGTCCGCTGCAACCTCGGCGTTCGCCCGCGGAGGGCCAGCCCCATAGGCAGCCGCGATCTCTGGGAACTCGTCGATGAACTGGAGTCGTCCGGCCGGCTCGATGACCGGGTGCGCCTTGATCAGTTCATGCGGTGTTGTTGCCGCTCGCTCTCCGCAATCCTGCCGCCAGAAGCCGAGCAGTGGCTCGGGGTCGCCGACGGCTACCGGGCGGGCACTGCCCCAGCGAGCGATCTCTTGGCGGCTCGTCTCGACCCCTGGAGGCACCTCGGGCCCGAGTCATGCAACTTCGCCTCGCCGCGAGTCAACGCGGTGAGGGCGGTCCTCTTCCTCCTGTTCGCTGACGATGAGTCTGCCCTCGAAGATGCTTCCCTGCTTCTCTACCGCTTCGTCAACTTCTCCGAGGACGCCGGCATGCCCGCTGGGCGGCTAAATAGGACCAAGCAATCGGGAAAGTGAAGGAGAAGATCGCCGGACGGAGCCGGCTCCTACAAAGAGGCGGAACCGCCGGTCTTCTTGTAGGAGGCGGCTCCGTCCGCCGATTCAGACTTTCCCCATAGCGTCGAGCTATCTAGTCCGGTGCTTAGTCGAAGCGTATGGCCTCCCTCGTGGCAGCGGAGCCGACGGCTACAGCGCCTCGCGGTTGCGTTGCGCCTACGAGCCCGACGCGCCAGCGAGTGGATGACCTGGTCGGCCCGGGGATCCACTCGCTGGCGCGTCGGGCTCATATCGGCGGGATCGCCCTATCGTGCGCAATCCAACCGCTCGGCGCTTAACCTCACGCTGCACCGGACTCCACGCGTCACCGCGGTTGTGCTAGTCTCGGAGGTCGCTCTGGCGGTTGGGTCCGCTGATCTCTAGCGTTAGAGTGCGACATGAAGGTGTCGCGGGAAGTGTGTTGCTCTTCCCATATGAGGACAGGATTCTCGCGATCCAAGGTGGCAAGCCCGGCGCCCTCCCGCGACGGTAGACGAGCCGCAAGGCGAGTCACCGGGGCGGCGGGTCGAGGACGGGGGAGGAAGTGAAGACCGGCCTGTAGCGGGTCGGATAGGGGTTGCGATATCATCCCACGCGAAAGCGAACCGACTTCACCCGAGTGTCGACGGATGGGGACCGATAGCCGACCGACTCGGGGGGCGAAGCAGCTCTGTCACGGGCGGCAACGCCCGGTGGGGCCGCCCACGCCGGATTCCGGTAGCCGGCTCTGCCGCAGTACCGTCCAGGTTGACCCCAAGACCAATGGGAAGACCGCGTCTGGCAAGGGGTGTCGTGGGCCGGCGGAGCCGACCCGGTCGTGCCACGCAGGGGCGTTGTTCGATGCTTGAGCCGGATGCGTCGAAACGGCGCACGTCCGGTTCTGACAGGAGGGGGTGCTGGAAACAGCACCTCCTTACCCGACCAGCGAGTATCCGATGGCACTCGATACGAGGCTGCTTCGAGTAGGCCCGTGCCGGTGGAGCGGTGTGCCGATCCCGCTCCCCGGCGAAGTCCCGCGGCCGCGCGCCATCGCCGGTCCCGCGGAATGCCTCCTCCTTCACCTTCTTCTTCCGGCCGATCCTGAAGGAGCTGGGCGGCTATTGGTGGCTGGACCTCCCCCTTTACGGGCGGGGCCCCTCGGAGGATGCCAGCTTCCAGGAGGCTTCCGGCCTGGTGCCGCCCGACGGGTGGGTACCGCCGGGGCTCCTGATGCCCAGGTTCGCGCAATACATGAGCGAAGATTGGTGCGATTGCTACGGCTTCCTGGAGAAGCCTAGCGACGCGGGAGCTATCCGGGGACGATCCCACCGGGGGGAACTTCCGATCTGGGAAGCGGACCTTGGGTTCCGCAATGTGGACGGGGCGTTCTGGCTGATGCACAGCGTTGACAAACGGTTGGCGGAGGCCGTGATCAAGTCTATTGAGAGGGTGCCCGGCGAGAGGTGGGCTGGGAAGAGATCGAGTTGCAGGCCTAGCGAAGCGGTCCAGCGGACCCGCCTGTCGGCGAGCCGCCGATATTTAGCATTAGCCACCGGAGGTCCCATGTCCAACGAGGCTTATCTCATCGCGACGGACAGTCCGGGTCCGGCCGGCGTCGACTTCGATTCCGAAGTCGGATACGACCCGGAAGAGATCGTCGCGAATGCTCCTTACGCCCTCCCTGTCTTCTGGCTGTTCCTCTTTGACACGGCCGATCTCATGATCCTCGATGTGACGGGAGATTGCGACGAGGTGACGGTCCCGTCGCTGGTGGCCGGACGGACCGAGGCGAAGCGCCGGCTCGACGAGCGTCGCGAGGTCCTCGCGCAGACCTTCCCCGAGTTCCGTCCGACCTGGGAACGATTCGCCGGTTTCGTCGCTCGCATGACGCCCCGCTTCGTCAAAGTCCAGATGCAGGAACTCTGGGACCTGGAGCCGGACGAGTTCCCGACGCGACTGGAGGCGGCGCTGCGGTGGTTCGATAGCCGGAGCGAGGGAGATTTCGCGGTACTTCTGGAGATGGCGGGCATCAGCGGCTATGACGAGGTACAGCGGACATACCCCGGAGAAGGCGAAGGCGTGCCTCGTGCTTTCCACATGCGAGGTTATGCCAGCAACGACAGCGATTGGGACGACAAGTCCGACATATAGGCGAAAGCTCAGCCCATGGCAAACGAAGCATTGCAGCGGACCCGCTTCGCGGGCCGCTCAATTTGGTCGCCAGGTGATTCGGCGATGCGCTGACTCTTGGAACGGCCCAAACCCGCGGGTGTCGAGCGGTCTCGGTGGACTGTGCTCGTTGCGGGCCGGCCCTTGCGATCTTCCCGATCACGCCCCGGGCGTCGGAGGCCGACAATGGGTGAATTCTACGACCGCCCTCCTTCCCCACCGCTCTATAGTCGTCGACGAGCCGTATCGGGTGCAGCCTAGGCTGACTTTGGGCGGCGTCTACAAACGGCATTTTGGGAGGCTCCACCCTGTCCTTGCCAGGAGTAGACTGACCAAGGAGGTCTGGTGCGATCTGCTCCGTGCGATCGACTCAGCGCCTCGCATCCCCGGGGCGGAATTCGCGGCGATTCGGAAGATCTCGCCTGGCGCGATAGTCCTTATCGCTTGCATGGCCGCGCCTTGGACTTTGACAATACTCGGGGTCGTACTCCGGAAATCGGGTAACCCAACCCCGTCCGCCTGTGCCTTAGCAGGCATCCTTTGGTGTCCTTCGCGTTCTGCGCCGCATTGTGCTGCTCCGTCGCGTGGTCGCGCCGGGCGTTTGACCAGGAAGGCGTGAGCCGGATCATCTCCCGGTTTTCGCCGGTCCTTCGCAAGCACGGGGCGACCTTGAAAGTAACCGATGAAGGCAGCCCATCCCTGGAGATCGTGGCTCTTGAATCAGGAGGTGGACCATGAGCGTGCCCCGTGTCGCGGCCGGTTGGCTGGCATAACGTCTTCGTCCTTCAGGAAACCTGGCAGGCGCGGCTCCTGACGAAGCGATGCAGCGGACCCGCTGCGCGGGCCGCCGATCTTGGTCGTAAGAGTGCGACACGAGGGTATCGCGGGAAGTGTGTTACTTTTCCCCAAAGGAGGTGACGACACCTGCTGTTCTGCCAGTAGTCCCCGTGCTCGGTCGTGCCACGCAGGGGCGTTGTTCGATGCTTGAGCCGGACGCATTGCCAAGGCGCACGTCCGGCTCTGAGGGGAGGGGGTGCTGGAAACAGCACCTCCTTACCCGACCTTGCCGTCGGAGGGGGTGCATGAGCGATCTCGACTTCCTCATCGCAATCAACTTCGGGCAGGCCCTCTTCCTGGTGGTGGTCGCATTCGCCCTGCTCCGGTTCGCTCGGATTCGGTCGCCCTCACATCCTCCGACTGTCGCAGGGGGGCGGTACCAATTGACCGTGAGGCATTCGATGCTCCTGATGGCCTGGGTCGGTATCGGCCTGGGAGCGATCCGGTGGCTCCATACGAATTTCGCGACCACTTACTCTCCGGGATACCGTGAGGAGCGGTTCGGTTGGGTGTGCGTCGGTATGACCCGAGAGCAGGTCGTGTCGATCATGGGGCCTCCCCTGCGCCGTGACGCGACGTCGCAGCGATGGTCGCCGCTGGAGAACTGGATCTACAGCGAGCCGCCGCCTCGTGGGACGATCGCCGACAATTACTGGAGGCGGTGGGTGATGTTCGATCCCGGCGAACGCGGTCGGGTGGCCGCTATCGTGTCCGACTACTATGAGGACTGAACGACGTCCGGCCGCCTCTGGGATCCAACCCGCGAGCGTCGTATTCTTGAACCGTGTCCTAATGAAGCGATGCGGCGGATCCGCCTGCCGGCGGGCCGCTGATCTGTGGCCCTGGACGGCGGAGGAACTACGATGTCGCTCGTCGTCTCCGCCTGGTGGCGCGACCCAGCGACCGGCGAATTCAAGCAGTTCACCGACTGGGAGGACGGACATTACATGGCCGGCGTCGAACGAGCCCGGTGGGACCTGTGGGGTTCTGACGCGGTCCGTCGGCGAGGGGCCTCGTTCCTACCACAACTCGCGGAATCGGACCTGTGGGTCGCACCAGAAGACCTGGAGGCATTCTCCTCGGAGGTGCACGGCCTCTCCGCCGACCTCGACGGCCTCCGTGAGGAACTGGGCAGAGGTCCGGATTGTCTGCTCCCGCATTACCTGGACAACTTCCTGCGAGCCGCGGAATTTGCCCGTGCCCGGGGCGGGGGCATCAATATCACCTGAGTGCGCCCGGTTGAGGAGGCGATGCAACGGATTCGCCTGGCGGCGGTCCGCTGATCCTTGTCATTGGGCGCGGGGCGGAGGGCGGCGATGTCCCATGAGCAAACGATTCGCACCGTCCAAGACACGCTTTGCGCGGTCTTCGCCGAGGTTGACGCGTGGTTCGACCGAGGCGAGGCGCTGCTGCGCTTCCGGCCCGCATCCGGCGGCTGGTCGGTCGATCAGGTGCTGGAACACGTCACGTTGGCTGACCGCTTCCTCATGCTCACCCTCCGCAAGTGGGTGGTGACCGCCGCGCAGCGAGCCCGACGTGGTGATTCGACACCCGGCGGCGAGAGCGACCTCGGGCGGTTGGCGGTCATCGGCGAGCGCGGCAGCTTCGAATGGGTCCGTCCGGAGCACATGGAGCCGACGGGTATCCCGAATTCCGCCGAGGTGCGCGCCGTGCTCCACAGACAACTCGGAGAGTGCCTCATCCTCTTGGAGCGGATCGGAGGTGGTGTCGGGGCGCTCTGCCGCATCACGATGACCGTCAACGGCCTCGGCAAGATCGATCGGTATCAGTGGCTCTACTTCCTCGCCCAGCACGCCCGGCGGCATCTGCACCAGTTGGCCGTCATTGACGCGGAATTCCTTGCCATGGAGGCGGTTCCGGTCTAACACTGCGAAGCAGCAGACCGGCCTGTCGGCGGGCCGCTGATTTCTGTTGCTGGGCGTCGGAGGGGTGTAATGTTCGACCCACCAGAAAAACGTCGGCCGCGCATCCCGCCCGGCAGTCGTGGAACCATCATCGCCCTGGCGCCCCTGATCTTCGCGTATGGCATCTGGGTCATGGCGTCGGGCCGGGTCGGACGCGGCCCCATGCCGATCGAGGGCCAGATGGCCGTCGCAGTGGGCGCGGTCTTCGCCGCCTTCGCCGGCGCCATGTTTCCGATCGCATGGTCCGAGCGGGGCCGGAACGACGCCGGATGATACGATGTAGCGGACCCGCTCCGGGGGCCGCTGATCTCTGGCGTTCGGCGGGAGGCGTGGCGGATGCGGAAGTCGGTGGAAGAAACCTGGAGCTATCTGGAGGCGCAGGGCGACATCATGCCCCGCGGCTCCGACGGCCGCCCGTTCGTTCCGACGGCGATGCCCAATTACGACGACGAGGACCTCAGCTTCTCGATCTTCCGCTCCGGTGCCGATGACGCCGACCTCAGCAACCTCAGCCTGCCGCGGACCTACATCGGGCGGTCCGGGTTCCGGCGAGTGTCATTCGCCAACACCGACCTGTCCGAGTCCCGGATGTGCTGGAACGACTTCGAGGGGTGCGACTTCTCGGGCGCCGATCTGTCCGGGTGCGACCTGCGGGCCTCGGGCTTCAACGGGTGCAAGTTCGCCGGAGCAGTGCTGCGCGGGGCGGACCTCCGCCGGTCGTCGTTCGAGGACTGCGACTTCACCGGGGCGGAACTGGCCGGCGCGGTGGCCCAGGACGCGGACTTCCAGGGGTGCGTGCAGGACTACCTCTCCCACGAGCAGCAGGCCGTCATGGTGTGGTCCGAGGACGAGGGGCCGGAGCCGCCGGGCGGGTGACGCGTACCGCCTTAGCTCGCGATCCAGCGGACCCGGCCGACCGCGGCGCTTGCTGGTATAATCGAGGCTCATCTCGGCGGGCCGGCCCGCTGAGATTGATCATCGGGCGGCACGTCTCCAGGAGCGGCCCCATGCGAGATGTTTGGCGTCGCGTCGAATCGCAGTTCCGCATCCAGGCCCCCGATCGCCTCTCGCAGCTCTCCCCGGGGGCGTCGCCCGAGCAGATCGACGCGTTCGAGCGGTTGATCGGCAGGCCACTGCCCGAAGATTTCCGGCAGTCCTACGCGCTCCACGACGGCGAGTTCGGTGTCCCCTTCGGCGGGTACCCCGACTACCTGCTCTCGCTCGAACAAATCGCCGGCCTGCTGTCGTGGATGCGGGCCGAACTGATCCCGCCGAGCGAGTACCGTTCGGAGCCGGTGCCGGTCGCCCCGGTGCGGCCGGCCTGGTGGAGCGAGGCCTGGATCCCGATCGTCGGTGAAGGGACCGGCGACTATCTGTGCATCGACCTCGACCCGGCCGAAGGCGGGGCGGTCGGCCAGGTCTTTGATTGGGGCCACGAGTACGGGCCGACCCGCGTCCTCTTCCCCAGCCTTCGGGGATACCTGGAGAGCTACGCCGCCGACCTGGAGCGTGGCGCGATCCGCTTCGATGAAGAGGAGATGCATTGGGTCATATCCGACGACCCTGCCGCATAAATTACAGTGATACACGTTCTCCGCCCGTCGAAACGGAGGACCGGTGCCCGACGACCTGCATTTTGCAGTGTTCTGGCAGCGGTTTTGCTCGTTCCAATGGCCGCACGGCATTACACCTTGGGACGAGCTCAGAGGCGAAGCCAGACGAAGCATTCGAGCGGACCCGCCCGTCGGCGGGCCACGGATTCATGGCGTTAACGGCGGGGGCTCTCCTGATGTCGTGGCTACGCAGGTCAGTCCGTCGGGGTGTGGAGGCACCTCTGGAGAGCATCAATGGGCTCCCGCTGCCTCGCGACCTGCTCGGCTTGATCAGGGCCGAGCGATGGCGATGTCCATCCGATCTCTCGGGCATCGACCGCCTCTTCCCCGATCGGGGTGAATTCAAGCTCTATTCACTCGACTACATGCCCTTCGAGAATGACCAATGGGTCCGGCTCTTCGAGGACCTTCGCTGGCTGGACCGGTACGCCCCGATGTTCCTCGGCTCCCCCGACCCTGTGAAGGCGCCGGGCGATATCGACCCCAGGCTGTCGGTCCTGATCGGTGACCTGGGCATCGGATTTGATCAGCCGATCGCCCTGGACTATCGACCTTCGATGGAAGACCCCCCGGTCGTCACTCTTGAGTGGTCGCATCCCGCGGGAAAATCGGTGGGTCAAGGTGGCCGACAACATCCGAGAGTTCGCCCGCTTCATCGGATTGTAGGTGGGTCTGCTGACGAGGCGGTCCAGCGGACCCGCCTGACGGCAGGCCATGGGTCTGTGACGTTAGCCGACGGAGGACGAAACTCATGACCAGCCCCGATAACCGGATTTCGGTAGACATCGTCGATGGCGGGGAATTCCGCATGGGAGGCCCGTTCATCGGCACGATCGCCCTCTCGACTGGACCTCGGTTCGACAACTGCGGGGGATCGATGATCTTCTCCGACGACTCGCGCCACCTCGCCGTCGCGACGTGGAAACAGCGAGAAGAGCCCGGGGGAATCCGCCTCGTTCAGCGCATTCTCGTTATCGCGGCGCACACGGGCGCATTCGGTCCGCTGGCCCGGGGAATTTGATGAGTTGGAGTTTCGGGCGTTCGAGGGGGGGACGCTGCGTGCGGTAAGTTCTCCCAAGGGCGAGGCCGCGGAGTTCCGCATCTCGTCAACGCTTCCGTAAGCCGCGCCCGACTCGGCGATCCGGCGGACCCGGCTGCGGCGGGCCGCGGATCCTGGAAGTTAGGCGACACAGCCCCGGTTTCCGCCGATTGAGGACGTCCTATGCACGCCGATCCTTACTTCAGCTCTCCCGTCGAGAAGGGTCCCAAAGTCACGCTCGACCCGGCGGCCGCTTCGGCGGCTCTGAGCCTTCGACTGGCTGCCGTCGCGCTGCTCCTCTCCTGCGTCCCGGTCCTGGGCGCTGCCATCGGCCTGGCCGCCCAGGTCCACGCGATACGCGGCTGGCCGTCGAGCGATCGCTCGAGGCGTCGAGAGGTTACGATCCACCCGGCCCGCGCGGGCCTCATTCTCTCGTCCATGGCGACTTGCCTGTCGGTCGCCATTACCCTGTCCTGGGCCATCCGGTGAGCAACCGCTCGGCGCAGTCATCGAGCCGCGGCCTCCCTCCGTCGCCGCCACCCGACCTCGCGGTGCAGCGGAGCCCGCACCGTCCCGGCGGTTTCTCCTGCGAGTCGATGGTCGCTCGGCAGCGCAAATCCGCTGAGCTTTTGTGTTAGCTGGTTCACTCCTGTGGACAGACTTGCCTCGACAAAGGCCATCGGGCTCATCATTCGCGGGGCGGCCATCGGGGCGATATCCGGGGCCTCCACCCTCTGGGCGGCAGGCTTCCTCTACGCTTGCTGCGCCGCCATGTGGGTCAGCTTCACGCAGCCAAGACCGAGCGAAAGACTGATCGGCGTATTCCTATTCTGCTTCGTCCTGATGGGCCTCTTCTGGGGCTCGATCGTCGGAGGCATCAGCGGGGCCCTGGGTGGTGGAATAGGCGGCTGGATTACCAGTCGATCGGGGGGCCTTCGCTGGCGCACCGTCGTCGCTTTCGGAAGCTTCGGCAACCTCGCCCTGGTGATCCTGATCTTCGTGCTGGTCGGTCATTCGGCGGGCCCCTCTCCGATGCCATCCGCGGCGCTGCCGGTTCGTGTCGTGACGTTGATCCCCCCGCTCGCGGTCATCGGCCTCGTTGGCATGCCATCGTTGGCGATCGGCCATGCGACCGTCCGGTTACGCCTGCGTCGTGCTGAGGTCAATGCCGAGGGCGTCCGGGCACCACACCCTGCAACCGCCTGACCTTGCGCCGACGCGGACCCGGCCCGCCGCGGAGGCTTCTGGCAAGATGAAGCTTATCCTCGGCGGGCCGGTACGCGGCCGGTAGCACGTCTCACGCGGTGCAGCGGACCGCCTCGGCGGGCCGCCGATCTCTGGCGCTTACACGACGGGAGGCGAGCGGAACGTGGAGATCCATTACCAGGAACACGGCTTCGACTTCGATCCGCTCCCGGGCCAGGCGCTCTCCGGCCGGTTGGTTCTCGACGAGGCCCGGCGGGAGCTGCTCGCTCGGCTCGTCGCCGCCGAGGACGACGACTGGTACCTGGACGAGGAGGGCGAACGGCGGCCGCCCGAGGAATTGTTCTCCCTGTCTCCGTGGAGTTGCCCCGGCCCGGCGGGTACGATCAAGCTGCTGTGCCGGTTCCTCGATCTCCGCGACGGATCGGCTCGGTTCAACACGCCCGAATTATATCTCGGCGAACTGTTCCGCTGGGTGCGGTCGGCGGACCGTTCACGTGACATCCCACATTGCGATGCAGAGGACCCGCCGGTGCGGGCCGCTGATCCTTAATGTAAGACTTCTTTGAGCCATGCCCGGGAAGCGATCACAGCATGAACTGACGAGGCTGGTCGAGCAGGCGGTCTCGGAGGTCTGTGGCCTGCCGCGGCCGGGCCTCTGGTTCTGCGTCGATGAAGTCGAGTCCCGGGGGCGACCACCCGAAGGGCTCAGGGTTTGGGCGACGCTCCACTTCCTCCCGGAGGGCTCTCCGTTCTGCTGCGGCGAGGCGGGTTGTCATCTCGGCCTGAGGGGCGAAAGCCTTCGTGAAGTCGGCGACCGGATCCGTCGAGCGATGGGCCTTCGGCAAGGAGTGCCGGTGGACTTCGGTCCTCGCATCGGTGTCCACTATCATCCGGGCGTCTGTTTTCATTACGGGCTGACGGAAGTCTGACGGGGCGATGCGGCGGACCCTCCCACCGGCGGGCCGTTGATCCATGGCGTAAGGTGCCAGGAGGCCTCATGGCGAAAGCGCACAAGACCTTCGTGTTCGGCGACAACCGCATCGCGACAGCGTCGAGCGGCCGGGGCGAGTACGAACACTCATTCGGCGGGCCGCATGACAGGACGGGCGCGTCGAGGGACGAGTGCAACGGCATTCTGATCCACCTCTTGCATCGTCTCGACCTCACCGATCCCGCTGTCCCGATCGCCATCCCGGGTGTTCGTTGGTTGCCGCTCTACTACTGCTTCGACTCCCGCGCCAATGACCTGGGCTATCGGCTGACCTCCGACGAGGATTTGGTGGCGTTCTTCCCGGAAGATGACCCGAACGTCAGCGACCATGAGGAGTGGCCAGGCGACGACTATCCGCATGAATTTCCAAAGTCCAGCATCCAGGTGGCAGCCTATAACTACGACCCCACCGACCTCGACGACGCGTATCGGTGGGCGGGCGTGTTCGGGATCGGGAAGCTTTCGGGTCGCGATCAGGCGGCCGCGAAGAGGCGCGTCGCCGAGCTCGTCGAAGGGCTGGGCTTCCATCCGCCCGAGACCGAGGAGGAGTTCGACGAGGCGCTGTCCAGCCCCTTCATCCAAGGCAAGCCGGACAGCCCATGCTTGAACCCGGAATGCCCCAATCGCCGGAGGAAGGGACAGTTGACCACGATCGCGCTAATGCCGGCGGAGCCGGTCAAGGGGGTCCAGACCTTCGGGCGGTGGGGGAGTAGCGTGCAGTTGATCTTCCTGATGTGTCGCGAGTGTTACACGATTCGGGTCACCAACCAGTGCGATTGAACAGCGGCGGCGTATCACGAGGCGGTGCCGCGGACCCGCCTGGCGGGGGGCCGCTGGTCTTTGGCGCCAGTCTCATCAATCGTTGCTGCGGCCATGAGGATGCGCCACGGCCTGCACGGTGATGGAATCTTCCTGAGGCGAAAATGCCGGCAATGCGCGGACCTGCGAGGGCGAGGTTTCGGAAGATCCACCTGGCTACGGCTGTCGTGATGGTGGCGACGGCGAGTCTCCTGGTGTGGGCCAACCTCCACGTCGGGTGCGACGCCCGTTCCTTCGGCGAGTGCGCCCCACCGGAGTTGGACGCCGTCACGCGGTACTTCTTCTTCCGTGGTTGACCCCTGTCCCCGTGGAGGTTCTGCCTGATCCATGGTCTGCGGTTCCGGCCGGAAGGGAGCCCCGTCCACCTGGTTCTGGCGTCCGACCTCGTGGCCGCGGGGTCGGTCCTGTTCGCGGTCGCCGTTTTCTGCAACCGGATCATCGAGTGCCTGCGGAGACGGGAAGCCAAAAGCGGCGATCCCATGTCTCGTGGTTGACCGGGCTCCCAAGGAAAACGAGGGCCGAGCATTGCCGTGCGGAGGACCCGCCTGCCAGCGTGCCGCTGCTCTTCGGCTTCAGCCGGTAGGAGAACGTATGCCGACGGTGCGTCTGAATCCGGCGATTCAGTTCTTCGCCAGCCCGGCGGAATTTGGCGGCTGGGTCCGCGATTGGGTGCATCGCCACGGGCTGTCGTACCTCCTGGGCAAGTCGTTCCATCGGAGCGAGCTCCCCACATTCGAGACCCTGACCGATGTGGACTGGGACGATGCGACAGCGGTTGCCGAAGTCGTCCGCAGCTACCACGCCCTCTACCCGTCTACGGGGCCGTTGACGACCGAGGTCCCGAACTTCAACCTGCTCGCCCGCGCGAACCCGGACCGACTGGATATCAACCTTCCAGGGCTTTCCGCGAGGGGATTGAGTCCGCTCTCCCTCGGGTCCGTCAGCCGGGTGGAGGAGAGCCTCAAGGTGTATCGGGCGGTCGCCCGCGATCTGCTGGCCCGCACCGAGAGCGGGGTGTGGTTCCGTCGAGAGGGCAGGAAGACCGCCAGGAGAGATGCTGAGATGCGATCCGGGCCGAGGGCCGCGTGCTTGATGCAGCAGGGCATCCCGCTTTGCGGGGCTGGCCAGTACCGCGTGGCTCGGCTCGGTCGGGGCAGTACCGGAATCGCGCCGTCGGAGCGCCGGACGGTTGGGTGGCTTGCAGTCCAACGACAGGTCCCGTCCCCGACCGATCGCCGGCAGGAGCCGGCTCCTACAACGGACCGACCCGGACCGGGGCCTACCGGCCGCCGGATCGCCGGCAGGAGCGGGCTCCTACAACGGTTCGGACTGGGCCTTTTGTAAGAGGGAGCTCCTGCTCCCGATCCGGTGCCGACCGCCCGGCCGATCGCCGGCAGGAGCCGGCTCCCACGAGGGACAGGAACGGAGCGGTCCGGCCCGATCGGTCCGATGCGATCGGGTCGGACGGGGTCCGCGGTCGGTGGACTTCGGCCCCTCGTCTGGAGGTGAACCATGCGTTACGCGCTCGAACGTCGCGGATCCCGCAGGACCGCTGCGCGGGCCGGCAGATTGCGGCGGTCGAGGGAGTTCGTCCGGGCCGCCGTGGCGCGGCGGTGAGGGACCGCGGGCTCCAGGGTTCCTTCTGTCCGGCTGAGCTCTGGGGGCAGGTCCTCGGCCGCCTCACCGCCCGGGATGTCCGGGCCGTGCTCGACGGATTGGCCTGTGAAGCCCCGTAGGTGCTGCGTAATGTCGATCGTGAACGCCCCTGATCGCCGCAGTCCGGTTCGGCCCACAATGAGGCCCGACGCGCCGTCGAGGATTGGTTTTTGCGAAGCTGACGTCTCATCTTAGAATGCAGCGGACCCGCCTGTCGGCCGGCCGCCGATCCGGGGCGTCAGGCGCAAGTCGTCGGGGGGCTGGAGGAAGAGTCATGTCCGTTCGGCCGCATGCCTATGGATTTGATCTGCGTCGATTCCGAGGGCTGTTCGCGAGCGGCGACATCACGGCCATCGAGGCCTGCACCGCACGCCTCGAATTGTTCGCTGAGGATATCGAGAACGAGGAACCCGAAGAGGCGGAGGCTTACCGCGAGGAAGCCTTTACGATCTTGCGCAGAGCCATCATGGACGGCGTACCGTTCTCGGACCTGGAGACCGAGGGGCCGGTCCACATGGACGTCGCCTTGGCCCTTTCACATTTTCAACAAACTCTCTTCGACACCGGGTCGAACGGCTGGAAGATGCAGGCCTTCTGGCGGTTCGAGCACGACCATGGCGAGCGGCTGGCGACTGACGCACGGACGCTGCTGGGCTTCCTCAGCCGGGGGCGGCCGTTATTCGGCCAGCGGGCAATCGCCGATGGCCATTATGCCTACCTCGATTCCGGCGAGCTGGGCCAACTCCTCGGTGCCCTGCGACACTTGCAGCAGGAGGTGCCGGAACTGGTCGGGCCGGGGTATCTGGACGGGTTCGTTGACGTGCTTGCGGGTTGGCTGGCGGCGGTGGCGAGTCGGCACCAGGACCTGTGGTTACTCGCCTACTGAGCCCGTCTAACGGGGCGATCCCGCGGACCCACTCATCTGGGTCGTCAGGACGGCGGAAAGACTGAGACTCCTCGCTCTAGACCACCGGGTTGCCTGCGCAATCCCAAACGAGTCAAGGACATAACCTCGTTCCCGCGCTCCGCGTGGGAATGCCGTCCGGGACGCTCCCGCGTCCGATTGCCTCCGCGGACGACGCAGAGCGTCGAACACGGCGTTCCCACGCGGAGCGTGGCAACGAGCAGGATCGCCTTCGCGGTGGTGTTCGGCGACGAGTATCGAAATACTTCTCGGCGGGAGCCGAATGTCCGTCAGCAGTGCCCGCCCGCCCGCCTGACCCGCTCCGCAGCGGATCCGGCCCGCCGCGAGGCATCCCGGCAAAATGGAGCGGTCTTTTCGGCCGGCCGGGCGGCTGATCGGATCCGTTCGACGAAGGGGGCTCGGATGGATGGCAGGGGTCCGGACGGGGTGTGGCGCATCATCCGTGTCGAGGCCAGCACCTACGATCGGCGGAACCGCGCCGTCCGCAGCGGCCAATCGTGCCCGACCTGGGAGCAAGTTCAGGCCGTCATCCAGAGTCTCGATGCAAGACGATGCTCGGACATGTTGATCGAGGCGGCGAATGGCGCACTGCTGGTGATCGGCGGCGGCCAGGGACGCTTCCACGTCCAACTGACCTACCCGCGAGGAACCGAGCCCTGCAATCTGCTGCTCACCGATCCGTCGCGAAGCCGTGACACCGAGCGGTTGATTGTCGGCGGGGTGTCCACAGACTTGCCCGCGCGATGGATCGTGGAGGAAGCCCGTGCGTTGCAGGCAGCTCGTCGATTCTTCCGGGACGGGACGGCCGATCCGCTCTTGGTCTGGGAGGCCGTTTAAAAGCACGAGCTGGTCCCGGTGCTCGTGACCAAGACGCCGAACGAGTTGCGGCAGCAGACGCCGGCCGCATTCCGGGTTTGCGTGCTTAAAAGGCTCGCCGGCGGCGGGCGCCGCTGAGCACTCCCGTGAGACGGCGGAGGGCAACGTGACGACCTACATGCGGCGGATGCTCCGCAAGGAGATCGAACAGCTGACCGCGAAGCTCCGTGATGATCCCGAATGGGTTGATTGGAGGACCTGCCTTCCCCCAGCCGCTTGATGAAACCTTGCAGGAATACCTCAGCCGAGCGGGCGTCGCGTGGCATCCGTTGTCCGTTCCGGAACGGGTCGGAGCCGAGGCGGCCTGGCGGCGCGTGTATCGTCGCGCATTCCGCGGAAGGCCACGGCTCCGGCAAGGGGCGAAGGCCGAGTACGAGTATCGCTCACAAGAGTGCGATCACTATCGGATCGTCCCGCTCCCCGTCGGAGTTCCCGGCCTGCCCGTGCACGGGTATCGCCGGGCGATCGCGGCCTATGAGTGCCGCGGACCCCTGGTCGCGCTGGGGCCGTTCCGCGATGCTGAGCTGTTCGTCAGCCCACCGGACCTGGCGTGGACCATGGTCCATATCCACGAGGATCACGCCTCCGGGGGGCCGTACTTCATCCGCGCCGATTGGTTGCCATGAGGCAGCGGCTCGACTGGGCCGAGGCCACGGCGAGGGACGCCGCCAATGAGGCGCGGTGACATCTGGCGGGTCAACCTCGAGCCGGCGGCGGGGCGGCTTTCCGGCTTCAGGGTGCGTCGGCCCGGGGCGGGATCGGGTCGGCCGGGTAGGCGGCGTCGTAGAGTACGGCCGGCAGGTCGGGCCGCGCGAGGACCAGGCCGAGGTCGCGCGACCCGCGCAGGGCCGACAGGTCGCGGAACCCGAGCGCGACGGCCAGCCGCAGGTGGTCGGCGGCCAGGTCGAGGTCGTGCCGGCGGACCGACTCGGCGAGTGGGGTCACGCGGGTCCGGCCGTACCCGACCCGGGCGGCCGAGGTGATCTCCTCCAGCGCCAGATGGACCAGCTCGCCGGGCGGTCGATCGTTCCAGAGGTCTCGCTGCCGCCCCTCCAGGCGCCCGGCCGCGGCGGGGTCGCCGGCCCGACGTGCGAGCCGGGCCTGCTCCCAGAGCACCTCGGAGAACCGTCGCAGTGCGGCGGTATCGGGTTGGCTCGACGCGGTCAGGGGAGCCAGGATCGCCGCGGCCTGCTCGAGCAGGCTGGACGCCGTGCTGTCGAGGCGCTCGGCGACCGCGCAACGGGCCTCGCCCAGCAGGTATCCGGCCCGCAGCACCTGGACCCCAACGTCGTCGGCCGCCTCGTTCAGTTGGGCGAGGATTCCCGCCGCCTCATCGTACCAGCGACGCGAGACCCCGGGCTCGCCGCCGTGCCGCTCGACCGCCGCGAGCATCGCGAGCTGATCGGCCAGCGCGAGCTTGCGGCCCCGGTCGGCCGGTCGCTCGGCGAGCAACTTGCGCCGGAGCGACACCGCGCGTCGATAGTGCGGCAGCCCGTCGGCCACCTGCCCCAGGTCCAGGTACTGCTCGCCCAGGTTCCAGAGGATGTCCGCCAGGAGCATCTTGTAGCTGTCGGACTCGGGGGCATCGGCCACCGCGAGATCCTCCTCGTCGCGGGCCTTCCGGAGCGCCACCAGCCCCCGGACGTTGTCTCGATCCTCGTCGTACAGGTAGCCGAGGATGTGCAGCGCCCGGCCCAGCTCGGAGTGGTACCGCGCCATGTCCGGCCGCGATTTCACCAGGCCCTCGAGGATCTCGATCGCGCTCTGGATCGCCGCGAGCGCCTGCGGGGTCTTGCCCAGCTCGTGACGCAGCGGCGCGACCTCGGTCAGATTGATGGCCAGGCTCTCGCGGAAGTCGTTGACCGAGGGATTGGCGATGACCAGGGCATTGCGGTACTCGAGCGCCTTCTCGAACATCGCCATCGCCTGGTGCCGGTCGCGCGGATTCTGGATGAAGAGCATCGTGCCGATATTGTAGTAGCTGAGTCCCATCGCGCTCAGCAGCTCGGCCGGAGGCGGCCCTTCGCGGGGTCCGTCGAGCAGGGACTGGTAGATGCCCTGGCATTCCTGGAATGTCTTGAGCGCGTCGTCGTACTGACCGAACTTCCAGTGGAGGACACCGCGGACGTTGATCGTATCGGCCAGCCGCTTGCGGTTTGCGGGGTCGGTCGCAACCCGGGCAGGCAGGTCCCGGAGGATCGACTCGGCCTCGCGCAGGCGTTCCAGCGCGTGGTCGGGCTCGCTCCCCTCCGACTCGGCGATGCCCAGCTCCTTGTCGCACTCCGCCAGGGCGAGCCGATAGGACGGGTCGTCGGGCAGGTCGGCCACGAGCTGTCGCATCATCAGGCGGGACTTCCGCAGCGCCTCGAAAGCGCGGGGATAATCCGGGAGGCGGGTCACCTGCTCTCCCAGCGCCATGTATCCGCGCCGAGGTGGGCGCGCACGTCGGGGTCGGCGGGTCGGCTCGCAAGCAGCTCTTCCCAGAGGTCGATGGAAGCCTTGAAGGCCGGGATGGTCTCGTCGGGCGTGCCGATCTCGCGCTGGATCTGCCCGACCCGGTACTGGGCCTCGGCCACCTCGCGGCGAAGCTCGGGATCGCCGCCGCGCTGGGTGAGGAACGTGCGGTAATAGTCCAGCGCCGAATTGAGCAGCTCGCTCCTGAGCCGCCTCATGTCGACCGAGTCCTGGGCCTTGAGCAGGGTATCCTGGCTCACCCGGGTGAGGTAGTCGTCGACGGCCCTGCGGGCCAGGTTGTAATTCGTCTCGGCCAGCGCGCGGGCCTCGACCTCGCGACGACGGCCCTGCTCGATGAAGAACATGCCGGCCGTGGCGGCCACGGTGAGGGCGACGAGTGCGGCGGCCGCGGAGGCGGTCCAGGTCCGGTGACGGCGGAGCCAGCGACCCAGCCGCTCGATCCGGGTCTCGGCGTAGGCGGCGACCGGCTCGTCGGCCAGCCAGTGGCGGACGTCCCGGGCGAGGTCGCCGACGCTCCGGTAGCGCTGGGCCGGATCCAGGGCCATCGCCTTCAGGCAGATCGCCTCGAGCGGAGGCGGGACGGTCGCCAGCACAGCCCGCGGCGGCCGGAAGCTCCCCGCGACCACCAGCGCCAGCACGGCACGGGTCTCGTCACCGCGGAACGCCACCTCGCCGGTCAGGAGCTCGAAGAGCGTCGCGCCCAGGCTGTAGACGTCGCTGCGCGGGCCCATCCCGTCGAGGTCGCCGCGGGCCTGCTCGGGGCTCATGTAGGCCGGAGTGCCGATGGTCGTGCCGGGCTGGGTGTCGCCGGCGTGCGTGCCGGTCCCCGACGCCGCCAGCGTGGGCTCGCTGTCCCCGGCTTCCATCGCCGGCACGATGTCGGGCCGGCCGATCACCTTGGCCAGGCCCCAGTCCACGACCAGGGTCTCGCCGTAACGGCCCAGCATGATGTTGGCCGGCTTGAGGTCGCGATGCAGCACGCCGCGGCTGTGGGCGTACTCGATCGCGTCGCAGACGTCCAGGAAGCGGGCCAGCAGCTCGCGGAACTCGATCCCCCACGCTCGCGAGGGGTCGGACTGGTCGGTCTTCGGCCGGGTCTCCGAGGTGGAAATGCCGCAGCGCCGAACGCCAGGCTCTCGCCCCGGATGAACCGCATCGCGTAATAGGGCCGCCCCGCCTCGTCGTGACCCAGGCTATAGACCGGAACGATCCCCGGATGCTCGAGATTGCCGGTGATCTCGGCCTCGAGGACGAACCGGGCGCGCTGGTCGGGCCGCTCGGCGAACCGATCCTGGATGACCTTCAGGGCCACGTCGCGCTGAAGCTCGCCGTCCCGGGCGACCCAGACCTGCCCGATCCCTCCCTTGGCGTGCGGCCGGATCGGCCGGAACCTCGGCCCGGAAGCGACCGATGGCGAACCGGCGATGCCGTTTGCCCCCGCGTCGTCCATCGGCAGGGTCTCGTCGGTCGGGCTCGGCAGCCCGGACTCCGGCATCGTCGGCTCGAGCCGCAATGCGGCGGCGATCGTCGTATGGAGCGCCGGGTCGTGGATTTCCGTCAGCACTTCTTCGGTTCTGGGCGGGACGCTCCAGGCGTCCAGCGAGGCCCGCAGGTCGTCGTGGTGGCGCGAGGTGGGCCTCGGCCAGGCACTGGAGCGCCTGGAGCCGCTCGGGCTCGATCGAGCCGGCGGCGAGCAGCAGCTCCGAGAGCGGCCGGCGGCGGTCCCGCGACCACTCACCCAGGGCGACGGAGAGGCGCATGGCGGGGTATCGCGTCGGTGAGAACCGCCAGGACGGCCACCAGGACGTCACGATTCAGCTCGTCCACTCCGGTCCCCTCGGTCCGTCACCGCGGATGCAGAAGTTCGGTGCTCGGGCACTGCACGAACGATCGACGCAAATTCCATCATACCGCGAGTATCGCCCACATCGCGACCACGCCTCGCCGCATCGCATCGCGGATCCGCGCGCAGTCGTCACAGGTGGACTTGATGACGGCCGCCTCGGGCCGCATAATGAGGACCCTGAATCCACCGATCGGCCCGCGCCGATCGTTCTCTGGCCCGGCCGCCCCGAGGAGCCGAAGGATCCCATGAAGTCCAAGACGCGACATCGCAAGAGTTACAAGTGGCGCAAGCGGGCCGACAGCTCGCCCGTGGCCAAGGGCCGCCGGGCCAAGATCCACGGCGTGCGCAACCCCCGCAAGGCCAAGCGGGCTGGCGGCGTCTGAGCCGCTTCCCGTCTTGTGGGACCCCGAAAGCCGTCCCGCCTAGATCCCGCCCAGCACCTTCGCCCGGCCGACGCGCGAGATCGCCTTCATGAAGGCCGCCGTGCGGAGGGTCACGCCCTTGCGCTGGGCGAGGTCGTACATATCGCGGAACGCCTCCACCAGCCGCTTCTCCTCCTCGCGCTGGATCTGCTCGAGCGGCCAGCGGAAGTGCTGGAGGTTCTGCACCCACTCGAAGTAGCTGACCACCACGCCGCCGGCGTTGGCCAGCACGTCGGGAACCACCGGGATGCCGCGCGTCGACGAAGACCTCGTCGGCCTCGGGCCAGGTGGGCCCGTTGGCGGCCTCGACGATCAGACCCGCCTGCACGGCCCGGGCCAGCTCGCGGTCGAAGACGCCCCCCAGCGCGGCGGGGATCAGCACGTCCACCGGCATCGTCAGGAGGCCGCTCGTTGGTCGTGCTGTCCGCCCCCTTGAAGCCGACGAGCTTGTGCGAGACCGCCATGTGCCGGTCGAGCTCGGCGATGTCGATCCCCTCGCGATTGACGACGGCACCATAGGCGTCGGAGACGCCGATGATCTTGCCGCCCATCTGCGACAGGAACCGCGCCGTATGGCTGCCGACGTTGCCGTAGCCCTGGATGGCGAAAGTCGTTCCGGCGACCGTCCTGCTCCATCCGGGCGAGCATTTCGCGGGTCACGATCGCCAGGCCGAAGCCGGTGGCCGCCTCGCGGCCCGCCGAGCCGTGGAACTCGACCGGCTTGCCCGTGACGCAGGCGGGGTGGAACCCGGCGTACTTGGCGTACTCGTTCATGATCCAGGCCATGACCTGGGCATCGGTCCCCATGTCGGGGGCGGGGATGTCCTTGTGCGGCCCGATCGTATCGTGGATCTTCTCGATGAACTTGCGGGTCAGCCGCTCGAGCTCGCCGCGTGAGAGCTTGCCGGGGTCGCAGTTGATCCCCCCCTTGGCACCGCCGAACGGCAGGTCGACGATCGCCGTCTTCCACGTCATCAGGCTGGCCAGCGACCGCGCCTCGTCCTGGTCGACGGCCGGATGATAGCGCAGGCCCCCCTTGTAGGGGCCGCGGGAATTGTCGTGCTGGACGCGGTAGCCGATGAAGTTGCCGATCTTCCCCGAGTCCAGCTCGATCGGGACCTCGACGCGCACCTCGCGATCGGGGGTGACCAGCAGGGTGCGAATGTTCTCGGTCAGGTCGAGGAGCTTCGCCGCCTGCTCGAAATAATAATTGGTCGCCTCGAAGGCTTGCATCGGAACGCCGTTCCCCGGATAACGGTAGATCTCGGTCGCCGGCCCGATCGGTCCATCCCGGCCCGCACCGATCCTAACGGACCACCCCGCCGCCCCGCAATGGCCCTGGCCATGCCCCGCACCGTCGGGCGAAGATCGCCCGTTCCGCCCCGATCACGACCGTCGCAACCGACGAGATCGCCCGCGATACTCGGTAATGCAAGCAATTAGAAAATTGGATGAGTCCCTGTACGGGAACGAGAGTGGACGCAACAATGGAACCGTGGCGCTTGGCCGAGATGACCTACGGCCAGATCAAGGGCCAGCCTCCGTTCGAGGTGGCCGTCCTGCCGATGGGCGCGACCGAGCCCCACAACCTGCACCTGCCCTACGGCACCGACACCTTCCAGGTGGAGGTCATCGCCTCGCGCGCCTGTGCCATCGCCCACCAGAATGGGGCGCGGGTGGTGCTGCTGCCGGCCTTGCCCTACGGCACCGAGACCAACCAGATGCGGTTCCCCCTGGCCATGAACCTGAACCCATCGACCGTCGGACGGGTGATCGGTGACCTGGCCGACTCGCTGGAGGCCCACGGCATCCCCCACCTGCTGATCCTGAACGGACACGGCGGCAACGACCTGAAATGGGTGCTCCGCGAGCTGCATCGATCGACGAAGGTCCACATTTTCCTGTGCAACTGGTTCAGGATGATCTCGGATTGCTATTCGAGCATATTTCAGGAGAAGGACGATCACGCCGGCGAGATGGAGACCAGCATGGGGCTGGCGCACTTCCCGGACCTGGTCGCGCTGGACCGGGCCGACGAGGGTTCGGTCAGGCCGTCGCGGTTCGAGGCGATCAATCGAGGCTGGGTGGAGATCACGCGACCGTGGCACCTGCTGACGACCAACTCGGGAGCCGGGGATCCCGCGCGGCCACGGCGGCCAAGGGCGAGGCGGTGACGGACGTGGTCGCCGGGCGGATCGGCGCGTTCCTGGGCGAGCTGGGCCGCAGCCCGATCGACGAGACCTTCCCGCTTTGAGGCCGCGTCCCGCCGGGAGCATCGGATGAGGAGGATCGAGGGATCGAGTGGAAGGGCCGGACGCCGCGCGGGCATGACTCTCGCGGCGATCGCGGCACTCTGCGCCTGGGGCGGTTGCGACGGTGCCGGCCCGAGCCGACCTCCCCGGCGAAATCGCCGCGGCGCGGGCAAGCCCTCTCGCCCAACCGCCGGCGCCGGCGCGGTCGAATCGGTCGATTATCACCTCGAGGGGACCGTGCGCTCGGTCAACCCCGAGGGGGGGCGGGTGCTGATACGCCACAAGGAGATCCCGGGCTTCATGAAGGCGATGACGATGCCGTTCGAGCCCGAGGACCAGGCCATCCTGGGGTTGCTGCGGCCCGGCGACATGGTCGAGGGGACGCTGCACGTCGAGAAGCAGGACGACGCCGTGCGTGATTATCGGCTTCGAGACCTGAAGGTCACCGGGCACGCCGAGCCGAAGGCGATCGCGGCCGACGTATCGAAAGCCAAGGCCGAGCTCCGCAAGTCGCCCCCGCTGCTCGAGCCCGGCGAAGCGGTCCCCGACTTCACCATGACCGACCAGGACGGACGGGCCATCAAGCTGTCCGACCTGAGGGGCAAGGTCGTGATCCTGACTTTCATCTACACGCGGTGCCCGATGCCCGACTTCTGCCCGCTGATGGATCGGAAGTTCGGCGAGCTGGCGGGGCACCTGAGTGCCTTCCCGGACCGCGCCCGGGCGGTCCGACTGATCTCGCTGTCGTTCGACCCGGAGAACGACACGCCGGAAGTGCTGCGCAAGCACGCCGCCATGCGAGGCGCCGAGGCCCCCTTGTGGACATATGCGGTGGCCACCCGGCCCGAGCTGGCGAAGATCGCCCCGCGTCTGGGGCTCTTCTTCGCCCCGGACGGCAAGGAGATCGCCCACAACCTGTGCACGGCGATCATCGGCCCCGACGGCCGGCTGGCGCGACTGGAAGTGGGCAAAGGGCCGAATCGATGGGGTACGGCCGAGTTCCTGAAGACGATCTACCCGCTGATTCCGGGTGGCGCCAAGTAAGCGCAAGCGAACAGAATCGATCGCCGATATGAAGGCCGATCGCGTCAAGGCATGGCCAGGGCTACCTTTGTGGCAAGACGACCCGCAAGGGCCCGGACGGGTGCTGGTAGTATCGGAAGTGATCGAACAAATAGGACGAATCAAAGCAAGATGAATTTTGCAGATTACAGTTGACAGTGGATGGAAGGAGTTTAAGATGTCGATAAGCACCCACTTTGAGATAGGTTCGCGCAAGATGGTGATGGAGCCGTTGGACCTGGTGCCGCGGGGAAGCGATCTGGGCGAGTGGTCCGGTTATTGATCCTGCACGAGCGATTCATCATCGCCCCTTCATCCCCGGCCTGTTACGAAGCGGCCTCCCGCCCGAGGTGGCCGGCTGCCCGGTCCGCGAGCGGTGCATCCGTTCGGGGCGGCCGCGGTGGCGAAGGGCGCAACAGCTCGGGCAAGTTATTGAGTTCATGAATCCTTCAGGGAGAGGAGATCGATCCGATGGCAGCAGCGACGAAGACCAGCGCCAAGAGCGCGCCGGCGGCCAAGACGGCCACCCCGAGGCCCAAGGGCTACCGCGGGGCCGAGCAGCGTTTCCACAAGGCCCGCCGCGCCTCGATCCTGCTCAAGCACGTCAGCGACCCGACGCGCCTGCAGGTGATCCTGATCCTCGCCGAGGGCGAGCGGCACGTCGGCGCCTGTGCGCCCAGCTCAGCCAGAGCCAGCCCGCGGTCAGCCACCACCTCGCCCTGCTCCGCCACGGCGGGATCATCGCCCCTCGCCGCCAGGGCAAGAACAACTTCTACAGCCTCACCGAGACCGGCTCGGAGCTGGCCCGCGTTGTCAACAACCTGATCGACTGAGCGGCCGTCCGGGCGGCCCGCAATCGCGGGCCGTCGACCTCTCCCCTCCGCCCCGACCGGGCGTTGCAGGCGGTGGCGGGCAATGGAGGGGTCCGGGCGTCCACCCGGCCCCGTACTCCCCGGCGCGAGGCCGGATGCTCCCCGATCGCGAGGTCGCCTTCAGGGCAGGATTCGCTGGCCAACGGCCGTATTCAGCATCAACATCGCCTTGCGATGGCGGACGCTGCTGTCCAGATACGCCTTGGCCTTCTCGTTGAAGTTCCGCTTCTGATTGAGGTAGCCGAAGACGTCGACCTCTCCCTCGCGATGCAGCCGCTCGCGATAGGCGATCGCCCGCTTGAGGGGCGGAAGGACCCGGTTGCGGATATCGGTGACGATCCGCAGCGTGGTCTGGTACTCGGCAAACGCGTCCTGGACCTCCCGGATCGCCATCCGCTCGCGGTCGTTCAGTTGCACATGCGACTGCGTGATATTGAGCCGAGCCCGCTCGATGTTCCCCTGGTTGCGGTTGTAGACCGGCAGCGGGACGGTGATCCCTCAGCGCCCACGAGGTCGCGCTCTTGGCGCCGTACGGGGCATCGTTCTGGAACGTGAACGGCTGATAGAGCAGATAGGCGTCGGCGAATCGATTGGCCCTGGCCAGCTCGTAGGCCGCCTCCGCCGCACGCACGCCCAGCCGGAACGCCGAGACGTCCGCCCGGGCCTGCAAGGCGAAGCGGACCAGGTCGTCCTCCGACGGCAACGGCGACGCCGTGTCTTCCAGCGTGCCCCGCAGCTCGATGCGATCGGCGGCGGCGGGCGGGAGGTTGAGCAGCATCGCCAGGTTCCGCCTGGCCTTGCGCAGGGTGTCCTCGGCGTCGATCAGGCTGACGGCCGCGATGCCGCTCTCCGCTCGGGCCTGCTCGAGGTCGGCGATGTTCAGGGTGTTCTGGCGGTAGAGGGCTTCCGTGGCCCGCTGATAAGCCTCGGTCCCCTCGGCGAAATTGCGCGCGTAATGGACCGTCCGACGCGCTGCCAGGACGTCCACGTAGGCCAGGTAGAGGTTGCTGAGCCCGATTCGGACCGCGTCCTGGTACTGGTGCTCCATCACCAGGAGGGATCGTTCGGCGTAGGTCATGCGGGCCAGGCGCTTGCACGAGAAATCGATCGGGTGCGAGACGTTCAGGTCGTACTGGGTCGGGCCGCCGGGCCGCTCTCGGTTGTAGGTGCCATATGGCACGAGCTGGGTATCGGCATAGAGGATCGGATTGGCGCGAAGGCCGGCGGTGACCACGTCGGCCCGCGCCTGCGGGAGCTCGAGCCCGAGCGAGCGAAGGGCCTGATTCTGGTGGATGTAGATCTCGATGGCCTGGTCGAGGGTCAGGCCGTCGGGTGGGCCGAGGTCCTCGGGCCGCTCGTCCACCTCGAGGGTCCCGTAGAACGGCGGCTGCGGCACGCGCAACCGGCTGCGGAGCCACGACGCCAACCGACCGCTGCGGACCCTGGTAAGTCCCGCCGGGCATCGTGACCGACGTCGGCACTCGCGGCACGGATGGACCAGCACGCCCGCCGAAGAGCATCTCGTCGCGACCCGGCTGCATCCCCAGGTTCGCACCTCCGCCCGGCATCGGTCCCAGCGTCAACGCCGACGTCCCCGGTCCACCCCCGAGGCCCATTTGCGCAAGACCCGATTGCTCGATCACCGGCACTGGGCGTGCGACCATCGCTCGCCGCTTGCCTGGAGCGCCAGGGCCGTTACGACCGCCACGCCCCACGTTCGGCATCTCGCCATGATCGTCCCTTCCGCACGCGGTCCGCGAATGCCCGGCAAACTGTTTCGGCCGCCCTGCACGCTCGCCACCGGAGACCCCATCGCGATTCTGGGGGTTCTATCGGTCAAACCCTCAGCCCGAGTCGAATGGGCTTTACCGATTCCTCGCAGCTTCGCCACATTCCACGCGACCGACAAACTCAACGCGACCGCGAGGCTCGGCAACCGGCTCCTCGCTCTTCGGCGAACTTCGTGAGGGCCTGTCGCGGATGGGGGACGGCGGTTAAGATCGCCCGGGCGAACCGAGGGAGGGAACCACGATGGATTTATCCGATCGAGGTGGATTGATGGGCGGGACGACCTCGCGCAGGCGATTCCTGCAAGGTGGATGTGCGGGGCTCGCCGCCGCGAGGTTCGCTCCGGGCTGGTCGGGGCCTTGTCGGACCGCTCCGCCAGTACCCGATCGATCGGTGATCCTGCTGCTGCTCGTCGGCGGACCGAGCCAGCTCGAGACCTTCGACCCCAAGCCCGATGCTCCCGCCGAGGTCCGCGGGCCGTTCGGCTCGATCG
This sequence comes from uncultured Planctomycetota bacterium, assembly GCA_963771445.1. Classification (GTDB taxonomy): domain Bacteria; phylum Planctomycetota; class Planctomycetia; order Isosphaerales; family Isosphaeraceae; genus JAKAUH01. The sequence continues at coordinate 1,440,747 of CAVYTQ010000014.1, read as the reverse complement.
CCACCCGTGTGCCGGGAATCCGCGTCAGCGAGCACCTGCCGCGACTGGCCTCGCGGATGGACCGCGTCGCGCTCGTTCGCTCGGTCCGACATGACGCGGCCCCGATCCACGAGACGGGGCTTCAGCTCTTGCAGACCGGCCGGCTGTGCCAGTCGGGAGTGGAACATCCCCACCTCGGATCGGTCCTGGCCCGCCTGCGACCTGCTCGCGGGAGCGCGCCGCCCTCGATCATCCTCGGCGGGCCGCTCGAGTCGACCGGCGTGAACATCGCGCGAGGGCAGTCGGCCGGCTACCTGGGTGTGGATGCGGATCCTGTCTTCCTCGACAACGACGGCACGGCGATCGCCGGGGCCAGGGCGTCCGGACGGGATCGTGCAGTTTACGGAGATTCCGCATTCGGACGCGATTGCCGGGCGGCCGTCCGGCTGGTCGAGGCGGGTGCCCGGGCCGTCACCGTCAACATGTGCCGCTCGGTCTTCCGACGGCCATCGTGGGACGTCCACGGATCGTCGCCGTTCAGCACGTTCGACGACTACGCCCGGGATCCTGCTGCCGAGCTTCGATCGCGGCTTCGCCGCGGTGCTGGACGACCTCGAACGCACCGGACGGCTGGACTCGACGCTCGTGGTCGCGGCGGGCGAGCTCGGACGCTCGCCCCGGATCAACGCGACGGGCGGGCGGGACCACTGGCCGCGGGTCTGGAGCATCGCCCTGGCAGGCGGCGGAATCCGCGGCGGCCAGGTCGTCGGGGCCAGCGACGACCACGCCGCCGAGCCTGCTGACCGGCCGGTCACGCTCCCCGACCTGCTGGCGACCATCTACGCGAGCCTGGGCGTCGATCCGCGGGCATCGATCAGCACCGATAACACTGAGCCGCGGCCGATCGTCGAGGACGGCCGGGTGATCCGCGAGCTCTTCGCGTGAACCACGGCCGAGGAGAGTCACCGCGCAGAACCGCGTGCGGGCGGGACGGCTGTCCGCGGCATCGGCGGGCGGACTTCCCCAGTTGTCGTTGGCGTTTTCGCGGTGACCGTGCCCTCCAAAGGCCGGCGAACCTCGGCGCGAAGCAGCTTTCGCGCGCCGCCGACTTGAAGCCGGGCGCGGCGAGGAAGTTGCGGACCGGCTTGCCGTCGGCGAGGCTCCAGAGGCGGACGTCGCCGTCCCAGCTTCCCGAGGCGATGGTCTTGCTGTCGCGTGAGATCGCCAGCGAGTAGATCCAGTCCTGGTGGCCCTGGAGCTTGCGCACCGAGGACCCGCTCGCCTTGAAGATATGGACCGTCTTGTCGGCGCTCGCCGCGGCGAGGAGCTGGCCGTCGGGCGAGTAGCGCAGGCGAAAGACGGTACCGCCGAAGCCGCCGATCTGGCGGATCTGCTTGCCGTCGGCGTCGGGGTTCCAGAGCCGGATCATGTTGTCCTCGCCGCCGCTGGCGACCGACTTGCCGTCGGGCGAAAAGGCGATCGTGTAGACCGGCTGCGCATGGCCGGGGAACGTGACGAGCGACTCCTTCTTCTCGATGTCGAAGACCTTGCAGGTCTTGTCGCGGCTGGCGCTGGCGAGCCGCTTGCCGTCGGGGCTGAACGCGACGGCGAAGATCCAGTCGGCGTGGTCCTCGACCTGGAAGACCTGCTTGCCGGTCTCGACCTCGTACACCCGGATGGCCCGGTCGGCGCCGGCCGTCGCCAGCCGCTTGCTGTCGGGGCTGAACGCGACGGAGAAGACCACGTCCTGGGTCTCGACCAGCTCGCGGGCCGGCTTCGGCTCGGGACCGGCCTCGGCCGACCAGAGGCGGACGACTCCGAAGATGCCGGGATCCCCGCTGGCCGTGGCGACCCACTTGCCGTCGGGGCTGTAGGCGACGTCATAGGTCCGTTCGGCCAGTCCGCCCAGGCGACGGGCCAGGGTGCCGTCGGCCGTCTTCCAGAAGGTGACCTCGTGATATCCCGACGCGGCGACGGCCGAGCCGTCGGGTGTGAACTCGAGCGCCGTGATCGGGACGGCGGCGGGGTAAGCCTGGGGTGCGGTGACGTTCTGGGTCTTGCGGAGCAGGATCGTCCAGTCCTCGGTGGGCGAGCCGCCGTCGTACATGGCCGCCCTCGGCGACCCAGCGCTCGATCGTGGCGATCTTCTCCGTGGCGAGCGGGTCCTGCTTGTAGGGCATGCGCGGTTGTGCGTCGGGCCGGATCAGCTCGACGAGGTAGCTCTCATCGGGCTTGCCGGCCGCGAGCGTGACGCCCTCGCCCTGCTGGCCGCCCCTTGGCGAGCTGGGCGAACGTCGTCATCACGTACTTGCTCTCGGCCTTGCGCGGGTTGTGGCAGGCGATGCAGTTCTCGACCAGGATCGGGGCGACGTCGCGGATGAAGCTCGTCTTCGCGGGACCGCCACTCAAAGCCGGGCTTGAGGTCGCGGCGGCGGCCTTCGTCGGTTCCGCCTTCGCCTTTTCCTGGGCCGGCGGCGACCGGCGCCGACTTGCCGGCACCCTGCCCGGCCGCATCCGCCTTTTTCGAGGCTTTTCTCGGCCTTCGGAGCTTGCTGGAAAAAGGGCTCAGCGCCGCGGGCGGGCCGGGCGGATTCGACCGCGAACACGGCGGCCACGACGATGGCGAGCCGGCAAGTCGAGCGAATGGACATCGCTCGTGTCTCCCAGGCGGGCCCGCCCGTTGCGGCCGGATCCGCCTCGTCTGGTGTCACTTCGCGGGCAGGACCTTGATCGCCAGCGGCGAGGGCGGGACCGCGTAATCCTTCTTGTTGACCTGGAACGCCATCGCGACCTGGGCGCCGGCGGACGTCGGGGCGGCCTTGGCGTCGGCGACGACCTTGACGGCGAAGGTCGCCGGCGCCGGCAGCCACGGTCGCCGGGTCGGCCTTGAGCCCGGCGGGAAGTCCGATCAGCCGGACGGTCACCGGATCATTGAACGTCCCCTTGCGGACGATCCGGCCCTTGACCTCGACCGTCGCCCCGGCCTTCACTTCGACGCCCGGCCGCCGAGAGCTCGAGCGCGGCGGGGCGGACGACCGACCAGGCTCACGGCCGGCGCGACGATCGTCTGATCCGCAGCCGGCGATCTTGCCCTTGGCCTGGAGGGCCAGGCGTCATCGCACCCAGCGGGGTCTCGACGCGCGGCCTGGACGCGGACCTTGACCTCGTTCGGCCTTCGCATCGATTTGTCTCCGGGGATGGTCGACGCCCGGGGGCAGGACCGGAGCCGAGACGGCCAGCGCCCCATCGGCCCCCTTGGACCGGACGACCTTGACCGGCATCGACGCGCCGAAGCCCTGCGCGACCTCGACCGGCCCGGCCGGAGCATCCAGGATGACCGGAGTCGTCGCGGCATCGGCGCGACGACCACGCCGTACTCGTTGACGGTGCTGGTCGGCAGGTTCGACTGCATGGCGAAGACGATGGGCCGCTCGGCCACCCGCTCGATCGGTCCGCACGGCCCGTCGCCGCGGCCGAGCAGCCTGATCGAGGCCACCGGGAATGCGCGCGTCGGCCGACGCCGAGAGGGTCAGCACGCCGGCCGCCTGGCCCGCCGGGATCGTGCCGGGCCGGACCGTCAGGCCGGCGGGCGGATTGTCCACGGACCAGGGCGATCGGGCCGTTGTATCCCTTGCGCTTGACGGTCACGCGCGACGGCCGCCGTGCCGCCCCTCGGCACGCTGACCTCGCTTTCGCCCGTCGCGAGCTCGAATTCGGGGCCGAGCGGCTCGGCCACGATCCGGTACGGGAACCCGACCCCGCCGCGATGCTCGAGGTCGCGGATCACGACGGTCATCTCGGTCGTGCCGCTCGGCACGGTGGTCTCGATCGATCGGATCAGGGAGTGATGATCGACTGCGGCTGGCCGTTCTTGGGCGGCAGCGGGATCGTGGTGATCGTCGGCATTGGCGATCGAGCTGCCCTCGGCTGCCCCTCCACGCGGAGGACCGCGTCGAGCGACGAGCCCAGCTCGTACGCCTGGACCTTGATCCGAACCCGGGACCCGGGCGTCACCGCGAGCACGAATCGGTCCTCGTCGCCGGGCGGGTCGATCCGTCCGTTGAAGACGACCGGGGCGACGGCCCGCACCGGCGGTGCCGGCGGGATCGGCCGGCTCGCGCAGCTCGGCATAGGACGAGACGACCAGCGGGGGCATCGACTCGAAGTCGAGGTCGCGCGCGGGCGCCGCCGTCATGCCGGCCATGCAGCCCGTGATCCGCGGCTCGGAAGAGATCTCCGCCCGAAATCGGCGCGCATCGTGGCGGCCGCGATCGCTGACCCCGGCGACGTCCCGCCTCGCAGCTCGAGGCCCACGGTCTCGCCGGCCCGCCCGCCGAGCGGATAGACCTCCTCGGCCATCGGCACGCTCGCCGATGACCAGCCGATACACGGGCCGGCCGGCGCCCGGCGTATCGCGTGTCCGAGATCTCGACGATGTAATCGCGAGTCCTCGGGCAGGACGGCCGTCAGCCGGGCGTCGGTCAAGCAGTCCCGGCGTGTCGTCGGCCGAGGCGACGTAGGTGCGCCGGGCCGTCGCCGGTCGTCAGGCGGATCGTCGGGTCGATCCCCGAGCCGATCCGTGCCGCACTGGGCGTCGACGACGATCCGCTGCCCCTTCCGCCCGCGGAACCGGAAGTAATCGACGTCGTTGCCCGCGACCCTCCCCTCGACGACCAGCGGCGGCTCGGGGATCGCCTGCGCCAGCTCGAACGTGCTGTTCTCCTCCTTCTCGACGACCTGCGGGAGCTGCCCGACGGCGAGCAGGAACGGGTTGGAGATCGCCGTCATCGGTCTGGACGCGGATCGGGTAGACGCCCGACCGCGACGTCCGGATCGACCGTCAGCGTGAGCTTCCAGTTCGCACGCATCACTCCCCTTCACGGCCTCCGACCGCGACGGCGAACGGGGCGATCAGCCGCGGGTTCCCCGCGAGGCCGGCCCCGCTGACGACCACCTCGATCGGCTCGCCGCGCGGACGCCGGAAGGGGCGATGCCCTTGATCTTGGGCGGCGGCGGCCCAGGCGGACTGACCCGGCAAACAGGGCCATCAGCGCGGCGAGTCGGATCGTCGATCGGATCATGGTTCGCACTCCAGCAATGCGGACGCTCGGAACCGTCGAGCGGGCCCGTTGCGGGCCGGCGGGAATGCCAGCGGCGACCCTCGGCGGGGTCGGGCGGGACGCGGCGGGCCGGGTCAAAGAACCGTGGGATCGATCGAGGCCTGGACGCATCATCGACCGTCGCACGCGGCGGGCCGTTTGTCAAGCCGGGCGATCGGGCTGACCGGGCCCCGCGACGTCGGGTATCATCGGGGAGTCCCGCGATTCTCTCCGCCCTGCCCGATCGATCCGGAGGAGGTCCCCGACGTGACGACGACCCTGGCCGATGCCGGCGCCACCGTGGTCAAGAGCGTCTGCCCGCTCGATTGCCCCGACACGTGCAGCATGCTCGTGACGGTCCGAGGACGGCGTGGCCGTCGGGCTGCGGGGCGATCCCGATCATCGCGTTCACCCGCGGATTCCTCTGCCAGAAGATGGCGCGGTACCTCGATCGGGTCTACAGCCCCGACCGGCTGATCCACCCGATGCGGCGGGTCGGCAAGAAGGGCGAGGGGCGGTTCGAGCGGATCTGCTGGGACGAGGCGCTGGGCGACGATCGCCGGACGGTTCGCGGCGATCGCGCGCTCGGCCGACGGTCCCGAGGCGATCCTGCCGTACAGCTATTGCGGGACGATGGGCAAGCTCCAGTCGAGCAGCCTGGATCGGCGGTTCTTCCACCGGCTGGGCGCTCGCGAGCTCGATCGGACGATCTGCGCCACGGCCGGCGGTCTCGGCTACGAGTACACGATGGGCCGCGGCCGGCTGGGCGCCGACCCGCTGGCGGTGCCGAAGTGCCAGTTCATCGTCAACTGGGGCTCGAACACCGCCAACACCAACAGCCACCTCTGGAGCCTGATGATCGAGGCCCGCAAGCACGGCGCGACGATCGTCACGGTCGACCCCTACCGGAGCCCGACGGCCCGCCGCTCCGACTGGCACATCCAGCCCCGCCCCGGGACCGACGCCGCGCTCGCGCTCGGGCCTGATGCACGTGATCTGGCGCGACGGACTCCAGGACGACGATTACCTCGACGCGCGGCACCGTCGGGGCCGACCTGCTCCGCCGGCGCGTCCTGGACGAGTATCCGCCCGAGAAGGTCGCGGCGATCACGGGCGTGGACGTCGAGACGATCGAGCGGTTCGCGCACCGCCTGGCCCGCGAGCAGCCCTCGCTGATCCGGCTGAACTACGGCCTCCAGCGGCACCGCGGCGGCGGGATGGCCGTGCGGACGATCGCCTGCCTGCCGGCGATCGTCGGCTCGTGGCGGCACCACGGCGGCGGGGCCCTGCTCTCGACCAGCGGCACCTACGACTTCGCCATGGACCGCCTGACGCGCCCCTGCTCTCGCCGCCGGACGCCCGGACGATCAACATGAACCAGCTCGGCGAGGCCCTGGCCGGCGAGCTGCCGGGTCCGCCGGTGCGGGCGCTCTACGTCTACAACGCCAACCCCGCGGCCGTCACGCCCGACCAGGCGCGGGTGCTCGACGGCCTGCGACGCGATGACCTGTTCGTCGTCGTCCACGAGCTGTTCGCCACCGACACCGTCGACTACGCCGACATCGTCCTGCCGGCCACGTCGCAGCTCGAGCAGGTCGACATCCACGGCTCGTACGGCCATTTCGACGTGATGTACAACCCGCCCGCGATCGCACCGCTGGGCGAGTGCCGATCGAACAACGACGTCTTCCGTGCCCTGGCGGACCGCCTCGGCTTCGAGCCCGAGCTCTTCCCCGACGACGAGACCCTGATCCGCGAGGTCGCTCGACGGCGGGCCGTCGCTCGCAGGGCATCACGCTCGATCGCCTGAAGGCCGAGGGCTCGGTCCGGCTGAACATCCCCGAGTCGTTCGCCCCGTTCGCCGACGGCCGCTTTCCGACGCCGTCGGGCAAGTGCGAGCTATACTCCGAGCGGATGAAGGCCGACGGCTTCGACCCGCTGCCGACCTACACGCCGCCGGGCGAGGACCCGCAGACCCGGCCCGAGCTGGCGGCGCGGTATCCGCTCCAGCTCCTCAGCCCGCCGCGGCCGCAATTCCTGAATTCGACGTTCGCCAACTCTGCCCCGGCACCGGACCGCCGCGGGCGACCCGACCGTCGAGCTGGCCGCGGAGGACGCGCGTCCGCCGCGGCCTGGCCGACGGCGACTGGGCCGAGGTCTACAACGATCGCGGCCGGTTCCTCGCCCGCGTCGCCCTGACCGAGCGCCGTGCGGCCGGGCGTCGCCGTCGCCACGGGGATCTACTGGAACAAGCTCGTCCCCGGCGGGATCAACGTCAACAGCACGTCATCGTCGGCCCTGACCGACATGGGCGGCGGGGCGACCTTCTTCGACAATCTCGTCGAGGTCCGCCGGGCCCCGGACCCGGCTGTTCCCGAAGCGACGATCGCCGGCGAACCGGTTTCCGCCTCGCGCTGATGCACCTCGCCATGCCGCCGTAATCCCTACAACGGGTGCGACGGATGTTTGATGTGAGGAGTCGCACGGGAGGGAGGACCCGGCGACTGACGTCGCCGGTTCGCCCGGCCGGTCGCACGGCGCGGGGAGAGGACGGTCGTCGCCAGTTTCACCGCCCCGACTCCGGCGAAGGGAGTACCCGGCGACGTCAGTCGCCGGTTCGCCGGGTCGATACCGCGGCGCGGGGCGAGGGCGGACGGCGCCGACGCTGGCGAACCGGCGACGTCAGTCGCCGGGTGCTCGAGGCCGCCCCGACATCATCCGTCGTTCATAACCCCTACAACCGCGCAGGTCCGCCGCCAGGGTGTCGTTTCGTCGGAAAATCTTTGCGCCGAGGAAAAAAATTAACTGCTGATCCATGAAGGCCTTATGGCGAAAAAAACGCGCGAGTTCCGGATAGGTGCATTTATGAATTTGCAAAACTGATACATCCTGTTAATAGGGGAACAGAGAAAGGGTCATGGAGAAGGGGGGGACGGGGTGGGGCAAAAGTGCGCTGCATGCACACTCGCAGTTTCCCCTGGGCATGCCCTGGGCTGATCTACTCAACCCTTTCACGGGGGCCGGATTCCCACACCTGGTCTCGTTGCAACAGTCTCAAGCGGCCGTCGTGACTCACCACTTGCCACTCGCCACTAATAGAGTGTGTGAGAAGAGGTCGTAGGGTGGGTCGAACGCCGCAGGCGTGAGGCCCACCGGTATGGCGAGCAACGGCCACCTGCATGGCGGCGTAGATCGGTGGGCCTCGCTTCGCTCGACCCACCCTACGAGCTACGAGCCTTCGCTCACACCTCATAACCACCTCCCACGAGTGGCCGGCGTCCTTTAACCCTTGCGGAAGAGGAGCTGCTGGATCTTGCCGTCGGGGGAGCGATAGAGCAGGCAACGCAGCTCGGCCGTCTTGAAGTGAAAGAGGATCGTGGCGACCTCCATCCCGCCGCGTTCGGAGACGGTCAGGACATCGATCGACTCGGGCTCGCCCAGGGCCTTGAGGCGCGGGGCCGCGGACTTGACGCGATCCGCCGTGAGCAGAGCGTCGAACTCATCGCCGAGCTTGCCGCGGTCGAGGCGGCCGGCCTGCATCTGGTGGAGAAAGTCGAGGGCCGCTTCCCTGGGAGGTGGGCCGGCGACCTTGGGCACGGCGGGTGCTTCAGGCGTCTTCAGGTCCTTGATCAACAGATGAAGGATGGTGTCGTGGATCGGCAGCGGGTTGAGGTGCTCGGCGTTGGTGAGCAGGATCACGGCCGATCGGTACCTCGGGATCATCGTGTTGGTCAACAAAAATCCGCTGATCGAGCCGCCGTGGGTCCAGATCCGCTCGTCGTCGAGCCGGCGAATGGTCAGGCCGCAGCCGTAGTTGGCCGAGACTCCGGTGGAGAGGATCCGGGCCGAGGACATCAGGCGGAGCGAACCCGGCCCGAGAATCCGGCCTCCCATGAGGGCGATGTCCCAGCGGGCGAGGTCCGGCCCGGTCAACCACACGCCGCCCGCCGCGCCGAGCCAGCCCGCGCGACTCGGGCAGTGCCGGCTCGAGGGGACCGAGGGCGAATGACGTGTAACCGATCGCGCGGCCTTTCCGCTCCGGGCCGGGCTCGAGGGCGGAATGGGCCATCCCGAGCGGCTCGAAAATCCGCTCCTGGAGGAACACACCGAGCGGCTTGCCGCTGACCCTCTCGACCACGCGGCCGAGGAGCGTGTAGCCGGTGTTGCTGTATGACCATCGCGCCACGGGCTCGAAGTCGAGCAGGGCGCCGGCATACTCGGCGAGCAGGGCGTCCGGGCCGATGGGCGAGTCTAGCCGGCGGTCGACGAAGTCGAGCGGGTAATAGTCCGGATAGCCCGAGGTATGCGCCATCAGGTCATAGAGCGTGACCTGGTCGGCGGCCGTGAGGTTGGGGTAGAACTTGGCCACCTTGTCGTCGACCGAGAGCTTGCCCTCGTCGGCCAGCAGCAGGATGGCGGCGCAGGTGAACTGCTTGGTCACGCTGCCGATGGCGAAGGCGGTCTGCGGCTCGACCGGCATCCGGTCATCGAGCGAGCGACATCCATAGCCTCGGGCCAGGACGACCTTGCCCTCCCGCACGATCGTTAGCGAAAGGCCGGGGAACCCCTGCTCGCGGGCCGTCAACGCGACATAGGCATCGATCGCCTTGACGTCGAACGTCCGGGGGGGATCGACGTGTTTCGCCGCGGAGGAGGCGTTGGGAGTGACCGGGGGCTCCTCCGGCTGGGCGTAGACAGGACGAGCCGGAAAGAGGGCCACCATCGTCAGGAGCACAAATGCGCAGGATCTCATACGGACCTTCATGGATAAGGGGCCTGGCCCGCCACCGTGGTAAGGTTCATGATGGCCCCGGATGAGTCACGAGTCGATCGGGTTCTGGAGCTTTTCGAGCCATGGCTATCCGGGCCTCAACTCGCTGCGAGCCATGGGACCCGCCACGAGAAGGTTCACGAGTGTAACGCGACCGTCGCGTGTAAATCCACTTACATCCGACGCGGCCGGACGATCCGACGGGCCGGAGCGTTCGCGCATGCCGCTCGGTTGCGAGGATCCTAAATACTTGCCACCCTCGTGCAGGCCCACATATTTAGGTCCCCGTGCTTGATCCGTTTTCTTCATGAAAGCGTACCAATCTGGTGGCGCTCTTGTCATGGCCCCCGGCGGGCCATCGTCTCGCCGAGAGCCAGGCCGCGGCCAGCAGGGCGGCTCCCAAGAGGTGGAGGCATCCGCCGATTCGCAGGCCCGGCGGGTCGATTCGCAGCTCGAGCCGGCCCGTCTCGTCGGCCCTGGCGGCGAACGGCAGCATCGGCTCGGCGCAGCGGCGATCGGCGAAAAGCCGGCGGCCGTTGACCCGCCACCACGAGCCGGGGTTCTGGTTGATCCAGACCTCCTGGCCCGGCCGCACCTGGAAGACCAGCCGGTTCGGGCTCCAGGAGGCCGGGCGGACCTCGCCCTCCGCGGTCCACGCCTCGCCGCGGTAGCCGGGCTCGCCGCGGGCCCTGCGCAGGGTCGGCGCGTCGCGGTGGTAGCTGAGCATCGGCTCGTAGCCCCGGATGACGCCGTATCCCCTGCATCACGCACGGGTATCCCATGCCCGTCGCCGATGTTGACGATGTCGGCGACCGGCGGGCCGGGGAACCACTTCGCCTCGGGTCGGACCGAGAAGGCCAGCGGCGCCTGCTGCCAGGACAGGAGCAGGAAGTCGGTCGCGACGACCAGCGTCAGCACGACGGCGAGGTTCGACCGGGTCTTGCTGCCGCCCGCTCGCCAGCCGGCCATCACGCTCGCCGGCCGCGAAACCCAGGCCCAGCATCGTCAGGAACCGCCAGCGGCGTCACCGACGTGCACCGAGGCGAAGAACGGCCAGTCGAGCAACCAGCAGCTGGGGTGATACCACTGCGACGACCCGATCGCCAGCCATCCGCTGATCAGAGCGAGCCAATGCCACCATCGCTTTCGGCCCCGTGCCAGGCTCGAACAGGCCCAGGCAGACGACCACCGGCCCGACGTAGCTGGTCAGCGAGACGATACACCGTCCAGTCGCGGTCGGCGAGCGGCTCGGCCAGTCGACGGTCGGCCGACCAGCAGGTGGCCGAATACGGCCAGCGGCGGCACGTCCCAGAGCGTCATGGCCTCGCGGCGGTCGTCGTGCAGGACCGAATAGACCGTCGCCAGCCGCCAGCCCGAGAGCAGCAGGAACACGCCGCAGCGCGGCCATCGTGTTCCGCAACAACCCGGGGCGTCCCGCCGTGGGCTGGACCCGCAAGGCGCGCACCCAGACCGCCGACGCGAAGACGACCGCATAGAGGCTGAGGTATTGCAGGCCATTCAGGAGGCTGAACGCGGCCCAGAAGCCGAGGCCAGATTCCCTGCGATCGACCCTCGCCGATGCGGAAGGCGTGATAGGCCAGCCAGGGCAGGCTGCAATAGCTCATGGCGATGATGTAGCCGGTCGCCAGGCTCACCGCGACGCGCGCCGTTGAGCCCGTAGACCAGCGCCACCAGGGCGGCCGCCCAGGGCTCGCGGAACCAGTGCCATGCCAGGCGGTACGCCGCCCTCGATGGCGATCCCCACGCAGAGCATCGCCGCGACCCGCAGCCCGATGCCGGTCCCCAGCGCGAGCACGAGCGGCGTCGCGATCGACACGGCGCCGATCTGCGGCTCGGCGGCCAGCGGGAAACCGCCGCGACACCACGGGTTCCACCAGGGGAACTGGCCCCAGACCAGGATCGTGCGACGGACCGCCTCGAACTTGTCGAGCACGAAATCCCAGTCGCCGAACCCCAGCCCGTCGGGCTTCGCTCGCGATCGGCACCGCAGCGAGGCCGCCATCAGCCGGAGTGCCCAGGGCATCCATCGGCCCGCGCGCGGCCGAATTCCCAACGTCTGCCGGCGCGCGGCCAGGCGTCGCCGGGCCGCACGATCGCCAGCCGCACCAGCCCGGCCGCGATCGCGGTGAGGATCGCCGCATGGATCATGAGCCAGCGAAAATCCCACGGGATCGCGAAGAACAGCGCGGAGGACTCGTCAACCGCCAGCGGCCAGAGGACGACTCCGAACGAGACGACGGCCAGCAGGATCAAGGGCCGTCGCGACCGCGGGTCGAACCATGGGCGAACCCGGTCCGCCAGCGCCCTCGTCCTCCGCAGCCACTCGGATACCCCGCATCAGGACCTCATCTTATGATGCTGACTGCTCACTCCGACGGCCGATCGACGGATGCGATGAGCAGCCGCAGGTTGTCCCCTTATCCTCGACTCCCCGCAGGTGCCCGGAGCACGAATAAGGGTTAAATCGCCGATCGGGCGGATTCGAGCCCGACGCGCCAGCGAGTGGATACTCGAGCCGACCCGGTCATCCACTCGCTGGCACGTCGGGCTCCTATGTGCAAGCCAACCGCGAGGCGCTCGGACCCACAGCGATGCGCCCCAATCCGCCGCGATCAGGATCATCGCACCACTCGAAGCCTATCAGCTCGTCCGGGCAGAGCCCAGCCGCGTCCGGTCGTGAGGAACGGGGAACTGGTGACGACCTTGCGGGCGCACTCGGCTCCGGATTGAACGATTGACACTTGTCAGTCGGCCCGGTTCGTCCGAAGATGGCACATGGTTCGCAAGCATCGGCGTCCTTCGAGGACATATCCCATGAGAATCATCAAATCCCGACTGCTGCGACGCCTCGCGCTGGTCCTCGCCATCTTGCTACCCATCGTCGGCCTAGCGTTGTGGTACTGGGTGATCCCGGCCGTGATCGTCGCGGCGATCCGCGAGCGTCATGAGGGATATGTCTCGATATCGGGGTGGTGGATCGGCGGGTCGTCGGCCGGGGTGACCGGCCTGACCTTGCACGAGGAGCCCGACCAAGGCTCGCCGACGTGGGCCAAGGCGGATGTCGTCGACGACCGACCTGTCGATCCGCGGCTTGCTGCGCGGGAGGCTCACGCCGGGTCGGATCGTCTTCGACCGTGCGCGGATCTACTTTCGGATCGCCGACGACGGCGAGATCCTGACGCATCTGCCGCTCAAGCAGTCGCAGGGCGCAACGCCCGAGATCGTGGTCCATGACGGCGAGCTGTCGATGGCGCAGGAGGGCCGTCCGGAGATGGTCGTGCATCGCCTGGAGGGCAAGATCTCGCCATCGCCGCAGGGCCCGCCGTTTGTGGTCGAAGGCCGACGATCCCGGCTGGGGACATCCTCGACATCGAGGGCCGGTTCTCGCCCGGATTTCTCCGGCGTACCGGTTCCGGCTGACGGCCGACCGACTGGCGGCGGACCCGGAGAAGGCCCGGCGCGATCCCGTTCGTCGAGGAGAAGATCTGGGACTATGTCGAGCCGCGAGGGGCCGATCGGTGTCGTGCTGGATTACACCTACACGGCGGCCGCGATGACGGGAGCCGGGCCGAGACCGGCAAGAGCGATCTGGTGACGACGGTCGACCTTCGAGGGCACGACGGTGGTGTTGCCCACGCTCAAGGTCGGGCTGTCCACGCCACCGGGATGCTGAGCATCCACGACAAGATCGTCCGGCTCGAGGACGTGCAGGGCCGGATGGCCGGCGGCCACGTGGCGTTCTCGGGCCCGATCGACTTCCAGCACAAGCCGGACCGCTACGACCTGGCGCTCGACCTCGCACGGCGTCGACCTGACCGCGCTGCCCGAGTCGTGGCAGCTCCACCGGACTCGGGGTCCGCGGCCGGTTCACCGGCACGGCCGGGCTGCGGCTGGTGCTGGCCCCGGACGGGCTGGACCTGACCGGCTCGACCGGCGAGGGCATCGTCGACGGCGCCGAGGTCCGCGGCATCCCGCTCGAGCGGCTGGGGCTGACCCTACGCGGCGAGGGCCTGCGACTCGAGTGGCGAGGGGCCGGGCAAGAAGGCCGCCGGGAAGGAAGGCCCCTTCCTGCCCCAGTGGATCCGCGGCGAGTTCCGCGTCAAGGACGTCGAGCTGGAGCACGCGATCGCGCGGGCCGAGCCGCTCGAAGCCGGGCGGCCCGCCGACGGTCGTGCCGGTCTCGGGCCGGGTGGACCTCGATGCGAACGTCCGGTTCCCGCTGGGCTCGCTCGATGACCTGGAAGGCGTACCAGGCGCACGGCGTCGGCGCGAACTGGCGGGTGCGTCGATCGGCGGGCTGGACCTGGGCCGGGTCCAGGCCCGGCTGGAGCTGTCGCAGGGGCATCCTCGAGGTCGCCGACCTGCGCGGCCGGATCGTCGACCGGCCCGGAGGCGGCGGCCGCCCGCCCGCGACCGAGCCGCCGCCCGCCGACGGGCCCCCTGCCCCGCGGCGGCTTCCGCGGCCGAGTCCGCGCCGAGCTGGTCGGCGAACAGGGCTCGCAGGTCGAGCTCGAGGCGTCGAGCTGCCGATCGCCGAGCTGCCAACGTCCGCCCGTCCTTCCACGCCATCGAAACTGCCCGAGGCGCGACACAGGCCGCTGCCGATCTGGCGGGCCGGCTGACGCATCCAGGGCTCGGGCCGGGCCAGCGGGATCGAATCTCGTGGGACCCGCGGGCCTGGACGGCTCTCCGGCCAGGCCGAGATGCCCGAGGTCGCCTACGAGTCGACTCGTCGTCAAGGATGTCTGCCGAACTGGCCATCGACGGCGGCCGGCTGGTGCTCTCCGACCTGTCGGGCTCGGCTGCGCGATCGCCGCGCTCCAGGGCGGGGGCAGCCTCGACCTGGCCGGACCCTGGCCGTACGACGGCCGAGCTCGAAACGGGGGCCTCTCCTTGCCGCGAGCTGCTCGGCCTGCTCCCGCACGACTCCGAAGTCGACCCCGGTCGAGGGGACGATCGCCGGCCGCGGGCGAGGCCAACGGCACGATCGAGCCCTGGCGGGTGGCCAGCTCGGGCCCGGCCAAGGTCGACGGCCTGAAGGTCGGCCAGCGTGCGGTCGGCGACCGTCCCGGTCCGCTGGGCGACCGCAGGGCGAGACGATCCACGTCACGGCCGAGGAGCACCAGCGCTACGGCGGCCGGGTCTCGGCCGAGGCCCGCGTGCCGGTCAGCGGCGACGGCCCGATCGAGGGGACGATCAAGCTGTCGAAGGTCGACGCCGCCGAGCTGTCGGAGCACGCCAGCAACCAGCGTTCGATGAAGCTGACCGGCCACGCCGACGGCCAGGGCCATTTCCGATACTCGGCCCGCGTCGTCGGGCGGAAAGGACGCCAACGCCCGAGCCGCGGCCTGCCGCTGGAGGCCGAGGGGCACCTGACGGCGCCCGACCTGAAGGTCGGCGGCGTGCCGGCCCGCTCGGTCAAGCTGACGCTGACGGTCCACGAGGGGAACCCGCGGTTCGACCTGCCGGCCGAGGGCCTGGGCGGCACGTTCCGCCTGACGGGCGACGGCCACCTGGCGACCGACCCCAAGGACGACGAGATGCACGCGACAGGTCGAGGCGCTGGGCCTGCAGCTCTACGAGCTCTGGGGCGCGCTGGGGACCGCCGGGCCGCTCGCCGACCTGCGGGGCCAGGCGTCGGTCAAGGGCCAGGTGCGAGCTCCGCGGTGGGCTGGACCTGTCGCACGCCAGTGGGCGAGGGCTCGGTCGAGCTCGACCAGCTCATCTGGGGATTCGACTAACGACTGCTCGGGACCAAGCCTCCAGGCCGAGGTGAGCAAGTCACCGGAGGGCTGGCGGGTCGGCCCGCTGGGCGGCGAGCTGTTCGGCGGCAAGCTGGGCGGCGATGGGATCTGGATGTATCGCGATCCGACGGGGGGCGGGCCGATGTACGGGGTCGACGCGCCGGCGTCGAGCGGATCGTGCTGTCCCGCGCCGCTGAGCTTCCTGCCCGAGGCCGACCGACGGCTCGCCGGCACCGGGACGCTGCGGGTCGCCGGGCGGCGCGACGGGGCGCTCGGCGGCAGCCGGCGAGTTCCGCGTCGATCGGGGATATCGTCAACGGCCTGGAGCTTGACCGACCTGCACGTGCCGGGCGACTGGACGTTCTCGTCCGAGCCGCCGTCGCGCGGGGCTCGCTGACGATCCGGCGGGCCGAGGGCAGGCTGGCCGGCGGCCGCGTCGGCGGCGAGGCCCATTTCGTCCTGGGCGACCGCCGCGACTTCCGCGCCCGGCTGTTCGTCGACGACGTCGACCTCCGCGTCATCAGCCGCGAGGAGCTGGGCAGCCGCCCGGTGCCGGGCCGGCTCTCGGGGTACGTCAACGTCTACGGCACCGACCCGGCCCAGCCGATGACCTACCGCGGCGAGCTGAACTTCGACCTCGATCAGGCCTCGCTGGTCGATATCCCGCTGCTCGACGAGCTCGACCGCTCGCTCGGCTCGACCCGAGGGCGGCGTCTTCGACGACGGCGACCTGCACGGCACGATCGCCGACCGGAAGGTCCAGCATCGACCGCCTGACCCTGGTCGGCCCGCTGGCCCAGGTCCACGCCCACGGGCACCGTGGATTTCGACGGCCGGCTCAACCTCGAGGTCGTCGTCAACAACAACAAGGGGCATCCCGGAGAGCGGCCAGGCGATGCTGGCGCGGTCACCCGACGTCGCCGACGAGGTCGCGCGCCGCGCCTCGCAGATCGACCAGGTCCGCGACTTCGTCTCGATCGCGGCTGATGAAGTTCCGCATCACCGGCACGATCCGCGACCCGATCGTCAACGTGGACCGCTCGATCAACCCTCGCGCGGCGCTCGGCTTCTTCTTCAAGACGGTGCGTTTATCGTCGCAGAATCGCTGAGAATCGGTTCCTTGAGGTGGATTCGACTGATGTACTGAAACCAACCGACGAGGGCCTTGGAATCCGGTGGGTTTCCTTGAGACTGCTCGCAGTACACCACCATGAGCCGCCCCAAAGGGGCTGAACATATCAGCCCGGGGCATCGCCCCGGGGAACCGGCCCATCCCAGCGAGAAAGCCCTGAAAGGGCGCGACATGGTGTGGTCCGGGGCTCCTTCCCGTGGTGCCCTTTCAGGGCTGGACTCGCGGATGGGTGACCGGACCCCAGGGCGTTGCCCTGGGCTGATTTGTGCGGGCCCCTTCGGGGCAGAGATCGATCCGGACTCGCCCGGCCCGAGCCGGGTGACCTTGGGTGAGATCTGCCCGTCTTCTCGGTATGATCTCTGTGACTCGGTGCCTCTGTGGTTCGAAACTCTCCGGATTCGTGCCGACCGCGGTGCACCTCAAGGAGGACGCGCGAACGGACCCCAGGGCGTTGCCCTGGGCTGATTTGTGCGGGCCCCTTCGGGGCAGAGATCGATCCGGACCGGCCGAGCTCGGGCTCGGTGGTGTTCGCCGCTAAGCGTCGTTTCTTCTGCAGTGCACCCCACGGGCGAGGGCCCGGGAATCCTGTGGGATTCTTCTGTAGTGCAGCCCACCGGCGAGGGCCCCGCAATCCGGCGGGTTTCACCCACCCGACAGGACTATCGCCTCTCGGACCCCGCGAGTTCGTGGATCGCGCGGACGTCGATGTGCTCCCACTTCCCGATCTTGGGAAGGAACGTGAAGATATGGCCCCGGCCCTCGATCGAGGCACCGTCGGGGCCGACGATCGGAACGCCGATGAGCCCCTCGGGCAGGTCGGCGACGTCCCAGCGATGGGCCAGGGCGCTGTAGGCGTAGATGTGGCGGCCGAGGGCGTAGACGGCCACCCCCGGCCCGACGATCGGCATCGCCTGGCCTTTCATCGGCTCCTTGAGATCCTGCGAATAGAGGATCCCGGTGTCGGGGTCGAGCGCGGCGATCCGGGTGATCTTCGACCCCTTGAAGCCGAGCGCAACAACGTTGCGACCGACGATGGGAGTCACCTCGAGCGGCGCGTCCTTCGTGCCCGAAAGCTCAATCGACCGCGGCTGCCGCTTTTCCAGGTCGTAGTAGGTGACCCGGTCACCCACGGGCGAGGTTACGAGGATCGAATTGCCGAAGCGCTGGTAGCGCGGGTCGACGACGCCGACCTTCGTTCGTCAGTCGCCTCGGGCGCCCAGGCAGGTGGCGCCGGCTGGCTGCCTGGCCCCGGCGCCGACGGCCGCGCCCTTCGGCTCGTCATCGGTGAAGGTGATCGACCGCAGCTTGCTCGTCTGGACGACGAGCGTCCCGAAGCCCTGCTCGATCACGAAGAGCGGGGGATGCTGGAGGACCCCCACGATCTCGTCGCCGGTCGTCGTGACGGCCTTGACGTGGACCTCCGAAACGTCGGCAGCCTGTCCAAGGTTGCCTTCGGCGGCCGCCCCGGGGGGCTCTGGTGCATTTTCGGCGGCGGGCGCTTCGGCCACCTTGAGAAAGCGAATCGACGCGATCTTGTCGGGCAGGATCGCATAGGAGCCGAGATCCGCGGCGATCCGGACGCTGCCGAGCTCGATATGCCCGTCGATCTTCCGTCCCCGCTCCAGCTCGACTCGAACGGCGCGGCGGGCCTGGACCTGGTTGGCGGCCATCATGCCGCCCATGCCGCCCATCCCGCCGCCCATCCCGCCGCCCATCATGCCCATGCCGCCGCCCATGCCGCCCATCCCGGGCATGCCCTGACGGGCGCCTCCCTGGCGCTGCATCATGCCGCCGCCTTGCCCCTGGGCGAGGGCAAGCGCCGGGGCGAGGACCAGGGCGAACGCCGCGAGCCATCCCGATCGGATCATGACGGCCTCCGGATGTTGGAACGAGGTGAAGTGCGGGGCGAGGGCGCTCCGAGTATCAGGAGTTCGCGCCCTCGATCGGTTCGCGGGGCCACCTAGACCGCAGGCGGAGAATCCGCCCCCGGCAAAGGTCCCCTATCTATTACGGTTGTACGTCGTCCGACGATCGCTGCCAATCCCCCACCGAGCAGGGCGACGACGACGATGACGGTACCCCACGGCAGCCCGCCGATCATCAGGCTGAGCGCGTACAGCTCGATCGTATCCGCGTCCATGAGGTAGCCCTCGACGCGATTGACGTAGAAGACGTAAGGGATCGTCATCCAATCGGGAAACGCGCGGCAGGCCAGCACGGAGGCGATCGCGGCCGACCAGCCCGCGACCTGGAATCCCGCCGCGAATCGGCCGCAACGTCCGCCCTTGAGGATCCGCGAGGCGAGCGCCGCCGCCAGGACCGTCGCGGGTAGCCAGACTCCCATGTCGAGCGTATCGCTCAGGCCGAGAACCGGGCGCCGGGACAGCATCGAGACCACCTGCGAGATCGGGACCGCGGCGACCGCGATTCCGAGCATCAGCCCCGCGATCGAGAAAACTCGGCGGTTCATCGGGCGCGTCCTCAGGCACCCACGGGCGTCGTCGGGTCGCCGCCATCTTCGACCCAGACCCAGCCGTACTGCGTGTTGCTGCGGGTCGCGGGGTCGTAGCGGCGGCCCTCGCGGAGCTGGCTCAGCTTGTCGGTCTTGATGGCGTTCCGCGCGGCCTTGGGGTCGATGCCGAACAGCTTCGCGGCGTTCAGGCCGAGGATACGGTCCTTGATCTCGGGGGTGAGCTGCGGATACTTGAACTTGTCGATCAGCTTGTCGGCGATCTTCAGGCGGCGCATCCGCTCGATCTGACTCTGCGGGCTGCCGTTCCAGATCGAGTCGGTCCCCCAGACGATGTGGTCGGGGCCGGCGACCTCGACCATCTGCGCGAGCATGTGCATGCAGACCCACGGCGCGAGCATCGAGAGGATGCCGAACGTGCCGCCGAGCTCGAAGTAGATATTTTTGATGTCCGGATTCCGCTTGAGGATCCGCAGGACGTCGCTGACCCAGGGGATCTCCTGCGGGTCCTTGGTTGCGGGGTCGACGACCTTGATCCCGGTCCCCTTCCCCAGCCATCCGTAGCCGCGGAAGCCCGAGTGATACACGATGAAGTTGAGGTCCGGCCAGTCCTTGGCGGCCTTCTCGAGGTCGAGCGGCCGACACGCTTCCTCGTTGAAAGCGCCCAGCGGCAGGCCCTTGTGCACGCAGAGGTTCTTGATGCCGAGGGCCCGCGTCTTTTCCCAGAAGGGATAGGCAACCTTCTCGTCGTCCATCCGCCAGGCCTTTTCGCCGATCTCGGCACCCGTGTACATCTTCCACGCCTCGATCTTCAGGTCCTTGACCTGGCGCTCCATCTCGTCGAGCTCGGGCTTGCCGAGGTTGGGACGCAGGAGGCCGTGCGACAGCACGCGGCGCGAGCCGGCGAGGTCGTTGACGAACTTGCGGGTGGCGACCATCTGGTCGGGCGGGAGCGGGTTCTTGTCCCAATCGCGGCTGGGCACCCCGCTGATCACCGCCATCACGGTGTCGCTGTCGCCGAAGACCTCCTTGACGTAGTGCGCCCGGTTCAGGAGCTCCATCACGTGCTCGTCGCTCTTGGCCTCGGGGCGGAGCAGGCGGAAGAAGCTCTTGATCGCGCGGCCGTTGGCCGAGTCGTCGTACCACTTGCGGGAGACGTCGACGTGGTGCGTCTGCATGTCGAAGACGAACTGGTCCTTGGGCCAGTGCTCCTCGAACGCCTTCGGGTCCTCGACCTCCTCGGCGTGGACCTCGTAGCAATCGCCGAAGACCTGGTTGAGCGCCAGCAGCGCGGCGGCCATGCCGCTGCCGCTGCGGAGGAAGTCGCGGCGGGACCGGCCCTGCCGGCGCGCGACGTCCTCGCTGATGCACGGCCAGCCGGGCCTCGTATTCCTTCTGCTCGGCCGACTGCGGCGGCGGGACGAATTCCTCGTTCGAGGCGATCCGCGAGGGGATCGGCGGCAGGAAGTCGGACCCGGCGTCGAGATCGCATTGACGGACCCACATGGCGGCGATTCCTCCGGTGAAGGGTCGATCCGGGGCCGTGCCCGGCGCCATCGAGACCCCTGGCCTCGCGGCACGACGCGCGGGGCGGCGGGTATGGATCGCCGCCCCCATCAAGACACGATCGGGGCGAAAGTTCAAGGAGATCGCGCGATCACGGTCACGGCCCGGTCGGATGCCGCGTCTTTGCGGCGGACAGCGGGCGGTGTAAACTAGGGGAGTCTCGCCGCAATCGGCCAACCACGTTGCGGATCGGCGCCACGCGGTTCACCGGAACGGGAAGACTGGTGGAATGAACGACGACGGGACGGCGATGCATGACGGTGTGGCGTCGGGCTTTCGGGTCGTCGGGGCCGGCGAGGACGCGCTGCGCCGCAGCGAGGAGCGGCTGAAACTGCTGGCCGACGCCGGTCGGCTGCTGAGCTCGGCGCTCGACTACGAGGCCACGCTGGCGGACGTCTGCCGCCTGGTCGTGCCGCGGTTCGCCGACTGGTGCCTGCTCGACCTGGTCTCCGAGGATGGCCAGCTCCAGCGGCTCGAGGTCGCGCACCGCGACCCGGCCCGCGTCGAGCTGGCGCGTGAGGTCCAGCGGCGTTATCCGCCGCGGCCGGACCGGCCGAGCGGGCTATTGAACGTCCTGCAGACGGGCGAACCCGAGGTCGCCTACGAGATCAGCGACGCCCAGCTCGAGAAGTCCGCGCAGGACGCCGAGCACTACCGGCTCATGCTCGAGCTCGAGCTGAGATCGGCCATGATCCTGCCGCTGAAGGCCCGCGGCCGGACGATCGGCGCACTGTCGCTGATCGCCGCCGAGTCGGGACGAAGGTACGAGGACGCCGACCTGCCGGTGGCGCTCGAGCTGGCCTCGCGAATCGCGCTGGCGGTCGACAATGCTCGCCTCTTCGCCGAGGCGCGGGAAGCCGTCCGGCGCCGCGAGGAGGCGCTCCAGCTCCACTGGCAGATCGAGCACCAGCTTCGTCTGCTGGTCGAGGCATCGGCCAGCCTGAGCGCCTCGCTCGACATGGACGCCGTCGCCGGGGCCGTGCTGGCCCTGTCGCGACAACTGGTCGCCGCCGACGCCTATGCCGTCTGGCGATATCAGCCGGCGAGCGGCCGGTGGGGCATCGCGCTGTCCTCGGGGCTTTCCGAGGAATATCGGCACTCCACCGTCGAAAACCTCGAGCGCACGCCGCAACTTCCGCCACACCCGGTCGTCGCCGAGGATATCGCGGCCATCCCGCTGCTTGAAGACCGGCGGGCCGCGCTCGAGCGCGAGGGCATCCGGTCGATGATGATCGTGCCGCTGTCGGTCCGCGGCGAGCAGAGCGGTACGCTGGTCTTCTACTACCGCGAGCGGCATGTCTTCAGCGAGGCCGAGGTGCCGGTCGCGACGGCGATGGCCAACCTGGCCGGCTCGGCGATCGGCTCGGCCGAGCTGTTCGACGAGGTGCGGGCCGCCGGCAATCGCAAGGACGAGTTCCTGGCGATGCTCTCGCACGAGCTGCGGAACCCGCTGGCCGCGATCAGCAACGCGGCGCTCGTGATGAAGATGGCGCCCGGTCCGATGCCCGAGGCATGCGTCTGGGGCGTGGACCTGATCGACCGCCAGGTCCATCACCTGGTCCGCCTGATCGACGACCTGCTGGACGTCTCGCGGATCACCCGCGGCAAGATCGAACTCCGCCGCTCGGCGATCGACGCGGCGAATGTCGTGGATGCCTCGATCGAGTCGGTACGCCGGTTCATCGACGAGCGCGGGCACCGGCTGGAGGTCGATTGCGACGCGGGCCTGATCGTCGACGCGGACCCCACGAGGCTCGAGCAGATCATCGTCAACCTGCTGACCAACGCGTCCAAGTACACCGAGCCCGGCGGCGAGATCCGGGTCGCCGCGCACCGCGACCACGACACCGGCGAGGTCGTGATCCGGGTGCGGGATACGGGGATCGGCATCCCGCCCGATCAGCTTCCCCGCATGTTCGAAATTTTCGAGCAGGGGGAGCGCTCGCTCGAGCGGGCGGAGGGCGGCCTGGGACTTGGGCTGACACTCGTCCGCCGCCTCACCGAGATGCACGGCGGCAGCGTGCTGGCGCATAGCGTCGGCTGCGGCCATGGCAGCGAGTTCATCGTCCGCCTGCCCGCCATCCCGGCGGATCGGGTCGACGGGTAGCAAGACTTCCCACTCAGTCCCAGGCCGGAGTTCATTCCAATGGGTCGCGACGCCACGATTCGGCGTATCCTGGATGGGGGCATCGTGGCGGTCGTCCGCGCCGAGTCGGGCGCCTCGCTGCTGAAGGTCGTGCAGGCGCTGGCGGAGGGGGGCGTCTCCGCCGCCGAGGTCACCTTCACCGTGCCCGACGCCATCGACGTCATCCGCGAGGTCCGCCGCGAGGTCGGCGATGCGGTCGTCCTCGGGCGCGGGGACCGTCCTCGATACCGAGACCGCCCGCGCCGCCCTGCTCGCCGGCGCCGAGTACATCGTCTCCCCCACCCTTAACGTTGACGTGATCCGCCTCTGCCGGCGCTACGACAAGGCCATCATGCCCGGCTCGTTCACGCCCACCGAGATCCTCACCGCCTGGGAGGCCGGCGCCGACGTGGTCAAGGTCTTCCCCGCGGACGTCGGCGGCCCCGCCTACCTCAAGGCCATCCGCGGCCCCCTGCCCCAGATCCGCCTGATGCCCACCGGCGGCGTCGACCTTGAGACCGCCCACAGCTTCCTCGAGGCCGGTGCCTGCTGCCTGGGCGTCGGCAGCGCTCTCGTCGACCCCAAGGCCATCGCAGCGGGCGACTTTGGCCGCATCCGCGACCTGGCCGCCCAGTTCGCCGCCATCGTCCAGCAGTTCCGCCGGAAATAGGTCGGAAAACCGAGTCTATGGCGAGGAGACCGGGTCCGGGAATCCGGCCCTGAACGGGCCACGTCCGCGGTCTTCATCTGTGCCCATCTGCGCCATCTGCGGACAATTCCGCCGGTCTTGTTGGCGCGGGTGCATCGGCGTCGATCCGCCGTCGAGGGGGCCGGAGGGACGGAGAGGATCGTCCGCAGATGACGCAGATGGACGCAGATAGGAAATCAGGCTCCCCGGCGAGGATGGGGGCCCGTTGATGAGCACCCGGTTGGCAGGTCCGTGGGGATCTCGCGGCGATCGCCCAGAGACCCGGTCACGGAATCCGGCCCCTTCAGGGCGACTGACGACGGAACCGGTTACCTCGCTACAGTGTCAGAAAACCCGCGAGTTTCCCACTATCCTCCCCGGATTCACCAGTTTCACGCCCCGGAAGCGGGTCTTTGCCGGATTAATCCGCCCGATCGCACCGTCCGGCCGATTCGCTTCAAGGCGGACAGGAAGCCGGGTCGATACAGACCGCATCACCCTAACCCCGCGCGCCGTGACTACGGTCGTCGGGAGTTCTGGGATGGCCGCGGGTTCGGCCCGCGAAGTGGCGAGATGGGCGGTCTAGGTCGGGCGGCACCGACAGTAGGGGGCAGGTCGCGTGGGGCGAAAGCGGCTGGTCATGCCCGGGTCATGGTCGAGGGCGAGCGAGAAGGCTCGGTCCCTGGGCCTCGGCATGCTCGGCGCCTGGCTCCTCTTGTTTGGGCTCGCCGACCGGCTTGCGAGTGCCCAGGCGGTTGCCGACAAGCCTGCCCGCCGCGAGGTCCCGCTGGTCTACTGGAAACATCGCAACTTTCGCATTCCCATCAATCTGAGCGCCGATCAGAAGAGCCGGATCAAGGAAGTGATTTTGCTCGCCTCGGACGACCTAGGTGATACCTGGGAGTCGAAGAGTCGGACGGACGGGTCGCATCCGGCGTTCTCGTACCGGGCGACGCACGACGGCGAATTCTGGTTCACGGTGCAGACGCGAACGACTGACGGCAAGGTGTCGCCCAGCCTGGATTCGACGGTCGAGCCGAAGATGAAGGTGGTGATCGACACGGTCGCGCCGTCGCTGTCGCTCGAGCCCGAGCGGCGGCGGGGGAGCCTGGCCTCGGTGCGATGGGAGGTCAAGGACCGGAATCTGGACCTCCGCTCGCTGTTCCTCGAGTACCAGGTCGAGGGCGTGGGCGTGTGGAACAGGGTGCCGATCGGCAACCCCAAGCTGATCGGATCGCGGTCGTGGGACGCGGGGACGTCCGAGCCGCTGAAGGTCCGGATGACGGTCTCGGACCGGGCGGCGAACGTCACCGAGCGGCTGATCGACCTGCCCGATGGCACGGGAGACGCCCCACAATCGGGATCGGCCGCCGAGGAGGAGTCTGCGCCTCCGGGCATGGATCAGGTCGCGGACTCCGGCCCGGAAGCGCCGCGGATCGAGCCGGGCCAGGGGTTCACTCCGATCGATGAAAGCCCGCCGACAATCCGACCGGCGACCACGCCTCGCCGCGAGCCCGCCCAGCCGCGGACGACCGCGGGCGCCCGGAAACGGACCCCGCCTCCGGCCGCCGACTGGGATCGCGATCCCGGCCCGCCACCGTCCCGCCGCGCCTCCGCCTCTCCGGGCAACTCGGCGCGGGGACCCGCCCGTACCGCCTCGGCCGGTGCCCAGGATATCTTCCCGAGCTCCGAGGCGACCGGGTCGGCGGATCCCGCCGCGGCGGGATTGGCCCCGGGAGCCGAAGGCGCGGGCGGTGCCGCCGCGAGGTCCGGGGCATCCCACGCCCAGGGCGTGCCGACCCCCGGCGCCGGGGCGAACACGCTGCTGGTGAATGGCCCAAGGTTCAAGCTGCAGTACGCGGTTGAGGACGCCGGCCCGAATGGGCCCGCCACGGTCGAAGTGTGGGCCACTCCGAACGGCGGGCGCAAATGGTTTCGCCGCGGCGAGGACCCCGATCGCGTCTCGCCCGTCGAGGTGGACCTCGGCGGCGAGGGGACCTACGGGATCAGCCTGGTCGCCCGATCCGCCGCCGGACTCGGCGACCAGCCGCCGGCGGACGGCGAGCCGCCGCGGAGCTGGGTCGAGGTGGATACCACGCCGCCGACGGTCCAGCTCGACCCCGTGCAGGTCGGCACCGGCGTCAACTCGGGCAAGGTCCTGATCACGTGGCGAGCCACCGACCTGCATCTGGCGGCCCGCTCGGTCGCCCTGTTCTGGCGGCCCGACGAGCCCGGCGCAGCCTGGCAACCGCTGTCCGACGGCCAGGAGAACGCAGGTCGGTTCACCTGGGCCGTACCGGCCTCGGTACCGCCGAGGTTCCACATCCGCGTCGAGGCGATCGATTCGGTCGGCCACCGCGGCTACGCCGAGACCACCGACTCGGGGCCGATCATGGTCGACCGCAGCCGGCCCCGCAGCCGGATCATCGGCCTGGACACCAACGCCCGCAGCGGGATGAGCCCGTCCGGCTGGCCGATTCGATGAACGACGCTCAGGGCTTCTTTCGTTCGTAGGTCACCAGGTACAAGGCCGTGCCCTTCTCCGTCTTGAATTCCTTGGGACGCGACTTGCCCGAGAGGTCGTAGCAGACGCGCAGGGTGTCACCCTTCAGCTCGTAAATGGTGAGGAAGGTCTTGCCCTCGTTGGGTCCCTTCTTGCCCTCGATGTCCATCCCCTTGGGACTGGAATCCGGCACGAGCTTGCAGGTCCCGCTATCGGCTCCCTCCTTGCCGACCACAACCTCGTACTTGCCGTCGTCAACCTTGAGGGTGATCGTCTTCAGCACGGCATCCGGCATCGGCTTGCCGCCAAGCTCGGCCTTCACCGGCAGCCACACCCCATCCATCGCCTTCAAATCGTCCGGACCTTCCGCCCGAGCGGCCGAACTCGCGGCGACCGTCACGATACCGAGCAACACGAGACACTTCATGTTAACCCCGTGAAATGTTGAAATCCGCGGGTCCATGGCGACTCCGCACGGCGTTCTCGACGGTCCGTCCCGCCGAGAGGACACGCGAATTCTACCACAACGCGTCTGGCATGCATGAACGAATCATGAAGATCGATTCCGGAGCGCGGGATCGCCGCGACGATGGTATCGCCTTCCGCGCGTCCGGAATCCCCGCATCGTTCCGCTCGCGGTGCGCTGGGTCAGAGCGGGACCGAGCAGCTCCTTGACGGCGTCGCGCTCGGCGACCAGTTCGGCGGCCGAGGCGTCGAGGCGCTTGCGGGCCTCGTCGTCGATCGGCACGCCCTGGACGATCGAGCAGGTCCCGTCGCCGGGCGAGGTCAGCGGGTAGCTGTAGATCAGGCCCGCCGGAATGCCGTAACTGCCGTCGGAGACGATCGCCGCGCTGAACCAGTCGTTTTTCGGCGTCG
The DNA here is from genome assembly GCA_963771445.1 of uncultured Planctomycetota bacterium. Taxonomy (GTDB): domain Bacteria; phylum Planctomycetota; class Planctomycetia; order Isosphaerales; family Isosphaeraceae; genus JAKAUH01. The sequence continues at coordinate 1,413,773 of CAVYTQ010000014.1, read as the reverse complement.
GCATGCTGAGCGACCGCAGGCTGTCGAGGGCCGCGTTGGCCGCGGAGGCCGCCGACGAGGCGCCGCGTGCCTTGATCACGGCGCCGCCGCGCTTCGCCACGGTGGGGATGTACGTCTCGGTGAACCACGACGCGTCGGTGATGACCTCGGTCGCGGGCCGGCCGTCGATCAGGGCATTCTTGTAGTCGGGGTACTGGGTGTCGCTGTGGTTGCCCCAGATGGTCAGGTGCGTCACCGACGAGACGGGCACACCGGCCTTCTTCGCCAGCAGCGACGCGGCGCGGTTCTGGTCCAGCCGGGTCATGGCGAACCAGCGGTCGGCCGGGACCTTCGGGGCGTGCGACCGCGCGATCAGGCAGTTGGTATTGCAGGGGTTCGCGACCGTCAGGACCCGCACATTGGGCCCGGCCGCCGCGTTGATCGCCTGCCCCTGTCCCGAGAAGATCGGGCTATTGGCGCGGATCAGGTCGGCCCGCGACATCCCGTCCTTGCGCGGCAATCCGCCGACCAGCACGACCCAGTCGGCGCCGGCGAACGCCTCCTCGGGCTTGTCGCTCGCCGTCGCCTCGGCGAGGAGCGGGAAGGCGCAGTCCTCGAGCTCCATCAAGGTGCCGCTGAGCGCGGGAAGGGCCGGCGTGATCTCGAGCAGTTGCAGCGCCACCGGGCGATCGGGGCCGAATGCGGCACCCGAGGCGATGCGGAACAGCAAGGCGTAGCCGATCTGGCCACCCGCACCCGTGACGGCGACGCGAATGGGCGTGGTCATGCAGAGGATCTCCATCGAAAAAGTCGTGTGTTCCGTGATCTCCATAGACTGTCACGAAAGCCGCCAGGATGGAAGGTCTCACCGTCCCGGAGTCGGCCGGCGAACCGGGCATCTTGAGGGCGAACGCTCGGATTGACATCGAGCCGGCCACCTGCGCCAATAGGTGTCGAGACTGTCGACGGCGCCACGCTCGCCCCGTCCACCTCGCCGGGAGGTTACCAGCCGCCATGACCCGCGCCGCCAGCAGGCCACGCCCGAAAACCCCAACCCGGCCGCCGGCCCCGGCGATCGCCGATTTCGGCAATCAGCGGATGGTCCTCCGCGGCGTCGACAAGCACGTCTACGCCGTGCTCGACGAGGCCATCGGCCCCGATCAACACATCCGCCTGGCCTACGACGGCAAGGACCTCGAGCTGATGACGACCAGCCACTTGCACGAGTTTTTCAAGGTCCTTTTCGGCAGGTTCGTGGACGTGATCTGCTTCGGATGCCAGGTTGCCCAGGTCGCTGTCGGACAGACGACCTGGAAGACCGACGAGGCCGACCGCGGCCTTCAGGCAGATCTCTCCTATCACTTCGAGCCCGCGAAGGTCGCGATGGCACGGAGGTCTCTTCGGCGCCAATCGATGGACCCGGCCGACTATCCGTCGGCCCCCGACCTGGCGGTCGAGATCGACTCATCGCGGCCCCGAGTTCGACCGGCCTTCAATCTACTCGGCGCTGAGGGCTTCCGAGATCTGGCGGTTCGATGGAGTAGACGTCCGGATCGAGCAGCTCCAGCCTGACGGAACCTACCTGGCGGTCTCGCGCAGCCGGTTCCTGCCCGTCACCGCCGAGCAAATTCGCCGCTGGCTGCTCGACGACGACGCGACCGAAGGATTCGCCTGGGAACGTCGGCTGAGGCAGTGGGCACGAAGGCTCCGCCGGCGCCGGTGAGCGCCGCGGCGTTGCCTCGGTCCTCATCTGCCCGCCTCTTTTTGCCGAAGGTTATGGTCGATGAAGTCCATGTACGCCTCCCAGTCGTCCGCCGTCACGTCGTGGCCGCCGGGGCGGATGCGGTAGCCGATCGTGCTCTTGATCAGGCTGTCCTTCGCCGGCGGGGGCATCTCGGTCGCGGCCAGGCCATCTGTACCGAGCAGTCGATAGACGGGGTCGGCTCCCTGCGCTCCCAGGAACTCCCCCTTCGGGTCGGCCCACCGGTCGTCCTCGGCCGAGCAGACCAGTACCGGCCGCGGCGCGATCAGCGCGATCAGCTCGTGCTGGTCGAAGGGAAGGAGCTCCTCGTGGTCGGTGTACTTGTGGAAGTTGGCGCACAGCCAGTGCGGGAACGCGCGGTTCATGATCCCCACGGTCTCGCCGTAAGATCCGCCGCGAGAGTGCAGCGCCGCCGCATCCCGAGTTATTCGAGATGACCGCGGCGAACCGCGGGTCCGTCGCGCCGGCCCAGAGCGCCGTCTTGCCCAGCCGCGAATGGCCCATCACCACGACCTTCTTCGCGTCGATCTCGGGCATCGTCTCGAGGAAGTCGAGTGCCCGGCTCATGCCCCAGGCCCAGGCGGCGATCGATCCCCACTCGTCCGGCGCGGGCCGCGACTGGCCGGGGCGGTAGAACAGCGGGTGCACGCCGTTCTTGAACCCGTCGTCGAAGTCGGGGTCGATGTCCTCGTAGCACGCCGTCGCCAGCGCGTAGCCGCGGGCGACGATCCGCTCGACGGGCCATCGCGACGCGGCTGAGCCGCGCGACGTCTCGGGCGCCTGGGACTCCGTCGATGGACGCCCTTGCCCCGGCTTCGACCACCGCCGCGCCAGCGCAATGCCCGGGTCGCGGTTGAGCGTGTGATTGCCCCCGAAGTTCAGCGCCAGGAACGCCGGCACCCGATGCGATCCGCTCGCGTCCTTCGGCAGGTAGATCAGGAGGTCCATTCGCGGCCCCTCGAGGTTTTCGGAGAACGCGATCGTCACCTCGCGGCGGATCGCGGTCCCGCCGAGGGCGTTGCGGTCCTCCGAACGCAGGCGGACCATCGGACGGATCGGCCTTGGCGGCTCGGGCACCCGGCCGTACATCTCCGACTCGAACAGCCGCAACAGCTCGGGCCGGCGCACCTTGATCCACAGATCGGGCGTCGTCACCTTCCGGCCATCCCGGGTCGTCAACGGGTCGAGCGGCGGGAACTGGCCGACCTTCGCCTCGTCGTAATTGGCCCGCGGCGCCTGGGCACCGGCGGGCAAGGACCACACGCCGAGTACGCGCGACCAGCGCGACGGCCGCCGCTCCGGATCGAATCGGTCGTGTTCATGACGTGTCACTCTCCAGGGCTGGTCGTGGCTGCCGAAGCCTTCGCCTCGCCCGCCACACGACGGGCCATCTGCTTCATCATCTCGCGCTCGGAGATCCCCATCCAGCAGTGTCCCTGTCCCGGACCGTACGTGATCGAGCCGCCGTACGCCGGCCGGGCGCGGGAGAGGAAGTCATCCAGGCGATGCACGGCGTTGTTGAGGAAATAGTCGTCGGCCTCGCCGACCCAGATGTGCAGCTTGCCCTCGAGCTTCGGGCCCAGCTCGGCCCAGCGGGTCTCGAGGATCGCGGCGCAGGTCGTAAGCCTTCCAGTGCTCGACGGCCGAGCGGTCGATCCGGCCGGTCGCGGGGTCCCAGAGCGGCACCGGCCGGCCGTCGGCACCCCGGGCGCCATAGGTCGCGTTCCAGGCACCCCACTGGCCGCCCGAGAACGTGTACGAGTCGCCCCGCCCCATCACGTTCTCCAGCCGGCACTCGTGCCGCATCGTGAACCGGACCTCGCCCGAGACGTCCCGCGCCGAGGGCCGCTCGAACCCGTGCTCGTTGATGTAGGCGTTCTTGTCCTTGTAGATGTTCACCAGCTGGAAGCGAGCGAAAGTCCACGCCGTCCGGGCAGAACGACCAGCATCCATTGAAGAAGTCGGGGTAGAACACCTGCAACGCCAGCGAGACCCAGCCGCCGGTCGAGCCGCCGTCGAGCACGCGGGCCTGCCCCGTGCCGATCCCGCGATAGAGCCGCTCGACGTGCGGGATCAGCTCGCGCGTGACGCGCCGCGCCATACGGGCCGTGATTGGCCGAGTCGACCTGGTACGGGTCGCCGAGCGGCCCGGCGCCGTCGAGGTGGATCAGGATCATCGCCGGCGCGTCGTCGGCCATCCAGGTGCGGCGGAACCGCGAGCCGTCGGCCATCATGTGGTCGACCCCGGTGTAGCGCGAGGCGTAGCCGCCGATGTGGACGCGCAGCGGATACCGCCGCTCGGGATGCTGCGCGAAATCGCGGGGCAGGATCACGCCGGCCCGAAGGTCGATCGGCCGGCCGTGGAACTCGCTCAGGAGTTGCGAGCGCATCTTGATGTGCTTGACCAGGTCGGTATCGGGCGGCACCGTCTCGTCGGGCAGCGCGCGGGTCAGCTCGAGCTCGACGAGGCCCCCGGCCGCCGGGTCGATCCTCGTCGTTCGCGCGGGCCCGTACAGGTCGCCGGGCGCGTTGGCGTGGTTCAGGTCGAGGTTGCGGTGCAGCACGGCCTGGACGGAGTAGTTCCCGGGCCTGAGCCGGTCGAGGCTATCGAGGGGAAACAGGGCCGACCGGCCGTCGAGCGTGGCGACCGCGCCCGGCTCGAGGCCGTCGACGTCCCGGCCGAGCACGGGCGGCGCGTCCATGCCGGTCTGGCCCAGCGAGAGCCGGGGCTCGTCGGTGTCCCGACGGTGCCAGGATGACCATCAGCCGGCCGCCGCGCGGCCAGGGCGATGCGCCGGCTGGCCACCGGTCAGGCCGTCGGCCAGCTTCACGTCGAACCGCAACACAGCCGGACGCGATCGCGCCGGCTCGTCGGCGAGCAGCATCATGGAGAGTCCGCACCAGGCGAGAAGGAAGGCCGCGGCGCATCGCCGGCCACGGCCAGGGCGAGTCGGCGACGCCAGGGGCAGGAATCAGACGCGCACCCGGTCATCGGGGTCCTCCGCGGGTGGCTCGGGGTATCGGCGGCGGATCGGCTCGACTTCGCGTGCCACGAACTCTTCGACCTGCCGGCTCGCATCGGCCGATGTACCGGCGCGGGTCGAGCACGGTCGTCCATGTCGATCGGCGGGAACGCCGGGTCGCCCTCGATCCGATGCGAGCAGGTCGTTGTCGGCGGCGCCTTCCTTGAGGCGCGCGGCGGCGCCATCGCGTGCACGGCGGATCCGCTCGTGCAGGTCCTGGCGATCGCCGCCGGCCTGCACGGCCGCCATCAGCAGGTTCTCGGTCGCCATGAACGGCAGGTCGTTGGCCACGTGCCGCGCGATCACCGCCGGGTGGACGACCAGCCCCGGCACGACGTTGAGATACAGGTTCAGGATCGCGTCGATGGCCAGGAACGCCTGCGGCAGCGTCAGCCGGCGCACGGCGCTGTCGTCGAGTGTCCGCTCGAGCCACTGCGTCGCGGCGGTCTGCGCGGCGGCGGCCGGCATCGCCAGCACGAACCGGCCCAGCGAGCACATCCGCTCGGCGCGCATCGGGTTCCGCTTGTAGGCCATCGCCGACGAGCCGATCTGCTCGGACTCGAACGGCTCCTCGAGCTCGCGCTCGTGCGCCAGCAGTCGCAGGTCGGTGCCGAACCGGTGCGCGCTCTCGGCGATCCCCGCCAGAGCATCCAGGACCTGGGTATCGACCTTGCGCGAGTAGGTCTGCCCCGAGACGGGATAGGTCTCGGCGAAGCCGAACGCCTCGGCCACCATGCGGTCGAGCGCCTCGACCCTGGCGTCGTCGCCGCCGAACAGCTCGAGGAAGCTGGCCTGCGTGCCGGTCGTCCCCTTGACGCCCAGGAACTTCAGCTCCTCCAGCCGCTGCTCGACCTCGCGGAGGTCGAGGATCAGCTCGTAGCACCAGAGCGTCGCGCGCTTGCCCACCGTGACGAGCTGGGCCGGCTGGAAATGCGTGTAGCCCAGGCAGGGCAGCCCCTTGTACCGCATCGGCGAACCGCCCGAAGGCGTCGATCGCCGCGACCATCTTGTCGCGGACGATCTCGAGTGCCGAGCGGATCAGGATCAGGTCGGCGTTATCCGTGACGTAGCAGCTCGTGGCGCCGAGGTGGATGATCGGCCGGGCCGCCGGCGCGGCGTCGCCCATCGCGTGGACGTGGGCCATCACGTCGTGGCGGAATCGCCGCTCGTACCGCGCGGCGGCGTCGAAGTCGATCGTGTTGACCGCGTCGCGCATCGCGGCGATCTGGTCCTCGGCGATCGCCAGGCCCGAGCGTCCGCTGCGCCTCGGCCAGCGCGACCCAGAGCCGCCGCCAGGTCGAGAACTTCCGCCGCGGAGACCACAGCCGCGCCATCCGCCGACCGGCATACCGGCCGATCAGTGGGTTGTCATACACGTCGCGATCATCCATCAACGATTCACCAGCCCGGGGAAGAAGACGGAGCATCGAAACACCCGGCGTGTCCGATGCAGATGGTGCGGGGGATACCCGCGCGGCGGAATGGCCCTCGGAGCGTTCTGCCAGGTTTGTTTCATTGGGCCCTGGAGTCGCCGGACGGACTCATGCGAAGAGCCGCTTCCGGAACGAGGCCAGGCTGCGGCACCGCGCGGCATGCCTCAAGAGTTCCCGGAGCTGATCAACTGCGACGGTCTTCAACAGTGGCTCCAGATCCTTTGCCTCGGGACCGAAACGACACCCAAGGAGGATGAGGATGTCTTGCAGCCTCGTCTCGCGCTGCGCCTCTTCAACAACCTCCCGGTACAGCGACGACTCGATCACGGCCTCACGGCCTCCCATTTCAAGATGACAGAAGCCGCTTCCGGAAGGAGGTCAGGCTACGGCAACGCGCTGCATGCTTGAAGAGTTCCCGGAGCCGATCAAACGCGACGGCCTTCAACAATGCCTCCAGGTCCTTCGCCTCCGGGCCAAAACGAACCTCGAGGAGGTCGATGATGTCCTGCTGCCTGGTCTCGCGGCTGCTCTCCTCAACAACCTCCTGGTAAAGCGGCGACTCGATCATGGCCTTTCGACCTCCCAGCAGTTTTCGGAGACTCGCCAGCAACGACCTGTCATTATACCGCAGCGGCAGTAGGAATTGGGTCGCCGCCAGCAGGTCCTCGGCGCTCCGGCGACTCGGTCTCGCGGTCGATCCGCGCCTTGCACCGGCTCAGGATCGGCTCGGGCGGGCCGGAGAATTTCGCCAGCGGCCAACCGCAGGATTGACATGCCCCGGCGTTAGATCACATAGCCATCCCGTCAGCCATGCTCGAGCGTTCATACCATTCCAGCCCGCCCGGCAATCCCTCGGCGGCGTATTCGAGGTGGATCACCCGGCGACGGCCGGGGCCGGTGCGGGCCGACGAGGCGTGGAGCAACAGCGGATGCATCACGACGGCTCCTCCGGCCGGGACAATGCAATCGACGGCCAGCTCGCTGGCGCGGGCCGTCCAGGCCACGATCGACGACGCGTCGAGCCGACCGTCGCCGTGCGATCCGCGCAACACCCGCATCGGGCCGCTCTCGGGTCCGCAGTCGTCGAGGTGCAGGCGGATCGTGACCATCCGCCGCAAGAGCTCGGCCGGGGCGTGCGCGTGCGGGATGCCCGCCTTGCGGGTCCAGGGGCCGAAGCCCGGCACGTCGCGACGCTCGCGCACGGCGATCGTCAGGTCCTGGTGCCAGGGGAGGTTCCAGTTCACCGTCGGCGTCTTGTCGAAGAAGAGCCCGCGCACCGCGAAGGCCCCCGCGCCGATGGCCGCCTCGGCGATCGCGGTCAGCTCGGGCGAACGGGCCAGCTCGGCGGCCTTCGGCACCCTCCAGAGCAGGTCCCGGCCGCCGTACACCTCGCCACTGCGGTCAAGCCGGCCGTCTTGCTCGCCCGAGGCCGAATAGGACTCCGTCGCCTCGATCAACCCCGCCAGCGCCGCCGGGGTGATGACGCCATCGAGGATCGCGTAGCCGTCGCGGGCCAGGCAATTGGTCCAGCTCGCATCCCCTGCCGTTGTCCGGCTCATCCCGTATCTCCTGCGACCACCGCCCCAGGAATCCCGCAGCCGGGCCCCGACCGCCCGCCGGATTCTCGGATAAGACCCGACCGGGGACCAGACCAGTTCGCCGCCGGAGGATTCTCGGATTCTCGGAGACATCGTTGACGGCGACCGCCGGGGATGTGTCCTTCCGTTCGGCCCTTTGGTAACCTGGAATGATCACGCCCAGGAGGAAACTGGCATGGGATATGGCATCGCGATAGTCGTGGCGGCGATCGTCTCGCAGGGGCCGGGCGCCGGGGTTCAGGCCGGCAAGCCCGCGGAGGACGCGAAGGCAAAGGCCGTGGCCCGGGTCGACCCCGCGCCCGCCGATCCGCAACTGAAGGAAGCACGCCGGCTCCTGAATAATGGCCGGTATGCCGAGGCCGAGCAGGCTTTCAACGCCGTCCAGGCCGCCGCCAGCAAGCCGCCCGGTCGGCTCGAGTCGCCGCTGAAGGTGTCATTGGCCCTGGGCCTGGCCGAGTGCAAGACCAGCCAGGGCGAGTACGCCCGCGCCATCGACCTGCTCAGGGCCGCCGAGGCCGAGGTCCCCGGCAGCCCCGACCTGCCGGCGCGGCTGTCCGAGGTCTACCTGACCCGCGGCGACTGGGACGCCGCCGAGGCCGCGATGAAGCGGGCCATGAAGGTGGATCCCGACAATCTCGCCGCCCGGTGGACCGAGACGCGGCTGTACGGGCTGCGCGGCGACAGGGAAAAGGCGCTCGCCGCTTGCAAGTGGTTCGTCGACCGCTACAACGACCGCCGCGAGCAGATCATCCGCGACGCCGACGCCCTGCTGCTGGTCGGCCAGGCCGCCGAGCGCTACTATCGCGCCACGGCCCGCGGCGAGGAGCTGAAGGAATCGCTCGACGACGTGATGACCGAGATTTACGAAACCGCCCTGAGGGTCGACCCCACCTGCTGGCGGGCGCCCTGGCTCGAGGGCCGGCTGTTCCTCTCGGGCCACGACGAGCTGCACGCGACGCAGGAGCTCGCCCGCGCCCAGCAGATCAACCCGCTCTCGCCCGAGATCCTCGTCACCCTGGGGCAGAACGACCTCGAGGGCTATCGCCTGGCCGCCGGCAGGGCCAAGGCCGAGCGCGCCCTGACGATCAACCCCCACTTCGCGCCGGCCTCTATCCTGATCGCCGACCTGAACATCTCCGACGAGCGATTCGTCAACGCCCGCGACGCCGCGCAAAAGGCCGTGGCCGAGAACCCGCGCGACGAGGACGCCCTGGCGCGGCTGGCCGCCTCGTACCGACTGCTGGTCGACCCGGTGGGCTCGACCGCCGCCGAACTCGCCGCCCTGGCCGTCAACCCGAACCCGGCGACCTTCTACTCGGCCCTGGGCGAGCGGCTGGCCGACCGCCGCAAGTACCATTCCGCCGAGCGCGCCTTCCTGCTGGCCGCCGCCGCCGACCCCGACCGCCCCGACGCCCCCATCGGCCTGGGAATGCTCTACATGCAGGTCGGGCGCGAGACCGAGGCGCGCAGCCTTTTCGACGCCGCCTTCGAGGCCGACCCGTTCAATCAGCGGTCGTACAACATGATCAAGGTCCTCAAGCACTTGACCGCCTACACGCCCGTCGAGTCGAAGCACTACTCGGTCGTAGTCAACCCGGCCCAGGACGCGCTGCTCGGCCGGTACATGTCGCGCTACCTGGAATCGATCTTCCCCACGCTGACCTCGCGGTTCGGCTACATGCCGCCGGGCAAGACCAAGATCGAGATCCTCAAGGACCACCAGTGGTTCAGCGGCCGGACGGTCGGCCAGCCGTTCGTCCCCACCGTCGGCGCCTGCACGGGCCGGGTCGTCGCCCTGGCCAGCCCCCGCGCCACCCGCGTCCCGTTCAACTGGGCACGCGTGCTGACCCACGAGGTGGCCCACGTGATCACTCTCCAGCAGACCGAGTTCAACATCCCGCACTGGTACACCGAGGCCCTCGCCGTCGAGAGCGAGGGATATCCGCGGCCCCAGGAGTGGAACAAGATGCTGCTCGAGCGCGTGCCCGCCCGCAAGCTCCTGAACCTCGACACCATCAACCTCGGCTTCATCCGCCCCAAGGAGCTCGAGGACCGGCAGATGGCCTACTGCCAGGCTCAGCTCTATGCCCGCTACATGCTCAAGCGCTTCGGCGACGACGCCCTGATCAAGATGCTCATGGCCTATCGCCGGGGACTGACCACCGACCGCGCCATCGACGAATGCTTCCACGTCAAGAAGGACGACTTCGAGAAGGGCTACCTGACCTACCTCGACGAGGTGCTCAAGACGATCCGGGCGCGCGTCGAGGACGAGAAGGACAAGCCGGTCAAGTTTTCGCAGCTCGAGCGCCAGGTCAAGGAGAAGCCCGACGACCCCGAGCTGAACGCCCGGATGGCCTACGAACATTTTGCCCGTCGCAGTTATACCGAGGCCCGGCCGTTCGCCGACAAGGCGCTCAAGCTGAAGCCGCACCATCCGCTGGCCAGCTACGTCAAGGCGCGGATGCTCCAGTCGATCGGCGACGAGACCGCCGCGCTCGCCATCATCGAGCCGGCTCTCGACCCCAAGAAGCCCAACGAGCGCGTGATCGACCTGCTCGCCGAGCTGAAGCTCAAGGCCGGCGCCCTTGACGAGGCCGCGAAGCTCTACGAGCTTGCCCGCAAGGACGACCCGTATCACAGCAAGTGGATCGCCGGTCTGGCGCGGGTGCACCTCCGCCAGAAGCAGACGCCCAGGTTCCTCGAGGACATGGCCATGCTCGCCGACAACGACGCCGACGACCTGACCGTCCGCAAGGTCCTGGCCGAACGTCACCTGGCGCTCGGGCACGCCGCAGAGGCCGTGAAGTGGGCGAACGAATGCCTGTACATCAACGTCTATGACCCCACGACCCACGTCCTGCTCGCCGACGCCCATGCGGCGGCCAGGCATTACAACGACGCCATCGAGGAATACCAAACGGCGCTCGAGCTCAAGGCCAAGAAGCCGGGCGACGTGAAGGTCAAGCTGGCCAGGGCTCAGCTCGCCGGCGGCGACCGCAAGGCGGCCCTCGCCACCGTCGACGAGGTTCTGAAGCAGGACGCCGAGCATCCCGAGGCCCGGGCGCTGCGTCAGGAGATTGGGGGCGACAAGGGCGGGAAATGATTGCGACATCCATCGGATCGATCAAGCCGGTCGATCCCGAGGGCTGCCGGATCCATCTCGCTGCTAACGGAGGATGATCGCGGAATGGCGTGGGCGAATCCGGGCCAACCCGAAGGTCATGAGCGGTAAGCCCATGAGCGATGATACCCGGCTTTCGCTCGAGTTCGTTCTGGAACTCCCGGCCGAGTCCTGCGTGGCCCGAGTTTGGCGAGAGCGGGCAGTCCCGATGCCCGAGTGAGGTCGTCGATGTCCTTCGAGAGCCTTCCATCGACCGGACGTTTACTGGGTCTCGCCCTGGCGCTCGCGGGCTGCCTCGTCCGCCCGTCGAGTTCGGCGAAGGCCGAGGAGGCGCCGCCCAACGTCGTCCTGATCATTGCCGACGACATGGCCTGGTCGGATTACGGCTTCATGGGCCATCCCCAGATCCGCACACCGCGGCTCGACCGGCTGGCGAAAGAAAGCCTGACCTACCGCCGCGGCTATGCGACCAGCAGCCTCTGCTCGCCCAGCCTGGCCAGCATCCTCACCGGCCGATATCCCCACCAGCACCGGATCACCAGCAACGACCCTCCGCTACCTCCAGGGCTGGGCGACTCGGCGGCGGGCCGCGATCCGCGGTTCCTGGCCGCGCGCAAGGAGATGATCGCCGCGTTCGACGAGATGCCGACCCTACCCCGCCAGCTCGCACCCAAGGGCTACCTGAGCTTCCAGTCCGGCAAGTGGTGGGGCGGCGGATACCGGCGCGGCGGGTTCACCCACGGGATGACGCATGGCGATCCCGCCCGCGGCGGCCGGCACGGCGACGCCGGCCTGGCCATCGGCCGGCTGGGGATGAAGCCGGTCACGCTCTTCATCGAGCTCGCCCGGGCCCGCAACGCCCCGTTCCTCGTCTGGTACGCGCCGATGTTGCCCCACCAGCCGCACAACCCGCCCGAGCGGCTGCTGGCGCACTACCGCGGCAAGGCGCCGACCGATCGGGTCGCCAGGTACTGGGCGATGTGCGAGTGGTTCGACGAGACCTGCGGCGAGCTGCTCGACTTCCTCGACCGGCAGAAGCTGGCCGACAACACGATCGTGATCTTCCTGGCCGACAACGGCTGGATCCAGGACCCGGCGGCCGACCGCTACGCCCCTCGGTCGAAGCAGTCCCCTTACGATGGCGGGCTACGCACGCCGATCCTCGTCCGCTGGCCCGGCAAGGTCGCGCCCCGGACCTCCGACGTCGCCGTCAGCGAGATCGACGTCGCGCCCACGGTCCTCGCCGCCGCGGGACTCCCGCCCGAGCCGGGGGGCGACGGCGTGAACCTGCTCGACGAGAAGGCCGTCGCCGCCCGGCCCGCCGTCTTCGGCGAGATCTTCACGCATAACGCCGTATCGATCCACGACCCGGCCTCGAGCCTTCGCTTCCGGTGGATCGTCGCGGGGGACTGGAAGCTGATCGTCCCCGACCGCCGCAACGAGGCCAATGCCCCGGTCGAGCTCTTCGACGTGGCGCACGACCCGGGCGAGACGCGGAACCTCGCCGCGCAGGAGCGCGCGAGGGTCGCCGACCTGTTTGTCAGGCTCGAGGCCCACTGGCCCCCCGGCCGCCCCTGATCGCCGATCGCCGGCCGACGCTTTTGGACTCGCATCCCCACCGACCCCACCGCTAAGATGGCCTGCCATGAATGCAAGCGATACCGACGCCGATGGCTTGACACTCGCCGAGCTTCAGCGGATCATCTTACAAATGTACGGCGAGAAGGACGCCGCCCGTGGCGACGCGGCGACGTTCCTCTGGCTGACCGAGGAGTTCGGCGAGCTGGCGACCGCGCTGCGGTCCGGGACCCAGGACGAGCTGGCGGCCGAGATGGCCGACGTACTGGCCTGGCTGGCCACCCTGGCGAACATCCGGGGCGTTCGACCTCCAAGCGGCCGTGCTGCGCAAGTACGGCCGGAGCTGTCCCGGGTGCGGCGAGGTCCCGTGCACGTGCGACCCGTCGGAGAAGCCGTGAGGCGCGGTCCGCGGGTCGTCCGAACCAAACTCGACGAGCCTTCGTAGTAGAACCGGCTGCGCGCCGCGATCGACCTTTCTCGTTGACCCCTGGGATGTCCACTCTCCATGAATCGTGACGCACACCCCGCGAGGCCGTCGTCGCGGCGGCTCGCGACCATGCTGGCCGCCGCCGGATGGGCCGCCGCGATCCTCGCGTCGATGGCCGCGCCCGCGCAGGCCGCCGGACGCCGCATCGAGGTCGAGAACCTGTGGGTCGGCTTCGGGCCGAACAACTCGTTCAAGGTCGGCACCTGGACGCCCGTCTGGATTCAGCTCCGGGCCGGCGACGCGCGGTTCGAGGGATTCATGGAGGTCATCGTCGCCGATGACGACGGCACGCCGACCTCGTACTTCACGCGGATCGACGTCGCCGCCAAGTCCAGCCAGCCGTTCACCGCCTATGTCCGACCGGGCTCTCGCGATCCCGACCTGACGGTCAAGCTCCACGACGCGAGCCGCAACGTGGTGGCCACCGTGCCGCAGGAGATGATCCTGCCGCGGCCCCCGACCGTCTTGATGCCGCAGGAGACACTGATCCTGGCCATGGGCCAGCCGAGGGGCCTCGAGGCCATCACCGAGGTGTCCGGCTTCCAGGAGGGGGGGCGGCCGTCCAACTACTACTCGGCGAGCGGCGACCTCGTCGTGATCACGCGGATCGACCCGCGGCTCGGCCGCCTTCCCGGCCGCTGGTACGGCTACGACGCCGCCCGGACGATCGTGCTGGACACCGCCGATCCCGAGGTGCTCCGCTCGATCGAGGGCATGCGGGGCCAGCCCCTGGTCGACTGGGTCCAGCGAGGCGGCCACCTGGTCGTCTCCGTCGGCGCCAACTGGCAGGCGGTGCGCGACAGCGTCCTGGCCCCGATCCTGCCGGGCCTGCCCGCCGGCCAGGAAACCGTCTCGTCGCTCGAGTCCCTCGACGCCTTCATCGGCTCGAGCAAGCAGATCACTCCGCCCGGCCCCGAGACGCGTAAGTACCTGGTGACGAAGCTCGAGGAGCTCGACCGTCGCGGCGCCAAGCGGCTCGCCTCGGTCACGTCGAGCCTGCCGCTGATCGTCCGCGGCGCCCATGGATTCGGCCGCGTCACGATGATCGGGCTCGACACCGACCAGAAGCTGCTGGCCGAGTGGCCCGATCGCGGGCAATTCTGGCTCCGCGCCATCGACCTGCGGAACGAGCGTCCCGAGATGGTCGGCGCCGTGATCCCGATGGGCGCCGGGCGTTTCAATCGTTTCGTGGTCTCCGACCTGGCGACGCTCCTTCGCACGTCGCTCGAGTCGTTCCGCGGGGTTCGCCTCATCCCCTTCGGCTGGGTCGCGTTCTTCATCTTCATCTACATCCTGCTGATCGGGCCCGGCGACTATTTCTTCCTGAAGAAGGTCCTCAAGCGGATGGAGCTGACCTGGGTCACCTTCCCGATCATCGTCATCTCGGTCAGCCTGCTGGCGTACTACGCGGCCTACGTCTTCAAGGGGAGCGAGCTGCTCGTCAACCAGGTGGACGTGGTTGACATCGACCAGGTGGATGGGATCGGCCGCGGCACGACCTGGGCCAGCTTGTTCAGTCCGCAGAACCGCGACTATACGATGCGGATCCTCCCGCTGGCCGTCGATCGCGAGCCGCCGCCCGCGCAGTCCGGGTCGGCCGGCGAGGCGCGCGCCCGACCCCGGGCACCGAGGTCATCACGAGCTGGTACAGCTCGCCCGAGAACCAGTTCGGATCGGCCGGCAGCACGGCCCAGCACTTCAGCTTCGGCGGCGGCGGCTATTCGTACGGCGGTTACGGCGACGAGGGCAATCTCCCCTCGGGCGGCGCGATCGAGACCCTCCAGGGCGTGCGCATCCCGATCTGGAGCACCAAGAACATCACGGCCCGGTGGTTCGGCCCCGCCGCCCCGGTCCTCGAGGCCGACCTGCGCCTCCGCCGGCCCGAACCGCCTCTCCGGCAAGGTCACCAACCGGCTCGATATCCCCCTGGAAGATGCGATCCTGGCCTTCGACAAGCAGGTCTACCTGCTGGGCCGGATCAATCCTCACGCGACGGTCACCGTCGAGCTGGCCACCAACCGCAACCTGTCGGGACTGATCAAGGAGCGAGGGCGGGGCTACTCGGGCGGCATGGGCTACTTCGACCCCAATGCGCGGAACTACCGAACCGAGCTGATGGTCGACGCCATGTTCCACGAGAGCCAGACCCTCCTGCCCAACGAGCAGTCGCTCTCGAACAACGTCATGCACGACCTCGACCTGACCGGCCAGCTTTCGCTCGACCGGCCCATGCTGGTGGCGCAAATCCGCCGCCCGGGCTGCCGGCTGGTCCTGGATAACGCACCGTCCACGCCCAAGATCGACCAGACGACCCTGCTCCGCGTCATCCTGCCGCTGGCCGGATCCAACAAGTAGCCCATGCCCGGAGCGAGCCCGCGGCGCCGCGGCCCCGCGACGATCGGCCAACCCGATTCGAGACGAGACGAGACGAGGCCCAACCCGATGATCGAAACGCATGAATTGACGAAGATGTACGGCGATCTGTACGCCTTGAATCGCCTCAACCTGACGCTCAACCAGGGCGACGTCTACGGCTTCATCGGCCCCAATGGCGCCGGGAAGACGACGACCATGCGGATCCTCGCCACGCTGCTCAACCCCTCGTGGGGCGAGGCGACGGTCTGCGGCTACTCGATCTACACCGGGTCCAAGGAGATCCGCCGCGTCATCGGCTACATGCCCGACTTCTTCGGCGTGTACGACGACATGAAGGTGATCGAGTACCTCGAGTTCTTCGCCTCGGCCTACCGGATCAAGGGGGCGAAGCGTCGGCAGATCTGCGAGGCGGTCCTCGAGCTGGTCAACCTGACCTACAAGCGCGACGCCCTGGTGACCAGCCTCTCCCGCGGCATGACCCAGCGCCTGGGGCTGGCGCGAACCCTGCTGCACGACCCGCAGGTCCTGCTCCTGGACGAGCCGGCGTCGGGCCTCGATCCCCGCGCCCGCATCGAGATGCGTGCGCTGCTGAAGGAGCTGCGGAGCATGGGTAAGACCATCCTGGTCTCCAGCCACATCCTTCCCGAGCTGGCCGACATCTGCAACAAGATCGGCATCATCGAGCAGGGCTGCCTGCTGGTCAACGGCGAGGTGAGCGAGGTCATGCGGCGGGTCCGCACCGACATCGTGCTGAATATCTCGGTCACCGACCGCGTCACCGACGCCGCCAACATGCTCGAGGGCCAGCCCGAGGTCGAGAACGTCCAGGACAAGAACGGCGTCCTGATCGTCAAGCTCAACGAGGGCGTCAATCAGTACGGGTTCCTCGCCAACCGGCTGATCGAGCAGGGCTTCGAGCTCACCCTCTTCAAGGAAGACGAGATCAACCTCGAGACCGCCTTCATGCACCTCACCAAGGGGATCACGAGCTGATCGCCGGCCGGTTGACGACCTGGCGGCCGGCGCCGCGGGGCATTCGCCCCACCACGCCGACCGCCGAGATCTCGACCGGGGACGTCTCCGGTGCGTGGCCCGATCAGGGCACGATGCCTTGCAGGGCCGTCACGTAGCCATCGGGAGCCGGCCCCGAGTTCGTGGGCGGGGCGGTCCCATTGATCGAGGTCGTCGGGAGCTGGGTCAGCACCTGAGGATTGGTCTGGGTGACCGAGCCGTACTCGATGTAAAGCCGCGAGTACCCGTTCACGCTCCCCTCGACGTACATCGTGTTGTAGATCAGGCCGCCGATGCCGAAGTACGAGCCGGGATCGATCGCGATGTTCCCCTGGATGAAGCTGCCGACCGACGGGATCGTCACGGCGATGGTCGTGTTGGCCACCGAGGTGTAGTTGATCGATAGTACGTTCGAGCCGGTCCCCGTCCCCTTGGGCGGCTGGGGGACCAGGCCGAGATTCCGCCCGATGAAGAAGCTGGCCCCGTTCGAGATGGTGATCGGCCCGCCCACGTTGAGCAGATTGAGGTCGCGACCGATGCTGATCCCGGTCCCGGTCCCGCTCAGGTCGATGTTGTTGAGGACGTCGAGCGTCTGGAGGTCGCCGCCGACCTGGATCGAGCCCCCCGGCAGGATGGCGTCCAGGGCGATCCGGTCGATCGACGGCGTGCCCGTGACCGTCAGCGGGCCGGACAGCTCGGCATCCTGGAAGCCCTCGATCGCGCCGATCTGACCGCTGGTCACCGTCAACTGGCCGATGTTCAGCAGGTGATTGCGACCCGTCTCGCCATAGGCGAAGCTGTGCGCGAAGCCCTTCTTCTGCGGCTGGCCCAGCGGGTTGATGGTCACGTCGGTATTCGACGTCAACCCGTCCACGATGAGCCCTACGCGGCCGCCCGGCATCGCATAGGCCCGGATGGTACCGATCGGCTGGGGATAGTTGCCGTTCTGCTCGGAGACCAGCGCATCGGCGGTCGAAGTGCTCGCATTACCGCCCTGGCCATTCTGGCCTTCGGAGGTGTTGGTCGCGATCGTATTCGAGGTATAGGATAGCCTGATCATGTAGTGCGAGCCGTCGAGCGCGCTGACCTCGACCGCCTGGCCGCCGCGCGCCGTCTGCGTGGCGATGGCCACCCTGCGCCGGGTGATCCCACTGACCGGCCACTTCGCCGGCGCATGCTGCACCTGCGGCGGCAGGTTGTTGAGATAGGCGGCGCGGGCCCCCGGGTGCTTGAGCTGGAATTCGGCGATCGCCAGGACCTTCTGCGGCGAGTGCGAGAGCAGGACCCGCGTCTCCAGGCCCCCCTCGACCCCGGGGAAGAAGGACCGCGGCCGTGCCTTCAGTCCCGTCCCCGACCCGACGAACCGGTCGAATAACCGGACCTGCTGCAATCCTCGGCCGAGGTTCTCGCGAACCGCCGCCCATCCTCGTTCGCCCATCCCGCGCACCAGGGCGACGATGCGACGATCACGAAGGATGTACCGGGCCGACGCCGGGCGGTCTTTGCCCCCATCCGGGCGCGGCACGTCCTGATACCAGCGCGATAACGCCATGAGACGACCCTCCTGATCGCGGTCAACCGGTACTCGCCAAGTCCACCCCGTCCCGCTCACCCCCGTCGGGGACGCGATGGGCGAGGATCCAAGGGCCCGCGTCCTCGCGCCGGATCCTCCGGCGCAGCGCAACTCCCAGATCGGGACCAATCCGGTTGTCTCCGAACTACCTCTCTTATCGGCGCAAATGCGCACGGCCTGACGACCGTTCCTCCGCGAGGAATCCGTCGGAGTTCGCTCGGTATCACCTGCAACGAAAGTCGCGACGAGGCCGGGCGTGCCGATCGGGTCGAGTTTGCCGACCGTGGCCGGTCGCCACAGTCCTCACGACAGGCGCCGCGGTGCGGGAGGACCTGCGGGCCAGCCCGAGATATTCCAGAGATTCCGAATCTGCTGCTGGCAGGCGGGCGAGATCGGACCGGAGAACCTGAGATGAATCCGCCGCCCCTCGGCCACGCCGGCGACCTCGCCGCGTCGGACGTCGTGCCGCGCACAGGCGTCGGCGACGTCCGACAGGAACCCGCGGGCCACCTTACCCCGGACGGCGCGCGCATCGCCGTCCTTGATTCGCACGACGAACACCGGCCGTGGCCGGCTGACGGTATACAGCCCCCAGCCCACCACGATGACGATGACCACAATCAGTAGCGATGACACAAGGTTCGCCCTGTCCGGCTGCACGAGGCAGGATGCCGCGCCCCCGACTCGAACTATCCAGTCGGCTCGAGCGGCTCAAGTCTGTCCCATGAACCTGGATCTGACTGATGTAGGGTGGGTGCAACCCACCGACGAGGGCCCGCGAAAACGGTTGGTTTCTCCTGGGGTTTGGGTGCCACCTACCCGGCGAGGGCCCGCGAATTCGGTGGGCATCTTCTGTGATTTGGGAGCTACCCACCGGCGAAGGCCCCGGAATCCGGTGGGTTTCACCCACCCTACAAGATGGCTATCATCCATTCGGCGCAGCGCGGGTGCCAGTCGCCCCTGAAGGGACCCGACCAGGATAACTGAGCGCGGCTCGGACCGACAGATCCGGTCACGCGAACAGCTCGGAGACCGGCTTGCCGCCGTCGACGACCTTGATCGGGCGTCCCAGCGGAGTCATGACCTCCTTGTGGGCGTCGACCTTCAGCGAGTGGCAGATCGAGGCGAGCAGGTCGGGGACGGTCACGGGCCGGTCCTTGACCTCGGTGCCGTCGGCGTTCGACGACCCGATGACCCGACCGCCCTTGACCCCGCCGCCGGCCATCGCCACGTTGAACACGCGGGGGAAATGGTCGCGGCCGGCGTTCGGGTTGATCTTGGGGGTGCGGCCGAACTCGCCCATCCACACGATCAGGGTGTTGTCCAGCATGCCGTGGGCCTTGAGGTCGCGGACCAGGGTCGCGAAGGCCGGGTCAACCTGCGAGGCGAGCTTGCCGACCTTCTCGTGGCCCTGCTGGTGGGTGTCCCAGCCGTTCGAGCGGACCTCGACGAAGCTCACGCCCGCCTGGACCAGCCGACGGGCCAGCAGGCACCCCTGGCCGAACGGGTTGCGGCCATAGTCGGCGCGGATCGGCTCGGGCTCCTCCGCCAGGTTGAACGCCCGCATCTGCGGCGAGAGGATCATCCGCGCCGTCTGGTGGTAGAGCGCGCGATGATCCCGCACGCGGTCCGAGCCGCCGACGTGCTCGAACCCGGCGTGCTCGAGCCGGTCGAGCAGCACCAGCCGGCGCTGGAATCGGCCCGCGGCGACCTTCGGCTCGGTGTTCTCGGGCGGCTTCTCGGGGTTCTGGACCACGAACGGCTCCATGGCCGCGCCAGGAAACCCGCCGCCGATGGTGGGTCCGCCGATGCTGACGATGTGCGGCAGGTCGAACTTGCTCTGGCCCAGCTCGCCCGCCACCGAGCAGCCGATGCTGGGGTGCTTCACGGTCGCCGACGGCACATAGCCGGTGTGGAGCTGGTACGTCGCCCGCTGGTGATTCCCCTCCTTGTTCGTCATCGACCGCACCAGGGCGATCTCGTTCATGATCTTGGCCGTCTGGCCCCAGCCCTCGGCGATCGAGATCCCCGGCACGGCCGTGCTGATCGACTTTGTCTCGCCGCCGTGATCGGTGCCCGGCTTGGGGTCGAAGGTCTCGAACTGGCTGGGCCCGCCGGACATCCAGAGCAGGATGCAGGCCATCCGTCGCTTCTGCATCTCGCCGGCCTGCAGGGCCATCCAGTCGGTGAAGCTCAACGGCAGGGCGCCCGAGGCCGCCAGTCCCGCCGCGCCCAGGCCGATCGTCCGCAGGAAATGCCGGCGGCCGACGACCCCCTCTCCGCTCATCGCCACCTGGACCAGCTCGCGTTCCGCGTTCATCGTTTCGGACCCCTGTCTCCGGCGGTCGCCGGGATCTGTCGAACTCATCGCCGGGTGAGGAACTCGGTCGAATTGATCAGGCTCCAGTAGATGTCCTCGAACGCCTCGCGAGGGTTGCCGACGAGGGCCAGGTATCGGCCGCAGATGTCGACCTCCTGGCTCGTCGGCGGCCGCGACAGCACGCGCACATAGATCGCGTTCAGGGCGGACCGCTCGTCGGACGAGGAGGCGAGGATCTCGCCGAGCACCGTGCCCGGCCGGGCAACGGTCCGGCCGTTGACCAGCGGGCTATTCATCATGAACAGGGCCTGGGGGATCGTCCCCAGCACCTCGTCGTTCGGCTCCGAGGGATCCACGCCGAAGAGCCGCTCGAACGCCGCGCGCGGGCCGCCCCTCCGGAGCGCGGGGCCCGCCTTCTTACCCGCCGGCGCGGGCAGGCCGGCAGCCTCGAGGGCCTTCTTGACCTCGCCCTTCCTCGGCAACGCGGTCTGGCCCAGCGAAGCGGCCTTCCTGGGATTGACGGGACCCGCGGCGGGTGTCTTGGCGTTCGCGTTCTTGCGGACGGGCTGGTCGAGGTTGCCGTCCGCGTCCAGCGGCAGGCCGAGGGCCAGCGCCAGGGCCTCGAAGACCTGGTCGCCGCGCAGCCGGCTCGGGCAGCCCGACGCGAACGGCGTCTTGCCCGCCGCCGTGGCCGTCGACCGCACCCGGCGCTGATAGGCCTGGGTGTTCATGATCGTCCGGTAGAGCCAGCGGATATCGTATCCCCCGCGCCGCCACTGATCGGCGAGCGGCTCGATCACCTCGGGTGCCTTCGCGGTGCGCTCGGGCCCCATGTCGTCGATCGGCTCGTAGAACGACTCGCCCATCAGGATGTACCAGGTCCGGTTCACGAACGCCTGGGCGAACCAGGGGTTGTCCTGACCCGTGATGTATGAGGCGACCAGCTCGCGACGCTGCTCGGGGCCGAGGTTCTCGGGCAGGGCAGGGTCGGTCTTCGAGGATCCGCCCGCGCCAGGAAGAACCGCGGAGCGATCGGGATCTGCCGCGTGGGATTGTCCTTGTCGGGCATCGCATATCGAGCCCTCGGCTGGTAATTGACCTCGATGACCGGGAGCTGGCCGGGCATCGGCTTCTCTACCTGGCGCTGCCTCGTGCCGGCGAAGAACGCGGCGAACTCGTGAAACTGCCGCTGCTTCCACGAGTCGGTCTTGTGGTCGTGGCACTGGGCACACTGGATCTGGACGCCCAGGAAGATCCGCGAGACCTCGCCGGCCATCTCGACCGGCTGCGCGTCATAGGCCAGCGGAAAGGCCACCGCGCCGTTCTCGTCGTTCCGCCCGGTCGCCAGGATCATCCGGCAGACGATCTCGTCCCACGGCCGATTCGCCCGAAGCTGGTCGGCCAGCCAGTCCTCCAGCTCGTCGAACCGGACCCGCGCCAGGTTGCTGTTGGTCGCGCGGAACTTGACCACGTCACGCCAGTAGCGGGCCCAGCTCCGCGCCCAGTCGGGGCTCTTGATCAGCTCATCGATCAGCCGGGCGCGCTTGTCATGCGAGCGATCGCGCACGAACGCCCCCACCTGTGCGGGCGTCGGCGGCTTGCCGGTCAGGTCGAAATAGACTCGACGGACGAATTCGATGTCGGTGGTGATCGGCGCCGGGTCAACCTTCGGATCGTTCTTCGTCAGGTAGCGGCTCACCAGGGCATCGAGCTCGGCCGGGGTCATCGTCGGCGGCGTGACGGTCCGCGCCGGCCGCTTCACCGGCACCGTGACCTTCTGCGGCGCCGACTTGCGATCCGCCCGCACCGATTCCTGGAGATGCCGCAACGACTGCGAGAGCTCGCGCGCCTCCTGCGGGCTCAGCTTCGTCTTGTCACCGTCCAGGGGGGACGCCACGACCTGAACCGGCCGACCGACCGCCCCGAGGCCCGCGATGAACACGGCAATCACCAGCCCGCCAGCGATCCGTCCTGCCGCCTTGCCGGACCGGCCATTCGTACCCGCTCGGATCATCACATTCCCCCCGGCTCAAGCCGCCTCGCCCGCTCGGCACGATGCAACCCTGATGCGCTCTGATAGACTAAACTCCGAGACGCTCGAAAGGTTTCGCCGCGTCGCGGCAAAACACCGGAAACCCGACTTTTGCTCGTATCTGTCCCGCACGCATGAAATCCCTCCTTCATCACCACACCAAAGCGAAGCCTCAATTCTCATTGTAGGACCGAAACACGATGCAGGTATTGCCGATCAGGAAGATGCGAGTCGTCGTGATGCCCAGGGACGACCGAACGCGGCTCCTCGTCGCCTCGCCGCCACGCCGGGTCGTGATCGGCCTGCTGATCTGCTTGCTGTGCGCCGGGAAGCTGACTGCCTCGGAGCCGGAGCCGGGCTTACCCTGGCCCGCGACGGATGGCGCTCGGTCGATCGCTGCCGATGGCGGGCGACCCGAGGGTCTTCGGGCCCCGTCCTGGTCGCCATGTCGGGCTGTTTTACTTCCTCTGGCATAACGAAACGGGCGGCAAGCCGCCCGCAGGCAGCGGCCCCTACGACGTCGCGCGGATCCTCGCGAAGGATCCCGACGCCCTGAAGCATCCCGGCTCGCCACTGTGGGGACCGCGGGGGATGTATCACTACTGGGCCGAGCCGCTCTACGGCTACTACCACTCGACCGATCCGTGGGTCCTGCGCCGGCACGCGCAGCTCCTGGCCGCGGCCGGGATCGACGTCTTGATCTTCGACACGACCAATGCAGTGACCTATCCCGAGGTGTACCGGCAGCTCCGCGCGGTGTTCGAGGATGTGCGGAAGTCGGGAGGCCGGACGCCCTCGATCGCGTTCATGGTCAACACCCAGGCGGGTGCGACGGCCGATCGCATCTACCAGGACCTCTATCAACCCGGGCATTTCCGCGACCTCTGGTTCATCTGGGAGGGCAAGCCGCTGCTGCTCTGCGACCCCGCGGAGGCCCGGCCCGAGCTGCGGCGGTTCTTCACGCTCAGGCGGGCCCACTGGCCGTTCACCCAGGTCAATACGCCCTATGCCTGGCACTGGGAGGCGACCTATCCCCAGGTCTACGGCTACACGACCGACCGGTCGAAGCCCGAGCAGGTCAACGTCTCGGTCGCCCAGAACCTGCGGGTCGGCGATGGCCAGGTGACCAACATGAGCAACGGCGACGCCCGGGGCCGGAGCTTCCACGACGGCGCGCTGGACCGCTCGCCAGGGTCGGTCGATCGCGGGCCGAACTTCCAGGAGCAGTGGGAGCGGGCGCCTGAGCTCGACCCTCCGTTCGTGATGGTGACCGGCTGGAACGAATGGATCGCCGGCCGCTGGGGCGAGCCGGGCGGCCCGATCGAGTTCGTCGACCAGTTCGACCAGCAGTACAGCCGCGACATCGAGCCGATGAAGGGCGGCCACGGCGACAACTACTACTACCAGCTCGTGGCGAATGTCCGGCGGTACAAGGGGGTCGCTCCGCTGCCCCGTGCCTCGGCTCCTCGATCGATCCGGATCGACGGCGGCCTGGACCAGTGGGCTGACGTCGGCGCCGTCATTCTCCGATGACGCGGGCGATACCGCCCCCCGCGACCACGACGGCGCCGGCGGACTGCACTATCGCGACCAGAGCGGCCGCAACGACATCGTGTCGATGAAGGTCGCCCGCGACGCCGACGACGTCTATTTCCTCGCACGCACCCGACGGCCGCTCACGCCCTCGACCGACGCTAACTGGATGTGGCTGTTCATCGACGCCGACCGCGACCCGAAGACGGGCTGGCAGGGCTACGACTTCGTCGTCAACCGCAAGGTCGAGGGAGATCGGACCACCTGGCTCGAGAAGAATGACGGCGGCTGGAGCTGGAAGCCGGTCCGTCAGGTTTCGTTCCGCGTCCAGGGTGACGCCCTGCAACTGGCCATCCCGCGCGAGGCGCTCGGCATCCCCCGCGACCGGACCGCCGTCTCGTTCGACTTCAAGTGGGCCGACAACCTCCAGCACCCGGGCGAAGTCATGGACTTCTACACCAGCGGCGACGTCGCGCCCGAGGGCCGGTTCCGGTTCCGCTACCTCGCGGAATGAAGTTGTGACGGGATCCGAGGGGAGTCAGAACGACCCGGGTCCATGATCGAATCGACCGCAGCGGTCTTCCCCTCCGACGACATCGCGATCATGGACGGGCACTGGCGGCCCGGGCCTCGAGCCGGGCGAGGAGTCCCGGCACGTCATAGCCGACGAGGTCGGCGACGACCTCGTCGGCGCCCGCCGCCTCGAGCGACGGCGGCCGGTACCGTCGTGGTCACACCGACGGCGTACATCCCGGCGGCCTTCGCCGCCTGGATGCCCGACCGGCGCATCCTCGAAGACGACCGAGCGCGACGGGTCCCCGCCCGCCTTGGCGGCGGCCACCAGGAAGACCTGCGGATCGGGCTTGCCTCGCGTGATGTCCTCCAGCGAGGCGATGGCCGCGAACCGTCCGTCGAGGCCGCACTCGAGGACGGTCAGCTCGAGATTCGGCAGCGGCCCGCTCGAGCCGATCGCCAGCCGGACGCCATGCGCCGTCAGGGCATCGAGCACCTCGCGGACGCCGTCCATCAGGCAGATCTTCCCCGCGCCACGTCGCGGTAGCACTCCTCCTTCATGTCCGAATAGCGCCGGATGTCTTCCTCGGTGATCGCCTCGCCGAGCAGCCGGCGGAAGATGCTGGGGTTGGTCATCCCGAACGTCGCGTGGATGAACTCGGGCGTGAAGGCCAGCCCGGTGCGACGGCCCAACTCGAGCCAGGCCTGCTGGTGGGGCTCGAGCGAATCGACGAGGACCCCGTCGTGGTCGAAGATGGCGAGGTACGGCTGGGAAGGCTCGGCCAAGGGACTCTCCTCGGATCGTCAGGAAGTTGGGATCGAACGGGGCATGCCGGCCGTCCGGGATCGCCGAGGTGAACCCGACGGCCCGCGGCATCCGGGCGGCACCGGCGAACGTACCATCACGCCAGGACGCTCGGGGCTTCGAGCACGAACGGCGGCGGGCCGCAGTCGGCCGACGTTGCCAGGCACTCGGCAACCTCGCGCATCGTGATCGTCCGCCGCGCGGGATCGGGGGCGAGCAGCGCGGCGACGAGCGACTCGAACGGCTCCGGCAGGCCGGCGGCCATTGCGGCCGGGTCGACCGAGCGGATCTGTTCGAGGACCTGGAGGAGCCCGGGCCCGGGAAACGCCGTCCGGCCGGTCGCCAGCTCGAACAGGATCACTCCAAGGGCGAACAGGTCGCTGGCCGGCGACGCCGGCTCGCCGCGAACCTGCTCGGGTGCCAGGTAGCGCGGCGTGCCGAACAGGCCGTTGCCCAGCTCGGGAAGGCCCAGGTCGGCGGTCTGGTCATCGATCGCCGGCGCGTTGGGCCGGAGCCGGCGCGCGAGGCCGAAGTCGAGGATCTTCACCTGCCCGTCGTCGGAGAGCAAGACGTTATCCGGCTTGAGGTCGCCATGCACGATGCCACCCGCGTGCGCCGCGGCCATCCCCGCGGCCATCTGTCGGGCAATCGCGTGCAGCGTCTCGATCGGCAGCGGCCCATCGCGGCTCAGCAGGTTCATCCGGCGGCCCGCGATGTATTCCATCGCGATGATCGGCACGCCGGCCGTGTCGTCCACTGTGTAGATCGTGCACAGGTTCGGGTGGTTGAGGGCGGCCGCGGCGCGGGCCTCGGCCAGCGCCGCGCCGGGCGTCACCGGACAATCCGGCTTGAAGACCTTGAGCGCCACCGGCCGGTCGAGCTGGAGGTCCCGAGCCCGGAAGACGCGGGCAAACGTCCCGCATCCGACCTCGGCCTCGATCAGGTACCGCGAGAAGTACCGACCGGGACGAACCAGGGTGAACGGGTCGAGCGTCGGGTCGTCGGCCATCCAGTCCTCGCGGCAAAGTCCGCCCGATTGCAAGGCCGTCAGCACCCGCAGGACCTCCTGGCTCCGGCGGCCCACGCTCAGGTTGTGCACCACCTGGTACTGCACGATCCCATCGGGATCGATGATGAACAGGCCCCGGACGGCCAGCTTGAGCCTCTCGTCATACACCCCGAAGGCGCGTGAGATGCTCCCGTCGGGGTCGCTCGCCAGCGGGAAGTTCAGGCCACCCATTCCCCCCTCGGCCCTCGGCGTGGCGATCCATCGCTCGTGCGAATCCACCGAGTCTCCGCTCACCCCGAGCAGGGCGCACCCGTGCAACCGAAACTCCTCCATCCGCTGACTCAGCCCGACCAGCTCGGTGGGGCACACCAGCGAGAAGTCGTGCGGGTAGAAGACCAGGGTCAGCCAGCGACCGCGGTAGTCCTGGAGCGCCACGCGATCTCGCGACGGCGCCGAGTTGCGCGTGCAGGCCAGATCGAAGTCCGGAGCCGGGTAGCCGATCAAGGTGGACATGGGTGGACGGAAGCCCTCACGGAAGGATACAACAAGCGGTCGAGTTCTTGACGAGCCTCGACCGGCCCGCGTCCGGATCGGGGGCCGATCCTCCATTGTAGGGGGAGGAGGGCCGAGATCTGAAGGGGACGGAAACCGAACCGGTCGTATCCGCCGCCGGGATGGGCCCTCGACTCTGGCGGCTATGCTGGTTGGCCGTCCTGCTGGGTCAGGGATTGCTGGGGACGGCCTGGTGGTGGATTGCCCCGGGTGGATTCCGTCCGGATCACCCGCGATTCTGGACGAACCAGGTTGCGCCGATCGGCTTCCTCGGCCTGGTGATCCTGACGCTCTACCACCTCCACCGCGAGCGGTTGGATCGGCTTCGGCTGCTGCTACCCTTCTATCCGTCCGTGTGGGCGGGCATGGCGCTGGGCCTCCGCTGGCTCTTCCCGATCACGATGGGCCGACTCTGGCTGGCGCCGTTGTCGGCTGCGATCGGGTTGAGCCTGGCCGCGGGCCGTCCGTGGTGGGGTGCTCCACGCGATTGTCGGAGGCTCCTCGGGCTGTTCGCCTGCATGATCCCGGCGATGGCCCTCGGCTGGGCCCTGCCATTGGCCTTGCGGCCGCCGGCGTCGGCGACGCACCCGATCGATGCCCCAGCCATTGAGAATGCCGGCGATGCCGCCCGGAACGGGCGTGGCCTCCGTCGGAGTGATCCGCCTCGGCGGAGGAGGGATGCTCCAGACATCCGACGGATCGCTCATGGCGCGCATTACGCCGCTTACCATCTCGATCCAGCCGCTCCTGAGGTTCCTGGACCGTTCTCCCGATGGGGCGCCGACGGTCCTGGTCCCCGCCGTCGAGCGGGCGGGAGCGGAAGCTCGAATGCGTCGGGTTGAGGCGTTCGAGGATGGGTCCTACCGGCTCTCCTACATCTTCCCAGGTCAGGGCCCCGGTTCCCTCCGGGCAGCCTTCGAGCCGGGCACCGACGCGATCGTGCTCGAGGCGGCGGCGCGGCTCGACCGACCGGTCTTCTCGCACCTGAATGCGTACTGCGACGTCGAGGTACGCGGACATCGCCGGCTGTCGCTCGAGTTCTCACCGTGCCCGGGCACACTCGTCGAGGTGCGGCGTCAGGACTATCCGTTCGGCCGTCCCGCGCGGTTCGCGTTCGTCTCGGCCGACCGAGCCTTCCGGGTGGTCGAGGCGACCAGCGGAGAGAAGGGACCGTTCCGGACGCTGGCCCGGGGGCGGCTCGAACCGTCCCAGCCGCTGGCGATCACGCTCCATGACGAGGACCAGCCGATCGCCCGGCTCACGCTCGGCGACTTCGCCGGACAGGCGGACACGACTCTCTCGCCGACGGCCGGCTGGGGCGTGCCGGTCAATGCGATCGAGTTCAGCCTGGCCGACGATTCACCCTCCTCACCGGCCTCGATCTTCATCACGCTGGCGGGGACATCGGTCGGCCGGGGGTGGGATTGCGTGGCGCATTGTGAAGGGACCTACCGCAACCGGCTCCGGATCGAGCCGGTGCGGAAGGTCCCCTGAATGAGCCGATTCGCCTCAGCGCGGTGATACGGCTGGCGTCACGACGACCGGCGTGCCGGCGGGTGCCTGCACGGGACCCGAAACCGGGACCGAGGTGGCCGGCGGATTCGGGCTAGGGTTGGTGGCGGGCTGATTCGACGGCGGCTGAGTCTCCGCCCGCACCAGGTTCACCCTGGCCCAGCCCGAGGGATCCAGCGGCGAAACCGACTGGATCTTGAAGCCCGGCAGTTTCAGCGTGTCGAGGTCCAGGTTGATGCTGCTGGGCCCGGACCTTGGTCCCCAGTGCGCTCATCACGATGGCCGACTGGAACCGGGTCAGCGGCTTGCCGGCGTTCTCATCGTCGTTGATGGCGATGACCTCGCCGGTCGTGCCCGGGTTGAACTCCTGGATCTTGCCCTTGAGCCGGAGCGAGCCCGGCGTGGACTGGTCGAGCTGGTACGACAGGGCGACCTCGACCAGCGGCGACTTGAGCCGGAGGACCTTCGCGGGCACGCCGAGCAGTCCGCCGCCGGCCTGCTGATCGGGCGCCGGGACGTCGAGCTGGAAGTCCCGCACCAGAGCGACCAGGTAGCCGCGGGCATCGGTGCTGAACTCGGGCGGGTGTCTGCGGGCCGGTATGATCCGCAGGGCCTGCACCCGCTGGTCGTGGGCGTTGCGTGCGGCCTCGACGGCCTTGAGGTAGTCGGCGAAGCTGACGTTCTGGCTCGACCTGCACGGCGTCCTTGGGAGGGCGCCCGGGCGGGACCGCCTTGGTCTGGATGACCAGGTTCTGGACCGACTTCACCCGGTCCTGCTGCCAGAGCCCGCTGGCCGCCGTGGTGAGCAGCGAGCCGAGGTGCAGGTCGGCCGTGACGCCGGACTCGATCGTCGTGGCGAGCTCGGGGCGGCTGAGGGGCATCCGCTCCGATCCGATCGGGCGCCCGCGCCACTCGAATCGGCCGCCCACGAAGATCGCCTCGGGCCGCGAGCTGAGCGTGAGCTGCCGGATCAGGAAGTCGCGGACGGCAGCCGTGTCGTTGCCGATCAGGTACTTCGACCGCAGGTCGGCGTTGCGCTGGGCCTGCTCGACGCTGATCCGCTCGAGCGCCTCTTCCTGGGCCTCCTGGGGGATCTGCTCCTGGAACTTCGGCAACGCGCCTTCCTTGACCTTCTCGGTGATCTTGTCCTGGTTCATGCCGATCAGTGCGGCGATCCCACGCTTCAGGCCGGCGCCCTCGGTGGGAGCCGATGAGATGGCCGCGTCGATGTTGTGAGTCGAGCTGGGCGAGAGGTTCAGCCCCTCGGGCGTGACGACCGCCGTGATGGTCAGGTTGGACCAGTCGTAGGTGGTCGCGCCGAAGTAGTAGAGCTGAGCGGCCTTCTGGCCCTGCGGGTCCTGCTCGAGCTGCTGGTGGAAGTCGTGGATCGGCGTGACGCTGACCAGCGACTGGCTGTTGTAGAAGCCGATGCCGCCGTCGAGCGGGATCAGTCCGAAGCCCGTCTTGGGCCCGGCGGTGACCATCGAGGTGTAGCCCTTGCGGGTGACGGGCCCGGTCTGGACCAGGTTGGCCTCGAGCACGGGAGCCACGGTTGCCGCATCGGCGGCGATGTCGAGGTTGGGGCGGTTGAACAGGTCGTTCATCGCGGCCTCGAGCTCGAGCGCCGGCTGCCAGTTCCGCGCCTGGCCCTGCGGCCCGTGGTTCTGCCGATCGAGCGAGTCGAGCGCCTGGTGAAGGCGCTCGCAGCGCCGCCTGATGCTGCTGCACGGTCCTCGCCGTGTCGTACTCGTGCAGCGAGGCGGCGAGGTCTTGCTGGACGAAGTCGACCCATCGCGTCCGATTTGCCTTCACCGAGGGCTCGCTCGCCGGCGGTAAGGCCTCGACCGTCTCGCGGAGCCTGCGGCGTGCCCAGGCCAGGCGGACCCGCGGCCGCAGCCACTCGCGCAGCTCAAGCCGAACCGAGGCTGCCGGCGACCACGCAACGCCCTCAAGAGCCTTCTCGATCTCGTAGATCCTGCCCAGCGCGGTGAGGCGGCCCGTCTCATCCTGCGGCCTGACTGTACGCCTGCAGATCGCCGAGCAGGGCGTCGAAGAGGGCATTCCATCCATCGGCGTTCGGCTCGGGCCGGGCGCCCGGCCGAGCCCAGGCCTGCCTGATCGACTGGATTGATTGTTCCACGCCGACATAGGTCGGCGGCGCCGGTGCGAGTTGCGCGGTCGCCTCGGCACCGGATAATCCCAGGCTTCCCAGTAGCCCCATCACTATCAGCCGCTTCAACCCTTGCATGCGTCTTCTCCGTCGTTGGGCTGTCGCTCGAAGTCCGAGCTTGATTTCACTTTCCATCGTCCGACGCCCAATCGATATTGATGCGGTGTCCCGCATCCCGGTCCGATCGGCACCCATTGTCCGCACAATCCCCACAATCTCAAGACGTGAGTGGCTCCGCGACGAGTGAGGTCTGCACAAACGATGCCGGCCTGGGACCCTGCGGAGACGATGCGCACTGGCATGAAGGGGTTGCATCGATCGGTCCAGTTCACATACCCGTGACGGGCCGACGACGCCCGCAGGCCCATCCAGGCGACAGCCAACTTCGGCACGTGCTACAATCCGGGTCGCTTCCATGCGACCCGGCCTGATTATCCCTTCAGGATTGCAATCATCCGCCGGGAGGGGCGATTTCATCGATCCATTCATCCACGGCGAGACATCGGCCGCGCGTGGGCGTCGGCCAGGAGGACGAACGATGCCGCATTCTTGTCCGACCCGACGCAGGGTCTCGATCGATCTGTCACTCAGGGCGGGGGTCCTGGGGCTACTGGTGATGGCGGCCGGTTGCGGTAACGGGGCCGGTTCGTCGGCGACGGGCGGAGCCGGGGCATCGCCCGGTCGCGACTCGTCGGCGGCGGGCTCCACCTCGTACGAGAAGAGCAAGGGCGTGACCGGCACCGACCTCTCGGCGTCGAACCCAGCGGCTCGCGGCGCGGGTTCCGGCGATCGTGCCCGGGCGGGCCCGGGTGCTCAGGCACCGGCCGGCTCGCAGGTCGAGGGGGACCGGATGAAGTCGTTCGCCCCCGTGATCATGAGCAAGCAGACCGAGTCGAGCCCGTTCCGATTCGCCGAGATCGCCAGGGAGGCCGGGATCGACTTCGTCCACTTCTCGGGGATGACCGACGAGAAGCACTTCCCGACCGCCAACGGATCGGGGGTCGCCGTCTTCGACTTCGACGGCGACGGCCTGCTGGATATCTACTTCGCCAGCGCCACGCTCCTGCCGCTCGGGCACCGCCGTGAAGGGGCCAAACCGGCTGTACAAGAACCTCGGCAACGACCACTTCCGCGACGCGACCGAGATCCTCGGGCCTGGGCTACCGCGGCTTCTGCCACGGGATCATCGCCGGCGACATCGACAACGACGGTGATGTCGACGTCTTCCTGTGCAACTACGGCAGCAACGCCCTGTACCTCAACAACGGCGACGGGACCTTCAAGGACATCAGCAAGTCCGCCGGGATCGACGCGCCCAACTGGTCGTCCAGCGGCGCGATGCTCGACTATCGACAACGACGGCTTTCTCGACATCTACGTGTCCAACTACGGCATCTGGAAGTATCCCGAGGACCACCAGCTCGTGGGGGACGCCGCCAAGAAGGTCTGGCTGTACGCGTCGCCCCGCACGATCAAGACGACCGAGCACCTGCTCTTCCACAACAACCGCAATGGCACGTTCACGAACGTGTATGACAAGGTCTTCACCGCCGATAAGGATGTTTTGGATCCGAAGACCAATGAACCCGTGAAAGACCCCAAGACCGGGGCCGTGAAGAAGGTGCGGGTCCCCTCGCCGGAGGGCGAGGGCCGGGGCACGGATTCGGCGTCGTGGCCGCCGACCTCAACGACGACGGCCTGATCGACCTGTACGTCGCCAACGACATGAACCCGAACTTCCTGTTCCTGAACCGCGGCGACGGCACGTTCGAGGACGCCACCGACCTCTCGGGCGCGGCCTACGACATCAACGGCCAGGCCCAGTCGGGGATGGGCGTGGACGCCGAGGACGTCAACGGCGACGGGCTGCCCGAGCTGTTCGTCACCAACTTCGCCAACGAGTACAACACGCTCTACATGAACTTTGGCAAGCGGCAGCTTCTTCGACCAGACGGCCTTCTTCGGCCTGGCGTCGGACACGATGCCGTGGGTCGGCTGGGGCACGGCGCTCGTGGACTTCGACAACGATGGCTGGCCCGACTGCTTCACGGTCAACGGCCACGTCGACAACAACCGCAAGCTGCTGGGCCAGCCCGTCGAATACGAGGAGATCCCCCTGCTCTTCCGCAACGACAAGGGGAAGCGGTTCCGCCTGGCGACCCGCGACGCCGGCACCGTACTTCGACACCAAGCACGTCGGACGCGGGCGCGGCCTTCGGCGACATCGACAACGACGGCGACATCGACATCGTGGTCAACCACAAGGACGGCCCGGGCGCCCTGCTCCGCAACGACACCAAGTCGAACAACCACTGGGTACGGTTCGTCCTCCAGGGTACCCGGAGCAATCGCGACGCCATCGGCACCCAGCTCGAGATCACCATCGAGGACATGCTCGAGAGCCCGCCGGTCGAGCGGACGATCTACCGCCAGCGCAAGTCGGGCTACAGCATGCAGGCCACGAACGACCCGCGCGTGCTGGTCGGGCGTCGGCCCGACCGACCGGGTCAAGAAGGTCGTCATCCAGTGGCCGTCGGGGATCGTCAGCACCCTCGAGAACCTCGAGGTCGACCGCGACTACAAGGTCGTCGAGCCGAAGGACGGCAAGCCCGAGCCGCACCGGTCGAAGCCCGAGAAGAAGGACGCTTCGGGCAAGTGATCGGTCGGGGCGGATCCTTGCGGAGTCGAAAGGCAAGCTCATGGGCTACGAGGTCGAGGTCAAGTACCGATCGGTTGACCACAACCGGGTCCGCCGACTGCTGCTCGAGCGGGGCGCGACGGAGGATCCGGCGGTCGAGCAAGAGGACGTCTACATGCGCCATCCGTCGCGGGACTTTGCCCTGACCCGCGAGGCGCTGCGGATCCGCCGTGTGGGCTCGGAGAACCTCGTCACCTACAAGGGACCGAGGTTCCCCGGCCCCACCAAGACCCGCGAGGAGATCGAGTTGGCCTTCACGCCCGGCGAGCCGTCGTACCAGGACCTGACCCGGCTGTTCGCGAACCTGGGCTTCGAGGCCGTGGCCACGATCCGCAAGCGGCGCGTCCCCTTCCATTTGGTGCGGACCGACCATCGCATCGAGGTCACGCTCGACCGGGCCGAGGGCCTGGGCGACTTTGCCGAGATCGAGGCCCTGACGGGCGACCCGGCCAGACTGCCGGCCGCCCAGGCGGCAGTCCTGGCCCTCGCCGAGGAGCTGGGCCTGGACCAGGTCGAGCCTCGGTCGTACTTGCGGATGGCACTCGAGGCGAGAGAATCGGCCGGCCACAGCGGATGAGCCGGATCCGGGTACACAAAGCCCGTCATCATTACGCCGGCTCAGCGAACGACCTTCAGCCTTCGTAGCCGCTCGGCGGCCAGGTCGAGGGTCTCGTCGCGCTTGCAGAAGCAGAAGCGGACGTACGGACGGCCCAGGGCCTTGTCGCGGAAGAAGCTCGATCCGGGGACGGTGGCGACGCCGATGTCGCGGACGAGGTGGCGGGCGAAGTCGACGTCGTCGGTCGCGCCGAAGGCGTCAATCCCGGCCATGACGTAGTACGCGCCCTCGGGCGGCTCGAGCTCGAATCCGACCTCGCGAAGCAGGCCGCAGAAGCGATCGCGGCGTGCCTGGTACTCGGCGGCGAGCCGGTCGTAATAGGGCTGCGGGAGTCGGTAGGCGACGGCTCCGGCCTCCTGGAGCGGCGCCGCGGCGCCGATCGAGACGAAGTCGTGGATCTGGCGGAAGGCGTGCGTGAGGTCGGGAGGGGCCAGGATCGTGCCGACGCGCCAACCGGTCACGGCGTAGGTCTTCGACATGCCGCCGATCGTCACCGACCGCTCCCACATGCCCTCGAGCCCGGCGAGAGCGACATGCGGCCGGCCGTCGTAGAGGATGTGCTCGTAGATCTCGTCGGTGACGGCGATCACGCCCCACTTGCGGCAGAGTTCCGCGATGGCCTGCAGGTCATCCCGGCTGAAGACCGTCCCGGTCGGGTTGTTGGGATTGCAGAGGATGATCGCCTTGGTGCGATCGTTGAAGGCGGCGGCCAGCTCGTCGAGGTCGAATCGCCAGTGCGGCGGCCGCAGGGGGACGAACCGCGGCTCGGCGCCCGCCAGGACGCAGTCGGGCCAGTAGTTCTCGTAGAACGGCTGGGTGAGTATGACCTCATCGCCTGGGTTGATCAGCGAGAGGAGCGTGACCAGCATCGCCTCGGTGCTGCCGCAGGTGACGGTGATCTCGGTGTCGGGGTTGACGCCCAGGCCCAGGTACCAGCCGGCGTGCTCGGCGATCGCGCGGCGAAGCTCGAGGGCTCCCCAGGTGATCGCGTACTGGTTGACGTCGTCCTCGATGGCGCGGCAGGCGGCGGCCTTGACCTCGGCCGGGGCGGGGAAGTCGGGCATGCCCTGCGCCAGGTTCACCGCGCCATGGCGGCGGGCCTCGATCGACATGCCGCGGATCACGCTCTCGGTGAACCGCGCGGCC
The DNA here is from genome assembly GCA_963771445.1 of uncultured Planctomycetota bacterium. GTDB lineage: Bacteria > Planctomycetota > Planctomycetia > Isosphaerales > Isosphaeraceae > JAKAUH01. The sequence continues at coordinate 1,378,923 of CAVYTQ010000014.1, read as the reverse complement.
TTGTGGGAGATCAGCGGGAATTGCATCGGGATCGCCGCATCAGGGCGCCGGGAGCTTCGGCGAGTTGGAAGTCCATGCGTTCGGCCGGCCGGCCGGCCGGGTCCAATCGACCCGCCCGCCGGCACCTGGAAGTCGGCCCGCGTCGTGGCGGCGGGCCGTCGGTCTGTCCGAGCCGATCAACCCTTGTGGGCCTTGTGGCAGGCCTGGCAGGAACCGCCGAGCTTCTTCGTGGCCTCGCGCGCCTTGGGAAGGTCTTGCTTCTCGGCCGCATCCTCGAGCGCCTTGGCGCTGCTGGCATACGCCTTGGTCAGCTTCTCGTAGGAAGCCTTGCTGCCCTTGGGGGGATCCGTCTTGGTCAGGAGGGTGCCGAACTTGTCGATGATCTTGGCGTCGACCTCAACTTTGGTCCAGTCGGGCGATTCGCTCTTCAGCTCGGCCTTGACGGCATTCAGCGGCGCCTTGGCTCCCTTGTGGAGCTTGGCCATGATCTCCTTGATCGTCGGGACGTCGTCATCATCGCTCTGGGCACCCGCGGGGGACCCCGTCCAGGCGACGAAGGCCAGGACGCCCAGTACGCTCGCAGCGCAAATCAACGCTCGCATCCGGTGTTTCCTGTTGCGTGAGTGGTCCGAACCGGTCGAGGACTTCGATCCATCGACAATGGGAACATCGTGAGACCGGTGCGCGGCGAAGTCAATAGGACAGGCGGCCATCGGGTCGCTCGCGGCCATCGGGCCGCTCGCGGTCATCGAACCGCGGGCTCGACCGGGACGAGGTCCCCGGTCCGCGTGGTGTCGTAGCCGGGCAGGTCGGCGAGCAGTCGTCGGTAGGGCTCGGAGCGGACGACGCGAAGGAGGGCCCGGATGCGGGGGTCGTCGCGGGTGTCGTCGCCCAGGCAAAGGTCGTACGCCTCGCGGCGGACGGTGAGGAATCGGAGCCCCGCCTCTTCGCCGGCCAGGCGAAGGCAGATCCCGGCGTCGGCGCCGCGGCCCCGGATCGTGCCGGCGACGCCGCGATGGTCGAAGGCGCTGGGCCAGGACCGCGGCGGCTTCAAGGGCGCGGGGGCCTCGAGCAGCTCGTCGAGGCATTGCCGGGCGCCCGAGCCCGGCTCGCGAACCACCCATCGCAGCCGGGCGGCCATCACGTCGCGGACCGAGCCCAGCGCCAGCCCGGGCGCCAGGGCGATCCCCTCGTCCCATCCGGCGACTCGCAGCAGTTGCCAGCCGCGCGTCGGCGTCGTGCCGTCCTCGCGGCCGGCGGCTCGGGCCCGGATGGCCGCGGCGTTGCCGTCCGGCCGATCGACGCGCGCCAGGTGGATGCCGGCGGCGTGAACCACGGCCGCTTTCGAGCAGCTCGAGCGCGGCCCCGCTCGACCGGGGCAGGACCAGCAGCCGCAGGTCCTCCTGCCGGGCCAGCTCGGCGGCGAGCAGTCCGGCCGCGGGGTCGCAGCAGGCGAGGACCAGGCTGCGGCCGGGGTCCACGCGGCTCCTGGAGTCCTGCCCCAAGTCGCCGGCCGTGCCGTCGTGGGGGACCAGGCCGAGGGGAGAGACCTCCACTGGGTAGCGATAGACCCGGCCGCCGACCTCGGCCCGCCAGTATCGCCAGGGCGAGGCGGGCGGCGGCCATGCCCACTCCTCCCGGCCGGTTGCCGACCGGCTGCCGGGCAGGCGGAAGAGCGCCTCGACTGTGGTCCCCATCGCCGATGCCAGCGACAGGGCGGCGGCCGTCGAGGGGACGAGGCGACCTGTCTCGATGGCACTGATGCCGGCCCGCGAGACACCCGAGCGGCTCGCCAGCTCCTCCTGCGAGAAGCCAAGTCGCAACCGGATTGCCCGCACCTCGTTCTCGAGCATCGACCGCGCTCCGAACGCCAGCTTCCTGTCGAACACCACCAGGATTGTACCGAAGGAGCGCGGGTGGCACCATCGGACCGGCGACCCGGATCGGTGACGCGGCCGATCGGCGATCGCCGACCGGATCGGTGCGATCGGCCGATTCCCGCAAGTCCGGTCGCGGTGGTGCCGATGATAGGGGATGTACGAGAAGGCCCGGATCTCCGGGCGGTGCGCCCGCACGCCGATGTTCCCCGAGGTGCAGGTGTCTCCTTGCTTCTCCGAGTCGGCCCGAGAGGGTCGATTCGAGCCGTAGTCCACATGCAGGCGATCGTCGAAAGCGGCCCGCGCGGATGGATCGCCGCATGGGTCCGATCATGAGGCAGGGGAAAGGAGTTCCCGCATGAGTGTCCGATCTCGATTCGTCGTCGGTTTCTGCGGCCTGGCGCTTTCGGTGCCGGCCACGGTCCCGGCGTGGGCGGCTCCGCAGGACGGTCAGCCGGCCTCCCCGGGCGCGATGATGGCCGCCACGCCCAGTTCACCCGGCGGAGCGCCCGTGCTGACGTTGCAGCCGGATGACTCGGTCAAGCCGTCGCCCGGCTCGATGCCCTCGGCGATGTCCGGCCCGGCCATGATGGGCATGCCATCAGGGATGGCGGGCCAGGCGAGCATGGGCGGCCCGGCGAACGCCGCGGCCAGGCCGGCCCACCATCATCATCATGGAATCCTCGGCCGCCGGCACTGCGTCGAGTGCCAGCGCGCCCGGGCCAAGGCGGTTGACGGCATCGACGTCCCGCCCCCGCCGTCGTATGCCGGGCGCACCGACCATGGCGCCCGGCGAGGTGATCGTGTCGGGCCCGACGGTCATCAGCGAGCGGGTCGTCTCGGTTGAGGACCCGCAGGCGCCCGGCCACGCGGTCGTCGGAGGCGAGGACACGGCGGGCTACGCCGTGGCGAACGGCCAGGGTCCCGCGGCCGAGCCGACCCCGATCGGGGTGGCCCGAGGTGCGACCGCCGCGGCGGCCGCCGATCCTCGGATGGCCCAGGCCATGCGTCGCCCGGCTGGCGGGGCTTATGACCCATCGGTCGTGCCGACCAGCATCCCCCCCGCCCCGGCGCCCATGTCGGGTCCCGGGCACAACCGGCCCCACGTGATCAGCCACGTCCTCGGGCTGGCCGAAGATCGGTGCCCTCCACGAGGAGCGGGTCGGCAAGCGCCGGCAGGAGCACGCGGCGATCTCCTATGGCGACACGAGCAAGGTCAACGAGCTGCCGGCTTCGATGGTCTACGGCCGTCAGTGATCGTCGGCCACGAGCTGTGGCGAAACATCAGGTCGCGGCCGCTCGCCGGCGCCGCGGGTCTCTCGATGCAGTGGAAGCGGTCCCCCGGCTTGTGCCGGGGGGCCGCTTGCTTTTTGGGCCGGCGGGAGGAATTGGTTCGAGGACCGACTGGCCTCGGGCCGATGCTCAGAGACAAGGCCGAATCACAATGCGGCATCCGCCGCACACCGAGCCTCTCGCGCTGGGCGCGAGTGGCCGGGGACCGCACGGGCGGTCCGCCCGTGATGGCCGGGCAGATCGTGTCGTCCGCGCGTAGGAAGGCTCGGGCACGTCCGTCGCTCGCTCGATTCGAGACACTCCAGGAGGGCCTCACGGATGCCAAGTAAGGGTTAAACCATGCGCTTGGAAACATGGCGAGGGATGCCGCTGGTGCTCACGATGGCCGCCGTGGGACTGGGCCTGGCGTGGGCGGATCGAGCGCGAGCGGATGGGTACCGGCTGCATCACACGATCCCGAGGGACGTGGCGGCGATCGACTACACCACAGGCGGCGAGTTCATGGCGCCTCCCGTGCCGTACGGGCACTACGCCAAGGACCACGTCTACAGCCCGGGCTACCTGCTCGGCTGCGCCGGCTGCCGGATGCACGGGATGCTCGGCTGCCTCGGCTGCGGCCACGAGAAGGGGCACGGCCATGGCAACGGTAACGGCTGCGGAGCCTGCGGCGGACGCGGCTGCGGCCTCTGCATGGGCGGCGGCGGCGGGCACGGCCACGGGAAAGACCCCTGCGCCGCGGGCTGCGGCGGCGGGCTGGGCCACCATCACAAGGCCGGACGATTCGCGCCCTGCGACTCGGGCACGGTCGTCGTCGGTGGTATGGGTGCCGGGTACGCGACGACCGTCGCCCCCACCATGCAGTCGATGCCGGCCGCCACGGCGGTCGTGATGCCGTCGGGCCAGTCGCCGTGCGGGCTGACGGGCTGCGGCATGAAGAGTCACCATTCGCACGGACTCAAGGGACACGGCCGGCTCTGCGGCCGGTGCGGCGGCAAGGGCTGCGGCGGGTGCGGCGGTGCGGGAATCCTCCAGGGCTGCGGCGATCCCGGCTGCGGCCTCTGCCACGGCAAGGGACTCGGCTGCCGCTTCTGCGGCGGCAAGGGCTGCTCGCACTGCATGTCGGGGTTGGGCGGCCTGCACGGCAAGCTCGCCGGGCTGCTGCACCACGGCCCGAAAGTCGATTACTTCGTCGGAGCCGGCGGCCCGGTGCCGATCACGCCGGGCTATGTCCCCTACATCAACGTCACTCGGTCACCGCGGGACTTCTTCTCGTTCCCGCCGATGAATCCGTTTGATCCTTGATTGACCCATGCTGGTTGGTTGGTCGGCGGGGCCCTCGCCGGAGGCGAGGCGCCCCGCGGGCAGGAGGGCTCCGGTCCATCCCGGAGCGGAGCCGAGCGGATCGGAGATGGGCGGGGTGTCGGGGCCATAGCCTTTGACACCCTTTCCCCTTAACCCTCTGTCGTCCTCCCCAGGACGGGGATGCCGGACCGAGGACTGGAGCACCGTCATGGAACGATCGAAACAACCCGTCTCGGCCGCCGGGCAATCCGACGGCGCGACGCGGGGCTTTCCGCGTCCCGGAATCCTTGGCGGCCTGGCCGCCCTCGGGTTATTCGCGGTCATCGGCGGCTCGGCGCGAGCCCAGGTCCAGGAGAGGTCGGACGGGCCGCCGATCCCCCAGGTGCCCGACATCACGCAGCGAAGCGGCCTGGTGCAGCGGTTCGCGGGCTCGCCCGAGTTCCTGCCGCCCGACCCGCGGCGCGACTACTTCTACCGGACCCGCTATGCCGACTCGGGGCCGGTCAGCCACGTCAACTGGTTCCGGAGCCAGGGCCTCTACGGCCTCGGCTGGAAGACGCCGGACACCGCCAGCGTCTACCCCTACTGGTACGGATCGCCCGGTCAGAGCACCATCGACTCGTCGTCGAAGCCGTGGCCCAGGCCGCTCCGCTTCTTCCAGGGGCTGGCCCACCCGTGGCGGCCCGTCGGCATGTACTACCAGATGGGCAGCTACGTGCCGATCTACGACCTCGACCCGATCGCGCCCGGACCCGGGCCTTACCCGCTCCCGTTCTACTTCAACTGGGACCACGGCGGTTGAGGTTGGCGGGCCATCCCCACGAGATCATCCGCAGGATGACTGAGGCCGTCGGCTCTGCCGCGTCCTCGCCTGCGGCCGTTCGAGACACGAGGCGAGGCGACGGGGTCTTCCGGTCGCCTCGCCTCGTGCTTTGAGCCGTATTGATGGCCGAGCCGCATCAGAGGATCAACGGCGAGCGCTTGTCGGCGGCCTCGGCCATGAACGACTGGACGCGCGAGACCAGGTCCTCGGGGTCGGGCGTGACCCCCTCCAGGATCATGGCGTTGGTCCAGAGCTGCGAGTGCGCACTCGCGGATGAAGGCGTCGTGATCGGCGTTGGCGGCCAGGTTGCAGAGCCGGCGGACCAGCGGGGCGGACGGGTTGATCTCGAGGATCCGCGAGACCTCGGGGAAGTCCTTGTTGGCCAGCTTCAGCAGGCGCTGCATCTGCGTACTCGGCCCGCCCTCGGCGTTCACCAGGCAGCACGGGCTATCGGTCAGCCGCTTCGACTCGCGGACCTCCTTGACCCTGTTGCCGAGCGCCGCGCGGAACAGGTCGAGGACGTGGGGGAAGCCGCTCTCCTTGGCGGCCGACGGCTCGGGCGACTCGGGGGTGGCCGCCTCCTGTTCGGGCGAGTCGGGCAGGTCGAGCTCGGCCGAGTCGATCGAGGTCAGCGTCTTGCCCTGGTACGAGATCAGCGACGTGATGGCGAACTCGTCGATCGGGTCGGTGAGGAACAGGACCTCGATGCCGCGTCGGCGGAAGATCTCGAGGTTGGGGCTCTTGACGACCGAGGCGAAGTCGGGCCCGCCGAGGTAGTAGATCTGCCTCTGCCCCTCGGGCATCCGGGCGAGGTACTCGTCGAGCGACACCACGTCGTTCGGTCCCTGGCTGCGGGACGAGGTGAACCGCAGCAGCTTGGCGATCCGCTCGCGGTTGGGCTGGTCGATGATCAGGCCCTCCTTGATCATCGCGCCGAACTGGCGCGTAGAAGGTGCGGAAGGCTTCGGGGTCCTCCTGCGAGAGCGTGTCGAGCCGGTCGAGCACTCCCTTGACGATCGAGGTCCGGATCCGCCGGATCACGCTGCTGTCCTGGAGCGTCTCGCGTGAGACGTTGAGCGGCAGGTCCTCGGAGTCGACCAGGCCGCGGAGGAAGCGGAGGTACTCGGGCACCAGCTCGCGGCATTCGGACTGGACCAGGACGCGCTTGGCGCAGAGGCTCAGGCCGTGCTCGAGCCGGGCGAAGCCGAGCCGCTCGAGGTTCGTCGGCGGGCAGTAGACGATCGCGCGGAACTGGATCGGCGAGTCGGCCGCCAGGTGGAGGTGCCAGAGCGGCTTCTCGTCGGGGTGATGGGTCAGGTGCTGGTAGAAGCTGTTGTACTGCTCCTCGGTCACCTGGCTCTTCGGCTCGACCCAGATCGGCTTCTGGTCGTTGAGGACCTCGCCGCCGTCGCCCAGCCGGATCGGGTAGGGGACGAAGCTGGAGAACCGGCGGACGATCTCGCGGATCCGCCAGCCGGCGGCGAAGTCCTTGGCGTCGTCCTTGAGGTGCAGGATGACCTCGGTGCCGCGGGGCAGCGGGCCCTCGACGGCCGTCACGGTGAAGCTGCCCGAGCCGTCGGATTCCCACTCCCAGCCCGATTCCTCGTGGTAGCTGCGGGTCCGCACCCGGACCTTGTCGGCGATCATGAACGCCGAGTAGAACCCGACGCCGAACTGGCCGATCAGCGAGACGTCCGGCTTCGAGGTCGACCCGGCCGTCATCGCCTTGAGGAACTCGGCCGAGCCGCTGCGAGCGATCGTGCCCAGGTTGGCCACGAGCTCTTCGTGGGTCATCCCGACACCCGTGTCGCGGATCACGAGCTGCTGGTCGCCCTCGCGGCCCTCGATCACGATCTCGAGCGCCCCGGCGTCGCGCTGCGACTCGTCGGTCAGCGAGACGTACCGCATCTTGTCGAGTGCGTCGGACGCGTTGGAGATCAGCTCGCGGACCGCGATCTCGCGGCTCTGGTAGAGCGAGTGCGAGAGCAGGTGCAGGAGCTGCTTGATCTCGGCCTGGAACGTGTATTCCTGGCGGTCTCCCCCGACGGTTGCGGTTGCCATCGATTCGGCCTCGTGACGGTTTGCCGTCGCCTAACAGGAACTCCGCCGCCCGGATGCCGGCGGGTGGAACGGTGAACATACGGCAGGATTGGTCCCAGGCTGGTAGAGCAATCGCCGTACCACCGGTATTCTGTCATGACAAGTGCTGTTCTTCTAGCAAGTTGCGCTCGATGCTCGTGCGAATGCCCTGCCGATCTGACTGCCAGAATGGCGGACGGGGTATCGCGGTGCCAGGGTGCCGGCGCAGGGATTGGCAGCCTCGCTCGCGGGCCTGCCCGGTCGAGATGGCGGCGCGGCGGTCCATGCCGCGCCGACATCCCGGCCAACGCCGGCTGTCATGCTTATCCATCGACCGAATTGCCAAGGAGCGACTGGCCCGGTGTGGGCGACGCTGGGTTGTGGGATACCCGTCGAGGCGCGGGTGATCGCGGCGCGGCTGGATCGGATGGGGTGGTGGGGCGGTCTTCACACCCCGGCGGGCCGCGCGACCGGCCGGAGATCGCCACGATCGCGGCCGGTTGGCCCGGGAGGAGCGTCGAAATCGCCGGAACGGTGGGTTCGTTTTGACGATTTCGGGGGGTGGACGCCTCGGACAGGGCAAAATTGTGCCCGATGGAGACCGTCAGCTCGGGAGAGAAGGCCCGACCACGAAAGGCATGACACCGACAACACGGAGGCACGGCCGGCTGGAAGCGCCAGCGTGGGTCCCTTTTCCATTGTCGGGGATGGCGTATTCTTCGTGGCAAGGTCTTCCCGTGCCTGATGCGCCGTCACTGGGGCCGCCGAGAGTGACCGGGCCGCGACGGCCAGCGCGGCGATCAGCAGCAGCAGTCCCAGCCACTTGAAGAGCTGGACGAACCGGCGGGCCGTGCGGCGGATCTGCTCGGGGGTCTGGCGGCGCCGGCGGCGCGCGTTCGGACGCGGCCGGTTGGGGTCATGCACCTTCGGCGACGGCTGACGGCCTCCCGGCGGTCGGTGGAACGGGACGGTGTACGTCCGCCATTTCCGACCGCGCTGTCGCGCGCGCCGCGGCCATGGCCTCGCGACGAGACAGGGCCGGCGATGGCGGCGGTGTTGCCGGCGCTTCGGGCGGACCGGAGCGAGCGGCCAACTTGCGAGGCGGGTCGGCGGTCATCGGCTCTCCGCGGCGGCGGGCCCGCCGGAAGCGATCGACGATCCGGAGGATGGCGTGGTCGTACTGGCTCTGCCGCGCCCGGACCCAGCGGCCCTCGGGGGTGTCGTCGAACAGCAGGGCGGTGGGGCGAAGCGCCGCTCGCTCAGTCTCGCGACGGCGGAGGGTCGCCTCGAGCTCCTCCAGCCGATCCATTGCCTCGTCGACGATGTCGAGCAGGACCTGGCGCGCCTCGTCGGGCGACGCGGGCATGGCGTCGCGGAGCCGACGGCCGAGCAGGCGCTGGCGGTAGTATTCGACCTCGCGGGCCGAGAGGCCGACCCAGAGCGCGGCGAACGGATCGGGCCGGGCGCGGTCGAGCGCAAAGCAGGCGACGACGATCGCCAGGACCTGACGGTCGTCGGCGGCGTCGAGCGGTCGCTTGCCGAGGAGGCGGAGGGCGCGGGTCATCTGATCCGTGTCCCAGGCGGTTCCGGCGTCGACCACGATGCGCAGCTCGGCCCAGCGGTCGAGCAGCCACCGGCAGCCGTCAGACGAGCGCCTCGAGACGCATGGCCAGGGTGAGCGGGTCATCAGGGTCGTCGGGACCAGCCAGAGCGGGCGATCCCGCCGCTGCCAGCTCCGGCCAGAGGCGGCGGGCGGCGTCGTCGAGGGCCTCTCGCCGCCGCCGGACCTCGGCGTCGGATCCTGCAGCGATTGACTGGGCCATCAGCTCGGCCTGGACGCGCTCGGCGCGTTCCAGCCGCCAGGAAAGGCTCGCGGCATGTTTGGCCAGGTGCTGCTCGTAATCGTTGGCCGGCTTCAGAGCGTCGGCCCACTCATCGAGCCGCCGCTGGTATTCCCGCGGGTCCTCGTCGGGCAGAACGATCGTCTGCGCGGTCAAGCCGTGCGTGACCGCGTTCATCCGGGAGCGGGCCTTGCCGGCGTCCGTGCGCGGGCCGGTGCTCTTGCGAGCGTTGCGGCGATTCGCCTCGAGCTTTCGGGCTGAGATCGTCATTGGCTCCGCCCCGTCGCGTGACCGGTCCCGGCAGCCTCGTCGCCGCCGAGTGACCTCTGGTTTCTGGATTTCCCTGAGTTGCCTGGCTTCTGAATGGATCCCCTGCCCTGTTGAAATGCCGCCGCCGAGTCTTATTATACACCCGGCCGATGAGGATGCCAGAGTATGCCGGGAGATTTTTCCAGTGGCTTGATCATTAAGCCATCGGGGAAAGTCTCACGCAGAGGGAACGGGTTTCACGCAGAGACGCAGACCTGTATCGCATCCAGAGGGATCGAACCACAGAGGCACCGAGACACAGAGAAATCACAGAGAAAACGCAATCGAATTTGGCCAGTCTGACCTCTGCGCTGAGGGAGTTTTCGACATTGAGTGGTGCGGAGGGGCCGATGCGCCCGGGTATCCGCCTCTCACGCACCTGGCCGTCCGTTGCGACTCATCTTGAAGGTGGATCGCGAACCCCCAGGTTGGGGCGCCGCGACGCGAGCAAATTGAGACTTAGATACAATCGCCCCGACCCGGCTTGAGTCGGGCCGCTCATTTCTGTCGCGAGGCGGTGGAGGAGGGTGCTCGTTATGGTAGAGGACTATGAGACTATCACCCGCGCCGTCACCGACGCCGGGTTCTTCACGAATGGAATCGAGGATTACGGCACGTGGCACCGCACGTGCCTCTGCTCGAAGCGCCGCCCCGACGGCCGTCTGAGCGGCAACAGCTTTTGGGGCTCGCGGGGGCCGAGCGGCTGGTATCTCGGCACATGGGGGGGCAGCATCTACCGTCTTCCGGACGAAGGTCAACTGGCGGGGCCGTGCACGACGTGGCTGTCGAGGGCCGGCGAAAGTACGCGATCTGACTTCGATGACCGGCTCAAGTCCGAGTTCTGCCTCGTCGCTGTCTCCGACGAGGTCTTCGAGCGCGAGAAAAGCGCTGATTAAGGAAACAACGCGGCGGACCCGCTCCGCAGACGCCTGGACTGATTCGTCAGACCATTGGTTCTCGCGGTCCCATATGGAGGATCGACCGATGATGGAAGGCTCGACCCGCCCGAAACTGGACGCCGATCGGATCGAGACACCGGCCGCACGCCTCAGGCTGTGGCCCTGGTTTCTCGCGGGCTTCCTCGTCGTCTTTGTCGCGATGTCGCTCGCGATCACGACCGATTCGATCGACCCTTCGGGTCGGGGAATCCTCAGTTGTCCCCTCTGGCGGTACTATATCGTCGAGGTGCAACGGGCGGCGGCTTCCTCCGGGGCTCTCGGGCCTGCCAGCGGCAGCAGTTTGGCGGCCGTCGTGACCGCAATCCAGCATGTTCTCTGCTCGTCCGTTGGAGGGTTAGCTGTGGTCGGGATTGCCTGGGCCGTTCGGCGCTCCAGGGCGCGACGACGGGAAAGCTGAAATGGTCCCGATCGTTTGGTGCCGTCTTCTCGGTTGATCTGGAGCGGTCCCGCCTCCGGGCGCGCCGCTGATCTTCGGGTGAGGCTGCGATCCGGCCCCGTACCTTGCATCAACGGTCTCCTTGAGCATCCACACGATTGGGGCTCTCCTCCTTGGACGAGGTTTGGCTTGACGAGGCTGATGAGCTTGCCCGACACGACAACGAGCCGGAAACTCTCCCCGCTGAAAGTTCGAGTCGGGCCGCGTTGGGGGTGTTCGCCGTTGCCCTCGGGTTGCTCGCCCTATGGATGTGGTACATCATCCGTATGAGCCTGGACGGCGACAGTTGGTTCGACCTGATCGTCGGCCTCATTCTTCGCGAGTTGGCCGTTGCGGTCGGACTATTCGCCGCATTGTTACTGCTCTGGGCGACCTTCGCCCCCGAATGGATCGCTCGCGTCTACGTGGCCGCGTGCCGCAAGCTCTTCCTGGCGCTGGCACTCGTGGGGCTGTTGTTCGGGTCCGCGATCCTGTTCCTCGTGGTAGGACCGCTCCTCGTGTTCCTGGGGATTTTGCGGTAGATGGTCGATGTCATGGGCCGCTGCGACTGTCGGCCAAATTCCGGATCCCGGGAGGCGCCTGAACCAGCTCAGGTGAATCATCAAGGATTGGTGTTCGGGAAGCCGGACCTCCTATGCCTGTTCAAGCGGCTAGGTCGCCCAGAAAAATCGAACCTCGCTGGGGCAAGAAAGGTAGGGAAAGCACTCCTGAGGTCTTCGGAGGCGGGCGGACGGAGTCGGCTTCCGGGGTGACAGGGCGCCGACGGCCCTCTCGGCGATGGCCGAGGACATTGATGGCCAGAGGGTCGAAGTCGAGCGGTTGGTCAAGGGACCGACGATGCTCGCGGCCTGGTCGCCATGGTGTTGCCGACCAGCAGGAGCGAAGAGGTGTCGCCGACCAGCGGGAGCGAAGTTGCTGTCCCGTTGCGGACTGTGTAGCATCAGTGTCGTTGATCCCAAATGAGGGCGAGGCGATTTCGATGCTCACGTACAAGGCAGCCTACCAGTTCGTCGAGGGCGGCGTGCATGCCCACGTACTGGACTTCCCCGGGGCCATTACCTGCGGGTCGGATCTGGGGGAGGCCCGGCGGTTGCTGGCCTCCGCCCTGCTCGACATGGCCGAGTTGGCCCTCGAGCGCGGCGAGCCGCTCCCCCGCCCCGACCCGTCGCTCTCCGATCCCGACGCGGACATCGAAGAGCCAATCCACCTGCACCTGAGGGCGAGCACGGGGGTTGAGGTGCGGCCGGCCGGGGTGGTGGTCCCTTGAGCCGGCGAGACTTGATCCGGCACCTGCGATCGCACGGCTGTGTGTTCGCCCGCGAGGGATCGGACCACTCTATCTGGGAGAACCCAGCGAACGGTCGGCGGTCGGCCTTGCCTCGGCACCCTGAGATTCCTAACCCAACGGCCCGGGCGATCTGCCGACAGCTCGGTATCCCCGACCCGTGAGGCGACCGCGGTCTCATACTTGTTCGATGGTATAAGGCAGAGCGATCGACGGCGAGCACGGCCTCCGGCATGGCGATCAGGACATCGACCTCGTCCTCTGCTTCCAATGCTCTCAAGGCTATCTTTATATTGGCGAACGTAAGGGCCTATGGCACGGCGTCTCGAAATCGCCGCGGCCGACCTTCGACCAGATCTTCGAACGAGCGGGGCTGAAGATCGCCGAGTGATCGGGGCAGGAAACCGGGTGCGTTAATCCGGCCCTGAAGGGGCGACTGACCAGGACCCCAGTTACTCTGGTCCAGGCGCGGGATTGCGCCGGTCTTGATCTGCGTAAATCTGCGTCATCTGCAGACAGAGCTTCCTGCGCGTACCGGAGTGTACGCATCGGCGTCGATCCACGGTCGAGGCGGCCGGAGGGACCAGGAGCATTGTCCGCAGATTACGCAGATGGACGCAGATGGAGAACCAGGCCTCCTGGGTGCGATAGCACCAGGCGGAACTCGCCGCGTGAGACCGGTGGACCTCGCGCCGCTTCGGGGTGGTTTGACCCACTCGACACACTCGTTTTGTACGACCTTTCGGAGGGTGTGCGAGAGCCTGTAGGATGTCTCGAAGTGATGCTGGCGGGCCCGGCGCCTCGTTGCGGCGATTGAGCCAGCCTGCGATCCCTGCTCTTATATTCTCCGAGCCGACCCGGTCCCGGCCAGATGCCGTGTCGTGGCAGGCCGATCGAACCACCAACAGGATGACCCGTATGAATCGGACCGCAGTGGCCCTTGGCATGTTCCTACTCACCGTCGCCGCGATGCGGCCCGCGACGGCCCAGGAGCCGACGCGCGTCGAGGCGACGACCTACTACCGGACGTTCTCGCACAGCCACCCGGTCCTGAAGCGGATCCAGCCGGGTGAGACGATCGCGACGCGGACGCTCGACTCGGCCGGGCTTGATGAGAAGGACGTGAAGCGGTCCGAGCCGTTCAACCCGCTGACGGGCCCGTTCTTCGTCGAGGGCGCCGAGCCGGGCGATGCGCTCGTCGTCCGGCTCGACAAGGTGCGGCTCAACCGGGACTGGGGCTGGTCGGCGTACCGCCTCGGGCTGTTCTCGCTCACGCCCGAGGTCGTCGAACACATCTACCCCAATAACATCCACCCGGACCTCGTGATCAAGGGCCGGAATACGATCGTGCCCTGGGACCTCGACCGCAAGGCGAACACGGTGCGGCTGCGGACGCCGAAGAGCCGCACCCATCCGCTCGAGTTCCCCGCCCGGCCGATGCTGGGGTGCATCGGCGTGGCGCCGGCCGGCGATTTCGCGCCGACCTCGGGGCCGTCGGGGCCGTATGGCGGCAACCTCGATTACAACAAGATCGGCGAGGGCGCGACCGTTTCCTTGCCCGTGTATCACCCCGGCGGGCTGCTGTTCGTCGGCGATGGCCATGCCCTGCAGGCCGACGGCGAGCCGACCGGAACGGGGATCGAGACGTCGATGGATGTCGAGTTCGTCGTCGAGCTGAAGAAGGGCGCGAAGCTCGCCGTGCCCCGCGTCGAGACGGCCGACGAGATCATCTCCATCGGCTCGCAGCCCGAGTTCGCCAGTGCGCTCGACAACGGCCTGAAGATCGCCACGAGCGACATGGCCGGCTGGCTTGAGAAGGACTATGGCATGGAACCCTGGGCCGCCCACCTGCTGATCGGCTACCAGGGTCGGTACGACGTCGTCACCGTCGCCGGCTCGATGGCGCTTTGCATCTCGAAGGCGAGGCTGCCGAAGAAGACCGACAAACCCCCGGCCGTGACGTCGGCGGTGACATCCCCTGCGGCCAGGGACAAGGACGCCAGTACTGCAGGTGCGATCGCGGCCAAAACGAAGGGGTTCCGCAAGATTGAGGGGTTCCTGCCGCTCTACTGGGACGCCGCCGAGGGGAAGCTGTGGATGGAGATCTCGCGTCTTGACGTGGAGTTTCTCGACCAGGTGGCGCTTTCGGCGGGGCTGGGCTCGAACCCGGTCGGGCTGGATCGCGGTCAGCTCGGCGACTCGCGGGTCGTCCGGTTTCGCCGCGTCGGGCCGAAGGTGCTGCTTGTCGAGTCGAATTACCGGTACCGCGCGGTGAGCGGCGGCGCGGCCGAGCGCAGGGCGGTTGACGACTCGTTCGCGCAGTCGGTGCACTGGGGCTTCAAGGTCGAGGCGGAAGAGGATGGCAAGGTCCTGGTCGATGCGACGGCCTTTTTCCTCCGCGACGCGAACGGCGTGGCGGGAAAGCTGCTGGCGGCCAAGCAGGGGAAATACACGCTCGACGAGACGCGAAGCGTGATCGAGGCCGGGCGGACGAAGGGGTTCCCGAAGAATACCGAGGTCGAGTCGACGCTGACGTTCAACGCCGACGGCGAGACCGGCCGACTGGTCGCCGAGACGGCACCGTCGCCGCGGTCGGTGACCGTGCGGCAGCGGCACTCGTTCGTCGAGCTGCCGCCGCTCGATTCCGGGTTCACGCCGCGACGCGCCGACCCGCGGGTGGGGGTGTTCACGGTTGACTTCTACGACTTCGCCACTCCGGTCACCGAGCCGGTCGAGCGGCAGTACATCGCGCGGTACCGGCTCGTCAAGCGCGACCCTCGGGTGGCGGTCTCCGAGCCGGTCGCGCCGATCGTCTACTACGTCGACCCCGGGACTCCCGAGCCGGTGCGATCGGCGCTGGTGGAAGGTGCCTCGTGGTGGTCGAGGGCGTTCGAGGCGGCGGGGTTCCGGGGCGCGTTCCGCGTCGAGGTGCTGCCCGAGGACGCCGATCCGATGGACCTGCGGTACAACGTGATCCAGTGGGTCCACCGGGCGACGCGGGGCTGGTCGTATGGGACGAGCGTGATCGACCCCAGGACCGGCGAGATCCTCAAGGGGCGGGTGACGCTCGACTCGCAGCGGGCGCGGCAGGACGCGCTGATCGGCTCGGGCCTGACGGCAGAGGGACCACCGCCGACGGGCGGCTGCGGGGCCGGGGGCGGACCGGGGCGGAGCACCTGGCGGGGCTGGATCCGTCGGTCGAGCCGGGAACGATGGTGCTGGCGCGGATTCGGCAGCTCTCGGCGCACGAGGTCGGACACACGCTGGGCCTGGCGCATAACTTCGCCGCCAGCGCGTGCGGGCGGGCGTCGGTGATGGACTACCCCGCGCCGCTGGTCAAGATCCGGGATGGCAAGACGCTCGACCTTTCCGACGCGTACGCCCGCGGCATGGGGGCTTATGATTTGATGGCGATCCGATATGCCTACGCGCAATTTTCCCCCGGCGCCGACGAGGCCGCCGCGCTCCGGGAGATCGTGCGCCAGGGTTTATCGGACGGCCTGATGTTCCTGTCCGACGCCGACGCTCGTCCCGCGGGCGCCGCGCATCCGCTGGCCAACCTGTGGGACAACGGCGATGACCCGGTCGCCGGGCTCCGCCACGAGATGAAGGTGCGGGCGATCGGGCTCGAGCGGTTCGGACTGGGCGGACTGCCGACGGGCGCCGCTGTCGGACCTGGAGACGCGGCTCTTGCCGCTGTACCTGCACCATCGATATCAGCTCACGGCGGCCGTGAAGACGCTGGGAGGCGTGCGCTATTCCTATGCCGTGAAGGACGGCGATTCCGTTCGACCGCCCGCGTCGACGGCCTTCGAGCCGGCCGATCGCCAGCGTGCCGCGCTGGGCGCGGTGCTGGAGACGCTCGACTCGCGGGCGCTCGTCCTGCCCGTTCGGCTTCTGGAGCTGATCCCGCCGCAGGCGTTCAACCGGCCGGGGGGAGTGGCCGAGCGATTCGATGGCAGGACGGGCCTGGTCTTCGACCCCGTGGCCGCCGCGGTGACCGCCGCCGACCTCACCGTGATCGGCCTGCTGAACCCGCAACGGGCCGTCCGCCTGATCGAGTCGCACGCCGGCGACCCCAGGGCCCCCGGGTTCCACGAGGTGCTCGACGCGCTGATCGCCAGGACCTGCGACATCCCCACCGGCGAGGATCGGGCGGGCTCGGTGATCCGTGCGGTGCAGTGGCTGGTCGTCACCCGAGTGATCAGCCTGGCGGGAGATGAGGGCGCGGATCCTCGCGTCCGGGCGGTGGCCTCGGCCGCGCTCGAGCGGCTGGCGCGTCGGATCGAGATCCGCCGTCCCGCGGCCGCCGGCACGCCGTCGAATCAGGAAGTCCACGGCTGGGCGATGGTCCGAGAAATCCGCCGGTTCCTCGACCGGCCCGACGCCACCCACCGCCGCGCCGAGCCCCCGCCCAGCCCGCCGGGCGATCCGATCGGGGCAAATGCAGACTGATATCCATACTTTGAACCACAGAGGCACAGAGACACAGAGATCGGACGAGAAGACGTCCCGCGCAGCTTGACACGTCGATCGAGACCGTCGCCGACCGGGCGCCTTCGAACGATTGGTTTCTCTTTCCGATCTCTGTGTCTCTGTGTCTCTGTGGTTCGTCTCTTTTTTCTTCAAGTCGCCTATTTTTTGTTCAAGTCGTCCCCGCCGCGTTGGGTCTCTGTGCCTCAATGGCTCGATTCATCGCGCCCCGGCAAGGGTTCCGGGATCGCCTTCATCAGTGGTAGCTCGCCGCGGATCATCCGCGTGGCGGCGCCCGTGAGACGGAGGTACCAGTCGGCGGGAAGGCCCTCGATATTCGCGAAGTGCCGGCCGACGGGAGTCTTCTCCGAGACCTTGTAGATCGCCGTGCCCTCGTCGACCTCGTCGAACATGCCGACGAACACGGTGCGAATCCCCAGCTCGCGGAAGATGGCGAACTGCCGCCAGTAGAACGCTCCCTTGCGGCGGGGGATCTGGGTCGATCCCGGCCGGGCGGCTGGAGGTTGTCCCACGAGAAGCCAGGGAACGCCGTCGGCATGTAGCCCTTTCCCGATCGCTTGAGGTCGGCCAGGTCGGGCTCCCACACCTCCTTGCGGATGCGGTCCATCGACGCATCGTCGCGGTAGCGGCCGGCGTCCCAGGGGCTGATCGCGTCGAACGATCGATAGACGGCCGCCCACTCCGGATCGCGGCGCGAGTCGCCCCTGAGCGTCCTCCAGAAAGGGTCGATCCCGCCGATCAGGTAGACGCCGCCATACTTTGGATCGTCGCGGAAAAAAGCGATCAGCTCGGCGGCCTGCGCAGGCGTCCAGGAGCGGTCGCGGAACCCGAGGCCCCAGAGCAGCACCACCGGCTTGCCCTCGTGGTGCAGGTAGCACGCATCGTCGCGGACCTTGACCTGATCGCAGAGGAACTTCCAGTCGTCCTTGACGAGATGAGTCGAGGCGCCGCGGCCCATGGAGAGGTCGAGCATCAGGGCCCAGACGCGGCCCTCGCGGTGGCAGCCCTCGCGGACGTTGGCGAGCACGGTGTTGACGTGCCGGGCGCGGCGGGGGTCCGCCGTCTCGCCGACGAAGCGGCTGAGGAAGACGCCGTCGATGCCGTACTCGCGCATCCAGCGGAAATGCCGCAGGACCGGCCCCTTGCGAAAGGCGCTGTAGAGTCGCGCGGGGGAGCCGTCGGGCAGCTTGAGACCGGGGACCTCGGCGAGGTCGGCGGGGTCGTATTCGGAGACATCCGGCCAGAGGTCGATGGTGAACCGGCCGCCGCCGGGGCGGTCAAGGCCCTGCCCCCAGTGGACGAAGCCGAGCCCGCTGCCGTCGCCGGGCGTGTTGAACCAGCCCTGGTAGCCGCAGAGCACCTTGCCGTCGAGTGTGCGGGCGTCAACTCCGGCCCGGGTGGGTCCGTCGTACGGGCGGAGCCATGGCTGGTCGTCGGCGGGCTGGGCCTGGGCCGTCGAGGAGACGATGCCGGCGAGGAAAGTCAGGAGCGCCGTGATCGCGGGTTGCGTGATTCGCCTCATTTCGAGACCTCCGTCGGGATGAATGCTTCTGCCGGCATTGTACGGCGAATGGAGCGCCGCGGGTGCAGGAACAGGGTGGGTCGGGCGGATCGGCCGGTGGCGGGCGTGGATCCCCCTGATTCCCGGGGGATTTCCGCCCAGCCGGCGAGGGGGCGACTGCCGGAAATGCCGGGAAGATGGGGAGTTATCGCGAGTGGCACGCCGGGTGCTATATCAGCCGGCCAAGGCCGTCGTGGATCGATCGATCCGGGCCGAACGGGGCGAATGGCCGCAGGTCGGGGTCGAGACCGGCTCCAGGACCGCGGCGAGTCGCCGGGAAGAAAGGAGAGTTCCATGCTGCTCAGAGTGTTGGGCGCGACCGGGTCGGGCCTGCTGTGCCTGGTCCTGATGGGGATGATCCCCGCGTCGTCGCGCGAGGCGCAGGAGCCGCCGGCGCCGAAGAAGAAGGACTTCTTCGGCAAGAAAGGCGAGCCCGGGAAGAAGGGTCAGGAGGCGAAGAAGAAGGGCGAGGAGGGTCCGGAGGGCGACCTGAATCGTGCATATCACCTCCTGCACCGGCTACGCGCCAACCGCCAGTCGGCCGAGCGGACCGACCCGCGGGTCCGCGAGTGGACCGACCGCGCGGTCGACTATTACCGCAACGGGCTGAGGGCCCTGCGGGACGAGAATCCGGAGCTCGCCCACGAGTACGCGTCGATCGCCCACGACCTGGCGCGTGCCGTTGAGCATACCCACAACGCGTCGCTCTACGATCGCTCGGACGACGACCTGCCGCGCCCGCCGGACCTCGGCCGCCGCGGCCGCGATGGCGAGGCCCGCAAGGACCTCACCAAGGCCTACGAGCGGATCCGCGACGGTGACGACGGCAGCGACGCGGGCCCGAAGGCCGGCTACTACCGCGATGCCGCCCGCGAGCTGTACAGCGCCGCCCGGCGCGACTACGAGGCCGGACGCATGGAGCGCTCCGCCGAGCTGTCCCGCGCCGCCGAGGCCATGACCCACGTGGCCGAGCATCTCGGTCATGCCGCCGACTTCCGCGATGCTCCGCCGCCGGGCAAGGCCAGGCCCAAGGACCCCCAGGCCGACCGCGAGGGCCGGATCCTGCCGCCGCCGACCGAGCCCTGAGCCCGCGGCCGTCATCGATCGATTGACAGACCGAGAGGGCGCGGCGGACTGGGGACCGAGGTCCCGACGATGCCGCCCTCCGCCCTCTCGAGCGCGACGTCCGGGCAGATCGCCCTGCCCCGCGATCGCGGTCCGCGCCGTGCCCAGAAGGCGGTTTCCGCCGAAACATGGCGGGTCTCTCCCACCAACCCGTGGCCATCATTTGTGGGCGATGCCCACCCTACCTCAACCAACGTCCTGGTGAATGATTATGGACTGGCGCAATCGCATCGGACTGTATGGTGCCTATTTCTTCGGGATGGCGGGGATCGGGTTCACGCTGCCCTACCTGCCGCTGTACCTGAAGGAGCGCGGGCTGTCGGACCGGGATATCGGGATCATCTCGACCCTGGCGGCGCTCTCCGCGCTGGCGCAGTTCGTCGTCGGGATCTGGTCGGACAGGATCGGCCGGCACAAGCCGTTCCTGCTGGTGTCGCTGGGCGTGCTGGCACTGGCGACCCTGGCCCTGCCGCACGCGCCGGGCGGCGTCTGGCTGGCGGTCGCGGTGGTGCTGTTCGCCGAGAACGGGATCTGCCGCGCGATCGCCGAGAGCCAGTCGGCGCCGAGGCCGTGGCGCTGGCGGCGCCGGGGCAGCTCGGGCGGGCGCTCGGGGCCCTGAGGTTCTGGAAGCCGATCGGGATCATCACGGTGCTGCTGATCGGCGGCTGGCTGGCGGAGCGCACGGGGGTCGGCGCGATCCTCGTGCCGCTGGCGGTCGTCCAGGCGCTGGCGTTCGCCTCGGCGCTGCTTGATCCACGAGTCGAAGCCGCACCGCGCGGACGCATCCGACCCGATGGCCGACGAGCTCGACGGGCCCGTGCCGAGCGTCGAGGGCACGTCGGGAAAGGTGGGCCGCCGCACCTGGCGCGACGCCGCGCTCTGGTCGTTCATCGCGGCGATGGTGCTGTTCCACTCGGCCAATGCGCCCGGGGGCGTATACCTGGGGCTGTTCCTGAGCCGCGACCTGCACGCCCCGACAAAGCAACTGGCGATCGCGTTCGTGGTGAGCATGATCGCCTGGATGCTGGTCGTGCGGCCGGCGGGTACACTGGCGGATCGCTGGGGACGTCGGCCGCTGTTGATCGCCGCGTGGGCCGCCATGGCGCTAAGGCTGGCGATCGTGGCCGTGGCGCGGAACGCCGGTGAGGTCGTCGCCAACCAGGCGCTCGACGGGCTTTCGAACGGGCTGTTCGCGGTGCTGGCCGCGGCCTGGGTGACCGACCGACTGGGCGGGGCCCGCCGCGCCGGCGAGGCGCAGGCGATCGTCGGCACGTCGCTGGTATTCGGCTCGGCGCTGGGGCCCTATCTGTCGGCGCTTCTGGGTCGAGAGCCTGGGATATCGCGGGCTCTTCGGCATCCTGGCGGGTGTGGGGGCCGCCGCGACCCTGCTGGTCGTCTTCGCCGTCCCCGAGACTCTCGCCGCGCGGCAAGGCCGAACCGGTGGAACCGGCCGGGGCGCGGCTGCCCGAGCTGGCGGCGTCGACGATGGCTCCGGGCGACTCCTCCGGAGTGTAAGGCGGACTCCGCGATGGGCGTGGATTACCACTCGGCTCGTATCATATTTGTTAGCGAATGCGTTTTTCAAATCCTTACTCGGCGGTAGCAGTCAAGAGATGAGCGATCCCACACTTGCGGCGGCCTCTCCCGACCGGCTCGCCTGGATCACGGCGATCATCTTCGGCCTGACGTACCTGTTCCTGGCGATCGGCAAGGTGCCGACGCTTGCGGATCGACCGGGCCGGCATCGCGCTGGTCGGGGCGGCGGCGATCCTGGCGATGCGGGTGCTCAGCCTGGACGAGGCGGCGCGGGCGGTGGACGAGGCGACGATCGTCCTGCTGTTCGGCATGATGATCGTGGTGGCCTACGTGCGGCTTTCGGGGTTCTTCGAGGTCGTGACGCACTGGATCGCGTCGCGGCGCCTGGGCCCGCACGGGCTGCTGGCGATGACGATCGGCCTGGCCGGCGTGCTGTCGGCGTTCCTGGTCAACGACGTGGTCTGCGTCGCGATGACGCCGCTGGTGCTGGACCTCTGCCGGCGTCGGAACCTGCCCGCCGGTGCCCTACCTGATCGGCCTGGCGACCGCGTCGAACATCGGCTCGGTGGCGACGATCACCGGCAACCCGCAGAACATCATCATCGGCAACCTTTCGGGCATCAGCTACGTCCGCTTCGCCGCACGGCTGGCGCCGGTGGCCGCGCTCGGGCTGGTGATCGACTTCGTCGTGCTGTCGCCTGCTGTACTCGCGGTCGCTCGCCGCGGCCAACGTCGAGGCGACGGCGGCGACCGACGACCGGCACCGGCCGTCGTGACGGCCGAGCCGCGGGTGCATCGCGGGCTGCTGGTGAAGTGCCTGTGCGTCACCGCGGCGATGATCGGGCTGTTCTTCGCCGGGCAGCCGATCGCGATCGTGGCGCTGGCGGCGGCGGCGATCCTGCTGCTCGACCGCGTCCGACCCGAGAAGGTCTATCACCAGATCGACTGGCCGCTGCTGGTGATGTTCGCCGGGCTGTTCATCGTGGTGCACGCCGTTCGAGGTCCACGTGGTGCACTCGTGGAACCTCGAGAGCTGGACGGCGCTGCGGAACTCGCCCGTCGTGCTGGTCAGCGGGCTGTCGGTCGTGCTGTCGAACCTGGTCTCGAACGTGCCGGCGGTCCTCCTGTTCAAGCCGCTGATGGCGGTGATGTCGCAGAAGGAGACGCCTGGCTGGCGCTGGCGATGTCGAGCACGCTGGCGGGCAACCTGACGATGCTGGGATCGGTGGCCAACCTGATCGTGGTCGAGAGCGCCCGGCGGTCGCGCGTCGAGCTGGGGTTCGGCGAGTTCCTCAAGGTGGGGATCCCGCTAACCCTGTTGACGACGCTGGTCGGCGTCGCCTGGCTGGCGTGGACGCATTACTGATCCTTCAGCGGCAAATCGCGGCGCGAACCTGCGCCGGCATTTTGGACACGACGGCGGCCCGACACGCGGATCAACAGCAGGAAGAAAATTACCGCCGTCGATCCGGCGATGCCGAGGACTTGCGAGTTATCGTCGAGGTAGGAGATCAGCAGCAGGAACAGCGAGACCACCAGCCCGATGCCGAAAAACAGCCGTAACGACGTGATCACGGGCGAGGTGGGCGGCGGGATGAGCGACGCAGGGTCGGGCAAGGGCTGACGCGCGGTCACACGGTCATCCTCGATGATCAGGATGTCCTCGCCGGGCGTCTCAAGGAGTCGGCGACGCGTGGCCGGGTGGCCGCGGAAGACTTCCGGCGGCAGCGCGGGCGTGCCGCAGGTGGGGCAACGCAACCAGCCCCGCCAACCGCTGTGCGACGCCTCGAGCTGGGCCTTGCAGCCGGGGCAGGGATAGGTCACGAAATAGGCGACGTCGGTTTCCACGGGGCGGCTCCCGCCGGAGATGAATCAAACGGACGATGCGGTCCGACCAGGAGGTCCGGTCGGTTCCCATACTAGCGGCCGGAGCTGGCAACGGACAGGGGCCGCGGACCCGGCGGGGGAGTCCCTACTCGCGGCCGTTCGTTGCGAGTACGATGTGGACTCGACCATCGGCGATACCCCAGTCAACGCCCGTCACGGACCTACCGAACCATGAATCAGGGGACGAGCCCCATCGACGGATCGGCAGCACCACCCGCCGCGGCCGAGGGCCCTTCACCCCGGCTGGAGATGCGGCACATCACCAAGAACTTCGGCGGCGTGCGCGCATTGCGGGACGTGTCGCTCGTCGCGCCGGCGGGCGAGGTGCACTCGATCTGCGGCGAGAACGGGGCGGGCAAGAGCACGCTGATGAAAGTGCTGGCCGGCGCCATCGTCGATTACGAGGGCGAGGTCTTGCTGGCCGGCCGGCCGGTGCGGTTCTCGGGCCCGCGCGAGGCCGAGGACGCCGGGATCCGGATCATCTACCAGGAGCTGAACCTCGTCCCGCAGCTCACCGTGGCCGACAACATCTTCCTGGGCCGTGAGCGGACGCGCGGCGGCCCGCTGGGCTGGCTGGACGAGCGCGGGATGGAGGCGCGGACGCGCGAGCTGTTCGACCGCCTGGGCACGCCGATCTCCCCGCGGGCGTGCGTCGGCGACCTGAGGATCGGCGACCAGCAGATGGTCGAGATCGCCAAGGCACTGGCCTGCGACGCGGCGATCGTCATCATGGACGAGCCGACGTCGGCGCTGTCGGACTCGGAGGTCGCCCGGCTCTTCCGCGTGATCCACGACCTGCGCAAGGCGGGCACCACGGTCCTCTACATCAGCCACAAGATGAACGAGGTGTTCACGCTGTCGGATCGCGTCACCGTGCTGCGCGACGGGCAGTTCGTGGCCTCGGCGCCCGCGCCGAGATCTCGCCCGACCAGGTCGTGCGGTGGATGGTCGGCCGCGAGATCGGCGCGCTGCAATTATCAGCCGCACCACATCCAGTCGAACGCGATCCTGGAGGTCGAGGACCTGTCGATGGCCGTGCCGGCGGGGAGCGGGCGGCCGAGCCTCCAGGGCATCACGTTCACGGCGCGAGCCGGCGAGGTCGTGGGCGTCGCCGGCCTGCTGGGCGCGGGGCGGACCGAGCTGCTCGAGGCGATCTATGGCGCCACGACCACGACGCCCCGGGGCATCGATCCGGCTCGAGGGCCGGCCGGTGCGATTCAATCACCCCGACGAGGCCATTCGGGCGGGCGTCGCCATGGTGACCGAGGACCGCAAGGCGCTGGGCCTCTTCGACCGGATGACCGTGGCCGAGAACATCACGCTCCGCCGCCTGCCCGAGCTGACATACGGTGCCCTGCCGCTGGTCAACCCCCGGGCCGAGCGCGAGGCCGTCGCCTGGTCGATCAAGGAACTTTCGATCAAGACAGACGGCGGCGGTGCGCCGATCACAAGTCTCTCGGGCGGCAACCAGCAGAAATGCATCATCGCCCGATGGCTGCTCGTCGAGCCGAAGCTGCTGCTGCTCGACGAGCCGACCCGCGGGATCGACGTCGGCGCCAAGTCGGAGATCTACGCCCTGATCCGCCGCCTGGCCGGGCAGGGCCGCGCGATCCTGATGACGTCGAGCGAGCTGCCCGAGCTGCTCGCCGTGGCCGATCGGATCCTGGTGCTGTGCGAGGGACGGATCACCGCCGAGATCCCCGGCGCCGAGGCGACCGAGGAGTCGATCATGCACGCGGCGACGCGGTTCCTCGACAAGGGGATCGCGGCGGGGGCGAAGGGTTAGGGGCGGGGAAATGGATGAGCGAGCTGGGTGGGATTGGTCGGGAGGTCGAGCCATGACGCGTTCGCGGAGCCTCTTCTACGTGGGCCTGGTGGTCCTGGCCGGCGGTCCGGCCGTCGCGGGCGAGTTCCCCCGGTTTGAGGTGCACCAGATCGACCCGCACGCCGGGGAGATCGTGTATGCGGTCACGGTGGCCGACGTTGACAAGGACAGCAAGCCCGACGTCGTGGCCGTGACCGAGGACGCCGTGGTCTGGTACGCGAACCCCGGTTGGAAGCGGCAGGACATCATCCGCCAGGCGACCGCGAGAGACAACGTTTGCATCCAGCCGCGGGACGTTCACGGCGACGGGCGGGTCGACTTCGCCCTGGGTGCCGGCTGGCGGCCGCCGGACACGAAGAACGCCAGCACGCTGCAATGGCTGGGCCGCGACACCGAGGGCCGATGGCAGGTCCACCCGATCCGTTACGACGAGCCAACGCTGCACCGCCTGCGATGGGGCTCGGTGAAGGGTCGGGCAGGCCGGGCAACTGGTGGTCGCGCCGCTGCAAGGTCGGGGCACACGGGGACCGGACTGGGGCGCCGGCGAGGGCGTGCGGGTGATGGTGTATGACGTGCCGGAGGACCCGGCGCAGCCCGAATGGCCGGCGGAGGTCGCCGATAGCTCGCTGCACACGATCCACAACCTGCAGCTCATCGACCTCAACGGCGACGGCCGCGACGAGGTCGTGGTGGCGGCCTGGGAGGGCGTGTTCGTGCTCGAGCGAAACGTCGCCGGCAAGTGGACGCGGAGCCAGGTCGGCCGGGGCAACCAGGAGTCGAGCCCGTCGAAGGGGTCGAGCGAGGTGAAGGTCGGGCGGTTGCAGGGCGGCGGCTCGTACATCGCGACAATCGAGCCCTGGCACGGCTATCAGGTGGTCGTCTACACGCCTCCGGCGGCGTCGGCCGATCGATCGCCCGACGCCGATGCCTCGACGCCCGGCGCGAGGGCCCCTGCCCCGCTGTGGTCGCGCACCGTGATCGCCGAGCCGGTCCAGTGGGGCCATGCGGTCTGGTGCGCCAACCTCGACGATGACGGCGACGACGAGCTGATCATCGGCCAGCGCGACGCCAACAAGCCCGGGACGCCCGCCGCGCGGGCCGGGCGTGTTCGTGTTCGATCCCCGGCAGGGCGTCGGGGCGGGCAAGCTGACCTTCGATCGGCACACGATCGACGACGGCGGCGTTGGCTGCGAGGATGCGATGGCTGCCGATCTCGACGGCGACGGTCGCGCCGATATCATCGCCGGGGGCCGGTCGACTCACAACGTCCGGATCTACTGGAATCGCCCGGGCGCGTCGCGATGACGGGCCGCTGGTGCGTCCTGGCCGCGGCCGTGCTGTGGAGCACCGGCGGAGCGATCTCGAAGGCGCTGGAACTCGACCCGCTCACCATCGCATTCTACCGAGGGCTGTTCGCCGGGCTGGCGCTCGTCCCGTTCGTCCCTCGCGGCGAGCGAACGTTCCGACTGGCGCTCTGGCCGCTGGGGGTGGCGTTCGGCGTGATGGTCGGATGCTTCCTGGGCGCGGTGAAGATCACGACGTCGGCCAACGCGATCCTCTTGCAGTGCACCTCGGCGCTGTGGGTGGTGCCGCTGAGCGCCCTGCTCTTGCACGAGCGGCCCGACCGGCGGGCGAGGGTCAGCATCGCGATGGCCGTGCTGGGGATCGTCGCCATCGTGGGCTGGGGCTATGACGGCCGCCCGCGCGAGTGGCAAGGCATCGCGCTTGGGCTTGGCAGCGGGGTCCTCTCGGCGGGCATCGGTGTCGGACTTCGCCGGCTGCGCGGGCTGGACCCGATGTGGCTGAGCGCAGCGCTCAACCTGGTGGGCACCGCGGCCCTGGGCCTCTGGGCCTGGGCGAGCGGCCAGGGGCTGGGATCGCCGAGCGGGCCGCAATGGCTGGTGCTCGTGGCGTTCGGCGTCTTCCAGATGGCGATTCCTTACACGCTCTACGCCCGCGGGCTCCGCGAGATCAGCGCCGCCGAGGCCAGCCTGATCGCACTGGTCGAGCCGATCCTCAATCCGATCTGGGTGGTGCTGTTCGTGCACGAGCGCCCGGCCGGCCCGACCCTGATCGGCGGGCTGTTCCTGCTCGCGGGGCTGGTGTATCGCTACTGGCCGGCCCTTGCCGGCATCCGGCACGAACCGGCCGTCACGCGATCGGAGTGAGTGGTAGGCATCGCGTCGATGGCCAATTTTGGATGATCAGTACGATCAAACAATCCGACTCGACCGAATAAATCACTCGATAGTCGCCGGCCCGTATCCGGTAAAGGTCGCCGGCTCCCTGGAGCTTCTTTGACCCGGCGGGATGCTGGTTGTCCGCTAACTGGCGGACGAGGACATCGACTCGCTCGAGCGCACTCCTCGGAATCCTGGCCATGGCGCGTTGGGCCGCTCGGGTGAACTGGATCTCAAAGCGTCTTCGCTCGGACCCGGGCACGGGATCGCGGTTTCTCCGTTTTCTGCTCATCGTCGAGCTCCAGCTCCTGGCGAATCGTCGAGTAGGGGATTCGTTCATCCGACTCGGCCAGGGAAGCATGAGCGGCCTCGACGTCGAGGCGATCCTCGGCCTCTTCGATCAATCGCTCGAGTAGCTTGAGGTCCTCGAGCGGCACAAGTGCCGCGGCGTCCTTGCCGCGGCGCCGGATGATGATTCTCTCGCCATGCTGCTCGGCGCGGTCCAGGATCCCAGACAACGAATGCCGCAGCTCGACGACGTTCAGTCGCGTCATCGGACCATCTCCCAAGGATCGATCGAGCCCGCGTGGTGAGCATGAACCATCAGCCCATCATCGGCGGGTTCGTCCCACCCGTCAATCTCGAAAGGAGCTTCCGCAGTGGTCTTCTCATTGAGCGCGGCCCAAGGAAACCCGCGCCTCAATCGATATAGACAAACTCGTTCACATTCATCAGCGCCAGGCACAGGTCGTCGAGCGAAGAACCGGACGACAGGAAGGCCCGGGCGAGCGAACGTTCGGCGTCGTCGGGCCGGCGGGCGAGGGTCAGAAGGTAGGCGCGATCGATCCTCGCATCGAGGTCGCGGCCAGCCTCGCGCTCGACACGTTCGCCGAGGCCGTGAGCGGCCTCGGTGGAGAGGGGGCTGTTGAGCAGGCTGAGCGCCTGCGGCGCGATTGTAGTCACCGGACGCTCGGGACAACTCGCGTTGGTGTCGGGTCGATCGAAGGCCTCGAAGAAGGGATAACGCAGGTTGCGCCGGACGAAGACATGGAGGCTGCGGCGACACCGGTCCGCGGCCGTCGGCGAGACGGGCCAGATCGCGCCCTTGCTCGAGAGCTTCGTCAGCTCGGGAGGCAAGGGCGGGAAGACGCCAGGGCCGCCCATGGCCAGGTTGAGGCGGCCCGACGCCGCGAGCATCGCGTCGCGGATCGCCTCGCCGTCGAGCCGTCGGCGGTTCTGGCCCGAGAGCCAGCGGTTGTCGGGATCGGCCTGGCGCTCGGCCGGCGAACGCGGCCGCGACGACTGGCGATAAGTCGCGCTCGTCACGATCAGCCGGTGGATCGCCTTGAGACTCCAGCCCCTCGCGACCAGCTCCGACGCCAGCCAGTCGAGCAGCTCGGGATGGCTGGGCTCGTCGCCCATCCGGCCGAAGTCGCTTGATGTCGCGACGAGACCGCGGCTGAAATGCCTCTGCCAGAGCCGGTTTGCCATGACGCGAGCGGTCATCGGGTTGTCGGGCCGGGTCAGCCAATCAGCCAGCGCCCGTCGTCGGCCGCTCGATTCGGCCCTCGGGACGATCCTCGGCACGCTGCTCCAGGTAGCCGGTCCCGACCGGCTCGCCGACAGGATACCGGGGAACGCCGGCGGGACGACCGGCCCGGGGCGGTCGGCTCGCCGCGGCGGAGGAAGTGCGTAGGAGGCGCCTCCGGCCCGGCCTCGTCGATGCCCCGGGCCGTCGGCAACGGCCGCGGAGCGGATTTGATCGTTCGGTCCATCTCGACCAGCAAGACGGCGCGGCGGGCGAGGGCGTCGGCGCCGAGCAGCCGTGGCCAGTCGGCGGCACGGATTCGGCCGTCGTGCGCGAGCAGTTTGTAAACCATGGCCACCTCGGCCGGGGTCCGCTCGTCTTCCGGCTTGCTGTACGCGGCCACGGCGTCGTCGAGCGCACCCATCGGCAGGCCCGGCGCGACGCGATCGCGCACCGGCCGCTCGATACGCAGTATGGCCGCCTGCACCCGGGCGACCTCGGCGTGCCAGGCGGAGATCGCACGCTCGTGAGCCCTGCGCCGCGACGGCTCGGCCAGCGGATAATCGTCGCGGAACCGCGACCCGGCGAAGAACGCCTGGAGGCGGTAGAAATCCGCCTGGCGGATCGGGTCGAACTTGTGGTCGTGACACCGTGCGCAGCCGATCGTCAGGCCCAGGAAGACCAGCCCGGTCGTCTCGGTGATGTCGTTGAGCGCGTTCTGCCGCCGCAGTCGCTGGTCGTTCAGGTCGACCATGTCGGGATAACAGCGGTTGAAACCGGTGGCGATGAACGCCGATGGATCGTCGGGAGCGATCTCGTCGCCGGCGAGCTGGAGGCGGACGAAGCGGTCATAGGGCATGTCGGCGTTGAGCGCGGCGACGACCCAGTCGCGATAGCGCCAGGCGTCGGGCCGGGCCTGGTCGAACTCGAAGCCGTCGGTGTCGGCGTATCGCGCCAGGTCGAGCCAGTGCTGCGCCTGTCGCACCCCGTATTGCGGAGTCGCGAGCAGGCGGTCGACGACCTTCTCGTAAGCGTCCGGTGAACGGTCGCGCAGGAACGCCTCGACCTCGACCGGAGACGGCGGCAGGCCAGTGAGGTCGAAGCTGAGGCGGCGGAGCAGCGCCGGGCGGTTGGCCTCGGGGGCGGGTGCCAGGCCGTTGGACTCCAGGCCCGCCACGATGAAGGCGTCGATCGGGTTCCTCATCCAGCCGCGATGCTCGACGGCCGGCGGCCGCATTCGCACCGGCGGACGGAAAGCCCAGTGGTCGCGCTCCTCGGCGGTTATCGGCTTGTCGGGGAGCCGGCCATCGTCGGCCGCGCCGAGGGCGGCCAGGCCGAGGATCACCACCGCCGAGCAGAGAGAGGCACGGAGCATAGGCCGTTTCCTCGATCGAGAGTGTCGCAACGGACGAGTTGCTCAGATCTTCTCCACCACGAGAACTCCCTTCGGGCGCGGTGAGCGAAGCCGTGCCGTCGAAGGTCAAGCGGATCTGGTCGATGACGCCGGTGAGGCCGAGCAGGTTCCTCGGGCCGACCATCGGGACATCCGGATCGCCCAGGAAGTAGCAGGGGAAGACGTACTCGGTAACATCCAGCCTGACGATGCGGGCTCTCAGCAGACCGCGGCGGACCTCCTGGCCATGAAGTGTCAAGCCAGGTACCGGACGCTTCGGGATAGGCAGGCCGAGATCCCTCGCCGCTTCCGCGGGCATGGTCGTCATCTCCGTGCCGCGATCGACCCGAAAATCGATGGTCACCCAGCCGCCGTGGTTATTCTTGACCTGCAACTCCAGCTTGGCGTGGAGCACTTCATCGCCGGTGGTTCGCAGTGTCCTGCGCGACAGCGGGACTTCAAGCCTGGCCATTTACGCCACCCCGAAGACAACGTCATGGCGCGTCCCGGGCGGGTGATCCTTGAGATACTCGCGGATCTCCTCCGAGCCCACCGCCAACACCTCGATGCCTTCGGGCGTGCGCCGATAAGCGACGTAAGAGTTATCGTAGTACCAGTTCATCGTCGCGTAATCCAGTTGATCTCTCCTTGCTTCCGGAGTGATCTGGATTCCGCGCTCCTGGAGGAGTTGGGCCTCCATCCTGGCGACGTCCTCCGCGACCTCGGGGGGGACGGGAAGCAGACCCCGCGGCTTGCGGAAGTTGGGGTCGTGCGCCGGTAAAGTCCGATCGATCAGGTCGCTGGCCATGACAATCGCTCCCGAATGGGGCCGATTTCGCTCACTCCCTTATCGTCGAGGATCGACGGGTCCGCGGCAAGGCCGAGAGACGTGAATTGGGATCACGCCAGTATCGCCCGGACAACCGTGCCCGCGGTATCGGTGAGCCGATCGTCGCGGCCGTTGTGGGGGAAGGTCAGCCGGGTATGGTCGAGGCCCATCAGGTGGAGGATCGTGGCGTGCAGGTCGTGGACGTGCACCGGGTCGACCGGCCGCGCGAGGCCGACGGCGTCGGTCGCGCCGTGGACCGTGCCCCCCTTGATCCCGGCCCCGGCCAGCCAGACGGTGAATCCGTGCGGGTTGTGGTCGCGGCCCCGGCCGCTCTCGGACATCGGCATCCGGCCGAACTCGCCGCCCCAGATGACCAGAGTCTCCTCGAGCAGGCCGCGACGGCGCAGGTCCTTCAGCAGGCCGGCGACCGGCTGGTCGGTCCGGGCGCACATCCGCGACGTGGTTCGCCTCGACGTCGTCGTGCGCGTCCCAGCCGTTCACGTCGCCCGAGTAGAGCTGCACGAACCGGACGCCCCGCTCGACCAGGCGGCGGGCCAGCAGGCAGCGGGTGCCGAACTCGGCCGTCTCGGGCCGGTCGAGCCCGTAGAGCCGCCGGGTCTCGTCGGTCTCGGCCGAGAGGTCGACGGCCTCGGGTGCGGCCGACTGCATCCGGTAGGCCAGCTCGTACGCCTGGATCCGCGCCGAGAGCTCGGAGTCATCGCCCCGCGCGGCGAGGTGACGGGCGTTCAGCCGGCCGATCAGGTCGAGCGTCCTGCGCTGCGCGGCGTCGGACATGCCCTCCGGCGGCGCCAGGTCGAGGATCGGCCGCGAGCCCGAGCGCATGACGGTCCCCTGGTAGCTCGCCGGCAGGAACCCGGCGCCATACGCGGGCGGCCCGCCCTTGATGCCGCCGCCGGGATCGGGCAGCACGACGAACGCGGGCAGATCGCGGTTCTCGGTGCCCAGGCCGTAGGCGACCCAGCTCCCGAGGCTCGGCTTGCCCATCAGGATCGAGCCGGTATTCATCTGGTAGACGGCCTGCGGGTGGTTGACGCTGTCGGCCTTGCACGACCGGATCACCGCCAGCTCGTCGGCACACCCGGCGAGGTGCGGCAGGAAGTCGGAGACCGGCAGGCCGCTCCGGCCGGCGGGGCGGAATGTCCGTCGGGTGGCGAGCAGGGGTTGGCCGCGACCTGCCGGCGCGTCGCCACCGGCCCGAAGCTGGCCGGCAACGGCCGGCCCGCAGAGGCGCTGGAGGTCCGGCTTGGGGTCGAACGTCTCGAGGTGGCTCGGCCCGCCGTGCATGAACAGGTAGATGACCCGCGTCGCCTTGGGGCGGAAATGCGGGCGGCCGCGTCGATGGCGGGCCGTCGGTCACCTCCGCCATGCGACCCGGCTCCTGCTCGAGCATCCAGGCCGCCGCGATCGCACCGAAGCCGCCACCGGCCTGGCGCAGGAATGCTCGCCGGTCAGGCCGCGACCGTCGTCCATGGTCGGTCGCGCCGATGGCGATGCTCCGGTGGATTCGATCATTGCATCGGCACTCCTCGGGCGGTCTGGCGAGGGTCGGATGGTTGAGGATCCGATCGCTCCAGACTACCAGATGGTCCGGGCCGGGCCTACGGCCAGCGGGACATCAGACCGAGGAGTTTCGTGATGCCGCGGCGGCCGGCGAGGCCGCCCGCGACAGGCTCCAACGGCTCAATGCAATGCGGCTCGCGTCGATCGCCCTGGCCTTCCGCATTGACATTGGCAGTGCGCCATACTTTCGCTGGGTCCGGGACCTGTCCATGAATGCCCGGTTCCGTCGCGACGGGCGCATCCTGGCATTCTCATCCTCGTGCCACATGACGCCCGCCGAGTTCGACGGCTATTTCGGAGGGACGGCGACGAACGCCGGGCAGCAGGAACCCGCATCGCGCTGACCCCTGGAGCCAGTTCGTTTAACGCCGCCTCAGCACTTTCTCAATCTCGCGGCGGAAGAACCCCTCCCAGACCCGGCGGAAATTCGCCTCGGTCATGTTCGCGTCGTCGACGCCCATCTCCCTGCCCAGAGCCTTAATCGCGGCGATGCCCTCCTCGATGCCGACGCCGCTGTGGAACGCGACGTTGCCCTGGCCGTCGATCAGGACGTAGGTCGGGGAGCCCCGCACTCCGTAACGTGCGGACGTCGCGCCGTTCGGCCTGCTCGCGGCCCTCGTCCAGGGCGGAGAGGAACGACCATTTCTTCAGCTCGAGAAAGCGACGGATCCGGCCGATGTCCTCGCCGGGCGTGTGGATCGACAGGAAGACTACTCCGCGCGGCTCGAACTTCGCGCTTGAGCTGTTCCAGGCCCGGCATGTTGTTGATGCAGGCGCCGCACCAGATGCCCCAGAAGTCGAGCAGGACGACCTTGCCCCGGTAATCGGAAAGAGCGTGCGGCTTCTGGTCGGTCCAGCCGGCGACCTGGAGCGGGGCGCCGGCCGGCCGATCGCGGGCGGATCGGGGACCGCCGGCACGGCCCGTTTCGCCGGTGCATCGGCGGTGGGACGGAGCCTGACTTCCAGATTCTCGTCGGTGCCGTCCGCGAGGTACTTGCCCATCGCGAACATCGGACCATACTCGAAGTACAGGCTAGTCAGCCCCTTCGGCAGGTTGGCGACGCGGAAATGCCCGGCGTCGTCGGTGCGGACGAACTGCTCGCGCAGGGCGTAGGGACCGCGGATCGTGACCCAGACCCCGACGGCCGGCCGGCCCTGGGGATCGACAACCTTCCCCTTCAGCGAGAATCCGGACGCCAGGCGGATCGGGTCGAGATGTCGAGCAGAGTCGTCGCTGCCCGAGGCCAGTTCGATCGGGGCCGAGTCGACACCGGCGTAACCCTGCCGAGAGACCACGACGAACGCCTTTCTCGGGTTCCCCTGGAAGTCGCGGCGGGGGATTGAGCGGATCGTGTACTCGCCCCTGGTGTCGGTGGCGACCGTGTGCGCGGGATCGGCCGACAGGGCGCTGTTCTTCGAGGGCTCGCCGAACCCCAGGGCCACCTTCGCCCCCGCGATCGGTCGGTCCCGCTCGTCGAGGACGCGGCCGGTCAGACTGGCATGGCTGCGAAGATCGGGCTCGGGCAGGTTGACCTTCAGGACCAGCTTTGCGTCAACGATGGTTGGCTCGAGCCGGTCCAGGCCGGCGACGGTCGCCTGCTTGCTCCCCGCGTCGGTCAGCACGACTTTCCCGTCACGACGGACCATGGTCTCGACGGCGTCCGGGCGGAACCCGGGCTCGCGATGGATCGTGAGGGCGACGGAATCCATCGACACCTTGCTCGGGGACGCGTACACGGTGACGGTGCCTCCCTCGTCGGGCAGCGTCAGGCGGGCGATGCCGGTCGCGTCGGCCGTCGCCAGGAAGAACTCGTCCGGCCCCGGACCCCCAACCGAACCCCCGGGTACCGGCCGCCTCGCCGCGCCGCGGGACAGCTTGAAGCTCCAGACGACCCCGCGGCGGACCACGTAGTCCTGCTGATGGACCGGATGATCGGGCCCCAGCACGAAGGTCTCCATCGAGTTGTTATTATGCGGCGCCCAGTAGCCGGCCGGCGGGAGCAGCGTCCACGACCGGGCCTGTCCAGGCGGGAGCCCGAGGTTGAACCGGCCGTCCCGATCGCTCGAGACCTCGCGCGACTGGCCCGAATCGCCCAGGAGGACGAGGAACGTCGCCCCCTCGACCGCCTCGCCCGTCCCCTCGACCCGGACCGAGCCCGTCAGGCGATACCGGTCGCCGGGCCGATCGCCCTGGGGCCCCGGTGCGGGCGCCGCCACGGCCGGCTTGCCGGCGGCCGTCCCGGACTGGCGTTTCCGCATCGCGTCGTCGGCCCCGACCGCGGCGTGCCACGCCCCGTAACTGCCGGCGAGCCCCAGGCCGAGCACGATCGCGGCGGCCTTCACCCGGTTGATCAGCATGGATTTCAGCACTCCCCGCGCCAGGTCGGCGGCGGAGTGACCCGCCGCGTAACCTTGAGCGATGCGAACCGTGGAATGGGTCAATCGGGCCGGAACCGCCGCCCAGGCCCGCCCGGTAATTCCGGCAGCAAGCAATCCGGCCGGCACGGCCACTCCGCGCCGAGTCAGCCGAAGCCGCAGCCGCTCACGCGCCCGGGCAAGCTGCCCACGGATCGCTACCTCCGAGGTTCCGAGCCGTTGCGCGGCCGCGGCGTAGGTCAGCCCCTGCATGTAGCAAAGGACCACCGCCGAGCGCTGTCGCTCGGGCAGCCCGGCGAGCTCTCCATGGAGCACCAGGTTGTCGAGTTCATCGTCGGCGGAAAGCTGGTACGACTCGTCACGATCGGCCACCGCCGCTCGCTCGTGCCTTCGCCGTCGCGCCGCGGAACGTCGGCGCGCATCGCCACCCGATTCGCCACCCCGAATAA
The DNA here is from genome assembly GCA_963771445.1 of uncultured Planctomycetota bacterium. Classification (GTDB taxonomy): domain Bacteria; phylum Planctomycetota; class Planctomycetia; order Isosphaerales; family Isosphaeraceae; genus JAKAUH01. The sequence goes on along the minus strand of CAVYTQ010000014.1, from coordinate 1,343,955 downwards.
CCAGCTCGCGACCGATGCGCCCCGGCGGATCGACCTCGCTCGCGAGGCCATCACAAGGAACACCGCCTGGAAGGCATCCTCGGCGTCGTGGTCGTCGCCGAGTACGCCGCGGCAGACGCGCAAGACCATCGGCCCGTGCCGGTTCACCAGCTCCTCGAACGCCGCCTCGGCCGCACCCTCGTCGCGGCCCGAGGTGAAGCGATCCAGCAGGCACGCGTCGGACATCGACCCGACCGCGCCAGGTGGAACAACCGATGCAACGGGCTCGCCGCCATCTCGCCGCCTCCCCGTGATGGGTTTCCCGCCAGTAGTACCCGAGCGGCGAGAGAGCCTCACGAAGATTCTCGTGTCGATCTCGGATTCGCCCGGATCATGCCCGCGTGACGCGGTAGAGGATACCGGCTACCGCGGAGTCTTCCTCGGCCGTCGCGGTTGTCTCCTCGGCGTGACATGTCAGGCCGCGCGACTCGACCGCGGCGGGAAAGGCCTCGGCGGCGACGCGGTAGGGTGTGGCGATCAGGCCGACGCCGCCGGGGGCGAGCATCGCGGCCAATAGGTCCGCCACCAACGGAACCAGCCGGGCCTCGTAGATCACGTCGGAGCCCAGGATGACCGGGAACCGCTCGTCGGGCAGGCTGCGCCAGTCCAGCAGCCGCGTCGCGTATCGAGCCGCCTCGAACCCGTTCTCGGCCGCCGAGCGCTCGACGAAATCCAGCGACGCCCGGTCGTAATCGCTGAACTGCACCCTCAGCCCGCACGCCAGGCCGACCAGACCCGCCAGGCCAAGGCCGCAGCCGATCTCCAGCGCCTCCAGGGGACGATCCGCCCGCCTCTCCGCCCACGGCTCGCGTGCCACCGCTCCGGCCAGTAGGCACGCCCCCGGCCAGAGATAGGCCCAGTACGGCATGTAATCATCGCGGCGGTTCCAGTCGATCACGCCGGGGTCGTCCAGCAACCGATCCGGATCCACCGGCCGGACCAGCCGGACCGACCGATCACCGAACCGGAACACCTCGACGGCGACCGGCCCCGAGTACCGCGTCGCCCCCGATGCCGCCGCCACCTCGTCCATCCCCGGCCTCCGCCCGCCCCGACCGGAGATTCATCTGGATCCCGCCCATCACTCCGGCCCCATCATACAGGTGCCCGCGCGAATCACCCCGACTCCGACCGCCGCACTCGTTGACGACCCCTTCCCAGTGATTATAATTGGTTGAGCGTTGAGATTGAATCTCAATTGCAAACCCGCCTCGGCGTAACCTGGTGCGTGCGACGATGCGAGCGTGCTTCCTCAGCCAGTGAGGGCCGCGATGCGACAGGAAGGCAAGCGAAGCGACGGCGGTGGGTAACGATCCTGCTCGGGGATGCTCGCGTCGCTGAGCGGCCATGCTCGTGGCGTCGGGGCGAGCGGCCAGTCGGCCGGGCCGGGCTTCGACTCGCCGACGGAGGGCCGCGGGGCCGACCGTATCTCGGGCGTGGTGCGGATGCCGGACATCTGCTCGCCGTCGGTCAGCCCGGCGGTCGTGTACCTGGAGTCCCGGCGAGCGGCGGGACGTCCCGGCAAGCCGGCCGAAGTCCGGCGCGACGGACGCCCGGACGCAACACCGGAGATCGGCGCTGGTCGAATCAGCGAGGGCTTGCAGTTCACCCCGCGGGTGCAGGCGATCGCGCTGGGCCAGACGGTCCGGTTCACCAACCAGGACGGCGAGACGCATAACGTCCACGCCGTCACGCCGGGTTTCCCGTTCAACCAGTCGATGGCGCCGGGACGACCCAGGACTTCACGCCGGAGCAGCCGGGCGTGATGGTGCTGGCCTGCGACGTCCACCTCCATATGCGGGGCTATGTGGTCGTCAGCCCGACGCCCTGGGTCCAGGTCTGCTCGCGCGAGGGTCGGTTCCGGCTGGAGGGCGTCCCCGACGGCCATTACGTGCTGAACGTCTGGCACGAGATGGGCGAGCCGCTGCGGAAGGAGATCGTCGTCTCAGGGCGGCAAGGCGGTCGAGCTCCCCGAGCTGGTGCTGGCCGGCCCGACGGCGCCGGCCGGGTCGCAGGCCGCGTCGCACGGCGACGGCCCCGCCGCGGCCCTGGGCCGAGGTGGTCGACCGGATCGGCATGCTGCTCGCGGCGAGCCGGAAGGCCGCGACGCGACCGGGCGAGCGGGCCGACGGCGCGTCGGCTGGCCGAGGACGCCTACTGGGCCGAGTTCGAGGCCTCCGACATGGAGGTCGCCGTGCGTCGGCACCTGGGCTACGCCCGGGCCGGCGAGCTCGAGCGGCAGTTCCTGCCGGTATCCGCTCGGAGGTCCGCGAGGTCGCCGATGCGCCACCGCTCCGCGTCGGTCCTGGAGGACCGCAGCCACGACCTCCTGCTCGACCTGCTCGGCGCGGCGCGTCGAGCTGAACGACAAGGGCGTGACCGACGCGGCGCATCTCGAGCCGAATCACGGCGCAGCGCCATCGCCGGATCCGCTCCGGTCGCGGGTCCTCGACCAGCCGGCGGCCCGCAGGCCGACCCGGCGTCTTGCTCCAGACGCTGCGGCGGGGCCTGCACCGCGTCGGCCAGGCAGGCCGATCGGGACGGCCCCGACGACGCCGCGTCCGAGCTGACCACGGTCTACATGACCGATTTCGAGCCGATCGAGCGCTACCTGCTGGGCCGCAGCCCGCAGTCGGTCCGGCCGCTGGAGATCCGGTTCAACGCGGTCCGCGGCGAGATCACCGGCGGGCTCAAGGGCGAACCGCTCGCCAGCCGGCTCGAGATGTCTGTATGCGGATGTCGAGGCCCTGGTCGCCCGGCTCGAGGCCCGGCCGGCCGGGCGCGTTCGGCACCGCGTTCTTCGAGTCGCTGATCACCATCGTCCGCGAGGGCGTCGAGGTCATCCTGGTGCTGGCGATGCTCATCGCCCTGGTCGTCAAGGCGAGCGGTCGGCAGCGCGGACGGATGACGCCGCCGGTCGCCGACGCGGCCCGGCCGGCGCGATGCGGGCGATCTGGATGGGCGTGGCGCTGGCCCTCGTGGCGAGCCTCGCGACGGCCGCGGCGCTCAACCTGCTCGTGGCCTCGGTGCCAGGGCCGGGCCGCGAGGTCATCGAGGGCCTGGTGATGCTCGTCGCCGCGGGGGTGCTGTTCTACGTGAGCTACTGGCTGGTCTCGCAGGCGCAGGCGAAGCGGTGGATGGACTTCCTCAAGCAGCATGCCCGTCGCGGGCTGGAGTGGGGCGGCGGTGGGACGCTGGCCCTCACGGCGTTCCTGGCCGTCTATCGCGAGGGAGCCGAGACCGCCCTGATGTACCAGGCGCTGCTGGGCAGCCAGGGGACCACGCGGGCCGGCCTGCTGGGCCTGGCGGCCGGCCTGGTGCTCGGCCTGGCGATCCTGCGCCGTGGTCGCCGCCGTGGTGCGTGCCACGAGCGTCCGGCTGCCGCTCGGGACGTTCTTCAAGGTCTCCGGCCTGTGCCTCTTCGCCCTGGCCGTGATCTTCGCCGGCAACGGCGTGTTCGAGCTCCAGAACGCCGGCATCCTCCTGACCACGCCCCTGGCCTGGCTGGGTGGCGGGTTCCCGCTGGCCGGTCTCTACCCCAACATCCAGGTCGTCTCGGTCCAGGGACTGCTGCTGGCCGGTGCCCTGCTCTCGTGGGTCGTGCTCCCCCGCGGCGTCCCTCGGCGACGATCGCCCAGCGGCCAGGACGCCGCGACGCACACCGCGACCGTCCACGCCGCTCCCGGCCTGAGCCCTGGCCATCGGCCGACCGACCGCCTAACGAGGAGACCCGCCTGCCTCGCGCTGGATCGGCCCGATCATGGTTCTCCTGATCCTGGGCGGGGTCGTCTCGGTCCTGGTGCTCAACCTGAATCTCAAGGGGACCAATCCCCGGGCACGGCCCCGACGCAGCGGACCCCGACGCCGACGCGCCCCCACCGGCACAGGCCCCCGCCTCCGCCCCGAGCACGCGGCGCCCGGCCAACTTCCGCGAGTATCCGATCGGCGACGAGGTCGAGCGGAACCAGATGCGGATCGCCGCGGTCTGGCTGCCGCCGGTGCAGATGGAGGGCATGGCCGGGCCCGGCCTCATCCGACATGATCCACATCGAGGCCGACATCCACGCCACCGAGGGCAACAAGAACGGCTGCCCCAAGGACGAGTTCATCCCCTACCTGAAAGTGCGTTACACGATCGTGCCCCAGGGCGAGGCAGCGAAATCCCTCGAGCCGATCCGCGGCGACCTGATGCCGATGGTCGCGCGCGACGGCTGGCACTACGGCGCCAGCGTCCCGATGCCCCGAGCCGGCCGCTACAAGCTGACGTACACGCTCGAGCCCCCCACCGCCGCCGGCCGCCACAGCGACCCGGCCACCGGCGTCGATCCCTGGTGGAAGCCCTTCGAGGTCTCGTTCGACTGGGATTATCCCGGGACCGCCCTGACCTACATCTCGATCAGCGGCACGTACCGGCGCAGGTTCTCGCACAGCACGTCGGCCAGCCGGGCCGGCTCGGGGAACAGCTCCTCGGGGCTGGAGTTGATCGCCAGCGAGACGCCTCCTGGCCGAGGTTCACCCGGATCAGCCCGAACGGCACGACGCGCATCCGCCGGAGCTTCACGTCGAGGACCTGGCGGAGCATCTCATCGTCGCCCGGCGCGATCGGCTCGGGGGTAAGGACCACGGCGGTCAGGCCGAGGACCAGCCCCTTCCAGGGAGGGAACCGCCCGTTGGCGGCCATCGCCATGCGGGTCAACAGCCGCTGGTATCCGGCCCGGCTGCCCTCGACGTCCACCGGCTGGCGGACCACCATCACGACGCCGAGCCCCCGGCCCAGCACCGGGATATCGGCCCAGCCGCACCCGACGCGGGTAATAGCCCAGCACGTCCAGCGGCGGCTCGGCGAACGACTCCCCCGCTTCCCGGACCGACCCCATCTCTCGCAGGACGGGCTCGATCAGCTCGATCAATCGGTCCTCGAGCACGATCGGCTGCTCCCTACTCGTGCGTTGTCGCCGTGCTGCTTCAGTGCGGTCAGTGGCAAGTGACAAGTGACAAGTGGTCAGTGAAGAGGGAGGGCGTTTCTCGGCACTGGCCGCTCACTGCCCCGGAGGTGGATTCGATGGGCGTCGGGTGGGTCGAGCGCAGGCGAAGCGGAGTCAGGCCCACCGTGATCGTGCGGCGGATATCGGTGGGCCTCGCTGCCGCTCGACCCACCCTACGCCACTTGCCGCTAAACAGCTAATGACGCGTCCCGACTACTTCGTCTCAGCCGGTGTCCCCGACGGCGACTGCAGGCGGCTCGAACTTCGGCGCGGAGGTGTCGGTGTAGGTCGATTCGCCGGTCGCGTGGTCGTCGGAGTAACGCGTTACCGAGTCGCTGCCGGACGGTCGGCTGCTCGTACGGCGGGTCGAAGATCGTCGCCGACACCGTTGAGCCCCTTCTTGAACTCGACGATGCCGAGGCCGAGCGACCGGCCGACCTCGGGGAGCCGCTTTCCGAATAGCAGCACCCCCAGGCCCATGATCAGCATCATCTCCATCGGACCCAGGCTACCAAACATCGCTTTCTCTCCGCTTCGTAGGGATCGGTCAGGATATTCCACGCCGATCGAGATGCCGGGCCAGGGGCCGAGCCCAGCGGCACGGTGCCGACGCTTACGGGAGGATCAGTTCGGGAGCCCCGAGATCGGAGACTGCCGTCTTGGTGCGTCTCATACAGCGAGGAGCCGTAACGCCGGGCAAGGTCCGCCCGCTCGTCGGCGGGTCGAAGTCAGACGCCGTTGAGCCTCTTCTTGAACTCGACGATCCTGTGGCCCAGCGACCGGCCCACCTCGGGGAGCCGCTCCCGAATAGCAGCACCCCCAGCCCCAGGATGAGCATCATCTCCATCGGACCAAGGCTTACGAAACATCGCGTTCTCTCCACTTCACTGGGTCTGAAGAGGTTGCTCGCGAGCGGCCGACGAGCCACGGGGCAATGCCGAGCAGCGCGGCGACCGGGGCCTATGGCGGGATCAGGCGTGGGGGCCGGGCGTTTCGGCCTTCTTGTCGGTGATCACCGAGCGATCGATGTCGTCCTCGATCCCCGAGACGCCCTTCTTGAACTCGGTGACGCTCTTGCCCAGCGAGCGCATCACGCTGGGCAGGCGGTTGCCGAAGAACAGCAGGCAGACGCCCGCGACCATGAGCATCTCCCACGTACCGAAGATTGGGGAGGAACGCGAACGGCATCATCGGCGGACTCCTTGCTTGAGATCAAACCGGGGGAACGTCGGATACGGGGGCGTCGTCGAGGGTGCGCCGTCGGGTGGAGTGTCATCAAGGGGCTTAATGCCCCGCGGCGGTACCGGCATCGTGAAGGATCATCATCCGGGAGACCACGGCGCTGGCCACGGCGGTCGCGGCCAGGATGGTCAGGAACCAGAACAGCCGGTTCCCCTCGAGCCGGAACAACCCCGGACGGCGTGCGGCCGTCTCGTCGTCCACCGGCGCGGCGAAGGCCGGGGAGACAACGGGTCGGGCTTGCGACGGCCCAGACGGCGAGCCGGGGCGGACCGGCCTTGCGACGCACGGCGCGATCCACGGCCAGATCGACTGGAACCGCCGGCTGCGGAGGACGCTCGTTCGGCCATAGAGCACCAGGACCACCGTCGCCACCATCGCCAGCTCGCGCAAGCCCAGCATCGACAGCCCTCTCCGGTGTATTACCCTCGCCGCGATCGGCCGGGCACCACCGCGATTGTACGAGATTTCCCCCATCGGCCGCGAGAGGGCGCACGCCTGGCACGCCGGCACGACCCGCGGGCGCAGGCCGGCAGAACCCCAGGAATCGAGACCGTCGAACGGTCGAGACCTCGCGGAATGGGAGCACGGCGGGATTGCTCGAGGGGAGGCCGGGCCGACAGATCGGCACCAACCCAGGCCATGGCGTCTCGACAGGGACGACGCGGGGTGGGATGTCTGATTCTTATCCTATCACCGCCCACCCGGCTGTCAATGGGCTCGACCACGACAAGGCGGGCTGCGAACCGATCGATCGATCGATCGCACGTCCCCCTTCGCATCCTGTCACCGCGGCGTTGGCAGAGGACCGTGATCGAGCCTCCGATACGTCCCGGCGAATTCGGTCACCTCGATGACCTGGTCGACCGGGACGTCGCGGAAGACCTGGGTCGTCCCGCTCGTCGGCCAATCGGACCTCCAGCGTCGCCACCCTTCCGGCCTTCCCCAGGCCGATCGTCTGCTCGAGCGGGTTGGCCCCGAAGCTGCTCCCCGAGGAGACGTGGCGATGGACCTTCATCGGCTTCGTTCGAGCCGGCCGTCACGACCTTGATCCGCGCCCCGATCGCCGCGCGATTGGTCTTCTTGCCCACGAGCTTGACCCTCAGCCAGTGATTCCCCTGCCCGGGGTTCTGGAAGAGGACGTTGTGATACATGTCGCCGGGAATCGCCCCGCCCATCTCGACGAACAGGTCGATATCGCCGTCCCGGTCCCAGTCGCCGCAGGCGACCGCGTGCCCCTTCTGCAGGTGGCCAGTCCGCGACGACGCGGAGATGTCGGCGAACCGCTTGCCGTCGACGTTCCGGAGCATCCGGTTGGGGACCAGAAAGCCGAGGGGAGGCCGCCGGTGGCCAGGTACATATCGAGGAACCCGTCGTTGTCGAAGTCGGCGAAGTTGCGACCCCATCGCGGCGTGCGGCGCGTCGAGCCCGGCGGCGGCCGTGACGTCGTCGAAGCCCTTGCCCGCGGCGGTTGCGGTACAGGCGATTGGCGGTCTCGGTCGCTGCGGCAGGCCCATCATGCCGGCGAGGACAGCCCCGAGGTCGTCGCTGTAGCTGGTCGCGAAGATGTCCAGCCAGCCGTCGTTGTCGTAGTCGAACGTCCAGCAGGAGAATCCCCGCGCGGGCCGTCGATCCCCATCGACGTCGTGACCTCGTCGAACCGGCCGTCGCGCAGGTTGTGATAGAGCCGGCCGTATTCCCGGCCGTTGTTGACGAACAGGTCGGGGAAGCCATCGTTGTCGTAGTCGATCCACGAGCAGCCCTTGGCGAACCGCTCGGCCGCACCCGCAACGCCGGCTCGCGCCGCGACCTCGTCGAATCGTGCCGTCGCCCCGGTTGCGATAGAGGCGATTGGGCTGGCGCTCGCAGGCGACGAACAGGTCGACGCGGCCATCGTTGTCGTAGTCGGCCCAGGCGGCGGCGTTGGAGTTGGCCGCCTCGAGCAACCCGGACGCGCGGGTAACGTCCTCGAACCGGCCGCCGAGGTTGCGCAGGAGCGTTGGCCGCATCGGCCACTCGTGCCACGCACCCCGAGGAATGAAGATGTCCAGCAGGCCGTCGTTGTCGTAGTCGGCCTGGTAGCAGACCAGGCCGCCGAGTTGTCCCGACAGACCCGGCGGCCTGCGTCCGGTCCTCGAACGTCGCGTCGCCTCGATTGCGATAGAACGCCATTGGCTGCGCCGGGTCGGGCAGCTCGTCACGACGATGTCCAGCAGGCCGTCGCCGTCGAAGTCGTCCATGATCGCGCCGCCCGACTGGTTCGATCCGCTCGCCCAGGCCGACCAGGTGGCTGACGTCGCGAAACGCGCCGATGTCGAACTCGGAATGGAAGAATCCATCCAGACTCAGCCGGTAGCGGGAATCGACCTGGTCGGGGTATTCGCCCAGGGTCATGTGGGCCAGGTTCAGCAGCCATCGCACCTCGAGATCGTCGGGGAACGCCCGGAGGTACTCGGTGAAATGGCCGATCGCCAGCCGCGAGCCCTTCGGCTGCGTATGGATGGCCGAGGCGCGCGATCGGCAAGATGCAGGCGCTCTCGCCGCGGCACATCAGGCAGTTCTCGTTCTCCCCCAGTCGCAGCCGCCGTGATGCCCTGAAGATAGACAATCGTCGCCATCGACGTCGGCGCCAGACCGCTGTCCTGCGCGACCCTCGACCGAAGCTGCGTCAGCAGCCGATAGGCCGACTCGGGATCGCCGTCGTAATTCCACAGGTTGACCTTGCGCGCACCGGAGCAGCAACTCGTCGCGGACGGACAAACGCGGGTCCTTCAGCTTCTCGTCGATCGCCTTGATCCCCCGCTGGCCGGCATGGTGCCACCGGCCCGCGAGGTCCTCGAGCGTCGCGTCGGCCTTCCACCGCGGCACCGCGAACTGCACCAGGCCGAAGCCACCCGGATCCATGACGACCTGCCGCGGACGATACGCCACGTCCGGCCGCAGCGCCACCGTCCCATCGAGCCCCGCCCCATCCCCGACGGTCGGGATCGCATCATTCCGCCCCCGCTGCACCGAATGTCGCATCCAGAGATAATTCGTTCCCACCAGAAACAGCAGGATCGAGACAATGAGGCCGTGGTAGATTCGTGGCATGGACCGCCGTCCCCAGGTGCACCGTCCCCCTTAAGACATTAATACTAATTTTGTAGGCGACAGGCGGCCGTCTGTGAACCCTGTGTGGTGGGCCAAGTGGCAATACTGGAGGGAAAAACCGCGGAAGTGGAGGCGAAATCGAACGCTTCACACCACGCATGGATGCGGCGATTGGGGACAGAGAGGAGGAGGGGGTGGTGGGAGGGATCCGCGGTGTGGGATGTGCTCCGGCGGGCGTATTCCCGTCGTCTCGAGTCGAGAGTGGCCTCGGGGAGACTCGAACTCCCACGTCCTCTCGGACATCGGCTCCTAAGACCGACGCGTCTGCCATTCCGCCACGAGGCCCTGGAGAAGTGTCGACAACCCGAGGATAACGGACGAGGCTTCGCGAGGGAAGGAGTGCCGGATTCGGATTCGCGAGGGCGATGCCGGAGTGCGGGCACCGCGCCGAGACTGGCGGACCGGGTGGCGACGGACAACGGGCACACCACAAGGGAGACTCGAGATGACGATTCGGCGCCGACGGTTCCTCGAGGGGTGCGGCCGGGGGCTGGCCGGGATGCTGGCGGCCTCGGCGGGGCAGGCGGCTGAGACCTTCGGCGCCGCGGGGGGACGGGAGATCGCGGCGGATCTCGCGATCGTCGGCGGTGGCCTGGGAGGGTGCGCGGCGGCCCTCGCTGCGCTGCGGCTGTGGGCGGACGGTGGTCCTGACCGAGCCGACGGACTGGATCGGCGGTCAGCTCACGTCGCAGGCCGTGCCGCCCGACGAGCATCCCTGGGTCGAGCAGTTCGGCGTGAATGCGTCCTATCGTGAGCTCCGGCGGGGAATCCGCGCGTATTACCGCCAGCACTACCCGATCACCGAGGCTGCTCGCGCGGAGCGGGCGCTCAACCCCGGCAACGGCGGAGTCTCGAAGCTCTGCCACGAGCCGCGGGTCGCCCTGGCCGTGCTGACGGAGCTGCTCGCAGCTTATGCCTCGGGCGGGCGGCTGCTGGTTCTGCTCGAGCACGAGCCGGTGCGGGCCGACGTGCTGGGAGACCGGGTGCGCGCGGCGACCGTCCGCGACGGCCGCACCGGGCGAGAGCGGACGCTCGCGGCCCCTTACTTCCTCGATGCCACCGAGCTGGGCGACCTGCTGCCGATGGCGGGCGTCGAGCATGTCGTCGGTGCCGAGTCGCGGGCGCGGACCGGGGAGCCGCATGCCGCCGACGTCGACCAGCCCGGCAACCAGCAGGCGATCACCTGCTGCTTCGCCGTCGAGTACCTCGATGGCCAGGACCACACCATCGACCGGCCCGAGGAATACACCTTCTGGCACGACTACGTCCCGTCGGTGCGGCCGGCGTGGGCGGGTCGGCTGCTCGACCTGCGGTATTCGCACCCGCAGACCCTGAAGCCCATCACCCGCGGCTTCGACCCGCGCGGCGACGGGCTCGGGCTCTGGGTCTACCGGCGGATCCTCGACCCTCGCCAGTTCCAGGCGGGCGCCTATCCCGGCAGCTCCGGGATCTCGCTGGTGAACTGGCCGCAGAACGACTACCTGCTCGGCCCGATCGCCGGACCAGGGGTCAGCGCCGAGGACGCCCGGCGGCATGTCGCGCGGGCCAAGCAGCTCAGCCTGTCGTTGTTGTACTGGCTCCAGACCGAATGCCCCCGCCCCGACGGCAAGCTCGGCTGGAAAGGGCTCAAGCTCAGGCCGGATGTGGTCGGCACCGACGACGGTCTGGCCAAGGCTCCCTATGTCCGCGAGTCGCGGCGGATCCTGGCCGAGCTCACCGTGCTCCAGCAGCACGTCGGCACCGAGGCGCGTCGAGCACAGTCGAAAGGGACGGATGCGTCGGACCTTTTGGCCGAACCGTTCCCGGACAGCGTCGGAGTCGGCAGCTACCGGATCGACCTGCACCCGAGCACGGGGGGCGATAACTACATCGACGTCAGCTCGCTGCCGTTCCGGATCCCGCTCGGCGCGCTCATCCCTCTCCGGGTCGAGAACCTGCTGCCGGCCTGCAAGAACCTGGGGACGACGCACATCACCAACGGCTGCTACCGGCTGCACCCGGTCGAGTGGGCCATCGGCGAGGCCGCCGGCACCCTCGCGGCCCATTGCCTCAATGTCAAGGAGTCGCCCCGTGCCGTCCGCAACACGCCCCGACGGCTCGCCGCGTTCCAGGCGCACCTCAAGGCGCAGGGTGTCGAGATCGACTGGCCAAGGCTCAGCCCGCGGTGAAGCGGGGGCTTCATCAACCCATGACATCTGGCGTTGAATGTCCTACCCTTGTGACATCCGGGACGATATAATGACAGTGCAAGGGATCCGGGGACACCACATTCCGGCGTTCGGCCGGAGCGACTCGTTGTCAACGCCGGGCAAGTCCGGGAAAATCGTCGAGCGTGGCACGCGAATGGCGATCAGCGGGTTCGATGTCTTCCGAGCCCGTACGAATCACTTCGAGGACTCGGCAATCGGCCCAGGGCACGCAGCGTTGTGAGCCACGGGCCAGGATTGGGGATCCCGTCATTTGGCATCTCGTTTCGCCCGGCGAACGAGACCAGGAGGTTTGGCAGTGAATTCAAGCAATCCCGCATTCTCACAAGACATGTTCGCGGGGTATGACCAGGTCTACGGCGCGCCCAAGACCCGCAGCACGGTCACGACCGTGCAGGGGACGGTGGGCAAGACGTTCCTGCTGCTCGCGATCCTGTCGTTCACGGCCCTCTGGTCGTGGAACGCGGTCGCGGGCGGGACGTTCTCCTACCCGCTGCTGGGGATCTCCGCGATCGGCGGCTTCATCGTGGCGATGATCACGATCTTCCGGCCGAGCTCGGCCCCCATCACGGCACCCTTGTACGCGGCGCTGGAGGGCATCTTCCTGGGTGCCATCTCGCAGGTCATCGAGATGAGGTACAGCGTCCGCTTCCCGGGCATCGCGCTCCAGGCGGTCATGCTGACCTGCGGGACGATGTTCGTGATGCTGTTCGCCTACCAGACGCGGCTGATCCGCGTCACCGAGAAGCTCCAGGCGGGGATTATCGCGGCGACGGGTGCCCTGGCGCTATTCTACCTGGTCACCAATCTGCTGCTGCTGTTCCATGTCCAGATGCCGCTGGTGTTCAGCTCCTCGTCGATGGGGATCGGCTTCAGCGTGCTGGTGATCGGCCTGGCGGCGTTCAACCTGCTGATGGACTTCGACTTCATCGAGAAGGCCGCCTATGCCGGCGCCCCGAAATACATGGAGTGGTACGGCGCCTTCGGCCTGATGGTTACCCTGGTCTGGCTGTACCTGGAAATCCTCCGGCTGCTCAGCAAGCTGGCCGATCGGCGCTGAGCCGACAATCGACCAGAATCCGCCGAACCATCGCGGCCCGGCCGGCGATCACCCTCGCCGGCCGGGCCGTTCCACGCGCCGATCATTCGGCAAGAGAGGGCACTTTTATTGCGCAGGTCGGCCGCCGCCGGACTGGATCTTCTCGAAGCGGAGGAAGAAGTTCTCCTTGAGCTTCGGAGCACTGGGCGTCGGGATCAGCACGAAGCCGGCCGCCTCGATCTCCTTGCGGAAGACGGCCTTGCCGGCGCGGACGTGCTTGAGGACGAACTCCGAACTCTGGCCCTCGACGCGGTCGAACTCGATCACGACCAGCCGTCCGCTGGGCCGGAGGGCCCGCCGGATCGAGGCCAGGGTCTGCTCGGGATTCTCGAAGTGGTGATAGACGTCGCTCAGGAACACCAGGTCGACTGATTCCGCCGGCAGGTTGGTGGCGTCCTGATTGCCAAGGACCGTGACGATCTGGTCCTGACCGCGCTTCTTCGCCTCGGCGGCGATGTGGTCGAGGAACGGCCGGGAGATATCAACGGCGTAGACCTTGCCCGCCGGGCCGACCTTGTCGGCGAAGAGGCGGGTGAAGAACCCAGTGCCCGCGCCGACGTCGGCGACCGCCATTCCCGGCTTCAGCTCGAGCGCCGCCACGATCTCGTGGCGGTGGGCGAAATTCTCGCGGTCCTCGGCCTCGAACCGCTTCACGTACTCCTTGACGTTCGCCTTGTGGAACGGGGCGTTGATCTTCGAGTCGGCCTTGGCCTTCGGGGAGTGCTCGTGGGCCGGGTCCTGGCCGTCGGTGCGACCGGTCGCGGCGGCCAAAAACACCAGACTTGCACCGAAGGCCAGGGCGATCGGGACGCGGGTGATGCGCGGGCGCTGCATGGGTTAAGGCTCCACAAGAGTTCCGGGCGAACGGTCTCGATGGCGGGTCCGACCCTCAGCCTATCGCCTGACGGCGACCGGGGAAACCATGGGCCCGACCGAGCGCCATCAGGCCGACGGGAGCCGGTTGGACCGGAGAGAGCCGACGATCGCGCGGACCGAGTCGACCCCGGCCTGCTCGAGCCGGGCGGGCAGCTCGTCGATCAGTCGATCGGCGGCGGCGGGGTCGTAGAAGCTCGCCGTGCCGACCTGGACAGCCAGGGCTCCGGCGACGAGGAACTCGAGGGCGTCGTCGACGGTGGCGATGCCGCCGATGCCGACGATGGGCAGGCCCGGCAGGGCGCGGGCGACGTCCCAGACCATCCGGAGCGCCACCGGCTTGATGGCCGGGCCCGACAGCCCACCGACATCATAGGCCAGGATCGGCCGCCGGCGCCGCCAGTCAACGGCCATTCCGCGGAGCGTGTTGATCAGGCTGACGGCGTCGGCACCCGCCTCGGCGGCGGCGGCGGCGATCGCGACCACGTCGGTGACGTTGGGCGTCAGCTTGGCGATGATCGGCAGCGAGCACGCCGCCCGGACGTTGCGCACGAGTCGCCCGACCGAGGCAGGATCCACGCCCAGGTCCAGTCCATGGCTGACGTTCGGGCACGAGATGTTCAGCTCGATCGCAGCCAGGCCCGGCTCGGCGGAGAGCCGCTCGGCCATCGCCACGAACTGGTCCTCGTCCTCGCCGGCGATGTTGGCGATCACCGCCGTGCCGGTGGTCCGCAGGTACGGCAGGTGGTGCTCGATGAAGTGGTCGAGGCCGTCGTTGTCCAGGCCGATGGCGTTGAGCATCCCCGACGCCGTCTCGACGGTCCGGGGCGTCGGATTCCCGGCGCGGGGGCGTGCGGTGACCGTCTTGGGGATCACGCCGCCCAGCCGTCCGAGCCGGACGAACGGCTCCATCTCGCGGACGTAGCCGAAGGTCCCCGATGCCACCAGGACCGGGTTCGTCAGGCGGAGCCGCCCCAGCGTCACATTCAGGTTGACCAAGTCGCGCTCGCTCCGATCGCTTCCCTCGCCTGCGGCCGCCGGGTCACCTGCCAGGCCATGCCGTGCCGCGCCGCATTTTCGCAGGCGGCGGGGCGTGCCGGCAAGGCGAAGGTCGGCGCGCAGCCCAGTGGTTACCCCGTCTTTCCTCGGAAAACCCTCATCAGCGGCCCGGAGGCAAAAAAATGATGGGATGATCGATTTCGTCGGGATAGGTAACTACAACAGCCGGTTTGCGCGTTACGATAGTGATCGAAGGACGCATCGCGGGCGAGACGGATTGGCTCAGCCCCGGGGAGTCGGTTCATGGATCTTGGCGGGTCGATCACACGATTCATGCGTGACCTGGAGGACGGCGAGAGCCCGCGCCGGAATGACGCCGCGCGCGGAGCTCTGGGAATACTTCTTCGCCGACCTGGCGTGCTATGCCCGGAAGCGGCTGCGGGCGATGAACTCGCCCACGGGACCGGCCGACGAGGAAGACGCCGCCGAGCGGGCATTCACCAAGGTCTGCCGTGCCATCGAGCGCGGCCGGCTCAAGCTGGGCCATCGGGTCGACCTGAAGAAGGTCCTTCGGTCGGCGACCGCGCACGAGGTGCTGAACCTCCACCACCGGGCCAAGCGGTCGGCGGGCACGACCAGCGACGAGTTCGTGCTCAGCCAGATCCCGGACGAGTCCCCGTCGCCCGAGCTGCTGATGCTGGCCCTCGACGCCTGCCAGCGGCTGCTGGGCCTGCTCGAGAGCGACGCGCTGCGGCGGGTCGCCGTGTGGAAGCTCGCCGGCTGGACCAACGAGGCGATCCGGGTCAAGCTCGGCTGCTCGCTGGCCACGGTCGAGCGGGCCCTCGCTCGTATCCGCGACACGTGGAAGCGCGAATGGGCCGACGCCGCGACCGACCGCCCCGCGAAGCCCGGACCGCGCCACCCCGTCCTCCGCCGGGCTCGGACGGATACGACGTCCAGGGGGCCGGGGCCATCGACGCCGAGGCCGCCGGCCGGATCGTCCGCAACATGGCCAGCCCCGGCTGATCGCCGACCCGACCCGACCCGCGGCATGCCGACCTTCCCCCGATCTCCCGGCCCGATGGCAGCGA
Source organism: uncultured Planctomycetota bacterium (assembly GCA_963771445.1). Lineage (GTDB taxonomy): Bacteria > Planctomycetota > Planctomycetia > Isosphaerales > Isosphaeraceae > JAKAUH01. Next base: position 1,328,270 of record CAVYTQ010000014.1, on the reverse strand, counting down.
GCATTTCCGATCTTGCCGGCCGCCGGCCGGATGGTCTAGTCTAGGCGTAATGCCGCCCGCCCGGTTCCTGCCGTGCGTCCGTCCTGCCGCCGCATGGCAGGCCAGGCCAAGCCCCACGCCGCCAGGAGGAAAGTCCCCGCCGATGGCCGAGTCCCCCGTTCCCGAACTCGGACCTGACGCGAAGACCTGGAGTTCGTCAAGTCCCTGGCCCTCCAGGCCGCCGAGGTTGCCCTGTCGCGCTGCCGTCAGGTCACGCCCCAGGAGAAGGACAACCTGAGCTACGTGACCGACCTGGATCAGGACCTCGAGCGGCTGATCCGCGGCCGGCTGGGCGAGCGGTTCCCCGATGACGTGCTGACCGGCGAGGAGTACGACGCCGGAGGAGGCTCGGGCCCGCGGCGTTGGTCGATCGACCCGATCGACGGCACCGGCAACATGGTCCACGGCCTGCCGCTCTGGGCCATCAGCATTGGCCTGCTCGTCGACGGGGAGCCGGTCCTGGGCGTGATCGCCGTCCCCCCGCTGGGCGAGCTGTACTGGGCCACCCAGGGAGGCGGCGCCTGGCTCGACGGCCGCCGCCTGCAATCCCGCGACGCCGATACGTTCCACAACCAGGACAATCTCTGCGTCGGCACCAATGCCCTGCGCGCCGTCGATCCGCGCTCGCTCCCCGGCCGGCTTCGCGACCTGGGCAGCGCCTGCTGCGAGCAGGTCTTCGTCGCGGCCAATCGCCTGCAAGCCTGCACCTTCCTGGGCGAGCGGCACACGACGTCGCCGCGGGCGTGGTCATCGCCCGCGAGGCCGGATGCCGGTTCGGCACGATCGACGGCGAATCGCTCACCGCCGCCGAGATGGTCCGCCGCACGCCCGTCAAGACCCCGACCTTCGTCGCCCCCCCTCGCCGGCTCGCCGCCCTCATGGCCATGGCCCGGCGCCTCTGATCGCTGCAGGACGTCGCACCGCCAGATTGAATGGAAAACCCAAGCTGAACACCGAATACTTCGCCATGGGCCACTGGGGCATCAAGAGCTACGAGAACGACGACGCGACCGACGCGCTGGACGCCGGGTTCGACCGCGTCCATGGCCAGCAGTATGACGAGCTGATGGATGACAGCAATCCATTGACTTACGAGCAGGTCCAGCAGAGGCTGGCGGACGAGCGGACGCTTGCGGCGTCGATCGAGGCATTGTGCGAGGCGGTCGGGCGCGAGATGCTTGCCCGACAATTGGGACGACGAGGCGCGGCTGGCACTGGCCGGCGTGCTGGTGCGGCACGTCGAGCTGAAGGTCCCGATCCCGGACGAGTGGCGGGATCGGGCGATCGACTGGCTGGAGGGCGAGGAAATCGAATGGGACGCGGCGACGGCCCGGCGGCTCCGGCGGGACAAGGAGATCGAGGGCCTGCGACGCGCGGCGGTCGCCGGTGGGTCGCCGGAGAGCCCGGGCGCGACCGATTCGCCGCAGTGACTCGCGTAGACGCGGGGCCTGACTTCCTGTAGATTCCCCGGTTCTCCACCGGAGGTCACATGGAGGTCACCTCGTGATCAAGGCACCAACGGACCCGCCTGCCGCAACGCCGGAACCCTTTTTCACGTCGTCGGTTCGGTCGCCCGACCCTACACCGACGCGACGCACGTGGGTACGGGGATCGATCCTCCTGTGCTCGCCCTGGCACCGGCGCTGACGGCCGTCTGGGCGGTCCCCTGGTTCGTGACCCAGGACTCGCCGGCGCACGTCTATAACGCCGAGATCCTGGCCCGGTGGTTTGACCGGGACTCGCCGTTCGAGGCGATCTTCGCGGTCCGATGGGAGCCGATCCCCAACTGGTTCGGCCATGTCCTGCTGGCCTTGCTGACGCGGATTCTCCCCGCCCAGGTCGCCGAGCGCATCGTGACAACCTCGACGCTGGCCGGCTTCGCCGCGGCGGTCTACTGGCTGCGTCTTCAGGTCGCCGGGACGCCCGACCTGGCGGTCGGAAGCATGCAAGGCGGGCGTAAGCGATCCTCATCGCCTGGGCCGGTCGCGGGTCACCTGCCGGCGTCAGCCCTGCTCGCCGCGCTCCTGGCCATGAACCTGACCTGGCTGCTTGGTTTCACCAGCTTCACGATGGGGGCGTGCCTGTTCCCGCTCACGCTGGGATACTGGTGGCCCCGGCGCGATCGGCTGCGAGCACGCGACGTCCTGGTCCTGTGGGGTTTGTTTATCCTGGGCTACTTCTGCCATCTGGTCAGCCTGGGACTCACAGTCCTTGGCCTGGGCATACTCGCACTGGCGACCCCCCTGCCCGGCTCGTCCCAGGGTGAGAGGACCGGGCGGATGCCCTGGCGAATGCTGGCCGCGCGGCTGGTGCCGCTGGCGGCGGCCGCCCTGCCGCTGTTGCCGCTGGGACTGGCCTACCTGAGGCTGGCGAGCCGTGGCGGCCCGATGAACCCGCTCTGGGAGAATTTTCCCAACCCTCTGAGCCTCTCGGGCTGGCGAACTCAGTTGAGCTGGGCCGATCCGATCACGCTGATGCGCAAGGATGCCCTGCCGTTCACCGACCAGGTCGGCCCGCGGTTCCTGATGATGGCCCCGGTCTTCTGGCTGGCCGCGGCGCTCGTCGCCTGGCTCGCAATGCAATGGGTCGACCGAACGGGGCGCGGTCGCCATCGAGCCGACGCCGAGGCCAAGGCGGCCCCGGTCGGAAGATTGCGGGGGTGGTGGATCCTGGCGGTGCTGTTGGTCGTCGGCGGCGCGGTCGGTCCCGACACGCTCGGCCGCGACCACGGCAACTACCTGCCGCAACGGGTGGTGCTGTGCGGACTGGTCGCGCTCACGGCGTTGGTGGGCATCGACGCCCGACGACGGGCCGGTCGGTTCGCGATCGGGGCGCTGGGCGTGGCCGTCGGCGCTCCAGTCGGCGATCGTGTGGGATTATGCAGCGTTCTCTGACCGGACGGCCGGCGAGGTCCTCCGCGCCGAGACGCGGTGGGGCGAGGCCGTCGCGTGGTGTTCCTGCCGACGGCCGTCCCCTGTCGGTTCCGGGCCAACCCGTTGCTGCACGTTGACAACTGGCTGGGGGTCGAGACCGACAACGTCGTCTGGGGCAATTACGAGACGCGGCACTATTACTTCCCGGTGCGGTTCCGCGCCGGGATCGATCGGCCGTCGCCGGACGAGCTCGAGGAGATCGTCCGCGACGGCGCGGCGGGCGCGGCGACGGGCCTCGACTGGCAGCGGTTCCTCGCGCGCCACGCCGACGCCATCGACGTGCTGGTGACGTATGGGCGTGCGCGAGGGCTCGACGAGGCGGTTGGGCGATTCTTCCGCGAGGTCGACCGCCGGGGCGAGATCCGGATCCTCCATCGCGACCGATCGGCTCGCCTGGCCCGCGGTCCGGACGAAGCCGCCAGGCTGGATTGAGGCACCGGCGCGATCACTTCGAGCCTCGGGCCTCGGCGAGCATGGCGAGGGCTTCCTTGCGGGTGCCCTCGGCGGCGGAGTCGCCGCGGAGCATGGCGGCGAGCTCCTCGACGCGCTGATCGTCGTCGAGCGGGCTGATCGTGGTGCGCGACCGGCCGCGGTCGACGTTGCTTGCGGATCGCCCACTGTCGGTGGGCGTAGCTGGCCATCTGGGGCAAGTGCGTGACGCAGATGACCTGATGGTGCCGGCCCAGCTCGGCCAGCGTCTTGCCCAGCGCCGAGCCGAGCCGGCCGCCGACGCCCGTGTCGATCTCGTCGAAGACCAGTGTCGGCACGCGGTCCACGCCGGCCAGGACGGCCTTGGCGGCGAGCGTCACCCGCGAGAGCTCGCCGCCGGAAGCGATCTTGCGCAGCGGCCTCGGCTCCTCGCCGGGATTGGCCGAGAAGAGCATCTCGACGCGGTCGGCGCCCGACTCGGGGGGCGGTGGAGCGGTCGGATCGTCGCCCAGCTCGCGGGGCACGACCTCCACGGTCAGCCGGGCGCCGTCAGGCCCAGCGGCCTTGAGCCGCCCCTGGATCGCGCGGCCGAAATCCTTGGCCACCTTGCGACGCGCGGCGGTCGAGTTCTGCGGCGGCCGATTTCAGCTTCGCCCAGGCTTCGGCCAGGGGCGCGTCGAGGGCCAGCAGGTCGGAATCGTCGCGATCGCAGGCCGCGAGCTGCGCCTCGGTCACTGGCACGGCGGTCGACCAGCTCGTCCGGCGTGCAGTGGAACCGCGCCGTCAACCGACGATAGAGGGCCAGCCGCGCCTCGACGTCCTCCAGCCGCGCCGGGTCGTCCTCCCAGTCCTGGCCCAGGTCCCGCAGGCCGAAGGCGACCTCTCGGGTCTCGTCGGCCAGCCGCTCGAGCGTGGCCGAGGCATCGGCCAGCTCGGGAACGGCCCTGGCCAGCGGCTCGAGCGCCGCGCGACCCGCTTCGAGCAGGCCCTGCGCCGAGCGGTCGGCCTCGTAGAGCAAGGCATAACCCTCGGCCGCCGCCGTCCGAAGCTGGTCGGCGTGGCCCAGCCGCTGCGCCTCGCGGGTCAGCTCGTCGTGCTCGCCGTGTCGCGGATCGGCGGCCGCCAGCTCGTCGCGCTCGAATTCCAGCAGCGCCCGCTCGCGACGCCGCGCCTCGGCCGAATCGATCAGGTCCTGACGACGCTTCCGCAGGGACTCGTGCGCTCGCTGCGCGGTGCGGTAGGCTTCCAGTCGGTTTCCCAGCCCGCCGTAGTCGTCGAGCAAGGCCCGCTGGCGGTCGGGGTCCACCAGGGCGCGGCCCTCGCTGCTGGCCGTGGATGTCGACCAGCCGCTCGCCCAGCCGGTGCGAGGTCGCCAGCGGTGACCGGCAGCCCGTTGATCGTCGCGCCGCCGCGGCCCTGGGCCGTGATCCGCCGCGTGACGATCAGCGCGTCGTCCTCGAGCAAGCCGTCGTCGCCGAGGACCTCCTCGACCTCGGCGCGGAGCGTCGGGTCCGACACCTCGAAGACGGCCGCCGCCCGCGCCTCGGTCTTTCCCGTCCGGATCAGCTCGGCCGAGGCCTTGCCGCCCAGCACCAGCCCGAGTGCGGTCAGGAGCAGGCTCTTGCCCGCGCCGGTCTCGCCCGTCCAGGCGCAGTAGCCGCCCTCGAGCTCGACATGCACGTCCTCGATCAGCGCCAGGTTCTGCACCGACAGTTCACGCAGCACGATCCCGTCGTCTCCGTAGGGAGGAGCCTCGATCGAACGTCCCCGGCCCGCCGCTCCCGTTCACGCCAACGCAGCGAGGCTCATCAGCTCCTCCTCGACTCGATCCATGAACCGCGGGTCCGGCTCTTCGTCCAGCTCTTCGGCCGCCGCCAGGGCCCGATCACGCAGCCGCTCCCGGTCGGCCCGCGCAAGGATCGCGAGCAGGTCCAATCGCTGGAGCAACGCCTTGGTGACGGGCCGCTTGGCGTCCGGAAAGCTGACCGCGGCGAGCAGTTCCAGAGCGATCGGATCGTTGCACAGTGCCGACAGCGCAACGGCCTCGGCCGCCGAGTCGCAGGCGACGAAGTAGCAGGTATCGTCGAGCAGGGCCGGCCGCCCGTCGCGCGGCCCGATCGCGCGGAAGCGCGGAGCCTTGTGCAGGCCGGAAACCGCGACCTTGTACGGGGCAAAGGTATACGGCCCCACGCCAAACAGCGAGAAAGCCGGCCGGCCGCGGTAGATCGACGACCGACGGCGGTCGAACCGATCGGCGTGGGCGCCCAGGTAGCTCCAAAGCCGAGGCGCCGCGACGGCCAGGGCGGCCGTGTCCTCGCCGATCCGATGCTGGGTGACGAGCACCGCCCGCCGGTTCCGGTCGCCCGACGCCCGCCGCAGGTCGGCACCCTTCACGAGCGGATAGACGAACCCCGGCTCGACGTCGACCGCCTCGCCCATCCCGTTCACCAGGCGGCCCGTCCCCGGCTCGATGGCCAGCTCCATGACGTCCGCCGCGTCGTGCTTGATCCCCTGCCGCCAGGTCCGCGGGCACTTGCCATCGGCGAACGCACACCGGCGATAGGCCCGGCGGTCCGCCACCGGCCCGCCCGGCGCGAACCCCATCACCGAGGCGGGCTCGACCGAATCGAGGCTGGAAAAGACCGGCACGCCCTCGCGATCGAGCGACGACCGATCGATCCCCGCGATGCCCGCCGGACCCGCGATCGTCGCCCGGAACAGGCAGGCATCGACCGCCGCGCCGAACCAGCGCGCCGCGTCGATCCGGCGGATGGAGGCGTCCGCCACGGGCAGCCCGGCGCGGTGGGCGTACTGGAGCAGGCCCCGCGCGACCGACGTCTTGCACAGGATCGCGATGGTCAGTGACTCGGCCGCCAGTTCCCGGACCAGCTTGAGCCAGACCGCCTCGGCCACGTCGAAATTGGCCGAACCCGTCCGCGCCTCGAGGCCGATCAGCCCCTTGACGTTCGACTTGGGCGGCACGGACGCGCTCGCCAGGACGCCGAGTGCGGCACTGGTGATCCAGGGCGGATTGCCGACGACCAGCAGCGGCCCGCCCTCGCGCCAGGCCAGGTCGCGGCCCAGGTCGAGCCCGAAGAGGTCGGCGCAGGTGATCGCCGCGTGCGTCCCGATCCGATCATGCAGCGCGACGGCCTCGTCCGCCGCCAGGCAGTGCTCCGGCTGGATCTCGACCCCGCGCACCTCGCGGGGCGGCTGCCGATGCGACAGCAGGCCCGCGACGAAATGGCCCGCGCCCGCAGGTCGGCTCGAGCACCCGCGGCCAGCGCATGCCGATCGGCCCCAGGGTCTCCAGCACCATGCCCACCAGCTCGGGCGGGGTCTGGAAATCGCCGAGGTCCCGCCGCACGCCGTCCTCCTGCCCCGCGGTCCCGCGGTCGGGCCGCCCGGCCCAGGGTCGCTCGATCCGGCCCCTACTCGGCCGGAGCCCGCGGCGAGCCCCCGGATCACTTGATCTTGGCCCCCGGGATGCAATCCGGGTCATCGACCGTCAGCAGGATCACCTTCTCGCCCGACGTCGCCGCCAGCAGCATCCCGTTCGACGCCTCGCCCCGCAACATCGCCGGCTCGAGGTTGTTCACGATGACAATCATCCGCCCCACAAGCTGCTCGGGCGTGTAATGCTGGCGGATGCCCGCCACGATCTGTTTCTGCTGATCGCCCACGTCGACCTGCAACAGCAGCAGCTTGTCGGCGTTCGGGTGCGGCCGCGCCTCCACCACCCGGGCCACCCGCAGCTCCAGCTTCGCAAACGTGTCATAACCAATCGGATCGGCCATCGACATTCCCCCGGTGATCGCAGAACCGCATCCTATCCGCCCGCTCGGACGGCTGTCAATCGCATCTCTGTACGGATGGTCATCAAAGCGCGGCAGGACCAAAGAGCTCGTCGGGTCGGACCCGCAGTCCGGGTAGGAAGATCGTCCGGTAGACGCCAGACCCGGGCACGATCGTCTCGGCCCAGGTATCGCCATGCCGGACCAGGGCGTGCATCTGGCGTGTCTTCGGGTCGAGGATCCAGTACTCGTGGACGCCCATCCGGAGATATTCCTCGCGCTTGGTGATGAAGTCGCGCTTCCGACCCCGCGGGCTCACAACCTCGACGACGATGTGAGGGATCCACTTCGTCCATACATAGGGGCCGGGCGGCGGCGGGTCGAGATAGATCGCCTGATCGGGATGGCGGTCGGAGACCATGCCGGGCAGCCGAAGCCGGCTCTCGCCGCCGCCGGCTAGGTAGGCGATGACACCGGGGTGGCGTTCGATGTAGCGGAAGAACATCTGGGCAATCCGCATGACGATCTGCCCGTGCCACAGGCCAGGGATCTCCGTCACCTCGACGACTCCTCTCGACAGCTCGTAGAGCCACCCCTCCTGGAACTCGGCATTGGCGAAGGTCTCCAGGGTCATCCGACGGCCGCGGTCTCCCGGGCCGATGAAGGCTCGTCGTGCCGATCGCGTGGCGGCGGCTGTGGCCATGGAGACTCCCCGTTACGAATCGTCGTGTCAGCACTCCACTCTAGCGGCCTCGCGCGGGCGTCACCAGTCGAACGAGCCCGCCCGCGAGCCCGCGGATCACGGCCCAGGCGACGACGAACGGGGTGCTCGGGTGCTTGAGGATCGTCGGGGCGTTCCGCTCGAACGCGAAGTGGCCGAAGAACATGATGGCATAAGAGAGGAAAAAGAGCCCCAGCGACCAGAGCGGGCGGAACGGCACGAGGATCACCGCCGCCGCCATCATCGGCCAGCCGACGCCGACGTGCAGGAAGTGATTGACCGGGTGGGTATGGTCCTGCCGGTATTTCGCCACGAGGCTCGTGGGCCGGGCGTGCGCCGGAGCCGTCAACGTCGAGCCGGGCTCACTCATCGTGGAACTCCTTTCCGATCGGATCGATATAACCTCGGTGCAGGTGCCGGATCTCGGAGAGCGAAGGATATCGCAGAAAGAGCTCGTGGGAAAGTCATCGGCCAGCGGGACTGTCCCCTCGCCTGGTGCGTACCGGGGCCTCGGCGGGGTCCAGGATGAGGTCGAAGGTCGGTCGCGTCCGGCCGTCGCGGAACGTGACGCCACGCGGAGAAAACGCAATCCCCCTGGGATGATCTCGGTCGTGTTCGAATCGGCAGGACACGGCCACGATCCCGTAGGCGGAGAGCGGCTTCACCTCGCCGGGCTCGCAGACGCCGGGCCGGCCGCCATCCTGCCAGATCGCCAGTCCCCTCAGTTCGGGTCCGGTCAACACGCCGTCGCGGTCGTCATCCAGGGACTCGAGCGCGCGATAGCCATTGTCCCAGAACAGCCAGAACGTCACATTGCCGAAGAGCTGGAGACCGGAAGTGATCTCGCCCCGGCCCTTTGGATCGTACACCAGCCATCCGGCATCGCGAGTCACCCAGGTCCACCGCCGCTCGAGCCCCGAGCCGTCCACGTCGAACTCGACGGCGGCATGAGGATCCTCGAGATCTCGCGCCGCCAGGCCGTCGCGCAGGGGTACGGCGATCGGAGTCACCGCTCGGGCCGTGCTCCGCAGTTTGGCCACTCGCTGTTTCAGCGTAGCGATCTCCTGCCGATCCTTCTCCGCGTCGAGAAGCGGGATGAGGTAGCCCGCGGTCTCCGTCACGACGGTCTCTTCACCGCGAAGGCGAACGGCCGGTACCTGCTCGGTCGTCCAGGCGTCCTCGATCAATGCGCGGTACTGGGCGATCGCTTCCTTCTTGTGCCCCATCTGATCCAGGGTCCAGGCGTAGCCGAGCCGGGCCACCGAGTTCTCCGGCGCGAGGTCCACCGCCGTCTTGAATCGGTTGATCGCCTTGTTCAGATGGAGCTTGGCCGCCTTCTGCTTCGCCGGGTCTTCGGTCTTCACGACCGCGCTGAATGGCACGATCTTGGGCATGAAGCCAAACCATAACTCCAGGCTATTCTTCCTCACCTCGACGGTCTCGGCATGCAGGGCGTAGGCCATGCCGTGGGCACGCGCCAGGTTGATCAACGCAGAAACATTTTTCGGGTTCCTGGCCACCTCCGCCTCGAGATTGGCGATGAGCCGATCGACGGGCACTTTCTCCACTTCCACGCGTCTGAACATCCCCGGCGAGGGCGGGACGAGCCAGAGGAAGACGGCCACCCCCAGCCCGCAAGACGCCAGACCACGCTTCGCCCTCATGATGATCGCTCCCGGAGTGGCGGACCGAACGACAGCTTCGTTGTCCTGTCGAAATCACCTGGACGAGCCGTCCGCGCCCGTCCGGGCCATCTTCGCGGTGATGCCCCGATGCACCTTCGGGTCACTGTAATCGTCGAGCCCCTTGTGGGCGACCTTCGGATAGTACTTCGCCATGTCGAAATGCGGCGAGTTGTCGCTGTCGTGGCAGGACAGGCAGACGCGGTTCTTCTCGGCCTTCTCCGGCGTCAGGGCCATCGCCGCGCGGAACTCCCGGTTATCGGGCTCGGCGATGTGCTTCGAGCCCGGCCCGTGGCAGTTCTCGCACTGGTTCCCCTTCAGGTAAGGCGTCTTCTCGGCCGAGACCCAGCCGCTGTTGAACTCGAAACCGGTCGTGTGGCAGGTGACGCATTCGGCGTCGTAAACGACCTTCGGCTTCTTGTCGTGCATAAGCGACTCGTAGGCTTTCGCGTGGTCGGTCGAATACCACTTGGCGAAGGTCGCGCGATGGCACGCCTTGCAATTCTCGGCGCCGACGAAGGTGGCGCCCGACGCCCCATTCGAGGCGATATAGTCGCGCCGGGGGATGTTCTCGACGACCTGCGACTGGCGGAGATTGTCGCGATAGTCGTCCTCGATCAATTGCTTCATCGGGGTCGCCGGGCCGTTGTACCGCGTGCCCAGGGGGACGACCGCGTAGGGCGGCCGCGTGGCGTCGCGGGGATAGAGTCCGAAGACGCCGACGAACTTCCCCTTGCGGCCGACCTGAATGAGCTGGGTCTTGCCGCCGTTGAGCAGCTCGGCCTCCTGCTTGAGCACGTCGTCGTACTCCGACCGCGAGACGACGATGTCGAAGCCGGGGTACGCTTCGGCCAGGCTGCGCGCCATCTTGGGCGGGCCCTGGACCATCAGCACCTGGTAGTCGGTTTTGGGCTCGAGGTCGGCCAGGACGGCCGGCAGCGCGTCGCTCGGCCGCTTGAGCCCGGCCGTGACGATGTCCTTGTCGGGGTCGTTGAGCGCCTGGAGTGCCTCGGGGTCGATCACGGCGGTGACGCCGACCTTCACCTGCCCGACCGGTACGACGAAGCTCTTCTGGAACAGCGACTCATATCCGGCGGGCGCCGTGACGTTGGCGACGACGATCCGCGGCTTGTCGCCCAGGTTGCTCGAGAACATCCCGAGCGCCTCGAGGACGCCGACCTTCAGGTCCTCGGCACTCATCGCGATTGCGTTGTAGTCGAGCAGCTTGAGAGCCTTGATGGCGTAGTCGAACTTCATCTTGGCCTGCTCGAATCCGCCGCGGGCGCCGGCCGGGTCCTTGGTCAGGCTGCCCAGGTCGACCTGCGCCGTCGCGACCCCCTGCTTGTGCAGCCGCTCGAAGAAATCGTAGCGGCGGAGCAACCCGCCGACCTGGCCCTCGGTGCAGCCGCACGGCTCGAGATAACCGTCCATCTCGCCCGAGACGACCAGCACGGCCGACGGATTCCCCAGGTTGGCCAGGAGCTTCGTGTCGGAGCCGCTCGAGGCGTCGGCCGATTTCCCGGGCGCGGTGCCCCCGGCCGTCTTGCCCCCGGTCGGCGACGCCGCCTCGGGACCGTTCGGGGGCGACGACGTGCATCCCACGTAGGCCAGGACCGCCACCGAGAGGGCCAGCCCGGCCCAGGGACGGAAGTCGATTCGCGACATGGTGGACTCCTTACCGCTTCCCGGTCGCTTTCCTCAAGCCCTGGAATCGCAACAAAATCGGGCGATCCACCGGCACTCTCGCCGATGCCGTCTCCGACGGCCGGAACGCCGAGTTATAGCCGCCGGACCGGGTCGCGAACAGACCAATCCCGCGCCGAGCGTCGTCAACTCCGCCGACTGGCCGGCGCCCGTGCCCGAAGCGGCCGGCGATCAGTCCCCCTCCGACCGCGACGTGACGAAGATCGACACCGGGATCTTGAGCTCGGGCGCCCGCGGATGGTCGGTCTTGATCACGATGGGGTCATAAAGCGCGCCCGGCGGGGTGCCGGGCGGGACGGTCGCCGTGAGCCGGTACTGGCCCCGGCGCCCGGGTCTGGTCTCGGGCTCGATCGTCACCTTCAGGGCCTTCGGCCCGGACACCACCTCGAACTTCGTCCCCTTGGCGCCGCGCACCACCAGGGCGAGCTCCTTCGAGCCGCCCTTCGCGCTCGCGACGCGGTTGATCTGCAATCGTGACGGGATCGCCGTGATCGGCCCGACCGCATTCCCGGCGATCGCAACCTTGACCGTCGGCCGACTCGGATGATCCGTGACGATCACCATCTCCTCGACCAACCGCCCCAGGGGCAGGCCCGGCTTGATGGTCACGGTGACCTCGTAGCCGGACTGGACATGCCGGCTCTTCAGCTCGTCGGCGGACATCGCCCGCGACTCGGCCGTGATCAGGTCGGGCCGCGAGGTCGTGAGCCGGGTCAGCTTCATCCCGGCCATGTCGGGCGAGAGGACCGACAGGCTGGTGCGGTGCGGCTCCTCGTTCGAGATGTCCGGGAACGACAGCGACTCCGCCGGCAACACCTCCACCGGCGCGAGGATCAGCCCGAAGACCGTGAGGACCACCACAGCCCGATCGGGGTCGTTCGTCCCCAGCGTGGCCGAATGGCCGAACCGGCCCCATCGGTGCGCCTCCCACGACACCTCGATCGGCGTGGTTTCGCCCGGTGCCACGTTGATCTTCTTCTTCGGCCCGGTGCCCGGCTCCTTGAGCTTGGCGACGGTGCACGAGCAGGTCGACTCCTCCAGCCAGACCTCCAGCGTGCCCAGGCCGACGTTCTTGAACTCCCAGGTATGCGAGCCCTTTCCCTCCAGCGGCAGGGTGCCGAAGTTGAAGCTCAGGTCGTCGGGGACCTCGACCTTCGGCGCGGGCCCCTCGCGACGATGCAGCTCGATCGTCGGCTCGGGGACCGCCTCGGGCAGCATCTGATAGACGAACGCCGCGGCCCCGGCCAGCACGATCACCGTGCAGGCCGACAGGCAGATCATGCGAGTCATGGGCGAGCCCTCCGGATGGGTCGGCCGGGATGGCGATCAGCCGGCCCCGGAGCGCGAGATCAGGATCGTCACCGGGATCTTCAGCTCGCGAGCATACTGGTGGTCTGTCTTGAGCACGATGGTCCCCTCGACCTCGCCGGGCGCCGTCCCGGGCGGGACCGTGACCGTCAGCCGATAGCGGCCCTTGGGGTCGGTCGCATCATCCCGGTGGATGGCGACCTCGATCTTCTCGGGCTTCGCCACGACCTCGAAGTGGGTCTCCTTGCCGCCGCGGACCGTCATCAGGATGTCCTTGGCGGCGCCTTCTGGGCATTCACATTCGACAGCCGCACCCGCTCGGGCGTCATGCTGATCGGGCCGTAGGTCAGGCCGCCGACCGACATCCGGGTCTGGGGCTGCTTGGGGTGATCGGTGTGGATGACCAGCTCCTCGTGGAAAAGCCCCAGCGGCATCCCGGGCTTGACCTCGACCATCACCATGGTGCCCCGCGTGATCTTGAGCTGCTTCACCTCGTCGGCCGTCAGCTCGCGGGTCTGCGCGACGATCAGGTCGGGCTTCGACGACGTCACCTTCAGCACCTTCAGCCCGGGTCGTTCCTCCGAGTACACCGCGAACTTGGCGTGGTGCGACTCCTCGTTGGAGATCCGGGGGAACTGGATCATCTCGGGCGGCATGACGACCACGGGCGGATAGACCTTACCCTTGACGTTCAGGCTGAAGGTCGGCATGCGGGGATCGTTGGTCCCGAACGACGCCCCCTGCGAGTAATCGTCGTGGAACTCCTTGGTGTTCCACGACAGGTCGATGGTGGTGGCGACGCCCGGCTTGATGGTGGCCTTCTTGCCCCCCTCGAGCTTGGCGATCGTGCACGAGCACGTCGGCTGGCCGGCGATCCACAGGTCGAGGTCAACCTCGCCCTCGTTCTTGATCAGCCAGGTGTGCGATCCCTGGTCATGCTGGGACATCTTGCCGAAGTCGAAAATCAGGTCCTCGTCGATGACCACCTTGGGCTGGGGCCCGGTCGGGATGGCGGCGACGAACTTCGAGGTGTCCTCGGGGTCCGGCAGGTACTGGACAGCTAGGGTCGCCACGGCGGTCATCGAGACCACGGCCACGACCAGGATCACCCACCGTAACATGTTGGAGAATCTCCGGATCGATGATTGAGCGTGATGAGTTCGATCGGATCGAGCGACGCCCCGCCGGCACGTGGGCCGTCGGCGGCCGCGGCGTCCCGTCCCCTCGATCTTAAGTCGACCCGCCGCCGTCGGGCAAGTCGTCTCGCCGCCGAAAGGCCCGCGGGAGGACGCGTGCCCGATCGGGCGGGGTCTGGTCTTGTAACCGATGGACTCCCCGCGCATCCTACAGATGTCTCGACGCGGGGCCCGACGCCGCCCCGGCGAGGCCGCCGGGCCCCGGGCACGGGCCGACCCCCCTTCAGGAATGCGGCGGACCCATGAATACGCTGACGATCGAGGTCTGGGACGCGACCGGCAACAAGAAGCAGCTCGTCGAGCTGCCGTCCGACGCCCCGGTGAACCGCGTCATCGCCGTGCTGGTCGACCGGATGAACCTGCCCCGGTACAGCCCCGACGGCCAGTTGATGAGCTACAAGTTCCACCACAAGGCCAGCGGCCGGCAGTTGCTCGACGACCAGACGCTCGCCTCGGCCGACGTCCACAGCGGCGACGTCCTGCGGCTCCAGCCGGAGATCACCGCCGGTTGAGTCGAGAGGCTCGCCTTTCGGCCGGCCGCGAGGATCGACCGAAAGGACGACCCACCGGAGGACCGCGACCTTGAGCGATGTGATCCGCATCGGCCGATACCGACGTCCGCGGCCGGCGACGATGACGACGACCGCTTCGCCCGCTTCCGCCTGATCGGCTGGTGGGACCAGCAGCGGCTGGCCTCGGCGCGCGTCCTGGTCATCGGCGCCGGGGCGCTGGGCAACGAGATCCTCAAGGACCTGGCCCTCCTGGGCGTCGGCCAGGTGTTCGTGGCCGACCGCGACCACGTCGAGAACTCCAACCTGTCGCGCTCGATCCTGTTCCGCGAGCGCGACTGCGGCCGCCCCAAGGCCGAGGTCGCCGCCGAGCGGGCCGTCGAGATCTACCCCGGGATGCGCGTCCGCGCCGTTCACCGGCAACGTGGTCTACGACCTGGGGCTGGGCGTCTACCGGTGGGCCGACGTCATCCTCGGCGGGCTGGACAACCGCGAGGCCCGCGTGGCGATCAACCAGGCCGCCGCCCGGGCCGGCAAGGTCTGGATCGACGGCGCCATCGAGCGGCTCGACGGCGTCGCCCGCGTCTTCGACCCGGCCACCGGCCCCTGTTACGAATGCACCATGGGCGAGAACGACTGGAAGATGCTCGAGGCCCGCCGGAGCTGCGCCCTGCTCTCACGCGGCGAGATGGAGCAGGGCAAGGTCCCCACCACGCCCACCACCGCCTCGATCATCGCCGGCATCCAGGTGCAGGAGGCCGTGAAGTACCTGCACGGGCTCGACGTCATCGCCGGCCAGGGCTTCGTCTTCGACGGCACGCACCACCAGAGCTACCTGGTCAGCTACACCCGCAAGGACGACTGCCCCTCGCACGACGCCGACGAGCCCGTCGCGGTCCTCGACACGGCGGCGCCGCCGACGACCCGCGTCGGCGACCTGCTCGAGCGGGTCCGCTCGGACCTCGGCGCCGAGGCCGTCCTCGAGACCGGCCGCGACCTGCTGGGCTCGCTCCGCTGCGAGGCGTGCGGCGACGAAGAGCCGGTGTTCGCCTCGCTCGGCCGGGTCACCGAGGAGCAGGGCCGGTGCCCGCGCTGCGGCCGGCACCGGACGCCGTCGATGTTCCACACCATCGACGGCCGTCGCCCCGAGATCCTCGACATGACCCTCGAGGCGATCGGCATCCCCCCCTGGGACGTCCTGGTCGGCCGCGCCGGCTGGGAGCGGCGGGCGTACGAGCTCGGCGGCGATCGCGCCTCGGTCCTGGGCCCCCTGGAATCCGTCTCATGAGCGACATCGACGTCCGATGGCTGGAGCGCGAGGAACTGCCCGACGGCATCTTCCCCGGCGGACGCAACGAGGCGTTCCGCGTCTACTTCACCCCCGAGTGCATGCCGCGCTCTGGAAGCACGCCCGCGAGGACACCTCCGTCGAGATCTGCGGCGTGCTGGTCGGCACCTGGCACCGCGACGAATCCGGGCCGTTCGCCGCGATCGTCGACTCGATCCGCGGCGAGGGGGCCACGACCAAGTTCGCCGAGGTCACCTTCACCCACCAGACCTGGGCGAAGATCAATGCCGAGATGGACTCGCGGTTCGCCGACAAGAAGATCGTCGGCTGGTATCACACCCACCCGGATTTCGGCATCTTCCTGTCCGACCGCGACCGGTTCATCCAGGAACACTTCTTCTCGGGACCCGGCCAGGTGGCGCACGTGATCGACCCGGTGCGGAACGTCGAGGGCGTCTTCATCTGGCAGGCCGGCAAGCCCACGCTCGCCGATCATTTCTGGGCGGGAAACCGGCTCATCACGGCCGCCGAGGCCGAGTCGTCCCGCCGGCCCGCATGGGCTCCGCCGGCTCCTCGGCGACACCGGGAACCGTCGCGGGAGGCGGCCACGATGGCTTGCATCCGTCCGCGACGCGCCTCATGATCTATGGTACCGTCTTCCTGGTCGGCTACTTCCTGGCCATGATGGTCGCCGCCTGGGAGCGTCAGGGGTGGGTCGAGGCCGAGGTCCGCAGCAACGCCGTGGGCTCGGTGCTGCGGCTGGGACTGGGCGGCGAACTCGAACGGCTCCAGGACGAGCTGTCGGGTACCGGGCCGGCGCTGGAGGCCATGCTCGCCGAAGCCCAGCACCCCATCAAGCCGGGCAGCGGCGCGTACGATTTCCTCCGATCGCGGCTGGCCCTGGCGTCGCAGCGGACCGCCGCCATCAAGGAGCGGTACGCCAACTCGCCGGACGACGAGCGCGCGCTCCTGCACCTGCTCGACATGGCCCGGCGCGAGGAGGCGGCTCGCCGCGACCCGTCCCGCCCAGCGGACGCCGTGGAGAAGAAGTCCGAGCCGGCCAGGTCCGAGCCGGCCACCGCCCCGACACCGGCCCCGTCGCCACCGCCACCCGCGGCCGGCGGCGAGCCGAAGAGATCCTGAGATCCCGCGAAGACCCGGACGCGAGCCCTCGGATTCCCGATCCGGAATGCCGGATGACTGCCGACCGAGCGAGCTGTCTCCGCCGCCCACCGAAATCCGGCCCGAGCAGACGCCCCGACCCGTCCGCCGCCCCCGACCCGACAGGAACCCAGCCGATTGACAGGAGATTCCGGCCCATGCCCCCGCCGAGCCCGCAGGAACCGATCCGTCTGTCCGCCGACGACCTCTTCGCACCCGCGGTCGACGCCTTCCTCGACGAGCAGGAGATGGTGAATCGGGCCATGCCCGAGGTCCGGCCGCAGCCGTGGATCCTCCGCTTCCTCTACTCGAGCTACTTCTACCTGAGCCTCGCCAGCGGCCTGGGGGCGATGGTGGCCTGGATGATGATCGAGCCGTTCATGAACGAGGGCCAGGAGCGAACGCTCTGGGTCGGCATCTTGCTCTTCCCCGCCGTCGCGGGCTTCGCGGGCCTGTTCCTGGGCGCGGCCGAGGGGATCATGTGCCGCAACCTCGAGCGCGCCCTGATCTGCGGCTCGGTCAGCCTGGCGGTCGGGTTCCTGGGCGGAGCTGTCTGCCTGATCCCCGCCGGCCTCATCTTCGCGATCATGGGGAGGGTGGCGGCCACGATGGCGGGCAACGGCCAGATGCAGATGATGCCGACCAGCGGCATCGGCCTGGCGATCTTCATCATGGGGCGGGCGGCGGCCTGGGCGGTCGCCGCGATCCCGGCGGGCCTCGGCCAGGGCATCGCGCTTCGTGAGCCCAAGATCATCGTCAACGGCCTGCTCGGCGGCGTGCTCGGCGGGCTTTGTGGCGGCATGCTCTTCGACCCGATCTACCTGATCTTCGTCCAGGGACGATCCGCGACGGCTGGCTCAGCCGTGGCATCGGCCTGACCATCATCGGCCTGTTCGTCGGCCTGTTGGTCGGCATCGTCGAGCAGTGGACCAAGTCGGCCTGGCTGATGATGAAGGCCGGCCCGCTCGCGGGCAAGCAGTTCGTCGTCTTCCGCAACCCGACCGTGCTCGGCAGCTCGCCCAAGGCCGACATCTACCTGTTCAAGGACGAGGCGATCGAGCCCCGGCATGCCCTGATCCACGACCGCGGCGGCCGCTACGAGATCGAGGACCTGAAATCGGCCGACGGCACGTACGTCAATGGAATCCCCGTCCACCGGCAGGTCCTGCACGCCGGCGACCAGATCGTCCTCGGCAAGACGGTGCTGATCTTCGACCTCAAGGAGAGCCGCTAATCGACGGCGTGCGGCCGAAGCCCGGCGGGTTTCCGCGGCGCCGAGCGTGGTCGTGGCGGCACTCGGACTCGTGCCTTGCATCGGCCTGCTGGTCGACCTGCTGGTTTATCAACGCGCGCTGGAATACGATCCTGCCGACGGCGAGGCGCCGGACCTCGCCGAGGACCTCTGAATCCCGGCCTCCCCGGAACGATGTGGGACGGGGTGCCGTCGGTCCGTCAGCATGAGGGGGTACGTCGATGCCGATCTCGTTCGCCTGCCCGAAATGCGGCAAGAACCTCAAGGCCCCGGACAGCGCCGTGGGCAAGTCGTCGACCTGTCCGGGCTGCGGCTCGCGGGTCACCTGCCCCGAGCCCGTGTACGAGGCCGAGCTGGTCGAGGCCGCACCGGGAGGCCCGGACATCTTCGGCGACCTCGGCGACCCCGCACCCTACGGCGTGTCTCCCGGGGCGACGGAGGCCAGGGCACCCGCCGCCGAGGCCCGGCGTCCCTGCCCCATGTGCGGCGAGATGATCGTCGCCGACGCCGCCAAATGCCGCTTCTGCGGCGAGATCTTCGACCCCGCCGTCAAGAAGGCCGCCAAGAGCGGCAAGGGCGGCAAGAAGGGGAAATTCAAGTCGGTCCCGTCGCAGCAGCGTAACCTCATGATCTCACTGCTCGTCGAGATCGCCGGCAACGTCACGCTCGTGTTCCTAAGGCGGAATAACCAGGGCAATCCCGACCCATCGACAGGCCTGTTCGCCCTCATCGCCGCAGCCGTGGTGCTGGCGGGAGCGGTCGGTGTGCTCGCCTACACGTTCATGCTCGCATCGAAGTTCTACAACACGGTCCTGGGGGTCATCCTGGCCATCCTCACGATCGTGCCTTGCCTGAACCTGATCATCCCGCTCGTGGTGTACCAGCGTGCGTCGAACGAGATGAAGGCACGCGGCTACTCCTGAGCACCGCGCAGGCCAGGAGAGCCGGGTGCACAATGGCCGTCGGCGAGGTCGCCGGATTCACATTACCATGACCACCCAACATCAATGGACGACTTCAGTCACCTTGACGACTCTCAGAAGGCCCGTAGGGTGGGTCGAGCGAAGCGAGGCCCACCGTTCTTCTCCGCCGGACCGGTGGCCCCTCGCCGAACCGGTGGGCCTCACGCCTGCGGCGTTCGACCCACCCTACGAACCTTTGTCACACACTCTTTCAATCGATGTCGTGACGAGAGGTGCCCACCCGGCGGAGTGGGCGGTTTCCGCGATCGATGGGCTTCGTGGAGGGTTGAATGCCGATCTCGTTCGTCTGCCCGCGTTGCGGGAAGAAGCTGAAGGCCCCCGACGACGCGGTGGGCAAGGCATCGCGCTGTCCCGGCTGCGGCACGGCGGTGACGTGTCCCGAGCCGATCCTCGACGCCGAGCTGATCGATCCGGCCTCCGGCGAGCCGGAATTCCTGACCGCCGAGCCGACGCCGCTCGTGGGCCTGGAAGCGTCGTCCTCGCCCCCCTACGCGGTCGCCGGCCCCGGCCCCACGCCGGCCCCGCCGGCAGAGGCCCGGCGCCCCTGCCCGATGTGCGGCGAGATGATCGTCGTCGGCGCCGCCAAATGCCGCTTCTGCGGCGAGGTCTTCGACGAGTCGATCGCAAAATCCTACTCCGGACGGGCCTCGGGCGAGGAGGGCCTCACGGCCGCCGATTTCGTCGTCGCCGTGGCCTTCGGCTGGATCGGCTGCGTCGCGGGGATCGCCTGGATGATCCAGGGCAAGCCCAAGGGCTGGAAGATGCTGCTGCTCTCGTTCATCTCCGGCCTCTTCTGGGTGGGCATCCTGAGCGCGGTCTTTCAAACTTCCTGAGCGCGAACTGGCAAGATCGGCCGCTCCCGCGTTATGACTGAGGAGCATCGCCTCGATCGCTCCCCTCGCACGTGCGACACCGGAACTCGCTGGAAGGGAGAAGCTGAGCCCGACCATGAAGATTACTTTCCCTTGCTCAGGCTGCGGAAAGACCCTCAAGGCTCGGCCGGACGGGGTCGGCCGGACCCGCAAGTGCCCCGTCTGTGCCACCCGGGTGACCTGCCCCGCGCGGTCCTCCGCACCTCGCCGGCCGGCCGTACGGCCCCGCGATGACCAGATCGTCGAGGCCGAGGTGGTGGCGATCCTTCCCGACCCCCCGGCGCGTGCCGCGGCGCACGCCGCCGCGCCGGCCACCGGATCCCGCGCCGCCGCCCCGGCCCGCCCTCGTGCGCAGCCGGAGCCCCAGCCTGCCGCGGGCTTCAACCCGTTCGACGACGTCGGCGACGACCCGTATCAGCTCGCCGAGCCCGACCACGCCGCATCCGCCGCATCCGAGCCCAGTAAGCCCTGCCCGATGTGCGGCGAGACCATCCTCGAATCGGCCGTCAAGTGCCGCTACTGCGGCGAGGTCTTCGACGCGAAGCTGAAGCGCGGCGGCTCGAAGTCCAAATCGAAGAAGCGCCGCAAGACCGCGACCGCCGGCTCCGGCTCGTCTTCATGGCCCCGCGACCTGGGCATCGGCGTGGTCGTCCTGGTCATCGGCGCGGGCCTGACCGCCTTCTCCTACGCCAACCCGTCCACGGACAACACGGGCCAGGGGAAGTTCATGGTCTTCCACGGCCTGATCCTCGGCGGCCTCGCCCAGACCTGCCGGGGCTTCTGGGGCATGCTCCGCGGCGAGTAGGGCGCAGGCCCCGAAGGCCCGCCCCGTCCGCTCTCAGCCCCTGATCGCGTGCTCGGCCGTCTCCTCGATGGCGTATGTCCGCAAGAAAGCGGCGACCGCATCCGGGCCCAGCCGGTCGGCCATCCGCCGGTACGAGTCGCGGCGGTAGTCCCACTCATGCGACCGCGGGACCTGCTCGAGCCAGTCGAACAGGTGCACGCGGCAGAGGTCGTCGAAATCGGCCGCCGAGAGCGCGACCTCGTCGCCGCTCAGCCGGTTGACGATCCGGTAAGGTTCTGCCCCCTCCTTTACGGCGCGGTCGAAGGACGCACGGTCCATCGCGCAATTCAGATAGGCCAACCGCTCCGCCCGGTCGCCGATCAGCTCGCGCACCTCGCCGCGACGCGACAGCGGCAGGGTGAAACCCTGGAACTTCTCGGTCCCGTAAATCGAGTGGAACATTCCCGCCCGGCAGACGTCGGTCGAATAGCCACGCTCCTCGAGATCGCGATAGACCGCGATCAGGTGCGCCAGGTACGACTTGTCGGTGTGCTCCACGTCCTGCACGCCCATCCCGACCAGGAAACCCGTCAACCTCTTGTGATCTTTATCCATCGGCGGGACCTCCCCCGGATGCCTCGACTCCGGTGCGACACCGCGCGGCGCGGCGAGTCTTGCCCTGTCGGCTTTCGCGCTCGTACGGACGGATCCGAGTATAATCCAACGGCGTCGGCACCACCACGCGACCCGTCAACCAGACCGTCGCGCGTCGGCACCGCCCGAGTCGCACGCCACGCAACCCCCGGACCGACCGAGCGCCGCCATGTTCCTCATCCTGGTCGGGTTGATGCTCGCGAGCGATCCCCCCTCGGACCTGGGCGAAAGGCTCGTCGCGTTCGCACGGTCGAAGCTGGGGCAGACCGTCGGCGACGGCCAGTGCACGGCGCTCGCCGTCGAGGCGCTCCGCGACGCCGGCGCCCGCCGCCCTGGCCCGCGCTCGGCCCGGGCCGGCTGGGGCGACGAGCGAGCATCGTTGGCGGACGTCCACCCCGGCGACATCCTCCAGTTCGACAACGCCGTCATCGTCCGCCGAAGCACCCGAGGCGACGGGGCGGTCCTCACGCAGACCCTCTCCTTCCCCCATCACACGGCGATCGTCGAGCGGGTGAGGAAGCGGGGCACTCGGCCGACCCTTGTCATCCTCCACCAGAACGCCGGCGACGCCGGCGGCGGCGATGCCAACCTGACCGTCCGGCGCTGGACGATCGACCTCGCCGGACTGCGCGGCGGGACCATCCGCGCCTACCGCCCCGTCGCCCGAGAACGCGCCCCCGACTGAGATCGCCCGGGCCGCTAACCAGATCGGCCAGTCTTGCCGCGCTCCCAGATCGTGGCGACGGACTCGGCTGTCGTGTCCTCCTCCCCGAGAAATTTCCCGTCGGCGAACATCGCGGTCACCATGGCGGTGAGCGGCGTGTCTCCCGGGGACACCTCCCCGAAGATCCCGTCCATCAGCAACCTGTCGGAACACACCGAGGATGGCCGCTTCGGTCTCCGGCTGTCGATCTCGCCGGGCTCTGTGCTGGCGGACCTCATCGGTCGCTGCGATGTCGCTGGCTTGTCAACCGATCATACAACCAGTAGGCCGCATGCCAGACAACGCCCGCGACGGGGCCAAGGATCAAACTCACCCCGACGATGGTTCCGGGTATGTATCGGACGTCTTGATCGGGGATCGTACCATTGACGATCGTCATACCGACGACGGCAGCCCCTCCAAGCCCGGCACATAGCCCAGCGAAGAGACCACTCCTGCGCTCCTGCCAGGGTGCCACCTCATCCGTTTTCTCGCCGCCTATCGTTGCGATGCTCTGCCGTACCATCGACCAGACAACAATGGTACGAATTGAAGGGTCTCATCCCGTAGGTCCAGGGGCTTTTCCCCGTCGCTTCCGGGCCGAGTCCGGAAGGCATCGGCTCCCGACCTCGTCCCGTCCGGATCTGCGTCCAACTGCGTCATCTGCGGACAATCCTCCCGGTCCCATTGACCTCGTGTACCCCATCGAATGCCCCCATGGGAGGCCGCCGAGACGGGAATCGTCCGCAGATGACGCAGATGGACGCAGATGGCAGAAGCCCCGAGTTCATCGCCGACCGGGGCCGCGTCATGGCTCGCCGAACGAGGACTCCGGCCTGACCGGCGGTTCGCGGTTCGGCGCGGGTCTCCCCACGCCGCCGCCGGCCCGGACCGACTCCCACGTCGGTCATGCTTCCGCCTGACGCCGATCCGGTCGGGCGGGCCGGACCGTGCAGGCGGAAGCGTGACCGACATCGGCCCGGGCCGACAGCTCTCCCGAGCGGGCCAAATGGCCCGTCTTGAGACTCTCCGCCTCGCCAAGAGCAGCTTATGAGACTCACGCCATATTGCAAACAACCGGCCAAATATGAACCGAATCACGGAAACCGCCGCCGCGCCGGAAAACTTTATGAAATTGCCAAATATTTTTTCTGCTTCTGGCCGAAGGACTTGCGTCAAGAAAATACCCCGCTTTGCCGATAGGTGCATTTCAGTTTTTGCAAACCTGATACATCCTGTTAGTAGGGGGAGAGAAGAGAGCACAGGGGGTACAGGGGGTTTTGGGGGCCCTGGAACATCAAATGCATGCACACAATCTCCCTCCTGGTCCCTGCGAGATCGTCCTGGGAGGCGGTTGCCGAAAGTACTTGATACCATGTCGTCAGGCGAGCACAGTGCACTGAATTCGAGGTCTTGAGCGGTAAGGATGGCCCATTCCATGCGGCCGGATCGCCCGGCCCAGGTCGAGGGCTGAACCGAAGACCGTCCTCTCCATCGCGGATGTGCGCCCGGCCGGGCGCCGGGACGGAGGAGTCCCGGACCGGGGGACCCGGAACACCCCCGCTTCATTCAAGCATGGACGGGCGAGCGCGGACGGATGCACCGTTCGAGCGTTCGACGCGTGCGGGCTGTTCCCGGGGTGGTCGAGGCGCTGTTATGCTGGAACAGGACACCCCGTCGAGGTGGAGGACTGCCCGTCGATGCCAGCCGTTGTCTCGTGCGATTGCGGCGCCCGGGTTCGCGTGCCGGAGTCGGCCGCCGGGCTGTCCGTCCGATGCCCGCGGTGCAAGTCCGAGCTGAATGTGCCCCGCCCGGCCGTCGTCGCGGCACCGATCGTAACGTCGCCGCTGACCGGGCCCCACCTCGAGGGGGCCACCTGCCCGATCTGCCAGACAGGTGTCGGCCCCGACGAGCCGGTCATGGTCTGCCCGCTCTGCGAGCAGGTGCACCACCGCGAGTGCTGGACCGACGTCGGCGGGTGCGCGACCTACGGCTGCGACAACGCACCCAAGGCCGAGAAGGCGGCCGTCGAGGCGCCGCTCTCCGCCTGGGGCGACACCAAGAAGTGCCCCGCCTGCGGCGAGTCGATCAAGGCCATCGCCCTGCGGTGCCGATACTGCGGGACGGATTTCGACACCGTTGACCCGCTCAGCCTCAAGGACCTGCACCGGCGGGTCGTCAAGGAAGAGCGGCTCCAGTCGATCCGCACGGCCGTTACCACCCTCTTCATCCTCAGCATCCTCGGCTGCCCGGCGCCTCTGGTCGTGGTGATCGCGCCCATCTTCGTGCTCCTCAAGCGCGAGATGATCGCCCGCGCGGGCCGGCCTACCTGGTCATGGGGTATTCCGCGATCGGCATCTCGGCCTTATATTCAATCTTGCTGGCAGGTTTCTTTCTGTTCTCGCAGTGATCGACGACCGCCGGTCGGACGGGCGAAATCAAGCAGAGGGAGGGGCTCTTGGTCGGGTCGGACGGAAGACCTCAGACCGCCTCGGCGCGCGAGGCGGGCGCGGGCTGCCCCCACTGTGCCGTCGACATCGCCGCGGGCGACGCGGTGGTCGTCTGCCGCACGTGCGGGACCGTGCACCACCAGGAATGCTGGGACACGCGGGGCGGCTGCGGCTCATATAGCTGCGCGCCGGCGCGTCGGCCCGAGCTGGTTCGCGAGCGGTCCGAGCCCGTGCTCATGATCACCGCGGCCGAGCTCGACCGTGCCATCCCGCTCGCCGGCGCCGGCCTGCCCCACCGCGCGGCCGCCGGAGTCATCTCGGTCGGGCCCGACGGCCGGCTCCGCAATCGCCCCGACCTGATGCCCAACCGGGTCAAGGTCAGCCGGCTGGCGCATCGCCTCGTTCATCTGCTCGCTGCTGGGCATCCCCATGGGCGGCGTGCCCGCCCTGCCCGGCATCTTCTTCGGCCTGCTGGCGCTGGGGAGCATCCGCTCGGGCCGTCGCCGCGGGATCGGGTTCGCCGTGGCCGGTATGATGATCGGCCTCGTCGCGGCGGGTGGTTGGGGCTTCCTGTTCTCGAGGGTGCCCTGGGGCGCCCTGGGCGCCGACCGCCTCTTCACCCAGCCGCCGCCGGACCTGGCGAGCATCCGCGACCTCGACCCGCCATTGCAGCGCGCCATGCGGGCCAACGTGCTGATCGAGCGGCAGAAAGGCTGGGGGCTCCTGGGCGGCAAGGTGATCGGCTCGGGGGTGATCCTGCGGATCGATGGCGGCGACGCCCTGGTCGTCACCAATCGCCACGTCGTCGACGACCGGCACGAGTCGGACTACGACGGCAGCGCCGAGACACTGGCGGGTGTCGGCGTCCTGAATGTCCGCATCCTCGGCCAGCCCGACCACGAGGGCCGAGTCGTCTGGATGGCACCCGGCCAGCTCGACCTGGCCCTGATGCGCGTGCCGTGCTCGGAGACCTCGATGGCGCAGGCCGCACTGTGGCAGAAGGGGCGGCCGATGCGGGTGGGCGAGATGGTCTTCGCCATCGGCAACCCGCACGACCTGGGCTGGAGCCACACGCAGGGCGTGATCTCGCAGTTCCGCAACGTCCAGCTCGACTCGCGGAGGGTCCGGGTCATCCAGATGCAGGCCGCGATCAACCCGGGCAACAGCGGCGGCGGCCTGTACGACAAGGATGGTTACTGCCTGGGGATCAACACCTGGACGCACGACAAGAGCGTCTCCGAGGGGATTGGCTTCGCCATCACGCTCGACACGCTGGCGGACCTGGCGCCGCCGCAACTGGCCGACCTCGGCGAGAAGACCGCGAGCGCCGCATCCGTCCCTAAAGCACCCGTGAGCCCCGAGGCGCCGCCGCGGCACCATTAGAGGAGGACGCGATGCATCGACGATTCGCACAGGCAGCCGCGGGAGGATCGCACCGACGATGAGCACCGTCCGGCTCAGGCGGCTTCAGGCCGACTATGAGAAGATGCGGGACTATGTCAACCGGCACCCGCGCCTGCAACTGATCCAGGCCGAGGGCACCCCGCCCGAGCGCTATCAACTCGAGTACCGAATCCGCAGCCTCCGGCAGAGCGACGAAGACCTGGCGATGGTCAAGAGCCACATGGTCGAGATCACGCTGCCGCTGAGCTATCCCAGGATGCCGCCGCAGTGCCGGATGCTGACCCCGATCTTCCACCCCAACATCGCGCCGCACGCGATCTGCATCGGCGACCACTGGAGCCCCGGCGAGCCCCTGTGGTCGATCGTGGCGCGGATCGGCGAGATGATCGCGTACCAGAGCTACAACACCAAGAGCCCACTCAACGGGGAGGCGGCGCGGTGGGTCGACCAGCACCTCGAAGAGCTGCCGCTGGACCCGGTGAGCATGATGCCCGACGACCCCGGGGCCGTCGCGACATCGCCCGCCGCCCCGGCGCCGAGGATGCCGGCCGCTCCGCCACCGCTCCCTCCGCCGCTCGCACCGGAGTCCGCCGAGGGGAACGCTCGGCATGCCCCGGCCGAGCTTCGGCCCGAGGAGCCCGCCGCGGTGGCGACCGAGCGGCGGTTCGCCTGCCCGAACTGCGGCTCGATGGCCCGCTGGCGTCCCGAGGTTGCCGGCAAACAGTTGCGTTGCCCGCGTTGCAAGACGGTCTTCCGCTGCCCCCTGTGAGCCCCGGCCATGCCCGGCGATCGACGGCCCGCCGACGAGTCGGTGCTCCCGCCAGCCGGGCAGGTCCCCGGCGAAGTGCGCTCGGATGTCCCTCCCCGGTGGAACGCTCCGGAATGGCCCGCCGACGACCGTGCGACCGAGGCCGACGACGGCCGACGATCCGACCCGCCCGGGACCGACCTCGGGCACGAGGGGCTCGTCGAGGCCCGCCACCACCGCACGGTCCTGGCGATCAGCGCCCTGGTCATCGTGCTGGCCTTCGCGATGGTCGAGGTCCCGGGCGGACGGGTCGCGTTCCGCGGGCTCACCCATCGTCCCTTGCCGCACACGTGTGCCTCGCGTGCCCTCTTCGGCTGGAGCTGCCCGGGATGCGGTCTGACCCGGTCGATCGTCCATCTGGCCGCGGGGGACTGGCGGTCATCCTGGCGTTCCCACCGACTCGGCGGCCGTGATGGCGGCCGTGATTGTGCTCCAGGTCCCTTACCGGGTGCTGGCGATTCGACGTCCCGGCAGGCCGCCGATCCCGATCGGCTGGCAGACCCTCGCGGCCGTTGTGCTCATTGCACTGCTGCTGTTCAACTGGCTGGCCGAGGTTGTGACGGCTCGCATCGGCTCGGTATAGTGTCGGCACGGTCTTCGGTCCCGATCGGGCGCGGTGCCCGCGACACAGGGCAGCCCGCCGGGGACCCGGGCGGCCGAGCTGGGAGGACGAGGCGGATGTCGGAGCCGACGATCCCGACCGAGATCAATCCGTTGCGGCAGGCGCTGCCGCGGACGCGCGTCCCCGAGCCGTGCACCATCGTGCTGTTCGGCGCGACCGGCGACCTGGCGCACCGCAAGCTGGTCCCGGCGCTGTTCCGCCTGGCGCAGGGCGGCAACCTGCCGTCGGAGTGTGCGATCGTCGGCTTCGCACGCCGCGACTGGACCGACGACGACCTGCGGGCCGAGTACCAGAAGTCCCTGGCCAAGGAGGTCGGAGGCCCCGAGTTCGCCGAGCTCTGGCCGCAGTTCGCCAGCCGGCTGTCCTTCTCGCCGGGGACCTTCGACGACCCCGCCGCTTTCCTCAAGCTGCGGCAGAAGCTCGAGGAGCTCGACAGGACGCACGGCACGCGCGGCAACCGGATCTTCTACCTCGCCGTCGCCCCCGAGTTCTTCGCCACGATCATCGAGCACCTGGGCGCCGCCGACCTGATCTATCCCTGGCAGCAGGCGAACCCATGGAGCCGCGTCGTCATCGAGAAGCCGTTCGGCCATGACCTTGAAAGTGCCCGCGCGCTGAACCTCGAGGTCTCGCACGTCCTCGACGAGAGCCAGGTCTACCGGATCGACCACTACCTCGGCAAGGAGACCGTCCAGAACATCCTGGCCCTGCGGTTCGGCAACACGATCTTCGAGCCGATCTGGGACCGCCGCTATGTGCACTCGGTTCAGGTGACGGTGGCCGAGGAGGTCGGGATGGCCGGCGGCCGGGGGGCCTACTACGACACCGCCGGCACGATCCGCGACATGGTGCAGAATCACATGATGCAGCTCCTGTCGCTGGTGGCCATGGAGCCGCCCGTGGACCTCTCGGCAGACGCGGTCCGGAATGAGAAGGTCAAGGTTCTCCAGTCGCTGCCCCGCTGGGGGCCGGAGGACGTCCATCGCAACGTGGTCCGCGCGCAGTACACGGCCGGCTCGATCCATGGCGACGAGGGGCCTGGCTACCTCCAGGAAAAAGGGGTCGCACCCAACTCGCGGACCGACACCTATGTGGCGATCCGGCTCGAGCTCAACAACTGGCGGTGGGCGGGAGTGCCGTTCTTCCTCCGCACGGGCAAGCGGCTGCCGAAGCGCGCCACCGAGATCGCGATCCTGTTCCGCCGCCCGCCGACGCAACTCTTCGAGCCCGAGGCCGACGGCCAGACCGGGACCAATCAACTGGTGCTGCGGATCCAGCCCAACGAGGGAGCCAGCCTGAGCTTCCAGGCCAAGGTCCCCGGATCGCGTCGGCGGCTCCAGGAGGTCCGGATGGACTTCCGCTATGGCACCGCGTTCGCCGTCCCGCCGCCGGAAGCCTACGAGCGGCTGCTGCTGGACGTCATGCTCGGCGATCAGTCGCTGTTCACCCGCACCGACGAGGTCGAGAGCGCCTGGAGGTTCATCACGACGATCCTCGACGCCTGGAACCGTCCCGATGCGCCCCGCCCGGTCGAATACTCGGCCGGAAGCTGGGGCCCGCACGAGGCCGACGAGCTGATCGCCCGCGACGGCGCGCGGTGGCGGCGACTGTGAGGCGGTTGTCCCGCCTCAAGTGGATCCCGTGGACCAATCCAGGCCGAGCTCGCGGAGGAGGCGGCGGGCCCGGCGGCGACCGACCATCTGCCGGATCGGCTTGATGGGCCACTTATGTTTCCAGGTTACGAGGAGGGCTCCCTTCCAGGTGAGATGGTAGACCGGTCGCGCCGCGTCGTGTTGGAAGAACCCGGCCTCGGCGATCCTGGCGAGCATTCGCTGCTGATCGGCCCGCAAGTATTCCGCAGGGTCCTCGGTCCTCGGCTCGCAAGGGACGCCCTCGGCCGCATAATGTGCGGCGCTGGCCTCGTGGATCTCGAATAATCGCCGCAGGCCGGTGGCCCGTGAGAAAGACATCGATCCCCTGCGGAAGAATCGCGGCGGGCAAATGAGCGAGCCCTCGCTATTGTCCGTGATCAGACAGGTCCCGTCGGTGAAGTCGGTCAAGATGGCGAGGTAGGGCTGCGGTTCCTGCGGTGGTCCCACCCCGACGATCGTGGTGATCCGCTGGGCGGTCCGTCGCGAACTGGTGTTCGCGAAGAGCGAGACGTACAGGGTCACGTTTGGCACGGAATCGGCGTTCCGGAAGGAGCCGAGTGAGCGGAAGCCCAGAGCCTCCATCCTCGGGACCGTTGTGACAATGTCCTCGGCCACCTGCGGGGGGACCTGGTCGGAGCAAGGGTCGATCCGCTCGTAACTCGGATTGTCCCCGTGCCAGTAGCTCCGCCTGGTTCTCAAGGACGCCCCGAAAAGTGCATGGGTCATCACGCTCAGGAGCATCAGGAGCAACGGGATGAGAGTCGGCTCTCCGGACACCAGGACGCGGAGGAGCCAGGCGTAAAGGGCCACGACCCCCACGATCGCCATCAAATCGCCGATCGTCCTGCGACGCCGGGCTTCGGACGGGCTTGCGGAGGGCGTCGTCCGAGTGGACATGATGGTCGATCCGGTGGCCTGGGGATGGTGGAATGAGTCGGAGAGGAGGCGACCTGAGTTGTAACCGAGGCCGCCCGGGCGATCTATACCGCGGCGCCTGCTCGTGCAGGGCTATCAGGCGGATGAGGCCGGCTGATTCATCTCGACCTCGCGGAGAATCCGCCGGGCCGCGCGATGGCGAAGCGACTGCCGGATCGGCTTGAGCGGCCAGAGTAGCTTCCAGCCCGACAGCATCGCCCCCTTCCAGGTCAGCCGGTATTGCCCGAGGGATTCATCCACATAGAAATATCCCGTCTCGACGAAATGAGCCAGCTCCTCGTCGCGGGTCTCTTTCAAGTGCGCCACCGGGTCGCTGAGCGATGGCGCGACCCGGATGCCGTCGGGCGCATGGAAGGCCACGCACGCCTCGTGGATCGCGTACAGCCGGAACGGGTCGCGGATCCACGGAAACGACATCGAGCCGCGTCGCATCCGCGACAACGACGGCTGGAGGCGCTGAAGCAGGTTGTTGCTGGTAACCAGCCTCGACCCGTCGCCGAAGTTGGTGAGGAAGATGAGGGTGGGGACGCCGCCCATGTACACAGGGTTCGGCGAGTTCTGCACGACCGTGGTGAGGATCCGGGCCGTCTGCCGGCCCTGGCGGTTCTCCAGCAGGGTGACGAATGCCGTGATGTTCGGCGCGGACCGCTCGAGCCGGTAGTGGCCGAGTGTGTGGAACCCGACCGCCTCCAGCCGGGGCACGAGCCCGAGAATGGCATCGCGGGCGCCCGGGGGGACCTCCTCGCTCTCGGGGTCGAACGGATCGAAATGAACGTCGAGGCCAATCCATTGCGAAGCCTTGAGCCGCAGCGGACCGGTGATCCACGGGACCCCGACGGTGCAGAGGAACAGGATCGCCACGGTGGTCAACATGTGTTCGCTCCCGCTTCGCATCAGGGACAGTACCATGGCCACGACGAAGACGAGTGCGATGAGGCCGCCGACCGTCGAGACGCTCGAGCCCTGGCTCGGGGTCGGGCTGGGCGGCCGACGGGTCACCTGGCCTGCTGGATGGGACATCGGCTTGCATCCCGTTCCCGACGAGCGGGGATCGAGTGGAGAGGACCTGTCAACCGCCGCGACCGTTGTAACGGATCGCGCGTCGGAAATCGAGGTCCATGGCGGAACGAGCGACGACCCGCGAGTCTCCGCGGGCCGACCGCGCGTGGTATGATCGAAAGGCTGACGCGAGTAAACGGTTACTGGGCGGGCGAGCCGCCCGGCCCTCGTTGATGGAGACCCCACCGATGCCCGACGCGATGACCGACTCGTTCCTGGCCGGACAGGGAATCCCGGTCGACCTGGCCCGGGTCGAGACCGAGCTGAACAAGCTGTGGGGCCCCGCGGCCGAGGAGGCGGGCGGACCGGAGATTGAGAACCCGAACGTCACGCGGATCGCGCTGGCGAACCTCGTGGTCGAGAGTCTCGCCGGGGACTGTGAGCCGCTCTGCGGGGTGCTCGAGACAGTCATCGCGCGGTTCCCCTGCCGAGCGATCGTGCTGCGGGGGTCGGAGGACCCCGAGCGCCGGATCACCGCCGAGGTCTCGGCACTCTGCCATCTGCCCGCGCCGGGAATGCCGCAGGTCTGCTCCGAGCGGATCGTGCTCCGTGCCGGGCCGAATGCCATCGACCTGGTCCCGGGCGCCGTCCGGCCGCTGCTCGAGGCCGAGCTGCCGATGATCCTCTGGTGGACCGGCGATCCCCGGCCGCACGAGCAACTCTTCCGCGACCTGGCCGGCGAGTGCTCGCGGCTGGTCCTCGACCTGCCCGACCCCGAGGCCGAGGTCGGCGCACTCCGGCTGGGGCTGGATCCCTCGGTCTGCCCGTTCAGCCGCGACGCCGCGTGGTTCGGGCTGGCGCGGTGGCGCGAGCTGATCGCGCAGTTCTTCGACCCCTCCTGTTCGGGCGACGCGCTCGGTCGCATCCGGGCCGTCAACGTCACGGCCATCTCGCAAGAAGCCAGCCGCACGCCAAGGGTCGCCGCGTGGCTCGCGGCCTGGCTGGCCGGTCAGCTCGGCTGGAAGCAGCGAGGCCGGCCGGACCTCGGCCACGGACCGGACGGGACGATGCTCAGCGCCATCTTCGACGGCCCGCGTGGCCCGATCGCCATCCGGATCACGACCCGGTCGGGCGCGACGGCCGGCCCTCGGCTGATGGACGTGACGCTCACCGCCGAGGGGCCCGCCGGCCAGGGCTCCGAGGTGTTTCGCCTGGCCCGTCCGACGCTCGACTCGTCGGCCGTCCGGATCGACTCCGCGTCCGCCGAGGTCTGCCGCCTGCCGAGGCTCGTCGAGGCCCCGGAGCTCGACCCGGCCCGCCGGATCGCGGCCGCCCTGGAATCGTCGCGCGTTCGACCCGCCGTTCGACAAGGCGCTCCCGATCGCCCTGTGGCTGCTCGAGGCGGGCGGCTGACCGCGGCCCGTCGGAGCGTCACTCCTGCTCGCCCTCGTGCCGATGGCGGTGCCCGTGCCCGTGGCCATGAACGTGAGCGTGATCATGAACGTGATCGTGATCGTGATGCCCCGTCGCGCCCCCGCCGTCGCGATCGGGGACGGGCAACGCCGGGGCGAGGACGAGCCGCCCCGTCTCGACCCCTTTCGTGCCGATCAGGTCGTTGGCCAGGTCGCGGATCTCGCGGCGGGGCCACGAAGGAGGATCACCTCGAGACAGCGGTGCTCGTCGAGATGGACGTGCGTCGTCGTGACGACCCGGTCGAGATGATGGTGCTGGAGGTCGGTCAGCCGCCGTGCGATCCGGGCGACGTGGTGGTCGTAGATCAGGGTGACGACGCCCATGGCCTCGCTGGCGTCGTCGGCGATGACTTCCTCGATGAGGGCCGCGCGCATCAGGCCGCGCACCGCCTCGCTGCGGTTGGGGTAGCGGTGCACCTCGCGATACTGGTCGAACTTCCGCAGCAGCTCGCCCCCGATCGCGACGCTGAATCGGACCAGAGGCTCTTTCACCGCGATGCTCCTCGGAAATGGCAGAGGGGGGCACGACGACCGCCCGTTGCCCCTCGCCCCGGATCGCTGGTCCTACCCCACCTTCGGCACCTCGACCCATTCGCCGTCCTGACGAGAACTGGCGACGGCCGCCTCGATGAAGGCCATGCCGGCGACGCCGTCGGCGATGCCGGGGTGCTCGAAGGGCTCGGGCACCTGCTCGCCGCGCCGCCCGCGAATGGTCCATTCGAGCGTCCGGTGCAGGTTGGCCAGGGCCTCGTGGAAACCCTCGGGATGGCCGGACGGGAGCCGAAGGTAGGGCTTCACCGAGGCGGGGAAGTACCCATACTCGGCGCCCTGCCGGTAGATCCGCAGCGGCTGGCCGCCGGCATAGTGCTTGAGGTTCAGGGGGTCGGTCATCGACCACTCGAGCGTCCCGGTGGTGCCGATGATCCGGAAGCCGTTGTCATTCTGGGCGCCGATGGTCACCTGCGAGGCCGTGATGGTGGCAATCGCGCCGTTGTTGAGGTCGGCCAGGACGGTGAAGTCGTCGTCGAGCGCCCGCCCGGGGACGAAGGTCTTGAGACGGGCGCGGAGCCTCGTCGCGGACAGGCCGGCGACGAACCGGACGAACTCATACGCATGCGTGCCGATGTCGCCGCCACACCCGGACCCGCCCGCCTTGGCCGGATCGACCCGCCACGCGGCCTGCTTCTGGTTGTCGGCCTCGAGCTTGGTGGCCAGCCATCCCTGGGGATACCAGGCCTCGACCTTGCGGACCTCGCCGATCTCGCCGCCCCGCACCAGCTCGCGGGCCAGCATCACCATGGGAAAGCCTGTGTATGTGTAGGCGACCACGAACGGCGTATCCTTGGAACGGACGGTGGCGTGCAGTCGACGGGCCTCGTCCAGGGTGGTCGTCAGCGGCTTCTCGCAGAGCACGCCGATGCCCGCGGCCGCGGCCGCGTCGGCGGGGCCGAAGTGCGCGTCATTCGGCGTGACGATGGTGATGTAGTCGATCCGCTCGGATTCGGGCAGCGCCGACTCGGCCTTGATCATCGCCTGCCAGTCGGGGTATCCGCGGGGCATGTACAGCTCGCGAGCCGAGGCGATCGACTCCTCGGGCTTGCTGCGGAGCGCCCCGGCGGTGAGCTCGGCCGAGTTGTCCATCAGGATTCCGCGGCGGTGCGGGGCGCCGAAGAAGTTCGAGGGCCCGCCGCCGCCCACCATCCCCACCCGCAGCTTCCGCTGGCTCATCGTCGTCATTCCCCCTGGAGGCCTGGCCAATGGGTGTCGTCCTGCCACTATAGCCGAGCGTTCACGTATCGCAAGGGGAGAGCCCGGTCCGGGCCGGTGCGCCGGGGCCGGACGGACCCGGATCGGCCTCGAATTCGTCAACTGGCTGGGATAGGCTCTTCGGGAGAGGTCCGAGCGGACCCCCGTTTCAACCGCACGGACGGATGCAACTCGAGGACTGCGCATGCTTCATGGACCGGGCGAGAGGTGGCCGCGTGGCCGGGCGGCCTGGGCGGCCTCGCTCCTGATCGGCCTGATCCTCTGCGCCGCGCCGCTCTGGCTGTGGGAGGTGCCGCTGCGAGCATTCTTCCTCAAGTCGGATGACTTCGTCTATCTCGCCTGGAGCCGGACGCCCGGGGCGCTGCGGGCGCACTTGCTGACCCCGTATCACGGGCATGTCGCGCCGCTGTACCTGCTGGAGACGCACCTGCTGGCCCGGCTGTCGGGTTCGCTCGAGTCGTTGCCGACGGTGCTGGCGCTGGCCTCGTACGCGACCCTGGTGGTGGCGACCGCGGCGACCGGCCACGTGGTGGCGACGGAAACGGGGCGGGTGGCCCACGGGCTCGCCGCGATGGCGGCGGTGGGGCTGAGCAGCGTCCTGGGTCCGACGCTCCTCTGGTACGCGGCCGGTCAGGCGATGGCAGCGGGGGCTGCGGTGGTGATCATGCTGGCGGCGCTCCAGGCGTGGCGGGTGCGGGGCGGCTGGTGGCGGCTGGGCGGAGGCGTCCTCGCGGCGACGGCGGCCCCGCTGATCTGGTCGGCCGGATATGCGGCCGGTCCGGTCGGCTTCGCGTATCTGTGGGTCGACGGGCGTCGCGAATGCCGCCGCGCCGCGATCCTGATTGCGGCCGTCTCGCCGGCGGTGGCCGCGACGATCTGGCTGAGCGTGGGAAGCGGCTTCGCGCCGGCCTCGCACGTGGCCTCGCGGCCGCTGGGCGGGGTGCTCGTGGTCGACGCCGTCGTGGCGCACTCGGCCCAGGCGATCTGCGAGGCCCTTGTGCTGAACAACCTGGGCCTCGACGCCGCGACCACGCCCGTCCAGGCACTCCTCTTCACGGCCGCCATCGCCGGGCTCTGGGCATGGTCCCGTCGCCGAGGGATGCCGGGCGACGGTTCGGCGCGGCCGCGACTGAACTGTCTGGAAGCGGCGGGTGCGGCGCTGGTGGTCACGACGTTCGGCCTGGTCTTCGCCGCGCGAGGGACTGAGAGCGGTTTCGACAGCCTGCGCCCGCTGGGCTGGTACGACGCCATGGCCGAGCTGGGCGCCGTGCTGTTCGTCGCGGGCTGGTGCGCCGGCCGGCTGCCGTCCCCGCCGCCGCGGGCTCTGCTGCCTCCCGATCGTCGCGAGCTGCTGGCCCTGGGGCTCTTCGTCGTGGTGATCCTCGCGCTCCAGGTGCCGCGCGCCGTGCGCCTGGTCTTCGAGTACGATGAGATGGCGGCGCCCTCGAGCTGGACTCGCCGCGTCGGCCGACACGGCACACGCCCGATGAGCTCGACCGGCAAGCGCGGTCGCAGCGCCGGGCGCTTGCCGACCTCGACCGGCTCGAGCGCTCCGCCCGGGCTGGCAACCCTCTTCCCGAGGCGACGATCCTGCGGGCCGTGGCGCCCGCCGCCGTCCCCGGGATGCCGATGCGGATGCCGGGGTTCGACCCCGCCGACCTGCTCGACCTTCCCCCGAGCCCGATCCGCTCGCCATCCCCATCACCTAAGGACGACCGGCGATGAGCCGAATGCGGTTCTCGATCACGAATCTCCTGGGCGTGGTCGCGGTCGCGGCGATCGTCGTGGGAGTCTACGCGGTCGACCCGATGCTTGGCCTCGGGCTGTTCGTCGCGGCCGGGCTCGGGCTGGCCGGTTATCTGCTGCGGGAGGACCTGGCGGAACTGCTCGCGCGGGCCCTGAGCTTCCTCAGTAAACCCGCGAGCCGGACCGGGCTGATCCTCGTCTTGCTGTGGATCGTCACGGCTCCCGCAATCCTGTTCTACGATCCGGCGACCTACGCGCCCCGGCGTCGCGGTCACATCGAGCGGTCTCCACGCGAGTATTACATGCTCTTCAGCGACGACGTGGCGTACATCGCGGCCTCGCGGACCTGGGACCGGACGCTCGCCAACCTGATGGTGCCGCACAACACCCACATCATACCGGCCTGGCGGCTGACGACGTGGGCGCTGGTAGCCTCCGCGGGGAACCTCCAGAGGCTGCCGGCCGTGCTGGCGACGGCCGCGTACGGTGTCCTCGTCGCCGTCATGATCCTGGCGGGACTCTTGGTCGCACGCGAGACCAGGCGGACGGGCGCGGGCCTCGCGGCGTCAGCCCTGGTGGGGACGACGTCGCTGATGCTGACCCCGGCGACCTGGTACTCCGGCGGCCAGCCGCTGTGGGCGATCTTCGGCATCCTGGCCGCGCTCTGGTACGCGCAGTCGTATCGGCGAAGTGGTCGACCGACCGCCCTGCTCCTCGCGGCCCTGAGCGCGATGCTGGCCGGGGGCTTCTGGTCGGCCGGTCACCTCGCCGGCCCGGTGACGGCGGTCTACCTGTGGCTCGACGGCCGCCGCCGATGCCGGATCGCCGCCGTGATCCCGTTCGTTGCGACGGTCGCGGCCGTCGGCCTGATGTTCGCGACGGCCGCGCGGCCGATGGATAGCACCGTGAGCTTCCACGGCCGCACGGTCCGCCAGGCGATGAATCCCGTGCAGGGGGCCATCACCACGGCGCAGGCGATCCCCGAAAACCTGGTCCTCGCCAACCTCGGCCTCGGCGCCGAGACCACCCCGATCCAGGGGATCGTGTTGACGCTCGGCCTGCTGTTGTTCTGGGCGAGCCGTCGATGGCGGTTCGATCGGGCGGAGCCAGACTCGACCGCCGCGAAGACTCGGCGGGTCCGGTGGCCGTCGTTTGCGTTCAACCCGCTCGAGTGCGCCGGCCTGGCGATCGTGCTGGGCTGCTACCTGCTCGAGTGGACCTTCCGCGGTTACTTCGAGTATCACAGCCTGCGCACGCATCAGCCCCTACGCCATCGTACCCTGGTACGACGTGATCCCGCACGTCGGCGCGGTGATCTTCGCCATCGGCTGGTGGTCGGGGCCGCTGGATTCCGTGGGGCGCCGGGTCCCCGGCCGGCCGACGCGGCCGACACGCGCCGCCGCGCTGGGCCTGGCCGTGCTGATCGCTCGCGCTCGTCGTCCTCAACCGGCCGCGGGTCGACGCGATGATTCGGGGGACCTGCCCCCCCTGCTCGCCTCGGAGCACGAGCAGTTCAAGATCGCTCGCCTCCAGACCATGAGGGCCGACCTGTTGATCTCTTACCGGGTCGAATGGCAGCGGAACTACCTGCGCCGACTCGACCTGGCCGAGCCGGTCGCGCGGCGGTATGGCATCGGCCAGGAAGGCATCCGTGCGGCGTTCGGCCACATCTTCATCCCGGCATCCACCGGCCGGCTGCTGCTCGCCCAGCGCGAGCTCTATGACGTTGCGGCGATCCTGGACCTGCCCGCACGCGGCCGCCCGCTGGACCCCGCGGCCATCCGCGCGGCCCTGGGCCCGTACCTGCTGGCGGAGCCGGAGCCCCGGCCACCGTGGATCGCTCGAGGTGAGCCCTGGCCGCCGGGTTGACGACGCCCCGCACTCCAGGCGACAGCTCTTCCCTTCTCGGCGTCTCGCTCAGAACGGGCTATCGCCCGCGTCCATCGGCTCGGCGACCGTGGCGAGGTTGTCGAACCGCATGAAGTTCTTGAGGAAGGTCAGCTTCACGGTCTCGGTCCGGCCGTTTCGGTTCTTGGCGACGATCAGCTCGGCGGTACCGGGCTGGTCGTTGGCGTCGTAGTAATCGGGCCGGTGGAGAAGGAGGACGATGTCGGCATCCTGCTCGATGGCACCGCTCTCGCGGAGGTCGGCCATCCTCGGCCGGCGGTCCTCGCGGCTCTCGACGGCACGGTTGAGCTGCGAGAGCGCGATGACGGGGACCTCCAGCTCGCGGGCCAGGGTCTTGAGCCGTCGGCTGATCTTGGCGATCTGCTCCTGCCGGCTGTCGCGCGAGTCCTCGGAGTCGAACGAGCTGGATGTAATCGAACACGATCAGGCCGATCTTGCTGCGAAGCTTCAGCCGACGCGCCGAGGCGGTGATCTGGAGCATGTTGCGGGCCGGCGTATCGTCGATGAAGATCGGCGCGCCCTTGCTCAGCTCGCCGAACGCCTTGGCGAGCTGCGTCATCTCGCGGTTGCCGATGCCCATGCCGGTCCGAAGCTTGTAGCCGTCGATCCGCGACCGGGCGCAGAGCAGCCGCTCGGCGATCTCGAGGTGGCCCATCTCGAGGCTCACGCACAGCACCGCGGTCTTCCGCTCCATCGCCGCGAAGTCGCAGATATTCAGCGCCATCGCCGTCTTGCCCATGCTCGGCCGAGCGGCCAGGACCACGAGCTGACCCGGCTGGAAACCGCCGGTGATGTCGTCCAGGTCGATCAGTCCCGACGCGACCCCGGTCACCGCGTGGCCGCCCGACTCGGCCCGCCCGGCGATGTTGTTCATCGCCTGGGCGATCACGTCCTTGAGCTCGAACGTGTCGCCCTGGATCTGCTCCTCGGCGATCGCGAAGACCTTCCGCTCGGCCGACTTCCAGCAGTTGCTGTGCGGTGTACTGGTTGGAATAGCCGTCGCGGATGATCTCGGTGGCGCTGTCGATCAACTGGCGGCAGATCGACTTCTCGCGCACGATCCCGGCGTAATACTTGGCGTTGGCCGCGTGGGGACGGCTGTCGACGATCTCGGTCAGCGTCTCGTCGCCGCCGATCTTCTCGAACTGGTCGCGGCGGATCAGCTCGTCGGCCAGGGTGATCGCGTCGATCCCCTTGCCCAGGTCGTACATGTCGCGGATCGCCTGGTAGATCGTCTGGTGCACGTCGCGATAGAAGTCCGAGACGGACAGGATCGGCACGATCTCGTGCAGGACGTCGTTGTCGCAGCAGCACGCTGCCCAGCACGCCTCGCTCGGCCTCGAGGTTCTGCGGCGGCAGGCGATCCCCCAGCGCGGACGAGTCCGG
The DNA here is from genome assembly GCA_963771445.1 of uncultured Planctomycetota bacterium. Classification (GTDB taxonomy): domain Bacteria; phylum Planctomycetota; class Planctomycetia; order Isosphaerales; family Isosphaeraceae; genus JAKAUH01. The sequence continues at coordinate 1,289,108 of CAVYTQ010000014.1, read as the reverse complement.
GCTGCGGCGGCCGGCCCGGACCCGTTGCCGTTGTAGTTCCCCTTGCCATTGCCCGGACCGTGATATCCCGCCGCCATGGCTCGTCAAGCTCCGTGGCTATCGCCTCGTTCGTAAGCTCGACTCGCACGGGAGACCCGCTCCGCTCCCTCGGCCCCGCGGACACGCTCGGCAATCATCTCTCGGCTCCCCCATCATCCTTCGCCGGGTCGAACCCTTCTCTTCCTTTCGGCCGATCCACCCCGCCAATCCAGGATACCCCGCGGAAACCCCTCGTCGCTCTGATGAACGTTTGTATCACAAGGAGGGCATTTTGTCGAGCCGCACCTTCACGACCATCCGGCGGTTCCTGGCACCCGGGAGGTTCGGGCTGCGGGAAGACCAGGACCCGGTCCCTCGGACTCGGCTCGTTGAATGCAGAAAGCACGGAACACACGGAAAGGTGGCGGGCCGATGGGCGGCGGCCGTCGGACCTACCCGGGTTTTTCCGTGCTTTCCGTGCTTTCCGGGTCCACCGATCCCCTGCGTCCCGAGCACGCGGGCTCGAGACGCCGTGGGCGGTGAGAGAGGCCGGTGATGGCAGTTCGACGGTGGTCGGACTCAGCCGGCCGTCTCGTCGGTGTGGGTCGGCACGACCCAGAGCTTGACCTCGCTGTCGATGTCCTGGGCGAGGTGGAGCTTGATCGAGTAGAGGCCCAGCTCCTTGAGGGGCCCTTCGATCCGGACGTTCTCGGGATCGATGGGGAAGCCCTCGCCGCGCAGGGCCGCCGCGATCTGCTCGGCGTTGACCGAGCCGTAGAGGTGCCCCTCGGCGTTGGCGTTGGCCTCGATCGTCAGCGAGCGCTGGGCGATCTGGGCGGACAGGTTCTGGAGGTCGGCGCGGCGGGCCTCTTCCAGCTCCTTGAGCCGCTGGCGGTGCTTTTCGACCATCCGCAGGTTCGTCTGGGTCGCGAACGTGGCCAGGCCCTGGGGGACCAGGTAGTTGCGTGCGAAGCCCGGCTTGACCTTCACCAGGTCGCCGGCCTGGCCGAGGTAGGGCATCGTCTGGGTCAGGATGAGCTGGATGTGGCCGTGCTTGGCGCGGATCGGATGATTCTGCCGACGCTCGACGCCCGGCTGCCGCGGCGGCCCCGTCCTTGGCACCCTTGGCCCTGGCCGCCTCGGCCGCCTTGCTGCTGGACGATGCCCGGCCCTTGGCTTTCCCGCTCTTGGCCTTGGGCGTCTTGGTCTCGGTCGTGTTCGCCATGGATCCGCTCGTTTCCTGATTCGGCTGGGCCATCCGTCGCGTCGCACGGGACGCGGAGAAGTCACTCGTCCTGTCGGGGCTGGTCTGGCCGGGGGGATTCAATCCTGAGTGTCTTGCGGTTTGTCGTTCGAAGTCGAGGGTCGTCAGGGTGTTTGGTGGTCAATGCCCGCCCCACGTGGCCCCAGAAGCCCTCATTTTCGAAAAGGAGACTCTTAACGTAACCGGAGGAGGGCCGCCGACCAAGGGGTGCGTTTGTGCGCCCGAGTCCTGCCCGGGTCCGCCGGCGCTCCGTCGATCGGACGGCATCGCGGTCAGAACGGGATGTCGTCGTCCTCGCGATCATCGTCCATGTGCGACGGGCCGGCGGGCCGGGGGCCGGATAGGACGGGCGGGTCGGGCCGTTGATCGGCGCACGGGGCTCGCCATAGCCGCCGGAAGGCCCGCGCATCGGCGCGGCCGAACCGCGACGGCTGCCCGACTCGCGCGGGGGCGGGGCCATCTCATCATCGCCAGCCATGCCGCCGGAGCCGCCGGTCCCGTCGGCGCGCTGCGAGTCGAGGAACTGTACCCGCTCCGCCTGCACCTTGATCTTCGTTCGCTTCTCGCCCGTGGTCTTGTCGTCCCACGAGTCCATCTTCAGCGAGCCCTCGACGTGGACCGCGCGACCCTTCTTCAGATACTGGCAGCAGGTCTCGGCCTGGCGCTCCCAGACCGTCACGTCGATGAACAGCGTCTCCTCCTTGCGCTCGCCGTCGCGGCCCGACCAGGACCGCGTCGTCGCCAGCCGCAATTCGGTCACCGCCGACCCGCTGGGCGTGCGCCGCAGCTCCGGGTCGAACGTCAGGCGACCCATCAGAAACACCTTGTTCAAGTCGGCCATCGTCTCGACCTCCCCCTCGAACCCAACCTGCCCGCGCGACCCGCTTGACGCCCGTACACCCGGCCCCTTGCCACCCGTTCGGATCGGCCCCCGGCGACATACTAGACGGTTGTTCCCCGGTACGAGGCTAACACATCCTGGACCGATCGACAAGAGAAACCGGGCTGCTTCTCCCTTGGGTCGGTGGGGGCTCCGTCGGATGGTCCGGTTTACGCAAGCTGTGCCGGCTGTGCGGGGGGTCGGGCGTTTGTCGCGACGCCTCCTGACGCGAGGTAGGAATCAGTCGCGATCGTCGCGGCGACGGCGGCGGGGCCGCTCGTCCATATCGTCCTCGCCCGCGCCCTCGGCGTCGGCGTTGGGGTTGGAGGTCATCGCCTGGGTGACCAGGTGGTCGGCCAGCTTGGGGTGGACCTTCAGCACCAGCTCGCGGAGGACCACGTCGCTGAGGTGGCAGTCGGCGACGATCTCCTTGAGGTGGTCCCGTCCGTCTTGAAGTAGGTGAGGAGATACGTCCCCTTCTTGTGGCCGTCGATCGGGTAGGCCAGCCGCCGCTCGTCCCACTGCCGAGACGCGACGATCTCGGATTCATGCTTGGTCAGGATGTCGTGCACGTGCTTGACGGTGTCGTCCCAGGCCGTGGCGGCCTTGGCGCTATCGAGCAGGAACATGCCTTCGTAGGTGGATACCGGCACTTTGGCGCCTCCCTGGGTCGTGGTCGGTCGTCGTTTCGCTCATTCGAGAATTCGCAGGCTACTTCACTTGGCAGGCGACTTCATTTGGAATTGAAGCTGTTCATGGCCGCGTCGATCCCCCGGGTGACCCAGACCGCCACGGCCTGGGTGGCGAGGATCAGGGCGTCGTCCATCGCGGCTCGTTCGGTGCTGCGGAACCGGCTCAGGACGTAATCGGCCGCGTCGATCTCGCCGCGCTCGCCGATGCCCAGGCGAAGCCGGGGGTACTGCTCGGTGCCCAGGTGGGCGGCGATGTCCCGCAGCCCCTTCTGGCCGCCGTCCGAGCCGCCCGGCCGCAGCCGGAGCTTCGCCAGGGGCAGGCTCAGGTCGTCGCAGATGACCAGCAGGTCGGCCGGGTCGATCTTGTAGAACCGCAGCGCCTGGGCGACGGATCGCCCGCTGAGGTTCATGAACGTCTCGGGCTTGAGCAAGAGCACGCGGCGGAAGTCGATCTCGGTCTCGGCGACCAGGCCGTCAAACTTGCGAGAGAACGACGCCGGAGAGCCGCCGCTTGCCAGGCGATCGACGACCTCGAAGCCGACGTTGTGCCGCGTGCCCTGGTACTTGGGGCCCGGGTTGCCCAGGCCGACCACCAATTTCAACGTCGCCAACGCCGGGGTCCTCGATCCGCCCGCGGCCTCGCCAATCGGTCGGCCGGGTCCCCGTCAGGGCGGGCCGGCGGAGGCCGACACGTCCTGACCCGGGAAGTCCAGCATCGTCGGGCCGAGGCCGACGTCGCCCGATCAACCTTCCTTATCCTTTTCCTTGCGCTCGGGCTTGATGACCTCGGGCTGCGTGGTGCTCCCGTCGGCGCCCTCGGCCGGCTCGGGCTCGGCGGCGCGGGTGACCACGTGGACCAGCAGAAGGTCGGGCTCGGCGTCCACCACGGTGACATTCGCCGGAAGCTTCAGCTCGCCGACGTGGATTCCCTGGTCGACCTGGAGGTCGCTGATATCTACCTTGATCGAGTCGGGGATCGCCCCGGCCGGACACTTGATCCGCAGGCTGTGCACGACCTGCTCGACGATCCCGCCGTTCGCAATCCCGGCGGCGTGGCCCCGGATGTCGAGGTTCACCTCGGTCTCGATGATTTCCTCGGCGTTGACCCGGGCGAAATCCAGGTGGAGGATCTCCTTGCCCAGGTGGTCCCACTGGACGTCGCGGATCAGGACGGTCTCGGTCGTGCCGTCGAGGTCCAGCTCGGCCAGGTGGCCCGGCGTCTTGATCATCCGCGCTGCGTCGTCCCGGCTCAGCGTCACGGGTACGACGGCCTGCTTGTGTCCATAGATGACGGCGGGAATCCGCCCGCCCTTCCGCAGCCGACGCGCCACCCGGGTCCCGGTCCCCTTGTTCTTCTGCGCGTCGCGCGACTCGACCCGTATCCTCACTGCGTCGGACATCGATCACTCACTGGTTTCATGCGTTGGATTCAGTAGACACCATTCCCGCACAGCGGCCGGAAGGGGGCGCCGGACGATCCGCTCCAGGCGCCGCGCAGTCGGTCATTATTGAATAACCGGCCCTTGAATTCAACTGTTCTTTCCGAGAAGCCGCGATCCCGCCCCGGGCGGGATCGGGCGAATGACGAATGGGGCATCGCGGCCGACTGTGGTCAGGCCATGGCGGCGACGGCCGAGCGGGCCGCGTCGATCGACGCGGCGCGGTGGTCGCTCATGGCCAACCCCTCGGCACGCACGACGGTGATCTCGGTGATGCCCAGGAACCCGAAGAGGGTTCGCAGGTAAGTCTCCTGGTGGTCGAAAGTCGCCATCGGCGTCTCGGTGCCGTAGCGGCCGCCCCGGGTCGAGACGATGATGACCTTTTTCCCCCCGCGAGCCCTTCAGGGCCCCGCGGCCCGTAGCGGAAAGTCTGGCCGGCGACCGTGATGCGGTCGATCCACGACTTGAGCTGGCTGGGGATCGTGAAGTTGTACATCGGTGCGCCGACGACGATGATGTCCGAGGCGAGGAACTCGGCGAGCACCGCCTGCCCCAGCGCGATGTCACGCTGCAATTCGGCCGGTAGGACGACCTCGCCGCCCTGTGCCGCCGCCCCGAGATGCTCGCCCGAGATGTGACCCAGCGGCTCGGCCGCCAGGTCTCGATAGACGACCTCAAGGCCCGACAACCGCCGCCGCTCTGCCTCGACCACCTCGGCCGTCAACGAACGACTGGCCGAATTCGCACCCAGGATACTCGAATCAACGTGGAGCAGTCGCATCTCGACCTCCTGAAAAGGGATGGTTCGCCTTCAAACCGTCAAAAATCGAACGATATTTCAAAAAAAGAGGCTCATTCGTCCTCGTCGAACGTGTCGTCGATGCGGCAGAGCAACTCGTAAAGGACCTTCTGCTCGTCGGGGGTTAACCGCCTGAGCGCTCGACCCGTCTGGGCGGCGTGCTCGGGCAGGATCGTGCCGAGCGCCTCGCGGCCGGCGGCGGTCATGTAGATCCGGTGGAACCGCTGGTCGTCCGGGTCGGATCGCCGCTCGATGAGGCCCGCGGCCTCCATCTTCTGCATCATCACGCAGATGTTCCCTTTCGTCAGCAACAGCCGCTCGGCCATGTCCTGCTGACTAATGCCCTCGCCGTGACTGAGGCAGAGCAGCACCTCGAAGTGCGGGAGCGGCAGTCCGTGTCGCCGGGTCACCTGCGTCGCCTGGGCCGTCAACCGGTTGAACACGCGGATGAGCTTGATCAGCGCCGCGTGGCCGGGATCGCCCACGGGAATGTCGTGGTTGTTCAGGATCCGCAGTCGTGTCTTGCGTCCGGCTTCCATGGTAGTTCGATATTAAACTAACTCGGCACTATTGTCAATGTGTACGACTTTCCAGCCCCGGCGGGCCACCAGGAAATCGGCGATGACCAGCCGGTGGCATTCGCTCACCCGCTTCTCGGCGCAGAGCAGGCAGAACGGCCCGGGGATTCCCTCCAGCCGGCGAACGAGCAGGTCGCCGGCGCGGTCGAAGAACTCGCGATAGACTGGGCCCCAGTCTTCCAGGTCGCGAAACAGGTTGCCCAGCTCGACGATCGATCGGTAGGCGATCCCGCGGTCCGACAGCAGGCGCTCGATGCCCTTGTCCGGCGATTTCGCCAGGACGTAGGCGCCCATGCTGGCGCGGTCGGGCCGGATGCGGACGTTGACGACCGTGCGGACCGCGTTCGCCGAGAGCAGCTCGACGAACTCGTCGGGCCTGCGTCCGCCGTAGCCGATGGTGAAGAACGTCACGAGGCGACCTCCATCGATCGGGTTGGCTTGCGGCCGACGGCGCTGCGGGACCGACATCCTTACATGGTATGGCCCCTGGCCTTCGCCAGCGCGAGGCGGGCCTGCGGGTGGTCGGGGCGCAGGCGCAGCACCTCCTCGAACTCGGCGGCGGCCTCGCGAGGCCGGTGTGCGGCGGCCAGGACCGCACCCAGGACGTGGTGGACCTCGGGATTCCGGGGGTCGCGCGTGGCGGCCTGCTCCAACTGCGCGACCGCCTCGCCCAGCCGTCCCAGCCGGGCGAGTGCCAGGCCCAGGCCGATCCGCGCCGACGATTGCGCGGGGTCCAGCCGGAGCGCCTGGTGGTAGGCCGCGACGGCCTCGTCCTGTCGATTCTCAAGTACCAGCGCTCCGCCGAGAGTGGCGAACGCCTCGGCGTATCCCGGCCGAAGCTCCACGGCCCGAGTGAGAGCGGTGATGGCCTCGTTGACCCGCCGCCGATGCAGCAGGGCCACGCCCCGGTTGAAATGGAGGTTCGGAAACTCGGGCCGGGACCGAAGCGCCTCGTCATAGATCGCGATCGCCTCGTCGATCTGCCCCTGGTGGACCAGGGCACCACCCAGATTCAGGTTGACCTTGGCATGATCCGGCCGCAAACGACGCGCCTCGCGCAGGCACTCGATCGCCGCATCGGTCTCGCCTCGCTGATCCAGCGCGGCACCCAGGTCGCTCAGGGCGTCGGCGTGAGCGGGGCGGATTCGCACGGACTCGCGGAGCTCGACGATCGCGCGGTCGACCTCACCCGCCTCGGCATACGTCGATCCCATGAGCTGGTGAAGATGCGAGCTCCACGGGGAGTTCGCCAGCGCCTGGCTCCACAGGTGCTCGTCGCCGTCCCAGACGCGGCACTGTGCCGATCCCAGCGCCATCAGCCCGCCGACCGCGGCGACTGCAAGACCCGCCGCGCCGATCCGCGCCGGGCGCGTCCATCGATCCACCGCCAGCCGGCAGATCCCGGCGCAGGCGAGGACGACCCATGCCATCGACGGGGCGTAGCTGTACCGGTCGGCCGCCAGCGGGATGCCGACCCGCAGTAGGCCCAGGTAGGGCGAGGCGATTATCAGATAGCCCATCATGGCCGCGGCCAGCCAGGGCCACCGCCGCCGCAGCCGGAGCGCCATTACCACGGACAGGAAGGCCCCGACCACGCAGGTTGCGAACAGCGGCGTCAGGAAGTTCTCGTCCTCGGGACGGGGGTAGAACGCCGTGATCCCAAACGGATAGATCGTCTTCGCCAGGTAGAACCAGGCCGCGTAGCCGGCCTGGGCCACCCGGCCGACGAGCACCGGCTGCGTGGTCGACTCGGGGTCGATCCCGACCGACTTGGCCACGACCGCCACGCCGGTGAACACCAGGCAGAAGACGAGGATCGGAGCCTTCTCGATCACGAGCCCGCGCAACGACGGCCACCACGGCCGACCCTGAACGATCCGCCCCAGCGGATACGCGTCGAGGACGAGGAAGACGAACGGCAGCACGACGGCCGAGCCCTTCGTCAGGACGGCCAGCACGATCAGCAGCGAGGACCCGATCATCCATTCGCGGCGAACCGGGCCGTCCGGCTGGCAGGCCCGCAGGTAGGCCAGGGTCGCCAGCAGAGAAAGCGTCACGCTGGGCAGGTACGCCTGGCACGAGGCCCAGGCGACTGGCTCGACCCGCAGGGGATGGACCGCGTAGAGCGCCACCGGGATGGCACAAAGCCACGGCAGCCCGCGGCCCGGCCGACGGGCGTCACCCGGCATCGACCTGGCAACCAGGGAAACGCACAGCAGGTGCAACAGCAGCACGTTTGCGACGTGGAAGCCGAGCGACAGCAGGTGGAAGCCCCACGGATCGAGACCGAAGGCCGCGTATGTGAATCCCTGGAGCAGCCAGCCTAGCGGCTGGTAGACGCCGCCCTTGAGCGTCGTGAAGGCGTAGACGATCTGATCCCAGCCCAGTCCGCGGTAGCCCTGATTCTCGAGGATCCAGTCCCGGTCGTCCCAGTCGACGAACCCGTTCCTCAGCACGGGTGAGAACGCCGTCCAGACGACAACGGCCAGCGCGGCCCACACGGGCCAGAGCCCCGAGATTCCCAGGCTGGCCGGCCGATCTCGGTTGACACTCACCGGAAGACTCTTTCGTCCCATTAGACGCGGCTCCAAAGCCATCTCGATCAGCCATCGTCCGGCGGCACACGAGATTCCTCCTGGCCGTGCGGGCGCGGGCGGAATCTAATGCCTTACCCAGATCGCGTCAATGCGACTCGAGACACCCGCAGGACCGTGCGAACAGTCTCGACGCATTTTCTATGCTCAGAAAAGCATCAGCCGGTTGGCTTCGCCTCTTACCTTGACGTATTCTGTCCTGATGTGGCAGTCGTGCGACTTGCAGCAATCACTGCCGATCCGGGCTGGATGCTCAGCACCAGAGAATAGAGAAAGGTCGGCGGCGATGCTCGCAACTCCCCGCGGGCTTGATTCGATATTGGAGCGGCGTCCAAGGTTACGGTTCGGTCCATGTTGCGAAGGGCTGGAGGTGCGAACACTGCTTTCGACGACGGTTGGCGAGCCACCCGTACAGGGGCACGCGGCGGTTGCGGCGCCTCTCGCGGCCTCGGGCGGTCCGGTCGTCAACACGGGGCAGGTGCCTTTCCAGGTGCGGCTCACGCCGGTGACCATCCCGAATGCGCCGGCGCTGCAGTCGGCGGTCTCGGCGCAGTGGGACGGCAAGTGGCTCTTCCTGGGAGGGCGCACCAACGGGTTGCACGGGTTTGGGCCCGGACAAAATTTCCCCCAGGAGTACCAGAACACTGCGATCATCGTCATCAACCCGCGCAACGGCCGGGTCTGGAGTCGGCCATGGAGCGATAGCAAGCTCTCGCAGCCCGTCATTGACGCGCTGACTTCGGCCAATCAGGAGGAGCTCCAGCAGGGCAAACGGCTGTACATGGTCGGGGGTTATGGGGTCGATTCGGCGACCCAGGTGTTGACGACATTCGACACTCTGTCGGCGATCAATGTGCCGGGACTGATCCGATCGGTCGTCCACGGCGGCAACATCGCCGCGCAGGTACGGCAGGTGCAGGATCCGCGGCTCCAGGTCACCGGCGGCCAGATGGACGCGCTGGGGGGCCGCGACTACCTGGTCATGGGGCAGAGCTTCGTCGGCGATTATTCGCCCTCGCCCTCGGGCAGCTTCGTCCAGAACTACACCGATCAGATCAGCAGCTTCCGGATCGTTGACAACCGACGGACGCTGGGACTCTCCGCCTACCGGACGATCACCGACCCGATCAACTTCCACCGCCGCGACTTCATGATGAGCCCCGTGATCCTGCCGAACGGGCAGGCCGCGCTCGAGGCCTACGGCGGAGTCTTCTCACCCGAGGAATCCGTCTTTCGCCAGCCGATCACGATCTACCGGAACGGCAGCACCAGCGTCTCGTCGTATCAGCAGTATTTCAGCCAGCACACCAGCCCGCAGATCCCGATCTATGACGCACGCACGCGGTCGATGCACACGATCTTCCTGGGCGGCATCAGCCTGTACAACTACTTCCCGACGACCGGGCAGATCCAGGAAGACCCCGGGATCCCCTTCATCAACACCATCACCGACCTGATGCAGGGCTCAACGGGGAGCGACCGGGAATACGTGATGCCCGTGCAACTCCCGGGCCTGATGGGAGCCGAGTCGCATTACATGGCTGCCGCCGGAGTACCGCATTTCCCCAACGGCGTCGTGAAGCTGAAGGCGATCCGGCGGCCGACGACGCTGGGCTACATGTACGGCGGGATCCTGGCCCAGCAGGCGAATTTCGGCAACTCGACCGCCACGGGGGCCGTGCTTCGGGTGACGCTGGTCCCGCAGCCGGTGGGCGGCTGACCCCCGTTGACGGCCAGGCAGTGCGGGAGGCCCCCGATCGCTCGGGTTGACGACGGGGGTCTCGCCCGCGATCGATTGGCGGGTCTCGTCGGCCGTGATAGGATAGCGTTGATCCAATGCCTTGGGTCATCCGCCCACGGTCGCCAGGGAAACCGCCATGGCCGCTCCCGCCGCCATCATCAAGCCGGCCCGCAAGGTCTGGACGGTCGCCGACCTCCACCGCAAGTTCGGCCCGATCGCGTTCGAACGCATCCGCCAGGACCCGCCCCCGGGCTGCGCCACGGTCGCCGACGTTGACCGGCTCAACAACCACGAGAACCGGCTCTATGAGCTGGTTGACGGCATCCTGGTGGAGAAGACGGTGGGTTTCGAGGAAGCCTACATCGGCGGGACGATCTTCCGTCTCATCCGCGAGTTCGTCACACAGCATGCGCTGGGACTGGCGTGCCCCGCTGACGGGACCCTCCAACTCGACATCGATCTCGTGCGGATTCCGGATGTCTCCTTCATCTCCTGGGACCGACTGCCGGGCGGAGCGTTCCCCGACCAGCCGATTCCGCTGGTCGTCCCCGACCTGGCCGTCGAGGTCATCAGCCGGAACAATACGGCCAGGGAGATGAACGACAAGCTCAGGGAGTATTTCGAGAAGGGCGTCAGGCTGGTGTGGTTCGTGCGGCCGAAAGCCCGAGTGGTCGACGTCTATACCAGCCCGAACCATGTCACCCGGCTGACGGCTTCGATGGTGCTGGATGGCGGCGATGTGCTGCCGGGCTTCTCGGTGGCGGTCGCGGAGCTTTTCGTCTTGCCGCAGCGCCCCGAGACGCCCGAAGGCAGCAAGAAGGACGAGCCGCGGCCAAGGAAGCCAAACGGCCGGCGCGGCCGCTGATCGGTCCGGCTCTTGCAGCCTCTACCTCCCAGTCGATTGATCAGCCGCCCGCGGAGTCCGCAGCGACCATGTCCACGACGCCGGTCCGGTACCGCCTGGTGATCTTTGAGGCGATCGCGGAGCCGCAGCCGGTGCGCGACCTGTTCTGCCGCGTGACCGGCATGCACCCGACCGACGCGATGCTCTGGCTGGCCCGGATGCCGGGCGCCTGGCCCCGGCCACTGCAGGAGAACGAGGTCCGGCTGCTCCTGGACGGGCTGTATGACCTGAGGATCGCCGCGGAAGCCTGGCGGGCAGACCTGTTCCCCGAGCTCGCCCCGGCGCGAACGGTCCACCGCGCGGCCTGCCTTTCCGAGGGCTTCCGTACCGAGGGGCTGCGGGGCGAGCCGACGCACTGGGTGCCCTGGGACCGCGTCGAGCTGATCTGCGCCGGTCGGATCTCGGCGGAGGACGAGTCTCGCGGAATGTCCAGCCGCCCGGCTGGTCCTCGACGGTCGTGGCCGGGTTCCGTGCGCTCACGCTGATGAAGCCGAGCGTTCCCCGCGCCAAGTCGCGAGCCACGCGGATCCCCCGCGACCCGGTCGGCGAGGTGATCCTCGTCCGCCGCGAGCCTCGCGTCGCCTTCCGCGTGGTCGAGACCCAGATGAACTACGCCTACCTGGGCGCCCGGCTGAGCCAGTCGGCCGCCGAGAACTTCCCGGTGTTCGTGGCCGACCTGTGCGCCGCGCCGACAATGCCTACATCACCCCGTCCACCCGAGCCCTGCTCGACCTGGGCGACCCGGCCGATTGCGAGCTTTCCCAGCTCGCAGGCGCTGCTCGACTACGCCACCCACCGACTGCTCTGGAGCTGGTATCGCCGCGACCGCGACGCCCAGGGTGGCAGGGACACCGGCCCGGAGTCCCGAGCCCGACGACCATCCCGGCCCGCAGACCGACGGCGGCACCGGCGAGTACGATATTCCCTGAGACAAGCACGCAGGCATTGGGCGACGTGCTTCGCTTCACAATCGTGCCGGCTGTTGCTAGACTTGGATGCTCCAATGACGCTCCAGGACGCCGGTACTCCAGGGACGCCGGGTCACCGCGTCGACGCACCGGGACATCGACGAACGACCGTAAGGAGAATTGCTTCCGTGTCGCACCACGACCGCTACCTGTTCACCAGCGAATCGGTGTCGATGGGCCATCCCGACAAGATGGCCGATCAGATCTCCGACGGCATCCTGGACGCCATCCTCGAGAAGGACCCGTACGCGCGGGTCGCCTGCGAATCCCTGCTCACCACGGGCCTGGTCTGCCTGGCCGGCGAGATCACGACCACGGCGATGGTCGACTATCCCTCGATCGTCCGCCAGGTGGTGCGCGACATCGGCTACACGTCGAGCGAGATGGGCTTCGACGGGACGACCTGTGCGGTGATGGTCGCGCTGGGCAAGCAGTCGCCCGACATCGCGATGGGCGTCGACGAGGACTCCACCACAGGCAAGGACATCGGCGCCGGCGACCAGGGCATGATGTTCGGCTTCGCCTGCAACGACACGCCCGAGCTGATGCCGCTGCCGATCGCGCTGGCGCACCGGATCATCAACCGGATCACCGAGTTGCGTCAGGACGGCACGATCCCGTGGCTGCGTCCCGATGCCAAGAGTCAGGTGACGATCGAGTACGACGGCTTCACGCCGGTGCGGCTCGACACGGTCGTGGTCTCCACCCAGCATGCGCCGGGCGTATCGCAGGCCGAGATCGTCGAGGCGATCCGCGAGCAGGTGATCCTGCCGGTGCTGCCCCGCGAGCTGATGGACGACTCGCTGAAGTTCTACATCAACCCGACGGGCAAGTTCGTGATCGGCGGCCCGCACGGCGACTCGGGGGTGACGGGCCGGAAGATCATCGTCGACACCTACGGCGGCATGGGCCGTCACGGCGGCGGCGCCTTCAGCGGCAAGGACCCCACGAAGGTCGATCGCTCGGCCGCCTACATGGCTCGCTACGTGGCCAAGAACGTCGTGGCCGCCGGCCTGGCGGATCGTTGCGAGATCCAGCTCGCCTATGCCATCGGCGTCTCCGAGCCGGTGAGCGTCCACGTCGACACCCAGGGCACCGGGACCGCGGGGGTCGCCGACGCCATGATCGCCGAGCTGGTACGGCGGACCTTCCCGCTCACGCCGGCCGGCATCATCAAGCATCTGGACCTCCGTCGGCCGATCTATCGCAAGACGGCCAGCGGCGGCCACTTCGGCCGCTCCGAGTCCGAGTTCACCTGGGAAAAGACTGACAAGGCCAGGACGCTGCACGACGCCGCCAGGGCGCTGACCAGCGAGAAGGTGCTGGCCTGAGCCGAAGGCTGGCCCGCCGCGTTGCTAAGGAGTCTGGGATGGTGCCTCGCCCTCACCGGGGAGGCCCTCCCGGCTCGTGATCTCCATTTCCCTGGCGACTCCGGTGGGGGAGATGCCGCGATGCCTGCGCCTGGCGACGCCCTGCTGGACCGTGCCCGCACCGCCTTCGACGAGCAGTTCGAGGGCGAGGCGGTCGCGATGGGCCTGCGCCCCCGGTCGCGTCGAGCTGCTGGGCAACCACACCGACTACAACGGCGGGCTTGTGATCGCCGCAGCCATCGATCGCGATACGGTCGTTGTGGGGCGCCGGTCGCCCGGCCGTGAGGCACGGTTTGCCTCGGCGAACTTCGGCGAGGCCGACGCGTTCTCGCTCGACGCCATCGAGCGACCGGAGCAGGGCTCGTGGACGCGCTACACCCGCGGCGTCTGCTGGGCGATGTCCGGCTGGGCCGGCCCGATCGCGTCGGGCTTCGAGGCCGTGATCGCCGGCGAGGTCCCGCTGGGCGCCGGGCTCTCCAGTTCGGCGAGCCTCCAGGCTGCTGTTGCCTGGTTTTTGATCCAGCTCGGGCTGGTGCCAAACCGTCCCGGGACCGACTTCACCCACGACATCGGCGACCTGCACCGGATGGAGCTCGCCATGACCCTCAGGCGCTCCGAGAATGAATTCGTCGACGTCGGCTCGGGGCTGCTCGACCAGTTCTCCAGCCTGTTCGGCCGCGAGGATCACGCGCTTTTCCTCGACTGCGAGACCCTGGTGCACGACCGCCTGCCGCTGGGCAAGCCGGCTCCGGCGATCGTGGTATGCGACACCAAGACATCGCGCCGGCTGGCCGACGGGATGTATAATCAGCGCCGCGCGGAATGCGAGCGGATCGTGGACGTCTACCGCGACCGGATCCCCCACCGCGGCGAGTTCCGGCTGTCGTGGGTGCCGCTCGAGCAGCTCGAGGCCGACTGGGACGGGCTCGATCCGGTCGGCCGCCGCCGGGCGCGGCACGTCCTGGGCGAGAACCAGCGGGTGCGCCAGGGCGTCGAGGCGCTGAAGGCGGGCGACGTATCGGCGTTCGGGCGGCTGATGTCGGCCTCGCATGCCTCCAGCCGCGACGATTTCGAGAATAGCTCGCCGGCGCTCGACGCCATGGTCGAGGCCGCAGCCACCGCGCCGGGCTTCCTCGGGGGCAAGCTCTCGGGGGCCGGGTGGGCGGGCTGCACGGTCAACCTCGTCCAGGCCGACCGGGCCGACGAGTTCGCCGAGTCCGTCCGGACCGAGTACGCCCGCCGGACCGGCCTGGTCCCAGAGGTCCATATCTGCCGCGCCGCCGACGGTGCGTTCGGCCGTGACCTAGGATCGCGCGACGGTTAGACTGGGGTCTCCCCGCAACGTCGCGGCGGGCCCGACCTGCCGGATGGCGGCGACGAGGGGACGACACGATGCGCTGGGCCAGGCTGATCGCGGACTTCATCGTCGTCCTGCACGCGGCGTTCTTCCTGTTCGTCGTGCTCGGGCTGGTGGTCATCTTGCTCGGGATTGCGTTCCGGTGGGACTGGGTGCGTAACATCTGGTTCCGCTCGCTGCACCTGGCCGCGATCGGGTTCGTCGTGCTCGAGGCGTTAGTCGGCATGACCTGCCCGCTGACCCGCTGGGAGAACCAGTTGCGCAAGCAGGGTGGCCAGGAGGGATATCCCGGCGATTTCATCGGCTACTGGGCGCACCGGCTGATCTTTTTCGATGCCGAACCCTGGGTCTTCACCGCGAGCTACATCACCTTCGGCCTGGCCGTCCTGGCGGCGTTCATCCTGGCGCCGCCGCGATGGCGAGTGCGGCCGAAGCGCGAGTCAATGACCACCGGTTTTCCACAAGGTCCCTCGTAGGTCAGGCCGTTAGCCTGCCGGTGTCACCCACCGTCAGGCTGACAGCCTGACCCACGGAATTGAGGCGAGGTGCAACATGATGCGGACACGACGATTCCGGGCACTGGTTGCCACGATGGTGATGACGGCCCTGGCGACCTCGCCCTTGACGGCCGAGACCTGCCTGTCGCCCTACGTGAAGCGGCTGGGCCGGCAGGAAAAGTACCTGTATGTCTTCTGCGTGGACGCCGACGCGAAGGACAACGACTTCGTGGCCGTGATCGACGTCAACCCCGACAGCGCGAAGTACGGAACGCTGATTCACACAGCTCGACCTGGGGAGCAAGGGGAACGAGACGCACCACTGGGGTTATACCGACGACCGGACGCGGATCTGGGCGGGCGGGCTGCTGTCGAGCCGGATCTGGATCATCGACGTGGCCACGGATCCGGCGAAGCCGCGGATCGAGAAGGTGCTCGACGACATCCCGGCGGTCTCCGGCCTGTCGGGTCCGCACACATACTATGCCCTGCCGGGCCGGATGCTCCTGAGCTTTTTGGGCGCGGGCGACGGCGGCCTGCCTGCCGGCCTGGCGGAGTTCACCAACGACGGCAAGTTCATCCGCCGGATCGACCAGCCCGCCGACGCGCCCTATGGCTACGACGTCGCGATCAAGCCGAACCTCAACCGGATGGTCTCGAGCAGCTTCACGCCGATGCGGAACTACAAGAAGCCGCTGGCGCAGATGGACCTGAAGGATTTCGGCAAGGAACTGGTGGTGTGGGACTTCAAGGAGCGGAAGCCGATCCAGGTCGGCAAGGCCGGCCTGGCCCCGCTGGAGGTCCGCTGGAGCCTCAAGCCCGAGAACAATTACGGCTTCACGAACTGCGCGCTGGACAACTCGATCTGGCTGTTCAAGGGCAACGGCGGCTCGTACGAGTTCAAGAAGGTGGCCGACACCGGCGCCCTGCCCGCCGACCTGCGCCAGAGCCCCGACGACCGCTATCTCTTCGTGAGCTGCTTCGGCGACAACACGATCCAGCAGTGGGACGTCAGCGACCCCGAGCATCCGAAGCTGACGAGCACCGTCGCCCCGGTCGTCCAGCCGAACATGATGCACGTCACGGGCGACGGCAAGCGGATGTACGTGACGAATTCCTTGCTATCGACGCTGGACCACTCGGGGCGGTTCTACGTCCGGCTGGTGCACACCGGCCCCGACGGCATGAAGGTGGATCCGTTCTTCAACGTTGACCTGAACCATTTCCCGACGGGACCGGCGCGGGGGCACGACATGCTCATCAACTGATCGGCCGGGACGTCGACGCCGCCGGCTCGATGGCAAGCGAATGAGGTTCATCGCGCGACGACGGCGAATCCCGGAATCGCGTCATCGGACGACCGCCGAGAAATGTTGAAGTTGTCCGCAGCGAACTCCCGCGTCGGGCCGACCAGAATCCTTTCGACCGGGATGATGTCGAGGTCGCCAACGGAGACATTCCCGAGAGTCGCTCCGCCCGATGGCGTTCCCAGGACGAGTGGGTCCGGCTCGCGGGCATGACCTGCCCTGGCTTCGAAAGTATAGACCGAGCTTTCTTCTATAAAAGGACTTACGCCGACTGCGTCGCCGACCGCAGCGGCTCGCGACGACTCCGGCGGTTTTTGCGCGTTCGGTTTCGCCTTTCAATGGTCCCTACTTGTAGAGGGCGACACCGGTATCCGTGCGCGAAGGCATCGACGACCCGGCCGCGCCGCTACTACGACCGGCACAATCCGGAGTGACCTCGATGCGTAACCACGGTACCCCGATTCATCGCCTCGCCGGTCCCCTATCTTCAATTGTCGGGGGACGGCGACGATCGACGAAGACGCGGAAAGCCCTTCTCCTGGAATCGCTCGAGGACCGCAGGCTGCTCAGTTCGGGCCAGCTCGACCCGACGTTCGGCTACCAGGGGGCGATCGCCCTCATCGGGGCCCCCCTCCAGGCCATCGCCAGCGATGCCGAGGGCCGCTTGCTCGTCGCGGGGACGTACTCGATGTCGCGCTACAGCACCGACGGCCAGCTCGACCCGACGTTCGGATCGCTCGGCACCGTGGTGATCCCCGGCGGCGGCAACGTCCCCGGCGACGAATACATCGACGATGTGGCCGTCGCCGCCGACGGGAAGATCGTGGTTTATGCGGCGAACGGCAGCAACGCGGTCGTTGACCGCCTCTATCCCGACGGCTCGCTCGACACGAGCTTCGGTACCGGGGGGTCGTCGGCCCCCCTCGCGATCGACGTCGGCGGCAATCCACTGAACCTTTCCGTCCAGGATGACCAGAACCTTCGGCAGATGGCCCTCCTGCCGGATGGGGATATCGTCGTGGGCGGCACCGTCCCGGTTCCGAATGTCGGCCAGGTGGGGGCACTGGAGGCGCTGCGGCCCAACGGGTCGCTCGACACCTCGTTCAACGGCACCGGGTCGCTGGTGCTCCCTTATGCCGCCGGCAATTCCTACAACCCCAGCCAGATTTTGGATGTCGCCGTCAGCGACGACCACATCCTCGTTTTCACGAGCGGCAACGGGGTCGGACGCCTCTACCAGTACAATCCGGACGGCTCGCTCGACTCGTCGTTCGGTTCGGGCGGGGAGGTTGCCTTCGCCCCGGTCGCCAGCCTCGCCGACCTCGCGATGGCCGTGCTGCCCGACGGAAAACTGGTCCTCGGGGGGCGCAACGTCACCCAGTCGCTCAACAACCCCACCGAGTTGATCCTCCGTTACAACGCGGATGGCACGCCGGACGCCACCTTCGGAACCGGCGGGGAGGTTGTCGATGACAGCACCTACGCCGGCGCTTTCGACAACGATATCGCGGTTCAGCCGAACGGCAAGCTGATCCTGACGGAGAACGACAACAACCAGCCGGCGCTGGAGCGATTGAATGCCGACGGGAGCCGGGACACGACCTTCGGCGTCGCCGGCTACACGCTCGTCCCGGACGGATCGACGGGCACGTCCACCTACCCGAGCTCGACCGACATCCAACCAAACGGTCGAATCCTGGTCACCGACGCGAGATGGGACCTGTTCGGGATCGTCGGCGATCCCGTCGTCTCGTTCGGTGACACAGCGAGCGATTCCGACGGCACCGGCACGCCGACGGCCGAATACGACGTCTCCGAGGCCGCCGGCTCCGCAACCATCACCCTCACGCGCGGCGGTGACCTGACGCAGCCGCTCTCGGTGCCGTTCTCGACGGATGACTCGGCCGGCCGCGGCGGGGTGAATTACACCCCGATGCATACCACCGTCACGTTCGCGGCCGGGTCGGCCACGGCGACCTTTTCCATTCCGCTCCTCGTCGATCCGAATGCCTCGTCGGCCGTCAACATCCCGCTGGTGCTGGGCATACCGGGCGGTGGAGCGACCCTCGGCCGTACCCGGCGGGCGACCTGCACATCGAGCCCACCGAGGGTATCGTCATCGGCGCGACGCGGATCCCGAGCGTCGCCGAGCAGGGGCCCACGTTGACCTTCACCGTCGCGCTCGAGACGATCCCGACCGGCAATGTGACCGTGCACCTTTCGATCGCGACGACGAGCCCGGCGGCGTCGCTGTCGGCCAGCTCGCTGCTTTTCACGCCTGCGGACGCCCTGACCCCGCAGACCGTCGCCGTCTCGGCCGTGAACAACTCGGGTGCCGAGGGGACCATGCCAGCCGTGGCGACCGTCAGCGTCGGCCCGGCGACGAGCACGGATCCGAAGTACAGCGGCCTGGCCGGCGGAACCGTCCAGGTCGGCGTGTACAACGATGGGGCCTCATCCCCCGGCTTCATCGAGTTCGCCACGCCAGGCTTCTCCGCCAACGAAACCGACGGCGCGGCCACGATCACGCTCGAACGGCTGGGCGGGAGCAACGGGAGCGTGACGGTGCACTTCGGCACTTCGGACGGCAGCTCACATGTGAGCGGCGACTACACGCCGGTGTCGGGCTCGATCTCGTTCGGCCCCGGCGTGACCAGCCGCACCTTCTCGATCTCGCTCACCGGTCCGGGATACAACCTCGACGGCGATCAGGAGGTTGACTTGACGCTGAGCAACCCGACCGGCGGGGCGGAGCTCGGCGTTTTCCCGACCGCGACTCTGACGCTGCACGACCCTTATTCGATCGCCGCCGGTGAGCTCGACCCGGCCTTCGGAGCTGATGGAGCGACCGTCCTCCCCGACCCGATCGCGAGCCCGCAGGCCGTCCCCAGCATCTTCGGTGTCCTCCCCGATGGAAACGTGATCCTGGTCGGTCAGGGGTCGAACAACACGATCATCGTGTGGAAGGCCACGCAGACCGGCCAGCTCGTCACCAGCTTCGGCCAGGGCGGTGTCAGGGACATCTCCCTGCCGACGGCTCCGCAGTTGAAGCATCTGGCCGTCGAATCGGACGGATCGATCCTGTTGGGGGGGAATTCGGGCGGCAGTCTCTTGCTGGTGAAGCTCAACCCCGACGGCACCCTCGACACCGGATTCGGGACTGATGGCGTGGTCACCAGCAGCGATTCGGCGGGCGACGACACGCTGGGCACTCTCATCATCGAATCCGACGGCAGCCTCCTCGTCGGTGCGACGCTCGACACGGCCAATGACGCATCCTCCACCGCGGCCCTGATCCATTTCGAGCCGGACGGCAGCCTCGACATCGGCTTCGGCACCGGCGGCGTGCTCGACCTGCCTTCGGTCCCGGTGGGCTTCGGCGTCAACATGGTGCAGCAACCGGACGGCAAGCTGGTGTTCCTCGTGGGAGGAGGCGAGCACGACGGCGAGGACAACGGCAATGAAGTCATCCGACTCGATGCCGACGACAAGCCTGACCCGACCTTCGGTACGGATGGGGTCGCCGCGTTGGGCACTCCCGACTTTACTTACGACGCGATCGTCCAGCCGGATGGCAAGATCGTGATCAGCGGGAACCAGGACCTCGCCGCGACCGTCACGCGCCTGAACGCCGACGGCTCGCCCGACACCACGTTCGGCGACGACGGCAGCGTGCAGCTTGACGAGTCGGAGTCGAGCAGCCTCGACTCGCTCATGCTGCTCGGCGACGGCAGGATCCTGGCCGTCGGCAATCTCTTCGATCCGTTCGGTTCCGATGGCGGAACCCTCGAGGCATGCTTCCTGCCCGACGGCGCGCTCGACCCGTTTTTTGCCGGCGGAGGCAATGAGGTCCTCACCGACGACGAGAATCTGGATACCGGGATCGCGCTCCCCGACGGCGATGTCCTGATCGCCGGCGGCGTGAACAGCGTGCCCGTCATGGAGGCGATCCTGACCTCCAAGCCGACGACCAGCCCGGCGCCGGACAGCAGCCGGGTCGGCTCGGATTCTCCGCCTCGTCGGCGAGCGTGACCGCCGGCCAGACCGCCACGATCACCGTCACTCGGACCGGAGGCAGCGACGGGACCGTGACGGTCGCCTATACCACTCAGCACGATACCGCCGTCGCCGGCGCCGACTACACCACCGCGTCGGGCACGCTCACCTTCGGTCCTGGCGTGACCAGCCAGACCTTCACCGTCGCCACGCTCGTCGATCCGGGTGTATCGGGGCACGTCTCGCTGGACGTGGTGCTGGGTGGCACAACCGGCGGGGCGTCGCTGGACACGTCGGATGTCCTCTCGTTAAGCATAACGGGGTCGTCGCCGACGCCCACGACACCCGCGCCGACCCCCACCACGCCGTGGCCGACCCCCACCACGCCGTGGCCGACCCCCACCACGCCGTGGCCGACCCCCACCACGCCGTGGCCGACCCCCACGCCCATCACACCGACGCCCACCCCGGCGTCGCCGGCTTCGATCCCGACGCAATCGGTGGTCGTCGGTGAGCAGCCGCTCTTCGAGCGCAGGCTCAACAAGAAGGGCAAGCCCACCGGCAAGGCGGTATTGACCGGTTTCACGCTCGATCTGGGCGAGGCGCTCAGTGCCTCCGCCGCCAACTCCGCGAACTATCAAGTCGCCACCGTCATGCCCCGGAAGGTCAGGGGAAAGAAGGTGACCACCTTGCGTCCATTCGCGAACTTCACCGTCTCGTATCTTGCGTCCAGCGACGCCGTGCAGATCACGCTCGGGTCCAGGCAGACATTTCCGTCAGGGGGTCAGATCACGATCCTCGCCGGCCTGACGACCGCATCGGGCGCCGCGTTGACCGGACCGGCGGTCTTCACCATCGCCAGCGGGGGGAAGAGCATCGTCGCGTCGTGAACCGACAGGCGAGGGCCACGAGCTGCGCCGCGAGTCGCCGCGCTCTTCGACGGCAATTTCAACGAGTTCCCGACGGGATCGGCGCGGGGGCATGACATGCTGATCAATTGAAAACATCGATGAGCGAAAACATGGAGTCGCCTCTCATATGGTGCCATGGTGGGAGCTGGGCTTCAGGCCGCCTCGTCGCGTGGCGGGCGGTGCCATGGCTCTCACAGCGGGGTGGTCCCATGTCCATATCCGATGCCAGTACGACCGTGCTGTTCGAGGTGCTCGGACGTATGAAAGGCGGGGATCGGCGGGCGAGTGATGAACTGGTCCGCGCCTGCCAGGTCCCAGGGATTCCGGAAGCGCTAGCCCGAATTGGCCGTTCATGACCCGGAGATTCCAGTCGAGGGACATCCCCAACCTTCATTGAATAAGAATGCTCGCGCGCCCTTGCGACGGACCTCCCGTTCGCTCGACCTCGGCATCTCCAAGTCAGAGAGTCGATACCAAACGGGTTTACAAATAAACTTCGCCATTTCGGGATCAGCCCGTTGACGGGTACGTCTTGATGACCTATTTTTTAGATGTGAATGGGTAAACGACGGAGTAAGCCCGAGCCAGCTCGGACCATGAAGCTTTCCGCATCCTTGTGCGAGCTGTGTCCCGTGATTGCGCGAGCCGCGGATGCAAGCTTCGGCACCGCGTGGTCTTGACGCCCGTCGGAACAGGGCGGGGCGTGTTCGCGACGACAGTCCAGGATGGAAATGGCCTCCCGGGAGATCCTCTCCCGTCAGGAGACCGTCCGCGCCTGGATCGACGATGACCCGCACTCTCGACACCACTTGACGGGAGAAAGTCCGATGGCAGGCTCCAGTTGCGCGATCCGTGGGACGTTCTTCGACCTGATCGACGACCCCTGGAAGTACATCGGTCACGAGGCGGACGCCGCCCGGTTCGTCGAGGACGGGATGCTCGTCGTCGAGGACGGCATCATCGCCGACTTCGGGCCGTTCGCCGAGGTCTCGCGGCGGCACCCGGGCGTATCGGTCACCCACATCAAGGGTCGGCTGATCCTGCCGGGGTTCATCGACGGGCACATCCATTTCCCGCAAGTACGTGTCCTCGGCGCCTACGGCAATCAGCTCCTCGACTGGCTGCAAACCTGGATCTTCCCCGAGGAGCTCAAGTACAACGACCGCGAGTATGCCACCGACGGCCGCGCATCATTTCTTCGACGCCCTGCTCGCCGGCGGCACCACGACCTGCCTGGCGTTCACGACCAGCAACCCGGTCTCGTCCGAGGTGTTCTTCGACGAGGCGGAAAGCCTCGGCATGCGGGTGATCGCGGGCCTCACCGGCATCGACCGGTTCGCGCCCGACGAGGTCTGCATCACCCCCGAATACTTCTACCGCGAGAGCAAGCGGCTGATCGAGCTCTATCACCGCAAGGGCCGATTGCTCTACGCGATCACGCCGCGTTTCGCGGTCGGCTGCACGGCCGAGATGATGGAGAAGTGCCGCGACCTCAAGCACGAGCACCCGGACTGCTGGATCAACACGCACATCTCCGAGAATCCGTCCGAAATCCGCACGGCCCAGGTCCACTACCCCGATTGCACCGATTACACCGACGTCCACGACAAGCACGGGCTGCTCGGGCCGAAGTTCGTCGCCGGTCATGGCGTCTGGCTGTCGAACGACGAGTTCCGCCGCTTCTCGCAGGCCGGTGCGGCGGTCGCGTTCTGCCCGCTGTCGAACCTGTTCCTCGGCAGCGGCCTGTTCCGCCTCGGCCGCGCGACGGACCCCGAGCACCCCGTCCGGCTGGCGGTCGGCAGCGACGTCGGCGGCGGCAACGCCTTCAGCATCGTCCGCGTGCTCGAGGAGGCGTACAAGGTCGGCCTCTGCAACAACACGATGCTCGACGGCTCGGTCAACCCCCGCGAGCAGGACCTCGCCGAGGCCGAGCGCAACAAGCTCGGGTCCGTACCGGGCCTACTACCTGGCGACGCTCGGCGGCGCCCGCGCCCTCTACCTCGACGACAAGCTGGGGAACTTCGACAAGGGCAAGGAGGCCGACTTCATCGCCCTCGACTGGAACGCCGGCCAGTCGGCCATGGCCTGGCACCAGTCGCTCGTCACCCCCGACAATCACCCCGAGACGATCGACCAGGCGGCGCAGCTCCTGTTCGGAATCATGGCGGGCGGCGACGACCGCAACGTCGACGAGACCTGGGTCGCCGGCCGGCGCCTCTATAGCAAGGCCGGCGGCTCGGTGCGGTAGTCGCTTGCCGATGGTCCGAGCAGTGGTCAGTGGTCAGTGGTCAGCCGGCGGCTCGGTGCGGTCGTAGCTTGCCGACGGTCCGGCGCCGGCCTCCGTTGCCCGGCACCGGCCGGGCTTACCCCCTCCGGCATTTCCGCCTCTTTTCCGAGGGCTTCCGGCGTGGATGTGCGAGTCTCCAGGGCTTCGGCCGTCGTGGTCCAGCGGGTCCCCGCCGCGAGCGCGGACTGGTTCATGGACTGGCAGCGCGACATCAGCAAGGCGGCCGAGGGCTTCGCCGGCTACTCCGGCACCGACGTCTATCCTCCCGCCAATGGCCAGGGCGAGCAGTGGGTCGTGGTCGTCCACTTCGAAGACGACGAGGACCTCAAGGCATGGCTGGCCTCGCCGGTGCGGGCCGAAAGGGTGGCAAAGCTCGAGGGAACCGTTGGGAAATTCGATCTCAAGGCGTTCCCGGGCGGCTTCGGCGCCTGGTTCACCGACCCGCCCCGCCAGGGCGGTGGTGAGGCTCCCGAGTCGTGGAAGATGGCGCTGACAGTACTCCTGGCCCTCTATCCCACCGTCATGCTGCTGACGATCTTCGTCGGGCCCTACACCAATCCGATGGGGATGGCCGTGTCGATGCTGATCGGCAACATGCTCAGCATCTCGATCCTGCAGTGGGGCGTGATGCCCGTGCTGACGAA
Organism: uncultured Planctomycetota bacterium; assembly: GCA_963771445.1. Classification (GTDB taxonomy): domain Bacteria; phylum Planctomycetota; class Planctomycetia; order Isosphaerales; family Isosphaeraceae; genus JAKAUH01. The sequence continues at coordinate 1,264,862 of CAVYTQ010000014.1, read as the reverse complement.
GGTGCTCGGCCGCTGGCTCAACGCCAGCACCGCACGCGCCACGGCCCTGTCGTTCGGCGGGCTCGGTCTCGTCCTGATCCTGCTTGCGGTCATCACGTTCGCCTTCCGGCAGGTGACCGGGTAATCTAGCCGTCCCGAACAATATCCGATCGATGACATCCACCGTCACCGGCCCGGGCAAACTCACGTATGTACCGCCCGGATGGAGAGCCCTGGACATGGACCTGAACGAGGTTTGCGAGGTCGATCGCCCCGCGACCCGCGACGAGCTTCGCGGATGGCGCGCCGGCTCGGCGTGGCTGGCCGGCGGGACCTGGCTGTTCTCGGAGCCGCAGCCCGGCGTGAGTCGGCTGATTGACCTGCACGGGCTCGGCTGGGAGCCGATCGCGGTCACCAACGAGGGAATCTCGCTCGCCGCGACCTGCACGATCGGCCGGCTCGATCGCATGACCCTGCCCGCGGAATGGCACGCGGCTCCGCTGGTCCGCCAGTGCTGCCGGTCGCTGCTGGCATCCTTCAAGGTCATGAGCGTCGCGACGGTGGGCGGCAACCTCTGCATGTCGCTGCCGGCCGGCGCCCTGATCTCGCTGACCGCCGCCCTCGAGGGCGTCTGCGTGATCTGGCCGCAAGCCGGCGGCGAGCGACGGGTGCCGGTGGTGGACTTCGTCACGGGCGATCACCGGAACGTCCTGGAGCCGGGCGACCTGCTGCGTGCCATCGAGCTGCCGGCATCGGCGCTCCGCAAACAGACGAGCTTCCGCCGGATGTCGCTGACCCACCTGGGCCGGTCCGCGGCGCTCCTGATCGGCACGCTCTGCCCGGCTCGCGGCACCTGGGCGCTGACCGTCACGGCCGCGACAGTTCGACCCATCCGCCTCGAGTTCCCCAGCATTCCGACCGCCGATCAGCTCCGCGACCGGATCGGCGAGGCGATCCCGGATACCCTCTACCACGACGACGTCCACGGCGATCCCGCCTACCGCAAGCACCTGACCTACCACTTCGCCGAGGAGATCCGCCGGGAGCTCTCGGCCGGAGGTGTTTCATGAGCTTCCTCGTCAACGGACAGACCTTCGACCGCGAGCCGCGACCCGGCCAGTGCCTGCGGACCTTTCTGCGCGATCTGGGCTGGTTCGGCGTCAAGAAGGGGTGCGACGCCGGCGATTGCGGCGCCTGCACGGCGTGGATTGACGGCGCCCCCGTCCATAGCTGCCTGATGCCGGCCTTCCGCGCCGAGGGACGCACGGTCACGACCATCGAGGGACTCGCCCAGGACGGCGAGCTGCACCCGATGCAGCAGGCGTTCGTCGATGCGCAGGGGTTCCAGTGCGGCTTCTGCACGGCGGGCATGATCATGACGGCGGCCAGCCTCTCCGAGGAGGATCGCCAGGACCTGCCCCGCGCGCTCAAGGGCAACCTCTGCCGATGCACCGGATATCGCTCGGTCGAGGACGCGATCCGCGGGGTCCGATCGGTCGAGATGCCGCGGCCGGGCGACGCCTGGGCGCGAGCGTCGCCGCACCGGCGTCCGAGGACATCGTCACGGGCAAGGCCCGTTACACCCTCGACGTCGAGTTCGAGGGGCTGCTGCACATGAAGCTTCTGCGGTCGCCCCACGCCGCATGCGCGGATTCGCTCGATCCGCCGCGACCGCGCGCTGGAGGTTCCCGGCGTCCATGCGGTCTTCACCTGGGAGGACGTCCCGCGGCTGCTCTTCACCACGGCTTGCCACGACGACTTCCACTCCGACCCCAACGACTCCTACATCCTCGACGACGTCGCTCGATATGTCGGCCAACGCGTGGCGGCCGTGGTGGCGGACACCGAGGCGGCCGCCGAGGAGGGCTGCCGCCTGCTGGAAGTCGACTACGAGGTGCTGCCCGCCGTGTTCACCCCCGAGGACGCCATCCGCCCCGGCGCGCCGGTGATCCACGACAAGGGCCCGGAATCAAGAATCCAGCACCCCGGCCGGAACATCGTGCTCGAGATCCACGGCGGCATCGGCGACGTCGACCGCGGCTTCGCCGAGGCGGCCGTCGTCCACGAGGGGACCTACTCGACAGGGCGGGCCCAGCATGCCCACCTCGAGACCCACTGCACCATCGCCTGGCCCGACGCCGACGGCCTGCTGAACGTCCGCACGAGCAGCCAGACGCCGTTCCTCACCCGGGCCAAGCTGTCGTACCTGCTGGGGATGCCGCCGGAGCGCGTGCGGGTCTTCTGCGAGCGCGTCGGCGGCGGGTTCGGCGGTAAGCAGGAGATGCTGACCGAGGATATCTGCGCGCTGGCCGCCCTCCGGATCGGCCGGCCGGTCCAACTCGAATACACGCGTGAGGAGCAGTTCTCGAGCAGCACGACGCGGCACCCGATGACCGTGTCACGTCAAGGTCGGCGCCCGACGCGACGGCACCCTGACCGCGCTCCAGGTCGGCATCGTCTCCAACACGGGCGCCTACGGCAACCATGGCGGCTCGGTGCTCTTCCATTCCACCAGCGAGTCGGTCGCCGTCTATCGCTGCCCCAACAAGCGGATCGACGGGTATTCGGCGTATACGAACACCGTCCCCTCGGGGGCGTTCCGGGGATACGGGCTGTCGCAGACCATCTTCGCGATCGAGTCGGCGATGGACGAGCTGGCCCGGTCGCTTGCCATGGACCCCATCCGAGTTCCGGCTGCTCAATGTCGTCCGTCCCGGCGATCCGATCCTGTCGCTGGGCAGCGAGGCACACGACCTGGACTATGGCAGCTACGGGCTGGACCAGTGCCTCGACGGCGTCCGTACGGTTCTCGCGCGGGGCAACGGCGCGGCGCCTCCCGACGGCGACGACTGGCTGATCGGCCAGGGCGTCGCCCTGGCGATGATCGCCTGCACGCCGCCGACCGAGCACCGCACCGAGGCCCGTCTATCCCTCGAGGCCGACGGCCGCTATCACCTGGCCATCGGCTCGCCCGAGTTCGGCAACGGCTCGACGACGGTCCGCCACCAGCTCGTCGCCACGGTCCTCGGCACCGGCCTCTCCAGCGTCGTCTCGATCCAGGGCGACACGGCACGGACCGGCTACGACACCGGCCCGTTCGGCAGCGCCGGGACGACCGTCGCGGCCAAGGCGGTGGAGCAGGCCGCGCAGGCGCTCCGTGATCACCTGCTGGATTTCGCCGCCCGGCAGGCGGGCGTCGCCCGCGAGCGACTGCCGGCTCGAAGGGGACGCCGTGATCTGCAATGGCCGACGGGTCGCGCTGGCCGAGCTGCACGAGTCGGCAACGCGGTCGGGGATCTCGTTGAAGGTCATGCGTAAGGCCTACGGGTCGCCGCGGACGGTCGCCTTCAATGTCCAGGGATTCCGCGTCGCCGTCCATCGGATGACCGGTGAGATCCGGATCCTCCAGAGCGTCCAGGGGGTCGACGCCGGTTTCGTGATCAATCCCGCGCAGCTTCGCGGCCAGGTCGAGGGCGCCATCGCCCAGGGCCTGGGTTGGGCGTTCTGCGAGAAGATGGTCTTCGACGCCGAGGGACGAGTCATCAACCCCACGTTCCGGAACTACCGGATTCCGGCCTTCGCCGACGTCCCGCGCAGCGAGGTCTTCTACGCCCGGACTTCGGATCGATTCGGCCCCCTGGGAGCCAAGAGCATGAGCGAGTCGCCGATCAATCCCGTCGCCCCGGCGCTTGCCAACGCGCTCGCCGACGCCACCGGCATCCGATTCCATAACCTCCCGCTAGCCCCGGACCGGATCTACGCCGCCGTCGCCGAGAAACACGCGTCGGCCCGGGCTCTCGCCGCGACGGAGTGAGCGGCCACTCGCCGCCTGGGCGTCCTACGAAGAGGTTGCGCCGCTCGCCGCGAAGCGTCCCCTTCGGCCTGCAACGAAAGTGCCCGCCGGGTGAATGAGGGGATCTCTCAGCCCAAGCCCGACCGTGAGACGATCCAGGCGATAAAAGGCTGCGGCCCCACACGTCGCCTCAACTCCGCGAACCCCTACGACCGATAATCTCTCGCACGGGACAGGACGAAGGTCGTCGTGGTGCGTTACGCGCTCCGCAGTTCTGGCGGAGCCAGGGACGATCCGGACTCGCGCAAAGCCGCCGAGGCACCGGGCTTCCGAAAGGCAACGATCCCGATGACGTCCGCCCTTCTGCTCTGGATCACCCTGGCGACCACGGGAGTGCAGGAGGGTGTATCCCCGCCGACCCCGCCGCCAACCGCGCCGGCCGCCGCCGCGCCCGACCGGCCGCCGGCCGAGGACGTGATCCCGCTGCCGGTGACGCTGACTGCACCGGCGACGGGCGGCGCGGCCCCGGGCGACGCGACTGCCGCCGATCCGCCGAGCCCGGCCGGACCGGGCCGTTCGCTGGCGGACGCCGTCGATGCCGTCAACGGTGACAATGCCGACCCCGGCGGTGCGGTCCAGGCCGGCCAAGAGGGCTCGCTGCCGGTCAGCGGTAACCCGGCGGCCGTGAACATCACGACGGGCACCGGGGCGCTGGGCCGGTTCCTGGGCCTTCGGCCGGAGTCGGGCCTGCGCCTGGGCGGACTCTGGATCGGCGATGCCAACGGCGTGCTGGCCGGCGGGATTTCGCCCGGCGTCTGGTCTTTCGACAGCCTGACCATCGTCAACTTCAGCATCGACACCCAGAAGCGTTGGGGCCTGCGCGGCGGTCTCTTCGGCATGCAGTTCCTCCAGTTCAGCGGGCAGCCGACCAACGAGCGGGCCGGGGCGTTTCCCGGATACAATTCGCTCATCGGCCCTCCTCCCCTGGTCCGCCAGGAGATCTACCAGCTCTGGTATCGCCAGTCGCTCTTCGAGGACCGGCTCATCATCCGGATGGGCAAGGTGGTCCCCACCAACGATTTCGGCAACGTAATCCGTCCCGTGCCGGTGCAGGACTCGTCGGCGGCGATCCCGGCGGTGACCGGCTTGATCTTCACACCCGTCTACATCAACCCCACGATGATCGGCGTGATGCCCGGCTATTACAACTCGGCCGTGGGCATGACCTCCACGTTGAAACTCGCCGAGCGGTCGTACTTCTCCTACGGGATCTACGAGGGCGACGGCGCCGGCGTCAACGGCCGCCAGATCGGCCTCGAGGGCCCGTACTTCAACGGCAGTTCCTTCCAGATCGGCGAGATCGGCCATGCCTATTTTCGCGGGCCGCAGAAGAAGCCGGGCAACTTCGGCGTGGGCATCTGGGGGCAGATCGGCCAGCTCAGGGGGCCGTCGCGTTACAATCCGACCACCGGCGATCTGAACGTGAGCCAGCAGGTCACCGGCGCCCAGGGGCTCTATCTCTTCGGCGCCCAGCGGCTCTGGTTCCGCAACCCCGGCCGGGACAACAGCGGCGTCAGCGGCTTCTACCAGTTCGGCGCCAACAACTCATCCGCCCTGGCGGCCCGGCAATATGTCGGCGGCGGGCTGACCGCCTTCGGCCTGGTGCCCGGCCGTCCCGCCGATTCGTTCGGCTTCGGCGTCGCGCAGACCTGGCTCAACTCCGAGCCCTACGCCGCCAGCCGCTTCTTCCTCACGTCGGCGATCGAAGGGGATCAGCGCAGTCTCGTTCCGATCCAGCCAGCTCATGTTCTCCTGGTACTACCAGTACAAGGTCTTCGACGGCTGCTTCTTCCAGCCCAACCTCACCTACATCCCCACGCCCGCACTCGGCCGGTTCACCCCCGGCGCCCTGGCGGCTACATTCCGGATCATCTTCCTGTTCTGAGCGCGGGCGGCGGGATTGCCCGGTCGCGCCCGACGCGGGCCCCTCGTGGATACAAAGCCCGCCCGCTTCGTGGTAGTCTGAGTGGCCGTCCGGAACCCGCGCACCCGCCCAGGGCGGTCCGCGCCAGCGCATCCGGGATGTCATCCGGCCACCTGCGTGAAGGGGCGACCGTTGCGCCAGATCGGAACCCTGCCCAAGAACCTGGACCCCCGCGGGTTCGCCGACTACCTGCTGTCGCTCGGCATGAAGACCCGCGTCGACGACCGGCCCGAAGGCTGGGACCTCTGGATCTACAACGAGGACCACTTCCAGCAGGCGCGCGACGAGCTCGAGATTTACCTCCGGCAGCCCGACGACCCGCGCTATCGAGACCGCCGCCCAGTCCGCCGAGGCGATCCGCCGCCAGGAGAAGGAGCTCGAGAAGAAGTTCCGCAAGAACTACCGCGACTCGTCGGACCTCTGGGGCGCACCGAGCTTCCGCCAGCGCCCCGCCAGCACGCTCCTGCTCTATGCCTGCGTCGTCATCTTCATCGGCCAGAACGTCCCGGCCGGCCAGTGGGACAACATCCCGACCGGCCAGGAGTTGAGCGACAGGTTGCTCTTCTCGAAGTACACCTGGCTTCCCGGCGGTGTCTGGGAGAGCGAGGGCCTCGAGAACATCGAAAAGGGCGAGGTCTGGAGGCTGATCACCCCGGCCCTGATGCACGTCAACGTGATCCACATCTTCTTCAACATGTCGTGGCTCTGGTATCTCGGCAGGCTGATCGAGGTCCGCAGGGGGACGATCCGGTTCCTCACCCTGGTCCTCGTCTCGGCGGCCATCTCCAACCTGGGCCAATACTTGTGGGGAGTGCGCACGAACCACATTGGGCCGTTCATGGGGTTTTCCGGCGTCGCCTACGCGCTCTTCGGCTACGTCTGGATGAAGGGACTGTACCAGCCCGAGCAGCGGATGGCGGTCAGCCAGGCGAATATCAACCTCATGATCATCTGGTTGTTCGCCTGCATGACGGGCTACCTCGGACCGGTCGCCAACGCCGCGCACTTCATGGGGCTGGTCACGGGGATCGTCATGGCGATCATGGGCTTCTAGCGGACCGCGGGATCGGGCCGGCCGATCACACCTGGAGAGATTGGGCATGGGTTCACCGCTCGTCATCCGCGATGCACCGGCGGCCGCCGTGATCGGCGGCGGATTCATCGGCGCCGGTCCACGTCGAGGCGCTTGCGGCGGATCGGCGTCGAGGTCGTCGGACTGCTCGGCTCGTCGCCCGAGCGGGCCGCGCGGTCCCGCACGGCGCCTGGGCATCCCGCGAGTCTATCGCGACCTCGACGACCTGCTGGCCGACGGCCGCGTCGGCGTCGTCCACATCGCCTCGCCCAACGCCGAGCATTTCGAGCAGGCCCGGCGGTCGCTCGAATCGGGCCGCCACGTCGTCTGCGAGAAGCCGCTGGCCACGACCTCCGACGAGACCTCGGCCCTGCGCGACCTGGCGGCCTCGCGGCCATCGCAGGCCGCCGCGGTGAACTACAACATCCGCTACTACCCCCTCTGCCGCGAGGTCCGCGACCGGATCGCCGCCGGCTCGATCGGCCGCGTGCTCAGCATCACCGGCTCGTATGTGCAGGACTGGCTGCTCTACCCCGACGACTACAACTGGCGGGTCGAGGCCGACGGCCGCACCAACCTCCGCGCCGTCGCCGACATCGGCACCCACTGGATGGACCTGGCGCAGTACCTGATCGGCCTGCCGATCCGCTCGGTCATCGCCGACCTCGCCACGTTCCACCCACGACGGCTCAAGCCCACCGGCCCGACCGACACCTTCACCGGCTCATCCGGCGGCGGCTCGAACCGACCGAGCCCGCGAGGTCGACGTCACGACCGACGACCATGCCGCGGTCCTCCTGCGGTTCGAGTCGGGCGTCCGCGGCGTCTTCCACGTCTCGCAGGTGACCGCCGGCCGAAAGAACCGCCTGACGATTCGAGATCGCCGGCACCGAGGGCTCGTTCGCCTGGGACAGCGAGTCGCCCGACCGCCTCTGGATCGGCGCCGCGCCGCACACCCAGCAGCCTCCTGCCGCGCGACCCGGCCCTGCTCGGACCCTCCGCCGCCGCCATGGCCCACTACCCCGGCGGCCACGTCGAGGGCTTCCCCGACACGTTCAAGCAGCTCTATGTTGACGTCTACGCCTGGATCGCCGACGGCCGACGCTGCCGGCCGCCCCCCGGGTTCCCCACCTTCGCCGACGGCGACCGGGAGGTCCGCCTCTGCGAGGCCATCGCCCGCAGCGCCGCCGTCGGCCGCTGGGCTCCGTGAGTAGTGGCTGGTGAGCCGGTGGCCGTGGTCAATCGAGCGAGTCGGACCGGTGGGCCGTTCCCACCCATCGAGCCCCTGCCTAGCCCCTAGCCCGCGTCGACCATGAAACTCGGCTTCGTCTCGGCGATCCTGCCGGACTACTCGCTGGAGCAGGTCTTCCGGCTTCGCCCGCGACGCCGGCGTTCTCGAGCGTCGAGCTGATGTGCTGGCCGCCCGGCAAGGCCGAGCGCCGGTACGCCGGCGTGACGCACGTCGACGTCACCGACCTCTCGGCTCGGCGCGATCGAGCCGCGTCCAGCGACCTGGCTGTCGATCCAGCACGTCGGCGATCTCCGGGCTGGGCTATTACCCCAACCCGCTGTCGGCCGACGCCGCCGAGGCCGAGATCGCCGCGGCGCACCTCCTGCAAGGTCATCGACGCCGCGGCCGCGCTGGGCGTCGGGCGTGGTGAACTCGTTCGTCGGCCGCGACCCGAGCCGCTCGGTCGACGAGAACTGGCCGCGGTTCCTGGAGGTCTGGCGGCCGCTCGTCGCCCACGCCGAGGCCACGGGCGTGAAGATCGGCATCGAGAACTGCCCGATGCTCTTCACCCGCGACGAGTGGCCCGGCGGCAAGAACCTGGCGACCACCCCGGCGATCTGGCGGCGGATGTTCGACGACATCCCCAGCCCGAACTTCGGCCTGAACTTCGACCCCTCGCACTTCGTCTGGCAGCAGATGGACTACATCGCGCCGCTGGCCGAGTTCCGGGACCGGATCTTCCACGTCCACGCCAAGGACGCCCGGATCGACCGCGCGGCGCTCGACGCAGCACGGCGTCCTCGCCTATCCCAAGCTCTGGCACACGCCCAAGCTCCCCGGCCTGGGCGACGTCCGCTGGGGCGCCTTCTTCGCGGCGCTCGGCGACATCGGCTACGACGGCCACGTCGCCATCGAGGTCGAGGACCGCGCCTTCGAGGGCTCGCTCGAGTCGCGGCTCGAGTCGCTGATCATCAGCCGACGCCACCTGATCCAGTTCTGCAGCGGATGATCGCATCGCCGCACGGTCCTCCTACGAACAACGTCCGACTCCGACGACCAGCGATCGCTCGATGACCATCCGACGACGCCGGAGCCCTCCGCAGCCGACGACGGCACGATCGACCTCTCGGTGCTGATCCCGGTCTACAACGAGGTCGACAACGTCGGCCCGCTGCACGCCGAGCTCGACGCCGTGCTCCGCGCCGGCCGCGTGGAGCTACGAGCTGATCTTCGTCGACGACGGCTCGACCGACGGCACGGCCGCGCGGCTCGGCGCGATCCAGCGCGCCGACCCCGAGCACGTCCGCGTCGCGTTCCTCCGGCGCAACTGCGGGCAGACCGCCGCGCTCTCGGCGGCGCTCGACCTGGCGCGCGGCGACGATCCTGATCCCGATGGACGGCGACCGCCAGAACGACCCGGCCGACATCCCTCGGCTCCTGACGCCGGCTCGACGGCGGCTACGACGTCGTCTCGGGCTGGCGGAAGGACCGCCACGACACCTTCCTCACCCGCAAGGTCCCCTCGTGGATCGCCAACCGCCTGGTCGCGCGGCTCTCGGGCGTCGCCGCTGCACGACTTCGGCTGCACGATGAAGGCGTACCGCCGCACGCGTCCTCGAGGGCGTCCGCCTCTACGGCGAGATGCACCGCTTCATCCCGATCTTCGCCGCCTGGCAAGGCGCCCGGGTCACCGAGCTGGTCGTCAACCACCGCCCGCGCACCGCCGGGCGGACCAAGTACGGGCTGGGCCGCACCTTCAACGTCGTGCTCGACCTGATCCTGATCCGGTTCCTCCAGCGGTACTCGCAGCGCCCGCTGCACTTCTTCGGCCGGTTCGGCCTCTGGTCGTTCGGCCTCTGCGTCGTCTGCTTCCTGGCGATGCTCTATTTCAAGTACGTCTTCCCCTGGCCTTACCTGTGGTGGGGCCGCCACGCGCTGGCCAAGACGCTTCGTCGAGACCCCCCTGCCCTCGCTCGACGGTCATGTTCTTCCTGGCCGGCGTTCATGAGCATCCTGCTGGGCATCCTGGCCGAGCTGATCATGCGGACCTACTACGAGTCGCAGCACAAGACGACCTATCTCCTCGGCGAGGTCCGCCAGGGGCCGGTCAAGGGAGCCGAGAAAATGCCTGAACGACGGACGCTGAGCTTCGCCAGCCTGGAAGAGGTGATGCCCGAGGTCGAGCGCCTGCTGGCCGGCCAGGTGGTGTTGGGCCGCTGGTCGTTCGCGCAGATCCTCAATCATCTGGCTGCGGCGCTCCTCCGCACCGCGAACGCCCCCTCCGCCGCCACGCCCGCCACCACCGAGCAGGAAGTCTCCCGCCGCCAGTTCTTCGCCGGCGACCGGTTTCCCGACGGCATCGAGTTGCCCACAACCCTGCCGCCGCCCGAGGACAACGATCCCCACGCCGCGGCCGAGTCCCTCCGCGCCGCCCTGGCGGCCTTCACCGCCCGGACCGCGCCATTCCCTGCGCATCCCAGGCTCGGACCGCTCGACGGCGAGCAATGGGTCAGGCTGCACCGGATGCACTGCGCCACCACCTCGGCTTCGCCATCCCTACCACCGGGTCCGGCTGAGCGGCCCTACGGCTCAGGCCGCCCCCGAGTCGTCGGCCACGCGGGCTTCGATCACCCGCATCGACTTCCACTTCCCGGTGCGGAAGCGCCAGGTGAAGCACACCGCCATGGCGATGATGTAGGCCGTCGCGAACCCCCAGGGCCAGTACAGGCTCGCACCCGTCCAGACGCAGATCACGGTCGGCACGACCATGATCGGCCAGGCCAGCGCGAACGTGAGCAGCGACACGAACCGCGTGTCGCCCGCCCCCCGAAGCGCGAACGAGAACGCAAAATTGACCGAATCGGCCAGCGAGTAGATCGCGACGCACACCAGGAGCGACGGCACGATCGCGGCGATTTCGGCGAACTGCGCCGGGTCGCCTTCGCTCGCGAATAGCCCGACCAGCATCCGGGGGAAAAGCAGGTAGATGGCGGCCACCGTGCACATGTAGCCGAAGATCCACCGCAGGCCCGTGTAGGTAGACCGCTCGGCGAGGTCGGGCCGGTCCGCGCCCAGTCGCTGGCCCACCAGGATCGACACGGCCTGCGCCATCCCCATCATGGGCAAGAACGCCACCATGTTGAGTCGGACGGCCAGGGTCGTCGCCCCCGTCTGGGCCACGCCCAACCTGCCGACCAGTTGCACGAACACGTTGAACACCAGGACGTCGAGAAAGACCTGGACCCCGGCCGGCCCGCCGTACTTCATCAGCCGGCCAAACAGCGCGGGATCGAGCCGCCACCCGGCGAGGGTCCGAAACGGCCCGCGATACCTCGGCAACAGCAGCAGTCCTATCGCCAGCACGGCCGACGCCCACGACCCCGCCACTGTCGCCCACCCGGCCCCCGCGATCCCCAGCGCCGGGAAGCCCAGCCGGCCGAAGATCAGCACCAGCGCCAGCAGCACGTTGACGGCCGTACCCGCCGCCTCGATCCCCAGCACCGTCCAGGTCTGCCCCCGGCCCGAGAAGAAACCATTGATCGCCGCCATGACCAGCATCGGCAGCGCCGCGAAGCACAGGCAACGCAGATAAACGACCTCGAGCGCCTGCAAGGTCGCCTCGTGTCCGCCCAGCGCGATCAGGTACGGTGCCAGCGGCACCACCGCCAGGAAGAGCAGCCCGGAGATCACGGCGAAATGAATGCCCTGCCAGACCGCCGGCCCGACCCGAGCCGGCCGGTCGGCGCCGATGTACTGCGCCACGAAGGTCGAGACATATCCCGCCGTGACCTGGAACCAGCCGAACGCCATCCAGTACCACATCACGGCTGGGAACGAGGCGGCCATCTCCATCGCGTCGTGCCGCGCCAGCAGGATCGTATCCACGAACACCTGGACGGTCATGAAGCTCTGGCTGACGACCAGCGGCAGCGCCAGCTTCAGGAGCTCGCGGCTACCGCCGGCCCCGGCGTCCTCGCCCGGCATGGGCCCCGAGACCTGGTCCGGGGCGACGGTGTGGTCGGCCTCGTGGTCGGCTGCCTCGACGATCTCGATCCGGGTCATCCTGGCCCCCTGGCTGGGTCTCGAGGCAGTGAGCCGCCCGCTGGCACCACGGCCCGCCCGGCGGTCCGCGCAAGGCGTCCGGCGGTGACGGTCCGTTCCCATGACCTGGACGCGCGCGGTCAGGGGGAGGTTCGGACCTGCGGCCGATTCTCCGATCCCCGCCGAGAATTGTACCATCCGGCCGGTTCCGGATGGTCCCCGCCTCCTGACCGCCGCCCGGCCCCCCGGTGTTTGCGGGGCGGGCGGGATTACTCCGGGTGCCGCGCAATGGCCCGGGCCGTCACTTCACAAGCGTGGCGGTCGGCAATTTTCTGCCAGGTCGATCCCGGCCAGGATGCCCGTCGCGGCTCGAGCTCGGCCCGCAGCGACGACGTGCCGGCGCCGCATGAAATCGACCTTCGGGTACACCTCGCGAAGGGCTCGTGTGCGTCCGATGAACGAATCGAGGAGAACCGCCGTCTTCTCCTCGGGCTCCCGCTGTTCCTTTCAAGAATGCCCTATTCTGGAATGCTCGGGACTTGTGCAATGTCGGGCAACATGCTAATCATAGGCATTGCCTGTCAGCAGAATATCAAGTCGGTCTGGTGTAATCGCGGGATGATGATCTCGTTCCGCCTCCGGTGAATCTGAAGCCGATCGCTCGGTGTAGCCACTGAGAATGACTCTTCCAGCCAGGTCAGGCAGGAGTCCACGGCGATGGTCCGATCCAAAGGGCACCTCGACGAGCAAGCCACCGATGGCGACCCCGACAAACTCTACTTCAATGGTATCGATCCCGCGACCGGTCAATACGCCGTAAAGCCAACCCCGATCGAAGAGTTGGCGGATGAGGTCCTGGCCCGGCCCGACTTCCAGGCCTATGAGCACCTCCACGGGGATCGCGCCATTGCCCCACACGGGAAGCATCTCGAGAAAGTCGGGGAGGTCGGCTGGGGGATCGTTTTTCACGAGCAGACGCCCCAGGATGTCCGCGACGCGCTCGCACCCCTCGTCGAGCACCGCAAGAAGGCCGCGGGCGCCCTCGGCAAGGTGCTCGACTTCAAGGATGGCGAACAGCTCCGGGCCTGGTATCAGCGCCATCGCATATCCCCCGGGAACTTCGAGCCCGAGCGTGTACCGTACTATCTGCTGCTGGTCGGATCGCCCTCGGCAATCCCGTTCGAGTTCCAGTACCTGCTCGGCCTCGAGTATGCGGTCGGTCGCCTGGCGTTCGATTCTGGCCGTGATTACGCATCCTACGTGCGATCGGTGATCGATTACGAGACCTCCGACGCGATCAGGAACGCGAAGGAGATCGTCTACTGGGGGACCCGGCACGCGGCGGACCCCGCGACGAACCTCAGCTCTCGCTACCTCATCACGCCCCTGGCCCAGGGAGACGACGATCCGGAGGCGACGGCCTTGAAGAAGCCGCTCCACGAGGACCTGGGCTATCGGTGCAAACTGCTCAACTCCCAGGACGCGACCAAGGCCAACCTGCTCGCGGCGCTCAACTCAGGGAAGCCGCCGGCCCTCCTCTTCACCGCCTCGCACGGGCTCTGGCCCAAGGCCGGGTCGGCCGACCAGGTCGAGCACCAGGGTGCCCTCCTCTGCCAGGACTGGCGAGGGTTCGGCACGATGCGGCCCCAGGACTACCTGGCGGCATCCGACGTGAAGGATGACGCCGCGGTCCGGGGGATGATCGCCTTCATCTTCGCCTGCTTCGGCGCCGGCACCCCCGACACGGACCAATTTCGCAAGAACCCGAACGACCCCGCGACGGCCGCGGCGCTCGCCGCCAGGCCGTTCGTCGCGGCACTGCCGCGCCGCCTCCTCGCCCATCCGAAGGGAAGCGCCCTGGCCGTGATCGGTCATATCGATCGGGCCTGGGGCTTCTCGATTCGTCCGGCGAGCACCACCGGTTCGCAGCTTCGTACCTTTCTCAATGCGATTACGACCATGCTGGCCGGTGATCCGGTCGGCTATGCGATCCAGCAGAATTTCGGCGGACGCTTCGGTGCGCTCTCGGCCGAACTCCTGAACATGGTTTCGCCGATGCTGCCGGCCGCCCTGAAGCCCGGCGACCGCGAGATGGTCGCCTACTGGCTGGAGCGCACCGACGCCCAGAATTACGTGGTGCTGGGCGACCCGGCGGTCCGCCTGCGCCAGGAAGTCATGGAGAGCTGAAAGGACAGCACCGGGTCTTCGGAATGCGATTCAAGGCCGGAACTCGAGCGTCACCGCGACGACACCGGCGGCCGCAAGCCAATGCAGGCAACCCGAACCGTGAGGTACACCATGAGCGACCAGGACGTGCCCGAGATCTCCGAAAAAGTCCGCGCCGAATTCGAGCCCATCCTCAAGGCGCTGGGGCCGGCCCGGGAGGCATTGGCCGGCGATGCGAGCGTCCTCGCGATCCGGCCCGGCTACGACGACACCGCCCACGGCGAGCCGATCCCCGCGATCGTGGTGGTGGTCCGCCCGGGCACCCCGCCGCCCGACACGGCCGCGCTCGCGCACCGGCTCGGCGTGCCGCTCTCGGTGACCGAGGCATCCGTCGAGGAGCAAATCGCCGCGCTGCGCACCGAGGAGGGGCCGGTCAGCTTCGGCGCGCCCGGGGCCTCGACGATCTCGCCGCTGGAGGCCCTCCTGACCGGCGAGGAAGCCGTGGATTTCGCGCCGCCCAAGGTGGGCGCCTACGAGCCGCTCGATCCGCCCCAGTTGCCGCTCGTTGACGAGGAGATGAAAGCCACGATCTGCGTGAGTCCCGAGGCCGGCTGGGGCGAGCTCGAATCCTTCCTGGCGCGACCCGCGAGCGGCTCACGGTCGCCATGTACCAGTTCACGGCCCCGCACATCTTCAAGGCCGTCAGCGCGGCGGTCGAGCCCGAAGGCCGGCGACTCGAGCTGGTCCTGCATCCGATCCCGGAGAAGCCGTCGAAGTCCGGCGTCAAGGCCCACGACCTCGACGAGGAAAAGCAGGTCATCGCCCCCCTCGCGAAGGCGATGGAGGATCGATTCCAGATGTCCTGGGCGACCCTGGTGTCGAAGGCCCATCCCGACGGCCAGTGGGCCTCGGCCTATCACATCAAGGTTGCCGTACGCGACGGCGAGACTTTCTGGCTGTCCAGCGGCAACTGGCAGTCGTCGAACCAGCCCGATGTCCATCCGTTCGACGATTCCGAGGCCGAGCTCCCGGCCGGCTTCCAGCGGAAGTACAACCGCGACTACCACGCCATCATCGAAAACCCGACCCTCGCCGCGGCCTATGAAACCTACATCAAGCGCGACTACGACCTGACCGCCGACAAGGCCGCCGCCGAATCGTTCTCCATGCCCGACCTGTTCGTGCCCGAGGAGGAAGCGGAAACGTTCGAGTTCGCCGAGCCGCCCCAGTTCTTCCAGCCGCTGCGGCTCGATCGTCGCGTGAAGGTGCAGCCGCTCCTGACGCCCGACAACTACGCCGAGCACGCGCTCGAGCTGATCCAGTCCGCCAGGAAGAGCGTCTGGTTCCAGAACCAGTACATCAACTTCCGGAACACCGGCGAGGATTTCCCGATCTTCAAGCGGCTCATCGGCGCCCTCAAGTCGCAGGTCGACAAGGGTCGAGACGTCCGGATCATCTGCCGCGACATGATGAAGCAGGAGAGCGTCGACATCCTCGTGGCCCTCGGCATCCCCCGAACGGTGATGAAGTTCCAGCCGGCCTGCCACAACAAGACGATCATCGTCGACGGCAAGACCGTCATGTTCGGCAGCCACAACTGGTCCAACGAGGGCGTCGAGAGCAATCGCGACGCGAGCCTGATCTTCTACGACCCGGAGATCGCGGCCTACCTGGCATCGGTCTATGAATACGACTGGAACCGCCTGGCCACGGCCAAGCCGACAGCCCCCCGAGTGCGGGTAGCCGCGGCGGGCGAGAAGACGCCGAAAGGATTCAAGCGAGTGCCGTTCTCCGCGGTGTTCGAGGACTGAAATCGACGTTGTCACTCCGAATGGGGGGATTGACCACCATGGCTGGGCGTCGTGCAAAGGAGACTGAAGCCGGTGAGGCGGCCGGCGTCGCGACCATGAACGGACCGTCGCCCCGCGTGGCGGCCGGCTCGACGGAGGAGCCGGCGGCCGCGCCGACGGAAGCGCCAGCGGCGGGCGACGCGGCGGACCCTCGCGGCGGCGCGACGACCGCAACCGGACCGCGGGGCGGGATGGCGACCGGCTCGCCACTCCTGACGGCCGATCAACGCGAGGTCCTGGTCCATGTGGACGTGATCGTCGGCGGCTTCACCAACGTGGCGGTGCAGGTCGGCGTCTGCCCCCGATACCAGGGGATGGCACTGGCCGGCCCGGCCCGGGCGTTCGACCGCCAGATCGACTCGTGGATCTCGCGCGCCGTCGACCTCGGCATGATCGGATCCGGCCTGGGTCAGATCTTCCCGCTCAACCTCAGGCGCAGCCACGATGCCGGCCGGGTGAAGGTGGATAGCCTGCTCATGGCCGGCATGGGGGAGCCGGGCCGTTTCGCCGCCGACGACCTGCGCTACCTGATGTCGAACGTCACAGTCGCGGTCAAGTCCATGCGTTTCGATCATCTGAGCACGATGCTCATCGGCACGCGGCGGAACGAGCTGTCCATCGGCCAGGCCGCCCGCGGATTCCTCGAGGGGATCCTCGACGGATACGCGCGGTACCGCGCGATCGCGGATGCCGTGAAGTTCGAACGAGAGGAGTTTCTCAAGGGGGTCGAGAAACCCCTGTTCATCTCGCTCGTCAACGGCGACGCCGAGCGAGCCCGGCTGATCCTCGAGGCGTTCCGGGCGATCGCCGAGGGCCGATCGATCCCCGGGCTCCAGCTCGAGGTGGACTCCGGAGGCCAGGTTGACCCGGACCCCGAGCCCGATCCCAACACCGACGTCGAGCCGTATATCCATCTGACCCTCCTCCGGATCACCAAGCGTGGATCGTCGCCGATGGTGACCTCGCCCGCCAATCCCGCCCCGGCCGGGATGGCGAGCACCGAGTTCTTCGAGTTCTCGGGGATCTCCGACACCGCCGCCGTCACGGTCCGCGACCGCGAGGCCAATCCCTACTTCATCCGCGAGCTCCCGGACCGAGTCTCCAACGCCTCCACACCCGAGGAACAGGAGAGCTTCGGTACGTTCTTCGCGAATTACCTCATCCCGGACGACTTCCGCGTCCTGGCCGAAGGTAGCAGCAGCATGACGCTCGAGCTCGACGACACCACGGCCGGGTTCCCGTGGGAGATGGCGGCCCACAAGAAGTACTCCCGCACGAGCTTCCTCGGTACGAGCGTCGGGATATCGCGGCAGTTCCGCACGCTGCTCGCACCGCCGCCGTGCTCGCTCCCGCCCTTGAACCGGCTGCCCAAGATCCTCATCATCGCCGACCCCGCGCCCGGCGATCTGGCCCTGCCGCACGCCCGCGATGAGGGCCTGGTAGTCCTCGATGTCCTCGAGCGAGCACAGAAGGCGTGGAAGGGAGAATTCGAATTCCAGGTCACGGTCCGGATCGGCCCGATCCGGGACCCGGGGGAGGAGGATCCTCTCTCCAACGCCCTGGCCAGCCGAGGCGACTGGATCGTCAGCGCGAAGCCGTGCGACCCGTTCGAGCTCACCACGCTGATCGTGGACGAGCATTTCGACATCATCCACTACGCCGGCCACGGGTCCTACGATCGGAAGTCCGGCAGGGCGGGGTGGGTCTTCAATCAGGATTGTTTCCTCTCCGCGCAGGAGATCTTCAGCGTCCGCCAAGTCCCGCGGCTGGTGTTTGCCAACGCCTGTTTCTCGGCGGTGACCACCCGCGGCGAGGAACGGGGCAGCCTCGTCGGCCTGGCACAGGCGTTCTTCGCACGCGGCATCCCGAACTTCATCGGCACGGGGTGGAAGGTGCAGGACGCCTGCGCCCTCGAGTGCGCCCGGTGGTTCTATACGAGGGTCCTCGGGCTGAGGAGTCCCCAGGCTGGCGGGGCCGTCATCGGCACCGCGCCCCCCGCGACCATCGGCGAGTCGCTGCTGACTGCGCGCAGGAAGTCTACAAGTTCCGCAAGGAGTCCACCTGCTGGGGTGC
Source organism: uncultured Planctomycetota bacterium (assembly GCA_963771445.1). Lineage (GTDB taxonomy): Bacteria > Planctomycetota > Planctomycetia > Isosphaerales > Isosphaeraceae > JAKAUH01. The sequence goes on along the minus strand of CAVYTQ010000014.1, from coordinate 1,246,673 downwards.
GTACCAGCATTACGGGCGGGTCTCCGACAAGATCCTGCCGCTGCCCAACACAGGGAGGTGATCGACCCCCGATGCCGGGGCGGCCTCATGGAGTGCCGATCCATACCCGTCGTGATTGCCCTGGCGAGGAATCAACGGCTCCGCGATGCCGTAACAGCCACTCATAGAACACCGGGTCATCGAACGTCCGGGTCCAGGCATCGTGGCCGACGCCCGGATAGACGGTGAGCCTCGCGTCGCCCCCGACGGCCTTGAGCGCGGCGACCATCCGCTCGGACGCCTCGAGCGGTACCACGCGGTCCTCGCCGCCGTGGAATGCCCAGGTGGGCACGCGCCGTAGCCGCTCGGCCTGGCCCAAGTCGCCGCGGCCGCAGATCGGCGCGATCGCCGCGAACCGATCGGGGAATGCCGCGGCCATCGCCCACGTACCGTTCCCGCCCATGCTGGCGCCGACCAGGTAGACGCGGTCCGGATCCACGCGGAACCTCCCGAGTACCTCGTCGAGCACCGTCCCGAGCGTCCACGGATCCCACAACCAGTTCGAGGACTGCGGCGCCACCACCACGAACGGCAGCCCGCCCCGAAGCTCGACCCGGCGGGGCAATCCCTGGCGACGGACGATTCCGATATCCTCTCCACACTCGCCCCGCCCGTGCAGCACCAAGATGACCGGCCACCGTCGCGTAGTGCGATAATAGCCGTCGGGCAGATACACCAGGTAGTCGAGCCCGGACGCCGTCCGCCCCGACCGTGCCGAGACGACGATGGGAAACTGGCCGACCTGTGTCCGATCGACCGCGACACCGGCCGCCGCCGCGATCAGGGCGGCCGCGACCCGGCGTGCGGGATGAGTCTTACCCCGAGGTGACGGCCCGCACCCCACGCGCCAGCCGAACACCGCCACGAGCGCCATGATGTCCCGGCCCAGCACCCACGCCGTCGCGACGTCCACCCGGCCGAGCACCTGCCGCGGCGCATCCCCGCCCGCCATCCGCGCGAGGTCAACGACCAGCAAGGCGGCCAGTCCGGCGATCGCCGCACCTCGCGCCGCCTGGGCCCAGCGACCGCTCAGCAGCCAGAACCCGCCGAGCAGCTCGACATCCGCCCGGGCCAGCAACGCCCAGTCCGCCCCCGTTCCCCCGGCGACCAGTTGGTGCCCATCCGCCGCCCCGGCCGCCACAAGTGCGAGTCCGAGCAATGACGGCACCAGGCCCCACCGCGCGCTTGCGGCCATCGCCATCCCGTCATCCTCCCCCGATCCCGCCCAGAACGGCCCAGGAGTTATCCTTCCTTGGACAATTGTCCGATAGACGAGCCAGGCGATCAAGGGGTGGTCCGCGAGGGATCGTTGGTCCCCTGCGCGCTGATCACGGGGCGATGCTGAATCCGTCTTCCACCCGCGCGGCTTTTCGCAGGTACTCGCACGGGGCCGAGCCGGTAGGAATCGGCGCGAGGCGTGGAGACTCCGAGCTCGGAGGAGCCATGCCCGGGAGAAGGCACCGCCCGACGGCGACGGGCGCGGGCGGTGCCCGGATCGGCCGACCGACCCTGTTACTTGCCGTTGTTGAACTCGACCTGGGTCCCGTCGAACCCGGTGACGCGGAAGCTCACCTGTTCATTGTAGGTCTGGACGGTCTCGCGCAGGAAGTTCAGGGCGACCTTCTCGCCGAGCTTCAGCGACTCGGCATGGTCGGATCGCCAGTGGACCCCGGCGAAGTTTCGGCCCAGGCTGATGTTGCTCGCCAGCTTGTTCAGCTCGCCGCCGATCGTCAACTCCTTCGCTGCCGACGCGTAGCCCGGGTCGCCGGGCTTGAGGACCGCTGGATCCTTCTGGCCGTTGACGCTTGGGATGTAGATGCAAGCCCCGAGGTCGAAGAACGTGATCTCCTCATGGAAGAGCGCCTTGAGTATGGTGACGCAGGCCCCGGCCACCGTCGCGTGGCCCGCACCATACGCCGGATGCAGGGGGCAACCCTCGGGGAAGGCCATCGGCAGCAGCCAGGAGTCTTCGCCACCATTGGCCGCCTTGTTGCTCGGGAGGATCTTCGCCAGGACCGGGTCGAGCCGCCCGCTCGGATCGAGCTGGTAATCGCGGGCACCCTTCTTCTGGAAATGGACCCGGCCGGCGAACTCCTCGGGGCGGAGGCGCCGGTGGACGAACCATTTCTGATACCAGACGGCCTTCAGCGCCCGGGTGCCGACCTCGGTCACCATGCCCTTGACGTTCGGCTCGCCGAGCGTGCCGAACCCGGTCTGCGTCGAGGACCGCCTCTGGAACGTGCCGGTCTGGGCGTTATAGTGGAAGCCGTCGTACGGATTTCCCGAGTCGTGCGGTGCGCTCAGGCCGCCGCGGTTCTGGGGTGTGCCGAGCGTCAGGCTGGCCAGGAAGTAGGCCTGGAACAGCTCGTCGATGTGGACGAAGTTCGCCAGGTCTCGGCCCCGGAATATATACGAGGCGGCCGGGTCGAAATCCGGGCTCTTTGCCGGGTTGTCGACCCCGTTCTGGGCATCAAGCCAATCGGATTCCTTGATCAGAAAGTCCGGCGGTTGACCGTTCACGGGCTCGTACGCGAAGGCGAGCTTCTGCTGGAGCTGGTAGGCCCCGAACGGAACCGGGCGCAGGAGGAACTGACTGACGTAGCTACCCTTGTCCTCGCCGGGTGCTGTCCCGCGGAAGAGGACATCGGTCGTCACGTTTCCCATGGCGTCCCGGGCCCCCTTGTACGCGGCGCCGAACTTGGACAGGTCGGCGGCCGCCGCCATGGTGATCCCGTCCTTGTCCTTTCCGTACTCGGCGAACGCAATGTTGCGGGAGAGCGCCATCCAGTAGCTCTCGGCCATCTCGGCGAGGATCTCGTCGCTGAGGAAGGACGGCGGGGGCGGGATGACCAGCTCATGGCCGTCGATCCCCTCCATGTCGAAGCCCAGCCCCGCCTGCGGGTCCACGAGCAGCGCCTGGCCCCTGTCCGACCCCGCCTTGAAGTAGACAGCGCGCTCGGCGTGAATCCGGTATTGCCGCGCCTTGACCTTCTCCGCGGCGGTCCGCTTCTTCTGCGGCATCTCGCCCGTGCAGGGCATGAAGTTCAGATCGGCGAACGGCCCGGACGGCTGCATGAAGCCCAGCTTGATGTCCTCGAATGCGGCCGGGTCGCCGCTGTGCAGGGCGGCCAGGAGCGACTGATACGAGGCGGCGTCGGGCTCACCGAACTGGTTGTGCGCGAGCCCCTTCGAGTGGTTGCCGATGAAGTTGGGCAGGTGAGACACACTGTCCTTGAGATTCTCCTCATCGCCGTTGGTCGGATGGTGGTGCAAGGGACGCTTGCCGTACTCCCTCGCCAGATCCGTCCGCAGTCGCTCGGCCTCCCGACGGCGCTCCGCCAGCTCGGCCGCACCGTCATTGACGGCATGGCCGTGAGCCGCCTGTGCCGCCGCGGTCCCGAGCCCTGCCGCCGCGCCCGCCGCGAGCCATTCGCGGCGAGAGAGTTTATTGTGGTCGTTCATGACTGATCCCTTACTGGTGCTGTGAGAGACGACTGGAGTCCGCTGCTGTACCACCTCGGCAATGAGATGGACGTCGGTCGGCTGAAAATGGAGTCGAGGGCCCGCGGGCAAGGGCCTGATCGCACCGGTCCAGGTCCGTTCCCGGGCCGGCGGCGGCCGGATCGTTCTCCGCCATCCTCGCGGACGCAAGCGATTCGCCGACCGAGTATGCGGTACGACCCGCGACGAGAACCGGCGAGCGGGACAGCCGGCTTTCCGGACCCTCGGCCGGGCAGCGGCTCAGGCGGGCTGAAACGTCGGCCCGTAATTGCCGAGCTCGGGCTTCTTCACGTCGATGGGGGTCTGCATGAGCTGGAGGGCCGTATCGCCGAGCCCGTCCATCGTGATCTCGGCGTTTCCCAGGTTGACCCCTCCGGCCGCTCCCCCCTTTACCCAGGCGGACTGAAGGTCCCCCAGGATGCTGCCGTAGTCCGAGTCGAATTGCGCGAGAAGGTCCGAGACGGGATGGGGTGCCCCACTGTAGCCGCCGCGGGGCACATCGGCCATCGGATAGACGGCCGGGAAATCGATGAAGGCGCCGTTTAGGGACCACTTCTTCGTCTGCGCGTCCTGGAAATACATGCGGCCGACCTGGATCTGCTTGAATTTATAATAATGTGCCAGCTCGTCGCCGGAGATCACCGCGCCCGGGCCCTGCGGCGTCCCCTCGCCTTGCTCCTTGATCGTCTCGATCGCATCGAGCGCCTCCTGCAGGTTCGTGACCGGCTTGACCGAGAGTTGGTTCGTCTCGGTAATCTGCCGGTCGCCGGTGATCTTCACGAAATGATGCTTGACCAGGTAATCGAGCGACTCGGCGATGGCGCCGTAGAACTCGCCGATCGTATGGAAGCCCCGGACGGAGTGCGACGCGAGGGCAATCGGACCCCCCTCGGGATACTCGATGATCATGAAGATGTCCGACACGACCGCCGCGGTCAGCCGCGACAGGCCGACCTGCCACACGCTGAGGTTCGGAGGGGTCACCCGCGGCACGATATCGCAGGGCAGCGCGGAGGGGTACTCGGGGACGAATCCCTTGACGTTGATCTCCGGGGTTCCGCCCACGGTCGTCAGCAGGTTGCAGGCCATCCCCATGTGGCCCATCTCCTCGAAGACGATACCCCTGAGGATGCCATGGGCGGGGTGCCTGACGTCCCGGATCGACCACATCGCGCAGAGATAGGGCGGGAGCGTCGCGTGCTCGAGCTTGACGGCGCACCGGAGCATCGCGATCAGGTCCTCGCGCTTCCGCTTCGCAGCCGGGATGCTCAACAATCGCTGGATCGACGACATCGCCTTGGCTCTTTACTCGAAAAGTCGCTCTCGATGCTGCGCGGATAGCCTGAAATCGGCATCTTGCTCGAATTGCGATGAGTATGGTGCCACTTGCCGCTTCATGAAACAGGTCAAGGTTGGCGAAGTCAAGGAAAAACCAAGAATCAAAAATTGTTGAATCGCTTGACCCCGCATCGACGCCCGACTACGATCGGCCTGGCGCCGTGCCATTGCGGTCCGGGCGAACCTCGAGGTCACTCCGGACCGCCAGCTCGGCAATATGTTCTCAGTATCTGAATAGGTAGATTCCCGGTCAGCCGAAGCTCATGAATCGCTTCCCATCTTCCACGACGAGGTCGCTGCTAACTCCCGACCGCCGGACGAACACGTAGCCTGCCGCCGCGCTCGCCGGCCTGGCCCCAGGGCCGTCCCATCTTGGACATTTGTCAGGGCAAGAGCGGACGGTGACCAGGAGAAGGTTTGTTCGGGTCGTGTGCTCCCCGGAAGGCCGATCACGGGACGATGCTGAACCCCTCTTCCACCGGGGCGGCTTCTTCACGGTTCTCGCCGGGGGCGGAGTGATCGGGCTGGGGTCGGTTGGCGCCCTGGCCCTCGCCGGCGGGGTGGGTGGTCTGCTCGGTGAACGGGTCCTGCATCGGCGCGTCGGTCTTCACCGGCTCGTGACGCGGGGGCGGGTCGCCGATCGGTGGATCGGACTTGCCGGTGCCGCCTGGAGGCTGCTTGTTGTCGGGCATGGGAATGGTCCTGATGCGAGTCGAGAGGTTTGGACCGGCCGGCGTTGTTCGGCCGCTCGCCGGGTCACCTGTTCGTCACCGACGCAATGCGGGCGCCAATCGGCCCGGCATTCGCTGCCCGAGCCGAACGCAGGGTCACCAGTCCGCACCAGAAAATGCAGTGAGCCGATCCAGCTCGATGGAGGTCGGAGAGAATTCCCAAGCCACGACCACCTGCTCTCCATTTTGCCAGCCGCGGACATGAACAGACGTCCCGCTAACCGATAGGAAAACTACGCGAGATCGGAAAAAATTTATCTTGAATTATACTACTGATTTACGCAAGAAAACCTGAAGAATCCGCCAGATCCTTTTTAATGAATTTGCAAAATGGAGACATCCTGTATTATGGGGGACCTTCAGTCTTCCGGCTCTTTGGCAATCCGGTGGTTGGATAAAATGGGCGATCGTGCTCGCGATGGCCTCGTGTCTCCGCACCGCTGGCCCTGCGGCGGAACCTCAGCAGTGAACACACGCATGGATTATTCGTTCAGGGCGAGACTCTCATCGATTCGACTTCGTCTTACTGCGTGCGTCCTATCGTGAATGCTGCGAAGCATGCACACTTCCGGCACGATTGCCCAGGCGGCCCCTCCCAAACCGCGGTGAAGTCGTCAAAACGAACCCAATCCTGCCATAATGGCGGTCCAGCCGAAACACCGGGCCCGTGAATTTGAGAAAACGAACCCAATCCTGCCAGCGTGGCAGCCAGTTCATCCGGAGAACCGGGTAGTAGGCTTTAAGACGCTAGACGACATGGGTGCAAGCGACCACTCCAAGACGTTGGCCACCCTGGACCCGAGCGGGTGTCGGTCATCTTGCTCCGGAGCATCCCGGCGTGGAGAATCGGACGCGACCCGGCGCAAACGGGGTCATCGATGATCGGGCCCGACGGGGCCGGACCCCGTGCGGGCGGATGCGGCGGACGGGAGCGAATCCATGGCTGGCCGACTCTCCCTCGACGACAGGCTGGCGGCGATCCGCGAGCTGCGCGGACAGGCCCTGTCCGCCCCGCAGGTGGCCGAGCTGAAGAAGGCCGTCGGCGACCGGTCGAACCTCCTCGTCGCCGCGGCGGCCGAGATCGTCGGCGACCAGACGCTCCTCGAGCTGGCCGGCGACCTCGAGGCCGCATTCGCCCGGTTTTTGGTCAATCCGATCCGGGACGACAAGCTCTGCCGGGCCAAGATCGCCATCATCCAGGCGCTCGACCGGATCGAGCACATCCGGTCGGCGGTCTTCGAGCGGGCCTCGACCCACATCCAGCTCGAGCCAGTCTGGGGAGGCACCGAGGACACCGCCGCGCCCCTGCGGGCCACCGCCCTGATCGCCCTGGCCCGGATCGAAGGCTCGGCCGCACAGTCTCGTCTGGTCGATGCGATGGTTGACCCGATCCGCGACGTCCGGATCGCCGCGGCGCAGGGGTTGGCCTACCTCAACACCGACGCCGCCGGGTTGCTCCTGCGGCTCAAGGTCCGCATCGGCGACGCCGATCCCGAGGTCCTCTCCGAGTGCCTCGCCGGACTGCTCGCCGACGGCAAGGCCGAGAGCCTGGCGATCGTCCGCGAGTCGCTCGGGTCCCGCAACGAGGCCCGCTGCGAGGCCGCCGCCCTGGCCCTGGGCAAATCGCGCCGCGCCGACGCCTTCGAGCCGCTCCGAGACGCCTGGTACCGCGCTCTCGCCCGTCGTCGGCCAGCAGGTCCTGCTGTCGCTGGCCATGCTCCGCCAGTCGTCGGCGATCGACTTCCTGGTCGAGCTGGTGGGCACCGGGTCCGAGAAGGACGCGATGGCCTCGCTGGCGGCCCTCAAGATCCACAACTACGACCCGAAGCTCCGCGAGCGCCTGGGGCATGTCGTCCACGGCACCGGCAGCCCCGTGCTCGAGGCCCGGTTCACCCGCGACTTCCGGGCGGACTCAGGTTGAGCCGACGGGGCGACGGTCCTTCCGCACTCCCTGACGCGGATCACGGCTTCCGCGGGGCGCCATTGGGCTTCTGCGTCGCCCTGGCGGCCATACCGTCGGCAATGCCGATCAGGGCATAGGCCCTGGCTGCGGGCGGCTCGAGGTTCGCGGCCCAGGCCATCGCGGCGTCGGGTCCATCCCGACGGGTTTGGATCGCGGCGATCTCGCAATAGGCCTCCCCGGCACTCGCCGGAACACGGATCGATCGGGCTGTCGCCAGTGCTCCCGGGAGATCGCCCCGGCGGGCCTGGATCGGAGCGATCGCGGCCAGGACCTCCGATTTCCAGGCGTCCGAGCCGCGACCGGAGATGAACGCGATGGCCCCCGCGACATCACCGGCTTCCGCACGGGCGAGCGCAATGGTGCGAGTCGCCTCATCCGCGTTCGCCACGGGGTTGTCGTTCTTCATGAGTTCCCGCGGGCCAATGACGCGGGCATGCTTCATGGCCTCGTCCAGGGTCGCCAGCGCCGCCTTCGGATCGCCGACCTTGATCTGGGCGCGGGCGAGGCCCGCAGGCGCCAGGGCCTTCTCGGTCGGGTCGCCCTCGACCTCATCGACCGCCATCCGGGCCGCCTCGACGTCGCCGATCTCGGCCGCGGCATCGCCGACTCGCCGCAGACGCGACACGAGGACGAGGTCGCGCTGCGTCCCGCGGCGGCCGAGCGCCCATGCCTCGCGCAGCGTCTTCCGCGCCCCGGCGACATCGCCGTTGCCGGCCTGGATTCGCGCGATCTCGGCGAGCGTGGACGGGACCTCGGCGCGGGCGCCGTCGCCCCATGGAGCGGGGTCCCCAATGCCGATGTCCCTGGCGAGCCGCAGCCCGCCCTCCACGTCGCCGGCACGGGCCAGCGCGGGGGCCACCTCGGCCAGGCTCCGGGCGCGGGGATAGGGATCTGCCATCTCCCGGGTGAGCCGGAGCGCACGGTCCACGACCTCTCGCGGGGCCGGATGCCGCGCCGCGGTGGCCCGCCAGCGGACGATGATGTCGATCAGCGGCTGCCGCCAGTTGCTCCGGGCCCCGGTGTAGCTCTCGACCTGGCGAAAGGCACCTTCGTAGTCGCCCATCGCGACCTGGTTGTGGATCAAGCGGTAGATCCCGCCGTCCTTCGTCTGCCGGTCCGGGATCGCCTCGACCCGGGCCAGCTCATCGGTGAGCCGGGCCTTCGCCTCGTCGTCGAAGCCCGCGTCGTACAGGAAGCCGATGACCATCGACATCCAGTCGGAGCGTCGCTCGGGCCCCATGGTGTCGGCCTTGCGGGCAAAGCCCTCGATCGTGGCGTGTGCCGCCTCGCGGTCTCCAAACTGGGCCCGGCGGACCGCGGTCCGCACCACGGCCAGGAACCGCAGGTGATCGTCCTTCACCGTCTGGGCGATCTGGTCTGCCAGCCGGAGCGCCTCGAGCGCCGACCGGTCGTCGCCCGAGGCATGCCGCGCCTTCGCCAGCCGGATCAGCGCGAAGGTGAAGTTGTACGGATCGGCCGTCTTCGCCGCTCCAGGCAGCGTCGCCTCAAGGGCGCGTCCGGCCGGATCGTCGCGAGGTAAGGTCTTCCCGGCGTCCCGCGGGGACGGCTGGACCACGCGGGCCTCGTCATCGGGCCCGGGAGACCCCTGCCCCGCAAGGAGTCTGGCCCCGATCCCACCCGTCACCGCCACGGGTATTGCCAGAGCGGCGACCAGTCCCAGCTTCCGAAGGATCATCATCCTGAGAACTCCTCTCGCGAGCAGCTCCACCCGGGCCGAGGCCACCGCGGCCGCAGACACCGTGCGGCAGGCGTTCGCCACGGTCGTCCCCATGACCGCGGCCGGAACGGCAACTGACGCAATCCCAGAGAAACCCGCGGCGGCCAGTCCGGCGGGCAGGGCAATGCCGCGTCGGGTCAGCCGGCTCCTAAGAATGCCGCGGGCGCGGTGCAGCCGGGCCTTGACGGTCCCGACCGGCCGGCCGAGTCCGACGCGCGGCCGCCTCGCAGGTGTGCCCCTCGAGGTAGCAGAGCACGATCGGCTCGCGGTAGTGATCGGGCAGCCGGGCGAGCTCTTCGTGGAGCGCAGGGGCCGGGTCGGACCGGTCGTCGGGTTCGGTGGTCGCGTCCGACGGCCGACCCGACGCCGCGACCCGCTCATGCCGGCGGCGCCGGGCTCGACTCCACCCGCGCCCGCGCCGAGACCCGCGACGCCACGCCGTACAGCCAGCTTGCGATTGATCCCCGCGACCGGATCGACCCGGCCCGCCGGACCAGCACCAGGAACACCGCCTGGAACGCGTCCTCAGCCTCGTCCCGGTCGCGCAGCACGGAAGAGCAGACGCGCAGGACCATCGGCCCGTGCCGCGTCACCAGCACCTCGAAGGCCGCCTCGTCCCGCGTCGCCACGAACCGCTCCAGAAGCTCCCCGTCCGTCAGGTCGGCCGCCCGACCCGCGTCGAACAACGTCTGAAGCCGCTGCGACAAGCTCCCCGGAGGACCGATCGCCATGAACACTCGCCTCCTCGCCTCTCCTCGACCGTCTCAGGATAGTGCCTCGCAGGACCGAACGGTTGCATCTTCCCCCGCCTTCTATCCAGAAACGAGAAGCAAGGTCCGCGGAAGCCTTGACAGCCCGAGCGCCCGAGATACTATGGGCCGTCGTACTATGAATCGTAGTAGTACGGATGTCGCACGTTGCGACGACGTGGGAGGATGTGCGGATGGCTCGCGGATCGATCGACAGGCTGGGTGCGTTGCAGAAGGCCGTGATGGAGGCCGTCTGGGACCTGGGCGAGGCGACGGTGCAGCAGGTACGGGACCGGCTGAACCGCGAGCCGCTGCCCGCTTATACGACGGTTCTCTCGGTGCTGCAGAAGCTCGAGAAGGCGGGTTGGCTCACCCACCGGGCCGAGGGGCGGACTTACATTTACCTGCCGGTGAAGAGCCGCGAGGAGGCCGGCGCGTTGACGTTGCAGACGTTCGTCGACCGGGTCTTCCGCGGCGACCGGTTACGGATGTTCCAGCACCTGCTGGAGGATGAGAGCCTGAGCGACGAGGACCTGCGTGCGATCCGGACGATGATCGACCGTAGGCGGAAGAACCAGGAGAAAGGGGGTTCCGATGTCTGATCTGTTGAGGGATGCGGCGGGCGGCTCGGTGTGGATGCTCGCGGGGCTCGCGTGGCAATCGTCGGCGCTGCTGGCACTCGGGCTGCTGGCGGGCGTCGCGCTGGCCCGGCGCCCGGCACGCGCGCATCGGATCCTCTTGCTGGCGATGATCGCGGCCGTGGTGGCACCCGCGGCGGCGCACGTCGTCCGGGTTCAGGGCTGGGGTCTATGGCCCTCGACCGCGGCAACGGCCGAGTTGACCCGGTGGACCGCCGTTGCGAAGGACGCGACCGCCGCGGCGCCGGCCGCCTGGACCACGCCGGCCGGGCCATCCGCGGCGCAGCCGATCCGACCGGCGATGCCCCGACTGGCGGCCAGTCCGGCGGCGGTATCCTCCGAACCCGAGCGGGCAGCGACGCGACCGTCCATCTCGCTGCCCGGTTTAATGGGAGCGGCCTGGGGTCTCCTGATGCCCTACTGCTGGCCCGCCTGGCCGCGGCGACGGTCGCGGCCCGCAGGGTCATCGCCGGTGCCGAGCCGATCGAGGGTGACGACTGGATACGGGCCGCTGGTGCAGCGGCGGAGCGGCTGAGGCTGGCGGTTCGTCCCGAGCTTCGCGCCTTGCCGCGCGTCCACTGCCCGTTGATCTGGTGCTGGGGCCGGCGCCCGATCATCCTGCTGCCCGCGACCGAGCGGCTCTCGGAGACGACCGTTGACTGGGTCGGCGTCTTCTGCCACGAGCTGCGCACCGGGTGCGCAACGACCACTGGTCGGGGCTCTTCGCCGAGGTCCTGGTCGTGCTCTTGCCCTGGAACCCGCTGGCCTGGTGGGCCCGGCACCGGCTCGCCGAGCTGAGCGAGCTGGCGTGCGACGACTGGGCGCTGGCCGCGGGCGTGGCGGCCGACGACTATGCCGAGTCGCTGCTGGGTCTCACGCCGCAACGACGCACGGCGCTGGCGCCGTCGGCCGTGTCGAGCCGTCGCGGGCTGATCGGCCGCATCCAGCTCATCCTCGCCGACCGTCGGATCGTTCCGACCGTCGGCTGGGCCTGGGGGCTCGCCAGCGCGGCGGTCGTGTCCCTCGCCGTCACGGCCGTCGCCCTGGCGCAGGCGCGGCCAGCGATGAAGGAGACGCAATCGCAGGACGCTCCACCCTCGACGAGGAAGGACGTCCCCCAGCCGGCCCAGGCGACGAAGGGCACCCGTCACGTCGTCCGCGGCGTGGTCCTCAGGCCCGACGGCAGCCCCGCCGCGGGCGCCCACCTCACCTGGCTCGGCGAGCCGAAGGGCCGGTTGACCGCGCTCGGCCGTGCCCAGGGACCAGGGATCGCGGTCGCGGCCGCTGGTCGAGACCATCGCCAAGGCCCGCGCCGATGATGCGGGCCGCTTCGAGCTTGTTGGCGTCTTCGAGCCCGATCGCTATACCCACCCGGAGGGGTACACGACCGGCCTGCTGGTATGGTCGCCCGGCTTCGGCCTGCTGTCCGAGTCCGTGAAGGACATGAACCAGGGAAACAGGGGCGAGCTCAGGCTACAGCTTGCCCCGCAGGTGACGATCCGCGGCCGGCTGCTCACCCCGGCGCGGCGCCGGCCTCGGGTGTGCGGGTCGTGCTCAGCTCCTTCCATGACGATGGCATGACGCACTCGATGGGCCTGGACCCGACGCTCGTGGACGATCAGCTCCTCGCCGACTGGCCTCGGCCCCGGACGACCGACGCCGACGGCCGGTTTACCCTCGAGGGCGTCTCCGAGGGTATGCTCGCCCAGCTCGAGCTCCACCACACGGACTACGCCGACGACGAAGTCACCGTGAGCACCGCGACCCGGGGCGGGCTCAAGGGGATGCTCAGCGCCTGGGCCACTGGCTTCGACATCAAGCCGGTGAAGCCCGAGTTCACCCACACGCTTGAGCCGGCGCGACCGGTCCAGGGCCGCGTGACCGACAAGGCCACCGGGCAAGCCGCTGGCCGGCCTGCTCGTCCAGATGATCCCGATGCGCAGCCACGGCGGCAAGCCCTCCTACACCCGCACCGACGCCGACGGCCGCTACCGGATCGCCGGCAATCAGGCCGACCAGTATTACACGACGGTCTACCCCGATCCCGAGACCGGCTACCTGCCGTCCCAGGACTATCAGCGAGGCTGGCCCGCCGGGGCCAGGGCCCTCATCAAGGACTTCGCGCTCACCCGCGGGCGGGTCGTCCGGGGCCGCGTGCTCGAGGCCGGCACCAGCCGGCCGATCGCCGGCGCCTCGGTCATCTACCAGCCCAGGCGGGGCAACCCAAACAACAGCGGCACGCTGGATATGAGGAACCCCACCCTGACCGACTCCGACGGCCGGTTCGCCATCACGACCCTGCCGGGCGCGGGGCTGCTCGCCGTCGAGACGACCGAGCCGACCTATATGCGCAGGCAGATCGACGGGGACGCCGGACCGCGCAGCCACGCCTACCCGCAGGGGTCCACCGCGATCGACGTCCCGAAGCAGGGCGAGCCGCCCGCGGCCGAGATCGTGGTCCGAAAGGGCATCACCCTTCAGGTGCGGGCGCTCGACCCCGAGGGCCAGCCGGTGCGAGGCGTCGTCGGCACCTGCGAGGGGATCGACGCGAAGCTGATGGACGTCTGGAACCAGGGCCGACCGTTCGCCGACGGCGTCTTCCGACTCGAAGGCGCCGACCCCGATCGGACCTATCGCATCTACTTCGTCCACTCCGGCCGCAAGCTCGGCGGCTTCATCGACGTCAAGCCCGAGGCGAAGGGCGGCGTGGCGGGCGAGGTCCGGCTCCGGCCGACCGCCAGGGTCCGCGGCAAGCTGGTGTCGGCCAGCGGCTCGCCCGTGCCGCGTGCCCAGGTCTACCCCGCGCTCGCGGGCGAGGCGAAGGCCGGCAAGATGAGCCGCATGGAGATGATGATGAGTCAGCAGGAGCTGCCTTACTTCAACCTGCTGGGCGAGATGGGGGGAATGATCTACTGGACGCGGATGAACTCCGGGCCCGACGGCGAGTTCACGGTCGACACCCTGATCTCCGGCCTCCGCCTGTCTGTCATCGCCGCCGCCCGGCCGCAGAGCGAGGCGATGGTACCCCTCGATTCGCTCGCGCCCGGCGAGGACCGCGACCTCGGCACCATCAAGGTTGAGGAGATCAAGCCATGAGGTTGAGGACAAGAACCGAGCCTCCGAACCATCGCGACGAGCCCCGCGCCGCCTGGGAGCCGTTTCATCCCGGCGTTGACGGCCCGTGGGACGCCGCGCGAGCGGCGCACCTGCACCGCCGCGCCGGCCTGGGCGCGACCTGGGGCCAGCTCGAGCGCGACGTCCGCGAGGGCTACGAGCCCTCGATCCGCCGCGCACTCGACGGCCAGCCCGCCGGCCCGGGCGGACAGCCCGCCGACGACTACGCCGCGACCGTCGCCGCCATGGAAGACTCGGCGCTGCGGCGACCGTCGATCGAGCGCGTGCAGATGCTCGGGATCTACCGGCTGGTGTTCACGCCGCACCCGCTCCAGGAGGTCATGACGCTCGCCTGGCACAGCCACTACGCCACCAGCGCCGAGAAGGTCCAGGTCCCCGAGCTGATGCTGGCCCAGGATCGGTCGCTGCGCGAGCTCTGGCGGGCGCCGATCCGAGATCTCCATCGCCGGATGCTCTCCGACGGCGCCATGCGGCGGTGGCTCGACGGCCTCGATAGCACCCGAGCTCACCCGAACGAGAACCTGGCGCGCGAGTTCCTCGAGCTGTTCGCGGTAGCCGCCGGCCACTACAGCGAGCGCGACGTCCGCGAGGCCGCGCGAGCGCTCACCGGCTGGCGCGAGGCCAACGGCCAGAACCACGAGGACCGCCTCGACTCCGGAGACTTCGACGACGGTTCCAAGACGATCTTCGGCGAGACCGGGCCATGGGGACTGGACGACCTCGTCGGGATCGTCTGCCGACGCCCCGGGGCCGCCACGCACGTCGCCCGCCGCCTGTACCGCACGTTCATCTCCGACACCGACGATCCCACACCCGAGCTGATTGCACCGCTCGCCGATGCCATGCGGATTGAGGGTGACGTCGACGTGGCGCGGGGCATCGAGACCGTCCTGCGGTCGCGGCTGTTCCACTCGGAATCCTGCCGCAGCCGTCGTGTGAAGAGCCCCGTCACCTACGCCGTCGGCGTGATCCGGGCGCTCGAGCTGTTCGACCCGCCCGTGGACCCGGTTGACCTCGAGATCCACCTCACGCGGATGGGCCAGCGGCTCTACTTCCCGCCCGGCGTCGCGGGCTGGCCGGGCGGGATGTCGTGGCTCGACGGCCAGGCGATCGTGGCGAGGGCAAACTTTGCCGCGTGGATCACCGAGGCTTCGATATGGGGAGGACGCGACCCGCTGGCATCGCTGGCCGACCGATATCGACTCGCCACGGCCACCGCCTTGCTCGACGCGATGGCGACGCTGCTGCTCCCCGCTGCCCTTTCACCCGCCGCGCGCGAGGCGTGTTCACCGCATCCGTCCGACCGGCGCCTGGCGACGCGACGGCTGCTTTCCCTGCCCGAGTGCCACGTCGGTTGACCCGAGACGAGAGGAGGTCCGCGATGGCGACGCGACGACGGTTCCTGCGAGGTTCGGCGGGGCTTGGGCTCGGCATGGGTGCCCTTTCGGTCGGCGCCCCGATGCCTGGACTTTGGCGACGTGCCGCGATGGCCGCCGAGCCGCGCGCCGACATGCCGGTCCTGGTCGTGGTCGAGCTCACCGGCGGCAACGACGGGCTCAACACGGTCATCCCGCACGCCGATGACGTCTACCACCGCAGCCGGCCGACGCTGCGGATCGAGCCGACCAAGGTGTTGAGGCTCGACGACCGCGTGGGGCTGAACGCCGCGCTCGAGGACCTGCACAGCTTCTGGCAGTCGGGCGACCTGGCGGTCGTGCAGGGCGTCGGCTATCCGCAGCCGGACCGTTCGCACTTCCGCTCGATGGCGATCTGGCAGACCGGGACGACCGGACCAGGACCGACCACCGGCTGGCTGGGGAGGGCCGCCGACGGCGAACCGGACCTACGCACCTGCCACGTCGGGCCGCAGTCCGTGCCGCTTGCGCTCCATGGGCACGCGTCGGTCCCGGGTGCGCTCGCCAGCATCGCCGATTACCGGCTCGCGCCCGGCGCCCTCCTGGCCGACGCAGCCGGAGCGCATGAAGGCGGACCGGTGATGGACGAGGTCCGCCGCCAGTTCGCCGCGGGCGCGAGCTGTCGGGCCGGCTCGAGGACCTGCCGGCGCGGCCGGCCCGCCGAGAGAACGGGTCACCCATCGAGGCGTCCGCGTCGACACTCGAAGGCCGGCTCGAGACGATCCGCCGCCTGATCCTGGCCGACGCGCGGTTCCGCGTTTACTACACGTCGCTCGACGGATTCGACACCCACGCCGGCCAGGGCTACCGCCATGAGGAGCTGCTGCGCACCGTCTCGCGAGGCGTCTCCGGCTTCCTCGCGAGCCTCCGGCTCGACCGGCTCGACGAGCGGGTCGTCGTGCTGATGTTCTCCGAGTTCGGCCGCCGGCTGAACGAGAACGCTTCGGGGGGCACCGACCACGGCGCAGCCGCTCCGATGCTCCTCGCGGGCAAGCCCGTCCGGGGCGAGCTGGTCGGGCCGCCGCCCGACCTGGCGCGCCTCGACGAGGTCGGCGATCCCCGCTTCACGACCGACTTCCGCGACGTGTACTCCGCGGTCCTTCGCCAATGGCTGCGCATCGACCCCGAGCCAATCCTGGGAAGGAGGGACCGCGAGCCGAACCTGTTCGGGTGAAAGGTCGGCCGGAAATCCGGAACCCTTGCCGGGTTCAGGGGCATAGAAGGGTGATCGAACGCCAACGAGATGAGAGGGGAGGCGAGCATGGTCGGCCGCGGTGCGGGCTTGATCCTGGGACACATGGAGGCGCTGCTCGGCGTGGGGACGTTCGGGGGGCTCTCGGACCGGGAGCTGCTCGAGCTGTTCCTCGCGCATCGCGACGAGGTCGCCGAGCTCGCCTTCGCCGTGCTGGTCGAGCGGCACGGGCCGATGGTGCTGGGCGTCTGCCGTCGCCTGCTGGGCGACCCGCACGAGGCCGAGGACGCGTTCCAGGCGACGTTCCTCGTCCTGGTGCGGCGGGCACGGTCGATCCGCGTGGAGGGCTCGCTGGGCCGCTGGCTCTTCGGTGTCGCCACGCGGGTGGCGGCCCACGCGCGGGCCGATGCGCGGCGGCGGCGATTGCGCGAGCGATCGGGTGTTCGACCGGCTCGACGCGCCCGGCCCCGACTCGGCCCGTGCCGAAGGCGAACGGGCCGAGGTGCGCGAGCTGATCGCGCAGGAGATCGCCGGGCTGCCCGCGCGGTATCAGGCCGCGGTGCTGCTCTGCGACCTCGAGGGGACGAGCCACGAGGAGGCAGCGCGGCCGGCTCGGCTGGCCGATCGGCACGGTCAAGAGCCGGCTGTCGCGGGCCAGGGCGTGCCTGCGCGACCGGCTCACCCGCCGAGGCGTCACTCCGGCGGACCTGTCGATCGTGTTGGCCCTCCTGCCGGCCGCACCCTCGTCGGCACTCGTCGAGTCCACGGGCCGTGCGGCGCTCTCGCTCATCTCGGGCCGGCTTCGTCCGGCCGGCGTCATCCCGGCGCCGGTCGCCACCCTGACACAAGGAGTCCTGCGGACCATGACATTCACCCGGTTCAAGCTCGCCGCGGCCGCCCTGCTGCTCGCGGCAATGGGTTCGGCCGCACTGTTCGGCCAGGCATCCGATCGCGACCCGGCAGGCCGATCGGCCGCCGCCGGTAAGCCCGACCCGGTGCCCGCGAACGAGGACCGCGTCGAGCTCGAGATGCTCGAGCGCGCCTGGGCCGACGCCGTCAACCGCCGCGATGCGGTCGTCCTCGGCCGGATCATGGCCGACGAGTTCGAGGGCATCGATCCCGTCGGCAGCACCTTCGATAAGGCCAGCTACCTGGCCCGACTCCGCGATCGCGTTACCGCCCCGATGATCGAGCTGGCCGAGATGAAGGTCCGCCTGTTCGGCGACACCGGCATCGTGATCAGCCGGGTGAAGACGAATGCGCCGCAGCCCCACGAGCAGAACGAAACGCGCGACGAAGGTCTACGTCAAGCGGCGCGGGCGATGGCAATGCGTGGCGTCGCACGCCGACTCGTTCCACGGCACGAGCTTTGCGCCCAGGCCGGCGAGAACGGGAAGAAGTGGGCCGAGGAATGGTCGTCAGGCTCCCGGTTCGACCGGTGAGAAGTACTCGACCGGTGGGAAGTACTTCCTCCCCCCCAGGAACATCAACAACTCTTGCGTAGCGTGCCACGGTCCGGCGGACGTTCGCTCAAACTTCGAGACGACGGGGCAGGTTCCGGCGAAGATCGAGCCCCCGCGCCCGCTGTTGACGACCCTGATGGTCCAGCCACCATCGGACTGCCAGATCGAGAGAAACCTCGTCAAGGAAGGCCAGGACGTCAGGAAGGGCGATCCGCTGGTCGAGGTGCTCTGCCCCGACCTGGCCACGGCCAAGAGGGAATACGAGCTCGCCGCCCTCCAGTGGGCGCACGACAAGAAGGTCTACGATTTCAAGGCCCCCCTGGCGAAAAGCAACACGATTCCCGCCCGGGACCTCCTCGACGCCGAGAACGCCGAGGCCCAGAGCCGATTGAAGAGAAAGCTGGCCCGCGATGCGCTCCTGATCTTCGGACTCACCGAGGCCGATATCGCCCACATCGGCAACGAGGAGGGACGCGATCGGGCCCGGTTCACGCTCCGCTCTCCCATCGATGGCAAGGTCACGTGGGTTGACGCCACATCAGGGAGGGCTTATCATGGGGGGGACTGCCTGGTCCAGGTCAGCGGGACCGCCACCCGGGAGGGACGCAAACCTTGAGCCGGCCCACGAATGGCGTCGCCCGCCGTGATCGGATCGCATCATCCAGGAGCTTGCACCTTGCTCGCATCAATGATCATGGCAGGATGGCTCATTCAGGGGGCACCCGCTTCCAGCCCCCTGGCCGACATCGGGCCGGCTCCGCGGCACGGCGCCGTTCGACGCGGCCGGCCATCCGTTCGACCTGGCCTCGCTCAGGGGCAAGGTCGTGGTGGTCTCGTTCGTGTACACGACCTGCACGGGGACCTGCCCGGGCACCACGCAGGCGATGGTCGGCTTGCGCAAGGCCCTCGACGAGGCCCATCTCTGGGGCAAGTCCGTCGCATTCGTGTCGATCACGCTCGACCCGGGCCGAGACACGGGGGAAACACTGCGTCAGTATGCCCGGCTCTTCCGCGCCGACGATCCGGCCTGGCACTTCCTGACCGGCCCGTCGGCGAAGGTCTCCACCGCGATCGCCGACTGGGGAATGTGGGTCAAGGCCGACCCGACCGGTGCGCTTGATCACCCATCGCGAGTATTCCTCCTGGACACGCGGGGGCACGAGCGCGAGATCTACAGCCTCGAGTTCCTGAAGCCCGAGGCGGTGCTGAAGGACGTGCGAGGGCTGCTCGACGAGTCATCGTCACCCCGGGCGTTGCCCTCAAAGTAGCGATCGGCGGCAGCCGTCAAGAGACCTCACCGTCGCCAGCACAGCAGATCCAGGGAGAGTTGCAACGAGCAGCCAGGCATGTGACAATCGCGCCCGTTCGATGCACGACCGGGTCCGCCCCGACCAAGGCTTTCGGGTGTCGCCGAGGACACCTTAATACTCACAGGCGAGGCATGTTACATGGCCGACTCCGCCGCGGACCGCAACCTCATCATCGGCCTGCTCGCCCTCCAGGTCGGCCTGATCGACCAGGCGGAGCTCGTGGCCGCGTTCCACGCCTGGACCCGCGATAAGGAACGGCCACTGGCCGATCACCTCGAGCGCCTCGGCCACCTCGATCCCGAGCAGCGGAGGCTCGTCGAGGCCCTGGCCGCCCAGCACCTCAAGAAGCACGGCGGCGACGCCGAGCGGAGCCTGGCGGCCATCCCCGCGGGCCGGTCCACGCGCGAGGATCTCGCCGCCGTGGGCGATCCCCAGCTCGATGCCACACTCACCCGCGTCAGCCCCGGTTCGACCGAGCTTGAAGGCGACCGGACGACCAGCTACGTCGTCGGGACCGCGACCAGCGACGGACAGCGATTCCGCGTGCTGAGGCCGCACGCACGCGGCGGCCTCGGCGCCGTCTTCGTGGCCCTGGACACCGAGCTCCACCGCGAGGTCGCGCTCAAGCAGATCCTCGACGACCACGCCGACGACCAATCCAGCCGCCAGCGGTTCCTCCTCGAGGCCGAGATCACAGGCGGACTGGAGCACCCGGGCATCGTGCCGGTCTACGGTTTGGGGGCCTACCAGGACGGCCGGCCCTACTACGCCATGCGGTTCATCCGCGGCGATAACCTCAAGGAAGCGATCGCTCGCTTCCACTCGGAAGGGGGGCCGAACGAAGACCCGAGCCGCCGGTCGCTGGAAATGAGCAAGCTCCTGCGCAGGTTCCTGGATGTGTGCAATGCGATCGAATACGCCGCACTGCGCGAGGCGTCTTGCACCGCGACATCAAGCCGGGCAACGTGATCGTCGGCAAGCACGGCGAGACCTTGGTCGTCGACTGGGGACTGGCCAAGCTGAAAGGAAAGGCCGACGCCGCCGGGGCCGGCGAGGAGCGGCCGCTCAACCCAGCTCGGCGAGCGGGTCGGCCGATACGCTGCCGGGCAGCGCGATGGGCACGCCGGCCTACATGAGCCCCGAGCAGGCCCGCGGCGACCTGGAGGCCCTCGGCCCGGCCAGCGACGTCTACTCGCTGGGCGCCATGCTTTACAGCCTGCTGACCGGCCGGCCGCCGTACGAGGACACCGACGTCGGTCAGCTACTGCGAGCCGTGCAGCGCGGCGAGTTCCGCCGGCCCCGCCAGATCGAACCGTCGATCGATCCGGCCCTCGAGGCCGTCTGCCTCAAGGCGATGGCGACCGAACCGGAGGACCGCTACGCCGTCGGCCCGGACCCTGGCCGATGACGTGGAGCGCTGGATGGCCGACGAGCCGGTCTCGGCGCTGCCGCGACCCGATCTCCGAGAGGGCCGGCCGCTGGGTGCGACGACATCGACCGGCGGCGGCCGCCGCGGCCGCGACCCTGGTGGCCGGCGTGGTCGGATTGACGGCCGTCCTGGTCGTCCAGGCCCAGGCCAATACGGCGCTGGGGAGCTCGCTGGGCCGGGAGAGAGAGGCCAACGAGGCACTCGGCCGCGCCAACGACGACTTGAAGGCCGCCAGCGCCCGCGTGAAGGACCGGTTTGCACTGGCGATGGACGCCATCAAGCTCTTCCACGGCGAGGTCAGCGAGGACCTGCTCCTGAAGGAGCCGCAGTTCGCGGGCCTCCAGACCAAGCTGCTCAATGGCGCGGCCGACTTCTACCGACGCCTGGAGGGTCTGGTCAAGGACAAGGCCGATCGCGACTCGCAACTGGCCCTGGCCGGGGCCTATGACGAGCTGGGGCGGCTGATCGGCAAGATCGGCGACAAGACGAAGGCACTGGCCGTCCATCGTCAGGCGCTGGCCGTCCACCAGGCGTTGGCGGTGGATCCGCAGGCCGATTCCAGGGCGACGCTCGACGTGGCCCAGAGCCTGATCGAGGTCGGTCGGTGGCAAGGTCTGATGAGCGCAGAGAACCAACTCCCTCGATTCGTTGGATGCGGCGCGGCGCCTCGCCGAGGGGCTGGACACCCCGGGTCAGACCGGCGAGCCGGCCAGGGCCATTATGGGGACGGCAGATAGCCTGCGCCGGCCGCCAACCTCTGGCTTATGGGCCGGACCGACGAGGCGCTGTCCACCTACCGGCGGGCGAGGGCGATCCGGCAGCGCTCGTTGACGCCCGTCCCGATATCGCCGAGTTCCGGAAGGACCTGGCCGAGACCGACAATGACATCGGCACCACCCTGATTCGGACAGGCAAGACCGCCGAGGCGGCGGAGTCGCTCCGTCGGGCGCTCCACAGCGCGAAGGAGCTGGTCGGGGCCAACCCGGAGGCCCCCGGCCCGCGACGTTTCCTGGCGATTGCCCAGAATGATCTGGGGAACCTGCTCTGGGATCAAGGTCAACCGCGCGAGGCACTGGAGCACTACGGGCGCGCCCTTGCGATCCGTCGCGAGCTGCGCTCGCCTATCCGACCTCGACCGTCTTCCGCCGCGACGTGGCGCAAAGCGACCTCAATATCGGGAAGGTGCTGGCCAACACGGGGCAGACTGCCGAGGCGCTGACCTCGTACAGGCATGCGGCGGCCATCGGCGCGAGCTGACCGACTCCAACCCCGCGGTCGCCGATTACAGGCGCTCTCCTCGCCACCAGCCTCGTCAAGATCGGCATTCTGCTCGGCCAGCAGGGCGAGCGGACCGAGGCCTTGGCGTCGTGCCGTCGCGGCCTGGCAGTCCTCGAGGGAGCGGTCGGGATCGACCTCTCCGACTTCGAGATCGCGGAATTGTTGGCGCTCCAGTACAAGGACTGCGGCGAACTTCTCTCTCGCCTGGGAGAAGCGGACGAGTCGCTGGCCTCGTACCGGCGATCCCTGGCGATCATGCGGAGGCTGGCCGAGGCCAGCCCAGCAGTCATGTCATTTCATGAGGACATGGCGGACTGCCACTCCCAGATCGGACTCATCCTCGTGCGGTCCGGGAGGATGGCCGAGTCGCTGGAGTATCTCGAGCGGGCGAAGGAAGTCGGCACTCGGCTCGTCGAGTCGCAGGCCGATCGACCTCGCCACCGCAGCGCCCTGGCGAACGCCTTCGCGAACATCGCCGCGGTACGCCTGGCGCTGGGGCACGCCGCCGAGGCGAAGGCGGCGGCTGACCGGGCCGTGGCGATGCGCGAGGACCAGATCGGCCGCTCCCCCGACTCGCTCAGCGATCGCGCCGGCCTGGGCGAGGCCCTGCTCCGCGCCGGCCAGGCTCGACTGGCCCAGGGCGACTCCAACGGCGCGGTCGCGCGCTGGCGGCGAGCCGTGGCAACCTTCGAGGCGTTGCCCCCGATCGACGCCGAGTCATCCTTCTTCGAGGGCTGCTGCCACGCGATGCTCGCGTCGGTCGCCGGCCGAGCCAATTCCCAGGCGGCAGCACGGCGCGAGGCCGACGCAGCCATCCGGACGCTTCGCCGGGCGATTCAGCTCGGCTATCGCGATCCGGGCTCTTTCCGGTACGAGACAGCCCTCATCCCCCTGCGCGATCACACCGAGCTCCGCTCGCTGATCCTGGACATGGGCTTTCCGGGCGACCCGTTCGCCCGATGACGGGGCGCTTCGGTCCGACTCGCCCGGTCAGGCGATGATTGTCGTGGACGACCCTGCCGTGGACGTCGGTCAGGCGGAAGTCGCGGCCGGCACCGGCATGGAGTCGGTCACGCCGTGAGCCCGGGCGCCGTGCGGATTGCGACGTCCATCGTCCAGATCTCATAATCGGGCCGCATTGTCGCAAGGCCGAGACCGCTGGTTCGCTCGGAGCCCCGGTGCGACGGCTGGCACCGCCTGACACGACCCGCGAGGCTCGACCTATGGCCAGCTCGGCCGCCGACTGCAACCTGCTCTTCGGCCGGCTTGCCCTCCAGAACGGCCTGATCGACCAGGCACAGCTCGTCGCCGCCTTCCAGGCTTGGACCCTCAAGCAGGACCGGCCGCTGGCCGAGCACCTCCTCGGCCGTGGCGACCTCGACGCCGACGACCGCGCCGCCGTCGAGGCCCTCGTCGTCCGCCACCTCAACAAGCACGGCGGCAGCTCCGAGCGAAGTCTCGCCGCCATCGGCGCCGGCCGCTCGACCCGCGAGAGCGTCGCCCGCGTCGGTGGTCCCGAAATCGAGCAGACCCTGGGCCACCTCGGCTCCGGATCGGCCGCCAGCCTGGCCGACGGCGGCGAGGATGACCGCACCGCCAGCTACGCCGTCGGCGCCGCCACCTCTGACGGCCAGCGGTTCCGGGTCCTGCGGCCTCATGCCAAGGGGGGCCTGGGCGCCGTCTTCGTCGCGCTGGACGCCGAGCTGCACCGCGAGGTGGCGCCGAAGCAGATCCTCTCACGTCAACATCGCCGTTGAGCCGAGGAGACCGAGTCGATCGGTCGAGGCCGCGGAATCGCGTCGTCGGGCTGCGGCGATCTGGCAAAAGGCGGTTGATGCCAACCCCCTGGCAGGAACTGGCCGACGACCAGCCCACGAACATCGAGTTCGGGCACCGCCTGGCAAATAGTCTGGTGTGGCTCGGATGGCATCGCTGGACGACGAGGCGGGCGGCCGAGGCGATTGCGACGTTCGACCGCGAGCGAGCGATCTGGCAAAACCTGGTCGCGGCCGACCCGGGCAACGCTTCCGATCGCGATGAACTCGCGAATTGCGAGACCAACATGGCGGCGGCCCTCATCGCGGGAGGGCGGGTGACCGAGGCGAGGGGGTGCTGCGACCGCGCGATCGCGATCTGCCAGGCCCTGGTCGATGGGCAGCCCGCAGACGATGCCCACAACCAGCGCCTGGCGGAAAGCCTGCTGCGTTCGGGGGCCGCACGGCGAGCGGCCGGCGACTCCGCCGGTGCAGCCGCCGACTGGCGCCGTGCCGCGGCGCTCTATGCGAGCCATGCGCCACCGGGAGGCGAACCTGCGATCATTCGGGCCGGCTGCCACGGGGCACTGGCGGGCCTCGGCGGTGCCGAAGGCTCGGGAGTCTCGATCGCCGAGGGGACGGCGCAGGCCGAGGAGGCAATGGCCATCCTGCGCCGGGCGGGCGCGGGCGCCTACCGCGATTTCGACCTGATTCGCGTCGAGGCTGGGCTCGACTCGCTGCGCTCTCGCGACGACTTCCGGCTGATGATGCTGGACCTGGGGTTCCCCGCCGACCCGCTAGCGGTGACCGGCTGGGATGAGCTGATCTCGCGGGCGATCGACGATGCGGATTCACCGGCGCCGCGAAGCGGGCATCGGTGACGATGCTCCCGCGGGCGCGATCCTTCGTGGCTGGGAGTCGATCTGCCGACGAGAGGTGAGCGACAATCCAGCATGCACCCAAACAGCATCGCCCGCCGCGTCAATCGCCGGAAAACCTCTAAGAAATTTCGGAAATTTTATGTGCCTGGCAAATAAAAACTTAAGTGCAGTTTTTAAAAAAATCCGCGTATGGGTGCATTTCAGGATTTGCAAACCTGGTACATCCTATATATAGGGGGGAAAGAAAGAGTGGTCCGAGTCAGGGGGGTTGGGGGGCAGAGCGTGCAGACACGCATGTCCGCATGTAAGCCGCCTCGGGTCGGGCGATCCCGGGCGATGGCTCTCGAGGATGTCGGGGGCTTCAGCCCAATCCCCTGGCGGAACTCAATCTGGCCGGGGCCGAGGCCGACCGGCTGCTGAGAGTCGGTCTGGTCAACCTCTCACCTCGGTGGACGGTCTCTTGAGATCGCCGCGGGTCGATGGTCAGGCAATGATGTCGTGGACGACCTTGCCGTGCACGTCGGTCAGGCGGAAGTCGCGGCCGGCGTAGCGGTAGGTGAACTTCTCGTGGTCGAAGCCGAGCAGGCGCAGGATCGTCGCGTGCAGGTCGTGCACGTGGACCTTGTTCTCGACCGCCTGGAAGCCGAACTCGTCGGTGGCGCCGTAGACGTGCCCGCCCTTGACGCCGCCGCCGGCCAGCCACATCGTGAAGCCGTAGTGGTTGTGGTCGCGGCCGTTCATCTTGCCGGCGTTCGAGCCGGGCGTCGGCAGCTCGACGGTCGGCGTGCGGCCGAACTCGCCGACCCACCGCCCTCAACGACAAGGCGTCGGCCGTGATCGCCGACTGGAGAATGTGGGTCAAGGCCGACCCGACCGGCGGCGCTCGACCACCCGTCGCGGGTGTTCCTGCTCGACAGGCGGGGCCACGAGCGCGAGATCTACAACCTCGAGTTCTTGAAGCCCGAGGCGGTGCTGAAGGACGTGCGCGGGCTGCTGACCGAGTCATGGCCGGCACCCGCCTCGCGGCCGAACTGACTTCCTTCCGATACCCTCGACCGCACGGTATGAGGACCGGTAATGGACGGCCACGAATCGACCGGACCGGCAGGATTCCTGGCGCATCCTGCGAGCATTGCGGCTGGCGGGTTGGGCATGTGATAATCGCGTCGATCCGGCGGGCGCCGGGCGTTGCCGTCTGCCCGGAGCCTCGGCCCGTCGGCTGGCGCCACCCGACCCAACCCGAGAGGCTCGATCATGGCCGACTCGGCCGCCGACCGCAACCTGCTCTTCGGCCTGCTCGCCCTCCAGATCGGCCTGATCGACCAGGCGCAGCTCGTCGCCGCCTTCCAGGCCTGGACGCTCGAGAAGGACCGGCCGCTGGCCGAGCACCTGGCCGCCCGCGGCGACCTCGACGACGACGACCGCGCCGCCGTCGAGGCCCTCGTCGCCCGACACCTGAAGAAGCACGGCGGCAGCGCCGCGAAGAGCCTGGCCGCGCTCCCCGCTGCCCGTTCGACCCAGCGCAGCCTGGCCGGGCTCGACGACCCCGAGATCGCCGCCAGCCTCGCCGGCCTGCCAGGCGGTGAACGGACGGCTCGACATCGGCCCGGACCCGGTCGTGACCGACGGCGGCAGCGTCCTGGCCCGGCTCGCCGCCGAAATGGGGACGATCTCCCGCGTCGTCCTGCCCGACACCGACGCCACCGAGAAAGGTCCGGCCGTCAACGGCGGCGATGGAGCGGGCCTCGCGCACCCCTCGGCCGGCCGCTACCGACTGCTCGGCGAGATCGCCCGCGGCGGCATGGGCGCCGTCCACCGCGGCCGCGACGACGACCTCGGCCGCGACCTGGCGGTGAAGGTCCTGCTCGACCGCCACCGCGACCGACCCGACCTCGTCGGCCGGTTCGTCGAGGAGGCCCAGATCTGCGGCCAGCTCCAGCATCCCGGCGTCGTGCCCGTCTACGAGCTGGGCACCCTGGCCGACCGCCGCCCCTTCTTCGCCATGAAGCTGGTCAAGGGCCGCACCCTCGCCGAGCTCCTGGCCGAGCGCGGGGCCGAGCCGGAGCTGGCCGCGGTTCCTGTCGATCTTCGAGGCGATCTGCCAGACGATGGCCTACGCCCACGCCCGCGACGTGATCCACCGCGACCTCAAGCCCGCCAACGTGATGGTCGGGGCCTTCGGCGAGGTGCAGGTGATGGACTGGGGCCTGGCCAAGGTCCTGCCCAGGGAGGGAGAGAAGCAGGACGCCGATCCAGCCTCCGGTCAACGAGACGATCGTGGCCACGCTCCGGAGCGGCGGCGACAGCGACCTCTCGCAGGCCGGCAGCGTGCTGGGCACGCCGGCCTACATGGCCCCCGAGCAGGCCCGGGGCGAGATGGAATCCGTCGACCGCCGGGCCGATGTCTTCGCGCTGGGCTCGATCCTCTGCGAGATCCTCACCGGGAAGCCGGCGTTCGTCGGCGGCTCGGCGCGCGAGATCCTCGCCGCGCGCCGGCCGGGCCGATACGGCCGATGCACTGGCCCGGCTGTCGAGCTGCGGGGCCGACGGCGAGCTGCTGGCCCTGGCCCGCGACTGCCTGGCGGCCGAGGCGAAGGACCGGCCGGCCGATGCCGGCGTGGTCGCCGGGCGCCTGACCGCCTACCTGGCCGGCGTGCAGGAGCGGCTGCGCGAGGCCGAGCTGTCCCGCGCCGCCGAGAGCGCCCGCGCCGATCGAGGCCCTGGCCAAGGCCGCCGCCGAGCGGCGGGCGCGGCGGCTGACCGGTGCTCTGGCCGCCACCGTGCTCGCTGGCCGGCGTGCTGGGCGGCGCCGGCTGGCGGTGGGTCGAGCTCCAGCGGGTCGAGCGGGTGCGCGAGGCCAGCGGTCGGGTCAACCTCGCCCTCCATGAGGCGACCCGGCTGCGCGGGCTGGCTCAGGGCGCGGCGGTGGACGACCCGGGCCCCTGGGCGGTGGCGGCCGTCGCGGCCGAGAAGGCGCGCGACCTGCTCGAGCCGGGCGTCGAGCCGGTGTTGCGCAAGCAGGTGGAGGACCTGGCGGCCGAGCTGGCGGTCGAGCGGGGGCAGGCCGAGGCCGCCGCCCACGACGCCCGGCGCGATCGGAGGCTCCTCGACCGGCTGGTCAACATCCGAAGCTCGGAGGCCGACGACCGTGGCGGCTGGAGCACTGACGCGGCCTATGCCGACGCCTTCCGCGAGGCGGGGCTGGACGTGGCGGCATTACCCGCGGACGAGGCGGTCAGGCGGATCCGGGCCCGTCCGCCCGCGGTGGCGACGGCCCTGGCGGCCGCGGTGGACGACTGGGCCGCCATCCGGCGTGATCGGAGGAAGGACCGCGCCGGCGCGGCGTCCCTCGCGTCGATGGCCCGCGCCGCCGATCCGGACGACTGGCGCAATCGCCTCCGGACCGCGCTCGACCAGCCCGATGCGGCCGCCCGCCGGACGGCGCTGCAGGGCCTGGCCGGGGGCGCTTCGTACGAGACGCTGGGGCCGGTGAGCCTGGATCTCCTCGGCCGGGCGCTCAACAATGCCGCCGACCCGGCCGGGGCCGAAGCCGTCCTGCGGCGGGCCCAGCAGCGATACCCCGGCGACGTCTGGATCAACTACGACCTGGCGATCGCGCTGGAGAAGCTGGCCCGGCGGGAGGAGGCGATCCGGTACTACACCGCGGCCCGGTCGCTCCGCCCCGAGACGGCCCATGAGCTGGCCCACGCCCTGGAGAACGAAGGGTGAGGTAGCCGAGGCGATCGGGGTTTTCGAGGACCTGAGGCGGCTGCGACCGGCCAACGGTCGGCACCTCGGCTGCCTGGGCCTCGCCCTGAAGAAGCAGGGCCGCTCGCAGGAAGCGGGTGCCATCCTGGAGGCGGCCGCGGCGGCCAATCGCGAGGCCCTTCGCCTCAGGCCCGACGACGCCTTTGCTCATTTCAGCCTCGGCTTCGCCCTGGAGGAACAGGGGAAGCGGGATGAGGCGATCGCCGCGTACCGCACCGCCATCCGTTTCCAGCCCGACTTCGCCAACGCCCACTCCGGCCTCGCCTACCTCCTGAGCGATGGCAAGCGGGAATACGGCGCGGCGGCCGCTGAATTTCGCGAGGTCATCCGTCTCCAGCCCGACGACGCCGACGCCCACACCTATCTCGGCAATGCCCTGTACTGGCAGGGCAAGCTGGATGAGGCGATCGCCGCGTACCGCGCCGCCATCCGAGTCCAGCCCGACCACGCCAAGGCCCACCACGGCCTCGGCTGGGCCCTCGAGGTGCAGGGGAAGCGGGATGAGGCGATCGCCGCGTACCGCACCGCCATCCGCATCCAGCCCGACTACGACGGGGGCCACAACAGCCTCGCCTGGGCAATGGCCAAGAATCCCGATTGCAGCGCTCGAGAGCGGAGCGAGGCACTGGAGCATGTTCGCCAGGCGGTGGCGCTCAGCCCCAAGGACGGCTCCTTCCACAACACGCTGGCCCTGGCCGAGTACCGCGCCGGGCACTGGCCCGAGTCGATCGCCGCCGCCGAGCGGTCCATCGCACTCTTGAAGGGCGTAGACGCTTCCAACTGGTTCTTCCTGGCCATGGCGCTGCGGCAGCGGGGCGAAAAGGACAGATCCCGCTCGGAGTTCGACCGGGCCGTCGCCTGGACGAAGAAGAACGATCCGAAGAATGCCGAGCTGCTGGCGTTCTGGCGCGAGGCCGCCGGGCTGCTGGGCCGCGCCGGTCCGGATGTCGCCCCGCTGCCCGATCTTCCCGGCGATGTGTTCGCTCGGTGAGCCCGGGTGCCGGGTCCGTTATCCCCGATTAACGGCCCGTGACCATTCAGGCGATGATGTCGTGGATCGACCTTGCCGTGCACGTCGGTCAGG
This sequence comes from uncultured Planctomycetota bacterium, assembly GCA_963771445.1. Lineage (GTDB taxonomy): Bacteria > Planctomycetota > Planctomycetia > Isosphaerales > Isosphaeraceae > JAKAUH01. The sequence goes on along the minus strand of CAVYTQ010000014.1, from coordinate 1,217,267 downwards.
CGGAAGTCGCGGCCGGCGTAGCGGTAGGTGAGCTGCTCGTGGTCGAAGCCGAGCAGGCGGAGGATCGTGGCGTGCAGGTCGTGGACGTGGACCTTCTTCTCGACGGCCTGGAAGCCGAACTCGTCGGTCGCGCCGTGGACGTGCCCGCCCTTGACGCCGCCGCCGGCCAGCCACATCGTGAAGCCGTAGTGGTTGTGGTCGCGGCCGTTCATCTTGCCCGGCGTTCGAGCCGGCGTCGGCAGCTCGACGGTCGGCGTGCGGCCGAACTCGCCGCCCCAGATGACCAGCGTGTCGTCGAGCATCCCGCGCTGCTTCAGGTCCTTCAGGAACGCGCCGATCGGCCGATCGCACTGGTCGGCCAGCTCGCGATGGCCGGTCTCGAGGTCGTCGTGGTTGTCCCAGGGCTGGCCGTCGCCGTGATAGAGCTGGATGAAGCGGACGCCGCGCTCGAGCAGCCGCCGGGTCGACCAGGAGCTGCCGGGCGTGCACGCCGGGGCCGTACATCTCGCGGACCGACTCGGGCTCCTGCGTGATGTCGAAGGCGTCGGCGGCCTCGGACTGCATCCGGTAGGCCAGCTCGAACGACTGGATCCGCGCCTCGAGGTCGGCCTCGCCCGGCCGCCGGTCGAGGTGCCGGCGGTTGAGCTCGGCCAGCAGGTCGAGCTGGGCGCGCTGGGCCTGCGGTCCGACGGAGCGGTTGCGGATGTGCGCGATCAGCTTCTCGATGTCGCTGTGCCGGCTGTCGATGTACGTCCCCTGGAAGATCCCCGGCAGGAACGCCGACTGCCAGTTCTGCGACTCGGCGATCGGGAAGCCGCCGGGGCACATCACGATGAAGCCGGGCAGGTTCTGGTTCTCGGTGCCCAGGCCGTACATCACCCACGAGCCGACGCTCGGCCGCGCCTGCCGCGCCTCGCCGCAGTTCATCAGCATCAGCGACGGCTCGTGGTTGGGGACGTCGGCGTGCATCGAGCGGATCACGCAGATGTCGTCGATCATGCTCGGCGGTGTGCGCGAACAGGTCGCTGACCTCGATGCCGCTCTGGCCGTACTTCTGGAACTTGAACGGCGAGCGCGAAGGCCGCGCCGGTCTTGCGCTCGGTGGGCAGGTTGGTCGGCACGGGCTTGCCGTGGTACTTGGTCAGCATCGGCTTGGGGTCGAACGTGTCGACGTGCGACGGCCCGCCGTTCATGAACAGGTGGACGACCCGCTTGGCCTTCGCCGGCAGCGGCGGCGGCCTTGGGCAAGAGCGGGTTGACCGCGATCGCCGAGCGACGCCGGCCGGCGTCGACGGCGACGCCCCAGCGCCGGATCGGCCCAGCAGGCCGGCCTCCGCCATCAGGCCGCCCAGGGCCAGGGCGCCCATGCCCATGCCCGAGCGGCACAGCAGCTCGCGACGGGTCATGCACCGAGTCTTCCGGGCCGGGGTTGATGATGCGACGATGCACTCGGCGACACCCCTTATTCCTCGAACATGAACTCGTTGGTCAGCATCAGCACCTGGGCGAGCTGCTCCCAGGGCGACAGCGCCTCGCCGGCCTTGCTGGTGACGAACCGCTTCCAGCCGTCGGCCGGCGGAGCCGGGCGGCGGGCCGGACTGGCGGCGGAGGAACTCCTCGGCCATCGCCAGCTCGTCGGGCTCGGGGTGCCCGGAGGAATACGCGGCGATAGAGCCGGCGGATGCCGTCGGTCGGGTCGGCCGACGCATCCGGGCGGACCGTCGCGGCCAGCCGGCGCGCCTGTTCGTGCAGGAACGGGCTGTTCATCAGGAAGAGGGCCTGCTGCGGCACCGTCGTGACGAACCGCCGCGGGCTGGTGGCGTCGGGCACGGCGAAGTCGAACGTGCGGTAGAGACCGTCGAGGTTCTGGCGGTCGATGAAGCCGTAGACCGTCCGCCGCGGCGGGAACGGGGCCTCGGTGATCATCACGGGCCGGCCGCCGACGGTCGGGTCGAGGGCGCCGGAGACCGCCAGGACCGAGTCGCGCATCGACTCGAAATCGAGCCGCTGCGGGTTGAACCGCCAGACCAGCCGGTTCTCGGGGTCGCGGTCGGCCGCGTCGGGCCGCGGGCGCGCTCGACTGCTGATAGGTGCTCGAGAGCATGATCCGCCGGTGCAGGGCCTTGATCGACCAGCCGTCGGCGATGAACCCGGCGGCCAGGTAGTCGAGCAGCTCGGGATGCGACGGCGGGTCGCTGCGCAGGCCGAAGTCGCTGGGCGTGGTGACCAGCCCCTTGCCGAAATGCCAGTGCCAGACGCGGTTGACCAGCACCCGGGCCGTCAGCGGGTTCTTCGGGTCGGCGATCGCCCGCGCCAGCTCGAGCCGGCCGCTGCCCTTCTTGAAGGCCGGCGGCCTCGGGTCCGGCGAGCACGCGGAGGAACCGCCGGGGGACCGCCTTGCCCGGGCCGGCCCGGGTTGCCGCGGAGGAAGACGTGCGGCTCGACCGGCTTGGGCGCGTCCTTCATCACCATCGCCCGCGCCGGCGCCGACGGCTCGGTGGCGTTGAGCCGGTCGATCGCACCCTTGAGCTCCTCGAACTCGCTGCCGCTGCGGTCTGGTCGAGGAAGAGCCGGCGGGGGTCGGTCGCATCCGCGACCGTCGAGCGGGCCCTTCGGGCCGAACAGGGCCTGGCGGAGCGACTCCCACTCGGGCTCGGGCAGGGTCGCCCTGGGCGATGTGTCCTTCTGCCTCGCCTCGAGCCGGCCGAACAGCGCGACGTAGCGAGCCGACGACCTCGTCCATGCTGGCCGGGGTCGCCGGCCAGCACGACCCGGGCGACCAGCGGGTGCACGCGCCGTCGGGCCTTCCCGGCGTCGGCGGCGGTCAGCTTGCGGCGGACCTCTTCGGCCTTCGCGGCGAAGCCGTCCTTCGGCAGCGCGGCGAACGCATGCCAGGGGGCCAGGATCGGGTCATTCGGACCCGGCGGTCTCCTGGAGGTGCCGGCGCCAGATCATCATCACGCCCCGCAGCCGACGCGCATTGAGCTTGTCGGCCAGCGCCCGCTCCTCCAGCCTGGCATTGCGGGCGTCGAGCTTCAGGTCGTAGGCCGCCCTCAGGTAGCGCGAGAACCGCTCGGTGAAGTCCTTCTGGATCTCGTCGCGAATCGCCGCCAGGTAGTCGTCGCGCCTTCTTGGCCGCCTCGAGCTTCCGGGTGAACTCGGCCGATCGCGAGGCCGGTGCGGCGGGCCATTCGAGCACCGGCAGGTCGTCGGGCTCGACCGAGCTGGCGAAGACGCCGTAGAGCGAGTAATAGTCGTCGGTCGGGATCGGGTCGAACTTGTGGTCGTGGCAGCGGGCGCACGTGACCGTCAGGCCCAGCAGGCCGCGGCTGACGACGTCGATCCGGTCGTCGATGATCTCGTTCTGATCGAGCAGGAACCGCCGGCCGACCGTCAGGAACCCCATCGCGGCCAGCGGCCGGGTGTCCTTCGCCTCCCCTCGCCCATGGCAGGCTGGTCGGCGGCGAGCTGCTCGACGACGAACCGGTCGTAGGGCAGGTCGGCGTTGAAGGCGTCGATCACGTAGTCGCGATAGGTGAACGAATACGGATATCGGCGCTCCTGGGTGAAGACATAGCCCTTGGTGTCGGCGTAGCGGGCGACGTCGAGCCAGTGCCGGCCCCAGCGCTCGCCGTACCGGGGCGAGGCCAGCAGGCGGTCGACCAGGTGGGGCGCAGGCGTCGGGCGAGGTGTCGGCCTCGAACGCCTCGACCTCCTCGGGGGTCGGCGGCATGCCCCAGAGGTCGATCGTGGCCCGGCGGATGAGCGTGCGGCGATCGGCGGGCGGCGAGGGCGTGATGCCTCTTGCCTCGAGCCTGGCCAGGATGAAGGCATCGACCGGGCTGACGACCCAGGCCGCGTCCTTGACCGACGGGAGCGAGCCCGCTCGGATCGGCCGGAACGCCCAGTGCTCGGCCGCCGGGTCGCGGCCCGCCGCGAGCTTCGACCCACCCGGCCCGGCGGGCCAGGGCGCGCCCATGGCCACCCACTGCGTCAGCATGGCGACCTCCACCGCGGGCAGCTTGCCCTTCGGCGGCATCTTCAGCTCCTCGTGCCGGTGCGCGACCGCCTGGATCATCAGGCTGTCGTCGGGCCGCGACGGCACCAGGGCGGGCCCCGAGTCGCCACCCTTCAGGATCGCCTCGCGGCTATCCAGCCTCAGGCTCGACGACTGCTTGGTCGCCCCGTGGCAGCTCAGGCACTTCTCGACCAGGATCGGCCGGACCCGCGCTTCGAAGAACTCGGCCGCCTCGGGCGACGGGGTCGCGGCGGGCTTGCCGTTCGCGTCATCGGCCCGCGAATCTCCCCGGCCCGCCGCGAGCATCGCGACGGCGCAGCCCAGCACGATGCGAAGGCGGAGAGGGACGCGCCAGCGTGCAGCGGGGAAGACTCTGATCAAATCCAGCTCGCGAGCGTCGACGGTCATGGCGGATTCGATCCTTGGCCGTACGGGGGGGGTCAGCAGGCGGGAGTTTGGCCAACCCGGGAGGATGGCGCGGCGAGTTGGGGGGCGATTCAGTATCCTACCCGTAATCGACCCCGCGACAGGTCCGCGACGGTGCGCGGACTCGTCTACCCGTCATTATCGCCCCCACTTCGGGTCCGGGCAACCCTTCCGCCCCGATACGGCGGGAGAATCGTGCTTGACAGGCTGAAGTCCTGCACGCTTGCAAGATCTGCCGGGAATTCGGATACGGGGGGCATTGACGTTGGATTGTCGCCAAATAGAATGTGGACTGACCGGTCAGTCCGTAGACAGAAGGGCGTCTGATGGAAAACAGTACGAAAAACGCGGGCGGTGTTGTTCGGAAGAGGCGAACCTCGCACGACGCGAGGAGATCCTGGAGACGGCAACAACTTTGTTCGCTGAACAAGGGTTCTCGGATGCAGTCACGCAGGCGCTCGCAGAACGGCTCGGGGTGGGGAAAGGGACGATTTACCGCCATTTCCCCAGCAAGCGGGCGTTGTTCCTGGCGGCGACGGACCGGGTGATGCGGAAGCTCCAGGAGAATGTGTCGCGGAACGTGGAGGGGGTCGAGGACGGGCTGGAGCGAATCGAGCGGGGGGTGGCGACGTTCTTGCAGTTCTTCGCCGATCATCCGCCGTTCGTGGAGCTGCTGATCCAGGAGCGGGCGCACTTCAAGGACCGCAAGCGGCCGACGTATTTCGAGCACCGCGAGGTGAATGTCCAGCGGTGGAGGCAGCTCTACCAAGATCTGATGGCGGCGGGTCGAATCCGCAAGATGCCGGTCGACCGAATTACGACGGTGATCAGCAACGTGCTCTACGGGATCATGGTGACCAACTTCTTCAACGGCCAGCCGGCTCCGGCCGAGGTGCAGGCCAGCGAGATCCTGGAAGTGATCTTCGCGGGCGCCCTGAGCGACTCCGAGCGCGAGCGATTCCTGGCCAGACCATCGAACGAGAGACCGGACGACGGAATCACGGGGGGCGGACCTTTCAGGGGCGCGAGCGACCATGAAGCGAATCGGGTGGATGCTGCTGTCGGTGCCAATGGTAGTGCTGGCGGCGAGCTCGACGGGATGTCAGCAGGCGAAGTCGCAGCCGACTCGGCCGATGCCCATTGCGGTGTATGACTTGCCGATCATGCAGAACGTCACCGATTACGAGGAGTTCCCCGGCGACACCGACGCCCCCTACTCGGTGCAGGTGCTCGCCCGCGTCTCGGGCTACATGACCCGGGTGTACTTCCAGGACGGCAACATGGTCCGGAAGGGCGAGAAGCTCTTCGAGATCGACCCGCAGATGTACCGGCCGACTACGCCCGCGCCGTGGGGACCGTGAAGCAATATGAGGCCCACGGCGAGCGGCTGGAGAAGGAATATAACCGCGCCAAGAGACTGCTCGGCAGCGGTTCGGTCAGCCAGGAGGAGCACGACCGCTACAAGGCCGATTACGAGGAGGCCCAGGCCAACCTCGAGGTCGCCAAGGCCAATCGCGACCTGGCCCGCCTGAACCTGGAATGGACCGAGGTTACCTCGCCGATCGACGGACAACTGAGCCGTCGCCTGGTGGACCCGGGCAACCTGGTCAAGGCCGATTCCACCGCGCTGACCTCGGTCGTGAGCCTCGATCCCGCTGTACGTCTACTTCGACGTGCACGAGCAGGCCATGCTGCGGATCAAGCGGCTGATGCAATCGGGCAAGCTGAAGCTCAAGGCCCAGGGGCCCAAGGCGGTCCCGGTCCACATCGCCCTGTCCGACGAGACCGACTACCCGCACCACGGCGTGGTCAACTTCACCGATAACAAGGTTGACCTGAATACGGGCACGCTTCGATTCCGGGCGAAGATTGACAACCCGGACGACGCCACATGGCAACCGGTTCATCGTCCCCGGGCTGTTTGTGCGGGTCCGGCTGCCGATCGGCGAGGAGCATCCGGCGACCATGATCCCCGAGCAGTCCCTGGTGTCCGACCAGGGCCGGAAGTACGTCTTCGTCCTCGAGCAGAAGCTCGGCAAGGACGGCCGCCCGGAGAAGACCGAGAAGGGTGAAATGAAGCACGTCGCGCGGCGGCGAGACGTCGGCGAGGTCGGCGTGCTTCGGAACGGCTACCGCGAGATCGAGAAGGGGATCAAGGAGGGCGACCTGGTGGTCCGGGCCGGTATGCAGCGGCTCAAGGACGGCCTCGAGGTCGTCGCCGAGAAGTACAAGGGCGAGCCCGCCGCCGCCGGCGAGGAGCCGGCCAAGGTGCCGCCCACGACGCCTCGTCCCGTCGCGGCTGCACCGGCCGCGCGGCCGGCAGCCCCGGCGGCCGCACCGTCCGAGCCCTCGGCCGGCGCCCCGTCCCCCGCCACGACCCGACCGGCCAGCCGACTGCGCGGCGCCGGCGAGCCGAGGACCGGCAAGAGCCGTTGAGGATTTCCGATCGAATCGCGATTCGCATGATCCCGTTTCTTGAGCTTCCGGCCTGGATCTGATCGTCCCCACCCACCGGCCCTGCCGCGGGCGGCCCCGCCCGCGGCGTCTCCAGGGAGCGAGTCACGCCTGTGTTCTCCCGCTTCTTCATCGACCGGCCGATCTTCGCCACGGTGCTGTCGATCGCGATCACGCTCGCCGGCGGATTGGCGCTCAAGTCGCTGCCGATCGCGATGTACCCGCCGATCGCCCCGCCGACGGTGAGCGTGACCTGCCAGTATCCCGGCGCCAGCGCCAGGTGGTCGCCGAGACCGTCGCCGCGCCGATCGAGCAGCAGGTCAACGGCGTCGAGAGCATGATGTACATGTCCTCGACGTCGGCCAATGACGGCAACTACAGCCTGACGGTGACCTTCAAGCACGGCATCGACATGAACCTGGCGCAGGTGCTGGTGCAGAACCGCGTCGCGCTGGCCCAGCCGCTCTTGCCCGACGTCATCAAGGCGACGGGCGTGACGACCAAGAAGCAGTCGCCGGACATCCTGCTGGCGTGCGGCATCTACTCGCCCGACGAGCGGTTCGACCAGCTCTATCTGAGCAACTATGCCCAGCTCTACCTCCAGCCCGAGCTCGCCCGGCTGCCCGGCATCAGCGAGGTCCGGATGTTCGGCCAGCGCGACTACAGCATGCGGATCTGGCTCGACCCCGACGAGCTGGCGATCCGCAACATGACCGCCGGCGACGTGGTCATGGCGCTCGCGCGAGCAGAACCTCCCGTCGCCGCCGGTCAGATCGGCCAGTCGCCGACGGTCGAGGGGCAGAAGACCCAGGTCACGCTGACGACCCTCGGCCGGCTGCTCACGCCCGACCAGTTCGGCCAGGTCATCGTCAAACACACGCCCGAAGGGCGGTTCGTCCGGATCCGCGACGTCGGCCGAGGTCGAGCTGGGCGCGAAGAACCAGGATACCAACGCCAAGGTCGACGGCAAGCCGGTCGCGAACCTTGCCATCTTCCAGCTCCCCGACGCCAACGCCCTCGAGACGGCCGACATCATCAAGGCCAAGATGAAGGAGCTGAAGAAGGACTTCCCCCAGGGCGTCGACTACATGATCCGGTACGACACCACGCCGTTCATCCGCGAGTCGATCCAGGAGGTCTTCAAGACGCTCCTGGACTCGGTCATGCTGGTGGCGCTGGTCGTGCTGGTGTTCCTGCAGAACTGGCGATCGGCGATCATCCCGCTGGTGGCCGTCCCGGTCGGCATCGTCGGCACGTTCGCCGTCATGCTGGTGATGGGGTTCAGCCTGAACAACCTGACGCTCTTCGGCCTGGTGCTGGCGATCGGCATCGTGGTCGACGACGCCATCGTGGTGGTCGAGGCGGTCGAGCACCACATCGAGCGCGGGCTGCGGCCGCGGGCCGCCACGCTCAAGGCGATGAGCGAGGTGTCGGCGCCGGTGATCGCGGTGGGGCTGGTGCTCTCGGCCGTGTTCATCCCGTGCGCGTTCATCACCGGGATCACGGGGCAGTTCTTCCGGCAATTCGCGCTGACGATCGCCTCGTCGACCGTGATCTCGACGCTCAACTCGCTGACCCTCAGCCCGGCGCTGGCGGCGATGCTGCTGAAGCCGAAGCGGCGGGGCCACTACGAGCCGCTGCCGTGGCCGGCCTTCGCGCTGTTCGGGGCCTGGGCGGGCTACAGGTTCGTGATGCCCTACCTGGTCGATCGATACGGCGAGATCGGGTCGATCCTGCAGAAGGCGGGGGTCTCGCGGGCCGCCGAGGCGTCTCAGTTGCTCGGCCCGTGGCGGACGACACTCGCCAGGGGCTTCGAGGCCGCCAGGGAGGCCGGCTACGAGCCCGAGAGCGCGGCGATGTGGGGCGGTATCGCCGCCGGGGTGGTGGCCTGCCTGCTCGTCATCCTGCCGGCCAATCGCATCATGAGATTCGTCTTCGAGTGGTTCAACCGGGGCTTCACGGCCACCTCCAACGGCTATGCACGTTTCGTCGGGTGGATGCTCAAGCGGTTCGTCCGGGTGCTGGTGGCCTACGGGGCGCTGCTGTCGCTGACCATGTACGTCTACAACGGCACCCCGCCGCAGCTCCGCGACCCCCTGTACAAACCCGGGCCGCCCGGGCCCGGGGCGGTCGGCGGGGGGCTGATCGGAAACCTGGAGTCTAGGGTCAATCGCTGGAACGTGCCCCCCGGAGGCTTCCTGCATCGCGTCAAGGGGGCCTCGAAGGTCGCGGTGGACAAGGCCAAGGACCTCGCCACGTTCACGGGCACCCCGCGGGGGTTCATCCCGTCGCAGGACATGGGCTACCTGCTGGTCAACATCCAGCTACCCGACTCGGCCTCGCTCGAGCGGACCCAGGCGGTGATCGACCAGATCAACGTCCTGGCCCACAAGGTCCCGGGCGTCAACGCCACGGTCGGGATCGCCGGCCAGTCGCTGCTGCTCAACGCCTTCGGGTCCAATTTCGGCACGATGTTCTGCACGCTCGACGGCTTCGACAAGCGGAAGACCCAGGACCTCTACTATGAGACGATCATGAACAAGCTCCGCGGGATCCTCGGCAAGGAGATCCCGGAGGCGACGATCATGATCTTCGGCCCGCCGCCGGTGCGCGGCGTGGGCCGGGCGGGCGGGTTCCTGGTGATGGTCGAGGACCGCGGCGACAACGGGTCGGCCGCCCTGCAGATGCAGGTCGACAACCTGGTCGACCTGGCCAACCGGCAGCCGGAGATGGTCCCCGGCGGCAATACCTCGGTCTTCCGGGCCAACGTCCCGCAGGTCTTCCTCGACGTCAACCGGACGGCGCTGATGCTCAAGGGGGTCAAGATCCAGGACGTCTTCCAGACGCTCCAGGTCTACCTGGGATCGCTGTATGTCAACGACTTCAACCTCTTCGGACGGACCTGGCAGGTCATCGTGCAGGCCGAGCCGAAGTACCGCGACCAGATCGACGACATCCGCCGCCTCCGCGTGCGGAACTCGAGCGGGACGATGGTCCCGATCGGCGCGGTCGCCGACGTGAAGATGTCAACGGCCCGCTGGTCCTGACCCGGTACAACATGTACCCGTCGGCCTCGATCAACGGCAATGCCCGGCCGGGCGTCAGCTCGGGGCGGGCGATCGAGGTCATGTAGGAGCTGGCGCTCGCCGAGCTGCCCAAGTCGATGTCGTACGAGTGGTCCGAGCTGGCCTACCTCGAGCTCCAGGCCGGCAACACGGCGATGATCGTCTTCGCCTTCTCGATCGTCATGGTCTTCCTGGTCCTGGCGGCCCAGTTCGAGAGCTGGTCGATGCCGCTGGCCATGATCCTGTCGGTGCCGCTCTGCATCCTGGGTGCCCTGATCGGCGTCAACGTGGCCGGCATGGACATCAACATCTTCACGCAGATCGGCCTGGTGGTGCTGGTGGGCCTGGCGAGCAAGAACGCGATCCTGATCGTCGAGTTCGCCAAGGTGATCCGGCGGTCGGGGCACCCGATCCGCGAGGCGACGCTCGAGGCGTGCCGGCTGCGGCTGCGGCCGATCATCATGACGTCGATGGCGTTCATCCTGGGCGTGCTCCCGCTGCTCTTCGCCCAGGGCGCAGGCGCCGAGATGCGGCGGTCGCTGGGCATGGCCGTCTTCAGCGGCATGCTCGGCGTGACGTTCTTCGGCATCCTGCTGACGCCCGTGTTCTTCTACCTGATTGATACCGTGAGCGAGTCGAGCCTCTTCGCCTCGCCCGAGGTGCGGACGGCCGGCCGGATCGTGCTGCTGGGCGTGATCTCGCTGGCGTTCCCGCCGATGCTCCTGGTCTACGCCATCCGATCCTGGCGGTCGCCGGCCACCGGGCCCCGAACGCCGGTGATCGCCCCCCTCAGAAATCGCCGGCTCATCCCGTGGCGGGACCGGGAGCCGTGCCTACAACCGAATCCGAGTCGCTCGAGCTCGTGGAACAGGAGTGACGATCCCGTGTTCTCGCAGTTCTTCATCGATCGGCCGATCTTCGCCGCGGTGCTCTCGATCGTGATCACCCTGGCCGGCGGGATCAGCCTGACCTCGCTGCCGGTCGCGCAGTACCCCGACATCACGCCGCCGACGGTCGAGGTCTCGGCCTACTATCCCGGCGCCAACGCCCAGGTGGTCGCCGACACCGTCGCCGCGCCGATCGAGCAGCAGGTCAACGGCGTCGAGAACATGATGTACATGTCGTCGCAATGCACCAACGACGGCACCTACACCCTGACGGTCACCTTTCGGCCGGACGTCAAATCGACCTCAACATGGCCCAGGTGCTGGTGCAGAACCGCGAGTCGCTCGCCGAGCCGATCCTGCCGGACCTGGTCAAGCGGCGCGGCGTGGCGGTGAAGAAGAAGTCTCCCAGCATCCTGATGATCGTCAACGTATACTCGCCCGACAACTCGCGCGACAACCTCTACCTGAGCAACTACGCCACGATCCAGCTCCGCGACGAGCTGTCGCGGCTCGACGGCGTCGGCGACATCACCTACATCGGCCAGCGCAACTACAGCATGCGGGTCTGGCTGGACCCGCAGAAGATGTCGTTCCGCGGCCTGAGCAGCTCGGACGTGGTCAACGCGATCAACGAGCAGAATATCCAGGTGGCCGCCGGCCAGCTCGGCCAGCCGCCGGTCCCCGACGGCCAGGCATTCCAGTTCACGATCACGACGCTCGGCCGGCTGAAGGATCCCCGAGCAGTTCGAGGAGATGATCCTCAAGACCGATGCCCAGGGCGGCGTGGTCCGCCTTCGCGACGTCGGCCGGATCGAGCTGGGGGCGCAGGGCTACGACCAGGCCTGCACGCTCGACGGCAAGCCGACCGTGGCGCTTTCGATCTACCAGCGGCCGGGCTCGAACGCCCTCGACACGGCCGAGTTGGTCCGCGACAAGATGGCGCGAGCTGAAGGATCGGTTCCCCGAGGGCGTCGATTACGAGATCGCGTACGACACGACGCCGTTCATCACCGAGTCGGTCAACGAGGTGTTCAAGACCTTGCGGGACGCGATCATCCTGGTCGCCTTCGTCGTCCTGCTGTTCCTGCAGAACTGGCGATCGGCGATCATCCCGCTGGTGGCCGTGCCGGTCGCCATCGTGGGGACGTTCGCCGTGATGGCGGCCCTGGGCTTCAGCCTGAACAACCTGACGCTCTTCGGCCTGGTGCTGGCGATCGGCATCGTGGTCGACGACGCGATCGTCGTGGTCGAGGCGGTCGAGCACCACATCGAGCACGGCCTGGCCCCGCGCGAGGCGACGCTGACGGCGATGAACCAGGTCTCGGCGCCGGTGATCGCGGTCGGCCTGGTGCTCACGGCGGTGTTCGTCCCCTGTGCGTTCATCACGGGTATCTCGGGGCAATTCTACCAACAGTTCGCCCTGACGATCGCCACCTCGACGATCATCTCGGCGTTCAACTCGCTGACGCTCAGCCCGGCGCTGGCGGCGCTCCTGCTGAAGCCGCGAGTCAAGGGAGTGTTCCAGGCGCTGCCGTGGCCGGCCTTCGTGGCGGCTGGTGGCTGGGCGGGGTACATGCTACTCGGGCCCGAGATCCCCGGCTGGCTGGCCGCTCGAGGGGTCCACTGGAGGCTCGCCACACCGTGGACATCGCCCGACCTGGCCACCAAGCTGATCGGGCTGGTCGATCGGCTCGGGTGCCGGCTGGCTGGTCAGCGGCGTGCTGAATCGGACGTTCGGCATGGTCTTCTACCTGTTCAACAAGATGTTCGACGTCGCCACGTCGGCCTATACCAGGATGGTCGGCGGCCTGCTGCGGGTCAGCGTCCTGGTGCTGTTGCTCTACGGCGGCCTGCTGGGACTGACCTACTGGGGAATGACCCAGACCCCCACCGGCTTCATCCCCTCGCAGGACAAGGGCTATCTGCTGGTCAACGTCCTGCTTGCCCGACTCCTCGTCGCTGGAGCGGACGCAGAAGGTCATGGCGGACGTCGAGAGGCTGGCGCTCGAGGAGACGGGCGTCTCGCACACGCTGGCGATCGCCGGGCAGTCGATCCTGCATGAACGCCAATGCGCCGAACTTCGGCGCGATGTACGTCATGCTCGACGACTTCCACCACCGGGCGGGCGACGGGCTGACCGGCACGGTGATCGCCGACCGGATCAAGGCGACCCTCCAGAAGGAGATCAAGGACGGCATGGTCAACGTCTTCGAGGCCCCGCCGGTTGACGGCCTGGGGACCGCGGGCGGCTTCAAGATCGTCCTCGAGGACCGCGGCGACCTCGGCTCTCGCGAGCTCGAGTCGGTCGCCAACTCGATCGTCGCCAACTCGATGGAGGCGCCGCACTCGAGTGCCCTGACGGCATTATTCACCAGCTTCCGGGCCAACACGCCCTGGCTGTCCCTCGACATCGACCGCGACCAGGCCAAGCTCGCGGGCGTCTCGATCGCCGAGCTGTTCAACACCCTGCAGGTCTACCTGGGCTCGCTGTACATCAACGACTTCAACCTCTTCGGCCGCACCTGGCAGGTCAACGTCCAGGGCGAGGCGAGCTTCCGCAAGCAGATCGCCGACCTGACGGCACTCCGGGTGAGGAACGCCGGGGGGGGCATGGTGCCGATCGGCAGCGTGGCGTCGGTCAAGGACGTCAGCGGGCCCGTCATGATCATCCGGTACAACATGTACCCGTCGGCCACGATCAACCTGAACCCCGCGCCGGGGACGAGCTCCGGGCAGGCGATCACCGCCATGGAGGACCTGGTCGCCCAGGAGCTGCCCCAGGCGATGCGTTCGGACTGGACCGAGCTGGCGCTCTTGCAGCTCCAGACCGGAACACGCGCGATGTTCGCCTTCACCCTCGCGGTGGTCCTGGTATTCCTGGTGCTGGCGGCGCAGTACGAGAGCTGGTCGCTGCCGCTGGCGGTGATCCTGGTCGTGCCGCTGTGCTTGCTCTGCTCGATCGTCGGCGTGAACCTGGCGCACATGGACATCAACATCTTCACCCAGGTCGGCTTCATCGTGCTGGTGGGCCTGGCGTGCAAGAACGCGATCCTGATCGTCGAGTTCGCCAAGTCGCAGCGTGAGGCGGGCTCGTCGGCCAAGGCCGCCACCCTGGAGGCCTGCGAGCTGCGGCTCCGGCCGATCATGATGACGTCGTTCGCCTTCATCCTGGGCGTGGTCCCGCTGATGGTCTCGGCGGGAGCCGGGGCCGAGATGCGGCAGACCCTGGGCACGGCCGTGTTCAGCGGCATGCTGGGCGTGACGCTCTTCGGCATCTTCCTGACCCCGGTGTTCTACTACGTCATCCAGTGGGTGAGCGACCGCCGGGCCGCGGCGCGTCCCCGGAGCTCGACGAACCCTACGACGATCCCCAGGCGGACGGACACCCGCATGACGGACATCCCAAGGAGAACGGCGACGGCCATGTCTACGGACATTAGTCGGTAAACCGCCGCCTCGCTGGTGCACGTACCCGATGAGTCGAGACCCGCGCCTGAACGTCGTGCTCTTGCGGCCGGAGATCGCGGCGAACACCGGTGCGATCGGCCGGACGTGCGTGGCGGCCGGGGCGACGCTCTGGCTGGTCCGGCCGCTGGGGTTCCGGCTCGATGACCGATACTTGCGTCGCGCGGCGCTGGACTACTGGGACCACCTGGAATACAAGGTTGTCGACGGGCTCGAAGAGGTGGCCGAGGCGCTCGGGCGGGACCGGCTCTGGTCGTTCAGCACGCGGGTGGAGCGGTTGTATACGGACGCTCTCTACCAGCCGGGCGACGCCCTGGTCTTCGGACCCGAGAGCCGCGGCCTCCCGCTCTCATGGCTGGACGAGCGTCCCGACCGGGCTGTCCGCATCCCGATCCGCCAGGAAGCCCGCAGCCTGAACCTGGCCAACGCCGTGGCGATCGGCGTCTTCGAGGCCGTCCGGCAGATGGGCGGTACTGATCCGGGGCCGAAGGCCCGGACCAGCGAGCGATGAATGAAGCTTTGTGCATCCGAGGACATCATGGCCGATCCACGGGCCCTGCGCGTCGGCGAGCCGGCTCCGGACTTTACCCTCCCCTCGTCCACCGGCGAGGCCGTGCGACTCTCCGACTTCCGCGGCAAGTCGGAGGTGGTGCTGTTCTTCTACCCGAAGGACAATAGCCCGGCCTGCACGATCGAGGCTTGCTCGTTCCGCGACAGCCACGAGGCGTTTCGCGAGGCCGGGGCCGCGGTGCTCGGCATCAGCGCCGACTCGGCCGACTCGCATCGACGGTTCGCCGCGCGGCATGGCCTGCCATTCGTGCTGCTGGCCGACACCGACGCGGCCGTAAGGACGCAGTACGGCGTCCCTCGCACGCTGGGGCTGCTCCACGGCCGGGTGACCTATCTGATCGATCGACAGGGGATCGTCCGACACATCTTCTCGTCGCAGTTCCAGCCGCGCCGGCATGTCGCGGAGGCCCTCGCCGTCCTCGAGAGTCTCAAACAATAGGCAATCGACCGACCGGACCTCATGCGCGGCCGATCACGAGCCGGACCACCTGGCGCACCCAGCGGGCATGCTTCCTCTCGCCGGGGACGATCACCTGGAGCGGCCCCTCGCGATCGGATAGCGGCCGGCCGTCGCGGCGATCGGCCAGCAGGACGACGCGGTCAGTGAAGCCGCTGTCGATCTCGGCGAGGGAAAAGAGCGCCCGATAGCCGTCGGTCGCCTCGACGACCACGTAGAGCGAGAGGGCATTGCGTCCCTTCAGCGCCTCTCCGGCCGGTGCCCCCGCGCGGGCCAGAAGATCACCCAGAGGAACGCCCTGGTACTCCGACTCGACGCCGTCGTGGCCCCTGGCCCTGGCCGTCTTGTGCGGCAGCTTGCCGAACTCCTCGGCCGAGAAGGTCAGCTTCCGGGATCCCTCGCCCCTGACCTCGAGCAGCACGGAAGTACCCTTCGTCGTCCCGGGGGGATTCTGTGCCGGGCCGGCCGAATCGCCGACCGCAGAGCCCAAGGGCTGGGCGTGCGGCGAGCCGGTGTCCAGGATCAGGATGACCAGAACGGCGCTCGAGAGCCCCACGACGATTCGGCCACGACGGTTCATCGAGGTCTGGCTCCTGGAAGTGAGGATACGAGTCGAGTCGTCCCGTCGATCTCGCGCATCGCGGCCGTGGCCATCAAGGCGAGGCGGGATCGAGCTCATCCCGGACGATCCGGCCTTCCTCGAGGTAGATGATGGTCCGGGCGATGTCGGTCGCGTGGTCGGCGACCCGTTCGAGATTGCGTGCGGTGCCGAGCAACTGGAGCCAGGCATTGACGCGGCCGGGGTCGAGCCCCAGCTCCTGCTTGAACGCCTTGCGGAGGCGGCGGTACAGGACGTCGATCGAGCGGTCCCCGATGATGAGCGCCGCGGGCGTCGCGGGCGTCGCGGGCGGCGAGCGCATCGTAGCTGGTCCGCACGCGCGCCAGCACGGCGCGGGCGAGCTCCTTCAGGCCGTCGGGGATGGCGACGCCCTGCGATTTCCGGGCGAGCTTGCGCCGCCCGCCGGGCGATCCGCGCGGCGAGGTCGGCGACCCGCTCCCAGTCGCGGCTGACCTTCAGCATCGTGGCCAGCCGGCGCAGGTCCGACGCGACCGGCTCGTAGAGCGCCAGGATCCGCAGGCATTCCTGCTCGATCCGCACCTCCTCGCGGTCGGATTCCTCCTCGGCCTCCTTGATCTCGGGGATGACCTCGAGCCGGCCGTCGCAGATGGCGTCGACACCCTTGGCCAGTGAGTCGACGACGCGACGTGCCATCGCGAGGAACTCTTCCCAGAGGACTTCCTGCTCCCGGATGGCATGACGGACGGTGGTGGGTCCCGCATTCCGCGGCGCTGCGGGGCGGTGACCGGGGGCGCCTGGGTTGTCCATGATCGGCCTGCTCCCTTCCGGGTCCAATGGCTCGGGTTCCGGTATCGCCCTGGCACCTGGGCCCCGGCCCGCGGGCAGGCCGGATTCCGCCGGCGGGTTGGAGTACCATTGTTGAGTCCAATCCGCGTGGATACAAGATCCGCCCCCGCTCGACGGCGGGCTTGCCAGGTTACGTGCGGGAATTGACAGTCGACCCGGGCTGTCCTACCATCGAGCCTCGTCGCGAGCCGGTCGATTTTGGAGATGTCGCGTGCGGGGGAAGCCGAGCGGTGGACGACGCCAGACCACGGGGGGAGCCATGTCTGCGGGTGAGGAGCGGATCGGCATGATGACGCCGAACGCGCCGGCGATGTCGCCGACGACGTCGGGCTCGCCGCCACCGGCGGAGGACTCGCCGCTTCGCGTGGGCATGGTATTCGACATGGACGGCTGCCATGCACCGACGGGCGTGGCCCGCCACGCCATCGGACAGCTCGACCGGCTGTCGCAGCGCCCTGGCATCGAGCTGACGGTCATGAGCGGCCGGATGAAGCATCCCGACGGGCTGGCGTTCTGGGAGTCGCTCGAGCGACCCAGGCGCCGCGAGCTGCCGTTGCGGACCCGCGACCTGCTGCGGTGGTGGCGAGTCAAGCCCTGGCCTCCGATCGAGTTGTGGTCGGGCCCGCTCGACTGGGTGTACTGCCCGGCCGAGTTCTTTGTGCCGGCGCGAGAGGCCCGGCGCGCGGTGACCAGCCACGACATCCTGCAGCTCCTCCGGTATGACTCGCCGCGGCAGCGCGAGCGGATCGGCTGGGTGTTCGAGCACGCCGACCTTGTGCTGTCGGTCTCGCGATTCAACACCGAGCGGCTGCTCGAGGCGTTCCCGTCGTGCCGCGGGCGGGTGGCGTATGTCCCCAACGCGGCGGACGACCTGTTCTTCGAGCCGTCGCCGCCGCATGAGCGCGGGCGCGTCCGCGACGAGATGGGGCTGCCGCCCGGCATGCCGTACCTGCTGTCGGTGGGCAACTTCCAGCCGAGGAAGAACCTGCCGCGGCTGATCCGCGCGGCCGCCCGGCTGCCCGAGGTGGCCCAGGGCGAGTTGGCGCTCGTGATCATCGGCACCGGCAGCGAAGACGAGGCGGTACCGCTACGCGAGGCGGCCGCCGCGGCGGGTCGCAAGGCGATCATCCGACTGCCCGGGTACCGCCAGGGCCGGGCGCTCCGGGCCGTCTACGCAGAGGCCGACGCCCTGATCTTCCCCTCACTTTGCGAGAGCTTCGGTATCCCGGCCGTCGAGGCGATGGCCCAGGGAATCCCCGTCGCCCTGGCCGACTCGACGGCATTGCCCGAGATCGGCGGCGAGGCTGGATGGTACTTCGACCCCGAATCCGAGGATGCCATCGCCAACGCCATCCGCCGCCTGCTCGACGACCCGGGCGAGCGCCGCCGCCGTGCGATGCTGGGACGCATCATCGCCGGCCATTATCGGTGGACCAAGGCCAACGATCTGCTGGTCGAGGCGCTGATCCAGCGGCGTCGGAGCGCCTCCTGACGCGGCCGAGTCACCCGGCGCCGCGGGCAACCACAGGGCGGCCTGCACGCCGCATCGGGACCACGCCTCTCCGGATTGCCCGAATGGCCGTCATTCCCGCAAAGGCCCGCCGTCGGCACTGCGTGAGGCTTTCAGCTCGTGGCGAAGCTGTTCGATCGCACGGAGCCAGAGCTTGCGGGCACCGGTGTCCGACCGCTCGAGGCGACGGCCGATCTCCTCGAAGCTGCATTCCTCGCGGTGTCGCCAGACGATGACCTGGCGCAGGGTCTCGGGCAATCGGTTGAGGGCCGCCAGCACCATGGCTTCTTCTTCGCTACGTGCGGCCCGGCCGCTGGGCGAGGTCGAGTCGCTCGCCAGCGATTCGCCCAGTCCGGGCCTGGACCCGGTCGCTGCCCAAGGGCTGCTCGCGAGCCATGCGCCGCTTGGCCGTCCCTCGATAGCGACGGGAGGTATACGACACCCGATGCAGGAGCATGTGCCGCAGCCAGGATCGCAGCTCCTGCGGGCTGCGCCCTTCGAAGCTGCCGATATGCCGTTGCGCCTCCAGGAGCGTATCCTGCACCAGGTCGGAAGCCCCCTCCTTGGACTTCAGGTCGGTCGCCAGCTCGCGCTCGGCGATGAGCAGCAGGAACCGTCGAAACGGCTCGAACGCATCTCCGAGGGCCTCGCGATCGCCGGCCTGTGCGGCCGCCAGCCCACGGAGGAAGGGGTCCTGCCATGCGTCGGGCTCCGCCCCCCCCTCGTTGCTCGGGGCTTCGCCATCGTCATGCTGCTCGCCCGGCTTCATGAGATTTCACGTCCGCGTCGGGGCCTACACGCGAGTTGAGCTCGATTGCCATCTCGAATATACCCAAATCCACCAGCGAATACCTCGCCAGGGACCATCCTGGCCTCGATGGCGTCCAGACGGACTTGCCCTCGCTGAGAGTGCTCCTTGCAGGATGAGTCGTCGTGCTCCACAATGACATGCATGACGCCTCGCCGCCCAGGCCGACCGGCGACGTCGTGGGATGCCCTGTCCACTCGACGATGGCGAGTGACGATGGAAATACATAAAGGCGATGTCATCCATACCGGGTTCTCGGGCCCGGCAGGATCTCTGAGCGATGGGCCCTGCCCCGCGGGGGACGATGTCTCTTCGTCCTTCGATGCGATGGATCGCAAGCTCGCCGCCCTGCTCGCCGAGGACGAATCGCGGCGGGCGTGCGATGCGGTTCTCGAAGAGCCGTCGGACGGAATGATACCTGCCGTCCGCGATCGATTGGTCGGCGCGCGGGAGTGCCTGGACTTGCTGCGCAGGGCCTGGCCGCGCGAGGACTCGATACCGGGTATGAGCGGCCTGCCCGACGACCTGAGTGACCCGTCCGAGGACAGCTCGCGGGGCTCGGGTAATTCGGACACCGCCCGCGAGAATCCGGGGTCGGAAGGTGCACCCGAGCCGCGGAAGATCGGGCGGTTCACGATCCTCGGCGAGCTCGGGCATGGTGGTTTCGGAATCGTATACCTGGCGCTGGACCCGGCGCTGGGGCGAGAGGTGGCATTGAAGCTGCCCCGCCTGGAGACGCTGGCCTCGCGCGATCTCCGGCGACGGTTCCTGGCCGAGGCCCGGGTCGCCGCTCGGCTGGACCACCCCAATATCGTGCCGATCTACGACGTCGGCGAGCTGGGCGACGGCCGCGGGTCCGCCGGGATCTACATCGCCTCGGCCTACTGCCGCGAAGGTCCCCTGTCCGCCTGGATCGCCCGCCAGGGCGCGGCCACGGCGCTCGATCAGGTCGCGCGGATGATGATCGGACTGGCCGAGGGTGTCCGGCACCTTCACGAGCTGGGAATCCTGCACCGCGACCTGAAGCCGTCGAACGTCCTGCTGCAACGTCGGACGCCGGGAACGGGGGCGGAGCATGACCCGGAGTACGTCCCGAGGGTGGCCGACTTCGGCCTGGCGCGGCTGATGGAGCAGCCCCTCGATCACACGCAGACCGGCACACCGATCGGTTCGCCGCCCTACATGTCGCCCGAGCAGGCGCGGGGACAGGTCCGCGAGCTGGGGCCAGCGACGGATGTTTATGGGCTGGGCGCGATCCTGTATGTCCTCCTGTGCGGACGGCCGCCCTTCCGGGGCGAATCGACGACGGAGACGATCTGCCAGGTCGTCCAGGACGAGCCGATCCCGCCGCGTCGCTTGAGGCCGGGGCTCCCCCGCGACCTGGAGACTATCTGCCTGACCTGCCTGAGAAAGGAGCCGGAGCGGCGCTATCCGTGCGCCGCGGCGCTGCGCGACGATCTCGGGCGGTTCCTCCGCGGTGAGCCGATCCACGCCCGGCCGGTCTCGACGGCCGAGCGGCTGGCGAAGTGGGCCCTGCGGCACAAGGCCATCGCCACGCTCGTGGCCGTGCTGGCCGTCACGGTGCTGGTCGGCTCGACGGCCGTCGTCTCGCAGTGGCGGAAGGCCGTCGGCCTGAATGAGAGCCTGCGGCGTCAGGTTTATCTCGAGAGGATGAACCGCGCGGCCCGCGCCTGGGACAGCGGCCACGTCGAGCAGGCGCGGGAACTGCTGGAGGAGACGGTCCCCGAGCCGGGCGGTTCCGACCTCCGGGGCTTCGAGTGGTTCCACCTGGCCCGCCTCTGCCGGGGCGACGAGGTCAACCTCGTGGGTCACGAGGGAAGTGTCAAGAGCCTCGCGATCGGAGACGGCGGCCGAATCCTGGTCTCCTGCGGCGAGGATCGGGCTATCAAGGTGTGGGACCTCGCGGGCCGGAAATTGATCCGGAGCCTGAAACCCGTCAACCGGTCAACCCTCTGCCTCACCTTGAGCAAGGACGGGCAGTTCGTGTTCCTCGGCGGCCACGATGGAATCATCCGCCAGGTAGAGATCTCCGCCGGCAAGGTGGTGCGCCGGCTCGAGGGACATTCGGGCATGGTCCTGGACCTTGCGATCGGCAACGACGGCCGTCGGCTGGCGTCCGCAGGACAGGACCAGGCGGTCAGGGTCTGGGACCTGGACACTGGCCGCAGCCTCAAGGCGCGGGCGCCCGGGAACGCCGTTTCCGCGGCGGTCGCGCTCAGCCCCGACGGCAAGACCTTCGCGTTCCAGGACGGCGCCTCGATCCGCATCCAGGATGCGTCCGACGGACGATCGATCGTCCAGCTTCATAGCCGTCGGATGACCGTCCGCGACCTGGCCTTCCGCCCGGATGGACAGGAGATCGCCGCTGCCGACGCGGCCGGCATGATTGCGGTGTGGAACCTGCCCTCGGGCGTGATGACCCGATTATTCCACTCGCCGGGCGGCGCGGCATTCAATGCCCTCGCGTACAGCCCGGACGGGACCCGCCTGGTCGCGGGAGGATATGACGATGTGGCGACGGTCTGGGACGTGAGCGGCGATCGATGCCTCGAGGTCTACCGGGGCCACGTCGGCACCGTCACCTGCCTGGCCTTCGCCCCTGATGGCCAGACCGTCGTCACCGGCTCCGCCGATCATGTGATCAAGATCTGGGAGCCGGTGAGTGGGTCCTTCCCGCGCTCGCTCGCCGCTCATCCCGCCGCGATCCGTTGCCTGCGATACAGTCCCGATGGTACGAGACTGGCCTCCGGCGACCGAGATGGCCGGATTCGAATCTGGGACCGTCGGAACGGAAATACCGTGGCTGGCCGGGAGCAGCCGTCGAAGAGCCTGACGTGGTTGGAGTTCAGCCCCGACGGGCAGACCCTTGCTCTCGCCAGCAATGATGGGACTGTGACCATCTGGTCACCTGGGCAGGCGGCGGCGCGTCATCTGTCGGGGCTCTCCGGCGCGGTCAGTCGCGTGGCCTTCAGTCCCGAGGGACGCCGGTTGGCCACCGCCGACGAGAGCCAAACGATCAAGGTCTGGGATCCCGAAGACGGCCGCTTGCTCCAGGCACTTGCGCGTGCCCCAGGACAGATCGTCGCTCTTGCATTCACACCGGATGGATCGGGCCTGTTCGCCGGTGGCTCCGATGGTCGATTGAGCTGCTGGGACCCGGGGTCCGGTCGATCGATCGAGACCCGGCAGCTTCCCTTCCGTGAGGTCCGGACCCTCTTCATGGATCTGGCATCCCGTCGGATCGCGGTGGCGAGCATGGAGCAATCGCTCGACCTCTACGACCTGGATGTCGGGCGGACGATCCACCCCCTCCAGCGGCGTGGCCCGCGAATCATGGGAGTGACCCTGACGGCCGAGTCTTCACGCGTGCTCACCGCGGGCGACGACGGCTGCGTGCGCGTTTGGGACACGCGACTCGGCAAAGAGCTCGCTCACTTCAAGATCTCTCCCCTGCCCCTCAAGAATCTCACGCTGCGGCCCGACGGCAAGGAGCTGGCGACGGGCGATCAAGCCGGGATGATTCGACTCCTGACCTGGCCCGATCCACCATGACATTCGCCCTCAGCCTGTCCGGGCTTTCAATGCGGAGGCAACCCGCCCGGCCCCGATCCGGTCGATGCCTGACCGGGCTGGCACATCTGGAGACGTTGCGAATTGGGATCCGGACACCTGCAGCCCTGGGGACACCCCTGACCATCGCCACACTGATGATTGGCACAATCCGTAGGCGATGGACTCTCGGTGTGGGGGCTCGAGGCGAGCACTCGGCGATGTCCCGCGGCCGCCAGTGAGTTGCGCCTGCGCGGCATTGAGGGAGACAGGAACGGCATTCTCATGGCGGATTCTCCAGTACTGCGGGGAAGGGATCGCGGCCTGATTTTCGGCCGCATCGATGAAAGCTGGATGCTCGGGGCCGATCCTGGGGACGTCAACAAGCGGAAAGTTCACGCGAGTCTCGGCTACCGCACGGTCCACGACCGGATCGGCCCGACCATGACCGGGACGACGTCGCTGACATCCACAGTGAAGCGGTAGACCATGCGGACGGTCTGCACCTGGCGACCGGGGTAGAAGAAATAGAGCTTCACGTCGTGGCATTCCGAGCCCGGGCGGCAGGTCGGGCTGGGCTCGACGCCGATCTCGTCGAGCTCCATCGCCTCGGGACCCGCAAGGACCTCGTCGAAGACGCCGCCGATCGTCGCGGCATTCGTTGCCGAATAATTGATGGCACGCTCGCCGGGCGTCAGGCCCCGGCTGCGCAGCTCGTGCCGCACGCGATCGAGAAATCCGCCGACGGCCTTTCGCTTGGCGGCGTCGCCGCGGGCAATCCGGTTGACCAGCTCCGGAACGTTCCAGGGCTGCATGCCCCGCCGCTCGGGAATCAGCGCCGGCACTGTGGTGCCGTCGAGCAGCTTGACCCGGCCGGCCAGCCGCCCTGGAATCGCCACGTGGTCGCTTCGCGCGTCGCCCTTGCCCGCGACCTTGCGCCGCAGTGCTTCGACCAGGAAGTCGTAGGAGTCGCGCGCGTAGGCCCCCATCGGCAGGATCGCGTAGATCGGCGTCCGGTCGTGGTTGAGCGTCCAGTAGACCGAGGCCGCATCCCACGGGTGGGACTTCAGGTGCTCGAGCCAAAGGGACGCGTCCGCGGGGTCTTCACCCGGACCGCCCATCGCCTCCTGGAGCGAATCGCGCCGGGCCTCGGAGATCATGTCGTATGCGACCTGACCCAGCGTAAAGACGAGGGATGGCCCGGCGGATTCCGGCTTCTCGCCCGCGCGTTCCTCGGCCTGCTTCGCCTGGCAGCTCGCGCAGCCGCACCCGGCCGATGGGGTGACCGCTCCCTTTGCTTCGGAGCCCGGGATCGGCGTTGAGCCCGGGCCGACCTGGTTGTGCAGCGAGTTCTCGTCGCTCATGTCCGATCCCTCACGCCCTCTCGAGTCCAGGTCGCGAGACTCGCCGGAATTCCCGCCGTCCACCTCGACGTTATGGAGGCATCATCGATGGCCGGCGGTGTCGCGTCAAGGTTGTACGCTGGATTCGTGGAGAGCCGGGCAAGGCGCAGCCATCTCCTCGATCCAACCGCTGAGGATGTGCATCGCACGATCGACGGCGGCTACGTTCGCCGGCTCGTTGAGCCAACGGCTGACTCCCGATGGATGGGGCAAGGGAAGGTAGCGAACGCCGTCGCGGATCGTGCCCGTGCCGACGACGTCGGACAGTGACCGGAACGGACCGAGCAGGGTGCGGATCGCCAGCGAGCCGACGAGCAGGATGATCCGGGGCTCGATCACCTGGATCAGCTCGTCGAGCCAGGGACGGCAGAGCGCCTGCTCATCGGGCGAGGGAAGCCGATCGCCCCGGGCTCCGGAGATGCGTCCGGGGTAGCAGCGGGTCACCGCCGCGAAATGAATCCGAGCGTAGAACTCGGAACGAGGGATGCCGCCCTTCTCGAACCAGGCGCGGAGCTTGTCCCCGGCGATGCCGGCGAATGGACGGTCCTGGATCGTGGCCCGCAGGCCCGTGCCTGCCCGACCAGCAGGATTCGCGGCACCGGGGCGTCCGAGTCCGGATCGCGGGCGATCGGCACCGACTCGCTCTCGTCGAGAAAGCCGGCTAGATGGCAGAGGCGGCATGCTCGGAGGCGAGCGTTGAGGGCGACAACGCGGGCGCGTTGGCGAGATCCGGCGGACCTGGTGCGCCCGTGATCGGCCGGGTCGATACCGAGGGGCGTGGTGACGGTCGCCATGATGGTGAAAGCCTCCCGATGACCGCCCGGGCGGCCGGGACGTCGATCCTTCTTCAGCCCAGGATAAGGGAATCCCGGAGGGGCGGGAAGGCCGGCCGGGCGTCCCTCGGGCGTCATCCGCGGCCGGGATCCGTTCCGTCCATCGCTTTCGGACCCGATCCGACCCGCCCGCATCGCCCGACCGCGGCCGGGACGAGGCCACGGCGAGCACCGGGGCTCATCCCGCCGTCACATCGGGCACCCGAGGTGCTCCCGCGTCGAGCCGGGCGACGAACTCCGCATGCTCCGCCGAGCCGATGCCCTGCTGGAGCACGGCCAGTACCCGGGCCGAGTCGACGCTCGTCAAGGCGGCCGGGTCGAGCCACAGGCCCGGGAAGACCGTGCTGCGGAGGATGCCGTCGGCTCCTGGTTCCAGCCGATCGTATTGCCCGTCGCGCAGGACGAACCAGTTGACCGCTCGATCGAGGACACGCCAGACGATGTATTCCTGGACGTCATTCCGAAGATACGTCGCCTTGCTTCTCGCCCAGGTCGTAGCTGGCGGTGCTGGACGAGACCCCGGCGATCAACTCAGGGCCGCCCTCGATGTAATCGTCCGCGCTAATGCGTACCCGCCCGCCTTGCTCCGGCCGGACGATCAGGGAGCCGTCGGGTTGGGGCATGTTGCCGAGGTCGAGCCGGATGCTGCCGTTATCGCCCGAATCCACGCCGGGCGTGCCCGTCGTGTACACCCACAGCCAGCCATTGAGGCACGAGTGCGATTTGCTGTGTTGTTCGTGGCGCACGGGAGACGGCATGTGGACGACTCCTTCGATCAGCTCGGCCTTGTTCAGGCCGGGCATCGCGTCATAGCGGCGCTCGAACTCGTCGCGGGTCAGGAGTTCGCCGTTGACCAGCGGCGGGATAGCGTCGCAGGGCGGAGCCGGCTTCGCGGGTCGATCGACGGAGGGTGAAATGGCCATGGTATGGGTCCTCGAAGGGCCTTGTCTCCCGCCCGGAGCATCTCCCGCATTATACAAGGTCTTGGCGGCGACCCGCCTCATTGCGATCAAAGTGAACCGGCCCGCCCCATCGCGAGGATAGGGCAGGCCGGTGCACGATTCAGCGTGGTGAGCGGACCGATCGTCCAGGGCTCACTCCTTGCCGGCGCCGATGGGCGACTCGTCGCGGTATCGGGCGTAGGCCGGTCCCTTGTCGGCCAGGGCCTCGAGGGCCTCGGGCCGGATGCGGACCTCGGCATCCAGGTGGGCCTTGAATCCCGTGCCGGCGGGCACCAGGTGGCCCAGGATCACGTTCTCCTTGAGGCCGACCAGCGTGTCGACCTTGCCGGCCAGCGCCGCCTCGGTCAGCACCTTGGTCGTCTCCTGGAAGCTCGCGGCCGAGATGAAGCTTTCCGACTGCACGGCGGCCTTGGTGATCCCCAGGAGCTGGGTGCTGGCCGCGGCCGGCTTGGGCCGGATCCACTCCGCCCTGCGGCCGCCGGTGGCCTCGATGCGGGCGTTCTCCTCGTCGAAGACCTCGCGGGGGATGATCTCGCCGACGGGGAACTGCGAATCGCCAGGGTCCTTGATCTTCACGCCGCTCATCAGCTCGAGGTTGTTGCGGCGGAACTCGAACTTGTCGATGACCGAGCCGGGCAGCAGCTTGGTATCGCCGACGCTGTCGACCCGGACCTTCCGCAGCATCTGGGCGATGATGATCTCCAGGTGCTTGTCGTCGATCTCGACGCGCTGCGAGCGGTAGACGTTCTGGATCTCGCGGAGGAGATACCGCTGGACGGCCTCCTCGCCCGAGATCCGCAGGATGTCGTGCGGGACCAGCGGCCCCTCGACCAGGGCATCGCCCGCACGGACGCGGTCGCCGCCGTGAACGCGAAGGTACTTGCCGTGCGGGACCAGGTGCTCGCGCTCGATGCCGCTCTCGTTGCGGACGATGATCGTCCGCTTGCCGCGGCGCTTCTCCTCGAGCAGGTCGACCCGGCCGTCGATCTCGGCGATGACCGCCGGCTCCTTGGGCCGACGCGCCTCGAACAGCTCGGTGACCCGCGGCAGGCCGCCGGTGATGTCCTGGGTGTGGCCCACCTCGCGAGGCGTCTTGGCCAGCAGGGTGCCGGCCGAGATCGTGTCGCCGTCGTTCACCTCGATGCTCGCCCGCTCGGGGATGTACTTGTAGTCGAGCGTCTTGCCCTCGGCGTTGACGATGATGATCTGCGGGTGCAGGTCGCCCTTGTGCTCGATGATCGTCCGCCGGTTGTGGCCCGACGGGTCGATCTCGATCTTCATGGTCTCGTTCTCGACGATGTCGTCGAACTTGACCCTGCCGCCGACCTCCGCCAGGATCGGGATGTTGTGCGGGTCCCACTCGACGATCATCTGGCCGCGGTTGACCTGCTGGCCGTCCTCGACCATGATCACGGCGCCGTCGGGCACGTCGAACTTGTCGAGCTCGCGCCCCTTGGCGTCGAGGATCTGGATCTCGCCGTTCCGCGACAGGGCGATGATCTTGCCCTCGTCGTTGGTGACGATGTTCAGCCCGACGAACTTGACCTTACCCTCGCGCTTCGCCTTGACGTCCTTCTCCTCGACGGCGCGGGTGGCCACGCCGCCGATGTGGAAGGTCCGCATCGTGAGCTGCGTGCCCGGCTCGCCGATCGACTGCGCGGCGATGATGCCGACGGCCATCCCCACCTCGACGAGCTGGCCGGTGGCCAGGTCCATCCCGTAGCACCGGCGGCAGACGCCCAGCGACGCCTCGCAGGTCATCGGGCTGCGGACCTGGATCTTCTCGATCTGCATGTCCTCGAGCTTCTTGGCCGCGGCCAGGGTGATCATCTCGTTCTCTTTGACCACGACCTGGTCCGAGATCGGGTCGATGATGTTCACCCGGCTGACGCGGCCGCGGATCGACTGGACGAGGCTGACCTCGACCTTCTCGCCCTTGTAGATGACGCCCTTGGTGATCCCCTGCGAGGTACCGCAGTCCTCCAAGGTGATCACGACGTTCTGCGCCACGTCGGCGAGCTTGCGGGTCAGGTAGCCGCTGTCGGCCGTCTTCAGGGCCGTGTCGGCCAGCCCCTTGCGGGCCCCGTGCGTGGAGGTGAAGTACTCCAGCACGCTCAGGCCCTCGCGGAAGTTGGCCTTGATCGGCGTCTCGATGATCTTGCCCGACGGCTTGGCCATCAGGCCGCGCATCCCGGCGAGCTGGCGGATCTGCTCGACGCCGCCGCGGGCCCCCGACTCGGCCATCAGGAAGATCGGGTTGATGTAGGTCTGTTCCTCGCGGATGTCGTTCCGCAGGGCCTCCATCATCTCGGCCGTGATCCGCTCGCGGGCGTGCGTCCAGGCGTCGAGGACCTTGTTGTACCGCTCCTGGTCGGTGATGATCCCGCGCTGGTAGTGCTTGTTCTGCTTGGCGACCTCCTTCTCGGCCTCCGCGATGATCGCGTCCTTCGAGTGCGGGGTCTTGAGGTCGTCGGTGGCGAACGACAGGCCTGAGCGGGTCGACTCGCGGAAGCCCAGGTCCTTCATCCGGTCCAGCAGCGCGATCGTCTCGCGGCGGCCGAGGATCTGGTAGCAGTCGGCGATGATCCCCTGGAGCTGCTTCTGGCCGAGCGTCAGGTTGTAGAACGGCATCCTGGCGTGGAGGATGTCGTTGAACACCACGCGGCCGACCGTGGTCCGGATGATCATTCCCGGCGAGAACTCCTTCTCGCCGTCGCCGCGAAGCCGCTTGTGCGCCGGCAGCCGGAGCTGGATCTGTGCGTGCAGAACGACCTTGCCCTGGCTGTGCGCCAGGAAGACCTCGTTGGGCGCGGCGAAGATCATGCCTTCGCCCTTCTGGTTCGGGCGGGAGACCGTCAGGTAGTACGCCCCCATGACGATGTCCTGGGTCGGGCTGATGATCGGGTTGCCGTTGGCCGGGCTGAAGATGTTGTTGGTCGCCATCATCAGCGTCATGGCCTCGACCTGCGCCTCGATCGACAGCGGCAGGTGCACGGCCATCTGGTCGCCGTCGAAGTCGGCGTTGAACCCCTTGCAGACCAGGGGGTGGATTCGAATGGCGTTGCCCTCGACCAGCACGGGCTCGAACGCCTGGATGCCCATGCGGTGCAGGGTCGGCGCCCGGTTCAGCAGCACGGGGTGGTTGCGGATGACCTCCTCGAGGATGTCCCACACCTCCTCGCTGCGACGCTCGAGCATCTTCTTGGCCGACTTGATCGTGTCGGCGTGCCCCAGCTCCTTGAGCCGGCGGATGATGAACGGCTGGAACAGCTCCAGCGCGATCTTCTTGGGCAGCCCGCACTGGTGCAGCTTGAGGTCCGGGCCGACTACGATCACCGAGCGGGCCGAGTAATCGACGCGCTTGCCCAGCAGGTTCTCGCGGAACCGCCCCTGCTTGCCCTTGATCATGTCGGTGAGCGACTTGAGCGGGCGGTTCGAGCTGCCCAGCACCGGCCGCTTGCACCGGTTGTTGTCGAAGAGCGCATCGACGGCCTGCTGCAGCATCCGCTTCTCGTTGCGGATGATGACCTCGGGCGCGTTCAGGTCGACCAGCTTCTTGAGCCGGTTGTTCCGGTTGATGATCCGGCGGTACAGGTCGTTCAGGTCGCTCGTGGCGAAGTTGCCCGAGTCGAGGAGGACCAGCGGGCGAAGGTCCGGCGGGATGACCGGGATGCACTCGAGGACCATCCACTCGGGGCGGTTGTCGCTGTCCCGCAGCGCCTCGACGACCTTGAGTCGCTTGGTCAGGTCCTTGATCTTCTGCTTGCTCGAGGTGTCCACGAGCTGCTGGCGCAGGTCCTTCGACAGCGTCACCAGGTCGAGCCGCATCAGGAGCTTGCGGACCGCCTCGGCACCCATGTCGGCCTGGAAGCCCTCGCCGTACTGCTCCTTGGCCTTGCGGAACTCTTCCTCGGTCAGGAGCATCCGCTCCTTCAGCGGCGTGTCGCCCGGGTCGACGACGACGTAGTCCTGGAAGTAGATGATCCGCTCGAGGCTGGTCGTGCGCATGTCCAGCAGCGTGCCGAGGCGGCTGGGCATTGCCTTGAAGAACCAGATGTGGACGACCGGCGCGGCCAGCTCGATGTGGCCCATCCGCTTGCGACGGACGCGCGAGTGCGTCACCTTGACGCCGCAACGGTCGCAGATCATCCCCTTGTACTTCATCCCGCGGTACTTGCCGCAGGCGCATTCCCAGTCCTTCTCGGGGCCGAAGATCCGCTCGCAGAACAGCCCGTCCTTCTCGGGCCGGTACGTCCGGTAGTTGATCGTCTCGGGCTTCTTGACCTCGCCGAACGACCAGCTCCGGATGTCATACGGGCTGGCCAGCCCGATCTTGACGGCGCCGTAGTCATTGATACGATCGTAGGCACTTTCGCCCATGCTCACGAGACACTCTCCTCTGCACGTCGCGGGACGTGCCGATAGTCGGGGGGTGGTTGGTGGGTGAAAGCGACGGCCTGCCCCCATCCCCTTGGATGGACACGGACGGGCCGCTCGAAGTGTCCGCTCACGTCAGCCTGGCATCGCGTCCGGATGCCCGGCCGATGGCCGCTTGGTCATGCGACAGCCCGCCCGCCCGTCCGCTGGCGACAAAAAAAGCCCGCGGGCTCGATCCTCCGGACACACCATGAGGACCGCCGCGGCCGAAAACCGATCGTCCCAGACTGCTGGAAGCCATCCGGCACCCTCCTTGTCCGGATTGTGGGACACACGGAACCACTCTCCAGAACACCAACGCGCAGAGCACCCTCGCTCACTCGATCGCGTCCGGATCGGTTTCCGATAAAGTCGCATCCTGTCATCCTACGCAATCCGCAAACCGTTTCCAAGAAAATTCTTCTTGACAGAGCCATTTTCTTAAAGTCCGCGCGAGCCATGGACGCCCGTCGCATCACAGGTACATGGGGACGGGCTGCCAGCTTTCAGGGAGCCGGCGAAGGCGAGCCGCTTTGGTACGTCCGCCGTGATTCGGTACTAGGACGTGTCATGTCCTCGGCCGCGAGGGCCGCCTATCGTTGCTTCACAACCTCCGATGCCCCTTGCTGGTTCATCCAGTCGAAGACCGCGTCGAAGATATCCTCGATCTCCGGAGTCGCGCGAATGAGCGGACCTTGATCCGAGAACCGCAATGCGGGCAGCTCGCGTAGAAATCAAATGGATCGATCGCCATCCGTGCCCCGCAATGCTCGATCTCCCGACGGACCGGGAAGGCCGGATCGCATCAATGAGTTCGGTACCGATTTCCGGACATGGAGCATTCTTGAGAGCCATATCACTCAAGCTCCTTCAACGACTGTTTGACCTCCGTGCGAGTCATTTCGGCCCCGGGACGAATCTCGACGTGGGCCTCGCTCAATCGCCGCGGTAACGACTCAGCTCCGGCGATCGGCACGAGCGAGTCCCTTCGCTTCGACCTCGGCCGTGGACCGCGCCACGAGGACACAACCGGGACGGAACGCTTCCAGGATCTCGGATTCGGTCAGTAGCAGGTCAGCCAGGTCGGGATCGAAAACAGATAATCCCTCCTCGCCCTTCCTCAATTGAAAAGCCGGTCGTCCCGGTTCGGTAACACGGAGGATCATCCATTACCCTCCGATGCCGGCCCGGCGGAGGGCCTCTCGGCCCCCCGTCGTCCCGAATTCCAGGCGAGTAGCCCGAGCGGCCACCGCCAAAGGCATCAGATCCGCTTCTTCTCGAGCTGCATGTTGAGCCCCAGGCCGCGGATCTCGTTGGTGAGCACGTCGAAGCTGGCGGGGGTGCCGGCCTCGAGGGTGTTCTCGCCCTTGACCATGCTCTCGTAGATCTTGGTGCGGCCCTCGACGTCGTCGGACTTGACCGTCAGCAGCTCCTGGAGGATGTAGGCGGCGCCATAGGCCTCGAGCGCCCAGACTTCCATCTCGCCGAACCGCTGGCCGCCGAACCGGGCCTTGCCGCCCAGGGGCTGCTGGGTGATCAGCGAGTAGGGGCCGGTGGCACGGGCGTGGATCTTGTCGTCGACCAGGTGGTGGAGCTTCAGCATGTAGATGTAGCCCACCGTGACCCGCTGGTCGAACTTGTCGCCGGTGCGGCCGTCGTAGAGCTCGGCCTTGCCGTTCTCGGGCAGGCCGGCGTCCTTGAGGCACTGGCGGATGGTGTCCTCGCTGGCGCCGTCGAACACCGGGCAGATGGCCTGGAAGCCCAGCTTGGCCGCGGCCCAGCCCAGGTGGGTCTCGAGGATCTGGCCGACGTTCATACGGCTGGGCACGCCCAGCGGATTCAGCAGGATCTCGACGCCCGTGCCGTCCTCGAGGAACGGCATGTCCTCCTCGGGGAGGATCTTGGCGATGACCCCCTTGTTGCCGTGGCGGCCGGCCATCTTGTCGCCGACCGAGATCACCCGCTTGGTGGCGATGTACACCTTGACCATCTGGAGCACGCCCGAGGGGAGCTCGTCGCCCCGCTTGAGGCTGTTGATCCGCCGCTCCTTCTCGTCCTTGAGCGACTCGATCCGCGGGGCGTACTGGCGGACAGCCTCGCGGGCCTGGGCCACGGCCTCGGGGCTGCGGATGTCCAGCGCCTCGAGCTTGAAGCGATCGCTCTCCTCGACCAGGTCCTTCGGGTCCTTGGCGCGGCCCATCGCCTTGCCGGTCGCCGGGTCGGTCACCGGGCCGCCGATGGCCTCCTCGATCGCCTTGATCAACTGCTTGTACTCGTCGGCGATCCGGACGTTCTCGACCGGCCTCGGTGTCCTTGAGCTCCTTCTCGAAGGCCTTGCGCTCGTCCTCGTTCAGGCTCATCCGCCGGCTGAATCGCTGGGTGTTGATCACGATCCCCTCGACTCCCGAGGGGACCTCGAGCGAGTCGTTCTTGACGTCCTCGCCGGCACGGCCGAAGATCGCGTGCAGCAGCTTCTCCTCGGGCGTCAGCTCGCTCTTGCTCTTGGGCGCCACCTTGCCGACCAGGATGTCGCCCGGCTTGACGTAGGTGCCGATCAGCACCACGCCGTTCTCGTCCAGGTTCCGCAGCGCCTTCTCCGAGACGTTGGGGATGTCGCGGGTGAACTCCTCGCGTCCCAGCTTGGTCTCGCGGATCTCGATCTCGAACTCCTCGATGTGGATCGAGGTGTAGACGTCGTCGCGCACCAGCTTCTCGCTGATGATGATCGCGTCCTCGAAGTTGTAGCCGTCCCAGGCCTGGAACGCGACCAGGACGTTCCGGCCCAGCGCCAGCTCGCCGTGGAAGGTCGAGGCGCCGTCGGCCAGCAGGTCGCCCTTCTTGACCTTCTGGCCGACCGTGGACGATCGGCTTCTGGTTCAGGCAGGTCCGCTCGTTCAGCCCGACGTACTTGCGCAGCTTGTAGATCTGGGTGTGGTCGAGGATCGATCGCGGGTCGAGTCGACGTACGTGATCGTGCCGTCCTGCGCGGCCTTGACGACCATGCCCGAGTTGATGGCGACCGAGCGTCTCCAGCCCGGTGGCGACGATCGGCGGCTCGGCGACCAGGAGCGGCACCGCCTGGCGCTGCATGTTCGAGCCCATCAGCGCCCGGTTGGCGTCGTCGTGCTCGAGGAACGGGATCAGCCCGGCCGAGACGCCGACCATCTGCTTGGGCGAGATGTCCATGTACTGGATCTGGTCGACCGTGGCGGTGACGAAGTCGGTCTGGAACCGCGCGTTGATGTTCGGTCCCTTGAGCTTGCCGTGGTCGTCGAACGGGCTGTCGGCCGGGGCCAGGTAGGCCTCGCTCTCCTCGTCGGCCCGCATCCAGATGACGTCGTCGGTCATCTTGCCGCCCTTGATCCGGCGGTAGGGGGTGACCAGGAAGCCGTACTCGTCGACGCCGCCGTAGATGCCCAGCGAGCTGATCAGGCCGATGTTCGTCCCCTCGGGGGTCTCGATCGGGCAGATCCGGCCGTAGTGCGAGATGTGGACGTCGCGGACCTCGAAGCCGGCTCGCTTGCGGTTCAGGCCGCCGGGTCCGAGGGCGCTGAGCCGCCGCTCGTGGGTGAGCTGCGCCAGCGGGTTGGTCTGGTCGACGACCTGCGACAGCTCGCCACGGCCGAAGAAGTACTCGATCGCCGCGCTGATGCTCTTGGGATTGATCGAGCGAGCGCGGGCGTCATGTCCTCGGCGTCCTTGAGGCTCATCCGCTCCTGCACGGTGCGGCGGAGCTTCAGAAACCCCTTGCGCAGCTCGTCCGAGGCCAGCTCGTCGATGGTCCGCAGCCGGCGGTTGCCCAGGTGGTCGATGTCGTCGACGTGTCCCTTGCCGCGCCTCAGGTTGAGGATGTAGCGGATCGCGTTGACGTAGTCCTCGGGGTCCAGGGTCATCCGGTCTTCGGGGATGTCCTGGTTGAACTTGCGGTTGATCCGGAAGCGGCCGACCTTGCCCAGCCGGTAACGGTTGGTGTCGAAGAACTTCTCGTGGAAGAGCTCGCGTGCCTTCTCCAGCTGCGGCGGGTTGCCCGGCCGCAGCCGCTGGTAGATCCGCAAGAGCGCGCTCTCGTGGTCGGTGGTCGGGTCTTCCTGGAGCGACTGGAGGATCAGCGGGTCGCGCGCCTCCTTGAGCACCCGGATGGGGCCGAGGTTGCCCGCGTCGGCCAGCACCTGCGCCGAGGCCTTCGAGATCGTGGTGCCGCTGTCGATCAGGACCTCGCCCGTGGCCGGGTCGACCACGTCGCCGCAGGCGATCCGGCCCTCGAGCCGGGCGGCCGCCTTGGGATCGCCCGAGTCGACATCCTCGACCTCGTAGAACGCCTGGAGGATGGCCTCGTCGTTCGAGTACTTCGGGCTCATGGCGCGAAGTAGCGTCATCGACGAGAACTTGCCCGACTGGTCGATCCGGACGCCCAGAGTGTCCTTCTTGGTGACCTGGAGCTCGATCCAGCTCCCGCGCTCGGGGATGACGCGGCAGGCGTGCAGCCGCTTGTCGCCCGACTCGATCTCGACGACGAAGTCCACGCCCGGCGAACGGTGGAGCTGGCTGACGACGACGCGCTCGGCTCCGTTGATGATGAACTCGCCGCCGCCGATCATGATCGGCATATCGCCGAGGTACACCGACTCCTCGAGCGTCGTCTCACCCTTGTTAAGCCGGAGCCAGACGTGCAAGGGGCGGCCATAGGTCAGCCGGAGCTGCCGGCATTCGTCGGGGTCGTAGCGCGGCTTGCCCAGGTCATAGTGGAGGTATTCGAGCTTGAGGGTCTTGTCATAGCTCTCGATCGGGAAGATCTCGCGGAAGACGCCCTCGAGACCCGCATCGCCACGCTCCGTCGGCCGGCAGGTCGGCCTGGAGGAACCGCTCGTAGCTGCGCGGTCTGGATGACCGTCAGGTCGGGCACGGAGAACTCGTCGTGGATCCGGCCGAAATTCCGCTTCTTACCGGGGACGATACGACGAACCGAGGTCGAGGTGGGCATTGGCTCGCGCTCCAGGAGGGGGATGAGGGGGCAACGAGGCGGGGGCCACGGTCCTCGGGCCGCCGATTTCGCTGCGCGCGGAACGCCCCGGGCCAGGGGGCCTGTCGGCCGCCGGGTCCGGGGCTGGGCGTATCTGATCTATTATACGGGTGGCCCGACACCGGCCGCCGCAATCGGCGCCGGCGACGGCCGGTAGGGACGGAACAATGGCCGGTTCGCTCGGCTCCGGCCTGGAAGCTCACGGGATGCGATTCTCGGGAAGGCGAGGCACCAGCCGGACCTGAAGTTCGGCTCGCGACGCAGTCTTGCCCGCGCGGTGATCTCAATAAACCCCGAGCGACTTACTTGATCTTGACGGTGGCGCCGGCGTCCTCAAGCTCCTTCTTGAGCTTCTCGGCTTCCTCCTTGGCGATACCCGTCTTGATCTCCTTGGGGGCCGCCTCGACCAGGTCCTTGGCCTCCTTGAGGCCCAGGCTCGTGGCCGCGCGCACCACCTTGATGACGTTGATCTTGTTGGCGCCGATCGCCTCGAGAACGACGTCGAACTCGGTCTTCGGCGCGGCGACCTCGGCCGGCGCCGCCGGGCCCGACTGCATCATGACCGGCGCGGCGGCCGCGGCCTCGAGGCCGTAGGCTTCCTTGAGATACTTGGTGAGCTGGAGGACCTCGAGCACCTTCATGTTGACCAGCGAGTCGCCCAGGCCCTTGATGTTATCGGC
Source organism: uncultured Planctomycetota bacterium (assembly GCA_963771445.1). Lineage (GTDB taxonomy): Bacteria > Planctomycetota > Planctomycetia > Isosphaerales > Isosphaeraceae > JAKAUH01. The sequence continues at coordinate 1,181,296 of CAVYTQ010000014.1, read as the reverse complement.
GAACGTGGTCGTCGTGGCTTCCGCGGTGGACATCGGAGGAAAGATCCTTTCTTGACGAGAACGGGAAATCGTAACCCTTGGGTAATTCGCGGGATATCGGGTCGCGGCTGGCCGGCACGGCCCGAAGGAGCGGCCGGCCTTCGCGTGATGGATGAATCCGATCATTCGATCAGGTGGCGGGTGTCGGCTCGGCCGGCTTCCGCCGATGCGCCGGGCTCGTCTGCCGACGTGCCAGGCTCGTCTGCTGTTACGCCGGCTTCGTCCGGCGCCTGGTTCTTCTCGAGGAATGCCTCGAGCTGGCCGATCAGGGTGCTCGCGGGCGAGGTGACCAGCGCCAGGGCCTCGCGGGCCGGGCTGAGCAGCAGGGTCAGCACCTGGCCGATCAGGACCTCGCGGCTGGGCAGCTTGGTGATGTCCTCGACCTGCTCGGGGCCGACGACCACGCCGTCGACCGCTCCGCCCTTGATCACGGGCTTCTTGAGCGCCTTGACCTGGCTGGAGATCTCCTTGGCCAGCTCGGCGATCCCCTCGCCGCCCCACGCGGCCGCCGAGGCGCCCACGAGGTACTGCGACAGACCCTCCATGCCCAGGTCGGCGAACACCCGGCGGGCCAGCGTGTTCTTGAGCACACGCAAGTGGATCGACTTCTTCCTCAGGTCGCGCCGAAGCTGGTACTCGCCCTGCGCGTCGAGGTCCTTCAGGTCCAGGATCAGCACCGACCGGTTGTCGCCGAGGTCGGTCCGGAGCTGATCCATCATCATCTCTTTGACATACTTGCTCATGGCAGTCGACTCTCGTCCCTCATCGTGCGTGTTCGGTCCCGCTCGAGCGTCGGGTCGGACTGGGCGGGATCGCCCGGCCGGCCCTCGGCGGCGGTTCGGCTCAGGCCGAGATCGGGATGCCCGGGCTCATCGTGGCCGAGATGGTGATGGATTGGATGTACGTCCCCTTGGCGGTCGCCGGCTTGAGCGACCGCAGGTAGCCCAGGAAGGCGTGGATGTTCTCGGCGATCTGCTCTTCGCTGAAGGCCAGCTTGCCGACGGGGACGGCGACGTTGCCCCCCTTGTCGTTGCGGAATTCGATCTTGCCGGCCTTGAACTCGCGGACGGCCGAGGCGATATCGGTCGTCACGGTGCCCGAGCGAGGCGAGGGCATCAGCCCGCGTGGGCCGAGCACGCGGCCCAGCGGCCCGACGACCGCCCATCATGTCGGGCGTGGCCAGGGCCACGTCGAAATCCATCGTGCCCCCCTTGACCTGCTGAGCCAGGTCGTCGGCGCCGACGATGTCCGCGCCGGCCGCCCGCGCCTTCTCGGCGTTATCACCCTGCGCGAAGACCGCCACTCGGACGCTCTTGCCAATCCCGTGCGGCAACGCCACCGAGCCACGGACATTCTGGTCCGTCTGCTTGGGGTCGATCCCGAGGTGCGTCGAGACCTCCACGGTCTGGTTGAACTTGGTGGTGTTGAATGACTTCAACAGCCGCACCGCGTCGGCCAGAGGCATCGGGCCGTCGACCTTCTTCAGCTTCTCGCGCAGCGCCCGAAAGCGCTTCGATTGCTTGGCCATTTGTCGCTCCAGAGAGCTCCCGCCAGTGTCATTCTGCCCCGGCCGGCGGTAGGGTCCGGGGCTATTTTCAGTGGTCAGTGGTCAGGAAGTAGTGGTCGGTGGTCAGTAAAGATAGCCTGGCGAGACGGAGAGTTCAGCGGATAAGCAAGCTTGAGGTCATCGAGCAGCCCAGGGCCTGTCCCATCGCCCTCTTCACTGACCATTGACCACTTTCCTAACCGACCACTTCCCATAAGTCCTCACCCCTTGATATCAACTCCCATGCTCCGCGCGGTGCCGGCGATGATCCGGCAGGCGTGCTCGAGGTCGCGGGCGTTCAGGTCGACGAGCTTGGTCTCGGCGATCTTGCGGACCTGGTCGGCGGTGACGGTGGCGACCTTGGTCTTGTGCGGCTCGGGCGAGCCCGACGCGATGCCGGCGGCCTGCTTGAGCAGCACGGCGGCGGGAGGGCTCTTGGTGATGAACTCGAACGACCGATCCGAATAGATCGTGATCTCGACGGGGATGGTCGTCCCCTTCATCTCCTTGGTCCGCTCGTTGAATTGCATCACGAACTGACCGATGTTGACGCCGTGCTGGCCCAGCGCCGGGCCAACCGGCGGCGCGGGCGTCGCCTGGCCGCCGGGGCACTGCAATTTCACCTTCGCCGTCATCACTTTCGCCATCTTATCGCCCTTTATCCGTTTCGCCGTTGTCAGTTGTCCGTCGATCGTTGTTGGCTCACAACCAGCCCGGTGATCTCGCCCTGCCGCTCCGAGGTCCGCCTGCGTAGAGCGGACCGGGGACCACGGACGACGGACAAAGAAGGACCAATGATTAGATCCGCTCAACCTGCCAGTATTCGAGGTCGACCGGGGTGGGCCGGTTGAAGATGATGAGCATGACCTTGACGAGCCCGCGGCCCTCGATGACCTCCTCGACGGTGCCCTCGAAGTTCTCGAACGGGCCGTCCTTGATCTTGACCCGGTCGCCGCGCTCGACGTCGATCCGGACCTTGGGGGCCTCGGCCGTGGTCTTCTCCTCCTCCTGGTGGAGCATCTGGTTGACCTCGGCCTCGGTCATCTTGGTCGGCGTGCCGTGGGCCCCGACGAAGTCGCCGACGCCGGGGGTCTCGCGGACGAGGAACCAGGTCTTCTCGTTGAGCTCCATCTGGACCATGATGTAGCCGGGGTACGTCTTCCGCTCGACGATCCGCTTCTTGTTGTTGCGGATCTCGGTGATCTTCTCGGTGGGCACGACGATCTGGCCGAAGAACCGCTGGAGGCCCTGGATCTTCACGCGCTTCTGGAGGGCGTCGCGAATCGTGTCCTCGCGCGAGCTCTGGACCTTCAGGACGTACCAGACCAGCTCCGGCGGGGGCTCGTCATCGTCGTCGATCGGGGGGGGCGTGGCGGCGGCCGGCGATGCGGCCTCCACCTCGACAGGATCGGCGACCACGGCGGCGGCGACCGGGGCGGCGGCCGTGCGCTTGCCGAGCCCGGCGCCGCGGGCAGGGTCCGGGTCCCAACAGGCCGCCCGCCGTCGGGGGTCTGCTCCTCGACCTCGGGTGTCGGGTCGAGGGGCGCGGTACCCTGATCGGCGGCCGGGTCGGTCGCGTCGGCCGGGATCGAGGCGGTCGGCTCGTGGTTCGTTTGGCTCATGGCTGGAGTCGCGTCGTGATTGCAGGCTGGGTCGTGGGCCGTTCCATCATCCGGGGCCCCCGGATGCAAGGAAACTCGGTCGGTTCGAGGCGGTGATCGGGTGAGGTCGGGTCAGATCAGGTCGGATGGATTCGGAAGCCAACGCGTGTTCGGGTCCGGTCGATCCGCCATCGGACATCCTGCGGTCCGGAGGGGCGATCCGACCGACCGGGTCCGGCGGTTCGCCGGGGCCGGGATGGGGGTCAGTCAGGCCGTCGAGCCGAAGCCCCCGCCGCCCCCGAACATCAGCACGCCGATCTGCCGGAGGATGAACGTCCAGAGCCGATCGACTACGAACAGGAAGACCGCCATGAACACCACGGTCGAGAGGACAACCGTAGTCGAGCGGACCAGGTCATCCTTGGTCGTCCACGAGACCTTGTTCATCTCGGCTTCGGTGGCGATCAGGAAATCCGCGAACGGCGGGAACTGGATGATCCGCAGGATCAGCCAGGCGAACACGGCCGCGAAGGCCATCGGCACGCCCACCTGGAGATACGCGCACCTCGTCCTTCCAGACCTCGTACATCTGGTAGGCGCCGGCCGCGCCGACCAGTCCCAGCGCCAGACCCGTGTAGAGCCGGGCGTTCCACCCCTGCCTCGGCTTGTACAGGTCGGTGCGCACCAGGTTGACCAGGAACCGGACCAGGATCCCCGGCGGCCGCGAGCCGGTCCTTGCCTTGGCGGCCTTGGACGGCTTGGAGGCCGATACGTCGTCTCGGACTTTGCCCATGACATCGGTCTTTCTTGCTGGGACGAGGACGAGCTCGCTTGGGCTTTCCGCTCGGTCCGGCCTGGCGAGACGCCGGGGCCGGGGGAATCGGCACGATCGCTATCCATGGCCAACGGCCCGGACCATCCCTGGCGGACGGCCGGGCCGCGCCACGGAGACCGGGTCCGGCCAGTCGTCGGATGCGGGCAACGGCGCCCGGGCCGGGCCGGGCGCCTCGGACTCGACAGCACGAGCGGAGGGAATCGAACCCCCAACCGCCGGTTTTGGAGACCGGTGCTCTACCAATTGAGCTACGCTCGTAGATGGCCGGGCTCGAACCGGGCGGGCCTTCCACCCCCCCGCCGCGGGTGCCGACCCGTCTCGCCGGGTCGCCCCATGGAAAAGGGACGACTCGGCCGGGCAGACTCGCCCGCTCGTTCCATTCCGGCCGGGCCCGGATCGGACCGTCAATTCGCCAATCCCGCCCGCGCCCGGTCACTTCTTGCGCGATTCCTTGTGCGGCGTGTGCTTCCGCTCGCGCCGGCAATACTTCTTCAGCTCGAGCCGGCCGGCGCCCCGCGTCTCTTTCTGGACGCGATAATTGCGCTCGCCGCACGAGTTGCATTCGAGCCAGACATATTCCCGCATCTGCTTGCTCCTGCCCCGCGTCGCGGGGACTGATGGCCGCGGGGCCGGCGGCCGTCCGTCCCGATGAGTCCCGGCGCCCGCGGCCCCGACGACGGCGAGGCGGCCACTCGGGCCCAAAGGGGCGAGCGGCCGCCTTCGTCGCACAATCAGTCGTCGAACGACCCGAGACGGAATCCGATCGATCCCTCCGGGCCAGGCGTGGGGTCACTCGAGGATCTTGGTCACGACGCCGGCGCCGACGGTCTTGCCGCCCTCGCGGATGGCGAACCGCAGGCTGTCTTCCATGGCGATCGGCGTGTGCAGCTCGACCGTCATCTTGATGTTGTCGCCGGGCATGCACATCTCGGCCTCGCTGTTGTCCTCGGACAGCAGGTTGAGCACCGAGCCGGTCACGTCCGTCGTGCGGAAGTAGAACTGCGGGCGATAGCCCTTGAAGAACGGCGTGTGCCGGCCGCCCTCGTCCTTGGAGAGGACGTACACCTCGGCCTCGAACTTGGTGTGGGGCGTGATCGAGCCCGGCTTGCAGACCACCTGGCCCCGCTCGAGATCGGTCTTTTCCACGCCGCGGAGCAGGACGCCGACGTTGTCGCCGGCCATCCCCTCGTCGAGCGTCTTCTGGAACGCCTCGACGCCCGTGATCGTGGACATCTTCTTGGCGCCGAAGCCGATGATCTCGACCGGGTCGCCCACCTTGACCTTGCCGCGCTCGATCCGGCCCGTGCCCACCGTGCCGCGGCCCTTGATCGAGAACACGTCCTCGATGGGCATCAGGAACGGCTTGTCGATCTCGCGCACCGGCTCGGGGATGTACTCGTCCATCGCCTTGACCAGGTCGAGGATCGGCTGCGCGGCCTTGGGGTCCTTGGGGTTGTCCAGCGCGGGCCGGCTGCTGCCGCGGATGATCGGGATCTCGTCGCCGGGGAACTTGTAGTGCGTCAACAGCTCGCGGAGCTCCAGCTCGACCAGCTCGAGCAGCTCCTCGTCGTCGACCAGGTCGATCTTGTTGAGGAACACCACCAGCGCGGGGACGCCGACCTGCCGGGCCAGCAGGATGTGCTCGCGGGTCTGCGGCATCGGGCCGTCGGCCGCGGAGACCACCAGGATCGCGCCGTCCATCTGGGCCGCGCCGGTGATCATGTTCTTGATGTAATCGGCGTGACCCGGGCAGTCGATGTGGGCGTAGTGCCGCTTGTCGCTCTCGTACTCGACGTGCGAGACGGCGATCGTCACGGTCTTGGTCGAGTCGCGAACCGTACCGCCCTTGGCGATGTCGGAGTACGACTTCGTCTTGGCCCGCCCGTGCTCGGCCAGCACGGCCAGGATCGCGGCCGTGAGCGTGGTCTTGCCGTGGTCGATGTGCCCGATGGTGCCCACGTTGACGTGCGGCTTGGTTCTGGTGAAGGTTTCCTTTGCCATTGCTCAACGCCTTTCGGCATCCCTTTCGCTGTGCGACTCAACGCCTTTCGGCAACACTGAGGTCCATCGCCGGGTTCGCGCCCAGCCTTCCCCACACGCCGGCTCGACGCCCTGCCTTGCGGCATCGCCGAGGCCCGTCACGACCCTCGCCACTCGAGGCCGCGTTCGCGACGGACCGGCCGCCTCCGCGTCCGCCAGGCCCGACGTCCCTTGCCCCCGATGGCGGGCTGAAGTCCCGCAACCAACCAAACGCGAGAGCTGCCGCTGGGATTTGAACCCAGGACCTCGTCCTTACCAAGGACGCGCTCTACCAACTGAGCCACGGCAGCGTCAAAACCTTCCTGCGATTCCGATCGATACTCTTACTCTCTCCGACCCCCGCCCTCTCCCAGGGTTCGCGCCACCGCGCCTGACCCGCTCCCACACGCAAACCGACCACGTCCGGACCCGCCGGGCCGACCCATCGATCCGGCGCCCCTCGCGTCGGCCGCCCGTCACCTCCGAGCCAGAGCGGGTGATGGGAATCGAACCCACGTTGCCTGCTTGGAAGGCAGGTACTCTACCATTGAGTTACACCCGCGGCCTGTCCCGATCCTTTTCCTCCGGACTCGATTCGTTCGCCCTCGATCTGCTGTCCTCACCGGGCGAACCCGATGGTCCGGACGGCCTGATTCTCGGCCTCCCGATGACACGCGGGCCGATTCCCGACCCGCTCCATGTCCGTCGGGGGCGACATGGGTGGAGCAGGATTCGAACCTGCGAAGGCAATGCCACCAGATTTACAGTCTGGCCCCTTTGGCCGCTTGGGTATCCACCCGTGTTGATCGCTACCCGTCTTCCCGGTATGCCCCTTCATGTCGGCTGGAGCGTCGGGAGGGTCAGGTCTCCCCCATCCTCCCGGAAGCGGCCCTGCGTCCCGGCAAAGCTGGCGGTGAGACTCGAACTCACAACCCTCGGTTTACAAAACCGATGCTCTGCCGGTTGAGCTACGCCAGCATTTCGATCGTGGGGATCGCCCCCCGTCCGTCGCAGCAGGCGGGAACGACCCCAAGGGCCGTGAAATTTTCCACTATATCCTCGCGATGCGGTATTGCAAGACCTTTCCCACCCTCGCGGCGAAAAACACCGGGCCAGCCCGGGCTCTGGGCGCACGGGCGGCGCAGGGGGTGCGATAGATTGACCAATCATACCGTCCCCGCACCGCCGAGGGCAAGGGGCATTCGCGACCCTTCCGATCGCCCCGAATCACGAGCCGATGCCGAGCCGTGTCTCCGGCAACTCGTCGTTGGCCGCTGCTAGCCACGCCCTTCGGAGACGAGGGCCTCGGCCACGGCCTCGATGGTCGTCGGCGCATTCCCCTCGAGGCGGTTGTTGACGAACACGTAGGCCGGCCGGCCCGATTGCCGCGCCCGATCGGCGATCCCGACCAGGGCCTGCCGGGTAGTCGGGTCCGCCTGCCCGACCGACCGATACGGCGAGAAGCATCGAGACGGCATTCTCGTAGCTCCGGCCCGGCCTGCAACAGCGCCCGCACGACCGTGAAGTCGGCGGTGACCGAGCCGGGCAGCTCGGCCTGCTCGGCGAGGTCCGGCATCCGGGTCCAGGCATTGAAGACGTGCGCGACCCCGTGCCGCGCTAGCGCGGCGAAGTAACCAGGGACGAGATACTCGCGATTGCGCACCTCGATCGCGTAGCGGTATCCGCCCGGCAGCGAGGCGAGGAAACCGTCCAGCCGGCCGGCGAACTCGCCAGCGGTGCCGAAGACGCTCCGCGGGATCGTACCGAACTCGAAGATCATGGTCGCGACCCGGTCCTGGTACGGTTCCAGCGGCGCGGCGAACTGGCGTTCGAACAGGGCCGAATCGAGGAACGACCCGTTGGACTGCCCGGCGCGGGTGCCGTAGCGGGCATGCCTCGGCCAGGCCGGCACGGTGATCTCCTCGGGCACCTTGAAGGCGAACTGGAGCGTCGCGGGCACCCCCGCGAATAGCTCCTTCCAGTATTCGGGGCTGGGGAACTGGTAGAAGCTGAAATCGCCGCAGACCACCGGGAAGGTCTCGGCGTACTCGGCCAGGCATTCGGCCTCGAACTTGCGCTGCGAGAACTTGCCGCGGGACGAGTATCGCCCGGGCGATAGATCGACCCCAGCCAGCCCTCATACTTCCACGAGCTGGTGCCGAAGTAGATCCCCTCGGCGGCCAGCGCCGGAGCCTCGGCCCCAGCCGCGCCGCCTGCTCAGGACGATCCTCGGGCAAGAAGCGTCAATTGGGGCATGGAAGAATCACGCGGAGGTGGGGGCGACCGATCGAAGTCCGCCGCCTCAATCTTCATCCAGCTCGAAAAGGTCCTTCACGGGGATCGCGGAACCCCGGCATACGTCGCCGCCGTCGAGGATGTCGTCGGCGGTTCAGGATGACGAATTCCTCAGGTGACCGATGCACGCGGACCGTCTCTGTTTTCGGATCCACGACCCAGGCCAACCGGGTGCCGGCGGCGAAATACTCCTTGAGCTTGCGAGCGATCTCCGCCTTGGTGTTGCTCTTGCTAGCACCTCCACGGCCAGATCAGGGCCGATCGAGGGATAGCGTTCACCACCCTGCTTGTAGCGCTTGAGACGCCCGCGTGCGATGAACGATACGTCCGGCGCCCGCATCAGGCCGGGGACGAGCCTCAGCATGCCATCACTGCCCAGCACCTGGCCGAGCTTGCGGGGCCTGACGTAATTCAGAAGTTGCCCGGCGATCAGGATAGCGACCACGGACTCTTCCCATCCCACGGGCTTCTCCACCAGAGTGCCGTCGACCAGCTCGCAGATGGCCGTGCGAAACAGGCTCTCATTATTGCGGATGACATCCGCCTCGGTGGCCGTGCCGGGAGGAGGATCGAGACGTACGCGATGCGCCGGGATGTTCCCCAGCCGCTTCAGCAAGTCGGCGATGGTCTCAGGCCGCTCGGGGGCGGGGGCCGGCTTACGGCGCTTGGAGGCGGAGACGGTAGCCATGGGGAGCCCCAGGAGTTGGGAAAGTTCCGCTTCGTCGCCATTCGATTTTACAACACAGCCGAGTCCGACGCACGGATGTCCCCGGCTCGGCGTCCGGCCGTAAGCGACGAATGGGTGCAGCATGGCATGCCGCACCCATTCGCTTGGGAGCCAGGTAGTCTTCGTTGCGAGGCTGCTCAGAGCATCGGCAGGTCGAGCTTCTCCTCGCTGGCGATCCGGCGGAGCTTGTCCTGGCGCGGGACTCGATCTGGCGGACGCGCTCCTTGGTGATCCCCAGCTCGCGGCCGAGTTGCTCGAGGGTCTGCTCGCTGGCGCCGCCCAGGCCGAACCGGCTGATGATGATCTTCCGCTCGCGGTCGTCGAGCCGGCCGAGCATCCCCTTGACCGCCTCCTGCATCCGCTTGAGGGCGCTCTCGTACTCGTGCTCGTCGGTCCGGTTGTCGGCGGCCGCCTCGAACATCTCCTCGTGGCCCGTGACGAACCGGTCGCGGCGATAGTTCTCCTCGGGGATCGTCCGGGCGAAGTTCTTCATGATGGCCCACGAGGCATAGGTGCTGAACTTGTTGCCCCGCGAGAAGTCGAACTTCTCGACGGCGCGGATCAGCGACATGTTGCCGTCGGAGACCAGCTCGAAGAAGTTATTCGACGGGCCCGACGTGCCGCTTGGCGATCGAGACGACCAGCCGCAGGTTGGCGCGGATGATCTGGTTCTTGACCGCCAGCGCCTCCTCCTGGAGCCGCTCGATCTCGTCGAGGTCGGCGGTCTTGGCCCGGGTCGGGTTCGACCTTCTCGCCGCAGCTCGTGGGCGCGGAACTTCAGGTAGTTCATCTTGCGGAACAGGTGCATCTCCTGCCCGCGATCCAGCAGCGGGACCTCGTAGAGGCTCGCCAGGTAGGGCGGCAGGCCCTTGGGCGCCTTGGGACGCCGGGGGGCCTTGCCATCGGCCGGCTCGGGGACTCGGCGAGGATCGCCTCGGCGTTCGACGCGTCGTGGAAGGTCTCGTGATCGATGAACTCGAGCTTGTTGCCCAGGATCCGCCGGGCCCGCATCTCGTTGATGACGCGATAGATGCTCGACCGCGTCCGGCCGTACTGGCGGGCCAGGACCTCGGCCGAGACCCCCATGCGGAAGCGCCGGTAGATCTGGGCCTTGGCGTCGTCGTCGAGCGGCGGCACGGTGCTCGGGAAAGATCGCCCGGTCGGGGTTCTCGCGGTCGTAGGCCTTCAAGGTCAATCGGATGGTTTCTGTTGAGCGTGACATTTTTCGTGCGATCCTCCGCGCGATCTCGACCAGGCCGGCCTGCCCTGGGAGTGCGAGCGCCATGCGGCGGGCGCGACGGATGATCTCGTCCCGCTCCGCCTCGGTGAGTTGCCGAAACCGTGTCCCTCGTTCCACTTGCACGCGATGGGCCGTGACAAATCGCTGCAGGCTCGACTCGAGGAACCCGACCTTGGTGCGCCCGCCGATCACGAATCGACGCGCCACCAACCCTTGCCGCCGCCATCGTGTCACCGTGCGGGGCGACACGCTGTAGCGCCGGCTCACCTCTTCGACCGTCAGGACCGGCTCCGCAACCTGTTCGACCGGCTGGCGGGCCGTCGCCGAGAGGTCCTCGACGAACAGGCCCAGATCATGCTGGACGTCGCCCCCGTCCAGGACCAGCGCCGGCCAACCATCGGGGCGAAACCCCGTGATCCGGTAACACAAATATTCGTAAGGGTAACGTTTCTCGCCATCGATCTCGGTCAGGAGTTGCTCGGCCCGGTCGATCTGCTCGAGCCGTCGATCCCGCGGGGCGTACCGCGTCTGCTGATCTTTCAATTGCTTCATCGCGGGATGACGGTACATCTTACCCATCCTGGTACTCCCCGACGGACGAGCGGCCGGCCTCCTTCGTACCCCATCCCCTCTCCAGGGCAGACTTAGACTGGCCCCTGCATGGGGATCGCACTCATACGACCCGGTCGCGACGAAAAAAGGTTTCGTCGCACTCGATCCTACCCGATTCCAGCCCTCGACTCCCTGAATTTGTTCGTTCGATCCTGCATTTCGTTACAAGAAACCCGCCCCAATCGAACCCCAGCGACCCGCCACTGGGCCCTCTCAGACACTAGCACGTCCACAATGCAACGGCGGGTTGCAGCCTTCCGTGACAAGAAAAACCACTGGCCCCAGGCGGGTTACAACTACTCGCGTCGAAATCGCCCTCGGCCCTTCATCTCCGCTCCTTCCTTTCCACCACGTATGAGCCATCCAGCCATGAAACGCAAACCACATACCGGCCCATGCCACCACGTCCAGGCAATTCCCACCAGGCTCCCCGTTGGACATCCTTCGGGTTCGGTCGTCATCCAACGCCTGTTTCAAACAGACGTTTGAATCGGGATTTTTGTTCGAGAAAATCGCATACGAATTGAAAACGCAAATGCCGACGGCAACCGAGGCGCCGGAAGTTCGGGATTCGTGGAGGAGACTTGAACCCGTAAAGCCTTCTCCTGCCAAGACTTTCGAATCCCTCCGGATAAATGCCCGATTTTCTGTAATGAGTGCAACCTAGCAAGCTCTCTCCAACGACACTCAGAGCAAGCGAGCCCGCATGCACTCTCATGAAACCTCGATGGATCCTTGGCTCAGCTGGCGGAAAATGTCCTCGTCAGGCCAAATTGACGGCTCCGGCCATTTCTACATAATGGGTCGCGCCGGGTGGACTCGGCTCCGGGTGATGGAGGCAGGTCGTTCCGGTGCAAGGAGGCGACGGATGATCGACGGGCGGGTAGGACCGGGTCAGGTGGGAGGCCGGCCGGCTGTCGGTCGGGGGCTGCTGGCGGGATTGTCGCTGCTGCTGGGCCTGCTTGTCCTGGCGCGGTCGGCGACGGCCCAGCCGGGCGAGACGATCATCCTGGGCGAGTCGGTGCCGCGCGGGAGCGCCTCGCGGGTGCGGATTGAGATGAAGGCGCATGGGCTGTTCCGGCCTGCGCTTCCCCCGGACAAGGTCACGGCGGATGCGCGGATGCCCAAGCCGATTGGCGCTGGACGTCCAGACCCGGCTGATCTACAACGAGCGGGTGCTCGCGCTGGCCGAGGACGGCCTGGCGATGAACACCGCCCCGGATCAGCCCGCGCGTGGCGAGGCTCGCGGCCGGCCCACCAGGGTGATCCGCCACGTGATGCAGGCGGCCTCGGCGATCAATGGCGAAAAGGGCGAGATCCGGCCGATGACGGCGATGCTCCGCCCGGAGGTCTCGCTGCTGCTCGCCGAGCGTTCGCGCGACGAGGGCCCGGTGGTGATCGTCAGCCCGGCCGGCCCGCTCACCCGCGACGAGCTCCAGGTCGTGCAGGGCGTGGGCGATCCCCTGGCGATCGCCGAGATCCTGCCCTCGGGGGCGGTGAGCGTCGGGGCGATCCTGGCGGGTGGGCGAGGCGGCCGCGCGGGGGATCAGCGAGTATGACACGATCACGGCCAACACCCTCGACGCCGCGCTCGAGTCGGTCGACGAGGCCCGGGCCGTGATCCGGCTCCACGGGCGGATCGAGGGCTCGCTGCAGGGGGCCCAGGGCACTGATGACCTGCGACGGCGTGCTGACCTTCGACCGTCGGCTGCGGCTGGATCGATCGGCTGGAGCTCAATCGCAACGAGAGCCGACGCCCCGGCCCGATCGAGGCCGGGCCTGGACGTCAAGAGCACGCTGACCATGACCCGGGTCGCCGAGACCCCGCCGGCAACCCTGTCCGACGCGGCCCTCGCCCGGTACTCGACCGAGGTGACCCCCGGCAGCCGCCGGCTGATCCAGACCGCCCCGGACGGCAAGTCGTACCTGCTGCACGACCGCCGCTGGCACGTCTTCTGGGACGACCCGAAGCTCGTCGTCCTCAAGCGGCTCGACGGCTCGCGGGTCGTCGCCCAGTGCAACCTGGTGGTCGGCCCGCCCGCCGGCCGGGGCAAGCACCAGGACCCCGACCAGTTCCGCGACGAGATCCGCCGCGTGCTGGGGCAGCGGTTCGTCCAGTTCATCGGCACGGGCGAGGTCGACGGCGACCCGGCGGGCGGGTTCCGCTACAAGGTCGGCGTGCAGGGCCGCGAGGGCGACCTGGGCGTGGTCTGGTACTACTACCTCGTCGCCAGCCCGGAGGGAGACCAGCTTGTGGTGACCTACACGCTGGCCGCCCGCGACGCCCAGGCTTTCGGCGAGCAGGATGCCGAGATGATCGGCACGCTCCGCTGGCAGCAGCCCCGGCAGGCCGACGCCGGCCGCCGGTAGCGTCGCATCCATCCCCGGGAATCGCGCACTCGTCGACGAATCCGCCGCTCCTGCTCGTACCCCCCGGTCCCGCGGTATGGTGTAATGGTCAGCACGAGGGCGGGACCGAACGAGCGGGCACGCGGCCGCGATCCGGATGGGAGATCGGGCCCCGGGGGCGAAGAATCATGAGCGATAGCCGATTCCGTGGCGATCTGGTGCGGAGAAGCGTCGGGGGCGAACGGTCGCCGCGATGGCCGGAGCCGGACTCATCTTCCTCGTGACGAGCGGAGTGGGCGCCCAGCAGCCAGACGCCGCCCCCCAGGAGAAGGCGGCCAAAGACGACGCCACGGACATGGCCGTGAGCCTTCGCTATCGATTCAGCGAGAAATACGGGGTCGTCGAGGAGCCCGGTCAGCCCGAGCTGATCGTGCAGTATCAGGTCGGTGCCGTCGAGACCTACCGGATCGAGACGGAGAAAGCCACGGGGGCGCCGGACCGGCAGGAGCTCACCTGCAAGACGATGTACACCGAACGGCCGGCGAAGGTGGGACGGCTCGGCGAGGTCGTCGACGCGGTCCGACGCTACGACTCGTTCCGAGTCACCTCGGCCCCGGCGACTCACGCCCGGCTTTCCCGGCTGTTCCAGGGCCTGAGCCTCTGGCTGCACATGCGCAACGGCCCCCTGCCCGAATTCATCTGCCTGCAGAAAGATCGTTCGATTCGCGAGGATGAATACCAGCGGATGGTCGTGGAGACCTCGTTCCTCCGGCTGATGGCGGTCATGCCGCCGCAGACCCGGCCCGTCCGAATCAAAGACAAATGGATGATCTCGCGCCCGGGCGTAATGGTGCTCATGGGCGAGGTGCCCGATCTGGGCGACTCCCAGCTCGAGGCGACGCTGGTCGAAGTACGCAAGTCACCGCAAGGCACGGCGCTCTCGGCCATCATCGAGATCACGGGCGACGTCGAGCTCGAGGCCGGCACCCGGAAGGTCGATCCCCGCATCGGGACGGTTGACGCACGCATCACGTTCAACTTCGAGCCCCCGCCCGCCGCCCCCGCCCCCGCCCCCGCGGCGACGCCCCGACCCGCCGGCGCGCCCCGGCCGAGGATCGCAACAAGGTCGCCGGGATCGTCGACGCCAGGGGCTACATCGCCAAGCTTCAGATGGCCCGACGATTCAATGTCCCCCTCGATCGCGACGGCCGCCTTCAGCAGATCAACACCCGGGAAACCGTCCTGGCGCGGCGGATGGTCCGCACCGGCGGTGCGGGCGAAGCAGGGCAGCTCAACATCCCCGCCCCCCCGCCGACCGCCGACGAGACCAATTCCTGGCTCCTTTACGACGATCTCCTCGGGCGGTTCCACTTCCGGCATCCCCAGGACCTCCGGCTTAGCAGCAGCTTCGACGAGAGGAGCCTGGAACTCGTCCGTGGCATGCCCAACGGCAAAAGCGACGTCCTCCAGTTCGCGACGAAGGCCAAGGGCCTCGATCCCAACTTCGTCCGCATGACGAATGATCCTCAAGTCCTTCGTCAAGGACTTTCGGGCTAACTGGGATCTCCAGAACCGCGAGATCATCAACGGACCACTCGGATGGCTCCCCGAGGCCGACTGGGGCCCCCTCAAGCGGAAGGTCTACCGCCTCGAGGTGGCCATCAAGGTCCAGGACCGAAATCAGTTATATGTGGATGCCTACCTCATCATGTTCACGCGTGCGGACCGCGTCGTGGTCTATGCCATGACGGAGCGCGAGAATCACGTCGAGTTCCGCGATCAGGCGGAGGCGATCCTGAAGACCCTCGACCTGGGCCCGTCGGAACCGGGGCTCACCCCGGCGCAGGGCGGACCGATCACATCGCCGTCACCCGCGGCCCAGCCGGCACCCGATCCCGCGGCCACGCCGCCGGCGGATGCCTCAAAACCTGCGTCCCGACCAGGGTCGTCGCCTCGGCCAACTCCTCGCCGGATCGGGCCGCCGCCAAGTCCGGAATGACCAGCCCCGCGGCGGTCGGAGCGAGCGGCCGACGGCCGACCCCGTCGGCTCGAGCCGCTACGAGCCGAGCGCGACGGCCACCTCGGCGGCGAGGCGGGCGTTGGCGATCAGCAGGGCGCAGTTCGCCCGGAGGCTCACCCCCGCCGTTTCGCCGCGGATCGACTCCAGCAGGAACGGCGTGAGCGGCTTGCCGGCAATCCCCTGGCGGCGTGCCGACTCGAGGGCCCGGCCGAGCGCCTCATCGAGCAGTCGCCTGGTCCATGGCGAACCGCTCCGGTACCGCCTGCGCCAGCACGATCGCGCCGGGAAGCCCGAGCCCGCGGTCGGCGCGCACCAGCCGGGCGGCCTCGGCGGGCGAGTCGACGCGGTGCTCCAGCCGCAGCCCGGCCGACCGCGTCAGGAAACCGGGCAGCTCGTCCGTGCGGTAGCCGACGACCAGCACGCCCCGGGTCTCCAGCGACTCGAGCGTCGCCGGCAGGTCGAGGATCGACTTCATCCCCGAGCAGACGACCAGGGCGCCGTCGGCGCGGGCCAGCTCGTCGAGGTCGGTCGACACGTCAAAGCTAGACGAGGCGTCGCGGTGGACACCCCCCAGCCCACCTGTGGCCATGACGAACGGACTCAGCCCGGCCCGTCGCGTCGACCCAGAGCGTGGCCGAGACGGTGGTCGCCGCGCGGCCTCCCGCGGCGACGACCGCCGCCAGGTCGCGGCGATTCGCCTTGGCCCATGTTCCCCCGCCCGTGCCCGGCTCCGGCCCGGCGCCCGTCCGTTCGACCGAGGTAGACTTCCTCGCCGATCGCCGTCGTCGCCGCGGACCGGGAGATTTCGATGATCTCCGTGTCGGCCAGGCCGATCCGAAGTCAGCCGCCCACGACCGCGATCGTCGCCGGCACGGCGCCGGCGGACCGCACGGCCTCCTCCATGCCCCGCGCTGTCTCGAGGTTCTCCGGCCAGGGTAGCCCCTGCGCGATCACGGTGGTTTCGAGCGCGACGACCGCGCGGCCCTGCTCCCTGGCCTCCGCCACCGCCGCCGAGTCCGCGAGCCATTCCGCATCCATGAATCATCCTCCGGGCCTGCGAACCCACCGGGGCCCTCGACGAATCCCCGGCTTTCCACCCCGCCTGCGAGAGACCGATGAGGGAATTGACGAGAAACCGCGGATAGGTCCACGGACCTGTCCATGATCGCCCGTCGTGAAAGTGAGCCCCGCTCCACATTGGCCATGCTTGCCGTCATCGTACCGACGGCCGTTACCTGGCCGGCGAAGCGAGCAAGGTTGCGCTCATGCTCATTGCTTGGAGCGGGTGGAATCGCGGTTTTTTGGGGATTCCGAGTGACACCGACGACATTTTCCGCATCCATTCCGTATTATGAAAGACAGCATCGAACAGCAAGTACCGAGTGAGACCCAAAGATGATCGAGCCGGGAACGCTGGATGCCTGCAAGTCTGACACGCCCATGCACGGCGCTCATGCGCCGGGCTGGGGGGCATGGGGCGAGGTCATGCGTGTGATACTGGATGTGATAGAAGGACCGCTCAAAGGGCGGCAGTTCGTGCTCGATCGTCACGAGACGTTCGTCATTGGACGGTCGCGCTTCGTGCACTGTCCGATGCCGGAAGACCTGGCCCTCTCGCGCGATCACTTCATGATCGAGCTGAATCCCCCGTCATGCGTGCTGCGTGACCTGGGCAGCACCAACGGGACGTTCCTGAATAATCGGCGAGTGGATCGGTCGCCGCTGGCCTCGCGCGACATGATCGCGGCGGGCCAGAGCATCTTCCGGGTCGCCGTCGAGATGGCCGGCTCGGCGTCCTCGATCGACGAGCCCTCCGACGCCGCCGGCGGCCGCACGACCTCGTTCCACGTGGGCTCGGTCCGCTGCGCCGGCTGCGGGTCGGCGGCGCCGGCGAGCCTCACGATCGCCGGGCCGGCGGGCGCCGGCGCCAGCGAGCCCGTGGAGTGGTGGTGCGCGGCGTGTCGCTCCGAGTCGGCCAACCTGCCCCAGCCCGTACCCTATTACACCTGCCTGCGAGAACTCGGCCGCGGCGCCATGGGCGTCGTCTATCAGGCCCGGCACAACCTGACCGGGCAGATGGTGGCCTTGAAACTGATCATGCCCGAGACCGCGACCACGCGCTCGGCCATCGACCGCTTCCAGCGCGAGATGTCGGTCATCAGCCAGATCCGCCACCCCAACATCGTCGAGTGCTACGAGCAGGGCATGACGCGGGGCCAGTTCTGGTTCGCCATGGAATATGTCGCGGGGAGCAACCTCGAGGCGCTGGCCAAGGCCGACCCCGGCCGATATCCGATCGCGCAGGCCTGCCGCCTGACCTGCCAGATCCTGAAGGGGCTCGAGCAGGCGCACAAGCTGGGTTTCGTCCACCGCGACATCAAGCCCGAGAACATCCTCATCGCGCAGTCGGCCGAGGGGCTCTCGGTCAAGGTCTCCGACTTCGGCCTGGCCAAGAGCTTCCGCGGCGTGGGCCTCTCGGGCCTGACCTTCTCGGGCGAGATGCGGGGCACTGTGCCGTTCATGCCTCCCGAGCAGATGCTGGATTTCAAGACCGTCACCCCGCTGGCCGACCTGTACGCCACCGCCGCCACGCTCTATTACATGCTGACCTGCCAGTATGTGTATGACGAGGCCGCCGCGGGCGGCGACCTGATCCGCATGCTGCTCGAGGAATCACCCGTCCCGATCCGCGACCGACGCCCCGACGTGCCCCAGGCGCTCGCCGAGGTCATCCGCAAGTGCCTCGCCCGCGAGCCCAAGGAGCGCTATCCCGACGCCGCCTCGATGCGCAAGGCGATCAAGCCGTTCTGCTGAGCCGCGGGCCGGCCTGACCGCCGTCAAGGTCTAAGCCGGTCGGGTTCGGATTGGAGACTGGCCTGGGGTCGGGGTGGGCGGCGCCGCCGGCGAGGGATCTTGGTGAGGCGGACAGTGACCTTCCGGGTCCAGGCGAGGAAATCAGCCCGGGAACCCGGCTCCGTCGCGGCGACTGGCGACGGCCCGAGTCGCGTCGAGGACGTGTCCCCCAAGGGAGCGCCTACTTCTCCCCTTGCACCATGAAGTAAGTGCCCCTTCCCGTCCTCCGGCAGCTTGGCCCGACTCGCCTCGTCTAGCGGCGTATTGTGGGAAAGACTCGCCTTTGCGGTTCTCGAAAGCCGAGATGTCGGTTAGGATTCGCGCCCGGATCGCCCGTTTCGTGTGCGTGTGTAAAGCCATGCACTGGGACTGGGACGTGCCGGCCTGGGTGGAATGGGGCCGGGCTGAGCCTGCGGCAAGACGAGCAAGGACTGGGTCTTCGGTCGTCCTCCAGGCGCATGGAACCGGACGATCCGATGGGCGATGGACACGACACGATGTCGAACGATCCGCAGGAAGCGACCGGGGCGGGCGACGGTCGGGCCGACCGGGGGTCGATCGGGGCGACGATCCGCCGCGATGGGGCCGAGGGCCGGCCGCCGGGAGGCGGGGATTCATCGCCGGGCGATGGACTCGACGACGGCCGCGCCCGTCGATGGGCCAGGCTGGAGCTCGGATTCTGGATCGCGCTCGTCGTGACCATGCTGATCTTCGCCGCGATCCCGATCGTCAACCAGGCCTATAAGCTGCAACTGAAGGACTACGGGCTGTGGTACCAGGTCGGGCTGGCGGAGTCGAAGGGCTACGACATCTACCCGCGCCCGAGAGCGGCCGGCTGTTCCCGTTCATGTATCCGCCCTCGGCGGCGGCCATGCTGGGGATGCTCAGCCCGCTGGGCCAGGCCGGGATGATCCTGGCGATGGTGGCGGCGACCTCCGTATCGTGGGTCGCCTGCGTGCTGCTGTCGGTCTGGCTGGCCGCCGGGTCGCTCGGACGCCGGCATCGTCATCCGCTCGTCCTGATCGTGCCGACGCTCTCGGTCATCGTGTTGATCCACAACATCTACCTGCTCGGGCAGCCGAACCTGGCGCTCCTGGCACTGTTGCTCGGGGCTTTTGCCTGCATCCGGCTCGGTCGCCCGGCCATGGCGGGGGCGCTCGTCGCCACGGCGGCGGCGATCAAGGCGTTCCCGATCCTGGTGCTGGGCTACCTGATCTACCGGCGGATGTGGCGGGCGTCGATCGCGACGGTCGCCGTGCTGGCCGCCTGGCTGCTGATTGCCCCTCTCCCTTTTCGGACGCCCGCGCAGGTCGTCGACGACCTGTCGGTGTGGAGCCGAGGGATGCTCTTCACCTACAACACCCACGGCATCGCCCAGCGGCCGCTGCGGTCGTACGGCTACAAGAACCAGTCGATCATGGCGGTCTTTCATCGGTTACTGAGGGACGTGCCCGCCGACGGCGAGGCGGTGCTCTCGGGCAAGTCGCACGGCCCGCCGGGTGCCGTGCGGCCGGCCAAGGGCCTCCCGATGCCGGATCCGTCCACCGATCTCCTCGCGTTACTGAAGCCGCACCAGCGGCCCTCGGCGAGGCAGGTCGGGCGCCGAAGGTCCTGGCGCCTCGGCGACCGCCGATGCGAATCTGCGGTGGGACGAGGACATCCGTCGCGCCGAGCCGGCGTTTCGAGCGGCCTGGAAGGTCAATCTGCTGTCGCTGGAATTCCGCACTGTAACCGGGATCACCCTGGCGGCGATGATGGCGCTCGGCCTGTTCGTGCTCGCCGTGATGCCGCCGAGGGCGGCCCGCACCCGCGACACCGATGCGATGGAATTCGCCCTGGTCACCCTCCTGACCGTGATCTGCTCGCCGTTGTCTTTCAATTATGCCTATGTCTGGATGATGTATCCCACGGCCCTGGCGCTGCACCGCGTGCTGGGCGATCCGACGGACCCGTCGCGGCGGCTCGCGCGGCGCGGCTGGCTGGCCATGAGCTGGCTGGCGGCGGTGCTATTCCTCCCGGCGACTGCGATCCTCTGGCACGAAGGCGCCCAGGCGATGGGCAACCTGTTCGTGCCGGCGCTCCTCCTGGTCGTCGGCCTTGGGTGGATGCTCCGGGCTGAGGGGCGTGGATCCCGGTCGGTCGCCCCGGCTGCGAAGGGCGAAGCCGAACCGCGCAACGACCTCGTCACATCGACCCGTGACGCCTTTCAGGACGCTGCAGGTGCCTGGTAGTGGTGGGTCGGCTGAGGCCAGAAGGCAAACCGCTTCCGCAGCCAGGATTGAGCAACCGGCGTGGTTGAAATGCGGAGCAATGCGACACTTCCGCGGTCCCTGATCGGCCCGATGATGGGCGGCCAGGATCGGGGAAACCTCGCCTGAGCGTCAACTGCATGCCGGGGGCCGTTCCAGGCGGCGGGAACCATTTTCCACCCGGCGTGATCGGTCTTGACAACTGCATGCCGGGGGCCGTTCCAGGCGGCGGGAACCATTTTCCACCCGGCGTGATCGGTCTTGACAACTGCATGCCGGGGGCCGTTCCAGGCGGCGGGAACCATTTTCCACCCGGCGTGATCGGTCTTGACATGCGCCGCCTGCCGAATCCATGATATCATCTCCTACGGAACAACTCGACGACGCCCCCACGATGCCGGCGCGGGGCGACGGAGTGACTGGGAAGAATCGAACGAGCAACGCCGTCTCTCCATGGATCGTTCGATGTCACCGGACGAGTTCAACTGCTCCACGAAAGGCGCTGTCCATGAAGGGTACGGTCCTGCTGGCGGATCACCTCTCCGCCAAGAGCGATGCCATCGTCGCGGCCTGGCGCGAGGCCGTCGAGCAGTCCGGCGACATCCCCGACGCAAACCGGCTGAGCTATCGCGAGTTCGCCGACCACATCCCCGGCCTGCTCGACATGCTGGCCGATCGGCTACGCGGCCGGCCGGCCGCTTCGGCCGTCCAGGGGAAGAAGCACGGCCGGATGCGGTTCCGTCAGGGGTATGATATCTCCGAGGTCATCGAGGAGCTGGGCCACCTGCGTACCGCGCTCAGCGACGCCACCTTCGACTGCGCGGCCCGCAACAGCCTGGAGGCGGCGACGATCCGATCGGCCTATGCGGTGATAAACCAGGTGCTCAACGAGGCCACCGCGGGCGCCGTCCGGCATTTCCGCAAGGCGAGCCGGGCGAGCAGACGGGCCGCCCTGGCCCGGGCCGAAGCGCAGCGTCAGCAGATCCTCGAGAGTGTCCACGACCACGCGATCTTCTCGCTCGATGCCGCCGGCCGGGTGGATACCTGGAACATGGGAGCCGAGCGGGTCTTCGGTTACGCCGAGGACGAGATCGTCGGCCAGCACTGCTCCATCCTGTTCACCCCCGAGGACCGGCAGGCCGGCGTGCCGGAGCGGGAGCTCGAGACGGCCGCGGCGATCGGTCAAGCCGGCGACGACCGCTGGCACCTCCGCAAGGACGGCGGCCGGTTCTTCGTCAGCGGCGTCATCACGCCGATCCGCGACCATGCCGGCACCCTCAAGGGCTTCACCAAGGTCGCCCGCGACATCACCGAGCGGAAGCGCGCCGAGGAGTCGCTCCACGAGGCCGACCGGCGGAAGGACGAGTTCCTCGCGATCCTGTCGCACGAGTTGAGGAACCCGATCGCGGCCATCCGCTCGGCCGTCGAGCTGGCCGCGCACGCCGGGGATCGGCGATCAGATCGGCTGGTGCCACGACGTCATCGACCGGCAGGCCGGTCAGATCGCCCGGCTCACCGACGACCTGCTGGACGTCTCGCGGATCGCCCAGGGCAAGCTCGAGCTCAGGCCCGAGTCCTCGGACGTCGCCGTGCTGATCGCCCGAGCCGCCGAGGTTGCCAGTCCGCTCATGGAGCGGAAGCGGCACCGGCTCGACCTCGAGCTGCCCGAGGGCCTGCCGCCGGTCGTCGTCGATCCCGCACGGATCGAGCAGGTCCTCGTCAACCTGCTGAACAACGCCGCCAAGTACACCGAAGACGGCGGCCAGATCACGGTCACCGCCGAACGGCGAGACTGCGAGGTGATCATTCACGTGAGCGACACGGGCGTCGGCATCGCGCCCGAGATGCTGCCGCGGATCTTCGACACTTTCATCCAGGTCGACCACTCGCGGTCGCGCTCCGAGGGGGGCCTGGGGATCGGCCTGACGCTCGTCCGCCGCCTCGTCGAGCTGCACGGCGGCCACGTCTGGGCCGAGAGCGAGCCGGGCCGCGGCTCAACCTTCAGCCTGAGCCTGCCGGCCGCGGGGCCGAGGGCCGGCGAGTATCCCCGGGGTGATTCCCTCGGCTGATCGGTTCGGGCCCCTTCAGGACCGGATTCCCACACCCGGTCTCGTGGCGAGAGACTCCGAGAATCCCCCGGCAGTGGACTTCGCCCCGGACTTCAGCGGCTGCCTCACTCGCCGGGCTCGATCCGGCGGAGGGCCGCGCGGGCGACGTCGACCGCGATCGAGCCGGCGGCGCCCTGCTGGCGGGCGTCCTTGAGGTGCGTCAGCGCGGCGGCACGATCACCCGCCTGGAGTCGCTCGAGGCCGATGAACGCGTGCACCTCGGCCCGCTGCCGGGGCCCCTCGGCGGCGTGGAAGAGTCCGGCCCCGTCGAGGTCACCGCGGAGGTAATGCAGCACCGGGACCGGCCAGCCACGTCGGGGGGAGTTGGCAATCGCCTCGTCGAGTAGCCGACGCGTCTCGGGCTCGCGGAGTCCCTCTGGCCCCCAGCACGGCCAGGGTCGCCATGTAGGGGCTGAAGCTATCGCGCCAGCCCTTGAGAGCCAGATACGCCCGGGCGTCGTTGTCGGCCCACTCGGCTCCGGCACCCAACCGCGCCCAGCCCCGCGCCACGTACAGGTCGGGGCGTCTCGGCTGCAGCTTGATCGCGAGGTCGTAGTCGGCCAGCGCGCCGGACCAGTCGCCTCCCTGCCGGCGGAGGTCGCCGCGGTCCTGGTAGATGGCCAGGCCCATGTTCTTGGGGTCGAGCTTCAGTGCCATATCGAAGTCGTGGAGGGCCTCCTCATGCCTTCCAAGCTGAGCCTCAATCCGCCCGATCGCCGCGTAGGCCGGCGCCAGCCGAGGCGCCAGCCGAACAGACTCGGTGTAGTCCTCCAGCGCCCGCTCTCGCATTCCCAGCCGGATGAAGACCTCGGCCCGGTTGAAGTGGGTGATCGCGTTGCCGGACTCGAGCTTGATGGCCTCGCTGAGGTCGGCGATCGCGCGGTCGTAGTCCCCCATCATGTAGTGTGCCAGCCCGCGATTCGAGAAGGCCCCCGCGTTCTCCGGGTCGAGACGGATGGCGTCGTCGAGGTCGTCGATCGCACGCTCGTAATGGCCGAGTGCGTTGCGAACGGCCCCGCGGTTCTGATAGGCGGCGGTCTTCTTGGGATCAAGCCGTATCGCCTCGTCGAGGTCCTTGAGGGCGCTGTCATAGCGACCAAGCCGGTAGTAGACGCCGCCGCGATCCTTGTAGGCTCCGGAGCTCTCGGGCATCAGCCGGACGACTGCGTTGTAATCGGCGAGGGCCAGGTCGTTCTGGCCAAGTCGCGAGTGCGCGGCGCCCCGGTAGCTATAAGCCTTGACGAACCCCGAATCGAGCGCGACGGCCCGGTCGAAATCGGCGATCGCCGCTTCGTTGCGGCCCAGCAGGTAGTTGGCAATCCCCCGACCGGCGTGTGCCCGCGAGTGCGACGGGTCGATCTGGATCGCCAGGTCATAGTCGCCGAGCGCCGGCTCGAAGCGCCGAAGGCTCGTCAGGATGTCTCCGCGACCGGCAAAGGCGTTGGGATCGGACGGGTTGATCTGGGCGGCCATGTTATAGGCTTCGAACGCCGCGGTGTCCTGCCCCAGCCGGTGATAGGTCTGTCCCAGTCCCTCGTAGGCTCCGGCCCTGCCGGGGTGGTTCCGGAACATTCCCCAGAGGGTGATGGAGCGCGCTGAAAGCTCTCGAGCGCCTCCTGGTCTCGGCCCAGCATCAAGAGGGCGATCCCGCGATTGCCGAACGCATCGGGATAGAACGGGGTCGGCTCAACCAGCATGACATCCGTCGTCGTCTTGTTTAATCCGCCGCTCAAGACCTCGGCGCCCAGGCGGCGTAGGAGTTGACCCATTCGAAATCCTCGAGGGCCTTCTGGGGCTGCTCAGTCCTGAGGTAGCAGGCTCCACGGCGAAGGCGGACCTCGATGTCGCGCTTGTGGCGATCGAGGACACGCGAGAGGTGGGGGATCGCCTCGCCGAACTTGCCTTCGTGGTAGAGGCGCAGGCCCTCGATGCGATCCTGCTTCGTGGAGTCGGCCCGGGCTGATCCGACGGCGGCCGTCAGGGCCGCTACCGCCGCCAGGGCCGTCACCATTCCAACAACCCGCGCGACCCTCGGGGGCCTCATGGTACATCCTCACCTTCGCGCATCCTGGGGATCTTCTCCTGTCTCTAATGTCGTCCCGCGCACGGGCCTCGATCGGCGGTCCCAAGCTTCGGCGCGAGGGACTTTCCCGTCGTGACGAGCTTGAGCCTCGTGACAACGGTCCGGTGCGCGACGAGTAATCCGGTCGGGGAGGCGCCGTCACGACCCCAAGGGAAGGGCAAGAGCCCATTTTGCGGACTGCCCCGGCCGGGCGACCAGGTGGCGATGGGCGCGGGGATGGGAGACGATATGCGGATGCTTCTTCGCCTGCGGATGCCGGGCCTTGTGGTGCACCTGGCCCTTCTCCTTCTCGGTCGTGGTCCCCGTCGCGATGGGGGACGAGCCCGAGGAGCCGTTTGCGGACGACCCTGTTCCCGTGGATCCGGACCCGGAGCCCGAGGAACCCGGCGGCGTCGGGTTGTAACCCGGCTCGTCCACCACGGCGGCGGCGTTCAGGGCCATGGTATGGCCGTCGGCGAGGTGTGTGACCAGTACCCGGATGGCATAGACTCCGGTGCCCGCGTAGGTGTCGGCACCCTGGACGGCGAATGTGCCGTTGGCGCCAGGGACCAGCACACCGAACGAGGTGTGGCCGTCGCCCCAATCGATCCGGGCGCTGTAGCTGGACGCGGTGTCGCCCGCGGCCATCGCCGTGAACGAGCCGATGGTGGCGCCGATAGCCCCCGTCGAGTCCGCGACGAGCGTCGCGCCGTCGGGATCGGGCACGAAGTTGAGCCGGACGTTGTCGCTGCCGACGACCACGGCGCGTGCGATGGGCGAGGACAACCCGCCCCCACTGGCGGTGACCGTGTAGGTCCCCGGCGCGAGCGCCATGCTGTATCCTCCCGCGTCGAGGGTGGTGGTCGAGCCGACGCCGGCAACCGAGATCGTCACCCCGGCGAGGCCCTCGCCCGGCTGGTACTCGCCGTCGCCGGCCGTGTCGTTGAAGACGACTCCGGTCAGAAACGGGCCGACGGTGGGAGTCGCCGCGAGGTCGATGGTGGTGTCCGACTGGCGATAGGGGAAGCCGCCGCTGGTCGAATCCTGCGTGGCGATGCCGATCCCCACCTGCTGCATGGCGTGGTCCAGGCCGCCGATGTCGAGCAGCATCACGCGATGGCCGAGGCTGGGCACGCCCTGGTCGACGATCAGGTCGCCCAGGCTGTAGCCGGCGTCCCAGGCACCGTAACTGGCGGAGAAGGCGCCGCCACTGGTCGAGGGGTTCGTGTTGGTCTCGATGCTCTCGGCCCAGCCCGTGGCCGAGAACCCGGTCGCGGCGATCCGGGCGCCAGGGCCGACGCCCTGAGGGCTGTTGTGGGCGAAGTAGTTCTGGGCGATCATGTCCTGCGAATGCAGCCGCGCGGACTGGACCAGCAGCGTGCTCGTGGCAAGAGGCTGCGACGGAGCCACGGACGAGAGATCCACTCCGAGCGAGACCCCGTAGGCTGACGGGTCGAACCGGGCGTCGTCGAGCAGCTCGAGATAGTCTTGCTCGACCGCCGAGGGCGAATAGCCCGAGAGCAACTGACGCTCCTCGATCCCTTCGGCGCTGGGCCGGAGGGCGCGGAGCGGGCGTTTGCGCGAGGTGCGGCGGAACAAGGGAACCTCGGAGCCGGCGCGCTCGGGTTGGGATAGACGCCGCAGATCCAGACCTGCGGGCATCGGGTGCGGAGCCAAAAGCCGGGCCTCCTCGCCCGGACAGGACAGGACCTGAGTCCACCCAATCTAGGGTACGTCAAGCGCGATAGCCAGCCCCTGCCCGATGAACATCCTCGACATTCCTCGACCATACGATGC
This sequence comes from uncultured Planctomycetota bacterium, assembly GCA_963771445.1. GTDB lineage: Bacteria > Planctomycetota > Planctomycetia > Isosphaerales > Isosphaeraceae > JAKAUH01. Next base: position 1,154,944 of record CAVYTQ010000014.1, on the reverse strand, counting down.
GGCCGAGCAACACGGCGGCTGGTCGGGTGCGGTCAGAGCGAGAATTCGTCAGGCCCCGGCCGTCGGTGCACCCATGCGGTCGCCGATCTCAACGCGGTAGCCGCGCAGGAACTCGGCGGCGTCGGCGGGCTTCTTCCCCTCGAGCTGGATCGTCCGGAGCCGGACGGCGCCCTGGCCGGCGGCGACGACCAGGCGGTCGCCCGACGCCTCGATGACCGAGCCGGGCGGGCCGCTCGCCCCCTCGACGGCCGTCCGGTGGACGATAATCCGCATCGGCGGACGGCCCGTCCCGGGCCGGGGAATCCAGGTGGTCGAGGCCAACGGCCACGGCTGCATCGCGCGGACGTGGTCGTGCACGGCGCGGGCGGGACGGGACCAGTCGATCAGGCCATCCTCCTTGCGGAGCTTGGGTGCCCGGGTGACGGCGGCCTTTTCCTGCGGCAGGATCGGCAACGGCCCCGCGGCCATCGCGGCGATCGACTGGGCGACGAGCGGCGCGCCGATCCTCGCCAGGCGGTCCTCCAGCTCGCCGGCCGTCTCGTCGGGGTCGATCGGCATGCGGGCGATGGCGATGATGCCGCCGGCATCGATCCGGGGGGTCATGCGGATGATGGTGACGCCGGTCTCGGCGTCGCCGTTCTGGATGGCCCGCGCCACCGGCGAGGCCCCGCGGTACGCCGGCAGCACCGAGCCGTGCAGGTTGATCCCGCCCAGCCGGGGGATTCCCAGCAGCTCGCCCGAGAGGATCTGGCCGTAGGCCGCGGTCACCAGCAGCTCGGGCCCGAAGGCGCGGATGTGGTCCAGGCTCTCGGCCCCGTTGACGTCCTCGGGCTGGAACACCGGGATTCCCCGTGCCTCGGCCGCGCGCTTGATGGCCGCCGGGACGAGCTCCTGCTTGCGGCCCTGCGGGCGATCGGGCTGGGTCACCAGCGCGGCCACATCATGCCCGGTCGCGACCAGGTGCTCGAAGGTCGGCAGGGCAAAGTCGCCGGTGCCCAGAAAAACCAGGCGGATCGCGGGTGCCATGGCCACCTCCATGAAGTCAAACGACCGGCTCCTCGGCCGGCGGATTCGCCGAATCGGCGACCTCGTCCGGGCCGCGGTCCTCGGGCGGGACGAGCGGCACACGCGGCATCTCGTTGAGCCGGCGCAGCAGTTCGTCATCCAGGGGGATCGCGCCGCCTCGCTGGTCCTGGCGGAACTTGAGCTCGAACTCGCGGATCCTCGACTCCGCATCACGCAGCGCGGACGGGTCGAGGTAGTCGATGAAGAGCTTCCCCTCGAGGTGGTCGGTCTCGTGCTGCACGGCCCGACTGAACAGTTCCTCGACATCCTGCTCGATGAGGTTCCCCTCGAGGTCGAAGGCCCGCACCCGGATCCGTTTGGCCCGCCGCACCTTGGAATAGAGGCCGGGCAGGCTGAGGCAGCCCTCCTCGCCCTCGAACGACGAGTGCCGCTTGACGATCTCGGGGTTGAGGAAGACCTGCTCGTGCTCAGGCTGTTCGGGATCGGCGGTGAGGTTGAGCACGAAGAAGCGGAACGGCAGCGCGACCTGGTTGGCGGCCAGGCCGATCCCGCGGGCGTCGTACATCAGGTCGAACATCCGGCGGACGGTTCGACCGCAGCGCATCGTCGATCTCCAGGACGGGTCGCGAGGCGTATCGCAAGGCGGGATGAGGATACTTGACGATCTCCAGCACGAAGGCAACTCCCTGGCAGCGAATCGGATAGGATCGACCCGGCCCGCACGTTGACGGAGCGGACCCCTTTCATTTTATGCGTTTGGCCCCGAGTACGCTACGCCATGCCGAGGACCCTCGGTCGAGAGCAGATCGGGGCGTGTGGGAACCCGACGGCGAGCGGCGAGTCGATCCGCGCGTGACATCGGAGTCGATTCCGGCCCTATGATGATGAGAGGGTTGGACGGCATCGATGAAGCCTCCGTGCCTTCGGCGCGGGAAGGAACGCGATCGCGACGCGTCGACGCGACGTTTCGCCACCCAGGGACCGGCTCCACTCATGGACCCGAAAATGACGAGACTCCTAACTCAACACCACCGCGCGGGCCCCCTCGCCCCTGATCCCTCTCCGAGAGTTTCGCCGGGCCAGGTGATGCCCGCGCAATCGTCGCGACCCGCACGACCGGGCGGTCGCGGCGGCGAATACCGGCCGCCAGGCGCCGATTCCGGTGCGATCCAGGCCCCTGATCTCCAACCCGTCCCCCTAAGTTCCGGGCGAGGAGAGGGCCCGCGAAGCGGGCTAATGACGGGGCGGTTGGTGCCTGGGCGGCTCGGCCAGCAACTCACTTGCCACGGTGGCGTTGAGCGAGAAGCGAGAAGTCTCAAATGACCGAGCGTAATGACGAGACGATTGATCAGCCAGTCCGGGCCGAGTCCAACCCGCACGAGCGGGAGACTGTGGCTCCGTCCGGCTCGGCCTCCGAGCTGGCCGGCATCCTGGACGCCTACCTCGCAGACCTTCAATCCGGCCGGACGCCGGATCGCGCCGAGTTGCTGGCGGCACATCCCGAGCTGGCCGACGAGCTGGAGGCCTGCCTGGCGGGGATCGAATTCGTCCACCGCGCGGCAGGGCCGCTGTCGGGCGAGCCGGCGGCACTCGGCGAGTTCCGCATCGTCCGCGAGCTCGGCCGCGGCGGGATGGGTGTGGTCTACGAGGCCGAGCAGACCTCGCTGCACCGCCGCGTGGCGCTCAAGGTGTTGCGCCTGGGCGTCGGTGCCGACGACGAGGCGATGCAGCGGTTCCGCCGCGAGGCCGAGACCGTCGCCCGGCTGCACCACACCAACATCGTGCCGATATTCGCCGTCGGCTGCGAGCGGGGCGTGCACTACTACGCCATGCAGCTCATCGACGGACTCAGCCTGGCCGACGTTCTGGACGGGGCCCGGCGAGCCGATCAGTCGCTGGCGGTCGACAGCGTCGTGCGCTGGGGCATCCAGGGCGCCGAGGCGCTGGCGCACTGCGCATCATCGCGGCGTGATCCACCGCGACATCAAGCCCTCGAACCTGCTAATCGACGGCGTCGGCGTCGTCTGGCTGACCGACTTCGGCCTGGCTCGGCACGCCGACGAGGTGACGCTCACCGCGAGCGGGGCCCTGATGGGCACACCGCGTTACATGAGCCCCGAGCAGGCCGAGTCGCTCCACCGGACGATCGACCACCGCACGGATATCTACAGCCTGGGGCCATCGCTCTATGAGCTGGCGACCGGCCGGCCGGCGTTCGACTCGGGGACGGCGCACGGCGTCGTGATCCAGATCCTCACCGAAGAGCCCGCGCGGCCGCGCCAGCTTCGCCCCGAGTTGCCCTGCGACCTGGAGACCATCATCCAGACCTGCCTGGCCAAGGACCCGGCGCAGCGGTATCAGACGGCCCAGGCGGTCGCCGACGACCTGAGGGCCCTGGGGGAAGGCCGGGCGATCCGAGCTCGCCGGATGCCCCTCGTCGAGCGCTGCGTGCGGTATGTCCGCAAACGGAAGCAGGCACTCGGCCGCGGCTCGCTCGTCGCCGCCGCCACGGTCGCGCTGCTCGTCGGGGCGTTCCTGGGCTGGCGATATTATGAAGACTGGCGGTCGGGCGAGGTCGTGCTACGGACCGACGGGCCGCCCTTGCGGGCGCAGGTGCTCGCCGACGCGAGCGGCGAGCCGGTCGGCGAGCCCTTCGATATCGGGACGCGGACATCCCGCCGACTACCGGCGGGCGAGTATCGACTCGTCGTGACGGGCCAGGGCCTGCTCGGGCAGACCTATCGTCTGGGGATGCACCGGGGAGAGTCTCGCAGTCATTCGCTCGCGCTCGACGGCGATCGGCTGCTCGGTGCGGATCCGATCCCCTATCGACCGGCCTCGGCGGCACTCCGCCTCTCCGGCGGCAAGGCGGACGTCGTCGAATGGACCGGTGAGACGGTGCTCCGCCGCGACGGGGTGACCGGTCAACCGGTGTGGGATGCCTCGCATCCCGCGACTCCGTGGGACCCGCGGCGAGATCCGGTCGCCTGGATGCGGCGGCTGTCCTACCACGGCGACGCGCAGCGACCCGGCCGGCCGGTCGAGCCGGCCGTGGACCTCGACGGCGACGGAACGGCGGACGTCGTCTGGGCGTTCCGTGGCTCGCCGTCGCTGCTGGCGCTTTCGGGCAAGGACGCGGCAGCTTCCTCTGGACCTATACGGCCGACGCGGACGGCCCCGGCGGACCCGATCGTTCCGGGCCGGCCTGGCCGCAGTCGGTTCAACCAGCTTCCGACGTTCGGCCGGGTGCTGGGGTCGCCGTCGCAGGCGGAGGTTGACGGCGACGGTGTCGCCGACCTGATCGCCGCCTTCGCGATCTTCGACGACGTCTGGCCGGGCGTTCGCCCGCCCGGAGCGGCCCTGAACCCCGACCCCGGCACCGCGTCGCATCCGGGCCGTCGCGTGATCGCGGCCGTCTCGGGGCGGTCGGGACGGCCCCTGTGGACCTACGCGGTCGACGCGAAGTCCACCACGATCGCCGTGGAGCCGTTCGACGGCGAGGCAAAGCTACTGTCCGGCCGCCGAGGCACCAGCGTATCCTTCGTTGACGCGTCCCGGTGGCTCTTGCTGGACCCGGCGAGCGGCCGATTGCGGGGCGCTCGACCGATCGAACTGGGCCTCGCACCGATCCGTCCGGTCGATTACGCGGATTTCGATGGCGACGGTGCGCCCGACCTGCTCGCGCTCGGCAGCATGCTGGGCGCGTCATCCCAGGATCTGATCGCGGTTTCGTCGGCGACCGGTCATCGGCTCTGGACCAGGCCGGCCAGCATCCCCTACGACTTTCCCCACCCGCCCCTGATCATGCGCTGGCCGATCGCCGAGGACCTCGACGGCGACGGGCGTGCCGAGGTGATCGTCCCCGACGCTGCCTCGCTCAATCCGGGCACCTACCGCGGAATCCGCGTGCTGGACGGCGCGACGGGCGAGACGCGCTGGTTCCGCCCTTTGCGTCCGGAGACTCGGGCCAAGGATGGTGTCGAGCACCTGCTCGCCGGGCCCGATCTCGACGGTGACGGCACGCGCGACATGGTGGCCGTGTCGCGGTATAACGGGCGGAATCCCTTCACGATCAACAGCGGCGAGCCGCACCGGATCTATGTCGACACCCTCTCGGGAAAGGACGGCCACTCGCTGTGGTGGTGGCATACCGACGTCCTCGAGTCCTACAGCGCACCGACGCTGCTCGTCGGGCGGCCCTTCTGGTGGGGTCGGGGTGAGGACGGCTGGCCGATGCTGGCGCTCCCGCTGGGCGGCGGGCTCAGGGGGCACGGTGGAAACCTGCCGCCGGGGGGCCGCGACGAGCCCGCGCGGGTGCACCTGATCTCGGCCTCGAGCGGGCGTGAGCTGCACACGATTCCCGGGGTATCGTGGCCCGAGGCGGCGGACCTCGATGGTGAAGGCCTGGACGATCTGATCGGCTCGTCCGAGGGTAAGCTGCGGGCCTTCCGCAACGGCCCCCGAGGGCTGGCGACGCTCGGCCAGTTCGACGGAGCGGGCGACCTCGACGGCGACGGCATCGGCGATGTGATCGCCCGCGCCTCGGAGGATCTCAACGACCCCTCCTCGGACCGACCGACGATCGAGGCCCGTTCCGGCCCCGACGGACGCTTGCTCTGGTCAACCACGATCGGCCGGGATCCGGGCGGCTTCAGCTTCGGAAACTCGGGCACCTACCGATTACAGACCGAGCCCCTGCCCGCGGGCGACCTCGACGGCGACGGCGCGCCCGACGTCGTAATCTGGCGGGACATCCGCACGTTCTTCCTCGGAAATGCGCCGCACGCCACACTGCCGCTGCTGGCGCTCTCCGGCCGCACGGCACGACGCCTCTGGTCGTGCGGCCCGCTGCGGCTTGGGTTCGACGCGAAGGGTTACACGGACGTGGAGCGCGTCGAACGTCCAGCCGTGCGAACGCGGCTCGCCGGCCGATCTGATCGTGTTGCACGCGAGTCCGTTCGCGAGCCCCGGTTCTGTGCCGCCGGGCACGGTCTATCGCGAGACGCGGCTGGCGCGTGTCTCGGGCCGCGACGGGCGCATTGTCTGGGATTCCTCCCTCGTCGAGCGCATGGGCACGCCCATGGCGAGCATCCCCGACCTGCCTCGCGCCTACGGCGATCTCGATGGCGACGGCAGCCTGGACCTCGTCCTGATGGTCCAGGTCGACGGGACGACCTTCGCGCTGCGTGGGATCTCAGTTCGCGACGGCAAGTCGCTCTGGTCCCGCCCGACGAGATTCCACCCCCATCCTTTCCCGGCGTTCCAGGTCGCCGACCTCGACGGCGACGGACGTGCGGAGGTCATCCTCCGCAATACACTCGAGGGAGACACCCGGGGCGACGTCGAGCTGACTGCGCTGGACGGCCGCGACGGGTCGGTGCGATGGTCCTGGCGGGGAGGGCGTGACTCAGACCGCGAAAACCGTGACTTCTGCCTGGCCGACCTCGACGGAAAGGGCCAGCATGCGGTCTGCCTCAACGTCAAGACCTCGACCCGAGCACGCCGGATCGTAGTGCTAGACGCAAGCGGACGCGAGCGAGCGGGCCGCGACCTGCCTTCGTCCTGGTCGAGCCGCATCCGGGGTGGCGACGTCGACGGAGACGGCTGCGATGAGCTGTTCTTCCTCGACGCCGACCGCCTTCGCGCCGCACGGGGCGACCTGAAAGACGTCTGGTCGTGGCCTTCGAAGCAATGGATCGATCGGGTTATCCCGGCCGCCGCGGGTGGGTCCGCGATCGTGGTGACCGATGACATGGTCGGACTGGACGGCGCGACAGGGCGTCCGCGATGGGCCGGAACGGGGGCGGGGAGTTTGATCGAGACGGGGGGTCCAGGGGTACCGCCGCGGGTGCTCTCGGTCGCGGGCGATACTACCCTTTGCCGGACGGCGCTGCCGGCCGGCGAGGACGGGTCATTCGCTGTCGCCCGGGGTATGCTCGCCGTGGCCGTTCGGGAGGCCGAGGACCCGCGCCGGGTGCGGCCATTGCCCTGGAACCGGCCCGGGGAATCGCTCGTCATGGGATCGCTGTCGCGCGGCGGTCTGGCGTTCGTGACCATCCTGTTCCCGCTGGCGATCGTGCGCCTGGCCACGCGGCGCCGATTCTGGAGCGTCCGGATGCTGATGGCCCTGCCCGTGGCCGTCGCGATCCCGATGGGGGTGTTCCTCACCTACAAGTCGTTCTCGCAACCGGTTCCTGTAGTCGCTCGCGAGGAAGCCGTGGCTTTCATCGCCGGGTGTCTCCTGGGGCTCCCGGTCCTTGTATACGTCGGATCTCTCGTTTCCGGCGTTGTCCGGCGGCGGTGGAGATACCTTGCTGTCGTCCTCGGCTCGATGGTGATCGCGGCGGCATCGGTTGCGGGTCTAGCCGTGTGGGAGGACGTACGAGGCAGGGCGAGTTTCGAGCGCTACGACCCGTCGGGCTGGTACCTGGTGATCCTCGTCGGGGCGTATGTGATCGGTGCCCTGCTCCTGGTCGGTGGGCTGGTCCGGTGGTCGGCCCGGACGGCGGTCCGCGGCTGGAGGCGGGCATTCGCGAGGTGACTATGTTGAGCGAAGATCTTCGGAGCACGCCCGTCGATCCGGCCGCTCTCGAGAATTACCGGAGCTGGCTGGGACTCCTCGCGCGGCTGCAGGTTGACCCGCGTTTTCGAGCCAGGTTCGACCCTTCGGACGTCGTGCAGCAGACGATGTTCGAGGCGGTGCGCGACCTGCCGAGGTTCCGGGCGCGACTTCGGCCGAGCTGGCGGCCTGGCTACGGCAGATCCTCGCGCACGTGCTGCAACACGAGATGCGGCGCCATGGCGGGACGCGGCAGCGCGATCTCGGTCGCGAGGTCTCGCTGGAACAGGCCCTTGCCGAATCGTCGCGGAAGCTCGGCGCGGCGCTGGCGGCGCCCGACCCCTCGCCCAGCGAGCGCGCCGGCCAGCAGGAGATGGAACTGCGGCTGGCCGACGCGCTGGCTCGGCTACCCGCCGACTACGCCGAGGTCGTCCTGCTGCGCAACGTCGAGGGCCTGCCTCACGAGGAGATCGGCGCCGGATGGGACGCGGCGTAGGCGCAGTGCGGATGCTCTGGGTGCGCGCCTGGCGCGGTTGCGTCAGGAGCTCGATGCGCCGACGGACGAGGCTTCCTGAAGTCAGGGCTGCGACGGCATCGGACGCGGCCGCTGCGGGGGCTGCTTCAGGCTCGACAGGTAGCCGATCAGGTCGGCGAACTCGGCGGGTGAGAGCGACTCGGCCGCATGGCTCGGCATGATCGAAGAGCCCCCGGCGCGGCGGGTGGCGACGTCCTGCTTCGGTATCTTCGTGGCCTTCGCCTGGGCATCGACCAGCGTGATCTCGCCCTCGGTTTCCGACCGGACGACCCCCGTGACGACCCGACCGTCGTGCGTGGCCAGCGTCACGGGTTGGTAGCCGTCGGCGATGCGGCGGGAGGGCTCGAGGACCGAGCGGATCAGTTCGGCGCGGTCATACTTGAGCGCCATGCCGGTGAGGTCCGGCCCGATCGCGGCGGCGCCCCGCCCGCCGGCCGCATGACAGCCGGCACAGCCGCCGCCCCGGAGATCGAAGAAGATCCGCTCGCCGCGACGCGGATCGCCGTCGTGGGTCATTGCGAACCGGCGCAGGTCGTCGGGCGTGGGCCGGGCATGACCGCCCTTCGCTCCTGCAATGCGGTCCCCTGGCGCGGGGCCCGAGCGATCTGGACGCCGAAGCTCCAGCGTCCCGACGCGTGACGGCTCTGCACGAGGATGCGATTGCGGCCGCGAGCCAGTTGGATCCGGACGAGATTCGCATCCGGCGCGTAGGTGCGGGTGTCCTGGCCGTTGTCGATGGGCACGAGCCGCTCGTTGACCGTCACGGCCAGCGGGCCGGTCGAGCCCAGCAGCAGCAGCGCGGGGCCCTCGCGGTCGGAGTCGAGCTCGGCGTAGGCGAAAGTGCACAGGCCCGAGGGATCGTTCAGCTCGCCGACCGGCGGTGCGGCCCCCCCTGCCCCGTCGAGGAGCTCGTCGAGGTTGACGCGACCGGTCCGGGGGTCGGCGCGCGAGTTGCGCCAGGAGATCGGCCGACCGTGGGCGCCGGACTGAGACCGGCCGAAGTCGATCGCGCGCTCGCCCAGGAAGACCTGCGGCGTCGCCCGGGGGAATGGCCCGATCACGCGCCAGGATGAGATCGGCTCGAACTGCGCCAGGACGCGCTCGATCGACAGAGAGGCCAGGCCCGAAGGGTCGGCCGATCGCGCGGCCGCGGCGATCGGGCCGGGGACGCGGTCGCGGATCGCGACCAGGGCCGACTCGGCCGCGCGGCGGAGTCTCGGTTCAGTGCTGGGGTCGCCGATCGTCTCAAGGTAGACGGACACCGCTCGGGGGTCGGGGATGCGGCAGAGAGCGGCCGTCGCCCGACTGTGGAATTCAGGGTCGGAGCCCTCGGCAATCGTCAGCAGGCGGGGGACGGCCTCGGGAATCCGAAACGCAGCGGCGGCCAGGATCGCCGCCTGGCGGACCTCGACGGCCGGGTCCTCAAGCCGGTCGAGCACCGACTGTTTTACACCGGGCGCGAGCGGCTGGCGGAGGTTGAGGCTCAGCAGTGCCGACGCGCGAACCGGAGCCGCCGGGCTCTCGAGGAACGCCGCCAGTTCGTTGGGCGGTAGCACGCCGGCTCCGGCCAGGCCCGGCAACGCGGCGGCTACCAGCGACGACGGAGCCTTCGGGTCATAGAGCAGCCCGAGCCGCGCGCGTAGGGAACGCGCGGTCCCGCACCGTCGCAAGGCCCCGCAGCGCCGCGGCGCGGACGGGCTCGGGCCGGGTCGCGTCGGCCAGCCAGTCTGCCAGGATCGGCATGGCCGCCGCGTCGCGCAGCCTGGCTGCGGCCTGGGCGAGCGCCTCCTGGTTTCCCGGCTCGGCCTCGCGCGTCATCGCGGCGCGGATCGCTGCCGACGCCGCCGGACCGGCCTGCGAGAGCCCCTCGATCGCGCGAGCGCGGATCTCTGCATCACGATCGGCCAGTCCGGTCTCCAGGCCGGCGAGCACCGCCCGCATCCCTTCGGGGTCCCAGTCGCGACTCTTTGCCGGAGGCGTACTGGCCAGCGGATTCGAGCCGAACCAGGCGCCCGACCACTCGGGATACCGGCGGTACAGCCCCGCCAGGTTGGCCACGATCCGGAGCCGCAGGGCGGGGTTCTCCGACCTCCGCAGGACCTCACCCAGCACCCGGGCCACCGGCACGGCCCAGGCCTCGTCGGTAAGTTCGAGCGCCGACTCGCTGCGCCTGGGGTCGACCAGGGCCGCCGCAAGAGCGGGCTCGTCCCACGCGCCAAGACCTCGGATCGCCGATCGGACCGACCACGCCGCAAAGCGGTCGGAGTCCCCCAGCGCGGCGTACAGTGCCGCGACGGCCGCGCGGTCGCCGATCCGGCCCAGCGCGATGGCCGCCTCGCGGCGGACGGCCGGGTCGCGGTCCTTGAGCATCGCCGAGAGCGCAGTCAGCGGCTCGCGGTCGCGGCGAATCCCCGCGGACCTTGCCGCCTGGAGCCGTACCCGAGGCGATGGGTCGGCCAGTAGCTGCGCGATCGCCCGCCGCGCCTCGGGACCACCAATCGCGTCGAGTGCCCAGATCGCGTGGATCCGGCCGGTCTCGGCACCTCTTGTCTTGAGTCGGTCGGCCAGCGCAGGCAGCGCGGCTGCGCCCTGGCTCGCCAGGATACGCTGCGAAGCGATCCGGACCGACAGCGCCGGATGGTCCAGCGCCGCGAGGCGGGTTGCTCGATCGATTCCCGACGGCCGTGCAGTCGGCCGGGGTGCGTCGGGTCCGTTGTAGCGCAGGCGGTAGAGCCGCCCGGACTTCGCCTTGCCATCGAGCCAGCCGTTGTAGCCCCAGTTGACCAGCCAGAAGCCGTCGCCGTCGATCGCGACGGCCAGGGAGAACGGGCGGAAGTCGTCGACGCCGCCCTTCGTCACGATGGGCGTCCGCGCGGCGATCGCGAACGTCCCACCGCTTTTGCGGATCGCCAACCGGTGGACGGCCTGAAGCCCCCAGTCGCAGAAGAACAGGTTGCCGCGGTACTCCGACGGCAGACGGTCTTCGTTGTAGCAGACCCCCTGCGCCAGCGCCCACGGCCACGCCGCCCATGATCGGCAAGGCACGGCTCGGTGCCGACAGGAACTCATAGGGGTATCCGTGGTGCCCGCCGACAATGTGGTGGGTCAGGCTATTCGGCCATCGCTTACTGTCGTCATCGTTGCCGTAGGTGAAGATGTCGTCGCCCGCCGAGAGTGCGACCGAGAGCGGGTTTCGCTCGCCGGTCGACACGACCTCCAGCCCCGTGCCGTCGGGCCGGATGCGGATCACGCCGCCACTCTGAAGCTGAATCTTCGTCCCGTCGAGACCCACTCCCCGGGGTATCCCCTTGTCGCCGACGGCGATGTACAGGAAACCGTCCATGCCCAGGCGAATTCCCGAGGCGATGTGGTCGTTCATCCCGCTGGCACCCGGCACTCTTGGCCCGAGCCCTTTGATCAGGTTGACGCGTGCGTCCGCTCGGCCGTCGCCGTCGGTGTCGCGGAACGCCGAGAGAAAAGGCGAGTGGACGACGTAGAGCGTCCCGTTGACCCACTCGAGCCCCATCACGCTCCAGAGCCCGGTGGTGAACGTCCGGACCTTTCCGTCCCGGATCGCAACGACCGAGTCGATCGGCGACGTGGGCGGACCGGTCATGTCCATCGGATCCGAGCCCAGGTAGAGCGTGCCGTCGGGCGCGGCGACGATCGCGGTCGGATACACGATCCGCGGCGCCTCGGCGACCAGCTCGATCGCCCATCCCTCCGCCACCGAGGGCAGCCTCCGACCGCCCGGCCCGGACTCCGCCGCGTGCGAGATCGCGGCCCACAGGAGCACGATCGAGATCGGGAAGGAAGTCCGTTTCATCGCTGTTTCGGCTCCATGGGCCCCGTCATGGGGCAGAGGAAGGCACGCATCCATGAATCCGTCCTGCGCCGGGAGTGCGACGTAGACGGACGAGACTCGGCACGAACCAAGATGAGATGCACTGGCGATCGTCGGGCCGAGCGGCCAGAATTGTAGCGATCGTGCCCGATCGCCTCAACGCGAGCCGGATCGCATCCGGCCGCCGGCGTCGGGCGAGGAGAAGCAAGAGCGGGAAGTTGCCTTCCCGTCGAGCAAGTATTTCCCTGGCCGGAGGTCCCTCGAAGGTGTCCACGTTGACCGCCATCACGGAGGCAACTGAGCCGGAATCGGCCAGCAACCGCCCGAGCGTCCCGTTCAAGAGCCCGACCTATCCGCTGCGGGCGCACTTCGGCGAGAAGGTCGAGCTGGAGCAGCGGCTCAGCTCGATCGACGAGCGAATCCAGACGGTCCGGCGCAAGCTGGAGACCCTGGGCGATCGCCCCGAGCGCGCCAAGCTGGATCGGCTGTACTTCCAGATGCTCGGTGCCCGCGACCAGGTCGCCGAGGAGGTGCGCCGACTCCCGCTGGAGACCGGGGCGCTGTACGACGAGGATAAGGAACGATACGAGCAGGGGCTCGCCGCGTTCGAGCGGGTCTGGCGACGGTGGGAAGCCGGCGGATCGTGATGAATGCGATTCGCGACTCCTCGGACACGACCGACCGGCCCGACCGCTCGACCCACCGCGCCGCGATTATGCACCCCCGAGCGTTATCGGTAGAGCCGCCCATGCCGCGTCTACGACGCCTCGCCCCGTCGATGACCTCGCTCGATGCGACTGCGCGACCGCACTCGTCTGGCCGGCGCGGTGACGCTGTCGGCGGGCCTTGCTGCGCTGCTCTTGCTCGCGGCGACGGTGCCGACCGCTCGGGCCGAACAGACGGTCTCCGAATCCCCGTCGGCTCCAGCGACCGACCTCGACGACCGGGGACCCGTCGCCGTGCCGACGCCCAGCGACAAGGCCATGCAGTTCTACCGGGGCAACCTTGCGTTCTGGGCGCTCAACCAGGCGTGGGCGATCGCCGTGGCGGGGGGACTGGCATTCTCGGGAGCCTCGGCGCGGCTGCGGAACCTGGCGCGGCGGGTCGGCCGCAACGCATTCCTGACCGTCGGCGTCTACATCGTTCTGTACCTGGCCGCGGTCTTCGCAATCAGCCTGCCGCTCTCATACTACGAAGGCTTCGTCCGCCTGCACAGTTACGGCCAGTCGAACCAAACCCTCGCCAAGTGGCTCACCGACACGGTAATCCATCTGGCGGTGGCGATGGTCGCCGGATTCGCGTTCGCCTGGGTCCCGTATGCCTTGATGGCGCGTGTACCGCGGTTCTGGTGGCTGCTGACGACGCTTCTCTACATCCCCTTCCTGTTCGCCACGATGCTGGTCGTGCCGATCTGGGTTGACCCGCTGTTCAACAAGTTCGGGCCGATGAAGGACAGGGCGCTCGAGCGACAGATCCTTGACCTGGCCGAGCGGGCCGGGATCGAGGGCGGCCGGGTCTTCGAGGTGGATAAGAGCGTCGACACGAAGGCCATGAATGCCTATGTTACGGGCGTGTTGGGAACCAAGCGGATCGTGCTCTGGGACACGTTGATCGCCCGGCTCGACCCGCCCGAGATCCTGGCCGTAATGGGGCACGAGATGGGCCACTACGTTCATGGCGACGTCGTCCGCTCGATCCTGCTCGGCTCGATCATCGTGCTCGCGGGCCTGTTCTTCGTCGACCGGGCCGGCCGTTGGCTGATCGGACGGTTCTCGGGTCGCCTGGGATTCGATCGGCTGGCGGATGTCGCCTCGGTGCCGCTGGTCCTAATGCTGATCGAGGTCGCCTCGCTCTTCCTCGGCCCGGTCGCGATGGCCTACAGTCGCTACCAGGAGCACCAGGCCGACGTGTACTCGCTCGAGGTGACCGGCGATCCGCACGCCGCCGCGATGGCATTCGTGAAGATGCAGCAGGAGAACCTCAGCAACCCGCGCCCAGGCACATTCTACAGGATCTTCCGGGCCAGCCACCCGAGCATCGGCGAGCGGATCGACTACTTCAACGCACACCTGCCCCGGCCGGCCGATCCCGCCGGCCTGGTCGGTTCCGGCAGCGCTACCCCGGCCGGTTCGGCCGTGGCGCCCGGTCGCTGACGGCAGCAAAAGATTGGCGAGATCGCGCCCGCCGGCCGACTCGTCCGGTCTTTCGGCCCGAATGGATGGTGCGGCGTTCTGTGTACACTTGAACGCCATGCGACACCCGCCCGCCGCTTGATCCCCGGCAAGATCTTCTTATAGTAAGGAGACCGTTTGCGGATCATCTTGAGTGGATTACCCAGATTCTTGCTCGCGACGCCTCGAGGCGGTCGAGCCGAGCGGGACGTGCGGCCCGCGAAGAATGTGGTCGGGAGGCGGCGGTCGAGCGAGGGTTCGCTCGCGCGGCGGCCCCGGGTCGGATGATCCCGTGGAATCGATGGTCCAGGAGTGCCGGTGCGATGGCGCTGGAGGGGATCAAGCTGCTATCGAGCCGCAGGCCCGGCTTGGTCGTCGGGGCCTGGCTGGCCCTGGCGGCGCTGGTGGGCGTGCTCTCGCCCGACCTGACGCGACTGGCGGCCGAGGGCCAGGCGCGAATGCTCGCCGGCGGCGCCGAGAGCCGCCGCGCGGCCGAGGTCGTCCGTGAGTGCTGGCCGGATCAATCGTACGAGTCGATGATCGTGGCCGTCCTCTATCGGCCGGCCGGACTGACCGACGACGACCGGCAATACACGCGCCGGCTCGCCCGCCGCTTCGATGCCGCCGGGCATCCCGCCGAGGTCCTGCGTGTCATTGGCCCCGAATCGGCCCGCGAGATCGCCGAGCGGCTGGTCAGTCCCGATGGCACAGTGTCCCTGGTGGCGATGTCGCTCTCGTCGTCGTTCGTGGCACCCCTCACCCACGAGGCGGTCGCCTGGGCGAGGGGTCAGGCCGCCGCCGAGCCCGGCCGGCCCGCCGGCCTGGACGTCCGCTGGACGGGCGATGCGGTGATTGGCCTCGACTACATGGCGGCCGTCAAGACATCGCTCGATCGCGCCGCCGTTGCGACGGTCGTCCTGCTCTTGATCGTGTTGATGGTCGTCTATCGTTCGTTCTGGCTGTCGATGGTGCCGCTGATCACGATCGGCATCAGCGCCGTGATCGCACGCGGGCTCCTGGCCTGGATGATCCTGGCTGGCTGGGAGGTCTCGTCGCTGGTGGAGCTGTTCCTGGTCGCCATCCTGTTCGGCACGGGGACGGACTTCTGCCTGTTCCTGTCGTGGCGATTCGCCGAGCAACTCGAGCGCAAGGGCGGCGACCCGGCCGTGGCGATGCGGCGTACGCTGGGCCGGTCGTTCTCGGCGCTGGCGACGAGCGCGGGCACGATCATTGTCGGGCTGTTGCTGATGGGCACGACGCGGTTCAAGCTGTTCTCCAGCACAGGGCCGAGCGTCGCGATGGGCCTGGCGCTGGCGTTCCTGGCCACGCTCAGCCTGACGCCTGCGCTCTTGATCCTGCTGGCGCGGCGCGGCCGGCCGCGTTCACCGGCCTGGCCAGCCGCTCGACGGCCTTCTGGCATGGCCTGGGCGCATCGGCGATGGCGCGGCCCGTGCGGAGCTGGCTCCTGACCGTCGCTGCGATGGTCCCCCTGTCGATCCTGGGTCTGCGGACCGAGTTCATCCAGGACCTGCTGACCGAGATGCCCGCGGGGACGCAATCGGTCCAGGATTTCCGGCTGCTCACGTCGAAGTTCGACCCGGGGATGCTGTCTCCGCTGACCGTGGTCCTCGAGTCGGACACCGACTTCCGCAAGTCCGTCGGCCTGACCCTGATCGACGACGTCAGCCAGCTCCTAGCCCATCAACGTCGGCTGGCCGAGGTCCGATCGGCGACCCAGCCGCTGGGCAGTCCGAAGCCACTGTCGCGCGCCCGGCTCGCCTCGCGGCTGGGCGAGGTCAATGCGGGCTTTGAACAGCTCTCGCAGGGCGCCGAGCAGCTCAGCCGGGGACTCACCGAGGGCGCCGCCAAGCTCCGCGCGGCGATCTGGCTCCAGGAGGCGACCGGGCTCTCGATCACGGGCGCGAAGCCCGGCGAGGGCATCGTCCCCAAGTCCGACACGTCCGTGACCCGCACCCGCACACCGTCTCGCGGCCCCGAGGCGCTGGCGACGGGCCTCAAGCAGGCTTCGGCCGTTCTGCAATGGAGCCAGGGGATACCGGCGTCGTGGAACCTCGCCGCGCTCCAGGGTGCCTTCGAGGCGATCAGCCAGGACTCCTCGCCGCGCGGCCAATCGAGGCCCGTTGGATCGGCCGCCGGTGCGATGACCAGTCAACCCGCACCCGCGCGTGGCAGCAAGACCGCCACGCCGGGCAACGCGGCGAAGAAGGCCGAGACCCCGCCCGCAATGCTGCTCCGCGAGCTGACCCGCGCCGCCGAGGGTGCCGCGCAGATCGCCGACGGCGCCGGCCGCGCCCATCGCGAGGTCACCGAGATCCTCAACGACCCCGTCGGCCGCCGCGCGCTCGATCGCCTGCTCATCAACGATCACACCGTCCACGACCACCCCGAGCTCCTGCGCAGCTTCGCCGCGTACATCACGCCCGACGGCCATCGCGCGCGGATCGACGTGACGCAGACCGACCGGATCTTCTCCCACGACGCGATGAACCAGGTGCTAATCCTGCGGCGGCGGATCCACGACTACCTGGGCGAGTATGAAGGCGTGCACGTCACGGCGCAACTCGCCGGCGCCAACGCCGAATCCGCCGACATCCGCGACCTCACGCGCGCCGACCAGGTCCAGAGCTGGTTCATCGTGCCGATCGGCGTGATCCTGGTGCTGTTCGTCGCGCTGCGAGATCCGCTTGCCTGCTTGAATCTCGTCGGGACGATGGTGCTGACCTATGCCTTCGCCCTGGGCGCGACGCACCTGGTCTTCGTGAACTTTCTGGGTGCGCAGGGGCTGGACTGGAAGGTCCCTTACTTCCTGTTCGTGCTGCTGGTCGCGGTGGGTGTGGATTACAACGTCTTCCTGATGACAAGGCTCAACGAGGAGTCGCGGAAGCGCGGCCTCCGGCGCGGGATCGTCCGCGCGATCGGCCACACCGGCGGCCTGATCAGCTCGGCGGCGGCGATCACGGCGACGAGCTTCGCGTCGTTCCTGATCAGCCCGCTGGGGTCGCTGCGACAGCTCGGGTTTGCCCTGGTCGTCGGCATCCTGATCGACGCCACGCTCGTCCGGCCGCTCCTGGTCCCGTGCGGCCACTGGCTCCTCTGCCGCACCCGCGACCTATTCTCGCCGCGGATCGTCGTCAAGAAGGGCCGCCGCGAGTACGTCGTCGTTCCGGACTGACCCAGTCCGCGAATCCGAGGAAGGCCGCCCTCACAGGGTGACTTTCCCTCCCGAGTCCCGGTATCCTCGACCGATGGATTCGCCGAACGACAACATCGCAATCTGGCGATTCCGCGAACGGCGCCCGGATGAACCGCCGATCTCATCGATCCACTTCATCGCTTCGAGCGGGGAGCATCGCCATGGCAACCGACGAACGGCCCGAGACGGACGGACGCGAGCCGACGACCGGTGAACCATCGCTCGGGATGAGCGCCGGGCCGGGCAGCGGTCCCGGCGGGATGGATGCGACCCCTGGAGGCGAGGCGGCCCGTCGGCGGGCCCTTCCCTGGGGGCGGATCCTGCTGGTCTGGGTCGTGGTGACCTCCCCCCTGCTCTACATGGTCCACCAGTTGATGGAACCCCGCTACGAGGCGGTCTCGCTCCTCCGCGTCGAGCCGGCCGCGAACAATCCATACATGTCGGTACAGGGGGAAGCCGCCGGGCCGGACGAGATCCGTCCTTTCCTCAGTACGCAGGTCAGTTTGATCACCAGCGACCGAGCACTCGACACGGCCCTTTCGCGCCCCGGCATCAGTAGCCTGGCGATGATCCGGAATTCGAGGGACCCCAGGGCCGAGCTCCGCGAGCGACTCCAGCTCAGCATCGTCGGGAATAATACTTACCTGATCCGGGTGTCGCTGGAGTCGCGCAATCCGGTCGAGGCGGCCGAGATCGTCAACGCCGTGGTGATCGGCTACATTGAGCAGCATACCATGTACCACAAGACCGCCAACCGGGCGCTGAAGCTGAGCCTGGAGACCGAGCTGCAAAAGCTGGACAGGAAGATCTCTGAAGCCGAGGAGACCGTGGAAAGACTGGTCCAGAAAGGGAGCACCGTCATCGCACCCCGACCGAGGGCCAAGGCTGCCGGCAAGGAAGCGAGCGAGTCACCACAGCCGTCGCTTTCCACCTACACCCAGGAGCAGTTGGCCAGGGCGGCCGATCGCCTGTTGGACGCCGACTTCGACCTGATCGATAGTCTGGCGCGGCTTGACACGGCCCGGCTCCCGGGGAGCCTCGTACCGGCCCAGACCATTCGCGAGCTCGAGGCCGCCGTCGAGGAGGCGCGACAGCGGCAGGCCCGCTACGCGCGCTATATCCAGCAGATGGAGGTTAGGACGGAATTCAACCCCGACCAGTTCCGGGCCACGAGGCTGATTCAAGACCTGGCGCACTGGAAGCGCCTGGCGGAATCGGTGAAGCTGAGGCTGGCTCAGCTCGAGTTTGAGATCGGCCAGGCAGATTACCGGATCAGCGTCGTGGACAACGCGGTCGCGCCAACGATCCCGAGGCGAGATGCCCGGTTCACCGTGATGGCCGCGACGCCCGTGGGCGTGTTCCTGCTGACCGTCGGGCTCTTCCTGGCGATCGAGTCTGCCGGCGCTCGCCGCCTGGCGAGAACTCGCCCGCTCTGAGCAGTCGAGATCAAGATCGATGGCGGATTCGCACGCGGGCCCGGTGGAAACCGGGCACCCGCTTGATGACCCGCAGCGGACGGCCGACCGCCGCCGTGCTGACGGTCGCGGTGGTGGCCGAGGTCGGCGAGGAGCTCGTCACGCTCACCCGGATCGAAAATCGACCCGCCACGGCATAGCGATGCTGGCCGATCACTTCGAAGTGACCGGCGGATCCGCTGACTCGACCGCGGGATGACTTGCCGTCGCCCCAGTGGATGATCGCCGTGAAGCTCTGCTGGATCGCGAGCGTATTCGCATCGGCGAAGGTCGCGACCGTGCCGCTGTAAACCTGGCCCCGCGTCGCGTCGATCACCGTCGGCTGGATCGCCAGCGAGTCGGTCGCGGCCGCGGTCTGCGCGACGACGGTCACGCTGGCGGCGGACAGGCCGGCCGAGGAATAGGCCATCACGGCATATTGATAGGTTGTCGAGGCCGGCAGGCCGGCGTCGAGGTACGACGGACCCGCCACGTCCCGCGAGATCACGAGCCAGACCCCGCCGGGCTGGCTCCGCTCCACCAGGTAGCTTGACGCGCCAGACGACGGCGTCCAGGTCAACACAATCTGCGACGAGCCGCCCGCGATCGCCAAGAGATTCGTCGGGACCGGCGGTACGGAGATGGGCGTCGGGATCGGGGTTGGTGAGGGGATGGGCGTTGGGGTTGGTGTAGAGATGGGCGTCGGCGTCGGAGCTGGTGTCGGAGTCGGTGTCGGAGTGGGCGTCGGTGTCGGAGTGGGCGTCGGTGTCGGAGTGGGCGTCGGTGTCGGATTCGGCGTCGGCGTCGGTGTCGGCGATATCGCAGGACCTGCGATGTCGAGATTGTCGAGGTTAAACGACCAGTAAGGAAGACTCTGGAAGGTCTGGGGAGCCAGGGTCGGGGCGACCACGGCGCCGTTGACGATGGCGGCGTAGACCTGACCGGAAGGCCCGGCCTCGGTCGTGGTTCCGGACGGTGATTTGAGCTCGACGGCATTGCCCGAAACGTTCACCTCGGTCTCGGTAGGGTCAACGAAGGTCGGTTGGTGGGCTCCGAAGAGTGTCATCTCGCCGCCGACGGTCCAGGGAAAGCGCGGGCCGGCGTAGGGGCTGGGGGCCTCGCTGCTCCAGCCGGCGCCGATCGTGACGGTCGGCGGCGTGCTGGACTGGGCCGGGTCGTTCCCCTGCGCGACGTACTGCGTCTGCCATGCCTGGAGGAAGGCGGAATCCCACAGGAACGTGTTGCCCGTGACGGCCGCCGTGATGAAGACGCGGCCGGTCTCGCTGGTCGTGCCGATCGTCGAGGTCCAGTAATCGACGCCGTGCTCGACGCCGATCTGGATGCCGCCGAGCGAGTCCTGGATCGTGTTCCCCTCGATCACGGCGTCCAGGCTCGGCAGCGCGGTCCAGCCCCAGGGAGTCGGGAACGCCACGCCCTGGTTGGGCGCGGACCCGATGATGGAGCCGAGGAAGATCGAAGTCCCCGTGTAACCGCCGGAGTAGATCGTGCCACCGATGAAATGGTTGGCCGAGATCGTCGTGCCGTAGTCGGCCCCGTCAAGCTTGACCCCTGTCGAGGACCGGCCGGTCAGGTCGATCGTGTTGCCGGAGATGCTATTGTTCACGAATCCACCGGTGACCTCGACGATGAAGTAGCCTCCCGGCGGGGGCGCCGGCAACGCATCCTGGAGGAGCAGCTCGAGCGAACTGGACGACAGCCCGGCCTGCTGCGCGACCGGCACCCAGCGTCCGGCCAGAGTGAGGTTCGTCGAGCCGTCGGCGTTCACTCCCGCAAGGACGGAAACGACCATGCCCGGGCCGGTCAGCTCGGCGTAGGCATCCGCGCGCAGGTCGTTGAGGACCAGGAGCCTACCATCGGCCGAGACCGACGCCGGCCGCCCCTCGAAGAGCACGCCGTAGGTGCTCTCGGCCAGGATGATCTCGGGGCCATTGATGCCGATGAAAGACTGCGAACCGGCGGCGTAGCTCATCTCGGTGCCGAGCTGGCCGGCGCCGCCGCCGAAGCTGTTGCCCGAGATCGTGTTGTCCACGCCCGAGACGGCCAGCACGACCAGGCGGAACTCGCGACCGGCCGGGTCGCTCTGGGTGACCGTGTTGCCCGAGACCACGTTGTCGAAGGGCGAGTGCAGGCCGAAGGCATCGGTCGAGTAGGTGTCGGCCATTGCGCCCAGGACCGTGTTGTTGGTGATCGTCCATGGCCCGCAGAAGACCTCGATCGGACCGCCCTGGAAGGTCCCGCCGGTGATGGTCCCGCTGTCCTCGTCGTTGGTCCGGATCAGGTCGATGGCCAGCCTCGCCGACATACTGGTGATATGTGTCGCCCGACTGCGCCAGGCCGGCCTGGAGCGCCGCATAGGTCGAACCGTCGAAGGCCGGGGGGCCATAGATGGACACCCCGCTGAGAGTCACGAGGCCGCGGGACGAGTTCGAGCTGGAGTCGCGGCGTGTCGAGCACGGCGTGGGTGATCCCCGGGTTATTCTCGGGGTCCCATAGCGCCGGTGTCGTCCCGGCAGCGTTGCTCCACCGGATCGGCTGGCTCATGTCGAACCGGATCGTGAAGTCCTCGAAGTCCAGCTCGATGTTCGCGCCGCCCAGATCGCTGGCGTAGATCGCTCCCGAGGCGCTCGACGGCCAGGCGGCCGTGCTTCCCTGGTCGAAATACAGCGTGGCTCCGTTGCCGACGATTCGGAGCGAATGGGTGATCTCCAGCGGCTGCGTGATCGTGATCGTCTGGCCGGCGGGCAGGTCGATCGTGTCATACTCGGGACTCGTCGACATCAGGTCGGCGCGAAGCTGGGCCTCGGTGGTCGGGGCAGCCGGCGCGGCGACGGCGTTGATCGGTCGGGCCAGGAGCGCCAGGTTCACCGTCGTGCCTGCGAACGGAGTCGCGTAGACCTGTCCGCTGCCGGGCAAGGTGACCTGAAGGAGCATCGTCGGCGCGCTCGAGCCGCTCGGCGGGGCCTCGCTCGCGACCGGCGGGAAATAGAGATCCACGAGGTTCGTGGAGCCGGTCCGGAGCGTGGCTTCGATGTGGTTGTGGCCCACCGATCCGCTTGTGCTGTTCCACTCATACGACGATCCCTGATTGAGCCCCCAGAGGACCTGGCTGAAGGTCGCGGCCTGGAATGACACCCGGCCCGGCGCGGTTGACGACCAGGTGGACGAAGCCCTGGTCATAGGTAGGGCTGGTGCCGTCCTGGCCGTCGTCGGTGACCTGGAAGGTGCCGAGCACGTTGGGGGCGCGGGGGTGGCGGGCATGGGGTCGGTCGCGGACACCAGCTTGCCGACCGTGACGGCAACGACATCGGGGCTGGACTTCCCCTGATATCCAATTGTGACGGTCAGGGGCATGCCGTTGGCCAGCGGGATCAGGGTGCCCGTCGAGCCGCCGAGCGGCAGCGAGCCGCCCGGCGGCGGCAGGTCGCTCTTGACCTGCGGATTGATATAAAGGTCGCCCTGGCCGCCGGCCGACGCCGGGAAGAATTCCGCCAGGGCCGCGCCGGCGGGATCCGGCTCCGTCGCCCATTCGAAGCCCCCGGGAGCCTGGATCGCGATCGACGCCACGGAGCCGCCGAGGTCTGTGAGCTGGAGATGGAGGTCCTGAATGCCGTCGGGCCCCTGCGAGGCGTCGGGTCCGACGAGGTCGTGCCCGTCCTGGCCGAGGCTAACCACCTGCGCCGTGAGGAGCCGGCGCGGTTCCAGCGACGGGATCGAGGCGAGGAGACGGAGTCCCCGGGTGCGGCGATGTAACAGCATAGGTGCTCTTCAGCGACTCGCGGTGACCCGTCCCTGCGGGGGAGCCCGACGAATCCTTCCGAAGAACTTTAGCTCAATCCCGGTGATCTTCTAAAAAATAGTAGCTTTTTGCGGAATCACAAGGGAGTGACGACAATACGGGGGGAATGCGAATCCCTTCAATCGTCATGTTCCGCCCTGTCCACACGAATGGCGGCGGAATGTCCTAAAGTCTAGAAGGCCGCTCAGGGAGCGCGTCGGGAGGGCGCGGCGCGGAGCTTGGCGATCATCAGGGCCAGCTCGCGAGGGAGATGGCGCACACCCGCCAAGAGGACGATACCGGCGATGAGGAGGATGATGGGGATGACGAGCATGCCGGCGATGAGGTTCAGGGGCTCCTGGCCCCGGCCGGCGAATGGCAAAGCCCCCAGGGCGGCAAGGAACCGTCCGAACGAGCTGGCCATGGCATCGGGCTGGGCGAAGGTGTCGATCACCCAGCCCATGATGGTGGGCGACCAGAGGTCGCCGAGCACATGACGGGCGGCGAGTGCGGCGCCGAAGGCGACGCCACGCATGCTGGGCATGGTCACGCCGGCGATGATCGTGAAACACGGAACGACGACCAGGAACATGGCGTATTCGGCAAGGAAGATCCCGGAGTTGACCAGGATGATCGGCCTGGCATAGACGAACGCGAGCACGCAAGCGACCGCCGCGAGGATCGCGATGCCTGGCAGCAGGAACAGGCGCCGGGGCGAGTGGCGGCGAACGTGTCGGTGAGCCATCCGCCGACCGCGGTCCCGGCGGCAGCCGCGGCGAGCAAGATCGCGATCGACAGCCGGCCCGCCTGTCCGGGCTCCATGCCCTTGGCCGTCAGGAAGGCGGGCAGCCAGAACGCCAGTCCCGCGACCGCGAACGCCGAGAACGCCAGTCCAAAGAGTGAGTAATTGAACGACGAGTTGACCATCAGGTCGACGTAGTCGTCCTGGCTGGCCCCGACATACTCGTGCAGCCGAAGCCGTCTGAGGTCCACGGGCTCGCTGGCGCCGCGGACGGGATGAGGAAGGACGAGGGCCAGGAGCGCCAGGGCCAGGCCCGGTGCCCCGGCCGCGAGGAACGCGGCCGGCCAGCCCGCCTGCGCTGGAATGGCCACGCGGATGCCCATCGCTAGCAACGCACCGGCCGGCATCGCCAGGAAGAACGCCGCCAGGGCTCGGCCGCGCATCCGGCGGGGGAACACGTCGACCAGGAGGGTCAGGCCAGTGACGGTGGCCGCGGCGCCGCCGGCGCCGGCGGCCGCTCGGGCGAGCTGGAGATGGTCAAACGACCGGGACAGACCGGTGCCGACCACAGCCAGGCCCCAGACTCCCGTCGCGATTGCCATCAGCCTCGGGCGTCGCATCCAGTCGGCCAGGTAGCCGGCTATCGGGGCAGCCAGCGCCGCAGCGACCAGCAAGACCGTCGACAGCCACGCCGCGTCGGTCTCCTCCAGCGACAGCTCCTGCCTCACGTCGGGCAGGTGCGAGGCCATCAGCCAGATGTCGGCCTCGATCAACGTGTGAATCGCGACCAGGAGCGTCAGCACCAGCCAGGCCCACGCGGATGTCGTGGTCGCCGCCAGGGAAGGCTGCGGGGGCCCCGATCGGTCGACGACCTCGGGTTCCACCAGGCCGGAACCTGGGTCGGGCGTGGGCTCGCGGACGGGCTCGCTCTCATCACTGGCGGAACTCACGTCGATGGCACTCCAGGACTGGTGCAGGATGACACCGCGAAGATGCCGCTCGATGCAACGCGATTGCGGGTTACACCCGGAGCCCAGGTCGTTCGCTGTCCCTGGTTGCGCATCACCCACCCTACTTTAGATATTTATGCAACGCCCAGTAAGGGGTAGCCGCGGATGAATCCACGGGCCGGCCGCGTCCATCTCGATCCGATCGACGCGGCCGGTCCCACGCTGAGGCGACGGCGATGCCGCCGCCCTCCTTCATTTCTTGTTGACCTCGGGATTGCGAAGGGTCTCGAGGTAGGACACGAGGTCGGCGAAGTCCTTCGTCGTGATCCCCTTGGCCAGCCCGGTCGGCATGATCGAGACATCGCTGCGCTTGCGGGCGTCGATGTCGTCCTTGGCGACCTTGATCAGCTTGGCGTCGGCGTCCTGGATCTCGACCGCGTCGGCCGTCTCACGACGGACGATGCCTGTGACGATCCGGCCGTCGGCCAAGGCTAGGACCTCGGGCTCATAGCCGGAGGAGATCCGCGCGGAGGGATAGAGCACCGACGCGATCAGCTCGTCGCGCGGGTACTTTGCCCCGACGCTGCCCAGCTCAGGCCCGACGTTGCCCCCCTCCTTGCCGACCGCGTGGCACCGGATGCACGCCAGGCCCTTCTGGTCGTTGAAGATCATGCGGCCTCGCGCCACGTCGCCGCCACCCTTGAGCGCGGCGGCGCGATAGGCCTCCGGGTCGAACCCCGATCCGGCGTTGCCCTTCAGGAATGCGAAATCGGCCGGCTCGGCCACCGCGACGGCGAACTGCCACGGACCTCCCCGATTGCCGCACTTGACCAGCAGGTGGTTCGTCCCCTCGCGCAGCTTGACCTCGAACTTGGAATGCTCGGCCTCGAAGCCGCGACGGTCGGCGAAGCGGTAGATTTCCTTTCCGTTCAGCCAGACCGTCAGCGTATCGTCCGAGCCGACGGCCATCTGCGCCGTGCGATCCGCGGGACTCTGGATCTCGGCGTATCCATAGGCCGCGCGGTCGTCGTCGTGGCCGTAGATGCGGCCGAGGTCAATCTGTCCCCGCGCGTTCAACCGGTGTGACCTTCCGCCACTTGACCTTCTTGCCGCCGGCGCCCTCGTAGCTGGCGGACGGGTCGATGGGCTTCTCGTGCGAGATCCCCGGTTCCGCGGCGATCGGGAACGGGCCGATCGTCCGCCAGGCCGCGATCGGGGCCATTCCACCGAAGATCGAGCGCAGCTCGGGGACCACCGACGGAGGCAGCTCGCCCCGAGCGGCAAGCTGATCAAGGACCGGGACTGCGCGATCGCGAATCCGGCCGATGGCCGCGGCCGAGGCCTGGCGCAGGCTGGTGCTCTTGTCGGCCAGGCCGCGGAGGTAGACCTGCAAGCCGCGGATGTCGGGCAAGGCGGCGAGCGCCGTGGCCGCCTCGAACTGCGACTCGGACGAGTCGGCCGCGGCGAGCAGCACGGGGATGGCCTCGCGGTCGTCGAGCGTGGCAGCGGCGGACATCGCGTGGTGCCGCACCGCGAGGTCCGGATCCTTCAGCAGCGGGCGAACCGACCGGCGGACGTCGTTCCGCACCTTGTCGCGATCGGGATTGTCGGTGAGGCTGGAGCGACGTCGACGGCCGCCGCGCTGACTGGGCCGCTCGGCGATCGCCACGAGGGCATCCACGGCGGCCGTGCGCACGGCAGGCTGCGGGGCTTTGAGGGCGCCCTCGAGGGGCGGAATGGCCGCGGGGTTCTCGAACCGACCGAGCGCGCCGATCGCGCGGATCAATCGGTCGGCCGGGAAGGACCGGTTGGCCAGCAGCCCGCCGAGGGCCGTGACAGCCTTGTCGCCGCCGATCTCCTCGACGGCCTCGAGCGAAGCGTCGCGGACGGGCTCGGGCGTGCTCGGGTTGCGGAACGCGGCGATCAGCATGTCGAGCGAGTCTCGGTCCTCGAGCTTGCCCAGGGCCGAGGCGATCGCGCGGCGCACCTGAACATCGTGCTCGCCGGTGAACTGCGAGCGGATCGTGGCTCTCGAGTCGTTGTCCTTCGCCTCGGCCAGCGCATCGATGGCGGCGATCCGGATCGGGGCGGCCGGGTCGCGCAGCAGCCGACGCGCGGCAGCCAGGACGCGCGGGGTGCCTTCCCAGGCGATCGTCTTGGCGGGAGGCGGGTTCTTGGCCGGCTGCGTTCCCCACCACTTGCCATCCCAGGGGGGTGCCTTGCGGTGGACCTCGCCGAGGAACTTCACCGCCTGGATCCGCTCGGCGGCCGGGCGCGCGGTTGACTCGGCGAATTGCATGAGCTGGCGGAGCGCATCGTCGTCGTACTGCTCCTCCATCGCGAGCAGGAGACCGCCGCGGACCCTGGCGTTTGGCGAGTCGAAGCCCTTCGCCGCGGCCCGCCAGTCGTCGATCCGGCGGAGAGCCCGACGGGCCGAGAAGGCGACGAATCCGTCGGAGTCGGCAAGCTCGGGCAGGAGAGCGGGGACGGCCCTGGCGTCGCCGATCCGGCCCAGCGCGATGACGGCCTGGAGTCGCACGGTCGGCTCGGTGTCCTTCAGCAGCGCGACGAGGGCGGACGCGGCCTGTGGAACGGCACGCTCGCCGAGCGCGCGGGCGGCCTGGGCGCGGACGTCGGCCGCCGGAGACTTCAGGGCGTCCGACAAAGGACCGGTCGCCGCGGGGGTGCCTCCGGCGATTGCGTCGATGACCCAGACCAGGTGCCGCTTCGCGACGGGGTCGGCCTTCGGATCGCCCAGCGCGACCACCGAGGGATCGAGCGCCGGCTTGCCCTGTCGGACGAGCGCGGCCTGCGCCCGCCGGCGCTCATTGTACGACGGGTGATCCAGCTCGCGGATCTGCTCCGCGATCGGGTCGGAGTCCTTGCCCCGCGGACGGGTCTTCGGCGCGGGCCCGTCGTAAGTGACGGCATAGACCCGGCCGAGCTTATCGTTCTTGTTGCCCCAGCCGCCCATCGACCAGTCGGCGACGTACATGGTGCGGCCATCCGGCGAGACGGCCAGGTCGAGCGGGCGGAACGTATCGACCTCACCGGGCTGGACGAAGTCGATCACGTCGACAACCTTGAAGGAGGCGCCGTCGGGGACGATCCGGAACGCCTGGACCGAGCGCTTGCCCCACTCGGCCCAGAAGACGCGGCCACGGTATTTCTCGGGCCAGGCGTCCTCGCCGTAATAGACGCCGCCGCACGGCGAGCCGCCGCCGTATTCGGCCATCCGCGGCAGCATCCGATCCGTCCGCTTGTGGTAGTCGAACGGATAACCGTAGTAGCCGCCGTCGATGTGGTGCGTGACCCGGGTCCACCAGCCCAGGCCGTCGTCGGTGTTGTCGTAGGTGAAAAGGTTGTCCCGATCGTCGAGGTTGGGCTCGAGGTGGTTGCGCGTCCCGGTCGTGAAGACCTCCAGCCCCGTGCCGTCGAGCCGGCAGCGGAGCGTTCCCCCGCCCACGACCTGTGCCGTGCGGCCGTCGGGGCCGGTGGCCTTGGGCACACCCTTGTCGCCGACCGAAATATAAAGATATCCATCCAAGCCAATCTTGAGGCCAGAGACGATATGGTCGTTGAAGTCGTTGGGGAAGCCCGCGGGGACGCCCAGGTTGGTGAAGAGCTCCTTGCGCTCGTCGGCGCGGCCGTCGCCGTCGCGGTCGCGAAGGACCGTGAGATTGGGCATGTTCATCACGTAGAGTGCGCCCTCATGCCAGACCATGCCGAAGATCGCGTTGAGCTTGTCGGCGAAGACGACCGGCTCCTTGCCTTCGCGGAATAGGAGGACGCGGTCGATCGGCTTGCTCGCGGGTCCGACCTGGTCCATCGGGTCCTCGCCGACGAACAGCGAGCCATCGGGTGCCACGGCGACCTGGCTGGGATACTGCACCGCCGGCACCGCGGCCACGAGGCGGATCTTGAACCCGTCAGGAACCTTCGGCATGGCGGCGTATGCCGTGCCGGCCGTGAAGACGAGAATGCCAGCCGTCCAGGCGAGCCGGCGGGACAGGATAGAGGACAGTCTCGGCATGGGATCGGGGTCCTTTCCGCTATGCGCAGGCCGGCGGGATGGAGGGGGAAGGAATCTTTCTGAACACGAAATACACGAAATACACGAAGGAACTCATAGGACGATTCGACCATACTCGAGGCGCTGGGATAGGCGCCGAAGTTGACGAGGAGACCGAGCTTCATGCCGGTGGCCCTCAGGTAATTATAGACCTGGGCACGGTGCTCGTCCTTCAACTGGCTGATCGCCTTCGCCTCGATGATGATCTTATCGTAACAGATGAAGTCGGCCTTGTAGAACTGCTTCAGCCTGCGCCCTTTATAGTCGATGGGGAGATGTGTCTGTGCCTCGTAGGGAATCCCCCTCTCGAGAAACTCCAGGTCCAGGCATTCCTGGTAAACCGGCTCGAGGAAGCCGCGACCGATGCGGCGGTAGACTTCAAAACACGCTCCCATAATCATGTAGGATTCGTCTTTGTAGACCAGTTCGGCCATTTCATCTGCCTCCGCCCCGCGAGGTTGGGAATTCTTTCGTGTCCTTCGTGTTTTTCGTGTTCAATCGATCTTGGCGTGTTGCTCGTGGCGCAATGCGCATCCCGGCAACGCCCAGTGCGTAGAGGCCAGCCATGGCAACCAGTCCCCAGTGGACGGCGATTCCCAGGAGCGTCAGGGGCACCGCGCCGAAAAGGATCATCCTCCAGGGCCGCAGGCGGAGGCTCAGCAGCACGATCGCCGTTAGGATTCGTCGCCCGTCGCGGAAGGCTCGGAGTTTGCTCGTGGTGCCGGCAATGCGCTGGTGGTAGGGGACCGCGATCTCGACGACCCGCAGGCCGCGCGCAACGGCCTCGCCGGCGAGCTCGGTCTCGATCTCGAAGCCCGATGAGCCGAGCGCGACCTCGCGGCGGAATCGGCGGCCAAAGGCCCGGTAGCCTGAGAGCAAGTCGGTGGTGCCCGGTCCTATCAACACCCGGAACGCGGCGCGGATCAGCAGGTTGCCCACCCTCCGGGTGATCGTCATGGCGCCGGCGCCGGCCGCCGGCTGTCGGGCGCCGACGGTCATGTCGGCGGTGCCGTCGAGCACGGGCGTGAGCAACAGCGGCGCAGCCTCGGCCGGGTAGGTTCCGTCGCCGTCGGTCATGAGCACGACATCCCACTCCGCCAGCGCGGCGAACGCCGCCCGCACGGCGTGGCCCTTACCCTGCTCGGGCACGTCGATGACCTCGACGCCCAGGCCACGGGCGATCTCGCCCGTGCCGTCGGTCGAGTTGTTGTCGATGACGAGGATCCGGGCCTCCGGCAAGACTGCGCGGAACTGGGCGACGACCGTGGCGATCGCCGCCGCCTCGTTGTAACACGGGATGGCGACGGCGATCCGAGCGGCCTCGGGCTTCGGTGGACTTTCGGGCTCGGCCTCGCGGGGCTTGGTCACGGGGAGGGTTCTTCGTCTCGGGGTTGCCTGCGCCGCGTGCGAGGGCTCACGTCATCTGCCCGCGAAGCCGACGGGCTGGCCGGCCACGATCGTCGTGACCAGGCTTGCCGCCGCTCCCGACGCCCGGTCGAGCGGCAGCCGGATCACCAGCGAGCCGGGCCCCTGGGGCAGCTCGACCGCAGCCTCACGCGGCCCGCCCTTGGCCCCAACGGCGGCGGTGAGCGGCACCGCCCGGCCGTTGATCCAGGCCGACGCCTCGGCGGGCGTGTCGATCACCAGGCGGGCCTTCTGCGCAACCGGCGAGATCACCGGGACGGACAGGTAGGCGTATGTTCCGCCCTTCGACTCTCCGCCGGACAGGGCGGCCAGATCGATCATGCCCTCGGCGTTGGCGTTGACCCTGCGCCAGGCGAGCTGATGGCCGTGGCCGTCGTCGGTCGTGGCATCGAGGTTGACCGAACCTGCCGTCTCGATTCGCGCGGCGTTCGCCGACCCTTCCAGCGGTCCAAGGACGTGATACTGGCCGACCACGGCGACGGGCTGCCGCAAGGTCGCCAGATAGGCGATCAGATCTACGAGCTCGCCGTCGGTGAGCGTCTGCGCCAGGCCGTCGGGCATGAGCGAGACGTCGCTGGTGTGCCGATCCTCGATCGACCCGGTCGGGATGACGACACGCTCGCCGGCGGACGTCTTGAGCACCAGCCGCCCCGAGGTCTCCTCGACGGGCAGGCCCGTGATGACGCGGCCGTCGGCCAGTGCGACGACGACCGATCGGAAGTTGTAGCCGATCGCCGCGCTCGGGCTGAGGATCGAACGGATCAGCTCGTCGCGGCCGTACTTGACCCCGATCGTCGAGAGGTCCGGGCCGACCCAGTGGCCGATCCCCTGCACGCGGTGACAGGTCGCGCAGGCGGTTGCTCCCTCGCGGAAGAAGACCTGGCGGCCCCGGTCGGCGTTCCCCTCGCGCCGCATTAGCTCGCCGATGGGGGGCAGCGTGCGGCCGCCGGCCATCCTGGGGAGTGGCAAGATCCTGGCCGCGGCGTCGCGGACGCCGTGGACCGGAGAGGCATAAAGGAGGGCTGTCGCATCGTTCCTGAGATCCTGCGGCAGCTTACCGGCCTTCGCAAGCTCGATGAGGCGGTATCCGCCGTCCTGAAGCGATGCCATGCCACGCATCGCCTCACGTCGCAGGCCGAGCGGGTAGTCGCGTGCCGTGACGATGTCCGCCAGGCGGCCAGAGGCCCCGGAGTGTTGCGCCATCACTCGCACGGCGGCCTCGGCCACGGGGTCGGAGCTAGTCTTGCCCCGCACGGCGGCCACGAGCTGCTCGGGCACTCGATTGGGCGTGATGTTGAACGAGCCGAGTCCCTCCACGGCAGCCACTCGTGCCTCGATGGGGAGCTTCGTGTCGCGGGCGAATCCCTCGAGCGCCCCTCGATAACGACCGTCCTTCGTGGCGGCCGCCATCTCGATTCCCTGGACACGCAAGCTCGGTTGCTTCAGGGCATCGCCGATGAGCTGGATCATCCACGGGCGATTCCGCGCCTCGCTCCACTCTCCCGAAAGCCGCCGCGCCAGCATCGAGTACAGCCCGTTGCGCCGAAGCGGGTCGTCGACCCGGCGCACCAGGTTGGCGATCACTTCGGCCACCGCGGGGTCCTTCATCCCTTCGAGGATGTCGTCGGCCGCCTGCTGGAGTTCGGTCGTACGTAGGTACGGGAAGACCCTCTCGAGCAGAGGCAGCGACTCCTTGCGGTGCAGCCGCCAGGCCAGGCCCAGGTATTTGCTCAGCGATGAGGCCGGCAGGTCGGGCGTCCCCTCGGCGATGTAGGCCTCGTTGCGGTCGACCGGGAAGTACGGCGGCAGCGCGACCTTCGAGTCCTTGCCCGATCGCTCGAGGTCCAGGTCGCCATAGAGCGAGCCGTCGAACAGCCTGGCGATGAAGGCGGGCTCGCGCTTCTCGAGCGCCAGGCCGAGGGCCTCGAGGTACCAGCGGTCCTGGCCGTCCCACGACGCGGTGAGTTTGCGCA
The DNA here is from genome assembly GCA_963771445.1 of uncultured Planctomycetota bacterium. GTDB lineage: Bacteria > Planctomycetota > Planctomycetia > Isosphaerales > Isosphaeraceae > JAKAUH01. The sequence continues at coordinate 1,123,183 of CAVYTQ010000014.1, read as the reverse complement.
GGGCCTCGCCGACCATGTCGGTCGGCAGGTTGCGGAACGCCAGGATCAGCTCGCGGCGCACGCCCGCGTCGGGATCCTCGGCCACCGGGAGTAGGGTTTTCAGATTCACCTCGGCCGGGCGCAGGAGGCGTCTTGGACTGATCGTATTTCAGGGCGACATGGCCGTTGTCCCGGCAGTCGCGGCCCAGCATCCGGACGCCTAGCTCTCGGAAGCGCGGGTCGGAATCCTTGAGGGCCGTCGCTGAGAACGTAGGACTTCCATCAAGAACCCAGAGAATCCGCGCCCGGTCGATGTCCCTCTTGGAGGAACGGTATAGGTCCATCAGCGACCAGAATTCGCCGGGGATATTTTGGTCCACTTCCCCACGCCTGAAACTCGCACGCTCGATGAGCTGCCGTCGAGCGGCATCGGCGGTGGCGATGTTCGGCGATCCAAGTGCGACGGTCAGTCCATGGAACGATTCGAAGTCCGGCCTGGGCTTCGTGCTCTTGTGACCCTTCGGCGCCACGCGATAGATCCGCCCTGTCGTCTGGTCGCTGAAGGCATGCCCGCCGACGCCCGCGTCGTACCAGTCGGCGACAAAGACCGAGCCATCCGGCGCGGAACACGCATCGACTGGCCGGAACCACGGATCTTCGCTGCCCAGCAACACCTTATAGTTCGTACGGTATGAAGCACCGTGGCGGCTGATCGGGAAAAAGTTGACCTGACGGCTGCCGGCGTCAACCTCGAAGACACCGCCGTGATACTCGGCCGGCAGCAGCTCGCCCTCATAGACCATGATCCCGCATGGGCTACCATTTCCCGTGCCGACGAGCTTGGGCAAATTCCCGGGCACTTCTTCGCCCCAGTGGCGAGGGCTGCCCGGCGTCCTATAGCCGTAATGGCCGCCGTCCATCGTCCAGATGACGCGACAGCCGCGGTTGCCGTCGTCGTCGTTGTCGCTGGTGAAGCCGATGCCGAACGAGTTCTGGCAGGTCTCGTAGTTATTCCGCTGGCGGTCGCAGATGATCTCGAACTCGGTGCCGTCGCGGTTGACTCTCAGAGTATTGGCGAGCTGGTCGGTCCACACGTGCCGGCCACCCTTGTCGACGACATCGAAGTTCTGCTGTCGCTCGGAATGGTCGTGCTGCACCGAGCAGCAGCCGTCGCCATGGCTGAAGTACAGCTTGCCGTCGAAGCCCAGGAACATGCCGTGCACGCCGTGGTCCGAGTCTACCCCGCCGAAGCCGGTCAGGAGCGGATAACGCTTGTCGGCCTTGTCGTCGCCGTCGGTGTCTTCAAGCACGAGGAGGTCGGGACTATTGCCCACAAAGACCTTGCAACCGGTGTACTTGCCGGCCTTGTCGTAGTGCTCCTCGACGGCGATGCCCATCGGCACGGGGAAGATGCGATCGGCGAACACCGTGACCTTGTCGGCCTTGCCGTCACCGTCGGTGTCCTCGAGGATCTTGATCCGGTCGGCCTCGTCGACGCGGTGGAATTTGCGGTTGCCGCCGCGGGTCAGGCGATAATTAAGACCCTCGGCAACCCAGACGCGGCCGCGGGAATCGACGTCGATATTGGTGGGGTTGCTGAGCATCGGCTCTGCGGCCCACAGGGTCGCCTCGAGCCCATCGGCCGGCTTGAGCTTCCGGGCGGATTCCTCGGCGCTGACCTGCGCGGGCGCGGTGGCGGGCCAAAGCAAGAGCCCGACCAACCCCAGAATCAGGCCGAGCCGGACGGCGGTCGACCGGTTGGATGCTTGGCGATGCCACATCGTGGGAAGCTCCTGGTTGGTGCGGCCGGATCGCCCGTACGGCGGGCGCCGACGAGGGACGATGCCGAGGCGGCGACGACCCAAGTTATCTGGCTCCAAGGTCGTTGGCCAGCCGTGGATCGTCCATTGTGTCCCGGTGGAGGGCACGCGTCCAGAGCCGAGGACACGGCCAATTCGTCCGGCCCGGCCTCCACTCCGTCGAGCCCTCCGCGATTCCAAGGCCGACCGTCCGCTCGGGGGGGAACCGTCGTTCGATCGGCGGTGCCACCGGGACGGTAGACCGCAGTCTTCCCCAAGCTGCGAACGGGCGAGGTCGCGTCCCGATCGGCTCGGAGCCGGCCGGGACGCGACCTCGCCCGTCAGGCGGGTCGTCGCCTTGTCATGTGGTGACGAGGACCTGGAGCGCCTCGCGGTTGCGTTGCTCATACGAGCCCGACGCGCCAGCGAGTGGGTAGCCTGTCGGCTCAAGGATCCACTCGTATCGGCGGGATCGTCCCATTGTACGCCATCCAACCGTTCGGCGCTCTAATGCGAAGTGGTCGAGACGGGGATGTCCTTTGTGAGCACGTTCATCCAGGCCAGCGCGGCGTCGCGTGTGAGCCGCAGCGCGGTCGAGACCTGCGGGGCCTCCTGGCGATCGGCGGCGAGTCCCTCCGAATCTCGGTTCAGGCTGTCCACAAGGCTAGACGGCGAGTCCGCAACCGGAATCGGCTCGAAGTGCGGCCGACGCGAGGCCACGGCGATCGAGGCCGGATGGATATCCAAGCCTTCCGCGGCGCGGTTCAGCTCGTCGGCCAGGCTCGGCGTCTCGTTGGCGACGGCAATCGGGTCGAAGTCCGGGCGGTCCTCGCGAGTTGGCGCCGTGCTCCGGGCCTCCGGATCGGTCCAGACCCGGTTGTCGGCGAACAGCCGCTCCACTTCATCCCCGGACTCGTTCCAGACCTCGTTGGCCGCGAACAGGCTCTCGACGGCCCGGTCGCGATCAGCCGTCGCGCGATCGGCGCCGGGCGCGACCGTCACAGCCACTTCCATTTGCAGATTCAGGCCCTCGGAACGACGGTTCAGCTCGTCGGCGAGACGGTTGATCGAGCCATCATCCACTTCGATCGGCTCGAACCGAACCGACTCACGATGGTCGGAGGACATCACCGTCGCTGTCGCCGACCTCGCCCAGCCTGACACGACTCCCCAATCGACTCCCTCCGGAAGCGAGCATCCCAGCACCCCAACGACGCTGACCAGGAGCAGCCGCGAGAACATCGAATCCCCTCCAGGAGCCATGGATTGCCAACGCGCACGACGCCCGTCCATGGGTCATCGACAGTTCCGAGTGGGCTCCTTGTGACGATCCTGGAAAGCAACGGGGTCGGGTGTTCGCGTCCGATCGGCTGGACCGGACAAGAGGGGTGGGAGGGCGTGATTTCGGTGACGTGCGGGGATTGAAGGGAAGTAAGAAGGACCCTTTCCGTTGCATTCGAAGGCCCCTAGCGCGACATCTGCCAATCCTGGACGGCCTTCAGAGGTACGAATTGCATGGTGATGTTGAGGATGAGGTTGTCGCGATAGAAGATTACAAGGGCGATCTCCATGCCGACGAACAACGCGATCGACCAGCACACCGGTAGTCGTCGGGCGAGGAAAAGCCCGAAGCCGCAGGAAGCAATATCCCCCAGCGAGTTCGCCACACTGTCTCCCTCGTATCCCCGCGCCAGGGCTGCCTTGCGGTAGTTGTTAATCACGGGCTGGGTATTCTCGACGATCTCCCAGAGCGTCTCGGCGGACAGCGCGAGGGCTGTCCGCTGTAACGGGCCCAGCCATCGGGACAGCGGATGGAGGATCGCGTAAATGATCAGCCCGTGCTCGACGTGCGTGAAGCTATAGGGGTCGAACAGGTGCTGCGAAGTGTGCGGTCCCCAGATATCGCCCATCCATGGGGTCCACCGGCCGCAGCGGCACCACCAGCGGCGGCCCTCCAGCCGCAGCGCGACCGTAGCGATACCAAAAAGTGAGGCGACCGCCAGGGGCATTGGGATCCGCCACCGGCCGAGGGCGACTTTCGAGGGTGACGCTTCGCGTTCGCTGGGTGAGATCATGCGATGGCCCCAATGGGGTGGCGGGATGACGATCGCCTGTTCCGCACCGAAGCCGCCTAGCGGGCGAGCGCGTGCTCCTCGGGCCGGACGCCCTTCTTCGCCCCGCGGAACCCGAAGGGGAGCGGGTGATATTCGCCGACGAGGGCCACGTCCGCGTGATCACTGATCCTGTCCTCGAGTCCGACGGCCCAGTAGGCGGCGTTCACGAGCAGCCGTCGCGTGCCTTCGATCTCAAGATCGGTGGCGGCGCCCATCGTGGTGTTGACGATCCGAGCCGCCTTGCCTTGCGAACCCGTGTAACTCCTGGCCCAGGCCACGGCCATCATCGGGTTGTTCTTCTTCCCCTCGACCGGCGGGTCGGTCGGCTTCATGCCCTTGAGGACCTGGCCGAGTACCAGCACTGTCGCGTCGGCCGGCGGGTGGGCCTCGTAGACGTCGGTCGGGCCCCAGATGTCGCCGTCCTTGATGCCTCGGACGATCGGGTGCTCGCGGGCGCCTGGGGCGATGATCCCGCGGGTGCTCTCCCTGCCGTGGTTGCCGTGGTGGCTCACCCAGGTCTCGCCGAGCACTTGCCGGCCGAAGCCGCCCTTCCACTCGTTGTTGTTCCACGAATAGCGGGCGTAGGTTCGGCTCTTGAGGTTGAAGGCGTGCGTCGCCGTCCGCATGCCGATGATCGGCCGGCCCGACTCGACGTAGTCGACTATTTCCTTCATCTGGTCGTCGGGCAGGTTGCGGAACCGCGTGGCGATGATCATCAGGTCGGCCGACCGCAGGGCCTCGAGCCCGGGGATGTTGTCCCCCTTGTCAGGGTCGATCGAGCCGTCCTCGCCGATCGCGAACAGCACGGTGCAGGTGAAGCCGTGCCGCCGGGCGAGGATCTTGCCCAGTTGCGGCAGTGCCTCCTCCGAGCGGTATTCCTCATCGCCGCTGATCAGGACGACGCGTTTTCCCTTCCCGGGCCCCTCGGTGCCCTCGTAGACCACCCAGGGATCGGCCGCGAGGGCGGGTGCGACCAGCAAGAGGGTCAAGGCGAGCGTCAAGGCGTTACGTCGTCGGTCGCGTCGATTCATCGGTCATTCCCCCGCGCCGTGCTGTGATCGTCCTCGCGGGCCGCCGGGGCGGCCGCGCCGGCTTCAGTCTAACGGCGGGAAGGTGGCGGAGGAACGGGGACGAGTCCGGGTTCATTCGAACAACGGCGTACCGGACCCGGAACGCGGGCCAACGAACTGTGCAAGCAGAACGTTCAGCTCGGACGCGTTGGGGATCTCCTTGAAGCGGAGGATCGGCCCTTTCACCTCGTGGAGGGCCTCCTCGTCAACCTTGAGCCGGTCGGAGATCGCCAGGATGAATCGCGGGGGGCCGTGCGACGGCAGCAGCCGGAGCAAGCGCTCAAGGCTCGTCTTTTTCCAGAACCCGACGACCTCGAGCAGCACGTCGGTCCCGGTCGCCTTGTGCACCAGCTTGTAGTCGGGCACCCAGACGCCCTCGCGCCGAGCTCGAGGACATCGGTGCTCTCGGAGAGCTCCCAGTCGGGCGCGACCTGGCGGAACCGCTCGACGAAGGCGGACATCTCGGCCGGGGCAAATGTGCCGGTGTCCGCCTGGTGCGTGACCAGGCCGTCGCTCGCCTCAAGATGGAAGCTCCGCGGCTCGCGCTTCGGCCCCCAGCGCAGCTCGGCGTCGAGGCGAAAGTCCTCGCATTGCAGCAGGGCCGGCAGGAACCAGGCGACCTGAAGGCCGTATTTCGTCGTGGCGCTGAAGAGGCTGAGAGGTCCGTCGATGTGGAAGATATAGCCGTCGCGCATCGACCCCTCCACGCGGTAGAGCAGCCGGTGAAACTTGAGCCGACGGAAGAGCTGGCGATAGCGCGCGGGTCGTTCGTTGCGGACCTCGGCGCGGACCAGTACCGAGCGCAAGAGAACTGCCTGAGCCAGCGCGACGTTGTACCGGTCGATCAGCCGCTGCGCCGTGATGTCCTCGAACCGGAGCAGGCGGTTCTCGTCGCGAAGGTCGGCGAAAAGCGCGTTGAGCAGGATCTCGGGCGCGACGGACAGCTCGCGGGCAACCTCTCCGAGCACGGCCTCGCGGTCGAACCGGGGGCGATGGGCGGGAGAGGGCGCCTCGGCGAGCAGCCGGCGCCGGTATCCGGCCGCCGCGGTGAAGACCTTCTCGCGGACCTCGTCGGGCGGGATGTCGGCCACGACCTCGAACTCGGCACGGTCCTCGAGGACCTTGGCCAGGCCGCGGTGGACCTGCGTCGCCTTGCCGCCGCCGCCGAACAGCTCGTCAACCTCGGCCTCGATCTCGCCGCGGGTCATCCCGGTCCCTTCGCGGTAGAGCAACAGCAGGCTCTCCGCCGCCTCGAGCCAGTGCGAGGCCTCGCGGTCGATGTACAGCGGCATCACCCGCTGCTTCGAGTACTTCACGCGGACCAGGTCGCCTGTGAGCATGTTGAGGAGTTACCGGGTTTCTGGGGGGTCGGGATCGGGTTGACCTGTCTCGCCCGCGCCGGGCCGGTCGCGCGGCGGCATCGGCGGCTTGCCGTCATAGGCGCTATGCTGCCTCCGCCGGTTGGAGGTGAACTCCTCGACCGTGTCGCGCGTGATCACCTCGTAGAGCACCGCCTCCTTGTCGCCCGACTTGCGGAGCACCCGCCCCAGCCGCTGGACGTGCTCGCGAACCGAGCCCGAGCCCGAGAGGATCACGGCGACGTTCGCCTCGGGGACGTTCACCCCCTCGTTCAGCACCCGCGAGGTGGCGACGATCGGATACTCGCCCGAGTTGAACTTGAGCAGGATGTCGCGCCGCTCCTTGGTCTTGGTCTGGTGGGTGATGACGGGCACGAGGAACTGCCGCGCGATCGTGTAGACCGTCGCGTTATCGTGGGTGAAGATCAGCACGCGGTCGCCGCTGTGCCGCTCGAGCAGCCTGCCGAGTAGGTTGAGCTTCGCCGGCGCCGCCAGCGCCAGCTCGCGTTGCGCGCGGTAGGCGCGAAATGCCTCGCGGCCCTCGGGAGAGCGGTGCGCCACGTAGATGAACTGGCTCCATCCGTTCGGCTTCCGCATATCGATGCCCGCCATGCGCACGAACTCGCGATAGAGCTCGCGCGCCTGCTCGTACCGGACCCGCTCCTCCTCGCTCAGGTGGACGTACATCGTGTTGATGCTGTACTCGGCAAGGTAATGCCCCCGAAGCTGGGTGATCTCGCGTCGGTAGACGATCGGGCCGATCAACTGGTCGAGGTGGGTGTGCGCATTGTCGGCGCGCTCGGGCGTCGCGGTCAGTCCCAGGCGGAACGGCGCGATCGCGCTGGTCGCGGCGAGGCCGTAGGTCGGACCGGGCAGGTGGTGGCACTCGTCGAAGACGATCAGGCCGAACTTGTTGCCCAGGCGGTCCATGTTCAGATAGGCCGAGTCGTAGGTCGTCACCGTCAGCGGCCGGATGTCGTAGTACCCACCACCCAGCAGGCCGACCTCGGTGCCAAACGCCAGCACCAGCTCGTCGTACCACTGGTTCATCAGGTCGATGGTGGGAGTGACCACCAGTGTCGGCCGTCCCGCGCGCTCGATCGCCATGTTGGCCAGGTGCGTCTTTCCAGTGCCGGTGGGCAACACGACGACGCCCTTGCCCCCTGCCTCCCACCAGGCTTTCAGCCCCTCGACCTGGTGCGGGAACGCCTGCTTGGCGACCTGGAGCCGCCACGTGGCCGGTTCGTACGCCCGGGCGCTCGTCCTGATAGGCCCGCTTCCGCGCCGCAGTTGCTCGACGATCGTCCGGTACCAGATCGCCTCGGCGCGGAATTGCCGCGTCCGATGGTCGTACCTCACCCCCGGCGGACGGGACTCGTCGTCCTCGCTCAGGCCCTCGACGATCAGCGTGCCCGCGTCGAACACCAGTCGGATCGAGCCGTTCTCGGCGATGGCGACGCCATTCGATGATCCAGCCGGATCGCTCATCGGCCGGGTCCTCCCTCAGTGCTCGGTCCTATTTCGGGCGGCTTCCGAGCCGGCTTGCGGGCCTTGAGCCACTCGAAGATCTCGGCCACCGGCAGTCGATAGCCCGGCAGGACGGGGTCGCCATCGAGGATTCCGTCCGTCGTTAGCCGCCCCGCGAGACGCCCGTTACGATACACCTCGACCGTCCTTCGGTTCGGGTCGAGGAGCCATCCCAGCAGGCAGCCGTTGGATGTCGAGAAGATGATCCTCTCCCGGCATGTCTGGACCGACTGATCGGGCGATATGATCTCGATGTGGATGTCCGGCGGGTGCGGGGTGGGATCGAGGATCTCGTCCCGTTCGTCGGTCTCGATGTGCTCGTCGAGCAAGAAGACGACATCGGGAACAATCGATCGATTGGCGAACGTACAGCGCAGATCGGGAAATGCTTCGCCCAGCTCGCGTGGCTCCGCAAAGGCATCGATGTGGCCCATCAGGCGCTTCTCGAGGCGTCCATGCTTCAACTGAGGCGACATCTTCGTCTCGACCCTCCCGCCGATATACTCCAGGTACGGAGCCTCATCGATCTCCGGCAGGCGGAGGAACTCGTCGAGCGTCAACCTCTTGCCGACCTGCGCCGCGGTGGCCATCGTTCCCGTGTCCCCCCGACCATCGCCTTCCATCCCGAGGCTGTTCTACCCGATCACTCCGGCTCGGGACATGCCGGATGCCCTGGCCTCACTGTACTCCAGTTTATCCGAACGGGGCGGTCGGGCGAAGGGATCTGCGCGGCCATCGGCCCAATCACGACCGTCGCCGCTTCGGATAGTGTCGACGTCGTCGAGTTTGCGGCCGTCGTCCCGGCCCGGAGATCGGATCGCGGATGGCGTGAAGGTCCTGGCGTTCCGCCTCGGACAACTCGCGCCGCTCTCCCGGGACGAGTGTGCCGAGCGCGATCGGGCCGATGGCGACCCGGACCAGGCGAAGCGTGGGGTGGCCGACGGCGGCCGTCATCCGGCGGACCTGGCGGTTGCGGCCCTCGCGAAGGGTCAGCCGCAGCCAGCAGGTCGGCACCGACTTGCGGACACGGATCGGCACCGACCGCTCCGGCAGATCGGGTGCTTCCGCCAGCCGCTCGGCCTCGGCCGGCAGTGTGGGACCATCGTTCAGGATCAGCCCGCGCCGGAGCTGTTCGAGCGCCCCGTCGTCGGGGATTCCCTCCACCTGCACCAGGTACGTGCGGGGATGGCCATACCGCGGATCCGTCAGCCGGTGCGCCAGCGGTCCGTCGTCGGTCAGCAGCAGCAGCCCCTCGCTGTCGCGATCCAGCCGGCCCACCGGGTAGATCCCCGGGACCGGTACGAGCGCCTTGAGGGTGGCCCTGCCCTCCGCGTCCGTGAACTGGCAGAGGACGTCATACGGCTTGAACAGGGCGATCAGGAGCGACGGCACTGGAGGCTCGATCTCGGGCGGGACGGCGCCGCAGGCGACCGGGAAGCCTACGCGCGGGAGCGTTGGTTGAGACTCATCGTAGCATAGTCTTGCCCCAATGCACGGACCAGGACTTCGCCTGTACGAAAACGGACTGCAATGCCGCGCGAGCTTCCACGACGGCGATCGCCGGCTCATCGCGAGGCCCGATGAACGGCGGAGCCGTGTGCGTGGTTCGCCTGGTTCCTCGGACCGACGATGACCATGCTCCGGCCGGATCGGCCCAGCACGGCGGACGTCGTGAGCCCGTCCGCACTGGCCTGAAGGATCAGTCGATGCTCCTGCGCGGCCGGCCCGATGTGGGCGAAGGAGACGACCCCAGCGCTGGCCATGGAGGAAAGCCGAGCGTGGTGCCCTTTGCGCGACGATGCGGAGCCCTGTCCCCATTGAAGGGTCACGCTGCCGGAATACGATGACTCAACATTGCCGAATCCGTCCACGACGGTGATCGACAGCCCTCCAGTGCTCGCGGCGGGCGCGACCACGAGCTGCGCGGCCGCAGCCGGAACAACGCTGAATGGAGCCGTCACGGCAGACGCGGGCCCCTCCTGCGAAACGGCCACAATCCGGTAGGAGCCGTCAGCCTGCGTCAGCGACAGGCCGGTGAACGTGGCGTAGCCGCCGACCGCCGATACGGTCAAGGTCCCGCCCAGCGCGGCACCGGCCGGCGCACCGTTCAGGCCGACTGTGACCGTCCCGATGAACCCGGCATCCAGGCTCCCGTCGGGATTCTGCACCTCGACGGTCACGGCGAACGGCTGCCCGGCGGTGACAACCGGCGGCGGGCTCGCGTCGATCGACAGCCAGGGCGCCAGGTTATCGTACGCCAGAGCGGGGGCGATCATCCCGGCACGCGGACTCCCCAGTCCCGTCGACTGATCGTAGCCTGGCCCGGCCGGGAATACACCGTTCCCGCCGGTCGCCACATCGTGGAAATCGCCGCCCGGCAGGGCATATAGGGCCGACAGCACCTCGCTGGCGCCGTCGAGCGTCGTGCCGCCCGCGGCCATCCGGCCCTGGTCGGCGATCGCCACCAGTGCCGACCACGCCGGAGTAGCCAGGCTTGTCCCGCCGGTCATCGTCCAGGGCCCGTTGCCATTGACGTCGTCATACGAGTCATACACCGAGGCGCCGGACGCAGGGTCGGCATCGAAGGCGACGTCGGGCGTCGTTCGCCGACCGATCGCCTGTACCGCCTGCTGGAACGCCGGTTCGGGCTCGTACAGGCTGATCCCGCCGCCACCGTCGGCCCAGCCCGACTCGCCGCCATATCCTCCATCGGAGGCAACAGTCAGCCTGGTTCCGCCCACGGCCAAAACATTCGGCGAATAGGCCGGGTACAGCCCCGGGGCGCCCTGGTCGCCCGTCGCCGCCACGAAGGTCACGCCGTTGTGCCCCGCCGGAGTCGAAAAGACCCCATCAAACCCGGCCTCGCCGGAATACTCCGGCGACCCCCAGCTCATCGAGACCACCGAGACGCCCGGCAGCGAGGCTGCCGTGCGGACGCCCTGATACAGGTCGCTCGAGCTGGCGCTGTTGCATTCCACCAGGATGATCACGGCCGCCGGTGCCATCGCGTGCGCCCACTCCACGTCGAGCGCCTCCTCTTCTTCCCAGTTGCCCGGCATCCCGGCCCCGGTCGGATCCACTCCCGGAAGAGCGCTTCCGCCCGACTGGTCAACCTTGATGAAATCGGGCGGATCCGGCAGCCCATATTGCTGGTCAAACCGCGCCAGATCGCTCGTCCCATAACCCGCCGCGGCGCGATCGACCAGCGACGGATCATCGTAGGCGTCCACGACCGCGATCGTCTGGCCCGCTCCGGTCCCTCCGGCCGCGCCGAAGATCACGGAATCGAATCCGTAGGCCGTCTCAAGCTGCTGCGGTGCAAGACCCCAGGGCGATGACTGGCTCCACGCCCCGGGTTGGATCGACACCCCTGCGCCCGCCGCGGCGACAGGGACGGGCTCGATCGTCGGCGCGGCCGTGATTGCCGGCAGCGAGCCCACGAGCGATAGCGATGCGGGTACGAATCGAGATTCGACGCATTCGAGGCCCGGTCGCACGCGGCGCAATCGCCGCGCGCAGCATGAGCGCAGGAGGGAGACCATACGACCCTCCAGGAGGTCGGTGCCACTTCAACGGGGTGGAGCACGCCTGCGTCGTGACCGTCGCGGTTCGCGGTCACCGGCGTGAGCGGGAAGGAGGCCCAGGATCAACGTCCCGGGCCGACATCAGAAACGTAGCTCAGTAACATCGCATCCCGGCTGATGTTGATTTTCGGAAACACGGAGGCCGCCCGACCGAGCGAGCTGCCGATTTGCCTGTGGCAGCCTTCTCGATGGGCCGGCAGCGTGGCGGAATCGCATGAGCGACCATCGCGGGACATGGAGATTCGAGCGGCCCTCAAAGGTCCGGGATTTCAAATTCGCCCATGGTGACGAAGACCAACCCGGGGAATCTGAGCGGCGTTTCACCTCTGCCGGCGGGATCATGAGCCAAGGCATCAGGCATCTTGTAGCGGCGGAGCAACACGACGGTCGGGGGCTCGCTACCGCGGGTCGGCCGCGTCGATTACGATGAAGGTCAGCCAGGGTCCATTCGGCTTGCCGGGCCCTGCGGCGTGCGAAGACTGTCCCGAATCGAAAGCCGGCACGTAAGGATTATCGTCCGGGGTGGGGCCATTGTCGGCCCGGCAGTAGGAGCCCCATCGACATGTCCGGCGACACCACCGAGGACCTCCAGGGACTGATCGATCGCCTGCTCCGCGGCGACGATGCGGCACGCTCCGTCCTGCTCGAGCGCGCCTACCAGCGGCTGAGGCGCATCGCCTCCTCGATGTTCCATCGCGACTTCCCCGGCCTGCGCGATCGCCATGACCTCGAGAGCGTCGTGGACGAGAGCTGGGCACGCCTGATGCGAGCGCTCCAGACCGCCCGCCCGCCCACCGTCGAGGACTTCCTTCGGCTCGTGGCGACACAAGGTCCGGCATGTCCTGCTCGACATGGCGGGACGGCAGAAGCGGGCCGACGACCGGATGCGCGAGCCCGCCGGCAATAAACGCGAGTTCGCCGACAACCGCGAGCCCGCCGACGAATCGCTCGACCCCGGCCGCCTCGCCCTTCTCACCGAATTCCATCGTCAGGTCGAGAACCTGCCGAACGACCAGCGCGTCGTCTTCGACCTCCACTATTACACCGACTTGCCGCAGGTCGAGATCGCCCGACTCCTCGGTCTGCACCCCCGGAAAGTTAGCTACCTCTGGGTGGCCGCCACCGAGCGACTCGCCGAATGGCTCGATGGCCTCGACGAACTGCTCGTCTGAACCCTCCGCCCTGCGCCGAGTGCGAGGCGGCCACTCAACGGGACGCCGATTGGCGGTCAGACGCCACCGACAACCGCAGCAATGTACGAACCTTCTTGCTGCCGATGCATTCTAACTGCGACGCCCCCGTTCGTTCGCCAACGAACCGTTTCATTCCTTTTGTCGAGCCGCTTTTCGCTGATCAACCGACTTATCCGAACAAACTTGAAGAAAACGCCAGTAGTCGGCTCGCCAGGTTGGTAGCAATCATCTATGATGAGTCGGATCCAGAGGTCGTGTTCGTTGGCCTGGGACGGGAGGGCATGGTCGTTGCCCTCGACACGGCGAGGAATCGCCTGATCGGAGAGACACGCGGGTCGTCACGACGGCGGCGGCGCGTTCCTGGGATTCGGACCGACAGACAGATGGATAGCGGCGGCCCGAAGCCCCGGGGCGGTCGCATGTCGGATCGAGGGTGCGGAGGCGGCGATGCAGCAGTCGGCCGACGTGGCTCTGGCAGCGAATACCGAGCGAGAGGCGGCTTCGGATCCGTGGACGGGTCTGGACGCGCGGTCGGGCATCGAACGCGACACGGCCACGGAAAGCGAGCTGGAAGTTCGACCCGGTGCTCGAGCTGCTGATCGGCTGGGACGAGGCATTCGCGCGGGGTGAGGATCCCGACCCGGTGACCCTGTGCGGCGACGATCCGCGATGGATCGGCGCGCTGAGGGAGCGAATCGCGAAGCGCAAGCGGCTGCACGCCTTGATGGCATTGCCGGAGCGACCGCCGGTCGATCGGGAAGACGCGCCATTACCCGAGTTCCCCGGCCACGAGGTGCTCGGCCGAATTGGTCGCGGGGGAATGGGGGTCGTCTACCGGGCACGCGACGTGCGCCTCGGGCGGATCGTGGCCATCAAGACCCTGGCCGAGGCTCACTACGCCGAGCGCGACCAGGTCGAGCGGTTCCTCGACGAAGCGAGGGCCGTCGCCCGGCTTCACCACCCGAACATCGTGGGCATCCACGCGATCGGCGAGCACGACGGCGGCCCCTACCTCTCGCTCGAATATGTCGACGGCGGCAGCCTGGCGAGCCGGCTCGCCGCTGGTCCGATGGCGCCAAGGCCGGCCGCGCAACTCGTCGAGACCCTGGCAACGGCCATCGATGCCGCGCACCGAGCCGGTGTCGTCCATCGCGATCTCAAGCCCTCCAACGTCCTGCTGACGGAGGACGGCGTGCCCAAGGTGGGCGATTTCGGCCTGGCCAAGCTTCTCGACGCCGACTCGGCGCGGACCTTTTCGGGCCAGGTCATGGGCACGCCGAGCTACATGGCGCCCGAGCAGGCCGAGGGCCATAGCGGACGTGTGGGCCCCGCCGCCGACATCTACGCGCTGGGCACGATCCTGTATCATACGCTCACCGGCCGCCCGCCTTTCCTTGGCGACTCGGCGTCGAGACGATCAAGCTGGTCGCCGGTACAGAGGCCGTGCCACCCACCCGGCTCCGCCCCGACATCGCTCGCGATCTGGAGACGATCTGCCTGAAGTGCCTGCAGAAGGAGCCGGCCTGGCGCTACGCCCGGGCCGCCGACCTCGCCGACGACCTCCGCAGGTTCCTCGATGGCCGGCCGATCCTGGCGCGTCCGGTGCGAGCCGCCGCCCGGCTCGCCCGCTGGACCGGGCGTAACCGTGCTCTCGCCGCGCTCTCGGCACTGCTCGCGGCGATCTGCGTACTCGGCACTCCGGGCTTCTTCGCGCTCTGGATCTCGGCGCGGGCCGCGCGACCGCGCCGACGCCGAGCGGGGCAAGGCCATCGACGCCCTCGTCGAGGCCCGACAGGCCCGAGGCCAGGCCGAGACTGCGTTCCAACGCGCCGACGAGGCGCGTACCCGCGCCATGAGCGCGATCCGCAGCATCCTCTTCACCGAGGACAGCGACCTGACCGTCGAGGAGGCGCGACCGTATCGCCACGCACTGACCGCCAAGGGGCTCCATGAGGCGGAGGAGCTGGTCCGGACGCTGGGCGACGACCCCCGGTCCAGGATTCAGGTGATCTCCGGATACATGGCGCTGGCCCGCGTCCAGTTCGACGCCGGCCAGGCCGCTGCCGCGGCCGAGAGCGGGCGTAAGTCCCTGGCGCTGGCCGAGGAGTTCGACGCCCGCACGCACTCGGCGGAATCACGGTTGCTGCTGGCCACCATTCTCCACCGGCTCATCGGCCAGACGGCGAATCCCGCCGAGATTCGCGACCATGCGCGCCGCTCAAATGCCATCCTCGAGGCGATGGCCGCCGAGCGGCCCGCCGGCCCGCTGCTCGAGGCCCACCTGATTGCCCTGAACCATTACAACATCGGCCACTCCTTCCACAACGAAGGCGAGCAAATTCAGGCCGCCGCGGCGTTCCGGTCGTCGATCCGCGTCTGCGAGGACGCGATCCACCGCGGCGATCGGGCCCGCATCATGCGGCTTGACCTGGCCCGCTCGCTCGTTTATCTCGAGCGCGCACTGATTGGCTCCAGGCAGTATGCGAAGGCGATCGAACCCGGCCGCCGAGCGATCGCCACCTATCGCGCGTTACTCGAGGAGACTCCCGCCGACATCGGCAGCGCGATGCTACTCTATCTCGCCGAGGAAGAGCTGAGCTACATCTACACCGCCTTGAAGCAGTGGGACCAGGTGATCGCATGCCACCGAGAGGCCCGCGCGGTCCTCGACGACGCTGCCCGCCGGAATCGCGGCGTCGTCTCGCGCAGGCCGACATCCAGGGCAATATCGCAATCGTCGACTTCAACCTCGCCGAGGCCTATGGATCAAACCCGGCGCGCTACCGCTCCGAGTACCGCACGGCCTTCGCCGAGGCCTATGACATCTGCGACAAGCTCGAGCTAGTGTCCGACCTCTCCGCCAACCTCCAAATTGTCCTGTCCTACGCCCTCTGCCGGCGGGCCGCTTTCCGCGAGGAGGATGGCCTGCCTCCCGACCCGGCTCTCCTCGATCGAGCCGGGCGCATCTGCCAGCAGCTCATCAACAACCAGCCGCGGAACCCCTCGCACCGTGCCTTCATGGCCTTCATCGACCTTGAACGAGCCCGAGAGTACGAGGTGCTCGGCCAGACAGCCCGGGCCCGCGCCGCGCGTCAGGCCACCCTCGCCTGGGCGCACGGCGACGGCCCCACGCTCTTCGAGGCCGCACTCCTCTCGTCCGACGCCGCTCGGCTCGCCGTCGCCTCGCCCGCCCGCCGCGCCCGGCTCGCACGCCATGGAATCGAGCTGCTGCAACTGGCCGTCGCGTCGGGCTTCCGCGACGCCGCGCAGACTCCTACGCTCGACCGAGCTGGCGGTCCTCCGCGACGACCCCGCGTTCCTCGCGATCGCCGCGCGACTGGCCGATGATGTCTTCCCCGCCGAGCCGTTCGCGGCCCGGCCTTGAGAATAACGTCCGGACGGCCCGTGCGCCGCAGTGGAACACATCGGCTTCTCGTGAGATCACGCGCATCCCATTCGCATCAGAAGAAGACCTGGAAGCGGAGCCAGTAGATGTCGGACGTCGAGGAGAATCTTCCGGGCGCGACCGAGACCTCATTGCCGTAGCCGGCGTGCTGCCAGTCGAGGTAGATCCTGGTGTAGAAGTTCAGGTACCAGTTGAGGCCGATGTCGGTCGCATAGACGTTGTAGGTCCAGAGGTTCGGGTCGTCGAAGCCGGCCGTGAAGATGTTCCGTTCGATACTCATGGCGCTGTAGCGAGCGAAGACCTCGACGGCGCCGGGGCTGAACTTGCCGCCCGGCTCGAGGAAGTCGAAGTTGAGATCCCGCTTCGGCTGGACCATGTTCACGCGGCGGGTGATGGTCTCGCCGGTGAGGAAGTACGATGCCGTGGCGTGCCAGCCGTCGAAGTTGATCGGCACTGACGAGTTCCCGTTGGCCAGCCCGTAGCCCGCGCGGGCACCGCCGTACTCGGCCATCAGGAAGAGGCTCTCGTAATACCAGCTTGCGTGCCCGCCCCACTGGACACGCTCGCCCAGCTCGATGACGTTGTAGTTCAGGTGGAGGAACGTCGGCGACAGGCTGGTGGCGTTGTTGGGCGTCTGATCGTCGGCCGCCTCGAAATACTGCGGCTGCGGCGGGTTGTTATTCCGGTAGCCCACGTCGAATGAGCCGCCAAGGTTGAGGTAGTTGAGCGCCGGGAACCGCTCGGAGAGCAGGAAGGGACGCCAGGTGACGGTGCCCATGATATCCTTGGCGCTGCTGGTGTCCTGGAAGGAGCGCCGCGGCCCATTGTACAGGCCGGCGGCGTAGCTGACCCTGTCCTTGAAGAGCTCGCCGAGGAACATGAAACCTAACTGGCGGTTGAGCGCCATGTTGCCGGCCCAGATCGACCGCTCGGGGGCGATCTGGTCGCCTTCGGCGATCGAGAAGTACTCGTAGAAGTACGGCGTCTTCATGCGGCCGATGCGCAAGCGCATCGCGTTGCTGAATCGCAGGCTGATGAAGGCGTCGAGGAGGTCGAGCGAGCCGTTGCCGCGGTTGATCACCGTGTAGAACCCGACCTTCTTGGTCAGGTCGCCGACGAAATACCGGCGTTGGCGAGGGATGAAGAGCTGGTCCTGGAGGACGCCGAGGTCGCGGTTGTCGAAGCCGCGCAACTCGGCCTGCGTCAGGTTGTGGAACTGGAGCCTGAACTCGCCATCGTCGGAGGTGAATTCCAGGCCCTCGCCGAAGGCGATCTTGCCCGGATGCCGCTTGGGCTTGAGGTCTTGGGCCCCCGGGGACCGCGACTTGCCTCCCTCGCCGTCGGCCTCGGGCTTGTAGGCGCCGACCTCGCCGCGGGCCCTCGAACCGCCGAAGGTGGGCTGCTGATCGGGGTAGGTCCGGCCGCCGGTCCCCTCAGCACCGGAACCGATCCGGTCCATGCGGGACTGGTTGGGCTGGAGCTCGGTGCCGTCGTCGCTGTCGGCGCCCCGGCCGATCATCCCTTCGCCCCCCGGCGGCAGGCTGCGGGGCTGCTGGTCGAGGCCGGTCCGGCCGCCGGTCCCCTCGGCGCCCCCCCGTGACTGGATCCTGGTCCGGGTTGGCCTCTGGGAGTATGGGAAGCAGACCTACGGGCGCCTGCTGGTCCTCGCCGTCGTCCTCGACGCCCAGCATATCGGCCAGCCGGCGCCCGGGGGTTTCAGAGACCGCATTGGCCGGTATCGAAAGGGAACTATCCCGAGCGAGCGTGCGCGCGGCCGCGGCCCCGCTAGCCCGGGCGGGCTGCTTTAAACTCACCTTCCGCGACAGATCATCGTAGCGCCGCTGAAGCCGATCGTACTGCGATTGAATGCGCCGGTTGCTCTCCTCCATCCGCAGGTAGGCCTCTTCCATCCGCCGCAACCGCTCCTCGAGACGTGCATCACCCGAGGGAGCCGGTCTGGCAGGCTCGACGGACTCCCCGGCCCCGGCCCCCGAGGACGGCGCAACCGCCTTCGCCACGCCGGATCTCACCTTCCGCGCGTCCAACGCGCCAATCTTCCTCGGGCCGGTCGCGTCCGCGCCCTCGGAAGCATCTCCCAAGGCCGACGAAGCACTCGGACTGGCGGTTTGGACCAATGGCACCGCCTGGGGATTCTGGGCAGAGACCGAGTTATTCCAGAGCAGGACGAGACCCCAAAAGAGGGTTAAACGCCTCCATTTGCGTCCGGGAGGGCCCGGCCTTAGCTCCATAAGGATTGCCTCTTCTCAACCAGGTCCCCCCATGCATTGCCTGCCGTTGATCACCGTCAGGTGGTCTCGAGGGATCTTCGCCTGGATGCGCGTCGAGTTCCGCGGTACTCCGAGAGATGGTCGTCAGGCCGCGTCGTCTGACTTGACGGCAAGAGCAGCAATCGTCTCTTCGCCCTGGGGCATCCCTGAGCGCGGATGGCCGGAGACTGCGCATGCGGTGAGGTCGCTCCTCGCCGGATCGCCGCCCCCTCCGTTCGCCCGGCTCAGAACTTCTTGAGTGCCGCCGCCTCGTCGGGGTAGATCTCGAAGATCTTGTCGAAACGGCTGACCTTGAAAGCATCCAGGATCACCGGACGCAGGCCGCAGAGCCGGATGCGGCCCTTGGCGTCCTGGATTTTGCGGTGCAGCTTGACCAGGTGGGCGAGCATCGCGCTCGAGACGAAGTGGGCATTCGCGAGGCTGAGCACGATGCGAGGCTCCTTGCGTGAGGCGACCAGGTCCAGCAACTCCTTGCCGACGGCCTGGACCTTGTCGGCCTCGAACATCGCCACCGAACCCTGGAAGTTGACGACCGCCACTCCGTTGACGTACCGGACGATGATGGTCTCGTATTCGGAGAGGGGCATGGCGGGGCTCCTGGATCGAAGGACCCTGGCCACGGGACGGACATCGCCCCGCGAGGCGAGGTGCGGGCGGTCCCGAGCAAATGCGCAGGCCCCGCACCTTCGTCGAGCATAAGCCAAATGCGGTGCCAGGCCCACCCACCACGCCCGCGATCGCGGGGTTCTCCCTTATCACCGGATCCAACGGACCGTAAGACCAGAGCCCTGTGGAAGGACGGAGTTCGGTCCGATTGACGGGTCTGGCCCGACCCTCTAACATGAACTTGGTCAATCGCGAGCCGGCCGGCGGATGCAGCATGTGATCCGAAATGCGAAAAATAAGTCATGTTTGGACCGGCGGGGGATCGAACCGACCGGCACCTCGATCCGCCCGGCCTCTTTCCCCGGAGCCTCCTGACCTTCATGCTTTGAACGCCGGGGCCATTGATCAATTGTCCCGACGACGGGCCCGCGAACGAAGGGCCCGCCTAAATTCCGATTTTATGAACGGCTAGGGTTCGACCATCGTTCTGCGAAATCGGACGGTATGGCACTGGCCCGCGGCTGGACCGGATCACTCCGTCTCGTTCATCGACTGGGTCGGGGAGCATGACATGGCAACGGATCAAGTCGCGGTCGAGTCGCAGCCCGCCGAGCCGCAGGGGAAGCAACCCGAGTCGTCGCCGACGCCGCCCCGGGGCCGATCGGGCCTGGGTCGCGGCCTCGTTATCCTGGTGGTAATCGCGGCGCTGGCCGGCAGCGGATACTACTTGTTCGCGGGCCGAGAGCATGCGGCGGGCAACGAGCATCAGGCGGGCGGCAGGCATGGGGGGGAGGCGAGCAAGAATCGTACTACCCACCTCGAGTTCGTCAAACCGCGGCGAGGCGGCATGGAGATGGACACCAGTCAGCCGGGCACGGTCCATGCGTTCGAGTACGCCCAGCTCTTCGCCAAAGTCTCGGGGTATGTGCAGATCCTGAACGTTGACCGCGGCAGCCGGGTCAAGAAAGGCGACCTCTTGATCTCGCTGTTCGTCCCGGAATTGGTGGCCGCGGTCCAGCAGGCGACCGCGTCTTTGAACCGCGCCCATGCGGCCGTCGACCAGGCGATTGCCGCGGTGCACAGCGCGGAAGAGACGATCAACGCCCGGCTGGCACACGAGGAAGAGAGCCAGACCCAGTTGCGGGCCGCGACGGCGACCCGCGAATACCGCGAGAAGCAGTATCACCGTATCGAGCAACTGGTGAAGGCCGGCTCGGTCGAGCAGCGGCTGCTGGACGAGGAAGAGGATCGCCGGGCCGCAGCGCGCGAGGCGGAGGGGGCCGCCAGGGCCGGCACCACGACCGCCAAGGCACAGGTCGCCGAGGCGCGGGCCATGCTCGCCAAGGCCAAGGCCGACCTCGAGGGCGCCCGGGCCGAGGTCAAGGTCAACGAGGCGAACCTCGACGAGAAGAAGACCTGGCTGGCGTACACCGAGATCCGCTCCCCCTACGAGGGGGTCGTGATCTCCCGCGGAGAGGCCGTGCACCCAGGCGCCTTCATCCAGTCGGCCGACAAGGAAATGAAGGAGCCGATGCTCGTCGTCGCCCGCGATGACACGATGCGGACCGTGATTCCCGTCCCCGACCGAGACGTCCCCTTCTGCGACCTGGGCGACGAGGCAACCATCCGCGTCGATGCCCTGGCCGACCGCGTGTTCAAGGGCACGGTCAGCCGGATCGCCGAGTCCGAAGACGTGAACGATCGCACGATGCGCGTAGAGGTCGACCTGCCCAACCCCAAGCACATCCTGCGCGATGGCATGTACGGCCGCGCCGTGATCGTCCTGGAAAAGTCCACACCCCACCTGACCGTCCCGTCCAAGTCACTTCTCAGCCGCGATAGCGAGGGCAAGGGGACGCTCGAGGTCATCCGCGACGGCAAGATGTATAACCAGGAGGTCACCGTCGGACGCGACAATGGCACCATCGCCGAGATCGTCAGCGGCCTCGACCCCGACGCGTCGGTGGTCGTCCAGCCCGACATCTCGCTCACCGACGGGTCTCCGGTCGATGCGACGGAGGGCGTCTTCCCCAGCGCCGAGGGCGACACCAAGGGAAAGGCCGTCGCCAAGGCCCAGGACACCAAGGCCCCCGCGACGGGCCGCGACGCGCCACGTTCCTGATCGAACCGCCAGGGGGGCGGGCGGATTGCAGTACGGGGCCGACTCCTGCCGAAAAGACAGACAACGCAGTCAACATGGTCCGGCGGCCGCCTCGCCCCCGCATCGTGATCAGGGAGGATCACCGATGGAAAACCCTGCACGACGCCGGATCCCGCCACGCCTCGAGGCGCTCGAGGCCCGGCTCGCGCTCAGCCTCGCTCCGACTGCGTCCACCTTCGGCCTCACGCCGCCCGCCAACACGATCGGCCTCAGCCTGGGCAACGCCACCCAGCCCTCTGCCGCGAGCACTACGACGGCCACAATCGCCCCGATCAACATCACGCCGGGCAAGAATTCCACCGAGTTCGGTATCTTCGTCCAGCCCTACGCCGGTAGCGGGATCGTTCCGCGCATCGTTGGGGTCGAGCAGGGAGGCAGGCGGCTGCCGTTTCAGTCAGGGCGAAATTACAACCCTCAGCTCGGCGGCGAGCCGGCCAACGCATCGGTGGGCTTCTTCGAGACCGGCAACGCCGGCCCGGTCACGATCCTCGTCGAAGGGCGGGGGCTCAGCACGGGCCAGTACACGATCGAGACTACACTGGTGGGCGACGTCAACGGCGACGGGCAGGTCAACCTGGCCGACGAGCAGGCGTTCGCGGGGGCCTACGTCAGCAAGCCCAGCGACCCCAACTACATTGCAGCGGCCGACTACAACCAGAGCGGGCTCATCAACCAGAACGACGCCCTGGCGCTCGAGCGCAACATCACGCCCGATCGCAAGCCGGGCGGTGCGTGGGTCGCGATCAATATCTCGCCCAACGACGCGCTGCACTTCCCCGGGTCGAAGAACTCGGGAGGCGAGACGGCGCTCAAGAACGTCACCATCGATGGCTATACCACCCCCGGCAGCATCGTCCTGGTCGATTCGACCCTCGGCAATTACTCCTTCGGCAGCGAGGCGCTGGCCACGAACGCCCAGGGGTTCTTCACGATCACCCCGACGAATACCCAGGGCATCAACACCTACGATTTCAAGGTGCTCGACCCGTTCGGCCACCAGTATATTCGCTCATTCCCCGTGTTCTGGCAGGCGTACGCCAAGCCCAATTCACCCTACGGCTTCGAGCCCAGCAAGAAGACCCTGGGCGGCGGCCGGATCAACGGCAAGCCGGCCGGCGGACAGGGTTCAGGCGGGACCATCACCTCGGGCGGCGGGACGACGGGCACGGGGCAGGCTGGCGGGGATTGATCCGCGATGCCCGCCCGCGTCAGAGTGCCGCGATCCGGGTGCGTCCGACCGGCCGGGGCGACAGAGTCAGGTCGCGACCCCATCCGGGCGCGTCGGCCCGACAGGTTGATGCCGTTGCCCTGGCCTTCATGGAAGTTGGCCCCGGTGCTTCCGAGGTCGACGACGTCGGTCAGCCCGGCCTCGGCGAACCAGCCGGCGACCTCCTGGTGCGTGTGCCGCGACAGGTAGCGGGGCGCGTACCAGTCCAGCGTGTCGCAGACGCGGACCTCGGGGTCGGGATGCATCGAGACGCCGATCGTCGCCAGGTGCAGCGCGACGCCCAGCCGCTCAAGCGGCCGCCACCGGCTGGCCATCAGCCGGCGCTTCAGCCTTCCGATCGGGGCCGCGATCCGGCAGAGCGGCTCGAGGAGCCCCACCGGCAGCCGGGTCGAGACGGCGCGCTGGGCATCCATGATCGACTCGACGATCCGCCGCTCGCGAGGGTATACCCAGACGGCAATCACTCCGCCCGGGCGGAGCAGCCGCGCCAGGGCCAGGAACGCGCGCCGGGGGTCGGGCGTGTGATCGAGCACGCCCAGCGAGTAGATCACGTCGAGGCTTCCCGGGGCGAACGGCGGGCGAAGCAGGTCGCCGCGTACGATCGCCACCCCTGGCAGCCCTCGGGTGACGTCGCGGGCCGCCTCGACGGCGCGGCTCAGATCGATCCCGACGATCAGCCGGGCGCGCGACTCGGCCGCGATCCGCAGGTATCTCCCCATTCCGCAGCCCGCGTCGAGCACGGCCTTGCCGGCCAGATCCTCGGCCGACAGGCCGGTCCGGTTGCGGAACGTGGCGCGGTCCTCGTCGTCGCGGACGATGCGGAACCGGTTCCACTGGAGTCCGTAAGTCGATTGTGTACGAGACTGGGCGTCCTGGGGCATGCGAAAACTGTCTCCGGTACGTCAGGCCGTCCAGCCCGACTCCGCGGGCCTTTCAGGTCGGTAGGACTGGCTCGCCGGACCTACATTTGTGCCGGCGATCGTGGCGGAGGGGCGGCTTCCGGCGCGGGGCTGCGGGCGTCCCACTGGTCCTCGGCGGCGCTGCGGCGGAGATAACGGGGTTCGAGAAGCCAGGGGTCGTCGCGATGCCCGGCGTCCCAGGCGGTGCGTGCCAGGTCCAGCAGATGCTGCCCGGTGGGGTGGTTTGACACCCCGGCGTGGGCCAGGAATTCGGCCGGGATGGCAGACCGGATCCGCGGCAGCTCGAGGGCCGGGCCCAGGACGACCGTGCCGGGCTCCAGCCCCGCCAACCAGGCCGCGAGCGACTCGATCCGCGTCGGACCGACGGGGGCCAGAGGCGTATCCGGCACCGTCCGGGTCAGCCAGGCCACGTAGAGGTCGTCGCGCTGGGCGTCGGCGATCACGGCGATCCGCGCGGCGTCGGCGGGCGCGTTGTGGCCGATGACGTGCAGACTGTCCAGACCGATCAGCGCCGAACCGGTCGCATAGGCCAGGGTCTTGGCCGCCGTGACCCCGACGCGCAGCCCCGTGTACGATCCCGGCCCGACGCCGACGGCGATCGCGTCCAGCTCTCGGGGCCCAATGCCGCCGGTGGCAAGCAGGTCCCTGATCCGCGGGACCAGGTCGCGGCCGTGCCGGCGGCCAGGCTCGGACTCGGCCAGCACGACCCGCCCCACCGCGGTTTCCAGGGCCAACGCGGCCCGATCAGTGGAAGTCTCCAGCGCCAGCAGATTCATCGGGGCCCGACCTTCCCGCCACGGCCGCGCGGCCCGCGCGGCCGCGGATCGTCGAAAGTCCCATGCACGCACGCGTCGCAATCCCGCATCTTTCCCCCGGCATCATGAGAGCGTGGACTTGAACCGACCGTCTTTTCGATCTATCCTTTACGGGTCGTCCACACTACATTAATAATGGAAGCAGGCGCGGTCGAGTTCGCGGTCCACGTCAACGGTTCGAACGGGCCACCCGCTGCCAGGCCTTCGGGACGGAGGTTCCCCTCGGTGCGCCGCGCATTGATCAGCGATATTCACGGGAACCTTGAAGCGCTCGAAGTGGTGCTCGACGACATCCAGTCGCAGGGCATCGGCGAGATCTACTGCCTCGGCGATATCATCGGTTACGGGCCCAATCCACGAGAGTGCATTGATCGCGTGATGGAGAATTGCGCCGTCACCCTGCTGGGTAACCACGACCAGGGGGCGATGTTCGACCCCGAGGGATTCAATATCGGGGCCGAGCGGGCCATCTTCTGGACCCGAGAGCAACTGGAGAATTCGGGCGATCGGGCGAATAATGAGAAGCGATGGGAGTTCCTCGGCGAGTTGCGGCGAACGCATCGGCTCGGTCCGTACCTGTTCGTCCATGGATCTCCGAGGAACCCGCTGAGCGAGTATATTTTCCCCGAGGATATCTACAACCACCGCAAGATGGAGCGGCTGTTCCAGCTTGTCGGTCATTACTGCTTCCAGGGGCACACGCACGTCCCGGGCATCTTCACCGAGAACTTCCAGTTCTTCTCGCCCGAGGAGATCGACCAGGAGTACTCGCTGGGTGACGGGAAGTTGATGATCAACGTCGGCTCGGTCGGCCAGCCGCGGGACGGTGATAACCGGGCCTGCTACGTGATCTTCGAGGACGGCCTGGAGGACGGGGCGGCCGCGAGTTCTGCCGCGGCGGAGACCAACGCCGAGGAGCTCAAGCCGGTCCGAACGCCCAAGATCACCTACCGACGCCTGCCCTATGACTTCGAGACGACGATCCGGAAGATTTACTCGATCGCCGAGCTGGAGCCGTTCCTGGGCGATCGACTCCGGCAGGGGCGATAGGCCCGTGCGACGAGACGAAGCGTTCGTGCGCCGGATCGCTCGCGACCGGTCCGATCGCCACCGTGCCGGCCCGCCCTGTTTATCGCCATCGCCTCCTGCCCGCCTCGGCTCGAAGGCTGCCCCGGATGTGGGGCATCCGGGCCGTTCCCTTGCCTCGTCGGCGACCCCGGCCCGTGATCGGGTCCGACGAGATTCCCCAGACCGGCTGTCCGGTGACGTACGGATTGGGCGCCTGCCCCGATCCGGAACCGCTCCGGTGCCAGGGTTGCCTCATCATGAGTGATCAAAAGCGCCTCCGCCTGCTGTTTTTCGTGCTGTTCATCTGGATGATCGGCTTCCCGTACGTCATGCAGTGGCTCGGGCTCAACCCGGCGAAGAAGCCGGCGGCGCCGCCGCCCGGTGCCGCCGCGGTCGACCCCGCCGGGAAGGACGCTCCGGAGAAGGACGGCAGGGCGAAGGACGCGGTCGTCGCCGCCAAGGACAAGCCCGGCGCGGCCGGGCCCGACGCCTCGAAGCCCGGCGAGCTCAAAGCGGCAAAGGCCGACACCAAGGCCGCACCTGACGGCAAGACCGCACCCGATGCCAAGGCTGCTCCGGACGCCAAAGCGGCGGCCGACCAGCCCGGCAAGAACGGGATCGCGATCGAGCAGGAGACCGACCTGGTCCTGGGGTCCGAGACGGACCACTCGCCGGGCGGCTATCGCCTGCATGCCCAGTTGAGCCAGCTCGGCGGCGGCCTGGAAAGCCTCTCCTCGTCGCGGTACGACGCCGAGTACAAGGACGGCCGGGCCGTCAAGCGGCCGATCCGGCTGATCAACCGCGACGCCACCTGGCCCGATTCCTTGACGATGACGCTCAACGCCGCCGACATAAACGCGCCGATCGCGCCGGGTGCCGAGGAGCTGGGCCTCGCCGCGCGGCAGACCGGTGACTGGCTGGACCGAGAGACCTGGGAGGTCGTCCGCGACGACCAGAAGCGGATCCGCCGACCCGTCTCGGTGACCGACCCGGCCACGGGGGCCGCCGTCGAGGGCGAAGCCATTGTTTTCCGCACCAAGGCCCCGAACGGCGTCGTGGTCACCAAGACCTTCCGCCTGGGCAAGAACATCGACGGCCTGGAGGTCGAGCTGCGGTTCGACAGCCCGGACAAGGAGGCGCAAGGTCGCCTACACCCTGCGCGGGCCGCACGGCATGCCGATTGAGGGCGAGTGGTACACCAGCACCTTCATCGACCTCTTCTTCGGCCAGATCACTCAGGGTCGGATCAAGGCCGAGACCTATGCAGCCAACGACGTGGCCAAGGCCTCTCCCGAGAAGCCGGTCGACAGCACCACCCTGCCGCTGGCCTATGCGGGCGTCGAGAACCAGTACTTCGCCACCCTGGTCGAGCCCTTTCCCATGCCCAAGGGGCAGGCGGACCGATGGGATGCCCGGACGGTGGCCGAGGCGCATCGCCGCGAGGACGCGCTGCACAAGTCGGACGTGAGCTTCGTGACGACCTCGAGGGTGCTCACCGTCGACCCGGGTCATCCGATCGTGCACACCTACCGGGTCTTTGCCGGGCCCAAGACCCTCGACGCCCTCGGGCCCTACCACGCCGATGACCTGGCGACACTCCGCAAGAACCAGTACATCCCCTATGCTCCCGAGATCGCCCGGTACATCATCACGCCGACGCTCGAGATGATGTATCGCCTGACCGAGCGGGTGTCGAAGATGGCCGGGGGCAAGCAGGGGAACTTCGGCATCGCGATCATCCTGCTGACGATGCTCGTCCGCGCGATGATGTTCCCGCTCGGGCGCAAGCAGGCCCTCGCCGCGCAGAAGATGCAGCTCCTGCAGCCGATGCTCAAGGACATCCAGGAGAAATACAAGGAGGACAAGGAGCGGCTGACGAAGGAGACGTTCGCGCTCTACAAGCGTTACGGCGTCAACCCGATGGGCGGCTGCCTGCCGGCCCTGATCCAGTTGCCTATCTTCGTCGGACTCTGGCAGGCGATCAACACGCACGTCCCGCTGCGGCATGCGACGTTCCTGTGGATTCGCGACCTCGCTGCACCCGACATGTTGTTCCGGTTTCCCGTTGACGTGCCATACCTCGGCCCCTGGTTCAACCTGCTGCCCTTCCTGGTCGTCGCGCTGATGCTGGTGCAGACCACGCTGTTCGCCCCGCCGGCAACGACGCCCGAGGCCGAGCAGTCGCAGAAGATCATGAAGTTCATGATGGTTTTCATGGGGGTGATGTTCTACAAGGTGCCCTCGGGCCTGGGGATCTACTTCATCACCAGCAGCCTGTGGGCGATCGGCGAGCGGCTTCTCTTGCCGAAGATCACGCACGCCGACCTGAAGGAGAAGACCGGCGCGGTCACGGAGGAAGGCGGCCCCGACAGCCCGCCCGGCTCGTCCGGCGGCCGGGGCGGATCCGATGGCGACGGCCGCGGCCCACGCGGCGGCAAGGGCCCGTCGGGCGGCAACGGCGTCGAGGCCAAGCGGCAGGGCCGCTTCGCGAAGTTCTTCGAGCGCGTCCTCGAGGAGGCGCAGAAGGATTCCACCTATCGCAAGCTGTCCGAGGAGCGCGAGACCCGCAAACGCGACAAGGGCGACCCTCGGGGCCGGCCGCGCCGCCGCTGAGCGGACGGGTCTGGCCCCGCCGGTGATCCACCGACTGACCGACCGGCCGGCTCGAAACACGCAGAATTGACCGGGCGTTCTCCGACCGACCAGGATGACCGCCGATGTCCGCCTTGCTCGACCCGAATGACACGATCGCCGCGGTTTCGAGCCCCCCGGGCCCTGCGCCGCGGGGGATCGTGCGGCTGTCGGGTCCGCGGGCCTGGGCCATCGCGATCGAGGGTTTCGAGCCCGCCACGCCGTGGCCGCCGCCGAGGTATCCCGAGCTGCGTGCGGGCGACCTGAAGGTCGCAGGCCTGCGCCCGCTCCTTCCGGTCCACCTGGCTCTCTGGCCGGCGCCCCGGACCTATACGGGCCAGGAACTCGCCGAGGTCCACATGGTCGGCTCGCCGCCGCTCATGGGCCTGGTCCTCGCCCATTTCCTGGCGGCCGGGGCCCGGCACGCCGAGCCGGGCGAGTTCACCCTGCGGGCCTTCCTCTCAGGACGGATCGACCTGACACGGGCCGAGGCCGTGCTCGGCGTGATCGAGGCCGACAGCCCGGCGCGGCTCGACGCGGCCCTCGACCAGCTCGCCGGCGGACTCTCCCGGCCACTGCTCGCCCTGCGCGACCATTTGCTCGACGTGGTGGCGCATCTCGAGGCCGACCTGGACTTCGCCGACGAGCCGGACGTCGACCCGATCGGCCGCGCGGTCCTTGCCGGCGAGCTGGAGGATGCCGCCGGTGAACTGGCCGCCCTGGCTCGCCAGTTGCACGACCGCGACCGGCCCGACGGCCGCCTCCGCGTGGTCCTGGTCGGCCCGCCCAACGCCGGCAAGAGCCGGCTTTTCAACGCCCTGGCCGGCCAGGATCGAGCGATCGTCTCGCCCCAGGCCGGGACGACCCGCGACTACCTGACGGCGCCCTGCGACTGCGGCGGCCTGATCGTCGAGCTCGTCGACACCGCCGGCATCGAAACCACCGACGCCGGCGATGCGGTTGCGGCCATGGCCCAGTCGCACCGCGCCCGCCAGGCCGACCGGTCCGATCTGTTGCTCGACTGCTGGCCGGCCGCGTGGGGGGCCCGGCCGGCCGCCGACGGTCCAGGAGGCCCGACGATCTTCGTCCGCACCCGCTGCGACGAGCCGGCGCACGGGACCCCTTCCTCGCCCGAGATCCCGACCAGTGCGGCCACCGGCGCGGGACTCGACGCACTACGCGCCGCGATCGCACAGGCGCTGGGAACGACCCGCTCCGAATCCAGCGCCCCCGCCAATACGGCCGCGCGGTGCCGCGGCAGCCTCCTGCGCCGAAGAGGCGCTCCGCTCAGCCTCCGCCTCCCTCCGCTCCGGAGGCGGGGACGAGTTGGTCGCCTTCGACGTCCGCTTGGCCGTCGAGGAGCTCGGCAAGGTCGTCGGCGCCGTCGTCACCGATGACATCCTCGATCGCATCTTCCGCCGCTTCTGCATCGGGAAGTGAATTTGTCATTGGTCATTGGTCATTGGTCATTAGAGACAATGCCCGGTCAACAGTGGACAGTAGCGAGCGACGGATCCA
Source organism: uncultured Planctomycetota bacterium (assembly GCA_963771445.1). GTDB lineage: Bacteria > Planctomycetota > Planctomycetia > Isosphaerales > Isosphaeraceae > JAKAUH01. Next base: position 1,093,918 of record CAVYTQ010000014.1, on the reverse strand, counting down.
TCGGTTATTTCTAAGTGACTGTCCCATAAGTGGGTTTACGAAGCCGCCCGGTAGTGGAACTCGGCCTCCGTCCCCTTCGGCTCAAGCCGATTGAGCATCAACTGGATCATGGCCAACTTGACGAATGCCTCCGACGATAAGACCGTCTTCTCCCGGTCCAGGCTCAGCCGCCGGCACCTCGTCAGCCAGGCGAACGTCCGTTCCACCGTCCAGCGGATCGGCAGCCGTACCCAGCCCCCGGTCCCCTCTGGCTTCCGCACGATCACCAGGTCCCAGTCGGCGTTGGTCTCCACCCACTCGTAGAGCGCATAGTTGTGATACTTGTTATCGGCGTACATCCGCACGACCTTGCCCATCGGCTGGCCCTCCAGCCGGGCGAACAGCTCGGCCGCCGCCCTGGCGTCGTCGACGTCGGCGGCGGTCACCAGGATCGCCAGCAGCAACCCCATGCTGTCCACGACGATATGCCGCTTGCGGCCGTCCACATTCTTGAAGTTGTCGCGGCCCCGCTGCTCGCCGCCGGAACTGGCGTCGACCGACTGGCTGTAGACGCTGGCGGAGGTGCGCGGGTGGTAGGGCTTCTCGGCCGTGCGGGCCTTCGTGCGGAGCCGGTCGTGGATGTGATCCAGGGTGCCGTCGTGCCGCCACTTGTCGAAGTACCGCCAGACGGTGCTCTTGGGCGGGAAGTCCTTGGGGAGATACCGCCACTGGCAGCCGGTGCGGGTGAGGTAGAAGACGGCGTCAACCACCGCCCGCAGATCGGTCTTGCGGGGCCGACCGCCGCCGGGTTCGGGTGGCAGGTGGGGTTCGATCAGGGCCCACTGGTCATCGGTGAGGTCACTCGGGTAAGGGTGCAATCTCATACCGTGATTACGCCCGCTACACCCCATTTGTTCACCTTATGGGACAGTCACTAAGCGTGAGACGTGATATCCACCGCAGGCATTCCGGATTCGCCCTCTTCCACCGACCAATGACCAATGACCAATGACCAATGACCAATGACCAATGACCAATGACCAATGACCAATGACCAATGACCAATGACCAATGACCAATGACCAATGACCAATGACCAATAAAAAAATGCGCACTGAAACCGACACGATGGGCAACGTCGAGGTCCCCGACGAGCGGCTCTGGGGTGCCCAGACGCAGCGCTCGCTGGAGAACTTCAAGATTGGCACCGACCGGATGCCGATCGAGCTGATCCATGCGCTGGCCCGGGTGAAGCGGGCCTCGGCGCAGGTGAACCTCGATCTAGGGAAGTTCAAGGACCCGGCGATCGGCGCAGGCGATCATCGCGGCGGCCGACGAGGTGATCGCCGGTCAGCACGACGGCGAGTTCCCGCTGGTCGTCTGGCAGACGGGCAGCGGCACCCAGACGAACATGAACGTCAACGAGGTGATCGCCAACCGCGCCAGCGAGCTGATGGGCGGCGAGCGCGGGATGCAGCGCAAGGTCCACCCGAACGACCACGTCAACATGGGCCAGTCGTCCAACGACGTCTTCCCCACGGCGATGCACGTCGCGGCCGTCGAGGCCGTGAAATCCCGGCTGATCCCGGCGGTGAAAAAGCTGCGAGAGACGCTCGCGGACAAGGCCGAAGCCTTCGATTCGATCGTCAAGATCGGCCGCACGCACCTGATGGACGCAACCCCCCTGACCCTCGGCCAGGAGATCTCCGGCTGGGTCCAGTTGCTCGACAACGGCCTGCGGCACGTCGAGCAGGCGCTGCCGCACCTGGGCGAGCTGGCACTCGGGGGCACCGCCGTCGGCACCGGGCTCAACGCGCATCCCGAGTACGCCGTCCGCGTCGCCGACGAGCTGACCAGGCTGACCGGTCACGAGTTCGTCACCGCGCCCAACAAGTTCGAGGCGCTGTCGGGTCACGACGCCGCTGCTGTTCGCGCACGGGGCGATCAAGACCCTCGCGGCGTCGCTGATGAAGATCGCCAACGACGTCCGCTGGATGGCGTCGGGTCCGCGGAGCGGGCTGGGCGAGATCCTCATCCCCGAGAACGAGCCGGGCAGCTCGATCATGCCGGGCAAGGTCAACCCGACCCAGAGCGAGGCCATGACGATGGTCGCCTCGCAGGTCATGGGCAACGACGTGGCGATCAACTTCGGCGGAGCGCTCGGCAACTTCGAGCTGAACGTGATGAAGCCGCTGATCATCCACAACTTCCTGGGCAGCGTCCGGCTGATCGCCGATGCCTGCGTCAGCTTCAACGAGCATTGCGCCGTCGGGCATCGAGCCGAACCGCGCCCGCATCGACGACCTGCTCCGCAAGTCCCTGATGCTCGTCACGGCGCTCAATCCGCACATCGGCTACGACAAGGCGGCCAAGATCGCCAAGAATGCGCATGCGAAGGGAATCACGCTCCGCGAGTCGGCCATCGAGTCGGGCCAGCTCACCGGCGAGCAGTTCGACGAGTGGGTCAAGCCCGAGAACATGGTGGGCCGGTCGTCGTCGTGAGCAGGCGTTATGCTTGATGCGATCGAGCGTGCCAGAGCCGAGCGAGCCAGTCAGGGAAAGGTCATCCACGAGGAGCAACCCCGATGAGACGGTGGTCGATGATGATGGCGATGGCGGCGATCGCCATCCCCGGCGGGCGCGTTCGCGCAGACGTCCTACAAGCAGCCGCCCCCGGAGATCGCGGCGGTCCTCGACGCGGCCTTGCCGCCCCGCGTGGTGCTGAGCCCGACGCGAGATGCCATCCTGCTGCTCGAGGTCAGGGCCTATCCGTCGATCGCTGAGCTGGCCGAGCCGATCCTGCGGCTGGCGGGGGTCCGGATCAACCCGCGCCTCGGGTCATCGCAAAGGCTGGTGACATTCTCGTCGCTCATCGGTCCGGCCGCTCGATGGCTCCCCGGCCCGGCGGATCGATGTACCCGGCGATGCGACGATCCTCTGGCCTCGTTGGTCGAACGACGGGAAGCGGGTCGCCTTCACGATCGACGGGCAGCGACGGCGTCGAGCTCTGGGTCGCCGAGGCCGCCACCGGCCAGGCCCATCGCGTGCCCGGCGTCCACGTCAACGACGTCCTCGCCGAGGCGATGCCGACCGCACCGGGCGCCGAGGATGACGCCGGCCCCTTCGCGTGGCTGGGCGACGGCCGCCACATCCTGGCCCGCCTGATCCCCGCGGGACGCAGTCCGGCGCCCGCCGCTCCTCGCGCCCGTCCGGCCCGAACATTCAGGAGACCGCGGGACGTCGCAGCCAGATGCCCACGTTCCCGGACCTGCTGGCCAGCTCGCACGATGAGGACCTCTTCCAGCACTTCGCCACCAGCCAGCTCGCGCGGGTCGACGTCGAGACCGGCCAGGTGGAATCGATCGGCTCCCCGCAGCTCATCACCCGGGCCGAGGCGTCCCCGGACGAGAAATGGCTGACGCTCAGCACGGTCCGGCCCCCGTTCTCGTACCGGGTGCCGTACGAGTACTTCGCGCAAGACGTTCGTGGTCGGATGCGGGCGGCCGGGTCGTCGCCGAGGTCGCCAACCTGCCCATCAGCGACGAGGTGCCCCGGCAGGGCGTCCCCATGGGTCCCAGGGACGTGCGCTGGCAGCCCCTCCACCCGGCCCGGCTGGTCTGGACCGAGGCCCTCGACGGCGGCGACCCCCGGGCCAAGGCGGCACACCGCGATCGGATAATGACGCTGGCCGCGCCGTTCGCGGGGCGCCGGCCGAGCTCTTGAAGGTCGCGCATCGCCTGATCGGGACTGTCATGGCTCGCGGAAAAGGATCACGCGCTGGTGACCGAGTTCGATCGCGACCGGCGGTGGCGAACGACCTCGCTGGTGGACCTGGCGGAGCCCGAGCGATCGCGCAAGGTGATCTTCGACCTGAGCATCAACGACGCTTACGGCGACCCGGGCCGGCCCATGACGACGACCCGGCCCGACGGCCAGACGACCTTCCTCCAGGACGGCGACGCGATCTACCTGGTCGGCGAAGGCGCGTCCCCCGAGGGCTCGCGGCCGTTCCTCGACCGGATGGACCTGAAGACCGGTCGGCGGAGCCGGCTGTTCCATTGTCCGCCCCGGGTCTACGAGCGGCCGCTCGGCTTCGTCGGCGAATCGCGCGACAAGGTCGTCATCGAGCACGAGTCCAAGGACGAACCGCCCAATGAGTTCACTATCGACCTCGCCTCGGGCGAGCGCACCCGGCTGACCGACTATCGCGACCCGGCTCCCCGGCTCTCGTCGGCCCGGAAGGAACTGATCGCCTACAAGCGGGCCGACGGCGTGCCGCTCTCGGGGACGCTCTACCTTCCCGCGGATTACAAGGAAGGCACGCGGCTGCCGCTGATCGTCTGGGCCTACCCGCGCGAGTACAACGACGCGTGCGACGGCCGGGCAGGTGCGGACATCGCCCTATCGCTTCCCCACGATCCAGGGCCCGTCCGAGCTGTTCTTCGTCCTCCATGGCTACGCCCTGCTGGACAACGCGACGATGCCGGTCGTGGGCGACCCCGAGACGATGAACGACACCTATGTCGAGCAGACCTCGGCGGCGGCACGGGCGGCGATCGAGACGCTCGACAGGAAGGGCGTGATCGATCCTCAGCCGCGTCGGCGTGGGCGGGCACAGCTACGGCGCGTTCATGACGGCCAACCTGCTGGCGCACACCGACCTTTTCGCCGCGGGCATCGCGCGAAGCGGCGCCTACAACCGGACGCTCACGCCGTTCGGCTTCCAGACCGAGCGGCGGAGCTACTGGGAGGCGACCGACCTATATACCCGGGTCTCGCCGTTCGCCCACGCGCACAAGATCAACGAGCCGATCCTGCTGATCCACGGCGAGGCCGACAACAACACGGGCACGTTCCCGATCCAGTCGGAGCGGATGTTCCAGGCGATCCAGGGCAACGGCGGCACCGCGCGGCTGGTGATGCTGCCGCACGAGAGCCACGGCTACCGGGCCCGCGAATCGGTCGGCCACGTCGTCGCCGAGATGCTCGAGTGGGCCGATCGGTACGTCCGCGACCGCCCAGTCTCAGCCGGCTCGTCAGCCTCCGCGCCGCCCGCGGGCCGCGCGGGCCGCTGAAGCCGTCGAAGGCGGTGGCAGGCGTCGAGCTCAATCAGACCGCTCGTCGAAAGCCAACCTCTCAACGGCGGGCCAGAACTTCGTCGCCCAACTGCTTCGCGAGATCGAGTATCAACTGGAGCAGATCGCTCGTGAGGATGCGGCCAGGGCGCAGGAACGAAGGAGATGAAGATGGCTCGTGCGAAGGTCACCAGTCGGCCTGCGTCCCGCCGCTCCCGTCGTGGCGACGCAAGTCCCCCGACTCGGGCGGGCGGTGCCGGGGCCGCTGGCGCGACTCGGAGCGGCAACTCAATGACGTCGACCGTGAGGTTCTCGCGGGACTCAACGACTTCCGGGACGCGCTCCGAGACCGCATTCCACGAGAAACCAAGTATACGGTCCGCCAGGTGGTCTCGGTCGAGCCCCCGCCACACCTCACACCGCCGGATGTTCGGGATATCCGCGAGTCGCTGGGGCTTAGCCAGTCGGTTTTCGCAAACTTCCTTGGAGCCTCGCTTTCGACGGTCCGCTCGTGGGACCAAGGCCAGAAGCAGCCCAGCCCCATGGCTCGACGCTTCCTCGGGCTGATCGCCGCCGATCCCTCATACTGGAGCGACCGGTTCCGATCGATCGTCCGGACCGAGGGGTGAGCCTGGGGACTGCGAGGCGCCGGACACACCTGGCCAACGACGGAGACCGACTTCGACGCCAGGGTCAGTGCCCGCCGCCGGGCTCTTTCCAGCCAGGTCCGCCGCCGAAGACGCGGTTGGTCCCCGCCAGCGGCAGGCCCGTGATCATCGACGCCTCGAGCGACAGGGCACGCAGGTCCTCGGGCTCGAGGTGGTGGACGTCGCTCTTGCCGCAGGCGCGGGCCAGGATCTGGATCTCGGACGCCAGCGCGTGGAAGAAGTTGGCGACGCGCTCCGCGGCCGCGTCGACCTCCAGCCGCGCCGACAGCTCCGGATCCTGCGTCGTGATGCCGACCGGGCATCGGCCGGTGTGGCAGTGGTGGCAGGCATACGGCTCGGCGCCGATCTTGTGGTAATCCTCGACGTAGATCGGCTTGTTGCAGTTCGAGCGCGATCAGGAGCGCCGTGCCGAGGTAGCAGGCGTCGGCGCCCAGGGCCAGGGCCTTGGCGCAGTCGGAGCCGTGCCGCAGGCCGCCGGCGATGACGAGCTGGACCTTGCCGAACAGGCCGATGTCCTCGAGCGCGGCGCGGGCCTCGCAGACGGCGGCCAGGGTCGGGATGCCGGTGTGCTCCTGGAGCAGTTCGGGCGAGGCCCCCGTGCCCCCCTCCATGCCGTCGACGACGACCACGTCGGCCCCGGCCTTGGCGGCCAGGCGGACGTCGTCGAAGACGCGCGAGGCCCCCATCTTGACGAAGATCGGCACGCGATAGTCGGTCGCCTCGCGCAGCTCCTCGATCTTGATCACCAGGTCGTCGGGGCCGAGGAAGTCGGGGTGCCGGCAGGGCGAGCGCTGGTCGACGCCCGGGCGGCAGGTCGCGGAGCCGGGCGATCTCCTCGGAGACCTTCGAGCCCAGCAGCAGGCCGCCGGTGCCGGGCTTGGCGCCCTGGCCGATCGTCAGCTCGATGGCGTCGGCCTGGCGGAGGTGGCGGACGTCGATGCCGTAGCGGCTGGGCAGGACCTCGTAGATCAGTACCCGCGACTCCTCGCGCTCGAGCTCGAGCATGCCGCCGTCGCCGGTGGTGGTCGAGGTCCCCGCCATCCGGGCGCCCTGCGACAGCGCCGTCTTGGCGTGCAGCGAGAGCGCCCCGAAGCTCATCCCCGTGACCATCAGGGGGATTTCCAGCTCGAGCGGGCTGCGAGGCGAACCGGGTGCCCAGGACGGTCCGGGTCGAGCAGGCCTCGCGATAGCCTTCGAGCGGGATGCGGGTGAGCGTGGCCGGGATGAAGGTCAGGTCGTCGAAGGTGGCCCACTTCCGAGGTCGGAGCGAGCCGAACCCGCGGATGCGGTAGCGCGCCAGCTCGGCCTTGATCTGGATGTCCTCGATGACGCGCGGGCGTGAAGGTGCCCGAGGTCTCGCGCGGCGAGGGGTCGCCGGCGGCGGTCGCGTGGCCGATCGGCACGGGCCGGAGCGGTCTTCGATTCGTCGCTGGTCATCGGTCGCTTCCCCGATCGGTCGATCGATCGTCCCGCGGGAGGCCCGTCGATCATCCGGGCGATACGCAACCGCGCCGGCCCGTGTCAATGGACGTGATCCTCGGCCTTCGACTCCGGAGCCTCGGCAGGATCCGCTCGCCCCGTTGGATTGGACCGGTGGCAGGGCGGCGGCCGCCGGCGTAGGCGTGGAGTCCGCCGGAGCGCCGCCGGCATCTCGATCTGGCGAAGGTAGTCCTTGGCGGGCTCGGCGAAGTCGGAGTGATTGGTCAGCTTGAGCACCCGGTGGAAGTCGGCGGCGGCGTCGATCGCGTGCCCCTTCTTGAACAGGCAGATCCCGCGGTTGAGGTAGAGCTCGGGCTCGGTCGGGTGGATCTCCATCACCCGGTCGAGGTCGGCGAGTGCCCCGTCGACGTCGCCGGTCTGGATGCGAGCCTTGGCCCGCTGGAGGTAGGCCGCCACCAGCCTCGGGTCGCACTCGATGGCCTGGCTGTAATCGGCCATCGCCCGGTCGAGATCGCCGAGTCCCTGGTAGGCGGCGCCCCGGCCGCAGTACGCCTCGGCGAGGAACGGGGCGATGCGGATCGCCCGGCTGAACTCCGCGAGCGCCGGCTCGTATTCGTGGAGGAACAGGTGCACCCGCGCCGACCTATCATGCCCGGCACGCTCAGCCGGAGCCGGCGACGGGCCGACGCCCAGGCGCCGAGCGCCGCCAGCCCGAATACTCCGGGCAGGCCGAACATCGCCGCCCGCGCGATGTTCCGCACCTGATCACGGTATCGAGGCCGCGTGACGGTCACGCTCTGGTTCTCTCGGAAAGAGACGGTCTGCATGTCCACGGTGATGAGCGCCGACTCGATCGCCAGCATCGCCACGAAACCCAGGGTCACGCCGATCCACTTGCGCCGACCGCCCAGCAGCAGCCCGCAGGCGATCACCAGCAGCAGGATCGACACGCTCAGCACACCGGCGATCTGCGCCGTCGTCAAGCGATTGATCACGGTTTGCAGAGACTGGGCGAGGTTCATCACGCTGTCCTTCCTTCGCCTGGGCCTCTCGCTCGCATCGGTCCTGTGAGCCGCATCGCTCCGCCCTTATCTTCTCTCGCCGACGATACCCACTCGGATCCACCGGTGGATGGCACAATCCGGGTTCACCAGGCTTCGGTGGGATGTCGGTTTCGGAGGGGCGGGGAAGGTCGCCGACAGAGAGGAGGTCATTCCAGGAACCATCAATGTACGCGGCGCGCTCGGCCGAAGTCAATCAATCATCAAGCGCGATGATGGGATCACGGCAACGGCCGATTCTCGGTCCCGCCGCCGGCGTGGTCCTGGCCTCGACGAGGTCACAGCGCGGCACGCCAGAGGTGCCGTTGTTCGCGGTCGAAATTCCACAGTCGCCGGCCGGCGACCAGCTTGCGGAAACCGTTCGGCGGCGCGGGGACCTGCCAGCGCTCGAGCGTCTCGGCGATCCACTCGCCCTCGTCGGCGCCCAGGTCGTTCGAACACGGCGTCGGCACCCAGCTCGCCATGGCGGCCACCCAGGTAGATCGTCCCCGCGTACATGCTGTCGGCCACGCCGTCGGCCGCGTCGCCGCAGACGATCATGATCCCCTTCTGCATCATGAACCCGGCCATCGGCCCCACGCTGCCGGCGACGAGCAGCAGCCCGCCCTTCATGGCGATCCCGGCGCGGGTCGAGGCATCGCCCCGGACGACGACCGTCCCGGCGCGGATCGAGGCCGCGACCGCATTGCCGGCGTCGCCGTCGATGACGACCGTGCCGTCCCGCATGCTCTCCCCGGCCCCCCAGCCGGCGCCGCCGCGGATGTGGACCGTTGCGCCGTCGTTGAGCCCGGCGGCGTAATAGCCGGCGCTTCCCTCGATCGTCAGCTCGATGCCCTCGGGCAGGGCCACGCCCAGGTTGTGCCGCGCGGCGGGACGGAGCAGGCGGACCCGCGTCGAACCGGCCGCGATCGCCCCCCGCACGGCGCGATTGACCTCGCGGCTCGGCAGGTCGCCGCAATCGATGATGGCCGCGGACTCCGCGGGCGATTCGGTCGTCCCCGTCGATGGCGCCGGTGGATCTCATGGAAGGACTCGGCTCGCCGTTCAGCCGGCGGCCAGCGGGAAGAAGAGCGCCGACGCGGGTGGCGGCTCGAACACGCGGTAATCGCCGCGGGAACGCCCGCCGCAGGGCGATCTCCTCGGTGGCCGCCGCGACGAAGTCGTCGGTCTCGGCCAGCATCATCGGCTTGAATCCGAAGCGGTCGCGGACGATCCCCAGCCCCCGGTCCGACGCCACGATGTAGCTGAACGCACCGTCCAGGTCGCGCACCGAGTCGGCCATCGCCTCGGGCAGGCTGCGGCCGCGTTCCATCCGCGAGCGCAGGTACACGCCGATGACCTCGGAATCGTTGTCGGTGTAGAAGACCGCGCCCTGCTGCTCGAACGCGCGGCGGAGCCGGTGATAGTTGGTGACGTGGCCGTTGTGCACCGTGGCCAGGTCGGGGACGCCATGCACCCAGAACGGCTGCGAGTGGCTCAGGTCGATCCGGCTCTCGGTCGACATCCGCGTGTGGCCGATCGCCAGCGGGCCGAGTCGCGACGACAGCCGATACGCCGACTCGAGCCCGGCGGGACCGCCCACCTGCTTGACCAGATCGATCCGCCGCCCGAGGCTGAGGACCTGCGTACCGCCCCGGCGCGCTCCCAGGCCGCTTTCGACCGCGGCGGCCGTCACGCCGGGCGATGGCCGCAGCGCGAACCGACGGGTCACGGCGCCGGCGGGCGCCCCTTCATCACCATCGAGATTCTTCACGCCGCCGAACTCGGCAGCCCGATCGAGAAAAGCTTGCGAGTCCGCGGCCACGCGGATCGTCCAGGTGGCGTCGCTGTCCGCCGGCGTCGGGCCGATCACCGCGGCCCCCACGCTGTCGGGACCCCGGCAGGCCAGGGCCTCCAGCATCGTCAGGGCCGTTCGCCCCGCCGGCTGCGACTCACCCGCTCGCCTGCTCACGAAGCCGAAGATGCCGCACATGGAAACCCCGGATGGTTTCGCCGGGCCCACGTTGACAACCGATCGGGGCCTGGCGGGAAATCGTTCATGCAGGCGATGATTTTACTGGCCGGGGCGGGTCTTGTCGTCAACAATCGGACCCGCCCGCGCGAACACGACCGGCCGGGTCGCACCCCGGTCCGCGAAATCGAGATCCCACGCGATCGGACCGACGGAGGCCGACCCGACGCCATGAGCACCGACGAGATGACCCTGGCCACCCTGCGCGGCCGGTTCGAACGCGACGCGATCGCGCACCTGATGGTCCAGTTCGTCGACATCCACGGCTCGGCCCGGGTCAAGCTGGTGCCGGCCCGGGCCCTGCGGGACGTGATCGACGACGGCGCCGGGTTCGCCGGCGGTGCCGTCTGGGGGATGGGCCAGGGCCCGCACGCGCACGACCTGATGGCGCGCGTCGACCCGTCGAGCTACACGCCGATGCCGCACGAGCCCGGCGTCGCCCGGTTCGCGGCCGACCTCTTTGTCGACGACCATCCGCATCCCTATTGCCCGCGCGTCAACCTGAAGCGGGTCCTCGCCCGCGCCGCCGATCGGGGATATCGATTCCAGGTCGGCGTCGAGCCCGAGTTCTTCCTGGTAGTCCGCCAGCCGGATGGCTCGCTCGCCGGCTGGGACCCGCACGCCGTGGACGACCTGTCCAAGCCGTGCTACGACTTCCAGGGCCTGTCGGCCGCCCTGCCGTTCCTCCGGACGCTCGCCGAGGGGCTCGACCGCCTGGGGTGGAATGTCTACCAGTGCGACCACGAGGACGCCAACTCGCAGTACGAGGTGAATTTCCGATATGCCGAGGCGCTCGAGACGGCCGATCGCCTGATCTTCTTCCGGATGATGACCGGCCAGCTCGCCCGGCGGTTCGGCGCGATCGCGACGTTCATGGCCAAGCCCTTCGCGACCCGGACCGGCTCGGGCGCCCACCTGCACTACCACCTGGCGAATGTCCGCGATGACGCCAACCTGTTCCGCGACGAGGCCGACCCGCGCGGGCTGGGTCTGTCGTCGCTGGCGTACGCGTTCCTCGGCGGCGTGATCGAGCATGCGCCGGCGATCTGCGCCGTGAATTCGCCGACGGTCAACTGCTACAAGCGGCTGCAGATGGGCCCGGCGCTGACGGGCTCGCGCTCCGGGTACACCTGGACGCCGGCATTCATCACCTATGGCGACAACAACCGGACGCAGATGCTGCGAGTCCCCGAGCCGGGGCATGTCGAGGACCGATCGGTGTCGTCGGCGTTCAACCCGTACCTGGGCCTGGCGGCCTATCTCGCCGCCGGGCTCGACGGCATCGACGCGCGGCCGCGACCCGGGCGAGCCGAACCTGGGGAACCTGTATACGGCCGACCCGGAGACGATGGCCCGCCGCGGCGTGCGAACGCTGCCGCAGAGCCTGCCCGAGGCCCTGCGCTCGCTCGAGGCCGACGAGGTCATCCGCGAGGCCCTCGGCCCGATCGCCGACGAGTTCCTCCGGCTCAAGTGGGACGAGTGGCGCGAGTACCACGCGCAGGTCGAGGGCTGGGAGGTGAAGCGGTTCCTGACGGCGCTGTGAGGCGCGGAAGACGACAGGTCGTCGACGATTCGGGTATCCTGAAGCGGCAGCGTCTCAGACCAGCGGGAGGGCTCAGCATGGCTTACGTCGACTTCGACCTCAGGAAGGCGGTCCAGACCTTCGGGTTGACCGAGAGCGACCAGATCGACCTGTTCGCACACGCCGAGCCGATCGAGCCGAGTGAGTCGCTCCAGGAATTGCTGCAAGACCTGGTCCCGGTCGCCCTGGGGATCAACAGCGAGCAGGCCAGGCGGGAATACATCATCTCTCCCATCTTGCTCGAGGCGAGGCGTCGGAGCAGAACGAAAATCAATGTCCTGCCGGGCGTTATGTTGAAGGTCGATGAGCCGAAAGGACTGACGGGTTACTGCGACTACCTGATCTCCAGATCGCCCAAGCTCTACTACCTGGAGTCGCCGATCGTCGCCGTCGTGGAGGCGAAACGGGAAGACCTGAATGCGGGGCTCGGTCAATGCGCCGCGGAGATGGTGGCGATCAAGATCTTCAACGAGAGGGATGGTAGGCCCGTGCCCACCGTCTACGGTGCGGTGACCAGCGGCACCAACTGGCGCGTCCTCAAGCTGGAGGGGCAATCTCTTTCCATCGATTTGCCCGAGTACGTCCTGCGCGACCTGGCGAAGATCCTGGGAATACTGGTCGAGATCGCGGGCGGAGGGCCCGAGCCAGTAGCTCGATGACCGCCCCGAATTCGCGCATTGAGAGGAAGATCGGCGAATGGAGACGATTGAGGCCCGCAATGTCATCATCGGCGCCGGCGCGATGGGCTCGGCGGCGGCCTATCACCTGGCCCGCCGCGGCGAGTCGGTGCTGCTGGTCGAGCAGTTCGGGCTGGGGCACGACCGGGGCAGCTCGCATGGATCCGCGCGGATTACCCGGCACTCGTACGCCGATCCGCGGTACGCCCGGCTGATGCCTGCGGCGTTCCGCGCCTGGCGCGACCTCGAGGCCGAGGCGGCCGAGGCGCTCTATATCCGCACCGGCGGCGTGTCGTTCTCGCCGCCGGGCGTCGACTACGCGGCCCGCGTGGCGGCCAGCCTGGCAGAGCTGGACGTTCCGCACTGGCACGGCAACGGCCGCGATTTCAACCTGCTCCAGCCCGCCTTCGTCCTGCCCGCCGACGAGGACGTGGTATTCGAGCCCGACGCCGGCCTGCTCGCGGCGTCGCGCGCCGTCGCCGTCCAGGTCGAGCTGGCGCGCCGGCTCGGCGGCGACCGCACGCGGGTCCTCGACAGGACCCCGGTCCGGCGGATCGACCTCGACGGCAAGCGGCCAGCCGTCCTGACCGACGACCTGCGGATCGTCGCCGACCGGCTGATCGTGGCGGCCGGGGCGTGGGTCCGCCGGCTGATCCCCGACCTGCCGGTGCCGGTTCGCGTCACCCGGCAGCAAGTGCTCTATTTCCGACCGGCCGACGTCGCGCGGTTCCAGGTGGGCCGTTTTCCGGTGTTCATCTTCAAGGGAGCTGGGGCGGACGAGGCGTTCTACGGCATGCCCGATTTCCTGGGCCTCGGCGTGAAGGCCGCCCGCCACGGCGGGCCCGAGGTTGACCCCGACGACCACGACCCGAATATCGACGAGGCGTATCGCACCGAGGTCCGCCAGTTCCTCCGCGGCCACATCCCCGCGCTGGCCGATGCGGCGATCGGCTTCACCGAGGTCTGCCTGTACACGGTCGCCCCCGACGAGGACTTCCAGGTGGATTTCCTGCCGATGCGACGCGACGTGATCGTGGCCAGCCCCTGCAGCGGACACGGCTTCAAGTTCTCGTGCCTGATCGGCCGCGTGCTCGCCGACCTCGCCACCGCCGGGACGACCGAGCTGCCCGTCGCCCACTGGCGACTCGCGTCGGGCGGACCCTCCACCCCCGCCGGTTGAAGCCCCAAGCCGGGGTTGACGCCGTCGGCCATTCTCGCAGAATCGCGGTGTGCGGTCCGGCCGACTCCTGCCGGTGGGCCGACCCGCGCCGTCGTCGCGTGCCCAGCGTGCCCGCGGTCCCCATGAACCGGCAACGAGGGTGGAAGGGATGCCCTGGATAACCCAGCAGCGGAAGGCAAGACTCCGGCGGTGGTGGCGCCGTTCGAGGCAGGAACCACCGGAACGGCGGCGCAAGCTCTCGCGGACCCGCCGCTCGATCCGGATCGCGCTGGCGATCGTCGGCACGGCGGGCCTCGGCTGGCTTATCGTCGACCGGATGCAGGCGCTGCCGCGGGTCGAGCCGCCCTTCGAACGGATCGTCGGCCCCGGCGCGGGGCCGGTGAAGGAGTTCGCACTCCGCGACATCGAGGGCCGGATGCACACCGCCGCGGAGTGGGCCAACCACTCCGCCGCCGTGCTCGTCGTCCTCAGCCCGGACTGCCGTGCTTCCCGCGATTCGGTGAATAACCTGAACGCGCTGGCCCGCGATTTCGGGCCGAAGGGGTTCGCCTTCTTGGCGATCGATCCGACCCCCGGCTCGTCGTCGAGCGACGTCGCACGGGCCTGGGCGGAATCTCGACCGGAGTTTCCCGTCATGCTCGACCCGTCGCGTCGGGTCGTGAGGCAGGCTGGGGTCGAGGTGACGCCGACGGCCGTCGTCGTCCTGCCGGACGGGCAGGTGATCTACCGCGGCCCGATCGACGACCGGATCGCGGCGGACGGGAAAAGGCGTGCCAGGCCCACGCGCGCCGACCTTCGCGCCGCGCTCGAGGCAATCCTGAACGACGAGATGCCGGCCAAACAGGTGGTGGCGGCGCATGGCACCCCGCTCGCCCCGGTCACGGCGTCCGCACTCGAGGTCGGCGAGCCGGTCACCTTCAACAAGCACGTCGCGCCGATCCTCTGGAACAACTGCGCGATGCCACCGGCCGGGGAACGTCGGGCCGTTCCCGCTCCTGAGCTACCGCGACGCGCGGAAGCGGGCCGATTTCTTGCGCGAGGTCACGCAGTCGGGCCAGATGCCGCCCTGGAAGGCACATCCGGGGGCCGGCGTCTTCCTCGACGCGACCCGGCTGAGCGTGCTGGAGAAGGAGACCCTGGCGCGGTGGGCCGAGACGGGCTGCGCCGAGGGTGACCCGGCCGACCCGCCGCCGCTGCCGAAGTTCCAGGACGGCTGGGCGCTGGGACGCCCGACCTGGTTCTGACGATGCCCGAGCCTCTCGCCCTGCCGGCCGATGGCTTCGACATGTATCGCGCGTTCGCGCTACCGGTGCCGCTGGAGCGTGCGGCGACGCTCGTCGGCGTCGAGTTCCACCCGGGCAACCGCCGGATCGTCCACCATAGCCGCATTCACCTCGACGAGACGGGCGACGCACGCCGTCGCGATCGGACCGACCCGGGCCCCGGGTTTGCCGGCTGGATGGGTCGCTCGATCCTCGAGCTGCCCTATCCGGGCCTGGGCGGGTGGACGCCCGGCATGACTCCACGCCTCACGCCCGAGGGCTGCGGCCGCGAGCTGCCGCCGGGGTCGGACGTCGTCCTGCAGATCCATTACCACCCGATAGGCAAGCCGGAGCTCGACCGCTCGAGCGTCGGCCTCTATTTCGCCCGCCAGCCGGTGACTCGCCGGATGGCCGGGATGTCAATCTGCACCGACAAGATCGATATACCGCCCGGCGCGAAGCGGCACGCGATCATCCAGGCGGCGCGGCTGAAGACTGACGTCCGGCTCTTCACCGTGGTCCCGCACGCGCATTACCTCTGCCGCGAGTTCCGCCTGTCGGCGACCCTGCCCGACGGCAGCGTCCGGCCCTTGCTGTGGATCCAGGACTGGGATTTCGACTGGCAGGACCAGTACCGCTACGCCCGGCCGGTCCGACTGCCCAAAGGGACGATCCTGACCCTGGCGGCATACTTCGACAACACCGAGGATAATCCGAGGAACCCGAACCGGCCGCCCCGTCGCGTCCGCTACGGCGTCGAGAGCCGCGACGAGATGTGCGCCTGCCACCTCGAGTTCCTGCCCGAAGGGCCGGGCGCCTACGAGGCCTATCCGGGCAAGTCGCCGTTTGGACTCTAATCGCGTCACGGTTGGTTTGCACGCCAGGCCGATTCAATGAGTACGAGCCCGACGCGCCAGCGAGGGATCCTCACGGCGATGATCCACCCACTCGCTGGCGATCGATGGGATACGAGCCCGACGCGCCAGCGAGTGGATCCTCACGGCGATGATCCACCCACTCGCTTGCGCGTCGGGCTCGTATGCGCAACCGATTCGCGCAGCGCCCTGAAGCTCGGCGAGTGCAGCTGGTTCAAAGCCAAAGGCACGGAGAACCGTCCCAATGGGGCGATGCTCCGTGCCTGGAATTGTCGGTCCGGGTCGTGTCTCAGCGGTCGGTATCGCCGTCGAGGGCGGCGGTTTCCTCGTCGTCGCGGCGTGAGCGGCCTCGACTGATGGTCCGGCCGCGGGAATCGCGCGAGCGCGAGGCGGTGTTGCGCTCGACCGTCTCGACCTCGAGGAACACCAGGACCTCGGTGGCCGTCGGGTAGGTGCCCGGGATTGCCATGTTGAACAGCCCGGTCTTCTTGTCCAGGATGCCCGGGTGGATGCCGCACGAGATGATCAGCGACTGGCCCAACCGCCAGTTCCGCACGGTCTGCTCGAGTCGCGTCTGGGCCGAGTCGGGGACGTCGATCGTGGTCTCGACCGGCCCGATCTCGCGCGGGGCGATGACCTTGGTGCGGTGGAGCATCCGGACCGTATTCACCCTCAGGTCGATCTTGGCGTTGACGGCGTTGCCGTCGAAGTTGAGCAGCGGGCTAATCTTGAGGAACACGCCCTCCTCGATCTTGTCGGGCCGCGGCTGGAAGGTCACCGCGCCGCCGGGTTCCTGGACCAGCCCGCCGACGTAGGTGCGAACGTCGTAAGTCTTGATCCCGGTGGTCTGGCCGTTGACCACCTCGATGCTCTCCTTGGACAGTTGCCGGAACCCCTGTTGCACCTGCATCTGGGTGAGGACGAAAGCGGCGTCGCGAGAGTTCATGGTCCAGATCTGCTGGCCCTGCGGGCCGCCGCCGACGTAGGTCAGCCGCGAATAGACCGAGTACCGCCACCGCGGATCGACAGCCGCGATGTACTGCACGCGGATCTTCAGGGTGTCGCTGGTCGCCTGGACGAAGCGCTCGACGATCTCGTTAACCTTCTTGATGACCTCGGGCGAGTTGTAGACGTAGAGCCGGTTGCGATCGGCGGCGAGGACCGCGGGGTGCTCGCCGTGCCACTCGGAGCGTTCGGTGCGGAGCAGGATCCAGTCGATGAGAGCCTGCTCGGGCGGACCCTGGATGTGGGTCGGGATGCTGGTGTAGGGCTTGATGTCCCAGGTCTTGTAGACGAAGCCGTTGACGCGGGGCATGGCCCCGGGCAGGCCCGGGTCGGCGGGCTGATCCTGGTTCGACACCCTCGGCCGCGGCCGGACGCGTGCGGCGGCCCGACTTGGTGGCGGGGTCCTGCGCCAGCAGGCGGGGCGAGACCATGCCTCCCAGGAACAGCGATGAGAACAGTGCCGTGCGGCGGTTCATGCCAGAGGCCTCCTTGCCGGGCTGGCGGGGTGAATCGAATCGGTCGAGCGAAGGAACGGGCGCGGAAGCCGGGCGGAGGCGTCATCCGCTCGGCTCGGTCCGCGAAAGGCCGCGGCCGATCCGCGCGACGGTTCATCCGCCGCGGCGCCCGGAAGGGGTCTCGTCGCCCGGCCGTGGCCTCCGTGGCCGGCCGCCGGGCCAGATAGCCGGTTGTCATAGCAGAGTTTCTTTTTTCCCTCAAGTCGAACCGGCCGGCAGCCGATCGCGCGTGCGCTTTTGCTAATGACCCGACCGTGACACGCTAGGCCCGGCGGGGACGACGTCGGGCGGCCTCGCCGGGAAGGCCGCTTCAAAAATCGACGAAAAAAGGGAAATCGGTTGCAAACCGCCGGAAGGACTGCACCCGCCGATTCATGGGCTACACTTCCCTCGGAACACGGGAAGGCAGGGTGGTCTTCCTCGCAAGCCGGGGACGCGGCATGCCACCGACGGCGTCGCGTCCCCTGATGTGCGCCATGGCGGCGCCGCAACATCCACCCCCACGAGCCACCTCATCCCGAACCGCACGCACTGCGATGCGCGACCATCGCCGTGCGACGACTCGACCCAAAACACGGAAGGACCGCCCAGGCGCGTCCCCTCGCGGGACCTGCGTTCGGGCATCCTCGCGCCCTCCCACCTTGCCTCAACTATGGAGAGAGCGGCATGGCCTCGCCTCGCGAATCCGCACGTTTCGACGGCCGCCGCAAGCGACGGCCACCGCTCGTCCCCGCCCGCGAGGAGCTGGAGGTCCGGCTCGTCCCGGCGATCACCGCCGCGGCGCCGGTGTTGCCGCCGTCGGTCGCCTCGCTGGCGATCAGCCCGGTCGTGACCGTGATGCCCGACGGCGGCGGGGGCTCGCCCAGCAGCTATACACCTCAGCAGATCCGCGCGGCCTACGGGTTCGACCAGGCGGCATTCGGCTCGCTCGCCGCCAATGGCGCGGGGCAGACCATCGCGATCGTCGACTCCTACGACGACCCCGGGCTGGTGAACAGCACGTCGTCGAAGTTCGGCACCAGCGACCTCGCGATGTTCGACCAGCAGTTCGGCCTGCCCGACCCGCCGAGCTTCACCAAGGTCAACCAGTACGGGACGACAGGCGGCCTGCCGGGGACCGATCCGGCCGGCCCGGGCAGCCCCGGCGGCAACTGGGAATACGAGGAGGCCATGGACGTCGAGTGGGCCCACGCGCTGGCCCCCGAGGCGAACATCGTGCTGGTCGAGGCCAATTCCAGCGGCTTCGGCGACCTTTACGGCGCGATCAGCACCGCGGCCGGCCTGCCCGGGGTCTCGACCGTCTCGCTGAGCTGGGGCTCGTCGGAGTTCCAGGGCGAGAGTTCCTGGGACCGCGAGTTCCTCACCCCGGCCGGCCACCAGGGCGTGACCTTCGTGGCGGCGACGGGCGACGGCGGGTCGCCGGGGATGTACCCGGCCTATTCGCCCGACGTGGTCGCGGCCGGCGGGACGACCTTGACCCTGAGCGCCGGCGGCTCGTACGCGGGCGAGACCGCATGGTCGAGCAGCGGCGGCGGCACGAGCGCTACGAGTCCGAGCCGTCGTACCAGCAGGCGGCCCAGAGCACCGGCTCGCGCACCATCGCCGACGTCTCCTTCCAGGCGGACCGCTCGATCGGCGTCTCGGTCTATGACTCGTTCGACGACACCGGCGGCGGCCCATGGCAGTCGATGGGCGGGACGAGCCTCGGGGCGCCCGCTTGGGCCGCGCTGATCGCGGTGGCCAACCAGGGGCGCGTCGCCGAGGGAGGCACGACCCTCGACGGCTCGACCCAGACCTTGCCGGCGCTCTACTCGCTGCCCGCGGCCGACTTCCACGACATCACCGGCGGCGGCAACGGCACCGAGTCCGCCGGCCCGGGCTACGACCAGGTGACCGGGCTGGGCTCGCCGGTCGCCAACCGGCTGGTCCCCGACCTGGCCTTCTACGGGATGGCCGATCATCTGGTCGTGACGGCCCAGCCGCCGGCCTCGGCCACCGCCGGCAGCGGACTGGGACTGTCGGTCGCGGTCGAGAGCCCCGACGGCTCGCTCGTGACCGGAGCGACCGGCACGATCACGGTCTCGCTGGGCCAGCACCCCGGCGGCGCGAGCCTGGGCGGCACGCTCACCGCGACCATTAACCAGGGTATCGCCACGTTCTCGGGGCTGACGATCGACCAGGCCGGCACGGGCTACACCCTGACCCTCTCGGGCTCGGGACTGGGCTCCGCGACCTCCTCGTCGTTCAACATCGTCCCGGCCGGCGCGGCCCGGCTGGCCCTCGCGACGCAGCCGCCTACGAGCCTCGCGGCCGGCGCCGGATTCGGGCTGAGCGTCGACGTCGAGGACGCCTATGGCAACCTCGACGGCGGCTATTCCGGGAACGTCAGCCTGGCCCTCAAGGGCGGTCCGGCCGGCGCGAGCCTCGGCGGGACGCTCACGACGGTGGTCGTCAACGGCGTGGCGAGCTTCTCGGGCCTGACGATCGACGAGGTGGGCTCGGGCTACTCGATCGCCGCCTCGGCGGCCGGCCCGTCGGGCGTGACGACCCAGGCCATGGTCGTGAGCCCGGCGTCGGCCTCTCGACTCGTCATTGGCTCGGCGCCCTCATCAAGTCAGACGGCCGGCAGCGCGTTCGGGATAACGGTCTCGGTCGAGGACGCCTACGGCAACCTGGTGTCGGGCTACGGCAGCGCGGTGACCGTCGGACTCACCGGCGGACCCTCGGGAGCGGCCCTCGGCGGAACGCCGAGCGAGACGGCCTCGGGCGGCGTGGCGACCTTCTCCGGCCTGACGATCGACCGGGCCGGGACGGGATACGCGATCCAGGTCAACGCTCCGGGGCTGCCGACTGCCGCCACGACGACCTTCGCGATCACGCCTGCGGCGGCCTCGACGCTGGCCGTCACCGCTGCGCCCGGTTCGAGCGTCGTGGCCGGGAGCGGATTCGGCCTGACGGTCGGCGTGCAGGACGCCTACGGCAACCCCGTCGCGGTCAGCGCCGGCGCGGTGACGCTCTCGCTGCTGGACGGGCCGGCCGGGTCGAGCCTGGCGGGCTCGCTCCAGGCCGACCTCGGAGGCGGCCTCGCGGCGTTCTCCGGGCTGACAATCGACCGCGCCGCGACCGGCTACGAGATCCAGGCCAGCTCGCCGGGGCTGGCCTCGGTTGACACGACCGCCTTCGCCGTCACGCCGGCCGCCGCGTCGGGGCTGGTGATCGTCACCGAGCCGGCCGCGAGCCAGGCGGCGGGCATTGGCTTTGGGTTGACGCTGGACGTCGAGGACGCCTACGGCAACCTGGTCACGGGCTATGGCAGTGAGGTGACGCTCGGCCTGACCGGCGGACCCTCGGGGGCCGCCCTGGGCGGGACTCTGGATGCGACCGCCAAGGGCGGAGTGGCGAACTTCACCGGACTGACCGTCGACCAGGCCGGTACCGGGTATCAGATCCAGGCGGCCGCCAGCGGACTCGCCACGACGGTCAACACGACCAGCTTCACCGTCACGCCGGCCGCGGCGTCTGGGCTGGTGATCATCGCGGAGCCGGCCGCGGGTCAGACGGCGGGCGTCGGGTTTGGCCTGACCTTGGACGTCGAAGATGCCTATGGCAACCTGGCCACGGGCTACGGCGGCGAGGTGACCCTCGGGCTGATGGGCGGACCCTCGGGCGCCGTGCTGGGCGGGACGCTCGGCGTCCTGGCCTCGGGCGGAGTGGCCACGTTCTCGGGGCTGACGATCAACCAGGCGGGTGCGGGCTTCGCGATCGAGGCGTCCGGTGGCGGCTTCTCCCCGGTGACCACGACAACCCTGTCGGTGAGCCCGGCCGCGCAGTCGCAGCTCGTCCTGACGGTGCCGCCGCCATCGAGCACGACGGCGGGCAATAGCTTCGGCCTGACGGTGGTCATCGAGGACGCCTACGGCAACCTGGCGACCGGCTACGACGGTCCGGTGGACCTCGCCCTGACCGGCGGGCCGCCCGGGGCGTCGCTCGGCGGTCCGAATGCCGTGGATGCGGTCGGCGGCGTGGCGAGCTTTACGGGGCTCGGGCTCACGCGGGCCGGCTCGGGATACGCCATCACGGCGTCGGGATCGGGGCTGGGCGTCGTGTCGACGAATCCGATCGACGTGAGTCCCGCGGCACCAACCCAACTGAGGATCACCGGCGAGCCGCCGGCCTCGACGACGGCCGGCGCCCCCTTCGGCCTGACGGTCTCGGTCGAGGACGCCTACGGCAACCTCGTGTCGGGATACCAGGGCAACGTCGCGGTGAACCTCTCGGGCGGCCCGGCGGGTGCGAACCTCGGCGGCGGGACGGCCGTCGAGGCCGTGCACGGCGTCGCGAGTTACTCGAGCCTGACGATCGGCAAGGCCGGGACCGGCTTCACTGTAGACGCGACCGGCCCCGGCCTGTCGGGCACATCGAGCTCGGCGTTCGGAGTCGTGCCCGCGACGCCGGCCGGGCTGATCGTCACGACACAGCCCCCGGCGAGCGTCACAGCCGGAGCCGGGTTCGGGCTGGGCGTGAGCGTCGAGGACGCTTACGGCAACCTCGTGACCGGATACTCGGGAAGCCTGAGCGTCTCGATGACGGGCGGCCCGGCCGGGGGTGGAATCTCGGGGCCGACGTCGGTCGCGGTCGTCCGAGGTGTCGGAACGTTCTCGGGCCTGACGTTGGACAAGGCCGCGGCCGGCGATTCTCTTAAGATTGCGGCAAGCGGGCTGAGCGCCGTCTCGACGGCCGCGGTCCAGGTCGTGCCGGCGACCCCCAGTCAGCTCGTCATCGCGGACCAGCCGGCGGACGTCGTGGTCGCGGGCCAGCCGTTCGGCTTCCGGGTCGAGGCCGAGGACGCTTATGGCAACGTCGTGACGACCTTCAACGGTCCGGTCACCGCCGCTCTATTGCGGGACCCGGCGGGCGGTTCGCTGGCGGGCTCGGTCACCACGACCGCGGCGAACGGTTCGGCCGAGTTCTCCGGGCTGGCACTGGATCGGGCCGGGGCGGGATACGCCCTCCAGGCAACATCCGGAAGCCTGGCGACGGTCACCACGGCGCCGATCGTCGTGTCCGCGGCCCCCGCCTCACGGCTGGTGGTGATCTCGGAGCCCGACGGAAGCATCGTCCGCCGGCGGCCGTTCACGCTGGCCGTCGAGGCTCAGGACGCTTTTGGCAACCTGGCGACCGGATTCAACGGGGCCGTCCTGGCCGCCCTGAGCGCCAATCCCAACCGCAACCGGCTGGCCGGCGACCTGGCGACGCAGGCAACAGGCGGCGAGGCGGTGATCGCCGGCGCCCTGATGCGTAAGACCGGCCGGTCGTACGCGATCACGATCACGAGCAGCGGATTGACCCCGGCGGCGACGTCCGCCTTCAACGTGGCCCGGCAGTTGCCCGGCGGCCCGGCCACCGCCCGCCGCGCGGTCCGAATTCACGTCCGGGACCACCAGGTTCCCTCGCTCCACGGGCGGCGGCCGGGTCGTTGAGCCCTGCTCGACCGGCCATTTCGCCAATTCCCCGGGAAAACTTTAGGGATTGTCTCACCCGGCATCTCGTGGAGTTGACAGTTGTTGCGCCAACAGCGCCGGGTCGGGGTGGAGCAACTCCGGCCTGACCGGCGGTTCGCGGTTGGCGCGGGTCTCCGACCCGGCCCACGGCCCGGGCCGACTCCCGCGTAGGTCAGGCTTCAGCCTGACGCCGCTCCGATCCGATCGGGCGGGCCGGACCGTGCAGGCGGAAGCGTGACCGACATCGGCCCGGGCCGACAGCTCTTCCCAGCGGGCCAGATGGGCCGTTTTGAGGCTTTCCGCCTCGCCAAGAGCGGCTTCTGAGATTCACGCTAAATCACGAACAACCGGCCAAATATGAACCGACCCACGGAAACCGCCGCCGCGCCGGAAAATCTTATGTAATTTCCAAATATTTTTTCTGCTTCTGGCCGAAGGGCTTGCGTCGAGAAAATGCCCCTCCTCGCCGATAGGTGCATTTAAGTTTTTGCAAACCTGATACATTCTATATATAGGGGGAGAGAAGAAAGCAGAGGGGGGTACAGGGGGCTTTGGGGGCACAGCGTGCAGCCATGCATGTCGTCATGAAGTCTTCGGCGTAGGTCGGGCGGTCGAGCCTGACTCGGTCGTCCGTCGGGTCCGATCGGACCCTGGTTCTAGTCCGCCCGCGTCGGGCTGGACAGGCGGGACCTGCTTCCGCACGAACGGATCGGTGTCCGTGCGGGTCAGCCCGAACCCGCTGCCACACCGTCGCGTGACCGGCCACGGGAACGACAGGATGGCGGTCGTTCCCAGAACGACAGCGAACAGAGCGGCCGCAATCTTCCACTTTTGATCGAGCGAAACAGGTGCAAGCGGCATGCGCATTGCGCCTGATGGACGGGTGACGCGGGCACCCCGTGGCCCTTTCGTGAGGATTGCTTCGGCCAGCCGCCTTGCTGCGAGAAACGGCTCGGCGGGTATGTAGCCATCAATCCTGATCCGCACCACGCCGATGCGATGATCACCCTGAACCTGGAGCATACGTCGGAACTCAGCGCGGGGGTTCTCCGCACGATACAGACGAGGAAGCGTGGAGAGATGGCCATCGTCCAAAGCCGCGTCGAGCACGGCAGGCGATGTTAATTCGCCCAATCGGGCCTGCCAGTCCTGGAGGGCGAGGGGGTCTTCGTCCGGCCCTGGAATTGGAGTCGCGGGGAAATCGACCAGCAGATCCGTGTGGTAGCGATGGGCGGGGCTATCGGCGTTCAGGCGGATAAGCCCGAAGGATGCCGCCAGAAAGGCGATCGCAACCATGAGACGCCTGACCGTCAGTTGCGGCCGGAAGGCCTTCATTGCTCGGATTCATACCGTGGATGGAGAACAGGCGGGCAGGATGCACGACCTTGAGAATTCTACCTGTCCAATAGCTTCTCCGCCTTCGTCAGTGCCCTCTCCCTTTGCGGAAGGAACACATTTTTCACCCAGTCCCTATGAGGCGGCATGATCTTGCCGTCCTTCATTTTGCTGACGAACCTGGCCCGGAATCCGTTCCAATCGGCGTGGGCCCCGCTCTCCAGGTACTCCCGTCCCTTGGTTATCGCCTCCTCAAACCTCTTGATGCGGTCAAGAATCGCTTGCTCGCTGGGTTTCATCGGCATGTCCCCCTGGATCGAGGCATCCGGCTGAGAGGCTCGACAGTGTCAGAACTTTCGGTCCATGAATGGATTCTGGTGCGCCTCGAGCGCAAAACACCATGCTCGACGACAGTCCCTGGCGTTGGACCGTGGCCGAGCATGGTGTATGTCAGGCGATGCCGCGACTGGCCTTGTGGATTACCGCTTCGAGAACTGGAAGCTCTTGCGAGCCTTCTTGTGGCCGAACTTTTTGCGCTCGACCATTCGGGCGTCGCGGGTGAGGAAGCCGGCGTCGCGGAGGGCCGAGTCGACGTCGGGGCGGAACTCCTTGAGAGCTCGCGCCAGGCCGAGCTGCACGGCGCCCGACTGGCTGTGCTTGCCGCCGCCGCGCACGTTGACGAATACGTCCACCCGGGCGCCCATGTCGGTGAGCGTCAGCGGGGCGCGGACGTCCGTCTGCTGGACCTCGAGCGGGAAATATGCGTTGGCTTCCAGCTTGTTCACCATGAACTGGCCGGTGCCCTCGCGGATCCGGACGCGGGCGACCGACGTCTTGCGACGCCCCGTGCCCCAAATGAACTGATCGACTGCCGTCGCCATCATCACCGCCCCTGGTTGTCGCCGGCACCACTGCTACCCGGTTGGGGTGCCGACGTGGATGGATAATCTTTCGAGTCGCATGGCCGACCGGATGACCCCGGATTCCTCGGGGTCACCGCGGCGGTCGGCGCGAGCATGGCCCGGTCCGTTCAGGACTGGCCCGGCTCGGCGGGTGTTTCGGTTTCCGGAGCGGCCGATTCCGCGGCCGGGGCCGGCGGCTCGAGGGCCGGCTCGGCAGGCGGGGCGGGCAAGGCCGGCTCGGGCACGGGTGTCGATGCGACCGGGGCCGCGGACGCGAGCGACTCGGGCTCGGCGACTGCGGTTGAACTCGCGGCGGGCTCGTGCCTGGCCTTGCCGTTGGTCCTGGGGGCCGGCTCGGGCACGTAGACGGCGCCGGACGGGGCCGGGCGGCCGGAGAGCGGCTCGAGCGGGGTCGGCTGCTGCGCCTGGTGCGGGTGGTTCGGCCCGACGTACAGCTTGAGCTTGTCCATCATGTGGCTGCCGATCTTGTTCTTCGGCATCATCCGCTGGATGGCCAGCTCGAGGATTCGCTCGGGTCGGCGCTGGAGAAGCTTCCAGGCGGCCTCTTCCTTCTGGCCGCCGGGGTAGCCGCTGTACCGCTGGTACGACTTCTGCCGCCACTTGTTGCCGGTGAAGACGACCTTCTCGACGTTCGTGACGATCACGAAGTCGCCGGTGTCGATGTGGGGCGTGTAGGTGGGCCGGTGCTTGCCCATCAGGATGGGGGCGATCTGGGCGGCGAGGCGACCGACGACCATGCCGTCGGCGTCGATCACGAACCAGTGCTTCGCCAGCTCACCGGCCTTGGCTTGATAACAATTCATGGAGCCGTTTGCCTGACAATTGAAGTCAACAGATTCCGTTGTTCGTCGTTCAGCGGGAGCAAGGTCGCCGGGTGCCCGGAAGGCTCGCCCTCCCCGGGGGAAGACGGCTCGCCTGCCCGGAGATTGGACCCGTCCGCTCCAGGGCGAAAATACGATCGTACCAGGAAGCATGCTGGCGTCAAGAGCGTTTCAGCCCGCGAGTCTCGCCCGGATGACCTCGACGGCCTTCGGTCCATG
The DNA here is from genome assembly GCA_963771445.1 of uncultured Planctomycetota bacterium. Classification (GTDB taxonomy): domain Bacteria; phylum Planctomycetota; class Planctomycetia; order Isosphaerales; family Isosphaeraceae; genus JAKAUH01. The sequence continues at coordinate 1,067,789 of CAVYTQ010000014.1, read as the reverse complement.
GCGGCCGGGACCTGGTCGGGGACCTTGCCGCCGGCCTGGGCGAGGTCGGGCCGGCCGCCGCCGCCGCCGCCGACGACCGGGGCGACTTCCTTGAGCCAGTTGCCGGCGTGCTGGCCGGAATCTGACCAGGTCCTTCGAGAAGCCGGCGACGAGCTGGACCTTGCCGTCGACGGCCGCCGCGGCAGCAGCACCGCCAGCCGCTCGGGCCGCTTGCGGCGCAGGACGTCGACGAGCTGCCGCATGTCGTCGGCCGACATCCCGCCGACCGCCCGGACGATCACGGCGGCCCCGGCGATCTCCTCGGCGCTCGGCCAGCAGGTCGTCGGCCGAGAGGCCGGCGCCGGCGTCGCGGGGCCGCTGGCTCGCCTGCTTCTTGAGGTTCTTGACCTCCTCCAGCAGCGCCGCGACCCGCTGGACCGACCTGCGCCGGCGGCACGCGGAGGGTCGCCGGCGAGCTCGGCGAGGATGTCCTCCTCCTGCCGGACGTAGTCGAGCGCGGCCTTGCCCGTCAGCGCGGTGATCCGGCGGATGCCGGCGGCGACCGATTCCTCGCCGACGACCTTGAACAGCCCCACCTGGCCGACGCTGTCCAGGTGCGTGCCGCCGCAGAGCTCGCGCGAGAAGTCGCCCATCTGGACGACGCGGACGATGTCGGGGTATTTCTCGCCGAAGAGCGCCATCGCGCCCTGGGCCCTGGCCTGCTCGATCGGCATCAGCGACCAGCTCACCGGGGCCGCGGAGAGGATCCGCTCGTTGACCATGTCCTCGATCGCGCGGAGCCGCTCGCGGCCGACGGCCTCGGGGTTGCCGAAGTCGAACCGCAGGCGGTCGGGCTCGACCTTGCTTCCGGCCTGCTGGGCGTGCTGGCCCAGGATCGTCCGGAGGCGCGTGGTGCAGCAGGTGGGTCGCCGTGTGGGCGCGTCGGATCGCGTCGCGGCGAGACGGCGTCGACCTCGGCCTGGACCTTCTCATGGACCGTCACCTTCCCCTCGGCGACCTGGCCGATGTGCAGGACGAATTCGCTGTCCTTCTTGGTATCGCTGACGCTGGAACGTGAATCGGTCGCCGCGGATGACGCCCGTGTCGCCGACCTGGCCGCCGGACTCGCCGTAGAACGGCGTCCGATCGAGCACCAGCGCCAGCGAGGCGCCGCCGTTGGCCTGGGCCGACTCGGCCAGCCGGTTCTGCTCGAGGATGCCGATCACCCGGGCCTGCTCGTTCGTCGTCGTGTAGCCGACGAACTCGCTGCCGGCGCGGTATTCCTGCTTGAGGGTGTCGAGCGGGCCGGCGGCGAAGACGTCGGCGGCCTCGGTCGTCCCGCGGCTGATGGCGGCGTGCTGCTTGACCTCGGCGTCGAAGCCGGGGCGGTCGACCCGCAGGTTGCGGTCGGTCGCCAGGCTCTCGACGACCTCGATCGGGATGCCGTAGGTGGCGTGCAGGTCGAAGGCGTCGCGGCCGGGGATCGTGTCGGAGCCCGACGCGGCCGTCTTGCTGGAAGGTCTCGGAGAGCAGCTTCAGGCCGTTCTCGAGGTTGCGGAGGAATTGCTCCTCCTCCTGCTTGATGGTCGTCTGGATCCGCGAGACGCTTTGCTTCAGCTCGGGATACGGGCCGGCCATGGCGTCGGCGACGACCGGGACGATCTGGAAGAGGAACGGGTCGCGGCGGCCCATCTGGTAGGCGTCGAGCACCGCGCGGCGGAGCAGGCGGCGGATGACGTAGCCCTGCTTCTCGGGGCCGGGGCGGACGTTCTCGTGGATGCAGAAGGCCAGGGCGCGGCTGTGGTCGGCCATCCGTCGGATGCGGACGCCGTCGGGCTGCTCGCGGTCGTAGCGCGATGCCCAATGCCTCGGCCACGGCGGCGACGATCGGGCGAAACACGTCGGTCTCGAAGACCGTCGACACGCCCTGGAGGCAGGCGGCCGCGCGCTCGAGGCCCATGCCGGTATCGATGTTCTTCTTGGGCAGCGGCTCGAGCTGGCCGGGGCCGACGCGGTTGAACTGGGTGAACACCAGGTTCCAGATCTCGACTTCCCTCGGCCCCGCGCCGTGGTAGAAGATCTCGGAGCACGGCCCGCAGACGCCGTTGGGGCCGTGGGTCGGGGCGCCGGCCGGCCAGAAGTTGTCGTCCTCGCCCATGCGGGTGATCCGCTCGGCGGGGACCTTGATCTCGTCGTGCCAGATGTTATACGCCTCGTCGTCGTCGAGGTAGACGGTGATCGTCAGCCGGTCGGCCGGGATGCTTGAGGGTGTCGCGGAGGAACTCCCAGGCCCAGTGGATGGCCTCGCGCTTGAAATAATCGCCGAAGCTGAAGTTGCCCATCATCTCGAAGAACGTCTCGTGGAACGCGGTCTTGCCGACGTTCTCGATGTCGCCGGTGCGCAGGCATTTCTGGCAGGTGGTGGCGCGGGTGAACGACGGGTCGCCCAGCCCCATGAACTCGCGCTTGAACTGGTTCATGCCGGCGGGCGTGAACAGCACGGTGGGGTCGTTGGGCACCAGGACGTCGCTGGGGCGGCGGACGCACCCCTTGGCGGCGAAGAAATCCAGGAACGCTTCGCGGAGCTCGTCGATTTTCATGAGGATCAACCGGGGCCGGGTCGGGCGGCACGAATGCCGCCGGGTGAAGTCGGACGATCGCCGCACGGGGCAGATCGTCGCGTCGGGGGAATTCCGGGGAATCACGAACGGGTGCGAGCAGGGAAAGGGCCGGGACCGAGGGCACGGAACCCGACCAGTACGGAGCGGACCGGCGGCCGTCCCGCCCCGCCGGTCCTAGCGGTCGAGGACGGGCCGAGGCGCCGACGGCGGCCGGTCGGGCGCGGGGGTCACGGGCTCGACGGTCCTGGGACCCAGGGTCGTCTCGAAGACCACGGCGTCGTTGCGGTCGGCGACGGCCGCGGCGAACGCCCGGGGGCCCTGGATCGGGCGGCCGTCGACCGTGAGGATCACGACGTCCTTCTTGATGCCGGCGGCCTCGGCCGGCGAGCCCGACTCGACCTCGGTGACGACCACGCCGGGCATCATGCCCAGGTCGGCGAGCCCGACGTTGGCGGGCCGCGCGAGCTGGTGTAATCAACCCGGATGCCTCGCCAGGCTTTCGGCCGGTTGGTGGCGATGACCTCGCCCTCGACCGGATACTTGCCCAGCACGATCGTCCGCTCGAGATCGGCGCCGCCGCGGCGGATCTTCACCTTCACCGGGTCGCCCGGAGAGAAGGCGTTGACCGCCACGATGAGCGAGGCGAAGTCGGAGACCGGCGTCCCGCCGATGGCGAGGATCTCGTCGTTGATCTGGAGGTCGCCCCGCGCCGCGGGGGAGTTGGCGCTGACCTCGCGGACGCGGTTGCTCCTGGGATCGTCGGGGACGACGCCGAGCAGGCCGTACTCGACCTCCTGGCCGTTCTTGAGCCGCTCGATGGCGCGGCGGGTGGTGCGGTCCATCGGGATGGCGTAGCCGGCCTGCGAGTCGAAGCCCTCGGGGCTGGAGGCGGTGGTGGTCAGGCCGACGAGCTCTCCCTTGAGGTTGATCACGGCGCCGCCGCTCATGCCGAGGTTGAGCTGGGCGTCGAGCTGGAGCAGCGTCGGGAACTCCTGGAGTGTCGTGGGGACGGGCTGGCCGCTGGCGTTGAGCCTGCTCTTGAGGCTGCGGGCGAAGTTGGACAGGATGCCCCAGCTCGCCGACGGGCTGCCGTCGTCGTGCGCGGCGTTGAACGCGTTGCCCAGGGCGATCAGGAACGAGCCCTTGCGCAGCCGGGCCGAGTCGCCGATGGGGATCGGCCGGAGCACCGGAGCGGGTGTGCCGTCCTCGCGGACCGGGACGATCACGGCGAGGTCGCCGCGGGGGTCGGCGGCGATGACCTCGGCGCGGAAGGACTGGCCGCCGGCCGCGTGGACGACCAGGTTGACGGCGCCCTGGACCACGTGGAACGGGGTGAGGATCTCGCCGTGCTCGCCGATGACGACGCCCGATCCGAAGTCGAACGAGATGAAGTCGCCGGAGGTCGGGTCGGGAAAGCGAGACCGCGGCCTGGGCGGCTCGTCGAGGGGCGGCTTCCAGCCGCGGACGGCACGGGTCTCGACGACGTTGGGGGCCTTGTCGCGGTGGATGGCGACCACCGAGGGCTCGGCGCGGGCGATGGCGTGGGCGAACGCGGACTCGAGCGACGCGACGACCGCGGCGGCGGAGGGAGTCGGGGCCGAGGAGTCGGGGGCGTCCAGGCCGTCGGGCTTGGGCGCCTGCGCCAGGACAAGGCACGTCAGGGCGACGATCGGGGTCATGGGGGCATCCTCTCGGGCGGACGGCCGCCGCGCCGGCCCGACGGGGGCGAACCCGGTCGGCGAACGGCGGGCAGGCCACGGCTGCGGCAACCTCCATCATTTCCGGTTCCCGGCCGGGGAGCAACCCGAGATCGGGCGGGAGGACCGGCAACAGCGAGGCCGAGGTTCCCGCCGAGCCCGGGCGATATCGGGCCCGACGGGAGGCTCGCCCTCGCGGCTTGTGGCGGTCTCGACGGGAGTCGCGTCGTCGCGGGGAGGGTCGCGCCGCGGTGTGGGCGGCGATCCGATCAGAGGGCCTCGATCGCCCGGGGCACGGCGCGGCCGACCTTCGGGTCGTCCTCGGGGGCGCCCTCGTGGTACTCGGCGTCGGTGTTGACGTTCCAGGTGTCGAACTTGCCCAGGCCGAGGATATTGCGCGCCGCCAGCAGGGCCGTCATCATCGAGTGGTCCTGGTTGTTGTACTTGTGCATGCCGTTGCGGCCGGCCAGCTCGAGGTTGGGCAGGTTCTTCAGCCAGCCGCGGATCACGCCGAGGTGCGACTGGTAGTGGTCGTCGTAGACCGGGTAAGCCTTGGGCATCCGGACCACGCAGCCGTCGACGACCTCCGAGGATCGGGCCAGGCCGATCATCTCGATCTCGCGGCGGCCGACCTGGACGAGCTCGTCATCGCTCAAGGTCCACAGGTCGTCCCCCTCGAAGCAGAAGTATTCCAGCCCCAGGCTGGTCTTCGAGGCGTCCGGGACGAGGTCCGGCGACCAGTTCTTGAAGTTCTGGATCCGGCCGACGCGCACCCCCGGCTCGTGGATGTAGATCCAGTTGTCCGGGAAGGTCTCGGCGCGGTTGACGATCAGGACGACCGTGAGGAAGTCGCGGTACTTGAGCGATTCGGCGGCGAGTCGGACCTCCTCGGGAGCCGCCGGGCTCATCGCGCGGATCAGCTCGCGCACCGGGAGGGTCGACAGGAAGTGGCGGCCCGAGTAGCGGGTCAGCCGGCCCTGCGAGTCGGCCGAGACCATCGCCGTCACGGCCGAGCCGTCGTGCTCGATCCGGACGACTTTCCGATCGAGGTGGACGGCACCCCCCTGCCCTCGCACCTTGTCGCGCGCCGTCTCCCACATCTGGCCCGGGCCGAGCCGGGGGTACTCGAACCGGTCGATCAGGGTCTTGATGATCTCGCCGCGGCGCGACTTCAGCCCGCCGAACAGCGCCGAGGTCACGGCGCGGACCAGGTCGAGGTCCTTGATTCGCTGCGCGGCCCATTCCGCCGAGATCGCGCTGGTCGGCATGCCCCAGACCTTCTCGGAATACGACTTGAAGAAGGTCTCGAACAGGACGCGGCCGAATCGGTTGACGACCCAGTCCTCAAAGCTCCGCTCGGGGCGGATCGGCATTGCGCGGGCCTTCAGATAGCTGGCGACGATCCGGCACGAGCGGATGAGGCCGAGCTTCCAGAGCGCATCGACGGGCTTGAGCGGATAGGCGAAGAACTTGCCGTCATAGTAGATGCGGCTCAGGCGGTCGCGGGTGATGAACTGGTCGTGGAGGATCTCGCGCCAGAGGGCATTGACCTCGCTGCTCTTGGAGAAGAAGCGATGGCCGCCGATGTCGAAGCGATAGCCCTTGTACTGGTCGGTCCGGCTGATGCCGCCGACCATCCGGGGGTCGGCCTCGAGGACGGCGCACGAGCGTCCGTGCTTGCTGAGCTCGTAGGCGGCGGTGAGCCCGGCGGGCCCGCCTCCGGCGATGATCGTCTCGTAGGATTCGACGACCGCGACCGACGAGGGATCCTCGAGCCGGATCCAACGATGGGGGATTACCCCGGCGCGCATTGTCTCCGACTGAGGCCGCACCTCGCCCATGATCGAGTCCCTCATCCTGCAGGCGTCAAGGGCCGCACCGGGTCCGCCCCGCAACGCACCCTGGCACGCGATCGCGCGGGGTCCGAATGGCCGGCTCACGCCGACGATCCGGGCCAGAGGGCTCCCGGCCCAGGCGCGGGCCGACGGGTGCAACCCCGGCGACCTTCCTCCATCCAGATCGGCCGCCGCGCCCCGCGAGTTTTGGCATAAATCCGGGGACCGGTCAACGCCGATCATCTATGGGCCGGCCGATCCGTCTTGACCCTCCCGGTCGACGGACCAGAATGACCCGGGCTCAGGGACGGGCGGCCAGGGGCGAGGGGCGAAGAGACCGAGGCGCGGGGTTGGGAAAAGCCGGGCCGCGACGACCCGGGTGAGCCGGGGCCCGTCCAGGATCGGACGGCCCTTTCTTCCTCGCCCCGGATTGCTCTCCGAACGGTAAGTGATAATCCAGGAAGGATTTGCGATGACCTGCGAACAATGCCAGGCGATCCTCGACGAGATCCGCCGCCGGCAAGGCACCGACCGGCCGCTGATCCGGGTGATGGCCGGACGTCTCCTCGTGCGGGGCCGGGTGGTCCGCAACTCCTGGGGCCGCCGCAACCCGGCCTCGCCTTTCGGCCTGCTGGTCGTCGAGCAACCCGGCCTGGCCCCGGTCCCGGCGTCGTTCATCCAGATCGCCAGCATCCCGGACGACGGCCTGTCGGGCCTCGATGCGCCGTGATCGACGGACGCGGCGGCCCAACGACGGCGTCAGGGCCGCCAGCCGAGCAGGTCGCGGCTCACCTTGAGCCGCTCCGCCAGGTTGACGAACGCCGCCTCGAGGGTGGCGTCCATGACGCCCGACTCGCCGAGCCGCGCGTACGCGCTGATGAGCCGGTTCTGCACCCGCCAGATGTCCGGCTTCAGGCCCAGCAGCGCCACCGTGCGCAGCAGGCTGTCGGCGCGAGCGGTGATGCCCGACAGGTCGGCGGACGGGTTGATCGAGTCGAGCGTCTGGAGCAGTGACTCGGCCAGGGTCTTCTCCAGCAGGGCCCGCTCGGGCTGGTATCCCCAGGCGCGGCCGCGGTCGCGGAGCCGCTCGATGGCGTCGAGCGACGCCGCCTCGCCGCCGACCAGCCGGCCGATCTCGTCGCGGATGTGGCCGTCCAGATACGTCGAGGCCGCGGCGTGGAGCGGCTTGGGGATGGGGAAGCTCAGGTGCCCCAGCCGGTTGAGTAGCTCCTCGTCCTGGTCGGCCAGCCGCTCGAACGAGCGTCGGTAGTCGGCGAACCGGTCCTCGAGCAACAGGCCGATGATCCGCCGCTGCTCGTCGCGGAACAGGTCGTCCAGCCGGTGTGCCCGCCCGGGGAACTCCTGGGCGACCAGCCCCGTCACATCGGCCATCGAGCCGGTGCGGTAGGTCTGGAACAGCTCGGCGCGGAAGCGGTCGAAGGTCTCGGCGTCGACGTCGCGGCTCAGCACGGCGTGGAAGTCGAGCCCGCCGAAGTGCAGGACCACGAACCGCGACTCGCCGCGCTCGCGGGTGCGGAGCGACCGGACGCGCAGCGTGCCCACCGCCAGGTGGCCGTTGCCGCGGCTGCGGACCTCGGGGTCGATCGCCTCGAGGTCGAACGCGGAGGCCCGCCGCGGATCGCCGCCGTCCGGCCCGTAGATCAGGCTGATCGCGTGGTGGGCCAGCACCCGGTCGAGGTCCACCACGGCCGGCCGGACCAGCCGCTCCCAGATCTCCCGACCGTCGCGGTATGCCGACACGTTGCTCGGCGCGGCCGACAGCGTGGCGACGAACTCCGGCTCGAAGTCGCGGCCGAACCTGACCGCCAGGTCCATCGCCCGCGCGGCGTACTGGAGGCACTGCACGGTCTCGATCCCGCTGACCTCGTCGTGGAACCAGCCGCACGACGTGTACATCAACATTCCGGCGTGCTGCATCTCCAGCAGCCGGAGCGCGTCGGTCACCTGGACCTCGTCGAGGTCGGGATGGCCGTGGTTCGCCAGGAACCCGACGATGCGCCGCCTCGCGGTCGTCGGCGAGGATGACGTGGATATAAGCGTCGCGGGCCGCCCACGGGTCGGGGAAGCACTCGCGGCCCCGGGTGGCGAACAGGTGGTCGAGCTGGAGCTTCAGGCCGTCGAGCGCGTTGCGCAGCGGCCCGCGCCACGCCTGCTGCCAGTCGCCGCGGAACCGGCAGCCGCAGTCCGACCGCCAGCGCTCGATCCCGTGGCGCAGCTCCACGAGCTGTCCTCGTGGATCTCGGCCTCCCAGGCGGGCGGGTGCAGGTCGAGGAACTCGCCGTAATTCGTCAGCCGGACGTCCGGGTGCTGCGCCAGCCGGTCGAGCGCGTACGCCAGCGCCATGTCGCCGTGCGGGTGGTGGTGGCCGTACGACTCGCCGTCGGTGGCGATGTGCATGAGCTGCGCGTGCTCGCGGCCGTCGTCGAAGCCCTCGAAGATCCGGTTGAGGAACCGGTCGCCGTCGTCGAGCAGCCGACGAAAGGCGACGTCGTGCGACACGTTGGCGTCGTAGAAGAACAGCACGATCGACCGCCCCGACGGCAGCCGGCAGAGATAGGCACGCGACGGGTCGATCGCGCCGGCCGATCTCCTCCCACTCGCGGGCGCCGAGCTTCCGCCACCGCCGCGCCTGCCGGGCGCCAGGATCGTGAACCGGATGCCCGCCTCCGCCATGACCTCGAGCGACTCGGTGTCGACGGCCGTCTCCGCCAGCCACATCCCCTCGGCGGTCGCGGCCGAACCGCAGGCGGAAATCGGCGATCCCCCAGAGGACCTGAGTCTCCTTGTCGTGGCGGCTGGCGAGCGGCATGATGATGTGGTTGTAATTCTGCGCCAGCGCATTGCCGTGGCCGCCGCGGCGTGCGCGGCTCAGGCGGTCGGCCTCGACGATGCCGCGGTGGACGTCGGGGGCGTGCTCGGCCATCCACTGGAGGAGCGTCGGGCCGAAGTTGAAGCTCATCCAGGCGTAGTTGTTCAGCAGGTGGACGATCCGGCCCTCGCCGTCGAGGAGCCGGCACCGCGTGTTGGGGGCGTAGCATTCCCGGGTGATCCGCTCGTTCCAGTCGTGGAACGGCGCGGCCGAGTCCTCGACCTCCACTACCCCGAGCCAGGGATTCTCGCGCGGCGGCTGGTAGAAATGGCCGTGGATGCAGACATATCGCGGATGGGGCATGCTTCCAGTCGTTCCTCTCGCGTCGCGTCGGGCGCCGGTCCCTGTCCGGCCGGACGTGATAACCATAACCCACCGACGCCTACGATCAAGCCCGCGGCGGGAAAGGCAGGTCGACCACGGTCGCCACGACCGGATGATCGGACCCTTCGACGGCGACGTTCAGGGTCGTCCCTGCGTTGGCGTGTGTCGCACGGATCATCCCCAGCGCCACGGGATGCCCGCGCCAGGGCGAGTCGGCCGACGAGGTGATCGCGCCGACGCGCTTGCCGTCCGCTTCCAGCGAGGTGCCCGGTGGCGGGCAGGGCGTGCCCGGCTCGAAGCGCCAGCCCCTTGAGGAACTGGTTGACGTGCCCGAGTGCGTCGATCCGTGCCACGGTCTCCTGGCCCAGGTAGCACCCCTTGACGAAGCTGATCGCCTGGTCGTCGCGGCCGAATTCCTGCGGCAAGTTCTTCTCGGTCACGTCCTTGCCGAAAACCGGCGTGCCCGCCTCGATGCGGAGCGCTTCGTAGGCCGAGGGAGCCAGTACCTCGATCGAGCGAGATCCCGCCGCCGCCGTCATCGCCGCGGCGACGGCCCCGGCGTCGGCCCGCTCGCCCAGGATCGTGATCCCAGGCAGACCGGCCGGCGACTCGCGGACCAGGCGGACCGGCCGGCCGCCCAGCTCGGTCATGACGTGCGAGTAGGCCGCCTCGCCGGGCGGAGTCGCGCCGGCCCGGCGGACCAGCTCGTCCATTCCGTCTCCGAAGAAGTGCAGCTCGAACGTCGAACGCGCCGCGGTCCTCGATCGCGACGTCCTCGAGCACACCGTACTTGCGCAGGTGCGGCAGCGCCAGCTCCATGCCGCCCGGGTCGGACCGCACCAGGATCGCCTCCTCGGCGATCAGGATCACCACGTAGCCGAGCGTCTTACCCTGCGGGCTGGTGATGAACGCCTCGCACCCGCGGCCGTCGGCCAGCCGCTTCACCTCGTTGGTCGTGAGGTTGTGCAGCAGCTTGGCGCGGTCCGGCCCGGCGACCTCGATCCGCATGCGGTCCGAGCGGTCGATCAGGCCAGGGCCGTGAGACGCGGGTTGAGTGGGGTCGAGCTCGGGCATACTTCTGCTTCGGGGCTAGGGGCAAGGATGGCGGGGCGGTCATCGAGACGTCCCATTGATTCTAACGGATTCTCGGCTCCTGCTCCAATCGTTCGCGGCGATCGCACCCGGGCGAGGCCCGGTCCCGGCGCCCGCGGTGGGAGGTGGAAACGGTCCGAGAAACGGCGACGGATCGCGACGATCGCTCGGCTCAATCGGCCTCGCCGTCGGTGACCTCGGCGTGGGTCAGCTCGGCGCGGCTGACGAGCGTCACCGACCCGCTGGCCGCGGCGAGCCGTCGGGCCTGCTCGGGCCGTTCGAGCGGGACGATCGACAGGCCCTCGACCGTGTCGGAGTCGAGCGCGCTGGCGAGGAACACGTCGGCCCAGGCGGTCGCCTGCGCGATCCGCCGGGCGATCGCGAAATCCTCATCGTCCTCATGACCGCGCAGGCGCGGCGAGGCCGCCGCGGGGATCCTCGACGGCCATCAGCCGTTGCAAGGCCGGGCCGACCGGCCCCGACGCCGTCAACAGCACCGCGATCTTGCCGCCGTGCTGAACCAGCCGGGTCGCCGTCTCCAGGGCCGCCGCCAGGTCCTCGAGCGTGGCCGCGTGGTCGGCGCCCCCGACCCCGGCGACGACGAGCTCGGCTCGCGAAGGCGCCTCGAGCCTCCAGCCGCGCTCGACCGCCGCGATCCCCTGGTCGCGCACCGCGACATCGCGGCCAGCGACGACCTCCACCAGGCCCCGAGCGCCGGGCACGACCCCCATGTAGAACTGCGTCCCCAGCAGCCAGCTCACCTCGAACGCCTCATCCAGCCGGGCCCGCGACCGGGTGCGTCGGTTGCCCCCGCGATCGGCCGCGCGTGATCGCGGGACTTGCGCAGGGTCTCGCGGTCGCTCAGGCCGGGGTAGAGCACGCTCCACGGCCCGCGGAACCCCAGGTCGGGATCATATCCCAGCCGGCCCACCGGCAGCACGACGTCGGCGTCGGTGAGGACCCGGTTGAGATAGACCCGCCGGCCCTCCCGGGTGCTGGCGAGGTAGGCCATCGCCGTGCGGTCGTCGGGGTCGTGCACCACCACGCGAACGCCGCCCCATCGCTCGCCTTCCTCGGGCAACGGACCGATCCGCGGCACCACGACCGTCATCGCGTCGCGATCGACGCCCGAAGCTTCGAGGACCGAGGCGATCCCCTCAACGACCAGCCGCGTCCCCGGTATGCTCGGATCCACCGCCAGCGCGATCCGATCACCCGGCACGATCATCTCGCGGAGCGCCGGGAACTCGCGGGGCGATTCGAGCGCATCGCTAACCGCCGCCGTCGCGTCCGTTCCCACCCCTTCGGGACCGCGCCAGCAGGCAATCACCCGGTCGGGGGGGGCCTCGATCTCGAGGCTCTGATCCTGGAAGTCCACGGCCACTTGCATGAAATCGCCCCGTCACCTGCCCCGGTCCGGAATCCGACCGCCGACGGGCGGTCGCCGATCGCCGATGCCGCCGTACGGACACCTTGCAAACAGCGATCCCGTCAACATCCGGACATCGTAGGCCCCCGAGCTTCCGGGGGTCAAGGCAAGCGAGTGAGGCGACTGGGCCGACTGGGGCATCCGTCCGGCGTGCGCGTCCTCGTGCGGTCGCTTTCAACCCACCGGGACCGGCTGGCCCGTGAGCTCCTCGCTGACCTGCCAGAGCCGTTCCGCGGTCGCCGGGTCGCGTGAGCGGGCCGAAGATGTCACCGGCCGGCTCTTCACGAAAAAGCGGCCGCTGACGCCCTCGATCTCGGGGCTGGTCGCCAGGTAGATCGACGTCTGCGCACCGGCCTCCGGACCGATCGCCACCAGCCTGGCACCGAGCTTTGTGACGAAGCCGATCCAGCCGTCGAAGTCCTGGAAGAACCGCGTCCGGACGAAGCCGGGGTGCAGCGCGTTGGCTGTGACGCCGGTCCCCTCCAGCCGTCGCGACAGTTCGTTGGTGAACAGGATATTGGCCAGCTTCGACTGCTGGTAAGCCCGCCATCCGCCGTAATTGCGGCGGAGCTGGATGTCGTCGAAATCGATCTTGCCGCCCCGGTGGGCGTCCGAGGCCACATTGATGATCCGCGACGGGGCGCTCGCCTTCAGCAAAGGCAGGAGCTGGGCGGTCAGCAAGAAATACGACAGGTGATTGAGAGCCAGGGTCATCTCGATGCCGTCGACGCTCTCGGTTCGCGACAGGAACATGCCGCCGGCGTTGTTGAGCAGCACATCCAGCCGGTCGCACCGGTCGCGGACCTCGGCGGCCAGCCGGCGGACCTCGGCCTGCGACGACAGGTCGGCCAGGAGCGACTCGGCGGGCGGGGCACCGGCGGGGCCGGCCGTCTCGTTGATCCGGGCGAGCGTCGCGGCGCACCGCTCGGGCGAACGCCCGACGATCAGCACGCGCGGCGCCCTGGCGAGCCAGCTCGATCGCGGCGACCTCGCCGATCCCCGACGTCGCCCCGGTCACCAGGCAGACCTTCCCCTTCATCATCGATGGCTCCTCGTCGGTCGGCCGACGCCCGTAACCTGGCCGCGTCGATCATTCTTCGTCGCGATGCGCGGCGTCGAGCGAGAACGCCGGCAGGCAGACGGCGACATACTCGGCGCCCTCGGATTCGGGCGTGCTGTAGCGGACCCACTCGCCTCGGCGGACCACGACCGCCTCGCCGGCGCGGACGTCCATCACGCCGCCCCGGTGCTCGACCCGCAGCAGGCCCGCGAGCACCACGGTGTACTCGTCGAAATCCGGCGTCTGGCCGGGCTCGACCCAGCCGCCGGGGCTGCGCATCCGCGCGATGCTGACGCCCGGCTCGCCCGAATTGACCCGGCCGACGAACTCGTCGATCCGCTTCGGCTTGTTCCCCGCGGACTCAACCCGCGTCGGCGCCGCGATCCGCTCCGGCATGGCTCGTCCCCCGCGACCCGAGGCCCCGGCCGGCGCGGTGCGGCGCGGACACAACGCCTCGCTCGCCGGCCGGACAGGCCGACCGATGCTAAGGCCAGCCGGCCGGGCCCGTCAAGGGACCGCGCGGCACGCTCCCGGTCAGGCCGCCGCGGACTCGTCGCGACCTTTGACCAGCGCGGCCAGCGCCCCGGCCATCCGGGCGAAAACGCCCTCCCAGTCGTTCAGACGCTCCTGCCGGAATAGCCGCATCGTGGGATACCACGGACTATCCTCGCGGCCGACGAGCCAGCGCCAATCGGCGGCCGTCGCGTGCGCCGACCCAGACCGGGGCCCCCAGTCCGCCCGCCAGGTGGGCGATGGCCGAGTCGGGCGCGATCACCAGGTCGAGCTCGGGGATAATCGCCGCGGTCTCGCTGAAATCGCGGCCGCGACGACCCGGGACCTCGTGGACCGCGAACCGTCCCCCGAGCGCGGCGAGCTGCTCGACCCCGTCGCCGACCTGAAGGTTCACCAGCCGGACACCGGGCACCGCGGCCAGCGGCGCGAGCCGTTCGAGCGGGAACGACCGCCAGTGGTCGACCGGGTGCGTCGGCCTCCCCTGCCAGGCGATGCCAACCAGGAATGGCCGTCGTGTGCCGTCCTCAGCGTCCGGCGCCCTCAGGCCGGCGACTGTCGACCGCCAGTGCGGCACCACCGCCGGGTCGGCGAACAGATACGGGACCCGCGAGGGGATCGTCTCCAGCGTGGTCCCGAAGATCACCGGCAGGCTCAGCAGCGGGGCGTGGATGTGGCATTCGGGCGCGTAACCCGTGAAGCCAAAGGCCAGGTCCACTCCCTCGCACCGGGCGACCAGCCGGACCAGGTCCTGCTGGCAGAGCAGGACCACCCGGCCGCCCCTCGCCTTGACCATCGGCACATAGCGGAGGAACTGGAGCACGTCGCCGAACCCCTGCTCGTGATGGAGCAGGATCGTCTGGCCCGGGAAGCGGTCGCCGTTCCAGAACGTCCGGTTGATCCGGCAGCCGGGGTGCGGCGTGCAGTTCAGCCGCCACTCGTGCTCGGCCCAGCCCCGCTCGAACTCGCCCATGGCCAGGAGCGCGTATCCCAGGTTGCGGTGCAGCTCGGGAGACTCGGGGCGATATGCCAGCGCCCGCTCGTAAAGAGTGGCCGCCTCGCGCCAGCGACCCTGGCGGATCCGGTTCATCGCCAGGCTGTGCGTCGCGTCGGTCGAGTCGGGCCACCGCTCGATGCCGCCTCGAGCATCGCGGAAGCCCCGTCGAAATCGCCGCGGTCCGACAGCACCACGCCCAGGCTCGTCATCGCGTGGATGGCCCCCGGCTCGAGCCGAAGCGCCCGCTCGAAGCAATCGGCCGCCTCGTCTGCGCCGCCCCTGCGCCTTCAGCACCATCCCGAGGTTGGTCGCCATCCGGTGGTCGTCCGGCCGCAGCCGCCCGGCGTGCCGATAGATCGACTCGGCTTCCTCATGCCGGCCCTGCCCCCAGGCCGCGACACCCAGCTCGATCAGGGTGTCAACGTCGTCCGGCCGCAGCCGGAGCGCCTCGCGGGCCGCCTCCTCGGACTCGGCGAAACGGCCCTCGAGCGCCAGCGCAATCGCCCGCTCACGATGCGATTGGACCATGGCGTCCTCATCCATCGACGGTCGTGCTCCGCCTTCCCGCTCGCGGGCCGCCCGTCTTCGCTCGGTCGCTTCCATGACCATCCCTCCGCCCTGTGGATCGCGGGGGAGTCTAGCCGCTGGGCCACGTCCCTCCAAGGCCAGCTTCCTCCGGCCGCAAACCGCTGTACGGTTTCTGGTTCCATCGCCACCCGCACCGGTCCGTTCACCCCGCCTGTTGCCGGAAAACAACACGGCACCGATCGCTCGCCATCGAGCGGAATCCGGCACATCACGTGCATGCCTTCTTTCACGTCCAAACGACCCCATGACCGGCCAAAACCCGCAGTCTCATACGGGAACTCGGTTCAATAGGCCCGAACCATGCGGTCTCCCCGGTTGGTGGTGCGGTATTCGGGGACCGCGATGCTTTTTCGCAACAGGCAATTGATGCCTGCTATGTTGCGCCGCTCGTTTTCTTTAGGATTATCGAAGTTGTCGGTCTCACTGAAGGGGGGCCCGTGTACATTCGATGTCCACACTGTGGTCGCAAGGGGTATCTGCCCGATCGGCTGGCGCCCGAGGCCAACAGCCTGCGCTGCCGCCGGTGCAAGGCGCATTTCCTCACGCCCGAGCTATCGCAGCAGGCCCTGGCGAACGAGGGGGGAGCGGGATCGGGACGGGCCGACGGCTTCTCGACGCGCTCCGAGTCGCGGGCCTTCTTCACGGACGGCTATTTCGGCGGATATGACGACAACGAGCCGGCCCGCCCCCATGGACCGGGCGATTCCAGCTACGAGTTGATTTTTACCCTCCAGGACACCGAGGGCGATTCCGGCGACGACTGGGAGGCCGGCCCACTCGCCGGCGAGGTGGAAGCCCCCAGCTCGGACGAGGTCCCGGCATTATCGGCGACCCCCGCCTCGCCCCGGGCTCGCGACGTCGAGCCGTGGCATCATCGCTTCATCGAATCGTGGGGCATGGTCTGCGTCGGCGCGGTCGTGGCCATGATCGCGGTGGTGGTCCCGCTCGAGGCGTACCTGATCTGGCGCTCGTTCACGGGCGGCTCCGGAGTCGCGCTGACGGCGACGGTCGCCGGACTGGCCTGTGCCCTGGCGCTCCTCGTGGTCGCGGTCCCCCTGCTCTTGCTGGCCACCAGCCTGCCCGAGCTGGTACGCGACATCCGCGGCCTGCGCGAGCGGATCGATCGCAGGGCCTGACCGATCCGCTCGCCAACGGCCTCGAATTGCCCGGCCGACGGGTTTTCATCCTCAGTCGTCCAACTGCACGACCTCGCCCCCGGCGCGGGTGATCATCGCGTACCAGACCTTCTTGTCCATCTTGGCGGACATGCTGCGCACCGAGCCGTCGCAGAGCGCCGCGTTCGGCCCCTCCTCGTGGGTCGAGCCGGTGTAGACCTTCCGCGACAGCGGGTCATTCCCCTCGTAGGCCGGCCCCTTGTAGACGTCGAACTCGCTGCCGCCCCAGCCGCCGACGGCCCAGCCGAAGCTGTCACCCTTCTCGACCATCGCCAGGGTCGTCGAGGTCCCGTCGGTGATGTCGGCGAGCTTGACGTTCCGGGCCCTCGGCTTGCCGTCCTTCGCCTTGACCAGCCCGTCGGGGGCGATCACCGTCATCATCACGCCCGTGTATGTCCCCTTCTCCTTGACGAAGTCCTCGCCCCAGGGACCGCGACCGCCGCCCCAGTTGGCCGCGTAGTGCCCCTTGGCGAAGGTCGCCCGGCTCTCCGGATATCGGACTTCCCACGCCGGAGTCCCCTCGGTGTCGGGATTGTCCGGACAGAGGAACACCTGGACGGTGGTGCGGGTCACCGTCTCGTTGGTCGCGTGCCAGTTCTCCAGATGGAAGTTGTAGGCGTTATACACCGCGGCCATCTCCATGTAGGGCAGCAGCGCCGCGAACACGCTGCTGCCCGTGCCGTGACCGTCCTGAACCCCCAGGCCGGCCGTCTGGCTCATCGGCAGCGTGCCATTGGCCGACTCGTAATTGTGGAAGGCCAGGGCGATCTGCTTGAGGTTGTTCACGCAGCTCGACCGCCGCGCCGCCGCCCGGGCGTTCTGCACGGCCGGAATCACCAGGGCCATCATGATCATCACCACCCCGGCCATTACCAGGGTGTCGATCAGTCTCATCCCGATCCTCGCCGGCTGTCGCATCGCTCGTCCCTCCTTCTTCACCAGGAAACCTTCCCGGATTGCTCCGAGTCCCGCCCACCGAGCGCCCATTCTAGGATGTCCCGCCCGCCCGCGGGAGGGCTCACCCAGACAGATGTCGGAATCCCCAAGGAACGGAACCGTCCGACTTTTCTCCGATGGCCGATCCCCGAGTGCTCAGAACACGAGGCCGGGTAGGCTTCCTCTCGGATGTCTGCCTTCAACGGTATCGTGCCCGTATCCAGAATCTCCGGCGACAGGTACGCCACAATATCCTCGCCGATCAATGTCGCCAGCGTAATCTCCACAACCGAACTTCGACAAAGGGTTTACATGAAGACCCACCACCTTCGACGCAGGATCCGGCCACCCCTGGACAAAATTTTTCCGCAGAAATTTAGAAAAACTCGCGTCGAACAGCCAAAAGTTTCCTATAATCTAGAGTAGAGGGGGAATCTGTCTGGTCCTTGTGATGAGTGCGGGGACCGCTTCCCTCGAACCAGGCTGCTGGAAACCGCAGCAAATTCCCGCGAAAGGGACACTCTGATGAACACGCCGAGACGAAGCGACGTGTCGGGACAGGCAACCGCCGAGGCAAAGCCGCCGCGACGGAGTCGTCCCAGGCAATCAAGCACCGTGGCGGCAACGAGGACCGCACGGCCGGAGGTCCTGGTCGCACCGGGGCCGGACGACGAAGCCTTTGGACGCCGCCTGAGCGAGTGGACCGACCGGCTGTCGCCCGACGGTCCGATCGAGCAGTACCTGGTGGAGCGGGCGGTGCGCGTCTCATGGCAGATCGACTCTGCCGATCGCTGCCAGGCGGCCATGCTGTCCGCCGCCGCCGAGCCGGCCGGCGAGCGCCCGGCGCGGCCGCTCCTCACCGCCGACTCACCGGCCGGCACGGTCGGGGACTTGCATAACTACCAGGTCGGCCTCGGACGGATGCTGCTCGGGACGCTCGATACGCTGGACCGGCTGCGGGGCAGCAGTCGCCCCCGGCGCGAGAAGCCCGCGCGTCCGCGGTCCCGAACCTCGAAGCTCGCCAATGGACCGTTGACCACCCGGCGTGCCAAGGGCCCGTCCATCCGGGATGCCGGAGTCCCCTGGCCGACCTCCGCCCTTTCCAAGACCGGCCCCGTCGAGCCCGACCGATCGCCTGCTGGATCGGCGGCGTTCGCCCGGGGCGACGATCCATGGCCAGCCGATCCTGCCCCGGCAGCCCGCGCCGCGGGCCCTCTCGCCCGCAGGTCGTCCTATTTCCTCCGCAAGGTCGGTCGCGCCGACCAGGCGGCCACTGGCCCGCATCCAACCAGCAGTCCGGATAGGAAGGCATCGAGCCCCCTGCAGACGGGTTCCGGGGCGGCAGGCGACGCCGCGCACTCCCGGAATCGCGGGAACGAACCCATTGCGACCCGCCGCGCCGCCGATAGCTCCCCACAAAATGGCGCGAACGAACCCATCACCCGCCGACGCGTCGGCGGCTACCACGTCCCGATCGACTCCTGGACTCCCGGCACGCCCGCCGACCGGACCCCCGTACGCTTCCGCTCGCGCGGACAATGTACGAACTCCAGCCAGCTCGCGGGCAAGCCGTCATGATCAGAAGTCACCGAGCAGGATGGCATGGTGCCGGCCGTCGATGGAACGTCGCCGGCGCCCTGTCCATCCGGTCCGTTGCGTGCCTATAATCGAGGACGGATCGGCCGCGCCTCCCCTCCGACGATCCACGCAATCGACCTCATCGGTTCCCTCTGGCCTTCAGCCTGAACCACCCACCCCGGCGGAACCTCTCGCCATGGACGTGCCTTCCCGCCCTGCGCATTGGCTGCTCGTGTTCGTATTCCTCGCCACGGGTGCCCCGGCCTTCGCCGACGTCGAGGAGGCCGAGGCCCTCTATCGCGCGGGCAAGTACGAGGAATGCGCCCGGATGGCCGCCGACGAGATCGCCGGCCTCCGGCGGCTGGAGCGAGCGGTGGAGGATCCTCAAGGTCAACCTCCGAGATGCAGCGGGGCCGCTATCCGGACGCGATGGAGACGATCGAGCGGGCCATGCGGCGGTTCCCCGCCAGCATCAACCTCCGCCTGCTCGCGCGCGACGTCTACCGCTACAACGGCCGGCAGGACGACGTGCCCGGCGCTGATGGAGGACGCTCGAGCGGGTCGTCATGGGCTCGCCCCAGAGATTCGCCACACCCGAGGGCCGGGTCGCGCTCGGCCGCTACTTCCTGCTGACCGAGCGGGACTCTCGCAAGGTCCTGGACCTCTTCTACGACCCCGCCATCAAGGAGCAGCCCGGGCCTGGTCGAAGCCTACCTGGCGATCGCCGAGCTGGCGCTGGCCAAGCAGGATTTCGCCCTCGCCGCCGACACCCTGAAGAAGGCACCCAAGGACGCCGCCGGCGACCCGCGCTACCACTTCCTGCTCGCCAGTGCCTATTCCGAGGCCGACCAGGCCGGCTCCGAGAAGGAGCTGGCCGAGGCCCTCAAGATCAACCCGCGCCACGTCGACAGCCTGCTCCTGCAGGTCGACCACCTGGTCGACGCCGAGAAATACGACGAGGCCGCCGCGATTCTCAAGCAGGTCCACGAGGTCAACCCGCACGAGCCGCGGGCGTTCGCCTACCTGGCCGTCCTGGCCCACCTGCGGAACGACGCCGAGGGCGAGACCGCCGCGCGTCGCTCGGCGCTGGCCTTGTGGGCCGCCAACCCCGAGGTCGACCACCTGATCGGCCGGAAGCTCTCGCAGAAGTACCGCTTCGCCGAGGGCTCGGCGTATCAGCGTCGGGCACTCGCGATGGACAAGGACTATCAGCCCGCCGGATCCAGCTCTGCCAGGACCTGCTGCGGCTCGGCGACGAGGACGAGGGCTGGAAGCTCGCCGCCGCGATCTTCGCCGATGATGCCTATAACGTGGTCGCCTACAACCTCACCACCCTGCACGACCGGATCGCCGGGTTCCGCACGCTCCAGGGCGACGGCTTCATCGTCCGGATGGATCCGCGCGAGGCCGACCTCTACGGACAGCGGGTGCTCGACCTGCTCGCGCGGGCAGGAAGACGCTGGGCGAGCGGTACGGCGTCACGCCGCCGGCCCCGGTGATCGTCGAGATCTTCCCGCAACGGCAGCGAGTTCGCCGTGCGGACGTTCGGCCTGCCGGGCGCCGACGGTTTGCTCGGCGTCTGCTTCGGCCGCGTGATCACGGCCAATAGCCCGGCCAGCCAGGGCGGTCAACCCCTCCAACTGGCAGGCCGTGCTCTGGCACGAGTTCTGCCACGTGCTCACGCTCAGCAAGACGCGGAACAAGATGCCGCGGTGGCTCAGCGAGGGGATCTCGGTCTACGAGGAGGAGCGTGCCGACCCCGCCTGGGCCACGCCGATGAACCCTAAATTCCGCCTCATGATCCTCGGCGACGAGCTGACGCCGCTGAGCCGCCTCAGCGCGGCGTTCCTGAACGCGAAGACGGCGATTCACCTGCAATTTGCCTACTACGAGTCGGCGCTGGCCGTCGAATTCCTGGTCGAGCGGGCCGGGCTGCCGGCGCTCAAGGGGGTGCTCGACGACCTCGGCGCGGGCCTGCCGATCAACGAGGCGCTGCCGCGACGGGCCGGGATGACGCTTAAGGAGCTAGATGAGCGGTTCGCCGCATTCGCCCGCCAACGCGCCGCGCAGGTGGCGCCGCAGGCGACCTGGGACGAGCCCGGGCTCCCCCCGAGGCCGACTCGTCGGCGCTGGCGGCCTGGGTCGAGAAGCACCCGAAGAGCTTCCCCGGCCTGCGGCGGCTCGCCGCCAGGCTCGTCGAAGAAGGCAAGCTGGCGCACGCCAAAGAGGTCATCGAGACGCTCAGATCGTTGTACCCGGAATACGTCGGTCCGGAGAACGCCTACATGTTGCTGGCCGCCCTGTCACGCAAGCAGTCCGACCCCGCCGCCGAGCGCAAGGCGCTCGAGGAGCTGGCCGCGCGCGACGGGAGCGCCTCCCCCGCCTACCTCCGGCTGCTCGAGATCGAGGAGGCCGCGCACGACTGGAAGGCGATGCTCCGCGACGCCGATCGGCTGCTGGCCGTCAACCCGCTGATACCGGCGCCCTACCGCCACCTGGCCGCCGCCGCCGAGCAGCTCGGCGACGCCGACCGCGCGATCGATGCCTATCGCGCCGTCGCCATGCTCGACGAATCCGACCCGTCCGACGTCCACTATCGGCTCGCCCGCCTGCTGATGAAGCAGGGCCGTCGCGACGAGGCCCGCCGAGAGGTGCTCAAGTCGCTCGACGAGGCGCCCCGGTTCCTCGACGCCCACAAGCTCCTGATCGAGCTGGCCGGCTCCTCCGCCCCGGCCACATCCGTGACGACTCCGAAACCAACCCGGAGCAACTGACCCATGAAACGCCGCCGAGCGATGCTGCTGGTGATCCCCCTTCTGGTCGCCGTCGTGTCCGGCCTGGCCGCGGCACAACAGTACGGCCGCCGTTTCCGCGGCACGCCCGGCCAGATGCCGGCCGACCGCAACGGCGTGCCCACGTGGACGAACAACGAACGATTCAAGAAGGACGTCTTCACGTTCGCTCGCGTCCAGTACGACTCGGGCGGTGGCTACCGAGGACAGATGGGACAGCAGGGCGGATTCGGCGGGCGCGGCGGCGGCCGGCGCCGTGGCGGTGGAGGCGGCTGGGGCGGCGGGATGTGGAGCGTCAACTGGCCCGACAGTGACCTGAATTTCTCGTTCCGCCTCCGGCAGCTCACCACGCTCAAGGTCAATCCCGAGCCGGTCATCCTCCGCCTGACCGATCCCAACCTCTTCGACTATCCGTTCCTCTACATGATCGAGCCGGGTGCGTTGATGTTCTCCGACGAGGAAGTCGTCGCGCTGCGGAAGTACCTGCTCAACGGCGGCTTCCTGATGATCGACGACTTCTGGGGCCAATGGGCCTGGCAGAATGTCTACGACCAGCTCAAGCGCGTCTTCCCCGAGCCGAAACAGGAGCCGACCGAGCTCGACATCGGCCACGAGATCTTCCGGTGCGTCTACCAGCTCAAGGAGAAGCCGCAGGTCCCCGGCATCGGCTCGTGGTACGGCCCCGGCTCGCCCACCTGGGAGGACCATGGCCCCGACTCGGAGACCCCCCACTACCGGGCGATCTTCGACGACAACGACCGGATGATGGTCATCATCTGCCACAACACCGACCTCGGCGACGGCTGGGAGCGCGAGGGCGAGAACGAGCAATACTTCCACGAGTTCTCCGAGAAGAAGTCGTACCCGATGGGGATCAACATCGTCACTTACGCCATGACGCACTAGGTTTGCTGTCGCGCCGCGGCCGCGACCCCTCCCGGCACAATCTCCTTTCCAACACCAGGGACGCAGGAATGACCGACGAGACCGAGATGTATGAGGAGGAGCGGAAGGTCGTGGAGAAGATCCACGAGAGCCGCGGCCGGATCGAACGCGAGCTGTCCAAGGTGATCGTCGGCCAGAAGGACGTGACGCAGCAGCTCCTGATCAGCCTGTTCGCGGGCGGCCATTGCCTCATCACGGGTGCGCCCGGCCTGGCCAAGACCTTGCTGGTGCGCACGATCGCGCAGGTCTTCGAGCTCAAGTTCCAGCGCATCCAGTTCACGCCCGACCTGATGCCGGCGGACATCACCGGCACCGAGATCCTCGAGGAGACCGGCGACGGCCGCCGGCGGATGCAATTCGTCAAGGGGCCGATCTTCGCCAACGTGATCCTCGCCGACGAGATCAACCGGACGCCGCCCAAGACCCAGGCCGCGCTGCTCGAGGCCATGCAGGAGCACCAGGTCACCGCCGCGGGCGTCCGCTACCCGCTCGAGGAGCCGTTCTTCGTCCTGGCCACGCAGAACCCGATCGAGATGGAGGGCACCTATCCCCTGCCCGAGGCCCAGCTCGACCGCTTCCTGTTCAACGTGATCGTCGACTACCTCCCCGAGGACGACGAGGTCGGCGGTCGTCCGCCAGACGACCTCGCGCAAGCCCGAGCCGATCGCGCCTCTCTTCGACGGCCACGACGTGATTGCGTTCCACGACGTCGTCCGCCGGGTGCCCGTGGCCGAGGAATTGATTCGCTACGCCGTCCGCCTGGCCTCGGCCTCGCGGCCCGGCGAGGGCGCCCCGGCATTCGTCAACGACTGGGTGAGCTGGGGCGCCGGCCTCCGCGCCGCTCAGTCATTGATCCTGGGCAGCAAGGCCCGGGCACTCCTGAACGGCCGCTTCCACGTGGCCCCCGAGGATATCCGCGCGCTCATCCACCCGACCTTCCGCCATCGCGTCCTGCTCGGTTACCGGGCGGAGGCCGACGGAATCACGGTGGACGCGGTGATCAGTCGAATCCTCGAGCACGTGAAGGGGCCGATTCCATGACGGCTCTCGGACAAACCCGAGCACCAAGCGATGGCCGCCGAGCCGGCTCCGAATTGATCGACCCGGGCACGCTCATGAGGATCAAGAGCTTGCAGGTTCGCGCCCGGGTTGCCGTCGAGGGCTTCATCAAGGGCATCCACCGCAGCCCGTACCACGGCTTCTCGGTCGAGTTCAGCGAGTACCGCCAGTACACGCCCGGCGACGACCCGCGGTATCTCGACTGGCGGCTGTTTGCCCGGTCCGATCGCTACTACGTCAAGCGGTTCGAGGACGAGACCAACCTGCGCTGCCACCTGGTGCTCGACACCAGCCGGTCGATGGGATACCGCTCGGGGACGTACAGCAAGAGCGAGTACGCCCGGACGATGGCCGCGACGATCGCCTACTTCCTGTCGACCCAGCGCGACGCCGTCGGCCTGATCACGTTCGAGGACCGGATCGTCGAGTACCTGCCCGCGCGATACCGGCCGGGCCACCTGCGGCGGATCATGGCGACGCTCGAGCGCGAGCCCGCGGGCAAGGCGACCGACCTGGCCGGCCCGCTCGAGGAGATCGCGGCCACCGTGCGCAAGCGCGGGCTGATCGTGCTGATCTCCGACCTGCTGGCCGAGGCCTCGGCGCTCAAGACCAGGCTGGGCTACCTGCGCTGCGCGGGCATGACGTGATCGTGCTCCGCGTGCTCGACCCGGCCGAGGTTGGCTTCGGCTTCGCGGCGCCCGCCATGTTCCGCGACGTCGAGAGCGGCCGCGAGCTGTATGTCAACCCCGAGCAGGCACGGGCCGAGTACGTCCGCAAGTTCGACGCGCATGCCGAGGAGGTCGGGCGCGCCTGCCGCGACCTCGGCATCGAATTCGAAACGATCACGATCGACCGCCCGCTCGAACTGGTGCTCTTCGACCTGCTGAAGGCGCGGCTGCGACGCGCCCGTCGCCCGGGTCACCGAACCGGCGGCGGCCGTCGGGGAGGGTCGTCATGAGCGCACTGACGCCCCTGTACCTCCTGGGCATCCTGGCGGTCGCGGCGCCGATCGTGTTCCACCTGATCCGCCGCGCGCCCAAGGGCGAGGTTCCGTTCAGCTCGCTCATCTTCCTGTCGGCGTCGCCGCCGCGAATGACGCGGCGTAGCCGGCTCGACAACATCCTGCTCCTGCTCCTTCGCGCCGCGGCGCTCGTGCTGCTGGCGCTGGCGTTCTCCCGGCTGTTCGTCCGCGAGGCGGCGAGCTGGAGCTTGCCCGGCGACACCCCGCGCCGCACGGCCATCCTGATCGACACCAGCGCGAGCTTGCGCCGAGGCGAGCTGTGGAGCCGGGCGAAGGCCGCCGCCCGCCAGGCCGCCGAGGATTGCGGGCCGACCGAGGAGCTCGCCATCCTGGCCTTCGACCGGACCACTCGCCCCGTGCTGGGATTCCGCGAGTCGGCCTCGCTCACCGCACCGCAACGGCGGGCGGTGGCCCTGGCGCGCATCGACGCCCTCGAGCCCTCGTGGGCGGCGACCGATCTGGGCCAGGCGCTGATCGACGCCGTGGCGGCCGTCGAGGAGGTCGCCGACTCGAGCGAGCGGGCCGGCCGGATGCCGCGCCGGATCGTCCTGGTGGGCGATATGCAGCAGGGCGGCCGGCTCGACGCGCTGGGCGAGTTCGAATGGCCCAAGGACGTCGAGCTCGAGATCAAGGCGGTCGCCGACGACGCATCGAACGCGGGCCTGCAGCGGCTGGCCGACCCGGCGGAGACCGCCGGCCCCGAGCCGGCCGCCGAGCCCCGCGTTCGGGTCTTCAACGACGCATCCTCGCACCGCGATCGGTTCAGCCTGCGCTGGGCCGGGCCCGACGGCACGCAGCTCGGCAACCCCGTCGACGCGTATGTCCCGCCCGGCGAGAGCCGCGTGGTC
Organism: uncultured Planctomycetota bacterium; assembly: GCA_963771445.1. GTDB lineage: Bacteria > Planctomycetota > Planctomycetia > Isosphaerales > Isosphaeraceae > JAKAUH01. The sequence continues at coordinate 1,042,413 of CAVYTQ010000014.1, read as the reverse complement.
CGCATCCCCCGGCCCGAGGGCACCGTGGCAACCCGCTCGATCGTCCTCACCGGCGATGCGGCACCGTTCGACAATGCCCTGTATGTCCTCGACGAGCCGCGCGAGGAGGCGACGGTCCTCTACCTCGGCGACGACCGCGCCGACGACCCGAAGGGCCTCCTCTTCTACCTGATGCGCGTGTTCGTCGACACGCCCCGCCGGACGGTCAAGGTCGTCGCCCAGTCGCCGACGGCGCCGATCGCGGCCGATCCCGCGCATCCGGTCCGCCTGGCCGTGCTCGCCACCGAGACAACACCCGAGAACGCCCGCCGGCTCCGGGACCTCGCCCGTGCCGGCGCAACCGTGCTGTTCGTGGCCGCCCGGCCGGGGCCGGGCGAGACTCTGGCCACCCTGCTCGCCGCGCCCGTGCGGCCGATCGAGGAGGCCCCCGGCTCGCGTGACGCGCTGATCAGCGAGATCACGTTCGACCACCCGCTCTTCGCCCCGTTCGCCGGCCCGCAGTACGGCGATTTCACCAAGGTCCATTTCTGGAAGCACCGCAAGCTCCGGACCGACGAGGCGCCCCGCGAGGGCGAGGCCCGCCCCGTCGTCATCGCCCGCTTCGAGGACGGCGACCCCGCCGTCCTGGAGGCTCCGATTGAGAAGGGAAGCGTGGTCGTCATGGCCAGCGGATGGACCCCCGACGACAGCCAGCTCGCACGGTCGTCCAAGTTCGTCCCGCTGATGATGGCGATGCTCGATCGGCGCGACGCCCGGCCGTTCGAGTCCGAGGACCGCACGGTCGACGACCGGATCGCTCTTCCGACTCCCCGTGACCCGTCGCGCGGGCTGACGGTGCTGAAGCCCTCGGCGCGAGCGTGAACCTCGCCCCAGGCGTCAAGACGTTCGACGGGGCGGACGAGCCGGGGATCTACACGGTGACCGGGTCCGACACGCCCCGCTCGTTCGTGGTGAACCTCGATCCGTCGGAGAGCAAGACAACGCCGTGGAACATCGAGGCGCTCGAGCAGTTCGGCTGCCGACTGGCCAACCCGTCGCGGAAGACCATGGATCGTGAGCAGGAGCGGCAGTTGCACAACGCCGAGCTCGAGGGGCGCCAGAAGCTCTGGCGCTGGCTGATCCTCGCGACCCTCGGCATCCTGATCGTGGAAACCGGCCTGGCTGGGTGGCTCGCACGCCCCCGCCGGGCGAACAACCGGCCGGAGGGCCCGACGTCATGAGCGGGAGATTGCGGCAGGCGTTGGAACAGGTGGCGCGTCGGTTCCGTCACGTCCGGCTCTGGGGCGGCCTGGCGGCCTGCTGGCTGGTGCTGGCGCTGGCCGGCTGCCTGATCGCCGCGATCGGGCCGGGCCGGTGGTCGGGCGTCGTCCCGGCGGGCGGGATCCCGGCCGCGCTCGTGCTGATCGCCGCGGCCGTCGGCGTGGCCTTCACCATGGCGGCCCTGCGCTCGGCGCGCGACCCGCGCTGGGTCGCCCGCCGGATCGAGGGCCGGCACCCGGACCTCAAGGCCGAGCTCCTCGCCGCCGTCGAGCAGGTCGAGTCCGCGCCCGGCGGCCGGCTCGGGTTCCTCCAGTCTGCCGTCGTCCGCGAGGCGCTCGAGCACCGCCGCCAGCACGACTGGGACGAGACCGTGCCGACCTGGCTGCTGCGCTCGACCAAGCTCGCCCACGCGGCCTGCCTCGTCTTCCTCGCGGGCGTCGTCACCTTCCTCTTCATGCAGGTCCACACCTCGGCCCAGGGCGGGCCGCGGCCGGCCTGGCAGGCCGACGAGTCCGAGGTCCAGGTCGAGCCCGGCGACGTCGAGCTCGAGCGCGGCAGCCCGCTCCTGGTCGTCGCCCGGTTCCTCACCGCCCCGCCGGCCGACGCCGCCCTCGTGATCGACGGCGAGGTCCCCGGCGGCTCGCGCCGCAGCATGACCCGCAGCCTCGAGGACCCGGCGTTCGCCGGCCGGATCGAGTCGGTCCCCTCCGACATCGCCTATCGCGTCGAGTTCGAGGGGCGTAGCACGGCCGCCTTCCACGTCCGCGTCTTCGAGTATCCCGAGCTCAAGCGGGCCGACGCCCACCTGGCCTTCCCCGAGTACACCGGCCTGGAGCCCCGGATCGTCGAGGACATCCGCCACGTCACGGCCGTCGAGGGGACCTCGCTGACCCTCGTCTGCCGGCTGAACAAGGACGTCGCCTCGGCGCGCGCTCGTCGACAAGGACGGCGAGACGCTCAAACTCGAGCCCGACGCGACCGGGTTGCATACCTACCGCGCTAAGATGGTCCTGACCGACCCCCGGCGGTTCAAGGTCAAGCTGGTCGACGCCGAGGGGCGCACCAGCCCGATCGAGCCCGAGATCGTCGTCAACGTCACCCGCAACAAGCCGCCGACGATCGCGATCACCCAGCCCGGTCGCGACGTTGAGGTCTCGCCGCTCGAGGAGCTGCGGCTGAAGGCGAAGATCGAAGACGACTTCGGCATCGTCCGTCACGGCATGACCTACGGCGTCGGCGGCGAGGAGCCCAGGGACATCGTCTTCGCGGCCCCGTCGCCCGCGTCGGGCGCCCCTGCCGTCAAGGGCAAGCCGCGTCCGCCGCTGCGGCTCAATCCCGAGCACATGATCGACTTCGAGGCGATGAAGGCCGTGCCCGATCAGCTCGTCTCGTACACCTTCTGGGCCGAGGACATCGGGCCCGATGGGGCGGTCCGCCGCACGTCGAGCGACATGTTCTTCGCCGAGGTCCGGCCGTTCGAGCAGGTCTTCCGCCAGGGCGAGCAGCCGCCCGCGGGCTCCGCCGAGATGGAGGGCCAGGAGGGCCAGAACGCCCAGGAGGCCGGCCAGCTCGCCGAGCTCCAGAAGCAGATCATCAGCGGGATCTGGAAGCTTATCCGTCGCGAGACCCGCCCGCAGCCGACCGAGACGTTCGTCCCCGACGCGACCACACTCGCGCGACTCGCAGAAGGCCGTACTCGACCAGGCCGGCGGGCTCGGCGAGCGGCTGCGCGACCAGACCTCGAAGGCTGCGCTCGAGCAGGCGCTCAAGGCCATGAAGGACGCCGGCAAGCACCTGGGCCAGGCCGTTGACGGCCCGAGCGTCCCGGCGCTCCGGCCGGCGCTCACCGCCGCCCAGGCGGCCTCGCAGGCGCTGCTGAAGCTCCGCGCCCGCGAGATCCAGGTCGTCCGCTCGTCGCAGCAGAACCGCCAAAGCCGCAGCTCGAACAGCGCCCAGCAGCGACAGCTCCAGCAGCTCGAGCTGTCGCCCGACGAGAACCGCTTCGAGGAGCAGCGCACCGCGCAGTCGCAGGAGAACCAGACCCAGCGCGAGCGCGAGCAGGCCGAGAACCGGCAGGTCCTCAACCGCCTTCGCGAGCTGGCCCAGCGTCAGCGCGACCTGAACGAGCGGCTCAAGGAGCTCCAGTCGGCCCTCGAGGCCGCCAAGACTCCCGAGGCCCGCGCCGAGCTCGAGCGGCAGCTCAAGCGGCTGCGCGACCAGGAGCGCGAGATCCTGCGCGACACCGACGAGCTGCGCGAGCGGATGGAGAGCGAGCAGAACCAGGACCGGATGTCCCAGGCGCGGCAGGAGGTCCAGCAGGGCCGCGAGAACCTCCGGCAGGCCTCGCAGGCCCTCGAGGAGGGCCGGCTGCCCCAGGCGATCACCGAGGGCGCCCGCGCCGGCGAGAAGCTCAACGACCTCCGCGAGCGGTTCCGCAACGAGACCTCCAACCGCTTCGCCGAGGAGATGACCCGGATGCGCTCCGAGGCCCGCCGCCTCGACGAGGACCAGAAGCAGATCAACCAGCAGCTCGAAGCCTGGGAGCAGAAGCCCGAGCGCGTCGCTCCGCGAGTCCGACGAGCGCAAGCAGGTCCGCCAGGCCACCGAGCAGCAGACCAAGAAGACCGACGAGATCCTCGACCAGATGCGCAAGGCCACCCAGGACGCCGAGGAGACCGAGCCGCTCCTCGCCCGCAACCTGTATGACACCGTCCGCCAGGCCAACGAGCAGAAGGTCTCCGAGGCGCTCAAGGCCACCCAGCAGCTCGTCGACGCCGGCATCCCCGAGGAAGCCAACAAGGCGGGCAAGTTTGCCGGACGCGGGCTCGAGGAGCTGCGCAAGGGCGTCGAGCACGCCGCCGAATCGGTCCTCGGCGACGAGACCGCCGCACTCCGCCGCGCCCGCGGCGAGCTCGACGACCTCGCCGACCAGATCAACCGCGAGATCGCCCGCAACAACCCGCGGAATCCAGGCGCCGAGTCGAATCCTCGCGAGGCCGCCGGCCAGCCAGGCCAGCCCCGCCAGGGCAACAACCCCGCGGAGCAGAATCCTCCCGAAGGCCGCGATGGCCAGGCCCCCCGACAGCAACAGGGCCAACGCGGTGGCCAGCAGCAAGGTCAGCGCGACGGGCAGCAACAAGGTCAGCAGGGTGAAGGCCAGCAACAGGGCCAGCGCGGCCAGCAACAAGGTCAGCAGGGTGAAGGCCAGCAACAGGGCCAGCGCGGCCAGCAACAAGGTCAGCAGGGTGAAGGCCAGCAACAGGGCCAGCGCGGCCAGCAACAAGGTCAGCAGGGTGAAGGCCAGCAACAAGGCCAGCGAGGGCAGCAACAGGGCCAACAGGGTGAAGGCCAGCAACAAGGCCAGCGAGGGCAGCAACAGGGCCAGCAGGGCGGTGGCCAGCAACAGGGCCAGCGCGGAGACCAGCAAGGCCAGCAAGGCGGCGGCCAGCAACAGGGCCAGCGCGGGGAACAGCAAGGCCAACAGGGTGGTGGCCAACAGCAGGGCCAGCGCGGAGAACAGCAAGGCCAGCAGGGCGGCGGACAGCAACAGGGCCAGCCGAACGCCGACGGCCAGGCCGATCCCCAGGGCGGCCAGCAGGGCGAGCGCGGATCCGGCGGCCCGCGGCGCGGGGACAGAATGTCAACCGCCCCGAGCGTCTCGGCGGAGCCCAGACCTCCGATGGCGGCGGCGGACCCGGCGGCCCGATCACCGGCGGCGAATTCCGCCGCTGGTCCGACCGGATGCGTGACGTCGAGGAGCTGCTCGACGATCCCGAGTGGCGCGCCGACGCCGCGCGAATCCGCGACCGCGTCCGCGGGGCCCGCGAGGAGTTCCGCCGCCACGCCAAGCAGCCCGACTGGAACCAGCTCCAGGACCTGGTGACGAAGCCGATCAATGAGCTGCGCCAGCGGATCGGCGACGAGCTGAAGCGCCGCGAGTCCCCCGACTCGCTGGTGCCGATCGATCGAGACCCCGTACCGCCCCGCTTCGCCGAGGGCGTTCGACGCTACTACGAACGACTGGGGAGCGGCCGATGAAGTTCCCCTCGCTGGTCTGGGGCTCGCCCCAGTGGGCGTCCGTCGCCGGCATCCTCGCGGGCCTCGCCGCGGTCGCCCTGCTATGGAGCTACGCCCGCGCCGCGCGCGGCCGTCCCATCAAGCTCGCCGCCGCGACGCTCAAGGCCATCGGCTTCGCCGCACTCTTGCTCTGCCTCGTCGAGCCGTTGCTCACCGGCACCCGACCCAGGCGCGGCGCCAATGCCTTCGTCATCCTGGCCGACAACAGCCAGAGCATGCAGATCCGCGACGGCGGCGGTACGCCGACCCGCGGCGAATGGCTCCACGACCGTCTGGGTAAGGAGGCCGCCTGGAAGACCCGGCTCGAGCAGGATTTCGACGTCCGCCGCTATGCCTTCGACTCGCACCTCCGCGCCGATCGAGGGCTTCGATACGCTCGCCTTCGACGGCGTCGGCTCGTCGCTGACGACCTCGCTGCAATCCCTGGCGAAGCGGTTCCGCGGCCTGCCCATCGCGGGCGTCCTGGTCTTCACCGACGGCAGCCGGACGGACACCGGCGACCTCGACACGGCGGGGCTCCCGCCGATCTACCCGGTGATCCCGCCATCCCGCGGCGCCGGGCGGGACATCGGCGTCCGCGGGGTCTCGATCACCCAGACGAACTTCGAGGCGGCCCCGGTCGTCCTTCGCGCCGACGTCACGGCCACCGGCTATCGCGGGCAAACCATCGTCGCCGTCATCACCGACGAGTCCGGCAAGGACATCGAACGCCAGGAGATGATGGCCAACCGCGACGACCGCCCGCTCTCGTTCCGCTTCCAGTTCCGGCCCGAGACGAAAGGGCTGAGCTTCTACCGCGTCCGCGCCTTCGCCCGCGACGCCGAAGCCTCGTCGAAAACCCCGGCCGCCGAAACCGACGGCGGCGAGCAGACCACCGCCAACAACTCCCGGCTCGTCGTGGTCAACCAGGGCGGCGGCCCCTATCGCGTGCTCTACATCAGCGGCCGTCCCGACTGGGAATTCAAGTTCCTCCGCAGGGCACTCGAGGCCGAGGACCAGGTCGGCATCGTCGGCCTGATCCGGATCGCCCGCAAACAGCCGAAGTTCGACTTTCGCAGCGGGCGAAAGGGCGAGACCAACCCCTTCTACGACGGGTTCGACCAGTCCGATCCCGACATGGCCGAACGGACCGATCAGCCCGTCCTCGCCCGATTCGGCACCGTCGGGCCCGACGAGCTGCGCGACGGATTCCCGAAGTCCGCCGAGGAGCTGTACCCGTATCACGCGATCATCATCGACGACCTCGAGGCATCCTTCTTCACGGCCGATCAGCTCGCGCTTCTGCGGAACTTCGTCAGCCAGCGCGGCGGCGGGCTGATGATGCTCGGCGGGCCGGACTCGTTCGCCGAGGGGCGGTACGACCGCACCCCGATCGGCGACCTCTTGCCCGTGTACCTCGACCGCTCGGCCCCGGCCGGAGACGCCAATGGCGACGCCGAGTACCGCCTCGCCTTGACCCGCGAGGGATTGCTCCAGCCGTGGGTCCGGCTGCGGAAGACCGAGGACGACGAGCGGAAGCGGCTGGACGAACTGCCCCCCCTGCCCACCCTGAACCAGGTCCGGGGGATCAAGCCGGGTGCGATGGTCCTCTCGGAGGCCCACGACCGCTCGGGCCGCACCGCGCCGGCACTCGTGGCCCAGCCGTTCGGCAAGGGCCGCGTCGCCGCGATGCTGCTCGGCGAGCTCTGGCGATGGGACCTCAAGCGCGCCGACCCCCAGGACCTCGAGCCCAAGCGGGCCTGGCGCCAGGCAGTCCGCTGGCTCGTCGCCGACGTCCCCCGCCGGATCGAGGTCAGCGCCCGGCCTGCCGCCGATCAGACGGCGCCGGCCGTGGAGATTCGCGTCCGGGTGCGCGACCCTGAATATCGCCCGCTCGACAATTCTCGGGTCACCCTCAAGATCACCGCGCCCGGCGGAGACGAGCTGAACCTCGACGCCCAGCCCGATGGCCGCGAGGCGGGCACCTACGCCGCGACCTACGTCACCCGCCAGGCCGGCCCGTATCGCGTCATGGCGAGCGCCTCTGCACCCGACGGCTCCGAGGTCGGCCAGCGCGAGACCGGCTGGGCCGCGCAGCCCGCCGCCGACGAGTTCGCCCGCCTCGAGCCCGACCGCGAATGGCTCCAGTCCGTCGCGGCCCGCACAGGTGGCGAGCTCGTCGACGGCGACCGGCTGGGTGCCTTCGTCTCCAGCCTGTCCGCCCGCGACGCCCCGATCAAGGAGCCATGGACCGCGCCGCTGTGGCATCAACCGATCTACTTCCTGATCGCCATCGCCTGCCTGGCCGGCGAGTGGGGCCTCCGGCGAATCAACGGCCTGCCCTGAGCGTCGGCGGTTCCGGCAACCGTCGGGCGGCTCGCCAGGACCGGGTCGCGACTCCTCCTCTCCACAACCGGGAACTGCAAGATGGTGGCTTGGTGGATCTCTGTCGGACTGGGCTCCTTGATCGCGTTCACGGGCGATACCCCTCGCATCGTGATCGTGGTCGGCGCCCGGGCACTCCCGAGTACGCCTCCGAGTTCCGCGGCTGGGCCGATGCCTGGAAGGCGGCCGCCGCTCGCGGTCAGGCCGAGGCCCGCGTCATCGGCCTGGAGGATCGGCCGGGCCAGAACGATCGCGATCAGATCAAGGCGCTGATCGCCGAGTCGACCGATCCCGCGACCGCACCATTTTGGATCGTGCTGATCGGCCACGGCACCTTCGACGGCCGTGAGGCGAAGTTCAACCTGCGCGGACCCGACGTCACCGACCGCGAGCTGGCGGAATGGCTCCAGCCGGTGAAGCGTCCCATCGCGGTGATCGACTGCTCGTCCGCCAGCGCACCGTTCCTCAACCGGCTCTCCGCCCCGAACCGCGTGGTCATCACGGCGACGCGCAGCGGCAGCGAGACCAACTACTCACGCTTCGGCCATTACCTGGCCGAGTCGATCGCCGACCCGAAGGCCGACCTCGACAAGGACGGGCAGGTCTCGCTGCTCGAGGCGTTCCTCTCGGCGAGCCACCGCGTCGAGGAGTATTACAAGACACGATCGCAGCTCGCCAGCGAGCACGCGCTGATCGACGACAACGGCGACCGGCTGGGGACGCCGCCCGACTGGTTCCGCGGCGTGCGGGCGACCCGTCGAGCGAAGGACGGCGCCTCGCCCGACGGCCTTCGTGCCCACCAGATCCACCTCGTGCCCAGCGACAGCGAGCGGAAGCTCTCCCCCGAGGTCCGCCGCCGCCGCGACGCGCTCGAACTGGCCCTGGCCAGCCTGCACGATCAAAAAGCAAGGCTGACCGAGGACGAGTACTACCGCCGCCTCGAGCCGATGATGCTCGAGCTGGGTCGCCTGTATCAAAAGGCCGAGGCCGAGCGGTCGGCCAATCCGCCGCCCTCCGCGCCGGCGAACCCGGGCCCACCGGGGACGAGCCCCGGTTCAACGCGTCGATAGAAATCGATAGCTTCATCACAAGAATCATCTTCCTTGTCAACCAGTCCCGGAGTGCGGGGAGGAAGCCGGTCGGCCACGATCTCGACACCGGGGATGGTGGCGGAGTCGGCAAAGCGAAGGCTCATCGCTTTCCGGCCGAACCGGAAGGGGACGCGGTTCGGCAGGGCCAGTTACGGGCTCTCCCACGTGGTCGGCGACTGGTACTGCTTCTCGGTCTCGAACCACAACTCAGGCGGCCAACATGACCGAATCCGAATGGCTGGCCTGCACCGAACCCTGGAGGATGAAGGAGTTCGCCTGGGACAGATTCAGCGAGAGAAAGCTGCGGCTCTTCGGTGTCGCCTGCTGCCGCATGATTTGGCACCTCCTACCCGATGAGCGGAGTCGCCGAGCGGTCGAGGTCGCCGAGCGCTATGCGGATGGTCTGGCGACGGAGGAAGAGCTCGAGGCGGCCTCAAATGCGGCGGGTGCCGTGTGGGAAGCCGACGTGGAGCAAGCCGGGCTCGGCGAACTGCCGCCTCCCGGCCTTGCCTCCCAGGCTGCCTTCACGGTGACAATACCCTGCGAGTTGTGGGGGGCCGCTCCTGCGTTCGTCGAGCCAGACCACATCGCCTGTCAGGCAACCCGCGACGCCACAGCGGAGGGGATAGCCCAGTGTGTCCTCTTGCGGGAGATCCTTGGCAATCCGTTCCGTCCGGTCCGACTCGATATCGCCAGCCGGACGCCTTCGGTTGTCTCCATCGCCCAGGCCGCCTACCACAACCCCATCCTGCCCGCCGGCACGCTCGACCCGGCTGAGCTCACCTGGCTTGCCGACGCCCTGGAGGACGCCGGATGCCACGACGCCGACATCCTGGGCCACTGCCGCCACGATGGTCCGCACGTCCGTGGCTGCTGGGTCGTCGATGCGGTCCTGGGGAAAGAGTGATCGTATCGATTTACCGGAGGAGCCCAGGCATGGCCTACGATGTCTCGATAGGATCACGGGATGGACGCCCGAGCCGGGAAGAACCGCACGCTGAGATGCGGGCCGTGTACCGAGGCGGCCCTTGATGCTCGTCGCCGAGCGGGGCGCAGCGGACCGTTACTCCCGCGATTGCTGAAGGAGACGTCGGCCATGCTCGGTGCCATCGCCGGGGATATCATCGGGTCCCGATTCGAGCACACCGCCTTCAAGTCGACCCAGTTCTCGCTGTTCCACCCAGGCTGCCGGTTCACCGACGATACGGTGCTGACCGTCGCCCTGGCCGAGAGCCTCCTCCACGGCATCCCGTACGTGGACCTGCTCAAACGGTACTACCGGGCCTACCCGAACGCCGGCTACGGCGGCAACTTCCATCGGTGGGCCCAGTCCGAACGGTCCGAGCCCTACAATAGTTGGGGGAACTGATCGGCGATGCGGGTCAGCCCCGTCGGCTTTGCCTTCGATACCCTGGACGAGGTCCTCGATCAGGCCAGGCGGAGTGCCGAGGTCACGCACGACCACCCCGAGGGGATCAAGGGGGCTCAGGCTATCGCCTCGGCCATTTTCCTGGCCCGGACCGGGCAGACCAAGGAACAGATCAAGAGCTACGTCGAGACCTCCTTCGGGTACGATCTGAGCAGGCCGCTGGACGAGATCCGCCCCCGGTATTGCTTCGAGGTGTCGTGCCGGGCGAGCGTACCGCAGGCGATCCGGTCGTTCCTGGAGTCGAGGGACGTTGAGGACGCCATCCGGCTGGCGATCTCGCTCGGGGGAGACAGCGATACCCTGGCCTGCATGGCCGGCGGGATCGCCCAGGCGTTCTACGGCGGTGTCCCGGAGCCGATCCGCCAGGGCGTCTATCAGAGGCTCGACGATCACCTGGGCGACCTGACCCGCAAGTTCACCGAGGCGTTCGGATGCTCGTGAGGACGACGATCAGGGAGGGTCGTCTGCTGAACCGTCCGACCCTCGTGGCCCGGCTCCTCGACGAGGCAAGCTTTCGGCCCGGGTCCGGCATTGGGCAAGTAATGAGGTCCGTCCATGACACAACGACCAGGATGGTAGCCTTATGAAGATCCTCTTCCTCCACGGCTGGCACTCGGTCCCCGGCGGGGTCAAGCCATCCTTCCTGGCCGGCCACGGCCATGAGGTGATCAATCCAGTCCTGGACGACGACGACTTCGACCAGGCCGTCCGCACCGCCCAGGCCGAGCACGATCGCCATCGGCCCGACGTGATCGTCGGCTCGTCTCGTGGTGGGGCGGTGACGATGAACATTTCGTCGGGCTTCACGCCGCTGGTCCTGCTCTGTCCCGCGTGGAAGCGGTGGGGCACGGCCAGGACCGTCAAGCCGGGGACAGTCATCCTGCACTCCGAGGCCGACGCCGTGATCCCGATTGGCGACAGCCGGGAACTCGTCCAGGCCAGCCGCCTGCCCGAGTCGGCCCTGGTGGTCGTCGGCACCGACCATCGGCCCGCCCACCCCGAACCGCTGAAGGCGATGCTGGCGGCGTGCGAGACTTCCTTCGATAAGAAATCGGGGCAACCGGGAGGAGTAAGGATCTAGCCAGTGCGCGGGAGACCGCTTGGGTGCCGCCCCGCAACGGCCAATGAATGGGGACCGGACGACGGGATCATCGGGGAGCCATCCCAATCCTTGCCCGCTCAGCCACCCGGTGCATGGGGAAAGGCTGCGGCCTGCTTTCAACTCCAGCAGACCCGGGATGGCCCGCGTCGGAGACTGAAGAGCACCGAGAGGCGGTCCCGCCTTTGAATTCTTATGAAATGTCCGTGGGTGGCGGGAACCCAGATTTCAAAGGTCGCACACCGTCGTACGGGCCTTGCTTTCAGGAATGGGCAGAGGGAGGGTCGAACTCCCGACACCAGGATTTTCAGGCGACTCGATCCCGTAGCGGTTCTGGACGGAACCGCGTACTCTATCACAGTTTAGCGTATTCCATCGGCTTTGCAAGGGCCGACTTCTACGGACAAGAGAACACGCGAAAAACGCAGTATCGCCAGCGAATCCTCAGTATGATTCAGTAGGACGTGGTGAGGTTCCCGCCGCCGGTGTGGATCACCGCGACGCCAGGGCGCGGGCCGCCCGGTAGGCCGCCGCGACCTGCTGCGGCGTCCAGTCGAGGATCCTCGAGGGATATCCCCGCTTCTTGCCCACCGCGATCACCCGGCCCTTGGCGTCGGGCACCTGCTTGGCCGCCCAGCCCAGGAGCTGCCGCCCGTCCGTCGGCGGGTCCTCCTCCTCGTCGGCCTGGTCGTCGTGGTCGTCGCTCGCCTGGCTGCGGTCGTCGTTCCCCGGATACCGCCCGTTGCGGCCCCGGGGCCGGTCTTCCGGGTCGAACGGTTCCTCCAGGTCCTCGCGGGGGTCGTGGGCCGGCGCCGCGGCCGGCCGCGGGCCGGCACCGCCGGTCGGCGGGCACTCCAGGCCGGCGATCGTGGCCAGGATCTTCCGCAGGTCCTCGGGCCGGCCGAGCCAGCCGTCGTGGATCTCGATCGTGATCTTCATCGGGGTCATCTCCTCCGGGTGCGGTCGCACGGGACGCGCCTGCGGGACCGCGTCCGGACCGACCGGACCTCCCGCAAGGCGGCGATGAGGTCTCTCTCCAGGGCCAGGGCGTCCGGGCCGGGGACCTCTCCCGCGGCCCGGAGGCGGAGTCGCAGCATCTCGACGCCCAGGGCGGCGCGGTCCAGCAGCTCGCCCAGGGCGTTCAGATCGACCCGCGGCCGGATGCCTCGCCGCGGTGGTTGATCTGCTCGAAGCGGATGATCGGGCTCATAGCCGCCACCTCCCGCGCCGGCGGACCGGGTGCGGGTCGGGCGTGCCGTCGGGCCGGATGAATCCGGCGAGGAACCGCCGCGCGGCGTCGAGCTGCTCGGCGGTCCACTCGCCGCGGCGGTGGCTCCAGCGGTTGACGTGGGCGTGATAGCCGAGGTCCGCCTCGCGGCCGATGCGCCTGCGCCTTGGCGATCACGGCGCGGAGGTTCTCCAGCCGCTTGGCTGCGGCGGACCGGGCGCGGCGGTCGGCCTCCTCGGGGGTCTCGGTGCGGGTCGGCCCGGGCGCGTCGGCCTGGTGGCCCTTGCGGGTCGCCGCGGCCTTGCGGCCGGCCGGCCGCGGCGGTGCTCGCGTCTCTCCTCGTTGGTCATGGTGTCGATCTCCGGCCGCGGGCAGGATGCCCGCGGGTCCTGGGTCAAGGATGCCCGCCGCGACCCCCCGGGCCGCACGATGCGGCCCGGCCCCGTCGGTGCCAGGAAGGCACCGCGGGGCGGAGGGGGGAGCGGCCCTGGGATGGCCGACGCCTAGCGGGGGCAGTAGCCGGCGGACCGGCCGCGGCCGTCGGAATACCCGCGGTCGTACTCCTGCGCCAGGATGGTCGCGCTCGTGCACCTCGAGCCGGTCGACGAAGTCGCCGGGCGTCCGGGCGCCGGTGAAGGCGACGAGCTGGGCCAGCCGCTCGAGCTGGTCGGCGAGGAAGCCGCCGATCGGCGACCCGGACCGCCGGAGCCGACCGGCCTCGACGGCGACCTGGTCGGCCAGGCGCCGGCGACCCCCCGGCGACGGGGGCCGGGGCCGGACCGCCGCGGCGGATGGCCGCCTCGGCGTCGGCCAGGTCGGACGGCTCGAGGATGAGCTGCCCATCGGGCGTGGGGACCGTCAGGTCGGCCAGCGGGGCGCCGGCCGCGGCGTGGTCGAGGATGATCGACCGCGCGAGACGTCGTCGTATTCCTCGGCGCAGAGGAACGCGGCCAGCGGGATGAGGTCGGGCCGGATGACTCCGGCCCGATCGACGTGCAATGCGGAAGTGCTGATTCACCGCGCATCCCCTTCCGCCGCGCAGGGCGCAGAAGTGGGGATCGCGCGAGACGGCCGGGTCGAACGGATCGCCGCAGCAGACGGCACGTCTCGTCGGGCTCGGTCTCGGGCTCGACCTGGCCGGACTGCCGGCGGAGTTCCGCCGCGACGGCGGAGCGGAATCCCTCGGTGAACGACCCGGCGCCGCGGGCCGAGACGGCGCCGGCACCGCCGCCGCGGCCGGACGGGCGCGGCCGGACCGGCGGCGCTCGGCCAGGCGGCGGGCATGGCTGCGGCGGGCGGCCGCCGGGCGGGCCTTCCGGCCGGGGATGAGGCCGAGGGCCTTCAACGCCCCGATGTGCTTGCAGACGGCGCCGTTGACGGTGAAATCGGGGCAGGTGCAGGCCGGCTGCTGGCCCTTCTCGATGGCGACCTGGTAGACGGCGGAGCCGGTCGGCATCCGCCTTGCGCAGCGACCAGACGGCCTTGAAGCCGGCGGGCGGGGTGAGCGGCTGGAGGCGGTAACGGGTGCCTCCGATCGACAGGTGAAGCGAGCATTTCCCGTGGCGGACGGGGACGGGCGGCGCGGACGCTGGGCGCGACCGCCGCGGGGCGTGATACAGTGGACATGTTCGCAGGCTCCTTAATAGCTTGCGGACCCGGCCCGCGGGTGTTGCTAGCACCTCGCGGGCCACTTTCATTCCGGGGCCACGATGGCCCCGAACGTAGCACTAGTATACCACGATGCGGCCGATGGCTTCAAGCCCAGAAATCGCGAAAATCCTCGATTTTCCTGCGTGTTTTTTGGCGTTGTGCTGACCTGAATTACAATGTGAATTAATCATTGCGTATATGCAATCGATCGCGGCGGGCCAAGGTCGCCGGAGCAACGCCAACGGCGGGGCGGGCCGTCGGCGCGGCGAGGCCCGTGACGACCCGGCGGCCAGGCCGCGGCCAGCCGGCCCGGAGGCCCGCGCCAGCGGCGGAACCTTTCTCCTTAACTCTCCCCGCTCCCCACCGGGGCGGGGGGGGACGAACACGAACCGGGCGCGCAGCGACCCGCCACTCTGTTCCTCCGGGCCGCGAGCCCCCCCGGCGATCGTTCGGGGGCGGAGCGGCCCGGAGGGCGGGCACGACGCCCGCCGCACCCGGCCAGGACGGCCAGGACCATGCGCAGCGGATCCCGCAGCCGGCATGACGCGTACTCGCGGCGGGCCGGCTGCTGGAGCGGGCAGGCACCGAATTGGAGGGGCTGAGGACATCCCGCGCCGGTGCCTCACCATCCGGTGTAGTCGGTCCGCGTCAGCGGGTCTTGCCGTCCACCGCATCTATCCGGCGCGTGCGATTGCCTTTGCGTTCAGGCCATGGCAGTCCCTTTGCCAGCAAGTGGATTGCCAGGCCAATGGCCCGCGAGTTAGCCTTTGTGCATCGTCACATGCACAATGACTATGCCAGCGGGGATCGTCATGCCAATCGTCGATGTCAAAGCGGCGGAATGCGAATGTGCTTCGCTGGAACTGGGAAACGTGAATCGGTGCAAGTTGCAGGCGGCTGTCGATCGCTGCGAGCGCTCGCCTGGACCCTTGGTTGACGAGCAAGTGTTGACCTACCTGTGCGCGTACGGCTACGCCTGCCATGACGACGGCCCTGCACGCCTGGCGCGAGTGCTCCTGGGTGATAAGGCCGCAGGGTACTCCGGCCGGCTGTGGCTCGAGTTCCGCCCGATGTGTACCCGCTCGGGAGAGGGGGAGACGCGGATGGACCTGGCCTTCGGTCATCTTCGGCGGCGCGCACCAAGAAACGGGAAGGGAGAAACGGTCAGCGGGATTGAGTTCGACGGCGGGGCCGACGGCTCCTGGGTGGCGGTCGTGGAAGCAAAGCTTTCGGGCGATATTTCCTATCATGTCGGCCGGGATCCGTTCAGAAACCAGCTCCTGCGCGTGGTCGAAACCGCCGTGACGCTTCAGAACCCCGCCGGGCAGTTATTACCCACCGCGGTGCATGTCGTTCTCCTCACGCCCGAGTGTTTCCGCCAGAAGCCGCGGTCGAGGTTCTACGGCTGCAAGTTTATGGAGTATTGCGAGCCTGCGGAGCATGCGTCGTCTGTAAATCCCAGGCCCAATGTCGATGCGATCTGCCGGGATCTGGATGGCCTTGAACTTCAGCGAGTGAACTACGATCAGGTGATCCGCGCCAGGCTCGCGGCTCTGCGGCTTCACTGGGTTTCGTACGAGGATGTGATTCGCTGCATGCCTCCCGGCCGCGTCAAGGAGTTCCTAATCGACAGGACGAATCGCGACGGCAGTCTGGTACGTGTGCACGTGTAGTGTCGTGTTCGACGCGGCGATCGGCGCGTGACTCTGGCATGGGGGATGACGAACGGCGAGCCCGCCAGAGCCGCAGGCCGCGGGCCGGATGCCCGCGGACCCTTGCCAGGGACGGCCTGCCGCCAGGATGGCGGCATCCGGGGGGCGGGCACGATGCCCGCCTCCGTGCTTGCCCGGGGACGGGGCGGCGACATCCCGAGAGCCGTTCGCGCCGCCGAACCGCGGCGCCGGTCCGCGTCAGCGGGTCTTCATCCCGCCCGGATCACCGTCGGCGCGCAGCCGGACAGCGCCGTCGGCGGCCAGGTCGAGGCCGGCGCCGTCGGGTAAGTTGCCGCCGAGATCGTGACGGGCGCGGCGCCGAGGCCGCGGGCAGGATGCCCGCAGATGCTTGCCACGGACGGCTTGCCGCCAGGAGGGCGGCATCTTAGGGGCGGGCAGGACGCCCGCCACCGTCTCTCTTGGGAGAAGTGACCGACGTCCCGCCAGCCGTCCACGCCGTCCTCCGGCGAGGTTCGTCCGCGTCAGCGGGTCTTCGTCCCGCCCGAGACGTCATCGGCGTGTGGCCCGATAGGACGCTGGGTGTCCGGGCCGAGTCCGACGCCGTTGGCGTAGGTGGTGCCAGGACAGTAGCGGGCGCGGCGCCGCAAGCCGCGGGCGGGATGCCCGCGGACCGTCGCCACGGATGGCTTGCCGCCAGGATGGCGGCATCCGAGGGGCGGGCACGATGCCCGCCACCCAGGCCAACAGGTGGGCCTCCGGCCCGCCGGCGGTCGCGGTCGGCCCCGGCGTGCGGAGCCGGTCCGACCCGGCGGGCATTGGGCGGGGTCGGCGATTGGCCATTGCGGCGGAACCGCCGAGTCCGCCCCCGGGCGGGCGGGGCCGGCAGCGGCGGGCGGTAGCGGTCGGCCGCGGGCGGGATGCCCGCGCCGACCACGCCACGGACGGCTTGCCGCCAGGATGGCGGCATCCGGGGGGCGGGCACGATGCCCGCCTCCTCAGCCTCGGAGGGCGGGCCGGCCCCGGGCCAACGTATTGGCCGCCGCGACGAGGGGCGCCGCCGACGGGGGTGCCTGGCGACCGCCGGGTCCGCCTCGGCGGTCTGGCCAGGAGCGGCGGCCCGCGGAACCGTCGGGGTGCCGCTCGACCGTAGGCCCCCCCTGTAGCGGCCGGGGCGGGTGTGCTAATACTCGCTTCCCGGTCCGGGACGAAGAAAAGGGCTCTCGACGTGATTGCATGCAGATGGACGCTGCCAGTTGACACACGTGACAACTAGCCGGGAGGATGTGCTCGCGCGTGCGGCGGGCGTAGGTCAGATGTGGGCCGTTTCGTCGGCTATGGCGGGGGTTTCCGGGAGCGCCAGGAGCTTTCGGGCGACGGGACGACGGATTTACCGGCCGGACGCGCCGACGCGTTCGCGCGTCAGGAAGCAGCCTCCTAGCCGGGGCGTCATGTCGGCATGCCTGATGTTGATTTGTATCACTCATGCGGGCGTGTCTTGGGCGGACCTGGGGCGGCGGCTCGAGCAGGTTACGTGTGGGCGGGGGGAGACGACGGAGTGGACGAGGGCGAGCGGGCTTGGCCGTTGCGTCCGCCGTGCAAAAGCGGCCAGGTCGGGCGACGGGTTCACCTTCCGCCGCGTGGGAGCGGCCCTTATACTGATCATCGGTGCACAGACGCGAAGTTCCCGACCTGGACTGCCCGCCGATGGACCCCGCCAAGTTCACGATCGACGACCCACTCTCCGCGTGGCTGGAGTGCTTCCTGGAAGTCCGATGTTCGTGCGAGCGCGTCACGCTGGTCCCGGTGCGGCTCCTGATCGCCCGGCGCCGCAACCCAAGCTTCCGCGAACTCGTCGGGCGTCTGCGGTGCGGCCGGTGCGGCGCTCGGCCGGCGTCGGTGTATCTGTGCGAGACGCACTTCCGCCACAGTCGCGGCCTCGGCGTCCAGGCCGGATGGTCGATCGAGCTGGTGCCGGCGAGGTAGAGCGTCCGCGGCCCCCTTTTTCGTCCTTCTCTGAATTCTTATAGACCGGCATGCACTTTTATTCGGTAGTCGTCACGCGCGGCGGTCGGGGCTCGATCGGCCGGCTGACACAACTTGGCATCACCGCGGCACCAACTTTGCGTCGGGGAGGGCCGGCGTTCGATTCAACTCGGAGAGCGGCGGCGAAGGGAACGGGATGCCGTACGTACTGGTGGTAGAAGACGAGCCGTTCACGGCCCGCAAGCTCCGCCGACTGCTGATCGCCCGGGGCGCCTGTCGCGTCGCCTTGAGTGCGACGATCGCCGGGGCTCTGAAGTTACTGGACCCCGCGCCGGACTGGGTCATCCTTGACATCAACCTACCCGATGGCTCGGGGCTGACCGTCCTGGAAGCGATCCGGAAGGCCGCACTCTCGACCCGCGTCGTCATATCCTCGGCGACGAAGGATGCCGCGTTGATTGCGACGTTCGCGGCCCATCACCCCGACTTCATCCTGCCCAAGCCGCTCGACGTCGCCCTGTTGCCGATCGGACCGGGCAATCGCCCCTGATCGCGCGGGCGCAGGTTGATACCGAAGGCCGCGCCTCAGCGAGCGGCCCATCGACGGAGCATGACCTCCCGGGGATATCGGAGAAGCGGTCGAATCCGATGGCAAGAGCTTCGCCCCGCTGAATACTGTACGCTTGACTCCGTGCCGCGCAGGCCCGATCATCGTGGCATGCCCAGCTACTTCGCGAACATAGGCCCCACCCGCGGCCCGGTCCGATTCGGTAACTTCCCCTACGCCATCGGGGTGCTGGAGTCGCGGGGCAACAACATGCCGGTCGGGATGGCGTTCGAGGCGGGCCGCACCGACGGGGGCCTGGCGGTGTGGCGGCTGGTCGTTGACGGCGCCGAGGTGCCGGGCCTGTTCGTCATCGTCGATCGCGAGTTCCGGCCGGTCGGTTGGACCCGGTTGCCGACCGCTCCGTCGGCTGGCAAACTGGTGATGCTCGGCCGTCCATCAGGCCGCGGGTGCCGGCCCGGCCGGTCTCTCGCGGTGCGTGCTTCGCGAAGCCGACGAGTGCACGGCTCGCCCTCCGGAGCCCGATTCCGATGCGACTCCCCCCGGATGACGACGCGGCGGTGGATGATCGCGGAGGCGATCCTGGGGTTGATGATGGGCGGGAGCGTAGGCGGATATCGGCTCAAGCGGCGTCGGGACCACTTCCTGGGACTGGCCCAATATCACGGCGTCAGGGCTGATGGGGATGGCCACTTTCTTCCCTCTCGCAGGGCGACCGGGGGCGACCCGGCCTCGGAGGAGAGTTACGCCCGCCACATCAGGTTAGCCCGCAAGTACGAGCGCGCCGCACGCTACCCCTGGCTCGCCGTCGAGCTGGATCCGCCGGAGCCGTAGTCGATGTCCTCCCGGCGTCAACGACGGCGATAGGGCGTCCATTCGGCTCACGAAGGCCGTGGACAGCGGCGTCAAGCAGGTTGCCCCCGCTGGCGTGTCCGGGGGCCGGCACGATCGAGCCGTCCGGCGGGGAGAGGGGTGGCCCGGGGCGAAGCCGCGGGTAGGCGTCGTCTCGCAACCGCAATCGGCCTGTCTTCCTGGACTTCGGGATGTACCGGCCCGATACGTAGAATGTCCCGGGTTGCGATTCGCAAGGTGCCGGCGGGAGGGTAGGCCCATGAGAAGCCCAGCCAACCAATCATCGCGTCGAGCATCGCGCCATGCCGGTCGTCCGATCGTTCCGCCGGGTTCATCCCGGCTGGAGTTGCTATCGCAGAAGGCCAGCGAGTTCGTCAGCGGCCGGCGGGGCACCCTGGCGCTCTTCGCGATCCTCGTGTCCTGGGCCATCGTGATCCCGTTCGTCGGTTGGTCCCGGGCCTACCGAGCCATCGACGAGTTCATCACGATTGCCTCGTTCATCCTCCTGTTCCTGATCCAGCGGTCCCAGAGCAAGGGGATGCTCTCGATCCAGGTCAAGCTCAACGAGCTGCTCGCCGCCGCCCACCGGGCGAGCCCCGAACTCATCAACGTCGAGGACCGGACCGAGAGCGAAGTACAGGAGATCCACGACCGGTTCCAGGAGATCCAGCGGCGGGGCCCCGGGGCACATTCAATTTCCGACATCCTCAATCAGGACTCCGGGCGGACAAGCCGATGATGATCCGTCGGCGACGTGGCTCTCGGGACGCGGTACCGAATCACATCGCGACAAGGCCGACAGCAGGGCGTCTAGTTCCACGGGCTTGGCCAGATGGGCGTCGAACCCGATCTCGCGGGTCCTCCGGCGGGCCTCGTCGTCCCAATACCCGGTGATGGCGATGATGCAAATCGACCCGATCGACGGGGATTCTCGGAGCCGCCTCGCGACCTCGTAACCGTCCATGCCGGGCAGACCGATATCCAGCAGCACGACATCCGGGCACCACGACGACGCGATCTCCAAGGCGTCAAGGCCGTCCCGCGCCGTCATGACCTCGAAACCGCGCATTCGGAGCAGCCTGGACATCGATTCAACGACGTCAGGAATGTCATCGACCGCCAGGATGCGAGCCCCCTTGCCCGCTGCTTCCATATGTCGCGTCGGGCGATGCTCGCTGTCCGTCGCCATTCGCGGCCTCAACCTGTGTCGATGACCTGCCGTCCGGGAGGCCCGTCCGGTGTCGTTTGTCTGATGTGCACACGCCAGGATCTACAGGTCATTCCTCGCTCGCAATTCCCATTCCCATGCACGGCGGAAGGGCAGCCCGCGACACGCCGGCGCGGCGCTCAGCCCTCGGCGCCCCGGATCAGGTCCACCAGTTCGTCCATCGATGCCGGTTTGACGAGGTAGTGATCGAATCCGGCGTCCCGCGCTCGCCGTTCGTGCGCCTCCCCCGCCCAGCCGGTGAGTGCCATCAAGAGGATGTCCTTGCCCCAGGGCTCCCCGCGTATCCGACGGGCCAGTCGGTATCCGTCCATGCCCGGCAACCCGATGTTCAGGATGGCGACGTCTGGCCGCCATTCGTGCGCCGCCGCCAGGCCGTCGGGTCCGCTGTGGGCGGTCTTTACTCGGTATCCCACCAGAGTGAGGACCATCGAAAGGCTTTTCGCCGAATCGCGGTGATCGTCGCAGATGAGGATGCGACGGCCCGGAGGAGGACTCTCCGGTGGCCCATCGCGGGTTTCCTCCGGGACTTCGTTCGGTGACGGCCCTGGCGGTGCGGAGCGGATGGGTTCCCCATCGTCGACCGGCTCTCCCCGCAAGGCCGGGACCAGGGCAGGTACGCCGGCCATCGATATAAGTCTCCCGAAATGGAGCGGGCATCGCTCCGTCCGTCTGCACCGGCCGATTTCGGAGCGGGCCTTCGCGGGCCAGCTCGCGCACGATGACTGAGTATGCAGGCTTGGATGGGCCAAGTCCATGAGGTGAACGGCCGAACGACCGAAGCTCGCCCCCTAAATGGCGGTCGGGGTCGATCCGGTCGGGGCGAAGGTGTTCATGCGTGGCCCCTTCAGGCACGCTCGCGGAGGTTGCTTGCCTCTGCTTAGCACCCGATGCCCCGGGACGTAGAATCGTCCCACCGACCCGGCGATCGCCGCCACACTGCCTCGCCGAAGCCTGGCACTCTTCCGGGCGGATCCACCATGTTCCGAGTCAGCGATCGCGGTCGAGGCATCGGCGATGCCGACACCATCGAGGGCGTCCGGCAGCTCGTCTAGGGCCAGCCGCCGGGCCGCAACGATGTGGACGAGATCCGGGCCGATGAGTTCCCGTCGGGCCATACGAGCCGATCGTGGGGCCGGATGATCCGGCGGCCGGACGGGCGGGTCGAGCCCGAGCCGTGGCCGTGGAGTTGAGGGGTTCACGTTGCTGTAACCGTGGCTGTATTTTTGCTGTTGACTTTGCACAAGAAGTCCATAGAATCCCATTATGCTTGGTACCCGGTGGGAGCGCCGGATGCGAGGACGACTCATCCCCGGAGAGGGGCGTCGTGCCTCGTGTCGCCGGGAAGCCAAGCGCACCATGAGAAGCCAATGACGCAGGGCGGCCAGCGGGGTCATGGGTGGACTAACGGGATAAGTCGAACTGGCACGTTGGTGGTCACTCGGTTACAGCGCCTCGGCTTGGACGCAAATCGAGTTACCGGGACTCTCCGTCTCTAACAACGATCTGTCATACGACGAGCCGCTGCCCATTACCATTACATCATTTCTGTTCTTTCTCGATGGAGGCCCCGGTGTTCGCCTCCGTGGGCAAGATCGCACGCAAGGGGAGTCTCGATTATGATCGGGCTTCGACTGCGGCGTTCATGCCATCGCCCCTTGCCTGACAAGAGGGGCGATGGACTTGCAACGCGAACAGGCACCGCTGCTACTTGACGATCGCGGGTTCGAGGAAATGCGGATCGTCGAACTGGCTGCTCCGAGGACTATCGTTGGTCCTGGGCCACGGTTGTCGGCGACTTCATCCGAAACAATCACCGCATCGACGTTATCGGCATCGTGGCCATGCTCGTCGTGGCCCTCGAATGCCGATGGGTCAGCGGTGGCTGGGGCGTGGTCGCCATCGTCGCGATGACTCTGGCGTTCGCGACGTTCTTGATACTGATCGGACATACGCATGCCAGCAGATACCAAGAGAGCGGCGCGGATGACATTGGAGCTGCCGGCGAAGGCTCGGGAGAAACTGGAGAGGTTGAGCAAGGAGACCGATCAGAGCCTATCGGAAGTGATCCGTCGTGCGCTTGCGACTTACGACCTTCTCTGGACGGAATCTCAGAGCGGCCACTCCGTGATCCTCCGGGGGCCTGAAGGCGAGCGAGAGGTGATCTTCGCCGAGTTCAGAGGATGAGAAACCAAATCCCGATCGGCTCGCCGGATGTTCCGTGCGGCGAGCCGATCATTTTGGTCCTGCCTCATCCGAAAGCACGTCGTTGAGCACCAGCGCCAGCCGGGCGCCGGACTGGTACAGACGCCGCTTCGCCACCGGCAGACTCTTGGCCTAGTAGTCGTCGCCCAGCTTGGCCCCGGGCGCCAGCCTCTGGCCCGTCGCCGGGTCCTGGTAGGCTTGCCGGGACGCCAGCAGGGATTCCGTCGCCCAGTCCTCCACCGTGCCCCGCTGGGCCGCCGCCAGGGCCTCGGCGGTGTCGATGGCGACCAGATCCGCCACCCACCGGTCCTCATTGCGGCTGCGCCCGCGCGATGACGCCGGTATCCCAGACGCTGTGCAGGTTGCTCCCGCGATCGCAGAATCGCACCTGGAGCTGATTCCCGCCCCGGTCGTGGTTCTCGCCGACGTGCAACGGCATGTAGAGGTCCTCCACCAGGTGCACGAGGAACCGCAGCGCCTGGCGCCGCTCCTCGATGGGCTTGGATCGGTCCTTCAGGACCAGCCGCAGCTCGCGGATCTTCGGGACCACGTAGCCCTTCGCGGGGTCGTCGGCTGCCCACTTGTCGTCGTAGCGGGATTCCTCCAGCGGTACGTCAACGTAGTGCCAGGCGGCCGTCTTGGGTAGCTGACGGCGGTGCTCGTCGGCCCACGTCGAGCAGTCGGCCAGAGATTCGCCGGGCTCCAGCAGGGCCTTGATCTCGGCCTTGGCCTCGTCGGTCAGGTGCCGCTCCGCCAGCTTCGAGATCACCCGATGGCCGAGGCGCCCCCAGGCCCACGCGGGGGTGGCCGGCTGGAGGCCCAGCAGGCCCGCAACGACGAACGCAACGCGACGGACGGTTCTCCTCGACATCATCGCTCGATCCCCGGGGTTCGTCGGCCTCGACTCGCTCGGCTGCCCAGTCTACCGGGCGGCGGGCGCGTCAGACAATCTCCGGTCAGCTCAGCAACTCCTCGACCAGCGCCTCCACGTCCCGGCCTGCCTCGCTCTCGGCGATGAAGTCGCGGATGTCTCGCCGGATGGCCGCGAAGTGCCGCCCGGGTTCGAGTCGTCGAGTTCGCCGATGGCCGCCTCCAGCTCGGCCCCGCGTGCGGAAAGGCGGGCGTGGAGATCGTCGGTCGGGTCGTACAGCGGGATCGGCAGTCTGCCAGATGTGCTTGTCGAAGTCCCGCTCGTCCTTCCCGTAGCTCATGAACGGCCGCACGAGTTCGGTGAAGGTCGCGGAGTTCAGGATGGCACACAGGTACTGCGCCTCGGCCGTGGACGCCGCGGTCGCCCAGTAGAGCTTGTGCTCGATCACCGCCCGGCGATCGTTGAGCCGTGCGGCCACAAGATGCATCCCCGATTCGTTATATACGATCCGTTCCGGCTGGATCGGGAACTGCTGTTTCAATTTGCTGTTGATAATCAAGCTGTTCAATGAGAGTCAGTCGATCGCTGGAACGATGTTCCTCCCAGATCGCCTCCGCCTGACGCCACCAGGAAGCCAGGCCCTCATAGGCGTCGAGCCGGTCGGATTGGCCGTCCATGAGCCCCTCCCGGTCCCGCGGAATCACCGCCTCGAACGTCTCCGCGATCCGGAACGGCAGGACGCTCTCGCCGAGAAGCACGGGCCGGATGAACTCAGTCTCGACCACACCTTCCAGGGCCGGCAGAGTCTTCCACGGTTCCTTGTCGTTGGATCGCTGGAGCGAGCGAACGCCGACCTTGCCGGCGGCCATACCGAGCGGCCCGGCGGCCTTGCGGGTCACGAAGAAGAGGAGCCGCGGGACGATCGTCGCCCCTTGCCGGAAGCGTTCCGACCAGGGCGAAGTCGGGTCATCGCTCGCCGGCCGGGCCTTCCCGGGCGATTGCGCGAGGCGACTCTCGACCGCCTCCCAGCTCGCGTTCTGTTCCGGCACCCGACCCGACCAGATCATCACTTCCGTCGGCAGCGGCTTCGGCTCGTCCGCCCGCGTGCCGAACAGCACGGCCGAGCCGCGGGGGAAGAAGTGCGGGCGGATCCGCCGGAGGTCCCAGGCGGGCTCGAAGGCGATCGCCACGGGATTCCGCGCGTCGGGTCTCTTGTAGCTCCCGGTGCGGAGCCCCTTGAACTGTCCCCGGTCCACCGCCGCGTTCGGCATGACGAACGCGAACCGGCCGCCGATCTTCAGGTAACGCTCGACCGCGCGGACCAGGAACAACCCGGAGAGGTCCTGATGCGTGGCCACCTTCGCCCCGTGCCAGAGCCCCCGTTCGTCGCTGTACTCGCGGAACGCCTCCTGCATCGCCTCGGTCATGAACCGGAAGGCCAGCCAGGGCGGATTGCCGACCAGCACATCGACGCGGTTCTGCGGCTGGGCGAGCCACCACGGCCGGGCCAGGTTGCGGACGTAGTAGCTCCAGATGTGGTCGCGGCCCTCGTCATGGAGGTCGCAGAGGGTTCGGAAGGTCTCGTCCAGCGTCTTCTGCGCGGCCGGCGACACCGCGATACCGCTGGTAGAGCCCCGAGAGCTTCGGCACGGCGCTCCCGGGCTTCCGGCTCCCCGCCAGCTTCGTCATCGACTCGACGATCTGATCGAACCGGCCCGGGTCTTCGAGCAACTCCTCCGGGAAGCGCAGCTCCGACTCGAACAGTTGCTTTCGGTCATCGGTCTCGACGACCAGGTTGCCGCCGGAGAACAGGTCGTGCGCCTCGCGCCTCCACTGGACCGCGTCGCCCAGGTAGACGGGCACCTGGATCGGGCCGCGGTCCGGGTGCATGAGGCGGTCGCGGCCGATGGCCAGCAGGTACGTCACCCGGGCCAGGGTCACGGCCACCGGGTGCAGGTCCATGCCGAGCACCTGCCGCGTCAGGCCGGAGAGGGCCGACTCCAGCGACAGGCCCGCGGCCTCGGCCGCGGCGAGGTAGCGCCGGACCGCGTGGAAGACGAAGGTCCCGGAGCCGCACGACGGATCGAGGACCCGGGTCTCCAGCGGCCGGTCGATCGCGGTCGCGACGATCCGCTCGGCCAGCCAGTCGGGCGTGTAGTATTCGCCGAGTCGCTTCCGGGTCGCCGCCGTGATGACCGACTCGTAGAGCACCTTGAGGACGTCGCCGCCGACCTCCTGCCAGCGGAAGCGGCCCACGCGGCGGGCCAGCGAGCGGACGAACGGCTCGCCGCCCGGGACGTGGACGACCCAGTCGAAGAAATCCGCCTCGACGACGCCGGTGATGCCGCTCTCCTCGAACTTGCTGCCGCTCAGCAGCGACGCCGGGGCGATCGATTGCAGATCGAAGCCGACCAGCGCATGGGCGATGATCTCGGCCGTATTCACCAGGTAGGTGTGTTCGACGAAGAGCTCGTCGCTGTCCTCGAACTGGGTGCCGAGGGCGGTCGTCAGCAGCCGGGCCCAGAGGCGCCGCTTCATCAGGACGGCGGGATGGTCGCGATGCCGGGTGAAGAGCGCGAGCAGCGTGTCGCGGTCGAGGTCGTGGGCCGAGCTTCCGGCCCCCAGCCGCCGCCGGATCTCCCGCGGCGTCGCCGGGATGTCGCGGGCCGTGGCGAGCACGCCCTCCAGCCAGATCAGGAACGGCTCGGGGTCCGGCCTGGTCGGCGAGAGCTTGTAGGCCGAAACCTCGCGCGGCGGGCCCGCCTCCGCCTCGCCGGGCAGGCAGAAGCACCGCCAGTCGGCGCCGTCGGTGAGGATGCCGACGTATCGGCAGCCGGTCTCATTCTGCCGGGCCGCCAGGTAGTCGGCCAGTTGCTCGATCGCATCGGGCAGGACGTTCCCCGCCGAGAGATCCCGCTTGACCTCGATCAGGCAACTGCCGACCTCGATGTCGATCCGCCGGCGGACGCCGACCGGGGTCTCCAGGTCGGCGGTGACGACGTCCTCGGCCGAGAGCGACAGCGGCGCCGTCAGGACCAGTTGCCGGATATCCGCCTGGAGCGTGGCCTCGGATCGCGTGGCGATCGCGCCGGGCGATCTGGGCGAGGAGTTCGGCGACCGTCATCGAATGCCCGCGGTTGCTCGTAGAGATGAGATGGCTCGCCCAGGCTAACCCCTGGAAGCATAGCGGACCAGCGAGAGGAGAGCAACGCTGCGAGGGCGACAAACAGGGATCAAGGCGGCAAACTTGACACAATTGTCAAAACCGTGGTCGTCGCTGGGCCTTCGCAGGGGGAGGGACGCTCGCCGCGTGACCGTTGCGGCAACGCGCATCGCCCGACGGTCTGACGTCTGGGGACAACGGGATCGCATACCGCGTTCGGAGGCACGGCGTAGACCCGCAGCATCAGCGGCCCTGGGAGTATCGCGGGCCGTGGAACGGTAGATTCGTCATGCGGCGGGTCGATCGTCGCACGGCGCTCCCGGTGCCGCATCCGTACGCCCCGCAAACCGGCTTCGACGGCCGGCGTCGATGAGCCTCTCTCGGTCCAGGGCGTTCAGCTTCCTCGGACGGCGTGCCTGGAGGATGGCTGCGACGGCATCCATTTGCTCCGGCGGAAAGCACAGGTTGAACTCATCGTCGCCTCGCTGGCGGACGACGACCCCTGGGATGGACAGGAGCCGAGGGAGCAGGCGGCGGCTGCAGGTGTGGGCCATGAGAACCTCAGGCCCATGCACCCCGATGAAACCGTAACGGCATGGAATGCGGTGCAGCCAGACGCGTTCGGCTGGGATGGTTTCCATCGCAGCCGAGGCGTCGAAGGAGATGCGGAAACGGTGGCCATACTCTCGTTTCAGGTCGATCATCTTTCGGTCCTGGTTTGGGTGACGTGCTGGGAGCGTCGAACGATGAGGCTAGGGTGGTCGGCGATGCGGTAGTCTTCGGGTAGTCTCTCGCAGGCGGGTACACGCGGGACTACCACTCACCACACCGGGGTCTTCTAGAATTCGCGCGCCTGCGCACGCATGATGCACGTCTGGCGCACGTCCGCGTGCGAGGGCACCGTCGGCTAGATCGTTGAGCGGGGCGGGCGTTGCAAATACCCTCGGCCATAGCAACAGGGGCACCTCTCCTGCGATTGGAACGACCGAATGATGCCGGCCCGGTTGCACCCACCCTCAGTCTCCGGCGGGCAGGCAACCCACTCTTCGGGCTCGGGTGTGCCCAGGAATCGGTCGAGCGACCAGCCGTAAGAGAGCTTGCCTATGTTCCGGCCAGTGAGCCGGTAAGCCTGGCGGGCGAACTCCTGGCGGGACGGTGTCAATCGCCGATAAAGGAGGGCATCGCGTTTGAAGCACTTGAGCGGTTCGCCCGTCAGGATCCGCGAGAGGGGCAGATTCTCGAGCCACTCCTCCTCGGGGACTGGCTCGCTCGGGCTAGGTTGACCGAAACAGTTCGCCTTCTTGGAGGTCGGGCGATCCTGACACTCGGCTGGCAGGGGGCTGGCCGGGCTCGGCGGTGGCTGCTCAACCACCTCCCAGGATCTCCGTCGCCGGAGCGCGCTCAACCGCGCACGTTCCTGGCTCTCCTTTGAGCCTTCGCCAAGATTCCGAGGCTCGGCCCCGTAGACGTTCACGAGATCCGATTGTTCCGCCGCGGCGGGCGGCTTGTCCGGAGCGGGCAAATGCGCACTGTTATTCGTATTTGGCTCTACCGTCTTGGGCCTCGGCGGCATCAGCATGGCGCGCAATGCCGTCGCCCCGCGGACCTCTCCGGGATTATCGCGGAGAAGCAGTTTGAGCTTCTCCCGATCGCGATATGCGCGCATGTAGAACTGAGCCTGTCTCATCCCAAATGAGAGGTTCTCAGCCACCCATCGGGCCAAGTTCCCATGCTCGACCAGGTCCTTCGCTCGGCACAGGTGTCCGCCAACGTCGATCATGCGATCGAGCGTTGATCTGGCGCGGCTTTGAGTGTCCCTGTGGCCCTGATTTGACAAGTCGGCAAGGCGCTGTAACTCGTCAATCGCAGCGCTGTCCAGCGCCGCGCTCCGCCCGGCAGGCAGACGCGACGAGGCCGTGAGGGTATCCAGGTCCGGGTTGCCGTGGATGTTCTGGTCCTGGTGGCGATCGAGAATCGGGGTCATGTGGGATCGCTTTCTCGCCCGTCCGCCTGGTCGGCGGTAGGACGACGTATTGGAGAATGGAAGGTAAGCACAGGACGGCAGTCGGCCCGCCCTGAACACGTCTAGGAGTGCGCTCGGCCTGGTGGTGTTTCTCCGACGCGGAGGCGGCGTCGGCCGCAGTGGACCAGCTGGGCTGATTCAGGCGTGGCGTTTGACATTTGTGTCAAGAAGCCGACCTGTTCAGGCACCCATCGCGGCGAGGAGTTCGCCGGCCCGTGCCGAGTCAGCACGGCGCTGGGCGTCGGTTCGTCGACGCAAAGGTGGAACGGGCCGGTCGGATCTGTCCGGGGCGGGCGGGACCGGGCCGTCGTCGGGGCCGAGGCGGTCCTCGGTGAGTGCCCGCAGGAACGCCTCGACCCATTGCCGGCAGGTCCGCCAGCCGCCGGGGGTCCGGACGGCCTCCAGGCGCAGCCGGGTGCCGTCGCGCAGCCTGGTGCCCTTGACGATCCACCTGGTCAACGTCGCCACGTGGGCCGGTGAGCCGTCGCGGCCCGGCGCCATCCGGCTGGCGGTCTTGAGGTCGGCCAGCTTGCCGGGGTCAGTGCTGTCGGTCGCCATCGCCATCCCTCGAACGCGTACAACTCAGACGTTGCTCCGCACATCAGAGCAACCCTCCGCACGGTTGATGCGGTGTGCTTTCGACGCCTTGCGCAACTCGGGCGATTTTCTGAAAATTTTTTAGCCGCGACGGGGCGGACCTCGGTGACATGCGAAAGGGGCGGCCGGATCGCTCCGCCCGCCCCCTGGTATGAACTGCACCGCGACGCATCATCGGATCAGCCGATCTTCGCCATCGCGTCGGCCGCCTTGGTGTGGTCCAGTTCCGCGTAAATTTCGGTCGTGGTGGCGCTGGAATGGCCGAGGGTCGCCCGCGCGGTGTCGAGCCCGAACGCCTTGCGGATCTTCGTGCCGGCGTTGTGGCGTAGCTGGTTGGGGTGCCACGCCGGGATCTCGATCGGGTCCGTCCCGCTGGCGACGGCCGCCCGCTTGGCCGCCGCGTTGGCCTTCAGGACCCCGCGCAGGACCGCGTGGTAATAGGACCTGGTGTCGTAGTGTTCGCGCGGAGCCCGCTTCGGCCTGGCCTTCGGCTTCCGCGCCCGTTGCGATGGCGTCATGGGCGTCTTCCGCCGCGTCCGCTGTTCGGCCCGCGACTCCGCCAGGGCCTCCCGGGGGCAGAACAGATAGGCGGTCGCGTCCGCGCGGAGCCAGGGCTTGACGACCTCCTGCGCCTGGGGGCCGAGATGAATCACGCGAGTCTTGCCATGGTGCTGGGTCTTGTGCCGTGCCGGGACGTAGGTCCAGACGGCGCCCGACCGGTCGATGTCGCCGGTCCGCATCAGCGTGACCTCTCCCGGCCGCATGCCCGCCAGGCGCTGCACCGCAACCATGGCCCGGATGCGCGGCGCCAGGTGGGGCAGCGTCGCGTCCACGACCTCGTCGTCCACCGGTCGGATCGGCTCGGACTCCCGCACCCCCCTGCCCTGCGCGAGACTCTTGATGGACTTCAGAGCCCAGTAGACCGGCGACGGGATGAGACCTTCCTCGACGCCCCAGGCAAACATCCGGACGAGCCGTCGGAACCGCTTGTTGACCTCGTTGCGGCAGAGCCCGGAGTCGATCATGGCCTCCCGGGTCGCCTTGAGTTGCGACGGCTTGACGTCGGCCGCGATGGTGTCGCCGAATTGCGTCCGCAGGGGCCGGATCGAGAGCCGAATGTCTCGCTGCTCGGTCGTGGGCTCGCCTGCCTGCACGTAGTAGCGGCTGGCGAAATCCGTGTACGCGACCGCCAGTTCGTTGACCGTCAGGTCGCCCGAGGGGGCCGGGGCGCCTGCACGGCCGTGCCGGGGGCTTGCGGCCGTTGGCTTCCCAGTCCGCGATCGCGCGGAGGTAACGGGCCTTGCAATCGGCGGTGCCGAAGGGGCCGCAGTAATGGTCCCGGCCGTTGAGCCTGACGACGCCCTGTCCGCTGGCGCGGTGATGTGTGAGCTTCGGCAGGCGGTCGGAGTTCTTGCGATACGACACCATCGGTGCACCCACTTTCTCAGTAAGCTCTACGGAGCATCACGAGAGAACGGGCCGCACTGCCGGGTGTCGGTCAGGTACGCATAGAATGCGTTCGGCTCGACTTGCGTCGAATGGGCAGAGGGAGGGTCGAACTCCCGACACCAGGATTTTCAGTCCTGTGCTCTACCAACTGAGCTATCTGCCCGAGTCACTTATGTACGGATGTAACGATAACGCTTCGAGCCCGCATTGTCAACGGGTTTGTGAGCAGATCGAGAGGACGAATCCCTCGAGATGCGAGGCCCAGGCCGGATTCGGCGGCCGGCACCGCCCTCGGTCTGTTGACTCACCGGGCGAGTCCATTACAATGGGACCATGCCCGACGCATTCGGGCGCATAGCTCAGATGGCTAGAGCGCACCCCTGATAAGGGTGAGGTCCGAGGTTCGAATCCTCGTGCGCCCATTGCAACTCCTTCCGACATCACGACTTGGGTCGCACAAGCTTCTTGAGATGCCCATTCCGCGGCGATCCTCTCGGTCGAGGGTTGTTGCGATGGCGAAGTCGGCTTTCCTGCCTCGGGAGCGGAGCTCTTCGGCTCCTCGTCATTTCGCGTCGCGGTACAGCTCACGTGTCATGTCGAAGTTGTACTGGAGTCGATCCGCCGGAGGCAGGGTCCCCGAGGCGTTGTAGATGATCATCGGGATCTCGGTCTCGTGAAGCGAACCGTGGGTGCGCAGGGTCGGCGGCAAGGCCTCGAATTCGTTCGCGATGTCGCCGAAGACGGTGTCCTTGTCGCCGAGGACAATCAGCTCGCCGATCCGACCGGGCATCAGATGGAATCGCTCGGCGGCTTCCTGCCTCGTCATGACCGCTTCGACGCCCTCGAGGCTTCGGAGGATCTCGATGGCCCGCGGCGCGTCCTCGGGCGACTTGAGCCAGACCCAGGCGGCCCCGCCGAGGTTCCGGTGGTGCTTGACGTACTTGTCGCGCTCGGCCGAGAAGGCAAATCTCAGCTCCAGACCGCGGCTCTTGCATGCTTTGGTCAGGTCCCAGCAGCGGGACTTGGCATTGAGGCCGTGATCGGCCGTGAACAGGAAGGCGGCGTCGGGCGCGGCGGCTACCGCCTTGCCGATCACGGCGTCGAGCTTCGTCAGGTGCTCCTTCGATTCGGGCGCCGATGGCGGCCAAGTATGCATCGGATAATCGGTCGTGTGGACATACACAACGCGGATGTCGGGGCGATTCCTCAGGAGGTCAACGGCGGCCTCCCAGAGCCAGTAATTGATCTCGCGGCTATAAATCGGCGGGGGCTGCCCGTACCGCGCGACCTGCTCGGCCGTCGGGGTCTCGGCGGCGATCGCGACGTCGGTACCGGGCGATAGCAGGGCCAGCGTCTTCTTCTTGGCCGTCAGCAGGGCCGACTTGACGCCAAGACGCGCGGCACGCTGGAAGACCGTCGGCACGCGGACATATTCCGCACTTTCCATGTAATCGAGCTCGCCCTTCGCCTCGTCGTAGTACGAGTTGCCCGTGATCCCGTGCTCGGCCGGCCAGGCGCCGCAGGCGATGGACGCGTTGTTGACGTTGGTGACCGACGGCATGACGCCGCGAACCGTCTTGGAGAACCCTCGGGCCATGAGCCCCTTCAACACCGGCATCTCGCTGGCCTCGAGGTAGTCGGTGCCGAAGCCGTCGATCATCGCGATTACGACCCGCTGATCGCCACGGATCAGGGATTCGCCGGCAGTCGGTCGGGCGCGGTCCTGCGCGATCGCCGACTGGACCAGGCCAAACAGGCCGACCGCCACCGTAAGTGTGATCGAAGCGGGGCGACAGTGCATGAGACCTCCCGGTTAGGTGGGGTCATATCATTGCGCGATCCTGGAGCGCCGAAGGGTTGGATTGCGCACGATGGGACGATCCCGCCGATACGAGCCCGACGCGCCAGCGGGTGGATTCCGACGGCGATGATTCATCCACTCGCTGGCGCGTCGGGCTCGTGGCGCAACGCAACCGCTAGGCGCTTTGACACATAGCCGAGTTGTCGGCGCGCCACCACGGCAGGGCTCGAAGAGCCGCATACCCGATTCGTCGGAACTCCACACAAGCTTCACGGCCGTCACCGGAGACGAGGGCGGTCGATTGCCTCGTTGTCTGAAGTGATCCCTGCTGACGGGCAATAGCGACGGAGAGTTGCCCATAGGTGCCGAAAGGTGATGAGACTTGCCCGCGATTTTCGGGGGTCCGGCGACGCGGTTTGGGGCCGCCGGACCCTCGATTCGTCTGGCCTCACCCCTCGTCATCGTCGGCGTCGTCGTCCATCTCGATGTCGTTCTCTTCCTCTTCTTCGATCTCCTCGTCGTCCTCGATCACCGCCTCGGCGACCTTGCGCTCGGCCTTGGTGGGTGCGGTGACGGTCCGGGGGATGGCCGCGCCGATGCCCGGGGCATCCTCTGGCATCGGTTCCTTGGTCCGCGAGACGAAATGCGTGCCCTTGCCCTTGGCGGTCAGCTCCGCGGCGCGGGCCTCGGCCGCTTCCTTCTGCGAGTAGTCGAATGTTCCGACCGGCTTGAAGGCATCGTTGAGCACCGCCCACACGATCCGCATCCGCGCCGTCGGCTTGGAGGAGGAGCGAGACGACTTGGCCTTCGACTTGGCCGGGGCCTTGGCTTTCTTCTTGGGACGCCGCTCGACGACCTCTTCCTCCTCGACCGTTTCGACGGTTTCCTCCGTCTCATCCTCCATCGGGTCGAGCGGTTCGACGGCTTCTCTCTGCCGACGCAATTCCAACCGGTTCAGCGGTTTCCCAGCCATGAAACCGTCCTTCGCTTCGCACGAACGAGTGCCAATTGATCCCGGTGCCGTTCCCCTCGACGTGGCGCACGACCGCACTCACGCGGGAGACCAGGACACCCACGAAACCCTTATCCTAACCCAACTGCGGCGGCTTGAACAGGGTATGGGTGCAGCGCCGACGGGCGGCGGAACCCTCGATCGGTCGGGCTCGGCGTGGCGTCTACCGGACCCAGGGCCAGGGTTTCCTGCTCCTCGGCACGCGCCATCTCGATGGCGATGCGGTCGAGGAGCTCGAGCGGGTGATAGGGCTTGGTCAGGAACTGATCGACCCGCAGGTCCCGCAGCTCGGCCTCGTGCCAGTCGAGGATCGCCGCGCTGCAAATCAGTACCGGCTGGAGCGGACGCAGGTTTTTGATCCGCCGGCAGACGTTGACTCCCGAGAGTAGAGGCAGGTTCAGGTCAAGCAGCACCACGTCGAACGGGCCATGGCTGGAGTAGACCGTGGCGCCCTCGGAACCGTCGGCCGCCTCGAGCACCTCGAACCCTTCTCCGCGCAGGAACTCCGCGATCAGTCGCCTCAGGACAGTCTCGTCCTCGACCAGCAGCAGCCGTCCTCGCCCCGTGCCGTCCATGGCTATCTCCTGATCGTGAGCGACCCGCCCGGCGAGCACACCGGAGGGAGGTGCCTCGACCCGGCCGATCCGGGCAGGGAATCCGACCGACAGCGGCGGACGCCGGAGGGCCGGGTCCGGTCGACGTCGAGCGTTCCCGTGTATCTCCGGTGGTGAGCAAGCGATCGGGGATCTTAACCAACAGGATGGCCTGCGCCACACGGAAATCTCGCCGAGCGAGCCGAGCCGCCGGGTGGCCGCGCGACCAGTGTTCCGGGCCAGTCTGGGAATTCCCGACACTCAGGAACCGGGGAGCTGTGATTGACCCGTCGCGATGAACGGACCCTCGGCGGCGGGCGATCGGTCCAGGCCGATCGCCTGGCAGAGGCCGGCGATCAGGACGTGCTTGGTGATGTTGAGGCACAGGATTCCCCAGAAAACGCCCACGCGGAAGAGCCAGATATTGAGCGCGACGCAGCCGACGACGCCGATCATCGCACCCACCGTCATCTGGAAGTTTGGTCGCTCCATGGCATCATTATGGACGGTGCCGCTCGCGGCGGAAAGGAGAGACGGTCGCCAGTGTTCGCGTCTCAGCGTCGGCGTACTGCCCACGTCGGACCTCGAGGGATCGGGGCTTGTTGTGACTGCGGCACCTCGGGAACCCTGGTCGATCGCCGAGCTCCGGGCAGAGCCTCATTCGGTGTCTCCTGATGCGTTGGCGCCGAGGACATGTGATTCGTACCTCTGAGCACACGGGGCCCGCGTCCTCGTCAACGGTCATTGCGCGGCTGCTGGTCCCGGGTTGCATCGCTACGGCTCGCCTGGGGCGTAACCGTCGGTGCGGCGACCGGCTCGCGTGTCCCAAGGATGGTCAGGTCGACCGACTGGCCGGGTGGAAGGACCACCTTCCGCCGCACCCGGCCGAGCATCGCCTGGACGGATTCGATGTAGTGACGCCGGGTGCTGAGGGCCGGGGCCTTGCGGACCTCTCCCAGCACGGCGAGGAACTGATCGGCCTCGGCGCGGGCGGCCAGGAGGGTCGCCCCGGCCTGGGATCGCGCCGACTCGCGGATCGACCCACCGCGTGCCTCGGCCGTCGTCCGCTCGACGGCCTCGTAGGTCCGGGCGCGGTTGACGCGGTCGTCGCGACGGCTTTCGGCCGACTGGGCCTCGGCGAAGTCGGCGGCGACCTCGACAGGCGGCCGCGCGTCGGTCAGGCTCACGCCGAGGATCCGGACGCCCAGGCGGAAGCGATCGGCGGACGATTGCAGGTCGTCCTGGACCTCCTGGGCGATCTGGCGACGGTCGGACCGGAGCACGGCATCGACCGCACGCCGGGCCATCGCACGTGAGAGGCTCGCCTCGGCCGCCCGGCTGAGCCACTCATCGCCACGGCCGGCGTGGAGGGCGTGATCGACCGGGTCGGCGACGCGGTACTGGACGGTCGCCTCGATCTGGAGCAGGTTGAGGTCTCCTGTGACCATCTCGCCGGACGAGGGTTCCTGATCGGCGGCGGGCGTCCCGGCCTGGCCGATCGTGATCCGGCGGACGGCCTCGGTGCGGATTCGGTCGACGCGGTCCATGCCCGCCGGGAGGTGCCAGTGCAGCCCGGGTCCCCAGGCGGGTTGGAGGACGCGGCCGAACCGTCGCACGACGGCGACCTCGCCCGGGCCGACCATGCACCAGCCGGACGCCGACAGCCCGACCACCGCCAGGGCCGTCGCCAGCCCGATCCCGATCAATACTCGCTTCATGGCCGTCGCGCAAGGTCCTTCGGTGAAGTCGCCCGACCGTCGCGCGGACAACTCGCACCGATCCGATCAACCCGCGGCGTGGGCGGGCTCAATTGTAGTATTTCGCGATCGCCTTGTGCACGACGTAGATGACCACGTTCTTGCTCACCGGCTTGGCGAGGACGCAGAACGCGTTCTCGGAGAGCGCCCGCCGCATCAGGTCATCGTCCTGATCGGCGGTGATCAGGATCGCGGGGATGGCCCCCTTCATCTGGCGGACCAGGGCCAGGGTCTCGAGACCCGAGAGGCGAGGCAGGTGCATGTCGAACAGCGCCAGGTGGACCTCGTGCTCGCGGACCAGGTCGAGCGCTTCCTCACCGCTTTCGGCCATCAGCGTGTGATAGCCCTGCGGCGCCACGATCTCGCGCAGCGTCTCCCGGGCGACCGGGTCGTCGTCGGTGATGAGAATCGAGTAAGAGCGATCGAACGTCATGAAGCGGACTCGCACTCATCGAACACGCGAAACCATCGCTGTTGGTAATACTCTATGCACGCCCCGGGCCAAACTCGAGATTCTCCTTCGTCTATCTGAATCTCAACCCGGACAACCCTTTGCAAGCCTTTCAGTTAGAATTCTCGGCAGGATCGATCGGAATTGTCGCTTCGCGGTCAACATCGGGGTCGGCGACTGCCTTTCTGACAGTCATCGGGCCGCGGATTGACTATCTGCTGGGCGGTCCGACGAGCCGCCTCCCCGGGCGAATCGCGAGAGCAGGCCGCCCGACGAGCCCCACCTCTGATCGGGGTCGAAGGCGTTGCTGGCGGCGAGCTCGGCGGGATTCTCGATCACCTCGTGGTAGATGTACTTCTCGTCGAGCTGGCCCTTCGGGTCCTTGGCGACGACCATGACTGGGGACATCGTGCGGGCGTCGATGAACACGGTCCACGTCTCGCCGTTGGGTGAGTGGCGGGTGAAGACGTGGCAGGGACGGTCGAGGCCCGGGGGCTTCTCGATGCCGCGATAGGCCGCGCGGCCCTGGGCGGTATTGGCGGCGTCGACCTGGTTGACCGAGTTCCGGAGGTTCTCGACGATCGTGTCGAGCCCGGCCTCCTTGATCGAGTGTCGGCTGTTTCGGGTGACCATCGGGCTGTCGATGGCCATCTTCACGGTGGGCAGGGGGATCGCCGATTTCGGCATGTGGACGTAGAGCGTGCGGTCGTCAACGCGCGTGGAATAGATCACCTCGCGGCCCTGGCTGGGCCCCGACCGCCACTCGAGCCGGACCTCCCTGGGCTGCCGGTGGACGCTCAGGACGACCTCTTCCTCGGGCTGGAGGCGGCCGTCGACGCGTTCGACGCGCGACATCTTGACCTGGTAGGTGTTCAGCGACCGGAGCTTGGCCTCGCTGCGGGCCAGCAGGCCCTGAGCGTCTTCCGCGGCCGGTTTGGCCCGCGCGGGCGGGTCCGCGCGTTTCGACCGGGGCGAGTCGGCGGGATCGGCCGGCTCGGGGCGTTTCCCGGCGGGTTGCTGGGCCACGCGGTCGTCGGCCACGACGCGCTTCGGCAACGCCGCCGGCGTCTTCCTCGGCCTCCGAGGGCTCGACGGAGTGAGTCGAAGCGAGCCGGGTATCTGGGGCAAGCAACGGCGCGGGGAGCGGCTCGGGCATCCCCAGCGTCACCTCGATCTCATCGTTCGGGGCGGGCGGGCGTGAGCCGGTTGTGCCTCGCTTTGCACGCGAGGGCGCCGGGGAGGACGGTCGGCGATCGGCCAGCATCTCGCCGGGCACCGGCGGGCCGGTCTCCTCGCCTTCCGCGGCCGATGCGCCGGACCTTGCGTCGAGGCGACGTTAACCTTGTCGGACCGGCTGCGGGCGTGGTGCATGTACTGGGCGTAGTAGTCATCGGCGGGATCCGGCGCGGGTTGAGGGCGACGGTCCCAGAAGCCCAGGAGCGAGGGGCGATTGGGCCAGACCGAACGCAGCCCGGTGTTGGAGCCGGTGCATCCGGGTGCCGCGACACAAAGGCCCAGCGCCAGGAGGCTTGCCGCAATGGCCAGCGATCGCCCGGCGCCTTCCTTCGTCCTGAACATGGCTTGCTGCTCCCACTCCGTGGGGATCGTCGCGACGGGACGGCCCGTTCCCTCGGGAGTCATCCGGAACGGAAGGCAATACCATATCCGTCCCCGTCCCGGCAAGCGAAGCTCGGACTCGCTCGGTGATGAGTGCGTGGCGCAAGTTGGCTCGAGCGGCAGGATCCGGGCCGCGTGATCCGTCGGCCGAGGACGGCCGGCCCGCCGAGAGGCCCGCCCAGCCGGCCAGCACGCGGGCGCCGATGTCGCGATGGAGGTCGACCACCCGATCGATGCAGCGGATGAACAGCGGCGCGGTGGCCAGGACGAACGCGATCGTGGCGGCGACAGCCAGGGCGCGGGGGATTCGCCGGCCGGTCCTTGCCCGAATCCGCCGGCCCAGCCCGGCCCCGGCCACCGCCCCGACTCCGTGCAGCGAGAAGAAGGCGAGCTGGAGGCCGAGCACCGCCGGCACGGCCGGCAGGAACAGGTATTCGTGGAAGAGCCCGCTGAGGGCGAAGACGGCCAGGATGCCCAGGACTGGCCGTCGGCGCCGCCGGCCGATCGGCTCGAAGATGTGCCGCTCGAGCCAGCGGTGGATCCAGACGTTGTACCGGCTCCAGAAGTCGAGTACCGAGGTCGCCAGGATCGGGTAGCGGAAGCCGTCGGTCGCGCGGAAGCCGGCCAGGGCGAACGTGCCCACCATGAGCGAGTTGGCGCCGCCGGCCAGCGCGTAGATCTCGAAGACCTTGAGCGAGCTGTCCGCCCAGGGCCCCCAGGTCGAGACGTCGAGCGCCTGCCCGACGGCGGCCAGGGCCAGGCCGGCGACCACGGCGCACGCCCCGCCGGCGACTCGCCGGCCGGCCAGGGTCAGCCGCTCGCGACGATCCGGGATGCGGATGCCAACATCCTCGATCTGGAGGGTCGGCCAGAAGGTCAGCGCCAGGACGACCCGACTTCGGTCTTCCTCGAACCGAGGGCGCGCCAGCCAGTCGATTGTTTTGAGCATGACCACAACCCCAAGGATGGCCACCACGAAGATGAGCCGCGTGCGGCCGGTTCCGGCAAGCGCCGACGGCGCGGAGGCCGGGACCAGGCAGAGGAGCGCCGACGGCAGCCAGGTCGCGAACCCGCGCACGGGGTGGAGTCGGCGCAGCGCGGCCAGCCACGGGGCGAGCAAGGCGGGCAGACCGAGGGCGATGAGTACGAGCAGAACCCGGAACGCGATCATGCGGGAACCTCACCCGGAGTCATCATGGACATGGCCAGAGCCCGGCGGGATGGGAGGAGCCGACGTCCCATCGAACGGCCCGATCGGAATTGTAACGCGGCGGCAGGGATCGTCTCACCCGGCATCTCGTGGAGTTGACAGTTGTTGCGCCAACTGGGCCGGGTGGGCGTGGAGCAACTCCGGACTGACCGGCGGTTCGCGCTTCGGTGCGGGTCTCCGACCCGGCCGACGCGACGGTCGGTGCGGTCTGGTTCGGCGCGGGTCTCCCCACGCCGCCGGCCGGACCGACAGGTCTCCCACAGGCTGGTGCCGGGCCGACTCCCACGTCGGTCAGGCTTCAGCCTGATGCCGCTCCGATCCGGTCGGGCGGGCCGGACTGTGCAGGCTCAAGCGTGACCGACATCGGCCCGGGCCGACAGCTCTCCCGAGCGGGCCAAATGGGCCGTCTTGAGGCTTTCCGCCTCGTCAAGAGCGGCTTCTGCGACTCACGCCAAACTGAAAAATAACCGGCCAAATATGAACCGGGCCACGGAAACCGGCGCCGCGCCGGAAAATCTTATGGAATTTCCAAATAAAGTTTCTGCTTCTTGCCAAAGGGCTTGCGTCAAGAAAATGCCCCTCTTGGCCGATAGGTGCATTTCAGTTTTTGCAAAGCTGGTACATCCTGATAGTAGGGGGAGAAAGAAGAGCTGAGGGGGTACAGGGGGTTTTGGGGGCCCTGGAATATGAAATGCATGCACACAATTTCCTCCTGAACCAGATGGGGCGTCGTGAGCGGCGGTTGTCGAAGGTGCTTGATACCATGTCGTCAGGTAAGCGCTGGATATCGAATTCGAGGTCTTGACCAAGGAGGATGGCCCAATCCCTGCGGCCGGATCGGCTTCCCCAGGTCGAGGGCTGAACCGAGCTTGCTCGGCTGGGGCCAAAAACCTTCGATTTCCAAATGGCTTTCGTCAATCGCTACAGATTGCCCATCCGGCACAATCGTTCAGGACGATTCGCCCAGACGTCAGGTTTGGGGTCGCGATCGGGGCTGTGTTGACGCAGAAAGCGATGCCTGGGCCGACCCGGTGTAGCATCGGGGCGGTGAGGGCCCTGCTGCCGAATCGGAACCTGGTGGGCGGGGTCGGGAGCGGGCGGCGGGCGGGCGAGGTCTCGGACCCGCCTGGCGGGCGTTAAGGACACTGAGAGAGTGTGTGAGCAGAGGTCGTAGGGTGGGTCGTGCGCCGCAGGCGTGAGGCGACCGGTACCGTGGCGTAGGATCGGTGGGCCTCGCTTCGCTCGACCCACCCTACGAGCCTCCTCACACACCTTCTGAGTCCTTCCGCGACGGCGTCGAGGCGATCGGGCCTGGCACGTCGGGCGTGGCGATCGGCCTCCTGGAAATCAGGTCGGCCCCGTGGACGTCGGGTGATCGGCCGGGTTGTTCGTGAGGGCGTCCGGCCCACTCGGCAAGCACGGGTCGCGGACGCCACATTGCTTTCGCTTTCTATCTGACGCTCAGCAAGCCATCGCCTGTGAAAGCGGTGCGGGGCGAAGGCGACCGGACCCACTGGAAGAATTCCTCGTATCGCGGCAGGAGAGTGTCGACCGCCCACCGCCGCGCCTCCATTCGGGCCATCGCCCGGTGCCGGGCCTCGAATTGTGGATCGTCCCACAGGCGCTCGATGATCGCGATCCACGGCGCCACGTCGCGCGGGCCGGGGACGGGCGGGCCGGTCGCGGAGGGTCGCTCGGGGATCGTCAGCACGAACCCGGCGTCGCCCATCGTCTCGGGCAACGCGCCGCGGTCGCTGGCGAGCACCGGGATGCCGTTGGCCATCGCCTCCACGGCCACCCGGCCCACCGACTCGCGCCACAGCGAGGGCATCAGAACGACTCGACTCACGCGGTAGAAGTCCCGCGGATCCGGCGTGTTGGCCATCCGGTTGAGGTTCGTCAGCCCGGAGAGGTCCAGCGGCACGCTCGCCAGGCCGTCCGCCGTGCCCCGGCTCTCGACCACCAGGAGCGGGATCTCGGGCCTTCGCCGGCCCAGTTCGAGCGCGATCCGGGCGAAGACCGCCGCACCCTTCTCGGGCTGGGGGTTGACGAACGTGACATACCTCGGCTGGGGATCCTCGGCGATCACCCGGTCGAGACGAATCGGGTAGGGGATCGCCGGCCCGTCGATCCCGAGACGCCGCGCATGGTCGCGGCGGGAATACTCGGAGGGGAACAGCACGGCCGACGCGTCGGCGAAGCCCCGCCGGTCGCCGTAGCCGAAGTTGTGCAGGTGGAACACGACCGGCGTGCCGCCGGCGCGGGCCCGCCGCATCAGCTCCAGGCTCACCGGGTGGCCGCCGTAGGTGAGCATCACGCCGGGCCGGAACTTCCGGAGTACCTGGTCGGCCAGCTTGAGGAACGCATCGCCCTCGCCGGGCGACGGCGCCCGATCGGGTCGGCTCGAGGCCGTCGGCATCATGGTGACGCGGACGCCGTTGGCCACGAGGTCCACGACCTCCGCCGATGCGCGGCCGCCGAGCGACGCCCGGGCCCGGCGGGCGCCGCCGTCGAGCTCGACGATCCGCAACAGCTCGTCGATCGGCGTCTCGCGCTGGTAGTCGAGGACCCCGCAGCCGAGCGCGCGGCAGTCCCAGCCGCGGGCCGCCAGCAGCTCGAGCAGCTCGCGGGTGGCCAGCGCCGCGCCGCTGGAAGGATCCAGATAAGAATGGATCGAGGCGAACAGCAGCCGGTCGGGCTTCATGCGGTTGCGTCCTGGAGTTCGGGAGAGAGGGCGACGCCTCGCCGGACGCCCCCGTCGAATCGCCCGGAAGGGGCCGGCCA
Organism: uncultured Planctomycetota bacterium; assembly: GCA_963771445.1. Taxonomy (GTDB): domain Bacteria; phylum Planctomycetota; class Planctomycetia; order Isosphaerales; family Isosphaeraceae; genus JAKAUH01. The sequence goes on along the minus strand of CAVYTQ010000014.1, from coordinate 1,000,384 downwards.
AATCAGCCCGGGGCGCCGCCCTGGGGACTCGCCGGCCGTCATGGGGTGGCCTCCGCGGAAATCGCCCGCCGCAGCCGGGCCGTCGCCTCGCGATCGCCCGGGCACTCGGCGAGCACGGCATGCCACAGCCGCATCTCCTCGTCGCGGTCGCCGCGTTCGGCGGCCAGGGCGGCGAGATTGCGGCGGGTGAGGTGGCCGTAGATCCCCTGGTCCAGGCTGGCGAACTCCTGGGGGCGGCGGAGGGTCAGGATCCGCTCCCAGCAGCGGCGGGCGCCCTTGGCATCGCCGGTGTTTCGCCGGATCACGGCCGCGCGGAAGAGCAGCTCGGCGTCGTCGGGATCGTGCCCCAGCCCGGCGGTGCAGGCCGCCAGCGCCTCGCGCGGCTCGCCGAGCATCTGGTGCGCCCGGGCGATGAGCGCGAAGAGCTTGCGCGTGATCGAGTCGGTGGGCGCCGACCGTTCCAGGCTGCGCCGCAGCAGCCCGAGCGACTCGCGCCATTCCTGCCGCTCGATGGCGATGGCGCCCAGGTTGAACAGGACGAACGGGTCATCGGGCCGCTCCTCCAGCTCCTCGCGGAGGATCCGCGCGTCGCGCACCAGCTTCCTGGCCCGCAACGCCCGATCGGCATAACCGGTGTGCCGCACGGTGAGGTCGGTCCAACGCACGGGGACCCCGGCCCGTCGCAACGCCGGCAGGATCTGCTCGTGGACGCGGTAGGTCCAGCGGATCGCCTCGCCTACCGGGAAGAGCCGGATGTGGTCAACCACGGTCTCGCCGCCGCTGCCGTCCTCGCCGGGGTCGCAGGCGCACTTGACCACGTACGCCACCGGGCCCTGGCCGGCGGGTTTGCGAAGGGATTCGTCGAGGGGGTCGAGGCCCGCCAGCAGCGCGACCAGCTTCGCCCGCTCGGGCGGCTCGACGACGTCATCGGCGTCGAGCCAGAATGCATAATCGCCGGTCGCCCGCGCCAGGGCCGCGTTCCGCGCCGCGGCGAAGTCGTCGACCCAGACGAAGTCGAACACCCTGGCCCCGAACTGGCGGGCGATCTCCGCGGTCCGGTCCACGCTGCCGGTGTCGACGACGATGATCTCGTCGAAGACGCCCCGCACCGACTCCAGGCAATGCGGCAGGTTCTTCTCCTCGTCGCGCACGATCATCGTCAGGCTGACCCTGGCCGCGCGGCTCGCCCCGTCGCCCCAACCTGCGCGGAGGCGAAGGCCAAAGGGGACTGGCTCCCGGCCGCCTCGCTCGCAGTCACCGCCCCCGAGGGCATCAGGCCGGGTGCCTGTCCCCTTTGACCGCGAGGGTGGCCCCCGAAGCTGGGTCTTCTCTGCGTCTCTGCGCCCCTCTGCGCCTCTGCGTGATACTCCGGCGTCCAGGGACTCAGCGCCACCCGACGCCCCACCACCTCGGTCCCCCACTTCTCGGCGTACCGCCGCGCGTTCTCCTCGAGCACCCGCCCCGCATCGACGCCATTGCCCACGAACGTCCGGCTGCCGAAGTGGTGGACGAACAGGTCGTAGGCGACGGCCAGGTGGAACCCGGCCCGTCGCGCCCGCTCGGCGAGGTCGTCGTCGTCGAAGAAGCCCAGCCCGAACTGTTCATCCAGCCCGCCGATCGCGTCGAACACCGCCCGCGTCATCAGCAGGCAGAACCCCGACAGCTTGCCGGTGGTGAACCACCGCCCGCGATGCTCGGCCCGCCACCGACCGGCGAACGCGTGCATCTCGTCGAGGTCGCGATAGGCGACGCCCTCGACCCATTGCGGCGGGCTGGCGTAGTTCGACATCGGCCCGACGAGACCGATCCTCGGCCGGGGCTCGACGACCTGCCTCGTCGGACCGTCTCCTCCGCGATCCGGCGTACCGTGGCCGTCACTCTCCTGGTGCTCCTTCCCTGCTTTCCCCGTCCAGGATCTCTTCATCGCCCGCCGCGGTCTCCAGGGGCGTCGCGGTGAGCGCCACCAGGTGATCCAGCCATGCCTCGGTGACGACCGCGTCGTTATTCAGCAGGACCAGGAACTCGCCGCGCGCCGCCCGCAACCCCTGGTTGATCGCCGCGGGGAATCCCAGGTTCCGCGCGTTGTGGATGATCGTGACCGGCACGCGGCCGCCGACCTGGACGCCCGCCAGGAACTCGCCGGTCCCGTCGGTCGAGCCGTTGTCGACGACGATCAGCTCCCACGGCCGCTCGGTATGGCGGAAGAGCGCCCGCAGGCACAGCCGGGTGAATTCGAGCTGGTTCCAGCAGGGGACGATGACGGACGTGAGCCCGCGTTCCCACCTCGGCCCGGTCGCCTCACCCTGATCCGGCCGCTGCTGGGGTCGGCCGGAGGAGGCGACCGCCGCGTCCGAGCCGTCAACTCGTTGGGGTGTCATGGTGCGATTCGCTTCGCTCCGGCGTGGAACGGGACGGTTCGGGGGCGCGTTTTCGCCGCCGGGCGGCTCGGTTTCCACGCCGACGGAAACGACGGTGCGCGCCAACCGCGTCTCGGCCTCGGCGAGCAGCCGCTCCATCCGGTGCCGGTACGTGTGCCGGCCGACCGCCTCCGCCCGTCCGGCCGCGGCAATCGCCTCGCGCCGGTCGGCATGGTCGAGATAATAACGGATCACCTCGAGCATCTCGCCGGGCTCGCGGTAGGTGGCCAGGTGCACGCCGTCCTGGAAGAGCTCGGCCAGGCCATTCTCGGCCAGGTCGTTCGTGACCAGCATCGACCCGCACGCCAGCGCCTCGAACACCCGCATGTTGACGTCGTTGCCGATGCTGCGGTTGAAGACGATCCGGCTGGCCGAGTAAATGCGGGCCATGTCGTCGAAGAATGCCCGGCCGATGAAGTGCTCGGCGAAGTTGCGGCGGACCAGCTCCAGCAGGTCGTCGCGCGGGCCGGGGCACCGGTGGCCGACGAAGGCGACGTCATGTTGCTTGGGGACCTGGTGAGGCCGATGGATCTCCGGGTCGCAGGCCAGCGGCAGCCAGGCGGCCGAATCGATCCCGGCGTCCCGGAGTCGCTCGGCACCGTCGCGCTGCGCGGTGAAGACCAGGTCGCATCGCCGCGAGCGCTCCAGCCGCGGGCGGAGATCGCGGTGGGTATCGATGGACCAGTAGGCCAGGGGCGCAGATGTCCGGGCAGCCGGTGCTCCGTATCGTCGTCGATGCTCAGATAAAGGTCGAATCCCGAGCGGGGGATCTGCTGCGCCTGGCTCGGCTGGAAGTGAGCCACTTCGACCAATTGCGAGAGGGCCCGGCGGACGTAGACCCCGACCGTGTCGGGCCGCAGTCGATCGTCGAAGATTATCGCGACGCGGCGGATGGGCATGAGTGTCAGGCTCGGCACGAATCCGGTAAGAGGAAATTAGGCGAGCGGCCAGTCAGCCCTCCACTTGCGAAACCAGCTGCGCCCCGAATGGCACAAGGATAGCTCAAGTCCCTGAGGGACAAAGATTTGTGTCTCATTCATCAACGAGTGCTATTTTATCTTCTCGTATGGTATGATCCCCCGTTCGATCAGGGCCTTGGCCTTCTTGCGAGTCATCCGCAGCAGCGGATGCGGCTTCGGCCGCCGCTTCACCGCACGCGGTTCGTAGCGGTCCGGTCGGTCCCCCACGCGCTTCTTGCCGATCAACATCACCAGCCGCGGCAAGTCCGATGCGATCCGCTCCGCGTCGTACAGATGCGACGCCTCGAAGTTCCTCACCGTGTGCAACGACCCCTTGAAACTCAGCCGACGCGGCTCGATACCCTCCGCCCGCGCCGCCTCGGCCATCACGCCGCGGATCAGGTTGTACGCCAGCAGGTGCGCCGCCACCTCCTTCCTCACCATCTCCGGGCTCCGCGTCCGCAGGATATCCATATGCATATCCGACTTGAGCGTCCGCAGGTCCAGCTCCGCGTGCCACCGCCGCCGGAACAGCGCCGCCAGCTCCTCGATCGGGTACTCCTTCGCATCCAGCAGCGTCGTGGCGATCACCAGCTGACGCACCCGCTTGGTCTTGTCGGTTATCCTCACGCGGACCTCGCGGATCGGTAGCCACTTCGGCATCGCCTCGTATTCCTCCCGGCTCATCCAGGCGGGGATCTGCTCGGGCCTCCTCCACACGGCGACGTGATCGTCCCGGCCCAGCCGCTGCCCGCACCGGAAGTCGGACCGTCGGCGCTGATGCAGCCGCATCACCACGTCGACGCCCCGCGCCTTCAACGTCGCGATCGCCCAGTAGGAGCAGAAGAGTCGGTCGGCCAGCACGATGTCGCCGGGGCGGAATTCGTCAATGACCATGCGCAGCAGCGCCAGCTCGCCGGTCTGCTTGCCACGATAGGGGCCGAGCGCGGCATCGAGGACCGTGCCGACGGCCAGGCTGAAGACGACCACCAGCCGCGCGATCGGGAAGCCCAGCCCGGGGGCCTGGCTCCTCGGCTGGGGGTACTCCTCCTGGTTGCGCCGCGTGTCGGGCATGGACACGGTCGAGCCGTCGATGATCTTGACCGGGCGGAGATGGAAGAGCCAGGAGGGATCGGCCTTGTCGTGGATCGCTCGTCCGGTGCGGCGGACCAGGTCCCAGAAGACGCCCTCGGGCAAGCGGTCTCGGGCCTCGCAGTAGCTGGCGGTCGCGGGCGAGACCGGCGGGAGCCCGCGGTCGTGGCGGAACTTCTGGAATCGGTCGACGGCATCGTCGCAGGAGTGGTCGTCGGAGAGGACCTGCGAGAGGAACAAGCTCAGGGTGATCCAGGGGAGGTAGATCCGCTCCCTCCAGTGATGGCCCAGGGCGCGGCAGGCGGCCTCGACGCGGAAGCGGGAGAGGAGGGCCAGGAAGGGGAGCCCCTGGTGGGAAGCGAGCTGTTCGCGGGTGGAGACGAATTGGTCACGGGGGTCCGTTGCGGTAGACTGCGCCATGGTGGCCTCCTTGGTGCGGCGACTGGCGGGGAGTTGATAACCGCGAGTCTACCCACCAAGGGGGCCGCTCAGCATCCCCGAGGCGTCGTGGCGCAAGTCGGACGCCCCCGGATGCTTACGTTATCCTTGTGCCATTCAGCTGCGCCCCTGTTTCGAGTCCTCATTTTTCCGAAAAAAATGAACTGACACCAATTTCGATCGAAAAAAATGAACTGACACCAATTTCGATCGACACCAATTTCGATCAAAAAAATGAACTGACACCAATTTCGATCCGAAAAAAATGAACTGACACCAATTTCGATCGAAAAAAATGAACTGACACCAATTTCGATCGACACCAATTTCGATCAAAAAAATGAACTGACACCAATTTCGATCCTTGGTATCTGGTTGGCTTGGTAGCGCCATGATGCCAGGAGACGCCCCGGCGTCTCAAGTCCTACAGCAGTCGGCTCTTATCGTTTTTTCCTTAATGCCATTCGCCCCTGTCCCCTTTCTGCCCACCTTTCTGCCCATTTACGCTTCGCAGTGGAGGTCGCCCGCCACCGCGCAAGACTCGCTTCCGGCTGCTGGCCAGGCTCTGCCGGGCGGGATTCGTTAACCCGCAGGGTTGCGATGAAAGGTTTCCGAGTTCGAGTCTCTTCCTCCCTTCTCGAGCTTACCTGACGCTATGACACCAATTTCTCCGCCCAATTTCGATCGACACCAATTTCGATTTCTTACTTGACCAGCGGTTCCAGTAGCGTAACTCGTTCAACATCGGCATGAGTTAGCTCGGCGAGTTCGAGCAATTCTTGGAACTCGTTCTGCGTGATGGGCACATCGCTCTCAAAAAGATGATCGGCCAACATCTCGACAGCAAGTCCGTTTTCTCCAAAGTCGGAGTAACCTACGGCGTTCGAGATCAGGCCATGATCCAGCCTGCCATCGAATGCCTTACCCAGGTCTTTGATCCTCGTCTCAAGAGGCATGAACGTCTCCAGCGATTACGCGGAGAAATTGGTGTCAGTTCATTTTTCTCAATAAAACGGAGAAATTGGTGTCAGTTCATTTTTCTCAATAAAATGAACTGACACCAATTTCTCCCGACACCAATTTCTCCCGACACCAATTTCTCCCGACACCAATTTCTCCCCCAATTTCTCCCCCGCCGGGCGGCTGATGGCCGGGGTGCTGGCCAGCGTGGCGGCTTATGAGACCGAGGCGGAGAAATTGGTGTCAGTTCATTTTTCTCAATAAAATGAACTGACGGAGAAATTGGTGTCAGTTCATTTTTCTCAATAAAATGAACTGACACCAATTTCTCCCAAATGAACTGACACCAATTTCTCCCAAATGAACTGACACCAATTTCTCCCCCGCCGGGCGGCTGATGGCCGGGGTGCTGGCCAGCGTGGCGGCTTATGAGACCGAGGTGAGGAAGGAGCGGCAACTGGCGGGGATCGCCAGGGCGAAGGCCGACGGCAAGACCTGGGGCGGGCGCAAGGCGGGGACACGGGTGCGGCTGACCGAGGAGAAGGAGGCGGTCATCCGGCAGCTTCACGCCGAAGGCAAGGCGGTGGCGTCGATCGCCCGGATGGTCGGGCTGACCCGGAAGACGATCTACCGGGCGTTGGCCCGTGACGCTACGAGGTCGTGAACCAGCGTCGGACTCAACAAATCGCCCCCCTCGCTGCTGCCCGATCTTCATCTCACTGCGTTGCGAGCGAACGAGCAAAGCGAGCGAAGTCCACCCGAGGGGCTTTGCTCGTTTGCTCGCAGTGCGTCGGCGGTGACGGTCCGACCCTTTGCTCGCTTTGCTCGTTTGCTCGCAGGACCGAGCCGGAAGGGACGGCGGCGGGAGCGGCGGGATTGGTGAGGCCAAACCCCGCCGGCAAGGCAACCCAGGTGGAGCCGACGCCCTTGCCTGGTCGACGGCTGGGCTGTCTCGGTTGCAGAAGTCGGAACCCGGCAATTCCGGGCGCTGTGCCGAAGGCCGGGGTGGTCGGGGCGGGGGGTGGAGTGAGACCAGGGGTGGCCTGCTTGTGCGGGCCGGTCGCCGCCTCACACGGGACGACGACACATCATTCTTCGCTGTACTGGTCAGTTCGCCAGGTAAGAGCCTCTCCCGACACATAAAAATCGGATCGTCGAAAGTCATCGACGGTGGCAGGCTCCGAGCTATATGGCGAAAGGTCGCACCACACATCCCCATTGATCCAGGCGATGGTCAGCCCATCCGACAGAACCTGACGAGTGGACTTGCCCTCCCGGAATGCAATTTCGGAAACGTCGTCGATCACGAGGACGACGTTGGACCAGCCCGCTTCGGACTGTTGGTCCTGTGCGGAAATGATCAGCGTCGCCTGTCGGCGTCCCGAGGCACCGTAGCGGTGCTCGACCCGCCGAACGACAGCATCATTGAACGAGTTGAACCTATCCAAGAACTCACGATGCGATGGCTGATCCAACTTGTTCATGATCACTGTCCAATCGGTTTTTGCGGCGACACGCCTGGCGGAAGTGTGTCCCATCCAGGTGGCAGTTGATTGTTCGGGATGTGGGGCTTGCCAGGACCATGACCCGATGCTGGATTGCCGGGCTGTGGGAATTGGTGCCCATGTCCAGAGGGAGCGCCAGGGCCATGATTCTTGAAATCGACGTGGCCGATGACGTCCCCGTTCTGGTCGTAGATGGCGTTCTGAACGGCTCTCCCCGTCTTGGGGTCGATGTGGGTGTAGGTCGAATTGGGCGTTGCGCCCGTGGTCCAAGGCTTATCCGTGCCCTGGAACTGCTTGGGTGTGTTTGGAGCAACTCCCCCAACCTCGGTAGCGGCCTCTGTGGCGGTCGCACCCGCTTCCGCCGTGCCCGCCAGGGAATCGATACCCCTCGCGGCGCCTGCCGCCGCCTCCGCCTCTCGCGCCGCCTCTCGCGCCCTTGCCGCCTCCGCCGCTCGCTTGGCCTTGGCGGCCTGAAGAATGGGGAGGAGCATCAGACCAACATCACCCACGATCTCGGCTTGGCCCTCGCTACCGGACTCGACCTTCTTGCCAATCTCCGCCCCGATCACCGCGCCTGCTGCGCTCGGATCTGACGCAGCATAATACAATCCCTGGAGAGTTTGAATAGGGTGCCGAACTACGAACCATAACCCGCTGATTAGATTCGCCGGCGCGTTGATGAACAGCCCCTTCTCTGCCTTCAGAGCCTCGGCGGCCCAGCCCTCGTACATAGCAGGACCGGGCTCCCCGCCCGGGTCGATATGTCCGAATTCGCGCTCGGCGGCCTCCCTCTCGCGTTCCCGCCGCGCCTCGTTTTGCCTCAGCATCTCCGCCTTGGCGTCGCGTACCTTCGGACCTGTGGACTGGGTCGGCATGATCGCGCCACCGGGATCATCGTCAACCATCGAGTTCTGGAAGGCCCCGCCCGACGAAAGCACCGGCCTCAGCCCGCTCGGATCAATCGCATCCGTCGGCGAATTGCCGACATACCGATAAACATTCACATCACCCGCCGACAGCCCGAGCGGGTCCTGCTCCATGAATCGCCCGGTCGTCGGGTTGTAATAACGCGCCTGGTCGTAATACAGCCCGATCGTCGCCGAACCCCACAGCATGCCCGCATACTTGAAGCGGTCGCCGTTGACGGGGCTCGACTCGCTGGCGATATTGCCGTAGGTGTCGTAGACGATCGTGTTAACCACGTGCCCGCTGTTATCGGCGATCTGGTTGATCGAGCCCTCCTGATCGCTCAGATACCATTTCGTGATCGCGCCGGCGTCGGTCCGCGCCAGGATCTCGTCCACGGCCGGGCCGTAGAGGTAATAGTCCTGGGCTGTCGCCCCGTTCATGTCGGCGTAGGCGTTCGCGCCGTCGAAGACCGTCCAGATCGGGCCTGTCCCTTCGTACGCCCCGATCCGCCGGTCCAGGGCGTCGTAGGTATAGGACGCGAGGACCGTGCCGTTGTCGGTCACTTTCGTGAGGCGATTGCGGAAGTCGTAGGTGTAGGTCGTCGTCACGCCGGGGGACGACGCGGTGATGATGTTGCCGTCGTTGTCGTACGTATAGGTCACCCCGGGCGCCGTCGCGATCTCGTTGCCCGTCCCGCCCGAGTAGCCGGTCGAGTCGCGGTTTCCCTCGGAATCGTAGTTGTACGTCATGGTCACGGCCGTGCCGTTGAGGGTGCCGATGGCGCCGGTCAGTTGGTTGTCGGCGTCGTAGGTCAGCGAGCTGAATTGCTCGACGCCGCTGCTCATGATGCTCTCGGACGTCACGCGGCCGCCGCTGTCGTACGAGTAGGTGTCGGTGCTGAGCGTCGGCGCCAGGCGGCCCGAGCCGTAGTGCTGCGAGATCCCGGTGATGCGATTGGCGGCGTCGTAGCTGATGGTGGTGTTCAGGGCCGTCCCTGTCCCGCCGACGGTGCGCGCGATCGTCGTGAGGCGGTCGCCCGCGTCGTAGCCGAAGATAACCTGGGGGCCGGCCGCGCTGCCCAGGGTTTGGGTCAACGTCGTCAGGCGCTCGGCCGCGTCGTATACGTAGGTCGTCCGCCCGACCGAGGCCAGGCTGTCGGTCATGCTGGTGCGGTTGCCGGCGTTGTCGTAGCCGTAGGTCAGCGTGACCAGCGGTTGGGTGCCGGACGGGCCCGAAGTGGCCGCGGCGGTCATCCGGCCGCCCGAATCGTACGTGAAGGTCAGGGCCGCGAACGAGTCGGACGCGCCGGTCAGCTCGCTGTCGTTGTCGTACGAGTAGGTGATGTAGTGGCCGGCGCCGCTGTTGGACCCGTCGAGCCAGCGCTCGCCCGTCATGCGGTCGAGCTTGTCGTAGGAATAGGTGATGCGGTGCCCGTCGGGGTCGGTCGTGTCGACCAGGTCGTTGTTCGCGTTGTAGACGAAGGTGGCCAGATGGCCGTTCGGCTCGACCTGCTGGTAGAGCAGCCCCCCGGAATTGTAGTCGTAGTAGGTATGGTTGCCCTGGAAGTCGGTCACGCCCACCTGGTTGCCGTCGGCGTCGTAGGCGATCGTGGTCACGTACAACAGCGGCTCGGTGATCGTCGTGGCTCGGCCCAGGTTATCATACGTATAGGCTGTGATGTGCCCCAGGGGGTCAACCTGCTGGGTCATGTCGCCGGCCGGGTCGTACACGTAGGTGGTCACGTCGCCGGCACCGTCCCTGGTCGTCAGGATGCGATTATCGCCGTCGTAGGTGTATGCGGCCTGGATGCCGTTGGCGTTCGACTCCTGGGTCACGTTCCCCACGCCGTCGAGGGAGTAGTCCGTGCTGTGATTGAGCGCGTCGGTGATCGTGCCCAGGCGATTCGCCGCATCGTACACGTAGGTGGTCGTGTTGTTGTCGGCGTCGGTCACGCTGGTCTGGTTGCCGTCGGCGTCGTACCCGTAGACCGTCGGGTATCCATTGGGATCGATCAGGGTCGTGAGGCGGTCGAGCCGGTCGTAGGCATAGCTCGTCACCCGGCCCATCGAGTCTTGCATCCGGGTCAGGTCGCCCACGGCGTTGTAGCCATAGGTGGTGGCATGGCCCAGCGCATCCGTATAGGTCGTGAGCCGGTTGAGAGAGTCATACGCATAGGTCGTCACATAGGTCATGGGATCCTTGACGGTGACGATGTTGCCATCGGGGTCGTAGCCGTAGACCGTCGCGTGACCGAGCGGGTCGGTGACGGTGGTCATTTGATCCATGGCGTCGTAGGCATAGGTCGTGGTGTTTCCGTCCGGGTCCTTCGCGGTCAACAGATTGCCGACCGGGTCATGGAATCGTACGTTCGCCACTCATTCTTCATGTTCCCTGCCGTGGTGATTCAGGTTCGGGTCGAGCACCGAGCAGTCGTTAGGCTCACGGTCCAACGACAAGTCCCGTCCCGGACCGATCCGTTCCTATTCTTGTGTCCAGAAAGCTCTGCACCCGCTCCGGGCGGCCGGCCCGACCGATCGCCGGCAGGAGCCGGCTCCCACAACGGACCGGTCCGGGGCTGGCTGACGCGACCGACTCGGACCGGGTCCGCGGTCGGTGGACTTCGGTCCCACGTCCATACGCCACCCATGCGTTACGCGCTCTGGCCAATGGTGACACTGCTGGTCCCGCTTGCCCCGGCCGGCCCGGCACGTCATGCTCGATCCATCGCCTGGCCCGCCCGGTATTCCTGGCTGATCCGGGGGCGGTGTGGGGCAGAGGCGGTCCGTCGGGTGCGGACTGTCTGACGAGGCGAAGCAGCAGACGGGCCTGCGGCCGTCCGCTGAACCTGATGGTGAGGTTTCGCGGAGGCACGTATGGCCGGTGATTCACTCGACAGTCCACCTTTCCCGCCGTTGCACTGGGACAATACGTCCTGGTCGGGCGAGGTTGTGTTACCTTCCTGGGCAGGATTTCAAGATCGAAGCGGCTCGTATGCCTCGGTCGGTGCGAAGTCTCCCTCCGACGGCACCTTCTCGCTTTCCGTTGACTCGGCGGGCGACGACGACGAGGGCGACGACGAGGTGGAGGAGACACCCCCGACTCCGGAACAGGCGGCCGCGTTCCAGTACTTGATGGACCACGAGTCGGAGGTCGCCGCCGCGGTTGGCCGGGCTCTCGTCGAGTATTATGCCGAGGCAAAGCAGGCCTATCTGGCCAGCCCCTACTCCGACGAGTCCCTGGAGCTGCCGGATGTCTCGAACGTGGACGACCTCCGACCCCTGATCGGGCTGTCCGGAGTGCACGTTCTCACCGTCACCCACGACGGGTCGGCTTACATCGGGTTCGAGTTCGGGTGCGTCTGGGACGACGAGCATGGGGCTGGCGTCATGACTCACCGCGGGCGGGTCATCCAGGCCGGCCAGGCGGATATGTCGTTCGTGGAGTGGGTCGCCGAGCTTGACCCCGAGCGGCCGGCGGAACCGGAGTGAATCGATCCAGGTACAAGGAAACGAGGACGCCGCTCGATGGAAACGGGTACCCAGCGAATATAGAGGACGAGCTGCGTACCCGTCGGGACGTCCGCTGCCGGGCCACCTTGGACGAAGATGGCCGCCGTTCTCGCCCGCATCCATCTTGCGGGATGTGGTCGCTGGTCAGGGCCAAGTCATGGGCAGAATTGAACGGCTGGCCGGACCGACATGCGGCCCTCAGGAAATGGGCTGGTCGATCAGCGTGATGAGCGCGTTGTAATCGACGGGCTTGACCAGGTGGTGGTCGAATCCCGCGGCCCGGGAGCGGACGCGGTCTTCTTCCTGCCCGTAGCCGGTGATGGCGATGATCACCGCCTCGGAAATTCCTTCCTGTCTGAGGCGGCGTGCGACCTGATAGCCGTCCATGCCGGGGAGGCCGATGTCGAGGAGGATGAATTCCGGCCGGAATGCCAGGGCTTCGCGGATCGCGTCGGGGCCGTCGTGGGCGGTGCGAATCTCGTGGCCGAGCAGCTTCAGCAGCCGGGCCAGCCCCAGCGTGTTATCGACGTTGTCATCGACGATCAAGATCCGCGAGGATCGGCCGGGTTGCTGGTGGGCGGCTGGTGCGCCCGTGGCGGTGGGCCTCGGCTGCGAGATCGCGGGGAGTGTCACCGTGAATTCGCTGCCCTGGCCCGGTCCGCCGCTGGCGGCGGTGGCGGTGCCGCCGTGCAGCTCGGCGATGCGTTTGACGACGGTCAGCCCGATGCCCAGGCCGCCTTCGCTGCGGGCGGCCGTGCGGTCGCCCTGGGCGAACAGCTCGAACATCTCGGAGAGCCTGTCCGGCGGGATGCCGATGCCGTCATCGGCGACGCGGAAGGAGAGATGCTCGCCGTCGTGCCGGGCGGTCAGCCGCGATGTGGCCGCCCGCCGGCGTGTAGCGGGTGGCGTTGGTCAGCAGGTTGACGAGGACCTGCTCCAGGCGGGTCGGGTCCGCTTCGCACCAGAGCGTGCCGGGCGTGAATGAGAGGGTCAGCTCTTGCTTCTTCTCCTCGACCTGCGGGCGCACCGCATCGACGGCCGAGCGGATGACCAGCGAAGCGTCGATGCGTTCCCGCCGCAGCTCGATCTTGCCCGCGCGTGATGCGCGAGACGTCGAGCAGGTCGTCGATCAGCCTCACCAGATGCTTGACCTGCCGCTCGATGATCTCCCGGCACCAGGCGGCCTGCTCGGCGGGGGCCTGGGGCATCCGCAGCAACTGGATCGCGTTGCTGACGGAAGAGAGGGGATTCCGCAGCTCGTGGGCGAGCATCGCCAGGAATTCATCCTTGCGGCGGTCGGCTTCCCGCAAGGCGGCTTCCATCCGCACCCGCTCGGCGATGTCGGTGTTGGTGCCGAACCAGCGGACGACGCGGCCCGCCGCGTCCTTGACGGGGTTGACGCGGGTAAGGAAGGGGCGAAACGTGCCGTCGGCCCCGCGCAGCGGGAAGACCATGTCGAACGGCTCGCCGGAGTCGAGGGAGCGTTGCCAGCGCTCGCGGACCTCGGGCAGCATCTCGGGGTCTTGCACGGATTGCCAGCCCCAGCCCGTCATCTCCTCCGGCGTTGTGCCCGTGTATTCATACCATTGCTTGTTATACCAGAAAATATTGCCATCGGGATGTGCCATCCACGCCAGTTGCGGGATCGATTCGGCGAGGCTGCGGAATTCCGCCTCGCTCTCGCGGAGCTGCTCCTCGGCTTCCTTCTGTTCGGTGACGTCCCGGAAGACGACGACGCTGCCGATCAGTTTGCCGCCGGCGTCGTTGATGGGTGCGGCGGTGTCGGCGACCGGGACTTCCCGGCCGTCCTTGGCCCGCAGTACCGTGTTGGGGGGGATGCGGGCGAGTGCATTGGTCTGCCTGGCCCTGCGGGCGGGCGACTCGACTTCTTCGCCGGTCGCGGCGTCGAACAACCGCAGGACCTCCGGTAGCGGCCTACCCGTGGCCTCGTCTCCGCCCCAGCCCGTCAGCTCCTCGGCGACGAGGTTCATGAACAGGATTGCACCGCTGATATCGGTGGCGATGACGGCATCGCCGATGCTGTTGAGCGTGGTGGAGAACCAATCATTGCTGGTCCGCAGCGCCGCTTCTACCCGCTCGTGTTCGACGCCTTTCTGCCGGAGCGTGACCAGTTCGGTGACGTCTTCGACCTGGTGGATGATATAGGCAACCTCGCCGCGAGGGTCCAGGGCCGGCGTGTTCAGCGGGTTCCAGTAGCGTATCTCGAATCCTCCGCCTTGCTCGGGCGGCTTGCGGATGTCGTATTTCTGGACGGGCATCCGGTCGGGAATGCGGTGGGCGAGGACCCGTTGCAACGAGGCCCTCAAGTTATGCACGCCGGTTGCCGTCGGATCGTCGGGATTATCGGGAAAGACCTCGAACAGATGTATTCCCAGGATGTCTTCGCGTTTGGTCATCGTCGCGGCGAGATAGGCCTCGGTCACCGCGACGATGTGGAGGTCGGGCGTCAGCACCAGGTGGAGCGAGGGCGAGGCTTCGAAGAGCGCCTGGAACGCGGGATCGTCGATCATCGGTTCTGCCTCTGCGTGAAGAGACCCTGATACCGGCGTTCGGTCGGGGCGGCCGAGGAGGCTCGGCGAACCAGGCATCTGCGTCGTCATCGTCGGCGAAGGCCCGTTCGGCGAAGCCGAGCCGGTCGTTCACGCCTTGATTCGGCGCATGGTGCGTGGGTGATCGTTGAATTCGTTGACGCCCAGGATGCGGCCTGCATTCGCGTCATCGATCCCCTGGCGGATGCCTTCGAGGAACCGGGCGTCCTCGGCGATCTGGCGGGTTTCTGGTACGCGGCGACGTCCTGCGCGACCAGCTCGGCCTTGCCGTTGATGGTGAGGATGACCGGCCCGCCGGGCTGCTTCAGTGGATGGACGAATTCTGGTGTTCGCTTCTTCAAATCGGTCAGAGAATGGATGTCGCGGCTGAGGTCGAGCATCAGGCCTCCCGGGCGAAACCCGTAGACGAACGGAATACGATTCTAAGGCGGGCGAAGGAGGCTGCCAAGCGGCATTTGTGTGCACGCTGGCATGGTCGCCGCTCGGGTGCAAGGAATGCCCTTCAGCTCGGCCGTGATCCCGTGTTAAGCTCCGGCCCATGGCAGAGCACGCAGTCATGGCCGTTTCGAGGCGATGTGATGCGACGACTTCGGCTGGGCACGTTGATGCTGTTGGTCGTGATCGCGGCCCTGGTCGTCGCCCTCGTGAGGGAGCGAACCCGCTCGGCTCGGCTGGAGAAACAAGTGCCGAAATATACCGTAAGCTGGCCTGCGAATGCGAAGACCCGGGGGATCGCCATCGGCGGTAGCCGACCTGCGGGCGTCAAGGCATCGGAAAAGAAGGACGGGGCGAGCTAGCGATGCAAGACAACCTGCATCCCGGTCGGCACGGGCGGGGTAGCGGGAACGGGTCTCCGTTGTACGATTTTTCCCACCGACCTTCGAGGGGCCCACACCCGATGGGCCTCGTGCCTGTTCCAGGATTCGTCTCGGGTTGTTATATTTGATCGGCATGACCCTCGATATGCTGAGTTGTCTTCGTCACGTCTGGCACTCTTTGAAGAGGGATCGGGCCGATCATGAGCCAGCCGATTGTCACATCTCGCAGCGTTGCGAGCGTCATCCGCGGGGCAGAGAGCCGCCCGACGTGTCTCCGGCCGCCGCTCCCGCGGATGCAACTGAGGCCGCTGCCCAGCTCGCCGCGTTGAACCGGGCTCTGCTGAAGATCAAGGATCGCGAGACACGCCCCGATGTATTCTGCGCGGTCGACGACGCGAAAGCCTCGCGACTCCAGAGCCTCCTGGCCGAGAACGCTCAGAAGCTCGAGCCGCTCGCTGCCGGGGGCAAGGAGGTCAGGTTCGACGACAAGGACTACGCGGGCTACGGCTGGGGCGTGGCCAAGGAGTTCCTCGACAAAATCTTCTCCCACCCCTGGATTGAGCCGCCCGAGAGGCCCGAAGCCCTGGATGACAAGGTCAACGTCGCCGTCCTGGGTGACTGGGGGACTGGCCTGTACGGCGCCCCAAGTGCGCCGGAGCATCGCCGGTCGCGGCGACCATTACAAGCTCCTGCTCCACCTGGGCGACGTCTATTACTCGGGCACGGCGAAGGAGGTCCAGCAGCGATTCCTCGCTCTTTGGCCGAAGACGCCGGGCGCAATCAGCCGCGCACTCAACTCGAACCACGAGATGTATTCCGGGGGGCACGCCTACTTCAACCTGACGCTCAAACAGTTCGGCCAGTCGTCGAGCTGCATGGCGCTCATGAACGCGAACTGGGTCCTGGTCGGGCTCGACACGGCCTACGCCGAGCATGACCTGGCCCACGCCCAGGCGGAGTGGCTCGGCCGCATCCTCGAGCAGGCCGGGGAGCGTCAACTCGTTCTCTTCTCGCACCACCAACCGTTCTCGTGCCTGGAGGCGCAGGGGAGCAAGCTGATCCGGAAGCTTTTCCCGTACCTGGCCGGCAAACGCATCACCGCCTGGTACTGGGGGCACGAACACAGATGCGTACTATACGACGAGCACCCGGAATGGGGGCTGTTCGGCCGTTGCGTCGGCCACGGAGGCTACCCGTATTTCCGAGCTGCCGTCGCGGAGTTCCCGGAGGTCCCCGGACGGGAAGGCTGGCGCACGCTGCCGGCTCGGAACGTCGCCCCGCCGGGCGTCGTCCTCGACGGCGAGAATCCCTTCGTCAAGGGCTATGAAGCGGAGTACGGCCCGAACGGGTACATGAGCCTGGAGTTCGAAGGACCGCGTTTGATCGAGGTCGTCCACGCGGCGGACGGGACGGAGCTGTACCGGGGGCAAGTCGTGAGGAAGAGCGATGGATGAAGCCGAGCCGCCGGTCGACTTCGACGGGCTGCGTGACCACGCGCTGCTCGTTTTCAGCCGGATCACGATCGCCGAGGCGTGGGAGAACCGGGCGCGCCATCATCGGCCCTGGCAACGGCGAAATGCCGGGGGTAGACCGCCGGGAGCTGGCCGAATCGGCGCTCCGGAAGCTCCGGGACGGCGAGCGGCCCGACCCCGCCGAGCGCATCGCCCTGAACCTGGCGATCCGCCTGGCACGGCCCTCGCTCCTCTCGCAGGGCGGTGTCGTCGAGGCGCTCCCCGCCGGATTTCACCCCGCTTTCGTCGGCTGGGCCGCCTTCCGCACGCTGACCAGGCCATTCCTGCACAGCGTCGGCCGGCTCGACCTGGCGGAGGGAGCCAGGGGGGGTGTCGGGACGGGATTCCTCGTCAGTGACACGCTCCTCGTCACGAACACGCACGTCCTCGACGCCCTCACGGGGAAGACGCGGACTCTGGATACCGGCCAGGCCGTCGTCCGTTTCAAGCGCGAGTTCGAGGCGCCCGACGAGGATCCCGTGAAGGTGCAAAAGATCGTCGCCGTCCACGAGGACCTCGACCTGACCCTGCTGGAGATCGAGCCCGGCGTGACCCGAGACGGTCGTCGCCCCCTGGTCCTGGAACCGACGGCGAAAGCGGCCCCGGCCGACCCGGTCGTGACCGTCGGCTATCCCCTGGAGGACCGGGCCCGCAACCCCGAGTTCGTCGACGTGATCTTCGGAGACCGCTTCGGCGTGAAGCGCACCGCCCCCGGCCAGATCGTGAAGGTTGGCCCGAGGTCGATCTCGCACGACTGCTCGACGCTCGGCGGAAACTCGGGATCTCCGGTGCTTTCGATGAAGACGGCGCACGTCGTCGGCGTCCACAACGAGGGATATTTCCTCGGCCGCAACGAGGCCGTCCCGGCCGCTTTCCTCGACGAACTGATCCGGAGCCGAACGGCCAGCCGGCCGCCCTGAAGGTGGAGGTCGAGCCATGTCGAAGCGCGCATTCATCATCGCCATCGAGGATTATCCGAATGCCCCGGGCCTGAACCGCCTGCCGAATACGAACGCGACGGCCGCCGGGCTGGTGCGCTGGCTCGTCGAGAAGAAGCACGTCAACGTCATCCAGTGCTGCGCGGGGCCGAGATTCGCATGGCCCGCGATTCCCCCGGGCGCTCGGGTGCGCCACCCTCATCAGCGCCGAGCCGACGAAGGAGCGAATCCGGGACGAGCTGATCCGGCTGAGGGACGACGCCGCGAAAGGCTCGATCGAGGAGCTCTACTGTTTCTTCTCGGGTCACGGCTTCTCCTACATCGGGCCCTCGAACACGACGATCGACATCATGGTCCTCGCCGACTTCGAAGACCTGTCGAACTCGGGCGATGCCTGCCTCGACCTCGCGGAGATCCGGCGCAAGCTCATGCAGGGGCTCGGCCATGGCGAGCACTTCCACTTCGTCAACATGTGCCGCAACCCGATCAGGGATGGGATCGATCCGGCCGGGACCGGGCTCTTCTTCAAGAAGGCGGAGACCGGCATCGCCGCCGTCCACATGCTCTACTCGGTCCGGCAGGGGGCGGGGGCCATGACCTGGAGCGACTTCGGACGCCATCTCCTCGCGGGCCTGGATGGCGCGGGCTCCGCGAAGGGCTGGGACGGCCAGGAGATGTGGGTGATCTTCGATCGTCTCCATCGCTATGTGTTCGACAAGGTGGGCCTCAAGGGAGATCCGACCTCCATCGGGAACGGGCCGGGCAGGATCCTCAAGGTCGAACCTGTCCCGCCCCTCGACTGCACCGTCACCGTGGACAACGCCGACCCCTCGGACCAATTCTTGCTTGAGCTCTCACTCAACAAGATCCCGTTGCACGAGCACCGGTTCTCCGGGCCGGCCCCGGTCGTCCTGCCGACCAGGCTACCTCAGCACGATTACACAATCAGTGTCACCCACGAAGGGGGCGAGAAGCTCGACCGGGTCAAGCCGCCGGACGGGGAGCCCGTGGCCTTCTACGAGCGATGCGAGGTCCATTACGAGCTCCAGCGCGTGCCGGCCGGCGAACTCGAGTTTTCGATCCCTGGTGACGGCTGGAATGCCCGCGAGGGCTACGAAAACGGCGCCGAAACGATCGAACGGATCTCCCCCGCCGTCCCAGCCGCCAGGGCAATCGAGAGCCGGAGCAACGTCTTGACTGCTCATAGCGGATCCTTCCTGGATGTCACCTGGCGGAAACAGCGTCGCGAGACGAAGCTGAAGTCGATTTTCGGCGATCCCGCTACCTGGACGAGCGGCTTCGGTGAAGTGCTCGGCAAGGGAGGCGACGAGTGGGCCCCCGCCTACTGGCTGGCCGTGATCGGCGCGTCGCGCATCACCGGCCTCACCGACGGGAATGAGACGCTTCGTACTGTTTCCCTCGAGTCGTTCAACGATGTGGCCCGAGACGATGCGCCGATCTACGTGCTGGCCGCCTTCGACGAGATGCCGGCTCCCTACAGGATCGGCCTCGGGCAGGGAGGCAACGTCGCCTGGACCTCACTGGAGGAGTCGCCGGGCGTCGTTGGAATCCACGAGTATTGGGCCCCTTCGAGGCCCGGCCCGAAACTCCTATCGTTCCAGGCCGGCGACCTGCCGCCCGTTACTTTTGCGACCTATGGTCTGCCGAACCGCGCGACGTTCGCGACGCTGACGGAAAGCTCGGACGGGCGGCTCCGCCTCCATCAATACCTGTTCCCGATCCACAAGCTCATCCAGTTCCTCCCGGAGGCCGTGCGGGACCACCTCGCCTGGTATCATTCGCTGCATGCCTCAATGCGGACGATCTACCTGGCCCAGCGGCTATTCGCGCGAGGTCGTCCCACGGCGCAAGCCGATCGGGAGGCCTGGCACGCGCTCATCTACGGCAAATGGCTTGACCCGATCATGTCGCTGATCGCCGCCTATGACCTGATCCGCCATGGGGGAGTCCGTGAGAATAGGGCGTTGCTCGAGACGATGATCAACAATCTGAGGCTCCACTTTCAGGGCCTCCCCGACATCGAGGCGATCGCCCTGCTGCTTGAACGGGCGGACGCCACGCGGCCGCAGTCGCCGCCGCTGCTCCTCGACGGCTTCTCCTGCTACGACGCCGAACAGGAAGAGGCATTTCCCCCCTCTCATCTGCTCGATTACACCACGCCCTGGACCACCTGGCGCAACGCCGTGACTCCCCTCGCGAAGGTTGCGGACAACATGGAGATTACGACGGCTCCCGAGCCGGAGCCGGGGAAGGAAATCGGATCGGAGGACGATTCGTGGATGTGGGCCGCGACCGCCCAAGACGACTTCGTTCCCGATCGCGACGACGACGCCCACGACGACTCCGATCAATATTACCTCGGGGCCGCGGCGGCGGCCGATGAGCCGGACTCTTCCGGCGCTGGGCCGATCGAGGGCGGAGGTATCGTCCACCAGGATCGCGGTGACGACGGCGCCGTCGGACCAGGCGGGAGTGGGCATTAGCGAAGGGCAGCCGAGGACCCATCGGCTCCGTCGAGCCTGGAGGGACGCAGTCGATCCTTGACGCCTTCCGGCCGGGGTCTGCCGGGGTAAGATGAGGAGGGCAGCATCGATGTTTCGGCCGATTGCGCCGGTGATGATCCCGATGCTCGCTGCGGCTCACGCGCCGACGGGCGATCCTGAACAACGCGTCGCCGGGGTTCCCGTCGCGTATGATCCCGGCCCCGACTTCGAGGCCCACACGCCGGGGTATCGGGCGGAGCGACGCCGCCGCCGCGAGGAGCTCGACCGGCTCCGTGACGTGATGGCCGAACAGCAGCGACGCGGCGCAAGGTGCCCTGCACCCGGCAGGTCCTGCTGGAAGCCCACTGGCTCGTCGGCTACACGGCCGACTTCGACCGGATCGACCGCAAGCTGGCCGACCTCCGGCGCGGCTCGCCGCCAGGTCCGATCCTCACGACGGCGGCCAGGTCGAGGCCGACGGAAGCTTCGGCTGCTGCACCGACGCGTGGTTCCTCAAGCTCGACGAGACGGTCGATCACCTCATCGCCGGCGGATTCTGGCTCACCGACCCGAAGTATCCCCTCAAGCTGCTCGATCGGGTCAACAGCCCCGAGAAGCTGCGAGCGTACCTGGACTCGATACTTGTCTCCGACATCCGACGGACGGGGATCAACACCCGCTTCGAGCTCAACATGGGGACCTCGGCGCTCGTGCGATTGATCCTCTGGCAGGGGACGCTGAAGGAGCTGCCGACGAAGATGCAGCTCCACCCCGGCCTCCGCAAAGCGATCCTCGACTTCATGGACCGCAAGTGGCAGGACCCCGAGACCGGCTTCTGGGGCACGTGGTATCGCGCGGCCGACGGGTCGATCATCCGGACGTCGGACCTGAGCCAGACCTTCCACATCGCCTCATACCGCGCCGGGCGGGTCGAGCACTGGCCGGCGATCCTCCGGACGACCATCGCGCTCAAGGACCGGGATTATCCCTACGGATGGCTCGAGCATGGGGTGATGTCCAATCATCACAATTACGACGTCGTACGGCTGTTCCACCTGGGATGGCCGCACGCCGATGCCGAACAGCAGGGGTTGATCCGCGCCGAGATCGCCGGGATGATTCGCTTCTGCCGCGAGGAGACGCTCCAGAAGGACGGGTCATTCCGGATGCGGGGGGACGAGGCGACGCTCAGCTCGAACTTTTATTTCGGGGTCGCCTTCCTCAACGAGGTCGGATACTTCGCGAAGACCAGGTTCTGGTCGGACGACAAGTTCCCGGAGGCGGCCGAGGTCCGCGACCGGATCGAGTTGCGCATCGTCGGACTGGGCCTCGACGATCCGGAGGCGAAGTTCGCCCTGGCGATCCTCCGGATGAACCGGATTCGCCATTAGTGTCCCTGGCACGAAGTTATGTAAGAAATTCGCTGCGTCCCCGGATTTCCCGGAGCGGGTGGGTCGAGGACCATTCGGCCAGTGCGGCGGCAAGGGCCTGCTCCATCGCGTCGGGTGTGGTGCTCCCGACGGTCAGGATGCTCTCCTTGCCCCCTCGCCCGGTGGCGGCCACGACTTCGCCGCCCGCGTCGTCAACCATTACGTCGCGGCGGCGTCCGTCGATCAACTCGTTGACGCCAGCCCCGCCGTCCATGATCACCGGGATCCCGGAGCTCTCGGCCCACCGAGGCGACGTCGTTGCCGCCTCCGAGCGCGATTCGCACCTCCTTCACGTCGGCGAGTCGGAAGGCCACGAACTTGCGCCCCGCCGGCAGGAAGCTGGCGTGGACGCGCAGGGCGCGGCCGTGCCGCGACAGCCTGACGACGTCGTCGCCCGCGGTGCCGTCGATGACCAACGTCTTCCCCACCAGGGAGACACCTGCGGCGGTGGGTACGGGAGTCGGGGTAGGCGAGGTAGGCGTCGGTGACGTGGGCGTCGGCGACGTGGGCGTGGGAGTCGGCGATGTGGGCAAGGGTCCCGGGGTCGAGGTCAGGTTCTCGACACGCCTGAGCGTCACGTCCTGGCCGCCATTGCCCTGGTAGCTGATCCGGTAGAGGTTGCCGTCGGCGAGGAGCAACGGTGCCCCCTCGGACAGGGCGCGGGCGTTGTAGGTGATCTGCCCGCTGACGCCGCCCGTGTGCAACAGGGTGTTGACCTCGCCCACCGTCGAAGAACTGAAGACGTCGCCCGGGATGGACGAGGCGAGCAGGTTGCCGACTCCGGTGAGCGTGACGGCGCCGGCGTCGCTGAGGTGGATGGCGCCGGACTGGCTGGTGAAGGCCAGATGGGTCACGTCGATGGCCATCGCGCCGGTGGTGCCGATGCCGATGCCGGCCTGCAGGGCGAGGTTGGCGACGGCGAGGGTGGCGCCGTCGGCCGCGTTAATCGCGCCTTGCTGCGTCTGGAGGATCAAGGTGTCGTAGCCGGGGTGGTTGCTGACCTGACTGGTCACCGTGATATTGCCGGTATCTTCCGGACCGCCGATGGTGACCTCGCCGCCGGCGACGGCGAAGAGTCGCGCCAGCTCGGCGTCGCTCAGCGAGAGGCCGCTGCCCGAGGACGCACCAACGTCGATGGGCTCGCCCGGCTGCGCCGTGCGGATGACCACGCCTCCCGCGGAGGCGATCGGCGTCAGCGGCCCGAAGATGCTGATCGTGTTGTTGCCGAGGTTGCCCACGAAGAGGGTGCCTGCGGCATTGGCGTGCACGACGAAGGGCCCGTCCAGCCCGGCCAGCTCGGTCGTCGGCGTGGTGCTCCCCGGCGCGAACACGCTCACCGTGTTGGAGAGCTCGTCGGGTGACTTCGCACTGAGCACATAGAGACGGCCCGAGTTGTCGAAGGCCAGGTCGCGGGGATCGTAGAGGCCGGTGAGGGTCGAGGTGGGCGTGGTGCTTCCGGGCGCGAACACGCTGACCGTGGTGCCGATGCTGTTGTCGTTGCCGGTGTTGGTCACGTAGAGGTTGCCGTGGGCGTCGAAGGCCAGCGCATAGGGTCCGACCACCCCGCTCAGGGAGCTCGTCGGGTTCGTGGCGCCTGGGGCGAATACGCTCACGGTGCTGCCTTCGACGTTGGCCACGTAGAGATTTCCGCTCGCGTCGAAGGCCAGACCGATCGGCCCCTCTAACCCGATGAGGGGCTTGTTCTCGGGCGTGGTGCTCCCCGGCGAACACGCTCACCGTGTTGGACTCGAGGTTTGCGACGAAGACGTTGCCCTGGGCGTCGATCGCGATGGCGTATGGACTCGCCAGCCCGGTGAGGGTTGTCGTCGGCGCCGTGGCGTTGGGCGCGAAGACGCTCACTGTATTGCTGTTGACGTTGGCCACGTAGAGGTTGCCGCTCGCGTCGAACGCCATGGCCGTCGGGCCGTTCAGCCCCGTGAGGGTGGCCATAGGTGTCGTGGCGTTGGGCGCGAAGACGCTCACCGTGTTGTTCCCGCCATTCGCCACATAGAGGTTGCCGCTGGCGTCGAACGCCATGACGCCGGGTTCGTTCAGCCCGCCGAGCGTGGCGGTGGGGGTCGTGCTGAGCCCGGCGGGATGGGCGCGACGATGGCCGGATTGTCGCCGGTCGCGACGTTGACGTCGGTCCCGCGCAGGGTGATGGCATCGACTCCGGTGTCCTCTGTCGCCACGTCCGCCCCGTCGCCGACGGTCAACACGCCGCTGCCGCCGGCCGTACTGTCGGGGTTCGTGCCCGCCGCGAGCGCGATCGAGCCCTTCCCCGTCTCGAGCACCGCGCCGGGGATCACCGTGAGGCCGTCGTTGGCCGTGACGTCGAGCGCGGCGTTCGTCGTCTGGACGCGGCCCAGGGCGAGGTTGCCCAGGCCGCCCAGGTAGACCCCGCCGCCGGGCGCGGTGGTGCCTCCGATCGCGATGCCGGCCGGCATGGCCGCGGCGTCGATGAGGATGCGGCCGGAGGCGGTGCCGACGCCGCCGGACGTGTCGAGGGTGACCGGCCCGGTCGTCGCGAGGCTGCTGGCACCGCCGTTGGCGACGATGCCGCCGGCGCCGGCGTTCAGGTGGATCGCGCCGCCGCCGGCGACGGCCAGGGCGGTGCCCGAGGTGCCGTCGAGGACGATGGCGCCGGGCCCCGTGGGCGACTGGACGGCCGCGACGCTCGCGCCGGCGGTGGTGGCCGGCGTGGCCCCGGCGAAGGTGATGGCGCCCGTCTGGGTCGGGTCGCCGAAGGTGACGGTCCCGCCGGCGATCGTGAAGATCTGGGCGAGCTCGGCGTCGCTCAGGTCCAGGCCGGTCCCGGTCGTGGGGCCGACGCTGATCGTCTCATCCGATCGGGCCCCGCGCAGCACGACTCCCCCTGCGGACGGCGTAAACCCACCGCCCTTGGCCGGCAGCGAGCCGATGATGGCCGGGAAGAAGCTGGTGTCGATGTCGATGGCCGTTCCGCGCAGGCCGATGGCGTCGGCGCCGGTGTCCGTGGACGCCACGACGGACTCGGAGCCGATGGCGAGTGTCCCGCCGCCGAGGCTCGCCGTGCCGTCGGGGTTCGTCCCGGCCGCCAGGGCGAGCGAGCCTAGCCCCGTCTCGAGCATCACGCCGGGTGCCACGTTGAGATTGGCGGCGGCCGTGACGTCGAGCGCGGCGTTCGTGGTGTGGACGCCGCCCAGGATGAGGCTGCCCAGCCCGCCGAGGTAGACCCGGGCGTCCGGCGCGGTGGTACCTCCGATCGCGATGCTGGCCGGGGTGGCCGCGGCGTCGAACAGGATGCGGCCGGAGGCGGTGCCGATGCCGCCGACGGTGTCGAGGGTGACCGGCCCGGCCGTCGCCAGGCCGTCGCCACCGCTGTCGACGATGCCGCCGGTGCCGGCGTTCAGGTGGATCCCGCCGCCGGCCGACAGGGCGGTACCCGTGGTGCCGTCCAGGACGATGGTACCCGGGCCGCTGGGGGCCTGGACGGCCGCGACGCTCTGCGCCGGCGGTGGTGGCCGGCGTAGCCCCGGCGAAGATGATGGCACCCGTCTGGGTCGGGTCGCCGAAGGTGACGGTGCCGGTGGCGACCGTGAAGATGCGGGCGAGCTCGGCGTTGCTCACGTCCAGTCCGGTGACGGCGTTGCCGACGCCGATTCCCTCATCCGGCTCGACGGTGCGGATCACGACGCCGCCGGCGACGGGGGTCGGCGGGCTGCCGACGACGTGGCTGAGGCCGACGGTGGCCGGGGCGGCGCCTGTGGCGATGTCAATGCTGGAGCAGGCCAGGGTAATCGCGTCCTCGCCCGGGTCGTGGGATGCCAGCGCCGCCCCGGCGGCGATCGTCAGCGTGGTACCTGCCTCCAGGTCGATCGAGCCCGTCCCGGTGTCCACGACTGCGTTGGGGGTGACCGTCAAATCGTTGCCCACGCTGACGTTGAGCGGTGCGCCGGCGGTGTGGATGTTGGCCAGGATCAGATTGGTCTCGTTGACCAGGTAGACCCCGCCCGTCGGTTCGAGCGCGTCGCCGATGGTCACCCCGGCCGGCGTGATCCCGTAAGGGAATATCACGGGGTTGTCGCTCGTGCCGATGCCGCCGAGGGTGTCGAGGGTGACCTGCCCCGAGGTCGAGAGCGTGAAGCTCCCCGGGTCGTCTCCGTCGCCGAGGATGCCGCCGGTGCCGGCACTGAGGTGGATGTCGGCGGTGCCGACATCCAGGGCCGCCTGGGAGGTGGGAATCGCCTGGACGATCGCACCCGGGCCGGTCGGCGACTCGAGCATGACGACGTTGCCCGGGAGGGTGGTGCTGACGTCGCCGAAGGTGATGTTGCCCGTCTGGGCCGAGTCGCCGAAGGTCAGCGTCCCGCCGGAAATGGTGAAGATACGGGCCAGCTCGGCGACGCTCAGGGCAAGCCCGGGCCCAGACCCAGAGCCGGGGACGTTGCCCAGGATGATCGACTGGGCCGGGTCCGCCGTGCGGACGACGACCCCGCCGGCCGCGAGCTGCGGGCCGAACACGCGCACCGTTGACGTGTCGGCCACGTAGAGGTTGCCTCCGGCGTCGAAGGCCAGGGCCGAGGGGGTATTCAGCCCGGAGATGGTGGCGGTGGCGATGGTCGTGCCGGGCGCGAACACGCTCACGGTCGTGCCCGGGGTCGAGAGCCCGCTGTTGGCCACGAAGAGGTTGCCGCGGGCGTCGATCGCCAGGGCGCTGGGCCGATTCAGCCCGGTGATCGTGGTGCTGGGGTTCGCGGCTCCCGGCGGGAACTCGCTCACCGTGCCGTCCAGCTTGTCGGCCACGTACAGGGTGCCGCCGGTGTCGAAGGCCAGGGAGGTGGCCTCGATCGGCCCGTTGAGGCGCTCGGGTAGGGGAGGTGGCACCCGGGGCGAACACGCTCACAGGGTTCGCATCGACGGCCAAGGTGTTGGCCACGTAGAGGTTGCCGGCGGCGTCGAACGCCAGGGCCGAGGGGACGCTCAGCCCGGTGAGGGTGGCCGTCGGAGTCGTGCTGCCGGGCGCGAACATGCTCACCGTGGTGCCCGGATTGATGTACCCGGCGTTGGCGACGAAGAGGTTGCCGTGGGCGTCGAAGGCCAGGGCCGAAGGCGCATTCAAACCGGTCAGCGTGGCGGTCGGCTTCGTGGCACCCGGCGAGAACATGTACACCGCGTTGGCGACCTCGTCGGCCACGAAGAGGTTGCCGTGGGTGTCCAAGGCCAGGGCGTCGGGCGACTGCAACCCGGTCAGGGTCAAGGTGGGCGTGGTGCTCCCCGGCGCGAAGACCTGCACTGCGGCCTGCGTCGGCTCGGCCACATACAGGTTGCCCTGGGCGTCGAAAGCCATGGCGGCGGGATCCTGCACCCCCGTCAGGGTGGCGCGGGGGGGCCCTCCCACGATCGGCTTGGCGCCAACGAAGGCCGGGTTGTTGCTGGTGTTGACCTGAACATTGTCGCCGCGCAGCGTGATGGCGTCGGCGCCGGTGTTCTCGGAGATCACCGTCGCTCCGGCGTCGATCGACAGCAAGTTGCTCGCAGGGGCGACGCTGATCGCGTTGACGAACGCCGTGTTGTCGCCGCTAACAGGGTCGACACCGTCGAGGGAGATGACGTGGCTGCCCGCCGGCACCCAGAAGCTCGCGGTGGTGAGACCCTGGTAGCTCGTCCCGGCCGGCCGGAGCGGGGCGCCCACCGGGAGTCCGTTGACCTCCAACTGGATGGTCTGGAAGCCGGTCTCGCCGCTGCGCTCGGCCGCCTGGAAGCTGAGTGTGTAGGAGCCCTCCGCGAAGTCGAACGACTGGCTTATGCTGCCTTTCTCCTGCAGGAAGGCGACCTGGCTACCCTCCGGGGCGTCGGGGTTGTCCGCGGTGAAGCCGCTGTTATTGCCGCTGATGCCCGCGGTGCCGGTGAACGTCCACGGCGTGCCGGTCGGGTTGTAGCCGTAGGCTTTGCTGCCGCTGCCGAACGACGGAGTCTCGAACCCGGCGTCCTGGACGGTGACCGGGCCTCCGGCGCCCGCCGGCGTGCCGTCGGCATTCACCCCCGCGGCCAGGGCGAGCGTACCCGTCCCGGTGTCCAGCACCGCCCCCTGGGCCACGGTCAGCGTCCCCACGGCCCTGAGATCCACGTTGCCGTTGCCCGCGGCGGCGTGCGACGTATCCAGGCCGGTGACGACGATGGCGCCGGCGGCGGCGGCGACGTTGCCCAGGCCGCCGGATGCGTCGGCGATGGCCCCGAGCGTGAGCGTGTCGCCGGTCAATGTGGCCCGCAGCGTGGTGATGTCGTTCGGCTGGCCGATGTCCAGGGTGGCGAAGTTCGAGAATGCCGGCGAGATGGGATTCTCATAAGTCAAACCCGTCGCTTTGGTCGTGGACGTGCCATCGAACGTGCCGCTCCCCAGGTCGATCCGGATCTGGTTCGGCGCGGGCTCGGAGATGGTGACGGAGGGCGTGGCCTGGCTCGCGAGTTCCTGCAAGACCAGGACGGTCCCGGGGCCGCCGTACGTGAGCTGGACCGCCGGGGCGAGGCGGCCTTCCAGCGCCTCCGCGCGTGGCCGCGCCCGAAGGCGAAGCGTGCGGCTGGCCGGCTTGCGGGTCCCGGGGCGAAGGCGCATCGGCGATCTCCTGACCTTCGTGGATTCTGGGAGAAGAGATACTCGTACCCGGACGGGGACGCAAATATCAATAGGTTTGTTACCGGTCGCGCGGCAGTCACAGGACGCGTTCGGTCGTCATGATGGAGGGCCCGGGCGGGACACGCCGAGAGGTCGAAACACGCCGCGGGCCGCGACGGCCCGGCCGAGGCTCGAGCGTCGGGGCCGCCTGCGCGGGTCGAGTCGCACGCCTGCTCCCTGCAAACATGTAATATGGCCCAATAACCCGAAACGACCAGTCCCCGGGGGAGTCGCAAGCGGTGAGAAAACGGATCCGCCGACTCTCGATCGGCGCACGCGTCGCGGAATTTCCCTGCGTGGAAGCACCACCCCGCCGGTGCGAAGGTGGGGTCAGGCGGGACAAGGCCCCGGCCTGGCGTTTGGGCTGAAACGGTACGCTACCCGACAGCTCGAGCGCCCCCCGGGAGGCATTGTTTTGGGATGACTCATGAAGGGCCACGATGCCACGGTCGATTCCGGCTGCTTTCGGCCCACCCGCCCGAACGCGACGGCGCGAGAGCGCGGCGTTGACCGCACCCGGCGGCCCCTCCTATAATCCCTTGCGGCGAATGGGCTTATCCGGAAACCCGACGGTGCGGGGCAGGTCGCGACCACGCGATGGCCATCACGTATTACAAGCGGTTCCGCATGGAGATCGACCTGGACCGGGCGAACACGACGCCCGTGCTGCCCAGGTCCTTCGACTGGGTGCCGTGGGACGAGTCTCTGCTGGAACAGCATGCCGAGGTGAAGTACCGCAGCTTCATCGGCGAGGTGGACGCCTACGTGTTCCCTTGCCTGGGCGACCGCTACGGCTGCCGCCGGCTCATGATCGAGATCCGTCGCAAGGCGGGCTTCCTGCCCGGTGCCACCTGGATGATCGTGGGCCCGGCGGGATACGTCGGCACGGTGCAGGGCGTCTGCGATCGCGGGCAGATCGGGGCGATCCAGAATGTGGGAGTCCTGCCGTCGTACCGCGGGCTGGGGCTGGGCCGGGCGCTGATCCGCCGCGCACTCGGGGGCTTCTGCCAGGCGGGCCTGCACCGGGCCTACCTGGAAGTCACCGCGGGGAACGACTCCGCGATCCGGCTGTATCGCGAGGTCGGCTTCCGGCGGGCCAAGACCCTGTACAAGGCCGTCAACGAGTGAGCCGCCATGGCCCGGCCGGCGCCGGAGGGGATGGAATGAGGTTGCGGCGCGGGTTGCGGCTCGATACGGTTGATTCGACGAGCGGAGCGACGCCGAACCTGCTGACCGAGGTGCCAGTGACCGACGCGATTCCTTCTGCTATCGATCAGCACGTGTATCCCAACGGCTTGGTGCTGCTGGCCGAGCCGATGCCGGGCGTGCAATCGGCGGCGTTCACGATGCTGCTGCCGGCGGGCGTGGCCTATGAGGGCGCGGACGGCCTGGAGCTCGGCGGCGGCGCGGCGACCATGACGGCGGAGTGGATCACCCGCGGGGCCGGTCCGCGCGACAGCCGCGAGCTGCTCACGGCGCTCGACAACCTGGGCGTCAGCCACGCCGAGAGCGCGCAGACGCTGCACACCTCGGTCGCCGCGGCGACCCTGGGACGGAACATCGAGCCGGCGCTGGAGATCTTCGCCGACATGGTGCTTCGCCCGCACCTGGACGAGGAAGAGGTCGAGCCGATCCGCGCGCTTTGCCTGCAAAACCTGCGGAGCCTCGAGGATGACCCCGGGACCAAGGTCATCTACGAGCTGCGTCGCCGCTATTTCCCCGACCCCTGGGGCCGGCCGTCGCCGGGCTCGGCCGAGGGTGTGGCGTCGCTGTCTCCGGCCGACCTGCAGTTGTTCTGGGAGCGGTACTACCGCCCGAATGGCGCGATCCTCGGGGTGGCCGGCGCGATCGAATGGCCCCGGCTGCGCGACACCGTCGGCCGGCTGTTCGGCGACTGGCCGTCGTTGCCCGAGCCGACGATCCTCGGGCGGCCGGCCGGCCCGCCCCGCGACCACCTGATCCGCGAGACCCAGCAGATCCAGATCGCGCTGGCCCGACCCGCCGTGACGGTCGACAGCCCCGAGTACTACGCCGCTCGGGCCGCCGTGGCGATCCTCGGCGGCTATTCCTCCGCCCGGCTGTTCACCGAGGTCCGCGAGAAGCGCGGGCTTTGCTACTCGGTCTACGCCAGCTACGAGGGGCACCGCGAACGGGCCGCCCTGCTCTGCTATGCCGGCACCTCCGCCGACCGTGCCCAGCAGACCCTCGACGTCATGATCGCCGAGATCGACCGCCTGGGCCGAGAGGGGATCGACGCCGAGGAGCTCGAGACCATGCGGGCGGGACTCAAGAGCTCGCTCATCATGGCCCAGGAATCGAGCATGAGCCGGTCCGGTGCGCTGGCGTCCGACTGGTACTTCCTCGGCCGCGTCCGCCCGCTCGAGGAGATCTCCGCGGCGCTCGACGCCCTGACCCCCGACGAGGTCTCCGCCCACGCTGCCAGCCTGGCCCGCACCGACGACCTCACGATCCTGACACTCGGGCCGAATGCCTTGCGGATGCCTTGATTTTGGTCCCTGGTCATCGGTCATTGGTCCGCTGACGCGGATGGCGCGGGCCGGATGGACAATCGATGCGACCGAGTCGACCCGGGAAACGGCGTGTGTCGGGAGTGCGATGGACCAATGACCAATGACCAAGGACCAAATGAGCCATGTCGTTCCACCAGACGAAGCTGGGCAATGGGCTGCAGGTGATCGCCGAGCTGAACGACCGGGCGCATTCGGTCGCGGCCGGGTTCTTCGTCAAGACCGGTAGCCGGGATGAGTCGAGCGAGCTGGCGGGCGTTTCTCATTTTCTCGAGCATATGACGTTCAAGGGGACGCCGCGTCGCGACGCGTTGGCTGTGAACCGCGACTTCGACCGAGTGGGGGCCAAGCACAACGCGCAGACCTCGGAAGAGGACACGTTCTACCACGTGACCTGCCTGCCCGAGTACCTGCCGCCGGCCTTCGACGTGCTGTCGGACATCCTGCGCCCGACCCTCCGCGAGGACGACTTCGAGACCGAGAAGCAGGTGATCATCGAGGAGATCCGGATGTACCTGGATAACCCGATGTCGGTGGCCTACGAGGCGGCCAAGACGGCGCATTACGGCGGCCACCCGCTGGGCAACAGCATCCTGGGCTCGGTCGA
Source organism: uncultured Planctomycetota bacterium (assembly GCA_963771445.1). Lineage (GTDB taxonomy): Bacteria > Planctomycetota > Planctomycetia > Isosphaerales > Isosphaeraceae > JAKAUH01. The sequence continues at coordinate 969,034 of CAVYTQ010000014.1, read as the reverse complement.
ATCGATCACGTCGATGAACGCCGATCAGATGCGCGACTATTTCTCCAGGCGGTACAGCCCGGCGAATATCGTGCTGGCGTTCGCGGGCAAGGGGCAGTGGGAGCCGCTGCTCGAGCTGGCGGAGTCGCATTGCGGCTCGTGGCAGGGCGGACCGGCGGCGCGGCAGGCCGTCCCGGCGCGCGGCACCGGCGAGTTCCGCGCTTCGCTCCGCGCCGACGACCAGCAGCAGACCGTGGTCGGGGTCGCCGACGGGCCGCCGCTGGAGAGCAGCGACCGCTACGCCGCCCACCTGCTGGCCACCATCCTCGGCGATCACACCGGGTCGCGGCTCTACTGGGAGCTGATCGACCCCGGCCACGCCGACGGTGCCGAGATCTCGTACCAGGACTACAACCAGTCCGGCGCCTTCTTCACCTTCCTGAGCTGCGAGCCCGACGCGACCCGCGAGAACCTGGGCCGGATCGCCGGCGTCTATACCTCCCTGATGAGCGAGGGACCGACCGAGGACGAGCTCGTCCAGGCCAAGAACAAGGTCCTCGCCCGCTCGGTGCTCCGCAGCGAGCGGCCGATGGGCCGGCTGGCATCGCTCGGGTTCCACTGGATGTACCACGGCGCGTACATCTCGGTCGAGCAGGAGCTCGAGGCCTTCAACCGCGTCACGCTGGCCGATCTCAAGAGACTGCTGGGCCAGTGGCCGCTCTGGCCGATGACGATCGTCTCGGTCGGACCGACGACCGACGTGCGTCCGCCCGCCTGAGCTGAGCTTCGAAACGCCGGGTCCCCGCCGCCGGATCCTTGGAACCCGCGACGGGGACTTGCGGCTCTTTCTTACGTTACGCCTGGTCCTGGTCTCAGAGGCCGCTGAGGTCCAGCGCCGTCACCCGGACCCCCTGCTTCAGGCCCAACGCCTTGTACACCTCGTCGCTGGCCGGCAACGTCAGGTACTTCCGCGGCGGGATCCCCACGCTCGTCAGCACCCGCGCCGGGCCCTCCGCCTTGCCCGCCTCCCCCTGGATCGCCAGCCCGCTGAGGATCAGCGGCGACGCGTTCTCGATCCGGATCAGGTAGATCGGCTTGCCCTTCTCCCGCGGCCTTCTGCACCACCTGCGCCCGCACCAGCCGGCTGATCAGTCCCTCGGCGATCGCGTCGGCCAACTGCGCCGCGTCCGCCTTGCCCCCGTCCGCCTTGGGCCTGACCGTGAACTTGCCGAACGCCACCCAGTTCCGCGCCGGCCCGTCGCTGCTGGCCACCTGCACCACCGCCTCGCCGTCGCGCACCTGCACCCGGCAGGCCACCGACGGGCCCTCCGGGTGCGCCGGCACGCCGATCTTCGCCGCCAGGCCCAGCACCGTCTTGTCCTTGAACATGGCGGCGAGCTCCGCGGCCGTCGCCTGGCCGGCGGCGTCGCCGCCGTCGATCTGGAAGAGCAGCGAGCCGGTCTCGGCCTGGTCGTCGCCGCCGGCGTCGAGGCGGTCGACGAAGTCGCGGGCCAGGGTGATCTCGTAGGAGCGGATCTCGAACCGCTCGGCGAGCTGGGCGATCTGGTCCCAGTCGAGCCCGGAGGCCAGCCGCCACATGACGACCTGCGAGACGGAGGTGGGCACCTTGCCGGCGGACAGCCGCCGCAGCGCCTTCTGAACCCGCGGATCGTCGCTCACCCGGGAGATGTCGCCGACGATGCGGAGCCGCTCGCCTTCCTCGGGGGCCATGGCGGGGAGCTGCCCATCAGGCGAGGCGATGCTGACCAGTCGCGTGGGAAGCTTTCGCGTCTGCCGGGGCTTGAGGTCGGCCGCGGCGACGGTCGAGGTCGGCACCGAACGCATGCCGCCGCCCATTCCACCCATGCCGCCGCCCATTCCACCCATACCACCGCCCATGCCGCCCATCATGCCGCCGCCCATTCCGCCCATGCCCATCATCAGGCTGCGCATATCCCAGCTATCGTAGTCGCCGCAGAAGTACATGATCATCCGGGCGAGCATCATCATGCCCATCGTCGGGGGCATTGTGCGGCCACCGCTCATGCCACCGCCGCCCATGCCGCCCCCCATTCCGCCGCCCATACCGCCGCCCATTCCACCCATGCCGCCGCCGCCCATTCCGCCCATTCCGCCCATGCCACCGCCCCCCATTCCGCCGCCCATACCGCCCATCATTCCACCCATCTGGCCGGTCGAACTCTGGGCGACGAGACCTGGAGGCAAAATGACGCGCAGCGGCTTGCTAGTGCGGTTGGTGACGGAGACAGTCACGCGGCCATCGCCGGTGCCGCGAGCGTCAACGGAGACGAGGCCCCTGCTCGAAGCCTCGGGGAGGGTGTAGCTCGGAATCTCGTGATCGCCCGAGGCGGACGTGGAGGGCGTCGGCTTTGCCTTGGGCTGGCGATCCTGCTGCGCCTGCGTGTTGCTGGACGCTGTCAAGAAAACCACCAGCAACGCGATGACGAGTCGCATCGACTGGAGCATTGTCTTACCCTTTCTGTTTCGGTTGGGGAACGAGCACATCGATCGAAAAAGGACGACTCCCATAGGGATCCCGCGCGGTGCTTCCGCCGTAGCGGGCAGGGACCGGTCGAATAACGCCGGCCTCCGTGACCTGATCCCGATTGGGGAGCCGATCGACCGCCATGATTGCGGCTGGATCGCCAATCCAGGTCATTTCACAGGACCTGCGACATGAATCATTCCCGACCCACGCCACCTGCTTTGCGAGTATGGACGAAGGTGTTGTCGATCCTATTCGATCAAAGCCGAAATTTTTTGTGTTAACCGAATCGGGATTACCGCTGAGGCACCTCCGGGTGGACGGCCGCGTGCACTTATCGGTGGCATGGGTGACTTATGTGTTCCTCGCCGTTATCCTGACCGAAAAGCTACAACTCCCTCAACTTGGGTTCGAAGAATGGCAAGTCCCCGCCGCCGGATGCTGGATCCAGCGACGGGGACCTGATTTGTCTCAACCTGATTCACGACCCGGTCTTGGTCTCAGAGGCCGCTGAGGTCCAGGGCCGTCACCCGGACCCCCTGCTTCAGACCCAACGCCTTGTACACCTCGTCGCTGGCCGGCAACGTCAGGTACTTCCGCGGCGGGATCCCCACGCTCGTCAGCACCCGCGCCGGGCCCTCCGCCTTGCCCGCCTCCCCCTGGATCGCCAGCCCGCTGAGGATCAGCGGCGACGCGTTCTCGATCCGGATCAGGTAGATCGGCTTGCCCTTCTCCCGCGCCTTCTGCACCACCTGCGCCCGCACCAGCCGGCTGATCAGTCCCTCGGCGATCGCGTCGGCCAACTGCGCCGCGTCCGCCTTGCCCCCGTCCGCCTTGGGCCTGACCGTGAACTTGCCGAACGCCACCCAGTTCCGCGCCGGCCCGTCGCTGCTGGCCACCTGCACCACCGCCTCGCCGTCGCGCACCTGCACCCGGCAGGCCACCGACGGGCCCTCCGGGTGCGCCGGCACGCCGATCTTCGCCGCCAGGCCCAGCACCGTCTTGTCCTTGAACATGGCGGCGAGCTCCGCGGCCGTCGCCTGGCCGGCGGCGTCGCCGCCGTCGATCTGGAAGAGCAGCGAGCCGGTCTCGGCCTGGTCGTCGCCGCCGGCGTCGAGGCGGTCGACGAAGTCGCGGGCCAGGGTGATCTCGTAGGAGCGGATCTCGAACCGCTCGGCGAGCTGGGCGATCTGGTCCCAGTCGAGCCCGGAGGCCAGCCGCCACATGACGACCTGCGAGACGGAGGTGGGCACCTTGCCGGCGGACAGCCGCCGCAGCGCCTTCTGAACCCGCGGATCGTCGCTCACCCGCGCCACATCCCCCACGATCCGCAGTTGCTCGCCCTCTTCGGGCACCATCGGACCCACCTGGCCGTCCGGGGCGGCGATGCTCACCAGCCGGGTCGGAAGGCTGCGCGTCTGCCGGGGCTTGAGGTCGGCCGCGGCGACGGTCGAGGTCGGCACCGATCGCATGCCGCCGCCCATACCACCCATGCCGCCGCCCATGCCGCCCATGCCGCCGCCCATGCCGCCGCCCATGCCACCGCCCATTCCGCCCATGCCCATCATGAGGCTGCGAGGATCCCAGCTATCGAAGTCACCGCAGAAGTACATGATCATTCGGGAGAGCGTCATCATGCCCATCATGGGTGGCATCGTGCCGCCGCCGCCCATGCCGCCGCCGCCCATGCCACCACTCATGCCACCGCCCATGCCGCCGCCGCCCATGCCACCGCCGCCCATGCCACCGCCACCCATGCCACCACCACCCATGCCGCCGCCCATACCGCCCATCATTCCACCCATCTGGCCGGTGGAGCTCTGGGCGACGAGGCCCGCGGGCAGAATGACACGCAGAGGCCTGTTCGTCCGGTTGGTTACCGAGAGGTTCATGCGGCCGTCGCCGGTGCCGCGGGCATCCACCGAGACGAGGCCCTTGTTTGAAGCTTCGGGGAGGGTGTAGGTCGGAACTTCACGCTCGTCAGGAGTATTGGAAGGCGCTTCCCCTTCTGTGGGCGAGCCTGTTGTGCTTGCGCTTGTGAAGATACCGTCAGAAGAATTCCTGCCAGCACCGTTAGATACGGCCGCATCGTCTGGAGCATTGTGTTGACCTTTCCTTTTCGGTTGACGAATCTGGAGATCCGATGCGGAATGATGGGTGGCGTGGATCTTCCGCTTCGCCCGCCAGGGCAGTAATTGGGTGAATTGTTCAAACCGATAGAGAGTCCCAAGCCGCCCTACCGGACTTGAAGGTCCTGAACTCCATCATGATGGTCGCGGCTGAGAATCCGTGCCGACCTAACGATCAGGTGGCGTGGATCGCCCGGTTCGGGCATCGGCCTGCCCCCAATATACGAACGAAATGTCGCACATATTCGACCGAAGTCCGGAAATTTTTTTGCACCCATCCGCCCGCCGCTCCGGGCCGCGTCGGAGAGAGCACGAATGAACTACGCATCTCACCTAAATTGCTCAGTCTGCCAGGCCGAGTATCCGGTCGATCGCATCATGAACCTCTGCGAGCGGGATGGGCGTCCCCTGCAAGTGGTGCTTGACCTGGAGCGTTTGGCCGCCGAGCGGGGTCGAGACGGGTGGTGGATGCCCGAGCGTCGCAACATGTGGCGCTTCGGCGGTTTACTACCGCTGGATTTCGATTCTCCCGACGACCGGCAGCACATCACCACGCTGGGCGAGGGGTATACGCCGAGCCTCGACTACGAGCACCCGTTCGCCGGCCTCGTGGGCTGCCGGCTCGAGGTTAAGGACGAGGGAAGGCATTACGGCGGGTTCGGGGGTAATCCGACGCTCTCGTTCAAGGACCGGGGGATGGCGATGACGGTCGCGATGGCGCGGAGGCTCGGCCTGACGCGGCTGGCCGTCCCGACGCAGGGGAACGCCGGCGACTCGCTGGCGGAATACTCGGTCGCGGCCGGGATCGAGGCGGTCATCGCCATGTCGCCCGACACCGACCTGCCGGTGCTGGGAAAGGTCGCGGCGTATGCGCGGCTGCATCCCGAGCGGGTCAAGCTCGACCTGGTCCCCGGGACGATCGTCGACTGCGCCCGGCGGATCCGCGAGGAGTACCTGCCGCGCGGGTATTTCAGCGTGGCGACATTCCAGGAGCCTGGGTGGCGGACCGAGGGGAAAAAGACGCTGGGCCTGGAGATGGCCGAGCCGTCGGGCGACCGGCTGGCGGATCGTCGCTGGCAGTTGCCCGACGTGATCGTCTATCCGACCGGGGGCGGGACGGGCGTCGTGGGGATGGCCAAGGCGTTCGACGAGCTCGAGGCGCTGGGGCTGGTGGGTCCGGACCGGCCGCGGATGGTCTGCGTCCAGAGCGAGGCCAGCACGCCGATCGTCCGCGCCATGGAGGAGGGGGCGCCCGACATCGAGCCCCGGCCGCCGGGCCGGACGATCGCAACGGGGCTGAACGTGGCCCAGAACATCGGCCACGTCAACGTGCTGCGGATCATCCGCGAGTCCGGCGGATGCGCGGTGACGATCTCGGAGTCGACCATCAAGGAGACGATCCGCGTGGAGTGGCGCGAGCGGCGGTTCGCCTGGTCGCCCGAGGGGGCCGCGACCCTGGCCGCGCTGCCCGAGCTGGTCGAACGGGCCATCATCCGGCCGGGCGATCGCGTCGTGCTGGTCAACACGGCCTCGGCCGAGAAGTACCTGCCGACCATCCGCGAGTACCTCGATGGCGGGCTTTGAAGCTCGATGGGCTGGCGCGGCTCAATCGGGATCGGGGTCGTCCTCGATCGCTGCGGTCGCCGACCAGCCTGGGCCGGCTGCCGCCGGCAACCGCCCCGAGCGCAGGACGTGGGCCAGGATGTCCTTCGCGCGGCGTGGCCAGGGCATCTCCTCGATCCGGCCGATGGTCCGCTCGAGTGGATAGGCGACCCGCCGCAGCTCGATCCGGCCATCGTCGATGATCGCGTAGCCGCGCGCGGGTCGCCGTCTCGAGGCAGGCCGACGCTCCCGGGGTTCAGCACGGTCGTCCCGCTGACCTCGAGCTTGAACTGCATGTGGGTGTGGCCCACGCAGACGACGTCCGCATCGACATTCTGGAGCCGCTTCGCCCAGGTGCTCGAGTCCTTCAGGAGATACTCGTCGAGCGGATCGCGGGGTGTGGCGTGCACCAGTAGAAACCGCTTACCGTCGAGCGTGAATCGCTGGGTCACCGGTAATTGCAGCAGGTACCGCCGCTCCTCCGGCCCGAGCGCCTCCCACATCGAGGGCCGCGAGGCCGCGGTCAGGTAGCGAAAGCCGGTCTCGCCGCTGACCGGGATTCCCTGCGCCACGCCGTGGTCGTGGTTGCCGCGGATCGAGTACGTGGCATTCTCCATGGCCCATCGCACGCAAGGTGCGGGGTCCGGCCCATAGTCGACGAGGTCGCCGAGGCAAAGGCAGACGTCGAACGGCTGGTCAATCGCCTCGAGGGCTTGCCAGTTCGCGTGGATGTCGGAGACGACCAGTATCCTCATCGTGGATCGGGGCTCGCGGGCCATTGGGAGCGGCCAAGTTCTCGCCGGTACGGACGCCGGGCGCAATGGGCGCCCGCAGCTGCGCGCATCTTATCAGCGCCGGGCATCGCGTGTCCCGCGATCGGGCTGACGTATTGCGCCAGCAGGACGGAGAGGTTGTGCCGGGCCTCGGCATTCAGAGGGTCCAGGGCGAGGATGTCGCGGAGGGCGGCGCTCGGCCGCGCGGGGCTCTCGTCCCTCCTGGAGCAGGGCATGACTGAGGATCACGCGGGGCCGGATCGCGTGAGCCGCCCGGGCGATGGCGGCCTCGAGCTGGTGACGGGCGTCGGCGAACTCCTTGCGAGCGATCGCGGCGCGGGCGAGGAGCACGGCCGCCTCGGTTGTGTCGGGAGAGTCGGCCAGCCGGGACGCCGCCTCCTGGAGGTCGCCCCAGCGCGATTGGGCCAGGTAGATCTCGCCGAGCCCGCGCCAGGCGGGCAGGAAACCCGGTTGCTCGGCGACGACGGCCCGCCAGTTGGCCTCGGCCTCAGCGGGTCGGCCCTGTTCCTGATAGATCACCGCGAGGTTGTGCCGGGCCTTGTGGCCGCGAAGTCCGGGATCGACGCTGGCGAAATGCTCGCCCTCGCGAGCGTCGAGAAGGCGGAGCAGGCACGCCTCGGCCTCGTCTCGTCGGCCCAGTCCCCTCAGGATCAGGGCCTCCTGGAACAGCAGCTCGGCATCGTCGGGATAGACGTCTCGCCCCGCTCGGCAGGCGAGGAGCGCCTGATCGGCCTGTCCCAGCCGACGATGGCCCTGGACGATTAGCGCGTGCAGCTTCCTCACGATCGAGTCGCTTGGGTGCGAGCGCTCGAGGCTCCTCGCCAGCAGCGGCAGGGCCTCGGCCGTCCGCCCGAGCTCCAGGTAGACCGAGCCGATATTGAACAGCACGAAGGGATCGTCGGGGTGCTCGGCCACCTCGGCGCTGAGCAGTCGCAGGTCGCGCTCGAGCTTCGCGCGGCGGAGGGTCGGGTCGACATAGCCGACGTGCCGGATCGTCACGTCCGCCCAGCGGACCTTTCCGCCCACGCGGCGGATCGCCGGCAGGATCTGCTCATGGACCCGGTAACGCCATCGGATGCGCGGGTCGTTGCGAAAGAGCCGGATGTGGTCGACCACAGTCGCCGGGCCATCCGCCGCGTCGGGCGGGCACAGGCACTTCATGACATAGGCGTCGGCCTCACCCTGCCCGAGCTCGCCGAAGAGCGCCCCGAGCCGCCGCCGATCCTCTTCGTCGAGCCGATCGTCGGCGTCGAGCCAGAAGATCCACTCGCCCGTCGCATGGGCGATCGACTCGTTGCGGGCGGCGGCGAAGTCGTCCACCCAGGGGAACTCGAAGACCCTCGCCCCGAATCGGGCCGCCACCTCGCGCGTCCGATCGGTCGAGCCGGTGTCGACCACGACGACCTCGCCGACGAGGTCGACGACCGTCGCCAGGCACTCGGCCAGGTTCGACTCCTCGTCCCGGACGATCATGCAGAGCGAGATATTCGGCCGCGCCGAGTCGGCCGCGGCGACTGGCCCCGCCAGTCCAGGCTCAGGCCGATCGCCCGCCGACCGCTCGGGCCCCCCCTTCTTCTCGCGGAATCGGTCGGAGTTCGCATCGAGCTGCCGGGGGACGTCGATCCCCGGCGCGGCGAAGGTCCGGCTACTGTGATGATGGACGAAGACGTCGAGCGCCAGCAGTAGCCGAAATCCGGCCTCGCGGCGCGGACGCACAGGTCATTATCGTCGAAGCGACCGGGGCCGAGCCGATCGTCGAGGGTGCCGATGCGATCCAGCACCTCGCGGCGGATCAGCAGGCAGGAGCCGGCGAGCCGCTCGACCGGGATGGCCTGGCCGGCATAATCGCGGCGACGCCGCGCGGCGAAATCGTCCAGGCCCGCCAGCGTCGCCGCGTCGTACCCCGGGGCGACCTGTTGAGGCGCCGCCGCCCGATTGGTCACGGCGCCGACGAGCCCAACTCGGGGCCAGTCGCGTGTTGACCAGGCCACCAGGCCGTCGAGCCAGCCCTCGGTCATGACGGTCTCGTTGTCGAGCAGGACGACGCAGCTCCCCCGCGATCGTGCGATCGCCTGGTTGAATGCGGCGGGGAATCCGCGGTCGGTCGGATTGCGGATCACCTCGACCCGGTCCGGGCCGGGCCGTTCGCGCAGGCTGTCGAGGTATCCGGGAGTCGCGTCGGTCGAGCCGTTGTTGACGAGCAGCAGCTCGTAGGGCCGGCGCGTCCATCGGAAGACGCTCTCGATGCAGGCCCGGGTGGCGTCGAGCTGGTCGCAGCAAATGACCACGATCGAGACCCGGTCGTGAACGGGCGGCGGGGCGCCGGCGAACCAGGGCTCAAGCGGCACCAGCTCGGGCCCTATGGCGGAGAGCCGGCGACGGTCGTGGGCGAGCCGAGCCCGCCGCGCGCGCTCGCCCGATCGCTCCAGGGCCTCAGACAGCGCGCGGGCCGTCTCACCATCGAACGGGTCCTCGACGAGGGCCCGATCGAGGCGGTCGATCGCCGCGACTTCCGCGCCGCCGGCCCGACGTCGGGCCGCATGCTCCACGATCACGGGCCAGTCGCGGTCGATCGCCAGGTGCAGGCCTTCGCCGAGATTCCCGGCGTAGATCCGGTCGCAACGGCGCCAATCTCGTCTTGGCAGGCCGGTCGATGCCGAGGGCTCCGGCGCGACTCCCACCACGGGGACCGGCACGTCGCGGATCCACTCCGGCAATGCCGCCGCCGCGAGGTCGAGGAGGACCAAGTCCGGCGCCCAGCCCGCGGGCAAGCGGCCCGCCACTTCGTCCCAGTCGTCGAGCTTCGACACGAAAACGTCGGCGTCGCGATCCGATCCGACAGTCAGGCAGAGCCCGGCCCGACGGTCAGCCCCGAGCGAGACCGGCCCAGGGGCCTTCGACGGCCCGAAGAGATAGCGACGCCCCATCGTCCCCCCCGCGACCCATCAGGCCCGACGAACGCCGTCCAACCGCCAGACGATCCCCCAAGCCTTCATTCAAACCGGTCCGTCTCCGCCAGGGCAAGATCCGCCGCTCCGATCCGACCCGATCAAAATACGACCTCTGGACGCACAATGCAGGAAAAAAAACAACACGATTGACTTTCCGATCCGGAAAGTATCAAGTATGCGATGAATCGCGAGTGCCTTCAGTCTTTCACATTGCTCGCAATTGTCGTGCGTGCCCGGTGGATAGGTCGTGACTGTGAAGCAGATCCTTATCTGCGGCGACAGGTCACCGACCTAGATCCCTGGATCAGTCACGTCGACGAAACAACCATAAGCTTCCGGACGGCGGTGCGACGCGCCACGATTGGCCTACGCGCGCCCGAGCGACGGACCCGGCCGCGATCGGGCGATACGGGTCGGCTGAATCCATGGCTCACGAGGCGTCCGAGCAGGCACGCCGAGATGCGGAATGACCAGGTCGTCTTCCGCGGGAGTCACCACGGCGAGGGTCGCCAGGCCCGCACGGCACAACGAGATGGGTGGAATCCATGCCAAGCGATTTCGGATCGATCGTGGAGAGTCGCCCGCACGGACGATGGGAGATACGCCGTCGAGTCGCGGGCGGCCGGATGATCCTGGCCGCGCTGGCGGCGACGGCCCTGTTGCACGCGATGGGCCGGGGCGTCGCTGCCGACAGCATCGTGTTGTTCACGGCATCGACGGATTACACCGGGAACATCCCGAACGCGAACGGCACGTACGGGAGCAGCTATCCCTCCGACCCCAACAACCAAGACCCCTACCTCCCATCAATATCCAACGGTGTCACACTCTCGTCCCCCGCGCTGGCGATGGGCGGGCCTGGCGGGCTGAGCGATACCGTAGTCGGTCTGCCCGACGGCTCGACCTACGGACCGATGGGGTTCAACAGCAATGCCGGTGGGTGGACGGGCTGGGTGACGTCGACCTACACCTTCACGGCCGCGGGCACGTACCAGATCGCCTGGGAGGTGGCGAATGTGTCGATGTTCGCCCAGGGCCCCGACGGCCTGGTGACGGACAACATCACGCTCAACGGCAGCACTCTCTATGACTTCGGCGCCGGCCTGCCGGCGGGCTTCAAGGGCGTCAATCAGTTCGGCACGGCAGTGAGCTCGTCGGGGATAACCCCGAGCGCGGGCTCGGCCTTCGCCTGGATGGACATCGCCCAGGGCAGCCCGGGCGGCAATCCGATCTTCGACACCTCCGGAGACGTCGCCTCGGTCTCGCAGTTGTACTCGGCGACGTTCCGGGTCCATGCGGGCGACACGATTTCCATCGACAGTGCGTTCATGACGGGCAATGGCTCTCCCTACTGGGACTATGGCGCAGTGGGGATTCTCTCGGTCCCCGAGCCCTCGGGCCTCGTCGTGGGGCTCGTCGGGCTGCTGGGCGCGGCGGGACTCGTCGCGCGTTCAACGCGCAGGGCCGCGCTGAGGGCGAGCCCCGCGAGCGCCCCCATTCGGGGTGCATGCCCGGTCGTCGTGCGTCTCGGGTTCCGTGAAAAGATTGCGACAGCGAAAAGGTCGCAACCGCGAACATCTCAAACTTTCGCGATCGTCGCGTATCCGACAACCTGTTCTCGACGGCGATTCCAGTTGACGACCGATGCCGCCGCCCGAAGGCGGGGCGCAGGACAGCACCCACGTTCCGGCCGACCCGGCCGGAGGATCGACAGTACCCGAGCCCCGCAATTCGAAGGTCGAGGTCTCCGATGGGCTGGACATCATCCCTCGTCCCCTGGCAGCCGCGTCGCAAGGTTCGGCCCCGGAAACGTCGGCCCGGGGTAAGACCCGATGTCCTCAAGCTCGAGACGCGATGGCTGCTCTCGGGGCCGGGCATCTCCGAGTATCCCTCCACGTCCGCCACGTCGGACCCGGTCTCCGCGGTCGCCGGCTCCGACGGCAACCTCTGGGTCACCGAATACTCCGCCAGGGAGGTCGTCGCCTTCTCATCCGCCGGTGCCGTCGTGAAGACCATCGCCGTCGCCGGGATGCCCTACGGCATCGCCGCCGGACCCAATGGCGCGCTCTGGGTCACGGAGAACGGCGCCACACCTTACGTTGCCCAGCTCTCGACCGCGGGTGCCGGCTCGGTGGTGGGTCAGTACGCGCTGCCCGCCGGCACCAACCCGGAAGGCATCGCCTATGCGCCGGACGGCAACGCCTGGTTCGTCGGCTTCGGCACGAGCGTCGTGGGCAGGGTCACGCCCGCCGGGTCGATCACGACCTATTCGCTCAGCGGCGGGAGCCGGCCGGTCGGGATCGCCGCGGGGTCCGACGGCAATCTGTGGGTCACCGAGTCGGTGGGCAACCGAGTCGCCCGCGTGACCACGGGCGGCGGCATCACCGAGTTCGCCGTTCCCACCAAGGCGGCCGAGCCGTGGGGCATTACGGCCGGCCCGGATGGCTCCCTCTGGTTCACCGAGAATGGGGCGGCCAAGATCGGCCGGATCACCACGGGCGGCGTGATCTCGGAGTACTCGCTGACGGCCGCCGGAGGCAAGTGCCCCTTCGGCATCGTCGCCGGCCCGGACGGGAACCTCTGGTTCACCGACTACACCGGCAATGACCTGGGCCTGATCACCACCGGCGGGGCGATCACGCTCTACCCGCTGCCGACGGCCAAGTCGGGCCCCGAGGGGATCGCCGTCGGGCCGGGCAATTCCTCGATCTGGTGGACCGAGGCGACCGCCGGACAGGTCGGTACCCTCCCCTGGCTGGCCAGCGGGCAGTCGATCACCCCCGACCCGATCCAGACGCAGTATACCGCGTTCGCCAGCGGCCAGATCAGCCCGTTCAACGGCAACTTGCGGACCACGATCCCGATCGACCCCGCGCCGCCGTGCAGCACCTGCTGCTGCGGCGCCGGCCTGAACTCCGCCGCACCGCTCAGCTCCAGCCTGGGCCTGACCTACAACTCGGACACGGTCAATGTCCGGCCGATCATCCAGACGACCTACAAGAGCGACCCGAATAGCCCCACGCCGTCGTCGATCCAGCTCGCGCTCACCTGGAACGGGACTACCCAGGCCCCCGTCACCTTCTACCCGACGGGCGCCCCGGGGTCCACTTACGCGCTGAGCGTGCAGGTCGCCAGCCCCGTGACCGCCACCGGCGCCTATCCCTGGAGCGTCGCCATCCAGACCACCCTGCCCGGCGGCCGCGTCCTGACCAGCACCGTCAGCGGCGTGGCCGACGTGGTGGCCAATGGGCCGAGCGACCCCTATGGCCAGGGATTCAGCGTCGGCGGGACCGCGCAGCTCGTCCCCGACGGCAAGGGCGGCTTCTTCTGGGTTGACGGCAACGGGGGCAGCCGCGACTTCCAGGCCGGCAACGGCACCACCTTCATCAGCCCGCCCAACGACCTCGGCACGCTGGTGAAGAACGGCGACGGCACCTACACCTACACCAGCCCTCAGCAGGTCCGGTGGAACTTCAACGCAAAGGGGCAGCTCACCGCCATCGTCCAGCCCGACGGGCCCGCGCAGACCTTCGCTTACAACAGCGCCGGGGCCCTGGCGACCGTGATCGACCCCGGCGGCTGGACGGCGACGTTCACCTACGCCGGCAATCACCTCTCCCAGGTCGTCGAGCCCGGCGGCCGGGTCATGACCTTCACCTATTCCGGCGTTGACCTCACCTCGGTCACCGCCCCCGACGGGACCCTGCGCACATTCACCTACGACGCGCAGGGCCACATGACGAACGACTCGTCGGGGGGACGCAGCACCACCTATACCTACGATCCCCAGGGTGCCGTCGGCGGCGCCAACCAGGGCCTGGGCAGCACCATGGGCCTCGTCCCCGCGACGGTCCAGGGCCTCCAGACCAGCCCCGCGATGCAGGCAGGGCAGGCCGTCGGCGTGGTCACCGACGCGACGGGCCATGTGACCACCTACACCTACAATGGCACGGGCGAGCCGACGATGATCCAGTCGCCCAACGGCGCCGTCCAGCGATACCAGTATGATTTCGCCGGCCAGCCCACGGTCGCCACCGATCCCCTGGGGCGAGTCTCCACCTATACCTACCAGTACGGCGCGGGCGACGGCGAGCTGACCCAGATCACCAATCCCGACGGCTCGACCGTCCACTATCAGTACGATCCGACCTTCCACCGGGTCACGTCCGAGCAGGATCCGCTCGGGCACACGACGACCTACACCTACGACTCCCAGGGCAGCCTGCACACGACGACCAATGCACTCGGCGGCATGACCACCGACACGTGGTCCAATGGCCTCTTGCAGAGCGTGACCGATCCGCTGGGGCACACCACGACCTACCAGTACAATTCCCAGCGCGAGCTGGTCGTCCAGATCGACCCACTGGGGAACCACACCACCTTCACCTACGACTCCGCCGGCAACGAGATCACGATGCAGGACCCGCTGGGTCACGTCACGACCTCTGTCTACGACTCGATGCGACGGCAGGTCGAGCAGATCAATCCCATGGGCGGCGTCACGACGACGACCTACGACGCCCAGGGACAGGTCACCGGCACGACGAACCCGCTGGGCCAGACGACGCGGTACACCTACGATCAGCGCGGGCTCCTCACCAGCGAAACTGACGCCGTCGGCACTCCCGTCCAGCGCACGACCACCTACATCTACAACTCCCTTGGTGAACAGATCGGCGCGACCGACCCCCTGGGGAGAGTCACGACGTTCGCCTATGACTCGGTGGGCAACGTGACCTCCGTCACCGATCCCCTCGGCGGCGTGACCGCCTATTCCTACGACCTGGACAACGAGCGGATCTCGACCACCGACGCCCTCGGCCGCGTCACCACGTTCTCCTACGACTCCATGGGCCGGCAGACGGGCGAGACCGACGCCGTCGGGACGCCCGTACAGCGCACCACGACCACCTACTACGACGCCGACGGCAACGTGACCGAGACGGTCGATCCCCTCGGCCACGTCATCGGCTACTCGTATGACTTGATCAATCGACTGACGGGCGAGACCGAAGCCGTCGGGACTCCCTTGCAGCGCACCACGACGATCGAGTACGACGCCGACGGCAACGTGGTCGAGACGATCGATCCCCTGAATCACATCACAACCTACTCCTACGACGCCCTCAACCGTCAGACGGGCGAGACCGACGCCGTCGGAACCCCCGTTCAACGCACGACGACCATCATCTACGATGCCGACGGCAATATCACCGAGAACATCGATCCCCGCGGCACGGTGACGACGTACTCGTACGACGCCCTGAATCGTCGGACGGGCGAGACCGACGCCGTCGGGACCCCCGTCCAGCGCACGAGCACGACCGTCTACGACGCGGTCGGGGACGTTATCGAGACCATCGATCCCCTTGGCCGGGTCACGACCTACTCCTACGATGCCCTCGACCGCCAAACGGGCGAGACGGATGCCGTCGGCACGCCTGTGCAGCGGACCACCACGACCATCTACAACGCCGTGGACGACGTGATCGAGACCGTTGACGCCCTCGGCCGGGTCACGACCTACTCCTACGACGCCCTCGACCGGCAGACGGGCGAGACCGACGCCGTCGGCACGCCCGTGCAGCGCACCACGACCACCGTCTACGACGCGGTGGACAACGTGATCGAGACGGTCGACGCGCTCGGCCGGGTCACCAGCTACTCCTACGACGCCCTCGATCGCCAGACCGGCGAGACCGACGCCGTCGGCACGCCCGTGCAGCGCACCACGGCCACCCACCACGACGCCGACGGCAACGTGATCGAGACCGTCGATGGGCTGGGCCAGGCGACCACCTACAGCTTCGACTCGCTCAATCGCCAGGTGTCGGTCACCGACCCGCTCGGCTACACGACGACGACGGTCTACGACGCCGACAGCAACGTCATCGCGACGACCGACCCGCGCGGCCATACGACGACGTATGTCTACGACGCCCTCAACCGTGAGATCGCGACGATCGACCCGCTCAACAACGTCACGACGACGGTCTACGACGCCGACGACAACGTGATCGAGACGATCGACCCGCTCGGCCACGCCACGACCTATTCCTACGACGCCCTCGACCGAGAGGTCTCGGCCACCGACCCGCTCGGCCGGACGACGACGACGATCTACGACGCCGACGACGAGCCAATCGCGACGATTGACCCGCTCGGCTACGCCACCACCTACACCTACGACGCCCTGGGCCGGCAGACGAGCGTCGAGCGGCCCGACGGCGGCTTTACGACCACCACGTACGACGCCGACGGCAACGTCATCACCGCGACCGACCCGTTGGGCAATACCACGAAGTACACCTACGATGCGCTGAACCGCCAGGTCACCATGACCGACGCCCGCGGCGGCGTGACGACCTACCTCTACGACGCCGACGACAACCAGACGGGCCTGATCGACCCCGACGACAATCACACGAGCTTCGTGTACGACGCCCTGGATCGCAAGGTCGAGACGATCGACCCGCTGAACAAGGTCACGACCTATTCGTACAACGCACTCGACTACGTGGTGTCCGCGACCGACGCCCTGGGCCGCGTCACGACCTACGCCTACGACGCCGACAGCCGCCTGATCGGCGAGACCTGGTACGACTCCAGCCACAACGTGACCAATGTCGAGACCTACTCGTACGACGCCGACGGCAACCAACTCACGGCGAGCGACTCCGCCGGCACGTACACGATGACCTACGATGCGCTCGACCGCGTCGTCAGCAGCGAGGACCCGTTCGGCCTGACCTTGACCTACACCTACGACGCCGACAGCGATCGGGTGCGGACGCAGGACTCGCTCGGCGGCGTCACGACCTACGTCTATGACGCCGACAACGAGCTGACGAGCGAGCGGTTCGGGGGTACTGGCCAGGTCCCGCTGCGGGTCGACATGACCTACGACGCCCGGGGCGATCTGGCAACCGAGACCCGCTACAGCGACCTGGCCGGCACGCAGAAGGTCGTCACCACCGCCTACAGCTACGACGGCGACGGCAATATCACGAACATCTTCGACATCAACGGCATCGGCACGATCGTTGCGAACTTCACGTACACCTACGACCACGCCGATCTCGTGATCACCGAAAACAACCTGGGGGCCGTGACGACGTACGCCTACGACGCCGACAACCAGTTGATCAGCGAGATCTCGCCGGCCGGGACGATCGACTACGGCTACGACCCCAACGGCAATCGGAACAACGGCAACAACCTCGTCGGGCCCGACAACCGCCTGACCACCGACGGCGTCTGGGAATATCTCTACGACAACGACGGCAACCTGGCCGAGAAGGACGGCATCTCCAGCGGCCCCGACCACGGCATCATCTGGACGTACTCGTACAACAACGCCAACCAGATGACGTCGGCCGTCGAGAAGCAGGGCAGCGTGATCATCGGCACCGAGACCTTCCTCTACGACGCCTATGGCGACCGGATCGAGGAGGACTACTTCAACGGCTCGACGACCCAGGTCACCCGGTTCGCCTACGACGGCCCGAACATCTGGGCCGACCTGGACGGCACCGACGCCCTGGTGATGCGTCGGCTGTTCCTCGACGACGCCGACTCGGTCACCGCGCGGATCTCCTCGGGCGGGACCGTGGCCTGGTACCTGACCGATCGGCTAGGCTCGGTGCGGGTGTTGACCGACGCGACGGGTGCCGTGATCGACCGGATCGACTACGACGGGTACGGCAATATCATCGACCAGTCCAACCCGTCGGCCACCGACCGCTACCGCTGGACGGGCCGCGAGTTCGACGGGTTCACCGGCCTGCAGTACAACCTGAGCCGGTACTACGATCCGACCACCGGCCGGTGGACCACGCAGGACCCGATCGGGTTCATGGGCGGGCTGACCAACCTGTACGAGTACGCCGGCAACAACCCCACGAACGCGACCGATCCCACCGGCACCAAGTCCGCCCTGGACTACATCAAGGGCGTCGTGCAGGCCGCCCAGAAGGGCACCAGCGTCACGCGGGGTTTGACCAACTCGTCGGCGTCGATCTCCAAGACCTTCTACCTCAAGTGGCCCATCGGGACGTCGCCGTTCTCGATCAACGTTGACCTCTCGATCGCGGGAGAGTTCGGCGCCTGCTGCACCAATTCGCATTTCGTCAAGAGCTACTTCCAGGGCTCGGCCTCGCTGGAAGGCTACCTGGCCGTCGGCTACACCTACAAGTCCGCGCCCAAGCCGCAGCTCGCGAAGCAGAGCAAGAATAACAATTTCAGGAACAATAAGTATGTCAATCCAGCCAATCCCACCGGCCCGCCGATCAAGGGCAAGAACCTGCCCAAGGGCAAGTTCGCGCCCGGCGAGCCCGGATATCGCCAGCGCAGCGGCTTCTACGACTTACCCGACGACGACGCGTTGAGCACATGCCCGCCGTCTTCCTTCTCGGGTTCGTTCTACGCCTTCCTCCGGGGCTCGATCGGGGTCTATTTCGCCGGCTATCAGCTCAATGCACAGTACACGTTCTCGGCCACTGCGGACATCAACAAGGGTTTCAAGTTCACCCAGTCCTTCGCCACGGGCATCACGGGCGTTTCGGTCGAGGCCGGCGTGGGAGGAATGGTCCAGTATCGGCTGGACCTCGGCACCAGCCGGGCGCGCTGCAACCTCCCGCAGAATCCCCCGGCGGTGCCCCAGCAGACGGCGGCGGTGCCGCCGGCCAACCCGTACCCCGGCAGCCCGTACTTCCCGCGTTCCGGAGGATCGCCCTACTACTTCCCGAACGCATCGCCCTACGCTTCGCCGGGAGGATCGCCGTACACCTCGCCGGGCGGATCGACCTACGCCTCGACCGGAGGATCGCCGTTCACCTCGCCCGGCGGGTTGACATATCCCTACCCCGGCGGCTCGTCGTACCCATATCCCGGTAGCTCGTCGTATCCTGCCGGTTCGGGCTACACCGGCCCTTCCACCTCGTCGATGCTCGGTAGCTGCTGCGGCTGCGTAAATACGGGCTCGCCTTATTCCGTCTCCCCGATGCCGGTCAGCGGCCCGGTCGGGACACCGGTCGTGAACAGCTCGGCTTCGTCATCTTCGACGAGCCAGGGATCGAGCGGCGGCACCAACGGCGGCACCAACGGCGGGCCGAATGGCTCGATCACTCCAATCCAGTGAGGGCGGGTCGCCTCCCCGGGCCAGGTCCCGATCGCCCGGGCCAGGCTCGGGCGGCCGATTCAGGGCCCGAGCCAGCGATCGTGCCAGAGCTGGAACATCAGCAGCGTCCAGAGCGGCTTGCGGTGGTCGCGGAGGCCGGCGCGATGCTCGTCGACCAGCCGGGCGACCGCCTCCGCCCGGAAGATCCCCTGTCGCCCCAGCCGCCCCGCGCCGAGCAGGTCGTCGACCATCGGCGACAGCGGACCACGCAGCCAGCTCGCGACCGGGATGCCGAACCCTTTCTTGGGCCGACGCAGGATCTCCGCCGGCAGCCGACGCGCCGCCGCCTGCTTGAGCAGCCGCTTGGTCTGGTTGCGGATCAGCTTGAACGAGGGCGGCAGGGTCTGCATCCAGTTCGACCAGCTCGGCGTCGAGGAACGGCGCCCGGACCTCGAGCCCGCACGCCATGCTGGCCCGGTCAACCTTCGTCAGGATGTCCTCGGGCAGGTAGGTGTCCTGGTAGAGCGCTAGCGATCGCGACAGCGGGTCGGTGCCGCCGTCAGCCGACAGGGCGCGGCGAAGGTGCTCGGCCTCGACGCCGATCGGGTCGCCGTCGACCAGCAGCCCGTCGATCTCGGAGCCCGAGAACGAGCCGAGCCAGCGCTGGTGCGCCAGCGGCAGCGGCTCGGCCGCGCCGCGGAGGAACTGCTTGAGCTTGAAATCCAGGCTGAAATTGCGGTGGTCGACCGGCATCCAGCCGACCGCGGTCCCCGCCATCGCCTGGGCCCGCCGCGGCAGCCGGCGAAAGAGTCCCGCCGCCCGCTCGGCGGCGAACGTCGGATAGCCCGCCAGCAGCTCGTCGGCGCCGTCGCCGCCCAGGACGACCGTGACCTCCTCACGCGCGAAGCGGCTCAACAGGTGCGTCGGCAGGATCGACGCATCGCCGAACGGCTCGTCGAGCCAGCCGGCGACCTCGGGCAGCAGCTCGTAGGCCGACGCGATCGAGAAGGTCCGCTCGCGGTGATCCGTCCCCAGGTGATCGGCCACCGCGCGGGCGTGCCGGCTCTCGTCGAAGCTCGGGTCCTCGAAGCCGATCGAGAAGGTGCGGACCCGCCCCGGCGGCTCGACCTCGCAGAGCGCCGCGGCCACGCTCGAGGAATCCACGCCGCCCGAGAGGAACACGCCCAGCGGCACGTCCGACCGCCGGTGCCGCGCCACCGACGCGCGGAACGCGTCCCAGAACCGGCCCGACGCCGACTCGAAATCCCGCTCCGACGGGTCCACCGGCGGCGGCTCCCAGTACCGCGTCAGCCGCGATTCGCCCGCCTCCCACACGAGGACGTGCGCCCTCGGAAGCTTTCGCACCGACCGCCAGATCGAATGGGGCGCCGGGACGTACTCGTAGAAGAGGTAGCGGGCCAGGCCGGCGCGATCCAGCTCGCGCGGGACGTCCGGATGCGCCAGGATGGCCTTGGGCTCCGAGCCGAAGACCAGGCCCCCGCCCGCCAGTCCTTCATAATAGAAGAGGGGCTTCTGGCCCATCCGGTCCCTCGCCAGGACGAGCCGCCCCCGCCGGCTGTCCCAGATGGCCAGCGCGAACATCCCGTTGAGCCGGCGGACGAAGTCCGGGCCTTCCTCCTCGTAGAGATGCACCAGGCTCTCGGTGTCCGACCCGGTCCGGTAGCGGTGGCCTTTTGCCTCCAGCTCGCGGCGAAGCTCGAGCTCGTTATACAGCTCGCCGTTATAGGTTACCCAGATCGTGCCGTCCTCGTTCGCCAGCGGCTGGGCCCCGCCGGCCACATCGATGATCGACAGCCGACGATGCCCCAGCGCGGCCGGGCCGTCGACGTGGAATCCTCGCCGTCGGGCCCGCGGTGGGCGATCGTCGCCGTCATCCGCTCGACGACCCCGCGATCGGCCGCCTGGCCGTCGTTCGTGATGAATCCGGCGATGCCGCACATGTTGGGTGGCTGGTGGTTAGGGGCCTGGGGCTCGGGGAAGATATGTGGCGGGCGCGGGGGCTTCGCCATCCTCGAGCGATGCCACCTCCCTTTCCGTTTTACCCCCCACTCGCCACTAACCACTAGCCATTAGCCACTTGGACCGGTTGATTTCGCCCTCACCGGCGTCCAGAATAACCTGGCGCGATGGACCAATTGGGGTCCTCACGCGAAAGATGATCGCCGGCGCGGGGAGACCGAGAGCCATGGCCTCTTATAATCTCGAGGAATTCGGCTTCGAGGAGCCGCCACCGCGTCCCACGACGCCGCCGGTCCGCCGCGGGTTCCTGCTGGTGTTCTTCATCCTGGGGCTGCTGGCGATCCTGGTCTACGGGTCGCTCTACCTGACCCGGCGGATCGGCTACGCCTGGGAATCGGGCCGGTCGCAGGCCGCCTCGGAAGCCCTGGCGAAGCTCGACAAGCAGGGGATCGTGGCCCGCGCGTCGGAACTGTTCCGGATGGCCACGACGGCCGTCTCGCCCGCCGTGGTGAACGTTCAGTCATTCCATTTCCGCCGGAATGCCGAAGGGTTTCCGGTCGCAGGGGTGGGTGGCAACCGGATGATGCCCTCGCTCTCGAAGTCCGAGCTGGGCTCGGGCGTGATCATCGACAAGGCCAAGGGCTACATCGTCACGAACAACCACGTCGTCAAGGACGCCGACGAGATCCTGGTCCGGATCGGGCCGAATGATGATGTGCGGGCGCGGCTGGTCGGGGCCGACGCGAAGTCCGACCTCGCCGTGCTCCAGGTCCGGGCCTCGCTGGCGACCCAGGCCGAGTGGGGCGACTCGGACAAGCTCGACATCGGCGACTGGGTGCTGGCGATCGGCAGCCCGCTGGGATTCGACCACTCGGTGACCGCCGGCATCGTCTCGGCGACCGAGCGGAGCAACGTCGGCTTCAACGACTACGAGTCGTTCATCCAGACCGATGCGGCGATCAACCCGGGCAACTCGGGCGGCCCGCTGATCGACCTGGCCGGCAAGGTGGTCGGGATCAACACGGCGATCATCTCCAAGAGCGGCGGGTATGAGGGGATCGGCCTGGCGATCCCGTCGTCGCTGGCACGTCGCGTCGTGGAGGGCCTGATCAAGGAGGGCAAGGTCGTCCGCGGCTACCTGGGCGTCCGGATCCAGGGCCTGAACGCCGACCTAGCACGCCAGCTCGGCCTGCCCCAGAACCGCGGCGCCATGATCTCCGGCGTGCAGCCGGGAAGCCCCGCCGATCGCGCCGGGCTGAAGACGGGCGACGTAATCGTCAAGCTGGGGGATCGCGAGGTCAACGACCCCTCGGCGCTGCGGATCCTCACCGCCAACCTGGATGTCGGGTCGCTGGTCCCCGTGACATTCTACCGCCAGGGCCAGAAAAAGGACCTGACCGTCACGATCGCCGAGCAGCCTCCGGCACCCGAAGTGCTGGCGTCGTTCGGCCTGCGAGTCCGTCCGGCGACGACGGAATCCTCGGACGGGACCGGCGTCGAGATCGACCAGGTCGTCGCAGGCAGCCTGGCCCACCAATCCGGGCTGAAGCCGGGGATGCGGATCCTCGCCGTCGGCGAGGCGCCGGTCGCCACCCCCTCGCAGTTCGAGGCGGCCACCAGGAAGCTCGACCTGCGCCTCGGCCTCCCCCTGAAGGTCCAGACCACCGACGGCCGGGTCGGCATGATCGTCCTCGGCGGCCCCACGCCCGAGTCCCGCTGACACCGCAACCAGACGCGGATCGTCGCCTGCCGGCCGGCCGAGTTCGCCGGCCTGTCCGTCTGTGCAGACAGGCGACCGCCAGGATCCCCGCCTTCTTACCCTCCGCCACCACGCCCTGCCCTCCAGCCCGCGGCCCGGTGCTCGATCTTGCCTCTTATTTCGAGCCGATCGCCGCCCGTGCAGCCCGGCGAGGGGTGCGAATGCCCGTGATTCGGGCCGGACACTTGACTTGGACACCTGGTTTGCAGGACATAAAAACCGCGATCATGAGGAAATAGATAAGGTCGGAGGCGAGCAGGAACGAGCATTTCGGCGTTGTCAAGGGGCTGGAGGTTTGGAGGGTGTGTCGCGAGCCTTCGCCCCGGCGGACGCGGAAGGGAGAACCTAACTGGCAAAATCCGAATGACTTAGGAAGCCGATTGGAGCGTCGGCCCGGCTTGCGAAAAACTTGACCCATTTTTGGGGAGGGTTATAATTCGGTTGGAGCCGCCAAGAACGAACCAGGGCACGGTGATCGGGCTTCCGACCACTATCGGGCAACCCGTCCGGGGTCGGCCGTCCCGCAGACCAAGGATCCGGGCCTGAGCCCACGTGGCAGGAGTACCCGGTGCCCCGTCATCCCGATACCTCGCTGTCCGCTATAAAAAGCGCCGTCGATATAGTCGCCCTGGTGGGCGACTATCTGCCGGGCACTTTGCGCCGCGTGGGTAACAAGTTCAAGGCGCTGTGCCCGTTTCACGACGACCACAATCCTTCGCTCGAGTTGAACCCGGAGCGCCAGTCGTTCAAGTGCTGGAGCTGCGGCGCGGGCGGGGACATTTTTGATTTCGTCAAGAATATCGAACACGTGGATTTTCCCGAGGCGATGCGGATGCTGGCGGACCGGGCGGGGATCGTGCTGGAGAGGCAGGCTGCGACCGTCGCGGCGCCCGGCGGTCCCACGAAGACCGAACTTTATGAGGTCAACGCCTGGGCCGAGGCGGCCTTTGCGGCCGCGCTCCGGGAATCTGCCGAGCCGCTGGCTTATCTGGAGGGGCGCGGTCTCTCGCCGGCGAGCGTCGAGCGGTTCCGGCTGGGCCATGCCCCGGAGGCGCGGGGCTGGCTGATGGGCCTGGCGCGGCACAAGGGCTACGGCATGGAGCTCCTCGAGCATGCGGGCCTGGTCGCCCGTGCCGAGGGGACCGGACCGGCCCGCGAGCGCTTCCGCGGCCGCCTGATCTTCCCAATTCACGACGATCGCGGGCGGGCGGTCGGCTTCGGCGGCCGGATCCTGCCCCGCGTCGAACGAGCCATGGCCGAACAGGGCCGGCATGTCGCTAAGTACCTGAACACGGCCGAGACGGTGCTCTTCCGCAAGCGGACCCTGCTCTACGGCGCCGACCTTGCCCGCGCGGCGGCCCGCCGCGAGGGCTGGGTGGCCGTGGTCGAGGGATACACCGACGTGATCGCGGCGCACCAGGTCGGGCTGGAGAATGTGGTCGGCACCCTGGGCACGGCCCTGGGCGAGGACCATATCGCCGGCCTTCGCCGCCTCGCCGACCGCGTCGTGCTCGTCTTCGACGGCGACGAGGCCGGCATGTCGGCCGCCGACCGATCGCTCGAGCTGTTCCTGGGCCACGAGGTCGACCTCCGGGTGCTGACGCTGCCGGCCGGGCTGGACCCGTGCGAGTTCCTCCTGGAGAGCGGCGCGGCGGCGTTCCGCGAGCTGGCCGACCGGGCGCCCGAGCCGCCCGCCTACCTGCTGGATCGCGCCTGCACGCGGTTCGACGTCCAGACCAGCGAGGGCGCCCGCC
This sequence comes from uncultured Planctomycetota bacterium, assembly GCA_963771445.1. Classification (GTDB taxonomy): domain Bacteria; phylum Planctomycetota; class Planctomycetia; order Isosphaerales; family Isosphaeraceae; genus JAKAUH01. The sequence goes on along the minus strand of CAVYTQ010000014.1, from coordinate 944,459 downwards.
GCGCCGCCGAGTGGGTGCTGGAGGTCCTCGGCCGCGCCCCGGCGAACCACCGGCTGGGCGTCGATGTCAAGGTCGACAGGGTGCTCGACCAGATGGCACATCGGCTCCGCGTGTCGAAGGACTCGCTGCACCGGATGCGCCAGCAGCTCCGCCGACCCGCCGCCCGCAAGTCCGCCCCGGCGGTTGCGGCGCCGGGTCCCGACGACGTACCGGCCCCCGGGTTCGTCCCGGTCCGTCCGTCGGACCTCGACCCGACCGACCTCGAGGTCCTGCGGATCGTCCTGAACGAGCCCGGCGCCGTCGCCAGGATGGCCCCGCGGCTACCGGCCGCCGCCCTGCGCGACGCGCCGTTGCAGGCCATCCTCGAGGCCTGCTACGACCTCCACGACCAGGGGCTCGAGCCCGTCTACGAGGTCTTGATGACCCGACTCGAGGATCCGGCGCTCCGCGCCCTGGCGACCGACCTGGTCGCCTCGGCGGCGCTCTCCACCCCCGAGCCGGCTCCCCTTTCCGACGGCCTGCGGCCGGCCCCGTGGCTCGAGCGGCTCGAGCGGATGCTCGAGGTGCTCGACGACCGCGAGCGGCAATCGCGCCTGCAGGAGCTCAAGAAGGCCCTGACGGCCATCGATCGGCAGGCCGACCCCGATGCTTATCGTGCGATAGAATTGGAATATCGAAGACTCTTGACCAGCGGGCGAACACGAAGAGCCTGACGCGTCCGTCGTCTCGTGCGAATGGGAGGATTTGGATGGACAAGTTGGATGAGGGCCTCAAGACGCTCCTCGAGCTGGGCAAACGTCGGGGTTTCCTGACGTTCGACCAGGTCAATGACTATCTGCCCGACGAGTCGGCGGCGAGCCCCGAGCGCATCCACGGCCTGCTCGAAACCCTCGACGAGATGGGCATCGAGCTGATCAACGAGGACGAGGCCGAGAGCCGGCTGCTGGCCTCGGGCGACCTCGACGACGAGCCCGACGACGAGCTGGCCGAGGAGCCCGCCGACGACGAGGAGGCCGAGCTCACGCCCGAGGACCTCGACGAGATCTCCCGCCGTATCGACGACCCGGTCCGTATGTATCTCACCCAGATGGGCGAGATCCCGCTGCTCACCCGCGACCAGGAGATCAACCTGGCCAAGCGGATCGAGATCACCCGCAAGAAATTCCGCCGCAAGGTGCTCGAGTGCCACTTCGCCCTGGCCCTGGTCGTCGACGTGCTCAAGAAGGTCAACGAGGGCGAGCTGCCGTTCGACCGCACGGTGAAGGTCTCGGTCACCGAGAACCTCGAGAAGGACCAGATCCTGGGCCGGATGCCGCATAACCTCGCGACGCTGGTCCACCTGATGGACTGCAACGTCCGCGACTTCAAGTCGTTCGTCCGCGAGCGCGACCCCGAGCTGCGCGAGTCGCTGCTGGCCGAGCTCAAGCGCCGCCGCCGCAAGGCCGTCAACCTGGTCGAGGAGCTGTCGATCCGCACCCAGAAGGTCCAGCCGCTGATGAAGCGGCTCGAGCAGATCTCCGGCCGGATGTCCGAGCTGGTCTTCCTGCTCGAGGAATACCGCGCCGGCCGCGCCGGCAAGGAAGACCGCGCCAACCTGGTCAAGGAGCTCAAGGACCTGATGCGGATCACGCTCGAGACGCCCGCCACGCTGGCGCGTCGCGTCGAGGCGATGAATATCCGCTTCCGCAGGTACGAGCAGGCCAAGCGCGAGCTCTCCGGCGGCAACCTCCGGCTGGTCGTCTCGATCGCCAAGAAGTACCGCAACCGCGGCCTGTCGTTCCTCGACCTGATCCAGGAGGGGAACACCGGGCTGATGCGGGCCGTGGACAAGTACGAGTACCGCCGCGGCTACAAGTTCAGCACCTACGCGACGTGGTGGATCCGCCAGGCGATCACCCGCGCCATCGCCGACCAGGCCCGGACGATCCGCATCCCGGTCCACATGATCGAGACGATGTCCAAGCTCCGCAACGTCTCCAAGAAGCTCCTGCAGGAGAAGGGCCGCGAGCCGACCATCGAGGAGACCGCCCGCGCCGCCAATATCTCCGTCGAGGAGACCCGGCGGGTGATGAAGATCTCCCGCCACCCGATCTCGCTCGACCGTCCGGTCGGCGAGAGCGAGGACAGCTACTTCGGCGACTTCATCGAGGACGAGGCGGCCGAGAGCCCGATCAACGCCGCCACCCAGGAGATGCTCAAGGAGAAGATCGACTCGGTCCTGAAGACCCTGACCTACCGCGAGCGCGAGATCATCAAGCTGCGGTACGGGCTGGGCGACGGCTATACCTACACCCTCGAGGAGGTCGGCCGCATCTTCAAGGTCACCCGCGAGCGTGTCCGCCAGATCGAGGCCAAGGCCGTCCGCAAGCTCCAGCATCCCGTCCGCAGCCGACAACTCGAGGGTTTCCTCGAGAGTACGGGCTGACCACCCGATGAACCCCCGGCCGCCCCTGGCGTCCGGGGGTTTTTTGGTCGGTCGACCGTACCCTGGCCCCGGAGCATCCGCCAGCCGCGACCCGGCTTCCCCCGCGGGATCGGCCTCGGCTCGCCGGGCCCACGGGCCGAAGGCCAAGGACCCGACGACCCGGGCCGCGAATCCCTCCAGGCCGGGGACGTCGATCGTGACCCCGATCCCCCCAAGGAGCTGAACTGATGCCGGCGACCGCCGAGAACCTCCGCGATCTGCACCTGTTGCATCAGCGCGCCCGGGCGCTGCGCGACCGCCTGAGCTCCGGACCCAAGACCCTCGCCGCCCGCCAGGCGGCTCCAGACCGCCCGCCAGGCCGAGCTGGACACCGGCCGCAAGTCGCTCCAGGAAGCCAAGATGCGCGTCCAGAAGTTCGAGCACGTCCTCAAGGCCGTCGAGTCCAAGATCGACGACTTCAAGGTCAAGCTCAATCAGGTCAAGAAGAACGACGAGTACAAGGCCCTCCAGAACCAGATCGCGCACGACAATACGGCCAAGTCCAAGGCCGAGGAAGACATCCTCCAGGCGCTCGAGGACGTCGAGACCCGCACCGCCGAGGTCGCCCAGATCGAGGCCGACGTCAAGCGCACTCGGCGCCGAGGTCGCCGGCGCTCCAGCAGAAGCTCGACGAGCAGAGCGTCCAGCACAACGACCAGCTTCGCGAGCTCGAGGCCGCCATCAAGGACGCCGAGGTGGCCATTCCCGAGGTCCACCGCGATCACTATCGCCGGATCGTCTCCCGCTACGGCGCCGATGCCCTGTCCGCCTGCGAGGAGGGCTCCTGTACCGGCTGCTACACGGTTATCCCGCCGCAGATGATCAACGAGCTGATGAACAACGAGTCGCTGCAGTTCTGCATGAGCTGCGGCCGGCTGCTCTACCTCTCGCAGCCCGAGGTACCGGTGACCACCCGCCGCAAGGCCAAGGCGAAATAACCCGGGCCCGCCCGCCGAGATCGACTTCAACGCGAAGACCACGAAACCCACCGGGGGACGACTCGGGCCAACGCCCGGCCGATCTCCCGATCGTTTTCGTGGTCTTCGCGTTTTCGTGGTCTCTCTGCCGGATCCCGGCAGGTCAGCGGCCCGCCTGCCGAGCGTCATCGACGGCGATGAGCAGTGGGACGAGGCGGCGGCGGCCACGGCCGGCCGCCCGGACGACGGCCAGCAGGGCGAACCCGGTCGCGGCCAGGAGGGCCAGCGTCACCGGGATGCGGGTGTCGGCCCACCGCGAGGCCCTCGTCGGCTCCGTTCCGGGCAATGGCAGGCCCACGCTGCCCGCGGCGCCTCCGGTCCCGCTGGACACGCAGCAGTAGAGCCTGGCGTTGTTGATCGCATAGACGGCTCCATCCGGCCCGATCGCGGTCGGCGTGTAAGCCTCGCCGGTCGCCGGGGAAAGCTGCAGGCCCTTGGACAGGGTGTTCGTCGTGAACGACCAGCGGTAGACGTGTCCGTCCTCGCTGTTGATCACGGCGCAACGGTTGGCCTCGTCGATGGCTGCCGTGTTGATGCACCACTCGCGCACGCCCGCCTGGCCGTTGTCGGGGGTGACGCCGACGACGCTGATGACTTCCTTCATCGAATGGACGTTGCCCTCGATCGGGTTGACCTGGGAGGCGTTGGGATCGAGGAGGGCGACTTTGTTCTGGCCCGAGCCGGTGATTCCCGGGTCGGAATAGTCGTTGTACTTCGTCAGGAGCAGGTACGGCGATGACCCCCTGTACGAGACGACCAGCCGCGACGGGACCACCGATGCCGAATCGTCCCAGCCGAATGAGCCGGGGATCTTCGTGTGTGCCAGCCCCGAGTCGAAGTGCAGGAGCCAGCCCCGGGCGTGGTGGCCGGGGAAGTTCTGCTCGAGCACGCCGAAATACACGTCGTTATCCGGGCCGATGGTCGGGGCGGCCGTCCCATCGTCGGGCAACGCCGCCGCGCCTCCGGTCGCCGGATCCTTCAGGTACACCGCCGCCTTGGCGGTGAAGGTCACGTCGTTGCCAACCTGGCAGAGGTAGCCGTCGGAGAAATTGCCCCGGTTGCAGGCGACGTAGACCGACTTTCCGTCGAACGAGAGGCCGGGGCGCAGTTCATCACGACCTTCTCGATACCGGCGTCGCCGCAGATGGCCGAGGCCGCAATGAAGGTCCCTCCCTTGCGCGAAACCTTGGCCAGGCCGCTGGGGATCCCGCTGGGATAGCCCGGCAGCGCCGAGCCGTCGGAGGTGTAGCCGAAATAGATGTTCCCCTCGTCATCGGCGGTCAGCGGCGTGGAGATCCGGATCGAACTATTGAACGCCGCGGGATTCTTCAGGTAATTGGACTGCCCGACGAAGGCCAGCCGACTGGTCAGCCCCTTGCTCATGTTGGGCGAGCTTCGCAGCAAGACGGTGCCACCCGCGCCCGGCACGGCGAGCGAGAGGTCGGCGCCCAGGAGCGTGATCCCCATGGGCGGGATCCAGTTGTAATTCGGGGAAGCTCGTAGTCGGTCGCCAGGGTCCAGATCACGTTGCCCGAGGCCGAGTTGAAGGCTGTCACCGTGAAGGGCCCGCCGGCGCCCGTCTTGACCGGGACGATGACCGTATTCTTGGCCGTGATGACCGGCGATCCATAATGCGTGTAGAGATCACCGCCGGGCCCACCTGCATACTGAGGGGCGAGATCGACGGGCGTGGACCACCGCACGACCTGCGGGACCTGCGACGGACCGGCCGCCAGGGCGTTGTGCTGGGCTCCCCGGCCGTAGCTACTCCACGCCTGCGCCCGGCCGACAGCGGCAGGACCGCCACGAGACCCGCCGCCGCAAGCCAGCCGATCGGCAGACAGGAAAAAGCGGATCCGCTCCGCTGGTGACGCTTCATCGGTGAACGCTCCTGAATAGGGACCGAGACGGCGAACCTCGCCCGGGCAGCCCTGGCGATCGACGGAGCTAGCTGGTCGGCGTGGGAACAGATGAACCCGGATCGTTCCGTTCGAAACGCGGAACGGGGAGAGACAGGCGGAGCCACCACTTCGCATCCAGTCAGCCTGCATGGCCGATCGTGTCGGAATCAAGATACCGTAACCGGTTCGAATCGGCAATCGTCAACCTCACCGCGATCCGGCCGATCGAGACGGTTCGGCGGTCCTTCGTGCGTTCGCGCCTGCCGCGCTCGAGGCAGTCTCCGAGCGATCATGATCGGCCGGGGCGTCGTCCCCTCCCACGCCGGCGAGGGGGACCCGGTGCGGCAACGGTCTCGACGTGGCCGCGGTCGTCCTCGGCCGCCGCAACGATCGCAGCGCCGTGCGCGCCGCTCGTTCCCGCCTCGACGTCGGCCTCCCATCGCGAGAAATCCGGTGCGACCGCACGGGCCGACGCGCCATTGACCCGCACGGCTCGAACCCGGCCGTCGTCCACGCTCACCCCCTCGACCCGGTACTTCCCCGCCCCGAGCGGCAGGACCAGCGTGACAACGGTCACCGGCGGCCGGTCGTCCACGGGTTCCAGGGCGCAGGGAACTTGACCGGCCCGGGCCCCGGCCGTCGGCCTCGCTCGGCGAAGTAGGCCCAGCCCGTGTGGTAGAACTTCGTGTTCCGGTAGGCGTGCCGCTCGTATCGCGGCCGCCACAGGCCAAACTCACAGTGCGCGACGCTCAGCCCGTCGATCAGCACCGACGGGCGCCGTCGAGCGTCACGGCCCAGCGCGTCTCCCAGACCGTCAGGTCTCCGGATCGCAAACGGATGCCGCGCGTCCGGGCCCGATCCCCCCGACTCCCCCCGTCTCGCCGGACCCCGGCCCGCCGCCCAGGTTCACGCCGTATCGCCGCTGCGCATGGGCCTCGTTCCCCTCGAAGCGGAGGAACGGCAGCGTCCGGATATCCACCCGCGGCTGCGTGCCGTCCGGGCCCACGCACCGGCCATCGTCGGGTCGAAGCCGGCCACGGCCGGCGCCTCGAAGCGGAAGCCGTACTCGATCGCACTCGACGGCGACGTTCCGCATGAACGCGTTCCGGCTGTTCGCCCACCAGAAGCCGGCCCCCTCGTTGCGGTCGAACGGGAGCGACCTGGTCCGGCAACGGCTGCCGCTGGCAACGCCTGGACCGCCAGGTTGCGGTCGAGGACGTTGTAGACCTCGGTCCCGTCCTCGAGGAAGAAGCCGTGGCCGATCGCTCGGTAGCCGACGCAATCGCGGACGACCAGGTAGTTCGTGCCGTGGATCGTGATCCAGCGATTGCCGCTGTCCCAGATCGAGGCGCCGATGACGGAGGTGCCGCGCATCGTGTCGCCGACCAGGTGGAAGTGGAGGCTGTACTTGCCGAGCTTCGCCTTCCTTGCCGAGGTGGCGGAACTCGGCATACGAGATCGACCCGGCCGAGTGGCGGTGATACATCGTGTGGCCGCGGATGCCGTCGGGCTCGGCCGACTCGACGACGACGTTGCGGCTCAGGTAGGCCACCTCGCCGCGAAAGGCGCCGATGACCCGGTGCTGGAAATCCAGCGGCGCATCGAGGCTCGAGCCGGGTCCCGTCGATCGCGCGGATCGTCCGCTCCTCGGTCTCGGCGTGGGTCCGCAGGCTCGGCTCCTTCGACTCGTCCGGCAGCCGCTGGTAGCGGGTCGCCGTGACGATCACCCGGTCGCCGACCCGCCAGCCGGGCACGGGCTCGGCCAGGGTCACCGTGGCCTGTCCCCTCGGCGGCCGAGGCACCGAGCTTGACCCAGGTCCGGGGCATCGCCGCGCCGTGGAAGTCCATCCGCCCGCCGCAGCAGACGATCGCCGGGCACTCCTCCGGGTCCAGCCCGGCGACGGGAGCCAGCCGGATCACCGCGCGATGGGCCGGCGGCGATCGGCCGTTCCGGAGTGCCGACCTCCAGCGCCGGCCGGGCCGCTCCGGGCTCGGGCGGCCGTGGCGTGCGCCTCGCAATCGAAGCCCGACTCGCCCGCGTCGTCGCCGGCCTGGATCTTGATCAGCCCGACGTCGAGCCGGGTGTCGCGATCGGGGTCGAACCGCAAGGTGCCGGCGACGTGGATCGAGCGGATGACGGCGTCCGACTCGATGTCATAGGTGACGATGTGCCCGGTGCGGACCTGCACCCGCGCCCTGCCCCGGGCACCCGGCCGCCCTCCCAGGTCGCGGCCTCGGACCATCGGCCGTTGTGGGCGGAGCGGATGAGGCCCGAGGCATCCTCCGCCAGCGCGGGTGAGTGCAGGAGCAACAGCAGCGCAGTGGTGGTTGCGAATCGCCTCATGGTTCCTCGGAGCTATGACCCCGACAGGACTGTTTCGGACGCCCGGGTCAACTGGAAAGGCCTGGTGGGCCTCGCTTCGCTCGACCCACCCTCCGGTTTCCAGTACGCCCCTCAATCCCCTCCGCCCGCCGACCGGGTCTGGTACTCGCGGAGGTAAGCCTGATAGCCGGGGTCGGCGGGCCGCTTGACGTCGCGGCCGAACGGGAACGCGGGCATCGCCTTCCAGGGCAGCGGCCCGACGGTGTCGCTCATCGCGGTGAACGGGATCGGCGTCCTTGCAGTAACCATAAGAACGAAGGACGTAGCTCCGCGTCCAGCCCGCCGGCGAGCGCCGGCAGCGATTTGGCGTCGAACTCGATCCGGATCTCGTCGCCCGGCCCGACGACGCAGAGCCGGTCGTCGTCCGACCGCAGCAGGCCGGCCACGTCGCCGTACCGCGTCAGCTTGCCCGAGAACCAGGCCAGCGGAGCGGGGTCGACGTAGTCGTAGTCGTAGAGCAGCGGCGGTCGGCCGTCGGGCGAGACCTCGCGGGTGTAGCCGCGATGGCCCAGCGTCGCGCGGGCGACCGGCAGCGTCGTCACCTCGCAGCGCCGACTCGGCGCGCGATCGTCCCGCACGGCGACGAACGCCTGGTCGTAGTAGCACTCCATGTTCGTCCGGATCCGCAGGACGCACCGCGGCCCGGTCGAGCTTGCCGGTCAGCTCGAGCGTCATCAGCCGCGGCAGCCCGGCGGGATAGCCGGCGTGCGGCTCGATGACCTCCCAGGTGCCGTCGTCGCGGCGGCGCTCGATCGCGGGCGGCTTCAGCGCGACGCCCGCCGTGGCGGCGGCGTAGTTCGTCTGCGAGTAGGGGTACTCGACCCACCCGGCCAGGCAGAGCACCAGCGGGTCGGCCGGGCGAGATACCGGCGAGGCGGTCGCCGAAGTCGAGGATGATGCCGTGTTCCTCGGCGTAGCCGATCCAGGGGGCCAGCTTCGTGAATTGCGTCGGCGGTGCGGCGGTCCCAGTCGCGTGAGGGTCGTCGGTCAGGTCGCGGCCGTCCAGGTCGGAGGCGCGGACGGGATCGATCCGCGTCCGCCAGGCGATCAGCTCGCCGGTCGGCCGCGGCCCTTCGGGCGCGAACCGCTCGTCGGGGGTCGCCGTGACGCCCGGAGGGCCGGTCGACGACCTCGAGCCGCAGGTGGTCGATATATGCGATCTCGTCCATCGGCTCGGTGACCGAGATCCGCAAGCACGCCGTCGGTCGGCCGGAGCTGGTCGTCGGCGATCGCCACCGACTCGTCGCGATCGGGCTGGCTGTAGACGCCGGGCGCGACGAGATAGCCGAGGCCGCCGCCGCCGAGGAAGTCGCCGAGGCAGACGAATCCGCTCGCCGTTCCACGTGAAAAGTACCGGGCAACTCCCGGTCTTGCGGTTGTTCTCGAGCAGGTCGCGCTTCGCGTCGCCCGCGACGGTTCAGCTCGCACTGGAGGACGCCGTCGGGCCAGAGCACGTGGACGAGGTCGGCCCTCGGCTGCGTGCCCAGGCCGAAGACGATCGGCGCGACCGACTGCCCCAGGCCCGAGTCGGGCGTGGTGTGATCATAACGACGCATGGACCCCCTGCCCTTCGACCATGATCCGCGTGCCGATCCCGTGCGAGTTGGTCCGCATCAGCTCAGGCTTGGTCCGCCAGTAACCGCCGAGCCTGAAGGCCAGCCAGTGCTGCCCGTTGCCGAGGTTCCGCGCCAGCGCGGGCGGCTCGCCCGGCCGGATCATCAGCAGGTCGGGAAGCGCGTCGCCGACGAGGTTGACCGCGATCAGCTCCATCAAGGCCCGGGGCGGTCCAGGGCAATCGGCAGGGTCGCCGCGGCGAAGCGCTTCCCTTCGTTGCGCCCAGGCCGGCAGGACGACGTCCCCGGGCTTCTCGCGCGGACGCCGGCAGGCCGAGGAGGTCGGGCAGGCCGTCGAGATCGAGGTCGATGGCCTGCGCCGACCGCCAGCGGGACGCATTGCTCGGCCACGCCTCGAAGGCGATCCTGGTCGATTCCGCCGTCGTCCGCTCGGTGACGTTGCGCCAGACGGCGAACCGGCCCGGAGGCCGCGACCGCAACCAGGTCCGTCCGGCCATCGGCGTCGAAGTCGGCCGCCAGCAGGCCCGACGCGCCGGTGGTTGCCGACGCGCCGGCGATGGGCACCCCGTGGAATCGGCCGAGCCGGTCGTTGAGGATGGCAACCGGGGGCGCGCCGTCGTTCAGCAGCACGAGGTCGAGGTCGCGGTCGTTCTCGAGGTCCAGGACCGCGATGCCCGTATGCGGCCCGATCGCCGCCAAGCAGCTCGGCGGCGCCCGGCCACGGCGACAGCGCGATCGTGAGACCGGACTTCACGCGGGAGGCGTCATAAGCGGTCGCCAGGGGAGCCCGGCCCTGCGTGGTCTGCGCCGACCCGGGATCGGGCTGGCCGTCATTCCGGTACACGCTGTTGGCGATGCCGTGCGGCGCGGAGCCGCCCGCCGCAAACGCCTTCTCCGCTTGCTCGACGGCGCAGTAGTTCACGACATAGAGGTCGAGATCGCCGTCCTGGTCGAGGTCGATCCAGCGGGCTGCGAGCGAAATGGCCGCCGGGTCCGGCGGGCTTGAGCGCCGCCGAGACGTCCTCGAAGGCCTTTCCGTCGCGATTGTGCAACAGCCGGTCCTGACCCACCCCGGTCAGGAACAGGTCGACGTGACGATCGGCGTCGAAGTCGCCGGCCGCCACGCCGATGCTGGCGCGGTCCGGCGCGAGTCCGAATGCGGCCGACACGTCCTCGAATCGGCCCTCGCCCCGGTTGATCAGGAGTGCGTCCCGAACTCCCTTCGGCCCGACGACGGCCGACGCCAGGTAGAGGTCGAGCCGGCCGTCGCCATCGGCGTCGAAGGCGGCCACCGCGGCCCCGAAGCGGGCGCGAATCCTGCCGATCACCGCCAACGGACCGGCGAAATCGGCCGGCTTGACCCACCGCTCTCCCTCGGGCAACGTAATCACCAGCGCCGAGGCCGGGTCGAAGCGCGGGCGGCGGCGGCGCCTCCGGCCTGAGGGGCCGAACGCCGGAACGGGTCGATGGCCGAGGCATACTTGCCCATCTCGCCATAGGAAGTCACGACGCTGTCACCGGGGCCGGGCGCCATGGCCGGCCCGTCGGGATTGAGTGCCTGCCAGCGCTCGAAGAGCTCCTTGGCCTTCTCGGCCTGACCGCTGAGGACATAGGCCGATTGCAGCCTGTAAATCGCCTGGACCAGATAGGGATCGAGGTCCAGGGCCCTGGTGAGCGGTTCGATCTGCTCGCGGGCCAGCTTGCGCGGGTCGGTCATCGCCGGGTTGTTGGCGTCGCTGATGGTCGCCGCCAGGTTGTACCAGGCCGCCGCGTCGTTCGGGTCGAGATCGACGACCCTCCGGAAATGGAGATTGGCCTCGGGGAACCGCCCCAGGTCGTGGAAGATCACTCCGGTGCAGTAGTGCGCATGCAGGTTGTCCGGCTCGCGGCGCAGGACCGCGGCGAGTAGCTCGAGCGCCTCGTCGAAGTTTGCCGAGACCCGCTCCCCTTCCCCATCCGGCGGCGGCTCCTGTTTCTTCTTCGCCTCCTCGGCCGCCCGTCTCGTTCAGGAGCGCGATCGCCAGGTTGATCGAGCCGGGAATCCAGCCCGGCGCCTGCTCGTGGACCCGGCGAAACGCCCGGATGGCCTCGGCGTATTCGATACTGCTCCATGTTCCCCAGCCCCTCGAAGTGGGCCTTCATGACCTCGTCGAGAGCCTCGGGGGGGATCTCGTTCTTGAGCGCGGCGCAGGCACGTTGCTGGCCTCGGCCGGCCTGGCCTGTGACCCGGTGGGCGGCGCGGCCTTGTCGGGCTCGGGCTGCGAATGGCAGGCGAAGACGCCCGCCAGGGCCATCGCCGTGGCCAGGGCGACGGCGAGGCGCTCAGGATAAGTCGCGGGGGCATCGTCACGCTCCCAGGATGATGGATCGGGGCCGGATGAAGGCACGATGCCCGGCCGTTGCGATTACGATCGAAAATAGAGGCCCCGCGGCGGGCGGACGGCCGGCACGACCGGGCCGGATCACCTGGACTGCTCGCCGGGGCGATAGATGGGCCGAGCGTAGAGTTCAGTATAGGCTTCGGTACGCAGGTGGGAAAGGAGATGATGGCCGCGCCGCCGCGCGCCGCTCGGCCCGCAGCGCGGCGATGTCGATCGGGCCGACGACGATCTTCTCGCCGGGGCCGGGATCGGCCTGGGCCAGGATCCGGCCGTCGAAGTCGACGATCATGCTGCCGCCCGGCCACGAGAACGGCGGATAATTCGCCAGGCTGGCCCCCTGGTTGGCGGCCACGACGAAGGCGAAGTTCTCCACCGCGCGCGCCCGGTTGAACAGCGTCCACCAGTCCATCGGCGGCGTCGCGCCCCAGGGGTCCATGTAGGCCGAGACGCGGATCAGGACCTCGGCCCCGCCCAGGGCCAGCGCGCGGATCGCCTCGGGAAAGAGCCAGTCGTAGCAGATCGCCGCGCCGAGCCGGCCGATCTCGGTCTCGACGACCGGGAACAGCGGCTCGTCGTAGCCCGGCAGGTCGTGCGGGCTGGCGTGGACCTCCCACGGCAGCCACGGGTTGACCTTGCGATAGCGGCTCGAGCAGCCCGTCGGGGCCGATCAGGCAGGTCGTGTTGAAGACCTCGCCCGGGCCATCGCGGATCGACTTCGAGGAACGTCCCCGTCTGGATGTAGACCCCCCGCTCCCGCGCCTTGCGCGACGTAGCGGTCGGTGTGCTCGTTGGGGATCGGCACGGCGAGCCGGTCGATCAGCTCCTCGGCCGTCTCGTAGATCGGCGCGGCGTGGGCGAACTCGGGGAAGACGACCAGCCTGACGTCGAAGAACGGGCCGTAGCCGACGACGGCGCTGTCGATCATCGCCAGGAGACGGCCGACGCGCGCGGGGATCTCGTCGCGGTCGCGCGGGCAGGGCAGATCGGTCTGGCAGGCGGCGGCGTAGTAGCGGGGGATCTCGCTCATGAGAGCTCGCGAAAAGGCCGGGGCCCCTTGACGCCGCGTCGCCTACGGATTCGCCGCGGCGGGTTGATCGGGTTCGGGCCGGGGGGGATTTCGACGGCCAAGAGGAAGGCGGCCAGGGCGGCGTCGGGCCTGCGGTTCGGGTCATTCAGGCGGAGGAAGACGTCGGCGGCCTGTCGCGTCCGTCCCCGAGAGGAACCACTCCGCGCCGAGGACCAGCCAGGCATCGCGGTCGTCGGGATGCGCCTGGAGGTGCGATTCGAGCCGGCTGACCTGCTTCGCGAAATCGGCGGGCTCGGCGTAGAGTGCCTGGATGTCGGCCGCGGTCCTCAACCAGCCCGGCTCGGCGGTCTCGGCCTCGCGGAGCCGGTTGGCCGCCTCGGCGTAGTTCCCCCGCGTCAGTGCGACCTGCGCGAGCCGCAGGTAGGGCGCGGCCCTGTTCGACGCGGCCTTGAGCGCCTGGTGATAGCGCTCGTCGGCCTTCTTGAGATTGCCCGCGCGGAACAGGCGGTCGCCGAACGTCATGAGCTGCGCAGACCGCCTGGGGATCCGAGGGCGTCGCCCGCGCCCTGTCGGGCTGGACGCCCCCCCGCTCGAAGTTCGCCATCGAGACGCGACGAGGCGGAGGCCCACCGGCCACGGGACCACGCACCAGCATCGGCGGAGGCAACGGCCCGAACTGCCCGCCATTCCCCCTGCCCCGTCCATCACCGGATAGTAGGTGTAATAGACGGGACCACCCAGGAAGATCGGGAAGCCAAGGCCGTAACCGCCATAGCCGCCGGCCGTTGCGCCCAACGGCATCCCCCCTTGCTGCGGGTGGTGGTGGGAAAAGCTGCCATGGCCCATGTGGCCACCTCCCATGTGGCCGCCTCCCATGTGGCCGCCGCCGCCATGCTGTGCTCGGGATGAGCCGGGAATCGCCAGCAGCACCGTCGCCACGCCAAGACAGAGCATCTTGCGGCCGGGCATGATGGAAACCCCCTTGTTCCCTGGGAGACCGAAGCTGTTAAGGATTATTATCAGGATCGGCCGGCTCTTCCTGCAAGCCGAACGGCGTAGATCCCTCGTGACACGGGCGCGCAGGCCGGTGGAGCTCGCCGGCCCGACCGGCGTTGCCTCGCGGTGGGCCTTCACTCGAAAGAAATCGTCATTCTTCCTTCCGGCACGCGCCGCCGGTGGGAGAAGGAGAGGGCTCGTGCCCGCGTATCGGCGCCGCGCTGACCGAAGCGAGTGTTCGGGTCAGTTTCGCGCCGGGGCCGGCCGCGCGGAGCGGGGCTGGATGCCGAGTGCCGCGAGGTCGGCGCCCACCGCGAGTTGCCCCCCCTGGCCGCGAAGGCTGGGATCCAGCAGCAGGTCCGCAGGCTCGATCCCGCCGGGCCGGGGCCGTTCCCGAAGCCGGAGCGCCGACGATCGCGGGCCGGCGATCGTACCATGGCGGTTCGAACCCCAGAACTGGACCCACTGGTTCATCAGGTCGCGAGAGCGGCCGGAGGACGGCACCGCCTCGCCGGCAGCGGCGACGTGATCCAGCTCGAAGGCGTCACCATCCGCCTGCCAGTACAGGCATCCCCCGGCCATCGCGTCGGCGTCGACGCGCAGCCAGGCGGCCTCGCGCGATCGCGCGTCGGATAAGGTCAGGAACGCCGATCGCCGCGAGTTCACCACCCAGGGCCGGTAAGGCCCCACGCCCAGCGCCGGCCACCGCCCCAGCCCGATGATCGAATGGCCCGCGACCAGCGTCGAACGCTCGAGCCACAGGTCGGCCTGGAACCGGCCCCGCGCGACCTGGCCGGGGTTCAGCTCGATGGCCGTCTCGTCCGAGGCGATGGCGCAGCCGGTCAGGGCGGCGAGTCCTCGCCCCAGGTCGAGGCGGAGCGCCGTCCGGTTGGCGATCAGGATCGTGTCCATCAGGCGGCAGATCGGCCGGTCAACCGCGACCTGAAACACCGACCCGGCAGGCGGGCCCTCGATCGGCTGGGTCGTCGGGGCCAGGAACTGGACCAGGTCGCCGCCCGTCCCCGACGTGCCGGGCTGGACCATCAGCCGGCACCGCGACATGACCAGGTGCGCGTTGTCGAGCGCGAGCAGGCTGTCGAGCCTCGCGTCGGGGTTGTGGCGGATGATCACATTGGAAAGCACGAGTGCACCGCCATGCAGCTCGATCATTGCCGCGGCGGTCGTCTCCGGGGCGGGATACCACGACGGCGGCTCGGCGCCGGGGGTCGGGTCGACGCGGACCTCCAGGATGAAGCCGTCGGGCAGGCGGACCGGAGTCATGGCATGAGCACCGGCACCCTGGACGCGGACCTTCAGGTGCCGCTGCCGGCTCAGCAGGCAATGCCGGATGAAGGCGCCCAGGTCGCCGCGCCACGTGGGATCGCCCGTGTCCATGTTCACGTCGGCGCCGTCCGGCCCGCCGGGCCCGGGGACCATCGCGCCGGGATCTCTCGGCACGCCCCGCCCTCGCGGCCAGCTTGGGGTCATACGCCTTGAGAACCTGCGGCGGGTTGATGCTCGAGCCCGGTCCGCCGCCGGGGACGGCCCAGGCGGTCACGACGGGAATCGCCGGGTCGGGATACCCCTGCATCGCCCGGGCGAACAAGCTCGGCGCCGGCCGTGCCGGCCCGTTCATCAGCGATCGCCGCTCGGAAGGCAGGTACGGATCGAGGGTCGAGGGCGTGTCGCCGGCGGCCAGGACCGAGGGTGGCCAGGCCGTCAGGATCTCCTGGCTCCCCTGCTCGGTCGCGTTCCACGTGGAGCGCGCCTGGCCCAGGCCGCCGACCGTGATGATCAGGTCGGTGCCGCGCGCGAAGAAGCCCTTCCAACCCGAGTACAGGTTGTCATCGCCGGCCCAGTCAACCCGCCCCTCGGCCGACGCCGAGTCGTCCGATGAACAGACCACGCTGGCGATGCCGGGTCCCTGCAGCCGGCCGAGGGCCGATCCGAAGCAGCGAATTGAGACACGACCCGAGGGACCCGCCGGCGCGTGCCCGGGGACGCCGCACTGGACGATTGGCCCCGGACTCGCGATCAAGCTGCCGGCGAAATAAATCCGCGACTCCGACGCCGGCGTCCGGGCGCGGCAGCCGGACCACGGGCCCCATCCCCCCGAGGATCGACGTGCCGTCCACGACCAGATCAGCCGGCCCGCCCGTCAGCTCGGCCATCGCCGCGAACGCGCCCTGGACCAGCGTCCGCTCGAGCCGGATCCGCGACGGCCGGCTCGACGGCTCCTGGCGAATCAGCACGAACGGCGCGGCCGTCGGGTTGAACACCGTGACCGTGCAGTCGCGCAGGACCAGGTTGGCCCCGGCACAGCCGAAGAGCGCCGTCTGCCGGCCGGACATCTCGCGGGCGTCGACGATCAGGTCGAGCCCCTCGAGCGTGAGCGACTTGCGATCCAGCGGCAGGAACGCCGTCTGCTCGCGCGACGCCACAGTGCGGGTGCGTGTGATCCGGATCGTCGGGCGATACCCCTGGCGCGCGCGGATCACCCGCGATTCGCCCGACATCCGCAGGTCGTCCACCGGCAAGGGCCCCACGTCGGCCACCTCGACAGTCCCGCGCTGATGCTGATCCAGGGCAAAGTGGAGCGTCGGCTCGGTGACGCCGTCGGTCACGTCGGCCACGCGACGGACGACGATCACGGGCTCGTCGCGGAGCTTCGGGCGGCTGAGTCCGCGTCCATTCCGGCAGATGCCGACGCCAGTCGGCCCGCGGCGCGGCCGGACGCGGGAGGATGCCAGGCGACGGGGTCCGTGTCGGCCGGCTCCTCCCAGGCGATCTTCTCGATCTGCGGCTTCCTCGCGAGGTCGCGGGCTCCGCGGTTCCTCTCCCCTCCCCGACCGCCCCGGGGACCGACCGCGTCGCGGTCCCGGGCCGGCAGGGGCCGGCTGGCGACCCTGGGCTGGTAGAGCTCGGCCTCGGGATCGGGCACCTCCACGGCCGAGGGGTCCACCCTGTCCGAGACCGAAAGGGTGAAGTACAGCACCAGCACCAGCACGACCGCGGCGGCGGCGGCCGCGAGCGACGCCGGCAGCCACCACGCGAGGGAAGTCACTCCCCGCGATCCGAGTCGGGTCTCCGAGACCGGCTCGATGTCCAGATCCTCGTCGACCAGGGGGATCTCGTCCGCCGCGGTGGCTCCGTGACGCGGCAACGGCGACGCCGGCTGGAATGTCGGGCGATGGCCGCCGCCGTCATCGCGCTCGTCGGCCAGCTCGAGCGACAGTCCCGACGCCGAGCCGAGCGGGACGGCGTCCTCGCTCAGGTCCGGCCACGCCTGTGGACCGGTCGGCCGGTCCCCTCGCGCCGCGCACCCGGACGTGGCCAGTCCACGTCCACGTCGTCATCGAGCGGCAGCAATGCGACGCCCGGCGTGCCGTTCCCACCCGCCTGCGGCACCGCGTTCAGGGCCGCGATCAGATCATCGTAGCTCGCGTAGCGATCCTCTGCCTGCTTGGCCATCATCCGCAGCAGGATTCGGGCGACCGCCGGCGAGATGTCGGGCCGCAGGTCGCGGATGTCGGGCGCGGCGCCCTGGCGTGTCTCGTCAGCTTGTCGGTGATATCGCCACCCGGGAACGGCGGCACCCCGGCCAGCAGGTAATAGAACGTGCACCCCAGCGAGTAGATGTCGCTCTGCACGCTCGTCGCGCGGCTGTCGCGTGCCTGCTCGGGCGACATGTAATCGACCGTGCCGACCGTCGTCCCCTCGCGGGTCACCCGCTCATCCTCGACACCCGCCTGAAGCGCCAGGCCCAGGTCGATGATCTTCGACGAGCCGTCCGTAGACCTCAGGATATTGGATGGCTTGATGTCACGGTGAATGACGCCCCGTCCGGCGGCGTATTCCAGCGCGCTTGCGACCCCGCGGACCACGGCGATCGCCTCGTCGACATCGAGCGGCCCGTGGCGCTGGACGTGGTCGTGGAAGTCCCCGCCCGGCACGTACTCGAGGACGAGATAGTGGCGGCCCTGGTTAACCCCCCGGTCAAAGATCGCGACGATATTGGGATGCTCGAGGCTTTCGGCCGACCGGGCCTCGCGCAGGAACCGCTGGAGGAGCGTGGAATTGCGCGAGAGGGTCCCCAGCAGGACCTTGAGCGCGACCTCGTGCCCGGTGTCGGCGTGCACGCCCCGGAACACGGTGCTCATCCCGCCGCTGCCGAGCGTATCGATGACCTGGTAGCTGCCGATCCTCTGCCCGACGAGATACTTCGGGAGCGACGGGGATTCGGAGGTGGGGTCGTCCATCGCCGTGTCCGCTGGTCATGACGGGATCCCGGTCACGGCCGTCATGCCGATACGGGACCCGTCGGTCCGGAACGCCGCCGCGAACCGCGGAATGTGGCGGCATGGTCGGGACGCGCCCGGTGTGCCCGTCGCTCGTTCGGTCCCGCATGCCTGGGGCTGCGAACGTGGCGGATGGATGGCCAACCGGGCCTCCCCGCCGTTCTCGCGGCGGGTCCGACGCAGGGCGCGGCTCGATCGCCGTCATTTTACTCGCGATCCGGTCGTCTGTGACAGTCCTCCCTCAGGACCACCGAGCCGCGTGGGACGCGTGCCGCCCGAAGTCTCAGAGGATCCTCAGCCCCAGGCCGCCGTTGACGTCGATCACCGTGCCCGTCGAGTACGCCAGGCCGTTCGACGCGATCGCCGCCACGGCGCGGCCGACATCGTCGGGCGTCCCCCACCGCGCCATCGGGACGAGACCCTCGCGAATCCGCCGCTCGTAGGCCGCCCGCGCGGGGAGCGTCATGTCGGTCTCGATCAGCCCGGGACGGACCTCGTGGACGCGGATCCCCTGCTCCGCAAGCCGCGCGGCGAAGAGCTGCGCGACCATGCTCAGCCCCGCCTTCGAGACGCAGTACTCGCCGCGGCTGACGCTGGCGAACCGGCTCGAGATCGACGTGATGAACACGATCTGCGGGCCGGCGACCGCGCCCGGGGCGACCAGGGCGACCATCGCCCGGGCGACGGCCTGCGTGAGGAAGTACGGCCCGCGGAGGTTGGTCGCCAGCACGCGGTCCCAGCTCTCGGCGGACGTCTCGAGCAGGTCGGCCCGGGTCTCGGGTGCGACCCCGGCGTTATTGACCCACAGGTCGATCCGACCCGAGACGGCCCGGACCTCCTCGACGAGCCGACGGCCGTCCTCGAGGTCGGAGACATCGGCGCGGATCGCCACCGCCCCGGCGGCGCCGAGGCGCAGAGCCTCTTGGCACGTCTCCTCGGCCGCGCGAACGTCCGAGCGATAATTGACGACGACCGTGTGCCCGAGGCCGGCGATCGCCAGCACGATCCCCCGGCCGATGCCCCGGCCTCCTCCCGTCACCACGGCGACCGGCGATCCGATTTCCATCCGTCACCCCTTTTCCAAGGCGCGCTCCCCGCGACGTACGGCCCGAACCCGAACCGGGCGCATGGACGCCCGTGTCAAGTTTGCAATCCGTCGCCGCGGCCGGCAAGAAAGTTGACAGGGTGCCCCGCCATGGCGGAGAATCCCTGTGTTGACGGGGATCTCGCGCTCGTAGCTCAGGTGGATAGAGCGGCGGTTTCCTAAACCGCAGGTCGCAGGTTCGAATCCTGCCGGGCGCAGCTCGTCGACTCGGAGGCGCTCCGACGGCTTCGGGATCGTCGCCGCGAGCCGCCCCGAGTCAGACGCGCCCGTAGCTCAGGAGGATAGAGCAACGGTTTTCTAAACCGTCGGTCGCAGGTTCGAATCCTGCCGGGCGTACTTCCACGAGGCTGCCGGCACGATCGTTCCCGATCCGACGTGGCAACGAGTGCGACGATCCCTCTCGGCCGCCCGCGAAATCGCATGCGGGCGGGGCCTACGGACGATGCGGACGAGCCCCGAAATGCGTTCCACGTGAAACCGGTCGCGGGCGGATGGCGTAGAATCCCAAAGAACGGCGATACAACGCGACTCGGGGCGGCACCGGACAATGATCGTCCGGCACACTCGGATGAGGGCGATGAGTGACGAGCGGCTGACCGACATCTCGACGATCTGGACCACGATCAGCAGCGCCCACACGCCGGGGCCGCAAGGTCAGGCGGCCATGGAGGAGCTCGTCGGCCGGTACCACGACGCCGTCACCCGGTACATCCACCTGAAGGTGCGCGACAAACACCTGGCCGACGAGGTGCTCCAGGAGTTCTGGACCAAGCTGCTCACCGGCAAGCTCGCGGGCGCGGACAAGACCAAGGGCCGGTTCCGAGACTACCTGCGGACCGTGCTCCACCGGCTGATCATCGATCACTTCCGCACCAAGAAGGTCCAGTCGCTGCCACCCGGCGACCTGCTCGACTCACGACCCGACGAAGATTTCGATCGAGTCTGGCGCGAGGCCGTGATCAACCGCGTCTGGTCGCGGCTCGAGACCTACCAGGCGACGACCCCCAAGAACCGCTACGCCACCGTCCTCCAGCTCCGTCGGGATTTCCCCAAGGCATCGATCGACGAGATCGCCGAGAAGCTCGGCGAGATCACCCGCACCCCGATCCGTCCCGAGGCCTTCCGCAAGAACCTCCAGCGCGCCCGCTCCAAGTTCATCGAGCTCCTCATCCAGGAGCTCCGCGAGACGATCCACTCCAACAGCAACGAAGACATCGAGGCCGAGATCTTCGACCTGGGCCTTGGACCCCTCTACCGCAGGTATTCCTCGCCCGCTATCTAGGCGCCTCGCGGTTGCGTTGCTCATACGGGCCCGACGCGCCAGCGAGTGGATCGCCGGGCCGACCAAATCACCCACTCGCTGGCGCGTCGGGCTCGTACCGGCCGGATCGTCCAGTCGTGCGCCATCCAACCGTTCGGTGCTCTAGATAGAATGGGCGAGCGCACCGAGCATATCCGCAGGTCTGCCGCGGGATGCCGACCAGCAGGGCGGGCCCCCGCCTGGCCGCCGCGACCGCCCACGCCGTCCTGTCCCGGCCGGTCTTTCACCCCCAGGAAAATCGCCCGAATTCTTTAAGATTTGACGTCGCCGACAGAAGTCCGCGTGTGAGGGGACTGGATTTTTGGCTCAAGCGGCGAATGAGGCTGTCCGGCGATGAAATCCGCCCCAAGAACCCCGAAATGCCCCCACCCAGCCCCACCAGGGCCACGGTGCGGGCACGCGAGACGGCTTATTCGCCCCAGTCCCTCCTCCCGACAGCGTCTGCTCCACTTGAACCTTAACCCGCGCGCGCAGCTTCTTCGACGCCGCCGCTCGCAGCACGTTCCATCCCGCCACCTTGTGCAGGATCGCACGGAACACGCTCCCTCGACCTCGCACTCGCAACCGGTCCATCCCCAGCCGATTCTTCAGGCCGCTGTTGGTCGACTCGATCCCCGCTCGCTGCGCGTACCGCTCGGCGAACACCGGCGTCTCTTGCTCTCGACGCCGACCGGCCAGGCGGTGTTCCTTGTCGCTGAACTCCATCGTGTACCGACCGTCCCGCGTCGTGTCGATCGGACAACTCGCGCGGAACGGACAGCCCGCGCACGCCGCCGCCGGCATCTCGATCCGCGTCATGCCGGCCGCCGCATCTCGCTCGACCACCAGCGGCACCTGCCCGCTGGGGCAGGCTTCGACTTGCCCGGTCCGCTCGTCCACGGCGAAATCGTCCACCGTCAATGCCTGGGGAGCCCTCACCGGCTCCGGGCCGGGGATCGGTCCTACGAGGTCCACGCCGCGCCCCGCGGCGGCCCGGACATTCTCGTCGCTGCAATACGGCGTGTCGGCCAACATCTCCTCGGGGGCAGGCCCGACCCCGCGAGCTGATCGAGCATCGGCACCATCGCGGCGACGTCGGGCTCGCAGGCCGTCTGCGGCAGCGCCGCGGTGATCAGCTGCACGTCATTGGCCGGGCTGCACGTCTCGGCGAGTTGCACCTGGTAGCCGGGACCCTTGCGGCCATCGTAGGTGGCGTCGGGGTCCGACGGGTTCTGGATGCGGTCGCCGCCGGTCTTGGCCTTCACGACGACGGTATCGCCGACGACTTCGCACTGCTGGTCGAAGATGGTGCGCAAGGCCTTGTAGGTCGAGCGGCCGGTCCACTCGGGGCGATCGGCGAAGTGCTCGATGGTCCGGAGCAGGTCCTCGGCGGCTCGCTGCCGCGACCGCCGTCGCGCCTCGGCGTCCTTGGCGGCGGCGAACAACTGCGATTCGGCGGGCTCGTAGCGGTTGCGGAAGTCCTCGGGCAGCGCGGCGTACTGCTCGGGGGCATGGCGCCTGACCTGGGTCAGGAACCGCTTGATGGCGACGGCCATCAGCCTGGTGCGGCCGAAGGTGGCCATGTGGCTGAAGACGTGGGTCGAGTCCAGCCGCTGCCGCGCGACGTCGAGTTCCAGCTCGTCGGCCAGGTGGATGGTGACGTCGTGGAAGACCTGGGTGGCCAGCTCGTCGTCGCGAAAGAGGGCCTGATAGCGCTCGACGGTGCGCGCGGAGATCTCGACGCCCGGTTCGAGGTTGAGGGCGTACTGGACATCGCTGCGGAAGATGTAGGCTTCGGCGGCCTCGGCGGCGGCCCAGTCGAAGAAGTCGGCCAGGAAGACGAGGCCGGCCATCGAGTAGAGTTCCTTGGTGGGAGCGCCGAGGTCATGGCTGAAATGACGGGCGAGCTCACCGACGGGGAGGACGTCGAGGACGACGTGGCGAAAGACGCCTTGCCACCCCTCGGCGATGATCCGGTGGCCGGCGGGAGGGATGACGCCGTCGAAGGGGTCGAAGAGGCGTGTTCGTCGGGGGTCGACGATATGGATCATGGCGGACGCAACTCCTCTGATAAACTGGAGTTAAGTATAGAGCCGCGTCGGGGAAAGTCAAGAGGAAAAGCGACGAAAACCGAGTAGATTCAAGGACTTATGACGAGAATTGGCCCCCGATGCACTTTTGTCGGGAACGTCAGATTTGGGAATATGGGAAGCGACAAAAAAATCCCGTGCCCTTGACCGGCTCGTTTCAGCAGGTAGAGTTCATGGAGGCGGTGTGCGCAACGCCAGCGCCGATTGGCGCCGATGGCATTCCGCCCTTCCCTGGACCGATGTTTGCTCACCGCAACGGATGGTAAGCACCGAGCGCAAGGCCCCAGAGGGGAGCGGCAATGCTGGTTCTCTCCCGTAAGAAAAACGAGAGCATCATTATCAACGACAACATCACCGTGACGGTGATCGAGATCCGAGGAGACAAGGTGCGCCTGGGCATCGAAGCTCCGAAGGACGTCACCGTGCATCGGCGAGAAGTCTACGAGGCCATCCAGAATCAGGCCCGCGCCACCGACCCGGCGCCAAGGTTGGTCGCCCCGAGGTGTGAAGCCGCCCGGCCGATGGACAGCCTCTTGACGCAGCAACAAGGCACGCCGCAACCTCGGTCGATTATTCCCCGAGGCTCGCGGCCAAGTTTGGATCAGGTCCCCCTGGCTTTCATCAAACGGACGAACTCCCTCATCCAGGGACCGTTGTCGGGCCAGCCCCGGACCGTGACGAGGGGACCGTCGACGACCACCTCGCGATTGACGAACTCGGCCCCATGACTGGCGGACGTCGGGCTCGAGGTCGGGATAAGCAGGTCATGGTCCGCCCGCGGCCGCCGCCGGCGGCCAGGACCAGCAGCGGTCCGTGGCAGTTGGCCGCGATCGGCTTGCCCGCCTCGACGAAAGTGCCGGACGATGGCGACCGCCTTCTCGCGATTCCGCAGGTATTCCGGGGCCCGGCCGCCGGGCAAGACCAGGCCGTGGTACTCCTCGGCGACGACGTCGTCCAGGCCGAGGTCGGCCTCGACGCGGTAGCCGGGCTTTTCGGTGTAGGTGTCGAATCCCGGCTCGAAATCGTGGACGACCGAGAGGAAGGCCCGCTTCTCGGGGGCGGCGATCTGGACCTGCCATCCCTCTTCTTCCAGGCGGTACTTGGCGTAGTAGATCTCCTGGGCCTCGCCGGCATCGCCCGTGATCATCAGGATCTTGGTCATCCCGTGGTCCTCGTCGCCGCCCGATTCTCGCACGACCTCGCACCCTTCGCCTGACAGGCTAACGCGTCGGAAGGGCGCATGCAACCCTGCGCCGTTGGCCGACCTTTGCCGGCGAAGCCCGAGGCTCGTCGCTTCCCTTGACCCGCGCGGGCGAACCGGGATTAGATTCGTATCGTTCGCACTGACGATGGCCCCGTCGTCTAGCCTGGTCCAGGACACATGCCTTTCACGCATGCAACACGGGTTCGAATCCCGTCGGGGTCATTCCGCTTGCTTGTTGGTGCGCGACGGCCGAGTCGATCGGGCCTCGCCGACGTCCCGTCAGATCCGCCCGCGCTCGGCACCCAGCGCGTCGAGGTGGGCGACGACGCAGCCGGCCAGGATCGGGACGTTGTAGCCCCCCTCGAGCACGCTCACGATCCGGCCCGATGCGTGGGTCTCGGCGACGTCGACGATCTCGCGGGTCAGGATCTCGAAGTCCTCGACCTCGAGGCCGAGGTCGCCGACCGGGTCCTCGGCGTGGGCGTCGAAGCCCGCGCTGATCAGGACGAGCTCGGGCCGGACGCGGTCGGCCAGCCGCTCCAGCGCCGAGCGGAAGGCGGCGTGATAGTCGGCCCGCGGCGTGCCGTGGGGCAGGGGGATGTTCGCCGATCGAGCCCAGGCCGTCGCCCGTGCCGGTCTCGTCCCGGGCGCCGGTGCCCGGGTAGAACGGGTAGCGATGGATCGACAGGAACCCGACGCGCGACGTGTCGTAGAAGATCTCCTGCGTGCCGTTGCCGTGGTGGACGTCGAAGTCGACGATCAGCACGCGGTCGAGCTCGAACCGGCTCAGGGCGTCGGCGGCGGCCACGGCGATGTTGGCGTAGATGCAAAAGCCCATACCCGAGGCGGGCCGGGCGTGGTGTCCCGGCGGCCGGACGAGGCAGAGCGCCGGCGGTCCGGCTCGGCCATGACGTACGAGACAGCCTCGACGGCGGCCCCCGCGGCCAGCCGTGCGGCCAGGCCCGAGCCTGGCAGCAGCCAGGTGTCGGGGTCGAGCATCCCGCCGCCCTCGGCCTCGAGCTCAAAGACCCGGGCGAGGTACTCGGGGGAATGGACGCGGCCCAGCTCCTCGAGTGTGGCCTCACGCACAGGCAAGCTCGGGCAGGTGTTCGGATAGCCGGCCCGCTGGAGCTGGCGGAGGATCGCCTCGAGCCGCTCGGGGCGCTCGGGATGCGGCCGCGGCGTCCGGTGATCGATCATCCGCCGGTCGGTGAATAGCGCGACGGCCATGGCTCCTCCCGCTGCTCCGATCGTAACAAACGGCTCACAGCCACCGTTCGGCCGATCGCGATTTTACCAGAACCCGGCCACGTCCGGACCAGGCGTACAAGCCCGGCCCGGCCGTGAATCCCGGTTCCACGTGAAACCCGGCGGTGCAGGGGGTTCGGCCAGTCGGGGCCGATCACGTCGATTTACGGCGGCGGGCGGCTCCCGTTAGAATCGACCGCCATGAGCTCTACCCACACCCCGACCAGCTACGGGCACGCGGCGCGAGGCCCTCATCATCGTCGCGCTGACGGTCATCGGCGCGATCCTCCGGCTCTGGTCGCCCGGCCAGCTCGGTCTCGTCCACTTCGACGAGGGGATCTACGCCATGGCCGGTGGCTGGATCCAGTCGCCCGGCGGGATCACTTCGCTGGATCCGACCGTGATCGCCTACGCGCCGCCCGGCTTTCCCTTCCTCGTGGGCCTGGCTTTCGGCGTGCTGGGCCGCGGCGACTTCGCGGCGATCCTGGTGTCGATCCTGGCCGGTACGTTGATGATCCCGGTCGTCGGCTGGCTGGGCCTCCGGACGTTCGGACGAGGGGCAGGGGCCGCCTCGGCCGCGTTCTGTGCGCTGTCGGGTCCCCACATCGCTTTTTCGAGGATGGCGCTGACCGACGTCTCGTTCCTGCTGGCCTGGCTGGTAGCGATCGGGCAGGGGCAGCGGTTCCTCGAGAAGCCCGGCCCGTCGCGGGCTGTCGCGCTGGGCGCGGCGGTCGGCGTCGCGCAGCTCTTCAAGTACAACGGATGGATTGCCGGCGCGGTGGTTGCCGTCTACGCGGTCCTGGTCACGCTCCGGCACCTTCGTGAGCAATCGGCCTGGCTGCGGCTCTGGGGCTGGGGACTCTTGGCCGCGGCCGTCGCGGCCGTGGTGTACTGGCCATGGTTCCGGTTCGTCGACGGGCACGGCGGCTACGCCGCGCTGCTTTCCCACCAGCGCGGCTACCTGGGCGGACCGGGCGAGTGGCCCAGCTTCGCCCTGGCGCAGCTCCGGCAGGACCAGGCACTCTCCGGCGGACCATGGTGGCTGGTGGCCTCGGGGCTGGCGGCGGCCCTGGCGATGCAGGCGGCCCGCGGTAATGTTCGCGGCGGACCCGCGCGGTTCGCCACGGTCGTCGCGACCACGATGATGGTGACGGCCCTCGTGCTGAGCCTGGGATTGCTGTTCGCCGCATTCATCTGTATGTGCGGATTCGTTGCCGGGATCGCCCGGCCGGTCTCGAGGGCCGCCGGACTGGTCGGAATCGCCTGGATTGTCCTGGCGATCCTCACGCCGTTCTATCATCCTTATGCGCGGCTGTTGCTGCCGTTCCAGGCGATGTCCTGGCTGCTCTCGGCGGGGGTGTTCCTGGCGCTCTGCGAACGGCTGGAATCGTATGTTGGCGGCGAAGCCAGCCGGTCGCGGGGCAGGGGAGCGAGGGCGCTGATCGCGGCGGCGGTCGTCTGGATCCTGCCGACACTGCTCGCCTTCACGGCCTACTGGGATCGCTCGCGGACGATCCGCGAGCTGCTCGAGCCGAGCGACTCGGTCCGAGCGGCCTGCCGGCGGATCGCCGGCATCATGCCGAGGGACCTCGAATCGCTGCGGCTCTACGCGAGGCCGCCCGTGACATTCTACCTGTCGAGCGTCGTGGCCCCTCGCGCCGCAGCCGACGCTCGAGAGCCTGCTCGAGGGCGGCGATTCGCGGTCGTGGGCTGTGATCGACGGCGCGATGCTCCGCCAGGCGGGCGAGGACCGTCGCCGGCTGGCGACCACCGCTCGCGGGCGCTGGGAGCTGGTCCGCGAGGTCGCCACCACGATGAACCTTCCGACCTTGCTCGACATCGATCCGACGATGGCCGAGACCCGCGACGACGGCCGCTCGGCGCCCATTGATGCTGTTCCGCCCGAGGCGACCTGGAGCCCGCCCATGAATCCCGATCCGCCCGTCTCGCTCTGGCCCGACCCCGACGCGCTCGGGCCGGTCACCGACCTCTACGAGCTGACGATGATGGCCGGCTACCTGGCCTCCGGCATGGCCGGCAAGCACGCGTCGTTCGAGCTCTTCGTCCGGAAGATGCCGACGAACCGCGCGTACCTGGTCTTCGCGGGGCTCGAGCAGGCCGTCGGCGACCTGCTCCGGCTGGCGTTCTCTCCCGAGCAGATCGAGGCGATCCGCGGCCTGCGGATGTTCCGGGACGTCCCGCCCTCGGTGCTGGACGCGATGGCCGGGATGCGATTCGAGGGGGACGTCTGGGCGATCCCCGAGGGGACCGTGGTCTTCCCGGGCGAGACCCTGCTGCGGGTCACGGCGCCGCTGGCGCAGGCGCAGTGGGTCGAGACGTTTCTGGTGGCCTCGCTGGCCTATCCGACGCTGGTGGCGTCGAAGGCCGCGCGGATGGTCTCGGTCGCGGGCGGACGGCCGCTTCAGGAATTCGGCGCCCGCCGCGGCCACGGCCCGCACGCCGGCTTCCTGGCCGCCCGCGCCGCCTACATCGCCGGATTCGCCGGGACGAGCCAGGTCGAGGCCGCGCGGCGGCTGGGGATCCCCGCCTCGGGCACGATGGCCCATTCCTGGGTCCAGGCGTTCGCTGACGAGGCGACGGCATTCGCGGCGTTCGCCCGGACGTTCGGCGGCGCGTCGACATTGCTGGTGGATACCTACGACACCCTCGAAGGCGTCCGGCGAGCCGCCGCGATCGAGCCGCCGATTCCGGCGATCCGGATCGATAGCGGCGACCTCGACGACCTCTCGCGCAAGGCGACGGGCCATCCTCGACGAGCACGATCGGGCGGGCGTGAAGATCATGGTCTCGGGCGACCTCGACGAGCACCGGATCGCCGCGCTGGTCGAGGCGGGCGCGCCGGTGGACGGCTTCGGAGTCGGGACCGAGCTGATCACCTCGCGCGACGCCCCCGCGCTCGGAATGGTCTACAAGCTCGTCGAGCTCGACGGCGAGGGGAAGTACAAGCTGAGCCCGGCGAAGCGGACCTACCCCATGGCCAAGCAGGTCTTTCGCCGCCGCGACGGGGCGGGCCGGTTCGCCGGCGACCACGTCGCTCGGGCGGACGAGGCCGGCGAAGGCGAGCCGCTGCTGGTCCCGGTCGTGCGCGGCGGGAAGCTCGTCGCCCCGCTGCCGACGCTCGAAAGCATCCGCTCCCGATGCCGCGACCAGCTCGCCGCGCTGCCGCTCGACTTCTCCCTCTCGATGCCCGGCCCGATTATCCGATTACCTACAGTGAGGTGCTCGAGGCCGACGCGCGGCGACTGATGGCCCGGGGCGATCGGGCCGGCATCTGAACTTTACACTCCGCCACACTGCCGATACGATCCCGGCCAATCTGGTGCGGGGATCGCGCTGCGCCGTGAAGGTGGACCAGGGGCAGGGGGGGCCATGGCCAAGATCATCAGCGTGGCCAACCAGAAGGGGGGGGTCGGCAAGACGACGACCGCCATCAACCTCGCCGCCGGGCTCGCCAAGGCGGGCAAGACGGCGCTGGTGATCGACGTCGACCCGCAGTGCAACGCGACCAGCGGGCTGGGCGTCGAGCCGGCGGCGCGGCACCCGCTGGTCGCCGGCAGGCCGCTGCTCGAGTCGGTCGTGGCGACCTCGCAGCCGAGGCCTGTTCGTCCTGCCCGGCTCGCAGAGCCTGGCCGACGCCGATGCGCTCTCGGCCTCGAACCGGCAGCGGGCCTCGAGCCTCCGGCAGCAGCTCGCGAGCGAGCTCGGTCGGCTTCGACTACGTCTTCCTCGACTGCCCCCCGTCGCTCGGCCAGCTCACCCGCGGCGCGCTGGCGGCGTCGGACGAGGTCTACATCCCGATCCAGTGCGAATACTTCGCGATGGAAGGGCTCTCGCAGATCATCGAGCTCGCCCGCCAGACCAAGGCGCAAGGACAACCACCGGCTCGAGATCGGCGGGATCGTCCTGACCATGTACGACCCCGCGCTCGAGCTGGCCAACGAGGTGGCCGGCGAGGTCCGCGGCTACTTCGACCGAACCGTCTTCGACACCCTCATCCCGCGGGACGTCCACATCAGCGAGGCGCCCAGCCACGGCCGTCAGCGTGCTCGATTACTCGCCCCAGGGCCCGGGGGGCCTGGGCCTATGCGGAACTCGTCATGGAGGTCATCGACCGTGAATAATAGCGACGCGACTCGGACGCGGCCTGGACGCCCTGCTCGGGCGCGAGGAAGGGGGCTTCGAGCCCGGCTCGCTCGAGCGGCCCGAGCTGATCCACATCGCCGTCGACCAGATCGACCCCAACCCGTTCCAGCCCCGCCGCCACTTCGACCCGGCCGAGATCGCCGCCGCTGGCCGACTCGCTCCGCCAGCACGGGATGCTCCAGCCGATCCTCGTCCGCCCCGTCGACGACCGCGTACCAGCTCATCGCGGGCGAGACGCCGGCTCCGCGCCAGCATCGAGGCCCAGCTCCACGAGATCCCCGCCCGCGTCTTCGACCTCGACGACCAGCGCGTCTCCGAGCTGGCGATGGTCGAGAACCTCCAGCGCGAGGACCTCAACGCGATCGAGAAGGCGTCGCCTTCCGCGACTACCTCGTCGCAGTACGGCGGCACCCAGGAGGAGCTCGCCGGCCGGCTCGGGCTCGACCGCTCGACCGTCTCGAACCTGATCCGCCTGCTCGACCTCCCCGACGAGGTCCTCGAGGCCGTCCGGGCAAGAAGATCACCCAGGGGCACGCCCGGGCCCTGCTCGGCCTGCCAGACCACGAGACGCGCATGGTCAGCGCTGTGCCAGCGGGTGATCGCCGAGCACCTCTCGGTCCGCCAGACCGAGGCCCTCGTCGCCACCGGCGAGCCGACCCCCAGCCGCCCCGCGTCCGCAAGGACCCGGGGCACGGCAGCGAGCCCCGGACTCCCCATCTCCACGGGATCGAGGAAGCCCTCAACCAGCGGCTGGGGACCACCGTGGCCGTCCGCGCCCGGACGGCCGAGCGCGGCCAGTTCGTCATCGACTACCATTCGCGCGACGAGTTCCACCGCCTGACCCGCCTCTTCGGCGTGGAGGTCGAGGCACTCGAGGCCAGTGAGCCCCAGCTCGCCCTGTCGGATTCCTGACGCCCACGCCCGAGGGCCCGGCCGGAGTCCGGCGATCCCCGGAACCCGGCCGTGCCCTCGGGCCTCTCCACCCTCTTCCCATTTTGGTCGCGGAGCGAGCCGCCGGAGAACAAGACTTCCCGATTCGGCGCTTGTATCCGTTCGATCGACCGACCGAGGGAGCGGCCTTACACCTCGTTCCGTCGAAGCCTTACGACATTCGGCGAAGATCGGAGCCAAGTAGGCACGACGTTTGCTGGACCGCAGCTACCCAGAATCTTGCTCAATCTGTTTTGACAACTAGCCCCGCCTCGAGCGCTGAGGCTACGGCGAAGACCGCCCACGGATTGGAATTCGCAGCATGAGTCCACGACCGCACGATGGACCGGCGGAGGAAGGACTGTCCGCGGCTTTCCTGGGGATTGTCCAGGATGACCGCAAGGTCGCGGCATTGCGCTCGCTGCTCAGCGGGTTCTGCCACCGTTGCCGCAACTCGCTCAACGGGATCAAGTTGAGCCTCTACCTCTTCCGGCGCGAGGCCCGCGCCTCCGTCCCGCCCTGCTGGGGCGACCTCGAGGCGGACTATCTGCAGGTCGAGCGCCTGTTCGACGCCCTGCAGACGATCTACCGGCCGATGACGATCGCGATGGTCCGCCTGAACCTGGGGGCCTATCTCGAGGAACAGCTCCCGAGATGGCGGTCAATGTTCGAGTCGCACGGGCAGTCGATCCGGCTGGTCGAGCCCGAGTCGCCGGTGGTCGCCGAGCTCGACCCTGTGCAGCTTGGAGTCGCCCTCGACGCGATCGCCACCTGGCGGGCGGGGTCGGGACGGACCGGCACGATGACCCGGGTCACCTGGCGGGCCGGGGCCGGCGGGGTCGAGCTCGGCTGGGAGGAGACCCTGGCCGAGGCGGGCGGATCGTTCGAGCGGCGCGCGCGACGGCACCTGCCGCGATGGGCGACGGGGCGGCCGTCCCGTCGACTCGCTGGCGCTGCCGATCCTGGCGCGGGTGGTCGCCATGCATGGCGGCCGCCTCCAGTTCACCGGCGATCCAGCGCTGTCGGTCCGGGTCCGCTGGCCTCAGTTCCAGCCGGCGAACGCGCGGCGTGCCGCGAAGCTTGACGCGGACGGCGGATCCGGCTTACCATGCCCGACACCGCAATGCGGGGCGTAGCGCAGCCTGGTCAGCGCGCCTGCCTTGGGAGCAGGAGGTCACCAGTTCGAATCTGGTCGCCCCGATCCGCAGACCCGTCGGTCGGCGTTGGCTCATCGGCCCGGGAGTCCGGTCGCCTCATGTCGGCGACGGATCGCCGGGGCGGTCAGAAGGGCGGCTCGACGTGATCAGCAATTCCGACTCCGCCAAGGATCGGGCCGCGCGGGCCGGGGCGGACCTGGTCCGGGACGGGATGATCGTCGGGCTCGGCTCGGGCTCGACCGCCGCCCTGATGGTCCGCCACCTCGGCCGCTCGCATCGCCGCCGAGCGGCTGTCCTTCGTCGGTGTGGCGACCAGCACGGCGACCGCCGAGCTGGCGCGTCGGCTGGAGATTCCGATCCGCGAACTGGACGAGGTCGATCGACTCGACATCAGCCTCGACGGCGCCGACGAGATCGACCCTCAATTCCGGATGATCAAGGGCAGGGGGGGGCGCTCCTCCGCGAGAAGGTCGTCGCCTTCGCGTCGTCACACCGCGTCACGCTGATCACGTCCGACAAGCGGGTCGAGCACCTCGGACACGGGATGCCGATCCCGGTGGAGGTCAGCACCTTCGGCCTGACCCACACCGAGCGCCGCATCCGGGATCTCGGCGGCACAACGACCGTCCGCCGAGGCCCCGACGGCAGCCTCGTCCTGACCGACGGCGGCAACGCCATCGTCGATTGCCACTTCACGAACCTCGACGACCCCGCCGCGCTCGACGTCCAGCTCCAGTGCCTGCCCGGCGTCCTCGACACCGGGCTGTTCCTCGGCCTGTGCGACGTCCTCATCGTCGGCACCGACGACGGCGTCGCGACCTTCGAGGCGGGTGGAGGCTGACGAGCCGTCAAAGTCGACGCCATCGCTCTAGATTACCACCCGACGACCGCTCGCCGACGAAGTTGCCGGAAAATCTGGAAAAAAAGCAAAATATTTTTTGTCCAAGGCTCACAAGACCTTGCGGCGACAAGACGCCAGGTTTGCGGTATAGGTGCATTTCAGTTTCTGCAAACCTGATACATCCTGTTAGTAGGGGAAGAAAGAACAAACCCCTGGGGTAGTAGGGGGCTTTGGGGGCCGAACTAGCAGGCATGCATCCACACATTCAATAGGAGTTCGCCTCTTCCTCGACTCGCCGGGGGGCAGGGGCGGGCGAATCGGACTGCTGGCCCAGGCGGGCCCGGAGCTCGTCGAGGATGGCGTCGGTGCGCGAGGCGCCGATGCGGTCGCAGCCGATCTGGGCGCACTCGATCATCCCGTCGAGGGTCCTGATGCCGCCGGCGGCCTTGAGCTTGACGTGCGGGGGCGATTCGCGTCGCATGAGGCGAAGGTCGTCCATGGTCGCGCCGCCGGTGCCGTAGCCGGTGGACGTCTTGACGTAGTCGGCGTTGACCTCGCCGCAGATGTGGCAGAGCCGAATCTTCTGCTCGTCGTTCAGGTAGCAGTTCTCGAAGATGACCTTCACGATCGCGCCGCCGTCGTGCGCGGCGCGGGTGACGGCGTCGATGTCGGCCTTGACGGCGTCCCACTCGCCGGCGATGGCCTGGCCGATGTTGATGACCATGTCGAGCTCGGTCGCGCCGTCGGCGATGGCCTGGCGCGACTCGAGGACCTTGATCGACGTGGTGTGACCGCCGTGGGGGAAGCCGATCGTGGTGCCGACGGCGACGTTGGTGCCCTTGAGGATGCGAGCGGCCAGGCCGACGGCGTACGGCTTGATGCAGACGCTGGCCACCCCGTACCGCGCCGCCAGGTGGCAGCCTTCCTCCAGCGTGGCGCCGCCCATCGTGGGCGAGAGCAGCGAGTGGTCGATCCGCCGGGCGATGGCGTCGTAGGTCAGCGTGAAGCTCATCGACGAGGGCATCCTATTTCGCGGGTTCAATGGTGTGGCGGCCGGTGCGGGCCGCACGCGGTATCGTGCAATTGTCGCCTCCAGCCACACCGGGGACAAGGGACTTTGGGCCGTGAGCGGGCCCGTGACACTGGCGGAGGTCGCTCTCGTTGTCACGTAGCACTTGGGGTCGGCGCAACGGGCAGGTGTCTGCCGACCATGATCGCCCGAGGGCTGGCGGCGCGTCCCAGGCGACAGATGACGTTCTCGCAGACATCACGGTCGTTCCGGAGGATTCGACTCTGCTGGTAGAGGTGCCCAGGGCCGCAGCACGGCGTGCTCGTACCGCTCTCGCCTGGCGCGATACCACCGGGCCGTCTCGCGACAGTGCCTCACCTCCTCCGCGAACACAAAGGTCGAGCGGGAGCGCTTTCTCGCCGCCTCGAAGATCTCGGGATTCCGGGAAGCTAGTTCTTTACCCTTGTCCGAGGCTTGAAGCCTTTCGAACCGCTCCACCCAAGGCCGGGTTTCGACCGCGGCCTGCTCGGCGTGGGTAGCCAACTTTAAATACACTTCTTCCCGCTCTTCGAGGGTACGAACTTGTTCTCGGCAGAACGTGACCCTCCTTCGCATCTGGTCCGCGCCAAGGATTACGCGCAACGGCGGCTACTGCCGCCATCATCCGCCTTACCGTGAATCGGATTCGGGGCAGACGCATCGCTGCGGCCTCCTGACGATCCTCGGTCAGTATGGTCACCCGCCGCGTCGCGTGCTGTCGAGCCTCCAGTGGTCCCACAACTCGTGGATGTCCCGGCGATTGGCACCACGATGGAGGAGCGACCCGGACAGGAGGGTCGTGGGCGGCCTCCTGATGTCTTCCGGTACCCGGCGCTCGTGCCGCCACAGCCAGAGAGCCAGGAGCCCGGGTGAGCAGAATGCCATCAGCCGTAATGCCCAATCCTGCGCGGCCAGGACGATGGCCACCGCCGCCGAGAGCAGCATCCAGCGCACGGATCGTCATTCGGAAGCGTCGCATGCGATTGAGTCCTACAATTCCCGCTGGCAAGCGGGACGGCGGCAAGCTCACCCACCGCTCTGGGTCTGGGCCTGTTCTCGCAGCCTGCGTGCGAAGTCGCGACTGTCGCCGATGTCCGAACGCTCCGACCAGATTCCGACGAGGTCGGACTCGAGCAGGTCCGCCGCCGTCATGGGCTGAGTGTTAATCGGTGCCCCTCGGGACGGGACCTGCGCGGGTCGGAGCGACTCGATGAATGTCAGCACGGCGTCCCAGCGATCTGGGGGCAGTTGTTGCAGTGCGTCGATGATGGTCTGTTCGCTGAAGTGTCCGTCCATGATCAGTCTCCAGGGCTGAGATGGCGGTCAGAGCGGAGAACTCCCTCGTTCCACTCAAGGCCAAATGCTACCAGGAAAACCGCTGGAATCCGAGTAATGCCCAGCGTCTACCCAAACCGCTCGAGATCCTCGCCCTTGGCGACGACGGTGATGCCTTCCTCCGACACGGTGAAGCCCCGGGCGAGGTCGGTCTCGCGGTTCCAGCCGACCTCGAAGCCGCCGGGGATGCGCACGTCCTTGTCGATGATCGCGCGGCGAATGCGGGCGTTGCGGCCCACCTGCACGCCGTCGAACAGGATCGAGTCCTCCACCAGCGCGTAGCTGTGCACCCGCACGCCCGGCGAGACGATGCTGCGGAACACCTGGCCGCCCGAGATAATGGCGCCCTGGCAGACGATCGAGTTGTACGCCGCGCCCGGCGGTCGCCCTCGGTGTGCACGAACTTGGGCGGCGGATACGCCGGCTGGTGGGTGTGGATCGGCCAGTCCCGGTCGTACAGGTTGAGGATCGGGTCGACCTGGATCAGGTCGAGGCTCGTCTGGAAATACGCGTCGATCGTGCCGACGTTGCGCCAGTAGGCGGCTCCCTTGCGGTTCTCGTCGCGGAACGGGTAGGCCAGCACCCGCGAGCCGCCGGCGATCATCGCCGGGATGATGTCGCGGCCGAAGTCGTGCGAGCTGGCCTCCTTCCGCGCCGCATCCTGGAAAAGCAGCTCGTACATCACGTCGGTGTTGAACACGTAGATCCCCATCGAGGCCAGCGCCACCTCGGGCTGGCCGGGGATGCCGGGCGGGTCCTTGGGCTTCTCGAGGAAGCTGGTCACCCGGTCGCCGCCGTCAACGCCCATCACGCCGAAGTCGGTGGCCTGGGTCAGCGGCACCGGCTGGCAGGCGATCGTCAGGTCGGCGTTGTTGGCGCGATGCTCCTCGATCATCCGCGCGTAGTTCATCTTGTAGATATGGTCACCGGCGAGGATCAGGGTGTCCCGCGGCGCGGACTTCTCGATCGTGTAGACGTTCTGGTAGATCGCGTCGGCGGTGCCCTGGTACCACATCTCGGCGATCCGCTGCTGGGGCGGGATGACCTCGATGTACTCGTCCAGCTCGCGACTGAGGAACTTCCAGCCCTCGTCGATGTGCCGGTTCAGGCTCGTGGCCTTGTACTGGGTGAGGACCAGGATCTTGCGGATGTCCGAATTGATGCAGTTCGACAGGGTGAAGTCGATGATCCGGTAGATCCCCCCGAACGGCACCGCCGGCTTGGCGCGGTCGCGGGTCAGCGGCTCCAGGCGCGATCCCCGACCTCCGGCCAGGACGATCGCCAAGACGTCGCGATACACCGAAAGACCTCCAGGACCAGCGGCCGGAGAAGAGCGGGGATCATTCGCACAGGCGGGACAACACCATTGTGCACGCCGGCGCGAGCCAAGCCAAGGGGCACCGCCGCGCCCGCGACCTGGCGGCATCCCGGCCGCCACGCTCGCTACCCAGGCCGGGCCAGGGCAGGGGGGACCCTCGCCGTCGTTCGCCGACTGGCATCGGCGGCGGATCGAGGCCATACTGGGTCGTCGGTCACGCCGGTGAGGCGGCCGGTCCTGACCGGCTCGCCACATTGACCTCCATCCGCAAACCGGCCCGCCCGCCCCCCGGGCCCGGCCGGATAACCCGCAACAGGATACGCGACGATGGTTCGACGGGTCTGCCAGTGGATGGTGTCGATCGCCCGCCCGGTCTCGATCGGGTTCTCACTCATCCTCGCCATGGGCGCGGCCGCCGCGACGGCGACCGCCGGCGAGCCCGACCGGCTGAAGGCGATGCAGGCCGAATACATCGCGAACTTCAACCAGAAGGTCGCGCGGGCGTATCACTTCGGCTCGCAGGGGCCCGGCGACGTGTTCTCGAATCATACCAGCCACTCCAACCGCCTGGTGTCGGTCTATCTCTTCGGCCGCAAGGGCGACCTCGGCGCCGTCACGGGCGAGCACAGCCGGTATCGCGACGCCGGGAAGGTCAGGGAGACCTACGGCTTCCTGCCCGAGAACACGGTCAACCCGCAGGCCGATTACGCCGACCAGAGCGACCTGTACCGCGTGCAGAAGGAGGCCGTCGCGCGGGGCGTCAAGCACCTGTTCATCGTCTGGTTCGACGGGCTCGACTGGCCGACGACGCAGGCCGCGGCGATCGCCCGCACGGGCAAGGTCTACACCGAGGGCAAGGGCACCGGACTGCTGTTTCAGGACTACGACGCGGCGGCGCCGCGCAGTACTGGATTCGTCGTGACCAGCCCGACACACGACCGCAACACGCCGGACGTGGACGCGCAGACCGTGTCGATCCCGGCGAACAGCATGGGCGGCGGCTACGACGCGGAGATTGCCGGCCCGAACCCCTGGGACCTCGGGCCGCTCGGTCCCCAGGCACCCGGCTATATCAAGGGCTCGTCGGCCAACGCGACCGACCGCGCGGGCGTGAAGGCCGCCGGTCGGGTGCTGCACGCCTACACCGACTCGTCGCAGAGCGCCGCCGAGATGATCGGCGGGGTGAAGTCGTACAATAACGGCGTGAACTTCACCGACGACGGTCGACCCATCACCTCGCTGTTCCACGAGCTGCAGGACGAGGGATGGAAGGTGGGCACGGTGACCAGCGTGCCGTTCGATCACGTGTCGCCGGCCGCGATGTACGCGCGGAACGTCCACCGTGATGATTACCAGGACCTCGCCCGCGAGATGCTCGGTTTGCCGGGGATCATGCAGCAGGCGCGGCAGGCGAGGCTCTGGCCCGGCCTGGACGTCGTCATGGGCGCGGGGTACGGGATCACGAGCGAATCGAAGACGATGCTGCCGCAGGGGAAGAACTGGGTCCCGGGAAACGTCTACATCGCCGGGCCCGACCTGGCGGCGATCGACGTGAAGAACGGGGGCAAGTATGTCGTGGTGTACACCGAGTCCGGCGTGAATGGCGGCCAGGCGCTGGCGCAGGCGGCCGAGCGGGCCGCGAAGGACGAGAAGCGGCTCTTCGGCTTCTTCGGCCGCAAGGGGATCGACCACCTGCCGTTCCGCACGGCCGACGGTCAGTATGACCCCGCGCCGAGCATCGGCCGGAGCGGCGGTCCCGCGCCGGCCGAGCTGTACACGCCCGCCGATCGGGTCGAGCAGCCGACCCTGGCGCAGATGACCGAGTCGGCGCTGACCGTGCTGGCGCATCGGCCCGACCAGCGGTTCGCCCTGTTCATCGAGGCCGGCGACGTCGATTTCGCCATGCACGCCAACAACCTGGACAACGCCGTCGGCGCCGTGTACAGCGGCGAGGACGCCGTCCGCGCCGTGATTCAGTGGGTCGAGAAGAACAGCAACTGGGACGACTCGCTCCTGCTCGTGTCGTCGGATCATGGTCATTACCTGGTCGTCGACGACCCGCAGGCGCTGGCCGGTTCCGCGGCCAGGTGAGCCGGTCGCCATCATCGGCTCGGCGATGGAAGGCACGATGACGATCGCTCACACGATCGCTCGACGGACTGGCCGCCGCCGCGGGTCACCGGCCCGCGTCGGCCTTCGCCTTCGCGTCCTTGACGATCAGGAGCAAGGGCCGGCGGCCGGCCCACTCGCCGGCGCCCTCGCGGCTGACGACCTCGTAGCCCGACCAGTTCGGCCCCCGGGTGTCCTCGCTGAGGAACCGCAGCAAGATCCCATGGCTCGCGCGCCCTTCCTTCGACTGGTCCCGCACCATCGGGGTGATGTCGAAGAGCTTCCAGCCATCGCCCGGCTCGAAGGCGTAGGTCGCGAACGGCTCCGGATTGTAGCTCGGCTGCTGACTCCACGAGTTGAGCTCTCGCCAATCGTCGAGGAGCTCGAAGCCGTGAATCCGGCTGGTGGGAGGATGCGAGGTCGTCTTGCGCGAGTAGAGCGCCAGCAGGAGCCGGTTCTCGGGTGAGCTGGCCTCATCCGCGGGGATGTCGGCCCAGTCGATGAGCATCCGGACGCCACCGCCGTTGTTGCCCAGCGCGAAGTTATCGACGTGGCCGACGTTCTGGTCGGGCAGATAGGCCAGGATCATGCAGTCCTTTTTCACCGGCACTGAGCGGACGATCGTCCCGGCCACTCGTTTGGCCAGGTCTTCGCTCACGACGGCCTTCGGGGCGTTGCCCTGCTCCTTCCGGGCAAGCTTGCACCGACCCTCGCGAGGATCCTGGGGCAGGGGGGGCGTACCGATCGCCGGGGAGGAATCGGTCGCGGGGATAATCGGGACCGCGCGGGCCTCGGGCCCTGCCGTCCGTCGGTGGACGTTGCCGGCCGCGGCGGCGGTAAGGCCGATCCCGACGGCGGCGATCGCCGTCGCGGTGGCGACGGCACGGAACGATGGAAGCCACATGGTGGAAAGCACTCCGTGGGCGAGGGCGTGCGCCATCGAAGTGACGGCGCCACGCGTCGCCGGTCCTGTGGATCGGGCGAACTGGAGGGCGTCGCGGGCCACGGACCGGACGATCGCGCCGGGCACGCGAAGGCTCACCGCCGGGCCCAACGCCAGCCCTTCCGGACCGACGCTCGCCCCGGCGATGTCCTCCAGCGCGACGAGCCCGACGGCCGGTGCCACCCCGCGCCGGCTCAGCCGGTTGCCCAGGAGCTTCCGCGCCCGGGCGAGCCGGCCGCGGACCGTGCTCTCGGCGAGCTGGAAGCGACGCGCGGCCTGCTCATGGGTCAGCCCCTCGAGGTAGCAGGCCACGACGGCCGCTCGGTAGGTGCCGGGAAGGCGCTCGATCTCCTCGTGGAGGATCCGCACCGGCTCGTCGCCGCGGTCATCGGGCCCTGGCTCGACGACCCATTCCGGTCGCAGTCCGGCCGCCGCCTGGTCGCGTGCGGTCCGACGTGCTGCCGAAACGCGGGCCTTGCGGGCCGTCCGCGAGGCCACGCCATACAGCCAGTTTCCCAGCCGCTCGCGCCGACCGAGTGTCCGAGCCCGCCGGGCCAGCACGAGGAACGTCGCCTGGAAGGCGTCCTCGGCGGCGTGCGCGTCGCGGAGCACGGTGCGGCAGACCCGCAGCACCATCGGCCCGTGGCGCTC
Source organism: uncultured Planctomycetota bacterium (assembly GCA_963771445.1). Taxonomy (GTDB): domain Bacteria; phylum Planctomycetota; class Planctomycetia; order Isosphaerales; family Isosphaeraceae; genus JAKAUH01. Next base: position 905,015 of record CAVYTQ010000014.1, on the reverse strand, counting down.
GACGATCGCCTCGAACGCCGCCTCGGCCGCGCGGTCGCCCACGCCCACCGCCGCGAATCGTTCGAGCAAGTCCGCGTCGCTCTGCCCGGCGGACGTCCCGACCTCGAACAGTCGCTCGAGCGTCCGCCCGGCCCCGATCCGTCCTCCGTTCATGGTCGCTCCGCCCGGCCCGTGGCCCGCTCCGCCTCTCCACAGACGTACTGCCCACGCGGGTGGGTTGGCTCACGCCAGTTCGGGAGATTCTCGGCGAAGCGGGCGGAATCCACCAGGGTGCATGGATCTCCGGGTCATCGCGGATCGCATGCGGGCGGGCGGCGAACCCGGCGCGGACGGCCGCGGCTCAGGGTTCGTCCAGGGCGGCCGCCGGCGCGGCTTCCCAGAGCTTGATCGTGCGGTCGTAGGAAGCCGAGGCGAGCGTGCGGCCGTCCGGGCTGAAACTGATGGAGCGGATGAGGCCCGCATGCCCCTTGAGGCTCAGCAGGGTCTGGCCGCTGGCCGGGTCCCAGAGCCGGATGGTCTTGTCCTGACCCGACGAGGCGAGCCGTCCATCGAGACCGAACGCCAGGCCGACGACCGGCGCGATGTGCCCGGTCAGGACGCCTCGCGGCGAGCCCGAGGCGACGTCCCACAGCCGGACGGTGAGGTCGTGCGACGAGGTGGCGAGAGTCCGGCCGTCGGCGCTGAAGACGACCGTGTTGAGTCGTTTGGTATGTCCGCGAAGCGTCGCGCGGGGCCGACCGCCGGGGAGGTCCCAGAGGATGCACGTATTGTCGAAGCCGGCCGAGGCGAGAGTGCGGCCGTCGGGGCTGAGCGCCACGTTTGTGAACCCCTCGGACTGGTCTCGAAGGACGTACCGCACGGCACCGGTCGCGGGGTCCCTCGCCTGGATCGTGCGGTCGTAGCTGCCCGAGATCAGGGTCTGGCCGTCGGACGTGAAGGCCAGCCCGCCCACCGCGCCGGTGTGGCCGGTCAGGGTGATCCGCGGCTGGCCGGTCGCCGCGTCCCAGATTCGCACCTCGCCATTATCGCCGCCGGCGGCGACGGTGCGACCGTCGGGGCTGAAGATGACGCACATGATCCGGTCGTTGGGTCCCTTGATCAGGTGCTGCGGCCGTCCCGTCGCGATGTCCCAGATCCGGAGCGCGTGGTCGCCATGGCCGGAGACCAGCCGGCGGCCGTCGGGGCTGAACGCCAGGCATTCCACATTCCCACCATAAGGCAGGAGCGACGGGCTCCGGAGCGTCCGAGGGCGTTGCGGGCTGGCGACGTCCCAGACTCGCACCGTCCCGTCTTCGCTCGCCGAGGCGAGGTCGCGGCCGTCCTCGCTGACGGCCACGCCGACGACCTGGTCCGCATGTCCCTTGAAAGCCCGGACCTCCCGGCGCGACGCGATGTCCCAAACGCGGACCGTCTCGTCGGCGGATCCCGTGACGACCGTCGCGCCGTCGGCCCCGAAGGCGAGCGACAGCACCGCACCGCGGTGGCCCCGGATCACGGCAACCTCGGTCGCCGTTGCGGCGTCCCAGATCCGGAGGGTCTCGTCGAGGCCGGCGGAGGCGATCTGCCGACCGTCGGGACTGAAGGCGACGGCACGCACCTCGTCGGTGTGTCCCTCGAGGACGCTGCGAGGACGCACCCCGTCCTCGGGGTTCCAGAGCTTGACCGTGTGGTCATAGCTGGCCGAGGCGATCGTGCGGCCGTCGGGGCTGAAGGCGAGGGAGGCCACCGGACCGCTGTGTCCGCCGAACGTGTTGTGGATGAGGTGGCCGTCGCGCGCGTCCCAGACGCGCATGACGTGCGTCGAGAGGGCCGCGACGAGCGTGCGGCCGTCGGGGCTCCAGGCCAGGCACTGGACCGCGTCGGCGGGAGCCCTGGAACCGGAGCGTAGGCAAGCCCGTGTCGACGGCGTAGAGCACGAGACTCGCGCCCGGGCCGGGACCCGCGAGGTGCCGCCCGTCGGGGCTGAAGGCGACGGCGCCGACGCCGCCAGCGAGATCGGCTCGCCGGCCCCCCGACGCGACCCCCGTCGTCCTCAGCAACTGCCCGGTGCGGCGGTCCCAGAGCTGGATGCCGCCCTTCCACTCGAGGCCGGCGAGGATCCGTCCGTCGGGACTGAACGCCACGTCGGAGAACGCACCCTCGACGGCACGGAGCGTGAGCCGGTCCTCGTGCGCGAGCTGCCAGAGGTGGCGCCACTCCCAGCCGCGCAGGTCGGGTTCGCCGGGCGACGGCCGCAGGAGCTCGAGCAGGCTGCGAAGACGGCCGACGTCGTTGGCCTCCCACGCGGCCAGGGCGAGGTTCGAGCGCGTGGCGTACACCGTGCCATTCAGCTCCTGCTGCGCCGCGAGGAGACTGGTGTTGGCCTGGTCGGCCTTGCGACGTGCGGCGGCCTCGTCCGCGGCCAGCGTGCGCTGGGTCTCGGCCTGGGCGCGGAATTGCTCCATCGCCACCAGCGAGCTCACCGTGGCCACGAGCAGCACCCCGGTCGAGCACGCCGCCGAGCACGGCGATCAGCCGATTGCGCCGGGCCCATCGCCAGTATCGCTCCGCCAGGCTCGACCTGCCGGGCGCGGATCGGCTCGTCGGCCAGGAACCGCCCGAGGTCCTCGCCCATCGCCTCGGCCGTCTGATACCGCTCTTTCGGGTCCTTCTCGATCGCCTTCAGGACGATCGTCTCCAGGTCGCGCGGGATCCTCGCATCGACCGACCGCGGCCGCGGCGGCTCCTCGGTCTTGATCCGCTCGATCAGCTCGAGCCGGTCCGGTCGAGTCGAACCCCGATCGCAGGGTGAGCAGCTCGTAGAGCGTCATCCCCAGCGCATACACGTCCGCCCGGGCATCCCATTCGCCGCGGAACCGCTCGGGGGCCATGTAGCGGATCGTCCCCAGGATGTCTCCGGTATGCGTCAGGCCCTCGTCGTCCCCCTTGGCCAGGCCGAAATCGGCGATCCAGACGACGCCCTGCATGTCCAGCAGCAGGTTCGACGGCTTGATGTCGCGGTGGACGATCCCGCGCGCGTGGGCGTAAGCCAGGCCGCCGGCCACCTGCTGGCCGATGTGGGCCAGGCTGCGGAAGAAGGCGTGCCGACCCGACTCGACCAGCGAGAGCTGCGTCCCACCCGGCAGGATCGCCGAGCTCGAGGATTGGGAGGCGAACACCGGCACGATCCCATCCGGCGGGATCATCGGTTCGTGACCGCTCGGGTCGTTGGCGAACGCACTATCGACCTCGGTGCGCCCCAGTGCAGGGCGCGATTCGGCGGCGTACCGCTCCATCGAGGTCCCGAACTCCGTGGGGAGGTTTGCGGCGTCCGCCACGGCCGGCGCGGATCGCGGTGCCTCCGAAGGAGGCTGCGGGGCGCGGCCGGCGGGGTCGAACCGACCCGCGAGGATCGACCGCAACACCGCGCTGACATCGACACCGTCGCGGGCGGTCTGGTCTTCGAGTTCCCGACCCGCGTGCTCTTCGCCTGCCGCGAGAGCCTGGTCCTCGAGGGTCGCCCTGAAATCGGGCTCGAGCCGGCTTCGGTCGCGCAGTCGCCGGAGCTCGTGAATGACCTGGTCCAGGCCCTGTCCCTGGATGAACTGCATGGCGTAGAAGCGGACATCTCGATCCTGGCCCACCTCGTAAACCGGCACGATATTGGTGTGATGCAGCCTGGCCGCGGCGCGGGCCTCGCGGCGGAACCGCTCGCGGACCATCCGGTCGCCGGAGGCCTGCCGCGGCAAGACCTTCAGCGCGACCCGGCGGTCCAGCGAGATCTGCTCGGCCTCGTAGACCACTCCCATGCCGCCCCGGCCGATCTCGCGGACGATCCGGTAGTCGCCGACCTGCCGCGGCGGCGGAGTCGCAGCCCGAGAATCGCCGTCCTGTTCCTCGTCGCCCGGCCGGGCGCCCTCGGCACGCTCCGCCCCGGCCATCGCCGGGAAGAGATCGCGGATCTCCTCCGTCAGCTCGGGGTAGCGTTCGGTGTATTCCTGGAGCCCGGGTCGCTCGCCGCGGCGGAAGCGCCTCGCGTACTCGTCCGCCAGTCGATCGAGCAGGCTAGACCGTTCCGATTCCAGGCTCGACATCGATCAAGGCCTTTCGTACGCAGGTAGTCGAGGCGACACGCGAGCAGGTCGGTCGGACGCGGTCCCGGGCCCGGCTCAGTGCCGGTCCACCGGGAGGGCGGCCTCACCAGGCGGTCCTCTGATGATGATAAGTTTACCAGAACGGGCGAGTCCTCGCAGATCCCAGAATCTTGCCGACATCGACCTGGCTCACGGTCCCTCCATCCTCCCGGCATCGTCGCCACGATCGCCTTGAGCTTATTCATCGCCCGGATGGTGGCGCCTGGCTCCGTCCTCCTCGCTGATACCCAGCACCACCGCGGTCTCGGCCCGGGTGAGCTGCTCGAAATCGCGCAATGCCACGACCTCCGCAACCGCGAGCGATGCCGCTGGACCAGATCGGCGAGGGTCCGGCCGTCTCCGGCCATGAGACCTTCGTACAGGTAATCGGTCTCTCCCCGCAGGCCTTTCTTCACGTTTCCCATACCTTATATCTCGCGCGGGACGCGCATCCAGGACAGGAAGAATCGAGCGTCGTCCCGAAAGTCGTCGTCGGGCCCAATTTTGGAGCCTCCGGGCGAGTCAGGCGGACGGCGACGGCCCCGCGTCCCCGGAGGGCTCCGGCCGTTTCGCGTGGAGCAGCCAGTAGGTGACCGGGATGACGAAGAGGGTAAACAGCGTCGAGGCGAACAGGCCGAAGATTAAGCTCCATGCCAGGCCCGAGAAGATCGGATCCAGCGTGATCGGGATGCTCGACAGCATCGCCGCGGCGGCGGTCAGGAGGATCGGCCGCATCCGGACCACGCGGCTCTCCATGATCGCGTCGAACAGCGGCCGGCCCTTGCGCTCCGACTGGCCGATGAAGTCGACCAGGATGATCGCGTCGCGGGTGACGATCCCGGCCAGCGCGATCATGCCGATCATCGCCGTCGCGGTGAAGAGGACCGGGTCGGCGTATCCGGCGATCGTCTGGCCCACCATCCGGTTGAGCAGCCAGAAGCCCGGCATGACGCCCAGCACCGTCAGCGGGATCGCCAGCATCACCACCAGCGGGATCAGGAACGATCCGGTCTGCATCACCAGGATGACGTAGATCATGGTCATCGCCGCGGCGAAGGCCAGGCCCAGGTCGCGGAAGACTTCCAGCGTGATCTTCCACTCGCCCTCGCCGCGGAAATCGACCCGGATGCCGTCCGCCACCGACCAGGGAATGCCGCCGCCGTTGTGCAGGAAGTTGCGATCATCGATCGGGCGGGGCGCCGGACGCGTCGGCTGGGATCCGCCCGCGATCCATCCGGTTCACCATCACGTTCAACGACGCACTCGGCCGGCGTGCGGCCGAGCGTCTCGGCGTTGACGTAGACGAGCCTTTCGAGGTTCTTGTGGTAGAGCGTCTGGTCGACGCGGGCGGTCTCCCATCGGCCCAGCTCGGAGAGCGGCGTGAACTGCCCCGATCGCCCCTGGACCCGTATCGCCGCCAGGTCATGCGCGCCGATCGCAGCGACCGCGGCAGCCGCAGCTCGATCCGCAGCGGGTTGCGCTCGCCGGCGCAGGCGCACCGTCCCCGCCTCGGCGCCGGCCAGCGCAAGCTGCAAGGTCCGGGCGATCTCCTCGACCGAGACCCCGTTGAGCGCGGCCTTCTCCTGATCGGTGACGTAGACCAGCTTCTTCATCGGCGCCTCGACCGTGTCGTCGACGTCGACCACACCGGGCTCGTCGGCAAGCCGGCGCGAGACGATGGCGGCGGCGGCGACCAGGTCCTCGTACGAGTGGTCGGGTCGTCCGTAGATCTCGGCGACGAGCGACGAGAGCACCGGCGGGCCCGGCGGCAGCTCGACGATCTTCAGCCGGGCGCTGTGCCGGTCGGCCAGAGCGGCCAGGCGGTCATGCAGCCGCAGCGCGATGCCGTGGCTCTGCGTCTCGCGGTGCTCCTTGCCCACCAGGTTCACCCGGATCTCGGCGTTGTGCGGCATCCGCGGCAGGTAATAGTGACGCACCAGGCCGTTGAAGTCGATCGGGCCCGCGAGCCCCGTGTAGCTGACGAAGTCGGTCACCTCGGGCACGCCCGCAAGCTCGGCCTCGACCGAGCGGACCAGGGTATCCGTCCGCTCGAGGGTCGTACCCTCGTCGGCGTCGATCACCAGCAGGAGCTCGTTCTTGTTGTCGTAGGGGAGCATCTTGAGCGGGACCGCGCGGAGCGCCGCCAGTCCCATCGCGGCGACGGTCAGCGCGGCGATCGCCAGCAAGAACGCCAGCGCCGCCGATCGCGAGCCGATCAGCGGGGCCATCAGCGGCCGGAACAGCCGGTAGAGGAACGTCCCGCGGATCGCCTCGACGTCGTCCTCGTCGGCACGGCCGTGACTCCGCGCCCCCGGCGTACTTCCGGTGCAGGAGCTGGTACGACAGCCAGGGGGTGATCGTGAAGGCCACGACCATCGACATCAGCATCGCGACCGGCACGTTCAGCGCCATCGGGTGCCATGTACGGCCCCATCATGCCGGTGATGAAGAACATGGCAGGAAGCTCACGATCACCGCAGCGTCGCGCCGATGAGCGGCGGGCGGATCTCGGCGACCGCCTCGAGCACGATGTCGCGCGTCGCCCGGCCCCGCATCGCGAAGTGGCGGGCGATGTTCTCCACGTCCACGATCGGGTCGTCGACCAGCAGGCCGAGCGACAGGATCAGGGCGAACAGGGTCACGCGGTTGATCGTGTAGCCGAAGAGCAGGTTGACGCCCAGCGTCAGGCCGAAGACGACCGGCACGGCGACCGCGACGATGACGCCTCGCGCCAGCCGAGGCTCAGGGTCAAGAGCGCGATGACGATCGCGACGGCGACCCACAGCCCCTCGACCAGCTCGTTGACCTTCTCGTCGGCGGTCAGTCCCGGAGTTGCGCGTGACGATCAGCTCCATGCCGCTCGGGATCGACGTCGCGGCGGAGCACCTCGGCCGCCGCGAGGACCGACTCGGCGACGGCGCACGGCGTTGGTCCCCTTCTGCTTGGAGATCGCCAGCGTGACCGCGGGGCGAGGATCGGCCAGGTCGGAGCGCGGAGTCCCTCGATTCGCCGTGGCCGCCGATCGTCGGTGCCCGGGAACCCTCGGGTGCTTCGAAGCCGCGGGCCGGTCCCCAGCCGTGGCGGAGATAGCTCGTCGACCTCGCCGGGGCCGTCGCGGACGGTCGCCACGTCCTTGAGGAAGACCGGCGGTCCTTGAAGACGCCCACGACCAGGTCGCGGAGCCGTTCCGGCCGGTCGGCCGCCACCCCGCCCTCGACGCGGATCACGGCGTCCTGGCGGGTGAAGTCGCCGGCCGGGTGGGTGACGTTGGCCCCCTGGATCGCCCGCTGGACTTCGAGCGGGCCGATCGCGTACGCCTGGAGCCGCTCGGGGTCGAGGTCCACCCGCAACGTCCGCGGCTCGCCCCCGACGACGTAGGCCCGCGACACCCCCGGCAAGGTCGACAGCCGCTGGACACCTCCTCGCCGACCCGTCGCAGGGGTATCCGCTCTCCGTCGCCGCCGGCGAGCGTCAAGGTGACGACCGGCACGTCGTCGATCTCGACCGGCTTGACCACCCATCCGGTCACGCCGGGCGGGATGATGTCCTGATTCTCGTTGATCTTCTTGAACAGCTTGACCAGGCTCCGCTCGCGGTCCTGCCCGACGTAGAAACGCACCGTGATGACGGCCTGGTTCTCGCGCGACATGCTGTAGACATACTCGACGCCGTCGATCTGGTAGAGGATCTTCTCCAGCGGAGTGGCCGCGAGCTGCTCCACCTGGTCGGCGGAGTAGCCCGGCATGCTGACCATGACGTCGGCCAGCGGCACGACGATCTGCGGGTCTTCCTCCGCTGGCCGTCACCAGCAGGGCCGCCAGGCCGATCAGCACCGAGACCGACGATCAGGATGACCGAGAAATTGTTGTCGAGGAAGACGTGGACGATCCCATTGAGGAAGTCGTGACGCCTTGGCTCGACGGTGTCCTCGTGGCGGCCGACATCGGGAGCTCGTGAGCTCATGGCCGCTCCTCCACTCGCTCCGCGGCGGCACCGGCATCGACCAGCAGAACCTTCTCCCCGTCCTTCAGCCCGGAGAGGACTTCGACGCCCTCGTGAGCGTCCGTCCGAGCTGCACGGCCCGGCGGCTGACGGCCGCCTTCCTCGACGACGTCAACCTCTTCGAGTTGCCCGATCCGGCGGACCGCCGCGGCGGGACGACCAGTACCTCCTCATCCTCGAGCGGGATGAAGATCCGGCCGAACATGCCGCTGTACACGTCCGGGCGGGCAGGGCCCGGTGACCTTCACCTGGAATGACCGGCTCTCGGCCTGGGCCTCGGGGACGATCTCGCTGATCGTCGCCAGACACTCGTAGTCGATCGTGTCGAGCCGGGCGGGGACCGACTGGCCGACCCCGAGCCGGATCGCCAGCGACTCCCTCACGCTGGCGATGAGCTGCATGTGCGCTCGGGTCGTACATCGTCAGCAGGGGCTGACCCGGGGTTCGACCGTGTCGCCGGGATTCACCTTCTTGTCGACGACCCGGCCCGAGATCGGTGCACGGATCGTTGCATAGGACTCGAGGATCCTCGCCTCTTCCTCGGCCCGTCGGGCGCGCTCGAGGTCGGCTCTCGCCGTGCGGTATGCGGTGCCCGACGGTCGAGCTCGCCCTGGGTGATCGACTCGCGGGCGCAGGAGATTCCGCGCGGGTCAGGTCGATCTCGGCCTGCGCGAACTGCGCCTCCGCCGACGAGACGGTGGCGCGGGCCTGCTCGAGCCGGGCCTTCAGGTCCGCCGCGTCGAGCCGGACGAGCACGTCCCCCTGCTTGACGACCTGGGCGGCGGTCACCAGCACATCCTCGACCCGCGCAGGATCCTCGAGGCGACGACCGCCTCGTGCACCGCGCGGATCGTCCCGACCGCCGGCTCCCGCCGGTGCCGGCGGACCAGCCGGACCTCGGCGGTCGGCCGATCGCCGACCCACGAGAGCCCGATGGTTCCTGTCGCGGCGGTCGTCATGGGCACCTTCGCCTCGAACCGGCCGGAAAGGACCGTCATCAGCGCGACGATCCCCGCGACGAACGCCACCGCTAGAAGCAGCATCCCGGCCCACCCGGCGATCCTCCGACCACCCCGGGATTGGCCCCGCGCCGTCCTTGTCATCGAAGCCCCCTGCGCCACCGTCGGCGGGCGCCGCGAACCGGCCGCTCCCGTGCGGGCCCCTGAAATCGGGCACCTCCAGCCAAGAATATTCCTGGTCTATCGATCAACTATATTCCAATTCAGTGATAGAGTCAACCGCTGTCGCGTCCATGCCGGACGAGATCCCCGGGCCGACGGGGGACTAACGACGGATGCTGGCCGACGCGCGACTGGTGGTACGCCCCAGCGAGGGAATGTAAGTGTTTTATCGGATCGGCGACCGACGGATGATACGGCTGTGCGAGCCGGACGTTGAGACGATCCCCTACGCGCCGCGGCCCGACGTCGAGAGCCGGACACGGCTGCTCCAGGGTTGGCGGACGAGCCGCCGCCGCTCCGCGCTCTTGCATTCGCCCGGACGGGCGCGACGCCCGTAGTTCCTGCTTGAGCGCAATCGATGCCGCGAGGACAGCCGACGACAGCCACTCCCTGGCGTCCAGGTTCGGTCAGCGATTCGTAAAGATGAGTCCGCCAGCATGACCGGGCAGGGTCGAAGGGCATCCGAAGCAAGTCCCTCCTACGCAGCCGGTTGCGTGATCGCATTCGAGCCATTGGTGCGATGAACGGAAGCGGCTTCTCAGACCGAGAATCTTCAAAAAATCTTCTCGGATCACTTATTATCGTCTTTCGATGGAACGGGTTATTTACATTGCACGACCGAGCCGCTAGGGTGATGAACCTTTGACACTCGCCTCGACGGGAATGCGAGGCCCGGCGAGTCGTCAATCGAGCGGCGTTTGTTTCACTGCGAGTCCGGAATCGGCTCCCGAGTCCTTCGGGGCAGGCCGGCGTTTGGGCGAAGCATCGCCATTGGGTCGTGAGCAAAGGATAACGCATCTGTCCGGATGTCACCGGAGGGGGAACACCATGAGAAAATCGATCCGAGAGTGCCGAGGGGCTCTAGCAACCGCATTCGTCCTGCTCGCCTGCGGGGTGCTTTCGCCCGCGGTCGAGGCCGGTTCTCTGACGTTCACGGCGACGTCCAACGGCTACGCCGAGAGTCCGAACGGCAACGGGGACTACACGTCGCTGGCCTCGGACCCCGCCGGCAACCTGGTGGTCCGTCAGTTCCCGGGCGCGGTGCAGGACGTGGCCCTGATGACCTTCGACCTCTCGAGCCTGCCTGCCAACGCGACCATCACGGGAGTAGCTTTCGAGTTCTATGAGTCTGTCGAGACCGGGAACTCGGGGACAGTCGTGGGGATCGACGGATACTCCACCACGTCGAGCGCCGTGATGCTCGGCGACGCCACGGCGGCAGGGACGCAGTTGGGGCAGTATGACAACGTGAGCCTGGGCGTGGGCGTGCACTCGGTCAGCCTGTCCTCCTCGGACCTGCTGGGCCTGGTGAGTTCCGGCGGGCTCGTGGGAATCCGTCTCCAGGGCGTGCAGGACAATGTCAACACGGCCATATCGAGCATCTACGCGGGGACTCATTTCGCCGGCCAGATCCCGCCGCAGCTCGTCGTGACGTTCTCGGTGCCCGAGCCGTCGGCGGCCATGATGCTCGGCACTTCTGCTGTCGCCGGGTTCTTCGGATTCGCCGGGCTTCGTCGTACCAGGCGTTGAGGACTCGCTCCGCCCTGGAACCCGGCCTGTCCGCGCCGCCGGCTCGATCGAGGCGTCCGGAACAACCATTTTTTTAGGGTCTTTTCAAGTCGCCTCCCGCATGGGGTGCAGACGTTGCTGACGATGGCGCCGTCGGCGGGATACGCGCCCGACGGACCAGCGAGTGATTGGTCCCCGGGCGCGATCCATTCGTACCAGGCGACTGCCAGCCTGATTGCCTGATGGGATCGCCGGCGACGGTCGTCGACCTGTCGGACATTCGAGCATCACGGCTGCCTCGTCGGGCGACGACGCCTGTGACTGGTGCTCGCGAGGGATGACAGGGACTCGCGGCCGGCCTGCGCCGGAAGAGCCCGGCGGGCCCTGTCATTCGGGCAGCGGCTGGTCCTTCGTCTCGGGCGCGAAGGGCAGCACCAAGAGCCCCAGCAGGAACACCGTGCACATCGCGATCCCCGACAGCCGCATCGGCATCGGCGCCGGATACCCGCCGAAGACCTTGCTCGACAGCAACCCCTTGAGCGACGACCCGCCGGCCGCCACCAGCCGGCCGGCGACGTTGTAGCAGAGCGATACGCCCGTGCTCCGCAGCCGCGTCGGGAACAGCTCGGGCAGGTAGATCGCGTAACCGCCGAAGAGCGCGAGCTGGCAGAAGCCCATGATCGGGATCAGCACGAAGATCTGCCAGGACGAGGTGAGGAACCAGAACGTCGCGACCGTGGCCGCGGCGGCCGCGACGAACGAGATCGCGAACGCCGGCCGACGGCCGAGCGACCTTCCCATGTACGCGAAGGCATAGATGCCGAAGAACGCCCCGGCGTTCTGCAACATCGACGTGATCCCCTTCCAGAACGCCAGCCGGCCCTCGACCTCCTGGGCGGACAGCCCGCTGTCGAGGAAGTGCTTGCGGAACACCACGTCCACCAGGTCGAAACTGAAAAACCCGATGCCCCACAGCCCCACCACGCCGGCGAACGTCAGCACCATCCCGACGATCGTGTTCCGCCGCCACCGAGGGTTGCCGAACAACTCGCTGACCGAGCCGAGCTTCGCCTTGCCACCGCCAGCCAGCCTTACCCTCGCGCGCCGCGGCCTTCCACCGCTCGGGCTCCTTGAGCCGCAGGAAGATCGGGATGACCAGCACCGCGGGTCCCATCCCGACCAGAAACATCGCCCGCCACGAGCTCTCGATCTGGCCCACCTCCTGCATGTGGCCCAGGATCATGCTGATCCCCGCCGCCATCATGTTCCCGATTGCCGAGAGTGCCTGGAGCGACCCCAGCGCCATCGGCCGCGCCCGATCCGACATGACCTCGGCGACCAGCGAGACGCTCACCGCGAGCTGCCCGCCCACACCGAGCCCGGTCAGGAACCGCCAGAGCGAGAAGTCCCAGACCCCCTTCGAGAGGGCGCTCAGCCCCGTGAAGGCCGAGTAGGTCAGGATCGTCAGGGTCATCGTCTTCACCCGGCCGATGCGGTCGCCCAGGATGCCGAAGATGATGCCCCCGGTGCCCCAGCCGAGCAGGAAGATCGAGTTGGTGTAGCCCGACCACGCCTCGACCAGCGCGAGCTGCGACCTGTCGCCGGTCTCCACGTGAAGCAGGCTGCGGACCGCCGACACTCGGGCCAGGCTGAAGAGCTGCTGGTCCATGGTGTCGAACAGCCAGCCCAGCGACGCGACGATGAAGACGAACCACTGATAGCGCGTCAGCTCTCGCCACCAGGCGCCACGCGGTTCCAGTGCCCCGGTTGCGGGCCCCTCGTCGCTGAAGTGCATCGGGCGGGCCTCCGCGTCGTCGGCCGGGTCGGGCGGTGCGGTCCAATGCGCGCAGCCGACGGTCCTGGCCGATTCGTTACGACCGATCCGGCGCGCCGGCGCCCGCGGGGTGGGCAGGGAAGGTCACGACCCACGATGAAACCACGCCAGGACCCTCGCCGCAACCGCGCGGTGCCGATTTCGCCGGGTCGGCTCGCGGCACGGGCGGATCATCGCTAAGATCGTCCCCATGCGATGGAGACTCGCCTTCATCCTGGCCATCCAGGCGGCGCTGGTCCTCGGGCTGGCCGTCGGAATCGCGACCGGTCGGATGCCGCTGGGCGTCCGCGGCGAATGGCAGTGGCTGCGCCTGCCCGCGGGCGTCGCCCGCATCGGGCCCTTGCTCGCTCTGGGACTCGCGGGCGTGGGCGTCTACTCGGCCTTCGCGGCGCTCGGGCGCGGGTGCTGGGCAAGCCCGCGTCGGCTCGCGTCGAGGCGATCTGGCTCGCCTTCTTGTTCATCGCCTCGGTCGTCGTGCAGCTCGCCATCACCCTGGGCGCACCCTATGGCTATGGCCTGACCAAGTGGGCCTATGTGAATTACCTGCCCGGCTCGACCGGCTATTTCAAGATCGCCCGCGACCGTGCCGCGCAGCATCCCTGGCAGTTCCTTCGCGAGTACCCGACCTGGATTCGCGGCCAGGACTCGCTGCACATCGGCACCCACCCGCCCGGCCTGATCGTCGCGCAGTGCATCCTGCTCCGCACGATGGAGCAAAACCCGGCGATGGTGCAGTCGCTGAACGCGTCGATGCCGGAAACGGTCCGGCTGGCGTTCCGCTCGCTCGAGCCGACCGACGGCCGCCCGCTCCGTCCCCCCGAGCGTGCCGCGCTGTTCGCGACGGCGATCATCACCCTGCTGGCCTGCGCCGGGACGGTCGTGCCGCTGTACCTGCTGGCGCGCTCGGCCCTGCCGGCGGGGGTCGCGTGGTCGGCCGCCGCGCTCTGGCCGCCGGCGACCGCGCCGATCCTGTTCCAGCCGGGCGCCGATACCACCTATCCGTTACTGTCGACGATGGCCTGGGCGCTGGCGGCGTGGTCGGTGCGGTCGCGCCGCCCGCTTGCGTCGTCGGCGATCCTGGCCGCGGGCTCGGGCCTGGTGATGGCCTTCGGCATGGTGTTCACGCTCGCCTTCCTGCCGGTCGGGCTGATCGTCGCGCTCATGATCGCCACCGAACGCGGCATCGTGCCCCGGGCACGGATCGGGCGGATCGCGGCCGTGGGCGCGGGGTTCCTGAGCTTCATCCTGGCCGGATGGCTGATCACGGGCGCCAATCCGTTCGTCGTCTGGAGCTGGAACCTGCACCACCACGCGCGGTTCTACGACGAGTACCCGCGGACCTATGGACTCTGGCTCTGGGCCAACGCGATCGAGCTGGCCATCGCGATCGGCCTGCCGACGATCGTCGGGTGCGCGCTCGGCCTGATGAAACCCCGCGAGGTGCCGCGCACCGTCTGGCTGACGCTCCTCGTCCTGGTGCTCGTCAACCTCACGGGCCGCAACATGGGCGAGGTCGCCCGGCTCTGGATGCTGTACACGCCCCCGTTCCTGATCGCCGCCGCCGTCGGCCTCGAACGCGTCACGCCCCGCCCGGCTGCCCTCGCCGCGACGACGGCCCTGGCCGGCTGCCAGACCCTGGCACTCCAGTCGATGATCCAGGTGGTTTATCCGGTGTGATGGACCTCCGCCATCCTCGTGGTTGGGTGTGGAGCGACGGCTCCGGCCTGCGGTCGCATCCTCAGAGAGTGTGTGAGCAGAGGTCGTAGGGTGGGTCGAACGCCGCAGGCGTGAGACCCACCGGTATGGTGAGCAAGGCCCACCGGCATGGCGCCGAAGATCGGTGGGCCTCGCTTCGCTCGACCCACCCTACGAGCTACAAGCCTTCTCACACGAAAACGCTCGTCACCCGCACGCCCATCTCGGTGTCGATCAGGATCAGCTCGCCCCGGGCGACGAGGCGGCCGTTGGAGGTCAGCTCGACCGGGGCGCGGGCCTGACGCGACAGCTCGATCACGTCGCCCGGCTTGAGCTCGGCCAGCCGGCCCAGGGTCAGGTTCACGCGGCCGAGCTCCACCGTCAGCGTGACGGGCACGTCGAAGCGCCTCGGCTGCCCCCTCGGTGATGGGGTTGCCCGGTTCGGTGGTTGCGCTGCTCATCGTCGGGTCTCCCTTTGTGGACGCCTCGATCGGCTCGCGGGGATTGGGCTCGCGGCGCGGCGGTCCCTCGATGCGGAGGAGCCGCGCGCCCGAGTGGGCCATCGGCCGGGCCGGGATGCGGAATCGTCCCTCCGACCCGGTCAGGTCCAGGACCAGGTCGATCGAGCCCTCCAGGCTGGCGGGTGGGCCGGAGAGACCCGTCCGCTCGATGGTCAGGATGGCCCCCGCCCGCAGCCGCCTCAGGCCCTGCGACATCGTGACGGTCCCGGCCGCGGCCCGCCACGAGCCGGCCAGCTCGCCGCGGGCGACGCGGGACGTTCCGCCGCGCCCGCGGTCATGGCCGCCAGCCACGAGCCTGCCGACGGCGGCTCGCGGCGCGGCCCGCGCCAGTCTCTCGGGCATCCAGAGCCGGACCGATCCGCCGACGCTCCCGACCCGCACGCCCCAGCGCACTGTGACCAGTGCGCCCTGGCCCTCGGGATTGAAGGGGTCGGGCCCTGCCCGGTCGAGCCGCACGTCGCCCGGCCGCACCAGGCCGTCGTCGGGCTGCGACTGCCGGCCGCCCGACGGCGGGCGCACGTCCATCCCGTCCAGGACGCGAAGGATCAGGAACGTCCAGATCCCCCACTCGACCGGGGTCAACTGGTTTCGGGTCTCGGCGAACGCGCGGTCGAAGCCCAGCAGCCGGTCAACGACCGCGTGCGCCACGGCGTTCTCGATGCCGACGGCCAGCCGGGTCGCCAGCCTGGGCGCGGTGAGATGTGCGATCATCCCCGGCCGGTTCAGGCCCGACGCACGCCAGAAGACCTCCGGCCGATCGACGACCACCGCGCCGCCGCATCCTGCCTCGAGCCACTCCAGGAAGGCCGGCAGCCGGCCGTCGCGGGTCCACCCCGCCAGCCAGCGCTCCAGCCGGACCTGCGGGCCCGACACCCTCGGCAACCCCTCGAACGGATCCCGTCCGATCGGGGTCGCGGCCGGGGCCGTGGCAGCCCCCTGCGGGTTCTCGTCCCATTCGAGCGTCGATAGGGTCTCGTGGCTCAAGGCAAGATCGCTCCCCATCCCGGGCGTAGCCGGTCGCGCCGTGATACGCCGGCTTCGATCGGCGGGCTCATTCTACGATAATCCTGGCGGATCCTGAAGGCTGCGTGCTTGACGGCCCCGGCACGATCCCCCTTTTTGGCTCACGCGGAGTTCCCGCTGCGACCGATCCCCGTGCTGAAGGGCGCGCGCACCCGTGGAGGGTGATATGCGCCGGTCTCTCACAGGAATCATCATCGCCCTGGGGCTTGCCGCCTGGGCAGGGCCGACCGCCGCTTATGCGCAGCAGGACCTGATCGACAACCTGATGCTGCTGGGCCGGTCCGAGACGCTCCACCTGCCGGGCGTCGAGCGAGTGGAGGAGCGTCCGGAGGAGAAGAGTCCCCCTTCATTGCACGCGCGGAAGCTGGAGGAGGCGACATTCCACCGGCCGCTCGAGTCGCGGCTCCACCCGGGCGAGTCGTCCCAGATGGATCGGAACCCCTCGCTGATGGAGGAGGCGATCGAGCCGCGGTTGCGGGGCCGCCGGCCTGTCCAGGGTACGCCGATCCCGGTGCTGCCCGAGCCGGCCGAGGCGGATGCGCGCGATTCGGCGACCTCGGAGCTCGACGATCCCGGCCCTCGCGACGGATTGACGCTCGACGCCGCCATCGCGCGGATGATCCAGTGCAACCGGGCCCTGGCGACCCTGGCGCACGAGATCCCCCAGGCCCGCGCCGACACCCTCACCGCGGGGCTTCGCCCCAATCCGATCGTCTTCGGTGGCGCCTCCGGGGTGCCGTACGGCCATTTCCACGACCGGCCCGGCGTTCGGGAATTCCCGATCGTCGTCAGCTATCCCCTGGACCTCACGGGTCGCCGCAAGGCTCGCGAGCGGGTGGCGCAGAATTCCGAAGGTGTCATCGACGCCCGATACCGCGACGAGGTCCGCAAGAAGGTCGACGAGCTGCAAACCGCCTTCGTCGACGTCCTGGCGGCGCGGGCCGCTCTCGCGGCGGCGCGGTCGGGCCTCGCGGACCTCGACGCCGCGATCCGCCGCGCCCGGTCGGCCGACGCCAACGAGCTCGGCGCCTCGCGACTGGTCGTCGAGCGCGACCTGACCGAGCTGGCGCTCGAGGACGCCGAGGAGCGGCTCCGCCAGACACGCGGCAGTCTGGCCCTCCTGATCGACGTCCCGTCCGAAGATGCCCCGCGAATCGAGCCCTTCGGCTTCCTGCGCGTCGTCGACGTCGAGCCGCCTCCGGTGGACGTCCTCCGCCAGACGGCCCACGCCTGCCGCCCCGACCTGGATGCCCAGCGAATCAGCATCCGTCGTGCCCAGGCGCTGGTCGGCATGGAGCAATCTCGCCGTATCCGCGACACCTACGTCCTCTACGAGACCTGGAATTCCGAGGTGGGACAGACCAACCAGGGCGAGCGGTCGGTCGGTACCTGGGGGATGTCGGTGTTCGCCCCGCTGCCGCTCTTCGATCGCAACCAGGGCAACATCCAGCGCGCCCGGCTCGAGGTCAGCAAGATGCACGCCCAGCTTCGCGCCCTCGAGCAGGAGGTTGACGACGAGCTCGACCGGGCGCTCGGCGAATTCCAGGCGGCCCGACGGACCCGACAACGGATCGAGACGCGCATCCTCCCGGCCGTCATCCGCCACCGCGACGAGGCCATCCGCCAGGTACGCGCCGGGCGGGCGGACGCCGCCGATTACATCGACGCCCAGCGCGACTATAACGTCGTGGCCCGGCACGAGCGCGACGCCGTCGTCCGCCACCGACGTGCCATGCTCCGGATGAATACGGTCGTCGGCACGCGTATCATGCCGTAATATGATCGGCCGCCCGGCGTCCTTCCTCACCCGGCCGCCGCGCCCCACTGGGTCATCTCGATCCCCAGCGAGGCCAGCCCGACCCCCGCCGTCATGCAGGCGAACCAGATCCACAGGTCGTCCCACCGGGTGACGAAGTAATACGCGCAATAACAGGGGATGACCAGGTAGAGGAAGCCCTGGATGAAGCCCTCGCTGCACGCGCCATAGGCACCGATTCCGAAGCCCAGCAGGATCATCAGGCTACCCGTCGCCATCAGCACCCGCGCCGCGATGATGACGCCTCCCGGAGCGAACATCGCGATCCCGGCGATCACGGCCGCGAAGACGGCCACGCACACGGCCAGCCGGGGCAACCAGGCTTTCGCCGGCGCGAGCAGCTCCTTGACGCCCTGAACCACCTCTTCCGACGCCGACAGCTTCTTCTTTTTCTTCCTGCGACGCACCGGCGGCAACACCGGCGCGTCGTCCATCCTCGGCGTGAAGACGTTCTCCTGCACCGGTTCGACGACCGCGTACCCGCTTTCCTGAATCTCCCTGGCGGGCCGATGCTCGTCGGCGGGTGGGCGCTGCGCGGCCGGGCGTCGCGATTCTGCTGGGCGTCGCTCCGGGGTCGGCTGGCGATTCTCGACTACCTCGGGCCTCGCCTCCCTCGCGTCGGGATCGAGGTCGGTGCGCGGGGATCGAGAACCGGTGCCCGCACTGCTTGCAACGCACCGCCTTGCCGGCCGCCGAGGCGTCCGCGGAACCGTCCGCCAGGCAGAAAGGGCACGCGAACGTGATCGTCATCGAGACCGGCTCCAAACAGCCCGAAGATTTAAAGCAGCCGTTGTCGCGCTTCGGAGAGAATCCGCTCCATGTAACGATTATCCGGATGGAGCTTCAGGCACATTTCAATGATGTTGGCATGACTGAACTTCGAGGCCCGTTGCTTATCACTCAAGAGCGCGACCAGGGCCTGTACGAGGGTCTTGCCGCGTAGACTGAGCGCATACTCGTCCAGGATGGATTGCACGAAGGAAGAATCGGGTTCCGAGTAGCCTCGTTCCCGAGCAAAGAGGGGTCGAATCTCCATGTTTGTCAGATCGACCACTTTGCCAATATGATGCGCAACCTGGGCCTCGCGACCCGCCAGGAATTCCTGGACCTCGAACGAGAACCACCGACAGACAATGGTGAGCAATTGCTGGTGCCGGACTCGCTCGTCGGCGCCGAGGAGGTCCTCGATTCTCGAGCCGGCATAAAGGTCGTTCTCGATGCTGTACCCCGCGGTGAACACGATCCCACCGAGGTCGGGCGGCGGTGCCGAGAATCGCCACATATCGAGGTCGGCCAGCCAGACGAGCTTTCCGTGGGGGAAGGTCGCTCGTTTCCGGTAGATCGAAATCAGCGAGTTGCGTCCCGAGCAGAAGAGAACGCTCCCCGAGAAGCTCCCCAGCCGGTCCTCGAGCCATCGGTAGATGGCGGCATCGCCCTCTCCCTCAACGAGCAACGTCGGCAAACTGGTTTTCCCGAGGTAGGCGATGATCTCTTCCTCCATCATCGGCGGCGTCGGCATCTTCGTCTCCGCGGTCCTGGTCGAGCACGAACTCCTTGTCAGCGTATTTGGAATAGATGAACGGCGAATGCGTCGCGACGATGAACTGGTTCCCCGTAGATTGCTTGAGCAGGATCGGAAAGAGCAGTCGCTGCCAGTTGACGTGCAAGCTGATCTCGGGCTCGTCGATGAAGATGCACGAGCGACTCGCGAACGCATTGTAGCAGAGGAAGCTCAGCATCTGCTTCTCTCCGGCCGACAGGACGTCGGAGTTGATCGCCTCATGAGCTTCACCGAGAGTCACGGGGCCTGCGAGCTGGATGCCCTTGTGCTGGAAGATCCTGGAAATCAGCTCGGACAGGACCGTGAACGGCCGCAACATGGCTTCGCTTTCCCGGGTCACGTGCTGAGCTTGTCGCTCAATCTGTTCCAGGGTTGTGAGCGCCTTCCCTCTGCTGGCGTCGCGCCAGCTCACCACCCGTCCGCGCGCCGACCTGGTCCAGTATCGAACGAGAGAGCTCCATGTGGAGACGATTATTCCTCTCCGAAATCTCGGCGTATTTCAGGGTCAAGAGTCGATTGATGTCGTCGGTCGAGATCGATGCGACGAAACGATGGTCTCCAACGCTCAGGCGTTCCGAGAGCTGGTTCATCGCTTGTTGAATTCCGCTCGAGTCTGCGACGACATAAGCACTCGACCAAGTCGCCGTCTTGCCGGCTCGCATGAAGCGAACTCCCGAGTCATCCTGACGCGCTGAGATCGAGAATCCTCCCTCGATCCGACGGAAAGTTGGCAGAAAGACCGAGGAGCCGGTCGCACGAGACAGATGTCGGTTCAGCTGTTCCAGCTCCTCCCAAATCGCAGCCCCATTCTGTGGTCGCTCGAACGACCGCGGCTCGCTGGTGCCGATCTGGTAAGTGACCTTCACGATCGAATGCTTCGCCTTGGCCTGGATGTCCATGCCGAGGGAGATATTGTCGGTTTGCAGAGCAAATGATTTGAACGGAATCTCCGAGATGATGCGTTCGAGATTGCCGCTAATCGCGTACCACAGGAGCTTGAGGACGGTCGTCTTCCCGGAGCCGTTTTTGCCAGTGATGACGTTGATGTCCTCGTGGAACGACAGGTTGAAGGACATGCGTTGATTCAGACCAGTGACCTTGAGCGACTTGATCATTTTCAACCCTTCGGCAAGGTTCGCCTAGGATGCGGCCCTCGGCCATTGGCGCCCTGGCACCTCTTCTCGTCCCGAGTCCTTGCAAGCAGGGACATGAATCCGAGCCTGCCCCATCATCTTACCGGTCCTGGCCGAGCTTCGGGAAGCCGGGCCAACTCGCCGAACGCGTGGTCACCCCAGCTCGGTCTCTCTAGACTCACCGTCCTTTCCCAGGTTCCCCAGAGCGTTCCCGCCGAAAACCTTTAACATAAGCGAAAATTTGCACAAATTCGATCCCCGTTTTGCTGATCTTATCTATGGAGGATCCATCTGCAGACAATGCACCCCCGGCCGAGGCAACGATGGAGCGAACCCCAAAACTAGTTAAGAGCCCGCATGGCCCATCTCGCATACAAGCAGTCACCATGTCGTCTATCTTAGGTTGCCGGGGTGTCCTCGCCGGCAGGACCGCGTCTCCGATGCCTTCTATCAATCGTGCGTTCATGGGAATCCGCCCAGAGTCCTTTGACCACCGAAACGAAGCCAATCTACACCATTTCTTCATATTCAAACTCGCCCTGATCGGCCGCTCGAGGCACCAACGACACCCCAAAATCGCGCGAACGAACCCAATCGCCCCCCTGCTCGGCGCCGCAAATGGCAAAACGAACCCAATTCCGCCGGTTGAGTGCCCCGCAATCCGGCAAAACGAAGCCAATCACGTCGAAGCCATGCGTGATCGCGTGTATTCGCCAATGCAGCCTGGATATCGGCCCAGCGCGCTTACCCTCGGAGATGTCTCATCCCCGATTCCGGTCCCCGACAGAATTGGCAGGGCGGTTCACTCGTCTAAGGGTTTGGATGCCAGACCCACTCGACGCGACTTCCCGACCCATGCGTGTGTGTTGTCAGGGTGGCTCGGGTCGGAGCGTCCAACCTTTCCAACGGGGGAGATTGACCGTGCGAACTCAGGAGCGCACCCGATCGCGCTTCGCCCCGACCTTTCGGCTGGCGATATCGATTGTGATAACCGTGATGGTCCTGACGGTCAGGCCGGCGCAATCACAGGACGTCAGCTCGACCCGGCCGGGCGAGGCGGTCGCGCCGATTCGCGCCGAGCTGCCGGCCGCGATCCTGGACGACCTGGAGGAAGCGCGGTTTGCGGCGGCGGCCGGGGCGCTCGAGCCGCTCGGCCGCGACGCGACGCGGTCGGCCGATGACCGGGCGTTCTTCGGCTGGGTCCGGGGGATCGCGCTCAGGCGGGCCGGGAAGTACGACGCGGCCGCGGCCGCGTTGCGGGCAACGCTGGCGGGGTCTCCCGGCTCGTCCTGGATGGGCAAGCTTCGCGGCGAGCTGGCGGGCGTCGAGCTGGCGCGCAAGGACCCCGCCGACGCCGAGCGCCTCGCACGCGCCGAGGTCGAGGCGCTGCTGGCCCCCGCGCGGAAGGACCGCCTGGCCGCCCTCGTCGAGGACTTCGCCCGCCGCCTGCTCGAGCCCGGCGACCCGCTGATCGAAGCCCCAGCCCGAACCTGCCTACGCGTTGCTGCAGCTCGCCCACGGGCTGGCCCGCGGCGACGAGTCGCGGCGCGGATCCGCCTGGCCATGGCGCGTGCCAGCCGCTCGGCGGGCAACCTCGAGCGCGCGGCGAGCGACCTGCGGGCGTACCTGGCCGACCATCCCGGCAGTCCCGGCGCGTCGAAAGCCAGCTACCAGCTCGCCGAGGTGCAGCAGGAGGAGGGCAAGCACGAGTCGGCCCGCTCGCTCTGGACCGACCTGGCCCGGCGGCTCGAGGGACCCGCGAGGACGGAACCGGCCGCCCGCGACCTCCGCGCCCGCTGCCTGTACCAGCTCGGCCGGTCGTATCTCGACGAGATGCAGCCGAGCGCCGAGATCGCGCGATCTGCGGGCCGGGCTGGCGGCCGCCGCGTTTCGCAGGTTCCTCGCCGCCGAGCCCGGCCACGAGCTGGCCGTCGAGGCCGCCTACCAGATCGCCGACGCGAGCTCCAGGGCGGCCTGAGCCAGCAGGCGCTCGACGCCTTCCGCGCGTTCCTCGACGGCCAGGGCTATCGCGCCGAGACGCCCCAGGCCCGCCGCCGCCAGGCCGAGCTCGCCGCGCAGGCCACGTTCCAGGTCGGCGGCATCCTCCAGGCACAGGGGAAGCTGGCCGAGGCGTCGGCCGCCTTCGCCCGCTATGTCGACCGCTTCCCCAGCGGCCCGCAGCTCGCCGACGCCCAGCGCGCGATCCTCGACATCGAGCTCGCCGTCGCCGACGATCACGACCGCCGCGGCCGGTTCGAGCAGGCCCGCGCGGCACGCGAGGCGTTCGTCGCCCGCAACCCGCTGGATCCGCGCGTTCCTCTTGCCCTGTTCCGCAACGGCCGCAGCCTCCTCGCCGAGGGCCAGGTCGATCGCGCCATCGCCGCCTGGGAGGGCCTGATCGCCCGCTTCCCCGCCGATGCCGAGTCCGCCCGCCCGCACTGGGAGATCGCCCGCGTCTTCGAGGAGAAGAAGGCCGACCCCGCGCGTGCCATCGAGCACCTTCGCACGCGTCAAGAGAGAGCCCTGGCAGTCGAAGGCGAACGAACGGATCGCCGTCCTCGAGTCGCGGTCGCTCGTCGTCGTCACGCCGCGGACTCTACCGCTCGGGCGAGGTCCCGGCGCTCCGGGTCACGACGCGCAACATCAATACGCTGACGTTCTCGGCCTATCGCCTCGACGCCGAGGACTACTTCCGCAAGAAGCACCGCCTGGGCGGGGTCGAGTCGCTCGCGATCGACCTGGTGGCGCCCGAGCACACCTGGACCGAGTCGATCCCCGGCGCCGCGAAGTACGTCCCGGTCGAGCGGCTGGTCCCGCTGAAGCCGCTCGCAGGCGACGGGCGCCTGGGTCGTCAAGGTCGGCGATGAGGCGTCGATCCATGCGGTAACGCTGGTGCTCGTCACGGACGTCGAGGCGATCGTCAAGGCGTCGCGCGACCAGGTGCTCGTGTTCGCGCAGGACCCGAAGACCGGCAAGGCCCGCGCCGGCGCGTCGGTCATGGCCGCCGACAACAGCGGGATCATCCTGACGGGCAAAACGGGGCCCGACGGCGTGCTGCTGGCCGGCTGGCCCAGGCCGAGGAGCCAGCGATCGCAGGTTGAGTACCTGGTCCAGGACGGCCCGCATGTCGCCGCCACGGGCCTGACGCTGCCCGACACCGTCGCGCAGGGGATCATGCCGCGCGCCCTGATCTACACCGATCGCCCGGCGTACCGGCCGGGGAATCGCGTCGGGCTGCGGGGGATCGTCCGCGAGGTCCGCGACGGCCAGTTCGCCGCCGACGCCGGGACGTCGTATCGCTTCGAGGTCTTCGACAGCCGGGGGCGGCGGATCGTCGGCCGCTCGGTCGCGACCTCGCCGTTCGGCACGTTCCACGCCGAGCTCCCGCTCGACACCGCCGCGGCGGTCGGGACGTATCGCATTCACGTCTATCCGTCCCGGCGGCAGCGAGTTCGCCGGCTCGTTCGAGGTCCAGGCGTACCGCCTGGCGAAGGCCGAGCTGTCCGTCGAGCTGCCGCGGACCGTCTTCTTCCGCGGCGAGACGATCTCGGGCCACGCGTCCGCCCGCTATCCCGACGGAACGCCCGATGGCCGGCCGGCCGATCGACGTCACGCTCCCCGACGGCCGGACCCTCCGCGGCCAGACCGACGCCGCGGGCCGGTTCGCTTTCACGATGCCGACCGAGGGCTTTCGCCGAGGCCCGCTCGCTCCGGATCGTCGCCCGGTTGACCGAGGACGAGGTCGAGGCCTCCGCTGTCGCCGCGCTGGCCGTTCGTCGGGTTCTCGATCGAGCCCGAGCACGACGAGGTCGGTCTACCTCAGCCGGCGAGCCGTTCCCGCTGCGGGCCGTCACCCGCGATGCGACCGGCCGGCCGATCGGCCGGACGCTCTTCGTCGCCGTGGTCAAGCAGGTCGCCGAGCGGCCCAGCTTCGTCAACCAGGACAGCGGTAGCGAGCCGGCATCGACCGTCCCGGCGCAGTCGCCGAGCGCGAGGTCGCGCGTCTGCCCCTGACGACCGACCCCGCCACCGGCGAGGGCTCGGTCACGGTGAAGGTCGATGACGACGAGGGCGGACCGTATGTCCTGCGGCTGAGCGGCACCGACCGCTCGGGCAACCCGGTGATCGCCGAGCGGTCCGTGATGATCTCGGGCTCGAAGGACGTCGACCGGCTGCGGTTGCTCTCGGACCGCCTGCGCTTCAAGGTCGGCGAGCAGGCCAGCGTCAACCTGCACAGCCGCGGCGCGGCCGGCACCGCGCTCGTCGCCTGGGAGGCCGATCGCATCCTCAAGTACCGCCTCGTCGCGGTCAAGGACGGCGACAACGCGATCGCCTGGGACGTGCAGGGCGACGAGTTCCCCACGGTCACCCTGACGGCCGCGCGGATGGCCGGCCGCGGCGCTGGACGAGTCGCGGCTGGACCTGGCGTATGACCGCGACCTGCGGATCATGGTCACCCCTGCGCGGCCGGTCGTCGGCCCTGGCGAGCCGGTCGAGCTCGAGGTCACGACACGCGACCAGCTCGGCCGGCCGGTCGCCGCCGAGCTCTCGCTGGCGATGGTCGACCGCGCCCTGCTCGCCCGCTTCGGCGATCGGTTGCCGCCGATCCGGCCGACATTCAACAACATGGTCCGCTCGGGCGCGTTCGCGACCCGGGCGACGAACACGTTCCGCTATGCTCCGAGGGCCGCCTCGACGAGGGTCAACGGCACGGGTGGGTCACGCCGTCCGCGGTCGATCGACGCGCCGCCGCGCTCGACGGCGGCGGCTTCGTGTTCGGCGGCGGCGTCGGTCGACCCGCGCGACCGCCCTCAGGCAAGTGGCGAGCACGATCCGTCCGCCGCGTCGAAGGAGGCCCGCAACCGCGCGGCCCTCGCCATCCTGGACGAGCCGATCCGGATGCCATTCGCGGCCGAGACGTCGCTCGACGACGTGCTCAAGTACATCAAGCAGGCGACAGCCACCGACAAGCATCCCGCCCTGCCGATCTACGTCGACCCGATCGGGCTCCAGGAGGCCGAGAGCGCAGCATGAACTCGACCGTGCAACTCGATCTGGAAGGCGTCCCACTCCGGACGTCGCTGCGGCTGATGCTCAAGCAGCTTGGCCTGACCTACAAGGTCGAGGACGGCGTCGTCATGATCACCTCGCAGGCCTCGGAGGACGAGGCGCTCGGCGATGCCCTGGCCGTCGAGTCCGATCCGGGCGTGCAACCCCAACGCGGGGCCACGGGCCTGATGGGCGGCGGCATGGCTGGCATGGGTGGCGGTGGCCGCGGACCGGCTCAGAGCCCGCAGGCGGCGGCCGACGCCAGGGCCCAGGCCGCTCCGGCAGCGCCCCGGTTGACGTTGCGAGGTCGCCGGCCGAGGCCGCCCCCATCAAGCAGCCCGAGGACCGCGCGGCGGTCGTCGAGACGGCGTACTGGAACCCGTCGGTCGTCACCGATGCGACCGGCCGCGCCCGGGTGACGTTCCGCGCCCCTCGGCGCTGGCCGAGTACCGCCTGGCCGCGCTGGGGGTGACGGGCCAGGAGACGCTGGTCGGCGACGCGACCTCGGTCCTGTCGATCCGCAAGCCGTTCCACGTCGAGCTGAGGGCGCCCAGCATCCTCACCGAGGGTGACGAGCCGCGGCTGCCGGCCCGGGTCCACCACCCGGGTATCAAGGGCTCGGCGCGGGTCGTGCTCGAGGTCCTCGCCGACGGCCGCACCGAGGTTTTCCCGACGGAGGTCAACCTGGCCGAGGGCGGCGTGACCGAGGTGTTGCTCGACGCCTTCCGCGTCCCGGGCACCGATCGAGTGCAATTGTCGGCGACAGCCACCGCGGGTCTCGAGGCCGCGAGAGTTGTCGATCGCGTGACCGTCACGGTCCCCGTGCGGGCGTGGGGCCTGCCGGTGTTCGCCACCGCGTCGGGACGGTCGAGCGACAACGCCACGGTGTTCGTCACGCTGCCGCCGGGGCGGCGGTACGAGAACCCCGAGATGCGGATCGCGCTGTCGCCCCGCGCCGACCGGATGCTCGTCGAGCTGGCGCTGGACGACTCAGCCGCCGGCTTCACACAACGCCCCGACCTGGGCTGCATGCCCGAGGGGACGACGCTCGAGCGGGCGAGCGACCTGCTGGGCGCGTCGGCCGCCCTGTCGGCCCTGCGCGACGCACCGGCCCGCGAGTCGGATGCCGCGTCGCGGCTCTCGTCGCGGATCGCCGGGCGGGTCACCGAGCTGGTCTCGGCCCAGAACCCGGACGGAAGCTGGCCATGGGTCCCGATCGCCGCGGCGTCCGGGGGACGACTCGACCCAGCCCCGGGGCGACCTGCTCGCGACGGCGCGGGTGGTCTGGGCGCTCACCGCGGCCGAGGCGCTGGGCCAGGGCGCCGACCCCTCGGTGCTGGACCAGGCGACGAAGTACCTCGAGCAGGCGCTGGCGGGCCTCGATGCCGGCGAGTTGACCGCCCGCGCCGAGGTGTTGCACGCCCTGGCCCTGCGGAACAGGGCGCGGTTCGAGTCGGTCAACGCCCTGCTGCGCAACCGGCAGGTGCTCTCCGACCGGACGCTCGCCCTACTGGCCATGACCCTGCTGCGGCTCGACCACGCGGGGACGGCCGACGAGGTGCTCGACACGCTGGCCGCCCGCGCCGGACCGAGCCGACCGGCCCCGGCCGGCCGCCGCTACGCTACTGGACCGACGGCCTGGTGGCCGGCGGCAACGCGCCGGGAACGGGCGTCGAGACCACCGCGACTGGCCGCGCTGGCGTTCGCCCGCGTCCGGCCCGCCGCCGTCGAGGCGTCGGGCGGCCCGCGCCTGGCTGCTGGCGCATCGCGTCGGCAACGGCTGGCTCCCCTCCGAGGCCCGGGGCCTGGCCTTGCAGGCACTCGCCTCGGCGCCCGGCGAGGATCGCGGCGGCGAGGATCGCTATCGGCTCGTCGTCGACGGTCAACGACGCCGAGGTCTTCCGCACCGAGGTCCAGGGCACCGCGACGGGCCGCGAGATCGCGTGCCCCGCCGGCTGCTCAGGCCGGGCGGCGAGAACCGCGTGGCGTTCGTCATCGAGGGCCGCGGCAGCTTCGGGTACGCCGTCACGCTCTCCGGCATCACCCGCGACTTCGCCGCCGAGCGGGCACCGGCCGCTCCGGCCGGACGGGGCCAGGCCGCTGGCGGTCCATCCGCGGTCGTCCGCCGCCGCGTCTACCTGGCTGTGCCGCCCGAGCTCGACGGCCGGCCGCTGGAGACCGGCTTCAGCAAGGCGGTCAACGCCACGCCCATTCGAGAACCGCGCGACGCAGGTCGCCCGCGGCGCCCGGGTCCATGTCGAGGTCGAGGCCGATCGCGGCACGGTCGGACGCGCCGGCACGGGCGAGCCCGTCGTGATCCACGAGTACCTTCCGGCCGGCACCAGCCTCGTTCCGGGCTCGGTGACATCGGGGTTCACGATGTACACGATCGCCTCCGACGGGCTGCTCACCGTCTTCGTCCCGGCCGGTCCCGCGCGGGTGACGTTCGGCTACGAGCTGCGCGGCGACATGCCGGGCCGCTATCGCGTCCTGCCCACCGCGGTCCGAGGCGCCGACGACCCGGGCCGCGGCGACTTCGGAGCCCCGGGCGACCTGGCGGTGCTGGCCCCGGGCGCGGCGACGACCGACATCTACCGGCCGACCCCCGACGAGCTGTTCGACCGCGGCAAGCGCCTCTTCGACGCCGGCCGCCTGGCCGACGCGTCGCCGCCGCTAGAGTCGCTGTTCGAGGGCTACTCGCTGCGCGACGATGTCCTCAAGGACACGGCGCGGATGCTGCTGTACGTCAACCTGGCGCGGCACGACGCCCGCCGGATCGTCCGCGACTTCGAGATCGTCCGCGAGAAGGCGCCCGAGCTCGTGATCGCCTTCGAGACGCTGCTGGCGATCGGCCGCGCGTATGCCGAGATCGGCGAGTTCGAGCGCGCCTACCTCGGCTGGACCGCGCTGGCCGAGGCCAGCTTCCTCGAGGACGCCCGGGTGGGCGAGCTGCTGCGCCAGCGGGGCCGCGACCTGGAAGGCATCGCGCTCCTGCTGAAGCTCTGGCGCGAGTCGCCCGGCGGCTCCGACCGTGGATTCCGACCTCTTCGCCCTGGCGCAGGTGATCGCCGGCACGCCATCGACCCGCCCACAAGACGAGGCAAGCCGCGCCGCGCCGAGCCGGCCGGGCCGTCGCGCGACGAGCGGCTCCGCCAGGCGAAGCGGTTGACCGAGACCTTCCTGGCGATCGCCCGGCAGCCCGCTGGCCGACGAGGCCGGTCTGGCCCTGGCGGCCGACCTGTTCGACCTGGGCGACCGCGCCGGGATGATCCGGATCGCCGAGCGATTCGCGCGGATCCGCCCGGCGAGTCCCCTCCGCGACCGCTTCCGCTACAGCGAGGCACTCGGCTACTTCCACCAGGGTCAGCTCGACCGCGCCATCGCCACGGCCAAGGAGATCGCCTTTCCCACGACACACCCGCCCGACCCGTCGCCCGAGGCGGCCGCCGTGACGAGCCAGTCGGTCGCCCTGCTCGGCCGGATCCACGAGGCCCGGCTCGAGCTGACCGAGGCCGTGGCCTACTACCGAACCCTCGTCGGCAAGGTCCCCGACGCCGAGGACGCCGTCGCGGCCCTCACGGCGAAGTCGCTGGGTGTTCCCGAGGTCACCGTGATCCGCCCGGCTCGCGGCGGTCTTCCCCCGGGAGACGGAACCGGCCGGTTCCGGCTCGCGCTGGATGTCACGCACCGCAACCTCGCCGAGCTGGATGTCCGCGTCTACCCGGTCGATCTGCTCCGGCTGTTCACCGGCGTGGACGACATGGCCGCGAACGGGGCCGGCGACCTGGCCGGCATCCGGCCGGTCCACCAGTCGCGGGTCGTCCTGGCCCAGGGCCCGGGCGCCATCGACGCGACCAACCAGGTTCGCCGCGTCGAGCTGCCGGTGGACGCCGAGGGCGCCGTACCTCGTGATCCTTCGCGGCGACGACCAGTTCGCCTCGGGCCTGGCGGTGCTCACCCCGATGGAGCTGGAGGTCACGCCGTCACCCGACTCGGGTCGAATCCGGGTCGTCGTCCGCGACAGGGCGACCGGACGCGGCGTGGCCGGGTGCAGGTCAAGGTCATCGGCTCGCGCGGGCCGATGGTCCGGCGGGGCGAGACCGACCTCCGCGGCGTCTACGTGGCCGACGCGGTCGACGGCCGCCTCACCGTTGTCGCCCGCTCCGGTACGGGTCGCTACGCCCTCCATCGCTCACCGGCCGAACAGGACGAGGACCGCACCGCGCTCGGCCGTGCCCGCGCGGCCGGGCAATCCCGGCGGGGCGAGGGCGAGGACGTCCTTCATCCCGCCCGGAGCAAGGGCATCGAGCGGCGGCTCCAGCGCATGGAGATGGGCGGCGGCATGGGCGGAATGGGCGGCGGCATGATGGGCGGCGGGTTCAGGTGAAGCTGGCCGAGTGAATTGTGAAAACGTGCGATCCAGGCTTTCGTGCGGGGGATGTCGACAATGCCCAGGCAACACGACCCGACGACAAAGGACACCCTGGCTCGCGACCCGCCCGCGTGGATGTCCTTCATGCATCTGGGCGCAGCCGGCCGATCGAGGTGATCTCGTGATCCGGAGCTTGATCGCGACGCCAGCCTAGCTCAGTGGTCAGTGAAGACAAAGTGGTCAGTGGTCAGTGGTCAGTGAACACAAAATGGCGGAGCGGAGAATTCAGTGAGTGCGCAAGACCCAGGTGACCGAGCAGCCAAACCTCGGTCCGATCGCCCTCTTCACTGACCACTGAGCACCGACCACTACTCGCAGACCACTGACCACTTGTCACTACTCCCAGCCCACCGAACACCGACTACCTCATGAGGACGCCACCAATGACCGCCCCTCGCCGCCTTGCGACCTCATCGCCACTCGGGATGCCCGAGCAGCGTCGCGCGGCGATGACGCACGGTCTCCATCTTGCGGTCGTCGACGTGGATGACGCAGAGCCTCGGATCCCTGGGGGTCACGACCCCTTCCCTGACCTTGGTCCAGGTCGAGCGGACCATGGCCAGGCGCCGTCCCTCGGGCGACCAGGCGATGGAACCGTCCAGGAAGACGGACTCGGGCTCATGGAAGATCAGCCGCCGGTCCTTGCCATCGACTCCCACGATCCAGAGGCTCTTGCCCTGGATGGTCGCGGTATCCTTGCCCCGGGTGCAGTAGGCGATCCGCTGGCTGTCGGGCGAGAATCGCGGGAATACGCCGACGCCAGGCCCGGGGAGATGGCGACGGCCCGTGCCGTCCGGGTGCATCACGAAATTTGCGTACCCGGCCTCTCCTCCATCGCCGGGGATCGGTGCGTACGTCACGAGCCACCGCCCGTCGGGCGACCAGTCCGCGACCATGTCGGCCTCGGGAACCGGCAAGCGTACGGCGTGCGAGCCGTCGTCGTCGATCATCCAGGTCGCGAACCGGATGGGCCCGTCCGGACGGCCGGGATCGTGGCCTTTCGCTTCGACGACCAGCAGGTGCTTGCCGTCGGCCGCCCACATTGGCCGCCCGCCGATGTCGCTGATCTTCCGCGCCTCGGCGCCCTCGCGGAGATCCCGCACCCAGACCGAGTTCTCACTCGCGAACGTCGTGTTCCTGCGGAAGTCGTTGAACGCGATGCGCCGCCGGTCGGGCGAGACCCGAAACCTCGCCAGCTCCGGGATGCCGTTTCGCATCGGGACACTGTCCAGCTTCGTCCAGGCTTCGGTGCCCAGGTCGACCAGGTACAGCCCCCACTCCTCGCCGTGGGGCTGGTCCTTCGCCTCGAGCTGGGCATAGATGACGATCTGCCCGCCAGGCGCCAGGGCCTTCGGCTCGTCGGCCCGGGCATCGCTCGATGCCGAGACGGCCAGGAGCACGGCGGCCGCCATCCGGGAGACACGAGCAACGTTCGCGACGACGCGAGGCATCGGCGACCTCCGCTCCGGCAGGAACTTCACCACGCGGCTCGACCAAGCTTACTCCGAGCGTTCCGCCGCCAGCCAGCCCAACCGGAGGCGATCGCACGGGCGCACATCGGCCGCCCGGATCGGCTCCGTCGCCTCGCCCTGGCGCTCACGGCATCGGCCGCCCTCGCCGGCTGCGGACCGCCGCCCGACACGTCGCCCCGCCCGCGTGCCGAGCCGTCCGGCAGGCTGGCGAAGCCGGCCGCACCCGTCGCGATGCCGATCCACCGACCGGCGGAGTTCGACCGCAAGGACCTCCCGGCCATCGTGCGGGCGAATAACGCCTTCGCGCTCGACCTCTACAGGGTGATGCGCGACCGGCCGGGGAATCTCCTGATCGCTCCCGCGAGCCTGACCGCCGGCCTGGCGATGCTGCTCGCCGGCGCCGGGGCGAGACGGCCGACGAGATCAAGCGCGTCTTCCGCCGCACCGACGACCTCACCGACGGCGGCCTGGCCGCCTTCGTCCGCGACCTCAACGCCGACGGACCGGCGGCGTCGTACCAGGTCCGCCTGGCCGATGCCGTGTGGTTCCAAAGCGACTACCGGTTCGCCGAGGACTATCGCCGCACGCTTCGCGACGTGTTCGCCGTGGACGACGAGTGCCGGCTCGACTTCTCGCGCGATGCCGACGGCGCCGCGCGGACGATCAACGCCTGGATCGGCGAACGGACCGGCGGCAAGATCTCGGGCGCCGTCTCGCCCGAATCCGTGAAGCCGCCGACGAAGATGGTCCTGACCTCGGCCCTGTATTTCCGGGCGAACTGGGTCGAAGGCTTTCTCGAGCGCCTCACCCATGACGCAACCTTCCGCGTCTCGCAGTCGCGGTCCGTCGCGGTGCGAATGATGTCACAAAGCTCCTACAGCCAGATCATGGGCTACGCCGACCTCGGCTCATACCGGGTCGTCTCACTGCCCTGCGGCGACGGCGCGTTCGCACTGGTCGTTTTCCTGCCGAAGGACGACGACGGCCTGGGCACGCTGGAATCGACCCTCACGCCCGAGACCCTCGAGGCGGTCTGGCCCAAGCTCACGCGTCCCGACGACATCGAGCTCAAGATGCCGCGATTCCGCCTGCGGGCATCGCTCGGCCTCAGGCCGGCGTTCGAGAGGCTCGGCATCGCCGTCGCCTTCGACCGCAAACGCGCCGACTTCTCGGGAATGAACGGCAAGCGCAACGACCTGTACCTCGTGGGAGCGCGGCACGACACCTTGATCGACGTCAACGAACGTGGCCTCGAAGCGGCCGCGTCCACCGCCTTCGTCGGCGCCGACGCCTTTAGCGTTGAACCGCCAGTCGTCGTCGTGGACCACCCCTTCTTCTACCTGGTCCGCGATACACGATCGGGCGCGATCCTCTTCGCCGGCCGCGTCGTCAATCCCGTGGAGGCGTCGAACCCATGATCCGCCCCACCGCACGACCCGACCCGATTTCGACCCGGCCCCACCGGTCGCGCCTGGCCACCGAACTTGATCGGATGTATACTATGCGCTCGGGGTCGATCGGGATCGGCCCCGATCAGATTGCGAGGCCGGAAGGGGGCGTGCGTCATGAGCCGATCCGATGCCCCCGCGCCGAAGGGACGCGGGGCGGGCTTCAACCCGGGCAATCGCTTCGAGTCAACGCACCGCGAGCTCGAGCTCGACCAGGTCGAGCAGGACGAGGAATACCTGGCGTCGCTCGGCCGGCCGCGGACCGAGTACCTGCCCGATCGGTCGCGCACCATCATCGCCGAGAACAACAGCCCGGATGTCGGCTTCGAGGTCAGCATCAACCCGTATCGCGGCTGCGAGCACGGTTGCATATATTGCTATGCTCGCATAACACACGAGTTCCTGGGCTACTCGGCGGGACTCGACTTCGAGACGCGGATCCTCGTCAAGGAGGACGCGCCGCGCTCTTGCGGGCCGAGCTGGCATCGCCGAGGTGGAAGCCCAGGGTGCTGGCAATGAGCGGGGTGACCGACGCCTACCAGCCGCTCGAGCGCGAGCTGAAGCTCACCCGGCGCTGCCTGGAGGTACTGGCCGAGTTCCGGCAGGCGGTGTCGATCATCACCAAGAACCGGCTGGTGACCCGCGACATCGACATCCTGGCCGAGCTGGCACGCCACAACGCGGCCGGGGTGTTCCTGTCGATCACGTCGCTCGACGCCGAGCTGGCCGGGCGCCTCGAGCCGCGGACAACCCGGCCGGCCGGGCGACTGGAGGCGATCGCCCGGCTGACCGAGGCGGGGATCCCGACCGGCGTGATGGTCGCGCCGATCATCCCCGGCCTGACCGAGCACGAGATGCCGGCGATCCTGCGGGCCGCCGCCGAGGCCGGGGCACGCCACGCCGGCTTTACCCTGGTGCGCCTGCCGATGGCGGTGGCCCCGCTCCTCCAGGACTGGCTGGAGCGGCACTATCCCGACCGCAAGGACAAGGTGCTCGAGCGCATCCGCGCGATGCGCGGGGGCAAGCTCAACGAGGCCCAGTTCGGCCTGCGCATGGGCGGCGAGGGGCCGCACGTCGCGATGATCGAGCGGCTGTTCCGGGCCTCGGCGCGACGGGCCGGGCTCAACCAGCAGCCCTGGCCGGTCTCGCCGGCCGCATTCCAGCCGCCGGGACCGAGGCAGCTCTCGCTGTTCTGACGCGCCCCGACCCCGCCGCGTCGCGGAGGTGGCCGGTCGTCGGGCTCAAGACACTCGGGCTCGAACTGGGATTGGCCCGCCCGGCGGTTTCGATTAAAGTCCGGCCGCCTGGGGCAACGGGACCGCGGGTCGGCCCCTGCACACTTCACTGCGACCGCACCTCGATGACGCTCGCGGACGACCCGCACCGGTCCTGCACGCCCCCGGCTCGATCGATCGGACCATGCTCGGCAGCACGAGGCTCACCGAGGACTGCCGCACTACGGACTCGAGGACGTAAGTGTCATGAGAGACGCCCGGATCCCGCCGCCACGCCGCCGATGGTTACTCAGGTCCCTGCCGCTGCTCGGGCTGACGCTCACCGGCTGGGGCTGCCAGCAGCCGCCGTACTACTTCTACTACGGCACCGGCGCACCGGCCTGCGTGCCGGTCGTCCCGGCCCCGTCGGTCCCGATCAACACCGGCGGCGAGCCGCCCACCGAGGTGATCGAGGGCGGCACGTCCTCGTCGGACGTCGCGCCCGCCGCGGCCACGGTCGTCGGCCCGCGCGGGTCCTCACGCGTCGTGGTCAGCGAGCCGGATTCGCGGCCACGGTCGTCATGGCGGCTCAAGCCCGACCCTGCCCCGGTCGTCGCCACGACGAGCGTCGAGGGCGGCATTGCCGTTCCCGACTCGAGCACGGACGGCGGTCCCACCGTCAAGCAGTAGACCGACCCGCCCGGTTCCGGGCCGACTCAGGCCAGCGACCAGGGCTTGCGGTACTCGTAGTGCAGGAGCTGCGTTGGCCTCGTCGCAGCCGACGAACCGCTCGGCCTGCGCGTCCCAGTCGAGCCGCTTGCGGGTCGCCAGCGCGATGTTCGCCAGGTGGGCGAACGTCGTCGAGCGGTGGCCCTCCTCGATGTCGGCGGCCGGCCGGCGGCGGGCCTTGACGGCGTCGAGGAAGTCGCGGGCCGCCTGGCTGTCGAGGTCGCCGTCGTCGGCCTTGACGATCTCGCCCTTGCGACGCGGCTTCGGGTCCTGGAAGGCCCCGCCGCGCTCGGGCACGATCTCGTAGCCGTTGATGTTCGCGTACGCCGTCCCGATCGTCCCCCGCAGCTCGACCTCGGCGCCCCGGGCCAGCATCGGCTGGCCGTTCGCCTCGTGAATGCTGAAGCACGTCAGCATCCCCGAGGCGTGCTCGAAGATCGTCTCGGAGGTGTCCGGGATCGTGCGGTCGTCCGCCACGGCGAACCGGCCGCCGTGCGTCGTGACGCTCGACGGTGCCAGCTCGCCGGTCAACCAGCGGATGATGTCGAAGTAGTGCACGCCCCAGTTGGCGATCTGCGACGAGTAGAGACTCCACCAGCGGAACTTGTACGGCATGATCGTCGTGCGGAACGGCCGGTCGGGCCGCGGGCCGAGCCAGAGGTCCCAATCGAGGCCCGGCGGCGGCGGCGAGTCGGGCGCATGGCCGATCCCGGCCGGCGTCATGTTGCTGGCGAACGCCGCCCGCGCCACCGTGACCTTCCCCAGCGCCTCCGGAGTGCACCGACTCGGCGAGCCTCGCGTACATCCGCGACGAGCGGCGGTGCGTGCCGACCTGGACGATCCGGTCGTGCTTCCGCGCCGCGTCGACCATGGCGCGGCCCTCGACGACCGTGGCCGACAGCGGCTTCTCGACGTAGACGTCCTTCCCCGCCCGGCAGGCGGCAATCATCTGGATCGCGTGCCAGTGGTCGGGCGTGGCGATCACCACGGCGTCGATATCCTTGCGGTCCAGGACGGCGCGGAAGTCCTTGACCCGCGCGACCTCGCCCTCGACCCGCGGCATCCGCGGCAGGCGGCCACCCAGCCCGGCGAACCGGGCGTCGATCCGGTCGCGGTCGCCGTACAGGTACGGCTCGTACACGTCGCACAGGGCGACGACCTGGGCGTCGGCGTGCGCCAGGAAGCCCTTCAGGAGCTGGCAGCCCCGATTGCCGACCCCGATGAAGCCCAGCCGGACGCGCTCGTTGGCCCCCAGCACGCTGCCCGGGGCGAGTCCGGCCGCGGTCGCCGCCGTCACGGCGGCCTTTGTGAACATCCGACGATCGATCGCCTGCGACATGGTGAATCCCCCCGGGTGGTCAGGGCAACGCGCGTCAGTAGACGCCCCCGGATCGGCAAAGTCAACCGGGCCGGGGACCACTGCATCGGACCGGCCGGCGCCGCGGGATAGGATGGAGACATTCGAGGGGAGTCCGGAACAGTCCCAATTCCCCGTCGGGCGAATTGCCGTTCCCCGTGCTGTACCCGAGTGACCAGTAACCCCAGGACCAGCCCCGAGAGACATCGCATGACTGACACGCCAGAAGCGTCCGAAGCCGGACCCGCGCCCGATGACGCCGCCGCTGCCGCCGCCGCCGTTCCGCCGCCGGTCTCGACCTCGCTGCGGGCCGTGCATACGCCCAACTTCCCCGCGCTCTTGCGGGCGCTGGGCGGCTCGCTGCTGGTCACCACCTATCAGGCGGGCAAGCTGGTGATGGTCCGCGACGAGGGTGACCACCTGAATACCCACTTCCGCACCTTCCAGGCGCCGATGGGCCTGGCGCTCCACGGCGATCGCCTGGCCATCGGCACGACCGTGCAGGTCTGGGAGTACGTTGACGTCCCGGCCGTGACCGCCAAGCTCCAGCCCCCCGGCCGGCACGACGCCTGCTTCTTGCCCCGCGACTGCCACGTCACCGGGAACATCCAGATCCACGAGATGGCCTGGGGGACCGGCGAGCAGCTCTGGGTCGTCAACACCCGGTTCTCCTGCCTGTGCACGATCGACCGCACGGCGAGCTTCACGCCGAGGTGGCGGCCGCCCTTCGTCTCGGCGCTCGAGCCGACCGATCGTTGCCACCTGAACGGGCTCGGCATGGTTGACGGCCGCCCGAAGTACGTGACCGCGCTGGGCCGGACCGACGCCCCGGCCGGCTGGCGGGCCGACAAGGCCAAGGGCGGGATCGTGATGGACGTCGGCAGCGGCGAGATCCTCGCGCAAGGGCTGTCGATGCCGCACTCGCCGCGATGGTACGGCGGGCGGCTGTGGGTGTGCGAGTCGGGCGCCGGCACGATCGGGTTCCTGGACCCCGATACCGGCAAGTACCAGGTCGTCGCCTCGACGCCCGGCTTCACGCGGGGGGTCGACTTCGTCGGCAACCTCGCGTTCGTCGGGCTCTCGCAGGTGCGTGAGACGGCCGTGTTCAGCGGCATCCCGATCACCGAGCGCCTGGCCGCCGAGGAACGCACATGCGGCGTCTGCGTGGTCGATTTGAACCGCGGCGAGCCGATCGCGCTGTTGCGGTTCGAAGAGGGCGTGCAGGAGGTCTTCGCCGTCCAGTTCCTGCCGAACCGCAGGTATCCCGAGCTGATCAACGACGACGGCAATCTGCTGGAGAACTCCTTCGTGGTCCCCGACGCAGCGCTCGCCGATGTACCGGCCTCGCTGAGGGGCGCCTAAGAATCCGCCCGCATCCTCGTTATACAGGAGAAGCGTCTCCGCCAGGGGTCCTGACGACCCCCTGACAGCGATTCACCGGCCCATGCCGAGTCGTGCCGGCGCGGGTCCGGGACCGCTCTGTATCAACTGTTTGAGGTATGGACCTGGTCGCGGTGGGACCGGGTCGTGGCTTACCGTTCAGGCAACCTGGAATGATTCTCGCCCCGTCGATCGAGGCGAGAGCCAACAGCTCGAGGTGTGACGTGACGCAACTGGTGAAGGCAGCAAGGCATCGAGGACGATGGCCCGCTCGGGGCAAGACGGTCCCATCGACGGCCGAACGCGCCGGCGGCAACCGGCTCCAGCCCGCGCTGCTGATGCTGGAGGACCGCCGGCTGCTGGCCACGTACGCGGTCACCAGCGGCCTCGACACCGTCAGCAACAACGCCCCTCTGCCGGGGACCTTCCGCTGGGCCGTCGAGCAGGCCGACCTGGCGAACTCGCCCTCCACCATCACGTTCAGCCTGGGCTCGGGTCCGCGGACGGTCACCCTGACGCAGCTCCTCGACCCGGTCGAGCTGAGCAACCAGGCCGAGCCCATCACGATCACCGGCCCGGGCGCCGGAATCCTGACGATCGACGCCAACAACGAGGGCGCCGCGATCCGGATCGACTCGGGGGTCACCGCGACCATCACCGGGATCACCGTCACCGGCGCCTCGCTCGACCCGAACAACAACGGCGGCGCCATCAGCAACCTGGGCACGCTGTCGATCAGCAATTGCACGCTCACGGGCAACTCGATCAGCGGGCTCTACGACAAGGGCACCGCAACGATCAGCGACTGCACGGTCACCGGCAACAACAGCTTCTTCGGGGCGGGGATCTACGTCACGGGCACGGCCACGATCACCGATTGCACGTCCTCCGGCAACCAGGGCGCCGCGGCGCGGGGATCTGCAACCAGGGCACGACGACGGTCACCAATTGCACGATCACCGGCGACTCGGCCCTGGGCGGCGGCGGCGGACTGTACAACTCGGGCCAGCTCAAGGTGTACGGCACCACGATCTCGGGGGTTACCGGCGGCGGTGGCGGCGGACTCTACAACGACAAGGGGACCGCGTACCTGAGCAATTGCACGATCAGCGACGGCTCCGGCTTCATCAATGGCGGCGGCCTGGACAACCAGCCCGGCGCCACGCTCGAGCTGACGGGCTGCACGATCGCGTCGAACTCGGCCGAGACCGGAGGGGGACTATACAACGCGGGCACGGCCACGATCGAGGGCTGCACCCTCTCCGGCAACACAGCCACCGGCGCGGCCGGCGGCGGCAATGGCGGAGGGATCGCCAACGGACCGTTGCAGAGCCAGGCCCTGTTGATCGTCACCGGCAGCACGCTCTCGGGCAACACGGCCAAGTTCGGCGGCGGCGGGATCTACAACAACGGCACGGCGACTCTGACCGACAGCACCCTCGCCGACAACTTCGCCAACCAGGCGGGCAGCCTGCTCAGCTCGAACGGCGGCGGCGTTGACAACGACGGCACGGCCACGCTGGTCGCCTGCACGGTCACCGGCAACACGACGACGGCGGCCGGCGGCGGCCTGTACAACGGCGGCCTCGGGCCCGACACGATGACCCTGAACAACACGATCGTCGCCGGCAACACCACGGTATCCCCGGCCGGCGCCAGCGACATCGCGATCGGCAACAAGGCCGGCACCCCAGACGACGTGAGCGGTTCCAATGACCTCATCGGCACCGGCGGCGACGGCGGACTGAACGGGTCGAACAACAAGCTCGCCATCGCCAACCCGGGGCTCGCGCCGCTCGGCGATTACGGCGGCCCGACCGCGACGGTCGCGCTCCTGGCCGGCAGCCCGGCCATCCACGGGGCCAGCAAGGCGCTCGAGGTCGATTCCCAGGGCAAGGCGCTGACGAACGACCAGCGCGGGTTGCTCCTCGACGCCCCGAAGCCCGACATCGGCGCGTTCCAGACCCAGGCGACGATCGTCGTCGATACGACGGCCGACGGCGTCGGCTCGGCACTCGGCGACGTCAGCCTGCGCCAGGCGATCAACCTGGCCAATATCGAGGTCCAGGCGAGCACAATCACGTTCTCGAGCGACGTGTTCGACACGGCCCAGAAGATCACGCTCGTGGGCAGTCCGCTGATCCTGACGGACACCAAGGGCAGCACCGCCATCGAGGGACCAGCGGCCGGGCTGACCCTCAGCGGCGGCGGCAAGGTGGGGGTGCTCCAGGTCAACGCGGGCGTCTCCGCGACCATCACGGGCCTGACCCTGAGCAACGGCACCGCGGTCAACGGCGGCGGGCTGTACAACCTGGGGACGACCGACCTGGTCGGCTGCACGATCGCCGGCAACGTCGCGGGCAACGGCGGCGGCATCGCCGACGCCGGCCAGCTCAAGCTGACCGACTGCACGATCACAAACAATTCGGCCGCGCAGGGGGGTGGGCTCTACGAGCAGGGCACCGCGGTCATCGACGCTTCCACGATCGGCGGCGATACCGCGCCGATCGGCGGCGGCATCGCCGACGTGGGCCCCGGCACGGCCGTCCTGGAGGACACGATCGTCGCCGCCAATGGCGACAGCACCGGCGCGGCGAGCGACGTCGGCGGCAGTGCCGCCACCTCGGTCACCGGGACGTATGACCTGGTCGGACCCGGCGGCTCAGGCGGGATCGCGGGCGGGACCGGCGATCTCATCCTGACCGGCACGAACGGCCCCGGGCTGAGCGCTCTTGGCGACCACGGCGGCCCGACGCCGACCCTCGCGCTCCTGCCCGGCAGCCCCGCGCTCGGGACCGGGACCGCAATCGCCGGGCTCGACACCGACCAGCGCGGCGAAACGGTCGGCTCGTCCGTCGACATCGGCGCCTTCCAGAGCCAAGGCTTCACGCTCGCCGCGGTGACCGGCTCGGCGACGCAGGGCACGGCGGAGGGCTCGGAGTTTGCCTCGCCCCTGGGCGTCACCGTCACGGCGAACAACCCCCTCGAGCCGGTGGCCGGAGGCGTCGTCACCTTCGCGGTCACGCCGAGTGCCGGCGGCGCCTCGGCGGTCCTCTCCTCGACGACTGCGATCATCGGCCCGAGCGGCGTGGCCCTGGTCGGCGCCACGGCCAATACCACCCTGGGCTCGTACACCGTGTCGGCCCGCTCGGTCGGGTCCGACGACGCGGTCGTGTTCCACCTGAGCAACTTGATCCCGCTCAGCTTCAGCGGGCTTGCCAACGCCAGCATCACCTACGGCACCGCCAGCACGACCCTCACCGGGACCCTGTCGAACGGCAGCCAGGCGCCCCAGGGCGAGACGATCGAGGTGACGGTCGGGAGCGTCGAGCAGACGGCCGCGATCGGCGGCGGCGGCTCGTTCTCGGTGAGTCTCAACACGTCCGGGCTCGCGGCGTCGCCGACGCCCTACGCGATCGGCTACTCGTACACGAGCGACGGGACATTCACCGCGGCGACCGCCAGCGGCAGCCTGAGCGTCGCGCCGGCCGCGCCGACGCTCGAGGTCGCCGATGCCGGCGGCACATTTACCGGGTCGGCGTTCCCCGCGACGGCGACGATCGCCGGCGCGAACGGCACGCCCGGATCGAGCCTGGAGGGGGTCACGCCGACGCTATCCTATTACTCGGGGACGTATTCCAGCCCCACGCAGCTCGTCGGAGTGACGGCGATGGCGAGCATCCCGATCGTGGCGGGCGCCTACACCGTGCTCGCCCGCTTCGCCGGCAGCAACGACTACACGGGCACGTCTTCGGTTGCCGACTTCACGATCGGCCAGGCGACTCCGACCGTGAGCGTCACCGATGCCGGCGGCACCTATAACGCCGCCGCCTTCCCGGCCAGGGCCAAGGTGGCGGGCGTGGGCGGGACCGCGTCGGCGAGCCTCGAGGGCGTCGTCCCGACGCTGGCCTACTACACCGGGACCTACACCGATCCGTCGCAGCTCGATGGGCTCACTCCGGTCAGCGGCGTGCCGACGGCCGCCGGGGATTACACGGTGGTCGCCCTCTTCGCCGGCAGCAGCGACTACAAGGCCGCGTCGTCGGCCCTGCTGGATTTCACCATCCTCCGCGCGATGCCGCAGGTGAGCGTCACCGATCCCGGCGGGACGTTCGACGGCGCCACTCCTCCGGCCCATGCCACGGTCGCGGGCGTGACCGGCGGCGCCGGGCCGAGCCTCGAGGGGGTCTCGCCCTCGCTTGTGTACTTCGGCGGGACCTATAACACGGCGGCGCAGCTCGCCGGCGTCGACCCGCTGGCCTCGCCGCCGACGCAGGTCGGCCCTTACACGGTGATGGCCAGCTTCGCCGGCAGCACCGACTACGCCGAGGCCACGTCGCTCGCCACATTCACCATCGCCCGCGCCGCGCCGGCGGTGGTCGTGTCGGTCCCGACCGACCACTTCGACGGCTCGTCCATACCGGCGAGTGCCACGGTGGCCGGAGTGATCGCCGGCGTGGACGACGCGCCCGCCGCCAGCCTTGAGGGAGTCGCCCCCGCGCTCACCTACTACAGCGGGACCTTTACCTCGCCCGACCAGCTCGCCGGCGCCACCGCGCTCGCGGGTGCACCGACCGACGCAGGTCCGTACACGGTGCTGGCCAACTTCGGGGGCAGCACCGACTACGGCACGGCCTCGCGGGTGCAGAGTTTCATCATCGCGCAAGCCGAACCCACCCTGAGCGTCACCGACACCGGCGGGACCTACAACCTCTCGGCCTACCCGGCGACCGCGACGGTGACCGGGGTGGTCGCGGGCGTCGACAGCACCCCGGCGGCCAGCCTCGACGGCTCGGCGCCAACATTGAGGTATTACAGCGGGACCTATACCACCAAGGCACAGCTCGCCGGTGCCACGCCGCTCACCGCCGCGCCGAGCCTCGCGGGGAACTACACGGTCCTAGCCACTTTTCCCGGCAGCTCGAATTACGGCCAGGCCGAGAGCCTGACGAGCTTCACCATCGGCCGTGCGATGCCGACCGTCGCCGTCACCGCATCCGGAGGTACATACAACGGGACTGCGTTCACGGCGACCGCCGCGGTCGCCGGAATCAACGGCACGCCCGGGACGAGCCTGGAGAACACTACGCCCGCGCTCGCGTATTACGCCGGTAGCGACTCGACGATCGCGCAGCTCGCCGGGGTCTCCCCTCTGCCGGTGCTCCGAGCCACGCCGGGACCTACACCGTCCTCGCCACGTTCCCCGGGAGCGCGGATTACGCTCAGGCCAAGGACCTGTCGACATTCACCATCGGCCAGACGAACCCGCAGCTCGGCTGGACCGCGCCGTCCTCGATCGTCTACGGGACGCGGCTCGGCCCGGCCCAGCTCGACGCTTCGGCCGGCGGACTGGCCGGCACGTTCGCCTACAGCTCGCCCG
The DNA here is from genome assembly GCA_963771445.1 of uncultured Planctomycetota bacterium. GTDB lineage: Bacteria > Planctomycetota > Planctomycetia > Isosphaerales > Isosphaeraceae > JAKAUH01. The sequence goes on along the minus strand of CAVYTQ010000014.1, from coordinate 862,167 downwards.
CCGGTTCGGTCCTCGACGCCGGCTCGGGACAGACGCTCTCGGTGACCTTCACGCCGGCCGACTCGACCGACTACGCCGTGGCGACGGCGAGCACGGTGATCGACGTGGCGAAGGCTACTCCAACATTGAGCGTCTCGGCTCCCGGCGGAGGCTACACCGGCGGTCCCGTCGCGGCCACGGTCAGCATCAGCGGCTCGGGGACCGCGGATATCCCGGCGGCGAGCCTCCAGGATGTCCAACCGAGCGTAACCTACTACGCCGGCGCGGGCACTTCGGGGACCGCCCTGGGCACCACACCGCCGATCTCGCCGGGGACCTACACGGTCGTCGCCACGTTCCCCGGCACGGCCGACTACGGACCCGCCTCGACGGCACCGGTGACCTTCACGATCGGCAAGGGCAGTCCGACGGTCGCTGTGTCCGCCTCGAGCCCATCGTCGGTATTCGGGCAGTTCGTCACGCTGACGGCCATCGTCACGGCCGGTGTCGGCGAGGCCAGTGGAATGGTCACGTTCTACGACGGGTCGACGCCGCTGGGTTCCGCGCCGGTGAACGGGTCGGGGACGGCCATCTTGACCGTCTCGGCGCTACCGCCCGGCGGTCACGCGATCGCGGCGAGCTTCGCCGGCAACGACGTTGACCTGCCGGCGAGCTCGGGCTCGACGCCCGTCTCGGTGACACGCGCCGCCGCGCAAATTGTCCTGGTACCCGAGCCGGTCTTCAAGAAGAAGAAGGTGGTGAGCCTGGGCCTGAAGGCGGAACTCCGGGCGATGGCCCCGGCGCGGGTGTCCCGTCGGGAACGCTGACGTTCGAGGTCCAGAGCAAGGTGAAGAAGAAGGTCAAGGTGACGGTGCTGGGGACCGCCGCGCTCGACGGCAGCGGCGACGCCGGCGTGACGGTCAAGCCGGGAAGCGTCCTCAAGAAGTCGATCACGATCCTGTACAACGGCGACGCGGACTTCGCCTCGACCGCCCTGACGCCGCCCGTGCTGACGCAGGCGTCGCTCAAGACCGTGGCGCGGCCGATGCTGGGAACCTTTCACCGCGGCCGTCGCTGAGAGGAAGTGGGGCGAATGACGGCGGCGACGGGGTCCAGGCGACGAGAACGCCCGAGCCCGAGGACCCTTCCATCCGGCCTGGACCGGGGAGAGAAGGGCGACCTCGGGCTCGTCGGTCTCGCATCCGTGCTACGCGGATATGATAGCATGTACGAGTCGCTCGAGCGACCCCATCCGGATGGTCCCTCGCGGGGAGTCCAGTCGACCGACGCCGCGGCGACCTTGCGGTCCGACCCGTTGACGTCGGCGACTCAACTTCCCTTTGACGGCCCGTACGGCGGGCCCGGCTCAGGGCTCGTCGGCCTTCTTCTGAGAGATCAGGCGACGGACGCGTTCGGCCAGAAGCGCACCGTCGAACGGCTTCTTGAACGCGTCGTTGAACCCCAGGGCGAAGGTCTCGTCGCCAGGCTCGTCGCTGGTCAGTGCCAGCAGGATCGTGCCCTGATGGTCCGGGCTCTTGCGAAGGTTCTGGGCGATCTGTCCGGCCTCGATGCGGCCGAGGGCCATATCGATGATGATCGCGTCGGGATGGAAGCTTTCGGCTCGGATGCCCGCCTCGAAGCCCGAGGCGGCCGTCTCGATTCGAAAGTCGTCCGTCTCACGGAGATGGTCGCGGAGTATCGCCTGAAGCGGGGCATCGGCGCCGACGACCAGGACTTTATGGTAGACCTCGGCTTCCAGGTCGCCCAAGGGCATTCCATGCTCCTTGAGGAACCGCAGGAGATGCTCCCGCGGGATGCGACGATCCTGCGAGCCGGGGATGCGGTAGCCACGCAAGCGGCCCGAGTCGAACCACTTGCTCACGGTCCGAGGCGCGACCTTGCAGATCTTCGCTACCTGGCCGGTTGTAAAGACTTTCTTCATCTCAAGGACTCCACTCGCCCAGTTCGGTGCGAGACCACGGAGGTTTCCTCCTCCCTCCGGATAGGAACCATGTCGGAGCGCCGACAGTCTCGGCCCTGCGGCGAGGACCCGGCACGAGGAGTGTCGGGATCGCCGCGAGACACAACTATCTGGCAAGTCGCTCCGACGTCGCTCCCGTCCTTGATCGACCCCGGGCGCGGCGCGATCCTCGGGCCCGGCTGCCGATTTCGGGACGAGTCCCGATCGCGGCGTCCGGGCGGTCCGGCGCGTGCCGTTCCGCGTGGCGTGGGTGACGGATGGGAATCCGATTCCCCCGATCAATCGCGGTAGCTCCCCGCTCCGGTGCATGCGGGGAACGGCTCGGTCCCTGTCTGGCAAGGGGGTGTCGCTCGCCCTCCTGCGATACCGGACCTGACCGTCAAGACTAATATTTCGAACCGCACGGCGTGCGACTTTAGGAGGGGTCAGGGATAGTGCCACCATGCAACGGGGTCCTGGGGACTATCGTGGCTGTGAAGTCGTTGCTGGGGGCAGGACTTGCGTCGATCGGGGCGGGATTGGCCGGTGGTCGGGATTCTGTCCCTGCCGGGCGGGCGATGGGGCTGGTGGGCTGTCGGATGGCGGGGTGGGCCGCCGCCCGGAGAGGGGAGGAAGACCTCCCCGGGCGGGGTCAGGCGGATGGGTCAGTCGTCGGCCCTCCGCAAGAAGTCGAGGAGACGGCGACGCGGCGGGCTGGACGGGGGACTCGTCGCGGCGGCCGACGCCGGGGGGCCGGTCGCCGTCTGCTGCACGGCGTCATCCTTCTTGGCGGGGTGGGCGGGTCCTGCCGGGTTGGGCGAGCCCGGGACGCCCGGGGCGTTGGACTCGCCGGGCAGGGGCGGCAGCTCGGCGGGGGACAACCCGGACCCGTCGGCCGACGGTCGAGCGCCCGACTCGTCGGCCGGCGACCCCGGCGTCGGCGCCGCGCGGGGTTCGCATCCTTCTCGCGATTGAACAGGCCCATCAGCCGCCATCGCGGCCGGTCGTCCTCGCCGGAGGCGCGGCCAACCGCCGGGTCGCGCTTGGCATGGGTATCCTTACCCTGGATCGCGTCGAGGTACTCCTGGCCCTGCGCCGGGATCGCGTCGACCACGAGCTGACCCGGCAGGTTCTTCCGCCGGAAGGCCTGGTCGAGGATCGCGACGATCTGCGGGTAACTGGCACCCATGCCGGCGGCCTGGCGGAGCACATCGGCCAGCTCGGGCGAGCTGGTGACCTTGGAATCCGTCGTCCCGCTCCGCGAGACCACGATCTTGCTCAGCTCGACCTTGTCGTCGTTGTCGCTGGCGTTGACCAGGATATCGCCGCCGTCGAGCATCATCGGCGGCAGCAGTTTCTGCTGCCGGCCGAAGAGGACGATCTCGGTCCGCCGCGTCCGCGACACGTGGACCAACGGCGGTCCCTCGGAGTCGACAATATAGAGGGCGAACGGCTCCTCGGGGAGATTGCGCCGTCGCGCCGAGTGGGCGATCTCGATTGCCATCGAGTCGCCGGACTCCTCGTCGTTCTCGTCCTTGGGCTCTTGCAGCACGCGGACTCGCCCGAGGTAAGAATCCGACGGATCGAGGATCCGCAGGGCGTTGAAGGCGCCGTAGCGGAGCTCGACATCGGCCTGGTCCATCAGCTTGCGCAGCTTGATGTGCGACGCCGACTGATCGAGCGAGGCCAGTGCCGCCAGGGCGTAGACGCGGAATCCGCGCTCGCGGATCGCGATGTCGCCCAGGACGTCGACGCCGGCGGTGTCGTTGAGATAGGCCAGCGCCTCGGCGGAGAAGAACCGAACCTGGGCGCTCGGGCTCTTGAGGCCCTCCTTGAGCGAGTCGATCGCCGCGTTGCCGAGCCCCTCGAGCCTGAGCGCGGCGACGCCGGCCGTCTTGGGGTCGAGCAGATCCTTGCTCCACGCCGCCTGGTGCGAGGCCCGCAGATCGGGCGAGTCGATCATGGGGAGCGACTGGACCACTCGGAAGAACCGCGGCTGATTCTGGTGGTACAGCTCGGGGACGCGCAGCTCGAGGTAGTTGGCGGTCTTGCCGTTGGCGACCCCCTTCTGGTGGCCGTCCTCCATCTGGTGGAACCGCTCGTTGACGACCGACTCGAGCAGCTTGGCCGTGAAATAGCTCTCGCGGGTCTCGCGGATGACCAGCGTGAACGGCACCTCTTTCTTGACCCGCCCGCCGCCCAGGACGCGGCCGACCTTGAGGCTCGTCGGCTGGCCGGGCGTGCCGACCAGGATGGGGCCGCGGGCCAGCGCGAGCTCGTGGTCGCGGAGCGTCTCGCCCTTGTCCGTCATGGTGATGCGGTACAGGCGCGACGTGAGCAAGTAGCCGCCGGCCAGGCTCTTGGTGGGGCAGCCCTGGGGGACCTCGACCTGGACGTCGAGCGGGTCGTTCGGCCCGACGCCCATCGGGATCGTCATCCGCACCAGCACGATCGAGAACCGCGGGTCGGCCAGGATCCGCTCGGGATGCTCGACGTTGGCCTTGCTCATCTCGTCGACGAGGGTCTTGCGGAACTGCGACGGCGGCGAGTCGCCTCCGGTGTTCTCGAGGCCCGAGACCAGGCCGACGCCCTCGACCAACATCTCACCCCGGCTCACCACGTAGGCCAGGTCGTTGACGGTCTCGTTGATCTTGGGGGGCTTCGACTTGTGCTTCTTCGAGGTCGGGCCGGCGGATGCGAGCGTGACCGTAACGGCCATCGCGGCCGTCGCGACCAGCAAACCGAGGGCCAGAGGCCGACCGGGTATCTTTCGCCGCATGAACCTGCCTCCTTGCGCAGCACTGCCGTCGGGGAGAACCCCCGGACCCGACCCGAGAACCGGGCCGCGCCGTTCGTTTCAACGCGCCCGCCCACTTCCCTGTGAGACGGTCGCCGATTCGTCCGTCCGGGCGAGGTCACCCGACGGCTGGCGAAATCTAGTCATTCGCCCGGAAAGGGTCAAGACGGATTTCTTCATCATCGGCGACCGGGAAATGCCGGCATGGCTGACGCGACGCTCGGTCGCGGCACCGGCGACCGGACGCGCGGCGGTTGAACCCGGTATCATGGGCGATCGCGGGAGTCGGGTCAGGGTCGCCATGGCCGCTGGGCCCGACGAACGCGAGCCCGGACGACACGACACGGGGCCGATTCATCGGCGGATCGCCGCCTTGTCATTTGATCCGCGATCACGGGGACATTCGACATGACCAGCCGCGCCGCCACCGAGTACCGCTACGAAAAGCTGACCTGGCCGGAGATCAACGACGCCGTCGAGCTGGGCAAGGTCTGTATCCTGCCGTGTAGCGCCGTCGAGCAGCACGGGCCGCACCTGCCGCTCGACGTCGACGTCGTCTGCCCGACCGAGATCGCCCGGGGAGCCGGCCGGGCCATGCCCGAGCGGATGCTGGTCCTGCCGACATTCCACTATGGCTACACCGGGCACGTGATGGACTTCCCAGGGACGATCAACACCCACTTCGAGCACTTCATCGACGGCGTGCTCGACATCGTCAAGAGCCTGGCCTATCACGGCTTCAAGAAGGTGATCCTGCTGAACGGCCACGGCTCGAACTGGCCGAGCCTCGACCTGGTCGCCCGGCGGGCCAACCTCGAGACCGACGCCGAGTGCGTGCCGATCTGCTGGTGGAACCTGCTCGCCGTGGACAAGGACTTCCTGCCCGGCTGGCGGCAGAGCAAGTTTCCCGGCGGCTGCTCACACGCCTGCGAGCTCGAGACGTCGCTGTACCTTTACCTGGACGGCGACAACGTGCGGAAGGACCGGATCCAGAGCGGCACCATCTCGTTCAACGAGGAGGACAGCCCGTTCATGTGGGTCGATCTCTTCGGGGCCGGGCCGGCGACCGTCGTCTCGTGGACCAGCAGCTATTCCGAGACGGGCGTGCTGGGCGAGGCCGAGCTGGCCACCGCCGAGAAGGGCCGGCTGGCTTACGAGGAGGCCGTCAAGCAGCTCGCACGCTTCGTCGCGTGGTTCAAGGACCGGCCGAAGGACGTCCGGCGCGACCGGCATCGCCGGTCGCCGACGATGCCGATCCCCTGGGGCCAGCGGCCGGTCGAGTCGTGAGGCGGCCAGGCTCGAGGGCCGAACGGTCGGATTGCACACGACGAGGCGATCCCGCCGATACGAGCCCGACGCGCCAGCGAGTGGATCACTGCGCCGAACAGGCCATCCACTCGCTGGCGCGTCGGGCTCGTCGGCGCAGATCGAGAGGGGGGCGCTCCAGCTATTCCGAGTCGTCGTCCTTCTGCTTCTTGAAGGGCGAGAGGAGCCGGTGGAAGAAGTGCTTGCGCGTCTGGACCTGCGACTCGTCGGGATAGCGCTCGACCTCGCCGCGCGAGCTGAGCCGATACGGGCCCGAGCCCATGAAGAAGTGGTCGCGGACGCCTTGGGCGTTGAGCAGCCAGCCCGATTCCCACACCAGCTTGCCGCTCTTCACGTCGTAGGCGTACAGGATCGCCTTGACCACCGCGTCCTCGCGGTTGGTCTGCGACATGTTCAAGGCATTCGAGCTGCCGTTGGTGGCGACGGTCGCGCCGGTCAACGAGGGCACCAAGCTCATCCCCGGCAGCCCGACGCTCGTATCGCGCATGTCGGTCCCGTAGGCGCCGAACGACGGCTCGAGGATGACCTGCGCCTTGTCCTTGCTGTTCTCGAGCAGGACGCCCTGCTCGGCCATGCTGCGGCGGATGCTCGAGACGATGTAATCCTTGTCGACCACGCTCGAGATGTACTGGGGCTCGACGAACACCTTGACGCCGGCCAGCGCATGGAAGTCGACGCGGAACAGCGCGTCGTCCCAGGTCCCGGTGAGCAGGAGCTGCTCGGTCCCGTTTCGCGCGGTGCCGGTCATCTTCACGCTGGTGCAGCCGCTCGCGGCCAGGGCCACGAACGCGGCCAGGATGCACCGCGTCCGGACTGTCGTGCATTTCCGTTGCATGGTCGAGCGCCATCGATTATCGCGTTCGCCCGGCGGCGGGGAAGAGCTGTCACGGACGCCGCGACACCGGGCCATCATCCGGCCGGATCGACCGATCGCTCGATCGCTCGGCCGGCCGGGCCGGAGATCCCTCCCGGCCCGGGGAAGTATAGTCCGGCATCCCCTCGCGGGCAACTCCATCCGAGTGCGGGAACTTGAGTCGTTTTCCTGTAAGTCTTACAACCGCCGGTTGGCGAGGCGATCGGGCGCGTGTCGACCCCGCGTCATTTCCGGCCCGCCCGGTTCGTCGGGGCTTGGTCAGGGCAGGCCGTCGCGCGGTTCATCGCTTCGAGCGTCAGCAGGGCCTCGATGGGGGCGATGACGAGGATGGTATCCTCGGGGGACATGACGATCTCGTGGTCGGGGTTGACGTTGACCTCGCCCGAGCGGGTGCTCTGGTGCATCACCACGTTGACCCGCTTGTCCTCCTGGATCTCGCCGACGGTCCGGCCGACGAGCCGGCCGGTCGGGCAGATGGCGATGTCGGTCAGGTGGACCTCCTGCCCGGCGAGCTGGAATGCCTGGTAGACCTTCCGCCCGGTCGCCGCCGCGATGAACGCCGGCGCGGCGACCTGAGAGGTCGAGATCGTCGGCATGGAAAAAGCGCCGGCGACCTTCGTGGCCAGGGTCTCGTCGAAGAGGCGGATCACGATGCGTGCGTCGGCGTTCAGCTCGCGGGCGGTGATTGCCGCGTCGAGGTTGGTGAGGTCGTCGCTGGTGGTCACGATCACGGCGCGGGCCTTGCGCACGCCGGCCTGCTCGAGCACCGAGGCCATCCGGGCGTTGCCCTGGATCACCGGAATGCCCTGGTCGAACAGCTCGCCGAGGAACGGGGCGCCGGCGGCCTGCTCGATCGCCACGATGCTCTCGCGCATCTCGATCAGCCCGCGGATCACCTGGTATCCGACCTTGCCGACTCCGATCACCACGACATGATTGCGGCAGAGCGAGGCGAGCATGCGATTCCACTCCGGAAGGTTCTGCTTGCGGGTGAAGATCAGGAACGCCAGCCGGATCACCGAGTCGGCGACCGCACCCAGCCCGACCACAGGGAACAGGAAGAACAGCGGCTGAAGGTACCACTCGGAAGGGAAGTCGAGCGACGACTCGAGGAAGATCATCAGGAAGACCGCGTGGCAGGCGCGGGCCAACGACAGCGAGCCGCCGTCGTAGTACCGGTGGAGGACCGCCCCGCCGACAAGCACCAGGGCGGTGAACACGGCGAGCGGCCAGCGGAACTCCCAGAGCAGGAGCCTGCGCGAAGCGGACATACATCGACAGCCGGATCGGCGTGGGGACGCGGGCGATGATCGGACTCATGGCGGTCGAACCGGTTCAGCCCTCCCCGCTTCCCGACCGGCCCGCGTCCGGCCCGAACGACCCCAGCACCTCGCCGAGGCTGCGATCCATGATCGCCATCATCTCGTCGACCTGCTCGGCCGTGACGACCAGCGGCGGCCCGAGCGCGATCCAGTGGGGGTCGAAGCGGCAGAGCAAGCCGTGCTCCAGCGCCCGACGGCCGACGCGTACGCCCAGCGCCGACTCGTCGGCGAAGCGCTCGCGGCTCGCGCGGTCGCGGACGAACTCGATGGCCTGGAACAGCCCCTTGCCCCGGATGTCGCCGATGACCGGGTATTTCGACGCGCCAGCTCGTCGAGCCGCTGGCGGAGCCGGGCACCCTGCGCCCGGGCATTGGCCAGGAGGTCGCGCTCGAGGATCTCGCGCAGGACCGCGAGGCCGGCGGCGCACGAGATCGGGTTGCCCTCGAACGTGTGCCCCTCGACGAATCCGGGGTTCTCCTCGATCGGCCCCCAGAAGGCGTCGGCGATCGGCTCGCGGCAGATCATCGCCGACAGCGGGGCATATCCGCCGGACAGCCCCTTGGCGACGCAGAGCACGTCGGGCGTCACGCCGAACGTCTCGGCCGCGAACATCCGGCCCGTCCGGCCGATCCCCGTGATGATCTCGTCGAAGATCGAGCAGGATGTTGTGCCGGTCGCAGATCTCGCGCAGGATCGGCAGGTACTCGTCGGGCGGGTCGATCACGCCGCCGGTGTGGCCGATCGGCTCGACCAGGATCGGCCGCCACGGTCGCGGGGTCCTCCATCTCGATGACGTCGCCGACGATCGTGGCGCAGGTGATGCCGCAGTCGGGATAGCTCTTGCCGAACGGGCATCGGTAGCACGTCGGCGGGAAGACGTGGAGGAAGCCCGGCGCCATCGGCTCGTTCACCGTCTTGCGCGACTTCAGCCCCGAGGCCGACAGCGCGCCCAGGGTCGAGCCGTGCCACGACTGGTAGCGGCTGATGATCTTGTACTTGCCCGGCGAGCCGGTCAGCCGGTGGTACTGCCGCGCCAGCTTGATCGCCGCCTCGACGACCTCGGCCCCGCCGCACTGGAACTTCACCGTCGAGAGGTCGCCGGGCGCCAGCTCGGCCAGCAGGTTGGCGAGCTGGACGGCCAGCGGGATTCGTGCCGTGCATCGGCGGCGAGAAGGCCAGCACGTCGAGCTGGCGCCGGATCGCCTCGATCACCCGCCGGTTGTTGTGGCCGACCGAGACGACGTAGATGCCCGGAGATGCCGTCGAGATAGCGCTTGCCGTGGACGTCCCAGTAGAACACGCCGTCGGCCCGGGCCATGACCAGCGGGTGCTTCGACCACTCGGCCATCTGGTCGCGGACGAAGATCTGGCGGAGGAAGCCGCTCCTCGGTCGTCTGGCCCTCGGCGATCAGCTCGGGCACGCTCGCGGTTGCCGTCGCCATCTTCGGTTGTCCTTTCTGACGGGTCGCTCGCCACTCGCCGTGTAGACGTCGACGCACATCGCGGTGATCACGCCGAGCCGAAAGCGACCGCGGTCGCGGCATAGAGCAGCGCGACGCGGACGAGGTCGTCGATCGTCGACCCACTCCTCGACGGTGTGCTGGCCGCCGGCGCGGGGGCCGTGGGTGATCGCCGGGATCCGCGCGCTGGCCGCAGAAGCTGTTGCCGTCGTCGCACGAACGGCTTGGGTCCGCGGGGCAGGGGGCCGCCGGTGATCGCCGCGTAGCCGGCCTGGAAGATCGCGACGAGCGGTGAGGACTCGGTCGAGCTCGAAGGCGTCGCGGATCGAGCATCCAGTCGCAGCTCGACGGTGGTCCCCGTGTCGGCGGCGAGCCGGTCGAGCCGCGTGCGGAAGTCGCGCTCGACGGCGTGCCGCGATCGGTGCCGGGCAGCCATCGGCGGGTCCCCTCGAGCCAGCTTCTCGGGGGTACTGGTTGTAGATCTCGCCCGAGTGGATCTGGCCGATGAAGACGCTGGCCGGCCCGCAGACCGGGTGCGGATCCTGGCGCGAGCTCGGCGTCGAGCCGGCCGAGCCGGGCGACCAGCTCGGCGGCGGCGGCGATCACGCCCGGCTCGTCGGCGGGCCGCATCACCTCGTGGACCGGCGGGCCCTCGCGGCGGATCACGGCCTTCCAGGTGGCCGCGCCCGCCCGGCGATCGGGCAGGACGTTCGCAGAGCGGCTCGGGGATCAGCACGGCGTCGCCGAGATGCCGTCGCGGATCATCCGGTCGAGCTGGCTGCCGTCGCCCCAGGGGGCCTCGTGCAGGTCGTGCGCGGTCAGCAGGACCGAGCCGGCGGCCAGGGCGCCCGAATCGCGGAGGGCGCGCACCGCCTCGACCGCGGCGGCGACGCCCGCCTTCATGTCCGACGCCCCGCTGCCCGGTGAGCCGGTCCCCCTCGACCGCCGGCGGGACGAACGGCAGGTGGACCGTGTCGAGGTGGCCGTCGAACTGGAGCGTCCGGCCGGGGCGTGGCCGCCGTCGAACCGGACCGAGACCGCCGGCGCCGTGGGGTGGCCGGCCTCGATGCGCTCGACGGCGAAACCCTCGGCGGCGAGCAGCTCGGCGAGCCGGTCGCTGACGGCCCCGCCGTCGCCCGTCGGGCTGGGGACCTCGATCAGCCGGACGGCCGTATCGACCAGCCGGTCGCGCCGAACGAAGGGCTTCAGGCGTTCGATCAGGGATTTCATGGTGTCCATCGACATACCATCGATTATATCGACCGGCGGCACAAGAGGAGAGGCCGCAGACCTTGTGATGGCCAATATCCCAGGGCCGGGAGGATGATGCGCCCGCCCGTCATCGGGACTTCGCGAGGATCGCCGGGACGGTCTCGTCGTCACGAAGGGGCCGGCTGACCTGGACCCAGCGATTTCGATCCCCCACCTGATAGTTGAGGATGCAACGACCGCGCTGGAAGTTCAGCGTGAACCCTGTGCCCTTCACATAGACCCTCGGTGCATGGGAGGTACGGTCAGTTCGCCAGCCGTCGGCATGCGATCGGAGCCATTCACGAATGGCCCGGTCCTCCTCGGATCCCGCGGCGACGGCGCAGTTCGGAAACGACCTGCCCTCTCTCATAGATGAGGACCGTGGTCGCCGGACCCAGCCGGTCCACGTTGACGCCTTGACCCGAAGTTGAGCCGCCCACGAGCAGCATCACCAGGACCGCCCTGACACCCTGGGCGAGCAACGGCGGCGGTGACATTCGGTTACCAAACATGCTTTGACTCCTCTATTGAACGGATGTGTGAGATCCTCTTCGAGGATTCGCCAGGCCGGTTCGACCCGCCCGGCAACTCGTCCGCAGGCGGCACGGCGTTTGCAATGCATTCTCAGCCATCTCACATCACTCAGAAAGTTCAGTCGCGCGAGCCATTCCGGACGCGTTCCGGGGCCGAAAGGTGGCGACATGGACGCCAGTGCCTTGCAACGATGGGCCGCGTCGTCGGAGTACGGTCTCGTGTACCGGCTGACGACGGACGAGTACGATCGGCTGGTGGCGGCCGGCCTGCGCGACAGCCACAGGGTCGAGCTGCTCGACGGCCTGCTGGCCTGGAAGCCGCCGGAGGGGCCGGGGTACGCTCGGGCCGTTGCCGCCGCGTCCGACCGGCTAGGTCGGCTGTTGCCGGCGGGGTTCATCATCCGAGAGAGCGAGCCGGTGCCGATCCCGCCGTTCGACCAGCACGATGCCGACCTGGCGATCGTGAGGGGCAAGCGGCTTCGTGATGCCCACGACGTCCAACTGATCGTCGCGTTCGCCGACTCTCGCCACGAGGCCGACCGGGACCTGAAGGGGTTCGCATACGCCAGTGCGAGCATTCCGGCGTACTGGCGGGTCAACCTGGGCGACCGCCAGGTCGAGGTCCTTTCCGACCCCCAGGGCGGGGCCTACCAATCCAGTACGACGTTCCTGGCCGGCGAGCTCGTGCCCTTGACGATCGACGGTGAGCGGATCGGCCGGATCGACGTGGCCGACCTGCTGGGTTGATCGAGTGCGCCGGCGCGGTCGTACGCCCGGTCACTCGGGAGGTCCCACGCCCAGGGCAACGGCCCCCCTGATCAACGCTCCCCTCATGAACGCCTCCTTGCGACGATGACGGTCCAGCCCCGCCGCGCGGGCGCACGTCGGCAGAATAATCGACGGCCCGGGAACCGTGAATCCCAGGATCCCTGAGCGGAGACCGGGCGGTCGGGCCCGTCTGATGCCGGCGGCGAAGGTTGGGATCGCGCACGAACGGACGATCCCGCCGGTACGAGCCCGACGCGCCAGCGGGTGGATCCCCGAGCCGATCCGGCCATCCACTCGCTGGCGCGTCGGGCTCGTCGGCGCAAATCCACTGCGAGGCGTTCTAGATCTCGCGGAAGCGGATGCCGATGCCGCTGAGGATCGCGCCCATCTCGCGTTCGAGCCGGTGCAGGTCGTTGAGCTCGCGCTGGAGAGCGGCGGCCCGGGCGTTGGCCGTTCGGAGCTGCTCCTGAAGATCAGTCAACGCGCAGGGAACCTGGGGCCGCGGCGGCGGCAGGCGAAGGCTCGTCGATTGCGAATTCCGCTCGGCGAGGCTGGCGCGAAGCTGGTCGTTGTCCAGCCGGAGCCGCTCGACCTGGGTGCGCAGCCGGTCAACCTGGAGCTGGTCGTGCTCGCCGCGGTCCTGCTGGTCGCGCTCGGCCTGCTGGAGGGCCAGGCGGAGCCGGCCGGCCTCGACCCGGGCGGATTCCTTCTCGGCCATCAGGCGACCCTGGGCCGCGAGCGACTCGGTCAGCTCGGACTCGCGTTCGCTGGCCGTGGCGGCCAGCCGCTCTATTTCGGCCCGGGCTTCCATCAGGGCGGCCTCGTCCCGACGGCATCGTTCCTCGGCCTCGTTCCTGCGGCCGGAATCCTGGGATCGCAGGGCCTCGAGCTCGTGACGCAATCGCTCGTTCTCACCCTCACGCCGGACCCCGTCGCCCTGTACTCGGTCGAGCTCGGCGGAAAGCCGCTGGACCTCGGCGCCAAGTCGGTCGCCCTCGGCGGAAAGCTGGCGGACCTCGTCCCGAAGCCGGTCGCTCTCGGCGGCCAGGGCTGCCCGTTGCTCGACGATCGGTCGGACCTCACTCGCCGCGAGCTCGCCCAGCTCGGCACGGACCGATTCCAGCTCGGTGTTCAAGCCGTCTTTCTCCTCGCGGAGCCGGCTTGCTTCCTGGCGGAGCTGTTCACCCTGCTCACGGAGCCGGTCGCGCTCGGCCTGGCTGGCGCGGTCGGCCTCGCGCAGGACGCCGAGCTCCTCGATGAGCCGGTCGCGCTCCGCCTGGATCTCGCGGTCTGCGGCCTGAAGTGCTGCCAGCACCGCGCGAAGCTCGTCGCGCTCGGCCTCAGTCTCGCGACTCGCAAGCTGCAATGTGTTCAACTTGTCTTGCAGACCGTCGGCCTCCAGTCGGGTCTGCCGATCCGAGGCGTAGACGTCGGCCAGCTCGGCACGAAGGCTGTGGACATCGACGCTCAGGGCGCCGTGCTCCTCTCGCAGCCGGTCGCGCTCGGCTTGGAGACCCTGATTCTCATTCAGCAAGGCGGTCGCGGCGCTCGGCCCGGAGACCCTGGCTCTCATTCGCGAGGCGGTCACGCTCGGCCTGGAGATTTTGGCTTTCGGCGGCGAGGCGGTCGCGCTCGGCCTGCAGACCTTGGCTCTCATTCGCATGGCGATTGCGCTCGGCCTGGAGATCCTGGCTTTCGGCGGCGAGCCGATCGCGCTCGGCCTGACTACCCTGGCTCTCATTCGCGAGCCGGTCGCGCTCGGCGATGAGCTGTTCCAGATCGACGGCGAGCCGATCGCGCTCGGCCTCGAGACCTTCGCTGCGGGCACGGAGCACCTCACGCTCGGTGTCGATCTCGTCGCGCTGGGCAGAGAGTCGATCATGTGACGACTGGAGCTGCTCGATCCGCGCGGCGAGCTGCTCGCGCTCGGCGGCGATTCGCTGCTTCTCCGCCTCGAGCTCGTCGCGTTCGGCGGCGAGCTGCTCGAGCTCCTTCCGCTTCAGATCGCTCTCGGTGATCAGCCGCTCGTTCTCGGCGGTGAGCCGCTCGATTCTCGGCGCTCTGTCGGTCCTGAGCCTCCCGAACAGCGGAAGTCTCGGTCGCCTGTTGCTCGTGGGCGGCCTGAAGCTGCTCGTGGGCGGCGAGAAGCTGCGTATGTGCCGCGCGGGTCGCGCCATGCTCAGCCCGGAGCGTCTCAAGGGCCGTGGCAACCTCATGGTGCGCGGTCGCGAGCGAGGCCTTGTCGGCGGCGATCCGCTCGAGCTCGTCGCGGAGGCGAACGGCCTCGGCGCGGGATTGCTCGGCCTCGGCCCGCTGTTGCTCGAGCTCCGCCCGGAACGCCTCGCGGTCGGGGTCAGGTGCGGTCGCGCTCGCTGGCGCCGGCAAGCTGGTCCCGTTGATCGGCGCGGAGACGCGGAACGGCTCGTCGCACTGCTTGCAGCGGACCTCACGGCCGATGTAGTGCCGCTTGACGCTCAGGGCACACTGGCAGTTCGGGCAGTGGACGAGGATCCGTTCCACCGGCGCCGGCGCGGGTGCCGTCGAGCCGGCGGCAGTCGAAGCGGCTCCGTCGGATCCCTCCGCCGCCACGAAGACGCGCTGGCACTGCCGGCACTCAACTTGCTGGCCGAGGTACGCGCGCCGGACCCTCAGCTCGGCCGAACAGTGGGGGCATTGGGCGAGGACATGGCTCTGCGCGTCGATCATGGGATCAGTCTCGCCTGCGATCACCGACGGGGTCCGGTGAGACAGCTCTGGCTGGATATTGGCCGCGACATGGGGGATTTCGAACCCTGGTCGGTGGCTTGCACGACGATCCGTCATCGGGGGGCGGTGGACCGTACGACCGGGATTCCGACCGCCCTTGCCCGATGGTCCTGTGAAGATTTGCGATTTTTCTCAATTCTGGCAAGGCGACCTAAAGAATTCAAGCTCAGCTCATGAGACGCCTCGTGCAAGGGTGAAGCAAGGTGGAGACTTGATCGGCCGCGGCGGCATTCGGATGATGGCAGGGCCGCGCGGGCCCCGGCCGGAAGGTCGACGGGACAGAAGGGGGCAGGGGCGGCGCGGACCCGTCGATGACGGAAGGGAGCGAGCGTGATGGCGGACCTGGGCGGGATGTGGTCCCTGGGCATGGGGCGACAGCTCGAAATCTACCGGGGCGGGCTCGCGGGCAAGACGCCGGAGCTGCCGATCTCCGCAGAGGATCTCGATCGCGAGGCCGCGTCGGTGCTGAACCCGTCCGCCTATGATTATGTCGCCGGCGGTGCGGGGTCCGAGGACACCATGAGGGCCAACCTCGAGGCGTTCCGCCGCCACCGGCTGGTTCCGCGATATCTTCGCGACGTCTCCCGCCGCGACCTGGGGATCGAGCTGCTCGGCGTCCGGCGGCCGACGCCGATCCTGCTGGCCCCGATCGGCGTGCTGGGGCTCCTCCACAAGGACGCCGAGCTCGCCGCGGCCCGCGCCGCCGCGGGTCTCGGCGTGCCCTTCATCCTGAGCACCGTCTCCGTCGACGCCGATGGAGCAGGTGGCCGAGGCGATGGGCGAGGCGCCTCGGTGGTTCCAGCTCTACTGGCCCCGCAGCGACGAGCTGGCCGCCAGCCTCGTCGGCCGGGCCGAGCGCTCGGGCTATCAGGCGATCGTGGTCACGATCGACACCTATCTGCTGGCCTGGCGCGAGCGCGACTTGAGCAACGCCTACCTGCCCTTCCTCCGCGGCGACGGCCTGGCGAACTACTTCAGCGACCCGGTCTTCCGCCAGGCGGTGGGCGGCGATCCGCTGGCCGATCCGCAGCGGACCGTCGAGTACTTCGCCTCGGTGTTCTCCGACCCATCGCGGACCTGGGCCGACCTCGAGAAGCTGCGGCAGAGCACGCGGCTGCCGATCCTCATCAAGGGGGTCCTCCATCCCGACGACGCGCGAGCGGGCCGTCGACCATGGCGCGGCGGGCGTGATCGTGTCGAATCACGGCGGCCGCCAGCTCGACGGTGCGGTCGCCGCCCTCGATGCCCTGCCGGCCGTGGCCGACGCCGTCGGCGACCGGACGACGGTGCTTTTCGACAGCGGCATCCGCCGGGGGTCCGACGTGCTCAAGGCGGTCGCGATGGGTGCCCGCGGCGTGCTGCTCGGCCGGCCGTACGCCTATGGCCTGGCCGTCGGCGGCGAGCGCGGCGTCCACGAGGTGCTCGCCAACCTGATCGCTGACCTCGACCTGGCACTGGCACTGACCGGCTGCGCCTCGCTCGCCGAGGTCAGGCGCGAGATGTTGACGTCGCCGTGACCCGACGCGCCGCGAGGTTCATGAGCACCGGCTATCGCGGCGCCTTCGAGGCCTGGTCCCACGCCGCGCCGCGAGGCTTCCTGGAGCGGGTTGGAGCCGTCGGGCAGGCGGTCGCCGTGGATCTGCCAGAAGAACACGCCGCGGAAGCCCTTCTTCATCGCCCACTCGGTCTTGATCGCGCACCGATTCGGCGTCGTCGTAGCCGATCACGGCCGTTCCCTGCTTCGAGATGAGCCACGGGTTCTTTGTCTGCTCGTCCCAGATGCGGGTCCACTCGCCGCCGTCGGCGAGCCGGTGCAGGTTGGAGTAGTCGCCGCGGGGCAGGGGGGTGTCCTGGGCGCACCCTGGTCGAGGCATACGGCTCCTCGACGCGGAACCCGCGGCCGTACAGCGGGATTCCCACGGCCAGCCGGTCGGCCGGCAGCTCCGCTCCTCGAGCAGGAAGTTCATGGTCGCCTCGGTCGACCGCGGGCCGCCGCCGGGCTGGTGGGCCGAGGCGAACAGCGGCGAGTGGTGGCCGGCGTAGTTGGTCCAGTCGCCCGTGTAGTCGTAGGTCATCACGTTAATCCAGTCCATGGTCTCGAGCACGAACGCCCGGTCGAGCCATCGCAGCGTGCCCGGGTTCGACGAGGCGGCCATGGTGATGAACATGTGCCGCCCCTTGCGGGTTCCCGAGCTCATCGAGCGCCTTGCGGAACCGGCGGGTCAGCCGCTCGAAGCCGACGATTTCGTCCTTCGTGTCCGGGTATTCCCAGTCGAGGTCGATGCCGTCGTAGTCGAACTGGTCGACCATCGCCAGGATGCTGGTGAAATACCGGTCCTCGGCCTCGGGCTTCGAGACGATCGCGGCGAACTGCTTGTCCCACCCCCAGCCGCCAAGCGACAGCAGCACGGCGACGCCGGCCTTGTGCGCATCGGTGGTGAGCTCGCGGCTCGGCACGGATCGCCCGCGCTGGACACGCCCCTCGGCGTCGGCCACGAGCAAAGGCGTGGCAGATGTGGGTGTACATCTTGTAGTGGATGTCACGCGGCGGGCCGAAGAGGTAGCCGACGAAGACCTTCGCCGGCGCGCGATCGGCCGGGTCGTCGGCGGCTGCGCGTGGCGAGAATCCCCCGTGCATAATCACGACCGCCACCAGGGCGACGGGGAAGGTCCACGATCGACTTCTCGGAAATCTCCACATTCCAGGGACCCTCGGGGTTGGACGATGCAAGGCGTCAGCCGTTCCGCGTCAACCCACGATGACCGGGGCCGAGTGGCCGATCAAGGGTCGAGGACATCGCTTCCCTCGGCTCCCGCGATCTTGGCCTTGCGGCAATCGGAGAGGCGATGTACCTTGCGGCCCACATCGAATGTGGCCAGCGGGAGAGTTTCGTCTCGACCCGACCCGGTAGTTTGCAATCCAGTCGCGGGTCGGCGACGCATCGCCACGTTGCGATGGGCCCTCGGGCGTGAGGCTGTGGCCTTTCCGCCGCGATCGGGCGCTCGGGACGCGGGACTCCCGGGGGCCACGGGCCAAGCCCAGGATGGGCGGCCGATGTTCTCTGCTCTGCTCGGGAAGGAGCCGAACTGCCATGCGAGCCAGGTCATGGATGGCCGCTCTCGCCTTGACCGCTGCCGCCTTGATCCCGATCGGGCGAGGATTATCCGCCTGGGGACAGGGTACGACCCAGGAGCCCGGCGCAGCGAAGTCGACCCCAGGAAAACCCTCGCCCGATCCGGGCAAGGCCAGGGACGCGTCGAAGTCCGAAAAGAAGGCAGACGGGTCGAATTTCCCCACGATGCGGCTCAACCTCGCCGTCGAGGGTCTTGGGGCCGCGGGCTGCGAGATCGAGGTCAAGCCGGCCAACGCGGGTTGCCGGTTCCAGGCTGGACCCGCCAGTCATGTGGCCTCCGACGGCCGTGCCAACATCACCCTGCGCGACGTCGAGATCCGGGGTGCCGACAAGATGTGCACGGTGGCGATCACCGTACGCGAGCCCGGGCAGCCGGCGGTCACGATCTATCGCGGCTACCGCGTAAGCTCGATCAAACCCGGGACCGTGCCGACCTTCCCCTGCTTCGTGAGTGCCCGGATCGCGGGCAGCGACACGAGGCCGTTGCGTCGGTAGGTGCCTGTTGTTCTCATCCGAGGCCGGGACCGACGATGTTCCTGGCGCCTTTCTTCTCCGCTGCTCAGGCCGGAAGCTCAAGCCCTTAGAGAGGGTGTGAGCAGAGGTCGTAGGGTGGGTCGAACGCCGCAGGCGTGAGGCCCACCGGTCTGGCGAGCAAGGCCCACCGGCATGGCGGCGAAGATCGGTGGGCCTCGCTTCGCTCGACCCACCCTGCGAGCTACAAGCCTTCACACACCTTCTCAGAGCAGCAGGTCGGCCAGTCCCCGCAAGCCGATCGGCTCGCGGCTGGCGAACGGCTCGGCGTGGCGCACGCCAATGAAGTGGCCCCAGTATCGCGTCCGGTCGCACACCGACTCGATCACGCCGGGACGGCCCTCGGGCTGGTTGTCCACCAGTTGCGAGCGATAGCAGCGCATCGCGGCCACCTTGGCGTCGAGCTCGTCGGAGATGTCGATCGCCAGGCTGGGGCGCTCGATGATCCGCAGGTGCACGCTGAAATAGTAGAGAATCCGCGCCGGGTGGAAGGGCTCGCCGGGGATGTCGGACTTGCTCAGCTTGCTCCAGAACCGCGCGTCCTCGACGAGACGGGTGGCGGCGATGTGGTCGGGGTGCGCGTCCTCCCAATAGGGGGCGAACAGCAACCGCGGCCGGACCTGCCGGAACGCGGCGGCGACGGCCCGGCGATGCGCCAGGGTCGCCTCGAGGCTGCGATTGGGCAGGCCGAGGTTCTTGCGCCAGGGGTTGCCGAGCGCGGCGTTGGCCGCGGTGGTCTCGGCGACGCGACGCTCGGGGCTCCCCAAGGGCGTCGGCTCGCCGCTGGTCAGGTCGAGGATGCCCACCGACCATCCCTGGCGGATCAGCCGGACGATGGTCCCCCCCATGCCGAGCTCGGCGTCATCCGGATGCGGCGCGACCACTAGAGCGTCGAGCATGGTGTTGAATCCTTGAATAACTACGGGTCTTGGAAAGCGGTCTCATCCACCGCATAATGACCGAGTTGTCAAGGAAGAAAAGGAGACTCCTCGCTAGATCGGGCGGGGTCGGGGCGGTCTCGGCTTGAATTCGACTCGAATCCGACGGCCCTCCGACAACGGGCACCAGCTCGGGCCTCGGCAGGGCGCGGATCGCGGCCCACGACTGCCCGGTAATCCGCTCGATGACCCGGATCGCCGAGAGCACCGTCGCCATAGTGCCCTGGCCGGGGAAGACCGAGTCGCCCACCAGCCAGAGGCCCGGACCCAGGGCGTCGGGGCCCACCGCCAGGAAATTGCTGTTCGTCCGCGAGACCGGCGCCCCGCCGACGGCACCGGCCGTTCGTCGGGTGTAGCGCCGGAAGCTGCGCGGGGAGGCGAATTCGGCGTGCGCCAGGGCCTCCGGCGCCTCCGGCAGCGCACGCGCCAGGCGCGGCGAGCATCCGGGCCTGATACTCGGCCTTTTTCTCGCGGTAGACCTCCGCGTCGAGGTCCTGCCAGTCGCCCGGCCGGGTGTGCGTGGAGAGGGTGGCGACGCGGACCTCGGCCGGACCGTAGCCGGCGTCCTCGACCGGCGAGAGCGACACCAGCACGTTGTTGCCGTCGTGCAGGGGCCGGTCATACGACTGCAAGACCTGGTGGAACAGCGGGGCATCGTCGGGAACGGCGTCGCGTCGGATGGCCAGGTAGCCGGTAAACGCGCTCCAGACCGCCCGCGACCTGGCCTCGGACCGCGCGAGCCGGCCCAGTAGCCGCCGATCGAGCAGCCGGGCGGCCAGGTCCAGCGGCAGGTTGAAGGCGACCTGGCGTGCCAGGATGCGTTGCCGGCGGCGGGTCACCACGACGAAACTGGGGCCGGGATCCTCCCTGCCGTCGGCGTCGTCGCTCGCAAGCCCCCGAGGCGGAAGGACCTCGACGCGGTCGACGAGCGCGGCGGTCCGCAGGTCGCCGCCCAGCGCGACGAACCGGCCCGCGATCCCCTCCGCCAGGGCCCGCATACCGCCGCGCGGGCGGCTCATCCCGGCGCGATAGGCGTGCAGGCAGGCCGCGGCGTTGGCGAACGGCACCGTCTCGGGCCCGGCCTGGGCGGTGTCCTGCAGCAGCATGGCGATCAGCGAGCGGAACGCGCGGTCTTGCTCCAGGCCCAGCAGGCGGAGCACGTCGCGGACGGTCACGACCGAGGTCAACGCGGCGAGCAGTCCGCGGGGACCGAGGATGCGCAGGTCATGGATCAGGTCGCCCGGGCCGCGGGCCGGGAGCCGGGGGACCTCGGAGGCGGCGGCCAGCAGCCTCGCGCCCACCGCCTGCTGGAGTCCCCAGAAACGGCGCTGGGCGGCCGACGTGCCGCCCTCCGTCGGAGAAAAAGTCGCGAGGGCCGCCGCGACAAAGCGAGCGGGATCGGCCACCACATCGAGCCGCCGGTCGGGCAGGTGAACCCGGTAGGCGGCCGTCGGCTCGGCCGAGAACCGCACGCCAAGCACGTCGAGCAGGTCGCCGACCGGCTCACCCGGTCCGAGGCCCATCAGTGCGGTCGCGCCGACGTCGAACGTATAAGGCCCGCGCGGGAAGAAGCCCGCACAGCCGCCGAGCCGTGTGTGGGCCTCCAGCAGGGTTGTCGTGAGACCCATACGCTGCGCCAGGGCGGCGGCCGCCAGGCCGCCCATGCCGCCGCCGATGACCACCAGGTCTCTCGGCTCGTCGATCTTCGGCCGCTCGTCCACGCGCATGTATCCGCCCTGAGGTCGTTCGATCCGGGTCCCCTGTCAGTGTAGTCCGCCCGGCCAGACCTCCCTCACCCCGCGGCATTCGGCTGAGGTTTGAGTAACCCGGTCCGAGTATGTTAGACTGCCCGACATCGCGTAAGCGGGTCCGGAGCAGCCGGCCGCCGCGAAGACTCAGAGCCTGTTCCATCAGGGTAGATCTGGCTGATGTAGGGTGGGTGCAACCCACCGGCAAAGCCCCCGGAATTCGGTGGGTTTCACCCACCCGACAGGACGGCGATCACCCATTCGGCACAGACTCTCAGCCGATCCCACCGGCCCGGCCGGTGGAGGTGGCGGCGGAGGACGGGAGATGTATCGATGCCGCGTTTCGTGAAGCTCGCCACTCTCGATGAGCTGCCCCCGGGAGGCACCAGGGAGGTCGAGCACGAGGGCCGTGTATATGCGCGCTCTTCAACATTGCCGGGGTAATCTCGGCAATTGACGGAATCTGCCCGCACCAGGGCGGTCCTCTGGCCGATGGCAATATTGTCGGGACGACGGTGAGCTGTCCCTGGCACGGCTGGCAGTTCGACGTCCAGACCGGCAAGACCCCTCTGGGAGCGAAGATCAAGCTGGATGTATTCGAGGTGAAGATCGAGGGCCAGGACGTCCTGGTCGCCGTCCCGTGAGCGCCGCGGAGGACGTCGCTTTCGGAGGTTCAGGTCCGGATTTTGGAACGAGCCCGTTGGCTGGCTGCGCCTGATCCAGGCTTATTTTCCTGTCGTTTCCGATCGTCCTGCCGACCTGCTCGCGGAGCGAGAAACCGGGCCGGTGGTCGATCGCCGACTCAAGTGCCCGATTCTCAGGAGGACGACCGGTCATGCAGCGGGGCGAGGTCCGGCTTGCCCCCTCGCGATCGGCGTTGCCCGCGGCGATATTCACGGTGACGCGACTTCGACCGTTCCGCAACTGGGATCCCCCCACCCTGACGCGACTCTGGAACCAGGCGGTTCCGGACACCGCCACGGCACGCCCGCTGCACGTCCATGAGCTGGACGCGCATGCCTGGGGCGGCGCGATGTTCGAGGCCGAGGGACTCATCGTGGCCGAGCGGGCCGGGCAAGCCATCGGGTTCGTCCATGCGGGATTCGGCCCCGAGGTGCCCGTCCGCTCGACCCAGCCCTTCGAGCTCAGCCGCGAGATCGGCTCGATCGTCATGCTGATCGTCGCCCCGCAATTCCAGGAGAGCGAGGTCGGCATCGAGCTGGTCGCGGCGGCGGAGGGCTATCTCCGGTCGCGGGGGGCCCGGGTGCTGTACGCCGGCGGCCTCTTTCCGCTCAATCCGTTCTATTGGGGGATCTACGGCGGGAGCGAGGGTTCGGGAATCCTCTCGGGTCATACCGTCTTCCACCGCGCGGTGGGGGCCCACGGGTACGTGCCCGTCGGGACGACCGTACTGCTCCGGGCCGAGCTCTCCGAGCCCGACCGGCGCGACCCTCGCACGCCCGTGATCCGCCGCCAGACCCAGGTCGAATTCTTCGACGACGTGGCCCCCGCGCACTGGTGGCAGGACCTGGCGATCGGCGAATTCCCCATCACGGCCTCCCGCCTGTCGGCGAAGGCCGACGGCACCGAGCTGGCGAGGGCCTGCACCTGGGAGATGCGGTGGTTCGGTCGCGAGACCAACCAGGCGCACATCGGCCTCGTTGACGTCCACGTCGCCGCCGATCACCGACGCAAGGGATACGGTCGATTCCTCGTGGGCGAGATCCTCCGCCGCGCCCGCAGTCACCAGATCGATTGCGTTGACGTCCAGACCTCGGCCGAGAACCAGCCCGCGCTGGCGCTTTACGCCTCGCTGGGCTTTTCTCCGATCGACCAGGCTACGCTGTATCGGAAGGACTTCGCCCATCATTGAGTCTCTTGCCAGGCCCGGAGACGCGACTCCGACGGAGCCTCGCCCTCCGGAAGGTTCCAACAACGCCAGGTCTCTATCACGCGGCCGAGGCCCCCGGCGCCCGATCGCCGCTGGCAAGGGCCTCGGCCATCTACGAAAATGGGGTGCAACCATGGCACGTCGGACACTCAATCGAAGGGAACTGCGGGCGGCGGCCGAGGCGGCCGAGGCGATGGGAATCAAGGACGAGACCCCGGCCTCGCGGGCGCCCGCCCGGCCCCGGGAAGACCGTCGGCCCAAGCCCGTGGCGACCGCGCGGATGCGCGTGGTTTGGGCCGTCTGCGACGTCGGCGGCCGGACCGTCGCCACCTTCGACTATCCCCAGAAGGCCGATGCCGAGGCTCTCGTCGCCCGGCTCAAAGCGCAGGGCAAGGGTACCCATTTCGTCCGCTCGCTCAAGGAGCCGATCTCGGGCTGACGACGATCGGGCACCGGCTCGGCGGGTCTGGACTCGTCGAGACCCCAATTCGGACGATCAAGGCCGGATTGTGGCGGACTGGACCAATCCTGTACAATCTTAGGTCCGTCGCCCCGCGAGGCGACGGACACCCATTCCAGTCGCCGCAACCGGGTCGTGCGAGAGAGGATCAGCCGTGGCCGCCATCGATGACCGTCAGACGACGAACAGGGTCGCTTCCAGGCCAATGACCGGGGCCGATGTCCTGGTCGAGTCGTTGGCGCGGCACGGGGTCGAGGTCGTCTTCGCCTATCCGGGCGGCGCAAGCATGCCTATGCACCAGGCGCTCACGCGGTATCGCGATCGGATCCGCACGATCCTGCCCCGCCACGAGCAAGGCGGCATCTTCGCGGCCGAGGGCTACGCGCGGGCGACCGGCCGGCCGGGCGTCGTCATGGCGACTTCTGGACCCGGGCGCTCAACCTGGTCACCGGGCTGGCCGACGCCAAGCTGGACTCGATCCCCCTGGTGGCGATCACCGGCCAGGTGCCGACTCACGTGATCGGCACCGATGCGTTCCAGGAGACCCCGATGGTGGAGGTCTCCCGCGCGATCACCAAGCACCATTACCTCGTCCCGCACGCCCGCGAGATCGCCCGTATCGTCAAGGAGGCGTTCCACCTGGCCAGCACGGGGCGGCCCGGTCCGGTGCTGATCGACGTCCCCAAGGACGTGCAGAACACGGTCGTACACGACCCGGATTACTCGGTGGCGATGGACCTGCCGGGCTACCGGCTCCCCGGCCCGCCCTCGGCGTCGAAGGTCGCCGAGGTGCTCGCCGCCATCCGCGATAGTCGTCGGCCGATCATCTATTGCGGCGGCGGCGTGGTCTCTTCCGACGCCTCGGAAGAGATCCGCGAGTTCGCCGCCAAGACCGGAATCCCCGTCGCGATGACGGTGCATGGCCTGGGCGCGATCCCCAGCGACCACTACCTGTCGCTCGACATGCTGGGCATGCACGGGACGGTCTACGCCAACTACGCCATCAACGAGGCCGACCTGCTGCTGGCCTTCGGCGTCCGATTCGACGACCGGGTCACGGGCAAGCTCAGCGAGTTCGCCAAGCACGGCAAGATCGTCCACGTTGACATCGACGCCTCGGAGATCAACAAGAACAAGTTCGCCCATATCCCGGTCCACACCGACGTGCGGTCGTTCCTGCAAGCGATCAACCCGGTGGCGGCACCCGGCGATTGGCGTCAGTGGCACCAGCAGGTCGACGAGTGGCGCGCCTCGGAGCCGATGACCTACGATCAGCGGGATGACCTGATCCTGCCGCAGTACGTCATCGAGCAGTTCTCGGCGCTGACGCAGGGCGAGTTCATCATGACCACGGGCGTCGGCCAGCATCAGATGTGGGCCGCGCAGTGGACCAAGTTCAAGCATCCGCGGACGTGGATCACCTCCGGCGGCCTGGGCTCGATGGGCTATGGCCTGCCGGCCGCGATGGGCGCCCAGGCGGCTTTCCCCGACGCGCTGGTCGTGGACATTGACGGCGACGGCAGCTTCCTGATGAACATCCAGGAGCTGGCGACGGTCTATTGCGAGAAGCTGCCGGTCAAGGTCATCGTGCTCAACAACCAGCATCTCGGCATGGTCGTGCAGTGGGAGGACCGGTTCCACCAGGGCAACCGGGCCCACACGTACCTCGGGCCCATCGACCATCCCGAGGCCACCGGCAAGGGCGAGGGCGAGCTGCCCGACTCGATCTACCCCGACTTCGTCGGGATCGCCCGCGGCTTCGGCGTCGCCGCCCGGCACGTGACGAAGAAGAGCGAGGTTATCGACGCTCTGAAGGAGATGATTGCCCACCCCGGACCTTATGTCCTCGATGTGCTCGTCCCCTACCAGGAGCACGTCCTGCCCATGATCCCGGCCGGCGGGACCGTTCGCGAGATCATCAAGAGCTGACGTGTTGAGTGGCTCGTGTAAGTGGCAAGTGATTAGGCTACCGACCCTTGTGCCCTCGTCGGTAGGCCGGGGCGACACGATCGTACGCCCCGGTGAGCCTGGCGGGTTTGCGGACCCTGGATTCCAGGCGGGAATATGAGGCTCGGGCATCTCGTGCCCTGGCATGTCACGCTGGTGGACATGATTTCGCGTACCGGAAAGCTCTTGCCATCCGCTCGCGAGCCACTTGCCACTTGCCACTTGCCACTTCTCAAGGACCAAGCAAGCTCACTGCACCCACATCGGCTCGTCGATGAGCAGGCCGTACTTCTTCATCTTCTTGTAGAGGGTGGTGCGGTTGATGTCGAGGACGCGAGCGGTTTCCTGGCGGTTCCAGTTAAATGCCTGGAGCGCCTGGATGATGATTCGCTTCTCGGGTTCCTCGAGGGCCTCCTTGAGCGGGCGAATGCCCATGGGGAGATGAGGCTTGGGCGTGCCTCCGTTGCCGCGATTCTGGCGGTGATGGTTGAGGATCGGGGCGAGGTGGCTGGACGAGATGCGCGGCCCGGTGCACATGGCGACGGCGCGCTGGATGGCGGCCTCCAGCTCGCGGACGTTCCCGGGCCAGTCGTGCCGTTGGAGGACGTCCAGGGCATCCCGCGAGAAGCCCGTGACGCCCTTGTGGAATTCCTGGGCATATCGCGCGCGGAACGACTCGGCCAGGAGCTCGATGTCGATGCCGCGATGGCGTAGGGGCGGCGGCGAGAGCATGACCACGCTGATGCGATGATAAAGTTCCTGGCGGAAGCGGCCTTGCTCGATCAGGGAGGGCAAGCTCTCGCCGGTGGACATGACGAAGCGGACGTCGCCCGCGGGCTGCAAGTGGCCGGCCGCGGCGGAGTAGTCGCGGAATTGCAGGTCGCGCAGCAGGTGGAGCTGCACGGCCACGGGGAGCGAGGCGACATCGTTGAGGAAGAACGTGCCGCCGCGAGCGAGATTGACCCGGGACGCCCAGACCATGGCGGAATCGACCGGCGGTGGGGCGGACGGCGCATCGGGGTCCTCGGGATCGTCGGTGTCGAGCTCGTCGGCGAGGCTCGCGGCCTCGCAGGCGATGAACGGGCGATCGGGTCCGTTCGCCAGGGCATGGATCAGCCGCGCCAGCTGCGACTTGCCGGTCCCCGGCTCGCCCGCGATCAGGACCGGGCAACGCGACGGCGCGATGGTCGCGGCCAGCTCGATGACCTGCCGCCAGGAAGGGTCGTTGCCGATCAGTCCCAGCTCGCGGACGAGGTTGTCGAGTCGATGGCCGCGGTCGGCGTGCCGGACGACGAGGGCGACATGACCGGCGATGCAAATGTCGCGGCGGGCCCGGCAGTCATCGCATCGGGTCCGGCGGCCGGCCTGGAACCCGGGTTCCACGATGAGGCCGGAGCGAGCGTCGCCGGGGGCGGCATCGGGGTCATCAGTGGGCCCCTGGCGGTCGTCGTGGTCATGCCCAACGCGCCGGGCGTCATCGGCATGGTGGAGGCGCCAGCCGAGGCGGAATGCGGGACCATACCGCCCTGGCCATCCCCGTCCCGCTACTCGGCGCGGCGTCGCCCATGCGGGCCTCGCACTGCTCGAGCGCCTGGAGCACGGCCGCACGGAGCTCGGCCGCCGGCACGGGATACTTCAGGACCGCCATCGCGCCGAGCCGCAGCGCCTCCTTGGCCCGCTCCGGATGCAGCCGGGGGAAGAGCAGGACCACGGGGACCTCGCGGTGCTTGCGTCGCACATACGACAGGAACTCCAGCGCCTCGCCGTCGGCGGGATCCACTCCGGCGAGGACCAGGTCGATGTTCTCGCGCTCCATCAGACGGACCGCTATTCGATCGTTGGCGGCTTCCTCGATGATATGGCCCAGCGACTTCAGCATCGAGGTCAACAGGGCCAGTCCCGCGGGATCAGGGTAGAGGATCAGGATTCGGAGCTTGTGCATAGAATTCGTTCTCGCATCAGGTGCCCGTGCCGTAGCCCTGGGCCGGTCTGTCCTCCATGATTCGTCTGGGAGTGTCACGCCGCGATGGGTTGCGGGGCCACGCCCCGTCGCCCATCTCCTTCCCAAAACCCGCCGAGACCCGATCCTCCTCGATCGCCTCGGCGGCCCGCCGGGCCCGGCGACTCCAGCCACCGGTCGCGAATCTCGCAGCCGGCTCGTGGCGTCGCCCGCCATGTCGTTCTGAAGAAACGAGTATGTCACGGATGCAACATCGTCAAAGCCCGCTCGGAAGAAAGGCCGCTGCGCGGCGCGGCGATCCATCGATCTCGATCGGGCGACCTAGTCCTCTGCAATTCTTGATATCCGGAGGCAAATGAGGTCCTATCACGGCAGCTATGCGGCAGGGTGCAAGGGTGTCCAGGCCGGCGGGCCGACCCGAGGCCCGGCCCTTCGGAACGAGGGCATCATAACGATTTGCGTCAACGAGCCTGGAAGAACCAGCCGGTTACGACCCATCGGCCCGGTGCCTCCACTAATCCGCGTCGCCCTTTCAGGCACGCGGATGTGCTTCATGATATATATCGAGGATCCGGTCCTGTGTGACGTGGGTGTAGATTTGCGTGGTGGTCAGGTTGCGGTGGCCCAGTAGTTCCTGAACGCTCCGGAGGTCGGCGCCGCCATCGAGCAGATGGGTGGCGAAACTGTGGCGCAGCGTGTGCGGGCTTGCCGTGTCGACCAGCCCAGCCCGAAGGAGATGGCCCTCCAGGATTCGTCCCACGCTCCGGGTCGTCAGCCGGCCTCCGCGCTGGTTGAGAAAGATCGCCGGCTCCTGCGAATGCCTGGGCTGTCGCAGCGGCATCCAGCGACGCAACCACTCGGTGGCCATCGCTCCGATGGGGCAAAGCCGCTCGCGGCGCCCCTTACCTCGTACCCGCACGAGTTCAGTCGCCTCATCCAGGTCTCGCAGATCCAGCCCGACCAGCTCGCTCACGCGCAATCCCCCCCCGTATAGGGTTTCCAGCATCGCACGATCGCGTACCCCCGGCGGCGGTCTCGACCGGGATGGCCTCCAGCAGCCGGATCACCTCGTCGACCCGGAGCAAGCTGGGTAACTTCTTTGCCTGTTTCGGGATTGCGAAGGCCGGCCGCCGGGTCGGCCGCGACCAGACCCTCGCGCCGAAGGAATCGAAAGAAGGAACGCAGGCTCGCCAGGCGTCGCGCGATGGTACTCGGTGCATACCCACGCCCCGACAGCCAGGCGGAGTATCGTCGCAATCGCGAGGGATCGGCCGCGGTCGGATCCGCTTCCTCGCCGCTGCATTCCGCCACGTATCCGCAATAGAGTTCGAGATCGTCCTCGTACGACCGCAGCGTATGGGTGGAGGCCTGGCGCTCGGTCCCCAGATGCTTGATAAAGGCAGCCACGGAACGGTGCATCAGTCTCCTCCTTGCCGGATCACG
Organism: uncultured Planctomycetota bacterium; assembly: GCA_963771445.1. Taxonomy (GTDB): domain Bacteria; phylum Planctomycetota; class Planctomycetia; order Isosphaerales; family Isosphaeraceae; genus JAKAUH01. The sequence continues at coordinate 833,079 of CAVYTQ010000014.1, read as the reverse complement.
GAATGAACCGGCCTCCGCGACGAGCCAGCCGAGGATCACTCTAAGAATCCGACCGACTCCGCCCAGAATGATGCCGGGGCACACTATCCCCCTTTCATCGGGTCGAAGGCCAGGTGACCTCCATTGGTCACCACAGGTCATCCAGCGGAGGACCTACCTTGCGGTTCTACCCGGTGCGGGCTGCTCTCGTCGCGCCGGATTGCGGTCCCTGAACAGGGAAGGCCGAACCTTACTTTGCGTATCTATGGGTGCAGCCGCAACTCCCGAACTGGCTTCACGAAGTATGGTAGGAAATTGTCATCGATTCCCACGCGAATGACAACAGGCGACCCGTCAGAAAGATCTCTTTCTTGAATCCACACTTGGTATCCCCTTGGGTCCGGCGGAAGAGCCGACTTCCGTTCGTTAATCCTGGTCATACCGGCCAAAAGACGCCCTCAATAGGCCAACCAATGGTCAATGAAAGCGCTTTTTGATTACGACTTGTCTGCCGGAGCCGGGTATCGCGGCTTCGGAGAAAAACTCGCGATGCTGCCCTTTCCCTGCCACCAATAGCGCGCTATAATCCCCTTGCGCCGTGGAGCAGCGGCTAGCTCGCCAGGCTCATAACCTGGAGGTCGTAGGTTCGATTCCTACCGGCGCAACTTCGGTCCGACACTTGAGCCCTCGATCCCCGCTGGATCGGGGGTTTTTCTTTTGGCCGGCGATCGACGACGCCCGGAACAGACGAGCGCCAGGAAAGTTGCCGAGTGCCTGTCCCCGTGCTAAGCTTTCGCGGGAGTCGAGCGACCACATCTCAAATCAACCGGGCCGATCGTTCGACTGCTGGACACGAGGCGCATGGCCGACCCCAAGCTGTACGAAGACGAGACCCTGACCCATCGCCTGGTCCTGCCGCGTGATGCGAATCACCACGGCACGCTCTATGCCGGTGTCCTTCTGTCTCTTTCCCTCGAGGCCGGATATGCGACGGCCTTCCGGGCCGCCGGACTCAACGCCAACCTGGTCCTCAAGCGGGTGCTCGACCTTCGCTGCTACGAGCCGGTGTCGGTCGGCCGCGTCATCCAGATTCGCGGCCGCGAGCTCCATCGCGCCCGTGCCCAGATCGTCGTCGGTCTCTGGGGCTGTGCGCTGGACGAGGCGGGAGGCCCCTGGATGGACGGCCTGATGCAGTTCGTCCAGGTTGACGCGACCGGCCGGCCTGAGCCGCTCGACGATGAACCCGACGAAGAGCCGTTGCCGCTGCCGGTCCCCTGGTCCTCGCTACGGGACCGGGCCAGGAAGCTCATTCATATACGGCAGTAAGCGTCGAGGTCTCGGATGACGGTATCCGTGCGCTTCAGATGACCCAGTCGTCGGATTGAGTCCGCCTGCGCTCGCCAGTTTCGTGCACCAGGTCGGCGAATGTTGTCCGGTTGACCACATCGGAGATCGACTTGACGGAGCCTTCCCCAGAAGGGCATGAACTCGCAACCGCCGGGGAATTCGCAGACCTTCGGCCGGGACTGGCTCACGCAGTTGACGGGAGCGATCGGCCCGTCGATGAAACGCATGATCTCGCCGACGGTGACCTGATCGGAGGGTCGAGCGAGCCGATAACCGCCCTCGGCGCCGCGACGACTCTGGACGAAGCCGCCGCCTTTGAGCTGGTTCAGGATGACTTCCAGGAACCGGATCGGGATCCGCTGGCTATCGGCGATCTCGGCGATCTTCATCGGTTCCGTGCTGAGATTCTCGGAGAGGGCATACATGGCCCGAAGCGCATAGTAGCACTTTGACGAGACGCTCATCGACACCGTCCCTCGGGGTCGGAAGGCCTGGGAGTTCTCTCAAAGGACCTGCCCTCCCGGAGGAGGCCAGGACTCCCGGGTCCATCTTCGCCGGCGAGCGGTCCTATGACCGCCCGATCGGTCCGAAAACGGTCCGAGGAAAAACCGGGGAGGTGCCGGAGCATTGCCGTCACGGGGACCCGGCATGGCGAGACGGTGATCGCGGCTAAGGGCGCTCGGCCTCGCGCCAGCCCAGGTCGAGCGGGATGCACTCAGTGTCTACCGGGAGCGGCAGGACGGTTTCGCGCAGCCGCCTGGGTTCCGTGACGAGCAGGCCGCGTCGGACGGCACATGAGAGGCAGAGCTTCTCCTCGCCACGCTGGAGGAAGATCTCGCCGTCGAGCAGCCGATGATAGAAATCCTGGCCCGGCGTCATCATGTAGCAGAAGTCTCGCTCGTAGCCGGCCTTGACGCTGATCCGCCAGCCGGGCTCGCCCAGGTACATCCGGCGCAAGGGGAGGACCTCGTCGGCGTCGGGCGTCTCGACCACCTCGGGCTGGTCGGAAAAGGGACCGCGGGCGTAGCTCATGGGTGTGGAATCTCCCGGGAGTCGGCCGGTGTCGGGCTCGGATTATCGGTGTTTTTGACGCGACCTCGGAGGAGGCGAGGCGCGGTACGCGACGTCCCGGAGTGGAGACCGCACACGCGATCGGTGCAAGGGACGTCGCGCGGCCGACCGGCCGCGATGTGATTGTACACAATCCGTGCCAGCGGTGCGACCCCCGGAACGAAACCGATCAGCGCCGGCGGGGCGAACAACGGCAGCCGGCCGGCGATGGCCCGGACGGCATCGAAACCCGCCGCAGACCCGCCCCGACCCCGAGACCACGTGCATGGCGCGAGGCAAGCCTCGGGCGTCAGCGAGGGATGGACCGTCCGAACCTCGACGGCGGTCAGGTCCACCGGTACGATGACTGCGGCGGGGTCCGCCGCGGTGACGAGGGCCATCGATGCTCGACAGCGCGGGCAGGCTCCGTCGTACAGGACCCTCAACGGGCCTCGATCCGGGTCAGACGCGAGCTGACGCAGCCATTGCCCCGGCACGAACGCCAGGTTGGCCGCCAGCATCGCCAGGCTGAACTCGGTCAGACCGGGGCTCATGGCGGCGATCCCCAGGTGCAGGCCCGCGATTCCGACCAGCATCAAGGGCCGCGCGATCCGCACCCAGATCAGGATCGGGTAGAGCAGTTCCAGGGCCAGACTGGCGTGGGTCATCGCATTGATCAGCCAGGGGTATCGGGCCATCGGCGTGAAGTCGAGGACCACGAATTCGCCGGCAGTCATCGTGCCCCAGAGGGCCATGCCGTTCCACCACGAAGGGCCCTGGACCTTGCCCAGCCCGGCCATCGCGTAGATCACCACGAGGTGCAACTGGATCAGCCGCAAGGCCAGGTTCGCCGAGACGGTCGGCGCGGGCACGCCGGCATCGTCGGGCGAGACGCGACGAGCCGGGCTCCCCGGCGGCCGCGCCCGGCAGATGCCGCCGCAGTGCGCCGGGCTTGACCCCAACGCCGGAGGAACCGGTCGAGCGATACCGCCTGTCCGCTGGCGCCCGTCACGGCGAGGTAGAGGCACAACGGCGAGAGGACCTGGTCGAAGCCGAAGAGCGCAACCGGAAGGCGTCGCACGGTCGAGACGACGATCAACCAGGACAGAATGGCCGTCCATCGGCTGAACAGGCCGAGTGTCCACAGCGCCAGGATGGCCAGGCAGCCCGCCCATGCGAGTCGTAGGCCGCCGTCGGGCACCATGAACCAGAGGGACCAGACCATCGGCCGCTGCCCGGCTCGGATCGCCGAGAGCTCGGCCCAGCCGTCCGGTCCGAAATAGTCGTGAAGGTCGAGCCCGAAGACGAGCAGGCTCCAGAATGCCAGCAGCCCGGCCGCGATGCGGATCAGTCCCAGGGCCGTCGGATCGGCCGGGGCGAAGAAGAAGGCGTCCCAACCCCGGCCAGCCGCGTTGAGCAGATCCGCGAGGTAACGCCGGGCCTCGCTCAGAAGTCGTCGCACGAGAAGTCTCCGACCCATTCCGGGGTGGTGAACAGGCTTTCGGCGAACAGGTCGAACCGCGGTGCGCCGGGCTCATCGAGGGCATGGCGGACCTCGGCCACATCGGGGATCAGGTGCTGCTGGATATGGATCGTCACGAGCCGGCAGCCCGGTCGCCTGCGGCAGAGGTGCCCCGCATAGGCCCGCGCCAGCCGGCTCTGCGAGGCATCTCGACCCGGTGACGCGCCTCCTGCACATCGTTGAAGAGGGCGTTGGCCAGCGCCAGTTGCCGCTGATGCCGCATCCGAGGCCCGGCGACTTCCCGGCCGGGGAGCCGCACGGTCTCCTCGGGCCGGCCATCCGCGTACTGGATCGTCGCCGTGACGACCGGAGTCGGGCCCGGCTCGGCATAGAACCGATAGGAATATCCCAGGTCCATCAGGTCGTAATACGAAGTAAACCCATCGGCGACCGCCCGCTCGAGCTCCGAGGACGGAGGCACACCCACGGCCCCGGCGACGATCGCGGCGAGATGATAGACCACGGCCAGACTGACCAGAATCCGCGCCCACGTCGGCCAGGCGGACGTCGGCGATTTTTGCGACCCTGCCTCCGTACCGGACATGCCGTTGTTATCACCACTGGCAGGCGGACCTGCGGCCCCGAGCCCCTGCAGGGCCCCGGACCGCCTTCCGCCGTGTCCCCTTCTCGTGGTTCCCATATTGACCTCCCCGGTCGTCGATTCCGGCCTCGGTCCCAAACCATACCCGCCAATTCCACGCCGGGCCAGAAATTCGGCCCAATCGTTGCTACTTCGTCCCTATGCGCCCTATCCTCATTTTATCCAGTCCACGTTTTTCCACCATTTTGACTTTTCTCCGATTGAACCTGGGTTATGATCAACAGTAGAATCTGGGGCGCCTGAGCAGAGGCTAGCAATTCGGGCGACTTGATGGGCAGGCGAGCATGCGCGGGCCAGGGGGTCGTCGCGGTGCTCCGGAGAGGCCCGGCCAGATCTTGAGGCTGCACCAGGGTCGAGGAGGGTGCCGGTCGCGAGGAGCTCGTTACTTCTTCTGAGTCAGCAACGGGGAGGGGACTGATGCAAGGAACTTTGGTGATGCTGGTGGCGCTGAGCGGTCTGGGCTGCCACAACAAGGGGTGTGAGGTCGCATACGGCCCGCCGTCGTACACGAGCTGCTTTGGCGGCAACTACGGCGGCTACAGCGGATGCTATGCGGACGTCTATCCCGGTCCGGCGATGCCGGCCTGCTATGCGGGCTGCTACGGCGGCTGCTATAGCGGCTGCTACGGCGGCTAGGTCGTGCTACGCCGGTTGCTATAGCGGCTGCTACGGTGGCGGCTGCTACGGCGGATGGTATGGCGGCTGCTACGGAGCCGGTTATTCGGGCTGCGGCCATAAGAAGCATGGCGGAGGCGGTGGCCTGTTCCACTGCCGCAAGCGCCAGGCGGCGTGCTCCGAATGTGCTTATGTGATGCCGGCGTGCTACGGATCGTCCTATTCCCCGGCGGTCTTCGGATCGGCCTTGGGCATGAACTATCCGGCGATGACCTCGAGCCAGTCGCTGACCATCCCGTCGAAGCAGTTCGGCGGGGCCACGGGGCAGGGGTCTCGATGTCGTCGAGCATGGTGCCGTCGGAGGTGACGACCCCGGTGCCGCCGACCCCGGTGACGCCCCGGTCATCGACCCCGGCGATCGACACCACGACTCCGCCTCCGCCGGTCCCGGCGACCACGCCGCCGGCGCGGACGCCGGCCACCTGACAAGGCCGAGTCGAACCGTCATCCGCCGGCCGTGACCGGCGGCCGTAGTACCGAATCCGGCACAATGGGCCGCCCCAACCCTGGGGCGGCCCATGCTGTTTCTGGGGCTGCGCCGAGTGATGGGCGACCGACCGGTTTGCAATCCGGCGGGGCGATCTGGCTTCCCATGGTTGGGCCCGTCGCTTATCTTGAACCGTGTCGATGCTTGGCCCAATCGCCGGCGGCCCGACCCTGGGCCCCGGTTCTCGATGTCGGAGCGAACCGGGAGCGACCGTCGGTCGCGCCGAAGCCGGGAGGATGTGCACGCAATGGATGTTGGCTCGCTCTCCACCGCAGCAGCGCCTCGCATCGTCGAGTCGGATGGAGCCTCGGTTCCCGGACCGGGTCCTGCACTCGTGCCGCCGGCAGGCGGATTCCGCAGCGACGCCGAACGACTGGACTGGCTCATCTAGACGCTGGGCGAGCCCTTCTGCCGCAAGCTCGGGACTCTTCCGCGTCCCCGACGATCTGGTGCTCTCGGTGGTCATCCCCGCCTATAACGAGAAGGCGAGCATCCACGAGATCCTCCGTCGGGTCGCAGGCCGTCCCGCTCCGCAAGGAGATCATCATCGTCGATGATTGCTCGACCGACGGCACCCGCGAGATCCTCCGCGAGATGGAGCGGAGCGAGGGCGACCTGAAGGTCGTCTTTCACGAGCGCAACCAGGGCAAGGGCGCCGCGTTGCGGACCGGGTTCCGCGAGGCGACCGGCCAGATCGTGATCGTCCAGGACGCCGACCTCGAGTACGACCCGTCGCAGTACCCGCAGCTGATCCAGCCGATCATCGAGGACCAGGCGGACGTCGTCTTCGGCTCGCGCTTCATCGGCGAGACGCATCGCGTGCTGTACTTCTGGCACTCGCTGGCCAACAAGTTCCTGACCCTGCTGTCGAACGTCTTCACCAACCTGAACCTGACCGACATGGAGGTCTGCTACAAGGTCTTCCGCCGCGAGGTGATCCAGGGGATCCAGCTCAAGAGCGACCGGTTCGGCTTCGAGCCCGAGGTGACGGCCAAGGTGGCCCGGTTCACCTTCCCGGCTCGCGACGGCGAGCCCGGGCGCAACTGCCGGATCTACGAGATCCCCGTGTCGTATCACGGGCGGACCTACCGCGAAGGGAAGAAGATCGGCATCAAGGACGGCTTCCAGGCGCTGTACTGCATCCTGCATTACGCCATCGCCGATTGATCCGATCCGGGATCGGCCGTTCCGTTCCTTCGTTCCCGATCGCAGCTTGCACCCTGCCAATCCCCCCAGACGAGGGTCCGCCATGAGCCGGGAAGACCGACGATCGAAGCGGCATGTCGGACTGACGGTCCTCGTCGCGGCGATCCTGGCCGCCGGATTCCGGATTCCGGCGACCGCACAGGATGCGGCCCCGGCGGGGCGTCAGGACGACCCGTCCAAGTCATCTGCCCGAGCCAGGGCGAAAGCGAAAGCGAAGGCGAAGGCCCAGGTTCGCAATGACCCACCCGGCTTCTACATGGGCCGGCCGATCGCCGACGTGATGTCCTGGCAGGGAGCGGACTGGCTCTTCCGCCAGACGCGGGTCGAGGAGGAGCAGCCTGAGGCGATGCTTCGTGCGCTCGAAGATCCCGGCCGGAGCCACCGTCGCCGACGTCGGCGCCGGCGCCGGGTATCACAGCATCCGCCTGGCTCGCAAGGTGGGTCCCAAGGGGGTCGTCTATGCCACCGACGTCCAGCCCGAGATGCTCCGGATGCTCCGGGACAACGCACGCGAGGCCGGGGTCGCGAACGTCAAGCCGATCCGCTGCACCCAGACGAAGACCGGCCTGCCCGAGGGGGCGGTCGACCTGATCCTGATGGTCGACGTTTATCACGAGTGCTCGGACCCTGAGGCGACCTTGCAGGGGTTGCGTGCGGCCCTCAAGCCGGGCGGGCGGCTCGTCCTGGTCGAGTTCCGCGGCGAGGACCCCGAGGTCCCGATCAAGCCCGAGCACAAGATGACGCTCGAGCAGGTCCGCCTGGAGGTCGAGCCCCAGGGCTACACCTTCAAGGAGTCGCTCGAGTTCCTGCCCTGGCAGCACGTGATCGTCTTCGAGAAGCCCCGAGAGGCCGAGGGCGCGAAGAAGCAGCCCGACGGCGTACCCGCCAGGAAGTCGCCCTGACATCCGTCCGTCGCCTCATTGGGCCTCGGGCCTGGCGATCTCGACCTCGACGCGCTGGCCCAGCCTGAGCGGGTTCTTCTCGAGGAATGCGACCCGGACGATCAGCACGCGGGTATCGGCGGGACGGCCGGGGTCCTCGGGGCGGGTCTGGCGGGGGACTACGGCGTCGGCGATCTCCTCGACGCGGCCGCGCCAGGTGGTCTCGGGATATCCTTCCGCGGAGATGGTCGCGGCGGCGTCCGGGGCGATGTGCGGGATGTCGAACTCGTCGACCTCGGCCTCGACCCGCAGGCGAGTGAGGTCGGCGATGGTCAGGAGCGGCGTGGCGGGCGTGACGGTCTCGCCGGGATCGGCGAAACGGGCGATGATCACGCCGTCGATCGGGGACACGATCCGGTACCGGGCGGCCTCGGCCTGGAGTCGTTCCACGGCCGCGCGGGCCGAGTCCCGGCGCGACTCGGCGAGCGTCTGCATGTCGCGACGTGCCTCGGGCGTCGCGGGCTGGACGGCGACCAGGGGCAGAAATCGGTCGAGGCGTGACCGCGTCATTTCCAGCCGAAGGGCGGCCTCGGCCTCGATGAGCTGCGATTGCGCCTCGCGAGCGAGGCTCGCAGCTCATCGTCGCGCAACTGCACGAGCAGGTCGCCGCGTCGCACGGCCGCCTTCTCGCGGGCCGGCATCTGGACGATCGTGCCGAGCACCTCGGACGCGATGGTCACCTCGGCCCCGGGGTAGGCGGCGACCCGGCCCTCGGCCATCACCCGATCGACCGCCGCACCGCCCGGGGCCACGGGCTCGATGCGGGCGACCCCGGCCGTCGTGGCCCTGGTGGCGAGGCTCTGGATCGAGTGCCAGGCCAGCACAACGAGGAGCACGAGCGCCGAAGCCGGCAGGACGACCCGGCCCAGGATCATCGACGGTGACATCGCTTCACTCCCCCTCGTGGAATAGCCGGCCGTCGCGGATCGTCACCACCCGATCGGCGATCGAGCGGACGCGCGGGTCGTGCGTCACGATGACCATCGCGCGGTCCCTCGGACCGCGCCAGGTCGCGGAACAGGGCGAGGACGATGCGGCCGCTCTCGCTGTCGAGGTTGCCCGTCGGCTCGTCGGCGAGGATCACGCTCGAGGGCCCGGCGAGTGCCCGGGCCACCGCCACCCGCTGCCGCTGTCCGCCCGAGAGGTCCCGCGGGCGGAACGTCTTGCGGTCGCCCAGGCCGACGGCCTCGAGCACGCGGTCGGCCTCGCGGAACGCCTTCTCGCCGGCCCAGCCCTTGAGGTTCAGGCCATAGGCGACATTCTCCACCGCCGTCAGCGACGCGAACAGGTTGAATTGCTGGAAGACGAAGCCGATCGACCGCCGACGCAGGTCGCGCAGCTCGTCCGGCCGCCGCGGGTTGACCTCTCGACCGTCGACGATGATCCGGCCGTTCGTCGGGGTTAGCAGGCAGCCGAGGATGCACAGGAGCGTCGTCTTCCCCGAGCCCGACGGTCCCTCGACCGCCACGATCTCGCCGCGATCCACCGCCAGCGAGACATCGCGGAGCACGGGCACCTCGAGCTGTCCCTCGCGGTAGACCTTGGAAACCTCGTGGGCCTCGAGGACAGGCATCGTGTTGACAGTCTCCTGTTGCATCAGCCTCGGAAGACGATGGCCGGGTCGAGCGCCGCCACCTTGCGGAAGGACAGCGACGCCGCGGCCAGGCAGAGCGCCTGGGTCCCCACGTAGACCAGCGCGGCCAGCGTCGGGGCTCATGGTCATCTTCATATCCAGGCTCGTCAGCACGGGCCTGAGTGCGAAGGCAGAGTCCCAGCGCCATGAGATACCCGAGTGCCGCGGCGAACGTCGCCTGCTCGGCGATGATGCCGTAGACCGTCAGGTTGCCGCCGCCCAGCGCCTTGACGGTGCCGAAGTCCTTCAGGTGCTCGGTCGTCGAGGCATAGAGCGTCTGGCCGACGATCACCACGCCGACCAGGGCGCCCAGCGAGACGGTCAGCGACCAGGGTCAGGCCCAGGCCGGTGCTCTCGATCCAGTAACCGCGTGATCGCGACCGCCCACTCGTCCCGGGTATAGACGTCGTTATAGGGGAGCCGCCTGCGAATCTCGAGCCGGATCGGCCTCGAGGTCGGCGCCCGGCTCGAGCCGGACGATGATGAAGGTCGTCCGACCCGTCAGCTCGTCGGGCGAGAGCGATTGCGCCAGGCCGATAGTCGAGGAACGCCATCGGGCTGGTGGTGAACGACAGCGCCCCTCGCGGTTCGGCCGATGATCTTGAGCCGTCGGCCCTGGAACTCGCGGTAATCGCCGGGCTGGAATTTGCCGAACCGTCGCTCGGCCGAGACGTCGAGCATCGCGTATCGCCCGCGCCTGAGGTCGGCCGGGTTGCCCGACTCGACGTCCCAGGGGAAGTGCCAGGCGGGGAAGTCCTCGAGGCCGTAGTAGACGACCGACTCCTTGGCGCCATTGGGAAGCGCGACGATCGCATACCAGACGATCAGGTTGTCGGCGCGGGCGACGCCGGGGATCGACCGGACGCGGCGGACATACCCCTCGGGGAACGGGTTGCCGAAGTCGACGTTGGGTGCGTTGCGCGAGGTGACCCACAGGTCGGCGCCCAGGTGATCGATGGTAATGCTGGCGTTCTCGAGCAGCCCGAAGAAGATGCCGACCTGGATGAGCACCAGGGCCGCGGCGAACCCGACGCCCAGCACGGTGGCGGCGAACCGGGCCTTCTCGTCGAGCAGCATTTTGAGGGCCAGGTCGATCATCGCGTCGGCTCCGCCGGGGCCGGCTGGTGCGACGAGCCGTCGCCGACGAGCCGCGCGACGAGCGCGTCGGGCAGCCGGGCGATCAGCGACATCAGGAGCGCCATTCGTCGCGGGAACCGGTGGACGCCGCCCCGTCGCCGCTCGATCGAGCCGGGCGATCCGGTCGGCGGCGGCCTCGGCGGACATCATGAACGGCGTGGCCGCGGCGTCCATCGGGGCCATCGGGTGTCCGGACGAACCCCGGGCAGACCGTCGTCACGACGACCCCGCTGCCCCGCACGGCGATCCGCAGGCCCTCCATGTAGACGTTGACCGCGGCCTTGCTGGCGCAGTACGCCGACTCGCCCGGGAGGCCCTTGTCGCCGGCCAGGCTCGAGACGGCCATGAGCTGACCCCTGCGCCGGGCGAGCATCGCGGGCAGCACGGCCTCGATCGAGTAGATGACGCCCATGAGGTTCACGCGGAAGGTCTGCTCGACGTCGTCGATGTTGAGCGGGTCGAGGTGCGTGGGGCGCCGAAGCCGGCGTTCGCGACCATCACGCCGGCCGGACCGAGCTGCCGCTCGATCGCGGCGACGGCCTCGCGGAGCTGGCCTCGATCGCCGACGTCGGCGACCGCCGACACCGCCGTGCCCCCGGCCGCGGCGATCTCGGCCGCGACGGCTTCGAGCAGCTCAGCACGGCGCGCGATCAGCCCGACGCGGTAGCCCACGGAGCCGAGCCGGACCGCGCAGGCCCGGCCGATCCCGCTCGAAGCCCCGGTGACGATCGCCACCGGCCCTTCGGGACTGGAGGTGCCTCCATCCGGGAGCCGTTGCGAGACCGGGCGAGTGTGCCGCGGTCGGTTGCGGGTCGTGGGGTCCATCTTCAGGTCGGCATCCCAGGCTGAGGTCGGCCAGGCAACGGGTCCAGCCGGGACCTCCCGTCCCGGCCAAGGCCATGTTATCCGATGAGACCCGACCATCGCGACGTCGACGAGACGATCGCAACCGCCGCGGTTCTGGGGTCCGGGCCATCCGATCATGTCGTGACCTGGCGACACCCCGCCTGCCTGCACACCTTGAGCTTTCAGCATCCATTCACAAGGCGACGATTGGGAGGCTTCTCGCTCAACGCGAACGTGGCAAGCGATTGCCAGCCGATCCGCGGGGGCACGGCCGCCCGCTCATCGGCCCGTCGGACACGTTCTACCCGCTCGGGGCCCAGAGGCAGGGGATCGAGATCGGGGGCTCGGATCGGGCCGGAATCGGCGCCTGGCGGCGCTTGGCGGCAGAATTTCGCCGACGCGACCGCCCGATCTGCGGGGCGTGACGATTGCGTGAATGCCATCTGGCCCAGCGAAACTATCGGAGAGGAAAGAGGGATCAAGGGGGCGACGGGGCCCGCGGTGGTCTTGCGCAGAGGAGTCTCTGAAGATTTCTTGCTCGGCATTCGCCTGGCCTGATACGACCATCCGGGACCCGGTGCATAGGATTTGGGCGGATTGCGAGGACTACGACGCCTGAAAGCGGTCGCGATTGACGGATTGCCGGTCGCTGGTGGACGGGGTCCGGGAAGGTCCGGGGCCGTTCGGTCGCGGTTGACCATGCGGCTGCGGGCCGGTTCGGGCGGCGGGCGGGTGACCGGGGCGTCGGCGGTGGCCGGTCCGGCGGCGAAGGGGGGACGGTCCGGCGGTGTTGGTGTCGTCACCGAATCGGACGAAGCCGGCTGTCGGTCGGGGTGGCGTCGATCGCGGGGCCGGCAGGTCGATCCGGGCGGTTTCGGCCTGGCCGATCTGTCTGTAAGATGGGGCTTAGTCCCTCACCGGCCCGGATTCCCAGAACGGACCGGTTCGGTCTTCTTGCTGAAGGGGACTCTGTTCCTGATCCGGGCGGCCCGGTCCGGGGCGGACCGACTGATCGTCGGCAGGAGCCGGCTACAGCGGACTTGCCGGGCTAACTCCGCGGGCATTTCCCGCCTGCGGCTACGCCGCCCCGAGCTACATACCGGGGGACATAAAGATTTTGACTTCGGGGTGAAAGCCCCCAAGACCAGCCCGTTAAAGCGCCGAACGCTTGGATCACGCCCGAATGGACAATCCCGCCGATACGAGCCCGACGCGCAAGCGAGTGGATCTCCGAACCGACCAGGCCATCCACCGCTTGCGCGTCGGGCTCGTACGAGCAACGCAACCGCGAAGCGATCTGGATCCAGTGAATTCCAGGAGGCCCGTCGGTCAGGGTCCACCCGTACCCTGGATCGTGATCGATTATGATGGTAACACGTATTTTCCGGACCTGACAGTTCCAAGACCTCTCGGTGGATTTCACGAGGGAGCCAGTAGGTGCAAAATTCAAATGTCAACGCGAGGGAGTTGATACCATGCGAGTGCCCCGAATTATTGCCCTGCGACTGATGACCCTGGCTGTCGCGACTCTTGGAGCAGCCAAATCCGCGCCAGCACAGGAACCGTATTTCCCGGATTTGATATTCCTGCCCAGGAACAAAGAGGTCAATTCCATCATCGACGACATGACATCAGTGCACCTGAAGGCGATGAAAGAGCCATCACTTTGGAAGTTGTCTCGGAAGGATAAGAACGCGGTGGACTACCGTTTTCTCTGGTTGGCCTCTCGTGAGCATCCAATCTGCATCCGCCTCAACCGGACTGGCCAAACGTTCAAACTACACATCAGCCGACATGATGGTCCTCCGGGCACCACGGCAGGTCGGCAGAATGTCGATAAGGACGTGAAAATTAGCGCCCAGCAGGGGAAAGAGCTCTTCGCCCGGCTCGAGAAGTCAACCTTTTGGGCGGCCCCGGTAGAAGTGAAAGAGAACGGAGGCGCGGATGGCGACAGGATCATGATCGAGGGGGTGAAGGACGGTAAGTATCATGTCATAAGTCGAGCGGGCTCAGCCGCAGGAGAGTCGTACAAGGGGTTCTGCCGTTCCCTCCTCGAATTGGCCCAGGAGCCGGCCGTCCTCGAGGCATGGGACCATTTTCGCAAGGAAGAGCGAGAATCGCCCAGGTATCGCGCTGAGCCTCCCCAGACCGAGGACCAAGGCGATTGGGACTCCGATGAGGAACAAACGATGAACAGGAAAGGGGAGCAAAGAAACTGTTATTCGGGCTTCTGGCTGGCGACCGCAGCGCGGACGCACCCGACCCCGCCCACGACGCTCGGGGGTCCCACCTAATCTCTATTGCTTTCCGGCGCTCGGGGCCTGTTCCGTCCAGCTCGGGCTCGGTGTGATCCCTCCCGCACGGCTCGCCCATGGTATCCGATCCCCGGTTTCCTGGCTGTCGAGGAAAAAACCTAGAGAATAGGTCGGACCCCAGGCCACCAGGCCATCGGAGAACTGCCACGAGCCCTTGAACTCGCTGGGACACCACCTCTTCCTCGGCAACGAGGTCTACCTCTTCGCCTGCCGGGACCGGTGCGACCGGCTCTCTGTCTACCCCGTCGTCCAGAATTGACGGAGCCTGCTCATGCCGGAGATGACCGACGAATTCGAACGATGGCAAGCACTCCGGCGCAGTTCGTCAACGTCACGGACCCCAAGAAAGCATGCCGCCTCCCGACGCCGGCCGACATCGAGCGGCTCGAAGCGGGGATCGGGTCCAGGGTGCCCGCCGGGTTCCGGGGCTTCATCCAGGTCTTCGGCCCCGGCCACATGGCGGTCGTGCGGGGATGGCTGCGGATCTTCGCCGCTTACGCCCCCGAGAAGCCCTCGGGGATCTACGACATCCTCGGACTCCGAGAGTATCGGGGTACTCGGCGCTGGATGCGTGGCCGGCAGGTCTATCGCCTGGTCGTCTTCGCCAGCGACCAGACCGGCGACCAGGATGGCTGGGACCCCGAGGACGTGACCGACCCCGCTGCGCCGGAGTATCGTGTCTACTGCTGGCGACGCGGGGAGGATCACGTAGCATATAAGCTGACCCGGACGTTTGAAGGGATCATCCGCCTGTTCACCAACCAGACCGAGTGGCGAACCCGGATGCGGACCAAGGCGTCGAACCCGGGCATCGCCGACCCGCCCTTCGATTACTTCAAGAAGGAGGACGGGACGGCGATCTCCGGAGTCCCGGGGTCTTCCCTTGCTGCGGGAGTTCGAGCAGCTTACCTACGAATACGCCTGAACAACGACGATCTCTGCGGACATGGATCGCCAGGAGCATCCCATGACCGGTGCGTCCCCGTTTTCTTCCGAGGTGAACCCAGCAGCCTTAAGGAGACATTGACGATGAGACCCATCCTGCTGATTGCAACCCTCCTGTCCGTCGTGGCCACCGCGGTCGGTTGGGCCGGCGATGAAGACACCGAGAAAGAGCTTCTCGGGCTCTCGCGACGGATCGACGACGCTTATAAGAAGGCAGATACGGACTTCCTGGCCGATGTCCTGGCCGACGACTGGATCGCCATCGAATCCCACGGCATCCGGGATAAGGCGGCCTTGCTGAAGGCGTTGAAAGAAGGGTCCACGAAGTTCATCGCGATCAAGACCGGGGAGGTGAAGGTCCGGGTTCACGGCGACGCCGCGGTCGTGACCGGTTTCTACTCCGTGGAATCCCTGAGTCGGGGGCGGGAGGCGAGACCATTCGGCGACGTCGGAAGTTTCGGCCGAGTCTTCGTCCGAAAGGGGGGGAGGTGGCAATGCGTCCACAGCCAATCGACGCCCAATGTCGGCTGGCAACAAGGTGGCGGACGTCCTACACCGAAGTGATGGCCTGCTCGAGTAAGGAGGACACGGCGGCTTACGACAAGTGTCATAGGGCTGGCCGACTTGTCGGACAGTTGTCACGAGGCACTATGTCACCCTTTTCTTCCCCACGGAGCCCCATATCCCCTCTTTTCCCCCATGTCGCGCACCCACCAGGCCAGGAACTCCATGTCAGTGACACCAATTCCCGCCCCGGCGGAGACGACGCATGGCGGAGCCGCCCGAACGACTGGCTCCGGGCCCCAAGCTCCATGCACAATGGAAATGTCGCGTTACATTGCTCTGAGATGTCTGCAACAGTGGCTCCGAATCAGCGTTCGGGGGCTAATCGTCCTCGTTCTGATCCTCGGCGTCGGGCTGGGCTGGATGGTCCGGGCAGCACGAGTCCAACGCGACGCGGTGGCGGCGATTCGGAGGGACGGTGGATTCGTCATGTACGAGTGGGAAAGCATCGATTCCAATGGTCAGGTGGTGGGTAGGCCTCGTGCCCGAAATGGCTGGTAGACCGCCTCGGTGTGGATTATTTCGGACCTGCGATGTCGATCACCCACCGCCAGCCGGAATCCTCCTCAGTGCTAAGTCACATCGAGCGGCTCAGCCGCGTCAAGAAGCTGAATCTCTACAGACCGTTCGTCACCGATGAAGGCCTGGGGCATCTGGCGGGGCTGACCGAGCTTTGCCATCTCGACATCGGTTACGGGGTGGTGGACTGCACTGGGGCGACCGCACCCGGGGGTCTGCCCAATGCGGGAGTCACCGACGCAGGGGTGCGGTACCTGAAGGGCCTCACCAGACTCGGCTTCCTGGACCTCAGTGGCACGCACGTGGGCGACGCCGGGCTCGCGCATCTGGCAGGACTGACCAGGCTCGAGAGTCTCCGGCTCCAAGATACGCGGGTCACGGATACCGGGCTGGTACATCTGGCGGCGATGACGAGACTCGTGGATCTCGAGCTGGGCGGTACGGCGGTCACCGATGCGGGGCTGGTGCATCTGAAGCGTTTGATCGGCCTCAAGTTTCTCGGCCTCCGCGGCACGCAGATCACCGATGCGGGCCTCGCAAATCTGGAGCACCTCACCGCGCTCATTACGATCGACCTACGCGACACGCGGATCACCGACGCTGGACTCCGGCACCTGGAGCGGCTGCCCGGGCTGAGTTTTCTCGACGTGGGTGGCACCCAGGTCTCCCGGGCAATGAGACGCCCGGAACTCAACGCAGGCAAGTGAAGGAGCGAGAAGGACGACATGATGAGCCTGGCGAGCTTCGGGCTGGCGATGCCGACTATTCCCGCGGCGTCTAGTTCGTCGGCTGCGTGTCCCTCGGGATTCGGTCGCCCTCCGGCGTGTAGAAGCGATTGTTGAACGATGTGCTGCAATGGCCCGTGACCGTCATCTTTACCCAGCCGGGGCCGCTGGATTCTGGGTCCGCTCGCCCTGCCGGAACACCACGATCTCGGTCGAGCCGCATTCGAGGCATTTCGGAGGAGAGAGCCGGCCCGACAGCCAGCGCCGCCGCTGCTCCATCTGCTCGATGATCCGCAGGCGATGGTGCAGCCCCCGTGAGACCTCCGAGGACCGATCATGCAGGTCGGTGAGGAGTTGGTCGATTTCCTCCAGGTCCTCGATCGACTCGCCGTCCGTGAACTGGCGGCACCAGCGGCACCACACCGGCTTCGAGATCACGCCGATCTGGGTGCCGTCTTCGAACTCGTAGGAGTCGCCACGGGAGCCGTAGATTTCGAGGGTCTCGCCGCCGGGCAGGAACTTGATCTCGTAGACGGCCGGCATGGTATCTCCTCCGCTCGGCAAGCGGCCCGTGGCCGATGGGCCGTACTCCTGGGGTGAATGTTTCAGGTGCTTGCTGATGGTGTTGATGTACGGAGTGTCGAACTGGATCTTCGTGATGTCCCAGTAATCGATAACGGAGGCCATCGTCCCACTGGCCCATCGAGTCGAAGCACCGGATCGAGACCGCCTCATCATCCAGGGCGACGATCCGCCCGATGTAGAACTCGTCATCCTCGTCCGTCTTGCGGTGCTCGCACTCGATGATGACGTGCTGGCCCCGCCCGCGGAGGGCGGCGAGCAGCGAGCGGAAGTCGTCGAGCGGCACCACGTAGGCGATGCCGACCCGCGCCATCAGGCCCTCTCCCCGGAACATCTCCTCCCAGAACCGCTCATGCTCGCCCGAACGGACCCGCTCGACGTCGAGGCCGACGTGCACCCACCGATGAACTCGGGGCTCGCCTCGTGGCGCTGACGGTTAGCGAGCGAGGGGGACGTGGCGATTTGTCGACAAGTTCCCCGACAGGTCGGCCTGCTCTACTATGACACTTGTCGCAAAGCGATATTTCTCCCCTTGTGGTCCCCGGGATCGAACCGGCCGCCCGCTCCGTCGGGGCTTTGACCGATAGCGACGTGATCGCCGCGAAGTTGATCACCTCCCACTCGCCCCCGGGGAGGATCGCTAACAGCACCGCCGCGAAGTCCGGGCCCTCCCACGCCAGCGCGTTGGGATGGCCGATGGTGAAATGCCGGCCGTCGGCCAGGTTGATGTCGAAGGGCTCGAAGGGCCGCCGATCCTCGGCTTCCCTGAGATCCTGAATTCTCATAGGAAACTCCTGCGGAGCCATGGCGACAGCGACGGCGATGACCGTCTCGGCACGATCATTATACCCCGCATGGTCCTCGCGGCCATCACGGCGTGGTCAGGGCGAAGAAAGGGGTCAAGGGCGAAGGGAGGGATCGGGAATCGTTATTGACATCACGTGGCTGCCGGGCGTAGGTCGGTCCGGTGCCTCCCCGCGCCGAGCCCGCGGCTGCCGGCGGGTCAGCTCGCGATGACGAGGCTCCCGTCGTCGATCCGCGCCTGCACGTCGGCGCGACGGTCGCGACGGCCTCCTTGTAAGCCCCCGTGACCGGACGCGGGTGCCAGAGGTCTCGCCCTGGTGCATCCGCCCGAGGATGCCGTTGGTTGCTCCACCCAGGCCATCGACACGGCCGAATGGCACCTTCACGACGACCTGCCGCAATTGCGAACGCAGTTGCGGCAGGTTGCGGCGTACACATACTCGCCGAAGTCGGCCCGCATCCGGCTGAGGATCGAGCCGAACGCCGTGCCGGCGAAAACGATCGGGGCACGCGGGCTCGAGGGCAGGCAGCGGCCCTCCAGGCGGGCGGGGGCTTCGGGGACGAATGCCTGTTGACGCATCGCCGATCTCCTCACTCTGCGGCCGTGATCGCGAAATTGGTCCGGTCCGATCAATAGGTCCGGCTGATCGCGAAGAGCATCTGCCAGCCGAAGGGCTGCGGCCCGGTGACCGGGACCTGGACCCCGGCCATCGCATACCACTTCTGCTGATTGTCCAGGCCGAACCGCGTTCCCGGGAAGAGATAGACATCATTGACGTGGCCGTAAGTCCCGCTGATGTCCGAGATGACGTTGACCGTGACGTGGACCTCCATCTCCTTGAAGAACCGGGCGTCACTGGTCGTCAGGTAGCGGCCGATCGCGAGTTGGTTCACGTAGAGGCTCGCGGCCGAAGTCTGCGCCCGGTCAGGATGTCGATGGCGCTCCCGCCGCGCAGGACCCATTTCGGCGCGAAGTTCCACCACATCTCGAGGCCGGGGGAGACGTAGTTGATGTCGCTGCCGTTGACCGACTTGCCGGTCGGGATTCGCTCGGCGAGCGTCGCGATCAGGCTCAATCGCTCCTGGCCGATCAGGCGGAAACGCGCCTGGATGCCCAGGTCGCCCCAGTTGCCGACGTAGTTGCCGGCGGGGTTCGACTTGCGGTCGTCGAGGAACGAGGCGCCTGAGCATGAGCGACAGCCGCGCGTTCAGCGGCAGGAAGAGCTGGCCGTAGAGGTCATACACGTTGCCGGTCGTGAAAGTGTGCACGGGCAGGAACGCGGCATCGGGGGTCAGGAAGATACCCGAGGTGTTGATCATGCGGTTGGTATACACGAAGTTCAGGTTGGCGAACCGCCCGAAGATGCCGGAGGGGGCCCCGATCCAGGGCTGCTGTGTGACGCCGTCGGGCCCGCCGGGGTGGGGATGAACGGCCTATCCCAGCCCTCGGTGAAGAGGCTCGAGAGGCTCAGTGGCTCCCAACCCTCCGAGCCGGCCGGGCCAAAGATCGACTCGCGGATGACCTCGATCGCACGCATGGCGGACGGCGGCGGGCCTGCCGGCTCGGACGGGGCCGCGAGCGGGGGCATCGCCGGCCCCGTGGGCGTGCCGTCGTCGATCGAATCGGCGAGGGTCCGAGGGGCGGGCGAGCCGGGGGACGGTTGCTCCGCCGTCGGTGCGTTGGGAGACGGGCTCGGGTTGGGGAGCGGCGGGCGAGACGGCAACCGGAGAGGGGTGACCGGGGCCGGGCCGGCGGTGTCGGTGTCCGGATCCTGGAACCGCGCGGCCGGGGGCGCATCGGCCGTCGCCGGGCGGCCCGTGCCGACGGGCGCTGGCAACGGATTCGTAACAGCGAGTGCAACATCCGGTCGGGCACGGACCCCCTCGGCCGTCGTCAGACAGCCCGCAGATGCAATCGCCAGCAATAATGCGGCAAGGCCGATCATGCACCTCGAACCCGGTCGATTGGCCTTCGCTCGGTTCGAGTGGGTCATGAACCGCGGTCCCCAGAACCGTTCGGCGCCAGCCGGAATCGACGCGGGACGCCCCTCCGGCACGCCGACGGCGTCATCACTCTCACGCCGGAGGGACCAGCCCTTACTGCTGGTATCGGCGTCGCGATCCGTAATCTTTATCTGATCGATACAGTGCCATTCGGTTCGATCCCCTGGGAGTAACGGCGGCCGGGCGAACCGGCGACGTCAGTCGCCGGGTGGATGCGAGGCGGCCGCCGGGTGATGCAGCGCGGCGCCGGAGCAGCCGGGCGAACCGGCGACGTCAGTCGCCGGGTGATGCCCTCGAGCCGGGGCGATGCTTCGAGAAACCCGGCGACTGACGTCGCCGGTTCGCCCGGGTCATCGTCGCCGGACCGTGGGCGGCGACGGCGGGGCCGGACCGGGGAACGACGCCGGACGCGGGCCACCCGCCCGGCGGTCCGACGCAAATGCCCGGCACGGCGGGCGGAGCGGCCTGCCGGAGAGATGGCCGCGGATCGCGAGGAAGACTTTACGACCGTTGCCGCCATGAGTTGCGGGCCCTTCTCGCCCCCTTGAAGAAAAGGCGAGCCGAGATCGACGAGCACCCGCGGGCACTCGGGCTGGTAAGATGAAGGGACACCCGATGTGAAGAACCGCTTGACCGCTCGATTGGAGGCCCTGAGGCGGTCGGTGAAAAAAGGCCACGAAAGGAGAACGACCATGAGTCGCATCAAAGCCGTCGTCCGCAATGGTCGGATCGAGACTGAGGAACCCCTCGACCTGCCGGAGGGCACCGAACTCCTGATCCCGATCCCGGACCGTTCGGACGACGAGGAACCCGGCTGGGACACCAGCCCGGAAGGCATCGCGGCCTGGTTGGCGTGGAGCGAATCACTCGAACCGCTCATTTTCACCGAGGAGGAGAAAGCGGCCTGGGAGGCCGATCGACGAGCCCGCAGGGACTGGGAAAGCGACCACTTCGATGAGTACACCGACTCGCTTATGCGGATGTGGCCATGAAGCGGTTTCTCTTCGACTCGAACGCCGTGACGGCGTTCATCAATCGTGATCCCGGCGTAGACACTCATGCGCGAGCAGCATGCCTGCACGGCCACGTCCTCGGCACGTGTGAACCTGTCATCGCCGAGTTGTATTATGGTCTCGAATTCAGTGCCAGCCGCGACGCGAATCTCGCTCGCCTCGAGCGGGGCCTCTCCAATCTACGAAGTTGGCCATTCGACCGGGCCGCCGCCCGGGAGTTCGCTCGTGTCGCCGCGGACCTGAAACGCCGAGGAATGAGGATTCAGGTCGTGGACATGATGCTTGCCGCGATCGCCCTGTCACTGAGCAACACGACCGTCGTCACGTCGGACGCCGACCTGACGCATATCCCCGGGCTGACCGTTGAGAACTGGACAGAGGCGGGGTGAGGGATCGAGACTTATCGGAGTCCTTTCCACGCGTGGCGATGTGTCACAGACAGTTCGGACTCGCTCGTGAACGCCGGGTCAATGAGACGAGCAGACGCATGAGCCCTATCCTTCGGAAAGGTGTCATCCGAGGCGGTCAGGTCGTCGTCGCCGAACCGATTGATCTGCCGGACGGATCGGAAGTCACCATCCTCGGTGGCCAGCAGAACGGCCTTCCGCCCGTCGCCGACGAGATGGCCGCGATCGACTCCATGACGGAGGACGAGCAGAGCGACGATCCCGAGGCGATCGAGAAGTGGATCGATGACCTCCAGTCGATCCCGCCCGTCCCCGAGAACCCGCGGAAGGAAGCCGAGTGGCGCGCCTGGGACGAGACGATGCGCCGGTTTCACATCGAGGCTCTGCGCAAGCAGTTCGAGGAAGGCACGCCATGACACGCCGCTACCTCCTCGACACGGGGTCAGCCCAGGACTCCCTGTTCCAGCGTCGGCGCCTTGAGAATCGCGTCGCGGCGGCTCGCCGTGGCGTTGCGAAGGTCGGGACTTGCTCTCCGGTCCTCGGCGAGTTCATCGGCGGCCTGGAAGGCAGCGACAGCCGCGGAACGGCATGGGAGATCGCCCGGCGACGGTTGGAGAAACTCATCTGCTGGCCCTACGAGAAACCGGCCGCCTACGAATTCGGTCGGATCATCGCCGAGCCGAGGCGGATCGGGGACACTCCTCGTCGAACACCACCGCGAGGGCGATCCTGCTCGTTCCCACGCTCCGCGTGGGAATGCCGTGTTCGACGCTCGGCGTCGTCCGCGGAGGCAATCGGACGCGGGAGCGTCCCGGACGGCATTCCCACGCGGAGCGCGGGAACGAGGTTATGCTTCGAGAAACCCGGCGACTGACGTCGCCGGTTCGCCCGGGTCACCATCGTCGCCGGATCGTGGGCGGACGCCGGACGCGGGCCGCCCTTCGGTCCGGACGCGAATGCCCGGTACGGCGGGCGGAGCGGCCTGCCGGAGAGATGGCCGCGGATCGCGAGGAAGTCTTTTAGCGATCGGCAGGAGGTAGCCTGCCCACAAGATGTCGGAGTTGCCTCAGGCCGACGTGGTCCTCGGGCAGCGCCACACTAACCGATCGCCCTAACCACGGGTTCCACCGCGCAGCAGAGCCCCGACTCGGAGAGGACGATTCGCCACGAAGGACACGAAGAGCACGAAGATTAGCCGCGATCGGGAAGGAGTGCGCCGCTCGAAGACTCGGACCCTGGTGCTCGGAACGGACGGCCAATCGTCCCGGGTCTTCGACTCCATCGGTCCCCCCCGACTCGGGGCAGGACCCCGCCCATGGCCTGCGCCTGCCGTCAGATCCCAGCATGATTGGTCGGCGCGTGGCCGTCTACACCGCCCGCAGGACCAGGCTGGTGTTGCTGCCGCCGAAGCCGAAGGAGTTGGAGACGGCGATGCGGACCTTGTGGGGGCGGGCCTCGTGGGCGACGAGGTTGAGGTCAACGTCGGGCTCGTCGAGGTTGATCGTGGGCGGGATCGCCTGGTGTCGCATGGCGGTCAGGCAGGCCAGGGCCTCGAAGGCGCCGGCGGCCGTGAGCATGTGGCCGGTCAAGCTCTTGGTCGAACAGACCGGGATGCGGTTGGCCTGGTCGCCCAGCACGACCCGGAGGACGGCCGCCTCGGCGGCGTCGCCGACCGGCGTGCCGGTGGCGTGCGCGTTGACGTGGTCAACCTGGTCGGCATTGACGCAGGCGTCGCGGAGCGCCCGACGCACGGCGGCGACCGCGGGGGACGGGTCGGGGCTGGGGATCACGTGGTGGTGCGCGTCGCTGCTCGAGCCGCAGCCGGCGACCTCGGCGTACGCGCCGGCCCGACGTCGGCGGGCGTCGGCGGCCCGCTCGAGGACGAAGGCCACGCCACCCTCGCCCAGGACGAAACCGTCGCGGCCGCGGTCGAAGGGCCTCGAGGCCGCCTCGGGCACCTCGTTCCGCCGCGAGAGCGCCCGCAGGTTGCCGAACGTCGCCAGCCCGATCGGCGTGACCGCCAGGTCGCACGCGCCGACCACGCAGAGGTCCACCAGGCCGAGCCGGAGCCAGTGCCGGCCGACCTCGATCGCGTGGTTGCCGCTGGCACACGCAGCCGACAGGCTCAGCGACGGGCCGCGCAGGCCCAGGTCGAGCCGGGTCCGCTCGAGCGTCGACCCGCGGTCCTGCCCGGGGTCATACACCCGGTTACCGCCGGCGAGGTGATCGGTCTCCCACAGGAACATCCACTCGGCGCCCAGTCCGAGCACCAGCCCGACCCTCGCCTCGCGGTGCGGGCCGAGCAAGCCGGCGTCGTCCAGGGCCATGGTCGCGCAGTAGCGTACGACCTGCTCCAGCGGGTTCAGCCGGCCGAACGCCGACGGGTCGCAGCCGGGCGGGGCGGGGACGGGTCCGATCTGCGCGGCGATCCGGCTGGGATAGTCGTCGGTGGCGAACCGCGTGACCCGCGTGACCCCCGATCGGCCGGCCAGCAGGCTCGACTCGATCTCGGCAAGGCCACATCCCAGGGGGGTCGCGGCGCCAACGCCGGTGATCCAGATCGATTCATCGTTCGTCATGTTATCTCACCTCGACCCGGCGGCTCCGACCCAACCCTCAGCTCGACCCGGACGTTCCCCGCGGGATCCGTCGCGATCGTCCGTCGCGAAGGCCCGGACTTTCCCGCCATCGCCTCGGCGAGCCGCACCAGGTTGACCGGCGCGGGCGCACCGGCCGGCGGTCCGTCAACCTGCACGCGGACCGAGACTCGCACACTCGCCGCCTCGCCGCCGGTCCGCAGCGCCAGGGCCAGCGCGTGGCACTCGACCGGGGGCGGGCCGGGCTCTTCCGCCTCGGGCCGGTCGGTCGGATCGCCGGGCCGGGACGGGGCCAGCTCGGGCGACCATCCGCTCAGGACCAGCCAGACGCCCGGCACGACGCCGGCCGACAGCCAGGTCATGGCCGCCAGGAAGCCCTCGGCGGCGGAATGCAGGCCGCCGCCGACGCCCAGGTTGGGACCACGCAGGCCCAGAGCCAGGCTGATCGTTCCCGACGGCGAGTGCAGGGCGAAATGCGGGATCAGGTGCGGCGACGTCCCCCAGACACCCTCGGCCTGGAAGGACCGCAGCGCTCCCGCCAGGCTGGCCCGGCCCAGGTAGCGCGACGCCGCCACCACGCCCCACTTCTCGAATTCGTCGGGACTCGACCCCATCGCGGCCATCGCCTCGAAGATGGCCGCGGTGCCCGCCACCGTCTGCTCGTCGGCATAGCGCAGGAGCGAGACGGGCGTGCGTGACCACCCGTCCGGCACAGGTCCTGGCCGTCGCCGCAGCGCGGGGAAATCCGCCCCGCGTGCCCGGCACAACGCCACCCCCGCCACACTCCCGACGAGCACCGGGCCGCCTCCGGCCCCCGTCGCGTCGATCGCTGCGACTCCCACCGACCTTCGATCCATGGATTCCGAGGGCCTTCCTTCTGGCCGGATTCCTGATTCCTCGCCGTCTGACCGCGGAGGGAAAGAATCTCTTGAGCAAATACGCGGACCGGACCGAGTCGCCACGGCGACCACATCGCCCCGAATTGCGCGAATTGAACTAGCTCAGGGACCGAGTCTAGCTCTACAATTCCAGGGTTTACAACGGATCTTCCGCGCTTCTCCGTTTCGAGGCGACGAACACCTTTCCCGTTTTACCCAGTGTGTCAGAAATCATGACATCGTCTGCCCCGATGGAGAAACTGGGACGTGCCCTGCGCCAGAATTCCCTGGTGAAGATCATCGAGCAGTTCGGCCGGGAGCATCCCGACAGCCACCTGAAGGACCTGGTGCTCGACGAGTCGGGACCGGGGCGTCGGATCGTGGTCGATGGCCGGCCGCTGATCAACTTCGGCTCGGACAGCTTCCTCGGGCTGGATCAGGACCCGCGGGTCCAGGAGGCGATCCGGCGCGGGCTGAGTCGGTGGGGGACGCACAATGGCTCGTCGCGGGCGTTCGCGAGCGTCCGGGCCAATATCGACGCCGAGGAGCGGCTGGCGGACTGGCTGGGTGTCGAGTCGGTGCTGATCTTGCCGTCGGTGATGCTGGCGAACCTGGGTGCGATCCCCGGGCTGGTGGGGCGGCAGGACGCCATCGCGATGGACGAGCAGGCGCACAGCTCGATGCAGGAGGCGGCCAAGATCGCGCGGGCCAACGGGGCGAAGGTGGCGACCTTCGCGCACGGCGATCCCGCGGCGCTGGAGCGGACGCTCGCCTCGTTGCGGCCGTATCACTCGGCGCTGGTGTGCATCGACGGCGTGTACAGCATGAGCGGGCGAATCCCGCCGATGGCCGACCTTGATGCGGTCGCCCGCGCGGCCGACGCCGTGCTTTACGTTGACGACGCGCATGGCACCGGCGTCCTGGGGACGCAGGGACGCGGGACGGTGCTCGACGCGCTGGGCTCGTACGAGAACACGTTCGTCGTGGGCTCGCTGTCCAAGGCGTTCTCGTGCGCCGGGGGCTTCATCGGCTGCCCCGCGCCGTTCCATCGGCTGCTGAAGATCCGTTGCTCGCCCTATGTTTTCGGCGGGCCGGTCGTCCCGCCGTATCTCGAGGCGATCGGGACGGTGATCGACATCCTGCGGTCGGACGAGTATCCCCGCCTGCGCGCGGCTGGACGCGGCGATCCGCCGCGTCATCGGCGGGCTGGCGGACCTGGGGCTGGTCGTGATGGGCGCGGCGACGCCGATCGTGTCGGTGCTGGTGGGAGATGAGGCCGACACGCTCAACGCCGGCAAGTTCCTGTTCGACCGGGGCTATTATGTCCAGTCGGTGCTGTTCCCGGCGGTGCCCTATCACTCGGGCGTGCTGCGGATTCAGTGCAACGCCAACCACGTCGAGGCGGAGATCGAGGGGTTGCTCGCGGCCTTCGCGGCGCTCTCGCGTGTCATGCGGCTGCCGCGACCGGCGTCGGCCGTGCGTCCGCGGGGCCAGGCCGGCATCGTGCCGGATCGAGGTTGATCCCGATGGGTGGCGATCGCGGCCGGATCCTGCTGATCATGCTGGCGGCGGTGGCCGCCCTGACCCTGGGCGAGACCGCGCTGGCCAAGGGGATGAAGCAGAACTCCGGCATCGGCGGCGGCTGGCCGGCCCAGGCGATGGCGGTCGTTCGGAATGGATGGGTCGTGGCCGGCATCGTGCTGCTCGGCCTGCACCTATTGCTCTACCTGATCGCGCTCCGGCGGGTTGACCTGAGCTTCGCCCTGCCGCTGACGGCCGCGTCGTATCCCCTCTCGGCGCTGCTGGCCCGGTTCTACCTGCGCGAGGACGTCGGAACCACGCGATGGATCGGCACCCTGATCATCGCGATCGGCGTGGCGATCGTCGCCTTCGGCGAGGGCAGTGGCGAGCAGTGACGGGCGGCCGGCCAGAGCGCCGAACGGTTGGGTGGCTCACAATCGAGCGATAAACCGGCGGCCCGCCGGTACCGAATCGGTTCTTTGTAGGAGGGAGCTCCTGCTCCCGATCCGGTCGGCCCGATCCCGTCGGCACTGGCCCGCCCGATCGCCGGCAGTAGCCTGGGGGATGAGGGGTGAAGGCTGAAGGGCGAGGAGGACCGGGACGCGGCCGTGCGGCTTCGGCCCGCCCGATCGCCGGCAGGAGCCGGCTCCTACATCGGACCGGACCGGGTCGGCGGTCGGCGGACTTCGGTCCCTCGTCCGTAGCGTAGGCCACCCAGGCGTTGCGCTCTGGCCCGGGATGCCGTTGTCATCCGGCCGGCGAGTGTGCCGGCGCCCCGTCGTCCGCCGGGTGCTGGACGGCTGCCAGCTTCGTTTCCATCAGGTCGAGCAGGTCGCCGACGCGCTGGATTCCCGCCAGCTCGTCGGTGGCCAGGCGCACCCGGTACTCGCGCTCGATCCGCATCACCAGCCCGACCACGTTGACCGAGTCGAGGTTCAGCGACTCGCGCAGGTCCTGGTCGTCGGTCAGCATCGGGCAGGGCTCGCCCATCTCCTGCTCGAGCAGGTTCATGAGCGTGGTCCGCATCGTCTCCCTGGTCGACATGCGAGGCTGGTCCTATCGGCTCTCGTCCCGCGTCGGGGTCCCTTCCCCGCGAAAGGTGTGCGACCCCCGCCCGACCGGCATGATAAGCTCCTGCGGTATCAGCAAGCAGGATACCAGGTGGAACCTACATTCAGCCAGGCATGCGCCCGGAAACCTGCCGAGGAAGGGACAGGGTGAAGACGAGCTGCCACGAGGGGCCCGGCGGAACGCGGGGGCGATCGGATTTGGGTTTTTGGGGATAAAGCCTGGACTCGGCCTGCCGCCGCCGTTCCAATGGATTGCGCAAGAAAGCGGGCACCGATGTCCGCGAACGGACGCCGATCCCCTACGGGGGGCGTCACCCGCCCCGCAGAACATCCTCCCTCGCCCCGAGTCCCTCGCGTGATAAAGACGGTCAAGCTCGTATCGTTCGCCAGCGGGCTCGGCGCGTTGGCGGCGCTGATCCTGATCGTGCTGTCGGTCATGGTCCGCCTCTCGGCGGCGCAACAGCCGGCGGAAAAGCCGCGAGCCGATCGGGATGACCCGTTCGCGCGGCAGGTCCGGCCGCTGCTGGAGAAATACTGCGCGGATTGCCACATGAACGGCGAGTCGGAGTCGGGCATCGCGCTGGATCGGTTCAAGGATCAGGCCGGTGCAATCGCCGGAGGACGGGTCTGGCTGCGTGTCCGCGACGTGGTGCAGGCCCGGACGATGCCGCCGTCGGACGAGCTGCAGCCGACGTCGCAGGAGCGGGGGCGGATCGTGGCCTGGGTCGAGAATGATTTCGTCGAGGCCCAGCGAGCGCGGCAGGGCGGTACGTCGGCGGTCGTCATCCGGCGGCTCAACCGCCAGGAGTACAACAACACGATCCGCGACCTGACCGGGCTGGACCTCCACCTGGCGGATGGGTTCCCGCCGGACGAGAGCGGGTACGGGTTCGACAACGTCGGCTCGGCGCTGAACGTCTCGCCGGTGCACGTCGAGAAATATCTGGACGCCGCCGAGGCCGCCATGCGGCGCGCGATCGTCGCCCCGGATGCCGAGGCTTACCCGCCCGCCGAGCTGATCGGGCTGAAGACCTATCCGCTGCCGGTCGACCGGCCGGTCGAGTTCCGGCACGCCCTGAAACCCGGCCGCTATCTCGCCGATTTCAGCCTGGTCCGGATCGGGATCGCCGAGTCCGTCCCGCCGCCGAGGCTGGTGATCGGGTTCGGCAAGGACCGGAGGACGCTCGACGCGGTGAGCGTGCAGGATGAGACGGTCGTGTATCGATACTGGCTGACCGTGGCCGCGGGGGACGACACGGTCCATGTCGCGCTGGCGCCCGGCCAGGCCGGCAGCGGCAATGTCGTCAGGCCGGGCGACGTCGCGGCCAATGTGAGCGGCGACAAGCGATATGGGTCCGAGCGTGGGTTGCACGTTGACTCGATGGTCGTGCGGGGGCCGGTACCGACCCGGCCGGACCGAATTTCCGACTCGCACCGGCGGATCGTGTTCGCCGACCCGGGATATGGCGACGACTCGCGGCTCGAAGCCGGGCGGCGGGTGATCGCCCGGTTCGCCGAGCGGGCCTTCCGTCGACCGGTGGCGGCGGATGAGGTGGAGCGGATCCTCAAGGTCTACCGACTGGCCCTCGACCGGGGCGAGAGCTACGAGCGCGGCCTGCAGCTCGCGCTGACGACCGTGCTGGCGTCGCCCGCGTTCCTGTTCCTGGTCGAGCCCGACGAGTCGCGCGAGGACCGGCCGCTGACGGATTTCGAGCTCGCCAGCCGGCTGTCGTACTTCCTGTGGAGCAGCATGCCCGACGAGGAACTGTTCCGCGAAGCCCGCGCGGGCACCCTGCGGTCGAACCTGCGCCGGCAGGTGGCGCGGATGCTGGCCGACGCGCGGTCCGACGCCTTCGTGGCCAACTTCGCCGGCCAGTGGCTCCAGCTCCGAAAGCTGGCGAGTGTCGCCCGCGACGGCGATCTGTTCGGGACCTTCGACGACGCGCTGCGGGATGCGATGCGCGAGGAGACCGAGCGCTGCTTCGCCTACATCCTGCGCGAGGACCGGAGCGTGCTGGAACTGCTCGACTCCGACTACACGTTCCTGAACGAGGCCCTGGCCCGGCACTACGGGATCGCGGGGGTCGCGGGTGAGGGGTTCCGGAAGGTCGCGCTGGCGGACCGTCGCCGTGGCGGCGTGCTGACGCAGGCGAGCATCCTGACCCTGACCTCGAACCCGAACCGGACGTCGCCGGTGAAGCGGGGGCAGTGGATCTTGCAGCAGCTTCTCGGGACTCCGCCGCCGCCGGCGCCGCCGGGCGTGGCGAAGCTGGACGAGAGCCGGGGCGCGGCCGACGCGGCGTCGCTGCGCGAGCGGATGGAGCTGCACCGGGCCGATCCGCAGTGCGCCTCGTGCCATCGGCAGATGGACCCGATGGGCTTCGCTCTGGAGAACTACGACGCGGTGGGACGATGGAGAGACAAGGACGGCGGCTTCCCGATCGACCCGTCCGGCGAGCTGATCGGCGGGCGGCGGTTCTCGGATATCCGCGAGCTCAAGGACGTGCTGAAGTCGTCGGCCTCGAAGGAATTCACCCGCTGTCTCGTCGAGAACATGTTAACCTATGCCCTGGGGCGAGGGCTGGAACCCGGCGACCTCGGCACGGTCGAGGACATCCGCAAGCGGCTGGCCGCGGGCGGCGGCCGGATGCAGGCGATCCTGCTGGGGATCGTCGAGAGCCGGACCTTCCAGCATCGGGGGACCGCCAGATGAAGAGCGCGATGAACCGTCGGACCATGCTCCGCGGCCTGGGTGCGGCCCTGGCCTTGCCGTGGATGGAGAGCCTCTCGACCGCGGCGAGGGCGGCCGGCGCGACCGCCGCGCCTCCGGTCCGGATGTGCTACTGGTACGTCCCCAACGGAGTGCACCTGCCGGCCTGGTTCCCATCGCAGGCGGGCGCCCTGGTCGACCTGCCCGAAACGCTCCGTCCACTCTCATTCGCACGAGATTACCTGAACACGTTCCAGGGGCTGACCCACAACACCGCGCTGACCAACGGCGACGACGAGGGGTGCGGCCACGGCCAGGGCTCGGCGAGCTTCCTCACCGGGGCGCAGGCCCGGAAGACGCAGGACGCCGTCCATGTCGGGATCTCGGCCGACCAGCTCTACGCCCGGCACGTCGGCGATGCCACGCGATTCCCCAGCCTCGAGCTGGGCTGCGAGTCGGCCCGTTCGGGCAATGCGTTCGGCTACAGCGGCACCTACAAGACCCACATCTCCTGGCGCACGCCGACCTCGCCCGCGCCCTACGAGATCAATCCCAAGCTGGTCTTCGACCGGCTGTTCACCCGGGGCAGCGAGAGCCTCACGCAGGCCACGGTCGCCGATCGCGACTTCTACCGGCGCAGCATGATTGACTACGTCCTGGACGACGCCCGCCGGATCCAGAAGCGGGTCGCGACGACCGACCGGCGGAAGCTCGACGAGTACCTGACCGGGGTTCGCGAGGTCGAGCGGCGGATCCAGCACTCGTCGGCCGCGGTGAAGCTGCCGGGCAGCGAGTTCACGCGCCCCGAGGGCATCCCCGAGGACTTCGACGAGCACCTGCGTCTGATGTGCGACCTGATGGTCCTGGCGTTCCAGACCGACAGCACCCGCGCCGCGAGTTTCATGGTCACCAAGGAAGCCACCGACCGCAACTATCCCTGGCTCGGCTTCACCGACGGCCACCACGAGCTCTCGCATCACGGCGGCGACGCGGAGAAGCACCGCAAGCTCCGCGAGATCGACCGTTACCACATCGCGATCCTGGCCTACATGATCGAGAAGATGATGACCGTCGAGCAGGCCGACGGGACGAACCTGCTCGATCACTCGATGGTGCTCTTCGGCAGCGGGATCAGCGACGGCGACCTGCACAATCACGTGAACTTGCCGGTGATCGTGCTCGGCAAGGGAGGGGGAACCCTGCGGGCCGGCCAGCACCTGAAATGCCGGGCCGAGACGCCGATGTCGAACCTGCTGCTGGCGATGCTCCGCCAGGCGAACGTCCCGGTCGATCGCTTCGGCGATAGTACCGAGACCCTGCCGGGCCTGCTGTCGTGACGCCTCCTGCCCGCGCGGAATCGAGTCGTCGCCGGCACTCGTGGGCGAGTCCCGCCGTGAGGATTCGCTGCCGGGATCGGCGGCTGCTGCTCGTCGTCGCCTGGGGCATGATGGCGGCAGCAAATCCGTCGCAGCAGCCGAACCCCTCCGATCGGGCCGCGGCGATCATCGCGGAGCTACGTTCCGGGAGCGTCGAGGCCCGCCGCGCCGCGGCCAATGCGGTGCGGTCGTCGGATGGGGCAATGCAGCGGCAGGCGCTGCCTGCGCTGATCGACCGTCTGCAGAACGAGAAGGACGGACAGGTGCGGCTGGGCGTCCTCGACGCGGTCACCGCGCTGGGACCGGACGCCGTCGCGGCCGTCCCTGCGCTCCTCCAGACGCTCAGGACGAATTACGGAGGCTCGGGGCAGGAGGAGTCGCACCAGGATTATCGTTCGGCCCTGGCGCTGGCGGCCGTCGGCAAGCCGGCCGTCGAGGGCCTGCGCGGGCTGCTGCACGAGCGGAAGGAGGGCGTCCGAGCCGAGGTGGTCATGGCGCTCGGCCGGATCGGTCCGGATGCGGCGGCGGCCGTTCCTGACCTCGTGCCGCTGCTCGGCGACGGTAGCGAACGGGTGCGCCAGGAGGCGGCGGTGGCGCTCGGGCAGATCGGCCCGTCGGCCGTGGATCCGCTGATCGCCGCGGCGGGAAGCGCGGAGACTCGCATCTCGCAGGCGGGCCGTCGAAGGGCTCAGTTATCTCGCCGCCGCCGATGAGCGGGCTCGCCGCGCGGTGCTCGCTCGGGTGGCCGATCCGGATCCCGAGGTTCGGGCCGAGGCCATCGCGGCGCTGTCGAAGTTTGCCATGCCCGATGGCGAGCTGCGGCCGATCCTCGCCGGGTGCCTGCGTCACCAGGATGCGAGGGTCCGGCTCGCGGCGGTCAACGTATTGGCCGCACGTCGGTCGTTGCTTGCCGGGCTGGCCCCGGAGCTCGCGACCTTGCTGGCCGCCCGAGATGACGGCACCGCGCGGCATGCCGCGTTCTTGCTCGGGCTGATGGGGCGCGAGGCCATGCCGCTGCTGCTCGCCGCCCTGCGACAACCCGGGAGCCGCGTCGAGACGATCTCGGGGGCGATGGGGCAGGTGGGGCGACCGGCCGCCGGCTCGATGATCCAGGCGCTGAAGGATCCCGAGCCTCGTGTCAGGCGGGGTGCGGCGCTCGCGCTGGGGCAGGTGCGGCCGCCGGCCGCCGGCACGGCCCAGGCGCTCACGGCCGGCCTGCGCGATCCCGACCGCGAGGTCCGCGCGGCGTTCCTGACCGCCATCGGCCAACTCGGTCCCAGGGTGGGTGAATCGGCCCCCGCGGTGCGCGGGGCGCTCGCCGATCCCTCGCCCGAGATCCGGGCGCTGGCCATCGACGTCCTGTCGCGTTGTGCTCCTCGCGACGGGCGGCTGCTCGCCGACCTTGCGCCTCGACTGGACGATCCTGATCCGACGGTCCAGGGCCGGGCGATCGACACGATCCGCACCCTGGGACCTCCCGGCCGCGCGGTGCTGCCGCGGGTGATCGGCAAGCTGGGCAGCCCCGATGCGACGGTGCGGCTGTCGGCCGCCGAGTTCGTCGCGAGCCATGGCGAGGCCGCCGTCGATGCCGTGCCGTCGCTCACAAACCTGCTTGGCGACGCCACGCCCAGGGTCCGGGTGGTCGCGGCGCAGACGCTGGGGATTCTCGGCAAGTCGGCGCAGTCGGCCCGGCCGCGGCTCGCGGTGCTGCTGGAGGACCATGAGGCCGAGGTCCGCCAGTCCGCCGTCGCGGCGATCGGCAGTCTGGAGCTCGAGACCGCAATCATCAGACCTCACCTGGCCCGGTCGCTGCGGGACGACTCGCCCGAGGTCCGCCGCGCCGGCATCCGGGCCATCCAGCGGCTGGGGCCCGACGGCGCCCTGCTGATCCCGGACATCATCCAGATGGCCGAGCGCAAGGAGAATGTTCGCTCGGCCGAGCGATTGCTTCGGCGATTCGAGCGCAAGGGACCCGATCCGAAGTCGATGCCCGAGCTGGTCAAGCTGCTCGACCATCGGCAGTCGGCCGTCCGGCTGCTGGCGATCAAGTTCCTGGCCCTCGCCGGTCCGAGCGCCCGCGAGGCCATCCCGGTCCTGGAGCGGATGCGCGAGGATGCCGACGCCGAGGTCCGCAAGCAGGCCCGGGCGGCCTGCGAGCGGATCCAGGGAGATCACGCGAGAGATCGGACATGAAACATCGAGCCGGCCGCGGAAGGGTCATCGCCATCCTGCTGGCCGCCGCGTCACTGGCCCGGCCGGGCGAGTCCGTCGCCGGACCGGGCGGTCGCCCGAATGTGATCGTGATCATGACCGACGACCAGGGGACGGCCGACCTGCACATCGCCGGGGCGTCGGATCTCGAGACGCCGAGCCTCGACGCGCTGGCGCGGGGCGGGGTCCGGCTCACCCAGTTCTACGCGGCGGCGCCGCTATGCTCGCCCTCGCGGGCCGGGTTGCTCACCGGCCGATATCCGCACCGCGCGGGGATGCCGACCAACGCCCCATCCGGCCCGGACCATCCCGGCCTGCCAGGGCGCGAGGTCACGATCGCCGAGATGCTCAAGGCGGCCGATTACACGACCGGCCATGTCGGCAAGTGGCACCTGGGAGAGTCCGCCGAGAGCGTGCCGATGGCCCAGGGCTTCGACAGCACGTTCGGCCACATGGGGGGCTGCATCGACAATTATTCGCACTTCTTCTACTGGGGCGGCCCCAACCGCCACGACCTCCAGCGCGACGGGCGCGAGGTCCAGGCGCCCGGCCGGTTCTTCGGCGACCTGATGGTCGAGGAGGGCGTCGCCTTCCTGCGACGGAATAAAGATCGGCCGTTCTTCCTCTACTTCGCGATCAACGAGCCGCATTATCCCTACCAGGGCTCTCCCCGCTGGCTCGAGCATTACGCCGGCCTCAAGTACCCGCGCAACCTGTATGCGGCGTTCCTCTCGACGATGGACGAACGGATCGGCCGGCTGCTCGCCGAGCTCGACGCCCTGGGCCTGCGCGAGCGGACCATCGTGATCGTTCAGTCGGATCACGGCCACTCGACCGAGGAGCGGGCCCATTACGGCGGCGGCAGGGCGGGCGTCTATCGAGGGCGCGAAATTCAGCCTGTTCGAGGGCGGCATCCGCGTGCCGGCGATCATCCGATGGCCCGGACACCTGCCCGCGGGCGAGGTCCGCGACCAGGTCGCCCACGGCTGTGACTGGCTTCCCACGATCGCCGAGCTCTGCGGCGTACCGCTCCCGAAGGTCCACCTCGACGGCAAGAGCCTCGCTCCCGGCGCTCCGGTCGGCCGACGCGGCGACGCCTCATGATGTGCTGCTCTGGCAGCTCGAGGGAAGCTGGGCCGTCCGGTCGGGCGACTGGAAGCTGTTGCATGACCCCCTCGACACCACCCGACGCGCGCCGGGCGAGCGCCTGCGCGGGGACTTCCTGTACAACCTTCGCGAGGATCCGTCGGAGTCGACCAGCCTCGCCGCCGCTCATCCCGAGCTGGTCGAGCGGCTGACGCGCCTGCACGTAGGCTCGAAGCCCTGAAGGCCGCGGGACCGGCAGGCCCGTGTCCGCCCGATCAGGCCCCCCGGGTTTGAGCTGGCCCAATACTGCCAGGTGACCCTCGTGGCCGTTCGGGTGGCTCTTTCCGTGGCGGTCATTCGCGGATTGCCGGCGGCCGTCGCGAGACCTAACTCCAGGCGACGTAATGAGAAAGCGATATCGCCACCGGGCAGTGCCTTGGTTCCGGCCTGGGGATCTGGTATCGTGTGGACCATGGCTGCGCGTCGTTCCGATTATCGGGTGCAACCGACGCGGATATCGGCCCCTCGCCCACTTGTTACAGGAGACGAGCGATGCGATCGTTTGGGGTAAAACTCACGCTCTTTCTTGTCATCCTCGGGGCGGGTGCCGCCTCGACGGCCTGGGCCTTCGGGCATAACGACCGGATGGTTGAGACGGTCTATGTCATGCTGTCGTCGGTCACCATGCCCGTGCCCACCTCGTACGTGATCTCGACCGGATGGGTCGAGCCCACCGCGTATGCGGTCCCCACCTATTATACATCAGCTTACTGGATGGACCCGGTCGTCCTGGCAAGGCCCACCTATGCGTCGACGGCCTACGTCCGTCGCGGTCTTTTCGGCCGCCGCTGGGTCGAGGAACGGCCCGTCCTGACCACCTATGCGACCACCTATGTGCCGTCGGCGTACTATCCGGCGCCGTGGCGCCCACCACCTATCGGGCGACGTCCTCTTATGTGGTGACCGACCGCATGCTGATGCCGAGCTCCTACACGAGCTCCACCGACTGCGTCTGCCCGACGACGGTGGCCTCGGCGGCCCCGGTGACCCTTTCGCCGGGCGCGGCGTCGCGGCCGCGGACGGTACAGAGCCAGCCCGATGACCTGTCGCCCGTGGACTCGGACGTGCCTCCCGCGGCCGCCGATAACTCGGGGGCAGGGCAGGGCACGGGCCGTGGCAATGCCGGCGCCCGGCAGACGCCCGCGGGCACCTTGCCCCCGGACCTGCCCTACGGGGAAAACCAGGAAAGCACTCCGCCGACGCCTCCTCGGCCGTCCGTCCCCGCCGGCGGCGGCAGGACGACGCCGGGCACCGCGCCGCGGAATACTCCGGCCAGCCCCAACACGGCGGCCCCCGCGAATAGCCAGGGTGGCGGTCAGACGGTCGTTCCCAGGGGCGGCGCGAACCCTAATGCCACCAGTGTTGACCCGAACGCCGGCAGGGCGAGCGCGGCCAGCCCGAATGCTTCCACGGCAGCTCCCAATACGACCGGCGGTGCCAGTACGCCCACCCAGGTCCCGGCCCCGACGGTGCCGGGTGGCCCCGACGCGAATGGCCTTCCTGATGTCGGCCCGCCCCCCGAGATCCGCCGCGAGGTCCAGCGGCCGATTTACTCGAATACGCCAACGGCCCGCCCGCGTTACCCGAACATCCTGATCGGCACGGTCCTCACCTCCACCGGGCGAGAGCCCGAGGAAGGGGTCCGGGTCAGCGTGCGGAACGCCAGCGGCCGCTCGAAGGCCACCACGACCAACGCGTTCGGCCATTTCGCCGTCCGGCTGACCGACGGCGAGTGGTCGGTTGACGTCACCATGCCGAGCGGCGATGTCTACGAGGTCAGCCAGGTGCGGGTCGCCAATGGAGTCGTCACCGACCTGGTGGGCCGCAGGGTGCCGAGCCTGGAGATCACTCGCTGAACCCGATTCATGGTGGGGCGCGGCGGTGTAGACACCCGACGCGCCCGACCGCACGAGGCGGCGACCGATCTCCCGAAAGAACGAACATCGATCGGTCGTCGCAGCTCGCTCCGGACGAGAGGAGGCCAGCCGATGGACGAGGTCAAAGAAGTCCAGCTCTGCGAGGTCGCCAACGAGGTCGAGGCGACCCTGGTGGTCAACCTGCTGAAGGACGAGGGAGATCCCGGCGTGGAGCGACGCCAGCCCGGCCACGCCCGCGTTCGGCGGCCTGCCATTCGAGTCGGGCCATCGGGTCTTCGTGCCCTCGTCGATGGTGGAGAAGGCGGATCGAGATCCTCTGCCACTATCCCCATTTCAAGGACCTGCGGAACGTCCACGAGCCCGAGCTCTGACGCTCCCTCGCCATCATCCTTGAACACTTCGCACCCCGAGCCTGGCCGCCGTCGCCGCGCGGCCCAGCGTCTGCTACGTCGTCAGCTACTTCCACCCGTTCGCCAGCGGCGCCGAGGGCCAGGCCCTGGCGCAGGGCCTGGAGCTGGCGCGTCGCGGCCATCGGGTCCACGTCGTCACCCGGGACATCGCCGGGCTATCCGGTCGCCGACGAAGACTATCAGCGGAGTCTTCATCCACCGCTGGGTCAAGCCCAGGTCGCTGGGCCCGCTATTTGGCCTGAGCTTCGTCGCGGGCGTGATGAAGGCGCTTGCGCCTGCTCCGCGGCGAGATCGACGTGATCCATACCCACCAGGGGCTTTGGGAGGCCGTGGCGACCGGCCTGGCGCGGCGGCGGCTCGGCGGGTTGCCGACGCTCGTCCAGCCCGCCAGTGCCGGCTATTACGGCGAGGCCGACGAGCTGGGTCGGACCCGCAGGCCGGGCCTGCTCCGGCGGATCATCCTGGCGAATACGGGCTTCGCGGCGATCTCGGCCGAGATCGAACGCCAGTGGCTCGAGCTGGGCGTCCCGGCCGGCCGGATGGTGCGGATGGCCAGCGGCGTGGATGCCGTGCGATTCCGGCCCGGCCCGAGCGCGGTCGAAGTCGCAATTGCTGCCCCGCCCGCGTGCGGTCTTCACCGGACGGATGCATCCCCAGAAGAACCTGCCGCTCCTGCTCGAGGCGTGGACCGCGGTCGCCCGCCGGTCGCCGGCCAACCTGATCCTGGTCGGGCCAGGCGACGACCGGGCCAGGCTCGAGGCGATGGCCGGCGAGCTGGGATCGCCGACCGGGTCCAGTTCACGCGGCGGCGTCCCCGACCCGTCCGAGCACCTCCGCGCGGCCGACCTTTTCCTCCTGCCCAGCGTGGCCGAGGGGATGAGCAACTCGCTCCTGGAGGCCATGGCCACGGCCCTGCCCTGCCTCGTCTCGCGGATTGCCGGCAACACCGACTTGATCGACGACCGGCGGAACGGCCGGCTGGTGAGAACGACCCGAGCCGGCCCGTGGTCGGCCGCGATCCTCGAGCTGCTCGATGACCCGGCCGAGGCCCGCCGCCTCGGCGTGGCGGCCCGCCAGCGGATCGACGACGAGTTCGCGCTGCCGGTCGTCGTTGACCGGTATCTCGAGCTCTATCGGCGGATGGTGCCGGGGACCTGGCCGTTGGGCTGAATTTCCACGCGATGTACCGCGCACAGTCCCGTGTCACCAGAGAGTCGAGAAGTCACTCGGCTGGATCGCACCGCGTGTCCGTCGAGCACGGTGGCCAGCATGATCACGGCCCCGGGCGTGGCCACCGCCGTTGCTACATCCGGTGATGTCTCCGGCAAGACCCGTCGACAGCAAGGGGCCATCGCAAAGATCGCTCCGACGACTCGACTCCACCGCGACCAGAACCTAGAATGGAATAACCGGCACCACGGTGTTCCTAGCCGGAGGATCTGGTATCGCTTTTGCGTCCTGTCTTGAACGTGCCATGGCTTCGGTGACCGACGGGCGATATGGACCCATGATTGACAATCGTCGCGATGCATCCCTCTGGTGAATCGTTTGCACGGCTGGATGCGCCGATCGTGCTGGCCCACGGGCTGGGCGGATTCTCGCGGATCGGCGTGGGCCGGTGACCTTCGCGACGTATTTCCGCGGCATTCCCCAGGCGATGCAGTCCGCGGGGAACCGCGTGCTGGTGACGCGCGTCCCGCCGCTCGCCGGGGTCGAGATCGCGGGC
The DNA here is from genome assembly GCA_963771445.1 of uncultured Planctomycetota bacterium. Lineage (GTDB taxonomy): Bacteria > Planctomycetota > Planctomycetia > Isosphaerales > Isosphaeraceae > JAKAUH01. The sequence goes on along the minus strand of CAVYTQ010000014.1, from coordinate 794,255 downwards.
CCATCGGCTGGGCGAGCAGATCGAGGACGCGCCTCGGCGACCGCCGGTGCACCTGATCGGCCACAGCATGGGCGGGCTCGATTCCCGCCGGCTGCTGGCCGACCCGGCATGGCGGCGGTCGCATCCTGAGCATCACGACGATCGGCACGCCGCACCTGGGAAGCTGGCTGGCGGATTTCGCCAAGCTCCGTGTGGGCCGGATCTACCGGCTCCTGGAGCGGATGGGCGTGATCCGCCGGGGCTGCGCTGGATGTGACCCGGGGCGAGGCCGGGCGGTATCACGACCGGCATCCGGCCCCTGCCGACGTGCCCTGCTTCAGCGTCGCGGGCGAGCCGGTCGAGGACTCGGTCTGCTGGCCGCTCCGCCGGTTCCATGCCATCCTTTCCGAGCTCGACGGGCCCAACGACGGCCTGGTGTCGACCCCAGTCGGCCCTGGCCTTCGGCACCCCGCTGCCCATCTGGCCCGCCGATCACCTGCGTCAGATGAACTGGCTGATCAATGGCTAAGGCCCACTACATCGGCCCGCTGCCGCTGGAGCTCTACTCTCAGATCATTGCACACCTGGCGTCGATCGGATTCGGCCGCCCGGATTCCGCCGCGCCGGGGGGACTCGGTTTTCCGGCTTCCCTGCCTGTTGTCGAAGCAGCTGGTCCCGTGGCCGGATGAGGGTCGGGCGGCAGCCGTACGGCCAGGGAACTCGCACCTCACCGCGCGGTGAGGCGTGCGCGGTCGGTTTCGGCTAAGATCGTGCCGTGGTTCCTCGACGATCTTATCGAGGGCGAACATCTTCGGGGGAAGGCCGCACCCCTGGCCGGCCGGTCGTGTTCTGGCCACAGGCCAGGGAAGAGCAACCGATGGCCTATAGCGATTTCACGATTGCCGAACTCAAGCAGCGCTTCCAGCTCGTAATCGACGAGTCGAGCAATCTTTTCGCCGACGTCCCGGAACAGGATCTTCCCGCCGTACTGGCCGATACGCTTTCCCGCTACCTTCCCCTGGCCGTGAACCTGAACACGGAGAAGGCACGCTCGGAACTGGTCATCGCGCCGATCCTCGCCGAGTTCAAGCTCCTGCACCGCGATCGGGTCAGTCTGTTCTCGGGCATCGATTTCAACGTCAACGACACGGCGGGGCTCAAGGGCCGTTGCGACTACATCCTATCTCGCAGCCCGGAACAACTCGCCCTGACGGCTCCGATCTGCGTCCTCGTCGAGGCGAAGAACGAGAACATCGTCGCCGGCATCCCCCAGTGCCTGGCGGAGATGGTCGCGGCGCAGGTCTTCAACGCGAGAACACAGTCCACCACGGGAAGTCTCTACGGCGCCGTGACCACCGGCGTCCAGTGGCGATTCCTGAGACTGGATGGGAAGAAAGCCGCGGTCGATACCGTCGAATACGCGATCCAGTCGCCTCGCAAGGTATTCGGCATCCTCACGGCGATCGCGCTTGGCGAGGCTGACGCGTGAGGGAACCTTTGGTACGATGATGTCTTCGGTCCCCACACCTTGCAAGATGATCTTCGTGGAGGTTGCCGATGGACTCGGATCACATCCTGAGCCAGTTTTCAATTCCAACGCCGTGCTCGATGGACTGGGAGAGCATGCCGGGCGACGAGCGGAGGCGGTTCTGCGAGGCGTGCGGCAAGCACGTCCACGACCTCACGGCCATGGCTGCCGCCGAACTGGTCCAGATCGGCTCGAAGGCTTTCGACGGGGAGGATGAGCTGTGCGGACGAATCGCGATCAAGGCTGATGGGATGCTCTTCGGGTCGGAGAGCCAGCCGGTCGTCCAGTCCGCTGGTGCGAGGCAATTCACCATCCGATGGCTGATGACGGTCATCGCCGCATGCGCGACGGCGCTGGGGATCACCAGGCTCTGGATGCCCTCGCCAGAAGACAACATCCCCAACCCGCCGGTCACGAATCGCTCCATGATCCTCATGGGCAAGATGGTCCCGCGGAGCTCTCCTGCGTCGCCGTCAAGTACCAGTGCCCCGTCCTGTCCCCCGTCAGCATCACCTGCCCCTGGCGCCAACGGCTGACGTGGAGAGGGTTCAGGGTGTCACCTCGACGAGCGCCAGGGCATGGGGGGCCGGGCTCAATCGGACGCCCCGTTCTGGATCGGCATCCGTCGCGATCGTCGGGTGATCTCGGGACCAGCTCGGTCGCCGGGGATGACGCATGAGGGACCTTGCAGTAGGATGAGGTTCTCGGTCTTCACACCTTGCACGTTGTTATCCGTGGAGGTCGCCGATGGAGCCCAATCACCTGCTGAGCCAGCTCTCGATCCCGACGCCCTGCCCGATGGAATGGGAACACATGCCGGGCGACGAGCGCAGGCGGTTCTGCGAGTCGTGCGGCAAGCACGTTTACGACCTCACGACGATGTCCCCGGATGAGTTGCTCAACGTCACATCCAGGGCCATTGGCGGGGAGCACGGGCTCTGCGGACGAATCGCGCTCAAGTCTAACGGGCCGCCCCAGGGGTCGGAAGGTCCGCAAGTTGTGCGGGCTCGCGGGGCCAGACAATTCACGATCCGATGGCTCATGCTGGCCATTGCCGGCTGCGCGGCGCGCTCTGGGGTGCATCCGGCTCCTGGTATTCCTGCCGGAGGTGCCGCTGCCCAGACCCTCGCCAGAGACGCTCGACCGAATTCCGTTCGACGACGGCTTTCAGGTCATGGGGGAGATCCGAGCCCGTGAATCTTCGCCATCGTCGAACGGTCCCGCGTCCTGTCCGACGGCGGCGTCACCAACTCCCGGCGCCGGGGGTTGACTTGGGCCGAGGTCACGGCGCCAGTTCGATCAATGCGAGTGCGTGCGGCTCCAGCCGCAGTTTCAGCGAGCCGTCCCGGATCGGCATCTGCCGGGCCGACGGCATCCGGGCGGCGTCCCGCAGGACCTTCTGCTGCTCGCGACTGGGAAAGGCGGGCTCTCCCATCGTTCGCCAGGCGGCCACGGGCGAGCCGTGCTGCTCGTCCACGACCGTGACGTCGGCGGTCCCGGTGCGCGTGAGCTGGATCTCGAATTCTCGCGGAGAGCCACCCGCGCCAGGCTCGGCGTAGTTCCACACGGCGATGACCAGCGAGCGATCTCCGCCGCTTGGTGACCAGTGCGTCCTTCAGCTCGGGCGAGAGCCGACGGTCGCCGAGCCGGTGCAGCATGGCAAACGCATTGAAGGCCGCCTTGGGGATGCCGCCCGCGGCGATCAGGCCGTAGCCGCCGTAGAACGGCTTCTTCACCACGCCCTGCTCCTCGAAGACGTCCGAGAACGCACCAGTAGGCCATGATCGTCGTCAGGCCGTCGCACTGGCGGATGTTGTTCGCCAGCCACGGGCCCATGAACGCCGAGTCCGTGACCTTGGGCTGGTTCATGTAGGTCGCGTTGTACTCGGACCAGATGATCGGCAGGTCGGGCCGGGGCGACGCCTTGACCTCGTCGTGGACCTTCCGCGCGGCGCGGGCGACCATCTCCGACTGCGGGATCTTCTCGTCCTTCTGGAACACGTCCCTGGAGCTGTCGATCGCCGTAGACGTGAGTCGTCACGAATCGAGCGGTACGTCCTTCTCGACGCAATGGCGGATGAAGTCGCCGGTCCATGCGGCCTGGGCGGTTGCGGGTCCGCCGACGCGTAGACGGCGGTCGACGGACTTGACCGCCCGCGCCGCGGCTTCATACAGCTCGAAATAGGTCTCCTTCGCCGGCTTGCCCGTCCAGAAGTCGATGTTGGGCTCGTTCCAGACCTCGAAGTACCAGTGCCGGACCTCGTCGACGCCATAACGCTCGACCAGGTGCCGCGTGAATGCGGCGACCAGGTCTCCCCATTTCTTATGGTCCTTCGGCGGGTTCGGCAGCGGCTTGTACCAGAACGGGTGCGGCTTCTGCGAAGCCGCCAGCGCCGACGGCATGAAGCTGAGCTCGACGAAGGGCCGCACGCCGAGTTCCAGCAGGCCGTCGTAGATTTGATCCACGTAGGACCAGTTATAGATCGGCTTGCCATCCTTGGTCTCGCTGTAGACACCGTTGTCGTCGTCGAAGATGCCGTGGAAGCGGATGTAGCGGCAGTCGGTCGCGGCCCGGGCCGCGCAGGTCCTTCCGCCAGCTCTCGCGCAGGCGTCAGGTTCGCCCGACCCGAGCCGAACACCTGCTCCCAGAAGTGCGGAAAGGGTTCCGACGGCGCCGTGGCATCCACGCGGATGACGGTCGGCTCCGACTGCGCCTGTACGATGCCGCTCGCGACGAACGCGACGAACCACACTAGCCCGACGCCGATCCCGCACTTTCTGTGCATCGCGATCTCCTCTTCTTCCTGGCCTTGTCCAGGTCGGGTCAGTCGTCCGCCGAACCGTCGTCCGCCGGATTCCCATCTCTCGCTGCGATCGTGCAGAAAGACACGCAACTGCTTCCGGCTCGAGAGTCTTCCTGAGGTAGCGGACATCGCCCTTGGCCGAACGCCGCGTTCGCACCCCCTCCGTCATGCCGGCTGGAGATTGTCGCCCGGTGCGGGTCGTTGATGCGATCGCTCATGCGTGCGGATATCCAGGTCGATCGGTGCCGTCCAAGGCAGCTCGAGCGATCCGTCTCCACGACCAGCAACGTGCGATCGAGCCCGTCCGACACGTCGGTGAGCTTGACCGGAACGACGCCGGGAAACATCGTGCCGGGTCCGCTGATCATTGCATAGCTCGTCGCGGTGCCGGACATTCCACCGTACTCGGGCAGTGGAAGCAGCCCGGCATCCGGTCGACGAGGTTGATGTTGTGCGGACCGTTCCAGGGCTCGCGGAAATCGTACCGGTCATAGAGTACTTGATGCTCGAGAAACGGCAGGATCAGGACCCGCCAGCTATGCATCGGCCGGCCCGTTGCATCGGCGACGTAACGCGGAGGGAGCGTTCCATATGTATCGTGGTAAGTCAGCAGCGCGACGTGGATCTGCCTGAGGTTGCTCAGGCATTGCGACCGCCTCGAGCCGTCGCCGCAACAGGTTGTAATGCGGCATCGCGATGTAGACCACCAGACACAGGACGGCCAGGAAAGAGAGATCGCGAAAGGTCGCCGGAACATCGGCTGCCGCAGGCTGCTCGGCGACATTCGGTCGCGAAGTCGCGATCATCGAACTCGTGTCGGCCCATGATCCGGCCCTCCGCGTCGGGCGTCCCCTCGTATCAACCCGGCCCCCGGTCGAGCTGCCAGGTTCGAGTGCTGGAGGGGTGCCCGCGACTCACCTTGATCGTATCATCGGCCCACCGGCCTGGCGATAAGCGATCGGCTCGCACCGGCAGGCATTCCGGGGGAACATTTCACACCCGCGACGCGAACACGATCCAGCCGCCGGCGCGGAGGGTGTGAAACATCCCCGGCCATCGGATGGGCTCGGCAGTGACCTCGTCGAGCGGGATGACCTCGTCGATCCGGAAGCCGGCGCCATGCAGGGATCGCTTCAGCTCGCCCCAGCGATACAGGTGCACGCGCATGCCGGGGATGCCGCGGTAGGTCATCCGGCGCTCGCCCAGCTCGTCGCGACGAAGCACGGTTACGAACGCGCATGCTGGACCAGCCACGCTCCGGCCCTGGCGGTCGCGGAGGTTGAGCCAGAGGTTGTGCGCGTGCAGCGCCAGTCGGCCGCCGGGTCGGAGGATTCGACCGAATTCCCCCAGCGCCCGCCGCCTCGCGTCGCGGCCGCGGATCATCCCGAGCGTGCTGAACATCGACAGCGCATAGTCGAAGCCGGCGTCGGGGAAGCCGCACAGTCGACAGAGGTTCGCCTCGACGCGCAGCAGCTCGACCCCGGCCGCCGCCGCCTTGCTGCCGACGATCTCCAGCATCGATTGCGACAGGTCGACGGCGGCGACCGTGAATCCTCGCGAGCGGCGAACCGCAGCGCGTGCCGTCCCGCGCCACAGCCCAGATCGACCAACCGCCCCGGCGTGGTGAACCGCTCGTCGAGGATCCGGGCATCGGCCCGGAACAGCGGATGCTCGGAGAAGTACGCATCCTCCTCGGCCGCCAGCCGGGGCGTGTGCGCGTATTGCCACAGCGGTGGGTCGACCCCCTCGGGGAGCTGCCAGGCCGGCGGCGATCCGGAACGCGCTCATGACCCCGGCGCGGCGGGCGTCGCCAGCACGACCCCCGACCGCGACCCCAGCTCGATCTCGCGCAGCTTCCCCTGTTCGACCCGGACCGTCTCGTGCGACCAGGCGCTGTTCCAGGATGGCTCCGTCGGCAAGGAGTCCGTCGACCGCGAAGTCCAGCCGACGCGGCTCGCGGCCCGCGTTGATCGCCACGACCACCGTTTCCTCGCCGTGCTGCCGCACGTAAGCGACGACCTCGATCTGGCGCGTGCAGGAAGCGGAACGAGCCGCGGCGAAGCGCAGGGCGCGCCCGTCCGCAGCGCGATCAGCCGCTGGAACTCGTGCAATAGCTCCGTGTCCCAGGTCTCCGGACGTGTGCCAGGGGAATGCGGCCCGGTTGGCCGGATCATGGCCGCCGGCAACGCCGATCTCGTCGCCGTAATAGATCGACGGGCGCCGGGATACGTCATCTGGAACAGCGTCGCCAGCCGCAGGGCCGAGAGATCCCCGCCGGCCAGCGTGAGGAACCGCGCCATGTCGTGGCTATCGAGCAGGTTGAGCATCACGGCCGTCACGTTGTCGTGATACAGGCCGACCAGTCGCTCGATCGCCTTGCGGAACGCCTCGGCGCCGGGCGGACCGGCGGGATGCAGGCTCGTCCGCGACAGGTCGTCGAGGTTCACGGTCTCCGCCGATGAAGAAGGCGATGCAGGCCCGGGTGAACTGGTAGTTCATCACGGCATCCCACATGTCGCCCTGGAGCCAGCGAGGGGCGTCGACCCAGACCTCGCCGACGATATACGCCTCGGGGTTCACCGCGCGGACGCGGCGGCGGAACTCGCGCCAGAACTCGTCGTCCTCGATCTCGTTGGGGACGTCCAGCCGCCAGCCGTCGATGCCGAACTCGATCCACTTGCGGCCGATCCCCCAGAGGAACTCGCGGACCTCGGGCGAGTCGGTGTTGAACTTCGGCAGCGCGGGCAGGCCCCACCACGCCTTGTAGTTGGGTGCCTTGTCGGCGTCGTAGGCGTAGAGCGGGAACTCGTTGACCGTGAACCAGTCGAGATAGGCCGAGTCGGTCCCATTCTCGAGGATGTCGTGGAACTGGAAGAAGCCGCGGCTGGCGTGGTTGAACACGCCGTCGAGCACGACCCGAATCCCCCTCGCGTGCGCCTCGTCGATCATCCGCCGCAGCGCCGGGTTGCCGCCCAGCATCGGGTCGACCTTCTCATAGTCGTGGGTGTGATAGCGGTGGTTCGACGCCGACTGGAAGATCGGCGTGAAATACACGGCGTTGATCCCCAGGTCGACCAGGTAATCCAGGTGCTCGACGACGCCGATCAGGTCGCCTCCCTGGTAGCCGTGATAGGTCGGCGGCGACCCCCACTCGTCCAGGTGGCGAGGCTTCGGCACCGACACGCTCCGGGCGAAGCGGTCGGGGAAGATCTGGTAGAAGACCGCGTCGCGGACCCAGTCGGGCGTCTGGGGATCTGTCACCGGGGTCGATGCTCCAGCTTACCATGTTCGAGCTTGATTGCGGGCCACGACGCGACGATCGCATCCCGTCGGCCTCGCGACGGGTCATCGCCGGTCATGGGCTCCATCACATGGGCTGGTGGAACTGCAAACGGGACGCCACGGCTAGTCGATTGTCACCCGGTGCCAGTAAATCTGCTGCCGATCGCCGCGGACGCGGAGGTCGTCGAGCATCGACTCGGGATCGAGCTTGATCGACCGTGCGACGCCGCCGAGTGCAAGGGCCTGCCGTTGAGCCGGATCTCCGGCTTCCGCTTGAAGTTGAACCGAGCTTTGGGGCTGAGCCAGAGGTCGAAGCTCCGCATGCCCTTGACATCCAGCTTGATGAGGTTGCTCAGGCTGCTCGAGCTCATCTTGATCTCGGCCGGGTTGAGGTTCTGGCCGAAGAGCTCGACGGCCTCGGGCGCGGTGGTGCGGCCGGCGGAGAAGTCGTGGACGACGACGCCGTAAAATCGATTGTCCGAGGGCCGCGCCGCGATGACCTTGAACGACTTGGGTAGGGGTCGCGATGGTGGCGGTCCATCCAGTCGAACGCCCGGGGGACCTCCTCGGGGAACGTCTCCAGCCCCCGGCGCTGGTACTCGACATAGGTGATGTCCCAGGTCTTGAGGATCATCGGCTTGACCAGGTTGTCGTAGATCGACCTCGCCCGCGGCGGGGGCCAGCTCGCCGAGGACGCAGTAGAGCGGCAGCCGCTCGTGCTGGGCTGGCGTACTTGGGCACATACTTCGCGGGCAGGCCGGAGAGCACGACGACGCCGGCGAAGAGGTCGGGGTGGGCCAGGGCAGTAATCCCAGGCCATGTTGCCGCCCGTGAGCTGGCCGGCGATGAAGACGCGGTCGCTGTCGATGGCGTAGCGCTTGCGCGCGTCGCGCAGGGCCAGTTCGACGGCGGCGTGCTCGCTGGTCGTGTAGCGATAGTCGTGGGGCTGGCCGGGCAGGTTGTACTCGGGGGCGACGAGGATGTAACCGTGCCGCGCGGCCTCGGCGGACCACTCGTCGATGGCCGCCGACGGGACCGGGGCCGGAGTGCAGGACGACCAGCGCCGGGTAGCTGCGGAGCGGGTGATACTCGGGCGGGAGGCGGATGGCGTACTCGGTCGGCTCGGCGTTCTCGTCCTCGAGCACGCGATGCAGCGTGGTCTTGTCGACGGGCTCGGCGGGGTCGTGCCGCGGCGGGGGCATGAGCTGGACGATCCGCGTGAGCAGCTCGAGCCGGTGGACCGGGATCGGGCGTCGCCGGCGGCGGCCGGCCAGGCCAGGCCCTCGAGCCGCGCCGCCTGGCCGCTTCGCTCCGGCGGCTCGGTGCCGACGAGGTAGACCGCGGACGGCGTCGCGGGCCTGCCAGAGCACCTCGGCCCCCTTCAGGTCGGGGATCGCCATGTCCTGGCCGACGACGTATCCCGACATCGCCAGCGCGAACCGCTGCTCGTCGGTCACCTTGGGGTCGTCCTTGGCCTTCTGCCAGGCCGTCGAACCGATCGCGGACCGCGTCGGGGGCCTCGTCGATCGCCTTGAAGACCTCGACCATCGGCTTCTGCCAGGGCCCGCGCACCGCCGGGGTCAGCCGCGCCGGCCAGCCGTCGCAGATCGACGGCCAGGGCCCTGATCCGCGGCCTGCTGCTGCTGGATCTCATGCCGCTCGACCTCGCGGGCCTCGACCTGGAGCTCGGTGTCGATGTCCTTGTCCTGGAAGGTCTTCAGCAGCCGGGCGACCGCCTGGTACTGCTGTGCCTTGCCGCCGCAGCTCGACCTCGGACCGGCGCCGGGTCGCCTCGGCCTGGACGATGAAGACCCGCGCGCTGGCGGCCCGCTCGCTCAGGTCGGACTTGGGGAAGTCCTGACGATCAGCCGGTCGAGCTCGGCACGCGCCTCGGGATACCAGCCCGCGTCCATCAGGAACCGGACGACGCGCTCGCGCTCCTCGCCGTTCTTCTGGTCGACCCGACCCACCAGCGACATGATCACCGAGTGCGGGATCTGATCGGTCTCGACGACGCCCACCCAGAACCCGTCGATCCCGCGGATAGCGGACGATATGCGGGCTGATCTCGATGATCGCCTGCTCCATGCTGACCGGCCGGTTCGACCCGCGAGCCCAGGTAGCGGAACGTCCGCCGGCCCCGCTCGTCCCACGGGCCGGCCTCGACGCTGAGGACCTCCTTGGGCATCGAGCCGGCGTGCACCACGATCGGCTGGATCAACTGGAACCGCTCGCCGGCCCGGTAGTCGTTGCCCGGGACCATCTTCTCGATCTTCGAGTCGCGGACGACGACCCGCTTCAACCCGTCCCAGATGTAGACCAGCGAGTTGTCCTTGTCGGGCGTCCCCTGGCTGACGTACACCAGTCCGTTCTTCATGATGATCCGGTCGGCCCGGCCCTCGGCGCCGGGCCAGAATGTGGACAGCAGGGCGATGGCCGCCGACAGGAGGCCGGCAGCCCGACGGGATGAACGATCGCATCTCATGCCGCAATCCCTCGTGCTGGTGGTCGCGCCGTCGGTCCGTGACCGAGCCCGCGGGTTGCATCGCAGTGGCCATGCGGTCGGGATGGACGAGCAACCCCTTGACGCAGTCCGTGCAGTCCTTCAGGCTTTATTGTGACAGGCTCAACGAACAGGTCAAGCCGCCGATCTCATGGACGTACGATCCCGCGCGCAGTATTCGGCCGCCGATCGCGAATCGCCGGGCCGTCCTGATGTGACGTCCCGGCCGATTCGCGAACCGTGGTGCGTAGGTCGATCGCGACCGGCAGGCCGGCGGGTGCGCCGGCCGGCTCCGCCCGGGTGAAAGGGATCGCTCATGCCCGCTCCGACCGCCGAACGGCTCAAGGTCCGCTGCTATCGGTGCAACCAGCTCCTGGCCGTGGCGCCGTCCAAGGCCGGGTCGGTGGTCTCGTGCCCCAAGTGCAAGGCCGAGCTGCTGATCCCCCGCGGCGAGAACCCGCCGCCCCCCGCCGAGCCGTCCGATCCCGGGGTGACGGCGCTGAAGTCGGGGACCTACCCGGCGCTGGCACCCGTGTCGAGCGACTCGCCGCCGGCCCAGGTCTCGGAGTCCGCAGCCTCCCCCTCGTCGTTCCTCGACGAGATCGCGGCCATGATTCCGCCCGAGCTGGCCGCGCTCCGGCCGGAGGACCTGCGCGTCGAGGCCGAGTTCTTCGGGACGATCGTCCGCACGCCGGCGTCTCCGCCGCCCGCGGAACCCGCGCCGTCCCTGCTCGCCGAGGAACCGTTCCAGTTCCCGTCCGACTTTTCCAGCCGCGACTTCCCGGCCCCGACCCCGACCATCGAGCGGATGCCCGAAGCCCTGGCCGCGGGTAGCGTCACCACCGAGGAGGCAACCGCCGGCGCCGGGCCGCTCGACGCGCCCCCGCCGCTGCCGGTGACCTCGGTCGTGACTCGTCCGGGCCCCGAGGCGGCCGTGGTCGTACCGCCGATCAGCATCGAGCACCCGCCGATCCGATCCTCCGCCGACGCCGAGCCGCGGTCGATCCGCGAGGTCGTCCTGCCCGCCTCGGTGGTCCTGGGGTGGATGATGGTCGTCCTCGCCTCGATCCCGATGGCCTTCCTCGCGGGGTTGATGATCGGCCATTTCCTCTGGCGGGCCGGGCCCTGACCGGGTCGCGGGCCCGACGACGAAGGGGCGACTGTGGCGATGCCCCGGCGCCCTCCGGACGTGGCGAGTCGGGATCAGGGCAGGAGGTTGGCCACCGGGATTCGGCCGACCTCGACCCCATCGATCACGAGCGAGAGCTCGTGGCCGGCGGCCAGGACCTCGAGCGCTTCATACCCCGAAGCACCAGGTCGAGAATAGACCTCGACCTGTCCGTCCACGAGGTTGACGATCCAGTAGTAGGGGATACCAGCCAGGCCGTAGAGGCCGGCGAGCTGTCGGTCGTCGGCCAGAGTGGATTCCGACACCTCGACCACCAGGGCGATATCGGTCGGCTCGGGACTCCGTCGGGAGAAATCGCGGATGCCGCCCCGGACGACCGAACGATCCGGTTGGGGTTTGCTCCGCAAACCGGGTATCCGGACCGGCTTGCCGGGGCGGACGTGCCAGTTTCGCGGGATCAGTCGTTCGAGCTCGTCGCCGCAGAGCAGGTCGGCCGTCGCATGGGGGTCGTGCTCGGTCATCTTCTCCACCAGGAATCCGTCGATCAGATGGACATGATCGCGCTTGCCGAGGATACCGGCCTCGACCATCGCCTCGTACTGTTCCAGGGTCAATCGGAAGAACGAGGTCGGGACCCAGGGAGGGATTCCCGGGATCGCGGCGGGTGGCGTCAGGACGGCCGTGGACATCGCGTTGGCTCCGTGGGAACCCGGCAACCGATCGAGAGAGCGGCTTCGCAAGCCGGCGCCTCCAGCCTACCTCGTGAACCGGCAAAGCTCCACCGTCGCGGTCGGCTTGGCCCGCCGCGAGGCGTCTGTTAGGATGGACCCATTCGCCCGCCGAGCCGGTCGTCGTGCCCACACTGGACTGCAATCGAGAGCCGCACCATGCGTTCCGACATGATCAAGCGGGGCGACGCCCGCGCCGCCCACCGCAGCCTGCTCCGCGCCACCGGCGTGGGCGAGACCGACTGGGACAAGCCCTTCATCGCGATCTGCAACAGCCACGTCAACATCATCCCGGGGCACGTCCACCTCCAGGCGGTCGGCAACTATGTCAAGGAATGCGTGCGAGCGGCCGGCGGGATGCCGTTCCTGTTCAACACGATCGGCGTGGACGACGGCATCGCGATGGGCCACGGCGGGATGAGGTACTCGCTCCCCTCGCGCGAGCTGATCGCCGACAGCGTCGAGACGATGATCCAGGCGCACTGCTTCGACGCGATGATCTGCATCCCCAACTGCGACAAGATCGTGCCCGGCATGTTCATGGGCGCGATGCGGGTGAACGTCCCCACGATCTTCGTCTCGGGCGGGCCGATGGAGGCGGGTCGGACGTCCTCGGGCAAGGTCGTCGACCTGATCGACGCCTTCGTCGCCGGCGCCAAGAAGCAGAACGGCCAGCTCTCGGCCGAGGAGCTCGACGAGATCGAGAAGGCCGCCTGCCCGACCTGCGGGAGCTGCTCGGGGATGTTCACGGCCAACAGCATGAACTGCCTGGCCGAGGCCATCGGGCTGGCACTGCCCGGAAACGGCACGATCCTGGCGACGTCGGCGGACCGCAAGGCTCTCTACGAACGGGCGTCCCGTCGCGTCGTCGCGATGGCCCGCGATTTCGCCAGGCTCGGGCCGGGCCACGGCCTGCTCCCCCGCGAGATCGCCTCGGCGGCGGCGTTCGACAACGCCATGATCCTCGACATGGCGATGGGCGGCAGCACCAACACGGTGCTCCACATCCTGGCCATCGCGCACGAGGCCGGCGTCCCGTTCAGCCTCGAGCGGATCGACGAGCTCAGCCGCAAGACCCCCAATATCTGCAAGGTCAGCCCGTCCAGCCGGTACCACATCGAGGACGTCGCCCGCGCCGGGGGTATCCACACGATCCTCGGCGAGGTCGCCCGCGGCTGCCCGGGCCTGCTGGATCTCTCCTGCTCGACCGTGACCGGCAAGACGCTCGGCGAGAACATCCGCGAGTACGACGTCCGCGGCGCCGGTGCCGCCTCGACACGCGCATCTGCTGACGATGGTCCGGCCCGGCGGCGAGCGGACCAGCCAGGCGTGGACCGTGCCCAGCGTGGCCGCCGAGGCCCAGTCGCAGGCCGCGGGCCTCGCCCTGCTCGAGGCCGAGGGCGAGACCGGCGACGAGGGCGCGAACGGTGCGGGCGGCGGCTACGGCGGATCGAACGGAGAGGACGGCGACGGCTACGATGCGTTCGACGTGATCCGCACGGTCGAGAACGCTTATTCGCAGACCGGCGGCCTGTCGATGCTCTCGGGCAACCTCGCCCCCAAGGGCGCGGTGGTGAAGACGGCCGGCGTGAGCCCGAACATGCTCAAGCACTCGGGACCCGCGGTGATCTTCGAGAGCGAGATCGACGCCTACAACGGCATCGTCTTCGACAAGGTCAAGGCCGGCGACGTCGTCGTGGTGCGGAACGAGGGCCCCAAGGGCGGGCCCGGCATGCAGGAGATGCTCGCCCCCACCACGGCCATCAAGGGCGTCGGCCTGGACGATCGCTGTCGCCCTGATCACCGACGGCCGATTCTCCGGCGGCACCGCCGGGGCATCGATCGGACACGTCAGCCCCGAGGCGGCCGTCGGCGGCCCGATCGGCCTGATCCAGGACGGCGACATCATCGACATCGACATCCTCGCCGGCGTGCTGTCGGTCCGGCTGTCGGACGAAGAGCTCGACCGCCGCCGCGCGGCGTGGGTCGCCCCGGCGCCCGCATCACCACCGGCTACCTCGCCCGATACGCCCGGATGGCCACCAGCGCCGACACCGGCGCGATCCTCAAGTGGGATTGAGCCGGTGACCGACATCGGCCCGGGCCGACAGCTCTCCCGAGCGGGCCAAAGGGGCCGTTTTGAGGCTTTCAGCCTCGTTCATAGCGGCTTCGGAGACTCACGCCATATCGCAACCAACCGGCCAAATATGAACCGGGCCACGGAAACCGCCGCGGCGCCGGAAAATCTCAAGGAATCTCCAGATATTTTTTCTGCTCCTGGCCAAAGGGCTTGCGTCGAGAAAACGCCACTCTTCGCCGATAGGTGCATTTCAGTTTCTGCAAACCTGATACATCCTATATATAGGGGGAGAGAAGAGAGCGGAGGGGGTACAGGGGGTTTTGGGGGCCCTGGAACATAGAATGCATGCACGCAATCTCTTCCTGGAGCTGATGGGATCGTCCTGAGCGGCGGTTGTCGAAAGTGCTGGATACCATGTCGTCAGGTAAGCACCGGATGCCGAATTCGAGGTCTTGACCGGTGAGGATAGCCCATTCCCTGCGGCCGGATGGCCCGCCCCAGGTCGAGGGCTGAACCGAAGACCGTCCTCCTGATCGACGACAATTCAATTTCCCGGCCAGCGACGATGAGAATTCCCGGCCCCTGATCGCCGGTAGGCGATCCCATTTCGACTCCCTTGAGGTCGGAGCATAGGGATGGTCACCGATCGCTTGTTCCGACGGAGGGGCCCCGCCTTCCACCGATCTGTCAACTCGCTCGCTGGCGATCTCCGCCGAATTGGGACAATCCCGGAACGAGAACACCTCGAGTGCGATCCGGCCGGGGCGGATGCTCCAGGGTGCGTTGATCCTTCCCGTCAGATGCAAGTAGTAGTACAGGACGTAAAACCCTGTGGAAGTAGCCGAAGAGGAGCGCATTCAGGAAGCCGACCTTGCCCAGGACCTTCACATAGCCCTCCTCGCGAAGGGGCCTGGCGGATCAGATGGGGTCCGGGGCATCGAGCTCGTCGGACAGGTCGAAGCTGGCGGGAACGGTCGGATGGGCGCGATCATCGAACGGTGGGGGCGAGGATGTCGTCGCCATGGCGGGAGACTCACGGTTGGTGGGGACGACCCTTCCATCGTCGGCTTCAAGTTACGGCAACGGCGCCGACGCTCCAAGCCTGCACCGCCGAAGGTGATGCGATCCCGCTCCCGGGTTGAGTCCCCCCTCGGGACGTTGTCCACATCCCCCGGGTCCGTTAGGCTTGGGCTCGGCAAACCCGTGCGTGACTCGAAGACGAGGAGGAGCCAACGTGAACCTGTTCGACCTGACCGGCAAGGTGGCGATCGTGACGGGCGGCAATGGCGGAATCGGCCTGGGGATCGCGCTGGGACTGGCCCAGGCCGGCGCGCAGATCGCCGTGCTGGGCCGGAACACGGCGAAATCGGCCGCCGCCGCGGAGACGATCCACAACGAGACCGGCGTCGAGGCCATCGCCGTCCACGCCGACGTCTCGATCCCCGAGCAGATCGAACGCGCGGCCGACGAGGTGCTCCAGAAGCTCGGCCGGGCGGATATCCTGTTCAACAACGCCGGCATCAACATCCGCAAGCCCCCGCACGAGATGACGCTGGCCGAGTGGAATGAGGTGATGAGCGCCAACCTCACCAGCGCCTTCCTCATGTCGAAGGCCGTCTATCCGTCGATGAAGCGCGAGGGCGGCGGCAAGATCATCAACA
The DNA here is from genome assembly GCA_963771445.1 of uncultured Planctomycetota bacterium. GTDB lineage: Bacteria > Planctomycetota > Planctomycetia > Isosphaerales > Isosphaeraceae > JAKAUH01. The sequence continues at coordinate 778,561 of CAVYTQ010000014.1, read as the reverse complement.
TCGGCAGCATGACGTCGATCTTCGGCGCCGGGTTTGCGCCGGCCTATGCGACCAGCAAGGGGGGCATCGTCCAGTTGACCAAGAGCCTGGCGCTGGCGTGGGCCGCGGACAGGATCCAGGTCAACGCCATCCTGCCGGGCTGGTTCGACACCGACCTCACGGAAAAGGCCCGCGAGGAGGTCCCGGGCCTGCACGAGCGTGTCCTGGCCCGGATTCCCCAGGGTCGGTGGGCCAGGCCGGCCGACATCGCGGGCACCGCCGTATGGCTCGCGGGTGCCGCCAGCGACTACGTCACCGGGATCGCCGTGCCGGTCGACGGGGGCTATACCTCGACCCTCTGAACATCAGTGGCAAGTGGCAAGTGGGCCGTGGAAGTGCAACGCCGAAAGGCACGAAAAGGGCAGGATCGGAAGAACGCGGATGGTGCCCTCGCCTGGAGGGGCGGAGGCTGAGTCCACTTCGTTCCGCCTGCCCTTCTGGTGTTTCGCGTGGCGTTTGCGGTCGGGTTCGATCGGGTGCGGGAAAGTCCGATCGGCCCGGAGCAATCTTTACTTCGTGGTCGATCCGCTCTTGGCCGGCTTGGTGGCCAGCTCGGTGGAGTCGCGCGGGGCCTGGGGACCGCGGACGACCCGGCCGTAGATCTCGATCTCGAGCCGGCGGTCGAAGGGCAGCTTCAGGCTGACCGGCTTGATCGGCAGCAGGAACTGGAGCCCGACCCCGGGCGCCGACCGGAACACGGCGGGAATCCCCGGGATGTCCTCGACGGCGAACTGCGCCTCCGCGCGGCGGTGTCACCCGCCGGCCGGGGCTTCGCCTCCGACTTCACGGCCGGCTCCTGGTCGGCGGGACGGGGCTTGCGGGTCTGCGGGCTGGGCCGCGCCTCGGCCGAATCGTCGTCGTCATCGTCATCGGCCTCATCGGCGGGCAGAGGCGGCAGCTCGGCGGCCTTGCCGTCGGCATGGATACCCTGGGGGATCGAGCGGCTGGGCACCGGCGGCATCGGCGGGATCGGGGCGGCGGGCACGGGCATGGGCGTGGGGATACTCGTCGCGGCGGCCTCGGGCATCGGCGCAGCGGCCGGGGCCGGGGCGATGAAGGCCCGGCCGTAATACGTCGAGAGAGCCGGGCTGGGGGAATCCGACGGCGAGGCCATCGCCGCGGCAGCCCGCGCAGGCGCAGGTGTCGCCGGCGGGGTCGTCGTCTCCTCCGCCACGATGATCGCCAGCCGCTCGCGGATCACGGCCTTGCCGTCCTTGTCCGCCACCGTGTGCGGGCCGAAGCTCACGAGCAGGATGCCATCATTCGGGATCAGCCATTCGCCGGCGATCTCCTGGCTATCGATCTCGGGGACCTCGATGGCGACCTTCTCCGCGTCGGCCGGGCAGCAGCACGCCGCGTCCGTCGCATCCGAGTCGCAGGTCGCGGGCGTTCCGGCCGACGCCTCCACGATCACGAATTCCACGCCCCGCTTCTTCGCCATCTTGCGAGTGAGCCGCGCGGCCTGCCGGGCGAATGGCATGCGCTTCTGGTTCACGTTCGCAGTCGTCGCACCGAAGGCGGACACCCGCTGGGCGATCAGGTCCGACCAGGGGAATTGCGGCTGCATCGGGGCCGGCTCGGTGGTCGAGACGCCGGCAGCCGCCGCGGCCGTCGCCTCCGCGTCCTGGCAATTGGCCACGGCGTTGCACGCGGCGATGTGATAGGCGGCCGCCTTGGTGGCCGGGTCGGACGAGGCCGACTTCGCCTTGGGGCCGTCTACCGAGATCCGGTGCACCGCGACGAGCTTCGTATCCTTGAACACCATCTGCACGAGGATGCCCTGATCCAGCTTGCGGCCGGTCAGGGTCGTCGCCGAGCCGACGCCCAGGCTCGGGCCGGGTCGCGACCGTGCCGCCCTCGCCGTTCCAGGCCGCCTGCGTGACGATCCGCCGGACGTCCTTCGTCTGGATATGGATCGGGGCGCCGGACCAGGCGACGACGTTGGAGACGTCCATGTCGCCCTTGCCGCTGATCTTGCCCGATTGCAGGAGGGCCTTCTCAACGACGCGAGGCGCCGTCCAGACGGTCGCGGCGCCCTGCCGTGTGACGGGCGTCATCCGGGTCATCAAGTCCTGCGCCACCCCAGCCCCTCGGCCTCGACGATCCGGACGTTGTACTTGATCTGTACGCCGCCCCGCCCCCCATCCGGTGCGCCAGCCACCGCGGTCAGGGCGAGAGCCAACCATCCCAGTGTCATTCCCATGCGACGACCTCCATTGTCATCTAGATTGCGCGTTGGGTCCGTCCGCGATGGCCGCCGGTCCTGGCGTCTTTCGATGGGAGCAATCCAGGTCCAGGTCAGGCCATGCCGCGCGGGATCATACGACCGTTCGCCGGAGGCGTCAATCGCGGCTTCCGGCGACCTCCTTCGCGCCGTTGACCGGCCCGACGCCAGCCCGCTCTTCTCGAGCGACTGCCCCGGATTGCCGCCCGCCGAGGCGAGGTTGCGCCGCCCGAGCCGACCTCGACCGCCTGTCCACAGGCGTCATCCCGGCCGGTCGACCCCGTCCAATCGCACTGATCTGTGGCCTGCAAGAACTGGCGCAGCCGTACAAGACAACGCAGGATGATATTAAAGATTAACGTCGCCCTCACAAAAACTTCTTGGAAGGACCCTACAATCACACCGTGATCGAGCCGCTTCCTCGGAAGGGAGCACAAGCATCTAGCCATGAGCCGAATGAGGGGATATAGTATCTAACCTCCCCTCTCCCACCGGCAGTCCACCCTCTTCCTCGCCCGAACCTACCTGGAGTATGTTTCATGGTCCGCCCGGCCCCGCGACGTCGCCCCGGCTTCACGCTGATCGAACTTCTTGTCGTGATTGCGATCATCGCCGTGTTGATCGCCCTGTTGCTCCCCGCCGTGCAGGCCGCGCGTGAGGCTGCCCGCCGCGCCCAGTGCACGAACAACCTCAAGCAGCTTGGCCTGGCCGTCCAGAACTATGTCAGCGCCAGCAATGTTCTGCCCTCCGACTCTTACTCGGGTCTCCAGAACTGGCAGTACCAGTATCCCAACTTCTCGGTCTTCGTGTTTCTCACGCCGTTCCTCGAGCAGCAGCCGCTCTTCAACGCCACGAACTTCAACCTGTCGAATTACGAGCCCGACAACATCACCATCGCGGGGGTCGCCATCCCCGCGCTGATGTGCCCGAGCGATCCCTGGCAGCCGACGGTGATCAGCACCTCCACGCCCTTCGCCAGCTTCGTCGAGCACGTCAAGGCGCTGCCCCCGGGCAACTGGATGCAGCAGTTCACCAGCTACGGGGCCAACTCGGGGACATTCCCCGGCACGTGGCAGCAGAGCTACGGCACCGCCGAGTTCGTCCAGTACAACGGCGTGATCTACAACGACAGCCGGATCTCGCTGGCCGCAATCACCGACGGCACCAGCAATACCTTCCTGTTCGGCGAGCGGGCCCAGTCGCTGTTCCGGATCTACGACCCCACCTACCAGAACTCGGACGGATCGTGGAACTCGCACCACTGGTTCGACACCATGGTGGCGACCTACTTCCCGCCGAACGTCGGCACGAACTCGAGCGTGCCCAGCTACACCGGCGGCTTCCCGTCCGACGCGACGAGCATGCACCCCGGTGGCGTCAACTACGGATTCTGCGACGGTTCGGTACACTTCATCAAGAATTCGATCAGCTCGTGGCAGTTCACGACGGCGACCGCGTCGGGATTCTACAACGTCTCGCTGCCCGCCGGCGTGAACTACACCAATTACATCTGGACGGCCACGCCCGGCATGACCCAGCAGGGCGTCTACCAGAGCCTCTCGACCCGGGCCGGCGGCGAGGTGCTCAGCTCGGACCAGTATTGATCGCGGAACGGTTCTGCATCTTCCCTTCCTCGACACGAATGCCGACCGCGGCGGCGAGTCCATCCTCGGGCTCGCCGCCGCCGTTCTGGAGATGTGCTGAATCATGAAGATCCGCATCGCAGCGGTCCTCGCGATCCTGGCGGCTCTGCTCCCCGGCTGCGGCGATGCGCCCCGCCGATCGAGAAGCAGACCGTCATCAACGGACCACATGGAGGGACGACCCTCCAGCTCCCCGAGAAGAAGGGGTTCGTCGAGCTGGTCAACGAGCCCGAGCCCAACGACCGCCGCAAGAATGAGCCGACGGCGCTGGTCGCCTATTTCCTCAAGATCGACGGCAAGACTCCGCTCGAGCCGGCGCCTACCGATGTCAGCTTCGAGATCGCCGCCGGTGCCAGCGGCGGCCGGGGCGGTCGGGTCCAGCAGACCCCGGCGAAGGCCGTACCCCTCGCCGCCGAACCCAAGACTGACGATCCCTCCGGCGCCTGCCGGTTCGCCTCCCAGCCGGGTGCGTATCTACTCGACAGCATCCGCGGCACGCTCAATGCCAAGGTCGACGGTCAGGCCGCGTCGCTGAACTTTGCGGTGCCCGCTGAGCGCCTGTCTCGTCGAACGAGGTCCTCGCGCACCCGGCCCAATGCTGGGACGGGTCAATCCGGACGAAAGCACAGCACCGGCGACCGCGATGGCGGCCTGATGCCAGGGGCGGGGTAAACGGGCGGATCCGGGTCCTTCCCGCCACTTGACCCCGCGTCGCCGCGCGCTTACCGTGAAGGGGCCTGGCCGCTCGAGCTCGAAATCGTACGATCGACTGGGGGCGCGAGATCGCCTGCCGCACCATTGCGATTCGGCTGGACCGGCCCCTGAATCCGAAGGTCCCTCCGGCCGAGCGACGCTCGGCCGTCCCGTTCCATTGGAGAACAGAGCAGATGCCCACCGTGACCATCCACGGGGAAAAGGCCATCGAGGCCGAGGCCGGCAAGAAGCTGGTACTGGCGATCGAGGATGCCGGGATCGACATCCTCCACCGCTGCGGCGGCAATGCGCGTTGCACCACCTGCCGGGTCGAGATCCTCGACGGTACGGTGCCCCCCATGGGCGACGCCGAGAGGGAACGGCTGGCGCGCGAGGGCGACCTCGCCCCGACCATACGGCTCTCCTGCCAGGTCCGCGTCGAGGCCGATGTGGAGGTCCGCGTCATCAAGCGGTCACAGCAGGAAGGGATTCCTCCCGGACCTCGGCCCGAAGATTGACGTGGCAGGGCGAGGCGACTGCCGGGCCGCGCATGATCGAGCGGCCGGCGCGACGGGAGGCTTGCCCTCCCGAAGACCTTGTGTCCTTCCGAGACCGGCTCTCGCGGCCCGCGAGCCGACAGGTCCGAGATTCCCGACCGCGCATTCCGCAGCGCCGAGCGTCCCGACGACCTCAGGAGATCGGGATCGGCCCGCCGGAATCGAGCCCGCCGGGATGACTCACTTGTGCTTTTGCTTCTCTGCGCAGCGCTTGCAACGGGCGGAGCGGCGTCGGACCTGGGCTCCGCACCATGAGCATCGGTGGAACTTCGACTGCCGCGACTTCTTCTTGCGGGGGCGGAACGGCACGGGGCACCTCGGAGCGATTGGCTCCATCCTGCGGGGCGAGGCACACGGCGATCGCCCGCCTGGTTTCTTGATCGAGTCGGCATCCGGCGCAAGCCGCCGGATCGAGGAGAACCAGTCTAACCGATCATCCCCCGGCCATGCCAGAGGGTTTGGCTCGCCGCGGCATGGGACGCGAGGCGGTGACCCGGCCAGGGCGGGTCGCGGACCTGTCCCCGGTGAGGCGATGGCTCGATCGATCGTTCAGTCCATCTCCTCGCGCAGGGCGACGACCGTGATCCACTGGACGGCGAAGGCCGACGCGATCGCGACTCCCAGGATCGCGCCCGATAAGGTCGTCCCGCCGCGAAGCAGGGTCTCGGCGACGACCAGGCCGATCGCGATCGGGTAGGCCAGCCAGATCGCCCAGCGAAGGTGGAAGGGATGGCGGTGGTCCCAGACCTGGAGGATCATGCCGACCGCCAGGAACAGCAGCGAGCCGACCAGGGCGATGAAGGCATTCTCCTCCAGGGACATCACGATCAGCATGATGCTGACCTTGTCCTGGACGACGTCGTCCCCGAGGATTCGCTCGAGGATTTTCGAGCAGATCCAGGGGGCGACCAGGAGCACCAGGAACCCGGCACCCGTCCCGACCAGGTTGGGCACAAGTGGGATGAACGGTCGGGCCGGGGCGATCAGCGGATGACTCCAGCCCGGTTCCGGACCGTCTCCCTGTTCGCCGCTCGCGAGTTGCCCACACGGAAGTTCCTCCCCGGCCATCACGCCCTCGCTTTCGACGGCCCCTCGATTCCAGCAACGGTCTTCCGGATTGGAAGCCCGAGTGGTCCTCACTCGGCGCGATTCCAGCCCCCGCCCGCCGGGCAGCCGCTGCCGCCTCTTCGACTACTGTAATAGGCAGGCCGATTGCTGGCCATCACAATCCTCGCCGCAGGGCCATTGTCGCGCGGGTGTGTGCCCAGCAAAATAAGACCCCATCCGGAGAACGAACAGCGGGAGGAGGCGAGATCGCGATGATCAGCAAATTGACGATGGGGTGCGCCTGGGCTGGCCTTTGGGTGCTGTCTAGCGCCGCGGCCGCGCAGGCGACGAAGGAGCCCCAGGCGCGGGACGATGAACGACTGCCGACGATCTCCGACCGGGCCAGGAAGGTCCATGCGGCGGGAATGCTCTTCGACGGCCACAACGACCTGCCCTGGCGGCTGCGGACCGACGGGGACTATGCCCTCAAGAAATTCGACCTGTCGTGCCGCCTGGATTCGGGCCAGACGGACATCCCCCGGCTGCGCGAGGGGGGCGTCAAGGCCCAGTTCTGGTCGGTGTATATCCCCAGCGAGCACGCCGACCCGGCGCGGACGGTCACCGAGCAGATCGACCTGGTCAAGCGGATGGTCGAGCGTTACCCCGATGCCTTCGAGATGGCCTACACGGCCGATGACGTCGAGCGGATCGCGCGGTCGGGCAAGATCGCTTCGCTGATCGGGATCGAGGGGGGCGTGGCGATCGAGGACAGCCTGGCGCAGCTTCGCGCCTTCCACGTCCTGGGCGCCCGCTACATGACCCTCACGCACAACACGACGCTCGGCTGGGCCGACGCGGCGATCGACTCGCCCCGACACGACGGCCTGAGCCCCTTCGGAGAGCGAGTCGTCCGCGAGATGAACCGGCTGGGGATGCTCGTGGACATCTCGCACGTCTCGCCGGCCACGATGGCGGACGTGCTACGCGTCTCGCAGGCCCCCGTCATCGCCAGCCATTCGAGCGCCCATGCGCTTTGCCCGTCGCCGCGGAACGTCCCCGACGACATCCTCAAGGCCGTGAAGAAGAACGGCGGCGTGATCATGGTGAACTTCTTCTCGGGCTTCATCGTCCCCGAGGCCGGCAAGAAGGTACGCGCCGTGCTCCAGGAGACTGCGGACGAAGTACCCCGACCGCGCCGAGCGGGCCAAGGCGCTCGAAGCCTGGTGGAAGTCCGACGACGCGAAATTCGGCCGCGGGACGTACCGCGACGTCGCCGACCACATCGACCACATCGTCAAGGTCGCGGGCGTCGATCATGTCGGCATCGGCTCGGACTTCGACGGGATCTCGAGGTCGCCGGTCGGGCTCGAGGACGTCTCGTGCTACCCGAGGCTGACCGACGAGCTGCTCCGCCGGGGTTATTCCGAGGCCGACGTGCACAAGATCCTCGGCGGCAACGCGCTGCGGGCCTTCCGCCAGGCCGGACAGGTCGCCAAGCGGCTGCGCGCCACGACCCGGCCTGAGATCGACGAGATCAAGCCCGAGCCGCGGGGATATTGAGTGAGGAGTTCGCGGGCCGTCGCGGGCCGAGCGGGTGCGACCAGCATCGGACCGGGGCTGCCACGGCGGCCCCGATCCGCCTCGCGTCACGACTTCGGCGACTCACGGCTCCTCGAGTCGGCGATCAGGGCCTCCAGCCGCCTGCGTTCCGCCTGGGACAGCTTGCGGTCGGCGTGCGGCATCAGGTCGTCGAGCCGGAGCGCCTCCTGGGCTTCCTTGACGGCGTCGGCGAACATCGAGATGCCCACGCTGGCCTCGGCGAGTCGGGCGTGGAGCATTGCGTTGTTCGGATAGAGCCGCGACGCCGTCCGCCATTCCTTGACGATCTCGCCGCCCAGTCGCACCGACTCCTCGGGAGAGAGCTCCGAGCCGAGCCGGGTCATCAGCTCGCGGATCGCCTCGGCCCGCTGCCTGTGCAGCGCCCATGAGTTGGGGTTGCGGGGCAGCTTGACGGCCTGCTCGAGCAGCTCCGGCACCTTCTTCCACCGCATGTCGCTGGGCCGCTGCCCGCGGAAGAGCCAGGCGTACTCGGCGAACCTCGCGTACAAGATCCACGGGCGCACGTAAAAGCGGTCGGCCTCGATCGCCCGGTTGTAGGCGATCTCGGCGCGGTCGAAGTCGGGCGTGAGCGGCCGCACGGCGTCCTCGGCGACGGCAAGCCAGGCTTCCGACCGCCAGTAGGAAAGGTTGTCGCCGAAGAACACCCCGACCGACGCGGCCCAGACCGTCGACAGCACCAGCGGCGGGGCGCGGTCGTGGGCCTCGCGCAGCCGGCCGCACGCGCGATCCTCGCGCAGGTTCAGCCCGAGCGCGAGCAGCGACCAGAGTCCCAGGGCGACCGTCGGGATGCCGATCCCGCCCGCCGCCAGCAGGTTCACCACCACCGCGAGGACCGCGGCGCCCAGCGCGGCCGCCGGGATCGGCCGGAGCCTCCAGAGCGGCAGCAGCATCATCGCGGCGATCAGCCAGCCCGCCCCCAGGAGCAGCCAACGCACGAACATGTCGCTCTCGAACAGGTTCATCATCCCGAGCGCGATGACCAGTCCCCAGCCCGCGCCGGCCGAGGCCATCAGCCAGAGCGTCGACCGCGGCGGGCCGTCGCCGTCGCCGTCGTCGGGTTTCGGCGAGGCGGCCGCGGGTTTCGCGGCGCCCGGCAAGCGCGACCCGGTTGCGCCGGGGCCGTCCTCGGGCGCCCTCGCCGGACCGAGCACGTTCCACAAGCCGACCGCCAGCGCGGTCAGCAACGCGAGGAACGCCCAGAATCCGGCCGTCGCCCAGACCTCGAGGAAGAGGTTGTGCGGGTCGAGGATCTCCTCGCTGGCCTGGGGCAGCTTGTAGAACAGGTAGGCCGGACGGAAGTTGCCCGGGCCGACGCCGCGGCGAAGGACCGCGGCCTTGATGGCGTCCGGCGTGTCCCGGGCTCCGCCGGTGATCACGCTCCAGGTCGCCTGCCAGTATTCCCAACGATACCGCATCGACAGCGTGGACTGGGTCAGGACCTGGCGGTCGAGCTTGCCGGTCGCCAGGCCGGCGGCCACGAGGCTCGCGAGGATCGCACCGCCCACGACGGCCGCCAGCGCAATCTTCCGCGCCGAGACGTCCCGGCGCGATTTCCAGGCGACGACCGCCAGGCCCACCGCCAGGCCGATGTACGCCGATCGGCTCTTGGTCAGCAGCAGGCACCACCAGCAGCATCAGGATCGGCGGCAGCGCAAGCACGAGCGCAGTCCACCGCGAGCCCGACGGGTCGCGCTGGCGAAGCCCGCCCAGCCACGCCGCCAGCACGACGACCAGGGGCCCCACGAGGAAGCCGGCCAGCGAGTTGGCCAGCGCGAAGGTCGAGGTGATCTCGCTCGAATCGAGCAGCCGGCGCTCGAATGCGAGCTGTTGGGGGGTGCCCGGCACGACCCCGAGCTCGGGGTGGCGCTCGAGGAACAGCCGCGGGTTCCGCCGGTACTGTTCCTGGATTTGACGGATCTCCACGCCCGAGTGGTACAGGCCGTACAGCGACAGCGCGAACGCGGTCGCGACCAACGCGGCGGCCAAGGTCGAGGACTCGGCTGCGGTCCTCGGCAGGTTGCGCAGCAGCAGGTAGGCGACGCCGAACCCCAGCCATTCCCAGCCCAGGCTGAGCGCGGGCCGTCGGTCGAGGGCATGATGGGCGCTGAAGGCGACCAGGACCATCAGCGCGACGACCGCCAGGTCGGCCCATGAGAAACGGAACCGGAACCGGCCGCCGATCAGCCCGGACGCGATCGCCACGCCCGCGACGACCAGCAGGGCCAGGACCCAGGAGAGCCCGCCGCCGGCGCCGTGCTCCATGTCGGGCTCGCTGGTCGTGTAGGCGCGCGCAACGAGCAGCGCGGCGGTCAGCCCCAGCGCGACGCGGCGCAAGAGCTCGCCGGTCCGGGCCAGCTCCGAGGGATCCGTGCGGCCGCGATCGATCGGGCGGGTCGAGCCGGCGGGGGCCGACTCGAGGGCCGATCCGGGTCGCCGCGTCCTCCCGGGGTTGGAAGGGACCGAGGACCTCGCCCCGCGTCTGGACATGGACTTACTCCGACACGGCTCGCCGAGAACTCCAGGACGGCCACGACGCCCAGCAGGCAGGCCGTCTGCGCCATCACCACCGCGGCCCCGGACCAGTCGAGCCGGTGCAGCAGGAGCGCCCCCAGGCCGCCCGCGAGCGTCACCAGATCAATCGTCCAGACCGCCTGCGGCGGCGTCAAGCCGCGGGCGACGAGCCGGTGCGAGAAATGACGGCGATCCCCCTGGAACGGGCTTCGGCCTTCCCGCAGCCGGATCAGGATCACCGAGCTCATGTCGTACAGCGGCACCGCCATGACCAGCAGCGGCGCCAGCACGCTGCACGGCGAGTACCCCTCGCGGGTGAAGTTCCCCGCCACCGTCAGGGCACCGAGCAGGAAGCCCAGGAAGTTGCTCCCCGCGTCCCCCATGAACAGCCGCGCCGGGGCATGGTTGTGGACCAGGAATCCCGCCAGCGCCCCGACCAGTCACCAGCAGTACGGCCGGCACGAACAGGTCCTCGACGGCGACCTGCGCGCCGCAGAACAGCAGCGCGGCGATCAGGCCGACGCTCGCCGCCAGCCCGTCCATGTTGTCGAGCATGTTGAAGGCGTTGGTCAGCCCGACGATCCACAGCACGGTCACCGCGCCGCCGATCATCGGGTGCGTGAACGGCCCGAACAGCGTGATCCGGATCCCCGACGCGGCCAGCGTCACGGCGCAGGCGACCTGGATGCCCAGCCGGAGCCGCCAGTCGAGGTTCTTGATGTCGTCGACCAGCCCCATGACCATGATCACACTGGCCAGCGCCGAAGATCAGCGCCAGGTCGCCCAGGCGGCCCAGGCGCACCGGAGGCGTGCTGGGCCAGCGGGGCGGGCAGCCGGCTGCCGAACAGCACGACGGTGAGCGTCCCGGCCAGCAGGATGAGCGACGATCGCCGTCCAGATCGCCAGGCCGCCGCCCAGCGGGGTCGGCTGCCGGTGCCCCTTGTGCCCGCCGGGCCGGTCGACCAGCCCCCACCGCGGCGCCAGTCGGCGCGCCAGCCCGCCCAGCAGGGCACTCAGGACGAAGCCGGCGCCGGCCAGGCCGAGGGCCGTCAGCAACCAGATGACTTGTGTGGTCAAATTGGCGATCCCGAACGACGAGGTCCGCGGTCCGCCCCGGAGGACGAACCCGGGCAGGACCCGACGAGTGCTAGCGGCCGGCGCTTCCCTTGCCGCGATCCGGCCAGGGATACCACCAGCCGACCGTGACGCATGCGACGAACAGGGCGATGACCGAGGTCAGGATTGCGGCGATGACGACCCATTCGACCGGCCGGTCGGGCGGCCATTCGCCGCTCGGGCCGCCGCGAACGACGAGCAGCATGGCGACCGGACCGGCGAACGTGCCGACCGTCAGCATCCCCAGCAGGATCAGCGGCAGCCGGGCCAGGCGGGGGGTCGTGCTCATGACGGCCTCGCCGCGGCCCGCGCCGCCCGGCGCTCGGCGCACCAGTCGTCGTGCCGCCGCCGCATGGCGTCGACCTCTTCGAGGATCGACGCGGCCGCCGCGTCGGCCGGGACCGTGCTTCGCCTCCGGCTGGTCGCGCCACTTGACCTCGACCTGTGCCGTCCTTGAGCCCGCGCTCGCCGACCACGACGCGGAGCGGGATGCCGATCAGGTCGGCGTCCTTGAACTTGAAGCCCGGCCGCTGGTCGCGGTCGTCGACCAGCACGTCGAGCCCGGCGGCCGACAGCGCGGCTTCGAGGGCCTGGGCCTGCTCCATCACGGCCGCGTTCTGGATCTGGAGCGGCACGACCAGCGACCTGATAGGGGGCGAGCGCCAGCGGCCAGAGGATGCCGTTGGCGTCGTGGGCCGCCTCGACGGCCGCCGGCGACGATCCGGTTGATGCCGATCCCGTAGCAGCCCATGATGATGTCGGATCTCGTTCCCCTTCTCGTCGAGATAGCTCGCGCCCATCGACTTGGAATACTTGGTCCCGAGCTTGAAGACGTGGCCGATCTCCAGGCCCGACTTGACCTCGAGCGGTGCGCCGCAGCGGGGGCAGGGATCGCCGGCGTCGGCGTTGCGGATGTCGTGGACGCTGCTCGAGCGGAAAGTCGCGGCCCGGCACGACGCCCTTGAAGTGGACATCGACCGCGTTGCCGCCGACGACGACCGTCGGCATCGCGGCGATCGCCCGGTCGATGACCATCGGGATCTTGATCCCGACCGGCCCGAGGAAGCCCATCGGGGCGCCGGTGGCCTTCTCGATCGTCGGCCGCGTCGGCCGGCGCGACGCTCGTCGCCCCGACGGCCCGGCGGAACTTGGCCTCGTTCAGCTCGTGGTCGCCGCGCAGCAGCGCGGCGGCCGGCTTGCCGTCGGCCAGGTAGACGAGCAGCTTGGCCGAGGTCGGCTCGTCGACGCCGAGGAACTCGCAGACCTCGCGGATCGTCCGCTTGCTCGGGGTCGGGACGGCCTCGTAGGCCGGCGCGGCGGCGTCGGGCGCATGCGACGGCGTGGTCGTGGCCGCCGACCTCGGCCCGCTCCTGGTTGGCCGCGTACCCGCACTTGCCGCACTGAAGATGACCTTGTCCTCGCCGGTCGAGCAGGGGACCATGAACTCGTGCGACGAGTCGCCGCCGATCGGCCCGCTCTCGGCCTCGACGATCACGTAGGGGACGCCGCACCGGTCGAAGATCCGGCAATAGGCCTCGTACATCGCGTCGTAGCTCGTGTTGAGCTGCGCCGAGGTCGGCGTCGATGCTGTACGCGTCCTTCATGATGAACTCGCGGGTGCGCACGATGCCGAACCGCGGCCGGGGCTCGTCGCGGAACTTGGTCTGGATCTGGTAGAGCGTGATCGGGAGCTGCTTGTACGAGCGGATCAGGTCGCGGACGATGTCGGTGATGACCTCCTCGTGCGTCGGCCCCAGGGCCATCTGGTGGCCGCCGCTGATGGTGAGCTTCATCAGCAGATCGCCGTAGGCCTCGAAACGGCCCGACTCCTTCCAGAGCTCGACCGGCTGGAGCGCCGGCATCAAGCAGCTCGATGGCCCCGGCGGCGTCCATCTCCTCGCGGACGATCCGCGACGGCCTTCTGGAGGACCCGCAGGCCCAGCGGCATGTAGGTGTAGGCCCCGGCGCCGAGCTGGCGGATCATGCCCGCGCGCAGGAGCAGCACGTGGCTGGGCGCCACGGCGTCGGCCGGGGTTTCCTTCAACGTCGGGATCAGGGCATGCGACCAGCGCACGAGAGCAGACCTCCTGGAACGGATACGCGAGGCGAAGCGAAGCGGGTCGGCCCGGACCGGGTCGGCCCGGACCGGGCCATCGGGCCGGCATCGAGCCCCCCGCGCGAACAGTCGGGAACTGATAATGTAGCACAATCGCCACGTCGGGCCGAGTAGCCAGCCGAAGAGGCCCGCCACGATCGGTTCCCGCGCCCCGACCGGCACAGGCGGGGCAAGTCCGATCCGCGGTGCGGCCATAACACCTTTCACGACAAGACCTGGGCGTGCTAGGATCCGGGAATTGCGGCCAACTTCTCGTTCGGGCCGGACGACACAATAGATCATGTAGTGCCTCGCCGACTCGACCGCGCCGCCGCGGGGTACCGGTCGATCGTGCGGGGCCGAGATTGGCCGGCCAGCGTCATCAACCGAGTTCACGGTCGAGGGAGGTCCGGCCTCGCCGTCGCCCGCGGCGAAGGGCCGCGTCCCCGATCGGCCGCAGGGAGGTGTTCGGTGTTGTCCAGCGATTCACGAAGAAAGAGCCCGCGGCGACCCGCTCGACGCCGGACCGGCCTGGCCGCACCGGAGCGGCTGGAGTCGCGCGACCTCATGGCCTATTCTCCCCTGGGATTCTCGCTGCCCGACCTGTCGATCACCGGCTCCGCCGGCACGCGCGCCGCCTGGGGCGGCACGCTCGGCGTCGTCGCGACGGTCGTCAACACGGGGACCAGCACGATCACCAACCCGATCGCGCAGAGCGCCCGGCGACGTCAGCACGGCCGACGCCGCGACCTCCCACGGTCTCCGTCGTGATCACGCCGGGCCATCGCTGAAGCACGGCGTCACGATCGGCACGTTCCAGGCCCCGCCCATCCCGCAGAACAGCTTCGAGCAGATCGCCCGAGGCGTTCACGCTGCCGGCTCGACCGGCGGGCTTCGGCGTCGGGCAAGTTCTACGTCCACCTGATCGTCAACTCCAACGGCGGCGTGCTCGAGGCCGAACACGCACAATGACGTCAGCTCGCCGCTCCCGGTGCAGGTCGTCGGCCAGGCCCTCCCCGAGCTGCGCGCCACCGAGCTCTTCACGCCCCGGCGACCCTGCAGCCCGGCGACACGATCGAGCCGACCATCACGATCACCAACCTCGGGACGGCGTACTCCGGCAGCCCGATCCAGGTCGCGCTGGTGGCCTCCACCACGCCGAACTTCACCGTCGGCAGCTCGATCGTGGCGCTCTACAGCGTCCAGACCAATCCGCCGCCGCCATCGGCCGTGCCTCCGGGCGGGGTCATCGCGGCGTTCAGCGAGACCTCAAACCCGCTGGACAACTCGTTCACCTTCACCGGCCCGGCGGTCACCCTGCCGACGAGCCCGTCGAAGTACTATCTCGGCGTCGTGGTCGATCCCGTACGGATTGATCAAGCAGCTCGGCGGCTCGAGCAACGCCCTCGAGCAGATCCGCACCGTCGGACCCGGCACCGGCGGACTTCCCCCGGCCGGGGTCGTCTCGACGGGCAATGTCTACCCGTTCCCCTTCCCGGCTTCCGGAGTCTTCATCGGGGTCATTCCGGTGTCGACCGGCACGAGCACCGTCGAATAGCTCGATCCTCTGAGCCACGGCCGACGCCGGCCGGGGATGGCGCGGCGCGGGGGACTTCTCGGGGTCCCCCGCGCCGTGCTGCCGTCGTCGGCACCGTCGACGTGCCTTGACCCCGCCGCGGGGGGCCTCCTACAATCGACCCCTCCGTCCGCCCGTCGCGGCCGGCCTTCGACGCGACGCAAGGCACCCGCACCCTGGACCCATCTCAAGAGACCGGATCGACCCCGCCCATGAGCCGCCGATATGTGAACCAACTTTCTCATGGGGACTCGATCGACGAAGTCTTCCTGGTCGCCGACAAGCAGCTCCGGGCCAACCGGCAGGGGAACCTGTACCTCCAGCTCGAGCTGAGGGACAAGACCGGGAGCATCGGGGCGAGGCTCTGGAACGCGACCGAGGACCTGTCGCGCTCGTTCGAGCCGGGCGACTACCTGCGGATCCGGGGCAAGACCCAGGTCTTCCAGGGCTCGCTCCAGATCATCCTGACCCACCTCGACCCGATCGACGGCTCGCGGGTCGAGCCCGAGGAGTTCCTGCCGCAGAGCACGCCAGAACGTCGGCAAGCTGATGACGCGGCTGCGCGAGGTGCTCTCGGCCATGGACAGCCCGCACCTCCGCGCCCTGGTCGAATGCTACCTGATCGACGAGGAGTTCCTCCGCAAGTTCACCCTGGCCCCCGCCGGGATCAAGAATCATCACGCCTACCAGGGCGGCCTGCTCGAGCACGTCGTGACGCTGATCAACCTGGCCGATCGCATCGCGCCGTTCTACCCGGAGGTCGACCGCGACCTGCTCCTGACCGGGATCTTCCTCCACGACCTCGGCAAGGTCGAGGAGCTTTCGTACGAGCGTTCCTTCGCCTACACCGACGAGGGCCAGCTCGTGGGTCATCTGGTCATGGGCGTCGAGATGCTCGCCGAGAAGGTCGCGCCGGTGCTGCGAGCTGATGGGCGAGCCGTTCCCGCCCGAGCTGCTGCTGCGGCTCAAGCACATGATCGTCAGCCACCACGGCACCTACGAGTTCGGCAGCCCCAAGCTGCCGATGACGCTCGAGGCGATGGCCCTGCACCTGCTGGACAACCTCGACGCCAAGATCCACGCCTACACGCGTGAGATCCGCGACGACCCCAGCCGCGAGTCGAGCTGGACGCCGTTCCAGCAGAGCATGGGCCGCCGGCTCTTCAAGGGGAACGCCCGGCTCGCCGGGCCGGACGCCGACGGTGACGAGTGAGGCGGCCGACCGGCCGGGGATAGGCATCGGCGCGCCTGTTGCCTAGGATGTTGTCACGCCGACCCGTGGCCCGTCCGGAGGGTGCCCGCCGATGCCCGACTATGCCGATCGTATCCTGAAATTGGTCTCCGAGCCGGACTACAAGCCGATGACGCTCAAGGCCATGTCGCGGCGGTTCAAGGTCGCCCCCGACGACTATGCCGAGTTCCGCGCGACGGTCAAGCGGCTGGTCAAGGACGGGAAGCTCGACCTCGCCAAGGACAAGACGCTGCAGAGCCCCGACCGGGCCGGGCTGGTCGTCGGCGTCTTCCGCCGGTCGTCGCGCGGATTCGGGTTCGTCCGGCCGCACGCCGGCGCCGAGCGCTCGGACCAGATCTACATCGCGCCCGACGTCCGCCGGCGACGCCTCCACCGGCGACGAGGTGGCGGTCAAGGTCACCAAGCGGCCGCGCCGTCCCGGGATGAATGCCGAGGGGCGGATCGTCCAGATCGTGTCGCGGGCGGCGGGGATCTTCGTCGGGACCTACTTCGAGGAGGCCGGCGCGGGCTTCGTCCGGATCGACGGCACGACGTTCCACGACACCGATCGACGTCGGCGATCCCGGGGCCAAGGGCGCAAAGCCGGGCGACAAGGTCGCCATCGAGATGGTCCGATATCCCTCGCCCTACCAGGAGGGCGAGGGGGTCATCACCGAGATCCTCGGCCGACGCGGCGCAGCCGGGCGTCGACACCCTGACCGTCATCCGGGCGTTCAACATCCCCGACACCTTCGACGACGAGGTCCTCGACGAGGCCCGCGAGCAGGCCAAGCGCTTCGACGAGTCCGAGATCGGCCAGCGCGAGGACCTGCGCGACGTGCTGACCGTGACGATCGACCCGGCCACGGCCGCGACTTCGACGACGCGATCTCGCTGTCGCGCGACGACCAGGGGTACTGGAGCCTGGGTGTCCACATCGCCGACGTCTCGCACTTCGTCCGGCCCGGCTCGGCGCTGGACCGGACCGCCCAGCACCGGGGGACCAGCGTCTACCTCCCCGATCGGGTGATCCCGATGCTTCCCGAGATCCTCTCGAACAGCCTGGCGAGCCTCCAGGCCGGCCGCACGCGATACACCGTCAGCGCCCTGCTGGAGTTCAACGGCGAGGGCATCCTGACCTCCAAGCGAGTTCGCGCGCTCGGCCATCCGGGTCGACCACCGCTTCAGTTACGAGCAGGCAATGGCCGTGATGAAGGCCCCGGCGGACGAGCATCCGGGCGTCGCGCCCGAGGTCGCCGCGATGCTGGGCCGGATGCTCGAGCTGGCGATGATCCTGCGCCGACGCCGGTTCGCCCGAGGCGCGCTGGAGCTCGAACCTGCCCGAGGTCGAGATCGCGCTGGGCGACGACGGCGAGGTCGACCGGCGCCACCTGGCGACCAACGACGAGAGCCACCAGGTGATCGAGGAGTTCATGCTGGCCGCCAACGAGGCGGTGGCCGGCTCGCTCTCGTCCGAGGAGACGTTGTTCCTTCGCCGGGCACACCCCGACCCCGAGCCGTTCAAGCTCGACGAGTTCGCCGAGTTCGCCCGCAGCCTGGGCCTCCAGCTCGACCAGCCGCAGAGCCGGTTCGAGCTCCAGCGGATCCTGGCGGAGACGACGGGCAAGCCCGAGGAGTACGCCGTCCACTACGGACTGCTCCGCAGCCTGAAGCAGGCCAATTACACGCCCGAGCCCGAGGGACACTACGCCCTGGCCAGCGACGACTACTGCCACTTCACCTCGCCGATCCGCCGGTATCCCGACCTCCAGGTCCACCGCCAGCTCGTCGCCCGGCTGGAGGGGAAGAAGCCCACGAATCGCCACGACGAGCTGGTCGTCCTGGCCGAGCACTGCACCCGCACCGAGCGTCGGGCCGAGGCCGCCGAGCGCGAGCTGATCCGGGTCAAGCTGCTCAGCTACCTGGAGGACCGGGTCGGCGACTCGTTCCACGCCGTGATCGTGGGCGTCCAGGACTTCGGCCTGTTCTGCCGATTGATCGAGCTGCCCGTCGAGGGCCTGATCCACGTCACGTCGCTGGCCGACGACTACTACTACCTCGAGGCCGGCACCCACACGCTGGTCGGCCGACGGTCGGGACGTCGGCATCGCCTGGGCGACCGCGAGGTCGTCCGGATCGCGCATGTCGACGTCGATCGTCGAGTGCTGGACCTCGTGCTGGCCGACTCGCCGCTCGCCCGCGGTCGCGACCGGACCGGCGACACGCGCCGGGAGGCGTCCCGACCGAGACCACGTCCGGGCCGCCCCGGCGGTCGTCCCGGTCCGTCAGGAGCCCCGTCGGAGGAGACTTCGCCCAGGCCGGGCCGCACGCGGCCTGGGGTGCCAGGGAGCCCGAAGAGCAAGCCAAAGAACAAATTGCGGCCAGGCGGCAAGGGAAAAGGCAAGAAGGGCTCCCGGCGGAAATGACTTCGGGCCGGCTTGCAGGGCACACCGTCATCCGTCGCGGCGCTTGCCGGCTGCGATCAGGGCCTGCTCGTAGCTCCGGCAGACCTCCTCGCCGCCCGGAATCTCGATCATCAGCGCTTGTTGCCAGTCGGGCTCCAGCTCGACCAGCAGCCCCCATGCCGAGCACGACTCGCATGTCCCGATCAATCGGGTCGGGTCGCCCTCGTCGGGCTGGATCAGGTTCAGGGGCGATGCGCACGCCGGACATTCCAGTGTTCCGGACTCTTCCCCTGGCTTGATGGATCGGACGACCAACGGCAGGACGGTCGATTCCGCCGATTTTGCGGGCTTCGTGGATGCCACGGCAATCTCCTCGAAGAGCCCATGTTCCGAATGGAAACAATTGGACGAGAGGTTGCTTTCCTGTCTGCCTGACTCCTGACGCGCCGCCATCTCCCCGTTCCACCGCCATCATAAGCTGGGCGAATTGTTCTGCAAGGCAGACCTGAGGTAAAAAGCGGCAAATTGCGTGAGTTCGGCCGTCGGTCGAGTGGAAATCGAGCGCAACGGTGGTAATACGAGACTTCTCGCTCAAAGCCACCGTGGCGAGTGAGTTGCTGGCCGATCTGCGGAGGCACCGACCGCCCCCTCATCGGCCCTTCGGGCACATCCGCCCCGCCCGGGCGCAGGGGCTGGCGTTCGAGCTCGGGAGCTCGGATCGCGCCGCAAACGGCGCCTCGGCGGCGCCTGGCGGCAGAATTTCGCCGCCGCGATCGCCCGACCTTGCGGGTCGTGACGATTGTGCGACCTTCCAGAGAGGGACGAGGGGCGAGCGGGCCCGCGCGGCTGCGTTGAGCGACGAGTCTCGGTAAGACCGCAGGTTCCAATCGATCGCGCGACCGCCCGTGGCGAAGAGTCAGGAGTGTATTCATGCGGCGACGGCACTCGACCCAGGAGATTGCTCTTCACACCGCCGTGCGGTGCTGGCAGAATCCTCGGGCTCCCGGACGGCCGGGGTCAAATCGGCCGACGCCGGAAAGGGCGGCCTGATCACGGGCCATCGGCTCGCAAGGAGGGGATAAGCCGTGAGAACCATTCCATATCATTCGGCCGCATGGGCTTGCGTTTGTGTCCTGGTGGGCCAGTCGCTGCTGCGGGGCCAGGAGATCGAGCGGGACACGACGATTACGGGTCCGCGAGGGCGGTCGATCGAGCGCCAGGTCCAGGTCCAGCGTGGGCCGGGGGGAACGATCGACCGACAGGTCGAGATCCGTCGTCCGGGCGGGACCTACGAGCGCCAGGTCCAGGTTCAGCGGTCGCCGGCGATGGGACGGCGGCCGGGGCCCGGAGGTTGGGGGCGCCCGGCCTTCGTCGGGCCGCGGCCGGTCTTCGTGGCGCCGGCTCCGGCGCTGGGATTCGGGCTGGTTGCAGCGCCGTTCATGAACTTCTCGTTCGGTGGCGGAGGCGGCGGAGTGGGCTTCGGTGGGGGCGGAGTCGGCGGGCCCCCGGCGGCGGCCCAGCCACCCCCTCCGCCGCCCGACAAAGTGGCGCTCGAGTGCCAGCGGCTCCAGGCATTCTACTCGGGCAGTCGCAAGGAGGCCGCGTATGCACTCGGCCGGCTCGGCGACCCCCGGGCGGTGCCCTCGCTGGTCCACGCGCTGAAATACGACAACTTCAAGGATGTCCGGGTCGCCTCCGCGATCGCGCTGGGCGAGATCGGTGGGTCGGACGCGGCTGTCGCGCTCGAACGCGCCTCGATTTACGACCATCGCGAGGACGTTCGCAAGGCCTCGACGACCGCGCTCGAGCGGCTCAATACCAAGGCGCAGGCCCTCGCGGCGCGGATCCAGACGGGCGGGTCGATGCCGTCAGCGGCGGGGCGGCCCCGCGTGATCGAGGCCCCCGAGCCCCAGCCGCCGACGAGCGGCCGAGCCGGAACGCCCCCAACCTCGGCGCCCTCTCCGTTCCGCGACGACTCTTCGGCCAATGTGCCCGACCTCTCGGCTCCGCAGGAGCAGGGCAACCTCAGCCCTCCGCCCCCTCCCACGCCGGTTACCTCCGGATCGCCGACCGGGTCGAGACCCTGAACCAGACCGGCGTAATCGCCCCTCAACGCGAATTCACCACGGCGGCCCGACTCGCATGAGATCGGGCCGCCGTCGCAATTGGTGAAACTCGATCATCTCGCCTGCCCGGACCTTCCATTCGTGCGTCATCTCGAAAAAACTTCAGAATTTTTAAATCCGGGGGACTGCTGGACTTGAGGCGAAAACTCAGCGCCCCCTCGCTCGAAGGTGCATTTCTGGAACGCGAAGCCTGATACATGCTGTAGGTAGGGGACGCCATGAACCCTCGGGAGCGAGCGGCCTGGGGGCGGTCGATCGTGTCGCCGCATGCACGTATCGTGAGGGTCTGGTCGTCGCGGAAGGTTCGCACACCGAATGACGGGAACGAGCCGCGACATCCTTCGGATCGGATCGAGCGGCGCGAGCGGGTCGATTGGATCTTCAAAGCGGTGGGACCCGCTTCCCCGGGACCGCAACTCATGTGACAATCTCCATGGGCGCGGCCGAGCCTCGCGAGTCGTCCAGGCCGGGTCTGCCACGAGTGTACCGGGAGCATGTCCTGATGAATCCGACCGTCCTGGCGATGCGTCGCCCGGTCACGACCTTGATGCTGGTGGTGGCCCTGGTCAGCGGCGGCGTCCTGGCCCGCTACAGGATGCGGGTGGACATCTTCCCGTCGCTGAACGTCCCCAAGATCTACGTGTTCCTCGACTACGTTGGCATGAGCCCCGACCAGATGGAGGGGTTCATCGTCAACCAGCTCGAGTTGTATTTCCAGTACGTTGACGGCATCCAGGATATCAACACGCGGAATATCCAGCAGGTGGCGCTTTGCGAGCTGTCGTTCTTCCCCGGCACGGACATGGGGCAGGCGATGGCGCAGGTGGTGGCGATGTCCGACCGGGCCATGTCGTGGATGCCCAAGGGGACGCTGCCGCCGATGATCATGCGCATGGACGCGGGCAGCGTGCCGGTCGGCTATCTGGTCTTCGAGAGCAAGGTGACCTCGCTGGGCCGGATGGGCGACCTGGCGCAGAACATCATCCGCCCGCTGGTGCAGAAGAACGTCCCGGGCACGGTGGCGATCTCGCCGTTCGGGCCCAACATGCGGTCGATCATCGTCAACGTCGACCCGCAGAAGATGCTCGACTACAACCTGACGCCGCAGCATATCATCGAGGCCCTGGCCCAGGGGAACACGATCATCCCGGCGGGCAATCTCTACGTGAAGGACACGATGCCGGTCGTGTCCAACAACGCGACGGTGGTGGACATCCAGAAGCTCGGCAACATCCCGCTTCGGATGGGCAGGAACGTCTATCTCCGCGACGTGGCGACGATCCAGGACGACACCGACATCACCTACGGTTACGCGCTGGTCAACGGCAAGAAGTCGGTGTACCTGCCGATCATCAAGAAGGACACCGGCTCGACGCTGACGGTGGTGGCCGACGTGCGCCGCTCGATGAAGCTCTTCCAGGAGGCGGTGCCGAAGGACGTGACGGTCGGATTCGAGTTCGACGAGTCGCCGACGGTGCTGGCGGCCGTCGAGAGCGTCGCGACCGAGGGCCTGATCGGTGCGGGGCTGACCGGGCTGATGATCCTGCTGTTCCTCCGCGATCCGCGGAGCGTGATCGTGGTCGTGGCGAATATCCCGCTGGCGCTCCTGGGCTCGCTGTGCGGGCTGTGGATCACGGGGAACACGATCAACATCATGTCGCTGGGCGGGATGGCGCTGGCGATCGGCATCCTGGTGGACGAGGCGACGGTCACGATCGAGAACGTGCACGTGCAGATGGGCGGCACGCCGCGGGTGGCGACCGCCGTGCTGCGCGCGAGCAATGCGACCGCGGTGCCGCGGCTGCTGGCGTTGCTCTGCATCCTGTCGGTGTTCATCCCGGCCTTCATCATGAGCGATCCGCTCCGGTCGCTGTTCATGCCGCTGACCCTGGGCGTCGGGTTCGCGATGATCTCGTCGTACCTGCTGTCGAGCACGTTCGTGCCGATCCTGTGCGTGGCGCTGCTGAAGCACCATGGCGGTCACGGCGAGGCCGAGGGCAAGCCGGGGCTGTTCGACCGGTTCCTGGTGCTCTACGGCGGGACGGTCGGCTGGTTTGTCCGCCTGAGGTGGATCATCGTGCCGTCCTACCTGGTGGCGTGCGGGCTGGTCCTCTGGCTGGTGGGCATGCAGGTGGGCCGGGAGCTGTTCCCGCAGATCGACTCGGGCGAGTTCGTGCTGCGGTTCCGGCCGCCGCCGGGCTCGAATTACGAGCTGACGCGACAGATGGCGATGAGGTGCCTGGAGGAGATCGAGCGCGAGGTCAAGCCGGAGAACATCGCGATCACGATGGGGTACGTCGGCCAGGTGGCGACGAACTTCGGCATCGACAACATGGTCCTGTTCATGCGGGGGCCCGACGACGGCCAGTTGCGGGTCGCGCTCACGGAGAAGAGCGGGGTGAAGCTCGACCGGTTCCGCGAGCGGATGCGCGACATCCTGCCGCGGAAGGTGATCCCGTGGATGGCGAAGCGACTGGAGCAGGGGGGGCTGTCGCACGAGGAGGCAGAGCGGCAGTCGAAGAAGTGCACGTTCGGCTTCCAGCCGGGCGACATCGTGACCACCGTGATGAGCTTCGGCTCGCCGACGCCGATCTCGCTGCGGGTGATCGGGACCGACCTGTCCCTGGTGCGCCAGCACGCCGAGAAGATCGCGACCAACCTGGGGAAGATCGAGTACCTGCGCGACATCCACTTCGAGCAGACGCTCGACTACCCGTCGGTCGAGGTGGACATCGACCGCGAGAAGGCCGGGCTGTCGGGGGCCAAGGTCGAGGACGTGGCGCACGGCGCTGGTGATGGCGACCGCCTCGACGCGGTTCGCCTCGCTGAATTACTGGGTGGATGAGAAGACGGGGTTCGACTACCTGGTGCAGCTCCAGGTGCCCCCGATGCGGCTGGATAAGCCGGAGGACATCGAGACCCTGCCGATCGAATCGGTCAACCCGCTGGTCAACCTGATGATCCGCGACGTGGCGACGGTGCACCGCGGCGTGCGGCCGGGCGAGATCGACCGCGACATGTCGCAGCGGTATGTGACGCTGACGGCCAACGTCGAGGGCGAGGACATGGGCCGCGCCTCGGACCAGGTCGCCCGCGCGGTCCAGGCGGCCGGCGAGCCCCCGCGCGGCGTGCGTGTCGAGACGATGGGCCAGATTCCGGCGATGAACGAGATGTTCGAATCGCTGGGGATCGGCCTGGGCGTGGCGGTCTTCGTGATCTTCATACTCCTGACGGCCTACTTCCAGTCGCCGCGCCTGGCCCTGGTCTCGGTCGGCGCCGTGCCGGGGGTGCTGGCGGGCATCGCGGTCATGCTGTTCGCGACCGGGACATCGCTGAACATCGAGTCGTTCATGGGCTCGATCATGTGCCTGGGGGTGTCGGTGTCGAATTCGGTGATGCTGGTGACCTTCATCGACGAGCACTGGAAGGCCGGGGCGCCGTCGAACGAGGCGGCCTTGATCGGGGCGCATGAGCGGCTGCGGCCGATCCTCATGACCGCCTGCGCCATGACCGTCGGCATGGTCCCGATGGCGCTGGCGCTCGAGCGAGGCAGTCAGATGCAGGCGCCGCTGGGTCGCGCCGTCATCGGCGGCCTGATCATGTCGACGTTCGCCACGCTGCTCGTGGTCCCGTCGGTGTTCGCGATCGTGATCGGCCGGAAGAAGCCGACGTCGCCGTCGATCTACCCCGACGATCCCGAGAGCGCCCAGTACGACCCGGACCTGCACGGCGTGCCGGAAGCCGCGCACCACGAGGGGGCGGCCGGCGAGGCGGAGGGCGAGGGCCCGGACCTCGCCGACGGGAATGGGAACGGCGCCGCAGGCGCACGTCCACGAGCCCGGACGCGGGGCCGTCGATCCGCCGACAACCCCTGACACCGAGCGGAGGACGCCGATGCACGCCGGAATTCCGGGGACGCGACGCGAGGGTGGCGCCGGCCGTAACGGCAGCGCGGCTGGGTCGTCGTCGCGCTGCTGGTGGCGGCGGGGGGATGCCGCCGCGAGTCCGAGCCGAATTTCGACGCCGATACCAAGCCACGGGCCGTGGGCCTCGTCCGCCCGGAGCGGCGGACCATCGTCCGCCGCGTCGGCCAGCCGAGCTTCATCGAGAGCTACGAGCGGACCTCGGTCTATCCGAAGCTCTCGGCCTACATCGAGAAGTGGATCGTCAACATCGGCGACCGGGTGAAGAAGGGCGACGTGATGGCGACGCTCTTCGTGCCCGAGGTCGTCGAGGACCACCGGACGAAGCAGGCCACCGTCGGCCTCGACCGCGAGCGGATCGCGCTGGCGAAGGAGGCCGTCGAGGTGGCTAAGGCCGACCTCGCGGCCGCCCGCTCTCGGCTGGAGGAGACGCGGGCCATGCTGGCGAAGTATCAGGCGATGGTCGATCGATGGACCACGCAGGTCAAGAGGCTCCAGCGCAAGGTCAACAAGGGGGATGTCGATCCCAGCATCCTGGAAGAGGCGAGCGACCAGCTCCGATCGAGCATCGCGGCCCGCGAGGCCGCCCGGGCGGCGATCACCCGTGCCGAGGCCGAGGTCCTGGCACGAGACGCATCGCTGGCCCGCGCCGAGGTGAACGTCAAGGTGGCCGAGGCGGCGCTCGCGGTGGCGCAGAGCGACGAGCGTCGGCTGTCGGCGTGGGTCGGCTACCTGACGCTCACCGCCCCCTTCGACGGCGTCATCACTGCCACAACGCCAACACGTTCGACTTCGTCTTGCCCGCGACGGGCGACCCCACCGCGATGGCCCTCTCGCCCGACATCTCGTCCCGGGGGGCCGCCCCGATCTACGTGGTGGACCGCACCGACGTCGTCCGCGTCTTCGTGGACATCCCCGAGCAGGACGCCGACTACGTCAAGGCCGGGACCGAGGCGAGCGTGCTGGCGCGGTCCTACCGCGATCGGCCGATCCCGGGCAAGGTGACGCGGACCTCCTGGGCCCTCAACTTCAAGAGCCGGACGCTGCGCACCGAGATCGACCTGCCGAATCCCGACGGCTCGCTGCAGCCGGGCATGTACGCCTATGCCGATGTCATCATCGAGCGGCCGGACGTGCACGCCCTGCCGGCCTCGGCGCTGAGCTACGTGGGCAACGCGGCCTTCTGCTGGATGTACCAGGAGGGCAAGGCGGTACGGACGGAGATCCAGACGGGGGTGGGCGACGGCGAATGGATCGAGGTCACGGAACGCCGGCTCTCGACCGCATCGGACGATATCGACGCCTGGGCGCCGATCGACGGCAGCGAGCGGGTGATCCTGGGCGATCCCTCGGGCCTGAGCGAGGGGGCTCCGGTGGAGGTCGTCCCGGCGGCCGCGGTGGCGAAAGCCGGAGCCGGAGCCGGAGCGCCGGCTCCGGCATCGAATCCTGCACCGGCCCCCTCCGCGGCCAAGACGGGGAGTGACACGCGATGAGACCCGGATCACGGACACCGACGCGGGGCGACGGCGATGGGTCGGTAGGAGGCCGGTGGCTGCCGATTCGACCCGCGGACCCGGCGACGGCCGCCGCCCGCCTCGCCCGCCCGGCGCTCCTGCTGCTCGCGGCCCTGGCCGCGGCGGGGTGCCATGGCGAGGAGAAGACCGACTACGAGAGCGTGTCCGAGCCCCCGACCGTGCGGCTGGTCAGCCCGCAGGCGCGGACGATCGTCCGCCGCGTCGGCCAGCCGAGCTTCGTCGTGAGTTACGAGCGGACCTCGGTCTATCCGAAGCTCACGGCCTACATCGACAAGTGGGTGGTGGACATCGGCGATCGGGTGAAGAAGGGCGACCTGCTGGCCACGCTGTTCGTGCCCGAGATCGTCGAGGACCACCGGACCAAGCAGGCCACCGTCGGCCTCGACCGCGAGCGGATCGCGCTGGCGAAGGAAGTGGTCAAGGTGGCCGCGGCCGACGTCCGCGCCGCGCAGGCCAGGGTGGGCGAGACGCGGGCGCAGCTTGCGGCCTACCAGGCCGAGGTCCTCCGCTGGGAATCGGCGAACAAGCGGCTGACGCGCGAGTCGGAGAAGTCCGTCGTCTCCCCGCAGATCGCGCTCGAGGCCACCAACCAGCTCGGCGAGAGCATCGCCACCCGCGACGCCGCCAGGGCCACGGTCGCCAAGGCCGAGGCGGATCTGCTGGCGCAAGGCGGCCCTGGCGCAGGCCGAGGTTGACGTCAAGGTGGCCGAGGCGGCGCTCGCGGTGGCGCAGAGCGACGAGCGCCGGCTGTCGGCATGGGTCGGCTACCTGACGCTCTCGGCGCCCTACGACGGAATCATCGTCGCCCGAAACGCCAATACGTTCGATTTCGTCCTGCCGTCAACGGGCGACCCCTCGGCCCTGCAGCGGGCGCCGGACACCTCGACGGGCGGCGCGGCTCCGATTTACGTGGTGGACCGCACCGACGTCGTCCGCGTCTTCGTGGATATCCCGGAGCATGAAGCCCAGTACGTGAAGATCGGGACGAAGGCGAGCGTGCGGGCGCGAGCCTATCGCGACCAGCCGATCCCGGGCAAGGTGACGCGGACCTCCTGGGCGCTGGACGTGAAGAGCCGGACGATGCGCGCCGAGATCGATCTGCCCAACCCCGGCAGCCGCCTGCTCCCCGGGATGTATGCTTACGGCACCGTGGTCATCGAGCGTACCGGCGTGAAATCCCTGCCCGTCGAGGCCCTCGCTCGCGCCGGCGATCGGACGTATTTCTGGACCTATCAGGACGGCAAGGCGGTGCGCCAACGAGGTGCGGACGGGCCTGGACGACGGACGGTGGATCGAGGTCGCCGAACACCGCGCGCCGGGTGCCGGCGGCGGCGGCTCGTGGGTGCCCTTCGACGGGCAGGAACGGGTGATCCTGGGCGACCTCTCGATCCTTGACGAGGGCGAGCCAGTCCGGGTCGAACACCGGGGATAACGCGACCCGGGTCGCGAGCGAGTCGCCTCCGAAAGGACCCTCCGGCGCCGCGGCGAACCCTGCCAGGCCGTAGAGAGCGAATGATCGGCCGGCGCGGACGAATCGCTTCTCCGCGCGATCCGAAGTCGAACCCGTCTCGGGAGGCGAGAGGCCGCTTGGCCGGTCGCCCCGCTGCCGATTCGTTAACTGAAGGACCGAGCGAATCGGCGCTCCCCCTCATCCCCTCGGCCCGAAATGCGGGGAATGGCGGCGTGCGCGCAGGGACAGGATTCCTTGATGAGGGAGGACGCATGGCTGTACCGGAACGCGTCGGGGGAGGAGCGTCGTTGAGGAGGCCGGTCCCGGTCTTTTCGGGCGGCCTGGCGATGGTTGCCGTGGGCGTGCTGCTCGCGTGTATCCAGCCTGCGCGGTGTGCGGCGCAGGCCGGTGGAGCAGCCGGTGGCGCGGGGGGAGCCGGAGGGGCAGGGGCGGCGTCATCGTCGTCGGCGTTGCCGGCGACGTCCACGCCTGCCGCAACCCAGCCGGCGGCAGGCAGTATCCAGCCGTCGCCGGGCTCGGGGCGCGCCCGCGGGTCCCGGCGGCTCGCCCGGGCAGGCGTCCGGCACGCCGAGTCTCCCCGCGATGCCGGGCAGTCCCGGCGATAGCGGGAACCTCGGCCGACCGGGCCGTTTGACGGGTACCCCCAGCTCCCTCCGCGGCAACTCCGGCGAGTCCCCGGGCTATCCGGCACCGATGCCTCGCCGCGAGATCGAGGGGCCGGCACCATCGCCACAGCCGGAGGTCGCGGGCCTGCCCTCGCTCTCGCATGACCACTTCGGCGACGGCTCGGGGACGGTCGGCTCGAGCTTGATCTGGCTCGGGCAGCTCCCCGTGCAATACGGCCCTTACGAGGATGGCGCCGGCAAGGTGGGGGGTCCGATCTTCCAGATGGGCCGGCTCACAACGGTCGTGCCGGGTAGCCACTCGGTGCTGACCAAGGGCGAGCTCGGCTATGGGCCGCCGGGCCTGCACCCGGGGTTCTATGGCTTTGGCCTTTCCTATCATCCCGGCTACGGCTACGGAGGCAATGCCCTGGGCGTCGGCGCCTGCGGAGGCAACCCCCTCTACGGCGGCCCCGGCTACCCCGCCGAGTACGGCTATCCCAAATTTGCATGCCCCTACCAGTACGAGGGTATCGGGCAGCTCTACTTCGACCCGCCGGTCGTGCTGAGCGACATGGGATACTCGGGCGATTACGGGCCCTACACCGGGGCGTCGGCTTACGCCTACACCCACCCCACCTACACCGCCGAGGCCGCGGCCACCGGGTCGTTCATCCCGGGCAACATCCAGTACCCCGATACCTCGGCGACGAATGCCCGGCCCGAGGCGACGTTCACACCCCGCGAGGGTGCGGCGCCCGGCTCCGGGGCGATGAATCGGGTCCCGACCCAGGAACGCTATCTCGGGATGGACCTCGAGCCCGCGACGGCTCCGGGTGGCCGCAGGGGACTCAAGATCGTCAATATCCTGCCCGATAGCACGGCCGCGCGGGCCGGCTTCAGCGGCGGCGACATCATCTTCTCCGCCAACGGCTATGTCGCCGAGCGTCGCGGCGACCTGGGCTGGATCATCGCCAACGCCGCGCCCGACAAGATCCTGAAGTTGACCGTGCGCAAGGCGCTCGACGGCAAGGAACGGGTCGTCACCGTCGAGATGCCCTGAACGGCACGCGGTCCTCGACGTCATTCAAAGTTGCGACAGGTCCGGGCCGGGGAGCCTCCCCTGTGTCCCGGACCTGTCCGCGCCCGACCACCCCATGCCGATCAGAAATGCCCGGCGAAGTCGATCCGGTGGGTCCGGGCGGCGACAAGCTCGTTGATGGCAGTGTCGGGCAGGCCCAGCTTCGCACCCGCGCCGCCTTCTGCGCCGGGGCCGTAAGCCACGATCCAGTCGAGTGTCCGGGCGAACGTGTCAGGGCGGTAGGTCACGCGAAGGAACTGGCCCGAAGGCCCCGGTACCATCGTCGAGATCGCGCCGCCCGCGTCGAGCTGGAAGCCGGCGGACACCTGGGGCGAGAGCGGATAGTACTTCCTCGTCAGGGCGTAGAACACGATCCATTGACCCGGCTTCCATTGCTGGCTGCCGGTCAACACGGGAAACGCCGGGCTGGCGATGCGCCCGCCCCCGGACGTGCCGGGGAGGCGGATGGTGAAGCCGTTACCGGCCGTGAAGGTCTGCGCGGTCCCGTTCTTCAAGGCGACGTAGAGGACGTTCTCGACCTGCCCCGGTACCGGCAGGGTGCGCTGGACGGCCACCTGCTGGAATGGAGGCACCAGGTTGACGGGCCCGCCCGTCGGGTTGGTGATGCGGTAGGCGAGGAACCGCGTCGGCGGAGCGACGGGCTTGCCGGCGACGTCCCGGGCTGGCGGATGTGCCGCCGAAAGGCCGCCGAGGAGTCGCCTGGCTTCGAGAGCCTCGACGTTGGGGTGGAGCGGCGTGACGCGGGATCGAGGCATGACAGGTTGCTCGCTCGGTGACGCTGGCGACTCAAGGCCCAACCACCAGAATGTCGGCCGGATGGAGAGAACGTCAAGCTCCGCCGGCAAGCCGGGCCGCCCGAATCCATCGGGCGCCCGCGACGCACCCTCCCGGCGCTGAAGGAGGTCGCCCGCTTCCGACGTTCGACAGCATCGGTAGGTGCTGATCGTGTCCGATCGGGGAAACCTTCGGGTGCATGGGGAAGGCACCGACCGCAAGGCCGCCCGCCCCGACTGGCAACACACGACAACAAAGTCGCACGACCTGATTGGCACAAGGACCGGCGACGCACGACAAGATAGTCGCACGAACGCATTGGCACAAGATTTGTCCGTTACATAAGGGCGCGTCTATCGCGAGCCGGCGCAGTACCGCGGCCGGTTCGACGTTCGCGCATGGATCAGCCGGATTGATCCGAAAGGGGGCATGACTCTGGCTGTCATCTCGAGCCCGATCGGGGGAACCGACCGGGCCGATCGCGGATGAGGAGGGGCCCCTGCACCTGGGAGAGCCGATTCCCAAGAGGAGTTGATTGTGGCCGATGAATCTCCGAAGAGCGGGAGCTCCGCGAATCCCAGCGTCCTGGCGATGGATCATCCCATCACGCTGCTGATGCTGATCGTCGGCCTGATCAGCCTCGGCACCCTGGCCTTCACGCGGATGCGGGTGGACATCTTCCCGTCGCTGAATACCCCGAAGATCTACGTCTTCTTCGACTTCATCGGCATGAGCCCCGACCAGATCGAGGGGTTCATCGTCAACGAGCTCGAGCTGTACTTCCAGTACGTCGACGGCATCCAGGACATCAAGTCGCGGAACATCCAGCAGGTCGGCCTGTGCGAGCTGGGCGTTCTTCCACGGCACCGAGATGGGCCAGGCGATGGCCCAGGTCGTCGCCATGTCCGACCGGGCCATGGCGTGGATGCCGCCGGGGTCGTTGCCGCCGATGATCATGCGCATGGACGCCGGCAGCGTACCGATCGGCTACCTCGTCTTCATCGAGCGAGGGAGACAAGACCTCGATCGGGGCGATGGGCGACCTGGCGCAGAACATCATCCGGCCGCTGGTGCAGAAGAACGTCCCGGGCACGGTCGCCATCTCGCCGTTCGGGCCGAACATGCGGTCGATCGTCATCAACGTCGACCCGCGGAAGCTCCTGCGAATACAACCTGAACCCGCAGGACGTGGTCGAGGCCCTGAAGACGGGGAACGTCGTCATCCCCTCGGGGAACATCTACGTCAAGGACTCGATGCCGATGGTCTATCAACAACGCCACGGTCGTGGACATCCAGCGGCTGGGCAACATCCCGCTCAAGCTCGGGCAGAACGTCTACCTCCGCGACGTCGCGACCATCCAGGACGACACGGACATCACCTACGGCTACGCGCTCGTCAACGGCCAGAAGGCGATCCACCTGCCGATCATCAAGAAGGACACGGGCTCGACGCTCACGGTCGTCGTCGGACGTCCACAAGTCGATGCGAGCAGTTCCGCAACGCCGTGCCGCCCGGACGTGAAGATCACCTTCGAGTTCGACGAGTCGCCGACGGTGGTGCACGCGGTCGAGAGCGTGGCCATCGAGGGGGCGATCGGCGCGGGCCTGACCGGGCTGATGATCCTGCTGTTCCTCCGCGACCTCCGCAGCGTGATGGTCGTCGTCCTCAACATCCCGCTGGCGCTGATGGGCTCGCTGGTCGGGCTCTGGATGACGGGGAACACGATCAACATCATGTCGCTGGGCGGCATGGCGCTGGCGATCGGCATCCTGGTCGACGAGGCGACCGTGACGATCGAGAACACGCACGTGCAGATGGGGCAGACGAAGAACATCGCCACGGCCGTCCTGAACGCCAGCAACGCGACGGCCGTGCCGCGGCTGCTGGCGCTGCTCTGCATCCTGTCGGTGTTCATCCCGGCGTTCATCATGGAGGACCCGCTCCGGTCGCTGTTCATGCCGCTGACCCTGGGCGTCGGCTTCGCCATGATCTCGTCGTACTTCCTCTCCAGCACGTTCGTGCCGATCATGAGCGTCTACCTGCTCAAGCACAAGGAGCACGGCGAGCGAGGACGAGGGCCTGTTCGGCCGGATCCTCGGGGGTTATCGCGGGATCGCTGGACCGGTTCGTCGGCCTCCGCTGGCTGGTGGTGCATGATCTATCTCGGCGCCTGCGCCGTGGTGCTGGCGGTGCTCGGGTTGCAGGTGGGCACCGAGCTGTTCCCGCAGATCGACGCGGGCGAGTTCGTGCTGCGGTTCCGGCCGCCGCCCGGGTCGAGCTACGAGCTGACCCGCGAGATGGGGATCAAGTGCCTCCAGGAGATCGAGCAGGAGGCGGGGACGGAGAACGTCTCGATCACGATGGGCTTCGTCGGCCAGGTGGCCCCGAACTTCGGCATCGACAACATGGTGCTCTTCATGCGGGGGCCCGACGACGGCTGGCTGCGCGTCAAGCTGAAGGAGGACAGCGGGATCAAGCTCGACGAGTTCCGCGAGCGGCTCCGCAGGGTCCTTCCCGAGCGGGTGGTCCCCTGGCTGGCCGATCGGCTGGTGAAGGGGGGACTCGGCCGAGGACGAGGCGAAGGAGCAGGCGGAGAAGTCGACCTTCGGCTTCGAGCCGGGCGACATCGTGAGCCAGGTGATGAGCTTCGGCTCCTCGAAGCCGATCGCGGTCCGGCTGATCGGCACCGACTACGACGAGGTCCGCGAGCACGCGGAGAAGATCGCCGCGCGGCTGAAGGAGATCAAGTACCTCCGCGACATCGGCTACGAGCAGACGCTCGACTACCCGACCGTCGAGATCGACATCGACCGCGAGCTGGCGGGGCTGATCGGCGTCACGCCCGAGCACGTCAAGCGGGCGCTGGTGATGGCGACCGCCTCGACGCGGTTCACCAACCTGAATTACTGGATCAACGTGAAGACCGGCTTCGACTACCTGGTGCAGATCCAGGTGCCGCCGCTGCGGATGGACAAGCCCGAGGACATCGAGGAGCTGCCGCTGCAGTCGGTCAACCCCGACGTCCCGCTGATGGTCCGCGACGTGCTGAAGGACGGCCGCGTCCACACGAGCGTGCGGCCCGGCGAGTACGACCGCGACATGTCGCAGCGATACCTGACCGTGGTCGCCAACGTCGAGGGCGAGGACATGGGCCGGGCCGCCGCCCAGGTCCGCAAGGCGGTCAAGGACGTCGGCGACCCGCCCCGCGGCGTCCGCGTCGAGGAGATGGGCTCGCTCCCGTCGATGACCCAGATGTTCGAGGCGCTGGGGATCGGCCTGGGGGTCGCCGTGTTCGTGATCCTCGTCCTGCTGACGGCCTATTTCCAGTCGCCGCGGCTGGCGATCATCTCCATCGGCGCCGTCCCGGGCGTGCTCGCCGGCATCGTGATCATCCTCTACTTCACCGGGACGACGCTCAACATCGAGTCGTTCATGGGCTCGATCATGTGCATCGGGCGTCTCGGTGTCGAACTCGGTGATGATGGTCACGTTCATGGACGAGCACTGGAAGGCGGGCAAGCCGTCGACGCGACGCGGCCATCCAGGGCGCCAGCGAGCGGCTGCGGCCGATCCTGATGACGGCCTGCGCCATGTCGATCGGCATGGTGCCGATGGCCCTGGCGCTGGAGCGCGGCAGCCAGATGGAGGCCCCGCTCGGCCGGGCGGTGATCGGCGGGCTGGTGATGTCCACGTTCGCGACCTTGCTGGTGCTCCCCTCGGTCTTCGCGCTGGTGATCGGCAAGAAGCAGCCCGCGTCGCCGTCGCTCTACCCGGGCAACCCCGAGAGCGCGCACTACGACCCGGCGCTCGGCCAGGCGGAGGGCGACGGGCAGGAGGATTCCGAGGGCGAGGCGTCCGACGGCGAGGCGGCCGGCCGCAACGGCAAGGCACACGAGGGCAACGGCCAACACCGGCCCGCGCGGCGGGATGGCCGCGGTTCCGACGGGCAGGGCGGAGCCGAGGAAGAGCAGGAGTCCCTGACCACGAGCTCGAGGTAGCCGGATGAACGAGTCGATCCGCGGCGGGCTGGATCGCGCCGGCCCGCCCTGTCCGAAACGGGAGCTGAGTGTGCGAACGACAACCGTCCACAAGAGCGTGCCTCGCGCCGTCGGCCGCCTCGGCCCGGGGCTCTGGCTCGTGGCCGCCCTGGCGGCGTCGGGCTGCTCGGACGAGGAGAAGACGGCCCCGAGCGTGACGGAGCCCCCGTCGCTCAGCGTGGTCCATCCCGAGCCGCGGATCATCAGCCGCGTGGTCGGGCAGCCGAGCTTCGTCCAGAGCTACGAGCGCACGTCGATCTATCCCAAGGTGACGGCGTTCATCGAGAAGTGGAACGTGGACATCGGCGACAAGGTCCGCAAGGGGGACGTGCTCGCCGACCTGTTCGTGCCCGAGATGCGCGAGACTGCTGGGGACGAAGAGGGCGACGGTCCAGTACAACAGCGACCGGGTGAAGTTCGCGCAGAAGGAGGTGGAGGTCGCCGCCGCCGAGGTGAAGGCGGCGCGGGCGCGGCTGGATGAGGCCCGGTCGATCCTGGGCAAGTACGAGGCCCAGGTCGAGCGCTGGGAGATCCAGGTCAAGCGGCTGCGGCGCGAGGTCGATCGCACCGTGGTCGACCCCCAGATCCTGCTGGAGTCGGAGAACCAGTGGAAGGCGAACCTCGCCGCACTCGAGGCCGCGAAGGCGGCGGTCGCGACGGCCGAGGCGGAGCTGATCGCCGACGAGGCCAAGCTGGGGCGGGCCGAGGTCAACGTCTCGGTCGCCCGGTCGGACCTGCTGGTCGCCGAGAGCGAGGCGAAGCGGCTCGAGGCGCTGGTCGGCTACCTCAGGCTGCTGGCGCCATTCGACGGGATCGTCGTGGCCCGGAACGCCAACACCTGGGACTTCGTCCTGCCCAACACCGGCGATCCGACGGCCGAGTCCGCGACGCCCGACCTCTCGCCCAGCGGCCAGGCCGCGCCGATCTACGTGATCGACCGGACGGACATCATCCGGATCTATGTCGACATCCCCGAGCGGGACGCCGACTACGTGCACATCGGCTCGGAGGCGCGGGTCAAGATCTGGGCCTACCGCGACGAGTGGATGCCCGCGGCGGTCACGCGGCATCGTCCTGGGCCCTCAACACCCAGAGCCGGACGATGCGCGCCGAGATCGACATGCCCAATCCGGGCAGCCAGATCCTGCCCGGGAATGTACGCCTACGGCGAGGTCACCGTCGAGCGCCCCGGCGTGCTCGCCCTGCCCAAGTAGGCCCTCACCCACGCCGGCGGCAAGTCCTTCGTCTGGCGATACGTCGACGGCCAGGCCGAGCGCACCGAGATCCAGACCGGCGCCGCCGACGGCGAGTGGATCGAGGTCACCAACCGCAGCCTCAATACGCAGTATTCCAACGTCGGCCTCAAGGGCGGCGAGAAATGGGTGCCGATCGAACCGTCCGACGAGGTGCTCATCGGCAGCAAGCTCGCGACCCTCACCGAGGGCAGCCCGGTGCGAGTGGCCGGGCCGATCGAGCCCGCCCAGGACGAGGGATCCGGCGATTCATCGTCCGCGTCCACCGGGGGCTGATCGACTGCCGGCATCACATCGGCCCGGGGCGGGCCCGCGATGGTCGGGGCGGTCTGGACCCAGGATCACTCTTGCGTATGCAGGGATTTTCATCGTACGACGATTGGCATCGCCCGGAGAGGACAGCTTCATGGAACCGCACGACCCTCAGCGAGATGAGCGGCAGCAGGGGTCCGATCGGCCCGAGGAATACGAGGGCAGGCAGGGGTCCGACCCGACACACGAGCGCGGGCGATCGGCCGGAGAGGGCGAGTTCGAGGGGCCGCAGGTCATCGCGACCGATGCGCCCCTGATCGCCAAGGGGCCGGCGATCGAGACCGACTGGGCCGGACAGCCCGATCGGAACATGGTCGTCCAGACCAGCCGGATCCGAGAGCCCAACCAGGCATTCAGCCCCAATTACATCATGGTCCCCGTCGAGGCCGAGCGGCCGGTCCGGGGCCGGATCCGCCGGCGGTCACGGTGACGATCGCTCGGGAGAGGACAGCCCGGGCAAGGGCGAGCGGGGCAATAGCGGCAAGGGCCGCTCCGATCGGGAGGGGCGCGACCAGGACGCCCATTCCGACGCGAAGGGGGACCGGGACGAGGATCGCGGCTCATCCCACGATCGCGACCGCGATCGGAAGGGGTCCGGCGATCATCAGGGGGACCGGGACAAACACCCGGCGCAGCGCCCTCGCTCTGGAAGAACCTGCTGATCACCGGCGCGGTGGCCCTGGTCTGCGGGGTCGTCGGCGCCTGGGGATACTCGGCGCTCTTCGGCTCGGACAAGTCCAAGGACGGCTCGGGCTCCGGATCGGGTTCGAGCAAGGATTCGGGCTCGGGCGGCGACTCGGGCTCCAGCGGCGGCTCGGGCTCCAGCGGCGGCTCGGGCTCCAGCGGCGGCTCGGATTCGAGCAAGGGCTCCGACATGCGGAAGAACTCGGCCTCGAACGACCGGAACCCCGGGGCCAGCAAGCTCCTCGAGGCCCAGGCCGCCTGGCTGGCCGCGATGAAGGAAATCCAGCAGGTCAAGGAATCGGAAAAGAAGGCCCGCGACGCGCAAGAGCAGAAGGAAGCCGTCCTGGATTTCTTGCGGAGGACCTTGCTGTCGGCCGGAAAGCCGACGAGCGGGACGCTCTCGGCGGCCTTCTGGGCGGCCGGCGAGGGCAAGGATGTCTCGCTCCGCACGGCGCTGGATTCATCCGAGTCTCAGATCGGTGATGCCTTCCGGGACCGCCCGCTGGCCGAGGCGTTGATCCGCGAAATGTTCGGTCTCGGCTACCTGAACGTGGGAGAGCCGAAGCGCGCCGTCCAGGAGTACGAGCGGGCTCTGGCGCTGCGTGAGGCCACCGAAGGGCCCAACCACCCCGACACGTCGGCCTGCCGCAACCAGCTCGCCGTCGTCTACCGCGTCGCGGGCAACACGGTCGAGGCCTCGCACCTGTTCGACCGCGATCCCAATTCCCCCGTCCACGCCTCGGCCCTGGCCGCCCGCGGCTCGATGCTCCTGATCGAGAAGAAACCCGCGGAGGCCGAGATCGAAGCTGCGCGAATGCCTCACGATCCGCCGCAAGATCCAGCCCGACGACTGGATGACCTTCGACACCGAATCGTTACTCGGCCAGGCGCTGCTGGATCAGAAGAAATTCGACGAGGCCGAGCCGTACCTCCTATCCGGCTATGAGGGGCTGAGGCAGCATGAGGCGACGATCCCGGCATCGCAGAAGCCCCGTGTCACGAAGGCTCTGGAACGCCTGGTCCAGCTCTACGAGAACCGCGGCGACCAGGACAAGGCGACGAAGTGGCGGAAGGAGTTAAAACTGGCCCAGGCGACGAATAAGCCAGATGGGACCCATTAGCTCCTAACCGCCCGGCACCGTGATTGCAGCGGCGCGGCACAATCCGTCCGCGCCGGCATGGTCGTCATGATCCGGACCACCCCTCCCGGCCGATAAACCCACAGGTTCCGCCACGTCGTCCGTTTCAACGGCGTGGCCGGCCTGGGGTTTGTCCACGCATTGAGGGGTCGAGTGATGGAACGATTCGGCTGGACCCGGCTAATCGTGACGACGTGGGTGGTGTCATGGGCGGTGGGCACGCCCTGCGGGCGCAGGCACCCGCCTCCCCGGGGCCGCGGCCGGCCGGCCCGCAGTCGAATGCGGGGGTCCGCGGGCCGCAATCTCCGCCTGCGTCAACGCCGACTCCCGCGGATGGGATCCCGCCTCCGCAACGCAGCCCGCTCTACGCCCCCCCCGATGTCAAGCTGGCGCCAATGGAGGCGACCGACCTGCGCTTCCCGATCAACCTGCCCGCGGCGCTGCGGCTCTCCGACGCCCGCCCGCTGATCGTGGCCGCGGCGCAGGCGAGCGTGTGGGTCGCCGAGGCCGAGCTGGCGCAGGCACGCGTCCTGTGGGTGCCGACGCTGAACATCGGTTTCGACTACATCCGCCACGACGGCGGCGGACCGGACTTCAACAAGGGCATTCTCACATCGGTCAGCACCAATTTCTTCTATGGTGGTGTCGGCCTGACGGGGGCGCCGCTCGGGGTCATCTTCA
Organism: uncultured Planctomycetota bacterium; assembly: GCA_963771445.1. GTDB lineage: Bacteria > Planctomycetota > Planctomycetia > Isosphaerales > Isosphaeraceae > JAKAUH01. Next base: position 740,163 of record CAVYTQ010000014.1, on the reverse strand, counting down.
CGACCGACGCGGTCTTCGAGCCGCTGATCGCGCGGCAGATGCTCAACGCCAGCCACTGGGGCATCCAGAGTGCCAAGAATGACGCGCTGTTGATGACGGCGGACGCCTACTTTCAGGTGCACCAGTACCGGGGGATCTACGCCGGCACGCTCTACTGCGTCGAGCGGGGTCACGAGCTCGTCGAGACGGTCGCCGGGCTGAGCCGCGACCTGGTCCCCGAGTTCGAGGTCGAGCGGGCGCGGAACATGGTGGCCGACATCGAGCAACGGGCCGTCACCGGCCGGCAGGAATGGCGGATCCAGAGCGCCAACCTGACCAGGGTTCTGCGACTCGACCCCCGCGCCGTGCTCGAGCCCCTCGAGCCGGACCACATGCAGATCACCCTCGTCGAGCCCGGTCGGACGCTGGAGGAACTGATGCCGATCGCGCTGACGAACCGGCCCGAGATCGCCGCGCGCCAGGCGATCGTGCAGGCCGCGACGGCGGGGATTCGCCGCGAGAAGATGCGGCCGTTCCTGCCCAACGTCGCGCTCAACGGCTTCCAGACGCCCCTCGAGATGTTCCAGGCGGGGATCTTCGGCTTCGGCCCGAACAACCGGATGAACCAGTGGACCGGACGCGATGACGTCAGCATCCAGCCGGTGTGGCAGCTCGCCAACTGCGGGTTCGGCAACCTCGCCATGATCAAGAGGCAGCGGGGCATGCAGTCGCTGGCCATGATCGATCTGTTCAACTCGCAGGACGCCGCCGCGGCCGACGTGACTCGGGCCCTGGCACGGGTGCAGTCGGCGGCGATCCGCGTCGTCCAGGCCGACCGATCGCTACGGACGGGGATCATCGCCTTCAACGGCAGCCTCGAGGGCCTGAAGGAGACCAGCCGGTTCGCCGACCTCCTGGTCCCGATCACGCGGCCGCAGGAGGCCGTCTATTCGCTCGAGCTCGTCAGGGTCGCGTTCGAGGAGTATTACTCGACCATCGCCGAGTACAACCGGGCCCAGTTCGACCTCTTCCACGCCCTGGGCTACCCCGCGGCCGAGGTGGCGCTCAAGCAGCCGGCCGGCTGGGGCAAGCCGGTGGACATGACCCGGCCGGCCTTCCTGCCGCCCGTGGGCCATGGGCCGCCCCCGGCAACTCGCTGAGCCGGGGGAGGCCGGGGATGATTGTCGCGCAGGCTGCGGGGTCCAGAAGTGGAGTGCCTCGCCAGTCCGACCAGGTCCTCGAGAATCTTGTGGGATCGGGCGTAACGTCGATCGTGCGTCGTTCGCCGTGCGTCGTGCCGTGTGAGGTTGTGGGGAGAATGGGATTCGCATGACGGGAAAGTCCGCCTGGACACTCATGTTGATCGCAGCCACGTCCCTCACATGGGCCTGGCCCTCGCGATGCGACGCGCAGTCGCCGGCCGTCCCGAGCAGGTCGTCGGCCGTCGCCAGCGCGTCGCCGGCTGTGCCTTCGCCCGGCGACGGGCAGCCATCGGCGCCGATGTCGTCGACGGTGTCACCGGCCATCGAACGCTTCATGAAGAGGACCGGGCGGGATATGCCTCGAGTGCCGACGCCCTCGCGTCCCACGCGATCGGCGGCCAGCCCCGCGGCCTCGGGCAGGCCCGTCATCCCGCCGCCGCGTGTGCCCTCGGCCGTCGCAACGGCGGGGGTCGGCGGGGCCGCTGGCCGGACGACCTCGGGTCGGCCATCGGTGGCCCTGAATCCTCGCGTGGTCCAGGATGGCCGGCCGGCACAATCGCCGAGCCCGTCGGGGACGCCGGCCGGGCTCTCTCCCGACATCGTGGGCCCGCCGACTCCGCGGCCCAACTCTCCGCTGATGATGCACCCGACGATCCGGCGCCGCTGGAGCCGACCGACCTCCAATTTCCGATCAGCCTGGCGGCGGCGTTGCGGCTCGCCGACGCACGGCCGCTGATCGTGGCCGCGGCGCAGGCGAGCGTCTGGATGGCCGAGGCCGACCTGACGCAGGCGCGTGTCCTCTTCATCCCCATGCTCAATGCGGCCGCCGACTACCTGCGTCACGACGGCGGCGGACCGGACTTCAACAAGGGCATCATGACCGCCCCCAGCGTCAACTTCTTCTACGCCGGCCTCGGCCTTTGGGGTTTCCTCAACTCGACCGACGCCATCTTCGAGCCCCTGGTGGCGCGGCAGAACCTCAATGCCCGGCACTGGGACGTCCAGACCTCGAAGAACGACGCGGTGCTGCAGACGGCCGACGCTTATTTCCGAGTGCACCAGTATCGTGGAATGTACGCCGGTGCGCTCTATTGCGTCGGACAGGGGCACGTCCTGATCGAGAAGCTCGCCGCGCTCAGCCGGGACCTGATCCCCGAGTTCGAGGTCGAGCGAGCTCGCAACTTCGTGGCCGACCTGGAGCAGCGGTCCGTCATGGCGCGGCAGCAGTGGCGGGTCCAGAGCGCCAACCTGACGCAGCTCCTTCGCCTCGACCCGCGCGCCGTGATCGTACCGGTCGAGCCGGACCACCTCCAGATCACCCTGATCGAGCCCGGCCGCACGCTGGAAGAGCTCATGCCGATTGCGATGACCAACCGGCCCGAAATCGCCTCGCGCCGGGCGAGCGTGCAGGCGGCCACCGCCGCGATCCGACGCGAGAAGATGCGCCCGGTCCTGCCCAGTGTGGTGCTGAGCGGCTATCAGAGCCCCGGCGGCATGCTGATCCAGGGCGGTATCTTCGGACTGGGACCCAACAGCAGCCTGAGCCAGTGGGTTGGCCGCGATGACGTCAGCGTCCAGCTCGTCTGGCAGCTCGATTATCTGGGATTCGGCAACCTCGCGCAGATCAAGCGGCAGCGCGGCCAGCAGTCGAGGGCCACCGTCGATCTCTTCCGGGCCCAGGACAACGTCGCCGCGGACGTAAATCGGGCCCACGCGCGGCTCCAGTCGGCCGCGGTCCGCGTCATCCAGGCCGATCGCGCCATGCGGCACGGGCATCATCAACCTCAACGGCAACTTCGAGGGCCTGAGCGAGACCAGCCGATTCGGCGACCTGCTGCAACAGGTGACCCGGCCCCAGGAGGCGATCTTCGCCCTCCAGCTCCTCTGGAGGTCCTTCGACGAGTACTTCACCACTGTCGCCGAATACAACCTCGCGCAGTTCGACCTCTATCACGCGCTCGGATATCCCGCCCAGGAGATCGCCGTGCGTCAGCAGCTCGGCCCGGACATGCCGGTCGACCTGGCTCGGCCCCGGTTCCTGCCCCCCGTGGGCCACGGACCGCCCCCGGCATCGCGGTGAGGCGACGTTCGGCCGAGCGTGGTCGGCTGGCGTGCCAGTGCGGACCCGGTGGACTGGAGCGCCTCGCGGTTGCGTTGCTCATACGGGTCCGACGGGCCAGCGAGTGGGTCCCCGAGCCATCCAGGCCATCCACTCGCTGGCGCGTCGGGCTCGTATCGACCCGATTTTCCCACCATGCGCGATCCGGTCGTCCGCCGTTTTAGAAGTGGCCGGCGAAGTCCTGACGTTCGGTCGCCGCCGACACCAGCACGTTGATGGCCGTATCGGGCATGCCTAGCGCCGAGCCGGCACCCTGCTGCGCGCCCTGGCCGTAGGCGACGATCCAGTCGAGCGTCCGGCCGAATGTCGCCGGGTCGTACTTGAGCCGCAGGAAGATCCCCGACGGGCCGGGGACGAGGGTCGACGATCGGCCGGCCGTATCGAGCTGGAAGCCGGCGGCGACCTGGGGCGAGAGGGGATAATACTTCTTGCTCAGGGCATAGAACACCATCCACGTGTTCGGCTTCCACACCTCGTTGCCCGTCAGTATGGGGAAGGCATGATCCACCACGCGGTGCGAGCCGGTGAAGCCCGGCAATCGGACCTGGAAATTGTCGGCGGCCGTGAACGTCTGCGCCGTCCCATTCTCGACGGCGACGAACAGGACGTTGTAGACATGGCCCGGCACCGGCTGGATGTGCTGCACGAGCACGTGCTGGAACGGCGGCCTGAGGTGAACGAGGCGGTAGGTGGGGTTGGTGAGCCGGTAGGCGAGGAATCCCTGGCCCGGGTCGAGTTGGTGCGATGCGGAGGACGTCGCCGGATCCGGGCTCGCGGCGACGTCCGCCGTCGTCAATGCGGCCGGACCGGCGCTGAGCAATTGCCTGGCTTCGAATCGCTCGAGGGCGGGGAGGAACCTCACGACCGATCGTCGTCGCATGGGCGGCGCTCCCGGGAATTCCGAACGGCATACCTGGGTCGCCGGGGAGCGTCAGGCGACCGCTATGGCCCCGACGCCAACCCGCCCGGCGGCCCCACCGGCACATCGTGAGACGTTGATCTCACGCGGTCGGTCGCGGGGTCGCTTCCCCCGGCCCGAGCCCGGCGGCGCGATGGATCATCTCGCGGCAGACGTCGGGCCCAGTCCAGGGGTTTCATCGGCTGATGACGGCGGGGTGGTGGCGGGAATTCACATGAGTTGAGTACCGGTCGCAACGATCTTTTCGGGCGTGCGATTGCCCAGCAGCCGGTTCCAGGTGCGGTAATCGACCTCGCTCTTGGGCACATAAAGGCCATCGATCGGGACCTGCATCTCGCCGGTCGCGGTGAACTCTCGCCGCGCGGGGTCGCGGAGGTTGACATAGATCGCACCCTGCTCCAACCGGGCCCCGGCCGGCAGCAGGGGCACCTGCTTCAACTCGTCATCCTGCCAGTCCACGAGCTGGCGATGCGCCTCTTTCTCGTCATACGCCGTCCGCGGATTGTTCTTCTCGGGGTGCGGGCCGGTCAGGCCGTCGTCCTGCCCCGCGGCCGCATCGGGATTCATTTCGCGCTGATACGCCTCCGGATGCCTGTGCTCGGGCCCCTCGCGCTTCGGATCGAACAGCTTGTCTGTCATGGGAGCTTGCCCTCATGTTCCATCGGGATGTGGCGGCGCAAGAGGACCTTGGCCGCACAACGCATGCCAAAACGTACAGGTAGGCTCGCTGGAAGCCGGGACCGTGGTGCGGCTTGGGAGGATTCTCGGTGGCGCTCGCGACGATTTCTGCTCGACAACGAGCCCGGCGTAAGATTAGCCTGGCTCGGGTGGAGTGTTGCATTTTTGTCGAACAGCCGCCCGGGACAACGCATCACCCTGATGCATCTATGCGTCAGCAAACCTGAGGAGAGACCCATGCGGGATCATGATTCGGAGCTGGCCGGAGGGCTCGACCGTCGCGGCTTCCTGGGTGCGGGGGCCGGGGCGCTGGCCGCCGCTGCGACCCTGGGCGCAGGCCGGCCGGCCGCGGCGCAGCAGGCGGGGGGCGAGACGGCCTCGGCCCCGCTGGCGAAGCGCAAGCTGGGCAAGACGGGCGTCGAGGTGACGATGTTGAATATCGGCACCTGGCAGAGCTCGGGCGTCGAGCGGCTGCTGCGGTTCGCCTGGGCCAATGGCGTCCGGTACATCGACACGGCCAAGTCGTACGGGACCGAGCCGGCCATCGGCCGCTGGCTCCAGACGGTGCCCGAGGTCCGCAAGGAGCTCTTCCTGGTCACGAAGGATCACCCCCAGTCGCCCAAGGGCCTGGTGGACCAGCTCGATCGGCGGCTCGAGGCGCTCAAGACCGACTACGTCGACCTGATCTTCATCCACGCGATGGGCGATCACAGCTTCGCCAACGAGGTGAAGTGGCCGGCCAGCGCCGAGTTCAAGGCGGCCGCCGACGCCATTCGCAAGTCGGGCAAGGCGAAGTTCGTCGGCTTCTCGACCCACCACCCCAGGCGGCCGGAGATCCTCCAGGCGGCCGTGAAGGGCGGATTCGTCGACGCCATCATGCTCCAGAACAACCCCTGGATGGCCCAGGAGGACGCGATGAACCACGCCCTCGACGCCTGCTACAAGGCCGGCATCGGGCTGATCTCGATGAAGCAGGTGGCCGGCAACACGAACCTCAATGAGATCGCCGAGCGGCTTCCCGAGCTGAAGGAGAAGAACCTGAAGCCGTACCAGGCGCTCCTGCACGCGATCTGGACCGACGAGCGGTTCTCGTCGGTCTGCGTGTCGATGCGGAACACCGACCAGATCCGCGAGAACACCGACGCGGCGCGGCGGTTCCAGCCGATGCCGAAGGCGGCGATGCTGCCGGCTGCGCGACGCCTGCATTGCGGCCGGCCCGACGCTGTGCGCCTCGTGCGACGGCCGGTGCAGCCGCGCCGCCGGGACCGAAGCCGAGCTGGGTAACCTTACCCGATTGCTCACCTATCACGAACATCACGGCTATCGCGCCGAGGCACGACGGCTCTATGGCGAGCTGGCCGAGGCCGCCCGCGACTGGCAGGGCGCCGATCTCGACGCCGCCCGCTCGGCCTGCCCCAATCACCTCGATTTCGCCCGCCTGCTGCCCCGTGCCGACGAGCTGCTGGCCTGAGCCTCGCGACGACGAGCATGCGCAATCGAGACCGGGCAAGTCGACCTCTCCGGGGTCGACTTGCCCGGATAATGACGAATTGCGCGGATTTGTCTTGAGTTCAGGGCGCGGAACTCAGATAGTGATGAATGGAGAAATGCGGTTCGGGCCATCGGCCGACGGATGGAACGTGGCCGAGGAATTGGCCACCGGACCGACCTGGCGGTTGCCTGGTGACCGTCGAACGCGACGGAAGCACGCAAGATCTGGGTGAGTGAGAGATCGGGACATGGCGAAGAACATTTACGTCGGGAACCTGCCGTACGAGACGACCAGCGACGACCTGGTGGAGCTTTTCCAGTCGTATGGATCGGTCATCAGCGCCCAGGTGGTGATGGATCGATTCAGCGGCCGCAGCCGGGGCTTCGGCTTCGTCGAGATGGCCGATGACGGCGAGGCGCAGGTGGCGATCGATTCCCTCAACGGCCAGCCATACGGCAGCCGTCCGCTGACCGTCAACGAGGCGCGTCCCCGCACGGACGCCCCGCGCCGGGGTGGTGGTGGTGGTGGCGGAGGCGGAGGCGGTGGCTACGGCGGCGGTGGCGGAGGCGGTGGCTACGGCGGCGGTGGCGGAGGCGGCTACGGCGGCGGTGGCGGTGGTGGTGCACATCGGGGCGGCGGTGGCGGCTACCGCGACTCGGGCGACTATTAAGGGCGCGGGATCGTCGTGGCTCGTGCCCAACCCCATTGCGGACCCGCCGCCGTGTTGGCGACCGATCGAGGGAGTGAATGGGCCACCGCGGGCCGCGATCCGTCGAGTGAAGACGGTCGGCGCGATCTCGTCGCTGCCGATGCGGTCGCAAAAGGAGGAATGGGAGCGGCGCACTCGCCGAGTCCTATTGGCGGGACGGATGAGCCCGCGGTATATTGAGGAATTCCCGCCGCTTCCGATTAACGAAGGCGGCGGCCCAGGGTATGCGCCCCGCTCTCGGAGGAGCGTCTCCCCGGCGGGCCGTGGACGGGTATCGGGATCGAAGGACGCTCTCGTCCTGGATTGTTCCGTCTCGCGGCCGCCTGGTTCCTGTCCCCCGGATGACAGGCTGCCGGGGACGCGACCGAGGGCATCGACCGACCGGACCGGCGAGCGAGCGGGCGAACCCGGCCAACGAAGGACGACCGAACAGGCGTTGCGATGGGAAGCCTTATCAGAGACTTACGGACATCCAGCAGATAGACGGGAGAATCGGCCTGTGGTGAAGTTACGCGTGCGTGCCGGCGAGTCGATCCAGGAGGCGGTCCGCCGCTTCCGCAAGCTGTGCGAGCGAAGCGGCCTCCGCAAGGAAATGCGTCGCAAGGCCTACTACGAGAAGCCCAGCGAGCGCCGGCGCCGCGAGGAGCTCAAGCGGCTGCGCAAGGCACGACAGCATCAGACCTCGCGGGTCTGACGGCTGATTGATCATTCTGGATTCTTCGGTCGGACTGAAGGCTCGGGGGAGCTCATACGCGCCCCGCGAGCCTTTCGACGTTGCAAGCCGTCGCTGACGACGAGACCATTGGACCTCCACCTGCACAGACGTCGGATCGTCGAAAGCCGGCTCAGACGACGGGGATCGCCCGGTTCGCCTCGGGACTGCGAAGCCTCAGGGCGGAAATCGGAAGCGACAGGATATGCGTCGTCCGATTCCGGCCCGTCTGCTTGGACGAATAGAGCGCCCGATCGGCCCGTTCGACGAGCACCGACTCGTCCGGAGTCTCAGCGCCGGAGGTGGCGACGCCGAGGCTTGCGGTCACCGGTCAACGCAACCATCCGCGGCCGGCGATGGCCGAGCGTAATCGCTCGGCGACATCGACGGCCTCGTCGGCGGCGGTGGCCGGCAGCAGCACGACGAATTCCTCGCCGCCATACCGAGCGACCACATCATGGCCGCGCACGGTCTCGCGCAGCGTCGCGCCGAAGGCCTTGAGAACCTCGTCTCCGGCCGGGTGGCCGAACGAGTCGTTGTACTCCTTGAAATGGTCGATGTCGAGCAGGATCAGGGAGAGCGGAGTCCCCTGGCGCCTCGCCTGGGCGAACAGCAGCTCGAGGTCCTCGCGGAACCGACGCCGATTCTTGACGCCGGTTAGCTCATCGGTGGAGGCCAGCTCGGCCAGGCGAGCGTTCTGACGCTCGAGCTGGTCGTGGACCGCGAGGATTCGCCCGGCGACCTCGAGCCGCACGGTCAACTCGTCCGGATCGGGCGGCTTGGTCAGGAAATCGTCGGCGCCGGTGCGCAGGCCCTTGACCCGATCCTCGCGGCGGTCGAGCGACGTGAGCAGGATGATGTAGATGTATCGCCCGATCCGGTCGGTCCGGATCCGCCGGCAGAGCTCCAGCCCGTCGAGGTTGGGCATCATCCAGTCGGATATCAGGAGCGGCATATCGCCGGAGCGGATCATCCGCCAGGCTGCCTCACCATCGGGCGCGACACGGGGCACATGCCCCAGTTTCTCGAGCGTGCGGCGCAAATCAGAGCGCCGTCACAGGCTGATCTTCGGCAATCAAGATGTTCATGGATTTCCATGTGAATTGTCGATCAGTTCGATCGCGGTTCGTACCCGGTCCCAGGCCGCGTCGACTTGCGCGACCAGTGCTTCGATGACGGCAAGCTCGGCGCGGCCCGACGCGTGCTCGAGGGCCTCGCAGGCCGCGGCCAGGTCGTCGGCGCCGATGGTCCGGCTGATGCCGCGGAGTCCGTGCGCCCGGAGGCGATCCGCGCCGGGTCGATCGCATGGAGGGCGGTGCGGATTCCGTCGAGGCATCGAGGCGCCGAGTCGAGGAACGTTCGGGCCAGCTCTCCGGCGAATTCACGGTCGCCATCGCAGGCGGCGAGCAGCGCGTCGAGCAAGCTTCGGCCCGTGCCGTCGCCGTCGTTCGCATGTCCGTTCGACCCGAGCCCTCCGTCGACCCGACGCCGGGGGACGACGGCCAGGTCGCCGAGGGCCTTCATCAGGTCGGCCTGGCGGATCGGCTTGGGCAGGTAGCCGTCGAATCCGCCCGCCAGGCATCGGTCGCGGTCGCCGTGCATGGCATGGGCGGTCAGGGCGAGGATCGGCAGGCGGTCGCGAGGAGCGGCGGCCTCGGTCGCGCGGATCGCGCGGACGGCTTCGAAGCCGTCCATCTCGGGCATCTGCACGTCCATGAGCACGACGTCGAACTCGGCGGAATCCACGGCGCGCGAGCGCCTGGAGCCCGTCCGGGACCACGACGACCGAGTGGCCCAGGCGCTCGAGCATCCGCACGGCGACCTTCTGATTGACCGGATGGTCCTCGGCGAGCAGGATGTTCAGTCTCGGGCCGACGAGCTCGAGTCGCTGCCCGACGCGGGCGGCATCTCGCGAGCCCGAGCGATCTTCCACCCCGGTACGGCCCGGCCCCGGCGGCAGGCAGCGCCTTCATCAGGGCGTCGAACAGGTCCGACTGGCGTACGGGCTTGGTGAGGCAGGCGCCGATCCGGAGGTCGCCACAAGCCTGGGTAGCGTCGCAGGCGCCGGCGGACGTCAGCAGGAGCACGGGGATCGAGGCGACGGCCGGCACCGGCTCGCCGCGGATTAGCCGGATCAGGTCGAGGCCGTTGACGTCGGGCATCATCCCGTTGACCAGCGCGGCGGCGAACGGCCGGCCCTGGCACTCGGACTGGCGCAGGGCCTCCAGCGCCGGGGCGGATCCGTTGACCGCCGCCGGCCGGGCGCCCCAGCTCGACAGGATCTCCTCGAGGATCAGCCGATTCGTGGCGTTGTCGTCCACCACCAGGATGGGCAGCTCGTCCAGGCCCGGCAGTTCGAGCACGGGCCGCGCGCCGCCGACTCGCGCCTCGGTCTCATCCTTCGACTCTCGCCCGAGCGCGACGGTGAAACCGAACTGGCTGCCGCGGCCCGGCTGGCTTTCGGCCCAGAGCCGCCCTTCCATCATCTCCACCAGCCGGGACGAGATCGCCAGGCCCAGCCCCGTGCCGCCGTATCGCCGCGTGGTCGAAGGGTCCGCCTGCTCGAATGGCTCGAAGATTGCCTCGAGCTTGGCGGGCTCGATGCCGATCCCCGTGTCGGCCACGACGAAGCGCAGCCGCAGATCCGCCTCGTCCTGATCCTCGACCATCACCGTCATCACGACCTCGCCCTCCTCGGTGAACTTGATCGCGTTGCCGACGAGGTTGACGATCACCTGCCTGAGTCGTCCGATGTCTCCGACCAGGCCGTCGGGGATGTCGGGCGCGATCCGGCAGGCCAGCTCGAGGCCCTTGGAGTGGCGCGCAGGGCCAGGGTCTGGAGGGTCTCGCCGATCGCGTCGCGCAGCGAGAAGCCCGCGCGGTCCAGGCTCAGCTTGCCGGCCTCGATCTTGGAGAAGTCGAGGATGTCGTTGATCACGGCCAGCAGCGAATCGGCCGAGCTCTTCACCAGCCCGAGGTACTCGCGCTGTCGCGACGAGAGCTCGGTGTCGAGCACCAGCTCGGTCATGCCGATGATGCCGTTCATCGGCGTCCGGATCTCGTGGCTCATGTTCGCGAGGAACTCGCTCTTGGCGCGGCTGGCGGCCTCGGCGGCTTCCTTGGCGCGAAGCAAGGTCGCCTCGCCCTCCCTGCGCTCGGTGATGTCGACGGATGTGCTCACCGATCCCAGGAAGCTCCCGTCGGGGAAGAACCGCCGCACCGAGGTGACCGCCATCCATCGGTAGACGCCGTCGGCACGGCGGAGCCTCAGCTCGACCTGTGCGATCGGCCGATCCGGGACGATCGACCGGCGCAGGTCCAGATAGCTGCCGAGATCGGCGGGATCGATCAGCGACTCCCAGGCGTCGCCGCGCAGCTCGTCGGCGGGGAGCCCGGAGAACTCGACGCCGGTCCGGTTGACGAAGCTGCACTGGAATCTCGAGTCGGTCACGAAGATGATGACCGGCGCGCTGTCGGCCATCAGTCGAAAGCGCTCCTCGCTCTCGCGCACGGCCTGCTCGGCCTTGATTCGCTCGGTGAGGTCGCGGGCGACGCCCAGCAAGAGCGGCCGGCCGGCGGCATCGATCGCGCTCAGCGTGATCTCGCAGGGCACCGAGGGCACGCCGACTGCGCGGCACGGTGCAGTCGAAGCGGCGGAACCCGACGAGCGGGGCCCGAGCGTCGAGCCCGTGCGCACCGGGGCGGTTGCCGTCGAGGTCCAGCCGCAGGTCGGGGATCAGCTCGGCCGGGTGCCGGCCGATGAGCCCGGCGCGATCCGCCTGGCCAAACAGGCCGAGTGCCGAGTCGTTGCAATCCAGGATACCGGCCTTCTCATCGAAGAGAATCGTGGCGTCGGCCGATTGCTGGAACAGGGCACGGAAGCGGTCGTCGGCCTGCTTGCGCTCGGTGACGTCCTCGGCGGCGCCGACGACCTCGGTGGGCCGTCCATCCGCATCACGTCGGAAGACGACCTCGCGGCAATGCAGCCAGCGCCAGGACCCGTCGTCGTGGCGGACGCGCAGCTCCGCCTCCACGACCTGGCCGTCGCCGACATCGGCGAACCGCGCGGGTAATCCCAGAACCCCAGCCGGGTCGCGTCATCGGGATGGAGGAGGTCGGCCATCACCCGATCGAGTCCGCGGCCGCACGTAACTTCGGGCGTGTAGCCGAGCACCGAACCCAGCCGCCCGTTGATCCAGACCGTTCGATTGGCGGCCAGGTCGATCAGGTAGAGGATCGACGGATTCGCCTGCGCCAGCCCCTCGATGAACTGGCGGCGTGCCAGCGCTTCCTGCTCGGCGCGGCGGCGGTCGGCAACCTCGATCGAGAGCGCGGCGTTGGCCCGCTCGAGCTCGTCCGTCCGCAGCCGGACCACGCGGTCGATCATCGCGTGCGCCGACTCGGCCTCGGCCTGACGCTCGGCCAGGTCCCGCAGCTCGGCCAGGGACTGCCGGCAGCCCCGGGCGAGCACAAGGTCCTCGTAGACGACCCACGCCGAGTGCTCGAGCCATCGCCAGCTCGCGGCCGTCGCGACCCCGTAGACCGACCGCGGCCAGTAGGCGCCCCGCAGCAGGTGGTCCGCCGCCACGGCGGCCGAGGCGGTCACGAGGACCTTCGTATCGCGGTAAAGTGCCAGGAATGCGAGCGATCCGAAAATATGAAAATGCGTCTCGATCCGCCCCCCCGAGAGGTGAATCCAGAGCATCCCCATCGCCATCTGGGCCAGGCCGACGGCCTGCCGCGTCACCTCGGCGCCGGGATGCCGGCGGATCAGCCAGAGCGGCAGCGCGACGATCAGGCCGCCCAGGATCACGGCGGCCCAGAGATGCGCGTGGATCGACGCGACATCGCCGGCCCAGGTATACGGCGACACCCAGACGGCAAACAGGATCGCCCCGATCCACTGGAGCGGCAGCAGGGTCTTGAAGATGCCGTTGACTCGCCGATGGCCGGCGGCCAGCCGCTCGGCGTACAACTCGTCCGCCCTTATGCGCGGCGGGATCACGATGCGGGTCGAGGCCATCGTTGTACTCATCGCGGTTGCCCCAGCCTCCCGGTCGGCCGACACGTCGCCAGCGGGCAGCCGAAAACCGGGCCGTCCGGGCATCGGCCCGCCCCTGCGAGCAGTCGGGCGAGCATCGCCGAGCGTCCTGCGGCATCGGGACGCTCACCTCGTCCCGGCGTGATTCCGCCGCTGAATGCCAGGTCACCCCTGGTGTCGTACAGCAGGACGTGCCCCGAGGTCGCCACTCCGAACCGCCGCGCCTCCTCGCCGCCCGGGTCCGGGGCGATCTCCAGGTCGGCGATCTCCGCCAGCTCCGCCAGCAGGTCCGACGGAAACCATGGGTCGCGAACGCCCAGCGGCCGGAATAGCACCGCCTGCGCCGCGACGCGGCCGTCGGCCTGGGCGAGGATCGCCGCCAGCTCGGTCACGCTGGCACGCGAACAGGGGCATTTCGGGTGGAGGAAGATCAGGAGAGTCGATCGGTCTCCGTCGTGACCGAGCCGCGTCCCGACCGGCCAGCGGGTTGACGGCTCGCCGGGATCGCCCGGATACGCCGCGTACGCGTGCATCAGGAGCATGCCGGCACCGATCGCCAGCACCCAGGCCAGCAGCCAGCCGGCGATCTCTCCGCGAAGTCTGCATGAGCGCGACACTCATTCCCCCTCGGGTCGCCTGGTCCCTGGTGTAGTTCAGGGGAACTCGGCTGCAATCCGGCGGATCAAAGCGGTCGCCGAATCGCCACGGAGGGGAGGCCGGCAGAGCGGTGCCGGACGATCCTGGATCGTCCCAGGTCAGCAGATGCCCGGCAAGCGATGCCGGACCGCCAGATTGTCCTCCCGAGCAACCATAGGTCACGGTTGCCCGGTCGAGAAGCGAGAGCCCTCACGGCGAGGGGAAAAATGCGGCGGTTCGTTTGAGCCTGTGTCGTCAGGGCTGCATGGTGTGAGCGATCGATGCCGCCTCAAAGGCCGGGGAAGACGGACTTGAAGAAGCTCGAGAGCGAGTTGGTCGAGCTGCTCGAGCTGGTCGTCGTGGTGTGGTGCACGACATGCACGACCTTGGCATGGTGATGAGTCGCCGCGACGGCGAACTTGCCGTGATGAGTGGCCTCCACGTGGGCCACCCGTGCGAGATGGTGCGCCTGCGCGGCGACGAGCGCTGCGGGGTGCGCGCTGGCGTGGCTCAGGGCCAGGCGGACTTCCATGGATTCGAGGACGGGGCGGGCGGCATGACGTCGGGACATGCGAGGGCTCCTGGCCGGGTAGGGTGGAAGGGTCGGGACTCGGGGCGATGCGATGGTTTCGAGAGCAGGCGCGAGTCCAGGACCCTGCCGCGCAGGCTCGCGCCCGAGGGTCGGCCCGAGCGTGACTGATCGAGGCAGGCCCTCGTCATCTTTGTATCGGTCACTGCGCGGCACTCGCGATCGCGGGAACGTCCGGTCGGTTGCGAACCGAGCTCCTCCCGAATCAGGATTGCGGGCTCTGCCCATCTTGCCGAACTTGCCGGATGCGGCGAGTAGAGCAGACAGGGGCGAGAACGGGCCGCGATCGCGGGTCGAGGATCACGACTTGTCTTCTCAGCCTTGCGGGCGTTTGATAGGGTGCTGCGACCGGAAGGATTCCGACCGCGGCCGTCGCCGCTTGCAAGGAAGTGAGGCAGCCTCAATGCGTATCTTCATCTCGGCCGGAGAGCCCAGCGGCGACCTGCACGCCGCCAACCTGGTCCGCTCGATCCGTCGCCGGTTGCCGGGCGTCGAGTTCGTTGGCTACGGCGGCAGCAAGATGGCCGGCGCCGGGGCCGAGGTGCTGTATCCGCTGGTCGACCTGGCGGTCATGTGGTTCCTCAATGTCCTGCTCAACCTGGTGACGTTCGTCCGGCTGGTCTTCAAGGCGGATCGCTACTTCCGCGACGCAGCGCCCCGACGCCGTGGTGCTGATCGACTATCCCGGCCTGCACTGGTGGATCGCCAGGCGCGCGAAGCGCGGGGGATCCGGTGTTCTACTTCGTGCCGCCGCAGCTCTGGGCCTGGGCGGGGTGGAGAGTGCGGAAGGTGCAAAAGTACGTTGACCAGGTGCTGTGCAGCCTGCCGTTCGAGCCGGCGTGGTACCAGGCGCGCGGCGTCACCGACGCGGTCTACGTGGGTCATCCCTACTTCGACGAGCTGGCCGCCCGACCGCTCGATGAAGGGTTCCTGTCCGAGCAGAGGCTCCGGCCGGGTTCGCTGGTGGCGATCCTCCCCGGCTCGCGGACCCAGGAGCTGAAGCGCAACCTCCCCGACATGCTGCGGGCCGCCCACGAGCTGGCGGGCCGTCGGCCGGACGTTCGATTCGCCGTCGCCTGCCTGCACCAGCGGCACAAGGCGATGGCCGAGCGAATGATCGCCGAGGCCGCCGGGACCGACGCGACTTCGTCGACCTCCGCGCCGATCATCGAGGTCTTCGCCGCGCGTACGCCCGAGCTGATCCGCCTGGCGCGGGTGGCCTGGGCGGTCTCGGGCTCGGTCGGCCTGGAGCTGATGGCCGACGGACTCCCCTCGGTCGTGCTCTACAAGGTCAAGCGGATCGACCTGTGGATCGCGCGGCCCTTCATCAAGGCGAAGTACATCAGCCTGGTGAACCTGCTGGCCGACGACGAGGTCTTCCCCGAATACCTGACCTCGCGAGACGCTTCAGGCGACCTGGTGCGCTGGGCACTCGCCTGGCTCGACGATACCGATCAGCGCGCCCGGACGACCCTCGCCCTCGAGGCGCTCCGGAAGCGGGTCGCGCATCCCGGCGCCACCGACCGCGCCGCCGAGCGGATCGTCGCCCGGTTGTCGCGGACCGTCGCTGGCCGGCCGGCCGACGCAGCGAGCTCGCCGACCGCCCCCTACCGCGGTCCGCACGAGGCCGGTTCGCGGCAGCCCGCCCGCAACGAACAGCACTCCTGACTCGCGGTGGCTCGGATCGGCGCGGGTCCTACCGGGATCCGCTCTCGACCCTGGCCGACGACTTCGGCGCCGTCGCCCCGGAGCCGGTGACCTTGCCGTCGAGGCGGTTGAGCTCGCCGACCGCGATCGCGTATTCCGTGAACTCGGGAAGTCCTTTCTCCTTGACCCAGCGGAGATGAGTGCGGGCCGAGGCTTCCTGTCCGTTGAGCAACGCGTTCATGGCGATGAAGCAGTGGGCCTCGGTCGCCTCGCCGGTATCCGAGGCCGCCGCGAGCAACCCGTCGGCGTCGAGCTGGCCGAGCAGGTAGCTCAAGATCGGCGATGGCCAGTCTCCGGTCCAGAGCCGGGTCGAAGCCCCATCGAGGAACACCTTCGCCTGCCGCTCGTCCTTGAGCAGTTTCGCGGTGAAGTAGCCGGTCAGAGCCGGGTAGATCGCCCCGGTCTTGTCCTTCCCCGCGAGCCGGATCGCGGCGGCGGCATCGGCGATCGCCGCCTTGTCGCGCAGCAGCATGTAGGCGATCGCGCGGCACGAGAACGACTTGCGCAACGTCGGATCGAGCTCGATGGCCTTGTTGAAGTCGGCCAGCGCGCTCTTCAGGTCGCCCTTGGCCAGGTACGAGTTGCCGCGATTGTGGTAGGGCGTCGCCTGCCATTTGACCCGGGCCGCGATGGCGCGGGTGTAGTCGGCGATCGCCTTGTCGCGGTCGCCGGCCGCGTGGTAGGCGATCCCCCGGTCGTTGAGGTAATCGGCGGAGTCCGGCTCGTGCGCCAGGGCACGGGTGTAGTCGGCGATCGCCTTCTCCAGCTCGCGCTGCGCCTTGTACGCACGCCCTCTCGCCTGGAAGATCGCCGCCGTTTTCGGGGCACGCCCGACAAGCTCGAGCACGTGCGTGTAGTCGGCGATCGCATTTTCATATTGCTGTTCGATCGCCCAGAGGTGCCCCCGGACAACATACAGTCCCAGGTCCGTCGGGTCGATCCGAATGGCCTCGGTCAGGTCCGTAATCGCGTGCCCGGTGTCGTGCTTCACCTCGGCGTAGATGATCGCCCGCACCTTGAGCGGGTACGTATCCCTGGCGCCACCGCGGATCGCATCGGAGAAAAATTCGATCCCCTCGTCGAGCGCGACGACCTCGGAAGCCAGGCACCAGCCGGTCATCTCGTTGACGGTGGTCCAGAGCCGGTCTCCCTCGACCCGCTGGACGACGAACGTGGTGATCGGCGGCTGGAAGATCTCGCGGCCGTCCTTGTCATTCCTGAGCACAAACCGGGGCTGCCTCGGGACGACGCGGCGGTTCTCCCACCGCTGACCGCCGGCGAGTCCGCCATCCAAACGCTGCGCATGGGCCCCGGGGGTCGCGGTCAGCAGCATCGCAGCCAGGACGAGTCCCGGAGCCAGGAGCCGGGGCCAGCGGGGTCGGAGGCATTCGTCGAATATCCCTCGCATCGGTGGTTCCCTCGCCGATCCTCGATCACGTCTCTGTTCGCCGGGCCGCAATGGCGGAGCAAGGTCAGGATACAAAATCCCGCATCCACGCCGAAATGGCCTACCCGACGAATCGTCGCGTGGGAACCGGGATCGCCCTCCCTCCCGCCGATCACCATGGCGTCACGGCGTTGCGTCATCTCCGCCCGCCTCGTCGTCGGGCAGGTCCAGCTCCTTGATCCGTCGGTAGAGCCGCGGGGGCGAGATATCCAGCAGCTCGGCGGCCCGCGACTTGTTCCCGCGTGCCTGCCGGATGCGCGGTCTCGATCAGGCGGCGTTCGAACTCGGTCAGCATGCCGTCGAGCGGCTTGACCGTCGCCGGCATCGGCGGCGGGGCATAGGCGCCGCCGAGGTTGCCGCGGATCGTCGCCGGCAAGTCGTCCACCGTGACCAGGTGGCCGTGCGCGCCGGCATGAGCATGATCGACCGCCCGCGCCAGCTCGGGGAGATTGCCCGGCCAATCATGGGCCGCCAGGGCGTCCACCGCGGCCGGCTCGAAGGCCGCGCTGGGGCCCGCCCCGCTGGTTGGCCCTCTCGAGGAAGTTCTGCGCCAGGGCCGGCAGCTCGTCGCGGCGGTCGCGAAGCGGAGCGAGCCGGAGCACCAGGACCGTCATCGCATAATACAGCTCGGGGCGGAGTCGCTCGTCGCGGACCGCGGCCTCGGGCTCGGAGGCCGCCGTGGCCATCAGCCGGACGCGCGAGTCGAGCGCCTCGATCAGCCTGGCCTGGAGGTCGCGCGGCAGGCTGAGCACATCGTCGATCAGCAGCGTCGACCCGTCCCCCAGCTTCAGCCGTGCGCGTCGCGTGCCGCCGGGCGGCCCATCGGGATCGGATGGCGTGAACAGCTCGCGCTCGAGGAGCTCGGCCGGCAGCGCCTGGCAGTCGAAGGCGATGAACGGCCGCTGCCGGTGCGGACCCTGCTGATGGATCGTTCGCGCCACCTGGCGCTTGCCCGTCCCCGGCTCGCCGACGATCAGCACGGGGACCGACGAGCCGGCCGCCAGCCGCACCTGCTCGACAAGCCGGCGGTGCTCGGGGCCGGAGCCGATCAGCGAATCCAGTCCGTACCGCTCGTGCAACCGCCGTCTCAGGTTCAGCAGCTCGGCGTGCAGCCTGCCGGCCGGCGAGTCCGGAACGCTCGGCTCGGCTTGATCGGCCCGCACGATCCCCAGCATGCCGATCCGCTTGCCCTCTCCGTCGCCGAACGGCCAGAACTCGACCCGTCGCCAGAGTCGCTCGCCGTCGGCGCGGTAGATCAACGTCGGTGCGCCGGCCGCCTCGCCGGCCAGCGACTCGGGCGGCGGGTGGAAGCTCGCCGCCAGGTCCGACAGGTCGCCCGCCTGCGACGGCGCGTGCGACTGGCACGCCAACCCGACCACCGATGCGGCCTCGTGGCCCGTCAGCGACTCCCAGGCGGGATTCACCCAGGCCAACCGCAGCTCCGCGTCGAGCCAGAACAGCGGCTCGCGCACTTGTTGCCAGAGCGGGTTCGGCTCGAATGCGGGCGATCGTGGCGGCGGCATCTTTGCTCGGCCTCCCGGTCCTCTCGTCCGTCGGTCGTCGTCGGGCTCGCGGGGCCCTTGCTCTCCGCGTCAGCTCATGACGGACGACCGACCACGGACGAAGGATCCGAGCGCCTCGCTCGAAGGCAAGGGACAAGCGGGACAAGTTGCCGAGGTATGACAAAGTCGGGGCCGATCGTGGATGCGAGCGAGCCCCGCTGGCCGGTGCGTTGATGTCGAGACCCGACGGGGGCGACCGAATGGCGTCCGCGAGCCGTCCGTCAGCGGACCGGTTCCTGGATCGCGACCGCCCGGAAGGTGTCAATCTGATTGAGGTCGGGGATGAGGTGCGGCTGCTTGTATTGCTCGACGGCGCCGCCGCTGCGGGCCAGGCGACGCTTCTGGAACTCGGACCACGAGCCGGGCCGGATCCGGACGATCCGCGCCGGCGCGAGCCGCCGGGTCTCCTGGCGGTTGGCGTACTCGCCATTCTGCCGACCCAGTTCCTCCTCGACGGCCGCGGCCAGCCGGGCCTCGGCACCGGTATCACCGGCGGGCAGGTCGTCGTCCTCGACAAGCAGCGAATAGAACGGCGGCTCGCCCCAGCAGGGGAGCAGGAGATACGACTTGAGCGTGCATCCCGCCGTGCGCTGGGCCGCCTGCACGGCGGCGATCACCTGGTGCTCCGAGAGCTTCTCGCCGGCCACGCTCGAGAAATGCGCGCCCTTGTTGAGGAACTCGATCAGCGGCGTCGTGCCGTGGATAGCCGACGCAGCGGACCAGGTCGGAGATATTGTAGCGGTACAGACCGCCCGCCGTGGTCAGCACGATGAAGTAGCTGCGGCCCTCGACAAGCTCGGTGGCCTCGACGGTCTCGGGCTCGGCGCGGTCGGCCTGGTCCTCGGGGATGAACTCGAAATAATGGTGGCGGATGTCGAGCAGCCCCGCGGGCGTACCATCCTCGATCGGGATCGTCATCCGACCTTCCGAGGCGATCAGGCCGACGTCGCGGACCGGCGTCTCGCCGAAGTACTCGGGATAACCCCGCAAATAGGCCTTCATCGTGCCGCCCATCCAGTTCGACAGGAAGTCGAGGTTGGGCCAGTAGTCCCTCGGCAGCAGCCGGCCGGATCGCTCGACGATCCGCTCGAGCCGGCGCGCTGCGCGTCGGTGGGGGATCGCCATCCGGAGCCGCAACGCGCGGCGGACCTCGGCCGGGATCTCCCACTTCGCGTCGATCGTGCCGTCGTGGAGGTCGCGGATCAGCACGGCCTTCTCGCGGTCGCCCAGCCGCGCCATGGACAGGATGGTGCTGGGATTGGCGGCGATGATCGTTCCCACGTCGCGATAGCACGAGGCCCGCAGCGCGACGTAATACTTCGACTCGATGTCCTTGATCCGCGAGGCCGCCGCGGGCATGCAGTAGGTCGTGCGCACCAGGGGGTTCTGCATGTGGGCGGTCAGCCCGGTGATCGCGCCGCACGGGATGCCCGGCGGCCGTGGTCGACTCGCGCCAGTCGCTGGCGAGCTGGAGGATCGGCCGCAGCCCCCGGCGCAGGATCTCGATGTGCGCCTCGAACGCCATGATGCCCCAGATCGTCCACCCCTCGCGGTAGTCGCGCAGCGACTCGCGGGTCACGGGGATCGTCTTGGGCCGGTTGGTCGTGCCCGGAGGTCATGCGCGAACATCAGCACCTCGGTCCCCTGGCCGAACAGGGCGCCTCAGGTCCCCCTGCCGCACGCGGTCGATGTACGGCTCGTGGCGGGCGTAATCGCCGATCGGGACGCGGCGGCGGAAATCCGCCGCGCGTGCGGATCTCGCCGAAGTGGTGGTCGCGGCCGAACTGGCTGTCGGCGTGCCGCGCGATCCGCTCGAGCAGCAGCTCGCGCTGAACTTCGGCCGCCCGCTTGGTCTGGGCCAGGAATGCCCGGGCCAGCCGACGGCGCGGATCTCGACCGGAGCGCCGAGCAGGCGCATCAACGAGAGTTGATCATCCCCGGCGACCCCCCATCCCCTTCGAACGAAACGGAGCCGGCGCCCCCCGAGCACCGGGGATGCAGCGAGCCCTCTCAGCCAGTGTCGGTCCCGGCGGCGTGAACGAACGCCGGGACCCCGATCGGTCGCTCCCGCCGGATGAAAGGCTAGGACATCGGCGTGGCGACCTCGCCCGCATGGCGGGGCGACTCGATCTCGTCCAGGTACTCGTCGGGCAGCTCGCCGATCTCCGCCTCCTGCACCGTCGGCGCGGCCAGCGGCGCGGCGGCCAGCGGGGCCCGCTCGGCCGGCGTCGGGCTCGGTGATCGGCCGGCGCGGGGCGTATCGGTCGACGAAGTCGAGCAGGCGGCCGGCGTAGGCCTCGGGCTCGCGCTCGCGGCAGCGGTTGTGCTTGGCGTCCGGGACCAGCCACATCTCCCGCGGCCCGTTGCCGGCTCGAAGAGCTCCTGCGACGACTCCGGGGTTGATGTAGGTGTCGCGCTGGCCGTGGATCACCAGCCAGGGCCGGGGCGCCAGCCGCGCGACGGCCCGCTCCACGTCGGGGAAGCGGCAGCCCCGCCGCCGCTCCGACCGCCTCCGGCCCGACCGGGCCAGGCTGCGGTAGAGCCATCGCGGGACCGATCCCGCGCACCAGCGGGTTCCGCAGGTACAGCTCGGCCCACCGGAGAATGTAGGCCATCATCGTGCCGATCGTGGGGAAGGCGCCGTCGGTGATCACGCCCCAGACGTCGCGCTCGGCCGCGCGTGACCAGGAGCGCCGTCGTCCCGCCCCGGCTGACCCCGAAGAGCCCGTAGCCGGCCGGGTCGCGGTCGGGCCGCGTCCGCAGGTAGGCCAGCGCCGCGCGGAGGTCGCCGACCTCGCGGTCGGACGCCCAGTGCATCGGCTGTAGCCCGGCTCGGCCTGGCTCTCGCCGTGGTTGCGGAAGTCGAAGGTGAAGACGTCGAAGCCCAGGTCGCGGAGGTGGTCGATGTAGGGCCGATAGCTCCATCGGTCGCTCAGGAACTCGTGGCAGTAGACCATCACGCCCGGCCCGGCCCACCGTCCGCGCCTTCAGGTAGGTACCGGCGAGCATCAGCCCGTCCGCCGCGCGCGAACTCGACCGGCTCTCCCTCGCTGGATCGGCGCGATCGCGCAGCGGGAGGAACATCGGCGGTTCCTCGAACTTCGCGCCGATGATCGGCGCGTACTTGACGGTCAGGTAGATGACGATCACGACCGCCAGGGCCGCCGGGACGAGCAGCCCGAGCGTGAGGGAGGGATACGCAGTCGAGTAGGCCGATCACGGATGCACTCCCGGTCGCGCCGGCCCGGCCCCCGCCGGGCCCGCAGATCGGGGCCGCCGGCGAGGACGGGCGGAGAGCCGAGCGCGACCACTCGGCGATGGGGAACTCCCGGTCAGTCGGTGAAGCGTCTCAGGATGAGCGTGATATTCTGCCCGCCGAATCCGAAGCTATTCGACAGCGCGACGTCGACGGCCTTCTCGCGAGGCCTGGTGGGGGATGTAATCCAGGTCGCACTCGGGGTCGGGGTTATCCAGGTTGATCGTCGGCGGCATCACGCCGTCGCGGATCGCCAGCAGGCAGACGATCGCCTCGACGCTGCCGGCCGCGGCGATCAGGTGCCCCATCATGCTCTTGGTGCTCGAGATCGGCACCTTGTACGCATCCTCGCCGAACGCCCGCTTGATGGCCAGCGTCTCGATCGAGTCGTTGACCGAGGTGCTGGTCCCGTGGGCGTTGATGTAGTCGATGTCCGACGGGCTCGAGCCCGGCGCAGGCCAGCGCCTCCTTGATGCAGGCGATGGCGCCGCGGCCCTCGTCGTGGCTGTCGGTGATCCGGAAGGCGTCGGCCGTCGAGCCGTAGCCGACGATCTCGCCGTGGATCTGCGCACCGCGCGCCTTGGCGTGCTCGAGCTCCTCGAGCACCAGCATCCCCGCGCCCTCACCCAGGATGAAGCCGTCGCGGTCGCGGTCGAACGGCCGGCTGGCGCGCGTCCGGCTCGTCGTTGCGGGTGGAAAGCGCCGTGAGCAGGATGAATCCGGTGACGCCGAACGGGTGGATCATGCTGTGCGTGCCGCCCGACAGGATCACGTCGGCGCTGCCGCGGCGGATCAGCTCGAAAGCCTCGCCGATCGCCTGCGAGCTGGCCGCGCAGGCCGTCAGGCAGTTCGCATTGGGACCCTGCGCGCCGAACATGCTCGCCAGGTGACCCGACGGCGTACCGGGCTCCTGCTCGGCCTCGCGGATCGGGTGCAGCTCCTGGAGCCCCAGCCGGGTGAACTCCGCCGTGTCGACCCGCCCCTCGCGTGTCGTCTCCCGCACCAGCCGGACGAACCGGGGGAAGTCCTGCTGCCCCTCGCCCGACCCGAGGTAGACGCCGAATCGCCGCCGATTGAAATCCGGACCGGCCTCGTCGAGGCCCGAGTCCTTCATCGCCATCCTGGCCGCGGCCAGCGCGAACTTGCTGTTCCGCGAGTGCTCGGCCCAGCGCGTGGCGTCGGGAAGATAGTCATCCAGCCGGAATTCCCGCACTTCCGCGGCGATCCGGGTCGGGAACGTGCGGGCGTCGAACAGGCCGATCGGCCCCACTCCGCTCCGCCCGTTCAGGAGTGCCGACCACGTGGTCTCCAGGTCGGAGCCCACCGGCGTCACCATCCCCATCCCCGTCACCACAACTCGCCGCATAAATGCTTTCCTCTACCTGTCGGTGGCCAGTGAACGAATAAGAGCCGGCACTTGCGGTCGATCTCGGTCCAGGGTCGCTCGCCCGTTCATCGAGCCACTAGCCACTCGTCGCATGAGAATCGGGGTAGCCCCGGACGACCAGGGCGGCCGCCTGGCCCAGCGGGGTCAGGTCTGTCTTCACGAAGATCGGATTGGAGCTGGCCCGAGGCTTGCCCAGGACCAGGTCGGCATCGATCGCGGGGTCCGGCTCGTCGCAGTTGAGGATCGAGGGGATCAACCCGCGGTTGATCCCGGCCAGGCTGGCGATCAGCTCGACCGAGCCGCAGCCCGAGACAAGGTTACCCATGTAGCCCTTCAGGGCGGTCACGGGCACGCCTCGCGGCCCGAAGACCCGGTGCAAAGCACGTGCCTCCGCCAGGTCCGACACCTGCGTGGCCGAGCCGTGCACATTCACGTGGCCGATATCCGACGGCTGGAGCCCGGCATCCTCGAGCGCCGCGGCGATCGCCACCTCGGTGCCGATCCCCTCGGGATCCAGGCCCCCCGCGGGATTCGCGTCGCAGCCCGAGCCGCCGCCCAGGAGCTCGCCGTAGATCCGCGCCCCGCGGCTCAGGGCGTGCTCGCGTTCCTCGAGGATCAGGATCCCCGCCCCCTCGCCCGGTACCCAGCCGTCGCGATCGGCGATCGAACGGCCGGCACGCCCTGGACGGTTCGCCCTTCCACTTCGACATATTGGACAGGAGGCCCATGCGGACGAGGCGAGAGCGGATGGATCTTCGAGTCGGCCCCGCCGGTGATCATCACGTCCGCCCGGCCCCGAGCGATGATCCGCGCCGCCTCCGCCATGGCGAGGTTCGCCGAGGCGTCCGCTTCGGTGATCGTGTTGCTCGGCCCCTGGCAGTCGAGCAGGATCGAGATGTGGCAGGCCAGCATGTTGGGCAGGTACTTCAGCAGCCAGATCGGCTCGATCATCCCGATCGACTCGCGGCCCCACACCTGGAAGTCGAAGGCGTTGCCCGGCCTCGTAGGCCCGCGAGATCGCCGGCGCCAGCTCGTCGAGCTCGGTCGAGATCAGCCCGGCCCCGAGGTCGATGCCGATCCGCGTCGGATCGACCCCGCCGTCCACCAGCCCGGCGTCCGAGATCGCCAGCTGCGAGGCCGCCACGGCGAGCTGGATGTCCCGCGCCATGTACTTCCGCAGCTTCCGCGTTTCCTTGAAGTACTTGCGGCAGCGTGTACTTCTTCAGCTCGAAGTCCGCGGATCTCGCCGCCCACATCGTTGGGCAGGCCGGCGACCCGGAAGGCTTCGATCCGACGCACCGCCCCCCGGCCCTCCGCCAGGGACGTCCAGACGCTGTCCGGACTATCCCCGAGGGGCGTCACGATGCCAAGACCCGTTATGACCACACGGCGTTCGGAACCAAGCATGAAAGACTCGTCGATCGTCGCCGGGCTCGATCTCAAAGGCTGTCACGTCCTGAGGTGCTCGCCCGAGTCGAACCGCCTCCCTATTATTGCTCTCGAACGGCGATCGTGCGGGCACAAACCCGACGCAACACGCAGATTTTTCCCGACCGACCCGGACTACCAACCGGTCGCTGCGGGTCAGGGGCCTCCTGCCGCCCATGATTCGCGATCCCGAAGCGGTCTTGCCGGCTCACGGGACCGGCTGCGGCTCGTGCGCCTGGCCATTCGCCTCGGGGCTCACCTCGGCGGCGGCCTCGGCCTCGGCCTCGCGGGCTCGGGCCTGCGCCTTGGCCAGGTCCAGCACGCCGAGGAGCTGCTGGGTGAATACGAAATTCTTCGGACCGAAGATCTGGTTGGCTCGCGAGTTGTCCAGGTGGGCGAACACGATCTCGGCGTCGGCGAGCAGCTCTCCGTTCAGGAACGCCTTCGCGTCGACGACGGCTCCCTCGCTCCGCAGGTCGATCAGGGTCACCTCGTAGATGAGCTGGTCGCCCGCACAGGCCACGCCGTAGAACTCGGCGCGGGGGATCTTGGCCAGGATCACCTTCTCGGCGAAGCCGCGGGCCTCGCCGACCAGGATCCCGCCGGTCTGCGCCAGCCCTTCGATGATCAGCGAGGCCGGCATGACCGGGAACCCGGGGAAGTGATCGTGCAGGTGCTCCTCCGCCAGGGTCAAGTTCTTGATCGCTCGGGCGAACTCGCCGCTGCGGAACTCCAGGAACTTGTCGATCCAGATCCATCTCATCGCGAAGTGCACCCGCCCCAGGATTCGAGAACGCGCCCCGACGCCGCCGCGGAAAGCCGGACGAACCGGCCGTCCACAGCCTCCCCTCGCAGGGTCCGCCCGCCCGCATCCGCCGGGCGAGCGAACCTTCTCATCCCATCCCGTCCGATCCGGCCGTCAGGCCGCAAGCTTGCTCTGGACATACTGGACCAGCATGTCCACGGTGTACAGGTCGCCGATCTTGTCGACCGCCGGATCGGACTCGATCTTCGACACGTCCGCGAACGGTAGGCGGGCTCTTCAACTCCTCGACGCCCTTGCTCGTCAGCTTACCGTCGGCGATCCACTCGGGATCGGCCGTCAGGTTCTCGGGGAACAGCTCGCCCCGCGGGATCTTGATCCCGAAATTACGCTCCAGGCGAAAGACGATGTCCAGGAAGTCGATCGACTCGGCGCCCAGGTCGCCCTGGAGCGTGGCGCCACGGGTCACTTCGTCCTCGTCCACGCCCAGGGCATCCACCAGAGTCGCCTGGACCTTCTCGAAGATCTGATCGTATGTCGGCATAGAATCCTCAGAATCGGAGAGGGGAGTGGGAATGCACCAACCCCACGCGTCCACATTCAATAGTGCCCGAGACGCCAACGAGAAAGTAGAACGGCTTCTCTTAAACGTCGGCGGTACGGGGCTCCAAACTTCAAATGGATGGGCCAGGGTGTCCGGCTCGATCCGACACCGACCGGCGGTCAACCGGCGGGACGGTACGGTGGAACCCGGTGACTCGGGTGCCGGAATTCGTTCCATATCATGTGCAAAACACGGAAACGTTGCAACACCAGCCACCGGCATGGCCGCCATGCGGACATGTCGGTTCGCAATAATCGGGCCGTTGCCAGGGCAGGGTAAGGCAGGGCAGGGCAGCGGGTGGGGGATGGACGACATCGATCCGGTCGGAGCGGAGCGGGAGCCTGTTCCTGCCGCCGGCCGGTCAGATTCCGTTCAGACCGTCGTGGTGACCTCGGCCGTGGCGGGCTTCCGGGCGATGGCACGGGCGCCGACCGACCCCTTGCGAAGCGTGGCATAGAGGTCGCGCAGCCCGGCGACGATCGAGGCGTCGGTCGCGTGCAGGTCGGGGTTGCGATCGCGCAAGTTATAACGGGTCAAGATGAAGCGTCCCTTGACCATCTCCTGCCCGTCGATGGCGCCGACCCCCTTGAACTGGCAGTCGTTGGCGTCGAAGCCGGTGAGCTCGACCTTCAGCTCGAGCTGGCGCCCGGGCTCAACGAAACTGCCATACTTGATCGTACGTGCTTGCTTGAGCACGATGATGCTGCTGGCGAAATCCTCCATCTCGCGGACGAGCCAGGCGCCGGCCTGGGTCAGCGCCTCGAGCATCAGCACGCCCGGCATCACGGGGAAGCCCGGGAAGTGATCGCTCAGGTACTCCTCGGCGAGGGAAAGGTTTTTCACGGCCGTGAGCCGAGGAACCTGACCATTGAGCGAGGAGGACTCGGAGAGCCGGCAACGGCTGGTCTCGACCTCGAGGATCCGATCGATGAGCACGAAACGCATGGGTATACCCAGTTCTCCCCCTATGGGGGGACCCGACGTGGCCCGACCCGGCCGACCGATCCGACCGACGGTCCGCGCTTTGAGAACGCGACACTCTAACAAGAGTGCGCCGATCGATTCAAGACGCCTGTTGCATAGCGGCTCAACTCTTGCCGGCCAGGATTGGCGATTCCGTCATAATCCGACATCTCCTCCTAAAGGGCCCATCCGTCCGGCCGGGCTGGCCATCGGGTGGAAGGACGGTCGAGCGGCTCTTCCTTGCAGCGCATGCGCCCCCGCGGGCTCGAGGGGAGACTTCACGGCGAAAATCACGAACTAGAACGGAATCGGACGATCTCCGCGAGCGCGGAAGACGACCTCGGGTCATTCGCCGCGCAGGCGATCAGTCCTCACCCAGCGCTCTGTCCAATTCATCGTCGAACGGCCCGGCTCGGAACAGGATCTTCCCATCCCGGAACAGCCGCAGCCAGACGTCCGGAAACTCCTCGCCCATCCCCCGGACGAAGAAGATCAGGCCGGGGAAGCCCCCGGAGACGTGCTTCATCAGCCCCTCGATGTCCTCAGAATACTGCCCTGCGAATTCGCCTCTGTCGTTCTTGAGGGCCTTCCGGAGCTCCTCCAGGAGGGAATCCGCCTCGGGATATTGATCCGGGTGCGACTCGAGGTGCGACCGCGCTCGTTCGATCACAGCCCGGATGTCCGGGCGGTGCCATTCGAAAGTGAGCTCAAATTTGGTGTAGTAGCTCATGCGACGTCGCCTCCCCGGGAAGGGCCGGACTGCCAGCTCCACGATCACCTCGGCCGATTCGGTCTCTTCCTCGGAGACCTTCCGGAAGGCCCGCCCGCGCCGGGGAACGGTAGGATCGGCGGATCTTCGGCTTGCACCGGGATCATTCGATCAAGAACGCTCGATGGCAAACCACCGCGCCGGATCTCGATGTATCCCAATCGCTCGAGCCCTTCCTCGATGCCGAGGAGCCGGGCGAGCGCCTCATGCCTTTCGAAGGCGAAGACGAAATGCTGCTCGTGGAGCACCGCGCAGGATTTCTCCCACCGCCGCGGTGTTGAAGAAGTCCGCCAGCCGGTCGGCCGATCCTCCGGAGGGCTCGTCGCCGCCTTCCTCGAAGTAGCCGGGGAAGGAGTTGTACTCATCGACGAGGGAATCGCCGCGGAAGAGCCAGTACCTCAGCACATCATCGTCGTGATTCAGCACGGCCAGGATCGGAGCGCCCAGCTCGGTGGAGAGCTCGGCGCCGAGCTTGAGGATTACCTTCTTGTCCTGGGACTCCGTGCTCTCGTCGTAGACCATGATGGTTCCACCGGATGCCGGTGTCACGTATGCCGACTGCCCTCGCGCCCGAAGGGCTTCCACCACCCGCGCCGGATCGTCTCCCCGGACGGCGAAGTTGGTGTAGAAGTTTCCCATTGGTCCTCGACCTCCCTCGCGATGAGTTCTGTTTCAGCGCCCCGCGGGGCTCTGGAGGTAGCGGAACAGGTCGCGGATCTGCGATTCGCTCAGCTTGTCGAGCAGTCCGTCGGGCATGAGGGAGACGTCCGAGGGCCGCCTGGCCTCGATGGTGTCGCGTGGAATCACGGTCTTCTGGCGGTTGCCGTCGAACAGGGTGAGCGTGCGGTCGTCCTCATCGAGCACGAGGCCCGTCAGGACGCGGCCGTCGTGCAGGGCAATTGTCTGGGCCTGGTACTCCTTGCGGACCATCCGGCTCGGATCGACGAGGCTGGTCAGCAGGAAGTCCAGGTCGCCGCGCTCGGAGCCGGTCAGCTCCGGGCCGATGTTCTCGCCTTCGCCGAAGAGCTTGTGGCAGACCGCACAGATCTCCTTGAAGATGGGCCTGCCACGGCCGACACTCCCCTTGTCGCCCTCGGGCAGCACTCCGCGGACCTCGGCGATCCGCCGGTCCTTCTCGGGCGAGCCGGCCCGGGGGACCTTGCCCCAGACCGATTCCAGCCGGGCCATGATTGGCGAGTCGCCGAGCTGCGAGATCAGCAAGACGTGCGAGGTCGTCAGGTCCTTCGCCGAGATCCGCCTGGTCTCGATGGCCTCCAGCATCGGGACTGCCCAGTCCTTTCGCGTGCTCAGCAGCGCCAGTATCCGGGACCGGACGGCGGGCGTCGCGGTGGCACAGCGTTCGATCAGCGGCGCCGCGACGGAGGAACGAGCGTATCCCCCGAGCGCCGCGATCGCGGCGAGCTGGATCGTCGGGTTCGGGTCGGCCTTCACCAGACCCACCAGGGCGGGCAGGTCCTCGTCGCGATGGATCTGGCCGAGCAGCTCGATCATCGACGCTCGGTCTGATACTGGGGCCTTGGCGTCGCGGGCGACGCCGACGGCCGCCGCGATGCCCTCGGGGCTGCCAAGCCGTGTCGCCAGCCGGATGAGCGTCATGCCCGGCCGCGGCCGCGCCTCGGCCAGCAGCCGAGCGAGCGGCCCGACCATCGGCGCCGGTACGGTCGCCAGCACTCGCCCTTGTAGCCCCTGGTCCATCCCCGAGGCGATCCGCCAGCCCGCGCCGCTTGCCGACGCCATCAGCAGCCGGCCGCAATCGGCGAAATCGGCGTCCGTCCCGTCGGAGGCCAGCGCCCGTGCCACCCGCTCGACGACTGCTTCCTGGACGAGCGGCCGCTTCGTCAGCTCGGGCGACGCCAGCAGGTTGACGACCGCCTTGCGGTCCTGCCGCAGCGCCCGCTCGAAGGCCCACCAGAGCAGGTTCGGAATGTGCGGGTCGCGGCGGTCCTCCTCGCGGCGGATCAGCCCGGCGAGGATCGGCAGCGCGTCGCGGGTTTCCCACCGCTGGCAGCTCGACGCGAGCTGGCTGCGGACGGTCGAATCCGGCTCGGCTACAGCCAGGGCGATCAGTCGCTCTCGCAGCGACGAGGACATCCGCCCGTCGTCGCCCAGCAACCGGACCGTCCACCGCCGCACGCCGGCGAGCGGGTGGTCCAGCAGCCCCAGCGCCGTGGCGTCGTCGAGCCCACCGCTGACGTAAAGCGCCCAGAGGTCGCAGAGCGCGATCGTCTCGTCGCGGTCATCGGTCAGCAGCCGCCTGAGGCCGGGCACGATCGAGCGGTCCCGTCGCTCGGCGAGGATCCGCCGCGCCTCGGTCGGGAACCAGTCGTTGGTGCTGGTCCGCAGCGCGATCAGCTCGTTCGAGGTAAGCCGCGAAAGGTCGAACGGCGGGACCTCGCGCCGACGGCCGTAGACGATCCGGTAGATCCGGCCGTTGGACCGGTCCCAGGTGTCGCGGGGGTCGAGGTGCGAGGCGCGTTGATCGTACCAGTCCACCACATATACGCAGGCGTCCGGCCCGAGGAGCAGGTCGATCGGCCGGAACCAGCGATCGCGGGAGTCGATCATCGTCCCGCCGTGTCGCCCGGCGAACGTCGATCCGTCCCGCTCCAGGACGTGCCAGTACACGGTATTCGCCAGAAGGTTGCCGGCGATGAAGGTCCCGCGGAACTCGGGCGGAAATGCGTCCCCCTTGTAGATGATCCCGCCGGGCGTGACGTGCCCGCCCTGCTTGGTCCCTCGGTAGGCGACCGGGCCGAAGTATCCATAAGCGCGGGGGTTGTGCAGCGGGCCGTGCTTCGCAAACCCCTTGACGTAATATCCGCCCGGGACCATGTGGAAGACGACGTGCGCGCCATTGCTGCTGCCGAAGGCGTTGCCGCCCCAGTCGAAGTCGACGCCCCAGGTATTGCCGCCCCCCTCGGCGAAGACCTCGAACCGGCGGTCGCGAGGGTGATACCGCCAGATCGCCTGCTGGAACTCGTGGCCCTGAATCCGGGCCGTCACGGTGCTGCCCTGGGCTCCGTAAAGCCAGCCGTCGGGTCCCCAGGTCATCGAGTTGACCGTCGCGTGCGCGTCCTGGAGGCCGAAGCCCGAGAGCAGGACCTCGGGGTCGCCGTCGGGCCGGTCGTCATGATTGCGGTCGGGGTAGAACAACAGGTAAGGCGCCTGGCCGACGAAGACTCCGTCGTGGCCGACCGCCAGCCCGGACGCCAGGTTCAGCCCCTCGGCGAAGATCGTGACCTTGTCGGCCTTGCCGTCGCCGTCGGTGTCCTCGAGGATCTTGATCCGGTCGGCGCCGCGGGGACCGCGGGGCGGGGGCTCGGGCACGCGGTCGTACTCGGTCCGGAGGTACTGGTCGACCTTCACCGGCGTCAGCCCGGCCGGGTTGGGGTACTGGAGGTACTCGACGACCCACAACCGGCCTCGCTCGTCGAAGTTCGCGGTCACCGGCTGGCGGACCATCGGCTCGGCCGCGAACACCTCGACGTGGAAGCCATCCGGTACGACCATCCGCCGGACCGCTTCCTCGGGCGTGAACCCGCCGTTCCGTTCGGCCGGCTGGGCCAGCGACCGACCCGCCAGGGCAACGGTCAGCACGATCGGCCAGACCCACAGTCGCATCGGCAATCGTTCCATCGGGGATGGTCCTCGGTGTTGGTGGGATCGATGGCGGGTCGTGACGACACCTGTTCTACCGCGCCCGCGGTTCCGATCCCACAACCTGGATCCGCCGACGCGGGGCAGGGGGTTGTCCGCGGCATCCGTAGATCGCGATGCAAGCTCAGCCGCCCGTTCGTCCGATATCTGGCGCACGGGCGGTCAGTCCAGTCCAGTCCGGCCGACGGATACCCATACGCCGCGGACCGACGGCGTAGCCCCTGGAAAGGAGCGACTACGCGTGGACGATCCACTTGCGGAGACCTGGGCGATCCACAATCGGATTAACCTGTTTCTGATCGACGCCGTCCCCGACGACGCCATGGGCGCGACGGCGTCTCCGAAATGCAGGTCGGTTTACGATCTGTTCGCTCATGTGCATAATGTCCGTTTGATGTGGCTGAAGGCCGCGGCGCCCGAGCTGCTGGCGGGACTCGAGAAGCTCGAGACGAAGACGGTCGGCGACAAGGCAGTGCTTCGGGCCGCGCTTGAGGCCTCGGGGCGGGCGATCGAGCAGCTCCTGATCAATGCGATCGCGGCCGGGGGCAAGGTGAAGGGCTTCAAACCGCACGCCACGGCGTTCCTGGGATACCTGATCTCGCACGAGTCGCATCACCGCGGCCAGGCCGGCTGGGCGCTGAAGATCGCCGGCCATCCGCTCGACAAGAAGACAGCCTTCGGCCTGTGGGAGTGGGGTGTCCGCTGAGCCGGGCACCGAGTCGGCACCACGTTGTCGGGCTCGTGAATTGTTGGGTCCAGGGCCGCCCGGGTACCCTTGCCTTCACTCCGGCCATTTGCCGATCGGGCAGGATTCGTGCAGCAGCCGGCTCTTGGCGGCCGTGAAGCAGCCGCAGATCTTGCAGCGCATGCCGGTGTGGTGCTCGCACGGGGTGCAGGTCTGGAGCCGCCTTCGCTGGATCTCCTGCGGCGTGGTCTTGAAGCCCGAACCGGCGAACTGGGCCATGGACTTGGTGGCCGATAGCGCCATGCGGAGCAGGCCGGGGCCGGTCGTCCCCTTGGGGTTGGCCTGGGCCTGAGCGGGGGCCTGCGCGGCCACGGCTCCGGCGACCAGAGAGCCGCCCAGGAATGCCTCGGGGCCCCGCGTAACGCCCGCGACGGCCGGCATCGGCTCGTTGTCGAAGAGGCCCATGCGGTACTTCTGCAGGTACGCCCCGTACCAGCCGGCCTGCGGCTTGCCCAGTTTGGTGAACAGGGCGATGGCCTCCTGACCCCGTGCGATGGCGTCGTCGCGGCGGTCGATCTCGGCGAGCTGGATGGCCTGGAGCCAGAGCAGGTTGGCCTCCTGCTGCCGGTCGCCGACGCTCCGGGCCAGGTCGAGCGCCCGGCCGAACAGCTCCAGCGCTCCGCGAGGGTCCCGCATCATCGACAGCCCCAGGCCGAGGTGCTCCAGCGCCACCTTCTCGGCCAGGACGTTGCCCCGCGAGCGCGGCGTGGGCCAGCTCGTGCTCGAAGAGCTGCCGCGCCTGCACCGGCTGCTGAAGGTACAAGGTTGCCATTCCCAGGTTGCCGATGATGTCGCTCTCGCGGTCGGCGTCGCCGAGCTCGCGGGCCAGGGGCAACGCCTGCTCGAACAGCACGACGGCGCCCCTCGGGTCACCTTCGCTCAGGATGATGATCCCGAGGTCGGTCAGTGCCGTCACCTCGCCCACCCGATCGCCCCGGGCTCGCGCCGAGGCCAGCACCTCCTCGGCCTGCTTCCGCGGGCTGGCGTCGGCCGGCTCGGGCGGCGGTGCCATTGCACCGGCGTTCGCGGGCGACCCCTTCGACGCGGCGACGCCATCCACCAGGAACAGCCGCGGCCCCAGCCGCTGGTGGCGCCGGGCC
The DNA here is from genome assembly GCA_963771445.1 of uncultured Planctomycetota bacterium. GTDB lineage: Bacteria > Planctomycetota > Planctomycetia > Isosphaerales > Isosphaeraceae > JAKAUH01. Next base: position 706,678 of record CAVYTQ010000014.1, on the reverse strand, counting down.
TCGGGCCATCGCGACCGGACGCGTTCCTCGTCCAGCACCTCGGCCGGGTCCTGGTCCTCGGGCCAGATCAACAGGCCGTTCGAGGAGCGTTCGCCGACCTGCTCGACCAATTCGCCGTTGGGCAGCTCGAACGACCGCCGGCCCTTCCCCGCGCCGAGGCGGCCCATCAGCCGGCCCAGGAATCCGCCGCCAGCGCGCCGGGCGCGGATCATCGTGGCCGCCGTCGAGCAGAGGCCCTGCCTCAACCTTGATCTCGCCGCGGGCGACGTTGCCGATCCGCTCCCACTCGCCGGCGTCGCCCTCGCCGCCGGCCGGCCGCCAGACGATGAGTCGGCCGCCGTCGGAGGCGGACGCGGACTCGCGAAGGAGGCCGGCATCGAGCGTGATGTCCCGCCAGTCAATCAACGTCATCCCCGCCGCCTCCTGGAAGGAGCCCCGGCGCGATCGACCTCGCGCATTCCGACGGGCCGGTCTGGACAGGTGCCTCTCCGCCGAGGCGATGGCCTGATTCTCGCCGGCGATCGGGCCCGCGACAAACGTCCGGGCGGATCGGGTTCCGGCCTCTCTGGGTTGATCAATGCGACGGTTGGTAGCGCCGGATGAGCAGGCTGGCGTTGTGGCCGCCGAAGCCGAAGCTGTTGGACATGACCGTGTCGATGCGGGCCTCACGCGCGACGTTCGGGATGTAATCCAGGTCGCAGCCCTCGCCGGGGTGGTCGAGGTTGATCGTCGGCGGCAGCACGCCGGTGTGGATCACCAGGGCCGAGGCGATCAGCTCGACGCCGCCGGAGGCGCCGAGCAGGTGGCCCAGCTCGCTCTTGGTGCTGGAGATCTGCAGACCGGCCGCGTGCGGGCCGAAGACGTCCTTCATGGCGCGGGTCTCGGCCAGGTCGCCCAGGGGCGTGCTGGTCCCGTGGGCGTTGATGTACTGGACGGACTCGGGCGCGACGCCGGCGTCGGACAGGCACCGCCGCATCGACCGCGACGCGCCGCGGCCCTGCTCGTCGGGGGCCGTGATGTGCCAGCCGTCGGCCGACATGCCGTAGCCGATCAGCTCGGCGTAGATCCGCGCGCCGCGGCGCAGGCGCGATCTCCTCGGCCTCGAGGATCAGGATGCCGGCGCCCTCGGCCAGGATGAAGCCGTCGCGGTCGCGATCGAATGGCCGGCAGGCGCGGGTCGGGTCGTCGTTGCGGGTGGAGAGCGCCCGCATCGAGGCGAATCCGCCCAGCCCCATGTGGGTGATCGCGGCCTCGCTGCCGCCCGATGATCATCACGTCGGCCCAGCCGGCCTGGATCAACTTCAGCGCGTCGCCGATCGCGTTGGCCGCCGAGGCGCAGGCCGTGGCCACCGCCGAGCACGGGCCTTGCAGCCCCCACTTGATCGAGACCTGGCCGCTGCCCGCGTTGACCATCAGCTTGGGGATGGTGAACGGGCTGATCCGCGACGGGCCCTTCTCCATCATGATCGAATGCTGCGCCTCGAACTCGCTGAGGCCGCCGATCCCCGAGCCGATCATGACGCCGCAATGCTCGGGGGGCAGCTTGGCGAAGTCGATGCCGGAATCCGCGACGGCCGAGGTGGCGGCGGCCAGCGCGAACTGCGCGAACCGGTCGAGGTGCCGCGCCTCCTTGACGCCGAAGCGGGCGGCGGGGTCCCAGTCGCGGACCTGACCGCCGAACCTCACCTTGAACTCGGTCGTGTCGAATAGCGTCAGCGGACCGATCCCGCTCCGGCCCTCGCACAGCGACGACCAGAACTGGTCCAGGCTTTCGCCCAGCGACGTGACCACCCCCATCCCGGTGATGACGACGCGGCGTGGATGTCCCATGGTGTTTTCGTATCTAGTTAGGAGCCTGGAGTGGGGTGCGGACGGCGGGTCGGTTTGGCGCAAGGCGCGCGCCCCCGTCGTCGCGGACCTCTTGACATGCCGGGACTCGATCCCGTTCCGCGAGGCGGGCAGGCGGAGTCCGATCCGTCACTTGGAGTGGGCGTGCCCCTCGATGTAATCGATGGCCTGGCCGACCGTCTGGATCTTCTCCGCCTCCTCGTCCGGGATGGTGATGTCGAACTCTTCCTCGAACTCCATCACCAGTTCCACGGTGTCGAGCGAGTCGGCACCCAGGTCATTGACGAAGGACGTCTCCCGGCTGACCTGGTCCTTGGAGACCCCCATCTGCTCGCTGACGATTTCGATCACGCGCTCTTCCACGGACACGGGCGAACCTCCTGGCCTACAGGCAAACGTTCAATGTCTGTCTCATCGTCTCGTTCCGCGTCACCTCTGCACATCTTTCGCACGGTCACGCCGCCGGCCGCCGGTACGGGTCGGGCCGCTGGGCCGTATCCTCGGCTTCCGTAAGACTTTAAGGCCGGTCTTTCCGCTAGGCGGACGGCCCGTGCGCCGAGGCGGGACCTCCTCGCAAGGTTCCGGAACGGGTCTCCTGGCGGGTCCGGTCGCCGGCCGGGGGCGGGCCACAGATCTCCGGTACTCGTCAGAACGACCCAACTTAGCATTCCCCTCCCGAAATGTCCACCGGACGTCGGACCTGCGGGCACCTTGTCGGTGTCTCGCTCGGTCGGGGCCCCTGGAGACTGTCGTCGCGATCGGTCCGATCGGCCGGCCTGTCGCCGGCTTACATGCTGAGTCCACCGTCCACCGCGATCACCTGACCCGTGATGTACCCGGCGGCGGGCCCGGCCAGGTAGCAGACCATGTCGGCGATGTCCTCCGGGCGTCCCAAAACGTCGGACGGGAATCCGCTCCTTGACCTCGGTCTTGAGCTTGTCGGGGAGCACGTCGGTCATGTCGGTGCTGATGAAGCCGGGGGCGACGACGTTGACGGTCACGCCGCGCGACGCCAGCTCGCGGGCGACCGACTTGCTCAGGCCGACCACGCCGGCCTTGCTGGCGGCGTAGTTCGCCTGGCCGGCATTTCCGACCAGCCCCGAGACGCTGCTGATATTGATGATCCGCCCGAACCGGGCCCGCATCATGACGGCCCCGACGGCCCGGCAGAACAGGAAGGTCCCCTTCAGGTTGGTGTCGATCACCTCGTCCCACGCCTGGTCTTCCATCCGGAGCACCAGGCCGTCGCGGGTGACTCCCGCATTGTTGACCAGGACATCAATCCGCTGGAATTTCGCCTCGACCTCCTCGACGACGCGCTGAACGTCGGCCGATGACGCGACGTCGGCGGCGAAGCCCTCGGCCGTGCCGCCCGCCTCGCGGATCGCCCCCAGTGTCGGCTCCAGCCCCTCGAGCGTCCGCGCCACGCCGGCGATCGACGCCCCGCACGCGGCCAGCCGCATCGCGATCGCGCGGCCGATTCCCCGCGATGCGCCCGTCACCAGCGCCACCCGACCCGTCAGGTCAACCCGGCATCCCGGCGCCGCCCCGCCCGCTCCCTCGGCCATGGTCCATCCACCTTCCTCGATAACTCAGGGTCTTTTCCCGGCCTCTAGAGAAACCTCGCGGTCCGGGAATTTCAAGGCGGTTCTCTCGTCTTGAACTTACTCGGGCTCGCCCGCCTCGTCGAAGAGCGTGGCGACCGCCAGGCGAAAGCCGGGGAGCACGTCGCCGCCGTCGAGCTCATCATCCTGGGTCAGGATCCGGACCGAGCTCGGGGACGAGTAGACATAAATCTTTCGCTGGTTCGGAAATACGACCCACACCTGCCTCACGCCGACCTCGAAGTATTCTTCGATCTTCTCCGTGACGTGCTCGGCGGCATTGGACGGGCTCACGACCTCAACGGCGAGGTCCGGGATCACGGCCCATGCGGCGGTCCGGGGGATTCCGTCGATCGACGGCCCAGCGCTCATACGAGACGTAGGCGACGTCAGGACGGCGCTCGCGATCGATGCGAGGCCGGAGGTTGAAGAGCATCTCCAGGACGACCCGACCGAGAGAATTCACCACGGCATGGCGAGCCAGGACTCGATAGATTCGGCCAGCCAACCAGCATTCGTAGACACCCACCGGTTTCTCCACAATGCGGCCGTCCACGACCTCGTAAAGACCGTCCGGCTCCGGCGGGTTGGGTCGCGGCCCGGGTTGTTCGATCGCGACGGTGGCCACGTGCAGATCTCCCTGGTTCGGGGTGGGATGCCGCTCTCCGGCGGATTGTACCATCGGTGCGATCGATCGGGTATGCCGACTCCCGCGCCGGCGACGCTCGCATCCGAGCCCGAAAATGGTCAAAACCCGCGCGTCCTGTCAGCCCACCACGAACCGGCCCGGGTTCATGGCGTTGTGGGGATCGAGCGCAGCGCGGACGCGGTCGGCGATCGACTGATCGGCGCGGGGCTCGCCCCAGACGCCGAGCCGTTCCTTCCAATCGGTTGGACAGCGGGCGAGGATCAGGTTGCCTCCCTCGTCTACGGCCCGCCGACGCAGCGGCCCGATCGCCCGGCTGGCCTCGTCGCCCGTCCAGTCGCCGAGTGCATGGGCCCGGACGATCCCGTTGCCGGCGTGCGCCTGGACCGACCATCGCGACGGGTCGAGCTCGGCCACGAAGCCGGCGACCGCCGACGGGCGGAGGTTCGCCACCACGCCGAGCGGCCCGGGCTCGGCCGCCGGGAAGTCGTTGAGCGCGTCCCAGAGCGGGACCGCCCGCTCGCCCTCGACGACCGCGGCGTCGGCGGACCCCAGCTCGTGCCGGACCCGATCGACCTGCCACCGCACCGAGTCGGTGTTGTCCTCGAAGCCGACGACCAGGACGGCCTCGCCCTCAGGAAGGCCGAGCGCCTGGCCGATCGCCCGCGACGCCGGGGCGTTGAGCAAGTCCAGCGCGATCGGTCGCGTGGCCGAGGTGTTCAGGCCATCGAGCCGCGCGACGAGGTCGCCCGTCTTTGGCAGCGGCACCCAGACGATTGCCGAGGCCTCGGGCATCGGCCGGACCTTGAGCGTGAGCTGGACGATCACGCCGAGCGTCCCCATCGAGCCGGTCAGCAGCTTGGGAAAGTCGTACCCGGCGACGTTCTTGACGACCCGGCCGCCCCCCTTCACCACGGCGCCATCGGACGTGACGAAGCTGACCCCGATGATCTGGTCGCGGGGCCTGCCGGCGCCATAACGTCGCGAGCCGCAGGTATTCGTCGCGTAGATCCCGCCGATGGTCGCCCGGTCGGGGTGCGGCGCGTCGACCAGCAGTCGCTGCTGGTGCTCGGCCAGGATCGCCCGCAGGGCCGACAGGGTCATGCCGGCCTCGGCCGTGATCGTCATGTCGGCGGCCGGGTAGTCGACCAGCCGGGCGAGCGACCGGGTATCGACGGCCACCCCCGGCCGGCGCGGGACGCCGCCGTAGTCGAGCGAGGTCCCGCCGCCGCGCGGGTAGATCGCATGGCCGCGCGCCACCTCGTCGCGGACGATCGCGCGCAGGGAGTCGACGTCGCCGGGCCGATGATCGACCAGCGCTGTCTGTTCATCGCCGATGGGTCCGCCTCGCGGGGCATTTGTTATGTCGGGCTGATCAATTGCGTCGGTCAATGCGGTGGCTCCGGGGCCGTCGGCTTCGCGGCCGTGCGGGGGTAGTAGCGGATGTCCTGGCCGGAGAGGATACGCTCGACGGATTCCTGCACGGCCCGGATCACGGCGATCATCCGAGCGTCGAAGACGCCCGGCCACGCGTCGGTGAGCAGGACCTGCGACTCGAGCGCCAGGCGGTGCAGGGCATGCGAGAGCCGCCGGTCGAGCACCCCCGTGTCGCGGTGCTCGAGGTCGAGCTGGTTGAGCGTGCGGATCAGCTCGTTCGACTGCACCGGCGGGACGGGCACTCCGCGTCGGAGGCAGGCCAGGAAGCCCCGGTCGTCGCCGTCGAAGCCGGCATGGCGCCGGACGATCTCAACCGCCTCGGGATCGGCGACGACCCGGATCCTGGGCCGGACGGGTGCCAGCGGCGTGAGCGAGGTCGGCTCGAGCGAGAAGCCAACCGCCCCCGGCTGTTCGTGCGGGACGGCCGACTCGACCCGGGGCGATTCCTCGACCCAGGCGATCCCGTGGCCGCCCGCGCTCGCGGTCAGTCCGACATGGGCCTCGGGACTCGATCGGGTCTCCGCGTCCGTGTCCTCCTCGGATTCCTCGGCCAGGAGGAAGTCGACCGAGATGGAGTCGACGGACGGCGGCGGCTGCGTGGGCCTGGAATCGGATTCGATCTGCCACTCGGCCAGGTAGTCGGGGTCGGCGGCGATCTCCTTGAGCCCCTCGAGCGGACCGCGGCGGGCCTCGACGTCGATGACCTTCTGCCGGTCCCGCTCGGACTCGAGCGCCTGGTTGAGCAGCAGCTCGCAGTAGTCCTGGATGGCCGGGATGCCGGCCTTCTCGGCGAGCGCCTCGGCCAGGTCGAGCGACCGCGCCGGCAGGTACAGGATGAGTCGATCGAGCTCGTTGCCGGTGCCGATCGGCCGGTGCTCGCCCGACCGGAAGACCGGCGGGAGTCGTCGCCATCGCGAGAATCGGGGCCGCTTGGCCACGGTCGACAGACTCCCTGGAAGGATCGTGCGGCGGCCGGCCCGGCCGGGTCGGAATTCCACTTCTCCGAGGATATCCCGCGCGGCCCGCGGCGCGAACCTCCGTCCGCCTCGAACGCCCGTTCCAAGCCGGCGTCGCGTTCGCCCGATCGCCGGCTCCGGCCCCGACGGGGCTACCGATCGGCGAACGACCGGCCGAGCGGCCGGCGAAGGGTTGCTCCATGGAGACACCCAATCCTGCAACCGATTGTCCGGATCTGCCATCCTGGCAGTTGGCTTCGTTCGCGCGATTTCCTGTCCCAGGGCAGTTTCAGTGCCATTCTGGCAGAATTGGGTTCGTTTGACTCCTTTGCCGACCTTCGGCGTTGAACTTTCGGCGCCGAACCTCCTCGAAAGTGTGAAGGTTCCGCGAAGATTGGCTTCGTTTGGGGTCTTTCCTGCCGCGAGCCGGTGCCGGGCGTGACGATGCCGAACCATCTGACAATGGCGCGTGCCACCAGACATCCTGCCATGGATGGGATTCATGGGACGCTCCTCGAAGCGAAGTTCTCGGCGCTGAGATCGCGGAGGAAGGGTAGCTCGGGGAGAGACCTGATTGGAACTGCCAGGGACAAACACGCGCTCCCTATCTATATGATGTATCGGTTTTGCAAATCCTGAAACGCACCTCCCCGGAAATCGGCCAAGATTGCGGCGCAAAAGCTTACGTGACATGAATTAAGAAATTTCCACGACGCCGCAACATTTTTCCTGGCCGCTACAAAGCGCCTAATCAATACAATCACCCCAGGCGACACCTCTTAGCAGGATTCCGGCGTATGAGTCGATCATCCTCCGGCGCCGGATTCCCAAGACGGTCTCCTTGTCATGGACTCCAAAATCCTTGGCACTCGAGCCTTGTCCGTCGGCCGTTCGGCCTTTTCCCGCGAGGGGACTGACATGCGACCGGCCCGCGTGGGATGTTGCTTTTCTCGGGGCAGAGTTAGGCGGTGGCGAGCAAGTCGTTATCAACCGCTCCACGTCGGTACGGCGGATCCCGCCGTGGGACGACGGAATATCCCGGCCGGGGTCATCCCCGCCCGATCGCGGGGGGATTCCATGCCCTCGAGAACTGCCCGTCGACGCTGTTCCAAGCACCTGGCACGGATCGCCGTCCAGCCGATCGATCGAAGGGCCCTGGAGGCGGCGCGGATCCTGGCGAGCTGGCGGGCGGAGGCTCGTCATCGGGCGCGATCCCTGGGCGCCCCGCCGTCTGGCGCTGGCCCGATCCCTCGAAATCCGGCAGGTGGCCTTGCATCTGGACCCCGGCGGCGAGCTGCTGGCCGACCTGGACCGCGTGCTGCGCCGAGGCCGTCGCCGAGGTCGCCGGCCGGCACATGGTCCGCGGCAGCCGGCCCCTGGCGGATCGCTCGCGGCGCGAGCGGGCGGGCAAGTGAGGATTTCCCCGGATCTCCGTTCACCGACGATCATCCGCGATCCGGGCGCACGGTCGTCGCGCCCATGTCCTTCGGCCCTGGCATCGTTGACCCATTTCCCGATGGAAGCCGGCCATGAACGAGCCCAATCAGCCCGACAACACGCAGCCGTGTGTGCCCTCGCTGGGATTACCCGGCGGTTGCAACGGGGCGGCGGCAGCGCCGATCGTCGTCCAGGACGGGTCGGGCTGCGGGACCTGCCCGCCGCCGACGCCCACGCCGACCGGGCCGTGCTCTCCACCGGGGGCCACTTCTTGCGGCTGCTGCGACACCGGTGGCGGGTCGGGTGGAGCTTTTCCCGGTGGCGGATGGCCCTTGATCGGGAGCGGGCCCCCGGGAAGCGGCGGCCTCTCGCCAGGAAACGGGCCTATCAATTCTGGCATCGACGATGCCGGTGCTATCGGAACCTTCGCCGCAAGCGGAAGCTGCGGTTGCAGCGGAGGCGGAGGGGGAAGCATCGGCGGGTCGGGCGGCCCGCCAGGGCCAGTACCGAAGTGGACGCTCAACACGATCAGCCCTGGTATCACCCCCATCATACCGGTCGGGGGCGGAGGCGGCGGGTCGGGGGGCGGTGGAGGCGGGGGCAGCAACGGCGGGACATGCGGCACGGGCGGCGGCGGGGACGGTGGAGGCGGCGGAGGATCACCGCCGAACGGTCCGGTCAGGCCGAAATGGCCGATCCAATTACCGGTGTATGGACCCACGCCACCGGTCGGTCAGCCGATTCTCCGGTTCAACGCCGGCGCCGCCGATGACGCGATTCAGCGCGCCGCGGCCATGCCCGGAGTCGCGCGTTCTCGGGCGCTGGCGAGTCCCCGCCTCAGCACCGGCGGCTGCGGCTCGCTGGGCTCGGGCTGCTCGTTCAACCCGGCCGTAGGCAACCTCCAACTCCAGGCCACGCCCCCTGCTGGCGACGCGACATATATCCCGCCAGCCCTATCGTTCAACAGCACGAACGCCGGCTCGTCCTCCGAGGTGGGCAACGGCTGGACGCACACCTTCCGCCGCCAGATCGTCGTCGGCGGGTCGGGGAATCCCGTGCTCATCACCGGCCAGGGCTGGAATAACCTCTACACCGGCCAGCGCTCCGGAGGCTACCAGCCGCCCGGTGCCGGCGTACTTAACTCGCTGTACGCGCAGCCCTTCTTCTCGGGATTCACCGAGACGGCGCCGGACGGCACGATCTTCCAGTACGGCACGGCCCAGACGACGGGCACGGCGCTGTTGCAGTCCATCCAGAACCCCGCCGGGTCGCGGTGGACGGTCACCTACGACTCCAGCAACCGGGTCAGCTCGATCACCGACCCGTTCCTGCGCCGGACCACGATGGCCTACGGCTCGACCGGCGGCAAGCTCTCGGCGATCCAGGACTGCTTCGGCCGGATCACCAGCATCACGGTGAACGCCTCGGGCAACCTGGTGCAGGTGACCAGCCCCGAGCTCTGCCTGATCAGCATGGTGTACGACAGCTCGAACCGGGTGATCGGCTGGGTCAACCCGTTGGGCGACCGGACCAGCTACGGCTACAACAGCACCAGCCAACTGACGAGCGTGCAGTCGCCGTCGGGGCTGCGGACCACGATCGCCTACACGACCAGCCAGACGCTGGTGACCAACCCCCGGGGCTACGTCACCACGCTCAACTACAACGGCGCCGGCGTGCTGGCCTCGGCCGTGGACGGCGCGGGGAACCTGACGAGCTACGCCTGGGACGGCCTGAACCGGCTGACGGGCATCGTCAACGCGCTGGGCTTCCGCACCTCGTTCACCTACACGACGCTGAGCAACACCGTGGAGAGCCTGGCGGCGATCCAGCAGCCCTCCGGCGCGTTGTTCACGTACACGTACAACGGCAGCGGCCAGGTGGTGGCCGTCACCGACCAGCTCGGTGCCACGACGAGCCTGCTGTGGAACGGCGCGGGCTACCGGATCGCGGCGATCGACGCGCAGGGGAACGCGACGACGTACGCCTACAACGCCAACGGCCAGCTCGTGTCGTACCAGAGCCCGCTGGGCCTGATCGGGACGCAGGTCTACAACAGCGTGGGCCAGGTCATCGCGCAGGTCAACCCGCTGGGAGCCCGGTCGAGCTACACCTACAACGCCAACGGCCTGTCGCAGACGGCGAAGGACCCGCTGGGCAACGTGACGACCTACCTGCGCGATCAGGTGAATCGCCTGGTGGCGTACATCGACGCCGAGGGGAACGCGACGACGTACGCGTACGACGCCAACAGCCGGCTGGTGCAGACGACCAACCCGCTGGGTGCGACCTGGACGAACACCTACGACCAGGAGGGTCGGGTGCAAACACTGGTCGACCCGCTGGGGAAGGTGACGACGTACGGCTACGACGGCGCCAGCAACCTGACCAGCGTGACCAACCCGATCGGTGCCATCTGGTCGCGCGTGTATGACGGCGCCAACCGGCTGGTCGCGACGGTCAACCCGCTAGGCAACACCACGAGCTACGGCTACGACGCGGCCGGCGACTGGGTGAGCACGACCGACCCGCTGGGGAACGTGAGTTCGAGCGTCTACGACAGCCAGGGGCGGCTGGTCGTCAGCGTCAACGCGCTGGGGAACCGGACGACCCACGCCTACAACGCGGCGAATCGGCTGGTTTCCGTGACGAACCCGGTGCCGGCTACGTCAACGATCGGTTACGACAGTTTGCAGCGGGCGGTCGCGACGGTAGACCCGCTCGGGAACATCTGGACGACCGGCTACGACGCGGCGGGGAACCCGGTGTCGAGGACCAACCCGCTTAATGCGACCTGGACGGCGATTTATGACAACGCGGGACGATTATCGGCCAGCGTCGACCCGCTGCTGAACCGAACGAGCCTGGGCTACGACGCCGCCAACCGCCAGGTGAGCCTGACCAATCCTCTCAGCAACATCTGGACGAGCGTCTTCGACGGGGACAGCCGGTTGATCGCCGCGGTGGACCCGCTCGGGAACCGGAGCAGCATCGGCTACGATGCGACCAGCCGCCGCGTGAGCATGACCGACCCGCTGGGCAACGTCAGTTCTAATGTTTACGACGCCGCCAACCGGCTGATCGCGACCGTCGATCCGCTGGCAAACGGTTTCTCGATGGGCTACGACGTAGCCAGCCGACGGATCACAACGACGAACTCTATGGGCTTCGTAAGGACGAGCGTGTACGACCCAGCCAATCGGCTGGTCGCCAGCGTTGACCCTCTCGGGAATCGCACCAGCGTAGGATTTGATGCGGCCAGTCGTCCAGTGACCACGACCGATCCGCTTGGAAACATGAATACGAGCGTCTACGATGCGGGAGGTCGGCTGATTGCGACCGTCGATCCTCTCGGGAACCGGGGCAGCTTGGGCTATGACGCGGCGAGCCGGCCGGTCACCTCGACGAACCCGCTGGGTTTCACGAACACGAGCGTGTATGACGCCGGGAGTCGTTTGATCGCCAGCATCGACTCAGGCGGGAATCGCACTACTTTCGGCTATGATGCCGCGAGCCGCGGCATCAGCATGACCAATGCCCTGGGTTACGTCAGCACGGCCGTTTACGATACGGCCAACAGGGCGGTTGCGAGCGTTGATCCACTCGGAAACGTTACTACACTTCTATACGACAATGCGGACCGCCAGGTGGCCAGTGTAACCCCGCTGGGTAACACGTCCAGTAACCTGTACGACGCGGCAAACAGGCTGGTCGCAATCGGAGATCCGCTCAACAACAGGGCGAGCATCGGTTACGATGCAGCCAGTCGGGCCGTGAGCAGGACCAACCCCTTAGGTTACATTAGCACAAGCGTCTTCGACGTCTCCAGTCGGTTAATCGCCAGCGTTGACGCCCTCGACAATCGAACGAGCTACGGTTACGACGCGGCCAGTCGCCGGGTGAGTACAACCAACGCTCTGGGCTACGTATGGACGGAAGTCTACGACGCCGCCGACCGCTCGGTGGCTCACGTAGATCCCCTCAACAATGCAACTACGAGCGTATACGACGCTGGAGGCCGCGCAGTTGCAAGCATCAATCCCCTGGGCTTCGTTTCATCAAGGACTTATGACACGGCCGGCAGGCTGCTCTCGATCGTCAACCCGCTGGGTAACAGGTCTAGCTTCGACTATGATGCTGCGAGCCAGCAGGTCTCCGCCACAGACGCCCTCGGAAACGTGACGACAACCAGCTTCGACGCAAATGGACGCACCCTCGCGACGACTAACGCGAACGGCTTCACGACGACACAGGTCTACGACGCGATCGGGCAAGTCCTGGCTGTTGTCGACGCGCGCGGAAGTAGAACCAGCTTCGCCTACGACGCCGCGGGCCGACAGATTGGTGTCTCCGATGCACTGGGAAACCTGACGACCCACCAGTTCGATGCTGGCAGCCGCCCGACTCTGCGCATCGACGGACGCGGCTTGCGGACCACTTACGCCTATGACGCGGCTAGTCGGCTCACCGCCCAGCAGTATCAGGACGGCACCCGGGCCTCCTTCGTCTACGATGCCAATAGCCAGCGAGTCGCCCTTAGCGACTGGACGGGCTCTTACTCATCGACCTACGACCCCGTTGGCCGGCGAAGCGGTGCAGTCAACCCGGCGGGGATCGCGATCACTTACGGCTACGATGCAATCGGTCAACGCGCCTGGATGAACCAGCCCACGGGCCTCTTCACGTACGTCTTAGACCCAGCGGGGCGGCTCGGCTCGCTCATGAATCCGGGGAGCCAGATCTCCACCTGTTCATATGACGCTGCCAGTCGCATGACCGCCCAATTCCTTGCGAACGGGACCCAGTCTTCTTATACTTACGACAGTTCGGGTCGCGTACTCCGGCTTTCCAACCTGACGTTGACTGGGACGATCTTGTCGAGCTTCAACTACACGTATAATCCTACGAGTAATCGGACGCAGGCAATCGAGGCCGATGGCGATGTGGTCAGCTGGACCTACGACCCGACTTACCAGTTGACCAACGAGGTACGAAGTGGAGCTAGCAGCTATAATATTACGTACGCCTACGATCCGGTGGGAAACCGGTCGAACATGGTAAGCGGGGGCATACCGACGACATCGGTATACAATGCCGCCAACGAACTCGTTATGAGTCAAGTCACCATCGGCGTGACGACTTACACCTATGACAGCAATGGAAACCTGCTTACGATCGTCGCCCCGGGGAACCAGCTGACGACGAACTCATGGGACGGGGAGAATCGATTAGTACAGGTCCGGCTGCCATCCCAGACCGGAATGGCACAAGGATAGCTCAAGTCCCTGAGGGACAAAGATTTGTGTCTCATTCATCAACGAGTGCTATTTTATCTTCTCGTATGGTATGATCCCCCGTTCGATCAGGGCCTTGGCCTTCTTGCGAGTCATCCGCAGCAGCGGATGCGGCTTCGGCCGCCGCTTCACCGCACGCGGTTCGTAGCGGTCCGGTCGGTCCCCCACGCGCTTCTTGCCGATCAACATCACCAGCCGCGGCAAGTCCGATGCGATCCGCTCCGCGTCGTACAGATGCGACGCCTCGAAGTTCCTCACCGTGTGCAACGACCCCTTGAAACTCAGCCGACGCGGCTCGATACCCTCCGCCCGCGCCGCCTCGGCCATCACGCCGCGGATCAGGTTGTACGCCAGCAGGTGCGCCGCCACCTCCTTCCTCACCATCTCCGGGCTCCGCGTCCGCAGGATATCCATATGCATATCCGACTTGAGCGTCCGCAGGTCCAGCTCCGCGTGCCACCGCCGCCGGAACAGCGCCGCCAGCTCCTCGATCGGGTACTCCTTCGCATCCAGCAGCGTCGTGGCGATCACCAGCTGACGCACCCGCTTGGTCTTGTCGGTTATCCTCACGCGGACCTCGCGGATCGGTAGCCACTTCGGCATCGCCTCGTATTCCTCCCGGCTCATCCAGGCGGGGATCTGCTCGGGCCTCCTCCACACGGCGACGTGATCGTCCCGGCCCAGCCGCTGCCCGCACCGGAAGTCGGACCGTCGGCGCTGATGCAGCCGCATCACCACGTCGACGCCCCGCGCCTTCAACGTCGCGATCGCCCAGTAGGAGCAGAAGAGTCGGTCGGCCAGCACGATGTCGCCGGGGCGGAATTCGTCAATGACCATGCGCAGCAGCGCCAGCTCGCCGGTCTGCTTGCCACGATCAGGGCCGAGCGCGGCATCGAGGACCGTGCCGACGGCCAGGCTGAAGACGACCACCAGCCGCGCGATCGGGAAGCCCAGCCCGGGGGCCTGGCTCCTCGGCTGGGGGTACTCCTCCTGGTTGCGCCGCGTGTCGGGCATGGACACGGTCGAGCCGTCGATGATCTTGACCGGGCGGAGATGGAAGAGCCAGGAGGGATCGGCCTTGTCGTGGATCGCTCGTCCGGTGCGGCGGACCAGGTCCCAGAAGACGCCCTCGGGCAAGCGGTCTCGGGCCTCGCAGTAGCTGGCGGTCGCGGGCGAGACCGGCGGGAGCCCGCGGTCGTGGCGGAACTTCTGGAATCGGTTGAACGGCATCGTCGCAGGAGTGGTCGTCGGAGAGGACCTGCGAGAGGAACAAGCTCAGGGTGATCCAGGGGAGGTAGATCCGCTCCCTCCAGTGATGGCCCAGGGCGCGGCAGGCGGCCTCGACGCGGAAGCGGGAGAGGAGGGCCAGGAAGGGGAGCCCCTGGTGGGAAGCGAGCTGTTCGCGGGTGGAGACGAATTGGTCACGGGGGTCCGTTGCGGTAGACTGCGCCATGGTGGCCTCCTTGGTGCGGCGACTGGCGGGGAGTTGATAACCGCGAGTCTACCCACCAAGGGGGCCGCTCAGCATCCCCGAGGCGTCGTGGCGCAAGTCGGACGCCCCCGGATGCTTACGTTATCCTTGTGCCATTCGGGTCAGGAACCTTAAACAAAGGTTCCTGACCCCTTTGCCTTTCTCCACCGGTCTGCCAGCAGGGTTGCGTCGCCTGGAAAAAGCGAAAGGCACATGACGATGGCACGAGTAGTTCATGTAATGCGTGGTCATCTCGCCGTAACTACGGAACTCCAAGGAGGCCTTATCGTTTGCAGAGATACACTCACTTGCGGTCCAAGTGATATTGACCCGAGGAAACACAGGTTGGGACGCACTCGTTTCTGGCGGAGAATCCATGGAGGTAAGGGACGACCGATGGATCACGACATCATAAACAGCCGTGATCTGACGAGGCGGTTGAGGGCAGCTAGGACTCGGGGTGGGACGATTTGCCTGTGGATTAATGCAGATGATTGGTCCGATTTTGTATTCATGTGCTGGGCGGCGGATGCGTTGCAAGATCATTCTGGCGACGGAGTCACCATCCGAGTAATATTATTTTCAAAAGAACAGCTAGACAGTGTGTTTACGTCTAAGCAGGTGGCGGACGCGATTAGCGAGGCGGTGATAGTATCCGAGGGTTTCCTACTCCCCTTAGCTCGGTTGTGGCGAGCCTTTGCGGCTGGAACGCCAGGAGAAGTCATGGCGATGGCAAAATCCGTAAGCTTGGAGGGCGCGAAGCAATTTATTGAGTCATATGCGATGGTATTTGGTCGAATAAGAAATGGAAGTATTCAGTTGTCTGAATACGACAGATGTTTGCTTGGCTGTCTTTTACGACAGACTTGGAGAAAGCCGTCTGATATTCTGGAGGCCTTATTGGGCAAGCCAAACTATGTCCCTCCGGAATACTCGCGACGACGTCTCGAGGATTGGTCTGCTCACGCTGGAGGGACTTTTGTAATTGAATCAGGAGAAGATGTTGATTCTGTTTCGCCTTGGGCTGCTGTAGCCTACAGGCTAACGGATCGCGGAGAGTTGCTCGTAAGAGAAGGGTCGCCGAGTGGACTGGATGCCCCGGCAATGTGGATTGGTGGTACAAATGTCTATCAGGAATGGTTATATGATGAGACAGAGAAACGGTTTGTGCCTAGAGGTGGAAAGAGGACATAATTCGCCCTGCAAAGGTAGTTATGTCGCTCCTACACGCCTTTTTGGTCCCTTCCTGGCGAATCGAGCCTTTGGGGCCTCTTATCGGTGTCCATCCGCATCATCTCCACCCGTGACACAATAGGGGGACATGAGAGCAAAAAGGGGGATATGCTGGAACGGCGTGAAGGGACATTCGTTAAGGGTCTGCTGGCATAAGACTTAAGACGAGAGGTCGCAGGCGGCACTCTCGGGATGTTGCTCAGAAAACCCCCTGTCCACGTCTGGGGCCCTAACGATGGGCAAGTACTCCGAGACCCTGACCGATCACGTTATGGCCCCGCGAAATGGGGGGGTCATGAACGATCCGGACCTGACCGGGCATGCGGGCGCCCGGGTCGGGGAGCGTTCTTGATCTTGTTCCTCAAGGTCCAGGACGACCGGATCGCCGCGGCCAAATATCACACCCACGGCTGCGGGCCGACGATCGCTTCGGCGTCGATGCTCACCGAGCTCATCATCGGTCAGACGGTCGCCGACTGCCGAGGCATGACGACGGACGATCTGATCGCGGCCCTGGACGGTGTGCCGCCGGACAAGATCCATTGCCCGGCGATGGCCATCGCGGCGCTACACGATGCGCTCTCGGGCGGCAACCGGCAACAAGTGGGCGATGCCGTGCAAGGTTGATCGTCGCGAGACCTCCGACCGTTCGAGGGGCCCCAACAGAATGGAGGTCGGCAATGCGTGCGGTTAGCCTGGAACCCGAGGCGGCCGGCGCCGACTTGCCGGAAGGTTATCGGCAAGCCTGCCGGCTGGTTGAGCAAGGGCACAGGGATGAGGCTCGGCGCGCTCTACGTCGAGTTGCAAGAGTCCTGCTCGGGGCCGGGTCAAGACCACCGATTGCTCGCCCTGATCCGCAACGATCTCGCCGTCCTCGCGGCCCTGGACGGACAACATGACAAGGCGCGGCAGGCATGGCTGGCGGCGCTCGACATTGATCCCGACTGCCGGCTGGCGCCGGCTGAATCGCGACCTACTGGACGCGGATCTCGATGACGGCGGCGGCGGTGACCCGGCCCATTCGCAGGGAGGATTGGTGCTGGCTCCCAATCCGGCTCGGACGGAGCCTCGCCCTCCCCAAGCGGACGACCGCCGTCGTAGTGTGGCGGTGCTGAGCTTCCTGTTCAACTGGCCCTCGACAGGCGGCGGCAACATGCATACCGCCGGGCTCGTCGAGTTCCTCGGGCGGGCCGGGTACGAGGTGCGGCATTACTTCGCCCGGTTCGCACCATGGGGGATCGGCCGGGTCGATGAGCCTCCGCCCGGCGTTGGCGAGGCGCTGGAATTCGAACCGCAGGAGTGGAGCATCCGCGAGATCCAGGCGCGGTTTCGCCGCGCGGTGGAGGCGTTCGGGCCAGACCATGTAATCATCACCGACGCCTGGAACATGAAGCCGCTCCTGGCCGAGGCGGTGCGCGGCTATCCGTATTTCCTCCTGTTCCAGGGACAGGAGAACATCTGCCCGCTGAACAACATCCGCCTGCTGGCCGACGGTCCCGAGCATGTCGAGCAATGTCCGCGAAACCAGCTCGCCACGCCAGCCATCTGCCATCGCTGCCTGGTCGACCGCGGGCACCACGCCGGGGCGCTGCACCAGGTTGAGCGTGCGCTCGCCGGCGTCGGGACGCCCGAATACCTCCAGGCGCTGCACCGGTCGCTCCTGGAGGCCGAGGCAGTGCTAGCCCGGAAATTTCACACGATCTTTTAATAATATAGTTGTGCGGCGGCCTTACTTCTGTTAGGATATGTGGTTACGACGATCACCATCCTTCGGAAGAAAGGCCGCCGCTATGACAGAGTGTAATCGCGACCCCCTCAACTTTTCCAGCATCGGCTCCAAGTCCGTCGTCGCCGATTTCCTCGGGGGTCGGCTGACGTCCGATGCCGGGGCCATCCTCCTTCGCGAGGTCGGCGAGAGCACCGGCCTGTTCGACGCCGTCAACGCGGCGATCCCGGACCCTAGAGATCCCATCTTCATCGTCCATGACCAGCGGACCATGATCGCCCAACGGGTCGTGGCCATCGCCCTCGGCTACGAGGACCTCAACGACCACCAGACCCTGCGAGCCGACCCCGCCCTCCAACTGGCCGCGGGGGTCGTCCCCGACGAGGAGCGGAAACTCGCCTCCCCTCCGACCCTCTGCCGCCTGGAGAACCGTATCGAGCGTAAGACCCTGGTCCAAATCGCCGGGGTCCTGGTCGACCAGTTCATCGCGTCTCATGCCCGGCCGCCGGAGCACCTGATCCTCGATTTCGACGCCACGGACGATCCCGTGCACGGCCACCAGGAGGGACGTTTCTTCCACGGCTATTATGACAATTATTGCTACTTGCCTCTCTATGTCTTCTGCGGCGACGAACTGCTGACGGCCTACCTGCGGCCGAGCAAGATCGACGCCAGCAAGCACAGCCGCGCGCTCTTGAAGTTACTGGTACGGCGGCTCCGTCATGCCTGGCCCGATGTGAAGATCACCTTCCGGGCCGACAGCGGCTTTTGCCGTTGGAGACTGATGCGGTGGTGCGATTCCAACGGGGTCGGCTACGTGCTGGGCCTGGCTCGCAACCCCGCCTTGGAGCGCCTGGCCGCCGACTGGGTCGCGCGGGCCGAACGCCAATTCCGGAAGACGGGCCAGCCACAGCGGATCTTCGGCTCGTTCGCTTACCAGGCCGGGAGCTGGGACCGACCGCGACGAGTGATTGTCAAGGCCGAGCGCACGGCCCAGGGACCCAACCCGAGGTTCATCACAGTCAACGTGCCGGGTGATCCCCAGGAACTCTACGAGGACGTCTACTGCCAGCGGGGCGACATGGAGAACCGGATCAAGGAGCAGCAATTGGACCTGTTCGCCGACCGGACCAGTTGCCACCGGTTCCTGGCCAATCAGTTCCGCCTCCTCTTGAGCTCGGTGGCTTACATCCTGATCCAGACGCTGCGACGAACGGCGTTGCCGGGGACGGACCTGGAGCACGCGCAGGTGGGGACGATTCGGCTCAAGCTGTTCAAGGTGGCAGCGAGGGTCGTGGTGACCGCTCGGCGCGTGGTGTTGCACCTGGCGACCAGCTACCCGTTCCGAGATCTTTTCCGAGCGGTCGTTGATCGCGTCACGAGCGCATCCATCCACGAGAGGGCGGGAGTCGGCTGAGCGCGGTGAAAGCCGGAGTGCGCCCGGCCCTCGCTGAGCGGGGGAAAGGGGGAACTGCGCGCCCCGCGACCGATCAGGGCGGCTGCTCGCGGGCAACACAGCGGGTTCCGTTTATGGGATGCCCGACCGGGACGCTTGGCGGCCGTGTGAAATATCCGGGCTAGCGCTCAACCCGCTCACGGCGGCCATGCTCGAGCCGTTCTCAAACTGCGTGCGGGTGGTACCGTGGGGCCTGGACCCGGCGCGGTTTCCCTGGCCGCCGCCCGATGAGCCTCGCGAACGTCCTGCGGACAAACCGGTCGTCTCGCTGTTCATGGCAGCGGTGGCCGGAGAGTTCATCAAGGGCTTTCATGTCGCGCACGAGGCGTGCCGGCTGCTGAGCCAGACGCGATCCGACTTCGAGCTGGTGGTCACGTTCACCCCGCCGGGGCCGGGGCGGATTGACGAATTCACGCGGTCGGTCGGCTGGTGCTCGCAGGACGAGCTGCCCCGCCACTACCGGGCCGCCGATATCTGCCTCGTGCCCACGATCGCACAGGACGGGCTCAGTATCACGTCGGTCGAGGCGATGGCGTCCGGGCTCCCTGTCATCGCCAGCCGGATCGGCGGGGTTCCGTACACGGTCACCGACGGGCTGACCGGGCTGCTGTTCGAGCCCGGCGACGCTGCGGACCTGGCCCGCCAGATCGCCCGGCTGCTGGATGACCCCGAGCTGCGCCGGCGGATGGGACTGGCGGGGCGGAGACGGTTCGAGGAGGAATTCACCTGGCCGGGTGTGATCGATCGATACTGGCGGCCGTTGCTGGCGGTTCCGAGTAGGTCAGGCTTTCTAGCCTGACACGGGTCGGGCGGTACGGTTCGGAGCGGGTCGGCATCAGACAAGAGAGCCCAACGCCGGCCGGCCGGTGCGGAGTCCACGTAGGTCAGGCTTTAGCCTGACGCGGGCCCGGTACGGTCCGGGGCGGCTCGGTGTCAGGCTAAAGCCTGACCTACATTAGATCATGGGTCGGCGTCAGGCTAGAAAGCCTGACCTACTTCAGATCATGAGGCTCGGCCATGGAGATCCGTCGCGTCGCGCTCATCTATGACGACCGGCCCAGGCCCGAGACGACGGGCTTGTACTGCCGGCGCGCCCTGGAATCGCTCGTCGAGATGGCCCACTTCCGGCCCGACGAACTCGCGGCGATCCCCCGCGAGGGCTTCGACCTGTACCTGAACGTCGATGATGGGCTTGAGTACACGCTGCCGCACGAGCTGCGGCCGGCCGCCTGGTGGGCGATCGACACCCATGTCGGGTTCGCGCGGCTGCCTTCAGAAGGCCCGTGGCAGCGACCTGGTCTTCGCCGCCCAGTGCGACGGGGCCGAACAGCTTCGTGCCGCGGGGATCGGCACGGCGGAATGGCTGCCGCTGGCGTGCGATCCCGAGATCCACGCCCGGCAGGATGTGCCGAAGGAATATGATGCGGCGTTCGTCGGCAATGTCTTCCCCGGCCCGCGGGCCGAGCTGCTGGCGCTGATCCGCCGCCGCTATCCCCGGTCGTTCATCGGCAACGCCTACTTCGACGAGATGGCCCGCGAGTATTCGGCGGCGCGGACGGCGTTCAACCGGAGCATTCGGAACGACGTCAACATGCGGGTCTTCGAGGCGGTGGCCTGCGGCTCGATGCTGCTGACCAACGATCTGGCCGACAACGGACAGGGCGAGCACTTCCGCGACGGCGTGCACCTGGCGACCTATCGCGACGCCGAGGAATTGCTGGACAAGCTGGCCTTCTACCTCGGCCGCGACGAGGCCCGCGAGCGGGTCGCGGCGGCTGGCCGGGCCGAGGCCATCGAAAAGCACACCTATCGGCACCGGATGGAGCGACTGCTGCGCGAAGCCGAGGAGGCGCTGGGGCGGACGGTGGTGCGCGTTGATTGTCGGCGGCAGTCGCCTCCTGCCGCTCGCCTGGAGGTGGTCGATGCCGCGGGCGAAGGTTCTCCCGACGGAAAACGGGGACAGGCACCCGGCCTGACTTGGCACCCGGCCTGACTTCGGCGGCAGGGGAGGCGGTAAGCGATGCTGCCCCTCACGAAAAAAGGGGACAGGCACCCGGCCTGACTTCGGCGGGGGTCGAGACTGATGGCGACGCGGCCGGGAGCCAGTCCCCTTTTTCCTTTGCCTCGCCGCTGATCGAGGCCGGTGGGCCGACGGTTGATCCATTCTACTTCGGTTTGGTGCGGCCCGAGGTGCTGGCGCTGGTGCCGATGACGGCGCGGCGGGTCCTCGACATCGGCTGCGGGGCGGCGGGGCTGGGTGCGGCGATCAAGGCCAGGCAGGGTGCCGAGGTCGTCGGCATCGAGGCCGATGAGGGAGCCGCGGCCGTGGCGCGGGGGCGGATCGACGAGGTGCTGGTGGGCGACGTCGAGCGGCTCGCGCCGGAGTTCCCGCCCGGGTCGTTCGACGCGATCGTCTGCGCGGACGTCCTGGAGCACCTGCGCGAGCCCGAGCGGATCCTCCGGATGGCCCGCGACTGGCTGGCGCCCGACGGACGGCTGATCGCGAGCGTGCCCAACGTCCGCCATCACAGCGTCGTCCGGTCGCTGCTCGAGGGCAACTGGACCTACGAGCCGGCGGGCCTGCTCGACCGGACGCACCTGCGATTCTTCACCCGTCGCGAGCTGGAGAAGCTCTTCCACCGCGCCGGGTTCGTGGTGGACGAGCTGAGGTGGGTCGGCTCGCCGGCGGATGACCCCGACGAACGCCGGCCGGGCGAGGTGCGTTCGGGCCGGCTCCAGGTGGTGGGGCTCGGCGACGCCGAGGCGGACGAGTTCTTCGCCTACCAGTACCTGGCCGTCGCCCGACCGGTCGCGACGCCCGACCACGGCGTCACCTCGATCGTGATCGTGACCCACAATCAGCTCGACTACACCCGGAAATGCCTCGACAGCATCCGCCACCGGACGGACGAGCCGTACGAGCTGATCGTCGTCGACAACGCCTCGACCGACGGGACCGTGGAATACCTGCGGGCGCTCGGGGGCGTGCGGCTGATCGCCAACGACGGCAATCGCGGGTTCCCCGCGGCGGCCAACCAGGGGATGGCCACGGCGACGGGGAGCCAGATCCTGCTGCTCAATAACGACGTGGTGGTGACCACGGGATGGCTCGGTCGGATGCTCCGGGCGCTCCACGCCGACCCGGCGATCGGGCTGGTCGGGCCGTGCTCCAACTGCGTCAGCGGCCCGCAGCAGGTCGAGGCGCGTTACGACGACCTGGCCGACCTGGACGGATTCGCCTGGGACTGGGGCAAGGCCAACGCCGGGGTGCTGCTGGAGGTCAACCGGCTGGTGGGCTTCTGCCTGCTGATCCGCCGCGAAGTCGTCGATGCCATCGGGCTGCTGGACGAGCAGTTCGGCGTCGGCTGCTTCGAGGACGACGATTACTCCTTGCGGGCGAATCGGGCGGGCTACCGCGCCGTGATCGCCGCGGACGCCTTCGTCCACCACTTCGGCGGCCGGACGTTCCTGGGCAGCGGGGTCGACGTCGGGACGCTCATGGCCGAGAACCACCGGCGGTTCCGCGCGAAGTGGGCGGACGGTGGATCGAGGTCGGCGTCGCGGGCCGGCTATCCGATGCCTGCCCAGGGCGAGCGCACGCGGGAATGGGCGGTCGCAGGCTGGCGCCCGAGGGCGGCCTGATGCTGGTCCATGCGCAGGCCCCGGCTGTCGCTCTGCATGATCGTCCGCGACTCGTCCGGACATTGCCGGCGTGCCTGGAGAGCATCCGGCCGTGGGTCGACGAGATGGTGATCGTGGATACCGGGTCGGTGGACGAGACGCCCCGGATTGTCGAGTCCTACGGCGGCCGGCTGTTCCACTTCCCCTGGTGCGACGACTTCTCGGCCGCGCAGGAACGAGTCGCTGCGGCATGCGCGGGGGGAATGGCTGTTCTGGATGGATTCCGACGACACGATCCCGCCCGAGTGCGGCCGTCGGCTGCGCATGCTGATCGACGGCCATCCCGACCCGAGGGTGCTGGGGTTCGTGATGCAGGTGCATTGCCCGGGAGGGGGCGAGTCGGGCGACGGGGACCCGGATGTGACGGTCGTCGACCACGTCAAGCTGTTCCGCAACCGCCCGGACCTGCGGTTCGACGGGCGGATTCACGAGCAGATCCTGCCGGCGATCCGCCGACTCGGGGGCGAGGTCGCCTGGACCGACGTGTACGTGGTGCATTCGGGCTCGGACCCCAGCCCGCCGGCGCAGGAGCGGAAGAGGGTTCGCGACATGCGGCTGCTGCGGCTGGAGCTGGCCGAGCGGCCCGAGCACCCGTTCACTCTGTTCAACCTGGGGATGACGCATGCGCACGCATCGCAGTTCGCCGAGGCGGCGGACTACCTGAAGCGGAGCATCGCGCGGTCGAATCCCGACGAATCGCACCTGCGCAAGGCGTACGCGCTGCTGGTCTACGCCGAGATGCGGCAGGATCACCGCGACGAGGCGCTGGAGATCTGCCGGCGCGGGCGGGGCTGTTCCCGCGCGACGCCGAATTGCGGTTCCGCGAGGGCGTGCTGCTGCACGAGCTCGGGCGACTGGATGAGGCCCGCCGGGCGTATCTCGACGTCCTGAACCAGCGCGACGACCGCCATTTCTCCAGCGTGGACCGGGGGCTGGGCGGCTTCAAGGCGCGGCAGAACCTGGCGGTGGTCGCCGGCGACATGGGCGACTTCGCCGAGGCCGAAAGGCAATGGCGGCGGGTCGTCGAGGAGATGCCCGGCCTACCGCGCCGCCTGGCGCGGGCTGGGCGATACGCTCACCCGCGGCGGGCGGCTGGAAGAGGCCGAGGCCCTGGCCGACGGCATGGTGGCGGGTGATTCCACCCGGGTCGAAGGCCGGTTGCTGAAGCACCGGCTGGCGCTGCTGGCCGGCCGTGTCGAGGACGCACGCGCGGAGCTCGACGGGGCGATCGGGGAATGTCCGGACGACCCAGAGACGTTGCGAGTCCGCTGCCAGTTCCTGTTCGAGCACGGCACGCCCGACGAGGCGGAGCGGGCGCTCGAAGGCGCTGATCGACCGCGACCCGGCCGACGCCTCGGCCTATCACAACCTGGGCACGCTGCTCTTGCGCACCCGGCGCTACGACGAGGCCGTGCAAGCTTACCGACAATCGCTCCGTGTCCGCCCCTGTTACCCGGCCACGTATCTCAACCTGGGCTATGCGCTCAAGGACTCGGGCCGGATCAGCGAGGCGGTCGCGGTCTGGGAGCAGGTGCTGCGGCTGGCTCCGGGCGACCGTACAAGCGAGCGACGAGCTGGCGCGAGCGGCGATTCGGGGACGATGAGCGGCGACACCGCTCGGTCATCACCCGGACAGGAAAATGGACACTCCTCGCTCAACACCACCGCGCGGGCCCGCTCGCCCCGGATCCCTGATCCCTCTCCGGGTGTTTCGTCAGGCCGGGCGGCGCCGCGCAATCGTCACGACCCGCACGACCGGGCGGTTGCGGCGGCGAAATCCTGCCGCCAGGCGCCGCCAGGCGCCGATTCCGGCTCGATCCGAGCGCCTGATCACTCACCCCTCCCGCTAGGCCCCGGGAAGAGAAGGTGCCCGACGAGGGCGGATAAGGGGGCCGTCGGTGCCTCCGCGGATCGGTCGGCACCCCGCTCGCCACGGCGGCGTTAAGCGAGAAGTCTCCCGTTGAGGACGCACGCGACCTCCACCACCGAGCATTGGCTAGAGTGGTGGAAATCGCCGGCCTCGACTCGCGTCCGGTCGCGAATCGGCACGAGGAACCTCTATCGGCCGGATCGATGATATCCGGCCGCGCCCTCGGAGTCAGGATGGGCCAGGGCGGGCATCCTGGAGTGCGTTCAAAGCGATGGGAAGGGCACACGGAATTGGCCGGTTGCGGCGGATGCACCGGAAGGCGTAAAAAAGGCGCCCGACGCGGGTTACCCGCCCGAGCGGACTGCACCTCTCGGTGACGCGGGGTCGGCCCGGCGGTGGGGGCCGGTGAAGGCGACCGGGTCGGTGCGGAGCGTCGGGATCACGACCGGCGGATCGCCCAGGCCGGGCTCGCCGAACTGCCGTGCGCAGAGCCGCCTGTACAGGCCGTCGGGCTCGGCCAGCAGCTCGGCGTGGGTCCCCACCTGCACGATCAGGCCGCCGTCCATCACGACGATCCGGTCGGCGTCGGTGATCGTTGACAGCCGGTGCGCGATGATGAACGCGGTCCGCCCGCTCAGCAGATTCGCCAGCGCCGACTGGATCAGGGCCTCGCTCGGCGTGTCCAGCGAGCTGGTCGCCTCGTCGAGGACCACCAGCGCGGGCTCCTTGCAGAGGCCCGCGCGATCGCCAGCCGCTGCCGCTCGCCCTGGCTGAGCTTGTATCCGCCCTCGCCGACGATCGTGGCATAGCCCTCGGGCAGGCCGAGGGCGAAATCGTGCACCAGCGCCCCGCGGGCGGCGGCCTCGACGCGGTCGTCGCCCGCCTCGGGGGCTCCGTAGCGGATATTGTCCGCCAGGCTCATCCGGAAGACCACCGGCTCCTGCAGCACCACGCCGATCTGCGCCGCGCAGGACCCGCGTCGGCAGGTCGCGGATCGGCACGCCGTCCAGCCGGACCTCGCCCCAGGTCGGGTCGTAGAAACGCATCAGCAGGTTGATCAGCGTGCTCTTGCCGCAGCCGGTCGGCCCCACCAGCGCGACCTTCATGCCCGGCTCGACGTCCAGGCGGATGTCCCACACGACCGGCTGGCCGCTCCGATAGCCGAATCCGACCCGGTCGAAGGTGACGGCGCCGACCGCCCGACCGCCCGCGCCGGGCAGGACGCGCTCCGCCCCGGGGGCCGGCTCGCGGACGTCCGGCTCGAGGTCGAGGATCTCGCCCAGGCGGTCGACGCTCGCGGCCGTCTGCTCGAAGACATAGGCCAGGTCGGCCAGCCGCGCTACCGGGCCGAAGATCATCGCCGCCAGCGCGGCGGTCGCGACCACGCCGCCGGGCGTCATCCGGCCCCGCAGCACCTCCATCGCCCCGGCGGCGAAGACCAATGCCGTGCCCACGCCGCCGATCAGCACGCTGATGTTCGAGAACGCCGCGCCCAGGCGGCTCTCGAGCACCCGGGGCCCGTGCGCGTCGTCGAGCTGCGCCGGCGAACTCGGCGATCTCCGCCGGCTCGCGTGCGCACGCCTTGATCACGATCGTCGCGTCGAGCTTGGCCTTCAGCTCGCCGAAGAGCCGGTCCATCTTCTCGCGGACGACCGCGTTGGTGCCCCGGATCCGGCCCATGAAATGGCGGAAGTTGAGGGCGAAAAGGGGCGCAACCGCCAGCACCACCGCCGCGAGCACCCAGTCGCGCGACAACAACAGCGCGGTGATCGCCAGCGTCGTGCCCAGGTCGGTGAGGATCGTGAATGTCTGGCCCGTCACGAAGACCGAGATCGCGCCGACATCGTCCATCACCCGCGCGATGATCGCGCCGGTCGGCGTGCGATCGTAATACTCCAGGCCGACCTGGTGCAGCCGCTCGCCCAGGTGGTGCCGCAGGTCGCGGACGACCCCCTGGCCGATCCGGCCGATGAGCAGGTTGTTCAGCCAGCCGAGCACCGCCTGCGCCGCGAAGACGCCCAGCAGCAGCGCCGAGTACACCGGCAGTGCGCCCCATTGTCCCTGCGTGGCCACGCGGTTGACCATCGCCTGCACCAGCAATGGCACCGGCAGGTTGAACAGGCAGGCCACCGCTGTGAGGACCGTCGCCCCGATCATCCGGCCCCGGTAGGGCGCCAGCCAGCCCCCGATCCGCACCAAGGTCTTCACGTTCCGATCATCCTGCCTGCGTCCGACATGTCCCGGGCCCGGCCGTCCTCCCGACGTCACCTTCCAGGATAGCCTTTCGGGCCGATTCCGCCAGTGAACTTGCCCGCGGCGACCGGCCGCCGGGCCTGCTCCCGATCAAGAATTCGATGCGACTCGCGTGACACTCCCGCCGGATTTTACGCCCAGTCCTGGAGGGAAGATTCAGGGACCGCTCACGGGCCGGCCGGCGACCACGCCATCCGACCGCCGGCGCCCGGGGCAGATCGACGAGGGCCATCACTGTGATCTCTTCTCTGGGTGCCGCCGCGATCCTTCTGGCGATGACCGGGCAGGCCGCTCCTCGGACATCGTCGATGCTGGGGGGCGACAGGAAGCCCGCCGCAAGACCCAGCGCCGGGCCGGCCGAAAGCAAGGCCGAGCGGAAGCCCGCCGCGAAGGCAAAGGCCGAGCCCGCCAGGGATTCGGGCGAGGCAATGGCCGAGTACAACGCACTCAGGGCCAGGACGCCGCACAACGTCGCCGGCGAGTCGAAGCTGGCGATGTGGTGCGAGGAGCACGGCCTGAAGGCCGAGGCCGAGGCCCATTACGCCCAGGTCATCCGCATGGACCCCCGCCGCGAGGCGGCCTGGCGCAAGCTCGGCTTCAAGAAATATGGCAGCCGCTGGATGACCGACGCCCAGATCGCCGAGGTCGAGGAGCAGAAGAAGGACGAGCGCGTCTGGCTCCCCCAACTCAAGAAGATCCACAAGGACATCCACGGCGGCAATGGACCCAGGAAGCGCGAGCTGGCCCAGGCGGGATTTGAAGCGATCACCGACCCGACGGCGATTCCGGCGCTTTATCGCGAGTTCGCCGGTAGTCCGCCGGACCAGGATCTGCTGATCCAGTGCTCGACCGGATCGACAACGCGCTGGCCACGAAGGTGCTGGCGATGCTCGCCGTCTACGGACAGACGCCCGAGGTCCGGCGGCGGGCGACCGAGATCCTGAGGGGGCGCCCGAGCGCCGACTATCTCAGGCTGCTCGTCGGCCTGTTCCAGCGCACGTTCAAGTACGAGGTGAAGCACGTCGGCGGACCCGGCTCGCCCGGCGTGTTGTTCGTCGAGGGGGAAAAGTTCAACGTGGCGAGGTTCTACGCGCCGCCACCGCCGCCAAACGTCGTGCCCGGGCCGGGCGACGTTATCTCCTACGACCGGTCCGGGATGCCGGTCATCACCCGGAGCCTGGGCCCGGTTGCGCACTTCGGGGGGTGCCGGGTTCGAAGGACCTGGCGTTCGAGACGACGGGCGTGGTCCAGTTCTCGGCGACGGAGATGCTCGTGGAGGCCCAGCGGGAATCGGCGTTCGCGGAGGCCCAGCTCCAGGCGGATCTCTCGCAGATCAAGTCGGTCAACGACGAGCGCCGGCACTTCAATGAGCTGGTCATCTCGGTCGCGAGCTACGCGACCGGCAAGTCGCTGGGCGAGGATGCCGAGAGCTGGCAGAAGGCGGTCGTCGGGCAGTTGTCGAATCCATCGGAGTCTGTGAAGCCCACCCTGACCGAGCTGGTGCCGCTCGAATACCAGCCGACCTTCGCCCAGGTCGGATTCATGAACCGCATTGTGTACGACACCTGACCTGAGCTTCACCGCTAGCTTCCGGTCCGGAAGCCTCACCTCTCGCCTCGCCGGGTCCATCGATCCACCGCGAAAGGTCGGATTAGCCGCGGCTTCTCCGTCGTGAGCGATGCCGCGAAGTTCATAAGCTCGAGCGCGTAACACGTGGGTTGCATAAGGAAGCAGGACCGAAATCCACCGACCGCGGACCCGGTCCGGACCAGTCCGGATCGGTTCGGTCCGGACCGATCGCGTCGGACGGATCGGACCCGGCCGGACCGACCGTGTGTTCCGTGTTCTGTGTTCGGCGCGGGTCTCCGACCCCGCCGACGGCGCGACCGCCAGGTCTCCCGGGCGGGCGGAACGGGCGGGTGGAGACCTGTCGGTCCCGGCCGCGGCGGGGTCAGAGACCCGCGCCGAACGGGGAACGGGCCCGGTCCGCTGTGGGAGATGGCTCCTGCCGGCGATCGGGCGGGCCGATGCCGCACGGATCGGGAGCTACACAGCAACCTGACCGAATAGGTCGGGGACCGGACGGTGGTGGTTTGACTGTGAGCTAAACGACCGCCCGGCGCCCTGACCTGCCGACGGCCCGGTCGTCTCGCGGAGGGCGTTGATGCGCTTGCCAAGCGCCCGGCCCTCGAGCTGGCGGACGCGCTCGCGGGTCAGGCCGAGGTTCTTGCCGACCTCGCGCAGGGTCATCGGGTCGTACGAGTTGACGTCGAACCGCATGAGGATCACTCAAATGGGCCTCGGGGGCCTTGCCCGATTGCGCCAGGAAACCCAAAAGATCATCTTTATCAAACCAATCGCTTGCATTCCAGTGCAGCCTAATGTAGGGTACTCGCCGGTGATGGACGGCTGGCCTCGCCGTTTGGCCTTTCGAGGCCGTGACTCGGCGACCCATCTGGTTCGTCCTTCCACCTCGATGACTTACTCCAGGTAGAGTTGAGTAGGAACGTTCGCTCGTTCCCTGACATCACCGTCGATCCGCGTGCCGGCGGATCGCTGCCTGGCCCGGCCGGTCTCTTCTCTGGCCCGGGTCCATGGCATCGGTCGAGGCGAATCTTCCGGGACCCATCCGAGGAGAGTGCCCGCCTTCGGCCGCGGGTTTTACCGAGACATGCGGGTCGCACCGCACCCGGTTCGCTCCTCGCGCATCGATACCCGAATGCGATGGAGCGAATCGCCAGGCGCGCGGGGCACCAGGTTGGTGGACGTCCCTTTGCCCGGGCGGAGACGTGTCGTCCCGTCGGTGCGGGGCTGGCTTCGGACTATGGGGATCCCACGTGATGGGCAGCAGGAATGGGCGGAATCGTCGCCTCGGGGCCGATGTTCGGCGGAGTCGCGGGGATGCGGGACGGCAGGCGCGGCCCCGGATCGAGACCCTCGAGTCCAGGCGGTTGCTGAGCGGGACGACGATCTCGACGGCGGTCCCCGCGCCGATCTGGTCGCCGACCGATACGAACCTGTTCGATGCCCAGAACGGCCCGATGGCCGACCTGGGGGTTGACCTCGTTTCCATCTATCGATCGGCCGTCGAGGGCGGTGGTGGAGCGGCCGTCGCCGGCGGAGGTGGAGCGGCCGTCGCGAACTCCGCTTCGCTCGCGTCGCGGTTCCCCAGGATCGAGTTCGTAAACGGCCTGGTGGGGATGCAGGTCAAGAGCCTCGGGGGCGACTTCGATTCGTTCGTCGCCGGCCTCGAGGGGCTGGGCATGCAGGTCACGACCTCGAGCGCCGACTATGGGCTGGTTCGACGGGTTCCTCCCGGTGGGCGATCTGCCCACGCTCGCGCGGATGCCCCAGGTGATGAGCGGCGAGCCGATGTACACGCCGACCACCAGCGCCGAGTATCACGGGATCGCCTACAACGAGGCCGAGACCGCGATGCAGGCGGACGCCGCCCGGGCCCAGTCCGGCGTGACCGGGACCGGAGTCACGGTGGGCGTCGTGTCGGACAGCGTCAACCAGTACGACGGTGGCCTGGCGGCGTCATATGCGACGGGCGACCTCAACCCGAACAACCCCGTGACCGTAATCCAGGACGGGCCGCCGGGATCGGACGACGAAGGCCGGGCGATGCTGGAGAGCATCCATGACATTGCCCCGGGCGCGAACCTCGAATTCGCGACGGGCTCGCTTGGCGAGCTCTCGTTCGCCCAGAACGTCCAGGCCCTCGCCGCTGCGGGGTCGAAGATCATCGTCGACGACCTGGGATACGGCGACGAGCCGATGTTCCAGGACGGATTGGTCGCCCAGGCGGTCGACGCCGTCACGGCGCAGGGCGTGTCTTATTTCAGTGCCGCCGGCAACGATGGCCCCGACTCCGGCTACCTGTTCGACCTTCCGCGCGGCGTCGGCGACGATCCCGGGGATCGGCTCGGGCACGTTCATGAACTTCAACCCCACCGGGGGGACGACGCTCGAGCTGCCCATTACGACCTATATCAACGGCGCGCAATTGACCTTCGAGTACGACCAGCCTTTCGCCGCGCAGGAGCCGGCGGGGGCGACGGGCCGGGTGACGTCCGACGTTGACATCGAGGTCCTGAATTCCAGCGGTCAGGTCGTCGTCGGGGCCGACCAGAACATCAACAACGTCGCGATGCAGATGCCGTGGCAAGGGATCGTCATCCCCTCGCCCGGGAATTACTATCTCGCCATCCACGTCCTCTCCGGGCCGAACCCCGGGCACGTCGAGATCGCCGGCTACAACGACACGAACGCGGCGCTGTCGATCAGCCAGGAGTTCGGCTCCGCCGGGGGGACCTCGTATCCCACGTCATTCGGGCATTCCACGGCGGCGGCGACGATCGGCGTGGGCGCCATGCCGTGGTGGGCGGCTGCCCCTTACCTGGGCCAGAATCCCCTGGAGTCCGAGCCCTTCAGCGCCTCCGGGCCGGCGATCTACGATCTGAGCATCCAGGGCACCCCCACGACCCCGCGGGTCGTCCAGAATCCCATCATCACGGCGCCCGACGGCGGCACGACGACGTTCTTCGAGCCTGGCGGGATCGTTGACACCACCGAGCCGCTGTTCCCGGGCGAGGCGACGACCGCGACCGACCTGGTGCCGGCGGATCAGCAGGGCCTGCCGTCGTTCTTCGGCACCTCGCAGGCCGCGCCCGACGCCGCGGCCGTGGCCGCCCTGATGTTGCAGGTCGCGCCCTCGTTGACGCCCGCGCAGGTCCGCGGCGACCTGATCGCGTCGGCCCGGCCGATGAACGGTGCCCGGCGGGTCGCTGGGATCCGCAGGCCGGTTACGGGCTGATCGACGCCGTCGGCGCGATCAAGATGCTCGAGCCGTCCGCCCGCTCAACCACGACCACCACCGTGGCCGGGCCGGGGACGGCGTTGATCTACGGCCAGTCGGTGACCCTGACGGCCACCGTCGCGGCCGGGGCAGTGAAGCCTACCGGGAGCGTGGATTTCGTTGACACGGCCACCGGCGTCGACCTGGGTAAGGCGAAGCTCTCGAATGGCGTCGCCACCCTGACGTTCGCGCTGCCGTCGCGCGGCAGCAACCTGTTCCTCGTCACGTACGCCGGCAACGGCTCCTTCGCCCCCAGCACCGGCTACCTGACGCTGAATGCCTCGGGGTATTCGAGCGCGACGACCTTGACGATCTCGCCCTTGGCGTCGAGCTTCGACCAGTTGGTGGCCCTACACGCCACGGTCCAGGGGAGCGGGCCCGGCCCGGACGTGCCGACCGGCGTCGTCGATTTCTTCGACGATACCCACGACACTGACCTGGGTACGGTCTTCCTGTCCGGCGGATCGGCGACGATCGACATCCCGCTGCCGCTCGGCGGCTCGACGATCACCGCCTATTATTTCGGCGATGCGGAACTCAACCCGAGCCTTTCCAACGCGGCGACGGCGACCGTGCTGGATTCGATCCTCGTCCTGGATCCGTCGGCCGCCGGCGCTGAACCTCTCGGGCAGTGGGCGGATCTCGGTCCCCGGCAGCGTGGTCGTAGACTCGAGCGCGCAGAATGCCCTGACCGCCAGCGGCGGCGCCCGGATCGCAGCCGGGGGCATCGGGGTCGTCGGCGGCGTGAAGGCGACCGGCTCGCCGACGCTCACACCGACGCCCGTCACGGGCATCGCGTATCAGCCCGACTTCCTGGCCGGTCTGCCCGAGCCGGGCCCGGGGCCCGTCCTCGGCTCGGTGAACCTGGGCGGCAACTCCACGCTGACGATCAATCCGGGCGTCTATAACCGGATCAGCGTCTCGGCCTCGGCGCATCTGATCCTCAACCCCGGCATTTATGTCCTGGCCGGCGGCGGCCTCAAGGTATCCGGCAACGGCAGCGTCAAGGTCGCCGGCGGAGGACCGTTCGACCCATTCACCGGCGACGGTGTGCTGATCGACAACTCCGGGAGCAACTTCCCCTACCCCGGCGGCACCTTCGGCCCCATCACGATCACGGGCTCCGGCAGCGTCCAACTGATTCCCCCCGACACCGGATTCGACCTGGGGATCGCCATCTTGCAGCCGTATGGCAACACTCAGCCCCTCGCGATAACCGGCAACGCGGTCCTCGGCCTGGACGGCGGGGCGCTCTTTGCCCCCTCCGCGTCGCTCTCGGTGAGCGGCTCCGCCCAGCTCTCGCAGGCCGCCCTGGTGATCGACGAGCTGCAGCTCACCGGCAGCGCCTCGGTGACCGGCCTGGCGCCCGCCAGCGGCGGGGCGGCCATCGCGCAGGGCCAGCTCGGATTCGCCGGCGGCCAGGCCGCGAATCCTCCGGCATCGATTGGGACGACGGCGACGTCTCCGGGCCGGTCCTCGAGCCCGTCCGTGCTCCGCTCGGCGGCCTCGGTCGTGATCACGACCGCTCGGTCGAAGGTGACGGTGCGGCTCGCCGCGGTCGGTGATGCGGGCAATTCCTCGGGAAATGCCCGGACGCTCGTCGATTCCGAGGCGATGAGCGAGGTGGCCGCCGGGCTCGCGGCGATCGGCGGGAGCCAGATCAAGACCAAAGCCCGCACGTCATGACCTCGATCAGGGCTGGCCGGGCCCGGCGGCGGGTGGCGTGGACGCGGGCGCGTCCGGCTTGATCACCGGCGAGCCCAGGTCCTTGCGCAGGTCCTTCTCGACGTTCGAGGTCCCCGTCGTCCCGCCGCCCTTGCCCTTCTCGGACGGCGGCTGAACCGGCCGGCCGAGGTCGGCCCGGGGTACCGGGTTGGCCGGGCTGGCCGATGACGCGCGATCTTCTTCCCGGCATCCCGGCGCGATCGCCATCGCGATCGCCAGGCTCGCGGC
Source organism: uncultured Planctomycetota bacterium (assembly GCA_963771445.1). Lineage (GTDB taxonomy): Bacteria > Planctomycetota > Planctomycetia > Isosphaerales > Isosphaeraceae > JAKAUH01. Next base: position 672,952 of record CAVYTQ010000014.1, on the reverse strand, counting down.
GACGGAGCGGACCTTCACCTTGCCACCGAATGGGACCGTCATGGATCGGCTCCTGGAAACATGGAACGGGGATTCCCCGGTCCGAGTATCTCTGCAAGCCGCATGCCCTTCCGCGATGGTGTCGTCGCCCGGCCCGCCCGGTTGAAAGGGCATTACGATCGCCCGACCCCCAGGGAATCGGCGACGCGGTTGATGTAGTTGAACCACGAGGCGATCAGCGTGATCTGGAGGATCCCTCGATCGTCGAAGCCGGCCGTGCGCAGCCGGTCGTGATCCTCGGGCGAGACGTGGGTCGCGTCCTTCGTCAGCTTGACCACGTAGTCGATCATGACTCGCTCCGACCCGGTGATCGGGGCCTTCGTGTAATCCTCGCGAAGCGCCTCGATGAGCGCGTCATCCAGTGTCACCCGACGCAGAAACTCTGCGTGAGAGACAATTCAGTAATGGCACTTGTTGGTCAGCGAGACCATCGTCGCGATCATCTCGTGCTGCCGGCGCGACAGTGGGAGGTCGGGCGACATCAAGGCGCCGAAGGTCGAGAACGCGTGAAAAAGCGCCTGCGGGATCAGCGAATGCGAGGCGACGATCCCCGGCACTCCCTCGTCGAGCTCCTGGACCGGCTGCGCGTATTCCAGAGGATACAGCCCGCGCTGGTCCATCATCGCCTTCTCGACCGCGGTCTCTTCTCCTTCGAGGGGTGTCGTTCGGATCCAGGCCATCGTGTAGTCCTCGGCTGAGCTGTCAGGGTTTATCGGGACGCGTTGACGCCGGCTCGGACGATCGATTGTCCGCGGAGGTCGCCCGCCGCCGCAACGCCGGAATCAGCAGCGAGGCGGGCAGGCCCGCCGCGACGAGGCCCGCGCAAGTGCCGCCGATCTCGGGTCCCTCATCACCTGCAAGACGATCACGATCACCACGGGGACGAGGAACAGCAAGGGTGCGACGGGATAACCCGGGACCGCAACCCCGGGCTCGCCCCGCCGCGCGGCCCGGCGACGCAGGACGAACACGGCGGCGACGGCCAGGGCCAGGAAGGGCAGCGTCGGGACCATGAAGAAGGCGATGATCTTCTCCGGGGAATCCAGCAACAACGCCAGCACGATCGCGAGCACGGCCTGCATGCCGATCGCCCGAACGGGCGCCCCGCGCCTCGGGTTGACGGCCGCGAAGCTCGCGAAGAACAGCCCGTCGCGCGCCATCGCATAATACACCCGGGGGAAGGCCATCAGCACGGCCGCCAGGCTGCCGGCCACCGAGATCACCACGACGCCCGCGAACGCCACCTCGCCGCGGCGGCCGAAGAGTGCCCGCCCCGCCATCGCCGCGAAGCCCTCGTCGTCCGGGTGCGCGGAAAGTTGCTCCGGACCGACCAGGTACAGGAACGCGACGCTGACCGCGACATAAAGCGCCGTGACGATCGACAGGCCCAGCATGAGCGCCCGGGGCATCGTGCGCTCCGGGTCGCGGACCTCGCCCGAGAGCCGGCTGACATCCCACCAGCCCGCCAGCGAGACGAACGCCATGATCAATCCCCCCGCGATCGCCGGCAGCGGTGCGTCGACGCCCGGCGCTGCGACCAGAACGGCTCGAGATTCGACCAGTCGCCTTTCCCCGAGGCAAACCCCCAGCACGCCAGGAACACGAGCAGCCCGATCTTGAGCCCGGCAAGGGTGCGCAGGACCCCCGAGCCGATCGAGGCGCCCAGCATGTTCACCCCTGCCAGCAGGGCGATCGCCCCCACGGCCACCGCCTTGACGCCCCAGCCGGAGAGCGGAACCAGGTACGCCGCATAGGTCGCCAGGCCCACGCCCAGGTAGGCCGTCAGGCCCGGGTCGGTCACCAGCATCGACAGCCAGCCGTAGAGGAATCCGACGCGCGGGCCATAGGTCTCGCGGAGGTAGACGTAGATCCCGCCCGCCTCCGGATACCGCGCCGCCAGCCCTCCGAATGTCAGGGCCCCGCCCAGGGCACTGATCCCCATGACCAGCCAGACGCCGATCAGCCAGGCCGGCGAGCCCAGGCTGCGTGCCATCTCGGCCGGGGTCAGGAAGATCCCCACGCCGATGACCTCGCCCACGACCATCGCGGTCGCCGTCGCCAGCCCCAGCCGCCGGGCCAACCCTCGGCCCGCTTCGGATCTCGCCGGCTCATCCGCTCCGTCCATGCCGCCCCCGTGGCAAGAGATTACCTCGCACCCGATCGCCGGGAGACACACAGGTTCCACGACGGCCAGGACGGCCGCCACGATCCCGGCACGACGATGATCGCGGAACGCCGGGCCGCGGATCAAGGGAGGTCCGCCAGGGTCGCCGCGCTCGATGGCGGGCACCCAGGCATGCCCTGTAACCTGATGCCCGGTCGGGGATTACTTGACACTTGTTTCCCGTTATGAGGTTCAGTACACTCGTGTACGAAGAGGTCAGTGGGCGCATTCGCAGGAGTGCGGTCAGGACGAAGCGGCCACTGGGATGCCGGGATGGCCCGCGAGGAGCGGAGCAGGGAGGAGTTCGAGCATGGCGATCGTGCTGGAGGCGTCGCGTTCGGCCGAGTCTCACGCGAGCCGCGCGACGGAAGGACGGGCGACGATCCGCGAGGTCTGCCTGATCGGCAGGGACCGGCGGCCCGGCGGGCCGGACGACTGGAGATCCGGCCAGAGGATCACCTGGATGGGTCGCGGCTATCAGGTCGTGGCGGCCGCGCCCGAGCGGACCCGAGGCGATGGCGATTCGCAGAATCGGTCCTTGGCCCGGCAGTATGTCCACCTCACGTCGTTCGCCGAGGGTTGACGTACCCCCTTCTGAAGAGGGAATCCGATCATCGGTTTCGGAAGGACGGGATTCGCCCGGCGCCCGCGAGGTGCCGCGACTTTCCCGGCGGGAGGGCACGGGATGCCTGGAATAGAGGCCGTGACCTTGACCGGGTCGAACGATCGAGAGCCCGCCGCCTCGGCCGGGGCGACGGCACCGCCGATCCGCCCGCCGTGGGAACCCGCCGAGCCCGCCGAGCCCATCGGACCGCCGTGGGATGTCCCGGCACGGACGTCGTCGAAGGCGACGACCCCGACGGTCCAGAAGCCCGCCGCGGCCCGCTCGCGGCCGGGTGAGCGTCCGCTCCGCCAGCGGGATGAGTCCGACCCCGAGCGCCAGGCCGTCGAGCTGGCCCAGCGCGGTCGAATCATCCTGGACGTCTCGATCGCCGACCTCGATGCCGCCGAGGCGGTCCATGGCGCCTTCCACCCGATCGCCTGGCACTTCCGCAACGCCTGCAACGAGGCCCGGCGGTCGTGGGATCGCCTGCGGGCCGAGCTCGGCACGCGGACCCTCGAAGCGGCGGTTAGCCAACCGCCGCTGGTCGTCATGACGCTCGGCGAGCAAGGCGGTGGCGATGAGGCCGACCGACCGCGCGCCCGGCTGCTCGTCATCGGCGGCAAGACCTACTGCGCCCAGCGGGTCGCCGGCACCCCGCTCGCCCCGATCCAGTGGCGGTTGACCCGGCCGAACCCGCCGCTCGAGGACGGTCCTTACTACGTCTGCCGGGTCGCGGGCGGCGCGACCCAGTGCGACTGCGCCGAGTGGACTTACCAGGTCGCCGAGAACGGCGACGGCCCCGCGAGTTATTGCAAGCACATCGCCGCCCTGGCATCCCTCGGCTGGATTTGACCGGCGGCGGCCGCCCGTGGGACAATCAAATGCCGACCCGCGACGGGTCCGGCCGGCTCGCGAGGGCGCGACAGGGCAGGTGCCTACGATTGCGGCACGATCCTTGCCGGTGAAGGCTCTCCCGCCGCGCAGGGCCCGTCCGTCACATCCCGGAGTGTGGCCGGGTAGACGTCTCGGTCCCCGGGCCGGCTCGGGGCCTCGTCGAATCTCGCCAGGCGGAAGGAGCCCGGGATGGATCGCCAGCCCGTTGATTCGAGCCTGATCCGGTCGATCGGCTTCGACCCGGTCAGCAGCATCCTGGAGATCGAGCTCAACCAGTCCGACCGGGTCTATACTTACTACGACGTGCCGTTCTCGGTCTACGACGAGCTGATGGACGCCCCGTCGAAGGGTGCGTACTTCAACGAGTTCATCCGGGACCTTTACGCCTATGAAGAACGGACCGATATCCCCGTGCCGGCACCGACGCCGCCGCCGACCGACGACGCGGCCGAGGACCCGCCCGGGACGTTCCGCTGGCGCCAGAGCACGCTTCCCCTGTTCCCGAGGGAACCATGATCGACTGGTCAAAGGTCTTCGCGGAAGCCCCGTCATACGCTTCGTTCCTCGATCGGTACGCGACCCCGTCGCAGCGGAGCCGTTGGGATGCGATGCACGCGCGGTTCGCGCTGACCGACGAACAGAAGTCGCTCCTGGCGGGCTTCGCCCGGCGGATGCCGGTGCTCTGCCTGTGCGGGGCCTGGTGCGGCGACTGCATCAACCAGTGCCCGGCCTTCGACCACTTCGCGAGGGCCTCGCAGGCGATCGACCTGCGGTTCCTGGATCGCGACGCGACTCCCCAGGTGCGTGAGGAGCTATCGATCAACGGCGGCCACCGGGTGCCCGTCCTGGTCTTCCTGAGCGAGGATGGGTTTGAGGTCTCGCGCTACGGCGAGCGGACCCTGTCAACCTACCGGCGGATGGCGGCCGACCACCTCGGCCCGTCCTGCCCGACCGGCTTCGTCCCGCCCGTCGCCGAGGCCCTCGCCGCCCTCACCGCCGACTGGCTCGACGAGTTCGAACGCGCCCAGCTCATCCTCCGCCTCTCGCCCCGACTGCGGGCGATGCATGGGGATTGATCCCTGGTGCATGTTCATGCACCTCCAGGGTTGAAGGGCGTACCTGCCGCTGCCCGCCGAGGATCGGCGACCAGAGGCGCAATTATCGCCCCGATGCCCGCGGCCAGGAGCGCCAGCAGGCAGTGGCCGACGATCAGGAACGGGTCGTCGCAGTCCAGGGCGACTCTGTCCTCATTTGTGATCCGCAGGTAGCCGTCCTTGACGTAGTAGGCGAGGCCGAGCTGTTCCAGGCAGAGAGCCAGCGTTGTCTTCAGGGGGATGCCCTCGAGATCGATCTGTACCGTCGAGTTGAGCGAGCGCTCGGCTTCCTGGAGGCCGACGGGATCGACATAGATCTGGAGGCCGGGGTCCTGCAAGGTCGCTGTCGCCCCTCGGATGGAGTTCAGCAACTCGCCGAGCGGCGTCTCGTCGCGGAATCCCATTGAGATCGGTCGATCCAAGGCTTCCAGGATCCGCGCATTCGCGGAGTCCATGCTGCGGGCCATCGGGGGAAGCCACGGCCGAACGACCTCGAGGAGCTTGTCCGGGAAACCAGTAGAACCCGCGGGCTGGATTCCGAGCGGCATCAAGCAACCTGCAGCGAGGATCGCCGCCCCGAGCCCAATCGCCCGCTGCCGGCCCTGGCGGAAGACCGCGAAAAGAGCGGCGAGGCCGATCAGGACACCGGTGAGACGGAACGTCGCCCCTCCCCAGAAGCCGACCGCCGAACGCAACCAGAACGCCGCCATCGACGTGAGCAGGATCAGGCCCGAAATCGCCGCGATCGTCCCCTGGAGCCAACGATCCCGGGCCGGCGGATTGGTTACCGTCGCGGCAGTCTCGTCTCGCACCGCGGGTGCCACCGCTCGGGCGAAGAGCCGGTGACACATCAGCCCGCCCAGGACGGCCGCCAGGAGCATCCAGAGACACTGGCCGGCCTGTTCGAACGACTGGTCCAGGCAAAGGCCCGTACACGACCAGGGAGTTGGGCGGAGCGGGACACCTACCTTCGGCGATAGCTCCTCGAGCACGAAGGTCGTCGGCAGCCGGGTCAGGTTGGTGGACGACCAGCATCGTGAGACGGCCATGTAGGTCCCGCCGAAGGCAGCGAAGCCCAACCACCAGGCCCGACCTCCACGCTCGCCACACAGCACCCCGACCACCGCGAGAGCGAGGCACCCGCAGGTCAGCATGAGCATCCCGCCGGCCCAGGCGGCTGAGGCGTTCCGCAACGCCGCCAGCCCGACCGCCGCGTTCCGCAGCGCCGCCAGCCCGACCGCCGCCACGAGAACGGTCCCCATGATCGCCGCGATCGAGAACTGAGGCACACGCATCACGAGGCCCTCCACCGGCGTCGGCGCAGCCGCGACCCGCCGGCCTGCCAATCCCGGCGGCGTCCTTTCATCGCAGCAAGTGCCGCCGTTGGTAGACGACTTCTGGAGCCTTGCTATTCGATCGACCTCGATGGTGGACTGGAGACCCCTCGGACGCTCGAGTCGGCGACCAGCGGGGACACGATCGCCCCGATGGCCGCGGCCAGCAGCGCCAGCAGGCAGTGGCCGACGATCAGGAACGGGTCGTTGAGGTCCGCCGCACGGCGAGCCGGCTCGATGCCCGTCCAGTAATACCCACCAGCGATCAGCTCGTACGTATCCACTCCAGAAGCGTCGATGCCCCCGATGCCCCTGACTTGCAGCAGGCCGTCCTTGACCTCGTAGGTGAGCCCGAGCGGCTTCAGGCACACGTGCAAGCTCGCCTTGAGAGGAGCGTTGATCAGGTCGATCGTGACCGGAGAGCTTGAGGTCTGCTCGGCTTGCTGGAGCGCAATCGGGTCGAGATAGATCGGAATGCCCGCATAATTGGGTGTGGCCGTCGCCAGGGTCACGTAGCGGAGCACCTCGCTGATCGGAGTCGGATCGGGGAAGGTCATTGCCACCGGCCGTTCGAGCGCGTCGTAAATTCGGGCGTTGGCCGCGGCGGTCCCGCCGGCGATCTCCGGGAGCCATCTTCGAAGCACAGCCAGGAGCTGGTTGGTGGGCAGAGGAAGTTGCGGGGGATGCGTCAGCGTCAGCAGCAGGTAGCCGCCGCCGAGCACACCGCCGCCCAGCCAGGCGGCCCGACGCCGGCTCCGATCGCCGATCGCACCGACGATGAACAGACACATGAGCCCCCAGGTCAGCAGAAACGTGACGCCCACCCAGAGCCCGGCATTCCAGCTCGACCGAAGCGCGGCGATCGAGGCGCCCAGCACCGCCGCCAGCCACAGCGAGAGCACCGGCCGGAGCCACCACTTCCGCGGTGCCGAAGCGATCGGCGGCATCTCAGGTTCGGGCAGGATGTCCCGATCACTCGAGCGCGTGAAGACCACACGGCCCATCATCCCGCCCATGAAGCCGAAGACGAGGGCAAACAGATCATGGCCGATCAAGAGGTAATAGAACCGGGCTGCGGCGGCCTCGGGGGTCGCCGGTGTGGAAAGCCCAGGATGCCCCAGGTACGGCGCAAAGGCTAACAGTACGCCGGAGGCTGGAAGCGTCGGGACGCTCAATTCCGCCCGGGTCGCGATTGCGATCAGCCAGGTCCATCCAAGGATCGAGAACCCCAGCCACCATGCCCGACGCTCGCCCCGGCTGTATACGGCGTTCAGGATTGCAAATCCCAGCGACACGCAGGTCAGCAGGAACATCGTTCCGACCCAGACCTTCGTGGCGCTCCGCAGCGCCGCCAGCCCCAGAGCGGCGAACAGCACGAAGCCCATCGACCCGGCGAGAGTGCCGCGGAGATGTCGCATTGCTACCTTTCCGATCGGCCAGGCCGATCAGTCCGCCCCCAGGTCGTACACGAAGCTGGTCGATTCGGTGATCCTCTCGGGCGGGTAGCCCATCTGTTCGGCGATGATCGCCACCAGCACCTGCCAGACGTCGGCGCCGGTCCAGCCGTGCGGGTTGTTCATGCGGAAGGTCCCGAGGTTCACCTTCAGGACCAGCATGATCAGTCCGCGAAAGTCATACGCCGGCAACCCCGTGGCGAACGGCCGTGTCAGCCACTCGGCCGCGTACCCTAGCAGGACGAGACCCATCACCGAGGATATCAACAGGGCGAACAGTGCCTCGCCCGCGAATCCGCCCAGCCGGCCCCAGGCGACGACCTCAGCGGCCAGGAAGCCGACGGCCGGCACACCCCAGACCAGCCAGGTCCAATGCGGGCGCACCAGTCCCGGCAGCCGCCAGCCCAGGGCCTCCTCCAGCCGTTGCCACGCCGATCGTCTCCCTCGCTTCGAGAACAGGTCTTCCAGCGCACTGTCGGGCCGGATTCGCGGCCGCTCGACGCGCAGGCAGCCCATCAACTGCCGGCGTAGACGGTAGAACATCGCGGCGGTCAGGCACGCCGGCCCTGGCTCCGGCCCCGGCTGCTCGCTCAGCATCGCCACGATGTAGCGATGCGCCTGGCCGACCGTCTGGATCTTCTCGGCCTCCTCGTCCGGGATCGTGATGCCGAACGCTCTCTCCATCTCCATCACCAGCTCGACGGTATCCAGGCCCATGACAGCCTCCATCAAGAGGAACGGGATCGGACGATCGACGGACAACTCCGTCAAACCTCGTAGACCTGCCCCTGGCGCAGCGGCTCGATCACGCTCGACGCGGCGTCGAAGTCGTCGGGCAGGTGTGTCAGCCGCATCCGCGACCGCAAGGCTTCGGGCAGCGCGGAGAGCTTCTCGTACGGCGTGTGCACGCCCGAGTGCGCCATCGAGGTCGCCTCGTGGACGATAAGGTGCGCGGAGCAGAGCCAGTCGATCAGGCCGGGGTCGTAGGCCGTGTCGGCGCTGAAGCCCAGCACCCGACCGGCAACGGTGATCCGCATCGCATAGGTTGGCACCGAGTGGATCGTCCGCCGGCACTCGATCGAGAACGGACCGCAGGCGACCGGTCGAGTTGCGTCGAGGTCGATCAGCTCGAAGTAGTCGGCCAGGGCCCTGCGCCGGCGGCTCGTCGGGCTTCGCCTGCATCGACTCCATCCCGGCGGCGAGCAGGCCGTCCCACAGCCGCGCCGAGGACTCCGGATGCATCAGCAGCCGCGCCCGCCGCTTGAGTGCGAAATAGGAGTAGAAGCCGAAGTCCTCCAGGCCGCACGAATGGTCGGCGTGCAGGTGCGTCACCGCGGCGGCCGCGAAGCGGTCGATGTCCAGCAGCTCGGGCAGGCTCGCGGCGATCGACGCCTCGCGGAGCATCTTCCGCAGCGGGTGCGGGCAGTCGATCAGCAGCCAGTCCTCACCGGACCCGAGCGCCAGGCAGGACGTGTAATGGCGGGCCGAGAACGCCTCGCCCACGCCGATCGGGATCAACCGGACGCCGCTCATCGCTGGCACCTCTCGACCGGGGAAAGGCCGCCCGGGTGTTCGGCCACGCGCGGCCACTCGAGTACAATGTCGTTGGCTCCGCCCAGCCGCATTCTATCGCCCCGTTCCCGTCGGGACCAGGAACGCCGGCCGCCGGGCTCGACGCGACACCACCGAGGAGGCTGCCTCGACCATGAACGACCGAACCACCGCGGCGCTGGCGTCGTGCCTGCTCATCCTGCCGGGTCTGGCCTTCGCCCAGGAGGCCGAGCGGTTCGAGCCGGTACCGTTGCGGAGCCGGATCACTCATGTGCAGCCGATGACGGGGATGGTGCTCTGGGCCTCGTCCGAGCACGCCAGGACCAACGCCGTCCAGCTCGAATTCAGCTACATGAAGTATGGCGACGTCGTCCGCGAGCGCGGGCGGTACAACTGGCGAGTGATGGACCGGCTGCTCGAGCGCGTCGCCGCCCGGAAGCACCAGGCGATCGTGCGGTTCTATTACGTGTACCCGGGCAACCCGACGACCGTCCCCGGCTACATCAAGGGGATGCGCGACTACCACGAGACGCGCGGCGAGAGCGAGGGCAAGCCGACCACGTTCCCCGACTGGTCGCACCGCGCACTCAAAGAGTTCACCCTGGAGTTCTACGAGAAGCTGGCCGCCCGCTATGACAACGACCCGCGGCTGGCGTTCGTCGAGACGGGGTTCGGCCTGTGGGCCGAGTACCACATATATTCGGGCCCGTTCAAGCTTGGCCAGACCTTCCCCGACAAGGACTTTCAGGCAACCTTCGCGCTGCACCTCGATCGGGTCTTCCACAAGACGCCCTGGATGATCTCGGTTGACGCGATCGACGAGATGTACTCGCCGTTCGAGGCGCGGAAGGACCTGATGGCGCTGCCGTTCGGCGTGTTCGACGACTCGTTCCTGTGCGAGCAGCACGCGAAGGTCAACGAGACGCACTGGGACGCGATGGATCGCGAGCGCTGGAAGCGCGCCCCGGCCGGCGGCGAGTTCAGCTACTACACGCCCCACGACCAGCAGGAGGCGCTGGCCGTCAAGGGGCCGCACGGCGTCGCGTTCGAGGACGCCGCGGCGAAGTTCCACATCAGCTTCATGATCGCCAACGACCAGCCCAAGTATCGGCCGATGGACCGGATCAAGTCGGCCGGGCTGGCGTGCGGCTACCGGTTCCAGGTAACGGGCTTCGAGGCGAACGCGCAACGGTCGCGCGTGACCGTCACGAACCGCGGGGTCGCGCCGATCTATCACGACGCCTTCCTCGCGGTAAACGGAGTCCGCTCCGAGCGATCGCTGAAGGGGCTTCTGCCCGGCGAGTCGCGGACCGACGAGATCGCCGCGGGCGGGCCGTCGCCGAAGCTCATGATCGCCTGCGACCGCCTGGTGCCGGGCCAGGCGATCGAGTACGACGCCGATCTGCCGGGCGGAGGGCGGTAGGACCGCTCCGACTATCGGACCGGAAGGATGCCACCGGGAGGCTGGCCGGTCAATCAGGCGTCGGGTAGCCCGAGTGCCCTTCGCTTCTCGACGATCGTCGCGATGTGATGTGGGACGTGATCGACCTCGGCGTGAAGCATCTCCGTGAGGGTGATCAGCCCGCGCTCGCTGTGGACGCCGGTGCGGCTCCAGGCCGCGTCGGGCAGGGTGCGGAGCGTCCGGGCCATCTGGCGTCGCATTCCCTCGAGCAAGGCCAACTCTTCCTCCAGGTCGCTCTCGTGATACGGCAGGCCGGCGGTGAACCGGCCCTCGTCGTAGCCGATCAACAGGGGCCGGTCCTCGGCGATCACCCGCTTCATCCGGTGGCACCAGGCCTGCTCGCTGTCCACCAGATGACAGACGACCTCGAGCGTGCTCCACTTCCCCGGCACCGGCCGCGCCCGAAGCTGGTCGGGGCTCGAGGTCGGCCACGGCCTGCCGCAGACGCGGCAGGCTGGCGAGATAGTCCTCGATCAGTGCAACTTGGGATGACGCGGGCATCGGTGGGCTCTCCTTGAGGTTCATTGCGGGCGAAGGACTCGATCGGGCTCGACACGCCGGCGCGGCCGACGGGTTCGCTCGGCGAAGGGATTCAGCCCGATCCGGTCGGTCGATATCCGCGCCGACGGGTCGATCGGTTAGACTATCACAGTCCGCATCCCGCCGGGGCAGGCGCAGGGGCCGTCCGGTACGGCGGGGATCATCGGCAACCTTCCGAACGTCGAGGCGATCGTGGCCGTCGAACCGCTCATCAGCGAGTCGCAGATTCGGGATCGCCTGGCGGAGCTGGGCCGTGAGATCGAGGAAGACTATCGCTCCCGCCCGCTGACGATCGTCGCGGTGCTGACCGGAAGCCTGATCGCGCTGGCCGACCTGATCCGGCAGATCAAGATCCCGCTGCGGATCGCCCTGGTGCAGGCCAGCAGCTATCACGGGGCGACGACGACCTCGACGACGCTGGTCATCAACGAGGCGTTCGCCCCCGACCTGACCGGCCGCGACGTCCTGTTGCTCGACGACATCCTCGACACGGGGCAGACGCTCGCCAGCCTGGTCCGCCACATCCAGGACCGCGGCGCGGCGAGCGTCAAGACGGCCGTCCTGCTCCGCAAGATCGGCCGCCAGGTCGTCCCGATCGAGCCCGATTACTGCGGGTTCGTGATCCCCGACGTCTTCGTGATCGGCTACGGCCTGGATTTCGACGACGACTATCGCCACCTGCCGTATGTCGGGGTACTGCAGCAATAGGTCGGCGTGGACAGGCAGCAGGCGGCAAGGATCGGCATGAAACTCGCCCTGGTGACGCGTCGGTATCCCCCGCTCATCGGCGGCGCCGAGAAGGTCCTCAGCTACCTGGCGTCGGCACTTGCCGACGAGGGCGCCGAGGTAACCGTGCTGACCTCGCGGGCACCGGGGCTGGCCCTGCCATCGAGGGAGGAAGTCCCGATCGACGGACGATCGACCGCCAACCGATCGCCCTCGGCCCGAGGCCGGCTGACGATCGAGCGGCTGGCGACCTCGCGGCTCCGGTTCTGGGGCACCTGGCTGTACATGAGGAACCTGCGTCGGTGGTTCGACCGCAACCCTGTCGACCTGGCGTATGTGTCGATGCTCAAGCATGACGCATATGTGACGGTCGCGGCCGGCCGCCGGCTCGGTTTCCCGGTCGTGCTCCGGCCCGAGGGCGCCGGCGCGACGGGCGACGTCGCCTGGCAGTCCTGGGGGAACTTCGGCCGGAAGATCGGCCGGCGGTGTCGGCAGGCCGACGCCTTCGTGGCAATTTCGCGGGCCATCGAGGCCGAGCTGAAAGACGCCTGGCGTGCCGGCACGATGCGGGCCGAGGGCCGCGTCGAGCTCGGGCGGCGAGGATGCCGAAGCCCCGCGGATCGTGTCGATCCCCAATGGCGTTCCGGTCCCGCCGGTGCCCTGGAACCGCCGGCCCGGCTGGCGGAGTCGCCCCGCGCCGCGTTCGTCGGCCGGCTGGCGCCCGAGAAGGGGCTCGATACGCTGGTCGACGCCTGGCCGGCAGTGCGGGCCGCGTTTCCCGGCGCCCGGCTGATCCTGATCGGCGAGGGGCCCGAGCGTCCGGCGCTCGAGGCTCGCGCGCGTGCTCTCGGAATGTCGGCCGGACCCGGGCAGGCCGTCGAACTGCCCGGCGCATCGGCCGACCCGACCGCCGCGCTCCGCGAAGTCGACCTGTTCGTCCTGCCGTCGCGCGAGGAGGGGATGAGCATTGCGCTGCTCGAGGCCATGGCGCTGGGCGTCCCCCTGGTCGCGTCGTCGATCGCCGGCAACCGCCGGATCGTCAGCGACTTCAAGCACGGCCGGCTGGCGCCCCCGGATGATCCCGAGGCTCTGGCGCGGGCCATCACTGATCAGTGGGCGGGGTTCGACCGCGCCTTCCATATGGGCCGCGCCGCGCGGAGCCGGGTCGAGCAGGAGTTCTCAATCCGGATCGTGGCCCGCGCGCACCTGCGATTGTTCTCGGAGCTGGTCGGCGGCCGGCGAGGCCGCCCGGCCGGAGGGAGTTGAATAGTGCTGAAGGTCCTGCAACTGATCCCGACGCTCGACCGATCGGGTGCCGAGAAGCAGATGGCGATCCTGGCCCGCGGCCTGCCGCGCGACCGGTTCCGCGTCGAGGTCGCCGCGCTGACGCGCTCGGGCCCGCTCGAGGCCGAGCTGCGCGACGCCGGCATCCTGGTGACGGTGATCGGCAAGCCGCTCAAGCTCGATCCGATCGCGCTCTTGCGGCTGGCGCGGTTCCTCGAGGCCGGCTCGTTCGACGTCGTGCAGACCTGGATCTTCGCGGCGAACGCGTATGGACGGGTCGCGGCGCGGATGGCGAGGGTGCCGGTGGTCGTCGTGGCCGAGATGGCCGTGGACGTGTGGAAAGGCCGGGGCGACCGGCTGGTCGACCGTCGGCTGGCGACATGGTGCGACCGCCTGGTGGGCAACTCGCACGCGGTCGTCGACTTCTACCGGGGGCTGGGCGTGCCCAACGACCGGCTGGCGATGATCTATTCGGGCGTCGAGGACGAGGAGCCGCCCTCGGTGGACCGCGTCGGCGTGCGGGCCGAATTCGGCCTGCCGCCCGACGCGCCGCTCGTGCTGTTCGCCGGCCGGCTGGCCGAGCAGAAGCGCGTCGACGACCTGCTCAAGGCGCTCGACCTGCTCCAGCACGTACAGCCCGACGTGAGGACCCTGATCGCCGGCGACGGCCCGCTGCGAACCCGGCTGGAGGAGACCGCAACGGCCTATCATCTCGACGGCCGGGTCGTGTTCCTGGGCCATCGCGAGGACGTGCCGCGGCTGCTGGCCGCCGCCGACCTGCTCGTCCTGCCCAGCGCGCTTCGAGGGCCTGCCCAACGTGGTCCTCGAGGCGATGCGATTTCGCAAGCCGGTGGTGGCGACCGCCGCGCCGGGAACGACCGAGCTCGTCATCGACGGCGAGACCGGGCTGCTCGTGCCGATCGGCGACCAGGTCGGCCTGGCCCGGGCGATCCGCGATGTCGTCCGCGACCCCGCGCTGGCCCGCCGCCTGGGCGAGGCCGGCCGCGCCCGCGTCGAGGCCGAGTTCGCCGCCGCCGCCATGATCGACCGCTTCGCCGAGTTGTACGAGCACCTGGCCCGATCGAAGGGGCTCGGCGGACGATAGCGGCGGATTGACCGGCCAGGACCAGGCGGATCACATTGACAGTTGAATAGTTCGGGTTCAAGATAATCGAAGGTGATCGTCGGGTATGGGGGGCACCGAGCATGGAATCGATCAAGGAACTGGCGGATGCAATCTACCGGGAGCGCGTGCTGCGAGCCCGGAGGACCCCGATCGAGCAGAAGATCGCGGCCGGCGGGGAATTGTTCGAAGGGGTTTGCGAGCGGATGGCCGACGGCCTTCGCCATGAGAATCCGGGTGCGGACGAGGCGACAATCCAGGAACTCCTCCGGCGCCGACTGGCCTTGCTTCGTCGCCTGGAGTACCCATCACGATGAATAATGAGGCAACGGTCGCCGTCATCGAAGCGCTCGAGGCTTGCGAAATCCCCTACATGCTCGTCGGTTCGTATTCCAGCAACGCATATGGAGTTCCACGTGCGACGCAAGATGCAGATTTCGTGGTCGAGCTGGGCGAGAATTCCGTCAGTGAACTCTCGCGGCGACTCGCTCCATCCATTCGCATCGATCCCCAGATGAGCTTCGAGACCGTGACGATGACGCGCCGCTACGTCGCTGACGTCGTCGGGACACCGTTCAAGATCGAGCTCTTCCTTCTGAATGATGACCCCCATAATCAGGAACGCTTCCGACGGCGTCAGCTGGTCAGCCTGCTGGGTCGTCAGGTCTGGATACCGACTGTCGAGGACGTGATCGTGACCAAGCTTCATTGGGCGCTTCTGGGTAGGAGGTCCAAGGATCGGGAGGACATCCACGACGTGATTGCCGTCCAGAGCCACCGGATCGACTGGGACTACGTCCACCGCTGGTGCGACGAGCACGGCACCCGGGCGCTGCTGGACGAGATCCGGGCCTCGATCCCGCCGATTTGATCGCCGAGGACTGCCGATCAAGGCCCGCCGCGGCGACGAGGACGACGCCGAGTGGAGGACGGAGGATTCCCGGGTAGAATGACTGAGCCAGATTTGAAGCGCAGGGATAGCGGGCCGGTCGAAAGCGGACTGGCCGCGACCTGCGTCTTCCCGAGAGACCGTCCTTTCCGCCTCAAGGCGCCGGCACGACCTCGCCCGATTGGCTGGGCTTCTCGGCGACGGCCGCGGGCGAGCGCAGCGACTCGATCAGCGAGGTGTAGGCCAGGGTGAGCTGGCGGCGGCTGTGCAGGCCGAGCAGCCGCGTCGGGTCCCTGGAGTCGACGACGGGGATCTCGTCGATGTTCAGCTCGGTCATCCGCCGCAGGGCGGTGTGCAGGTTGTCCTCCGGCGTGACGGAGAGCACCGGGCGATGCGCCAGGTCGTCGGCCAGCACCAGCGGCCCCCACTCCGAGCCGACCAGGGCCAGCCGCAGGTCGCGGAGCGTGAAGATCCCCGTCAGCCGCCCCTGGCGGTCGACGACCGGGAAGAGCGTCTCGGTCGAACTGCGCCACCAGGTGGATCAAGCTCGCGGAACGGCGTCGCGGCCGGGACCTGCTCGATGCCCTCGGTCCGGAATCCGACCTCCTCCACGCGTGAGCCGCTCCAGGACGTCCACGACGAAGTCTCCCTGGTGCGCCGGGCTGTCGATCGGGGTGGGGACCTGCTCCTCGTAGATCGTCCACCGCCGCGAGAGGGCCATGTTCAGCCCGCAGGCGAGCATCAAGGGGACGAGCAGGCTGTACGAGCCGGTCATCTCGCTGACCATCACGATCGAGGTCAAGCGGCGTCTTGGAGACGCCGGCGAAGAAGCCCCCCATGCCAACCAGCACGAACGCCGCGGGCTCGATGTGCGCCGAGGGGAACACCGCGTCGAGGAACTGGCCGCAGGCCCCGCCGAGCATCCCGCCGATCAGGATCGACGGGCCGAAGACGCCGCCGCTGCCGCCCGAGCTGATCGTCAGCCCGGTCGCGACGATCTTCAGCAACGCCAGGATCAGCAGCAGCCGCATCCCCATGTGCGGGACGAACGAGCGTCTCGCCGCTGCATCGTCAGCTCCGGCGGCATGCCGATCGCGCCCCACTGCACCCAGCCGTACCCGCCCGTCATCACCTCGGGGAACGCCAGTGCCAGCAGGCCCAGCAAGAAGCCGCCGATCGCCGGCTTGAGCTGCCGAGGGATCGGCATCGGCTTGAAGAAGTGATCGCGCAGCCCGTAGAACACCCGGACATACAGCCAGCCCACCCCGGCGCAGCAGGAGCGTCAAGAGCGCGTACAGCGGCAGCTCGCGCAGGCCCGAGAACGTGATCGGCGGCAGCAGGAAGATCGGCTGCGGCGTGATGAACAGGGCGAAGGTCGAATAGGCCACGATCGAGCTGGCCAGGCAGGGCAACAGCGCGGCCGACTCGAACGCCGTGGAGGCGTAGAGCACCTCGCCGGCGAACAGGGCGCCGCCCAGCGGCGCCCGGAAGATCGCGCCGACGCCGCCGGCCGCCCCGGCGAGCATCAACAGCCGGCGGTCCGTGGGCGGAGTCTCAGCAGGCCGCCGAGCAGCGAGCCGAAGCCGGCGCCGATCTGCGCGATCGGGCCCTCCTGCCCGGCCGAGCCGCCCGTCCCCATCGTGATGATCGACGCCACCGACTTGATCAGCGGCACCCGGCCCCGGATCGCGCCCCCGCCCCGGTGGAACGCCCGGATCATCGCGTCGGTCCCGTGCCCCTCGGCCTCGGGGGCCAGGGTGAAGACCAGCGCCCCCGAGATCAGCCCGCCGACCGTCGGGACCAGCAGGATCAGCCACCAGGGATACGGATACGTGATCGCGTGCGGCCCGTCCTCCACCGTCGAGGGCCGGTGGAAGTGGAGCAAGCCCCCCAGGACTTCCTTGTAAGTGAACTGGAGCGACACCAGGAAGATCACCGCGCCCAGGCCCGCGATCAGCCCGACCACCGGGCTGCACACGCGCCACCCGCCCGACCCGCGGCGACGACCAGAGCGCGGCCAGGCGGTTGATCAGCCGCCGGAACCAACCGGCAAGGCCCCCGTTCGACCCCGATCGAGGGCGCGTCGTTTCCTGGCTCCATTTTCAGTGGTCCTCGACTGGCTGAAGGTTGGGGCGGGCGGGGGCCGGCTGCGGGGTCGAATGGGGGCGGCGACCCGGCCGACCCGGCGGCCATCGGACCATTCCAGCCGATCGCGCCGCGGCGTCCAGCGGCAAGGGGCTCCGACGCCGAACCGGCCGCCGAGCCCGGGCCGATCGTGACCCGGGCCGGGGCGATCGCCACGACAGCCGGCGCGGGACCGGTATCACTCGCAGTCGAACCATTCGGCCCGGCGGAGCGATCGGAGCATGTGCGGAATCTGCGGCGCGGTGTGGACCGATCCCGGCGACGCGATCCCCGACGGATCGCTCGGCGCGATGATCGACCGGCTCGTCCACCGCGGCCCAGACGATTCGGGCACGCTACCGCGACGACCGTGCCGCGCTGGGGTTCCGCCGCCTGTCGATCATCGACCTGGCCGGCGGGCATCAGCCGCTCTCGAACGAGGACGGCACGGTCTGGACCGTCTTCAACGGCGAGATCTACAACTTCCCCGCGCTGCGGCCACCGGCTGGAGGCCAGGGGGCACACGCTCCGCTCGCAGCGGCGACACCGAGGTCCTGGTCCACCTCTACGAGGACGAGGGGACGCGGATGTTCCGCCTGCTGCGCGGGATGTTCGCCCTGGCGATCTGGGACGCACCCCGCCGCACGCTCGTCCTGGCCCGCGACCGGATGGGCCAGAAGCCCCTGGTCTATCGCCACGACCCGGCCCGCGGCCGGCTGGCCTTCGCCAGCGAGCTCAAGGCGTTGCTGGCCCTGCCCGAGGACATCGTCCCCCGCCGGCTCGATCCCCGTGGCGCTGGACCAGTACCTGTGCTACGGCTACGTGCCGCACCCCCGGACGATCCTCGAAGGCGTCGCCAAGCTGCCGCCGGCGCACTTCGCGGTCTGGCACGCCGGCACACTGGCGATCGAGCGCTACTGGTCGCCCGACTGGAACCTCGAGCGCGAGCGATCGATGGAGGAGGACGCCGCCGAGCTGCCGGCAGACCCTCGACGAGGCGGTGCGCGAGCAGATGGTCGCGGACGTGCCGCTGGGCGCGTTCCTCTCGGGGGGGATCGACTCGACGATCGTGGTGGGGCTGATGCAGCGGGCGTCGAGCCGGCCGGTGAAGACGTTCGCGATCGGGTTCCCCGACCCGCGGTATGACGAGACGCGCTACGCCGAGCTGGCCGCGCGGCACCTGGGGACCGAGCACCAGACGTTCATCGTCGAGCCGAAGGCGTGGGAGGACCTGCCCGCGCTGGCCTGGCAGTTCGACGAGCCGTTCGCCGACAGCTCGGCGCTGCCGACCTGGTACGTCGCCCGCGAGACGCGGCGATCGGTGACGGTCGCGCTGACCGGCGACGCCGGCGACGAGCTGTTCGGCGGATACGACCGCTACCGGGCGCTGGCCGTGACCGAGCTGTTCCATCGGCTGCCGATCGGCCCGCGTCGCGTGCTGGGCGGGACGATGGCCCGCGTGCTGCCCCGCTCGGCGCGGTCGAAGACGCGGCTCCGCGGGCTCCGCCGGCTGTTCGAGCGCATCAACGAGCCGGCCGAGGCCCGCTACCTCGGCTGGATGACGACGTTCGACGAGGACGCGCGGCTGTCGCTGTACACCGACGATCAGATCGACGCGCTGGCCGCATCGGCCTCGCAGTCGGGCGATCCCTTTGGCGCCGACCCGGCGGCGATCCTGTCGGCCGCCTTCGCCGCGGCGCCGCGGCGCGACCGGGTCACCCGCGCGATGGTCTGCCGACCTCCTGACCTACCTGCCCGGCGACCTGCTGGCCAAGGTCAACATGGCGAGCATGGCGCACGGCCTCGAGTGCCGCGGGCCGTTCCTGGACCACCGGGTCGTCGAGCTGGCCGCCGCGATGCCGGTGGACCGGAAGCTCCGGCTCCGACCCGGACGGTCGAAGGTCGTGCTCAAGCGCGGCGTTCGCCGACCTGCTCCCGCCGGCGATCCGCAGCCGGCCCAAGATGGGCTTCGGCGTGCCGATCGGCCGATGGTTCCGCGAAGAGCTGCACGACGAGCTATGCGGCGTCCTGCTCGACCCGGCCTGCCTGGCTCGGGGACTCTTCCGCCCCGAGGCGGTCCGCGACC
The DNA here is from genome assembly GCA_963771445.1 of uncultured Planctomycetota bacterium. Taxonomy (GTDB): domain Bacteria; phylum Planctomycetota; class Planctomycetia; order Isosphaerales; family Isosphaeraceae; genus JAKAUH01. The sequence goes on along the minus strand of CAVYTQ010000014.1, from coordinate 653,584 downwards.
TGGTCGACGACCACACCAGCGGCCGTCGCGACGTCGCGCCGCGACTCTGGGCCCTGCTCATGCTGGAATTGTGGTTCCGCAACCATTGGGATGCAGCGGCTCCAGAGCTGGGATGACGCGGGGTTGCGACCGGCAATCCGCGGGGCTCGACGAGGCGACAGGAGGAATTCGGTCGGACGGCGATGCGCCACCATGGCGAACGCAGGGGCCCGACGCAGACCCACCGCAACCGGCAGTGCGGCCGGTGCGCTAGCCGCCGGCGATGAGTGCGGGCTGACGGCCGTGCTCGGCGGCCGGGGCGACTTCCTCCTCGGGGAAGCTCTTGAGGAAGCCCAGGTAAGCGGCACCCAGGGCGCCGGCGAAGCCGGAGAGGGTGCTGTCGGCCAGGAGGAGGTCGCGGAGGAGCTCCTCGATGGTGTGGCGGCGGAAGGTCTCCTCGAGCGTGGTCCGGACCAGGGGACAGCAGGTGGGGACCTCGCCGGCGAGGATGATCTTCTCGGGGGCGAACAGGTTGGCGAGGTTTGCGGCGACCAGGCCCAGGTCGCGGCCGACCTGTTCGAGCAGGTCGTGGATCAGCGGGTCGTCGTCGGCCGCGGCCACGAGATCCGAGAGCGTCAGGTCGCCGGACGAATTGAGCAGCCGGGCACGACCGGGCGACGTCGGGCCCGCCTCGGCGAGCGTGCGGACGGCGCGGCCGATGATCCCCTTGGCCGAGACCAGCTCGGTGAGGTTCGGGGTCCGGCCGTCGCGGGGGACGACATTGTGTCCGACCTTGCCGGACAGGGCGTGATGGCCGAGGTACATCCGGCCGTCGATGACGATCCCCATGCCGAATCCCGAGCGGGCGGCCAGGCAGAGGAAGTGGCGGTGCCCGCGGCCGCCGCCTCGGAGCAGCTCGGCGAGGGTCAGGGCGCGGATGTTCTCCTCGATGTGGATCGGGCAGTCGAAGTAGGGGCGAAGCCGGTCGATCAGCGGGACGTCGTGGAAGTCGGGGAGCAGGTCATAGCGGACGATCCGGCCCTCGCGGAAATCGAGCCGGCCGGGGGCCGCGACGCTGACGGCCAGCAGCCGGCGGTCGCCGCCGGCCTGCGCCGTCTGGCGGGCGGTCGCGGCCACGATGTCGAGCACGCCCTCGCGGCCGAGGCCGTCGCGGAGCGGGACCTCCCGCTGCGCCACGAGCTCGCCGGCGAAATCCGTCAGCACGGCGCGGACGCGCAGCGCCTCGAGGTCGACGCCCAGGAACGTGCCGTACGCGGGGTTGAGCCAGAGCGGCACCGGCGCCCGGCCGCGACGGGTCGGGCCAGGGTGGTTTTCGATCAGCACGCCCTCGCGGAGGAAGGCTTCGACATAATTACCCATCGTGGAGGCGTTGATATTCAACCGCTTCGCCAGGTAGAACCGCGAGCAGCCCGGCTCGCGGAAGATGCGGTTGAGGATCCGGTGCCTGTTCGCGATCAGCTTCGATTCGCGCGGCCGCAGCCGCTTCGGCGGGCTCATATTGGGCAGATCTCGCGAGGTGATGGGTCGGCCCGCGGCGGCCGGCCCGAGATGGACCGCGGCCGTCGCGGGACCAGTGGATGCCCGCCATTGTACACCGACAACTCGTCGGCGGTGAGGGTACCGCGACAACTCCCCGGCCGCATCGCCGGACTCGGCCTCGATCGTGGGGCCTATCATCGTCGCCTCCCTCGAGGCGCACCGCCAGGATTGTTCGCCGCGTAGGTCAATGATCGTCGGTTGGGATCGCGAGGTCAGGTCTTGCCGTCGGCCGGTAGGGCGCGCTGGATGGTTTCCTGGAGGCGGCGGACGGTGGGGATGATCCGCAGGAAGTTGGACTGGACGAAGAGGATACCGACGAGCTGCCGGTCGCGGTCGAGCCAGGGGTTGGTGCCGAAGAAGCCGGGGTGGGTGACGAGACGGCCGCGGCCGTCGTCGTCGAGTCGGTCGAGGAAGAAGGCCAGTCCGTAGTGGCTGCCGTAGGGCCCGGTCATGAGGAGGTCGAGCTGGCCCTGGCGAGTCTGCATGGCGATGGCGGACTTCTCGGAGAGGATGCGGCGGCCGTCGTAGGTGCCGCCGTTCAGGTGCATCTGGTAGAACGCGGCGAAGTCGTCGAGGGTCGAGGTCATTCCGCCGCCGGCGAGGATGAATCGGCTCTCGCCGTTGGCCAGCTTCGGGCCGGGCCGGAGCGCGGCGAGTCCGAAGGGGACGTAGCGGGTGTCCTTCATGCCCATGGGGTCGAGCAGCTCGTCGCGGACGAGATCCTCGAACGGTCGGCCGCCGGCCGCCTCGGCGACGCGGGCGGCGACGTTGAAGCCCATGGTGCAGTAGTGGAACCCCGCGCCCGGCTCGGTCGCCAGGCCGCCCCTCGCGAGCTGGCGGACGGACGCGGCCAGCGACGCGTTGCCGGCGTCGAAGAGCTGGTCGCGGGCCTTTTTCAGCTCGGGGCCGCCCTTTTCCATCGCGTCGGCGACGGCCGCCGCCGCGCCGGGGTCGTCGGCCGCGGGCTTGCCCGGATGGCCGGCGGCCCGCTCGCGGAGCCGTCGCATGATCGACTGGGTCAGCAGGTCGCCCGGCAGGCCCGACATGTTCGAGATCAGGTGCCGGACCGTCGGCGGCCGCGTCGGGGGCTTGCCCTGGATCGTGATCCCCTTGAACTCGGGCAGGTACTTCTCGACGGGGTCGTCGAGCGCCAGCTTGCCCTGGTCGACCAGGATCATCAGCAGGGTCGCCGTGACCGGCTTGGCGCTCGAAGCCATCTGCGCCTTCGAGTCGACCGTCAGATTGCCATACGCCTCGCGAAAGATCACCTCGCCGCGGTGGGCCAGCAGCAGCGAGATGCCCGGCACCGACCTGTCTTCGACTGCACCCTTCAGGACCGCGCGGATGGCGTCGCGCTCGACGTCGGAGAGCCCATGCGCGTGCGGGTCGCCGGGACGGAGCTTCCGCGGCGGCTCGTCCGCGAACGAACGGTGCCAGGCAATGGACAACGCGATCGCGAGGGCCGCGAGGGCGATCGTCCAGTGGCGGATCGGATCGGGGCGACGGGCGGGCGTCATGCAAGGTCTCCATCGGGTGGGTCGATGCGTCGCGCGGCGACTGGATTCATTCAGAACGCGTCTTGATCGGCGACGATCCAGAGGTAGAGGTGATTGCGGGTGATCCAGTCCCACCGCTCGGCCGGGGGGCGGCCGAGGAACCCGGCGAGCCGGAGCAGGGAGACGAACTTGAGATCCTCGAGCGGATCGAAGTTGGTCTTGGGGTCGTCGGGGACCTCCTCGAAGAGCTCGGCGACGCGGTCGGGGGCGACGACCGCCTCGGCCAGGAGCAGGCTGGCGAGCGTGTCGTCCTTGGGGATCGGCCGGCGGACGAGGAGCGGGGCGAGCAGGACCATCGCCGCCTCTCGGTCGTACCTCGCGAGCATCAGCCCGAGCGGGGCGTCGGGCAGCCGGCCCGATCGCGATCCCGGGGCGCGAGGGATCGCGGAACGACGCGGCCCGCCAGAAGTATTCCGGGACGAGCGCCGGATCGATCCGCTCGGCCACCGGCAACAGGGCCGCCGCGACTGCCGCGGCCGACTGGACCTCCACGCCGCTCGAGCCGCGTCGGCCCCGGGCGCCGGATCCCTTGAGCGCGGCGAAGGCATCTTCGAGGTAACGCGACGCCCGGGGCCCGTCAACTTCGGCCTGCGCAGGCGCGATCATTCCCAGCGCGTGTGCCCGGGCAAAGGGCAGGGCCCTCGCATTCGGGCCTGTGCCGAGGTCGCGATCGGCGAGGCGCCGCGCACGATCGGGGTCATTCCGTGCCAGGGCATGGCAGAGCGGGGCAAGTTGCGCGAGGATATCGGGGTCCTTAAGGCCGGTCAGCAGCGCCTCGGCGCGGGCCGGGTCACGCGGGGCGAGTTTCCGGATCAGGTTGATCCGGTGGCGGTCGGCCAGCTCGCCGGTGGTCGGGATCAGCGCAAGGCCGGTATCCAGGTCGACCTGCGCAGCTCCTCGCCGAACGCACCCCGCGCGTAGCCGGACCAGCCCGTGTCCGCCAGGGCCATGGCCGCCGGCAGGAACTCGCGGAGCAGCTTCGTCCCCCTGTCGACCTCGCCCAGGGCGAGATAGCGGCCGGCGACCCCGCCCACGAACAGGACGCGGTCCCCGGGAGGCAGGACCGACCGCGCCTCGAGCAGGGTCCGGTCGAGCTGCTCGAGCCGGGCCTTGCGATCCGCCGAGGGGATCATGTCGTCGATGACAAGGTGCGCCCGGACCCTTTGCGAGGGGGCCCGAATCGATTCGATCACCGCCATGGCCTCGGGTCGGGCGTCCTCGCACAGCGCCCGGACGCAGGCCAGGCGGATGGCGTCGGCTTCCCCGGGCTGGCTAATTCGGCCGGCATCGACGAGCGCACGCGCCCGATGGGGGGCAACCTGGGCCAGGGCTTCCATCATCTGGGATCGCAGGTAGGGGTCGCTGTCCTTGAGGATCCGGTCGAACGGACGGCGACACGAGCCGGAGCGCCAGCTTCCGGTCCTCGTCTCGCGACCGGAGTGGGGTCAGGGTCGTCATCCGCGCGGCGGGACGCTCGGTGGTTCGGGTCAGCGCGATTGACTCCGCGCCGACCCGTGGCCGTGTCGATGATCTTGCCGAAGAAGCGAAAGCCGGCGGCCTCGACGAAGAGGAACGACCGGCGCGGGGGGACATTCTCGAGATGGAACCGGCCGTCGGCGTCGGTCCTCGCACGGATCGGCCGGCCCCACTCGTTGGTGGTCCAGACGGACGCGTCGGCGACCGCGCGGCCATCGCGATCGACGATCCTGCCCGCAAAGGCCGTCTTGCGGGGCGGATCCTCGGCGCGGAGGACCACATCGGGAAAGGTGCGAGCGAAATCGCTGGCGGTCGGCCGCAAGGCGATCAGGGCGCCGGGACGATAGGCCCACATCATACCCCGCTCGTCGCCGCCATCGGCCGCGCCGGGAAGCTCGAAACGCAACCGCCCCCCGGCGTCGGTCTCGGCCCGCACGACGACCTTGCCCCAGCCAACACCCGGCTGATGCGTCGAGAAGGCGACATCCACGCACGCGGCCGGCTTGCAGTTGGCGCCGACCACCGTCCCGGCGACCGGGAACGGGGCGGTCTTCGCCGACTCGCCGGCGCCGCCGACGGCTTGCAGCACGATCGCCATCCAGAGCGCGGCCGGCGTCATATCGTCGTCTCCCCCGAGATGAGCCGCGGAAGTGTCGAGGAGTTCCCCCGTGGAAGATATCGCGGCCCGTCCGTCGCTGCCATAGGCAACGGCAGGCGTGCCCGCCAGGGCTCTCACGAACCTCCATTTCGCCCAGGCCGGCGGCGGTCGTCTCGTACTCGGCCACGATCCGCTCGGGATGGTTGAAACACGACGCGTCGATCGGCCAGGAGACGGGCTTATTCTCCGCCCGCGGCCCCTGATCGGGATAGAGCCAGATGTCGTCCTCGGGGAAATGGAACAGCTCCTGGCAGGGAAACGCCAGCCGCTCGCCCCACCGCTGCGTCGAACTTGACGCGGCTTCTTGGAATTTGTCACAAATATTCCCCGAGAGCCGGGAATGGATGTGCCCTCAGCCGGCCGGGGGACCGTCCCGGCGCGTGCAACCGGGTCTTTCGCGGGCGGCGGCGATCGGGCATGATGGCTAGGGGAGCGATCACCCCGGCCCGATGCGGGTCTGATCGAACGGGCGAATCGGACTGGCATCCTGGCACGAGGGCGAATCTCGATGGTGAAATACCTGGGCGTGTTGCTGCTGGTGGCGGGCGTCGTCAACCTGGCGAGGGCCGACGAGGCGGCGGAGTCCGCGCTCATCAAGAAGAAGGCCCAGCAGATCGGCGAGGCGCTTCAGAAGGAGGACTATGTCGTCCTGGTCAACCTCACCTATCCCAAGGTGGTCGAGATGCTGGGTGGCAAAGAGAAGATGGTTGCGGCGCTGAAAACCGGCATTAAGTCGATGAAGGATCAGGGGATCGCGTTCAGCTCGCTTGTGGTCGCCGAGCCCGGAAAACGGGCGTCGAAGGGGAAGAATACGTTCGTCATCGTGCCGACCACTACCGAGATGACGGTGCCAGTGGGGAAGATCGTGGTCAAGTCGTACCTGCTGGGGATTTCGCCCGACAGCGGCAAGACATGGACGTTCATCGACGGCAACGGACTTTCCACGCCCGAGAAGCGCGACCAGATCCTGCCCGAGATGCCCGAGGGCTTCCAGCTCCCCGAACCGCAGAAGCCCGAGATCATCAAGGACAAGCAGTGAACCGGCGGGCGGGTGAGGTCGTCGCGACCGCGCGGCGTGAGGGACGACGGGCGAAGGAGATGCGACCGACTGCTGCCCCTCTCCGGTCGTATTCCGCCTGCCCCCTAACCCCTCGCGGCGATCCCTCCCATATAATATAACCTTCGCCGCGACGGCCGGGCGACGCGAACCCCGCGGTGGAGCGGACGGTCACGCGACGCGCGGTCGGATTGGATCGAGTCGAAAACGCTCGACGAGCCCGCGGCGGACCAGGAGCGAGTCTACGGTGGCAACCGAGTTCGATCTGATCGTGATTGGGGCGGGGCCGGGCGGTTATGTCGCGGCGATCCGCGCGCGCAGCTCGGCATGAAGGTGGCGTGCGTCGAGAAGGGACGCACGCTGGGCGGGACGTGCCTCAACGTCGGCTGCATCCCCAGCAAGGCGATGCTCGATTCCAGCGAGCTGTTCCACCTGTCGAAGGAGCGGTTCGCCAAACACGGCATCAAGTTCGACGGACTGAGCCTGGACCTGCCGGCGATGCTGGGCCGCAAGGCCGAGGTCGTCAAGGGGCTCACCGACGGCGTCCGGTTCCTGTTCCGCAAGAACAAGGTCGAGCCGGTCTTCGGCACGGCGCGGATCGCCGCGCCCGACACCGTGCAGGTGGCGCTCAGCGAGGGCGGCACCGCCGAGCTGAAGGCGCAGTCGATCCTGATCGCGACGGGCTCCGAGCCGGTCGCGCTGCCATTCCTGCCGTTCGACGGCCGGGTGGTGGTCGATTCGACCGGGGCGCTGAGCTTCGACCGAGTGCCCGAGCACCTGGTGGTCATCGGCGCCGGCTACATCGGGCTGGAGCTGGGCTCGGTCTGGCGTCGGCTGGGGTCGAAGGTCACGGTGCTCGAGTTCCTGCCGAGGATCACGCCGACGGCCGACGCGGAGCTGGGCGAGGCGTTGCTCAAGAGCCTGGTCAAGCAGGGGCTGGAGATCCACCTGGAGATGAAGGTCACCGGCGCATCGGTCGAGGGGGACGGCGCCATCGTGAAGGCGCAGGGCAAGGACGGCTCCGAATCCTCCTTCGCCTGCGACCGGGTGCTGGTGGCGGTAGGTCGTCGGGCGTACACGCAGGGACTCGGTCTGGCCGAGCTGGGCATCGCGGTGGACGCCAGGACGGGGAAGGTCGCGGTGGACCCGCACTTCCGCACGAGCGTGCCGACGATCCTGGCGATCGGCGACGTGATCGACGGCCCGATGCTGGCGCACAAGGCGGAGGACGAGGGGATCGCCTGCGCCGAGCTGCTGGCGGGCAAGGCGGGGCATGTGAACTACGAGACGATCCCGGGTGTCATCTACACGTGGCCCGAGATGGCGGGCGTGGGCCAGACTGAGGAGCAGGCAAAGGCGGCGGGCCGACCGTACAAGGTGGGCAAGTTCCCGTTCGTGGCCAACGGCCGGGCCAAGGCGATGGACGAGAGCGAGGGCCTGGTGAAGATCCTGGCGGACGCGGCGACCGACCGGGTGATCGGCGTGCACATCCTGGGCCCGCGGGCGTCGGAGATGATCGCCGAGGCCGTGGCCGTGATGGAGTTCGCCGGCAGCGCCGAGGACATCGCCCGGACGTGCCACGCCCACCCAACGCTGTCGGAGGCGACCCGCGAGGCTGCCCTCGCCGTCAACGGGCGGGCGATCCATAGTTGAAGCGTGTTCTGGTACGAAAGGTCGAGGGCAGCGAAGCGGATTGAGGCCGACCGAAATCCGCCGGCGCCGCCCGACGACCAGGCATCGCGGTGGTTCGGGCGCCGGCTTCGGCACTCGCGCAGCGGAGCTTCTGATTGACGGCCGGCGGCGGAGTCTGGTAATTTCCGTGAAGACCTGAAGGCGACGGCCCGGCCCATCCGGTGCCTCATCGCTAAACGCCCGGAGAGGTGGCTGAGTGGTCGATAGCGACGGTTTGCTAAACCGTTAGACTGGGCAACCGGTCTCGGGGGTTCGAAATCCCCCCCTCTCCGCTGAAAGACCTGTGGCAACGAGTTACGCCAAGACTGACGAATACGCCCCGGTTGAAGTCGTGGCGGTCATCCCGGCGAAACCGCCATCAGCCCCCTTATAGCCGAGGTTCGGGATAGGGGAAGGTGTCACACGACGAACGGGGACGGAGGGGATAGTTGGTCATCCTCTCCGCCGTTCCGTGCGCCTACAGAGACATCAGGGCTGCCTTGAACTCTTCGTCCGACATCTCGGCCTCTGCCGAGTCGGCCTTGTCACCTTTGGACTTCTGCCCTCCGCCATTCGGCGGCGACGGCACAAGCATCTCCAGGTCGGGGCATCGGGCGACCAGGACCGCCGAGATGGCGGACGGATCAGGTTGCTCTCCACGCCTTGCACCACGAAGCCATGTCCGAACGAACGATCTGACCACCGAGGTTTCGCACCTCGGCGAACAGGTCGATCAGGGACGGCGAGTGGGGCTCATCGGGGACGCTCGGCACGCTGCGATCGAACGAACTTTCGCCTGGCCTCTGCGGCTGGACAGACATGGCCCGTCCTCCACTCCCGCCTTGGATCGTTCGATCTCCGTCGCTATCGTCGAGGCCAGAGCGTCCGGGCCTCCGGGCTGCGACCGAGGGATGTGATCCCTCGGGCCAGCGAGATGGCCTCCGCCAGCCGGTCTCGGAGGGGCTGGATGTCGATGCCGTCGCCCCCGTCGGGGAGATACCAGTTCCGGCGAACCAGCAGCCACAGGAACCTGTTGGCGAAGCCATTGAAGCAGTCGGTATCGTCCAGATACCTCGTCAACTCGGGCTTGGTGATGTGCCCGAGGATCGAGATGTGCGTGTCGGTCGCCTGGGCCTCGGGTAGGCCATCTCCATGAACCGCCGCTGCTCCGCTTCGTCCATCTCGTGCATCTCCTGCAGGGTGACCGGAAAGGGGTCGGTTGCGACGGCCCCTCCCGGAATGTCACCACGCAAGAGCATGATTAACAATCGATTAATACCGGCGGCTCCTGCCATACGGGCCGGGCGGAGATGCATTGCCCAGGTCGGCTCGGGGATGCGTCGGTGAGCCAGCTTGCGAGCGAAGGAGCCGCCGGCAGGGTATGGGACTCGCACAGAGAGAGGGACTTGGATGGGGCGTCGTCGGCCTTAAAGCGGCATCCCATCGGGAGAACTCAAGCCATTGTGCTGGAGACATTTTAGCGAGTTCGTGCGAGCGATCGAACCAAGGCACGTCGCCAGAACTTCGAGCCTCCTTCGTTCGCTCGCACCGAGCCGAAGGGATCGGGAGCCACCGATAGGTTCGTTCGCTGCCATCACCCAGTGAGGGGCGTGCCGACGCTCCCCGCCCACCCACGCCCAGCCCGATCCACGCAGACGCCCGATGCGTGAACGCAACGCACGACCCTTACAGGCATCGTCCTATTACGGATAAAAATTTGAAAAAATCAAAATTTCGCTTGACAATAGTTACAATGTCGGTCTAGAGTCTACCGGCAGTGGGGATTGCGGTGATCCATCGCAGGCGGTCCGCCCGGCGGCATGATGATATGCCTTAACTTTCTCAGGGACCAAGAACTAGCTGCGTCCCGTTTCGGGTCTCCCCCGGACGGGCCGGGATCGGGCGGGAGGTGCGACGACGACCCCCGTGGAATGGCCGGCCAAACCCCGACAATGAACTGCCGGACAAACGAGGACTTACTCGATGACACGATCCACGGCTCGGCTGGCGATGGTGGCGACCGTGTTTTGCTCCGGCGTCGGATGGGTGGCTCCCGCCCACGCAGGAGGCGTCGTCCTGACGACCCCGGCGGCCCTCGCCCCCGGCGATCAGTTCCGCTTCGTCTTCGTCACCGACGGCACGACGACCGCGAGATCTACCAACATCACCGACTACGACAACTTCGTGAATACCCAGGCGGGCGGGGCAACATACGACGGGTCCGTAGTGACCTGGCAAGCCATCGGATCGACGGCCGCGGCGGACGCGATCGATCACATCACCGGCCCGTCGACGGCACCGGCCTATCTTGTCACCGGCACCGAGGTCGCGACATCGACCCAGACCACATCAGGCGGACTCTGGTCAGGATCATTACTCGCACCCATAGACATCGACCTGAGCGGGATCCCGGTAGTCACGACTGTTTGGACCGGTACACAAACCAACGGAACGGGATACTACGGCAGAGGGCTCGGAGGACAGTCAGGGTATTCAGTCTACGGTTACAGCCCGGCGCAGGACCAAGACTGGACAGCGGACAACACAAGCTCACAGACCTTCAAGAACAGCTTCTACGGGATTTCGCAGGTCTTCACGGTCGCCCCGGCGTCGGTCCCGGAGCCTTCAGGGCTGGGCATGACGGTCACGGCGATGTTGGCGTTCCTCGCCATCGGCAAGTGGCGCCAAGCCCGGGGCCAGCGACGGCAAGGAGACAAGGAGTGTCCCCCCGACCCGCCCCAGTGATCGAGCGAGCGGGCTCAGGGCCCGCTCGGCCGGTTCCGCTCCCATTGCCCCGAGACCGCTTCCCGCCCACCGCAGCCAGCGTCGGACGTACGCCCCGATGTGGACGATGTCCACACCTCGCTCATAAATGGCGGTCGCCTTGAGCACCAGGGCATCCGGCGCCGACCAGACCTCGATGGTCTCGTCGCCAAGGTGCAACCGGCGGACCGGACCGAGGCGATAGGTCCCATCCAGCAACCGGGGCTGGAGTTGCGGGCGGATCTCCTCCCACCGCCAGCGGACATCCCAGACGTCGTCGTTGGGCGAATAGTCCCGGCGGCGTTCGCACAGCCAGGCATAGGCACGCTACAAGACGGCGTCCGATGCGATCTCGTCCATCCCGTCCACGGGTCGTCCTTCCGGTGGCGGACTCAATGCCGCAACGGAGGAAGCCTATCACATGGCCGGGCGGTGCGTCGGTTCGAGCGAACGAACGAAGTCGCCTCCACGACGGAGCCTCCTTCGTTCGTTCGCCTCCCCTGTGGTCAGAGTCCCCGTGCTGCCCGCACCCGGTCGAGCCGGGCCTGGGCGTCCTGGTAGGACTGGTTGAGGGAGTGTCCGTAGACTCGTTCGATCATCGCCACCCGCAAGTCGTTGCCGGAGACGTGGCCGAGTGGTCGTTAGCGACGGTTATCCGCGGGAAAACCGCCGCCAGCTTCGGTCGAACCGACGCTCCGGAAAGCGACAAGGTGTAACAGGCCCGCGGTAGGAGGAGGGGAAGGCAAAGCCGTCCCCTCGGTCGTTTCCGCGTTGACGCTCGTGGCGAGAAGCGGCGGCCCTCCCCGTCGGCTCCCGGCTGGGACGGGACGGGCCGAAGGGGGACGGATCGGGAGCGGGAGCCCCCTCCTACAGAATTCCGGGACGGGTCGGGAGCGGGGGCTCCTTCGTACACAATGACCGGGGCGCATCCGGCGAGGACGGGGCCATGGCCGTCGGGCTTTGGGTGAATCGAATGGTCGCCGCTCGCGGCGTCGCGGCCGGTGAGTTCCTCATCTGGTACCATGGGATGACCGCGCTCCGACGCGGTACCGTCCCAACATGACCATGCAGCGGTCCCGCTCGCCGGGCCGCCGGCTTCGGGCGTCGGATGGCGGACGGCGATGGACCAATGGCCCCGAGCGACGCGAATAGGTTCCGGCGGCCGTTCGGTAGGCTCGGGGAGACCGCCCGCGATTTGGATCGGAAACCGTCTTCCAATTATTCAATATGTCTTGATATTAGCATGTTAACATTAGCGCTGGCGGCGGCCGGCCCGCTGCTCGCGTCCCGGTCGCCCGCGCCGGCGACCGGGACGCGGCGGACCTGTCCCGGATTGACCGGACCATCGCCAAGGAACCGGCGCACCAGACCCGGGAGCCGCGCTACGGCCTTCTCGTGTTCGGGCCCGAGGCGAAGTTCCGCGCCTGGCTCGTTCAGGACGGTGACTTTCTCTACGTGGACCGCAACGGCAACGGCGACCTCACCGAGGAGGGCGAACGGGTCGCGAAGAAGCAGGGCGATGCCGGCAACCGCCAGTGGGAGGTCGGTGACTTGACCGACGGCGGGCTGAAGCACACGATCCGCTTCGTCATGGAGATGACCGTGAACGAGGGCTCGGTCGGCAACGCGCGGAACTCGCCCGGATCCAGGGGAAGCATGACAGTGCGGTCAACACCTGGATCGGCGTTCGCGCCGAGCGGCCCGCCGGCGACGACCGGCCGCTGCCGAGGCACATCGACTACATCATCAACGGCGACGGCTCGGGCTTCCTTGCGTTCGCCGACCGGCCGCAGGACGCCCCGGTGATCCACCTCAACGGCCCGTGGACCTTCGGCCTGCAGGACATCAAGCAGCGCCTGATCGTCGGTCGAAAGGGCAACTTGCAGCTCGGCGTCGGCACCCCCGGCCTCGGCGCCGGCACGTTCGCCTTCGTCCTGTATCCGAACACGATCCCCGCCGATGCCCACCCGGTCGGCGAGTTCACGTTCCCAGCCCGGGAGCCGGGCGGCCCGCCGCTGAGGCTGGATATGACGTTCAAGGAGCGGTGCTGAGGGAATACCTTCGAGGATCTGGTCCAGGTCCCAGACACCGTCGGCCACGGCAAGGCCCGCGTGCGAATGTCGTATGACGCCTGGAAGGCGGGCGGGGTGCACCCGGCCCTGCTGGAAGTCACCGTGGTTCCCCCCGACGCCAAGGCCGCCGCGAGCAAGTGACGCGACGGCCGCAACTCGGATCGAATCGCACCCGTGCGGCCCGCCTCGGTCGGCATCCGCCGGACGAGGTATTGCGGCGGGACGCCAAATGCGTCAGCCCGCCCGGTTCAACGCCCCGGCACGGGCCGGGCGGCCGATGCCGATCCGGCGGAGCCACGATTTCAGGCGGGTCGGCGGGTCGGCCCGGTGGTCAACGCGGAGCGTCTTCACCCGGAGGCCGGTGTCCCAACTGAACGCGATGCCGACGACCTGGCGGCCCGATTCGGTCCGCACGTGGGTGACGGCGCCGAGCATCGTGCGGCCCGCGCCTCGCGGCTCGCCGGGCCGGGTCGGGAAGATCAGGCGGACGACCTCGCCCTCGGGCAGCGGGCGATCGAGCGTCACACAGACGCCGCCGCCACCGATGTCAACAAGCTCCCCGTCCATCGACGGACCGCCGCCAAGGCTGTGGATCACCACCCGGCCGCGGCAACGTTGCCGCTGCGGCCGCTCAGTACACGCTTTCATCGCGCAAGCCTCCCCGCGATCCTGTGGGTACATCCGACGGTCCCGCGGGTCGATGATCGCCGGGCGGGGCCGCCTTTCATCTCTACCGTAGGTCGCCGTCGGCCGACGAATGCGGCCGCGAGCCAGGACGACGCCGGGTGTTGCAGAACGGAAACATGCTGGATGACAGGCTATTCGCCGCCCCAGGGTGAAGGGCCGGTCCAGACGATCTGTTGCGTTGCGATATCGATCGGAACCCTCGGATGAGGAGATAGAACGCCGCGCGGTGCGTTCGTGGAATCTGGTCAGAAGAGCCGGCTCGCGCCGACCGCGGAATCCATTAGAATCGTCGATGCAACGACCGCGAGTCCCGGAGCAATGACGATGCCGGACCGCTATACACATGCCGCCACGACGCTGCGGCGCCCGACCAGGACGAGCTCGTCGCTGCTCAAATCCTGCCGTCTAGTGGCCCGCCGGGTTGCGTCTGCACTCGCCGGGTCACGGATGCTCTTCCCGACGGGGTCGCGATGGCGAATCCGGCTGCTCATGACGATTTTCGTGGGCGGACTCTTCGGAATCGCCGTCGCTCTGCTTCATCTGGATCGGTGGATCTCGTATTGTCGAGCACAGGCGCAGCGGTGTGCGACGCGAGCAGAGAAGTGGGAAAAGAACGCCGAAACGTTCCGGAAGCTCGAGGCCATCGGATATAAGCGTCTCGACAGGCAGAAGCTCGAGGGTCGCGAGGACCACCTTCTCTGGGTCAAGCGGGACACCTACCTGGCCGAGCAGTCGAGCAAGGTGGCCGCCTTGTATCGCGCCGAGGAAACCCGATGGCGTTGGTGGATCGGCGCCGAAACGACGAGGCCGTACCAGTACGAAGAACTCTACCGAGAACCTGATTGGTCCCCGCGATAAGGGACGGGTCGCGAGCGGAGCGACCGAGCCCGCTGATCTTCTGGCGTCCAGGGGGAGCGCCGCGACGTCGGCCGCTGTTCCTCTCCGCTCACTCGGCTTCCTGGTGCGGCGTGATCCCGGGCTCGAAGAACGTCGTCGTCAGGTGATAGACGATGCCGTCAACCTCGTACTCGAGCTCGGCCAGGAGCGCGAGGCGGCCGTCGGCGGGGGGGCGCAGGGTCGCAGTGAGCGTCGGGCCGGGTGCCAGCGGTGCGGAGGTCCAGGTCGACTCGCGGAAGTCGCGCGAGGCCGAGCGGGCCGTCCAGAGTCGGGCGGCGCGGGGCGGGGTCGGCCTGGACCTTCAGGATGGCCTCGCCGTCCTTGTCGGCGTCGAATGTCCACGACAGGCGGGGCAGGGGCCGCCCGGTCGCTACCTGGCGGAAGAAAGCCGCCAGGCCGTTGATCGCCCAGTCGCGGTTCTTGTCCAGGCCGTGGCCCGCGTTGGGCAGCTCGATCAGGTACTTGGGTCCCTTCAGGCCGCCCCAGTAGAGGTCGAGCGCGTCGAGCGTCCAGTAGCGGTCGTTGGTGCCGTTGATCAGCAGCTTGGGCATGGCCAGGCGGTCGCGGTAGCTGTAGGGGTCGACCATCTTCCACAGCCGGGTGCCGGTCGGCGTCGCGACCTTTTCCATCAGTCCGCGCTCGACGTAGTCGTGGATCTGCTCGCTGTAATGGCCCCAGACCTTGAGCTGGTTGGGGCCCTGCGGGCCGAGGTTCAGGGTCACGATCACCATCGGGGCGATGGCGATGACGCGGTCGTCCGACGGCGCCGGTGAGCCAGGTCGTCCAGCCGCGCTTCGAGGCGCCCGAGACGACGAACCGGGGCGCCGGCAGGCCCTGCTGCTTCGACCATGCCTGGACGGCGTCCATCGCGCGCACGGCGCTCTTGACCATGGGGAAGAGCAGGGGCCAGTCCTCGTCCTTGGTCTGGAGGTAGCGGACGAAGGTCTCGGCGATCAGCTCGTCCTCTTCCTTGCCGTCGAGCAGCGGCTGGTTGGGGACCTGACGGAGGACGGCCACGCGGGCGCCGCACGCCTCGGCCAGGGTGAAGCCGGTCGCGTGATCGTCGGGACCGGGTCGCCGGCCGTTGTCGCCGCCGGTGATGAAGAGCAGGCAGGCGTCGGCGTGCGCGACCTGCCTGGGCTCGTAGATGCACAGCGAATGGGTCCAGGTGATGCCCTTCCAGACCTGCGAGGTCAGGGTGAGCTCGACGAACTTGCCGGCGGGCCCCAGGCCATGCGAGACCTCGGACCACGCGAAGGCGGGGTCGGGCTTCTTGACGTACTCGTCCAGGCCGCCGCGGGCGGGCCGAGAACCGCCGAGCATCGCGATCAGCGCCATCGCTGTCGTCGTCGCCGTGGCGAGGCGAGCAGGACCGGCCGCTTTCCTCTTGCTACTGGGTGCGGACATCGTGGAGGCTCCTCCTGAGATTCGAGCGGGGAGGTACGGTCGGGCGGCCCGCGCGAAGGGTCACGGCGTCGGATGTCCGGACGAGGGGCGGCGCGTGGGGCGAGACGGCGCGGCGGTCCGGCGAGGCACAGAGACTATCACCCGGGGAGCGGGTCCGCAAGCACCGCGACGGCGTGCCGACACCGCCCGCCGGGTGACTTATTCGGGCGGGTCGACGCGGGTGGGGACGGCCAGGCGGTGGCGGATCAGGTAGCGGATCTGGAGCTCCTCGCAGTTGTGGAGGGCGGCCTGGAACCGCGCCAGCGCATTGCGGGCAGCGGCGAAGGCGGCGGGGTCGCCGGTCTCGACGTAGCGGTCGAGCGCGTCGAGCCGCTCGATCAGGGCGGACAGGCTGACGGCCATCTCGTCGCAGACGGCCTTCAGCTCGGGGTCGCGGACGCAGACCCGCTGCATCCGGCCGGCATTGGCGACGGCACGGCGCGTAGCGAGCGGAACAGCGCCAGGCGGCCTGCTGTCGCGCGGGGTCATCACGATCGTCGAAGAGGTCGGCCGAGCGGGCGAGCTCCATGCGGATGGCGGTGGATTCTCGGTCGATCGGCGCGAGCTGCTCGACGAGGTCCTCAGCGTTGCCGCGCGGGGGGAATCGCGTCGCTGCCGCGATGCGCCAGGGCGACCGCCGAGCCCGACAGCATCGCGGCGATCAGGCCGGTCATCACGACCCGAAGCGCCGATGCGCTCGAGGCGCAGGCGCGGCTCGACGGGCCAGGGACCGATCAGGAGCAGCCCGCTGCCGAACCCGACCGCCAGGCCGCCGAGGTGCGCCGCCTGGTCGATGCCCGGCACGACCACCCCGAGCACCGCCATGAACGCCACGACCATCAGGACGCTCTTGAGGAGCTGGCGAAGGACCGTCGGGGGGATCGTGCGGCGGTGGGCGAGCAGGAAGGCCAGCAGGCCCCCGAGGATGCCGCAGATCGCCCCCGAGGCCCCGACGCTCGCCCGCACGGGCGGCACCGCCGCGCTGGCGATCGCGCCGCCGATCCCCGCGGCGAGATACAGCACCGCGAAGGTCATGTGGCCATAGATTCGCTCGACCAGGGGGCCGATGACCCACAGGCTCCACATGTTCACCGCCAGGTGGATCAGCCCGCCGTGGATGAACACGCTGGCCGGCAGCCGCCAGTACTCATGGCGAAGGATCAGCCGGGCGCCGTCATTGGCGCCCCAGGCGACCAGTTGCGAGGCATACGGCCAGAGCCAGGGCACGCCCGAGACCGTCATCGCCGAGATACACGACCACGCAGGCCGCGACGATCAGCGGTGCGACGATCGTCCGTCGCGTGGACATGTCCAGCGCGCGGCGGAACGCCAGCAGGTCGTCGCGGCGGATTCGGGCGCCGAGCCGGCCGCGCAAGGAGGTCGGCGCCGACGGCGATCCCGGGCCCGCGGCGGGCGCCGTGCCGCCCCGGATCCGGCCCGAACCCTCGATGTTGGACATGGCGCTCGCCCCTTGATCGGCCGTTCCGCAAGCCGAGATCCCGCGGCGCCTGCCCTGCTGTCGTTCTACCCAGCGGGTTGAGCGAGCGGTTCAGGCACCTCGACCGCGGTCAACCCGAAACAGTATATCCATGCCCCGATCCCTGGCAGCCAGGAATTGTGGCCCTGTCGGATGCCGCCGCAGCCCGACGGTCCGGCCCGCGCCACGACGGCGGTTGCCGCTTGTCAGGTCGGCCAGGATGCCTTACATCTGACCCGTCGCGATGGGCTGCAAAGGGTAGACGGGATGACCATGCGGCCGTGACAGGGAGCAAGAATCGCACGGGCCCGCGAGAAAGGGGGACGCGATGGCAGGCAAGTCAACCGAGCGGTTTTATCTGGCTGATCTGGTGCTTGGTGCGCTGATGTGCGGGCTGGTGGCGAGTCTATTCACGGCGGGACGGGAGCCGGGCCAGGCCGGGCTGATCTTCTTGGGGATCGTCGCGGTGGGAGCGACATGGGGGTTGTTCCGGGCCGGTCGGCGGGCGCCGACTTGCGTGGAATGCGGGCGGCGTTTCATCCCGCCGGAGCCGGCGAAGGTCAAGGCCGGGCCAATCGCAACGGCGTGCCCGCATTGCGGGCGCGAGCAGGTCAAACGGCAGCGAGCGATCCGTCGGTGGCGGCGAGTGACTTGGAGCTGCGCTCGGCACGCTCGTCGTCCTCTTGATCTTCGTCATTTTCCTATTCAGCCGGGCGCCCGGCCGGCCGGGCGTGGGGACGGCGGCGTTTGCGCTGATCGGCGCCGTAGGTAGCCAGATCGCCATGCTGACCTGGTTCGGCGCGGGGCTGTATTACCTGTGGCTCTCAAGACCCCGCGCAGCGCCCTGCGAGGCGTGTCGCAGGATTATCCCGCTGGAGGCCCAGTCCGGGCCGGCGATCTGCCCGCAGTGTCGCGTCCGCCACCTGCGCCCCGACGAGGTGAAGCGCGAGCACCAGCAGAGCCTCCGGACGGGCCTGGCGATCCTGGTCTTGCTGGCGCTCCTTGTGGCCTTCCTGCTGCCGCGCGGCCGGGGAGGACAGGTCCTCGGGATGGACCCCTGGATCGGAGTCCCGCTGGCGGCGCTTTTATGGTTCGGGGGCATCCTCGCCACGATGGTCGGGCTGCTGCTGGCGATCCAGTGGCGACGTCGCCGGCGTCTTCGCAGCGAGCGCGGGCAGCTTGCCATGGCTCGCCGCACCACCGGGCAGGAGGGCGAGGTCTTCCGCGACGGGGCGTGGACGATCTGGTATTCGGGCTGGACGGACCCCTCGCCGATGGTCCTCGAGCAGGCCGCCGCCGGGGTCCGCCGGCTGGAGGACCTGACGGGCGGGACGGCCATCGCGATGCCGGCATCCCGCATCGTCGTCTTCCACGACCGCGGCAAGTTTGTGGCCTTCCACCGTCAAATTGTCGCTGGCGTGGACCTGGCGGGCCTCGACGGGCTGCACTTCGGATCGCCCTACCATCTGGTCACGCTTTGCACGGACCCGCCCCCCAGGCGCGTGGCGAACCCGGAGCGGACGATGCGCATGCTGGCCGCCCATGCGGGGGTCGAAGCAGTCTGGGGACCACGGCCGCCCGCCTGGGTCCAGGCGGGGTTGGCGCGGTCGGCGGTCAGTGACGAGCCGGGCCGGCTGGATCGACTCAACCGCGGGATGGCCGCCGCACTGGCGCGCAGGACGCCTGGTCCGACAACCTGTTCTCGACCTCGCTGGTTGACCTGACTCGCTTGCTGAAAGGCGCCGGGGAGTCCGTGAAGTTTCGGACCCTCATCCAGTTCTATAATCAGTCGTTGTCGATCGTCGAGTACCTCGTCGGCGAGCGGTGCCGGCCGACCGTCGCGGGGCGATGGGCGCGTACCTGCGCGACCAGCGCGCCAGGACCGATCCGGGCGATGCCCTCCGCGGCCACTTCGGCCTGGGATTCGCCGAGCTGCTCGAGGCATGGCGGCCGTGGGTGGTTGATCAGGGCCTGGCGCGTACCAGGCGCCGCCGGAGCGGGTGCGCGCCGACCTGATCGGGCGCGTGCTGCCGGCAATCGTCGATCCCCAGGCAATGCGCGGCGATCGTCTCGGCGTGCTGCGAGACTGGGCAGGTCACGGGTACCCGATCGGCTCCGATGCCGTGATCCAGCTACTACGCGATCCCGCCGACATTCCGAAGGAAGAAATCACCTGGGCGTTGGGCATGGTCTCGGGAAGGCCGTGGGGCGACGAGCCCGACCGCTGGCTGGCCTGGTGGGACGAGCTGGAAGACGACGTCGCCGGGCGGCCAGCGGGTGAGGTCGTCGTGACAGGGTAGCCGACGGCGGGAGCCTCGCCGCGCCGAGGAAGATACGGGAAAGACTGCTATGCGGGTTTTGGGTTGGCGGCCGCGGCGCGCACTGTCCCCCGGCCTCGCCCAAGGCGAGGTTGATGGGAGACATCTGACTTTCGAGTATTTTCACCCGTTCCTGCACTATCCGGAAGCCCTGATCGAGCAGAGCTCCGACGCCCTCGACCGCATCCTGGGACGCAAGGAGGCGCGTCGGCGGTCCTGCAGGCCGGTCGGTTGGGCGATGCCGACTGGGCCGGTCCCCGGACCGAACGCACCTGATCCTCGTCGGGACCAGGAGCGTCGTCCGGAGCGGCTTTCATGGAAGGTCAGCTCGTCGGCTTCGGGGACGACGGCCCCGAATCCATCCCGCCGACCAGCGCCAGGCTCATTGCCACGTCGTTGAGCACGGCCGCGTCGCTCGATGTCGCGAGGCCCGCCGTGTTCCCCGCGTTCGCGATCGAGCCCAGGG
The DNA here is from genome assembly GCA_963771445.1 of uncultured Planctomycetota bacterium. Classification (GTDB taxonomy): domain Bacteria; phylum Planctomycetota; class Planctomycetia; order Isosphaerales; family Isosphaeraceae; genus JAKAUH01. The sequence goes on along the minus strand of CAVYTQ010000014.1, from coordinate 633,501 downwards.
CCGCAGCGACCAGGTCGGCGCCGGTGGTCGCGGGCACACCCGCGCCGACCGTGATGCCGCCGTTGCCGGTGACATTCACATCGGACACGATGATCGCGCCGATCGGGTTGGCCGGCGAATTGACGACCGTGGCCATCACGCCGCCGTTGCCGGTGACGTCGAGCGTCGCACCCGGGGCGTAGAGCGTCCCGGTTAGGGTCAGATTGCCTTTGCCGGTGAGGTTGATCGCGGCCCTGGAGGCCGGGTCCTGGAAGATCGCCAGCCCGTTGTAGGGGGCGTCTGCACCGGTCAGCGCGGTGGCGGCGCTCAACGTGACGTTCCCCTGGCCGGTCAGATTGATGGCGCCGCCGGTGGTCCCCGGGGCGTTGACGATCAGCACCCCGTTGCCGGTCACCGAGCCGTTGCCCGTGACCGCGAACCCGCCTCCTTCCATCTCATAGATCCCGGGCGCCAGCGTGACCGAGCCGTTGCCCGTGATCTGTATCCCGCCCACATAGGTCCCCGGCTGGAGCGTGACGGCGCCATTGCCCGTAACCTTCAGGGCCCGGAAGGTCGTCGAGGGGGCCGGCGGCAAGGGGAGCGCGACCGGGTCGGGCAGCGTCGCGAAGTTGTGGTTGACCGGGCTGGAGAAGGCCCCATGCCCCGTCGTGACGGCGCCGCCGAGGATGTCGATCGTCCTGGCGGTCACGCTGGCATTGCCCGTCAGCGTCGCGGCCTGGGCGTTGCGGGAATCGACCGCGATCGCCGCGCCGAGATCGATGCCGTTGACGATGTCCTCCACCACGATGCTGCCGTTGCCGGTATCCGTCAGGGCCCCCTTGCCGGTGGGGTCGAGCAAGAGCAGGCCGAGGTTGAGGTTGACCTTCTGGATCAGGCTGCCGGTGCTGGTGGCAAAGTCGCCGTTGGCCGGCCGGTAGGCGGCGGTGACGGTGTGCGTTCCCGCACCCAGCGCCGGATCGGTCACGCTGGCCGTGTCGCCGATGAGGCTGACCGGCGAGCCCAGAGGAATGCCATCGATCGTGAATTGCACCGAGCCGAGGGGCGTCAGCGAAGTGCTGGCATTGGAGACCGTGGCCGTGAAGGTCACGCCCTGCCCCTGGAGCGACGGATCGGCGGAGCTGGCGACCGTGGTGATGGTGAGATCCGGAGCGACCGCCAACGTCCCCGCCGCGAAGGTGATGGCGTAGTTTTTCGAGGTCAGCCCGGAGGGCGTGATCGAGTAGGTGCCCGCCGGCGCGGGGCCCGGGGTGGGCTCGTTGGTCGTGAAGGCCAGCGTACCGCCCAGGCTGGCGGGTGAATCGCCTTTGACGAAGCCGGTGTCGGTCACGCTGAAGGCCGGGTCCGCCTGGCCATAGAACTTGCTGGCGTTGTTGGCCGCGACCGTCAGCGGGGCCTGATTGACGGTGATGGTCACGCTCTTCGAGGCCGGTAGGTAATCGTTGGTCCCGGCGACGTTGACGGTCAGGGTCTGACCGGCGCCCGCACTCAGGACCGTGCCGGCGGCCGGCGAACAGGACACGGCCCCGGCCGGCGCCGGGCCGACCACGCCCACCGAGGCATCGAGCTGACTCGCGCCCAGCGGCGTGCCGTAGACGATCGCCGAGGGGGCGGCCCAGGCGATGGTCTGGTTGGCCCTGGTGATGGTGAGCGCACCGGGGGTGTTGGTGACCGAGTAGTTGGACAGCCGGCCGTTGGGATCGTGGAGCGTGGCCGAGATCGGGTAGGTGCCCACGTCGCTGGACGGCGTGGCCGTCGTGCTGTAGGTGGCCGTGATGCCGTCGCCGTTGACCACGCCGGTGAGCGTCCCGGTCAGGGTGGGCTGGGCGGCGCCGTAGACCCCGGCCTGATTGTTGGCGGCGACGGTCAACCGGGCCTGATTGACGGTGATCGCGACGCTGGCCGAGGCCGGGTTGTAATCGTTGGTCCCGGCGACGTTGACGGTCAAGGTCTGCCCGGCCCCGGCGTTGAGCACGGCGCCCGCGGCCACGGAGTAGGTCAGGGCGCCGGCCGGCGCCGGGCCGGGCACGCCCACCTTCGCGTCGAGCTGCGACGAGCCCAGCGGCGTGCCATAGACGATCGCCGAGGGGGCGGCCCAGGTGATCGTCTGGTTCGCCTTGGTGATCGTCAGGGTGCCCGAGGCAGTGCTGGAGGCGAAGGTCGAGTCGCCACCATAGGTGACGGTCAGACTGTCGGTACCCGCGTCCGGCGTCGCGAGGGTGAACGTGACGGCGCCGTTGGTCAGGTTCTTAATCAGCGGCGTGCCGCCGTTGACGACCAGGGAGACCGTGCCGGTCGGCGTGCCGCCGGAACCACCCACGGTGACCGTGATGCTGCCATTGGCGCCGTAGGTGATATTGGGGGCCGCGATCGTCGAGGTTGACGGGGGGATTGCGTTGACCGGCTTGCCATCCCAGCCTTTGCCCATGGCGATCCCATTCTCAAACACCCCGTCCGTGACCGTCACGATCTGGGGACCCGGGGGGAGTGACGTCTGCAATTGCGCGGTCCCGTCGCTGACGATCGCCGTCCCGAGCGTGGTCGTCCCTGATTGGAAGACGACCGTGTCGCCGTTCACGGGTGTGCCGTCGCGATTGGTCACCGTCGCGGTCAAGGTGACGGCCTCATCGGCGTAATAGGGGCCGGTGGGGGAGATGGTTAGGGTGGTGACGGTCTGGCTCTCGTAGGCGCCGATGTCCATGACGCCGTCGACGACCCGGGGCAGGCCGCGCTGATCGGTGGTCACGCCGCCGGGGTTCAGGGCGACACTGCCGGCGCCGAGGGCGGGGCTGTCGGACATGAGCGGCATCGTCTCGGTGGGACCGCCGTAGTTCCCCAGGGGGCCGAGATCGGCGTCCTTGCCGAGCAGGTCGGTACCGACCAAACCCGAACCGCCCGCGCCGATCAGGTTGTCGCCTTGCGAGATCACAGTCCCGCTGACGTCCGCCTCGGATCCCTGACTGCTGCTGTTCCCGGCCACGATGGTATTGCCGAGGGTCGCGCTGTAGTACTTGAAGGCGTTGAAGACACCGCCGCCCGAGTAATCGGCGGAGTTGTTGCTCACGGTCGAATCGGAGAGTGTCGCCGTCCCGCCGAAGTTGGACAGGCCGCCGCCGTAACCGCCGATGGCGCTGTTGCCGCTGATCGTGCTGTTGATGACCGTCAGCATGCCGGAATTGTCGATGCCGCCGCCGTAGGCCGTGACGCCGCTGAACACGGCGCCGGCGGTGTTGTCGCTGATCGTACTGTCCGTGACGGTCAGCGGGATGGATTGGCCATTTTCGATGCCGCCGCCCGTTTGCGGTGATGAGTTGCCGCTCACGGTCGAATCGGAGAGCGACGCCGTCCCCCCGTAATTGGCGAGGCCACCGCCGGTGCCGCTGTTGCCGCTGATCGTGCTGTTGGTGACGGTCAGAGTGCCGGAATTGAAGATGCCGCCGCCAAGGCTGCCGGTGCTGTTGCCGCTGATCGTGCCGTCGGTGATCGTCGCCGTGCCGGTGTTGAGCAGGCCGCCGCCGCCGGTATAGAGAGTGATCAGGCCGGGATTGCTCGAGTTTCCGCTCAGGGTGCTGTCCGTGAGCTGGAGGCTTCCGCCGCCGGTGATGGCGATGCCGCCGCCGCCGTTGCTCCTGGGGCTGCCGTCGCCCGAGACGCTGTTGCCTTCGACGGTGCTGCCGGTGACCGAGACGGAACCGCCGGAGCTGGCCAGTCCGCCGCCGTCACCGGACGTTGCCGTATTGCTCGCGATGGTGCTGTTCGTGATCGTTACATTCGCGCCCGTGGTGCCGATGCCGCCCCCGCTGCCTCCGGAGGCAAGATTCTCCTCGAGTGTGCTGTTTGTCAGGGTGACCGTCCCGCCATCGGACTGAATGCCCCCGCCGCCCTGTTTGGCCGAGTTGTACGAGAGCGTCGAGTAGCTGACGGAGACCGAACCGTGATAGCTGAAGATGCCGGCACCGCTCCCCAGGCCGTTTCCACCCTGATTGCTGCCGCCCTGGAAGACTTGCCCTCCGCCTCCGTTGCCGCCCTGGGCCATGTTGCCGGTGATGGAACTGTTGTTGCCGATGGAGACGGACCCGCCGAGATTGAAGATGGCACCGCCGAGGCCGGCGCCGCCGCCACCACCACCACCACCCCCGCCGCCGTAAGGGTAGCTGCCACCATAATGCCCGACAATCTCGACGTTCTTACGGCCAAAGCCGCCCTGGCCGGCGCCGAAGCCTGCCGCGCCACCATTGCCGCCGAAGCTTCCGGCGGCGCCGCCGCCGCGGAAGCCTCCGCCGCCGCCGAAGCCTCCCGCGCCACCATTGCCGCCGTGGGAGGGAGATGTATAGTCATAGGGGAAGGGGAAGCCGCCGCCACCGCCGCCGCCTCCTCCTCCACCGCCCAGGGAGCCCTGGCCGCCGGCGCCTCCCGGAGTGGATGGCTTGTAGTTGTTGGGCCCAGAGTAGGTCCCGGCGACCCCCGCCGCTCCGCCCGCTCCGCCGTAGAGGCCGCCACCGGATCCCCCCGCCTCCCCGTTCGTCGACGGTGTAGTCTTGCGGTATGAGCCCCCGCTCTTGGCGCCAGAGGTGCCGTTGCCGCCGAGGGCCGTGTTCCCCGACAGCGTGCTGCTGACGAGATTGAGCGTCCCTTCATTGAAGATCGCCCCGCCCGGTCCGCCGCCACCGCCGCCGCCGCCCGGCATACCGCTGGGGCCCTCGGCCGCGTTGAGGGTGAACGTGCTGTTGCTGATGGTCAGCGTGGCGCTGCCGTTCGTGTGCGGCACGCTCGCGATGGCGCCGCCGAGGGGAGCGCTGTTACCCTTGAAGGTGGAGGCGGAGACCGTCACGACGCCGTTATTATTGTCGATGGCGCCACCTTCCTCCGCGACATTGTAAGTGAACGTGCAGCTCGACACGTTCAGGGTGCCGCCATCGTTGTAAATGCCGCCGCCCTGGGCGCCGTATCCGTCGCTGATCGTCAGGCCGCTGATATCGGCGGTCGTGTTGGCGCTCACCCGGAACACCTGCTCCAGGTGGCTCCCGCTGATGGTGAGCACCGAGGCGCCCGGCCCATCGATCGTGATGCCATGGGGATTTTGCAAACTCAACCCGGAGGAGGAGGACGGCAAGATGATCGTTTGGGAAATGGCGCCCGGGAAGACAGTCGGGTCGAAGTTGATGGTCGCGGCGCCTGGGTCCTGATCCGCCCTGGCGACGGCCCAGGCCAGGGACCCCTGATCCGAGGCGCTCTGGAACTGAGGAGAAGTCAGCTCGACGGTCCAGAGACTGAGTAGCCGGCGAGCCTCCAGCGATTCGGGCTGCGGACGGTCGTGGCGAGCCCGACGCCGGGCCTCGGCCAGGAGCAGACGGGTCGAACGACGGTGCTTCTGTGCGCGCATGGAACGATCCTCCAGGAACAAGGCAGTCGCCGCGAAGACGGAAGGCCTCTCGCGACGTCAGGGTCGCGGGATGTCTACTCGATGCCGGATGGTGTCGGGGACCTCGTCCAGGGCCGGGTCGGGCAGGACGAACGAATCGCCGATCAGCTTGGGGTTGTCGTTGATCACGTCGGGGAAGCGTGTGCCCGAGAGCACCTGCACGGCGAAGATCTCCTGCACGGCGTCCTCGAACCGGAGCAGGGCCACGGTCTGCCCGGTGGTGATGTCCACGACCCAGACGCCGCAGGTGCGCTCGGACAGGCGATCGGTCAGGGGGAGCCCGCTGAAGGTGGCCGTCTCTCGCACCTGGGAGAGGCCGACGAATGCCAGGTTGCCGTGGAAGTCAAGGCCCCGCGTGAAGCCGGGCAACTCGGCGATTGGCCGGTAGCGCCCGACCGCCGGGTCGAGGAAGCCGATGGTGCCGTTCCCCGACTCCAGCAGCCAGAGCCGGCCGGCATGCCAGCGCGGCGAGTGGGGCATCGACAGGCCGCGGAGCAGCACCTCGCCGCTGGGGACCTCCATGAGCAGCCCACCGCTCCGTTTGTTCCGCCGCCAGCCGCCGATGTCGTCGGTGTCTCCCAGGGCGGTGACATATCGCGGCCGCCCGTCGACCATCCCCAGGCCGTTGAGATGGCAACGGTCCTCGGGCGCCAGGGCGGAGATGAACGGCGGCCGCCACCGCGGGACGAAGCTGTGGGCGCCGTCGAGCGTGCACAGGCAGAAGAACCGCGTGTTCACGAACCAGAGCCCATCGCGTGCCCACGCCATCTCGTGGATCTGCACGTCGCCGGTGGTGTGGCTGTCGCGCGGCAGGAAGCAGGCGTCGTGCCGCCCGGCCGGCTCGAGCCGGCGTGCGACCGCCGGCGTATCGTGGAACTCCCAGACTTCCATCGCCGTGCCCACCGCCAGGCGGCCGCCTTTCACCGCCAGGCCCATGGGTCGGCTGAAGCCCCGGAAGTGCGTGTTGACCCGGCCCTCCTCGGCACGCAGCATCACGAGCTTGCCCGCCTGGTAGGTGGTGACCATGACCGAGATCCCGCACTCCTCCAGGACACGCGCGAAGCTGGTCGAGTGGACGCTCCGCAACGGCGGAGGCGGCTCCGGCTCGGCCACCAAGGCCGGCGCCGCCTCCGCCGTGTCGGCAGGCGCCTCCGCCGGCGCCGATTCGAGGACGGGAGGCCATTCGGTCGCGGCAGTCACGGATGACATGGAAGGCCCCTCCTTCTGAGAGGGGATCTGGAAAGTTGAATCGTCTGGAAAAAATCCGCATCGGGATGGTCTCATGGTGGCTGGGGATGACCTGACACACCGAGACACACCGGAGCGAACGGACTCCGACGATGCCGCGACGACACAAGCCCCCGCGCCACCGCGTACGGCCACCACCCAGGCCCGCGCGGTCTATGAGACCGACCTGACCGACGCCCAGTGGGAGATCCTGCGGGCCCTCTTGCCCCCGCCGCCGGGCGGAGGCCGGCCGCCCAAGACCGACCGCCGCGAGGTGGTCAACGCCATCCTCTACGTGCTCCGCACCGGCTGCGCCTGGGACCTGCTGCCTCACGACTTCCCCCCGCCGGGGACCGTCTACGACTACTTCAGTCGGTGGCGCCGCGACGGGACGATCGCGCGGATCCACGAGGCCCTGCGGCCGGCGGTCCGCGAGGCGTCCGAGCGCGATCCCGAGCCGTCGGCGGCCTGCCTGGATAGCCAATCGGTCAAGACGACCGAGGTCGGTGGGATCAAGGGCTTCGACGCGGGGAAGAAGGTCAAGGGTCGCAAGCGGCATATCGTGGTGGACACGCTGGGCCTGCTGATCGCCGTGGTGGTGACCTCGGCGGATGTGCAGGACTACCACGGGGCCAAGCCGGCGCTGTTGCGGGCCAAGGGTCGCAGCCCGGGGCTGAAGGTGGTCTGGGTCGATGGGATCTACGAGAAGGGATGGCTGATCGACTGGGCGCGGGGCGAATGTGGGTGGGAGTTGCAGGTCGTGAAGCGGACGGACAAGGAGGGGGGATTCAAGGTCCTGCCGAAGCGGTGGGTGGTGGAGCGGACATTCGGCTGGCTGGGTCGGTATCGTCGGCTGAGCGAGGATTACGAGGTGTTGCCGGAGACGAGTGAAGCGATGATTCAGATGGCGATGATTCACATTATGCTCCGGCGATTGGAACCGACGCACCAATATTCCCTAGCTTCACAAAACGGAGGGGGTGCGGCTTCGCAGGCCGCCTAGATTTCCAAATCCCCTCTGAGTGGATCGACCGAGATGCGGTCGCACGATCCCGGGAGCGCTCGGCGCCCTCGCAAGATCGCGGCAGGCTCCAGGTCCCCTCGAATTCATGATGAATCTCCCCCGATAGGCCGAGGGGCCGGCCAGGACGGAACACCGTCGCGCAGACGGCGATCGTCGGCCCGCCAGCGATCCGCCGGGACCGCGCGATCGGCGCGGGCGGCGGGCCGACCCGCTATCGCCACCGCAATTCAGTCGATCCGTCGCCTACTCGGTGGTCGGGTCCTTGCCGTCAGTGGAGTAGAACCAGTCCCGACCGCCGAAGGCTTTCACGTTGAGATGCGCCGCGTTGCCCGGGGGCTGACGCGTCGAGGCCGTGAGCCCCGCATCTCCAGTACGGCGCGGTGTGACACGACTTTTCCGCACGCGGGGCCGCGGCGCCCTGACTCGTTGGCCGGAGGGGATTTGGGGCGGTCTTCGGCGGGCGGGGAGAAAGGAGAGCCGAAGCGTTCAGGCGATCAAGTCGCCCAGCTCTTCCTTCAGGCGGCGGAGGACCCGCGACTTGGCCTGGCGGACGCCGTTGGGGCTCAGGCCCAGCTCCGTGGCGACGTCGGCCGGGCTGCGGTCCTCGATGGCGACCTTCCAGAAGGCTCGCCAGGTCCGCTCCTCGAACTGGTAGCGGACCTGCTCGACGGCGCGGCGATACAGGGCCATGACCTCGGTATCTCCCTCCGAGAGGTCCGCCCCATCGTCGTCGGGCAGCTCCTGGAGCCGGACGAGGGCCGCGGATCCCCCCTCGCCGTGCGCCGGGCCGCGGCGGAGGTGGTCGTAGAGCTTGTTGCGGGCGATCGTGCGCAGCCAGCCGCGGAACGTCGCCCCGGGAATATCCGCGCGGTACGCCCCCAGGCCGCGGGCGACCGCCGCGAAGACCTCCTGCACCAGGTCGGGCAGGTCGTCGTCCGGTGCGCCCCACTGGCGGCACGAGTGCGACACCAGCGGCGAATACAGGCCGACCAGCCGCCGCCAGGCGTCCTGGTCGTTGGCCTTGATCCGTAGCAGCAAGCTCCGCGATGTCGGGTCCTGGCTTCCCAAACCGGCGGACTCCTGGGGAGGCACGGGACCGGGCATGACGCTCGCGGGCGGCGGGTCGCGACGGCCGTCGGCCGACGGTCTCCATTCCAGGCCGCGATTATATGCAATACAATGGCCGCGTCGCCAGGCGGCCATGCCGTGCATCGAAGCCCGCCGCGCCGGGCCCGATCGATCGCCGTGCGCCAGAGCCGGCCGGGGGTTTCGATGAAGCACGCAGGATGTCCGACGCCCGAGGCGCTGCGGGCCTTCGCCCTGGGGGATCTCGACGAGACCGAGCTGGACTCCCTGGCCAGCCACCTCGATTGCTGCCGGGAGTGCTCCGAGGCGATGGCGCGCTGGGACAGCCAGGCCGATGCGGTCGTGCAGGACCTCCGGCGCAGCCTGGTCGGGAGCTCGCAGGCGGGCGGGAGCACCGAGGCCGCGACGGCCTCGGGCCCGCCGGCCGCACCGCCCGCCGCGCCGGAGCGGCTCGACGACTTCCGCGTCGTCCGCGAGATCGGCCGGGGCGGCATGGGGGTCGTCTACGAGGCCCGCCAGGAGTCGCTCAACCGCCACGTGGCCCTGAAGCTCCTGAGCGAGCCCGCCGACCTGGCGCGGTTCCGCCGCGAGGCGCGGGCCGCCGGGCGGCTGCACCACCCCAATATCGTCCCGGTCCACGGCGTCGGCGAGCACGACGGGCGGCACTACTACGTCATGCAGTACATCCCCGGCCGGGGGCTCGACGAGGTCCTGCGGCGCCGCCGGGACGCGGGCGCGGGGGCGGGGGCGGGGGTTGCCGCGGTCGACTACGGCGAGGTGGCCCGGATCGCGCTGCAGGCCGCCGAGGCCCTCGCCTACGCGCACGCCCAGGGCGTCGTCCATCGCGACGTCAAGCCGTCGAACATCCTGCTCGACGCACAGGGGGACGTCTGGGTCACCGACTTCGGCCTGGCCCACGACACGGCCGACGCCCAGACGCTCACCCACACCGGCGATCTGCTGGGGACGCTGCGCTACACGGCGCCGGAGCGGTTCGCCGGCCGGGGCGGCGCGGGGGCCGACATCTATGGGCTGGGGATCACCCTCTATGAGCTGGCCACCGGCCGGGCGGCCTTCGCCGACGCGGATCGAGCCGTGCTGGTCCACCAGGTGCTGCACCAGGAGCCGCCGCGGCCGCGGCAGGTCGACCCGCGGGTCCCGCGCGACCTGGAGACGATCGTGCTCAAGGCGATGGCCGGCGAGCCGTCGCGGCGCTACACCACCGCCGCCGACCTGGCCGCGGACCTGCGGCGGTTCCTGGAGGACCGGCCGATCCGGGCCCGCCGCGTCGGCGCCTGGGAGCGGGGCGTGCGGTGGTGCCGGCGCAACCCGCTGGCGGCCGGCCTACTCGCCGGCCTGGTCGCGGTGTTCCTGGCGGGCTTCGCGGCGGTCACCGTGCTCTGGCGCCGGGCCGATGCCGCGGCGACCTGGGCCGGCAAGATGGCCGTCTCCGAGGCCGAGGCGCGGGCGGCCGAGTCGCCCCTGCGCATCCGGGCCCAGGCCGAGTCCGCCGCGCGCGACTTCGACCGCGGCCTCGACCTGGCGCGGCCGGGAGACGGCGACCTCGGGGCGCTCTGGATGGCCGAATCCCTCCGGCACGCACCGCCCGAGCGCCCCGATTTCGCCCGCATGGCGCGCGCCAACATCGCCGCCTGGAAGGCCCGGTCGCCTCGCCTCCGCGCGATCCTCGAGCATCGCGGCGCGCTCGATGGAGCCATGTTCCGCGCCGACGGCCGTGCCATCCTGACCGCCAGCGCCGACGGCACGGCCAGGCTGTGGGACGCGGCGACCGGCCGCCCGATCGGACCGCCCCTCTCGCACCCCGACAGGGTCTTTTGTGCCGCGTTCACGCCGGATCATCGACGGGTGGTGACCGGCAGCCACGACGGCAAGATACGGACCTGGGACCCGGAGACCGGCCAGCCCGCCGGCCCGACGTTCGCCCACGGCGGTGCGGTCTGGTGCCTCGAGTTCGCACCCGGTGGACGGCTCCTCCTGACCCGGTATGGGGGCGACCTCACGGTGCGGCTCTGGGATGCCGCGACCGGACGGCCGGTCGGCCCGCCGATCGGGGCGGGCGTCACCACGGGCGCCCGGTTCTTGCCGGACGGCCGGCTCCTCCTGATGAGCGGCAACGAAGATCAGACCCGGCTGGTCGATGTCGCCACGGGACGACTCGCCGGGCCGACGCTTCGGCACGCGGCGATCGGCTTCTCGCGCGATGGTCGCATGATCGTCACGGCGAGCGGAGATGGGGCCGTATGGCTCTGGGAGACCGCCACCGGCCGACTCATCCGCGAACTGCCACATTATGACGTCCGAGCCTGGGGGGCGATCTTCTCGCCCGACGGCCGGCTGGTCGTCGTCCTCGATGGTGGCGGCACGTCGCGGATCTGGGACACGTCCCTCGGCCGCCCCGCCGGCCTTCCTCTCCGCCAGGACGGCCCGGTCCGAGTCGTGGCGTTCTCGCCCGACGGCCGGACGATCGCGACCGGCGTCGCCGACGCCCGCCTCTGGGACGCCGCCACCGGCTCGCCGATCGGCCTGCCGATGCGCCATCGACTCGACTTGAATAGTGTGGCCTTCTCGCCCGACGGCCAGCTCGTCCTCACCTCCAGCGACGACGGGACCGCCAAGATCTGGGACATCGGCCGGAGCGAGGAGCGCCTGCCGGCCGCCCGGCTCGAGGCGAATCCGCGCGGGACCGTCGGAGGCGACGCCTGCGCCGAGGGCGGGACTGTCCTTCATCGACACCACTTTCAGCCCGGACCGGGACCGCGTCTGGCTGGCGGGCCGCGAAGGCGTGGTCCGCCTGATCGATGTCACGTCCGGGCAGCCAGTCGGCCCCCCGATGCTCCATCGGTGGCCGTGGATCCACGCGGTCGCCTCCAGCCCCGACGGCACGCGCCTCGCGACGGCCAGCCACGACGTCGGGTTCGGGGCCGGGGGCAGCACGAGCATGACCTGCCAGGTCTGGGATGTTTCCACCGGGCGGCCCGCGTCGCCCCTGCTGCCGCACATCAACTGGGTCGCGGCCCTGGCCTTCCGGCCCGACGGCAACGTCCTGGCCGTCGGGGACTACAGCGGCGCCGTCTACCTCCGGGACGTCCCCACCGGGGCGCACGTCGGCGGCCCGTTCTACCCGGGCTCGATCGTCGGCAGGTTGGCATTCAGCCCCGATGGCCGGGTGCTGGCGGCGAGCACGGCCAAGGCCCCCTTCCAGGCCGTCCTGTGGGAGATGCCCGCCGGGAAAGTGCGGGGCGGGCCAATCCCCGCCCGGGGCCGTATCGGCCAGCTCATCTTCAGCCGCGACGGCACGCGTCTGGCCCTGGGTTCGGACGATTCCACGGCGCGACTCGTCGACGTCGCCACGGGCCAGGCGGTCGGCGGTCCACTCGAACACCCCGCCCTCGTCAACGGATTGGCCTTCAGCCCGGACAGCCGGCTCCTGCAGGTCACGGCGGTCGGTCCCGGCGGGGCCAGGCTCTGGGACGCCCGCTCGGGCCGGCCCGCCTCGCCTGCGCTGGCCACTCCCGGTCCGATTCACGACGGCGCGCTGGAGTTCAGCCCGGACGGCTCGTCGTTCGCCGTCGGCGGCGAGGACGGCTCGGTCCAGCTCCGGGACGTCGCGACCGCCCGGGCGCTCGGGCCGCCCCGGATGCTCCGCGGGCCGGCGCTCGCCATCGCCTTCGGACCCGATGGACGCTCCTTGCGGGCCGTGGACGACCGCGGGGACGTCCGATCGTGGCCGCTCCTGCCCGATCCCCCGGACGAGTCGGTCGAGCGGCTGATCGGCCGCGTGCAGGCGAGGACCGGCATCGGGCTCGACTCCAGCGGGGAAATGGCCGTCCTCCAACCCGAGACCTGGCGGCGGCTCCGTTCGGAGCTCGGCGATCCGCCGCCGGACCCCGACCCGGCCGGCGCAGCGGACTGGCATGAGGCCCGCGCCCGCGACGCCGAGGCGACCGGCAACAGCTTCGCGGCCCGCTGGCACCTGGACCGTCTGATCGCCACCCGGCCCGGCGACTGGCTGCTCCACGCCCGCCGGGCGCGGGCGTGGCTGTGGGCCGGAGACGGCCGGTCGGCCGATGCCGACCTGGCGCGAGCGATCGAGCTGGGGCCGCGCGACCAGGTCCTCGACTGGCTGACCCAGCGGGGCCGAGGACTTCCGCGCCGAGGGCCGTCCGGATGATTCGCTCCGCCTGCTCGACCGCGTCATCGCCGCCCGGCCCGGCGACTGGCTGACCTATGCGCTGCGCGCCCGGGTCCTTGACAAGCTCGGCCGCACCGCCGCCAAGGAAGCCGACCTCGGCCGGGCAATCGAGCGGGGCGCCGACATCCCATTGCTGATCCGCGTGGCCGACGAGCGAGCCCTGGCGGGGCGGTGGCACGAGGCCGCCGGGCTCTACGATCGGGCCATCGCCCGGGGGCCGGTCCCTTACGAGGTCTGGTTCCACGCCGCGATCGCCCATCTGGAGATCGGCGACGAGGGCGGTTATCGGCGCCTCTGCGAGGCCCTGCGCGACCGCCATCCCGCGGCGATCCCCCAGATCTTCGTCAGCGAGTTCCTGGCCGGCGTCTGCCTGCTGGGGGCGGGCGGCGCCGGCGACGACGGCCGGGCCGTCGGCTGGGCCGAGGGCGCGGTGGCGGGGTTGCCGGCCCGGCTGGGAGAACACCGGCATGCTTACCTGAACACGCTGGCCGCGGTGCTCTACCGTGCGGACCGCTACGGCGAGGCGTTCGCGAAGATCGACGAGGGGATCGCCCTCGACGGTGGCCAGGCCATGCCCGAGGACGTGATCTTCCGGGCGATGGCCTACCACCGGACCGGGGAAGCGGCCAGGGCCCGCGCGACACTCGCCGGGCTGCCGTCGGACGTGGCCGATGGCCCCCCTTCGGCCTACTGGGATATCCGCGGGCTCCGCCTGCTCCGGCGCGAGGCCATCCGTCTCATCCTCGATGCCGACTTCCCGGCCGATCCCTTCACGCCGTGAAGCCGACCCCGGCCTGCGGCCTCCGCAGCCGGCCCCAGGCGACGACGATGCCCAGCCCCAGGCCGATCAGCACCGCGCCCGACGGTTCGGGGACCGACGCGACGATCACACGGACGGACGGCCCGGACATGGTGATCCCCACCGTGCCGTCGACGATCGGATTGCCGTTGCCGTCGATATTGGGGTTGACGGTCAGGGTGGCACCCTCGGAGTTCAATTGCGAGTCGTAGATCGAGAGGGCGAAGGCCGTGCCGCTGAAGGGCCCGGACGCACCGGGCCCGATCTCGGGGCCGGCGAGCGTCACGAAGACGTCGAAGAACGAGCCGACCGTGAAACCCTGCGTCAGCTCGTTCGGCCCCTGGGTATTGTCGGCAGTGACGCCGGCCGGCGCGGTCAGGTCGCCCGTCGCGTTACCCGACACCGTCGTGGCCGTACCCGAGACCACCATACCGTCCGTGATGGGATTGAAGACATCCACCGACACGGTTGCGGGCGACTGCGAGTAGGCCGGGTTGAGCTGGATATCGATCAGGCCGCCCGAGCCCGGCGTCAAGCCGCTGGTGTCGGCCAGGATCTCGTAGGTGATGGAGCCGGCCCGCGCCGGCTGGGGGTGTGCGACGACGACGACGGCCAGCAGCGCGGCCAGCCCCGTTGCGAAGATCGGTCGAGGATTCATGCGAGGTTCTCCTTCTCGGGCGATGAGGTCACGATCCCAGGGTGCCGAGGTAATACGACGTCGAATAGCTGCCGGCGGCGACATTGGAGTTGAACGTGACGGTGGCGCCGGTGGTCGCGCCGGCCGCCAGGCTGGCGACGTCGACCTCCAGGTACGGCATCCCGTCGTAGGTGCCGGTGGCGTCCTCGAGGCCGGCGCCCGCCGGCAGGTTGAACAGGATGAAGATCGGGCCGCTGAACGCCATGGGCCCGGTGTTGGTCAGCTTGATCGTCCCGCTCCAGGTGTTGGTCTTAAGGTTGTGGATCAGGCCGTACTTGGTGATGGCGATCTTGCCGGTGTTGACCGCGAAGGTGCCCAGCGTGCCGGTCGAGATGGCCTGGCCCTGCGAGTCGGTGACCGGCTGGCCGCCCAGGCTGATCGTGTAGGTCCCGTCGTCGGCGGTCGTCCACGAGCCGCCCGGCGGGGTGATCTTGTAGGTGACGGTGATCGACTCGGGATCGCCGGTGGAGGGGTTGGTGGTCCCGTCGACCGTGGAGACGATCGTGGCCGTGATCGGGCCGCCGAGGCCCGAGGGCGGCGTGACCCGGACGACGGCGCCGGCGACGGAGGCGGCCAGGATGCCGAGGGGGCCGCTGTAGGTGACGGTGAACTCGTAGCTGGTCTGGCCGTAGCCGCCGACCGCGACATTGGCGGCCGCGAGCGCGGCGGTGGGGGCGGAGGACACGCCCGAGGACTGGTAGGCGCCGATATCCCAGCTCGAGCCCGTCGGGACATAACCGCGCTGGTCGGCGAGGAGGGTCACGCCGTCGATGGGATTCTGGCCGGCGCCGATGGCCGGGCTGCCGGTCTCCAGGACGATCGTCTCGGTGGGCCCGCCGTTATCGGCCAGCGGTCCCAGCTCCGGGTGGCCGTCAACGAGGTCGGAGGCATCGGTCCTGAAGCCGATCGGCGTCGTGCCGAAGAGGCTGTGGTAGGCCGCGACGGAGCCCCTCGCGTACAAGTAATCCTGCCCGTTCTGGCCGCCGATGCCACTGTGGCCGGCCGAGCCGCCGTAGCCGTTCTCGGCGAAGAGCGAGTTGTAGGCGTCCACGGTGCCATGGAGCTGATAGACGCCGTCCTGATCGTTGTAGGCGACGGTGGCGTTGTAGAGGCTCACCGATCCGCCGCTGACGTAAAGTCCGCCGCCGACGGCCGCATTCCCCGGCCTGCCGGCCGCGCCGCCCGGGCCGCTCAGCCCTGGGTTCCCGGGTTGGCCGGGCGCGCCGCTTTGGCCCCTTGGACCATCGGTCGAGGGGCCGTAGCCGCCGCTGCCGCCCAAGCCATGATAGCCGCCGTAACCGCCGGCGCCAGCCTTACCCCCGGCCCCAGCCTTACCCCCGGCGCCGATGGTCATGAAATTGTCGGCGATGGTGGAACTGGACACTGTCAGCGACCCGTCGGCGATGTAGAGACCTGCTCCGCGCACGCCGCCGCCCGTGCCGCCGGTACCGCCCGTGGCGCCGTCGCCGCCGTCTCCTCCGTTGCCGCCCATGCCGCCGGTTCCGCCGGTACCGCCCCTGCCGCCGTTGCGGCCGCTGCTGCTGGTACCGGCCGTGCCCAGGCCGGTACCGCCCGTGCCGCCGGTGCCGCCCGCACCGCCCATGCCGCCCGCACCGCCGGAGCCGGCCCGGCCGCCACCGCCGCCGCCGGCGACGCGATTTTCGGCGATCAGGGCGGCATCGATGCCGACTGAGCCGCCCTGGATGAAGACGCCGCCGCCGGCGCCGAGGCCTCCGATCCCACCATCCCCGCCCGGCGCACCATGTCCGCCGTTGCCACCAGATCCGCCCGGCTTGCCTGGGCCTCCGCGCCCGCTGGTCACTCCGAAGGGGCCTGAGCGGCCCACACCTCCCGTCTCGCCGTGGCCGCCGCCGCCGCCGCGTCCGCCCGGCCCGCCCATGCCGCCGGTACCGCCGGTGGCCTGATTCCCGAGGATCGCGCAGGACTGGAGGTCGAGCGTGCCAGACTGGACGTAGAATCCGCCGCCCGCGCCCCGGCCGCCCGCGCCACCCGCGCCGGCCCGGCCGCCCTCGCCGCCGTTGCCGCCGTTGCCCCCGGCCCGAGTGTTATAGCCGGTCACGCCGCCGCCATATCCGCCGAAGTTCCCCCCTCCGCCAATCCCGCCCGCACCTCCGGTCGCGTGATTGAATTCGATGATCACCCCGGTGGCCCGGGCGGTCCCGCCGACGAGATACACTGCGCCCCCGCTGCCGCCGCCCGCGCTGCCCCCAGCACCGCCCGCGCCGCCGGCACCCCCGGCCCCGGCGACGACCCCTGGAGAGCCGGTGCCACCCGCCCCCCCGGCGCCACCCGTACCCCCGGCACCGCCGACCCCGCCCACGGCCCGATTCGAGCCGAAGATGTCGGGGTGGGATAGCGTGAGGGAGCCGCCGACGACGAGTATGGCTCCGCCCTGCCCCTGGCCTCCCCGGCCTCCGGCGCCTCCGGCGACGCCGGCACCGCCGACGACGCCCGAGCCTCCCTTCGCACCCGCGCCCCCCGGCCCGCCCGCGGCCGTGTTGTCCTTCAGGTCGCTCGAGGTGATCGTGATGGTGCCGTCGGCCTGGTAGACCGCGCCGCCGCCTCCTACCCCGCCGGCGCCCCCGCGCCACCGGCTCCGCCCCGGGCGATGTTGCTCTCGATGAGGTCGTTGTCGAGCACCAGGTCGCCGCCGGCCAGGTAGATGCCACCGCCCAGCCCGCCGCCGGCACCACCGCCCGCCGCACCCGCGGCGCCCTGAGCCACGTTGTTCGATAGCGCGACGCTCGACATCGTGACACGGCCGCCGTCGATCAGCACGCCGCCGCCGGCCGCATCGGGCAACCCCAGCTCGCCGCCGTCGGTCGCCTTGCCGCCCGAGATGCCGAGCTGCTGGAGCGCCACCGTGAGGCTCGAGTCGCCGATGACCTCGAAGACCCGGCTGGTGCCGCCCGCATCGACGATCGAACTCCCCTCGCCCTGGCCGACGACGTCGATCGTCTTCGATCCGCCCCCCCGTTGAAGAGCGACAGCTCGCCGGAGGTGACCGGGTACGGGAGGGCCGAGTCGGAGAGCGTGATGACGCTGGTGGGGGACCCGTCGAAATCGGCGTCCAGGACGGCCCCGCGCAGGTCTGCGTCGGTGGGGAGCGGATAGTAATTGGATACCCCGGCCGTCGGCCCGACCACGTCAACGGGGTCGGTGGTGGTGGACATGGACCCGGAGGACGAGTTGGTCAGCGTGACCCGGAAGACGTAGTCGGTCCCGTCGGAGAGCTGGCTCAGCGACAGGTCGCCGAAGACCGCCTCGCCGCCCGTCACCGTCGCGGCCACCGGCGTGAACGAGGCACCGGACGGACCGCTGGCCAGCGAGAGGGTGGCCGTGCCCGAATAGCCATGCATGATCGCACCGGAGGCACCGGTGGCGGCGGCGATGATGCCGAAGACGTCGTTGGCGACGACGGCCGGGGGCGGCTCGGTCAGGACGGTCGCTTGCGACAGGACGATCCGGCCCTCGAGGATCTCCAGCAGCGGCCGGGTGGAACGCCGCTTCCGATGGGTCATGCCGATCGGGCGCAATGATCGCTGGCGGGAGGCCATGGGATCGCCTCTCTGGGTGCGGGGACGGGGTGCGTGCGGACGACGGTACGGACGACGAACAACCTCGGCGCACGGCCACGGGCCGGCCGGATCGCGCCGTGCGGTCCGCGACTCCTTGCCGGGATGCGCGTCTCCCGGACGAGGTCGCGTCCAGGTTCGGCGCGCAGCCCGACCGGGCCGCAGTCGCGGCTCGTTCGGCGGGGCGCCGCAATGACTCTCCCCGTTCGGCGGGGAGCGGGATCGCCCGTCCCTGTCTAGAACGGAACCGTGTGACACGACCTGGCGGGACGGATCGTCGCCGGGGCGGGCGGTAGGGTCCCGGGGCCGCGGCCGGAGGCCGGCGGGCGGGGCGTAATGGGCGGATCCCGCGTAAAGTAAGGACCGGGAGGCCGCTAGCGTCCGCGAGGGCACCCCCCTTCGTTCGCACCGGGTCGATCCCCTCGGGCCTCACGGCCGACGGGGAGCGGGACGCCGGTCGGATAACCGTCGCCTACGACGGTTGCGTCGCGAGGGTGTCCGTCGCGAGGGGGTCAGACCACGCTAGGGGGTCAGACCAGGTATGCGGTTTTCTTGGTTCAGTGGACACAAACTCGGGACAGAAGGGGCGTTGGCAACTGTCATAGGATCGATCCGCACACTCGTCACCCCATCCGTCTCGTCCCGATGGCCGCGCGGGCTCCGGTCACCCGCGGGTATCCGGGACGGAACGGCGCGATGCCAGGGGCCGGAATCCCATGACATCCCCGTCCGCCGAGAGCATGTCGTCCGCCATCCGCCTGCACCAGGCGGGGCGGCTCGATGAGGCCGAGCCGCTCTACCGCGCCGCGCTCGAAACCTAGCCCGACGACGCCGGGGCCTGGCACCTGCTCGGCGTCGTCGCCCACCAGCGCGGCCGCGACGGCGAGGCCGTCGAGCGGATCGCGCGGGCTATCGCGCTCGATCCCCACCAGGGCACCTTCCGCGGCAACCTCGGCGTTGCCCTCCGCGGGCTCGGGCGGCTCGACGAGGCCGAAAATGCCCTCCGCCGTGCGCATGCGGCTGCTGCCCGACTTCGCCGCTGCCCATTCGAACCTCGCGCCGGTCTTCCACCAGAACGGCGAGCTCGCGCTGGCACGCGCATGCTTCGAGGCGGCGCTTTGGCTCCAGCCCGAGCACGCCGACGCCCTGTTCAATCTCGGCAACCTCCTGCGCGAGCTCGGCCGGGCCGAGGAGGCCGCGGGATTCCTTCGGCGCACCACCGCGCGGCGCCGGGGCGGGCCGACGTGCTCAACAACCTCGGCTGCGCCCTGGTCGCCTCCGACCGCGACGACGAGGCCGCCGCCGCGTTCCGCGCCGGCATCGAGGCCGACGAACGCGCGTCGATGCCCGCCTCAACCTCGCCACCTGCCCCGAGCGGTACGACCGCCACGTCGAGGCCGTCGCCTGCCTCGATGCCGCGCTCCGGCTCCGGCCGGCCGACCGCCGGATCGCCCTGCGTCGGACGGCGAGCTGCCCGGCCGTCTTCCCCGACGCCGGCGGGATCGCCCGCTACCGGTTCGACCTGGCCGCCGTGCTCGAATCGTTCCGCGGCGCCGACCTCGCCTGGAACGACGACGACGTCACGACGTCCGGCTGCCATCCGTCGTTCAGCCTGGCCCACCACGGCGACGACGACCGGGCGCCGCGGGCAGCCTTCGCCGCCTTCCGCGACCCGGCCCCGCGGCCGGCCCGACCGGCCCACGCCGGCCCGCCGCGGATCGGGTCCGTCGTCACCCACCCGCACGAGGGCAGCTTCATCCGCTGCAACGCCGGGCTCCTCGCGCGCCTGACCCCGGGCCGGTTCGTCGTCTTCGTGTTCGGCTCGGTCCTCGGCCTCGAGGCGCTCCAACGCGCGATCCGCCACCCTGATGTCCGCTTCGTCGCCTTTCACGATTGCCCCCGACCGGCCGCCGAGCGGATCGCGGCGATGCCGATGGTCACGCTCCCCGGCCCCTCCAACGCGGGTCGCTATCCGCCGCGCCTGGCTCGCTCGACGGAGGCGCCCGCCGTCCCCGTCTCCCCGGGCGGGCTCTCAGGGAGGGATGAGGGACCGTTGGCCAGGGCTCAGGAGAGAAGCGACCGAGGGACGGTCCCCGCGGGGGCTCGTCTCCCGTTCCGGGCCCCATGCGCTCCCAAGACGTGTTCCGACGGCAGGTCCTGTCTCCCTCACCCCTCACCCCTCACCCCTCATTAAAATCGTCACGACCCACACAACCCAACGGTTGCGGAGGCAAAAACCGGCCGCCAGGCGCCTCCAGGCGCCGATTCCGGGGCGATGCGAGCTCCTGATCCCTAACCCCTCCTTCCAAGCCCGCCCGGGGAGAAAGTGCCCGAAGGGCCGACGAGGGGGCGGTTGGTACCCTCGCAGATCGGCTGACAACTCGCTCGCCACGGTGGTGTTGAGCGAGAAGTCCCTCTATTTTAAGGTGTCCGCAGGGTGAGGGCATTCGGTCGGGCAAAGTCTCGAGTGCTGCGCCGGGCCCAGGACGGGGTCCGCCGCGGTAGTGGACGCGTTGAGTGGATGCGGCGAGCCCCGGTCAGCTCGTGGGTTCCCTCGGATTGAGCGGGTCTTCGCCGGGGCGGGCGTTGGCCGGCGGCCGGCTGGCCTGGAGGCCCACCAGGCGGGCGACGACGACGGCCAGATAGACCTGCGCCGACATGGCCTCGAGCAACGCGCCCATGTCGGCCAGCGCGTTCGACGGCGCGAGGTCGCCGCGGCCGGTTCCGGTCAGGGTCGCGTAGCTGTAGATGAAGAAGCGGAGGAACCCCAGCCGCCGCGATTGCGAGCTGGTCCAGGCGACCGCCGGGCCGCCCTCGACGCGGAACGAGCCGGGGTCGAGCACGTCCATCAGCGCGAAGAGATAGGCCCAGAGCAGGCCCATCAGCAGGTAGACGCAGAACGCCGCCTGGAGGGTCTCGAGGGTGACCTCGGGGTTGTCGAGCACCCAGTCGAGGATCGCCAAGGTGACGTAGGCGAGCGCGAAGATCCAGAGGAAGATCTGGATCAGCAGGGCCCATCGGTCGTCGTGTGCGGCGACCAGGCGGCCGACGCCAAATTCAAATGTCGCCAGGATCAGCCCGGCGATCAGCGCATGCCGGCCGGGCCGGACGGCGTAAAGGCCCGCCACGAGCACACCGGCGACGAAGAGGGCCATCAGGGTCTTCCAGGCCCAACCCTCGACCATGACGGGCGCAGTCGCGATCAGGGCGACCAGGGCGATGAGCAGGTAACCGAACTTGCCCCGCGTCGCGACGAGCAGCCTTGACCTGGGTCGATGGAGTGGCACGGTATCTCCTGGGCATGGTCGGTGAGGTCTACGAGCCGGTCGGGGCAAAGGTCGGAATGGACGGCTCGATCCCCGTGATAATCCAGGTAGGCGGCCGACGACAAGGCCGAGGATCGCCCGGCGGGCGAGGGATCAAGCCGTTCGAGATGTCGCGGCTTGACTGGTACGCGACGGGGCCGCTAGCGTGAAGGCAGACCTTCGCTCGCGAGGGGTGAGGGACCCGGGCCAGGGCGGCTCGCCGGGCCTCCGCACGACCACGTCGCATTGGTGCTCCGGGGCCGGGCGGAGTGATCTGATCCGCGGCGGCCGCACGATTCATGTTCCGCCGGGCCGAGAAGGCGCCCGCCGGCCCCGAGCGTGTTCTAGACTCCTCGGGGGAATCACGTCACTCGTCGGCGTGCCGAGCGTACTTGATGACAGAGGGTCGCGGCGGCGAGGCATCGGCTTCGCGGGCCCGACACGAGAGGATGGACCTTCCATGGTAACGCGAATCGCGGTCCGATTCGCCGGCCCGCTGGCCCTCGTGGCGGCGTGCGCGGCCCTGCTGGTCTGGGTGGGCCGATTCGGGGCGAGCGCCGCGCGTTCCGAGCCGGCGCAACAACCGCCGGGGCCGGGCGGTTCAACCGCCGCGGCGGGTGCACCGGTCGCCGCGCCGCCGTCGGCCGACGAGAAGGCCATCCGCGCCTTCGACGACGAGCTCGCCCGTGCGTACAACCGCGGCGATAGCAAGGCGCTCGGCGCGATGTTCACCGAGGACGCCGAGACGACCGAGGCCGACGGCGAGCGCTTCCAGGGTCGCGCGCTGATCGAGCGCCGCTTCGCCGAGACGTTCGCCGCGAGTCCCGGCGTGACGATCGCCATCGAGCCCGAATCGATCCGCTTCCTCGGTCCCGACGTGGCCAGGGAGGAAGGCCAGACGGTGATCAACCCGCCGAAGGAGGCGCGGCTGGTCCGCCCGTACACGGCGATGCTCGTCAAGCGAGGCGGGCGGTGGCTGCTGTCGAGCGTCCGCGAGGAATCCGACGAGATGGTCGGCCCGCACGAACGGCTCAAGGAGCTGGAGTGGATGGTCGGCGACTGGGTCGAACGACTCGCCCGATTCGGAGGTGAAGGTCCACTGCGCCTGGTCGGAGGACGGGAACTTCCTGACCCGGTCGTTCGCGGTCCACCGCCAGGGCAAGGCCGTGATGTCGGTGACGCAACGGATCGGCTGGGACCCGCTGGCGCGGCGAATCCGTTCGTGGGAATTCGACTCGGAGGGTGGCTTCGGCGAGGGGACCTGGAGCCGCGACGGCGACCGGTGGGTCGTCAAGCACTCGGGCGTCCGGCCGGAGGGCGCGGACGCCTCGGCGACCAACATCATGATCAGGGAGCGGCCGGACCTGGTGCGATGGTCGTCGACCGACCGGGTGCTGGGTGCGGAGGCGTTGCCGGGATCGGAGAGTTTCGTGATGGTCCGCGTACCCCCGACGCCGCAGGCGCCGGCCGGCACGACAAGGAGCCGACAATGATGCGTACAACTGCGAAGTTCCTGATGCTAGGGGCGTGCATGGCGGCCTCGCTCGCGGGCCGCGACGCCCGGGCGCACGGCTTCGGCGGCGGCGGACGAGGCGGATTCGCGGGCGGCGGGGCCCGCGGCGGGTTCTCGGGCGGCGGGTACCGCGGCGGGTTCTCGGGCGGCGAGTTCCGCGGCGGGTACTCCGGAGGCAGCTTCCGGGGCGGCGAGATGGGCGGGGCTCGCGGCTACTCGGGCGGATACGGTGGGATGTCGTCGTTCGGCCGGACGCCGTCGTTCAGTTCGGCGGGGACGTTCAACCGAGCCGGTGGCGAGTTCCGCGGGTACAACCCCTATGGGGCCGGCGGCGCGTCGGCCTATCGGGGGGGGTCGTACACCACGAACCGGGGCGGGACGATCGACTACGGCGCGGCGGGCCGCGGCGGCGTGGGGCCGAACGGCGGGGTCGCCGGCCGCGGGGTCGCCGGGGTGGACGTGACGACGGCCGGCGGCCGCAGCTTCGCCGATGTCGGCCGCGCCGGCGGGGCCATGGGGCCGGGCGGACGCGCCGTCGGCGGTCGGTCGAACGTCGCCATGGAGTCCGGGCCGCGCGGGACCGCCGTCGAGGGCTCGCGGGGCGGGTTCGCCACCGGGCCGCGCGGCACCGTCGCCGGCGGAGAGCGGGGCGGGATGGCCGTCGGAGCGGGCGGTCGCGGGTTCGCCGCCGAGGGCGGGCGGGGGATCGCCGCGGGCGGTTATCGCGGCTACGGGGCCAGCGGGCTGCGGCCCAACGGCTTCAACGCCTACGGCGGCTATCACTCCGGCTGGGTCCACGGCTACTGGAACGGCCACGGCGGCGGCGCCTGGGGCTGGCACAACGGCTACTATCACGGCTGGGGCGCGTCGGGCGGATGGGGCGGATGGGGCTACGGCATGGGGATGGGACTGGGCATGGGGCTGGGATTCGGCCTGGCCTCGTGGGGGTACGGCTCGATGCTCTACGGGATGGGCTACATGCCCTACATGAACCCGTACTACGGATATGGATACGGCAACACCACGATCGTGAATCAGCCGGTCGTGGCCATGCCATACGACTACGGACAGCCGATCGACACGACCGTGGAGCCGGCCTCGGCGAGCCTGGCCGACCCGGCCGAGGCGACCTTCGACCAGGCCCGAGCGGCGTTCAAGCAGGGCGATTACCAGCAAGCCCTCGCCGGCGCCAATGACGCGCTCAAGACCCTTTCCAGCGACACGGCGCTGCACGAGTTCCGGGCGCTCTGCCTGTTCGCGCTCAAGCAGTACGATGAGGCCGCCGCAACCCTGTACGCGGTGCTGTCGGTCGGACCCGGGTGGGACTGGGCCACGATGGTCGGGCTCTATCCCGACGTATCCGTCTACACCGAGCAGCTCCGGGCGCTCGAGGCGTTCTGCAACGCCAACCCAAGCTCGGCCTCGGCGCGGTTCGTGCTGGGCTACCACTACCTGACCCAGGGACATAACGAGGCCGCGGCGATCGTCCTTCAGCAGGTCGTCACCATGATGCCGAAGGATTCGCTGTCGGCCAGGCTGGTGCGGCAGCTCACCCCGCCGAAGGACCCGGCGGCGGCCGCCGCGGCGGCCGCAGGGACGCCAGATGCAACGGCCGCTGCGGCCACCCCAGCCGCCACATCGCAGCCTGCGGCCGACGCCGTACCGCCCCAGGGTGCCTCGATCGCAGGGACGTGGACCGCGCAGGCCCGAGGCCGGCACCACGATCGCGCTCTCCATCCAGCCGACCGGAGGCTTCACCTGGCAGGTGACGCAGGGTGGTAAGCCGCGACAGTTCGCCGGCTCCTCGACCTACAGCGATGGCCTGCTCACCCTGGTCCAGCAGAACAACGGGCCGGCGTCGTCGGACGCGTGAGCTGGACCGACGCCAACCACATGACCTTCCGCGTCGTGGGCGACGGGCCAGAGGATCCGGGGCTGGCGTTCGGGCGTTCGGGGGAGTAGTCAGTGGTCAGTGGTCAGTGGTCAGTGGTCAGTGAAGGCGATGGGCGCGGCGATCGTCCTTGACGGATCGGGGGCGATCGCCGCTCATTTCAGGGCGCGATCGGGGCGAAGCGGATGACTCCGTAGGCGTCCTGCGAGCGGTCGAAGACCGTGTAGTAGTTGTTCATCAACGGCAGGCCCAGGATCGATTGCGGCAGGTTGCCGTTGCCGATGGCGAAGATGGCGCGGCCGGGGGACGGGATGTCCACCTGCCAGTAGGTCTGCGGTGCCACCGAGAGCGTGACGTCGGTGCCGGTCTCGCCCGTCAGGGTGAAATTGATATCGGGCCAGCTTGCGAACTTCAACTGCGAGGTCGCGATGCCAGTTTGCGCCGACGCGGCCTGCTGGATGAGCTTGGGGAACGAGGAGTCAACCGCCTTCAGGCCGGCAATGATCGCCTGGTACACATCGGTCGCCAGGAACAGGGAGTTCGTTCCCGAGTCGACGATCGCGTTGGTAATCATCGTCTGCTTGAACCGCGCGGGCAGCGGCGCCGCCGCCACGGACGCAGCAGAGCCGACCTGAACGGACTGCAGGTTGACGTTGTAGAACAGGTCGTCGAGGACGTCCACGTTGATGAAGCTGCCGGTGTAGAGGTCGGTCTGCTCCTCGCCGCCGCCGAGGATGAAAAACCCCTGGTTCAAGGGGTCGGTCTCGGGATGTGCGGTGGCCAGGCTGGGGAACGAGCCAGCGTGTAGAACGCGAACATGTTTGCGGTCACGCCCTGCACCTCGAGCTGGTCGAAGTAGGGCGGGATGTCGTCATCGCGCAGGTTCTCGAGGATCGACTGCAACTGCTGGAGGCCGGCGGCGGAATTCGCGATCGGGAACGGCCAGGGATAGGTGACCGGCGGGTTGACGCCCTGCCCCTGGAGGTAGGTGGTCAGGTTGTACGCCTGGTTCAGACCCTTGTAGGCCAGGCCCAGGATGCCGTCGGCGTTGCCGAAGTTATTCGGAAGCTGGTCGTCGGCAATGGCCAGGTAGGCGTTCGGAAGCGTCAGATCGGGGCCGCTGGCGCTGATGGAGATGTTCGTGGTAATCAGCGGCCCGGCCCAGCCGCCGGTCCCGTACATCACCTCCTGGACGTATGGCGTCGGCTTCAGATCGGTGTCCTTGGTCGGGTCGTAGTTGGTCGTCTGCACTGCGATCGTGCTGCTGCCGGTGTCGAGGATCACGTTGACCGGCGCCGCCTGGCTGCCAACCTTGAGCTGCGCGGTGTAGTCGCCGCCTCCATAGAAGTTGGTGATCGGGATTCGCAGGATCGTCGCCGCCATCGTTCCCTCCTTGTGGGGCTTGCTGGATTTCGGGGGCTTGCCGGCGGGCTTGCCGGTGGGGCCTTTGGGCGTTTTGTGAGGGGCTTTGGCCATGAGATGCCTACCAAGAAGTGCCGGAGCCGGATCGAGAGAGGTGAAAGGCCGAAGGGCTCATTGAAGCCGAACGGACGCGGCGCCGCAAGCGGCCGGTCCCGCGAGGTCCGTGCATCCGGCTTGTCGCCTACACGCCGCGGCCCCTGGTGAATACAATGACACCGCCGCGCGATCCGGCGGAGGGCCGGGTCGGGTGGGGCGATCGATGGACACCACGGAGGACGGCGAGCCCCGGACGGCTCGCGCGGTGGGATGCAGCCAAGAGGAAAGGCTCGCCGGGGCCCGAGCCCGGCCGGAGAGAGCACCACCGGCGGAGGCCAAGGGGCCGTCATGCTGCTATCAGAGCCGGTGCGTGCGTGGTTCGAGTCGGCGTTCCCCGAGGGGCCGACACCCGGGCAGGAGCTCGCCTGGCCGCCGATCGCGGCGGGCGAGAACGTGCTGCTCGTCGCGCCGACGGGGACCGGCAAGACCCTCGCGGCGTTCCTCGCGGTGCTCGACCGGCTGTTCCGCGAGCGCGAGGCCGGTACGCTGGCGGCGGGGCTCCGATGCGTGTACATCTCGCCGCTGCGGAGCCTCAGCTACGATATCGAGCGCAACCTCGCCGAGCCGCTCGCCGGCATCGCCGGCCGCCTCGAGCTGGAGAAGAGCCCGATCCGGGTCGGCGTGCGCACGGGGGACACCTCGGCCTACGAGCGGAGGAAGCTCCGCGACGACCCGCCGCACCTGCTGATCACCACGCCCGAGAGCCTGTCGCTACTCCTCAGCCAGTCGGCCTGGCAGCCGCACTGGAGCACCGTCGAGCACCTGGTCGTCGACGAGGTCCACGCGCTGGCGCCGACGAAGCGAGGCGCAGACCTCTCGGTCTCGCTCGAGCGGCTGTCGGCACTCGCCCGACGCGATCCCTGCCGGGTCGGGCTGTCGGCAACGTGCCGGGCGGATGCGGCGGTCGTCGGCTTCCTGGTCGGCGCTAGCCGCGGCTGTCGGGTCATCGAGGCGCCCCTCGCCGCCCGGCACGCCGCCGCCGGAGTTTGCCGTCGAGAGCCTGATCCGACCCGGCGAGGCGCCCCACCGCGGGCTCAGCTATCGCCGATTGCTCCGCCGCCTGCGCGGGCTGATCGACGCGCATCGGACCACCGTCGTCTTCGCCAACACCCGGGCGCTGGCCGAGAAGGTCACGCATGACCTGCGGACCGCCCGGTTCGCCCGGCCGGTTTCCCGGCTGGGGGCCCGTGGTGAGCGGTCCGGGGCCTCGACGGCCGACGGGGCCGACTCCCCCGGGTCGAGAAAGCGAGAAGGGCTAGCCTCCAAGGACGGATCGGCCGACGACCTGGTGATCGCCGCGCACCACTCGGCGCTCGACGCCCAGCGGCGGCGGGCGATCGAGTCGGGGCTCAAGTCGGGCGAGGTGCGCGCGGTGGTGACGAGCACGAGCCTCGAGCTGGGCGTGGACATCGGCACGGCCGACCTGGCGGTGCAGATCGGCCTGCCGGGTGGCGTGTCGCGCTGCGTGCAGCGGGTGGGCCGGTCGGGGCACCGGCGAGGCGTCGCGTCTCGCGGGATCCTGATGGCAGCGACGCCCGCCGAGCTGATCGGCGCGGCGATCACGGCGAGGGCCGCGCGCGGCGGCCGGGTCGAGCCGCTGCGCGTCGCCTCGGGGGCGCTCGACGTGGTCTGCCAGCAGCTCGTCGGCATGGCCTGCGCGGGGGAGCAGTCGGTTGAACGCGGCCTTCGCCCTGGTCCGGCGGGCCGGGCCGATGGCCGAGCTCTCGCGCGAGGACTTCGACGCCTGCCTGGCGTTCCTGGCGGGCGAGCTGGGCGGCGCCGGCCGGTGCCTATGAATCCGAGCCGGGGGCGGCGCCTCGGTGGACCTCGCCGCGAATCTGGCGGCGCGGGGGCTGGTTCGGCCTGCGGAGCGGACGGGTGGCGCGGTGGTTCCGCTCGAACGTCGGCACGATCCTGTCGGAGGAGTCGGCGCGAGTGCTCGAGGACGGCCGGGCCGTCGGCACGCTCGAGGCCTCGTACGCCGAGCGGCTGGTGCCCGGCGACCGGTTCGTGCTGGACGGCCGCGCGCTGGAGGTCCGCCGGCTCGAGGGCTCGATCGTCCACGCCCGGCCGTCGGGCGGCGAGCCCAGCCTGCCGCGATGGACCAGCGACCGCCAGTCGCTGTCGTTGGAGCTGGCCGCCGAGCTGGCCGAGGCCCGCGCCGAGGCGGCGCCACCGGCTCGGAGAGGACGGGTCCCCGGCGCTGGCCGGCTGGCTGGCCGAGGCAGCTGGCGCTCGACCCGGCCGCCGCCGCCGTGATCCTCGAGCTGATCGACGCGCAGGAGCGATGGAGCGAAGTGCCCTCCGCCGCGGGCCTGCTCGTCGAGGAGGCGCCGGCGGCCGACGGTCCGGAGTTGGTGTACACGTTTCATGCGCCGCTGCACCGCTCGGCCTGCGAGGCGTTGGCCCGGGCCTCCGGGGCGCGGCTGGGCCGCCGGTTCGGCCGGAACATCACGCTGGCCGTCGCCGACCTCGGCTGGTCGATCCGGCTGCCCGAGGGCGCCCGGCTCTCGGCCGACGAGGTCGGGCCGCTGGTGGCCGCCGACGGGCTCGACGTGGATGTCCTCGAGGGGCTCGACCGCGGCGAGCTGCCGGCGCGTCGGTTCCGCTCGGTCGCCGCGACGGCCCTGATGGTGCTGCGCAACCCCGAGCCGGGCCGTCGCGTCCGGGTTGGCGGCATGAACTGGGTGGGCACGCGGCTTTATCCGATGGTCCAGGCCGCCTGCCCGGATCACCCGCTCCTCAGGCAGACCCGGCGCGAGGTACTGGAGGACTTCCTGGACGTCCCGGCCGCCGCGCGCTGGCTTGCGTCATCGCCGCCGATCCGGTTCCGCAGCCTGCCGGGGATCTCGCCGTTTGCCGCCGCCTGGATCGAGCCGGGCACGCCCGAGGCGCTGCAATTCGAATCGCCCGGCGATGCCCTTCGCCGGCTGCACGCACGTCTCACCGCCGGGGCCGGTGGAGGCGTGGGATGAGCCCGCCGACGGCTACGGCGACGCCGGGCCCCTCCGCTCCAGCGCCGGGCGGCAGCGCTCGTACAGGTCCAGCTCGATCAGCTCGGCGACGAGCCCTTCCCGCGAGGGGTCGGCCAGCGTGCCGGCGACCTCGTCGACGAGTAGGTTGACGAATCGGTCGCGGGCGCGATGCAGGTTCACGCGGACCCACCCGGCGTCCACCTGCTTACCCAGTCTCGCGGAGAGCCGCTCGGCCAACCCGGCCGAGTCGAGGTCCGGCTCGTCAACCCGTGCCTTGAGCACGGCGTGCAGCGGCCGGCCGGTGCTCTCCTGGTATCGCGCCAGCGTGGCCCAGGCGCAGCGCAGCAGCTCCTCGCGCCAGCTCGCGACGAACCCGGCGTCGAGGTCGTCGGACGGGGCCGGGACGTTCTGGGGCCCTTCGCCGTCCTCCAGAGACCCGGCATGGCCGCGGCGTGCCCGATGGTGGTCGATCATCAGGTTCCGCACGGCCCGCTTGAGGAAGTCGCGGAACCGCCCCTTGCCGGGGTCGGCGTTGCGGAACGCGCCTCGGAGGAACCGGAGCGCGAATTCCTGCGAGAGCTCGTCGGCCGCGTCGGGGTCGCGGAGCGAGGCCAGCAGGTACCGGTGCACGGCGCCGCCGTAGCGCCGGACCAGCTCGGCCTGGGCACCCATCGCCTCGCCCGCCTCGGCGCGGTGCGCCTGGAAGACGGCCGTCCAGTGGGTCTCGATCCGGCTGAGGTGCGAATCGGGCTCGAATGCGTCCACGGCCGGCCTCCGCGGGGTCCCTCGACGGCCCAGGGCCGCACCCGAACCGGCCCGGCCCGCCGGCAGCCCAATTTAATCGCGCGTCCGGGCTCGTGCAAGCATCGATCCTCGACCCCGCGGGCCGCCCAAGCCCTCCGTCCGTCATGCGAGGATCACGAATTCGCCCCCGCGACAGGGCCCTCGGATAAAAAATCGGACCGCTCTGTAACGACCGTCTAGGCCGCCGTATGGGAAGGCGAGGGGGGTCGGACGAACGGTTGAGCCGCGGCCCCCGGGACCGACAACATCATCGAAAGGGGAAAGCCATGAACACGATGCAGGATCGGATCGGCGGCGACGTGCGAGGGATTCTGGGGCGCCTGGTCACGGCGAGGCGGAGCGGCGGGACGGCCACGGATCGCCGCCGGAGGCGGGCCGCCTTGACGGTCAACGGGCTGGAGGGACGCGTCGTCCTGAGCCTCACCCCCACCCAGGCGATGTCCACGGCCGCCCAGGAGATCGTCCAGCTCGCCCAGGTCGAGACCAGGTCGCAGCCCCAGCAGCTCGCCGGCATGATCAACGAGTGCGAGTCGCTGCAGGTTCTGGTCCCCCTCATGGAGCAGCTCGAGGGCACGGCCACCTTCAAGGCGACCGTTCCGCTCCTCCAGATCGCCGAGGTGGATCTCTCGGTGGCCGGCGAGCTGGCATCCTTGCCGGGCGCGAAGACATCGGCCAGCATCATGGCCGCGAGCAACGTGTCGGTGGAGAACGCCGTCCTGCTGAATGCGATCATCCAGCAATCATACGGCACCCCGGCTCCGAGCACCCCGGCTCCGGCCAGCGGCTCGTCATCGCAGGCGAGCGGCGAGGCGACCTACATGTTTGGCGGCAAGAACGAGGGGTGGGCCGTCGGCGCGAGCGTCGAGCAGTTGATCAACTCGGAGGCCTCCGTGGCGAGCAAGTACAATGTCGTGGCCCCGGGGCTGGTCGGTTATGTCATGCCTCCCTCCTGAGCGAGCGTCATGACCGCCCGCGAGGGACGGCACCCCGGGGCTCGCACCGACGAGCCGCCGGGGTGCCGTCGTCCCGGCAAGAAAGACGGCCGCGGCTTCCCCGGATCGATTCCGGCCCGGTAGGATGCCCGATTGACCGTCGAAGTCCATCGCGAACGGATCACAACGACGTGGAGACCGACCGATGTCGCACGGCGATACCGATCGCAACCTGCTCTTCGGCGTCCTGGCGTTGCAGATGGACTTCATCTCCCGCGACGCCCTGATCGCCGCCATGAACGCCTGGGTGCTGGAGAAGTCCAGGCCGTTGAGCCGGATCCTGGTCGATCGGGGCGACCTCGACCCGGACGACTGCGCCCTGCTCGAGCCGCTGGTCGCCAAGCACGTCGAGCGGCACGGCGGCGACCCCGAGCGGAGCCTCGAGTCGCTCACCTCGGTGAGCTGGCTCCGGCGGGACCTCGCCGCGACGGCCGACCCCGACGTGACGGTCAGCCTGATGAGGCTGGGTGGCGGCGACGCCCGTGGCGACGGGGCCACGCCGGACGACGCCGGAGGCGCCGCGGTCGGCGGGGCCTCGTCGGGCGGACATCGGTTCCGGATCCTCCGGCCCCATGCCAGCGGCGGCCTGGGCGAGGTCTTCGTCGCCCGCGACGCCGAGCTCAACCGCGAGGTGGCGCTCAAGCAGATCAAGGACGGCCACGCCGACCACCCCGAGAGCCGGTCGCGGTTCCTGCTCGAGGCCGAGATCACCGGCGGGCTCGAGCATCCCGGCATCGTGCCGGTCTACGGCCTGGGCCATTACCCCGACGGCCGTCCGTTCTACGCCATGCGGTTCATCCGCGGCGACAGCCTCAAGGAGGCCATCGATCGCTTCCATCGCGACGACCGTCGGCCCGGCCGCGACCTCGGCGAGCGGGCGCTGGCGCTGCGGCAATTGCTGCGTCGCTTCGTGGACGTCTGCAACGCGATCGGCTACGCGCACAGCCGCGGCGTCCTGCACCGCGACCTGAAGCCGGGCAACGTGATGCTCGGCCCCTACGGCGAGACCCTGGTGGTCGACTGGGGCCTGGCCAAGCCGATCGGGCGACATGAAGGCGCCGGCGCCTCGGCGGAGGATACCCTGCGGCCGGAGTCCAGCAGCGGCCTGACGCCGACGCGGATGGGCTCGGCGGTGGGGACGCCGGCCTACATGAGCCCCGAGCAGGCCGCCGGCCGGCTCGACGAGCTCGGCCCGGCGAGCGACGTGTACAGCCTGGGCGCAATGCTGTACAGCCTGCTGACGGGCCGGGCGCCATTCCAGGACGCCGGGCTCGACGAGGTGCTGCGTAAGGTCCAGGCGGGCGAATACCCGCGCCCCGCGAGGTGAATCCCGCCGTGCCGGCGGCGCTCGCGGCCGTCTGCGACCGCGCCATGGCCCGCGAGCCGCGCGGCCGGTACGGCTCGCCCCGAGAGCTGGCCGACGACGTCGAGCACTGGCTGGCCGACGAGCCGGTGACCGCCTGGCGCGAGCCGTTCCCGGACCGCGCGCGGCGATGGATGCGGCGGCACCGGACGGCGATGACCGGGGCATCGGCGTCGGTGATCGCCGGCCTGGTCGGGCTGGCCGTGGTGGCCGCCGTGCAGCGCCCGGGCGAACCTGGCCCTGGAAGACGCCAACTTCAAGACCACGCAAGCCCTCTCGGCGGAGCAGGCCGCCAACGCAAAGACCACGCAAGCCCTGGCCGCCGAGACCAAGGCCAAAGAGGAGAAGGAGGGGGCGTTGGCCCAGTCGGAGGCGGCGCGAAAGCGATCCGAGGCGGTGCTGCGCTTCGTGCGTGAGGACATCCTGGCGGCGGCGCCGGCCCGAGGGCCAGGGGGGCGGCCTGGGCGTCGGAGTGACCGTGCGACAGGCCGTCGACGCGGCCGAGCCGAGGATCGCCGGGCGCATTTCCGGGGGCAGCCGCTGGTCGAGGCGGACATCCGCTATACACTGGGACAAACCTACGGCTATCTGAATGAAGCTCCGCTGGCCATCCTGCAATTCGAGCGCGCGGCGAAACTGCGGTCGGATCTGCTGGGTCCCCGCCACCCCGACTCGCTCGCCGCCCGCGACGGCCTCGCCAGGGCCTACCACGACGCCGGCCGGTGGGTCAACTCGATCCGCCTGACGCGGGAGGTCCTGGAGTTCAAGGAATCGACGCTGGGTCTCGACCACCCGGAGACGATGGTCAGCCTCCACAACCTCGCCGGGGCCTACCAGGCGACCGGGCGCACCGCCGAGGCGATCGGGCTGCTCGAGGACATGCTCCGGCGACGGGCGTCGAAGCCCGACGGCGAGGACGCCGCCCTGAACCTCAGGATCCGCCATAGCCTCGCCGTGGCGTACCTATCCGCCGGCCGGACCGCGGAGGCCATCCGCCTGGGCAATGAGAACCTCGGACGCCTGGAGGCGAGCCGGCCCGGACCATCCCGACACGCTCCTGGAAGTCAACACCCTGGCCGCGGCCTATCACCACGCGGGCCGCCTCGACGACGCCATCCGGCTGCACGATCGGGTGTATCGGGTCCAGGTGGCGAAGCTGGGGCCCGATCACCCCCACACGCTCGCCAGCCGCGTCAACCTCGCCGCGGCCTACAAGGACGCCGGTCGCATCCCGGAGGCCCTCCGGCTGGGCGAGGAGACGCTCCATGGCTCGGGAGTCGCAAGCCGGCCCCGACCACCCCGACACCCTCAGCGTCCGCAACAACCTCGCCGAGGCGTATGGGGCCGCGGGCAACGCCGCCGAGGCCATCCGGCTGCACGAGGAGACGTTCCGGATCCGCGAGGCGAAGCTGGGTCCGGGCCACCCCGACACGATCGGCACCCGCGACAACCTCCTGAACCTGTACTACTCCAACGGGCGCTTCGCTGACGCCGTCCCGCTCCTCGAACAGGCTGAGGCAGCAAGAGTCCGAGCGGCGGTCGCGACGACCCCGGGAATTCGCTCAGGCTCAACAACCTCGCCACGGCCTACGGGGTCGTCGGTCGCTTCTCCGACTCCATTCGCCTGTACACGCGGGCACTCCAGGCTATGGAGGCGACGCTCGGCCCCGACCACAGGAGCACGTCCACGACCCGCGCAACCTGGCCTCGACGTACGAGGTCGCGGGGCGATGGGCCGCGTCCGAGCCGCTGAGGCGCAGAGCTGGCCCGGCATCGCAAGGCGGAGGGGCCGGGCAGCCTCCAGGTCGCCTCCGATCTCGCCAACCTCGGACTCTCGCTCCTCAGGCAGTCGAAGTGGGCGGATGCCGAGCCCATGCTCCGCGAATGCCTGGCGATTCGGGAAAACCGCCTGCCCC
This sequence comes from uncultured Planctomycetota bacterium, assembly GCA_963771445.1. Taxonomy (GTDB): domain Bacteria; phylum Planctomycetota; class Planctomycetia; order Isosphaerales; family Isosphaeraceae; genus JAKAUH01. The sequence continues at coordinate 599,163 of CAVYTQ010000014.1, read as the reverse complement.
GCGACTGGAGGCGGTACAACACGATGAGCATGCTCGGCGAGGCCCTCCTGGGCCAGGGCCGATTCGCCGAGGCCGAACCGCTGATCGTCGGCGGGTACGAGGGCATGAACGCCCTCAAGGCCCAGATCCCCCCGGCCGGCGCGACCCCGCCTGCCCGAAGCCGCCCGACGCGCCTTCCGGCTCTACGAGGCGTGGGGCCGTCCCGATGACGCCGCGCGGTGGAAGCCGCGGCTCGGGCTGGCCGACCTGCCCGCCGACGTATTCGCCCGGCCCTGAGCCGCTCGCGTTGTACGTCGCCCCGCGGCCGGGCGAACCGGCGACGCCAGTCGCCGGGTGATGCCCTCGGAACCGCGTGGAACCCGGCGACTGACGTCGCCGGTTCGCCGAGTTCCACGCCGTGACGCCGCCAGGTCCGTCGGTCGGTGCTGCAACTCTTCATCTACCGGGGCGTTCGAGGCGATGGCACGTCGAAGCCGACGCCTTGCCGTGGTAGACTGGAGACCGCCACGGGTCCGGCGGGCGGATGCGGCGGGCAGGAGTGGGCCGGGGCAACGGAGGTCCGTCGGGATGGGAAGGAAGCGGGGCAAGGCGGCGGCCGGCACGCAGTCGTTCGCCGAGTGGACCTTCACGCCGGAGGGCGCGGCCGTCCACGCGGGCGAGCGGACCGCCGCGATCGCCGACGTGCACCTGGGCTACGAGTGGGCGCGGGCGCCGCGGGCGACTGCGTGCCGGCGCACTCGCTGGCGGAGACCCTCGCGCGGCTCGAGTCGCTGCTGGCCCGCACGAGCATCCGTCGCCTGATCGTGGCCGGCGACCTCGTCGAGTCGGGCCGACCGTGCCGCCGCACCGCGACCGACGTCCGCCGGCTGCACGACTGGCTCGCCGGGCGCGGGGTCGAGCTCGTGGTCGTCGAGGGCAACCACGACCGAGGCCGGCTGCGCCTCGCGCCGACCGCCGCCGATCCGGGCCGGTCCGCGGCGGCGGCCTCGCGCCTGCCGGCGAGCTGCACGGTCGCCGGCTGGACAATCGCCGCACGGCCACCGGCCGATCGCCGGCGACCGGACGATCTCGGGCCATCACCACCCGGTGCTCCGCGTCGAGGGGACCGCCGCGCCGTGCTTCCTCGCCGGTCCCGGGCGGATTATCCTGCCGGCCTTCTCGCGCAACGCCGCGGGGTGCGACGTCCTCGCCGGCCCGGTCCCCCGCGACTGGCTCGCCGGCACGCTCCGCTGCATCGCCAGCACCGGCCAGGAGCTGCTCGACTTCGGCCCGCTCGCCGCGATTCGCCGTGCGTCGGCACGCTGAGAGTCGATCCCGGAAGGCGGGTCCGGTGTCGTAGGGTGGGGTCGAGCAAAGCGAGGCCCACCGCAATCGAGCGGCGCATATCAGGGGTCCTCGCTCCGCCGCCCCCCCCATGGGGCTTGTCGCTTGCCACTTGCCACTAAGAGGCCACAGCTTCGCCTTCCGAAAACCTCATCCCGTCCGGGCCTCCGAAGACCCTGAATTCGTCAACCGGCCGGAAAGGCCGGGACATGCCCGCCGGTTTGTCGCTCTTAATTCCTAAAGAGGAAGGACGAAAGAATTCGGTCTAGCGGGTCGGCGAACACGGCGAGAGGATTGGGCTTCGACCGAGGAACCGGCGGGCTCGGTCGTCCGGAGGGGGCCATCGTGAAGACGTTCCTGAGCAGAATCCCAATCGGATGGGCGGCGGGGACGATGCTGGCGGCGACCATCCTGATGGGGTTCGCGCACATCCGGCCGACAGCAGCCCGGCAGGGTGGGGGAACGGATGGGGCGACCGCATCGGGTCACGGCGAGACGAAGCCGACGGCCAGCTTCCGCGAGAATACATCCTCTGCGATCGTCCAACCGGCCACCCGCCCTGCCAGGGATGCGGGGTTCGCGCCGGACGAGCTGGTCATCGGCGTGGTCGCGGCGGGCAAGGCGCGGGCCTACCGGGTCTTGGCGATGGAGGGGCGCAGCCGGCACCTGGTCAACGACATGATCGCGGGCGTGCCGGTGTCAATCGCTTACTGCGACGTGACGGGATGTGCGCGTGCGTATACCGGTACGCCCGGCACCGCGCCGCTGGCCATCCGCGTGGCCGGCCTGCTCGACGACCAGATGGTCCTCGATGCCGGCGGTATCCTATTCTTCCAGGGGTCCGGAGAGCCAGTTGACCCGGCCTTACTGAGCACATCACACAATCCAATCGCGGTGGCCTACGCCCACCGAGCCGGCGGGGGCACGCCGGGAAAACCGCCGGCCCTCGGTCTTCCCTTCTCGCCACTCGAGCCGAGCGTCATGCCCTGGAAGTCCTGGCTGGCGCTGCATCCAGACACCGACAGCTACGCGGGCCCCTGAGCGACCGCGCCGCCCCCGGTTCGCCGCCGTCGAGGTCGCGCGACGGCCTGTCGAACGCGGGGCTCGGGCGTGAGATGGCGACCCGGCGCGAGGGATCCTCTCCCGCGAGTTGGCGGGTTCCGGGCCTGAACTGCCGGGGTAACGCCGGTTGGGAGTCCGCCCTCGGACCCGGCGGACTGCCGCGCAAGGCCGGCGGCCGCGCGGGGTGTTGAGACGCAAGATCGAGCCGCCGGTGTCGCGGCCGACGCCGGTCGCACGTTCCTCATCGCAGGAACCGTCGCGGTGCTCGGAACGACGATCGCCGAAGGCAATCCCGCACAATGCCCGTCGAGAAAGGAGGGGATTGCGGGACTCTGAATTCCATCGGCGACGAAAAAAGCTTGGGCATAGGACCGCTCGGTACTTGACCGGCGTGGCGAACCGACTAATATCTAGGCTCCGCTCGTCCGGAACTCTGCCCCTTGCACCTGATCCCCGACCCGACGTGCCACGCCGCAAGTCGGATTCTCCCCGCCGGGGATAAGACTGCGCTGGGAACGATCGACTCTTCTCTGAAAACCAAGACAGGCCTCTAACATGGGATTCGTCCGCGCCAATTGCTGGATGCGGCGCGTACCGGCGGATCGGAGAAGATCCCGCCGTGCGGGGAATTTGACGCGTGAGGGCAGCAGGCTCCTGCCGTCCGGCACGAGTCGGATGAACCGTCGGTCTGGTTCCGTGCGTCAACGAAGTCGTCATTGTCAAGTGTTTCAACTGGACTTTCCCTGTCCGCTCTCTTTGCCGCTGGAGGAGTGATTCCATCATGATCGCCCTGCGTCGCAATGGGGCTCGGCGTGGCTTCACGCTGATCGAGCTCCTGGTCGTCATCGCCATCATCGCCGTCCTGATCGCACTGCTGCTGCCCGCCGTTCAGGCGGCCCGCGAGGCCGCCCGCCGCGCCCAGTGCACCAACAACCTGAAGCAGATCGGCCTGGCCATCCACAATTACATCGACCGAGGCAACCTGTTCCCGCCGGCCGTCTCGGCGCAGCCGCCGGGCGACACCTGGGCGTGGGGACGCCGGACTGACCTGGCGGCGTCATGATCCTGCCCGAGCTCGAGCAGAACACGGTCTACAACGCGTTCAACTTCGATGCTCAGGCAGGACACCGCGGGTGCGACCTATGCCTGGGCGACCGCGTGGTACACCGTCATGACCACGTTCCTCTGCCCGTCCGACGGCAACAACGGCAACGGGATCGTGCCCTACGGTGCCAACGGCACCTTCAGCTTCAACACCAACATCCCGCCCAACCCGAACGGCGGGCAGACGGGCGTGCCCTGCACGAACTACATGATGAGCTTCGGCGACAACTACGCGGTCCTGCCGCTGAGCGGCGCCAACCCTTGGGAGACGTCGCCGGTCACGGTCGCCACCCGGGGCTGATCCGGACCGGCTGGAATGGATTCTGGGGAACGACCGGCGTGATCACCAGCGTCGGCGGTGCGACCGAGGCCGGCGGCATCCGCGGGTTCTCGGACTACCGCAGCGGCCAGACGGCCAGCGTGCAGAGCGTGACCGACGGGATGAGCAACACCATCCTGCTGGGCGAGGTGCTCCCCGACCAGGACGCCAATAACGAGATGTACGGGAACACCGGCGTCGGCCTCGGGCACGACGATGCCGATCAACTGAATACACCGCGCCTGCCGTACGCCGGGCTTCGGCTCGACCAACTGGAATACCCGCGCCAGCTACGCGGACCGCGGCTTCAAGAGCCGGCACCCCGGCGGGGCGAACTTCGCTCTTCGCCGACGGCTCGGTCCACTTCCTCAAGTACTCGATCAACCCGATCACCTACGCCGCCCTGGGCAGCCGCAACGGCGGCGAGGTCCTGGGCTCGGATCAGTATTGATCGAGCCGGACAGGTCATCGACCGGCCGGGCCCTCCGCGGCCCGGTCGGCCAGGTCAGGTCCGGTCGTTCGCCTCGGCGTCCGACCGATGTGGATCCGGAACATTGGAATTGGTATCGAGCCTCGAGGGCGACGCGGCCTCCGCCGTCGGTTCTACCGGCGGCGTGACCGGTTTCCCCGAGGCTCTCGTTCCCCTCACCCCCTCGAAGTGACAAGATTGCTCTCGATCATCAGGAAGAGACTGCCATGTTGAACCGCAAGAGCTTCGCACGTCGCGGGCTGGCGCTGCTGCTCGGCCCCGCCCTCCTCTACACCCTCGGCTGCTCGGATGACGGGCTCGGCAGCGCTACCCCGTCTCGGGCACCGTCAAGTACAAGGGCGAGCCCGTCGCCAAGGCCCGCATCAACTTCCTCCAGAAGGGCGCCGGCGGCCAGGGTGCCTCGGGCATGGTCACGAACGGCGTGTTCGGGTCGATGACGACCCTCGCCGATGGGGACGGCGCCCTGCCCGGCGAGTATGTCGTGACCATCGACACCCGCGAGATCGACCAGGATCAGATGAAGTCGCAGGCCAGCGACCTGGCGACCAAGAACAAGATGGAGAAGGTCTCGCAGATCCGCCGAGCTCCAGGCCAAGGCGCTCAAGGATGCCAAGGCGTCGATCCCGGGCAAGATCAGCTCCCCGACACCACCGACCTGAAGGCGACCGTCAAGGAGAGCGGCTCGACAAGTTCGATTTCGTCCTCACCGACTAGTCAGCCGGCGGACAGGCCCGGCCCGGCGCAGCGAGCCGGGAGGCGCTCCGGCTGGGCCATCAGCTCCTGCGTCGGGTGGACGGCATGCCCCGCCATCCACCCGACGCCCTCATCTCCACTTCGTGCCGGCCCACGACATCCTCGCGGCAGGAAACGTCGTTCGGGCTCGTAGGCCCCCGTGGGGCGCATCTCCATCGTCGGTGCCAAGGGCTCCGTCCCCCGACCGGAGCAGCGGCGGGCGGGCCATCGTCGTGCCCGTGAATCGCAAGGCGCCCGAGTATCCGGAGGGCGATGCCTACCCGACGAGGAGTCGTCAGCCCCCGTTCGGAACGGCCTCCTGCTTTGCATCCTGGCTGCTCGTCGCCATCGTGCGATGGAAATTGGCCAGGCCGGGGTCGCCGCGACCGGCGTAATACTCGGCCAGCACCCGGTGCATCCCGGCGTGACGCGGGTCGGCGCGAAGGATCTCCCTGGACCACTTCAGGCCCTCGTCGGCGTGGCCGTGCTCGAACATCCACCGCGCGACCAGGTACCGCGAAGCGACGTCGTTGGGGTCCTTGACGATGTTGAAGCGAAGCTGCACGATCTGCTCGTGCTCCTTGCGCAGTTTGGCCGCCCGCTCGCCCTCGACGCGGGCCTTCTCGGCCGCGCCGGCCAGCCGCAACGCCTGCGAGTAGATGTAGCTGATCTCGTGGTCGAAGGGGTCCAGCCGTGAGAGGTGCTCGAGGCGTCGGCGCCCCTGCTCGAACCGGCCGAACCGCATGTCGATCTGCGCCAGCTCCTTGAGCGCGTCGCGCTGATCGGGGTCGACCGCCAGCGCCGCCTCGAACTCGCGGGTCGCGCCGGCGATGTCGCCGTCCTGGAAGGCGTTCCGACCCAGGCCCACCAGGGCCGAGACGTCCCGGGGATTGCGGCGCAGATAGGTGCGGTATTCCTGCTCGGCCTCGTCGAATCGCCGATCCTTGCTGAGCTGCTCGGCCAGGCCGAGCCGGGCCTTGTCGAGGTTGGGGTCGCGCTCGAGCGCCGCGCGGTAGTTGCGGATCATGAGTCGCGGGGGTCGCCCCGGATCGCGAATTGATCTCGTTGCTCCACATGTACGGCTGGGGATCGGTGGGGACGAGCTGGCGATAGCGCTCGACGGCCTCGGCCGCGTTGGGCAGGCGGTAGGTCGCCAGGTAGATCTTGGCCAGCTCGCGGGCGACCTCGGCCCGCGGCTCGCTGTTGCGCTCGAACGCCGCGTGGAGGATCGGCTCGGCGACATTGACCCGCCCGGCGCGCGCCTGGTAGATGCCGACGAGGACCTCCAGCCGGGCCCGGTCGAAGCCCAGGCCCTGCGCGTGCTCGACCGACTCGACCGCCTGGCGCGGATCCTCGTCGACCAGGGCAAGCCGGCGCGATAATACCAGGCCTCGCCCGATTTGCGGTCGTCGCGGAGCCAGCGCTGCAGGGGTCCCGCGCCCTCGTCGTATCGGCGCTGCGGCGAACAGGGCTCGGACCGACGCCGCCTCGCGACTCTCGCGAAGCGAGTTCACGGCCGACACCGCCACGCGGGCCGCGCATACACGGCCCCCCGAAGCGAGCGACGCGACGATCGCCCCGGCCACGAGGGCGGCCCACAACCACCTCGGGCGGTGCCACCGCGCGGGTCGACCCTTGGCATGGGTCGTCGTTGGACTGGGAGTGGGCCAGGGCGTCGCCGGATCCGGCCGGCGGAGTGGAGGTCTTTGTCTTCATCGGATCAGCCCCCTCCCGCCCGCGCGGCCGCCGGCTCGCGATGGATGCGGATATGGTGGTCGGTAAACCGCATCTTGAGGCTCGGGTCCGCGACCTTGGGCATGTGGCAGTCGATGCAGCCCGAGGTTGGGTTGATCGGGCAGGTCGGCGGACGACGCGACACGGCCGACGGCCCGCCGGCCGCCGCGGGGTCGTGGTGCATGGCCCCCTTGGCAGATGCCGCGGCGATCGGCGCCGGCGTCCTGGCGTCGTGGCAGGAGACGCACTTCGGCTCGTAGTGGACCGTCACGGTGTCGAGCCCGCGGTGCGGGTCGTGGCAGGTCGGCGCAGCTGGATCGCGCCATCGCTGCCGGTATAGCAGCGGCTGAACATCAGCGTCGTGCCCTGGACGCGGGTGAACTCGGGGTCGCTCGGCTCGACCGAGCCATTCGAGGCATGGCACTCATTGCACGAGCGCAGCAGCCGGCGAGGCGGCGAGGACTTCGTCGCGCCGATGGCCATTTCGGCGAATCCCGACGCGACGGCCTTCACGTGATTGAGGCCCGGCCCGTGGCACCGCTCGCAGCCGATCCCGCGATCGGTCGCCTCGGGCCCGGGGGCGCATTCGGGATCCGGCAGCGCGGTACGGAACCAGGTCGTGTGGCAGTGCAGACACTGGCGCAGCGACCTGTCTGAGAGCTCCAGCCCGATGAAGTCGGACGGGTCGTGCGGCAGCGCGTTGACGCCCTTGGTCGCGCGCCAGGCGCGTTCGGCGGTGTAATATGAGATCCGCAGCTCGCGAGGGATGCCGCCCGGCACGTCGCGGGTAACCATGGTCACGCCGTGCTCGCCCGAGCCCATCGCGTAGGCGACGACCGCGCGGGCGACCTGTCCCTTCTCGTCGCGAGTCTCCATGTCGATGCGATCGTCGGCCTTGCGGGCGAAGCCGTGCAGGACGTGGGGATCGAGCGGGTCGGGCACCGGCCGGTCGGGGAGCGGGACGTCCTTCAGCCCCGCACCCAGGTAGATCGTCCGGGCGTGCGGGTTGGGATCCTTCTGCTCGGCGCGATAGAACGTCCGATGGCACTCGGCGCACTCGCGCGAGCCGACGAAGGGAGCCGGCTCGGTCGAGGTATCCCCCGCGCCGAAGCCGGCGGCCCGCTCGAGCATCGCGTCGGCCAGGTCCTGCCGGTCGAGCTGCAGCGCCGCCGCGACTGAGGAGCCAGGCCGCCTCGCGATCGACGGAACCGGATTCGGAGCCCGATGCCGCCGATGCGCCCCCGTTGGCCGGTACCAACGGCCGGAGGAGCCCCTCGGCGTCGGCGGGCCGGCCGGTCTCCATCATCAAGCGGGCGAGGAGCCTGATCGACCCGGCGGGCGTGTCGATGGCGCGAAGCTCGGGCGCTCGCGGAGCAGCAGGCGATCGAGGAGCTCGCGCGCCGCAGCCGGGGATTCGCCGTAGCGTGCCAGGCCCAGGACCAGGAGCCCCAGCGCGGGGCCGCCCCGGACGGCGCGGAGGAACTCGACGTCATCGGCCGCCTCGCGGCGCGTGGCCAGCTCGCGTCCGGTGGAGACGACCAGCTTGCCCTCGAGGTCGTCGAGCGCCTGCGAGGTCGCCGCGTGACGTGAGTCTGAACGCGGCGCGACGCCTCGAGCGCCGTCCAGCCGAGCACCAGCCGGTCGCTGGCGACCAGCGACGTGCCCAGTGCAAACAGCTCGTCGGCCCCCAGCCCGGCCCCGGGCGGGTCGGCACAGGCGGCCAGCGCCTCGCCGAGCCGGCCCGCGCGGATCGCTGCGGCCACCGGCGAACGCGAGGGACGATCGCCGTCCCCCGAGGCCGGCCCGCCATCGACACCGGCCGGCCCGCCACCGGACCGCCACCAGCCTCTCACCACACCGGCCCCTACGGCCGCGGCAACGAGCGCCACACCGCCGAGCACCACGATCAGGATCCGCGAGCGAGCCGCCGCCGTCGTCATCAATCTGGGGTCCACACGCCGGGTGAATCGGGGCCTCGGGGCATTTCGAGTCCGTTCCGAGAGGCGCCGTCAGGTCCACGGCGCATGGGAGAGTCTGGCTGGGAAAGGGGAGGGCGCGGCTCCTGCCGAGCCGCGCTGGCCGGAGGGCCGGCTCGCCGGGAGGCTCGCTCGGCCGAACGCTTCCCCCTTCCGAGGCAAATTCTAAGTTCTATTGTACTCGGCTTTGGGCCCGGGGGCAGTACCGGTTGGAGCCGCCGAACGGTTGGGTGGCTCACGGTCGTACGACCGGCGCCGCGTCCCCGACCGATCGGTTCCCGATCCGGGTGGGTCCGGGCGGAGCGATCGCCGGCAGGAGCCGGCTCCCACAACGGTCCGGATCGGCCCGGCCCGGGACCGACCGCCCGATCGTCGGCAGGAGCCGGCTCCCACAACGGTCCGGATCCGTCGGTCTCCCTGTAGGAGGAAGCTCCTGCTCCCGATCCGAGCCGACCGGCCCGGGGCCGACCGACCGACCGATCGCCGGCAGGAGCCGGTTCCAACAAGAGACCGGATCGGCCCGGATGCGTCGTGATCACGACGGGCGGGGCACAGCTCACGGCGACGGGCGGAAGCCGTCAGCACCCGGCCACGAGCCGCGGGCCGGGTCGGCCTTCAGGGCGGCGATTCGGGCGTCGACATCGGCCCATAGGGATTCCCAGTCGCGGCGCTCGGCGTCGTCGAGCCGGACGAGGGCCCCGGGCGAGCGGACCAATGCCAGGTCGGGATCGACCCTCCACTGCTGGAGGGACTGGAGGATCAGCGGCTTACCCGACGGCGGCCCGTCGGCCGCGGCTGCCGAGCGGGCGGCGAGGTCGGCGTGCAGCCAGTCGAGGCGGTCCGCCGAGCGGCCGAGGCGGCATCCGGGGCGAGGGGCGACTCGCCGCGCGGACCCGTCCCTCGGCGGCCAGTACGGCGCAGCAGGCGGCGTCGTAGCGGCTGCCGCGGCCCAGATCTTCCGCCAGGCGGGGGTCCAGCCGGAACGCCCGGGCGAACAGCCGGGTGGCCGACGCGAAGGCCATCCGCTCACGCGACAGCTCGGCGTACTCGAGGGCGCCGGTGCCCTCGCCGGGCGGCTCGTCGCCGCGGAGCACCGCGGCCCACCGCGAGGCCATCGCGGCCCATCGCCCGGTCCGGGCCAGCTCGTGCCGCATCACGGCCTGCCACTGCGGATCGGGATAGACCTCGAAGGCCGTTCGCAAGGCCGCCGAGGCGCCCGTGAAGTCGCCAAGCTGCCGGAGCGCCGCGCCGAGGCCCGAGCTGCGCCAGGGCGTACTGCGGCGCCAGGCGAATCGCCTCGCGATACGAGGCCGCGGCCGCCTCGGGGCGGTGCTGGAGCACCAGGACCTGGGCCAGCCTCGCGTGCGCCGGCGCGAGCGTCGGCCCGATCGCGATCATCCCGCGGAAGGCCCCGGCCGACTCGTCGAGCCGGCCCTGCGAGGACATCAGGTCGCCCAGGTTGCCCCACGCGATCGCGTGATTGGGCTGGAGGCGGATCGCCTCGCGGAACTCGGCGGCCGCGGGCTCGAAGTCGCCGCGCATCTGGTAGGCGACGCCCAGGCCGTTGTGGCTGGCCGCGTCGTCGGGCTGCAGGCGGATCGCCTCGCGGAACTCGGCGAACCCCTCGTCCCATTTCCCCTGATTGATCGTCGCGGTGGCCAGCAGCAGGTGCGCGGCTCCCGAGCGCGGCCGCAGCCGCGACGGCGGCCGCGAGATAGGGCTCGGCGCGGCGGAACCGCGCGTTGGACGATCCCTGACCCGTGATCCAGCCGCTGACGGCCCCCAGCCCCGAGCGGACACCCTCGAGCGAGGCGAGCCCCAGCTCGATGTTCAGCCAGTAGTCGCCCGGATAGGCCCGCCGCGCCCGCCGCAACACCTCGAGGGCTCGGTCGTGCGCGCCGGTCGTCTCCAGGCTGTGTCCCAGCAGCCAGAGCCCGACCGGCCCGCGGCGCTCGAGATCCCGATCGTCGGCGAGCCGGCCGAGCGAGTCGGCGTCGCCGGCCTCCAGCGCCTCGCGCAGCGAGGCTGCGCCAGGGATCGGGGTCCGCGGCTCGGGCGGCAGCCAGCAAACGGCGGGTCGCCGTGCCGTCGCCGCCCTCGGGCCGCATCCGGTTCGACATAGCGCCGGACCACGGCCCAGGTGTCGAGCGCCGCGGCGGTGGCCGCCGCCACGGCGACGGGCCGGGCGCCTGATCGTCGGCCGATCGACTCGGGGTCCGCCGACGGCCCGGCCAGGTCGTAGCCGGCCCGCGCGAACGCCTCGGCGAAGGCGAGGTCGGCCTTGTCGTCGGTGATCATGCTGGCGCGAACATCCTCGAGCCTCTCGACCAGCCGCCGGTTGACCTCGGCCGCGCGGGCGCCATGCTCCACCCGGTCCTCAAGTTCGTCGATCGACCGCCGGACCGCGACCGACGGGCCGCCGTCGCGAAGGTCGCGCAGCCGGCGGGCGGCCGCGCGTGCCGCCTCCCAGGCAGCCGCGTCGCCGCCGGGGTCGTCGACCGCCCGCTGGTGCATCAGCTCGGCCTCGCTGCAGCGCCACGGCCACCCGCGACAACCATACCTGGCGCTGGTAGGCCCACCATGCCGCCGAGCCGCCGCCGCAGACGATCAGCCCGACGACCGACGCCGCCAGCGCAACAGCCAGGCGCCGCCGACGCCGCTCACCATCCGCCCGCGCCATCGCCGAGGCCCGCGCCAGCTCGGCCTCGCGAAGACGCTCCTGCACGCCCGCGCGGTACGAGGTGACCCGCGCCGCGACGGCGCCCGCGTCCCGCGGCCGGTCTGCAGCATCCCGGGCCAGGCAATCGGCGGCCAGGGCGGAGAGCTCGGGCTCGGCCCCGCAGGTTGACAGCCGCTCGAGGGCCTCGCCGACCTCACCCCGCGCCGCCTTGCGCTCGATCTCAACCCAGTCGGCACCCGTGAACGCCGGACGGCCCGTCAGCACCTCGCACAGGATCGAGCCCAGCGCGAAGACGTCGGCCCGCTCGTCCAGGGTCGCGACCTCGCCCCGGGCCTGCTCGGGCGCCATGTAGGCCGGGGTCCCCAGCACGCTCCCCGGCCGCGACGCATCCCCCTCGCCCGCCACGCCGCTGCGCCCGGTGGCCACCCGCGAGCCGGGCCCCTCGATCGAGCCGGCCGCCGCGACCGCCGCCTGCGCCTCGTTCGACGGCCAGCACCTTGGCCAGCCCCCAGTCCATCACCTGGACCTCGCCGAAGCTCCCCACCATGACGTTCGACGGCTTCAGGTCGCGGTGGATCACGCCCCTCGCGTGCGCATAGGCCATCGTCTGGCAGACCGACTCGAAGATCGCCACCATCCGCGGCAGGTCGTCGCCCGGGCCGCCGCGCGCGGCCAGCAGCTCGGCCAACGTCCGCCCCTGGACCAGCCGCATCGCAATGTACGGCCGGCGGTCGTCCAGGCAGCCGAGCTCGTAGACCGGGACGATCCCCGGATGCTGGAGCTGACCGCCGATCTGCGCCTCCTCGACGAACCGTCGCACCATCTCGGGCTCGTCGCGGAACGATTCCCGCAACACCTTGACGGCCAGGTCGCGGCCCAGGTCGGTGTCGTGCCGCGCGAAGCACCACACCCATGCCGCCGCGCCCGAGCACGCCGAAGAGCTGCAGCCGTCCCGAGCCGGAGCCTACCGCAGTCCCGTCCTCCGCCGATCCTCCCGACCCCCTGCGAGGCCCGCAGGCGGCGTCGCCCGTGCCCTCACCGCCATCCTCGCCGTCCCCGCGCGGGTGCCCGGCAGCCGGAGGTGCGGCATCCGGCCGATCGACTGCGCCAAAGTCCCCAGGATGCTCGAGTCCGACGCGCCCAGTGTTGCAAGCGCATCGCCCTCGTCCGGCGATCCCCGGCCCGACAGCCGGTCATCGCCGGCCGATGCTCCAGTCCCCGATGGGACCACCGGGACGGCGGCTTGATCGGGCGCCGGGCGATCGTGCGCGCGCTTGCTCGGGATCCAACATAGACCAGCCCCCGCCTTCGCGACCGGCCGGGACGTCCGGGGCACATCCCCCTTGGCATCGCCCCCCTCAATCTACCGGGAATCCGCCCCGCCGGTCCAACCCCCCGCGACTCCTGCGGACTCATCGCATCCCTTCGCACACAATGACATGCAATAATGACGAAAGACAAGCGCCGAGCGATTTTTCGAGACACGGGGCAGTGCGAATCGCGTAAGCTCAGTCGGCGGTCGGGGCGCGTTCGCGGGGCGATGGCGCCGGGCAGGGCAGGGCGGTGGATTGTGGGGCGGGGGGCTCGATGGATCATCCCGGTACGGTCACGCGGATCATCCGCGACCTCGAGGGGGCCGAGCACCCGAGGCGGGATGACGCCGTGCGGGAGCTCTGGGAGCGGTTCTTCGCCGACCTGACCACGTACGCGCGGCGGCGGATGCGGGCGATGAACGCGCCGGCCGGCCCCGCCGACGAGGAGGACGCGGCGGCCCGCGCATTCAGCAAGGTGTGCCGGGGCATCGAGACGGGCCAGCTCCGGCTGGCCAACCGGGTGGACCTGGCGCGGGTGCTTCGTACGGCCACGGCGCGCGAGGTCTTCACGCTGCTCGAGCGGGCCAGGGTGACGGGCGGCGGAGAGGGCGACGAGGGCACCTCGGCGCTAGACCAGGTGGCCGACCGGGTGTTGCCCCCGGACCTGCTCCTCCTGGCCTTCGACGCCTGCCAACGGCTGCTGAGCCTGCTCGATTCCGACGAGCTGCGGCGGGTCGCCTTGTGGAAGCTCGTCGGCCACACCAACGAGGCGATCGCCGAACGCCTCGGCCGCTCGGCCGTGACGGTCGAGCGTACCCTGGCGCGGATCCGCGCGACCTGGCGGGAGAAATGGGGCGATGCCGTGCCTCGAGGCTCGGCCCAATCGGGGCCTCGCCGCGGCTCGACCCAGGCCGACGGCCCGCCCGTCCCCTTCGACGAGATTGGGCCCGACGACGAGGCCCGGCTGCTCCGCGACCTGGCGGGCCTCGCCTGAAAATCCTCCATCGGCGTTCGAAGCGGCCAGCCGCGGCGCCCCGCTGCCGCACGATCACCTTGGACCGTTGACCGGGTCAGTTGCTATCATCTCATCGGATGGGCGAACTCCGCGAGCGTGCGATCACCGGGGACGAGACGAGGGGTGCGACATGGCGACACGAGTGCGATGGCTGGGGCATTCCGCGCTCCTGATCGAGAGCGACGGCAAGTCGGTCCTGATCGACCCGTTCCTGACGGGTAACCCCAAGGCCGCGGCCGGCGCCGGGGAGGTGCCGGCCGACCTGGTCCTGATCTCACACGGGCACGGCGATCACGTCGGCGACTCGGTGGCGATCGCCCGGCGGACGGGCGCGACGGTCGCCTCGAACTATGAGATCGGCCTGTGGCTCCAGCAGCCCGCGCAGGGGCTGCCGGCGGCGAAAGTTCAGGGGCTCCAGCACGGCGGCAGCTTCCTGTTCGACGGCTCGATCCGGGTCAAGCTGACCCTGGCCTTCCACGGCTCGGCGCTGCCCGATGGCAGCAACGGCGGCAACCCCTGCGGGTTCGTGGTGACGCTCCCCGACGGCATCCGCATCTACGACGCCGCCGACACCGCGCTCTTCGGCGACATGGCGCTGATCGGCGAGGAGGGGATCGACCTGGCGATCCTGCCGATCGGCGACTATTACACGATGGGGCCCGACGACGCCGTCCGCGCCGTCAAGCTGATCAAGCCCCGCTATGTGCTGCCGATCCACTACAACACGTTCCCGCCCATCGCGCAGGATGCCAACGCGTGGGCCGAGCGGATCAAGGCCGAGACCTCGGCCCAGCCGGTCGTCCTCCAGCCGGGCGACTGGTTCTCGGTCCAGGGCCGCTGACGCGACCCGTCCGCGTCCCCCTCCGAGCCGAATGCCGAACCGCACCGCCAATCAGGACTGCACGTAGCCCAGGAATTTGCCGCTCACGTAGATCGCCCCGGCCGGTATGACCGTGTTGTTCGGGAAGCTGGTGTTGAGCACATAGGCCCCCGCCCCGACGCTCGTGCCCGAGCCGAGCACCGACGTGACGACGACCGCGTCCTTGCCGATCGAGACATCGTCGCCGAGTTTCATGTTGAAGCCCGGCCCGCCCTGGATGACGGCGCCGGCGCCGGCGTGGAACGACTGGCCGATCGTCATCGTGCCGCCGACCGGCGAGACGATCGTCACGTGCGGTCCCGTGTGGGCGATCGACCCGATCACGATCGGCTGCCCCTCGTCGGCGCGGATCGAATTGGACCGGCCCATGTGCAGGGCCGCCTGCCACGCCCGCTGGTGGATCGCCACGTCGCCGATTACCCGGCCGGGGAAGTTGTAGAGCAACGTGCCGATCAGGCCGTTCTTGGGCGTCAGGAAGGCCGGCGCGAGCTTCTTCGTCCCGCCGACGTACGACGGACCGGGCGATGGGCTGGTCCCTTCCACATTCGGCAGGTAGCCGTTATAGATGCCGCCGATCGTGGGGTTGGCGCCGATGTTCGCCCCAGTGGCCGAGCTGCCCTGGTACAGGTTCGTGTAGCCCGCGGCCAGGCCCACCGAGTCGGTCAGGAGCGACTTCAACCCCGTGATGTCCGACGAGGCCACCGGCACGACCATGCCGAGCCTGGGGTTCGAAGCCTCGGCATCGGTGGTGACGTGCATTCCCGGCAGGACGCGATATCCCGTCGGCACGGTGACGCCCGGACCGACCGTCGCGAGCGGCGAGACGATCGCCCCGGGTTCGATCGTGGCGTCGTCGATCACGGCGCGGGCGCCGATCGCGGTGGGCGCGGCGTTGTCGGCATACGACCCGACCACGCTGGGACCCAGGATCGAGGCACCGGCGCCGATCGAGACGTTGTTGCCGACCAGGAGCTGGGGCGCCTGGTACGCATGGCCCGGATTCGCAACGAGATTCGCGTTGTCCAGCACGTCCGAGCCGTCGCCGATCTTGATGGCCCCGCCCTTGCCGCCGTCGAGGGTCGCATAGGGCGCGATGTAGCTCTGGAAGCTGATGATCACCGAGTGGCCGTTGTCGATCGTCACCGACGGGTCGATGAAGCTCGCCTTCTTCGTAGGCGTGGCGAACGGCATGACCGGCGTGTTGGGATGCCGCGCGGGAAGGGCGACCGGGTTGAGCTCGAGCGGAGAAATGTCATTGGTGCCGGTGCTCAGCAGCCGGCGGCCCTCCAGGGACTCGCTGCCGGGAACAAACGCCAACGAGCGACGACGACCCTGCCCCGTGCCGTTCATCCGAACCCCACCTCCTGAGAGAGATCCGGCCGCAGCGCCGCGCCCTGTCATCGGCGCAAGGCTTCACTCTGGTATCGGCTCGCCGAAGCGCCATGTTCAGGTTTTGGCGTCGATCTCAGGGAATGCCTTCGAGAAAGCATCGATCCGGGATCGCTGCGCCCGCAAAATGACCTACGATCCTGGCTCTCCTGATGCATCGCCACAATCCGCGGCGCACGTACCCGGCGGGCAGGGGACCACCCGATTTCTTGCCTATTAGCAAGAACAGAGCCGTCGCATCTCGCGGTACCGCCGCACCCAGTCATCCGAGATGGCGTCGGCCTGCTTTCTAAGCCGGGGCGGGCGAATCGACAATGTCTCGCCGGCATGGGAGCTCGAGATAGCCGAGGACGGACCGGACGGTCGGCTCGTGCGCCTCGACGAGCTCCTCATAGGTCACCTCGAGCGGCCTCACGCCCGCACGCTCGAAGTGACGGCGCCAGTATGCCTCGAACTCCGACAGGCGGGTGACCCAGTGGTCGATCCGCTCGTAGTCGAATCGCGGCGGCGGCCTCGAGGCATCGCGTCCGCCGGCCTCGTCGCCGGCCACGGTCCGCCAGGTGTTGGTCTCGATCGCCCGGTGGTAGGACACGGCCTGGCGAATCCTGTCCCGGCGGGTGAGGAAGACATAGCGCAGGTCGGGGAAGGCCCGCGCCAGCAGGTCGAGCAGGGGGCCCTCGCCATGGACGACCCGGAGCTTGCCGACGAGGTGTTCGAACTGGTGCCAGTGCACCTTCGCGCCGAAGACCCCGTTGGATGTCGTTCCGGCCGGCAGGACCTTCGCGAAGAACTCGGCGTCCGAGCGGATGCCGAGCTTCTCGAGCCAATCGGCCTCGTAATTGGGGTCGAAATACTCCTGCGGCCTGCCGGCGACCTGCGTCGATTCCAGGGCCTCGGCGAGCAGCGAGCTCCCCGTCCGCGGCGTCGTGCTGAGGAAGTAGGAGCGGCTGGGATTCATGAATGTCTCGCACGGGCCGGCCCACGTCGCGTCGGGGGCTCATACCTTCTGATACGTCGCATAGGACGAGGTGAAGTCGTTGTCGAAGAGGAAGTTCGTGAAGGAGACGGTGACCGACACGTCGAGCGCCTCGACGAAGTGCACGCAGCCCACGGGCAGGAACAGGACCTCGCCCGGATGGAGGATGCACTCGAGGACGCACGGCTGCCGGGCGTCGGGGCGAGGCGATGGCGGCATCTTCCTACCATCCGACCGGCAATAGACGTGGAAGAGGTTCCGCATCAGCGGCAGGTCCCACGACGGGACGATCTTGACCCGCTTGCGCCGATCACCTGCGCCATCAGGTTGTTGGTCAGGTCGTGGTGGAATGGGGAGATCGTCCCGGCCGGGCCGAACCAGAAGAAACCATTCCGCCCGGGATTGGCGTCGAGATACTCCGGGAACGCGACGATGTCGTCCCACAGCTCGGGGATTGCAGCCTGGTTGCGCGAGCTGTTGTTGGCCGTCATGTACAACGCATTCGACGAGCCCGCGGTGCGCACCCGCCCGATGAAGTCGGCGAACCGCATTATCCGGCTGGCCCTCGCGTAGTTCGTCCGCTCGAGCTCGGCGTGATCGGCGTCGGCATCGCGGTTGACCTGGACCTCGACCTCGCGATCGCCGAAGGCCCGCTCGAAGTAGTCGAGGCCCCACTTCGCGAGTGCCGGCCAATCCTCCATCATGCCCGCGATGAGCACCGGGCGATTAATCCCGTAGAACTCGTCGAGGAACTCGCCGCGCGAGAGCCCGTGTCGGCGCGCGATCTCCTGCGACCGCGGGCGGAGTCGATCGAGCTTGCGGTAGGCCGCCAGCAGCCAGTTCCGCTTGCGGAGCCGGTTGCGCAGCCGGTCGGCGCCGCGGAAGTAAGGGCTCTGCAAGGCCCGGGCGACCTCCGCCGCGCCCTCGACCGGCGAGAACCCGCTGGCGGCCAGGGTCTGGAGGATGCTCTCCTCGGACATCTCCAGCATCAGGTTCTCCGCGATCCAGCGCCGCCATTCGTCGTCGAACTGGCGGGAAACCGCGACCGGGGCGGCCTCCTGCTCCCGCGGCGGCTGCCGGAATGTCGCGATGTCTCCGGTATCGTCGCCCATCGAGCTTCCTCCCACCGCGGGACTCGCCAGCCACTCATGGAGAGTGACCCCCGCCGGACCTGTGTCAACCGTTCCACGCCGACCCGGACGACCGGTGGATCCCCGGCTCTTCGACGGTCGCCGGCCTCACCGTCGGCGTCGAGGCGACGATCGTGGAGTCGCCCGGAGATGACGTCACGTCCGGGCTGTCGGTCGGCGTCGAGTCCTCAATCAGCATGGTGGCACCGGAGAGTCCTCCACCTTGTCCGACCGCCAGCATCGATCCCGGCAGTGTCGCGCGTGAAGCCAACGATGCACCGGTCACGGCCGCCTGGGGCGGCGATGCGAGCATTATCGCGGCGGACATATTGGTGGTCATGGGGGGCCGCTCGGCGAACGATGACGACGAAGGAGAAGGCGTCGGCGAAGGCGTGGGCGATGAAGTCGGCGTGGGACTGGGCGTGGGCGAAGGTGTCGGGCTCGGGGTCGGCGAGGGCGTCGGCGAAGGCGTGGGAGTCGGCGTCGGCGAAGGCGTGGGAGTCGGCGTCGGTGACGGCGTGGGAATCGGCGTCGGAGTCGGCCAAGGGAACGGCGTGGGCGAAGGCGTCGGAGTTGACGTCGGCGTGGGAGAGGGGAATCCGCCCGAGGAAGGCCGCCACGGATAGATCGGCGTCGGCGTCGGGAACGTCGGTGTCGGCGTAGGGATGGGGACGGGGAGCGTGACCGGCACGGGCGGGGCGTGGCCCGCGCCGGCGAGTATCGTCTCGAACTGGTTGACGACCTCCTGCGCGGATGAGCCGGACTCGATCATCACCGTGGTCTGGAACCGGGTCGTCCGGGTCGGTTTCCGGCCGCCGATGGTCGCGAACAGGGCGGTCACATACGCTTTGTCCTCGAGTCCAGGCGCCGGTCCCGTCAGCACGATCTGAAAATCATTCACCAGCTCGGCCTGACCACCGCGGTCCCTCAACGTCGCGATGGCGGCCTTGAGCTCGGCCGGCGACGGGTCGCGGTGGAAATACTGGAGATACAGCCCGGTCGCGACCTCGGCCAGGTGCGCCTTCGAGGCCCTCGCCTCGGGTATGGCGGGCCGGTCGGCGGCGTCCCGCGGGCTCGGATGATGATCGGGCGTCATCGGCACCGCGGCGGAGGGTCCGCGTGCGTCCATCGCGGGCGGCCTCGGCCCCTCGACCGCCTGGGCGGTGAGCAACACCCGCCCCTCGAGACAGGAATCGGCGACGGTCGGGGCGCTGCGGCGCTTCAGTCGTCGCAGGCCGCCGAAGAGGTACTCGCGCACCCGGCGGCGCAGTCCGCGGAGCCTGACAGGCATGAGCAATGATCCACCGCAGCCCTGTATCAGAATTGCTAATACATAGCAAAATCATGCACGGATATCGCGCCGCGCGTCAATGACGGCCGTTGTCGCCTCACAGGAGATACGGGTTATCGCCCGCTGCCGTGACCCGCGTCGTCGAGGTATGCCGCCCTTTTGCCGGCGCGGGCCCGCGGGGTAAGATGCCCGTGCCGCGAGGAGCCCGGGCACGACGCCCGGCTCGCCCGCCGCGAGGAGCCTAGCCTTCGATGACGCGGACAACGATCGAACCATCCCCGGGCGGGGGAAGGTCCGGGCGACCGGGTGGCGATTCGCTCGCTCGACCCGCGACGATCGCGCTACCCTGGGGGCCCGACGGGTCGCTGGACCTGCGGTGGCCGGAGTCTGGACTGATGGCCGGCGCCGAGGTCGAGGTCGTCGCACCCGACCTGGCGGATCCCGTGGCCGATTACGCGGAGGCGCTGGGCCGCGCTCGACGCGCCGGTCGATGCCGCTCGGCTGGAGGACCTGGTCGGGCCGGGCCGATCGGTGGCGATCGTGGTGGACGACCCGTCGCGCTGGACGCCCGTCCGCGAGGCGCTTCCCCTGGTGCTGGCGCGGCTGCAAGCCGCGGGGGTCCGCGACCAGGACGTGACGATCAGCATCGGCGTGGGCCGGCATCACGCCGTGGACGACGCGTCGATGCGGCGGCGAGTGGGCGAGGCCGTCGCGGACGGATACCGCTGCTTCAGCCCGCCGGTGGACGACCTCTCGGAGTATGACGACCTGGGGACGATCTCGCCGGGCATCCCGGTGCGGGTCTTCCGCCCGGTGGTGCGGGCCGACCTGCGCATCCTGATCGGCTCGGTGCTGCCGCACCTCCAGGCGGGGTTCGGCGGCGGCTACAAGCTGATCTTCCCCGGCACGAGCCATCGGACGACCCTGGGCGCCCTGCACCGTCAGGGACTCGTCGGCCGGTCGGACGCGGCCGGGCTGCTGGGCGGCGACGCGGCAGCCAACCCCATGCGGGGTGCGATCCACGACGCGGCCGGACGGCTCGGCCCGTGCTGGTCGATCAGCCACCTGGTCGGCGGGCCCGGCCAGATCTTCCGCGTGGTCGCCGGCCAGCCCGAGGGCGTGCAGGACCTCCTGGCCACCGAGGCGCGGCGGCGGTTCCGCGCGCCGGCGGCCGACCCGGCGGACGTCGTCATCGCGGGCAATCATCCGTGGCCGGGCGACCCGATGCAGAGCTTCAAGGTCCTGCTACACCATCGCGCGGCCTGCCGGCCCGGTGGCGTGCTTGTCGGCCTGTTCTGGACCGATCCCGACGAGATCGGCCGCTCGTTCCCCGCCGCCGCATTGCGAAAGATCGCGGCCACAGGAGCCGTGGGAGGCTGGGCGATCCGCCGCCTGGTCCCGCTCGCGCAGCACGGCGCCGCCCTCGCCGGCTCGCCGGCGGCCTTCATGATCCGCTGGGCCCGCGAGCTGGTCGTCGACCGCACCGTCCTGGTGTATTCCCCGCCCCTGCACGCCCTGATCGGCCCCCGCCTCGGTCCCATCCGGCTGTTCGACGACCTGGATTCTCTACTGGTCCTTGGTCCTTGGTCCTTGGTCCTTGGTTCCCGATCCTCGGGTCCGTCGTCCATACTGCGCGGCCTCTGGAGAAACCGCTCGCAGGATCAAGGCGATCCCAGGAGGGTCCTCCGCGTCCGCATCTTCCCGCAGGGTGGGCTGACGTACGCCCCCGCGTAGCCGGTCCTCCTTCGCGGACCACCGACCAATGACCAATGACCAATGACCAATGACCAATGACCAATGACCAATGACCAATGACCAATGACCAATGACCAATGACCAATGACCAATGACCAATGACCAATGACCAATGACCAATGACCAATGACCAAAAAACAAGGATTCCCTTCAGTTCTCCCCGCGGCCGGGACGATACAATCCCTGTCGGTTGGAAAACCGAACCGGTCAGGGACGGCCGAGCAAGCCCCGGCAGCGGTCGCGTCCAGGGACGGACTGGCGGCCCGTGGGCAAGGGCCAGGGAAGGCCCTCCTATCATCCAGATGAGACCACCCAGGTAAGTCAAGCGGTCGGACTCCGTCGGACTGGGCCCGATACCCGGTCATGCCGATTCACCTCGGCCTGGCCCTGGTCCGTGCCCCTCCGGCCCGAGCCGACCGCGAACGGCCGCCGCCCGGCGTGATCGAGGGCCTTCGGGTTCGAGATCCGCCGGCCGCGGCCCGTTTTTCGTTTCGAACGGCTATTCCTCGCCCGCCTCGAGCGACTTCGAGAGGAGCCGGCCGTTCTCGGCGACCTCGATCAGGTAGACCTTGTCCTGCACCTGGACCTCGGCCTCGAACGTGGGGTGGAGGATACCCGACGACCGGGTCACCTCGCCGATCGACCCGCCCCGGGCATGCTCCTTGAATGTCGCCTGGACCGTCGCCGGGCAGCGATCCAGCGGCATCTCTTCGTCGTCGATGACGAGGACCTTCTCGACGAGCGTCCCATCCTCGGCGACGACCAGCTCGTACGACCTCCCCTTGTGGTGGACGATCGTCTCGTACACGGTCGCCCCATACTTCATGTCCTTGCCGACGCCCTCAACCTTCTCGCCGAGCGCCTCCCGGTGGAAGGTCGCCTGCACGGCCGCCGGGCACCGCTCGAGCGTGAGCTCTGCGTCGTTGACGGCCAGGTTCAACTCGATCAGGGTACCATCGCCGAGGACGCCGATTGCGTACCGCTTGCCCTCGAGCGTGACGTCGGCCCAGTAAACGGCCTCGTCGCCGTCCTGCTCCTTGCGAATGGCGGCGATCTTCGCGCCCTTCGCCTCGGCCTCGAGGGTCTTGCGCACTCCCGGCGGGCATTCCGCCAGCTTGATCTCCTGCGCGACGGCGGCCGTCGGCAGCATCACGACGGCCAGGACGGCGGACCCGCAGCAGGCGGTGACGACCCGGAACAAGGACATGTGGTTTCTCCGGCTGACGATGTTCGCGGCCCCGGCCAGTCGCACGTCGCCGGCCGCCCTTCCAGTGTTCGCCCGCGGGTGCGCGACCGTCAAGGGAAGGGAGAATCCGCCCCGTCGGCGATTGATCGCGGGGCGACTCCGAGGTGAGAATGAGCCGCGAGACAGGTCGCGAGATCGGGACATCCGCATCGTGGAGAGACGCTCATGGGCCACTCGATCGATCGCCGCGAGTTCCTCGGCATGGTCTCGGCAGCCGCCGTCGCACCCGGGGCTTCGGGGCGAGGGGAACCGACCGGGGCCGTTGCCACCGCCCGGGGCCCGTCGGGATCGCGCGATCGCCCGCCGTCGCCCTACCTCACCGAGGCCGGGGCGTTCGTCGACGTGAGCCGCGGCAACCCCAAGCCCTACAAGCTCCGCGGCGAGGCGCTCGTCAAGGCCCGTCTGACCGCCGCGACCTGGCGGCTGGAGGTCGTCGGTGACGGCTCGTCCCAGGTCCCCCGGCCCTGCCGGCTCGAGGACGGCACGGCCCTCGACCTCGCCGCGCTGCGGAAGCTCGGCGAGACGCACGGCTGTCAAATACCTCAAAGCTATGCAGTGCAACAACATCCCCGCCCCGCTGGGCCAGGGGCTGTGGGAAGGGGTGCCGCTGCGCGAGGTGATCCGGCGGGTCGGACCGGTGGGCAACGTCCGGCGGGTCTATTATTGGGGCTTCCACAACGACGACCCGGCGCAGCTCTTCCAGTCCTCGCTGCCCTACGGCCGCGCGATGGAGAATCCCCCGTATGAGCCCCCGGTCCTGCTGGCCTACCGGCTCAACGGCGCCGAGATCCCGCTGGAGCGCGGCGGGCCCGTGCGGATGGTCGTGCCGTGGGCCCACGGGTTCAAGTCGATCAAGTGGCTCCAGCGGATCGTGCTCACGAACGACTACAAGGCCAACGACACCTATGCCACCCAGAACAACGACCCCGAGTCGTACCTGAAGACGGCCGCCTACCTGGCCAAGGGCGAGACGACGTTCCGCGCCGGCGAGCCGCTCGAGATCGAGGGGACGGCGATGGCCGGCTGGTCGGGCCTGCGCCGGGTCGAGTACTGGCTCCGGCCGGCCCCGGCCGCCGCCGCGCCGCTCGAGCACGACGACCCCGCCTGGGCCGCCGGCGGACTGGCATCCCTGCAACGTCGTGGAGCCGCCCGACGACTGGACGCCGATCCTGCCGCGGGGCAGCTCGCCCCGGGAGATCTGGGGATTCGACCCGGCGACCGGCCGGCCCCGGACCTGGCCGCTGGCTTTCAGCATGGTCCCCTGGTCGGTGCGTCTGGAGGGCCTGAAGCCCGGCACCTACGAGTTCCGCGTCCGGGCCGTCGACCTGAACGGCTTCGCACAGCCCGAACCGCGGCCCTATCAGAAGTCGGGGATGAACCAGGTTCCCAGCCGGACGCTGGTCGTGACGGCGTGATGGCGGGCCAGGGGGCCGATCCCGACAGCACTGGCGGCCTGACGGCTGACCGCCGCGCGAGCGGACGATTCCGACCGGGCGGCCGCGAGGTGCGAGGAAGGCCCCGTTCCGGCGAGCTCCGTGCCCGACCGCCCCGGGCTGCGGCCGTCCTGGAACTGGTCCCAGGCCGTCAGGATCACCTCGTCGCCAGCCTTGACCGTGAAGTCCTCGTGGTAGAGGACCTGCTTGTCCCGAACAAGCTGGGCCGTGTGCCGGCCGGGCCGCAGCTCGCAGATGATCGGCGTCTCGTGCAGGTCGTCCACGCGATAGACGTTTCCGTCAACCACCAGGTCGGCGGGGAGCGTCGCCACGTGCACGAGCACCCGCCCGACCGTCGGCCCGGAATGTTCGGCGACCTGCCAGAGGACGACGGCCCCCAGCACCAGCGCGGCCACGCGCTTCCCCGCCGTCATGACAATGGAATACCACATCGCTTTCCACGCTCCCTGGAAGGAAACCTCGCCAAGAACGAAACATCACGCCGCCGTCGGTGGTCTCACGACATCGCTCGCCGCGCAAGGCCGGGCTCGGTAGCGGCGGGCGCGCACGGCGAACCTCCGCGCGAAGGCCGTCCGCTACGCTCCTCTCGATCGCGATTTCGTGCGTGCCCTTTGCGGGCCGCTCAGGGCCTGGTCGCGAGGTACAGCTCGCCCAGCGATTCGGGCTCGAAGCCCTTGAAGATCGCGGGGGGCTGACCCCAGGTCAGGAAGGCCGGTTTGTTCCGTTTCGCGTCCCGGTCCACGACGGCGATCTCGAGCCCGATGACCTTCCCGGGCTCGAGTTGGGTGGGCAAGCCGGGGTAGACGTCGTAGACCTGGATGGCCCACTCGTAGGTCGTCACGCCGTCCTCGCGTCGCGACTTCATCTGCGTGCGGCGCTCGCGGGTGCTGGCGTAGAGCAGCGACGGATTCTCACCGTATCGATTCTGGTAGGCGGGAAAATTGCCGGGCAGACCGACGTACTGGAGGACGGGCATCCGCTCGGCCGTGAGACCCTCGGGCCAGTCATTCCACGAGCTCCCCGACGGCCTGGGGTCGTTGCGTCGTCCCTGGACGTAGATCTCGACGGCATCGTTGTCCGTACACCCGCCGGCCTTGGTGACGACGAGATTGTCGTCGCGGACCACGACGCCCAGGTAGATCCGCCCGTCCTGCGGATCGTAGCCGGCCTGGAACTCGGCGTGGATGTCGTCGTCTCCAGCGATCGAATCGCGGTAAGCCTTGATCGTCGCCAGGACGTTGCCAATCGGGTACCGCGTCATCCCGGCGGGCCAGTCGTCGAGCCGGCCGTCGACGGTGATGCCCGAGACGGGCTGAGCGACGGCGCGAGGTGGCCCAGGAGGGGCGCTTCGGGTCGGTGCGAGGTCGGCGACCACGGCGGACACGGGCGTCGGCGGCGCCGGCCGGGGCGCCAGCTCGGCGGGCCGGAAGGTCCCGATGCCGGCCGCCGCGATCCCCATGGCGACCACGAGGGCCGCAGCCGCCGTGCCGGCGCCCGCCGCGGTGGCGGCCACGCCCGCACCGTCCGTGAAAGACGAGCCGTGGCCGACGCGATCGGAGCCGCCACCAGCGCGGGCGACTCGAGCGCCGATCGGACCGTCGCATCGGCCAGCGATCGGGAGACACCGGAGATCCGGGGCATCCGCAGCGCGGCGGCCAGCACCGAGGCCGAAGGTGCCAGGCCGCGCCGCGCCAGCCGCGACCTCAACCGCTCTCGCGCCCGCGACAGACGGCTCTCCACGGTCCCGACAGGGCAGCCCAGCCGCCGCGCCACCTCGTCATGCCGCAGCCCCTCGACATGGCAGAGCAACAGCGGCAGCCGGTAATGCTCGGGCAGCCGGCGGATCTCCTCGTCGATCAGCGAACGCAGCTCGTCGGGCTCGGCCGCCCCTTCCGCCTCGACAGCCTGCTCGGCCGCCCGCCGCTCGACCGCCCGACGACGCTCGCCCCGCGCCCGCTCCTTGCTCGAGACCCGCAGCGCCACGCCATACAGCCAGCTCGTCAACAACCCGCGATCCCGCAGTCCCCTTGCCTTCTTCACGAAGACCAGGAACGTCGCCTGGAAGGCGTCCTCCGCCGCGTGCTCGTCCCCTAGCACCCGGCGGCAGACCCCCAGCACCATCGGCCCGTGTCGCTGGATCAACACCCGAAAGGCCGCTTCGCTCTCGTCGGCGTCCCCCAGGAACCGTTCGACGAGCTGACTGTCCGGCCAGGCACCCATCGCCCCCCAGCCATAAAGCGCCTGGATCTCCTCCAGCGCGGCACCCGTCACGCGAATCGCCATCGAGTCGTCCCCCGTCTTCTCCTCAAAGCCGTCTCTCCATGCTGCCGCGGGACGGGGCGATCCTTCCAACTTTTTCGGTCAATTTGACGGCAGGCTCTCCGGACGTTCGCTGCAAAAACATACCTCGATTCGCTTTAAGGCGATTCCCAATGACCAGGTCGATTCCAGCAACCCGGGGGCGGGACGGCGCCCCCGGGCCATCGTTTGGCCGGTTCACGAGACGCCAACGACCCGCGAATCGCCGCGACGACCAAGCCCCGCACGCCGTCGGCAAAGGACGACCGCCCCTGCCAGGCCGAGGAGCGAGAGCACGACGCCGCCCGGTCTCGGGCACCGAATTGACGCTGACCAGGTCCTGGTTGTTGTGACCACTCCAATCGTGCGTCGCCGCATAGAACTGGGCGTCGTAGATCTTCGAGGGGTCGTAACCGTGGAACTTGATGAGCCGGTGATAGTCTTTCCTGAGGGCGTGATCGCCGCCGGTGAACGAAAACCCGTTGTAGCCCGCGGTCTTGGCGTTGTCGGTGACGTACCAGATCGCCAGTTGCACGGCCGCCCGCTCGTCGGGCGTGTCCTGGGCCTGGTTCATCAGCCAGGCGATCCGGTTATCGACGTCCTTGAATGTGCTGGTCGAGTAGGCGATGCCCGCCACCGGCGTGATCGTGTAGCTCGAGCCGAGGTAGTTGTCGTGCCAAAGGTCCACGCAGTCGTAGGCGGGCGCAACCGTCCCGCCGCTCACCATCGGGTCGGCGTAGACGCTCGCCGACAGCGTCGAGGCGCCGTCGGCCGTGCTGTACGTGATCGTGACGATCGGCGCATGGTTCGTGCCGTCGTACAGTTGCAGGTCGGTGATGCTACCGGCTCCGACAGGTCCTACCATCGCCAGGAAAGAAGCCAAACCGATCGACATTACGCGATTCCAAATCATTTTCCACTCGACTCCAAAGCGTCTTCATTTCGACAGTCATTTCAACAGTTGCGGCCACGATCCTCAGTCCGAACTCGGAGGAAGCCGACGCCGCTTTCCCCCGTCATCCGCATCCAATTACGCACAACCTGGGTCGCTGCGACGCGCCCGGCCCGACTGATGGAAGGAATCAACGTGACGCGAGGCACCCTGGCCACGCCGCGATGATTCCGACGCCGATCGGCGTCACCCGTGCCGTTTCGCGGCGTATCTTGATGCTCACACATCCCGCCGACCGACCGGCCGGCTTCCCACCCATCCCGCCCGCCCCTTGATCTTGCCGACAGTTGTGGGTAATCTTGCCGACATCTGTAGGTAAACGGGCCGGTCCGATCGCTGGACGCAACGGAGACCCGGAACATGGCCGAGTCGACCGACTTGCCAGCGCTGTCCGAGGCGCAGATGGAGATCATGAACACGGTCTGGGACCGCGGCGAGGCGACGGTGGCCGACGTGTGGAAGGCGCTGTTGACCCGGCGAAGCGTGGCGCGGAACACGGTGCTGACGACGATGGAGCGGCTGCGGGAGCGGGGCTGGCTGCACTGCGAGAGCGGCGAGCACGCGTTCCGCTACCGCGCGTCGACGCCGCGCGAGGCCGTGCAGGGCATGATGGTGCGGCGGCTGCTGGACTCGGCCTTTGACGGCTTGGCCGAGGGGCTGGTGATGGCCCTACTCGACGGCCGCGGGCTCTCGGCCGGCGAGGCCAGGCGGGTCCGCGACCTGATCGAACGCGCCCACGAGGAGCGGGCGAAGGCGAAGCGGAAAGGGGGTCGGCGATGATCGTGGCGTGGGTGGAGCAGGGGGGTTCCATCGCCGCCGGCCTGGTGGCAATTGCGGCCCGGGTGGCGTTGCAGGTCGCGGTCATCGTCGCGGTGGCCGGCCTGCTCGAACGGCTGATGGCGCGGCGGTCGGCCGCCGCGCGGAACGGCGTCTGGCTGGCTGCCCTGCTGCTCTGTGCGACCGCGCCGCTGATCGCGATCGCCGCGGGCCGCGCGGGGTTCGAGCTGGTGACGCTCCGCCCGCCGGCCGCGCCGGGTCGCGTCAGGGTCCAGGCCGACGATCGTCCGGCGCCCGCGGCCGTCCCGATGCCGGGTCGCACGGCGAGCGTCGTGCGCCCGGCGCGACGGCCAACTCTCGCGAGGACACAGCAGGCCGCCATCGCGACTCCGGAGCCGACCGACGAGCGGGCCGCCGCGCCGCTCGCTCAGGTCGCGTCCAGACCCGAGCCGAGCGCGCCGGCGGCGGCCGTCTCGGTGGTCGAGGCCCCGCCACCGCCGCCGGCCATCCCCCTCGGCCGAATCTTCGGGGTCGGCGCGCTGCTGGCCTGGGCGATCGGCGCCGCGATCCTGGGGGCCGGCTGGTCGTCGGCATGGCGCGGCTGAGGAGACTCCGCAGGTCGGCCCAACCGCTCGCGTGGGACGACCTGGGCGAGGCCACGGGGCGAGTGGCGCGGCCCTCGGGATCGATGCACTGCCGCCGATCGCCGTCTCGCCGATCGCAGCCAGCCCGGTGGCGATCGGCGTGATCCGGCCGATGGTGATCCTGCCCGAGGGGCTCGCCGCGGCGATCGGCCCGGCCGCGCTCGGCTACGTCCTGATCCACGAGTGTGCTCACATCGCCCGCCGCGACCTGTTGATCGGGCTGGTCCAGCGCGTCGTCGAGCTGGTCTACTGGCCGCACCCGTTGATCCACATCATGAATCGCCGGCTCTCGCGCACCCGAGAGGAAGCCTGCGACGATGTCGTGCTGTCGCACGGCGACCCGATCGCCTACGCCGGCACCCTGCTGACCCTGGCCGAGCGGTTCGAGTCGCCGCGGCGCCCCCGCGAAGCTCTGGCGCTGATGACCCCTCGCTGGCGGCTGGAAGACCGCGTCGCCGGGCTGCTCAACCCCGCGCGTCGGACGAGGGTCCGCCCCGACCGCCGCGGCCTGGCCGCCGCCGCGGTGGTGCTGGCGCTCGCGGGAGTCGCCGCGGCCGGCGTGCAGTGGACGCAATCGCCCGCGCCCCAGCCCGCGGCCGCGCAGGCGGCCCCTGGCCGCGCCGGCTGGTCGATCCCCGGCGTGGTCGTTGACGCGGCCGGCAAGCCGGTCGCCGTCGCGTCGGTGCGGCTGCTCGGTTCATCCGGCGAGCCCGCCGAGGCAGTCTCGGGCTCCGATGGCGCGTTCGTCATCCATTCGCCAGGTCCAATGCAGGACCGGTCCGAGCTGGTCGCCTCTGTCGACGAGGGGCGGCTCCAGGGCCTTGGCACGTTCGTCGAGTCGAACGACAGCAAGGTGCCTTCCGCGCCGGCCCGGATCGCGCTGGCTCCATCGCGGACGGTCGAGGTCACGGTAAGAGGCGGCCAGGGGAAGCCGGTCGCGAAAGCGGTGGTTGAGGTGATTGCCCAGCCGGCCGATGTGGCGACGGCGCGGACCGACGCCAGCGGCCGGGCCGTCGTGCGTTATCCCGCGTCGGCCAGGGTCCAGGCGGTCGTCGCGCTCAAGTCGGCGCGGGGATGGATTATTACGAGAACTACCGATCGTACCCGATCGACGTTGACCCCTCGGACTTGCCCGGAACAATCGCCCTGACCTTTGGCGGTGCCCGGACGTTGCGTGTCCGGGCGATCGATTCGAGCAACCGACCCGTGGCGGGAGTGATGATCCGCCCGCGCCGGGCGAAGCGGCCGTCGAAGTTGTCGAGTGTCAGCCTGGCAACCAGCGTGGTCGCAAGGTCGCGTACCGATCGCGACGGCATCGCGACGTTCGATTGGCTCCCCGCCGATCTCGAGGGCGGCACCCCGATCATGGTCGAGGGAAGTGAGTACAGAATCCCGAGCTACCACGACATACCGGCACGGGACGGATCGGCCGTGAAGACAGTCCGGCTGATCCGGACCGTCCCCTGCGCGGCCGGGTCGTCCAGCCCGACGGCCGGCCGGCCGCCGGAGTCCTGGTCAGAGCCAGCGGGACGACCACCGATTCCAATGACTACGTCCTTTCCTCGGGCGAGCTCGCCCGAGGAAAGGACGGAACCTATGAGATGATGGTCCCCGCGAAGCACTGGTACATCGTGGGCATCGAGGATCAGAACATCGCGGCGAAGAGCCAGAGCGGGATCAATGCGGGGGACGACGGACCAGCTATTGTCCCGGACCTCACCATCATTCCAGGCACACTGATCCGGGGCCAGTTCCGGCTCGGTCCCGAGGCGCGACCCGTGCCGGGCCAGGAGATCCTCCTCGGCCAACTCGGGGAGGAGCACGGCGGCGAGGACGAGCGCCATGTCCAGGAGAGTCTCACCCGCCGGGTCGAGACCGATCGCGATGGTCGCTTTGCCTTCCGCGTCGGCCCGGGCGAGTACGAGGTCATCGTCATCCAGGACGCCCAGATTGATCAATTCAGGCGGACGGTGACCGATGAAAAAGCGATCGAAATGGACCTGCATCTGGTCGCCGGCGGGACGCGGCTGACGGGTCAGGTGGTCGAACGACGCAATGGAGCGACCAAGCCGGTTCCGGTCCCCGCCGCGGTCGTGATGACGCTGCAAGGAAAAACATTCTGGTCCGGAAGAGGCGCCTACCGACGCGAAGGGCCGCTTCGAGATAATCGGGCCGTCGCGCGAGGACTTCCACAAGGGGGGCGAGCCACTCTACGCCCGTGACTCTGGCGGCCTGGCCGCCGGCATCGCGATGCTCAAGGCCGATAACCCTCAGATCACGATCGAGCTGCAACCGGCCGCACGGGTCGCGGGTCAGGTCCTCGACGAGGACGGCCGGCCCGCCGCCGGGCGGCGAATCACGCTAGAGCGCCTCAGGTTTGCATTGCATACGCCGCACGGCGTCGGAACTACCCCGCGATCTCTCCGGGCGTGACGTCGTGCAAGGCCCAGCCGAAGGCCGCATCGACCGCCCCCTTCCTCCACGCCGCCGCCGATCGCATCGCACCCTCGACCTTCGAGATCATCCCATCGATCGACGCCGGCTCCACGGCGGCGGCGCCACCAGGCATGCCCCGGCACCCTCGACGGCCTCGGCCGCCGCCTCCGAACTCGTGCGACCTGAGGTGATCCCGGGCCACGACGGCGACGGGCTCCAGCCCCGCCACCAGGACCTCCTCCACGAGGTCGGCGAACGTTGCCTCGTCGGTGCCGCCCTCGAATGCCACCGCAGCGGTCAGCTCGCGCAAGCCGGCATCAACCGATCGCCCCGGGACCGCCGCCCATGACCACCTCATCGGGTCCGGCGGTGAGATTGTTTGCATGCATTTTATGCTCCGGTGCCCCCAAAACCCCCTGTACCCCCTCGGCCCTTCTTTCTCCCCCTACTATCAGGATGTATCAGGTTTGCAGAAACTGAAATGCACCTATCGGCCAGAAGTGGCCGCGGCGCGACGCAAGTCCCTGGGCCGGAAGCACAAAAAATTTGTGTGACCTCTCCGAAGTTTTCCGGCGCGAGGGGTGCTGTTTCGCGGCCGGTTCATATTAGGCCGGCAGTCTCTGGTTAGGCGTGAGCTTCCGACCCCGCCGCGTCCGGGCCCGCAGGTCTCCCTCGGCCCGCCGGGACCGGACCGGTGCAGCGGGGCCGCCGGGCCCGATCCGTCGGAGGAGCCGGCTCCGTCCGGCGGTCGGATTCGGCCCGGATCGGCAGCCGGGCTCCCTCCTGGAGCGGGTGCCGCAGGGTTGGCCTGCGGAGATGGGACCGCAGCCCGGACCACCGCCGACCCCGTCCGATCCGATCCGATCGCATCGCACGGATCGGTCCGGTCCGCTCCGGGGCGGGGCGGGGCGCCGGCCCTGGACTGTGAGCCAATCAACCGTTGGGCGCTCTAGAGCTCTGGCGAACCGAGGAGGAGCGAGACGCTCCCGGCCTGCCAATCGCGCCCCGCTCCCCGGGAATCCGGGTGCTTCGGTTCGAGACCACGACCGACGCCGAAGGGCGATACCGGTTCGGCGGGTTGCCGCCGCACACAACCGGCGAGGTGACACTCCACCCCGATGACAACGATCCCGACACCGACGGTATCACGGCCCGCCGGTTCCGGGTCGATGGACCCGCGCCGTTTACTCTGCCGAGCCTGCTGGTCCCGGTCCCCCGCAAGCCGGCCGCTGATGCCGGTCCAACCGTGAAACTGATCGACATGCCCCGGCCGGTGCCAGTGCCCGCCGGTCCATCGCGCGACGAGGTCCAGGCGCTGATCCGCTCCATCGGCCGCGACCCCGTCACGCCAAAGCTCGTCGATCGCCTGGTGGCGAGGTCCCACCCCCGGCTGGCCCCGCCGCCGTTCGATCAAATACGCCAGCTCGCCACCGACCCCGATTTCGCCCGCGAGATGGACGACCTGGCGCACGACGTCCTGCATCGGCCGCTCGACACGATCATGCTGCTTCGATGCGCTCTCGAGTACTGGGTTGACCGCAGCAACGCCGACATGAGGATTTCACTGCGGACCTGGTCGGAAAGGGATCGCGGAAAGCGTCTGCCGATCCGCGGGCTCGTGACCGATGCCGCGAACGGGCGACCGATCGTTGGCGCCCGCGTCTCTTGCGACATCCACGACTTCACCGACGATGGATTCATCCTGACCGACGTGCAGGGCCGGTTCACGCTGCGCATCCCGCCGGAAGCGCATCGCTACCTGGGCTCGGCCGAGCTGATCGAGCCACTGAAGGAGGTCCCCCTCTGGATTGAGGCCGAGGGTCGGGCGTCGGGGCTTCGGTTCGTACCGCTCGTAGCTGGCGGCCCGGACGAGGAGCAACCCTGTCAGGTCGGGCCTGAGGCGCCCTTCTTCGGCGCCGTCGTTGACACTTCGGGTCGGCCGGTCGCGGGGGCCCTTGTCCTGGCTTCCGCGCCAAACCGAGCAAGCGTGACAGGACAATCGACGCCCGAAAGAATCGCCGACATGAGCCGGACCTTCGCTGCCCTCACTGGCGCGGGGGCATTTCGCTCTCGCCGGGATGCCGCAGCCCGACTCCAAGCAGCAGGCCGGAATCGAGATCAGGCATCCACAATATGAGACGGGCTCTTGGTGGGGCCTCGCGACACCGCCGGGTCAGGGCTTGCAGATGACGCTCCTGCCAGGCTGCACGATCGGGGGTGTCGCGCTGAATCGCCGGGGCGAGCCAGTGCCTCGGGCATCAGTCACGCTGCTGGCTCGCGATCAACCGGGCATTGTCTGGCGGACCAGTACGGACGCATTCACCGACCGTGAGGGTCGGTTCCTGATCCGACGCAGCCCACCCGGCCCAACGATTGTGCTGGTCCAGTATCCGCGACTGGCCGCGGCCTGGGCACAGGTGATCGCCGATCCGGCCCGGCCCGTGCAGAACCAGATCATTATGCAACCAGGCAACTCGCTCGGCGGCAAGGTGGTCGACGGGAACGGCAAGCCTGTCGCCCGGGCCTGGGTCTCTTGCGCGTGCTCACCCCCGAGGACGAGCTGCTTCTCGACGTCGCGACTCCGACGGAGGCGGACGGCACGTTCCGGCTGACGCGCCTCCCATCCGGCCCGCTCAAGCTCACCGCCAGCACCGAAGAGACCGAGCCGGCCGGAGCGGCCCCCAGGACGTACGGCGAGGTCGTGGTCGAGGGGACTGGCAAGGACGCCGTGATCGTGGTGCGTCGCCGGGAGCCGATCCCGGAACCGCCCCCGCCGTTCAAGCCCGAATAGCCCAGCCGGCGGCCTCCGGGATCGCGCCGGCCCGCTCAATCCTCGCGTTCGACGATCTCCAGGTCGGAGAACGCCCGGCGGATCACCGTCCAGAACGCGGACTCCGGCTGCGACAGGGCGTCGGCGACGATCTGCCGGCAGATGTCGCGCGACTGGCCGACGCCCTCCTCCTTGCGGTCGGGAATGACCTCGACGAGCTTTGCGGTCGCCTCGGGATCGCGCCAGCGCCAGGCAGGGCAGGACGGCGTATCGGTCGAAGAACTTGTCCTGGTCCTTCGGCAGAGGCGTCTCGAGCCGGGTGAGGATCGGCCGGGCGATCGACCGCGCCAGCTCGTGGTCGTAGCGCGCCAGGGTGGCCGCCAGCGCCGCATCGCTTCGCATCGCGTTCGACCGGGCTGGTGTCGGGCAATGTGCTGGTCACGTCGATCACCGATCGCGGATACCACCGGAGCGACAGGACGCGATCGACGGCCTCCGCCAGCCGGTCCGGGTCGTCCCGCTCGATCCCCGGCAAGAGCGCCGCGGCCATCAGGGCCGCCGCCCGTCCTCCCCAGACGCCGCCCGGCCCGCGGGCCGTCGCCTCGCCGAACGCCCGGAACGCCT
Organism: uncultured Planctomycetota bacterium; assembly: GCA_963771445.1. Classification (GTDB taxonomy): domain Bacteria; phylum Planctomycetota; class Planctomycetia; order Isosphaerales; family Isosphaeraceae; genus JAKAUH01. Next base: position 564,793 of record CAVYTQ010000014.1, on the reverse strand, counting down.
CGGCCCGGAGCTGCCGCGCCGTGGCGCGGTCCTTTCGGGCGATCTCCTCGGCCATCCGGCCGAGCGCGTAGCCGCGCAAGGTGTCGATCTTGATCCTCGCGGCGATCCGGCGTGCGCCCGGGGCAGGTTGACGGCCGCCATCCGCCGGCAGGTCTTCACCGAGTACGTTTCCGAGTTGTCCCAGGTCATCGCGCCGATCAGCCGCTCGGCCTCGTCGGGATGTGTCGCCGCGATCGCCTGCGCGATCAGGCCGCGGAAGTCGTTGATCGTCCGCTCGTCGCCCTTCGTCGGGATCTGCGCCAGGGCTTCCTTCAGGTCCAGCCGGGCCAGCGGGCCAATCAGTCCGCGCGTGTAGATGAGCCGGGCCTGCCCTCCGTCGGCCTTGCTGGCGATCGGCAGCGCGTCCACGAGGAATCGCCGGCCCTCGTCGACGCGTCCCATGTCGAGCAGGCGGGTCACGGCCGGCGCCAGGTGAGCGGTCCCCACGTCCTGGTCAGACGCCTCGATGGACTCGGCCGCGACCTGCTTCAGGATCGCCAGCTTACGGTCGCGGTCGGGTGCCGGCAGGGCGTCGGCCAGCGCGATCGTGCAGGTCCTGCCGCCAGAAGCGGCTCTTGATCGTGGGCAGGATGGCCTCGGCCTCGTCGGGGCGGGTGCTCGCCAGCAGGTGGCGGACGATCGAGATCCGCACCGCCGTCGCTATCCCACGGCGCCTCGCCGGCCTGGCACTTCTTCCAGGACCCCTCCGGGTCGATCCGCGCGGCCACCTCGAGCGCCCGAGAGCGGGCGTCGGCATCGGTGCCCGGCCGGATGATCCGCTCGGCGTAGGGCTTGAGCACGGTCGCGGCCAGCTCGATCGCCCGCTCGCGCGAGACCGGCGGCCCCAGCGACGCGATGCCCCGCTCCGCCGGCTGGTCCTCGCGGCGGACGACCAGCTCGGCCGTGGATTTCCCCGGGTCGGGCTGATCGCGGTGGAAGCGATAACCGGGCGCGTCGACGAACAGCCAGGCCCGGCCCCTGGGGAACCCCTCGAGCTGGAACCGGCCGGTCGGGCCCGTCAGCGCCTCCGACAGCGGCGCCGGGTTGCCCCAGCCCAGCACGCGGGCCCCGGCCACCGGACGCCCGTCGGTGTCAACGACGCGGCCGGCGATCGTCCGCAGCCGGACCACGGTGATCGGCGGCATCGTGACCCGGTCAGCCCCCTCGGCCGACACCTCGGGCGTGGCGGCGATCGCGTACTTGCCCGGGGTGACGATCGCGCGGTATTTGTTCCCCTTCATGATCCGACCCGCGTGATGATAGACACCGCGATCGTCGGTGATCAGGCGGTGGTTCATCTGGGTGTTGGCGGACCGGACCGTCAGCGTCACCTCGGCATCGGCGACGGGCTGGCCGTCGGCGTCGGCCACGGTGCCGGTGACGCCCGTCGCGGCATCCGTCCCCGCCGGCGACGACCGGCCGCCGATGTCGACGCGTAGAACAAGCGGTTTTCGCCCGACGATTTCGGCGTCGACCGGATTCTCGTGCTCGCTGGGCCAGACCTGGTACCGCAGATCGAGCCCGGCGGGGACCTGCGACAGTGAGAACGCGCCCTCCCGGTCAGTCCGGCCGAAGCCGTAGCGGCGATTCCCCGAAATTCCGTTGATCCCGAGATCGGCGACCGGCCGATTCCCGGTGTTGACCAGCCGGCCGGTGATGGTCAGACCCTTGACGACCTCGATCGGCGGCAGGTCGAACGTCGGCACACCCTCGGGTACCTTGTGCCGCTCAGCCCACGGCTCGCCGAGCTGCACGAAGCTCTCGGGCATCGAGATCACCTGCATCGTCACATCGCCGGGCAGGACGTGCGCGGTGAACCGGCCCGCTGCGTCGCTCTCGACCTGGTCGCTCTGCCGCGGCACCCCGTAGCCGACCGAGATCGACGCGTCCTTGACCGGCTCGCCCGTTCCCTGGACCCGGATCACGCCGGACACGCGCACGGCGTTCACCAGCGGAACCTCGACGCGGGTCGTCTGTCCGGCGGGCACATTGAGTTCCTGCGGCAGCCGCGGCCGGACGGGCAGTGCCTCGTCGACGCCCGCCATGATCGTCAGCTTGCCGGCCGCGATCGCCGGGATCACGAACGAGCCGTCGGCGCCGCTCGTGACCTGGGCCCCGCCCGCCGTCCGGTCGAGCCCGATATGGGACGGGTCGCCGGGGTCGGACGTGCTCAGGTAGACCTTGAGCCCACGGGCCCATTCGGGCCGATCGGCGACGATCTTTCCCTCGACCCGGCCGGCGGGGCGGAGGCGGATCTCTCGCTCGGCGGGCTCGCTGGCGATGTCGCGCAGCCGCAACTGCTGGCCGCCTTCGCGCTCGGTGCGGACCTGGACCGTGAAGAACCCCTCGCGGGGCATCGCCGGCAGCACGGCGCGGCCGCTCGGGTCGGTCACGGCCCGTACCGCGGGCATGACGGCCGGCGGCAGGAGGTCATAGGCCCTCGGCGTCCTGAAGTGCAACGGCTCGACCACGGCACCGACGGCCGGCCGGCCATCGGCGCCGATGACGCGGAACGCCGTGTCGGTCGCCGGGCCGAGGGTCATGTCCACGGCTTGCGGCTTGCCCGCGAGGACCCCATATGCCGTGGCGGTCGCAAGGCGGTGGCCCGGCGCGTACGCCCAGACGATCCAGTTCCGCTGCATCTTCGGCAGGCGATTCCAGCGCGTGGGCACCGGCAGGAGATAGTTCCCCGTGGCGTCGGACCTGGAATGTGGCGTCGTCTCGGGCGTATCGTCGTGGGCCAGGGGCATCCAGACGTCGGCGCCGGCGATCGGCCGGCCCTGGTCGTCCACGATGCGCCCGCGGATCGTCGCGGCCGGCTCGTCGGCCTTCTGGCCAACCGCCGCCCACGCGGCCAGCGCAAGCGTCAATCCGAGCATCACGCCCATCGCCAGCCCGGCCGTCCGCTTCAGCCGGGTCCAGAAGAGCGACTTCAGCACGCCCTGCGCCAGGCCAATGGCATTCGCCGCGAGCCCGCCGCCCCGCGCGGCGGCGAACTGCACCGAGGCGCGGGCCGTCGACTCCATCAAGGCCGCCGGGACCGCCCCACCCGCGATCGCCGCCCCCGCGTCGGCCGAATCGATGCCCAGCGCCAGCAGCCCGGCCGCCGGCGCCAGCCCCCTGCGCCACCAGGCGATCCTTCAACCGCGCCCGGCCGCGGCGCAGCCGCGTCTCGACGGTGCGCAGTGCGCAGCCCAGGATGCCGGCGGCCTGTTCGTGCGATCGGCCCTCGAGGTAGCAGAGCACCATCGGCGCCCGGCAGCGCTCGGGCAACCGCTCGAGCTCCTCGAGCACCTCGGGCATCGGCGGGCCCGCCGCCCGTTCCGATCGAGGAGACTCGCCGCGGGCCCGCTCGACGAGGTAGCGCTCGAGCATCCGCCGACGGCCCGCATCCGACCGCGCCCGCGCCGACACCCGGCATGCCACGCCGTACAGCCAGCTCCCCAGCGCGTTGCGCGACCGGATCGAACCGGCGCGGCGGGCGAGCACCAGGAACGTCGCCTGAAAGGCATCATCCGCGTCGTCGACGCCGCCCAACATCGACCGGCAGACCGACCGCACCATCGGCCCATGCCGGTCCACCAGCGCCTCGAAGGCCGCCTCGGCACCCTCGGCCGCCACGAACCGCTCGAGGAGTTGCCGGTCGGTCAGCCCGACCAGCGAGCCGGCGTCGAACAGCCGATCGATCTGCTTCCAGCCCGCGTGTGTGGTCGTCCGCTGCATGTGTCTGATACTCCATCCGGCCCAGCGATCCATGATCTCTTCGAGGCCCCTCGGCCGTATAGTGCATCCGCGTCGGCCGCCGCCCTTCACTTTTCCCGGAGACTCGCACATCCCCTGAGCAGCACCCGGTCCCGGGCTCCTGTTGTACCGCCTCGTCCCGAAAAGATCCCATGGCGGCCACAACCTTTGGAACACTCCCGAAGTTCAAGGCGTAGAACTGGTAACCGCCAATGCGGGCGGTGAAACCCGAGCCACGGCCCCATGCTGAGGAGGACGCCGATGCGTACACGGGAGGGCCTCGAGGTGCGGACGTTCAGGACCACGGGATTGCTGCTGGTGTTCCTCGCAATGACCGCGGGGCCGACCCTGGCCAAGGGGAGCCATGGTGGCCACCACGGCGGAGGCGGCCACCACGGCGGAGGCGGCCACCACGGCGGAGGCGGCCACCATGGCGGAGGCACGGTGCATCGAGGAGGGGGAGGCGTCCATCGCGGCGGCGGGATGGCCGCTCGCGGCGGCCGATCATTCGCTCGCGCCACGCCTGCCCGCGGGGCGAGGGCCGCTGCCGCGGCTCGGATCTCGCGACCGGCCCCCGCGATGAGGGCGCAGCGACCGGGTCAGGGCAGGGGGGCGCCGGCCCACTTGTCAACGATCCGGCGAGGATCCTCAAACCTGTCCTCCTCGAAAGGTCGGCAGGGGACCGCTCGCCTGTCGGCCGGTCCGGCTACTCCGGATGGACCAGTCCCGGTGGCACCCTGGCGTCGCGGAGCAACGGCTACGCAAACCGGGGTTACGGTTTCTCCGGCTGGGGCGGGGGAAATCGCATAATCGGTCCTTTCTACCGCGGATATGGATACGGGAATGGAGGCTGGGGGTATGGCTCCGGCTGGGGCTCGGGATACAGCAACGGAGGCTATGGAGTGGGAAACGGCCAGTACGTCTGGATCTACATCCCCACCCTGGGCTGGGTCTACGTTCCGATCCGGCTCCTCCTGATGATGGGGATCCGCTGAAGCTTAATGATCGCCCGCAACGGACAGGCCGGCGGTTCGGTGCAAGATCGAAGATCTCGGACCCACGGTCCATGCCTCCGAGAGGGAGTTTGATCCATCCGAGAGGCGGAGCGAACCGGGCCCGACAGCGCGGCCCGGCGAGAAGTCTCTCGTTGCGACGATCGTAGTGGAACCTTCCGCCAGTTGGCGGCGTAGAAACGATGGCCGCTGATTCGGCCCGAACACTCCGAGCGACACCACCTTTGCAAGGCGAGGGGGACGGCGATGCAAGCCCGCGCGATCACGAAGGCGCAGCCAATCTGGGCCGCCGCCCGGATCCTCGCGATCCTGGCGATGTCAACAGCCCCGGCCCTCGCCCAGCACGGCGGCCACGGCGGCGGCGGCATGCACATGGGCGGCGGCATGCCCATGGGCGGGTTCGGCGGCGGTGGCATGCACATGGGCGGCGGCATGCCCATGGGCGGGTTCGGCGGCGGTGGCATGCACATGGGCGGCGGCATGCCGATGGGCGGATTCGGCGGCGGTGGCGTCCTGATGGGCGGTGGCATGGGATATCACTCGGTCGGCATGCCGTATCACCCGGGGGTCGGCGGGTTCGCCGGTGGAGCAGGTTTCCAGGGCAGCGCGACGACCGTGCATAACGGTGCGATCGGGTATCCGGGCGTGGGCGTGAATCACGTCGGTCGCGTGTTCCCCGGCGATGTGGGTTTCCAGGGCGGTGCGACGTTTCTGCCCGGCGGTGCGATGGCGCATCCCGGCGCGGGATCAGACGGCGGAGCTTCAGGCTTCCCCGGCGACATCAGTTTCCATGGTAGCGCGACGACCGCGCACAGCGGTGCGATCGGATATCCAGGCGCCGGAATGATGGCCCCGGCTGGGGGTATCGGGCTGGCCCGGCCGACGTATCAACGCACCGGGACAATGCCAGCCGGCCTGATACCCCAGATGGCCGCGGCCAACGGCGGACGGACCCCGGCCTCGGGCGGCAACGCCGCAGCCAGGGCGGTCCACGGCATCGGCGCCAGCACCGGCCAGCCACGAACCAGCCCGGCACACCTGATGGCCGCCCACGGCACCGGGGCGGGCAACGCCCGCGCAACCGGGACTGGAACCGCCCATGCAAGAAGGCCGGCGGTTGCTGGGGCGGCGACCTCGACGGCCGGCCGCCTCGATGGCCCCGCCGCCCCGACCTTCTCCGGCTGGGGCAACGGCAATGCGGCGGCAGGCACAACTCGGCGGGATGCCCACGATCGGGGCTACGGCTTCGCCGGCTGGGAATCGGACCGCGACGAGCTCCGCAACATCTTCCGGAATCTGGAGAGCCGCTACAAACATGGGTACGGCTTCGCCCTCGGCCTGGGCAACGTGTTCCGCCATGACAAAGGATTCGGCTACGCCAGCCTGTTCAGCGCCGGCGGCTATGGCCTGGGATTTGTCGCGACTCCCCTCGTCGGCGGCTTCTTCAACGGCATGGCCCCGTACGTCTGGATCTTCATCCCGGGCCTCGGCTGGGTCTACGTGCCGGTCAACCTGGCCCTGTTGATGGGGTTCCTTTGACGGAACGGGTTAGTTCGTGTGTTTGTCGCCCGAATACTCCGCCCCAGTGGCCGCCCCGCTCGACGAGCACGCTAAGCGGCGAATCAAGGAGAAGTGCCGACGGCGGAGCGGACCTCCGCATTTCCGACTCCTCCATGGGATTCCTCCGGCGGCAGCGAATCCTCGCTGACGGGGCTCGCCTCCGCTCGCCTCCGACCCGTCAACAGGATCGACAGTCCGATCGCGGCCGTCACGCCGAAGATCGCAACGATCGGCACCCGGTCCTCCGGACTGGCCGCCCCGATCGCCGTCGAGATGATCGCCCCGGTGCCGAGCTGGAAGAAGCCCAGCAGGGCCGACGCGCTCCCCGCGTTCCGCGTGAACGGCGCGATGGCCAGGGCGGACGCGTTGGGGTTCGTCACCCCGACGCAGCACAGGAAGCAGAACAGCACGGCCAGCGTCCCCGGCAGACCCAGGACCCCGGCCCACGTGCCGGCCAGGAACAACGCGCCGACGACCACCTGCGCGACCAGGAAGCGGAGGAATAATGTCTCGCTCGATGCGCGCCGGAGCAGCACCACGTTCACCTGGCTGGCGGCGATGAAGCCGCCGGCGAGCAGCGCGAAGATCAGGCTATAGGCCCGCCCACTCAGCCCGAACCCGTCCATGAACAGGATCGGCGAGCCGGCGACGAACGTGAACAGCCCGGCGAACGAGAACGCCCCGGCCCCGGCGTAGGTGTGGAACCGCGGGTGCCGCAGGATCGACAGGTACTCGGCCAGGATCGGCCCCGGCCGCAACGAGATGCCCGGGTCCGGCTTGTGGCCCTCGGGCAGGAGCCAGAGCACCATCGCCAGGATGCCGACGACCACGGCGGCGAGCGCGAGGAACAGCGCCGGCCAACCGGCGAACTGGATGACCGCGGTCCCGACCGTCGGGGCGAGCAGCGGCGAGACGGCGATGAACAGGAACAGCCGGCTCAGCACCCGGGCGGCCTGGTCCCGCGGGAAGAAATCCCGCACCATCGCCACCGACGCGACCTGGGCCACGCACCCGCCCAGCGCCTGCACGAACCGCAGGCCGATCAGGGTGTAGACGTCCGGGGCGAACGCACATCCGAACGAGGCGACGACGAACAGGCCCAGCCCGACCGTCAGCGGCGGCTTCCGCCCGAACCGGTCGAGCAGCGGGCCGTAGACGACCTGCCCGGCCGCCAGCCCGATGAAGTAGCTCGACAGCGTCAGCGCCACGGTGGTGCTCGGCACCCCGAACCCGGCCGCCAGCTCCGGGAACGCCGGCAGATACATGTCGATGGCGAACGGGCTGACGACGCTAAGTGACTGTCCCATAAGTGGGTTTACGAAGCCGCCCGGTAGTGGAACTCGGCCTCCGTCCCCTTCGGCTCAAGCCGATTGAGCATCAACTGGATCATGGCCAACTTGACGAATGCCTCCGACGATAAGACCGTCTTCTCCCGGTCCAGGCTCAGCCGCCGGCACCTCGTCAGCCAGGCGAACGTCCGTTCCACCGTCCAGCGGATCGGCAGCCGTACCCAGCCCCCGGTCCCCTCTGGCTTCCGCACGATCACCAGGTCCCAGTCGGCGTTGGTCTCCACCCACTCGTAGAGCGCATAGTTGTGATACTTGTTATCGGCGTACATCCGCACGACCTTGCCCATCGGCTGGCCCTCCAGCCGGGCGAACAGCTCGGCCGCCGCCCTGGCGTCGTCAACGTCGGCGGCGGTCACCAGGATCGCCAGCAGCAACCCCATGCTGTCCACGACGATATGCCGCTTGCGGCCGTCCACATTCTTGAAGTTGTCGCGGCCCCGCTGCTCGCCGCCGGAACTGGCGTCAACCGACTGGCTGTCGACGCTGGCGGAGGTGCGCGGGTGGTAGGGCTTCTCGGCCGTGCGGGCCTTCGTGCGGAGCCGGTCGTGGATGTGATCCAGGGTGCCGTCGTGCCGCCACTTGTCGAAGTACCGCCAGACGGTGCTCTTGGGCGGGAAGTCCTTGGGGAGATACCGCCACTGGCAGCCGGTGCGGGTGAGGTAGAAGACGGCGTCGACCACCGCCCGCAGATCGGTCTTGCGGGGCCGACCGCCGCCGGGTTCGGGTGGCAGGTGGGGTTCGATCAGGGCCCACTGGTCATCGGTGAGGTCACTCGGGTAAGGGTGCAATCTCATACCGTGATTACGCCCGCTACACCCCATTTGTTCACCTTATGGGACAGTCACTCAGCGCACCGAGCAGCGAGATCACGAGCAGGCCGGATTGATTCTTTCGCAAGGATCGGGACCTTCCGGGGTGTTGTGTGGAGTGGAGTGGAGCTCGTTGACTGGAGCTCTTGGTGGAACGCGGTGGGACTCGTTGGATTCTTCCGGTAGCGTCCAGCCCTCAGGCGGGACGCCGGAGATTCGGCAGGAGGGCCGTCAGCAGCCCGATGAGCGGCAGGAACGCGCATACGCGGTACACGAACGCGATGCTGGTCTGGTCGGCCAGCCACCCGAGGATCGCGGCGCCGGCTCCGCCCATGCCGAACGCGAACCCGAAGAACAGCCCGGCCACCATCCCCACGCGGCTCGGCATCAGCTCCTGGGCGTAGACCATGATCGCCGAGAACGCCGACGCCAGGATCAGGCCGATGGGGACCGTCAGCACGGTCGTCCAGGTCAGGCCCACGTAGGGCAGCACGAGCGTGAACGGCAGCACGCCGAGGATCGACCCCCAGATGACCGCCTTGAAGCCGATGCGGTCGCCGACCGGTCCGCCCAGGAACGTGCCGGCCGCCACCGCGCCGAGGAACACGAACAGCCGGAGCTGGGCGTCGGCGACCCCGATCCCGAACCTGTCGATCAGGTACAGGGTGTAGTAGCTGGTGAGGCTCGCCAGGTAGAAGTATTTCGAGAAGATCAGGCAGAGCAGGATGGCGACGGCGAACACGACCCGCCCGGGCGGCACGGGCGACGCCGCGGCCACGACTTTCCTCGCCGCCCGCTCGGCCAGGTGGTCGCGGTACCACATCCCGACCCGCGAGAGGATCAGCATGGCGGCGACCGCCGCGACGGAGAACCACGCCAGGCTGCGCTGACCCCACGGCACCACGACGAACGCGGCCAGCAGCGGGCCGAGGGCGGAGCCGCCGTTGCCGCCGACCTGGAACAGCGACTGGGCCAGCCCGTGCCGGCCGCCGGACGCCATCCGGGCCATCCGGGACGCCTCGGGGTGGAACACGGACGAGCCGACGCCGACGAGGGCCGCCGCGAGCAGAATCACCGGGAACTGCCCGGCGACCGACAGGAGCAGCAACCCGGTAAGCGTGACGCCCATGCCGACGACGAGCGAGAACGGTTGCGGCCGCCGGTCGGTGTACTGTCCGACGAGCGGCTGGAGCAGCGAGGCGGTGCACTGGAACGCGAGCGTGATGAGCCCGATCTGCGTGAAGGAGAGGGCGTAGGACTCCTTGAGGACCGGGTAGACGGCCGCGATCAGGGACTGGATAGTGTCGTTGAGCAGGTGCGAGACGCTCAGCGCCGCCAGGACCGCGAATGTCGTCGTCCCAACCTGCCGCTCCGCCGCTTCGACCGCCACCGCTAGCCTCCCTGTCGCTCTTATCCGCCCGTCCGACTCATCCCATCCTACCAAGATTCGCCCTGCCGGCATCACGCCCCGGGCTCGATCGCGCGGGCGGGCTGCTTGAAAAAATATAGCGGCCTGTCAAGCCGGGTAACCTTGCCAACTCGCCCGTGATCCGCATTATTAGAGCGCTTGACGCCTGCATGAAGTCCAGTGGCAGAAAAAGGAGACGCACCTGGGGTCAGACGCACCTGGGGTCAGGTCTTGACTTTGGACTGAATGGTTAACCCGGCCAGACCCCAGGCTCGGGTCTGGGCGAGGGACTTTCGGTAAGTCCGAAGTCAAGGCCCGACCCCTCGGGTTCCTGGTGAGCTCAGAAAGGAGATATAATTATTAATGGACGATTGATTGCAATCTTAGGTGTGTCCCCTTTCCGTTCCCCGCCCGTCACTTGGCTACCCTGGCCTCCGGGAACTTCCAGGACCCATCCAGCACTTCCTTCCGAGGCCGATACAGGCGAACCATGTAATTCCACCCCCGCGTGATGGGAAGGTAATTCGGGGCTGAGGCGTCGCCTCCGAACCTTATCGTGATGGTACCATCGGCACCTTTCTGCGCTGTAACATTATTAATCGTATAAGCGTTCTCGGCGTTCGGCTTGAAGTAGCCCGCCTCGTCGTAGACGCTGACCGACCAGAAGCCATCGACGGGGACATCCCCGACGGTGAGCCGGTAAGCGGCCTTGCCATCGTTCAGACTCGGCGTCACGTTGAGATAGACTGCGTCTTTCTCCGGGTTGCCGCCCCAGGCCAACGCACTCCCGATGAGATGGCGGATCGGGTTGACCTCGCCCCTGGCGCCGAACATGCGTCTGGAGTCGGGCAACGTTGAGCCGAGCGTTAGCAGCGAGTCCCGAATCTTCTTCTGGCTCGCCCGGTCCCAGTTCTTCACCTCGAATTTGCCGGGGCTCGCCTGCTCGACCTTGATGGCGTCCTGGAGCTTGTGGACCCGCTCCAGATCCTTCGGGTCGGCGGGATTAACGAGGATTCGGATGGCGGCCACTGCGTAGCGAGTCCCCATCGATCTCCTGTCGAGCGTGTGGCGACCCGGCTTGTAATAGACGCCGGTGGTGAAGTGGTCCTCACTGATCACCTGCATCGACATGAATCTGCGCGCCGGCATCGGGTAGTGTAATGGTCACCGGACCTGCGTCCAGGTCGAACACCCCTGCCGAATAGAGCGTGTCGCGGTTCATCCGAATCACCTTCTGGCGATCAAGCGGAGTCAACTCGAGGTTGTGGTATAACTTGCCGAACCCCCCGTCCTTGACGATGCCGCCGAAATAGAGGTCGCTCTCGGCACGAGCGAAGTTCTCGGCCGTAACCGCGACGGCGTCCCCGGCCGTTTGTTTCTCGATGTCGGGGAGCTTCCAACTTTTATCGAACAGCGACTTCTCGGGCCCGTAGAAGCGGAAAAGGACTTCGAAGCGTCCATCGGGATTCGTGGCGATCCAGTTCGACCCCTGACCTTCCGGGGCATTCGGCCCGAAGTAGATGTTGACGGTCCCATCGGCATTCATTTGCAGGCCCGGCGATTGCGAGGAGCGGCTGAACCTCTGCTGCTCGCGGATGAGCGCGTGGGTCGCACGGTCGTAGACGGTGGCCGACCAGTACAGCTTGACCGGGGCATTCGCGGGCACCGTGAGACGATAGGTGGACCGGCCCTCGAGGGCCTGGCCCTCCTTATCTCTGATGGTCATCAGATAGAACTGACCGGCGCCCAAATGTTTCGCGCTGAAATAGGCCATCGAGTACGTGACCCCACGGCCATCGACGGGGTAGCGATCGGGCTTCGAAAAGAACGTCGGCATCCCCTCGGCGACCTCGGGCGATGCCGGGAGCGCCCAATGTGTCCCGGGGTTGAACGGCGGGTCGAAGACGGCCTCGTAACCCGCCTCCAGCGATGCACGAGCTTCGCGGGCGGCATCCCGGAGGATAGCCTTCAGCCCCGCATCGGGATCGAAGACCTTTCCTCGCTCGATCCCGATCGACTTGAGCATGTCGATCATCGCCTTGTCCCTCTCCAGCCACGGCTCGGCCTGGACGAAGCGATTGAGCGAATCGAAGTAGCGGAGGTCGTACGGGATGATGTTCTCGTAGATCACATCGATCGCATCGACGAACCTGGTTGCGGGAGGCCTGGATGCCTGCGAGAGCGGATAGAGCTGGACCTGCTTCCCGTAAGCCACGGCCTTGAGGATGTCCGCATCGCCGCCGCTTTTCAGGTTGGATCGCAGCACGGCATACCCCTGAAAGGTGTCCGAGGGGAGGGCGATGAAGCCGTCGGGCGCCTTCTCCTTGTATCCCGGGGGCAGGATGAGGTACTTGCCGCCCCGCCCCTTGTTCGACCCCCGCCGGGCCGACGTCCTCCAGCGCCACTGCCAGGCGTCCATGACCGAGCCGGTGATCGAGCCCCCCTCGGCCGCCGGGATCTCGAGGACCACGGGCCCGACGTCCTTGGTGTTGAAGAACGGGAAGACGTAGATCGTGTCGGGGTTCGGTGTGAGCGTCTGGTTCTTCCAGCTCGGCAGCCGCGACCAGTAGACGACCTGATTAGCAGCACCCCCGGCCTTGATCATCGACCGATAGAGGAGGTCGAAGTTCACCGCAGGCATCCCCCAGATGACGGCCTCGACCGCACGGCGTCTCTGGGCTCGCTCCACCAGCCGATCGGGGGTAAACCCGACCGACTCGGTGCCCTGGGGCGGTGCGCGTCCTGGCCGCGGGATTCGGCGGTCGGCAGGCCTGCCAGCAGGAAGCATCCGAGCAGGAGGATTGCGACGAAGGGCGTACCGGAAGTCCTGGTCCGCATGGCAGTTGTCTCCGGGCCTGCGGGAGGCGGTGCATCTCGTTTCCCTGCCAGCATCCAGGTTCTGAGGTGCCCACGCCAGCCAGGAGCATGTCAATTCCGCCTTGGACGAACTGCTCGAGCGAATCGCTCCGATCATCTCCCCTGATGACGCAGCTCCCAGGTCCGAACAATCGCCAACGCGACGACCATGGTTTCGGCCTTGGGGCGATTGCAGCCGCCGGTTGCCTGTCCAGCGGTTACCCCCCCTCAACCGCGTCGCCTAGCCCGTATCTCGCTCCATCGTACGGCAAGTGGTGAGGCGGAGCGCCTTCGATAGGAGCCGACCGGCGCATTGTGCCTGGGAGCGTGCCTCGGACTGGATCGCTAACGCATCGAGGTCATCCCGCCGGAGCAATTCCACAAGGACTGCGGAAAGGTGATATAACTAACATGCCAATAAATAATTTTATATTATTTATATGCCCTGTCGGCGCCCCCGAGCCGGTCGGACGATGAATCACACCTGGTTCAGGTCGAGTCTGGGTTCGGACTGAGCCGGCTTTCCATTGACGGGCACCTGGAATCTCTTCGCCATCTGAGGGTGCACGACCAGCCTTCGAGGCAACGCGGCCGTGGGCTTGACTCGGAACAGCAGGACGTACAGCGCCGGCAGGTTGATCAGGGTGAGGAATGTTGCCACGCTCAGCCCGCCCATGATGGCGATCGCCATGGGTCCCCAGAAGACGCTCCGGGTGAGCGGGATCATCGCCAGGATGGCGGTCGCCGCGGTCAGGAGCACCGGCCGGGCCCGCCGCACCGCCGACTCGATGACGGCCTGCCAGGCCGACATCCCGCTCGCCATGTCGTGCTCGATCTGGTCGATCAGGATGACCGAGTTCCTCATGTCCATCCCCGCCAGGGCGATCACGCCCAGCAGGGCGTTGAAGCCGAACGGGGCGTGGAAGAGCAGCATGAAGGCCACCGCACCGATCAGGCCCAGCGGCGAGATGATGAACACCAGGAACAATTTCTTGAAACTCTGCACCTGGGCCATCAGGAGCGTCAGCATGACCAGGATCATCGGCGGGAACATGGCGAAAAGGGCGTCGTTCGCCTTCTGGCTCTCCTCGACCGCCCCTCCGGTGTCGATCCGGTAGCCCGACGAAAGCGAGGTCTTGAGGGCGTCGAGCCGGGGAAGGATGGCCGCCGTGACGTCCGGGGGTTGCACACCGTCGATCACGTCGGCGCGGACGGTCAACACGGTATCCCGGTTCCGCCGCCACAGGATCGGCTCCTCCTGCTCGTAAGACAGGGTCGCCACCTGGGCGAGCGTGACGGCGTTGCCGGCCGGAGTGATGAGGGTCAGGTCCGGCAGGGTGTCGAGCTTGAGCCGCTCCTCCGGGACTGCCCGGGCCACCACGTCGATGAGCTCCCTCCCCTCACGGTACTGGGACACCGGGATGCCGGCGAGGAGAGTCTGGAGGGTGAGGGCGGCGTCCGACGGGGTGAGTCCCAGGAGGCGGGCGCGGTCCTGGTCGAGCTTCATGCTCACCACCTTCGAGGGCTCGTCCCATTCGAGCTGAGTGTCCCGGGTCTTCGGCTCCCCACGCACGATCTCCCGGACCTGGTACGCGATCTGCCGGACCGTCGTCGGGTCCGGGCCGACCACCCGGAACTGGACCGGAAACCCGACCGGAGGGCCGAAATCCAGTCGGACGACACGCCCGCGAGGGAGGGCGAACTGCCCGTCCGAACTGAACAGCTTGATCAGCCTGGACCGCAATCGCTCGCGGGCCTCGGGGCCCTTGGTGAGGATGACGACCTTGGCGAAATTGGCATTCGGCAGGTCGGGGTTGAGGGCCAGGTAGAAACGGGGTGAGCCGGCCCCGGTGTAGGCCGTGAAGTGTTCGACGTCCTCATCGCCGGACAGGATCTTCTCGAATTTCGCCACCTCCGCCTCGGTCGCCGGGAACGACGCCCCCTCCGGCAGCCGGAACTCGACCAGCAGTTCCGGCCGCGACGACTGGGGGAAGAATTGCTGCTCGAGCTTGCCGAATCCGACCATCGCGATTGCAAAGCCGATCAGGGTGATCCCGACGACGCTCTTGGGATGGCGGACGCAAGCGGTGATGGTCCACCGAAGAGCTCGGTAGAAGCGCGTGTGGTACGGGTCGTGGTGGGGCCGGTTGGCATGATCCGGAAGGAGCTTGACTCCGAGGTACGGGGTGAAGACGACGGCCACGATCCAGGACGCGACCAGGGAGATGCCGACCACCCAGAAGATCCCGCCGGCGTATTCACCGGCGACGGACCTGGCGAATCCGATCGGCAGGAACCCGGCCACGGTGATCAGCGTCCCCGACAGCATCGGGAACGCCGTAGACGTCCAGGCGAAGGTGGCCGCCCGCACCCGGTCCCATCCCTCCTCCATCTTCACCACCATCATCTCGACCGCGATGATGGCGTCGTCCACCAGCAGGCCGAGGGCCAGGATCAGGGCCCCCAGGCTGATGCGATCGAGATTCATGCCCGTCATATTCATCACGACCAGGACGAGGGCCAGCACGAACGGGACGCTGAGCGCCACCACCACGCCGGTGCGCCAGCCCAGGCTGAGGAAACTCATCACCAGGACGATGATCAGGGCCTCGAAGAACGATCGGATGAATTCGCCGACCGACTCTTCGACCACGTGCGGCTGGAAGGCCACCCAATGGACCTCGATCCCGGCCGGGAGGTCGGCCCGGATTCGCTCGAGTTCGGCCTCCAGGGCGTGCCCGAGATTCAGGACATTACCCCCTTCGACCATCGCCACCCCGAGGCCGACGGCCGGCGTGCCGTTGTGCCGCATCGTGAACGTCGGCGGATCCTCGTACCCCCGCCGTACGTCGGCGATGTCGCCGACTCGAAACACCCGGCCTCCTGCCTGGACGGGCACCGCCCGCACCGTCTCCGCCGTGTCGAATGCCCCCTCCACCCGGACATAGACCCTGTCGGTCGGCGTGTCCACGCTCCCGGCCGGAGTGACCGCGTTCTGCTGCCTGAGGCTCTCGAATACCTGCTGAGGGGTGACGCCGAGGGTCGCCAACTTCTTGTGAGAGAACTCGACGAACACCTTCTCGGGCCGATCGGCGATGAGGACCACCTTGTTGACGTCCTTGACCCGCAGGAATCGCTGACGTGCGTCTTCGGCGACCCGCTTGAGCTCGGCCGGGGAGTAATCGGCGCCGGTGAAGGCGTAGACGGCCGAGTAGACGTCCCCATACTCGTCGTCCATGATCGGCCCACGCACCCCCTCCGGCAAGGTGTGCCTGATGTCGCCGATCTTCTTGCGGACCTGGTACCAGGACTCGGGGACGGCCTTCGGCGGCGTCGTGTCCTTGAGCCAGACCTGGATCAGGACCCGGCCGGGCAGGCAGTATGTCTTGAGGTAGTCGAGATAGGGGGTTTCCTGGAGCTTCTCCTCGATCGGGTCGGCCACCTGTCGCTGGACCTCGTCGCTCGTCGCCCCGGGCCACTCCGCCGCGACGACCATGGTCTTGATGGTGAACGAGGGATCTTCCGCCCTCCCGATCCCGATGTAGGCCTGCACGCCGGCGGCGCCGCAGGCCAGGATCAGGAACAGCACGAAGGCCGGGTGCTTGACGGCCCACTCGGACAGGTTGGGGCCCTTCATCGGCGGTCCTCCCACGGCAGTACTGCCAGCTCAGAATCGATCTTCTGGACGCCGGCCGTCACCACGAGGTCGCCCGGCTTCAGCCCGTCGCCGATCAGCACCGAATCCTGTCGATATTCCCGTACCTCGACCGGCGTCAGTGTCGGATGCCCGGCTTTGCGGCCCACCACCCAGACAGCCGGCCGGCCCCGTCGTCCGGAGAGCGACGAGAGCGGGAGCAGGAACCCTCGCGTGGCGTCGGCCGGGACGAGGTGGACCGTCGCGGTCATGCCGAGCTCGACCTCCGGGCCGGCGCCAGGCAACGAAAAGCGGGCCTGGTAGGTCCGCGTCGTCGGGTCGGCGGTCGGCGACAGCTCGCGAAGTTCGGCGGGGATCGACTTGCCCGGGCTCGACCAGAGGGTGACGCTGGCCGGCGCCGATCGGGCGATTGCCACCCTGTTTTCGGGCAGGCTGACCACCGCTTCTCGTCCCCCGTCCCGGGCGAGGCGAGCGACCGCCTGCCCCTCGGCCACCACCTGACCGACCTCGACCGGCAGGGCCGTGATCACCCCTTCGGCGTCGGCCGCCAGGGTGCAGTAAGAGAGCCGCTTTCGCGCCGGCGCGAGCATCCTGGCCGCCCGGTCACGCTTGCCGGCGGCCACGTCCCGTTCCGAGAGCGACTTGTCGAATTCCGACAGGCTGACCGCTCCGGTCTTCCGCAATTCCATCCGGCGTCCGTGCTCGACGAGCGTGACTTTCACCTCGGCCTGGGCCGCGACGAGATCGGCCTCGGCCGCCTTCACGGCGAGATCGTAATCCTCCGCATCGAGCCGGTATAGCGCCTGTCCGGCCCTGACTCGCTGGCCAACTTCGACGTGCCGGGCAACCACCTTCCCGCCGACCCGAAACGCCAGATCGGCCTCGTATCGTGCCCGGATCTCCCCCGTATACGACTGCTCGGAAGTCGCCCCCTCGTCGCGGATCTCCTGGACGCGGACCGGCCGGGGAGGCGGCGCTGGCGGGTGGCCGGCACTCGAAGTGACGGATCCACCCAGCCGTCCCGCCGCAGTGAGTGTGAAGACGCCCGCGGGGACGATCAGGCCGGCGGCGAGCAAGACTTTCCATCGCGTCCTCATGTCTCGGTTCCTCGGCAATAAGGGATGCTGTTCTCGGCCCCGCCTCGATGGATCACGGTCGCGTGATCGTCCAGCTCGTCCACGGGCCCACCGCTTTCGTTGTACCTACAACAAAGGAATCGCAGTCGTGCCGATGAACCCTCGCCGACCGACGCTCCGTCCTCTCAGGTTGGGGACGGCCCGAGGCCGAGCCTTTCGGCGATCTTGTGAAGGGCGTCCACGCCGGATTCGCCGACCAGGAGCCTGGCCTCGGCCTGAGCCAAGTCCCGCGCGGGCTGGGCGGTTTTCAGTATGTCGATGCCCTCCGAGGTGACTCGGAGCACCTGATTCCGGCCACCCGTCGGCGGGTCCGACTCCAGCCACCCCTCCCGTTTCATGACCTCGACGTCCCGACTGAGCGTGGACTTCTCCAACCGAAGCACCCGGCCAACTTCCGCGGGCCTGGCCCCGCCCAGACAGGCCACGGCCACCAGGATGTTGCCCTGACTGACCCGAAGCCCGTGAGGTCGGAGGGCCTCGTCGTAGAGCGCCGTCAAGACCCGGTTGTTCAGGCGCACCCGCCCGGCGATGCAGTCGGTCGCCATCCGGTCGAGTGGTCCGGGAGTTGGAATGTCTCGCCTCATGGTTAAGTTGTATATACTACGAGCGACCGGAGTCAAGGCCGCCCTTCGAGTTCACGAATCGATCGGCATCAATGACAGGTTCTCCGGCCTACGCCACGCCGTTGGGGACACAACCCATATTTTAGGATTGCTTGCAATTTGGTTATGTTCCCTTGCCGCTTTCCCTTACCTCGCCTGAACCCGTGTCACGCGGTGCGGTCGCGGGTGAGACCCGGTCGGTCGGGATGTGACGAAACTGCCCCGACCGACCCTTCCGGGCAAACCTATACCTTTGCGCGGCGCACGATGTCCCCTTACTGGACCACCCTGGGGAGATCCGGGGGAACACGGTAGTTCGACCAGGAGGTGCGATCCGCTAATAAGCGGAGGCCGGCCGTCGATACATCACGTCCGTCCGCAGGGCATACTTCCTCCCGCTGGTGACGGGTGACCCCTCATGCAGTTGCAGATGGACGAAGATCAATGCCTGGCCCGTCCGGGGTCGGACGTCGAATCTCAGCCGGCCATCCGGGTGGTAGAAGGTGGTCTGGCCCCCCTCGGAGCCCTCGTTCAAGTAGACCATGAAAGTCAGCTTGCTCTGCTCGTCATCCCCCCGGCTGATGCTGCCGTCGTAGTGGGGAGCGAATGCCTCGGCGGTGTCGTAGCGGTAGAATCGGAATCGCTCGTTCAGCCCGACGGCCTCCCAGCCGTCGATCCGTGCGGGCACGAGGGACCTTGCCCTGCACCAGAGGGCCTCGGCCAGGGCGGGATCGTTGACGATGGCCCGGGCATTATTCCGCATCGTGGGGATCATCACGTCCCCCACGGCGGCGGCCTCGTAGCCCAACGCCTCGCTCCGGGCGATCAGGTCATTACATTCGGATTCGGAGAGGAATTCCTCGATCACGAAGACGCTCTCCCCGTCGAGGTCTTTCTTGAGCATCGTTGGTCCTCGGCGATCGTGACACGTCTGCTCGGGCCTGTTCCCACCGCTCGATCGTGAACGCCTTCTCATCCACCCCGGAGCATCTTCGACCGGCACCGGCACCGGCCCACGGTTCGGGGCATGCTACCAACCCGCTGCCATCTCCGGCCCGCCTCGGAGATGCCACACCCAGTGTACAATCCCTTGGGCAGGTCGGAAATTCGTCAAGGTAGGATCATGATACCTTCCGTCCTCTACCTGACCGAACGGGGCTCGCCGGCTTTCGAGGCGGGCCGTATGACGGTCGATGTCGTGTGTGCGGGCGACAGCCTCACCGGCTGGAACAACTTCGGGCTCGTGGACGACTGGCCCTACCGTACCCACCCGGAGTTCCTCCAGCGGCGCCGCGAGTGGCTGAGATTGACGATCGCCAACAGCAGCATCCAGGAAACAAAGTTTGCACATATTTAATAATTTATTTATTATTTTTTAAATATTAGGAATGTTGTTTTTGGGCTCTCGTCATCGCTGACGGCGGTTGACACCGCGCCACAGAAAGGTCAAACTCGCATCCGTTGCGGGGATCGGGCGGCCGGATCGGCGTGTCGGATCACGCCCTTCGTCCGTGAGAGCCCGCCCCAGGCGCATCAGGCGGACAATTCGTGGTCGAATTCTTGTTGGCCATTTCCCGGTGTCGATATGTGAGAGACACATCCGACGCGGGGAGGATGCTTTCCAGGGCGCACCCTTGGCGTGAGGTCTCGATGACATCCAGCGAGCGATCCGACCAGCAGCGCCGTGCCCTCCCGATCGCACTGCGCCTGCGCTGGCAGTCGTGGCCGGGGTCCTCCTCATCACGGCGTTGTATTGGGCCGACTATCGCGATGTCGCGAACGTCAGGCACGCACCCCTCCCGACGATCATCCGCTACTCGATCCTGGCCATGTCCATCGTCGGGCTGCTGAATGCGTCGGTCCTCCTCGGGACGTGGTGGGCGATCCGCGGGCCGGTGGCGCGTGGGCTCCTACTGGGTTCAACCGGGGCACTGACCGGTGCGGTCGGCGGCGCCTTCATCGGTTCGGTGCTGTGGGAGAATGACGGGATCTCCCAGGGGACCGGTGCCTTCGCCGGGGCGATCGTTACCATGCTGGTCTGGTCCATCGGCGGGGCCGTCGGTTCAATCACAATCCCTCCGACGCCGGCCCCGTCGGGCGGAGTTGCGGGTGATCCGGGACGTCCGAGGCGGCCACTTCAACAGACCCTCATGGGCCTCGCAGTGCTTGTCGCGATCGTGGGCGCGACCGGCGCCTTCGACCGGGAGTATCTGCACGCCTGCACGACCAAGCCACTTCGAGGGCTGGAAGGGTGGGGCGACCCGAGCCAGGCCGATGTCCGGGCCGCCGCCCTGGCTCGGATCGCCATTCAGAACGGCTCGGTCGTGATCGCCGTCCTCATGGGCCTCTGGGTCGCCCGGCGAAGTTCGGACGGCCGGGCGAGCCGCCTCATACCTGTGGCCGTTGTGTTCTTGCTGCTCTTCGCCCTGATCGCCATCTCCAATTCCATGACGATGCTCGGCAAGATCGCGGAGCTGTAGCAGAGAACTCGGTGTCGGTTATGCTCGACAACGCGGGTGGTCGGGGGGCCCTTCGAGCGAGATTGACCCCGAGGAGCCGGCCTTGAAGAAGAAGACGAAACGGTGGCTCCTCGGGACGGCCCTGGCCGCTCTCCTCGTGGCGGCCCTGCTGGCCAAGCCGGCTTTCCACCTCGCGCGCACCTGGTGGCGCGACCGTCCCGAAATCGAGATCCTGCCCGATGGGGTCGTGGACGACGCGAGCCGGATGAACCGAACCGACGTCGCCGAGGTCTGGGACATCCCGGCCGACTCCGCCGCAGCGGAGGAGCAATTGCGCGCCCTGGTTTGGAGGGCGAAGGTGGATCGGCGCCGGGTCGCCATAGCCGGTGCGCGGCATAGCATGGGCGGCCACACGATCGCCGCTGGCGGAATCGTCCTGAACATGCTCCCCTTCCACAAGATGAGCCTCGATGAGGCAGCCGGAATCCTCACGGTCGGGGCAGGGGCGCGGTGGTCCGAGGTGATCCCGTACCTCGACGCCCGCGGCCGTTCGGTGGCCATCATGCAATCCAACGACTCGTTCAGCGTCGGCGGCTCGATCTCCGTGAATTGTCACGGCTGGCAGCTCGACCGGCCCCCGATCATCGACAGCGTCGAGTCCTTCCGGCTGTTGACGGCCGACGCCGAGATCCGCCGTTGCAGCCGGTCCGAGAATATCGAACTGTTTACGCTAGTGACCGGCGGATACGGGCTCTTCGGCATCATCCTCGACGTCCGACTCCGTGTCGTCCCGAACGAGCGCTACCGCGTCCAGAGACAGGTCTTCCCGAGCGACCAGTACGAGGCCGTGTTCGACCAGCAGGTGACGAAGTCGCGCGACGCTGCGATGGCATTCGGCCGGCTCTGCATCGTCCCCGGCGAGTCGACCTTCCTCCGCGAGGCAATCCTGACCTCGTTCCACCGCGACCCTGCCGAAGACGGTACGATCCCTCGGCTGTCGGGGATCGTCCCCGAGTGGCTCACCCGCACCCTCTACCGCGGCTCGATCGACAGCGATTATGGCAAGAGCCTGCGATGGTCGGCCGAGAAGGCCGCCGGCCAGCTCCTCGCGAGCAAGCACTTCTCCCGCAACCAGATCCTGCATAATGGCGTCGAGATCCTCCAGGATCGATCGGCAGGCACGACGGATATCCTCCATGAGTATTTCCTCCCGACGGGTCGGGTCGAGGACTTCCTCGACCGGCTCCGCGTCCTGCTCCCGCGACATCGCGCCGACCTGCTCAACGTCACGGTCCGGAGCGTCCGCCGCGACGGTGAGACTGTTCTGCGCTACGCCGACCGGGATATGTTCTCGTTCGTCATGCTATTCAACCAGCCGAGGACACCGGAGGCGGACACCCGGATGGAGGCCCTCACCCGCGAGCTGATCGACGCCGCCCTGAACCTGGAGGGCACCTACTACCTCCCCTACCGTCTTCACGCGACCCCTGCCCAGTTCCACAAAGCTTATCCCGAAGCTGTTCATTTCTTCGAGCGGAAGCGCCACTACGACCCCGGCGGCTTGTTCCAGAATCAGTTCTCCGAGCGGTACGGGAGCCTGTAGGGGGGATGGGGGGACAGAGCGCGAATCGGCAGTCGTAAGCGTCCCGGCCGGTGCGGTTGTCCGGCCGATCCACCCGACGGCGTCGCCCGCACCATGCCACCTCCCCTCCCGCCTGCCCTGCCGCCGGCCGAGAAACCTCGGCGGTCAAGAAACCCTGGGGGATCAGGTCTTCACTTTGAACTTAGTAAACCCCGTGGGTTAGGTCTCGACTTTGAACTTCGCGTCTAGCAGGGGGCCAAACCAGCTTTGCGGCTTTTTCGGCAACCCGCCCCATGGCCCGTCCGGCTCTTGGTCCGGCGGCCCGACCGGCGGCCTCCTGCCCCGACCGGCGCCGGATTCACTCCCCGCTCTCGCCCGGACCTGAACCGCGCCTATACGAGACACAGATCCGTGACCGGGCCGGCTCCGCCCTGCAGAAGCCACGTCTATCATATTTAGAGATTATATTATTTGCTCTGCAAAGGCAGTTTCCTATCGTCACGAGTGTCCAAGAGGCCATAAGTCTTTGGAACTAAAATAAGATACGCAAACCCCCTTGACGGGGGGGACGTATAATTAGTGTCCCGATTTCACGCGGCCCCACGGGCCTGCCGGCCGACCTTCGCACCGGGTCGAGAACCGCGAATGGTGCGTCGATTGCACCTCCGGATGTTCTGGATCGACAGCAAAGATCGTCAGGCCAACCTCGCCCCAGCGATGGCCGGGGGGTCAACTTCCCCCGATGTGCCCCAGTTCGTCGGATCGCCAAGCGCACCGCATACGCGTGGGCCGGATCGCGCCCCGCCAGCGGCTGGACCGAGGTCAATGTCCTCCAGCCAGTACGGGGCAAGCGGTCAACCGGCCGGTCCGGCGATCGGACAGGCAATACAGCACATGCAATCCATCGCCCGACGGGCGAAAAACCTGCCGCCAGGCGCCGCCAGGCGCCGATTCTGCGGGCTTGAGGGCAGCCGGACTCCCCGGGCCGGCACGCGTTGCTACCCATGCCCCGGACAATCGGCCGGCGGCCGGCGGGCGGTAGAAGCCCGCAACAGGCCGACCGACCGGCCGGCGGTGATCGGCCCCGTGAAAGGCGGGCCGGTCGGCCGACGGGCGTGGCGGGTCGGGTCGGATCAGCCCGGCAAGCCGGTGAACCCGAGAGAGTCCTACGCTCGCCGCTTCGCTCGACTGCGACGGTCCCTCGAAGAATCCGGCGGCAGGGCGAATCGGAAAAAAGCTGTATTGGCCGTCCCCCTCTCGCGGCACTACCGTCAGCGTTGGCGGAGACCCCGGCCCCGCGGGGCCTGTCCGGAAGAGAGGAGTCGATTCATGGCGGGCCTGGCGATGAGCATTCCCCGGTCGCTGGATGCACTGTTCGACCTCGGCGTGATCGGCGACCAGCCGGATGGGCCGTTGATCGAACGAGTCACGGCCAGGCATCGCGAGGCCGCCGAGCTGGCGTTCCACGCGCTGGTCGAGCGCCACGGGTCGATGGTGCTGCGCGTCTGTCGCCAGCTCCTCGACGATCCGAACGACGCCGAGGACGCGTTCCAGGCGACGTTCCTGGTGCTGCTGCGCCGCGCGGGGTCGATCCGCGACCGGGGTTCGGTCGCCTCGTGGCTGCACGGCGTGGCGATGCGAGTCGCCTCGCGTGCCCGGGTCGAATCGGCCCGCCGCCGCCGGATCGAGCGGCACGGAATCCGGCCGGAGTCGGATCGAGCGGACCACGCCGGGCGGCTGGACCTCGAGATGCTGATCGACGAGGAGCTGACTCGCCTGCCCGAGAAATATCGGGCCCCCGTCGTGCTCTGCTACCTCGAGGGGATGACCCACGAAGGCGCCGCGGCCCGGCTCGGCTGGCCGGTCGGCACCGTCCGCGGCCGGCTCTCGCGGGCCCGCGACCTGCTGCGGACACGGCTCACCCGTCGCGGGGTTGCGGCACCCGCGGCCCTGGCCGCCGTTGACGGGTTGCTCGCACCGGCCCGCGCCGCCGTCCCGGACGCGCTGGGCGAGGCCACGCTCAGGGCCGCCGTCGCCTTCACATCCGGACGGACGGTCGCCGCGGCGGCCTCGGCCCGGGTCGCGGCTTGGGTCGTCCACGCCTCGCGCGGCCTGGTCCTCGAGCGCGTCCGGCTCGCCGCCGGCGTCGTGCTCATGCTGGGCACGATCGGGACGGGCCTGGCCATGCTCGCCGCCCCGGCGACCACGCAGGAACAGCGCCCCGGATCGCCCGACCCGCGCGAGGCCGCCCGCCGCGAGATGCTCCAGCTCAAGGGGACGTGGACCAGCATGCAGACGCTTGAGTCCACGGTCAACGGCATCCCCCAGCCGCCGAAGCCGTACAAGCTGACCTGGGCGATCGATCGCGACACGATCACCGAGTCCGACCCAGATGGCTTCGCCGCGAGGACTTACCGATTCACCGTCGATCCCGAGAAGGCCGCCGGGACGATCGACCTCACGGTGCTCAACCTCGACCTGAAACTCCAGGGCCTCTACAAGCTCTCCGGCGACGATCTGACGGTCAGCATGGGCCTCGAACGCCCCGCCGATCTCCACGAGCGACCCGGGCGAATCCTGATCCATTTCCACCGAGAAAGCCGCTTGCCGGCCAAGTTGGCCCGGCAGTATCCGACGGCCCGGGACTGCGACTGGGCCATCGAGCCAGGCGGGAGCGTCCCCTCGTCGATGCACAGCAGCGGGATCGACTTCCTCTCCAGGAAGGATTCGACCGGCGCGCTGGTCGTGACCCTGGCCTACATGACGAGGGCTCGCGACGACCGAGCCGAGCAGGAATATCGCCCGGTCGCCTTCGACGATCGGCGTGGGCGTTTCCTCCCGAAGCTGTCCGGGGGCGGCGGCAGCGGATCCGCGGCGATTCCCGGGGCGAATCTGGTCTTGCGCGAATACCGGCTCGATCCCGAGGTCCTGCCGTTCGACCGCGTCAAGACGATGGGTATCGAGTCGGTGTCGGCCGATGCGCGGCGGGCGGACGATGTTGACGCGTCGGCGCGGGCCATCCAGCAGGCCCGCGAAGCCGGGATCGAGGTCCTGCCACTGCCCGAGGTCGGCAAGCCGTTCACGTTCTCCCTCACCGATACGAAGGGCCGCGTCATCCGCTCGGCCGACCTTATGGGCAAGGTCGTACTGATCGACTGCTGGGCCGGCTGGTGCACACCCTGCATGGCCAAGATGCCGCGGCTCAAGGCGCTGTACCAGCGCCGGCATCCCGACGGCCTCGAGGTGGTCGGCATCAACTTCGACAAGGATCGCGCCATCGCCGACGAGCTGGTAAAGACCCTGGGCCTCCCCTGGGTCGAGGTCCAAGTGCCGGCCGACGACCGCACCCGCGACGTCTGGCGGGACGGGGCCGGCATCCACGGCCTGCCGCGTCTGCTCCTGATCGACCGGCAGGGCATCCTCCGCTGGGATGGCCCCCCGGCCGAGCTGGAGGCGCGAATCGAATCGATGCTCAGGTAGTGCGGTCGGTCCTCCGCGCCCGATAGAGGACATGCCTCCGCAGCGGGTGGCCCTCGTCGAGCGCCGGGTGGTCGAAGTCGTCGGCCGGCGAGCGGGTCATGCCGATCCGCTCCATCACGGCCCGCGAGCGGACGTTCCTCTCGGCGGTGAACGAGACGATCTCCTCCAGGCCGCACTCGCCGAACCCGAAATCTCGCGCGCGCGCGCGGCCTCGGTGGCATAGCCATTGCCCCAGAACGCGCGAGCGAGCCGCCAGCCGATCTCGACGCAGGGCGTAAAATGCCCCTCGAAACGCGGGACTGCCAGGCCGACGACCCCGATGAACTCCGCCACGTCCGGCACCTCGACGACCCAGAGGCCGAACCCGTGCCGGGCGAAGTGCTCGCGGTTCCGTCCGGCCGCCGCCTCACTCTCGGCGCGGTCGAGCGGGCGCGGGAAGAACTCCATCACGACCGGGTCGGCGTTCATCGCGGCGAACGGCGCGAGGTCGGCGTCACGCCAGGGGCGGAGGCACAGGCGGGGCGTCCGGAGAGTCGGGACCTCGGTCACGATGGGCTCCTTCATGTCCGGCTGTCGCGCCAGACGCCGTCGGGGTCAAGGCTCTGATGCGGCCGGAACCGCCCCTTGTAGCGCACCGAGGGGCAGCCATCGGCGTGATAGCCGAGGTAGACGTAGGGCCGGCCCAGGGCCGACGCCCTCTCGAGCAGGTTCAGCACGTTCCATGTCCCGAGCGAGCGGTCGCCATGGTCCGGGTCGTGAACGAAATAGATCGCCGACAGTCCTCCAGCAAGCTCATCCACATAGCCGACTCCGACGAGCACCTCGCCGAGGTAATAGCACCACTCCTGCGTCGGGATCGGGTTCGCGACGAAGCTGCTGGCATACTCCGCCGCGTCGGCAGGCTCATGCCGCGGCCAGCCCCTGGTCTCGGTCCGTTGCGCGTGGAATCGGTCGAGGAGGGCGACCTTCTCAGGGGTGACCGACGGGGTGCCGATGCGGAGCTGGATCGCACCCTCGTTCGCCTTGCGCGTGCGACGCTGGCTGCGGTCGGGCTTGAAGCGGGCCACGTCCACCCGGAGCGATCGGCAGGCGTCGGGTCCCACGCACCGATTCCGGAAGAGCGTGTGACTGAACCGCCGCCAGCCCGCGAGCAGGTACGCCATGTATTCGTCGGGGTCCAGCGTGGACACCCAGCGATACTCGCGCCAACAGATGTGATCGGGCACGTAGTCGCAGGGGCCGGGCGGTTCGGTCCAGCGGAAGCCGGTCTCCATGAAAGGGTCCCAATGACAACCGGACGAGATCGCGAGGCCCGGCGCCGAGTTGTCCCTCGGGCCCTGGCTCGCGGCGACCGGACCATCATACCGAGACTTGAAGGGGAACCTGAAGTCTCCGCCCGGATACGGCAGGGTCATTCAAAGGTCTAGCATTCGGGGCCGCGGGGCGTTATCACTCATGGGGAAAGGAGTTGCCCCATGAATACCGATTCCACCAGCGATTCCCTCTACGAGATCTTCCGCGCGATCCCCGACCCGCGCCATCGCCGCGGGACCTCTACCCCCTGGCCTCGGTCCTGACCCTTTTCGCCACCGCCATGCTCTGCGGCGGTCGCAGCCTCGCGGCCATCGCCCAATGGGGCCGCGATTACAACGACCTGGCCCCGACCATGGGCTTCTCCCGCATGACCCGCGATGGCCGGCGCTATCGCACGCCTTGCATCAGCGAGCTGCACACCCTCCTGGCCGCGCTCGGCGCCGCGGCGTTCGAGGCCGCCTTGACCCGGTGGATCCTGGGCCGAGGCGTCGCCGACTTGCCCGAGCGGGTCATGGCCATCGACGGCAAGACCTTGCGGGGCACACAGGGGCATCAGCTCCCCGGCGTCCACCTGCTGGCCGCCTACTGCCTCGACGTCCAGGCCGTCGTCGCCCAGCTCCGCGTCCCGGGCAAGACCAACGAGCACAAGACGGCCTTGGAGTTGCTCAAGGTCCTCCCCCTGCAGGGGACGCTGTTCACCGGCGATGCGGCGTTCGCGCAGCGGGATTTCTGCGCGGCGGTGATCGGAGGCGGGGGCGATTATTTCCTGACGGTCAAGGAGAATCAGCCCACCCTGGAGGCGGACATCCGGGCGGCCTTCGGCCCGGCTTTTTCCCCCTCGGGAGCGGCTGAGGCGGGCCGAGGAAGACGACCGCGCCGAGGTGTGCGGCAAGGGACACGGCCGGCGTGAGGTCCGCCGGCTGGAGACGACGACCCGGCTGAAGGGGTACCTGGATTGGCCCGGGGCCGAGCAGGTCTGCCTGATCGAGCGGGTGCGGCGGTCCAAGGGCAAGGAGAGCGTCGAGACGGTCTGCGCCGTCACCAGCCTGGGGCGAGAGCGGGCCTCGGCGGAGCGGCTGCTGTCGATCGCCCGGGGGCATTGGGAGATCGAGAACCGGCTGCATTGGGTCCGCGACGAGGTGCTGGGCGAGGATCGGTGCCGGGTGAGGACCGGCGAGGCGCCGGAGATCCTGGCGGGGATCCGCAATGCGATGCTGTGGCTGATGCGATCGTCGGGGTTGACCAACATCGCCGCGACCCTCCGCCGCCACGCCGCCAAACCCCTGGAGGCGTTGGGCTTGGTCATGAACCCGGCCCCTTCATGATCCTTGAGACCTTTGAATGACCCTGCCGGATACGGCGAGCGATGCCCACCCCACCCTGAATGTTGATGCAACGCCCGGTCATTGAAGGGATCGGATCGAACCGTTAGACTCGCGTCGTCGTCGCCATCTCGACCCGCGGAAGACGGCCTGCTTCCGCCGGCCGGTGCGATGGCCGTGAACCATCCACGACGGGGACCGACATGAGACTCTTCCAAATCCTCCTCCTGATCGCCGTCTGTTGCCCGGCCGCGGTCGCTACCACCGCCCCGGCCGTCGGCGATGACCGGATCGCCGCGGCGACCGACCGGCCAGCCGATGCGGGTCCTGGTCTTCTCGAACGCCGGCTGGTATCGGCATCCTGAGATCCCCAGGACCAACGGCTGGCTCGTGCGATTGGGCCAGGAGCAAGGGTTCGTCGTGGATGTGACCGAGACGCCCGCCGACCTCACGGCCGACCGGTTGGCAGCCTACCGGGTGCTCATCCTGAACAACGCCAATGAGCTCGGCAAGGTCCTCGATAGCAAGCAGAAGCAGGCCGTCGAGGACTGGTCCCGCCGCGGAGGCGGGATCGTCGGGCTCCACGCCGCACTGGTCCACCAGACCGGCTGGCCCTGGCTGAGTCAGCTCGGCGGGGCCGACTTCGACAGCGACTCGGACTTCTCCCGCGCCCGCGTGGTCGTCGACCCGTCGTCGAAGGACCACCCGGCGGTGAGCGGGCAGGGGGACGCGTTCTGGTACTCGGCCGACTGGCATAACCACGACCGCTCGGTCACCGGCAAGCCGGGGTTCCGCGTGCTGATGAGGGTCGATGAATCGACCTATGAGCCGGTGCGTCCCTACTTCAAGGAGCGGGGCGGCAAGCCGATGGGCAAGGACCACCCGTCGGCATGGACGCACGAGGCCGGGGCCGACGGCGGCCGGTTCTTCTACACCGAGCTGGGCCACGACCTGCGGTCGCTGGACACTCCGTTCGGAAAGCAGCAAGTCGCCGCGGCCGTCCGATGGGCGGCGGGCGGGTGATCAAGCCGCCGCTCAACCCCGGCCCGCGACCCGCTCGAAGTAGTCCTTCAGCGGCGGGATGCAGACCTCCAGGCTGTATGCTTCCTCGATCGTCCGCCGCGCGGCGCAGGCCGAGCGGGGCGAACGCGGCCGGGTCATCGAGGACCGCCATCGCCATCTCGGTGAGGACGTCGATGTCGAACAGCGGCTCGACCAGGCCGTTCTCGCCCGGGCGCAGCACCTCGCGCACCGGCGGGACGTCGGAGCCCAGCACCACGCAGCCGCTGGACATCGCGTTCAGCAGCGACCACGAGAGCACGAAGGGTGCCGTCAGGTAGACGTGCAGGTCGCTGATCCGCAGGATGTCGGCCAGTTGCTCGGGCAGCACCCGGCCCAGGAAGATGAACCGCGACAGGTCATAATCCCCGGCGACAGCACCCACTGCTTGAAGCTCGGCGAGCCGGTGTGCAGCTTGTCCCAGCCGTAGTGGATCTCCTCGCCGCCGACCACGACGAAGACCACGTCGGCCCGCTCCCGGGCGATCCGGTCGGCGACCTTCATGAACAGGTCGAAGCCCCGGATCGATTCCAGCCCGCGCGAGACGAACGTCACCACCCGCGAGCCCGCCGGGATCGAGCGTCTCGCCGATCGCGCCGCGGCGCCGGCCCGGGCCGGTAGAGGTGCGGTCTCGATCCCGTCGAAATGGACCTCGATCTTCGAGTGGAACCGCGACGGGAATGACGACCTCTGCCAGGCGGTCGCCGAGTAGCCGGCATCGCAGTCGACCAGCGACGGCGAGGGTCGGCGCAGTTGATGCACCGCGGGAAGAACGGGGCCGGCTCGGCCGGCGGCAGGTCGATCCGATACGAGATGTCCCGATGGCTGGTGGCGAAGTAATACTCGCAATAGTTGATGATCGGGCAATCGACCACGTCGCGCAGGAACAACGTCGGTGCGCCGCGGCCGCCGTGGGCGACGACCAGGTCGGGCCGGAGCTCGCGCTTCGACCGGATCACGTCGTACACCGACTGGCACTGGTCCAGGAACTGGCCGTAGATCTGCGGCCAGGGGATGCCGTCGCCGGTCCGGTGCTCGGCCGTCATCGGCATCTGGTGCAATCCGGACGGCTGCGAGCATCTCGGGCGTCGGCGTCGGGACAGCTCGACAGGCTCTGCACCAGGAAGTCGCACGTCCACCCGTGCCGGGTAGCCAGCTCCTGACCCAGCCGGCCGAACTGCGCGGGGAAGGCGTCGTGGATGAACAGGACGTTCATGGCCGCCTCCCGCCCGGCAGCGCCAGCCGGTTGAACTGCTCCGCCAGCCGGGGCAGGCAGGCGTCCTGACTGTAAGGCTGGCGGACCAGGTCGGCCGCGGCCTCGCCGAGCGGCCTGTGTCCGGCCGGATCGTCCAGAACGGCGAGCGCCTGCCGCAGCAATCCGTCGGCATCGCCCGGATCGACCAGCAGGCCCGTCCGGCCGGGCTCGATGACCTCGCGATGCGGGGCGTGATCCGATGCCAGAACGACGCAGCCCGGCGGCCATGGCCTCGAGCGTCGATCGTGCCACGGGATAGACCCGCCCCGGAGCGACGTGCAGGTCGCTGGCGGCAGAGCAGCTCGGCCACGGTCGCCGGCGGCACCGCGCCCAGGAACCAGAGCCGCCCGGGATCCGCCGGCGGGCGGCTGCGCTGTCAGGTGTGCGCGGTAATCCTGGTTGTGAAAGGCGACGTCCAGCCCGCGTCGGACGACCGGGTCGCCCGCCACGACGACCAGGACGTCGGGCCGGGCCCGCAGCAGGGCCTCGGCCAGCGCGAGGAAGCGGTCGAACCCCCGCAGCCGGTCGAGCGACCGCGCCACGAAGCTGACGACTCGCGCCGCGTCGGGGACCGCTCGGCCCGGCGATCGACCGCGCGACGGTCCCGCCGCGTGCCACGCCGACCGGGCGAAGCGCGGGTGTCGACGCCGTCGTGCAGCACCAGCAGGTCGTCGCGGTACTCGGCCGGAAAGAGCCCGCGCTGCCAGGCCGTGGGCGTCCAGCCCAGCGCGGCCTGCTCCAGGTCGAGCAGCTCGATCGCCGCCAGTCGACCGCCGCCAGTGGAAATACGCCGCAGGCGTGTCGGGCCCGGCCTCGTCGGCCAGGTCATGGGCGCGGCCGTGGAAGTAGTAATCGAGGAACTGCACGACCGGCGGGGCGCGGTCAGTACACCGGGGCGAACAGCGACGAGCCCAGCCCGGCCGAGCGGCCGACGATCAGGTCGATCGGCCGGGGCCGCTTCTGCTCGAGGACCTCCCAGCAGCCGTAGCTGTAGCAGAGGCTTCGCTCGAGCGCCCGCGACCAAGCCGACGGCCGTCTCGCGGGCGACTCCGCCGACGCCGAAGACCTGGACCTCCAGGCCCTTGCCGACCGAGGCCGGCCAGCTCGCGCGAGGCTCGAGGGTGTGGCAGTAGAACCACGCCCGATACCCGCGGCGACGCACCAGCCAGTCGGCCGACTGCGCCCAGCCGGCCGGGGAACGACGGCTCCACCCAGAGGACGTTGAGCGGGTCCTGCGACATCGCCGGGGGCCGTCCCCTCGCGGGTACCGCCGCGGGGCCCTATCGTCGGCCGCAGGCGGGTCGAATCGGCTCGTGTTACCGCTCACCACGCGAAGTGGGCGAAGGCCTTGTTGGCGTCGGCCATGCGGTGGACGTTCTCGCGGCGGGTGATCGCGGCGCCCTCGCGGTTGTAAGCGGCGACCAGCTCGTCGGCCAGCTTGATGGCCATCGGCCGGCCCTTCTTCTCGCGGGCGGCCATGAGGATCCACCGGATCGACAGCGTCTGCTGGCGGTTCTTGTTGACCTGCATCGGCACCTGGTACGTGGCACCGCCGACCCGCTTCGAGCGGACCTCGATCATCGGCTTGACGTTCTCGACCGCGCGGGTGAAGACGTCGATCGGGTTCTCGTTGGGCAGGCGCTTCTGCACCAGCTCCATCGCGTCGTAGAAGATCCGCTGCGCCACGCTCTTCTTGCCGTTGTGCATGACGCAGTTGATGAACTTGCCGGCCAGCTTCGAGCCGAACCGGGGATCCGGGCGGAGGTGAGTCTTGCTGGCGGTGAACTTGCGGGCCATGCGGTTTTAGTCCCTCTCGTCGCGGCCGTGGTCGGGGTTGGGCCGCTCGCTCCTCTGGGGAAGAAATCGGGGATGAAACGTCCGTCGGCGGATGCCAGGGCAGGCCGATTCGGCCGGCCCGTCGGTTGAGACGCAGATCTGCCTCTCCCGGGCATTCCGGATCACGCCGGACAGGAACGGACCGTGTCGGGTCGGGATTACTTCTTCTTGGCGCCGGTCGCCGCGCCGGCCTTCTTGCGCGGGGCACCGTACTTCGAGCGGGCCTGCTTGCGGTCGGCCACGCCCTGGCAGTCGAGGACGCCGCGGACGATGTGGTACCGAACGCCCGGCAGGTCGCGGACGCGGCCGCCCCGCACCAGGACGATCGAGTGCTCCTGGAGGTTGTGCCCCTCGCCGCCGATGTAGGCGGTGATTTCCTTGCCGTTGGAGAGCCGGACTCGCGCCACCTTGCGCAGCGCCGAATTGGGCTTCTTGGGGGTCATCGTCTTGACCTGAAGGCACACGCCCCGCTTGAACGGAGAGGCCTCCAGCACCGGCGCCTTGGTCTTGTACTTGACCGGTCGGCGTGGCTTGCGGACTAGCTGGTTAATCGTGGGCATAAATCCGTCGTTCCGTTCCCTTGTCCTGCGGAAATCCGGGCCGCGAGCCTTTTCGGTTCCGGTCGCTTCGCTCTCGGTCGAGCCGGGCCGGCACGCATCCGGCCGCGGTCCATCCGGCCCGCCGCCGACTGGTGATTGCCTGACTCCCGGCGGCACGACGCGCGGACGGCTCGATCCCTGGGTCGGTCCGTCACTACCGGGCGCATCCCCCAGGCGGTTGATTTTGGGCACGGCGCGCAGCAGCAGAGCCAGCCCGGGGGCGAAAATCCCAGCATACCGCAATGCGGCCGAATGTCAAGCGCCGAGCGACGCAATCCCGCGCGTGCCGGGCGGTCGCGTCACGCGCCGTCGAGCTCGCGCTGGATCTCGTGGCGGCTCTGGGTGTAGGCGTCAATCAGGCGGTCGAAGTCCGATCGGATGCCCTGGACTTCCCTGAGCCGCCGGAGCTGGGCCAGCACGCGGTCGATCGCCGCGAGCAGCTCGGGGCCGGCCTGGCCGATCAGCGCCTTGCGCTCGGCCGGCGAGAGGGCGGGCAGTCCCCGCCCGCGGTGCGCCGAGGCCCGAAGCTGCACGGCACCCCGGGCGACCTGCTCGCGGCCGGCGGCGATCGAGTCGGCGTCGTGGATGCGGGCGTACCCTTCGGCGATCAGGTTGTACGCCCGGATCAGGGCATCGACGGCCTCGCGATGTTGCGACGCCGCGGGGCTCGTCGCCACGGCGGCCTTCGCAGCAGGCGCGCTGTCCGGGTCGTCGGCCTTCGCAGCGGGCGGCGTGTCGGAGTCGTTCTGGACGATCGGCGAGTCTCCGGCAGGCGAACCGGGTGCCACGGACCCGCTTGAACCCGAAGACCCCGACCGGAGGGCGCCGGAGACGAGCGAAAACGCCAGGAAGAAGGCAATCGAGCCGACGACGATGCCTCCCGCGATCGCGGCGGGCCTGACCCAGTCCTTTCCAGACGCCGACGCCGACGGTCGGCCCGACCCGACCGGCCCGGCGTCGAGTTCCTCGGCCTCGGAGTCGTCGAGCTTCGTCCAGTCGGTCGCGGCGGGGACGGCCGACGCGGCAACGGCGCCCACCCCGGCCGGGCGACGTCCGGCGACCGCGACGGCCGCCGGCGCGGGGATCGACTCGGACGAGTCGAGCTCCCACCACCCCGAGTCGTCGGCCGCGACCCCGGCCATCGCCGGGGCCGTCGCCGGCACCGGGCGAGGGGTCGCCGACCGCGGGGCCGGGATCGGTGCGGCGGGGGACGACAGGGCGCCGGTCGCCGTGGAGCAGACGGCGGCGTGGGCGGAGCCGACGGCGGAGCGGGCGGGGCTGATGGACCCGTACCCACCCGGGCGGGGATCGTGAACACGCCGCGGCAGGCCGTGCACCGCCCCTGCTTGCCCGCGAGCTTCACGGCCAGGCGATAGCCGTGCCCGCAGGTCGGGCAGTTGAAGACAATCTTCTCCTCGTCGGCCGACGGCGGCGACCCGCCGGCGGCTGCGGGCGACGGAACGGGCGGAGCCGGCACGCGATCCGCCGCCGACCGGGATGGGGCGGGCCGGTCGGACGCCAGCGAGGGGCCGATCACCGGCGACGGCGCGGGGATGCGGAAGATCGTCTGGCACGACTTGCACCGCCCCCGCTTGCCCACCATGTGGTCGGCGAACTCGTAGGGACACCCGCACTTCGGGCAGTTGAAAGCGATGTCGGCCATCGTCGGAACCCGCGGCGAGACGAAGAGGCCCGGGCGTCCGCTCGCGATCCGGACGCTCGGGTCATGGACGACCCGCGGCCCTCGCTTCCGTCCGTTGCGGTAGGGCCACCAATCTCATCATCTTAGCAGGCGATCGCCCGGCTCGCGCAGGGCTCTTCTGGTTTTGACCGCGACACCCCCGCGCCGTTAAGATCGTCGCATGGCGCGTCGGCCGCCCGGACGGGCCGGAGGCCGATCGCGACTCGACGCGACGCCGAGGGAGGATCGTACACGGTGGTTCCCGCCAAGGACTTCAAGCGCCGGATGGTCGTCGACATCGACGGCGCCCCGCACATGATCGAGCAGATCCAGGTCCAGACGCCCTCGGCCCGCGGCGCGGCCACGCTCTACAAGGTCAAGGCCAGCAACCTCAAGACCCGGACCCGCGTCGAGAAGAGCTATCGCGGCACCGATGCGCTGGCCGAGTCGAGCTTCGAGCGCCGGGCGATCCAGTACCTGTATCGCGACGCCGACGAGCTGCACTTCATGGACTCGGCCAACTTCAACCAGTTCGCCTTCTCGGCCGAGGACCTGCGCGACCAGGTCCCCTACATGACCGAGAACATGGAAGGCATCGAGGCGCTGCTGGTCAACGACGAGGTGATCGCCATCGAGCTGCCCGACACGGTCGAGCTGCCGATCGTCGACACGGCGCCCGGCGTCCGGGGCAACTCGGCGACCGGCCGGACCAAGCCGGCGACCCTGTCGACGGGCCTGGTGGTCCAGGTCCCCGAGCACCTCGACCAGGACGCGGTCGTCCGGGTCGACACCCGCACGGGCGAATACCTCGGCCGCGGCGGCTGAGCCCCACGAACGTCCTCGGCGATCCCGAGGCCGGAGTCTCCGGAGACGGCCCATGGCCAGGTATCCCGGATTCATCGCCCGTTCGTATCGCAGCTTCGGGCCGGCGCGGCTCTATCGCGTGCTCGTCGGTCCGGAGATGCTGTACTTCCTGCGTGCGCCGGGGCTCATCAGCGCCAGCGATGCCGGATCGGGACTTTCCGTCGACCCGGGAAAGGCGGCCGTCGCCGCGATCATCCGCTGGATCGGCCGAGGGTCCATCGAGAAGGCACGCGCCATGCTCGCGGTCGACCCGGAGGAGCTCGTCCAATCGAGCCGGAAACACTTCAAGGTCGCGGCCGCGGAGGTGACCGCGTCTCGGCTCGATCCCCCTTCGATCCTCTCGGGCCACGGCTACCATTACGCCCGCTGGCAGGTCGTCACGCCGGGGCGGAAGGCCACCTATCAGATCGAGGACCATGAGAGCCTGGAGGTGGCGCTCGACCACCTTCCCGGCCTGCTGGGCCCCGGCTGGTGGTGAATGTCGATCGGCCCTTCGGCGGCGATCGCGTGCGCCCTCGGCTGATGGGATGAGCGTCCGACGCGGGCTACGGCGCCCCGAATTCCATCTCAATGCCCCGGGTGGTGCGGCAGGTAGAAGAAGCCGACGCCCAGGATCGCGTACACGGCGACCATCATCACCCCCTCCAGCCAGTGCGACTCGCCGTCGGAGGTCATCGTCTGCGCCACGATGACCGCGATCGCGATCGCCATCACCTCGAACTGGGTGAACAGCAGGTCCATCGGGTGGCCGATCAGGTGGCTCGCCAACAGGACCACCGGGGCCACCAGGAGCGCGACCTGGGTGCTGGCGCCCAGCGTGACCGCCAGGGTGAGGTCCATCTTGCCCCGCCAGGCGAAGATGATCGCATTGATCAGCTCGGAGATGTTCCCGACGCTCGCCAGCAGGAAGATCCCGGCGAACGTCGCCGTCAGGCCCATCTCCTCGGCCGTGGGTTCCAGCGCACCGGTCAGCGTTTCGCTCTCGACCGCCAGTCCGACCGCCGCGACCCCCAGGACGGCCAGCGCCCGGCCGACGCTCCAGGCGACCTTGCCCGTCTCGATCGGCCCCTCGGCCTGCTTCGACGCGAAGAGCTGGCGGTGGGTCACCAGCGTGAACGCCAGGTTCGCCAGGTAGGCCAGGAAGAGGATCCCGGCGATCCCGACGCTGATCTTGTCTTCCTCCGACTTCGATGCGAAATGGAACAGCGCGGGGACCATCAGGCCGACCGTCGCGAGCAGCAGCATCTTCGCGCTGAGGCCGGCGAAGGCGATGCTGTAGCGCACGGTGTTGTGCCGCACACCGCCGGCGATGATCGACAGGCCCAGGACGAGCAGGATGTTGCTCAGCAAGGTTCCTGTTATCGACGCCTTGACCATCGGCTCGAGCCCCTGCGCAGGGCGCTGATGGCGATGATCATCTCGGGGACGTTGCCCATCGTCCCGTTGAGGAGGCCGCCCAGCGTCGCCCCCAGGCGGAGCGACAGGTTCTCGGTGGCGTCGCCGATCAGGATTGTCAGCGGCACCACGGCCGTCGCCGCGGTGACGAAGACGAGGATGGGGTTCGCCCCGAAATGGGCGAGGGCGAGCGAGATCGGGATGAAGATGAGCAGGCCCTTGATGAACACGGCGAACCTCCCCGGGCTGGCTGTTCCGGCCTCGGCGGGAAACCGAGGCTCTCAGGAATACGGCAGGTTATGGACCAGGGCCGAGCACCCGCGCCTCGGATCGATCCTCGCCGGCTGGCGTGCGAGCGAGGCGAACAGGAACGGCGGCCAGAGGAAATGAATCGCCTGGAAGATCTGGAACGCCTGGCCGCGGACTTGCGGATTGGGGCTGGGCACGACGTAGGTGAACATGAGCCAGCAGCCCGCGACCAGCGCGGCCAGGCCCAGCACGATGAAGAGCCAGCCGAGGGCGAGCATCACCCGGCCGGAGGGGATCTCGATGGCATACTCGATCCGCGTCCGCGACCCGGCCGGCGTGAACCGGAATCGGCCGTGGCGGACCTTGCCGCCGTCGCCGCCGGTGCCGTCGGACCCTTGCATGGTCTCGAAGACCAGCTCGCGGCGGTCGCACGCGACGATCTTGACCGGGCCGAATGGCGGCATGCCGTCGCGCGGCCAGCAGGCCGGCCAGCCTGGCCGAGAGGTCCTCGGGACGGCCGTCGACCTCGGCCTCGCCCGCGAGCGTCCCGCCGGCCGTCGGCTCCTCGATATCGAACTGCGGATGCGGCCGCCTGGGCCCTGGCCCGGATGTCGCGCGTCGCGCGGGCCATGACGGCGAAGGCCGCCAGCCAGATCACCGCCCCGATCGACGCCAGCCCGATCACGACCCACGCCTCGGGATTCGATTTCCATGGTTGTTCCCCTATGCCTCGCGACCGGCCGGCCGGGTGCGGACGAACTCGGTCTCGCGCCCGACGGGCCATCAAGGATGACCGGCCGGCGGCGTCGGTGACCAGCGCGTTCGTCGGCCGGCCCGTCGTCCGGGGCGGATTCCGGCTCGCCCGGGCGGACCATCTCCATCGCCCCTCGCCGCGGACCTCCAGCACCCGGTCGTGGTACGACTCCAGCCGATGGCTGTCGCCGATGCTGAGGTAGCTGATCGAGGCCTCGCGGAGCAGGCGGTAGATGTTGTCGATCTGCTCGCCGTTGAGCTCGCCCCCCATTCGGTCGATGAACACGAACCGCGGGGACTGCCAGCAGCACCCGGGCGAAGACGAGCAGGCGCTGCTCGGCCGGGGAGAGCGCGCTGGGCCTGTGGACGTCGGCGTCGAGCCCGCCGACGCGCTGCACCGTCGCGGCCAGCCCGACTTGTCGAGCACCTCCAGGATCTCGGCGTCGGACGAATCGCCGCGCGGGCGAGGTCTCCAGGAGCTGCGAGCGGAGGGTGCAGCGGATGGTCAGCGCCTGCTTGGGGACGAACGAGATCCCCTCGGGACCCGGCCGGATGATCCGGCCCTCGCCCCCTCCCAGAACCCGGCCGTCGCCAGGAACAGCGCCGTCTCGGCGGCGGCGTCCGGGCCGGTGATCGAGCAGGTTGCTGCCGTGGACCACCTCGAGCGAGAGGCCGTCGAGCAGCGGACGATGCTCGTGCCGCGACCAGAGCGACAGGTCCTCGAAGGCCACCCGGGACTCGTCGTCGACGACCTGGATCGGCGAGCTCGCCGCGGTCCGCGACTGCTCGAGCGCCTCGGCGATCGTGTCGAGCCGCGTGGTCACCGCGGCGAACGACGAGAGCGTCTCGAACTGGGTCACGATCAGCGAGAACCCGCTCAGGAACGCCGAGAACGCCATCGCCGACTGCGTCACGACGCCGAACTCGACCCGGCCCTGCATGTACATCGGCGCCACGATCAGCAGCGGGATGAGCTGCGTCAGGTAGTTGTAGCCGTTGGTGAAGAAGCCGAGGTTCCGCGTGACCTCGATGATCCGCTTGTTGTTGGACACCACGTCGTTCAGGCGGGCGCGGCAGGCAATCGCGGACCGGTCTTCGAAGGCCCCGGTGGTGGCGATCGCCTCGGCCGTCTCGCGGGTCTGGATCAGGTGGTAGCGGAGGTCGGCCTCCTTCTGGAGCTGGAGGTTGTCGAGCACGACCAGCGGCCGGCCGAGCAGCACGGTCATCGCCGAGCCCGACCGCCGCGTAGACCAGCGCGACCAGCACCAGCAGCGGCGTGATCGACCAGAGCACGCCCAGGAACGCCAGCGAGGTGATCACGGCGTTGAGCGTCATCAGGAAGAACGACAGGGTCGTCTGGGTGTACGACTTGACGTCCTCGGTGATCCGCTCGTCGGGGTTGTCGACCTCGTCGCGTGTCTTGAGCCGGTAGAACCGGTCGCGTGACATGTAGAGGTCGATCAGCAGCCGGGTCAGCCAGCCGCGCCAGAGCAGCCGGAGCCGCTCCTCCGAGAATCGGTAGAAGGCGGCCATGATCGTCGAGACGGCGAACACCATCACGTAGATCGCGGCGAACGTGACGAATCCCCGCCACTTCCGGTCGGAGATCGCCGTCATGAAGTCGCGGCCGACGTAGCTGTTGACCACGTTCAGGATGCTGAGCCCCAGCAGGAGGGTCAGGAGCGAGGCGAACCAGGCGATGGCCTTCCAGCGGAGCTCGGACGAGAAGAAGAGCTGGATCGTCCGCACCGATCGCGTCCAGGCCCGGTTCTGACTCCCGATCATCGAGGCCCCTCGACGCCCGACCGCGCGGCGACTCGCAGGACCGCCGACCGAGGATTCCGC
Organism: uncultured Planctomycetota bacterium; assembly: GCA_963771445.1. Lineage (GTDB taxonomy): Bacteria > Planctomycetota > Planctomycetia > Isosphaerales > Isosphaeraceae > JAKAUH01. Next base: position 524,932 of record CAVYTQ010000014.1, on the reverse strand, counting down.
GCCGGCATCATCCGTGACGATGCCGCTGCCAGGACGCGGGGAGGGCGAGGTCCCGGGATAATTCTGCCCTGGACAGTCGCGGATTTCCACTCCGGCCCTGCGCGGATTCTCGGCGCCAATCGCGAGGCCGCCGTAGAGCGAGCCGGCCCGGCCCTGATCGCAGCCGATTTCCCCGGGCTCGGCCTGGGCGAGACCGTCATCGACATCAGGAATGGGAGCAGCGATCGGCGGGCGTCATGCTCGAGCCCGGTCCGGCGAGGTCTCGGAATCCGCCGGCAGGATCAGCGGCCACCGGTTCCGGCCTTGGACTTCGCCCGGGAAGACGCCGCCTTGCCCTCGCCGAACTGGTAGTCCTCGAATCGGACGCTCATCGGGTCCGTGCAGCCGTTGATGGCGTACAGGCCGACCTTCAATGGTGGCGGGATAGCTCGGCTCCATCGGGTCGAGCCGCGACCAGGTCTTGCCGTCCTGGCTGGTGTAGCCCAGCAGCCGGTTGTTCCGCCGCTCGAGGCGGAGGTACACGCCGCCGGGGTCGATCCCGCGTTGTTGAGCGCGCCGCGGGTGCCCCATTCGCGCTCCTCGAAGGCCGCGAACTCGCTGAGCTTGCCCGCTGCGACTGATCGCGGCGCGGCCGAGGAAGATGTAGTTGTCGGAATCCTGCCAGACGACGATCCCCGCGCCGATGTAGGGCACGGCCTTGGGGTTGGTGGACTTCGTGCCCGGCTTGAGCGTGCCCGACGACCTTCACGGTGACGGCTGAAATCGCCCGGTCACCTCGCGCACCACGCGCGGGGCGTTCAGCTTGTCGTTGTCGGCGTTGAGGTCGTGGTGCGTGTTGGGGATCGAGATCTCGAGGGCGTCGCCCTTGTCGTCGATCTGGCAGTCGCTTGTCGGGGTCGATCGCGATCCCCCAGCACCCAGCGGCGACCCCTCGGGCTCGGGGTGCGGCCCGACCTTCTTGATCCGCTTGGTCCCGGGGCTGAACGAGGCGAAGAAGTGGCCGACGTCCTCGGGCAGCTCGCGATCGGCGGCCGTCGACGCCACGAGGATATAGAGAACCTTCTGCGACGAGGTATTCGCGCACCCGGATCGTCGCCAGCCCCGCCTTGGCGTCCGGCCGCCCCTCGATCGTGAAATCGCGTCCGTAGGCGCCCGAGTCGAGCCGGAGCTTCTTCTGCGCCACGACCTTGCCGTTGAATTCTCTCGCCACTTCCTCTCGCCAGTAATCCAGGATCGGCCTCGATTTCCGCCGGCTTCAGGCCCCGCCGGGCGCGAGATCTCGATCTTCTCGGCCGTGTAGAGCACGTCGGGCGTGTCGCACTGGACGACCACGATCTTCACCATGCCCGTCCGAGAGCGGGCCTGCCGCGAGTAGCTCTTCGTCGGCTTCCCCGGGAAATCGACGACGAAATTGCCGTCCCGCGACGTGTAGGGCACCCAGCTCGTCTCGCCGCCCGCGGCCCCCTGGAAGCCCAGCGCCATGGAGAGCAAAACCCAGCCGCCAATCATCGTCATGTCCCTCGAATGGTGATGAACCACACGGCGGTCAGTCCGACCCCTCGAGCCGACCAGGTCCGGAACGTTGGGGATTGCGCAAGGACCCACACGCATCAGCGTTGGTCCGTTGCGGTCTGTCCCCCGTTTTTCTCAAGGATATAACGGCCGAAGCGCACCTTCATCGGATCGCCGCAGGAATTCACGGCGGCGACGCCGACCAGCATACCTTCAGGGCGTCAGGACAGCCCGAGGTGGGGCGCCGGCGGTACGGAATGGATGCCGCGGCTCGCCATGACCTCGGCCAGGAAGCCGAGCAATCGATGGCGGAAGAGGGGTAATGCGAGCGCCTCGGCGCGTCGGCGGGCCTCGATCGGTTCATGCGGACAGCCGGCTCGCTCCCAGTCGCCGATGGCCGCGGCGAGCGCGTGGGCCGTCGGCTCGTCGTAGGTGCGCCCGACCGCGTCATCCACGGTCTCGGCCGCTCCGCCGCGCCCCGCGCAATCACCGGTGCGCCGCAGGCCAGCGCCTCGACGGGGACGATGCCGAAATCCTCCTCGCCGGGGAAGAGCAGGGCCCGGCAATTTCGGTAATGGGCGCGGATCACGTCGTCGGGCTGCCAGCCCAGGAACCGGACAGATGGCCCGGCGATCGCCTCCAGCCGCGCCCGCTCGGGGCCCTCGCCGATGATCGTCAGCCGGCGGCCGGTCGCCGCGCACGCCGCGATCGCCTGGTCGATCCGCTTGTACGGCACCAGTGCCGAGACGACCAGGTAACCATCGTCACGCGCCGGAACGCCGTCGCCGGGTCGGGAGTGTAGAACGCCGCATCCACGGGCGGCTGGATCACCCGGCTGTCGCGCCGATAACAGCGCGCAATCCGGCCCCGGACCGTCTCCGAGATCGCCACGAAGTGCGTCACCCGACTCGATGTCCGCCGGTCCCACCGCCGCAGCTTCGACAGCAACGACCGCGCCACCGCACGGCGGAACGGCCGATTTGACCAGCCCGCGAGGTACGTATCGCGCCCCTGCCAGGCATACCTCATCGGCGTGAAGCAGTAGCAGACGTGCGGCACGCCCTCGGGCGGCACGATCGCCTTGGCCACGCAATGGCTCAGGCTGACGACCAGGTCGACGTCCTTCGGCCGCCACGTCCGCGCGGCCATCGGCATGACCGGCAAGAGGTGTCGATAGTGGCGAAGCACACCCGGCACCCGCTGGAGCGGCGACGTCCGGATGTCCATCGCCTCGATCGCCGGGCTCAGCGCCCCCTTGCGATGGATCAGGGTGTACAGCGTCGCCTCGGGAAACGCCCGGCAGAGCACCTCCAGGCACTTCTCGCCGCCCCGCATTCCCGTCAGCCAGTCGTGCACCAGCGCGACCCGCAGGCCCGACAGCGGCGGCCCCGCGACCCCGTCCGTCCGCTCGAAGCTTCCCCTCGTCGCGGCCTCGGCTCGTAACTCGCGCGGCCGCGCGGCTGCACCGACTCTGCGGACGCTGGCATCCATGCCGGCCTCCCGATTTCGCGGGTGATGGAAAACGGGCGTCCCAGCCGGCAAGTTGCGCGATGATGTGGACCCGCTCGACTCGATTCGGAGCGGGAACGTACCCGAGTTCGGCCGATCGGGCAAGGCGGGATGGAACTCGCCGTCGAATTCCCTCGAATAAATTCGGGCCCCATAACGTCTCATGTCGCTGAGTGGCTCCCGGGCCGGGCGAAAGCCGGTGGTCGTGCCCTCGCCTGGACTTTGGCAATCGGCTCGGGGCACTGATAGAATCCGGATGGCAACAGACGATCGGCAATCGTTCCACAGAAGAACGGGGACCAGGATCATGCACCCCGCATCTCGAGCGGCGTTCGACGCCATGGTGACGGCGAGCTGCTGGCTCGTCCTGGCGAGCGGTGCCCTGGGCGATCCGCCCGGCCCGGACGCCGCCGCCAATGCGAAGCAAGCAAAGGAGCGGGCGGCGATCGCCCGCGGTCGCGAGCTGTTCGTCCGCGCCTGGGTGCCGGACGACCGTCGCAGCCATGGCGGCGACGGCCTGGGGCCGGTCTACAACGAGCGCTCGTGCGTTGCCTGCCATCATCAGGGGCCGGCCGGCGGCGGGGGTGGCTCGGCCGCCACGAATATCGAGCTGATCACGGCCGTGCCGGCGGGCTCGTCCTCGTCGGCATCGACCGGGTTCTATTACGCCTTCTCGTTCAACTACGGTCCCGACGGCTTCGAGTACCGCATCGGTGAGCCGCCCGCGAACGGCGCTGAGGCCAGGTCGGCCCGCCGCGCGGGAGCCGCCAGGCCGAACGTGGGCGAGCTGGTGCGAATCCACCCCGGCTTTCGCGAGGCACCCAGCGTGGTCCTGCACCGCTACGGCACCGATCCCGACTACCGGACCTGGCGCGAGTGGGTCCTGGGCGAGCATGGGAACATCGCGATCCGGTCATCGCAGCGCAACCCGACGCCGCTCTACGGCGTCGGCCTGATCGACGCGATCCCCGACGCGGCGATCGAGGCCGCGGCGCGTCGCCGGCACTCGGGCTGGCCGCAGGTGAACGGCCGGGTCGCCCGGCTGGCCGACGGCCGGGTCGGCCGCTTCGGCTGGAAGGGCCAGACGGCCAGCCTGGGTGACTTCATCCTCTCGGCCGCCGCCGTCGAGATGGGCCTGGAGGTCCCCGGGCATGCCCAGGCCGGCGACCCGCGAATCCCGCCGATCCAGGCCAGGGGACTGGACCTCGACCGCGACGAGTGCGACGCCCTGACTGCGTTCGTCCGCTCGCTGCCGGCCCCGGTGGCCGACCGGCCCGCCAATCCCCGCGAGACGACCTCTCGCAAGCTCGCCCGTTCGCTGTTCCGTTCGACCGGCTGCGCCGAGTGCCACGTCGAGAAGCTCGGCGGCGTGGACGGGATCTACTCCGACCTGCTGCTGCACGCGATGAGCCCCGAGCTGGCCGACACGTCGTCGTATACCGCCTTCCAGGCCGCCGAGCCCGCCCCTCCCGCCCGAGTCGTCCCGGCCGGTGCCCGCGCCGCCCACCCGAACCAGCCGCCCGCCGTCGAGGAATGGCGGACGCCGCCGCTGTGGGGACTCCGCGATTCGGCGCCCTACCTCCACGACGGCCGCGCCGGTACCCTCGATGAGGCGATCCGACTCCACGGCGGCGAGGCCGCTCCGTCGGCCCGGCGCTATCGCCAGCTCTCGCCCCGCGAGCAGGCGCTGCTCCAGTCCTTCCTGCTCTCGCTCGCCGCGCCCGACGTCCCCGGCCTGAAGTGAGGCCGAAGGTCGGCTCCCCCCTCGACCCCCGCCAGGAATCACCCCAACCCGCCGGAGCACCTTCATGACCCGACACGTCGACGGCGACGCCAGCAACCGCCCGCACCCACCGACCTCCCGCCTGATCCTGTTGCTCGGCCTCGTGGCGGTCGCGGCCTCCACGGCCAGTCCTTGCCTGGCGCAGGCGACGCGCGAGGCCACCAGGGCCCGTCCGACATCGTCCAGCGACCGGGACGAGAAGCCCGTGCCGCCGCCCGTCGTGGTCAACGCCGAGAAGCTCGAGCGGAAGCCCGCCGACCCCCTCGACGGCCCTCCCTTCACGACGGTCAAGGCGTGGGTGATCGCCGACGGCCGGACCGGCGAGGTCCTCTGGGGTCATCGCGAGACCGAGAAGCTGGAGATGGCCAGCACGACCAAGATCATGACGGCCCTGGTCGTGGTCCGGCTGATGGCGAAAGACCCGAAGGTCGGCGACGAGCTCGTGACGTTCTCGCGACGCGCGGACCGGACGGTCGGCTCGTCGTCGGACGTCCGCGAGGGCGAGCGCCTGCCGGTCCGCGAGCTGCTCTATGGCCTGCTGCTGCCCTCGGGCAACGACGCTTCCGTGGCGTTCGCCGAGCACTTCGGCGGCCGGCTCGGACCGCCGTCGAAGGACGTGAAGAATGAGGACGGCGTTCGCCCGATTCATCGCCGAGATGAACCGCGTGGCCGCCGAGCTGGGCCTGCGCGAGACCCACTTCGAGAACCCGAACGGCCTGCCCGCCCCGGGGCACCATTCCAGCACCGCGCGACCTTGCCCGCCTGGCTGCGCCACGCGATGCGAGAACCGGCATTCGCCGCGGTCGTCGGCACTCGCCGGCACGGCAGCACGGTCGTCGACGCCCAGAAGAAGCCCCGCAACGTCGCCTGGACGAACACGAACCACCTGCTCGAGATCGAGGGCTACGACGGCGTGAAGACCGGCACGACCCAGGCCGCCGGCACCTGCCTGGTCGCCAGCGGCCGCCGCGGGACGGACCACCTGATCGTCGTCGTCCTGGGGGGCTCGAGCTCCCCCGACAGCCGATACCCCGACGCCCGCAACCTCTTCCGCTGGGCCTGGCAGAAGCGTATCCAATCCGGCCAGGCGGCGGGGGGCCGCTGATCCCGATCCGATCGCCGATGCGGCATCGGCGATCCAGGATCGCAGGCCATGCCGCTCGTCACATCCCCGCGATGGCCTCGAGGAGGCTGTCCGGGGCCGCGGCGTATTCCAGGGGTTCCATCGAATAACCGGCCCGGCCCTGGCTGAGGCTGCGCACCGCCGACGAGTAGCCGAACATCTGCTCCAGCGGCGCCCGCGCCTCGATGACCATCAGCTTGCCGCGCGTGCTCGTGCGGTCGATCAGCGCACGGCGGCTGGACAGGTCCGCCGTGACGTTCCCCAGGTAGTCCTCGGGCGTGACGACCTCGACCTTCATGATCGGCTCGAGCAGGACCGCCCCGGCATCCTGCACGGCCTTCCGCAGCGCATCCGACGCGGCGAACCGGAACGCCAGCTCGTTGGAATCCACGTCATGGGTGTCGCCGTCGACCAGCGTCACCTTCAGGTCGACGAGCGGATACCCGGTGCGGCCGCCCGACTTGGCCTCCTCGCGCAGGCCGGCCTCGATCGCCGAGAGGAACTCGGCCGGGATCACGCCCCCCTTGAGCTTGTTGACGAAGTGGAGCACCGGGGCCCCCTTCGGCTGGGTCTCCGGCTCCAGGTCGATCGTGACCTTGGCGTACAGGCCCGAGCCGCCGGTCTGGCGGATGCAAGTCCCCTCGACGTGCTTGACCGCCTTCTTGATCGTCTCGCGGTAGCTGACCCGGGGCCGGCCGACGTGGACCTTCAGCTTGTAGTCGCGGACCATCCGGTTCTTGAGGATCTCCATGTGCAGCTCGCCCATGCCCGAGATCAGCGTCTGCCCGGTCTCCTCGTTGACCCGGAACGAGAACGTCGGGTCCTCGCGCGCCAGCGCGTTCAGGGTGTCGGCCAGCTTCCCCTTGTCGGCCGAGCTGACCGGCTCGATCGACATGCTGATGACCGTCTCGGGGAACTCGATCCGCTCGAGCAGGATCGGGTGCTGCGCGTCGCAGAGGGTATCCCCCGTGACCGAGTCCTTCAGCCCGACGACGCCGACGATATCGCCGGCGAGTGCCTCCTGGATCTGCTCGCGGTCGTCGGCGCGGATGTGATACAGCCGCGAGCAGATCTCCTTCTTGTCCTTGCCGGGGTTGTACACCCGAGTGCCCGACTTGAGCCGGCCCGAGTAGATCCGCACGAACGACAGGTCGCCGTGCGCGTCGTTGGTGATCTTGAACACCAAGCCGCAGAACGGCTCGTCGGGGCTGGGCTCGCGGGCCAGCTCGGTCCCCTTCTTGGGATGGTGGCCGATGACCGGCGGCTTGTCGAGCGGGCTGGGCAGATAGGCGGCGACCGCGTCCAGCAGGCGCTGGACGCCGACGTACTGCAGGCTCGACCCGCAGAGCACCGGGTGGGCCTGGCCGGTCAGCGTCGCGCGCCGCAGCGCCGCGACGATCTGGTCGACCGGCAGCTCGGCGCCCTCGAGGTGGGCCATGTAGGCCTCGGTGAAGGCCTCGTCCATGTCGGAGAGGGCATTGAGCATCTTCTCGCGCCACAGCTCGGCCTCGGCGCGGACGGACTCGGGGATCTCCGCCTCGGTGATCGTCGAGCCCAGGTCCTCGGTCTTGTAGAACAGGGCCCGCATCGCGATCAGGTCGATCAGCCCCTGGAACTCGCCCATCGTCCCCTCGGGCCCGGCGCCGATCGGGATCTGCACGGGGATCGGGTGGCTCTCGAGCAGCCGCTCCTCGATCTCGGGGTAGACGCGCTCGAACTCGGCGCCGATGCGGTCCATCTTGTTGATGAAGCAGATCCGCGGCACGCGGTACTTGGTCGCCTGCCGCCAGACGGTCTCGCTCTGCGCCTCGACCCCCTCGACGGCCGAGAAGACCACGACCGCCCCGTCGAGCACGCGGAGCGAACGCTCGACCTCGGCGGTGAAGTCGACGTGGCCCGGCGTATCGATGATGTTGATCGTGATCGGGTGCCCCGAGGCGTCCTTCCAGTGGCAGGTGATCGCGGCGGCGACGATCGTGATCCCCCGCTCGCGCTCCTCCGGAAGATAGTCGGTCGTCGTGTTCCCCTTGTCAACGTCCCCCATCCGGTGGATCTCGCCCGTGTAGTACAGGACTCGCTCGGTCGTCGTCGTCTTGCCGGCATCGATGTGCGCGATGATGCCGATGTTGCGCACGTAGCGCAGGTCGGGGTGGGCGGGGTCGCTCTCCATGGTCGCCTCGTGTCTCTCTCCAGTTCGTGCCGGGGCCGGACGGACGCACGATCCCCGGCCTTTCGCCGCGGGGCGTCAGTCATCCAGCTTACCGACCGCACGCCGGAGATGCAGCGCTTCGTCATGCGCCCGGAGTCGATGTCCTTCCGGCCGAGGCGCCAGACCGGCAAACGCGATCGTCCGCCGAGGGGCCCGAAGGCTCGCCCGGCGGACCAGCTCGATCGCATTGTTGACGACCCGGGACTTGCGAGCCTCTCGGTCGCAGGGCCCGGCGTGCTCGATCACTCGGCCGGCGGCAGCAGGACGGTGTCGATGACGTGGATCACGCCGTTCGAGCACTCGATGTCGGTCTTCACGACCTTGGCGTCGTTGATCATCACGGCGCCGTCCTTGACCTCGATCTTGGCCGACTTGCCCTCGACCGTCTTGACCGACTTGCCGTCGAGCTTGACGACGTCGGCGGCCATCGCCTTGGCCGGGATCACGTGGTACTTGAGGATCGCGACCAGCTTGTCCTTGTTCTCGGGCTTGAGCAGGCTCGCGACGGTGCCCTCGGGCAGCTTGGCGAATGCCTCGTCGGTCGGCGCCAGCACGGTGAACGGCCCGTCGCCCTTGAGCGTGTCGACCAGCCCGGCGGCCTTGACCGCCGCGACCAGGGTCTTGAAGCTCTCGGCGCCGGCCGCCGTGTCAACGATGTCCTTCTTGTCGTCGGCGAACGCCGGTGCCGCCAGGATCGCCAGAGCCATCGCAGCCAGGAATTTGCACATGAAGTCCCCCCGTTGTGAAATCGGTGAAGAATCACTAAATCTTGCTAAGAGCCCGGTTTGATGTATGAGCAAACCCGGCCCTGCCTCGCCGTCGGTGTTGTAGACGTGACCCGGCGGGCGTCCAGGGTCTTTCCCCGGCGATGTCGCGAGATTCCGCCGGGCGGCCCGCCGCGCGTCGTGGTGAGGGCGCGGCGTCCCGTTCGTGGCCCGGGTACGCTTGTCAGCCTCGACGACGATCGAATAGACTCGCTCTTTGGGGCGAAGCGGCGGCGAGCCGTCCGCTACGCGAGACGATTCGATCCTGGCGGATGAGGAGGTCACTCGCCGATGCCGCGACGGAACTATCTAGCCCTGGCCATGATCGGGTCGATGGGCCTTTTCTGCTGGCAGGCCACCCATGGCGGCAAGCCCAAGGACGAGATGCTCGAGCTCTACGGACTCTTCGTCGACGCCGTCGAGAAGGTCGAGGCCAATTACGTCCGCCCGGTCTCGCGCCGCGAGCTGCTCGAGAGCGCCCTCGAGGGCATGCTCCAGCACCTCGACCCGCACTCCACCTTCATCAACACCAGCGACTCGACCCAGTTCCGCCGCAGATCGAGGGCAAGTTCGGCGGCATCGGCATCCAGGTCGACGTCGATCCCGAGACCGGCCGCCTGCGGGTCGTCGCGCCGATGGTCGGCACCCCGGCCTACGAGGCCGGCATCCTCGCCGGCGACCAGATCGTCGAGATCGACGGCCAGTCCGCCGAGGGCATGAGCCCCGACAAGGCCGTCGAGGTCCTCACCGGCCGGCCCGGCACCGACGGTCAAGCTCAACGTCCTGCACGAGGGGATCGAGGAGCCCGAGACCGATCACGATCACCCGGGCCATCATCGACGTGCCCAGCATCCTCGGCGACCACCGCAAGCCCGACGACCAGTGGGACTATCTTCATCGACAAGGACAAGAAGATCGGCTACGTCCGGATCACCAGCTTCATCCAGAACACGGCCGAGGACCTCAAGAAGGTCCTCGACCAGCTCAAGGAAGAGGGCATGCGCGGGCTGATCCTCGACCTGCGCGACGATCCCGGCGGGCTGCTCGAGCGCGGCCGTCGAGGTCGCCGACCTGTTCCTCGACAGCGGCGAGATCGTCAGCACCAAGGGCCGGAACACGCCGCCCAAGGCGCTACAGCGCCAGCAAGGACAGCCCGTTCGACGACCTGCCGATGGTCGTGCTGGTCAACCAGAACTCGGCCTCGGCCTCCGAGATCGTCTCGGCGGCGCTCCAGGACCACCACCGCGCCACGATCGTCGGCCAGCGCTCCTACGGCAAGGGCTCGGTGCAGAACATCTTCGAGCTCGACGACGGCAACAGCGTGCTCAAGCTCACGGTCGCCAGCTACTATCGTCCCTCGGGCGAGAACATCCACCGCTTCAAGAACGCCAAGCCGACGCGACAAGTGGGGCGTCTCGCCCGACCCGGGCTGCGAGGTGAAGCTCACCCCGACGCAATATCATCCACTGGTCCCTGGGCCGTCGCGACCGCGACCACGCCGTCGGCCACCGGCGCACCCCGGCCCCGAGCCGCCGCCAAGCCGGAGGCACGCCAAGGACAAGGAGAAGCCCAGCTCCGAAGCCCGCAAAGGCGACGGCCAGAGGCCGAGCCGCCGAAGGACCAGAAGGCGGAGCCGCGCGCGCAAGCCGGCGAAGGAGCCCGTTCGTGGACAAGCAGCTGGACAAGGCGCTGGAGGTCATCCGCGGCAAGCTCGCCAGGCCAAGGCCAAGGCCGGCGTGAGGCGAGGCGCACCGATGCCGGCAAGCCGACGGACCCGGCAGGCCCGGCAGACCTCTTGCTGGCGATCGAGACGACCTGCGACGAGACGGCCGCGGCGGTCCTCGAGGGCCCGCGGCCGCCCGCGCCGGCGTGCCGCGGATCCGCTCGAGCGTCGTGGCCTCGCAGGTCGGGCTGCACCAGCGATACGGCGGCGTCGTGCCCGAGATCGCCGTCGCGGGCGCACGTCCGCCAGGTCCTGCCGATGATCGACGAGGCCCTGCGCCGGGCGGGCGTCACGCTCGGCGACCTCGACGCGGTCGCCGTGGCGACCCGGCCGGGGCTGGTCGGCGCCCTGGTCGTCGGCCTGACCGCGGCCAAGGCCCTGGCGATGGCCCTGGACATCCCCCTGATCGCCGTCGACCACCTGGAGGGCCATCTCTACGCCTGCCAGCTCGCCCATCCCGATCGCGAGGTCTATCCCTGCATCGGCCTGGTCGTCTCGGGCGGCCACACCAGCCTCTATCGCTGCCGAGAGCCCGCTCGAGTCGACGCTCCTGGGCGGCACGACCGACGACGCGGCCGGCGAGGCGTTCGACAAGGTCGCCAGCCTGCTGGGCCTGGGATATCCCGGCGGCCCCGAGATCGAGCGGCGCGGCGCAGGGCCGCGAACCCGGGCGCTTCGCCTTCCCGCGGTCGTTCCTGCACGACGACCGGCTCGATCTTCAGCTTCTCCGGGCCTGAAGACGGCCGTGCTCTATGCCCTCCACGGGCAGAATGCCGCGGTCGACGCGAGATCGTGCTCGACGAGGCCGGCATCGGCGACCTGGCCGCCAGCTTCCAGGAGGCCGTCGTCGACGTCCTGGTCGCCAAGACGCGCCAGGCGCTCGTCGCGCACCGGGCCTGAAGCGGCTGGGGTCGGGGGCGGCGTGGCCGCCAATGCGGCGGTTCCGCGACCGGATCGGCCGCGATGGCCGACCGAGCTCGGCGTCGAGCTGTTCATCCCGCCGCCGTCGCTCTGCACCGACAACGCCGCCATGGCCGGGATCGCCCTGCCCAAGCTCGCGGCCGGCCAGGTCGCCGACCTCGACGTCGATGTCACCGCCGGACTCGTCCGCCCGGGACGCAAACCTTGAGGTGCCCTCGAACGAAATGGCCCGCCGAGCGCCGACACGGTCCATCAGGCCGGTGCCACGCGGCCGGAGCCGCACCGGCGTCAGGTCGGCACGCGGAATTGGCCGACCCGCCCGCCTGGTCCACCCGGAATGCCCGCTGCTGCGCCTCGAGCGTCTGGCGGCGATGCAGGGCCCGCGCCTGGCCGGCCGCGGATCTCGCTCGCGTGATGACCCGGGATGGAATCGAGCCGGTCGCAGATGCGGTGTGTTCATCATTGATCGGTCTCCGTTGGTAATCGAGGCAGTTACGCCGAATCCGGTCGACGAGCCACTTTCTTCCTCGAGCCCGCCGGCCATAATGTTGCTACAGATCGCCCAGGCTGGTTTTTCGCCCGATCTTGACAGATCGTGGAGTCGATGCCTGGGAGCGATGTCGGGAGCCGGGGCAGCTGGCGATCGCAGTCAACGAGCACATGGGAACGAAACGGACATGAGTGAGCGACCTCTGTGGGACGGCATCGAGGGTATCGTCTTCGACGCCGTGGGGACTTTAATCAAACCGGATCCCTCGGTGGCGACGGCCTACACCGCGGCCGCGCGCCGGCAGGGGGTCGAGCTTCGACCGACGAGGTCCGCGAGCGGTTCCAGCGTCCATTTCCAGAGCGACGAGGTCCATGCGGAGCAGGGGGTGCTGTCGACCGACGAGGCGACCGAGCGGCGTCGTTGGCGTCGGATCGTGGCCGGGGTCCTGCCCGAGGTCCCCGATCCCGATCGGGCGTTCGACGAGCTCTGGGAACATTTCAGCAGCCCGAGCTCCTGGCGCTGCTTTCCCGACGTGCCGCCGACGCTCCGGGGCGCTCGAGCAGATGGGCGTCTCAGCTCTGCGTCGGCTCGAACTTCGACGGCCGGCTTCGAGGCGTGGTCGGCGGCCTGCCCGAGCTGGCGCCCTGGGCCGATCGCCTGGTGATCTCGTCGGAAGTCGGTTACCGCAAGCCGCATCCGTCGTTCTTCCGCGCGGTCTGCGACCACCTCGGGCTGCCGCCGGAGCGGGTCCTGTGCGTCGGCGACGATGTGGAGAACGACGTCCGGGTGCGATCCGCGCCGGCCTGTCCGGCGCTCCTGCTCGACCGGGGTGCCCGGCCGCCCGGCGACCTGCCGCACCTGGCGAATCTGACGGCCCTGGTCCGCCACCGTGCTCAACGGGCGTTGAAGTCCGGACCGCCCCTTCGGACGATGGTTGGGGATGCCGGTTGTCTCGAGTCGAACGGGGCAGGACTCGCCTTGCCCGGGTCGCCGAGATGGATTAGCATCCCCGGCGGCCTGGATGGCCGGTTCCCCTGGCTTGCGATGGCGGTACATTTCGACTCCCGGTCCGACCGGACTGGATGGCCGTACCCGCCGTGCCCGACCCCCCGTACGCCGGTCCCCGTCGACTCCTTTCAGGGAAGAAAGGAAAACGCTCGTGGTCGCAACGGTGGAACAGCTCGCGGACCTGGTCCGCGGTCGCTTGGTCGGCGACGGCAGCGTCTCGATCCGGTCGGCTCGGCCGGTCGGCGAGGCCGGGCCGGGCGATATCACGTTCATCGAGAGCGAGCGGTACGCCAAGCAGCTCCGGACCTCGCCCGCCTCGGCCGCGATCGTCGGGCCGCACTTCAGCGTCGCCCAGACAGCGAGACTGCCCGAGAGCCTCGCCGTCATCGAGGTCGACGACCCGATGGCCGCGTTCCTCGCCGTCCGCACCCACCTGAGCGGCGCCGGCAGGCCGCGCTGGACCGGCGTCCATCCGCAGGCCAGCGTCGCGCCCTCCGCCCGGCTCGGGCAGGACGTGGCGATCTACCCGTTCGCCTACGTCGGCGAGGAGTCGGCGATCGGCGACGGCTGCACCCTGCACCCCGGCGCCGTCGTCGGCGACGGGCTGCACGCTCGGCCGCGACTGCGTCGTCCACCCCAACGCCGTGCTCTATCCGGGCGTCACCCTGGGCGACCGCGTCGAGGTCCACGCCGGCACCGTGCTCGGCGGCGACGGCTTCGGCTATCGGCACGACCGGACGGCCGGCACGTCAAGATCCCCCACACCGGGCGGCTCGAGGTCGGCGACGACGTCGAGATCGGCTCGAACTGCACGATCGACCGCGCCACCTTCGAGGCCACCCGGATCGGCGAGGGGACGAAGATCGACAACCTCGTCATGATCGGCCACAACAACCAGATCGGCCGCCACAACCTGCTCTGCGGCCAGGTCGGCATCGCCGGGAGCTGCAAGACGGGCGACTACGTGGTCATGGCCGGCCAGGCCGGGATCAAGGACAACACCGAGATCGGCGACGGCGTGATCGTCGGCGCCCAGGCGGGGGTCCATCGCAACGTCCCGGACGGGCAGAACGTCCTCGGCTCGCCGGCGATCCCGGTCCGCGAGCAGCGGCGGATCTTCCAGATGATCGCCCGGCTGCCCGAGATGCACCGGCAGCTCCGCGAGCTCGCCGCCGCGGATCGCCGAGCTCACCGCCGCCCTGCCCAAAGGCCACGACCACGCCGCGGGCACGGAGGACGACTCGTCGGCCGACACCGCCCCTCCGGAGGACCGGGCATGACCCTCCTCACCACCCGACGCGGGACCGCCCTCTCGGCCGCGCCTCGCGACGACGACGGCCCGATCGGCCTGCTCGCCGGCAGCGGCCGGTTCCCGATCCTCTTCGCCGAGGCGGCGCAGCGGCAGGGACTGCGGGTCGCCTGCGTCGGCATCCGCTACGAGGCGCCCGACGAGCTCCGCGACCTCTGCGAGTCGTTCCAGCTCGCCGGCGTCGCCCGGCTCGGCGGCATGATCCGCGCCTTCCGCCGCCAGGGCGTCCGCCGGATCGTGATGGCGGGCAAGGTCACGAAGAACGTCATGTACACGCCGTGGCGGATGGTCCAGCTCCTGCCCGACCTGCGGACCATCCAGTGGTGGTACTTCCGCAATCGCGCCGACAACCGCGACGACAGCCTCCTGCTCAGCGTCATCGCCGAGTTCGAGCAGGACGGCATGACGTTCGCCTCGGCGCTCGACTTTTGCCCGGAGCTGCTCGTGAAGGACGGAGTGCTCACCCGCCGCTCGCCCACCGTCGGCGAGCGATTGGACATCGACTTCGGCTGGGCCCTGGCCAAGGAGATGGGCCGGCTCGACGTCGGCCAGTCCGTGGCCGTCAAGGAAAAGGCCGCCCTGGCCGTCGAGGCCATCGAGGGCACCGATCGCTGCATCGAGCGCGCCGGCCAGCTCTGCCGGGCCGGCGGCTGGACCCTCGTCAAGGTCGCCAAGCCCCAGCAAGACATGCGGTTCGACGTCCCGACGATCGGCGTCACCACCATCGAGAACCTCCACAAGGCCGGCGCCCGCGTCCTGGCCATCGAGGCGGGCAGGACGATCCTCCTCGACCAGGAAGACGTCATCGCCCTGGCCGACCGATATGGGCTCAGCATCGTTGCCATGCGCCGAGGTGTCTCGGGCGCCTCGGTGGGGCGGATCTCCGCGGGGGATCAGGAAGTGGCCGTCATTCTCGACGGTGCCAAGGCCGGCAAGATCCGCGTGGCCGATCTATTGCCCTGAGCCGCGATCCTCGGCCGGCGCGGGCTGTGAACCGGAAGGCGTCGGCAGCTCTTGCCTCGACGGACCCGGTGGTGCGGCGCCCCAGATTTCCGTCGCCAACGGCGTCCGCTCCGCCTTGCCGGCCGCCCGCTCGGGCGAGGCCGGCCGCAACAGGGGACCCGTCGCGACCCCCTGCGGCCGACCCAGCTCGACCGTCCGCGCGATCAGCTCGGCCGCGAGCTCCAGGCCCAGGCTCGACGACTCGAGCACCATGTCGTGGTTGTGCGGGTCGCTCGAGTTCGCCCGGTGCATCGTGCGGTCGAACTGGAGCCGGCGGCGGTCGAGGTCACGCGCCGCGCGCGGGCCGTCCGCACCGAGACGCCCAGCCGCTCCGCCAGCCGGATCGATCGGACCTTCATCGGCGCGATGATCCGCACGGTCAGTGTGGTCTCGCGCGGCAGCATGTAGTTCGCACCACGACCCACCAGGATCGACTGCCCCGCGCGGCCGATCGCCTCGATCAGCTTGGCAAGGTGGTCGAGATACGCTTCCTGGGGGGCGTAGTATTCCTCGCGCAGCGGCAACAGCCAGTCCGCCACGACGCTCGGCGCCAGCTCGTCGAGCGTGCGGACCTCGTCGAGCGGCACGCCCATCCGGTGCGCGATCGCCTCGATCAGCTCTTCGTCGTAGACCTTCCACCCCAGCCGCTTGCCGACCAGCCGGGCGATGCTGCCGCCGCCGGCGCCGGCCTCTCGGCTGATGCAGACGTTCTGGAACCGGGCCGACGTGCCGGCGATCACGCGGGGCAGCCGTTCCTCGTCGCTCCGGCCGAACAGCCAGCGCGCCAGGAAATCGGGCCAGAGATGCGAACGCTCCGGCGCATGGCCCGCTTCGTCGGTCGATGAGGTCGAGGCCGTCTGCCACCCCGTCATACCCGGTCTCCCAGCGCCTCGTGCTCGCCGCCACTCCAGTCTATCGGCCGGACCCTCGTCTGCCCAGCGGCGGACCGCACCCGCCCGACGCAAAGCCGGCCCCCGGCCGGTGACAGGCCGTGTAACCCTTACAACGATAACCAAGCCGAAGTGATTCCGCGCGGGTGCGAAGATTTTTCCTCAAGTTTGCCGCGGACAACAGCTTCGGAATCCGCGCCGGCTCGATTCTCGCGAGCGGCACGACCTTTGCGAAATCCCCCCCTGACACGGAGCCCGGGTCGGCCGCCGGAGCGTTGCGGCCGACCATGCGAGTTCGGGCTAGGACTCACGATCGGTTCAGAGGTTTCGCCTTTCCCAGAGAGGCGAGTGAAGGAGCACCCCCCTGATGAGAAATCGGCGTCACACCCTGCTGTGGATGAAGGACCTGATCGACCACATGTCGGTCTGCCACGACCAGCTTCAGTGGACGAATGACGAACCCACCGAGTCCTTCCTGGCCGAGGCGATGCTCGGCGATGTGGACCAGTTCCAGAAGCTCTGCGAGCAGCTCAGAACCGGCGGCAAGCCCACGGTCGCCACGCCCCGGCTGGCGGCGAGCTGCCCTTGCTGATCGGCCCAGCCGGCCGAGCCCGCCGCAGCGGGCTCGCGTCGCCTCGATTGGCTTCCGGGCGCGGAATGGGGTAAGTTCCAGTCGAGCCGATCGAGCCATCGCTCGATCGCTCGCTCCATCGATCGAGCAAAGGCCGGCGGGGCCCGGGTGCCCCGCGCGGTCTCGATCGGAACCCGAACCCCTCGCGCCAGGAACACGGATATGCCGGCGTCCGAGCCCACCACGATCGCCCGCTTCACGGCGGACGAGCTGGAAGTCCTCGTCTACGAGACCCGCGCCCAGGCGGGCCGGGCCGCCGCCGGCCACGTGGCCCGCGCGATCGCCGATCGCCAGCGCGAGGTCGGCCGGGCCAACGTCGTCTTCGCCGCCGCCCCCAGCCAGGACGAGCTGCTGGCCGAGCTCGTCGCCCGACGGGATGTCGACTGGTCCCGCGTGGTCGCATTCCACATGGACGAATACCTCGGCATCGACGCCGATCATCCGATCTCGTTTCGGCGATACCTTCAAGAGCACATCTTCCGCCTCGCCGCGCTGGCAGCCGACCAGCTTCGTTTGATCCCCGGCGAGCGCACCGATCGCCCGCTGGCGACCTGCCTCGAGTACGAGCAGCTCCTGCTCGCCGAGCCGACCGACATCGTCTGCGCCGGCATCGGCGAGAACGGCCACCTGGCGTTCAACGACCCACCCGTCGCCGACTTCCTCGACCCCGTCCTAGTCAAGGTCGTGCGGCTCGACGCCGCCTGCCGCAGCCAGCAGCTCCACGACGCCCATCTCGCCCGGCTCGAGGACGTTCCCACCCATGCCTATACCCTGACGATCCCCGCGCTGTTGCGCGCGGCATCGATCGCGGTGATCGTCCCCGGCCCGCGCAAGGCCAACGCCGTGCTCAACACCCTCCGCGGCCCGATCAACGAGTCCTGCCCGGCCACCGCCCTCCGCCGCCACAAGGGCGCCCGGCTCTACCTCGACCGCGAATCGGCGCGGCTGGTGATCTAGGGTCACGCCGGAGAGACCGACGGCCGGCACCGACGAACGTAGACCTCGAGCTCATTTGGAGTGGAGATCGATGACGCGACGCCTGGCCTTCGTGCATCTCGCGGGCGGCTTGCTCCTCGGATTCCAGGGGCTCTTTGGGCTCCCGGCGAGATCCGAGGACCAGCCCTTTCCGCTGGTCGCCGCGAAGGAATGCCGTCCCCGCCAGGGGTTGCCGAACTTCCTCGCCAGGGCGAGGACCCCTGGCACCGAGGTGCGGGTGGCCTACCTCGGCGGCTCGATCACCGAGCAGCCCGGCTGGAGGCCGAAGTCGCTGGCCTACTTCCGAACGACCTATCCAGGCGCGAGATTCTCCGAGATCAACGCGGCCATCGGGGGAACCGGATCGGACCTGGGAGTCTACCGGCTAAAGCAAGACGTGCTGGACGGCAAGCCCGATCTCCTCTTCATCGAGTTCGCCACGAACGACGGCGCCGCGATGCCCCTCCAGATCCAGAAGTGCATGGAAGGGATCGTCCGGCAGACGTGGAAACGGCTGCCGAACTGCGATATCTGCTTCGTGTATACGCTCGTCGAATCGTCGGCCGGGCCGATGCTCGAAGGAAAGTTCCCGCGGGCCGCCAGCGCGATGGAAGGGGTCGCCGAGCACTACGGCATACCTTCGATTCACATGGCCATGGACGTCGCGCGACTCGCGAAGGAAGGCAAGCTCATCTGGGCTGCCAGGTTGCCCGGCTCCTCGACCGAGAAAGCCGCGCAGGGCGACAGGGTGATCTTCGCGTCCGACGGCGTCCACCCCTACCCGGAGACCGGCCACGAACTCTACCTCCAGGCGATCGTTCGCTCCCTCAAGCCGCTCACCGAGGCATCGAGGACGATCGGCCCGCACACCCTCGGGGTTCCTCTGGTGGCCGCCAACTACGAGAATGCGAAACTGATCCCGATCCGGGAGGCGACGCTCTCGAAGGGTTTCGTGCCGCTCGACCTGCAGACCGACGAGGTGTTCAAGCACTTCGGCGCCCGGATGAAATCGATCGATCGAGGGGCACATCCGGGCGACGCGGTCCGCTTCAAGTTCAAGGGCACGTGCGTGGCGATCTATGACGTGGTCGGTCCCGATTCCGGCCAGGTCATCGTCACTCTCGATGACGGACCGCCTCGCGTCATCTCTCGCTTCGATCCATTCTGCCTCTACCATCGGCCTGCCGTCCTTCCCATCGGCATCGACCTTCCCGACGTCGTCCACACGGTCAAGGTCGAGGTCCATCCGGACCAGCCCGATCGGATGAAGATCCTGGGCGAACGGGCCAAGGACCTCGACAGGCCCGGCCGCTTCCGGGGCACGAGCTTCTACCCGAGTGCGATCCTCCTCGTGGGCGAGCTTTTGAAATGAGACGGTCCGAGGAGCGCGGGGGATCGACGGGCAAGTCCGGGCGGCGTCCGGAGCACCTCCGGGGTCAGGTCTGGAGCACCTCCGGGGTCAGCACCTCCGGGGTCGGGTCTTAACCTTGAACCTGGTTTGGCCCGGCGCGAGCCTCCGTCCTGTTCAGGGCGATCGGCGTTCGGCCTGGCGCGGGTTGACGTCCGACCGGTAGAGGCTCCAGAGCCCGAAGTTGGGCTCGGCCTTCGGTGCCACCAGGTAGGCGACGGCGCCCTCTCGTTTCCAGACTTCGGGGTAGGTCAGGTACTCGATGCGGCTGGTGGTGTAATAGTGCTGGCCGGTCCCCGGGTTATACATCCGATACAGGGGGATGCTGCCGGCGACGTGTCGGGCGAACACGTAGCCGACGATCCCCTCGTTGCGGTACCCCTGGCGTTCCAGGTGTCCCTCGCCGAGCGAGGTCGTGTACACGTGATCGCCGGACTGCGGGAAGAAGAAGCGGTGGAGGGGGACCAGTCCGGCGCGGAATCCGGGGCCGGGAACACACACCCGGGGACGTTCAGCCGCTTCCAACCCTCCTGCTCCAGGCGTCCGGCCTCCTCGGCGGATGGCGTGAGGAAGATCTGGTCGCCGGCCGGTGCGGCGAGCTTCAGCCGGGTCAGGGCCGACGTGCCGGCGGGGGGATCGCAGTCCTCGTCGGCCGCCTGGTCGTCGTTGGCGGCGACGGCGACGAACGTGCGATCGGTGAACCATCCGCTGCGATCCCCCAGGACGCCGAGGTTGTTGGCGTAGCGCGGGGTCGCCGACGGCGGCATGAGCGTCCGCGGCGGGTCCCAGCGTAGCCCGTCGCGAGACTCGCTGGTCAGCACACGCGCGCACCGCGAGTGGTTCTGGGCCCAGGTCATGAGGAACCGGTTGCGTCCGGGGTCGTACTTGACGTCCATCGAGGCGACCGCCGGGTTGACCGAGACGACCCGCGGTGGCGACCAGTGGATCGCGTCGCGCGACTGCGAGAAGAGGACCTCCTCCCTGGGCGAGCGCCGTCCGTCCCGCAAGACGTCCGAGTCGGAGTCGTTGACGTACCAGAGGTTTAGGATGCCATCCTTGACGACGAGCGCGGTCTGGCCGGCGCCATAGGTGGACATCGCGGAGGGTGCCCGCTCGCGACGGGGCTCGAGGATCCGCCGGGGGTCGATCGGCGTATCTTCCCAGGTCCCCCGCTCGGTATACGTGAGGTACGGCCCGCCGATCCGGTCCGAGCGCGCCACCTGGACGGCCCCCTGGGTGAGACCGAGTCGGTTGATGTAGCTGGAGGTGTAGAAGATGTAGTATGCACCATCGAAGAAGACCGTACAGGGGTCGCAGGCATCGTGATCGACCTTGCCGTCGTGGTTGGTCAACTTCACCACGACGATCGGCCGCGACCAGGTGGTGCCGCCGTCGTTGGAGGTGGTATAGCGGATCGCATCGCCGCCGCCGGGCGAGGTTCCGGACCGGTCCGTGAGCACGCCCAGCGAGCAGTAGAACAGGTGGAGGGCATCGCCCTCCCGGACCAGCGATGGGGCGTAGGCGTACCGATAGCCGGCCACGTCGGGGTTGCGCGTGTCGCGATCGGGCGCGACGGCCTGACAGTTACCGTCAACGGCACAGTCGAGCAGCAGGGTCACGGGCGCACGCCGCTCGGGGCGGCTCACGGGCGGCTGGGGCCCATCCGTGGCACGGATCTCCTGGCGTGCCGCCGCGAGGGCGACGACGGCCAGGAGGATCGCCCACGGCCTGGCGCGATGTCGAGGATCCGGGGAGTCGAGGGACATGGTTCACCTCCTCCTCGAACTCTACCCTGGAATCGTGCGCCGACCAAATTTTCGCCGCTCTCCGTCCGGGGCCGGCGCGATTGATCGCCAATCGGCCGGGAGTCCGTGCATCCCGGACGTCGCCGACACCGAGCCGGGAATTGTCCGCAGATGGACGCAGATGGACGCAGATGGAAGAAACCGCGAGGTCATTGTTGACGGGAGCCGCGTCAGCACTGGTCGAACGAGCCGAACGGGACGGGCCAGGATCGGATCTGCGTCCATCTGCGTCATCTGCGGACGATTCTCCCAGGCCCATTGCCACCGGTTACCAGTCCGGTAGCGGGCGTCACTTGCGATGATGAGGACCGGCAGAGGCGCTCGCTCAGCGCTGCCTCGAGCGCCGGGGCGAGGATTTCCTCAGCGACCGGCACCGCCGGGCTTGCCGGAAGCCGTCCCGGCCTTGCCGCGGGCGTTCCGGGGCGGCGGGCCGACGCGGGCGACGATCTGCTTCCAGGCGTCCTGCGCGGCCACCCGGACTCCGAAGTCGGGGTCCGACGGCAGCGACTGCATCTCGACGAGCGTCGCCTGGCCGCCGATCTCGGCGAGGACGCGGCAGGCGCGGGACCGCACCTGCGAGTCGGGGTTGCGCAACTGCGGGATCACCGCCGGCTCGGCCGTCGGACCCATCGCCTTGAGCGCCTCCTCGGTCGCGAAGATGTCCTGCTTGATCACCGACGCGATCGCCTGGGCGGCCTTGACGTCCTTGTACTTGCCCAGGGCCTTGATCGAGTCGCTGCGGACGAAGTGCCGGTTCTCGCCCATCCGGCCGATCAGCGCGGTCATGGCCTCGGGCGATCGCCAGACTCCCAGCGCCTTGGCCGCCTCGCTGGCCAGCCCGGCGTCATCCCCCTCGAGCTGCGGGACCAGGGCCGCGACGACCTGGTTGACCCGGCCGTCGGCATTCGTGCGCTGGAGCCGATCCATCGCCCGCCGACGCTTCCACGGGTCGGACGACTTCAGCTCGATCAGCGACCGCGTCACGCCGTCGGCGTTGGCGGGAACCTCGGGATCGTCGGCCTTGTTGAGGCCGCCGGCGGTCGCGGTCCTCGCCGCGGCGGAGTCTCGCGGGACGCCGGCCGCCCACTTCGGGTCGAGGTTGACCTCGATCCGCGCGCCCTTGATCTTCACCGCGCCGAAGTCGATCTTGAGCGCCAGCGCCTGCACGTCATTGACCGGCCCGAACGCCTGCTCGTAGCGGTCGCCGATCGTCGCCCCGCGCATCGAGGCGACCTCCGGCGCGAGCTCCTGGATCCGTTTGGCGATCGCCTGGGTGACATGCAGGGGCGGCGCGTTGCCGCCCACCGGCAGGCCGTTGACGATCAGCGACGCCGCCCGGTCGCCGCAGGCCTGGCGCATCGACTGGAGATCGCGGTCGGCCTGCTCGACGATGTTCGAGGACATCGGCACCCTGCCGAAGTCGCTCGGAGGCCCGGACGGGCCGGTCGGGAAGTTGCGTGGGCCGCTGGACGGGAACGGGTTGCCGCCCGGTCGCATGTCCCCCGGTCCGCCCGGAGTGAAACCTCGCTGGCCGAACCGGGGTGCCGGCGCCGGGGGCTCGACGAGTTCGGGCACCTGCTCCTCGCCCGGCTGGAGCGACCAGAGGGCGACGATCTCGTCGAACTTGGAGAGGTTGCTGATGTCGAGCCCGTCGCCGACGCCGGGGATCGACTTGATTCGCAGGAGCTGGTTCTTGAAGTCGGTGAACGTCGATTGGATCTCGCCGCCGACGCGGTGCTTGAGCGCGACGACCTCGTTCGGGCCGAGGTCGAGGTTCCTGGGCTTATGAAGCTTCACCCGGCTGAACATCGTCGAGAATTGCAACGACTGGGCCGCTTGACGCAACGACACCTCGTTGTGGATCGTGGCGAGCGTCCGGTTGAGGCTCTGCATCACGACCAGGCCCTTGCGGATCAACTGCTCGGCCCGGCGGACCTGCGCGGCGTCGGCCTTGCGACCCGAGGTCGAGACCCCGGCGGGGGCCGACGGGACCGGGCCATCGGGGACCGGGTTCGGCACCGTGGGGTCGGGTGCCGCCGGGTCGCTGGCGACGTTCGGCGCCTCGCTGCCGGGCCCGATGCCCGGGGGCGGCGTCCGCTCGCGGATCGAGGCGGCCACCAGCCAGGCGAGCGCGAGGTTGATGACCAGCGCCAGGACCGGGCTGGAGCTCAGGAACAGCGTTCCGCGCCGCTCGTCCCAGCGGCTGGCAACATAGAAGAGGGCATAGCCCGGCACGAGCATGCAGAGCAATCCCTTGATCGCGTCCTCGCTGAAGGCGATCGACAGCAGCCAGATCCCGCCCCAGAGCGCCAGGATGCCGGCGATGATGAAGGTCACGCCGGTCCCGAGTCCGTAGATGGCGGACGCGCGCTTGGCGTCGGTCTCGACGAGCACGATATAGAGATACATGCCGAGCGTCAGCACGACGTCGAGGGCCAGGAAGCAGAGCAGGGCATTAATCCCGGCGTCGGTGTCGCCGCCGCGGTGGGCCGGGCCGGTGCGGCGCTGGGGTTTGGGCCGATAGCCGGCCCTCGGCGGCGGGGGCAGGTCGTCGTCGAACCCCGAGGGAGCGGGCCTGGCGGTCGGGGCCGGAGCCCGGTAGGCCGTGCTGGCCGGAGGTTGCGGCGAGGTCCGCGGCAAGGGAGCGGGCTCGAGGGCGGCGGGCCGGGCCGAACGGGCCGTCGCCGGCGCGGCCGCGGGCGCGTCGACGACCGGGGTCGCGATCCAGGACGGCGCCGAGCCCGACGCCGCGCGGGACGCCTCGGGTTGGGAGGGCTCGACGATCCGAGCTGTCGGGACCGGGATGCGGAAGATCTCGCCGCATTGCCGGCACCGCGACTTCTTCCCGGCCAGCGCCCCGTCCAGCTCGTACGGCTTCTTGCAGCCCGGACACTTCACGACGATGATCATGTCCAACCCCCGGCCCTGGCCGTGGAACGGCATCGACGACGATCCGACCCATGAACGCATGCGAGCGATGAGTGCCAATAGTCTAAACGATCCACCAGGGAAATCCATGGAACGTTTCGGAGGAGAACGGGCAAGAAGGCCGGATTGACCGGGGCGATCGGCAGACTGCCGCGCGGCAGGACGCCGGCAGACTGCTCTTGTCCGGTTTGGGCGTGCGACTAAGATGTCGCCGCGAGGAGCACGCCGGGGCGCCTCGGGTCCGCGAGTCGCGAGGAGCGCGGCACGCGGGATTGGCCCGAATCGGCGCCGGCGGGTAGAGGATCCGATGAGTTGCAGGGAGGCAGCCATGCCGGAGCGGCGTCGCGCGGGCCGATGGGTCGCGGGCATCCTGGGTTGTGCCGGGGTCCTGGCGGTCGTCGTGATGGGAGTGAAGCACGGGTTCCCGGGCGCGCGGACCGCCGGGGTCGAGGCGGCCGGGGTCGTGCTCGACGAGAAGAGCTCGCTGGCCGATCTGGCCGCGGCGGCGAAGGCCAGCGATCCGGGGGCGCTGGTGGCGCTCCAGAGGCGGATCACTCCGGCCCCGGATGCCCCAAGCATCGCCTGTCCCGAAGAGGAAGTCGCGGGCTGGCTCGATGTCCTCGACGGCCTGCGGAGCGGCTTCCTCGGCTACAAGCCAGCCGGCCGCCCGCTGGCCCTGAGCATCGCCTGCCGGATCTTCGACCGATTCTCGATCGAGCCGGCGCCGTCGCGTTGGGCCGAGGCCCTGCCGAAACTCCACGACCTGCTCAGCGCCAGCATGACCGACTCGGACCCCTCGCTGCGGATCGTGGCGCTCGAAGAGGTCGCCAAGATGTGGGTCTGGCTGCCCGGCCGGTCGCTCACGCCGATCGAGGAGACGTCGCTGGTCCGATGGAAGGAGCAGCTCTATGGCCCGGTGATCCGCTGCCTGGGGCATCGCGACGCTCACACGATCATGGCGGCCGTGGCCTGCCTGGGCGCCCTGCCGATCGACGATGCCGCGTTGCCGGCCATGGCCTACCTCGACAACCCGGTCAAGGAGGTCCGCAGGAAGACGATCGACACGTTCGCGAGGCGTGGGCTGCTGCTGACCGACGACATGCTGCTGACCCGGCTGCACGACGCCGAGCCGACGATCCGCGAGGCCGTCAGGAACGTCCTCAAGGTGCGCGGGCTCAGCAACGAGCAGATCAGCCTGGGCGGCCTGATCTTCAGCCCGGACCCGCAGCAGCGGCTGTCGGTAATCCCGCTGCTCAAGGACCGGACCGACGTTGACCCGGCGCTCTGGCTGATCCAGCTCTCGCGGGACCACGAGGAGATGGTGCGGATCTCGGCCGTCGAGGCGATGGCCAACCTGCCCTCGAAGGCCGTGCGGAAGCGGCTGGCGGACATGGCGCACTCGGACCAGTCCGAGGCCGTCCGCAAGGTCGCCGGCAAGCTGGCGACACCCGCCCGCCAGAGCACCGCGGCGCTGCCGCCCTTGCCCGGCTCTTCCAGCCTGAATCCGAAGGCCAACTGAGCCGGCGACGGCGCAAAGGGCCATGGCGACTCTCGTCCGGGCCGATCCTGGCGGTGTAGCCGTTCACGGCGTTGACGGGGGATATGGCCCTCTTGTGTCTCTCACGCGAGCGGACTCAAAGCCGTTGCGCCTTCCGGGTCCAAGCGAATCAAGGACTCCAGGGGCACCAGCACGTCGCGGCCGCGTTGACGACCGGTCTCGAACACCGACCGCATCCGCTCCGGTCGCTTACGGTAGGCCAGCCGAACGAGCTGGACTGCCGCGATCAACGAATTGCTCGCTTTGCTCCGCCCTTTCGTACACCCCCGAGCGATTGGCTTTCTTCCGCGACTGGCGGGGCAATGTCTCGCCTGAACGCTCGATCCCACCGGGGGGACTGATATGGCGGCACAAGATATCGTTGACGGCCGGCTTCACCGGGACAAACGGTACCGGATCGGCAGGCCGCCGGAGATCGCCATGGTCCTTGGCGTCTCGCTCCTGGCATGCGGAGCCGTCACATTGTCGCCAGCTTCTACGGCCGCAGCCGTGTGGTTTGCCCGAGCGAAGGCATCCGGTGACGGCACGAGCGCAGCCAGCCCGATCGGCTCGTCGACTAGACTCGACGCCGTCACCGAGGCCGGCGACTTGATCATCCTCCTGGCGGGTGACGACCCGTTCGAGGGCGGCGTGGTGCTCAAGCGGGGCCAGACGCTCATCGGCCTGGCCGATGGCGGTCGCCAGCCGGCGATTACAAACACGAATGCCGACCATAACGGCGGCAACGGCGTCGTGCTGGCCGAAGGTTGCAAGGTCCTAGATGTCCGCATCGAACGAACTTGGGCGAGCGGAGTCCTCGGAGTCGACGTCTCCGGGGCCTGCCTCCTCCGCGTCGAGGTCGAAGGTGCCAATCAGTCCGCCGGCCTCACCACGACCGAGGTGAGCCTTCTCGGTCGGATCTCGCATGCCGGCATCCTGCTCATCTCGGCTCAACCCGGAAGGGCGACCGAGAATCATCTCTTGCGGTGCAGCGTCAAGAAGGCCGCCGGCATCGGCATCGGTGCCTTCGCGCTGAAGGGAGGGCGGAGCCGCCTGGTCGTCGGCCACACTCGCACCGAGGGCGGGACCCTTATACCCCCGCTGTTCGACATGGGGATGGTGGCATTCGCCGATGGGAAAGCTTCGGAGTCCGCGCTGGAGGTGGCGGACAGTGTCGTCACGGCGCGCATGAGCCGGCAGGGGCGCAACATCCTCGCCTTCGCGGCCGCCGATGCGAAGGCCAAGGCCCGGATCGAGCGATCGACGTCGGGCGAATCGGGCCAAGACGGCGTCGTTGGAGTGGCGGCGATGGTCCCTGCCACGGTCGAGATCGAGATCCGCGATTCCACGCTCGAAAAGGCGGCCCAGATGAACCTCGAAGGGACGATCCTCAACCTACCCCCGTCTGATCCGGCGCGGGCCCACGAGAGCCTCGTCTCGATCGACGTGGAACGGAGCGTCATCCGGGACGCCGGGTTCGTGGACGGGTTCCGGGGCGAGGCCCAGAACATCTGGCTCGCGCCGTCGGTCCTCGCCAAGGGGCCATTCGCCAGGGGCCGCTATCGCCTCGCGGTCCGCGACTCGACCGTGGAGAGGGCCGTCAAGGGCGGCATCGCCGTCGGCAACGCCGGCTCTGATTTCAAGATCGCATCCGATGAGGGCGAGTACGGGGTTCAATTGCGCGACAACACGATCCGGGACAATGGCACCACTGAGATCGCCATCGCGGCGGCGAAGGCCCGCGTTGACGCCCGGCGGAACTTCTGGGGAACACCGTCGGGGCTCGCCGACGGTCGCGTCACCCTACTCGACAAGGCGCTTCGGTCACAGCTCGATGCTTCGGAGCCGCTCGCTCGGCCAGCGGAGCGGTTGAGATCCCGGTAGTGCGCGAGATGGGGATTCCTGGAGTCGATCGCGTCCGATCGGTGACCCTGTCACCTGGCATCTCATAAATGGATCGGAACCGGTTGGTCACGGCGAGAGGCCAACAGTGGCGGCGCGGCGCTCCAGCTTGGAGATCATCCCCAGCGACAAGTCCAGGCCGAACAGGTCGGAGGCCAGTTGCTGGATCGACCGCTTCGCGAGCCTGTACGAGCCGGCGAACATGGCCAGGATCGCGCGCAGGCGGGGCCGAACGACCCGGCCTGTATGCCCGCAGGGAGTTCAGCGCGGGTGACGGCCCCACAGCAGGAGCAAGTTAGTCGATGGAGTCGATATTCATCGACGTCGGGGCGGACGGAATCTCGGCGACTTGGTGCCGCAGCGGATCGGGGTCTTCACCTCGGAGCCAGGCGCCACAGCCCCCGCAATGCCTCGGCTTGATCTCGAAGGACTCGCGAAGTTGTTCAGTCGGGACCAGCGCCCGAGTGTGTCACTTGTGGCCGGGCTGACCACCGCGGCTTTCTCCCGGAATGCGGAGCAGGCGGCCGCCGCTTGACCTTCATGGCGGGCGTGTCGGACGAGGGTGGCTTCGAGGAGTTTGTGTGGTTCTTGTTGAGCCGCGCCTCCAACTCCTCGATACGTCGCCCCAGAGATGCGAAGGCGGCCAAGAGGGCGGCTTGGGCTTTCGGTGGGATGATAACCCGGAGCGATTCAGGGATCGGCGGGTGAGGATTCATACAGCAGATTCTACGAGCCTACTGTACAAAAATGTTCTGGGCCGTGAACGGCTACATGGCGGTTAATCGAACCGGGATCGGTCCGGCACGCCTCGCGGCCCGCGCGATCTTTACGCGAGCCGGGCGTGGCCGTTAGGCTGGACCGGTCGGGGCCGGGGTGCCGGCCCGATCGTCGCGTAAGGATCATCCTGAGGAACACCTCCTTGAAGACGAGCGTCGGGCTGCGAAAGGGCGGGATCATCGCGGCGGTCGTGGCGGCCATCCTGGGCGCCTCGGCCGGGCTCCCAGGCTGCGATTCCGGGTCGTTCGTGCCGCCGCCCCCGGCCTCGGCGCCGAACTCGGCCGGGCCGATTGTGACGGGCGGGGCCGCGAAGGATCCGGCCCCGGCCGACAGGACCGGCCCCCGCTCGACCCGCGGCGAGGGCGCCTCGCGGCGGCCCGAGGGCTCGGCCGCAATCGTCGAGCTGATCCTGGCGCGTCCGCCCGACACCGATCGCGACTACCTCACCCGGGCACTCCGCCGCGAGCTGGGGAAGATGCGGATCGTTTCCCGGGTGGACCACCCCTCGGCGGGCGAGCCGGCGTCGCGCGAGCGGCTGGCCGGCGCGATCCGGTCGGCCGCCGGACGCGGGATCGGCGGCCTCATCGTCGAGCCGCTCGACGACCCCGCCGTGGCCGACGCGATTTACGAGGCCGTCGGACGCGGCGTCGCCGTCCTGCTGCTCGACCGCTCCGTGCCCGCTCGCGACGGCCGGTCGATCCCGCGGCTCGAGTATCGGGCGATCGCCGAGGTGGGCGGCCAGGTCGCCGCCGAGTTACTCCAGGCCGACCGGAGCCTCCACCGCGCCAAATCCGGCCGCGCGATCTTCCTGCATCATCGAACCGATGACCCCTACGTTGACCGCTGCCTGGCCTCGATGCTCGACCCGATCAAGGCGGCGGGCAAGCCCGTGCAGGTCATCGCCTTCGAAGAGGGCTCCGACAGGGCGACCGAGGCGCTCCGCAAGGCGCTGGAGGCGGATCCCAAGATCGATATCCTGCTGGCCGACGACGGATATGGCATGGCCGGCGGCCAGGCGGTGTATGTCGAGTGGCACCGGGCCGGCCGCCCCGAGTTCCTGTTCGGCGGCTTCGCGCCGTACGACGCCCGGGCGCCCGAGCTGATGTCGCGCGTCCACGCGTTCGCCGACCGCTCGGTCGAGAGATATACCACGAAGGCCGCCCAGACGATCGGGGCGATGCTCGAAGGGAAGAAGGTCGGCGACGTGGTGGGCGTGCCGATGACTTTCTACCGCAAGGGGAACCTGTACGTGCCCGCCGCCAAGGCCGCCGAACCGGAGCGGTGAGACGCGGCGAGCCCTCGCGCCATCAGGCCCGCGCCGCGGAATGCCGCAGGGCGAGGACGCTGTCGGGGAAGAGCCTGACCTGGTCGAGCGATCCGTCGTCGCCGATCGGCATCGGCAGGTAGCCGGTCTCGAGCGACAGGTGGGGATGGGCGCGGACCTCGGCCTCGAGCGGACGCGAGACCCAGAGCGTGGTCAGCTCGAGCGTGTTGGGGATGACGACCACCCGGGCCTCGGCGGGGTCGATCCGCCAGCAGGTGTCGATCGCCGCCCGGACCACGTCCCGGTCGGTCGGCAGGGTGATCGGGATCCGCGAGCGCTCGAGGCAGCAGGAGGTCAGGGTGTTGATCCGGAACGGGACTGGGTCCATCCGGCTCACCAGGCGCTCGGTCGTCAGGTCGGCGAAGCCGATGCCGACGATGTTGCCGTGGCTCTCGTCCGAGACGTCGAGGACGGCCAGCCGGGTGACCATCGGCCGCTCGAAGTCGGGCTGGGTCTCGACATAGAGCCGGCCGATGACATTCGGGTCCATGCCGGCGCCGGAGTAGTTCTTGCCGAGCTCGCCGACGATCAGGACGTCGATCTGGTCGAACGGCAGCCGGCCCATCAGGCCCCGGGCACGCTCGAGCAGCTTCGGCTCTTCGTCGAAGATCGTCTCGGGCTCGAGCGCGACGATGTCGGCGGTGCGGTCATCGGCGTTCTCGAGGATCGCCAGCCCGAGGGCGAAGGGGGTCTTCGCGACCAGGGTGCGACCGACGGCCGGCAGGACCTCGCAGAGGCCCCGGATGCCCAGCTTGTGGACCTGGCTGGCGCCCTCGCGCTTGCCCAGGCCGATGACCAGCATCTTGACCACGCCCGACTCGTGCACGCCGCGGAAGTCGGTGTGCGGCTTGACGCGATTCGCCAGGACGATGCCGTCGGCCTGGTAGGCGTTGCGGTCGAAGTAGATCGGCAGGCCGACGGGGTTCGTCCCCAGCTCGACGGTGTCCATGTCCGTCTTCACGGGGACGCCCATCGCCTCGGCCGTCACGCCGTAGCCGGCCAGCAGCTCGCGCTGGCCGTCGGCGGTCGCGCCGCCGTGGCTGCCCATCGCCGCGACGATGAAGGGCCGGTAATCCATCTCTCGGAGCGTGTTGACGATCGCCCGCGCGACCCTGTCGATCCCGTGGATACCCCGGCTGCCGATCCCGACGGCGATCGTGCCGCCGGGCTGGACCCGCTCGCGCAGGCGGCTCGAGCGGATCCGCTCGCGGACGGTGCCCGGCACGTCCTCCACCGTGGGTTGCGGGATCGACTGCCGGACGCGAGCCAGGGGAGGGAATTCCATGCACCTTCGTCCTTGCTGATGAACGATGGATGAGGGCCGGGGTCTCGTCGAGCGAGCCGGCTGGGCGCGGCTGGCCCGGCCCGCCGGCTCAATAACCGTACAGGGCGGCCGGCCTGGGGTCGGGGCCCGGTCCGATCGCCGGCGCATAGTAGCCGAACGGCGGGGCGGGGTCCATCGACCGGCCGGCCGTGCCGTACATCACCGGAAAGGTCCGGTACGAGAAGCCGGACGAGGGATAATACGAGGCCCCGTAGACATAGCCTGGCGCCACGTATCCCGGCCGCCAGAGGCCGACGCCGAAGCGGCCCGGCAACAGGCCGTAGGGCGGGTAATTGTTCCCATACGACGGACCCGGGTAGGCCGAGAACACCGAATACGTCTGCGGGAACCCGTAGCTGGCGAACCCGTAGCTGGTGCCGTACCAACCGGGGGCCGCGAAGTAGTCGCTGACGCGGTAGGAGCTCACATATCCGCCGGTCGGGGCCACGCCCTGGGCGGCGGCCGGCCTGCGCACCGACCCCAACCCCGATCGCGACCGCCAGGATTGCCCCGGCCGACCGCTTCCACATGGAATGACCCCGCATGCGACCCTCCCTTCGCCTTCCGGCGAACCGCCCACCCTCGACCGAAAGGACCCCCGCTATTATACCCGCGCGACGGCCGGTGCGATCTCCCGGCGGCCGTTCGATCAAGTACAAGGGACCGGCCCGAACCGCCCGGGGGCGATTCGCGGACCGGTCCCGGCGAATTTCGATGCGGACTGGCTGAGGCTCAGTTGCCCCAGGCCATCCCCTTGTAGGCTGATCCGTAGTCCATCGAGCCGTAGGGGCTGACGGCGTAGCCGAAGCCATACGCCGAGTACCGATCGGCGGGCGAATAGAGCGGGACCGTCGTGCCGCCCGGCCAGGCGAGCGAGCCGGTCGGCAGATTGACGGTCATCGGATCGGCGCCGCGGGCGACCCGACGACTCGCGGCGCGGGACAGCGACCGGCTCGTGCGACCCCGGACGACGGCCCGCGACCGCGGGGCGGCGTTCTCGGTCGAGGGCGCCGCGGCCTGCGGCAGCATCGGGCCGACGGCGGGAGTCGCCTCCAACATCCACCAGCGATCCAGGACCAGGCTGTTGGACGGCGGGGCCTGGGTATATTCGGGCCCGAACGCTCCGGCCCCCGACGCCGATGGAGCCTGCGCCCGTGCGACCTGACCCATCGCCACGACCAGCATCACCGCCAGGGTCGAACCTATCGCGCGTCTCATGGCTGTCTCCTCGTCGGTGCCCGTCTGGGATTGCCTGCCTCTTGAGGTGTCTCACGCAATTCTAAGACCTTTACGCCGGAGCGGCGCGATTCGGACAGCCGATTTGTCGATTTTCCCGGAAACCGTTTTTGGGCATCCGAAAAATAAATTTTCACGAGACGGAAATCGGACTTGGAGAAAACGGAAATCCTGGCTATAAGAGTGATGGTGAGTGGTATGCAGTGTTTCCGGCGGGTGGGACGACAAAGACGAGTCGCGGACGGACGAGGCGGACCGAGCATGGCGATGGCGCAGGGGATCTCGCCGGAACGGCGATCGCTGGACGAAGTGCATGGGACTCGTGGCGTTCCGTCGCCGCGCGGCAAGAAGCGAGGCTGGCGGCAATTCCTGGCGTTCCTGGGCCCGGCGTACCTGGTGAGCGTCGGCTACATGGACCCGGGGAACTGGGCGACGGACCTGGAGGGGGGAGCCCAGTTCGGCTATGCGCTGATCTGGGTCCTGCTGATGTCCAACATGATGGCGATCCTGCTCCAGACGCTGGCGGCGCGGCTGGGCGTGGTGACCGGGCACGACCTGGCGCAGGCGTGCCGGGCCGAGTATTCGCCGCGGGTCAACGCGGTCCTGTGGCTGCTGGCCGAGATCGCGATCGCGGCGACCGACCTGGCGGAGATCCTCGGGACGATCATCGCGCTGAAGCTCCTGTTCGGCCTGCCGCTGCTGTGGGGCTGCCTGGTCGACGGCGTTCGACACGTTCCTGCTGCTGTACCTTCAGCGGTGGGGGATGCGGCAGGTTGAGGCCGTGATCCTGGCGCTGGTGGCGACGATCGGCGGCTGCTTCCTGATCCAGATCTTCCTGGCGAGGCCCGACTGGGGCGGCGTGGCGACGGGCCTGGGCCGACGCCTGCCGGACGGGGCCGCTGTACGTGGCGATCGGCATCCTGGGCGCCACGGTGATGCCGCACAACCTGTACTTGCACTCGGCGCTCGTGCAGACGCGGCGGATCGGGACCGGACCGGCGAGAGCAAGGCGGCCGCGTGCCGGTATTACCTGATCGACTCGGCGATCGCGCTGAACGCTGGCGTTCTTCGTCAACGCGGCGATCCTGGTCGTCAGCGCGGCGGTGTTCAAACGCCATGGCATCGAGGTGGCCAGCATCGAGAAGGCTTACAAGCTCTCTGCCCGACGTTCCTCGGCGGCACCGCGCCGATCCTGTTCGGCATCGCCCTGTTATGTGCCGGGCAGAGCTCGACGCTGACCGGGACGCTCGCCGGCCAGATCGTGATGGAGGGCTATCTGCACCTGCGGATGGCGCCCGTGGCTCCGTCGGCTGGTGACGCGGCTGCTGGCCCTGGTGCCGGCGGTCGTGGTGATCTCGCTGGCCGGCGACAAGGCGACGCAGGGGCTCCTGGTCCTCAGCCAGGTGATCCTCAGCCTGCAGCTCTCGTTCGCGGTGATCCCGCTGATCCACTTCACGTCGAACCGGCGGAACATGGGCGAGTTCGCGACGCCCTGGTGGGGCCAGATCCTGGCCTGGACGGCCGCGGCGATCATCGTCGGACTCAATGCCATGCTGGTCGGGATGAAGATCCGCGAATGGATCGCCCTGGCGGCCGAGTCGGGGCGGCGGGTCGGGCCGATCCCGCTCCAGTGGATCGTCGGCGGCGGGCTGTATCGCCGTGGCGGGCGGGGCGGCGATCCTGCTGGCCTTCGTGGCGATCAAGCCGCTGGCGCGACGGTCGCCGCTGTGGCTGCCCAAGCCGAGCGTCGAGCTCGACTGGAAGGAGGCGCTCCGGCCCCGGCCGCTGGGTCGGATCGGCGTGGCGCTCGAGCACGACCCGGCCGACGCCGAGATCCTCAACCGGCGCTTGGGCGTGGCGATGACCCAGGCGACGCCCAGCGAACTGGTGCTGCTGCACGTGGTGGATACGGCGATGACGCGCGTCCTCGGCCCCGAGACGGCCGACCGCGAGACCGGCGCCGACGAGCGCTACCTCCAGGGCCTGGTCGACACCCTGGTCCAGCGAGGCATCCCCGCCCGCCAGGTCCTGCTCTACGGACCCGACCCCGCCGGCGCAGCTCGTCACCCACCTGAAGCGCGACCCGGTGGACCTGCTGGTCGTCGGCTCGCACGGCCACGGGCTCGTCCGCGACCTGCTGCTGGGCCAGACCGTCGACCGCGTCCGCCACCACCTCGAGGTCCCGATGCTGATCACCCGCCCCGGCCGCGAGAGCCTCCTGCCGGAGATCATGACCGACAAAACACCGGGCGAACCCGACGCCCAGTCGGTCGAGGCCACCTGATTTCCACCCGTCCCTGACCCTCCCCAGGCCGGCGGGACGTTCCGAACGGTTCCGTTCTCGGAAAATCTTTGAAGAAGGGGAAAATATTTTAAAGGCTTCGGTGCCTGACGCTTGCAGCAAAAAATCGCGTTCACTTTCCGAAAGTGCGTTTATGAATTTGCAAAGCTGATACATCCTATATATAGAGGAACGCGCTGCACAACATGAGGGGTCCGGGGTGGTTGGGGGGCGGACTGCATCCATCATATCGAATCAGCCCCAGGTGGCGACCTGGTCGATCGGGGTAGAATCTCGCAGGAATGGGCATCAGCCGGCGTCTTCCGCGAGCTGTGGCGACTCGGATTGATCGAACATGACGGGCTGGTGGGTCTGGACTGGAGCTGGCAGGCGACGGACGGGGCGATGACCAGCGCCGCGGGTCTACTGGGATAGGCGCTTTGATCGTCTCGTACCTCCCGAATGGATCACGGAGTTCAAGGGAGCTCCGTGATCCGACGGGGCTCCGTCCCGCCGAAGCCGTTCAGCGTCCCGGCGGCGCAGACCGGCCGCGGCCGCGCCGGCGACCCGCCGATCTGCGGCGACTCGGGTGCGCCGTCCTTCGGCGGCTGCAGGCGGCCGCAATGCGGCGGCGGGGTCTGCGCGGGGCTCGGTTCGTCGACGGGGATCGGATCACTCGCGGGGATGGTCCCGGGCCTCCGCGGCGGCGATCGCCTTGCGGTGGCCGTCCAGTTCCGTGCGGACGTCGATGTCGTCGGGCCGCTCGCGGGCGAGGCGCTCGAGCAGTGACATGGCCGCGCGTCGGGCGCGGAGGGCCTCGTCGGGGTGGCCGAGCGCCGCGTGGGCGTACGCGGCCGCGCCGTGGGAATTGGCCAGGAGCTCCAGGACGTACCGGTTCTCCGGGTCGAACGCGCGCGGGCCGGGCGAGGGACTCCAGGGCCTCGGCGGCGGAGGCGAGGGCTTCGGCCGGTCGCCCCAGGGCCAGCAGGGGGGCGGCCCGGTCCTTGCAGGCCTCGGCCAGGTCGAGCGCGTAGTCGACGCGATCGGGACTTCCGCGGGAGATCCGGCGGAGCTCGTCGCACGCGGGGACGAGGAGTGGCAGGGCCTCGGCGTCCCGCCCGGAAGCATGCAGGCACCAACCCAGTTTCTCGCGGGTCCGCGCCACGTTCCGCCGCTCGTACTCGGTCGCGGTATCCTGGGCGGCCAGGGCCTCGCGGATGGCCAGGGCCTCGCGCAACAGCGCCGGCCGGTCGGCGAGGTCGGCGGTCTGGGCCAAGTTGTGCAGGGTCAACGCCAGGTCACGCCGGTAGTCGGCGTTCCCCGGGTCGGTGTCGAGCAGGGACTGGAATTGCGCGCGGGCCTGCTGGTAGATCGCCCGGGCCGCCTCGATGCGGCCGGCACTATAGTGGGTGTTGGCCAGGTTGCCCAGCGCGTGGCCGACCATGCGTCGCCACCTGGGGTTGCCGGGATCGGCCGCGGCCAGGTCGCGATAGGCGGCCACGGCGCGGCCATGCGCCGCGAGGGCCTCGGGCCCGAGGCCGAGGTTGGCGGTCAGCACGGCGATCAGGTCCTTGCACCGCGCGGCGTCGAACCGATGCGACAGGTCGCCGGGCTCGGCGCGGCCCAGCTCCTCGAGCAGCGGCTCGGCCTGGCGGAGGGAGTCGAGTGCCTCGCGCCGGTCGCCGGTGTCGTACATGAGCTTGCCGGAGGCGTAGCTGGCCCGGGCGGCGTCGGCGCGGAGCGCGGGGTCGTCGCCGTGGTCGCGGAGGAACTCGCGATAGTAGGCGACGGCGTCGCGGGCGATCTCGGTGCGGACCGCCTGCAGGGCCGGCTGGTTGAGCAGGCCGTTGGTGTAGAGCTTGACATACAGCTTGTCCACGGCGTCGCGGGCGCGACGGTAGTCGCGCCCGGCGGCGCGGAGGTTGGCCTCGGCCCGGCGCCAGAGGACGACGGAGGTCGTCGTGCCGGCGACCAGGGCGATCGCCAGGGCGGCGGCGAGCGACGCCGACAGCGGCCGGCGGCGGGCCAGCCGCCAGCCGCGCTCGATGGGGCCGACGGCCCGGGCGCGGATCGGCTCGCCGGCGAGCCAGCGGCGGAGGTCGGCGGCCAGGGCGCCGGCCGAGGCGTAGCGGCGGTGCGGCTCGCGGGCCATGGCCTTCAGGCAGATGGTCTCCAGGTCGCGCGGGATCGCGTCGTTGAGCCGGCGCGGAGGGCGCGGGTCGTCGTGGAGGATCTGCTGGACGACCATGTGCGGCGCCCCGAGGAACGGGACCTCGCCGGTGAGGCACTCGTAGAGCGTGACGCCCAGGCCGTAGACGTCGACCGGGGCCCCGGTGTGGGCGTCGCCGCGGGCCTGCTCGGGGCTCAGGTAGGCGGGTGTGCCGGCGACGACGCCGCTGCGGGTCAGGTCGGACGGGTCGGCCGCGAGCCGCGCCAGGCCGAAGTCGCCCACCTTGGCCCGCCCGGTGGCCGCGTCGATCAGGATGTTGTCGGGCTTGACGTCGCGGTGGACCAGGCCCGCCGCGTGCGCCGCCGCCAGGCCGTCGGCCGCCTGGGCGACCAGCTCGGCGGCCTCGCGCGGCGCCAGCCGGCCCTCGGCCCGGATCCGCCGGGACAGGCTGGGACCGCCGACGAACTCCATCGCGAAGAACAGCGGCTCCTCGGCCGGGTCGGACGTCGCGTAGACGCGGACGATGTGGTCGTGCTCGACGGCCGCCGCGGCGCGGACCTCGCGGACGAACCGGCGGCGGGCCCGGTCGTCGTCGAGGTCGGGGCGGAGGACCTTCAGGGCGACGACGCGGTCGAGCGCCCGGTCGCGGGCGCGATAGACGACGCCCATGCCGCCGCGGCCGACCTCGGCCTCGATCTCGTAGCCGCCGAGGGCCCGCGGCCGGCCGCCGCCGTCCGGCCCGACCCCGCTGATCGCGGCGCGGAGCGCGGGGCGGCCGCGGTCGCCCAGGCCCGCCTCGATCCAGTGGGCGAGGTCGGGGTCGTCGGTGAGGCGGTCGAGCGCGTCCAGGCAGGATCCACACCCCTCGACGTGGAGGCGGACCGCCGAGGCCGAGTCCGCCGGCAGCGCGCCATGGAGCAGGTCGAGGAGCATCTCGCCGGGCGGGCAGGTGATCATCGGCGCCGGCCCCCCTCGCCGCTCAGGGGAGCGGGGCGATGAGGGGCAGGTCCTCGGCCAGGGCCAGCACCTCGTCGCGGAGCCGCCGCAGGACGCGCGACTTGGCGGCGTAGACCGCGTCGATGGTCAGGCCGAGCTCCCGGGCCACTTCGGGCGCCGGCCGGCCGGCGCCCCAGATCGACGTGAAGGCGTCCCAGGTCGTCGGCTCGAAGTCGGGCCGGATGCGACCCAGGGCCGCCTCCAGGATGCGGGCGTGGAACTCGGCCGACCATTCCGGATCCTCCGATGACGTCTCGAGGAGGGCCGCCGCGTCGTCGTTGCCGGAAGCCCGCGGCTCGCGGCCGCGGACCTCGAGGAACCGGGTGATCTGGTTCCGCGTGACCGTCCCGAGCCAGTCCCGGAACCGGCCCCGGTCCGGCTGATAGCGGAACGTGCCGATCGCCCGCGCCACCCGGGCCAGGACATCCTGGGCGACGTCGTCGGCGTCGGCCGGCTGGAGGACGCGACGGCGGCAGTAGCCGCGGATGATCGGCCCGTACACCTCGGCGAACTCGCCCCAGGCGGCCGCGTCGGCCGCGTCGCGGAGGCGCAGCAGCAGGCTGGGCCGGGTGGCGCGGGGGTCGACCTCGGGCATCATCCTCTCTCTCTATATCCGGCGAAAGGCGCGACCTGACGCGATCCTCCCAGATTTCTCGCATCGGGGCAATACGCGGGTGTGATCTCGGTTCAATGCGTTGATTTTCGGCCCTCGCGTCAGGTCGGCCGGCGGGCGGGATAGATCCTGTTAGGCCGACGACGAGGCGGCCGCGATACGCGGCGGCCGCCGCGGGGTGACCCGGCGCCCGCCGGCCGATCCGATCGACTGTCATCTCCCTTGCAACCGATCCCGGAGCACCACCGCCATGAACCCGTCATCGCGACCCGCTCGACGCCCGACGAACCGACAGGCCCGCCGGCGCCGCTTCCTGGGCGGGCCGGAGCGGCTCGAGGACCGCACGATGCTGTCGGTCGTCTCGTGGAACACCGACGCCGGCGGCTCGTGGACCGACCCGACGAACTGGAGCACCGGGCAGGTGCCGGCGGCCGGCGACGACGTGGTCATCGACCGCCCCGGGGCGGACCCGACGGTCACGCTCACCGGCATCGGCGATACGGCGTACCACACCGTGACCATCATGGACACGCTGGAGCTCTCCGGCGGCAAGCTGATCACCACCGCCGACTCGCAGATCGGCGGCCACCTGATCCTCGACGGCGGCGAGGTCCAGGTCGATTCGGGCACGCTCACCCTCTCGGGCCCGACCGACTGGTCCGCCGGGGAGTTCGGCGGCGGCGCGACGGCCCTCAATACCGGGACGATGACCATCACCGGCGCCGCGGGCAAGGATATCGGCGGCGGCGAGACCCTGGACAACACCGGCACGATCGTCCTCGACTCGACGGCCCCCAAGCTGGTGCTGGGCACCCAGTACGGCCCCGGGACGCTGGACAACCAGGCCGGCGGCCTGGTGGATCTCCGGGGCGACGGCGGCGTCAGCGGCGACTACCTGTACCCTGAGGCGTTCCAGAACGCCGGGACGCTGCGCAAATCGGCCGGGGCGGCCTCGGCGTTCGACATCCACACCTCCTTCGTCAGCCTGGGGGGGACGGTGGACGTCCGATCCGGGACGCTCACCTTGCCCTTCGGCGGCGCCAGCACCGGCGGGACCTTCGACGCGGCGACGGGCACCACCCTGGACGTGCAGTCCACCGGCTCCACCACCCTCGCGGGGACGTACACCGGCACGGGGGGCGGCGCGGTGCTCCTCGACATCGGCGCCGGCAGCGCCAACGCCGACGGGGCGACCCTCGACTTCGCCGCCGGGCTGCTCCGGTGGACCGGCGGCACGCTCTCCGGGTCGGTGACCAACTCCGGATCGCTGACCGTCACCGGCTCCGGGACGCCGACCGTCGGCTCGACGCTGATCAACACCGGCACGATCGTCCTCGACTCGACGGCCCCCCGCCTGGTGCTCGGCACCCAATACGGCGCCGGGACGCTGGACAACCGCGCCGGCGGCCTGGTGGATCTCCAGGGCGACGGCGGCGTCAGCGGCTACTACCTGACCACGGGGGCGTTCCAGAACGCCGGGACGCTGCGCAAGTCGGCCGGGGCGGCCTCGGCGTTCGACATCCACGCCCCCTTCGTCAGCCTGGGGGGGACGGTGGACGTCCGATCCGGGACGCTCACCTTGCCCTTCGGCGGCGCCAGCACCGGCGGGACCTTCGACGCGGCGACGGGCACCACCCTGGACGTGCAGTCCACCGGCTCCACCACCCTCGCGGGGACGTACACCGGCACGGGGGGCGGCGCGGTGCTCCTCGACATCGGCGCCGGCAGCGCCAACGCCGACGGGACGACCCTCGACTTCGCCGCCGGGCTGCTCCGGTGGACCGGCGGCACGCTCTTCGGGTCGGTGACCAACGCCGGCGCGCTGACCGTCACCGGCTCCGGGGGGCCGACCGTCGGAGGGACGCTGATCAACACCGGCACGATCGTCCTGGACCCCACCGTGACCAACTTCTATCTGGGGACGCAGTACGGCCTCGGGACGCTGGACAACCAGGCCGGCGGCCTGGTGGAAATCCAGGCCCCGGCGGTCTTCATCCAAACCGTGTTCCTGGGCTCGGGCGCCTTCGACAACGAGGGGACCGTCCAGGTCGACGCGACGAGCGACCCCGGCATCCGGCTCCCGTTCACCAACACGGGGTCACTGGTGCTCGTGGCCGGGGCGGCCGCGACGGTGGATATCGCCGGCGGCGGCGACACGCTCCCCTCCGGGACCTACCGGGTCGGCGCCGGGGATTCCCTGAATTTCTCCGACCTGAGCGGCCTGAGCGAGAACGACGCGACCCTGATCCTGGCGGGGGCCGGCGCGTCGGTCCCGCTGCTCTCGGGGCTGTCGCTGAACCGGGGCACGCTCGAGGTCGGGCCGGGGGTGCAGCAGGCGATCTCGGGCGACCTGACGAACGCCGGCACGCTGGCGATCGACGCCGGCGGCGGGCTCGACGTCGCCGGTGCGTTCACCCAGCAGCCCGCCGGGACGCTGACGACCCAGCTCGGCATGGCCGGCGAGGCGCCGACGGCCGGGACGGTCCAGGTCGCCGGCGCCGCGACGCTCGATGGCACCCTGGACGTGACCCAGGCCGCCGGCCTCACCCTCACGCCCGGCCAGGTCTTCACGCCGCTGACCTTCGCCTCGTTCAACCGGGTCCTTCGCGCACCTCGCCGGCCTGGCCGCCGGCCCGGCCGCGACGGTCCGGGTCGCCACCACCCCGACCTCCGTGACGCTGACCGCGACGGGCTCGGCCGACCTGGCCGTCACGTCGGTGACGGCGCCGACCGGCCCGGCCGCGGTCGGCTCGACGATCACCGTGGGGTTCACCGTCGTCGACGCCGGCGTCGCCACGACGGCCGGCTCGTGGGACGACTCGGTCTACCTCTCGCCCGACGGCACGGTCTCGCCCGACGCAATCCTGCTCGGCCGCGTCACCCACACCGGCGACCTGGCCGCGGGAGGCACTTACAACGGCAGCCTCACGGCCACCCTGCCGCCGACCGCCGCGCGGGCGTACCACGTGGTCGTCCTGGCGGACAGCGCCGGGCGCGTCGCCGACACCGACCGCGCAAACAACCTCGGCGCCGCCGCGGGCACGATCGCGACGACGGTGCCCACGCTGGCGCTGGGCTCCTCGGTCTCGGGCACGATCGCCCCCGGCGAGGAGCGGCTCTATCTCCTCGACCTCCCGACCGGCGCCACGGTCCAGTTGACGCTCACCGGCACGGCCGAGCTCCTGGCCGGCCACGGCGACCTGCCGACCGACTCGGCCAACGACGGCATCGCGGCCGACCCGTTGACCGGCAGCAAGGTGGTCACCCTGGCCTCGGGCCGAGGCGGGCCGGTGTACCTGCTCGTCCGGGGGCCCGACTGGCCCGGCGCCCCCGGGCCGTTCACCCTCGCGGCCGCGGCGCTGCCGTTCCAGGCGACGAGCCTCTCGCCCGGCTCCGGCCCCTACCGGGGGACGACCGTCATCACGATCCAGGGCGCCGGCTTCTCGCCGACCACGACCGTCGCGCTGGTCGGGCCGGGGGGCCCCATCCCGGCCTCGCAGGTGTTCTTCGAAGACAACGCCACGATCGACGCGACCTTCGACCTCGAGGAGTCGGGCCCGGCCACCTACGACGTGCAGGTCAACAACTCGGGCCGGACCGCCACCCTGTCCGGCGCCTTCCGCACTTCCGCGCCGGCGACCGGCCCCGGCCCGGACGCCGCCATCGCGGGCCTGACCGACCCCAACGCCGATTGCGCCGTGGTGACCACCTTCGCCAACGGCGCCCCGGGAACCCCCCAGACCTATTCCAAGGTCGACTACCAGATCACCGCCCCCCCCGCGACCCGCGTCGGCCACGACACGCCGCTGACGATCACTTATACCAACGAGACGGACGACACGATCCCGGCGCCCCTCTTCGAGGTCTGGCAGCCCGCGGCCTCCTTCTACTTGCCCGGTGCCGAGGGCCCCAGCTCGGACGGGTCGATCGTCCTGCTGGGGATCAACCAATCCGGCCCGGCGGGCTGGCTGCCGCCGCATTATTCCGGCCAGATCACCGTGATGGCCCACATCCCGGGCGCGACCGCGCACGAAACGGACCAGTACTTCCTCTACCCCATCCCCGACTCCCAGACCGATATCCACGAGAGCCAGAGACTGGATTCCGGCGCTTTCTATGTTGCGAGCTCCAACAGCTACTCGCCCGCGCCGCCCGACGGCTTCTTCGACTCCTTCCTGGTCCCCGGCGTCTCCGCCGTCGCCTATCAGCTCACCGTCAGCAACGCGGAGGCGAGCCTGGGCACGACGATGGCCTCGATCCAGGCCGCGCTCGGCCGCGACGCCACCTACCTGGCCTCGATCGGCCAGCGGACG
Organism: uncultured Planctomycetota bacterium; assembly: GCA_963771445.1. GTDB lineage: Bacteria > Planctomycetota > Planctomycetia > Isosphaerales > Isosphaeraceae > JAKAUH01. The sequence goes on along the minus strand of CAVYTQ010000014.1, from coordinate 482,469 downwards.
GCCGACGCCGGCGTGCTCCTGGCCTTCGAGAAGGCCCGGGCGACCGGCTTCGGCGCGATCTCGGCGATGGGCCAGCTCGGCTCGCTCGGCTACGGCGGATTCACCGTTAACGACCTCCGCGCGGCGAAATCATCTTCACCGGACCAGGTCCTCATCCAGCTCGGCGACCGGACCCTCAGGTTCGACCCGGCGTCCGACGGCTCCTACACGTCCCCCGCGGCGCCCGGCGCGACGCTCACCGTCGTCGATGGGGCCGTGCAGATCCGCGACAGCTCGGGGGACGTGATCGCATTCAACCCGAACGGCTCCTACCACTCGACCACCCGGCCGGATGGCACTTCGGTCGTCGCGGTCTACAGCGGAGGCCACATCGCGACCCTCACCGACTCGCTGGGGCAGGTGACCTCATTCACCGTTAACGCCGACGGCCGGATCACCCAGGTCACCGACCCGGCCGGGCGGGTCACCACCTTCGGCTACGACCCGACCGATACGCTGCTGACGAGCGTCACCGACGCCTCGGGCACGACGCAGTACCAGTACGGCCCGGTCGACGACGGTGCCTCGGCCGAGGCCATGGTGCTCACCGCGGTGATCGACCCCTCGGGCGTCAAGACGTCCTACACCTACGATAACCGCGGTCGCGTGATCGGCACCGGCATCGCCGGCCTCGAACCCTTCACTCTGTCCTACTCCGACGACGAGCCGGGGGCCGTCGCGGTCACGGACGGCTCCGGCACGACGACGACCTACCTCCTCGACGCCTCCGGGCGGGTGGCCGGTCTCATCGATGCGGCCGGCCATCGGTCGCTGGCCACTTTCGACGCCCGGGGCAACATCACCGGCTTCACCGATCCGGACGGCGAGGTCACCACCGCGACTGACGACGCCGCCGGCAACCTCCTCTCGCTGATGGACCCTCTCGGCGCCCAGTCCAGCTTCTCCTACGACCCCGCGTTCGGGCAGCTCACCAGCTTCACGGACCCGCTCGGCAACCTCACCACCTACAGCGTCAACAACAAGGGCCAGACCACCGGGGCGACCTACGCCGACGGGTCCACCCAGACGATCGCGTACAACGCCTCGGGGCTCGTCGCCTCCGCGACCGACCGCGCCGGCCAGACCACGACCGACACCTATGCCCCCTCCAGTACCGACATCACGGACGTCGCCTACGGCAACGGGACCCGGGACACCTACACCTACGACGCCCACCATAACCTCCTGACCGCCACCAACGCCCAGGGCACGACGACGTTCACCTACGACGCCGCCGACCGCATGACGAGCGTGGCCTATCCCAACGGCCTGTCGCTGCAATACACCTACGACTCCGGCGGGCGGCTCACCCGGATGGTCGACCAGTCCGGCTACGCGGTAAACTACGCCTACGACGCCGCCGGCCGGCTCGCGTCCGTCAGCGACGGCTCGGGCCAGGTCATCACCTCGTACACCTACGACGCGGCCGGGCGGCTGTCCCGCGTTGACCAGGCCAACGGCACCTCGACCCGCTATACCTACGATGCTGTCGGCAACGTCGCCGAGGTTGACAACCTCGCGGCCGACGGGTCCACGCTCTCGAAGTTCGCCTACACCTACGACGCCGACGGCAACCCGCTGACGATGACCACGCTCGACGGCACGACGACCTATTCCTACGACGCCGACGGCCAGCTCATCCAGGCCGTCCTGCCCGGCGGGCGGACGCTCACCTACACCTACGACGCCGCCGGCAACCGCGTCTCGGCCACCGACAGCGGCACGACGACCGCCTACACCACGAACGCCCTCGACGAGTACACCTCCGCCGGCGCGACCACCTATCGCTACGACGCCGACGGCGACCTCGTGTCCCAGACGGACGCCACCGGCACGACAACCTACACCTACAATGCCGACGGCCGCCTCACCCAGGTCGTCTCGCCAACCGCCGGGACCTATCAGTACCTCTACGACGCCCTCGGCGACCGGATCGCCACGATCCACAACGGCACCCGCACCGACGAGCTGTTCGACCCGAGCGGCGGCGGCCAGCTCGTCGGCCAGTTCAGCGGCACGAACCCGATCGACCGCTACGTCTACGGCCTCGGCCTGGCGGCGCAGGTCGCCCCGACCGGCGCCGCCAACGCCTATGCCTTCGACGCGATGGGCAACACCGCCGAGCTGACCTCGGCGACCGGGGAGGTGCTCGACGGCTACACCTACCTCCCCTTCGGCCAGGTCGCCAGCTCGAGCGGGACGGCGAACAATCCGTTCAAATTCGTCGGGGCCTTCGGGGTCATCGGTGACGGCGACGGCCTGAGCTGGATGCGCAACCGGTCGTACGACGCCGCCAGCGGGCGTTTCACCCAGCCCGATCCCGAGGGCCTGGTCGGCGGGCTGAACCTCTACGCCTACGCCGCCAACAGTCCCACCGCCCTCGTCGATCCCGAGGGCCTGGAGCCCGGGGTGACCTTCGGGGCCGGCCTGTTCAATTACGCGCGGGGCGCCGCGGAAATCGGCGATTCCACTACTGTGGGGGGCACGAGATCGAACGATCTGGCCAACTCCGGGTTCAATCGAGCCTCGACTGGGCAGACCCAGATCGTCAGGGGTTCGAGGGAAGTGAATACGGTGCTCGGGAGCGTGGCCCAGGGCCTGAACCCGGCGAGCGGACGGCCCCAGCTCAATTTCAACACCTTCAAGCAGGGCTGGAGCGTCTTCGGCCTCCTCGGTGGCCTCGTGCGCGGAGGGCACGTCGAGTACCACATCGTGGGCGACACCACCGCCGAGGATTTCTTCGCGTGGTACGTTGCGCCCCGGCGGATATCGTCGTGCCCCCGGGCCAGCGCCCGCCGGCCAGCCAGACTACGACGATCGAAAGGAGCTCCAAAGACCCCAACGACATCGCCGGCCCTACCGGCTACGGCCCGCAGGCGTACATCGCCGCCAATCAGCCGCTCCCCTACACGGTCCTCTTCGAGAACCAGCCGACCGCCTCGGCCGCCGCGGCCACGGTCACGATCACCGAGTCCCTCTCGCCGAGCCTGGACTGGAGCACCTTCCAGCTCGGGACGATCCAGTTCGGGGTGATCGACGTGACCGTCCCGGCCGGCCTGTCGTCGTTCCACACCCGGGTCGACGCCCGCGCCTCGCTCGGCGTCCTGGTTGACGTCGATGCCGCGCTCGACCCGACGACCGGCGTCGTGACCTGGACGTTGCAGGCCCTCGACCCGACGACCCTGGATACCCCCTCCGATCCCTCCCTCGGCCTCCTGCCCCCCGACGACGCCACCGGCCGCGGCGAGGGCTCGGTCTCCTACAGGATCCGCCCGAAGGCGGGCGTGACCACCGGCACGACGCCGACCGCCTCGGCCAGCATCGTCTTCGACACCAACGCCCCGATCGCCACGCCGACGGCCTCCAACACGATCGACGCCGCCGGCCCGACCGCGACGATCCACCCGCTGCCGTCGGTCGTCGCCCCGACCTTCAACGTCTCCTGGGCGGGCGCCGACGACCCCGGCGGCTCGGGCGTGGCGACCTATGACGTGTACGAGTCGATCGACGGCGGGCCGTTCCTCCCCCTCCTCATCGGGACGACCGCGACGTCCCAGCCCGTGCAGGGCGTCGCCGGCCACACCTACGGCTTCGCCGTCCTGGCGACCGACAACGTCGGCAACGGCGGCACGCCGCCGACCTCGGCCCAGTCGACCACGACGGTGGTCAACCCGTCGCCCGCCGTCACGCTCGCCCCGGCCGGCCCCATCGTGGCCGGCGCGACCTTCACCGGCTCCGGCTCGTTCGCCGACAATCTCCCCGGCCCCTACACGGCCACGGTCGACTACGGCGACGGCTCCGGCGCCCTCGCGCTCGCCCTCAATCCCGACGGCGCCTTCACGCTGACTCACGCGTACGCCCGCGTCGGGACGTACACGCTGACCGTCACCATCACCGACTCGACGGGGACCTCGGGCCGGCAGAACGCTCTCAATCGGCGTCGTCAAGCCCACGCCGACGCCGACCCCCGCGCCGACGCCGACCCCCGCGCCGACGCCGACGCCCACGCCCTTGCCGGTCTCGGGCTTCGGCGCCGATCGGGACGCGTTCGTCATCACGCTCTATCGTGAGCTGCTCGGCCGGCTGCCGACGCAGGCGGAGCTCGTCGCCGCCGCGTCGAGGCTGAAGAAGGCTGCCTCCTACAAGGCGTTGCTGAAGAAGCTCACCGGGCTGCCGGCGTACCGGCGGGCCAGGAAGCTCCACCATGGGACCGGCATCGCCCCGGCGCAGGCGTATCGCGACGCCATCGCCGCCCGCGACCGGGCCGGATCGGCTCGCGTCGCGGTCCGGATCGCGGCCGCCCATCCCCGCGGCCCACGGCTCGTCGGTGCCGCCGCCGCCCGGCCCGGTGGGCCGATCCGGGTGGCGCTGGTGAGTGAGCCGACCGGCTGGGTAGCGTTCTTCGGCACCGAGGCGTCGGCGACCGTCGCGGATATCCTGGAGACCGCCAGCGACCGGTTCGCCCTGGAGACGACCTTTCGCGATCGCAAAGAGATCGTCGGTGCCGGCCAGCCGCAGGTACGGTTCTTCGGGCGAACATCGGCGCGTTCCACGTCTGCCTCTGGACCTTCACGATGACCGAGGCCCGGGCCTGGAGGCGGTCGGAGGAGGAGTTGGTGGACCGCCAGGCGTCACCGTGGGACGACCCGAATCGTCGCCCGAGCCACGCCGACAAGCGTCGGGCGTGGCGGCGGGAATTGCTGGCCGACGAGATTCGGGAGGTTCTCCGCCCCGGCGTCACCGACGCCGAAATTCAGGCCGCTGCTGAGCACTACTCGACCTGGCCGCATGAGAGTCAAGAGAATCGCGGAAAGTAGAGATCGGAAGGAGGACGACAAAAATCCAATACACGCCTGGGCGACACCCGAAACGGTCGATCCAAAACGGCCCGGCCCGCCTAGCGGAGGAAATGCCGCGACCAGGCCAGGCGGAGGCGGCCGGTCAGGCCCTGGCGGTTCATATGACGCTCCTCGCGTTCGCGTTTCCGGATTGTCCCCAGATCGTCGAACATCGTCCCGCAGAGCTTCATACCGGGTATGGGCGGAATGACGTGCACGTGGGAACGCTCGAAGGCTTCCGGGTCGCGGTCGAACTCGTAGACCTCGTGTTTCGAAGATTTCCAGACGCGGCATCGCCTTCAAGGCGTCGGCTGCCCGTCTGGTCAACTTCGCATCGCAGACGGAGAGGGACCGTAGATTCGACAGGCCCTTGATCGCGAGCAGGTCGCGGTCGGGCAGACGCGAGTGGATGAGGCTGAGCTGCTCCAGGCCCTTCAGGCCGGCAAGGCCGTCGATCGTGCGAAGAGGGCCCTCGATATGGAGGGCGTGCAGCGACGGCAGTGCGTTGAGCGTGTCCAGCCCCGGTGCCCGTGACCTGGGTGTCGATCAAGGTCAGCTTTTCCAGTCCGCCCAGCGCGGCGATGATGCTCAGCCCCCGGTCGGTCACCGCCGTTCCGGCGATGGAGAGCCCGCGCAGGCGGGTGACACGCCGGAGTCGCCCGAGCCCGTCGTCGGTCACCCGGGTGTCCTTGAGCTCCAGCTCGTCGACCTCTCCGATCTCGCCAAGCAGGTCGAGGTCGCGTCCGTGACGCCGTGGCCGCTGAGGGAGACGGTCACGCCGGGTGCCCCGGGACGGTCCCAGACGAGGCCCAGCTTCTCGAGCTCACGGACGGCATGATCCCCGGTGGGCGTGGGGAGGAAGACTGCGCGCAGTCGTAGCCGAGGCCAACGCTCACCCAGAGCACCACGAGTGCCAGCACAGCCCACGTCCGCGGAGAAGGCCAGAAGAAACCCACCGCGCCGGTTTGACTCTCGGTCCGACTCATGGCTTATTGCAGCCCCCAGATCGGAAGGAAGACGACGGAAATCCAGTAGATGCCCAGGCAGTGCCCGAACCGATCGATCCACGACGGCTCGGCTCGCCATCGCCGGCCCAGGATGAGAGAGACCCACGTCCCCAGGACCGCCGTCCCCGACAGCCCGGGGACCAGCAGGAACATAACGCCGTCGAGCATCGTCCTGTAGGCATAGGTCAGTGGCAAGGAATCGGGAATGAACAGGACCGAGAACCAGCGGGCCAGGACCACTCCGGCCAGCGCGACCAGCGACGGGATCAGCACCACCGCGGCGGCCAGGCAGGCGTTCCACCCCGGCTGGCGTCCCAGGCGCCGGAGTCGAGGGCGGGGTTGCTTGAGCCAGAGCACCACCAGGGCCAGCGTCCAGGCGTAACCGAAGGGGAGCGTGCTCGTCGCCAGAAGTCCATAGACCTGGTAGATCACCCAGCCCCACGACGACCAGCCGGCCTCGGGTTGCGCGGTCGCGGCCATCGACTCGCGGAACTGCGCGGCGAACTCGGAGAGGCTGCCGGCGGTGACCCGCAGGCCGCCGAGGCCGAAGGCCGTGGCGCCGACCAGGACCATCGAGTCGAACAGCGTGAGTGCCCGGCGGGTGGATTGGGGCATGGGTCGGGCTCCGTGCTGCCGCCCGCGGCCGGTCGAGAGATTGGCTGTTCGCGATGCCGACGACCAATGTATCCCCGGCCGGAATGGCGGTCAATCTGGTGCATGCATCGGCCCGCGGGGTCGCCAGGTCGATCTCGATTGCCGGCGATCGGTCCCGGACGGGCGTGACCGCAAGCGGCTCGAGTGTCATCGGCTCCGGGCAGAGTCTGTCGGCGTGGGACGCCGGGTCGGCGGTGGAACCTCTCATCGACAAACCGATTACGGCGACCGATCGGGTCGCATTCCTCTCGTTGGGGTCGTCCTTGTTATAATGACGCCGCCCACCACAGTGAGGGCGAATCCGAAGGAGCTGGCTGGCCGTTCCGGCCCGGGGTTTGGGCGGCCGTCGGGATATTCAGGTCCACGGTGCGAAGAGAGGGCGATGATGAGAGACGTGCACTCCTCGTCGTTGACCAGGTCCATCCTCGCGCATGCCGCGACGGCGGCGATCACGCTGGTGCTGGTCCTGGTGCTGTTCGGTAGCCGGATGGGGATGCGGCGGCCGCCGGTGGCGCGGATCGGCGGCGAGGTCGCGGGCGGGCCGGCCGAGCCGGTTCAACCCGCAGGTGCCGCCGGCCCCGCAGCCGGTGCCGCCCGGCCGGCTCACCCAGGAGCTCCAGGCTCCCGAGGCCGGCGTTCGGTTCTCGGCTCCCATGCCGCCGCCGCCCGAGGACGTGCTCAAGGGGCTCGACGCCGACGAGCGGAACAACGTCCAGGTGTATTCGGCCGTGAATCAGCAGCGTGGTCAACATCACCACCGAGGCCACCGGGCAGGGCTTCTTCGGCGACGAGACCTCCAGCGGCAGCGGGTCGGGGTTCGTCATCGACAGGGCCGGGCACATCCTCACCAATTTCCACGTCGTCCAGGGCGCGGATGCGGTGCGCGTCACGCTGTTCGACGGCTCGGCGCAGGACGCCGAGGTCGTCGGCGCCGACGCCGCCAACGACGTCGCCGTGCTGAAGATCCAGGTGCCCGACAAGAAGCTCGTGCCGGTCGTGCTCGGCGACTCGTCGCGGGTGATGGTGGGCCAGAAGATCCTGGCGATCGGCAACCCGTTCGGGCTGGAGCGGACGCTGACCTCGGGGATCGTCAGCAGCCTGGAGCGGTCGCTCAAGTCGCGGAACGGCCGGACGATCAAGGGGATCATCCAGACGGATGCGGCCGATCAACCCGGGCAACTCGGGCGGCCCGCTGCTGAATTCGCGCGGCGAGGTGATCGGCATGAACACGGCGATCGTCAGCCACGTCGGCCAGTCGGCGGGGATCAGCTTCGCCGTGCCGATCAACGGCATCCGCCGCATCCTCGACCAGTTGATCCAGCACGGCCGGGTCATCCGCGCCGACCTGGGGATCCGCCGGCTACCTGGCCACGGGCAAGGGCCTGCTGGTCGTCTCGATGGTCGAGGGCGGGCCGGCCGAGCAGGCGGGCATCCAGGGAGTCAAGGTGCGGATCGAGCAGGTGAGCCGCGGCTTCATCCGCCGCTCGATCGACCCGGAGACCGCCGACCTCATCGTGGCCGTCGACCACAAGCGCGTCATGACCCTCGAGGAGCTGCTGACCGAGATCGAGAAGCACAAGCCGGGCGAGGTCGTCCGCATGACGGTCGTCCGCGACGGCCAGCCGATGGACATCCAGGTGCGGCTGGGGCAGTCGTCGTGATCGGTCGCGGGTCGGGCTGTCCGGCCTGACGGAGCAGCCGCGCCCGGTTGGAGGTGCGCGGACGGAACCTCTCGATGTCTTGCCGCCGGGGCATCGCCCTGATGACTCCGGCCACCTGGTCGCCGCTTCGACATTGAGAAGGTGTGTGAAGGCTTGTAGCTCGTAGCTTGTAGGGTGGGTCGAGCGAAGTGTCACGCGAAGCGAGGCCCACCGATCTTCGCCGCCATGCCGGTGGGCCTGGCTCGCCAGACCGGTGGGCCTCACGCCTGCGGCGTTCGACCCACCCTACGACCTACTCTCACGAGCTCTCTGAGACCCTTGCATCCGGACCGCGGCGGCTGGACGAGTGTCGAAGACAGGTCTATTGTCGTGACGGGTAGCGCCTCGGTCCAACCGGCCTCGGGAAGCCTCCGCATGAGAACTTCACCCCAAGCCATCGCCCGCCGTGTCGGGGTCCTCTCGGGCCTGGCGATGCTGGTCGCGACTGCGGGCTGCTGGGCCCAGGAGCATCGGGAATCGCGCGGGGCCCCGCGGCTCGGGCGGCCGATGATCCCGGACCCTCCGAGGCAGAAGGAACCCTGGCACCCCCCCGCGACCACGTTGCCCACGTCCGTCGTGGACGCCTCGGCCACGCTGTTCGAGCAGGGACTGGCCGATCCACGCGGGTGCGATTATCGCGCCATCGAGATCGGCATTGGCAGCATCCGGTCGAGCGAAGGGGAGGTGGCGAGGACACGGGGCTGGGTTCTGCCGGCAACGGACGGCGAGCCGACGCGGTTCGCCGTCGCCTGGAACGGCCTGGTCTATCCGGTTGTCTCCATCGGCGAGCCGGCCGACCTGGACGCCGATGTCAGGGCCATCGCCCACCAGGCTCGCCCCGGGCAACCCGGTGATCTGGTCCGTGGTCCGACGGACCGGGGACGGACGGTGAGGAGTCCGTGATCTCGCCCGAGGCCCTGCACCCGCTGAAGGTCTGCCTGTTGCTCCGACTGGGCCGGGCCGACCTCGCCGAGGCGGTCTGGGCCGCGCAGGCGGGGCGACCGCGCGGCGGCTTTCGGGCGGACAGGGCGGGACAGGAGCCGATCGACGAGGGCGTCTCCTATTTGACGCTGGCGAACGACCTGGCCTGGTACCTCTTCGACCGAGCCGTCGGTGCGCACATGCGCGGTGACGACGCCCTCGCGCTGGCCGACGCACGGAAGCTCACCACATTCCAGGGAGCCGTCGAGGCCCGCGCCCTGGCGATGGGCTTCGCCCGTCCCCCGCGGCCCGACCGGCGCGGCCAGGGACCGGCACCGTACATCGGATTCCTCGACCAGCTTCCCGCGCTGCTGGCCGATCAGGAGCGTCGGGCACAGGCACCGCATCGGCCGCCGGTACCGCCAGAGGCCGACAGGACGTCGCGGATCGCCGCCCGGATCGCCGATCTCGACCAGGTTGCGGTCCGGGAGTCCGCATGGCCGGAAGGCGGCACCCTGACGGATTCCCCGATCTTCAAGGCCCTGGTCGAGGAGGGCGACGACGCGGCCATCCCCCTGATTGAAGACCTGGTGCGCGACAAGCGACTGACCCGCACAATTGATCTGGCTCGCCCGCAGGATGTGAGCCGGTCTCATACCATCCTGGGGGCGAACGAGGCCGCCTTCGCGGCGATCTGCCACATCATGAAGACCTCGTTCCATCCTTCTGCCGACCTCTCGGCGCTCGACCTCAAGGGGCGCAAGGAGTTTGCCGATCGCATCCGCGCTTTCTGGGAGAAGAACCGTGGGGTACCGCTCGTCGATCGGTGGTATCGTACGCTCGCCGACGACCGGGCCAGGCCGTGGGAATGGCTCCAGGCCGCCTGGTACATCGTCTATCGCGACGGTGTCCAGGGACTCCCCGGGATCCCGATCTTCCCCGAGGCGATCAAATGGGATCTCCCCCCCGGCGCCCGGCCTCGGCTCCGCGGCGAGGCGCTCTGCGCGAAGCGAGACCCTACCCTTGCCGAGCTGATGGCCCGGCGCGTCAAGGACCTCGACCCGGGCGGCCCGCTCGCCGGCAATCCGTCCGACCGCACCAGGCTGGAGTCGGCCATCTGGATGGTGTCGATGCTGGCGGAGTGGGACGGACGGGCGGCGGTGCCGGTCCTGAAGGCCCGCGTCGACCGCTCCGTCTGGGCGGCCCGGGCCACGCAACAGGCGGGGGAGAGGATCTACGGCCTGGAGGCGGCCATCGCCGGCCTGACCGACCTCCGCGTCCGCGCCGGCGATCCTCGGGCACTCGACGACTACGCCGGGTGGATACGCACCCTCACGACCAGGGGCTTCACGTACTTCACGCGCGAGATATTCGAGCCGATGTGGAGCCACCCCGACCACCCGGCCATCGTCGCCGCGGCCGCCGCGATGTTCGAGGACCCGCGATCGCCCTGGAGACCGTTTACTGTACCCCGGGACCTGGAGGCCGACAGCGTCCGGGTCGGCCTGCTCTCCAGCCCGCTGCTGGGCCTGAAGTCGTATCGCGCGCTGGTCCTCAGGGGCCTGGAAGACCGGACGCAGTTGGGCACCGTCGAGACCGACGCCGCGGGCCGGATCGTCGAGATCGAGGGGAACTCCAGGACCGTGCGCGATGGCGAGAGGACATCGGTGGCATCTTCCCTGCCCGGAGAGCCCACGACGCGTCGCGAAAGCCCGTTCAAGCCCGGCCCGAAGTCCGAGCCGCTGCGGGTGGCGGATGAGGTCTGCGCAGCTCCAGCCCCTGATGGGCATCCCCCATTTCCGCAAGGAATGGCCCCTGGCGAGGCGGGACGAGGCCATCGCCGCGTGCGCGGCCTTCCTGCGGCAGTATGGTGATCGGTTCCGCCCGCACGCGGCGACGCGGGCGATCCAGGCGGCAGACCCGGCCGCCCGGATGTTCGAGCCGGCGATCCTGGCGTTCGACCCGCTCGACCATCCGGCGACGGCCAACGAGGTCGCCGACGGCCGGGCCATCTTCTCGCTCAACGACCAGGGGGCCGAGGTCCGCCGCGTCGCGATGCCGCCCCTCCCGCTCCCTGCCCGATGGATCAAGCTGAAGGTCTTCCCCGACGAGCCCCCCATCATGACCACGCACGATCTCCAGGGCCATTCGGCACCGGACGTCGAAGGGCTCCAGACGGGCCGGGTCTGGCAGGCCGAGGAAGTGCGGCAGGGAGGCGGCTGGCGCCGCTATTACGGGTTCATCGGCCGGCACGCACTGACGCGCGTCCCCGCCGAGGAGATCGAGTTCCTCCCCCCGCCGGGCTCGGCCTGGGCGCCGCTCTCGATCGCACTGGACGGGCGAATCGCCGTCGAGGCCGCCGCGACCGACGGCCCGATCGCGATGGAACTCTCGCTCCGCAACCACAGCGGGGTCGAAGCGGCGGTGCCGTCCGACCTCGCGCGGGAGACCGGCGTCGCCCTCACGATCCGTGAGGGGATTGCCTTCCGCCTCACGCGTGTGTCGGACTGACCCGCGTCTCCCTTGTCCTTCCCGAGGAGAGTGATCGAAGGCGCCGGGAGAAGCCTTTCCCTCCCGAGGCGATCCCCATCCGCCCCGCCCGGCGGCACCCCGTGGGTGGCGCGGCGAGTGTCCTCGCGCCGACCGCCGCGATCAAGGTCCTGCGGGCTCGACGTCCGTACCCTCTTCGCCGTCGATAAGCCCGGTCGCTATCGACTGGAGATCACGTTCGACGACCTGAAGACGCGCGAAGGAAAGCCCGGGACGGTCGAGGGCGAGTTCTCGGTCATCGCACGGAAGAGCCACTGAGCTGGGCCTGGGATGATCCCATTGCACCCGGGCCGGGCCTCGGAAGCTGGCTGGCGGCCTGGCTTTGCGCAAGAAGCTCCGGCCGCACAAGAAGTCGGGCGGCTGTAAAAAAGTCGTCCGGAGATAGGTCCATGAACGGCGGCGCTGGCGGGATATCAATGGCGGCGGGGCGGCGCAACAAAAACCCCGGCCTGATAGCCGGGGTTGAGCGATATGTGGAACTCAAGACCTTAGTCGCCGACAGGGGTGACCGAAAGGTTTCGCCCCTCGGGTATGCCGAGGCGATCGCAGATCCGCCGGAGCATCGTCAGCTTTGCGTCCTCACTCATGGTCATGAGATCCGCAAAGGAATAGCTGAAGTCTACCTCCGGATGATGCCGAAGGAGCCGTGCTATCCGTAGGGAAATCGGATCCCCGGGAGTCTGGCGAATCCGGGGAAGATCGCGGACGAGATGCGGGGGTAGATCGCGACCTCCGGTGACCACCCCAGGATCATCCGAAATGCCTACGTCGTCGATGGTTATGGTCGCCATAGGTCTAGCCCTCTGCTCTTGAGCAGATCCTTCGCGGCTTTCTCTCCTATCTCATAGTAAACGGTGCCGTCTTTGGTGTCTATCGTCTCTTGGAAGCCTCGCGATCGATAAAAACCGACGGCTCGGTCGAGCGATTGGAGGAACATCCGACCATGGTAGCCTTCGTAGACGCTATCCATTAAAGCGAGCAAGAGAAGCCCTTCGCCAACCCCTCGGTACATCGCCCTCGTTTCTCCGACTACGGATTCCCGATTCCGGGGAGCGGTCGCCAGGAATTTACCATACACCGCCGGCTTGGGATCGGGGCCGGGAGTTTTGCTCCGCATGTCATAGATGACGGCTCCCTGGATCTCGGTGATTCCGTCCGCCGTGGTGATCGCCGCGTAACATCCGAAATCGGGATTCTTCGCTACATGCCGGGCCTCGGCCCTCCAGTCCCAGTTGAAGTCTTCCTCCTCCTGGTAGACCTCTGGTCTCACCCCAAGGTTTGTCCACCATTGTTTTTTGATATATTCAAAAGCCAGTTGGCCGGTCAATCGGACAACGGGGGCGTTGACCGTCTGCCGCGTCGGGACGTGGAAGATGGATATGCTCTCTCGGGGTGGTCCAAGGACATTTTCGTGGCCGGATTGGCGCGTCATGAGATCTGTCCCGTCGTCTTACAGTCCGTCCGAACCAAGCTCACTTATGTTTGTGCAAAGCCTGGCAGCCTGGCGGATTGAGGTGTCCTCAATCCAATTTTGCTGGGCGTCCTGGGGGCTTGTGGCGCATGCCGATTGACGGGAGTTGATGGCCTCTAACCGAGGTCGCCGACCTTTTCTTTGCGACGTGGGGCCTTTGCGCCGAGTTGATCGGCACTTCGCAGCGTGGGGAAGATCCGGGCCCAGATGGACGTGACGACGAGGGCGCCGGCGCCGCCGAAGGCGACGGCCCCGACCGGACCGAGGAGGCGGGCGGCGACGCCGCTCTCGAACTCTCCCAGCTCGTTCGAGGCCCCGATGAAGAGCGTGGCGACGGCCGAGACGCGGCCGCGGATCTGGTCCGGGGTGGCGATCTGGATGAGGCTCTGGCGGATGAAGACCGAGATCATGTCGGCCCCGCCGAGCATCGCCAGGGCGAACAACGAGAGCGGCACCGAGCGGGAGTACGCAAAGACCACTGTCATCAATCCATAGACGGCGACCGCCACGAGCATCGTCAACCCCGCCCGCGAGCGGATCGGCCGGAATGCGAGGTACCCGGCCACGAGGAGGGCGCCGGCGGCCGGCGAGGCCCGTAGCAGGCCGAATCCTCGCGGGCCGACGCCGAGCACGTCGCGGGCGAAGACGGGCAGCAGGCCGGTCGCGCCGCCGAGGAGCACGGCGAAGAGGTCGAGCGTGATCGCACCGAGGACCAGCTTGTTCGCCCAGATGTATTTGAGCCCCTCGCGGATCTGGGCGGTCCGCGACCGGCCCAACACGGCCGTCGGCCGGGTTTCCGCCCGGATCATCAGGGCACAGGCCGCGGCGGCCGCATAGAGGCTGGCGGCGACCGAGTAGCCGAGGGCCGGCGAGATGACACAGAGCAGCCCGCCGAGGCCGGCCCGAGGATCGAGGCCAGTTGCGCGGCCAGCGAGTTCGTGGCGATGGCGCGGGGGAGCAGGTGGAGCGGGACCAGCATCGGCCCGAGGGCGCTCGCCGTCGGCTGGAAGAAGGCCCGGCGCAGCCGAAAAGGCCGGCGAGGGCGAAGATCGGCGGCAAACCGCCGCCCAGCGTTGAACTGGTCGCCAGCCCCGCGGCCGTCAGGAACTGCGTCAGGTAGCAGAAGGTGATGATCCGGCGGCGGTCGTACCGATCGGCGGTCTCGCCCGCGATGAGCGTCAGCGCGATCAGCGGGAGGAACTGGGCCAGGCCGATCATCCCGACGGTGAAGGCGGCCTCCGCGAGCGACATGGTCCGCCGGGCGGTCTCGTAGACCTCCCAGCCGATCACGACCGACTGCGAGCCGGTGGCCAGCGTGCCGAGGAATCGGCCCGCCAGGAAGAGCAGGTAGGGCCGGCGGGTCAGCAGCGACGACGAGTCGTCGATCGACTCGGGTGGTCGGGGGGATGCGTGCATACGGCCTCGGGATTCGCCTCGTTGAGAAAACGTCGCCGGAGCCCGCCGCCGGGCGACTCGCGCATCCGAAGCCACCTGCCTCCGCTCGAGCCTGGGCGAACTCGATCATGGCCGGAATGACCACGGCGGGCAATGGCGGATGCCCCGGCAGCCCGAACCCGGTGCGGTCATCGGAACGGGGAGGGCGAGGCCCGCCCGGTAACCGGATAGGACCTCGGCAAAGAAGATCCTCGCGGACTCGTCCGTCCCACGATCAATGTCAGGCCGACGGCCACCGTTTTCCCGGTGTGACGCAGCCCGGCCGTCCCGAGATCCGTGCCGACCGACTGGCCGACCGACCGCGTCAGGCTAACAGCCTGACCTACTTTCGGCGGGCCGGCTCGCGCGGGGGTCGTCGCGGGCACGACACGAGGCGGCCGGCGGGCCGGCCCGCCGAAAGTAGGTCAGGCTGTCAGCCTGACCTACAACGGGCCGTCTCGAGATCCATGCCGACCGACCGACCGCGTCAGGCTAACAGCCTGACCTACTTTCGGCGGGCCGGCTCGCGCGGGAGTCGTCGCGGGCACGACACGAGGCGGCCGGCCGGCCGACCCGTTGTAGGTCAGGCTGTCAGCCTGACTCCGCCGGGCCGTCCCGAGATCCGGGCCGACCGACCGACCGACCGCGTCAGACTAACAGCCTGACCTACTTTCGTGCCGGCGTAATAACGGCCAGCGAGAATGAATCCCGCCGATCCCTGGGCCTCGCGGTGGAGCCGTACGGCCCTTTCCTTCGAGCGATGCGAGCCGTTATAAGGGATCCTGGTATGACTGATGAACTGGGCGAGGTCGCCGGGCGTAGAAGGGGCGCAGGGCCTTGCGTCAACCTGGCCAGGCGGCTTTCGAGCGACACCCGGGCAGGATCATCAGGGCACCATGGGCTGACTCTTGCAGAAGCGGGGGAGGCTGGAGATGGTCGCGTCCTTACTTGTCTGTGCCGGACTGCTGGGCTTCGTCTCGGAGGATCGGTCGGAGTACCAGGCCGCCGCGGCCAGAGCGGGTCGCGACGCCGGGGCCCAGCTCAAGCTGGCCGTCTGGTGCGAGGCGCATGGCCTGCATGCCGAGCGGCTCCAGCACCTGGCCCGGTCGCTGGCGCTCGACCCGCAGAATCCGGCCGTGCGCGGCATGCTCGGTATGGTCGAGTACAGCGGGAGATGGCTGCCGCCCGCGCAGGTGGGCGACGCGGTCCGGTCGGACGAGGCGATGTCGGCAAAGCTGGCCGAGTACGAGGCGAAGCGGCAGAAAACGCCGCAGTTCGCCCAGGCGCAGTGGGACCTGGCCGCCTGGTGCGAGAAGAATGGCCTCAAGGCCGAGGCGATGGCCCATTTCACCGCCGTGACCCAGATCGACCCGAAGCGCACCGACGCCTGGCACAAGCTGGGATGCGAATTCTCGCATGGCCGTTGGGTCCCGAGGGAGCAGGCCGAGTCCATCCGTGCCGAGGAGGACGCGCAGCGCGAGGCGGACCGGCACTGGGAGCCGATCCTCCGGCAGTGGAGGCAAGCCCTGAACGTCCCCGGCCCCCGGCGCGACGAGGCGGTCGCCGCCCTGAACCAGATCAACGACCCCCGCGCCGTGCCGATGATCCACAGGGTCCTCGCCCGCGGCACCCGGCTGGAGCAGGAGATGGCCGCGCAGATGCTGGGCGGATCCAGTGCCCGGCCTCGTCGCACGCCCTCGTCGCGCTGGCGCTGCACCAGCCCTGGCCCGAGGGCCGGTCGTTCGCGATCGAGGAGCTGAAGCGCCGCGATCCGCGCGAGTACATAGACGAGCTGGTCGCCCTGATGCACCGGCCGTTCCGGTACAGGGTCGATCCCGGGGCCAGCGGCGGGCTTCCGAGCCTGATCATCGAAGGCGACCAGATGGAGCTGCATCGTGTCTACCGTCCCACCGCGGCCGTCCGGCGCCGGGTGACCATGCCCGTCCGGCCGGCGGCCCCGATGGTCGCCGAGTTGACCCCGATGGGGCCGCCCGCGACCGGCATCGGCCGCTTCCTGGCCGGGGGTCCGGCGGGCGGATTCAACGCGATGGGACCGATCGCCCAGCAGCGGGCCGCGCTCCAGGTGATGGGGAATGGCGGCGGGACGCAGCGAGTCATGCAACAAGAGATGGCGACCGTCGAGAAGTTCAACGCCCAGATCGGGGAAGACAACCGGGTCGTGGGCGCGACCCTGACCGAGCTCACCGGCCAGCAACTCGGCGAGGACCCCGAGGCGTGGCGGAGCTGGTGGAACGACCGGCTGGGCGTCCGCTACGAGCGTACAGAGCCGCGATACACCAGGCCGACGGTGCAGGTCGTGCGGGTTCCCTACGCGGTGCATCACTCCTGCTTCGCGGCGGGTACTCCGGTCCCCACGCTGACGGGCCCGCGGCCGATCGAGTCGCTGAAGCTCGGCGACGTGGTCCTCAGCCAGGACACGACGACGGGCGTCCTGAGCTACCAGCCGATCGTGGGCGTGCACCACAACCCGCCTGCCCCGACGGTCCGGGTCCGGCTGACGGTCGGCTCGGTGGTCAGCACGCCGGTCCACCGATTCTGGCGGCCCGGGCGGGGCTGGGCGATGGCCCGCGACCTCAAGCCGGGCGAGTCGATCCGCACCGTCGGCGGCCGGGCCGAGATCGTTGACGTCACGCCCGAGCCGGTGCAGCCGGTGTTCAACCTCGACGTGGCGAAGACCCACGCCTTCTTCGTCGGCTCGCAGGAATTGCTCGTCCGCGACAGCAGCGTGCCGCCCCCGATGTACACACTGTTCGACGCCGAGCCGTCGCTGGCGCAGCTCATCGAGCCGCCCGCCGCCAGGGCCGAGAAGCGGGAAAAGGCGGCGAAGCCTGCGTCGATGCTCGGGAAGGCGGTCGAGGACAATTCGATCTGGGGGACCGTGCGGCCGGCCGATGGCAAGCGGCCGTCCGCAAACGGTGCTGCGGCGGCCGGGCCGGACTCGATCTGGGATACCCCCGCGGCCGCGTCATCGCCACGCCGCTAGATGGCGGACCCGGCCCCGCGAAAGGGCGAGTTGACCAGCGTCGCCCCGCGCTGACCTTGCAAGCTCGCGGGTCAATCCGAGCGGCCGAGCCCGGCCCCCTTCCGAGGTTGTTGCCATCGGAGGAGGCCGGCTAGAATTGGTTAGGATGACCGGGGTGCCTGCGTGCGGACCGAGGGGTGACGCTGATGGAGCCGAATGGGACCAATGGGGACATCAATGTCATTCGCGAGGAGTGGCTCGAGCGACTGGATCGACTCGTTCGCGATGTTGAGGAGTGGGCCAGGTCACTCGACTGGGCGACCAGGCGGATCGACAAGTCCATGAACGACGAGACGATCGGTGCCTATCGCGCTCCCGGCCTGCTCATGCAGAGGGAGTTCACGCGGATCATCCTCGACCCGATCAGTCGGAAGACCCCCGGATCCGAGGGTTGCGTCGACATCTACCTCATGCCGGCCTTCGACGATATTGCCAGCATCTACTTCTATGATGCGAGATGGAACGTCCACTACCGCCTCCCGATTCACGAGGAGGCCGAGACGATCCGCGATGTGCCTGCTTGCCCCCTGACGAGGGAAACGCTCGCCGAGGTCCTTGACAAGATGGTCGAGCATGCCGTTTGAGACTCATGTCTGGCTCAACAGCCTCAAGGCGGTCGAGCATGAATACCGGGTCGCCTCCCCGGCGATGCGCCGCCTGGCCGTCCAGGCGAAGAGCGATCCGACGATACTGGATAGCGACATGAGGTTCCGAGGTATCGGCGAAGCGTTGCTTCATCTTGATGGCACATACGGCATACGCCTGTTCGCCGAGTTCGAGACGGGCCTGCGAGGATTCTGGTCGGCGACCAGGACAGAGGCTGAGCCCGCCAGTATCGCGGAAATCATCGATCGGATCGGCTCAGGGCACGGGATCGGCCAGGACGAATTGACGAATGCCCATCGTGCCAGGCAGTATCGCAATCGACAAATCCATGATAACCAGGAGGACGGCGAGACGATCGAGGTGAGTCGTTGCCGGAGTTTCCTCTGCCGCTTCCTGAGTAAGCTGCCGCTGACCTGGAATACGGCGAAGCCATGAGCTCGACGAACCCGCCGCGGGGGGACACCGACTTCCCCATCGCCGGACCGGCCTTTCGTGGGCGGGCGGCTCAGAACAGGTCGCCCGTCCAGCCCGGCTCGAGCCGCTTCATCAACGTCGCGTCGTCGCGGCGGCGCATGCCGCATTTCTTGTAGACCTCGTGGGCGCGGGCCAGGCTGGTCGCGGTCGAGGGCGATGCCCAGGCCCGGGCCCGGTCGGGACGCGGATCGCGCCTTCGCGGATCGTCAGCCTCGGCCGCTCGATGATGTCGGTGCCGGCGATGAGCCAGGGATAGTGGGTGTCGCTGGCCAGCGTCAGCTCGGGGATCGACGCGGCGAGGTGGACCATCGCGGCCATCGTGATCCCGGCATGGCTGTTGCTGTGCTGGCTGAGCGTCCAGCCGGCGCCGCGGCTGATCGGCCCCAGCGCCTGGCAGCCGGCGAACCCGCCGAAATAGTGGTGGTCGCAGAGCAACACGTCGATCGGATGGAGCCGCATCGCCTCGGCGAGGTCCTCGAACCGGGTCACGCACATGTTCGTGCTCATCTTCAGGCCGGTCGCCTCGCGGACCTCGGCCATCGCCGCCTGGCCGACGCACCGGGTCCTCGTAGTATTCCATCGGCAGCCTGGCGATCTCCTTGCCGATCCGGATGGCGGTGGCGGTCTTCCAGCGCCCGTTGGGGTCGATCCGCAAGCCGGGCGCCGGGCCCGAGCCGCTCGGCCATGGCGAACAGGGTGTCGCGCTCGACCTCCGGCGGCAGGACACCCGCCCTTGAGCTTGAAGACGCGGAACCCCCAGCGGTCGCGGAACTTCGCGGCCATCGCGGCCATGGCCTCGGGCGAGCGGACCTCGCCCCAGCCGTCGAGGGCGCGCTCGCCCCGGCCGCGGGCGTCGGCCACGTGCGGGTCGGCCAGGATCGACGGGGTGATCGGCGGCGTAGCGATAGAACAGGTACGCGGCGAACTCGACCGACTCGCGCACCGGGCCGCCGATCAGCTCGCAGAGCCGCCTGCCCGTGGCGCGGCCGCAGGCGTCCAGGCAGGCCAGCTCGATCCCGGCATAGGCGCCCATGCCCAGCGCCTGCAGCTCCGGCGGCGAACTTGCGGTAGGCCAGGGCGCTCTGGCCGACCACGATGTCCCGGGCCTTCTCCAGCGCCGCCGTCACGCCCGCGCCGCCGACGGTCTCGCCCAGCCCGACGGTGCCCGCCGACGGTCGTCAGCTCGATCACGTTGCGGAGGAAGTACGGCCCGTGGCAGCCGCTCGACGCCAGCAGCGGCGGGTCGGGCAGCGCGATCGGCGTGACCGTCAGCCCGGTGATCGTCAAGCGATCGCGCGCCGGCGACCTGATGCCGGTCGCTTGCCCGGCTGGCCCGATCCCGAACGCCAGCAGCCCGCCCCGGTCCCCCCAACCAGTCGCGTCGATGAAGCTTCATGATCTCGCCCCCCGGCGCTATCACAGCACACTTGACCGCGAAAAACACGAAAAATGCGACACTGTAGCGAGGTAACCGGTTCCGTCGTCAGTCGCCCCGAAGGGGCCGGATTCCGTGACCCGGTCTCCTGGCGATCGACTCGAGATCCCCTGGGACCTACCAACCGGGTGCTCATCGACGGCCCCCATCCTCGTCGGGGAGCCTGATTTCCTATCTGCGTCCATCTGCGTCATCTGCGGACGATCCTCTCCGTCCCCTCCGGCCCCCTCGACGGCGGATCGACGCCGATGCGCCGACGCCGGGCAAGACCGGCGGAATTGTCCGCAGATGGCGCAGATGGACGCAGATGAAGACCACGGACGTGGCCCGTTCAGTGCCGGATTCCCGGTCCCGGTCTCCTCGCTATAGACTCGAAAATGCACGGAGACCCGCCGATCCCCAGTCCGATGCATCCTCGCGTCGGCTTTCTTTCGTGGGATTGCGCGTTTCTGGTTGTTGGGTCTTCTTCTGACTTCCCGTCGGGCTCAGTTCCCCTCGGGCGTCTTGACGCGGAACTCGCGGGTGCGGAAGGTGAAGGCGCCGAGCGCGGCGAAGGACCCGGCGATCGCGGCGAGCACGATCACGCAGGTCGAGGCCGATACCGCCTCGGCCGGGTCGATCGACCAGTCGGCGCCGGGGACGTCGAGCCATCGCACCGAGAGTACGCGGATGTAGTAGATGACCGTCAGCTCGCGGACCATGAACGGGATGCTGCCGAGCAGACCCTCGACGACGACGATGTAGATCGCGCCGATGACCAGGGCGCGGCGGACCACCAGGCTGAGCCAGCCGAATATCGCCGCATACGCCGCGAGTGCCAGCGCGAGCAGGCCGACGACGATCACCGCCCGCTTGCGGAGCACGACGCCGGCCAGGTTGTCGGCTCCCCAGTGGATCACCAGCAGCGTCCCCACGGTGAAGATCGCCGCCCGGAACCACGACGAGACGATCGTGCCGACCAGCTTGGCCAGGTAGATCGCCCACCGGCGGATCGGGCGGATCAACAGATAGGTCAGCGTCTGCTCCTCGATATCGTCCTGGACCATGCCCGAGGCGAGCAGGAGCGCGGCCAGCGGCACCAGCACGGGGAAGATCAGGCCGAGGACCAGCGCGTCCTCGACCGGCGAGGGACGGTAGTTGACCTGGTAGCGGCGGATCAGGAAGGCCAGGACGATCGGCATCGCGAACAGGACGGCCAGGATGAACAGCCGGACGCCGCGGTTCTGCCGCGCGACGGTGATCTTCATGACGGTCCACAGGGCCGAGAGATCGAGGCCGATCGGCAGCCGGATCGGTGGTTCGGCGGCGGGTGCGGAGGGGCCGGCGAGCGGCGTTGCCGGCGTCGGCGGGTCGGGGATCGGCGCGATCGTCATGAGGACACCAGGTAGTTGAAGACGGCCTCGAGGTTGTCGTCGTCGGAATAGACCTCCTCGATCGGCGTGCGCGGTCGAGCGCGAGGTCGACGAGCCGGGCGTAGAACCGGTCGGGGAGCCGGGTCTCGACCACGATCGCGCCGTCGTCGCGGCGGAGCTCGATTCCGACGACGTCGTCGTGGCGCACCAGCTCGGCGGCGAGGTCGCGGACGTGGGGGGATTTGAGGACGATCCGATGCGGATGCTCGTCGATCAGGTCGCGGATCTGCCGGACGTCGCCCTGGGCGACGAGCCGCCCTCGGTTGAGCAGGACGATCGAGCGGGTGACGGCCTGGACCTCGTGGAAGACGTGGCTGGAGACCAGCACGGTGCGGCCGTCGCTGCCCCAGGCGATGATCGCGTCGATCAGCTCGCGGCGGGCGACGGGGTCGGTGCCGGTCAGCGGCTCGTCGAGGAAGAGCACGAGGGGGTCGTGCAGGATCGCCTGGGCCAGCTTGATCCGCTGGCGCATCCCCTTGGAATAGCCGCGGATGGACCGGCCGGCGGCCTCGGTCATGTTCACGCGCTCGAGCGCCCGCTCGGCGGCCTCGGGCGCGCCGCGCCGGCCCAGGCCGGCGAGCAGGGCGCAGTTCACCAGGAACGCCCGGCCGGTCATCCACTCGAAGAAGGCGTCCTGCTCGGGACAGAGGCCGATGTAGCGGTTCAGGCCCGGGGCGTTCCAGGGCCGGTGGCCCAGCACACGCACCTCGCCCTGGCTGGGCCGCAACTGGCCGGTGGCCAGTTGCAACAGCGTGCTCTTGCCCGAGCCGTTGGGCCCCAGCAGCCCGGTCACGCCCGCCGGCAGGCGGAGCGACAGGTTGTTCAGGCCGATCACCTGGCCGTACCACTTCGACACGGCACGGAACTCGACGATCGGCCGGCTCGTTCCCGGTTCATCGCTCATGGCGGGGCTTGCCTCGGCTGCCGGAAGACGCTCGCGGACCCGGCACCGTCGGCCGGTCCGGAACGATCCACCAAGGATAGCCGGCCCGCCGCGGAAAAGGGACATGCCGCCGGCAACGAGGGATCCTGGAACCTGGGCCGTCGTCCGAGAATTCCGATCGCGATCGGTGAATCCTGGCGGCTTCATTGCCGCGGGATGCCTGGGACGCCGAACGGTCGTTTGGCCCACAGTCCAACGACAGGTCCCGCCCCCGACCAAACCGTTCCGGTTCCTTTTGTAGGAGGGAGCTCCTGCTCCCGATCCGGTCAGCCCGATCCGTGCGGCGTCGGCCCGACCGATCGCCGGCAGGAGCCGGCTCCTACAACGGACCGGCCCGGGGCCGGCCGACCGACCGATCGCCGGCAGGAGCCGGCTCCTACAACGGATCGGACCGGATCGGTCCTTTTGTAGGAGGGAGCTCCTGCTCCCGATCCGGTCGGCCCGAACGGTTTATTCGTCGTCGTCGCCGATCTCGGCGAGCATCCGCAGGGCCGGGATATCCATCGACAGCCGGACGCGGATGCCGTCGCCGTCCGGCTTGATGCCGAGCGTCATGCGGTCGCGCTTCGCGTCGTCGCCGCGGAAGACCTCGGCGGCCGCCTTGCGGAATTCCTCCCGCTCCTTGTCGGTGTCCATCATGTCCGCGAGCCCGCCCAGGCGGATCGTCGCGGCGACCGGACCTTCCGAGGTCTTGCCCGGGCGGGGGGCCGAGGAATCCGCGATCGCAGTCCGCAGGGACTCCAGGGTATCCTGGCCGAACGAGGCGACGACGGATCCCCTGGGAAACGCGAAGTACAGCGAGCCCTTGCCGAACGTCTTGAGGAGGTAGGCGTCCTCCTCGTCCTTGTCGTCATAGGGGACGGTGAGCTGGTGGATCGCGGTGCCGTCGGCCGCCCTGGCGACGTCGAACTTCACCTTGAAGCCATTCTCCAGCTCGAACCGCGCGGCCGCGTCGCGGGCCAGCCGCTCGGCGGCGCCGCTATCCGGCAGGCTCATCCCCGACAGGAGCATCAACCGCGAGCCCTCCTTGCCGGCCTTCGCGCCGTGGCGGATGGCCAGGCCGAGGTCCAGCTCGGGCGCGTTCAGGATCGACTTTATTAGCGTGATGGAGCGCTTGAAGACGTCCTTCTGCCCGTCGTTGTCGAGGCGTTCCTCCTGTCCCTTGGCGTTATCGTCGAAGATCGTCCCGAGGCCATCCGCCAGCCCCCTCGAGAGCGGCAATCGCATCCAGCCGGCCACGGCGGCGTCGCGGCCGAGGCCCTCGAAGCGGCTGCGGGCCTCGCCGAAGGAACGCAAGGTCTTCGCCATGTCGGTGCCCGGACGGCCCGAAACGGCCAGCTCCATGGCGACCTCGGAATTCTTCCGGTTGAAATCCAGGTCCAGCGCGAGGGTCCCCGTCTCGTTGATGAAGCCCTTCATCAGCTTATTACCAAATTCCTGGCCGGCGATCCGGCCCCGGAACTGCGCGTCGTTCTCGCCGGGCTGGCGCGCCTTCAGGTCCTCAGCCCGGGCCTCGAACTGGGTGAGGATCTGGTCGCGCAGCGAGTCGGGAAGCTCGGAGACATTGATCTTGATGCTGAGAACGGTCTCGGGCCGGCCCTTCTTCCACCACGACGACACGTCCATCGCCTTGAGCCGGTCGACGCCGTCGGGGACGAGCGAGAACAGGGCATACCCCTTGGCTTCGAGGACGTACAGGGCGCTATTGCCGTCCGGCAAGGTGACCTTGTGCGAGAACCCCGGCACGCCGGGCTGGTTATCCACGGGCAGCCCGAGGTCCTTGATCGAGTCGAGGAACTGGCCGAGGTCGGTGACCGGCACCGCGGCCACGATCGACGGGGGCCCGCCCTGGGGGAACTCCTTCGGCAAGCTCAGGGCCACGCCGAAGCCCCGGCCGCGGTCGAGGCCCTTGATCAGGTCGCCCGCCTGGAATTGCTTGAGGGCGTCGAGCACGCCCTGGGCCTGCGGTTCGTCCGGCGCCACCGCCTTGATCAGGAATTCGAGGTCCCCGGCCAGCTCGGAAGCCGACTTGGCCGTGACGACGATCGTCTGCCCCCGCGCCGCCATCGCCGGGGCCGTCAGGGCGAACAGGCCGACCAGAAAGACCGGGAGTCTACGCTTGCGTAAGCTCATGCTGTCACTCCTATTTCCGCCGTGTCACCGCCGGGGCCCGGTCGTCCGGGCCTTGTGCCTCGCTCATCGCCGGAGCGCGCCATTGGCCGGCCGCGCGGCCGACCCAACGGTCCTTTGTCCCGACCATTGGACTGGAAGGACCGTGCGAAATCCAGGCGAAGTCCGCCTGCCTTCGCCGCGAAAGGGTGATTCCCTCGGCGTCGTCGCGAGGTAGAATGAACGGGATCTGTCCCCGGTCGGGACCGATCCAACCCCCGCGCGATGCCACAGGAGCGAGCCCGAACGCCATGTCCAGAGCCGAGTCGATCGTGGTCGGCGAGTCCCCCCTGACCGATATCCGCTCGCTGGCGAGCTCCGTCATCTTCCACGGCCTGTTCCTGGTGATTTGCTGGTATTTCGTCCTTGGCGCGTCCGAGATCGCCGTCGAGTCCTCGCAGCCGATTCGCGCCGAGATCGGGCCCGTCGATAACCGCGTCGACGCCAACCCGGATGCGGTGGCCGGTGAGGGAGGCGGCAGCCCGGGCGAGGTGGGCGGCCTGGGCATGCTGGCGATGACCTCTCCCGACGACCGGACGAGCGTGGCGGCATCGAACCGCGACCCGGCCCAGGCGCTGCTGTCGGAGATCCTGCCGAGCGGCCAGCCGAGTGCCGAGCAGACCTTGCAGCAGGCGCTGACGGGCCCGCAGATGGGCGGTCAAGGGGTGATCCCGGGCTCGGGGGCCGGCGGCGGCGGGGGATCGGGTGGCGGCACGGGTGGCGGAGTTGGCCGGGGAGTCGGGCCCGGCACCCAGTTCTTCGGCGCCCGCGACCACGCGCATTCCTTCGCCTACGTCATCGATTGCTCGGGGAGCATGGCCACGCGCAACTCGCTGGAGATTGCCAAGCGCGAGCTGCTGGCCAGCCTCAATCAGCTTCCGCCCGACGCCGAGTTCGCCGTGGTCTTCTACAACCTGTTGCCCAGGATGCTCAGCGACCCGCAGGGGAACAAGGGCCTGATGGCGGCGACGACCGGAAACAAGTCGCGGATCAAGGGTCAGCTCTCGGAGGTCGTCCCGGACGGCGGCACCGACCACATGGCGGCTCTTCGCGCCGCGATGGCGCTG
Source organism: uncultured Planctomycetota bacterium (assembly GCA_963771445.1). Lineage (GTDB taxonomy): Bacteria > Planctomycetota > Planctomycetia > Isosphaerales > Isosphaeraceae > JAKAUH01. Next base: position 456,706 of record CAVYTQ010000014.1, on the reverse strand, counting down.
AAGCCCGAGGTCATCTTTTTCCTGACCGACGCCGACCTGATGACCAACGGCGACGTCAACGAGATCCTGGCGGAGGCCGGTACGACCCGCATCCAGGCCATCGAGTTCGGCCGGGGCCTCAGCCTGGGCGAGCGCACGCCGCTGCGGCGGCTCGCCGCCACGACCGGCGGGGCCTATCTCTACATCGACGTCAGCAAGTTCCCCGTGAATGCGGCGGGATATTGAGGATTCATCGGCGCCACCGTATGCCGGGGGTCGCGGGCCGAAGCGATCGCTCCGCTCAGAGAGTTTGTGAGAAGAGGTCGTAGGGTGGGTCGAACGCCGCAGGCGTGAGGCCCACCGGTTCGGCGGCGAAGGATCGGTGGGCCTCGCTTCGCTCGACCCACCCTACGCGACCGACCACTGAGTCGTAGGGTGGGTCGAACGCCGCAGGCGTGAGGCCCACCGGTTCGGCGGCGAAGGATCGGTGGGCCTCGCTTCGCTCGACCCACCCTACGCGACCGACCACTGAGTCGTAGGGTGGGTCGAACGCCGCAGGCGTGAGGCCCACCGGTCTGGCGGCGAAGATCGCTGGGCTACCAGCCTCCTCACAGACCTTCTCAGCCCGGCGGTGCCCCGGGATCGGGGACGGGCCGGCCGGGACGGGGTCGAGGTAGTCGCGGATCGACAGCACGATCGCGGCGGCTTCCGCGCGGTCGGTGAATCGCTCGAGGGTCACCACCTCGCCGGAGTCGAGGAAGAGTGCCAGGGTGAAATACGGGTCGCCGTCGGGGTGCCGGGCCTCCTGGACGTTGACGCCGACGACCGAATGCAGGGGATAGGCATCCTGACGCAGCCGGACGAGCGTGCGGTCGCGGCGGACGATCTGCCGCCCGCGGTTGACGATGATCTGGCGACGATACGGGAACCGCCCCAGCAGGGGGACGCTCGCGACGAACAGGCCGAATGTCGTCAGGAAGACGCCGAGGCCGGCCGGCGTCACCGACGGCTCGCCCCCGGCCGGAGACCCCGCCGCCTGTCCGCCGGAGGCCGCGGCGAAGACCAGGAGCCCCAGGCCCAGGGCCAGCAGGCCCAGTCCGCCGAAGAAGAATGGGGCGAACAGCGGCGAGCCGCCCGCCAGGACCAGACGGTCGCTCGTGTTCTCGACGTGACGCATGGCAGTCTCCCGGGGTGCGTCGGATCCGTTGCCGACGGCGGGTGAGTGGGGTCCGTCAGGCGGTCTCGAGCGCCTTGCGGTTGCGTTGCTCATTCGAGCCCGACGCGCCAGCGAGTGGATGACCTGGCCGGCCCTGGGATCCACTCGCTGGCGCGTCGGGCTCATATCGGCGGGATCGCCCCAGCGTGCGCAATCCAACCGTTCGGCGCTCTAGGTCGGGCGGGGCCGGTCGTGCTCGCCGACGGCCGGCGGGCTCGGCCCGTCGGCGGAGCCCAACACCTTGGCGACCGCCTCGAGGAAGAAGAACTCGCCCCACATGACCGACTCGTCCACGCCCAGCCTCTTGTGGATATGGTACACGCCGTGCTTCAGCACGCCCTCCCAGCCGGGCGATCGCCCAGGCCATGTAGCGATCCGAGGCGAGCGAGTCGAGGATCGTGAGCGCCGCGTCGCGATAACGGCCCGCACCGTCGGGGTCGCCCGATCGGCAGACCGCGGCGAGGTCGAGGAGCCCCGATGCGGCGATCGCGGCGGCCGAGCTGTCCTCGGGCCGATGGGCCTCGTCGGGGGCGTCGAAGTCCCACGGGGGGACGAGACTCCCGGGGCATCGCTCGAGGTAGCAATCGGCGTTGCGCCGGGCGACGTCGAGGTCGGCCGGGTCGCCGGTGTAGCGCGAAGACCGTCGTGAACCCGTAGAGCGACCAGGCCAGCCCGCGCGACCAGGTCGAGTCGGCGCGAAAGCCCTGCTGGGTCGACTGGCCGGAGGAACTCGCCGGTGTCGGGGTCGAAGATGCCCTCGTGCGCCGTCGAGCCGTCGGGACGGACGAGCGTCCGCTCGGTCGTCCGGCAGTGCGCCGACGGCCAGCTCGTAGAGGTCGTGGTCGCCGGCCTCGCGGGCGGCGTGGAAGATCAGCGGGACGTTCATCATGATGTCGATGAACAGGCTCTCCGGCGCCAGGAACGACCGGAGGTATCGGCCCCTGGGGTTGAACCGCATCGCCAGCGTGCGGCCCGGCCGTGATCAGCACCTGGCGAAGGCGCTCGTCGCCGGTCAGCCGGTGCCAGGGCAGGTACGTGTTCAGGAAGATGAAGCCGAGGTCGTGGACGTCGCGGTCGTGCTGTCGGTGCTCGAGCAGCCGCGAATAATGCTCGGCCGCCTGCGCGCCACCAGGGGTCGCCGGTCCGCCCGGCGATCAGCCACATCATCCCGGCGTGGAAGCCGCCGCACCAGTCGGTCCACAGCTCGCCGCGATGCTCCCACCGGCCGCCGTCGGTGTAGATCGGGAAATAGTCGGGATGGCGCTCGATCGTCGTGCGCACCTGCCCGGCGGCGAACGCGAAGGCGCGCTCCAGGCGGGGTGTCAGGGACTCGAGTTCGATCCGACGAGGCTCGGCCAACGCGCACCTCCACCGACCGGCGAAGCCAGGGAACCTCCTGGCGTCGATCGTGACGGATCGACCGGGCTCTCGCAAGGTCGTAGCGAGCGCCTGCCCTCGAATCGGCCTGGCCCCGGGCAAGAGACGAGCCGACGTCCGGGGCTGGCTGCCGTCGGGATGGGCGCCGTTGTTCGGCGCCGGTGACAGGCGGTCGCGATGCGTATATGCTGGCTGGACGTCGCGGCGGCCGGTGGACCCATCTTCCTCGCTCTCTCGAGGCATCCGCATGAAGTTCGACCCGTTCATCAAGTTCGCGGTGGAGCAGGGGGCCTCGGACATCCATTTCCAGACGGGGGCCTCGCCGCTGCTCCGGATCGGCGGGCTGATCCGCGCGGTCGAATCGCCCGCGATCTCCGCGGAGGAGCTCGGGGCGTTGATCGCCTCGATCAAGCCCGACGTGACGGCCGAGACGCTCGCCGAGATGATGTACCAGGGGCTGGACTTCTCGTACGAGATCCCCGGCCTCTGCCGGTTCCGCTGCAACGTGTATAGCCACCTGGGCACGCCCGCGATGGTGATGCGGGTGATCCGGCTGAAGGTCCGGACGATGGACGAGCTCCAGCTCCCGCCGGTGCTGCACGACATCGCGCTGTCGCTGCGCGGGCTGACGCTCGTGACCGGCACGACCGGCAGCGGCAAGACGACCACGCTGGCCGCGATGATCGACCTGATCAACAACGCCTTCCGGTGCAAGATCATCACGATCGAGGACCCGATCGAGTACATCCACACGAGCCAGAAGGCGATGATCTCGCAGCTCGAGGTCGGCCGCGATACGCCGACTTTCGAGCACGGGCTGCGCCAGGCGCTGAGGCAGGACCCGGACGTCATCCTCGTCGGCGAGGTACGCGACAGCGAGACGATGCGCGATGGCGCTTCGCGCGGCCGACACGGGCCACCAGGTCTTCACGACGGTGCACAGCTCGAACGCGTCGCAGACGATCGAGCGGATCCTGGCGATGGTGCCGCCCGCGGAGCGAGCCATCGCGACGTCGCAACTGGCCGGGATGCTCCAGGCGGTGATCTCGCAGCGGCTGGCGGTGACCAAGGACGGCGGCCGACGGCCGGCGATGGAGATCCTGCGCGGCGGCCCGGTCACCTCGAAATACATCGCCGAGAACCGCCTGGGCGACCTGAGCGACTACATCGCCACCCGAGAGATCGGCATGCAGCGGTTCGACCAGCACCTGATCGACCTGTACAACCAGAAGGTCATCTCGGGGACGGAAGCCCTGCGGCTGGCGACCAATCCCGAGGCCGTCGGCCTGGGCCTGCGCGGGATCCGTTGATGGCGACGCGACGCGATGACCCGGCATCGAGGGGTCGAAACGACGCGACCCGGGCAACGAGCCCGGGTCGCGAGGGAGTGTCGGTCGGGTCGGTGGTGAAGCGTGGAAAAGTGCTCCCGGCTGGTCGGCCCGGAGCGAGCTGCAAGCTGGGAAGCCGCCTCGGCGGCGTTCAGTCGCCGAGGAGCTTGGGGATGTCGGCCACGATGGCACTGATGTCCTTGTCGGTCAGCTCGCCCTTGAAGCCGCGGCCGAGCTTGACCTTGCCGTCCTTCCACATCAGGACCGTGACGTCGGCCTCCCGCGAGAGCTCGTAATCCGGCGGCCCGCCGGGCTCTCCATACATCGTCAGCGGGACGTGCTTGATCGCGTTGTCCTTGGCCAGCTTCGCGAGCGCCTCGCGGTTCTTCTCCGGCTCGCCGCCGGAGACGACCACGAAGCTCTTGAGCTGGTCGTTGTCACCGATCTTCTTGTCGATCTGCTTGACCAAACTGGTCAAGGGCTCGGAGGTCTTGCGTGCGAAGACGCAGACCACCGCGCACGATCCGTACCTTCAGCGATAGCAGAGCGTGGTGCCCTTGCTCGGCCCGGTGACGTCCTCGACGTCGAACGGGCTCACGGACTCGCCGACCTTCAGGCCGGACTCGACGGCATCCCCCGCGCAGGTTGCCCCCACCATGACGATGGAAGCCACCACCGCGGAGATGCCCATGGCCGATCGAAATCGCATGGGTTCCTCCTCTTTCGGTTCGACCCGACCGGGATCGCCCTGCTATCCAGTCTCCGATTCGGGGGACGGATGTCAAGCTCAGCGAGGATTCGGAGACCAGCGGCGGGCCACGAGGGACCGGACGGGGGAGCGTCCAGGGCCCGGCGAAGTTCGTTCACCGGGGGGCCTCCTTTCCGGCAGAATCCTCCACAATCCCCGCATCCGCCCGCGGCCATGGGTCGTATCCGAATTCATTAAAATCTCGTCTCCTGTCACCTTGACGACGCGATCGGCGGGGATTAGCTTGAACAAAGCTTGCTCAATCGGATCGTGACCCCACGAAATCGGTTGTGTCGTGCCCCGGTCCCAGGGAGGCGGCGGGAGGGGCCGACGAGGAGTATTGACCGGTGATCGCTCGTCGAACCGTGCTGGTTCGGAGCCAGGCAGGATGTGGAGTTCCGCCGCCATGCGGGCCGGCGGGAACCGGGGAGAAGCGAATGATGGCGGTGTATCACGGCGTCAATCCGCGGTCGCGGTGGCGATGCGCGTCGGTGGTGGGTGCATTGCTGGGTGCGATGGCGGCCGCGGGGTGCGATGCCGGCGCACCGGCGGGCGGAGAGGCGAATCAGACGGGCGGCACCGCCCCGTCGGCCGGGGCCTCGACCACCCCGGCTGCCAAGGGCAAGCTCGACACCACGTCGCGCCGTCAGCACCAGAAGCAGCAGGCCGGCCAGGCCCCCGCGGCGAAGTAAGTCGAGGTGTCCCGAGGCGTGGGCGGGCCCTCGCAGATTCCCGTTCCCTGTTCACCGATTCTGTCCGAGTCGCGTCATTTTCCGTTCGGATCGTCGTTCCTCATCCAGGGACAAGTCATGAAGCACGATTCCCGGTCGCGATCGAAGGGATTCACCCTGATCGAACTGCTGGTGGTCATCGCGATCATCGCCGTTCTGATCGCCCTGCTACTGCCCGCCGTGCAGGCGGCCCGCGAGGCCGCCCGGCGCGCGCAGTGCGTCAACAACCTGAAGCAGCTCGCGCTGGCGTGCCACAACTACGAGAGCACCAACGGCACGTTCCCGATGGGGCGGAACAACCAGGCGTACATCGACACCGGCGGGGGCTCTCAGGGCTACCACGACGGCTGGGGCCAGTTCGGCGCCTTGCTGCTCTTCACCGAGCAGTGCGCAGACGTATAACGCGATCAACATCTCGCTGGGACCTTACCAGCTTCGGAACAGCACGTTCCCCGGCATCGGAATCACGACACTCTGGTGCCCGAGCGACCCGCCGATCAACGGGCTGCGGTTCTTCGAGCAGTCGGCCGGCTGGGACGGCACGACGATCGGCATCTGCTACACCAGCTATCGGGGCGTCTGCGGGACGTTCATGCCGGGCATGGCTTACACTCAGGCGATCCTGGGCCAGATGCAGGGCATGTTCCCCGACACCGGTTACGGCGCGTACAATCCCACCCAGCCCGTGCAGGGACCAGTCCGACTGGCCGCCGTGACCGACGGTACCAGCAATACGTTCCTGTTCGGTGAGAGCGCCCAGGGCAAGCTGAGCCAGGTCGGCTGCGGGCCCGGCGGCGGCTGCGCCTATGAAGGGAACGGGTGGTGGGCCGACGCGGACTACGGCGATTCGACCATGTCGAGCTTCTATCCGCCCAACCTCAAGGGGGCGGACGTGACCGTCCTGGCGGGTAATTGCGACCCGGGTGGAACTGTGGCCGGCGAGTCCGCCACGAGCTTCCACTCCGGCGGCTGCAACTTCGCGTTCGCCGACGGGTCGGTCAAGTTCATCAAGGACTCGGTCTCGTCGTGGAATTACCAGCAGATGATCACGGTGCAGAATTCGAATAACTGCGTGCCCGTCCTGCCGGTCGGCCAGCCGATGCCGGTCTACCAGGCGCTCTCGACCCGCAACGGCGGCGAGGTGATCAGCTCGGACTCGTACTGAGCACCACGCCGGGTTTCGGCGTGCTCGCAGGTTGGTTTTCGCGGGCCGGTCGGCAGTGCCGGCCGGCCCGTTCCGTTGGCCTCGGCAGGGACCTCGGATGCGCTCCCGATGGCTGGCAGCCGGCCTGTTGCTGACCGTGGCCGCGGCGGCCTGGGGCGGCTGGTCGTGGTCGCGTTCCGCCGCCGATCGGTATGAGCTGGCGGGGGCGAGTCGCGACGTCGCCGAGGCCCGGTACGCCCGGCGCGGAAGCGCCTGGCCGAGCTGGCCCTGCGCCGGCCGCACTGGGACGAGGTCCACTATCAGCTCGGCCTCTGCGAGGAGGCCCGCGGCCAGTCCGACGCGGCGATGGCGGAGTGGGCTCGCGTCGCCGGGGATTCTCCGCTCGCCCGCAAGGTCGCGGTGGCGCAGGCGCGGCTGCTGACCAACACCGGGCGGTTCGCCGCGGCCGAGGATGTCCTCAAGCCGATCGCACGCGCGGCGCGACGCCGAGGTATCCTCGCGCGGCAGGCGCTCGAGCTGCTCTACCGCGTCGAGGTGCGCAATCGCGAGGTCCGCGAGCTGCTCCTGGAATCCTGGGCGGATTCCTCCGACCCCGGCCACGTCCTGCGGCGGCTCTACCTGCTGGACGACTCGGCGTTCCCCGTCGATTACGTCCGGAATGCCCTGGCCGGCGGCGACCCGAAGGACGACCGCGTCTGGCTGGGCCAGGCCAACCTGGCGATCTGGCTGGGCCGGCTCGACGAGGCCCGGCGCTGGCTGGATCGCTGTGCGGCCAATCGCCCCGACGATCCGGCGGTCTGGTCGGCGCGGCTCGACCTCGCGCTGGCCTCGAACGAGCCGGGCGAGGTGTCGAAGGCGCTCGAGCATCTGCCCGTGGATTGGGTCGCTCCCGGAGAAATGCGGTGGCTCCGCTGCTGGCTGGCCGCCCGGGGCGGCGATCGGGTCCGCGAGCGCGTCGAGCTGCTCGAGCTGGCCGCCGAGGAGCCCGGCGACACCCGGGCCTGGGATCGCCTGGCCGAGCTGGCGCTCGAAGCCGGGCGCCGCGACGAGGCCGGATCGTTCCGCGGCCGGAAGGCGGAGATGAGCGCGATCCGCGAGCGCTATATCACGCTCAACAAGCGCGACGATCGCGCCCAGCATGCCGGGGAGCTCGCCCGACTGGCCACGGAGCTGGGCCGAAAGGTCGAGGCGCGAGGCTGGACGCTGATCCGTGAGGGGCGAGCGGGCCGCGAGCCACTGGTCCCCGCCGCTGGCGAGTCCGCCGTCGGCAGCCTCGCCGCGCGGATGGGGGATCTGCTGGACCTCGCCGGCCGCGCTCGGCCGGGGCTAAGGCTCCCCGTGCGAATCCCGGTCGGCCGATCCCGGCGCGGTTCTCCGATCGCGCGGGCGCCGACGGCCTGAAGTTCGATCACGACAACGGCCACTCGCGCAAGAATCCGCCTCCGACGGAGGCGATGTGCGGGGGTGTCGGCCTGCTCGACTACGACGGCGACGGCTGGCTGGACGTCTATGTCGTCCAGGGCGGGCCGTTCCCGCCGGCCGCCGGGGCCGTCATGGGCGACCGGCTGTTCCGCAACCTGGGGAATGGCCGCTTCGAGGACGCGACCGTACGGTCGGGGATCGCGACGTTCCCGGGCGGATATGGGCACGGCGTGGCGGTCGGCGACTACGACAACGACGGCCGGCCCGACCTGTTCGTCACCCGCTGGCGGTCGTATTCGCTCTATCGCAACCGGGGCGATGGTCGGTTCGAAGATGTCACGGCGGCCGTCGGGCTGGGCGGCGATCGCGACTGGCCGACCTCGTCGGCCTTCGCCGACCTCGACAACGACGGCGACCTGGATCTTTATGTCTGCCACTACCTGCGCTATGACCCGTCGAACCCCAGGCGGTGCGAGCATCCGGAATCTCCGGGCGACCATACTTGCGGCCCGCTCGCCTTCCCGGCGCTGGCCGATCACGTGTTCCGCAATGACGGCGGACGATTCGTGGACGTAACCGGGTCGGCCGGGATCGTCGACAACGACGGGCGCGGGCTTGGGGTCGTCGCGGCCGACCTCGATGACGACGGCCGGGTCAACCTGTTCGTGGCCAACGACATGACGGTGAATTACCTCTTCAGGAACCAGGGCGGATTTCGCTTCGAGGAAACGGGTGCGGTCGCGGGTGTTGCGTGCGCCTCGGACGGGAACTACCGGGCGGGGATGGGCGTGGCCTGCGGCGATCTGGATGGCGACGGGCGTGTCGACCTGGCCGTGACCAACTACCATGGCGAGTCAACGACGTTCTATCGCAACCTGGGCGACGGACTGTTCGCCGACCAGACGACCGCCGCCGGCCTGACGGGACCCACCCGCCCGCTGCTCGGCTTCGGCGCGGCCTTCCTGGACGCCAACAATGACGGCTGGCTCGACCTGATCACGGCCAACGGCCACGTCGTCGACCTGCGTCCGCGGTTTCCCCTGACGATGCCCCTGCAGCTCCTGATGGGCAGCCCCGGCGGGCGGCTGACCGACGTCTCCGATCGGGCCGGTGCTCCCTTCCAGGCGAAGCACCTCGGCCGCGGCCTGGCGGTCGGCGACCTCGATCACGACGGTCGGCTCGACGTGCTGGTCGTCGCGCAGAACGAGCCGCTGATCGAACTGCATAACGCGTCGGATCGCGACGGGCACTGGCTCGTCGTCCAGCTCGAGGGGACGCGATCGAACCGCGACGCCGTGGGGGCGAAGGTCTCGGTGCACTCCGGCGGCCGGGTCCGGGTTTCCCGGCGAATCGGCGGGGGAAGCTACCAATCGGCCTCGGACCCTCGGCTGCATTTCGGGCTGGGCGCGGTGAGTCGGGTCGACGCGATCGAGGTGCGCTGGCCGTCGGGCCAGGTCGATCGGTTCGGGCCCTTCGAGGGAGACGCGGCGTACCGGCTGGTGGAGGGTGCGAAGGCCGCTCGCCCGCTCGAGGGCTGGCGAGCAGTCCGCGCCCGCCGACGAATGACGCGGCGTCATCGGGGTCGGCGCCTCAGAGAGTGTATGAGAAGAGGTCGTAGGGTGGGTCGAACGCCGCAGGCGTGAGGCCCACCGGCTCGGCGGCGGAGGACGGTGGGCCTCGCTTCGCTCGACCCACCCTACGGGCTGGCGCAGCAGTCCGCGCCCGCCGCCTCAGAGCCGCAGGTAGATCCTGTGCCTCTCGAGGTATCTCACGAAGAGGTACGTGATCGCGAGGAAGACGACCAGCCCGATCGATCCGTACCACAGCGGCGAGTCGTCGGGTACGACCGACAGCACGGCCCCCTCGACCATGTGGTGGATGATGTACGCGGCCAGCGGATTCTGGCCGAATGTGCGGAACACCCCCACCTGCACGCCGGCCACGTCGCACAGCGGGATGAAAAGCGAGTAGAGCGCCATCGCGAATCCCGACGCGAACAGGGTAAAGGGCAGGCTGACCACTTTCTTGTTCATCGACCAGTAGCTGTGCGGCCGGATCGAGGTCGGCGGCGGCATCACGAACGGCGGCGTTGCCAGCAGCGACGCGATGGGCCGGCCCGTGCCGTTGCGGAGCGGCGGCCAGACCGGAGACTCGGCGACGTCGGTGTCGTTGCCGTTGCCGTCCTTGGCGAGCGCCACCGATGCTTGGTCGGTGTCGTACAACGTGCCGACGCAGTTCAGCGCGTAGCCGACGGCCATCAGGATGATCCCGGCCCCGAGCAGCCGGCCGGTCGCGGACCAGGGCCGGTGCGTGGTCACGACGTCATACGCGATCGTGCCGAACAGCATCGGTATGGCCCAGCCGATCGGCCCGAAGAAACCGCCGTCCCAGGCGGATTTCCCGGCCAGCCCGAGCCAGTCGTCGAGCCGGTTGGGCGTCCCGTAGACGAATGCGAAGTTGAACGCGTACGAGAGCACCAGATGGATCGCCGCGCAGCCGATCCAGGCGAGCGTCCGCACCCGCGCGCTCGCCGCGATCACCGGCAAGAGCAGGATCTGCGTCACCCCGATGATCGCCAGGACCTCCCAGAGGTTGGCCTTGAGCAAGAGGGCGATGAAGCCCCCGACCTTCCCCGGCGTGAGCTCGGCCCATTTGGGGAATTCCAGGTCCTCGTGCGCGTACATCGCCAGCGAGATGAGCACCAGCGCGAGGCTGCGGACCAGGATGTGTCGATACGCGCGGGCCGGACCGAGCTGCCCGAGTCGCTTGAGGATCGTCAGCCGGTACGAGAACCCGGCGGCGAACAGGAAGCTCGGCATGATCGTGTCGGCATAGCTGAAGTACGGGTGCCCGTTGTGGTGCTTCAGCACCTCGGGGAACGCATTCAGCCCGCCGATGAAGTTCACGAGGAACATGCCCGCGACCGTGTAGCCGCGGAACTGGTCCATCGAGATGATCCGGCCGGCGGCCGGCTTGACAGGACCGGCATCGTCGCTCATGGATCCCTCAATCTTCGAGAACCCGACCGCTGCGTCGAGGAACGAAGGTGACGAACAGCGAGCGGAGGGGAGACGGGCAGCTTTCCTCGCCCCTCGCCGCTCAACAAACAGGTCAGCCCAGGTACTCGCGATCCCGGACGATTCCGAGGTGCGGGGTGGTCAAGCTTAACACCCGATGAAGGGACCAGGTAGAGGGTACCTGGGTGATCGGCAGGAGGTCGCCTACCCACATGATGCCGGGGCTCCTTCAGGCCGGCGTGGTCCTCGGGTAGGGCGACACCAACCGAGCGCCATGAGAGGACACCCGGATTCCGGTCTCGATCCGTGATCTTCGTGCGATCCGCGGTCGAGGTGTCCGGATCCCCCACCACGGATAAGAGGATATCCGGACTCCGGACTTGATCCGTGGAATTCGTGCAATCCGTGGTCGAGACGTCCGGACTCTTCACCACGGATCGCACGGAGAGCACGGATAAGAAAATACCCGGATTCCGGTCGCGATCCGTGATCTTCGTGCGATCCGTGGTCGAGACGTCCGGATCCTCCATCACCGATTGCCCGGATTCCGGTCGCGGGCGATCGGCGGGGAGTGATCGACCGAAATAACCCCGGAGTCCCTCCAGGCGAGTGGAGTCCTCGGGTAGGACTTCACCGAGCGATCGCCTTGATGCGGATGTTCGCGTTGGAAACCGGTCAGAAACCTCGGTATCTTCCGCCCGCTGCTCCATCGATCGCCAGACCCGGTATAATCACCCGTCGCATTCCGTCGGCCACCGGTGGCGGGCCACGATGCGCGCCGAACGCGGGAATCCGGATCGCGAAAACTGTCCACCGAAGCCAGAGCGAATTGCCCGATGCGAATCGACCGGGTCGACCTGAGGATCGTCAGCCTGCCGCTGGTCCGGCCGTTCCGGACGAGCTCGAGCCGCAAGGACCACCTCGATCACATCCTGGTGCGGGTCGCCGGAGAGGGCGCCGAGGGCTGGGGCGAATGCGCCAGCCCGTCCGATCCCTACTACTGTCCCGAGACGACCGAGACCTGCTGGCACATCCTCAAGGACTTTCTGGTTCCGGCGGTCATCGGTCGCGAGTGGACGACGATTGAGGAGGTCGTCGCGAGCTACCGGGCGGTGAAGGGGAACCGGTTCGCCCGCGCCGGGCTGGAGATGGCCTGCTGGGACATGCTGGCGCGGGCCAGGGGCGTTCCGCTGCACGCGATGCTCGGCGGCACCCGTCCCGAGATCGTCTCGGGCGTGAGCCTGGGCATCGAGGCGCGGGTCGAGCGACCTGTTCGACCAGGTCGACGCGGTACCTCGACGAGGGATATCGCCGGATCAAGCTGAAGATCGCGCCGGGGTGGGACGTCGATGTCGTCCGGCAGGTCCGCGAGCGCTACCCCGATGCGCTCCTGCAGGTCGACGCCAACTCGGCCTATATCCTGGATGACCTGCCGACGCTCCGGGCGCTCGACGCCTTCGACCTGCTGCTGATCGAGCAGCCGCTGGCGCACGACGATATCATCGACCACGTCCGGCTCCAGGCCGAGCTGTGGACGCCGATCTGCCTGGACGAGAGTATCCACTCGGCCGACGACGCGCGCAAGGCGATCGAGCTGGGCGCCTGCCGCGTGATCAACATCAAGGTGAGCCGCGTGGGCGGCCTGCTGGAGGCGAATGCGGGTGCACGACGTCTGCCGGTCCCGCGGCGTCCCCGTCTGGTGCGGCGGGATGCACGAGTTCGGCATCGGCCGGGCGGCCAACGTGGCGATCGCCTCGCTGCCCGGCTTCAGCCTGCCCGGCGACGTCTCGGGCTCGGACAAGTATTATGCGGAGGATGTCGTCGACCCGCCGATCCTGGCCCACCGGGGCGCGATCGCGATGTTCGACGGACCCGGGCTCGGCGTCTCGCCGATCGTCGACCGGATCGAGTCGCGGACGCTCCGCTCGCTCACGATCCGTGCCTGACGATCGACGAGCCGCAGGAAAGGAAGGAGGGACGCCCGTTGACCGACGACGCCGACCTGCGGGAATGCCACGAGATCCTCAGCGGGCTCGAGGAGCTGGTCTCGCACGAGTCGCCCAGCCGCGACAAGGCGGCCCTCGACCGGCTGGGCCTGCGCATCGCCGCGCTCCTGCGCCGGCCGGCGGCTCGGTCGAGGTCGTCTCCAACGATCGCGGCGGTGATCATGTCCTGGCCCGGTTCGCGGGGCCCGACGCGATCCGGCCGGCGCTGGTCCTCGGCCATTTCGACACCGTCTGGCCGCTGGGGACGCTCGCCAGGATGCCGTTCCGGCTCGACGACGGCCGCGCCTACGGGCCCGGGATCTACGACATGAAGGCCGGGCTGGCGATCTTCCTCCGGTGCATGGAACGGGAGTTATATGCACCACTCCCGCGACCGGTCTGGGCGCTGTTCACCTCAGACGAGGAGATCGGCAGCCCGACGTCGCGCGAACTGATCGAGGACCTGGCGCGGCAGTGCGCCTACGCGCTGGTCCTCGAGCCGCCGCTGGCCGACGGCAGCCTGAAGACCGCCCGCAAGGGCGTCGGCCGGTTCCGATTGGACGTCGAGGGCAAGGCCGCGCACGCGGGCGTCGCCCCGCGGAAGGCCGCAGTGCGATCGTCGAGCTGGCGCATCAGGTCCTCCGCATCCAGGACCTCCAGGACCCTGAGGCCGGCACGACGCTCAACGTCGGCGTGGTCCAGGGCGGCACCACCACCAACGTCGTGCCGGCCGGCGCCTGGGCCGACATCGACGTGCGGGTCGCGACCCTTGCCGAGGCCGACCGCATCGAGGCGGCCCTTCGCGCGATCAAGCCCGCCACCGAGGGGACCCGGCTGACGGTCGTCGGCGGATTCAATCGGCCGCCGATGGAACGATCGCCGGCCATCGCCGCGCTGTTCGAGCAGGCGCGGCGGATCGGCGCGGCGAATCGGCCTCGAGCTGACCGAGGGCTCGACCGGCGGCGGCAGCGACGGCAACTTCACCGCCGCGCTCGGCGTCCCGACGCTCGACGGCCTGGGCGTCCGGGGCGGCGGTGCCCACGCCGACGACGAGCACATCCTGGTCGAATCGCTGGGCGAGCGCCGCCGGTTGCTCGCTGCGCTCTTGATCGAGCTGAGGGTGGAATCATGACGACCGCCGCCGGGCCCCAGGCCCTCATCATCGAGGAGATCACGATCCGGCGCGCCGAGACGGTGGCCGACTACCGCGCCTGCCAGGACGCCCAGCGCCGCGCCTGGGGTGTCCAGGACGACGGCTACCTCGTCCCGATCGCGACGATGGTCGGGGCCAACCTCCACGGAGGGCTCGTGCTCGGTGCGTTCCTGCCCGACGGCGAGGCGGTCGCCATGTCGTTCGCCTTTCTGGGACGGGTCGAGGGCCGGCTCTGCCTGTACTCGCAGCTCACCGGCGTCGTGCCTGGCTACCAATCGCAGGGGCTGGGCTATCGGATCAAGATGCACCAGCGGGCGTTCGCGCAGGACCAGAGTATCCCGACAATCGCCTGGGCGTTCGACCCGCTCCAGGCGGGCAACGCGCACTTCAACCTGGCGCGGCTGGGCGCGACCGCGGTCCGTTACATCGACAACATGTACGGCGAGCGGAACGACGCCCTCAACGCGGGCGTGCCGACCGACCGGCTGATCGCTGAGTGGGACGTCGCCCGGTCCGGGCCGCCGAGCATCCGCGGCGACGCGGCCACGGCCTTGCCCCGGCTGATCCGCACGACCGCGGGTCCCTGGGGCGGCGCCGACCCCGAGCCCGTGCCGGCCGGCGGGCTGAGTCCCCGGTTCGACGAGTGGCCCAGCCTGCTGATCGAGATCCCCGCCGACATCGCCCGCCTGCGCGCGAGCGGCCCGAACAGGCCGAGCGGTGGCGGCAGGCCGTTCAGGGCGCGTTCGTGTCGTGCTTCGCCGGCGGCTACCGCGCCGTCGGCTTCGTCCGCGACGAGACCGGCACGCCACGGCGGACCTTCTACGTCCTCGAGCGCCGGCCGCAAGAGTGAGCCCGCGGACCCGCCCGACCTCAGCCGGAGGCGTCCACCCTACGCATCGCCCCGATGTTCGCGCTATAATGAAGCCGCGTTCGATGGCCCCGCGTCCCGCGATGAACGACCTTCGGTGATCCATGAGCCGAGCGATCCCGCCCAGCCTGCCGCAGTACACCGGCCTTCGCCGAGGGCGACAGACCCTCAGGCTGCTCGGTCCGCTGGTGCAGCTCGGGTTCCTCAGCCTGGGGATGTCGGTCTTCCTCGACAAGTCGATGGCGCTGCTCTCCGACGCGCAGTTCACCTGGGGCGAGCGGACCGTGATGGGCAGCGTGGCCCTGGTCGCGCTGGGCGGGTCCGCGCTCGCCGGATGGGTCGTCGGCGCCCTCGTCCGGATCGCCGCCGACACCTTCGAGGCCATGGCCGACGCCGCCGAGTCGGCGCGGCGGACCACCGAGCTGATCGAGGGCCACGTCGTGCCGACACTCCTGCGAATCGCCCTGGCGCTGGAACAAAGCCCGTCGGGACGGGATCGGATCGAGCCGGCGCGGCAGCGCCCGGCCAGGCCCTGAGAATGGAACCCCTGCCAATGGATCAGCCCGCCCGCCGTCCGGAACGCGTGATACCCCGGAATGCCGCGACCCGTCCGACGCCGGCAGCAGCAGCAACGGAGCCGGCACCCGTGTCCGCCCCGGCGCAGTCGGTCTTCGTCCCCTCGGCGGGCGCCACCGAACGCCGCTCGAAGCGGTGGTGGTGGATCGGCCTGTCGCTGGTGACGCTCGTGGCCATCGGGGCCGTCGGCGTGATGATCTACTGGCCGCGGCTCAAGCCCCGCCCTCGCCAACTGGACGCGGTCGAAACCGTTGCTGGCCAGTATCTCGGTGCCCTGGTCCGCCAGGACGAGGAGGCCACGAGCAAGCTGGGGACCGTCGAGGAGCCCCCGGGCATCGGCTCGTATCGCGACGTCTACCACCAGAAGGCCCGCGACCGCCAGCTCAAGGGCTCGTTCGCACCGCTGGCCAAGCTGCACAAGAAGATCGACGGCGAGTTCGCCTACGACGCGGCCGCCGGACGATTCACCCCGAAGAACGCGCTGGGGATCGCCGGCGAGACCCTCGATGCTCTGCACGCGGCCAAGGACGAGGCCGAGAAATCGGGCATGTACAAGAAGATGCAGAGCGGCGACCCCAACGATATCTTCGACGCGGCCGAGCAATACGGTAAGGTCTTCGAGAACCTGTCGAAGAACGCCCTGTCGCCCAAACGGTTGCTGCCGACCTACAAGATGCTGATCGAATCCGCGAAGCCGCCGGTGACCGAACCGGCCAGGTCGCTCGCGATGGCCGTGGCCGAGGAACCCAAACAATGGGACGCCATGCTCAAGCGGTCCTTCTGGACGCTCAAGCCCGACGGGCCATTTATCTACGACGAGGCCGAGGTGACGGCGACGGCCCGCGAGCGATTAGGCTCGCTGGGCGACCCGCCCACCCGGCTCAAGCTCAAGCTCGTGCGGTTCCGGCTCGAGGGGATCGACACGGGCTGGAAGGTCGTCTCGGCGCATCGGGTCCAGCCCGGCGAGGACAGTCCCAACCAGTCGCCCGCCCCGTCCACCGCGCCCTCGCCGACCGAGCCTCAGCCGAAGTCGTATTCCGACACGCCGCCCCCCGGCGGACCGGTCGTGTCTCCCGGCGCGTTGCCCGAGTCATTGCAGACGCCCGCGCCCAGTAGCTCCCAGACGGCGACCACCCGGCCGCCGCGATGCGCCAGCACCCGGTCGTGGAGCACGAACGTGAAGTCGCTGTAGCCGGGGATGACGTGGACCTGCTGGCCGATCCGCAGGTCGGTGCCCGTCGTGGCGATGACGATCGTGTGCTCGGCGGACAGCCCGGCGACCAGGCACTCGGGATGGTCGCGCAGCACCGGGTTGGCCTTGTGCGGGCTGACGGCCTTGAGCCCGACGTCGAGGATCGCGCGGTCGGCGGCCGGCCGCGCGACCACCGTGGCCAGCACCGAGATCGCCGGCCGGTGCCCCTCGACGCCGCACGCCTCGGTATAATAGCGGCAGGCGAAGATCCCCCCGCCGGCCTGGAGCTCGGTGACGCCCGCGAGGTCGGCCGTATATTGATAGCTCCCCGACCCGCCGGCCGAGACGATCGGGCAGTCGAGGCCGGCGTCGACGAGCAGGTCGCGGGCCTCGAGCAATCGGCCGATGGCCTGCCCGACCGCCGCGCGCTTCTCGGCCGGGTCGGCGATCATGAGCGTGTGCCCCTCGTAGCCCATCAGCCCGACGAGCCGGAGGCCCGGTGTCCGCGCCACGACCCGCGCCAGCTCGAGCGCCGCCGCGGGCGTGGCGACGCCCGTGCGGTTCATGCCGAGGTCCAGGTCGACGAGCAGGCCGATCGTGACACCCGCCGCCGTGGCCGCCTGTCCGAGCGGCCCGACCTGGTCGACGTGGTCGACGGTGGCCTTGACGTCGGCCGCGTTCTGGAGCGCCGCCAGCCGGGCGGTCTTGCTCGGCCCGACGACGAGGTGGGCGATCAGGATGTCCTCGATCCCGGCGGCCGCCATGACCTCGGCCTCGGAGACCTTGGCGACGGTGACGCCGATCGCGCCGGCCTTGCGCAGCAGGTGGGCGACGGCGGGGCATTTGAACGCCTTGGCGTGCGGCCGCCACGCGACCCCGCGTTGTCGCAGGTGGCCGGCCATCCGGTCGATGTTGTGCTGCAAGGGATCCAGGTCGACCAGCAGTGCGGGCGTATCCAGGTCGGCGACCGGCAGGCCGATCGGGCTCAGCAGCATCGGGCGATTCTCGCGAGGAACATCGGCGGCGGCACGAGGACGACGCGCCTCATGCGGAAGGCGCCAGGCTCGCAGAGTCGGCCGGGAAATTCAAGGCCCGCCGGCCCGACCGCACGGCACCGCTGAGGCAGTTCCCGATGGCGTTCCGGCGGCGGGTTCGCTAACTTTGAAGGGAGTCGAAACGATCCGCCCGGGGCGATTAGCTCAGCGGTTAGAGCGCCTGCTTTACACGCAGGATGTCGGGGGTTCGAGTCCCTCATCGCCCATTCGCAAGTCGGGAAATAGCAAGGATTTACGGCGACGGTCCGGACGTTGCAATTTGACGTTACAAATCGACGTTACAAATCCGCCCGGTTTCGCGTCCCCCCAGCCCCTCCATCCCGCCGGATCGGCCCCAAAGTGAAAAGCGGATGTCCGTATCCGGTTTTCACGCGATTGTCACGCGTCACAAAGTGACAGCCCCCAGCGACCGGCCACGCATGAGGGCGCCTAGGCAGCTCGTGAGCCGTCCCCGGCCCGGCCGGCTCTCGTCCCCGGCCGATCGGCGTGGATCGCTCACGGGCGAGAATGGAGGCGTTCTCGGGCCGATCCGTCGGTGGACCGTTGCGACGTGCCAGGGATGTCAGCGAGAATAGAATGATTGTGGGATCTTTCCGGAAAGCAGGCGTGAAGGTGACACGATGACACTCGACGAAATTCTCAAGATGATCGAAGGGTCCACAGTGACCGACTGGCACAAGATGAACGTTAGCACCACATATGGCTGGACTTCAGGCCAGGATGCCAATGGCAACTATCTCGAACCAAACACCCACAACTATCTCGCAGTGTTTAAACCTGATGTAGATGTGTCAATCGCTTTCGATGCCACGGTCGCAGATCCCTACGATGAACCGTGGGTCCGGAAGTTCGCTGCTCCACGCGCTTTGTCGGTAGCCATCTGGTTCCGCTATCGCGGAGCCGTCGTCTACGAACAGGTTGGCGTCGTGGTCGATGGCGGGCGATACCTTCTCCCGATGCCCCGCCCGGTCAATCAAGGATTCGAGGTCGATCAGGCTACCTTACCGTTGGCTCGCCTCTTATTCGATCTCTACGGCGTCGGTGGTCCTCATCAGCCTGTCGAAGATGCTCTAGCCCATGCCGGAGTGACGATCGTCTGAGGGATCGGACCGGCCGTCCGGACCCGACGGGCCGGGCGGGGTCGATCCCGGCGGGTCGGTCCGGACGGCCTGGTCCAATTCGTCTTCCACGGCCGCGAGGATGGCGGCCCTCGCGGACGGGGCGTGATCGTCGGCATCCGCCGACTTGCCGTAGGTCGCGGGCATCCGGTTTTTCAACCACCACATCCGCAGCGCATCCCGGCGCGGCGACGGGTCCAGGCACAATTGAAAAACAATGGATTCGACCACGGCGTCGGCGGCGGCGGGATCGGCCTCGCGGAACCATGCCCAGGGGTCGTCGGGTTTCGTCGCCATCGCTCATCCCTCCGTCCGTTTCGGGGGCAGTTCGACCCGGACCGGGGGCATCGGGTCGATCGATCCCAACATGGGGAGGTTGATCCGCACCCGGGGCGGCGGACCGGGCACGTCGGACAGGTCGCTCACCACCGGGGCGTCCGGATAACTAGCCTGCGCATCGGCCACGAGCTGGGCGTGTTCGTCGGCGGACGGACCATGTTTCGCGGGCAGATACACGACCACTTGCGACATCGGACCGTGGTTCGCGTCCTTCGCGTGGGCCTGTTCCCGCATTCGCCATCGGTCGGGAAATGCCCTTTCCAGGAACCATGCCGCAGCTTGCCAGCTTTTCGGTGCGGCGGATTTGATGGTCGCGAGGGCGTTCGCCTCGCTCTCGGCCCGTGCAACCTCAAGGTCCCGGGCGAACGACGCATAGGGCTCCGCCCCCTCGCGGGCCTTTTGCAGCCACGTCCCCAGCGTCGAATGGGGAATCCCCACGGCACGGGCGGCGGTCGTCTTGAAGTTCCCATCGCGGACCAGTTCGAGGATTCGGTCCCGGACGGCGGGGGTCAATCTGACGGAAGATCCGACCGGGCGGCCGGTGGGTCGTCCGGTCCCGGGTCGTATCCGTTTCCGTTTCTTCGGCGGCGCGGCGTCGTCACTTTGTGACAGGCCGGCGGACGGGTCCGGAATTCCGGACGGCCCGGGCCGGGGGGCTCCGGTCGGGTCGGTCGGTCCGGTGAGTTCATCCCAGGTCATCGGCCACCCCCTCGGAATCGCTCCGGCCCGGGTCGATGCCGGCCTCGCGGAGAACGGACCGGGCGGCCCGCTCGACATCCTCATCGGTCAGCCCGAAACCGTTCGCTCGGCACCATGCCAAAGCGTACTCTCGGCAGAACATACCTAGATCCCGCTCATGTACCACGAACAGCCCCCCGGCCTTGCCCTTGTCGTAGAGTGCCAGGACCGGGGTCTTATGCTCACTTTTGGCTTTGAGGGCGGTATCCTCCCACAGCGAACGAACGGCGGTCTTAGCCTTCAGTTTGGATTCTATGTAGAGTTTTCCATGCGTGGAATCCGACCGGCTCCGGTCGTCCCGCCCGGCCGATCCGCTCAGCGGTTGGCGTTCGGCACCGAACAGCCGGGCGGCCCGACGCTCCTTCGCGGTCCAGGTCGATTTGCTGGTCTTACCCATATTATATGTTCCAATCTAGATGTCTCGTCGGTCGTCGAATTCGTCGTCCCATCGGCTCACGTCCAGCCGGAATTGCGGGTCGTCCACCACGGCCCGGACGATGGTGCAATAGTCCCAATCGCGGGTATCCAGCCACCACCCGGCCGGCTTGTAGTGGGCAAGCGTCGCGAGGGCGGCACGATGTAGCCGGCGGTCCCCGACAGATGTCCGTGGGTCGTTCAGCACGGCGGATGCATATGAGTAAACATGCGGCCATCTCGCGGCGCGAATCCGCTTGGCCCATTTGATCTGTTTGGCGGTCCCCGAGAGATCCGGCAGCGATCCCGGCGACCACGAGGGCATCGGGAACACGGTATCGAACGGGAGAGAGGGCATCGACCGGGCTCCCATAGGCGGCGGATGGTCGTAGGGGGACGATGATAGTCCATCATTCCCCCATCCCCGGCCCATCGAATGATTGGCGGGGCGGGAGGTTTTACATTTGTCGCCGATTCCGGGCATGGGGGTCCGGGATTCGGTAGGTTCCCCATTGGGGGACGGGCGTCGTCACAAAGTGACGGGTCGGTCAGTCGGTGCCAGGCTCGCGTTGCTGGGCATGTCGATCGGATGGAAACCCATCAACGCGGCCCATGCCACCGGGTCCATCTCGGGGTCGTCGTCGTCATCCGGCGTGCGGGCCTCGGTCCCGGGTCCGGCGTCGGCCAGTCGCTCAATGGTGGGGATGGTGGGAATGGTGGGGATGTTTCCCGTCGGTCCGGGCAGAATTTCGGGGGTGTTCATCTCCACTTGTGTACATTCGCTATCAAAATTTTTCCGCACGGGGTTGGAAACATCCCCACCATTCCCACCATCCCCACCACCATCGGGCTTGGTCGTGATGATCTTCCACGCGACCACCCCGGCCCGATGGGACACCCGCTCCAGCTTCTTCCCGTTGACCACGCGGCCCCGGACGGCACGCAGCCGATAACCGATCGATCGGCCGTCGGGCAGGTCCGCCCCCCTGGCATTCGCCATCAAGGCTGCCCGCAACGTTTGCAGGTCGTCCGGGCAGCGGCGGAGATAATCCAGGGCGCCCGCGACGGTCACGCCGTTGCGGGCGTCCGGCAGTTCGGCCCACCCCTCCACCAATGCCAATCGAGACAGGCTCTCCGGGTCGTTCTCCACCAACCCCTCGCGGGTCAACAGCGGGTCAACCCCGACGGCCCAATGGACGGCCCCCCGGACGATGCGGGACCACTCCTCAAACGATCCGAATGGGGTCAGCCCGGCATCCGGGCATCCGGCGTGGAACCAACCCCGCAAGATCGTCAGGGCGGCCACCAACAGCCGGCCCCGAGAGTCGGCGGCGTGTCCCAACAGGTCGGGATACTTGAACCCGGTGCGGCACTCGGGACGCTCATTGGGCGATTCCAGCCGGATCGGGACGACCCGGCGCAGGAAATCCCCCTTATATGCCACGTTGTTTCCGGTCCCGTAGAACGTCGCCACCATGGGCAGTTCGGGGGTCATCTGACTCTTGCCGAGAATCCGCCCCTTGATGGTCCCGGCGGTCGGCGCCGAGTCGAGGGCCGATCCGCCGAACGTCCCGGCCACGTTGTCGAGGCAGACCAACCGGTCGCCCTCCATCGCCACCGTGAGCAGCATCTTACGCACTTCCTCATTCGAGTCGGGCAGGTCGATCTTGCTCACCATCCGTCCCGTCGCCACGATGCTGCACAGATCGACCAGCTTCCCCTTGCCGGCCCCGGGGCAATTAGCGTCCACCATGAACAGCGGCACGCTCCCGTTGGTCGCGAACCGGGCCGGCAAGGTCAACAGCCCGGCCAGCCACGCGGCCCGATGCTCCGGGCCGGAGAACGGGAAGTCACACACGATCTCGAAAAGCTCATCGGCGGCCCGGCGGGCATCATCCCGGGTCGGACGCCCGGGGATCGGCGGGAATGTCCCGTCGGGGGCGTAGAACAGCCCGGACAGTGGGTCATATCCGGGGGTTTCGAGGACGGTCCCGTCATCCCGCAACGTCGGGGCCTCCACCACGGCCCCCAGCGTCCGAATCCCGGGCCACTCCCCCCGGGCGGCGACGGCGTTGACGGACCAATCCGGCGGATGTGCCCGGACCGTCTCCCCCTTGGCGTTGACCTTTGCCCATCGGGCGTTGCGGGTCATCAATTCACGGAGGGTCGCGGGCGGGATCGCGGTGATGGTGGGCGTCCCGGGTTGGCGCTTCAACCCTCGCGACACCATCGCCTCCACCCGACGAATCGTGACCAGCGAACCGGCCCGTTGGAACACGGCGTCATCCCGCGTCAGGGCCTCGATGGCGGCGTCGTTGACCCTGTGTTCGTCCGGCCCGATGAGGATGGTCGGGACCGTTCCACGGTGGGGAACCGGCTCCGTCCCGTCCGGCGTCCCCGACCCGTCCGGAATTCCGGACCCGGCCCGGACCGGATGGACGAACAGCCCGCCCGGGTCCGTCCCGACCGGGACCGATCCGCCGGGATGGGTCCATCCGTTGTCGCGGGCCATCGCGAACAGCGTACCCAGCGTGATCCCCCCGGGCTTGTCTCGGAACGATCGCCAGTGGGATTCCAGGTCGTGAGTCCCCTTATAGGATTCCCCGCCAGCCGACCACTCATCCCACAACGTCAGCCCATCGTCCCCGAGACTCGCGAGGGACATCCCGATGCGAATCCATTGGTCATATCCGCAGTCGGGCGACAGGACGCTCAGGGCCTCGCGTGCGAGGGCGATGTCCCGATCGTGGTCCATCGGCCAATCCCCGGGCGATCGCCTCACCACGGGCACGCTAGCGGGCTTCTCGGCCACCATCGCGGCCAGCTCGCGAAAGAAACACTCGGGCAGCTCGGCGACGGCCGCCACCCCGTTCCAGCGGCGGGGCTCCCCGTCGGTCCCGACCGTCGGCGGGATGGCGGATTGGAATTGCTTCGCGGCGTCGGCGGGGCTCCCGAACCGCAATTCGACCGGGCCGATTTCCAGCTTGGCGGGATAGCTCGCCAGCCGGGCATCCCACCGGAATGCGTTGTGGCCACCCCGGGCCGATCCCCACCCGAGAGTCGGCGGCTTCGGCCCGCCGAACAGGCGGGCCAGGATGGCGGCGGCTTCGGCCTGATCGGCGGGGCTTTCGGCGTCGATCTCGACATCGATCAGCCGGCCCCGCTCGCCCAGCATCATCCCCACCCCGTTCAACGGGATGGCTCGCATAGTGGGCGGTCAGGGCATCGGGCGTCCAGTCGATCAGCCCCCAGCCGAGTCCCCCGGCCGGTTCCTTCCCGTTGTGGAACAGGAACGGCTTCCCGGGATCGGCACGCTTGAGCGTCCCCGGGGCGTGCAACGGGACCGGCCGGAACCCGCGTTCCAACAGCCAAAGGGCGGACGCGAGGGCGGTCGATTGGGGCGGACCAGCCGGCCCTACCGTGGTAGGGCCGGGGGCATCGGCGACAGCCGGCCCGGCGTCGTCGGGATACAGATCACAGAGGCAGGCGCCGGCCCCGCAGAAATGGCACGAATCGGGGCTTGACCCCGCGCCATTCGATGATAGGATAGACATAGGTGCTGTCCGAATAAGGGTCCGGGTCGGGGGTGGTGTCCCGTCCGGGCCGACGGTTATAGATTGGGAGGGCCGGACAACAGCGTCCGGCCCTCTTTCATTTTCTCACTCGATCATGTGAAATCAAGGCCACCATCGGCCCGCCGAAACACATCTTATCCAGTTCATAGTTCATACGATTCATATGAAGCATGTGAACTATGAAGCCGGCTGCATATATCACCCGGCGGCTTCCGCGTCGATGGGCGTCTCGGCCCAATCGACATCGGGATCGGATTCGAGCGAACGCATGAGCCGACGGATCACATAACGCTCTTGGCGATCCCAATCGAACCCGAACCCGTGAGTACCGGGGCTCCGCCCGGACAGCATTTCGATACGGGCCAGTTCGTTGGGATACAAGTTGCCGAGGTACATATTTACTTGCAACCATACGAGTTGCATGATGGCATCTTGCACGTCGGGGCGGGTTTCCCGGCGTGCCAGGGCCGCGAGGAACCGGCCAATCGGCTCCATCGGCGGGACCGGCCGGCGGCTCGGTTCGATGGGAGGCAGGTCATTCAGGTCGATGGTCATAATCACTCCGTAGGTCTGGGGTCGGGGGTCGGCATCTCGTCCCGGACCGTCCGGACGACAGCCCCGGCCACGGCACACAGATAGGCACACGCGGCGTCCCCCTGCGCGTCGAACAGCGTCATGAGGGCCACCGCCAGCTTTTGGGCATCGGCCACGTCCCGCAGTTCGTCCGTGGTCAACGAATCCAAAAATGTCGTTTCTTCTGGGCTCTCGGGGAACGGGTCCGGCTCCGGGTCCGGACCGTCCCGGGTCACGCGGACGGTCGGGCGGACCGGGCCGGGTCCGGCGGTCGGGTCCGTCAGCGATTCGATCGCCCACAGGATGTGGGCATGGGCTTTCGCGGCCCGCCCGGCTTCATCGCCGGGGGCTCGGGTTATATAATCGCAACATGCTGCGTCGCATTGGTCCAGGGCGGCCAGCACGCGGCCCCGGGCGGTCGTGTGGTCCATTAGCTCATCTCCTCATCGGTGTCGGCGGCCCCTTCCCGGTCCCGGCGATAGGTTGCGTGGACCTCCGCGAGGATGTCGCGGATCGCATCGCGGATCTCCTCGCACGGACGGCCATCGGCCCCGACCCCCTCGCGGTAAGCCCGGCGGATCGCATCGCGGGCGGCATCCAGGGCCACGGCATACGGGTCGGGGCCAGCCGGCCCGTCGGTCGGCGGATCGGCCACGGGCTCGCCAGCGGCCTCGCGAGGGCCGGCGGCCGGCTTGCGGCGTCCCGCGACCTCGCGGAGCCGGCCCGGCGTCGGCACGACGAATTGGGGGGCGTCGGTGATGGGGTCGCAGCCGGTACAGGCATCCCTCCAGGCGTCCTCGCGCTCGTCGGCGGGCAGCGTGGTCAGGCTCCGGTAAAGCCCCTCCGTCGGGGGGGCGGGCAGTCCCCGCTTGACCATGGCATCGTGGAACAGGGCATAGTCTTTCCAGCGGTACGCTTGCGACTTCCCCAGCCCGAACCGGGCTTCAGCATAGTCGTCCAGCCGCTTGAATCCCTGCGACTCGTACAGCTTGCCGTCGAAGACGGCGGCGAGTCCCCGGCCCGCACGGAGGGCATAAGCATTGGCCTCCGATTCCGCCCGCTCGTATCCCGCGATACCCTCGCGGATTTCCATTTCCAGCGCGGCCAGCCCCGGCGGCATCAACTCTGTAGTGGTCGGTTCCCCATTGGGGAACGGGTCGGGCAGGTTGGCGGCCGGGGGCTCCGTCCCCTCGCGATCGGCCCCATCCGACGTGTACAGGGCCGGCCGGGGGTTGATGCTCCGGTTAAGGCGGTCCTCCAGGTCGCGACACTGGGCGTCGTTCAGGAGCAAGATCGTTTTCTTAACGCTCATTCGTGGTTCTCCTCATCGGTCATAGGGGCGGTCCCGTTCAGCGTCGCTTCCAACAGGCGCACGGCGTCGGTTACGGAATACAAGGTCCGCCCGGCGGGCACGGCCAGCCGGCGGATTTTCCCCTCGCGGACCAGCCGGGACAGGGCCGTCTCGGGAATCCCCGTGTCCCGGTGCAACCGGGCCAGCGATCCCCATGCGTTACGGTCGATGTGTGTCATAACCCCCCTCGCGGAAATGGGTCGAAATCAGCGATACCGGTATTATAACCAGAAAACCGAGAGATGCAAATAATCTCATGTGATTTGTCCTAAGTCATCTCGCCCCATCCCCGCCGTCGGATACAATGCCGGCCGATCGCGATTGTATCCTGGAATAAGCCACGGTTTATAAGACTTACGTCGAGTTAAAACTAATTCCTTCGGGGTCCGGACCGGGCGGACCGGGACCGGCGTCCCCCGGTCCGGATCGGTACGGGCGGCCCCGGGAATGCGAAAGCCCCGGGTCCGGCCGATGTGGGCCAGCCCGGGGCTCTGGTGTCGTCACAAAGTGACAGGGTCAGGGGGTCGGGACGAAACCGTACTGTTGACCCAACCAAGAGAGGGCCTGATCGAACAGAGATTGGTCGGGGCGGACGTAATGCCTGTCCGCGATCGACCTCGGACTGTGGCCGAGAAAGTGAGAGTCGAATCGCTGATGGACGGGATGCGAGGCGAGTAGGCTGGCGCTCGTCTTACGGATGAGTTTCATCGGGGCGGTCAGGTCCAACCGATCCGTCACATGGATATAATTGCTCTTGATCGAATCGACCTTGGACCGTTTGCCATCTGGCCTGATCTCATCCCGGACCCATGGCTTGCCGGATTCGGTCAATAGGGCACGGTCCCCGGACCGATGGCCATACTTCCGCAACAGTTCGGCGGTCAGCGGCCACAGTTCGTATTCCACGGTCGGCACGGCGTCGTGAGAGGCGGTCTTGGACCGTTTGCGGACGATCCGGCCCCGGTCCCAATCGACCTCGGACGGGGCCAAGTCCGAGATGTCGGTTTGCAGCATGCCGGTATTGGCCATCAACAGCAGATGGAGCCTCAGTTGACCGGGGGCAGCATCGATCAGCTTGCGGACCGTCGCCGGGTCCATCGTCGGGACCGACTTGACGCCACCGCCGAACCGATGGCGGCGGGAATTCAGGTTCATCGGCGGCGACATCATCCCCATGCCGACGCACCATTCCAGGAACGTCCGGGGGATTCGCAACAGCTTTTTCTTGTACTCGATCGACCGATCGGACGACATCAGATGGAGCCACCACGCTTCCCACCGATCGGCGTCGATGGTGTCGATGGGAGCATCGGCCCCGGTCCAGTCGCGGAAGATGTACAGGCATCGGCGGATCGTGTCCCCCTCGGATGCCGACAGGGCGCCGCTCGAAACTCGGGCCAGTTCGGCGGCGACGTAGCGACCGACCAGCCCGCCGACGGTCGGGTCGGTCGGGGCGTCGGCCCGAGGCGTCCGGCTCTGCACACTGGCGACGTAGGACGCCACGGCGGCGGGGTCTCGGGCTGCGGGGTCGGGACCGGCGTCCATACGATTCGCGTCGACGCGGCTTCCGCGAGGTTGGCGGCGTGGTCGATCCCGGCCCTCCGTCGCGTCCACCATGCGTTCGCGGCGGCGGCGCTGGCCTCTTTGGTCGGGGGGCATCCCAATGCATCGCACGAAATCGTATAGATCCGTCCCCTATGCATCTTCCTCCATCGGTGCTGACTCGACTCCCACGTCATCGCACATTTGAGTGCCACGGATGTTCCTCCCCTGTTGCGTTACAATTCCACGTTACAAATCCGCCCGCCGAACGGCCCGATTGTAACGTGGAAACCGCGAAAAACAAGGGAAAAACGCATGGAGCCACTGCTTTACACGCAGGATGTCGGGGGTTCGAATCCCTCATCGCCCATTTGTCTAAGTCTTAAGCCCACCCTGACTTACTCAATCATCCCGAGGGCGGAAGACCGGCATGACTACCCTCGATCCTGTGTAGCCTACCCGCGCCGAACCGCGGACCACGATCCCGGCCGAACCGACCGTGTGTTCGGCGCGGGTCTCCGACCCAGTCGTCGGCGCGACCGCATGTCTCCTGGGCGGGCGGGCGGGCCGGACCGGTGGAGACCTATCGGTCGCGGCCGCGGCGGGGTCGGCGACCCGCGCCGAACGGCGGTCGCGGCTCGCCCGGTCGGCGCGACGGGTCGCGCGGCCGGTTGCTCCCTCGGTCCTCGAAGACTCGCCGACGGGTCAACGACGGGGCGTGGCCGGCCCGGTCCTTCCTCCGGCCGCCGATAGCTGCCTCGCCGCGAAGCCGGGAGCCGGCCCCGAGAGCGACAGGTTGGTGAGTATGGTCGTGTACTCCGTCCCCGGGCTGCCGTCCCCGTCCAGCGGCGTGCCCGAGTTGGCCCGGACGCCGGACCGGGTCGAGCCGCTCACGGTGAGCTTGTAGCGGTTGTGGAAGTCGAGCCGGCCTGCCGGGCTCAAGGTCACCGAGAAGGTCAACGGATTGTACACCGCCTTCTTGATGACCGCCGCGTGCCCCACGAGCTCACCGTCGCGGCTCCGGCCGCCGAGGGTCACGATCCGGTAATTGGAGGCGTCGGCCGCCGAGGCGGCGTTGAGCGCCATGGAGAACCTGATCACGATTGTCGTGGGCTGCATGTGGTATCCGAATCGGTGGACCGACACGACCTTCGGCGCGACCGCCGCGGGGGCCGTGACGAGCTGGGTCAGCGGGTTCGAGTCGCCCTGAAGGTGTCGCGAATCGCCGCTGTAAACCGCCGTGATGACATTCGACCCGACGGGCAGCGACGAATCGGCGAACGTGGCCGTCCCGCCGCTCCCCACGACGCCCGACCCTAGTGTGGTCGTTCCCGCCAGGAACGTGACCGTGCCGCCGATGGGACTGCCGTCCGGCGAGGTGACCGTCGCCGTGAAGACGACCTGCTGGCCGACCAGCGAGGGGCCGGCCGCCGTCGTCAGGACCGTGTTGGTCTTCGCGGGCGGGTCCGCATCGACGGTCTGAATCGGCAGGGTCGCACCGCTGGGGCCAGAGGTCGCATCGCCGCCATACGCCGCCGACACCGGGTGCGCCCGACCGCCAGCGCCGAGGTCGTGAATGTCGCCTCGTCCACGCCGCCGACGACCGACAACGCGGAGGGCGGCTCGGCATGGCCGTCGATCGTGAAGGTCACCATACCGGTCGGCGTCCCCGGCGAGCCCGGGGCCGCAACGATGGCCGTGAATGTGACCGGGGCGCCGGCCGCCGAGGGGTTGGCGGACGAGGTCACGGTGGTTGTCGTCGCCGATGGGCTCGCCGCATCGACGGTCTGGGTGGGCAGGGAACCGTCGCTGGGATCCACGCTCCCGCCACCGCTGTAAGCCGCCGACACCGGGTGCGCCCTGACCGTGAGCGTCGAGGTGGTGAACGTCGCCTGGTCCACGCCCCCCACGACCGACAGGGGCACGGGCGTCCCGGCCTGGCCGTCGATGGTGAACGTCACCGTGCCCGTCGGCGTCCCGGGAATGCCCTGCACCTGGACAATGGCCGTGAACGTGACCGAGTCGCCGGCCGTCGAGGGGTTCACCGACGAGGAAACGGTGGTCGTGGAAACCACCGGTGACTGGGGATCGACCGTCTGGGTCGGCAGCGTCCCGCTGCTGGGGCCGAATGAAGCGTCGCCCCCATACGCCGCCGAGACGGCGTGCCCGCCGACCGCCAGGGTCGAGGTGGTGAATGTCGCCTCGTCCAGGCCCCCGACGACCGACAGGGACGCGGGCGTCCCGGCCTGGCCGTCGATGGTGAACGTCACCGTACCTGTCGGCGTCCCGGAGGCCCCGGGCGCCGCGACGACTGCCGTGAATGTGACCGGGTTGCCGACATTCGTGGGGTTTGCCGACGAGGTGACCGTGGTCGTCGAGGTGCCCGGGATAGGCGCCGAGACCGTCTGGGTCGGCAGCGAACCGGTGCTGGCGGCGAAGCTCGCGTTGCCGCCGTAAGCCGCCGACACCGTGTGCGGACCGGCCGCCAGCGTCAACGTGGAGTAGGTCGCCTCATCCCCTCCACCGATCACGGCAAGCGCCACGGGCGGCTCCGCCTGGCCGTTAACGGTGAAAACCACCGTGCCGGTCGGCGTCCCCGGCGAGCTCGTCGCGGCGACCGTCGCCGTGAAGGTCACCGAGGCGCCGGCCGTCGAGGGGTTGGAGGAGGACGAGACGGCGGTCGTCGTCGCCGCCAGGGCAACCGCGCCCGCCTGGGCCGAGAAGGTCGAGGTATTCCCGTTCGCGCCGGTCGACGTCGCCGTGTAGATCCCGACCGGCAGGGTCAGCGAGAAGTTGCCCTGGCCCGAGGGGTCGGTAGCCACCGTCACGGCCTGGACGAAGGTCTCCCCCTGCTCGTGCCCGACAGCCTGGGGCGTCGGGCTCGAGAAGATCTCGACGACGTAGCTCGAGCTCGGCGACGCCGTCAGCGTGCCCGAGAGTTTGCCGGTGGCCGTCGCATAGCTGAGCACCGGGACGGCCGGGAACGCGTTGGCCCCCTGGCTCAGCTTGATGCCCGCGCCCGGGTTGTCGAAGATCGAGTTCTGCGTGATCTGGTCCTGCCCGCCGCCGGTGATGCTGATGGCGTCACCGCCGTTGAAGGCGATGACGTTGCCCTCGTTCGGCCCGGTCCCCCCGAAGGTGTTGCCGATGGCCGTCGTGAGCACCAGGCCCGCGAACGTGTTCGGGAGACCCGAGGTCCCGGCGGCGTTGGTGCCGATGAGGTTGCCCTGGAATACGTTATGTTCGTTGTCCGGGCCGAACCCGGTGAGCTGGATGCCGATGGTGTTGGCCGAGATGATGTTATCCGACACCGTGGCATTCTCGACCGACTCGAGGATGAGCCCGGACCCCGCGTTCGAGAGCGCCGCGGTCCCGCTGGCGTTCGTCCCGATCTCGTTGCTCATGACCGAGTAGGTCAACAGGCTCTGCGACCCCGGCGACAGGTTGATGCCCGACTGCTTGTTGCCCGAGACCAGGTTGAAGGACACAATGGTCGAGATTGCGGTATTCCCCTCCCCCTGATTCGTGATGCCGAATCCCGCCGGCCCGTTGCCCAGCGCGACGTTGCCCGAGGCGTCGGTGCCCACGAAGTTCCCCTCGATGGTGATGCTGCCGGTCAACTTGAGGCCGTCCGCCGCGTTCCCCGAGATGACGTTGCCGACCCCGGGTGCCGTACCGCCGTAGGTGTTGCCCGTGCCGAAATCGGCGACACCCGCCTGCCCGTTGGCGATCGCCTTCGCCCCTGCGGCGTCGACGCCGATGTAACAGGTCTCGACCAAATTGCCGGTCGGGACGATGTTCAGCGGATTCAATGCCGGCGTGGGAAGGTACACCCCGTCGCCTTCACCCGGCGCGGCGTTCCCCGAGATCACGTCCCGATCGCCGACGGTCGCGCCGCCGATCGTGTTCGATGAGTTCTCGATCGCCACGCCGGTCCCGTTCGGCGCGGCGACCTCCCCCGTCGGGTCGGTGCCGATGAAGCAACCCGCGACCTGGATGCTTCCATCACCGGCGACCACGACGCCGGTTCCGCCGAAGTCCTCGATGTCGAGACCGAAGACCTGGGACCCCGGTTGGTCGATCGTCAGGCCGTCGATCGTCCCCTTCGACGGGCCCCCGCCGTCGATCGCGATCGCGAGCTTGGCGTTGTCACCCGTCGCCAGCGTGTTCTTGCTCGAGCCCGGCTGGCTGTAGCCGTCGATGATCGCCGCATTGGTGACGATCGCCGGCAACGCCGACTGCACCGAGATGGTCCAGACCCCGGTCGTCGAGTCGTAGCCCGGGTCGGTCGTCGCGAGGTTGAAGCCGATCGTGTTCGTGGACCCGACCGCGCCGGTCACCTGTCCCTGCTCCTGGACGCTGAGCGACGAGACGGCCAGGGTGCCGTCGGAAACCTCGATCGCCTCGCGAAGCGAAAGGGTCGCGTCGGCCGTCGCGTCGTCGGCCGTCGTATTCACGACGATCGTCGCCAGCAGCCTGCGGCATTCGAGCGGCTCGAGCGGCTCGAGCCGCACGACCCGCGAAGCCCTGCGGCGCCGCGGATTCGGAGAGGTCCGGACCTGTCTGCGGAGGAATCTCGCAAAGCTCATGACGGACCTCTCCCGGGAAAACGGTTGCGGATATCGACGACGCGAGCGCGCACCGCGGACATCGCCGCGCCCGGGGCGGGCGGGGTTATGCCGGCCGTGCCGGAATCGCGTGTTGGATCGATCGCAGGGCGGGCGACAGGGCCCGGCCGAAGCGAGCGGACGTCCGTCCGGATCGAGATCCGTCGGACGATCGAGGAGACGACCCCCTACATCTTGATTTGCGCCCGGGACCGGCCCGGTAACCGGAGACCCCGGTTTTTGTCCGGGATCGGGGGGAAGGGGCATCCGGATCCGCCGGTCCCGATCGTCGTCGGTGCGTGATCCGGGCGTCGGGCGTCGATGGTCGGAGGGATCACGGGACGAGGTGATCGGCGGGTCGCCCGTCCGAGGAGCCGTTCACCACCCGCTCGACCTCGGCGAGGCACATGCGGAACTCGGCGTCGGCCGCGGGCGCCATCCGGGGTACCGCGGCCCTCCATCGCAGGGCGCGAGCCAGTGTTGCGCGAGCCTGGGCCTCGCGGCCGAGCCGGCGGTTGCAAGCGGCCAGGAAGAGCCAGTCGAGGCCGGCGTTCGGGTTGAGCGGGGCGTTCGACTCGAGCACGGCGGCCGCCTCGGCGAGATGGCCGGCGCGATACAACGACACGCCGAGGGTATTCCGGAAATTGGGCTCAGCGGGCTCCATGGCCACGACCCGCCGCGCCAGGCGGACGGCCTCCTCCGCATCGCCCCGATCGGGCGCGCAGGCGAGCTGCCAGGCCAGGTTGTTGACGGTCGAGCTCGAATCCGGGCTCGTCGCCAGCGCGGCCCGATAGTCGGCGACGGCCAGCTTCCATTGGCCGAGCCGGGCCCGCAGGTCGCCGCGCATCGAGAGTTCCTCGGCGTCTTGCAGGTCGGGGTCGAGGAGTCCGCGCCAGAGGATCCGGGTCTCCTGGATCGCCTGCCGCGTCGCCAGCAGCCCGAGCCCGACCGGGTCGACGCCCTCGACCTCGATCCGCTCGACATCCGGGACGGCGGGGGACGAGGCGCTCTCGAAGACGTCGGGGAATCCTTCCGCCAGGTGCATTGCGTCGACTCGGCGACGGATCGCGGCGAGGTCCCACAGGAGCACGCGCTGGTCGGCCTGGGCCGCGGCGAGATGGCGGCCGTCGGGGCTGAAGGCCAGCGAGGTCGCCCAGGTCCGGTCGTAGGATTCGAGCGTCGCGAGCACGTCCCGGGTCTCGACGTCGATCAGTCGCACCGCCGACGACTGCGTGTCCAGGACCGCGACCACCCGGCTGCCGGGATGGAAAGCCATCGGCACGTTCACGCCCGAGGCGCCCCGATCGATCGCCGGGCCAGTTGCCCATGTACCGGTTCGGACCAGCCGGTATCCGGTCTCGAGGCCCATGCCGAGCCAGCGGCCGTCGGGGCTGAAGACCAGCGGTGGCCCGGCGTCCGGGTAGCTCGCCACGACATCGCCGGTGGTCGCGTCCCAGATCTTGACGACATGTCGGCCCGGGACTTCGCCCTTCCCGGCGGTGGCGATCCGGCGCCCGTCCGGGCTGATCGCCAGGCCGACGAGCCCATGGTGGGCCCTGAGCCAGGTCCGCCGGCCTCGCCGGTCCTGGTCGACGAGCATCGGGGACGCGTGGGTCGGGAAGACGGCGCCGATGAGGCGACCGCTCGCGCTGCTGGCCAGCCCGACGTTGATCGAGCTGATGGGCTGGGCGAACAGCGCCAGCGGTTCGGGCGGTCCGATGCGGAACGTCCCGCCCGGGTGGCCGCGGACCGGCCAGCGGCACAGCCCCTGGAGGTTCGAGGTCAGGAGGTCTCCCCCCGGCAGGAACAGGACCTCATCGCACTCGCCGATCGGCAGTCGGGCGAGGCCCGCGCCGTCGGACGCCCGCGCGATCCGGACACCGTCGGGCCGCATTGCCATCGCGAGCAGGCGGCCGTCGGGGCTGTAGGCCACCCGCGGGCCCGTAGAGCGCCGTCCCGGCGCTGTCGGCGAGCGACCGGCAATCGATCGTCCGCCGCTCCGACCCGACGGTGAGCTGGTAGAGGACCAGGTCCGGCTCGTTGACGAGCTCGAGGCGGTTGCCGTCGTCGTCCCAGCTCCGCATTCGTCCCTGGAGCTTGACGAGGAGTTGACCCCGCACCGGATCCCAAAGCCGGGTCGTCCCGTCCCAGCCCGTGGTGGCCAGCAGTCCCCCGCCGGGCTGGAACCAGGCCGTGATCCCCTCGCTCTGGTGGCCTCGCAGAAGCGAGAGACGCTCGCCGTCGGCCACGTCGAAGACCGAGACGGCGCGATCGTGCACGACGGCGAGCAGCCCGCCGGTACGTCCCAGCGCCAGCGAGCGGTGCACGCGGGTCGAAGGGACCTTCACCTCGAGGATGATGCGTCCGGTCGCCAGCTCGTAGACGCGCGCGGTCTTCGGCTCGTGCTGCATGACGGCCAGACGACGGCCATCCTCGGACAGGGACATCCAGTAAGAGGGGAATCGGGCCGCACCGGCTGACGGGGGCCTGACCCGGCAGCGAGCGACCTCGATCAGCTCCGGAAGCTGGTAGACATGCACCTCGCCGTCGGGGCGCATCACAGCGACCTGCCGGCCATCGGATCGCGACACCGCGCCGAGGGCGTCGGCCGGCCACGCGGGCGGTCGCTCGCCGCGACGGATGTCCCAGAGCTCCGTGTGCGATCTCCCGGCAAGGACCGTGAGGAACCGGCCGCCGGGGACGAACCTCGGCCAGGATCGCGCCGACGACCCGCCGGCACCCCGGGCCGCGACCTCGACGCCCGTTTGCAGCTCGTGGATGTGCAGGGAATGGTCCGACCCCAGCTCGACGTACCGATCGGCCTGGAATGAGGCGATCGTCCTGTCCTCGGCCAGCCGGATTCCCGGCCAGGTGCGCACCGGCCGGTCGTCGGTCAGCGCCAGTGTGGCGATCACCTCGTCTCGCAGCTCGGCGACCTGGCTGCTGGGGCGCCGACCTCGTGGGCGATTCGCGCCGCGTCGGCGAGGGCCTCGAGGGCGCCGAACCGGCGTCCGGGCTGGCCCGAATAGCGGAGGGCGCGCGCCTGCCGGAGGAGCGAGCGTCCCAGCTCGGCCCGCCCCTCGCGCTCGGCCGACAGGGCTCGGCCGAGGCTCGCCTCGGTCTTGCCCTGCGCCGTCCGCACGGCGTCGCGCTGCTCGCGGAACTCCCAGGCGGCCGCCGCGAAGCCGATCACGAGGATCGACGACAGGGCCATCGCCAGCAGCGTCAGGCAGGCCAGGGCACGGTTCCGCCGCGACCACCGCCAGACGCGCTCGGGCGCCGACAGCCGCCGCGAGTGGATTGGCCGGCCGTCGAGGTATCGCCTCAGCTCCGCGGCGAGCTCGAGGGCGTCGACGAAGCGGTCGGACGGGTCCTTCGCGATCGCCTTCAGCACGATCGTCTCCAGGTCGCGAGGGACCCGGGGCTCCTGTTCCCTCAGAGGCTCGGGGTCGGTATGGAGGATCGAGTGGATCACCTGTACCCGATGGACTCCCCCGAAGGCCGGCCTGAGCGCCAGCATCTCGTAGAGCGTCACGCCGACGCCGTAGATGTCGCTCCGCGGATCCGCCTGTCCCCGGAACCGCTCGGGGGCCATGTAGCGCACGGTACCGACGACATCCCCGGGGCTCGTCAGCTCGTCGCTCTGCTCCGACTTGGCGAGGCCGAAGTCGGTCACCCAGATCGTCCCCTCGAGGTCCAGCAGGAGGTTGGCCGGCTTGATGTCCCGGTGGAGGACGCCGTGCTGATGCGCGTGCGCGAGGGCCTCCGCCACCTGGGCCCCGAGCCGCGCCACGCTCCGGTGGTAGTGCGCCTCCGAACCCCCCATGATCGACGTGGCCGACGAGGGAGGCTCCTGCGCCGACAAGTCGGCGGCGGGATGGGGCTCGATCGCGTCGGCGAGCGGCTCGCACGCCGAGGCCGGCGTCGGCCGCGCAGCGCCCGGAAATGGCCCGGACCGCGAGGTCCGGCGATCCTTGCGCCAGCAGCCGACCGGCCATCGTGACGGCCAACCCGTCGTCGCCAGCGTCACGACGTGCCCCGGCCCGGCCGGGCTCTCGACGCAGCCTCAGCACCTCTCGCAGCACGGCATCGAGGCCCTGACCCCGGATGTACTGCATCGTGTAGTAATGCGTCCCCTCGTGCTCGCCCACGAAGAAGACCGGGACGATGTTGGTGTGGTGCAAGAGCGCGGCGGCCTTCGCCTCGCGCTGGAACCGGATCAACTGCACGCGATCCATCCGCCGGTCGGGAGACAGCACCTTCAGGGCCACCCGCCGGCCGAGGCTCTCCTGCACGGCCTCGTAGACGATCCCCATGCCGCCACGGCCGAGCTCGCGGACGATCCGATAGTCGCCCAGCCGTTCGGGCATCGGCTCGCGTCTTCGAGGACGCTCGGCGGCGCGGACCGCATGAGGGTCCGCCTCGCCGTGCATGGCCTCCATCATCACGAGCGCGGGGAACAGCTCGCGGATCTGGTCGGCGAGCTCGGGATGGAGCCCCGCGTATTCCTCCGGCGAGGGGCGCTCGCCGCGGCGATAACGCTCGGCGAACTCGTGGGCCAGCTCGTTGAAGACGTCCTGCCCCGACGACGACTCGACCATGATCAGGGCTCCAGCCAGTCGCTGCCGAGTCCGCTCAAGATCTCCTTGAGCCGCCTCAGCGCCGGACGTAGCGCATCCCCGCGGCCTTCTCCTTGATCCCCAGGACGCGGGCGGTCTCGGCCGGCGAGAGCTGTTCGAAGTGCCGCAGCGCCAGCACCTCGCGGTCGAGCGGGTCCATGCCGTCGAGTGCCTCCTGGAGGCGGAGCTGGACCTCCAGGCGGACCGCTTCCTCGCTCGCCCGGGTCACGTCGCCCAGCAGCTCGGCCGCGAGCGCGGTGGTGCTGGTCTCCGGCATCGCCCCGACGCCGATCGACACCTCGCGGCGAGGGTCGCGCATCCGGGTCCCCAGGTGGTGGCGGTGGAGCTCGCGGAGCTTGCTGCCCGCCACGCTCCGCAGCCAGAGGAAGAACGGCATCCGCGGCTCGCGGAGATAGGTCCCCAGGTCCTTCCAGGCTTCCAGGTACGCGTCCTGGAGGACGTCGGACGGATCGACTCGCCCCCGCAGCCGCTGGTCCAGGCGGAAGTCGACCATCCGACGGAGCCGCGCGCGGCTGCGCTCGACCAGGACCTCCCAGCTCTCGGGATCGCCCTGCGAGGCGCGTCGCAGGAGCTCGGCGTCCTCGCTCGATTCCTGCGGCATCGAGATAGCCACTTTGATCCCTCGGCCCGCGGATCGATCGGAACTCATCGCGGGATACGAGAGACCCCATGCAGGGATTCCCCGGACCGCCGAAGTGCCTGTCGCAGCATGGCCTCTCTCTTCTGACCGGAATGGATCTTGAATCTACCCCAAGATTCGACGGGATTCAACCTGGGTCGTGTTATGTAAGTCCACTCCGCCGAACCAAATCGAACAGTCAGGTTTGAATATTGCATCAATGATGACCGCCCCCATCGCGAAGGTCGTGGGCCGGCGACGCGGTGCCGGTAGCCGAGTCGCGCCAGGATCACTCCGCACGCAGTGTCGGCCTGCGGACCTGGCGACGGGGATGGACGGACAGCAACGCCCAGGGAACGACGACCGCCAGCCCCAGCAGCGAGATGGCACCGCCGACGAGGAACGAGCGCGGGCGATAGGCGTAGACCAGGCGGTGCGTGCCGGCCTCGACGGCGGCGCTTCGCATCGCGAGGTTGACCGTGAGGATCGGCGCGGGGCGGCCGTTGATCGTCAGCTCCCAGCCGGGATAGTCGACATCGGCGAGCACGACGATACCCGGGGCGTCGAGGGTCGCCACCAGCTCGGCATGCTGCGGGTCGGGGTAGGTGACCCGCACCGTCTCGCCCGATCGCGGGGGATGGCCGGGCAGATAGCGGGCCAGCTCCCGAATCGCCGTGCGGCCGATCCAGGCGACGGCGTGGGGGTCGAAGACGCTCAGCCCGGATTCGCGCCACAGGTCGCGGCTGTACGTGATCTCGTCCAGGCAGTGGCGTCGTTCTTCTCGCTCACGCGGCGAGTCGCCCGCGGTCGGCGCCGGCCGGGCGGCGTGGACGACCCACGCCCGCGGATACGCACGGTCGTTGCGCAGGACCTGGAAGTCGCGATGGCCCGTCCAGCGCCGATACTCGGCGTCGCCGTCGGGTCCGGCGAAGCGAGCGGCGGGGGGATGGATCCGCTCGCTCCGGTACACGAACGCCGCGCTCGCGCGCTGCTCGTCGTTCCAGTCGGCCGGATAGAGCGGCACGACGAAGTAGCGGGTGTTCCACAGGTCGAACGACCGGCGTGGGAAGTACACGATCGGCCGCCCGACGGCGAGCTGCATCCGGCGCGCGGCCTCGGGGTCGCTGATCGGGCAATGGAATCCACGGAAGAACGCGCTGTAATCCGCAAGCTCGCCGACGCCGAGCGAAAAGGTGTACTCGAGCCCTCGCGTGATGCCGTACTTCGACTGGACCGTGTCAACCTCCCAGGCGGCGATCTCGCGGAAGCGGTCGGTCGACGGCGTGATCCGCCAGCCCGGCGGCGCCCAGGCCGCCATCCGGTGGACGCGGAAGGGACCGGGCGAAGGGTCGTGTCGCTCGGCGGCCGCGATGACCTCGGCGGCCTCGGCCGGTGCATCCAGGACCGCCTGGGGGACGGTCACGACGTAGCGCGCATTCGCCAGCGACAGGTCGGCCGCGGTCGCGGCGACCGCCAGGGCGCCTGCCCAGCCGGGGCGGGTCCGCGCGAGCCGGACCGCGACCAGCCCCAGCCCGCACAGCAAGGCCCCATGGATCGACGATCGGACGAGACCGGCGACGGCGCCCTCCGCGTCGAACGGCCCGAAGATCGACCCGAGCCCGGCGGCCCGCAACGCGGCGAGGATCCCGGTCCGCATCCCCAGCACGACCGCCAGCAGGACCAGGCTCGCGACCGCGACCGCGGCCAGCAATCCGACCGTCCGTCGCAGTCGGCCGGTCGCCGCATCGTCCCACCCCAGGCCCGCGAGCGCCGCGACGGCCAGCGCGGTGAACGTCAGGAGCTTGGACGGGAACCGGAACTGGCGGAACCCCGGCATGAGCTGCGTCATCCACCAGTAGGGGCTGCCATCGCCGTCGCGCAGCTTCCCGTCGGCGCGAAGCACCGCCGTATCGGAAGGGTCGAGCGGGCCGAGCTGGTGGATCAGCTCCTTCGACGTTGGCGAGTCGACCATGGTCGCGACCGCGCGGGCCGCCCAGATCGGGCTGCCGTACTGTCCCAGCGCACCCAGCAGGCTCACGAGCGCCACCGACGACAGCCAGCCGCGCCACGGCGGCCCTCGGCGGAACGAGCAGGCGCCGAGCGCGAGCGTCAGCACGAGCCCGCCGAGGTACAGCGAGGGGACCCAGAGCAACGGGCGCGTCCCCGGCAGCCGCACTGCATTCGACCAGGCCGTCTGCTCGCCGAATTCCGAGCCGAACCCGTTGGGCCAGACCAGCTCCGCCAGCCGGAACGGCTCGAGGCTGAACGGGTAGACGTCGTGCTGGCCGTCCCTCTCGGACCGCTGCGTGCGACGGGTGTACTCGAGCGAGGGCAGGAGCTGCACGGCAGATACCGCGATCGCCAGCACGGCCGAAACGCCCAGGCCCGCCCAGGCCGCGCCGATCGTCCACGGACCGCGCCGCCGCCAGTGAGCCAGGCCCGCCACCGCGGCGACCGCCCACGCCCCAAGGACCGCCGACGGCACCCAGGCCATCCAGGCCAGCGGCCGCGGCTGGCCGGCCGCCGCGGCAGGACGGAGCCCCGGCAGCCAGGCCCCGAGCGCAACGGTTACGGCGAACCAGGCCACCGCCGCGATCGCCACGCCAGGCCAGCGTCCGACCCGCCGGCCGCGTCCGACCGGCGAGCCGTCACCTGAGCAATCGTCAACGCCGCTCTCGCCTCGACGGCGCGCGGCCACCAGGGCGTAGCCGCCCGCGGCCCATCCCAGCAGGTAGGCGGTCTCGGGATCGCCCCCGAGTGCCTGCATCGCCAGCACGACGGCCAGCTCGAGCAGCCCACCGCGCCGACCCAGCCGGACCCACCGATCCACCGCGTGGAAGCCCAGGGGCAGCCAGGCGGCGCCGACCAGGAAGATCACGTTGCAAGACTGGAACAGCACCGGGGCGCCGAACGCGTAGGCCAGCCCCGCGAGGCTCGCGGCGGTTACGCTTGCGCCCCACGATCGCATCAGAACGAGCATCGCGGCCCAGGCCAGCCCCGTGTGCGCGACGACATAGAGCCTGGCCGCCCACGGATAGGGCAAGACCGCGAAGACCAGCTTACCCGGATAGAATACGGCCGCGGTCGGATTGCCCAGGAGGGGCATCCCGGCGTTCTCCTCGGGCTCCCAGAGCGGCCAGCGGCCCGCCGACCACTCGCGCTGCACCCGCTGATGGAGCGGGTAGTAATAGTGCCCGGAGTCGCGATAGCCGAACTGCCGGCCGAGGAAGAGCGCAGGGGCGTAGCACGCCAGGAAGGCCGCCGCCATCGGGCCGACGGCCAGGGCGATCGCGAAGGCCAGGGCCGTCCTCCGCCGCGACGGGATGCCCTCGACCCGCTCGCCGGCCCGATCGGTCCGCGATTCGCCGAGCCCGCCCGCGCGGCTCACGACGCCGACAGCCCGCGCTGAGTCACTGAGATCACCGGGTTGCGAACCGGCTCGCCCAGGAGGATGCGGCGGATCTCCTCGGCGGTCTTGGTGCGCATCTCGGCATATCCCTCGACGCTGTAGAACGCCGTGTGCGGCGTGAAGAGCACGCCGGGATGATCGCGAAGCCGCTCGTTGTCGAGCGGCTCACGCTCCACCACGTCGAGCCCCGCGGCGGCGATCTGGCCCGAGTCGAGCGCGTCGAGCAGCGCCGACTCGTCGACCACCGGCCCGCGGGCGGTGTTGATCAGCATCGCGCCGGGCGCATCCGCGCGATCGTCGCGGCGTTGATCAAATGGCGCGAGCCGGCGTCGAGGTAGCAGTGCAGGCTGACGAAGTGGCTCTGCTCGAGCAGCTCCTCGAGCCGGTGGGCGCGGCGGATGCCCAGCGCCTTGTCCATCCCCTGCCGCAGGTAGGGGTCGTAGAAGACCACATCGAGCCCCAGCGCCTTGGCCCGCAGCGCGGCCGCGGTGCCGATCCGCCCGCAGCCGATGACGCCGAACGTCCGGCCGCGCAGCCGCGGGGCGCCGAGCGCGGTCCGGTAATCCCACTCGCCGGCGCGGATCGCCAGGTGCGACGGTACGAGCTTCCGCACCAGGGCCAGCAGCAGCATGATCGCGTGGTCGGCGACCTCCTCGCTGCCGTAGTCGGGCACGTTGCAGACGACCACGCCGTGCCGGGTGGCGGCGTCGAGGTCGATGTTGTTGTAACCGACCCCCGCTCGGACGACCCCGCGGCACCGGGGTGCTCGCGAGAAGCTGGCCTCGCCCAGGATCGACAGGTCGTGGAACACCATGATCGCGTCGGCCCGGGGCAGGTGGGCGCGAGCTGCGATTCGTCGGTGGCCTGCACCATGATCAGGTCGGCCACGTCGTCCAGCACGGCCGACTCGATCGAGGTCTCGGCCAGGAAGTCGGCGATCAGCACGGTATGGCGGTCGGGCATCGATCGAAGGCCCTCAGGCGGCTTTGCGTGATGGTGATCGGACGTGCCGAGCCCCTTGCCCGCGCCCGGCCCCTCGCGGGGCGGGCGGACGGACAGACCCCTTGGATCGCGCGACCCGGCAGGTTAGCCTGCAACGTCTCGCGGCGCGGCGGGCCGGGCGACCCGGAGGTCCGCGCGGCGAGAGTGATATTGTGCAGGATCGATCGAGGGGAGGGAAGTGGACCGATGCCGCGAATCAAGGCCATGTTGCGCGAGGGGCAGGTCGTCCGGGTCTTCGCGACCGGCCAGTTGCTCAGCCCCAAGCTGCTCGAGATCGTCGGCGAGCACGGCGACTTCGACGCCCTCTGGCTCGACCAGGAGCATGCCGGGCTCACCATGCGGGACATCGAGCTGGCCACGATGGCCGCGCGGGCCTACGACATGGACCACTTCGTCCGGCTGCCGGCGACCGACTACGCCGCCGTGATGCGGCCGCTCGAGGCCGGCGCCGGCGGCGTGATGATCAGCATGGTCCAGTCGGCCGCCGAGGTCGAGCAGGCCGTCCGCTGGGCCAAGTTCGCCCCGAGGGGAGAGCGCGGGGTTAACGGCGGCAACCGCGACGGCCGGTTCGGCCTGGTCCCGCTGGCGGAGTACTGCGCGAAGGCCAACGCCGACACGTTCTTCGGCGTGCAGATCGAGACGGCCGGTGCGCTCGAATCGGTCGGCGAGATCGCGGCGATCCCGGACGTTGACCTGGTCTTCATCGGCCCGTCGGACCTGAGCCAGGTGCTGGGCGTGACGGGCCAGTTCGATCACCCCCGATGCCTCGAGGCGATCCAGGCGATCGCGCGGGCCTGCGAGGCGGCCGGGAAGCCCTGGGGCGTCTTCTCCCGCGGCCCCGAGTATGCCCTGCGCATGAAGGACCTGGGCTGCCGCCTCTTCTGCATCGCCGCCGACCTGCACGTCGTCCACGCCGGCATCCGCGACGTCAAGGCCCGCTACAGTGCGTTCTTCCCGCCGCGCGGATAAGCCAGCCATCCGGGAGATTCCCGGGCGACTCCCGGCACGTGGTACAATCGCGACAAAGGGGACTTCTCATGCCGCTTCGCGATCACTTTCGACCGCCGGTCGCAAATCACCATTCCTGGGACGAATTGCACGGCATGTGGCCCGCGATGATCGTCCAGAAACTCTTCCCAAAATTACCGGACGGATTCGTCGCGGCCCCCGGCGTCCATCTGGGAACGGTGTTCGAGATCGACGTCTCGGCGCATCACCAAGATGAACCGGCCGAGGCTCGGATGTCGGATTTCGGCGGCGGGGTGGCCGTGGCCACGCACGCACCACCGAGACCCACGCTGACTCTCGAAACCGAATGGGGCGACCAGGATGAATACGAGGTGCGCATCTACGACGATCGCCTCGGCCGGCGGTTGGTCGCGGCGATCGAATTGATCAGCCCGTCCAACAAGGATCGTCCCGAGAGCCGGCGCACCTTCATCGGCAAGGTGGCGGCCCTGCTGCAACGCGGCATTTGCGTGTCGCTGGTTGACGTCGTCTCGAACCGCGATTTCAATCTGTACGAGGGTCTCCTGGAATTCATCGGCGTGAACGATCCCGCGTTGGAGGGGGAAGCGCCCTGCCTGTACGCGGTGACGCTGCGCAGCCAAAAGCGCCCGGAGCGACGGTCCTTGCTGACGAGTTGGTTCTACCCGATGCGCATCGGGCAACCATTACCGACGTTGCCGATCTGGCTGGACGTTCAACCTGAGCATCGACCTGGACCTGGAATCCAGCTACGAGGAATCCTGCCGCTACCTGCGCATTTCCTGATCGCTCTCATCGAGGCTCGACGCCGAGTCCTGGGCGAGCCGGTCCCGGGCGCCGACAACCGGTTCATTCCCGGAGGACCAGTCGGGGAACGGCGAGGGCGTTGCACCCTTCGAAACCGTCAATCCACGCTCCAGCGCCGCGGCGGGGTGATCTCGAACTTGCCGGTGGGCGGGCTGAAGCGGATGCCGACCTGCCAGAGCATATCGGGCTGGTGCTTGGCCAG
This sequence comes from uncultured Planctomycetota bacterium, assembly GCA_963771445.1. Taxonomy (GTDB): domain Bacteria; phylum Planctomycetota; class Planctomycetia; order Isosphaerales; family Isosphaeraceae; genus JAKAUH01. The sequence continues at coordinate 412,971 of CAVYTQ010000014.1, read as the reverse complement.
CAGGTACTTCATCACGACCTCGTCCGACGGCGGCATGCCCGGGTCCTGGAAGACGACGCACAGCCTCGCCAGCGGTCGGCGCGTCTTGGCGTCCCAGACCTCGATCAGGCCGTGCGGACGGCGGGGGATGCGGAAGTACTTGTCGCCGTTCTTCACGGTCAGGCAGTCGAACTGGCAGAACTCGTGGAATTCCTTCGGCTCGACGACGTCGCGCACCAGCTCGGCGGCTACCAGCTCGGGCACGCCCTGCTGATAGGTCGAGACGTCCAGCCGCATCGGCTCGTCCTCGCGGGTCGGCTGCGGCGTGCTCTTGCCCTCGATCACCCGGAACGCCTCGGCCGCCACCATCCGCGCGTAGCCGGCCCGCAGCGCCGGGCTGGCGATCACCAGTTGCGGGAACGACGACGCCGTCCGGACCACCTCGTGCGCGAACGCGATCGCCTCGCGCTGGAGCTTCTCCATCCAGTACCGCGGCATCTTCGAGCGGTCGCTCTCGTCGTAGCGGAACGGGCAGGGGCCGACGTCCGGGATGCGGACGTCCGTCTCGCCGCCCTCGCGCTGGAGCGTCCTCAGCACGGTGTCATAGGCCGCCTCGCCCCGGACGAACCGGTCGGCCGCCTCGACGTGCCCCGTGCTCTTCACCCGCACGACCCGGTAGCTCGGCCGGGCGACGAAGATCACCTCGCGCGCCTGCCGGTCGTCGCGGCTCCGCTCGTCCCGGACCTCGATCTCCCAGCGCAGGTATCCGGTGCGGATCATTGGCTTCGATGGTCAGTGAGGCCAGTGGTCAATCATCAGTGAAGACGGGACGGATGGCGACACCGCACCCACCGCGCGGCGAGCACGGGCGCCTGCGCAAGAGCCATGGTGAATGGCCGGTTTGCCGGGGCGGCCTCAGCCGCCCTGGATGGCCGGGACGATCAGGATCTCGGGCGCCGTCCGGTCGAACTGGCGGATCGATGTTGTGCGTCCCGGCCCGTCGAGCCGGAAGGCCAGCCGACCCGCCGTGAAGTGTTCGGCAAACGCCGACTCGGCCGTCACGACGGTCTCCGGCCGATCCTTATCCCACTCGGCGAGGGTGAGGTCGCCGTGCCCAGTCTTCAGGAGCCGCAATTTCGCCATGATGGAGCACTCCCTTCCACTCCGCGTCGCATCGCTTCGCTTCCACCCGATCCCGTCCAATCCTGAGCGGACATCGAGATCGAATGGCCTCCCACGCAGGGCCGGTGGAGCCGTCTCCGCGCGTTGGCCGATTCTAATCAATGCCGGACGCCGGGGCCACCGGGATCTGGCCGGCCGCCGCCCCGCGTTCGCGAACGCGTCACGACGCGGCCGCGGCCGCGGCGGCTTCCTTGATCTTCTTCCGGATCTTCTCCGGCTTGGGACGGCGCTTGCCGAACGTGCCCCGGAAGATCTTGCCCCGCCTGGATCGCCGATCACCCTTGCCCATGAATCCTGACTCCCCAGAGAACCTGCGACCGATTCACCCGGTCGAATCGAATGTCGCCAGACCTATTGAGTTTCTTATCCTATCCGATTAGGATGGGCCACGTCACTGACGTTTGTCATTTTCGCGGCACACCCATCGTCCCGGCGGGAGGAGATCCGAAGATGCCCCGTCGTCGCGTGCTGGAACGAGCGGCCCTGGCCGCGGTCGTGCTGCTGGCCGCGGGCTGTCGGGGCCAGGTCGAGCCCGGCACTCCTCCGGTCGCGGTCCCGGCGGAAGCGGCCGCGGGGCCCGGAACCGGCCGAGGCACCGCCGATCCTGCCGGCGAAGCCGGCCGTGGCGATCTCGCCCGAGTCGTTCACGATAACGGCAGACGACGCCGGATTGCAACTCCTGGCGGCCGATGCGGCCGAGCCGACCCGCGACCGGACGGCCCAGGTGGCATGGTCGGCCGAGCCGGCGGGCCTGGCGACGATCGAGCCGGGCGGCTATCTGCGGCCGATCGGGCCGGCGCGGGCGTGGTCACCGTCAAGGCCGCCACGCCCGGTGCCAGCGATGCGCCGCCGGCCGAGGCCCGAAGGTGACGATCGAGCCGCGGTCGTCGCGATCCTGGGACTTCGGCGAGGACATCGTGCCGATCCTCACCCGGATGGGGTGCAACACCGGCTCGTGCCACGGCCGGCTCGAGGGCCAGAACGGCTTCCACCTCTCGCTCTTCGGCTACGACCCCGGCCGGCGACTTCCAGGCGATCGCGCGCGACGGCGGCCAGCGGCGGCTCTCGCGGATGGCGCCCGAGTCGAGCCTCCTCCTCGTCAAGGCCAGCGGCCGCGCCCCGCACGGCGGCGGCAAGCGGCTGGCGATCGGCCTCGCCCGAATACCAGACCCTGCTGGCCTGGGTCCGCGACGGGCGCCCCCGAGCATCGCGGCAAGGCCCACGGCGCGTCCAGCGACGTCCGGCGTCGAGCCCGGCGGCGAGATCCACCTCGGCGAGCCCGGCCCCCGGCAGCTCCGCGTCGTCGCCCGCTATGCCGACGGCCACCTTCGCGACGTCACCCGGCTGGCCTCGTTCAAGCTCAATGACGACAACTCGGCGTCGGTCACCCCGCAGGGAGCCGTCGCCTTGCTCCGCCGCGCCGAGACCGACGTGATCGTCCGGTACGAGTCGCACGTGCTGACCACGCGGCTCTCGACCGTGATCAATCCCGACCTGGCCTTCGACTACTCGAAGCTCAAGCGGCGCAACTTCATCGACGACGAGCTGTTCAAGCGGCTCGAGGCGCTCAAGTGTGCCCGCCAGCCCGCCGGCGAGCGACGCCGCGTTCCTCCGCCGCGTCTCGCTCGACCTGACCGGCGAGCAGCCGTTGCCCGAAGAGGTCCGCGCGTTCCTCGCCGACAAGGACCCCGAGAAGCGGACGAAGCTGGTCGACCGCCTGCTCAAGCAGCCCGAGTTCGTCCTGTTCTGGCGGATCAAGCTGGGCGACCTGCTCCAGATCAGCACCGCCCGGCAGGGGACGGCGCCCCGCGGTACCAGACCTGGATCGACCAGTCTGCTGGCGACGAACCGGCCGTGGGACGAGGTCGTCCGGACGCTCGCTGACGGCCCTCGGCGACCCGCTCGATGTGGACAACGGCGGGCCGGTCAACTACTCGCTGGATACCCTCGTGCCCGGCGAGCAGGCCGAGCTGACCGCGCAGCGGTTCCTCGGCCTGCGGATGCGGTGTGCCCAGTGCCACGACCACCCCTTCGACGTCTGGACCCAGGACGCGTACTACGGCCTGGCCGCCTTCTTCGCCAAGGTCTCGCGGGGCGGCGGCGACACCCCCGGCGCGATGATGGGCCGCGAGTCAAGGTGACGATCGATCCCAAGGGCCAGGTCGTGCACCTGCGGACCAAGAAGCCGGCCGAGCCCCGCTTGCTGGACGGCAAGGCCGTGAAGGTCGCCGACACCGACGACCCGCGGAAGGCCCTGGCCGCCTGGATGACGGCCCCCGAAAACCCGTACTTCGCCCGGGCGATGGCCAACTGGGTCTGGGCGCAGCTCTTCGGCAAGGGGCTGGTCGACCCGCCCGACGACATGAGCCGGGCCAACCCGCCGCGTCCACCCCGAGTTGCTCGACGCCCTGGCGAAGCACTTCGTCGCAGCACAAGTTCGACCTTCGCGACCTGATCCGGACGGTCGACGGTCTCCGAGGCGTACGGCCTCTCGTCGGCCCCGGTGCCGGGCAACGAGAAGGACACCCGGCTGTTCTCGCACCACGTGCCCCGCCCGCTGACGGCGCCACCAGATGGCCGACGCGCTGGCGCAGGCGACCGACGTGCCGAATGTCTTCGCCAACGACCGCGCCGGGCGCCAAGCCGCCCGCCGCGCGATCCAGGTCCCCGACCCCCAGACCGGCAACCAGATCCTCGACACCTTCGGCCGATGCCCGCGGACCGCCGCCTGCGCGGCCGCGCCACCGCCCACGCTGAGCCTCGGCCAGGCCCTGCTCCTGTATCGGCGGCGACGTGATCGAGAACAAGGTCGCGAACCTGAACGGCTACCTGGCCAGCGCCTGCAAGCTCGAGCTCGAGCCCGAGGAGCTGGTCGAGAACCTCTACCTGCGCACCGTCTGCCGGCCGCCGACCGCCGAGGAGCTCTCGCGCTGGTCGGCCGAGCTGAAACAGGCGTCGTCGCGGCCCGAGGTGGCCGAAGACCTCTTCTGGGCCCTGCTGAATTCGCGGGAGTTTGCGTTCAATCACTGATCGGTCATTGGTCATTAGTCCTTGGTCATTGGTTCGCTGACGCGGATGGCCTGGATTGATGACCAGTGACGCTCTTGAATGACCACTGACAGTCGATCGCCGGAAGGTGGATCCGTGGGTCAGCGGGACTGACCCATGACGGTTGACCAATGACCAATGACCATTGACCAAGGACCAGTAGGATGAACGATCAGCCACGTCGGTGTGGCGGCCCGAGCCGTCGCGAGGTCCTGCGGGTGGGCTCACTGGGCTTCCTCGGGCTGGGGCTGGACGAGTGGTTCCGGCTGCGTGCGCAGGCCGAGGAGGGCGACCGCGACGGCGCCGGCTCGCGTGGCAAGACCCCGGCGAAGTCGTCGGCCCAGCCGAAGGCGAAGAACTGCATCCTGATCTGGCTGGCCGGCGGGCCGTCGCACCTGGACACGTTCGACCCCAAGCCGAAGGCGCCGGCCGACGTCCGGGGCGAGTTCAAGCCGATCGCCACGTCGGTCCCCGGCCTGGAGATCAGCGAGGTCCTGCCCAACCTCGCCAAGGTCATGAACCGGGTCACGCTGATCCGCAGCATGACCTCGCCCGAGTCCGACCACGGCCGGGCCTCGCAGCATCTGCTCACGGGCTATCGCCCGTCGCCGGCGCATCGAGTATCCGGGCTACGGCAGCGTCGTGGCCAAGGCACGCGAGGCGAAGCGCGGGATGCTGCCGCCGTATGTCGCTGTGCCCGATGCGCCGATCGCCGGCGTCGAGCGGCTACCTCAGCCCGGCGTACGACCCGTTCGCCGCCTCCGGCGACCCCAACCAGCCGGGCTTCCGGGTCAAGAACCTGACGCCCCCCGACCGCGTGACGCTCGGCGCGGCTGCTCCGGCGACGCGACATGGTCAAGGCGCTCGACGAGTTCGCGCATGACGTCCCGCCGACGTCGCTGACGACCAGCCGCGACCAGTTCTCCGAGCAGGCGTATTCGCTGCTGACCTCGAGCGCGGCGCAGGCGGCGTTCCGGATCGACGACGAGAAGGACGCGGTGCGCGACAAGTACGGCCGGACGACGGTCGGCCAGTCGTGCCTGCTGGCCCGCCGGCTGGTCGAGGCCGGCGTGTCGTTCGTGACGGTCAACGACCGCGGCATGGGCCCGCTCGGCTGGGACACCCACGCCCAGAACTTCCCTACGATCAAGAACACCCTGGCCCCGCCGCTCGACAAGGGGGTCGCCGCGCTGGTCGAGGACCTCGGCGAGCGGGGCCTGCTCGACGACACGCTCGTCGTGATGATGGGCGAGTTCGGCCGCACGCCCAAGATCAACGGCAACGCCGGCCGCGACCACCACGGCCGGGCCAACAGCGTCCTGATCTTCGGCGCGGGCATCGCCGGCCGGCCTGGTCCTCGGCCGCACCGACGCGACCGGCGACGCCCCGGCCGAGCGGCCCGTGACGCCCGCCGACCTGGCCTGGGTCCTCTACCACAAGCTGGGGATCGACCCCGAGACCACGCGGTTCGAATCGCCCGACGGCCGCCCGATCCGCCTGGTCAACGGCGCCAACCCGCCGCGCAGCTGATCGACTGAGCCAGCGGCCAGCGAGGGATGGATTCCGAAGCGCGGATTCCGAAAGCCCACGGACCCGAATCCGCGCTCGCCGTTTTCCTCGTCAAATCGGTTCGGATCGGCCGCGGGAAGCCGGGTGCGAGCGGTGGCGAGAGCCAGCGATCGCCCCGTCACCGCAACCGGTCGAGCCCTCGCACGCGGGTCGTCAGGATCAGCACCGAGACGACCGCCAGGCCCGCCAGCACGCTGGCCGACCATTGCCAGGGATAGGTCGCCGGTGCCCAGGGCGAACGATTCCTGCCAGAGGTCATCCCGTCACCCGTTTCGACCTCGAACGGCGGACGGTCGGGCGGCTGATGGCGCGGCGGAACGGACCCGGCGCGGTCCGAACGGCCCGATGCCCACCCGGCCGGCCACCTCGCGGCGTCCCGCCTCGCCCAGGCTGGTGACCTGGTCCCAGGCCGTGCCCGCGTCGAGCAGGGCGTCGCGCATCCGGTTGAGGTTCGCGGTGTACGAGACCAGCGGGCACCACTCGGCGTCGCACGGTGTTCTGCAACACGGCCGACGACACCGAGCTGATCGATCCAGAACCCGACCCAGAGCGCGCCGACCATCCGCGAGTTCCTCGAGAGCGACGAGATCGCCAGCATCAGCGTCCCGGCCGAGACCACCACGACCGCTCCGTAGCCGACCGACCCGGCGAGCAGATGTGCCGTGTCGCGGATCACGGTCGCATCCAGGCTGAAGGCGACCCCAGCACGTAGGCCAGCACCGCCGGCACGATCGATCACGGCGGCGACGAACGTCGCGATCACGCCGAGCTTGCCGAGGAAGTAGTCGAACCGCCGGACCGGCCGCGAGAAATAGAGCGGGATGGCGTTGAATCGCAGGTCCTGGCTGATCAGGTTCGGGCCGACGAGCAGGACCAGCAGCATCGGGAAGAAGATCTCGATGTCGAAGAAGTAGTGGAAGGCCATCGTCCAGTAGACGTCGTCCGATAGCCTTCGGCCCCTCCCGGAGCTCCTCGGGGAGGTTTGGAGGAACTGGAGGAACGGCGTGATCAACGACGACTGCTGCTCGAACAGCCCCCAGACGATGAGGAAGACGCGAGCACGAGCGGCCGGGACCAGGGCCGCCAGCACGACCACCGGACGGCCCGCCACTTCCACTGGGCGGCGACGCCGTGCCGGGTGATCGCCAGCCATCGCCAGGCGTGGCCCGAGAGCCGGCCCGTCCCAGTGCTGATAACCCTGGTCGAAGATCGGCATCAGCGGGCCTCCGCCAGGGCGTCGAGGAAGACCTCCTCGAGCGTGCTCTGCCGCGGCCGGAGCGTGCGGATCTGCTCGCCCGACGTCGCGGCCGCCTCCCAGAGCACGCCGAGCGTCTGCCCCTCGGCGAGCTCGACCAGCAGCCGGTCCTCGAACGGCTCGGCCTTCGACCCCATCGCCCCGAGCCGGCCGGCGAAGGCCGCCTGGTCCCCCTTGACGCGGACCTCGAACTGCGGGCGTGCGCGCCGCTTCAGCTCCTCGATCCGCCCCTGCGCCAGCAGCTTGCCGCGGCCGAGGACCATGACGTGGTCGCAGACGGCCTCGACGTCGGGCAGGAGGTGGCTGGAGAAGAGCAGGCTCATCCCCTTGTTCCGCGCGAGGTCGCGCGCCAGCTCGCAGCACGTCGTCGCGGCCCGCGGGGTCCATGCCGTTGGTCGGCTCGTCGAGGATCAGGAGCTTCGGGTCGTGGACGATCGCCGAGGCGATCTTGAGCCGCTGCTTCATCCCGGTCGAGTACGAGTCGACCTTCCGATACCGCGCCTCGCCCAGGCCGACGTAGTCGAGCACCTCGTGGGCGCGCTGCAGGGCGTCCTTCGGCGGCCATCCCCGCCAGCTCGCCGGCGTAGGCGACGAACTCGACGCCGCCACGCGGGGAAGAGGCACTCGTCCTCGGGCACGAAGCCGACGGCCTGGCGGATGTCGAGCCGCCTGGCCGTCGGATGTCCATCCCGAGCACCTCGCCGCGGCCCGAGTCGACGCGGATCAGGCCGAGCAGGGTCCGGATCATCGTCGTCTTGCCCGCGCCGTTGGGCCCGAGCAGGCCGATCGCCCCCTCGGGCATGGCGACCGACAGCCCCCGGAGGGCCTGCACCTTGCCGTAGGACTTGGTCACATCCTCCAGCTCGAACAGCATCGACGCCCCCGATCCCGCCGCGGCAGGGGACCTCCTCCGGTCCCGACGATCGCGACGGGTCGAGCCATTATGCGACGGGGATTCGTCCGTCCGCAAGCCGGCGCGAGCGCGAGCGTCCGCGCGTCGGAGATCAGTAGGCGTCGCTGCTGATGACCTCGCCGCCGTTGCGGCTGCCCAGGCCCTGCCAGACCAGGACGTTGATCGTGTTCTTGATGAACTGGACGTGCCCGTCGGCCATCAGCGAGTTCACGCCGCCGGGGTGCTTGCTCCGCGCCGCGATGTTCAGCGAGAGCCAGCTCCACAGCGGGTCGGACCGGGTGCTGTGCGGCAGGCCGCCCCGGCAGTCGGGCAGCTTGCTGTTGGGCGTGCCGCAGGTGGTTGTACAAGCTGTGCCCCGGCGCGCCGTAGTGCCACCGCACGCCCCGCGTGGCCTGGAACTGCGTCGTGGTCGCCGGCAGGCTCAGGCAGAGCGACGCATAGTCGGCGTCCGAGCTGAGCGGCGGGCCGGTCGTCGAGTTGTTCCCCGTGACGAGGAAGACGCCCAGCGGGTCGGTGGCGTACGTCGAGCTCGACGTCGAGCGCACCGTCTCGGTCACCGCCGCGGTGTTCGACATGCCGTCGGTGAAGCTCGCCGGGCCGATCCGCGAGTTCTCGAAGAACGGCGCCATTGGGCAGGCCTGCCAGCGGTGCGATCGGGTTCTGCACCACCGGGATAGCCCGACCCGACGTTGACGGTTGTAGTTGTGGCGTGGCGAACGGCTCGCCGCCCACGACGATCAGCTCCGGCGGAGGAGTCGGACGGGCAGATCAGCGAGTTGATGAACGTCTGGAACCCGGTGGCGTTGGCACACCGACGTCGTGGTGCTGTCGGGAGCCAGGTTGAAGTTGAACGAGTTGAAGATCGGCGTCTGGTCGAGCTGCGGCAGCAGCTGCGAATACGCGCCCCAGCAATTGCCCTGCCCGGCGATGTGGGTGTTGAACCGCCCCGGCGGCAGCACGCCGACGCTCGTCATGTAATTGTGCATCGCCAGGCCGATCTGCTTCAGGTTGTTGACGCACTGGAGCCGCCGCGCCGCCTCGCGCGCCGCCTGCACCGCGGGCAACAGCAGCGCGATCAGCACCGCGATGATCGCGATCACGACCAGCAGCTCGATCAGCGTGAACCCTCGCCCGATGGCCCGAGCTCGCCTTGACATCAATGCACTCCCCTCCGTCGCCGGACAAACCCACCCCCGCCGCGCCGGCCGACATCAAGCCAGGAAGTCGGCCGGACAGCGGTCTCTGACCAGATCATGGCGCTTGCTGCCAGCATCATGGCGCCGGGTAGGTATCATAACGACCGGATTCTCGGGAATCCAGCGTGCCGCCGGAAAGCTCGGAGAGTGGGGGAACTTCGGGGCGACGACTCCGTCAGCCCGGCAGACCCTCGATCACGCAGATGTCGCCGTAGGACGGCACGACGCGCGTGAGCCGGAACCCGGCCGATTCGTAGAGCCGGCGGAACTCGTCCTCGGTCCGCTCGAGCCCGCCGGGCATGATGAGCATATTCAGATCCACGAGCTTGCCGTAGGAAGGGGCGTCGCCCGGCGCCAGGACGTGCTCGATCACCAGCAGGCGGGCCCCCGCGGGCATGGCCGCGCGGACGTTCCGGAGGATCCGCCGCGAGTCGTCGTCGTCCCAGTCGTGGATGATGTGCCGGAGGACATAGGCGTCGGCCTGCACGGCGATCGGCTTGAAGAAGCTGGCGCCGACGACCTCGCAGCGATCGGCCAGGCCGGCGGCCTCGAGCGCCGGGCGGGCGTGGTCGACGACGTGCGGCAGGTCGAACAGGACTCCGCGCATCGCCGGATAGCGGGCCAGGATGCCGATCAGGTTGCTGCCGTTGCCGCCGCCGACGTCGGCGATCGTCGCGACGTCCGAGAGGTCGTACGCCTCGAGCATACCGGCGGTCTCGCGGCCGTGGATGGCCGTCATGGCGGCGTCGAAGACGCGGGCCTTGTCGGGGTGCTCGGCGAGGTAGGCGAAGATCGGCTTGCCGTAGAGCCGGTCGAAGGCCGTGTTGCCGGTGCGGACGCTCTCCAGCAGGCCGCCCCAGGCGTGATAATGCTCCTCGCCGAACAGGATCGCCAGCGGCCAGAGCGTGTCGGGCAGGTCGGAGCGCAGGGTCTCGGCCGCCGGGGTGAGCCGGAATTGCCGCGGCGATTCCTCCGAGAAGACGCCGACGCTCGCCAGCGTCCGCAGCAGGCGGTAGAGGGTCGGCGAATGCGTGCCGCTGGCCTCGGCCAGCTCGTCGACCGACCGCGGACCGCCCGCCAACGCGTCGGCGATCCGCAGCTTGGCGGCGACGTACACCGCCTGCGAAAGCCAGTAGCCCGTCATGATCCCGTGGACCTGCTCGCGAGGCGTCGGGTCTGCCATGGTGGGCTCCGTGTCGTGGAATCGATGATGAGTCCGGTCCCCTCGAAGCCGGAATCGACCGCTCGCGAGGACCGGACGCGTCCGACCGAGGCGGCCGCTACTTCGCCTTGTCGTCGGCCTTCTTGTCGTCGGCCTTGGCGGCCGGTGTCTTGTCGTCGGCCTTGGCGGCCGGTGCCTTGTCGTCGGCCTTGGCGGCCGGTGCCTTGTCGTCGGCCTTGGCCGCCGGTGCCTTCTGGTCGGCCCCGGGCGCCGGAGCTTTATCCTCGGCCTTCTTGTCATCGGGCTTGGACGCCGGGGCCTTCTCCATGGCCTTCCTGTACGCATCCGAGGGGCCAGAGGGCGGCTGCATGCCCTTCTTCTCCTCGTCTTTCTTACCGGATTCCTTCTTGTCCGCGCCGTCCTTCTTGGTCCTCCCGCCGCGGCCGCCGCCGCCACCACCACCCTTGGTCGGCACGGGAGCCGACTCGGGCAGCTTCGGGGCCTCGTCCGGCACGTACTTCTTCTCGTCGGTCTCGAAATGGTGGAGCTTGGTGCCCATCTTCGAGGTGGTGTAGTAGGCCGACAGGGTGTAGGACTGGATCGGCCCGCTCCACGTGTAGTCCTTCTTCAGGTAGGTGCCGGGACCGATATGGACCTCGGTACCGGCGTCATTGGGCTTCTTGCCGCCCATCAAGCCCTCGGCTTCCGCCTCGGTCATCAGGTCCTTTTCCTCCTCCTTTGCCCGCTCGTTGAACTTGTTGACGGAGGAGTTGTACCCAACCTTTGCCATGACCTGCATGCCGCCGACGACCACGACGACGGCCAGCACGATCAGGCCGATGAGGTTGCGCGTGGGCGACACGCCGGGCTTGGCCGGGCCGGTCGGTTTGGGTGCGGACGAGCTGGGTACGGACATGGAATACCCCTTCGGTATCGATGAGGACGTGAATCGGCTGGCGACGCCGAGGACGAACGGTCGTCGCGGAGCGTTCCCACGAGGTGCGGGACGCTCCCGGGCCTCCGAAGCCGCGACGACCCCGGCATCGGACCTTCGCCCGGCGCGTCCAGTTAACCAGAGCGGTGCGGCGCAAGCAACTCCCGGCCGCGGGTTCACGGCGATCGAGTCATCGGCGCGGAACGCCAATCGCGGCGCGTGACTGGGGGCTCGCGCCCGCGGGCTCGGCTCGCGGCCGTCCGACCGAATTTGTTAGTCTGGAGGTCGCTCGCCGGGCAGGGCCTGCCCCGGGCCGTCCCTCGTCCTTCTATCTTCGTTGAGTCCGTCCGCGGTGCGTCCGCCGGGCTGGATCGGGATCCTGGATTCATGGCGTTATTGAGCCTTCGCGATGTCAGCCTGGCCTTCGGCGGCCCCCGGCTGCTCGACCGCGTCGACTGGCAGATCGAGCGGGGCGAGCGGATCTGCCTGCTGGGCCGCAACGGCGAGGGCAAGAGCACGCTGCTCCGGCTGGTCGAGGGCCGGCTCGAGCCCGACGAGGGCGCAGGTCATCCGCCAGCAGGGCCTGCGGATCGCCCGGCTGCCCCAGGAGGTGCCCGAGGGCCGGCGGCGGCACCGTCGCCGACGAGGTGGCCGAGGGGCTCGACGACGCGGGCGACGACCACGCGCCCGGCCGCGACCGATCACCGCGTCGAGGCGGTCATCTCGCGGATGGGGCTGGACGCCGCCGCGCCTTCGCGGCGCTCTCCTCGGGGATGAAGCGGCGCGTCCTGCTGGCGCGGGCCCTCGTCGCCGACCCCGATATCCTCCTGCTCGACGAGCCGACCAACCACCTGGACATCGAGTCGATCCGCTGGCTCGAGGACTTCCTGCTCCGCTACGGCGGCACGCTGGTCTTCGTCACCCACGACCGCGCGTTCCTCGGCCGGCTGGCCACCCGGATCGCCGAGCTCGACCGCGGCCGCCTCGACGACTGGGCCTGCGACTACCCGACGTTCCTCGAGCGCAAGGAGCAGCTCCTCGCCGCCGAGGAGCGGCAAGCGGCCCTCTTCGACAAGAAGCTGGCGCAGGAAGAGGTCTGGATTCGCAAGGGAATCCAGGCCCGCCGCACCCGCAACGAGGGCCGCGTCCGGGCGCTCGAGGCCATGCGCGAGGCCCGCCGCAAGCGCCGCGAACGCCAGGGCGCCGCCAGGATGCAGGTCCAGGAGGCCGACCGCTCGGGCAGCCTGGTCATCGAGGCCAAGGGCGTCGGCTTCGGCTACGGCGAGGGCCAGCGACGGCTCGCGCCGGTCATCCGCGACCTGACCGCCACGATCATGCGGGGCGACAAGGTGGGGATCATCGGCCCCAACGGCTCGGGCAAGACGACGCTGCTCCAGCTCCTGCTCGGCGGCCTCGAGCCCCGGACCGGGACGATCCGCCACGGGACGAACCTCGAGGTCGCCTACTTCGACCAGTTCAAGGCCGCGCTCGACGAGGAGAAGACCGTCCAGCAGAACGTCAGCGAGTACGAGACGATCGCGATCAACGGCCAGCACCGGCACGTCCTCGGCTACTTGCAGGACTTCCTGTTCCCGCCCGAGCGGTCGCGCAGCCTGGTCAAGCTCCTCTCCGGCGGCGAGCGGAGCCGGCTGCTGCTGGCCCGGCTGTTCACGAAACCGTCGAACGTCCTGGTGCTTCGACGAGCCGACGAACGACCTGGACATCGAGACGCTCGAGCTGCTGGAATCGCTGCTGGTGGACTACCAGGGAACCGTGCTGCTCGTCAGCCACGACCGGGCATTCCTGAACGACGTGGCGACGAGCACGCTGGCGATCGAGCCCGACGGCCGCGTCAAGGAATACGACGGGGGCTACGACGATTATCTTCGCCAGCGGCGCGAGGAGTCGGCCGTCGAGAAGCCGCCGGCCGCCCCGGCCCGCGCGGCGCCGGCACCTCGACATCGCGAGCCGACCGGCCGACCGCCCGCGGAAGCTCGAACCACAAGGAGCGGCAGGAGCTCGAGGCCCTGCCCGGCCCGGATCGAGTCGCTGGAGCTCGCCCGCGCCGAGCTGCACGACGCGATGGCCGACCCGTCGTTCTACCGCCAGGACGGCGGCGCGATCGCCGAGGCGAAGGCGCGACTCGAGTCGATCGAGTCCGAGCTGGCCGCGGCCTATGCCCGATGGGAGGAGCTCGAGGCGATGGCGGGCTGAGGATCAATCAAGCTGGGCGTCGCGCTCGCGCATCTTGCGGGCGGCTTCGAAGACTGCGCCGACGACGGCGAACGCCTCGGGATCGCGGTTCATTCCGCCTGGCTGCCGATGATCGTAGGCGATCCGTCGGGGCTTGCCGTCGATAATGACCTCGTAATAGTCCCTGGATCCCTGATCCTGAGCGGACAGATCGGTTTTCTCGCTCATGATCCCCTCTTCCTTCCGAAAGCCTGTGAGAAGATGCGACCGATCTCGAAGGAGCAGGCCTGTAATGAGTTAAAGATAGAACCGATTCGGGGATCTGTCAAGGAGCTCCCCGGGTCCCTGGGAAGCCAGAGGACGTCGTAAGGGATAGCTCCGTCAAGATTTAACACTCCGAACACCGCACCATCCAGCGTGCCGGGAAGATCAGTCCACGACTCCAGATCTTCCGGATCCTTCTCCATCCGGGGAGCGTCGGGATTGAGGAACCAGCAGTCGACGGGATCGAAGATCGGCACGCTCGCCAACCAGGTCCGATCCGCCCGTACGGCAAGATGCTGGGCCTTGCTCATTCCCAGGTGCATCAAGTCGGGCGAGGGGACCTGCTCGGCCCATTGTCGGGTGTAACTCAGGTTGCACAGGAAAGGACGGCGATTCAGGAAACAGTAGCCAGTAAGTCCGGCATTGTATGTCGAATTCAAGGCTGCGATCGGGATCGTCGTCCATGCCGAGGGAATATCGCAGCACCAGCTTCTGCCCACGAGGCATAAAAATATTAGCCCGTAACTTGAAATGGTCATTATCCTCCTGGCCGAAGATACTGAGGATCTGGTCTCGGACCGAAGATAAGGCCTTCTCGACCGCGCGACTCCGGCCCGACGGGAGGCTGAACGAGTAGCCCTTCAATTCCTCCCTTGGCGAACTCCTCGCCGCGGGCAAACATGAGTCGGATCTTGTCATCGGTGAGCTTGTTGACGTCGAGAAGGTTGTCGGGGGCACTCGTCTGTGAGGTTGGTTGCGTCACGGTTATGGCACGGGGTAGCCCCGCGGCTAATGCCCTCTCCAGCTCGTTCCTGACCTGCCCTCTGGCGAGATCGAAGAGCGATAGGATGAAGCCTCTTGGGCTCGACCTCGGGTGTCGGGGGGCCTGATCGATCCGGGACGACGCGTAGCCCGAGGTTCAGCCAGGGCCGGATCGCCAGGTCCTGATATCGCCCATTTTGCAGCATCTCACGCCGGAGCTCGCGGGAGAAGACCCAGGCAGGGAAGTTGGAGATCATCCCACCGTCGACTAGCATCCCTCCAGATCAGGTCCCGCAGGTTGACGGGCTGGAAGAAGACCGGAAAGCCCGCCGAAGCCCGCACCGCTTTCGCGACCGAAAGCGAATGGAATCGCTCGTCGAATGATCGAATCAGGATCAATTCGCGAGTCGTGAGGTTCGTGGCCGTCAGGATCAACGGGGCGATTTCGCGGAGATTTGCATCTTGGTACGCTTCCGCAGGTCGTCGACCCACCCGAACGTCACGCGGGCATCGCGGAGGAGGTCGGCATGTGGCCTGAATCTCGGCGATTCCTTCAGACACTCGTCCAGGAATTCCTCGAAGTGCTGTCCGCTGAACAAGCCCCTCCTCAGAAATCCCGGGGCACGGAGCTTGCGAGCCGCTCGGTAGAGCTCACGCCACCAGGAGCAGAGGCGGAATATCCCTTGGCATACGCCCAGCGCCAGCCCGGAGAACGAACCGAGGAGCAGGCCGAGGGATTTCGTCCACCAATTCGTCCCCCAGACCAGGATCGGCAGAATGCCGATGGCCATCGCAACCGTCATTTGCGATAGACCCAATACCAGCGACCGAAAGACGCCGAGCGATCTCGCAGATCCATGCGATCGCCCTTCACCGGGGTCGAGGGTGTCCCCGAGCGATCCTGCGGCCGCCTTGACGATCGCAGCGAGTCGCCTGAAGTCGGAATAGTCGAATCGATTCCGTCCGTTCTCGATGGGACCAAGGAGGTCCAGGACTGTCCGAGGAGCCTTCGAACTTGAGCCCCCACCATGCGAGCCGTCGCCGTCCACCGCCAGCTTGACGAAGATTTCACGGATCTCCTTCGGGCTGTACCCCGCCCAGGATAGACGCCGCCACCACGGCCCCCGCCGATGTCCCGGCATACGCCAACGGCGTAATTCCGTAATCATCGATCAAGGCGGCGAGCTGGCCCAGCATGTTCAGGCCGTAGACTCCGCCCCCCTGAATGGTCAACACGGCAAGTCGATCAAACTCATCGGGACCGCTGGCAGTTGGATCAGGGCGTTGGGTCGTCATGGAACCTGCAAGGAAACCGAGACCGTGGACTCGCGATCGCTGCTCGACTAAAACCGAGGATCGTGGAGAGTATCCGCCACAAGCCTGGGATGTCTACAGTCATGGATTACGTCCGACTCGGCAAGACCGGCCTGAAGGTCTCGCGGATCTGCCTCGGCTGCATGAGCTACGGCGTCCCCGCACGCGGGACGCACGCCTGGACGCTCGACGAGCCCGAGGGCCGGCCGTTCCTCCGCCGCGCGCTCGAGCTGGGCATCAACTTCTTCGACACCGCGAACTCGTACTCCGACGGCACCAGCGAGGAGATCCTCGGCCGCGCGATCCGCGACCTCGCCCGGCGCGACGAGGTCGTCATCGCGACCAAGGTCTATCACGCCGTCCGCCCGGACCCGAACGGCCGGGGCCTCTCGCGCAAGGCGATCCTCGCCGAGATCGACACCAGCCTCCGCCGCCTGGGCACCGACTACATCGACCTCTACCAGATCCACCGATGGGACTATCGACACGCCGATCGAGGAGACGCTCGAGGCCCTGCACGACGTCGTCAAGGCGGGCAAGGCGCGCTACCTCGGCGCGTCGTCGATGTTCGCCTGGCAATTCGCCAGGCCCTCTACCTGCGCCGATCTCCGCGGCTGGACGCGGTTCGTCGTCGATGCAGGGCCATTACAATCTCCTCTATCGCGAAGAGGAGCGGGAGATGATCCCCCTGCTGCGCCGACCAGGGGATCGGCGTCATCCCCTGGAGCCCGCTGGCCCGCGGCCGGCTGGCCCGGCCCTGGGACGAGAAGGACAGCACCCCGCGGGCGGACACCGACGAGTTCGGCAAGACCCTCTACGCCCGCACCGAGTAGGCCGACCGGGCGGTCGTCGATCGCCTGGCGAGGTCGCCGAGGCACGGGGCCTGCCCCGCGCGCAGGTCGCGCTGGCCTGGATGCTCGCGCAAGCCGGCCGTCACGGCGCCGATCGTCGGCGCCACCCGGACGCATCACCTCGAGGATGCCGTCGCCGCACTGGCTCGTCCGCCTCACCACCGAGGAGATCGCGCGGCTCGAGGAGCCCTACGTACCCCATCCCGTGCTGGGCTTCTCGTAAAACGAGGCCCGGGCGACCGACCGGGAACACCACATCACGCCGTGCTCCCGGTCGCGGCCCTGCGTCGATCACTGAGAGGCGATCCCGGAAGGCGGGTCCAATGATTGTAGGGTGGGTCGAGCGGAGCGAAGCGGAGCGAGGCCCACCGAGATCGAGCGGCGGATACCGGTGGGCCTCGCTCCGCTCGACCCACCCTACGCGCCCGAGGCCCGAGCGACCGGGAGCACCGCATCACGCCGTGCTCCCGGTCGCGGCCCCGCGTCGATCACTTCTTCAGGGTATCGTCCACGGCCCGACCGGCCTTTTCGCCAGGTCCCGGCGGGCTGATGGCGTCCTTCACATTCCGTCCAGCCTTATCGACGGACTCGCCCGCCTTCTCGGCCGGACCTTTCTCCGACTCGCAGCCAGCCCCTAGCACGAGGGCACCGGCGAGTACGAGCGGCAGGCCAGCCAGCGCGTTCAATCGAGATTTCATGGTGAATCCTCTTTCGGTTGGAGATCATTGGAGGGAAGAGAGCCTAGCGACTCCGAAGCGATTCGGGTGACCCGAGGCTTTATTGTAGGCGGCCAGGAAACCCCACCGGGAATTGCCATCCCCAGGTCCCCACGCCGGCAAGCTAGGGGGTATCGGCGAGACCAGCGGCTGTGCTGGCATGAATTTCGGTGCGCCGCACGGTGGGATGGGGCGCACGACGGGATGATCGGGCCAATACGAGCCCGACGCGCCAGCGAGTGGATCCCCGAGCCGACCAGGCCATCCACTCGCTGGCGCGTCGGGCTCATCGGCGCAACGCCACCGTCCGGCTCTCGCCCGCTCGGGGAATCCGGGCGGACGGCCCGCGAGGCCGAATCCAAGCGGCGGAGACCGAAAGGCGGTCCCCGCTATCGACGGCCCGCGCGGGCGGATAATCTGAGCCCTGGGACTCTCGCGGTGGCTCGATCGCCGCATCCGGCTCCCCGACCCATCCGCGCAGAGGATCGGAACGCATGAGAAAGACGCGACTCGTCCTGCTGATCGTGGCCCTGGCCGGTCCCGCCGCTGTGGCCATCGGCCAGGAGCGTCCGCCCGGGCCTTTCGACGTCCTGATCCGCGGCGGGACGATCGTTGACGGCACCGGCAATCCCTGGTTCAAAGGGGACCTGGCGATCGTCGGCGATCGGATCGTCGCCATCGGCCGGCTCGACGACGCGGCCGCCCGCCGGACGATCGACGCCCGCGGTCTCATCATCGCGCCGGGCTTCGTCGACATCCACTCGCATTCCGACATGCTCCTGCTCCGCGACGGCGACGCCCGCAGCAAGGTGCACGACGGCGTCACGACCGAGATCCTCGGCGAGGACACCTCGGCCGGCCCCCGCAAGGGGAAGAGGTCGCCGAAGGCCGGGGGCGGCCCCGCGTCGTCGGAACCCATCGGCACCTGGACGACGCTCGGCGGCTACTTCGATGCGCTCGAGGCGCGCGGGACCTCGGTCAACGTCGCCAGCTACGCCGGGCTCGGCACGCTGCTGGAGTGCGTCCAGGGCGACTCGCTGGCCCGCCCCGACCGCGCGTCGCTCGAGGCGATGAAGGGGCTGCTCGACGAGGCGATGCGCGACGGGGCCCTCGGCCTGTCGACCATGCTGGCCGGCCCGCGCGAGCTGGCGGTCACCACCGACGACATCGTCGAGCTGGCCGCGGTCGTCCGCCGCCACGGCGGCCTCTTCTCGTCGCACATCCGCAACGAGGGGACCGAGGTCCTCGCCGCCGTCGCCGAGGCCATCGAGGTCGGCCGACGCGCCGGCGTCCCGGTTGACATCATCCACGTCAAGATCGCCGACCAGTCGCTCTGGCGGCACATGGGCGACATCGTCGCGCTGATCGAGCAGGCGAGGCGCGACGGCGTGAACGTCCAGGCCAACGTGTACCCCTACACCCGCGGCAACAACGACCTGGTCACGATCATCCCGCCCTGGGCCCACGAGGGGGGAAAGGCCGCCCTGATCGCCCGGCTCAAGGACCCGCAGGTCCGCGAGCGGCTCAGGCGCGAGATCCGGTCGGGCCTCCCGGGCTGGTACAACCACTACA
Source organism: uncultured Planctomycetota bacterium (assembly GCA_963771445.1). GTDB lineage: Bacteria > Planctomycetota > Planctomycetia > Isosphaerales > Isosphaeraceae > JAKAUH01. Next base: position 394,061 of record CAVYTQ010000014.1, on the reverse strand, counting down.
CGGCCGTGGGCGGCGACTGGAGCCGGATGCTGATCAGCGCCCGGCTCTCGCCGGCGAACCGGCGGTTCGAGGGCCAGACGATGGATCGCGTCATCGCCGCTCGCGCCGTGCAGCGCCCGGCACGAGCCCCGGATCGGCCCCGGACCCAAACCTAGACCGGCTCGACGTCTTCTTCGACTTCCTGATCGCCGAGGGGGGCTCAGTCGGCACGATCTATGCGCACCACACCGAGGAGGATATGAACCTGGCGATGCTCCAGCCCTGGTGCTCGATCGGCTCGGACGGATCGGCGATGGCCGTCGAGGGCCCGCTCCGCGCCGGGCATCCCCACCCGCGCAGCTTCGGCACCTTCTCTCGAGTGCTCGGCGTTTACGTCCGCGAGCGCGGGCTGCTACGACTGGAGGACGCAGTCCGCAAAATGACCTCGCTGAACGCCGCCAAGGTCGGACTGGTCGATCGCGGTCTCCTCCGCCCCGGGCTCTTCGCCGACATCACCGTCTTCGACGCCGCGAGGATCGCCGACCAGGCCACGTACCTTGACCCCTTCCATTACAGTGTCGGAGTCCGCTACGTCCTCGTCAACGGCCAGCTCGTGCTCGATGGCCGAGCAGCATACCCATGCCCATCCGGGCCGGGCGCTGCGGCATCCGAGGCGTCCCGATCCGCTTTCGGTGCCGGCTCATGAGGCAGGCGTGAAAAATCGATAGCACGGCGGTGTTCCATCATCCTGGGTGCACAGTCGTCCGGAGCTGCCGTCGCCAGCCCGATGCCAGCCGCCGTGGCGAGGGCCACGACGACCGACCCGGCCGGCAAATAAAAAACCGGCCAACGATTAGGTTCCGCACGAGGACCTCTCCCCTCCTCGTACAAAACCCGATCGATTGGCCGGTTGGCTTCTGCTCGCGGCCCCTCATTACGACCGGGCCGCGAGCATCTGTCTGAGAAAGGGCGAGCGGGGGGTCGTGCGAGGCGTCCCGCTCGCCCTTTGGCGGGGGACCGTTCCGGTTAAGGAACGGCGACGCCAGAAGGTTGGCTGCTTATAAGTTGGTCAGGACTGTCTCAAGATCGATTCGACTCTTGTCGTCGTCTCTTGCGTCCCTGACGAGAGGTGTTAAAAGCAAAGGCAGTGCCAGAGCCCAAAACACGGCCAGAAATTCGGCAAAAAGCACCGCGAACGACACGAGGTTCGTGTCCTATACTCTTTGTTCTGTAGCGACATACGTCATCCCGATTTTTCGAGGTCCCGAGTGCCTGCTCTTCTTACCGCCTTCATGACAATCCGTGGTCCAGTATACTTTCAGGGCACAACAGCCGAAGAAACAGGCAGGCCGTGCCGGGTTCGTGGCAGACGCTCGGCACGCCGGGTTCTCGGGCCGGTCGGCGGGCCCTTGAACGGTCGATCCGGGCTTCATCGCACCTCGGCGGCCGAGGTCGGGGCGAATCGAGAATCATGATCCGAAATGACGAGGGAGGCGGTGATCCGACGACGGATCGCCTGTCGGCGGCCGTGACCCGGTGGCTCGAGGCCGGGGATGCCGGTTCGCTCGCGCGCTGGCTGGCCCGCGAGCTGGACGACGATGGCGCCCCCCGACGGCTGGGCATCCGCGACTGGCCGCGGTGCCTGGCGGAGCTGGCTCGGTCGCGCGGGCGGTCGGGCTCGTGGCCGACGGGGTGCGAGCCGGCGATCGACGGGTTCGTCCTGGCGGCGCTGCGGTTCTCGCGGCCCGACGGGGGCCTGGCGCCCTCGGGCGGAGGGGCCGGCGACGGCCCAGCCTGGACCGCGGGCGACTGGACCCGCTGGTACCGAGGGACCGGGATCGGCCGGGTGCTCGGCTGGTGGGCGGCACCCGGCGGCCGTCCCCGGTCGCGAGCGGGCGACGAGCCGCCGCCCTTGCCGGCGTGGTCGGCGGCCGACCGGGTGCTGGCGATGCTCAGGGCCGACTGGCTGGGCGAGGGTGACTTCCTGGCGATCGAGCATCGCGATCCCCGGTCCGGCTGCCGGTTCGAGCTTCGAGGCGGCGGGCGGACCTGGCTGGGCCCCGGGTGGGGCGGCGTCGTCCCCGACGCGGCTGGGGACGCCGCAAGCCCGGTGTCGCGGATCCGTCCGACGCGGTGGATCACCGGCTCCTCGGCCGATTTCCTCGAATGGACCGTCCGCGAGGGGGATGTGCGGGTCACGCGATCGGCGGTTTTCCTGCGCGGCCGGCGGATGGCGCTGATTGCGACCCTGGTCGAGCGCCCCACCGCCGACGCGGCCTGGCCCGCCCCGCCGGTCCTTGACCTGTCGCTCCCCCCGGGCCTGGTGGCCCCGGCCAATAAGGAATCCCGCGCGCTGGCGATCGCCGAGCCGGGCCGCCGGGGCACGGCGCAGGTCGTGCCGATCGCCCTGCCGAGCCGGCCGTACCCGACCGACCGCGGCTCGTTTCGCGAGTCCGATGGTCGGCTCCAGCTCCGCCTGACGCCGGCCGGCCGGCGGTGCTGGCTCCCTCTGCTGGTCTCGTGGGACCCCGCGCGGCACCGCAAGCCGACGAGCTGGCGAGTCCTCACCGTCTCTGAAAAGGCCCGCGTCGTCGGCCCCGACCGCGCCTTCGCCGCGCGGGTGAGCTGGGGACGCGACGAGACCTATGTCATCTACCGGAGCCTCGGGCCCCCGGCCAGTCGAGCCTTCCTCGGTTACCAGACCACCGCCCGGCTCCTGGTCGCCCGGTTCGAGACGGACGGCGACGTCGAGCCGATCTTCTCGGTGGAATGAGACCCGACGAGCGATAACCCCGGCGACCGGGATCCGCATACCGGCGGATACGAGCCCGACGCGCCAGCGAGTGGGTGGCCTGATCGGCTGGGGGATCCACTCGCTGGCGCGTCGGGCTCGTAATTGGGGGATCCACTCGCTGACGCGTCGGGCTCGTTGGTGTCCTCCTTACTCACCGGCGTAATCTCTCTCACGGCTGGCCCCGTCGCCGCGACGAGGCGATCACGGCCATCGACCAGCCGATGTAGATCAGCGTCACCGCGACCGCCGTGTATCCCGAATGCTGGTGTGCCGTCTTCCAGCGGACCTGGCCCTGGAGCAGCAACAGCCCCATGACGAGCTGGAAGATGATCAGGATCGCGGCCAGCACGCCGGTCATGAGCAGGAGCGGTTTCATTGTGCGCGAGGATCCTTCAGAATAGGGTTCGGGTTACGAGGCAGGGCAGGGCAGGGCAGTTCGGTCGGCCAGGACGAGGATGACGGGATCGGGCCATTCATGAACGAGGGACGAATCCGGGAGAATCTCGAGGCGGTGCACGCCCGGATCGCCGCGGCCGCCGCGCGGTCGGGTCGGCCGGCGGACGCCGTCCGGCTGGTCGCCGTGACCAAGCGCAACCCTCCGGAGTGGATCCGGCCCCTCGTCGCCTGCGGCGCGGTTGACCTGGGCGAGAACTACCCCCAGGAGCTCTGGAGCAAGGCGGAATCGCTGGCGGACCTCGGCGATTCGCTGCGCTGGCATCTGATTGGACACCTGCAGTCGAACAAGGTCAAGAAAACTCTGCCCCTGGTCCGGATGATCCACGCCGTCGACTCGCTCAAACTGCTGCGAATCCTCGACGAGGCGGCGCGCGAGCTAGCATCGCCCCCCTCGGTCTGCCTGCAGGTGAACACCTCGGCCGAGCCCAGCAAGCACGGCTGGGACGCCGGCAGCATCCTGGCGGACGCCGAGTCGATTGCTGCCTGCCGCGCGATCCCGGTCGTCGGCCTGATGACGATGGCCGCGCTCGGGACGACCGCCGAGACCGCCCGCGGTTCATTCATCGCGCTGCGGGGGCTGCGCGATGACCTGAAACGCCGCACCGGGCTGCCCCTGGACGAGCTTTCGATGGGGATGTCGGCGGATTTCGAGGCGGCCATCGAGGAGGGCGCGACGCTCGTCCGCGTCGGCTCGGCACTGTTCGAGGGCGCGGGGGACGAGTCATGATCGAGTCGATCGCGATCGCCGCGCATCCGGACGGCTCGATCCTGCCGGTCGTGGCGCAGCCCGGCGCGCGTCGCAACGCCGTGCTCGGCGAGCGGGCCGGCGCCTTGCGCATCGCCGTCACCGCGCCGCCCGACAAGGGCAAGGCCAACGACGCCATCCAGGCCCTGCTCGCCGAGTCGCTCGGCTGCAAGGCCGCCCGGATCACCCTGCTCTCGGGCCAGACCGCGCGGCAGAAGCGATTCCTGATCGGCGGCATCGACCCCCAGGCGCTGCGTGCTCGACTAGCCGCACTGCTTGTCCCGGCCGATGCCCGAGCCACCGAACCCTCCTCCTGAAGCAACAACGATGACCGACTACCCCGCCGAGCTGCCAATCGCGACCTGGCAGGGCGCCCCGCCCACCGCGAGCGCCCGCGTCCCCGGCTCCAAGAGCCTGACCAACCGCGCCCTGATCGTCGCCGCGATGGCCGACGGGCCGAGTGTCCTCACCGGCGCCCTCGACTCGGAAGACACCCGGGTGATGGTCGAATCGCTCCGGCGGCTGGGGATCGGCGTCGAGCACGACCCGGCGTCGGCCACGATCCGCGTGGAGGGCTGCGGCGGGTCGATCCCGGCGGTCTCGGCCTCGCTGGAGGTGGCCAACTCGGGGACGAGCCTGCGGTTCCTGGCGGCCATGGTCGCCGCGGGTCGGGGGACCTATCACCTCGATGGCACCTCGCGGATGCGTCAGCGACCCGTCGCCGACCTGCTCGCCGCGCTCAATGGCCTGGGCTCCGACGCGCACTCGGACCTGGGCACCGGCTGCCCGCCCGTGACGATCCGCGCGGACGGCCTCGACGGTGGCTTCGCCTTCGTCAAGGGTGATGTCTCCAGCCAGTTCCTCAGCGGCCTGCTCATGGCCCTCCCCTACGCCCGCGACATCACCACGGTCGAGGTGCAGGGCGTGCTGGTCTCTCAGCCTTATGTCTCGATGACTCTCGCCGTGATGAAGGACTTCGGCGTGATGGTCGAGAACCGCAAGTTCCGCCGGTTCGACGTCGGGCCGGAGCACTACCGCGGCCGCAAGTACGCGATCGAGCCCGACGCCTCGGCGGCCAGCTACTTCTTCGCCATGGCCGCCGTCCTGGGCGGGACGATCGCCATCGAGGGCCTCGGCGGCACGAGCCTCCAGGGCGACCTGGGGTTCGTCGACGTGCTCGAGTTCATGGGTTGCACCGTCACCCGCGAGCCGGGCCGGACCACGGTCGCCGGGGGGCCGCTCCGGGCGGTCGACGTTGACATGAACGCGATGAGCGACACCGTGATGACCTTGGGCGTCGTCGCCCTGTTCGCCGAGGGCGTCACGAGGATTCGCAACGTGGGCCACATCCGCCACAAGGAGAGCGACCGGATCGCCGCACTGGCCGCCGAGCTCCGCAAGCTCGGCGCCGAGGTCGAGGAGCTGCCCGACGGCCTGGTCATCAACCCGCCGACCGCCGAGGCGCTCCGCGGAGCGTCGATCGCCACCTACGACGACCACCGGATGGCGATGTCGTTCGCCGTCGCCGGCCTGCGGATCCCCGGCGTCACGATCCTCGACCCCGGCTGCGTCGCCAAGACCTACCCCGGCTTCTGGGACGACCTGGCTCGCCTTCCTCGCGATCCCCGGCAATAGCCGACAGTAAGGGGTTCCGATGCTCCGGCGGGGAACGAGTCGAAAGCCATGGATACCGATCCGGGATTCCGGCCCTGTAGGGTCGGGAGGATCTGCACAGGGGCGTTGAGCACCTTCGTGCCGCCTTTCGATGCGCCGCCAGGCGAGGTATGATGAATCGAGCCTGGATCACCCGAACCTGCCTCGAGCCAGGAATCCCACCCCGCCATGAAGACCTGGATCCTGACCGGCCTCGCCGTCCTCTTCGTCGCCAGGGCGAGCCTGGCCGACGATGAGAAGCCGGCGGTGTCGCCCGAGCACGCCCGCTACATGCAGGAAGGCCTCGCCCTGTTCAAGGCGAAGGTCCGCCCGGTGCTGGTCGAGCGTTGCCTCGACTGCCACGGCGGCAAGGCCACCAAGGGCGACCTGGACCTCTCGGATCGCGAGCCGCTCATCAAGAGCGGCGCCCTCGAGGGCGGCGGCAAGCAGAGCCGGCTGGCCCTCCTGATCCGCCACGAGGACGAGCCGCACATGCCCCAGAAGGCCCCGAAGCTCGCCGACGCGGCGATCGCCGACATCAGCCGCTGGATCGACCTGGGAGCACCCTACGATCGTCCGCTCATCGATCGCAAGTCGAGCTCGAAGCCGATAGTTGCCGGCGACTCCGATTCCTGGTCGTTCCGGCCCCTGGCCAGGGTCTCGCCCCCGTCGGTGAAGGACCCCGCGTGGACCCGGACCCCGATCGACCGCTTCGTGGCCTCAGCCCTCGATCGGAAGGGACTCCGGCCCAACCCGATCGCCGATCGCCGCACGCTGATCCGTCGGCTCTCGTTCGACCTGACGGGCCTGCCGCCCGACCTCTGAGGAGGTCGAGGACTTCGTAAACGACCGATCGCACGACGCCTACGAGCGGCTCGCGGATCGGCTGCTGGCGTCCCCACACTTCGGCGAGCGCCTTGCCCGGCACTGGATGGACGTGGCCCGCTTCGCCGAGTCCCACGGCTACGAGCAGGACTACGACCGCCCACATGCCTATCACTACCGCGATTTCCTGATCCGGGCCTTCAACGAGGACATGCCGTACGACCAGTTCGTCCGCTGGCAGCTCGCCGGCGACGAGTGGGCGCCCGACGACCCGATGGCGATGGCGGCGACCGGGTTCCTCGGCGCCGGGGCCTTCCCCACGCAGTTGACCGAGGCCGAGTTCGAGTCGGCCCGGTATAACGAGCTCGACGACATGGTCTCCACGACGGGCGTGGCCTTCCTGGGGCTCTCCGTCGGCTGCGCCCGGTGCCACGATCATAAATATGACCCGATTCCATCGGATGACTACTACCGGCTGGCCGCCGCGTTCACGACCACGATCCGCAGCGAGGTCGACGTCGCCGGCGGGAACGGAGCCGCGCCGGTGAAGATGCAGGTCACCGCCGAGGGCTACCCGCACACGAAGCATCACGCCGACGATCGCGGCTTCCCCCACTTCTATCCGAAGACCTATGTGCTGCGGCGGGGCGACGCGGCGCAGAAGCAGGGCGAGGCGGTGCCGGGCGTCCTCCGGGTGCTCTCCGGCGGCCAGGATGCGGCGCGGTGGCGTGTGGAACCTTCCGACTCCCGGCGAGCGGGTGCGAGTTATCGGCGGTCGTCGCTGAGCGCCTGGCTGACAGATCCCTCGCAGGGTGCCGGCCGGCTCGCGGCGCGCGTCATCGTCAATCGGCTGTGGCAGCACCACTTCGGACGCGGGCTCGTCGCCACGCCCAACGACTTCGGTGCGCAGGGCTCGCCGCCCTCGCATCCCGAGCTGCTCGACTGGCTGGCCTCCCGGCTGATCGCGGGCGGCTGGCGGCTCAAGCCGATCCATCGCCTGATCGTCACGAGCGCCGCTTATATGCAGGGTGATGAACTCGATGAGGGTCACGCGCGGCTCGACCGCGAGAACCTCCTGCTCTGGCGACGCGCCCCGCGACGACTCGAGGCCGAGCCGATCCGCGATGCCATGCTGGCGACGGCCGGCCGGCTGGACCTCCGGATGTACGGCCCCGGCTCGCTGAACGGCGAGATGCCGCGGCGAAGCGTGTACTTCTTCATCAAGCGGAGCCAGCTCATCCCGATGATGATGCTGTTCGACTGGCCCGAGCACCTGGTGAGCATCGGCCGGCGCAGCGTCACGACGACGGCTCCCCAGGCGCTGGCGATGATGAATAGCGGGCTGGCCCGGCATTGTGCCGAGGGCTTCGCGGCCCGGGTCGCCCAGGGCGATGCCCGGGCGAGGGTCTCGCGGGCCTACCGGATCGCCTTCGGCCGCCCTCCGGTCGAATCCGAGGCGAGACTCGGCGAGTCGTTCCTGGAGTCGCAGCGCGCGGCATATGCCCGCGCCGGACGCGGCGACGCCGATCGCGCGGCGCTCGTCGATTTCTGCCAGGCGATGATCGGCATGAACGAGTTTCTCTATATCCCTTGAACGCCAGCGAGCGGGGAGCCGCCATGATCGATCCCTCTCGACGACATCCTCACGCGACGCCGGTGGCTCCGGCGCGCGGCGGCGGCTTCGGCCTGATCGGGCTGGCGGGCTTGCTCGAGCGGGAGGGCCTCCTGGGCGGCGAGGCGCCCGCGGCGGACGCTTCGCTCAACCCGATGGCGGCGCGGCCGGGACACTTCGCCGCGCGGGCCACGCGGGTCATCTGGATCTTCACCAACGGCGGGCCCAGCCAGGTCGATACCTGGGAGTTCAAGCCGGGCCTCGAGCGCTGGCACGGCCGGTCGATGCGCGCGTTCGACCCTTCGTTCAAGGACACGACCGGCTTCTTCAAGGACCAGGTCGGCGCGCTGATGAAGTCGCCCTTCCGGTTCACGCCGCGGGGCGAGTGCGGCAAGATGGTCTCGGAGATCTTCCCGCACCTCGGCCGGCACGTCGACAAGATGGCGTTCCTGCACTCGGTCTACACCGAGTCGAACAACCACTCGCCGGCGCTCTTCATGATGAACACGGGCCTCGCCCGCATGGGATATCCGTGCGTCGGCTCGTGGGTCACGTACGGCCTGGGCAGCGAGGCCGACAACCTGCCCGGCTTCGTCGTGTTGAGCGACCCGAAGGGCCGCGGACTGCCCAAGGGCCACGCGGCGAACTGGGGCGCGGCCTTCCTGCCGGGCGTCTACCAGGGGACGCACCTCCACCCGACGGGCCCGCCCATCGACGACCTCGAGCGCCCCGGCGGGATGACGGACGACGCGCAACGCGCCCAGCTCGCGTTCCTGGGCCGCGCCAGCAAGCTGCACGACGAGCACTATGCCGGCGAGGCCGAGCTGGACGCCCGCATCCAGAGTTACGAGCTGGCCTACCGGATGCAATCCGCCGCCCCGGAGGCGATCGACATCGATGCCGAGCCCGACTCGGTCAAGCGGCTCTATGGCATCGGCGACCCGGGCTGCGACCACTTCGCCAGGCAGTGCCTCACGGCGCGTCGCCTGGCCGAACGGGGCGTTCGCTTCATCCAGATCTATTCCGGGGGCATGGACAACCAGCTCTCGTGGGACGGCCACAACGACATCAAGGGCAACCATGAGGGCTTCGCCGCCGAGACCGACCGGCCCGTCGCCGGCCTGCTGGAGGACCTCTCAGGTCGCGGGTTGCTCGACGAGACGCTGGTCATCTGGGGCGGCGAGTTCGGCCGGCTGCCGATCGCCCAGACCGGCCAGAAGCCCGGCCGGGACCACAACCCGCACGGCTTCACGATCTGGATGGCCGGCGGCGGCGTCAAGGGCGGCGTGAGCCATGGCTCGACCGACGAGGTGGGCTACACCGCCGCCGTCAATCCCGTGCACGTCAACGACCTGCACGCGACGATCCTGCACCTGCTGGGCATCGATCACACGCGGCTGACGTACCTGTATAACGGCCGGCGATTCCGCCTGACCGATGTGGCGGGCAAGGTCATCAAGCCGGTGCTGGCCTGACGTGCGATCGCGAGCACCCGCCTCATCCCGTCGCGAGGTCGGGCACCACGAACGGCTTGCGGTATTCACGCCGCGACAACGCATTGGCGGCGTCGGCGAGGTCGCCGACGAAGCAGCCCCGCTTCGCGTCGAGGGTGACCCAGGGGCCGAGGCTGGCCGGGGTGGCGTCGAGGTCGACCCCGTTCTCTCGCAGATACCCATGGCAGCGCTCGAAGGCGTCGGCCATCTCGGCGTTGCCCGTGAGCGTGGCCCGGATCGCGTCGGGAGAAGATGGCTTGCCGAGCCGGTGCGACACGTTGGCCATGTGGCAGCAGGCGGTCGAGCGATGCCCCTCGATCGCCTCGGCCGCCAGGTCGGCGGTCTTCCGACTGCGGACAGCGGCGAGGAAGGCGGAGAGGTGCGCCCGTTCCAGCGCCTCAGGGCTGTCGCCCTTCCCGAGATCCCGGACCTTCTTCCCCTGGCGATCGAAGAAGGACCCGCCGGAGCCGTCGCCCGCGAAGTAGCCCCCTTCGCAGTCGATCACGACGCCCTTGTTCTGCCCACGGAACTTCCCCATCGAGGCCGCGCCCTTGCCCGCGCCCACGTTGCGGACCTCGCAGATGAGCGGGGCCGGCCGGAAATCCAGGAGCGCGATGTGGGTGTTGGCCGTCTCGCCGCAGTCGCGGAAAGCGAAGCGGCCGCCGATGCTCATGGCGCGCGGGGGCATCTGGTCCTGTCCTAGCGCCCAGCGGCAGACGTCGATGACGTGGATGCCGTTGTTCCCCATCTCGCCGTTGCCCGTGTCCCAGAACCAGTGCCACTCGTAGTGCAACTGCTTGCGCTTCAGCGGCCCCGTGGGGGCCGGGCCGCACCAGAGGTCGTAATCTACGGTACGCGGCGGCGGCGTGGGCGCGTCTACCGTACCGATCCCGTCGCGGGCCCGGTACACCAGCGCGTGGGCGAAGCGAATCGCCCCGAGCTCGCCGCCGCGCAGCCGGTCGAACACCCGGCGCAAGAATCCGCTCGACCGGTTCTGCGTACCGACCTGGACCATGCGGCCGTACCGGCGGGCCGCCGCCACCATCTGCTGCCCTTCCCACAGGTTGTACGAGAACGGCTTCTCGACGTAGACGTCCTTGCCCGCCTGGCACGCCCAGACCGTCGCCAGGGCGTGCCAGTGGTTTGGCAAGGCGATGACCACGGCATCCACCCCCTTGTCGTCGAAAACCTCGCGAGGGTCATGATAGGCGGCGACCTTCCCCTCGTGGTCGCGGGCCGCCGCGACCTCGCGATCGAGGTGCGCCTGGTCGGCGTCGCAGAGGGCGACGATCTTGACGCCGGAGATCTCGCGGAGCCGGCCGATGAGCTGGTGGCCACGACCGCCCACACCACCGACCGCCGTGGTCGATCCCATTCCGATGACGGCGACGTTCACCGTGTCGTTTGGGCCGACGGCTCGGGGCTCGGCGCCGGCGCGAGCCGCGGCATCCCCAGCGCCAGGCTGGCGGTCATCGAGCCTCTCAGGAAGCTGCGGCGTGGGATCGATTGCATATCCGTGCTCACCATGGGTCCGGGATGGTTGGGTGTGGACGGACGCCTCGAAGGCCGAGAGCCCGCAGGTACGACCTTGCCGCAGCCTGTTCTTCGGCACCCCAGAGCCTAGCCGTTGGGCCGCGGTTCGTCGAGCCACCACCCGGCATCGCTCGTCGAGATCTCGACCGTCCCTCGTCCGGGCCCGGACCGTCGGCGTCACCGCCAATACAGAGATGCCCCCATCGGGCGGTCGACCCGAGCGGTTTACCCTGCCGATCCGTCTGAGGTAACATGGATGCCAGGCGGATGACTCGGTCCGGGGTCTCCGATGGTCCGCCCACCCGCGAGGTCTCGACTCCCTTCGCGAGCCGAGTACGTGCGAACGAATTCTCCGACCAACGCCGAGTCCCCGTCAACGGCATGGGGCATCCTGGGTAGGGACCGAGATGCAAGCGGAACGAAAGCGGGCGGTAGGGTATTCTCTCCGATTCCTCGTCGCGTTCGTCCTGCAAGGACTTGCGGGTCGTGCCGGGCCTTGAGAACCGGGCCCAGGCCGAATCTCCCGCGCCTCGACTTCGACCGCGACATCCGGCCGATCCTCGCGGAGAACTGCTTCTACTGCCACGGGCAGGACGCGAACAAGCGTCAGGCCGACCTGCGGCTCGACGTCCGCGAGGCGGCGATCGCGTCCGGTGCGATCGTCCCGAAGGACCCTCGCGCCAGCGAGCTGATCTGCGCGGATCAACGCGACGAATCACGGGGAGCTGATGCCTCCCCCGAAGTCGAACCGACGGCTCACGCCCGAGCAGAAGCAGCGGCTGGAGCGTTGGATCGGCGAAGGGGCGAATTACGCCACACACTGGGCGTTCGTCGCTCCCCGGCGACCGGCCGAGCCCGCCGTGAAGGACGCCCGGTGGGCCCAGGAACCCGATCGACCGCTTCGTGCTCGCGAAGCTCGAGGCCGAAGGGATGTCCCCCTCGCCCGAGGCCGACCGGCCCACCTTGATCAAGCGGCTCTCGATCGACCTCACCGGGTTGCCCCCGACGCCCGACGAGGTCGCCGCATTCGAGGCCGACACCGATCCGGCCGCCTACGAAATGCTGGTCGACCGGCTGCTCGCCAGCCCGCATTACGGCGAGCGCGATGGCCCTCCCCTGGCTCGACGCCGCCCGCTATGCCGACAGCAACGGGTTCCAGCAGGACGGCGATACCTGGCAATGGATCTGGCGCGACTGGCTGGTCAGGGCGCTGAACGCCGACATGCCGTTCGATCAGCTCACGATCCGCCTGCTCGCCGGCGACCTCCTGCCCGGTGCCACGATCGGGGACAGGATCGCCAGCGGTTTCAACCGCAATCACCTCCTGAATGGAGAAGGGCGGCGCGATCGCCGAGGAACAGCGCTGGGTCAACCTCTTCGACCGGATCGACACCACGTCCACGACGTGGCTCGGCCTGACGATGGCGTGCGCACAGTGCCACGATCACAAATATGACCCGATGACCCAGGGGGACTACTACAGCCTCCTCGACGCCTTCAACCGCGTCCCGGAGAACGGCACGCCGCAGTTCTTTTCGTCGCGGATTCGCGTGGCGGCGCCGTTCCTCGAGCTGCCGACCGAGGAGAATCGAGCCAGGATTGCCGAGCTGGAAGCCAGGCTGAAGGAAGCCGAGGCCCGGCGAAAGGTCTCGGCCGACTCGGCCTTCGAGGGTTGGCGATCGGGTCTCCTCGCCGATGGCAAGCCCGCGGGCGGAAAGGGCCTGCCGGATGCGCTCACGGCCATCCTTCGCAGGCGGGAAGGCGAGCGAACCGACGCCGAGAGGAAGGCGCTCGAGGCGGGCCTCCGCAAGCATTTCGACGACAAGGTCCGCCCGACGCTGACCTCCAGACTGCCCGCCCTGTCGCAGCCCGAGGTGGTCCAGAGCCAGCTCAAGGACTATCGCGGCGATCAGCTTCCGCGCGTGATGATCATGAGCGACGCCAACCCCCGGCCGACGGCCATCCTGACCCGCGGCGAGTACCTCAAGCCGGGGGCCAGGGTCTCGTTCGCGACACCGGCGTTCCTGCCCCCGATGCCCGGGGGGCGCCGGCCAACCGCCTGGGGCTCGCCCGCTGGCTCGTCATGCCGGAGCACCCGCTGACCGCCCGCGTGCAGGTCAACCGGATGTGGCAGCACGCCTTCGGCACGGGGATCGTCAAGACGGCGGAGGACTTCGGCGTCCAGAGCGAGTTCCCGGTCCACGAGGAGCTCCTCGACTGGTTGGCCGTCGAGTTCCGCGAGCGGGGCTGGGGGATGAAGGCCATGCATCGGCTGATCGTCACGAGCGCGACCTACCGGCAGTCGAGTCGCGCGACGCCCGGTCGGCTCGCCCGCGACCCGGAAAACCGGCTGTATTCGCGGGCGAGCCGATTCCGGATGCCGTCCTTGATCCTCCGAGACTGGGCGCTCGCGTCCTCGCGGCCTGATCGACCTGCGGATCGGCGGCCGCCCCGTCTATCCCTACCAGCCCGACGCCATCTGGGAGGCGCTCGCCATCACCAAGGAACGGGACTTCACGTACCCGGCCTCCTCGGGAAAGGACCTCTACCGCCGCAGCCTCTACACGTTCTGGCGACGGACCGTCGCGCCGGCCAACATGTTCGACGCCGCAAACCGCCAGACCTGCCGCGTGCGGTCCAGCACGACCAGCACGCCCCTCCACGCGCTCACCACGCTCAACGACCCGACCTGGGTCGAGGCCGCGCGGGTCCTGGCCGAGCGAAGCATGAGAGCATCGAACAACCTCGATGGCCGACTGACCGACGCCTTCCAGCTCGTGATGTGCCGCAAGCCGACGGATCTCGACCTCCGGATCCTCCGTCGCGCCTACGCCCGGCAGGTCGAGATTTACACGAAGGATGGCGCGGGGGCGAGGGCACTCCTCGGCGTGGGCGAGTCCAGGCGCGACGCGGACGCTCGATGCCCGCGACCACGCCGCGCTCTCGGCGGTCTGCCTGGCGATCCTGAACCTCGACGAAGCATTGACGCGGGAGTGAAGCATGGACGACCTTCGCCGTGAAAATATCGCCCGCGTGACCCGCCGCCAGTTGTTCGGCTCGGCGGCGAGCGGAGTCGGCATGGCGGCCCTGGCGTCGCTCATCGGGGCCGGCCCGCGCGCGGGGCCGATCGACCCGGGGGTCAATCGGGGCTGCCGGGCCTGCCCCACTTCGCCCCCAGGGCGAAACGGGTGGTCATGCTCTGGCAGGGCGGGGGACCTTCCCACGTGGACCTGTTCGACCCGAAGCCGCGTGATGCGAGCGTCGGCCGGCAAGGACATCCCCGACAGCGTCCGCGGGACGACCCGGCTCTCGACCATGTCGAGCGGCTACGGCAGGTGGCCGACCCTCCCCGCGATCAAGCCGTTCCGGAAGTACGGCCAGTCCGGCATCGAGATGAGCGCGATGCTCCCGAATCGTGGGCGTGCTCGCCGACGAGATCTGCCTGGTCCGGAGCATGTACACCGAGGCCGTCAACCACGCGCCCGGCGTGACGTTCTTCATGACGGGCGCAGGCGCCCGGCCGGCCCAGCATGGGCGCCTGGCTCTCGTACGGGCTCGGCAGCGAAACCGACAACCTGCCGACCTTCGTCGTGATGACCTCGAGCGACAAGGGGAAGACCTGCGGCCAGCTCTTCTTCGACTACTACTGGGGCAGCGGGTTCCTGCCCAGCCGGTTCCAGGGGGTGCGGTTCCGGAACTCGGGCGACCTGGTCCCGTATCTGGCCAACCCTCCGGGCGTGAGCCGCGAGGGGCGGCGTGCGCTGCTCGACGACATGGCCGCCATGAACGCGGCGCATCTCGCCGATTACGGCGACCCCGAGATCGACACGCGAATCGCCCAGTACGAGATGGCCTTCCGGATGCAGACCAGCGTGCCCGACCTGGTCGACTTCTCGAACGAGTCGAAGATCTCGCTCGCGCGCTACGGCCCCGACGCCCTGCAACACGGCACATTCGCCAACAACTGCCTGATCGCCCGCAGGCTGCTCGAACGGGGCGTCCGGTTCGTGCAGTTGATGCACTCCGGCTGGGACCAGCACGGCAACCTCTTCACCCAGCTCGAGCAGCAGTGCAGGGACACCGAGGGTCCGTCGGCGGCGCTGGTGCGCGACCTCAAGGAGCGCGGGATGCTGGACGACACGCTGGTCGTCTGGGGCGGCGAGTTCGGTCGCACCCCGTTCGGACAGGGGGACCCCGCCAATCCCCAGGGCCGGGACCACTTCGGCAAGGCGTACAGTTGGTGGCTCGCGGGGGGCGGCATCAAGCCGGGCACGGTCTACGGGGCGACCGACGATTTCGCCTGGAATATCACTTCCGACCCCGTCCACATCCACGACATGCAGGCGACGATCCTGCACCTCTTCGGGATCGACCACACGAAGCTGACTTTCCGCTACCAGGGCCGCCAGTACCGCCTCACCGACGTCCATGGCAGGGTCGTGACCGGCCTGCTCGCCTGACGCGAACGTCGAGGCGCCGGCCAGATGGGCGGTCCGGTCGAACCGAACCGGTCCGGGGCGGCAGGACAGAGCGAGGGGACTCACGCATGCCAATCCGGCTGGACCAGCTCGTCGCCACGCGGTTCGGCCTGTCGCGTCGCGCAGCGCGCGAGGCGATCCGCAACGGCCGGATCGACCTGGCCGGCCAACGTTGCGACGAGCCGGGCCTGGCCGTCGAGCCCGATGCGGCGGTGGAGTTCTTCCCCAATCGGCCGCGGGCGCGGAAGGTCGTACAGGACTTGCAGGTGCTCTTCGAGGACCGGCACCTGATCATCGTGGATAAGCCCGCCGGCCTGCTCTCGGTCCCCACGCCCGAGCGCGAGACCAACACGCTCCGGGAACGGACGGCCCGCTACCTCCAGCTCCGTTACGGCGGACGTCCCTATCTCGGGGTCGTCCACCGGATCGATAGGGACACCTCGGGAGCTCTGGTCTTCGCCCGCTCTGCCGAAGCCCTCCACGCCTTACAGGCGTTATTCAAGGCACACACCATCGAGCGTCAGTATCTGGCAGTGGTCGAGGGCTCGCCCCAGCTCGACGCGGGCACGATCGACCTACCGCTCGTCGCCGACCGCGGCGACCTCCGTCGCGGCGTGGCCCACGACGACGAAGGCCAGCACGCCGTGACGCACTACCGCGTCCTCGAGCGGTTCGGCAGCCTCGCCGCGCTCCTGGGCTGCCAGCTCGAGACGGGCAGGACCCATCAGATCCGCATCCACATGGCCGCGATTGGACTGCCGCTCGTCGGCGATCCCGCCTATCGGCCGCGATCCCTACCTCCTCCCCGGGTCACCTTCCACCGGCAAGCCCTGCACGCCCGGACCCTCGGGTTCACCCACCCGATCACCGGCGTCCCCATCCACGTCGAGGCCGACCCGCCCGCCGACTTCGCCGCCTTGCTCGTCCAGCTCCGCGACCGGCCCCACGCCCCCCGCCCGAAGCGCTGAGATGCGGATGGGGCAGGGGAAGGAAACGGGCCGGGACCCGACGACTCGCGACGGAGCCCGACCCCGCTATCCCCGCCGATTGGGTTCAGGCCCGACCCGAGCCGCCGCCGGCGCCGATCTCGATGCTGCCGTTGGCCTCGCGCGGGCGGTAGCCGGAGCGGCTCAGGCATTCGTCGATCCAGAGCTTGGTCAGCTTCTCCTGCACGCTGTTCTGCGAGAGCCGGGTGCGCAGGTTGTCGAACCGACGTGGTCGAGCGGCTGGTCCTGGTTGAAGCAGGAGAAGACCACGGTCTCCTCGCCGGTCACCGGATCCTTGTGCTTCTGCAGGCACTGGGCGCAGATCTCCTTCATCATGCACTGCATCGGCGAGTTGATGCTGCCGATCGCGTGGTGGCCGGGCTTCAGGTACGGCCGCAGCAGCCGTGCCGCGCCTGCTGCACCGCCTCGCATCATCCCGTCGGAGCCGATCACGATCAGGCGGTCGACCTCGCTCGAGCGGGATCTCGGGCTCGCCCAGGTCGCCCCGGCCGTAGGCGGCCATGGCCTCGACGATGTTGCCGACGAACGCCCGGTCCTGCGACCCGGCCCGGCGTGAAGCCCGGCGCCTCGTCGCAGCACCAGACGACCAGGTCGGCGGCCTTCTCGATCTCCTCGACCTTGTAGCGGTCGATCATCTTCTTGTAGCCGGCGAAGTAGACCACGCGCGACCCCAGCGGCGCGGAGCTTCTGGCCGATCGAGAACAGCACGGCGTTGCCCAGGCCGCCGCCGACCAGCAGGACCGTCTCCCCCGCCGGGCGTCTCGGTCGGCGTGCCGGTCGGCCCCATCAGGATGACCGGCTCGCCGGGCTTCAGCAGGGCGCACAGGTCGGACGAACCGCCCATCTCCAGGACGATCGTCGAGAGCAGCCCGCTCTCGCGATCCACCGACGCGCCGGTCAGCGCCAGGCCCTCCATCGCCAGCACGGTGTCGCCCGATCGCGTCGGCCAGGGCCTCGTAGTTCTGCAGCCGGTAGAACTGGCCCGGCTTGAACGCCCGCGCCGCCATCGGCGCCCGCACGACCACCTCGACGATGTTCGGCGTCAGCCGGATCACCTCGTGCACCACGGCCCGCAGCTCGTCGTTCAGGCGTGCGACCAGCTCCTCGGCGGTCGGGCCGAAGTCGGGGCGACCCGCGCCAGGACCCGCGAGACGACCGGATAGCCCTGCTTGGCGCCGCCCATCGCCTTGACCACGTTGCCGGCGAACGAAGGGTGCAGATCGCCGAAGAAGCTGATCGCCCGCCCGTCGGGCCGCACCGACATCAGCACGCGGACGTCGTTCGGCTTGGCGATCCGCTCCGGCCTGACCGGGTTGCCGTCCTCGTCGAGGGCCTGGAAATACCTGCCGTCCAGCACGCACGTTGTGCTCGATCCTCGCGGGCCAGCACCGTGTTCGGCTGCGTGCCGGCGGCGACCAGGATCGTCCGCGCCGGCAGGACGACGACCTCCCCGCTGGGGATCGGCATCGCCCGTCTCGCCGTCGTCAGCGCATGCCGGCGTCAGACGCAGCGCCTGTCGCGGCGCCGGTACGCGTCCACCTCGCACCTCCTCGGGCGCCAGGCATCTCGGCGAACCGGATGCCTTCCTCGAGCGCCTTGGTGATCTCTTCGTGGTTGAGCGTGTAGCTGGGCGAGTCGATCATCCGCCGCCGGTAGGCCACCGTCACGCCGCCCCACGATTCAGCAGGTCGATCAGCCGCGGCTCGCGGCCTTCCGCGGCCGCCGCCGCACGCTCGGCGCGGATCGCCCGGGCATGCGCGAGGAACTCGTCCGCGACGGCTCGCCTCGTCGCCGACCCACTTGCCCTCGACGTACCCCGCGCCGTGCGGTCCGGTTCGAGCTCCTCGTAGCGCGTCGAGGAACTTCTCCACCTGCACCGGCGTAATAGGCCAGCGACTCGGTCGCGGTGTCGATCGCCGTCAGCCCGCCGCCGATGACCACGATCGGCATCCGGACCTGCAGATTGGCCAGCGAATCGGCCTTGGCCGCGCCGGTGAGCTGCAGCGCCATCAGGAAGTCCGACGCCTGCCGGACGCCCCGCGCCAGGCCGTTCTTCATCGGGATGACCGTCGGCCGGCCGGCGCCCATGCAGAGCGCGATGTGGTCGAAGCCCATCTCGAAGGCGCCGTCGACGGTCAGCGTCCCGCCGAACCGGACGCCGCCGAACATGGTGAACTCGCCGCGACGCTCCAGCAGCAGCCGGATCACCTTGAGGAAGTTCTTGTTCCAGCGGACCGTGATCCCGTACTCGGCCACGCCGCCGAAGCCGGCCATCACCCGCTCGTCGAGCCGCTCGTAGATCTCGGTCAATTCCCGGATCGGCCCGAACGGATGGCGGTTGCCGAGGGCGTCGACCCCGGACACCTCGGTCGGCAGCGGCTCGATCTTCAGGCCGTCGACCGCGACCACCGTATGGCCGTCGTTCATCAGGTGGTGCGCCAGCGTGAACCCGGCCGGGCCGAGCCCGACCACCAGCACCTTCCGACCCGTCGCCTCGCGAGGATAGGGGCGGGCGAAGTTCAGCGGGTTCCAGCGGGTCAGCAGGCTGTAGATCTCGAACCCCCAGGGCAGCTCCAGGACGTCCTTGAGCGTCCGCGTCTCGACCTGCGGGATGTCGACGGGCTCCTGCTTCTGGTAAATGCACGACTTCATGCAGTCGTTGCAGATCCGGTGGCCGGTGCCGGCGCACATCGGGTTGTCGATGGTGACGACGGCCAGGGCGCCGATCGGGTTGCCCGTGCCTCCTTCAGCTCGTTCATCTCGGAGATCTTCTCCTCGAGCGGGCAGCCGGCCAGCGGGACGCCGAAGACGCTCTTCTTGAACGAGCCGTCCTTCTCGCGAAGGCCGTGCGAGCAGCTATCCTTCCCCTGGTGGTGGCACTTGATGCAGTAGCCGGCCTGGTCGAGGGCGCCGGCCAGGTCGGTGCCGGGGTCGGTCAGGTGGAAGCCCTGACGCTGCCGGAGGTGGCCCTTGTGCCCCTCGAACTGGTCCGTGCCGTGGACCTGGAGCGTCACGTGGGGGACGAGCTGGTAGACGTCGACCTTCTTGGGCAGCTTGAAGACGACGCCGTGCCGGTGCTTTTCCTGGCCCTCGGGGGTCAGGACGGCCCAGGTGGCGTAATCGGCCGCCAGCCGGAGCGCCTCGGCGTGCTCGGCCTCGGCCTCCATCCAGCGGGCGACGTGCGTGGCGTAAGTAAGCTCGGTCAGCGGGGCCATCAGATAGGCCTCGAGCTCGGTCGCCACGGCGAGGCCGTCGATGGCGGCGGCCTGCTCGGCCGTCTTGCCGACGAGCCGTCGCATCACGAACTTGCGCTTGGCGGTGCGGAGCGGCGCCAGCTCCGAGTGCCGGGCCTGCAGCGCGGCCAGCTCGGTCTCGATCCCGAACAGCTCGCCGATGAAGTCCTCGAGGTGCGGGGCCAGCTCGACGATCAGCTCCGACTCGGCCTTGGACGCCAGGGACGCCGGATCGCGACGCGCCGAATCGAGCCGGTCGCGCAGGGTCGGGTCGGCCCCGGCGAGGTGGTCGAGGAACGCGGCATCGAGACGCACCAGGCCGTCGCGGCGGTAGAGGTCTTCGAAGCTCAGGCCAAAACGAAGGGTAAGCTGTGGACCGGATTCCATGAGGTTCGCTCGATCGTCGCAGGGCGTCATTGCGGGCGGGGTTCGGCCAGTGTCCGGCGAGGACATCCATTCTACCAGGTCCCTCGCCCTCCGGGCCATCCGATCCGCAGGGCTCTCGGGGTCGCGTCTCACCCGATATTCTACGCGTCCGGAGAAGGGCCCGCCCACCTCACGAATCACGCAGACCGCGCGGAGGGGCCGCGCAGGACCTCGGACCCCAACCCGGCGAACCCCGGCGGAATCGCGATCCGCATGGGTCATCGAGGTCCCTCAGGGACCAGGGGACCGGCGGCGGCTCCCCCGAGGCACCGACTCGGCCGGTCCCATCAGGACCCGGGGGCGCGATCCCGGGCCGGCTCGGGGCTCCCCGGCTTGCCGTCGCGGCGCGAGCCTTCCGCATGAAGCGCGCGACCATTGCGCAAATACTTCTCGGCGAGGTCGTCCCTCCCGAGCTTCCGATAGAGCAGCCCGAGTCGGTTGAGCGCCTGCGCCCGGTTCTTGCGCAACCGATCGCGACCGGGCGGCGCCGACGCCAGCTTCTCGAGGACTTCCAGGGCCCGACGATAGTGTTTCTCGGCCCGCGAGGGGTCGCCGGGCGGGTGCAGCGAGGGGTCGTTGAGCTCGCCCAGGGTCTGGTGGGCGGCGGCCTGATCCGCGGCATATTCGACGATGGCGGGGTGCTCAGCGGCCAGCCGATCCCAGATCCCCAGGGCCGCCTCGAGAGCCTCGCCGGCCTCCTCGACGCGCCCCATCGCCTCGTAGACCCGGCCCAGCCCCTGGAGTGTATAGCCGAGCCGGATACTCTCGCTGTCGACCGGGCCCTGGCCCTGCAGTCCCTCCCAGATCCGCCGGGCCTCGAGGTACGACCCCTCGGCCTCGTCCCACTCCTCCCGGACGGCACGGACCGCGCCCAGGTCGGCGTGGCAGGTCGCCAGGCGGCTCACGACGTCGCGCGGGGGCTCTCGGCCCGCTTCCGGCCGGGCCAGTTCCTGCCAGATGGCCATCGCCTCGGCGTGCAGGACCAGGGCCTGGTCCGTTCGACCCAGCCGCCGGCACAATCCGCCCAGCAGGTCGCAGGCCGTCGCCAGCTCGATTCGATTCGTGAGACCTCCGCCGGCCCGATTCAAGTCCCGCCAGATCCCCAGCGACGCGGCGAACGAGGATTCGGCCTCGGCCGTCCGGCCCGATTGCTGGTCAATCTCACCGATCTCGATGAGCGAATGGGCGACCTCGCCCCGATAGCTTCCATTCGAAGGATGGTCCCTGACCAGCCCCTCGAAGATCGCCAGGGCCCGCCGCGCCTGCTCGAGGGCACTCTCGGGCGAGCCGAGCTGGAGCGTGATCCGGGCGAGGCGGATGTAGGACCAGCCGAGGTGTTCCGCGAGCTCCGGGTCGCCGGGCCGCTCGGCGGCCAGCCTGCGATAATACTGCTGCACCCCGGCGATGATCTCGCGGCGGAGCGGGTCCGAGCCCGGCTGCGCCAGCAGCGGGTCGCCGAGGATGCGGTAATAGATCCGGTCCGCCTCGTCGTGCGCCATGCGGAAATGCCTCTCGGAACGCGCCCGCTCGTGGCTGATCACGACGATGCCGACGCCGAGCGTCGCGAGCCCGACGAGCACCAGGCCGCACGCCACGAGCACGGCCGAACGGTGCCGACGCGCCCATCGGGCCCAGACGGCCGTCACGGGATCGCGATAGGCCGAGACCGGCTCGTCGGCCAGCCATCGGCGGACGTCCTCGGCCAGCTCGGTCGCCGAGGCGTACCGGTCCCCGGGCCGTCGCGACAGCGCCTTCAGGCAGATCGCCTCGATGCCGGCGGCGTGGATGTGCAGACCCGCCTGGGCGGGTCGGGGTCGCGCTCGCAGACCTGGCGCACCGTCTCGGGCGTCGCCGAGGTGTCGAACGGCGCCTTGCCGGTCAGGATCTCGTACAGCACGGCCCCGAGCCCGTAGATGTCCGTCGCGTGGCCGACGAGGTCCTGCCGCCCGTCGGCCTGCTCGGGCGCCATGTAACCGGGGGTGCCCATCGGCTGACCCGGCAATGTCGACGCCTCGCCCGGCCCGGACTCGAGGGCCACCGCCGCCTCGGGCCAGTCCCCGTCGGGACGATCGATCAACTTGGCCAGGCCCCAATCCAGGACGATCGCCTCGCCGAAGTCGCCCAGGATGATGTTCTGGCCCTTCAGGTCGCGGTGGATCACCCCGCGCGAGTGCGCGTACGCGATCGCATTGCACACCGAGACGAACGCGGCCAGCAGGCCGGACATCTCGAGCATGTCGCCCTGGCAGGCATCCCGCCGATCGTGGTGGGCCCGGACCGCGGCCGAGAGCGTGCGGCCGCGGATCATCCGCATCGTGTAGAACGGCCGGCCGTCCGCCCCGCCGGCCAGCTCGTAGACCGGCACGATCGACGGATGCTCGAGCTGGCCGGTGATCCGCGCCTCGGCCACGAACCGCGCCCGATACCCCGGGTCGTCGCCCCGATCGGGCAGGATCTCCTTCAGGGCGACGCTTCGGCCCAGGACGCGGTCGCGCGCCAGCCAGACCCGCCCCAGGCCGCCCCGCGCGTGCAGCCGGACCAGGGGATAGTGCGCGGCCGACCCCGAGGGCCAGTCGAGCGTCGGATCGGCGCTCGGCTCGGTGGCCGGGCCGCTCGGGCTGATGCGAATCCCCGGATCATCCCGGCCCGTCGCCGGGTCGGTCGTGCAGCTATCGGCGATCGCGGCCAGGGCCTGGCCGGCATCGCCGCCGTGCCTGGCCAGCTCAAGCCCGATCACCCGCTCGAGGGAGGCGCGCTCCTCCGGGGTGATCCCGCCGCGACGGAGCAGCAGGTCGGCCGGCGAGGCGCCGTCGGCCGCGGCCCATGCCCGGCACGCCTCGGAGAACTGGCCGGCGTCGATCAGGCCCAGTTGCAGGGCGACCAAAGCAAACAGGAGGTTGGGGTCGCACGCTCGTCGGTTCATTGCGGTCGGTCTCGTGTCGGGCCGCGAGTCGTGATCCCGGGACCGCGATCACCGGGCGTGTTGGAGACGGCTCATGACCGGCCCGACCGAGGGCGTGCACGAGCCCGGCGCTCGTCCCATCCGGTGAGGGCGTGGCCGGGCCCCGGACGGCCCCGAGAAAGCCCGGGCCGCGGATTTCGACGGGGAGAAGACCGACGAGCCCCTCGACACGTCCCCGCAGAGGCCCCCGACGACCCCTGCCGATGTGGCGACAGGCCCCAGGGAGACGATCGGGTCTCGTTCACTTCCTCAAGATTGATTGGCGCCGGGCACCCGAACGGACAAAACCGGGGGCAATGTTGACGAAATGCATCGATCCACATGCTGGACGCTGTTGCCGCGAGCATGATAGAACGGAATCACCCCTGCCGGGGAGTCCCTAGAGATGACCGAGGATACGCCGCTGCCGGGGCTGATACGGCGCGTCCGCGCCGGCGACCCGGAGGCGGCGGCCGAGCTGGTCCGCGTCTACGAGCCGCACATCCGCCGGGTCATCCGGCTGCGGATGCGCGACCCGAGGCTCCGCCGCGCCTTCGACCCGTCCGACGTCTGCCAGTCGGTGCTCGCCAGCTTCTTCGCCCGGATGGCGCTGGGGCAGTACGACCTCGGCGAGCCCGACGAGTTGATCCGCCTGCTGGCCACCATGACGCGCAACAAGGTCGCCCTGCACGGCGCGGAAGCTGCGCCCGACTGTCACGCGACCGTCTCGATCGACGGGGCGGGTGCCGAGCCGATCTCGAGGGAGCCCGAGCCCGCGCGGCTGGTGGCGGGTCGCGACCTCCTCGCGGCGTTCCGCCTCCGCCTGACCGAGGACGAGCTCTGGCTGTCGGACCAGCGGGCCGACGGCCGGCAATGGGCGGAGATCGCGGCCGACCGCGGCGAGCGGCCCGACGCATTGCGCAAGCGGCTGTCGCGGGCGCTGGATCGGGTCGCCCGACTCCTGGGGTTGGATGATGACTTCACGCCCTGATCGCCGCGAATCCCCGACGGGCGGGGCGCTGGCCGCGGCGCTCGCCGAACAGAGCCGGTGCTGGGCCGGCGGCAGCCGCGGGCTCGTCGAGGACCACCTGTGCGCGGGATCCCTCCCTCCGCGCCGACGATGAGGCGGTGCTCGACCTGATCTATCACGAGGTACTGCTGCGCCGCCGCGCCGGCGAGGAGCCCATGGCCGACGAGTACCTGGCGTCGCTTCCCCGCGCTGTCCGGGGCGATCGGCCAGCTCTTCGAGGTGGACCGGGCTCTGGTCCCCGAGGCATCGACCATCCGGCCCGGCCCGGAAGGGCCCGCGACCTGGGACACGGTCGGCGCGATCGCGACGGCGGTGAGCCCCGACGTGCCGGGCTTCGAGATCGAGGCCCTGCTGGGACGCGGCGGCATGGGGGTCGTCTACCGCGCGAGGGAGCGGGCGCTGAACCGGACCGTGGCGATCAAGATGGTCCTGGCCGGCGACCTCGCCACGCCCGAGCAACGCGCCCGGTTCCGCGCCGAGGCCGAGGCCGCGGCGCGGCTCCAGCATCCCCACATCGTCCAGATCCACTCCGTCGGCGAGCACGGCGGCCGGGCCTTCCTGGTCCTGGAGTTCGTCGCGGGCGAGAGCCTGGCCGCGGCCCTCGGCGGCGTCCCCCGGCCCGCGCGGGAGGCCGCCGGGCTGGTCGGGGTGCTGGCGCGGGCCCTGCACCACGCGCACGGACGGGGGATCATCCACCGCGACCTCAAGCCGTCGAATATCCTGCTGGCCGCCGACGGCACGCCCAAGATCACCGACTTCGGCCTGGCGAAGTTCCTCGACGGCGCCGCCGAGCAGACCGACAGCGGCGCCGTCCTGGGCACGCCGAGCTACATGGCGCCCGAGCAGGCCGGCGGCGGCTCGCGCCGGATCGGGCCGGCCACCGACGTCTATGCCCTGGGGGCCATCCTCTACGAGGCGCTGACCGGCCGCCCGCCCTTCCGCGCCGGGACCTCGCTCGACACGATCCAGCAGGTGCTGACGGCCGAGGTCGTGCCGCCCGGGCGGCTGATCCCCAGGCTACCGCGCGACCTGGAGACGATCGCGCTCAAGTGCCTGGAGAAGGAGCCCTCTCGCCGCTACCCCTCGGCCGCCGCCCTGGCGGACGACCTGAGGAGGTTCCTCGCCGGCGCGACGATCGCGGCCCGCCCGGTCGGCCGTCGCGAGCGGCTCTGGCGATGGGCCCGCCGCAACCCGATGATCGCGACGCTCTCGGCGTCCGTCGCCGGGCTGCTCGCCATGCTGCTGGCCGGGCTCACCGCCGGGTTGATGGTCCTCCAGGGCCAGCAGGCCGAGACGTCTCGCAACCTCGTGCGGGCGCAGTCGGCCGAGCGCGATGCGCGGCAGAAGCTCTGGGATGCCGACCTGGCGCGCGCCTGCGCCGGGCGCTGGAGCGGGCCGCCCGGACAGCGGTTCGACGGCCTCCGCGCCCTCGCCGAGGCGGCCGGCATCGACGCATCGCCCGCGCTCCGCGACGAGGCGATCGCCTGCATGGCCCTGGCCGACGTCCGCCCCGCCGAGCGCCTGCCGATCCTCCTGCCCAGGAACTACGGCCTGTACTTCGACCCCGCCTTCGAGCGCTACGTCAGGTCCGACGAGTCGGGCAATCTCACCCTCCGTCGCGTCGCCGACGATCGCGAGCTCGCCTCGCTGCCCGGGCCCGGCCATCATGCCTACGCCTTCGATTTCAGCGACGACGGGCGGTTCCTCCTCGCCGTGTATCACAAGGTCTACGTACTCAGGGTCTGGGACCTGGTCCATGCGCGGTCCTTCCAGGTGGACGACCCGATCTGCTGGGACCTGAGCCCCGACGGCCGGTGGGTCGCCACCGGGCACAAGGACGGCACCATCCGCATCCACGACACGGGCACAGGTCGAGTCTCTCTGTCGTGGGGCGTCGGCCAGGAGTGCAACCGGCTGACCTTCCAGCCGGGCGGTGGGCTGCTGGCCTGCGTCGCGAAGAAAGACGAGAGCGTCCACTTCTACGACTTCCGGACGGGCAGCGATCGGACACCTGGGGGGCTATCGCCGGGTTGGGGCTACGCGATCTGGCATCCGGGCGGACGCGAGCTGGTCGGGATGGGATCGGATCGGCGCATCCGCATCCTCGACGTCGCGACGCGGGCCGTCCGCATGCTGGCGGACGCCCGGCCGGATCATTTCAGCTACCTGACTTTCAGCCCCGACGGCCGGATGCTGGCCGCCACGGGCTGGGACTCGACGCTGCGCACCTGGGATTATGGATCCGGCCGGCGTTTGTTCTCCCTCGACGGCGCCATGGGCTACGCGCAGTTCCGCGCCGACGGGCGGCGGCTGTCGGGCACCCATGACGGCCGGTTCGTCGAGCTGTGGGAGCTGGAGCCGGCCCGCGAGTACCGGACCGTCGCCGACGGGACGGAAGGACGATCGGTGGCCTTCAGCCCCGACGGCCGGCTGCTGGCCACCGCCGGCGGCGAGGGCGTGCGGCTGCGGGATTCCCGGACCCTCGGGGAGCTGGCCATGTTGCCCGGGCCGGATTCCAGCGACGTACGGTTCGAGCCGTCGGGGGCCGCAATCCTGACCTGCGATGCCGCCGGCGTCCGTCGCCGGCCGCTCGCGCCGGATCCGGTGGTCCCCGGCGGCATCGTCATCGGGCCGCCCGAACTCGTGTACATCCAGTCTTTCGTGTCGGACATCGATACGACGCCCGACGGCAACAACCTGGCGATGGCCGACCGCGGCCTCGGCCGGGCCGTCTTCTTCGGCCCGGGCCGAAGGGTCTCCACCGCCGTCATCGTGAAGAACATCGCCTCCGTCGCGCTGAGCCCCGACGGCCGATGGCTGGCCACCGGCAATCACTTCGAGTTCGGCCCGGGCTTCAAGGTCTGGGCGACCGCGACCGGCCGGCTCGAACGGACCTGGGCCGAGGTCCGCGAGGCGCGGAGCGTCTTCAGCCCCGACGGCCGCTGGCTCGTGACCAGCGCGGCCGATGGCGTCTCGTGCCGACGGGTCGGCACCTGGGAGCGCGGCCCCGAAGTGCCGCAAGGCCGGGCGAGCACGGCGCCCGGCCCGATCGCCTTCTCCGCCGACGGCTCCATCCTGGCCCTCTCCAGCTCGCTCCAGGAGATCATCCTGGTCAACACCGCGACGTGGGGCCTGCTGGCGAAGCTCCAGGCGCCCGACGCGGGCGAGGTCCGCGCCCTGGCCTTCGACCCCGACGGCACGCGCCTCGCGGCCGCGTGCAACGGCCTCCTGGCCGTCTGGGACCTGGGCCTCGTCCGCCGCGGGCTGGCGCCGATGGGCCTGGGCTTCCACGATCGGCCCGCCCCCGCCGTCGCCGCCGACCGACCGCGACCGACCGCCGAGGCCCCGCCCCTTCGGGTCGCGATCCCGCCCCGCTCCGAACCGCCGCGGCGCGGCGATCGCTAGGCCCTCGCCGGCCGGTGGGACGGCGCGACCGCCGCCCTGGCCGAGGCC
This sequence comes from uncultured Planctomycetota bacterium, assembly GCA_963771445.1. Classification (GTDB taxonomy): domain Bacteria; phylum Planctomycetota; class Planctomycetia; order Isosphaerales; family Isosphaeraceae; genus JAKAUH01. Next base: position 366,403 of record CAVYTQ010000014.1, on the reverse strand, counting down.
CTCGAACGCGGCGATCCCGGACCGAGCACCCGATACCGGGGACATATTTGAAGCTCCAATGGGTCGCCTGCCGTTGTATCGTCTGGTGCCCAGTGATGCAAATTAGGGCCAGAATCAATGCCGTTAGGTCGCCGTAAGATCAGGGCCTCCTTGGTATTCTGAGGGTGCTTACCGGCCCCAGAACGGGATTGTCTCACATCGACGGAGATCGCCAGCGAGCGAGTTGACAGATCGGTGGACGGCGGGGCCCCTCCGCCTGAAAAAGCGATCGGTGAGCATCCCTATGCTCCGGCCTCAAGGCAGCCGAAATGGGATAACCTACCGGCGATGAGGGGCCGGGAATTCTCATCGTCGTCGATCAGGAGGACGGTGTTCAGTTCGGCCCGCGACCTGGGGCGGGCGATCCGGCCGCACGGATTGGGCCATCCTCACCGGTAAGACCTCGGATTCGGTATCCCGTGCTTAACTGACGACATGGTATCCAGCACTTTCGACAACCGCCGAGCGGGACGATCTCCCGGGGCCCAGAAGGGGGATTGCTTGCATGCATTTCGTGTTCCAGGGCCCCCAAAACCCCCTGTACCCCCTCGGCTCTTCTTTCTCCCCCTACTATCAGGATGTATCAGGTTTGCAAAAACTGAAATGCACCTATCGGCCAAGAGGGGCACTTTCTCGACGCAAGCCCTTTGGCCAGAAGCGGAAAAAATACTTGGAAATTTCCTGAGATTTTCCAGCGCGGCGGTGGTTTCCGTGGTCCGGTTCATATTTGGCCGGTTGTTCGCGATTTGGCGTGAGTCTGAAAAGCCGCTCTTGACGAGGCGGAAAGCCTCAAGACGGCCCATCTGGCCCGTTTGGGAGAGCTGTCGGCGCGGGCCGATGTCGGTCAGGCTTCCCCCTGCACGGCCCGGCCCGCCCGACCGGATCGGCGCCAGGCTGAAGCATGACCGACGTGGGAATCGGTCCGGGCCGGCGGCGGGTGCCCAGTCCGGCAGCAATACGCCCATTCGACCCCATGATACAAGGAATCCTCGCGACCGATCCGATCCTCCTATTCGCCGCGCAAGGACGAAGATGGGCGAAGCCTCATCGCGCGGGCGCACTGGGCCGCCTCGCCCTCGGCGAGCGGCCACCTCGGCTGATTTCGACAGGCTGAGATGATCGCAGGGATCGCCGCCGCGTGGCCGCTGAAAGGGGAGTTCTCCGCGGTGAGGATGCAGAGCCCTGGTGGAACCCTCGGCGATGTTACGCTCCGCATGTGGATACGCACTTCGCCCTCGCCAGGCCAGGGATTGTCAAAATACGTTAACACCAGACAGGCCACTACTTCCGCGCCGCGGGCGTGTTCATAATGTGGGGACCTCTGGTATTCGGCGGTTTGCGACGCAGCGTCTTCCCGCGGTGGGGAAGGCCCGCGATCCGCGGCCGGGCGCCTCGTTGTCGAATGATTTGAGGAGGAGTTCCATGCAGCACCGTCGCGGTTTCCTGACCAGGATGGCGATCTGTTTCGGGGTCATGGGTGTGATCGGCGTGGGCGGGATCGTCTTCGCCGACGAACTGCTCGGCGTGATCACCAAGGTCGACGTCGAGGGCAAGAAGCTCACCGTCATCGAGAAGGAGACGGACAAGGAGCACGAGATCAAGGTCAACGGCGATACCGAGGTCTCCCGGAAAGGCAGCTTCGAGAAGATCGACCTCGAGACCGATCTCACGAAGCTGGACAATCGCGTCAAGAAGTCGGTGGAAGCCGGCAAGAAGGGCGTCGCCGCCAAGATCACCCACGAGAAGAACGTGGCCTCCAAGATCGAGTACCAGCGGGGCCAGCGCAAGAAGAAGGCCGCCGAGTAAGCCGGCGTATTCATCGGGGCGGGCGGCGGGGCAATCCCTGGCCTCGCCCTCGCCCCCGGTCCGTCTCGACCAGCCCGGCCCGCGGACCCCACCGTCGATGGTCGAACCGCCCGCGCGGCGGTCTGTTTACATTTCCACGGCCCGCCCACCATAATGATGCCTCTTCAATCATGCCGCAGGATCCTCCCGGCCGGAGGAACGGCTCCGTGGCGGGCCGCGCCCGGCCGGTCGCTCGAGGATTCCAGCCATTCGAGTCCAAGCCACCCATGACGACGCTCCAGACCGCGCCGGCCTCATCGGCGAAATTCGATAACAACGGGCAGTACAGCCGAACCAGCATCCTGCGGTACGAGAAGATCTTCGGCGACCACTACATCAGCACCGGCGGCCACGCCACCACCGAGGACCTCTGCACCCGGCTCGGCTCGGCGCTCCGTCCGGGCGTCCGGGTGCTCGACGTCGGCAGCGGCATCGGCGGCGCCGCGTTCCACCTCGCCCAGGCGTACGGTGCGAAGGTCACCGGCATCGACCTGGCCCAGGAGATGGACGCCGTCGCCCGCGATCGCGTCAAGCAGCTCGGGCTGGCCGACTCGGTCTCGTTCATCCTGGGCGACGTGCTCGCGACCGACTTCCCCGAGCCGTTCGACGTCGTCTGGAGCCGCGACGCCTTCATGCACATCCCGGACAAGCCGCGGCTGTTCGCCCGGCTGTTCTCGCTGATGGCACCCGGCGGCCGCCTCGTCATCACCGACTACGCCCGCGGCAAGACGCCCGGCTCGCCCGAGTTCGAGACCTACATCGAGAAGACCGGCTACAGCGTCATCGAGCCGGCCCAGTACGGCAAGCGGCTCGAGGAGGCCGGCTTCACGAATGTCGTGGTCGACGACGCCACCGACCGGTTCGTCCGCATCCTCAAGGAAGAGGAGCTCCGCCTGGTCTCGCAGCGAGACGACTTCCTGTCCTCCTTCTCCGAGTCCGACCTCGACTACCTGGTCGACCGCTGGAACATGAAGATCGGCTTCTGCGGCGCCGGCGATATGAAGTGGGGCATCTACGTGGCCGACAAGCCGGCCTGACCGGCCCCGACCGAAGGACCTCGCCCGCGGGCCTCAACCGTCCGCCGGCGCGGGTCCCGGATCGTCGGCCGGACCGCGTGCCGCCGGAGACCCCGACATGCCCCCGACGGCGGATCCGTCCGACGACAATCGGGACCTGGCCGCGCTCGGCTACCGGCCCGTGCTGAACCGGACGCTCGGAGGCTTCTCGTCCTTCGCGGCCGGGTTCTCGTACATCTCGATCCTGACCGGCGTGTTCCAGATGTTCCACGTCGGCTACCACGCCGGCGGGCCGGCGTTCTTCTGGACCTGGCCGGCCGTCGCGCTGGGCCAGCTCGCGGTCGGCCTGTGCTTCGCCGAGCTGGCCGCACGCTTCCCGCTCTCGGGCGGGGTCTACCAGTGGTCGCGGCGAACCGGCGGCCGGGCCGTCGGCTGGATGGCCGGCTGGATCTACCTGTGCGGCTCGGTCCTCTCGCTGGCCGCGGTGGCGCTGGCGCTCCAGGCCACGATGCCGCAGATCGCGCGGGCCTTCCAGCTCGTCGGCGACCCCTCGGTCCAGGCCGACAGCGCGCGCAACGCGGTCATCCTCGGCTGCATCCTGATCGTCGCCACCACGGCGATCAACGTCGCCGGCGTCCGGCTGATGTCGCGGATCAACAACCTCGGCGTGGCCGCCGAGCTGGTCGGCGTCCTGCTCCTGATCGGCCTGCTCTTCGCACACGCCCGCCGCGGCCCGGGGATCCTCCTCGACACGATGGGCCGCTCCGTCGGCGAAGGCTGGGGCTACCTCGCTCCCGCGCTGGCCGGCTCGCTGACGGCCTCGTATGTCCTCTATGGCTTCGACACGGCCGGCACGCTCGCCGAGGAGACCAGCCGCCCTCGCCGACGCGCGCCGCGGGGAATCCTCCAGGCGCCTGCCGCCGCCTCGACGGTCGGGGCGCTGCTGATCGCCTCGGCCATCATGGCCTTCGGCGACCCGTCGCGCCCCGAGCTCGGCCAGGTCGCCGGCGGCCTGCCGATGATCGTCAAGGACGTGCTGGGTACGGGGCTCGGCCGGCTCTTCCTGGTCGACGTCGTCTTCGCCGTGTTCGTCTGCGCCCTGGCCGTGCAGGCCGGGACGGTCCGGCTGATCTTCGCCATGGCCCGCGACGACAACCTGCCGTTCTCGCACTGGCTCGGCCGCGTCCCCCGGCGGACGCAGGCCCCGGCGCTGCCGGCGCTCCTGGTCGGCATCGCCGGCCTGGGGCTCCTGGTCCTGAACATCAACCAGCCGCACGTGATCGAGACCCTCTGCGCCGTGGCGATCGTCTGGATCAACCTGGCTTACCTGCTGGTCACCCTGCCGATGCTGGTCGCCCGGATTCGAGGGCGATGGCGGCCCGAGCGCGTCGACCCGTCGGGAGGCGGGCGGCTCTTCACGATGGGACGGCTGGGCGGGCCGATCAACGCGATCGCGGCGGCGTGGGGACGTGGTGCTCGTCGTCAACGTCTCGTGGCCGCGCGAGTCCATCTATGGCCCCGGCGGCTGGAGCCGGTTCGCGGCCCCGCTTTGGACCCTCGCCCTGCTCGCCGCGGGCGGGCTCTATTACGGATTCTTCCAGCGACGGCGGTCGCGCGGCACGCTGGCCGAGTACGTCCCCGAGCCGGGCGCGACGACTACCGACGGCCCTGCCGACGGCGACGGCTGGATCAGCCGACTCGCCCCCAACAAGTGAAAAGACCTGCCATCACGCCGCGATTCCTGGTATTGTGCACATTCGATGAAGGTACACGTTCCCGCAACTTTATTCGCCAGTCGGTCGTCGCGGCGGTCGGTGATCGAACGGAGTGAGCAGCGATGGTCAAGCTTCAGGTGCGAAGGAGGCGGAAGACCCGGCAGGCACGCGAGCGCCGGCTCCCGACGACTCGCCAGCAGGTCCTGGGCTGGCTGGTCCACGCCTACACGGCCACCGGCATGGTCTTCGCCGCCCTGATCGCCGTACTGCTCAGGCACGGCGAGCCGGCCGACTTCCGCATGGCCTTCCTGCTGATGGTCGTGGCCACGCTGGTCGACGCGACCGACGGCACCTTCGCCCGCAAGGTCCGCATCAAGGAGGCCGTCCCCAGCTTCGACGGCCGCCGGCTCGACGACATCATCGACTTCCTCACCTACACCTTCCTGCCGATCGCGCTGATCTACTGCGCGGGGATACTGCCGGCCGGCTACGAGCCGTGGCTGCTGCTCCCCCTGCTCGCCAGCCTCTACGGCTTCTGCCAGGTCCAGGCCAAGACCGACGACGGCTATTTCCTCGGCTTCCCCTCGCTCTGGAACGTCGTCGCGTTCTATGTCTATGCCCTGCCATTCGGCCCGTGGGTCTCGCTGGCGATCGTCACCATCCTGGCCGTGATGACCTTCGTCCCGTCGAAGTACCTGTATCCCTCGCTCCCCGGCGCGTTCAACCGCTTCGTGACGATCGTCGCCATCCCCTGGACGATCTCGCTGGCCTGGCTCATCTACAAGCTGCCCGTCAGCCCGGCGCGACGTTCGACCCGACGACCCAGATCATCGCCTGGGCCTCGCTGAGCTACCCGATCCTCTACCTCGGCGCGTCGTGGGCCATCACGCTGGCGCACTGGTCCCGGCCCCGACAGGCCGCCGACTCCCTCCAGCAGGACGCCGCGGGCTGATCAGATCAGATCAGATCAGATCAGATCAGATCTCCGCGAGGTCACCGGCCTTGTCGGCCTTGTCCTCGGCGCGGGCCCGCCGCTGGCCTTCCTCGACGTTCACGAACGCCAGCATCGCCCCGCCCACGACGAAGAACGCGATGATCGCCAGGATCGAGCCCCGGCTCGAGCCCGTCAGCATGTTGATCCGCGCAAAGACCAGCGGGCCGAAGATGCCGGCGAACTTCTCGAACGTGCCGAAGAACCCGAAGAACTCGCCCGACTTGTCGCGGGGGATCATGCTGGCGAACAGCGAGCGGCTCAACGCCTGGGTCCCGCCCTGCACGGTCCCCACCAGGATCGCCAGGACGAGGAACTGCCACTGCGTCGTCATGAAGTAGCCATAGACGCAGATCCCCGCGTACACGACCAGCCCCAGCGCGATCGACGGCCGGGCGCCGATCCGGTCGGCCAGCATGCCGAACAGGAAGGCGAACGGAATCCCCACGAACTGCACCAGCAGGATCGACGCGATGGTGATCCCCTGGTCGAACTTCAGCTCGGTCGCGTAGATCGTCGCCATCCGCATGATGGTGCCGATCCCGTCGTTGTAGATCAGGAAGGCGACCAGCAGCAGCACGGCCTGGCGATAACGCCCCAGCGCCCGCCCGGTCTCGACCAGCCGTCCCACCGCCGCCCGGATCGGGAAGGCCTCGTTGCCGACCAGTCCGGGCGGCAGACCGGACGCCCTGGGCTCGGACACGCGGCGGAACAGCGGGATCGAGAACAGCAGCCACCAGACCGCCACCGACAGGAACGCCAGCCGCGCCGGCAGCGTCGCCTGCGACGGTGTCAGGTCCGCGCCCGAGGGCAGCCCGAACCACTCCGGCTTGCTGATCCACGCCAGGTTCAGCGCCAGCAGTACCCCGCCGCCGAGGTACCCCAGCGCATAGCCGGCCGTCGAGACGCGGTTCACCTCGTCGTCGCGGGCGATGTGCGGCAGGAGCGAGTCGTAGAAGACGAAGCTGCCGTTGGCCCCGATATTCGCCAGGATGAACAGCGCCGAGGCGAGGATCCAGTCGCCCTGGTGGATGAAGAACATCCCCGCGCAGGCCAGGACGCCCAGCACCATGAACCCGCCGAGCATCGCCTTCTTGTTGCCCTTGAAATCCGCCATGGTGCCGAGCACCGGCGAGAGCACGGCGATGATCAACATGCCGAACGTCGTCACGTCGGCGAACAGCCGCGAGGCCTCCTCGGCCTTCATGCCGCGGCAGGCGACGCTGGAGTAATAGATGGGGAACACCGCCGTGATGATCACGCAGACCATCGCCGAGTTCGCCCAGTCGTACATCGCCCAGGCCCGCAGCTCCGGACGATCCAGCCCCAGCCGCTTCAGCAATCCATTCATCGCGCGCGTGGCTCCTCCCCGCGGTTCGACCAACAGTAAATTCCGCAATCCGCCGCCAGCGTCAAGAGCGGAACCCTACGCACCGCCGCGCGTGCCATCCGTCCGATCGCCCTCGTCCGGCCCAGGAACGCCCCAAGATGATGACAGGTCACCGGCGGAATCGCGAGGGGACTGGGCCCGACACGCCGCCGCGGCCGGGAGCATGGCACGCGAGCCGGTGGAATCTGCGGGCCTGGCGAGGCCGCGAGTCGTCGAACGCTCCGCAGTCCAATCCAGCCCCGTGAACCGTCCTCGGGACGATCCACAGTCGGGGATCGATCGGCAAGAGGGCGACTGGGCTCGGGCTGGTCTACGCGAAAAATGTCCCCGTTCGCGCGGCGCGTTGCGGGGCCGTCGCGAATCCCCCCATTCGCCCAGTGTCAGCATGAGGGAACGCCATCACAGTGAGGGAAATCGGCAGCACACCGGCGACTTGACGCGCCGTCGCTGTCGGCATCGAGAGCCGCCAAGTAGAATCGAGCCGGGGTCCTCCGTCGGCGTGGCGTCGTCTCGCCGGCCGCCGGCGTGCCGCGACCCCTCGCGGATTCGTGCGGTAACGTTTCTGGCCGTTCCGGGGGGATACGTGTGAGGAAGGCAGGGGAGAGTGCCGTGGAACGGACGACGCCCGATACGAACGAGCTGGTGTGCCTGGCCGCAACGGGTGATGGCTCCGCCGTGCAGGCGCTGCTCGTCCGGCATCGGGACCGGCTACGACGGCTGGTCGCGGCCCGTATCGACCCCCGGCTGGCTGCCCGCGTGGACCCGTCGGACGTGGTCCAGGAAGCGCTGGGAGACGCGGCGCGGGCCCTGCCCGAGTACCTGCGGGATCGCCCGCTGCCGTTCGGCGAGTGGCTGCGGCAGTTCGCCTGGGACCGGCTCATGAAGCTGCATCGCCACCACATCGGCACCCAGAGGCGAAGCGTCGCACGCGAGCGACGGCCGCCGCTCTCCGACGCGACGTCCTACGACCTGGGCACCCTCCTGGTGGCCGGCGGGGCGAGCCCCAGCCAGGACCTGATGCGCGACGAGCTGATCCGCCGCGTCCGCGAGGCGATCGCCGCGATGAGCGACGACGACCAGGAGCTCCTGTCTCTGCGACACGTCGAACAGCTTTCGATGGCCGACGTCGCCGAGTCGCTGGGGATCCGCGAAGGTACGGCCAGGGTCCGGCACCTCCGGGCGTTGAGACGGCTCAAGGAACTGCTGGAGGACATGCGATGACCCGCGGGCTGCTCCAGGAAGACGGCGTCGAGGCGGCCGAGGCCCGGCTCGCCGGGCTGGTCGAGGAATTCATCGACCGCCGACGGGCCGGCGAGCCCCTGGACCTGGACGCCTTCGCCGTCGAGCATCCCGAGCTCGCCGGCCCGCTCCGGGCGTTGATACCGACCCTCGTCGCCCTCGACGGGCTGGCGGGACGGCCCGCGGCCAGGCCGGTGCCGGGCGTCTCCGGCCGGTGGGACGCCCCCGAGTCGGACCGCCTGGGCGACTTCCGGATCCTCCGAGTAATCGGCCGCGGCGGGATGGCCGTGGTGTACGAGGCTGAGCAGGTCTCGCTGCGCCGCCGTGTCGCCCTGAAGGTCCTGCCGGCGGCAGGCCAGCCCGACGAGCGTCAGCTCGCGCGGTTCCGGGTCGAGGCCCACGCGGTCGCGGCGCTCAACCACCCGCACATCGTCCCCCTCTTCGCCACCGGCTATGAGCACGGGGTCCATTACCTCGCCATGCCGCTGATCGCCGGGAAATCGCTGTCCCAGATCATCGCCGAGCGGCTCTGCGACGGCGCGCCCGGCCTCCCGGCCGCCGAGGCGGCCCGCCTGGGCCTCCAGGCAGCCGAGGCCCTCCACCACGCCCACGGCCTGGGCATCCTCCACCGCGACGTCAAGCCGGCCAACCTCCTGGTCAACGCCGACGGCCACCTCTGGGTCGTCAACTTCGGACTGGCGCGGATCCAGGGCCGCGGCGAGCTGACCGCCACCGGGGATGTCCTCGGTACGCTCCGCTACACCAGCCCCGAGCAGGCTGCGGGACGCCGCCTGGTGGATCAGCGCACCGACGTCTACGCGATCGGTGCGACCCTCTACGAGCTGCTGACGCTCCGCCCCGCATTCGACGGCACCGACCGCCGCGTCCTCCTCCGCCAGATCGCCGGCGACGAGCCGCGCCCGCCGCGGCGGCTCGTCCCCTCGATCCCGATCGACCTCGAGACCATCGTGCTCAAGGCCATGGCGCGGGAGCCCTCGGACCGCTACGAGTCGGCCCTCGACCTGGCCCAGGACCTGGGGCGTTTCCTCGCCGATCGGCCGGTCCGCGCCCGACGGCCCGGCCTGCCCGAGCGGGTGGCCCGCTGGTCCCGCCGCCACCGACCGGCCGTGATCGCCGGCTCCGTCGTCGCGGCCCTCGCCGTCGCCGGGCTCGTGTTCGGCATGCTCCTCCTCTGGCAGGAACGCGGCCGGACGGGGCGACAGGAGGTCCAGACCCGCGAGAACCTCCGACTCGCCCTCCTGACCCTCGAACAATATCAAACGGCGACGCTCGCCGGCGACTACAGCCGGGACCCCGAGCGGGGGCAGGGGGTCGAGTCGCTCCAGCTCGACGTCATCCGGATCTACTCGCGGCTGGTGGCCCAGAACCCGGGCGACAGGGGCGTGCGGTTCCGCGCGGCCCAGGCGCACCACCGGCTCGCCAACATCCGCGCCGGCCTGGTGCCGGGGCTCGTCGAACGGCTCCGGCCCCAGCAGGCCGACGAGGCTTACGCCGCAGCCCTGGCCCTGCTGACGGGCCTCGCCGCCGATGCACCCACCGACCCGGCGATCCGCGAGCAGACCGGCCGGGTCCTCTCCGACCGGGGCTGGCTGTTCCGCTCCGGCGGCCTGCTGGGAACCTTCGACCGCGCCGAGCCGACCCTCCGCCAGGCGATGGCCCTCCAGACGCGGCTGGCGAACGACTTCCCCGAGGTCCCCCGATATCGGCTCGCGCTGGCCGAGACGTGCGTCCGCCTGACCTACCTGCTCGGCTTCGCCGCTCGCGCCGCCGAGGTGGAAGACCTGCTGCGCCAGGCCCTTCGACTCCGCCAGCAGTTGGCCGAAAACTCGCCGGCGCCGCTCGACGGGATCGCCGAGGTCCATGGCCGCCTCGGCCACCTCCTTTTGGCGACCGGTCGGTTGGCCGAGGGCACGCAGTCGCTCGACCGCGCCCTCGCCACGCTCGCCGCGGGCGAGATGACCATCGGCGACGATCCGGCTCGACGCCGCGCCGCGGCCGAGCTGCTCACGCGGATCTGCTGCCCTTCGCTTTGCACGCCGGCGCTCGCCGATACCCTGGCGCCGTACTTCCTCCGCGCCGTCGAGGCGTGGCAGTCGCTCGCCCGCGACTTCCCCGGCCTCCCCGATTTCGAGGAGGGACTGGCCGTCGCGCAGTCTCGGTATACCGACTTGATGCAGGACGCCGGCCGATCGGCCGAGGCGGAATCCGCCGTGCGACACGCCACGGCGGTGATGGAGCGCGTCGAGCGCCGGCCACCCGTCCGTGCGGCGTTATCGGAGTCACCTGGCCGGGCTCCACGTCCGCCTGGCCGAATGCCTCGACGCATTGGACCGTCCGGCCGACTCGCTCCGCGAGCTCGAGCGCGCCCTCGAGCTCGAGCCCGACGACCCGCGGCACGCCACCCGGGTGGCCGCGTCCTCGCCGTGTGCCGCGACCCGGGCGGGCGCGGCCCGGCCCTCGCGATCGAGCTGGCCGGACGTCTGCTCGCCGAGCGGCCGGGCAACGGGTCGCTCTGGCAGACCCTCGGCCTGGCGCGAGCCCGGTCCGACGACTGGTCCGCGGCCGCCGAGGCCCTCGATCGCTCGGTCGCCCTCGGCGGGCACGACATCGCGGGCAGCTTCGCCCTGGCGATCGCCCGCTGGCACCTCGGCGACCGGACGAGGGCCCGCGAGCTCTATGACGAGGCGACGGCGGCCCTCGCCGCTCGCGAGCGCCAGTCGCATCGTCCGCTCGCGCGAAGCGGCTACCTCCACCGCCTCCACGGGCAGGCGGCGGCGCTCATCGACCCGGCGAACGCGGCGTCGCGGTAGTCCACCACCCGGCAGCGATCTCGATGACCGAGCGCGGCGAGCCACAGCCGGCAGCCGCCCCGCGCCCCGACCATAGGCCATCCGCCGCGATGCGATCGCGGCGATGAAGGCCCCGCTGCGCGCCGCGCGGCCGCAGTCCCGGACCAACCCGCGCCCTCGCGGCGGAACCACCCTCGCGCCTCGGGTTCTTGAGGCGTCACGTATCCGACCCCTTCCGGAGACCCCGCAAATGAGAACTTCGCCTCGACCGATCTACCGACTCGTCGTGGCCGCGTCCCTCGGCATCGTGCTCGGCGCCCTGTCGCCCCACGGAGCCGCCGAGGCGGGCTACATCTACACCGACCTGGGCACGCTCGGCGGGACCACCAGCGCCGCCATGGGGATCAGCAACTCGGGCCAGATCGTGGGCTCCTCCGTCACGGCCGGCGGCGCCACCGACGCCTTCCTCTACGCCAACGGCAAGATGACCGACCTCGGCACGCTCGGGGGCCCCTACGGCGAGGCGAGCCGCATCAACGCCTCGGGCCAGATCGCCGGCGACTCGTATACCGGCACCTCGGGCGCCACGGACCACGCCTTCCTCTACGCCAACGGCAAGATGACCGACCTCGGCACGCTCGGCGGCCCAACGAGCATCGCCTTCTCCATCAATGATTCGGGCCAGGTCGTCGGTCGCGCCAACCTGGCGGACAACTCGACCCACGCGTTCCTGTATCAGAATGGGAAGATGAACGACCTGGGCACGCTCGGCGGGAATTTCAGCACGGCCATCGGCATCAACAACTCGGGCGTCATCGTCGGCCGCGCCAGCCTCGCGAACAACGCCCAGCACGCGTATTCGTATTCCGGCGGCAAGATGACCGACCTCGGCACCCTCGGCGGTGCAGCGAGCAGCGCCATCGGCATCAACAGCCAGGGCGACATCGTCGGGTACGCGACGACCTCGGGCAACCAGAATCACGCATTCCTGTACCAGAATGGCAAGATGACCGACCTCGGCGACCTCGGCGGCCTCTTCAGCAGCGCGTCGGCGATCAATGACTCCGGCCAGATCGTCGGCACGCCTGTATACGCCGGACGACCAGCTCCACGCCTTCCTGGATTCCGGCGGCCAGATGGTCAACCTCAACAGCCTGGGCATCGCCGCCAACGGCTTCACGTTCGAGTACGCCGTCGGTATCAACAACTCCGGCCAGATTGTGGGCTATGGGCTCGATACCCACGGCAATCAGAGGGCCTACCTGCTGACGCTCGCATCCGTGCCCGAGCCCGGCGGCGCGACGCTCATGCTGCTGGGAGCTGGCGGCGTCTTGCTGGTGCGAGCCCGGCGACGGCGAGGCTCGTCCGACGTCCGTTGAGCCCGACCTCCAGACAGCCAGCGAGGCCGTTTCCCTCGTCGCCTCCGGCGCGGCGGGGACCGGGCGGCGAGATCCGCCACCGGCCCCCGCCTGCTCGCCCACCACTCTCGACGCCGAAACCGTCCCGACTTCGACCGAGTGGGTGAAGTCGTTGACCGCGGCAAATGGCCGCCGCAGTCCCGATGATCCTCCATGACTCGGCGGGCACGGCGCAAGACGTACGCGGCTCGTCAACGCCACCCTGGTGAGAGACGTTCGAGAGCCACGATCGGTTTCACGTCCCCATCCGGGCGACGGCGGCCGTTCGACGAATAGGCCCGGGGGAATCGCGGCGAGGCCTGTCGTTCCCGGCAATGCAGTCCCGGAATCGGGATCTCTCATTCCGGGACCGAACCCGAATCATCGGGGGCCCTGCGCCGACCTCATTTCGCCAGCGCCGGCGCCGCGGGTTCCGGCGGGATCGGCTTGGGCGGTCGAGGGGCCTCGGCCTGGCTCACCGCGCACTGGGGGTGGATTCCCGCGCACGAATAGACCGCCTTCTTGCAGACGGGGCAGATCGGTCGGGTGGGGAGGGGGACATGCCAGTGCTTCTGACTCACGAGGTGCAGCCCTTTCCGCAGTTGGGGCGAACCCGCGCAGGGCCAATCGGGCCCCGCGCCGGGACGCCGCCGCGTTCGATCAATAATGCCCGCGACCACCTGCGCCGCGGTAGCCGCCCCCTCCGCCGCCGCCGCCGCCGTACCCGCCATATCCCCCGCCGTCGCCGAATCCCCCGCCGCTGCGATACTTGCGCGGCTTGGCCTCGGCAACTGTCAGCTTCTTGCCGTCGACCTCTCGCTCGTGCATCCCCTTGATCGCCGCCTGCGCCTCGGCGTCGCTGCCCATCTCGACGAAGCCGAACCCCTTGCCGCGGCCCGAGGAGCGGTCGCGCATGATCTCGACGCTCTGGATCGTTCCGAACTCGGCGAAGAGCCCCTCGAGTTCGGCGTCGGCGACGGCCGGCGAGAGGTTACCGATGAACAGCCTTGTAGCCACAAGGAGACTCCTAGACGGGTGGGTGACCCGGCATTCCTTCTCGGGTCGGTATCCTTGGGCCGGGCAGTCCGACCCTTCCGGACGGAAGGCGAAAAAGGCAGGCGAAAATCCCGTCCCAGGAGAGCGGATCGGCGTCGCGGGCTCCTTCGAGTTCCGACAAAATTCATTATAAACCGGATCACCGCCCGGCGATAGGCCCTTCCCCTCAACACCCAGGGCCGTTCCATCCCGTGCCGGACACGCCAGCCGGGGAGGGCGGGCCTCCGGTCGAGCCCTGTCAAAGCCGAACCGGTGGGCCTCACGCCTGCGCCGTTCGACCCCACCCTACGACGGCCCGACCGCCGTGAGTAGGTGTGTGGGGAGGCTCGCAGGGTGGGTCGAGCGCAGCGAGGCCCACCAATCGTCACTTCGATCGACCTGGAACCGGGCGCACGGCCGGTCCCCATCGCCAGCGACTCTGGCCGCACGCAAAATCGATCACCGTGGTCGAGATGGCCGACGAAGGCATCAGGCAAGGGTCGGACCGGTGCGCATCCTCGCGCTCGGAAGGAACGGCCCACCCAGGGCAGGCATGCGTGAAGACCTGCGAAGGGATGCAGGCGTGGGAGTCCAGGATCCGTCGACGCGGATCGCCCGGGAACTGCCATGATGGGGAAAGAGGCCGCCGCGAGAAGACGTTGCTCCTCGCGGCCGGGTCAGTCGATTCCTCTGGCCCGAGCGTGTTCTCGTCGGGCCGGCCGGTGCGATTCACCCAGGATGTTGTTGGTTGCTCGGGGCTCTCGGCTCGCCGAGTAACGGGGCACAGGCACCTCGCAATCGATCCATCGATCGATCGGACCGCGAAGGTCGGCCCTCGGTCATGACTCTGCGTGGTCGCTCAATAGCGGCCGCCGCCGCCGCCCGCCACGGCCGCCGCCGCCGCCGCCGCCGTACCCGCCACCACCGCCGCCGCCGCCGTACCCGCCGCCGCCGCCACCCCGCGGCTCGCGCGGCTTGGCCTCGTTGACCGTCAACCGACGGCCGTTGACTCCTGGTCGTGCAAGCCCTGGATGGCCGCCTGCGCCTCGGCGTCGCTGCCCATCTCCACGAAGCCGAACCCCTTGCTCCGGCCCGTGTCGCGATCCTGGATGACCTGTGCGCTCTGCACGGTCCCGAACTCGGAGAACAACTGCTCCAGGTCGGCGTCACCGACCTGGTACGCCAGGTTCCCCACGTACAATTTCCTGCCCACCATCATGCTCCACGAAGGGGTTTGCGTCCCGGCGAGCATCGGTCTCGCGGGACGCATCGAAAGGGCCGACACGGACGGCCCGACCGGAGGGAAGGCGAGAGGGGCAGGCGAGAGCAGTATCAATCGCAGTGGATTGGCGTCGCGGGCTCCTTCGTATTCCGACGTGACCAGTATAGACTCCCTCTCTTCATCGCGAAAGTGCATTTCCCCGCACTTGCTCGCTTCCGCCCGCTTCCTTCACCGGCAGAGTCCCGGGGCCTTCGGGGGGTCGCGCTGCGGCATCCCCAGATTCTCCGTCAGCACGGCGACGGACCGCGTCATTATCCGGGCCAATCCGTCGGTCGAAAGACCCCTGATGCCGCCGGGTTCTACCCCCGTCCCACCAGCGGCATCTTCGTCGCCATCACGGTCAGGAACAGCACGTTGGCGTCGGGCGGCAGGCTGGCCATGTACACCACGGCCCTCGCCACGTTCTCGACGTCCATGGTCGGCTCGGGCGCGACCGTGCCGTCCGCCTGCAGGACGCCGTCCTTCATCCGCGCGGTCATCTCGGTCGCGGCGTTGCCGATGTCGATCTGCCCGCAGGCGATGTCGTACTTGCGGCCGTCGAGGGCCGTCGACCTCGTCAGGCCCGTGACCGCGTGCTTGGTGGACGTATAGGGCGCCGAGTTCGGCCGCGGCGCGTGCGCCGAGATCGACCCATTATTGATGATCCGCCCGCCTCGCGGGCTGCTGGTCCTTCATCACCCGGAACGCCTCGCGCGTGCACAGGAACGCCGCAGTCAGGTTCACGTTGACGACCCGACGCCACTGCTCGAACGTCAGCTCTTCCAGCGGGATCGGCGGCGCACCCGTCCCCGCGTTGTTGAACAGCAGGTCCACCCGCCCGAACGCCCGGACCGTCGCCGCGAACAGCGCGCGGACGGATTCCTCGTCGCTCACGTCGGTCGGCACCACCAGCGCCCGCCCCGCGGCCCCGTCGGCTCGCGCGGCGGTCTCCTCGAGCGCCTCGGCCCGACGCCCCGCCAGCGCGACGTCGTAACCCTCGGCCAGCAGGGCCAGCGCCGCCGCCCGCCCGATCCCCGACCCCGACCCCGTGACGATCGCCACCTTACCATTCGATCCCATCGCGCCGCTGCCTCCCCTCGTTTCGACCCGCCGGTGCACCGGGGATGGCTGCGTATCCGCGCAGACTTGACGCACCCGGTAGCCACCCTCATACTACCGACCAGCAGGTCCGGAAGCCGAGCGTCATCGGTCACGACGAGCCTCCCCGATCCGGCGCGAGGGCACACCTCGATGATGAAGTGGTTCCGCTTCGTGTTCATCCTGGTTGTCCTGTTCTTCCTCCGGGAACTCGCCGGCGGCCTGATCCTGCGGCTCGTCAGGGTGCCCATCGTGGTGAGCCTTGGCTCGCTCTTGGCGGCTTCGTTCGTGGCGGGCTGGCTCGCCAGCGCGATCGCCAGGCCCGTGCCCACCGACCGCGAGTTCACGGCCCTGGCAGTCCTCGGTGTCCTCGCGCACACGCTTGCACATTACACTTACCCGGACAACATCGGAATCACAGCGCTCATATTCGTCCTCTACCTTATCTTCACCGCGCCGATCTCGTACGTTGCCCTCATCCTGGGCGCCAGGGTCGCCGAGGGAGAGTAGGATACGCCGCGGCCCCAATGAGGCCGGGATATCTCCGTCGATGATTGAACGATCCGGGGCAGGGGCCATCCACCGTCACGTGCCTCTCGCGCCCGCGTCTTGGCCGAGAAAATCGTTCGATCCTCGATCGCCGACCTGATAACCTGTCGGTCGCGCCGCTGGCGAGGCGACTCCGCCCGGCCTCCGCCGTGCAGGTCGCGAGGCGACGAGCCCGGGGCAACGCGTCCGCCGGGAACCATCTACCCTCAGGGGATCGACCATGCTTTCGTGGTTCCGACGCAGGCCGGATCCGAGGGGCCGACCGACCTGCCATGCCAACCCCGGCCGCGGCACCCGGGGCCGGGTGGGTTTCGAGCGCGACGGCCGGAACTGGACCGAGGAAGTGGACGTGGTCCGCACCATGGAGCGGGTCCTGGGGCGGCAGGGTCAACCGGTGAAGGCCCGCGATAACTGGCTCGAGCATCGCCCGTCCGGGCTCATCATCCGGCCGCAGCTCGTCAAGGCCGTCGCGCTCGAGAACTCGGGCGTCCGCTCGGTCACCACGGTCGAGCTGGCCCATCCCGCACTGGTACCCGACGGCACCTTCGAGTTCCAGCACGGCTGGGGCGACGACCTCGAGGCTTCGGTCAACCGCGGGTTCGACATGTGGGCGAAGACCGACCTGGTCCCCTTGTTCGACGCCCTGCTCCCCACGCCCGCGACGTGCATGATGATGGAGATGGAATTCCCCGCGAAGGAAGGCAAGCCCGCCCTGACCCGCCGAGCCATCCTCGGCCCGGTCGCCCACTTCCGCAAGGAGCCGCCGCCGCCCGACGCCGCCGAGGACCCCCATCCGTTCTGCACCTGCTGCTTCCTGACGAATACGTTCATCGCCTTCAAGGACCTGATCGAGGATACCGGGTTCATCGCCATCCGTTTCTTCGCCGCCCGCAACGACGACGGCGCGCCCGGGGCCGATTGCCGCGTCAACGGTGTCAACCACCAGTCGGGCGCAGAGGCCCTTCGCCAGTACGCCGCCACCTGGCCGGGATCGGGATACGAATTCCGCAAGCAGTACGTGGTCATCCACACCAGGGGAGAGGCCAAAGCCGCGTCAGCTTGACGATCGAATCGCGCCCAACCCGTCGCCAGGCTCGAGTCCCGAACGAGCTTGCAGCTACCCGTTGATCAGCGCATTCACAACCAGAATCCGGAAGCCGACGCGCCCGGTAGGCCCGCCGCCTCCGGCCTCACTTGAGACGCGGCCCGGCCGCGAAAGGGACGAGATGTCCGAGCATGACAACTCCGAGGAGCAGAACAAGTCGGTCGGCTGGGTCGCGATGGCGCTGGCGATCGCCGTCCTCTACTTCGGCTGGGCCTTCCTGGCGGCCGACTATCACCCGATCTCCGGACCCCACATGACCCGCAGGAGCGTCGGCGCGGTGGGCGTCATTATCCGCCTGATCGCCAATTCCATCCAGGAGCTCGGCGAGTTCTCCGCCGTGATGGGCCACGCGTTCCGCAATCGGATGTGGCTGATCATCCTGGTCATCGTCCTCGAGGTCGGCGTGTTCCTCCTCTGGCTCATGATGAAGAAGCTCGAGCGCGAGCTCTGGGGCCCCCAACCCGCCCGCCGTCGCAAGAAGCCTGGCGCCGCCCGGCGTCGATAGCATCATCTCCCGGTCGAGAGATGGCGTTGGCGACCCGCACTGCAGGTGCTACACTCTCGGACCGCGCCGGACCACCTGGGTCCCCGCGCGGCAGGCACGGCCGCCGCATTCGCTCCCCGCTACTCGATGGATCCCCCATGCCCAATCCGCACACCCCTCGACCCTCAAACCACGGACAACGAACAACGGCCAAACGACAAAGGAGAAGAGAAAGGCGACTCCGCGCCGGCCTGGAGCCCCTGGAAGACCGCTCGCTGCTCAGCGCGGCCGCCGTCATCCAGTGGTCGATGGCGCCCGGATCGCGCTCGACCCCGCGCACGGCGATGTCCCCGACCTGCCGAATACGCCGGCCTACGTCAACTCGCCGAACGGCTACGGCGTGAACCTCGACGCCTCGCACTCGGCCGGCATCCAGCCGTCGTCAACGTTCGCCTGGACGGTCACCGGCGCCGGGGGCTTCTCGACGACGCTCGCCGGCGAGGACCCCAGCCTCAACCTGCCGCAGGGCGCTTACACGGTCGCGCTCACCGCGACCAACCTGGCCGGCGCGACCGGCCCCCAGGTCGCCACGACCGCCATCCAGGTCAAGGACGTTTTGATCGTCGCGATCGGCGACTCGTACGCCTCGGGCGAGGGCAACCCGGTCGTCGCCTCGCCCATCGATCCGCAGTGGGCCTATTCGCCCAGCCCGTCGATGGACCTCGAGAACGCCGACGCCCACCGCTCGACGATCTCCGGCCCGGCCGAGTTCGCCTATCAGCTCCAGCAGGCCAACCCACAGGAGGCCGTCACCTTCGTCTCGGTGGCCGACTCGGGCACCTCGATCCCCGCCGGCGTGCTCGGCCCGATGGCGAGCGTCGGCGATCCCAGCGTCCAGCTCCCGGACCAGATCGACGAGCTCAAGTCGATCATCGGCACCCAGCACATCGACGTGTTGACCGTCAGCGTCGGCGCCGACGATATCGGCGTCTCCACGCTCGTCAACCAGTTCATCAATAACACCTACACCGGCTCGCCGAGCGGCCAGAAGATCCTCAAGCAGGTGAACGCGCGCCTCGCCCGGCTCCCGTCCGAGTTCGCCGCCCTCTCCTCGGCGATCGGTTCGCTCGACCCGGGCCGGGTGCTGGTGACGGATTATCCCGACATCACGCTCAACCAGCGCGGGGCGGTCGCGGCGATCTCGGGTCCGCTGGGCCTGCCGCTGGTCAACCGGGCCGACGCCCAGCTCACCTCGCGGCGGATCATCGCGCCGCTCGACGCCAGGATCACGTCGGCGGCCGCCCAGTACGGCTGGACGCTGGTCCCGGGCCTCACGACCGACTTCCGCACCCACGGATACCCCTCGACCTCGACGTGGATCCGCACCGTCACGCAGTCGCTGGCGATGCAGGGCAGCCCGACCGGCACCTTCCACCCCAACGCCGCGGGCCAGCAGGCCATCGCCGCGCTGCTGCTCGACGCCGACCTGGGTGTTCAGCCGACCCCCGCGCCCACCAGCACGGCCCGCCGTCGCTAAGAGCGCCGAACGGTCAGATGGCTCACGGTCCAACAACCAGCACCGTCCCCGCCCAACCCGGACCGGATCGGTCTCCTTGAAGGAGGGAGCTCCTGCTCCCGATCCGGCCCAACCGCCTACAACGGATCGGATCGGACCGGACCAGTCCGCTTGTAGGAGGGAGCTCCTGCTCCCGATCCGGTCGGCTCGGTTGGCATCGGCCCGACCGATCGCCGGCAGGAGCCGGCTCCTACAACGGATCACCAAAACTTAATCTTTCAGATGCGATTGGGTCGGCCGGGCTCCCCGGTCGGTGGACGTCGCTCCCCCGTCGGTAGGACCCCCATGCGTTACGCGCTCCAGGCATGCGGCCGCGGGCAACCCGAGGTTCCCGTGCCGAGTCACTCCGCCGGCACCCGCCCAGGCGGGAAGGCGAACGGCTCCGGCGGCTCCGGCGGCACCGACTGCCACGGCCGGCTGGCACATCGAAGGTAGGCGTCGCTCATTTGCAGGTGCCAGGCGGCATGCGGATACGTCCTCCGCAATTTCTCTTCGGCCTCGGGCGGGAGCGGGCGATGGGGCATGTGGAGGCTCACCATGTAGAGACTCGAGCGGTGTTCGAGCGACCGCCGAAGGCAATAGGCCCGCCGCCGCCTCATCTGCTCGCCCCAGAGCCCGAGTGCGACGACCAGGACGAGGGCCATCACCGCCCGGACTCGGATCCTTGGCCGGACCATGCGGAGACTCCGTTTCGCAGAGGGGCGGATACCGCGCGCGAGCCGTTCGGTCGAACTCGACGACCGACCAGCCAGCCTAGCCCATTCGAACCGGCGGAGGAACCTGGTCCGACGGCTTCAACCCCGCCTCGCACCCGGCCACCCGCCGAGATAGGTTGTCGATCGCCATCGATCGGCGTTATCCTACGTGAATGGCTGAAATCACCAGCAAACGCCGACGTGGCGACGACCCTGCGCCCGTGCCCCCGCCGCCCGCATACGCTTACGCCCAGGCCCAAGCCCCGCCGCGGCGGCGGCCGAGGCCGAGGCGTCCGGGCATCTGCGTGGGGATTGACCTGGCGGGCGTCGCGCACCGCGAGACCGGCGTGGCGATCCTCCGCGCCGGGCGGCTCGAGCTGCTGACGACGGCGGGCGACGACGACGAGGTGATCGCGCTGGCTCGCTCGGCCGGTCGACGGGGCACGGTGGCGATCAACGCCCCGCTCACCCGCCCGCTCGGCCGCTGCTGCCTCGACGACGACTGCCGATGCCGCACCGACCCCGGCACCCGCAGCCGCCAGCTCGAGCGCGAGCTGGGGCGGATGGGCATCCCCACCCTGGCCACGGCGCTCATCAAGGTCCTCGCGCGTCGCGGCGAGCGGATCGCGATCGCGCTCGGAGAGCTGGGTTACCGACCGATCGAGGTCTACCCGTTCGCCACGCTGCGGCTGCTCGGTCTCCCCTGCCGGGGAAAGAAGACCCCGGACGGCCGCCGTCGCATCCACCGGGCGCTGAAGCCCTTGGTCCCCGGGCTCAACCACCCCCGCGCCTCCGAGCACCAGCTCGACTCGGTCGTCTGCGCCCTCACGGCGCACCTCTGGCGCGAGGGCCGCACCCGCACCGTGGGTCTCCCCGAGGAGGGCCTGATGATCATCCCCGACGTAATGCCCCCGCCCCCCGCCTCAAAACGGCGCACGAGCGCCCGCCCCGTCCGCTGACGGCCGGCCGAGCTTCCGAGCGCCCTGGCCGATTGCCGGCAAGCGAACAGCCTGACCGACAAAAAGCCGCCCCGGTGTAGGTCAGGCTGTCAGCCTGACGCGGGCGGAACGGACCCGATCCGATGCCATCCGGACCAACCGACCGACCGACCAGCCGGCGTCAGGCTAACAGCCCGACCTACACGAAGGCCAGCCGAGAGTAGACCCGCCCGGAAAGGACCCGACCCGCCCGGTTCCGCGGCTCGGCGCGGGTCTCCGACCCCGCCGCGGCCGGGACCGTTCGGCGCGGGTCTCCGACCCCGACGCGACCGGGACCGCAGGTCTCCACCCGCTCGGTCCGGCCCGATTCGCCCGCCCGACTGCCGCCCGCCCAGGAGACCTGTCGGTCACGCCGGCGGCGGGGTCGGAGACCCGCGACAAACCGGGGAGACCCGCGCCGAACCGGGAACCGGGACGCGGGGGAGTGGCGCTCAAGGTCGCGAGTCGCCCGGCCGCGGGTTCGGTCACCGTCGGCCGGTGCCGCTGCGACGATCATCGCGGCATCGCGATCGTCGAGCCCGGCTTCCGCCGCCGCGACCGCCCGCCGCGACCCGAACCGGGGCTCAGATCCCCCGGTGGAATCAAGAAACCCCATCCGGCCTCCTCCTTGCCCGCACTCCGCCACGGAATTATCCTGCTCCTCGAGCACCTCACCGTCGCAATCGGGCTGACGACGCCGTTCATCCGGACCGAGCGACCAGCAGCAGGCCAATCGAGGAGCCTCGATCCATGTCGCCACTGGCAAGACCGCCGCAACACGCCTCGCGCGCCCCTCGGCCGACCCGCCGGGCCCGCGTCGGGTCCCACCGTCTCGTCCCGCTCGCCGCGCTGACACTGCTGGCCCTCGGGACCCAGCCATCGGCCCGCGCCCAGCAGCCAGACGGCGGCTGGATCGGCAAGCGGGTGGTCACGCGGTACGGCACGTTTCCCCGCGTCGGCGACCAGGTCGTCGAACGACGCGAAGCGCTCGACCAACCTCGCCGTCTCCGGCCGGGACAGAATCACATTCCGGGTCTACAAGGTCGAGCAGGTCAACGGCCCCTGGCTCTGGCTCTCGGCCGAGAAGGAGGCCGTCCAGGGCTGGGTCCAGGCCGGCGAGGTCATCCCCTACGATCAGGCGGTTGATTACTTCACGACCGAGATCCGCTCCAACCCGGCCAGATCCGACAACTACGTATATCGGGGACTCATCTGGCAAGAAAAGGGCGAGCACGACAGGGCCATCGCCGACTACAGCGAGGCCATCCGACTCGACCCGAGCAGCGAGGCCGCCTACACCAACCGCGGCGTCGCCTGGCAGTTGAAGCGGGAGTACGACAGGGCCATCGCCGACTACAACGAGGCCATCCGACTCGACCCGAAATTCACCGCTGCCTACACCAACCGCGGCATCGCCTGGCGGTCGAAGGGGGAGTACGACAGGGCCGTCGCCGACTACAGCGAGGCCATCCGACTCGACCCGAAGAACATCTATAGCTACAACGCCCGCGCCTGGATCTGGGCCACCTGCCCGAATGCCGCGTTCCGCGACGGCAATCAGGCCGTCGCGAGCGCCACCAGGGCGTGCGAGCTCTCCGACTGGAAGGACCCCGGCAACATCGACACGCTGGCCGCGGCGTCCGCCGAGGCGGGCGACTTCGAGCAGGCCGTCCGCTGGCAGACGAAGGCCATCGACCTGCTCCCCGACGCCAAAAAGAAGGCGGATTACCGCACGCGGCTCGAGCTGTATCAGGCGAAGAAGCCCTACCGGCTGACACCTCCCTGACGCACCGCCCCTCGCGGGTGGATCGCACATCCCAGGCCGTAACACGCTTGGATGATCGAACCACAGAGGCACAGAGACACAGAGACGAAGACGAGAAGAGCCCCCAACGCCACTCGGCGAGCCAGGGGCGCGGCCGCTCATTTCATCCCTGCTCGAGATTTCATTCGGTCCTGAACTCCTTCAGAGAGTTTGGCCTCTTGATTCCAGCTTCTAATGATAATGCTGTCCCATGCATTCTCTGTTTTCTCTCTGTGTCTCTGTGCCTCTGTGGTTCAGTCCGTCTGAAGTACGCCGCCCTCTCCTGCAATCCCGCCTTCAACACCCACATCCCGCCGCCTTTCCGTCTAATCCGGAAAAAAGCTCGTCAGCCCCTTGACGGCCCGCTTCTTAGGCTGTCAAGATGGAGGGCGTATGGCAAAGTAGTCAACCGGCGATGACGCCCCTTTCACCTTTCAGATCCTCCAGCATCCCGCGGCAACCAGGTCGAAATCCGCCCAATCCCGCAAAGGGGACGCCCCATGACGTGCGACGCCAGCCCGTCCTCGAAGCGCACCGAGGCCAATCGGCGCAACGCCCGCAAGAGCACCGGGCCCACCACCCAGGCCGGCAAGGACCGCTCGCGGTTCAATGCCCTGCGGCACGGACTCACCGCCAAACTCATCATCCTGCCCGGCGAGGACCCCCAGGAATACCGCCGCCGGCTCGACGCCTGGACGGCCGAGCTCCAGCCCGACGGCGAGATTGAACGCTACCTCGTCGAGCGCACCGTCAATGTCTCCTGGCAGCTCGACCGCGCCGACCGCGCCTGGTCCGCTCGACTCCAGGAGGCCCTGGCGTGCGGCGGCTCACTCGACGCCTCGGCGCAGGCCGACGAGGTCGTCGTGCTCGGCCGCCGCCTGTTCTGGGACCCGCGCGGGCCGGTCTGCCTCTATCCCCAGTTCGAGACGACCCTGGGCGACCCCGCCCGCGTCTCCTGGTCCGGCGCCGTCGAGGACCCCGCCGACCCGGCGCGGATCGTCAACCGGCTCGAGGCCACCACGCTCGGCTGCGCCTGGCTGCTCGACCGCTGGGGCGAGCTGCGCGACCTCCTCGACGACGGCCTGGACTGGCAGCCCCCCGACCGGTTCAAGGCGATCCGGCTGCTCGGCCGCCAGCCGCTGGACGCGACCGACGACCGGCTGGTGCTGGCGATCTACCTGGCCTGCCACGCCATGCAGCCCGACGGGCCGCACGCCTTCGACGACGTGGCCGGCGAGCTCGCGGCCGGCGAGCGGAAGCGGTTCGTCGAGCGGCTCAACGACCGGGGCGTCGTCGAGCAGACGCCGCCCACGCCCGAGGCCGGCCGCGCGGCGCTGCTCGCGCTGGTCGACCGCCAGCAGGAGCAGCTCGAGGAGTTGCTGGCCCGCCTGGTCGAGATCCAGGCCGCCGAGTGCGCCGCGGACCGCCTCGGCTTCGACAATAGCGATGAGGGCGAGCGCATGCGGCGCTACCAGCTCGCCTCGAACCGCGCCCTGATGCGGATCCTCGAGAACCTGCGGAAGCTCCGCCGCGAGCGCACCAACCCGCCGCGCGGCGGGAGGCCCGGCCGGCCGTCGTCGTCGCCGTCGATCTTCCGCCTCGGCCCGGACGACCGCCCCGAAGGCCTCAGCCCGGACGGCCCGCCCGACCCCGCACCGCCGCCGCGCGGTCCCGGTCCCGATGGTGCCGCTCCCGCCCCGGCGCCCGGGGCCGGCCCGAGCCTCCCGGCCTTCGAGCCCGAGCGGCCGACGCCGGCCGCCATCACCCCCGAGCCGGCCGGGATCCCCGGGCCGAACCCGGCCGAACCGGCAAATTCGAAGAACGAACCCATTTCGATGACCGGGCGTTCACCCGACCGCGAGCCGACCCCCCCGCCGGCCTGTCCACGAGAGGAGCCCCCAGCGACGTCCGTCGGGTGTTTGTGCCCGGGTGCGGAGGTGAATCCCTCATCACGAAACCACGAAAGTACGAAAACGCGAAAAGGACCCGAGGATTCGCGAGACTCCTCGCTCGAGACCACCGGGTTATTGGCGCAACCCCGAACGAGTCAACGACGTAACCTCGTTCCCACGGTCCCCGTGGGAATGCCGTCCGGGACGCTCCTGCGTCCTTGGGCCTCCGCCGGCGACGCCGAGCGTCGAAGACGGCATTCCCACGGAGACCGCGGGAACGAGGGGGATCGCCTTCGCGGTGGTGTGCGGCGAGGAGTGTCGGATTCGCCCGCTCAGGACGAAGCGCCGTGGGCGAAGCGTGCCGCGCTCCGGTTTCGTGCTTTCGTCCGTTCGTGCTTTCGCGATCGATCTCACGGCGATGGTGGCTCGATCCGCACCGCGATCGGCCAGGCCGCGGCGAAACTCCGGGCGACGATCGATCATGGCGTCCATCGGAACGGCCGCGGCCATCCGCCCGATTCCGCTCGCGCGCTACGACCGCTCGAGCGTCCGGGGCTGGGGCATGCCCGGCATCGCCGGGGCCTGGTCGAAGAACGTGTCGCGGTCGCGCGTGATCGCCTGCGGGATCAGTTGGTCGGTCTGCGTCTCGACGCCGGCGTGCTTCTTGATCCCCGTGCCGATCGCCATCACCTCGACAAGCCCCGCGCCCAGCTCGTTGATGAACAGCTTCACGCCGATCACGGCGTCGACCCCCTGGTCGGTCGCCTCGCGGCGGATGTGGTCCAGGCAGTTCTCGCGGGCGTCGTACACCAGCCGCGTCACCTCGTTCGACCTCGCCGCGGGCGAACGAGCGGAAGAACGCCGTGAACCCGCCGGCGAAGCCCAGGGCGTACACGCTCGTGCCCAGCAGCAGCCGGTGCGGGGCGTAGCCCAGCTGCGTCAGGTTCCACAGCTCCTCGCCGGTCAGCTCCGAGGTATAGGGCACCTTCGGCTGCCCGAGCGCGGGGTTGTACGACCCCGTGCCGACCATCAGCATCTCGCGGACGCCCGGCCCGAAGGGGATGATCCGCGTGATGATGTCCACCACGGCGTTGCACCCGCGCTCGGCGGCCTCGGCCTCGAGCCGCTCGAGTGCCAGGTGCCGGGTGTGGTTGTACATGTCGGAGAATTCCTTGACCTCGCCCCGCCGCGCGAGGACCTTGAGCCCGCCGGAGATCCCTCGCGCGATCCCCAGGGCATAGGCCACGTTGCCGATGACGAAGTGCCGCGGCTCGTAGCCGCGTCGATCTGGCAGTACAGGTCCTGGCCCGAGCAGGCCGTCGAGAAGAACGGGCGCGGCCTGCGAGGTCGTCTTCACCGACGAGCCGATGGCGAGGAACTCCATCAGGTCCGCCGAGCTTCCTCAGGTCGGAGACCACGCCGGTGAGCCCGCTGTCGCCCTCGTCGCGCGCCTCCTTCTCCAGCCGGTTGATCGCGGCGTGGCGGCCGTCGACGATCAGCTCGGTGATGCTGCCGATCTCGCCGCCCGACATCATCTTCAGCCCGCTGGTGAACCCGCGGACCAGGCCGAGCGAGTGGACGCTGTTGCCCACCACGATATTTCCCGGGTCGAAACCCTTCTGGGCCAGGCAGTAGATCTCGTTGCCGGACAGACCTGTCATCAACATCGCCGTCGACTCCCACGGACACCGGGCGCGGCCGTCGGTCGGCCCCGGGTACATCCCCGGACGGGCCGGCGTCGTCCGCCCGCGTCGCGGGCCCCATCTTCGCCGCCCATCCATCTCCTGGGAAGGCATTCGCGCCGGCCCGCGGTTTATTCCGGCCCGTGGGCCCGATCGCCGCGTCATCCCCCCCGGCGCCCGGCCGGCCGACGCGGCCCGACGCCGGCCATCGGCCGCCAGGCAGGTTGTTGGCGCGACGACCCGCGCCCCTTACGATGACGATTGGCCGCGAAGGGACGGATTGCGGGACCTGCCTGCTCGGTCGGGCCCGGCCGGGGCCCGCCACGATCGAGCGGGCCCCCGCGTCGTGCCCTCGCCGAGCCGATCCCGCCGAACCTGGCTCCAGCATGAGGACCGCACCCGTGCGACGATCCCCGATTGATCCGAACGGTCCGCGCCGCGATGCCCCGCCGCCGCCCCGCCAACCCGGCCGGCGACCGGCACCCCGCCGGCTCGCCGCCCTGCTCGCGCTGCTGGCTGCCATGGCCGCACCCGCGGCCCTCCACGCCCAGGAAGAGCCCGCCTCGGCGACGGCCAGCGCCCTCCGGCGCCACCCCGCTGGCGAAGTACTTCCCCAAGGACGGACTGGTCTTCTACCTCGAGTTCTCCGGCCTCGACGCCCACGCCGACGCCTGGACCAAGACGGCCGCCTACAAGATCCTCACCGAGACCCCGACGGGCAACATGCTCGAGGCGGTCGCCACCCAGCTCCTCGACAAGGCGCTGCGGCTTCTCCCCCCGCCGCATCGGCTCGATGGCGCCCAGATCGTCGGGCTGATGAAGCACGCGGCGCACCACGGCTTCGCCATGGGCTATGCATCTCCGCCCGTTGCCGAACCAGCCCGACCAGGCCGCCGTGCTCGCCGCCGTGCAGGCCACGATGGTCATTCGCAACGCGGCGGCCAAGGAGTCGCGCAAGGCATGGAGCGCGGCCATGGGGTCGATCCTTCCCGCCGGCAAGGCGAGCCTCGAGAAGCGGCAAGGGCGCACGCTCGTCGTCATCCCGACTGCCCGCCCGGCCCGGCGCCGCCGAGACCAAGGACGGCGGTCTCGCCTGGTGGGCCGAGGCGAATGACCTGGTGGTCTGCCGGGCCTATCCCTGCGGGGCCCGACAAGATCATGGCGGCCCTCGACGGCAAGACCCCCAGCGCGGTCGACCTCCCGCTCGTCAAGGAAATGACCGCGCGGCAGGGGAGCTTCGAGCCCGCCGGCATCATGTTCATCGACGCCGAGCACGCCCCCCAGGGCATCGATGGGCCGCCCTCGTCTTCATGGCCGGTGTCCGCAGCCTCGGGATCAAGCGGTTCGCGATGCGATACGGCTTCGATGACGACGCCCTCATGACCGAGTTCCAGCTCGTCGCCCCCAAGCCCCGCAACGCGATCCTGGCGGTCTTCGACCAGCCGACGTTCAACAGCAAATCGCTGCTGCCGATGGCCGAGGGGGGCGAATGGTTCCTCCAGCTCTCGGTCGACCCGGCCGCCTTGCTCGAAGGGCTCGGCAAGCTCGGCCCGCCGGGCGCCGCGATCTCGTCGGCCGTCGACGTGCTCGCCAGCAAGGTCGAGTCCGTCGGCAAGATCGACTTCAAGAAGGACTTCCTGGGCCACCTAGGCCCCCGCATCGCCGTCTTCGTCTCGCAGGATGAATCGGCCAAGGTCGAGGTCGAGCCGACGGGCACCGGCCCGGCCCAGCCCTCGCCGATGGAGATGCTCGGGCTGTCGAACCCGCGCCGGCTGACCGTGGTGGCGCACGTGACCGACCCCAAGAGGTTCACGCGGACGCTCGAGGGCGTCGTCAACGCGGTGAACCACGAGATGATCGAGCGCACCCGCGACCTGATCGAGAACGCCGACGCCGAGAAGGCCGAGCAGCCCGGCGGCCCCGGCGCCGCGAGGGGCGGAGGCGGCCGGCCCGGCGGAGCGGCCGGCGGCGGCCAGCGCGGTACCCGCAAGCGATCACCCTCCAGCCAGGCTCCCCAGTTCCGGCCCATGCCGGGCGCCGACACAACCCAGCCGGCGTACATGCTCCAGTCGCCCAGCGACTCGCCGCTACGCCTCAGCAGCCAGTCCAACTTCCACCCGGTCATCAAGCTCGAGGGCGACTACCTGGTCATCTCCGGATCACGCGAATCGGCCGAGAAGGCGCTCAAGGCCGTCAAGCAGAAGACCTGGGAGCCGTCGGATGACCTCCGCAGGGTCACCGACCACCTGCCCGACGGTATGGTCGTGCTGCTGGGAATGGACCCGCGCGGCAAGATGCCCGAGATGCTGGCCAGCCTGCCCGAGAACATCCAGACGACGATCAACTCGACGATCAGCAAGGCCATGGCACCGCCCGGCGCCGGCGCACCCGGCGCTCCCGGACCCGGCGGTCCGGGCGGACCCGGCGCTCCCGGAGGAGCACCCGGACCCGGCGGACCCGGTGTACCCGGCATGGGCCGGCCGGGGATGGGACCCGGCGGACCAGGCGGACCCGGTGTACCGGGCCTGGGCCGGCCGGGAATGGGAGCCGGCGGACCAGGCGGACCGGGCATGGGTCGGCCGGGAATGGGCCCCGGTGGCCCCGGTGGCCCCGGTGGACCAGGTGGCCCCGGCGGCGGTGCCCCCGCGGGTGGGAATGCCGAGGGCGGGACCCCGGCCGGCCTCAGTATCGAGCTGAAGATCGACCCGGACATGCGTCCCAAGCCCGAGGACATCCGCTCGCGGATGTTCGTCAGCACCTTCACGCTCACCTCGACCGACCAGGACATCCGGTTCGTCGTGCGCGAGGCATTCTTCTCGCAGGCCGAGCTGAACCTCTTGCAGTTCGCCCTCCAAAGCGGGATGGCGGGCGCGATGGCCAGCCAGACGGCCCCGCCCGCGGGCGGCGGACCCGAGGCCGGTGCCGCACCCGCCGTCGCACCGCCCGCCACCGCGCCGGGTGCCGGTGCACCGGCAGCGCCCGGCCGTCCCGGTGGTGCCGGAGGAGGCGGCATGCCCGGACGCCGCGGCGGTCGCGGCCGTGCCCCTGCACCTGGACCTGGCTGATCCCGTCGTCCCTCTTCTGCGCGGCGGGTCGGCCGCCCGGTCCTCAACCGGTCCCGTCGGCCGCTCCCGCCGCTTCATCGTCGCGCGCAACCTTCGTCGAACCGGCCGGCCGTGGATTCGTATCGCCGGCCCATCGTTCGTCGCCCCGCGACCCTCACCGCCGCCCACCCGGGCGGGGCCCGGACCGCGGGACGCGGACGTCCCTTGATGGTGGAGGACTTGTCATGGATCTCGTCTCCGAAGTGACTGCCTACCTCGAGAACAAGCCGGGACGCCTCGCCAAGATCTGCTCGGCCCTCGCCCAGCAGAAGGTGGACATCCAGGCCCTCTCGGTCATGGAGACCGACGGACCCAGCGTCCTTCGGTTCGTCACCACCGACCTCGACGTCACCCGGTCGGTGTTGACCTCCATCGGCACCGAGTACCGGATCACCGAGGTGATGGCCGTCGCGCTCGAGAACCGGACCGGCTCGCTGGCCAAGGTCCTCGAGCGGCTCGCCGAGGAGCACATCAATGTGGAGTACGCCTATGTCTCGACCGACGGCACCCCCGGCAAGTCGCTGGGGATCTTCCACACCTCCAACCCCAAGCGCGCGGCGCAGGTCCTGAACGACGCGGCCGGCTCCGCCTCCACGAGCGGCCGCTCGGCCGGCCGCCGTCCGCTCCACTCGCGCTAAACCCATCCAGCCCGAGCCGGCCCCGGCCAACAACGGCCGGGGCCAGCTCTGACCGACAATCCCGCAGCCCTATCGCCC
Source organism: uncultured Planctomycetota bacterium (assembly GCA_963771445.1). Classification (GTDB taxonomy): domain Bacteria; phylum Planctomycetota; class Planctomycetia; order Isosphaerales; family Isosphaeraceae; genus JAKAUH01. The sequence continues at coordinate 335,983 of CAVYTQ010000014.1, read as the reverse complement.
GCTCGTCCCGTCTCGAAAGGTCGTCCGTCGTGGCCAAGAAGAAGAAGGTCCGAGTCGCCCTGCGGAAGAACCGGCAGAACCGGACGCGCGCCAACGACCTGACGCGCGAGTTCCGCCACGACGAGGCCGTCACCGCCGCGGCCCCGACGAGCGACCGCATCCGCCCTCGCGGCGAGCTGTCGCGGCACCGCACCATCATCGAGGACGCCGACGCCCCCGCGAACGAGTCCTCCGGCGCCCCGGGCGACGCGTCGTCCACCCGCGCCGTCGAGACCGGCAGTCTCCGCGGCCGGGTGATCCGCAGCCATGGCCTGATGCTGACCGTCCGCGGCGACGACGGGCAGACCTACTCCTGCCACGTCCGCCGGCTGCTCAAGAGCCTCGAGATCGAGGGCCGCAATGTCGTCACCGTCGGCGACCGCGTCTGGTTCCGGCCCGGCGGCCACGGCGGAGTTGAGGGGTTGATCGAGCGGGTCGAGCCGCGCGAAGGCGTCATCACCCGCGGCTATCGCAACCGCCAGCAGGTGCTGGCCGCCAACGTCGACCAGGTCCTCATCGTCTCGGCGCTCGCCGAGCCGGGGCTCAAGCTCGGCCTGGTCGACCGCTACCTCGTCTCGGCCGAGATCGGCGGCGTCCGGCCCGTGCTGGTCCTCAACAAGGCGGACCTCGTCGACATGGCCGCCTTCCAGTGGGTCGTCGGCCTGTACTCGATGCTCGGCTACGAGACGGTCGTCACCTCGGCCGCCGACGGCCGCGGCATCGACCGCCTGCGCGAGCTGGTCTCGCAGGGCATCACGGCCGTCTCGGGCCAGAGCGGCGTCGGCAAGAGCTCGCTCCTGAACGTCGTCCAGCCCGGGCTCAACCTCAAGGTCCGCGAGGTCTCCGACTGGACCTTCAAGGGGAAGCACACGACCACCTCCGCCGAGCTGATCGAGCTCGAGCGCGGCGGCTTCGTCGTGGACACGCCCGGCCTCCGCCAGTTCGAGCTCTGGGGCGTCGTCCCCGGCGAGCTCGAGGCCTACTTCGTCGAGTTCCGTCCCTTCATCCCCCACTGCCGGTTCCCCGACTGCTCCCACACCCACGAGCACGCCTGTGCCGTCAAGGACGCCGTCTACTGGGGACAGATCCATCCCGGCCGCTACGACAGCTATCGCAAGCTCTATCGCCAGCAACCCCTGCCCGGCGACTAACGCCGGGAATCCCGGTTGCCGGCGTGTCGTCGCCATCGTTGTCCCCCCCTGGAGTCGCTCACCGCTGGACGTTTGAACCGGTTACCACCCCTTCAAGGCACGATCGACACGAGGCACGAACTCGGATGCGGATCCTGGCCGTCAGCGACATGCATGGGGACCTCGACTCGGTGCGACGCGCCTGCGAGCGCGGTGCGCCCGACCTGATCGTCTCGTGCGGCGACTGGGGCGACCCCGAAGAGATCGACGCCGTGGCCGAGGGCATCATCGACGCGCTGCTCGACGCCGTGCCGATCCTCACGACGTTCGGCAACCACGACCCGATGGCGGTGCTGGCCCGGCTGCGCAACCGCGACGGCTCGCCCGTGCTGCTGGGGCAGGGGGAGTCGCGTGAGGTTCAGGGACTGACGATCGCCGCCATCGGCGGGATCTGGGCCAAGTCGCACAGGAAGCCGTTCTATGTCACCGACGACGACGTTGCCGAGGCCGCGGCGCGGGTCGTCCGCACGGGGCCGGTGGATATCCTGCTGACCCACGGCTGCCCGATCGGCCTGGCCGACCTGACCCCCAGCGGCCGCCACGGCGGCCAGCGCTGCTTCCTCGCGGCGAACAGTACGATCGCCCCGCGGCTGCACCTCTGCGGCCACCTGCACCTCGCCCAGGAGCGGACGCTCAAAGACGGGCGGCGGATCATCAACGTCGGCGCGACGCCCGAGGGGTCGATCGTCGTCATCACCTTCGACCCGCAGGATCGCTCGCTCGAGGCCCGGCTCGAGGAGGTGGCGCCGTGAGAGTTCTACGAGGATCAAACCGCGGTTCCGGGCCGCTGCTCCAGTGCGGTCGTCACGTTGACCTCGAAGCCCGGCAGCACGAGCGACGTCGCGTGCGTGCCCTTGGCGAAGACTCCGTGCTCGGCGTACGTCTTGCGGCGCGGGCGGAGGACGTAGACGGTGATCGTCCCCTCCTGGGGGTCGACGATCCAGTACTCGGGGATGCCGGCCTCGGCGTACTCGTCCCGCTTGGTGACGAGGTCGTGGCGGCGGTTGTTCTCGCTGACGACCTCCATCACCAGGTCGGGGCGCTGCCCAGTATTCATCGCGGATGCGCTGCGAGTGCTCGCGCTTCATGAACAGCAGGTCGGGCTCGCGCACCTTGCCGGCGCGAATCGGACCTTGAGCGGCGAGAACAGGACGAGGCCGAGCTGCCCGGCGACGACCCAGTTGTCGAGTATCCGGAAGAGATACGACAAGATCAACTGATGCCTTATTGTCGGCATCGGCAAGACTTCGAGAAAGCCGTTGGAATATTCGAGGAAGATGTTGTCGTGGAGCGACATGTACTCTTCCTCCGTGCAGGGAAATCGCACGGGGAAGACCTGCGCCGCCTGCCACTCGGGGGTCCAGGCGGCCACCTCGGGGGCCAGTTGCGCCAGCGAGACACTCACGACAGTCGCCATCTCGAATCCTCTCTCGGTCCTCGTCGATTACCCGCTGTCTTAGCCGTGCCCGTAGCCGCGGTCGAACGCCTCGAGGTCGCGCATGTAGGCGCCATAGGTCGTGCGGAACGTGTCGTAGTCGACCGTCCAGCGCGGGACGTCCTCGGTGTGGCGATGGCAGTGCTCCTCGATCAGCCGGTGCAGGAACTTGAACAGGTGCCGGGGCGTCCGCAGGTTGGCCAGCGACTCCTTGAGATAGTCGTCGCTGATGGCGTCGTCGATGAACCGTCGCAGCCGAGGGGCCTCGCCATTGCTCGACGGCTCCGGGTGGCATGCCCGCAGCCGGTCGCTGGCCAGGTCGTACAGCGAGGGGCCCGTCCAGCGCAGCGGCTTGATCATGTTGAGCTTGTCGGGCCGGGCGCGGTCGTAGAACTCCTTGTCCTCCTTCTCGAGGTAGTACGCCAGCTCGATCGGCAGCAGCAGCTTCACGCCCAGCCCGGGATGCCGGAGGAACTTGTGGTCGAGCACCGGCCAGATCAGGTCGCGCATCTTCCGCGGGTCGCCCTCGACCTGCTGCGGCTCGTCGACCCGGTCGATCAGCACGACGACCCCCGCGTAGCCGAGCGTGTGCAGCACCCCCTGGAACTTCCGCAGCAGCTCGTACCGCTCCTCGGCGCCCTGGCGGCTCGCGGTGGGCAGGGGCTGGCCGCCCAGCTCCGACGGCTTGAACCAGAGCAGCTCCCAGCGCAGGGCCGACGGGTCGCGGTTGAGCACGCGCAGGCCCTTGCGGATGTCGCGAGCGAACCACTCGGCCCGCGCCAGCCGCCAGCCCCAGTACAGCCAGCCGACCAGGATCGGCACCAGCAGCCAGGGCAGGATGCTCAGCTTCATCAGCGAGGGGAACATCGCGATCAGGCCGACGACCAGCAAGGTGGTCCCCACGCCGATCTGCAGGTCCCGTCGCGTCCAGAGCGGCCGGAATCCCGACCGGCGCCGCAGCCGCCCCCACCGCCGCGCGATCGGCTCGCCCGTCGAGGCATCGTACAGCGCCGCCAGCAGCAAGAGGTCGCGCCGCTGGTCCAGGCTCAGCACCGAGAGGTCGACCCGCTCGTTGGTCAGCAGGTCGACCAGGTGCGTCACACCCAGCGACAGGATCGCGTCCATGTGGTCCGACAGGCGCCAGGCCTCGAGCACCTGGTTCATGTCGCGTGCACGGGTCGCCGTCCGGTAGTTGTCCAGGTACGGGTTGAAATCGTCGTACGAGATCACGAACACCCGCTCGCCCGGATTGGCCTGGTTATAGCCGTCGAGCTCGGCGAACGCCTGGAGCCGCAGCGCGGTCTTGCCGCTCCCCTTCTCGCCGAAGACCAGCGCCGTCGAGGGATCGGCCGGGCTGCCGAAGAACTTGTTCCAGGCGGGGTGGTGGATCGTCGCCAGGCAACGCCGCTTGAACACCGTATCCGTCTGCGCATCTTCCTCGCTGAACGGGTTGCCGACGATCCCATGATGCTTGAAGAACTGTTCCAGCTTCATCCCTGGCTACGCCTTTCCGTGATCGATGCCGACCGGCCGGCCGGGCAACTTAACCCGGCCCGTCCGATCGCGTTTCGTCCCTCCTCGCCGATCCCTCGCTCCTTCTCGTCTTACCTGATTCGGCCGGAAGCCGCAATCGGAGGCGACCGCTCGGCCCGACCGACCTGCCCACGATGCACCCATGGCCCCCGAGAGGGATCGCCCCATGAATCGAGCCCGACGGACGTTACGGCGCAAGCGGTGTTTCCGCCATACCTGGATGGCAGTTATGACGCTCTGTGCGATCGCCGGCTGCGAAGGATCCCGGCAGCCGTCGGGCGTCGGGTCGGCCCGGCCCGGCCCGGACACACCGCTGCGGATCGCCGCGGCGAGCGACCTTCAGTCCGCCTTGCCGGCCCTGGCGGAGCGGTTCCGGGCCGGTGGAGGCGTCGCGATCACGCCGACGTTCCAGTCGTCGGGCGTCCTCGCGCGTCAGATCGAGCAGGGGGCACCCTACGACCTCTTCTTCTCGGCCAACGAGGCGTTCGTCCGGGACCTCGCCGCCCGGGGCATCATCCGGCCCGAGTCGGTCCACATCTATGCGAGAGGCTCGCTGGTGCTGGTCGTCCACAACGAGGTGGCCGGCCAGGTCAAGTCGCTGGCCGACCTGGCCCGGCCCGAGGTCAAGCGGATCGCCCTGGCCAACCCGGAGACCGCCCCGTACGGCAAGGCGGCCCGGCAGGCCCTCGAGCGCTCCGGGCTCTGGGAGCCGCTCCGCCCCAGGATCGTCATCGCCGAGTCGGTCCGCCAGGCATTGTTGCACGCGCAGAACGGCAATGCCGAGGCCGCGCTGGTCGGCCGGGCCATCTCCGACGTCCCCGAGGTCCGCTCGATCGACCTCGATCCGGCGCTCTACGACCCGATCGTGCAGGCGATGGGGATCATCGCGGACTCCTCGCGACCGTCCGAGGCCGAGGCCTTTGCCAGCTTCGTCCTGGGGGCCGAGGGCCAGCGAGTACTGAAGCAGTTCGGCTTCCGGCCCGGTCCGGCCGGGTCGGCTACCTCGGGAAACGAGGCCAGCCCGCGCCGTCGCGAAGCCGTCGGAAAGGGGATAGAGTGATGGCAGCGGCGAGCTGGCACGGGCCGGGCCGGCCGACGGGGGGATTGTCTGCGTCCCTCGATCTCGGGGTTTCTCATGCAAGGGCTTGGACCTTTCTGGCTCTCGTTGAAGGTGGCGTCGCTGGCGACGTTGCTGATCGTCGCGGCCGGCCTGCCGGCGGCGTGGGTCCTGGCGCGTCGCGAGTTCCCCGGCAAGGCGCTGGTGGCCGGGGTCCTGATCCTTCCCCTCGTGCTGCCGCCGACCGTCCTGGGGTACTACTTGCTCCAGGTGCTGGGCCGTCGAGCACCGGTCGGTCGCTGGCTGGAATCGACGCTGGGCGTCACGCTGGTCTTCCACTGGTCGGGCGCGGTGATCGCCTCGGCCGTCGCGGCGTTTCCCCTGTTCCTCCTGCCGGCGCGAGGGGCGTTCGAGTCGGTCGACCCGGGCCTCGAGGATGTCGCCCGGCTGCTGGGCCGGGGCGAGCGTTCGGTGTTCCTCTCGGTGACGTTGCCCCTGGCCTGGCGCGGCCTGGCCGCGGGGATCGTGCTGTCATTCGCGCGGGCGATGGGAGACTTCGGGGCGACCTTGATGGTCGCGGGCAACATCCCCGGCGTGACGCGGACCGCCTCGCTGGCGATCTACGACGCGATCGTCCAGGGCAACGACCCGGCCCTCGCCGGCCGCCTCACTCTGCTGATCTCCGGCGTGTCGATCCTGGCGCTCCTGTTCGTCCAGCGGACCATTCCGGGGCGGAGGCTCGCCCGGTGATCGGCCATCCTTCCGACGTCCTCGACGTGCGGCTGGTCCACCCGGTCCACCCCGGCCTGGCCATCGATGCCGAGCTCGCGATCGGCCGCGAGATCGGCATCGTCTTCGGTCCGTCGGGGGCGGGCAAGACCACCCTGCTGCGGCTGATCGCCGGCCTGTTGCGGCCCCAGTCGGGCCACGTCCGGCTCGACGGCCAGACACTCCTCGATTCCGCTGGCCGGGTCGACCTGCGGCTCCGCGATCGACGGATCGGCATGATCTTCCAGGACGACCGGCTGTTCCCCCACCTGAGCGTCGCAGGCAACGTCCGATTCGGCCTGAAGGGCTGGCGGCGCGTCGACGCCGAGGCGAGGGTGTCCGAGGTGGCCGCACTGTGCGGCGTGGAGCAACTGATGCATCGTTCGCCCGAGACCCTCTCCGGAGGCGAGCGGCAGCGCGTCGGCCTTGCCCGAGCCCTGGCCCCGCGGCCCCGGCTCCTGCTCTGCGACGAGCCCGTCTCGGCGCTCGACTTGGACAGCCGCCAGGTGATGGTCCGCCACCTGAAGGACGTCCAGAGCACGCTCGCGATCCCGATGCTTTACGTCACCCACAGCGTCGCCGAGGCCGTCGCGCTGGGCTCGCGGATGTTCCTGATGGAGCGGGGCAAGATCGTCGCGTCGGGCCCACCTCTCGATGTGCTCGCCTCCGCGCGGCGCGTCCGCGATGGCGCGCTGCTGATCGAAGGCGTGCTCAACGTCTTCACGGCCCGCGTACAGGCCCACGACCCCGGGCAATCCGGCAGCCGGGTCCGCCTCGAGGATGGCACCGAGCTCACCGTCGGCTTCGTGGACCGCCCCGCCGACAGCGCTTTGCTCGTCCAGGTCAGGGCCGACGATATCCTGCTCGCCCGGCAGGCCGTCGAGGGACTCTCCGCCCGCAATCAGGTGGCCGGGATCGTGGATCGCGTCGTCCCCCGCGGTCCCGAGGCCGAGGCCGTCATCCGCACCCGCGGGCTCACCTGGATCGTCAGTCTCGTCGAGCCCGCCGTCGCCCAGCTCAGCCTGGTCCCCGGCGCCCAGGTTCACATGATCATCAAGGCGAGAAGCTGTCACCTCATCTCCCACGCGGGCACCACACCCGATGGCCGGGTGTCGTCCTGAACCATCCCGCAAGCTGGGCAGACTAACCACTTGACAACCCCCCGGACGCGATTACTATAAAACCAGAACTAAAGAACCAAATACCAGGTCATTCGGCCCGACCTACGAGGAAGGAGGCAGTTGATGGCGAGACCGCCGGCCCGGGAGCTGACGGAGCGGGAGCTGGAGGTGATGCATGTCTTCTGGGACCGCGGAGAGCGGTCGGTGGCGGACGTGCGCGACGCGCTGGCGGCGAAGGGTCTCGATCGGGCTTACACCACGATCGCGACCCTGGTGCGGATCCTCACCGACAAGAAATTCCTGATCCAGACGAATGACGAGCGGCCGTTTTCGTACCGGCCGGCCCGGTCGTACGAGGACGTGTCGCGCAAGCTGCTCTCCGAGTTGATCGACCGGGTGTTCCGGGGCTCGCGCGAGCAATTGCTGGTGCGGCTGATGGAGCAGCGGACGTTGTCGCCCGAGGAGCGGGCCCTCCTGCGGGAAGCCCTGGACCAACGGGAGAAGCGATCATGAACGCGTGGGGACTCGTGTTGCTGGGGAGCATCGCACATGCGACCGCCTTCGCGGCGATCGGGGTCGGGGCGTACCTGGCGCATGCGGCGATGGGGGCCGGCGGCGGGTTCGCTGGCGGCGGGCTCGAGCCTCTGCATCATGGCCGCCGTCGCGATTGCCGGACTTGGACCCTGGCCGCGGTGGTGGACCCTGGCCGTGGACCGGACGGCAAACGCGCCGCCGCCCGCGACGTCCCAGGGCGACATGGCAGAGTCCACACCGTCGCCCGACGGTGAGAAGCCCGTTGCGGATCGTGGAACCTTGTCCAGACGACCATCCAGTCCGGCCGTCGCCGCTCGGCCGGACCTGCTGGCCCTGGTGATCGAGGAGCTGCGGCAGCCGTCGGTCGCGCCGGCCGCGAGATCCTGGAGCTGGAGGGAATGGCTGGTCCTCGGCCTCCTCGCCAGCGCTGGGCTGGGGCTCGGCCGGCTGGGGATCGGCCTGTGGGGCATCGCGCGGCTGCGGGCGAGGAGCCGGCCCCTGGACGACCCCGAGCTCGATGATCTGCTCCAGCTCCTTCGCGCCGAGCTGAGCTGTACGCGACCCGTCGAGCTGCGCGAGGTGGTCGAGCTGACCACGCCCGCCACGATTGGCTGGCGTCGGCCGGTCGTTCTGCTGCCATCCGATTGGCGCGAGCTGGAGCCCTGACGAGCGCCGTGCGGTCCTGGCGCACGAACTGGCCCATGTCTGCCGCGGCGACTTCGCCGCCGGGATCGCCGCGCAGCTCGCCGTGGCGCTGCAGTTCTACCATCCCCTGGCGCACTGGCTGGCGGCCCGGCTCCGACTGGAGCAGGAGCTCGCGGCCGACGCCTGGGGCGCCCGGCTCTCGGGCGGCAAGCCGTCGTATCTCGCGACGCTGGCCCGTATGGCCCTGCGCCGCGACGGCCGTGCGATCACATGGCCGGCTCGGGCCTTCCTCCCCTCTCATGGCACCTTCGTCCGGAGGATCGAGATGTTGAAGAATCACGGACCCATCCGCCACGTCACTCTCCCGCTCGCCGCCCGCGTGCTGACGCTCGCCGTACTGGGAGCGGCCGGACTGCTGGTCGCCGGCCTTCGTGGATCGCTCGGCGAGTCGCCCGCGATGGCGCAGGACCGGCCGATCGGGGCCGGCGCCGCGGCGGCGCCGGGATCGTACAACCTGGCCTTCGTGCCGGCCGATGCCCGGCTGCTCCTGGCCGTCCGGCCAGCGAGCTTGCTCGAGCGCCGCGAGCTGCGGTCGCTGGTCGATTCGGCGCTCCGCGGATACCTCGGAGATAACAAGCTCCCCGTTCGGCCCGAGGAGGTCGAGCAGTTGATCGTGTTCTGGGAGCCCGACTCGGCCGCGGGCGGTGCGAGCCGCGGCCCGATGTTCGGACTTCCTTCGGGGGTCGTCCTGCGGATGAACAAGCCGCAGGACTGGAAGGCCCAGATCGCTCGTGTCCTCGGGCCCAATGCCCCGCGGCTCGAGGAGGTCCGGCACGAGGGCCAGACCTACTCGCGGCTCGACGGAGGCGGCCCCATCACCCTCGGCATCTTTGCTCCGGACGACCGGACGCTGGTGGCGGCCGAGGACGTGGTCCTGCGCGACCTGATCGCCGACCGCAATACCACCGCGCGGCATCCCTGGGATGAGGCGTGGAGGAAGGTCGCGAAGGGCCAGCTCATGGTGGCCCTCGACGCGCGGTGGCTCCGTCGCCAGATCGCCCGGGCAGGGCAAGGGGGACCTCCCTTCCCCAGGATCATGCTCGAGACGTTCGCTCCCCTTTACGAGAAGGCGGACTCGTACGCGGCGAGCATCCAGGTCAACGACCGATCGCTCGCGATCGACGTCGTTGCCGGTACCAGCAACCCTCAGAACGCCCGCGACGTGGCCGAGACGGCGCAGGCCGCGCTCACCCTGGGGAAGAACGCGCTCCGCGGCGTGCGGCGCGACATCAGCGCCGGCCCCGCGGCGGCGAGGCCCAGGACTGGTTGCTCGACTCTGCCGACTCGATGCTGGCCCAGGCGCGGGTCGAGACGACGGAGGGCTTCGTCCGGCTGCACGGGGAAGCCCCGGTCGACGTGGCCGAGGGGATCCGGCTCATGGCTCCGGCCGTCAGCTCCGCGCGGTCGGCCGCCCGCCGCGCACAGAGCACCAATAACCTCAAGCAGATCGGCCTGGCGTTCCACGTCTATCACGATGCGAAGAACCATTTCCCCGCCGCGGTCAATCGCGGCGGCAAGAACAAGGACATCCCATATAGCTGGCGGGTCGCTATCCTGCCGTACATCGAGCAGCAGGAACTCTACAACCAGTACAACTTCGACGAGCCATGGGACGGGCCGAACAACCGGAAGCTGATCGACAAGATGCCGCCGGTCTACGGCTTCCCGGGCCCCGACGGTCCGCCGGCGGGCAAGGGCCAGGCGAGCTACTTTGTCTTCACCGGCCCGTCGACGGCCGTGGGCGCGGGGGAGGAGTCCGGGGTCCGGAACATCACCGACGGCACGTCGAACACCATCCTGGCGGTCGAGGCCAGGCGGGAGATCCCCTGGACCAAGCCCGAGGACATCCCGTTCGACCCCGGGCGCCCCTTGCCCGAGATCGGCGGCTACATTCCGGAGGGCGCCGATGTCCTGTTCGCGGACGGTTCGGTGCGCTTCATCAAGAAGACGATCAACCCCATGGTGTTCAAGGCGCTGATCACGCGCGATGGCGGCGAGGTCGTCAGCAGCGACAGCTACTGATCCAGGCCGTCGGCACAGTCGGCCATCCCTAAGAGCCGGGGCGATCCAGGTGGATCGCACCCGGCTCGTCTCGCGCGCGGCGGGTCCGCGATCTGCCCGGAGCCACGACGGGCTGCTATAGTGGATGAGATCGAGGCGAGGGGGGCCGATGTCGAAGCCCCTCGGGTGTGGACTCGGAGTCCCGATGACCGTCGATTCCACCCGGCCCGGCATGCTGCGGCGAGTGTACCCGTGATACCCGATTCCTACTCCACCACCGAGGACTATCTGCGGGGAGCCGCCGGTTCGGCGGGCTCGGCGGGCCGCGACAGCTTCCTCCCCGACCATCGAATTGTCGTCGAGGGCGGGACCGAGGCCGCCGAGCTGCGCTGGCTGCTCCATCGGCGGCTGCGGGCCGCCTCGATCGTTCTGGTCGGCGGATTCGGGCTGTTCTTCCTCCGCTCGCTGCTCTTGCACCGGCTCGAGTCGCTGACCGTGCTGTTCCACGCGCTGATCCTCGGCCTCTTGACGCTGAGCCTCGCGCTGCTGTCGAGCACCTGGCGGCCGACGCTCCGCGAGCTGCGGATCTACGAGGTCTCGCTGTTCGCCACGGTCACCGTGTTCTTCATGGCCGGTCAATACGTCCAGATGCGTCGATCGATCCGAAGCGGACGATTCGACGCTGTTCCTGGCGGCGATCGAAGAGCAGCGTCCTGTGCGCGTTCCTGGTGATGCTGTCGTACGCGATCTTCATACCGAACACCTGGCGACGTGCCGCCGCGGTGATCGTTCCGATGGCGCTGCTCGCCGGTGGTGGTCCTGTGGGCCCTGGGCATTCTTGCACCCCGAGAGCTACGCGATCGCGGTGCGTGTCGCCAGCCTGGAGCAGGTGACCGAGCACGCGCTGTTCCTGCTGCTCGGCGCGTTCACGGCGATCTTCGGGGCTCGGACGATCTACGCCCTGCGGACCGAGGCGCGGCAGGCCCGGATTGCTCAACCAGTACCGGCTGGGGCGGAAGCTCGGGGGCGGCGGCATGGGCGAGGTCTACCTGGCCGAGCACCGGATGCTCAAGCGGCCCTGCGCCGTCAAGCTGATCCGGCCGGAGCGCTCGGACGACGCGCATACCCTGGCCCGCTTCGAGCGCGAGGTGCGCGCGACGGCCCAGCTCTCGCACTGGAACACCATCCTGATCTTCGACTATGGCCGTCACGACGACGGCACGTTCTACTACGCGATGGAGTACCTGCCGGGGATGAGCCTCGATGTCCTGGTCCGCCGCCACGGCCCGATGCCCGCGGCGCGGGTGATCTACCTGCTGCGCCAGGCCTGCGAGGCGCTGCACGAGGCGCACGAGGCGGGCCTGGTCCATCGCGACATCAAGCCGGCGAACCTGTTCGCGGCGCATCGCGGGGGCCGGCATGACGTGACCAAGCTCCTGGACTTCGGGCTGGTGAAGACCCTTCGGGGCGGCTCGGGGGTTCCATCTCTCGGGCGAGGACACCGTCGCCGGCTCGCCGCTGTACATCGCGCCGGAGCAGGTCGTGCACAACGCAGGACCCCGACCGGCGCGCCGACATCTACTCGCTGGGTGCGGTCGCCTATTACCTGCTCACCGGCCAGCCCGCCATTCGGCGGCGAGGCGGCGATGGAGGTCCTGATCGCACATACGAGGGACCCCGTCGTGCCGCCGTCGGAGCGGCGTCCGGGCATCCCGCCCGACCTGGAGCGTGTGGTGCTGCGCTGCCTGGCCAAGCGGCCCGACGATCGGTTCGCCGACACTCCCAGCCTGTCCGACGCCCTTTCGGCGTGCGTCGACGCCGGCGGGCTGGTCGCCCGAGCATGCCGCGGCGTGGTGGCGGGAACATGCCGGGGCCGCCGATCCCGAGCCGGAAGCCGCCGCGGACGCCGGGCGCGGGCGGCCCGGGCCGCGTCGGCCGGCGGTCGGAGAGTCGTCTCCGTCGGGATCGATCTCGGGGTTCGAGGCGGTCGAGGCACCGCGCCGGTCGTGACCAGGATTCCGCCAGTCTCGTCCAACTTAAGGCCAGCCCGACCCCATGCGACCGATTCCGACCGCCCACGAGCCGAGCGAGGAGCGCGCCAGCCTCGCCTGGATGACCGAGCCGCTGGACACGACGGTGCACCTGGCGTTCGCCTTCGACGTCGGCGACGAGATCGACCTGGACCGGGCGCGGGGCATGCTGCAAGGCGAGCCGGGGCAGTTGCCGCGGCGTCGCCGGACGCCCGAGTCGATCGGATACCGGCCTGCGCCGATCCGGGTCGAGGTCGATCCCGAGGGTATCCGGCTGCCGGGCGAGTGGGAGCCGTCGGGCGTGCCGCGGGCCGAGCTGACGCTCTTCGACTTCGGCGCGATCTCGCTGTCGGTGCGGTTCCCCATGACTGCATCGCCGGCCGAGCTGCTCGAGCTGGCGGGTGAGCTGGCGGAGCCGGCCCCGCTGGTCGAATCGGCGCGGCGGCTGCTGGCCCCGTGGCTCCGGCGGATCGAGCCGGCCGTGCACGACTTCGCCGTCAGCGAGATGAGCGAGGAGTACATCGTCTTCCAGCTCGCGGGGCGACGGCCCGGCTGGCTGGACCAGCGGGCCGACTGGATCGCCGGGATGGTCCGCCTCGAATCGGGCCCGCTGAGCCCGTCCGAGGTGCGTGAGGCCACCCGGCTGGGGCTCTCGTACACGCCGACCGACCTGGTCGTGCTCGACTGGGCGGCCGCGGTCGTCGCGGACACCGACTGCGCCGACACCTTGCAAGTGATCGAGTTCGCCAACGTCCAGCTCCTGGAGTTCCGCCACATCGACGACCGACTGGACGACCGCCTGGAGGCCGCGTACCGGCTGATCCGCCCCGATCGTCGGGCCCGACGGCTGCCGCGGTTCTGGCGGCTGCACGGCGACGCCGTGCGCCAGATCCGCGAGATGGATATCGAGGCCACCAGCCTGTTCGAGCGGGTGGACAATTCGCTGAAGCTGATCGGCGATCACTACCTGGCCCGCGTCTTCGAGGTGGCCTCGGCGCGGTTCCACCTGCGCGACTGGCAGAACAGCATCCGCCGCAAGCTGGAGACGGTGGGTGACGTGTACGACCTGCTGGTCCAGCAGGCGGGCGGTCAGCGGATGGAGGCGCTGGAGATCACCGTGGTGGTGCTGATCATGCTGGAGATCGTGCTGGCCATCGTCCGGCATTAATGGAAGAACGTCGCGCTCGAGGCATCGTCGGCCTTGCCGGCCGCGCGGACCCGCTCCTGGTCGGCGGGGAGGTGCCGCGACCCGAGCACGAAGAAGACGGCCGCGAGGGCCAGCACCGGCGCGACGGAGAGCATGGCGACGGTCAGGTTGGTGTCGCCGACCGGCGAGGCGCCGATGGAGGCGAAGAAACGGCCGATCGGCGAGTCGGCCACGCTCGGCCGGCCCAGGTACTCGGAGATCCAGCCCAGGAGCGGCGGCGAGGCGATATCGCCGAACACGTGGATCAGGAAGATGAACAGGGCGAACCCCGCGGCGCGTCGGCTCGCCGGGACCACGTTGGCCGTGACGGTGTTGCACGGGCCCAGCACCATCGACATGAGGATCGAGGCGCCGAAGAGGTAACCCAGGGACGAGGTCCGGGCCGGGTCGAGGATCGCGGCGACCCCCAGCGGGATGGCGCCCAGGGTGGCCAGCGCCGCCAGCAGGAGGTAGCCCCGTCGGGTAATCCTGGTGGAGAAGTCGGCCAGGAAGGTGCCCGCCGCGATGCCGATCAGGCCGGCGAGCGCCAGCAGTCCGCCGATCCAGACGTTCGTCTCCTTCAGCGACATCCCCCGCACCCGCTGATAGAAGATCGAGCCCCAGGTCACATAGGCGCCGGTGGCGAAGGTCACGGCCGCCATCCCCGCTGTGTTGTAGACGAACGTCTTCGTCCGGAACAGCTCGAGGTAGTCCTTCAAGCCCGGCCGCTCGGGCTTCTTATCCGGCGACTCGCCCTCGGAGGCACCCCGGCCGGGGTCGAGGATGATGAGGCCGGCGAACGCCGCGATCAGCCCCGGAAGGCCCACGACGAAGAAGACTGACCGCCATCCCATCTGGGCCCCGACAAATCCCCCCGTCACGTATCCCAGGGCGGTGCCGAGCGGCAGCGCGAGATAGTAGATGCCCAGGGCGCGGCCGCGCTGCTTCACCGGGAAGAGGTCGGAGAGCAGGGCCGGGGCGATCACTCCGTAGCTGGCCTCGCCGATGCCCAGGACCGCCCGCCAGAAGAACATGTGCCAGTAGTCGGTGGAGAACGCGGTCCCGACCGTGGCCACGCTCCACAAGGCCACGCCGCCCGCCAGGAGCATCCGGCGGTTGGAGCGGTCGCCCAGCCAGCCGGTCAGCGGCGAGATCGCCGTGTACACGAGCAAGAACGACGTGCCCAGGATGCCGAAGCGGCTGTCCGAGATGTGGAGCTCGTCCGAGATCTGCTTCCCCACGGCGAAGAACGCATAGCGATCCACGTAGTTCAGCAGGTTCATCGCGAACAGCACGGCCAGCGCGAAATAGGCGCCGCCGAACGACGGCAGGCCGCCGCCTCGCGGCTTTGTGGGACCGGGGTCCGCGACGGTTTCCGACTTCGGGGGATGCATGGACCAGGGGCCTCGACGGGATGACGTTCCAAATTCGGGCGGACCATCGGTTATACCGGTTCCGGTACGGCAAGGCGAGAGGGGCAATCTCGTCGCCTTGACCCAGGTTTTTCAACAGCCCGACCCGACCATCGGGCCGGCCCCGCGGTGTTGTAATGCAGGATCATCTCGGCTAGCCCGGGGCGGCCATCGCTCGGGCGGAACGGGGCCTCGGATCTCCGAGAAGAGAGCCCGCTGAAAATCTGAGGGCGGGGAAACCTTTGCTGGAGGGGTGGTCAGGTCAGAAACTCGGATGGAATCTATTGCTGTGCCTCTATATCCATAATGTATCCGTTTTGCAAATTCCGAAACGCGCGCCGGCCAAAAGGTCCCGAAATTTCGCCGCAGATCTCGACCTGTCAAAGCCTTAAAATCTTTGGCGATTTCTCAAAATATTCCCAGCAAATGAGCTCGGTTCTTGTTTGGCGTGATTGCCGACGGGACGATTATTGCTGGCCCTCGATTTTTTGGATGAGCTGATCGGGGCTGGCGGGCTTGACGACATGGTCGTCGAAGCCGGCGGCGAGGGCGCGTCGGAGGTCTTCCTCGCGGCCGTAGCCCGACAGCGCGATCAGGCGGCAATGGGCCAGGGCGGGTTCGGAGCGGAGGGCTCCGGCGACCGCGTAGCCGTCCATGCCGGGCAGGCCGATGTCGCAGACGATGGCGTCGGGCGGTGAGCGTCGTGGCCTCGGCGATGCCCGCGGGGCCGCTGTGGGCGATGGTGACGTCATAGCCGCGCATGGTCAGGATGCGGCGGAGGGTCTCGGCGGAGTCGCGATGGTCCTCGATCAGCAGGAGGCGACGGCGGCGGGTCGTCGTGGGCGGCCCCGGATCGGCGGAGGCCCGGGACGGGCTCGTGGGAACGACCGGCAGCCGGATGACGAACTCGGCGCCGAGGCCGGGCCCGTCGCTGGTCGCGTGGACCTTGCCGCCGTGCAGGTCGACGAGCCCCCGGACGAGCGCCAGCCCCAGGCCGAGCCCGCCCCGGCTGCGGTCGAGGCTGCGGTCGGCCTGGGCGAACGGCTCGAAGATCCGGGGCAGGACCTCGGGCTCGATGCCGATGCCCGTGTCGCGAATCGAGAGCAACGCCAGGCCCGCGGCCGCGTCCTGCTCGATCCGAACGGCGATCGTGCCGCCGCGCTCGGTGAACTTGAGCGCGTTGTTCAGGAGGTTGTCGGCCACCTGCTTGAGCCGCGTGGGGTCGGCGTCGAGCCAGACGGGGGAGCCGGGGAATTCGTCGGTCAGCGCCAGCCCGGCGATCTCGGCGAGGCTGCGGTGGTCGACGAGCGACTGGCGGAGGATCTCGACCAGATCGATGCGCTCTTTCCGCAGCGTGATCACGCCGCGGGTGATCCGCGAGACGTCGAGCAGGTCGTCGACCAGCCGGACGAGGTGCTCGATCTGGCGGCGCATGATGTCGCGCATCTCCTCGACGACCGCCGGCTCGTGCGGGCTGACCTCGAGGACGTAGAGGCTGTTGCGGATCGGGGCCAGGGGGTTGCGCAGCTCGTGGGCGAGCATGGCCAGGAACTCGTCCTTGCGGCGGCCGGCCTCGTCGAGCCGCTCGGCGCGGTCGCGGAGCTCGCGCTCGAGGTCGCGGCGGGCGGTGACGTCGTGGAAGACGAGGACGACGCCGATCATCCGGCCCTCGGCGTCGCGGATGGGCGCGGCGCAGTCGTCGATGGGGCGTTCGGTGCCGTCGCGGGCGACGAGGACCGTGTGGTTGGCCAGCCCGACGACGACCCCATCGAGCAGGACGCGGGCGACGGGCGACTCGACCGCCCGGCGATGATCCTCGTTGATGATGCGGAAGACCTCGGCGAGGGGGCGGCCGACCGCGTCGGCGCGGGACCAGCCGGTCATTTCCTCGGCAACCGGGTTGAGGAACGAGACCAGGGCCCGGTCGTCGGTGGCGATCACGGCGTCGCCGATGCTCGAGAGCACGACGCCGAGCCACTCGCGCTGCTCGGCCGCGGCGGCCTCGGCTCGCCTGCGGCTCTCGACCTCGGCGCGCAGCTCCTCGACCAGCGCGGTGAGCTGGCGGTTGGCGTCTTCGAGGGCCAGGGTCCGCTCGTAGAGCTTGTCGCCCAGCAGGCGGAGGTGCCGGCGATCGTACTCCTCCGGCGGCAGCTCGGCGGAAGCCGTGGGTCTCTCGAGCGCCAGGGCCACGGCGCGGAGGATCGCTTCGGGCTCGGAGGGCTTGGCCAGCACGGTGACGCCGTAGCCGGCGGCCAGCTCCTGCGACTCGCGGCTGTCGTACGACGCGGAATAGATGAGCACCGAGATCCGGGCCAGATCGGGGTCGCCGCGGAGCTCGCGCAGCATGCGGAATCCGTCCATCCGCGGCATCAGGACGTCGGCGACGATCAGGTCGGGGCGGATGGCGCGGGCCAGCGACATGGCGTGCTCGCCGTCGGCGGCCTCGTGCACGACGTGGCGGCCGTAGCGGAGGATCGTCGCCAGGAACTCGCGGTCGACCTTGCGATCATCGACGACCAGGATCGTGGCCATGTCGTCTGGACCTCGCCTCTCAATCGGGTTTACGCCGCCCCAGGAACTGCTCGACATCGCGGACGAACGTCTCGGGCTCGATCGGCTTGGACAGGTAGCCGTCGAAGCCGGCTCGGAAGGCGCGATCGCGGTCGCCGACCAGCGCCAGTGCGGTCACGGCGATCAGGGGGATGGCGCGGAGCTCGACGTCGGCCTTGGCCCGCGTGGCCAGCGAGTAGCCGTCGAGCTTGGGCAGGTCGATGTCGCAGAGGACCAGGTCGGGCCGCTCGAGCCGCATGGCCTCGAGCCCCGCCAGCCCGTCGCGCGCGCGGATCGGCGTGTGGCCGAAGTGTGCCAGCAGGTAGCACATCAGCTCGAGGCTGGGCGGGTTGTCCTCGATCAGGAGCACGCGGGCCGCCAACGGTCATCCCTCCGACAGGGTCAGGGTGAAACGGCTGCCCCGTCCGAACTCGCTCTCGACGACGATCCGGCCGCCGAGCAGCTCGGCCAGCCGCCCGCTGAGGTGCAGGCCCAATCCGCTGCCGTTGCGGTCGCCCTCGTCGTCGTCGAGCCGCACGAACGGCTGGAACAGCCGCGCCAGGTCGTCGCGCCTGATGCCGATGCCGGTGTCGGTCACGCGGAACTCGATCTCGCCGGGGTTCAGCGGCGAGCGCAAGCATTCGAGGCGCACGGTCCCGCGCTCGGTGAACTTGCAAGCGTTGTTGCCGAGGTTGAGCAGGATCTGGCTCACCGCGCGGCGGTCGGAGGACAGGACGATGTCCTCGGCCACCGAGCCGACCGACAGCTCGAGCCCGCGGGCGGCCGCGATCGGGCGGAGCGTGGTCGCCACCTCCTCCAGGACATCGCCGGCGGACACGTGCTCGCGGCGGACGTCGATCTTGCCCGAATTGAGCCTGGCCAGGTCGAGCAGGTCGTTGATGAGCGACAGGAGATGTCGCGCGCCGTTCTGCACGATCCGGAGCTGCTTCTCCTGCTCGGTATTGAGCGAGCCGGGGAGCTTCATCAGCAGGGTCCCGGTGTAGCCGATGACGGCGTTGAGCGGCGTCCGGAGCTCGTGGCTCATCGTCGCCAGGAACCGGTCCTTGGCCAGGCAGCGCGTTCTCGAGCGCGGCGTTCTTGTCCATCAGCCGCTGCTCCATCAGCCGACGCTCGCTCAGGTCGCGGGTCACCTTGCCGAACCCGCGCAATCCGCCCTTCTCGTCGCGCAGCGTGGTGATCAGGACGCTGGCCCAGAAGAGCGAGCCGTCCTTGCGCACCCGCCATCCCTCTTCCTCGTACTTCCCCTCGACCAGGGCGATCTCCAGCTCGCGCTGGGGTTTCCTCGACAGCCGGTCTTCGTCGGTGTAGAACGTCGAGAAGTGCCGGCCGATGATCTCGTCGTGGCGGTAGCCCTTGATCCGCTCGGCGCCGCTATTCCAGGTCTGGACGTTCCCCTGCGGATCGAGCATGAAGATGGCGTACTCCCGCACGCGGTCGACGAGCAGGCGGTGCATCTCCTCGCTGCTCCGCAACGTCTCCTCGGCGGCGCGGCGATCGGTCAGGTCGCGGGTCACCTTGCCGTAGCCGGTGAGCTGCCCCTCGCTGTCGTAGAGGGCCGTGAGCAGGACGCCGCCCAGAACCGAATCCCGTCCTTGCGCACCCGCCAACCTTCCTCATCGACCCGCCCTTCCGCGCGGGCCTGCGCCAGGTCGTGCTCGGGCTTGCCCGCCTCCCGATCCTCGGGTGTGTAGAAGATCGAGAAATGCTGGCCGACCGCCTCGACGTGGGAATAGCCCTTGATCCGCTCGGCGCCGCTATTCCAGCTCACGATGGTGCCGTCGAGATCGAGCATGTAGATGGCATAGTCGCGCGTGCCCTCGATCAAGAGCCGGAATCGCTCCTCGCTGTCGATCAGGGCCGGCTCTCGCCCGACGGTCCCCGCTTCCACCTCGCTCATCACCCGCACCCCCGGCTGTTCGCCGGATCTTGCCCCCGGTCCCTTCGTCGCCGCTCATGACCAGACCACGCCCGCGAGCCCTCCGTCGCCGAAGGGGCAATGATAACCTCAATCAGTGATTGCATCATTGTCAGATCAAGGAGATAGGATCATCGCCAACAGGCGTCGTGGGCGTTGCTATCATGCCGCAATTCTTGCGCCATCATTGCATGGAAACCGCCTGAGCGGACGGTCCGCAAGGATCAGGCACATCGTAGCAGATCGTCGGAGCGAGGAAAACCGGATGTCCGTGTCGCGATTGGCGGACGCCTGGCCACGACGGAGACCCACACACGAAGGTAACCAGGTGGGTTGCACGCACCGGGCGGCATATGGTACGCACTCATGGAGTCCCGGACCGAGAAAGGACGGTGCTCCGTGGCGACCATTTCCGTCGCGATCACGATCGTTGGCCTGAGCCTGGGTTTATCGTACCAGGATGCCGCGCAGCCGAAGGCATCGACGTGGACCGCGTACAACCCGCGCGAGCGTGATTTCCGGGCCGAGTTCCCGGCGAAGCCGACGGAGCAGACCAAGATTTCGCCGAGCGTGGGCGGG
Organism: uncultured Planctomycetota bacterium; assembly: GCA_963771445.1. Classification (GTDB taxonomy): domain Bacteria; phylum Planctomycetota; class Planctomycetia; order Isosphaerales; family Isosphaeraceae; genus JAKAUH01. The sequence continues at coordinate 315,907 of CAVYTQ010000014.1, read as the reverse complement.
GACGTCGAGCAGAAGACGTACTACGCCCGGTCGGGGGGCTGCATGTACGTGGTCCAGCGGACCCGGTATTCGCGGCCGTTCCCGGTGCTCCAGGTCGCCCAGCGGCTGGAGCAGCAGAAGCAAGCGTATCTCCAGGGCCAGGCGAAGCTCGTCCGCGAGAGCCAGGTCACCGTCGGGGATGTCGTCGGGCAACAATTCGAGTACCAGACGGCGTCGCCGCGGGCCAACGGAACGGTAAGCCACCTGACGCGGCATTTCCTCAGGGGTGCTTCCTACTACGTGGTGACGGTGACGACCTCGCCCGAGCAGCCGCTCCCGCGCGAGGCCGACCGGTTCCTCGAATCGTTCGCCTTCACGCCCGACGCGGGCAGGGACGGCGCGATGGCCAAGGGCGATCCCGCGGCCGCGGGCCGCGCGGAGACGCCCGACGCGACGCCCGAGGAGGCGATTCGGAAGTTCATGGTCGCGGCCGTCGCGCACGACGAGGCAGCCCTGCAGCGCCGTCACCCTGCCGGACCCCGAGCTCGACTGGCTGGTGCGCGACCAGCCGGCGCCGGCCGAGGTGATCGATCGCATGCGCCACCCTGGCGAAGGAGATGAAGATCCGGCGGCTCAAGGCGGGCGACCGGTTCCGCAGCCCCGAGGGGATCGTGATCGCAGTCAAGCCCGACGAGGTGGGCGCGGACCGTCCGCTCTTGCTGCCGGAGGGTGCACCCATGCCTATCCGCCTGCGACGCGTCGAGGGCCGCTGGAAGGTTGAACGCCCGCCCGGCCATCAACCAGCGCAAGGAAGCCGCCGCGGCGACGCAGAAGCCTGGGAGACCGTAAGGGATCGTATTCAGATTTGAACCACAGAGGCACAGAGGCACAGAGTTCGGAAGAGGGGCGATCAAAGCGCCATCCGCTTCACGCCTTCCTTCAGCAGGGGGACGTTGAAGTTCAGCAGCAGGCCATGAAAGCTCTGATGAAGATTTGAACCACAGAGGCACAGAGGCACAGAGTTCGGAAGAGGGGCGATCAAAGGGCCATCCGCTTCACGCCTTCCTTCAGCAGGGGAACGTTGAAGTTCAGCAGCAAGCCATGGCGGATGCCGGTCAGGCGCAGGTAGGTCAGGAGCTGGGCGTAATGGATCGGGTGGAAGTCGATGACGGTCTTCAACTCGACGATGAGCCTGTCCGGGATCACGATGTCCATCCGGTAGCCACAATCGAGCCGGACGTTCTTGTAATACACCGGCAATTCCACCTGACCCAGATGTTCGATGCCCCGGATCGTCAGCTCGTGACGGAGGCATTGCTCGTACGCCGATTCCAGCAGTCCGGGCCCCAGCGCCCGATGAACCTCGATCGCGGCACCGATCACGGCTTCGCTCAAGGGATCTCTCTCTTCCGAACTCTGTGTCTCTGTGCCTCTGTGGTTCATGAATTTCTCGATTCGTATTGCCGGTGACTATTCCAGTCTTTACTGATCATGCAACGATACTTGACCCTAGGATACCGCTCAAGGGTCGAGGCTTATCGATCGCCGCGATCCGACGCGGGATCACCACCGCCTAGACCGCTCTTTACGGGCCCGACCATCCATGTCGCCGGAAACGCTGAACGAATCCCTGGCCCGTCTCGACCCGGCGGGGGCGCGGTATGCGACCGAGGTGGTGGACCTCGTGCTGGCCGGGGCTCAGCGGGCCGGGGTTAGTGACGTGCACTGGCAGTCCGGCGGCGAGGGCATGGAGCTGCGCTGGCGGATCGACGGCGTGCTCCAGCCGGTCGCAATGATCCCCGCGCAGGCTGGCGCCCAATGTCATCGCCCGGCTCAAGGTCATGGCCGAGCTGCTCACCTATCGGACCGACGTGCCCCAGGAGGGCCGGATTCGCGGCACACCGGGCGAGGTCGAGATGCGGCTCTCGACGTTCCCCACCGTGTTCGGCGAGAAGGCCGTCGTGCGGATGTTCGCGACGCCCGGACGATTCCTCCGACTGGACGACCTGGGCCTGCCGGAGCGATGTTGCCGTCGGCCTCTCGCTGGCCCTCGAGGAGACCTCCGGCGCGATCGTGCTGGCCGGGCCGGCCGGCAGCGGCAAGACGACCACCCTCTACGCCGTGCCTCCGCGAGCTGGCCGCACGTCGGCCCGGCGAGCGCAGCCTGGCCACCCTCGAGGACCCCGTCGAGGCGATCGTCCCGGGCGTCGCGCAGTCGCAGGTGAACCCGGCCGCCGGGATGACTCTCGAGGTCGGACTCCGAGTCGCTGCTCCGCCAGGATCCCGAGGTCATCGCCATCGGCGAGGTCCGTGACCGATCGACCGCCGAGATCGCCCTTCAGGCCGGCGCTCACCGGCCACCTGACGCTCACCACGTTCCACGCGGGAGGCGCCTGCGAGGTCATCGGCCGACTGCTCGACATGGGCATCGAGCCCTATGCCGTCCGCAGCGGCCTGCGCGCCGTGGTCGCGCTGCGATTGCTCCGCCGGTTGTGCGACGCCTGTGCCGAGCCGTCGCGCCGCCCCGACGACCTGCTCGGCCTGCCGGTGTCGGTCGCCAGGGTCCCCCGCGGCTGCGACGATTGCCGACGCACCGGCTACCTCGGGCCGCCTGCTGCTGGCCGAGATGCTCGTGCCCGATTCCGAGGCGATCGGCCGCGCCATCCTCGAGCGCGCCGATGTCCGCCGTCTGGAGCCGATCGCCGCCGAGGCCGGCATGGTCCATCGCTGGGAACGCGCGATCGCCGCGATCGAGGCGGGCCTGACCTCGCCCGCCGAGGCCCGCCGCTCGCTCGGCCTGGCCACGCCCCCCACGCGACGGAGCTAGGGCGCCAGACGGTTGGATTGCGCACAATGGGACGATCCACTCGATACGAGCCCGACGCGCCAGCGAGTGGATGCCCCGAGCCAATCAGGCCATCCACTCGCTGGCGCGTCGGGCTCGTAGCGCAACGCAACCGTGAGGCGCTCAAGCCCGCAAAGACAGGCCCTTGACAGCCCCCGCCGGCTGTGATGTCATGGTAGCTGCCACAATTGTCAGAGGCAGGAGACGGACGTGCCATGGGGGACGGGGAGCAGGGCGTGAGGCCGCCGGGTCCGATCACGCTGGACCAGTTGCTGGCCCTCAACGAAGAGATCGCCGCGCTGGTGCGGGCCGGGGTGCCGCTGGATCGCGGGCTGCTCGACGCGGGCGGCGATGTGCGGGGTCGGCTGGGTCGGATCGCGGGCGTGCTGGCTCGTCGATTGAACCGGGGCGAGGAGCTGGGTCGAGGCGCTGGAGTCGGAGCGCATGGCGATCCCGCCCCTGTACCGGGCGGTCGTCGAGGCGGGGACGCGGGCCGGGCAGCTCCCCGCGGCGCTGGAGGGCCTGACGCGCTACATCCGCGGCCTGACCGAGACGCGCACCGCGATCGGCCTGGCACTGTGGTATCCGGGCCTGGTGGTTTGCATGGCCTACCTGCTGTTCATCGGGTTGGTCGGGCTGGTGGTGCCGCGGTTCGTGTCGGCGTTCGAGGGCCTGGGTCTGGCGGCCGCCTGGCCGGTCCGTTGGCTGGATCGGTTGGGGACGACGGTGCCCTACTGGTGGCCGATCGGGCCGATCGTGGTCGTCGTGCTGGGGATCGTGTGGGTGCGGTCGGGGACCGACGCTGGGGCTGCGCGGCGGCGTGTGGGGCGGACTGCGACTGGTCCCCTGGATGGGTCCGCTCCTGGCCGACTACGAGGCCGCGAGCTTCGCCGAGCTGCTGGCCCTGATGCTCGAGCATCGGGTACCCTATCCGCGGGCCCTGGTGCTGGCCGGCGAGGCGGCCGGAACGCCCCGGCTGGCCGACGGCGCCCGCCGGACGGCCGAGGCGGTATCGCGGGGCGAGCCGATCGCCGAGGCGGTGAACGCGGCGGGGCCGCGGGCGTTCCCGCCGATGCTGAGGTGGACGCTCTCGAGCGGGCCGGCGCAGGGCTCGCTCGATGCGTCGCTGCGGCACATGGCCGGGCTGTACCGCAAGCGGGCGCGATACCGCGCCGATCAGATCGCGCTGTTCCTGCCGATCATCCTCACGCTGGTGGTGGGCGTCGGCGCGGGGGCGGTCTATGCACTCTCGCTGTTCTTGCCGCTGATCGAGATCATGAACGGCCTGTCCGCCGGTTGAACAAACGGAAACGAATTTCCACCGAAGGAAAGGGCGGGATGACGAAGGACTGGCGAACCAGCGGCGAATGGCCCGAGGGGCGGCTGAGCGACCCGGAGGCGCTGGAACTCTCGGCGCAGCTCGCCGGGCTGGCGCGTGCCGGGCTCCCGCTGGCGCCGAGCCTGTCGGCGCTGGCCGAGGAGCTGCCGCGTGGACGGCTTCGCCGCGCCCTTCGGGACCTGGCGCACGACCTCGAATCGGGCCGGCCGCTGGAGCAGGCCGTCGCGGGAGAGAGGACCGGATCCCGCCGCACCTTCGCGGGCTGATGCTGGCGGGGATCCGGAGCGGACGACTCGGCGAGGTGCTGGGCGAGTTCGCCGGCTTCACGACCGTCGGCGTCGAGCTGAGGCGCCGGCTCTGGCTGAAGCTGGCCTATCCGGTGGTGACTCTGCTCCTCACGCTGGCGGTCTTCGCGTTCGTGGGGATCTTCGTGCTGCCGCAGTTCCAGGCCCTTTACCGCGAAGCCGGTTATGGATTCACGCCGACGGACCTGGTGATCATCCAGTTCGCCGCGGCCACGGCGCCGCTCTGGCCGGGGCTGGCGTTGATCGCCGGGACGTTCGCGGTTGCGGTCCTGGCCGGGTGGTGGCTGCTGCCGGCGGCCGTCGCACGGGGCATGGCGAGCGCGGTGCCGCTGATCGGCGGCGTCTGGCGGTGGACGGCGATGTCGGAGTTCTGCCACCTGCTGGCGATCCTGCTCGAGCATCAACTGCCGCTTCCCGAGGCGCTGCGGCTTGCCGGCGAGGGGGTGCAGCACGATCGCCTGGCGATCGCCTCGCGGAACATGGCGGATGGCGTCGAGGCGGGCCAGGGACTCGGCGACGCCGCTGCGCGGCGCCGCGAGCTTCCGCCCGGCCTGAGTCGGCTGCTCCGCTGGGGCGAGGAACGCGGCGCGCTGGCCTCGGTGCTCCACATGGCCGGCGAGCTGTTCGCGGCGCGGGCGTCGGCGCGGGCCGCGTTCGCCGCGACCCTGGTCAGCTTCGCGTGCTTCTTCCTGGTCCTCGCGGGCGTTAGCCTCATCGTCGTGGGACTGGTGTTCCCGCTCATGAGGATCGTCGGCACGCAGAACTGGTGAATCCGAAGGGTGAGATGGGCGTGAGTCGAGAGCCGGACCCTGAATCCTCCTGGAGCCCTGTCGCACCGCCTGTGCTCGGTCCCGGCGCAGACGCCGCCGTAGATCCCGTCGCCCTGACGGCCGCGGGTCCACCCGCACGCGACGCCGATCGGGCGGAGCCGCGGACGACGCGGGCCGCGGTGAAGGGAGTTGACGTCGTCCGCCCGGTCCCCGGGGAGCCGTGGCGGCTCAGCCACATGATGCTCCTGATCGTGGGGATCGCGATCGCCTGCTGGATGTGGGTGACGCTGGGCAACCTGTTGCTGGTCATCCTGGCCATCGCGGTGATCGTGGCGATCATGACGGCGGGGTTCGTCACGGCGCGGCTGCGGCTGACGCGCCAGGATGCGCTGCTGTCGATCCTCGGGATCGCCGCCGAGCGAAAAATGCCGCTGGGCCCGGCCGTCGCGGCGTTCGCCGACCAGTTCGGCGGCCTGTCGCGCCGGCGGGTCGCGCAGATCGCGGCGTCGCTCGAGTCCGGCGTCCCGCTGCCCGATGCCCTCCAGTATCCCCGCCGCGCCGTCTCGCGCGACGCGCTCTTGCTGGTTCGGGTCGGCCACGAGACCGGCATGCTCGACCGGGCCCTGCGGCTGACGGGCGTGGCGCGTGCCACCCAGCTCGCCGCATGGTCGGCGATCGCGACGCGGGCGGCTTATTTCCTGATCGTCCTGCTGGCCGGCGAGGCCGTGCTGGCCTCTCTCAACCTGACGCCCCGGCGGGTCGTCGGGGCCTTCCCGTCCATCTTCGCCGATTTCGGCGTCAGGCTGCCCTGGCCAACTGTCCGGACCCTCGCCCTCGTGGACTGGATCGACAACAACCCCGAGATCTTCGTGCTGATCGTGTCCTGCGAGCTCGCCGCCTTGCTGTACGTCCCGCTGTCGTTCGGCGGGTGGATGAACTACCGGGTCGCGTTCTTCGACCGGCTGTTTCCCCGCCGGCACACGGCGCTCGGTGTTGCGGACGCTCTCGCTGGCGATCGAGGCGAACCGGCCGATTGCCTCGGCGCTGTCGGTGATGGCCGAGCACTACCCGGCGAAGTGGGTTCGCCGCCGGCTGGCGAAGGCCCTGCTGAGCGTCCGCCTGGGCGCCGACTGGATCGAAACCCTGTGGCGGACGGGCGTGATGCGACGGGCCGACGCCGAGCTGCTCGCCTCGGCGTCGACGGTCGGCAACCTCGCCTGGGCCTGCCGTGAGCTGGCCGATACCGCCGAGCGGCGGCAGCAGCTTCGCATCCAGGTCGTGACCCAGATGCTGTCACCGCTGATCGTGATCGCCGTCGGACTGGTGGTGGCGTTTGTGTGCATCGGACTGTTCCTGCCACTGGTTCATCTGATCTATACCCTGGTGGATTGACGACGCCGATGAGCGCCTATGCAAAAGAAAACGCCCGTTCGACCCGCCGGGGCTCGCTGCTGGCCGAGATGATGATCTCGACCGTGGTGCTGGCCGTCATCCTGTCGCTGACCGTCAAGGTCCTGGGCCAGGTCGGCCAGCAGCGGCGGGCGGCCGAGCGTCGGCAGCGGGCAGTGGTCGAGGTGGCCAACGCCATGGAGCGGATCACCGCGCTCCCGTTCGACGAGGTCAACGAGGCGCACGCCCGCGAGTTGCAGGTCTCGCCCGAGTCGGCGGCCTCGCTGCCGGGCGCCGAGCTGAGCGTGAATGTCCGCGAGGACTCCGCCGGGACGGGCCGGTCGTCGCGGCGGATCGCCGTCCGCCTGCGGTGGAAGGATACGTCCGGCGGATGGGAGGCACCCGTCCGGCTCGTCACCTGGATCGAACGGTCGCGAGGGAGGGTCCAGCCATGAGGCGCCCTGCGAGGGGACATTCGTCGATCGCGCCGGGCGCCGCGGGATCTCGCTGATTGAGATGATCGCGGTCATCACGGGCACCTCGGTCATACTGGGTATCTGCGTGGTCTCGATGCAGACGCTCTGGCGCGTCGCCGCACAGAGCCAGGCGCAGCGGAGTGCCGCGGCGGCGTTCGCCCGACTTGCCGAGCAGTTCCGCGAGGACGTCCACGGCGGGGACGGGGACGGCATGCAGCTCTCGGGGGCGATCGGCGTTCGCCTCGTTCGCGACGCCCGGGTCACGGTCGCCTACGAGGTCCATCCCGGACGGGTCGATCGGATCGAGTCGGTCGGGGGCAAGGCGGCGCGTCGCGAGTCGTACGTGCTGGGTCGCGATCGCTCGGTACGGTTCGAGCGCCGCGACGACGGACCGCGGCGGTTCCTGGCGCTGGTCCTGGTCCACGAGGGACGGAAAGGGCGGCACGATCCGCCGAAGCCGATCGAGGTCCTGGCGCTCGTCGGCAAGGACCGGATCGAGCCTACTGCTACGCGGAAGGGAGCGCCGGCGCGATGATCGACTCGACGACTCGACGGCCGCGGCGGGGATTCCTCTCCGTCGTCGTGCTGATCAGCCTGGTGGTCCTGATGATGATCGCCGTCTCGCTGCTGCGCACCGGCCTGGCCCGGCGCGACGAGGCGAGGGCGCAGGAGCGCCGGCTCCAGGCGGACTGGCTCGCCGAGGCCGGCATTCGCCGCGCGATCGCTCGCCTCGACGGTGATCCCGGCTACACCGGCGAGACCTGGCCGATCGACGCCCCCGCCCTCGACTCGGCCGACGGCGCCTCGGTGCAGATCGACGTCGAGCGGGATCGCCAGGGATCGAGCCAGCGGACGATCCGCGTCCGGGCCGACTACCCGCTCGATGCCGTCCGTCGCGTGCGACGGTCGCGCCAGATCACGATCCGCGCGCCTGATGGCGGTGTGAAATGATGACTTTTCCTCGCAGTGGCCACCGTCCTTGCTGTTGTAACAATCTCCCGAACCCCGTGTCTTCCCGAGAGGTGATGTCCCCATGATCCGAGGTTCTCGCCCGCCGGATGGCTCACGACGATCCGGCCAGCCGATCGGGGGATTCACCCTGATCGAGTTGTTGGTGGTGATGGCGATCATCGCCGTGCTGGTCGCCCTCTTGCTGCCGGCCGTGCAAGCGTGCCGCGAGGCCGCTCGGCGGATGACGTGCATGAACAACCTGATGCAACTGGCGCTGGCGCTCCAGAATTATGAGGCCGCGCACGAGATGTTCCCACAGGGCGTGGTCAACGCCTCGGGCCCGGTGCTCGACCAGGCCAGTGGGTACCAGTTCGGCTGGGTCGTCCGGATCCTGCCGTACTGCGAGATGCGCAACACGTTCAATCATTTCAACCTGTCGGTCAGCCTTCACGACGTGCGAAACTCGACGACGCGGACGACCGTCGTCCGCGGCTTCCTCTGCCCGTCGGACATGGGGATCAGCCGGACGCCCACCGACCTGGTCCTGACGAACTACGCCGCCTGCCACAACAGCCTGGAGGCGCCGATCGACGTGACCAATAACGGGACGTTCATCCTGAACCGCGCGATCCGGTACGAGGACATTCCCGACGGGTCGTCGAACACGATCTTCCTGGGCGAGAAGCTGAATGACGGGATGGGGCAGGGGTGGGCGTCGGGCTCGCGCGCCACCCTGAGGAACACGGGCACCCTTCTCAATGGGATGCCCGGCGGACCGGTGCGGGGCCGGAGGCCGACGATCCAGGTCGGTGCGGGCAACACGCCCGGCAATGGGGCCGCGGCCGCGAAGGTTACGAAGGCAACGCCCACCCCGGTCCCCGGCTCGCCCGGTGGGAACCAGCCTCAGGTGGGCGAGGTACCGACCGCGGCACCCGGCGCGCCCGCGTATGTCGGCGGCTATGCCAGCCGACATCCGGGAGGCGGTAACTTCGCCTTCGGCGACGGGTCGATCCGCTTCCTCAAGTCGTCGATCGAGCCCAGGATTCTCGAGTGGCTGGCCGACCGGGCCGACGGCGAGATCATTGATTCCTCGACTTATTGAACGCACCTGCCGGGGGACCGCCGAATGAACCGTCGCCGCGGATTCACGCTGGTCGAGTTGCTGACGGTCGTCTTGATCATCAGCGTGCTGATCTCGCTCTTGCTGCCGGCCGTGCAGTCGTCCCGCGAGAATGCGCGGCGGCTCCAGTGCGAGAAGAACCTGATGCAGATCGGCATCGCGCTGGGGAACTACGCCACGACGCACGGGGTATTGCCACCGGGCGTGGTCAACGACAAGGGACCGATCTCGAACCTGCCCGTCGGCTACCACATGAGCTGGGTCGTCCAGATCCTGCCGTTCCTCGAGCAGGGGAACATCTACCGGCACGTCGACTTCACGCAGGGCGCATACGCCAGCGCCAACGCGACCGCGTTCCGGCCGCGTATCGCCACCTTCCTCTGCCCGTCCGCTTATTCGAACTCGTCCCTCCCCATGAACTACATGGGCTGTCACCACGACGTCGAGGCGCCGATTGACGCCGATAACCACGGGGTGCTTTTCCTGAACAGCCGGATCGCGTACGACGACATTGGCGATGGGCTGGGCTACACGCTGCTGGCCGGCGAAGCTTTGGGCTCGACGACCCTGGGCTGGGCCTCGGGCACCCGCGCCACGCTTCGCAATACCGGCCACGCCCTTGATGAGCGCGTCCCGGCGCTTGCCCAATGGTCAGGCCGGATGTCAATGGACATGGACGCGGATGAGGGAGAAGGCCTGGCCGAGTTCGTGACGTCACTGGTACAAAGCGGCTCGCTGCCGCCGTACTTTGTGGGTGGCTTCTCCAGCCATCACGCGCAGGGAGTGAACTTCGTGCTCTGCGACGGCTCGACGCGGTTTCTCAGGACGACGATCAACCCCGAGGTCCTGAAGTGGCTGGCCCATCGCGACGACGGGCTCGTGATCGGCGATGACGCGTTTTAAATCGCCGAGCGGTGGGATTACGCGCACGATGGGATGATCGGGCCGATACGAGCCCGACGCGTCAGCGAGTGAGCGCCCCTATCAACGAGCCCGACGCGCCAGCGAGTGGATCCCCGGGTCGATCAAGCCATCCACTCGCTTGCGCGTCGGGCTCGTAGGCGCAACAACCGCGAGGCGATCCAGAGACCCCGGAGCGACCGGTGAATTTCCGGTTGCGATGCCCGGGCCGGCCCCGGGGAGTGACTCAGCCTGCGTCCGAGCTTTCTCCCGGCTGGACGCCGAGCTCTCGCGCGATGCGCGACTGCATCCGGCCGAGCTCGTCGCCGACGTACTGACCCTGCGGCCAGGGCCAGTTGACGGCGTCGTCCCGGAAGCGCGGGATGATGTGCCAGTGCACGTGGTCGATCGTCTGGCCGGCCGCTCGGCCGTTGTTGACGATCACGTTGAGCCCGTCGGCACCGGCCGCGGCGCGGACGGCCCGGCAGAGCCGCGGCAGCAGCGATGCGGCGTGCGCGGCGATCGACTCGGGCAGGTCGGCGAGCTGGGCGTGATGGCCCCGGGTCACGATCAGGACGTGGCCCGGGTTCACGGGGTGAATGTCCAGGATGGCGATGGCCTGGTCAGTTTCCAGCACCCGGGTCGACGGGATCTGGCCCTGGACGATCTTGCAGAAGATGCAATGAGGGTCGTGCGCGGGCTGGGGTTGGCTCATGGCGTGTTGTCCCCGCATGGCGATCGGATCTCAACAGGCCGCGAGCCCGCGTCGAAGACACGGGCCGCCGTGCTGTCTCCCGCTCACGTCCACCCGGCCGGGAATCCGGCTCAGGTCAGGGTCGTGCAGCCGGCGCCGACCACGGCCGGACGTGCCGCCGGGGCCTTGACGACCTCACCCTCGCCGAGCAGCGAGATGACGGCCATCGGCGCGGCGTCGCCCTGGCGAACCTTCGCCAGCTTGTAGATCCGCGTATATCCGCCCGGGCGATCCTTGTACCGCGGGCCGATCTCGTGGAAGAGCTGGTAGGCGACCTTCTTGCTGCGTCAACACGGCCAGGCAGCGGCGGAACTGGTTGAGGTTCCAGCCGTCCTTCGCCATCGTGATCAGCTTCTCGGTGTACGGCTGGACTTCCTTGGCCTTGGCCAGGGTCGTCTGGATCTTGCCGTGCTCCAGCAGCGCGGTGGCCAGGTTGCGCAGGAGCATCCGGCGATGCGACGGGGTCCGCTTGAACTTTCGGCCGGCTTTTTGGTGGCGCATGGTTAAGAGAGTGGTCTGTGGTCAGTGGTCTGTGGTCAGTGAGCCGGAGGGCTCCACGGTCGGTGAGCAGGGGCCCCCACGAGTGGCCGTGGCGGGCGGGGCGGGAAGCTGATCCCGCCACACACGGCTCGCCGCGATCTATGCCTTCGCCGGCACGTTCATGCCCAGGTCCAGCCCGATCTCGTGCAGCTTGATGCGGACCTCCTTGAGGGTGGTCTCGCCGAAGTTGCGGACGTTCAGGAGCTGCTCCTCGTTCTTGCTGACGAGGTGGCGGACGGTGGTGATCCCCTCGCTCTCCAGGCAATTCGTGGCCCGGACGGAGAGCTCCAGCTCGGCCAGGCTCATGTCGAGCTTGCGCTCGAGCTCGGCGTCGATGGGCATGTGCTGCGAGCCGTTTCCCAGCGCCTCGGCCGGCAGGCCGGGGCCGGGCTCGTTGTACTGGACGAACGGATTCAGGTGCTTGCGCAGGATCTTGGCCGCCTCGACCAGGGCCATCTCGGGACTCGAGGACGCCGGTGGTCCAGATCCGCAGGATCAGCTTATCGTAGTTGGTGCGCTGGCCGACGCGAGTATTCTCGACGTGGTACTCGACGCGATGGACGGGGCTGAAGCTGGCGTCGATCGGGATGATGCCGATCTCCAGGTCGTCGGTGTGCCCCTCGGCGGCGGTCCGGTAGCCGCGGCCATTCTCGACGGTCATCTCCAGGTGGAATGGCACATCGTCGGTCAGCGTGCAGAGGATGTGGTCGGCGTTGATGACCTCGACCGACTCGTCGTGCAGGATATCGGCGGCAGTGACCACGCCCCGGCGGTCGCGGTCGATCCGCAGGGTCTTGGTCGCCTCGGAATGGTTCTTGACGACCAGGAGCTTGATATTGAGCACCAGGTCGGTGATGTCGTCGACCATGCCGGGGATCGACGAGAACTCGTGCTGGACGCCCAGGATCTTGATCCGGGTGATCGCGCTGCCCTCCAGGCTGGAGAGCAGGATTCGCCGCAGGCTGTTGCCCACGGTGTGCCCGAAGCCGCGCTCGAAGGGCTCGACGTGGAACTCGCCGAAGGTGTCGGTCAGGGTCTCGCGGTTGCAGATGACCCGGCTGGGTAATTCGAGGCCGCGCCAACGGATTCGCATCAATGTCTCCCCATCGCAAGCTCGGAGGCGCCGGACAATCGATCGCGCCGGGCGGCGATTCTTCTCTTCTTAGCGGCTCAACAACTCGATGATCAACTGCGGAGTGACGGGCAGGCCGACGTCCTGGGCGGTCGGCAGGCGGGAGACGCGGCCCTCGGGGGGTCGCTGGCTGATCCGGTCGAGCCACTCGGGGACCGCCGGGCCCCCGCTCGTGGGCCAGGTTGTCGGTGGCCAGCTTGCGGGAGTGGTCGCGATTCTTGAGCTGGATCTGGTCGTTGGGACGGACCAGGTAGCTGGGGATGTCGAGCTTGCGGCCGTTGACCGTGATGTGGCCGTGGGTGATCATCTGCCGGGCCTGCGGCCGGCTCAGGGCGAACCCCAGCCGGGTCACGACGTTGTCCAGCCGACGCTCGAGCAGCGACATCAGGGCGTCGCCGGTGTTCCCCGGCCGGCGGGCGGCCTCGGCGTAGTACTTGCGGAACTGCCGCTCGAAGATGCCGTAGTACCGCTTGACCTTCTGCTTCTCGCGCAGACGGATGGCATACTCGCTGGCCTTCCCGCGGCGAAACTGGTGCATCCCCGGCATGCCGTCGCGGCGGTCCACGGCGCACTTCTGGCTGTCGCACCGCGTCCCCTTCAAGAACAGCTTCGTGGCCTCGCGGCGGCACAGGCGGCAAACCGGTCCAATATGACGTCCCATGGCTCTCTCGCTAGCTCGTAAGGCGGTGGATGGTAGGCGTTCGCTTGATGGCGTTGTCTTGGTGGGGCAGCCCTGGCGCCGCCCTGGATGACGGGGAGTGCCCCGGCCCGTCGCCGGGCCCGCCTGGCGGGTCCGCCCGGCACGGGCGAACGCGTCGCCGTCGCCGCGGCCCGCGGCGACGTCATGGCGGCTCGTGTCACTCGCCCCGACCGACAATCCGCGACGGGACTCGACGCGAGCGGGACGCTAGACGCGCCGCTTCTTGGGCGGGCGGCAGCCGTTGTGCGGCAGCGGGGTCACGTCCTCGATGGCCTTGATCGACAGCCCCGAGGCCTGGATCGCCGTGATCGCGCTCTCGCGACCAGAGCCCGGCCCCTTGACCTTGACCTCGACCTCCTTGACTCCATACTTCGAGGCTGCCGCGGCGGCCGTCTCGGCCGCCCGCTGCGCCGCGAACGGGGTGCTCTTGCGGCTCCCCTTGAATCCCACGGTCCCGGACGAAGCCCAGCACAACGCATCGCCGTTGGGGTCGGTGATCGTCACGGTCGTATTGTTGAACGTCGCCTTGATGTGGACCACCGCCCGGCTGACGTTGCGTCGTGTCTTCCGCTTCTTGGCCTTCGCCACGGTTCACTTTCTCCTGATCGATCGATCCGATCCTGTCGCCTTGCCTTTTGATCCCACTGGAAACCCGCAAGCACCACCTCGTCGCGCCGGCCGGTCCGCGCCGCGGGGTCTTTGACCTGTTCGTCCGGTCGTCCGCCGATTCCGGAGGGCGGGCGGACGCCGCGATTTCCCCGGCCGGGCGAGGCTGCGAGGAGCCGCTCGCCGGATGACTCGTAATCGCGTGGCCAAACGCCCGGGGGAGGCAGCACGGGCTGGCGCGAGGGCCAGCCCGATTCGCATTGCCGGCGTGCCGCGAAACCCGATCCGGCCCACCCCAGCCCTGAGACGGCCCGGCACCGCTCAGCGCATTTCCTTGACGCCCTTCTTGCCGGCGACCGTCTTGCGGGGACCCTTGCGGGTCCGCGCATTGGTCCGGGTCCGCTGGCCGCGGACGGGCAGGCCCTTGCGATGCCGCAGCCCGCGATAGCAGCCGATCTCGCGCAGCCGCGCGATGTCCTGCTGGATCTGCCGGCGGAGCTGACCTTCCACCGTGAATTCGTTGTCCAGGAGCGACCGCCAGCTTGGCCAGGTCGTCCTCGCTCATGTCGCGCCCGCTTCTCGCGATCGATCCCGGTCCGCTCGCACAGCACCTCGGCCAGATGGGGGCCGATCCCGTAGATGTACTGCAGCGAGATCACCGTTCGCTTGTCGTTGGGGATATCCACACCCAGGATACGAGGCATCCGTCCAATCTCCGTACGTATTGCGTGAAGGCTCTTGCCGGCAGGAAAGCCCGACGATCGCGGCCAGCCAGGGGCACCGGGGTCGGTCGTCGGCCCCGAACAGCCGGCAGGAGGCCGCTCGATCCGCCTAGCCCTGCCGCTGCTTGTGGCGGGGATTCGTGCAGATCACGTACACCTTGCCCTGGCGGCGGACGACCTTGCAGTTCTCGCAGATCCGCTTGACGCTCGATCGCACTTTCATGGTTCTGACTTCGCTTCGCAGAGATAGTTCCATCGCCGCCTGGCCCCCTCCAGAGGGACCGGCGTTCGAGCGAGCTTCCATTCGTCATGTGCCCGGGCCGAAGCCGAATTTAGCCAATTTACTCGGAAGGCCGACAGGATGCAAGAGGCGACCTTGCCGATGGCGGAATTCTCGCGAATTCCCCGGGCGGCGTCACATCCAGCGTCCCGACGAACAACCAGTCTCCTCGTCGCCTTCGGCCCGGCGACGACGGGGTCTTCAATCTTCCAGGTAGGTCAGCACGCGGGGGCCCTCGGGCGTCATGGCGACGGTGTGCTCGAAGTGGGCGCTGGGGCGTCGGTCCTTGGTCTCGACGGTCCAGCCGTCGCCGAGGGTCCGCACGTCCTTGGTGCCCAGGGCGACCATCGGCTCGATCGCCAGCACCACGCCCGGCTCGAGCCGGATGTCGTGCTTCCGCAGCGCCGAGCTGACGAAATTGGGGACCTGCGGGTCCTCGTGCATCGTCCTGGCCGATGCCATGGCCGACGAACTGCTCGACGACGTAGAGGCCCTGGCTCTTGACGAACCGTTCCATCAGGCTGGCGACCTCCGACCAGTACCGGCAGCGGGCCATGGCCCGGATGGCCAGGTTCGAGGGTCTCGCTGGTGACGTCCAGCAGCTTCTGGATCTCGGGACGCACCGGGCCGATGGCCAGCGTCACCGCCGAGTCGCCGCACCAGCCGTTGATCTTGCAGCCGGTGTCGACCGAGACGATGTCGCCTTCCTGGAGCGGGCGGCGGTTGGGGATGCCGTGGACCACGTGCTCGTTGACGCTGGAGCAGATCACCGCCGGGAACGGCGGCTTCCCCTTGACCGAGCTGGGATAGCCCAGGAACAGCGGGGTCGCGTCGTGCTCGCGGAAGATCGCGGCGACGGCCGCATCCATCTCGGCGGTGGTGACGCCCGGCACGGCCATCCGCCGGACCTCGTCGAGCGCCTTGGCCACCACCCGGCCCGCCTCGCGCATCAGGGCGATCTCGCGCGGGCTCTTGAGCTTGATTACCGGGGGCGACGATTCGACGCGAGAGCCGCTCGCCGCCTTCGGGCGACGCCCCAGGCCGGACAGCAGCGGGAAGACGGGACGGGATGCCATGCCTCGATGAGACGACACGTCGCTGCGCTCCTCGTGATGCGGCCCGACCTTCAACGCCCGACACCACCCGGCCCGACTCTGTGCCACATTCATTATACGCCACGGCCCAGGCGGGGTACGGCGGGGCCCGACCGACTCGCATCCCAATCCGGCGGCCTCGATCTTCCAGGATAACCGCCTCCGGCGGCTTTGCAAAGGGCCGGCGGCGATCCGTCACCGCCGGTTGACGAGCCCGGTGTAGTTCCGCATGACCAGGTGGCTGTCGATCTTCTGCACCAGGTCGAGGCAGACGCTGATGACGATCAGCAGGCCCGGTCCCCCCAGGAATGAGGCGACCGTCCAGTCCACCTGGAGGGCCGACTGCACCATCGACGGGATCACCGCCACCAGCGACCAGGAACGCCGCGCCAACGTAGGTGATCCGCAGCATCACGTTCTCGAGGTAGTCGGCGGTGCGGCGGCCCGGCCGGTAGCCCGGGATGAAGCTGCCGTAGTCCTTGAGGTTCTCGGCCATGTCCTTGGGGTTGAAGGTGATGGCCGTCCAGAAGTAGCAGAAGAAGTAGATCAGGATGATGTAGAAGACCGTGTAGATGTAGCTCTGCCGCTGGAAGGCGCTCGAGAGCTCGCCGAAGATCCCGGCGAAGACCGACCCGATCGTCCATCGGTCGGAGCGCAAGCCCGAGGTCGCGCGGTCGAGCTGGTTGAACACGAACGGGGGAAGATGAGCAGGCTGGAGGCGAAGATGATCGGCATCACGCCGGCCTGGTTCACCTTCAGCGGCAGGTACTGACGCGTGCCGCCGAACACCCGCCGGCCCCGCACGTGCTTGGCCGATTGGGTCGGGATCCGCCGCTGGCTCTCGGTAATCGCGATCACGCCGACCACGACAGCTATGAATAACGCCAGCAATGTCAGGATCGTGGAGGATGCCGTAGCTTGCCGGCCTCGGGCGAGAGCTTCGATGGTCGAGTTCGTCCCAGAGCTTCTTGAGGGCCACCGGCAGCCGCGCCAGGATCCCCGCCATGATCAGCAGGCTGATCCCGTTGCCGATCCCGTACTCATCGATCTGCTCGCCGATCCACATCAGGAAGATCGTGCCGGCCGTCATGATACAGACGCACACCAACCCTGGCCAGAAGCCCCGATACGCCGGTAGTACCACGTTCATGTTCGGGCTCATCATGTACTGCACCCAGAAGGCACTCTGGATGGCGCACAGGCCCACCGTGGCGTATCTCGTGTATTCGTTGATGCGTTTTCGGCCGCTCTCCCCCTCCTTCATCATGGCCTCGAGCGAGGGGACCACGCTGCCCAGGAGCTGGAAGATGATCGAGGCCGAGATATACGGCATGATCCCCAGGCCGAAGATCGTGCTCATGCCGATCGAGGTGCCGCCGAACATCGCCACCGTGCCGAACACCGAGCCGGCGGCGCCCTTCTGGCCCTCCTCCCAGTTCTTGAGCGAGCTCTGGTTGACGATGGGCAGGGGGATGTAGAAGCCGATCCGGTAGATGGCCAGGAGCACGGCGGTGAAAAGGATCTTCCGCCGGAGCTCGGGGACCTTGAAGATGGTGAGCAGCTTATCCACGCGATCGTCTCCTGTTTGCCGGCTCCCTCGCGAGCCCCGGCGGGAATCATCCAGTCTCAGCGATCTTCCTGATCATTCGACGCCGAGATCGTCAAATCTCTCCGAGCCCGGCAGGACTCCGATCTCGTGGAAGCAGCAGAAATCGTCGGAGTTCACGCTCGAGAACGCCAGACCGACGGGTCTGGGCTTCCGTGAAGCACCGCCAGGACCTCGACGCGATCCGCAAGAACTCGATAATAAATTATGTAGGGGAACCGCTTCGTCCGGCATCTCCTGACGTCTCGCCAGACGACCGCGTACAACTCGGGCATCTCTCCCAGCCTGTCCAGGACTGTCGAAACGGCCACGATGAACTCATCGCCAGACCCCTGGCTACGGTGGTTGTACCAGGCCCGGGCCTCGAAGAGATCCTGCTCGGCTTACGGGCAAACCAGGACCGGAAGGCTCATGACCGTCCCAGCAGGCGGGACTTGACCGTCTCCCGCGGTATGCCAGCGGCAGGATCGGCATCGGCATCGGCCAACCGCCGCTCCAATTGACGGATGTGCCAGTCGGGAAGCGGCAGCTCCGCGTCGTCGGGGAACGTGTCCCAGATGCGGCCGATCAGCTCAAGGCGTTCCGGAATGCTCAATTGGTCGATGCCGAACTCGTCCAGTTCGGGACTCATACCCGATACCTCCATGGCATCCTTGCGCCCGTAGACTCCTCGACGCGACCGGCTCGAGCCGGCTCACCGGGGGCGACCCAACTGATCGAATATCGGTCAGCCGCCGCCGGCCGCCTCGGCCTTGGCCGCCTTGCGGCGGCGTGCGGCATGTACGGCACGACGACCGCCTTGCCGCCGGCCTTCGCCAGCTTCTCGGCGGCCGAGGCGCTGAACTTGGTGGCGTGGACCTCGAGTGCCTTGGTCGGCGTGCCGTCGCCCAGGACCTTGATGCCGTCGAATTCCTGGCCCTTGATCAGACCCTTGGCCCGCATCGCGGCCTCGTCGACGACCGCGCCGGCCTCGAAGGCGGTCTCGAGGTCGTCGAGGTTGACGATGATGTAGTGCTTCTTGAAGGCACCGTTGAAGAAGCCGCGCTTGGGGACCCGACGGGCCAGGGGCATCTGGCCGCCCTCGACGATCGGGTTCTGCTTGTAGCCCTGGCGCGAGGAGTGGCCCTTGTGCCCCTTGGACGCGGTCTTGCCGTGCCCCGAGCCGGTGCCGCGACCGACGCGCTTCCGCTTCTTCCGCTTCTGGATGCCCTGATGGACGTCGTGCAATTGCATCAGATCGCCACTCCTCGCAGACGAGCGATCTCGTCCTTGGTGCGAAGCTGGGTCAGGGCATTGATGGCGGCCTTGACCAGGTTGAGCTTGTTGTTGGAGCCGAAGCTCTTGGTGAGGATGTCGCGGACTCCGGCCGCCTCGACGACGGCGCGGACGGCGCCGCCGGCGATGACGCCCGTACCGGGCGCGGCCGGCATCAACAGCACCCGGGCCGCGCCGAAGCGGCCGATGACCATGTGCGGGATGGTGGTCCCCTTGAGGTTCACCCGCTTCATCTGCTTGTGGGCGTCCTTGACGCCCTTTTCGACCGCCGGGGGGACTTCGTTGGCCTTGCCGTAGCCCCAGGCCACCTGGCCGCGGCCGTTGCCGACGACCACGAGCGCATTGAAGCTGAAGCGGCGGCCACCCTTGACCACCGCGGCGCATCGGCGGATCGACGACCACGCTCTCGCTCCACTCCCCACGGTCGCGATCGCGTTCACGAGCGTCGCTCGACACGGACGGTTTCCTCCATTACGGCGTTCATTCGAGGCGAAAATCGGAAGCCCGGCCGACCACGACCCCGCCCCGGGGCGGGACCGCCCGATCCGGCCGGTCAGAACTGCAATCCCGCCTCGCGCGCGGCCTGGGCCAGCGCGGCGACGCGACCGTGGTACTTGTAGCTTCGGCGGTCGAAGCAAATCTTGTCAATACCGGCCTGCTTGGCCCGCTCGGCGACGATCCGGCCGACGAGGGTCGGCGGCGGCCTTGTTGCCGCCGTACTTCGCCTGCGGCCTTGATCTCGGGCTCCATCGTGCTGGCCGAGACCAGCGTCGTGCCGGTCTCGTCGTTGATCATCTGGGCGTAGATGTGCTTCGAGCTGCGGAAGACCGCCAGCCGGGGCCGCTGGGTCGTCCCCGAGAGCCGGTTGCGGACGTGCCGCTGGCGGCGGAGCCGGCGGGTCTGCACGAGCCGTTGGTGGTTGGCCGTGTTCACGGGACGATCCTCAACTGGGTCGGGTCACTGTCCGAATGCGGTTCTCTGGATGGGCCGAGCCGGGAACACGTCCCTGACCGGGTTGAATGCACTTACTTCGAGCCGAAGGCCTTGCCGGCCTTGCGGCGGACGACCTCGCCCTCGTAGCGGATTCCCTTGCCCTTGTAGGGCTCGGGCGGCCGGACGTCGCGGACGATCGCGGCGAACTGGCCGACCGCCTGCTTGTCCGCGCCGCTGACGACGACATGGGTCGCGTCGGGCACCGTCACGCTGACTCCCGGCGGCGCCTCGAGCACGACCTGGTTGGCGTAGCCGACCTGGAGCGCCATCGTGTTGGCCTTCTTGAGCTGTGCCTGGTAGCCGACGCCGACGATCTCCAGCCGCTTGGAGTACCCGGCGGTGACCCCCTGGACCATGTTGGCCACCAGGCTGCGGGTCAGCCCGTGCAGGGCGCGGTGGGTCCGCTCGTCGTCCTGGCGGGTGACCAGGATCTGCCGGCTCGGCCTGGTCGTAGCTCACGCCGACGCCCTCGGCGTGCTTGAAACTCAACTTCCCCTTGGGTCCCTCGACCTCGACCGTCGAGTCGACGATCGAGACCTTCACCGGCGGGGGCACGGGGATGGGCTTGCGTCCGATCCGCGACATGATGAGCTCGCTCTCCGCTTTCTAGTCCTGACGGATGCCGTCGATGATGTCCGGGTCTCGCTGCCGACGCGCCGGCTGGCTCAATGGATCAGGGCGAGGACCTCGCCGCCGACCTTCTCGACGCGGGCCCGGCGGTCGCTGATCACGCCGCGGGGCGTGCTCAGGATCTGGATGCCCATGCCGCCCAGGATCGGCTTGAGGTCGCGATATCCCGGTAGACCCGCCGCCCCGGCTTGCTCACCCGGTCGATCCGGCGTGATCAGCCGCTCGCCGTTGGGCCCGTACTTCATGTGCAGGCGGAGCGTCCGGGCCGGGACGGTCTCGATCTCCTCGAAGTCCCAGATATACCCCTCGTCCTTGAGCACCTGCGCGATGCCCCGCCGCATGTTCGAGGCGGGCATATCCAGGATCGTGCGCTCGATGCGGACGGCGTTGCGGATGCGGGTGAGCATGTCGGCGATCGGGTCGGTCATCATGGCGAACGGGCCTTCTTCAACCGCCGCGGGTCACGCCGGGCGCCGGGCTGACTCGTCCGGACGATCGGGTCCGGGTCGGCCGGCGGCGGCGTCGGAGCGGCGGGGGGTCTCGGTCGGGTTCTGCGGGTCGGGTCTTCCGATGATCCTCGGGCGGGCCCGCTCCCGGTGCCCGCCCACGTGCCTTCCACTCATGAACGTCGCGGGCCCGCCGTTGCGGGGCCCCGCGGATCGGCCCGGTCCGTCCCTTCGGTCCGGGCCTCCTCGTATCGGCGGAGCCGTCCTACCAGCTCGCCTTCTTCACGCCCGGGATCAGGCCCGCGGCTGGCCAGGTTCCGGAAGCAGATCCGGCAGATGCCGAACTTGCGGTAGAAGCCGCGGGGACGCCCGCAGAGGCGGCACCGATTGCGATGCTGCACCGCGAACTTCCGCGGCGTCTCCGACTTGATCTTCTGGGCCTTGGTCGACATGCTTTGCTCTCGTGCCTTCGTTGTGGCGAGTGGCTCCTGGCCCGTGGCGAGAAGAGAGGTCCTTCCGTCAACCAGCCATGCCCATTGGCCACGATTACAGAACATTTCCCCGGATGGTCGCTGTTACTCCACGCTCAGACGATCCGATTCGCTCGTCAATATCCTGATGACCACCGCCGCTCTCCGAGCCACAGCCACCCGTCGCCCTCAGGACGCCTGACCGCGCCGGTCCCGCTCGCCGCCGGCAGGCGGAAGGGCAGGCCGAAGCCCTGCAGCAGCTCGCGGGCCTGGTCGTCGTTGGGGGCCGAGGTGACGATGG
Organism: uncultured Planctomycetota bacterium; assembly: GCA_963771445.1. Lineage (GTDB taxonomy): Bacteria > Planctomycetota > Planctomycetia > Isosphaerales > Isosphaeraceae > JAKAUH01. Next base: position 294,284 of record CAVYTQ010000014.1, on the reverse strand, counting down.
TGATGTCCATGCCGTGGGTGTGCTGCATCCGGTCGGCGTCGATCTCGGGGAAGACGACCTGCTCGGCCAGGCCGAGGCTGTAGTTGCCGTGGCCGTCGAAGCTGTTGGGATTGACGCCGCGGAAGTCGCGGATACGCGGCAGGGCGATCGAGATCAGCCGGTCGAGGAACTCGTACATCCGGCGGCCGCGGAGCGTGACCTTGCAGCCGATGTCGTTGCCCTCGCGGAGCCGGAAGCCCGAGACCGAGGTCCGGGCCTTGGTGATCAGCGGCTTCTGGCCGGTGATCTTGCTGAGGCTGTCGACGGCCGAGTCCAGGAGGGTCTTGTCCTGGGTGGCCTTGCCGACGCCCATGTTGACGACGATCTTGAGTCAGCCTGGGGATCGCCATCGGGTTGTCGTGGTTGAACTTGGTGGCGATCGCCTTGGCGATCTCGTTCTTGTAGAGTTCCTGCAGGCGAGCCATTCCCGTTTTCCTTCAGCACGTCCGCGGGTATCCGCCGCACCGGGCGGCCTCGCGTATCTTCGTCGAATCTTCGTCCCGTGGCTCGCGACGGCCTGGATCCGATCCGATCCGCGGGCCCGCGGCCCCGTCATCTCGACGGACGGGCCGTGGCGCCCAGGCCGTCACGGGCCGTGTGCCTTGGCCTTGGCGCGGGCCGGCTTGCGGGGCCCGACGTTGCCGAGGCTGCCGCCGCACCGCTTGCAATAGCGTTGCTTCTGGCCGTCGTCGGTGAACCGGTGGCCGATGCGGACCCCCCGGCTGCACTTGCGGGCAGTACAGGAGCACGTTGGAGACGTCGATCGGCATCTCCTTGGAGAGCCGGCCCCCCTGGGGGTTCTTCTGGCTGGGCCGCATGTGCTTGTACACGCGGTTGACGCCCTCGACGACGATCTTGTTCCGCGCGGGGAGGACGCGCAGCACCTTGGCGATCCGGCGATCTGTGGAGTCCCCTTGTCGTCGCCGGCGATCACTTCCACCTGTCATCTTTGCGAATGTGCATGGCATGCTCACTATCGTATCGGTCGATCGGCCAAACGGCCGGGTCGGGGGCCGGTCGGCCCGCGGGAGTCGGCCTAGACGACCTCGGCCGCCAGGCTGATGATCTTCATGAACTGGCGGTCGCGCAGCTCGCGGGCGATGGCGCCGAAGATGCGGGTGCCGCGGGGGTTCTTCTCGTTGTCGATCAGGACGACGGCGTTGCGGTCGAACTTGACGTACGAGCCGTCGCCGCGCCGGGTCTGGTTGCGGGTGCGGACGATCACGCAGCGGACGACGTCGCCCGCCTTGACGTCGCCGCCGGGCGAGGCCTTCTTGACGCTGGCGATGATGGTGTCGCCGATGCCGGCGGTGCGCCGCTTGTAGCGCGACGCGCTGCCGCCCAGGACCTTGATGCACATCACTTCCTTGGCGCCCGTGTTGTCGGCCACGTCGAGCCGCGTCTGCATCTGGATCATGGGACTACTCTACCTTTGCTCCATGCCGCTCGCCGGCGATGCGATCGAATGCGCCGCGCGTCGGCCCGAATCTGTCGGTCATCTACCTCGCTCGGCGCCGGCCGGCCCGATCGCCACCAACGTCAACTCTTGCGTCGGCCGGCCTCATCCTCGCCGGCCAGCGCCTGCTGGGCGCCGACGCGGACGATCCGGACGATCCGCCACCGCTTGAGGCGGGAGAGGGGCCGCGTCTCCATGATCTCGACCAGGTCCCCCTTGTGCGTCGCGTTGTCCTCGTCGTGTGCGTGGCAGATGGTCCGCCGCCGCATCATCTTGCCGTACTTCGGGTGCGGCACGAGGCGTTCGACGACGACCCGCCGCGTCTTGGTCATCTTGTCGGACGCCACGACGCCGATCTCCGTCTTGCGACGGCTCCGGGGCTCGGGCGACGGGGTGAGGGTTGGGCTTGCTTGGCTCATCGGTTACTCGTTCGTTCCCGTTTCCTGGGTCCTTCTGGCCTCGTCGATCGGCGGCCGACGAGCGACTGCGGTTCGATTCAGGGCGTCCGGGCCGCCATCGCCGACTCGACGAGGGAACGCTCGCGCTGGAGCTCGCGCTCGCGCTGGACGGTCTTGATCCGGGCGATCTCGCGCTTGGCCTTGACGATCTCGCTGGGGGCCTCCAGCCGCTCGGTCTCGCTCTGGAGCCGGAGCCGGAACAGGTTGTTCTGGACCTCGCGGAGGAGCAGGTCGAGCTGCTCCTCGGTCTGCTCGCGGAGGTCGGCTGCTTTGCTCATGACGGCTTCCTTCTCAATTCACTCGCTCGATCGATCGATCCTGGCGTGGCCCGGGGGCCGCGGATGTCGGTGGCGGCGGGTCATCCCGCTGGTTCAGACCGTCGGCCGCCGGGTGACGAACCGGCAGGTCACGGGCATCTTGTGCGCGACGCGGGCGAACATGGTGCGGGCCGCTTCCTCGGAGAGGCCGCTGACCTCGTAGAGGATGGTCCCGGGCTTGACCACGGCCGCCCAGAACTCGACCTCGCCCTTCCCCTTGCCCATTCGCGTCTCGGCGGGGATCGCCGTGACGCTCTTGTGGGGGAAGATCCGGATGTAGAGCTTGCCGCCGCCCTTGACCGCCTGGCTGGCCACGACGCGACCGGCCTCGATGGTCTGGGAGCTGATCCGGCCCGGCTCGAGGCACTGGATGCCGTACTCGCCGAAGGCCACGTAGTTGCCGCGGGTCGCGTTACCTTTTACGCGGCCTTTTTGGCTTTTTCGGTACTTGACCCGCTTGGGCATCAGAGCCATCGCCGGCCTCCAATTTCAGATAGTCGCCCTGGTTGACCCACACCTTGATCCCGATATGACCCTGCGCCGTCCTGGCCTCGGTGAAGCCGTAGTCGATCTTGGCCCGGAGGGTCGAGAGCGGCACCGATCCGGCGGCCGACGCCTCGGTCCGCGACATCTCCGCGCCGCCCAGGCGGCCGGAGAGCTGGATCTTGACGCCCTTGGCGCCGCCGTCCATCGTCTGCTCGATCGACCGCTTCATCGTCCGGCGGAAGCTCGAGCGCTTCTGCAACTGCTCGGCGATGTCCTCGCTGATGAGCTGGGCGTCGATCTCGGGCCGCGCGACCTCGACGATCTTGATCTCGATCCGCCGGCCGGTGAGGCTCTGGAGTTCCTCGGTGACCTTCTCGACCTCGGCCCCCTTGCGGCCGATGATCACGCCCGGCCGGGCGGTGTGCAGCAGCACGGTCACCGCGTCCCGGGTCCGCTCAATCTCGATCTTGGGGATTCCGGCGAAGCCGTAGCGCTTCTTGATGAAGGCACGGATCTTGAAATCCTCGACCAGGAGGTCGGCGAACTCGTGCTTCGAGGCGTACCATCGGCTCCGCCATTCCTCGGCGAGTATCCCACCCACCATGACGCCCACGCGGAAGCCGGTCGGACGGATCTTCTGTCCCATTGGTCAATCGCCCCTCGGTCTTGCCGTGTTCTGTCGCATTGGCCCTGGCTCCTCCGCTCCTCATGCAGGCGGGTCGATTCCGCCCTCGACTCGCCAACGATCGATGGCCTGTACGTCCCGCCGGCAGGCTAGCCCTTGTTCGCCTCGCCGGCCGTCGCGGCCGCGGCGCCGGCCGTTTCGCCCCGCAGGTGGCGCTCCCAGTTCGCCCGGTCGGCCAGCCCGACCTCGATGTGCGACGAGCGTCGGCGGATCAGGTAGGCCATGCCGCGCGCCCGGGGCATCAGCCGCTTGAACATCGGGCCGCCATCGCCGTGGGCGTCCACCACGATCAGCTCGCCGACGTTCCGCATGCCCTTGTCCTCGGCGTTGGCCATGGCGCTCTTCAGCACCTGCTCGATCAGCCGGGCGCCGCGGTGCGGCATGTACTTGAGCATGTCCAGCGCGTCGTCGGCAAAATGGCCGCGGATCAGGTCCAGCAACGGCCGGACCTTCCGCACCGAGATCCGGGCGAACCGGTGCGTCGCGCGATATTCGGGGGTCATGAGCATCGCCGTGATCCTCTACTCGACTCTCTGGTGGCCGACGGCCCGCGGTGGATTATTTCTTGCCCGACTTCGACGACTTGCCGCCATGACCCTTGAACGTCCGGGTCGGGGCGAACTCGCCGAGCTTGTGCCCGACCATGTCTTCCGTCACGTACAGCTTGATGAAGGCCCGGCCGTTGTGCACCGCGAAGTTCTTGCCGATGAATTCCGGCACGATGGTGCACGCCCGCGCCCAGGTCTTGATCGGCTCCCGGTTGCCCGTCATCTCGGTCCGGCCCACCTTCTCGAGCAGCCGTTCGACGACGTACGGGCCTTTTTTGAGTGATCGTCCCATTGTCAAACCTTAGTGGTCAGTGGTCGGTGGTCAGTGATCAACCGGGCCAAGGCCGGTGGAACGAGGCCAGCGAGTCGGCGACAGTGAAGCCCGCGTTTTCGCACTCTTCACTGGCCACTGACCACTGGCCACTCGGATCAGAGTTTGAGCTGCCCGTACCGGACGCTCCGGCGGCGGCGGATGATGGCCTTGTTCGACGGCTTGCGGCGGCGGCGGGTCTTGCCGCCCTTGGCGAGCTTGCCGGTGGGCGAGCACGGGTGCCGGCCGCCGGAGGTCCGCCCTTCGCCGCCGCCCATCGGGTGATCGACGGGATTCATGGCGACGCCGCGGACGTGCGGCCGACGGCCCAGCCATCGCGACCGGCCGGCCTTGCCCAGCCGGACGTTCATGTGATCGGGGTTGCCCACCATGCCGATCGAGGCCCGGCAGGTGGCCGGGATACGACGGACCTCGCCCGAGGGCAGGGTGATCTGGGCCCAGGTCCCCTCGCGGGCCGTCAGGGTCGCGCCGACGCCCGCCGAGCGGCAGAGCTTGCCCCCGCCGCCGGGCTGCATCTCGATATTATGAATCGTCAGGCCCGTGGGGATCCTCGAGAGCGGCAGGCAGTTGCCCAGCTTGGGGTCGGCGTCGGGCCCGCTCGAGACGGTCATCCCGGCCTTGAGGCCGTCGGGGGCCAGGATGTACCGCTTCTCGCCGTCCTCGTACCGGATGAGCGCGATCCGCGCCGAGCGGTTGGGGTCGTACTCGATGTGCGTCACATTGGCGACCTGGCCGTCGCGGTCGTTGCGCGTCCAGTCGATGATCCGGTACTTCCGCTTGTGCCCGCCGCCCTTGTGCCGCGACGTGATGAAGCCCTGGTTATTCCGGCCGCCCGTCTTCTTCAGGGGCTCGGTCAGGCGCTTCTCGGGCTTCTTGTTCTTGTCGGTCAGCTCGGAGAAGTCGCTGACCGACGAGTTCCGTCGCCCGGGGCTCGTCGGCTTGTAGATGCGAATGCCCATCTTATCATCCTTCGTGAGGGGCCGGGGGTCGTGCCGGGGGGGGTGGGACGATCGAAAGCCACGACCGGCCTTCGGTCTTCACAGCCCCGAACCTCGCGTCCCCGATCCCTGTCAATAAAAGTCGATCCGATAATCCTCGTGGAGCGCGACGATGGCCTTCTTCCAGCGACGCATCCAGCCGATCTTCTGGCGGTAGCGGCGGGGCTTGCCGCGGCGATTCTGGGTGCGGACGTCGGCGACGCGGACGGAGAACAAGGTCTCGATGGCCTCCTTGATCTCGGTCTTCGTGGCCAGGAGGTTGACCTCGAAGGAGTAGGCGTTCTGCCGCTCGGAGAGCTGGGTGGCCTTCTCGGTGATCAGGGGCGCAAGATGACCTGGTAGGGCTCGAGCACGGGCCCGGTGCGGCGGGCGGTCGGCGGACGGCGGAGGGTGACCATGATTCGATTAGCTCTCCGTGGGGGCCGACGGCTCGGGCGTGGCCGGGGTTGAGGTTGCCGTCGCCGTCGCCTCGCCGTGGCCGTTGGTCGCGGCCGGCCGGCGGGTTGGCTTCTGCTTGAGCTGCTCGCGCAGGGTCGCCAGGGCGTCGGGGGTCAGCACCAGGTAGCGTTGCCTGAGCACGTCATAGGTGTTGAACTCGGCCACGGGGGCCACCTTGACACCTTCGATGTTGCGGGCGCTGCGGTGCAGGACCGGGTCATGGGCCGGGAGCCCCAGCAGGACCGAGCGGCGCTCGAGGGTGCGGCGGCTGGCCGTGGCCTTGGTCTCGCCGACCGACTCGGTGGCCTCGTCCTCGGTGAGGTCGGGCCGTCGGATGGCCCGCAGGGCCTTGGCGATCACGCTGGTTCGGGGCTGGGACAGCGAGAGGCCGTCGAGGACGAGGGCCTGGCCGTCCTGGAACTTCGAGAGGATCGCCATGCGGATGGCGATCCGCACGGCCTTCTTGGGCATCGAGTAGCGGTAGTCGCGGTTGCGGCGGGCGAAGGCGACGCCGCCGCCCTTCCGCTTGTTGGTCCGCTTGGAGCCGGCGCGGGCGTTTCCGGTCCCCTTCTGGCGGAAGATCTTCTTGCCCGAACCGGCGACGTCCGCGCGGCCGCGGGTGTTCACGGTCCCGACCCGCCGCGCGGCGAGGTGCATGAGCACCACCTCGTGCAGCAGTTGCTTGTTGATCTCGCCGCCGAAGTCGGCCGGGTCGATCGTCTCCTCGCCGACCCGCTCGCCGGCGGGGTTGTAGATCGGTATCGTCAGCATGGCTTGGGCTCGATCCATCAAACTTTATTGGTCTGCCGGATGGTCAGGTAGCCACCGTTGGGGCCGGGCACCGCGCCCTTGATGAGGATCAGGTTGTTGGTGGTGTCAACCTGCACGACCTGGAGGTTGCGCACGGTGACCTGGTCGTGGCCGAAGTGGCCCGGCTTGCGGATGCCCTTCTGGGTCCGCGCCGGGTCGGCGCTGGGGCCGGACGAGCCCGGGTGGCGGTGCATTCGCTTGACGCCGTGGGTGGCCCGCAGCCCGCGGAAGCCGTGCCGCTTGATGACGCCCGCGAAGCCGCGCCCCTTGCTGACGCCCGTGACGTCCACCCGCTTGATCTCGTTGAACAGCTCGACGGTGAGGGTCTGGCCCTCGGCGACCTCGGTCGGCCCTTCCTGGCGCACCTCGCGGACGTACCGCTTGGGCTCGGTGCCGACCTTGCGGGCATGGCCCCGCTCGGCCTGAGTGGCGCTCTTCCGCTTCTTGTCGTCGAAGCCGAGCTGCAGGGCGTGGTAGCCGTCGCGATCCTGGGTCCGGACCTGCAAGACCATGCAAGGGCCGCACTCCAGGACGGTGACGGGCTGCACGGTCCCGTTCTCCTGGTAGATCTGGGTCATGCCGACTTTTCGGCCGAGAAGTCCCACTCGCATGTTTCCGTCCGCCCCCCGGCGAACCCATCCGCTCCCGTCGGCGAAGCCGGGAGGACCGGCCGGCGGGGGTGCACCCCGGCGGCGCGGATGCCGTCGGCCCCGGGGGGATGCCGTCGGCGAACCTGGTGGTATTCGGTGAGGTTTCGTCACGAGCCGCCGCCAGGTGTCACGGCGACTCGGGCATCGGGGCTGTCTCACGGCCAGCGGATCCCGAGGGATCATCCACCGCTTGAGGCGTCCGATGCGACCGGACCATCACGAGTGGCCGGTCGACGCCGGCACCGCATGGTCCAGGAAACCACCATTCCGGCGGTACCTGCCGTCCGTTCCGCGGATGCCGAGCGATCAGGCGCCCGAGGGGGACGCCTTGATCTTGATATCCACGCCGGCCGGGAGGCTCAGCTTGTTGAGGGCGTCGATCGTCTTGTTGGTCGGCTGGACGATGTCGATCAGTCGCTTGTGGGTCCGGATCTCGAACTGCTCCCGCGACTTCTTATCGATGTGCGGGCTGCGCAGCACGGTGTAACGCTCGATCCGCGTGGGGAGCGGGATCGGACCGTGAACGATCGCCTCCGTCCGCTTCGCGGTGTCGACGATGTCCTTGGCCGATTGGTCCAGGATGGTGTGATCGTAGGCTTCCATCCGGATGCGGATTCGTTCGTTGCTAATGCCCGCCACCTATCTGCGTTCCTTCCCGATCCGAACCGCGACTCATTTCATCTTCAGCGAGACCGACCGCTCGACCCTCGCGTGTCGCGTAGGAAAGTAAAATAGTATCAGGGGCCCATCAGCCTCGTCAACGCCGCCTTTGCCAACATTTTCGGCGAGTTTCGGCGAGTTGCGGGCCGTTGGCCCGTCCGGTGCAATTTCGGGACGGTTACGTCCTGCTCATGACGGCGGTGTGCCGTCGGAAACCTGACGCGGAAACGGGAGACGACCGATGTCCACGCTATCCTCGCCGCGAGTCTCCGGGGTCCTGGACCGACTGTTCGCCGAGGCCGAGCACGGCGACCCGCTGGTGTGGGAGAAGGTCCAGGCCGAGAAGGCACGCCGGGGCGGCCCCGTCGAGGAGGCCGAGCTCAGCGACCTGCTCGGGCAGGCGTTCATGCCGATCGACCGGCCCAGCGGCCGGTTCCTCTACAACCTGGTCCGGACGCAGGGGAGCCGGACCGTGGTCGAGTTCGGCATGTCGTTCGGGATCTCGACGATCCATCTCGCGTCGGCGGTCCGGGACAACGGCTCCGGCCGAGTCGTGACGACCGAGCTGGACGCCGGCAAGGTCGAGCGGGCGACGGGCCATCTGAAGGAGGCCGGTCTGTTCGACCTCGTCGAGGTCCGCCACGGCGACGCCCTCGAGACCCTGCGCGACCTCGAATCGCCCGTCAACCTGGTGTTCCTCGACGGCTGGAAGCTGCTATATCTGCCGGTACTCCAGCTCCTCGAGCCGAAGCTCCGCCCGGGTGCGGCCGTCGTCGCCGACGACCTGGCGCTCTTCCCGGAGCGAGCTGCGGACGTTCCTCGAATATGTCCGCGACCCGTCGCACGGCTATTGCTCGGTGGAGGTGCCGATCGGCGACCACTTCGAGCTCTCGGTGCGCGTGGCGTGAACCTCAGCCGGCAGCCTTCACTCTTCCCCGGATCGCGGCGTCTTGTCCGGCGGCCCGTCCAGGCCGCCGTCGAGCCAGGCGTCGGCCATCGCCCGCGAGCCGGCGGTCGGCCTGTCGGCCCGGACGCTCCAGCGGTAGATCTGCTGGCCGCTCCGGGGCAGGGCGTCGCGCAGGACCTCGGCGACGATCCCGGCCATCCACCGCGCCTCGCCTTCGGTCATCGGGCCGAAGGACGCCGTGTCCTTACCTTCGTTGTCCACGAGGGCCAGCTCGAAGCTGGCATCCCAGGACGTCCGCGAAGGGAGCCGAAGCAGCTCCATGCGATCGAGCCATTCGATTTCGATCGTGCGCAACCGGCCGATCTTCCAGCGGCCGTGGAAAACCGTGATCTCGCCGGGGCGAATCACCCATCGCCGACGCACGGGTGACGACACCACAAGGCCGACACCGCCGGCCGCGAGCACGCTGACGCGAAAGGTGACGTCCTTGCTCCACAGCGAGACAGTCATCAGGAACAGCCAGATCACCGCCGGACAGGCAGCCCGCAGCGGTGAAAATCTGGCGGGTACCGACGAGAAGAACTCGGCACGGTCAAGCTCGCGATGGCACCTGATCGCGGAGTCGGAGGGTGGCTCGGGCAGGGTGCTCGACGCGTCCAGCACCTCGCAATCGGCGCACGGCGGCCCGGGCATCCAGGTCGGATACCACTCGCGGAGTTGTTCCTCGAGATCCGCGACGAGCCGGTTGACCGCCTCGCGGTCGTGAGTCTGCCCGATGCAGATCGGCCGTCCAATCGTCTCGATCGCCACGCCGTATTCGGGATAGAGCGAGGGATCATCCCGACCGCTGACCATCAGCCGGTATTGCGTGATGCGTCGAATCTCCGCGAACGGGATCGTCCGCCGTCTCCGGACCAGCCCCTCGATCCTGAGGAATGCGAGTCCATTGGCGTCGATCCGGAGCTCCTCGCGGCCAAACTTCCACTTCACGTTCTCGTAGGTCACGAGCGCGACGAATGCGATCCACATCGCCGAGAAGCCGAGGAGCGACGACAAGCCGTCACGGATGGCCGAGCTGATCGCGAACAGCCCCGCGCCCCAGAAGAGCGCGAGGATGACGATCAGGCAAATCCCCTCGGTGTGATCCATGCCTCTCAGGCGGCGTTGGAGGATCAGGACCCCATCGCCGGGACGGTCGAGCGCCGGGCGATCGGCTGCGGAATTCGGGCCATTCGTGGTGCGACGCTTTCGCGCGGACGACATGGGAGGATCTCCCCGGTCCCGCCGGGAGCGGGACGCTGGATCCCGGATGACGACACCTCTCGAGCGCACTCGACCCTATCCGAGTTGGACGAGAACCGCACCAGGGAATCGTCAGTCGGCCTTGCGAAGGCCGGCGGGCTTGGCCTTCTCCAGCAGGGCGTTCGACCGCCGACCAGAGATTGCGCCACGCCTGCTGCTCGTCCGCCGGCAGTCGGCTCAACGCCGACGGGTCGCGCACTCCGGCCAGATCCGTATCTTCCTTCCAGTGCCGGAGGAGGGGCAACGCGCCCCGTCTCGCGAAGAGGTTGCCTCCGTCAACGATCCGGCGCCATGCCGCTTGCTCGGCCTGGAGCCAACCGAGTGCCTGTTTCCGATACCCGGTCCGCGCGGCCTCGTCGGGCGGCGGGTCGTCCCGGCCACGACCGCAACCGGCCATCGCCGCGGCGCAGGCGGCGTTGTAGCGAAGCCCGGCCCGTGGGTCGTCGGCGAGCCTGGGGTCAGCCTTTAGCGCCTCGGCATAGAGTCGTACGGCGGCCGCATGCCGGCCGAGCCGGGAACAGGTCGCGGCGAACTCGATAACCTCGGCCGGACCGGAGGGCCGGTCCTGGCCGTTGAGCAGCGCGGGCAGTCGATCCCGCAGGCGAATCAGTCGTTCCAGCTCGGCGACCTTCTGGTCGATGCGGGGCACCTGCCTCTGAGGTTGCAAACGGTCCCGATCGCGGGCCTCCTTCAGCTCGGCGAGCGCCTCATCGAACTTCCCCTGGTCGCGCAAGAATGTGCCGAGGTTGCTATGGGCACCGGCGTATTCAGGCTGTAGCCGGATGGCGGCGCGGCACTCGGCCACCGCTTCATCGGTCTTCCCCCCGAAGCTCAACGCAGTGCTCAGGGTTACGTGCGACCTGGCGTTCTCGGGCTGGAGTCGGACGACGGCGCGGAGCTCTTCGATGGCTTCGTCGAACTTTCCCTGGCCGATGAGCGCAACGCCGAGGTGGTTATGAGGGTCGGCGAAGTCAGGTCGCAGCCGGATGGCCGTGCGAAACTCCGCGATCGCCTCATGCGGCTTCCCCAGGCGGAGCAGGGCACCGCCGAGGCTGTAGTGGTTCTCGGCGTCGGGATTGATACGGATGGCGGCGCGGAGCTCGGCGACGGCTTCATCCGTTTTCCCCTGATCGTGCAAGGTGAGGCCGAGCGCCCGGCGGGCGACATCGTCCTGGGGTCGTTGCCGAACCCTTTCCCTCAAGATCGACTCGGAGCGGGCCAGCACGGCCGCGGCCTCCGTGACCTGGCCTCGCGACCTCAGTGCATGGCCCAGGCACACGAGATGCCGATCGTCGTTCGGCCTCCGCCTTTCCAGGTCCCGGAACACCGACAACGCCTCGTCCGACTCCCCCTTCGCTTCCAGGGCATGCGCCAGCTCGTGTGCCGTCGCCGGTCGGATCGCCCGTGCCGCCGTGTAGTAGCGAATGGCATCCGCCAGACGAGACCGCTGCTCCAGGACCCGAGCCAGGTCATAGCTGACCCATATGTCGCCGGGATGGAGGCGCTTCGCGGTGCGGAGCACGGACTCGGCCGCCGGGGCATCGCCGGCATCGTTCAGGGCAACGCCAAGGAGGTCAAGGCTGACGGCGCCCAGGTCTTCGAGTTTCGGCGTCGTGGTCAGCGACCGCAGCGCCGCCAGCCGCTTCGGCTTGTCGGGTTCATCGAGCGTGTCCCGGAGGTCGATGCGCCACGGGTCGGTGTCCGCGACCCGGGCGGCCTCGGCTATGCGATGCGCCCCGGCGGCGTCCTTGCGCAGGCCTCGCCGCACTGCGGACCAGTCGTCGAGCGCCGCCGTCATCCCGAGCGCCACGGCGGGCGGGCGGGCCTTGATCCGCGCGCCCGCCTCGGCCGGCGTCAGGACCGCGAGATCGATCCCCGCTCGCCGAAAGGCCTCGGCATAGGCCGCGTCGGTCGACGAACCGTCGCGATCGTCGGCCCGGGCGCTGCGGATGTCCACCGCGCGATCCAGCAACACTCTGTCCCGCTCGGCGGCTTCGGCGCCGGCACGCGCCCCGCGTTGCAAGTCTTGAAGGCGGACCAATGCCCCGGCGTCTCCGCCACCCAGGCCGCCCTCTGCCTGCTCGATGGCCGCCAGCGCCACCCGCCACCGCGACACGTCCTCGGGATGATCCTGCGCCTGGTCATACAGGGTCATCGCCTGGCCGATCACGCGATCCACCGCCGCCGCACGCGCCTGCCGCTGCCGGAGGTAAACCGTCGTGCCCGAGCCGCCCAGGATCGTCAGGGCGAGGAACGAGGCCGCCAGCGCAAGCTGGAGCTTGCGTCGGCGGCGCTCCTCGATCGCCTGCGACTCGGCCACGGCCCGCAGCCGCTCCGCAGCCCGCAGCCGCTCCTGCACGCCGGCCAGGTACGCCGTCATCCGCCCGACCACGACACCCGCGTCGCGAGGACGTTCCTCCGCCTCGACGGCCAGGCAGTCCCTCGCCAGCCCGATCAGCTCGGTCTCCGCCCGGCACACGTCCAGCCGCCCCAGCGCCTCGCCCGTGTCGCCCCGCATCGCCTTGCGCATCACCTCGGCCTGATTCCGGCCCGTGTACGCCGGCCGTCCGGTGAGCAACTCGCAGAGGATCGAGCCCAGGCCGAAGACGTCCGCACGCCGGTCCACTCGCTCGGCGTCGCCCGCGGCCTGCTCCGGCGCCATGTACGCCGGCGTCCCCAGCACGCTGCCGGCCTGCGAGTCGTCCACGTCCGAACCGCTCCGCACCGTCCGGACCACGCTCACTGCGGGCGCGGGAGTATCCGGGGCCGGCGGCTCGTCGGCCAGTCCGCCCTCCTTCAAGACCTTGGCCAGGCCCCAGTCCATCACCTGCACCTCGCCGAACGAGCCGACCATGATGTTGGTCGGCTTGAGGTCGCGGTGGATCACGCCCCGGGCGTGCGCGTAGGCCGCCGTCTGGCAGACCTGCTCGAAGATCCCCAGGAACCGCGGCAGGTCGTCCGCGGGGCTCGGCCGATCCTTCAGCAAGGCCGCCAGGGTACGCCCCTTGACCAGCTTCATCGTGAAGTATGGCCGGCTGTCGGCGAACGTGCCCAGCTCGTACACCGGGACGATCCCCGGGTGCTGGAGCTGGCCGCCGATCTGCGCCTCCTCGACGAATCGACGCAGCAGGTCGGGGTTGCCGCGGTGGCCCTCGAGCAGGACCTTGACGGCCAGGTCGCGGCCGAGGTCGGGGTCGCGGCCCTTGAGGACGGCGCCCATGCCGCCGCGGGCGATCTCGCCGAAGAGCTGATAGCGGTCGCCGCGGTCCTCGTGGCGCCGGCATCTCGGTCGACGACGGCTTGATGACCGCGACACCCTGATCGTCGGTCGCCGTGTCGGGCAGGAGGACGCGGGGCATCGAGCCGATCGACCGGGCCAGGGACTCCAGCACGCGGCCGGGGCTGGTGGACACGAAGCCAAGGGTCACCTCGTCGCCATTCGAGTCATCTAGACGCATTGCCGCGGAGCCCGGCTCCAACCCGGCACGGAGCAGGCAGGCGGGACACGTGCCGGGCCGGGCGTCCGGTGGGAGCGGCCGGCCGCAACGGGGGCAGGATCGGTCGTGGGCCATCGGCGGGGCTCCAGAAAGGACAGACTTCGGGCCTCTACCACCAAGAGACGGGAATCGCGGGCGAGGTCACGAGAGAATTCTCGTGGCATGCGGCTCAGTCGCGCCAGCGACGGCGAGCAGGTCCCGGATCTCGGCATCGATCTCGGACGGGTCGGCGACCGTGCGGGCGATCTCGTCGCGCAATCGCTCGCGATACCGCGCCCGGAGCCGGTGGGCCGCCATCTTCACGGCCCCAAGGGAAAGTCCCAGCTCGTCGGCCAGGTCCTGGTAGGGCGGCGTTGCCTCATGGCCCAGGAGGGCCGGCCTGAGCCGTTCATAGAGCGCCCGCCTGTCGGACCCGGCCATCTCGGCGTCGAGCCCGGCCAGGACGTGGTCGAGCAGGGTCAGCGCCCATCGGCGCTCGAAGAGGCGCTCGGCGGTGAGGTCGTGGCTCGGCTCGACCCCGAACCGCGATTCCGCCATCAGGGCATCGATCGGGATGGCAACCCGGCCGCCACCGCGCTTCGCCGCCCGCTCACGTTCGTGGTGCCGGGCCAGATGATGCGTGCAGCAGGCCATCAGGAACGAGCGGAATCGCCCCCGGTCCGGCTCCAGGCCGCGGAGATCGTCGCGCTCCAGCAGGCTGGCGAACAGCCCCTGCACCAGGTCCCGCGCCGTCTCGGGGTCGTGCCCCTTTCGCCGGACGAACGCATACAGGGGATACCAGTAGTCGCGGCAGAGCGACTCCATCGCCGCGCGAGAGCCCGGCGCGGCCGGGTCGCCCGCCTCGAGCAGGCGGCCCCAGCAGGTCGTCGGGAACCGGGCGGACGATGGGTCATCGGGCATCGTAGGGCTCGTCCCGTCGCAGTCGCATCCGCAGCGCAGCGATCGATCGGGTGAAGGACCAGCTCGCGGATCGCGAGGCGGGACGTTCAATGTTCCAAGGATTGCAGGGTGTCGTCGGTCCATGCTCCGTCCAGGCCCTCGTCGAGCCAGGGATCGGCCAGTGCCAGCGAGCCGGCAATCAGCCTGTCGGGTCGAATGCTCCCGCGACCGGCTCGCCGGGTGCTGCGGGGCAGGTCGTCGCGGAGGATCTCAGCGACGATCCCGGCCATCCACCGCGCCTCGCCCTCGGTGAGCGGACCGATGACCTCGCTTTCCTCGCCGTCGCCGTCGATCAGCACCAGATAGAACCTCGCATCCCAGGGCGTCCTCGAGGCGATGCGGCGGAGCTCGATCCGCTCGAGCCGCTCGATGTCCGCGGTGCAGGACCAGCCGTGCCCCGCGAACCGGAGGGATGTCACCAACTCGCCCGGCCGCACGACCCAGACCCGGCGAAGACCATAAATTAGTCCGGCCCCGCCGGTCATCGCCAGGACGAAAATCGCCGCGACAGGGTCGGATCGACCGCGACCATCGACCGAGACCAGGATCAGGTCGAAGTAGAGCAGGAACGCAAACACAGGTAGCCAGAAGGGCAGCCGTTTCTCGCATCGAGGAGCGTGAAACACAGTCCGGTCGCACGCGCGACGGCAGGAGAGTTGACTGTCCGAGGGCGGCCGGTCGGGCGACTCGGTCAGGTCAAGGACCTCGCATTCCGGGCACTCCGGCGCATTGACCCAGGCCGGACAGGCGTCCTGAAGGTGCCATTCCACCTCCCGTCGGAGCCGCTCGACGGCGTCTGGGTCCCGGCTCTGGCCCACGCACAGGGTCCGGCCGAGCGTCTCGATCGCCAGGCCGTACTCGACATGGGGTTGCCAGTGGTCGGGTCCATCAATCGTGCGGTGGTAAACCGTGAGGCGCCGGACCTCCGCCAGCGGGATCGTCCGCCGGGTTCGCCCTAGCCTGTCCACCCGGAGGTAGGTGAGTCCGCGCATCGAGCCAGAGCCGCTCCCGCTCGCGGAGCGAACGGAGCACATTCCCGGAGAGCCAGATGCACGCGCCGACGGCCGGCGGAACCATGACGAGGGCATGACGGCTCGCCTGCTCGAATAGCACACCTGCCAGGAAGGCGATCACGATCCAGACCGCGAGCAGCAGGAGGAGTTTGACGCTCCCGGATTCGCCCGCGAGTCGCAGGTCCCGATCGAGGAGCGGCACGCCCAGAGTCTCGTCGTGAGCAAGGCAACGACGGCCAGGGATGGGTAGGCCCGGGAACCGCAGGGTCGGCGTTCCTCTCATGCGGGGCCCCTTTCGATCCTCGCCGAGCTGTGAGCACGATGAATGCGCCTATCGACCTGCCATGTCAGGATCCTACTCCGGACCCGCGGACATACTCAAGGCGATGCCGGACATCCGGCCGGGATCCCGAAGGAAGGTCCCAACGCCGAAGGCGTCGCGGTATACTGGAGTGCTTGAAGGCCCTGCCACCTCAGGATCGCCGCCTCGCCGTCGCACCCAGGAGCCGTGCCGCCGCATGTCAACCATAGCCACCGCCGCCCCGCGTACGGGGAACGTCACCCCTCGCTTGATCTCGGAGATCGTCGCCGTCGTCGGGGCCGATAACGTCCTGGACAGCCGCGAGGAGGCCCTGGTCTACGAGTGCGACGGCTACGTCGTCGAGAAGAGCATACCCGACGCGGTGGTCTTCCCCACGTCGACCGAGCAGGTCGCGGAGGTCGTGAAGCTCTGCAACCGGCACGACGTCCCGTTCGTCCCGCGCGGGGCCGGCACGAGCCTGGCGGGCGGGACGCTCACCGTCGGCGGCGGGGTCATGATCTGCCTGACCCGGATGAAGCGGATCCTCGAGGTCAACCTCCGCGACCGCTACGCGATCGTCGAGGCCGGCGTGGTCAACGTCTGGCTGACGCGGTCGCTGGCCGGCACCGGGTTCCACTACGCCCCGGACCCTCGAGCCAGGGCGCCTGCACGATCGGCGGCAACGTCGCGACCAACTCCGGCGGCCCGCACACGCTCAAGTACGGCGTGACCGTCAACCACATCAAGGGCGCGACGCTCGTCATGCCCGACGGCATCGATCGTCGAGACCGGCGGGATCGCCGAGGACGACCCGGGCTACGACCTGACCGGGCCTGGTCGTCGGCAACGAGGGGACCTTCGGCATCGTCACCAAGGCGGTGGTCAACCTGACGCGCGACCCCGAGGCCGGCCGGACGTTCCTGGGCGTCTTCGACATCGGTCGACGCGGCCACCGAGACCGTCAGCGGGATCATCGCCGCCGGGATCGTGCCGGCCGCGCTGGAGATGCTCGACAACCCGATGATCCGCGCCGTCGAGCAGGCCTTCGACTTCGGCTTCCCGACCGAGGCCGGCGCCGTGCTGATCATCGAGGTCGACGGCCTCGATGCCGGGCTCGACCGCGAGGCCCAGGCGATCTCCGAGATCGTCCAGTCTCGCGGCGGCACGATCGAGAAGTCGATCACCTGGCGGACCCGCAAGGAGCCCGAGTACGTCGCCATCTGGAAGAGCCGCAAGTCGGCCTTCGGCGCGATCGGCCGGCTCAGCCCGACCTACTGCACGCAGGACGGGGTCGTGCCCCGCACCAAGCTGCCGCACATCCTCCGCTTCATCACCGAGGTCGGGCAGCCGCCACGGACTCCGGATCGCCAACGTCTTCCACGCCGGCGACGGCAATATCCACCCGATCCTCCTGTTCGACGAGCGCGACCCCGAGCAGGTGCAAGCGGGTCTTCCTGGCCAGCCACGAGATCCTCGACGAATGCATCAACGTCGGCGGCAGCGTCACCGGCGAGCACGGCATCGGCGTCGAGAAGATGGAGTTCATGCCGAAGCTCTTCTCGCCCGAGGACCTGGCCGCGATGGTGGCGATCCGGACGACGTTCAACCCCGAGGGTCGCTGCAACCCGTTCAAGATGCTCCCGGGCGGCGCGGGTTGCATCGAGAAGAAGCGTCCGAGGCGGGCGGCACCCGCGTGAGGTCATACCCGACCGAGCCGGCGCGACGATGACCGAGCTACTCGAGCGGTGGTAGGTCATCGTCGAGCGGCTTCAGGAATCCGATGAGCTGGCCGCAGTTGGGGCAGGGCAGTGTATGGCCCCTCGGTGCCGCCGCGATGCGGACGAAGGCCCGGCACCGCGGGCAGCAGCCGCACCGCACCCCATGGTCATGCCCGGCGTGCGCCGGAGACCGCGATGCCTTGCGATCTTCGGCCCGGGGCAGCCGAATCCCGGCCTTGATCTGGCGCAGGGCGTACTGAGGGTCCCAGTACGGCATGGTCGTCTCTTTCTGGCGCGGTGGATCGAGTCTCCCCCCGGGGGATTCGCGTCGAATCGCGCGATATTGGGCGGCGACGACGACCTTCGCGATTCAGACCTCGAAGCTCTGGTGCAGCTCGGGGGTATGCACCGGGGTCTGGACGAAGGGTTGCAGGACGGGGACCAGGGCGTCCATCGAGTCGGGATCGCCGTGGACGACGAACGCCGTCTCGATCTTGCCGCCGGTCTGCTCGAACCACCAGCCCAGGTCGTTGCGGTCGGCGTGTCCCGAGAAGCCGTCCAGGACATAGACCGCCGCGTTGAGGTCGTACCACTGGTCGAAGATCTGGATTCGCTCGACGCCCTCGGAGATCCGGCGGCCCAGCGTCCCCTCGGCCTGGTAGCTGACGATCACGATCGCGTTGTCCGGGTCGGCGACGACGTGCCGCAGGTGGTGGCGGATCCGGCCGGCCTCGCACATGCCGGACGAGGCGATGATGACCATCGGGCCGTGCATGTAGTTCAGCCGGCGCGACTCGTCCCAGGAGGCGCAGAAATCGACGTAGCGGGAGCCGAAATAGAGCGGGTCCTTGTCCATCAGGCTGCGCGCCTGGGGCGTGTAAGCCTCGGGGTGATCGCGGTGGATCTCGGTCAGTCGCGTGGCCAGCGGGCTGTCGACGTAGACGGGGATCGGCCGGACCTTGTGCAGGGTGAAGAGCTCCTGCAGGCAATAGACCATCCGCTGGGTCCGACCCAGGCTGAACGCCGGGATCACGACCTTGCCCTCCAGGCGGATCGCCCGCGCGATGATCGCGTGGAGTTGCTTCATCAGCCGGTCGTACGGCTCGAGCTCGCGGCTGCCGTAGGTGCTCTCGGTGACCAGGATGTCAACATCGCGGACGATCGACGGATCCTGGAGCAGGTGCGTGTCGCGTCGGCCGAGGTCGCCCGTGAAGACGAACCGGCGCGGTCGGCCTTCCTCGCGATAGTCGAGCTGGACGATCGCCGAGCCGAGGATGTGGCCGGCGTCGGAGTAGGTCAGGTTCACGCCCGGCACGACCTCGGTGGGCGTCTGGTAGGGCACCCGCTGCAGCCGCTCGATCAGCCACTCGACGTCGGCCAGCTCGTAGAGCGGCTCGACCGACTCGAGGTGCGGATACTTCAGATGCGCGTTACGCACCTCCTCACGCTGGATCCGCGCGCTGTCGCGAAGCATCACGCTGGCGATGTCGGCGGTCGCCGGGGTCGCGAAGACCGGGCCGTTGTAGCCCGCGCGGATCAGGACCGGCAGCCGCCCGATGTGGTCGTTATGGGCGTGCGAGACGATCACCGCGTCGAGCTCGCGGGGATCGAAGGCCATCTGGCGGTTGGGACTCTCCGGGTGGATCCGTTCCGAGTCAAACAGCCCGCAATCCAGCAGAATTCGACGCGAGCCGATCTCCAGCAAATGGGCGGAGCCCGTCACTTGTCGGGCGGCGCCATGAAAGGTGATTCGCAAACAAGCTTCCTCCCGGCGGTCCGGGCACGCGATGCGTGGGCGGCTGGCCACGGATCGGGCCCCGCAATCGCCATCCTTCGCATGGAATCGGCGACCGGCCCGGCCGCTATCTTGGGCTGGTCACCTCGCTCCGGCTCTCGCGGACGAGCCTCGACACGATCGATGACCTTACTTTGAAGAATCCATCATGACAGGAATGGACCGGTCCTTCAAGGCGGGGCGCCGCCTCGGGGGAACTTCTCGGACCGGATTCTCGCGTTGATCGAATCTCAGCCTCGGCGTAAAATTTGCCTACGGAACCCGGCGGAACCTCGACCACCTCCCGAGATGCATGCCGCCCGACCTACCTATCGTCCACGATTCGGTGATCCATCTTTCCCATGGCCGAGATGGATGGGTGAGGAGCGCCCTCGATGGATACATTGCGAGCGATCCCGGAATCGCACCCGCTGCACAGACTCTTCCGGGGCCTGACCGAGTACGCGTTCGTGACCGAGCTGGGCATCGGCGACCCGCCCCTCGTCCAGTACGTGTCGGAGCTACTGGCGAGCTTCGTGCCTTGCCAGTCCGTCTGGCGATTGCGCGATGATCGCGGACGACCGCTGGCGGAGGTGGCGGCCATGGTGGCGGCGGCCGAGGCGGCCGACGACGCCGAACGCCGTCGCGAGTGCCATCGTCACGTCGGCGATTTCACCCTGTTCTGGACGGGCGTCTATCCCGAGGCCCTGGCGAGGCTGCGCCGGGCCGATCGCGCCGACGCCCTGATCGACTACCAGGAGCAGGGGAAGCGGTCGTATTACCTGGCCAGCCAGCTCAGCGCCGGCCGCGGCGAGAGCTCGGTGTTCCGCCAGCTCAGCGACCAGTTCGAGCTGTGTGCCTTCGGTCTGTCCTGCGTCCGCCGCGAATGGGAGCGGTTCGAGACCGAGGGTCCGCCGGCCGGCGGGCCGTTGCACCCCGTCTACTGACACTCTACGCTCATATCTCGGCGCTGCGAGGATTTGCACTCTCGTCCCGGACCACTTAACCTGGAACGAGATCTGGGGGCGGCCGTCGCCACCCGGGAGCCGATCGGTCCGGCAAAGGGGAGGGTCGAGGAGAGCGTGGCGGCAGCGGTCATCCACCGATTCCGGTACGACGACCTGCGCCGGTTCGCGGTGGCACTCGGCACCGCAGCCGGGATTGCGCCTGCGCGGTCCGCGGCCCTGGCCTCGTACCTGCTCTGGTTCGACGCAGCCGGTGCATCGAGTCTGGGCATTGCCACGCTCGATCCATGGCTGGAGTCGATCGAGGCAGGCCAGGTCGAACCCGTCGGCACCGGGCCGGGTCGCGAGCGAACGGACGTCCCTGGCGGAACTGGACGGCGAGAACGGGATACCGCCGCTCATCCTGGAGCGGGCCGCCGAGCTGGCCGTGGAGAAGGCCCGCGAGTCGGGCGTGGGTCTCGTGCGGATTACGGGCATCCGGCCCGTGATGTCCGCGGCCCCGATCGCCGCGGGGATTGCGATCGGCCCGATGGCCGGGTGGGTGCTCGGCCCGGGCAGCGCATGGAGCCTGGCCCTGCCAACGGCCGCCGGCCTGCCCCTCGTCGTCAACCCGACCCTGCCGATGGCCGCGGCAAGCGGCAAGCCGGATCCCAGCGCCAGGACCGGCGGGCGGCCGGCCGCTTCGTCCCGTCCGATGGCCGGCCGTCGCGACGAGGGGATTCCGGCCCCGGCGCTCCCTCAAGGATTGGGCCTGGCGGCCGAATGGCTGGTACCGGCGGGCGGCTGGCTCGTGGGGGCACTCTCGAACTCCCAGGCCGGGTCGCACTCGGCCGCCCACGACCGGGTCACCGCCGCCGTGGGACAGCTTGCAGCAGCCCCCTCGGTCCGGATGCTAGCACCCGACGACTGGGAGGCCGATCGCCGTCGACTCTGGCACGAGGGCCTCGAGGTGTCACCGGCGGCCTGGAAGTCGCTGGTTCATCGGGCGCATCGCCTGGCGATCGACGTGCCGGCTCCCCTGGAAGCATGAACCCGACCGGCCGGACCTACTGACCGCGGCGGCCAGGCTCGAACTTCTTGGCCTCCTCCCAACAGGGAACTCTTCCATGGTTCTCCCGATCGGCGACCTGGAACGCACCCGGATCATCCCGTTCGTCACCTATCTGCTGATCGCGGCCAACGTCACCATGTTCCTGGTGCAGCAGGACAAGGGCGAGGGGTTCACCCGTGCCCTCGCGATGACGCCCAGCGAAATCTCCCAGAACGAGGACCTCGAGGGGCCCGTGCCCCGGCAGGTCCCCATCCTGGTCCGGGACGCCTTCGGAGAGGTTCGGCTGGAGATGCGCCAGCACCACCTGGACCATCACGCCTGCCCGATCCCGGTGCGGTGGACCCTGTTGACCGCGATGTTCCTCCACGGGAGCTGGCTGCACCTGCTGGGAAACATGCTGAGCCTCTGGATCTTCGGCGACAACGTCGAGGAAGTGCTGGGCGGCGTCCGCTACCTGATCGTCTACCTGGCCTGCGGCCTGATGGGGGCCCTGGCGCAGATCGCGGTGGACCCGTACTCGAACGTGCCGACCCTGGGCGCTTCCGGGGCGATCGCGGGAGTGATGGGAGCTTATCTCATCTGGTTCCCGCAGAATCGCATCCGCGTCCTGCTCGTCCGGTTCATCACCGTGCTGCCCGCCATGATCGTGATCGGCGTCTGGATCGCGCTTCAGATCTGGATGGGGGCCGGGGCATTCCACCGGGGCGCGGATGCCGGCGGCGTCGCTTACATGGCGCACGTGGGGGGTGCGGCGACCGGGATCTTCGTGGGTTTCCTGTTCGCCTCCCAGGCGCGGTATATCCGCGAGCGCAATGCCGCGGCCGAGGGCTGGACGGTCTACGAGGATCCGGAGGAACCGTGAACGCCGGCCCGACCCGGAAGGGTCGGCCCGGCAGCCGGCTCACGACTGGCTGAACCGGCTCCAGGACCAGACGACCTGGCCGATGATCACCCTCTCTTGCGAGTCGACCTCGACCGGGATCAGGGGATAATCCCGGCCGACGTTATGGTTGGGCCGGAGGATAATGTGCCGGCCGTGGACGTCGAGCCAGCGGATCATCGGCGTGCCGTTGGGGCAGGCCACGACAATGTGTCCGTGCAGGCGGATCGGATCGGTAACCGAGCGGTCAACGGCCACGATCGAGCCGACGGGCAGGATCGGGTGCATCGCGTCGTCGATCAGCCGCGTTCCCACGGTCTGCGACGGCTGCGGCAGCCAGTTGCGGTACGCCAGCACATGTCCTTCGGCACGCGACGGGTCAACGACCCGCTGGACGACGACCGACAACGGATACAGCCCGATGGCCACGAATTCCGAGGCCTGGTCGCCCGGCAGGTTCTCCGGGGCGACGACCACGGTTTCGGTGGTGGTTCGCTCGAGCTTCTCGAGGCCGCGCCGGATCAGCTCGACGGGCGTCAGCTCCGAGAGTAGCCGATCGTCGCCGGGACTCCGGTACATCGGGCCTTCGCCATTGAACAGCCAGGCGGGACTCGCGCCGGTCTGCTCGATGAAACCCAGCAGCACCTCGGCCGGAACCGTCACCCCGGTCTCGTAGTTGTACCAGGTCCGCGCCGGCAGCCCGAGGCGGCGGGCCAGCTCGGGCCCCCCGTGCTCCCCGAACAGCTCCTGCCGGATCTCCCTCAGGCGACGGGATAAGGCAGCCTTGACATGAACCCGGACCTTCGGCGTCTTCTTGCGAGCCACAGTGCTCGATCCCTCACGCGGGGACCCCTCACGCCTCGTTGATAATCGATCACGACGGATCTATCACTGGCCATTGCCATTCCGTGGTCCGACGAGGGCTCGGTACGCACGAGGCGATCCCGGCTTGCATCGCTCGACAGCCCGCCACTTATCCCGTCGATCGCGCCGTCGACCCGGCAACGGATGCACGACGAGAAATGGACCGCCGTCCAAAACGCCATGGCGGAGGCCAGACGATCGGCGGCTAGTTTTCGAACCGGCCAACCCTGGACCCAGTCGATATCTACCTCGGTCAGACGGATCGTGTTTCAGCACGGTTGAGGTTATTTTAACGGCAACGATCATCGGCGGCTACTCGACCCGACAAATTCGTCCGCTTTCTCCACGCGCCTCGTCGTTCCGGGCCGCCAGATCGATCCACGCCACTGTCGATCACCGACCTATCAAGGGCGACAGGATCGTATCAGCCGCGCCAGAAGCCGGCGCCCCAAGTTGCAGTCCGAATTATGGTTGCGAGCGGTCGTCCCATTCTTGCACATGATCGATCGTTATAGTGAAGCTGGCCGGATACGATCGGCGATGCTCCGAGCAACATGCGTTGAAAGAATGCATCACGAGCCGCAAATTACCGACGAACGAACGGGGCGAGATTCGCCGAGGACAGGCCGGGCTCCCCAATTCCGACGCGGGGCGGTCGCACCTTCAGCCGGGACCATGCGAAATCACCCAGCCGGCCAGGTTGATCAGAAATAGCCCAGTTCGTCGCGCGCGGCCTCACTCATCTTGTCGGGAGACCAGGGGGGAGACATGACGAGGCGGACGTTGGCCTTGGTCACTCCGGGGACCGTCTCGAGTGCGGTCACCGCGCCCCGAAGCATCTCCGGCCCGACCGGGCAGGCCGGGGATGTCAGAGTCATCTCGACGTCAACCTCGTCCTCGCGGGCCTGGACCGAGTAGACCAGGCCCAGGTCGACGACGTTGACGTTCAGCTCGGGATCCTTGACGGTCCGCAGGGCGGCGACCAGGGCTTCTTGATCGATCATGGGGGCGAGCCTTGCTTGTTAAGGAAAGCCAAGGGCGAGGGGTCAGGACAATTACAACGGAGGACAGGGGCTGAGAGGACCTCGACTCCCGCTCTCCAAGCCCACAGGGCCAGGGTCCGCCGGGAACTTCCTTCCTCGCCCCACCTTCTGAGGTTGAAACGCAGGTCGGCGGGGGTCCCGCCGGAACGGGGTCTCATGGGTTGTGGCGGGGCCGGTCAGTCCTCGATCGCGACGTAGATCTCGTCGCCGCGCACCTCGACGGCGTGAGTGGCCACCGGCTCGATGGCCGGCATCGAGAGCGGTCGGCCGGTCCGGACGTCGAACCGGGCTCCATGGCGAGGGCAGCGGATCTCGCAGCCCTCGAGCTCGCCGTCGGCCAGCGGACCGCCGTCGTGGGTGCAGACGTCGTCGATGGCGTAGAACCCGCCGTCGCAGTGGAAGATCGGCGATGGCGCGGCCGTCTACCTCGGCCAGCTTCTTGCCGCCCGGCGGCAGTTCGGACCGCGTCGCCACCTTGATGAATTTCTTTGTCATTGGTTACTGGTCATTGGTCAATGGTCATTGGTCGGCTCGCGGGGGCGACGGCCGCGAATGACACCATGACACGTGACTAAGGACTCGACCGAGCGATCGCCGCGCGGGTCACGTCCGCCTTGACCCGGCGGAGCACGCCCGAAAGCCCGCGCACCCGGAGCATGCCCAGGATCTCGGCCAGCCCGCACCGCTCCACCAGGTCGTTCGGCACCCGCAGGACATCCTCGACTGTGGCCCCCTCCAGCCCTTCGAGAGCATCGAGACGAACCCCCGCACCGTGGGGGCCTCGATCGGGGCGTCGGCGAACAGCCCGACCTTCTCGCCATCCAGCTCGACGAACAGATAGACCGGCGACTGGCATTCCTCGACCCGATGTGATGCGTCCTTGTGCGCGGCCAGCCGATCGGGCAGCGGGGGCAGGCCCTTGGCGAAATCCAGCAGGAGGTCGATCCGCTCCTGCCGGTCGCACTGGCTCATCTCGGCGGTGATGTCGTCCAGTTTGGTCATCTGTCCTTTGTTCCCTGGTCATTGATCATCGGTCATTGGTCCCTTGTCCATCGCAGTGCGACCGCACCATCCGGCTCGAGCGGGCCGCCCGCCTGATCGGGACCGAACTCCTCTGTTCGCCTTGAAGGACTGTTCCAGCCAACGATGGACCATGACCGATGACCAGCAGACTCACGCACCGCGTGCGATCGGCGCCCGGACGAGGTTGCCCCACTCGGTCCAGGAGCCGTCGTAGTTCTTGACGTTCGGATAGCCCAGCAGGTAGGTCAGGACGAACCAGGTGAGGCTCGATCGCTCGCCGATGCGGCAGTAGGCGACGACCGGGTCATCCGGCTTGAGTCCGATCTCCTGCTCGTAGATGGCCCGCAGCTCCTCGGTGGACTTGAAGGTCCCGTCCTCGTTGACGGCGCGGCTCCAGGGGACGTTCTTGGCGCCCGGGATGTGGCCGCCGCGGAGGGCGCCTTCCTGGGGATAGTCCTCCATGTGCAGCTTCTCGCCGGTGAACTCCTTGGGGCTGCGGACGTCGATCATGGGGAGGCCCGCCTTGGCGTGGGCCGCGACCGCGTCGCGGAAGATCCGGATCCGCTCCTCCTCGCCGCCGCGGACCGTGTACGTGGCCGGCGGATAGCTGGGGACCTCGGTGGTCGTGGGCCGCTTCTGGTCGAGCCAGAGCTTCCGCCCGCCGTTCAGGATGCGGCAATCGGCGTGCCCGAACAGCTTGAACGCCCAGAAGGCGTAGCAGGCCCACCAGTTCGACTTGTCGCCGTAGAAGACCACGGTCGTGTCGTCGGCGATCCCCGACCGCGAGCAGAGCGCGGCGAACTTCTCGGCGTCGATGTAGTCGCGGCGCAACTGGTCCTGGAGGTCCCCCTGCCAGTCGATCCGGACGGCGCCGGGGATGTGCGCCATGTCGTAGAGCAGGATGTCCTCGTCGCTCTCGACGATGCGGACCTTGGGATCCTTCAGGTGGGCCTCGACCCAGTCGGCCGAGACCAGGACTTCGGGATGGGCATACGCTTCACCCATGGGGCGGACTCCTTGTGTTAGTTTCGAACTGTCGGGAACCTCTGAGTCATCAGCCGATCGGGCCGGTGCGACTCACGACCGAGCTTGGCCGGCGACGGCCTGCCGGAGCGTCTCGCGCACCGGCTCGAGCGTGATCCGGTCGTAGACGTCGGCGAAGAAGCCCTCGACGATCAGGCGGATGGCGGTCTCGCGCGGGATGCCGCGCGCCGCGGCGTAGAAGATCATGTCCTCGTCCACGCGCCCGGCGGTCGCGCCGTGGGTACAGCGGACGTCGTTGGCCTCGATCTCCAGGCCCGGGGATCGAGTCGGCCCGGGCGGATTCCGAGAGCACCAGGTTGTCGTTCTTCTGGTAGGCGTCGGTGCGCTGGGCGTCCTTCTCGACGCGGATCATCCCCTTCCAGACGACCCGCGACCGGCCCTTGAGGCCGCCCTTGTAGAGCAGGTCGCTGGTCGGTGTGGTGGGCGACGTGGTCCTGCCGGGTGAAGTACGCCAGGTGCTGCCGGCCGGTGGTGAACATCACGCCGTTGACCTGGGCGTCGGCCCCCGGGCCGGCCAGGACGACCTCCTGGTTGACCTTGGCGAGCCGCGAGCCCAGGCCGCCGACGGTCCACTGGATGGCGGCGTCGCGGCCGACGATGGCGCGCTCCCGGCTGAAGTGCCAGGTGGCGTCGTCCCAGTTCTGGATGTTGACCAGCCGGAGCCGCG
The DNA here is from genome assembly GCA_963771445.1 of uncultured Planctomycetota bacterium. GTDB lineage: Bacteria > Planctomycetota > Planctomycetia > Isosphaerales > Isosphaeraceae > JAKAUH01. Next base: position 267,420 of record CAVYTQ010000014.1, on the reverse strand, counting down.
CGCCCTGCGCCAGGAAGACCTCGAGGGCGCCGGCATGCAGCGCCGGGCCGGGCTCGGTCGCCGCGCCGCCCGGCCGTCTCGCGGACCAGCGTCGCCTCGGCGCCGTCCTCGAGCACGACGAGCGTGTGGTTCAAGTCGACGCCGCCGGTCCGGGTCAAGCCGACCAGGCTGAACAGGGGCGCCTCGAGCTTCACGCCCTTCGGCACGTAGAGCAGCGTGCCGCCGGTCCAGAACGCCGCGTGCAGCGCCGCGAAGAAGTCGTCGCCCGCGCGTGACCGCCTGCGTCAGCAGGAAGCGATCGAGGATCTCGGGATGGTCCTTGGCGGCCCGGGCCAGGTCGACGAAGACCGCGCCGCCGAGCTTCGCCGGATCCGGCTCGCGGGCGGCCACGCCATCGACGTGCAGCAGGCCGGTGGCGTAGTGCGAGCCCAGGGCGCTCCACAGGTCATCGAACGCGGCGACGGCGGTCGCGGCCGGCGGCTCGATCCGCGGACGGCGGCGAAGGCGTCGAGCTTCAGCGCCCGGATATCGGTCCGGCGCCACTCCTCCTCGCGGGCGCCGGCCAGGGGAAGGCCTGGAACCGCGCGAACGCCTCGCGACGGCGGTCGACGAGCCACGCGGGCTCGTCGCGCCCCTTCATGAAGCGATGGAAGGCGTCCTCGGTGAAGCCGCCGGTAGTGGAAGCGTCAGTGGCCAGAATGCTCATGTCCAATCGGTCTCGCTCGCTTGAAATCCACTTTTTTCACATGAATCAGGCGGTGCCCGAGCATGTCCACGGCGGCCTCGGAATGCTCAAGCGGTAGGTAACCAACCAGGGGCTCATACTGACCGTCATCCGGGGTCATGTCCACGAACAAGACCTCGCCGAAGGTCGGTGGGAAACCCTCGAGCTGGATACGGACCGGGCCGCAGATCGCGCCCTCGCTGATATCCTGGTTGGCAATCTCCGCGCCTGACGACGCGTGCCTGCTCGAGGCCACCGAGCCGCTCCCTCCACGCACTCGGCAAGGTCATGTGAGCCGCGCCAGTATCCACCAACGCATCGCACCGAATGCTCTTCGATGGATCCGAGGTGTTCTGGATCATCACCGAAGTGATGATGCGTCCCACGCATGACCTCCACGTCCGCTATCCATCCCGACTCAACTCAATGCGCTCGAGGTCCACGGCCCGGTCTGGATTCCCGCGGCTCACCCCACCGAGCCTTCCATCTGGAGCTGGATCAGCTTGTTCATCTCGACGGCGTATTCCATCGGCAGCTCCTTGACCAGCGGCTCGATGAAGCCGCTGACGATCAGCGTGGACGCCTCGGCCTCGGAGAGCCCGCGGCTCATCAGGTAGAAGAGCTGCTCCTCGCCGATCTTCGAGACGCTCGCCTCGTGGCCGATCTTGACGTCGTCCTCGTCGATCTCGATGTACGGGTACGTGTCCGACCGGCTCTTCGGGTCGAGGATCAGGGCGTCGCAGACGACGTTCGACTTCGACCCCTTGGCGCCGTCGGCGACCTTCAAGAGCCCGCGGTAGCTGGCCCGGCCGCCGTTCTTGCTGATGCTCTTGGAGATGATCCGCGAGCTGGTGTAGGGCGCCCCGTGCACCACCTTGCCGCCGGCGTCCTGGTGCTGCCCCTTGCCGGCGAACGCGATCGAGAGGATCTCGCCCCGCGCCCCCTTGCCCATCATGTAGACCGCCGGGTACTTCATCGTCAGCTTGCTGCCGAGGTTGCCGTCGACCCACTCCATCAGCGCGTCCTCGTAGGCGACGGCCCGCTTGGTGACGAGGTTGTAGATGTTATTGGCCCAGTTCTGGATCGTCGTGTACCGGCACCGGCCGCCCTTCTTGACCACGATCTCGACGACCGCCGAGTGCAGGCTCTCGCTCGTGTAGATCGGCGCCGTGCACCCCTCGACGTAGTGGACCTGGGCGCCCTCCTCGACGATGATCAGCGTCCGCTCGAACTGGCCCATGTTCTCGGCGTTGATCCGGAAATAGGCCTGGAGCGGGATGTCGACCTTCACGCCGGCCGGGATGTACACGAACGACCCGCCGCTCCAGACGGCCGAGTTCAGCGCGGCGAACTTGTTGTCGTGGATCGGGATCATCTTGCCGAAGTACTCGCGGACCAGGTCGGGATGCTCGCGTACGGCGGTGTCGGTATCGATGAAGAGCACACCCTTCTTCTGCAGGTCCTCGCGGAGGCTGTGGTAGACGACCTCCGACTCGTACTGGGCGCCGACGCCGGCCAGGAACTTCCGCTCGGCCTCGGGGATGCCCAGCTTCTCGAACGTGTTCTTGATGTCGGCCGGGACGTCGTCCCAGCTCTTGCCCTGGCGGTCGGCGGCCTTCATGTAGTAGTGGATATCGTCGAAATTCAGCTCGGCGAGATCGCCGCCCCAGGTAGGCGTCGGCTTCTGCCGGAAGACCTCGAGCGCCTGGAGGCGGAACTCGCGCATCCACGCCGGCTCGTTCTTCATCTCCGAGATCTGGCAGACGATGTCGCGAGTCAGGCCCTTGCCGCTCTTGAACGCGTAGTTCTCCTCCGAGTCGTGGAACCCGTACTTGTAGTCGTCCTTGATGCCCGCAACCTGAAGGTTCAGATCGGTCGCCATCGTCGATGGTCCTTCCCAAAAAGTGCGCGGAGTCTCGTTTTCCCGTGGACGTGGCCGCGTCCCCGCGGGGCGGGCGTGGAGCGAGCGGCCCGGATGGATTCGATTAGCGGGCGGCCTGGAGCGGCGCGGCCTTCTGGCCGGCCTCCAGCTCGTCCTCGTCGCGGGCGGCGTCGGGGTATTTCTCGCGGATCCAGTCGTAGCCCTGGCTTTCGAGCTGCTTGACCAGCTCGGAGCCGCCGTCCTCGACGATCCGGCCGCCGAAGAGGATGTGGACGAACTGGGGCTTGATGTACGTGAGGATCCGCTCGTAGTGGGTGATGACCAGCACGCCGGTCGCATGCCGGGCCGCGACGCGATTGACGCCCTCGGATACGATCCGCACCGCGTCGATGTCCAGGCCGCTGTCGGTCTCGTCGAGGATGGCGAACGCCGGCCGGAGCATGGCCATCTGCAGGATCTCGGCACGCTTCTTCTCGCCGCCGGAGAACCCCTCGTTCAGATAGCGCCGGGCGAACTCCTGGTCGACCCCCAGCTCGTCCATCTGCTCGCGCAGCTCCTTGCGGAAGTCGCGCATCGGGATCAGGTCCTCCCCCTCCTTGCGCTCGGGGTTGCGGACATTGGTCACGGCATGTCGCAGGAAGTTGGCCACCGAGACGCCCGGGATCGACGTCGGATACTGGAAGGCCAGGAAAATCCCCGCCTTGGCCCGCTCGTCGGCCTCCATGGCCAGGATGTCCTGCCCGTCGATCTCGGCCGAGCCCTCGGTTACCTCGTACTTCGGGTGGCCCGCCAGCGCGTAGCTCAGCGTGCTCTTCCCCGAGCCGTTCGGTCCCATCAGGGCATGAACCTCCCCCTGGCGGATCGTCAGGTCCACCCCGCGGAGGATCTCCTTGCCGTCGATCGCAACATGCAAATTCCGGATCGTGAGGGTCTTGCTCATCTTTAATGCAATATTCAGTGAGTAGTAGCGAGTGGCAAGCGGTCAGTCGTCCTTGGCAGCGAATCGTCGCTTGTCGGTGAGCAGTTCGGAGGTCCGTTGGCCGGTTTTCACCGGCCACTGCCCACTGACCACTAGCGACCGACCGCTACCGACTGACACGAACAATTTCCGGCTTGGGCTGGAAGTCGCAGAATCGATCGCCGTCGAGACGGCACTGGCTGAGTCGAAGGCCGCGACCCAGGACCTTCTCGAACATCTTGCGCTCGAGGGCGCAGATGGCGGGGTCCGACTCGGCAAGTTCGTAATAAGGGCAGGAATGCTGGCGGAGGATCGGGAAGGCGTTGCCGGCGTCGCGGGCGACCTCGGCCTCGACCCCCCGATCGTGCAGCAGGTTGGTCAACTGGACCAGCCGCCCCTCCCACTCCTGCCCGCTCACGCGGCATCGATACGACTCGGCGAGCCGCTCGGTGATCCGCGTGAACATGAGTCGGCGGAGCTTGCGATCCTCGACCGTCGTCATCATCTCCTCCCAGAGGGCGACGGCAAGGTCGGCATAGTTCTGCCCCAGTCGCTTCTGGGCCTCGATGCTGGCCTGGTAAGCGTGCCTCGGCCGGCCGCGGCCCCCAGCCTCGGCCCGGCGCTCGATCAGGCCGGAATCCAGCAGGCGCGCCAGGCGGTTCCGCACGGCGGTCCCCGTCACGCCCAGGTGCGCGGACAGCTCGACCACGGTCATCGGCCCGCGGCGGCGGAGCAAATCGAGCAGGGCCCGATCCGAGGATTCCGACATCGCCGCCACCCTTCCGACCCATCGGCCGGTTCACGAAACGCCCCGCACCCAGCGGTGCTTTCCATCACCCCACCCCCATCATCGTAGAGACCGGCGCAGCCATCGTCCATCGGGTAGCGGCGATTTTTCGCCAAAAACCGTGTGAAAACCCGGTGGGGTCGCGAACCCGCCCACAATTCCCCATTCCGGGCCGGCTCCATTCCAACCGGGGAAGCCCAGGGCATCAGCCCGCTGCACGGCCAATCCTGCGGCAGAAAGAAGCCGCGGTCCTTGCGCCAGCACGCATACTGGAGTGAGGACGGCGATTGATGAATCGCCAGCGGCGCCGGCGGCGAGAAGACCCGCCCCCGGCGCCCGGCTCGGCTCACGCGATACCCGTCTCCATGCCGGCCCCGGTCGCGCCGGCGGATGCGACGCTGGTCGGAAAGCCGCCGATGCCGATAGAGCCCGTCCCGGCGGTGCCGGCGCCGGAGCCGGATATCGGGCTCGTGCCCGCGCCGGCCGTGGTGCCGCCGAGGCCCGCCGTGCCGTACGGGGCCGTTCCCCCCGCCGCCGTGGTGCCCATGGTCGATATCGGCCCGACGAACGTGCCGCTGCCCGTGGAGACGGTCCCCATATCACCGACCGTGGTCCCGGCGCCCGTGGTGGTGCCGGCGGTCAGCGTGCCGGTGGTCGTGCCACCGCCGGTGAATGTGCCGGTCCCCGTCCCGGTGGTCGAAACCGGCCCGGTGAACGTGCCGGTGCCCGTCGAGGTGGATGAGACCGGCCCGACAAACGAGCCGCTACCCAGCGCGCCGGTGCTCCCCAACCCGGTGGTGGTCCCGGTCCCCGTCGCCCCGGCCGACGAACCGCCGTATGCCCCGGTGCCGAGGGCGCCGGTCGTCGTGGCGCCGGTCGTCCCGATCACGGTGCCCGTGACCGATCCCGTCCCCGGCGTGCCGCCCGTGCCGATCACCGAGGTCCCTGTGCCGGTGGTGCCGCCGTTGCCGTTGGTGGTGCCGGACGCCAGCCCCCCGGTCGTCGCCGTCCCGGTGGTGCCGCCAAAGCCGCTCGAGGTGCCGGACGTTAGCCCCCCACCGGTCGCCGCCGTCCCTGTGTTACCGATGAAGCCGGTGGAGATGCCAGACGCAAGCCCAGTCCCGACCGTCCCGATCATGCCGCCCGCACCCGTCCCCGCCGCGCCGGCCAGGCTGGACGCCGCCGCCGTACCCGTGCCGCCGCTCGTCGAGGTCGTGCCCAGCGCGGCGAGTTGAGGCTGCAAGGCACCGAACGAGCCATTGAGCTGGTTCAGCAAGGAATTGAGATTCGCCTGGTCGGTCGCCTGCTGCGACCGGCTCACGCTCGCCAGGTCGGCATTGGTGCTGGCGAGCTGGCTCATCGCCGAGGCCGACGTCATGCTCGCGGCCTTGATGGCGGTGCGGGCCGGACCCGCGAGCGACTCGGCGGTGACGCGCGAAGCCTGCGCCTCGGCCTTGAGGGTGTCGCCGATCGAGGTGACCGCGCCCTCAGCGTCGCCTTCACGGCCGCGTTCTCGGCCTTGATCGCCGGATTGTTACGCCCATACTGGGCGGTGACCTGCGCCAGGTTGCTGTCGAAGTTCCTGGTGAAGACGTTCACGCGCCTCGCGATGTTGCTGGCAAACCGGTCCTCGATCTGGTTGAGCTGGGCAATCGTCATCCCCGACCCGCCCGCAGCGGATCCACCGGCCGTGGTGGCGTCGGCCGTCTTGGTGAGCTGATCCTGGTATGCCCCGTCGAGCTGCGCCGTCCGGTTGGCGATGAGCGTCGTGAGCTGCTCGGCGCGGAGCTGGATCACGTTGTCGAGATGGGTGACCGCCGCCTGGTAGCTGGCCGCGGACGCCGATCCTCCGCTCGCCGCCATCGGCACGAAATGCGCCGCCCCGTCGAACCCGACCGAGAGCTCGATACGATCCTCGAGAGTCTCGACCGTGAACCGAGAAGCCGATTTCCTCCTTTTGATGTCCCGTCCGCTGCGCATGAGAGGTCCTCCTGGTGTATTGATGATCTCCGACGCGCTCGCTGGGCGCAATCGAAGTGAGCTGCTTGCTGGCCGTCCGCGAATCGTCCGGTGCCACGCGTCGTGCCGCGCCGTCCGGACAGGGGGCGAGAGATGTCGATGGCGACGCTAGCCCCCGGCAGGCACCCTGATCGGGCCCGAAGCGAGGAGCCCGTCGTCGAGGAGCAATCGGTTAACACTGCACAACCCATGCCGCGGCCAGACCAGTCCACTATTCTTGATGCAAACAGACGAGTTATCCACTTTATGAGCAAACTTACATTTCACTGTATGAAATTGCATGCTTTCTTGGATAATCGGCCGGTCGGCGCCCGCGGCCGATGCGGTTCAGAGTCTGTTCCAGAAGCGGGAGGGCGAGGCTCCTGCCGAGCCGGGACTGTCCGGTTTGTCCCGCAAGGAGACCGATCCGGTCCCGATCCGTTGTACGAGCCGGCTCCTGCCGGCGATCGGGCCGGCCGAAGCCGCCCGGATCGGGAGCGGAGCTCCCTCCGGCAAGGAGACCGATCCGATCCGTTGTAGGACCCGGCTCCTGCCGGCGACCGGGCGGGCCGCGCCGACCGGATCGGGCGGACCGGATCGGGAGCAGGAGCTCCCTCCTACAAGGACACCGGGCCGGCCCGATCCGTTGTAGGAGTCGGCTCCTGCCGGCGATCGGGCGGGCGGGCCGCCCGGATCGGGACCAGAGCTCCCTCCGACAAAAGTGCCGGGGCCGGACCGGTTGGGGACCGGGCGCTGGTCGTTGGATTGTGAGCCACCCAACCGTCCGGCGCTCAACAAGGACTTGGATGATCCTCACCCGCGATCGCAGCCCGCGGCAGATCCGGCCGTTTGCCGGTGGGCTCGCGACGTGTCGGAAGCCCCATCGGCCAGATTGTCGCGAGGCTCGGGCGCCCCATGACACCGCGATCCGGTTCGCGGAAAGAAAGGCGATGGCACCGTGGCGCGACGACGCAACGCCGGCAGCGCGCCGCCGCGACCCGTGGTGTGCGACCCGTCGGAGGGCAGTCCGCCGGGCCGTTCGAGGTGCCGATGGGATCGGTCCGGAGGTCAGACCATATCGGTGCCCGTCGTCGTGGTCCCGGCTGTGGTCGTGCCAGTGCCGCTGGTTCCCGTGCCGGAGGCGCCCGTGGTCGAGCCGACGCCGTTGCCATTGGCGCCGTTGCCCGCGGTGACGGTGGTCCCGGTCCCGGTGGTGCTGGTCCCGTCGCCGGTGATCGTGGTGGTGCCCGTGCCTGGCGAGTTGCCGCTGCCTCCGGTCCCCGCGACTCCGCTGGCCAGGCCGTTGCCGGTCCCGGTGGTCCCCTCGGCGCCGACGACCCCGGTGAACGTAACCGTCCCGGTCCCGGTCCCGTTGATCCCGCTGTTCTGGCCCGAATTGCCCTGCGGACCGGTCACGCGGCCGCCGCCGAGGTGGACCGGCGGCAGCTCGGACGAGGCGACCGCCGCCAACGCGGCTCTCAGCGGGTTGAAGCTGACGTAATACTCGCCCTGGTAGCGGTCCAGCGCGGCCTGGTCGGTAGATTGCTGGACCTGTCGGGCGCTGGCGATATGCGCGGACGCCGCCTGGATCACGGCCGCGGCCGGGCTGACCCCCGACGTGCTGGCCTCCGGCGTCACGCCGGCGACCAGGGCGGTCGTATCCTGCACATTGGCCTGGGCCGCCTTCGCCTCGGAATTGAGGGTATCCCCGGCCACGGTCAGGGCCTGCTGGAAGAATTTCTGGAAGTACGGATTGGCGCTCCGAAGCATCGCGCTCGTCCTCGCGAGAATTGCCGGTGACATGTGCGACGCGTTGCTCGAAACCGGCCGTGACCGAGTTCACCTGCCGGCCCACGGCGGCGGCGAGCTGGTCGACTCGCGCCTGGGCGTGCACCGAGGCTTGCGATACCTCGGCCTGCGCCGCGGGCATCGGCCGTCCCGCCCGCGAGCTGCGAGGCCGACTTTGCAAGCTCGGACTGATACTGCGCGTCGATCCGGACCGCCTGCTGGGTGAGCTGGGCGTTGGCGTGCTCGACCTTGGCCTGGAGCTGGCTGCTCAGCCGGTTGATCGCCCGGAGATACTGGATCTCGACGTTCGCGACGGCGGCCGACAGCACGACCCGATCCTCGAGCGAATCCACCGAGAGGCCCACCGCCCGCCTCTCCCGCTTGCGTGTCCGACCGAGCGCCATGGAGGATCTCCCGTTGAATCTATCGATGAAGGCCGGAGGATGGGCCGGTCCCCGTCGCGATGAGCGCGTGCCCTGGCTCCGACCGTGGTTTTGGGATGACACATCCCGAGCCGCCCCCTGGCGTCCACGCCAGCCGACATAATGGGCGATACACATCGCGGACGACGGATCGCACACGGCAAGCCTTCCAGGCCAGAGCTTGGACACTCCGGCCGGGCTCGCATCAGTTTCCACGAGGGTCGTGGACGGGTGATACTCATGCATAAACAGTGCCAGAGTTCACGACGCCTCGTGGTCCGACCGAGGCGAACACGGCGAGCAGGCGGGCCCGCGAGGAAATTCTCCGCGCGCCCGAGGTTCACGAGGACCCGGGACCTGCTACGCCTGCCGGGACGGCGATAGACTGGAGGGACCGTCCCTGTCGGTGAACCTCGCCTCGAGTGCCGCGGATCGTTGATGAAGGAGGGAGAAAGCCATGCCACGTACATTGCCGCTGGCGGCGGCGCAGCCGAAGCTGGCCGAGATCGTGGCCGGGATGGTCCTCGGTGACGAGCTGGTGCTCACGGCCGACGGCGAGCCCGTCGCCATTGTCACCCGACCGTCCCGTCAGAGCTGGCCGAGTGTGCCGGGCACGGCCAGGGACCGCGCCTTCTGGATGGCACCCGACTTCGACGCCCCGCTCGAAGACTTCGCTGAGTACATGGAGTGACAATCCTGCTGGAGTATGACCGACGCATAATGTCAGCCCGGCCTCGAGGACCCGGCGACTGACGTCGCCGGTTCGCCGGGGTCGGCGCCATGAGACCGGCGACGTCGGTCCTACCCCCTCGCCGTGCGACCGACCGGCCGGGCGAACCGGCGACGTCAGTCGCCGGGTTTTCCCTCCCGTGCGACTCCTCACATCAAACATCGGTCGCCCCCCGTGTTGGATAGCCATGCGGTGCCCGGGTTCTGGTCGGCCGACGCACAGCTCAGCGCGACCGCCGAGGCCTGATCCGCGACGCGGCCAACCGAAAGGTCGTCAGCCCGGCGACGGCCTGGGAGGTGGCCATCAAGGTGAGCCTCAAGAAGCTCGACATCGGTGGACCGTATCGCGGCTTTTTCCCCCAGCAGATGCTCCGGTCCCACTTTGAATGGCTGTCGATTACCGACGACCACCTCGTGGGTGTTTCCGCGTTGCCCTTCCACCACAAGGACCCGTTCGACCGGCTACTGATCGCGCAGGCGATGTGGGAGGACATCCCGATTGTGAGCGCCGACGTCCAGTTCGACGCCTATCCGATCCAGCGGTTGTGGTGATCCCTCTCGTGATCCGCCACCATTTCCGGCGCCACCAGGGTTCCCCCGACATAAGAACGGATGCCACGTCTGTTCGGACCGGACCCCGCGTCTGTTCCCGAACTCCAGAGTCATTCGCCGGACGGCCGGACCGGACCAGATCGCCGCCGGAGCCGTCTCGTCCGACGGACCCGCCCGCTGTAGGAGTTGGCCCGACCGGCGATCGGCCGGCCGACCATTCGGCCTGACCAACGCCCAGGCCCGGCCCTCGTATGTTCGGCTCACGACTCCGACCCCGCCGCCGGCCGACCGATGTTCGGCGCGGGTCTCCGACCCCGCCGCCGGCGCGACCGACAGGTCTCCCGGGCGGGCGGCAAACCCGACCGGACCGGACCTGACCGCTGGAAGCCTCCGGTCCCCGCCGCGTCGAGGTCACAGACTCGCGCCGAACGGCGGTCCCGGCCCACTGTGGGAGCTGGCTCCGCCGGCGATCGGCCGGTCGGACTGACCAAGCCCTCCTCGCCCCTGGTCCCTGACCCTTCCCGTTGTGGTGATCGTGGCTTGAGGAGGGATCAGTCCTCGAAGGACACGTTGCCCGGGTTCACGTCGAGCATGAAGATGCCATGGCCTTCGAGCGATCCGAGGATGGCCTCGACTTCCGCCCAGCGCTCGCCGAATTGATCTCGCTTCTCCGCCCGCCAATCGGCGAGGACTTCCTCGGAGAAGTCGGGGGGGTTGTCGAGTTCAGCGCCGGCGAAATCGAGAACAAACGGCCGGCTGACCACCGTCATCTCGATGCACCACAGTTCATCGTCGTGAGCAATAAGCGTGGGAACATGGCAGCCGCGTATGGTCGTGACGTCACGCTCGCGCAGCCGAAAATAGACATCACGTTCGCGACAGTAGGCGTTCTGTGCTCGTATCCCTTGATGGCGGATCGACCGCCCTCGGTCTGGTATTCCGCGGCGAATACGTTACCATACGTTACCATGGACGCCAGCCCCGAGCAATTCACGCACCACCAGTCCCTTGCGGCTGGCGTATTGCCGGATTCGACTTATCAGGTCATCTCGATCCATGGACCCTACCAGCCTCCAACTCCACAACCATTCAGCGCGTGTACGGATGGAGTTGTGCGTCAACGGCTCGGTGCTGACGATCTCCCACCTCGGTCCCGACTTCTTGATCCTCACCCAACCCGTCGATCACCCCCCGGCACAGGCCGAGATCATCATGTCGGTTGACGACAGCCGGAGCCGCTGGTCAGTCCTGTTGCCCGCCGGCGTATCGGCGGCTTCGCGACGGACGCGTATCCTGCCCTTCCCTTCGGACTCCCCTGGGTCCACGGTCGGATAACCGGGGTCATGGCGGGACGGCATCGACCAAACGTTCCGAACGCAATGCTCCAGGGGACCCACGGTTTCATAACCGAGGTCCTCAAGATTCGCCTCGGATTATAGCCAGGGCGAGACGGGCACGCAGTAAATTTGACAATTGTCCATCGGGAGGGCGAGACCACGGCGATTGTGACTCGTCGCTTTGTTCCCAGGTCGCCAGCCCGGGACCCGCATGGCGATCGTTTTCCTCCACCTGCCGGGATCGCGATCGCCAGGGACATGCGCCGCCGGACGGCCGGACCGGACCAGATCGCCGCCAGAGCCGTCTCGTCCAACGGACCGGCCCGCTTTGGGAGTCAGGTCCGTCTCGTCATGTGCGGGATCGACCGAACAGTCGAGCCGATCAATGGGAAGGTTGACAAGCTCCCTGAGTACCGCCAAACCCTCATCTCCGCCGCCGTGACCGGCAAGATCGAGGTGAGTGCGGTCGAGGCGATGCCGGGGGAGGGTCCATGAAGGTCGCGACTTCGGCTCACTCGGGCGGGAACACTCCCTCGTCGATCAGCTCCTGGCGATGGGCGACGCGCATGTCGAGATTGATGCGCAAGGTCGCGATGGTCGCGCGGCCGGTCGCGGTGCGGCCCGCCAGCCGCGGGCCATCCCAGCGGAAGTGGCGGCCCCACTTGTGGCGCCGCGGATTGAATAGCGGAACAATTTTATTAGTTGGTATATCAATTCCACTCAGATTTGTTCCCTTGAAACTGTTGCACGCGAAGCATGCGAGGCAGAGGTTCGAGGCCCGTGTCGGGCCGCCGTGGCTGCCGGCGATGACGTGGTCGATCTCGAAGGTGGTGTCGTCATACTCCCGCGGCATGCGGCAGTATTCGCAGCGGTTCCCCGCCCGTCGCCAGACGAGGTCTCTCAGTGCGCGATCCATGCGAGCTCAACGGGCCTTCGCATCGCCGTTGCCCGCACGGCGTCTCAGGGTGCGGCGGGCCTTGGACTTGAGGATGCCGAGCAGGCCGCCGATGCGGCTGTACGCCACGACCTCGGCTTGCTCGTCGGCGGTGAGGGCGCCCTGCGTGCGCCTGGCGGCGAGCGCGTGCATCCGGTCCTGGTCGGCCGGGCTGAACGTCAGCGACAGGAGCGCCTCGGCAGCCTCCGCCGACAAGGTGGGAGTGTCCGGCCCAGCGAGCCGGTTCAGGATGGACGCCTCATGACAGGGAAGGTTGACCTGGTGCATCATGGTCCTCACCGCGAATCCCTTGTATGGTCCGAATGTACCAGGGAAGCGTGATCCTGGGAAGGTGACCGACAACCACGCCCGTCGATCCCGGGCGGAGCAACAAGATCGCCGGGCGTTCGTGATTGCGGGCAGGGCCGGGTCCTATTTGACGGTCATTTGACGGAAGGCGGCCGCGGGAGACCTCGCGAAACAACCTGACACCGGAAACAACTGCAGAGTCGGGACTTGGGTCTTCGCAACGTCGCGACTTCTTATTTGACGGCTATTTGACGACACCGGCCGGCTCATGGCTTCGATAGGACCAGCACCATGCCCGTTGACGCCACCGAGAAGGGCTTCGAGCAGGCGATCGAGAGCCACCTGCTCGAGCATGGTTATCGCGGCGGCTACCCCGACGGCTTCGACGCCTCGCGGTGCTTGCCCCCGAGACCCTCGTCGCCTTCCTCGCCACCAGCCATGAGGACGAGTGGAAGCGGCTCTCGGCCATTCACGGCGCCGAGGTGGCGAGGAAGGTCGTCGAGACGGTCGCACGCAACAGGGACGAGCGCGGGATGCTCGATTGCCTCCGGCACGGCGTCACCGACCGCGGAGTCAAGCTGCGGCTGGCCATCTTCCGGCCCGCCGTGGGAGCTGCCTCCGCCGGCGATCGGCCGGGCCGAACGGCGGGCCGGGCCGCCGTGAGCATGGACCGCACCGACCTGTAAATTCGCCCGTCCTAGTTCAACCCACGCTCCCGTGTGGGGAGCGACTCGAGGCGAAGGTCCGCGAGGCCGCGGGCTGGACGTTTCAACCCACGCTCCCGTGTGGGGAGCGACCGGCCGAGCTCGTCTCCTCCTTCCTCGGGGACGAGTTTCAACCCACGCTCCCGTGTGGGGAGCGACCTGTCGAGCCACGGCGCCCTGGCGGTGATGGTGGAGTTTCAACCCACGCTCCCGTGTGGGGAGCGACCCGGTGAGCCCCCCCATGTAACCTTTCGCACCCTGTTTCAACCCACGCTCCCGTGTGGGGAGCGACTAGGTGCAACTCTGGGAAATGGCCAGGTAATCGCCGGTTTCAACCCACGCTCCCGTGTGGGGAGCGACCGCTGGTCACGCCGAAGGTCCGGCCCTTGTAGAGGTTTCAACCCACGCTCCCGTGTGGGGAGCGACCGAGCTATGTCCTCAAGCCGGCCGCCACCACGCCGTTTCAACCCACGCTCCCGTGTGGGGAGCGACAGGCGATCGCCCGCCGGCTCAACGATCGCCGGCGGTTTCAACCCACGCTCCCGTGTGGGGAGCGACATCAGTAATACGACCCCCATTCCTCGGACTGGAGGTTTCAACCCACGCTCCCGTGTGGGGAGCGACGGATTCCTGGGGTCGCACGTCGCCCGCACCTGGCGGTTTCAACCCACGCTCCCGTGTGGGGAGCGACCGTAGGCGTCGAGGGTGCCGACGGCCACCGGCAAGTTTCAACCCACGCTCCCGTGTGGGGAGCGACGCCGGCCGGGAACCAGGCCCGGGGCGTCCGGAAGGTGTTTCAACCCACGCTCCCGTGTGGGGAGCGACACGGGAGGCCCCGAAGCGGGTCGGGTCCGTCCGGCGGTTTCAACCCACGCTCCCGTGTGGGGAGCGACTCGCGGCCGTCCTTCTTGGTGTCCCCGTCGAAGAGGTTTCAACCCACGCTCCCGTGTGGGGAGCGACCGGCTCTATTTCATCCAACATGACCTTGAGCAAGGGTTTCAACCCACGCTCCCGTGTGGGGAGCGACGCGTTGGCTTCGTTCTGACCGGCCACGTACCCGTCGGTTTCAACCCACGCTCCCGTGTCGGGGGCGACGGGCTCGATGCCCCGCAGCTCGGGCGTACATCCGCAGGTTTCAACCCACGCTCCCGTGTGGGGAGCGACAGCGCGTTGGCGGCGGCGCCCAGGCCCGCGGCGAGGTTTCAACCCACGCTCCCGTGTGGGGAGCGACGAGGTAGGCCATATAGGACCGCCGCGTCATCTCCAGTTTCAACCCACGCTCCCGTGTGGGGAGCGACACTCGGCGTCGGCGTCGTGCGCGGCCCGCATGCTGTTTCAACCCACGCTCCCGTGTGGGGAGCGACAGGGCCTTCCGGGATATGACATGGCTCGATTCTGTTTCAACCCACGCTCCCGTGTGGGGAGCGACCGTACCGGGTCGAGAAGCCGTCGCGAGGGCAGACGTTTCAACCCACGCTCCCGTGTGGGGAGCGACCCGTGATGGACTGCCCGAAGGGCTGGGGGCAGCCGTTTCAACCCACGCTCCCGTGTGGGGAGCGACATGTTCGACCGAGAACCTGACGACGGGCTGCGAGGTTTCAACCCACGCTCCCGTGTGGGGAGCGACGGCCATCGAGGCGGACAAGGCGACCGGAAAAGGGGAGTTTCAACCCACGCTCCCGTGTGGGGAGCGACCTGCTCGCAAAGCCGGCGGCACTCGGCCTCCATGTTTCAACCCACGCTCCCGTTTGGGGAGCGACGTCGGTTCGCAGTCGCGCCGCCATTGCCTCGCGGGCGTTTCAACCCACGCTCCCGTGTGGGGAGCGACAGGCGTGGACACCCCGTCCTGCGCGACCGTGGCCGCGTTTCAACCCACGCTCCCGTGTGGGGAGCGACGAATACGCCGATCATGGTCGCCCCTCCCCGGTTGGTTTCAACCCACGCTCCCGTGTGGGGAGCGACTGCCTGAAGGCCCTGGAGGCCGACGCCATCACGGTCGTTGGTTTCAACCCACGCTCCCGTGTGGGGAGCGACGTGCGATCCGCTGCGCCGTCGGGCGCCACGTCAACAGTTTCAACCCACGCTCCCGTGTGGGGAGCGACGGTTCTCCCATCGCCGAGCCGACGCTGTTCTGCCGGTTTCAACCCACGCTCCCGTGTGGGGAGCGACGTGGCGCTTCCGCCCGTCAGGCTGCCGGTGCTCATCACGTTTCAACCCACGCTCCCGTGTGGGGAGCGACCCTGTACCGAGCGGGTCTAACCTAGCCAGAAGGGGGTTTCAACCCACGCTCCCGTGTGGGGAGCGACATCCGTTTGCGATCATCCGCCGCCGCCTCCTCCGAAGTTTCAACCCACGCTCCCGTGTGGGGAGCGACGCCCGACCAGTACGCCATCCCGCTCTACGGACTGGTGTTTCAACCCACGCTCCCGTGTGGGGAGCGACTTGATATGTCTCACAGTGTCGGCGAACCACTTCGTTTCAACCCACGCTCCCGTGTGGGGAGCGACGCCGAACGTGACCGGCAACCGGGTGGTCCCGGTGGTTTCAACCCACGCTCCCGTGTGGGGAGCGACCACGTCCGGACGGCGCTCTGCCGGTATCGGGTGACGTTTCAACCCACGCTCCCGTGTGGGGAGCGACCTGTACGTCGCGGCCAGCACGCCGCTGGTGCAATGGTTTCAACCCACGCTCCCGTGTGGGGAGCGACGGGGGAGTGGCGCCGGCCGCAGGAAGCGGGCCGGGCGTTTCAACCCACGCTCCCGTGTGGGGAGCGACAGCCGCGACACCCTCGAAGTGGCCGAGGTGCGCGTCGTTTCAACCCACGCTCCCGTGTGGGGAGCGACGACGACGAGCGGGACGAGCGGGACCGGCTGAGGCGTTTCAACCCACGCTCCCGTGTGGGGAGCGACGCGGGCAGGATGATTGCGGCGTGAACGAGATGATCGGGTTTCAACCCACGCTCCCGTGTGGGGAGCGACGGGACGGCCAGGCCGAGGCGCCACCCCGCCCTGGAGTTTCAACCCACGCTCCCGTGTGGGGAGCGACGCGTCGCGGGTTTGTACGCCGATTGCGGGATGGGGTTTCAACCCACGCTCCCGTGTGGGGAGCGACCACCCAGGCGACCGCCTACCTGCTGGCCAACAACGCGTTTCAACCCACGCTCCCGTGTGGGGAGCGACTACTCGACGGTCGGCCTGTTGGGCGGCCGAGAAAGGTTTCAACCCACGCTCCCGTGTGGGGAGCGACGATCGACACCGCAATCGTCGATCGCTGCGATGAGGTTTCAACCCACGCTCCCGTGTGGGGAGCGACCGGGGGGCAACGACGATGAGCACGGGGATTGCAACGTTTCAACCCACGCTCCCGTGTGGGGAGCGACACCGGCACCCCGGCGCGATCCAGAGCCGGTTCGGGTTTCAACCCACGCTCCCGTGTGGGGAGCGACGTGGACGATGTGCTCATCGCGTCCCTGACGGCACCGTTTCAACCCACGCTCCCGTGTGGGGAGCGACTCGGCGGCTGTGCCAAGGGGACATTCTCGGCCGAGTTTCAACCCACGCTCCCGTGTGGGGAGCGACACGATCGTGCTCGAGCTGGTCGTCCCCAGGAAGCCGTTTCAACCCACGCTCCCGTGTGGGGAGCGACCCGCTCGGCGGACGGCGCGACCAGGACCTCGTTGAGGTTTCAACCCACGCTCCCGTGTGGGGAGCGACGGGTGATCGGGATCATCCTCGACTTCGCCAAGCCGTTTCAACCCACGCTCCCGTGTGGGGAGCGACCCGGGGACGAGCTGCGTCGGCGGGATGTTCAGGAAGTTTCAACCCACGCTCCCGTGTGGGGAGCGACACGTCTTCGGGCTCAGCGTGGCCGGCACCGCCACGTTTCAACCCACGCTCCCGTGTGGGGAGCGACCGCGCCGGAGGGCCTTCCCAATGGCTGACGGACGGTTTCAACCCACGCTCCCGTGTGGGGAGCGACTTGGCCAGGACTCGACTGGATGGTGGTCTCATGTTAGTTTCAACCCAGGCTCCCGTGTGGGGAGCGACGAGCTGCTCAAGGTCGAGCTCGACCTGGGCGAAGGGTTTCAACCCACGCTCCCGTGTGGGGAGCGACCCGGTCGGCGAGGCGATGGACCTCACGCGGCGGATGTTTCAACCCACGCTCCCGTGTGGGGAGCGACAGCGGAGACTGCGTGACCGCCGACTGCAGGTCGCTGTTTCAACCCACGCTCCCGTGTGGGGAGCGACGGCCCCGTATCCGCGACCCCGAAGCCCCGGTGCAGGTTTCAACCCACGCTCCCGTGTGGGGAGCGACGTGCGTGTTGTCGCCCGTGTTGATGTACACCGTCGTTTCAACCCACGCTCCCGTGTGGGGAGCGACCTCCAGGCGATCGGCGCCAGCGCTGGACCGACGGTTTCAACCCACGCTCCCGTGTGGGGAGCGACGTCGCTTGTAGGCCGCGTCGAAGTGTTCGCGGGGTTTCAACCCACGCTCCCGTGTGGGGAGCGACGGGTTGCCGCTGGAGTCGAGGAGGGCCGCGGCGGGGTTTCAACCCACGCTCCCGTGTGGGGAGCGACTCAATATCCTGATGCTTGCCGCTCTCCACTTCCTGGTTTCAACCCACGCTCCCGTGTGGGGAGCGACTAACGGCGTGATCGGCTCGGACGCCTCGAATCGGTGGTTTCAACCCACGCTCCCGTGTGGGGAGCGACGCAATGCCCGGGCTATCGGGTCCGCGGCGGCGCGTTTCAACCCACGCTCCCGTGTGGGGAGCGACTCACAGAGGACGTTCCAGTTGCTGCCGGCCGCCCAGTTTCAACCCACGCTCCCGTGTGGGGAGCGACGTGCTCCGGCCGCGACCCCATCGGCTCCAGACTGTTTCAACCCACGCTCCCGTGTGGGGAGCGACGTCCAGAGCGTGTTGGTCCCGGTGAGCGCGATCGCGTTTCAACCCACGCTCCCGTGTGGGGAGCGACGTCGGGTCCGAGATCGTGATGGTGGGGAGCGACGTGTTTCAACCCACGCTCCCGTGTGGGGAGCGACTGCTCGTCCCGTCCGTCGGGGCGTGCGTCCCGTACGTTTCAACCCACGCTCCCGTGTGGGGAGCGACGATGTCGTAATCCATCCCCGTGCCGCTGCCGCAGAAGTTTCAACCCACGCTCCCGTGTGGGGAGCGACCGGGGCCTCGATGGTGGCAAGTTCGCGGCGGGTCGTTTCAACCCACGCTCCCGTGTGGGGAGCGACCAGCGCGGCTCCCCCTTCTCGGGGTCGGGCAGCCGGTTTCAACCCACGCTCCCGTGTGGGGAGCGACGGGCGGCGATCACCGAGCTCAACATCAGCGTCAAGTTTCAACCCACGCTCCCGTGTGGGGAGCGACGTGTTCAAGGGCCTGGCGGGGGCCGTCGGGCAGGAGTTTCAACCCACGCTCCCGTGTGGGGAGCGACGCGTCTGGACGCCGCGCGTGACCGAGATGGTGGGGGTTTCAACCCACGCTCCCGTGTGGGGAGCGACGATGTCGGGGTATAGCTTGCGGTCGTCGCGGTCGTGTTTCAACCCACGCTCCCGTGTGGGGAGCGACGTACTCGGGCGGCGACTCGAGCGGGACGATCCGGTTGTTTCAACCCACGCTCCCGTGTGGGGAGCGACCGCGCCGTTCGAGGCCGTCGCCGTCACCAGATAGTTTCAACCCACGCTCCCGTGTGGGGAGCGACGCTGAACCCGGCCACGCCGTTCATCTACGCCAAGCAGTTTCAACCCACGCTCCCGTGTGGGGAGCGACCAGGTTGACGCCGGCGTTGGAATTGGCCTGGAAGTCGTTTCAACCCACGCTCCCGTGTGGGGAGCGACGCGGTCAACCAGGCCCCGCCGTTCCTCTTCGACTCGTTTCAACCCACGCTCCCGTGTGGGGAGCGACCAGCTATTCCCGCTCGCGATGTAGAGGATGTCCTCGGGTTTCAACCCACGCTCCCGTGTGGGGAGCGACACGGTCGCTGCCATGGCCTGTCCCCCTTACTCCGTGTTTCAACCCACGCTCCCGTGTGGGGAGCGACCACGGCTCCGTGCGCGAGATAGCTCGCCCAGATGTTTCAACCCACGCTCCCGTGTGGGGAGCGACTACAGGTGACGTAGGCCGTCGTCACCGACGAGGTGTTTCAACCCACGCTCCCGTGTGGGGAGCGACGGCACTCCCGGCAGACGCCGCGAAGCTCCCAGAGGTTTCAACCCACGCTCCCGTGTGGGGAGCGACAGGCCGACCCCCAGTCGGCGGACCCGCCCGAGTAGTTTCAACCCACGCTCCCGTGTGGGGAGCGACGTAGCCGGTCCCGAGCTGGATCGGCACCGACGCCGTGTTTCAACCCACGCTCCCGTGTGGGGAGCGACCGGCAACCCGCTCCGGCCGATCGCCCCGGCGACGCGGTTTCAACCCACGCTCCCGTGTGGGGAGCGACGCCGGAACGATCGCACGCCGGCGTCCGTCCTCGTCTCGTTTCAACCCACGCTCCCGTGTGGGGAGCGACGCCGAGGCGCCCGTCGGCTTCTTCGTCGGGTTGTAGTTTCAACCCACGCTCCCGTGTGGGGAGCGACGGCCGGCGGCGCCCGGGCCGGACGGCCCCGGGGCGGTTTCAACCCACGCTCCCGTGTGGGGAGCGACCGCGATGTACGGGAGGATCGGGTCAGTTGGCCGAGTTTCAACCCACGCTCCCGTGTGGGGAGCGACCGTGTCGAGCGGCTCGAACTCGACCACGACGCTGTTTCAACCCACGCTCCCGTGTGGGGAGCGACACCTCCCGCGCCGGCAGATCCACGTCCCCGAGTGGTTTCAACCCACGCTCCCGTGTGGGGAGCGACGAGCCCGACGTCGGCGACGAGGATGAGGCCGCCAAGTTTCAACCCACGCTCCCGTGTGGGGAGCGACTCGGCGTCATAGCCGCTGATCGACTGGGACACGCCGTTTCAACCCACGCTCCCGTGTGGGGAGCGACGTCACCTCCGCCGCCATGCCATCGGCAAGGCTGTAGTTTCAACCCACGCTCCCGTGTGGGGAGCGACGTGTCGCGATGGATGGCGGATCGCGGTTATGGTGTTTCAACCCACGCTCCCGTGTGGGGAGCGACGCGATCGCCCGCGGGTCCTCGGTGAGGATCGGGTGGTTTCAACCCACGCTCCCGTGTGGGGAGCGACATGGGAGCGGCATAGAGCGCGATCACGGCGGCTTCGTTTCAACCCACGCTCCCGTGTGGGGAGCGACAGCGCGCCGGCCGGGAACCAGGCCCGGGGCGACCTGTTTCAACCCACGCTCCCGTGTGGGGAGCGACCCATCACCGCCGGCCTCACCGGCTTCCTGGTGACGTTTCAACCCACGCTCCCGTGTGGGGAGCGACGGTCAGAACCTGGACAGGTCATTGACCAGCCGGAAGTTTCAACCCACGCTCCCGTGTGGGGAGCGACCGCCTCGACGGACCCGCACTCCAGCAGGTAGGTGACGTTTCAACCCACGCTCCCGTGTGGGGAGCGACAGGGATAGATGTGCCGCGATCGCCGAAACCCGCGCGGTTTCAACCCACGCTCCCGTGTGGGGAGCGACACCAAACCCCGAAGCCCTTATGAGGGGAGAACTTCGGGGGTTGGATTCGCGAACCGCGTGAGCCTGGCGCGGCTTTCCGCGGTCGCGCAATCGTGAGAATTCCGAATCCAAATTGCCAAAGAGCATTACGGCGATCGCGAACCGGGCGGGGGCTTGGTGTCGCGCTTGGGGTCCGCGTGAGAGGATCAGGGGCCCGTCCACGTCATAGGCGGGCTTGGCGCCATGATGCTCGACGCGATCCTCCCCGTGCGAGCCGAGATGGTAGAATCGCAGGCTGTCCTCCTCCGGATCGAAGATCGAGAGGAGCCTATCACGGCAGGTCGTCCACTGGGAGGGGTCAACCTTCAACTCGAAGACCGAGAACTGGACCCGCTGGCCATAGTCCAGGCACGCGCGTGCCAGGCGCCGTAGGCGACGCTTGCCGGACGGAGTGGACGTCTGGACGTCGTACGTGACGAGCATGTACATGATGAGGGCACCAGCAAGTGGAATCGCCGTGGAAGGAAGGGTGAAAGGTCCAAGAATCCTGGGCAGGCCGACGCCGGCGTGCGGTCATCCTTTCCAGACGAACGGAGGGTACGCGTCGAGATCGCCGCGAATCCAGCGGACCATCAGCAGGGCCTGGAGGTGCGGGAGCATCCCGACGGTGGTGGACTCGCCCAGAAAAGGGTGCGTCAAGGTCTCGCGCTTGCGCTGCTGGTATGCCGTGAGGACCGTCTTTCGTGTCGCGTCGTCCATCGCGACGGCTCCGTTGTCGAGGCGGCGGAAGCCCTCCGGCGCGACCTGACGGCGGTTGATCAACGAGAACGCCAGACGGTCGGCGACGTAAGCCCGCAACTCCTCCATCACGTCGAGAGCCAGGCTGGGCTTGCCGGGGCGGTCGGCGTGCAGGAAGCCGACGCAGGCGTCGAGGCCCGCCGCCTCGCAGGCGGAACGCGCGTCGTGCAAGACGAGCGTGTACAGGAAGGAGATCAACGCGTTGATCGGGTCGAGGGGCGGCTGGCGGCTCCGCCTGGTGAATCGGAAAGCCTCGGGCGCGGCCGAGGGGCTGAGCAGGGCATCGAACGCGCCGAAGTAGTGGGTCGCCGCCTCGCCCTCAAGGCCCCGCACGGCGTCGAGGGCGTCGGCCTGCCGCAGCTCGTGGACCGACGCGGCGAGGCGGGAGGAGCCGCGCTCCAGGTCGGCGACGCGCGTGGCGTCGGCCTCGACATCCCTGGCCGCGCGGATCAGGACGGTCCGCGAGTTGGCGACCTTCGCCAGGACGATCCGCCGCGAGACGTCGAGGGCGACCGCCGGGTCGTCGGCGAGCCGGTATTGCCGGCGACGCACCAGGACGTTCCCGTGCGAGAAGCCCCGCACCGAGGCGAGGAAGCGGCCGCGCTCGGTCAGGAACGAGACCGCGACCCCTTGCTCGGCGCAGGCGCCGAGCAAGGCCGGAGAGCAGCCGACGCGTCCGAAGCAGACGATGCCCTCGAGGTTGTGCAGGGGCAATTGCGCCAGGGCCTTGCCATCAAGCCGCACCTGGACCGTCTGGCCCTGCTTGCCGAGGTACGAGCCCTGGGTGGTGATGTAGAGTGTGTTGAGATGGGTCTTCATGGGTCGATATGTCCAGGGTCCGCCGCCCCCGGGACGTCGACGGCGGCGTCGAGGAGGCGGTCGAAGGCGGCGCGGGCGGACCCGAGCCGGCCCAGGCGGGGGAGGCATAGCCCTGCAAGGAGCAGCGATCGCACTTGCGCCCGGGCTCGGCCGGGGGCGTCCGACCCGAGCGGATCAAGGCATGGAGCCGCATGGCCGTGTCGATCGTCAGCCGGCGCAGCTCGGGGGTCATCTCGACGGGGACGCGGCGGCGGACCTTGCCGTAGAAGATCTCGCCGCGCGGGACGGGGCGGCCGGTCATCTCCTCCAGGCAGAGCGCCTGGGCGCAGAGCTGGACGCGGTCGCAGTCGTTCTTCTTGGGCCGACCCCGCTTGTACTCGACGGGCACGGGGGGTTCGCCCCCCTTCGCCGCGACGACGTCGGCGATGCCGAAGAGGCCGAGCTCGTAGCTATGCACGGGAACGCCGCGGAGGGTCCGCCCGCGGGGCCTGGTGGTCGGCTTCCCGCCGTGGGCCTTCTTGTGCAGGATGTTCCCCTCGGCGGTGAAGCGATTCTCCGCCCAGAGCCGCTCCACGTGGATGAGCGCGCACTGCCGCTCGCAGTAGAGCAGGTGCTGCAGGGCGGAGATCGGGAGGAACTCGGACTCTCGGTAACGGCATGGTCTCAGGCCCAGTCGATCCAGCGTTCGACCGTCGACCCCCTCCGGCAAGTCTTCCTCGTCGACGGTCAACTCGTAATCGCCGAACGAGCGAGGGGGGCGGCCTTCGCCGGTCGCCGTTCTCTTCGCCCGGCAGCGGCTGCACGCCCGGCCCGGGCCGGCACCGCACGCGGGAGAAGAGCCGATCGGCCCGGGCGTTGCCCAGCGGGCTCTCGTGCCGGAAGGCGATGCAGGCGACGGGCCGCATGTTGGCCCTGGCGGCCGACCTGTCGGACTCGAACATCTGGTCGAGTGCGCGCTTGAGGAGGCCCAGATCCTCCTCGGAGAATCCCGTCCCGTTGGTCCCGCCCGCCAGGTTCGGCGTTGACGTAGCCGTGGACGCGGTAGAGGCCGTACGGCACGGTGAACTTGCGGCCCATCGTGCGATTGCCGCCGTCCTGCTTCTCGGCCTCGGCCGGGGTGGTGACGGCGCATCGCGTCACGGCGTGCTCGCTGCTGACGATCGGGTGGATCGAGCGTGCGAGGCCGAACTGGATCGGGCCGCGGACCTGGCCGCAGTTCACGTCGGTCGTCATCACGGCGCCGAAGGCGCGGATGTCGAAGAAGTTGTCGCACATCCACCGCGTCAGCCGCCGGTCCTCCTCGGCCTTGTCCTTCCCCTTGGACGACCGCTTCTTGGGGTCGATCTTCAGCGCGACGTAGGCCCGCTCGTGCTGCTGGTTGAGGATCGCCTTCTCCTTGACGTAAATCTCGAAGGGGGGCTTCTCGCCGTGCGTCAGGCCGACGAAGTTGCGGATCTTCCGCTTCAGGCAGACGTCGGTGACGAGCCCCTGCCCGGTCTCGGCGTCGAGCCGCGGCAGATTCCCGGCGTCGGGGTCGCCGTTGGGATTGCCGTCGGTGATGTCGAAGAAGTAGACGAAGTCGTAGCGCGAGGTCACAGGGTTACTCATTGTAGGACTCCTGGGTCTCCGGGCTGTCTTCCTGATCGGCAAGGAACGGTCGCAACGCTTCGAGGACAACTAAATCACTGTACTTCTGGACGCGAAAATCCAGGACAATCAATCGACCTCGGCGGCCGCCCTCCGGCGTGATGCCAAAACGTTCGTATGCACGCAGTTTGATATTCCAGGTCTCGTTGTACTCGGGCGTGTCCATGCCCAGGACTTCGATGAACAGATCCTTGCCGCGGCCGCGAGGGACCACGAAGTCCGGCCACCTCTCGCCTTCATCGAGAAGTGCACGAGGCTCGTAGATGTAGTCCAATTTGAGGCGAAGGAGAGCGTCGGCGACCCTCACCTCCAACTTGGATCGCACCCACTCGCCCTGCGAGGTGCGGAACCGCTTCCACGCCTTCACCTGGCCTCCGATGAGGTCTAGGTATTGCATCTGCTGGTAAAACCCGAGCGCGAACAGCGTCTGCTTCCTCAGCGAGAGCTGAGCAGGCACATCGTCCCGGAGCGCCACGTTGATGGCCTTGAGTTCGTCGCGGAGGAAGTCCGGGAGATTACCCTCCAGCTTCGGAAAGTGCCCGGTCTCCGCCGCACGCTGGAGACGGCCCAGCATAAGGCCCGGCATCGCCATCACGCTTCCCATGTTGCGACGGACGACTGCCGAGCTGACTTGGCCGAGGGCCTGTTCCTGCGCAAACGCGAGAACCGCCAATAGCCGGCCGCAGTGATAGGACTTCTCCGGGTGTTCCTTGTTCAGATAAACGTCCACCTCAGACCTCCCGTCGCGTTTGAGAAATGCCTTAAGGATCGCGGCGCGGCGCCAGGACACCTCGCCATCGATACGAATACGACGAACGATCGCGTTGAGGAGCGCCTCCGGGAAAGAGGGAAGTCCCTCGAGGATGGCCCGGGCGACACTTCCGGCGAGTTGCGGCGAGGGTTGTTCCCCCCGACGCGATGTCTCCCGGATGACCGCCTGGATGGACATCAAGGGTTCGTTGCCTGGTTGCCCACCGATCTGCAGATCGGCGGCATGTTTGGCGAGCCGCCCGGCGAATTGTTCCACGGTGCCCGTGAGCCAGAAGCGCACGTTCAGACGGGCCGCGTTGGGCGAGAGGCCGAGGACGTAGAATGGCGCGTCCGGGTCCTGTATCCGATCCGAGAGTCGTCCTTGCCGAGCGGCGTCCAGGAACGATCGGACGCGATCGACCGTCGCCGCGTGCTCGGCCGCTTCGTCCCTGGACACATCCTCACCGAATATCTGGCGCATGATCTCCTCGGCGTCCGCCCCGTCGGCACGGTCCGACCAGAACACGACCGTCGCGTCGCCGATGCGCGCTCTTCCGCGTCCGGTCGGCGAGCAGGCGGTTGAGGGCCGTGGTGTAGCGGAAGGCGTCGCGCGTGCCGACCGGGGCGTTGTAGCTCTGCGACTTGCCATAGCTCTCGAAGGCATCCTTGTTGAACGAGACGATGGCCGCGCCGGTCGTGTTGGCCCCGACGACGCCGCTCAGTTGCGGGTGGAGTCGCGCCAGCTCGCCCTTCCTCTCCGTCCACCAGCGAGACGCCGGTCACGGTCGGCCCACCCTCGTCCTGAGCGGCCGCGCGCCGCGACCAGGCCGAGCGGACCGCCTCGCTCTGATGGACATAACCCTCGCGGGCGCGGAGCTTGAAGACCACGTTGAGGCCGGCGGCCTCTTCCCAGTCCGGCAATTGCTCGGCGCCGGCCGGCTCCCAGTCGCTCCAGGAACCGGCATAGCGCCGAGAATCCTTCATCGCCCGCCAGCTCGTCGCGGAACGACAGGTGGAGGTCGCGAAACGCGGCGAACATGTCGGCCGCTCGGTCGGGCTTGCCCTTGTTATCGCGGCCCAGGGCATAGCCAGTATTGTCCCAGCAGAAGAACGGCTTGAGCCCGGTGCCGGACCGTCCACCGCCGTCGGGGACGAGCAGCGACCTGTGGAATCGGCTTCCCGCGTTCGTTGCGCTCGCGGATGTCCTCGAAGGCAAACAACGTCCCATCGGGTTCCAGGACGACGCAATAATGAATCTTTCTCGACCGAGAACCCGAAGTCGGCCACGTCCTGGTTCGGGTCGTCCGCGAGCCGATGGTAATAGCCGATCAGCGCGGGCAAAAGGCCACTGGCGGGCTGCGTCATCTTCGCACCCCCTTGCTCCGACGGAGGCGGTACGTCCATGACGCCGTCGCGCAGCGTCGCGCGGAAGAACCGGGGCGTCATGCCGTCGTCGAAGTCGATGTCATGGAGCATGTAGCCCAGGTCGCGCTCGCCTCGGAGCTCGGCGATGCACCTCGGGGAGAGCCGGGCCGTCCTCGATGAGCGCGAAGTCGGCGGGGAATTCGCGGCACCCGAGATACGGGCGCTGGAAGCAGCGGCCGTCGCGGGCCCGACGATTGAACTGGTCGAGATGCTTACCGGCGTTGCTCTCGCCACCGCAGGATGTCGAAATGGGCCTCGATCACGTAGGCCACGTCGCGGAGGAGGGTCGCGGCGCGCTGCTGCCGATCCTCCTCGATGTACATCCCCAGGCTGCCGCGGCCGTTCTTCATGGCGGTCGCGGCGGTCCCCGCCGGGATCTTGCTTGCGACCTCGTTCCGCCGGAGCGACGTGAAGCGGATCGGCTTCAGCACGCGGATGCGCGTGATCCGCCAGCGGATCTCCGGCTTCCAGTAGATCGCCTCGACGATCCCGCGCGCCGCCGAGGGCGTGATCACGTCGTAACTGACCCGCTCGACCTTCATCTCGGGGCGGGTGAAGCAGGCGAAATCGCCCCAGACTTGGATTTGAATGCCCATCATATGTAAAACTCCTCCTCAATAAGCTGGCGCGTCCAATTTCGCCTCCGAGGGGAGGAGTCTCCGCCTTGGGGCGATGGGTTCTTACTTTAGTAAACCGCTTCTTACCTAGGACTTGACGACGCGATGGCGGCGTGACGCGCGGCCAAGGCCACGCTTGCGTGCGCTGAGCAGGTACCACCAAACGTCGTGACGGGACAACGTTGCTCCGCTAGCCTCGGTGAACTGGCAATAGACGATTTCGAACTCCGGAGTGTACGGCAAGCGATCAAGTGGAACCGGCAGTACCGCCAAGGTTTGGGCCGCGAGCTCAAGATATCGGGCGATAGCCATTGGCTTCTCTTTCACATAATAGGAAGAAATTGTTCTCGGCACACTCAGATGATATCCTGCCAGTAAGCCGGAAACAAATATCTACGAGGTGGTTTTCGGAAATAATTGCGTCACTTCTGCATGGGAGTGTGGATTGAAACCTATTCTGTGATAGAGGTGTGAAGCGCACCGGAGCGGACTGCATACGCCGTCTCCGGGCGCTATTTCCACGCGGGGTCTCATAGCACAAGCCTTTCCGGATCGAGCCCAAGCACATCGAATCGCAACCCGACCTTGTCGTCATATGCCTCGTCATTGGCAACGTAGTACCTCCCATGGCGTTCCAGCAGCGTGCCGTTCAGGAGTAGCCTCTTCAGACCCTGTTCGTAGACGCCGACGACGTAACGCTGCGCCCTGCGGTCGAAGCCGCGGAGCTGCCAGGCTTCCGGCGGATCGGCCAGCCTCTCCAGCTCGTTGATCAGGTCCCGGCCATGTTTGCGATAAGGGACCAGCAGTCGGGCCTGCGCGTCGTCGATCAGACGATATGCCTCGGCCGCCGTGCGGAACTGGGCGTGCAGGAGGTGCTTTGGATCAGGGTGAAAGCAGTTCATGACGCTCTGCTCCTCGGCGCCGCGATCCCAGCCCTTCCCGTCGTCCCCGCCCTGCTGCCAGTAGTGGAGGCGGAAGTAGTCCACGACGGCCTGCGGCGAGAGCAGGTCGCTGGAATGGTCTGGCGCGACCTGGCGGAAGCCGTTGGCCGCCCGGCTGATCGAGGGGTCCGTCGGATATGCTCTTCGCGTCGTAATCGAAGAAGAACACGCGGCCGAGTCGCGGTTGACCGTCCGGCGTCTCGAGGCGCCCCTCGCGGTTGCAGCGGCCCGCAGCCTGGGCGATGGAATCCAGCCCCGCGGCCGCGCGATACACAGCCGGGAAATCGACGTCCACGCCCGCCTCGATCACCTGGGTGGAGATGACGCGGCAGGGTTCGCCCGCGAGCAGGCGGCGACGGATCTCGGCGACGACCTGCGCACGGTGGGCGGCGCACATCGAGGCACTCAGGTGCAGCGAGTCCGGATCGCCGAGGAGCGTGAACAGGTCCGAGGCGTGTCGGCGCGAGTTGACGATGCAGAGGGCCTGGCGCTCGCCCCGCAGGCGCCCGACAAGCTCCGGATTCTCCACCCGGCCCAGGAGCTCGACCGAGGTGCGCCGCAGCGACCGGTGGAGCGAGTCCGGATCGTCGATGATGGGCTTGACGCCTTCCAGCCCTATGGGAAAGCGAGCTCGTTTCTCGAACGCGGGTTGCGTCGCCGTGCAGAGCACAACGGTCGTCCCGTAGTTCCGCACCAATTCCTCGAGCGCGGCGAGTGTCGGGTCCAGCAGGCGGGGGGGCAGGGCCTGGACCTCGTCGAGGATGATGACGCTCCTCGCGAGGCGGTGGAGCTTTCGGCAGCGCGACGGCCGGGAGGCGAAGAGCGACTCGAACAGTTGCACGTTGGTCGTGACGACGAGCGTGGCGTCGAAGTTCTCGGCGGCCAGTCGAAGCCGGTCGGATTGCCGAGTGGGATCGTCGGAGTCTAGGTTGCCATGATGCTCCAGCACCTGCTCGCCGAGGTCGCCGAGTGCCTGCCGGAAGACGTCGGCCGTCTGCTCGATGATGCTGGTGAAAGGGATGGCGTAGACGACTCGCCGCAATCCCTTCGAGACGGCGTGCGACAGGCCGAACGCCAGCGAGGATAGGGTCTTGCCGCCCCCCGTGGGGACGTTGAGCGAGAAGAAGCCCGGGGCCTCATTAGCCCGCTCCCGGCAGAAGGCGAGGATTTCCGCGCGTTGGCGGTTGACCGGCGTATCGGCGGCCTTGCGTAGCTTCTCCTCAAGGTGCCGGTCCAGACGTTCTAGCAGCGTCGCGCAAGAGGCCGGTTCCTCCGGCCGCAGCCCGGCGCGCTCCCGGTTCATGAAGAGCTCGGTATCCAGGAAATCAGCATCCACAAGGGTGGAGAACAGCATCCGCGTGTAGAAGGCGAGCGTGAACCCCGGGCGTCGTCGCAGGGGCGCGAGTCGAGGAAGAGGCGGCAGGGGCAACCCCAGGATCTCGGCCGGTGCATCGTCGATGGGTTCGACACTTTTCACCAGGCGCGCCGATCAGCCCGGACTCGCCTCCGACCAGATCGGGCAAGCCGGCGTGATGACCTGCGATGCCGTAGGAGAGCAGGCGGCCGGCCAGCTCGAGCCGCGTCGCGTGCTGGGCACCAGCCGTCGAATGATCGACGCGGCCCGTCATCTCCGACACGTGGACGATGTCGCCCGCTCCCGAACTTCTTTCGAGGTAGTCCTGGAAGGCGTCGCTATACTTACCCAGGTCGTGCCAGAGCCCCGCTAAATAGCCCCATGTCACCCGACCCAAACGCCGACGCGAAGCGTTCGGCAAGGCAAGCTGTTTCCCGGAGATGACTCTCGAGCGGATGCCAGTGCTCCCTCGGCTGCCCCGGGGAGGAGTGTGCGTACGATGGTCTCGCGATGATCCACCTCGATCAATTCGCTGGTGTCCATGATGAAGCACGTCTTCAGCCGAGATACTATCCCTTTGTCCCCTGAATGCAATAGGGTACTCGGCTGGATCTGTTCGACTTGTTACCTAATTACGGACGGAATAGCAGTTGGACAGATTCAGCCAACTCACCTCTCTCCCCGGCCGGACGGGTCAAAATGACTTTTTGGCGGGGGTCCGAGTACCAGAATCCTGGGCGGACCCTGACCTCCTAGCGAAAACTGATCCGTCTCCGACCGTCGCCATCACGTCCCGATCCTCTGACGCTGTGTCGCAGGCGAAGCCATGCGACTACCGCGACCAATCTGCCTCGGCGGAAAGCGGCCTCGTGGGATTAGGAAGTTCGCGGGCATGGATTCGCCAGGCGGGCGGTGAGCTCCCGGCGGGGCGGAAGGCGCCGAGGATGGTCCACGTCCGTCCCGACGGTCGGGCCGGCGGCTCCGGGTCGCCCGGGTCGGGCCGGCGGCCGGGTCCCGGCCGGGCCGGCGGCGTTGGCTCGGGCGCGCCGGCACGGTAAAGTAAAATCGTCGGATCGTGTCCGCTGTCCGTTATCTGGATGCGCGGAAGGGAGACCGTCGCTCGATCGGGTCGGCCGGTCATGCAGGCGAGCCGACCCGGATGGTCGAGGTGGCACGGACCGCCCGGCCCGAGCAACGACCCTTCGCCATACCCCCTTCGGATCGAAATGGAGCCAGCCCATGGCACCCACGGCCACCGCCGAAAAGATCAAGGGAGTGGCCAGGGACCTGGCGACTTTCCGGGTGGAAGTCGCCGAGAGGTTCGAGAAGGTGACCGAGAGATTCGGCGCGATGGAGAAGGATCTCCACGGGTTCCGCGGCAGCGTCGAGACCGAACTGAGGATCATCCGCAGGCAGGCGGCCTGGCTCGTGGGCGGTGTATTCGGCCTGATCGCGGCGATGATCACGGGGGCAGCCACGATCGCATGGTCGGCCTCGGCGGTCGTCAGCGAGGTCAAGCACCAGGGTCAGCGCCTCGACAAGATCGAGAGCCGGCTCGACGCCCTCCAAGGGCCCCCGGCCACCCCGGTCGGCCGGCCCGCAGCGAAAACGGGCGTCTGATCTCACCAGGACACGACGACCGGCCGGACCGGACGGGACCGGCGAATCGCGGCCGGTCGGGGGCGTTCCCAACCCGGGTCGGCATGCGGATCGGCGCGTTGCCGCCAGACCCCAGCCCTGACCCTGAACCTTCCATCCAACGCCCTTCCGCGGAGAACGGGAGATGACCTCGATCGTCCCCTTCGACGAGGCCCAGGCCAGGCTGAAGGAATTGATCCACCAGCTCGCGCCTGGTGATGAGCTCGTCATCACCGAGAATCACAGGCCCGTTGCGACGCTGGTGGGCGGACCAAAGAGTCCGGCGCCGCCCGACACGACCGGGTCCAGGACTCTGCAAGGGGATGATCACGTACATGACTCCTGACTTCGATGCTCCGCTGGAAGACCTGACGATGTACATGGAGTGGTAACCGTTCAAGCCCCTCTGTACTACTAACTTCGAGAATCTTGTACGCCGTACGCAATTACACAAACCGTCCGACGGCAATAACTTCCGCCCGGTGCTCACTGACCACTGAGAGGATATCGGTGGGCCTCGCTGCGCTCGACCCACCCTACGGGACGGATCACTTGCCACTTGCCACTTGCCACTTTGGTTGCGGCCGAAGGCTGCGCTGTGGATTTGCGCTGGAGAGCGCGACGACGGCGGCATGAGGGACCAGCCGCCGCTGGCACGGACGGATGGTATCCGCTCTGGCCCGGCGCCCGAGCGGCCGTCGTGGCTGCGGAGCGGAGGACGAACGGCGACATCGGGTGCGCGCGCAACGCTGTGTCGCCGGCGGCGCCAGGTGAAGGGTTGCGGCAGCCGGGCGAACCGGCGACGTCAGTCGCCGGGTGATGCGAGCCGGCAGCCGGGCGCTGCGACGCGGCAGCCAGGCGAACCGGCGACGTCAGTCGCCGGGTGATTCGAGCCGGCAGCCGGGCGATGCGACGCGGCCGCCGGACCGAGGCAGATTCCGAGCCGATCAGGTCGTGCCAGGACAGGAAAAGCACCTGGCCAGATTCAGCCAGGCTACACCTCGCCTCGGGCGATCTCTTCAAAAAAACAGAAATCTTTCCAGATTCGTCGAATAAATGCCGAGGCCGCGACGTCTACATAAGGGTCGGTCAGGTCTTTGGCAATTCGGTCGATGGAGTTATCGGAAGAATCCGGCTCAGGACAGAACCACCCCAGCACGCATTGACCCAAGGAAGGCTGCGTGGTCTCTCACAATGGACCTGCAACCGTGGAGACAACCATGATCAGTTGACCGCCTGGCAACAGTCATAACATCATGGTCTCAAGATAGGGCGTCCTGAGCCGGCAGTGGGGCCTCGAGGACGAATCTCGACCCCTGAAATCGCGCGAACGAACCCAATTCGGGCACGTCCACCCATGTACGTCTCACCCCAGAGAGACTCAAACCCCCCGAAATCGCGCGAACGAACCCAATCTACATGGGTTCTTCATGGGCGCAGGCCGGAAGCCGGCAGCAATCGATGATGCCGGCTTCCGTGGTTCATGCCATGCCTGGTAGCATGGAACGGTAAGGTTAGCAGGAGGTGAGACTGATCATCGGCCCGAGGAGGGCAGGGGAGTTCAGGGAGAGCGTCGGCCCTCGGGCTCGCGTTCGGGGGCAGGGTGGGTCCGGGTGCGGGGGGCGATCCGGGCGGCGGGCTGGCGACCTCGCGGACCGCCGGGGATCGGCCGACGGGCGGCCGCCTCGGAAGACGCGCGGGACTCGGGCATGGCTCGCCGGGCTTCGGCGGCCGGCTCGGTCCGGCCGCGGGCGGCGGACTCGCCGGCCGTCTCGCGCGGGCGGGACGGCTCTTCGCGACGGGCGATGGCCGCGCGGGCACCTTCGCCGCCCGCGTGCGACGCGGGATGGCCGCCGGGGTGGTCGGCCGGCCGGGCGGTCGGATGGGCCGCGATCGGCGAGTGCGGCATGCTCATCGTCCGCGGACGGTTGGTGAAGCCGCCTCGCGCGGCCTCTCGCTCCTGCGTCACGCGTTGCTCACGCGCCGCGTGCAAGGCCGTGGTCTGGTGACGGATCTGCTGACGCTCGGCCTCCTCCACCCGGACCATCCGCAGGTTCCGCCCGGCGATCGGGTCGGCCGCGAGTTGACGCAGCGGCATCGCCATGTTCCGGTGGTCGACCACCGTGATGTTACGCGTGATCGTGACGTTCCGCATCACGCGTACCTGCTCGGCGTAGGTGACGGGCGGGCGCAGGGCGACGTTCTCGCGACGCAGGCGATAGGCCTCGCGCACCTGGACGGCCCATCGCGGGTTCTGCCGGACGTACACGACCGAGTAGTACGAGAACAGCGGGTCGTAATAGACGGGCCGGCCGACCGACACGCTGAACGAGAACCACGGCACGATCCCGAGGCCCACGTAGGACTGTTCGTAGTAGTTGCCGAAGACGTACTGGTTGGTGCTGGCCTGGACGAACAGGTTGGCCGTGACGGCCGAGCCGACGATGCTGATCTGCGGCGTGAACACGTAGCCGGGCTGGACGTAAACCGGCTGCGGGTAGTAGACCGGGGCGAACATCAGGCCGCGGTTGGCGACCGGCAGGTCCCAGTAGCCGGGGACGAACAGGTAGCCGCTGGGCGTCCAGACGTAGTGCGGCGGCATCCAGATCCAGTTGGTCTGGACGGCCGCCCAGAACCCCGGCCGCCAGGCGTAACCGCCGCCCTGCCAGGTCCAGTAGCCGGGTGTCCAGACGACGTTCGGGCCGGGTTGCGGCGAGTTCGGGCCGGCCTCGAGGCTCCCCGGCGGGGGAGGCAGATAGGTCCCCTGGGCTTGAGGGGAAGGCTGGCCCGATTGCGGGGCCTGACCGCTAGCGACCGGCATCCAGGCTCCCGGCACCCACTGGAAACCGCCGTCGGCCGAGTTCCAGTAGCCGGGCACCCACTGCGTCCCGGGCGGCGGCTCTCGCCAGACGCCGCTGACCCAGAGATAGTCGTTCCGGGTCACGTCCCAGGCCCAGTAGCCGGGGATCCACTGGATGTTCTGTCCCGACGGCTTCTGATCCGGCGGCATCTCCTGGATGGGGTCGGGCGGCTGCTTGTTCACGGCGGGCGAGGCCTTGGGGTCGTGGACGACGGGCGTCGCAAAGGCTTCGTGGACGGGACCCTGGGTCAAGACTTGCCCGCCCGAGGCGTCGGTCTCGGGTGCAGGGTCGTCGGCCTGACCCGGCGGCGAGCCACCGGACTGGCCGACCGGAGTGGGGTCGGGCGGCGGCTGGTCCTGGGCGCGGGCCGAGGTGGTCCCGACGGCGATCAGGAACGCAGTCAGAAGGGCGAAGATGCCAGGCCGGCTGCCACGCCCGGGGCTCCCGGGCACTCGAGGAATCGCCACGTCCGTCCTCCTTGCGACTCAGGTGCGCTGCGGAATCGGCCGGTCCGAACGACCGACCGGCGGGACAGAGCCCCGGCATCCCGACCCCTTCCTCGGGCCGGGGGGACCCTGCGGGCCGGGATTCTACCGGAAGGGGCGGAATCCGTCTGCCGGAGTCGTCGCGATTCGGCCGCCCTCCCGCCGCTCAGGCCGCCAGGCCGTCGTGGTCGAACTCGCGGGCGGCGATGGCGATCGTCGAGGCATCGACGAGCCGCAGGTCCTGGGCGTATCCGATCAGCAGCGCGAGGTCGGCAAGCCGGTTGAGCCGGCGGGGCAGGCCGGCGGCATGGTAATGCAGGGACGCGATCGCGTCGGTCGAGAAGGGCGAGGGGCGGCCGGGAATGGCCGATGCGGCGGCGAGCCGGCCGAGCAGATAGGCGGAGGACTCGGAAGCGGTCAACGGCCCGGCCAGGCAACGCGCGGCCAATCGATCGGCCAGGGCCGTCGGCAGGTCGTCGAGCACCTCGGAGGTGCCGACGAGCAGGAGGAGCAGGTCGGGCGAGCCGTCGGTGGCGAAGTTGAGCAGGAGCCGCAGGGTCTCGAACGTGGACGGGTCGCGGATCGTCTGGGCGTCGTCGACGATCAGGAGAGGGCGGCGGCCCTGGAACGTCAGCGCGGCCAGACCGCCCCGGAGGTGGCGAAGGGCCTCGCCGGGCGTCGCCGCCGGCGCGGCGGGCTCGCCCAGGGCGTCGGCGAGGAGTCCCAGCAGGTCGGCGGCGGGCAGGGCGGGGAAGGGGACGTGGATGGCGGTGGTGGACTGGCCCAGCTCGCTCGCCAGCCGTCGGGCGATCAGCGACTTGCCCGCACCGCCCGGCCCGTACAGCACGGCGGGCCCGCCGGAATGCTCCAGGGCGTAGCGAAGCCGGCGGAGCACGGCCTCGTGACCGGGCAGCGGGACATAGCGCGAGGGGTCGACCGACTCGCCGAAGGGCCGACGGACCAGGCCATAGTGGGACTCGTACACGCGGGTCCTCCGGCGGGTACTGGCCCGCGCCTTGCCGATGGGCAGCGGGTGCTCATCGGCTAATTGTGTCCGGTCCCCGGGAGGGCGAGGCTTCGGTCGAGCCTCATCATCCGTCCGGCGCGCCGGGGCGCGTCCTGCCGGATCGGATAGCATCACCGGTCCCCCGGATCAGACGAACGTCTCGGCCATGCCCAGGAGCGGGACGCCGCCGGCCTCGAGGACTTCCCGGGCGCGAAGGATCGCCCGCTCGCCAGTGAATCCGCGATGAGAGACCAGGACGGCCGCGTTGACCGACCGGTGCAGCACCGCGGCGCTCAGGCCGGTGAAGAGCGGGCCGCCATCCAGAAGGACGAGGTCGAACTCGCGGCGGAGTCGGGCCAGCGTGCAGGTCCAGGCGGCGGAAGCCAGGAAGTCGCGGGGGCGGCCGACCGGGCAGCGGAGCGGGAGCACCGACAGATGGTCGTCGGGTGCCTCGATCAGTGCCTCATCGAGGGGTGCCCGCCGTCCACGACGTCGTCCAGGCCGACCTCGGGCCGCAGACCCAGGAGCCGGGCGAGCATGGGCCCGGTCAGGTCGGCGTCGACCACGACGGTCCGGCCGGGGTGGCGCGACAGGGCGCGGGCGAGCGTCAGGACCAGCGTGGTGCGGCCCTCGGCGCGGTGGCAACTGGTGAAGAGCACCACGCGGACGTTCTGGCGATTGCGGGCCTCGACGAGCCGACCGGCCAACCGGTCGAAGCGGTCGCCCCAGTCGTGTTCCAGCCGCAGGACGACGGGCGGCCAGAGGAGCTCCGTCGCGGGGCCATCGGTCGCGGGCGAGCGTCCGGCACCTGCCCAGGTCGGGGCATCGGCTTCGTCGCGTTCCGAGAGGGTCCGGCCCGCGGGCGTGTGCGAGGGCGGAGGCGACGCGGCAGGGGCCGGCCAGTGGGGGGCCGGCGGCACGGCACGGCTCGGGTCGGCCTTGGCCCCGCGAGCATAGGCCCGCGCCAGGGCCTCGTCAACTTCCCTCATGGGCCGGCTCCTCCAGGCTGTCGTCGGGCAGCACGTATCCGGGGAGGATCACGCTGATCTCGGCGTCGGCGACGGGCGCGGATTCGACCGCGTCGATGTCGGCCGGTTCCTTGGCGAGGGCCGGATCATGCGACGCCTGCCGATCGTCCCAGGCCAGTGCGGCGACGAACCGGTCGGGCTGCCGCGAAGCGCAGCGCGCCCCGCGTCATCCAGCCCATGGTGAACGTGCACCCCATCGCGGCCATCGCCAGGATCCAGCAGCCGGCCACGCGGACTTCACGACGGAGCCGGCGGCGCGGTCGGACTCCGCGATAGTGGCCGTAGGCCATGCGTCCGTCGCGTCGGCCCAGTCACCCCCCAGCTCTTCGGACCGCCACGATCGCCGGCGGCCGGGCGGATCGACTCGCGGGACCTCGATCAATAGCGGGATCGTCGTCGCCCGGACTCTCTGGGTCCTGGAGGTGGCTTTCGAGGGCTTGGTGTCGAGTAGTGTCATGGCGCTCACCCCGCGTTCCTGGCATCCCCGTTCGCTTCGTCGATCCGCGGATTCCGATCCACCGGCCGGCTCCCGGGTCCAGCTCGTCGCACGCCAGATGGCGGCCGTATCGAGTCGGTTGTTTCATCGACCGGGCGCCCCGTCAAACTTGAACAGACGTGACGAAAATGCCGGAGCGGAAAACTCGCCGGATCGCTCGGATTAACGAGCCCTCAAATCCGCGCCAACCGGACTTGTGGATTGCTCCTGACAGGTCGGTTAGAGGGACCAAGCAAGGAGGCCCGACCCGCCGCCGCCCATCGAAGGGCAGGCCGAGGGTCGGGCCTCCTGGAATCCACGAGCCAAGTGGGGCAGGGCAGGGGATGTTAGCGGCCGAAGATCCGGAACCGACGGAAGCCTCGCGGCGCCGGCGTGTCCTCGCTGGTGGCGAGCATCGCGGGGCGTCCGACCTCGTACTCGGCGACGGGGCGGAATTGCGGGGGCGACGAGCGGAAGCGCGCGACATTGCGGCGCCGCCGAGCAGACCGCCGCCGTTGGCCATGTCGATCGACCGCACGTTCGCCTCGGTGACGTGGGGGTTGTGGCCGCCCCACCGCGACTCGGCGACCTCGAGGACGTTCAGCGGGGCAAACTGGGCATCGCCGCCGACCGAGATCCAGTCGGCCATCTGGGGGTTCGTCTCATCCACCCGGCCGTCCATCCCGTAGACCAGGCTGTACTCGTAATAGACGACCCGGTCCTTGCTATCCTGACCGTTGAGCATCGAGCCGGAGTTGCCGTGCAGCTCGAGGACGATTCGGACCGCGCGGGGACCGTGCCCAGGGATCGCGTGGTAGCTGGCGACGTACTTGTAGATGCCGTGGTTCCAGACCTCGTTGATCTG
Organism: uncultured Planctomycetota bacterium; assembly: GCA_963771445.1. Classification (GTDB taxonomy): domain Bacteria; phylum Planctomycetota; class Planctomycetia; order Isosphaerales; family Isosphaeraceae; genus JAKAUH01. The sequence goes on along the minus strand of CAVYTQ010000014.1, from coordinate 230,023 downwards.
CCCGCGGGGCGGGAAGGCCCGGAGGTTCGCCAGCAGCGGCTTCTTCTCGCCGCGGATGTGCGTCTCGAGCATCGCGTGAACGCGAGGCGCCTTGGAATCACACTCGTCGGGACCGGGCCGCGGGGGCCCCGGGGGGATCTCGTTGGCGTAGTCGCCGATCCGGTGATTGAGGTGGTTCTCGCCGAGCTCGGCCCACAGGGCTTTCAGCTCATCCACGGTAAGCCCCGAGGCAGGCGACGGCATCGGCTCATTCATCAGGATCGAGGCGACCGCCCCGCCGAGGCAGTGACCGGGCCAGCGCGAGATCTCCTTGCTCTGGCTGTAGGCCGCCTCCCACTGTCGCGCCGACGTGTCAAAGAGCTGGTCATACTTGAGCAGCGGCGACGGCGTCATGAACCGCGTAAGCTGCCCGCCGTGCTCCTTGTCGGGTCCCAGCCAGAAGAGGTCGTCGTAGAGGTTGGGGAACCAGGTCGCGTCGTCGCCGGGGGCTGGCTGGGTCTCGAGGATGCCGTTAGGACCGGCCCAGACGATGTCCCGGCCCGGCGGGATGTACGACCCGGGGGACGCAAGCCATCCGTCGTCACCGCGAAGCTCCATGGTATCGACGCGGCCGTTGCCGCCAGCCCAGGGCTCGTGGAGCGAGTCGGCCTTCGTCGGCCAGTAATAGAAGTTCCATGGCCGCTTGGTGCTCTGCCCGACCTGGACGAAGGTCGTCTCGACCTTGTAGGACCCCTTCGTCCCTTGCACCTTGAAGGTGTACCAGCCCTGATGATCCTGCCCGACGTCCTGGCCATTCGTCGCGGCCGCACCGCCGGGACCCTTCAGCTCCGCCACCTGGCCCGAGGTCGCCTTGATCGTCAGCTCGCCGCCGAACCGCGTGGGCACATAGACCCCGTAATAGCGGTCGCCGGACTGACCATCCAGCGAGCCCCCCAGTGCAACGGTCGTGACACGCTCGGTGGTTTGTGCCCCGTCCGCCACGCCCAGCGTGGCGACGACGGCCCAGACCAGCACTCCACCGAGCCGGTTGCCAATACGCATGCTGCCCCCCAATACCGATGTTGAATGGACTCAACAAGAGCTCGCGTCGGCGCCCCAGACTCTCACCCGCGGCTCGATCTCCTGGTCGCGGGGAACGTGAACTCATCCTGTTCGCTAGCGCCGCCTCCCTGATACGACATGTTGGTTCGGCTCCCGAACCGCACGAGGTCGATAGCAATTCGCCAAGTCAACCTGGCCAGACTCTGGAAACTCGTCAAAGTCCCTAGAGTTCGTCAATCTGTCAGCTTATCGATTTTCTCAACTTCAGTAAATCGACGTGGATGTGCTGCCGATAACCTCCATTGGCCACCCCTGGGGTGGAGAGCGAGAGTCGGCCAAGAGGACCGGCTTGAGGCTTCCGCCACCGTGAAAGGCCTTCGTGATCCGCTCCCCATCGCGGGCTAAGGGACAGAGGCCGTCTGCCGGGCCTTCGGGTACCGGCGAGACGGGACCGCGCGGGAGACGGTGGTGTTGGCGATCGGACGTTGTCCAGCATCGGCCGTGCCGAACCATCAGGGGATTTCTATTCACGACTCGATCGAGACATCGACCGACAACCTCTCTCTTCATAGAGGACATCGCGATGACCAGTGCGGTACTTTTTCTTGTCTTGAGTGCAACTAGCCAGAGCCAGCAGGCTTGGCCAGCCGCTCAAGGCCCGGGTAAGGTCCTTCCGCAAGCCCAGGCCCCGTCGAAGATCGCGCCGGCACCCCAGGCTCCGTCGAAGATCGCCCCCGCGCCCCAGGCCCCGTCGAAGATCGCGCCGCGCCCCAGGCCCCGTCGAAGATCGCGCCGGCGCCCCAGGCCCCGTCGAAGATCGCGCCGGCGCCCCAGGCCCCGGCCAAGTATACTCCTGTCGCCGCGGCCCCGCAGGCCCCGGCCAAGTATACCCCTGTCGCCGCGGCCCCCCAGGCCCCGGCCAAGTACGTCCCCGCTGCCGCGGCACCGCAGGCCCCGGCCAAGTATACCCCTGTCGCCGCGGCCCCCCAGGCCCCGGCCAAGTACGTCCCCGCTGCCGCGGCACCGCAGGCCCCGGCCAAGTATACCCCTGTCGCCGCGGCCCCCCAGGCCCCGGCCAAGTACGTCCCCGCTGCCGCGGCACCGCAGGCCCCGGCCAAGTACGTCCCCGCCGCCGCGGCCCCCCAGGCCCCGGCCAAGTACGTCCCTGCCGCCGCGGCCCCCCAGGCCCCGGCCAAGATCTCCCCGGCGCCCCAGGCTCCGGCCAAGATCTCCCCGGCGCCCCAGGCTCCGGCCAAGGTCATCCCGACGACTGCGGCCCCTCAGGCTCCGGTCAAGTCTTCGCGTCAGTATTGATCGCACCTGGTAGACCCCGGGGTGGATGCTTCACCTCGGGGGATGCTCGATACGGACAAACCGACTCGGCAGCGACGGCGGCGGTCCTCACCTTCGGGTGGGACCTCCGCCGTTGTCGCATTTGACCGCGGTCGCGCGGAGTCGTTGTCAGGCTGGCATGCCGCTTGCTTGGGATCTACGTACGTTATCCCGATCACCTGTGCGGGAAGCGGTGTCGATTCCCATCGACGCGGCCCGAGGTGGTGGCTCCCCGGCCGCGGTCATCGTATCGAGGACCAGTCGTGACAACCCGCCTCGTCTCCCTAGGACATGGCTCCGACATCTCGTTCAACCTCCCGCTCCTTGTGCTGGGCAGGGACCCGCAATGCGACGCGCGGCTCGATTCGCCGCTGGTCTCACGGAAGCACTGCTGCATCATGCTCTCTGAGCGCGACGTCATCGTCCGCGACCTGGGCAGCCTGAACGGCATTCGGATCAACGGCCAGAGAGTCACCGCCGGCCGGCTCCAGCCCGGAGACGAGCTGGTCATTGGCGACCTGCGATATCGCCTCGATTTCAGGAACTGACGCCGGTCCTCCGGCGCCGCCCCACGTCTATCTCCATCCTTGATCCTTGGTGACCCGTTCGTAGACGAACGAGGAGCATCCCGCTCTGATGAGGCCGCGGGATGATCGATCAATGCCGGATGCAAGCATGCGGCATGAGTTTGCCGGTCTTAATCCCAGCGAGGGTGCGACGTGAGCCCCCTCTCCCAGCGGTTGTTTAGGCGAACGCTGAGGATCACGGCGACGCTGACGCCGCGCACGCGACCAGGTCGAGAATTCGCTTCATGTTGAGGATAGCTCGGGCGTTGACAGCGCGACGATTGGGCCGGATATTGAGAGCTATCGAGATCACTCGGGACGGGTCAGGGGATTCTCGACGGCTCAGCAATCCCCTACGACCTTCCTTGCGAGGCCGCTGTCACCAAGCGCGAGGCCAGTTCGTATCCATTTATTAAATGCTTCGGCCTCGCCCGTCGGAGGATGCACCGGCGGCCCGTGGTCCTTTTGACTCGAACGCCGACCAGTCGGTGGAGACTCCTTCGATGCGGCAGCTCTTCCCTCCCCGCCCGGGCGGGGTGTCCGGGTCACGATGGCTGGTGTTCGCTGTGCTCGCCGGCACGCTCGCGTGGATGGCTTCGGGCGAGGTGTCCGGCCTGTTCGCCCAGGAGCCTGCCAAGGGCGAGGCACCCGCCAAGGAGGCCCGGCTCCCGCACCCAAGGAGGAGCCCGCACCGGCTCCGGCCGCCGATGGCCGGCGGCGGCACCGGCGCCGGCACCCAGCCGCCGCCGGTACCACGCCGAAGGAGCCCGAGAGCCTGCTCAGCCTGGCGATCCGGGCGTCGGGGCCGATCGGCGGGTTCCTGCTGATCCTGTCGATCTACTTCACGGCGCTGGTGATCCGGCTTTTCATGGAACTGCGGGTCAGCGAGGCCGTGCCCGCGCCGCTGGTCGAGCGGCTCGAGGTCGCGATCCGCGACAAGAAGTTCCAGGACGCCTACGACGCCTGCAAGGACAACGACTCGTTCCTCGCCCGGCTGGTGCGCATCGGCATCGCCAACCTGCCCAACGGCCGGCAGGAGGCGAAGGAGGCCATGCTGGAGGCCTCCGACGAGATCACCACCAGCCTGGAGATGAAGATCAGCTACCTGGCGATCATCGGCACGCTCGGGCCGATGATCGGGCTGGTCGGCACGATCGCGGGCATGATCGATGAGCTTCAAGGAGATCGCCACCGCCGGCGGCGCCCAGCCCAAGCCCGAGAAGGTCGCCGAGGGCATCTCGATGGCCCTGTTCATCACGCTCGAGGGCGTCGCGCTGTCGGTCCCGGCCATCTTCTTCTTCGCCTTCTTCCGCAACCGGATCGCGCAGATGACGATGGAGGCGACCCGCGTGGCCGACCGGACGATCAACTCGCTGGTCGCGGCGGCCAAGTCCGCCAAGACCGCCTGAGCCCCGAGCCGGCCGGACCGAACCGAGCCGAGCCGAACTGAAGCGAGGCATGCCGGGCCGGGCCGATCCTCGCCGCGACTGCCGTGGAGACGTCGATCATGTCCGCCATGAACACCGAGTTGAAGGCCGAGCCCAACCTCACGCCGCTGCTCGACGTCGTCTTCCAGTTGATCACCTTCTTCATGCTGATGATCAACTTCAGCTCGGACAACTACGACCGGCGGGTCACCCTGCCGGTCGCCGGCTCGGCCCGGCCGGTCGAGGACGATCAGCAGGTCGCCGAGGACCGGCTGGTGCTCAATATCGACAGCAGGGCCACCTGCTGATGGGCGGCGAGGTCAGCCGCTGCACAAGGCCGTCCAGACGATCAAGCACCAGGCCGACCTGATCAAGCTGAACCTCAAGGCCGCCGGCCACAAGCCGGACGCCACCGGCGGCCTGCCGACGACCATCGTCCTCCGGGCCGACAAGGACGACGTCGTTCTCGTCGGTCCTCGACCTGATCAAGGCATGCCAGGCCAACGGGTTCCGCAAGTTCGCCCTCAAGGCGATGAACGGCTGACTGGCCGGCCGAAGTCAGCGGACCGGCGGCCGGCGACGCCCGAGACGGCGGCCGGCCTGACAGAGATTGCTCACCCGATCGATGGCGTACGAACTGGGAGACCCGGCCTTGCGGAAGCGCAAGAAGATACGCGCGGGCGGAAGAGCCGACGGTGCAGATCGCGCCGATGCTCGACATGGCCTTCCAGCTCCTGACGTTCTTCATCCTGACGTATCAAGCCGGTGCCGACCGAGGGGCAGTTCGTGATGAACCTGCTGCCCGCCCAGCCGGCGACCTCGATCAAGGCCGAGGCGCCGACGGACGCGGCCTCGTCCGACAAGCTGCCGGCCTCGCTGCGGACGCTGCCCACGGTCCTGAAGGCCGGGCCGGGCGGGACGCTGGCCGAGATCACCGTCGGCGAGCAGGTCGATCCCGACCGACCAGGCCGCGCTCGAGAAGGAGCTCGACAAGTACCTCCAGGACCCGAACCTGCCGTTCGACCAGACGCTGCTCAAGGTCGATCCCGAACCTCAAGTATGCCGAGGTGATGAAGGTCGTCAACGCGTTCTCCAACGCCTTCATCCGCGCCAAGAAGCCGCCCAACATCAGCTTCGACGAGCTGGCCCCCGGCGAGGGCGCAGTGATCGCGGGTCTCGGTCGTCGGGCTGGCTGCGGCGGGGGGATCATCGATCGTGCGGCGTGAGAACTCGTTCTTCCGGGGCTCGGAGCTGTCCCGCCTGCTGGTGCTCGCCGCCGTCCTGATGCTCGGCGTGGCTGCTGGCGTCGGCAGTTCTGCCGGAGCCGGACCGCGCCCGACGGAGCCGCCGCTGCGTCGTCCGACGGGCAGCCGCAGCCGGTCGTCCCCGACGCTCGATCGAGTTCGAGAGCGTCACCGACCGGACGCCGATGTCGCTGCGCGACAACGCCGCCTACGAGCTGCTGCTCGACCGGTCGCGAGGGCGGACGCCCGAGCAGCTGGCCGCGGAGAGCCCGCCGCGACGTGTTGCTGACGCACATCTGGGAGCGGCCCGGAGCCTACCGCGGCGTCCCCGTCCACATCGAGGCACGGCCGCCGGGTCCTCCGCTACGAGTCGAAGCTGAGCAAGACGGGCTGGCTCTACGAGGCCTGGATCGACCTGCCCGACTGCCCGGCGTGCCCTATTGTCTGCGTCTTCGAGGAGCCGCCCGAGGGCTTCCCGATCGGCTCCAATGTCGCCGAGCGGGTCGTCTTCAACGGCTACTTCCTCAAGATCATGACGTACGAGGCGGCCATTGCGAAGCTCCGCTGCGCCCCGCGTCGTGATCGGCCGGATCGGCTGGGACCGAGCCATCGGCCGAGCGGCAGGCGCGGGGATCGGGCTCGACCCTCTGGTGGTCGCTCGCCATCCTCGGGCGTCATGTTCGTCATCACCCTGATGCGCTGGGTCGTGCAGCTCGACGATCGTTGGCACGTGCCGCCGATCGTCGGCCGATCTCGTCACGAACGACCGGATCGCCGCGGCCACGCTCGAGCAGTGGGTGCGGAATGCCGGCGACGAGTGCTCGACGACTGCGGCTCCGGTCGGTCCGGCCGGGGGACGACGAGCCGGCGGCAGCGGCAGACGGTGGCACGCGGCCGCGCGGATGCGGCACAATCGACGTCCTCGCCCGTCGCCGGAAGATTGACTGGACCGGAGCGTGACCTTCCGGCCAGCTCGACGTCGGACCGGCCCACCACCCGGCCGCCCCGATGCATCGCGAATACCGTCCCGACGACACGCACCACGGCCATGGACACGTGCACGGCCGGCCTCGTGCGGCACTGGCCGTGATCGCCGACCCGGGCGACGACGAGCGCGCGCTGATCGCCTTTACGGCGCTCCTGGGCGGCCTGATCGGCCTCGACGTGTCTGCTCGGGCGCTGGGCTGGGAGACGCGGACGGTTCCCGCTGGGCCTCTCGCCCGCGATGATCGCCGCGCTGCTGGGGGCCGTGCTACATCGTCTACGGGACGCTCCGCTCGCTGGCTGCAGCGGGCGGATCGGCGCCGACCTGGCGCCTGCGCAGGCCTGCCTGGCGGCGCCTGATCATCGGCCAGCCGTTCGTGGCGGCGGAGGTCGTGTTCATCGCGCTGCTGGGCGAGGTGCTCGAGGCCTGGACCTTCGCCCACGCCGGCGCGCCCGATCGGGCGGCTGGTCGATCAGACGCCGCGCACGGCGCGGGTGCGTCGCGACGGCTCGGAGATCGAGGTCCCGGCGCACCAGGTCGAGGTCGGCGACACGGTGCTCGTCGGTCCCGGCGAACGGATCGCCGTTGACGGCACGATCCGGGCAGGCCGATCGACGGTCGACCAGTCGGCGCTGACGGGCGAGTCGCTGCCGATCGACCGGGGGCCCGGCGATCCGGTGTTCACCGGGACGATCAACCAGTTCGGGGCGATCGAGGTCGCCGCCGAGAAGGTCGGCGACGAGACGACGTTCGGCCAGGTGCTGCGGCTGGTCGCGCAGGCCCGCCGCAAGCGGGCGAAGCTGGAGAAGACGGCCGATCGCCTGGCGCCGATACTTCCTGCCCGTGGTGGAGCTGGTGGCGATCGGCACGCTGGCCGCCGGCTACCTGCTGGGCTGGCCCGACGCCTGGTCGCGGACGGTGGCCGTGCTGGTCGTCGCCTGCCCGTGCGGGCTGGTGCTGGCGACCCCGGCCGCGATGCTCGCCAGCATGGCCTGGCTGGCGCGGCACGGCGTCCTGATCAAGGGGGGCACGGCACTCGAGAGCCCTGGCCGCGTGCGACACGTTTGCCTTCGACAAGACGGGCACGCTCACCCGAGGCCGGCCGACGGTCACCGGCCTGGTGCCCCTCGCCGGTTATGACGAAGGGTCGATTGATCGCGCTGGCCGCCGCCGCCGAGTCCTCCAGCCGGCACCCGCTGGCCGCGGCGGTCGTCGAGGAGGCCCGGCGCCGATCGCTGACGATCCCATCGGCGGCCGAGGCGGTCATGCTCCCGGCGCCGGCGTCGAGGCGCGGCTGGACGAGCCCGGCGGAGCGGCCCCGATCGTGCTGGTCGGCAACCGCCGGCTGCTGGCCGAGCGGGGCATCGAGCCCGATGCCGCGGTCGAGGAGCTGCTGGGCGGCTGCGACGCGCAGGGGCGAGACGGCGCTGCTGGTCGCGGTCGACGGCGCGATCGCGGGGGTGATCGGCGTACACGACCCGGTCCGGCCCGAGGCGCACGACGTCATCCACGACCTGCGGCACCTGAAGGTCCGCGAGGTGGCCGTGCTGACCGGCGATCGCGAGCCGGCCGCCCGCGCGGCGGCGAAGAAGATCCACGCCGACACCGTCGCCGCCGAGCTGCTGCCGGCCGACAAGGCGCGGTGGATCGAGGATCGGCAGGGCGCGGGCCGCAAGGTGGCGATGGTCGGCGACGGCATCAACGACGCGCCCGCGCTGGCGCGCGGCCGACGCCGGCATCGCGATCGGAGGCGTCGGGGCCGACCTGGCCGCGGAGGCCGGCGGGATCATCCTGCTGGGCGACCCGCTCCGCGTCCTGCCGGGCCTGGTCGAGCTGTCGCGCAGCACCGTGGCGATCATCCGGCAGAACATCATCGGCTTCGCCTTCGGCTTCAACGCCGTGGCGATGCTGTCGGCGACGTTCGGCATGCTCGGGCCGATCGCGGCGGCGATGCTCCACCAGGTCGGCTCGCTGCTGGTCCTGCTCAACTCGATGCGGCTTCTGGTCCACGGCGAGCTGGTCCGAGCTGGCCGCCGATGCGGGCGGTCCGTCGGCTGGGCGAGCGAATCCATCGGGCTCGACGACCGGGTCGACCTGGCGTCGGCCTGGTCGTGGATCTGGGGCCGTCGCCGGGCCGCGGCGATCGGGGCGTGCGTCGTCGCTGTGTCGGCCTACGCCATCAGCGGCTGGACGGCGATCGGGCCGGGCGAGGTCGGGCTGCTCCGTCGTTTCGGTCGGTACGCGGGCCGGCTCGAGCCGGGCTGCATCTCGCGCTGGCCGTACCCGATCGAGCAGGTGACGGTCGTCGCGCCCGCTCGGGTGCGCGGGCTGCCGATCGGCTTCCGCCTCGCCGAGCCCGACGGGCCTGGACGGACGAAAGCTGGAGCTCGGCCACGGCCGGACCTCGGCGACCCGATCGAGGATGAGGGCCTGCTACTGACCGGCGACGGCCGTTATGTCGAGCTATCGGCGACGCTCGAGTACGCGATCGACCTTCGAATCGCCAGGGTCGCTCGAGCGTTTCGCCTTCGGCCTGGCCGACCCCGATGTGGCGCTCACGGCCGATCGCGGAATCGGCCGTGCGCGAGGTCGTCGCGCGCCGCGAGCTGCTCGACCTGCTGACGTCGGGCCGCTCGGGGGCCGAGGCCGAGGCGTCGGCATTGATCCGTCAGCGCCTGAGCGGCTACGGCTTCGGCATCGACGTCCGCCGCGTGACGTTCCAGGACATCCATCCGCCGCTGGCGGTGCTGGACGCTTATCGCGACGTCTCGCGGGCCGTCGGCGATCGTCAGCGACGGGTGAACGAGGCGGCGGCGTACCGCGACCGGGTCGTGACCGAGGCCCGCGGCCAGGCGAGCTCCGTCGGCGCCGGTGCTACGGCCGACGCCCGCCGACGCACGGCTTTGGCGGCCTCGGAAGCCGACGCGTTCACGACGCTTCGCGAGGCCCGAATTGGTGCCCCGGCGCTCACCGATCTGCGACTCTTCTGGACGACGATCGCCGACGCGATGGCCCGCAAGGACAAGCTGATCCTCGATGAGGAACCCGGCCGACGCCGCCACCTGGTCGTGCCCGACTCGGGTGCCTCGATGCTCGTCCCGGCCCTTGAGCCGATCCGCCGCGAGTCGCCGGCCTCGGCTGGCGACGGTTCGCAACGGCCGCCCTAGACCGCCGATCGGTGAGATTGCGCACGATGGGACGATCACCGATACGAGCCCGACGCGCAAGCGAGTGGATTCCGACGGCGATGATTCATCCACTCGCTTGCGCGTCGGGCTCGTAGGCGCAGCCCAACCGTGAAGCGCCGTCCGGCCTCGTAAGCCCGGATTGTAGTCGGAGACCCATCCATGCGACTTCCCCGGATGACGACGCGGCGGTTGATGGTCGCGGTGGCTGTTGCCGCGACGCTGCTCGGTCTCGGAATCAACACGGTGAGGCATACCGAGTTCCGCCGGGTCGCAGCCAATTATTATGTGTTCGATCTCCGGGATCCCGCAGGACTCACCTTGCGCGACCGGGCGTGGAGGCGTTGTCGTAACGTGATGGCTTATATCTCTGATCGAATTGCCGACTGGCACGGGGAACCGGAACGACTCGATCCGTTTCCCGGCGTACCGTTTGAGGAAATCATAAAATCCTCACAGGAACAACCTGGTTGCAGATTCCCCCTCGATCAATAGTGCACAATCGGTCCCTGGATCGGGCATCGAGGCCGACCCTGCCGAGCCGAAGTGATTGCCGGACTTAGTCAGGAGGCTCGTTGGAATGGCCCGCATGGGATATTATCAAATCGTTTGTTCTCCGCCCCATGAGTCGTTTGCCAGCCGCCTTCCCGACGGATATCCTGGGCCTCATGAACGAGGTCACCCGCTTCCTTGGCGCCATCGAGCAAGGCTATCCGAACGCCGCGGCGGAGTTGCTGCCGCTGGTCTATGACGAGCTGCGCAAGCTCGCGGCCGGCCATGTGGCCAACGAGGGCCCCGGCCACACGCTCGATGCCACGGCCCTGGTTCACGAAGCCTACCTGCGGCTGGTGGGCGACCAGCAATTCGACGGCCGAGGGCACTTCTTCGCCGCGGCGGCCGAGGCCATGCGGCGCATCCTCGTCGAGCACGCCCGCGCCGGGGTCGGCTGAAGCGGGGCGGCGAAAGGGTCCGGGTCGAGCTGCTCGACCGGGCCCGCTCCCTGGCCGAGGATTCCGACCTGCTGCTGTCGCTCGACGAGCTCCTGATCCAGCTCGGCGCCGAAGACCCGCTCGCCGCCAGGGTCGCCCACCTGCACCTGTTCGGGGGGCTCTCGGTCGAGGAGACGGGCGACGTCCTGGGCCTCTCCCGGGCCGTGGCCTACCGCAACTGGAAATTCGCCCGGATCTGGCTCCGCGAGGCGCTCGAAGAATAATCACGGATGGCGCGAGACGGTTCTCCCCCGGACGGCGCATTGCGGCTCGGGCCCCCTTCCCGGAGGTGAATCATGGCTTTCGACCCCGCTCGCGTCAAATCGCTGTTCCTGGCAGCATCCGACCTCACCTCGCCCGAGGAGCAGGCCGCCTACCTCGACCGCGAATGCGGCGGCGAGCCCGAACTCCAGGCCCGCGTCGAGGCGCTGCTGGCGGCCGAGGACCGCGCCGGACCGGTCCCCGAACCCGAGGCCACCGGCGTGTTGGATCTCACCACGACCGGGTCCCTCGACACGACCCGGATGTCGGTGTCCGAGGACCCCTCCGAGCCGCGGGTTTCCGACCCCGACTCCGGCCTCGCGACGGTCGGGGCCACCGGCGCCGGCGGGGAGCAGGTCACGCTCGCCGACGCCCCGTCGGTCGCACGCGGCGGCGGATTCGTCCCGGGCCGGGTCGTCGGCGGGCGGTACACCCTGCTCGAGGTCCTCGGCGAGGGCGGCATGGGCACCGTCTACAAGGCCGAGCAATCCCAGCCCGTCCGCCGGATGGTCGCCCTTAAGCTCATCAAGGCCGGCCTCGACTCGCGGACTGTCCTGGCCCGGTTCGACGCCGAACGCCAGGCCCTGGCCTTGATGGAACACCCCAACATCGCCCGCGTCTACGATGGCGGCGCCACCGACTCCGGGCAGCCCTTCTTCGTCATGGAACTCGTCCGCGGCGCACCGATCACCGAGTATTGCGACCGCCGCCGCCTGCCGGTTGACGCCCGGCTCGAGCTCTTCGTCGCCGCCTGCCAGGCCGTCCAGCACGCCCACCAGAAGGGGATCATCCACCGCGACCTCAAGCCCGGAAACGTCCTGGTCACCGAGGTCGACGGCCGCCCCACCCCCAAGGTCATCGACTTCGGCGTGGCCAAGGCGACCGAGTTCGACCTCACCGACCGGAGCCTGGGCGACACCGGCGCCATCGTCGGCACGCCCACCTACATGTCGCCCGAGCAGGCCGACCCCTCCTCGATGGACATCGACACCCGCACCGACGTCTACGCCCTGGGCGTGATCCTCTACGAGCTGCTCGCCGGCTCCCCGCCGCTGGACGCCGCCCAGTTCCGCCGGGTGCGCCTGCTCGAGATGCTGCGGATGGTCCGCGAGGTTGACCCGGCCAAGCCGAGCACGAAGGTGAGCACGGCCGACGCCCTGCCCAATATCGCGGCCAACCGCGGGATCGACCCGGAGCGGCTCAAGCGGGAGCTGCGCGGCGACCTGGACTGGATCGTGATGAAGGCGCTGGAGAAGGACCGGGCGCGGCGGTACGAGACGGCCACCGGGCTGGGTGCGGACATCCTGCGGCACCTGGCGTCGGAGCCGGTGCAGGCGGCGCCGCCGAGCCGGCGGTACCGGGCGCGGAAGTTCGTGCGGAAGCACCGGGCGGGTGTGGTCGCGGCGAGCCTGGTGGTGCTGGCGTTGGTGGCGGGCGCGGCGGGTGCGACCTGGGGGCTGTTCGAGGCCCGTCGCTCGGCCGAGGCGGAGCGGCGGGCCAGGCTCGAGGCGCAGGAGAACGAGAGGAAGGCGGTGGCGGCGGCCGAGGAGGAGCGGAAGGCGAAGGAGACGGTGGAGGACGTGCTCGGCTTCGTCCAGGAGAAGGTCTTCGCCGCCGCCCGCCCCAGGGGCCAGGAGGGTGGCCTGGGCTACGACGTGAAGCTGGTTGACGCGATCACCGCCTCGCTGCCCGCGATCGAGAAGGGCTTCGCCGCAAAGCCGCTGACCGAGGCCCGGCTGCGGGGGACGATCGGAACTTCCTTCCTTTACCTGAGCAAGCCGGAGCTCGCGCGGGAGCAATTCGAGGCGGCCCGGTCGATCGATCGACGGGTGCTCGGCCCCGGCCACCCCGACACGCTCAGGGGTATGAACAACCTGGCCCTCGATTACGACGCCCTGGGCCGGCACGCCGAGGCCCTCAAGCTCCGCGAGGAGACGGTATTCCTGGCGAAGGCCAGGCTCGGACCCGACCATCCCAAGACGCTCGCGAGCATGGGCAACCTGGCCCTCAGCTACACCGCCCTGGGCCGGCACGCCGAGGCCCTCAAGCTCGGCCTGGAGACGCTGGCCCTGATGAAGACCACGCTCGGCCCCGACCATCCCTACACGCTCAGGAGCATGAACAACCTGGCCAACAGCTACCATGCCCTCGGCCGGCACGCCGAAACCGTCGAGCTCCGCGAGGAGACGCTGGCCCTGATGAAGGCCAATCTCGGACCCGACCACCCCGACACGCTCCAGGGCATGAGCAACCTGGCCAACAGCTACCATGCCCTCGGCCGGGACGCCGAGTCCGTCAAGCTCCACGAGGAGACGCTGGAGCTTCGGAAGGCCAAGCTCGGACCCGACCACCGCGACACGCTCCAGAGCCTGAACAACCTGGCCGTCAGCTATGCCGGCCTGGGCCGGCAGGCCGAGGCCCTCGAGCTCCGCAAGGAGACGCTGGCCCTCCAGAGGGCCAAGCTCGGACCTGACCACCCCGACACGCTCACGACCATGAACAACCTGGCCCTAAGCTACTTTGCCCTTGGCCGGCACGCTGAGGCCGCCAAGCACTTCGAGGAGGTGTTGCCCCTCCGGAAGGCCAGGCTCGGACCCGACCACCCCGACACGCTCTTGACCATGAACAGCCTGGCCGCCAGCTATTATGACCTCGGCCGGCACGCCGACACCCTCAAGCTCCTCGAGGAGATGCTGGCGCTGACGAAGGCCAGGCTCGGACCCGACCACCCCGACACGCTCAAGAGCATGAACAGCCTGATCGCCATATACGCCGCCATGGCGAGCCAGGGCAAACTGGCGGACGTGGCCCAAGCCGGCGACGGGCTCCGGAAGCTCAAGCCGGCGACGGGTGAAAACCTCTACAACGCCGCGTGTGCCTACGCCCTGTGCGCGGGGCTCGTGGCCAGGGCCCCGGCGAAGCCCGACGAGGCCGAGGCGCAAAGTACCGCGACCTCGCCATCGCCTGCCTGAGAGAGGCCATCGCGGCCGGCTACAAGGACTTCGACCACATGCGGCGGGATGACGACCTCAAAGCATTGCACGGGGTGGCGGAATTCGAGGGCCTGTTCCCCAGGGCGGCACGGAAGTGAGCCGGCCGCGGCGCCGTCGGGAGTCGCGAACGACCCGGCATCCTGCTTCGAGGCATCGTGGAGCAGTGAAGCGATCCCCTGGCTGTTGCCGGCGACCCCACCGAAGATTAGAACCGCCTGATCCTAGCCATGACGCCCCAGGAACGGCGACACTCCAATGCATTGCGACATCGGCCGCGGCAACGCGTGGCGGCGAGCGATGGTTTCCCCGGTCCCGACCGTGACGTATGATCGAGCCGAGGCCGTGGGCTCTGTTCCAGGATCATCCGGGTAGGGATACGCAATGGCTGCACAAGAACCTTCCCCCGCGTTGTTCTTCGATACGATCGGCGCCTATCAGCGTACGGAGGCCCTGCGGGCGGCCATCGAGCTGGACCTGTTCTCGCACGTGGCGGCGGGGCGGGGGACGGCAACCGAGCTGGCCGAGGCCTGCCAGGCCGCTCCTCGGGGCATCCGCATCCTGGCGGACTTCCTCACCATCATCGGCTTCCTCCACAAGCACGGCGACCGGTATGAGCTCACCGACGACAGCCGGGTGTTCCTCGATCGCGCGTCGCCCGTCTATGTCGGCGACGCCACGCGGTTCATGCTGGCGCCCGACCTGAGGGAGAGCTTTCTCCAACTGACGGCGGCCGTGCGGCGTGGCGGTACGGCGGTCTCCGACGAGGGGACGGTCTCCCACGACAACCCGATCTGGGTGGAGTTCGCCCGCGCGATGGCCCCGCTCATGCAGATGCCGGCCCGGTTGCTCGCGGACCTGGTCGGTGGGGATACCGGGCGACCGCTGCGCGTGCTCGACGTCGCCGCCGGGCACGGGTTATATGGCATCACGATCGCCGGGCGGTATACCCAGGCCCATGTCACGGCGCTGGACTGGGCGAACGTGCTGGCGGTGGCGGAGGAGAATGCGCGACGGGCCGGCGTGGACGGGCGGTACACGCTGCGGCCGGGAAGCGCCTTCGACGTGGACTGGGGCGGCCCGTACGACATCGTGCTCCTGACCAACTTTCTGCATCACTTCGACGTGCCAACATGCGAGCAGTTGGCGACCAGTGCGTACGCCGCACTCGCGCCGGGAGGTCGGGCCCTGACGCTGGACTTCATCCCCGAGCCCGACCGTATCACTCCGCCACCGACGGCCATCTTCGCCCTCACGATGCTCGCCACCACCGCGCACGGCGATGCCTACACGTTCGAGGAATACCAGGCGATCTTCGCCCGGGCCGGGTTCCTGCGCAGCGAATTCCACCCGCTCCCGCCGACCACGCAACAGGTGGTGGTGTCGTACAAGGGTTGAACAGGATGCCGGATCGCGGCGATGAATCCGCGAGCCGGTGGATCTCGCTCGAGACCACCGGGTTATTGGCGCGACCCCGAATGAGTCAATGACGTAACCTCGTTCCCACGGTCCCCGTGGGAACGCCGTCCGGGACGCTCCTGCGTCCTTGGGCCTCCGCCGGCGACGCCGAGCGTCGAAGACGGCATTCCCACGGAGACCGTGGGAACGAGGTCGATCGCCTTCGCGGTGGTGTGCGGCGAGGAGTGTCCGAATCCGCGAGCCGGTGGATCTCATCGAACCCGCAATTCGCTCGAGGCTTCGGCCCAAGTCATCGGGCGAGAGCGTGCCCTGTCCTCGTGAAATGCGTTTCCCGGCCTCCCCATACCTGGAGCCCGGGTTAACCCAAACTTAGGAAGGGTCGCAACTTGCGGCCCTCTAGTGGCATGAGATTCGGTCTTCGAGAACAAGGCTTGCCGGATTCCCGATCAAATCGATCGACTAACGGCAGATTCGTCTTGACCGAACCGATTGGCTTTGGAAAAATGGCGAGCGTCTGGAGGGAAGTCGTCCGGCGATGACCGATTCACGACGGTTGACCCGGATCTCGCAGGAGACCGCGAAGGTCGGAAGTGAGCATGTCGCGGAAACCTGAAACGATCCCTCCCGCACTCATGGCCGACTCGTCATCGAGAGGAATTATGATGTTGATCACCGGTCATCGCCGACTGCATGAGCCAGAGGCGGCCGGACCTCTCGGAGTCTCGTGTGCTCATGTTGAATCTCGAAGGCGCATTGAAGCCGGCACGCGCACGCTTCGTCGCGTTGGCGTCGGGACCTGCCCCGTCTGAACCCGCCGGCACCGGCCGTGTCGCTCGCCGCCGTCCCGGGTTCACGCTGATCGAGCTGCTGGTGGTGATCGCGATCATCGCCGTACTGATCGCCCTCTTGCTCCCCGCCGTGCAGGCGGCCCGCGAGGCCGCGCGGCGGCTGCAATGCGTGAACAATCTGAAACAGATCGGGCTGGCCCTGCAAAACTACCACTCCGCGGTCGGTTCGTTCCCCATCGGCCAGTCCTGGGCCAAGACCGCCCTGGGGGCGACCTACGGGGGCAACCCGTGGAGCGGCTCATGCGCAGATGCTCGGCTTCCTGGAGCAGTTGACGGTCTACAACGCGATCAATTTCAGCTTCGCCCCGGCGCAAGCGAACAACCTGGCATATGCCACCAATTCCACCATCCTGTACCTACGGCTCAACGCGTTCATCTGCCCCTCGGATGGCGTCTCGCCCACGACCGTGGACTCCGCGCGACTGGATTTCAACTGCAACTACGTGGGCAGCACGGGGACAACCATCGAAGCAGTCGGGTCCACTCTCCAGAGCGTGTCGATCCAACCGACCACGGGCATCTTCGGCTTCGACAACCCGGCGTGCACGGCGTACCCGTCTACAGCATGGCGAATGTCACCGACGGCTCGTCCAACACCATCGCGTATTCCGAGCACCTGGTCGGCGGAGACACGGCGTCGATCACCGACGTGCGGCGCGCGAGCTTCGGGGGCGTGACCCAGGTCGCCGGCGTGGTCTCCCTCGATCCCCGGGGCCTCTACCCGCAAGTCGTGCAGGCCCTCGCAGCTTGCTCGACGTATGCCCAGGCCAACGCGGGTACGACCTCGTCGTCCGTCGGAGACACGGACGGCGGGTGCACCTGGCTGGACGGCTACATGGGCTCGACGCTCTTCAACACGATCGCGCCGCCCAACAATCCGCAGTACGCCTGGGGCTCGTGCCAGGCGGACCCCCTGGATATGTGGGGGCTCGCAGGGGTTCGTCAACGCGTCCAGCAACCACCCGGGGGTGCCAACTACTGCTTCGTCGACGGCAGCGTCCGCTTCCTGAAGAGCAGCATCGACATCCGGAATTACTGGTCGCTCGGCACCCGGGCGGGCGGCGAAGTGATCAGCTCGGATAGTTATTGAACACCGTATCCAGCACGTGGGATGCAACCCGCCGACGGCCTGGTCGCCAGCGGCGTTGGCGGGTAGCATCCGGCTCACGACCCTCGGCATTCGGCACCAGACGAAATCTCGACGGGGAAGAACGATGAATTTGCCCACCCGGCCGGCGCCCTGCCCTGGGCGATCGGCTTGCCTTGCGATGGTCCTGAGCATCCTCGTCGGCGCGGCCTTTCCGGCCGCCGCGCCGGGGGATGAGCCGAGCCGCCCTAACCTTGTCGTGATCTTCTGCGATGACCTGGGTTACGGCGACCTCGGGTGTTTCGGCGCGGGGATACGGGACGCCGAACCTCGACGGGATGGCTCGCGAGGGCGTCCGGTTCACCGACTTCTACGCGTTCGACGGCGGTCTGCTCCGCATCGCGGGCATCGGTGCTGACCGGCTGCTACCCCGAGCGGGTCGGCATCCGGGGCGCGCTGGGGCCTCGCGACCGGACCGGGCTGGGCCACGCCGAGACCACGCTGGCCGAGCTGCTCAAGCAGCGGGGCTATGCGACCGGGATGGCGGGCAAGTGGCACCTGGGCTCGCATCCCTCGCAGCGCCCGACCCGACACGGATTCGACGAGTTCCTCGGCATCCCCTATTCGGGCGACATGTGGCCCCGGCACCCAGAGGCGCCGAAATCGTACCCCCCGCTCCCGCTGATCGACGGCGACCAGATCGCGATCGCGGATGTCACCCCCGAGGATCAGGGCCGCTTCACGGAGCGTTTCACCGACAGGGCCGTCGCGTTCATCCGTCGCAATCATGACCGCCCGTTCTTCTTCTACCTCGCGCCAAATATGCCGCACGTACCCCTGTTCCCCGGGGAGAAGTTCCGCGGAAAGAGCGGGCGGGGGCCCTATGGAGACGTGATCGAGGAGATCGACTGGTCGGTGGGTCGGATCCTGCGGACCCTGAAAGAGACCGGGCTCGATGACCGGACCCTGGTCATCTTCACCTCCGACAACGGCCCGTGGCTGAGCTACGGCGATCACGGGGGCTCGGCCGGCCCGCTCCGCGAGGGGAAAGGGACCTGCTATGAAGGCGGGATCCGCGAACCGATGATCGCCCGATGGCCCGGTCATATCCCGCCGGGGGGAGTGTGTCGCGAGCCGGCCTCGACGATCGACATCCTCCCCACGATGGCCGCCCTCGCCGGAGCGAGCCTCCCCGACCGGCCGATCGATGGCAAGGATATCCGTCCCCTCCTCCTGGGTGAGCCCGGGGCCCGCAGCCCGCACGACGCGCTGTTCTTCCACTACGGCCAGGGCCAGCTCCAGGCGATGCGGTCGGGGCGGTGGAAGCTGCTCTTCCCGCACACGGCCAGGACCATGAACGGCCAGGCGGCCGGCAAGGGTGGCACCCCGGGCAAGTATGTGCGGCTGGCCGTGGGCCTGGAGCTCTACGACCTGGAGTCCGACATCGGGGAGACGACGAACCTGGCGGGTCGGAGGCCCGAGGTCGTTCGCCAGTTGGAGGAGAAGGCCGAGCGGTTCCGCGAGGAGCTTGGCGACAGCCTGCGAAAGCGCGTCGGCAAGGGCATCCGCCCGCCGGACCGCGCCCCCGGCCCGGAAGCTGCGGCCCTCGCTCCCGCCCCGAAAACCTCGTCCTCGAGGGCGGCGGCGGGACGTGCCGACCCTGCCGCGCCGCCGTCGACGAATCCGCGGGTTGGAATCACGCCTGGCAGGTGACCTGCGCCCGGAATCGTTGGGAACGCGGAAAGTCTGGCATCATGCCGGGAGGAGGTGCGGTCAGGCGAGGATCGCGTCGATCGGCTTGCCGAAATCCATCTCGAGCCGCTTGTGGCTGGGGATCTCGAGCCTGCGCGCATCCAGGCCGAGCTGCTTGAGCACCGTGGCATGGATATCGGTGACGTAATGGCGGTCGACCACGGCATGGAAGCCGAGCTCGTCGGTCGAGCCGTGGACGATCCCTCCCTTGATCCCGCCGCCGGCCATCCAGACGGGGAAGCCGAAGGCGTGGTGATCGCGGCCGCCGGCGTTCTGGCGCCGGGGGTCCGGCCGAACTCGCTGGCCCAGACGACGATCGTCTCGTCGAGCAGGCCCTTCCGCTTCAGGTCGCTGCAGCAGCCCGGCGATCGGCCGATCGACCTGGCGCAGAGCTTCGAGTGGTTCGCCTTGAGGTTCTCGTGGGCGTCCCAGGCGCCGGCCCCGCCGGTGCCGTGGAAGAGCTGGACGAACCGGACGCCGCGCTCGACCAGCCTCCTGGCCGCGAGGCATTGCCGCCCGAAATCCCGCGAGGCATCGACGTCGATGCCGTAGAGCCGGTGCGTCTCGTCGGATTCGGCCTCCAGGCGGACCACCTCGGGGACGGCCGTCTGCATCCGGAAGGCCAGCTCGTACGACTTGATTCGCGCCCTGCAGCGCCGGATCCTCGGGATATTTCTCGGCGGAGATCCGGTTCAGGCGGTCCATCAGGGCGAACTCTCCGCGCTGCTCTTCGCGCCAGACCCCCTTGACAGGAGAGGCGTACGGTAGGGCCCTGGCGGGATCGATCTCCAGGCGGACCCCGTCATGCTCGGGCCCGAGGTAGCCTGCCCCGTGGCCGCCGACCCCGCCGCAGCAGTCGCCGATCGGCGGGCCGAGGACCACGAAGCTGGGCAGGTCGTCGTTCAGCGAGCCGAGGCCATAGTGGATCCACGAGCCGATCGTCGGCAGCCGGCCCTCCAGGACGTGCCGGCCGGTGTGGAACTGCAACTGGGCGCCGTGGTTGTTGTCGGTGGTCCAGACGGAGCGGATCACGGCGAGGTCGTCGACGCACGAGCCGACCTCGGGCCACCAGTCGCTGACCTCGATCCCCGATTTCCCCCGTTTGGTCGACCCGACCTGGGGCGGGTAGATCCGCATCCGGGGCTGGCCGTTGGCGTCGTTGGGGACGTGGATCCGCTGGTTCGCGTTGAAGGGGCTGGTGAGGACGTCCTTGTAGGGCGTTTCGGCGATCGTCATGCCCGCATACTTGGTCAGGGCGGGCTTGGGATCGAATCCCTCGACGTGGCTCACGCCACCGGCCAGGAAGATCCAGATGACGTGCTTCGCCTTCGGGGCCAGGTGCGGCGAGCCCGGCAGCTCATCGCCCCGGACGATCCCGTCGCGGTGCAGCATCGCGCCCAGCGCGAGGCCGGCGAAGCCCATGCCGACGTCGCCGAGGAAGCCGCGTCGCGTGGGCGCCGAGCGGATCGGGTGCTGGAGCATCGTCGTCCTCCGCGATCAGCGGATCGTCACGAAATCATTGTGGTTGAAGAGGACGTGCACGAGGCCCTCCCTCGCCCGCTGCCGAGGATCGCTCGAGGCCGGGACGGCGGGATCGGGGCCGGCGTCGAACGGGGTCAGACGCGTCGCGAATCGCCCGGCCTGGCCATCCAGGAATTGCCGGCAGGCCGCGCGTTCCTGCTCCGTCGGGATCCCGGCCGAGCACGGCTTCGAACGCCCGGTCGATGAACCGGGGGTCATCGGCCGCGTCTTTGGATAATTCGGCCGCGAGCCGCCGCGAGGCTTCGATGGCCAGCGGGCTATTCGCCAGGGCGAGGGCTTGCTGCGGCATCACGCTCTCGACCCGTCGGTAACAATCGTTGGCGCTGGGCGAGTCGAAGACCTTGAGGAAGACGGCCCGTTTCTCCTGGGCGTGGCGGAAGTAGAGGCTCCGCCTGCGCGAGCTCATCCCGAGGGCCGGATCGAGGTCCGGCCCGCCGAGCGAGGGATCGAGCAGGCCGGCGGCCGACAGCAGGTTGTCGCGCACCGCCTCGGCCTCCATCCGCCGCGCGTTCATCCGCCAGTAATGGGTATTGTCGGGATCGGACGCGAGGTTCGGGTCGTCGGGTCCCGAGGGCGTCGATCGCCGCCGGTACGCTTCGCTCGTGACGATCAACCGGTGCAGATGCTTCAGGCTCCATCCCCGGGCCGAGAACTCGGCCGCGAGCCAGTCGAGGAGCGCGGGATGCGTGGGCGGCGGGCCGTTGTGCCCGAAGTCGAACATGTTCCCGACGAGCGGCCGGCCGAAATGCCGGGCCCAGACGTGATTGACTGCAACGCGAGCCGTCAGGGGATTCTCGGTCGACGCGATCCACCTCGCCAGGGCGAGCCTGCGGCCGGTGCTCTCCGACGGATAGGATGGGCCGAGGGGCGTGTAATCCGTCGAGGTCGTCCAGGTCGCCGCGGCCGTCGAGGAGACGGCCGCGCCGGCGTCGGCCAGCTCGGCCTCGGCGGCGGCGAGGGCCTTGCTCGTCGCCCCATCGCCGGCCTTCCGGGCCTTCTTCACGGTTGCCAGGCTGGATTGGGCCTTCACGAGGCGCAGTACCGCTTCACGGGCAACGAGCTCCACCTCGGCACGCCTGGCCCGGACGGCGAGCGAGCCGGCCTCGGGACCAGGGGGGGCGAGGAGCCGGGCTTCGTCCGCCTGGATCCGGGCCGAGAGGGCTCGTTGAGCGGCCTCCGCGACGAGCAGTGCCGCCTGCGGCGATCGGTCGATCGCTGGGCGTCGACCTGGCGAGGGCCTGCCTGGCGGCCGCGACGGCCTGCGACGCCCGGGCCCGCAGGTCGTCCTTGACGACGTCCCGGAGCATCGGGAATCGCGACTTCGCCGGGACCCGGACGGGAATCGGCCGGACCGGCCCACTGGCGAGGAAATCGGGGATCCCGGGCGGGATCACCTTCGACCTGTCGGGCCGGCCGTCATCGCCTCGCGCGAAGAGATAGGTGGGCTCATCGAGTCGGGCGTCGAACGCACGCGGCAGGCCGTCGCGGCCGGCATCGGGGCCGAGGGGCAGCCGATCCTCGCGGACCTCGTGAGGCTCGAAGAAGGCCCGGAACCGGTAATAGTCGACCTGTGCGATCGGGTCGTACTTGTGGTCGTGGCAGCGGGCACAGGCGATCGTCAGCCCCAGGAATGCCTTGGCCGTGTGCTCGACGTCGTTGTCGAGCCACCGGACGCGGCTGAACTTGTCCCAGTTCCTGGCGAGGAATCCGGTCGCGCGGAGCGAGGCATCGTCGTCGGGGGCGGCCTCGTCGGCGGCCAGCATCAGGACGATCATCCGGTCATAGCCGAGGTCGCGGTTCAGCGACTCGACGATCCAGTCCCGCCAGTGCCAGATGAACGGGCGGCTCTCGCGGATCTCGGCGGCGAACCCGTCCCAGTCGCTGTACCGCCAGACGTCCATCCAGTGCCGGCCCCACCGCTCGCCGTATTGCGGGCTGGCGAGCAGGCGGTCGACGGCCTTCTCGTAAGCATCCTCGGCGGGATCGGCGAGGAAGGCCCGCAGCGCCTCGGCGCGAAGGGACCAGCCCGGTCAGGTCGAGCGTGACGCGGCGAAGGAGCTCCGCCCTGTCTGCCGGCGGTCGGGGCGTCAGGCCGATCCGGCGATGCTCCGCGCCGAGGAAGGCGTCGATCGGATTCGTGCCGGCGGGCGGCGACGGGAACGCTCGGCCGGACAGGCCGTCGGAACGACCAGTGGTCGCGAGGGTCGTGGGGGACCTCCTCGACCGCGGGGACCTTCGCGCCCGACTCGATCCAGGATCGAATCGCGGCGATCTCCGCCGGCTCGAGAGGCTCGCCCTCCGGCGGCATCCGCTCCGACGGCTCGGTCGCGATGACGCGCTCGACCAGCAGGCTCTCACCCTCGCCTTTCGGCTTGACCGCGGGGCCGTTCTCGCCGCCCTTGAGGATCGCGCGAGCACTATCCAGCCGCAACCCGGCCTTCTGCTTCAATGCCCCATGGCACGAGACGCACCGCCGCGCCAGGACCGGCTTGACGTGTCTCGAATAGACGTCCGCATCGTCCGGCAGGACCGCCAGCGAGGCCAGGATTGCCAGGGTGGTCAGGCTCATCATGACACCGATCGGGCAATGGGGAGGGCAGGGGGCGGGCGAGGCTTCGGTTCAAACCGGGACCGTCCGACGTCATCGACCGATCACCAAGGCCTCAGAATCCCTGGCAAGGATTGTCGGTGGTGTCTTAAGTGGATTGAACGCGGTAAGTTCCTGGCTTATAACGCATTTATCGGCATGACCCCGATCGCGTTCGCACCAGGATCACGGAGGCATCGCCATGGACGATCTGTCGCGCTTCTGCTGCCAGCGCCCCGAGTGCCCCGACCACGGCAAGCGGGGGCACGGCAACCTGACCGTCTGCGGCCATTACGGCAAGACCCGGCAGTTCCGGTTGCTCTACTGTCGCACCTGCAAGGCCCGCTTCTCCGAGCGCAAGGGCACCCCGCTGTTCCGCTCCGGACTGCCGCCGGAGAAGGCCCTCGCGGTCGTCGAGCACCTCGCCGACCGCACCGGCGTGCGGGCCACGGCGCGGTTGACCGGCGTGAACCGCAACACGGTGGTCCGGTACGGCCGGATCCTGGGCGAGCACGCCCGGGGGCTCCACGAGGAACTCGTGGCTTTTTCCCCCTCGGACCCGCGAGGTCCAGCTCGATGAGAAGTGGTCCTACGTCTACAAGAAGCAGGCGCACTGCGACCCGAGTAACCCGGCCGACGACCAGCATGGCGACTGGTGGGACCATGTCGCCTACGACGCCGAGCACAGGCTGGTCCTCTGCGTCGTCCCCGGGGCGCGCGGCGTCGAGGAGGCCGAGGCGGTGGTGGCCGACGTCCACCGCCGGACGGAGGGCCGTCCCGTGCTCTTGACCAGCGACGCCTACCCGGTCTATCGGGATGCGATCCTGCACGTCTACGGCGAGGAGGTGGAGGAGACGGCGACGGGCCGGGCCGCCCGGCGGATGGACCCGGAGCGGGTGCCGCCGCCGGGCCTGGCGTATGCGACGGTCGAGAAGCGACGACGGCTGGGGCGGGTGGTCGAGATCCTGGTGCACCTGATCTTCGGGACGATGGCGGCGCTGGCGTCGGCGCTGCGGCGATCGCGGGTGAGCCGGCGGGTCAACGTGTCGTTCCTCGAGCGGCAGAACGCGACCGACCGGCACCGCAACGCGCGGAAGGTGCGGAGGACGTACACGTTCTCGAAGGACTGGCGGGTGCACGAGTCGATGACCTATTTCACGATGTACAGCTATAATTTCTGCTGGCCTGTGAGGACGTTGGGGTATCGGGACGAGGACGGCCGGATGAGGAACCGGTCGCCGGCGATGGCGGCCGGGCTGGCCGATCACGTCTGGACGATGCGCGAGTGGATCACGATGCCTGCCGTTCAATTTGTTTAGGACACCACCGGATTGTCTTTCAAGAGCAATATTGATCGGCCCGGTCGATTTTGTCAACTTTGCAGGGTGCTGGGATGTCGGCGGACTCGACCGGTCTCGGATGATGATCCCCACGCCCTTCCATCGTGGCATCGGAGGCGATGGGGGCGGACCGAAACGAAGTCACGAGCGGCCGGAACGGCACGAGGGCAATTCATGGGCCTCCAGGAACTCTCCACCTCGACTCGCCGGGCCATCTCGCAGGAGGAGTGGCGACTCCGCGTGGACCTGGCCGGATGCTACCGGATCTTCGATCACCTGGGCTGGAGCGAGGTGATCATGAATCACATCACGGTCCGCGTGCCAGGACCGGGTCATCACTTTTTGATCAATCCTTATGGGCTCACCTATGACGAGGTCACCGCGTCGAACCTGGTGAAGATCGACCTCGACGGCAACATCGTCGGCCACTCGGAGTGGCCCGTGAATCCGGCGGGCTTCGTGATCCACAGCGCGATCCATTCGTCGCGCGAGGATGCCGTCTGCATCATGCATACGCACACCACCGAGGCGCAGGCGGTCGCCGTCAAGGAGGGCGGCCTGAACCATAACATCTTCTATGCAGCCCAGCTCCACGGCCGGGTCGGCTACCACGCCTTCGAAGGGATCACCGTCCACGACGACGAGAAACCGAGGCTCCTGGCCAGCCTGGGCCAGGACAACACGGTGCTGGTGATGCGGAATCACGGCGTCCTCACCGTCGGCCGGAGCATCGCCGACGCCTTCTGGAACATGTGGCGATTCCAGCGCTCGGCGGAGGTCCAGGTCGCCCTCGAAGGCATGAAGGGGCCGGATGTCGAGATCCCCGAGGAGGTCCGCCTCCGCTGCGTCGCCGTCGCGGACAATTACGGTCCGAGCAGCGTCGCGGAGACGATCTTCCAGGCCCTTCTCAGGAAGGTGCGTCGCCTCGACCCGGGCTTCGATCGGTGAGGGGACCGCGACCCCGGTCCGGCACCGATCGTCCGGGTTGAAGGCCGCGGGGCGGACCAGGAGCGGTCCATTCGACACTTTTTCGAGATTTGGTTTGCGTCCCGACGGCCGGCGGAAGTATGCTCCTCGAAACACGTTTCTAACATCGATCGAATTTCGCCAGACCACGCCGGTCGGCGTCGAGTCCTCCGTGCGTGGCGACCTCGCGACTGTTTCGGGCCGGACGCACCCATCGCGCGCTCATGCGGCGTTGACCGGGTCCGCATCCCGCGCCCGGTCGGCGTCTTGGCCGCGCGGGGGTCGATCGTCCGTCCATTGGGCCGCAGCCTGAAAGGAATGCAGTCGAAAATGAGCCGATTCGCTTCTCGCGTCCTGGCGACGCTGTCGATGGCCGGTGGTCTTGCGCTGATCGGGGCATCCAGCGGGTGCGAAGGTGAGAAGGCCGCCAACGCCCCGATGGATGTCGAGACCAAGAAGGTCGATCAGAACGTCCAGGACAACATGAAGTCGTTCATGCAGCAAAAGAGCCAGCCCCCGGGCAAGACCAAGAAGTAAGAGTCAATCTCGGAAGTGTGAGGGCCAGCCTCCCGGCGAGTCGCGCATGGCCGGAAGGCCGGCTCGCCGGGAGGCTGGCCCTCCCCTCGAACCGCCTTCCGGGGCTGCCCTCAAAGAATCCGCAGAGTCACGGGCTCGCCCGCGAGTGTTCTCCCGTCATCTCCGTCCGGTCGATCTGATCTCGTCGTTCGCGTTTTCCACATCCAACGTGTTTCCAGAGAGGTTCGACATGAACCGTGCCCCGCGTCGAGGCTTCACGCTCATCGAGCTGCTGGTCGTCATCGCGATCATCGCCGTCCTGATCGCACTGCTGCTTCCCGCCGTCCAGGCCGCCCGCGAGGCGGCACGCAGGTCCCAGTGCCTCAATAACCTGAAGCAGATGGGCCTGGCCATGCACAGCTACCACCAGTCCGTCGACTCGTTTCCGATGGGCAACATGATCGCCTACTCGGATCCCGGGGTGCAGACGACCTGGGGGACGTTCAGCGCCCACACGCTGCTGTTGCCCTACCTCGACCAGATGCCCCTGTACAACGCGTGCAATTTCAGTTGGAACGTGTGGTACGACGTGGGCAACCAGATCAACATGACCGCCTGGAACACCAAGGTCAGCGTGTTCCTCTGCCCTTCGGACAAGAACGCGGGCACCAATTACCTCAACAGCTACTACGGGTCGTACGGCACCGGCACGAACCCCTGGTCGAGCCAGACGAACGGGATCTTCGCCCCGGAGAACACGGCGTATTCGATCGCCGCGGTGACCGACGGGACGTCGAACACCATCTGCCATGTCGAGGCGCTCACGGGGACGATCGGCAACAGCAGAGAGCCGTGGCGGACGTACGTCTCGGGGACGGGGAATGTGCTGCTGCTCGATGACGCCCGCACGAACCTCCAGGCCGTCATGGCCAACGCGAGCAGTGCGTCCAGCTCATCCAGTCGGGCCAGTACGGGACCAACAACGATCGCGGGCTGCGGTGGCAGACCGGCTCGCCGGGCCTCAGCCTGACCACGATCATCATCCCCCCCAATTCGCAGCAGTATCCGATCGCGGGCTGCCGCTGGGATTGCTCGGCCGGCTGCGGGATCGATTTCGGGCACATCTTCGTGCCCAGCAGCGCCCACCCCGGCGGCGTGAACACCCTGTTCGCCGACGGATCGGTCCGGTTCGTCAAGAGTACGGTCAACCAGCAGACCTGGATGTCCATCGGCTCGACGAACGACGGCGAGACCGTCACGAGCGACTCCTACTGAGCAAGTCGAGTCGCCGGGATGGAGGGAATCCTGGAGATCGCCCACCGGCCGAGGCCCTCGCCGGTGGGCGATGCCCACTCGTCATGAACGCACGCCCCTCAACCGAGCCTCTCCGCTTTCGTCCCTCGCCGTCAACGGCCGGGGCGTCCTGGCGATCAGTGCATCGACTGGGTCGAGATCGCCGTGATCGAGGAAATTCTGGAGGTCGCCCACTCATCATGATACGGAAGGTCCTCGACCCACAGCCTCAAAGTCTGGTGGGAATGGGTGATTGCCCTACTGTAGGGTGGGTGAAACCCACCGGGTTCCCAGGCCCTCACCGGTGTGTTTCACCCCACCCTACATGAGTCAGATCCACATTCATGGAAACAGGCCCTCAGATCGTCGACCCCGGCCGTCGACGGCCGCGGCATCCTGCCGATCAGGGCGTCGACGGCCACCTCGAGCGCCTTGCCTTTGACATCCTTAGCCCGGATGACGCCGTCGGCGTCGATGACGTAGACCGACGGGATGAAGCCGACGTGCCAGCGGTCGCAGTTCGGCCGCTGCTGGCCGCCCTCCCACCAGCATCTCCAGGTGATCTCACCCGACTCGATCGCACGGGTCACGGTCGTCTTCGAATCGTCGAGATGGACGCTCCGCACGGCGAACGGATGGCCCTCCATCCGATGGATGAGCGACCGGGCCTGCGAGGCGAGGTCGCGGCTCGACTCGGGGGGACCGCCGAGGAACATCAGCACGACCACCTTGCCGCGATCGTCGGCGAGTCGGAGCCGCTTGCCGTGCACGTCGGGTCCTTCGACGGCGGGAGCGGGCCGGCCGACGGCGAGGTCGCGGAGATCGAACAGTGCCTGCGCCGCCGGCTCGCCGAGCTTGCTGGTACCCCGACCGGGGATTTCCGCGTACCGGCGGACCACGAAGTCGTAGTAGCGCACGGCCTCGCGGTCGAGCGCATCGGGATCTTCGGCGGGCAGGGGGGTGGGCTCGCGGCCGCCCGAGCGGGCGAGGTCGGATAGCCGCAGCCACGGGTCCGGCTCGGGGCCGCGGCGGTCGCGGGCGGCCCGCGCCCGGTAGCGCAGCAGGTCGGCGAGCTTCAGGCAGGCCAGGCCGCGGGCCGCGGGGGTCGGCGACCTCTCCACGGCGGCCCGCAGCAGGCGCTCGGCGGCCGACGCCGGGGCCGGGTCGAGGCGGATGGCCAGTTGGCGGTAGATGCCGATCATCCGGTCGCTGGCGAGATGGTCGCGGATCAGGACCTCGGCGGCCGCCTGCGAACCGGGCGGATCGAATGGGTTGGCCACCAGCCAGGACAGGGCGTCGATCGCGACCGGGTCCTCAGGGTGCTCGCGTGCCAGTTCCAGGAACCGAGGGGCGTAGTCCCAATCCAACCGGGCCATCGCCAGGTAGGTCTCACGCTGTTGCGGTGGCGTCCTGGCGCTCATGAACGCCTTCTCGCGGGCGCGGTGTTGCGGGTCGTATTCTGCCAGCAGCGAGAGATAGACCTGTCTGGCGGCGGTCAGCCTGGGAGCCGGCGAGGACGTCGCCGCGGCAGCGGACCCCTCGGCGGCGGGAATCGTCTGCTCGTCCTTCTCCCGTTCGGCCTTCTCCTGGTCGGTGTCTCTCGGGGTTGGCCCCTCGCCGGGCCGCTGGTCCCGGACGACGCCGCCGGATCGGATCAGGCTGCGGGGCGGGTCCGTCCGCTTGTCGAGGCCGTGCGTCCCCTCGGGGATCGCCATGGCGCTCAGGCTGAACGCGGAATCGGGCAGGTTCACGGCGCCATTAGCCCGGAGGTTCTTGACCGTCAGGTCGATCTCCTTGACCGGAGTCAGGTTGACGCCCATGTAGCTCATCTTGACCTGGTGGACCGGGTACCAGACGCCCGACATCTTCCGCCATTCGCTGGACTGGTCGAGGAAGACCTTCCAGTGGCCTTGCTGCATGCTGCCGGCGCGAAGACGGACGGGCAGCCAGTCGGCGGACTGGTCGCAGGTGATCTCGTTGCGCCAGCCGCCGTTGACGCGGACGAACCGCAGCACCACCTTGCCGCCCGACTCCTCGGACTCGATCGTGCCACAGTGCTCCCAGTACTCCCGCAGCTTCGCCCGATCCTGGCAGAACGGCACGGCATAATGGAGCCACGGGTCGAGCTGGGGCATCGGGGCAAAGGCGTGCTGGCGCTCCCAGTCATCGGCCGATGCGGGCGGCTTCTCGACGGTCAGCCTCAGCCCCCACGTCGCGTCGTTCTGGGTGTACGCGAGCATTTCCGTGGACCGGACGACGCTGAAGACCCTGCGCCGCTTGTAGAGCGACCTTCGACCATCTTCATCGAGCTTGCCGAGGGGGTAGTGGTCGTACTGCACCGTCCCTTCCTTCCAGGAGACGGTGCCGCGGGCGAAGCCGCGATCGACGCCCTTCAGGTGGCCCGCCGCGTCGAGAGGGAGCCGAGGCGTCTCGCTGCGGAGGTCGTAGTCGAACGTCAGGCGATGGAGCGAGGCGAAGTTCGTCGACGCGGCGGTAGCGCACCGCTTGAGCCGCTCCCTGGTGGCGTCGTCGGCGTTGGCCAGGTTGTCGATCCACGCCCATTCGCGGTCGTCCGGGCGGCTGAATGCGAACGGCACCGGGCTGCCGCCGAACAGTCCGCGCGAGATGACCCCCGCCGCCCCAGCACCTAGGGCGGCACACAGAATGGCACCGACGAGGACGCCCCTCGATGTGACTCTGGCGATCAGCATGGTCCTGAGTACTCCTTCGGCGATCGTGGTGAGGTGGGCGGAGACCACCGCGGCGAACGGCGCCCCGGCCGCGAGCCGGACGGCGGCGCGGGAGGTCGCGACGATCAGGGCGGGCGGCACGGCGAGCGGAGTGAAATCGCGCGGCGGATCGGCGGCCGACGGATCGAGGCCGCGGCGGGCGAGCCGGGCTCGCAGCCGGTCGCGGGCCCGCACCAGGCGGCTCGACACGGTGCCGACCGGCAGGCCGAGGATCGCGGCCGCCTCCCTGTGCGTCTTGCCCTCGAGGTCGCAGAGGACCACGGGGGCCCGGAAGCCATCCGGGAGCCGACCCAGCTCCTCGTCGATCACGAGGCGGATCTCGTCGGCGTCCCCGGCGGGCGGTGCCTGGGCGTGTCGCATGTCGGGCATTGGCTCCTCTCGGGCCCGCCTGCGGGCGGCTTTCTTCCGGACCTCCGCGGCGGATCGGACCGCGACGCCATACAGCCAGTTGGCCAGCAGAGGCCGCCGGGCGATCGACCGGGCCTTGCGTGCCAGCACGAGGAACGTCGCCTGGAAGGCATCCTCCGCGTCGTTGGGATCGGCCAACTGGCGCCGGCAGACCCGCAGGACCATCGGCCCGTGCCGTTCCACGACCGCCGCGAACGCCGCCTCGGCCCCCGCTCCGCGATCGGCGAGGAACTGCTCGAGGAAGCTCGGCGTCGGTCTGATCCCCGGTCGTCCCCAGCCGGAACAGGGTCTCGAGCGGTCGGGCCGCGGGTCGGGTCGATCCGGATATCATCGGTGGCTCCCCCAAAGAACCGGCCGTCGGGCACCCTCCGCGGCCCGACTCCACTCTGTACCGTCCCGAAGCCGCCCGACGCATCCCCCGATTTTCCAGGAATCGCGGCGATTGAAGCCCAGCAGGCCGGTCTTGATTGCCAGAAGGCTTGCAACGACCTGGGTTTCGGCCCAGGAGCCGGCTCCCACAACGGACCGAATCGGTCGTTTTCCTTGGAGAAGGAAGCTCCTGCTCCTGATCCGGGCGGCCCGACCCGGCCAGCACCGGCCCGCCCGATCTCCGTTCGGCGCGGGTCTTCGACCCCGCCGCGGCCCGGACCGCGGTTCGGCGCGGGTCTCCGACCCACCGCTGTGAACATCTTACTAATGTCATAGATTGGCTGATTTTCCGCTGTTTTCTAGGGGTTTTCTTGAGCCCGGCCGGGATCGCTGGCCCCGAAGGAATTCGGCGTCGGCCGGCTTTTTTCAGGAAACCCCTATTTTTCAGCGGTTTGCCGCCTCTCCGAAGATGTTCACCGCAGTGGTCTCCGACCCCGCCGCGGCCCGGACCGTCAGGTCTCCACGGGTCCGGTCCGCCCGCAGCCCGCCCGCCCGGGAGACCTTCGGTCGCGCCGACGGCGGGGTCGGAGACCCGCGCCGAACACAGGACACACGACCGGGTCGGGCCGGAGCGGGTCGGGCCGACCGCCCCCGATCGCCGGCAGGAGCCGGCTCCCACAAAAGGCCCGGCCGGTTCTGATCCAATCCGATCCGATCCGATCCGATCCGTCCGATGTGAATGGGTCGGACCGGGTCCGCGGTCGGTGGACTGCGCTCCCATGGCCATAGGCCACCCATGCCTTCGCGCTCTAAGACGTTGGTACGAGTGGGCGGCCCGTCCGTCCCTGGATGCCGATCCATCCGAATGAGGGAGCCCCGCAGCAACAGCCGTCCATTTCCTCATCGCCGATAGCCCCGCAGTCGTCCGGACATTACCATGGAGCGCAGCGGCCAGGCACGGGGAGAGCGGGATCGGGCGGCACCGGATCCGTCGCTCAGCTTACCCGACCGCCCAACCGGCCGGCCTGGCGATGCCGTCGCATGGGGCCTCGTTCGGCCCACGGCCGGCATAGTACCCATGCTCACCCGGCCCGTGCCATTGCTCCAGCGCGCCGGACTCGCGGATCGCACGGAGTCCTCCCATGTCCACCGTCGTCACAACGATTCCCTCGGCTCCCGACTGGACACCCTCTCCACCGTATCGTCTGTCGCTCGAGCAATACGACCGGATGGTCGCCGAGGGCATCCTCAATACGAGTCATCGGGTCCACCTCGTCGATGGCCTCCTGGTTGCGAAGATGACCCAGAACGACCCGCATTGCACGGCAGACGATCTTTGCGGCGAGGCGCTCCGTCGGGTGCTCCCGCCGGGCTGGTACATCCGTGCCGGCAAGCCGATCCGGTTGCCTGGCCAGGGCGAGTCTCCCGATAGTAAGCCCGAGCCGGACCGTTGCGTCGTGAGGGGCACGATCCGCGATTACTCCCGGCGCACGCCCGAAGCGGCCGACATCGGTCTGGTCGTCGAGGTCGCCGATTCGTCCCTCCGCGACGATCGGGGGATGGCCCGCATCTACGGGCGGGCCCATATTCCGGTCTACTGGATCATCAAACTGGTGAATCGGCAGGTCGAAGTCTTCACCGGTCCGGTGTCGGACGGATATACGGAAACCACCGTCTTCAAGGCGGGCGAATCGGTCCCGGTCGTGGTCGATGGACTCGAGGTTGGCCGGGTCGCGGTTGACGAGATTTTCCCCTCGGATCCGCCCGAGGACGCCGAGGTAAACGGGGGCTAATCCTCTCGTCGATGTCGATCTTTCCGTGGCCGGGTCTTATGATAGCTCAGCCCGTTCGCGTGAGACGGAAGCCTGACCTGCTTCAGCGTGGCGGGACAAGAACGGGATGTCGGCTCGATCGAACGCCGCAAGACGGCGCGAGGCCCGCCGGAATGACCCGGTGAAGCCCGCTGGACCTCGCTCGCTCCGCTCGATCCCACCCAAGAGCACCAGCCGGCCGGATTTTCGAGGAAGCCTGAATGAAGCGCACCCGACGATGGCTGATCCTGGCCGCGGCGGCCGGGCTGATCGCCGCCATCGCGGCCGCCTGCGTGGTGGTCGTGGATGAGACCGAGTTCGCCGTCGTCACCCGGTTCGGCCGGGTCGCGGCGGTGCACGGGGGCGGCCGGGATTCCGCATCCGGCTCGGGGGCCGGGCTGCATGCCAAGGCACCGTGGGACGCCGTGATCCGGATCGACCGGCGGTTCCACGTCTTCGACCCGCCGCCGCGCGAGATGATGACGGGCGATAAGCGGAATCTCGAGGTCGCGCCCTATGTCGTCTGGCGGGTGGCCGACCCGGTGGCATTTTTGAAAGGTTCGGGAGGCGACGAGCTGGCCGAGGCGCGGCTGGCCGAGCGGGTGTCGGCGGGGCTCAGCGACGCGGTCGGCCGCCGCGACCTCGCGAGCCTGGCCTCGACCGACCCGGCGAAGTGGTCGCTCGACACGCTGACGCGCGACGTTCTCGCCGCCGTCGCTCCGACGGCCCGCGACGAGCTGGGCGTCGAGGTGCTCGACGTCCGCCTGCGGCGGTTCGGACACCCGATCGAGGTCCGACCGGCCGTGTTCGACCTGATCCGCAGCGAGCGCAAGCAGGTCGCGGCGCGGCTGCGCGCCGAGGGCGAGGCGCAGTTCCTCACCATCACCAGCCAGGCCGATCGGGCACGCGACACGATGCTCGCCGAGGCCCAGGCCGACGCGCGCCGCACCCGCGGCCAGTCCGAGGCCGAGGCGACCCGGCTGCTCAACCAGGCCCACGGCCGCGACCCCCGGTTCTTCGAGTTCCTCCGCACGCTCGAATCCTACCGCGCGATCCTCGACGAGCGCTCGACCATCGTGCTCTCGGCGACAAGCCCGCTGCTGAAGCTCCTCGTCGAGGGCCCCGAGCGGTCCGACCCGCCCGCCTCACCCGGCAGCCCGGGACGGATTGCCGGCGAGACCCCTGGCGGCGGACCGACCGCCGAGCGGCCCGCCGACGCGAAGGCGGGTCATCCGCCGGCGGCGCCCCCGCTCTCCACGAACAGGCCCCGGTCGGACCGTCCGGGCGGTTCGTCGCCGGGGCAGTAGAGCAGCTTTCTCGAGGATCGCTCCCGCCGTCCAGCGGACTCACCAGCTCGACTCGCGGCGCGGTATGGCAGGGGAAGAGCCATGTCAGCAAGGGTATGGTCAACGGGGGTCGGACTGGTCCTCGCGCTGGCGGCGGCCGCCCAGGCGCCACGACATCCCCAACCAGCGGGTGGACCGCTCGATCCAGGTGACGCTGACGCCGGGCCTGCTGGCGATCGACTACGAGGTCAGCCTGACCGAGCTGACGCTGACCCAGGACCTGCGGTCGCTCGTCGGCCCCCGGCCGGGCGCCGAGCGGTCGGAATGGCTGAAGCTCTACGGCGAGGTGACCGGCCCGCTCAACGCCAGGGGATTCCTCGTCACGGTGGACGGCACGCCCGTCCCGATGGCGTTCAACCGGGTATCGCCTGGCCGTCGAGGAGCACCCGCGATACACGTTCCACCTCGAGGCGGCGGTGCCCCGTTCGGGGCGGCTGATCCTCCGCGATACCAACTATGTCTCGAGCGAGGGCACCAGCCGGCTGGCGATCCGCGGACGCGAGGGAGTGACCATCGCGGGCGACGACGGCCCGACCGACGTCGAGAACGTGCCGATCCGCCCGGTCTGGGACCTGTCCGACGCCGAGGAGCGGCGGACCAAGCAGGTTGACGTGGTCTATCGATCTCCCGTCGCGACCGACGCCCGGCCCGGTCCCATAGGTTCGGCCGCCGCGAGCACCGAGCCTCCCGCACGCCCCGCCCAGACCCCGCACCCGACCCCGGAAGGACGAGCCCGGGCGCTGGCCGACCTGCTCGATCGCGGCGCGGGGGTCTCGTGGGTGATGCTCGCGCTGATCGCGGCGGGCCTGGGTGCGGCGCACGCGGTCCAGCCGGGGCACGGCAAGACGCTCGTCACGGCCGCGGCGATCGGGCCGGGGGCCCGGTGGTATCAGCCGGCACTCCTGGGCCTGGCGACGACGGTCGCCCATGTCGGCAGCGTGCTGGCGATCGCCGCGGTGCTCTGGTCCACCGGCTCGAGCCGGGTCGGGTCGATCCACGTCGGATTGGCGCGGACGGCCGGGTTCGCGATCGCCGCGGCCGGTCTCTGGCGGCTGGGCCGGCACCTCGCCGGCCACGGCGAGCATGAAGAAATCCACGCCGACGGCCGGGACCTCTCGCGACGATCGGCGCTGGCCCTGGTCGGCCTGGGGCTGGCCGGCGGGCTCGTCCCCTGCTGGGACGCCGTCGGCCTGCTGGTCCTGGCCGCGTCGATCGGCCGGCTGGCCGCGGGGGTCGGCCTGGTGCTGGCCTTCAGCGCGGGGATGGCGGCGGTACTCGTCGCGGTCGGCGGCCTGGCCTGGCGGCTGCGAACGGCCGCCATCGGCCGCGGCCCGGGCCCGGCCTGGCACCGCCGCCTCGGCCTGGCCGGCGGGGCCCTGCTCGCGACCGCCGGCCTGGTGCTCTTTCTCCAGTGACCGGCCACGGCAGCCATCCCAAGCAATGATGCCCTCATTGGAATTCGCTTCGAGGCGTCTTGCTCGCAGGTCGGGTCGAACTATGATGAAGGGAACCGTCGCAATGACGGCGAAGGTCCGTTCAGGATCGACTTCGCGCGTTCCTGTTGAGGAAGATCCATCATGCCACGTTATCGGCGCCTCTTATCGACTGTCGCTTCGACGCTTTCGATCGTGTTGTTGATGATTTCCACCGCGGCGGCGCAGGATCCGTCGCAGTCGGCCGCGGGGCCGACGCCGGCGCAGGACCCGTTCCAGGTCGCCGAGAAGGCGGCCGAGACGGGCACGACCGCCAAGAAGACCGCAAAGAAGGCCGAGCCAAAATCCGAGTTCGTCCACAAGACCAACCAGGAGTGGGCCCGGATCCTCCCGCGCCCGGTGTACCAGGTCACGCGGCTCAAGGCGACCGAGCCGGCCTTCTCGGGCAAGTACGCCGTGGGCCATTTCCGCGGCACATTTGTTTGCGCCTGCTGCGAGGCCGAACTGTTCTCGTCGAAGGCCAAGTTCGATTCGGGCACGGGCTGGCCGAGCTTCTGGCAGCCGGTCACGCCCCAGGCCGTCGACCGGGCGGCCGACTACCTCGAGGCCGAGCCGCGGGTCGAGGTGATTTGTCACCGTTGCGGCGCCCATCTGGGCCACGTCTTCGATGATGCCCCCGCGACCCCCACGGGGCTGCGGTTCTGCATCAACTCGCTGTCGCTCAAGCTGAAGACGGACGACGGCGTGAAGGGGACGGCCTCGTCGGAGACCCGCTCGAAATCGAAGGTCAAGGCGGCGACGACCCGGACGAAGAACGCCATGATCACGACCCGGAACAAGGGGGCCGCACCGGGGGCCGCGAAGGCCGACGCCCCGGCCCCTCAAGGCGGGAAGGCGAGCGGTTCGGAGACTCCGCCCGCCGCCAAGACCAGCGGGGACTGACGATGACCGGCGGCGAAGGGCGGTCGGGGTCGGGGCTGCACGAGCTCCTCGAGCCGGGAGATCTCGCGCCCGACGAGCGCGTGCGACGCATCAACCGCCTGCGCCGCGTCACCGACGCCGACGCCCTGGCGACCTTCGCCGAGGGCTGGTACGCCGACCCGTCGCCCGGCGCGCGTCGGCTGCTGCTCGACTACCTCGAGCGCCCGCTCAACGCCTATCGCCACGAGGGACTGGTCAAGCGGCTGTTCAAGCGGGCCGAGGCGGCCGGCGATGACGCCGTCATGGCGCGGTTCCTGGTGGCGTTCGATCGCTCGATCCGACGGGTGCAGCGGTCGCGGCAACGCAGGCGTCGGATCCGGGTCGAGAGCCGGGACGAGGCCAAGCGGCTGGCGATCCTCTGGCGCGCCGAGGGCTGCGACTGGACGAACTTCGCACCGGCTGGGCCGATGCGGCGGCAATTCATCGTCTTCGGCACCTGGCGCGAGCCGCGGCTGGTCATGCCCGGCGGGACGACTATGCCCCGAGGCCGGATGAAGCCCTGGACGGTCCACGACCCGAGGAGCCGGCGGCCGTCGCAGGTCCAGAACGCCGACTGGGTCTTCGCGATGGGGCTCGATGCATTCGAATACGCCGACGTCGCCGAGCCCCCCGAGCATATCTGGAGTCGGCTCGATCGCTTCCGCCTCTTCTCGGTGCCGACGCGATACTACCTGAGGCGCCGGGCCTGGCGATACTTCCGCCGCCTGGGGAAGACGGACCCCGAGCGCTACGTCGCCGCGATCTCCGAGGCGATGGTGCTCTACCGCGATGACGACGTGGCGGGCGGCTTGGCCCTGATCGACAACTGGGGCCTGATGCACGCCTTGTTCCATCACAGCCGCGTGCTGGCCGCCCGACCGAGCGGCTGGATGCTGGTGGCGGATCGTTCGCTGGCCGAGGTCGAGCCCGCACCGATCTTCGAGGAGCCGTGGCTCTCCAATCCCCGCGCGCTCCTCGACCTGATCGCCAGGGCCCAATGCCGGCCGGTGCGGCGGTGGGCCGCGCGGATGCTCGGGCGCGACATGGATCGGGCGCGGGCCGCGATCGGCGTCGACGCGGTCCTCGACCTGCTGGCGCACGACGAGCCGGCGGTGGTCGAGATCGCCGTGGAATGGCTGCGAGGCGCCGGGGACGTCGCATCGGTGTCGGCCGAGCGCTGGCTGGCGGTCGCCGCGACCGCGGACCCCGCCGCGCTGGAGGTCTTGGCCGAGATCATGGCCCGGCAGATCGCGCCCGATCGCGTCACGACCGAGACCGCGGTACGCCTGGCCGCGGGCCGTCCCGTGCCGCTGGCCCGGCTCGGCCTGCGCTGGCTGAAGGCCCGGACCGTGGAATCGGACGAGGAGCGGCGCAGTCTCCTGGACCTGCTCGACGCGGGGTGCGAGCCGCTTCGCCCGGAGATCCTGGGCTGGCTGCGGACGGTGCTGTCGGCGGCGCCCGAGGCTCCGCTCGACGCGCTGCTCGAGTTCCTCGACAGCCGACACGCCGACGCCCGCGCCGTCGGCCTGCGATGGTTCCGCGACGAGCCCCGCGCCCGCGACGACGTGGCGCTCTGGCGTCGGCTGCTGGAATCGCCGTATGACGACGTCAGGCTCGCCCTGACGGCCGAGCTCGGCGCGCGGCTGGACTCGGCGAGAGGAGCCGAGGGCCGCGAGGTGTCGCTGGCCCTCGATCCGGAACGCGTGCGGCTGCTCTGGGCGTCGGTGCTGCTCAACGTGCAGCGCGGCGGCCGGGCCAAGCCGGGCGTCGTCCGGCAGGTCGCCGATCGCCTGGGCCGGCGGCCGGATGAGGCCGATCTGCTGCTGCCGATGCTGGCGGTCGGCCTGCGGTCGCTGCGCGCCCCCGAGCGACGCGCGGCGCTGGCGGCCGTGGTCCGGCTGGTCGAGGCTCGCCCCGAGTCGGCCGCGATGGTCCGCCTGTGGCTTCCCGAGTTGCAATGGGCCTGAGCCTGTGCGATCATGACCGGGCCTTCGAAGCGAATCCTTTCGGCGGAATTCGCTTCGATCCGGAGGGCGGTCGGGCCGGGGCTCGAGACCAGCTTGCTGCGGCGTTCCGCCGTGGTTGCATTTGACCCGGAGATTGCTTCCCCAAGGCCGTTGTTCTTTTCGGCCCGGGTCGCTCGTCGATGCCTGGCTGATTCAACGGGGTTCCCGGCCATCGACGAGCGACCCGGGCCTCGGTGAACGACCTTGGTCGACGCCTCGAAGTCGAGACCGGCCCGCCCGCCCCCCGGATCGAACGGATGACACTGGGTCGTCGGATCTCCACGACCGACATCGGCACCGAGGCCGTCCATGCAGCTCACCCTCGCCTATCGCGGCCGGAGCGCGGTGACCTGGAGCCCGGCCGGGGTCGCCGTGGCGCTCGCGCCCAACCTGCGACGCGACCGAGTCAGCTTCGCGGGCGTGCTCCGCGACCCGATCGGGTTTCGCGAGGCGATGGGTGCGCTCCACGACGTCGTTATCAGTGACCTGCGCTATCAGCCGCATGACCACTCGGCGCATGAGGCGTTCAAGGCCGGGCAATTCCGTCGCGAGGATGAGCTGCGCCGCGCCGGGGTCAAGCAGGCGAGGGCCGCGATCCTCGAGGCGCTCCCCGAGCTGCCCGAGGGCTACTCGGCCGAGCTGGAGGCTCGCTACAAGCGGGCGCGCACGACCTACTGGAAGGCCCGGCAGAAGTATTCCAGCCACCTGATGACGCACGACATCGAGCTCTGGCGCCAGCTCGTGCCGTGCGACCCGGTGATCACGGTCGCGGCCGACTGCGTGTTCTTCGAATGCTTCTCGGCGGACGAGAGCAGCTACGGCTGCCTGTCGGTCGATCGCTCGGCCTTCGAGCGCGAGCGCGACGTTGCGCCCGGCACGACGAACGTGGATTATTCCTGGTCGCTCCACGAGCACTTCCAGCGGATGCGCAGCTACCGCGAGACGCAGTTCCTGATCGATCCCTCGGGGTTCGAGGTCCAGACGACGCCGGAGTCGGCCGGCTACCGCGAGGAGAAGATCGACCTGCCGCCGAGCTGGCTGCGGGGGTTCTTGCAGCTCCAGGCGGCGATGAGCCTCCCCATGCGCCGGGTGCGGATTGGCCGGGAGGGGCTCTACAACATCCTCGCGTTCTTGAAACGCCACCGCGCGGCGAAGAGCCCGCGGGCGATCCGCTTCGAGCTCAGGCCCGGCCGGCCGCCCGAGGCCGTGCTCGAGCCGTGGGAGCAGCGGGTGCGGCTGGGCGATATGCCGTACGACGACCCGCGCGCCGAGGTCATCCGCACCTGGGGCCGCGACCGGCTCCGCGTGCTCGCCCGGCTGCTACCGATCCTGGATTCGGCAGAGGTGCATTTACTGGGCACGGGGCTGCCGAGCTTCTGGACGGTCCGCACCGGCCCGATCCGGCTGACGCTGGGCCTCTCAGGCTGGACGGCGAACGACTGGTCGCGGGGCTCGGCGATTGATCAACTGGCACCGCCCGCCGAGCCCGACGCCGCCACGATGAACGCGATCGCCGCCGCGTTCCGCGAGGATCCCGCGCTGACCTTCGATCGTCTCGCCACGATCACCCGCGCCGACGCGCCCGCGCTGGCGGTCGGCCTCAATCGCCTCGCGATGCTCGGTCAGGTGATCCACGACCTGCCGGCCGGGCTCTACCGATGGAGGCAAATCATGCCGGTGACGCTCTCGTCGGAGCTGATCGGCTTCGAGCATCCCGAGACGGTCGCCGCGCGGCAGTTGGTGGCCCGAGGGACAGTGAAGGTCGACCGCGACGAGACGCTTCCCCGCGGCCTGCGGCTACTCGAGGGCCGCGTGCTCGCCACCGAGGTCTCGCTTCGGCTCGATGGCGACGGCCGGATGCTCGGCGGTCAATGCTCGTGCTCTTACCACTACAAGAGCGGACTTCGACGCGGGCCGTGCCGGCACCTCCAGGCGCTGCGCGACGCGGCGAACGCGCGGCTGACCACCGCGGACCGCACGACCATCGCGGCCTGGTACGCCGCGCTCTGGAATTGACGCACGGCGGGGAACGGCGATGAACCTGCTGCAACGGATGCTTTCCTGGATCCGCCCGGCCCGGACGGTCCCACCCGCCTCGCCGCCCGCCGAGGCCGCGGTCGTCGGAGCCGGGAGCGCGACTTCCGTACCTGCTCCTGGTGTTCGGCGCAGTTCTCCCGACCCCGCCCAGGGCCCGACCGATGTTCGGCGCGGGTCTACCGACCCCGCCCAGGGCCCGACCGAAGGTCTCCCTTCAACCAGAACAGGCCCGGAATCCGATTCGCCGTGGAAGAAGGGAAGTGACTCCTTCGGCCTCGACGCCTCGGATTATCTACCGATCACGCGCACCGAGCTGAAGGATGCGGCGAAGGACCGCAACCTGCTGAACAACCCCTGGCTGGGCCGTCGCGACGTGATCCCGCCGGCCGACGACCCGCGCACGCGATTGATCGACCGCGCGATGGTGACCCAGGGAATCCTCACGCCCGAGCAACTGGCCGAGATCCACGCGATCGGGGCCGAGCTGGACCGGGTCCGGCTGACACAGGCCACGCTCGACCACCAGGCGGCGAGGGTCGGCGAGGCGGCCGTCGCCGCCGATCGCGAGGCCCGCGCCGAGATCAAGGCCCGCAAGAAGGCCGAGGCCGCCGAGCGCCGTCGCCGTCGGGCCGAGGCGGTCGCTCGACTCAAGGCCGAGGACATCGTCTTCCTCGGCCGGGGCGTCTCGGGCCGGCTGGGCGAGCGGGCCATCCGCATCGACGACCTCGAGCGCGCCGGCCTGCCCGCGCTCGAGCACGCCCGCCGAGCTGGCCGACGCGATGGGAATCCCCGTCCCGCGCCTGCGATGGCTGGCGTTCCACGCCGAGGTCGCCACCCGCACGCATTACATCCAGTTCGCCGTCCCCAAGAAGAGCGGCGGTGAAAGGACGCTGAGCGCCCCGCACCGGTCGATGGCCGAGGCCCAGCGGTGGATCCTCGACCGGATCGTTGCAAAGCTACCGGCCGAGCCCGCGGCGCACGGGTTCATCGCGGGCCGGAGCATCCTCACCAACGCCGCGGCCCCACGCCGGCCGGGCGATCGTCGTGAACCTCGACCTCGAAGGGTTCTTCCCCAGCATCGGCTTCCCCCGGGTGCGCAAGGTCTTCGAACGACTGGGCTATTCGCCGGCCATCGCGACCGTGCTGGCCCTGATCTGCACCGAGTGCCCGCGGCGGACCGTGATCCTCGACGGCGTGACCTACCACGTAGCGACCGGCCCGCGAGGTCTCCCCCAGGGCGCCTGCACCAGCCCCGGGCTATCGAACCAGGTCGCCCGCCGCCTCGATCGCCGCCTCACCGGCCTCGCGGCGAAGCTCGGCCTGACGTATACCCGATATGCGGACGACCTCACGTTTTCGGGCGGCATCGAGCTCGAGGGCCGCATCGGCTACCTGATGGCCCGCGTCCGCCACATCGCCGAGGCCGAAGGCTACCGCGTCAACGAGTCCAAGACCCGCGTCCAGCGTCGGAACACGGCGCAGACCGTCACCGGCCTGGTGGTCAACGACCGCCCCGGCGTCGCGAGGTCCGAGGTCCGCCGCATCCGCGCGATCCTCCACCGAGCGCGCACCGAGGGCCTCGAGAGGCAGAACCGCGCGAACGTCCCCGACTTCCGCGCCTGGCTACTCGGCAAGATCGCCTTCATCCGCATGGCCCGCCCCGAGCTGGGCGATCGGCTGCTGGCGGACCTGCACGCGCTGACGAGCGATCGCCGCCATTGAGGAACGATCGGAGGCGATGACACGCCCGGCCGTCCCGTCGAAATCAGGACTTCGCCGGCTCCCCCAGGGCGGATTCGATCCCCTCCACGCCCAGCACCGGCTCCCGGCAGGCGAAGTTCTCGCAGATGTACGTCGTCGTCCGGCCCTCGCGGGGCGGGCGATTTGCCAGCAGCGGGACCTTGCTCTCGAGGATTCCCGCCTGGTCATAGGTCGCCGGCGCCACGACCTTGTGCGGCAGGAACCGCGCCGGCGATCGCCTCGAGCGCGGCGCGGTACTCGGCCGGGTCGTCTCCGGCGATCACGGCGAATTCGCGTGTCGGGGCCAGCAGGAAATCCAGCGCGATCAGGCTCTGTCCGGCCGCCGCCGGCTCGCGCTCGAGCAGGAGCTGCACCGATTCGAGCGCCGAGCGGCCGGCCTGGGTCAGGTCGTCGCGGCCGGTGAGAGCCCCCAGCCGCACCAGGGCCGTCGCCGCCATGCCGTTGCCCGACGGCTTCGCGTTGTCGGTGAAGTCCTTCTGCCGGGCGATCAATGCCTCGTGGTGATGTCCGGTGTAGAAGAACCCGCCGCGCGCCGGGTCGCCGAACTCCTCGAGCAAGACCTGCGTCAGCTCGAGCGCCGACTCGACCCAGCGCGGCTCGCCCGTGGCCTCGTAAAGCCGCGTCAGGCCGTCGATGAAGTCCGCATAATCGTCGAGATACGCATCGAGCCGGGCGCGGCCGTCGCGGTAAGTGTGCAGCAGCCGCCCGTCGGACTGACGCATCCGGTCGAGCAGGAACCCCGCGGCGCGGGCCGCGGCCTCGAGGTAGCGCGGTTCGCTTAGGATCCGCCCCCCCTCCGCCAGGGCCGCGATCATCAGGCCGTTCCACGAGACCAGGACCTTCGTGTCCTTGCCCGGCGGCACGCGACGGTCGCGCACCGCCAGCAGCCGCGCGCGGCTCTCGGCCAGCTCGGCGCGAAGCTCGCCTTCATCCCGCCCGAGCATCCGCGCCGATTGCGCGATCGTCTTGGGCAGGTTCAGGATGTTCGCGTGCTCCCAGTTCCCCGAAGGCGTGACGTCGTAAACATGGGCGAACGTCTTGCCGCGGTCGGCGCCCAGCACCTCGTTCACCTCGTCCAGGCTCCAGACGTAATACTTGCCCTCCACGCCCTCGCTGTCGGCGTCCTCTGTCGAGTAGAACGCACCCTCGGGGTCGGTCATCCGGCCCAGGACGTAGTCCATCGTCTCGCACGCCACGCGGCCAAGCTCGACGTCGCGGGTCGCCTGGTACGCCTCGAGGTAGGCCGAGGCGAGCAAGGCGTTGTCATACAGCATCTTCTCGAAATGCGGCACGAGCCAGCGCTCGTCGGTCGAGTACCGGGCGAAGCCGCCGCCCAAATGGTCATAGATCCCGCCCCTGGCCATCTTGTCGAGCGTGTGCTTCACCGCGTGCATCGCGTAATCGTCGCCGGTGCGCGGCATGCTGGCGCAAGAGCACCTTGATATCCATCGGGTGGGGAAACTTGGGTGCCCGGCCGAACCCGCCGTCCTTCGGGTCGAAGTTCCGCAGGATCACCCGCGCCGCGTTGTCGAGCAGCGTGGGCTCGAGCGTGCCCGACCCCTTCGGCAGCGAGCCGTAAGCCTGGAGCTGCTCGGTCATCTCGGCGGCCGAGGTCCGGATCTCGTCCCGCCGCTCCTGCCATGCGCGGTGCACGCTCTGGAGGACACGAGGGAAACCCGCCATGCCGCGCGAGTCGGTCGGCGGATAGTAGGTCCCGCCGAAGAACGGCTTCAGGTCGGGCGTCAGGAACACCGACATCGGCCAGCCGCCGTGGCCCGTCATCGCCTGCACGGCCGACATGTAAATCTGGTCGAGGTCCGGGCGCTCCTCGCGGTCGACCTTGATGTTGACGAAGTGCTCGTTCATCAGGGCCGCTATGTCGGGATTCTCGAAGCTCTCGCGCTCCATCACGTGGCACCAGTGGCAGGCCGAGTAGCCGATCGACAGGAAGATCGGCCGGTCCTCGGCGCGGGCCCGCTCGAGTGCCTCCTCGCCCCAGGGATACCAGTCCACGGGGTTGTGCGCGTGCTGGATCAAGTACGGACTGGTCTCATCGGCCAGACGATTGGCCCGGCGGCCGGGCTCGGACGCGGTGGATGTCATCGCTATCAGTGCTTTCCGGGATCTCGGGGC
The DNA here is from genome assembly GCA_963771445.1 of uncultured Planctomycetota bacterium. Classification (GTDB taxonomy): domain Bacteria; phylum Planctomycetota; class Planctomycetia; order Isosphaerales; family Isosphaeraceae; genus JAKAUH01. The sequence continues at coordinate 185,639 of CAVYTQ010000014.1, read as the reverse complement.
GCGCGGCGATTCGGTTCAACTCGTTCCGTCTCACATCGTACTCGCGAGCGAACGCCGTGCCTATCGCCCGAGGCAACCGCGTCGCGGCTCGCGCGGGCCGGCGGCACCCCCATGCGCAGCCTACAGGGCCACGGCGAACCCGAGCTGCGCGAGCATGCTCGGCGAGTCGCCGATCAGGCCGGCGTTGTAGTGCCCGAACAGGGCTAGCCGCTTCGACCAGTTCCACAGGAAGCCGCCGCCGACCACGAGCTGGCTGGGCGGTGCCTGCACGATGTGGCGCTGGAAGATCGGCACCCGAGGCAAGGCGGCCGAGTTGAGGAAGCCATGCGTGAAGATCGCGAAATCCTTGAACACCTGCCGCTGCAAGGCCCACTGGTAGCTGAACTCGTACACCGACTCGCCGAACGTATCTTGCAGGCCCGTCAGCCCGAAGTTGTGCTCGTACAACAAGGCGAATGGGAGCGTGTGATCGAACAGCAGTCCCAGCGAGGGCTCCGTCCCGCCGTTGAAGTAGTTCGACCCGAACGGGGTGAGGATGTAGATCTCGAGGCCGGCCGCCGGGATATGCTTCTCCAGGTTCTCGTCCCACATGTGATACTTGAAGTCGAACGCCAGCGGCGAGAACCCCGTCGTTCGCGGGTGGGTCAGCGTCGCGGCATATCCGCTCGAAAACACGCGGAACTCCAGGTCGTCGGTGAGGCCATACCTGACCAGGAACTCCCAGTTGTACTGCGACGCGAAGCTCCGCGACTTGCCGTAGAACGTCGCCGGCGAGGTCTCGATGTACGCCCGCCCCTTGGGCAGCGTGAAGGCGCTATTGGGGAAGTTCGCCGTGTCCGGTCCGGGCAAGGTGACGTCGTAATTCGACCGCTTCTCGAGCATGTCGTCGCGGGCCTCGTCGGCGTCCTTGAGCTCGTCGTCGTGCTCGAAGATCAGGTTCGACAGGGCGGGGAACAGGAGTCGATTGCGCCGGGCCGGCGGCACCGGCGAACGCGCCAGCGGGTCGTCGTGCAGGTCGGGGTAATCGGGCTTGACCTCGTCGTCCTTGTCGGCGATGTCCGACCGGCCCAGGCCCAGCAGCTCGCGGAGTGTGATGTTTCGGTTCGGCGGGGGCGTCTGCGACAGCGCAGCGCCCCGCATCGGGTCGTAGCGATAGAGCGTCTGGCCGGCATTGATCGGTCCGGACGGCCCGGGTGACGGGCCTGCGCCGGCCTGCGCCGGCTCGACGGCAACAGGTTGCCCCGCGGTCGGCGTCGACAACCCATCGCCGACCGGATCACCGGTCCACTCGGCGGGATTCTGTTCCAGCGGACCCGCTCCAGACGCCCGGACGATGGCTTCATCCCTTTTCGCGGACGGCGACGGCGACAGCGACTCCGCCCTCGGGATGGATGCCTCGGGCGGCGAGACGCGGGGCGAAGAGACCCCGACACACCCGCTCGCGGCGATCGTCGCGAGCAAGGCCGGCAGGACCACCGCGACGATGCGCCATCCGGCTCGATCCGGACGCCCAGCGATCGCACCCGGCGCGGGGCTCGGCATGCCGACTCCTCACGGTCTCATCGCAACGCAACATGGGCCTCGGCGATGAATAACCGGGCTCAACGGACGAAATGCGGGCGCACCAGGCCCATAGCCTGTATCGGCCGGCAAACCGGAACTCTTGAGCTAATCCGCAAAATCGCGCCAACAGCAGCCTTTTCATCGCGCGTCGGCTTCTCGGCGGCGGGTACTGTCGCGGTCGCGGCCGTTGAGCTCGGCGGTCGCGTACCGGCCGAAGTCCTCTTCGGAGTAGGGGGCCTCTTCGGGGTTCTCGCGAAGGTCGCGCTTCCACTGGCGCCGTCGTCGCTGGCTGCCGGCGCGCTTCAGCTCGCGCTTGGTCTGGCGCTCCTCACGTTTCGTCGAGTCCATGGCGGCGGCTCCGGGCTCGCCCGGCCCCGGCGGCGAGATGCGCAGTCGAGCCAGGCTACGAGATCAAGAGCATATCGCGACGGGTCAGGTTCGAATTCCAGCGTGTGATGCGCCTCGGGATACTCGATGAGCTGACGGTCGGTCGAACGCCAGCCGCTCGAAGTAGGCGAGGATCCTGGCATTATCGATGATGCGGTCCTGCCCTGCGAGCATCAGCAGTGCGGGCTGGCGGATCCGCGCCGCCGCCCGGCCGACCAGCCGATCGATGAAGAAGCTGGCCGCGAGCAATCCCGCGGTCCCCTCGTGCAGGCCGTGGGGGTCGGCCGCGATGAAGGCCTGGCCCTCGGGACTGCCCGTGAACAGGGCCGGGTCCGACAGCGGAATCGGGAACTTCCGCCGCGGGTTCGTCACGAACGACCAGGCGATCCGCAGCTTCTCCCCCAGCGAGACCCCCACGCGCGGCTGGAGGCCCGGACAGACCAGCGCGATGGCGTCGACCAGCTCGTGATGCTTCGCCGCGGCGATCACCACGAGCTTGCCGCCCCAACTGATCCCCGCCAGCGCGGTGGGCGTCTCGGGATTTTCCTCACGCAAAGCCCGGGCCCACTCGGCGAGATCGGCGATCAACCGGCCGGCCGACGGGGCGTGGCCGCGGTCCTGGAGATTCGCCCCCGAGCCGCGGCGATCGGGGAACGACGCCCGATAACCGGCCCCGGCCAGGGTCCGGCCCAGGTTGTGGTACCAGCCCGAGTGGCTCTGGACGCCGTGCAGCACCACGACCTGGCCCTTCGCCGGTCCGGCCGGATGCCAGACCGCGACGTGCAGCGGGTAGCCGTCCGACGCGACGAACGTCCGCGTCTCGGGTGCCGAGAGGGCGAGCGGCTCACTCATACCGGATCTCCCGGGTCTCGACCGTCATGGCCGCCAGCGCGGCGGGATCCACCGCCACGCCCAGCCCCGGGCCGTCCAGCGGCCCCGCACGCCCACCGTAGCGGAAGGTCAGGTCCTGGCGAGTCAGGTTGGCCCCGAGGATGTGGCGGTCATAAGATCCCTCGACGTACCGAAGTCCGGCGACCCGGCTGGCCACGTGCCGGCCCGCCGCCGACAGGAGCGACGTCTCGCCCGGATGACAGCCGAGCTGCACTCCCAGACCCGACCGCCGCGCCAGCGCGATGATCTTCAGCGAGGCCAGAATTCCGCCGCACTTGGAGATCCGCACGTTGAGGATATCGGCCGTCCGCCGCGCGATGGCGGCCTCGGCGTCGGGGTACCCGCAGAGCGACTCGTCGAGCATGACGGGAATCCCCAGCCGCGGCCGCAGCTCGGCCAGCGCGTCGACCTGTTCGTGCGGCACGGGCTGTTCGAGCGCCGTGGGTGCGAACCGCCGCAACGGCTCGACCCGCTCGAGCAGCTCGGACGCCGGCCACGCCTCGTTGGCATCGAGGCGGATATCCATGCGACGGCCGAGGATCCACCGCAGCGTGCGCAGCCGCCGCGGGTCGTCCTGTCCGCTCGTCCCGACCTTGATCTTCACCTGGTGAAAGCCATACAGCCGCATCTTGACCGCCGAGCGGATCTCGCCCCGCCGCGACTCGGCGGTGATGGCGCCGCTGTACCGGACGGGCCGGGGAGTCTCGTGCTTCTCGAGGCCGTCGAGCGTCGACAGGGCGATGGCCTGTCCGACCGACTCGCCGAACCGTCGGCCGAAGGCGTCGAGAACGGCCAGCTCGAGGCGCAACCGCGCCGCGTTGCCGGCCATCCCGCGCGGGTCCGCCTGGTTTTCGGGGATGCAGAGGTTTTCGAGCCGCCGGACAACCTCGGCGAAGTCTCCCGGCCGGCCGACCTGCCTGGCCCAGTCGTGCGAAGAGAGGAGGGCAAAGGCCGTGTCCACCGATTCCCCCGTCACATACGGGCGCGGCACGCCTTCGCCGTGCCCGACGGTGCCGTCATCGAGCTCGACGCGCACCACCAGGTTCTCGCTCTCCGACCGCGAGAACGAGGCATGCTTCACCACTTTTTTCAGGGGCACCGCGACACGATGAAGCGTCAGCCCGACGATCCGCACCGCAACGTCCTCGACCACCGGCCCCCGCCGTCGCCAGCACCGCGAGAGCCCGGAAAGATCCCACCGGCGACTGAGAGGAGTCTACCACGGATTCCGCCGAGATTACGGATCGGAGTCGACGAAGGCGCATCGGCCTGGCGAACCGGCGACGTCAGTCGCCGGGTGCTGCGCCGAAACAGCCGGGCGAACCGGCGACGTCAGTCGCCGGGTGCTCCCACGCGGCCGCCGGGTGGTGCCCTCGAATCCGGGTGATGCCCCCAGAGACCCGGCGACTGACGTCGCCGGTTCGCCCGGGTCGCACGGATTCCGGCGATCGATCATAGGTCAGCGAGACGTACCTGCCAGGCGGCCCGCCATCCCCCGCGACCGCAGCGTCTTCGGGGTTTCCGTCGGCTTGTCGGGGGCCGGCGAACCGGCTTTCTCCGCGGTCGCCTTGGGGACCGGCACCGGCTTCATCTCAGTCTTCTTCGACCGGAACACGGCCTCGAGCAGGCCGACGGTCGCCTCGGGTGAGAAGCCCTCGATCACGGCGACGTCCAGCCCCCGGCGCTGGATGACATACAGCGGCTCGCCGACGCCGCGCCACAGGGTGTCCTTCACATCGGCCGACGGCTTGGGCAGGGCGGAGAAATGCGCGGTCTGATACTGGGCATATGCCGTGGTGAACTCGCGGGCGTCGTCCTCGCTGTCCCAGGTCGTCAGCCAGACGAGTCCCAGCCGATCGCGGCTGCCTTCAAAGACCGCGTAGCGATCGCCATCCCAGCCGGCCGCGGCCGATTCGCCGCGCTGCTTCCGCAGCATCACCGACATCTGCATCTCGCCCAGGACGTTCTGGCCCAGCTCCTTCCACCCCTCGCCCGGCTTCAAGGCAGGCAGCTCGATCGTCATCGGAAAGTCCGGGCTCGCCAGGAACTTCTCCGGGTGGATGATCTGCTCGGTCGATTGCGGCAGGGTCCGGTAGGCCGTGTCGACCGACTTCCAGCCCCCGTCATTGGCGAGCTTGGCACAGAACACCGCGCCCTTGAAATACGGGAAGACCATCGATTCGGCGATGATCGGCGGGGCCTTCGCCAGACTCTTGCCCCCGCCCATGAACGGCATGAACGACGACATCAGGCGGAACGCCCGGTCGAGGTTCTCCGCGGGGAGCTTGGCCGTCGCCTCGCCGTCCCAGTCCTCCATGCTGGCCCCGATCATCGCCAGGGTCGCCTCGCCCTCGATCAGGGCGGACAGCGCCATCGAGCGGTCGTCGTCCTTCTTGACGAGCTTGTGCAGCGCGTCGAGGTCATAGTGCTGATCGGCCAGGGCGTGCGTCAGCTCGTGGGCGATGACCGTCTTGTTGTCGTCCTTGTCGAAGTCGCCGCCCTTGCCAAGCAGCCTCTCGAAGAGACCCGGCTTCTTGCTGGGGTCCTTCTTGGGCTCCTCGATCAGGTGCATCGTCTTGGTCCTGGGGTCGTAGAACGCGGCGATCTCCTCGGAGTAGACCTTGACCAGCTCCTCCTTGAGCTGATAGTTGCGCGGCAGCAGGCCGAACGCCTTCATCGCCATCTCGTTGGCGCGGAACTCGCCGGGCGTCATGTCCTCGTCGAGCTCCTTGATGCAGCATCGCCTTGAGGTTCTCGCGCTTGGTGACGTCCCGCTTGACCTCGTGGAGAAACGGGATCTTCCGCAGGGAAGGGAGGATCCGCTCGAACGCCCGCTTGTAGCGGATCACGGCCTCGGTGTACTCGCCCTTGTCGGCGAGCCCGTCGCCCTCCTTGAGCAGCCTGGTCCCCTCGCGGATCGAGCCGGGGGGTTCGTCCGCCCTGCCCGGTGCGTGGCCCGTGCCGCCGATGACCAGGGCGAGGATGCCTGCGGCCGTTGCGCGTCTCATGCGGATTTACCTCAATAATCGCGATCGTGGGATGGTTCGGTAGAAGCGGGGGTCCTGCGGGATCGACATGGCCCGGCCCGGACTCACCGCGCGGCTCGGGCTGCGGGGGCCGCCGGACGAGACGCCGGTCGGACGGCCGGCTGACCGGGTGCGTCCTTGGCACGGGCAGGGTCGGCGGCCGGCTGGCCCGCCGGCGGTTTCCACTCGTACTTGATCAGCAGGCGGGCGGCCTGGACCCAGACATCGTTGCGGGTCCGAGGGCCGTTGCGCGCACCAGGTTGTTGTTCAGCTCGTTGGCCAGGTAGTCGAGGATCACGGGCTCGGGCACGCCGACGGCGCGAAGCTGCAGGACCTTGGTCCGCTGCGAGGTGCCGGGCATCCCGATCACCCGGAGCGCCATGGCGCGGCGCACCGGGTTGTCGTCGCGTCCCGAGCGATCCGAGAGATCGGCGATCTGATTCCCGGCCCGGTTGCCGTGCAGTTCCAGGATCAGCCGCAGCTCATTTCGGAACCGCTGCCGCTCGTCCTCGCGGATCTCGTGGACCTCCTCCTTCTGTTGGACGACGCGAGACTGGACCTCGGTCTGCTTCCGCCGGGCCTCCTCGCGGATCTCGCGTTCGGTCTCCTCGCGGGTTGGCAGGGGGCGATGGTCCAGCCCGGCGGGCGCGGGCGAGGGGGCCACCGCCACGGCGACAGGCGGCGCCGGCCTCTCGCCCGCCCCGACCGGCTCGACGCTATCGGGCCCGCCCAGCGGCGAGCCGCGCGCCGGCACCCGAGTCGGCGTCCGCCGCGACGGCCCCGCCATCCTCGGGCCCGGGGAGCGAATTCGCCGGCTCGAAGACGATCCCGCGCTGCGGTGGTAGAACCGCCGCCGCGGGCTCGATCGCCGCTGAGGGTCTCGACACCAGCTCCGCCCCGCGGGTCGAATCCGCCCCCGCGCCGCCCTTCGCCGGCAGATCGGCCCGACGCCCGCCGGGCGGACCAAGCTCCACGATCGACCGGGGTGCCGGCCCCGAGGCGGGATCGGCGGCGGATCCTCCGGCCGTCCTCGCCGGCCCGGCCGCGCGCAATGCATTCGCCTCGCTCTGCTCCTGGATCTTCCGGAGCTCGATCCGCGCCGCCAGTGCCTGCTCGCGCAGCCGTCGGACCTCGCGACGATGCAGGATGTACAGGCTCCCCAGGACCGCGAAGAACACGAGGACCAGCGCCATCGCCCAGACCCTCGTCCGATCGCGATACTGCACCACGATCACCGGCTGGGCCGGCAGCGGCTCGTCGAGGACGTCCTCCAGCCGGTCGCTCTCCAGCAGGCGCCCGGGTTCGTGGCTCATGGTTGCGCTCCACGCATGTAAGCGGCAGCGGCAAACCGGATCCCGGTCCATCCGGTCCGATCCGGTCCACCCCGACTCCGCCTGACGGGCCGAATTCCGTGATCCCCTGGTCCCGGGCGTAGAACGATCCGGGGCCACTCATACGCCGAGACTCCAGAATATCTTAGCAGCCGAGCCGTCTCTCTGCACGGGCCAAGCTTCACGTGGCCCTGACGCCGCCCATCCTGCCACACTCCAACTCGGGCCGGATGGGTCAACCTGTCCGCCGGCGAGCATCCGGTCCCTGGATGATGGCGCCTCTTTCTTTGCTGACATCTTGCGAGTCCGGGCGGGGGGAAGTTATAGGGGATATGCAACTCCCGAGCTCTGAAGCGACCGCGGCATGGCCGCCCATCACTGGTTCTGGACGGGGACGCCGCAGTTCCCGTTGACGACAAGGAGGTTCCGCTTGGACGATCTAGTCTCCATCGGTGGCCCGGGTGTCGCGCTGCGACGCACGAGCCCGCCGACGCCGGATGGACCCGGAGCGGGGTCGATCGCGGCCAGGGTGCCCGACCTGATGCTCGGCATCGCGTGCCTGGCGACCGCCGTGCTGCTCGTGATCGCCGCCGGGCGGCGGGAAATCGCGACGCGACGGGCATGGCCTCGGCTCGAGGCGGCGCTCGGCGGGTTGCTCTTCCTGTGCGGGGCGGCCCAGTTGGCCCGCACGCTCGCAGTCCCGCCGGACCGCTCGGCTCTTGCGCCGATCATGACCGGTGTCGCCTGCTGGGCCGCGGCCTTCACGCTGCGGTCAAACCGGCGCCAAATCCCCGCCGAGTCGACGCCCGCGACCCGCACCGTCACCGGCCCGGCCTCGCCGACGGCCCTGCCCGAGCCCGAGCCCGATGCGCCCGCCGCGACATCGGCCGAGGAGTCCGCGCCTCCCGCGCGGCCGCGATGGGGCGAGTCGCGGGCCTCGGGGCCGAGGCCCGCCGCCTCGCCCCGGCCGCCCGGTCATCGCGTCCTGATCGTCGACGATGACGGCGCCTCGGCGCAGATCATGGAGATGATCCTCAGGCTCGAGGGCCACGAGATCCAGCTCGCCGCGAGCGCCCCGGCGGCGCTGGAGGCGATTCCCCTGTTCCGCCCCAACGTGATCCTCAGCGACATCGGCCTGCCGGGAATCGACGGCCACGAGCTGGCCCGCCGCATCCGGCTCGACCCCGAGCTCTCCGCCGGCCTCGCCCTGCTCGTCGCGGTCACCGGTTACGCCGGCGCCGAGGTCCAGCGTCGATCGCGCGAGGCGGGCTTCGACCACCACCTCGTCAAGCCGGTCGATCCCGAGACGGTCCTCGCGATGCTGGCATCGCTCGAGTGGCGAGACCCGATGGCCCGCGTGCCGGCCGGCCCGGCGACACCCGCCGACGTGACAATCGCGCCCTGAAGGGTTTCCAGCTACGGGGAGAAAGCCATGCCCCGAAGCGGCGGCCCGGGCCAACCTTACCCGGCGAATCCAGGTCACATCCGCCCGGCCCGCCCTTGGCACGCCCGGCCCGATTCTGGGATCATGGAGGCCGGGAATCTCCCGGGCCAATGAGTTCCGAACTGAGCCGAGCCGAGCCGGTAGGAGTGCGAGTCATGCCGAGCCGACGCGATGCGAACGAGGTCCTCGATCGGGACTTCCTGGAGGCTCGTTGCAAGGTCCTCGAGCTCGCCGCGACCCTCGACCGGATCGATCGCGCCGGCCCGCCAGGGCGAGCATCCCGACCCGCGCCTCGGCCAGCTCCGCCGCGCCATCGAAGCCCTCTCCGAGCCGGGCCCCGGCCGCGCCGAGACGATCCAGCGCATCTTCTCGCTCGAATACGACCACGCCTGGCGACGCAGCCTGGATGTCCCCCGATCCCGCCCGGCAACCCGGGGCGGCGGCGCCTGACCGCGCCCCGCCGAAGACCGCGTCAGCCGCGAGAGCGATCATACATTCGTGTGATGGTCACTTGTTTGCGGCGCGGGAATCCGCTATGAAATAGGGAATCGCACCTCGGGACCTGGATGCCGAGCGTCGCGACCGCGGATGCTCGCTCCTCCACTGGCCGACGATGGTCTTTCGCGATCGAGACCGGCCGGGCGATGAGCCTGGGGCATCGGTTGCCTGGCCCGGGCCGCGACGCAGGCGGGGAGAGCGAGGGAGTCGGTATCCGGAGCGGGGACGACCCTACCTCGGTCGGTCCCGAGGGAGATCGCCAGATGGCCATCGTGTTCTTCTGCCAGAGTTGTCGGCGCGCGGTTCGAGGTCGGATCGGCGATGGCCGGCAAGCGCGGCCACTGCAAGAAGTGCGGCCAGATCATGACGATCCCCCGGGGCGAGGAGCTCGCTTCGATGACATCGATGCCCGCCCTGGCACTCGCCGGGGCCGGAGTCGCCGCCCGCGACGGCTCGGCCGTGGGCTCGTCGATGACGTCCTGGCTCAAGGCCGGGATCAGCGGCGCGGCCCTGGCGCCGATCACGATCGACCGGATGCCGGTCGGGTACAGGAGGCCGACGAAGCCCTCCCCGCTCGACGATGCCGAGAACTCGAAGCCCTACGTCCTGGCCCAGCCCACGCGCGAGGTGCGCGGCCGGCCGAAGCGGCCGGTGGGCGCGGCCCGGGGGCTCTGGAGGGGGATGCTCGGCAAGATCCAGAACATCTTCCGTACGGTCCACCAGGTCGCCTATATCATCTCGGTGCCGTTCCTGATGCTCATCTTCCTGGGCGCCGTGGTGGGGAATCGCCACCTCGCGCTCATGGGCGCGACCGCCGTGGTCCTGCTCAACATCGGCCGGCTCGTCGCCGGGGCCGCCAACCTCGCCGTCGTGCCGCTCCGCGACGGGGCGAACATCGGCAAGATGAAGAAGCCGCTGCGGCGGGTCATCGAGCCGGCCCTGACGATCGGACTGGTCCTCCTGGCGTTCACGTTCATCCCCGTGCTCTCCCGCGGCAAGTCCACCAAGGGGAGCGTCGCCGATCGGCTCCGCTCCGGGGCGAAGGACCTGGGCCAGGAGATGAAGGGCGAGGTCGGGCGCGTGGTCGATGTTGACAAGCTGGGAGACAAGGCCCGCGAGACCATCAAGCAGATCGGGGACAAGGCCGGGGAGGTCAACGTGTCCAAGCTCGGCGACCGGGCCCGGCGGGCGTCGGGCAGACCGGTTCCCCGGCCGACGGAGCCAGCAAGACGCCGAAACCCGCCGACGAGAGCCCATGACGACCGGCCCGTCCGCCGGCCGCAAATGCGCCGCCGACCCCGGCAACTGTCCCCGACCGCAACCGCCCCGAATCTCATCCGGCCGACGACCTGGTACCGCGAGCCTTCTCATGTCGATATCCACGACCGACAGCGTACTACCGCCCGCCGACGACCTGATCGACCTGGAACCCACCATGAATCTGGGTCGGGACGACCTGTCGCCCGCGGGGGCGCTCGCCGCCATCGCGCCGCCCGATGGGAGCCTGGCGAGCCTCGTGGGCGAGACGGACACGCTGCGGCGAACGCGCCTGCTCGCGGCGTCGGTGTTCCTGGCCGCGACCTTCGGCTTGCTGACCGTCTGGGTCTTCGCCAGCGACCACGCGGGCACGCTCTCCGCGGAGGGCGAACGCCTCTCGACCCGGGTGGTCCTGCTCGGCCTGCGCTGCCTGCTCGCGACGGCCGTCGCCGGCCTGCTGGCCAGCGAGGTCCCGCTCTCCCGCAAGCCCCTGCGCACCGTCGAGCTCGTGCTCTTCCTGGGCCTGACGCTCCTCATGATGGCCTCCCAGTACTTCGTCAACCTCGACCTGGCACGACGCGGCCCCGAGCACGTACCGACCATCCTGGCCCTCATGAAGGACGGCATCATCCAGATGCTCGTCATCATGATGATCTACGGGACGCTCATCCCCAACGCGCCGGGGGTCGCCGCACGCACGCTGGCGGCCATGTTCCTCGGCCCGATCGCCACGATGGCGATGCTCAGCATGCAGCCCGAGGCCGCCCCGATCGTCGAGCGGCTGCGGGAAGCCGAGGAGTCCGGATCGAACATCCTCTTCCTGGGGATTGGCGCCGCGCTGGCGCTCTACGGCTCGTTCCTGGTCAACGGCCTCCGCACCCAGCTCCACCGCGCCCAGAAGCTCGGCCAGTATCGGCTCATCCGCAAGCTGGGCGAGGGCGGCATGGGCGAGGTCTACCTCGCCGAGCACAGCCTCCTGAAGCGGCCCTGCGCCCTGAAGCGCATCAAGTTCGACGCCGAGTCCGACGTGATCGCCCTGTCGCGGTTCGAGCGCGAGGTCCAGGCGGCGGCGCGGCTGCATCACCCCAACACGATCGACATCTACGACTACGGCCACACCGAGGAAGGCACGTTCTACTACGTGATGGAGTATCTCGAGGGCCTGAGCCTCTCCGAGCTGGTGTACCTCGGCGGCCCGCTGCCGCCCGGGCGGGTGATTTACCTGTTCCGCCAGGTCTGCTCGGGCCTGGCCGAGGCCCATGCCATGGGCCTGGTCCACCGCGACCTCAAGCCCGCCAACGTGTTCGTCGCCGTCCGGGGCGGCGAGTCGGACGTCGCCAAGATCCTCGACTTCGGCCTCGTCAAGATCACGGGCGATCCGTCCGCGGCGTCGCTCACCGGCGAGATGACGGTCAGCGGCACCCCTCACTACATGGCGCCCGAGCAGTCGCTCGCCGATCGCTCGCTCGACGCCCGCGCCGACATCTACGCCCTGGGGGCAATGATGTATTTTACCCTGACCGGACAGCCGCCGTTCACCGGCGATAGCCCATTCGCGATCATGATGGCCAATGCCCGAGACCCCGTCGTGCCCCCCTCGGCGGTCCGTCCCGGCGTGCCCGACGACCTCGAGAAGGTGGTCCTCCGCTGCCTCGCCAAGGCGCCCGCCGACCGATTCCCGACCGCCAAGGCCCTGGGCCAGGCCCTGGCCGCTTGCCGCTCGGCGGCCGATTGGGGGCCGAACCGGGCCGATGCCTGGTGGGCCGCCCAGGTCCTTCCCGCCCCGGTCGATGCGCCGGCCCAGCCCGCCCCGGCCGTCTGAAACACCTCGCCCGTCCCGGCCGGGCATCGCCTCGGTTACGCGACAGATCCTTCGCCGCGGGAGGCGCCGGCCCTGCGGTCCCGATCGAAGTGACTCGGCTCTCTCCATCGACGACACCGGCCCTGGCGCATCCACCGACCGATCCGGCCGCCCCGAGGATGAACCGGGCGAAAATCGCCGTCGTCGTCATCCAGACAGGAAAACTTTGAGAGACTGCCGAATATGGGGACGGCTGCGATCGTCTCAGGGGCGGGTTATTCTAGATCCAGTCCCAGCCGGACGATGACCGGGCGCCCGTGACGGGGCGTTTCGACGGACGACGGCCCTCGTCCCGACCATCCAGGGAGCAGCGCCATGCGTGGTCCAGGCATGCGGTTCGTCGTGCGAGGCGTCTCGGTCGCCTCGGTGGTGGTGCTGATTGCCGTGGTCGTCAGGGGCAGGCCGTCCCTGGGCGGCGCGGCCGCCCCACGCCCGGGACCGCCCGACGCCGCGCCCGCGGAAATCCAGCCCCTCGATGACGACCCGAAAGCGCGGAATCCGCAGGACCTGGTCTGGCTGGCCCGGGCGCCACCCAGCAACAACGATTCGTCGAGGCGGCCCGGTTTGCCCGCGCCGCCGCGGACGATCCCAGCGCTCCCCCCGAGGTCCTCTGCGAGGCCTGGATGATCGCCTTCTACGCGGCGCACCGCACCGGCGGCGACAAGGAGGCCGCCGCGGCCGCCCTCAAGAAGTTCGACGAGGCGGCCGCGCGCGTCGCCACCGACGCCCCCGTTCGCCTCGAGATGGACGAGCTGAAGCGGACGCTGGGCCTGGTCGAGGCCGCCGCCGCCCCGCCCCGTCCCGCCCCCGCGCCGCCCGAAGGGGACGGCTTCTGGAGGACCGCCGACCCGGCCGCAATGGGCCTGGATCCCGCGGCGATCCGGCAACACCTGGATCTGGCCAGGGCTTCCGGGGCCGACGCCGTCCTCGTCGCGTTCCGCGGGAAGATCGTCTCGGAGTGGTATTCCCCGCGGTACCGGGCGCCGGCCTATCTGATGTCGAGCACCAAGTCGATCACCGGCCTGCTCGCCGGCCTGCTCGTCGCCGATGGCAAGCTCGCGGTGGACGACCCGGTCTCGCGGTTCCTGCCCGAGTGGGCCGAGGGCCGCCGAGGCAAGGTCAAGATCCGCCACCTCCTGACCATGACCTCGGGGCTGAGCCGCGTCGGCGTGCCACCGACCGAGGGCGTCGGTTTCGTCTCCGACAAGAGGGCCTACGTCATCGGACTCACCCCGAAAGTCGAGCCGGGAACGCGCTGGGAGTACAGCAACGAGGGGGCCCAGCTCCTCTCGCCCATCCTGGAAAAGGCCGCCGGCGTACCCCTCCAGGAGTTTGCCCGCGACCGCCTCTTCCGGCCGCTCGGGATGAATGACACCAGCATGCACATCGACCCGTCGGGCCAGGTCTGGACCCACGCGGAGGCCGAGAGCAGCCTCCGCGATTTCGCGCGGCTGGGCGAGATGATGCGGAACAAGGGGAAATGGGGCGGCCGGCAGGTCATCCCCGAATCGTGGGTCGAGGCCTCGACCCAGGCGTGCCCGCAGCAGCCGGACTATGGCTATCTCTGGTGGCTGATGGGAGACCCCCGCGGTTTCGCCACGCTCGGCTACCTGAACACCGATTGCTACGTGTTCCCCGACCTCGAGCTGGTGGTCGCACGGATTCAGGCGAGGCCCTACCTGTTCGTGACCGAGGGCTACGTTCCGAAGGCTTTCAGCCTGTTCAAGCGGATCGTGAAGAAGTAGGGCGCCACACCCCGGGCACGGGCCCCGCACGGCTCTCAAACCCGCACGCGCTCGAAATTCACCCTCAGACGGCCGGGGCTCGCGCCGGTCGCGGGTCCGCTCGGCCACCCAGGCGGCGGCATTGGATCTCCTGGGTGCCGGATTGCAGCCACAACGCTATCCTATCAGGTCGATCGCCCGTCGGCCCGGCCGCGGCGACGCGCACCCACCCTGAACCAACCCGGAGGAAGGTCATGCGTTCGCGCTGCGATGGGTTCCGGCTGCTGTTCGCGGGGGCGTCGATTGCCGCGGCCTGGACCGTGGGCGTGGCCGCAGCCACGGCCGCGGCCCTGCCGCCGGGTCGGCCTCACGTCCTGACGATCAAGGGGAACAGCACGGTCACGTTCGTGCCCGAGACCGGCATGGACCCGCTGCCGATCGATTACAAGGCCAGCATCGAATACCTGGTGAACCCGCGCGATCTCACCACTGTCGCGAAGGACGAGGCGAAATCGAAGACGAAGGCCGCGCGACGCTCGACCCGCGCGGCGGATCGCCGGCGGCGGGCGGAAGCCGACGACGACCGGCCGAAGGCCGCCGGCGTCGTGGAGATCGCCCTGCACTCGGCCGAGATCACCCTGCGACAGCGCCAGCAGGTGGTCGTGCAGACGCGGATCCGCCGCTCGCGCTTCGAGGGCCGGCTCCTGCCCGACGCCCCGATCCTGACGGTCACCTACAACGAGTCTCCGCCCGCCCTGCGCGCCCTGCTCGATCGGTTCGACACGGCCGCCGCCGCGCTGGCGCTCGACCAGCAGGGCCGCGTGATCGACCGCCGGACCCGATTCGATGGCCCGCTCCATCCGGTCGTCGAGACGCTGATGGCGATCCACACCCCGATCCCATCGGACGCCGACGCCTGGAACGTCCCGGCGCAGCTCGCCATGGGCTACGGCCAGTCCGCCCAGGGCACGCTTCGATTCGAGAAGGTGAAGGCGAGCCCGGACACCGCCGTCGCGGCGAGCTCGGGCACCGCCCCCAACAACGCCCCCATCAAGGTGAAGGTCACGGGCGCCCTCAAGGCCGAGGGCGCGATCGTCGGCAACCTCATCAAGGGCGGGACCTACAAGGTGACCGGCGAGCAGGTCTACGACCCGGCGACCCGCGACTGGCAGTCTGCCCGATGGACCGTCGAGATCGAGACCGAGCTGGCGGCGCAGGGCGCGACGATCGCCCACGCGAAGGGCAAGATGATCGTCGAGTCCCGGGCGCTCGAGTCCCCGTCCGCCGGCCGCGACCCCCAGTTACCCGGCCGGCGGCCGAATGAACGCACCACGTCCGGGGACATCGGTCCCGCCCCGCGTCCATGACGGTCCGCCTCGAGTCCCGCGCTCATGACCCGACACGCCGCCATCTCGCCCCCCGGTCGTTCATGGACGCGCCGTCGGGCCGACGACACCTTGGCCTTGGCCGCCACCTGCAAGGGCCGCGCCAGGCAGTGCCCTTAGGGCGATCCCCTGGGTGGATCGGTCGGGCCCATTCAGGTCCGGATTCCCGCAACCGGTCTCCTTGCTCTACACTCGAAATCATCCCGCGGCGATCGCGGCGAGCCGACCGCGTCAGGGCATGGGTGGCACATGAACGAGAAACCGCTCGGATGGGCAAACATCCGGCCTGCTCCTGAGCCCGACCCGTCAACATTGCCGAAGCGCGAGTCCCCCTGGATTATGATCGTGGTCGGCCTCGTCGTCGGTCTGGGGATTGCCGGCCGGGCGGCCTACTCGGTCGTCGGCGACTCGTGGCAGGGGCTCGCGAGCCTCCGGTGGTCGCAGACTCAGGGCGTGGTCGTGCAGACCGGACTCGATAAGTGGTTCGGCAGGGGGGGCTACTCGTTCGTCCGGCTGGTCATTTACCGATACAACGTGAACGGGCGGGAATTCCAGAACAACCGGATCGGCTTCCCGAACCAGCGGGTCAGCGGCGACGAGAGCATCGTCATGAGCCAGTTGAATTCCCGGTATCCCGTCGGCGGGCCGTGCACGGTCTATTACAATCCCAAAGACCCGTCCCAATCCTGCCTCGAGCCGGGCGTGAACCTGTTCTTCATGGTGTTCTTGGGGGTGTTCAGCGTCGTCTTCCTAGCAGTCGGAGTGCTGTGCGCGCTCTACGGCATCCGCGAGCTCCGCCACGGCCCGCCGTCGGGTCCTTGACCCGAGCCTCGATGGGTGTGGGACCGGAGTAACGTGCCAACAAAACGATCCTCTTGCATGGATCGATCCGCGCTGGCAGAATCCCTCGATCGCTCGGCGTCAACACCATTCCGCGTCGAGGATGCCGCGGTCGGCACGGGCGAATGACCGCCGGACGGTCAACCTACGACGCTCCTGGATTGTCCCGATCCCGACCAAGGCGGATCTCGATCGGGATCGATCCCCAGCCTGGAGGAAACGCGATGCAGGCCGAGACCAAACAGACGACCCGGAGTTTCGGGGCGGGCGGCAACCTCTACTTCGCGATCACCTTCGTGGGGTCGATCTTCCTGGTGATCTTCGGCCTCGTCGCCTCCAAGAACGGAGATTGGCGCGGCATCATGATCGTCGCCGGGATCATGGCGGCACTCTTCCTGATGATCCAGGTGCTGCGGTTCCGGGTCGGCCCCGACAGCTTTTCCTGCCGCACGCTCGTCTCGTCGAAGACCTACCACTACGCCGACATCAGCATTGGCTACTTCATGGTCACCATCAGCCAGAGTCGGCCGCAGGGGACCGCGACCTTCGGCATCGAGCTGAAGGACGGCCAGAAAGCCGAGATCAACCTCCGGCTATTCCCGATCGGCGCGGCGGTCCTGCTCTTCGACGAGCTCGAGCGGCACAACATCCCGATCGAGGTCCCCGACCTTTGGGCGGCCCAGCGCATGCTCAAGGACATCCTCAAGGCCAAGGCCAAACGGGACGCGCGCGACACCAGGGCCGCCTGAGCCGGGCGAGGTTGCAAGGACGTCTCACCAGGGCCGTATTTTGAGGGGTTGATTGCCATCTTGTAGGGTGGGTGCAACCCACCGGATTCCCAGGCCCTCGCCGGTGGGTTGCACCCACCCTACAAAAGCAATCCACCGGATTCCGGGGTCCTCGTCGATGGGTTGCGCCACCGCCGGAATCCATCGAATTCCCGGGCAATTCGCCGGCGGGTTGCACCCATTCCACATCAGCCAGATCGACCTGATCGAGCCGCCTCTTGATGCCTGGCTCCTGGCGCGATGCGTTCGGCCAGGGGGTGCCGGTGGGGCCTGAGGAGGGCGCGGTAGACGTCGCGGTTCATCTTGGCGATGAACTCGAGCGGGATGAGCTTGGGGCAGACGGCCTCGCACTCGCCGTGGTTGGTGCAACTGCCGAAGCCTTCGCGGTCCATGGCCGCAACCATATTGACGCTCCGCTCGTCCCGCTCGGGCTGGCCCTGGGGCAGGACGTTCAGGTGCGTCAGCTTGGCCGAGGTGAACAGCATGGCCGAGGCGTTCGGGCAGGCCGCCACGCAGGCTCCGCAGGCAATGCACGCCGCCGCGTCGAAGGCCGTGTCCGAGGACTCCTTCGGCACCAGGATCGAGTTCGCCTCCGGAGCACTGCCCGTCGGCGCCGAGATGAACCCGCCCGACTGCACGATCCGGTCGAACGCCGAGCGGTCGACGATCAGGTCCTTGAGCACCGGGAACGCGGTGGCACGCCACGGCTCGAGGGTCAGCACGTCGCCGTCGTGGAACGACCGCATGTGGAGCTGGCAGACGGTGGTCCCCCGACGGGGGCCGTGGGGCACGCCGTCGATCAGGAAGCCGCACGAACCGCAGATCCCCTCGCGGCAGTCGTGCTCGAAGTTGACCGGGTCGTCGCCGCGGAGGATCAGCTCCTCGTTGAGGACATCGAGCATCTCCAGGAACGACATGTCCGGCGAGACGTCCTGGACCGGGTAGGTGACGAACTCGCCCGCTGCATCCGCGCCCTTCTGCCGCCAGATCCTGAGCGTGAGATTCATCGTTACTTGTAGCTCCGTTGCGTCGGGTGGACGTATTCGAAGGTCAGCGGCTCCTTGTGGAGGGCCGGCGCCCGGTCGGGGCCCGTCCACTCCCACGCCGCGACGTAGGAGAACTCGTCGTCGTTCCGCAGGGCCTCGCCATCGGGCGTCTGGCTCTCCACGCGGAAGTGCCCGCCGCACGACTCGGCGCGATGCAGGGCGTCGGTGCACATCAGCTCGGCCAGCTCGAGGAAGTCGGCGACCCGCCCGGCCTTCTCGAGCGACTGGTTCAGGCCGCCTTCGTCCCCGGGCACGCGGACGTCGGTGCGGAACTCCTCCCGCAGCTCGGGGATCCGGGCCAGGGCCTTGCGAAGGCCGGATTCGCTGCGGGCCATGCCGCACTCGTCCCACATCATGCGGCCGAGCTCGCGGTGGAACGAGTCGACCGTCCGCCGGCCCCGGGTCGAGAGCAGCGCGTCGGTCCGGCGGCGGACGTCCTCTTCCACCGCGCGAAACGCGGGATGCGACGCCTTGACCGGCTCGAACTTGTTCGAGGCCAGGTAGTTCGGCACCGTGGCCGGCAGGATGAAGTAGCCGTCGGCAAGCCCCTGCATGAGCGCGCTGGCGCCCAGGCGATTGGCCCCCTGGTCGGAGAAGTTCGCCTCGCCGCCGGCGAACAGACCCGGGATGGTCGTCATGAGCTGGTAGTCCACCCACAGGCCGCCCATGGTGTAGTGCACGGCCGGGTAGATCCGCATCGGCACCTGGTAGGCGTTCTCGCCGGTGATCCGCTCGTAGATCTCGAACAGGTTGCCGTACTTCTCCTGGACGACCTCGCGGCCCATCCGGTCGATGGCGTCGCGGAAGTCCAGGTAGACGCCATAGCCGCCCGGCCCGACGCCCCGGCCGGCGTCGCAGACCTCCTTGGCCGCCCGCGAGGCCACGTCGCGGGGCACGAGGTTGCCGAAGCTGGGATAACGCCGCTCGAGGTAATAGTCGCGCTCGGCGTCGGGGATCTGGTCCGCCGGGCGGTTGTCGCCCTGCTTCAGGGGCACCCAGACGCGGCCGTCGTTGCGCAGCGACTCCGACATCAGGGTCAGCTTCGACTGGTGCTCGCCTGTGACCGGGATGCACGTCGGGTGGATCTGGGTGAAGCACGGGTTGCCGAAGAGCGCCCCGCGGCGGTGGGCCCGCCAGATGGCCGTGACGTTCGAGGCCTTGGCGTTGGTCGACAGGTAATAGACGTTGCCGTATCCGCCGGTCGCCAGCACCACCACGTCGGCCGGGTGCGAGGTGATCGCCCCGGTCACCAGGTCGCGGGCGACGATCCCGCGGGCCTTGCCGTCGATGACGACCAGGTCGAGCATCTCGGAGCGGGTGTGCATGACCACGTTGCGGGCGGAGATCTGCCGCTCGAGGGCCTGGTAGGCGCCCAGGAGTAGTTGCTGGCCGGTCTGGCCGCGGGCGTAGAACGTCCGCTCGACCTGCACGCCGCCGAACGAGCGGGTGTCGAGCAGGCCGCCGTACTCGCGGGCGAACGGCACGCCCTGCGCGACGCACTGGTCGATGATCTCGACGCTGAGCTGCGCCAGGCGGTAGGCGTTGGCCTCGCGGGCGCGGAAGTCGCCGCCCTTGATGGTGTCGTAGAACAGCCGGTAGACGCTGTCGCCGTCGTTCCGGTAGTTCTTGGCGGCGTTGATCCCGCCCTGGGCGGCGATCGAGTGGGCCCGCCGCGGACTGTCGTGGAACGAGAAGCAATCGACCGGATAGCCCTGCTCGCCGAGCGTCGCCGCCGCGGCCGCGCCGGCCAGGCCCGAGCCCACCACGACGACGCGATACTTGCGTCGATTGGCCCGGCTCACCAGCTTCATGTCGAATCGAGACCGGTCCCACTTCTGTTCGATCGGGCCTTCCGGCACCCTCGAGTCGAGCGTCCTCGTCGTGGTCTCGAGGGAAGTCATGGTATCGAGCATCGTGAACTCACTCCTTCAGACCAGCCAGCCGGCGAGCACGGCGATCGGGACCGCGATGAAGCCGAGGAACACCAGGAACGCCACGACTCGCGACAGCAGCCGGAGGCCCCGGCTGACCCGAAAGTTGTTCAGCCCCAGGGTCTCGAACATGCTCCAGATGCCGTGATCCAGGTGCAGGCAGAGGCCGCCCATCGCCAGGACGTAGAACACCGAGACGTACCAGATCGAGAACCCGGCGATGACATTGCGATAGGCCGACTCGTGCGAGAACGTCCCGGCCGGGAAGCCCACTGCGCCGAGCGTCAAATGCAGCAGGTGATAGACGATGAAGACCGCCAGCAGCACGCCGCTCCACCGCATCGTGATCGCCGCGAGGCTCGTCGCCAGCGAGCGCTTCACGGCATAGGATCGCGGCCGGGCGGCCCAGTTGATCCGCGTCAGCTCGACCGCCGCCACGATGTGCAGGACCGCCGAGATCAGGAGGACCGACCGCGCGACCCAGAGCAGCACGCTGTACGGCAACAGGGGCTCGCCCACCGTGCGGAGGAACAGGGCGTAGGCGTCGAAGCTCTCGGCGCCGAGGAAGATCTTGAGGTTCCCCGCCACGTGCGCGATGACGAAGCCGACGAGGATCGCGCCGGTCACGGCCATCACGGCTTTCTTGCCGACGGTGGTCCGCCAGATCGCGGTCAGGGGATTGCCCGGCCAGACGCCCCGTCCCTTGCTGGCCGGCTCGGGGTCCTTGAGGCCGACGTCCCGATCGCTCACGAGTTGCTGCACCATTCGCCTCGATCCTCCGGGCCCGTCGGAATCGTCCGGCTCACGCCCGCATCTGTCCAGTAGTATTGTATACGTGGCCGGCGTCGGCGGCTCAAAAAGCGAGGCACGGCCGGCCGGTCACGGGCCATGACCGGAGAGCCGTGCCCATCAAGCCAGGTCACGACGGCGCCGGCCGCGATCTGTCCCGACGACCCATCGCCGGGCGTCGCGATCCCCTGGGCCGCCGACCCATGAACTTCCATCATAACCCGTCACCGCCGGCAGGGTCAGCATCTTGACGCGACGGGGCCGCCCGTACCGCCGGACGCATCCGCGCGACCGGCGCCAGTCGGCTATCCACCGCCCCGGAATGCACCGTATACTTGAGGGCTGCCGGCGGCGGACTGCCGCCGCGGGCCGACCGCCGATCGGCGCCGGCCCGCCGCTCCAGCATGGATGTCCGGACGCTCCGGTCACGCCCCGGGACCCGATGGAAAGCCCGTCATGAGCACGTTCGCAATCCCGCATGGCCTGCTCGGCCTGGTCCGCTTGCTCGCGACGGTGATCTCGGCGGGTTGGGTCCACTCGCCGATGTCGTGGTCGTCCGATGGCCGCTGGCTCAGCTATACGGTCGTCTCCGAGTCGCCGCAGGAGGGCCGCGCGGCCGGCTGGATCTTCGACACCACCCGCGATGCACCGGCGAACCCGCCCGCCGCCGCGCCGCCGCCGGCCGCGGCGGACGCACGCGGGAGCGTCTATCGGATCTGGGCCAGCCAGCCCGACGGCGAGGCCTCGGCGCTCATCGAGGAATCCGCCTGGCCGCTGACGGCGCCCGCCTGGAGCTCTCGAGGCAAGGCGCTGGCCTTCGGCCGGTTCGTGCCCGAGACGACCGGCGAGGCCGGTCCGGCCGCCACGCCCCGGGGCCGGTTCGAGGTGGTCATCCAGGAGGGATTCAATCGCCGGCGGACGGTGCTCGCCGTGCCGGGCCTCGAGCTCGACGACGCCACCCGGCGGGCCTTCCCGCACGTTGCCCCCGCCTGGAGCCCCGACGGGCAGTTCCTGGCCGTGCCCCGGCCCGGGCCGACACCGTCGCTCATGGTCGTGAAGGTCGACGCCCGCCAGCTCATGCGGACCGTCGACCACGCCCTGCTGCCCGCGTGGTCGCCCGACGGCTCGAAGCTGGCGTACCTGCACCAGGATGACACGAGTGATTACAGCCTGCACCTGCTGGAGCATCAGGGGCAGACCTTCACGGGACCGCGGGCCGTATTGCCGGTCGGGCAGGTGGCGGCGCCGTTGTTCTGGGACGAGGACGGCCGGTCGCTCATGGGCCTGATCGAGCGGAACCACCTGCGATTTCCCGACCTCGAGCTGGTGAATATCCGGGTCACGACCGGCGAGGAGTTGAAGCTCCTGCCGATCGCCCCCGAGGTCCTTCGGCGCGGGGGACGGTCCGCGGCATCGCGATGGACCTCAGCCGCGAGGAGGACCACTGCTTCCTGGCGATCGACTTCGAAGGTCGCGATGCCAGCATCCTCTGGACGAACCCGCACGAGCGGCAGTTCAACAAGCCGGTCGACCCGCTCGACCGGTCGCTGAAGGTCGGCAGCCTGGCGGTCGCGCCGGATGGCCACGCCGTGGCGATGCGGTTCGGCACGCCCGGCCGCGACGGGCTCTCGCCGCCCTTGATCTACGACCCCGCCACCGAGCATTCCACGCTGCTCGTCCCCGACGAGGCGGCGCGTCGGCACTGGGTGGGCCTGCTGGTGCGAGCCTCGCGGACGGTGCTCGCGTCGAGCCTCCCTCCGGCCATGGCGGACGGCCAGGCGGTCGTCCGGCCGACCGTCCTGCCGCTGCCCGGGGAGGTGCTGGAGCTGCATCGCCGTCGGCTGGCCCGGCTGGCCGATCACGGCTCCGCCCTCTGCAAGGCTCGCCCCGGCCGCGAGGCCGCCGCGGCGCAGGGGACGACGAGCCAGAGACGGCGGTCGACCGCGAGGACCGGCTCTATTTCGACTACCTTCGCGGCGACTACGAGGCGGCGATGGCCGACCTCGACGCCCTGGAGCCCCGGTTGGCCTCAGCCGGGCGCCGGCTGGCGATCCTGAGCCTTCGGGCGCAGATCCTCTGGGGCCAGGGCGAGGTCGAGCGAGCCCGCGAGGTGGCGACCTACCTCGTCGAGGCCAGCGGCGGACCGGTCCATCGCCTCGAGGAGACCCCGATGGGCCGGACGCTCGAGCCCGAGCCGGGTTCCGGCCGGCCCTGGGCCCGCTACCTGGCCAGCCGCGCCAGCCAGCCCACGCCACCGGCCACCCCGCCCGGCGAGGCGGCTCCCCAGGATCGCGAGGATCTCCCCATCAACCCGTTCGCCCCGCCCGAGGCTCCCGACTTCGCCCCCATGCCACGCGGACGCGCCCTGGGCCCGGGGCTCCCATTCAGTCCGATCCAACCCGGTCCGCGCGATGGCCGTCGCTGAGCTCGCCGCTCAGAGCACGGTGAACAGCACGATCCGGGCCCCCTGGATCACCCGCGAGCGCTCGTCGGGGGTGATCGAGCCCGCGAGCGACGATCTGGTCGAGCAGCGCCAGCGTGTTCCGGATCACGTACGACTGGGCGACGTTGACCTTCACGGTCTCGCCGTTCTTCGACAGGATCCGCAGGACGTCGCGGATGGCGACGGCCTCGTCCATCGGATTGTCCGGCGCGGCCTGCCAGCGCGGGACGGCCGGCGCGTCGAGGGCAGACCGGACGACCTGGTGGATCATCCGGGCGATCTCGGTCAGCTTGGGATAATCGAGAGTATCCGGAGTATCGCGGCTGGTGTGGTAGCACGGGTTCTCGCCCGTCGTGAAGAACAGGAAGGGGACGCTCCGGCCGCGAAACGGGCCGTAGTCGCTCCGGTTGAGCACCAGGAGATCCGCGCCCAGCAGGTTGACCGTCAAGGGCCGGCCCTGGCCGGCGTCGCGGATCCAGGGCCGGAGGCCCGGCGCATGCTCGGATCCGATGACGAAGACGTGGTTGCCGCAGACGCCCGCCAGCGACCGGCCGATCATGTCGGCCGTGACGAACAGCGCGACCCGTTCGAGCGGAACGGGCGAATGCGCGACGAAGTAGCGCGAGCCGAAGAGCCCGTTCTCCTCCAGGTCGAAGCCGATGAACATGATGCTCCGCCGCGGAGGCGCCGGGGCCCGCGCGACGCACCGCGCGACCTCGAGCATCATGGCGACGCCCGAGGCGTTGTCATCGGCCCCGGGATAGAGCCGGCCGCCGCGAATCCCCAGGTGGTCGTAGTGTGCGGCCACGATGATCCACTGGTCGCGCAGGGCCGGGTCCGAGCCTCGAAGCATCGCCCCGACGTTGCGGCCGATCTGCGTGTTCGGCTCCTTGCCGGGGATGACCTGGCCGAACTCGCCGCCGAAGAGCCCTTCCAGGCCGAGCTGGCGGAACCGGTCGACCAGCAAGTCGGCCGCCTTGTCGGCACCGGGGCCGCTGCGGCCGCCGAACTCGGGCGAGGCCAGGGTCTCGACGACCTCGCGCAGTCGGGCGGGATCCGGCTGAAGCCGTCCGCGTCCGGCTTCCTGGGCGGGGCAGGGCAGGGGCGATCCCGCGAGGCCGCCCGCCCCGACGAGCAGGAATATCGCCGCCCCGATCCGTGCATTCCGTCGACTCGATGCTCCCGTCATGATGCATCCTTTCGGCCTGGGAGAAATCCGGATTCCGGCGGCGCGCCCGCGGATCGTGTGTCATAGTACCCACGTTTCGGGCAAGGCGTTCCCTACACGGAGGTGTATTGTGTCGCGCAGCACATGGCTCAAGGTGATGGCCCTGACCCTTGCGGTCGCCGCCTTCGGGACCGGGTCGGCCAAGGCCCAGGACTGGACCGACTATCTCCATTGGCCCTACGTCCCGCCTCAGGTCCCCGGCAACGGCTTCGAGTATAACGGCCTGTACGACGGCTGGTACCGCTATCCCCGCGAACAGCGGATCGTCCCGCAGATCCAGGGACCGTATTACCGCAACGAATACGGCGGCTACCGCATCCTCGGCCACTTCGCCCACCCGCACGGCTGGCACGGCTGGCAGAAGAAGAAGTTCTACCAGGGCATGCACTACACGATGGACGTCTTCTGACAGTCTGTCTCGGAAGGTTCCGCGAGCGCTTCGCGGATTAGTAGGGTGGGCATCGCCCACCGAGGACGGCCCCGGCCGGCGCGGTCCACCACCGCACTTCTTCATGATCCGTTGTCCGGTCGGCGGAGGCCTTTACTCAGAGTCTGTCTCGGAAGGTTCCGCGAGCGCTTCGCGGATTAGTAGGGTGGGCATCGCCCACCGGGGACGGCCCCGGCCGGCACGGTCCACCACGCCGCTCCTCATGATCCGTTGTCCGATCGGCAGAGGCCCCCACCGGTGGGCGATGCCCACCCTACGTGAGGGGTCCCCTTCCGGGACAGACTCTCAGCTTCTCGCACGATTACGAAGCGGGAGCGATCGCCGGACACGAATTCGCAGTGGAATCGCTCAACCAGGTCGATCCGCTCGATCCGTCGCGGGTGATCGAAAAACTGCCCCCGAACCTCCTTCCACGATTGAAAGAGTTCCTGGATCAATACCGGCCGGGACAGATGGTCGCTTCCCACGGAGGGGTGATTCCGACCCCCGCTCAAGTCCAGGCCGCCAGGGCCTGGATCGACTCGGCACGCCAGAGAGGAATGGTTGGCGTCGGGTAGAGCCATCGTACCCAGGTTTCGGGCAAGGCGGTCCCTTGATCCACGGACCGTATAACCGCAACGAGTACGGCGGCTACCGCATCCTGGGCCATTTCGCCCATCTTCACGGCTGGCACGGCTGGCAGAAGAAGAGGTTCTACCAGGACATGCACTTCACGTTAGGCCGTGCGCCCGGTGGCGATGGGTGCAAGGCGCGTCCGGCCGCAGGCGGAGGCCGCCGGTCTCGCGCCCGGTGTCATCAGATCGTGGTCACGCGCCCTCGCCCTCGAGGTGGTCGCGCGGCATGCTCATCCTCGTCGGCCGACGGCGGTGCGACCCGGTGACGTTGGCTCGCGCGGGTGTAGCATGCCGTCGAACCTTGCGTGCCGGCGCCGGGGCGGATATGTTATCGATGTAATCTACGTCGATCGGAGGTCCTGGCTCGTGCTGCCCACTTATTCCGCCATCCTGCGCGAAGGCACGCTCGACTGGGGCGACGACGGTCCGCCACCCTTGCCGCCCGGGGCCGTCCCAGTCCACGTCACGCTCTTGGTGCCGTCTACCTCGGCGACCGGCGGCCCGGCGATGGCGGCGGCGCTCGAGGCCCTTGCGGCGGCCGGCGGCCCTTCGGGCTTCGGTGACCCGGCCGAATGGCAGCGGACGGCCCGGGCCGAACGCCCCCTGCCCGGTCGGGATGCATGATCCTCGACAGCAACTTGATCATCTACGCCGCCCGACCCGAGTACCCAGGTCTTCGCCGGTTCATCGCCGCCCACTCGCCGGCGGTCTTGGCCGTCAGCATCGTGGAGGTCCTGGGCTACCACAAGCTCTCGCCGGACGATCGGGCGCATTTCGAGACCTTCTTCGCGGCGGCGGAGGTGTTGCCGCTGGGCGACTTGTTGGTGGCTCGGGCGGTGTCGGTGCGGCAGGCTCGCAAGATGTCGCTCGGTGACGCGCTGGTGGCGGCGACGGCGTTGGTGTTCGGGCGGGAGCTGCTCACTCACAATACCAGGGACTTCGCCGGGGTGCCGGGTCTCATCGTATCGGACCCGCTCGCGGGCGGCGACCCGGCGTGAGCGCCTCACCATCAAGGATTGGAGTCGGCAAAGCCCGACCTCCAATCCCTGTTCAAGAAGCCCATCGACTTGGAGTCTGTTCCGAATGGGCGATATCTGTCTTGTAGGGTGGGTGCAACCCACCGAATTCCGGGGCCCCCGACGGTGGGTTGCACTACACAGGTCAGATCTACCTTATGGAACAGACTCTTGGCAAGGCCCGAGTCTCGCGCGGCACGCGCGAAGGATGGGTAACGCTCTTGAGGCCTTCTTACGCGGTCTGGGCGGGATCGGCGTGGGGACGGGAGAGCGGTCGCCGGGCCACCGGGCCGGGCGGAGATCGGTGCCATGCTGCCCGAGGTCACGCGGCTTGTCGATGGGCCGGCGCGTTTCGCGGGCGAGGCGAGCGCGATGAGCCCGTGCCGATGGGGTAGGGGCGAGCCGCCGGGGGCGGATCCGCCGCGCCAGCGGCTTACTTGAACCTCGCGCTGCAGCGGACCCGCTGTGCGGGCCGCTAACTCGGGCGTAATAGGGTGTCGAAGAAGGGGATTGCGTCCCGGACCCGATCGAGGGACACTGGCGGATGTCGTTCTCACGGAGGGATGCCCGATGTCACTGACCGCCGAGCAAGTCTTCACCGCCGCACTCGGACTGCCCGACGCCGTCCGGCTCGAGCTGATCGAGGCGTTGATCGACTCCGTGCAGCCCGCCGACCGCCCGCCATTCGACGAGTCGTGGCGGGAGGTCATCCGGCGGCGGTCGGCCGAGTTGGACTCCGGGAGCGTCGCCGCGGTGCCGTGGGCCGAGGTGAAGCGACGGGCCTGGGATGCGGCCGGTGGCTGATGTCCCGTTCCACCCGGAGGCCCAGGCCGAGTACCATGGCGCCCTGGCCTGGTATCAGGCCCGCAGCCGACGGGCGGCGGATCGTTTCGAGGCCGAGACACGCTCCATCAACGGTCTGACCCGACTGCGACTTTCCCGAGATCGCAGGCGATCCGGTAGTAAGCCTCCGCCCCCACCTCGATCTGCTCGATCTCGATCCACTCGTCCTTCGTGTGGGCCTGGGCGATGTCGCCGGGCCCGACGACGATGCACGGCGTTCCGGCCGCATGGAGCGGGCCGGCGTCGGTGCCGAACGGGACGCCGCGGACCTCGGGACGGCGCCCGGTGGCCGCCGCAATCGCGACGGAGAGCGGCTCCAGCCAGGACTCGGCCGACGGGGCCAGCGCCGGCATGTGCACCCAGGGTTGATCGAAGTCGATCCCTTCCAGGCCGCCGGGCAGGCTGGACAGGGCCTCCGCGACCTGCATGAGGCAGGCGCCGGCATCCTCGCCGGGGAGCAGGCGGCGGTCGACCTCGATCTCGCACCAGTCGGGCACGATGTTGACGCTCTGCCCCCCCTCGATCCGGCCGACGGACAGGCTCGGCGGGCCGAGGATCGGGTGCGGCGCCGAGCGTGAAAGCGTCTCGGCGAGTGCCTCGAGCCGCTGGACCACGCCGCCCATCCGGTAGATCGCGTTCTTGCCCAGGTGGGGCGTCGAGCTGTGGCAGGCGACCCCGCGCGTGCGGATCTTCCACCGCAGCGCCCCTTGTGGCAGTGCACCAGGTTGAGCCTCGTCGGCTCGGCGACGATCGCCAGGTCGGCGCCGTGCCCGGACCCCGCCAGCACGGACGAGCCGGTGTGCGTGAACTCCTCGTTGACCGTGCAGGCCATGAGGACCGACGCCGAGCCCGCCGGCCGCTCGCGGTAGAGCCGGGCGAAGGCGGCGAGCATCGCCGCCATGCCCCCCTTCACGTCGCAAGAGCCGCGGCCGTACACCCGCCCGCCGTCGATCGCCGGCTCGAAGGGCGGGATGGTCATCCCGTCGACCGGCACCGTGTCCTGGTGCACGTCGAAGAGCAACGTCCGCCGCGCGTCGGGGGCCTCGTAGAACGCCAGGATATTTTCGCGGCCCGGCGAGACCGGCTGTCGGCGGCAGGGGATCCCTTGCTCGCGGAACCAGGATTCGAGGTAGGCCGTCAGCCGCGTCTCGAGGACTCCCTCGCCCGCGAGCGGTCGTCCCATCGGGTTGACGCTGGGGATCGCCACCAGCTCCGAGACCAGCCGGATCGGGTCAACCACGCTTCGGCTCCTGGCGGGGGCGAGGGGATCGGGCCGCGGGGCGGGCGACGACCCGCCCGGGCAGCCGGGGATCCCGGCGAATCCGTCGAGCTTCCCGACGCCCCGGTCCGCTCACTTGACGCGCTCGAGGTACTCGCCCGTCCGGGTGTCGATCCGGATCTTCTCGCCGGGCTTGATGAACGGCGGGACGTTGACCTTCAACCCGGTCTCGAGGGTGGCTTCCTTGTACTGGTTGGTCGCCGTGGCGCCCGAGAGCGACGGCGGCGTGTCGGTGACGGTCAGCTCGGCGAAGTCGGGGACCTCGATCGACACCGGCTTGTCGTTGATGTACTTCACCATCACCTTGTTGTTCGGCAGCAGGTAGTCCATCGCCGTGCCGATGATGTCCTGCGAGAAGCTGAGCTGGTCGTACGTCTCGGAGTCCATGAAGACGTGCTCGTCCCCGGCCGAGTACAGGTACTCGTATTCCTTGGTCTCGACGTAGGGGACGTCGATCTGGTCGACGGAGCGGAACCGCTTGTCGATCAGCGAGCCGCTATTCATGTTCCGCAGCTTGGTCTGGACCATGGCCCGGAGGTTGCCCGGCGTGTGGTGGGCGAAGTCGAGGACGACGTAGTTCACGCCTTCCATCGTGATCACCATGCCCCGGCGGATGTCGGTCGCTTTGATCATCATGGCGCTTGAGAGTCTCTCCTGTTGCGGCACGTCCGCGCCTGGTGCAAGTCGGTTGCGGGCCTCGCGAATCGGCGTGGAATATCCCTCAAAAGGTACTATTCCGGCCCCGATTTGCCTAGCCCGATCGCGCCCCGAGGCGGGGCCGGGCCGCGCGGCCTTGACAACGTCTCAGGTTTGCACTGCATACGCCGCACGGTGTCGGAACCAGCGCGAATACCTTCAGGCGTGACGTCGTGCAAGGCCGAGCCGAAGGCCGCATGGACCGCCTGCTTCGTCCGCGCCGCCGCCGATCGCATCGCCCCCTCGACCTTCGAGAACATCTCCTCGATCCGGTTCGACTCCGGGCTGTGGGCCGGCAAGTAAGACAGGAAGATCCCCCGGCGGGCCAGATCCTTCCGCTGCGCCTTGACCGCCTCGCTGACGTGCAGCCCGGCGTTATCGAGCACCACCACTCGCGGGACCCCGGCCGCGGGCAGGCCCCGCAGGTACTCCAGCAGGTCGTCGGAGGTCAGCGTCCGCTCGAACGCCTCGGCCGCCAGCCGTGGGAACTCGCCGAGCGGGCGGTAGGTCGCCAGGACGTCGGCCCGCCGCCCCTGCGGGTATTCGTACGGCACCCGCTTGCGCCAATCCGGCAGGCACCAGCTGTAGCCGGTCGGCAGCGAGGGGGCGAAGCCGCACTCGTCCAGGTAGATCAGGTCGAGCATCCCGGCCTCGGCCCGCGCCGTGAGGTTGGCGAGGACCGCCTCGGCCCGGGCGGCCTTCTCGGGGTCCTGCTTGTGCTCGACCGTGCCGGCGGTGCGGCAGTAGCGCCGAGCGCATCGAGCGGACGTAGCGGCGGACCTGCCGCGGGCTCAGGTCGATGCCGCGGTCCCGCAGGGCCTCGGCGAGTTGGGCGGAGGTCCAGGTACGATCCCGGCCGAGCAGGTCGCGGAGCGACCCGACGACCCGCTCGCGGCGTGCGGCGTCGGGGGCCGGCCCGCGGCGGCGGGGGGCCAGTGCGTTGCGGCCGCGGTCGCGGAAGTCCTTGAGGACGTCAAGGTCGTGCGATAGCCGTAGCCGGTGTGCTTGGCGATCCGAGCGGCGGTCCAGCCGGCGTCGGCCAGCCGTTGAAGAAAGGACAGGCACTTTTGCGTTGCATCGTGCTGCCGTGGTCGCTAGACTGCATGGGTCGCACTGGCTGCCCCTGGCGAACCGCCAACTTCGAGCCGGATCCATGACCATGGCACGCGCCCACCTCGTCGATCCCGCCGTCACGCGCTGGTATCACTGCGTCTCCCGCTGTGTCCGCCGCGCGTTCCTCCTCGGCGAGGGTGGGCACGACCGCAAAGCCTGGATCGAGGACCGCATCCGCGAACTCGCGGAAATCTTCGCCGTCGCTGTCGCCGGCTTCGCCATCCTCGACAATCATCTGCATCTCCTCATCCGCCTCGATCCCCACGTCGCCGACGCCTGGTCGGACGAAGACGTCGTCCGGCGATGGGGCCGGCTCTTTCCTCCTCGCGACAAGACGGGCCAACCCCTGCCGGTCTCGGCGCAGTGGGTCGCCGAGCGGCTGGCGAATCCCGGCTTCATCGCCACGGCGCGGCAGCGGCTGCAAGGGCTCGGCTGGTTCATGAAATGCCTGAAAGAGCCGCTGGCGCGGCTGGCTAACCGCCAGGACGGGACCCGGGGAGCGTTCTTCGAGGGGCGGTTCAAGAGCGTCGGAATCCTCGATGAAGAAGCGTTGCTGGCGACGTGTGCCTACATCGATCTGAACCCGGTGGCGGCCGGGATTGTCGAGGTCCCCGAAGCCGGCGAGCACACGTCGATCAAGCAGCGAGCCGAGCACGTGCAGGCGCAGGACAGGACCGAGGATCTCGCGGCGGCGCGAGGCGGCAGCGTGGCGGGGTCGGAGGCATCGGCGGGGTTGGAAGAGTCGCTCTGGCTCTGCCCGATCGAGGACCGGCGCGGGCTGGGATCGACGCGAGAAGGGATGATGGAAGGGTTCTCGCTGGGGAGTTACCTGCTGCTGGTGGATTACACCGGTCGGCTGGTGCGGGAGGGGAAGGCGGCGATCGCCGGGGGCGCGGCGGAGATCCTCCATCCAGCCGTTGAAGAAAGGACAGGCACTTTTGCGTTGCATCGTGCTGCCGTGGTCGCTAGACTGCATGGGTCGCACTGGCTGCCCCTGGCGAACCGCCAACTTCGAGCCGGATCCATGACCATGGCACGCGCCACCTCGTCGATCCCGCCGTCACGCGCTGGTATCACTGCGTCTCCCGCTGTGTCCGCCGCGCGTTCCTCCTCGGCGAGGGTGGGCACGACCGCAAAGCCTGGATCGAGGACCGCATCCGCGAACTCGCGGAAATCTTCGCCGTCGCTGTCGCCGGCTTCGCCATCCTCGACAATCATCTGCATCTCCTCATCCGCCTCGATCCCCACGTCGCCGACGCCTGGTCGGACGAAGACGTCGTCCGGCGATGGGGCCGGCTCTTTCCTCCTCGCGACAAGACGGGCCAACCCCTGCCGGTCTCGGCGCAGTGGGTCGCCGAGCGGCTGGCGAATCCCGGCTTCATCGCCACGGCGCGGCGGCGGCTGCAAGGGCTCGGCTGGTTCATGAAATGCCTGAAAGAGCCGCTGGCGCGGCTGGCTAACCGCCAGGACGGGACCCGGGGAGCGTTCTTCGAGGGGCGGTTCAAGAGCGTCGGAATCCTCGATGAAGAAGCGTTGCTGGCGACGTGTGCCTACATCGATCTGAACCCGGTGGCGGCCGGGATTGTCGAGGTCCCCGAAGCCGGCGAGCACACGTCGATCAAGCAGCGAGCCGAGCACGTGCAGGCGAGGGCAGGACCGAGGATCTCGCGGCGGCGCGAGGCGGCAGCGTGGCGGGGTCGGAGGCGTCGGCGGGGTTGGAAGAGTCGCTCTGGCTCTGCCCGATCGAGGACCGGCGCGGGCTGGGATCGACGCGAGAAGGGATGATGGAAGGGTTCTCGCTGGGGAGTTACCTGCTGCTGGTGGATTACACCGGTCGGCTGGTGCGGGAGGGGAAGGCGGCGATCGCCGGGGGCGCGGCGGAGATCCTCCATCGGCTGGGCAGCAGCGTGGAGAGCTGGCAAGCGCGAGTGGAGAAGATGAGCCGGGGCCGGATGTTTGGCCGGTTCTTCGCGGCGAGCCGTGCGCGTTTGCGCGAAGTCGCCGAACGGCTGGGCCTGAGTCGGCTGGCCAATCTGAACGCCTGCCCGACATCGTGACGGGGCTGGACCCCGGCGGGAGATCCCGGGCAAGGCCCGAGGTCGTGACGGCGAGCGGGATCAGCCAGTTCCTCGCCGATCCGGCCGGTGTCGAGCGCC
Organism: uncultured Planctomycetota bacterium; assembly: GCA_963771445.1. Classification (GTDB taxonomy): domain Bacteria; phylum Planctomycetota; class Planctomycetia; order Isosphaerales; family Isosphaeraceae; genus JAKAUH01. The sequence continues at coordinate 153,042 of CAVYTQ010000014.1, read as the reverse complement.
GCCGAGATCGCGACGGCGCCGCGTACCGCAATTCCTGTCCGGGACGCAACCCCCTGCCGAGCGGGCCTGGCCCGGCCAGGTCTCTGACGCCCGGAGGCGAGTAACGGGCCGGACCGAGGGGATATCCGGTCGTACCAGGCGGTCGGTTCGACGGACGCAGTCCTCCGGAAATTAATTGGTGTCGAAATTAATTGGTGTCAGTTCATTTTTCTGCGGAAATTAATTGGTGTCAAATTAATTGGGAAATTAATTGGGCCGGGTCGCCCTGGGGGATTGCTCCCCCAGGGCTCCCACAGATCCGGACGTGCGCGTCGAAGGCGCATCCGGCTCGTCGCGTCGCAGATTCGCTGTCCCTCACACGATCCGTCGGCCTCGCGGTGACACGCTCGGAGGTCCGATGCCCTCGGCGTGGTTCCGGCTTCCGGTCTACAACGCGGCTCCCCCTTCGCTCCACGGGGTCCGGGAGGGCCCGTTCCCCCGCTTCGACGCTACTATGAGGTGCTGCGACTCCCTGACGCCCGTCTCGCCGCACTTCGTTTCCTTCGCTTGGCGATACCATCGTTGCGTCCCTCGTTCGTCCCCGACGGCCCAGGACACGGGGCCGCGGATCAATCTGGAGTTGGTAAGCCGGGTCTCCGGCCGGCCTTTCGATGGAGGCGGCAGGGGCTCCCAAGTTCCCGGGGACCCCTCGTGACCATTCGCCATGTTCTTCGACCCCGGCGGGACCAGGCAGGCTGAGTGGACCATGAGTTAGTTGCCTGGCGCGGCCCCCGCATCTGACAACGACGAGGGCTCCCCGCGAGTGATGATTTCGGGGCTCAATCGCACAGCGTTTGATCTCGCTGTCTACGCTTCGCAGTGGAAGTTACCCGCCACCGCGCAAGACTCGCTTCCGGCTGCTGGCCCGGCTCTACCGGACGGGATTGGTTACCCGCAGGGTTCCGATGAAAGGTTTCACGTTTGTGGCGATCCTCCTCTCCCGAGCTTCTTGGCGCAATGTCAGTTCATTTTTCTGCAAATTAATTGGTGTCAGTTCATTTTTCTGCGAAAAATGAACTGACACCAGTCAACGCGGACACCAGTCAACGCGGACACCAGTCAACGCGGACACCAATTAACGCGTAACTGGCTTGTCACTTACGGTGATTGTGTTTTTCTGAGCCATAAAGGAATGTCAGACCTAAATCCGCCAGTTAGCGAGGGTGACGGGTTAGCCGAACTTCTAGTGAACCCGCGACGTGTCGAGCCGCATACCGCGAGTCGCCCTGCCGAGAATCCTGGCCATGGGACGCGCTCTCCGCTACAACCGGGTCATGAATGCGCTTCCGCAAGCACACCCGGCCATGCCCGGACCCATCCTCGCGGTCCTTCGCACCGCTTCGTGCTGGCCTGGGCCGTGATGGTCGGCGGCCTGGCCGGGTTCTGGTGCAGTCGGCCCTGGCTCGGGACGAGCGCCTTCAACTACGGGCAGTTGGCCGTCATCCTCGCGACGTGGAAGATCGCCTCGTTGCTCTGCCTGCCACCCCGGGCGTGGGCGCGGTTCACACCCCTCAGGTTCCTGGCCTATTGCTTCTGGATCGGCATGCAGCCGAGGCAGTTTCTCGCCGGCCAGCGGGCCGCCGCCGATGCCCCGATTCCCACCGTGGCCGGGTTCTTCCTCAACGCCGTGACCGGAGTGGTATTGCTCTGGCTCGTGCCGCGATTCCTGCCCGCCGGAACTCCCTGGGCGATCCGGTTCTGGATCGCGCTGGTGGGCTCCGGCTTCCTTTTCCTGGTCGCGCGGTTTGACCTCTGGGCCCTGATCTTCCGCGCGATGGGTTTCGCGGTCGAGAAGCTCTGGGATTGCCCGATCGCCGCGACGACGCTCGGCGATTTCTGGGGTAGGCGCTGGAACCGCATCGTCCCTGGGTTCCTGCGGGAGGTGGTCTTCCTCCCCGTGGCCCGCCGCGCTGGGCGCAAGGCCGCGCTCCTGGCCGTGTTCCTCTACAGCGGGATGTACCACGAGGCCGCCAGCTTCATGGCCGGATCGGGATATGGCGGACCGACCCTCTACTTCCTGCTGCAATGCTCCGGCGTGGCGATCGAGAACACCCGCAGGGCGCGTCGCTTGCTCCGTGGCCGCCTCTGGCTGGCGCGAGCGTGGACGTTCGCCATCGTCGTCCTGCCCGTCGGCCTCGTCCTTCATCCCGGCCTCGTCCACGGATACCTCGTGCCGATGCTGGTGGCCGCCAAGGTGCCGGGGCTGGAGCGCTAGTCCTGAACCAAGCGTGATTTATAGGCCGACCGGCCCGATTCCTCGGAAATAGCTCGAAAACCCCGCATGTTTCTGGAATAATGGAGGTAATAACACATCCTCACCATTCCAGGACAAGGGGGCTTTCGAGTGAGTGCTACTCTCCGAAAAAAGCGCGCCGCACGCAAGAAGGGATCCTTCCAGGAGCGGCGACGGCGGATCAAGAAACGACTCGATCCGACGCCCGGTCCCGAGCGGCCCACTCCCATGATGACCGCGAGTAACATCCACTACGAATATGCCGACCGCGTCCGCGGGCTCGGCGCCGGCGGCATCGGCGCCCTCTTCCTGCTGGCCCAGCGGATCGAACTCGTCAAGGATATCGACCGCGACCTCCACCTGCTCAAGCGCCACCTCCCCTACCACGAATCCGACCATGTCCTCAACATCGCCCTGAATCTCCTCGCCGGCGGCCGCCGCATCGAGCATCTCGAGCTGCGCCGCAACGATGAGGTCTACCTCGACGCCCTCGGGGCCGAGCGCATCCCCGACCCGACCACCGCCGGCGACTTCTGCCGCCGCTTCCGCGAGGCCGACGTCCTGACCTTGATGGACACCTTCAATGGGGCGCGGCTGCGGGTCTGGGCCCGGCAGCCACCCGAGTTCTTCGCGGAGGCGATCCTGGAGGCCGATGGCAGCATCGTGCCCAGCGACGGCGAGTGCAAGGGGGGGATGGACTTCGCCTACGACGGGCAGTATGGGTACCATCCGCTCTTGATCTCGCTGGCCAATACCGCCGAGCCGCTCTACCTGCTCAATCGCAGCGGCAACCGCCCCTCGCAGGAACGGGCGGACGTCTTCCTGGACAAGGCCATCGGGCTGTGCCGTCGGGCCGGCTTTCGCGGCATCCTGCTGCGGGGCGATACCAAGTTCGCCCAGACCAAGCATCTGGATCGATGGGACGCCGCGGGCGACACGCGATTCGTCTTCGGGTACGAGGCCTACGATGCGCTCGTGGCGAGGGCCGAGGACCTGCCGGACGACTCGTACCGCCTCCTGAGCCGACCGCGGCGGCCGATCAAGACCTCGGCGCCAGAAGCCCGAACGCGTCAAGCCGGAGGTCGTCCGCGAGCGCGGCTACGAGAACATCGAGCTGCTCGAGGAGATGGTGGCGGAGTTCGCCTATCGGCCGACGGCGTGCAAGAAGAGCTATCGGATGATCGTCCTGCGCAAGCGGGTGGAGGTAAGCAAGGGGCAGCTGCGGCTGTTCGAGGAATACCGCTACTTCTTCTACATCACCAACGACCGGACGATGACCGCCGAGGAGGTGGTATCCTCGGCCAACGATCGCTGCGATCAGGAGAACCTGATCGCGCAGCTCAAGGGGGGCGTGCAGGCGCTGAAGGCGCCGGTGGACGACCTGGTGAGCAACTGGGCGTACATGGTGATGGCCTCGCTGGCGTGGAGCCTGAAGGCGTGGAGCGCCCTGCTGGTCCCGGTCGCCGCCCGGCACGGGGCCGGTCACGCGGCGGAGGGACGGGCGCTGCTGCGGATGGAGTTCGCGACGTACTGCGCGGCGTTCATCCAGATGCCGTGCCAGCTGGTGCGCAGCGGAGGCCGGTTGATCTACCGGCTGCTGTCGTGGAATCCGTGGCAGGGCGCCTTCCTGCGGCTGGTCGAGCGGCTGAACGGTTGCTGGCAGTGCTGAAGGGCGGGCGACTGAAGTCGGGGTCCGGATGCCCCGATCCGAGAGGGCCATCGAGCGCGAGAGGCGGGTGAGCGATGACGGAGAGGCCAACCGGGAAGCGAAAGGGGGCGAGGTCCCCCGAGCAGTGGAAGGTACGTCTGGACGCGAGCGAGTTGAACAAGCGAGTTGTACATAGATTATATATTTCCTCACGCTTGTTTTAGGGCTAGTCGTCGATGTTAAGGTGATGCCTGGCCCACCACGGCGAGGACGACCGCGCGCCGCGGGCCGCCTTCGCCGCCGCCTACCGCGACCCGGCTCCGCGGCCGGCCCGGCCGACCCACGCCGGCCCGCCGCGGATCGGGTTCGTCGTCACCCACCCGCACGAGGGCAGCTTCATCCGCTGCAACGCCGGCTTGATCGACCGGCTGACCCCGGGCCGGTTCGCCGTCTTCGTGTTCGGCTCGGTCCACGCCATCGAGGCGCTGCGCCGCGCGATCCGCCATCCCGACGTCCGCTTCGTCGCCTTCCCCGACCGCCCTCGACCGGCCGCCGAGCGGATCGCGGCGACCGGCTGCGACCTGCTCCACCACTGGGAGGTCGGCACCGACGCGCTCAACTACGTCCTGCCCTTCGCCCGGCTCGCGCCCGTCCAGTGCGCCGGCTGGGGCGTGCAGGCGACGACCGGCGTGCCGGCGATCGATTATTACGTCTCCAGCGCGCTGGTCGAATCCGAGGGCGCCGACGCGCATTACACCGAGAAGCTGGTGCGGTTGCCGTGCCTCCTCTCGTACCAGGAGCGGGCCGTGCGCCCCGACCCCCCGGCCGACCGCGGCGAGTTCGGCCTGCCCCCGCGGGCGCACCTCTACATGTGCCTCCAGCGCCCGCTGAAACTCCACCCCCGCTTCGACGCGATCCTCGCGGAGATCCTCCGCCGCGACCCGGTTGGCCGGGTGGTGCTGCTAGAGCGCTCAGGTCTTCATTGCATACGCCGCAGGGTGTCGGAATCAGCCCGCGGTACCCTCAGGGGTGACGCCGTGCAAGGCCGAGCGGCAGGCCGCATGGACCGCCGCGCATAACCACCTCATCGGGTCCGGCAGAAAGATTGTTTGCATGCATTTTATACTCCGGTGCCCCCAAAGCCCCCTGTACCCCCTCAGCTCTTCTTTCTCCCCCTACTATCAGGATGTATCAGGTTTGCAAAAACTGAAATGCACCTATCGGTGAAAAGCGGCATTTTAGCGACGTAAGTCTTTGGGCTGTAAGCACAAAATATTTTCGGTCACCCTTCCAAGATTTTCCGGCGCGAAGGCCATGTTTCGCGGCCGGTTCATATAAGGCCAGTCATTCCTGAATAGGCGTAGGCTTCCAAACCCCCCGGCGTCCGGGCGCGGAGGTTTCCTTCGGCCCGCCCGGGCTGGACCGGGGCAGCGGGGCCGCCAGGTCCGATCCGTTGGAGAAGCCGGCTCCGTCCGGCGGTTGGACTCGGCCCCGATCGGGAGCAGAGCCCCCTCCTGGAGCGCGTGCCGCATGGGTGGCCTAAGGAGATGGGACCGAAGCCCAACGACCGCCGACCCGGTCCGATCCGATCGCATCGGACGGATCGGTCCGGTCCGCTCCGGGGCGGGGCGCCGGCCCTGGGCCGCGAGCCGAACAACTGTTCGGCGCTCTAAGCATCTGGCCGGGGTTTGCCTACAATTCCGGTATGATCGGTCGAGTGCGGGTTCGAGCCCCATGGCCGGGAGCTCCGGCCGAAAAGTGGAGGGACAACTCAGGCCGGCTGCTCGGAGACTTCGCCCCGTAGCATCCGACGCGGATCCGGGCCCGGCTCGCACGCCTCATGCGACCGGCCCATCGCAACTTCGGTCCCCGACGACCCAGCGGTCCCTTCCATCTGCGCCCATCCGCGCCATCTACGGACGATCCCCGTCTCGCCGTCGGCCCGCTCCGGAGGCATGCGGCTGAGCACGAAAGACAGAGGAATCCCGGAGGATTGTCGGCAGATGGCGCAGATGGGCGCAGATCCAATCCCGGCCGGGCCCGCTCTCCTGGTTCGACCGGTCCTGGCGCGACTTCGGTCCTCGATGACCTCGCGGCTTCTCCCATCTGCGTCCATCTGCGTCATCTGCGGACGATCTCCGTCTCGTCAGCCTGCTCCAAGCACCCGGACTCGGCTCGTTGTAACTTCCTCGGGGTGGAAAGTGACAATCAACTGGGGCCGGCAGCTTACGCGCCGGGCCATCTCGCCTTGACCGTGCAGGAGCTCGCGCAACGGCCCGATCGCCTGGTTCGCCAGGTAGTCGTGACCCAGCTCGTTGAGGTGGCCGTCGAACGAGAAGACGAGCGTCGGCCAGTCCTTGCGGGCCCGGGCTCGCATCGCGACGTCGATCACGGGGGCGTCGACGCCCCAGCTCGCCAGGATGCGGCCGAGCGGGCTCTGGCCGTCCCTGGCCGAGTAGTTCGCCACCGGCCCGACGACCAGGACGATCAGCTTCGTCCCCCGCCGCCGGCACTCCTCGTCGATCGCCGTCAGGAGCGACCGATACCGCCGGACCACCGGTTCGTCGGCGAGGTCCGCGGCACGACTCGGGTCGGTCCACCAATCCGTCAGCCGGGGCTCGGGAAGCTGCGACCGCGAACCCCAGCTCAGGAGCGAGCGCTGGAGGAAGAAGCCGAACTCGGTATGCAGGTTGACCCACGCGATCAGATGCTGGCCCCAGCCGGGCTCGTGGAAATAGTCCCGGAGCGGCCGGCCGTCGGGCCCGAACCCGTCCGCGGGCAGCGGCGGCTGGAAATCGTTCCCGGGGTAGACGCACAGCACCAGCGCATCCGGGGGATCCGCCGTCAGGACGTCGTGGACGATGCGGTGCCAGTAGTCAAGGATGCCCGTGTTCGAGATGCCGTAGTTGATGCAAACCCGCGGCCGGGCGGCCGCGTCCTGGTTCAGCAGGGCCTCCAGCCGGTCGCAGAAGGTGGCCTCGTAGGAGACCTGCATGGCCTCGGTGAACGAGTCGCCGACAAAGGCCAGCCGATAGGCGTGCTCGGAGGCCGGGGGAACGGGCCGGGGCGCGGCCCGATAGCCCATCGCGTCGGTGCGGAAGACGGTGCGGAACTCGGTGCCGTCGACGATATAGGTCGTGTTCGGCCACCACTTCCTGCCGACGTTCGTCTGACCGGAGCCGACCATGAGCCTCTCGGTGTGCATCCAGTAGCGCGGGCGAGCGAACAGCCGGAAGGCCACCTCGACAACGACGAAGGTCCCGAAAAGGGCGATCAGGTTCCCCGCCACGAAGAACGCCAACCGTTTGCGACGGGACATCCTCGCCCGGGCGGGCACCTGACGCGGCTCGCGCGTCCAGGCTCGGCGCGCAGTCGATCCTGCGACCGTCATGATCGGTCCCCCCAAGCCGTCCTTGCCGATCTTCTCCGGTTCCGTTGGGCGGTGGCCGGGGCACGCCGGTCGGCTCGAGGGCGTGTCGGGGCTGAGCCCGCCGCTTTCCTCAATCGGCGATCGGAGGGAGGAATCTACGGCTATTTCCGATCCGGCATGCGCCGGCGCGGTCGCAGCGGCCTATTCGGGGGTCGCAAAGACATCGTCGGGCAGTGGATCGAGCCGCTCGCCCGAGCGGATCAGGTCGTTCCACGGGGGACCGGGCAGGAAGAAGGCCGCCCCGGTCGGACCAGTGCCGATGGCCGCACAGACCTCGCCCTCACCGGCGTTGGCGCCGATGCGGAGGACGCGCACCGGGTCCTTCGGTCCCAGGCTCACCTCGACCTTGAGCCGGGGGTTCAACAGCCCGGTGCGGGGGGGTAGCTCACCTTCGTACTGGATGAACTGCTTGGTCTGGAGGTTGGCCATCGTCGCGATCAGCGAGCTGATCCGCGAGAGGTCAATTCCCTGGGCGTCGGCGATCGAGTCGGGCACCCACTCGATCTGACCGCGGGCCTCCGGCGGCCGGTGGTGCAGGTTGACCGTGCGGCCGTTGAAGCGGAGCACGACCCGGCCGGCCCGCTCGACAGGGAACGCCATCACGTGATGGTCGTGGAACTCGGCGTCCAGCAAGCGGATGGTCCGCTCGGGGAGGGTAAACACCATCGGCTGCCCGTCGGCCACCGCGTAGAAGTCGGTGGTGCGCGGGACCGCGCGGCCGATCTTGAGGAAGTGCGAGCCGTTCGATTCCCAGTCGATCTCCATCAAGGGCTGGTCGAGGCCGAACACCCGGCCGTTGCCGACCGAGAGCGCCGCGTATTCCTCGCCGCGCAGGCCGCAGAGCGCCACCAGCACCTGAGTGATCGTGGCGCCGTCGGCGCGGGCCTCGATCGGGCGGAGCATCCGCCAGGCGTTGGGCGCCTTCAGGTCGGGGTCGGGGATCATCTCGTCGACCCGACCGGCGCGGCGGACGACCAGCCGGGTGATCTTATCGGGCCGATCCGTCACGATCGAGAGGTCGCGGAAGGCCAGCGGGGTCGTCGGCAGGACCTCGAGCAGGTTGTCGGGCAGGGCGAGGAGGACGTTGTCCCCCTCGAGGCGGGCGAAGACCACCTTCCGAGCGACGTCGTGCCGGCCCGTGTGCAGGTTCAGCGCCAGCGTCGACCCGCCGTCGGCCTGGCGTGCGTCGGATGGCCGGGGTTTCTGATAGACGCGGACCGTCATGACCGGGGGTTTGAGCATCTGGTCGGGGACGACCCGCGGCTCGAGGAACTCGCTGGTCTGGAGGCCGGCCATCCGGTCGAGGAACTTGCGGACGGTCTGGGGGTCGGCGCGCTCGGGCTTGGGCGAGGTGATCTTCCAGCCGCCAGCGTCACGCTCGAGGCGGAACAGGTCGGTCGCGGTCTGGATCTCGAAGCGGTCGACGGCCGCCGGGTTGATCTCGGCGACTTCCTGGCTGCGCAGGGCCGTGGCGCTGTCGGGGATCTCGGAGAGGGCCCGGGCCTCGACCTCGACCACGTCGTCCTGCCCGCCCTGGCGGACGTACACCCGCTCGGGCCGGTCGGGGTCGGGCTTGCCGACGTCGAGCACCAGCCGGGCGGGGGGGTCGGCGGCCGTCGTCAGCTCGACGGTCACCGCCGGCTCGGCCAGGCCGAAGCGGGCGGGATCCTTGACGTTGTCGGCGACGAACCCCCTGGGCGGCTCGGCCACGCGCAGCGACGCCAGGGCGCCCAGCAGGCTCTCGATCCGGACGCCGTTGGCCGGCACCTGGAGCGGCTCGATGAGCCGCCATCGGCCCGAGCGCTCGCGCTCGGCGCGGATCGTCCGGGCCGCGCCCGATGGGTCGCGCCGGGTGATCTTGACGGCGGCGACCTGGAACGTCGGCACGCCCATCATGTTCGGCTCGCGCCGACTCGTCGACCGGCCGGTCGACGCCCGACAGCATGTGCGAGTCGACGACCGTCATCCCGCCGCCGCCGGGGCGGACGAAACGGATCGAGCGGGCCGACTCGACCTTGCCCAGCTCGAGCTCGGCCACGGGACGCTCGGACGACGCCGAGCCCCGATCGGCGGGGCCGGCGTAGAGCCGGATGGTGGCGCCGGGGGGCTCGAGCCCGAACCGCTTCGGCTCGCCCTGGACCGTGCCGGCGTCGGGGACGGCGGTCAGCTCCTTGAGGTTGCGGACCAGTGCCTCCAGCCGCGACGGCTCGGCCGCCACGTCGCGCGGCTGGATCATCTGCCAGTGGCCCGGCCCCTTGCCCTGGCGCTCGAACACCAGGTGCTCGTCGCCGCGGTCGATCGCGACCCGCCGGATCGCTTCCACGGGCATCTCGTTGATGTCCGGCAGGACCCAGCGGCGCGGCGCTCGACCTCGATGGTTGGACGGAACCCGCCCACGTCGAGGCCCCACAGGGTCAGGAGCGCGGCGACGAAGAGCACGAAAAGCACGATGGTTCTGTTGGCTTTCATCATTCCCGCCGTGCGACGTAGACAATGATACCCATGGCGATGATCAACAGGATGGCCGTGACCGTCGGGATCAGGATCAGCCGCGAGCGGAGCTGCGGGTTGACCACCAGCGTCAGGGCGGTGTGGGTGTGCGGCGAGATCCCCATCGTGTCGCTGGGGCTGCCGCGAAGCCAGCCCGCCGCGTTCATCAGCAGGTCGAGGTTCGCCGGCGCGATGTCCTGCGACTGGTTCACGGCCATCATCGGGCAGGAGAAGAGGACCAGCCTCGGCTGCTCCTCGGGCGGGGTTGCCGACGCCGACGGCGGCTTGCCCGCCGCCTTGCGGCGGGCGACCGCGACGCCGACGGTCACGGGCCCCGGCTCGTCGGCCGATGAGCGGTCGAGGGTCGGCCGCGGGTCCTTGAGGTCGGTCTCGACCCAGGACGTCCGCCCCGTCTGGAGGATCGCCGTGGGGACCAGCTCCTTGTCCACCGGGTCGCCGGAGCCCGGGCCGCCCGCCCTTGTCGGTTGACCGGCCACGTGGATCGGGGCGGCGTAGGGCAGCACCACCGAGCGGTCGGAGGACATCGCCGCGGAGATCGGGTGCTCTGCGCCGCTGCGCGACGCGGCGAAGACGAGCTGCCAGTCACCGTTGAAGTTGGCCCGGGTGTCGAGGACCCGCCCCTTGCCGACCTCCACGTTGTACGACTTGAGGAGCTCCTCGAGGCCGGTGGGATGCTGGTTGCTCAGCAGCATCAGCATCGGCCCGCCGCGGTCGGCATAGCCGCGAATCCGGGCGATCTCGTCCGGCTTGAACGGGTCCACCGGGCCCACCACCACCAGCAATGAGAGGTCACTCGGGATCTCGTTCTCGACGAGGTGCAGCTCGACGACCTTGTAACCCACGCGGATCAGCCGGGCCCGCCAGTTCCCCAGCCCGCTGCAGGCCGGAATCGTCGAGCCTCGGCTCGCCGTGCCCGGTGGTGAACGCCACCTTCACGACCTTGCCCTCGCGGAGCCTCAGCAGCGCCGAGGTGATCGCGTCCTCGCCCCGGAAGGCCCGGTCGAAGCGGTCGGAGCCGCCGCCGAGCTGGCCGATCAACGGGGGATCGAAGAGCTCTTGGTTGCGGATCACGATCGGCGGCGTCTGCCGTCGCGCCGTACTCGATCACGACGCCGCCGCCGCGGAGCAGGGCCATCTCGGGGCGCCCGCTTCGCCACTCCTCGGCGCCTTGCAGGTCCTCGTAGGGGTTGAGGTCGACGATCCGGATCAGCCCGGGGCGGATCGACCGCGTAGGCATCGAGGAGCTGCTCGCACCCGCGGTCGATAGGCCTCGGCCAGCGGGCCTCGGCCGGTGATCTGGGTGAAGGTCAGCGGCCGATCCAGCGCCTTGAGCTGGTCGACGTCTCAGCTTGGTCAGCGAATACGGCGCCCTCGCTGGTCATGTCCATCGGCTGGCCGCCGTAGCGGAACGCCAGCACGTTGGCCACGATCAGGATGCCCGCCAGGAGCGCGAGGTCCATGAATGAGCTGGAGACGTCGATCGTGCCGGCGCACGGTCGGGCTGGAATGGCGATAGCGTCGGTTGATCCTCGGTCAGGAACAGCACCAGACCGAACCCGGCGGCGAAGACGGGCAGCGACCAGGGGATGCCCCGGCCGATCGCCACGCCGGCACCGACCAGGATCAGGACCAGGCCGGTGGCCACGCCGAAGACGATCCGATCGGGATGGAGGCGTCGCGGCGAATCCGAGTCCGAGTTCGAGTCCGAATCCGACTCGCCCTCGACGGACTTGCCCGGCACTGCGCCGCGGAGCACCCAGATGAGCACCACGAACGCCCCCACGCGCCAGGCCGACGAGCCATGCGTCCTGGATGATGAACCTGAAGACCCGCTCGCTCATCGCCGCTGGTTCTCCCGCTCCGACCGCGTCCCGCCGTCCTCGACCGACTTCCCCACGCCGACAGCCACGCCCGGGCCGCCGCGAGCGCTCAACGATTCCCCCGCGCCGCCACGACCTTCACCGTCAGGCTCAGCAGCAGCACGCAGACCGACAGGTGAAGGGCCAGGTGCCGCAGGTCCAGCCTGCCGAGCGCCAGGCCGCGGATCTGGTGATAGATCGACGTGAACTGCGCGGCCTCGATCCAGCCGCCCTGCCGACGGACCGCCGACAGCATGAGCAGCGGCACCACCACGATCATCATCAGCATCGCCACGAACGTCCAGATCGCCGCCACGATCTGGTTACGCGTCATGGCGCTCAGGAGCAGCCCCAGGGCCACGAACATCATCCCCATCGTCGTCAGCCCGGCCAGGAGCGCGGCCAGCGGCCCGACGTCGAAATGGAACCGCGCCTGGTAGTACAGGAACGGCAGGTACATGACGAACGGCAGCAGCAGCACCAGGTACATGATGACCCCGGCCAGCCACTTGGCCACCACCACCTGGGCCTCGGTGACGGGCAGGGTCAGCAGGGTCTCGATCGTCCCGGACCGCCGCTCCTCGGCCAGCAGCCGCATCGTCAGCGCGGGGACCGCCACGAGGACGGCGACCCAGAACGCCAGGCTCTCCGAGACGTATCCGGTCATCGGATCGTTCAGGCTGGAGAACTCCATCCAGGCGCGCTGCGGCTGGCTGAGCGTGTCGACCAGGTCCCAGAAGTTCCAGAAGGCGATGAGCTGGAAGGCCAGCAGGATCAGGTACGCCATCGGCGCCAGGAAATAGGCCGCGAGCTCGCGCCTCAGCAGGATGTTGATGTGTCGCATCGTCATGATAGGTGGAGTCGGCTCACTTTGGATCGGATCGGATGGGGACGGATCAGGAGGCCTCGCTACGGGCGTCGGCGAGCGCCTCGCGGTTGACGGCCTGGATGAACCGCTCCTCCAGCGAGCTGCGACGCAGGTCGAGCCGGCGGATCGGATAGCCGGCGGCGACCAGCCGCTGGCCGATCGCCTCTCGGAGATCGCTGCCCGTCCCGGGTGCGGACCTGCAAGCCGGCGAACGGCGCCGTCCTCGCCGTCGGCGACCGCTCGCTCGACCCCCGGCATCGACTGGATCGCGTTGCGAATGGCCTCGGCCGGGCCGCGGGCCTCGACGATCACGGTGCTCTCGCGCTGCAATTCCTCCAGCCGCGAGTCCAGGGCGATCCGACCCCGGGCGATGATGATCACGCGGCCGCAGACCGCCTCGACCTCCGGCAGGATGTGGGTCAACAGCAGGATCGTGTGCCGGGCCCCCAGCTCGCGGATCAGCGCCCGGACCTCGAGGATCTGGATCGGGTCCAGGCCCGAGGTCGGCTCGTCGAGGATCAGGATCGGCGGGTCGTGCAACAGCGCCTCGGCCAGCCCGACCCGCTGGCGATAGCCCCGCGAGAGCTGGCCGATGATCCGGTTCTCGACCTCCTCGAGCCGGCATCGGGAGATGACCTCGGCGATCGCCCGGCGCAGGTTCGACCGGGGGACGTCCTTGAGTCGGGCGCGGAAGCGGAGGAACTCGCGGACCCGCATCTCGCCGTATAGCGGGACGCTCTCGGGCAGGTATCCCAGCTTGCGACGGACCTCAAGCGGCTCGTCGAGCACGTCGTGCCCGCCAGCACGGCCCGCGCCGCTGGTCGGCGTCAGGAACGTCGTGAGCATCCGCATGGTCGTCGTCTTGCCGGCCCCGTTGGGCCCGAGCAGGCCGACGACCTCGCCGCTGCCCACCGCGAAGCTCACGTCGTCCACGGCCATGAACGACCCGAATCGCCTCGACAGCCGCTCCACCTGGATCATGTTCACGACCGGCAGTCCCTCAATCGCAACGATCCCCCAATGTCGGGGGCTGCCCGCCTCGCCGGCGGAGGTGATGACCGTAAGGATATCATACGACCTGGAGCACGCGGGGTGACAGACCCGTGCGCGAGGTTGTCGGCCGTCGGCCGGCGAGGAGCGATGGGTTGTTGCAGCCATGCCGGGCGACGATCCCGGCCCCGACACCCGACGACCGGGGCGCTGAGCCCGGCCGCGCACGCGCGACCCAGACCAGGACGACGACGGGCTCCTCGGCCTGGTCGCCGGCGCGGGGGAGTCCGGGCCCGGGCTGGGTGTCGGCGCCGGATGCCTTCGGCCGGGTGCCATTGGCGACCTCGAAGCGGGGCGAGCTGCGCTCCTGCTCGGGTGTCGGCAAGGCGTGATGCTCTGCCGGACCGAAGATCCTGGCGGGCGGCGGCGCGACGCCGTCGGCCGCCGCGCCGGCGTCCTCGGCCCGCTTCAGCGCCAGGGCGTCGCCGGGGATCGCCATGGGCGAGGCCGGGGCCGGTCGACAGGCCTCGACCTGGCCGATGTCGGCGAGCTGCGCAACGACGGCCGGCTCGACGTCGGTCTCCTCGACGCGGCCCTTCAGCGCGGCTCGCAAGCCGTCGCGCAGGTCCTCGAGCTCGCGAGGGCCGACGGCGAGGGCGAAGACGGTCGCCTGGTCGGGATGGCGGGGGTCGATGACGATCCCCTGCGAGATGGTGAACTTGTAGAAGTTGAACCGCGTGGTCTGCTCGACGATGCTGGCGACCTGGCGGCGGGCGGAGTCGTCGTCGAGGTCGGAGACGACGAAGATCCGGCGGAGCCTGGGGTTGTCGAGGTATTCGCGGACGTGCAGCAGCTCGCCGCCGGGCGAGCCGGGTCCGGCCTCGGCCGCCGGGCGCGGGCGCGATCCTCGGGTCGATGGGCCGGCGGCCCGGCCTGCGCCGGGGCCACGGCCGGCGAAGTGGGGCCAGAGCCGCTCGGAGACGGCGGGGCGGGCCGCCGGATCGACGGCGTCCCACGCATTGCCGGCCGCCAGCCCGTCGCCGGCCGGCCTATGCCCCAGATGGAGCCACCACGGCAGGGCGAGCAGGGCGAGCACGCCGGCGGCGATGCCGACGAGCCGGCAGCACGGGCCGGGCCCCAGGCGATGATCCCCCACGCCCGGCGACCGCGACGCGAGCGGCGGACCCGCCGCATCACGCGGCCGGTCAGGTCCGATCGGCGCCTCGCGGGGCAGCCCGGCCACCAGGTCGCGCAGGGCGGCCAGGCTCCGAAGCTCCTCGGCGAGCCGGGGATCGGCGCAGACGGCCGACTCGACGGCCTGCTGCTCCTCCGGGCCGAGCTGGCCATCCAGGTAGGCACTCAAGATCGATTCGTCGTCGAGGGTCATGGTTCTGGTCTTCGGGAAAAGGGGCCGAGTGGTTCGGGCCTCGTACCCGGGGTGGCCTCGCCGGTCCGGGACAATCCGGACGGGAAATCGACGCCGCGATGGATCAGGGTTCGCCGGTCGCCCCCTGTCGCACGGCGAGCGGCTCGTCGACCAGGCCTCGCAACTGCGTGCGGAGCTCGCAACGGGCACGGTGCAGCCGGCTGCGGACCGTACCCACGGGGATATCCAGGATGGCGCCGATCTCGTCGTACCGGCGGCCGTCGAAGTCCTTCAGGATGATCACCGCCCTGTGCTCGGGGCCGAGGCGATCGAGGGCCGCCTTGACCATCCGCTCGCGCTCGGCCCTTTCGAGCGGCGCGGCCGGGTCGGCCTCGAGCGATTCGTCGGCGGGGTGCGAGCCGCGCGCCGGCGAACCCGGGACCGGCAAGCCGCAGCGCCGAGCGAACCCGCCGGCGTCGATGGCCCGAAAGCGCCAGATTCACCGCGATCCGGTAGATCCACGTGTAGAACGAGCTGTCCCCCTGGAACTGGTCGAGCTTCTCGAAGGCGCGGACGAACGCGTCCTGGAGGATGTCCTCGGCGTCCTCGGGCGAGCCGATCAGCCTCGTGATCGTGGGGTAGAGTCGCCCCTGGTACCGCTGGACCAGCAGGCTGAAGGCCTCCGTCCGTCCGGCACGACAGGCTTCGACGAGGCTGAGATCGTCCGAGGACCGCGACATCATCATGATTGGACGCCCGGTGTGGGCCGCGAGTTCCACGAAAAGTTCGACGGATGGCGGACTGCGCCCCTCTCCCGTATCCGGGCCAGGGGCGACTGACGACCGAACGCTGCGGAAATCTCCCGGCGTCCGCCCCCGAAGGGCCGTATTCGGGAGGCCGAGCCTGCCGGCGAGCGGGCCTCTCCGACGGCCGCGGCCGGGCAGGTGCCCGGCCCCCCCGCTCGAGGAACAGACCCTCGATCGCGGGCGGACCATGCCTACGCCTGACCGAAAGACCTCTCGAGCTTTCCGGGCGCCGCTCGGTGCCGCGGGATGGACCGAGCGCCTCGGGTTGAGATCCTGGCTCCATTCACGTCGGGGACACGCGGAGCGGAGGGCGTCCGGCCCGCACGTCCCGTCTTCCTCGCCCCGCTCGCGTCGTCCGTCACCCCGCAAGCGGGCGATGCGGGCCGGCTCGCCGCGCCCCGCCGGCATGTTTCATGATAACCGCCCCGGGCCGCGCCGGAATACCCCACCCGCAAATGGCCCGCGGCGCCGTTTGGTCCGCGGCGTGGACCCCACCCTCGGCCTGCTCCCGATCCGGGGCGGAGACCGGGGTGGAGGGAGCAAGCTGCGGTCGCCGCGCCCGGCCCGGCACCCGCGCCCGAACCAGCGAACGGGCTTCGCATCATCCCACTTGCCTTCCCGCCAGACGCCCGCTATCCTATCAACTGACAAGCGATTCAACTTGTCTTTGCTCTAGGATACGTTCACAGAGCTGTGTTGACACAGTTGAATGCATCGCCTCGATGGCGATACCGTGGCGTGCGGCAGATGTCGGCCGCCTCACGGGGCCCACGCGTGCAGCGGGCCACGACTCGACGACGACTGGCCCGATGGTTTGCGGGCCGAGATTCGTGACGGCGAAACGAGCCCAAGCTCGATGGAGTGGTAGGGAGAGCCGCAGGATGCGGCCCGGCGGGGCAATGCTCGCCTCGGGCCGGAAACCTCCCGAAAGTCGGTCGAAGATCCGCCCCGGTTTCCCGCGGCCGATCCGAATCCCATTCGTTGCATCTGATCCAAACACCAAAGCATTGATGAACCGGTTGCGACCCCGTCCCTTAGGGGCGGTCGCGGCCATGCACCCAGCGTCGTGAGCTTTTCCACCGGCCCCGCGTCGGAGCGGTCCTGTCCGCGTACCCCGTGCGCCGGATCGCGGTGCCACCACGATCGCGCCGGCCCCGTTGGCCGTCGCCGCAACCGAGGAACGAGTACACCATGAGTTTCCTGGATCGATTCCGGACCCGTCGACGCCCGAGGCCGCGCGCCGCCTTCCGCCCCCGTGCCGAGGGCCTCGAGCCGCGGCTGGCCCTCAGCTCGTATCCGGTCGGCGTCAGCCTCGACTTCAACTGGGCCAGCGTCGGCAACCCCATCTGGACCGACCTGCATAACGACGCCCTCGCCTGGTCGCGGTACGGCACCACCAACCCCATGACCCTCTCCGCCGACGGCTATCCCCTCGAGAACGCCTACACCTCGATCTACGTCGCCAACGATCCCGTCGGCGACTACCAGTTCAGCTATACCGGCAGCGGCACCGTCGCGTTCGGCAACTACGCCCAGATCGTCGGGCCCGTCACCGTCTCCAACGGCGTCACCACCGGCACCGTCGAGATCACCCACACCTCCCTCGCCAACGAGAAGGTGTCGATGATCGTGACCGGCGTCAACCCGGCCGACCCGATGGACAACTTCCATCTCATGCTCCCCGGCTACGGCAACGGCACTACATCCGTGCCGATGTTCACACCCCAATTCATCCAGTCGCTCAAGCCCTTCTCCGACATCCGCTTCCTCAACTGGGAGCAGACCAACAACTCGACGGTCACCAACTGGTCCGACCGCGTCCAGCCCAACGCCTTCATCACCAACGGCGACGGCGGCGTCCCCTACGAGGACATGATCGAGCTGGCCAACGAGTCGCAGAAGGACATGTGGATCAACATCCCGGCGCTGGCCACTCCGCAATTCGTCCAGAGCCTGGCGCAGCTCGTCAACACAAAGCTCGATTCCAACCTCAACGTCTACTTCGAGTATGGCAACGAGGACTGGAACGGCGGGTTCGCGGCCTACGGCCAGATCGCCGCCGCGGCCGCGAAGAACTCGCTGCTGAACCAGTCACTGAGCCAGTACCAGCTCGTGGCGCAGCAGAGCGCCTACTCGCTGGTGGCCGACGCCAAGATCTTCGACCAGGTCTTCGGCTCGGCGGCCGCGCGGGTGCGGCCGATCCTGGGCGGCCAGGCGTCGTGGACCCAGTTCCAGCAGTACGAGCTGCAGTTCATCCAGGCGCAGTACGGGGCGCCCTCGAGCTACGTCTACGGCACGTCGGTGGCGCCGTACTTCAGCTTCAACGGCCCGATCGCCGCCGGGACGACGCTGACCACGTTCTTCGCCAACTTGCAGAATTACATGACCAAGGACGTCGTCCCCTGGATGCAGCAGGACGCGGCGGTGGCCAAGCAGTACGGGGTCCGGCTGATCGGCTACGAGGGCGGCCCGGGCTGACCACGAACTCGACGGACCTGGACCTCATGCAGCAGGCGATGAACGACCCGCGGATGTACCAGCTCTACCGGCAGTACCTCGCCGACTGGCAGGCGGTCGGCGGCGGCCTGTTCGACCTCTACCAGCTCACCAACCAGAACACCACCGGGGGGCTCTGGGGCATCATCGATAACGTCACCGACGCCGGCAGCCAGGAGTACGACGGGATCGTGTCGTACCTGTACCAGCCGGGCGACGCCAACCTCGACGGCTCGGTGGACGACGCCGACTTCCAGGCGATCGCGGCGAACTACGGGCTCGGCAACGCCTACTGGACGCAGGGCAGCTTCAATGACGACGGGACGGTGAGCTGGGCCGACCTGAACATCATGCGGCAGGGCCTCAGCCCGGCCGGGTTCACGCTGGCGCAGTTCGCGCAGCAGGCGGTCTTCGGCCAGCCGGCGACCGTTGACGCGCCGACGGCGCTGGAGTACGACGGCGACGGGGTCACCTACGCCAGCACCCTGACGCCGACGACGACCGCCGGGACGGTGAAGGATGATATTGACAGCCTGGGCAACCCGATCGGCCTGGGCGGGGTCTCGTATGCGCGGGGCCTGGGGATGACGGGCGGGTCGTTGACGACGATTGCGCTCGAATGGCGCGTATTCGCGGTTCGACGCCACGATCGGCGTGGACGGCGACGGGTCGTCGGCGTCGTCGGTGGTGTTCCAGGTGTACGGCGACGGCAGCCTGCTGTACCAGTCGCCGGTGGAGTCGTCGGGGTCGTCGGGAGTGCCGATCGACGTGAACGTGGCGGGCGTGCAGAAGCTGACGCTCGTGGTCGAGGCGGCCCCGGGGAGCACGGCGGCGAACGACCATGCGGTGTGGGCCGACGCGCGGCTGGTCTCGACTTCGAACTTCGGTTCGACGCAGCCGTACGCGCTGACGTGGCAGGTCTCGCAGAACGGCCAGGTGATCTCGACGCAAACGGGCGATTCGTACGTGCTGCCGGCGGTGTCGGGGACCTACACGGTGACGCTGACGGCGGCGAATAGTCAGGGAACCAAGGCGTCGGCGAGCACGACGGTGACGGTGGTGGGAGACAGCCCGTCGGCGTCGCTGCTGCTGAAGGACACGGGGACGCAGGGGAACTGGATCGGCTACTACGGCGGCCAGGGATACGCGCTGGCGAGCGGGATCTCGGCGCTGCCGTCGTACGCGACGGTGAGCGTCAAGGGTGCGTCGCAGACGACCTGGGCGGACAACACGACGGCCGTGGGCGGGATGAGCGAGCCCGACGGAGTGGGGGCGTCGGCGCAGGCGTGGTCGGGCAGCAGCTTCACGATCAACGTCAACCTCGGCGACGGCAAGACCCACGACCTGGCGATCTACGCCGTGGACGGCAATGCGCAGGGACGCTCCGAGCGGGTGCAGGTGCTGAACGCGGTCACCGGGAGCGTGCTGGACACCGAGACGATCTCGTCGTTCACGACCGGCGAGTTCCTCCAGTGGGCCGTGACAGGGAACGTGGTAATCAAGGTGACGAGCCTCTCCGGCCCGGACGCCGTGATCAGCGGCGTGTTCCTCGACACTCCTCCCGCGGTACCGAGCGGAGTGACCCAGATCAACGGGACCGCGCTGGGGAACTGGGTGGGGACATTCGGGTCGCAGGGTGAGGACATCGCGGGCCAGACCTCCAGCCTGCCGTCATACGCCTCGATTTCGATGAGCGGCCAGAGCCTCCTCACCTTCGCCTCGACCACCACCGATACCCGCGGGCTGGAGACGGCCAACGGATCGAGCCGGACCGCGATCGAGTGGACGTCCGCCACCAACTTCACCATCAACGTGAACCTCACGGACAAGCTGACCCACGAGCTGACCCTGTACGTGGTGGACTGGGACAACTCGGGGGCGCAGCGAGCAATTCCAGCTCATCAACCCCACGACTGGCGCAGTGATCGACTCCCGGTCGATCTGGGATTTCTCCGGCGGCGAGTACCTGTCGTGGAATGTCACCGGTAATGTCGAGATCAAGGCGACGAACCTGACGTACGGTGGTGCGGTAATCGGTGGGATCTTCCTCGACCCGGCGACTCCGACCCCGGCACCGACTCCGACCCCCACGCCGGCACCGACCCCCACGCCGACGCCGGCCCCGACTCCGACCCCCACGCCGGCACCGACTCCGACGCCGACCCCGGCACCGACTCCGACCCCCACGCCGGCACCGACTCCGACCCCCACGCCGGCACCGACTCCGGCCCCAACCAGCTCGACGGCGACGTTCGTGAAGGACAACACGACGACCTCGGGCAACTGGGTGGGCGCGTTCGGCGGCCAGGGCTACGACATCGAGGGCACGGCACCGAGCCTGCCGTCCTACGCCAAGGTCAGCGTCACCGGCGCCTCGACCTACACGGCCGCCACCAATACCACCGACGCGCGGGCGCTGGAGTGCCGGGCGGCGGCGCGACGCGGAACTCGACGCAGTGGTTCGGCTCGAGCTTCACCATCGACGTCAACCTCACCGACGGCCAGTCGCACCTGCTGTCGCTCTACGCGCTGGACTGGGGCAGGACGGGCCGCACCGAGCAGTTCCAGGTCATCGACCCGTTGACCGGCAAGGTGCTCGACACGCAGCAGCTCTGGTCGTTCGAGAGCGGGGCGTACGTGCAGTGGAAGGTGTCGGGGCACGTGCAGATCGTGGTCACCTACACCGGCGGGCCCAACGCCGCCGTCAGCGGCATCTTCCTCGACTCCCCCACGTCGGGGACGACGCCTACTCCGACTCCTACGACCACTCCAACGCCCGTCCCGACTCCGACACCCACGCCCGCCCCGACTCCGACTCCGACCCCAACCAGCTCGACGGCGACGTTCGTGAAGGACAACACGACGACTTCGGGCAACTGGGTGGGCGCGTTCGGCGGCCAGGGCTACGACATCGAGGGCACGACGCCGAGCCTGCCGTCCTACGCCAAGGTCAGCGTCACCGGCGCCTCGACCTACACGGCCGCCACCAACACCACCGACGCGCGGGCGCTGGAGGCGCCGGGCGGCGGCGCGACGCGGAACTCGACGCAGTGGTTCGGCTCGAGCTTCACCATCGACGTCAACGTCACCGACGGCCAGTCGCACCTGCTGTCGCTCTACGCGCTGGACTGGGGCAAGACCGGCCGCACCGAGCAGTTCCAGGTGATCGACCCGTTCGACCGGCAAGGTGCTCGACACGCAGCAGCTCTGGTCGTTCGAGAGCGGGGCGTACGTGCAGTGGAAGGTGTCGGGGCACGTGCAGATCGTGGTCACCTACACCGGCGGGCCCAACGCCGCCGTCAGCGGCATCTTCCTCGACCCGTCCACGTCGTGATGCCGTCGGCCAACCGATGTGATGGCCGTTGACGTCCGCGTACAGGTAAGGCGAGGGTCGGGTGGTCCGGGGGCTCCCGCAGGGGAGGGATCGGAGGCCCGGCCCTCGCCTCGTCGTGCGCTTGATCTCGCGACGCCGGAGGCGCGACAATGTCAGGGCCCGCGGGGTCGAATCGAACGGGTGACCTGTCGGGCTGCGATCGTCGCGGCCGCAGTCCTTGAACGGAAATGTCCGATGGGGTGGAGCATGCCGGAGACCGTTCGCGTCGGCCTGATCGGGTCCGGGTTCATCTCGGCGATCCACGAGGAAGCCTTTCGGCAGGTGACGGGTGCCGAGGTGGTGGCGGTGGCCTCACCCGGACCCGGACTGCGCCGAGCGGTTCGCCGCCGAACGCGGGATCGCGCGAGCCTTCGCCGACTACCGCAGCCTGCTCGACCTCGACGAGGTCGACCTGGTGGTGCTGGGCCTGCCCAACGACCTGCATTGCGAGGCGACCTGCCTGGCCGCGGCGGCGGGCAAGCACGTGGTCGTCGAGAAGCCGATGGCCCCCAGCCTGGCCGAATGCGACCGGATGATCGCCGCGTGCGAGCAGGCCGGGGTCATGCTGGGCTACGCCGAGGAGCTGTGCTTCGCCCCCAAGTACGTCCGGCTCAAGCGGCTGGTGGACGAGGGCGCGCTGGGCAAGGTCCACCTGGTGAAGCAGTCGGAGAAGCATGACGGTCCCCACACCGCCTGGTTCTTCGACACCCGCCGCAGCGGCGGGGGCGTGACCTTCGACATGGGCTGCCACGCGATCGAGTTCTTCCGGTGGATCCTGGGAGACGCGGCCGGCAACAAGGGACGGATCCGCAGCGTCTACGCGCAGATGGGGACTCACGTGCACGGCGACCGGACCGACGGCGACGATGAGGCGATCCTCTTGCTGACGTTCGACGGAGGAGCCGTCGGCCTGGCCGAGGAGAGCTGGACCAAGCCGGGCGGCATGGACGACCGCGCCGAGGTCTTCGGCAGCGAGGGGCAGGCCTATGCCGACGTCCTGTATGGCAACGCGTTGCGAGCGTACTCCCGGCGCGGGTATGGCTACGCCGTCGAGAAGGCCGGATCCACGGCCGGCTGGTCGTTCCCGATCTACGAGGAGATCTGGAACTACGGTTTCCCGCAGGAGATGGCGCACTTCGTCGATTGCGTGCGACGAGGGGCCGCGCCCCGCGAGGACGGCCGCGACGGCCGCGCGGTCGTCGAGGCGGTGCACGCCCTGTACGCGTCGGCCGGTCGCAGCGCCCGGGTCGAGCTGCCGTTCGCGACCGACGCGGCGCGGCCGATCGAGCACTGGAAGCCGGGACGTTGAACGCCCGAGCGCCTCGACCGTGCCGATCCGCGGGGATCATCGCGAGGCCATCTCGAACGCGTAACCCATGGGCGGCATACGGACGGGGGAGCGAAGTCCACCGACCGGGCGGCCGGTCGGCCCCGGACCGGTCGGCCCGGATCGGGAGCAGGAGCTCCCTCGTACAAGGAGACGAATCCAATCCGGTCCGTTGTAGGAGCCGGCTCCTGCCGGCGATCGGGCGGGGCGAATCCGACCGGGTCGGGCCGACCGGATCGGGAGCAGGAGCTCCCTCCTACACAAGAGCCGAATCGGATCGGCCGGGGACGGCGCCGGTCGTTGGGCTGAGAGCCACCCGAACTGCGCGGTCGCTACACGATCCGATGCGTCGGCCGATCGCCGTCGTCGGGCCCCGGTGCGCCCGCGGCTTCGTCGGGCAGGAGGGGGCGGTAGAAGAAGAACGCAACGACCAGCCCGATGCCCAGCAGGACGCTGATGATCCAGCCGGCGTAGGCCAGCACGCGGGTCTGCTGGTACTGGCGGACCAGGGCCTCGACCTCGATGCCGCCCTCCTTCTTCTTCAGGAAGGGCTGGAGCGCGTCGAGCTGCTGCCCCTTGATATCGTCACTCTCCTGGAGCTTGACGACCTGCTTGCGGAGCTCGGCCAGTTCCTTGGCATCCTCCTTGGTCTGGTCGGCCCCCTTCTCGTAGCTCTCGAGCTTGGCGGCCAGGGTCCTGTGGCGCTCGCCCTGGTCCTCGGCCATGAAGCGCTGGACCTCGAGCTTGTGCTTGGCCTCATCGCGCTCGCGCGACAACTTGGCGTACTGCTTCAGGAAGTCGTCGGGCTTTTCCACCTCGGCCTTGCGG
The DNA here is from genome assembly GCA_963771445.1 of uncultured Planctomycetota bacterium. Classification (GTDB taxonomy): domain Bacteria; phylum Planctomycetota; class Planctomycetia; order Isosphaerales; family Isosphaeraceae; genus JAKAUH01. The sequence goes on along the minus strand of CAVYTQ010000014.1, from coordinate 129,268 downwards.
AGGATCGTGTCGGTCGCGAGCCGTTGGTTGTCGCCGAGCTGGTCGACCGAGCGGGCCAGCTTCATCAGCGACTCGTTCTGATCCTGGATCCGCGACTGGAGCTGGAACAGCCAGAGGACCATCGCCATGCCGAGGATGCCGAGGAAGGTCCCGATCATGCCGAAGAACGTGGCGAGCTGCACCCGCTCGACGGGGGATGTCAGCGGCGATTGCATCGGTCGATTGAGCATGTTGATCAGCTCCGCCTCGAGGCGAGGGGACAGGGCGCCGCCCCCGCCGCCGTCGGGATTGGGGAGGTTCTCCAGGTCGTTGACCAGGCGGGCCAGCGCGACGCGGTCGCCGCGGTCGGCGGTGAGGAAATAGCCGCCGACCTGCGCGAGGCCGCCGTCGCGCCACTGGAAGAATCCGCGGGTCTGGTTGATCGGGTCGACGACATACGCGACTTGCAACGGCTGAGCGAAGAAATTCTGGTGGATGAACAGGTCGTGATGCGAAAGGAAGATCCCGAAGCTGGGGTGCGTGTGGTACCAGCCGACGATGTCGCTGTCCGGGTACAGCCGGTCGCGCTCGCGGGTGATCTCCTCCCACGAGTCGTGGGTGTAGGTGAAGCTCGCCTGCGTATTGGCGTAGTGCTTGGCCTGGAGCGACTGCGTGACCCAGACGAACGGCTCGCCGGTGGCCGGGTCGACGCACTCCTTGCCCAGCAGGATGCCGCCGAGCTCGACCGAGGTGTCCGACAGCGCATGGCGCTCGATGGCGTCGGCCGTCCGCCGGTCGAGGTAGATCGGCAGGTCGGTCGGGCCCGGGATCTCGTAGGCGAGGCAGGCGACCAGGCGATCGCGGTCGGGCCGGGGACGCTTCTCCGGCTCGCGGACCTTCATCTCGCCGAAGACGATCTCGTCGCCGTTCACCGGCCTGGCCCCCCCGCGCGGTCGGCGGCCAGCAGGAAGAAGCCCGAGGTCGCCGGGCCGTCGACGCGCACGATATCGTAAGGCGGGATGCCCACGCGGCCAAGCGGCACGTCGGCCAGCGGCGAGGATTCCGCCACGGCGCTGGTGAACTCGGGCCGTGCCTCCTCGCGGCACGCGGGACACGTCGCCTCGGAGGCGCGGACCTTGGCCCGCGGCCGCATCACCTCGGCCCGCCAGCCGCAGCGGGGACAGTCCAGCGCCACCACCAGCTCGCGGTCCAGCGCCAGCTCGAGCGGCCCCTCGACGTGCGGCCGGGCCGCCGCGAACAGCTCGGCGACCGTCGCCCCGTTCGACAGCGGCAGCGAGACCGGCTCGGGGTAGGTCTCGTGGCTCAGGCAGTCGTCGCGGCGCGGCAGCCGGGTGGTGTAGAACTGGTTGGCGACCCCGTTGTAGACCATCGCGCTGCCGGCCGCCACCGGCAGGTTGTGCAGGACCTTGAGCGCCTCCTGCACCTGGAGGGCCCCCATCATCGAGGCGATCGTCGGCGCCGTGGGGACCTTGCCGGCGGCGATGTCCTCGCGACGGAGCAGCGGGCAGCTATAGCGAAGGTTCAGGAGCTGGTAGTCGCGCTCGGTCATGGCGCACTCGTAGCACGACGAGTCGGGCGGCACGAAGATCTTGACCACGCCCTGGATCTCCTGGATGCCCGCGTCGATCCACGGCGTGCTCACCTTCCAGCACTGGCGGTTGACCCAGAGCCGCGCCTCGCGGTTATCCAGGCAGCCGATGACGAGGTCGACGTCGGCGAAGGCGCCCAGGCCGAGGTCGGTGATCACGTCGCCGTGGATCGGGACGACGGCGATCTCGGGGTTGAGCTCGGCCGTCCGACGCGCGGCGACCTCGGCCTTGGGCCGGCCGCCGTCGTCGGCGCGGAACAGGACCGAGCGCGACAGGTTGGACGGCTCGACGACGTCGAGGTCGATCACGATGATCGTGCCGAGCCCGACGAGCGCGAGGTTCTTCAGCACCTCGTTGCCCAAGCGCCCCGGCGCCGACGACCAGCACGCGGGCCGACTGGAGCCGCTCCTGCCGCCACCAGGAGATCAGGCGAAGGCGGCTGTAGCGGTCGAGGTCGTCGATGACGAACAGTTCGTCGTCGCTCGCGGACGGATCCACGCCGCTGGCCGGCACCGGTTGCAGGCCGGGCGTCTGGGATGGGTCAAGGGGCATCGTCGCAATCCGCGCAGGGTCGGGTCCCGGACGGGACCGGAGTCCGGGGTCCACTCACTCGAAACGTCACTCGATGAAGACGATCTCGTCGGCCGGCGGCGACGTCCGGGGCTGCGGCACGCGGGCGAACGTCGGCCGCTCGGCGGCGGGCCGGTGCGAGGCCGTCGGCGCGGGCTCGGGGTCGATGATGAAGACGGGCTCGCCCCCCGGCCCCTCCGCGGACGAGGGCGCGGCCGATTCCGCGGCCACCAGATCGCCGAGATCCGAGCCGCTGGGGACGACCGGCGGCGCCGCCCCGGCCCCGGCGTCGGCCCCATCATCGGCGGGTCCTCGGGCCTCCGGCTCGTCTTGCCGGACGCCGAAAACACGGGCGTACCGCTGCGCGAAGTCGCGGACCTTGCTGGTCCGCCCGGCCGTGGCGCGGGCCGGACTCTCCGAGGCACCCGGCTCGCGACCGGCGGACGCCCCAGCAATGCCCGAGCCCGCCGCCGTGCCGACCACCCGGCCCAATGCGGCACGCAGGTCGCGCAGCGGCCGCGCGTCGGTCGGAAACCGGATTGCCTGCTGCTGCGCCACCCAGAGCGCCGCGTCGCGGTTATACGGGCTGCGGATGTCGTAATTATGGTAACGCAGCATGTCCCAGAGCATCGTGCAGAGCTCGTCGAGCTGGACGCTCGGCACCCAGTGCGTGCCGTAGCCGCCCAGGCAAACCATGCCGATCTCGGAGATATTCGGGTGATAGACCGGCGTCAGCCAGCGAATCTCGGGGATCGTCCGGGGATAGGAGGCCCCGAGCTTGATCTCGACATGATGCTTGTCGAGGGTCTTGACCTTACCGTGGTCGCGCCACAACCCGCGTCCCTGGAAGAGGATGCGGTATTGCTGCGGCGGTTCGCCCTGGCTGGTGAAGCGAAAGACCGAGCTCTCGGCCTGCAGGCGCTCGAGGGCCGCGAAATCGTTGTGAAGGCGGCGCATTCGGGGCGATTGATGCATGGTGGTTCGACGCCTGGACGACTGCGTCAGCCTGGGAAGGGTCTCGCCGGGTCGAGCACCTGTCGCGAGTCTCCCGCCGGCTGCGCAGCGGGCGGGACCGAGCAACCCGGCCCGGCCGGTCGGGACGGGACGACATTCCGAGGTCGGTCGGCCGGATCAATGACGAGCCGGCGACGACCTCGGGGTAGACAATCAGGTGATCACCATTCTGGACGCCCCCCTCGACGAGGGTCCAGCTCTCGAGCAACCGACGGCCCCCTTCCTTGTGGTCGAGGGCGTAGCTCATCGGCTGACCGTCGGGGCTGGTCGCGGGCAGGCTCATCTTGGTGATGATGTTGGGGATGATCCGACTCACCGGTACGCTGAAGGCGATGACCGCCTTGACCGATTTGGCACCCGTTTGATCCAGGAATGTCACCTGGATTCCGCTGGGATCGGCATTTCCGCCGTATGACATGGTCAGGATACCTCCTCAGTACCCCATTCGGGCATCGTCCCCGAATATTGGGGTCAGCCCGTCCTTTTCCGGGTGGCCCGCTCGCCCGCCGGCGCCCGCGACCGCTGTGGCTTCCAGGATAACGCCCGGTCGGCCGGGCCGGAACAGCCTATCGGCGGAATTCACGCGCGAAACTCGTCGCAAAGCCCGGCGCCGGGCGATCCTCGCGCGCGTGGAAAGGCCCCGGCGGGGCGATCCAAATCCGGACTCGGCCGGAACTTGGATGGCCCCGCCGGGGCCTCGATCTCTCGCGAGGGTCGGCGCGGCGGCCGGCGTCAGGTGACGGTCCGAAAGACCGTCATCCCCAGGACGCCGATCAACGCGAAGACCACGAGGAAGACGAAGAACAGCACCCTGGCGATATCCTCGGCCCCGTGCGCGAGTCCTCCGAAGCCGAACAGCGCAGCGATCGTCGCGAAGACCAGGAAGAACACCGCCCACTTCAGCAGGGACATCGCAATCCTCCCCCCGATCGCCGATCGGGGATCTATCAGTTCAACCGGAAACCCGGTGGAGCGTATGGGCCCGTTGACGTGGGATCTGGCCCGTGTGAAAGGGTGTAACTGCAAATCGAATGCCAGTTGGCGACCGGGGCTCACAGTCCGGAGGGGGCCAGGTAGCCCTCGGCCAGTTTGCGGAAGCTCGCGACCTCGGCGGCCTGCCAGGCCGTCGTCCCGGCCGAGCTCGGCGGCGAGCAGCGCGGCGACGGCCGGGGCGGCCTCGATGCTGGCGCGGGCGTCGAGGAACAGCGCGCGGGTCCGCCGCGCCAGCACGTCCTCGACCCGCCGCGCCGCCTCGTGACGCGCGGCCCAGGCGACCTCGACCATCCGGTAGGGCAGCCTCGGGTGGATCGGCCGGTCCCACCCGGGCTGCTCGGCGGCGAGGGCGCGGAACCAGGTCGCCGTCGCTGCCCTGGAACGCCAGCGGGTCCTCCGGACCGTCGCCCGCGCGCGGTCGTCCCAGCCGTGCAGCCTCAGCTCGGCGGTCGCGCAGGGGCGAGGCTCCAGGCCGCCGACCGGGATCGCGTGGTCGATCGCGTCGGCCGCCATCCGGCGATACGTCGTCCACTTGCCGCCGGTCACCGTGACCAGGCCCGTCGGGGAGACGACGACCGCGTGCTCGCGCGAGAGCCGGGCCGTCGCGGCGCCGATGTCCCCCTCGCCGGGGTGGTGGCCGCGGAGCAGGGGCCGCAGGCCGGCGAACGTGCTGCGGATGTCCTCGGGCCCGGGACGCTTCACCAGGTATCGGGCGACGTAATCGAGCAGGTAGGCGATCTCGTCGCCGCCCGGCCGGGGCTCGACCGACGGCTCGGCGACCGGCGTGTCGGTCGTACCGACCAGCACCCGGTCGTGCCACGGGATCGTGAACAGCACGCGGCCGTCGTCGGTGCGCGGGACCAGAAGCGCGCTCGTCCCGGGCAGGAAGGAGCGGTCGAGCACGATGTGCGTCCCCTGGCTGGGCGTCAGCAGCGGGGCCGCGGCGGTCCCGGGGTCGTCGAGCCGGCGGAGGGCGTCGGCGAACACACCGGTCGCATTGACCACGACGCGGGCCGAAATCGGTCAGCTCCTCGCCGGTCTCGTCGTCGCGGACGAGCGACCGCGTCGATCCGGCCGCCGCGTCGCGTGAACCCGACGATCGGGGCGTGGTTCAGCGCCGCGCCGCCCAGGTCGACGAACGTCCGCGCCAGCGTGATCGCCAGCCGGGCGTCGTCGAACTGGCCGTCGGTGTAGACGATCCCGCCGCGCAGGCCGCGGGTGATGATCGTCGGCAGCCGCTCGACCACCTCGGCCGGCCGGATCCGCCGCGAGGCCGCCCAGGTTCGACCGGCCGGCCAGCAGGTCGTAGACCTTCAGCCCGATCCCGTAGAACGGCAGGTCGAGCCAGCGGTAGGCCGGCACGACGAACTCGCGGCGGTGGACCAGGTGCGGGGCGTTGCGGAACAGCAGGCCGCGCTCGTGCAGCGCCTCGCGGACCAGGGGGATATCGCCCTGCGCCAGGTAGCGCACGCCGCCGTGGATCAACTTGGTGCTGCGGCTCGACGTGCCCTGGGCGAAGTCGCGGGCCTCGAAGCAGCGCCGTCCGGTAGCCCCGCGCGGCCGCGTCGACGGCGGCACCCAGCCCGGTCGAGCCGCCGCCGATGACCACGACGTCCCAGGTCCCGCCGGCCCGGAGCCGCTCCAGGTTCTCGGCGCAGATAACGATCCCATGCTGTCATCTTACCCCGGCCGGCCAGCCCGCGTCGCCGGCCGATCGACGCGGGCCGAGGATTGCAGCCGCGGCGCGTCGCGGTTAGCCTTCAACATGCGACGCGAGCGCACCGATCGCCGCACCGAATGGCCGCGATGGCCGCAATGGCCGCCGAACAGAAGTTGGAAAGGGATCGCCAAGATGGAGACGATGCTGGCCCTCGTGAAGAGGGAGGCCAAGCCCGGTCTTTGGCTCGAGGAGGTGCCGGTCCCGCGGATCGGGATCAACGACGTGCTGATCAAGGTCCTGCGCACGGGCATCTGCGGGACCGACGTGCACATCTAGGAGTGGGACGCCTGGGCGCAGCAGACGATCCCGGTGCCGATGGTGGTCGGGCACGAGTTCGTCGGCGAGATCGTCGAGGTCGGCTCGAACGTCAAGGATTTCCACGTCGGCGAGATCGTCAGCGGCGAGGGGCACGTCGTCTGCGGCCGCTGCCGCAACTGCCTGGCCGGCCGCCGGCACCTCTGCAAGGACACCAAGGGCGATCGGCGTGAACCGCCCCGGCGCGTTCGCCGAGTACCTCGTCGCTGCCGATGACCAACGTCTGGGTCGCACGACCCCAGCATCCCCCGCGACGTGCAGGCGATCTTCGACCCGTTCGGCAACGCGGTGCACACGGCGCTCCAGTTCGACGTGCTGGGCGAGGACGTGCTGATCACCGGCGCCGGCCCGATCGGGATCATGGCCGTCGAGGTCGCCCGGCACGCCGGGGCGCGGCACGTCGTGGTCACCGACGTGAACCCGTACCGGCTGGCGCTCGCCAGGAAGATGGGCGCCACGCTGGCCGTCGACGTCCGCGAGCGGACGATCGACGAGCGTCCAGAAGAGCTCGGCATGAAGGAGGGGTTCGACGTCGGCCTGGAGATGTCGGGCAACCCCGACGCGTTCCGCGACATGCTCGCCAGCCATGTGCCACGGCGGCAAGATCGCCATGCTCGGCATCCCCACCCGCGAGATGGCGATCGACTGGAACGCCGTCGTCTTCAACATGATCACCATCAAGGGCATCTACGGCCGCGAGATGTACGAGACCTGGTACAAGATGACCGTGATGCTCCAGTCGGGCCTGGACATCACGCCGGTCATCACCCACCGCTACGGATTCCGCGACTTCGAGAAGGGCTTCGACGCCATGAAGTCGGGCGAGTCGGGCAAGGTGATCCTGACCTGGAACGAGGGGTAAGCACGATGTACGGAGCCATCAAGGACCACCTGGCCGGCCAGCTCGACGAGATCCGCAAGGCCGGGCCTCTTCAAGAGCGAGCGGGTGCTGAGCACGCCGCAGCGCCGCACGTCGGCGTGCCGGGCCGGCCCGACGTGCTGAACATGTGCGCGAACAACTACCTGGGCCTGGCCGATCATCCCGAGGTCGTCAAGGCGGCGCACGAGGCGCTCGACCACTGGGGCAACGGCATGGCGTCGGTCCGGTTCATCTGCGGCACGCAGGAGCCGCACAAGGCGCTGGAGCGAGCGATCACCGATTTCCTCGGCACGGAGGAGACGATCCTCTACTCGTCGTGCTGGGACGCCAACGGCGGGCTGTTCGAGACGATCCTCGGCCCCGAGGACGCGGTGATCTCCGACGAGCTGAACCACGCGTCGATCATCGACGGCATCCGGCTCTGCAAGGCGCGACGGCTCCGCTACAAGAACAACGACATGGCCGACCTGGAGGCGAAGCTCAAGGAGTCGGCCGACGCGCGGTTCCGGCTGATCGCGACCGACGGCGTGTTCTCGATGGACGGGATCATCGCCGACCTGAAGTCGGTCTGCGACCTGGCGGACAAGTACGACGCGCTGGTGATGGTGGACGACTCGCACGCCGTCGGCTTCCTGGGCAAGAGCGGCCGGGGCACGCACGAATACCGCGACGTGATGGGCCGCGTGGACATCCTCACCGGCACGCTCGGCAAGGCGCTGGGGGGCGCGAGCGGCGGCTACACCAGCGCCAGCGCGCGAGATCGTGGCGATGCTGCGGCAGCGGTCGCGGCCGTACCTGTTCTCGAACTCGGTCGCGCCGGCGATCCTGGGCGCCTCGCTCAAGGCGATCGAGATCTGCAGGCGCTCGACCGAGCTGCGCGACAGGCTCGAGGCGAACACGAAGTTCTTCCGCGCGGCGATGACCGAGCGCAAGTTCAACATCATCCCGGGCGAGCACCCGATCATGCCGATCATGATCGGCGACGCGGCGCTGGCCGGCCGGATGGCCGAGCGGCTGCTGGAGCAAGGGCGTCTACGCGATCGGCTTCTTCTACCCGGTCGTCCCCCAGGGCAAGGCCCGCGTCCGCGTGCAGGTCTCGGCCGCGCACAGCCGCGAGGACCTGGAATTCGCGATCGACGCCTTCACGGCCGTGCGGGATGAATTGGGGCTGTAGTTTTGAGACGAAGCGATCGGCTTGCGGATCCGGGCGAAGGAGACGAGACTGTCCGGGACGAATCGCGGGCCCGATGTGTTCATCGGCCGCATTTTTCATTGGAGGTCCTGTGACGACGCTACTTCAACGTGCGGTCGCGGAGGTCGAGAAGCTTTCCCCCGAGGATCAGGACGCCATCGCCGCCCGGTTGCTCGCCGAGGTCGACGACGAGCGGCAGTGGAACACCCGCTTCGCCTCGACGACCGACGACCAGTGGGATCGCCTCGTCGCAGGGGTGCGCCCGGATGTCGCGGAAGGCGGCACGCTTCCACTCGACGACGTCTTCCCGCCCGACGAGCCAGAATGACGCTCCAGGACCGCTTGTAGAGCCCGACGAACGCTCGCCTTGGGTCATCGAACATCAGCGGAAGCCGGCGGGAGTCGCAAGCACGAGATTCGCATCGGCGTGAGCGAGGCCGATCCCCTGCCTTGACCATCCGCGATCGCCGGTGACCTGGTTTCACCTACTACTGAGACGCCTATCGGATGCGCATCACCAGGATCGAATCCATCCCCGTCCGCGTCCCGCTGAAGCCCGGGATGACGACCCTGACGGCGCACGGCGAATATCACACTTCGGACTACGTGATCGTCCGCGTGCATACCGACGCCGGCCTCGTCGGGCTGGGCGAGGCCACGGTCTCGGCGCTCTGGAGCGGCGAGACCAGCGCGGGCTGCGAGGCGGCCATCGACGGCCTGATCGGGCCGGCGCTGGTCGGCGAGGACCCGACCCGGATCACGGCGCTGCGCGCCCGGATCGAGTTCCTCATCAAGCTCAACCCGTTCACGAAGGCGGCCGTCGAGATGGCGCTTTGGGACCTCGCGGGCAAGGCCCTCGGGGTCCCCGTGTACCAGCTTCTGGGCGGCAAGCTGCGCGACGTGATCCCAACCAAGATGATGATCGGCGCCTTCGACGTACCCCGCGCCGGGCGCTGGCCGAGCGGTTCCTCGATTGGGGCGTGCGCTGCCTCAAGGTCAAGGTCGGCATCGAGCCGGCTGGCGACATCGCGCGCGTGGCGGCCGTACGCGAGGTGGCCGGCCCGGACATCCCGATCACGATCGACTCGAATTGCGGCTGGGACGTCCCCACGGCCCGCCTCGCACTGGAGAAGCTCCGCCCGCTCAATCTACTGGTCGCCGAGCAGCCGATCGCACCGGGGGACGTCGAGGCGTTGGCGTATCTTCGTTCGTGCTGCGGCATCCCGATCATGGCCGATGAGAGCGTCTTCACCCTCGCCGACGCCTGGAACGTCCTGCGCGGGCACGCGGTCGACGTGATCAGCATCTATCCGGGCAAGAACGGCGGCATCGCCGCGGCCGTCGAGATCGCGCAGGTGGCACGCGCTGCCGGGGTCGCCTGCCACGTCGGCAGCAACCTCAGAGCTGGGGATCGGCTCGGCCGCGATGCTGCACCTCGCCGCGGCCGTGCCCAACATCGACAGCGCGACCTACCCGGCCGACATCCTCGGCCCGCATTATCACGAGGCCGACCTGCTCGCCGAGCCGCTGGCCTTGCTGCCCGACGGCGCCCGCGTCCCGGATGGGCCGGGCCTGGGCGTCACGCTCGACGAGACGCAACTCGAGCGGTTCCGCTCGCCCGGGTGACGCCTCAATGCGCCCCTCCGGCCGCGCCCGACGCCGGCAGCCCCCACGTCTCGGTGAAGAAACCCGCGGCGACGATCCCGCCCGGCGCTCGCGAGCTGACCGGCACGGCGACGTCGACCACCGCGAAATCGGGCAGCTTGGGGACCTGCCGGGCGTTGTTCAGATAGTCATATTCGCGGAAGGTGAAGCCGCTATTGAGCACCACATACCGCTTCGGATTGAGCGGGTTGGGATAGATCATCACGGGCACGTGATGCGCGGCGTCGAAGGTCCTGTCGCCCAGACGAACCCCGCTCCGGTCCCAGCCGATCGGCAGCTTGCCCGCGATCCTCGCCAGGACGCGCGTTGCTGCTCGGGTCGCCCCACAGCACGAGATTGTGCGCGGCGATGTCGGCGTCGGTGACGTCCCGGTCGTCCTTGACCCGCGCGTCGCCGCGGAACTGCCGCCGCCAGTGGTCGACGGCGTGCCCCATCTCGGCGGTCGCCCACTTGCCCACCTTTTCGTTCAGCGGCGTGCCTGTCGGACGCACCATCAGGAAGCTGTCCATGAAGGCGTCGTCGATCGGCCCTTGCAGGCCGTGCCGCTTGCGGAGCGTGCCGTCGTCGGCCGATGCGACCGACGTCCACTTGCCGCCGACCTTGCGGAAATGACCCGTCCACGAGCGGTCGGAGAGCACGCGAGGCGCGTCCAGGACGACCCGGTCGATCTCAACCTGGACGTCCATCGCGGGGTCGAACGTGCAGCGGCCCGCCGGGATTTCGAGCGTCAACGCGGAGACGTTCTGCGTCGCGACGCGCACGAGCGCCTCCGGTCGTCGGGCGATAGCTCGGCCTCGGACCGTCGCGCGCTCCCAGTGATGCTCCATGCCGTCGACCTGGACCCAGTACGCGCGGTTGTAGCGGAGGGTCCAGGTGGTGAACCGCACCGACCTCGGCACGAGATTCCGCCCTTGCTCCACGATCGAGTCGATGCGCCGGTTGATCTCGACCTTGGCCTCGGGGGTGTAATCATGGCCGATGTTCTTGCCGATGACGTGCACCAGCTCGATCCCCTCGTCCTTGAGCGCCCTGGCCATCACGTCGGCGGCCTGCTTCTGCGAGTCCCTGTCGCCGCTGTAGGCGACGGTCGGGAGGTTGAACAGGTTGAGCGCGTAGTCGGTGCTGTCGTACAGATGCCAGAGCTTCTGCTCGTACCAGGTCGGCTGGAGCGTCTCCTTCTGGAAGACCTTGAGGAACTCGGGCGTCTCGGCGAACCCTGCACCCGGGGCAGCCGCCGCCCAGAGGCCCGGGTAATGCACGGCGAACTGCCAGCACGCGGCGCCGCCCATCGAGAACCCTCGCATCACGACCCGGTCCTCGTCGATCGGGTAGTGTCTCTTGATGTCCTCGAGCGCCTCGAACAGGTCGATCTCGCCGGCGAACTTGTTGGCGTTGCAGTACCGCCCGTACGGGTGGACGACGAACGCGTCCCGCGGGGCGAACTTGCCGGGGTTGGACTGGCGATCGCGCAGGAAGTTCAGCTCGCTCAGGGTCTCGCCGCGCCCGTGGCACCAGACGTCCAGCCGGAAGCGGTGCGGTGTATCGGGCCGGTAGGACTCGGGCACGACCAGGCCGTAAGGCTGGATCGATCCGTCGATCTTCGAGATGTACCCGAGGACGACCAGCCCGGTGGCCGAGTCCCACGGCGCTTTGCCGGATTGCAGTTGTTCGGCCCGCTCGATGCCGCGCTTCAGCAGGTCCTTCGCCGTGGCGATCTCGCGCGGCTGGAAGAACTCGTCATGGACCAGGGCCTCGTGGACGGCCTTGTGATAGACCTGCACGTCGGGCAGCAGGCGGAGCAGCCCGGGCCGCCCGCGCAGCGACGTCCGCAGCGCATCGATCCGCCGGCCCAGGTCGTCGAGCCCGGACTGGATCGCCGCGCGATCGGCGTCGGCGACCTTGATCCCTTTCGGTGGCACCGGGCGAACGTTCTCCGCCTGGTTGTCCCGCGGGCCGTCGGCGCGGGCCGTTCCGGTCGCGATCAGCAGGAGCCAGGGCAGGGCGGAGCGGCAGGTCATCGGGAACTCTCCGGGGTCTTCGGCGGGGCATCGGGGAGGGTGAGCCGGTCTTGCTTCCGGAACAGCCAGTTACTTCTTCGCGGGGGTCTCCGGCCGAGGGCCGGCGAGTCGGTCGCTGGTGAAGACCAGGTAGCGGCCATCGGGCGAGAAGGTCGGATCGCGCAGCAGCTTGTCATGCCGGCCCGGCTCGAGCGCCCTCGGCGGGCCGGGCTGTCCCGGGCGGAAGGCATAGAGCGCCATCCCCCCGGGACCCTCGCCCACGAAGACGTATTCGCGGGTCGCGGCCGAATAGGTCGGGTACGAGGGCGTGACGTCGAGGTCCTTCCCCTTCTTCCAGAGGATCTCCTTGACCTTGCCCTCGGCCGGCGTGGTCGTGTCGATGAGCGCGATCGTGTCGTTCGACCCGATGACGGCCACGAGCGTGTGGTTGTCGGCCCAGGTCGGCACGGAATGGACCTGCTGGTCGGCAACCTGGAGCACGCCGCTATTATCCGGGCTGGCATCCATGATCGTCACCTCGCCGGGCGTGCTGAACGAGGTGATCAGCATCTGGCGCCCGTCGGGCGACCAGCGCGGCCTGCCGTATGAGCCGAGAGCCTTGCGTTCGGCGCCGCCGGCGAGCATCACCCATACGCCCGGCTGCGGTTCGATATTCTGGAGGTAAGCGATCCGTCGGCCATCCGGCGAGAACGTCGGGCAGTTGCCGATGCCCAGGTCGGTCGTCTTCGGGCGGCCGCCCGCGACCGAGATGACCTTGAGGTGCGAGTGCGCGACGTCGTCGGCCTTCATCGCGTCGAAGAGGATGCGCCGGCCGTCTCTCGACCAGTCGGGCGATCCGCAGTAGGCGACGCCGGGATCCGTCTCCTCGGCGATCGGCGTGGTGCGTCGGCCGGCGATGTCGAGAACGAACAGCCCGCCGCTTCGGTCGGCGACCGTCGAGGGCCGGGCGGGATGCGCCTGGAGGGCCTCGACCAGCATGCGGGCAGCCTCGGCGGGTCCGTCAGCACCGGCGGCCGCCTTCGCGACTCCGGCGTCCTGGGTCCGAGGCGCGTTGACCGCCTGCGCCGGAAGGCGCGGGCTCGCGGCGGTCAAGAGGGCCAGCACGACCGGCCAGGCCATCCCGATGGATCTCGTCTGCACGGCTGTTCCTCCTCCCGCGTTGAGCCAGTCTCGAAGTTCACGGCGGCGCCCCTCCAATCTAAGGGGGGCCGGGCCGCCCGGAAAGTAGGATGAGCACCGACCCGACCTACGCCGCTCTCCGGCCACCGGGCATTGATGGTATCGGCCGGCATCGCCAAACGGGCGTCGGACCTCGTCTGGCCGCCTCCCGCCGGTTCTGGTAGATTGCCGCCCCCTTCGGACCCGTCACCTCGAAGACCCGGCCGTTTCCATCGCCTCGGTTGATCCCTGGACCGGAGGATTGCAGGAGGTGAGGATCGGCACGTGGCGACTCGGGCGGAAGCCCTGGCTGGTCCTCTGCTGCGCCCTGGCGATGGGTTGCCAGGGGGTTTCCGTCTGGCGGATCGCTTCCCGGCCGAGGGTCGTCCCGGCCCTTCACGGTGATGGCCCGTCTGGCGGATTGGTGCAGGGCAGCCTGCTCGAGGCGGCCCGCATCAGCCATGACCTCGCGCTGGGCGCGGGTCGGGCGTCAACCTACCTCGCCGAGCATCACGAGCTCGACGCGATCGCCGGGGCGTCGACCTACCTCGCCAGCCTGCCCACGGGATCCGGGCCGGACGTGGCCGCGCGAGGCCCCGAGGCGGCCGAGGCCGTGGCGATCTACGACTCCGCGCTCGAGGCCCTGCTGCGATCGACGGGAGGCGGACGCTCGATCCGGCCGGGCAACGGCTGGGACGACCGCCTGGCGGCGCTGGGCATCGAGCTCGTCGGCCCAGGCCCGGGAATCGACGGGCCGTCCACCTGGGACCCCGATCGGTTCGACCAGCTCCTCTTCGCGAGCGACCTCCAGGTGCGCGGGATGGAGCGCGTCTACCGCACCGATGGCGTCGGCGTGCCGATGCTGGCGATCCGCCGGTTCGAGCCGGACAAGCGGCGGCGGGCGACGGGTCAGGACCGGTTCCTGATGCCCCGCGAGGTCTACCCGGTGACCGCGATCCTGCGGCCGTCGCCCGGTCCGGGAGCCTCGCCGAGGTACCAGCTCGAGCTGCGCGACCCACTCGTCGCGCCGCAGGAAGGGCCGACGGTCCTGGGCATGCCGATGGCGATGGACCTGACGACACCGCTGGCCTACCATTTCGGCGCAGTCCGCTGCCGATCCTCCAGGAGATCGGCCTGCTAGACCCGGGCTGGCTCGAGGGGCTGCAAGGGCTGTACATGCTCCAGCCCTACCGTCCGGGACGGATCCCGATCGTGTTCATCCACGGCCTGCGGTCGAGCCCGCTGGCCTGGCTCAAGGACATCAATGAAGTCTGGGGCGACCCCGAGCTGCGCGAGCGATACCAGGTCTGGATCTACATGTATCCGACCGGCAAGCCGCTGCCGTTGAACGGCCGCCACGCTGCGCGAGGACCTCGCCGCGCTGCGGCAGACGATCGACCCGGGCCATGGCGACCCGATGCTCGACCGGATGGTGCTGGTCGGCCACAGCATGGGGGGGCTGATCGCGAAGATGATGCTGCTGGAGAGCGGCGACGCCATCTGGCGGCTGTACAGCAACCTTCCGCTCGACCAGCTCCGCGTCGCGCCCGACCAGCGCGAGGGGCTGCGGCAAGCCTTCTTCTTCCACCCCGTGCCCTCGGTGGCCCGCGTGGTCTTCATCGCGACGCCGCATCGCGGCAGCGCGATGGGCGACCAGTGGATCGGCCGGGTCACCGATCGGCTGATCCGGATGCCGAGGGCGATCCGGTCGCTTTACCGGACATTGCTCGAGGCCAACGGCCGCGATGCCTTCACGCCCCTGATGCGCGAGCGGAAGCCGAGTAGCATCGAGGCGCTGCGGTTCGACAACCCGCTCCTGACGACGCTGGCTCGCCTGCCGAGGCGCGGGGACGTGCCGGCCCACTCGATCATCGGCCGCCGCGATCCCGACCGGCCGATCGAGGACAGCAGCGACGGGGTCGTCCCCTACTCGAGCGCCACATCGACTGGGCCGAGTCGGAATCCGTGGTGCCCGGAGATCACATGTGCCAGGACGTCCCCGAGACGCTGGCCGAGCTCCGGCGGATCCTCCGGCTTCACCTCGGCGATCGAGCCCCGCCGCCCATGTGATCGCGGCGGTCGCGGTCGATGGCGTCGATCGCACGTTGGAACGCGGCGCCGTCTCCGGCGTCATCCTCGCGGGCCTGCTCGAGCATCTTGCCCCAGGTCAGCAGGTCGGCCGAGGAGAGCTTGCGGACGTCGTAGTCCTTGGCCCACTCGGCACCAATCTCGCGGCCCAGGACGTTGAGCCGCGCGCGCAGCCGGTCCCGCTCGGCCGCGGATTTGACGTCGTCGAGCAGCCAGCGGGCGCGGTCGGTCCAGCCCTTGGAGAGGAGGTTGCCGGCGTAGAACGCCTTGATCCAGCCCCAGTACTCGTCCCAGGTCTGGCGCCCGGCGTTGATGGGGTCTCGGTCGAACGGGGCGCGGAAGTCCTCGGCGCGGGGGGAATACCATCCGGCGTCCTCGGCCGCCGTGACCGGCGGGGCGGGCGAGATGGGTCGAGAGCCCGGCCCCGGGCGTGCGAACAGGGCCAGCACCATCGCGATGAAAGGGCGGAGTAAGCGTCCCATGCCGATGTTCACCCTGGGGGCCAGGGCCGGGCCGTCGTGGCCAGGCCGTTGGGGCGGTTAAGCGATTCCGACGGGCGGGCGGGCGGCCGCTCGATGGCGGCGAGGGCCTGGTGGACCGCCGCGCGGATGCGAGGCTCGCGGGCGTCGGCCAGCTCGCGCAGGCGGGGCGTGGCCGCCGAGGCGACCGGCCCGAACCGCGCCAGGGCCGCGATCACCGTCTCCGACCCCTGCGCCGTCGAGTCGCGCAGGATGAGATCCACGAGCGCCGCCAGCGCCGGCCCTTCCTCCACCGTGCCGGGCGCGATCCGGCCCAGGGCCATCGCCAGCGGGCCGATCTCCTCGGACTTGCGCAGGATCGGCCGGCGCGACAGCTCGACCAGCCGCGGGACGGCCGCGACGGCCGATGGGCCGAAGATCGCCAGGATTCGCTCGGCCTGGGTTCGCCCGGTGTGGTCCTCACCGCCGAGCACCTCGCGCAGGAAAGCGAGTGCCGGGGCGGACTGGGGCTCGGCCGGGCCAAGCCGGCCCATCGCCTCGGCAATCGCCCCGGCGTGCAGGGGCTGCTTCTCGCTGCGCGAGCGGCGCAGGGCGGCGGCCAGGGCGGGCAGGGCCGGCCGCGCCTCGGAGCCGAGGGCGGTGAGCGCCGATACGGCCTCCATCATGACCTCATCGCAATCGCCCAGCGCGCCGATCAAACCGCCGACGGCCTGGCTGGCCTCCGGCGTCCCGGACGCAATCCGGCCGAGTGCCTCGGCCGCCCCGCGGCGGAGCAGGATGCGATCGCGCGCCTCACGATCGGCCTCGAGCTCGGCGTAGGTCGGACTCGGCAGGTCCTTTGTGCGGAAGAAGCCGCGGGCCGGCTTCTCCTCGCGCGGCCGGCCCGGCTCGGCCGCTCGCAGGATGCGGCAGAGCGCGGGGACGGCCGCACGCGCCCCGGGCCCGACGCCGGCCAGCACCCGGACCAGGCTGGCCCGCAGCACCGTCGGCGAGCCGCTTCGCTCGAGCGCCTCGATGCAAAGCGGCACGACGGCCTTGGTGACGTCGGGCGGCGCGAGGTCCGCGAGCGCCGACGAGCAGGATGCCCGCACCGCACCGTCGGGATCGTGCTCGGCGTGGCGGATCAGCGCCGGGAACATCGACTCGACGCGAGACCCGCACCCCGCCGCGGCCAAGGCCGCGGCCTCGCGGACCTTCGGCGCCGAGTCCTCGAGCGCGGCGAACAGCCCCTCGGTGCTGAGGAGCGGCCGGCCCGACGCGTTGTCGTGCAGGGCCTGGATCGCCGCGGTGCGCACATCCGCGTCGGGATCGCGCCACAGCGGCAGCAGCGCGGCGAGCTGGTCGCGATCGGGCTGGAAAGCCTGCAATGCGTTGATCGCGGCCAGCCGGCGGGCGGGCACTCGCGAGCCCAGGAGCGCGATCAGCCGCGGTACGACATTGCGGACCGGCCGCATCTCCTTCGGCCCGGTCGGCGTGTCGATCGTCGTACCGCCGGCCACCTCGGCCAGCGCGGCCGCGGCCGCCACCACCGGATCGCCGGGCGGCGTCGACGCGGTCCGCGGCGGGTTGGCATCGCTTTCGCCCCCCTCGTCGATCAGGGCCAGCAGCGTGGGAAGGTAGGGCCTCGCATCGGGCCCGAACTGGCCGAGGATCGCCAGCATCCGACAGCGGACGTCGCGGTCACGGCTGCCCAGCGCTGCGACCACTGCGGGCAGGGCGCGCCTCGCGGTGTCGTCCGTGGAATGCCTCGGCGACAGGCCCTGGAAGATCGATAGATAGTCCGAGCGGTGCTCGGGGCGGGCCGTCTCGAGGGTCTTCACCAGCGCCGGCAGCAGCCGGACGAGACCGCGACGGTAGGCGCATAACTCCTGCGACGCCGCCGAGCGGACGGCCGGCGCCTCGTCCGCCAGGGCCGCGACCAGCCGCGGCGGAGGATCGCCCGACACCGCATGCTGACCGATCTGACCGAGCCCCCGGATCGCCGCGACCCGGACCTCGACGTCCGCGTCGTCGGCGCGGCCGGCGAACGCCTCGGAGACGAGCTCGAGGTCGACGATCCGCGGCGCCCCGGGCCACAGCATCGAGACCGCGAGCAGGGCGGTCGCGACCCTGACCCGGACGGTCGGCTCGGGATCGTCCAGGCGAGCCATCAGGGCGGTCACCGCGGCCAGCGCCGGGGCGGGGTCGGCGTCGCCCATCTTGATCGCCTGGAGCACGGTCGTCACTGCGTCCGCAGCGGCCGCCCGGTTCGCCGGCTCGGAGTCCGTCAGTGCCCCGATCAGCGCCGGCACCGCGACCTCGGGGTCCTGCGGACCGATCACCTCGAGCCTCCGGATGGCCGCCAGCCGATGCGAGCCGTCGCCCTGATGCACCGCCAGCGCCGTCGAGCTCGCCGGGTGGCTCCGCTCCCACGAGACCCACCAGGCCACGTAGAGCACCCCGACGCTCAACACGACCATCAATGGTGCCGTGAGCATCCGTCCCAGGCGTCGGCGCCGCGCGGCTCGGGCAGCCCGGGTGAATCCGGGGGCTCGTCGCCGTTCTCGCGATACCAGCCGGCACGACCCGCGCGCTCTCCCATGGCGGCCCTCCTCGTCTTCGATGCTTTCGCAGCCCCGCCGGAATCACCGCTGAATCACGTCGTACCTCGATGGCGGTCGCAGTTTTCCACGACGGCCCGGCGACTGCCAGCCGGTCGAAGGTCAGGTCATGGACCTTCGGAGAGAGGGCGCCCGGCGCGGCAGACCGCCGCAAAGCTTTCCCGGATTGTCGAGGTGCATGGTGGAGGTTACCATGAATCGGGCCTCGGACAGAAGACTTCTCCGACGTGTCCCGCCGCATCGGCCGATCGCCGCAAGATGGATGCAATCCGGTCAAGGAGGACCCCATGAGCCAGGGGATGGTCCGCACGGCCTGGCGCCGGCGCCCGCCTCGCCGCGATCCGACGGCCACCGCAGACGACGGCCGCCCCCGGCCCGTCGGCCCGTCGAGTCGCCCGGCCCGCCGGGCTGTCCGGCTTGCGCTGGGCGCCGCCTTCGCCGGCCTTTGCCTGTTCCCCTCGCTGCTGGGCCTGGCGCGTCCCGCGATCTTCTACGACGACGCCGTCCGGATCGCCCAGCTCCCACGACAACGGGTTCGCGCACAACCTGTTCGTCCCGATCAACGAGCACATGCAGCCGTTCTTCCAGGCGATCACCGCGCTGGCCTGGCAGGCGACCGGCGGCCGCGCGGCCGGCCTGCCGGTCACGATGGCGGTCGCAAGCGCGGTCCCGTTCGCCGCGAGCCTCGCGCTGCTGGCGCTCCTGGTGCGGCTCGCGACGCACTCGCCGACGGCCGCGCTCGCCGCCGCGGCGTTGTTCAGCTTCGGCTCGCTCTCGTATTTCGAGACGGTGGTCTGGTACTCGGCCAGCAGCTTCCAGTGGTCGCTCGCCTGGGCGCTCGCGGCGCTGATCGCCGTCGACCGGGCCGGGTCGCAGTCGGCCGGCGGCCTGGAGCGGCGATCGTGGTGGGCGGCGGCGATCGTCGCCTCGGCGATGGCCCCGGCCTGCTGCGGCGTGGGACTGCTGGCGGGACCGGCGGCGGGCCTCTGGTGGCTCGCCGATCGGGGCGTGCGAAGGACCCTCGCCCGCTGGTCCTGCGCGGCGATCCCGGTCGTCGGCACGGCCGCTCATCTGGCGATCTGCTTCGTGTTCAGGTATCAGGACAAGCTCTCGGCGCAGATGCAGGAGAACCCCTATCGTCCGATCGGGCTGTTGAACGTGTACCGGGCCCCGATCGACGTGCTGCTGCCGGCGGTCGCCGGCTGGCGCAACATCGACGGTATCTTGCCCGACCTGGTCGTGCTCGCGCTGTTCGCCGCGGGGCTGGCCGCGGTCGCGTGGGGTGTGGCACGATCGCGCGACCCCCGGCCGTTCGTCGTGGGGGCGTTCCTGATCCTGGCGAACTACGGCCTGATCTACGGCGCGCGCTACCTGCCGGGCGACGACCGCTGGGTGCTGGGCGTCGAGCGCTACCACCTGTTCCCGCAGCTCGGCCTGACGCTGATCCTTGCCGCCGCGATGGTGGGGTGGTTGCGGCCGCTCGACGGCGGGCCGATCGCCAGGCTGATCGCCGCCGACGCACTCGCGCTGATCCTGCTGGCGCTGCACGCCGGCCCGCTGTTGACGCTGGCGGCGTTCTATCGGTTCCCGGACCAGCCGCGGACGCTCGCCGCGATCGACCGCCTGGCCGACGTCTGCCGACGCGAGGGGATCACGCGCATCCAGGCTCTGGCGGCGTTCGACCCGATCCGGCGAAAGTGGTACCCGGCCGATCGCCACGAGGTGATCGCCATGATGCCCGAGACGGCTCGCGTCGCCACGATGCCCTACGACCACGTGCGGCCGACGATCCTTTCGAGGCTCGATCCCCGCGATATCGAGGCGCTCTGCGGCGGGATGGACGCGACGCCCTATCTCGTCCCGGCCGATGCCGCGAAGGGACCACAGCCACCGTCGTCCGTCGCCGAGCTGGTGGCATCGTCCGGGATGCGCCGGCTCGAGGACGGGACCTACCGTTCATCGGGCGAGGGATCCTATCTCGAGTACCGATTCGCCGCGCCGGTCCCGTCGGCCCGCGCGCTGGAGCTCGCGATCGACGCGACGAAGACGAAGCTCAGCGGACCGATCCGCGTCTCCTGGGCGGGCGAGGAGGGCCGCTGGACGGTCATGCGCAGCGTCCGATGGCGCAGTGCGGGCGGCCAGCCCCAGCGTGATTCGCTGCTGCCGCTGGACCGCCTGCCGCACTGGGACCGTTCCCGCGTCACCCGCATCCGGATCGTCGTCGACGAGGCGAACACGATCGCGGTCGCTTCACCAAGGTTGTATCCCTGATTCAGCCCGATGACAGTCCAGGACCTCGATCGGGAGCCGCCGGCGAAGTGCGATCCCCGACCGGGGGCCGCTTCGCCGGCTCGACCGTCCGATAGTCCGACGTGCCCTCGGTGACCTCGATCGTTCGATCGGCCGGGATGCGTCGGAACGTCTGGGTCGTCCGGCTCGCCGGCCAGGTAATCGTTACGGCGTCGACGGTCGCCGCGTCGCCGAGGCCGACGTGCTCGGCCAGCGAGCTGCCGCCGTAGCTCGACGTCGCCCCGACCTGGCGGAAGACCGAGCGGGCGGACCCCGAGCGCGTCGTGAAATCGACCCGGATCCTGGCGCCGATGCCGGCGCGGTTCGTCCGCGTGCCGGCGAGCTTCACCTCCAGCCAGTGGCGGCCGTGGCCCGGGTTGCGGAACAGCAGGTTGTTCGCGCCGATCGCCCGGCACCGCCCCGCCGACCTCGACGAACAGGTCGACGTCGCCGTCCCGATCGTAATCGGCGAACGAGACCCCGTGCCCCTTTTGCAGGTGGCCGGTTCCGATGGACAGGGTGACGTCCTCGAACCGGCGCCCCTCGACGTTCCTGTACAGCGCATTCGGCATGAGCGACGCGTAGTCGGGCCGGCCGGTCGCCAGGTAGACGTCGAGATATCCGTCGTTATCGATGTCGCCGACGCCCATCCCCATCGCCAGGACGACGCGGTCCAGCCCAGCCGATTCCGAGACGTCGCGGAACCCCGCCGGGCCCTCGTTGCGGAACAGCCGGGGATGGCCCAGCTCGGAGCCGCGCGCGGCCGAGCATCGCCGGCCACCCAGTCCTCGAGCGAACCTCGGTATTCCGAGACGAACAGGTCCAGCCGGCCGTCGTTGTCGAAGTCCAGGAACCCGCAGGCGAAGCTCGCCAGCGGCCCGGACACTCCCAGCTCGCGGGCGACGTCGGTGAATGTCCCGTCGCCGTTGTTGCGATACAGGCGGTTCTCCTCGCCGAAGTTGGAGACATACAGGTCGGGATCGCCGTCGTCGTCGAAGTCGCCCCAGGCCGCGCCCTTGGCATAGCGATCGTTGCGGACCCCCGCCCGCTCGGCGACGTCGGTGAACGTCCCGTCGCCGTTGTTGCGGTAGAGCCGGCCGCGGTTCCGGGGGTCGGCAGGGATCAGCGTGTTGTCGCCGGCGAACAGCCCGGCCCGCCGAGGTCCCGGCGTACTCGCCGCAGACATACAGGTCGACCCGTCCGTCATTGTCGAAGTCGCCCCAGGCCGCCGAGTGCGAGGCGATCGGCTCGGCCAGGCCGGCGGCGACCGTCACGTCCTCGAACCGGCCGCCGCCGGCGTTGCGCAGCAGGCGTCAGCCGCGCCGCGTTCTCCCAGCCGCCGCGGACGAGCACCACGTCGAGCCGGCCGTCGTTGTCGTAATCGGCCTGCGCCGCGTTGACCGCCAGGGCTGCGCCTTCAGCCCTGCGGCGACCGGAGCGATCCTCGAACGTCCCATCCCCCCGGTTGACGAACAGCGACGCGCCCAGCTCGGCGTCGAACGCCGTGGTGAAGACGTCGGGCAGCCCGTCGCCGGTGAAGTCGTCGAAGATGCTGCCGCCGGCCATGTTCGGCCCCCGCGCGTTCAGGCCGGCGTCGGACGCCGACGTTGTCGAACCGGCCGATATCCAGCCGCGAGATCGGAACGGCTCGAGCGGGATCCGCCAGCCCGGCGGGACCTTGTCGGGATACTCGCCCAGCGTCATGTACGCCACGTTCAACAGCCAGCGGACGCCCAGGTCATCCGGCCGCCGCATCAGGTAGGCCGTGAAATGGCTCGATCGCCGCGCGCGAGCCCGAGGGCTGCTGGTGCACGGCCTCGGCGGCGATCGGGAAGATGCAGCTCGACGGGCCGCGGCAATCCAGGCAGTTCTCGGTCTCGCCCCGCCGCAGGTGGATCACACCCAGCAGCGCCTCGAGGTTGGCCCGCAGGTCGGGCGGTGCGGCCGGGATTCTCGCGCAGGGCACGCTCGGTCCACTCGGCGGCCTCGGCGAACCGGCCCTCGTACATGAACAGGAACACGATCGTCGCCTGCACCCGCAGGCGGAGGAACGTGGGATCGGGGGCATCCCGCGGGATACGATCCAGCTCGGCCAGCCGGTCCTCAAGCCCCGTCTCGCCCGCGTCGCGAAGGCCGCGGTGACCTGCTCGATCGATCCGCGATCCGCGATCGGCGCCGGTGAACAGCGAGGCCGTCGCATATCCCCCCGTCTCGAACCCCCCGGCGCCGAATGGGGGAATCTCCGGGAACCGACTCGCCGCGATGACTCACCCGGAGGCGTTGACCCCGGGCCGAACTTGCCACCGCCGCCGCGCCAGGTCCCGATCCCTCACACCGGCGATCATCATGAAGACAAACGCCCAGAGGAAGGCCACGACCAGGAAGCTCCCGATCGCCACCTTGACTGCCTGCCGAACGAGCATCGGTGTTCATCCTCCGGACACTCGCCCTCGGGTAAGCCCGACGGCTGCCTGCCAGAAACCATCGCCGAAGCCTTAACGTGAAAACCGCCTGTGACGCGGCCTCTGACCCTCGTCGATCCGGACCGCTCGTCCACGTTGCCGATCTCTCGCCGGCTCTCTGAATATCTAAAGACTATGCACTTAGGCGACAAATCGTCCGCGATGCGGCCCGCCCCGGCCAACCGGAGCGCCGATCGGACCACCGGTCGTCCAGGAGGGCGGATTCCGGGTGTGTCGCCCCCTCGACCGGGGTCTTGCCGCTGGCCTACAATCGTGGATCGCCCGAGAGCCACCCCACCGACCGAACCGCGGAGCCATCCTTGAGAACGACCTTCCTCATCCTTCTCGCGGGGCCGTTGATCGCCGGTCTTCAGGCCGGGACGCGGGGCGATGAGCCGTCGCGGTTCGTCCTGAACAATGGCGACCGGATCGTCCTGGTCGGCGATACGCTGGTCGAGCGCGACCAGCGGTACGGCTACCTCGAGACGCTGCTCACCCTGAGCAACCCGGACAAGGACCTGACTTTCCGCAACCTGGGCTGGAGCGGCGACACGGTCGCGGGGCTTTCTCGGGCCGGCTTCGACCCGCCGCAGGCGGGATACCGCCAGTTGATCGAGCAGGTCCTGGCGGCGCAGGCCGACCGTGCTGATCGTCGGCTACGGGATGGCCGAATCCTTCGACGGCGAGGCCGGGCTGCCGAGGTTCGTCTCGGGCCTGAACCAGTTCCTCGACGCGGTGGCCTCCACCAAGGCGCGGGTCGTCCTGCTCTCGCCGATCGCGCATGCCAGCCTGGGGTCGCCCTGGCCCGACCCGTCGCGGCACAACGCGATGCTCGCCAGGTACTCACGCGCGATCGCCGAGGTTGCCCAACACCGAGGGGCCCGGTTCATCGACCTCTTCGAGCCGACGCGACAGCGCGAGGGTCGGGGGATCCGCCCATCACGGATGACGGCGTCGTCCCGAACGAGGCGGGATACCGCTTCCTGGCCGGCCTGATCGCGCGGGGCCTGGCACCCTCGGAGACGCGCGAGGTCCCCCGGCTCGAATTGACGCAGGACGCGGCGGTCGGGCCGGTGCGGCAGGCCCGGGTCGAGCGGGTCGAGCCCACGCCTTCGGGCGTCCGCTTCCGGCTGCGACGCGAGGCCCTGGCCGTCGCGGGCGACGAGGCGGGCGGGCACTGGATCGACCCGGCGATGGTCCTCGCCGCGGCGAAGCTTCCCGAAGGCCGCTATGAGCTGCGGGTCGACGGCCGCCGTCTCCCGGGCGACCCCCGCCCGGCCGCAGAGTGGGCCCGGGGCGTCCGGCTCGCCGGCGGTCCGGACCTCGAGCAGGTCGACCGGCTGCGCGAGACCATCAACCGCAAGAACCGCCTGTTCTTCCACCGGTGGCGGCCGCAGAACATCACGTACCTGTTCGGCTTCCGCAAGCACGAGCAGGGGAACAACGCCGTCGAGATCCCCCGCTTCGACCCCCTGGTCGCCGAGCAGGAGCGCGGATCGCCCGGCTCCGCAAGCCCGAGCCGCACGATTACGAGCTGGTCCGCGTGGCGGCGGAGCCGGGCCGGTGAGCTTAACCCGAGACCGGCGTGATGCAGCGGCCCTGTGCCGGCCAGGCGGTCCGGTGTTCAGCGGGGTGACCACCGAGGGGTCCATCGGAATCTGTCGTCGAGCGTCCGAGTTATCCCTGGGCCTGCGCCGCTGGATCGAGAGTCGAATCGAATTCCACGCGTATGCGGCGAGATCGTAGCTCGCTCGAGCCGGCCTGCCCTTGACGATCAGCGTTCTACCTCGAGCCAGATGGGGGAAGGGATCTCCGGGATCACGTTGGATTGCCCAGCTCAGGTCGGAGATCGCGCCATCGAGATCCCCGATGCGGTAGCGGGCCAGCGCCCGAGCGATGAACGTATCCGTCCATTCGGGAAAAGCGCCAGGGCAGCGTCAAAATCATCGATCGCTGCCCGCGGATCATCGTGCCCCTCAAGTCGCGAGATCCCTCTGTAGAAGTGACCGTTGGCGCTCGGTGTGAGGCGGATCGCCGCGGTGTAATCAGCGATGGCTTGATCGAAGCTGCCCGGCGGAATAATGCAGGCGGGCGCGATACCTCAGGGAGTCTTCGCGCCGCGGGTCGAGCCGTAGTGCCCGCGTGAACTCCTCGATGGCCCGTTCGCCGGTCTTTCGCCCAGAAATCGCACTGCCCCGCGCTTTCGAATCCCTCGGCCAGTCGCCCCGCGTACCCCTTCGCGTGCCTGGGACTGAGCCGGCTCGCCGTGTTGAAGTCGATCATCGCCTCGTCGGGATGTGATCTGAGCAGCCAGATGAGGCTCCGCTCGAAGAAGGGGAAGCCGTCTCGCGGAGTGAGCCGGACGGCCTTGTCGAGATCCCGCATGGCTTCGTCAAGGCGAGCGAGACTTGCGTAGGCCGCGCCGCGGCGCAATGGGCCAGGCAGCATTGCAGGTCGAGCCGGATCAGCTCGGTGAAGTCCTCGATGACCCGCGCGGGCGTCTCGGGACTGTGTTCGTATCGCGCGGAGGCGTACTCGAATTCCAGGTCCCGATCCAGGCGGATCGCCTGGGTGAGGTCCTTGAGCGCCTCGGCGTATTGCTTCTTCCTGAGCCGAGCCTTGCCGCGATCGAGATAGGCCCGGGCCAGATAGGGATTGAGCCGCATGCGCCTCGTCGAAGTCCGCCATGGCCCCGGTCCATTCGTTCCTGGCGGTCCGGAGCCGACCGCGGATCGAGTACGCCAGCGCGTTGCTCGGGTCCAGGCGAATGGCCTGCTCGATATCGGGCGTCGCCTGAAGCGGCTGGCTCGCATCGAGGCACGCGGCCGCGCGGTCGCGATAGGCCGATGCGAACTTCGGCTCGATCCCGATCGCCTGGCCGAACGACAGGACGGCCTCACGGGGTTGGCTCGCGAGGGTCAAGGCCCTTCCGCGCGGCCAGTGCGGCCGCTCGAGCGAGCCGTCCAGCGCGATCGCCTGATCGAGGTCCCGGAGCGATCCCTCAATCTCGCCGCGATCGAGCCGCGCCAGGCCGCGATAGTAGTAGGCCCACGCCTGGCCGGCATCCAGGCGGATCGCCTCGTCGCAATCGCGGATGGCCCCGGCGACATCTCCCAGGTCCAGCCGGAGCATTGCCCGCACCGTCCGTGATCTCGCGTTGCCCGGGTCGGCGGCGATCTGCTCATCATAGTAGGCCATCGCGTCCAGGACGGGGATAACCTCCGACGGCGACGCGCCCCGGAGCATCCCGCCCCCTTCGGGTCGAATCCACAGCTTGCCCCGATCGTCTCCCGGGGGTCGATAGATCAGGATCGGCAACTCGACGGTTCGAGCCGCGCCGACGAGCTTCGGAACGAGGCGCCGTCCGGCCGAGGGCTCGGGCGCGTTGGCCGCTCCTTGCGTGGTCGACCGCTTGACCGCGTTTCGGCCCGCCCGCTCGAAGCGCGTGATGAGGCCCGCTAGGAGCCCCGACACGACCACGATGATCAGGCCTGTCCGCCAGAACCCGGCGGTCCGGCCACGATCGGCCCCGCGGGGTGTTGCCGGAGCGGTCACCTCGGACGTCGGCATCGAGCAGGCCCTCAAGAAGACCTTCGGCCCGTCCATGCTGTGAACGAAGTTCAGGTGACCCGCCGCCGTGGCGGGCACAACGCTCATCTGAACACCCGCGACCGGGCCGGTCAAGGCTCTGCACACCATCGCCGCAACCGCGGCTGCCTCGGATCGACCCGGAGAGTCCGGGCGTCATTCCCCCGCTGGCCACAAAGAGTCGGGGCGTGGTCTAATGAGGGTACTGCCCGCCGCCCATGCATCGCCTGGACACGACTCGGACCAAACGTGAGGAGCCCGATGCGCCACCTGATTGCCGCGATGATCCTGCTGGTCCCGGCCTTTGCATACGCCCAGCGCCCGCCGACGGCGATCCCGGATCCCGACCCCGAGCTCGAGCGCCGCTCGTTCCAGGTCGCCGAGGGCTTCGAGGTGAACCTGTTCGCCGCGGACCCGATCATCGCCAAGCCGATCCAGATGAACTTCGACCCGGCGGGACGGCTCTGGATCGCCAGCTCGGAGGTCTACCCGCAGATCAGGCCGGGGCAGGAGGCCAACGACAAGGTGCTGATCGTCGAGGACCGCGACGGCGACGGCCGGGCCGACCGGACCTCGGTGTTCGCCGGCGGGCTGCTCATCCCCACCGGGATCGAGCCGGGCGACGGCGGCGCCTACGTCGCCAACAGCACCGAGCTGCTCCACTTCAAGGACACCGACGGCGACGGCAGGGCCGACCGGACGCGCGTGGTGCTCTCGGGCTTCGGCACCGAGGACACGCACCACATCCTCCACACCCTGCGCTGGGGCTATGACGGCGCGCTCTACTTCAATCAGTCGATCTACATCCATAGCCACATCGAGACCCCGCACGGGGTCCGTCGGCTGGGCGGCGGCGGGATCTGGCAGTTCCGTCCCGAGACGATGCGGCTGGAGGTGTTCATCCGCGGGCTGGTCAATCCCTGGGGGCACCACTTCGACCGCTGGGGGCAGTCGTTCGCGACCGACGGCGCCGGCGGCGAGGGGATCAACTACTGCCTGCCCGGGCGCCTATTACGTCACGGCGCCGGACGCCGTCCGCGTCCTGCCGGGGCTGAACCCCGGCAGCCCCAAGTACTGCGGGCTCGAGGTCGTCAGCGGCCGGCACCTGCCCGACGTCGTGGCAGGGGAACCTGCTCACCAACGACTTCCGCGGCAACCGCGTCTGCCGGTTCGTCGTCAGCGACGACGGCGCCGGGTTCGCCGCCAGGGAGCAGCCCGAGCTGATCAAGACGCCGCACGTCGCGTTCCGCCCGATCGACGTCAAGATGGGGCCCGACGGCGCGATCTACATCGCCGACTGGTACAACCCGATCATCCAGCACGGCGAGGTCGACTTCCGCGACCCGCGGCGCGACCACACGCGCGGCCGGATCTGGCGCGTCACGGCCAAGGGCCGGCCGCTGGTCGCCGCGGCCGAAGCTCGTCGGCTCGCCCACGCGTGAGCTGCTGGACGCGCTCGAGTCGCCCGAGGAGTGGACCCGGCTGCAGGCCCGCCGGGTCCTCCAGGAGCGCGGCGGCGCGGCGGTCGCCCCCGAGCTGGCCGCGTGGGCCAGCGGCATCGACCGCGGCCGGCCCGATGCCGAGCACCCTGCGGCTGGAGGCGCTCTGGACCTTCGAGGCCCTCGACCGGCCCGAGCCCGAGCTGCTCCGCGCAGCTGCTCGCACTCGGCCGACCCGAGGGTCCGCGCGGCGGCCGTTCGGGTCGTGCCGCACTGGAAGGACCGGCTCGAGGACCCGGTCGCGCTGCTGGGCGAGCGCGTCGTCGACGAGCACCCGCGCGTCCGGCTCGAGGCGGTGCGTGCGCTCGGCCGAGTTCCCCAGCCTGCACTCGGCCGACCTGGCCCTGTCGGCCGTCGACCGGCCCGTCGACCGCTTCCTCGACTACGCGCTCTGGCTGACCGCGCGGCAGCTCGCGCCGGAGTGGCTGCCGGCCTTGCAGGCGGGTCGGTTCTCCTTCGAGGGGCGGACGGCCCGGCTGACCTGGGCGCTCGATGGCCGTCGGCACCCCGGACGCGGTCCGGCCGCTGCTCGCGCTCGTGCGGGAGGGCAAGGTCTCGGCCCAGGATGCCAACGTCCAGGAGCTGATCGCGACCCTGGGCGGCCCCGACGAGCTGGCGGCGGTGCTCGATCTGGTGCTGCAGGAGAGGGTCCTGCCCGAGCCCCGCCGGGTGGCGCTGCTCGACCTGCTGGCGCGGGCGACGGGGCGTCGCAAGGTCGTGCCGTCGGGCGACCTGTCGCGGATCGTCCCGCTGCTGGCCAGCCGCGACGACGCGATGCGGGCCGCGGCCCTGCGCGCCGCGGGTGCCTGGAACGTCCCGGCGATCGACGGCCGGCTCGCCGAGCTCGCGGGCGCGGCCGACACGCCAGGGCCCGTCCGCGCGGCGGCCATCGAGGCGATGGCCGGGCGGGGCAAGTCCGACGGGCGACGCGCGATCGAGGCCCTGGCCGAACGGGGCTCGTTCGACCGAGGTGCAGGCGATGGCCCTGGCCGCCCTCGAGGACATCGACCCGAATGCCGCGGCGCCTCGGATCGCGGCGTGGCTTGGCAGGCTGCCCGTCGCCCGCGCCGACGATGCCTCGCCCGTGCTGGTCCGGGTCCTCCGCCGCCGCGATGGCCCGGCGATCCTGGCCCGGGCGATCGGCCAGGGCACGGGAGCGATCCCGACGGACCTCGCCAAGCTGCTCATCCGCCAGGTCCGCGCCTCGGGCCGCGACGAGCCGGCGCTGATCTCGGCGCTGGCGAAGGCCGGGCGGATCGAGTCCGACGCCGAAGGTCCTGACCGGCCCCGAGATGGCCGCCCTGCTGGCCGACGTGACCCGAGCGGGCGACCCGGCGCGAGGCGAGCGGGTCTTTCGCCGGCCGGACCTCACGTGCCTGAACTGCCATGCCATCGCGGGCGCCGGCGGCCAGGTCGGACCGAGCCTCGAGAGCATCGGCGCCAGCGCCCAGCCCGACTACCTGGTGGACTCGATCCTCCAGCCCAACAAGCAGGTCAAGGAGAACTACCACGCCATCACCGTGGCCACCGACGACGGCCGGATCTCCACCGGGATCAAGGTCCGCCAGACCGATTCCGAGCTGGTCCTGCGCGACGCCGAGGACCGCGAGGTCGCGATCCCGCTGGCCCGCGTCGACGACCAGAAGACGGCCGGCTCGATCATGCCGGCGGGACTGGCCGACGCGATGACCCGAGCCGAGCTGGTGGACCTCGTCCGGTTCCTCTCGGTGCTCGGCAAGGCCGGCCCCTACGCGGTGGGGACGAGTCGCGCGTGCCGGCGGTGGCAGGTCCTTCAGCCGAGCCAGGAGGCCCGCGCCGCGCTGGCGAAGCGCGGGGTCGAGGACGTGCTCGGCGACGATCGGGGGCTCATCTGGCGGCCGGCCTATGCCACGGTCGCAGGGTTCCTGCCGCCGAACGAGTGGGGAGGCGAGTCGCAAGCGGCCGGGGCGTCCGGCTCGAGCATCGTCGGGCTGGCGCGGACTCAGCTCCAGGCCACGACGGGCGGCCCGGTGCGGCTGGCGCTCGACTCGACCGAAGGGCTGTCGTTCTACCTCGACGGCCGTCGCGTCGAGCCGAAGGTCGAGACGGGCGGGGCGCAGGCGCTGGTCCTCGACCTGTCGCCGGGCCTGCACACGCTGGCCATCGCCATCGGAGCCGGCCGGCGCCAGGGCATCCGCTGCGTGCTGGAAGACGTCCCGGGCTCGCCGGCGCGGGCCAGCGTCGTGCTGGGGAAGTGAGCCATGAGCAACATCCCTGAGGGAGTGAATGCCGACGGCCCGGGTCGTCGCGTGGCACCAGACCCGCCGCGAGTCGGGATGCCCGCGCCGTCGGACCCGTGCCCGTCACGGCCCGCGTGCCCGGCCTGCGGCGGCCCGCTCTTCGAGCAGCGAGCCAAGCTGATCTGCGCGGGTGCCGGACGATCTGCGAGACGTGCTGCGAGGGCGGGCCCGGTTGAGACCTGGCTGGCGTCGGAAGAGTGTGCCGACGGGCCGCCGGGAGCCTCAGGGGTTGAACCGCCCCGGGGTGAGCGGTCCGCCGGTGAGCTTGCCGAGGAGCCCCCGCATCCGCTCGAGCCAGGGCCGCGCGGCGGGATCGGCGGCCAGGTTGCGCGACTCGTTGGCGTCGTCGGGGACGTGGAACAGCTCCTCATGGACGTCGCCCTCGCGGCGGATGTAGGTCCACTCGCCGTCGCTGACGGCCCCGAGCGGCCATCGCGGCTGGAGGATGAGCCGGTCGGCGGCCGGGTTGAGCGGGTCGTAGGGAACGACCTCGGAGAGTGCCCGGCTCTCGTCCCCGCCGGGGTTGGCCGCGGTGCCCTTGTTCCAGGAACTGCGCCAGCGAGCTGCCGGGGAAGGCTGAGGTGTCCTCCAGGCCGGCGAGGTCCACGATGGTGGAGGCCAGGTCTCGCAGGCTGGCGGTCTCGGTCACCTGCCGGCCGGCCAGTCCCGGGACCGCGGACGCCGAGGGCGGCACGATCACGAGCGGGACGTGGAGCTCGGTCCCGTACAGGCTGGTACCGTGGCAATAGACGCCGGGGTGCTCGCCGAAGCTCTCGCCGTGGTCGGCCACGACGATGAGCCAGGTGTTCTCTCGCAGGCCGCGGCGGTCGAGCTCGTCGACCAGGCGGCCGATCTGCTCGTCGAGGCCGGCGACGCAGTCGTCGTACGCGTCGCGGGCGAAGGCAACCTGCTGCGCGGTGAGCCCTTCTTTGGGGAGCGACGACCAGTTCTGGATCAGGTCGGACTCGCCCGGGTCGCGCGGCGGCACGCCGAACCGGTGGACGCTCAGGCCGGGCGGCTGATACGGCCAGTGGGCGTCGTAGTAGTTCAGGAAGGCGAAGAACGGCCGCGCCGGCTGGTCGCGACGCGCGAGCCAGGCGAGGAACTCACCGTTGACCGTCGCCGCGTCCTTGCGATTGCCGTTGATCGCCAGCCAGAGCTCGCTGCGACGGCCGGCCGGAAGATGTCGAGGTCGAGCCAGTCCTCGAGGAAGCGCTCGGCCTCTTGCAGGCCGGCGACGGTCCGATCGACGAGCGCCGCCGGCTTGAGCGCGGTGAGCCGGGGGAAGACGTAGTCGTGATAGGCGTCGAAGCCCCGCGCCAGGCCAGAATCAGTGGCACAGTACAGGGTGTTGGCGACGAATCCGGCCGTCGCGTAGCCGCGCGAGCCCAGGTAGCCGGCGAGTGTCGTCCGCGAGCCGTCGAGCGGATTGACCCACCCGGCGGACAGCTCGTGGGGCCAGCGCCCGGTGAACATCGTCGCGTGCGAGGGGAGCGTCCACGACGAGGCCGACCGCGCGGCGGTGAAGCGGACGCCGGCCGTCGCCAGCTCGTCGAGCGTCGGGCTGGTGGGTCGCCCGTACCCGTACAGGCCCAGGTGGCCGGCGGCGACGGTATCCATCACCAGCAGGATGATGTTGGGCGAGCCGCTCGGCGGCAATGGACGGTCCCGCTGGCGCCACTCGCGCACCCAGCCGGCGCCGAGCATCACGGCCGCGACGCCCGGCAACAGGGCGGCCGTGACCGGAAGGCTGATCCGCACGAGCCGGCCGAATCCCGGGCCCCGGCGCTCGATGAGCGGGACGACGCGAGCCGACACTCCCAGCAGCACCAGCAGCCACGCCAGGGCGTAGATCTGCGGCACGAGCACCATGATGGCGGGCAGCAGGGTCATCGCGCCCAGGAGGCGGGCGGCCAGCCAGGGCACTCGTCGCGGCCAGGCGCGGGCCGCAAGAGCCAGGACGGCCCCAAGGACCAGGAACAGGCCCAGGTTGACCAGCGGGATCAGCCAGACGAAGTGCCGCGTCATCCCGTAGAGGTGGTTGATGTCAAAGGTTCGACTTCCGCGCCACCAGCGCCGCGACCTCGAGCCAGCCGGCAGTCAGCCCGCACCAGGCGGAGAGCGGCAGGATCGCCCGCACTCGTACGATTGGCGACGGTTGAGGCCCGGCGGGGTCGGCCCCTTCGGCCGGGGTGGCGGTGGGGTCGATCATCGGCGTCCGGTCTGTGGGCTGGGGAAGAACGGGGCAGGGGAGTCCCGGCCCTGGCTGAAACCTCAATGATAGGACGACCCCCGGGGCCGGGCAAGCGGAGCGACACCAGTGCAGGTCCGTTTCATTCCTTGCCGGACAGGCGGATTGAGAGGGCGAGGCTCGTGCCGAGCCTCCTCAGGGCGCCCGGCTTGGCGGCCGTCGCGGGGCCCGACTATAGTGGGGCGGTAGCAGACCCCCCGGCACCGCGGGCGGGTGGCGATGCCCGGGGGGGTTTGCAAGGAGCGGTCGTGGGCGAGGGACAGGAGTGATCCCATCTTCCTCGCCGCTCGCCCTAACCCGTAACCCCTCGTTCTGAGTCGGGGGTTAGGGATGCCGGATTCGAGGCGAGCGCCCGGACGCAATCGGGCGCGGGGGCTGGTGGCCGTCGCGGCCGTGCTGCTGCTCGGCTGGGTCGGATGGCGGCTCGTGGAGGTCCGCCGCCACCGGTGGGTCATGGCCGAGGCCCGCGCCGAGATCCGCGCCGGGCGGCACGGTCACGCCGCTCGGGTGCTGGCATCGCTGCCCGCCGGTGCTCCGGGTCGGGACGAGGCCGACTACCTGCTGGGCGTCTGCGAGAAGGCCCGCGGGCGCGATGCCCAGGCCGCCGAGGCCTGGTCGCGGGTCCCCGCCGACTCGCCGTTCGCCGCCCGGGCGATCCAGGGGCTGATGGACCTTCAGGTCCACCGCGGCCGGCTGAGCGAGGCCGAGAGACTGGTCGAGCAGGCCCTGGCCGATCCCCGGAGCGACACTGACGCGCTCCAGGTCTTCCTGGGGATGGTCTACTCGCTCGAGGGACGCGGCGCGGACGGCCGTCGGCTGATCGAGGACGACTGGCGGCGGCTCGCGGCGGCCGGCGAGGGAGCATCCGAACGAGCGATCCAGCTCGCCCGGCTGCACGTGACTCTTGGGCAGGAGTCCGCCTCGGACGAGGCGACTCGCGCCTATCTCGACCAGGCCGGGCGGCAGGCACCCGACGACGACCGCGTCCTGCTGGGCCGGGCAAACCTGGCGATCCGCTCGGGGGCGCTCGAGGACGCGGCGAGGTGGCTCGACGCCTGCTTGCGGAAGCGTCGCGAGGACGCCGCCGTCTGGCGTGCCCGGCTCGACTGGGCGATGGCGGCCGGACGGGTGGACGCGGTCCGCGCGGCGCTCGAGCACCTGCCCGCCGCCGAGTCGTCGCCGGTCCAGGTCCGCCGCGTCGCCGCCTGGCTGGCGGCCCGCGAAGGTCGACCCGAGTCCGAGCGCCGGGCCCTGGAGCGACTGATCGAGCTCGCCCCGACCGACGGCACGGCCATCGACCGCCTGGCCTCGCTGGCCGGGCCGGATGACTCGCAGGGGCGGGTCGAGGAGCTGCGGCGATGCGACGCCGAGACTCGCCGGCTCGACGCACGCTTCCGCGAGCTGTACCGCCGGAACCAGCCGATTCGCGACGCGGCGGAGCTCGGTCACCTGGCCGAGCGACTGGGCCGGCCGTTCGAGGCCGAGGCCTTCCTGACCCTGGCCGTCGCGGCGAATCCCGACCGGGCCGAGCTGCGCGGCGAGCTCGCCCGGGTTGTCCGCGCGAACGGGGATGCACGCCGGGCACTCGATGTGCCCGGGCTCACCCTGGGCCGAGCCGTCGCCGCCGAGCTGGAGGCCGCCGGGCCACCGCATTAACGGGCGTCGAGGACCCGCACCCAAG
This sequence comes from uncultured Planctomycetota bacterium, assembly GCA_963771445.1. GTDB lineage: Bacteria > Planctomycetota > Planctomycetia > Isosphaerales > Isosphaeraceae > JAKAUH01. Next base: position 94,938 of record CAVYTQ010000014.1, on the reverse strand, counting down.
ATGCCCCTCCCGGCCACCCGTCACTCCGCCGACAGGTCCAGCTCAATGCATGCCGATTCGGTCCCAAGCTGGACGCACAGCCCCGAGGTCTGCGGATCGTGGAAGCGCTCCATGAGCGGGGCTGTCACGGACCGAGAGGTCTGGTTCGACAGATCGCTCGTCGTCTCCAGCGAGGCTGGCAAGACACGCGTCTCGCGAGTCTCCTGCGCCGCGGGGGCCGTCGTGTCCGGGCCGGCCGGCTGGGACTCCTGCATCGAGGAGAGCCAGCGCCGATCGGGGATCACGCTGATCCGGAACGTCGTCGGGTTGGGCCCTTCCCTTTGCCATCCCGGCCCGATCACGAACCGCCCTTCGTGATCGATCAAGGCACTCGCCATCCCGAAATGATTCGTGTCCTCGGGGTAGAAGAGGATCGCTCCCCCGCGCACAGGCTGACCCTTGTACCAGACGCGGCCCTCGACCCGGTTCTCGCCGGCAAGGCGATATCCGGGGGCCATCGTCACGATCCCCACCAGGAAGCCCACCGTGAGCAGACCGGTACCCGTCCAGAATCGCGCGGTTCGCATTGTAGGATCGCCCGGTATCAAACGAGAAAGGAAGCGGGGTCCGAACGGACCCCACGCCAGAATTGGAGATTCTCGTCTGAGCCGGCAAAGGGCGTGCCGCCGTGGGGATTCCCTCGACGACGGCAACAACCCGAGGAAGGACGCTGTCCCTGTCCTTGCCCTGGCCGGGATGGTCCCCCGGAACTCGATCCAATCCGATCAGAGGGACACGTTCAACCCGGGACGGCTCAGAGCCGATCTGGACCTGAAGCTGCGTGGTCGTCGGGTTACTTAGCCGAGCTGGGAACCCCGAACCCGCGCTCGGAGCCGGGAACGCCACCTCGCCAAGACCCCACCAGGCAGCGCGGTATTGATGACCCGCCAGCCCGCCATGAGGTCCCGCTGCCATCTTGCTCGCAAGCGTGTGTGAATCCGGGATCACGCAGATCCGGAACCGCGTATTGCCGTCCGACCCGTCCCGGCGCCACTCGGGACCGATCACATAATGCCCCTTTTCGTCGAGCCACGCATGAGCCCATTCCTTGTGGCTCGTGTCCTCGGGCACGAACAGGATTGAGCCGCCTGCGAGCGGCTTTCCGTGATAACTGACCCATCCCTCGACCCGACCGCTTGAGGTCAGCCGGAGTGCGGGTGAGAACAGGAACGCAAGCGTGAGGACAGGAATTGCACCCAGACCGACGCCGAACCAGAACCGGGACTTCTGCATGGGAGAGAGCTCGCAAATCACCTTGGGAGAGGGAGGAGACGGCCAGGAGGTTATGCCGGGCCGTCTTCCGGTGATACTATCTCTTACAAAGGCTTGCCACAATACGTTCGACGTCTCAAACCAGAACTTGTAACGATTTTTCACCATTGAGTCGTCGGGGCGGGGCGTCGGAATGACCCGGCGCCTGGGACGAAGCGGCCGAGCGAGGACAGATCCACCTTTCATGGCGTCCTGGATATCCGGATCTTCCGAGCGCGTCGGGCGATGGGCCGAGCGTGTCGTGGTCGGCCTGGTCGCGGCGGCGGCGTTCGCGCTGGGGTGCCAGGAGACTGGTGGACTCGGACGTCTGGTGGCACGTGCGGGCGGGCCGATGGATCGTCGAGAATGGACGGCTTCCCGGGCGTGATCCGTTCACGTTCGCCTCGCCGGACCGGGTGTGGGTGGACCTGCACTGGGTCTTCCAGTTGATGCTGGCGGCGTCGCACGCGTCGGGCGGGGCCCGGGGGATGATCCTGCTGGCGGCCGGGCTATGCGCGGCGATCGCGGCGGTCGGGCTGGCGGCCCGAGGACGTTCATGGCCGGTGCCGGTCGTGGCGGCGTGCTGGATGCCGGCCCTGGTGCTCATGAGTGCCCGATTTGCCCCGCGTCCCGAGCTGGTGTCGTTGCTGGCGATGGCGGGATACCTGGCGATCCTGACCCGGGCCGACGACCGGTCGCGTCCGGGATGGCTCTGGCTGCTGCCTGTCGTCCAGGTCGTCTGGGTGAATTCGCATGGGCTGTTCATCCTGGGACCGGTCCTGCTGGCCCTCTACCTGGCGGACCGGCTGCTCGGGGGTGGGCGTCGGCCGCTGGCACCGGGCGAGCCGAGGCACCTGGCCGGGGTCGCGGCGGCCGTCGTGGTCGCCTGCCTGGCCAGCCCGTATGGCTGGCGCGGGGCTATCCTGCCGCTGGAGCTGTTCCCGAAGATCACGGCCTGGGGCGGGCTCTACAAGAGCTACATCATCGAGTTCATGGACCTGCGCGAGTTCGTCGCCCGGCAAACGCCGAGGGTGGCCGCGGCGAACCTGTATAACCGCGTCGAGTGCTTCCTGCTCTGGGTCCTGCCGCTGAGCTGGTTCGTGCCGTCGGCCTGGCGTGCGGCCCGGGAGGCCGGGCAACGGGACGGGTCGGTCGCCCCGCGGGATCGGTCCGCGTTGCGGGTGGGACTGGCCACGGCCTGCCTGGCGCCGGCCTGCGTGCTCCTGGGCGTGCTGGGCCTGCCGGGGCAGGGGACGCCCGGCGGGCTGATCGTCGCCGGTCGGATGGCGCCGGTCGTCCTGGCCGCGCTGGGGATCGTGGCCGCGGTCGGGCTGCGGCGATCGGGGTGGGCGACGGCAATCGCGGGTTGCGGCGGGCTGGCAGTCGCCGCGTGGATGGTCTGGCTGCGAGGCCATCTGTTTGGCGCCGAGGTAGGACCCGGCCCGGGTGCGTGGCTGGCCGTGCCAGGGCGGGGGTCGCCGGCGATTGCCGCGGCGGCCGGAGGGCTCGGCCTGGTGGCGTCGCTGCTGGCGGTCGGGCGGGGGGCGCGGCCGTTCCGGATCGGGCTGGCGGTGGCTTTTGGCTACCTGGCGATCCAGGCGATCCGCAACGCGAACCTCTTCGGGCTGGCGGCCGGATACGTGCTGGCGGCCAACCTGGGCGAGTGGGCGGCCGAGCTCTCCGACCCGACGCCGGCCGTCGCGAGGCGGGACCGGGCCTGGCTGCGGCCTTCGGCTGGCGATGCCGGGGGTCGTGGCGCTTGGTGCCGTATTACTGCTGGCGGCAACCGTGTCGGGGTGGGTCTTCCGCGCGACGGGCGAGCGGCGGTCGTTCGGGCTGAGTGCATCGCCGCTGGCCTACGCCCACGACGCCGCGCGGCTCGCCGCGCGGCCGGGGCTGCCCGATCGGGCGCTCGTCTACAGCCTTCGCCAGGCGGGGGTGTACGAGTATCACAACGGGCCGGGGCGGAAGGTCTTCCTCGACGGGCGGCTCGAGGTGCCGGCGCCCGAGACGTTCGCCAGCTACGTGTGGTTCGAACGGACGCTGGACCAGAACGGCCGGGGCTGGCGTGAGGGCCTGCGGGGGATCGGCGATCCCCTGGTGCTGCTGGACCACGACGGCCACGCCGGGGCCGAGGCCACGCTGATGGCCGATTCCGGCTGGCGCTGCATCCTGTTTGACCCGGTGGCGTCGGTGTTTGTGCCGGCGAGTCGCCGCGGGCTCGAGGACACGTTCCCCTCGGTCGACTTCGCCGCGCGGCACTTCCGCGACCCGGCCTGGCGGATCGGGTTGCCGCCGCCACTGGGCCCGGCCGAGGGCCGGGCGATGCTCGGCGCCGCGATCGCGCTGCGGGGCCGGCCCGCGAGCACGCGTGAGCAACGGGCCGCGCTGCTGCTGGCCGCGTGCCGCCGGCTGGGGCTGGTCCGGTCGGATCCTCAGCCGACGGACCCCGCCGACCGCGCCCGGCTGGGCGAGGCCCTCGAGGCCCTGGCGATCGAGCTCTCGCCCGGTCCCGCGGCTTCGGGTCCCTCGTGGCCGCCCGGACCGGACGAGCCGTGGGACCCGTCGCGGTCGCTGCTGACCGCCCAGGCCACCGCCGCCTATCGCCGCGCCCTGGAGTTCGACCCGGGGGAGATCCGGGCCCTGTTCGGCCTGTACCGATCCTTCGGAGCCCGAGGCATGAGCCAGGCCCGCGAGGAGATCGCCGCCATGATGCGGCGCGCCTGGGAGGCGGCCGTTGGCGAGGTTGCCGATGCCGACGCCGGCCCGGAGCCCGATCCCATGGCCCCCCGGCGGACGGCCGATACCCGGACTCCCGCGCCCGCTGGCTGGGACCGGGCCGCCACGGTGTTGCTGCACCAGGGCCTGCCGGCCATGGCCCGGGACAACCTGATGGACGCGGCGGATCGGCACTCGCCGGCCATTCAGTCGGCCCGGCTGGGCACCTCGGCGCACGCGGCGCGGGACTTCGTCGCCGCACGAGGCGAGTATCAGGCGGCCATCGAGGCCCAGCCCGACCTTGGCGAAGCGTGGTTCGGCCTGGCGCTCCTGCACGTGCAGCTCGGCGAGGCCGATGAGGCCCTGGCCGCCTGCCGTGCGGCCCGGCGATGCCGGCTCACGGCGGACCAGGCGGCCGCGGTGCGGCTGTTCGAGCGCCTGCTGGACCGCACGCCCTGAGCGGGTCAACGGCCAGAGTGCCGAACGGTTATTGCGCCCGATGGGACGATCGGGCCGATATGAGCCCGACGCGCAAGCGAGTGGATTCCCCAGCCGACCAGGTTCATCCACCGCCGGACCGTGGGATTGGGCGAATTATGGGACGATCCCGCCGAGATGAGCCCGACGCGCCAGCGAGTGGATTCCCCAGCCGAACATGCCACCCACTCGCTGGCGCGTCGGGCTCGTATGAGCAAACCGAGCGTGAGCCGATATGAGTGAATCCCGAGCCGAACATGCCATCCACTCGCTTGCGTGTCGGGTTCGTATGAGCAACCCAACCATGAGTCGCTCGAACCAGGAGGAGGGCGTGATGCGATTGCCAGGAGCCACCGCACCAGCCCGGGATGGCTGTCGCACGCGCAACAACGCGTTCGACGCCATCCCGGGCCGACCAGGCGCCCGCGAGAAGGTTGATCGATGCGACCGGATTGCCAAAGAGCGGCGGTTCATCCGTGATGACCCGGGCGAGAGCGCCAGGGTCCGGGGGTTGCTGCGCGGCTCGCATGTGACCGCCAGGCGCGCGGGGCTACCGGGTCTGCTGCATGAGCACCTCCGACGACGGCTGGGAGATCGAATCCGGGGCGGTTCGTCGGCCCGGTGGGCCGCGGTCTCGGGCCGTGTGCCCCGCGATCCCGGGCGCAGGACCCGGCAGGTGCTGCGGAAACCGGCCGGAATTGGGTTCGTTTTGTCGATTTCCAGGGGTGAAGCCCGCCCGGGCGGGGTGGGGCGACGACAGGACGAGTTCAGGGGAGGGAGAGTTCAGCCACGAAGGGCACGAAGGACACGAAGAACGCGAAGACGGAAGATCGAGCGCGACGGGGAGGCCTGGCTGGCCGTTCCCCACTTTCGCGGACCTCGTGTTCTGGTCTGCCCGGGCCTGGCCGTTCGCCACCGACGAGGCGGATAGGCTCCGGGCCGCCATGGCCAGCGCGGCGACGAGCAGCAAGAGGCCCAGCCGCTTGAAGAGCCGGGCAAAGCGCCGGGCGGTCTGGCGGATCTGCTCGGGCGTCTGACGGCGTCGGCGGGATTTGGGCCGCGGTTGGCCGGGGAGGTGGACCTTCGGCGACGGCTGGCGGCCTCCCGGCGGTCGGTGGGGCGGGACGGTGTGCGTCCGCCACTTTCGACCGCGTTGGCGGCGGGCGGCGGCGATCTCGTCTCGCCGCGAGGGAGCCGGTGCCGGCGCCGTCGTCGCTGTTGGTGGAGTCGGCTCGCGGCGCCGCCGGACGCGCGGCGGCGGGTCGGCGAGCATCGGCTCGCCCTTGCGGCGGGCCTTACTGAAGCGGGCGACGATCCGCGCGATGGCATGGTCGTACTGGAGCTGACGCGCCCGGACCCAGCGGCCCTCGGGGGTGTCGTCGAACAGCAGGGCCACCGGGCGAAGCTCGGCAAGCGCGGCCTCGCGGGATCGATGGGCCGCCTCCAGCTCCTCCAGGCGGGCCATCGACACGTCCACGACCTCGAGCAGGACGTCGCGCGCCTCGTCGGGAGACGCGGGCATCGCCTCGCGGAGCCGACGGCCCAGCAGGCGCTGACGATAGTACTCGACCTCGCGGGCCGACAGGCCCTCCCACAGCGCGGCGAACGGATCGGGCCGGGCGCGATCCAGCGCGAAGCAGGCGACGACGATCGCCAGGACCTCGGGATCATCGGCCGCGTCGAGCGGCCGCCGGCCCAGCAGGCCGATGGCGCGGGTCATCTGGCCTGCGTCCCAGGCGGTGCCGGCGGCGACCACGGCACGGAGCTCGGCCCAGCGGTCGAGCAGCCATCGGCAGCCGTCGGCGGTGTTTTCCAGGCGGGGCACCAGCCGGGCGGGGTCGTCGGGGTCATCCGGCCCGGCCGGTCGGTCGGGACGGTCCGGGGTCGGCGTCGCCGGACCGGGGAAGAGGCGGCGGGTGATGTCTTCCAGGGCCTCCCGCGCCTGCCGGTCGTTGTCCTCGGAATGGCCGGCGATGGACTGGGTGATGAGGGCGGCCTGGACGCGGTCGGCGCGGTCCAGCCGCCAGGAAAGGCCCACGGCGTGGCGGACGAGCCCCTCCTCGTAGGCAGTACAAGGCCGCAGGTCGGCGGCCCAGGCGTCGAGGCGGGCCTGATAGGCGCGGGGGTCCTCGTCGGGCAGGATGAGGGTCTGGGCGGTCAGCCCGTGGGTGACGGCGTTGAGGCAGGCGCGGGCCTTGCCGGCGTGCGTGCGGGGTCCGGTGGACTTGCGGGCGTTCTTGCGGTTGGCCTCGACCTGTCTTTCGGTCGCCATCGACCTGCCCTCCCCCTGCGTCGCGGGCTGGCTGGTCCGGGGTGGCTTCCTCGCCCCCCGTCCCCCGGGCGGCCGTCCCGGCCCTCGCCGGGAGGGCCATTCGGCCGCCCTTCGCTTCTTATCTTAACGAAGTGGCCAGGCAATGCAAGAAGTCAGAACCGGCGAATTCGCAAAAACGCAGGATTCGCTGGGTGGCGGGCGCTGAGGCGGCACGACACCAGAATGCCGACCGCCCACGGTTCGACGCGACGTGGGCCAAACTTCCGAGATGAACACCGATCGTCCGGGCTCGAGCGACGTTTTCGAGCCTGACGGCCGGATGACCCCGATGGATGCGACCGGGCGGGGCGGCGTCGGACAGGAAAGCCCGACCGACGCGTCGGGACGGTCGGATCCGGCCGGCTCCGGGGTGCGTCTGACGGTGCCCGATTGATCCGAGTGGACCGGCGCCGGCCAACCCATCCCGGGGTCGCGGCGGCGGTGCAACCCGGCCGGGTGGGTCCGGGTGGACGCCGAGCTCGGGCTCGACCCAGGCGGTCGCGGATGGCGAGATTGCGGGGCGGTTTGTTGGGCATATCTCATCGCAGCGAGCGCAGCGTCACCATCGCGGCCTATCCGCATCGTCCGGGGCCGTATTTCTCCCCGGGAATTCCGCCTATTTCCGGCGGCCCATTGTCGGATGGCGGGAATCCGGGCATGATCGCAGTGCCGGCGCTAATAGACGGACGGAAGGGCGTGATTCAACACGGCCGAAAAGCGGCTAAATTCTTGTTAGGCTCGCGAGGTCTCTGCCGATGGACGAGCGGGCCGAAATCGTCGAGATCGACCTCTCGGGAACCTCCTCCGGCGCGGAACTGCACGCCGCTTTGGCTCGCGGGCTCGACTTCCCCGATTTCTACGGCAAGAATTGGGCGGCGTTCTGGGATGCGATCACCGGGCTGGTTGCTATGCCACATCGGCTCCGCCTAGTCGGCTGGTCGCGATTCGAGGGGCGGCTGCCCGAGGAGGCGAGGCACCTGCGAAGCTGCCTCGACGACATGGGCCAGCAATTCCCCGAATGGGCATCGGCCGTCGAGTATGCCTAACGAAGCATTCCAGCGGACCCGCTACGCGGGCCGCTGAATTCAGGCGTTAGGCGGCGGAGGTACTACCGGATGGGCTGGTCGGTGTCGAGGCACTCCGATGCTCCTCGTAAGCGCGATCTGCTCGACAGACGGCTCCTTCGGCTCCGGGGCGCCGTCAGGGCAGTCGAAGGCCCGGCCCACATCGCCAAAGCGGCGGAGAATGTCCGGCTCGCGGCATTGGCGCTGATCAAGGCCCAGCGCGCCTGCTCACCGAGTATCCCGAGCGCGATCCGGACGGTCGGCACGCGCGGAAGCTGGAGCGGGAAGAGCAGCGATGGTCGACGCTCTCGACCGAGTCCATCGTCGAGGAACAGGTCGGCAGGCGAGCCTAACGAAGCATTGCAGCGGACCCGCTGCGCGGGCCGCTGAATTTAGGCGTTAGGGCAAAGCAAGCCGTCGCACCGGATATGCCAGCACGTTCATATCGACGGTTGCGATCGTCAGCCCGTGTTGGAGCGCCTGGGCGATCAGCAAGCGGTCGAACGGGTCGCGATGCAGGGCGGGAAGGCCGGCGAGATGCGGCATCGCACCCTCATCGATCGGCAAGGGGGCGATGCCGTGAGCGTCCCGTTGCTGTGGCAGGTACTCAGCCGGCGGGGCGGGCAGCGGGAGTTTCCCCAGTCCGTACTTGATGACCGCCTCCCAGATCGAGGCGACGCTCAGGTACACCTCATTCGTCGGCTCCCGAATGGCGACCAGGAAGGGAGCGGTTAGCCTCGAGTCGGCGGTGATGTACCAGAGGAAGACGTGGGTGTCGAGCAGCAGCCTCATCGCCCCTCGAACTCCCGGAGGAGGTCATCGGGCAAAGGGGCGTCGAAGTCGGCCGGCACGATGAACGATCCGGCGGCCAGGCCGAACGGGCGGGGCCTCCGGACGGGGGGGCCTAGCGGGCGGAGTTCGGCCACCGGCCGGCCGCCGCGGGAGACGACGAGATGCTCCCCGGCCTCGACGCGGTCGAGGAGGCCGGCGGGATCTCGCTGGAGGTCTTGCAGGCTTACGGTATCCATGGCCGTTATAATATCGTTACGGTGCGAATTTGAGTAGGCGGACCTGGGTCTTCCGTCCGTTCGGTCTTGGCGTTCGGCTCATGTGCGCGCGACCTTCGGAACGAGGCGTTCATTCTCACCGATCTGCGTTGCCCCGGTTACTGCGGTGGCGAGGGGATGCTCGTCCTCGTCGCGTGTCCCGCGTGTGGCACGGTCATGGGCCGGTGCGACGAGGTCGAGAGCCCGGGGTGCCGGTGACGAGCCTTTCAACTGGATGTGGACCAGGCTTTGGAGCCGGCCGCCGGCGGTCCGGGAGCGGGTCTCGTTTCCTGGCCTAACGACCCGACGGCCCGATGGATCCGACGAGACCGGGCGGGGACAGGCTGGGAGGCGCCATCGGTGCGGGCCGGGGCAGGGCGATCCGACCGGGAGGGGTCGGTGCGGGAGGACGCCGGACTCGGGCTCGGCCGGGCTGGTCGCGGGCGGACCGCGCGATGGCGCCGCCCTTTCGTCGGGGCGTCTCCTCCTGGCCATGGATTGCGTTCTGGCCTTGTGGATTGCCCCGGCGATCCCGGTCCGTATTCCTCCGCGGGACGTCCGCAGATTTCCGGCGACGGATTGTCGGCTGGCGGAGATCCGGGCATGATCGAAGTGCCGGCGCAGATCGACGGACGAATGGGCGTGATCCAACACGGCCGATCGGCGGCTAAACTCTTGTTAGGCGGCGGAGGTCACCGCGTGGATCAGCGTAGCGATGGCTCCATCCGCTCATTCCTCGCACTCTGCTGCTGGGCGTGTGCGGCCTTGAGCTTTCTTGCCATCTCCTCCTTTGCCTGGTTGCTGCGAGATGGCCTCGGCCCGGATTCGGTGGAGAGCTACGGCTGGGTGGCGCTCGGTCGCTGTCTCAAGGGGGCGGGTTGGTCCGTGCTTGTTCCCGCCGCATTCCTGCTCTTGGGCCTTCTGCTCTACCGAAGCGCCGCCCGCCGAGCCGACCTAACCTCGCGCCGCAGCGGACCCGGCCCGCCGCGGCGCATCTGGTATCATCAGGGCTGGTTCTCGGCGGGCCGGTCCGCTGAACCTGGGCGTTGGACGGCGCTCGAATCGTCCGGAGGCGGGACGTGAACCCGACCGAGCAGAATCCGAAGCCGGGCGACATGGAGCGCGTTACCTCTTCGTGCTCAGTCTCTCCACCGGCCTATTCGTCATCGCGGTCTACGTACTCCACTTGGTCCCGACGATCTCAGCACCCTCCGCCTTCGCCCTCCCGCCGATCCTCGCGATCGGCCTCTACTTGGCGATCCGCCTGGCGCTCCGGGACCGCGGCAGCCCCCGCGAATTGGCTCATGCCGGGGGTCATCTTTGTCGTCGGGGGGCGCACGCTTGATATCGCCGCGACGATGCGCCACTCGCCCGATCTGAGGCGAGAGGCGAACCCTGTCGCGCGTGCCCTGCTGGATTCGGGCTACCCTTTGTCTGTGGTCTACGGCCGTGGCGACCGTCTGCCGAGGTGCTGTACGTCAGCCTGCTCTGCGCATCATGGGTCTCTCTCTTGAAGCATCGGTCATTCCTGCTCATGTTCCTTCGCGAGACCCGATCGCCGTTGGCCTTCCTCAAGGCCGCGACCGGCGGAGCCGATCTGACCTGTGCGCAGTGGCTCCTTCCGTTGCGGCGCTCGGAATTCCCGGACACCACCTACGCCGTGTGGGTCGTGGCCGTGGTCTTGCTGGCCGGCGGAGTCGACCGCTGGTACTTGGGCTTGGAATGGTATGGGCTCATATCCGGTCTTCGCTTCCAGGTCCTGGGATGCGCCGTCCTTCTCGGACTTTGCATCTAGCTGGCATGGCTCTGGCGGGCATCGCGGGCGCAGGTCCCTGCCTAACCTCGCGATCCAGCGGACCCGCCTACCGGCGGACCGCTGATCTTGGTCGTTAGCTGGCATTCCTCCCATGGCCTATCATCGCCGCGATGCTTCCAGTCCCGAGGGCTCGCGCTGGCGGTTGGCCCATCGCGGGCTGCTCGCGGAGTGCGGCATCCCCGATGAGGTCGCCGACTCCGATCGGCGATAGGCCTACGTCCTGCTGCATGGCGACGACTACCCCAGCACCGGCTGGGATACGGCGTGGGTCTCGCCCGAGCAGGCGGGCGGCTCCTCGATCGCCTGCTGATCGACTCGCCGGGGGAGCTCAGCTATGATCTGGTGCGCTGCCTTCGGCGACGGGCGGCAGAGGCGGAGGGGCTAACATGGCGATGCAGCGGACTCGCCTGGCGGCGGGCCGCACAGCTCTGGCGTCAGGCTTCGGTTGTGCTTCAGCAATAGCGGAGGGCGAACGGATGGCGGAGCCCAGTGAACCGCTTCGTGAGAACGAAAGCGGCAAGTTCGAAGATCTCGCCATGAGGCCGAACCCCGATTCGCTGGTCATCCTGGCCGTTCCGCCGATCGAGGACCTGATTCCAGCGCCTACAACAGCGCCCTGGGGCGTGAGTTGTCGCCGGAGGAGATTGAGATCCATCGACGAAAGGCACCTTCGATCGTCGTTACCCGAGTAGCCGCGGAGAAGATCCTGGCGGAGCGAGGGTCCCGTGCGGAGCGGAGCCATCCGAGTGTTCGGGGCCGACGCCCCGCCGGGTGCCTCCAACGGTCAAGTCTTCATACGATGAGATGCCCACCGAGGGCGAGGACCGGAAGGAGGCCGCCGTCGAATTGTTTGGGCAGCATGTATTCTCCCTCAGAAACCAGCTCCTCCAACGACTTCTTCACATCGTCGAGTACGCTGAGGACCGCAGCCGCCTCGGCTCCCTGCACCGGAAGGAATACGATGCTGTGGCGGCCCTCGATCCGGCGGCGCGAGAAGCGGCCTTGGCCCTGCGCGGAAGGCGATCGACGGTTATTTGCAAGACATCCTGATACTCTTCACCGGCACGGGGGATTCTTTGCCCATCGGCCGAGAGCACGCGATCAATTATCGGCTGACTCTTCAGGTGAAGGAAGTCGCTTCCGATCGGGTCGTCGAGGAGTTTGAGATCAACCGAGAATGTCAGAGGTCTTCTACACCTACTATGCTCGTTGGCTGAATCGGTATGCCCAGCACTGTTGACCCGGTCCCGTCGATCGTGTGTCGTGGTCTGGGCCTCGGGTCTCCTCGAGCCGCCGGTTCCGAGTTGGGCGATCTAACGAAGCATTGCAGCGGACCCGCTGGAGCGGGCCGCTGATCTATGGAATTGGGCGAATTATGCGGAAGCCGATCCGGAGTGCATTCGGAGTGTCACTCTGCGCGAGCCTGCTCATCCTTTGCCCTGGAGATTCGCACCCCGGCTGGCTCTCTGAGGTTGCCTTCGTCGCGATCCTCTTTCTGCGCGCCTTTTCCCCGCCCTTGCTTGCGCCCCCTACTGATCGCAGCCGCCATCTGCCTCGGAATCCTTCTCCGCCGATGGCCCACTTGCGGCCAACTCCGCTAGTGGGACTGGCTCTTGCTTGCCGCAATCCCTCTGGTACTCGTCGCCTCGGTGGGCGCCGTCGCCGCCGATCTGCCTTTCTATGTGGCCTTTCGACTGGCGCAGCCGGCGCTCGACGCGGCCGTCTCGACGGCGACCCCGAGTTCCCGTTCCCGAGAACGCAGCGAGCCCCTGGGACAGTTCTTCGGCCCCTATCTCGTGGATCGATACGGGGCCGATCCGCGGGGCGGGGTCTATTTCCGGGTGATGACCCTTCCCGATATGTTCGACACCCTCTCCGGTGGATTCGTATTCCGGCCGAATCGCGACGGCACGCCTTTCGGCCGCGCAAAGTACGAGGTTTTTCCGCTGCGAGGCGACTGGTATTGGTTCTGGGCGTCTGACGATTCCTGCTGACTCGGCAGTCGGACGGCCAGCCCAACCATTGCGATGCAGCGGCCCCGCCTGTCGGCGGGCCGCTGATCTGTAGCGTTAAGTACAACCGCCCGTCGAGCGCCGTGCCACTTCGTCTTGCTCGTCGATACGGCCGCCTCTACAATACGTGTGGTAACACGTGTTACGGGAGGCCGCCGTGCAGAAGAAGCTGACCATCACCGTTAACGAGCGTGTCTACGAAGGCCTGCACACCGTAGTCGGCCGACGGCGTATCAGCCGGTTCATCGAGTCTCTGGTCCGCCCCTATGTCATCGGGAAGGATCTGGAGGTCGCCTACCAGCAGATGGCCCGGGACGAGGCGCGGGAGGCCGAGGCGCTGGAGTGGGCCGAAGCGACCGTGGCGGACATCGCCGATGAAGCGAGGTGACGTCTGGTGGATCAACTTCGACCCGGCCGTCGAAGGTGAGGTGCGGAAGGAGCGGCCCGCGGTGATCGTGAGCAACGACGCATCGAACAGGCACCTCAACCGCGTCCAGGTGGTTCCGCTCAGCAGTAGCGTGGACCGGATCTACCCGAGTGAGGCCGCCGTGGCGGTGCGCGGCAAGAAACACAAGGCGATGGCCGATCAGTTGACGACAGTCAGCAAGGCGCGGCTCCAGAATCGGGTTGGCCGGCTGTCGAAGTCCGATCTCCAGGCCATCGAACAGGCCATCAAGGTGCAATTGGGGCTGACCTAGCTCGACGAGCACGGCCTGACGAAACAGTGCAGCGGACCCACCCCGCGGGCCGCTGAATTTCGGCGTTAGGCCCGCGCGGAGGATCGCGTGTTTCGTCTGCAACCGAAGGCGAAAGATCGCCGCAAGGTACCGATCCCGGTCAACCTGAGGGACGCCATGGGCGAGGTCCTTCGGCTCATCAAGGAGGCCAAGCGCGACCCGGATGTCGTCGTCCTGGATTTCGATGACGCGATTCAAGTCGGCCCGCTCTGCGGCGGGCGCTATCAAAAGAAGCCCAGCCGGTATGAACTCCGATATCGCCCCGACGACCGCTGCGATCGTGGCTGTTGGGAATTGGACCTGGATAACCAGGATATTGAGGATATTGCCTCCGGTTGGCTAAGCGAGATCACCTTGCATTGCTGCGCGTCGCCGGGATGCGGCCATAAATTCAGCAAGGCCGACGGCCATTGCGACTGCGACCATGTCCAGGATCCGGACTTCGGCACGTTTGAGTTCCCCGAGGCCCAAGAGAAGCTCCAGCATCGCGGCATCGCCGGCATTTCCCAGAGTTCGACGCGAGAGGACGTGCTCGCCGCTCGGACCGGCGGATAAGGTCGGGGGCGGTGAGAAGAGCCAGTACGGATACATCTGGCCTTGGATCAAGTACTCGGCGCGGTGACTGCCAGTTGCGGTTCGAGTTCGGGAAGCAGGGGCGACTCCGGAGTATCACCGTCCTGGACAAGGACTGGAAGCCGGGACAGTAGCGGCCTTCTGATGCTTCGCGGAGGAGACCCTTCGGGCAGATGCGGCGCCGGGGCCCGGTCGGCAGATGTCAGGCCTGACATTGCAATCCAGCGGACCCGCCTGCTGGCGGGCCGCCGATCTTGGTCGTTAGGAGCGGGGGCGATGCGACTCCTACGAAAAATCGCTGTCATGCTTCGCCCTGCCGTCGAGGAGTACGGCGACCCCGATTTCGGGACGCTACTTCGCGTGGGCGGGGGTGATTGGAGCGGCGAAGTCCCCTTCCATCACCCACCCACACGGGCCAGCTCGTTATCGTTGCTCATCGGGGCGGGTGGCGATCGTCCCACGGATGAACAGCGGGTCCTGTTCCGCGAGATCCTCCGACGCTATGCCGAGCTCTGGCTCGGGGTGGCTGATGCGCTGGCGAACTACCATCCGGAACACAAGACCGTTGAGGCCGTGGCCGAGCATGTGGATGAGCCTTGTCTCTGCCTCGAGCCATTTGTCGGTGGCCAGCCGCGTCGTTGGTCGCTGCAATATACGTTCGACTACCCCAATGAGGGGGACATCGGCTACTTCGTTGATTTCTGTGAGTGGGAGATCGTGGGCGTGTCAGCCGTGGACTGATCTGGGGCCGCGCATAACGAGGCGATGCAGCGGACCCGCCTGCGGCGGGCCGCTGATCGGTGTCGTCCGACGGCAAGAACGAGGCCCTGTTGCCATGGGTTCGCGGAGCGGCCATGATGGTTGAAGGTCTCGCCGTGGACGACCTGGCGTCATGCGAGCCTGGGAGGTCCGGATGCAATTGACCGCCGTGTTCGTGCATGTGCCGGAGGGGGGCTTCGTCGCCTTCGTCGAGGAGCTTCCTGGAGCCAACACCCAGGGTTCCACGCTCGAAGAGGCCCGCGAGAACCTCCGGGAGGCCGTCGCGCTGGTCATCGAGAGCAATCGCCAGCTCGCCGAGGAGTCGCTCCGCGGCCAGGCCGTGACCCGCGAGCCGCTCGAGCTCTCGGTGTGCAGCGCCGCGACCTGATCAGTCACCTGGAGGCGCACGGCTGCCGACTGCTCCGCGAGGGTGGGCGTCACAGCATCTACGTCAACCCGGCCACGAACGCGACCTCGGCCGTGCCCCGGCACACCGAGATCTACGAGTACCTGGCTCGGAAGATCTGCCGCGACCTCCAGATTCCGCCACCATGAGCGCGGAACGAGGCAATGCCGTGGACCCGCTGCGCGGGCCGCTGATCCTGGGCTTGAGAGCATCGGCACGAGGTTGCCAACCATGCACGTTCCCCGCTGGCATTGGCCCAGTTTCAAGGTCAGGACCTTGATGGCGATCACGGCCGTCTTTGCGCTGGTCTTCTACGTCCTCGCAGAAATGAATCGGATCACGTTGGAGCAGCGATGGGACATCGAGGCCAAGTGGGTCAGGAATCCCCTCAAGGCAAGGTTCTTGCCATCAGAGGGGGCCTCGGTGAGGCCGGGCGACCCGCTCCTGAAGGTTGCCCAGCTCGGAGGCGGCTGGGGGCACGCGGGCAGTTGGCTGGTGACCGAGGGAGGGAAGATCGGCGATACCTGGATCGCGTGGCCCGACGCGGGGGGGAATCCGGAGATCAGCCGCGCGACGGCCGATGGCCTCAGACAGCTCCCGATCTGCTTGAAGAGATTGCCGCCTTCCACCGTGGCCGCCACCGAGTGGAATAGCCTGATCATCGCCTACCCAAGTGACGGGGTCTGGGTCATACGGCGTTATCGCCTCGGCGCGGTGCCGCGGGAGGCCGACGACATCGCGAAGCTATTGAAGTTTCGTTCTTCGTTGTTCGGAGGGCTGATGGAAGGTTGGTAGGCCCTCGAACCAACCGTCCAATGAAGCGATCCTCGCCCTCACCATTTCGGGACGGCTCCAAAGATTGAGCGTTTGATTCGGAGGCAATCGGCATGGGACTCGCGCTCTACATCGCCACGGAAAGCCCCGTCGAGGGGCTGGACACTTTCGTCGAACGGCAAGGCGCTGGCGCAGTGCCGGCCCGCCGGGCACAAGCGGGGGTCCGGCAAGACTTCGGAGCGGCACCTGGAGATGCTGGCGCGGCAGGCCGGCGTCCGGCCGCTCATGGAGTTCTTCGGCGCGAGCCCGGAGGACGTCTCCGAACTGATCGGCGAGGAGGATGAGGGATCGCCGCCGATCGAGCTGCCGCCGGAGCGATGGTTCCCGGCCTCGGAGGGCCTGGCGACCGTCCGCGGCCTGCTCGAGTACTTGTCGAGCCGCCCCGATGCCGCGGAGGAGCTGGACCGGCTGGTCGAGGACCTGCGCGGGTTCGAGGAAGTGCTCGGCCGGCTGGAACAGGCCGGGGTCGGGTGGCATCTGGCGGTGGACTTCTGATCCTGGCTCGAGCGGCAAAGCGCGGCGGATTTGAGCAGGTCGGCGGGCGTCCTGGCGATCATCCGACCCCGGCTCGTCCCGCAGAAGAGGTGCCCGATCCGGCCCGGCCCGACCGCCGACCGACCGGGAGACTTGTCGGTCGAACCGGCGGCGAGGTCGGAGACCTGCGCCGAACAGGGGCTGCCGCCGTGCTGCCGGACGGCCGGCCCGGGTTCAGATCCGCCCGCATCAGGCTGACAGCCTGACCTACTTCCGTCCTTGCCGGCGTCGCCACGCCCTCCTGTCGGCTTGTCGGCGTCGGCTCTCGGCTCGGCGCACTCGAAAGAGAACTTGACCCTTTCCGCGGTTCTTCGCAGAATGCGGCCCTCAAGTTTCCGGAGACACCTGCCGAATCGACACCCTTCTGACGAACGCTCTCCACCTAGCTTGAGCGTGTTTCCAGCAACCGGAGCCTCGACGGGACGGACGATCACGGATCGACCGGACGGTTGCGACGCCACCAAGGACCGGGACCCCTGCCGCGGGCAGCCCGTCGCCCCCCATGGATGAGGGGGACGGCAGCCGCCCGTTGGCCGCGGCGACCGCGAGACCAGACAGGCCCAGATGATCCTACCGAGACGACACGACGCCAGGCAGATTCGGGATCGCGGCCGGCCGGCCGGATGGACGTGGTGAGAAGATCCGTGGATTCGCCGTTCCTGGCAGAGAAGTGTTCAAGGAGGAGACTTGCCGTGTTACGTCGTTGTCCCGCTCCTTTGATGGTCCTGACGGCGGCCCTGGCCCTCGGCCTGGGCCTGGGTCTGATGCCGTCACCCTCCCGGGCCGATGGCTTGACAGCCGGCTCGAATACGTCCAATACCCCGACCGTGACGCTCGACTACACCCTCACGACCTCGCAGGCGATCGCGCCGGAGTCGGGGAGCCCGTCCTCCCAGAGCGGCACCCCCACGCCGCAGGTGCTGGCGACCGATTCGCCGATCTCCATCGTCCCGCCGCCGAGCAGCAGCGCCACCGGCCCGCTCCAGCTCGTCGGGCCCACCGACGGCTATTATTTCAAGAACCCCGGCGAGCTGCTGGTCGGCGTGGGTAACACGACGCTCAACGGGTCGCCCGTCCAGGCGCTGGGATTGACCTTCTACGGCCAGGGACTCGCCGCCGGCGATAGCCTGACGTTCTCGCTGAGCTTCGCCAAGTCGATCGTCGACGGCAATCCCCCGCAGGTCCCGCAGTTCACGGTGGTCGACCCGACGACGCTCCAGCCGATCTCCTCGATCCAGATCAAGTACATCGGCGTGGACAGCTCGAGCACCAGCTCGACGAGTACGAGCACAAGCACGAGTACGAGTACGAGCACCGGTGGTGGCTCGGGGACGACGGTCACGATCCAGAACGCGCCCGAGCCGATGTCGCTGCTGGTGTGGTCGGCGCTGGCGGGCCTGGGGGTGTGGCGGGTGCGGCTGCGCGACCGGATCGGCGCCGGCCTGTAAGCTAGAGCACCTCACGGTTGGGATCCGCCGACGAGCCCGACGCGCCCGCGAGTGGATGGCGGGGTCGGGCGGGGAATCCACTCGCTGGCGCGTCGGGCTCGTATCGGCCGAGCGTCCCTTTCGCGTGGTGGGCCTGGCGCGATAGGGTAAAGACCGTGCGTGCCAACCCGCCGCGCGGACGGTGTCCGCCGCGGCGCGGACCCACGCCTTGCGCATTCCTCCCCGACTTGCGGCGGCCGGCGGAGCAAGCTGGAATCCGCCGCGTCGCGGACCGAGGATGCACCACGAGATGAACGTCCGGCGAATGCCGATCGCTGCCCGCGGCAGGCTCCTGCTGTTCGTGCTGGCGGCCCTGACCTTGCCCGCGGGGTGCCGTCGCGATCCCGACGCCGTGAACGGGTCGGCGCGGGTGCTGCCGGGCGGGTTCTTGGTGCGGCCCTACTTGCAGCTTGGCGACGATCCGGCCGCCGCGCGGGGCGGCTCGATCCGGGTGCTCTGGCATACCGAGGACATCGACGACGACTGGGTGCTGGAATCGCTTGCCGGCGGCGATGGAGACGACTGGCGACCGGCCGCCGCGGCGAGATGGCGACGGATGGCCGTCGAGGGGATCGCGCCGCACCGCGTCTATCGCGCCGATTTGTCCGGCCTGCCGGCGGGCAAGACGTTCGGCTATCGGCTCCGTCGGCGGGCAGATGTCGTGTTCACGGCCGAGGCGCCCGCGCCCCGGTCGGCCGGCCAGCCGTTTCGCCTGGCGATCTTCGGCGATTGCGGCGCAGGTACGGCCGAGGAGAAGGCGGTCGCGTTCCAGGCGTACCGCGAGCGGCCCCACCTGCTACTGATCCCCGGCGACGTCGTGTATACCCGGGGCCGGGTCGCCGAGTACCGCCAGAAATTCTGGCCGGTGTACGATTGCGATCGGGCGTCGACCGGTTCGGGCGCGCCGCTGTTGCGGTCAACCCTCGTCGTCACCGTGCCGGGCAACCACGACGTCGGCGGGCGAGACCTGAATCAGTTCCCCGACGGCATGGCGTATTTCGCCTACTGGGACCAGCCGCTCAACGGTCCGCTCGGCCGCGAGAGAAGTCCACTGGCACCCCCCCTGGTCGCCAGCGAGGCGCGGCGAGCGGCGTTCCTCCAGGCCGCCGGGCCGGCCTTTCCCCGGATGGCGAACTTCTCGTTCGACTACGGCGATGCGCACTGGACCGTGCTCGACACGAATGCCTATGTCAACTTCACCGACGCCGAGCTGCGCGGCTGGATCGAGCGCGACCTGGCCGCGGCGAAGGGCGCGACCTGGCGGTTCGTCACGTTCCACCACCCGCCGTTCAACTCGTCGCACGCCCACTTCGGCGACCAGCGGACGCGACTGCTGGCGGACCTGTTCCAGGCGGGGGGCGTCAACGTGGTCTGGACCGGACATGTGCACAATTATCAGCGCACGCATCCGCTGACCTTCAAGCTCGACCGCGGCCCCGATGGCCGGCCGGCCCGCGTGCTCGACCGGGTCCCCGGGCGGTGGACGCTCGACACCGAGTACGACGGACGGACGCGAACGCGTCCCCGCGGCGTCATCTACGTCACCACGGGCGCCGGCGGCGCGAGCCTGTACAACCTCGAGCAGGACGCCGACCCCGGTTCGTGGCAGGCGTATACGAGCAAGTTCATCTCGCGGGTAAACTCGCTGACGATCGCCGACATCGACGGCCCGACGCTGACCGTCCGCCAGATCGCCGCCGACGGCCGCGAGCTGGATCGGTTCATTGTGACCAAGGACCTGGAGCCGGGCGCCGGCTCGGCGCGGAATTAACTCACATCGGGGGATTGAGTAGCAGGGCGATGCCCGATTATCTGGTCCAAATCGAGGGGCGGAACTTCCTGGTGGAGATGGAGGGACGCGTGGCCCGTCATGGGTTCATCACGTTCCGGATCATCCAGGCGGCGGACCCACGCGCCGCGGAGCTGGCGGCCGTCCAGATGATCCGCGCGACCGAGCGGCTCCGCGAGATGGTCCGAAACCCGCCCGAGGACCCGCCGGTGATTGAGGTGACGTCCATTGAGGAGTTGGAGAGCCTTCCCCCCGAGGATGAGCCGGAGCCGGGGTTCATCTGGTACGAGGAGAACCCGCGGCGCTGGTGGCAGTTCTGGAGGCGATCGGGCAGAAAATGACGGGGTGGATCATGGTAGCCCCATGGGTGTGGCTCTGATGAGATACGACTATGGCGATGAGGTAGGTCGGGCGGTCCCGCCTGGCGCCATCGGTCCGTCCGGCTGGACAGCCTGGAGCGCATAGCACATGGTTGGCCTATGGACGAGGGACCGAAGTCCACCGACCGCGGATTCGGTCCGCTCCCATCGCATCGGACCGACCGGGCCCGGCCGAGCCGAGGTATGTTCGGCGCGGGTCTCGGACCCCGCCGTCGGCTCGACCGTAGGTCTCCCGGGCGGGCAGGCGGCGGGCGGACCGGACCGGGGGAGACCTTCGGTCCCGGTCGCGGCGGGGTCGGGGATCCGCGCCGAACCGCGGCTACGCAACCGTTCGGCGATTCAAACTTTATGTTAGAATGAGTTACCCGTGTCTACACCTTCGATCTGGCCAACCCCCACTCTCGCCGATGTGTTCAAGGCCCGGCGGGCGATCCGGCCGTTCTTGCAACCGACTCCGGCCATCGAGCCGCCGGGGCTGGCGCGGGCGATCGGGACGCGGGCCGTGCTCAAGTGCGAGAACCTGAACCCGACCGGCGCGTTCAAGGTGCGCGGCGGGGTATACCTGCTGGCGGCGATGGATGCCGACGAGCGGGCGCGGGGCGTGGTCGCCGCCTCCACGGGCAATCACGGCCAGTCGGTGGCCTATGCCGCGCGGCTGTTCGGCACGCGGGCGACCGTCTTCATGCCCGAGGGGGCCAACCCGCTCAAGGTCGAATCGACCCGGTCGATGGGCGCCGAGGTCGTGCAGATCGGCCGCGACTTCGACGCCGCCCGGCTCGCGGCCGAGGTTCATGCGGAAGAGATCGGCCTGCGCTATATCCATTCTTCGAACGAGCCGCTGCTCGTGGCCGGGGTCGCGACGGCGACGCTGGAATTGCTCGAGGCGTTCCCCGAGATCGACGTCCTGTTCGTCCCGGTCGGCGGCGGCAGCGGGGTGCTGGGCGCCGGGGTGGTCGCCCGCGCGGTGGACCCGGCGATCCGGGTGATCGGCGTGCAGGCCGAGGGGGCGCCGGCCGTGTATCGCTCGTGGCTCGAGGGCCGGCGGGTGGTGACCGAGGACGTGAAGACCTTCGCCGAAGGGCTGGCCACCCGCGAGCCGTTCGCGATGCCGCTGGCGCTGTTGCCGGGGCTGGTCAACGAGGTCATGCTCGTGGACGACAAATCGATCGCCGAGGCGATCCGCGTGGTGCTCGAGACGGCCCGACAGGTCGCCGAGGGCGCCGGCGCCGCGAGCGTCGCCGCGGCGATCGCCCGCCGCGACGAGCTGGCGGGCAAGACCGTCGGCATGATCCTGAGCGGCGGCAACATCACGGCGGACGGACTGCGGAAGGTGCTCGATCGCGAAGGGCCGTGAGGCGGGATGCCGCGATCGGATCGCAGCGAAGGCCGCACGATAACCGGAGCACGATCGGCCGAGATCCGCACCTTGCCGAATTACGTGCTATTCTCTGTGATATGAAGGGCAGGACACCGGCCCATCGTCCGCCCCGACGACCGACACAAGCCGCCCACCTTCGCCACACATCATATCTCGTCGTCGCGGACGCCGGCCGGGTGACTCGGCGCACGGTGGACGCCGTCGGTCCGCCCACCCGGTTGCCCTTGGACCGCACGATCGCCCCTGTCATCCCGTTGAGGCGTCGAACCATGAACTCGGTGAAGGTCCGTTGGCGGTCCGTGGTGCGAAGGTGCGGGCTCGGCGTCGGATCGAGGCGACGGGCCGCCGGCATCCCTCGTCTCGAGGCGCTCGAGTCGCGCCAGCTCCTCGCCGTCGCCGTGTCGAGCCTGACCGGTACCGAAGGTTTCCCGCTGGTCGGCCAGGTCGCCACCTTCGCGAGCACGGACGTCCAGGGCACCAGCCCGGCCGCGACGATCGCGTGGGGCGACGGCCACACCACGACCGGCACGGTCGTGACCTCGACTGGCGGCTACGCGGTTAACGGGTCCAATACCTACGCCGTACCCGGGACTTACCCCGTCACGGTCACGATCACCGGCACGGACGCCAGCACCGCAACGGGCCAGGGCCAGGCGACGGTCGCCGCCCTCACGCTGTCGGCGACCGGTACGACCGTCACGCCGACGGCCGGCCAGCCCTTCACCGGCATGGTCGCCAGCTTCACCGATCCCTATCCGTCCCTCCCCGCGACGGACTACGCGGCGACGATCGCCTGGGGCAACGGCCATACGTCCGTCGGCACGATCGCGGCGAACGGCAACGGCGGGTTCAATGTCTCCGGGACGAATACCTACGCCGCGCCGGGCTCGCAGACGGTCTCGGTGATGGTCACCCGCCTGATCGACAACCAGACGGCGACGGCCATGACCAACGCCGTCGTGGTCGCACCCGCACTGACGGCGGTCGGGACGACGATCGTCGCCACGGTGGGCCAGGCCTTCAACGGCACGGTGGCAACCTTCTCCGATGCGATGCCCGGCACCGTCGCCGGCAGTTATCATGCGTCGATCGCCTGGGGCGACGGGCAGACCTCGGTGGGGACGGTGGTGGCCAACGGCCAGGGCGGGTTTACCGTCATCGGGACCCACTATTACAGCGCACCGAGCAGCGGCGAATCGATCCTGGTGACGATCGCCCGCAACGCGGGCGGCCAGGCGGTCACGGCCAGCAGCACGGGCGTGGTCGGCAATGCGAGCTATCCCCTGACCGGGGGGCTCGACATGGTGAGCGACACGGGCGTCTCGAGCACCGACGGGGTGACGGCGATCAACCAGCCGACCTTCGTCGGATCGGCCGCGCCGTACGCGATCGTCCAGCTCTTCGCGAGGCGAACCGACCAGGCCCAGCCGGTGCTGCTGGGCCAGGCGATCGCCAACGCCAGCGGGATCTGGAGCCTCCCCGTCGGGGCCTTGCCGGACGGGTTCTACACGATGACGGTGACGGAGATGCCGCCGGCCGGCTTCCCCACGGCGATGTCACCGGCGGGCACGGTGGTCATCGACACCCGGCCGCCGACCGTGAACTCGGCGACGATCGACCGGCATTCGGGGCAGGTCGCGATCACATTCCAGGACGGCCTGAGCGGCATGCTGCCGAAGAGCCTGCTGGATGCCGCCGACTATGCGCTCGTCCGGCACCACGGGCCCCGCCTGCACCCGTCCAGCGTGACGGTTGTGCCGAACGCGACGGTCGCGACTAGCGACCCGGTTACAATCCTCTTGCGGTTCAACGTGCCGCCCAAGGATCTGGGCGCACGGGCGGTCGCGGTGGGCGGGATCACCGACCTGGCGGGGAATCCGCTGGGCCGCCAGTACCTGCACCTCACCGAGGTCGCCCACGGCGCCGGCGCCCGAAGGCGCGGCCTGCCGCCTACAAGCACCACCGGCTACGCCGGAGCTAGGGATTGTGCGAGGCAGGGGGTACGTACCCGGGAAAACCGCGGCGAATTCGCTCGCCTCGCATTCGTGCGATAACGAACTAGTAATGGAGTGCACGGCCCGGCCGGCGATCACGCCGCTTCGGAGCTCGGCCGGTGAGTCCAGGGAGGGAGACTGCGATGAGGCAAGGACACCGCTATCGACCGGTCGGTTGGGATCGCCTGGAGACCCGGCTGGCGCTGACGCATGGGGGGCCGATTGCTCCCGGGCTGATCGGCACGCTCTCACCGAAGCCGGCCGCCGCGGGCGCGTCCGGCGGAAGTGGCGCAGGTGAACCTCGCGTACAACCAGTTCACCACCGAGTACCTGCAGGCGCAGGGGGCCTATCTCTCCTCGGGCACGACCGCCGACTCGGCCGCGTTCAAGGCGTTCACGACCCAGGAGATCAAGGTCCTGGCGCAGCAACTGACGCGCACCGTCTCGCGGGTCCCGGGGAGCCTGGTCTACATCACCGACGCCCACCAGAGGAGCCAGGACGGGAACAGCTCGGTCGTCCTGCAGGCGATCCTCTACCGGCACGTCAACGGCGGCAGCGGATCGGGCAGCCTGCTCGACACCCTGACCAGCACGAGCGTCATCCCCACGACCCCGCCGACGGGCGCCTCGGCGACGCTGTATACCCTGACCGCGACCAATGCGATCCAGGCGTCCCGCGTGGGCATGATCAACGCGGTGAAGTTCCTGACGGCGCATTCCTTCAAGAACGGCGGTCATCATTAGTCGGCAATTGGCCCCGCGCCGCGGGCCGATCCGGGCGGGCTAGCTCGTCGAGGGCGGCTCCCGACCGATGATGAGGTTGGTGAGCCGCTCGATCCGGGATTCGAGCCGGTGCAGGCGATTGACGAGCGTGTCGTCCGGGTCGACGGGCGAGGGCTCCGCGGCCGGGTCCTCTTCGGGTTCGGGAGCGTCGGGGCCATCACCGGATGCTTCCGCGACGGCCCCGGAGGCCGGACCGGGGCTCGCCCCCGTCGGTGGGGTATCGCCTCCCGGAGAGAGGACCGGTGGCGGGGCGGGCGGTCCGATCAGCAAGGGCGACTCCTTGCGCTCGAGCAGTGCATCGAGTCCCTCGATCAGCTTTTCCAGGGTCGTCCTGGCCCCGGAGACGAAAGCCTTCTCGCCCGCGGTGAGGACCCTGAGATCGCCGAACTCGTCCAGGAACCGGACCACCGTATTGATCAGGTTCCCGACGTCGGTGGAGAGCTCGGTGCGGGCCGGCATGGAATTGGGCGAGCCGAGCGGCGCGGGGACTCCCAGGGCCCCGTGGCTGGGCGGCGAGGCAGGATTCGCCTGGTCCGGGACGACGAAGGACAGGGGCGCCCTAGGTGCGAGGCTGGGGTCCGACGGCGACGGTCGCGGGACCGAGGGGGCCGGGGGGCTCGTCGAGGCGGCGGCCACGGCCCCCGGCGCAGACCTCGGGGCGACGGGTGACTGGGCTGCCCGGGTACGCCTGGGGACGGACGTCTTCTGAGGTTCCATGGCTCTTCCTCTCCAGCATATTTCAGCACAGCCGGGGGATCGAACGACGGGGGCCTTTTTCAGGCACCCGCAGCCCAGTTGTTGACCTGGTCGAGCAGGCTCGGGTAAAGCATCAGGCCGTTGCCGTGGACCCCGTCGGGGAGCGAGGTATGGACACCCCGCACCACGAACGACCCGGCATTGATCTCATCGACCCGCAGGACTGGCCCGCCGCTCATCCCGGCGTATGTTCGTTCCTGGTAACCGATCCGGTAGGAATTATAGGGCGGCCCGTAGTCATACGCCGAGGTCCTTGTCCCGGCGAGCGAACCGTACATCTGAGGGACCAGGTCGTCGGCCGGGAATCCCAGCACGTTGATCGGGACGCCCAGCAGGTCGGCCTGCGACGTCGCCGCGGGTCGCGCCGGCACCGCCGCGGCCGCCTGGTCGAGCCGGATCACTCCGGCATCCACCCACGACAACGGGTCGAGCGTCCCCGAGTTCGTCCACTCGGAACGCACCCGGCCGTTCCCCCCGCCGACGTGATGCGACGTTCCGTCGCCGAAGTAGATGTCAAACATCGTCGCCTGCCCGCCCCGGGTCGGGTCGTAGATCACGTGCGCGGCCGTCAGAATGGCCTGGCTGCCGATCAAGGTCGCCGAGCCCAGGGTCGGCGTGCCTCGAAGCAAAGGGAAGTACGAGAAGACCCTCGCGACCATGGGCCAGTAAGGCCACTGAAGGACCTCGATCGCCATGCGGGACCTCGTGTGGGCTTGAAATGTTCGACGGCCCCGAACCCACCGACCAGACCTTGTCGGTATACCAGTCGCATTCTCATCGAAGAGGCAGAATCTTGTGACCAGCGATTATGGAGTAGCCTGGCAGGCTAGTCAAGCTGCACGAGATGCGGGAAGCGGGGAATTTGCCCGACGAATACCGGTTTCCTGGGTTGAAGGAGGGATCGTCCGGCCGCCCATGGCCAGGTGGTGCCTGGCGAGGGCGGCTGGTTGCGACGGTCGGGTCTAGCGGGTCGTCGGAATGACGGCGGGCAGGATTGGGGGCGTAGGCACGACGCTGGGTGCCACGGAGGTCTTGGCGGCGGCAATCGCGGCGGCATCGGCGTCGACACCGCTCAGGGCGAGGGTCTGGATGGTGTGCTGCTCTTTCGGCTTGTGGTGGAAGAGCGAGAGACGGCGCTGCCTTGCAGGGGCCGTCGCTCCGGGGAATTTCGTCTTGCCGAAGAACTGGTTCAAGGTCACCTGATTGCCCGACGACGGAGCCGTCGTTGCGGTCGGGACGACCGGAACTGCCGTCGCCACCGGGACGGCCGCCCGGGGCGCGGTCGAGCGCGGTCATCTGGTTGACGAAACGCCCCATCATCTCGGCGGAGACCACGTCGCTGGTCGCCAGGGCGGTCGCACCCGGTGCGTTCGGGTTGGCGGTTCCGCCGCCGCCCTGGAGGACCTGGATCGGTATCTGCCCGAGCGGGGTCGCGACCTGGTTGGGCGCGATGCTGACGACTTCATACGTATAACTACCGGGCGACGGGACGCCGGAGTCGTCCGTGATCGCGACGGACGGGGGAGGCGTGGCCATCGTGGTGACCGTGCCGACAACCTGCTGGTTGCGGCGAAGCTGGAGCGTGGAATTCGCCGGAGGCCCCGCCACGTTGATGATGGGTTTGGCGACCGTGGAGACGAGCGTCGCCGGGTTGCCGTTGAAGGCAACGCTCGGCGCGAGCGACAGGTTCGAGGAGGACGCGGCTCCTCCCATCATGGCCAGCCCGTTCGCCACGATATTCGGATTCAGGGGACCCGGAGACACAGGGTTAGTAGAGACCGCCTGGGTACGGACGACGGCGGCGTCCTCCGGTGCCGGGGTGCGGATCGAGCTGTGCTGGACCCTCGTGCCGGGACTCAGCGAGACGCGGGGCGCCCGGATCCCGGGTGCGCTGGCATTCGCGGGGGGAGGGGAACCCGGGGGTGGGAAGATCCGGCGCTGCAATCGCGCCGACGGATCGCCGGGCAGGACGGGAGCGGGGATCTGAGGATGCGATTGAGTGCCTGGCTCGGCCGGCACCGTACTCGGGGGGACGAGCGGCGGTTCCGGCCCCTCCCCCAGGATGGGCGGTGCGCCCGCCTGCGTGTGCCCCGGATGTGTGCCGGCGGGAGCAGCGCCCGCTCCCGGCGCGGCACCTCCCGCCGGGCCGCGCACCGCTCCCGGAGCGGCTCCTCCCGCTGGGCCGGCGCCCGCTCCCGGGGCCGGTCCTCCGGATGGGCCGGCATGGGTCGCCGGGGCCGTCCCGTCGGCCGGGGCCGTCCCGTCGGCCGGGGCCGTCCCCTGGGCCGGGGCCGTCCCCTGGGCTGGGGGAGTGGTCGGAGCTGCAGCCGCCGGAGCCGTGGGGCTGACCGTCGCGGACTGGAGCAGAGTCATGACATCTTCGGGCTGGAAATCCGTCGCCACGACATTCCTGTCGAAGGTCTTCTCGGCGAGCAGCCTCCACTCCATGGTGCCCTCGGGCGAGAGATAGGGCTCATAGATAGTGATCTCCGCGTAGGCCGGGATCGTGAGGAACTTCGGATTCAGCTCACGCATGGCATCGGCAACCGCTCGGACCTTGTTCACGTCGAGCGAGACGAGGCCCTGCGGGGTGCCCGACTGGACTGGTCCGGCCCCCTTGGCGGGGTTGAGGCCGGCGACGGCCTTGACGACATCCGCGACCCCGCTCGCCGCGAGGTTCGCCGTGATCCCGCCCGCCAGCGTGTTCTGCGCGGTCGAGCTATCCTTCATGTAATAAGGGCCGAGGCCGGTGAACTGCCAGCCGTTGACCAGGTTCATCGCCGCGCGGATCTCGCCGGCGCCGCCCTTGATCTTCAACCCGTATTTCTGGGTCAGGTCGGGCACAAAAATAATGTGGTACGTGTAGAACGCGTCGGGCTTCAGGCCGTCCGGGGCGACGGCCCCGGGCGTGACCGGCGCACCGCCCGACGAGAAGAGACGGGGTGGCGAGGCGGTGGCCAGGTTGGTGGTGGGGAAGGTCGACGCGGGCGACGTGGCCGCAGCGCCGTTCGACGGCTGCGCGACCCCTCCATCGGGGGCGACGAAATTCGTCCGGGCGTTCAGGTCGGCGTACTTGGCCTGGTCGTCAAAGTAGCCGGGGATCGGGGCCGAGTCGGTCAGCCCCACCTTGGCTTCCTCGATATTGCGGACGTTCTTCGCGATAACCAGCAACGGCTTCGGCAGATAGAAGGGAATCCCCTCGGGCTCCTTGCAAGGATCGTGCAGGAACGCGAATCGATGGTCGCAAACGTGGGGATTCAGCGAGACCGCACTGATCTCCGGATGATGACATCCGCTGAGCCCGGCGGCGCAGCCCACACACAGGGCGAGGCCTAGCCAATTGCGCTTCACTTCGGGACTCCTTCCACCTGGTCGTCATTGACTCGCGACGAATGTCGGCATCGAACCTCGGTCGCCCGCCGGAGAGGGTCTGCGGCCGTGAGGCATCCGCCTCCGCTCGGCAGGTTCATCGGCGTTCCGAGTTTTCCCGCTTTATTGCTTTTGTGGGTCGCATCGAGATTTAGGGATACAAAATGTGCAGGACCTGCGTAGAGATTAGCGAAGAGGCCACCGAGTCGTGCCGCCTCGGATAGATCCTCACCCCGGGGCGGCTTAAAAAACCCGGACTCGCCCGGGATCGGCGGAGCTGTGGCCGATCTCGGGGCACCGTCGGGCCTCGGCCGCGAGGCCCGTCACACCAGTCGCACAATTAACCTTTTCAAATGATAATAAGGATCGTGGCATGCGACTTGCGACCGGCGCCATTGGCTGGTATCCTGATCAGGATGGGAGGACCGGGATGTGATGGAGTCTCGCCCGGTTCGCCCGCGTCGCTGGCCGCCGGAGCCTTCCCATGGATATTTCGGTCTATCTGAGGCCCGCCACGGTCGCGGCGCTGCGTCAAGGTCGGTCGAGCGATGACGGAGGCGTCCGGAAGCTGCTGAGCGTGGTGGAGGAGTTGGGGATCGACCTCAGGCCGAAC
This sequence comes from uncultured Planctomycetota bacterium, assembly GCA_963771445.1. Classification (GTDB taxonomy): domain Bacteria; phylum Planctomycetota; class Planctomycetia; order Isosphaerales; family Isosphaeraceae; genus JAKAUH01. The sequence goes on along the minus strand of CAVYTQ010000014.1, from coordinate 65,812 downwards.
TACCCGCTCGCGGCGACGCCGATGCACGCCAGCCAGTACCACGTCCAGGTTGAAGAGCCGTCCAGGGCCGAGGAGGTCGTCCGGAAGCTCAAGGGATGCCGGGAGGCCGTCGACACGGCGTTCTTCGTCCCGCAGGCGGAACCTCCCTCGAAGATGTAGGCCCGTGCCTCGCGGGAGGGCGACCATGGCGAGCGGTTCCAGGCCGCGGCGCAGGAGCACGACGGCCGGCAAGAGCAAGCAACCCGATGGGGGAAATCCGGCCATGGCGAGCCGACCGAGGGGAGAGCTGATCGTCATCGCCAATCCCGCGGCGATGGTCCGGGTCGATGGCACGGGCGTTCCGTTCGCGGCGATGGCCAACACGCGTTCCCTGGCCGACACGTTCGCCCCCCCCAACATCAACCTCGTGCCCCTCTTCGGCCGCCCCGAGGAGCAGATCCGGATGCGGGGGCTCGCGCCGATGGCGGTGGAATTCGGCGATACCGAGGGGCCGGCCCCCGACCTCTCGTCGTTCTACCGGATCGACGCGCCGCCCGAGCGGCTGCGCGAGCTCGCCGAGCAGGTCCGGGAGAACGAGGCGTTCGAGGCGGCCTACATCAAGCCGTTCACCGAGCTCCCCTTCTTTCACACGGCGGTCCCCACGCGGGATGACCCGCCGCCGGTGACTCCCGACTTCCTCTCGCGCCAGGGTTATCTGCGGGCGGCCCCGGACGGCATCGACGTTGACCATGCCCGGACCTTCGACGGCGGCGACGGCCGGGGCGTCGGCATCATCGATATCGAAGGCGCCTGGCGGTTCACCCACGAGAGCCTCAGGCATCTGGACGGGCTCGTCGGCGGGGGCATCCCGGTCGCTGACGTTGACTGGCGGAACCACGGGACGGCCGTCCTGGGCATCCTGGGCGGGGCCGGCAAGGGCCACGGCGTCTCCGGGATCTGCCCCGGGGCCAGGATCCGAGCCATCTCTCACAACGGGCCGGACCAGTCGTCGTCGAAGGCGATCCAGCAGGCCGCCGACCTGCTCGGCCCGGGCGATATCATCCTGCTCGAGGCGCACCGCCCCGGCCCGCAGTCGCCCGACCCGTTCACGGCCAACGACCAGCAACAGGGTTACATCGCCATCGAGTGGTGGCCCGATGATTACGCGGCGATCGTCTACGCGGTGCGCAAGGGGATCGTCGTCGTCGGCGCCGCCGGCAACGGTGCCACCAACCTCGACGATCCGATCTACGACAAGAATCCCGACGCCGCCAGCAGCTTCGGGCCGTTCCCCTCCTGGTGGGTCAACCCCTTCCGGCGGACCGGGCTCAACTCCGGAGCCGTCCTGGTCGGGGCCGGCGCCCCGCCCTCGGGCGCATTCGGCCCGGATCGCTCGCGGCTGGACTTCTCGAATCACGGAATCCCGGTCAACGTCCAGGGCTGGGGGCGCGAGGTCGTCACGACCGGCTACGGCGATCTCCAGGGGCCCACGCTGTTCGAGGATCTCTGGTATACCCACACGTTCGCCGGGACCTCGAGCGCCTCGCCGATCGTCGTCGGCTCGCTGGCGTGCGTCCAGGGCGCCCTCAAGGCGGCGGGACGCCCACCCCTCAACTCGGCCCGCGCCCGCGAGCTCCTGCGCAGCACCGGCACGCCGCAGTCCCGGCGAACCGGTCAGGACAGGGATGACCCCGAACGGATCGGCTCGCGACCCGACCTCAAGCAACTCCTGTCGGCCGTCGGTCTCGTCGTGCAAGCTCAGGACCCGGGACAGGCCAATCTGGCAGGCGGCGAAAAGAAGCTCGTCACCTCAAGCGCCGACCAGGCCATGCAGACCGAGCCCGCGCCGACCGAGCCCGTACAGCCTGAGCCCAGCCCGACCGAGGTCGTGCGGCCCGACCCCAGGCCGACCGAGCCCGTACAGCCCGACCCCAGGCCGATCGAGCCCGTACAGCCTAAGAAAAAGCCAGACGGCGGGGACAACGGACACATGGCCGAGTCCTGCCTCCTCGATCGAGTAAGCCGTCTCGAGGCCCAGGTTGACCGCCTCGCCCGATTGATCGGTGTGGAAATCTAACCTCCCGCACCCAACCCATGTCCCGGCCGGCCTGGCAACCCATTTTATCCAAATCATCCAAAACACCTACTCATTGCAGGCCAGCCAGGCCCCTTGAAGTTTCCGAAGTGCGCCATTAACCTAAATCGCACTTCTCCCGGTTTCGAGGCAAGCGCGTACGACGGACGAACGCCGTTTGAATCGGGGTAATTCCCCGCGCAATGAGGCCCGTCATGACTTCGGTCCAGTTGCTCTATTTCCTGCTGGGACTTGCCGGCGCTCTGCTGACCGTTTATCTGGCCAAGCAGGTGGTGATCCCGTCGGCCCGTCCGTTCGTCAACCTTGGTCCGATCGAGCAGGAGATCACGGAGGCCCGAACTCGGATTGCCTCGATCCGGGGGCAGATCGACACCTTGCGTGCGATGCTGATGGCCCAGCCGTTGAATTCGTCCTACCTCACGCGGGTCGTGAAGACGCTGGAGCAGACGCTGCGCGATGAGCTGTCGCGGCTGGATCGCAACCAGCGGCAAGTGTTCCGCAGTCAATTCAGCTCGCGCCTGCTCGGGTCGATGTTCTTCATCCTGCTCGGCGGGATCTTCGCGGCGCTTTTCACCGAGCAGATCCAGATCGGCCTGCAGGGACCGACCGGCGTGAGCCTGCCGAAATACTTCCAGGCCGTCGCCATCGGGGCCGGCTGGACCGGGCTGCTGTCGATCTTCGGCATCCGGGGCATTCAGAATGCGGCGGCGATTTCTCTGGACCAGTTTGGACAGCAGTCGCAAAAGCGGATCGACGACCTGAAGACCAGCCTGCTGGGTCACATTCGTGCCGGCCAGGCGGCCCAGGGAAATGCGGCGCCGAATCCCAATGCACCGCCGCCGACCGCCGCGCAGATGGAGTCGTGGATCGTCGAGGAGAGCGAGCAGGCCAAGACCGACCTCTCGGACCACCTCAACAAGGCCCACGCGACCCTCAGGCAGACCATTTAACGGTCGGCTGCGCCGCAGGTTCCTCAATGCCGCTTGCGGAACTGACACCGACGGACGATCCGGGCGCCGTCGGGACGGCCAGCACGGATAACCTCGGGACGACGGTGCTCAGTACGCATCCGCCGACACGGTCTCGCCGCCCGCGCGCGTCGAGATCGCCCGCCAGGTCGCGGGGTTGACGGTCTCCTTGACGAATGCGACGTGGCCGTCGCAAAAAAGGACGTTGACGCCGCCGGGGTGGAGGCTCCGCGCGGCCTTCCAGCCGGGGTTGTGGTAGACGATGCAGTCGGGCCGGCCGGCGTTGGGCGTCAGGTAGTGGTTATAAAGCGCGTTCTGGTAGTTGCCGTCCCACCAGCTCGAGCCGCGGTTGAGCAGCCAGCCGTCGCTCGCCGAGGCGCAGCCGGAGTCCGTCAGCGGGCCGGCGGCAAGGCGGGCCATTGCCCGGTTCAAAGGGGCCGGGACGGGCGTCGGCGAGGGCTGCGAGTATGGGCCGGCGATCCCGAGTAACTGCTCGGAGGCCGCTACGGTTCCGCTCGTGCCGTCCGTGATCGCGGCGACACGGATCGACGGGCCCAGGATGAACGGGCCGTCGGCGCTCGTCGCGTCGCCGCCGTTGATGCCCGAGCCGGCACAGAAGGCGTAGTTGGTCGGGCCCGAGCCGACGGCCGGCGGCGGTGCGCCGTCGCTCGGGCAGAGGAACAGCGCCACCTGCGTCGCCATTGCGGTCGTGTTGCACTCGAAGTACGGCCAGAACAGGGCGCCGCTCGATGTCGGCATGTGCGCGATCGGGAAGTTGAAGTTGATCGCGTTGAAGACGTTCGACTGCTCGAGGTAGGACGACATCTGCGCCAGCACCGACCATCGGTATTGCGAGGGCGACGAGTTCGGCAGCACGCCCTTGTACGCGTAGAGGAACCCCACGGGAAAGCCGTTCCACGACGACTCGTAGTTGTGAAGCGCCAGGCCGAGCTGCTTGAGGTTGCTCGTGCACTGGGCCCGTCGGGCGGCCTCGCGCGCCGCCTGCACGGCCGGGAGCAAGAGCGCGATCAATACGGCGATGATCGCGATCACCACCAGGAGCTCGATCAGCGTGAAGCCGGGTCGTCGGGTGTCAACGGCTGGGACTTCCATCGACCGCAAGCTCCTGGCCTCGCCGCTTCGCGGTCGTCGGCGCAGGCCGCCGGGCCGGGCCGCGACCGCCGGTTCGGCCCCTGGCCATCTTACGGCCCGCCCGGCGCCGCCTTCAAGCCGGCCCGGTCCTGCGTGGCAGACCGGCGACCTCCGGGCATGTCGAGGCATCCCGAAAAAATTTGGAACAAACGGCCGCCCCGCGGCTTTACTGGTACAAGGACCTCGAAGACTCGGGGAGGACGACGCCTTGATCTTGCGACGCAATCGATCCGGCCCGCCGGGGCTCCACGCGCTCTTCGACGCGGGGACCGCCACCGGGCTGACCGACGGACAACTGCTGGAGCGGTTCGCCACCCAATGCGGCGAGTCGGCCGAGCCGGCCTTCGCGGCGCTGGTCGATCGGCACGGGCCGATGGTCTGGCGGGTCTGCCGCGCGATCCTCGACGACGACCACGATGCCGAGGACGCCTTCCAGGCCACATTCCTGATCCTGGTGCGGAAGTCCGCCTCGCTCTGGGTGCGCGACTCGATCGGGCCCTGGCTGCACCGCGTCGCCGGCCGGGCCGCGGTCCGCGCCCGGGTCGCGGCCAGCCGCAGGCGGTCCGCCGAGCGGGAAGCGACCGCGATGGGGGATCGGTCCTCGTCCTCGCGGGTCGACGACGAGTCCCTCGGCCTGCTCCATGCGGAGATCGACCGGCTCCCCGAGCGATTCCGGTTGCCCGTGGTGCTCTGCGACATCGAGGGCCGCACTTACGAAGACGCGGCGCGGCAGCTCCGGTGCCCCGTCGGGACGCTCAAGAGCCGGCTGGCGCGGGGCCGCGAACGACTCAAGGGGCGGCTGGCGCGGCGGGGGATCGCGGGACCCGCCGCGCTGTCGCTCGCGGGGATTGAGCGACTGGCTGTGCCGAACCCGGCGGTTCGGGCGACGGTCCGGGCCGCGGTGGAGTCCACCTCGGGTGGCGTGGCGAGGAATGGGGTCGTGTCGGCGTCCGTGGCTTCACTGGTGCGGGAGGTTTCCATGAGGATGTTCTGGCAGTCGGTGAGGTCGGTCGGTGGAGTCGCGCTGATGGCCGTCGTGGCGGTCGTCGGGGCCGGCCTGCTGGTGCGGGCGGCGGTCGGGCCTCGCATTGCGGCGCCGGCCGCGGGGCGGCGAGCCGTGGCGGAGCAGCAGCCGGCCCTCGCGCCGGCGAAGCCGCTGGTCGGCGTGGTGCTCGGTCCCGACGACCGGCCGGTCGCCGGCGCGATCGTCGTGGCCGGGGATTTCAACGACCGGCCGAATCACCGGATCGGCAGGACCGGGCCGGACGGCCGCTTCGAGCTGACGCCGGGGGGCGATGCGAAGAAGCTGGAGTTCGTCATGGCGTACAAGGAGGGGCTGGCCCCGGCCGGCTTCCTGCGGGTCGCCCGCGACAATCCGGGGCTCGCGGAAGGCGAGGCGCGGCTCAAGCTCACCCGGACCGCGCCGTTCGAGGGAGTCGTGAAAGATCGCCAGGGCCGGCCGATCGCGGGGGCGGTCGTACGCGTCCGGGAAGTTCAGTACCCCGACGACGGCGGCCAGTCGCATATGATCAACGTGCTCGACAACATTGTAGCGGGGACCCAGCTCGAGCGATTCTTCCGCACGACGAGCGACGCGAGCGGTCGGTTTGTGTTCGCTGATCTGCCCCCGGGTGCCCGGGCGACGCTCGTGGTGACGGCCGCCGGCATGGGCGAATATCAGACGAGGAACCGCAAGCGGCTCGACGGCGGGTTCGGCCAGAAAGGTACGCAGGAAGCCCCGGCCGAAATCGTCATGGCGCCGGCCGCGCGGGTCGCCGGACGCGTCGTGACCGGGATCGCCGGCCTCCAGGTGGAGGGCCTGAAGGTCGCAATGCAGGGAACTGGGGCGATGGGCATCTGGCACGAGACCCGGACCGACGTCGAGGGCCGCTTTGCATTCGACGGCCTGGACGAGGGGACGGCCAACATCTTCCTGGTGGACCACCCGAGCGACGGGCCCTGGACGTATCGGGCGGCCGGCGACATCGCGCTGAAGCCGGCCGAGACCGCCGAGGTCCAGATCGAGCTCATCCGCGGGGTGCAGGTCGAGGGCCAGGTCGTGCGGGGGGAATCCGGACGGCCGGTCGCGGGGCTTAGCGTCGGCCTGTACGGGCCAATCCGCCCGTCCAGCGGAAGTGTGATCCTGATCGCCAGGACGGACGAAAATGGTCGGTACCGCTTCCGCCTGCCGCCCGGCGAGGCGTTCTTCTACGTTTTCAACGAAATCCCGGACGTGGACGGTCAGGAGGTCATGGGAGGGCAGGGGGTCTCGCAAACAGCCACGATCCCCGGCGACGCTCGCGAGTTCACCGTGCCGCGGATCGTGCTCGGGGAGCAGGAGGCCGGCGGGTGAGCCGCTTCCTCGCGAGTTGGCCCAGCCTCCGCCTGCTTCCAGAGTCTGTCCGATGGGTCAGTGGCAAGTGACAAGTGGCCGGTGGGCGGATGATAGCGAAGACCATTGGCCAGGAGAAGAAGCCGTATCGGGTGTCAAGGACACCGCCCTTCGGCCCATCGACGGCAAGGCGGCGGGCCGGTACGCTGAGGGCCGAGTGTCGCCCTGCTCGTCCGACCCGGGCCCACATCGCCCGCCGGACCCGGCTCGATCGAATCGAGGAAGCACCCCATGCGGCCCCGGGTCCTCCTGACGGTCACGCTCGGCTCCGCCCTGGTCCTCGCCGCGATCGCGTGGTCCCGGCGGCCGATCCGCGCGGAGCGAGGCGACGTGACGCGCGCCCTCCTGGAGAAAACAATCTCCGGTTACTAGATCGAGAGCATCGCATATCTGCGCGACGGCACGCAGCTTGTTGCGGGAACGGGCGGCGATATTACTCTCGTCAACTCGCGGACGGGCAAGGCCGGCGGGCCTTGACCCCCGCATCGTCCAACTCGATGAGGGTCTGACTGAATGGCACGAGGTTACGAGCGGATGTCTACCGGATTCGACCCGAACACGACGGGATAAATCCCCCAGGACCTGCTGTGCAAGACCCTGAACCTCGTGCCATTCATGCCCGGATTCTTCACCACGGCTTACACCGATACCACGGATAAGAGGATACCTGAAATCCGGTCCTGATCCGTGATATTCGTGCAATCCGTGGTCAATCGCCGGGATCCTGCGCCAAGGACCGCACGGATTCTGCTCGTTCGCCAGGCCATGACGCGGCCGCGGTCGCCGATGATCTCCCGTCCTCTTCCATCTGCGTCCATCTGCGTCATCTGCGGACAATCCCCGTCCCGGCTGCGGACGGCCTTCGGCGCATTCGACCCCGCAGAAAACGCCGATGGGTCCGGGAGGATCGATCGTCCGCAGATGACGCAGATGGACGCAGAGCCGGAAGGCACGAGCCTGGGAGCAGATGTCCCGAGGATTTGGCCCGAAACCGACGGCTCACAGTCCCCAGGAAACGCCGTGGACCGCCGCCTGCGGGTCGGTCGAAGGGACGATGTTCGCCTTCGCCGAACGATCCTTGCTGAGCTTGTTGAAACACAGCACATATCCCGTGAGGATCGCGTTGCCGAGCACGTGCGCTGATCGGGGCGCGTTCCTTGATACGTTCGGGCAACATGTTGGAACCGAAGGCGAAGTAGGACTTGAGCACCGAACTTCCTCCGCTCCAACCGCCGCCCTCTCTGCCCCCCGGCCGGCAAGCAGTGGACCCATCCTGCGTCACAGCTTCGCATCCGGGTCGGGACGCTTCAACGGCGACTGATACCCATAGTAGCGCGCCAGACGCTCATGCCGACCGGCCGCCTCCTCGAGCTTGACGAGCCTGTTCCGGGAAGACTTCATCTTGCCCTCGAGGCTGGCTTTTTCGGAGGAATGCCTCGCCGTCTTGAGCATGTCGTTGCATAGCTTTAGATTCGCATAATGCCTGCCCATCTCATCCAGGGCCCTTTGTGCACGCGCGGCGTGTTCCTGCGCCAACCCGTGCGATCTCCGCCAGCCCAGAAATCCGAGGGTGGCGGCGACGAGCACGGCGGCGGCCAGGGCCAACAAAGACCATCGCAGGCGCGATCGGGTCATGAACGGGTCTCCGCAGGACTCTTCAGTCGGACTCGGCCCCGTGGACCTCGCCGCCCGCCCGCGTCGCCAGCGCGGCGAACGTCGGGGGCTGGATGGTCTGCTTCACGAAGCGGACCGAGCCGTCGCAGAACAGGAAGTTACACCCGCCGGGGTGCAGGCTCCGATAGCCGCTGGGGCCCGGCTGATGATCGTTGGGCACCTGGATCCGCGGATCGGCCGGGACGTTGGGCAAGAAGGAGGTGACGGGTTCGGGGCCGGTGAAGGAGAGGATCCACGAGGTCCCGGCATAGTCGCACACCCGCACCGGCCACGAAGGCCCGGTGCAGTTATCGCCCAGCCAACCGCCGGCCCAGGTCGCGTCGGAGAGGTCGCGCGATCGTTCGCCCACCATCAGCGTCGAGGACATCCCGTCGGCGATGCCGGCCGCCGTAACCGCGCTGTTGCGGAAGAAAATCCCGCCGCACGACCGCGGGAAATAGTTGGGGTTCTTCGTGCCGGCCGAGCCTACGTAATTGCTCGGCGCGATGTTGAAAGTGAAAGGCGGGGCCTCGTCGGCCGGATCATCGATCGTGATCGAGACGAACCCGCCCTTCGAGGAACTGGGGCAGAGGAAGACGCCCAGCGTGGTTGACGCGACCGTCACCGATTGATCCGAGACAAAGTATTTCCCGGCGTGGGCGCCCGCGGCGAGCGGAGTCTGCTCCAGGAACCCGAGCAGCCGGGAGCCCCAGCCCCAGGATCCCGCCGGGACGATGAAGTCGTCCCTGTCCTGGACACCGGGCGGGAGGGTTGCGTCCCAACCCAGAGGGAACGGGCCGAAGGCCGAGGCGTAGTTCTGAAAGCGCCAGGCCGATCTGCCGGAAGTTGTTGGCACACTGGACCCGGCGGCGCCGCCTCCCGCGACGACTGCACGGCGGGCAAAAGGAGCGCGATCAGGAGGCCGATGATCGCGAGCACGACCAGCAACTCGATCACCGTGAACGCTCGGCGTGGCCGGGGCGAGCGGGTGTCTCCATGGGGAACCTCCATCGAAACCGTGGGTCGGGGCGGATCGCGGGAACGAGGGACTCGGGAGGCCGGGATGGCGTGCATTCGAGGAGCTTGCCAGGAAGCCCACGGCACACCATCGCCGGCGGAATTCGTCGTCTAATGCTGTAGATCGCCGGCACTGATGGATTCGCCACCGCCGGGCGTGATCAGGGCACGCAGGACCTCGGGCTTATTCGTCCTGCCGAGGAAAAGGACGCTGCCATCGGCGAGGAGGGCGTGAAATCCGCGTTTGAACAGGCCGCCCAGTTCCGGCAGCGCCTTGTCCTTGTCGAAGGGCAGGTCCTCGGGTTTGGTCCAGGGGACGGGCCTGGCGGCCTCGACGACCAGGATGGTCATGCTCGTCCCGTCCTTGATCTGGTCGAGACCCATCCCCTGGTCGCCTCCGAAGAGCGCGCCGGGGCCGGCCAACACCTGGTAGTAGGTCGAATGGCGGGGGTCGCCTTCCTTCGGCATGACCGGGGCGTAGATGGCGGGCATCTGGTCCAGCAGGGTCTTGTTGTGCGGGCTGTCCCAGGGCTCGTCGAGGTGGAACTTGTCATAGAGCGCCCGCTCGTCCAGGTAGGGCAGGAGGGCGACGCGCCAGCTCAGCAGGGACTTGCCGTCCTTGCGGATTGCGGCGGCGGGGAGCAGGCCCTTGGCCGCGGCGAAGTTGTGCATGGCGAGGCCCAGCGACAACAAGTTCCTGGCGCTCTGGCCTCGGGCCTCCTTGTCATCTTCCCTGACCTGCGGGGGCGTGGCCGCGCCTTGCGCGATCGGCGGGCTCGGGCGTCCGCCCGCCGCGAGCAGGCCGACGCCCGTCGCGACGAAACCGATCGTCACGACGCCTCCCGCGATCTTCGCCAGTTTCTTGGTGATCATGGTGTGGACTTCTCCTCGTACGAGTTCGGTAATCGAGGCCGGGACGATCCCGGCCGTCATCCCCTTGCCGGAAGCGAGAACCATCGCTGCCTTGATCGTGGCAGCGGTCATCCCGGCCGGCATGGCCGCCGAGGCGGTCGCCGACCCGAGCGCCGCGGCCATCAAGGCAGCAGGCACGGCCATTCCCCGGCGGGTCAGGCGATCCCGCAAGAGCTCTCGCGCCCGGGACAGTCGGAAGCTGACCGTGCCGACGGGGCATCTCAGCAGTTGGGCGGCCTCGGAGTGGGTGCGGCCCTCGAAGTAGCAGAGCACGAGCGGGGCGCGGTACTTATCCGCCAGGCGGTCAACTTCCTCGTGCAGTGCCTCGAGCAACTCCCGGCGATCCGGGTCCGGACTCGGGCTCGCAATCATCTCCGTGTCTCTCCATTCGCCGGGTTGGCGACGGCCCGCCGACGACCTGGCCCGCACCGCGACCCGTCGGGCCACGCCGTGGAGCCACGGGCCGACCGCGTCGCGACGACGGATGGAATCGGCCCGACGCGCCAGGACCAGGAACGTGGCCTGGAACGCGTCCTCCGCGGCGTGCGAGTCGGACAGGATGCCGCAGCAGACGTCCCAGACCATCGGGCCGTGGATGTCCACCAGGGCGGTGAATGCCGCCTCGGCGCCCTCGTCCGACCGGCGGAGGAACTGATCCAACAGCTCGCCATCGGTCCTGCCGCCGATCGTCCCCATGCTGAACAGTGACTGGACCGACCGCAGGACCGAACCGTGTACCCGTCTCGACATCCGCCCGACCCTCCCAAGAGCACCGTTCTACCCGTAATGTGCGGGCTCGGCCCGAACGCTTGGAACTTTTCCAGAATTCCGGCCAGGATGCCCGCGAGTCCCCAGGTTTCGGCGATCCACGGGGATCCCTGCCCTCCCAACCCCGGTCACGACGAGGAGCCGTGATCGAGGACGGCACCCCCTCGCAGGCGACGGCCCGGACCGCCGATACGACGGCTGGAAATGAAGGGGTCGATCGAGCATGGCCCGGGTCGTGTCAAGCTGCGGAGGAGCTCGCTCCTGCCCGGGGACCTGGGAGACCGGCTCACCGTCCAGGATCTGCACGACGCGTCCGCGTACGCGATGACGCCGGGATGCCGATCGGGCTCGCCGCGGGCGTTCCCTCGGCATGGTCGTCTCGAACGACGGCCGTCAGCCCCTGGCCTCGGCCGCCGCCCGCAGGGCATCGGCCGGCGGTGCCAGCGCGAGCTGCGCGGAGAGGGGCTCGCTCCGGTTGGATAGCGCCGCCTGCGAGGCAGCCGCGCGGAGCAGGCTCTTGTCGACCTCGTTCGACAACCACCTGGCCCCCCCGATGCCCACGAGCAGGGCGCCGAACAGTCCGGCCATGGTCAACGCCGGCTGGGGGGCCGCCGGGGCGACCGCGGGCTTGCCGGGCTCCGCCGCGACCGTCGCGGAGCTGGGCAGCCAGGCCATCACGATCGCCTGGCTACTCGCGGGTCCGTGGAGGCCCCACGAGGCCGACGCCGCCACGCCCCCAATCAGCATATTTCCCAGGAAGCCCGGCCGGAGGATGCGGATCCCTTCGTGGGTCCTCTCGTACCGCGGCAGGACGAAGCCGTTGTCGGACATGAACGCGTTGATGACGCCGCCGGCCATCCCGGCGGCGAACACGACCAGCAAGGCGATCCACAGGCCCGCCATGTCTACCTCCGGCTTGTCGCGAGTTGACGATTCGGGCTCCGATCCTCCGCCTGCCCGCCCCTACGCAGGACATCGACGACGACGATCCCGGCGACGCGCCGGTTGCCGTTGAGGGTGGGCCGCTGTCGGAAACCATCCTCGGCGAACGCCGCCGAGGTGGTTACAACCTACGACTATCCTTTTCCGCCGGCCATCACCATCGGCCCGTATCCGTGACGATACCGGATCATCATCGGCCGCGCAAGGCCCTTGAGGGATGAGCTCGTGAGGATGGGCGGCGAGAGCTCGCTCGCCGCGAAATCCGGGTCGCCACCATACACGACCGAGATCCTCTTGTTGATGACGATGCTGGGCTTCACCCTGAGGGTGGCGACCCCACCGACCAGCGCGGCGGTCCCCAGCGTCTTCTCGGTCGCCTTCTTCTTCCCCTTCGACGCGACCTCGAACGTCACAATGCCGGTGGCGACGCCTGCCCCGGGAGCCACCGGCTGGATACTGGCCTCAAGGCCCAGCGAAACCACTTTCTTCTTCTTGAAGACCGGCTGGGGGACCAACGCGATCCGGGTAGCGGCCGGACTCATCGTCACGGCGGCCGTCGCCGAGGCGATCCCGGGATCCTCGATGCCGCCGCGGAACGTCGCGACAATCGAATGGGCTCCGATCGTCAGTGTCGTGGTGGACAACGAGGCGGTCCCGGACGCGTCGAGCGCCACCGAGGCCAGGACCGAGCCGCCATCGGTGAACGTCACGCTGCCGACGGCCGTGCGGCTGTCGGACTCCGTCACCCTGGCCACGAAGGTGACCGACTGCCCGAAAACCGCCGAGCCGCTGGACGTCGAGAGCACGATCGCGGGCGTCGGCGCGACGATGGTGAAGGTCTGGGGCGTCGATTGGGCTGTCCGATAGTCGGCACTGCCGGGGAACATGGCCACGACCGTGTAGGTGCCGGGGATGGTCGGGGCGCCGGAGAGGGGCGGGCCGGCCGCGGTACTTCCTTCGTAGTACACGATGCCGGGCGCGACCCCTTGCAGCTCGGGCGCGGCTGCCCGTCCACGCCGGCCACGGCGGCGGAAACACTGGGCGCAGAATCGACGGTTGGGCTGCCCGCGATGCGGACCTGCACCGAGGGCACGGCCGGCGTGATGTTCGCCGTGGTGGCCGGCTGCGTCAGCGCGTAATCGCCGGCCTGGGGCCCGCCGATCGTCAGGCCGGAAATGAGCACCGTGATGCCATCACCGACGTTCGCCGAGGCGAAGGTGCCGCTGGCCCCGGCGGTATTGAGCGTCACGGTATCCTCGCCGAAGACGCCCACGAGCGATGCGCCGGCGGTGTTCAGTGCGGCGGCCGCGCTCGCATCGTACACCTTGCTGGCGGCCGTGATGCCCGCCACCGTGAGCGGCGCCGGCGTGATGTTCGCACTCGTTCTCGGCGGGATCAGCGTGTAATCCCCGGCCTCGGGTCCAACAAGTGTCAGGCCGGAGACCCACACGTTGATGCCGTTTCCCACGTCCTGGGTGGAGAATGTCCCGGTGGCCCCGGTCGGCGACAGGGTGACCGAATCTCCATCCCGAACGCCCACGAGCTCGGCGCCAGTGGTATTGATCGAGGTAAGGGTGCCGCCGTAGGCCCGGTTCGAGGCCGTGATGCCCGTGACGGTCAAGACGATCGGGGCGACGGGCTGAATCATCGTGCCCGTGCTGCCGAGGAAGGTTCCCGTCGCCGTGAAGACCGCCTTGATCGACGCGTCGCCCGCCGGCAGCGCCGAGGTCTCCAGCGTCCAGGTCGCGCTGTTGCCGTTCCCGCCGGTCCTCGTGCCGGGCCCGAGGTCGGTCGTCCCGTCGTAGAACTCCACGGTCCCGGTCGGCGCGCCGATGTTGGCGTCCCCGACGGTGGCGGTGAAGGTGACCGACTGCCCGTAGGTCGGACTCTGCAACGAGGAGGTGATCGCCGTCGTCGTGGCTCCGGCCGCCACGACGTCGAAGGGCGTGGTCGCGGTCTGGGTCAGTCCCGCGGCGGTGGCCTGGATGGTGTCGTCGGTCCCGAGTGGGTAGATGTCGAGGTTCGTGAACCGGGCCATCCCATCGATCGCCGTTGCGGTCACGGTCCCCGCGCCGGAGGGGAGTGTCAGGGTCACGGTGCCGTTAAACGAGCTGTTGACGCGGCCGTCGGAGTCCTCGGCCGAGACGATGAGGGTGAAGGGGTTGCCGCCCGTGATCGTGCCCGACGGCTCCTGCGTCACGGCGAGCCGGGTGGCGTTGCCGTACGCGGCCACGTCGGGGATCAGCAGATTGGCGATGGGCGTGCCGAGTCCCGTGAGCGCGTCGTAGCCCGGCCCGGCGTTGATGGATCCGTTGCCGCCGGTCGTGATGTCGTTGTAGTCCGTGTAAGGCGCGCTGTAGAGGGCCGATTGCGTCGAATGCGGATCGGCCCCGGTGCTGCCGCTGTTGAGCGTGGTTCCCCCCTCGTCGACGCGGCCCTGATCGGCGATCGCGATCAGCGCCGCCCAGGCGGCCGCGGCGAAATCGGTATAGCCCGTGACCCCCATCGGTGCAGCCGCGTTATCGAACGAGTTGTAGATCAAGACGCCTGTGGTGGGATCGGCATCGAACGAGACGTCGGGGACGGTCCGCTGGCCCGTGTTCTGGACCCCGTCCTGATACGAAGGCTCGGTTTCATACGGGCTCTCGCCGCCGTCGTCGCCCGACCAGGCGGTCTCGCCGAGGTAAAAGCCGCCCCGGTCCATGAACAGGCTGGTACCGCCGACGCCGAGCACGTTGGGCGATGAGGCCGGATAGTCGCCGGTCGCGTTCTGCCCGGCACCCCCGTACTGCCCGACGCTCGTGACGAAAGTGACGCCCTCATGCCCGGCAGGCGTGTTGAAGTCGTCGTCGAACGATGTCTCGCTACTGAATTCGTCGCCGGGCAGGCTCATCAGGACGACCGAGACGCCCGGCATGGCGGCGGCGTTCATCGCGCCCTGGAAGATGTCGCTGTCCGCGTTGGTGGCGCACTCGACCAGGATGATCGCAGCCGCCGGGGCGAGCGCGTGCGTCCATTCGACGTCGGACGCCTCCTCGAACTCGCTCGCCCCGGTGGGATCCGTGGGGGGCAAGGGGGATGCGTCCCCGTACTCGTTGACCACCGTCAGGTTGATGGCCGGCACGACGCCCAGCGTATCGAACCGGGCGACGTCCGCCGCGATGTTGGGATCGTCGTACGGATCGATGATGGCAATCGTCTGACCCGCGCCCCAGCCCTGCGTGAAGCCAAAGTCGATCTGGTTGACGCCGTACAACCCGTTGATGCCGTACACCCCCCCGATCTGCTGGGGCGCATACCCGAGCGATGGGGACTGATCTGCGAGGCTGAGGATGCCCACCGGCCCCGCCGGCAAGCCGACGGCCGACGCCGTCAGCGAGCCGCCGCCGGCATCGGCCGAAACGCCCTCGAAACTCGCCACGCCGTTGACCGCGGCCATCGTCACCGAGCCGCCGACGAGGGGCGACCCGCTCAGCGTCACGGTGCCATTGAACGAGGTATCGACCTGGTCATAGGAATCCTCGGCCAGGATGCGAATGTCGAACGGCTGTCCGCTGGTGACCGTGATCGATGGCGGAGAGCCCACGAGCTGGCTCGCCGCGCCGTAGGCGGCCAGGTCGGGGACCAGGAGGTTGGCCACCGGACTGCCCAGGCCCGTGACCTCGTTGTAGCCCGGCGCCGCGCTGTAGCCGCCGTTGTTGCCCTCGGTGATGGGATGGAAATCGGTGGCGGGCAGTTTGAAGAGCGCGCTCAGCGTCTGGGTCGGGTCGGAGCTGCTGTTGAGCGTCGGCTCATTTTGGAGCGCCCGCCCCTCGTTGGCGATCGCGATCAATCCGGCCCACATGGGCGTCGAGAGGCTGGTCCCCGCGGTGCCGATCCAGGGGGTGTCGGCGCCATAGTCGTACGAGTCATAGACGGCCACCGAGGTGGTCGGATCGGCGTCCATCGAGACGTCGGGAGTGGCGCGCCCGCGAGCGACCCGGTGAGCGAGCCGATGCCGTCCTGATACGCGGGCACGGGCTCGTAGGGGCTGACACCTCCGCCGCCGCCGACCGTCGCATCGTACGGATCGCTGCCCTTGCTCCACCCGACCTCGCCGCTGTATGAGCCGTCCGGGTTGAGGAAGAGCGTCGTGCCGCCGACCGCCACGACATTCGGCGAGGCGGCAGGATACTCCGAGGGCGATCCCTGGTCGCCGGCGCTGGCCAGGAACGTCACCCCCTGGTGACCGGCCGGCGTGGTGAAGTCTGGATCGTAATCGAGCTCGCCCGACCACTCGGGGGCCGCGAAGCTCATCGAGACGACCGACACACCGGGCAGGCCGGCGGCCGTCATGGCCCCGGTGTAGTCGTCGAGCGAAGTATTCGCGCGGCACTCGATCAGGTCGATGCTGGCCTCGGGAGCGATGACGTGCGCCCATTCCACGTCGAGCGCCTCGTCGGTCTGGTAGCTGTCGCGACCCGGCGCGATCGGCCCGGTGTCGGGCAGGTTGGTGGTCTGGCCGTCCTCGTTGTACTTGGTAAAGCTCGGCGGATCGGCAAGGCCGAAGGCACGGTCGAACTTGGCCAGGTCGCTGGTGCCGAAGTTCGCCGAGCTGCTATCGACCAGGTTCGGATCGTCGTAGTCATCGATGATGGCGATCGTCTGATTCCGGCCGTCCCCCGGCGTCGTGCCGAAGACGATGCGGGTGGTCCCGTAGGCCTGCTGGATCTGCTGCGGAGTGTACGTGTAGACGCCGGTATCGCCGGTGTCCTGCGGGACGCTGTCCGGCGGCGCGAGCGCCGACGTCTGTGACGCCGCGGAAAGGACCAGGCGCTCTTCCAGTCTCTCGGCGAAGAGGTGAACGTACCGGTCGCGACGAGCGCGCAGCGGTCGAGGGCGGACCCGTCGGACGGACATGCTGCGATCTCCTGGGAAACCGTGAGGGTCAGGGAAGAAGCCGGGCCGGGTCGGGTCGCCCTGCGCAGAGGAAGACGGCATAGCTTATACTGGATGCAATCCTGGTGACAATAAAGTCATGGGAAACCGAGCCTGCGTGACGATGAGGAGACGCGGCGCGGCACGACGGACGCATCAAACGCCCGACAATGGGACGCCAGCCATCGCGTGCGAGTCCGGACGGGCGAGGCACTACGATCGGAAACCTGCCGGCGGGGCCGCCGGCTTGCTCGGCATCGACCGGGTCCACGGAGGTCGTGATTCATTGAAAGAAATCTGCTTGCGCTTCGCGATCGTTTTGCTGCTGGCGGCCAGCCCTTTCGCCGGCCCGGCCGCATCGCAGGAGGCCGATACGATCTATGTCGGCGGTGACGTGGTCACGGTCAACCGACGGCAGCCGGCCGCGGAGGCGGTGGCGATCCGGGGCGGCCGGATCCTGGCGGTCGGCCCACGCGGCGAGGTCATGACGACGCGCGGGCAAGGGACCGTTGTCGTTGACCTGGCCGGACGGACGATGGTGCCGGGGTTCATCGACCCGCACAGCCACTTCGCCGCCGCGATGACGATCGCCGAGCAGGCGAACTGTTCGTCGCCGCCGGTCGGGCCGGTCAAGGACATCCCGGGGCTGGTGGCGGTGCTCGAGGCGTTCCGTCGCGAGCGACAGGTCCCGCCCGGCGAGCCCATCGTCGGCTACGGCTACGACCGCGATGGCCTGGCGGAAGGCCGCGAGCTGACCCGCGACGACCTGGACGCCCGGTTCCCCGATCATCCCGTGATCGTCGGGCACGTCTCGATGCACGGTGCGGTGCTGAACTCGGCGGCGCTCCGGCGATTTGGCATCACGGCCGACACTCCCACGCCGGCCGGCGGCATCATCGCGCGGCGGCCCGGGTCGCGGGAGCCGGCCGGGCTGGTGATGGAGTCCGCCTATCTGCCGGTCTTCGCCGCACTCTCGGCTGGGGTGAGCCCCGAGCTCGAGCGCGTGCGGCGGAAATCGGCCCAGATGATCTACGCGGCGGCCGGGATCACCACCGCGCAGGAGGGCGCCACACACCTCGAGCCGCTGGAGTCGCTCGAGCGCGGCGCCGCGGGGGGCGAGCTGTTCATCGACGTCGTGGCGCTGCCGCTGATCACCGACCTCGACCGCATCCTCGCCAGGCACCCGCCGTCAACGTTCGGGACTTACCGCGGCCGGCTGAAGCTCGGCGGGGTGAAGGTCGTGATCGACGGCTCGCCGCAGGCGAAGACGGCCTTCTTCACGACGCCGTATCTCACCGGCGGGCCGAACGGCGAGCCGGCCTGGCGCGGCGAGCCGTCGTTCCCGCCCGAGGTCTTCGACGCGATGGTGAAGCGCTGCTACGACCTGAAGCTGCCGGCGTTCATCCACTGCAACGGCGACGCGGCGATCGACATGGTCCTTCGCGCCCACGAGCGGGCCGCGGCCGGCGACCTGGCGGCCGACCGCCGGACCGTCGCCATCCACGCGCAGTTCGTGCGCCCGACCAGCTCGACCGGTTCGCCGCGTACCGGATCATCCCTTCGTTCTTCACGGCGCATGCGTACTATTTCAGCCCGGCGCACCTGGCGAACCGGGGCCGTGGCGCAGGCACTTGGCCTGAGCCCGATGAAGTCGGCGCTGGCCCGCGGGCTCCGCCCGACGAACCACACCGATTTCAACGTCGTGCCGATCGACCAGATGATGGTGCTTTGGTCGGCCGTCGCGCGGCGGTCGCGGTCGGGCGACGTGATCGGCGCGGGCGAGCGGGTCTCGCCGCTGGAGGCGCTCGAGGCGATCACGATCCGCGCCGCCTACCAGTACCGCGAGGAGGCGACCAAGGGCTCGATCGAGCCCGGGAAGCTGGCCGACCTGGCGATCCTCGACGGCAATCCGCTCGTCGTCGAGGCCGACGCGATCCGGGCGATCCGGGTGGTCGAGACCATCAAGGAGGGCCGGACGATCTATCGCCGCGACGAGGGTTCGCCTCGTGCCGGCAAGCCGGCGCTCAGGATGCCGGGTTCCGCGGCGCCGGGCTCGAGGCTCGTCCTCGCAGGCGCGAGCGCGAGGGGGAGGTAGCAACGAACGGCCGGACCCGTCCCGGCGCGGGTGAGACGGCGCCTTCCTGGGACCAGCCGGCCCGGCGCTCGGGGTCAGGACGGCACGCAGGCAGCGTGGGTGCGGTCGCAATCGCGGTCGCGACCGCCTTCTGCCCCAGGTGGAATCCCCCGCATCGCCGGCATCGATAGATGGACAGCCGGTAGCCCGGCCGGCTGCGGCCGGTCGCCCGGTTCCAGACCTCCAGCGCGATGCGGTGGCAGTCCGCCGTGCGACGATCGGCGAAGAACGTCTTCCCGCAGGCCGCGTCGGCCTGGGGCAGGATCAGCGCGGGATAGGACATCTCGATTCGGTCCCCTCAATCGGCCCGACGATCGCGGCCGCCGGTATACCCGGGACCGGGCCGCCTCGGGATTCCCTTCCGTGCGGCCCGCCTCCCCTGGTCCCGTGCGGCTCGCCGAGGCGAGAAGCCAGGATTTGTGGAGTCTCACCGGCGTCATCTCCCATCCGATCCCTCTCGCCGGTCCGACAGGGATTTAACTCGCCAGCCGGCTCAAGGTGACGGCCTCAATGCAAGAAATCGCGCCATGTTGCATCAGGGCAACAGTGGAGACTTGTCACCCGGCAGATGGAGCGCACACAGGGCGTGGACGGTGACGCCGAGGGCGTCTACAATCGCGCGGGAGACAGGACGGGCTGTCGAGCGAGGTTCAGGGGGTGCACCATGCGGCGATTCGGGCTCCTGGCGATGGTCGTGCTGGCTGCGGCGGGACCGGCGCGCGGCGACGATTGGCAGCTCGTCTGGTCCGACGAGTTCTCGGTCGAAGGCCGGCCCGACCCGGCAAAATGGGGACACGAGGAGGGCTTCGTTCGCAACAACGAGGCCCAGTTCTATACCCCCAAGAACGCGCGGGTAGAGCGGGGCGTGCTCGTCATCGAGGCGCGCAAGCAGCACCTTGCCGACCTGCCCGCGGGGAAGAGCCAGGGCGCGGCCAGGCGGATTACACCTCGGCCAGCCTGACCACCCGGGGCAAGGCGGCATGGACCTACGGCAAGATCGAGGTGCGCGCGCAAGCTTCCCACCGGGCGAGGGACCTGGCCAGCGATCTGGCTCCTGGGCGAGGACATCGACAAGGTCGGCTGGCCGAGGTGCGGCGAGATCGACGTGATGGAGAACGTCGGCTACGACCCCGACATGATTCACGTGAACGTCCACACCGAGAAATACAATCACGTTCGCAAGACCAACAAGGGCGCCAGCGTCAAGCTCGCGCGGCCGTACGACGCCTTCCACGTCTACGCGGTCGAGTGGACGCCGGAGGCGATGGATTTCTCCATCGACGGCAAGAAGGCGTTCCACTTCAAGAACGAGGGGACCGGGCCGGCGGCGTGGCCGTACGACCGGCCGCACTTCCTGATCCTGAACGTCGCGATCGGCGGCGACTGGGGCGGGCAGAAGGGGATCGACGCGGCGATCTTCCCGCAGCGGATGGAGGTTGACTACGTGCGCGTCTATCGGAAGGCGTCACCGGGCAAGTCGCGATGATCGGCGCGGGTGCCAGCCGTGTCGCCCGGCGTCGCGGGGTCACTGGATGCGGGCGACGAAGGCGACCTCGTCGTCCCAGTAGGACGGCAGGCCGGCCCAGGGGTTGGGGAGCTTGCCGTCGGTGACGTAGATGTAGCCGATCCGCTTGATGATCGCCTCCTTGAGCAGGGTGCGCATGGTCTCGACGTCGGCGACCTGGTAGGGGAGCGCGGCGAGCTGGAAGGCGTCGAAGGCCTTGAGGTTCGCCGGCAGCTCGAACGCGGCGAATCCATCGGGCCGGGTGAACACGCAGACCACGTCGTCGGCGCGTCGGGACAGGTAGGAGTCGTCGCAGGGCTGGCCCGGGTCGCCGATGACCAGGGCGTCGCGGAGCTTGTCGCGAGCGTAGGCGGCGACCTGGGCCACGAACGCGGCGTGTGCGGCGTCGCGGGGCTGCTGATCGAGGAAGAAGCCGTTGATCCGGGGATAGAACTGGACCCAGGCGTCGATATCCCCCTTGATCTTCGCCATCGCGCGATCGCCGAACGCGAGGTTGACGTAGCCGGCGAGCCGGACGCCGCGGCCGGCGGCCTCGGCGATCACCGAGGCGTAATCGGGGTTCCGCTCGACGCCCGGGCCGCTCTGGGGATTGACGACGGCGACGAGGTCCACCTGGGCGGCGGCGTCGATCAGCCGTCGCCATTGCTTGCGGCCCTCGCCGGCCGGGTAGAAGTAGGCGGGCACGAGCAGACGCAGGCGGCTGCCGGGTCGGTTCGATCCGGTCCGGCCGGCCGGGACGGTCGTCAGATCGCCGCGAGGTCGCTGGCCGCCGCTCGACTGGCCCGCCCCCGACGTTCCCGCCACGCCCCTGGAGATGCCGGCGGTCCCCCCGGGCTCGGGCGGCTCGCCACGGCCGGGGAATGCCGTGCGGATCCACCAGAGGCCGCCCGCCGCGAGCAAGGCCGCGATCACGGCGGTGCCCATGAGGATCCCGAGCGGTCGGCCCTTGCCGGCGGCCACCGATGTCCGCGGGCCGGGCTCGTCGACACGGCTGTTGGGATCCACGGCCAGTGTCGGCTCCTGGCGCGGCAGGATCGCCGTCCGGACCGAATCCGGATCGGCGCTGCCGGGGATCGCGGCGCCGGGGTCGCCCAGCCCTTGCGAGTCGCTGGGGAACCACCACGAGGGCATCTCGTCCAGGTCCCCCTCGCTCGCGCTCGAGGTCGGCGTCTGCCCGATCGTCAGGCCGGTCCCGCAGACCGGGCAGCGTGTTCGCTTGCCCGAGTGCCGGTCCTCGGCCTTGAACACCCGACCGCAGCCGCAGACCACCCGGATCATGGGCTCGTTCTCCTCGTCGCAATCGGCCGTCATCAGGTGCCAACCTTGCGGGTGCCCCGCGATCGATCCCTCGAGTCCGGCCCCGGGCGCGACGCTCCTGCGTCCCGCGCGGCGCATGGACCGCGCACGATCGGCCGTACGCATACCTTATTCCAGAGTGGCCCCCGACCGACCGCCATCTCGAAATGCCGACAGGATGGATATCCTGCAAGATGAGCCGTCCTGGATGATGATTCTAGAGGTTATTCTCGGCGAGCGTCCATCCATTTATCCCGGACGACCGGCGGTGGGAGAAGCCGGTGCCGGGTGAGCATCCATCGCGCGCTAAAGTTCGGCCTACCGGGCAATTCCTGGCTTCGAAGAGCCGGGGCGAACAAGGAATCCGGACTGACGTCGTCGCCATCCCAATCCCCTGCGCCCGGCGGCATCCGCCATGCTCGGGCCGGGGTGCATCCGGCGGCGCACCGTGCCGCGATCAAGAGTGATATGGCCGTGTGACGCTTGTTGTGACGGTGCCATCGCCGCTCGAGCCGATTCGCCCGGCGTGGAGCAGCCCACGATGCAATGATGCTAGGGCGACAATAGAAGGGATGCCGGATGTTCGGATCGGGAAGAGAATGGGCGGAGTCCGGGTCGGGGAACGGCTGATTGTCGAGCCTGGCGAAGGCCGATAACACTGGGCAATAGGGACCCCCAGGCGAGAGGATTGCGCCGGGGCGGGCCGGTGAAGAGCCGGGAGCCGGGTAACGGCGACACCGGCAAGGGGCGGGAGACTTTCCCGTCCGCCGATGGACGGTCACCGCTCGAAACCACGTTTCGGGACCGATTCGGAACGGAAAGGATTTCGGCATGGTCAGGCTTCGCAACGCCCTTCTGATCGTGGGGCTGGCGGCCGTGGGATTCGGCTGCTCCCACTTCCACGGCGGCTCCGGGCACGATTACGCGCACTGGTCGATCTTCCACTGTACGGAGTGCGACGACTTCCCGGCCCCGGCGTATGGCCCGGGCGGCTCGATGATGCCCGGAAGCTACTCGGGCCCCGAGTCCTCGAGCGCCGCCTCGACGCGACCGGCCACGCCCACCTCGTCGAACATCCAGCCGTCGAACTCGGAAGCCGTGACGACCCCCTCGGAGGAAGTGCCGGGCACGCCGTCGTCCGAGCCGCCCACGTCGCCGCCGGGCGGGGCCGCCGCAGCCGTCGGTTTGCCCGCGGACGGTGCGGGCGCCGCCGCCCCGACGCCCCCGAGCCCTCCCGCCGCCAACCCCTGATCACGCGAGGAGTATCCCGATGTCAAGGTTCGCTCGCGCGGTCGCCCTCGCCCTGCTGGCCACGACGGTCCTGGGCGTCTCGGGCTGCATTCACACCTGGACGCAGACCTACGCGGAGTTTCCGCCGTCGATCGAGAACACTCCGCACACGCACGGCCAGCCGAACCCCCAGGACGACGGCTGAGCCTCTCCGGACGGGCCGCGGATCCGCCGAAATGGGTCCGGGCCCGTCCTTCGTGTTGACCCGGCGTATCGGCCGGCCGTTGTCGCCCCTACCTACCGCCGCGGCAACCCCGCGGCGACCTGCTTGATCGCGTGACGCAGGTCGGCGACCGCGTGGAAGCGCTGGTCGGGATCCTTCTTGAGGCACCGCTGGATGATGGCGTCGACCGGCCGGGCGAACTTCGCATAGCGCCCGGTGATCGCCGGGACGACCGAGCCGGGCGGGCTGAGGGAATGCTGGTCGTCGAGCTCGTCGATCGACTGGCCCCGGAACGGAAGCCGGCCGGTGATCATCTCGTAGAGGACGATCCCGAACGAGTAGATGTCGGCGCGGACATCCACCGACCTGGGGTCGCGGAACTGCTCGGGCGCCATGTAGGCCCCGGTGCCGAGGCGGGCCCCAGTCCGGGTGAGACGGGGCGATTCGGTCTGCATCGGCGAGGTGTACTCGGCCGTGCTTCGATCCGCCATGGCGGTCGACGCGGCGGACCCCGCGCGGCGAGCGGCCGCGCCCGTGTCGACCTGCCGCCGCTGCGTGGCCCCGCTCGCCGGCGGGGGGCAGGGCCGGGCGACGCGGGGGCCAGCCCGTCACGCCCGGGCACCGAGCCGCCGACGGCGGCGGCCGGCCGGTCGCGCGGGTCGGACCAGATGATCGGCTGATGGGTCGTCGGCTCGGCCAGCGGGATCGAGCCGTCGGGCAGCTCGGGACGCATCGCCACCATCTCCTCGCAGGCCCGCGCCAGCCCGAAGTCGGTGATCTTGAGCGTCCCCTGCTCGGTGACCAGCAGGTTGCCCGGCTTGACGTCCCGGTGGCAGTGCAGCCCCTGCCTCAGCGCGTGCTCGAGGCCGACGCAGAACTGGTAGCCGAACCGGAGCACCCGCGGCAGGTCCAGCCGCGGCGTGCCGATCCAGCGATACAGGTCGCCTCCCTGCACCAGCTCGAGCACCACATACGGCCGCCCGTCGATCACCTCGACCGAATGCGCCCGGACGATGTTCGGGTGGTCGCCGAGCTGCGCCCAGATCCGGCACTCGGCGGCGAACCGGCTGACCCGGACGCGGCTGGTCATCAGCTCGGCACGCAGGGTCTTCAGGGCCACGACATTGCGCTCCGGATGCACCCAGGTGGTCGTTGACCACGTACACCAGGCTCATCCCGCCTTCATGGATGTCGAAGACCTGGAACCGATTGCCAATCCAGTCGCCGATCCCGATGATATCCACCATGATGGATCGTCCTTCCGGTCTCGGTGCCTGGTGCGCTCATAGGCAGGTCCGTCCACCGCTGGCCGACGATGCGCGCCGCCTGTTCAACAGGTCGACGCTCGCTCGGTCTTCCCTGATACGAGGCGACGGTACCGCCGGTTTGGTGCGCGGGATGCAATCCAGGCGAGATTGCGAAAGCTCGCCGTCAATCACGGTCTCATTGGGCCGGCTGGGGCGAATGAGGGAGGAAGTTTCGGCCGATTGGCTGGGGTACAAGGGCTCGCAAGTCCCCGTACGGATTCTTTTTACCAGGATTGGCCGGGCGTCCTGCTCGTCGATCTCGGGCCGGAAGATGACCCTCGCGGGCGGTTGGCACGGACCCTAAGAGAATATCGGCGTCTGGCCCGGAATATTTGGACCGGGCAAGTTCGGACGGGGTCGCCTCGGGATTTCGGGTCGCCAGGGTGAAAACGCGATGGCGAGGCCGGTTTGATGATTGCGTGGGACTCGCCGCCGCGTTGACCTGGTGGACATCTGGCTCCAATGATGAGGAGGCCCCTGATTATGGGCGGTTTGAGGGTGCGAGGCGAGATGGTAGAATTATCGAGGGTGGATGCTCGTCGCGGTCGATTCGATCCGGCGGGGTGGTCGTAGCTTAGGACATTCCATGCTTGACCCCCGGGAGTCGCGATTTGGGCAGTCGGCGCTCCTCAGCGGTCTGATGGACGCCGAGGGCCTGATGGCCTGCTGGGAGGCGATCCCGCCGGCGAAGCGGGACGCGCCCGAGCACATCGACCGCCGGTTAGCCCGGCAGGCGGTGCAGACGCAGGCGCTGACGCTCTGGCAGGCACAGCAGATCCTGGCGGGCCGGACCAGCGGCTTCCAGGTCGATCGCTACATCGCTGCTCGAGCTGATCGGCCAGGGGGGGATGGGGCGTGTCTACCTGGCCAAGGATACGCGGCTCAACCGCCGGGTGGCCCTGAAGATCCTGGCGCCCGAGCGGATCAACAACCCGCGGGCGGTCGCGCGATTCCAGCGCGAGGCGCGGTGGGCGCCCAGTTGCAGCACGAGAACCTCGTGCGGGTCTACGATTTCGGCGAGTCCAGCGGCCGGTACTACCTGGTCATGGAGTACATCGAGGGGCGGACGATCGGCTCGTTGCTCTCCGAGCAGGGGCCGATGCCGGCCGCGACGGCGGCGCGGCTGGTCCGGCAGGTGGCCCTGGGCCTGGAGCACGCGCACCGCAAGGGCCTGATCCACCGCGATGTCAACCCGTACAACATCATGGTGACGCACGAGGGAGTCGCCAAGCTCGCCGACCTCGGCCTGGCGATCGACCTGGCCGACGACGACCGGGTCACCCGCGACGGGGCCACGGTCGGCACCTTCGACTACGTCGCCCCCGAGCAGGCCCGGCATTCGCACCAGGCCGATATCCGCAGCGACATCTATTCGCTGGGCTGTACGCTGTACCATATGCTGAGCGGCCAGGTGCCGTTTCCCAGCCCGAGCCTGCCCGAGAAGCTGTTCGCGCACCAGGCGATCGAGCCGACGCCGATCGAGCAACTGGTCCCCAATCTCCCGCCGGGCATGGCCGAAATCGTGGCCACGATGATGCGGAAGCAGCCCGAGGAGCGGTATGCCACGCCGACTCAGGTGATCCAGGCGCTCGAGGCCTTCACCGACGAGGCATCCGCGGCGGGCCGGCTCGATCCGGATCGTGCGTCCGAGGGACGGTCGGGTGAGCAGCCGATCGAGCCGCCCTCGACCCTGCCGGCGTCGGACGGTGGTGGCGAGGGCCCGCCGCCGTCCGTCACGTCGGTAAGCGGGGCGCACGAGGCCCTGGTGCCGGCCATCACCCTTCCCGAGTCGGAGCCGTTACTGGCGGCGTCGCCGGCCGCGCCGGCCCCGACACCGGCCCCGGCCGCGGCGGCCGCCCGCGCCATGCCGGCCAGGGCGTCCCGCCCGGGGGTCGCGGCCAGGACGGCGCCGGCGGCCGCCCTGCCGTCCCCCAACGCCGACCTGGACGACGCGAACCTCCCCATGCTGACCCCGACCGACGACGTCGCCGTCGAGGGGACCGGGCTGCCGATCGTCCTGGACATCGGCACCGAGCCGTTGCTGGGGACTCCGTCGCGGTCGCGCCGCTCGCCCGATACGCGCGTCGCCCGATCGGCCGCCGCCCCGGCCGTCGCGTCGTCTGGCGCCTTGGGTCTGGCCTCCACCCGAGCGGCCCGGTCGCCGTGGACCGGCTGGCGGAATGGAGCGATGGCCGCGGCCGCGGTCGTGGCGGCCGTCGTCGTCGTGCTGGCCCTCTCCGGCCGGCTGGGACCGAAGCCCCGCCCGCCGGTGCCGCCGGCCACGGGGCGGACGTCGCAGACGTCCGTCGAGAAGAACGGTCCGTCCTCGGCCTCGCACCCGCCGACCGCGCCGACGGCCGTCCTGTTCGTCGGCTCGCATCGCCGCGATGCCTTCGACGACGAGGGCGATGCACCGGCCCGCACCCTGGCCGAGGCCGTGAAGGCCGCGATGGGCCGCGGCGCCGGCAAGGAAGGTTACATCGAGCTCCGCAATCGCGAGCCGCTCCGACTCGAGCCAAGCGATTTCATCGACGTCCGCACGGCCAGCGGCACGCTGGAAATCCGCGCGGCGCCCGGCCTCCAGCCGGTCATCGAGGTCCCGATGGACGCCAGCCGGCCCTTCCTGGCGACCGGATCGAATGTCGCGCTGCGGCTGTCGGGCCTGACCATCCGCGCCCGCTATTCCTCGGCGAAGCCGGCCTCGCCGCTTCGCCCGCTGATCGAGTCGGCCGGCCGGGCGCGGATCGAGCGCTGCGCCTTCGAGGTCGTAGGCCACCAGCGGCCCGACGCCTGCCGCGCGTGATTCATGGACGGCGGCAGCCTGGTCCTCGATCGTTGCTGGATCGAGGGGTTCGACGAGGCGATCCGCATCCGCGCCTACGGGACGACGGTCACCCGGATCAGCCGGTCGATGATCGTGCCGGGCCCCGGGTCGGCCACCACCGCCGCGCCAGGCCCGACGCCCGAGCTCCGCGGCTGGCCGTTGGGCGTCGAGCTCCTGGCCAGCTCGGGCCCCAGGCAAATGACGCTCGAGCACTGCACGTTCGAGGGCATGGGGCTCCTGGAGGTCACCGGCGATGCGGGCGCGACGCCGCTGCCGGTGGACCTGAAGCAGTGCGCCGTGAGGGCCGAGCGCGCTCGTCGCCTGGAGCCCCCGCAAGCCGGGCGATCCTCTGAAGGCCGACCTGCTCTGGCAGGGGCTGGGGAACCAGTACCAGGTCCTCGGCCGATCCTGGGTACTGCCGGCGCACCACGCCGCGGCCACGGCACCTCCGCCCCCGGGCGTGGGCGACGCGGCCACCTGGGCCCGATTCGTGACCAAGGAGAGCGGCCCGATCGAGACGCGGATCCCTCTACCGGACCCTACCCGACGCCCGCTCCAACCCGCCCCGGCCCGAGGATTTCGCCATCGAGTCGACCGAGGCACCCGCCGCCCGCGCCGGCGCCGACCCGCGCTCGTCGGCCCGTGGGGCCAATACGCGCGTCCCCCCTTATTGAGGTACGCGGCGACCGGCACGAATCCGGAAGGATCGAACCACAGAGGCACCGAGACACAGAGAGAATACCGAGAAAACGACACTCCTCGCCGAACACCACCGCGCAGACGATCCTGCTCGTTCCCACGCTCCGCGTGGGAATGCCGTGTTCGACGCTCGGCGTCGTCCGCGGAGGCAATCGGACGCGGGAGCGTCCCGGACGGCATCCCCACGCGGAGCGTGGGAACGAGGTCATGTCCTTGACTCGTTCGGGATTGCAGATAACCCGATGGTCTTGAGCGAGGAGTCTCGAGAAAACGCGATCAATCTTGCCGGGCTCTGTCTCTTCTTCCTCTCGGTGTCTCTGTGTCTCGGTGGTTCGATCGTCTGAATTCCTCTCTGGACCGCGCCCGACGCTCAGGGCACGATCGGGCGGACCGCCGGCACGCCGACCTTGCGGATGTGGTCCTCGACGCCCTCGGCCTGGCGGTACAGGTGGTGGACGTTGACCTCGCGGCCGGCGAGCTGCCGGCGACGCTCGTACCACTCCATCAGCTCGCGCGCGGCCTCGGGCTCCAGCAGGCCGATCGGCGCCTCGAGCGCCGAGGCCGACCGGAACGTCGCGTGCGGCACCGGGACGAGCTGGCCGAGGCTCTCGCCCGCGGCGAACACGACCGTCCCCGGCTCGACGAGCTTCCAGTTGAGCGTGAACGTATAATTGAGCCACCAGGTCTCGATGATGCCCTCGAGCGGGTGGCAGTTGGGCTTCCAGCGGTTGCTTGGCCCCTTCAAATAGAGGTCCCACCCGGGCGGCGTGCGGAACAGCCATGGGGGAGAGAACGTCACGATGCCCGAGCCGAACTGGCTCTTGATCGCCGGGCGCGTACTCGGGCGGTGCCTCGACGCGCAGGCCCTCGAGCCCCGGCGACCCGTCCCAGGTGGCGCGGACCTCGGTCGGGCAGAGGACCTGCCAGCCCCACTGATTGGCCGCGACCAGCGGGAGGCACTGGTAGGCTCGGGGTCCTCGTCCATCCAGGCCCGACGCGCCGGCGAGGGCCGCAGCCCCCATCCCGCCCCCCAGCCGTCGGGAGCCAGCCGGAGCGCCCGGAACTCCAGCCTCGGCAGCTCGACCGGCGGGGCGGCCGCGGGTTCGGCATCCGCAGAAGGGCCAGGGTCCGCGCCCTCCCGCTCGGCCGCGGCGGATTGATGGGCGGCGAGCCGGGCCTCAAGCGCCGCGATCCGTTCCTCGAGCACCCGGCAGCGCGGGCAGCTCGTCGCGGGCTCGCCCGGCGGGCCGACCCGGCGGCCGGCCGGGCAGCCGTCGGGCGCGGGTCGCGGCGGCGCCCGGGTGTCCGTCCCCGGGCTCGGTCGGCTGCGGCATGGCGGTTATTCTCGACTCATGAGCGTCCGAGCATAAACGACCTGGAAGCCCTGGCGTTCGGCGTTGCGCTGCGAGCGGCTGCCGGGCTGGGTGCAGATGACGGCCAGGTCGCACCTGTCTCGGCGTGCGTGATCCAGTCGCGAGCGTAGCAGCGCGGCCTGGACGCCCCGGTTGCGAAAGTCGGGGAGCGTGCCGTCGCCGCAGATCATCGCCAGTCCGTTGTGGATCGCCAGCGCGCCGCCGCCGGCGATCCGGCCGTCGACCCGCGCCAGCCAGCTACTGACCATGGGGAGCGTCGCCATGGCGATTGCGCCTTCGAGCAGGCCGTCCGGCAGGTCCCGCGAGCCGGGGAAGAAGCAGCGAAGGACCGACTCGGCCCAGGTCTTCGCCTCGTCCGGCCCGATCGGCTGGACGGCGATGTCCGCGGCCTGGGCTTCGTCCGGCCCGAATTCGTCGCCCGGCCGCCTCGCTCGCTCGGGCTCGTTCGCCCCGATCGGCCGCACCAGGACGTGCGTCTGCTCGACCGGCCGGTAGCCCCGTCCGCACAGCATGGCCAGCAGCGACGGGTCCGCCAGCGACGCCAGCTCGAGCTGGATCGGCGCGCCGCGGTCGCGGTACAGGCACTCGATCTGCTCGAGGTCCGCCTCGCCGACCGGCCCGTACAGGCCCACCCCGATCACCTGCGACAGTGGCGAGCCCGCCCCCATGTAGACGGCGTATCCCCCGCCGACCGGCAGCGCCACCGCCCCGGATTCCGGGTTGAGGCGGGCCTGCGCCTGCGCGTTCTCCACGCCCAGGCAGATCCAACCCCCCTCCACCCGACGCGCCAGGTCCTGGTCTGCGTATGGCATGGCCGCCTCGTGCCTCCACCCGCCGTCTCCCCGCCCGCCCCATCGATCCGAACGAGCATTCCGGGGTGTCAGTCGTGCGATCATGGTTCGTGCAACCTTGCTTCGCCCTTCCTGGACGACCGATGGCGATGGCGCTCCGCGCACATCGATGTCCCGATCTTTCCGAGAATCCATCACCAGGTCAACGGTTCCCAGTCCCGTGGTCAGCCACGCTCACCAGGAAGTCGACACCTCGAGAGCCCTCGGAGTTCCCACGCCGAACAGCCGGGATCGGCGAATCTGCCTTCTCGTACGCCGCCGAGGCTGCGAAGGATCGACTTGCTGCGCAATATCAACGCGATTGCCGTCAATCCTTGCAGTTGCCGTCCATCCTTGCCCCTCCCGAACGCCTGCCTGACAGGTTTTGCCCAAGCGGCACGCCTTTCGCAATATTATGATGCCATCGCCCTGAACGATCCGAGGGGAGCCAGGCAAGCCATGTTAAACGAATCTCTGGCAGGACGTACGGCCGGTGATCCGCCCGAGGAGACGCAGCCATCGCAGGGTGGCTACGACCTCGAGCCGGACGATCCCAATCAGTTCGGGCCCGACGCACCCAACGTCCGCGAGGACGACCCGCCGGGCGGCCAGGTTGTCCCGCTGGCCCCGCCAGTGCAGCCTTCGACGTATCCGCTGGATCACGGCGACTTCGCGCCGGATGAAGCTTGAGCCGGAACCATCGAGAGAACAATGAGCAAGGTCACCGCCGAACCCTGGACGCTGCACCCCGACGCCGATTTCGACCGTCGCGACCGGATGGCCCGCAACCTCGAGCGGGTCGCCTGGCTGATGGACCGGGCCATCCACGTCCCGGGCACCCGGATTCGCGTCGGGCTCGACGCGATACTCGGCCTGCTGCCGCTCGGGGGTGACGCGATCACCGGGCTGGTGCAGGCCGGCCTGGTGCTCGTCGCGCTCCGGCACTACAAGGTGCCGAAGACCGTCGCCGCCCGGATGGTGTTCAATGTCCTGCTCGACACCGCCGTGGGCGCGATCCCCCTGCTCGGCGACCTGTTCGACATCCATTTCAAGGCGAACACCCGGAACGTCCAGCTCCTCGAGGCGTTCCGCCATCCCGAGGGCCAGCCCGGCGGCAAGGCGCAGGACACGCGCTTCCCCGAGATCGGGCACTCCTCGCCCGTTTCCTTCGGCATGCCCTGGCGTTTCATCGTGCCGATCGCGGGCATCTTATTGCTCTTCCTGACCCTCGTCGTGGTCGGATTCGTCACCGTTCTGCGGTGGCTGTTCCAGTTCTGAAGCCGTGGCGAGCGAGCCGGCGCGTCCACCGCGCGAGACGGCCGCCCGTCGCTATTTCAGCTTTCGCACCCAGGCAACGTGCTTCCTCAGCCGCTCGTGCGCCAGCAGCAGCTCGCGGGTGTGATAGTTCCAGCCCAGGTCCTTCTCATCGGGGATCAGGTCGTGGATGCCCGAGTGGCAGGGCGGGCAGATCCAGAGTCCGCGCCGGCGCATCTCGTCGATCGAGAACCGCCGGCGGAATCGCCCCTTGCGATGACAGTGACGCGGGATCAGGTGGTGGAATGTCAGCACCTGGCCGGGCCGACCGCAGAGCTCGCACGGGCCGGACTTCCGCGCATGCCGACCCTGGTTTTCGTCGATCGGTCCGACGGTATCCATCACGCGAATAGCTTGAGAAATCCAGGATGACCCGCCGCCCCGGGGCGAGCGGAACCCCTATCCCTGGAGCGCCGAACGGCTGGGTGGCCCTCAGCCAACCACCGGTGCCCGATCGCCGGCAGGAGCCGGCCCCCACCACAGACCGGTCCGGATCGATCTCCGTGTAGGAGGGAGCTCCTGCTCCCGATCCGGTCGGCCCGATCCGGTCGGCCCGATCCGGTCGGTCTCGGCCCGCCCGATCGCCGCCAGGAGCCGGCTCCTACAACAGATCGGCCCGGTCAGTGGACATCGCTCCCCCGTCCGTATGCCCCCAGGTGGTACGCCTTCTAATCTTATCGTCGCGACGGTGCGGAGGAATCCCCGAGCATCACGACCCTGGCGGCACCGGCCCGAGCGCGGCCGCCGCGAGCCCCCCCACTCCCGATGGATTCTGACGGTCGATTGGGTTAGTCACTGGCGTTCCCATTAAGTGCACCCTTGATGTGAGTGATAAATGCTTTGCTGGTAGGAAGGTGGCTCCCTTCCATGATACCGGCCGGCATGCGACCGGGATTCAGTCCCGCCGACCGGGATTCGGTCTCACCGACCGGGCCGGACATCGGGTCGAACGTCGAGGCAGACGATTCGGATTGTTTCCACTGGCCCAGCGACAGTCACATCCCGAGCCGGTCACGCGTCGATCACCGTCGCGGCGCCCGGCGTGACCATCGATGCCGGCGCAAGCGGCCTTGAAGGAGTAGAACATGCTCAGGAGTTTTGCCAGTCCCCGCGGCGGACGGCCGTCCAGGTACCACGAAGGCGATACCGCCCGCTCCTCGACGCGGTCGAATCGCGCGTTCTATTGTCAACTTTCACGGTAACCAGCCTGCCGCGAGCGCGGCCGGCGTGACCAGCCTCAATGGCACCCCGCTATCCGGCAGCAACGGCCCCGGGACGAATGACACGACCACCGTCAAGGCCGTGTACGACGTGAAGCAGAACAAGAAAGTCTGACCGGGACGGTGGGCGGGCCTCCGACCGGCCAGGGAGCGATCGGCCCGGCCCGGCTGCAAGGATGGAGCGCAGGTCGGGCGACCGCGCGGGCTCGTCGGCCCGCGCCGTTCGCCTCGACCGTTGGCCCCGAAAGGATGCCGAGCATGCGATCTTCCCGCCGCGCCCGCCCGGTGGTGCTGACGCTCGAAGGGCGGAGCCTGCTGTCCGGGGCCACGTCCGCTGCACCCGCCGCCGCCCACTCGCATGTCGGCCACGCCTCGGCATACGGGCCTAACGTCGTGCTGAACGGTCACTCGACGGACCTCGTGGTCGTCAACAAGTACGGGATCGCCCACGTCACCGGCAAGGGGCATCTCTCCGGCCTCGGTGCGGTCACCGTCACGAGCACGGTCAACAGCAAGAGCGGAACCCCTCTGCTGTCCGACCCGGCGATGCTCTACGCCAACCTGCAGGTGGCCGCCGCCAGGGGCGTCGTGAACGTCCACGTCACGCCGGGGACGATCGGGATCAACCCGTTCGCGCAGCCCTTCCACATGCAGTACTCGATCGCGGGGGGAACGGGCGCGTATCGCCACGCCGCCGGGAAGGGCCTGGTTGACCTGTCCTTATTCCAGGCGGTCCCGACCACCCTGGGCGCGCTCAAGCAGATGGGGACCCAGGTCGATACGGTCGGAGTCCCCTTCGCCCTCCACTTCCATCCCGGCCACCTGAACCGGTTCGGCGACTTCTCGAGCATGTGGTTCGGCGTGATCAAGGGCCTGGAACACAAGTCCGGCGCCTCATCCAGGTCCCACGGGCACGCCAGGCCGCATTGAGCCGCCGAGGACGAGTGAGGGTCGAGCCCGCCGGGGGGCCTCTCCCGCTCCCCCGGCCCGACCATGCGCCCGCTGCATCCCGGTGGGCGACGGCCAGCCTGGTGCCCGCGGGTGGAATCGGCGAGCCGCCGCCCGCCGGGACCATCGGGGGCGGAAGCCGGGACGTTACTCCTCGTCGTCGATCGCTGCCCCCACCGGGGCGGGCGGGGCCCCGGGCGGCGTACCCCGCCTGGCCTGCTCGTAGGCGCGGTCTCCCGCCGCCGCCTTCACGCCGATTGGCGAGTTCTTGATCACTGCGCCCCCGAGCGCCAGGATCACCAGGCCAGCACCGAAGAAGGCGACGTGATCCCGCGTATCGGACCAGTTCCGCATCACGAACCACCATTGATACGGCGGGCAGAAGCGGAACAGCAGGACCTGGAACCCGCCCTCCTCGGCGACGCGTTGCCGCAGGGCGGCGGCGCCGAGCAGGTAGACAATGAAGCCGACGAGGCACATCACGCCGCCGATCGGGAAGCGAAGGTCGGGCAACTGCCAGGCCACGACGGCGATGACGCCGACGAAGGCCCCGACGCATCCGACCAGGATGAGCGTTTCCTTCACGTCGGAGTCGCCCGCCTTCTTCCGTTTCTTCTTTTTCTTCTTCGCCCTGGCGGCCTGCTCCTTCTGAGCGGCGGACTCGGCGGCCTGCTGGCGGACCTGCTCCATCGTCGCCGATCGCGACAGCAGGACCCCGCCGGCGCGTCGGGACGCCGGGGTGCCCTCGAGGGATTCCAGCATTTCGAGCGTCCCGGACAGGCCGCCGTCGTCAACAGGTGCTGGACGTCGGGCGGCCAGGTCCCCGAAAGCCTCCACCGCCGGTGCCGATGGCAGGGGCGCCGCGCCCCCCGAGCCCGAGGGAATCCGGACGGCCGTGCCGCAGCCGTCGCAATGGACCTTCTCCCCGGCGCGATGGGCCGGAACCTTCGAGGTCTGCTTGCAATGGGGGCATCGGAATTTCACCATCGCCGTCGGGTCCGCCGCGACGACCGGCGAGTTGACGATCGACTCGTCCGCCGGCACGCGTACGCCCGCACCGCAGCCGCTGCACCGGATCTTCTTGCCGACGAGATCGGCCTTCGTCGCGAATTTCCGCTGGCAGGATGGGCATCGGAACCTGACCATCAACGGCGAACGGTCGGCTCCGCCAGCCACTTCCCTCGGCACCGGGACCTTCAGGCTTCGTCCGCAGCCGGGGCATGCGATCGACTGCCCCGCCCGGGACCATTCGGCCTGGCTCACGCTTCCGCAGGCCTGGCAAGTGCACGTCAGAGTCATGGGTAACCACCCTTGAGATGTGCGAGGGTCGCCGCCTCAGGCGAATCCCATGCCGCTGTTGACGGCCCAGAGGGTCGACCGGAATGTTCGAAGCACAATCGTCCCGGACCATCGCCGGCCGGTTGATGCCCGTCGTCTTTGGGACGGGTTCGAACGGATTTGATCGCTCGTGGTCGAGGGGGGATTATCTTCAGTTCGGTCGTGCGAGGCAAATGTATTTTTTGTGTGCGCCGCGCAATCGCCTAGGGTATCCCCGGCCCGGTCGGTGCGGCGATTGGGAGACTCCTCGTTCAACGCCGACGTTGCGAGTGAGTTGCCCGTTCCATGCCGGGGCTGCACCTGCCGCTTATCCGCCCTTCGGGGATCTTCGCCCGGTGGAAGAAGGGGATGGCTGGCGGTTCCGCGCTGCCTTACCCGCCTGGCTCGGCCAGGGGGAGCGGGTCGGGGTGGGGGGCTGGCGCCGTGGGGTTGAACGAGGAGTCTCGCGAACGGATTGCCGATCGTGCAAGGCTCCTCGGCGAGATCTTATTCCAGCGTCATCAGGTACGCGAACAGGTCGTGCAGCTCCTTGACGGTGAGCTGCTCGCCGAAGTTCTCGGGCATCAGCGACTTCTTCATGGACCTTCACCTCCTCGAGGTCGCGCTTCATGAACGAGTGGAACCGGCCGTTCTCCTCGCGGAGCTGGATGTTGAAATTGGTCTCGTTGATCCGGAGGCCGGTGATGACGCGGCCGTCCCTGGTGGCGACGGCGACCGTCTCGTACTCCGGCGCGATGTCCTTCGAGGGCTCGAGGATCGACTCCATGATGAACTCCGGCGCGCGGCGGGCGGCGATCCGGTCGAGGCCGGCCCGATCCGGCCCCCTTCGCCGCCGATGGTGTGACACCGGGCGCACTGGACCTTGCCCTTGAGGTCGAAGAAGATCGCTTGCGGCCCGCCCGGGGATCGCCCGCGATGTACGGCTTCCAGGTGCTCTCCGACGGCGACCGTCGCCAGGCTGCGGATGTAGGCGATCACGTGGCGGATCTGATCGGGCTTGAGAGCGTCGCCCAGCTTCTTCATCGTGGTCCCGGGCACGCCGTTCTGGATCGTCCGGGCGATGTCGGCGTCGGTGCCGCCGTGGAGCCACTTGTTGTCGGTCAGGTCGGGGCCCTTGCCGCCGCGTCCGGCGCCGCCGTGGCAGCCGCTGCACAGCCCGCGGAACAGCGCCTGGCCCTCGGCCATCGGCGGTCGGATCGACGGCCGCGGGCTTGGCCGGTTCTGCCTTCGGCGGAGCCTGGCCGGCGCCGGCGAGCCGCATCCCGGCCCAGGCCGCCATGACGACCCGCCGCCAGCAGCCAACGGCCCCGCTCGGCATAGGTCGCGGATCTTGCCACGGACGATCGGTCTCCCAGGTCTGACCCCGGCCCGTCGCCTCCGCGCCGCGTCGGGCGGGCTCGTAGGGGATATGCCACCGCGCGAACGCCCGGGCCAGCCGGCCCGAGCGGTCGAGCTCGTCCCAGGCGCGGTCGATGGCGTCCTTCAGCTCGCGGTCCGACTTCCGCACCGCCGCGACGATCGGGAAGGCGTCGGTGCCGGCCATCGGCCCCGGGGGCTGGCAGCAGCTCCAGCTTGCCCGGCCATCGCTCGTGGGCCAGCCAGGCCCCTCGGGTCGCGATCACGTAGCCCGCCCGCTCCCGGCCCGTCGCCACGGCCTCGAGGACCGCCTCGGTGCTGGGATAATCGTGCGTCGCGCGCCCATCGAGCCCGCGCACCGCGACCCCCTGCTCGACGGCGATCGGTACCGAGGCCTCGGGCCGGCCCTCGCCCGACCGGACGACCACGCGATACCGCGCGACCTGATACGGCCGCGAGTACAGCACCCTCCCCGCGAACCGGTCGTCGGGCATGACCCCCAGGATCACGTCGCAGAGTCCCTTGCTCGCCAGCTTCGACGGGTACGAGTCGTGCGCCGAGACGGCCCAGTAGACCCGCAGCGAGACCCCGAGCCGCTCGGCCAGCAGCCCGGCGATCTCGTGATCCAGGCCCGGCGGCGACGGGTGCGCCGACGAGAACGGCAGGTTGTTCTGGTCCAGGCCGACCACCAGCTCGCCGGCCGATCGGATGCGCGCCATCGCTTTGTAGGGATTCTTCGACGTCTGGACCTTCCGCAGGTCGCCGCCCGACGCGCGGGGAGCCGACACCGCTGCCCCGGTCGGGTCCGGCACGTGATAGCGGGCCAGCAGTCCGGGCGACCGTCCCGTCGTCGACGAGGGCCCCGAGCGCCGCGTCGACGCGGCGCTTCAGCTCGGCGTCGCCGTGTCGCATGGCGACGGCGATATCCCATCGGTCCTACGGGCTCGGCGCCCGGGAGCGACCTCCAGCTTTGCCGACAGGTCGGGCGAGGCGTGCAGGGTCCAGCCGACGTTGGCCCACAGATAGGCGAAGTCGATGTCGGCGTCGGCCGTCGCCTTGAGCGCGGCGAGCTGGTTGCGATAGAGCCGGCGCAGGTAGCCCCGCTGCCGCAGCCGGTAATCGGCGACCGAGCCGGCCTCGGTGCCCAGCCGCTGCGATCGCTCGCCCTTGAGCTCGGCCACCGAGGCGACCCGCGGGCCGTCCTTGCGGCGGACGAGCACATAGCCCGTCCTGTAGTAGGGCCGCGAGTAGATCACCTTCCCCGCCAGCGGCTCGTCGTCGGCCATCGCGGCGGGCTCGACGGCCTCGCCCAGCGCCAGGTCGCACCGCCCCTGGATCAGCTCGCCGATCGCCGTCTCGCGATGGATGTCCAGCCAGTCGATCCGGAGCTTCAGGCCCATCCGATCGGCCAGCGCCCTGCGCCAGCTCGACGTCGAGCCCCGGCCGGTCGCCCCGGGCCGACGAGTACGGCAGGTTGGCCGGGTCCATGCTGACGACCAGCTCGCCGCGCGTCGCGGATCGCGCGCCAGGTGTCGGGCGCCTCCGCCCGCCGGTCGGCCGGCGTGAACGGTGCGTGGAACGGCACGCCGTACCGCTCATAGACCTTCCTCAGCTCGCCCGACTCGGCGAGCTGCGCCAGCGCCCGGTTGATCGCCACCAGCAGCTCGGCGTCGCCGGCCCGCACCGCCAGGGCCATGTTCCAGCGCTCGCGCGGGACGAACCCCTCGACCAGCCGCAGGGGCAGCTTCGGGTGCTCGTGCAGGTACCACGCGGCGAAATCGCCGTCGAGGAAGGCGGCGTCGAGCTTCGCCTCGGCGAACCCATCGAGCAGCGCCTCACGGGTCCGAAACCGGGCGATCGCGTGGTCCTTCTCGGCCAGAGCGACGGTGCCGGCGACGATCCCGACTCGCTTGCCGCGCAGCTCATCGAGCGACCGGGCGCCACGTCCCTCGCGTGGCACGACCAGGGCGAACCGCGCCCCGGCATACGGGACGCTCCAGGCCACGCCGCGCGCCGGCCCCGAGTCGACCGGCTGCCCCGCCACAAGATCGCACCGCCCCTCGGGCAGGCAATGCCACGAGCATTCCGGACCCGCGCACCAGTGGAACTCGACCGGCCGTCCCAGCACCCGCCCCACCCGCTCGGCGATGTCGGCGTCCAGCCCCCGCGGCTTGCCGTCCGGGGTCTTATCCGTCCGCGGCATCGAGGCCGGCACGCCGCAGATTGTCAGCACCTTCCCATCGCCGGCGGCCTTCCCGTGCGCCTGGCCTTGACCGTCGTCGGCCTTCGCGCCCCCGAAAGGAAAGATCGCGCCGAGGAGAACCATCAGCGTCAAGCGGCAGGAACCCGTCATAAGTCTCCCCGAACACCGCGAGGGAATCGCGGCCCATGGGCCACCGATCGTCTGTCCCGAAAGGCGGGTCGTAGGGACGCCGAGCCCCCTGGCGCGCCGTCCTTTCGGCCAGGCGGGTCGAGGGGAGGGCGAGCCTCCCGGCGAGCCGCGCCTCCACCCGGCTCGGCAGGAGTCTCGCCCTCCCGTTCCGAGACTGACCGCTGAAATCACTTGCCCGACTCGGGCAGGGCGAAGACGAACAGCGTATTGCCGCGGCGCGCGTTGCGCAGCCAGGGCGCCCCATCACCGGCGAACCCGGCCGTCCAGCCGCCCCAGCCCACGCAGACGGCGACGTACTGCCGGCCGTCGAGGGTATAGGTGATCGGCCCGGAGTGATGCCCCGAGCCGCACTGAAACGTCCAGAGGTCCTTGCCCGTTGTTGCGTCATACGCCGTGAAGAATCCCTCGGCGTCGCCGGTGAAGACCAGGCCGCCGGCCGTCGCGAGCACGCCGGCGACCATCGGCGACCGCGTGGCGACCTCCCACCGGATCTTGCCGGTCGTCACGTCGATCGCCTTGAGCGAGCCCGACGCCTGGTTGTCGATCAGCGTCAGCGAGCTGCCCCAGTACGGCTGGCCCTTGATGAAGAACGCCTTGCCCGAGGTGACCTTGGCGCAGTTGTTGATGACCGGCACGATCGCCTGGCCGTTGGCCTCGTCATAGGCGATCGGGCACCACTCCTTGCCGCCGGCCGGGCCGGGGCAGACCCGCGAGCCCGCCGGGGTCGGCAAGGCGGTCGGGCTGACGAACGGCCGGCCCGTCTTCGGGTCGAGCCCGTCGGCCCCCTTGGTGCGATCGGTCCACGTCACCTCGCAGAACGGCTTGCCGTAGAGGAACTCGCCGTTCTCGCGGTTCAGGCAGTAGAAATACCCGTTGCGGTGCGCCTGGACCAGCGCCTTGACCTTCTTGCCGTCGCGGTCGAGGTCGACGAGCACCGGCTCGTTCACCCCGTCATAGTCCCAGACGTCGTGCGGGCTGTTCTGGAAGTGCCACTTATATGAGCCGTCGTCGGGATTGAGCGCCAGGATCGAGCAGGTGTAGAGGTTGTCCCCCTTGCGGACCTCGCCGTTGAAGTCGGGCGAGGGGTTGCCGATGCCCCAGTACAGGGTATTCAGCTCGGGGTCATACGTGCCCGTGACCCACGCCGAGCCGCCGCCGGTGAGCCAGGAGTTACCCTCCCACGAGGCCAGCGCCTTCTTGGCATGCTCCGACTTATCATCGGCCGACGGGACCGTGTAGAACCGCCACAGCCGCTTGCCGGTCTTGACGTCGTAGGCGTCGATGAAGCCGCGGATGCCGTACTCGGCGCCGCTGATCCCGACGATGATCTTGTCCTTGATCACCAGGGGCGCGAGCGTTGCGCTGTAGGCCATCTTGTAGATGTCGCCGACCTCCTTGCCGCCGTCGGCGCCGGGCGCCGTGATCGCGGTGTCCCAGATCTCCTCGCCGGTGTTGCGATCGAGGCAGACGAGGTGCGCGTCGAGCGTGGCCATGTAGAGCCGCTCGCCCGAGGCGCCGAAGCCGCGGTTGACGGCGTCGCAGCAGAGCGCCAGGTTCTCGGGCAGCGACTTCTGGTAATGCCAGAGCTGGCTGCCGGTCTTGGCGTCGATCGCGTAGGCGTGGTTCCACGGCGTGGTGACGTACATGATGCCGTCGATCACCAGCGGCGTGCATTCGAAGCCGTCGAGCACGCCCGTCTGGAACGTCCAGACCGGCAGCAGCCGCGAGACGTTCTTCGTATCGACCTGCTTGAGCGGGCTGTAGCGGTGGCCGTCGTACGTGCGGCCGTACATCAGCCAGTTCGCGTCGTTCGACCCGGCCTTGAGGAGGTCCTCGTGGTCGACGGCCCCGACCGGCTCGCCCGCG
The DNA here is from genome assembly GCA_963771445.1 of uncultured Planctomycetota bacterium. Classification (GTDB taxonomy): domain Bacteria; phylum Planctomycetota; class Planctomycetia; order Isosphaerales; family Isosphaeraceae; genus JAKAUH01. Next base: position 25,142 of record CAVYTQ010000014.1, on the reverse strand, counting down.
GCCGGCTGCTGGGACTTCTCGACCGAGGTCGCCTCGAGCGCCGCGACCCTGGGCCGCCAGTGTGCGAGAAGGAGGCCCGCGGCGAGCCCCAGCGACGCGACGAAGGCCCACCGGCGCAGCCGGCGATTCCATCGCGACGGCGCCCGGGGAGGGAGGGATGATGCGCCCACGACAGCCACCTCGCTTATCCCCCGCGAGCGCCGGGGATGGAAGTCGCGCCCGCATCGGCGAGCGGATCCGATTGCCATGCCCGTGGCGTCTCGCGGAGCGTTGATTGATCCCTGGTCGCGAGAACTCGACGCATGTGGATTTTTGGCCGACCCAGCCAATGGGCCCATCATACTCCGCGCCGCGGGGCAGTCAAGGAACCGGGTGCAGGCGGAGGGCAGGACACCTCGCGGAGAAATGGCCCACTCGCCGGCCTCTTACCTGCGCCAGACCGAAGCCGTCGAAGCCGTCGAAGACTCCGGCCGTTGATCTTCCCGGGGTCGCAGAAAGGAGACGCGAACAATACGGTTGCTTCCAGTTGTCGATTCAGGCTGCGTCCGTTTTCTCGCGTGCCCGTCGCCGTTCAAGTCCCGCCGATCGCGTCGCCTTGGATCGTGACGAGCCCTGGGACGGCAGAGGTCCGTTGCGAAGTCGGCGCGGGTGTCGCCGGATCATCCGGACCGGTTGTCCGGTAGCCCCTCACCCGGCCCTTACTCCTTACCCCTCGATCGATCGATCGATCCTGCGACTCCGGGCACGAAGGCCGACGATCATCGCCGGTACCAACAGGACCAGGGCGAAATGGACCAAGATTGCCAGTTCTATCATAAAAAGAAAATATCTTGTCCTACCTATTGGTAAGGACGCCATGTACCTGATGTAGGGGGACCAGACGACCTTGAAGTGGTCGAGGAGGACGACGGGGTAGAGCAGGGCGCCCAGCATGTAGATCAGCAAGGACGAGCCGCCGACCGCCTCGAATGCGACGAGGAATGGTGCGGATTCCCCGCGGCGTAGGCGCCGTCGTAGGGCGAGCATGCCGACAGCGAGGACATTGACTACCAGCATGCCAGCCGTGGAGAGCAGGAGATCTGTGGGTCCACCTTCCTGGTCGAGGATCGATCGGATGGCCCTGAAGTCGATCGCGCTCAGGAGAATGACCGTCATGACCTCGGCAATCGAGAGGCGCTTTCCCATGGATCTCTCCGATCAGGAGCGATGACGCCGAGTGGCCTGCGGCCTTCCAGGAAGCCTACCAGAGTCGTACGCCGCGCCCGAGCGAAGGGCCTGATTTCGACACTCCTCGCCGCACACCACCGCGAAGGCGATCCCCCTCGATCCCACGGTCTCCGTGGGAATGCCGTCTTCGACGCTCGGCGTCGCCGGCGGAGGCCCGAGGACGCAGGAGCGTCCCGGACGGCGTCCCCACGGAGACCGTGGGAACGAGGCTATATCTATTCGTTGACCCTGCCGCTCAGGCCGCTGCTCGACCCATCTTCCGTGAGGGGATCAAGGATGGGAACCGGCCCATAACACTCGCGAACGGCATTTGCGGCCCTGTCATCATCGATCCGCGCCTTGTACCGCCGGTATCGAATGGAGGCGCCCAGCAGTAGGCCCACGATCGCCACCGCGGTCATCCACCGCCGCATCGTCATCCGGGGGAGGGGCATGACTGATCTCCGTTCGCCTGGTGTGATCCAGCGCAGTATCCCCGCTTGCGGCCCGGAAAGCCAACCTCGCCATGTCCCGAACCGACTTCCGGCACCATGAAGCGGCCTACAATGGAAACCGCCAATCCCCAACCCTCTTTCCACCGCTCTTGAGGCCCAACGAACGGGCCTCCTGGTTGCATCCGAGAAGGGATTCCGACCCCTTGCGGAAGCACCATGCGGAAAAATGCGAGATTCCAAAAAATAGTTGCGAATAAAATCCGACCGGCAACGTCTATGTAGGTGGCTCTTTCTCAATTCGGTCGATGGTGAGAGACATCCCTCCCGGGATGGCCTTGCATCCATGATGAGGCAAGAGGTAGGGAATTCGCGGCAGTATCGCAGCAAGCATGCTGGGATGGTGGCCTGCTGAAGCAGCTCCCGAACAGGAGGCATTGCCTGCGAGATAGCGATAATGTGTGCAAGGCCATTCCGGGCGGAAGGCGGGGAGGATGGTGCGAGACACCCCGCCAAATGCGAAAACGAACCCAATTTCGGCGGGTCCTTCATCGGCGCCGACGTGATTTCGGCGCCGAGGGGGGCGTTTCTTCGGCGCCCGAAGGGTGGAAATCGAGCAAACGAACCCAATTCGCCAGGGCCGGAGCCGCCACAGCCTCCCGCACCGGTACGATCCGAAGCTCTTCTCTGACCGGCAGAATCGAAGCCAGAGCAGCCGGTCGATCGGGCGGTGGACTGCGGGAGGCGAACCGGCGACGTCAGTCGCCGGGTCTCTGCGGGCATCACCCGGGTTCAAAATCATCACCCGGCCCCCGCTGCGCATCACCCGGCGACTGACGTCGCCGGTTCGCCCGGCCGACGCGACTCCTAACCTAGCCGCCGCGACCCCTGACGCGGCTGCCGCTTCGCATCACCCGGCGACTGACGTCGCCGGTTGGCCTGGCCCTCCATGGATGGTCTCGTCCGCCAGGACCCGCCGGATCGCGTCAACCTCAACATATAGAGGGGGTTTTTGGCCGGGGATCACTGGGCCGGCCAGTTCCCTCCGCTCGATGGGCCATTTGTCGCCTCCTCGCGATACCGGCAAGTGGCGGGGACCGGGCCGCCTTGAGCGCCTGCAGCGGCGAGATCCGCCCGCCCTTGCCGATCGCCTCGTCCGATCGCGGCGATCTCACCCAAAATATTTGGCCTCGCCACCGCGAATAACCTGTGTGACACGAGGGATCCTGTCCTAGCGGCCTCCCGGACCTGTCACCGGGAGCGATGAGACAAACGAAATCCAGGGGTTCCGGGTAAACAGGAGAACTTCAGCATGGTGTGCTCACTGGTCAAGAAAGGTTTGCTGGGGGCGGCTCTGGCGCGGGAACCTTGTTCCTGGTGTTCGGCACCTCGGCGCCGAGCTACGTGAAGACGGCGTTCAGCCGGATGCGGCAGTCGGCGAAGGACTCGATCGATCCGCGATTCGAGATCGAGCGGGCGCGCAGCGAGATCGCCAGCCTCGAGCCGGCTTACAATCAGAACAAGGAGACGCTGGCCCGGGCCGAGGTGGCCGCCGAGCGGCTCCAGCGCGAGATCGGCGAGGTCCAGGCGAGCCTGGATCATCAGAAGGCGGCGATCGTGGCGATGAGCACGCAGCTCAAGAACGGCGATTATCGCCTGACGGCGTTCACCGGCGGCACGGCCGACGAGGTCAAGGCCCGGCTGGAGAACCGGCTGGACAACTACCGGGCGAACGAGAGCGTCCTGGTCGAGAAGCAGGAGCTGCTCCACGCCAAGCAGCAGATGATCACCGCGGCCCACAACAAGCTCGAGAGCCTGCGATCGCAGAAGTCGATGCTGCTGACCAAGCTGGCCAAGATCGAGGCCCGGCTGCAGTCGATCGAGGCCTCGCAGGGTGAGAGCGAGTTCAACTTCGACAGCAGCGCCCTGGCCCGCGCCAAGGAAGCGGTCGCCGGCCTCGAGGAGAAGCTGGACGTCATGGCCCACCGGGTCGTGATCGACAACAAGTACGGCGACATCGACGGCAAGTCGGTCACCGCCGACCCCAACCGCAACGTGATGAAGGAAGTCGAGGACAAGTTCGGGCCGGCCCCGGTGTCCAAGACGGGCAACAAGAGCCTGTGATGTCTCGAGGGGTGTCGGGTGATCCGGCAGACAGGCGGGCCGAGAGCGGGCCGGAGCGGACGGGAGCGATCCCGTCCGAACCGCCCGCTCCTCCCCGACCTGATTCCCTGTCCCCTAACGCCCCACCCCTTCCCGAGCGTAAGATGTCGGAGAGTCGAATCCCCATGGTTAACCCGGGCGGCGAATCCACCATGCTGGGACATTGGCGAATCGTATTGCGGCAGGCAGAGGAGGCCGCGCGAGTGGGCCGGTTCGAGGAGGCGCTGGCCCTCGCGAATCGCCCCGACGTCGCCGACCACCACCATGCGGTGCAGTTCCGCAACCGCCTGGCGCTGGACCTGATCGGCCGGGCGACCCGCCGCGGGGCGGTCGACGACCTCGGCGGTGCCATCGACGACCTGGACCTGGCCGAGCGGATCGGCGCACCGCCGGACTCGCTGGCGGCGGCCCGCCTGAGCCTGGCCGACCGCGTCGCCGAGGAGGTCCGGACCGACCTGGACTCGGGCGACCCGGCGCGGGCCCTCGAGCGGATCGAGGACCTGGCGCGGCACAAGGTCAGCGGACCCGCGCTGCGGCGGACCCGCGAGATTGCCGAAGCCTGGCAGGCCGCGCTGGCCGAAGGCCGCCGCGGCGAGTTCGGCCGGGCGCAGGAGCAGCTCGACCGCGCCGAGCGGCTGGCCGCCGGCGCAGGGGCGATCGGCGCCCAGCAGGCGGTGGTCGCCGCCAGGGTCGAGCTGGAGGCCCGGCAGAAGACGGCCGCCCCTCGCGTCGAGGCCCTCTACACGGCCCTGACCGACGGCAAGTGGCCGGCCATCCTGACCGCCGCCGAGTCGGTCCTGGCCACCGTCCCCGAACACCCGGCGGCCCGGCAGGCACGGACGCGGGCCTGGCAGCAGATCGCCGCGATCAGCCCGGCCGCCGCGGCCCAATGGGCTGCCCGCGGACCGCTCGGCTTCCAGGCCGCCGCGGGCAACCCCCGGCCCGAGCCGGCCGAGCGCGAGCGTGAACGCGATCGCGAGCCCGTAGCGGCCCCCGAGCGCGAACGTCCCGTCGGATTGGCCGAGGCCCGGCCGGTTGAGGGCGACGGCATCTTCTGGATCGGCGACGCGGCTCCCCGCGTCGCCGGCCCGGTCCCGACGCCGACCGCGGCCACCGCGACGGCCCCGACCGAGCGGATGCCCCGGCCGTTCGCCCTGGGCCGCGGGCCCGCCGCCGTCGCGCGGCCGGTGGCACGAGTCGAGGGCGACGGCCCCCGCGGCCGGTTCCTCATGTGGGTTGACGGCGTCGGCGGCTACCTGGTCTGCATGGAAGACCGGATCGTCCTGGGCCGCGCCGGTCCCGATAGCCGCGCCGATGTCCCGCTGATGGGCGACCTGTCGCGCCATCACGCCTCGCTCGTCCGCAACGGCGAGGGTTACCTGCTCGAGGCCCACCAGGCCTCGTTCGTCAACGGCAAGCCGGTCGACGGGCAGGTCGTGCTCCGCGACGGAGACGTCATCCGTCTGGGGTCGACCGTCGAGCTGGAGTTCCGCCAGCCGAGCCCCATCAGCGCCACCGCCCGGCTCGCGATCGTCAGCCGTCACCGGCTTCCGCTGGCCGTTAACGGCGTCCTGCTGATGGCCGAGACCTGCATCGTGGGCGGCTCCGGCCTGGCCCACATTCCGGCCCCGGCCCTCGAGCACCCGGTTGTCCTCTATCGCCAGGCCGGCGCCCTCTGGTGCCGAGCCCCGGGCGCCTTCGATGTTGACGGCAAGACCTGCGCCGCCCGCGCCCCGCTGACCGCCCGATCGAGCGTCCTGGGCGACGGCTTCTCCTTCAGCCTCGAACCGATCGGATAGTTTGCGTTTCTCGTTTTCCGTGTTCGGTGTTCGGTTCAAGACAGCTACGGTACGTCGGCGGCACTGGATTGCTCTCCTGGCCGGAAGACCTGGAGCGTTCTCCGCAATCCCCGACGGCCGGTGACGAATCTCCTGAGAGACTCCGACCCGACGTGAGCGACCGACCGAAGGCCGAAATCCGAGCACGGAAGACCGAAAACCCAAAACGGAACACTCACCCCCGGGGTAAGACCGATGCCTCCGACGGCCGAAGGACTGCCTGACGTGGAATCACCGATGGAAGAAACCGTCGTTTACGAACCCCTGGGTCCGGACCGGGATCGCGATCGCTTTCAAGATCGGATGGGAAACGGGCCCTTGCGGGCCTCGGGACTTCCAGACATGCAACACGCCAACCCCACGCTCCATGCAAACGGACGCTACACCTTCGGCTCGGGCTCCCGGCCGCTGGACGGCTACACGATCAAGCGGGCCATCGGGCGCGGGGGCTTCGGCGAGGTCTACTACGCGACCTCGGATTCGGGCAAGGAGGTCGCGCTCAAGCTGATCATGCGTAACCTCGACGTCGAGTGCCGCGGCGTCAAGGAGTGCATGAACCTCAAGTGCCCGAACCTGCTCCAGATCTTCGACCTGAAGGCCAACGACTCGGGCGATACGTTCGTGGTGATGGAGTACGTCGCCGGCCCGAGCCTGGCGAACGTGCTGAAGCAGCATCCCCGCGGGATGCCCGAGGCCGACATCCGCCACTGGATGAAGGGCCTGGTCGAGGGCGTGGCCTACCTGCACGACCACGGGATCGTCCACCGCGACCTCAAGCCGGCGAACCTGTTCATGGAAGAGGGGATCGTCAAGATCGGCGACTACGGCCTGGCCAAGCTGATCACGCCGGGGCAGGGGACCGACCACTCCGAGAGCATCGGGACCTGCCACTACATGGCACCCGAGATCGGCTCGGGCAAGTACAACAAGCCGATCGACGTCTACGCGATCGGCGTGATCCTGTACGAGATGCTCACGGGCAGGGTGCCGTTCGAGGGCGAGACGGTCAACGAGGTGCTGATGAAGCACCTGACGACGCGCCCCGACCTCTCGGTGCTGAACGAGCCCTACCGGACGATCGTGGCCCGGGCGCTGGCGAAGGACCCGAACGCTCGGCCGCAGCGGCTGTACGAGCTCTTGCCGCCGGGCGACGCGCCCCGGGAGCCCGAGGTCCGGATCATCGGCGATGCGCGTGCCGGCGTCGGCGGGCAGAACGCCGGCCGGCCGGCGGCACCGCCCCAGGACGACGTGTTGCGGATCGAGGCCGAGGAGCCGGTGTTCTACATCGGACCCGAGACCCGGCCGCCGCGACGGCAGGGCCCCACGCTGGCGCAGCGCATGCGGGCCAACTGGCAGGCCGTGCGGACCCCCGGTCGGCCGGGCGCCCCGCGCCCGGGCGGCGCGGCCGTGTCCCCGGCGTCGTACACGCCCCGGCCGTCGCAGCCGCAGCCTCAGCGCGCAGCCCCGCCGACAGGCCGCGCCGCGGTCGCCGTTCCGCCGCGCAGCAGCAGCCGCACCCGCGCCGGTCGCGTCGCCCCCGCCGAGCCCGCCGCCGGTGCCGGTCGAACCGCCGGCGATGCCCAGCGGGCGGGTCCGGCTCGCCGAGCTGGCCTCGTCGATGCTCTGGGCCGCCCCGATGGTCGCCATGCTCACGCTGCCGGCCGCGTTCGCGCTCGAGATCGACCCGACGCAGCAGCCGCACCAGGCGGCGTTCCTCTACCTGATGACGCTCATGGGGACCTGGACGGCGCTCGTGCCCGCCAAGGCGCTCGAGGGCCGCAAGCTCGACGGAGCTACCCGCAGGCTGATCGCCGCCGGGGTCGGCTGGCTCGCCGGCGCCGCCGGAATGTTCCTCGCCCGGGCGCTCCGGCTGGACCTGGACCTCCAGCATGAATTCCTCAACCGGCCCCAGGATCTGATGCCGTTCTACTTCGCGGGGCTGTTCGCGCTCACGACCGGCTGGTCGCCCCGGACGCTCCGCGACCGCCCGTCGCGGTTCCGCCTCCGCACGGTCCTCTGGTCGGTGGTTGCGGCCGCCGTGCTCGTCCCGCTCTGGCCCTATCAGCGGCAGGATGAGCTCGCCATCGCCGTCATGATTGCCACGGCCGTCCAGGTCGTCAGCCCGTGGAACGAGGCGGCCGCATCCTACGCGAATTACGTCAAGGCTCGCAAGAAAACGGCGAATGCCTAGTGGAAGCAGCGCAGTCGTGGGGTTGGTGAGACCCGGTCGTTTCCCGCGAGTCATGACGTTCGGTGGGTACAACCCGCCCTACGGGAATCCAAAACGATGAGACGCCTCTTCATCTATCTGATCGTGGGCACGATGGCCGTCGCGGCCATCCGGGCCCTGCACCACCGGCACGAGCGTCCGACCCCGACGCAGGGCCAGGGCTGGCGATATGCCGGCCACCCGCACGGCGGCCCGCCCGGCCGTTCCCTGGCGGACGAGAAGCGACGCGCCCAGCAGGCCGTCTCCGAGGCGCGCCGGGCCATGGTCGAGGCGGGCCGCGAGGCCCGTAACGCCTGGCATGAGGCCCGCGACGAGATGGGCCGGGCGTACCGCGAGGCCAGGGACGAGATCCGCGAGGCGTACCACGAGGTGCTCGCCGACGTCGACGGCCGCCGCCCGACCGAGCCGGTGCCTCCGCCTCCCCCGCCGGCCCCGGATGCCGTGGCCGCGACCGAGGAGGCCGACGGCCTGCCCGTCCGGATCGTGCCGGGCACGCGGGTCACCCAGGCCGAGGTCCGCCCGCCCGTCGCCTCCGGCCACGCCGGCCAGTTCCGCCGGACGGCCCAGCCCGGTTCGCAGTCAGCCGGCACCGCGACCCCAACGAAGGCCCGGAATCCCCGCGAGGTCCAGGGACTGGTCTGCGCGACCGAGGACCGCGCCGGCGCCGACGCCCGCCGGGCGCTCCAGGTCGCGGTCGCCGAATGGCTCGAGCCCGACGTCCCCTCGGGCGGGATGACCTGGTCTCTCGGCCCGGACGGCAGCCCGATCGGCGGTGTCCGCCAGGGCTGGACGCCACCGGCCCGGAGCGTCGAGTCCATGATCGTCGCCTGGAAGCTCGAGCCCTATTTCAGCCCCAAGTTCAAGGAAGAGGGCCCGCTGTACATCGCCACGGTGACGGCCGACTTCTCACCCCAGCACCGCGCAAGCTGGTGGACGCCTACAACCGCGACCTGGTCCGTCACCGCCTGGTGACGCTCGGCGGCTCACTCGGCTTCGTCCTGATCTGCCTGGCGGCCGTCTCCGGCTACATCCGCGCCGACGAGGCGACCAAGGGCTACTACACCAACCGCCTGCGGCTGCTCGCCGCCGCCGGCGTCGGCGCCGCCGGGGTGATCGTCTTCAAGATGGTCGCGTGACGGGCGAGCCGGACGGGACCCGGCTGAACCGAGCCATTCCATCGCGAGGAGAGCCCCGGCCATGGAATTCCTCTGCAGCGTCATCGTCCCCCCGGCCCTGGTGGTCGGGGGGTTCGGGTTACTGTTCTACCTCGCCGGCCTGGGCTCGCCGGAATGGTCCCGCCGCCTCGCGACCGGTCCCCGAGGCTGGCGGTTCAACCTCTGGCACTTGATGATCGCCGTACTGGTCTCCGGCCTGCTGCTGGTCGCCGGGGGCCCGCCCGGCCCGGACAAGGCGTTCGCCGTCCTGATCCTCGCGCTGGCGATCCTCGTTTGGTTCGCGCGGAACTGGCGCAACGAGTTTGTCTTCCTGATGGGCCGCCGCGACGAGGAGCTCCCCGGCAAGAGCGACAAGATCATCTGGGCCGTCGTGCTGCTGGCGATGGCCCCGGTCGGCGTCTGGCTCTTCCGGTCCTTCCGCCTGGCCCACTGGCCCGAGACCCGGTTCGTGCGCGTGGATTATTCCGGGCTGCCCGAGGAACCCAGGGAACCGACCGCCGCGCAACCGGCCTGAGCCGTGCCACCTCGGATGCGAGCGATCTCAGGATAGGCAAACTCCCCGGGGCACGATTACAATTGTCTCACCGAGGAAGGATGACGATCCCTTCCCTGACCCGCTCGATCCGTCCCGGGGCCGACCGAACCGATGGCAGCGACAGAGACCGATGTCCTCCTGGTCCGTCAGGTACGCGCGGGCGACGCCGGTGCCTGGCGCCAGCTCATCGAGCGGTTCGAGGGGCGATTGCTGGCGTTCGTCGACAGCCGGCTGCGCGACCGCGCCGCCAGCGAGGACGTGGTGCAGGAGACGTTCATCGGCTTCCTGACCAGCCTGCCGCACTACGACGAGAAGCGGGACATCGAGGCCTACCTGTTCTCGATCGCCGCGCACAAGCTGACGGATCACCTGCGCAAGCAGGGGCGTCGGCCGATCGACCAGTTCGGATCGGACGACCATGGCCGTCCGCTCGAGGAGGTCCCCGGCGGCGGCCGGGCGGCGTCGAGCATCGCGCGCAGCGGCGAGCGGCAGCGGGCCGAGGAGCGGATGCTGACCGAATCGCTCGGCCAGCTCGTCCGCGAGTGGCTGACCCGCGGCGACTACGACCGCCTGCGCTGCATGGAGCTGCTGATCGTCAAGGGCTGGGCGAACAAAGACGTTGCCCGCTACCTCGATCTCACCGAGCAGGCCGTGGCCAGCTACAAGTTCCAGACGATCTCCCGGCTCAAGGAGATGGCCCGCCGCGCCGGGCTGTCGCTCGAAGAGCTGGGCGGAGGCTGAGCGACGATGAACGGCGACGCCGACCCCAGGAATCCGGATCCGGGCCATGCCCACGCCCCGAATCACGCCCCGCCCGGACGCGAGCGTGCCCCGGCCGCCGCGGCGCTGCACCCGCGCCGATCGACGACGCGATGCTGCGCAGCTACCTGGCCGACGCGCTGAGCCCCGAGCAGTCCGCGCGCGTCGAGAAGGCCCTGCGCGACTCGGCCGAGCTCCGCGCACGTCTCGAGGATGTCCGCGAGAACCGCGCCGACGCCCAGCTCCACACCCTGGGCGCGATCTGGCACCGCGCACGGCTCACCTGCCCCAGCCGACAGCAGCTCGGCAGCCTGCTGCTCGACGCCCTCGACCCCGACCTGGCGGAGTACTTCCGCTTCCACCTCGAGGTCGTCGAATGCCCCTTCTGCCAGGCCAACCTCGATGACCTTAAAGCCCAGACGCAGGCGGCCACTGCCGCCAAGGCGTCCCGGACCCGACAGCATCGAATCCTCCAGTCCAGCCAGCACCTCCTCGGCGAGGACAAGCGCTGACCAGCGGCAGGCGAACGACTCACCAGGGCTGGGGACTGCACCACGAAAGCCACGAAGGTCACGAAGGACCGGCCACCCATCCAGGTACGGGCTCGGCGTCCCCCCCTTCACTTTCCATGATCAGAATCCGACCCCATTCGCCCACTGGACACCGCCCCGCCGAGTCCGACTCCGCGTTGACCCCGAATCGCCGCCTGGCGGCCGGTTTTGCGGCGCAAGTGTCCGAACGCGCGGATTGTGCCGACTGCACGGGCAAGCCCAGGTCCAACGACGAGAGGAAGGGGAGACCAATTCTCGAGAGATGATTTCAGGGCTCGCGTCGCCGCTCTCCAGAACCCGTACTCCGATCCTTCCCTAACTCTGCAAGAGCTCTGCGGGGATCCGCACGTGGATCACGACGGCCGGACCCAGCGGAAGAATACCTCGTATCGCGGGACGAGGGTCTCGGCATCCCAACGCCTCACTACTTCGGCCCGTGCGACTGCCCGGTGCGGGGCCTCGAAGGCGGAGTCGTCCCGGACACCCACGAGTCCGAAGCCCTCCGCAGCCGACGCGGAGGGTGGAAGACGGCATCGCTACGGAGGCCGTCGGGCCGAGGAGGGAAGCCGTTCCCGGCCGCCCGCGTGGGCCCGGCGTCACAGTTGACACAATCCCCCCTGTTCACCTCGGGAGGGCCGGCCGTCGGCCATCCTCCCGACAACTTCGAGGGATTGTCTCACCCGCCATCTCGTGGAGTTGACAGTTGTTGCGCCCACCGGGCCGGGTCGGCGTGGGGCAATTCCGGCCTGACCGGCGGTTCGCGGTTCGGCGCGGGCCTCCGACCCGGCCGACGCGACGGCCGGTGCGGTCTGGTTCGGCGCGGGTCTCCCCACGCCGCCGCCGGCCCGGGCCGACCCCCACGTCGGTCATGCTTCAGCCCGACGCCGATCCGGTCGGGCGGGCCGGACCGTGCCGGCGGAAGCGTGACCGACATCGGCCCGGGCCGACAGCTCTCCCGAGCGGGCCCAATGGGCCGCTTTGAGGCTTTCCGCCACGCCAAGAGCGGCTTCTGAAACTCACGCCAAACCGCAAAACAACCGGCCAAATATGAACCGACCCACGGAAACCGCCGCCGCGCCGGAAAACTTTAGGAATTTCCAAATATTTTTTCTGCTTCTGACCAAAGGGCTTGCGTCAAGAAAATGTCCTCTCCGCCCGATAGGTGCATTTCAGTTTTTGCAAACCTGATACATCCTGTATATAGGGGGAGAGAAGAAAGCAGAGGAGGTAGAGGGGGTTTTGGGGGCCCTGGAACATAAAATGCATGCACACAATCTCCCTGCCGGGCCCGATGAGGTGGTCATGAGCGGCGATGCTTGAGGGCTCTTGAGACCATGTCGTCGGGTGGGCATTGCGCCGCTTTCGCGGTGTCGGCCGGTGAGCTCGCCCTGCCCGATGCGGCCGGAACGCCGGCCCCGGATCGAAGCCGGAACCGAAGACCACCGGGTGCGGCGTCATCCACGCGAATGGCGACCCTTCTCACGGGATGCCGCCTCGGTGCGCGGGGGAATCGGCGGGCGTCTGAATCCCTTGGTGTCCGTTCCTATGCCTTGCGAGGACGGCCGCGGGGGCGGGGTTCAACTCGACGTTCAGGCCCGCTGCAATGCGATTCGTCCGGTCCTCCGCACCGAACGGCCCGTCCGCTCCGGAGCGAAGACAGGAGCCCAAGAAGGGGGAGCCCAAAAAGGACAGGCTCGCTTCCGTGGCTCTCTGGCGGCCGGTCGGCGGTAATCTGCATGTCCTTTCCGGTATTGTCCCGCTCCGACCCGGATCACTGGCCATAATGAGGTCGCCCCGAAACGAGGTGGAGCGATGGCCATTCGGACCGTGACCGTTCGCCTTCCCGATCGGCTGTATGCGCTGCTTCGGGACCGTGCCCACCAGGCGAATCGCAGTGCGCAGCGTGGAAGCTGAGCTCGTCGATCTGGTGGCGACGGCCATGCCGGAGCAAGGAGAACTCCCGGAAGAGCTCGGCGAGGAGCTTGCGGGACTGGAACACCTCGACGACGAAGCCCTGTGGCAAGCCGCGCGGAGCCGCCTGGCCGCGGAAATGGCCCTGCGCACGGAGAAACTGCATCACAAGCGGCAGCGCGAGGGTCTCACCGAGGCCGAGGGGCAAGCCCTCGCCGAACTGATGCGGCAATATGAACGGGCCATGCTCATCCGTGCCCAGGCCGCAGTCTTTCTGAAACGGCGAGGGCATGATGTCTCGAAGCTGGCCGGCCCGGGATGAGCCGCTCTTACATTTCCAAGGCATTGCGTGCCAAGGCCGGTGCTCAAGCTCGCCATCGTTGCGGCTATTGTCTCGCCCAGGAAGCCGTCGTGGGCACGCCCATGGAGCTGGATCACCTCGTGCCGGAAGCCCTCGGCGGTCGGACCAGCGAAGGGGAACCTCTGGCTCGCCTGCTCGCTGTGCAACGACGCCAAGAATTGTCGGATCGTGGCCTCCGACCCCGTGACTTGCGAGGTTGTTCGCCTGTTCAATTCATTCCACGCGATCAAGCCTGGTCTGATCACTTTCGCTGGTCGGAAGCCGGTGATGTTATCCTCGGTTCGACTTCGACCGGACGCGCCACGGTCGTCGCCCTGAACCTGAACCGCCCCACACTGGTGCGGGCGCGGCAGGCCTGGGTCGCCGTGGGATGGCATCCGCCGTCGGATTGAGCAGCCCGAGCCCAAGAAGGACAGGCACTCTTTCGTTGCTCTCTGGCGGCCGGTCGGCGGTAATCTGCATGTCCTTTCTGGTGTGTCGAGCGGCCGCGGGACTGGACGGCGCGGGTCAATCGGCCGTTCGGGTTGAACGAGGAGGAGGTGCGGCGGAGTATCGAGCGGGGCCAGCCGTGCGGCTCGGCTCGGAGTAGTGTGGGCCTTCCGCCCGCGGGGGCATCCCGCGAAGACAGTCGAAAACGGTTCCTGACCCCTTTCCAGCGTCTGACCCCTTTCCAGCGTCCGCGGGGGCATCCCCCGAAGACAGTCGAAAACGGTTCCTGACCCCTTTCCAGCGCATGACCCCTTTCCAGCGTCGAAAACGGTTCCTGACCCCTTTCCAGCGCACAGCGTCGAAAACGGTTCCTGACCCCTTTCCAGGCGCATGACCCCTTTCCAGCGCATGACCCCTTTCCAGCGCATGACCCCTTTCCAGCGCATGACCCCTTTCCAGCGCACGATGCCCCGGCCGAGCCCCGCCGCGGCGCTGGGGCATTCCGAATCGCGATCACCTCGTGGGGGGAACCCGACCCGAGGCATGGTGAGGCCAGAAGCTGGGCCTCGAGGACGGCTGGGTTGGAGCAGCAAACGACGAACGAGAAGCCGTCCTGATCCGCAGAAGGGACGGGGCCAAGATCCGGATTGGGCCAATCTTTGACCATCGGGTCGGTCTCATTGAGGGATTCGTCGAACGGATTGGTGTTTCGAGAGATCGAGGGATGTCCGCGCTACCCAGGTTGTGCATTCTTGCCGCCGGGATGCCATGCGGACGGTCGTCGGATCACCGTGACACCGGAGTGTCTCGCACGTCTCGACGTCTCGCGACGACCTTGATAAGCTGGACCAGTGGAGGTCCCGTTGCATGAATACCCAGTTACCGGAAGACCTGGAGCGGTTCGTGCGGGCCAAGGTCCAGAGCGGGCGGTTCTCGTCCTCCGATGAGGCAATCGTCGAGGGTTTGCGCCTGCTCCGGCAGCGGGAGGAAGCGGAGGATGTCCGCGTGCTGGAGGGAATCCGCCAGGGGCTGGAAGACATGCGGGCCGGGCGAGGCCGCCCCGCCGAGGAGGTCTTCGACGAGATCCGCCTTGAGTTTCGGTTGTCCCCTGACGCATGACGTACCGCATCATCATCGAGCCGGCGGCCGAGCGAGAGATTCGCGCGGCCGTTCGCTGGAAGACCGAGAACGCCTCGCCACACGTCGCGGCACGGTGGTACAACGGCCTGATCCGGAGGATCGATGTCCTCCGTCGCCAACCCTTGCGATGTCCGCTGGCAGCGGAAAATGACAGGTTTCCCGAGGAGATCCGCGAGCTGCTCTACGGCCGGAGTGGCAAGCGGATACACAAGCATCGGATCCTCTTCACTGTCCGGGGGGAGACCGTGCATATCCTGTACGTGCGTCACACGGCCCGCGACGAGCTTGAACCCTGAGTCACGCTGACCCCCGCCGGCCCGGACGACCCTCTCAAGTTTGTCGGCGGGTCGTGGGTGTTTCCATTCGCGATTCATCAAATGTCTGAGGTGTGGGGCGGCCTGTTTTGCAGTCGTCGAAGCAGACGGACCGCGACTTCCGGCCCGACCTGTTCCGCACCCGCTCCCGCCCGCGCCGGCCCGCCCCGCCGTCATCGGGCCTCCCGCTCCTCGCGGCGGAGCCAGAGGTAGACCGGCTGCCCCCGCTGGATCACCGGCCGGATTGCGCCGGTCTCGGGGTCGGGCTCGACGCACAGATAGCGGGTCGGCACGGCGCGAAAGACTTCGACCGTCCCGTCCGAGCCGGTGAGCCGGAACACCCGACCGGCCGGGTCGAACTCGGACCGGAACCGGCGGCGGGAGGCGGATTTCGGCCACAAAATGAACTGACGCCAATTCATTGCCCAAAATGAACTGACGCCAATTCATTGCCAGGTCTTCCAGCCACCAATTCTTCCGCCTGCCGCGTTGACCGCGCGGGACGAACGAGGGACAATCAACCCATGGAAGTTCAGGGCAGACTCTACAGGGGCGTCGTGGTGCTGGAAGGCGAGTTGCCTGTACCGGAGGGTACACTGGTAACCGTCGTGTGCGATCTTGCGCCGGCGGAAAGGACGCCCGAGTCCCGCCGTCGTGTGCAATTGCCGCTCGTTCGTTCCCGGGAACCTGGTGTCCTGCGGCTGACGAACGAAAGGATCGCGGAGATCCTGGAAGAGGATGATCTTCCTGCCTGATATCAACGTGTGGCTGGCCCTCGCCTTCGAGCGCCACGTCCACAACGAGGCAGCCCGGGTCTGGTTCCAGGCCCTCCAGGGCGACCTGTGCGCATTCTGTCGCATGACGCAGCAAGGGTTCCTGCGCCTGGCCACCAACCCGAAGGCCGTCGGAGCGGACGCCGTCTCGCTGGCTGACGCCTGGAAAACCTACGACGCGCTTCAAGATGATCCGCTCGTCGTATTCGCCGGCGAGCCGACCGGCATCGAGCCACTCTGGCGGGGCTACACTCAGCATCACTCGTTCTCGCACAGTGTGTGGAACGACGCCTACCTCGCCGCGTTCGCCCGCGCCGGGGGCACGAGCTGGTCACGTTCGACAAGGGATTCTCCCGGTTCGACAGCCCGAGGCACGCCATCCTTTCCTGAGGACAGCCGTTTCGGCGCCCGGCAAGTCCGCCCGGCACCCGCGACCCCGACGGATCCCGGCCCGACCCGGCCGCCGCCGACGGTGGGTCGGTCCGGTCGGGAGGGTGACCTCCACCGGTTCGCGGGCCTCCCGATCGAGCCCACGCGGGCCGCTGCCGGCCGGACCGGCGGAAAAAACCGCCGACCTGGTTTCCCCCCCGGGATCGCTTCCAAGTACCGGCCCGCCCCGCCGTCATCGGGCCTCCCGCTCCTCGCGGCAGAGCCAGAGGTAGACGGGTTGCCCGCGCTTCAGCACCGGCCGGATCGCGCCGGTCTCGTGGTCGGGCTCGACGCACAGATACCGGGTCGGCCCGTCGCGGAAGACCTCGACCGTCCCGTCCGGTGCCGTCAGCCGGAACACCCGGCCGGCCGGGTCGTGCTCGTACCGCACCGGCGGCCGCAGGGGGACTTCGTAGACGTAGGTCGCGATCGTGGTCCCGTGATCCGGCGCTTCGTTCATGACGAGGTCTCCGGAGGCGCTGTGGATTGTTGGAGGCTGGGCGACCCGGACCTGCCTGTCGGGCCGACATCGTCGAATAAACTAGAAATTAGGTCTGACCCGAATGGCACAAGGATAACGTAAGCATCCGGGGGCGTCCGACTTGCGCCACGACGCCTCGGGGATGCTGAGCGGCCCCCTTGGTGGGTAGACTCGCGGTTATCAACTCCCCGCCAGTCGCCGCACCAAGGAGGCCACCATGGCGCAGTCTACCGCAACGGACCCCCGTGACCAATTCGTCTCCACCCGCGAACAGCTCGCTTCCCACCAGGGGCTCCCCTTCCTGGCCCTCCTCTCCCGCTTCCGCGTCGAGGCCGCCTGCCGCGCCCTGGGCCATCACTGGAGGGAGCGGATCTACCTCCCCTGGATCACCCTGAGCTTGTTCCTCTCGCAGGTCCTCTCCGACGACCACTCCTGCGACGATGCCGTCGACCGATTCCAGAAGTTCCGCCACGACCGCGGGCTCCCGCCGGTCTCGCCCGCGACCGCCAGCTACTGCGAGGCCCGAGACCGCTTGCCCGAGGGCGTCTTCTGGGACCTGGTCCGCCGCACCGGACGAGCGATCCACGACAAGGCCGATCCCTCCTGGCTCTTCCATCTCCGCCCGGTCAAGATCATCGACGGCTCGACCGTGTCCATGCCCGACACGCGGCGCAACCAGGAGGAGTACCCCCAGCCGAGGAGCCAGGCCCCCGGGCTGGGCTTCCCGATCGCGCGGCTGGTGGTCGTCTTCAGCCTGGCCGTCGGCACGGTCCTCGATGCCGCGCTCGGCCCCTATCGTGGCAAGCAGACCGGCGAGCTGGCGCTGCTGCGCATGGTCATTGACGAATTCCGCCCCGGCGACATCGTGCTGGCCGACCGACTCTTCTGCTCCTACTGGGCGATCGCGACGTTGAAGGCGCGGGGCGTTGACGTGGTGATGCGGCTGCATCAGCGCCGACGGTCCGACTTCCGGTGCGGGCAGCGGCTGGGCCGGGACGATCACGTCGCCGTGTGGAGGAGGCCCGAGCAGATCCCCGCCTGGATGAGCCGGGAGGAATACGAGGCGATGCCGAAGTGGCTACCGATCCGCGAGGTCCGCGTGAGGATAACCGACAAGACCAAGCGGGTGCGTCAGCTGGTGATCGCCACGACGCTGCTGGATGCGAAGGAGTACCCGATCGAGGAGCTGGCGGCGCTGTTCCGGCGGCGGTGGCACGCGGAGCTGGACCTGCGGACGCTCAAGTCGGATATGCATATGGATATCCTGCGGACGCGGAGCCCGGAGATGGTGAGGAAGGAGGTGGCGGTGCACCTGCTGGCGTACAACCTGATCCGCGGCGTGATGGCCGAGGCGGCGCGGGCGGAGGGTATCGAGCCGCGTCGGCTGAGTTTCAAGGGGTCGTTGCACACGGTGAGGAACTTCGAGGCGTCGCATCTGTACGACGCGGAGCGGATCGCATCGGACTTGCCGCGGCTGGTGATGTTGATCGGCAAGAAGCGCGTGGGGGACCGACCGGACCGCTACGAACCGCGTGCGGTGAAGCGGCGGCCGAAGCCGCATCCGCTGCTGCGGATGACTCGCAAGAAGGCCAAGGCCCTGATCGAACGGGGGATCATACCATACGAGAAGATAAAATAGCACTCGTTGATGAATGAGACACAAATCTTTGTCCCTCAGGGACTTGAGCTATCCTTGTGCCATTCAGGTCTGACCCCCAGCCGGTGTGACCGACCCCCAGCCGGTGTGACCCCCAGCCGGTGTGGCTGCCGACGGTCGGCAGGGTGATGTCCGTCGGCTCCCGGCCGGCGGCGGCGAGGGCCGTCAGCGTGGCGGTCGGGGAGGGAGGGCGGAGCGGGAGCCAACGTCGGGCCGGTGGGGTCCGGTATCGGAGCCCCGCGCAATGCGTCCCCGCATCGGGGACTATATTCCCTGATTGCCGACCTTGAAGAAGTTCAACAAACGGTAGTCGGAATCGACATTCCAACTGGAGCTTGTGGAAATCGATGTCATCAATTCGGCCGGGGTGAACGCCTAAACGCATCCGGATTGCCCCCTCATCCAAGTGCGAAATTTCAACCCCGGCGGGAAAGTCCTCGGGGGCGCCGTGAACATGCGTCCTAGGGCAGCGGCGCTCCAGTAATTCAACCACTGGACCGACGAAAGGAGGCCATCCCGGTTGAGCATAAAGCCAGGATTAGCTTGGGTGTCAATTTCATTTCCGAGCCCCGATCGATTTATAATCTCTACTTGATCGCGGTCGATGCCCCAATGCTCCATTCCAGGAACCGATGTCGTATTCTGCACGGAGAAATCGTCCTGGTCGTATGCATACAGCACCAGCCACTCATCAAGTCTCCAGAGTCGGTCGGTGAATCGCGTGACAGCTTCGATATCGATCGGTAGGTGAGACCATTCAATCCTAGCGCCGAGAGAGAATGATTGCTGGTTGTAGGCAAGCGACACAATACCAGCACAAGTCATGGTGCCATCACGCCGGGACTCCAGATTGTATGTCCTAAGTGACTGTCCCATAAGTGGGTTTACGAAGCCGCCCGGTAGTGGAACTCGGCCTCCGTCCCCTTCGGCTCAAGCCGATTGAGCATCAACTGGATCATGGCCAACTTGACGAATGCCTCCGACGATAAGACCGTCTTCTCCCGGTCCAGGCTCAGCCGCCGGCACCTCGTCAGCCAGGCGAACGTCCGTTCCACCGTCCAGCGGATCGGCAGCCGTACCCAGCCCCCGGTCCCCTCTGGCTTCCGCACGATCACCAGGTCCCAGTCGGCGTTGGTCTCCACCCACTCGTAGAGCGCATAGTTGTGATACTTGTTATCGGCGTACATCCGCACGACCTTGCCCATCGGCTGGCCCTCCAGCCGGGCGAACAGCTCGGCCGCCGCCCTGGCGTCGTCGACGTCGGCGGCGGTCACCAGGATCGCCAGCAGCAACCCCATGCTGTCCACGACGATATGCCGCTTGCGGCCGTCCACATTCTTGAAGTTGTCGCGGCCCCGCTGCTCGCCGCCGGAACTGGCGTCGACCGACTGGCTGTCGACGCTGGCGGAGGTGCGCGGGTGGTAGGGCTTCTCGGCCGTGCGGGCCTTCGTGCGGAGCCGGTCGTGGATGTGATCCAGGGTGCCGTCGTGCCGCCACTTGTCGAAGTACCGCCAGACGGTGCTCTTGGGCGGGAAGTCCTTGGGGAGATACCGCCACTGGCAGCCGGTGCGGGTGAGGTAGAAGACGGCGTTGACCACCGCCCGCAGATCGGTCTTGCGGGGCCGACCGCCGCCGGGTTCGGGTGGCAGGTGGGGTTCGATCAGGGCCCACTGGTCATCGGTGAGGTCACTCGGGTAAGGGTGCAATCTCATACCGTGATTACGCCCGCTACACCCCATTTGTTCACCTTATGGGACAGTCACTAAGGAGTGTGTCGGTCCCACACAGTTCCTCGTCGAGGCAAGATCGATCAGACGACGTAAGGCTCCCCAGTGCGGTCAAGATTCGCTCGGCCGAGGATTTAAAGCCCGCCAAGCCCTCAATCCTGCGGCACCCGGTAATCCCGAGCGCATTGGTTAACAAATCTCGATGTGCGGGCCGCGCGGGCCTGAGAAGCGGTTTCATCGTCGATGCTCCCAGATAATCTGGACAGGCGTTCGCCACCGGGCCGCCTCTTGTCTCGCAGCCTCAATCGCCGCGGTCTGCGCGGCGTCGCCTCCGGCCCGTAGGTCTCTAGCCGGACGACACGCGGCTTGCCCGGTGGGCCCAGTTTGGGGTCGGTGGACGACGCCCACGCCTTCTGCTTCAGCCTACTGGTCAGCGCGCCTGGTCTCGCGGGGTTATTATAAGCCGGCGAGTTCAAGTCCGCCGTAACAATACTGATCTCCGGCGATCCGGGTCCAGCAATAGCAACATCCGTGGTCTTATGCGTAACGCCGAAGAGGAAATTGGGAGGAAATTGGTGTCAGTTCATTTTTCCGCCAATAAAATGAACTGACACCAATTAGATTCGACACCAATTAGATTGGACACCAATTAAATTCAATAAAATGAACTGACACCAATTAAATTCCTAGCGATCCACATAATAACTAAGATATTCAGGCCACATCCAAATACCATCAGTCCGAATATGCGAGGCGCTGATGGGTTGACTAGTCCTGAACCAAGCGTGATTTATAGGCCGACCGGCCCGATTCCTCGGAAATAGCTCAAAACCCCGCATGTTTCTGGAATAATGGAGGTAATAACACATCCTCACCATTCCAGGACAAGGGGGCTTTCGAGTGAGTGCTACTCTCCAAAAAAGCGCGCCGCACGCAAGAAGGGATCCTTCCAGGAGCGGCGACGGCGGATCAAGAAACGACTCGATCCGACGCCCGGTCCCGAGCGGCCCACTCCCATGATGACCGCGAGTAACATCCACTACGAATATGCCGACCGCGTCCGCGGGCTCGGCGCCGGCGGCATCGGCGCCCTCTTCCTGCTGGCCCAGCGGATCGAACTCGTCAAGGATATCGACCGCGACCTCCACCTGCTCAACGCCACCTCCCCTACCACGAATCCGACCATGTCCTCAACATCGCCCTGAATCTCCTCGCCGGCGGCCGCCGCATCGAGCATCTCGAGCTGCGCCGCAACGATGAGGTCTACCTCGACGCCCTCGGGGCCGAGCGCATCCCCGACCCGACCACCGCCGGCGACTTCTGCCGCCGCTTCCGCGAGGCCGACGTCCTGACCTTGATGGACACCTTCAATGGGGCGCGGCTGCGGGTCTGGGCCCGGCAGCCACCCGAGTTCTTCGCGGAGGCGATCCTGGAGGCCGATGGCAGCATCGTGCCCAGCGACGGCGAGTGCAAGGGGGGGATGGACTTCGCCTACGACGGGCAGTATGGGTACCATCCGCTCTTGATCTCGCTGGCCAATACCGCCGAGCCGCTCTACCTGCTCAATCGCAGCGGCAACCGCCCCTCGCAGGAACGGGCGGACGTCTTCCTGGACAAGGCCATCGGGCTGTGCCGTCGGGCCGGCTTTCGCGGCATCCTGCTGCGGGGCGATACCAAGTTCGCCCAGACCAAGCATCTGGATCGATGGGACGCCGCGGGCGACACGCGATTCGTCTTCGGGTACGAGGCCTACGATGCGCTCGTGGCGAGGGCCGAGGACCTGCCGGACGACTCGTACCGCCTCCTGAGCCGACCGCGGCGGCCGATCAAGACCTCGGGTCGCCAGAAGCCCGAACGCGTCAAGCCGGAGGTCGTCCGCGAGCGCGGCTACGAGAACATCGAGCTGCTCGAGGAGATGGTGGCGGAGTTCGCCTATCGGCCGACGGCGTGCAAGAAGAGCTATCGGATGATCGTCCTGCGCAAGCGGGTGGAGGTAAGCAAGGGGCAGCTGCGGCTGTTCGAGGAATACCGCTACTTCTTCTACATCACCAACGACCGGACGATGACCGCCGAGGAGGTGGTATCCTCGGCCAACGATCGCTGCGATCAGGAGAACCTGATCGCGCAGCTCAAGGGGGGCGTGCAGGCGCTGAAGGCGCCGGTGGACGACCTGGTGAGCAACTGGGCGTACATGGTGATGGCCTCGCTGGCGTGGAGCCTGAAGGCGTGGAGTGCGCTGCTGGTCCCGGTCGCCGCCCGGCACGGGGCCGGTCACGCGGCGGAGGGACGGGGCTGCTGCGGATGGAGTTCGCGACGTACTGCGCGGCGTTCATCCAGATGCCGTGCCAGCTGGTGCGCAGCGGAGGCCGGTTGATCTACCGGCTGCTGTGTGTCCGTCCGGTGAAGTGCATCTGGTAATGGCGGCGAGGGCCGGCGATGCTGCTCTTGCCGGGTCCATTCGATCCGGCGGGGAGCCCGCCTCATGCCGCGAACCCGCACCGTTGACCTACGCTGGAACGCCATCCTCAACGATTTCCGCCGCAGCGGTCTGACCCAGGCCGAGTTCTGCCGCCGGCGCGAACTGCCACTCCACACCTTCCGAAGGCACCTCTACCAGCCCCGCCCGTCTCGGCCCATCCCCGCCGACCAAGCCCATCCGCCCGTCGCCGATCATCACTTCCTCCCCGTCACCATCCTCCCCGATGCGAACCCATCTCTCTCGGCCTGCGGGTCCCACCTCGAGCTGATCCTCGCCACCGGTCATCGCATCGCCGTCCCAACCGGATTCGACCCCCGAACCCTCCGCCATCTCATCGCCGTCCTGGAGGATCGCCCATGTTCGGACTGAGCGCCGCGATCCGCGTGTACTTCGCCGCCGAACCGGCCGACATGAGAAGAAGCTTCGACGGCCTGGCCGCCCTGGCATCGACCCGCCTGGCACTCGACCCCCTCTCCGGCCACCTCTTCGTCTTCGTCAACAAGCGTCGCGACCGCATCAAGATCCTGTATTGGGATCGCGATGGACTGGCCGTCTGGGCCAAGCGACTCGAACGCGGCACCTTCCGCATCCCCGCCGCCTCCTCCGATCGCGTCGAGATGACCACCGCCGAACTCGCCGCGCTCCTGGCCGGCATCGACCTGGACACCGCGCGACGGCGGCCCCGCTATTCCCGACCCGCCACCCCACCTCAAAATTCGGAGAATTATCTGCCAACACTCCAGCACGCGTCCTCGTAGTATAGGATATGATCACCCTCGATGATCCACTCCCCGATGACCTCGGGACGGCCCATCAGCTCATCCGCGAGCTGCTCAAGACGCTCGGCCAGCAGTCGCATCTCATCGACAAGCTCCAGCACCAGCTCGAGCAGCTCCTCCGCCAGCGCCATGGCCCCAAGAGCGAGCGGATCGACCCCGCCCAGCTCCTGCTCTTCGCCCGCGAGATCCTCGCGCAGGCCGAGCCGGCCCCGACGACCGCCGCGACACAGGAGCCGGCCCCGGACTCGACACCCGCGCGCGCGAGAAGAAGGATGGCCACGGCCGCAAGCCTCTGCCGGCGAGCCTGCCCCGCAAGCCGATCGTTTACGACGTGCCCCCCGAACAACGCGCCTGCCCCGACTGCGGCACCGAGCGGACCTGCATCGGCCGCGAGGTCCGCGAGCAGCTCGAATATGTCCCCGCGTCGATGGTCGTGCTCGAGCACATTCGCCCCAAGTATGCCTGCCCCTGCTGCAAGGCCCATGTCGTGATCGCCGAGCGGCTTCCCGAGCCGATCGAGAAGGGCCTGCCCGGCCCGGGGCTGATGGCGCATGTGGCGGTCAGCAAGTACGCCGATCACCTGCCGCTTTATCGCCTCGAGGGGATCTTCAAGCGGCTCGGCGTCGAGCTGGCGCGATCGACGATGTGCGACTGGATGGCCGTCGCCGCCGACTTGCTGGCGCCGATCGTCGCGTCGATGCGGAGCCTGATCTTTGCCTCGAAAGTCGTCCAGAATGACGACACGCCGGTGCCGGTGCAGGACCACGATGGCAAGGGGATCAAGAAGGGGAGGCTGTGGGCCAGCGTCGGCGATCACGACCATCCCTACGTGGTCTACGACTACACGCCGGACCACACCGCCGCCGGGCCGAGGGAGATCTTCAAGGACTTCAAGGGCTACCTCCAGGCCGACGCCTATTCGGGCTATGACGGCCTGTTCCTATCGGGCGATATCGTCGAGGTCGGATGCCTGATGCACGCTCGACGGAAGTTCTACGAGGCGCGGACACCGACCCGCAGCGGTCGCATCAAGCACTGGCGTGGATCGGTTTGCTCTACGATGTCGAGCGCGAAGCGAAGGAGCGAGAGGTCGAGAACTATGAGGCGTTCGTGGCGCTGCGGCACGAGCTGCGAGCCGAGCGTTCGCGGCCGATCTTCGAGAAGTTCCATGTCTGGCTGGAAGCCGAGCTGCCGCAGGTGCTGCCCAAGAGCGTGATCGCCGACGCGATGCAGTACGCGCTGAATCACTGGGCGGCGCTGACGCGTCCTTTGGAGGCGGGATACCTCGAGCTCGATAACGGCGCCTCGGAACGAGCGCTGAAACCCGTGGCGATCGGTCGGAGGAACTGGTTGTTCGCGGGGAGCGACAAGGGAGGCGAGACGGCGGCCGTATTGATGAGCCTGTGCACGACATGCAAGGATCTTGGGATCAACCCGCAAGCCTATCTGCGAGATGTGCTCGATCGGGTGAGTACGCATCCGGCGCGGCGGATCGAGGAACTGCTTCCCGACCGCTGGCAAGCGTTGCGTCAGGCCGGCGACGACGCGAGGGGTTGATCGCCCCTGAGCCTTGCGATTGGAATAGCCCCGGGTGAAACCCGGCTCGGGTGTGAGCTCGTCGCCCCGCGTTCGTCCTCGCCCTGGACGACCTCGGGGCGATCGCGGCGCGTTAAACGCCGGGGACGAATCAAGACGGTGCCCCGAACATGATCCCGGCCATTCGACCACTTTAAAGATGGGGTTCACCGGACGG
>CAVYTQ010000013.1:0-320945 GCA_963771445.1 uncultured Planctomycetota bacterium | reverse complement strand
GAGCGCCGCGAGGTTCTTGCGGCCTGCGTCTGGGGTCTAGATAATCGGATGTTGTCTGGGGTTCTTCGCCAGCTCGAGAGTATTACTATACGCTCGCTCCGTACCTGAGGCTTGCACAACGACAGTGCAACAACTCTGCTCAGATGGATAATTAGATGAAAATATTTATATCTTACAGGCGATCCGACTCCGAAGAATCGGCTGGACGAATCTACGACCGCTCGTGGCCGCATTTGGCAGAGCGTCGTGTTCAAGGATGTGGACTCTATTCCCCTCCAAGCCAAATTTGCTGATTTTATCAAGTCGTGTTTGGAAAAAACGAAAGTAGTAGTGGTTGTGATCGGACCGGATTGGCTGAACACAGTGAACCCATCGGGAAAGAAACGGCTCAGCAACCCTGATGATTTCGTGCGAATCGAAATCTTGACTGCTCTGTCGTTGGGTATTCCGCTGATCCCGATCACAGTCCGCAATTCACGTTTTCCCTCGGCTAGAGAACTGCCAAGATGCCTTCGCCAAATGATCGATTGGAATGGCCACAGAATTCGCCCCGACCCCGATTTTCATAAAGATGTTGATATTTTGATTAATAAGCTTATTGCAATTGCAGACAACGAATTGCGCTGCTTAGCGGGACCCTCCTCGAGATCGATTACTACGCATGGCTCAAAGACGGGGGAGGATGCGACACCGAGCCAACTCGTTAAATCGCAGACGGCAGGATGGGCCGATGCAAGGCGATCGGCCGTTCCAAACATTGCCGAGCGAGCCGTGATACTAGTCGATCTTGGATACATGCTGTATGCCTTCAGTTTGGCACAGCAAGCACTTGAAGAATCAGATGTAGAGAGAGGCAAAAGAGAACTCGGCGACTTCTTCGATCGCCTCGGGATGGCCTTCCCGCAAGGCGAAGTCGCCCACGAGATGTTCAAGGCAACTCGCCGAGAGCTTCTTACCGAGCAAGAGCGAGAGTGTTTAGACGTGGGAATGTGGATTGCTTCTGTGTATGGGGTCGGTGTGGTTATCATTTCACATAAAGGTACGGACTATGAAGAACAAGCCCGGGAGGCTTTGTCAAAGCAGTCAAGTAGATTGCAAGTTACTTTACAGTCGCTGGGTATCCTTGAAGGAATTGAGCGAAAACAGGTGTTGAATGAGATCCTGTTTCCCGACGTGACGGACTCGGATCACTCCTACTCTCAACGCTTAGACTTGCTCAAGGCCTCGATTAAAGCGGAATTGAGACGGCGGTTTCGAGAGGTTTCAAGATAGGTCCCCAATAAAGACGACACTGGGGGTGGAACTGCACCGGACACTATTTTAACCTTGTTCCGCCGCAGACCCAAATAGCTCCCACACTTCTCCGCGCCTGGTTGCTTGACAAGTAAAATCAAATTATGTTTGACTGTTATTGCGGTCTGCAATAGCCTCCGTCCGCACGGGCGATGATGCTCGGCAAATAGGAGGTCGCCATGGAATTAATTACCAACGAAAAACTAGACGAACTGCTGGCCGCGTCGCCTGCCGAACGGGTGACGCCGGAATATATGAAGTCCCGCATCACCAGCACGGACTTCACCCGCATTGGCGAGAC
Source organism: uncultured Planctomycetota bacterium (assembly GCA_963771445.1). GTDB lineage: Bacteria > Planctomycetota > Planctomycetia > Isosphaerales > Isosphaeraceae > JAKAUH01. The sequence goes on along the minus strand of CAVYTQ010000013.1, from coordinate 319,351 downwards.
GGTGACCCACTGCCGGATCGTGCTGGACAATGGTTTCAGCGTCAGTGGCGAGTCGGCCTGCGTCAACGTCGGAAACTACAACCAGCAGATCGGCGAAAAGATCGCCTACGACAACGCCTTCCGCCAACTCTGGCCGCTGTTCGGCTTCCTTCTTGGCCGAGAAGAACAAGCTGAAGGCGGCGGCATGAAACACGAGCTTGGAGACGCACCGATTCAGGACGAGTACCTCGCTGAGATCAACGGGCTGGTACGGGGAATCGACGAAATCTTCAATGGCGACCTCGAGGGGATGATCGGCAGACGGGATTCGTGCTTCTGGTCTTTCCCTTTGGGGAAACAGGGCCGCTGCAACTTCATCTCGAACGGCGTGAATCGAGAACATATCGTTTGCATGTTCAAAGAGATGATCGCCCGGTTTCAAGGGCAGTCGGAAGCACGCGGAACGGCATGACCCCCCCCGACCTGCGGGCCAATCTGCGATTCGCTCCACGACGAGCACGGACGGGCAGACAATCCAAACTTGCCGCTTGCTTGGATGGATTATTCGACTCCTTTGGCGGAGCCTACCGGCAAGTCACCGATCACGCGAGTGATGAACTGGCGATCCGACAGGCGGTTAGCTCCCCTACGGATATTGCCCTGAACCCGCCCCGTCTGGCGGAAAGTTGGCGGAAAAACATATTTCCAAAATGCAAAAGGACTCACGCCTCTCGACGTAAGTCCTTTCGCTATATGCCGAAGAGAGGACTTGAACCTCCACGGGCATGGTTAGCCCACTAGGACCTGAACCTAGCGCGTCTGCCAATTCCGCCACTTCGGCCTGCACCCATTAAAGCGCGATGAAGGCCCGACGTCAAGAGCGCGCACGCACCCAGATCCCCGCGAATCCACCCGGCCGGCCTGGGCCAGTCCGAGGATTGCTTCGTCGCGGATGGGATGCGACAATCGCGCCGGCTTCGAGACCCGCCGTCGTCCTACAGGTTGACCCACCAATGGTCCACGATCCATCCCGCGATCCGATCCGCGCTCTGCCTGATGGGGTTGCTCATGAGCACGGCCGCCGCAAGCGAACCGAGGGCCGCCACCGACGCCGACGCCGACGGGAAGGCCCGCCAGTTCATCCGCGAGCACGAGCAGGTCATCCGTCCGCTGGAACGCGAGGCCGCCCTCACCTGGTGGAACGCCAACGTCACGGGCCGCGACGCCGACTTCCAGGCCAAGGAGCAGGCCCAGAACCGGCTCGACGCCGCACTCGCCGACCACGGCCGCTTCGCCCAGCTCAAGGCCATCAAGGAGAGCCGGATCGACGATCCGATCCTGTCGCGGCAAATCGCCGTGCTGTACTTGCAGTACCTCGAAAAACAGGTCGATCCCGATTTGCTGAGCAAGATCACGGCGCAGTGCCAACGCGATCGAGAAGGCCTTCAACGCCTACCGGGCCGACGTCGGCGGCAAGAAGCTCACCGACAGCGAGGTCCGGCACGTGCTCAAGGAATCCCGCGACACCGGCGAGCGCAAGGCCGTTTGGGAGGGCAGCAAGGGCGTCGGGCCGATCGTCGAGGCCGACCTGAAGGCGCTGGTGAAGCTCCGCAATGAGGCCGCGCACACTCTGGGCTTCGCCAACTACCACGCCCTGCAGCTCCACCTGGCCGAGCAGAAGCAAGAGGACGTCCTGCGGATCTTCGACGAGCTCGACGCACTCACCCGCGAGCCATTCCGCAAGCTCAAGCTCGAGATCGACGCGAAGGTCGCCGACCAGTCGGGGATCGCCGCCGGGGACGTCCGGCCCTGGCACTATCACGACCCGTTCTTCCAGGAGTCGCCCGCGATCTTCGCCGCCGACTTCGACTCGGTGTACGCGAAGGCCGATATCCTCGACCTCTGCCGGCGGTTCTACGCCGGCATCGGCCTGCCGATCGAGGACGTGATCGCCCGCAGCGACCTCCGCGAGAAGCCCGGCAAGAGCCCGCACGCCTTCTGCACCGACATCGACCGCGAGGGCGACGTGCGCGTGCTCGCCAACATCGTGTACAACGAATACTGGATGGGCACCATGCTGCACGAGCTCGGGCACTCGGTCTATAGCAGCCGGAATATCCCCCGCAGCCTCCCCTACGCTCTGCGGGCGGAGGCGCACATCCTGACGACCGAGGGGATCGCCATGCTGTTCGAGCGGTTCTCCAAGGACGCTGACTGGCTCCAGGCGATGGGCGTCGCCGTTCCCGACCCGGTCGCGTTCGACAAGGCCGGGGCAAAGATGCAGCGGGCCAAGCTCCTGGTCTTCTCGCGGTGGTGCCAGGTCATGTTCCGGTTCGAGAAGGCGCTCTACGAGAACCCCGACCAGGACCTCAATACCCTCTGGTGGGACCTCGTCGAGAAGTACCAGATGGTCCACCGCCCCGAGGGCCGCACCGCCCCCGACTACGCCAGCAAGATCCACATCGTCAGCGCACCGGCGTATTATCACAACTACCTGCTCGGGCAGTTGTTCGCCGACCAGGTGCTGCATGCGATCGCTCGCGACGTCCTGGGCGGCGTGGATCCGTCGAAGGCAAGCTTCGTCGGCAAGCCGGCCGTGGGCGAATACCTGAAGACACGCGTCTTCGCCCCCGGCCGCTCGCTCGACTGGAACGCGCTCACCCGCCACGCGACCGGCGAGCCGCTGAACGCCAGGGCGTTCGCCGCCGAGATCGCGCGCGAGTGACACGCTTACGACGACCGATACGCTCGCCGAGCGTCATTCCGGCACTGCGAGGACTTCCAGCCGCGTCGGCATGGACGCCTCGTGGTAGACGCGCTGCGTTGCCTTCTGGAAGTCCGAGTCCTGCGCGTTATAAATGTCCACGAACTTCTGCGGGTTGCGGTCGACCAGCGGGAACCAGGTGCTCTGGATCTGCACCATGATCTTGTGCCCGGCCCTGAAGGTGTGCGCGACGTCCTGGAGCCTGAAGTTGACCGGGGTCGGCTGGCCGGGGACGAACGGCTCGGGCTTCGACAGGCTGTTGCGGAACTTGCCGCGCATCACGTCGCCGCGCACCAGCTCCTGGTAGCCGCCGAGGGTGATCGCGCCGTCACGGACTTCCTCGTCGCTCGCGTTGTCGGGGATACACGTCGATCAGCTTGACGATCCAGTCCGAGTCGGTGCCGCTGGTCGAGACGAACAGCCGCGCCTGGATCGGCCCGGCGATCGTCAGGTCCTCCTTGAGCGGCTCGCCCTCGTAGACCAAAACGTCCGGCCGACGCGACGGCGACTCGCTGGTCCCGGATCATGTAATCGCCGAGCATGCCGATCGCGATCTCGTCGATGTACTCGACCGGATGGGCGGGGTCGCTGATGTACTCGTCGTAGATCCCTTGCTTCGGGCCGCTCGCGACGGCCGCCGGCGGGTCGAAGCCGACCTTGCCGCCGGCTTGCAGGAAGATCGACCGCGGCCGGGTCCTTCGGCGGCCAGGTCGTCGTACGTCCGCCACTTGTTCGAGCCCGTCTCGAAGACCCAGGCCTCGGGGAAATTCGGCGAGCCCTGATCCTTAGTAATACTGGAAGAAGGCGAACTCGATCTTCTCGCGGAAGAACTCGCCCGTCTTGGAGTGGAACGGCACGTGTGCCCAGCGACGCGCCCTCGCCGCCCGCCCAGCCGCCGTGCCGCCAGGGGCCCATCACCACCATGTTCGTCGGATCCCGGGGCTCGAGGCCTCGACGTTCTTGTAGGTCTCGAGGGCGCCGAAGAGGTTCTCGGCGTCGTACCAGCCGCCGACCGTCATCACGGCCGGCTTGATCCCCTTCAGGTGACGGCGGATGTCGCGCGCCTGCCAGAACTCGTCGTAGGTGCCGTGCTGCATGATCTCGTTCCAGAACGGGATGTCGTCCTTGAAGTATTGGCGGTTGGCGTTGGCCAGCGGGCCCATCCGCAGGAAGAATTCATAGCCGTCGGGCGTGCCGTGGCGGAACCTCGGGCCACGCCCCTGCGTCGGCCTCAGCCCGCGGGCGGCCGAACGAGGCGAGGAAGTTGAACGCATGGGGCAGGAACAGCGCACCGTTGTGATGCCAGTCGTCGCCCGCGAACCAGTCGGTCACGGGAGCCTGCGGCGACGCCGCCTTGAGCGCCGGATGGGCGTCGATCATCCCGGCAGTCGACGTAGAAGCCCGGGGTAGGAGATGCCCCACATGCCGACCCGGCCGTTGTTATCGGGGACGTTCTTGACGAGCCAGTCGATCGTGTCGTACGTATCCGTGCTCTCGTCGATGTCGGTGGGCTTTTCCTTCTGTCGCGAGTGCGGCCGCATGTTGACGAACTCGCCTTCCGACTGGCCGAGCCCGCGCACGTCCTGGTAGGCGACGATGTAACCGTCCTTGGCGAAAGCGGGCCGACGGGCCCACGTCGCCCCGATAGGCGTCCGCGCCGTACGGCCCGACCCCGTAGGGCGTCCGCTGCAGCAGGATCGGGTACTTCTGCGACTGCGTCCTTGGGGACGTAGACCGACGTGAAGAGCTTCACGCCGTCGCGCATCGGGATGCGTGTGCTCCTGCTTGGTGTAGTGCGCCTTGATGTAATCGACGCCCTGCGCGGCGAGGGGCGCGGGCGACAGGAGGCACAGGACGACGAGCACCGCCCGCGGCCCGAAGAGACCGCACAGCCGACGTCTCAGCATTATCGCGACTCCTCCTCATCGCCGACGACGAGTCGCGGGCAGGCCGCTTCAGTGCGGCCCACGCCCGCGGCGTCCGCGTAACGTGAAGAGGATAGGATAATCGCCCCGGGGCGCGGCAGTCAGCGCCCCAGGCCGAGCCGTTCGCGGTGATAGGCCAGTCGATCGGCCGGGCTCATCCGGGCGAAGTCGGGGCTGCCGTTGCCATGCGCCCGCCCGTTGCCATTGGACCGACCTGCTGATACCGCGAGACCGGATAGGATTCGGTGACGACCGGCCGCCGCTCGTCTCCTTGCCAGGGCAGCCGCAACCGCCATGATCGTGGTGGCTCCCGTGCGCCGCTCGGCTGCGACTGGCAAGGGCAGGCCGTTGCCGGGCTCGCCGCCGCGGCCGCCGCCGTCGGTATCGCCGCGGGCACGGGCTTCACGGACGGTGCCTCCGGCTTCGGCGAGCCGTTGCGCGACGGCGGTCGTCTTGGTCCCGGCGTAGCTCATCGACTGGTCGGTCAGCCTCAGGTCGTCCTCGAGGCTTCGATTAGGCCGTAGCCCCAGCCGGCCGAGGACCGCGTGGTACGCCTTGACCGCCTCGACCGGGCCGACCTGACCCTCGACGATCAGGCGGAGGAAATGGACGAACGCCAGCTGGTTCTCGGCGTGATTGATCTTCCGGCCGAAGAGCGCGACCTTGGCCCCGTACTTCTGGGCGTCGTGCAGGAGCTGGAAGGCGTCGCGTGTCGTGCCGGCCGAGCCGCCCAGGATGCCGACGACCAGTTGCGGATCGAAACGGACGAGCTCTTCCATCGCCTTGGGACCGTGGTAGACGATCTTGAGGAACACCGGCCGCCCCGCCGGGCCGACACCCGCCAGCATCCGCGTGATCATGTCGTTGAGGTAGAACGGCAGGACCTCGGGCGGCACCGCGTTGGGGACGTTCGGGTCGAAGACCTCGAGGAAGTAGCGGAATCCCTTGCGCTCGGCCTCCTCGCGGAACTCGTGGAACCGGACGAGCGTCTCCAGGTCACGCTCGAGGTCGTTGTTGAACGTCACGCTGTAGAGGCCCAGGTTGGCCCCGAGCGAGCGCTCCTCGGGCGAGCAATCGAGGTGCCCGCACTGGGCGTGGTCGATGCTGGCGGTCCGGAACGGGCGGGCGGCGGAGCGGGCGTAGCTCGATCCCCGGGCCAGGTGGATGTCGGTGGTGTCGTTGGCCCGGATCGCCGGCGTGACGGGCGAGTCGTCGAACAGCCGCTCGCCGAAGGTGAGCGCATGGTTCGAGCTGGCGGACATCAGCATGATGTCGACCAGGCCCGAGCGGGTGATCAGCCGCATCTGGTCGCGGTATTCCTGCAAGGTCTTGAAACGGACCTCGCCGGCGTGCATCTCGGGCGACTGCCCGGGGGCGCCGAGGCCGAGCGCCATGTCGGCGTCCTTGGCGTCGGCGATGATGAACTCGCGGCAACCTGGGTCGGCGTGGATCGCGGCGAGCTTGCGGTCGAGCGACTTCTGCATGGCGTCACCGCCCCCCCTGCCCTAGCCCCGAGATCGTGACCCGCGAGCGTGCCGGTGGTGCCATTGCCCCCGCCCGAGCCCATCGTCACGCGGGACGCATGCGAGCCGTTGGTCGAGGGACCACCGACATTCCCGCCCGCTCGCGGCGGTGTCGCGGCGGCGGACTTCGCGGCGGAGCCGGCCGCCCTGGGATTGGCCTTGAAGACCGCCTCGATCGTCTCGCGCAGCACCTGTGCCGACTGCTGGAGCGCCGAGGTCTCCTTGGGCCACAGCTCGATCTCGAGCTGTTTCTCCACCCCCTTGCGACCCACCACGGTGGGCACCGACAGGCAGACGTCGCGGATGCCGTAGGCACCCTCGATCAGCGAGGAGACGGGCATGATCCGCTTCTGGTCGAGGGCCGCACAGTGGATGACGTCGCGGATCGACAGGCCCACGGCGAACCCCGCGCCTCCCTTGAGCTTGATCACCTCGGCGCCGCTGCCGCGGGTCCGCTTCAGGAGGGCCTCGGCGGTCGTTGCATTCCAGCCGGGATAGCGGTCGAGCGGCAGGCCGGCGGCCTGGGCCGTCGACCAGATCGGTACCATGCTGTCGCCGTGCTCGCCCAGGATCAGGGCCGTGACCTGCGTCGGCGGCAGGCTGATGCCCTCGGCGATCAGGCTGCGGAACCGCGCCGTGTCGAGCACGGTGCCCAGGCCGATGACCTGGCTCGACGGCAGGTCGAGCTGCCGGGCCGCCAGGTACGTCAGCACGTCGACCGGGTTGGACACGACCAGCACGATGCGCGTCGCGCTTCAGACCGGCGGCCGCGACCTGGCCGAGGATATTCAGGAACAGCTCGACGTTGCGATTGATCAGGTCCAGTCGGCTTTCGTCCGGCTTCCGCCGCAGGCCGGCCGTGATGACGATGGCATCGCTTTCGGGGATCGCCTCGTAGCCCGTGGCGCGAATCCGCTGGTCCGCGACCAGCGAGGCGCCGTGGAGCAGATCGAGCGCCTGCCCCTTGACCTGGTCGGCGTTGAGGTCGATCAGGTCGATGCCGCTAACAATCCCGCCGCACTGGAGCGCGAAGGCCGCCGACGACCCCACGAGCCCGCCGCCGCCGATGATGCTGACTCTCATAACCGTCTCCTCTGCTCGGCCCTTCTCTATGCTCTTATTGACTCACCGCTGGCGCCTGACCCATCGACGGTCAACGACCGCCGCCCAGCGCCTGCATGACCTGGTCGGTGATCGCCCGGACAAGCGTCTCGGAATCGATCCCACCGCCCGTCGCGTGGCCATTGCTCGACGGCTGCGCCGAGGGCCGCGGAGCGGCCGGGGCCGGGCCCGCGGTGCTGCTGCCAGCCTGCGGCCGCACGGGCGACGGTGTCAGGGCCCCCTCGATGGGCGACTTGTGGGGAGTGCTGTCGGCGATCTTGGGATGGATGAAGACGCGCGGCTCGGGCGGCTTCTCCTCGTAGCCCTCGCGGAACAGGCTGTTGCCGCAAAGGTCGCAATTCTCCAGCCCGCGCTCGAGTCGGGGGTCGGCGATCCCCAGTCCCGGCTTGAGCCGGATCAGCTCGGCCGCCTTCTCGTCCGGGTAGTAGTGCACCCGGCCGATCTGGCGGGCCAGGATCAGGATGCGGCAGTAGGCGTCGATGATCTCGGTCTTGAAGTAGGCGTCCTCGAGGTCGCTGCCGTAGGTGAGCGTCCCGTGGTTGGCCAGCAGGATCGTGTCGGTGTCCTTGACGAACGGGAGCACCGTGTCGGCGAAACCCTGGCCGCCGGGCGTCTCGTACGGAGAGATCGCGATCTCGCCGAGGAACACCTCGATCTCGGGCAGCACGCACTTGGGAATCGGCTCGCGGGCGACCGCGAACGCCGTGGCGTGCGGCGGGTGGCAGTGCACGACGGAACGGACGTCGGCCCGCGCCTTCATCACGGTCAGGTGCAGCAGGATCTCGCTCGAGCGCTTCCGCTTGCCCGAGACCTGCTTGCCGTCGAGGTCGACGATGCAGAGGTCGTCCGGCTTCATGAAGCCCTTCGACACCCGCGTCGGCGTGCAGAGCACGCGATCGTCGCCCAGCCGGTAGCTGATGTTGCCGTCGTTCGCGGCGACGAAGCCCTTGTTGTAGATCCGCCGGCCGATCTCGCACATCTGCTCGCGCAGCTTCCACTCGTTCATCACCGAGCCGTTGCTGTTCATGTCATCCTCTCGGGAATCGGGATGGCGGGTCCCGGGATTCCAAACTCCGAATTTCTGGTTCAAACCGATATCTGGTCGATCAGGCAGGCACAGTACGCGTCCACCGGTGTCTTGGTCTTGCCGAACGGGTTGGCCGCCTCGCGGCCCTCGCTGATGCGCGATCACGCTGCCAGCCCCCGCGCCGAGGTTGTCGAAGACGACGAGCTCCTCGCCGCGGGCGGGCGAGTCTTCGGTCAGTGCGGCCAGTGGCAAGGGCACGGCGAGCAGGAAACGTCCGCCGCGAAGGCTCGGGTGCAGCCGCGACATCGTCACTCGTCCGATCACCTCGCCGATCCGCATTCGTCCGCTCCCCGTCGCCTGTCGTCACCGCCGTTCCCCTCAGGCTCGACAGCCTGACCTACGTTCAGTCCGGTAGCCCCATCACGCTCCAGCGCCCCGGGGTGGTTCGTCCCAGCAGATTCTGCAAGGCCGCGCCGTCGTTCGTCAGCAGCACCAGGTCGCCGCGGCGGGCGCCCAGGCGGTCGAAGACCAGCACCGGCTCGCCGTCGGGTCCGCCCGAGGCGGTCTCGAGCTGGACGATCAGGAGCCGCTCGCCCTCGAATGTCGGATGCTTGAGCGTGGACGTCGCCGTGCCCACGACCCGGCCGAGCTGCATGTCAGATAAACCTCATGCCGCCGACCAGGCTGGTCCGGCGCTGGCGGGTGAAGGTCAGCGGCGTGGTCACGCCCTCTCCGGTCGGGCCCGCGATCGAGTAGGACAGTTCGCCCTCGCCGCCCAGGCCAAGCCCGGCGGTGCAAGGACCGTTGACGACGAAGATGGTGCAGTCCATGACCTTGCCCATCTTCGACATGACCGAGGTATCGCGCGAGTGCAGCATCGCCGTGTGGCCGTAACCCTGCTCGCTCTCCTTGGCCAGCGCGATGGCGCGATCCACGTTCGGCACGCGGACGAAAGGAATGAACGGCATCATCTGCTCGTGGCCCACGAACGGGTGCTCGGCACCCGTCTCGGCGAAGAGGATCTGCGTGCCCTCGGGGACGCGGGCACCGGCGTACTGCGCCAGCACGGCCGGGTCCTTGCCGATCAGGTCCTTGTTGACGTGCAGCGCCCCGTCGTTCCCCTTCTGGAACGCGGCCTGCGTCAGGGCGTCGACCTGGCCGGCGTTCAGGCGGAAGCCGCCGTGCTTCGCCATCTCCTCCATCAGGGCGTCGAAGATCGGCGCCACGGCGAAGACCTGCTTCTCGCCGATGCAGAGCAGGTTGTTGTCGAACGCGCCGCCGGCGATGATCGATTTCGCGGCGTTCTGCAAGCAGGCGGTGGCATCGACGACGACCGGCGGGTTGCCCGGCCCCGCGACGATCGCCCGCTTGTTGCTCGCCAGCGCGGCCCTTGCGACGGCCGGCCCGCCGGTGACGACCAGCAGCCGGACGCCCCGGTGCTGGAACAGGTCATTCGCCGACTCGAGCGTCGGCGGGTCGATGATCGTGAGCAGGTTCTCCAGGCCGATCGCCTCGCGGATGGCCTTGTTGAACCGCCGCACGCCCTCGGTCGCGATCCTCGCGCCCGACGGGTGGGCGTTGAAGACGACCGTGTTGCCGGCGGCCAGCATGTTGATGGCATTGCCCGCCAGGGTGGGCAGGCTGTGCGTCACCGGCGTGATCGCCCCGATGACGCCGAACGGGGCGTAGTCGGTGAGGGTCAATCCGCCGTCGCCCGCGTCGTTGTCGGTGCGCAGGTACTCGACCCCCGGCACGCGGGGGATGGCGTCGCGGAGCTTGCCGATCTTGTGGTCCAGCCGGCCGATCTTCGTCTCCTCGAGCTCCAGCCGACCGAGTTCCTCGGCCTGCTCGACGCAGATCTTGCGGATGCAGTCGATCGCCTTCTTCCGGTCCTCGAGCGGCCGGGTGCGGAACTCGCGAAAGGCCGCGTCGGCCGCGGCGACGGCCGCGTCCGCCGAGGGGAAAAGCCCCAGGCTTCCCGACGCGCGGCTCGCGGGCTTGCCGTTACCGAGCGAGACCCCGTTGCCCATCTGGGCCAGGACCTCCTGGACGACGTTGCGAATGATGTCTTCGGTCATTTGCATGGCGGACCCCGTGGCTTGGAGAGATCAGTTCGTTGGAATTCGTCGCCGGAGTTTCCGGGGTCTTTCACGAGCCGTGGGTGGGAAGCGCCCACCAGCGATGGCCTGCGTCGGTGGGCGATGCCCACCCTACGTGTTGGGTTCGCCGCGGGACGAGAAGATTTCCCGCCCGCCGATATCGACGTTGTCCACGAGCCCGATCACCACCGCGTCGATCGGCAGCTTCTCGGTCTCGGGCGTCAGCCGGGCGCTCGAGCCCTGGCAGATCAGCACCATCTCGTCGAGGCCCGCGCCCAGGGTGTCGACCACGACGAACGTGCGGCCCGTGGGCACGAGCCGTCCACGTTCCTTGTCGTCGAGCCGGTAGGGCTCGACGGTCAGGAGCTTGTGCCCCGTCATCGAGGCGACCTTCTGGGTCGCCACCACGCTGCCCGTCACCCTGGCCAGGAACATCGAGCCGGCACCCTCACTTGGTAGTCGTCTTGCCCTGGAGGATCTCACGCGACTGACGCGCGACGACGATCTCCTCGTTTGTCGGCACCGTCCAGACCTGCGCCCGCGAGCCGGGCGTCGAGACCAGTCGCTCGACGGGCCCGGATTCGTTGAGTGCCGGGTCGAGCTCGATGCCGAACCAGCCGAGGTCCCGGCAGACCCCGGATCGGATCACCGTCGAGTTCTCGCCGATCCCGCCGGTGAACACGATGGCGTCGGCCCCGCCGAGCTCGACGAGAAAGGCGCCCAGGTAGTGGCGGATCGAGCCGATGAACTGATCGATGGCCAGTTGCGACCGATTGCAGCCCGTCGACGCCTTCGCTTCGATGTCGCGAAGGTCGCGCGCCTCGCACATGCCCTCGAGGCCCGATCGATTGGCGAGGATTTCCAGGATCTCCTCGAGGCTCTTGCCGGTCTCGCGCGAGCAGGACGGGCAGGGCGAAGACGTCGAACTCGCCCACGCGGTTGTTGTGCGGCAGGCCCGATTGCGGGCTCATCCCCAGGCTGCATGCGACCGACTGTCCATTGCGGATCGCGCACAGCGAAGAGCTGCCGCCGAGGTGGCACGAGATCACCTTGATGTCCGACCGCCCCATCAGCTCGGGCATCCGCCACGAGATGTAGCGGTGGCTGGCGCCGTGGAAGCCCCACTTGCGGACGCCCAGCTCGGTCGCCCAGGCGTCGGGGATCGCGTAGCGCTGGTTGGCCTCGGGGATCGTGCGGTGAAAACCGGTCTCGAACGCGGCGACCAGCGGCAACTGCGGGAAGCGATCGCGGAGCATCCGCATGGCGCGGGTGTACGGCGGGTTGTGGGCGGGGGCGACGTCGGCGAAGGCTTCCATCGCCTCGAGCACGGACTCGTCCACGACGTGCACGCCGGTGAGGTTCCGGGCGTGCACGGCCTTGAACCCGATCGCCGAGACCTCCGAGGCATCGGCGAGCACGCCGATCTCGGGGTCGGCGAGCTGGTCCAGGCAGAGCCGCACGGCCTCGCCGTGGTCGGCGATCGGGCCGACCTGCTCGCGCTCGCCCCGGGGCGACTTCGTGACGACCCTGGCGTTCGGCGAGCCGATCCGCTCGATCGCCCCGCGGGCTAGCACCGGCTCGGCCGGGTCGCCCATGTCGAAGAGGCGGTACTTGAAGCTGGTGCTGCCCAGGTTGGCGACGAGGATCTTCACGATTACTCGCCTCCGACGAAGGCGCGGACGACGGCCGGGTCCGGCCGAGGGATCACGTGCGCGGCCCGCAGCTCGCCGACGCGGCCGGCGGCCTCGGCACCCGCCTCGATGGCCGCGCGGACGCTGCTGACGTCGCCGCGGATCATCACGCTCACCACGCCGCCGTCGAGCTTCAGCACGCCGCCGGACAGCTCGACGCTGGCCGACTTGAGCATCGCGTCCACCGCATGGATCAGCCCGACCAGGCCGAACGTCTCGATCAGCCCCAGGGCGTTCCCGTTCATGGTTTTCTGACTCCCCCTCGTTGTGGTGGTGCGGGCGTCGTGCCCCGGTCCGCGGCCTGGCGCCGGCTCAGGAATTCAGGAAGGTGCGGATGATGGCCTCGTCGGGACGCGGGATGACGTGGGCGCTGACCAGCTCGCCGACGCGGCCGGCCGCCTCGGCGCCGGCCTCGACGGCCGCTCGCACGCTGCCGACGTCGCCCCGGACCACCGTCGTGACGAACGCGCCGCCGACCTGCACCCGGCCGGCCAGCGTCACGTTGGCCGCCTTGAGCATCGCGTCGGTCCCCTCGATCATGCCGACCAGACCCTTGGTCTCGATCAGCCCGAGGGCGTCGCCGTTGCATCCCGTTGCCGTTACCGCCGACCCGCGAGCCGGCTCGTTGAACTGTCGCCATGGGTTCAGGCTCCGTCGCTCTTGGGGTTCTTGGAGGAGGTCACGGCCGGGGCCGACTTGGTGAAGGCCAGCACGCCGCCGAGGTCCTCGTGCGGGCGGGCGATCACCTGCACGCTCACGACCTCGCCGATGCGGCTGGCCGCCGCGGCACCCGCGTCGATGGCCGCCTTGACCGCGGCCACGTCGCCGGCCACGAAGGCCGTCACCAGGCCGCTGCCGATCTTCTCCCAGCCGATGAGGTCCACGTTCGCCGCCTTGACCATCGCGTCGCTGGCTTCCACCAGCGCCACGAACCCCTTGGTCTCGATCATGCCGAGCGCTTCGAGTGTTGCTGAGGCCATGTGAAGGCCCTCCTTTATCCGATGCCGATTGCGTTTTCAGTCAGCTTCGATCCGAGTCGATTCGATCCGGTCCGATCCAGCCAGTCGTATCGTTCCATCCGCGGGCCCGCCCGCCCCGTCCATCCGGCCCGGCTCACGCCCTGATCGAGCGTGACCCGGCTGGCGTGCGGCAAGTCGCAGCAATTCGCCTCGTCGGTGTCGATGTGCACCTCGAGCTTCCAGTCGGGGTGCGTCCGCACCAGCAGCCCCTCGAGCGTCGTGGGGCACGGGCTGTCGACCCGCATGTTCATCCGGTCCAGGTGCTTGACGCCGTAATATTCGGCGTCCCTGGGCCCCATGTGGACGTGCCGCTCGGCGCGGATCACGCCCTGCTTCAGTTCCAGCGTCCCCTTCGGGCCCGATCAGCAGGCAGCCGGGCGTGCCCTCGATGTCGCCCGAGAGCCGGACCGGCAGGTCGATCCCCAGGCTGATCCGCATCGGTGAACGACAGCTCCACCTGGCTGAACTTGCGGCAAGGCCCGAGGATCCGCACGCCGGGGATCATCCGCTGCCGCGGCCCGACCACGGCCACCGTCTCGTTCGAGGCGAAGTCGGTCGCCTGGTACAGCCGACGCATCTCGGTGAGCTGGTAGCCCTGGCCGAACAGGACCTCGGTGTCCGCCTGCGTCAGGTGGCAGTGCCGCGCCGAGATGTTCACCACGACGTTCGGCCGATGGCCGGCGTCGCGGCCGTCCGTTCGCGACGGCGGCCCCGTTGCCGCCCGCGTGCTTGCCGATGATCGAGCGGACCATGGCCTCGACCTGCTCGCGCGTCGGTGATGGTGCCGTCAGGATGCTCATGCCATCGCTCCCCACTCCGTCATTGCGGACGACGCCGTCCGGCCGCGCCGGCTCCGCCACCGTCCCGTTGTTCCGCCCCTCGCCCACCGCGGCCACGTGGATCGCCAGCCCGGCCGCCTCCAGGATCGCTCGGTCGCTCTCCCCCAGCCCCGAATCCACCACGATCGAATGGACGTCATCCAGGCCGCAGAGCCGCGCCAGCGCCAGCCGGCCGAATTTGGTGTGGTCGGCCACGATCATCACCTCCTGGCCGCACGACATCATCTGCCGCTCGGTCTCGACCAGGAGCAGGTTCGAGTTGTAGATCCCCTCCGGCACGATCCCGCCCGCGCCAGGATGGCCGTCCGCACCCGGATCGACTGCATCGTGGCGATCGCCAGCGGCCCCAGCGCGACCCCCGTCCGCGGGTAGACGTATCCGCCGATCAGGATCAGGTCTGTCTGCTGGCTCGAGGCCAGGCAACTGCGCGATCGGCAGGCTGTTGGTCACGACCTGCACCCGGCGGCCGATCAGGGCCCGGGCGACCTCGAGCGTCGTCGTCCCGCCGTCGAGCAGCACCGTGTCCCCGTCCTCGAGCACGGTCCGCGGCCGCCTGGCCGATCGCACGCTTCTCCGCCGCCGCAGTGCCCGTCCGCTCGTCGAACGGCGGCATCGATCGCACCTCGCCCGCGTACACCGCGCCCCCGTGCGTCCGCTTCACCGACCCGGCCAGGTCCAGCACCTCCAGGTCGCGGCGGATCGTGCTCTCCGAGACGCCCAGGACACGCACCAGCTCGTCGAGGGTCGCGATAACCCTGTCGGCTGATCAATTCCATCAACCGTCGCCGTCGCGTCTCTGGCAGCATGCCCGATCCTGAAGGAAATCTCTGCTACGACCCGTCACCATTCTTCAAGAGCAATCGCCGGTTGTCAAGAAGCTTCAAGAAAAATGAAGGAAATCGGTAGAATCTGAAGGAAACCGGTAAACCCGTGGAGTCGAGACGTCGGTAGGCATAAAATGGGTCAGGTAGAAAGGAGCGGCGATGCCCGAACTTACCCGAGGTTGAGACGATGGTGCGAGGGCTCCGGCCGGCGCTGTCCGGGCGGACGTGCACCGGCTGGAGGTCCTCGACCCGACGTTGTTGCACGGCTGCACGGCCGGGCAGACTCGCCCGGCGTGGGCGTGGGGCGACGGTCATCGGCGTCGCGCGCCGGGGCAAGTGGGTGGTGCTGGAGCTGGCGGGCGACCGGGGGATTATCGTCATCCAGCCGCGGATGACCGGAGGCTTTTGGCTGGTCGAACCCCAGCGACCCGAACACATCCGCCTGGTATTCCACGTGGATAAACCCAGCTCGACCGTCTGGTATTGCGACGCGAGGCGGCTGGGCAAGGTCTGCTGGTTCGCCGATGCCGGGACGGCGGCCGCGGCGTTCGCCCGCTCGCACGGGCCCGATGCCCTCGAGATCGGCCGCGACGACCTGGCCGGCACGGCTGTCGCGGACAGGTCGCGGCATCAAGCCGGCCCTGATGGACCAGAAGGTGCTGGCCGGGATCGGCAACATCTACGCCGACGAGACGCTGCACCGCGCCCGCATCCACCCCGAGCGGCCGGCGTCGCGGCTCTCGCCCGACGAGCTCGACCGGCTGCATCGGGCGATCGGCGAGATCCTGGCCACCGCGATCGAGCTCGAAGGCTCGAGCTTCGACGCCGGCTATCGGACCGTCCTCGGCCTGGAAGGAGGCTTCCTGGCCCAGAACTCCGTCTACGGCCGCAAGGACCAGCCCTGCCGGATCGTGCGAAGGGCCGATCCTCAAGACAAAGATCGCCGGCCTGATCGGCCGGCCGACCTATTACTGTCCGGCGTGCCAGGTGCGACAGTGACGCGATAGGACCCAGAATCGCCGTCCAATGAGCCGATGAGGCCGATCCGTGCGAGAGCGCGAGAGCGCGGACCGATCTCGACCGGAACGCCCTTCGCGTGTAACCTGTCACCGTGGCAACCTCCTCGGATCGCCCCGGTAGCCGGGCGATCGACGGAACACGTCGCACTCCGCCCGCTCGTCCGTGGATGAAGGATTCAACCGACCCGGCCTGGTCGAGGGACAGTGGCCCGTGTCCTATCGCAGCTTCAAACACCTGCTCGGCGAGACCAGCCTGGAGCGGAAATGCCGCTTCATCTTCGGGCTGGGCATCCTCGTCCTCGTGTCGGGCAGCTTCTTCTGGTACGGCCAGAAGACCGAGAGCCTGGTCCGCAAGCAGACCACCCAGACGGCGCGGATGCTCGTCGGGCCGACGCTGCTGAACATCCATTACAAGCTGCTGGGAAACAGCAACTACGAGCCGGTCCTCAAGGTCCTGGTCAACGACTTCAAGCCGCTCGACGAGCTCCCCAAGTACGACGCCTGGGTGCTCGATCCCGACAAGCCGAGCGACGCCAAGAAGCAGCCGCGCGACGACTTCGAGCGCACGGCGCTCGCCCGCTTCGTCCATTCGGCCCCGGGCCGCAAGCCCGGCCACTCGCCGGAGAAGCAGCACACCTTCGCCGACGGGACCCCGACCTGGTACGAGACGATCACGAAGGACAAGAAAGAGTACCGCTACGTCCAGGCGGTCTTCTTCAAGCCGAGCTGCGTGATGGACTGCCACGGCACCGAGGCCGACACGGCGGCGGGGTCCCTCGACCACCTCGATAACCACATGACCAAGCTGGCCAGCGACGGGGTGCACTGGGTCAACACCGAGCCCGATGACCTGGCCGGCGCCGTGGTCGTCAGCCTGCCGATGGACCAGACCACCAAGGCGATCAACAACAACCGCGCGATGCTGATCACTGCCGCACTGGTCACCGCCGTGCTGGCGATGTTCTCGTCGCTGATGATCGTCCGCTATGTGATCGTCAAGCCGGTGAAGCACCTGCGGGACGTCTCCGACGCGATCGCCGCCGGGCGGCTCAACATCCGCAGCCAGATCGAGACCGGCGACGAGTTCGAGGAGCTCTCGCACGCCTTCAACCGGATGCTCCACAACCTGGTGGCCATGCAGCAAGAGCTGCGCGAGGTCAACAACGACCTCGACCGCAAGGTCGACGAGCTGGCGCAGGCCAACATGGCCCTCTTCGAGATGAACCGGCTCAAGAGCGACTTCCTCGCCACCATGAGCCACGAGCTCCGGACCCCGCTCAACTCGATCATCGGCTTCTCGGAGGTCCTCTCCGGCACCGACCAGCTCAACGAGCGGCACCGGCGCTACGCCGGCAACATCCAGTCGTCGGGCAAGATGCTCCTGTCGATGATCAACGACATCCTGGACCTCGCCAAGATCGAGAGCGGCAAGATGGAGGTCCGTCACCGAGGACTTCTCGATCCGCGACGTCTGCGAGGGCCTGACCAACCTGGCCCGACCGATCGCCGAGCGGAAGAACATCACGCTGGAGTGCCGGATCGACGAGGCCATCCCCCTCCTGCGGCAAGATCCGGGCAAGCTCCGGCAGATCCTCTACAACCTGCTCTCCAACGCCATCAAGTTCACGCCCGAAGGGGGACGGGTCACCCTCCGGGCACGCGCCGAGGGCCGGTTCGTCGTCCTCGAGGTCGAGGACACCGGCATCGGCATCGCCGAGGACGAGCGCGAGGCGATCTTCGAGAAGTTCCGCCAGGCCAAGGCGCCCGGCCAGGGCGAGGACGTCCTGACCCGCGAGCACCAGGGGACCGGGCCTCGGGCTGTCGATCGTCCGCGAGCTGACCAAGCTCCTCGGCGGCGACGTCCACCTCGAGAGCCAGCCGGGCCAGGGGAGCATCTTCACGATCCGCATCCCGCTGATGCTCTCCGGCAACCGCAAGTTCGAGGTCGACGCTCTCCGACGAGCGGATCGACCTGACCAAGGCCCGCCGGATCGAGCCTCGGCCTTCCCTGCCCCACCTTGACCTCGGGCGAACCCCGAGCACTCCGACCCCGGTGGACGCGCCCGATCCCGTCCGCTGGCGCCGTCGCGATCGATCGAAGACCTGAATCGCGGCCCCTGCCCCTGACTCCGTGCGCCCCGCGATCCCCACCATTGCCCTTGCCATCGGTCACCACCATGATGAGATCCCGCCTTCTCGCGATCACGACGATCATCGCCGTACTCACGTTCGTCCCCGCGGCGTCCGCGCAGGGGCTCAGGGCGGGCGCGGCCGTCGAGGTGCTCTCGGCCGACGATTCGCCATGGTCATCGGCGGCGGGATCGGGCCCGGAAAGGCCCACGGCCAGGAGGGCGAGCTGCGGGCGTCGGCGGTCGTCCTTGACGACGGACGCGGCGGCCGGGTCGCGCTCATCGCCTGCGACGTCCTGATGATCGAGCGCGACGTCCTCGACCGCGCCGCGCATCGGGTCGAGCAGGGCGACCGGCGTCCCGTTCGACCACATCCTGATCAACGCCACGCACACGCATCACGCCCCGACGACCGTCACGATCCACGGCTACGAGCGAGACGAGGCGTTCACCCGGCAGGTCGAGGACCGGATCGTCCGCGCGGCCGAGGCCGCAGCCCGCAGGCTGTCGCCGTCGCGATTCCTCTTCCGTCTCGGCGAGGAATCGTCGGTCGGCAAGAACAGCCGGCTGCTGCTGGGCGACGGGACGATCTACTGGGTCGGTCCTTATGATGACGCAGTCCGCCCGACCGGCCCCTTCGATCCCGAGCTGCCCGTCCTGGCCTTCCGCCGCCGCGACGGGGGACTCGAGGCCGTGTTGTTCAATCACTCGACCCATACGATCGGCACGCGGAAGCCGGGCGTCCGCTCGCCTTCGTTCTACGGACTCGCCGCGCAGGAGCTCGAGAAGGAGCGCGGCGGGACCTTCGTGTTCTTCGAAGGGCGCCTCGGGCTCGACGCACAACCTGGGCGTCGCGGCCGACGAGGCGACCTACCGGATCCGTCACGCCGTCGCCGACGCGCTCGACACCGCGGCCGAGAGGCCCGTCGACCGCGTCGATGCCCTTCGCAAGGAGATCACGGTCAAGGTCCGCCGGTTCCGGGAAGATGCCGACGAAAAGGCCGTCACGGATTACTGCAACAAGCGCATCAAGGATGCCGCCGCGGCCCGGAAGACGATCGAGATCTTCCGCGCCATGAGGCGGTCCGTGGCGCCTCGGCAGGGTCAGGAACGCCGGACCTGGGTGCAGGCCGTCCGGATCGGCGACATCGCGATCGTGGGTGTCCCGGGCGAGTACTTCACCTCGCTGGGAGAGGAGATCAAGCGGCGGTCGCCGTTCCGCTACACGTACGTGTTCGAGCTGGCCAACGACTATATCGGCTATATCCCCGACATACCGGGGTTCGACCGAGGCGGATACCAGGTCTGGACGGGTCTGCACAGCTACCTCGAGCGGGGTACCGGCGAGCAGATCGTGGCCGAGGCCGTCGAGCTGCTCGGGAAGCTCGGCCCTGGAACCGGCCCGGCGCCGGCCCACTGAGCGGTCGACGTTCGCAAACCTCCGGCGGACTCGTTAGAATCGACCGGCGACGCGGTTGAGAGAACGGGGAAACGTGGCCCCCCTCGCCGCATCGATCCTCGTGGAGCCGCGTTGGATATGAGCTGGCAGGGCGATGGACCTCCGGTGCTCGGGATCGACCTGGGGGGTACGAAGATCCTGAGTGCCGTCGTCGGCAGCGATCACCGGATCCTGGGTCGTGCCAAGCGTTCGACCCCGGCAAAGGAGGGCGGGCCGGCGATCGTCGAGGCGATGGTGTCCTGCATCGACGAGGCGCTCCGCAACGCGGACGTCGGCAGGCACGATATCGTCGCGGCCGGAATCGGCTCCCCCGGGCCGCTCGACACCAAGGCGGGCGTGATCCTGTTCAGCTCGAACCTGAACGTCCGCGACTTCCCCATCGGGCCCGAGCTCTCGAAGGTCCTGGACCGGCCCGTCATCGTTCAGAACGACGTGCGGGTGGGCGGTTATGCCGAGTTCCGCCTCGGTGCCGGCCGGGGATACCGCCAGATCATCGCGGCCTTCGTCGGCACGGGAATCGGCGGCTGCGTGATCCATGGTGGCGAGATCGTCGCCGGGGCGACCGGCAACGCGGGCGAGATCGGGCACATCATCGTCAAGGCGGGCGGCCCGCGATGCGGATGCGGAGCGCGGGGATGCCTGGAAGCCCTGGCGAGCAAGACCGCCATCGGCCGCCGGGTGCAGAAGGCCGTTCGAAGGGGACTGCCGACCGTCCTCGGCGAGAAGATGGCCCGCAAGGGCGGTCGGCTCAAGAGCGGCGACCTGGCCGAGGCCGTCGCCGCCAAGGACATCGTCGCGCTCAAGGAAGTCCACCGGGCCGCCCATTACCTCGGCCTGGGTTTGGGTAGCCTCATCAACGCCTTCGGGCCCGAGATCGTCATCGTCGGCGGCGGCGTGGCCGGGGCACTCGGCCCCTCGTACCTGGACCTGGTCCGTACCGCGGCACGAGGCCAGGCGCTGACCGATCCCGGCGGCCTCATCCGGATCGAACGCGCCGCGCTGGGGGACGACGCCGGCATCCTGGGAGCAGCCCTGCTGGCCCGGGAGAAGTTCGTCGGCCCGCAGCCGGCGTGATGGGAACCGATTCGACGGAGCCTTCAGGTGGCCCTCAAGCGATCCTGCTGGCGACCCGATGCACCGGGTAGGTAGCACTTCTGTGGGTATACCGTCTGTTCAGTTTCGACTGGGATGCCAGTAGGCGTCCCATTGATCTTCTCCGCTGGCGAACAGGGCGCGCAGGTGGCACATGCCATCGGCTCCGTCTTCGCCCCAGCGCATGCCCCCGTTCTTCATCCGCTTGCCGATGACCGTCTTGCAGGCCGACTCGATCGGGCCCGAGCCGATCGCCCAGCCCTTGGCCCGATACGCCGGATAGTCCATCCGATGCACGTGATTCTCGAAGTAGCCCACCACCTCGCCGTGGACCTTCCGCACCGACTCGCGATGGTCCGCCGGGAGCGAGCGCAACTCGTCCAGGACCGCTTGGCCCCCGTCGTGTTTCAGCCGATGGCACCACCGCTCCCACCACTCCTTCCGGGCCGATTCGTCGGCCGGGTAGAGCGCCCGGCCCAGGTCGCCGAGATGCTCCGCGACGTGGTAGAAGTCCAGGATCACCGCCTCGACGCGGCCGAAGTTCACCCGCAGCAGGTCCTCCACCCCGGCCCCGGCGTCCGACAGCGCGATCCGGCGCTCGGCCTGATCCATGCCCACCTGGGCCGCCTGCCTCCGCATCGGCTCGGCCAGCGACGCCTGGCCCTCCAGTCCGGCCACGTACCGCGCCCGGAACTGCGGCGCCCCGCCCCGCGGTCGGGCGGCCCACCGCGCCGGATCCTCCGGCACCGGGTTGTAGATCATCCCGACCGCCGCCATGCGGCCCTCGGCCGCCGCCCCCTCGGGGCCCTGCATCCCCAGCCCGGTCAGGTCGAGCGAGACGTAGGCACAGGTCTTCCCCTCGGCGTCCTTGTGCCAGGCCCATGGGGTGGCCGCCCCGAAGGTCGCGCCGTCGGCCTGGCGCCGGCCGATGTCGTCGCCGACCGCCTCGCTCGTCCGCTCCACCGTCGATTCCGAGACCCGCAACCCGGCGAGCTTCCTGAGGACCACGTCGGCGGCCTCGCCGAAGCTGTCCACGGCGCCGGCGATGCAGACCAGCTCGCGGGCGCCGGCGGTCAGCGCCTGCGGCGACAGCCCGAGGGTCTCATCCCAGGGGACGATCCCCTTGCCGCAGGACCGGCAGTGGTAATAGCCCCGCTCCAGCGAGAAGGTCCCCACCAGGCTCTGGACGGTCTTGGGCCGATACTCGACGAAGCGGGCCGACTCGTGGCAATGCGGGCAGGTCATGCTGGACCCTTGATACCCCCCTTTTTCCGCTCGTCCAGAGCGGTCTGAAAGCGCCTTGGCACCGATGCGGTGGACGAGGTCGCGGACCTCGAACTCGGCCTTGCCCAGGAGTTGGCGATCCTCCTTGGAGGCGAGCAGGTCGGCGAGGGACCGGAGGTCGGCCTCGGCGGCTTGGCGAAGGGTCTGGAAGATGCGGTCGGAGAGTTCGGCCTGCTCCGGGGACAACGCGAGTCGAGACATGGGAGCCCTCCGTGAACAGATGGCAACGAAATCCGGGCGGACACATCGGAGCCCTCTGTTGTACGGAATTTCCCACCCACAATCGAGACGCCTACCCCGATGCACCGCCTTCGCGGCGAGGATGCTTCCCGATCCTCACGCCTTCGGATAGAATCGACGTCACACTACCCGGTGGTGAAACGGTATCACAACAGGTTTTGGTCCTGTTTTTCCAGGTTCGAATCCTGGCCGGGTAGCTGGATCGCCTCGACCTCATCATGCTAGTGAACCTCTCCGGCCGGGGCTCATCGCAGGATCGGCAGGACCTCGGTCTGGAGGCCTCCCGTGACGTGCACGGACCCCTCGCCGTTGACGAACACATTCACCTCGCTCCGAACGCCGAACTCGTCGAGGTAGATCCCGGGCTCGACCGAGAAACAGGTCCGGCGCATCACCAGTCGCTCCTCGTGCGTCTCGAGGTTGTCCATATGCGCACCATTGCCGTGGACCTCCTGGCCGATGTTGTGACCCGTCCGGTGGATGAAGAACTCGCCGTAACCGGCGCGGTCGATGACCGCGCGGCAGGCCGCGTCGACTTCCCAGCCCGGCAACGGGCGGGCGTTGGCATAGGCGTCCTTCACGCAACGGATCGCCGCGTCCCGAGCTGCGGCCACGACCGCGAAGATCTCCTGGTATTTCGCGGGGACGGACTCGCCGACGTACCCCACCCTCGTCAGGTCGCTGTACACAGAGCGCGGGCGTTTCATCTTGGCCCAGAGGTCGATCAATACGAAGTCATCCCGGCCGATGACGGCGTCCTTGCCGACGACGGGCTCGTAATGCGGATCTCCGCTATGCGGGCCGACTCCGACGATCGGGGGGCTATAGGTTGTCATTCCATTGCGGTGGAAATGATCCATGATCGCCGACTGGACCTCGGTCTCGCGAATGGTGCCCCCGCCTCGGACACGCTCGGCGATCAGTCCGAATGCCAGGTCGAAGGCCGAGCAGGTGAAGCCCTCGGCCTCGCGATGCATCGCCCACTGATGATCGTCCCAGGTCGCCTCGAACCGCTGCACCAGGTCGCCCGACGAGACGATCTCCACACCGGTCGAGCGAACCAGCTCGATCACTCCGGCATCGACCTTGGAGACATACGGGTTGGAGACCCGAGGGGCGTATTCCATGGCGATCCGTTGACAGCCTCGGATCATGTCGGCGACCTTGGCCTCGAGCTCCTGCCAGGGCAGATAGACGTCCTTCTCGCCCGGCAGTTCATCGAGCGCGGCGGTCTCGATCCGGTGGACCAGCTTCCTGGGGTTGCCGTGCGCGGGGATGAAGTAGAAGAACCGCCGCGTCCCGACCGGCCTGCCATCGAGGCCCAGCACCCGCCGGGCCAGGACGTTGCGCGCCCCGGAAGTCGTACAGCAGCCAGCCATCGATTCCGAACTCGTCCAGGCTCTGTCGCACCGCGCAAGATCGAGCATCACATGCGTCTCCAGCGAAGGTGGGCCGGAAGTGAGTCGCCCGTAAGGGACGCCGACTCGGACCGGCCACAGGGCTTATCATGATACCAGAAAGCCAACGGGACGACGTCCTCCCCGCCCGGGGCTCAGAGGCAGGGGATCGAGAGCGGGGGCTCGAATCGCGCGGAATCGGCGCCTGGCGGCCGGTTTTCGCCGACGCCACCGCCGGATCTTGCGGTTCCTGACGATTGCGCGAATGCCATTCGGCCCAGCGAAACACCCGGGGAGAGATTAGGGATTAGGGGGTGACGAGGCTCGCGCTCTGGTTTTCAGCGAGGAGTCACCGGATTCCTCGTCCTCGCTCATCCGATGACCCGAGCATCCATGGGCATCAACTCCAGGGGACAAGTCGCCTGGTACGTCTTGGGAGTGGTGGTTATGATACGCCGGATCCCTCGCTAGCGCGGGGGCGCTGCTCACCACGGACGGACCGAGGCCGGACCCTTCGGAGCGGCACGGTCGGATATTGCTACAGCCTGGAGGAACAGATGAAAGCCAGGACGGTGATCCTTACCCTGCTCTTCTCCACGATGCTGACGTGCGTCGCCGCCGCACAGTCGGACCCGGCGACCAAGACCGAGAAGGCCCAACCCAAAGAGGCCCCGAAGCCCACCACTCCGGAGTATTACCCCCTTACCGTCGGCAACAAATGGCATTACCAGCTCGATATCGGCCAGCCGCAGAAGCAGGACATCACACTCGTCATCGCCGAGGAGGAAACCGCCGACGGTAAGCCCCTCTCAAGGCTCGAGGTCTTCAGCGACGGCGTCCGTCGGCAGATGACCGAGCATATCATGAGCAACGAGAAGGGCGTGTTCCGCGTCAGGATCGGTGGGACCTCGTACAGCCCTCCCCTCTGCATCTTGAAGTATCCTCTCAAGGCCGGGCAATCCTGGATCACCAAGACGACTGCGAGCGATGGCCAGCAGCTCACGGCCACGTGCAAGCAGGGTGCTGAGCAGGAAGTCCATGTCCCCGCCGGCCGGTACAAGGCGATCCCGTGCACCATCGAGATCGACCAGCAGACGGCAAAGGGGCCGATGAAGATCATCAATACTTACTGGTTCGTCGATAAGATCGGGGTCGTCAAGCAGAAGCTCGAGCTGAACGGACCCGTCGTCACCATGGAGCTCTCCAAGTTCGAGCCCGCTCCCGAGTGATCCGGCGGATCACGTCCGTCGAGCTCGGTCATCGCGGCGCCCGTCCAGACAGGGCGCTGCGAGCCGCGCCGACCGATCGTGAAGCTCACCA
This sequence comes from uncultured Planctomycetota bacterium, assembly GCA_963771445.1. Classification (GTDB taxonomy): domain Bacteria; phylum Planctomycetota; class Planctomycetia; order Isosphaerales; family Isosphaeraceae; genus JAKAUH01. The sequence goes on along the minus strand of CAVYTQ010000013.1, from coordinate 294,599 downwards.
GGGGCCGCAACCTGGTCGCACGCCAATCACTCTCCCTCCCCGGCGATCCGGCGAACGCCATCGATGACCCGGTCGATCTCTTCCCCGGTCGTGTAGCAGGCGCACCCGATCCGGACCATTCCCTGGGCCGAGACCCCCAGCCGTCGGGCGACCGTCGTCGCGTAGAAATCGCCATGCGACGCGAAGACACCGCGTTCCGCCAGTCGGCGGCTCACGTCGTTCGAGGGCCGTTCGGCCAGGACAAACGAGACCGTGGGCGTCCGCGGAGCCTCGGGCGGGGGGCCGAATAGCCGGACGCCATCGATCTCGCTCAGGGATTGCCACAGGCGGTGTGTCAGTATGCGACCTCGCTCGTGCAACGCCGCGAAGACCCGGCGGAGCCGATCGCGACGCGATGACGAAGTCTCCTCGCCGTCGTCGCCCGCCAGGGAGGCCAGGTAATCGACGGCCGCCGCGGTGCCCACGATCCCCTCGTGGTTTTGGGTGCCGGTTTCCAGCCGTTCGGGGGCGGTTTCTGGCGGGTTCGAGCTTCGGCACACTGAGCGCGGCAAGGCGTTCGCGACGACCATAGAGAATCCCGACGTGGGGACCATAGAACTTGTAAGCCGAGCACGCCAGGAAGTCGCAACCCCACTCGCGGACATCCACGAGCTGGTGGGGAGCGTAATGGACGGCGTCGACGAAGGTCATCGCCTCGGACTCCCGCGCCATCGCGACTGCCCGACCGACGTCGTTGATGGTCCCGAGGGCGTTGGACGCTGCTCCGATCGCGAGCAGGCGGGTCCGGTGATCGCTCAGGCAGCGTCCCAGGTCGTCCCAGTCCAGATGCCCGGTTTCGGCGAACATCTTCACCCGGAGCACCACCACCCCACGTTCGATCTCGAGGGCCCGCCAGGGGTCCACATTCGCATGGTGATCCAGCTCGGTGACGACCACCGCATCGCCCGGGCCGAGGGATCGGCCCAGCGCACGCGCCAGATGGAATGTGAGGGTCGTCATGTTGGCGCCGAAGGCGATCTCATCGGGATCGGCGTTCAGGAAATCGGCGATGGTCTGCCGTGCCCGCACCAGTGCGGCATCGGTCTCGATGCTCGTCGGGAAGGCCCAGTGTGTGTTGGCGTTATGCCTCAGCAGGTAGTCGACCATCGCGGCAGGGACTGCCTCGGGGACCTGGGTGCCTCCAGGACCGTCGAGATAGGCCACCGGCCACCCTGCCTCTTCTCTCCGGAGAGCCGGGAAGTCGGCTCGAATCTTGCCGGCAGAGGCCACTTCCCCGGTCGTTTCTCTTACGCCCGCTACACTCATCGCGGGTCCTCAATGGTTAGTGTTCTCAGGTCCCGGAGTCTCGGATCGCCCGCACCATGCCCTGGTATCGGTTGATCATTCGAGCGATGATTGACCGCTCGAATCGTAACCTCCACCGTCTCAAGAGTCGATACCCGGGAGACCGACCATGATCTGCGTCGCCGTGACTTACGTTGTCAAGGCGGGCCACGAGGAACAGGCCGTGGACCTGTTTCGCCGCCTCACCGAGGCCACTCGCGCCGAGCCCGGGTGTCGCATGTACCTGGCTCACCGGTCGTCGGCCGATCCGCGCCGGTTCTTCCTCTACGAGCAGTACGACGACCAAGCTGCCCTCGATGCCCATCGCGCCGCGCCCCATTTCGAGCAGCTTGCCAAGGGCGGACTGTTCGCGATCATCGAGAGCCGAAGTCCTGAGCTGTACGAACCGCTTTCGGAATGAGGGACTCTCATCGTCGAAGCCGACTGCCGGTCCGATCATCTCGGAGCACCCTCGGCGCCGCCGGCGAGGTCACAGTCGCTCCAGTTCTCCGGAGCCGATCAGATTGAACTGGACCTCGGCGCGGCCCGGAGGGCAGAGCCGAGGTCCGTCGCCGCATTACGCGGACTGTGTTGCGTTAATCAATAGGGCGACGTCGTGGTAGTGTATCCCGTCGTGTTGTAGCCGGAGTAGGTCGCCCCATTGTTGTAGCCGTAGCCCGAGTAGCCATTCGCATTACCGTAGGGGCTCGACGAGTAGACAACCCGGTTGCGGCGAAATGCCCCACCGAAGAAGCCACGTCGCGGCTGGACGACGACGCCACGTTGCGGCGGGACGACATAGCCCTCGGTGTAGTAGTTCGGCGAGACGTACGTCGAGGAATAGCCGGTTGTGGCGCCCGTGGCATAGGGTAATCCCCCGGTCCCGGCATAGTAGTAGCCGGGCGCCATCGTGGTTCCCATGGGGTTGACCGAGTTGTAGCCGGCCATACCCGGCATCACGCGTCCAGTGTACCCAGGGCTTGCGGCCGTGATCCGCGAGGAAGGATAGGCCCCCTCCTGGGCACCCGGATCAAAGTTGTTGGGTGGGTAGGCCGACCCGTTGTACGGCGTGCTGGAATACACATTCGTAGGCGAAGGTCCTGCGCCTGGATTCACGATCTGCGGATAGCCCGCGCTGGTGTTCGCGGCTCCCTGCGGATACCCTACGCCGGCGTTCGCGGGCGCGGCGCGCCACCGCTGTTGCTGCCGGCTCCGGGCGCGTAGCCAGCGTTGTTGTTGACCGTACCGGGTGCCATGTTGGCCGGGTTGGCATTGGCACCACCGGCGGGAGCAACTCCGTTGGTGGTGTTCCCGGGTGCCTGATAGCCGCTCAGTGGATTCCTGTTCTGATTCCCGGCTGCCGGAGCTGGGGTGACCTGTCCAGGCACAGGCGGGGTGGTAGCGGCCTCATTGGCCTGCTGCTCGAGGTTGTTGGGAGCCGTCAGCAGCGAGCTGGATGATGACGTGTTCGTCCGGCCGACCCCGACCGGTGTCCCCTGCCCCCCCGCTGCACCGGCTGCACCGGTCTGAGCATACGCCGTCCCGGCCGCGGTCAGACTGGCGACCGCCAGGGCGACACCGAATCCCATGTTCGTGCGCATGGTTGTTTTCTCCTGTTGTCCTTGTTTCCGTTCGTTCCCGGCCCCAGGGCCGGACGCTTATCGGCGCACCGCGGATCATCGTCCGCGTAATACGACCCGCATAGCAGTTGATCTATGGATCCCGCACCCCTCGGAGATCTGGGGTGAACCGGGGCTCCGGCAAGGAGGTGCGGGCTGGCCGAAGTGTGGCCGAATAAGGGGATCGATGACGCAAACCGTGCGCCGCGCGTATCACGAACCGGGGGCAAATGTGTCAGGTCAGGATGTCACGGACGACCTCGCCATGGACGTCGGTGAGCCGGAAGTCGCGGCCGGCATATCGGTAGGTGAGCCGGGTGTGGTCGAAGCCGAGGAGGTGGAGGATCGTGGCATGGAGGTCGTGCACGTGCAGGGGCTTCTCGACGGCCTGGTAGCCGAATTCGTCGGTTGCTCCATGAACATGTCCGCCCCGGACTCCGCCACCGGCCAGCCAGACGGTGAATCCCCAATGGTTGTGGTCGCGGCCGCCGCCGGGCTGGCCGTTGACCATCTCGACGGCCGGGGTCCGGCCGAACTCGCCGCCGCAGAGGACCAGGGTCTCATCGAGGAGCCCGCGCTGTTTGAGGTCGGTGAGCAGGGCCGAGATCGCCTGATCGCACTGGCCGGCCAGTGCGCGGTGGTTGTCGGCGAGGTGGTCGTGTGCGTCCCACGGCTGCACGTCGCCGTGATAGAGCTGGACGAAGCGGACGCCCCGCTCCACGAGGCGACGGGCGATCAGGAGCTGCTGCGCCTGGACGCCCGGGCCGTAGGCATCGCGGACCGACTGCGGCTCCTGGCTGACGTCGAAGGCATCGGTCGCCGCCATCTGCATCCGATAGGCCAGCTCGAAGCTGGCGATCCTCGCCTCGAGGGCGTCGTCCTCGGCCCGGGGTACCTGGTGCATCCGATTGAGCTCGCGCAGGAGGTCGAGCTGCCGCCGCTGGTCCGCGCGGGTGACCGCCGTGCTGCGGATGTTCTCGATCAGGTCCTCGACGCGGGTCTTCCGCGTGTCGATGTAGGTCCCCTGGTAGACGCCGGGCAGGAAGGCCGACTTCCAGTTGGAGACGTCCGCGACCGGCAGGCCGGGGCACATGGCGATGAAGCCGGGGAGGTTGGCGTTCTCGGTGCCGAGGCCGTAGGTGACCCAGGACCCCATGCTCGGCCGCGACAGCCGCTCGTCGCCGCAGTTCATCAGCCGCATGGACTGTTCGTGGTTCGGCGTATTGGCGTGCATCGACCGGATCACGCAGATGTCGTCGATGTGCTCGGCCGTCCGGGCGAAGATCTCGCTGACCTCGATGCCGCTCTGACCGTACTTGCGGAACCGGAACGGCGACGCCAGCGCGGCGCCGTCTTGCGCTCGGTGGTCAGGTTGCCCTGAGGGAGGGTCTTGCCCTCGTAACGCTTCAGCAGCGGCTTGGGGTCGAAGGTGTCCACCTGAGACGGGCCGCCATTCAGGTAGATGTGGATCAGGTGCTTGGCCCTGCCCGGGAAGTGCGGTGGCCGCGGCGCCAGCGGGTTGTCGATCGTCGTAGGTGCCCCCGAGCGGTCCGCGGCCCGGGCCGTCGAGCCCAGGTACCCGGAATCGCCCAGGAGGCCGAAGAGGCCGAGCATCCCCAGCCCCGTCCCGACCTGTCCGAGGGCCTCGCGCCGCGTGAACGTCTGACCGGGATGATGATCCATGGTGGCCTCGCCTCGTCAATCGACGAACAGGAACTCGTTGGTCATGAGCAACACCTGGGCGAGCTGTTCCCGGCGCGAGAGCTGCGATCGCCCGCGATCGCCGGCGGACGGCTCGGGACCGGCCAGGAAGCGACGGGCCGCGTTGACCTCGCCGGCAGTCGCCTTGCGACCGACCGCGGCGCGATAAAGGCCGTCGATCCACTTGTCGGTCGTTGCGGCGCCGGCGAGATCTCGTCGTGCGGCCAGGGCCTTCGCCTGCTCGATGACGAAGGGGGCATTCATGCTGAAGAGCGCCTGCTGCGGGACGGTCGTCCGGGGCCGACGCTCGGCCGACTGGTCGGGGCTGGCAAAGTCGAACGCGCGGAACATGGCCGGCAGGCTCTGCCGATCCACCATGCCGTAGACCGTCCGGCGCGCGTTGGCCGGGTCGCCCGCGACATCCTCCGGGCGACCGCCCATCCGGCCGTCGAGCCGGCCCGAGACGAAGAGGAGCGTATCGCGCATCGCCTCCAGGTCCAGCCGCCGCCGGGGGACGTGCCAGAGGAGGCGATTCTCGGGGTCGACCTTGCGGCAATCGGGTCGGTCGCGGCTCGCCTGCTGATACGCGCTCGAGAGCACAATCCGCCGGTGGAGGCCCTTGAGCGACCAGCCTTCTTGCCGAAGCCGGTCGGCCAGGTAGTCGAGCAGCTCGGGATGGCTGGGCGGGTTGCTCCGGGTGCCGAAGTCGCTGGGGGTGCCGACCATCGGCTCGCCGAAGTGGTGCATCCAGATCCGGTTGACGATCACCCGCGCCGTCAGCGGGTTCTCTTCTGCGGTGATCGACCGGGCGAGGTCACTCCGGCCGCTGCCGTGGTCGAACGGCTGTCGTCCCGGACCGGCCAGGACTCGCAGGAATCGGCGGGGCACATGATCGCCGGGCTGGGAAGGATTGCCTCGCACGAAGATCCTGGGCTCGTACAGCTCGGGGGCGTCGTGGAGCACCATCGCCCGAGGCCACGGGTCGGGGGCCTTGACGACCATCCGGTCGAGCTCGACGATCTTGCCGCCGTAGGCATCCTTTTCGCCCCGCGACATGTAGTACCAGGTCTGGCTCTCGGGGAAGAAGGCCGGGCTCTCGCGGTCGGCGAGGATCGTGCGGATCTGCTGCCTGGCCTCGTCCACGGGAGCCGCGGAGGCCGTCGGGGCGGCCTTGCGGGCCTCTTCGTCCAAGCGGCGGATCAGCTCGCCGTAGGCCCGGGCGACGTCCGCGCGCGACCTGAGATCAGCATGCAACAGCGCCTCGAGGACCAGGGGATTGAGCTGGCCCTGCGCAGTGCCGATCGGCCGATTCGTCCGCAGTCGATCCACGACCGCTCGGGCCACCTTGGGATAGTCGGCGTCGGCGACGGTCATCAGCTCATGCCAGGGGCCGAAGACGGGATCGTCGGGGCGGGACCGATCGCGGAGGAAGCGTCGCCAGCGTGCGACAATCAGGGGCCGCAGGTCCTCGGGGGCCAGCGAGAAGTAGAAGATCGCCGTCTCGAGCGGGTCTGGCGCGGTCGTGGCGGCCCGGACCAGGTAGTCGGGCGTCCGGCGTCGGGTCGTCTCGGAGAGGAGCCGATACTGGTTCTCGAGGAATTGCCGGATCTCGCTCCGCTTGGCCTCGGCTTGCTTCTCGAATTCGCTCGGCCGGCGTGCCGCCGCGGCGGGATCGGTCAGCGGCAGCTCGAGCGGCGCCTCGGAGCTGGCGAAGATGCCGTACAGCGAGTAATAGTCGGCCGTGGGGATCGCGTCGTACTTGTGGTCGTGGCACCGCGCAGGCGACCGTCAGGCCCAGGAAGCCGCGAGACACGACGTCGATCCGGTCATCGATCTGGTCGTGGATGTTGTTGTCGAATCCCTTGCCGACGGTCAGCAGCCCCATCGCGGCGAGCCGCCACGGCCGATCCCGCGGGGCGAGGACATCGGCGGCGAGCTGGTCCTGGACGAACTGGTCGAAGCCCAGGTCCTCGTTGAATGCCCGGATCACATAGTCGCGATAGGTGTAGGAGTAGGGCCGCACACGGTCGTCGCCGAACATCAGCACGCCGTCCTTGGTATTGGCGTAGCGCGCGACGTCGAGCCAGTGGCGTCCCCATCGCTCGCCGTAATGCGGCGAGGCGAGCAGACGGTCGACCACCCGCTCGTAGGCGGCGGGGTCGCGGTCGTTCGCGAACGCTTCGATCTCGGCCGCGGTCGGCGGCAGGCCGATCAGGTCGAAGGTGACCCGGCGGAGCAGCGTCCGGCGGTCGGCCGGAGGCGACGGCGTCAGGCCGGCGGCCTCGAGCCGCGCCAGGATGAAGCGATCGACGGGCGAGCGCGGCCATTCCTTGTGCGCGACCTCGGGGACCGCCGGAGTGCGAATCGGCTGGTACGACCAGTGCGATCGGGCGGCCTCGAAGTCGAGCCCCGGGGGCCTCTTGAGCGACGATGCGCCGGCGGCCTTCGGCTCGACCCCGTGCGGCATCGCGGCCCCGCGGCGAATCCACCCCTCGAGCGCCGCGATCGTTGCATCGGGGAGCTTGCCCTTCGGCGGCATCTGCATCTGCTCGTCGGTGTAGCGGACGGCCTGGGCCAGCAGGCTGGCATCGACGTCGCCCGGCACGACCGCCGGCCCGTTATCGCCGCCCTTCTTCATCGCATCGAGGCTGTCGAGCCGCAGGCCGCCCTTGACGGCCTTTGCCCCCGCGGAGTGGCATTCGAAGCAATGCTCGACCAGCACGGGCCGGACCTTCGACTCGAAGAAGTCCACTCCCTCCGAGCGCGACACCGCGATCATCTCCGTGCACCGACGAGCCGACCAGGACCAGCGGCAGGATCAGGGCGAGCCGAGCTCGCCTCCCGACCCCGCCGCAGGACCGATCACCCCGCCAGCTCTTCCCTCTCCAGCTTGGAGTCCTCTGGCAGTGCATGATGCCATCCTCGGAGTAGTGTCAAACATTTCTCCACCATTCGCGCAGAAGGCGCCCGACGGTGTCAAGCACCCTGTGGGCCGGGGAGAGCATGATGGGAGCGGACCGAGGACGGACAAAGTTGGGTTCGTTCGCGCGATTTCACCATGGTGACTCCGATCGACGCGGCGAGATTGGGTTCGTTCGCGCCATTTCCAGGGTCTGAAGCTTCCCGGGGGCTCCGGAATTGGGTTCGTTCGCGCGATTTCGAGAAATAGAAGCCCAGCCAACCGGGCGAGCAACATCATAGATTGCACACATTGAATCAATCCAGGTTACAACAATCATCGCAGGAATCTCCATGCTTATGTCCGCCTGGAACGGGCGTCTGGCGCCTCGAATCCTCGATGACAACTCGCCAGTAGACCACGCCAGCGTGATTCATGACATCAAGCACTTCTGAGTTGGATCTTGCAGTTATTGGGCTGTCGTTCGGATTGCCAAAGAACAAGGTAATCCCATATACGAAGGGTGTGCAGCTTTTATTTGATTCACTTCCTGCTTTCTACCTGCGGTTTCCGGGCTAAACCGGAGAACCTGGATAATCCTCGCGGTCAACGGATCGTGGCCGTCCAGCAAGCGCCGAGGATGGCGCGCCGCATCGGGTCGCCGAGGGCCGGGAACACGTCGTCGGGGACGGCGGGCATACTCGAATCCTGGCCGATGGGTCATGATTCCTTCAGGACCGGCTACGGGCTGGAGGAAATCTTGCGCGGGGATCGCCGGGGCGTGGCACCTCGCCCGGGGCGAGCGGGGTGGGCGGCGATCAGGGCATCGGCCGCCGCGAGGATGGCGGTGATTTCCCCTTCAGCGAGGGCACCTCCGGAGGCGAAGATGCCGTCCATCAGCACGATGAGCTGGGTGGCGAGGGCCTCGGGATCTGCGGGATTCAGTCGCCGGCAGATGGCGAGGAGACGCTCCCGGACCTCCTGCCGATGCGCCGCGATGACGGCCCGCGCCGGGTGCGAGGGCTCGGGGAACTCGGCCGATGTGTTGAGGAACGGGCAGCCGCGGAAGCCCGGGCGGCGGACCCTCGCGACGACGGCCTCGATCAGACCTCGGAGGCGAACGGTCGGTTCGGCGTCCTCAGGGCCGACCGCGTCGTCCCACCAGGCGAAGAATCGCCGGTCGCGCTCGCGGAGGTAGGCGACGATCAGCTCGTCCTTGGAGGCGAAGTTGCGGTACAGGCTCATCTTCGCCACGCCCGAGCGGGCGATGATCGTGTCGATCCCGACGGCGCGCACGCCCTCGCGGTAGAAAAGGTCCTCGGCCACCTCCAGCACGCGTTCCCTCGCCGTCTTCGCTCCGCTCACAACGGGACCCTCGGCTGCCGGGATTGACATGAGACAGAACCGTCCGTAACATTGTCGCCGAACAGCCCGGTCGAGTTCAAGAGGGTACCCGGAGTCAACGAACATGACGAATCGCGGCGCGAAGGCTCGCCGGTTGCACTATGCCTGGGTCGTGGCCGGGCTGACGTTCCTGGTCCTGCTGGCGACGGCCGGAGTGCGGTCGGCGCCCGGGGTGTTGATCGTGCCGCTGGAGAAGGAGTTCGGCTGGGACCGGGCGACGATCTCGCTGGCGATCTCGGTGAACCTGGTGCTTTACGGCCTGATCGGACCGTTCGCGGCAGCCCTGATGGCCCGGTTGGGGATCCGACGGACGGTGCTCGTGTCACTATCCTGCGTGGCGATCGGCGTGGCGATGACGCCGCTGATGACGGCCGCCTGGCACCTGGTGTTGCTCTGGGGAGTCGTGGTGGGGTGCGGGACTGGGATGACGGCGCTGGTCCTGGGGGCCACGGTCGTCAATCGCTGGTTCGTCGAGCGGCGCGGTCTGGTGCTCGGCGTGCTGACGGCGAGCTCGGCCACGGGGCAACTGGTCTTCCTGCCGCTGCTCGCCTCGGTCGTGCAGCGGCTGGGCTGGCGGCCCGCGGCGCTGCTGGTCGCGGGGGCGGCCGCGATGGTGGTCCCGCTGGTGGCCCTGTTGTTGCGCGAGCGTCCCTCGGAAGTCGGCCTGCGGCCCTACGGTGCGAACGACGAGGCCGAAGAGCCCGCGACGCTCGCCGGGAATCCGTTCCTGGCGGCGGTCGACGCCCTGATGGTGGGGCTGCGCTCGCGCGACTTCTGGCTGCTGGCGGCGAGCTTCTTCGTCTGCGGGGCCAGCACGAACGGGCTGATCGGTACGCACCTGATCCCGGCCTGCCTGGATTACGGCATCCCCGAGGTCCAGGGGGCCGCGCTGCTGGCGGCGATGGGATTGTTCGACCTCGTGGGCACGACGGCCTCGGGCTGGCTGTCGGACCGGTGGGACAACCGGGTGCTGCTGAGCTGGTATTACGGACTGCGCGGCGTAGCTCTGATACTGCTGCCGATCTGCCTCGGATCCGCCTCGGGCGGCCTGCCGGTGTTCGCCGTGATCTACGGGCTGGACTGGATCGCGACCGTCCCGCCCACCGTCCGGCTCACGTCGGACGCGTTCGGCAAGGCAAGGGCGGCGATGATGTTCGGCTGGATCTTCGCGGCCCACCAGCTCGGTGCCGCAGCCGCCGCGTTGGGCGCGGGAGCCCTGCGCTCGTGGACGGGCGATTACGAGCGGGCCTTTATTACTTCGGGCGCCCTCTGCCTGATGACGGCGGGGCTTGTGCTCCAGATCGGCCGCGGGCGAGAGCGCGAGGCCGTCGCAGGCTCGATCCGGGCGACGGTTGAGCCGGTGCCAGGCTAATGCACCATCCGCCGGGAGATTCGTCATGAAGCGATCGACGAGGAACGGCGTCTCATTGCTTCTATTCGCGGCGGGACTCGCGGCGCTGGGGTTCGCCGCGCTGAAGCCGCGATCGGACTACCACCCGGTCACGAGGTCCATGACCCTTGCCGCGGAGACGATGTCGGGACAGCGCGCGTCGACCCTGGAGGCGGAGGGCACGGACGGGCGGACACATTCGCCGGCCGCGGAAGCCCGGGATCGACCGCTTGTCCTCATCTTTATCCAGGACGGGTGCCCGTGCAGCGAGGCGGCCGACCCGTATTTCCGGCGCCTGCATGCCGCGTATGGGCGCGAAGCCTCATTCCTGGGCGTGATCGACGGCGAGATCGGGACGGTACGCGCGTGGGCCGGACGGCACGCGACCCCTTTCCCGATCCTGGCCGACCCGGACCGTCGGCTGATCGCCGCGTGCGGTGCCGAGCGTTCGGCCTACTCGATGGTCGTGGCACCGGGAGGACGCATCGAGGCCCTCTGGCCCGGTTATTCGTCGGCGATGCTGGACGAGCTGGGCAGCCTGCTCGCAGGCTCACCCGGCGGGCGGAGGTCGCGCTCGACACGACGGGCGCGCCCGGGGAACTGGTCTCCGGCTGTTCCTTCTGAACCGTGGATCGGAACGAGTGCGGCAGGAACCTCGGAGTGGGCATCGAAGTCACGATTCTCCTCACTGATGACGAACTCACGGCCCGTCGCCCTCGGCGCCACGTGGCAGCAGACGGTCCAGCTCGGCGACGCTCATGACGTACTGGGGCAATCGTCGCGTCCCGTGATCCTTGACCCAGCGAAAGTGCCCGATCGCTGCGTCGTCGTCGCCGCCTTCCAGCGCCTCTAGGCCGAGGAAAAAGCGAGCCACGGTGTGGCGTCCGTTGTTATCGGCCGCGGCGAGAAGACCGTCCTCGTCGAGCTGTCGTCGCAGGTGTCGGATGATCGGATAGGGCCAGCTTGCTGGATCGCCGTTCGCCGATGACGCGTCAAGTAGACCCCTGGCTTGCTTGTCGGCGCCGTCTTGCAGCAGGGCGAAGTAGCCCAGCAGGGCCGCGTAGATCGACAGGTCCTCCCGCCAGCCCTGGATATCCACGACCGACCTCGCCTCGTCGGCGGCCCCACCGCGGCGCGTCGCGAATCGGACGACGGCCATCTGATAGTGCGCATATGAGTTCCGGGGCTCGGCTCGGAGCAGCTCGGCGAGATCAGCGTCGGCCATCTGCCATTCCATCCGATCATTCATCGCAATCGCCCGCCGGAGTCGGGCTGTACCGAGTCTCGGGTCGAGGCGAAGGGCCTCATCGTAATCACGGAGCGCCTTGTCGAGTTCCAGCCTTTCGTACCAGAAGTTGCCGCGCATCACGTAGGTCCAGGCGTTGAAGGGGTCGATCCGGAGAGCCTTGTCAAAATCGGACAACCCTTTGCCGGCATCCCCCCGCAGGATCCATACCCATCCTCGTGAGTTGTAAGCCGATGCGTCCCTGGGATCGAGTCGGATCGCCTGATCGCAGTCTGCGAGTCGCCTTGTCGTATTCACCGCGGTCGCCCCAGACATCGCCGCGCACTTGATACGCCAGGGCCAATTTTGGGTCGAGGCGGATGGCGTGGTTGAGGTCGACGATGGCCGCGTCGTGCTCGTGTTTCTCCAGCCATGCACGACCGCGCCAGAGATAACCTTCGGCTTCGCGGGGAGCGAGTTCGATGTATCGCCCATAGTCGCGGACGGCCCGGTCGAGCTGCCCGGTCCGACGCCACGTGGCGGCCCGCCAGTAATAGGCCGTTGCGTAGTCGGGACTCAACGAGAGGGCATGATCGAAATCGGCGAGCGCCTTGTTGTGCACGTCCCTCTTCAGCCACAAGAAGCCTCGCGCCACATAGCCACCCGCATCAATCGGATCCTGACGAATGGCCGTCTCGCAATCGGTCCCGGCACCGTCGAGGTCGTTCCTGTACACCCGGATGAACGCTCGCAAGGAGTAGGCACGGGCGAGGCCCGGGTCTCGTCGGATCGCCTCGTTGAGGTCCACCATGGCCTGGTCCATCTGGCCCTTGCCCATCAAGGCCTCACCGCGGCGGGCCAGGTTTGCCGCGCCCGTGGAACCGCGCCGGATGGATTCGCTCAGGTCGGCGATGGCTCCATCATAGTCGAGCAGCTCCAGCCGGGCCTCCCCACGGTCGCTGTAGGCCGCCTGCAGATCCGGATTGAGCTCGAGCGCCGCGGTGAAATCGTCGATCGCCAGTTTTACCTCGCCAATGGAGAGCCAGGACTGGCCCCGACCGAGGTCGGCCTCCGCACTCTTCGCGGCGAAGTCATCCATCGCCAGCTTGAGCTGGTCAATCGAGTGCCAGGATTGGCCCCGACCGAGGTAGGCCTTCGCACTCTTCGCATTGATATCGATCGCTTGCGTGAAGTCCTGGATGGCCCGGTCAACTTCGCCCTTCTTCTTCAGGACCTTCGCACGGGCGAGATAGTACTCCGTGTGCCCGGCATTCAGCTCGATGCATCGATCGAGGTCGGCAAGTGCCTTACGGGATTCCGTCTTGTCGATCCAGGCCAGGGCTCGATCGTAATAGGCGATGGCCAGGCCGGGGTCGATCCGGATCGCCTCGTCGTAGTCGGCGATGGCTCGGTCGAACTCGCGTCTGGCTCTCCAGGCGTCGCCGCGGCCGATCCGGGGCTGGGGGTCCCTGGCGTTGCGCCGGATCGCCTCGCTGTAATCGTCGATCGCTTTGACCGCATCGCCCTTCTCGTACCAGGCTCGGCCACGATGCCGGTACGCTTCCGCGGGAATCGACTCCTTGCCGAGTCGGATACACTCGTTGAAGTCGTCGATTGCCTCCTGGTACCGGCGATTGTTGGCCTGGGATATGCCACGGCTCAGATAGATCTCGGCGCTGTTCGGGTTGAGCTGGATTGCCCCCGAGAAGTCGGTGATCGCCTCGTCATGCTCCTCACGGCGGGCATGTCGGAGGCCCCGCCCGTGAATTGCCGTCGCGTCCTCCGGATCGAGCTGGATCGCCTGTGTGAACTCAACGATGGCGTGGTCTCTGTCCAGCGAGTCGCTGTCCGTATTCCCGGCATCCGCGTTCACCGGGGCCGGGGGACCGGATGGGGCGATTCCGGCCAGGTCGTCGAACGGATTGCTGTCGAAGTGAGCATCGTCCAAAGGGGCGAGACGCACCTCGGCAGCCCGCGTCCGGACCATGGCGCGCATCAGGCATGCGAAGCCGTCTTCCGGGTTCGAACGGAGCCGATCGGTGAAGTAAGCGACCGCGTGATCAACCGCGACCACCTGGTCGGCCTCAACCCAGCCGACGGGGCCCTGATCCTGACCTTCCGCCTCGATCCAGAGTTGCGCCCGTCCACCCGCGCCACGCGATAGACGAAGATGCGATCGCTCGTCGTTACGGCGGCCTGGCGATTGTCGCGAAGGCGGAAATCCCGAGCCTTCTGCACGACCCGACGGCCTTTCCACACCGGGGCCGGACTGGCCTTTGTAGTCGATTGCGCAACGGCCGGTATCGGCATCACCAGCGCCAGCCCGGCGGCCACTACGAGGACAAGGCCACCCGCAGGTCGCCTGGCCGGGAACCGCCACGCCGCCGCACGCAGGGACATGGTTGGAAACCTCCATCCGACTCGATCCCGACACATCACCACAACCTTGCCGATGATACGTCCTTCGGCAGATACAATCCAGGCTGCTGGGGATGATACCAGGGTCATTCAAAGGTCTCAAGGATCATGAAGGGGCCGGGTTCATGACCAAGCCCAACGCCTCCAGGGGTTTGGCGGCGTGGCGGCGGAGGGTCGCGGCGATGTTGGTCAACCCCGACGATCGCATCAGCCACAGCATCGCATTGCGGATCCCCGCCAGGATCTCCGGCGCCTCGCCGGTCCTCACCCGGCACCGATCCTCGCCCAGCACCTCGTCGCGGACCCAATGCAGCCGGTTCTCGATCTCCCAATGCCCCCGGGCGATCGACAGCAGCCGCTCCGCCGAGGCCCGCTCTCGCCCCAGGCTGGTGACGGCGCAGACCGTCTCGACGCTCTCCTTGCCCTTGGACCGCCGCACCCGCTCGATCAGGCAGACCTGCTCGGCCCCGGGCCAATCCAGGTACCCCTTCAGCCGGGTCGTCGTCTCCAGCCGGCGGACCTCACGCCGGCCGTGTCCCTTGCCGCACACCTCGGCGCGGTCGTCCTCCTCGGCCCGCCTCAGCCGCTCCCGAGGGGGAAAAAGCCGGGCCGAAGGCCGCCCGGATGTCCGCCTCCAGGGTGGGCTGATTCTCCTTGACCGTCAGGAAATAATCGCCCCCGCCTCCGATCACCGCCGCGCAGAAATCCCGCTGCGCGAACGCCGCATCGCCGGTGAACAGCGTCCCCTGCAGGGGGAGGACCTTGAGCAACTCCAAGGCCGTCTTGTGCTCGTTGGTCTTGCCCGGGACGCGGAGCTGGGCGACGACGGCCTGGACGTCGAGGCAGTAGGCGGCCAGCAGGTGGACGCCGGGGAGCTGATGCCCCTGTGTGCCCCGCAAGGTCTTGCCGTCGATGGCCATGACTCGCTCGGGCAAGTCGGCGACGCCTCGGCCCAGGATCCACCGGGTCAAGGCGGCCTCGAACGCCGCGGCGCCGAGCGCGGCCAGGAGGGTGTGCAGCTCGCTGATGCAAGGCGTGCGATAGCGCCGGCCATCGCGGGTCATGCGGGAGAAGCCCATGGTCGGGGCCAGGTCGTTGTAATCGCGGCCCCATTGGGCGATGGCCGCGAGGCTGCGCGCCCGCAGAGCATGGCGGTGGCGCAAAGGGTCAGGACCGAGGCCAGGGGGTAGATGGTCCCGCGGCGATGGCGCGGGTCGGGGATCGCGCGGAAGATCTCGTAGAGGGAATCGCTGGTGGAATCGGTATTCATGGGGCAACTCCTTTCCCCATGAGTGATAACGCCCCGCGGCCCCGAATGCTAGACCTTTGAATGACCCTGGGGATGATACGTGCCACGTGCAATCCTTCGTGGCGTTAGTGACCCCTTTACCTAATCAGCAGACTTGAGCCCGGCCTGCGCCAGAAAGATTTGGAGACTTCTCGCTGGACACCACCACGAATCGCCCCGAAGGGGCTCAACATATCAGACCAGGGCATGGCCCTGGGGAACCGGCCAACCTCCGGCAGAAAGCCCTGAAAGGGAGCGACAACGGGCGGCCCGTGGCTGCCCCTGTGGCGCCCCTTCAGGGCTCGACCCGGGGGGTGGGCGACCGGTCACCAGGGCGATGCCCTGGGCTGATTTGTGCGGGCCCCTTCGGGGCAGGGATCGATCCGGACCGGCCGGGCTCGAGCCAGGTGGCGTTCGGCGAGAACTCTCAAGATTTGAACCACGAAGGACACGAAACGGGGAGAGGCGTCGAGCGAACGGACTGATGACGCGCCGGTGAAAGGTTCTTTGTGCTCTTCGTGATCTTTGTGGTTGATCCCGGCCAGCGCTGTAATCGTACTCGCTTGAGCCGCGCAAATTATTAATATTCACACATGAAGACGTAGCTTGAAATGGCGACGAACGGTTGGATTGCGGACAATGGGACGCTCCCGCCCATACGAGCCCGAGTGACACGTGATCAGATCACCGATCCGACCGGGCTTGCGGCTCGGGCGCGGCAACGTCGGGCGAGGAGGACGACCCGGGCTGCGGGTCCGCAGGGGGTACTCGAATAAACCGGATGGGTGTAAAACAGTGAGACGACGTCGTCTGGCAGCCGCTCGTCGATATCAGCAGCAGACCGCAGAGAATGCGGGAGATCGTGCGGGCATCGTTCATTGCCCAAGTCCTGCTTCATTCTTGTGTCACGGACCGAACAGGCTAGCGCTGCTGTAGAGTACCCGGGGGTTCCTGTGAAGTAGGGGCAGCCGACGATCCGGGCTCGTAGCTCTTCGGAGGCACGCGAAGAATCTGGAAATAACGCATGCAAGAGGTATGATCTGACTGACAGCCGCTCATGGATATCAGCAGCAATAAAGCCGCAATGCAATGTTTCACCTCGTAGCCTCCCCCGCGACGGACGTTCGTTCATGGATTCGACCGCCATGTGATAGGATCGGTGTTCGGATCGGGTAGAAATGAGGGATTATGCGGAAGGATGGGGTGCTGTCGGAGCCCTTGGAGTCGAGGGGGCAAACAGCGGCGGATGCGAAGGCGACGGGACCACAATAATCGGCCAGGGCCCGCGTCGGTGGGCAGTGCCTACGATATAATCCTATGCGAGACAGTAGGTTAGACATCTTTCCCGGTGGTCGCCGGGACGTGGAAACGTATCGGACATCGGCGAACCGTAGTCGGCGGGGGGTGTCTGGCCACTCGATCGCCCCTGTCCACGCCGGGAGTTGCGATTGACCACTCCGGGCGGGTCACTACAATTTGGCCGGGACATGCCCGAAGTGGCTGATCGAGAACGAGTAAGGGGAACGATGTCCGACGAGTCGCACGAGAGCCTTGAAGCCGTTCGCCTGGACAAGCTCCGCAAGATCGCGGAGCTGGGCGTTGATCCCTGGGGCCATCGGTTCGACGGCCACCAGGCCATCGGCGATGTGCGCGTCAGGGCGCCGGCCAATGCACCCGGACCGGATCAACCGCCCGGGCCGGTCGTCCGCGTCGCCGGGCGGATTTTGCTCCGCCGCGGGCAGGGTAAGGTCAACTTCCTCCAGCTCGGCGACTGGTCGGGTCAGATCCAGGTCATGGTCGGGCAGAAACAGGTCGGCGAGCTCGGGTGGAAGATCGCCGAGCTGCTCGACCTGGGCGACATCCTCGGCGTCAACGGCCGGCTCGGGTACACCCGCACGGGCGAGCTGACCGTGTTCGCCGAGTCGCTCACCTTCCTCACCAAGAGCCAGCTCCCGCCGCCGGAGAAGTGGCACGGCCTTACCGATCAGGAACAGCGCTACCGGCAGCGGTACGTCAACCTGTTCAGCAACCCCGAATCGCTGGCCGTGTTCCTCGGTCGGTCGAAGTTGATCGCCTCGTTCCGCAAGACGATGGCCGAACGCGGGTTCGCCGAGGTCGAGACGCCCACCATGCAGGCGATCGCCGGTGGGGCCGCGGCGCGGCCGTTCATCACTCACCACAACGCGCTCGACATCGACCTGTTCCTGCGGATCGCACCCGAGCTGTACCTCAAGCGGCTGCTCGTGGGCGGGATGGAGCGCGTCTTCGAGATCGGCCGTGTCTATCGCAACGAGGGGCTCAGCCCGAAGCATAACCCCGAGTTCACCATGTTCGAGGCCTACCAGGCCTACGGCGACTATCACGCGATGATGGACCTCACCGAGGCGCTGATCGTCGGCGCGATCGAGGCCATCGGCGGCGGGCTGGTCAGGCCCTGGGGCGAGCATTCCGTCGACTTCACGCCCCCCTGGCCGCGGCGGACCTATGCCGAGCTGCTGGCCGAATACGCGGGAGTGGACGCCTCCGACATCGCCGCCGTGAAGGCCCGCGCCGAGGGGGCGGGCATCGCCACGGCCGGCAAGGACCCGGACGTCGTCGTCAGCGAGCTGTTCGAGGAGCTCGTCGAGGATCGCCTGGAGGGGCCGGTCTTCGTCATCGACTACCCGGCGGCGATCTGCCCGCTGACCAAGCGCAAGGCGTCGAACCCGGCCGTCGCCGAGCGGTTCGAGCTGTACATCCGCGGCGTCGAGCTGGCCAACGCCTATACCGAGCTCAACGACCCGAGCCTCCAGGAAGAGCTGTTCCGCAACCAGCTCGCGGGCCAGCGCGAGGAAGACTCGATGGCCAAGATGGATGATGACTTCGTCCGCGCGCTCAAGCATGGGATGCCCCCGGCCGGCGGGCTCGGGATCGGCATCGACCGACTCTGCATGGTCCTCCTGAATAGAACGACCATCCGCGACGTCATTCTCTTCCCGCTCATGCGACCTGGTCATTAGTCATTAGTCATTAGTCTTTGGTCAGAGGCAGAGGTGCTGGATGGGTTACGTATCGTTCGAGAACCTCCGGGTCTATCAGCTTGCGGAGAGGTTGTCGGACGATATTTGGAGGATCGCGAGCGAGTGGAATCACCTTGCCAGGGATACGGTGGGGAAACAACTGATTCGGGCCGCTGATAGTATTGGAGCCAACATCGCCGAAGGCTGCGGACGCGGCAGTTATCAAGACAATCGGCGCTTCGTCCGGATCGCGCAGTGGATCATTCAACGAAACCCGGCACTGGCTACGTAGAGCCTTTCGGCGCGGGCTGTTGTCGGCGGAAGAGATCTCCGCGCTGAAGCCCATGCTCGACAATTTCGGTCCTTCATTGAACGCTTATCTCGGCTCCATCGATCGCCCCGGATCGCAAGAGAAGAATACCCGCCGGTGTGAACCCGCCGAGGACTGATAACTAATGACCAATGACTAGTGACCAATGACCCTGCAAGGAGGCAGTTCTGTGTACAAGTACGTCCTCTGCTGGCGTTATCTGAAGACCCGGTACATCGCGCTGGCGAGCATCATCAGCGTGATGCTCGGCGTCGCGACGATGATCGTGGTCAACTCGGTCATGGCGGGGTTCGCCGACAAGATGAAGGAGCGGCTGCACGGGGTGCTCGCCGACGTCATCGTCGAGTCGTTCACGCTGAATGGCTTCTACGACTGGAAGGAGGTCATGGCGCGGATCGAGCAGGTCGCCGGCAAGGACATCGAGGCTATGGCCCCGACGATGGAATGCCCCGGCATCCTCCACTTCCGCGTCAATGGCGAGGTGATGACCCGGCCGGTGCAGCTCATCGGCATCATCCCGACCGAGCGGGCCAAGACGGGCGATTTCGCCGAGTTCCTGCGCGACTCGCATGGCAAGACGATCCCCCCTTCGTTCGAGGTGCCCGAAGCCTACCGGGAGAAGACCTCCGCCGGTCAGATCCTCCAGGACTCTCACCTCGACCCGCAGAACGCCGACGACCGCCAGATCATCGAGGCGCTGAAGGATGACATGAAGGAGCAGGCACCCGACACCGGCGTGATCCTCGGCTACGCGCTGGCGACCTATCACCGCAAGGATCACGAGGACATCTACCTCGCCGGGCCGGGCACGAAGGTCGGGCTGCTGTTCCCCAGTTACGGGGAGTCCAAGTCGGAGGCCGGATTCACCACCGCCACGACGGTCGGCTACTTCAAGAGCGGGATGAGTGAGTATGACTCGATGCACGTCTACCTGCCGCTCGAGGAGCTGCAGAAGCGGCGGAAGCTCTACGACTTTCAGCGCGAGGCGGGCGCGGTCAACCAGATCCAGATCAAGGTCCGGCCGGGTGTCGAACATCAACCTGATGTCGCAGCGGGTCCAGACCGTGCTGGACCGGATGCGGCCGATGTTCTACACGGTCCAGACCTGGGAGCAGAAACAAGGCGCGCTGCTGGGCGCAGTGGCCGTCGAGCAGAGCATCCTGAACATCCTGCTGTTCTTCATCATCGCCGTGGCGGGGTTCGGCATCCTGGCGATCTTCTCGATGATCGTGGTGGAGAAGACGCGGGACATCGGCATCCTGAAGGCACTGGGGGCCTCGACGTCGGGGATTCGCGGGATCTTCCTGGGGTACGGGCTGTTGCTGGGGGCCGTCGGCAGCGGGGTCGGGATGATCATGGGGCTGCTGTTCGTGAAGTATATCAACGAGATCGAGGGCCTGTTGAGCAAGTGGACGGGCCGCAAGGTGTTCGACGACTCGATCTACTACTTCAACCAGATCCCGACGATCGTCGAGCCTTTTACCGTGGGCTCGATCGTGGCCGGTGCGCTGTTGATCGCCGTGCTGGCGAGCATCTGGCCGGCCGAGCGGGCGGCGCGGCTGCACCCGGTCAAGGCGCTCCGGTTCGAGTGAGCCAGCGAGCAATTGAATCGGCGAGCTGAAGGCGTGTCGCGAGGCGGATCGGACCGCATCCACCGGATTCACGGAAGGCGAAGGTGACGACCATGGCGACGACGACGGAAACGCCCGGGTTGCTTTCGGCCCGCGGAGTGGCCAAGAGCTACTGGAAGGGCCGCAACGAGGTCCCCGTGCTGCGGGGCGTGGACCTGGACCTCGAGTCGGGCGAGATGCTGGCCATCATGGGGGCGAGCGGCTCGGGGAAGAGCACGCTGCTGCACATCCTGGGCCTGCTGGACGTGCCCGACGCGGGCGAGGTGCGGTTCGGCGGCGAGCGGATCGACGCGTTCAGCGAGCGTCGGCGGGACGAGCTGCGGAACCGGACGTTCGGGTTCATCTTCCAGTTCTATCACCTGCTGCCCGAGCTGTCGGCGATCGAGAACGTGCTGGTGCCGCAGTGGATCGGCCAGGGGGTGTTCTCGTACCTGAAGCAGAGGCGACGGCTGCGTCGGGAGGCCGAGGCGCTGATGGAGCGCGTCGGGCTGTCGCACCGGCTGCACCACCTGCCGGCGGAGCTGTCGGGAGGCGAGATGCAGCGCACGGCGATCGCGCGGGCGCTGGCGGCGCGGCCGGCCGTGCTTCTGGCCGACGAGCCGACGGGCAACCTCGACGCCGGCAGCGGCCACGGCGTCATCGAGCTGCTGCGCGACTTGAACCGCGAGCGGGGGCTGACTATGATCGTGGTGACGCATGATCCCCAGATCGCGCAGCAGGCCGACCGGGTCGTCCGGCTTGCCGAGGGACGCGTCGAGGAGTGGGCGACCGCCCTGGCCTGAAGGGCCCCGGATCGGGACGCCGGGTCGCCCGGGCCCGTCGCGTCGCCAGCGGCGCGGGGCGGCACCAGCCAGAGCCTCGCACTCGACGCGACATGCCCAGCGACAAGGACCGAGCCGATGGACCCCAAGGTCTACATCAACGGCAAGCTTTTCGAGAAGTCCGAGGCCAAGGTCAGCGTATTCGACCACGGGCTGCTGTACGGCGACGGCGTCTTCGAGGGCATCCGCGCCTACTCGGGGCGTGCCTTCCGGCTGCGGCAGCACGTCGATCGGCTGTACGAGTCGGCCAAGGGGATTCACCTGCAAATCCCCATCCCGCCCGAGGCGATGGCCGACGCGATCCGGCAGACGCTCGCCGCCAACGGGCTCGTCGACGCATATATCCGCGTGATCGTGACGCGGGGCGCGGGCAGCCTGGGTCTCGACCCGCGCAAGACCACGGACCCGCAGGTCATCATCATCACCGACAAGATCGCGCTGTACCCTGTCGAGCTGTACGAGCACGGGCTCAAGATCATCACGGCGGCGACGACGCGGAACCACCCCAACGCGGTCAACCCGCGGATCAAGTCGCTCAACTACCTGAACAACATCCTGGGCAAGATCGAGGCGACGCAGGCGGGCTGCCTCGAGGCGCTGATGCTCAACCACAAGGGCGAGCTGGCCGAGTGCACCGGCGACAACGTGTTCGTGGTGCAGGCGGGCAGGATTCACACGCCCAGCGCGGATTCGGGGATTCTCGAGGGGATCACGCGAGCCGCGGTGATCGAGCTGGCGCACGAGTTGGGCCATGAGGTGATCGAGCGGACGATGGACCGGCTCGACGTGTTCAAGGCGGACGAATGCTTCCTGACGGGCACCGCCGCCGAGCTGATCCCGGTGGTGGAGTGCGACGGGCGCGTCATCGGCGACGGCCAGCCCGGTCCGATCACTCGTAAGCTGAGCGAGCGGTTCCACGCCCTGGTCCGCGAGGAGCGCTGAGGTAAGTCCTCGGCGAAGCGAACGTGCTGGAGATCCGCACCATTCTCGCGCCCGACGGACTTCAGCCCCCACTCCGAGCGGGCGGTGCGCTATGCCTGCGGGCTGGCCGAGCGGCTGGGGGCCGAGCTGCACCTGCTGCATGTGCTCTCCGAGATCGTGCCGGCGGGGCCCGACCCGGTGCTGATGCCGGTGATGCCGCCAGAGTACTACGAGGAAAACGAGCAGCGGTCGCGCGAGACGCTCGCCCGGCTGATCGAGCCCGGCTGGGGCACGCCGCCGTCGGTGGTCACGGCCGTCCGGTGGGGCAGCCCGGTCGAGGCCATCGTCGCCCACGCCGACGACCACCGGATCGAGCTGGTCGTCATCGCCACCCACGGCCGAACGGGGCTCTCGCACGTGTTACTGGGATCCGTCGCCGAGCGGATCGTCCGCGAGGCCCCCTGCCCGGTTCTGACGATTCGATCGCATTAGTCATTCGTCATTAGTCATTGGTCCCTGGAGCTCGGTACATAGCGTCCTTATACTACCGAATGCACGAATTTGATGAGCTGACCACCGGTGCCCAGAGCTGGTCCGATCGCGCCGCTAGCAACCTACCAATGACCAATGACTAATGACCAGGGACCAATGACCAGACGCATTATTTTCCGCGGCCGTAAGATCGACCTGGCGCTCCAGGAGGTATCGCTGCGGGACGGGTCGATCGCCGAGCGCGAGGTCGTGCTGCACCGCGGGGCCGTGGCCATGGTGCCGATGGTCGACGCGGACCACGTCTGTCTGATCCGCAATCGACGATACAGCGTGGGCCGGACGCTGCTCGAGGTCCCGGCCGGCACGATCGACCCGGGCGAGGCCCCCGAGCGGACCGCTGAGCGCGACTGCTCGAGGAGACCGGCTACCGTGCCGGCTCGATCCGGCACCTCCGCGACTGGTTCGTCAGCCCCGGCGTGATGAACGAGCGGATGTACCTGTATCTCTGCGAGGACCTCCATCCGGGCGAGGTCCGACCCGAGCTCGACGAGGAGCTCGAGACCGTGGTCGTGGCGTGGGAAGATGCCCTCGCGATGGTCCACGACGGCCGGATCGAGGACGCCAAGACGATCATCGCCATCCTGCTCTGCGACCGGCTCCGACGAACACCGGCGAACGCGGAGTGAAATCGACCGCCGAACGGACCGGCGCGATCCTTGCCGCCTCGGACTTGTGTCGGACGCCGCCGGACGCGATGATGGAATAATCGGTCGGGTGGGGCGAATCCCCTATCAGTCCGAAGGGGTCGGGCCGCGCCGGCCCGTGGTGACGACCACCTGCCTACTCATCGCGAGAGACCATGAGCGACGCCATCACGATCCGGGGTGTGAGCAAGCAGTTCGGCGGCAAGGTCGCGGTTGACCGGCTGGACCTGACCGTGCCGCGAGGGTCGCTGTATGGGTTCATCGGGCCGAACGGCTCGGGCAAGACGACGACGCTGCGGATGATCATGCACATCCTGCTGCCGGACGCCGGCGAGATCGAGGTGCTGGGCGAGCGGGGCACGCGGGCGGCGCACGACCGGGTCAGCTACCTGCCCGAGGAGCGGGGACTTTACAAGCGGATGTCGGTCCGCCGACTGCTGCGGTATTACGGCTCGCTCAAGGGCGCGCGGCAGCCCGAGCTCGACCACGCCATCGACGCCTGGCTCGATCGGATGGGCCTGGCCGATTGCCTCAACCTCAAGGTCGAGGCGCTGTCGAAGGGGATGGCGCAGAAGATCCAGTTCATCGCGGGCGTGCTGAACCGGCCCGAGCTATTGATCCTGGATGAGCCCTTCAGCGGGCTGGACCCGGTGAATGCCGAGGTCGTCAAGGACGCGGTGCTCGACCTGCGTCGCCAGGGGACGACGATCGTGTTCTCGACGCACGACATGTCGGTCGCCGAGCGGCTCTGCGACCGGATCTTCATGATCTACCGGGGCCGCAAGGTGCTCGACGGCACGCTCGACGAGATCCAGATGAGCCACGGACGGGACATGATCCGCGTGCGGACCGAGGCCGGCGTGGACGTCCTGCGCGGGCTGGCGGGCATCGAGGAGATCAACGACCACGGCAACTATCAGGAGGTCGCGTGGCGAGGGGATTCGCAGGACCTGCTCGCCGCGCTCATGGGTCGAACCCGCGTCCTGCAATTCGAGATCGCCCGGCCGTCGCTCCGCGATATCTTCGTCCGGATCGCGGCGCCCGAAACCGACACCATCCCGGAGCCCCTGGCCCATGCATACTGACCTGCGGAAGATCTGGGTCGTCGGCTCGACCGAGTTCGGGACGTCGGTCCGGACCAAGTCCTTCCTCATTGGTGTGCTCTTCATGCCGCTGATCACCGGGCTGTCGATCGCGCTGCAGGCATTCACCGCGGGGCGAGTGGATAACCGGACTCGCACCTTCGCGGTGATCGACAATACGGGCGTGCTTTACCCGGCGATCGAGGCCTCGCTCAGGACCTACAACGAACAGGCGATCGACAACCAGGGGAAGCTGTCGCGTCCGATGCTGAGCCTGGAAAAGGTGGACGCGACGATCCAGGGACCGGCCGCGTCCCTGGAGCTATCGGATCGGATCCGCGCGGGCAGCTCGACGCTTATGCCATCATTCCGGCGGAGGCCGTCCAGCCTCCGCCCGCCGACAGGTACCGGCCTCTCGCGATCGAGTATCACTCGGACAACCCGAACGACGACATCATCCGCAACTGGTTAACCGGCACGGTCAACGCCGAGGTACGGCTGCGGCCGGTTCCGGACCGCCGGGCTGGACGCGGCGCTCGCCGAGCGGCTGAATCAGCCGCTCATGCTCGACAACCTGGGATTGGTTGACCGGGCGGCGAAGCCGGCGATCGCCGCGGGAGCTCCGGCGTCGGGGAAGGCGGCGGGAGCCGAACCGACGCCGCGGGCCACCGAGATCAAGGAGGCCGAGAGGGTTGACCCGGTCCGCACGGCGCTCGTGCCGGCCGTGCTCCTATTCGTCATGTTCCTCCTGGTGATGAGCACGACGCCGCAACTCCTGAACAGCGTCCTCGAGGAGAAGATGAGCAAGGTCAGCGAGGTCCTGCTCGGCTCGCTCACGCCTTTCGAGCTGATGATGGGGAAGCTGCTGGGCAACACCGCGATCGCGATTGTGCTAGCGACGCTCTACCTGGCGGGGGGCTACGGGCTGGCGATGTACTACGGATACGCCGACGCGATCACGCCGGGCATCATGGCGGCGCTGGGGATCTTCGTCGTCCTTGCGATCACGCTCTATGGGTCGCTGTTCATGGCGGTCGGCTCGGCCTGCGACGACCTGAAGGACGCCCAGTCGCTGATGATGCCGATCATGCTCCTGTCGATGTTGCCGCTTTTCGTGTGGGTCAACGTGCTGAAGAACCCGTCGAGCGGCCTGTCCGTCGGGCTCTCGCTGTTCCCGCCGGCGAGCCCGTACCTGATGCTGATGCGAATGGCGATGCGGCCGGCCCCGCCGGCCTGGCAGGTCGGCCTGGCGATGGTCGGCACAGCGTTGACGGCGCTCCTCTGCGTCTGGGCCGCGGCCAAGATCTTCCGCACCGGGCTGTTGATGCAGGGCAAGACGCCCAGCTATCGCGAGATCCTGAGGTGGGTGATGGCCCGGTGAAGCGGGCAAACCACCCACCTCGCGAGCCGACGGTCAGTCGTGCGGGTAGTTCTCGAGGAACCGCGCGAGCCGCTGGAAGTCGGAGCCCGTCTGGATCATCCGGACGACGGTGATGAGGGTGTCGGGGTCGATCAGCTTCTCGAACGGGACGTAGTTGAGGTTCAACTGGCCGGTGACCGAGACCAGGACGCCGTCGAGCCCGTTCTCGACCAGTGCGCGGAACGAGCCGACGCCGAGCTGGCTGCCGAGGATGACGTCGAAGGCGTGCGGCAGGCGCATCGGGCCTCGTAGCCGAGCTGCACGCCGGTCACGCGGCGCTTGCTGCCGGTCTGTTTGGTGTACTCGGCCTCGACGAGCTTCGACAGGACCTTGGCCAGCTCGGTCTGCGGCAGCGAGATGTGGCCGTGCTCGTCGAACTTGGCACCCTCGAGATAGCTGGAGGGAAGGTACTGCGCCAGGCCCTCGGCGATCACGATGGCGCCGAACTGCTTGCCCTCCTTCTCGCGAGCCAGCATGACGTGGACGATCTCGCCGACGAGCTTCTCGACCTCGAGGACCCTGCGGGTCGTGGTGTGGCCGCTCTTGGGATCGGTGAGCGTCTCCTCGGTCATCAGGTGATCGTCGAGGTCCTCGACGCTGATGACCTTGCTGGCCTCGCCCGCGATGGCCGCCCCATAGGCCAGCCAGCCTGCGCTTCGGCCCATGGTCTCGACCAGGAAGTACATCCGGCCGGACTCGGCGTCGGCGAGCAGGTTGCGGATCTCGCTGGCGAGGAACTCGACCGCGGTGAAGTAGCCGAAGGTGAAGTCGATCCCGCGATAGTCGTTGTCGATCGTCTTGGGGACGTGCACCACCGAGATCCGCCGCGAGCCCGCGGGCAGGAATTCCTGGAAGCGCTGGAACTTGTTGGCCGTCTTGAGCGTGTCGTCGCCGCCGATCGAGACCAGGGCGTCGACTCCCAGCGAGTCGAGCGCGCGATGGACGGTGCGCAGGAGCTTGGCGTGCGCTCGGGGTCGCCGAGGTGCGTGGGGCTCGACACGTCCTTGCCGGGGTTGGTACGCGAACTGCCGATGATGATCCCGCGCGTGTTCCGCGTCGCGCTTGAGCCGCGACTGGTCCAGCACGATGTAGTCGCGGCCCTCCTGCATCGGGTGGTCGTCGCCGAACTCGACGAGGTGGGCGTAACCGTGGAGGATGCCGAGGACCTCGATGCCATGGCGGAGGAAGGAGGCGGCGGCCGTCGAGATCACCGCGTTGGCGGCCGGGGCGGGGCCGCCGGCAAACACGATCGCAACCCGGCGGATGGGCCGCGCCGGGTTCCCGGACGCGGTTTCGGACGGAGAGGCCGAAGGCATGGAAAAGCTCCCATTCAGCTCGATGTTCCCAGGAAGTCCGGACACAACAGTCGCCGGATCGACCCGACGGCTCGTCGCCGCAATGGGTCGCCGGCCGCGTGATCCGCGCCTCTCAATCATCCAATCGCAGGCCGGTCTGGCGCGGATCCGACTACAGGCCACACTAACCTGGAGCGATCGCGCGTCACAACGACCTTGCACCCCGCGAAGCGGGCCGGCGAGCGTCTTGAGCGACGGGGAGAGGCTGGCCGCCGACGGGCCGGGACGATCCATGGAGCCGATCGAATTTCATCGAGCGATCTACCTGACGGGCCCGACGGCATCGGGGAAGACGGCCGTCGGTGTCGCCCTGGCGCGCCGGCTCGACCTCGAGGTCGTGGCGATGGACTCGACGACGCTGTACCGGCGGATGGACATCGGCACGGCGAAGCCGACCCTGGCCGAGCGCGGCGGGATTCCCCATCACCTGATCGACGTGATCGAGCCGTGGGAGACCGCCAGCGTGGCCGACTATCGCCAGTGGGCCGGCGCCGCGATCCGCGAGATCGAAGGGCGAGGCCATCGCACGCTGTTCGTCGGGGGCACGCCGCTCTACCTGAAGGCCCTGCTGCGGGGACTGTTCGAGGGACCCGGATCGGACCTCGAGGTGAGGGGTCGCCTCGAAAACGACGCCGAGGTCCACGGCGACCCTGCGCTCCATGCTCGGCTGGCGGAAGTCGACCCGAAGACCGCCGCACGGCTACACCCGAACGACCGCCGCCGCGTCGTGCGCGCCCTGGAAGTCTTCGAGCTGAGCGGCCGGCCGCTGAGCACGTTCCAGGTCGAGCACGACCGGCCCGCGCCGGGCACGGTCCCGGTCGTCGCCCTCGACCCTCCGCGGGCAATCCTCCATGAGCGCATCGACAGGCGGGTCCGGACCTTCTTCGAGAACGGCCTGGAGGACGAGGTCCGTTCGCTCCAGGCGGCGGCCCGGCCGATGAGCGGCGTCGCCGCCCAGGCGATCGGCTATCGCGAGGTGATCGCAATGCTCGCCGGGCGGGCGACGCTCGATGAGACGGTCGAGCGGATACAGGCTCGCACGCGAAGGTTCGCCAGGCGCCAGGCGACCTGGTTCCGCGGGCTGGAAGAGGTCGAGGCGATGCCGGTCGCCCCCGATGAGGACGCCGAGGCGATCGCCGAGCGGCTGGTGAGCCGCCTCGGTTGAGACTTCACGGCGAAGCGGTGGCTTTCCGGCCGCGCTCGAGGTCGCCATCTCCGAGCGACGGGCCGCCACTGACGGGGTTGGCACGCGCCACGATCCCGCCGGGAAACCGCACGTGGTACTCGGAGAACCGGCGGTCGGGCTCGGGGTAGTCGGTGCTGATGAACTGGGCTCCACTGGCCAGTGCCTTGTCGCGCTGGGCCGGGTCGTTGGCGCGGGACTGGCGGGTGTCGGCGTCGGCGCGGGTGCGGACGAGGAAGCCGTCGCCGACCAGCCGGCGGATGCGGTCGAAGTCCTTGATCGGGTCGTTCACCTTGAACCAGGCGGCCTCCGCAGCCTGGGCATTCGCGGCCGTGACGAACATCATCCGGCCCGCGAGCGCGGGGTGGCCCTCGACATAACGGTCGCGCATCGCCCCCTCGTTGTCGAGCGCGAAGAGGACCAGCCCGCGGACCGAGTCGAGCGTCGGCCAGCCGTGGTCGCGAATGGCCTCTGGGAGCGTGGCGGACGAACCGCGGACGCGGTCGGGCGTCAGGACCTCGGAGCGTGGGAAGACGGAGAGGATGGCCGCGTTGACGGCGTCGAGCTCGGCCTTGCCGAACTTTTCGGGTCGCGTCGGCAGGCCGAAGATCGACTCGTCCTTCAACTCGACGAGGATCAGGATCGGGACGTGCCGCGGGTTTGCCCACGACCAGGTATGGACCTGTGCAGGGCGTCAACGAAGGTTGGTGCATGGGTGATGAAGTCCACGTCCTGGACGTGCAACACCTTGAACCCGGGCTCGCGGAGCTTTCCGTTGACGTTCGGGTCGGGGCCGGGGTCCTTGCCGCGTGTCTTGACCAGCTTCCTGGCGTATGGCTCGGCGAATAGCCCTCCCCTGGGTCGGCGAAAACGTCGAGCTCGATCTGCCGGATGCCCAGCCGCGAGAACTGCTCGGCGAAGGGACGGTGGCTGTAATCGAGCCCCTCGGCCTGCCGCCTCGAGGTGCCGGCGATGACCTCGAGGATCGCGGCCGAGGGCGCGGTGTGGTACGAGTTGTGCGTCCCGATCACCTGGATCTGGTTGAGCCGCGGCTCGTCGGCCCGCAGGTTCACCAGTGCCGGCAATACACCCGCGATCAGGGCAAGAGCCGAGAGCGATCGTCGGATGACGGGGTCCTTCGCATGTCGTTTCATGAGGAATGAGCCTCGAGACTCCCAGGAGCGGGTGCGCCACAGCAGGGATCGTTCTATCCGAAACCATCCCGTGCGAACAGGCACCCGCGGGCTTGATCGTATCCATGTGCGCCGCCTATAGTTGCGTGGGAAGCGTCAAGGCCCGGAGATCGCCGACGGGGCGGGAGCACCCTGCAGCCGGCTGGAGTCGAATCGATGCCACCGCCCGCCGGACAGCCCGAATCCTTCCAACCCGCCCCCGTTGACGATCCGCGGGTCTACCTGGCGGCCGAGCGGACATTCCTGGCGTGGGTTCGGACGGCCGTCGCCCTGATGGGTTTCGGCTTCCTGATCGCGCGGTTCTCGTTCTGGATCCGCGAGTATGCCGGCTTCGCGTACGGGGCGACTCCGATCGCGCATCAGCCCAGGCTATCGCCCTGGATGGGATTCGGCATGGTTGTTGTAGGCGTTATCGTCAGCGTGACGGCGGCGCTCCGGCATTACCACTACATCGAGGCACTTCGGCGGGGAGAGAAGAACCCGCCGCTGAGCCTCGGCGGTTCCATGAGCATCGCGGTGATCCTGGCCCTGGTCGGGCTGGCGATGTCGATCCAGATCATGCTCTTCTGAGATGCGCCTGGTCTCACTGGCGTCGCGAGGCAGTTACGGCCGGTCCGAACAACAACGCCCGACTCGGGCGGAGAAAGGGCGAGGGTGATTGACGATGCAGCTCGGCATGATTGGTCTGGGCCGTATGGGGTCGAACATGGTGCGGCGGCTGCTGGCCCGAGGCCACGAATGCGTCGTTCATGATTCCCACGCCGAGGCGGCCACCGCCCTGGGCAAGGAAGGCGCAATCGCCGCGACAAGCCTCGACGATTTCCTCGCCCGGCTCAAGCCGCCGCGCGCGGTCTGGATGATGGTGCCGGCGGCAGCGGTCGAACTCGATGATCGAGCAGCTCGCCGGGAAGCTCGAGAAGGACGACATCCTGATCGACGGCGGCAACTCGTACTATCACGACGACATCCGCCGCGCCGCGGAGCTGAAGTCCCGCGGGATTCACTATGTCGACGTCGGCACCAGCGGGGGCGTCTGGGGGCGCGAGCGGGGCTATTGCATGATGATCGGCGGCGAGACCGAGATCGTCCAGGGTCTCGACCCGATCTTCGCCGCCCTGGCGCCGGGATCGACTCGGCCCCGCGTACGCCCGAGCGCGAGAAGCATGCGGGGACCTCGGAAGAAGGCTACTTGCACTGCGGGCCCAACGGCGCGGGGCACTTCGTCAAGATGGTGCACAACGGCATCGAGTACGGGATCATGGCGGCCTATGCCGAGGGTTTCAACATCCTGAAGCATGCCGGGGTCGGCAAGGCGTCCCAGGACGTCGACGCCGAGACCGCGCCGCTGCGTCATCCCGAGCAGTTCCAGTATGACCTCAATGTCGCCGACATCGCCGAGGTCTGGCGGCGCGGGAGCGTCATCGCCTCGTGGCTGCTCGACCTGACGGCGCAGCGCTCTGCCGCAGCCCCGACCTGGCCGATTTCTCGGGGCGGGTCTCGGACTCGGGCGAGGGCCGCTGGACGGTCCAGGCGGCGATCGAGGCCGGCGTGCCGGCGGCCGTCCTCAGCGCCGCCCTGTTCGCCCGGTTCAGCTCGCGCGGGTCGGATGAATACGCCGACAAGCTGCTCTCGGCCATGCGGTACGCATTCGGCGGACACCTCGAGAAGAAGGCATGACGAACCATCCGGAGCGGAACGGAGCGACCACGATGACCAACCCCGAGCATCGCGCCGACGCCCTGGTCTTTTTCGGAGCGACCGGCGACCTGGCCTACAAGAAGGTTTTCCCCGCGCTCCAGTACCTCGTCCAGCACGGGCGGCTCGACGTGCCGATCGTGGGAGTCGCCAAGTCGAGCTGGACCGTCGAACAACCTCAAGCAGCGGGCCAGGGACAGCCTCACCCGCCACGGGGACCTCGATGAATCGGCATTCGCCTCGCTGGCCGACCGCCTCCGCTACGTCGACGGCGATTACAACGACCCCGAGACGTTCGTGAAGCTCCGCGAGGTGCTGGGGACCGCCCGCCGGCCGGTACACTACCTGGCGATCCCGCCCAGCCTGTTCGGCCCGGTCGTGCAGCACCTGGCCGAGTCCGGCTGCGCCCACGACGCACGCGTCGTCGTCGAGAAGCCGTTCGGTCGCGACCTGAAATCGGCCGCCGAGCTCAACCAGATCCTGCACCGGAGCTTCGACGAATCGCGGATCTTCCGGATCGACCACTACATGGGCAAGGAGCCGGTCCTCAATATCCTGAGCTTCCGTTTCGCGAACCGCTTCCTCGAGCCGATCTGGAGCCGGGAATGCGTCGAGGATGTCCAGATCACGATGGCCGAGCAGTTCGACGTGCAGGGTCGCGGCGCGTTCTACGAGGAGGCCGGCGCCATCCGCGACGTGATCCAGAACCACATGCTCCAGGTGGTCTCGATGCTCGCGATGGAGCCGCCCGGAGCCAATGCGCCCGACGGCATCCGCGACGAGAAGGTCAAGGTCCTGCGTGCCGTACGCCCCATCGGCGACGACGACGTGGTCCGCGGCCAGTACGAAGGCTATCGCCGCGAGAAGGGGGTCGCCGCCGACTCGCAGGTCGAGACGTATGCCGCCGTCCGGCTGTACATCGACTCGTGGCGATGGGCCGGCGTGCCGTTCCTCATCCGCGCCGGCAAAGCCCTGGCGAAGACGGCCACCGAGGTCATGGTGCGGTTCCGCGTTCCCCCGCAGATGACATTCGCCGGCCACAAGCTGGACTGCTCGAACAACTACCTGAGAATCCGATTCAACCCCGAAGAGGTCATCGCGCTCGGTGCCGTGGTGCGGACCGAGGGCGAAAATGATGGCCTCCAGCCGGTCGAGCTGATCGCCCACCGCGAGCCGGTGGACGAGGTCCCCCCGTATGCGCGGCTGCTCCAGGCCGCGATCGACGGCGACCCCAGCCTGTTCTCGCGGGAGGACACCATCGAGGCCCAGTGGCGGATCGTCGAGCCCGCGCTCGACCGGCCGGCCCCGCTTTATTTCTATCAGCCAGGAACCTGGGGACCGGAAGAAGCCGATCGCCTGCTCCCCGAATGCCACTCGTGGCACAATCCGCGGTGAGCCGCCCGCTCGACGGATCCCCTTTCGCCGCCGAACCTCGTCGGCCTCGGCCATTCATATAGTGATCCACGCATATTGACAACATAGCATATAGTCATTTAGATGGATTAGGCTTTCGCTCGCGTACTCGCTCGGCGTTGCTGTCAGGGAGTTCTGGGCGGTCGATCCCGACTCCGACACGTTCTCGGCGCCCTGGACCTGGTGCGAAACGGTGGCGGAGCAGAGGACGAAGGAATCGATCGTCATTGTCTCTCCCGGGAACGACACGCGCCACGCCGTGAAGGCGGCCTTTGCCCACCTGGGCGCCCAGAGGACGCAGCTCGACGGCAACCTCTGGTACAAGGATGGCTACCGAGGGCTGCCGCAGCTCCACCGGAGCGCGCCGGGTGTCTTCAACCAGAGCAAGGCCGATGGCGAGCGGGACGGCTCGAGCCAGTCCACTTCCGCGAACGGTCTCGACATGTCGGGGGCGCTCACTGCGGTCGCGGATCAAGGCCGTCGCGGTGCGGGGCTGCACCCTCCCTTCGCTCTTTGGATACGAAGACCTCGGCGAACGGAAAGGGCCTGAATCCAGACCGGCAAAGTCATCCGCTCGGGTCACGGCGGGCACTGTAGCATCACTCACGATAATGCCAGGCGAGCCCGCCGTCAACGTAATAGGTCGAGCCGCTGACGTAATCGGCGTCGGACGAGGCAAGGAAGGCGGCGACGGCGGCGACGTCCTCGGGCTTGCCCATGCGGCCGAGCGGGATCTGCTCGAGCAGCCGCGCGAGCCGGGGACGGTCGTCGAGCAGAGTGCGGTTGATTTCGGTCGCGATCGCGCCCGGCGCGATCCCGTTCACCGTGATGCCGTATGGGCCGAGCTCGACGGCCATGTCTCGGGTGAGGAGCTGCATGCCCCCCT
The DNA here is from genome assembly GCA_963771445.1 of uncultured Planctomycetota bacterium. Classification (GTDB taxonomy): domain Bacteria; phylum Planctomycetota; class Planctomycetia; order Isosphaerales; family Isosphaeraceae; genus JAKAUH01. The sequence continues at coordinate 261,206 of CAVYTQ010000013.1, read as the reverse complement.
TGCTGGCGCAATAGGTCGAGAAGCCGGGGAATGGCAACTCCTCGTGCACCGAGCTGATATGGATCACCTTGCCCGGCCGCTTCGCGGCGAGGAGTTGCCTGACGAACGCCTGCGTGGTGAAAAACGCCCCCTTTAGGTTCACATCGAGCACCTGGTCATAGTCCTCCTCGCGGACGTCGACGAACATCGCACGCTTCTCGATCCCCGCGTTGTTGACGAGGATGTCGATCGGCCCGAGCTGCGCGAACGCCTCGTCGATCATGCGGCGGGCCTGGTCCGTCTGCGCGAGGTCGGCCTGGATCAAGATCCCCTTGCGCCCTTGTGCCTCGACCTGTTCGAGGGTCTGGCGCGCCTCGCCCTGGATATCCAGGTCGTTGATGGCAACGTCGGCACCCTCGGCGGCGAACCGAACGGCGATCGCCCGGCCGATCCCGCGACCGCTCCCCGTGATCACGGCCCGCTTACCGGCCAGTCGCATGGGCGAATCCCCCTGCTCGCATAGTGGTTTTTTCCGGTACGAGCGTTGCAAGTCGCGGGCCGTTTGCCGAGAATCTTCCCCAGGCGTGCCCGGCCGACCTATCCCGATCTCTGTTCGCCCAGGTCCCCACGCGATGCTATTCCGCGCGTGCTGCACCGATCCCCGTTGCCTTCGTTATGTCGAGGTTGAGGGCGCCGCATCTCGGGAAGGAGAACCCTTGCCCCGCGTGCCAGCGGCCCTTTCGGCCGTCGGCGCCCTTCGGGCCGGCCGAGCTGAACCGGACGATCCGATATCACGTGCTCGAACTCATCGGCGGCGGGGGGATGGGCGAGGTATTCCGGGCATGGGACTACCGCCTCGATCGCGAGGTCGCGCTCAAGGTTCCGCGAGGGACGGGCAGGCCGCCGCGCGAGACGCTCGACCGGTTCCAGATCGAGGTCGAGGCCGTCAAGCGGCTCGACCACGAACACCTCTGCAAACTCCTCGACCACGATGTCGACCATATGCCGCCATTCCTCACGATGGAGTTCCTCGCGGGAGGATCGCTCGAGGATCGCGTCACCGCCTATCGCGTCGCGACGGCCGAGGACGTGCTCGCGCTGGTCAGGACGCTCGCAACGGGACTGGAACACGCACACCGGCACGGGGTCGTCCACCGCGATATCAAGCCGACGAACGTCCTGTTCGACGCCGAGGGTCGTCCCAGGGTCGCCGACTTCGGCCTGGCGCTTCTGACCGACCGGCCGCTCGACGCGCGGATCACCGAGCTACACCAGGTGCTCGGCTCGTTGCTCTACATGTCGCCCGAGCAGCTCGACGGCTCGCACGGGACCGTCGATCGTCCGACCGATATCTATTCGCTGGGCGTCGTGATGTATCGATTGCTGACGGGCGAGTTCCCCTATCGGCTGCCAGTCGAGGACCAGAACCGATCGGCGATCATCGGTGAGATCCGGGACGGCCTGTCGGTCGTGCCCTCGTCGCTCCGACCTGGGATCGACGGCCGCATCGACGTCGCATTCCGGAAGGCCACTGCGCTGCGCCCCGAGCATCGCTATCACTCGATGAGCGAAATGGCCGACGACCTCGGCGAGCTGCTCGGAGTGCCGGCCGCGGGCGGCCTGCGAATCCTCCAGATCGGCGAGCGCTCGGCCGCGGACGCGTCGCCGACCGTCGCGTTTCCGCCCGGCGACGATGACCTGGTCCTCGCCCGGATTCCGGCCGGCTCTTTCGACATGGGATCGGCCGCGGACGCTTTCGGCGACGAGGGACCCGTGCGACGAGTGACATTTTCGCGCGACTTCCTGCTGGGGGTCTACCCGGTCACCCAGGCCCATTATCGCCGGCTGATGGGGAATGCGGCGCGGCCCTACTTCGACGGCAACCCCGCGGCACCGATGGAGAGCGTGAACTGGCTCGACGCGGTCCATTTCTGCAACGCGCTCAGCGAGTTGCAGGGCCTGCCGCCCTACTACGGAATCGCGGGTGAAAATGTGGTCGCCCGGGGCGGGATCGGCTACCGCCTGCCGACCGAGGCCGAGTGGGAGTATGCCTGCCGCGCAGGGAGCGACGCGGCATACTGCTTCGGCGACGATCCGGCCCTCCTCCCCAGGAACGCCTGGTTCCAGGAGAACTCGAGCGACTCGGTCCAGCCGGTCGGATCGTGGCAGGCCAACGCGCTGGGCCTGCACGACATGCACGGCAACGTCTGGGAATGGTGCTGGGACTGGTACGGGCCCTACTATCCATCAGACTGCATCGACCCGTCCGGGCCGTCGGCCGGCGCGGCGCGAGTGCTCCGAGGCGGGTCATGGAACGATCCAGCCCCGAGCCTTCGCTCGGCGGCTCGCGTCTCGTGGCGGCCGAACGAGACTCAGATGCTGCCCTGGTGGTTCGGATTCCGGGTCGCGCGGAATCCTTGAGGGCAGGACAGGCCGCGATCCGGGTCAGACCCCAGGCGGGCCCAGGGAATCGTCCGCCTCGCGAGCCCGGTCGAAGAGCGGGTCGCCGATCGCCGAGTCCCACCAGCCGGGATCGATCCCCCGCAGGTAGCCGCTGCCACGCAGACCGACCAGCCGGTCCTGGTAGCGCAAAGCCATCGGCTTCCAAAGGCAGGTGATTCGAAGCGATTCCAGGGCCTTGGTGAAGACCTCGCGCGATGTGTTCGCGACGACGCCCGGGTCGCGGAAGGAATCCTCGCACTCGCGAAGGAACTCGAGGAACGCGACGGTCGTGGCGACGCGGCGGGTGAAGTCCTCGGCGCGATCGCCCCGCGTCCGCGACATCCGCGGCAGATACTTCGGGTCGAACGGGCGTCACCATGGCCACGTTGTCGACGTACGCCGGCTCGAACCGCAGCGAGAGGTACTCACGAACGACGTCCTCGTGAATCTCGTACTCGACCTTCTTCCCGCCCGCGGGCTCCTCATGGAGGAAGTTGAAGGTCAGGAGCGACTTCTCCACGACCTGGATATTCGCCTCGGCGTAGCCGAGGCTCCGGAGCGCCTGGTGCAGGTCGCCCTGCGAGTGCCGGTCCTGTGCCAGTAGCTGGAGGCGCATGGTGGCCGATCAGTAGATCCCGCGGCCGGACCCGGCCGGCCCCCATGGCGAACAGGTTGGCGATCCGGTGCTCGTCGTGGTCGAAGGCGTCGTTGGTGCCGACCAAGAGCGCGTCGAGCAGCTCGTAATCGTAGCTGCGCCGCGAGTCGGGGTTGTGCTTCATCTGCTTCCAGATGCCGTAGGCCGCATCGCCGCAGAGGAACGATTCCCAGAGGGCCAGGGTCAGCCGAAGGTTCTCGTGCGCCAGCGACTTGATCCGCGGCAGCAGGCGCTCGTGCCCCAGCCGCGTCATCTGGGCGATGTAGTCGACGACGGAGTGCGAGCCCGAGGTCGCGTGACGCTGGAGCGATTCTCCGACAGCTCGCTCTCGGTTCGCCATGAGCTCGCGGCTATCGATCGGGCCGATCTCGAAGACCCGCGCACCGTGCAGCAGGTTGAACTGGTGATTCTGGAGCTTGCGGAAGGTGCTCGGCCACATCGGTAGGATCGCGCGGCCGAGGCGGATCGCGGGCGTCCGCAGCCATTGCTCGACCTCGGTGATCGCGCGAATCTGCACGTCGATTGAAGACTGATCCAGGTTGTCAACCACCAGCACCACGTAATGAAACGGCGACGCAGGAGCAAACCCGGACGACGGCCTGGCGGGTGCTCGTGTCAGCTCCTCGAGCGCGGCGTGGACCCACTGGCGGACGTTCTGCGGCTGCGTCGGCCGACGGCGGACGGCCTCGTCGAGGTCGAATCCTCGCTCGAGGCACCGGGCGCGCATCTCGGACTGGAGGTACAGGAAGAACCGGTGGTAAAAATCGGTGTTATCGCGGATCGTGCGGGCGTCGAAGTACAGGACGAGCTTGCGGTCGAAATCGACCTGGCGGGTCCCCCGGGTGGGGCAGTAACACCTAAGGTAGTAGTCGATCAGCGTCAACTTGCCCGAGCCCACCATGCCCAGGATGCACAACGGCTTGCGGGGGAACGTATCGTCCCAGAAGAGCATGTCGAGGAGCGTCTCGTGGGGATGGTCGGACTGCGGGCGCCTCGATCCGGTCCTTCCAGAGCCGGGACGTCAGGTAGAGCCCGCCGAAGATGTCGGCCTCTTGGAACCTCGGATGGTCGGCGCGATCAGGGAGGATGTCCGAGCGGAAGCAGCGGTGCAACACCCGGTCGACCTCGTACGGCCGGCACAGCGGGTTGCGCTGAGGCGTGAAGCCCTGGACTAGCGCGGTGTAGGACATGCTCATGCCCGCGGCTCGCGGAGGGGACCCGATCCGACGCTTCAAAATCGGGGCGAGACGCCGCGCCGATCACTCCAGCCTAACGGATGGACGTCGCGAGGCAAGCCGGAACCGCGGGGATATGGTCGTCAGGCCCGGTTCCCCGCCCACTTGAGTGCGACCATCCCGAGCGGCGGCAGCACCAGGTTCACCGACTGCAGGTGGCCGTGCCAGCCGACCGGTGCCGTTTGTACGCCGCCGATATTCCCCTGCCCGCTGCCGCCGTAGAGCGCGGCGTCGGAGTTGAGCACCTCGGCCCAGAAACCGGCACGCGGGACGCCGAAGCGGTAATTGTGCCGCGGCACTGGAGTGAAGTTGCACGCGATCAAAAGGACGTCCTCGGCCGCGAACCCGCGTCGGAACAGGCCGATCACGCTCTGCTCGGCGTCGCTCACGTCCGCCCAGGCGAAACCTTCGGGCCGAAAATCCTGCTGGTGCAGCGCGGGCTCGCCACGGTGCGTCGTGTTCAGGTCGCGGACCCATCGCTTCAGGCCGCGATGGAGCGGTCCGTCGAGGAGGTGCCACTCCAGGCTGCCGTCGTGGTTCCACTCGTGCCACTGGCCGAATTCGTCGCCCATGAACAGCAGCTTCTTGCCCGGCTGGGCGTACATCCAGCCGAACAGCAGTCGCAGGTTGGCGAACTTTCGCCAGTCGTCGCCGGGCATCTTGTTGACCAGCGAGCCCTTCAAATGCACCACCTCGTCGTGCGATAGCGGCAGCACGAAGTTCTCATTGAACGCGTACATACCGCGAAATGTGAGCAGGTCGTGGTGGTACTTGCGATTGATCGGATCGTCGGCCAGGTAGCGGAGCGTGTCGTGCATCCAGCCCAGGTCCCACTTCATGTCGAAACCCAGGCCGCCCATGCTCGTCGGCCGCGAGACCATCGGCCAGGACGTCGACTCCTCGGCGATCATGACCGTGTCGGGAAACTCGGCGTGCACCCGGTCATTCAGCCGGCGGAAAAAGGCGACTGCCTCGAGGTTCTCCCGGCCGCCAAATTCGTTCGGGACCCACTCGCCCGGCTTGCGCGAATAGTCGAGGTACAGCATCGATGCCACGGCGTCGACTCGCAGCCCGTCGATGTGATGGACGTCGAGCCAGTACAGCGCATTGCTGATCAGGAAATTGGCGACCTGGGGCCGGACGTAATCGTATGCGAACGTGTTCCACTCTTTGTGAAGGCTGCGCCGGAGATCGGAGTTCTCGTAGAGATGGGTTCCGTCGAACAGCGCCAGCCCGTGGCGGTCGTTGGGGAAGTGCGCGGGGACCCAGTCGAGGATGACGCCGATCCCCCGCTGGTGCATCGTGTTAACCAGAAACCGGAAGTCATCCGGCGTGCCCAGCCGGCTGGTCGGGGCATAGGGTCCGATCTGCTCGTAACCCCAGGAGCCGTCGAATGGGTGCTCGCCGACGGGGAGCAGCTCGACGTGCGTGAAACCCATCTCCTGCGCGTAGTCGGCGAGCTTGGGCGAGACCTCGCGATAAGAGAGCCAGCGATTGCCTTCTTCGGGTACGCGCATCCACGAGCCCAGATGCACCTCGTAGATCGACATCGGGGCGTCCGGCGCTCCGCCCTGGAGCGGGCGGCCATCCAGTCGCGGTCGCTCCATTGGTATCGCGAGAGGTCCCATACGCGCGACGCCGTGCCCGGCCGGAGCTCGGCGTAGAATCCGTAGGGGTCGGCCTTCTCAACCCGCTGGCTCGAGCCCCGAGGCTGGATCGAATAGCGGTAGAGCGCCCCGGCTCGACACCGGGGATGAATCGCTCCCATATGCCGCTCTCGCCCCGTGGCTCCATCGGGTTGGCCAAGACGTCCCAGCCGTTGAATTCGCCGACCACCGACACCGCCTCGGCGTTCGGCGCCCAGACCGCGAAATCCACGCCTCGAGTCCCCCGACGCTCGGAGACGTGCGCCCCGAGCCTCTCGTAAGACCGGTAATGCGTCCCCTCCGCGAGTAGGTAGAGGTCGAAATCGCTCAGGCGAGAGCTGACGGGCTCGGTTGGCTCGGCTGCCGTCGGCGATGGACTGCGATCAACCAGTGCGGCGATTCCCTGGAGCGGGATCCGCACCCAGTCCGGTCGGTTGTTCAGCTCGTAGAGGAGCTCATAAAGGATCTTGTCGAGGGTATTGGCGTCGAGCAAGAGCCGCAGGGCCCCGGCATCGTCGGGAAGGTAGGGTGCCTTGCCCGAGGCTTCGCGATATTCACGCCAGAAGATTGCGCAGGTCCAGGCGCGCCAGAGCTTCGCCCACGGTTCGAGCCGGGCGAAGTCGCCGGGGCGATCCTTGACGAAATCGAACAGCGCGGCATAAGCGGCGTAGTCGAACGAGCGAAGCATGCCGACGACATCCTTGAGCGGCGACCGCTTCTCGCGGCGCTCCTCGACGCTGCGCGCGGGCTCGCCCTCGAAGTCGAGGATGATAAAATCGTCGTCGGACCGCAGCACCTGGCCGAGGTGATAGTCGCCGTGGACCCGGGTCTTGACCACGCTGGCCTTGATCTCTGGCAGCGGGCGAATCCGCTCGCGCAGGCGGTCGCCGCCATCGAGGACCCGACGGGCCGTCTTCGCGGTGTCCGAGTCGAGCTGGTCGAGATGGTCCTTCAACACGCCGAGCGCCGATCGCACTCGTCGTCGACCTGCGCTGCTCAGTGCCTCGAGGTCGCCGCGACTGATCGGCTCGGGCGTGAAGGCGGCGTCCTTCGAGTCGCTGGCCAGCGCGCGGTGCAGCTCGGCGGTCCGGCGGCCGAGCTGCGCGGCGGCCTTTGTATAGGCGCCTATCAGCTCGAGCACCGCCGATGGCGGCTCGCGATCGGCCATCTCGAGGTAAGAAGCCGCGGGGTCGAGGGCCAGTTCGCCGGTCGGCTCCTTTGCTGCAGCGCGCTGATAGTAGCCCTTCAGCTCGTCGAGGGCGTGCTCCCAGCCGTTGCCCTGGTTGGGTACGAGCTGTTGCAGGATCGCCAGCGAGGTCGGCTCGGCGCCGCCTCGGTGAAACTCCACCGCGCCTGCAACCTTCGGCACGCGGTCGAAATCCGTCCTCTCGCCCAGGAACCGGCCGATCTCGAAGTCGGGGTTGATCCCGGGCTCGACTCGGCGAAATGCCTTCAAGATCAGCCGGCGGCCGAACATCACCGCGGTGTTGCTCTGCTCGGCCTTGCCGAGGATGACGTCGAGCCTGGCGCCGGCCGGCCCGCGGGCCTCATCGAACTGCGCGGTGCGGACGGCGCGGATCTCGCCCGATTCGCCGCGGAGCACGCGCTCGTCGGCGATCGCATCGAGCATCGCCTGGCATACCTCGGGATCGGCCATGCCGTCGTAGAGCACGCGCTGGCCCTTTCCGCCTCCGAACCGAGCGATCACCCGCCCGGGGGACTCGCGGGCCAGCCGCTCGGCCTCGGGCCCGCCGGCCAGCCGCGCGGGGATGAAGTAGGTGTCGCTCGCCCCGTCGCCGTAGCGGACCTCGACGAGGAAGAACAGCGTGCCCTCGGGGAAGTCCTGCGGCCGGGCCGCCTCAACGATCCGGGCCGATTCGAGCGAACGGGCCTTGCCGGCATACCACCGCTGCCTGCGGAGGAACTCGGGCAACGCCTGGCGCTCGAGCTCCGCTCGGCCGTCGCCGTCCAGCACGCCGTCGCCGCCTCCGCCTCCGCCTCGTCCCGCGCAGTATCGTCATGGTCGATGGCTCCGGCCGGCGGGTCTCCGGCTCACTGGTAATAATCAAAATCTTTTTCGGAATGGATCTTCCGCCGCACGCGGAAGACCTGCGCCGGGCTCGAGGCCGGGTCGAGCAGCACGAAATTCGACTCGCCGCTCCAGAGGTAGCGGGCGTCGCCGATCAGCTCGTGCATCTGGTACGTCTCGCCCGGCCCGGTGGGTAGTCCAAGGTCGGCCAGGGGCAGGCGCACCCAGCCCGACTGGACGTTGTGCGGGTCGAGGTTAACCGCGACCAGCACGACGTTCGCCAGGTTGGGCGTCGCCTTGCCGTAGAACAGGATCTGGTCATTGTCACACGGGTAGAACCGCAGGTTGCGGTCGTGGTGCAACGCCGGGTTGTCGCGGCGGATCGTATTGATCCGTGTGATGTAATCGCGCAGGCTCGCGGGATCATCGCGATTCCAATGCCGCACCTGGTATTTTTCGGAGTCGAGGTACTCCTCGGACCCGTGCCGCACGGCCTGACCCACGCGCAGCTCGAACGGCGGGCCGTAAATGCCATAGGTTGCCCCGAGCGTCGCCGCCAGCGCCAGCCGCACCTGGAATCCCGCGCGGCCGTTGTACTGGAGATATTCGTGCAGGATGTCGGGCGTGTTGGCGAAGAGGTTCGGCCGCATGATGTCGACCGAAGCGGTCTGCGTCAGCTCGGTGAAATATTCGGTCAGCTCGGCCTTCGCCGTACGCCAGGTGAAATAGCTGTAGGACTGGGTGAATCCGCCCTTCGCCAGCCTGCGCATCACCTTGGGCCGGGTGAACGCCTCCGACAGGAAGATCGCCTCGGGGTCGCGCGCCTTGACCTCGGCGATGACCCAGTCCCAGAACGGGAACGGCTTGGTGTGGGGGTTGTCGACGCGGAAGATCTTCACGCCGCGATCGAGCCAGAACAGGAAGACGTCGCGCAGCTCGTCCCAGAGCGCCCGCCAGTCCTTCGACTCGAAGTCGATCGGGTAAATATCCTGGTATTTCTTGGGTGGGTTCTCGGCGTACTTGATCGAGCCGTCCGGCCGGTGGCGAAACCACTGCGGGTGCTCCCGAACATAAGGATGGTCGGGTGAGGCCTGGAAGGCGATGTCGAGCGCGACCTCGATGCCGAGCTTGCCCGCGGCGGCGACCAGCCGGTCGAAGTCGTCGAACGTCCCCAGCTCGGGCAGGATGTCCTTGTGCCCCCCCTGCTCCGAGCCGATCGCCCAGGGGCTGCCGGGGTCCTCGGGCTGGGCGTCGAGGGTGTTGTTGGGTCCCTTGCGGAAGCTCCGGCCGATTGGGTGAATCGGCGGCAGGTACAGCACGTCGAATCCCATCGAGGCGACGTACGGCAAGAGCGCCTCGACGTCGCGGAACGTGCCATGCCGCCCCGGCTCGGTCGCGGCCGATCGAGGGAACATCTCGTACCAGGCGCCGTAGCGGGCCCGCTCGCGCTCGCCGAGGACGCCGAGAACCCGCCCGTAGGTCCGACCGCCCGAGCGGTCGGGAAACACGGCCATCGCCGCGGCGAGCTGCGGATCCTGCGCCGCGCGAATCCGGGCCGGCTGATCCTCCCGGCTCGCGAGTGACGTCCGCCGCGCCGCGTCAGCCACTCGGCCTCGGGGCCTTTGGCCCGACCGGCCGCCTGACGGACCAGCTCGGCCCCCTCGAGCAGCTCGCTGGCAACGTCCTGCCCGGCGTCAACCTTCTTGCCCAGGTCGCGCAGCCAGGTGCGGAACCGGTCCGCCCAGGCTGTGATGGTGTACTCGTGCCGGCCGAGCGAGTCGATGCGGAAAACCCCGCTCCAACGGTCGTTGACGGCCGGCACCATCGGGGCCTCTTTCCATTCGGAAGAGCCCGCCGCGCGGTATTGCACGACCGCCGTCAACAGGTCGTGTCCCTCGGCAAAGATGTCTGCCTCGACGACGACATCCTCGCCCACCGTCCGCTTGATGGGGAACTGCCCGCAGTCGATCTCGGGTCGGACACCCTCGATTACCACGCGCGTGGGAGGAGCTCCGCCCGTACGCGCCGGCTCCCCGCGCCTTTCGATCGCCATGGTTCGACCCGTGACCCTCGTGACTCCCCTCCGAATGCCGGGCGGGGACCACCCACCCGGTTCGGCAGAATCCGGGTTTGTCCTTGCACGTTCGATACCAAAACAACCGTAACGCGGAGGGCCGGCGGCGCCAATCGCGGGGGGCGTTCTACTTCTTATCGCCGAACAATCCCCGCAGGTCCTCGATGCGGTCGGCCTTCCGCGGGGTCATGTCGAATAGCTCGTCCTTGACCTTGTTGACCTCGAGCTTCCTGACGCGAACTTCATCGATCATCACGGGCTTTTCCTTCCACCCGTCGGGTGCATCGTCGGCGAACTGCTCGCCGCGGCAGTGCATCGGCAGCCACAGGCCCGGCTCGACCTCGCGCAGCTCGGTATTGATCCACCGGCGGCTGACGCGGCCGTCCCTGGCCATCTCGCGCTTGCGGACGGCCAGGCCGTGGTCGCGGTCGAGCCAGATCCGGTCGGTGACCCGGCCCGGGGAGTAGCCCGTCGGGATCAGCGAGTTCAGGCTGCCGGCGAGGATTACGCACGTCGCGCCATCCACGACCTCGGTCTTTTCCTCGAGCTGGTAATTCAGCTCGATCACCAGGTCCGCGACCCGGAACATCGACTGCACCTTCGCGATCATGGCCTCGGCCGACGGATCGGGCACGTGGAGGCCGGTCGCCTCCTGATACGGCGAGATCTGGAACCAGTTGACCTTCGAGCTCGCGGACCAGACCTGGTAGGCGGCGAGCTTGTCCGACTCGGGCGTCCGGTGCCAGAGCGTCCGGCCGTTATAGGCGCGGGTGACGTCCTTCTCCGGCTGATTGTCGAACGCGATCCGATTGGTGCCGCGGGCCTTCTCGCCCTTCATTGCGCCCGACGTACGCTCGTATTCCTTGATCAGCTTCTTCTGGTTCTCCTGGACCTCGGGCGTGGATTTCGGATCAACCGGCGGCGGCACCATGATGCCGAACTCATCGGTCTTGCCGAGGATCTTCACTCGCTCAGGATTCCTCTCGCGACGGAACCGATTGCGGCCCTTGAACGCCTCGTGCCAGACGTCATTCGGCAGGAAGGCCTGGTTGCGGAACTCGGCCATGGCGAGCAGTTGCTCGGGTTTCAGCGGCGTGGTCATCTCGCGTCGGTACTCGACCTCGAGGCTGGTGATCCGCGCGGCCTGCTTCCTGAGCCGGTCCTTGATCTCGCGCGATTCGGGCGAGTCGGCGCCTCGGGCCGACAGCCAGGCGGCCAGGCCACCCAGCGCGGCGAGCCCGATCATGACGGACTTTCGCCCGGGGACGTATCTGCGTTTCATGGGTTGCCTCCCGTTCGGCCTTCGGAATAGACCTGCCGGCCCAGGTCGGGATCGTTGATTTCGATGGTGACGTCCGGGGGCGGCCGGAAGGTGAACAGGTCCTCGGGCATGGCACCCGGCTCGGGATAGTCGGTCTGGACCTCATGGCTCTTTCCGTCGTCGTAGGCCACCTGGTGCAGGACGGGCCGCAGCGTGTCGGGCTCGAACCAGATCGACTCGTCGCGTGGGAAGGTGCCGCCGCTGTCGGGACCGGGCCATCGGAGGGTGATCTTGCGGAGCTTGCGGCCGTCGAGCGTCGCGGATTCCAAATGGACCTCGGCGCGGTGCTTCTCGGCCCACCGGACCATCTCCTCGCCGCTGAACACACGGCCGTCGGAGTCGTTCGGCCCGCGATGACCGGCGTTCAGCTCGGTCGACCAGGCGGCGACCAGGTGATCGCGGATATCCCAGCGGAACACCCAGCGCCGGGTCTGCACGACGGTCGCCGTCGGCTGGTCGTTGATGCGGATCTCCTCGCGCCGGCCGCGGTCGCGGGCGAACCAGACTTCCTCGCGGCGGGTGTCGCCGGTCCCCTTCAGGACCCGGACCGTGTGCGAGGCCGCCACCCGGATCTCGGCCTGCCGCACCTCCTGCAACAGGCTGGCGGCGTCGGCCGGCCGGGGCCGGGTGACGATTGCCGAGACCGTCGTCAGCAGCACGGCCGCCGCCGTGGCCGTCAGGCGTCCTCGCCAACCGCCCCGGCTCTTTCCGGCTCGCGTGGCGGGGCGATCCGCGAGGTCCGCCATGGTCCGCGGGACCGTCGCCAGGCAGCGGTCGAGAAGATCCTCGGGGACTGGCGGCGGGTCGATCGCGTGCAGGCGATGTTCGAGGGACGCCGGATCCAATGCTCCAGAATCGGAATCGCTTTCAATGCGCATGCTGATCCTCCTCGGCCCGGTGGCGACTGGGGTCCCAGGCCGCAAGCTTGCGGTGAAGTCGACGGCGGGCGGCGAAATATCGCCAGCGCGCCAGGCCCGCCGCCACACCCTGGATCGCGCCAATCTCGTCGTACTCGAAGCCCTGCCAGAACCGCAGCGTAAACACCTCGCGCAGGTCGGCCGGCAGCTCGCCGATCGCACGCTCGGCCGCCTCGCGGAACTCGCTGTCCTCGGCCCGGCTTTCGGCCGATGGGGTCGAGTCGGCCACCCACTCGACCGCGTCGGGCACGAACGCCCGCACGTCCCGCCGCTGCTTCCGCCAGAGGTTCCGACCGATCGCATACAGCCAGGTCCGCTGCTCGACGCCACCCCGGATTCGGTCGGCAGATTCCCAGAACGCCGCGAACGTCGCCTGGGTCAGATCGGCCGCTCGATCGGAAGACCCAACCATGCGGCAGAACCACCGGAAGAGCCCCGCATACGACGCGCGGATGAAGGCCTCGCGCGCCGCTCGCTCGTCCTGCACCGTCAGGGTCTCTCGTTGCCTCGGCCCGTCCATCACGTTCGGTCGGCCCTCAACGTACAGCCCGGAGATCCTGAAGGAATGGTTCCTGGAAAGGCAGGAGAAAAGATCTCGACTCGGTCACCGGAATTTGGACGCCCTCTATCAATGGAATACCGCGGAGCAGCATTCCGTTGGCGGCATCGACCGTTTCTCTGCTGAACTTTCCGAGACTCATCTCGCGGCCGGAGCGCCGTCCCTGGCGAACGTCAGGAGCGCCAGCAGCCACAAGAACAAGGCGTTCTTGAAGTTGTAGGCCAGAATCACCATGATCCCCGTGCGGGGAAACGACGCAACGAGCGCCGGCGCGGCGAGCGTGGCCGCGCAGCCGGCCGCGAAGATCCAGCCCGCCTTTCGCGACCACGGCACTTCCAGCACTGCCATGAACGGCACCAGCCAGATCAGATACTGCGGCGAGAAGACCTTGCCCGTGACGACGAAGGCGAGGATCGCCGCCGCCGAATACCTCATTCCGTCATCCTGCCCGCGGCGGACGAAGGTCAGCGCCACCACCAGCACGGCCGCCGCCTGGATCGGGAAGACGAGCGGCAGCAGGCGAGCGGTCCACGCCGTGACTGACGACCATGCCGCGCGGTGACGAATGACCTCGATCTCGGCTCCAACGGCCCGGGCGGCCAGCATCTGCAGCCCGGAATACACGCTGCCGAGCTCGAAACCGCGATCGACGTGGTATCTCAGCGACGCCGCAACGCCCACCGCGCCCCCAGCCGCCAGCCAGGCCAGCGCGCCAAGCAAAAATGTCGCGGCGAACCCCAGGATTCCTCGCCATCGGCCGGGGTCCCGCCCGGTGAGGTCGCGGGCAATCGCCACGACCCCGACGACCGCTGGGTAGATCTTCAGGAGCGTTCCGAGCGCCGCGGCGATCCCACCCCGTCCCGGCCGACCGGAATGCCACCACGCCGCGGCAGCGAAACCGGCGAACATCGCCGCCGCGTCGTATCGCATCACGATCAACCGCGACAGGCACAGGTAAAACAACGTGTATCGGACCAGCCGGTACGGAACGCGCGTCGGCCCCTCGCGTCGCTCGACCCACGCCGAGACGGCCCACACCGTCGCAGCGTTGAAGAGGAACATCTCGACCGCGAACGCGATCCGATACGCATCCCTTCCGCCACCGATCAGTGCGGGCACGACGAACAACGGCACCGCCAGCGGTGGATACTCGACCCGAAAATCGCAATAGGGCACCCGGTCCGCCAGGACGAGCCTCGCATACCGCTCGTAAATGTCGGTGTCATCCGGCCCCCGCTGACGTCGGAACGCCACCGTGGCCAGCGTGAGCACGAGCTGGACGACTAGGGCCGCCGCGACCATCTGCCGCGGCGACCATCTCTGCGTTCGCCGATCGTCCCCGGTCGGCATGTCGGCCGGCCCTCCACGTTTCAGCTCCGCGAGATCCCACCGGCCCCCGGCCGGACCCGATTGTATCGGCGCTGGTCCGCGACTTCACCGCTTCGCGCATTCGTCCGCGCATGCTAGCCCCGGGCCATTGCATCCGCCCGCCGATCGCATAGACTGGCCTCCCCACCACGTGAGGCACCAGGAAATCGCCGCGGGGGTTCGTCGCTTGTCCGGTCGCAGTCTCAACACATCCGGGCGGTTCGCTGCGCCGCTCGTGGTGTGGCTGGGGTTTCTGCTGTTCCCCGCTCCCGCGGGCCTCTCGATCAACGGATGGCGATACCTGGGCCTCTTCGCCGGCGTGATCGTCGCGCTGGTTCTCGAGCCGCTGCCGCCGGCCGCCGTCGGGTTGATCGGCGTGACCGCGGCCGCGGTGCTCGGCCACGTCGAGACGAAACCGGCCGACTCGATCAGGTGGGCGCTGAGCGGCTTCGGCGACAGTACCGTCTGGCTCATCTTCGGATCGCTCACCCTGTCGCTGGGCTATGAGAAGACCGGCCTGGGCCGACGAATCGCGCTCTCCCTGGTCCGGATCATGGGGAAGAGCACGCTGGGGCTCGGCTACGCCGTAACCCTGGCCGACCTGGCGCTCGCGCCGGTCACGCCGTCGAACACGGGCCGCAGCGCGGGCGTGATCTACCCGATCGTGCGCGGCATCCCGGCGCTCTACGACTCGGCGCCCGGACCCACCGCCCGCCGGATCGGCGGCTATCTGATGTGGACCGCCTTCGCCGCCACCGCGGTCACCAGCTCCATGTTCCTCACCGCGCTGGCGCCCAACCTGCTCGCCGTCGGCCTCATGAAGCGCGAGCTGGGCCTCGAGGTCGATTGGTCGCGGTGGATGCTCGGCGTCCTGCCGGTCGGCGCGCTGCTGATCGCTCTCCTGCCCCTGGCCGTGTACGTGATCTATCCGCCCGAGGTCCGTTTCAGCCCCGACGTACCCGCCTGGGCCCAGGCCGAGCTGGGGCGGATGGGCCCGCTCTCGGGACGCGAGATCAGTATGGCCCTGCTCGTCCTGGCCGCGTTCGCCCTCTGGGTCTTCGGCTCATCATGGATCCACCCGGCCACCACGATCCTGGCGGTGGTCGTTGTGATGGTCCTGCTGCGAGTCCTCAACTGGAATGAGATCACCGGCAATCGCGCGGCCTGGGACACTATGGTCTACTTCGCCACCTTGTTGACCCTGGCGGACGGACTCAACCGTGTGGGCGTCGTCGGCTGGGCGGCCGGGGCCGTCTCGCGCCTGCTGATCGGCCAGCCTGCCGTGCTGGTGCTCGTCGCGCTCGTCTCGTTCTTCGTCGTCGTCCACTATGCTTTTGCCAGCCTCACAGCCCATACCGTCGTGGTCTTGCCGCCAATCCTCGCCGCCGGTGCGGGCTACCCCGGAATGAACGTCCCGGTCTTCGCCCTGCTCCTCGCCTACTCGATCGGCCTGATGGGCGTCATCACGCCTTACGCCACCGGCCCGGCACCGGTCTATTTTAGGAGTGGGTTCATCCCCCGCAAGGACTTCTGGCGACTCGGACTGATCTTCGGCCTGATCTTCCTCGGGACGCTCCTCGGACTCGGACTACCCTACCTGTCGCTGGTCGTACCCTGATCGTCGCGACAAGGCCGAAGACTCCCCTTAACCGATACAATTTGTGGACCCAGAACAGCCCCGGAGCCGATCATTCGATCTGGGGACATTGCACCGGCACAGCCGCCACCCGGACGCAAACGATCACCTGACAGGGGTCGCGGGTCGGCGCACCCCAGCAAGGCGGGATTCTCAGGCCCGAGGCGGCGGTGTCGGACTGCGGGAAAAGGGACGAGAGGAACATGCCGCCCGCATGCCTTACCCAGACGCCTCGAGAGTCCGGCGAGCCCTGATTTTCGGGGCGAGCCTTCTGCTCCTGGTCACGCCCGGCGCCGCCGGGGGAGACGATCCTGCGCCGCCGGGCGGTCCTCCCGGCCGGCTTCTGGAGCGGACTCCCCTGGGCCAATGCCGGCGGGCGGAGGCTGGTGGCAGTCGGATCAGGTGGCTGCACCCGCCCAGCCTCGGCGAGGCGAAGCGGACCTCCCGGCCGCGGCGGGGCGCCGATCGCGGGTCCGGGACTTCTTCGTGACCCGGGCGCGGCGGATGCAACAGCCGTCCGCGACCGCCCCGGCGGGATCGCCTAGCGGCAACCGGCACCGAGGAACATCGGCTTCTGTCGGCAATATCGGTACTCCGGGCGCCGCCGAAAGCCTGGCCGAGCAGCCCTCGCCCCCGGCGCACAGCCGCCGGGGGTGGTCACCAACGTCTCGTCGGCACCCACCCCGCTCACCCTCAACAAGGCCCTCGGGCTGACCGACAAACCCTACCGAGTCTACGGCTGGATCCAGAACAGCTTCACCGGCAACGCCAACGGCATGCCGGCGACCGGCGAGAACTTCGGCGTCTACCCCAACCACCTCGCCAACCAGTGGATGGGCAACCAGTACTACCTCACCATCGAGAACCCGCTCAACGCCGAGCGACAGCGTCAACTTCGGCTTCCGCTTCGACATGCTCTTCGGCAACGACTGGCAGTTCACCAAGGATTACGGCCTCTTCGATCACGCATTCGCCAACAACCACTTCGCCGGGCTGGACCTGCCGCAGATCTACGGCGAGGTCCATCTGCCCGATCCTGACCCCGCAGGGCCTGGACATCCGCGCCGGGCGGTTCTTCTCGCTCACCGGTTTCGAGAGCCCGCAGGCCATCTCACGCCCGTTGCTGTCGGTCCCCTACTCGATGAACTACACGCCATTCACCTTCTTCGGCGCCTATGCCAACCTGCACGTCCACAGCCGGCTCAACGTCTTCAGCGGCACGATCGACGGGTTCGACCGCTGGCCCAACGAGCCGTACAAGTGGGGTTACATCGGCGGCTTCACCTGGACGTCGCCCGACCAGAAGCTGAACCTCGTCATCGGCGGCGCGGCCGCCTACGACCAACTGCCGGTCTTCCCGCCGGCAAACGCCACCGACCTGCCGGTCGGCGTCCCCGGCCCGGGATTCCTGCCGGGCCGGCCCAACCCCTACTACAACAAGAGCATGCGGGGGTATCTCGTCGGCGTTCTGACCTACCAGTGGACGCCCAAGCTGCTCCAGGCGGTCGAGACCGACCATGTCTTCGACCCCCAGATCCTGGGCTATGGCGCCAACCCGTACCGCCGCCACTCGGCCGCCTATCACGGCCTCGTGAACTGGTTCCTCTACAATCTCACCGCCAAGGTGACGGCGGTCTGGCGGAGCGAGATCTTCTGGGACCCCTACGGCCTGGCGACCGGCAATGCCGATAACTATCACGAGATGACGCTGGGGCTGGTCTACAAGCCTCGGGCCGATCTTTGGATTCGCCCCGAGGTCCGTTACGACTGGGCCCAGTTCACGCACCCGTACAACGACGGGACGCGCAACAGCCAGTTGACGATGGGGTTTGACATCATCTTCCTGTTCTGACGGCCTCTGCCGGCCGACGTTGCGGGAAGCGATCGTGACCGCGGCCCCGAGGGGACCCGCGGAGACCAGGAGGGTCGATTGATGACCGGATGGAAGGCCGTGACCGCCGCGGGCCTGCTCAACCTGGCGATGGCTGCCGCGTTACATGCCCAGCCGCCGACGGCCCCGGCCCTGCCCACGCCACCGGAGAGCACGGCCACCCCGCCGACCTATACCATCACCCTCCACACCCGGAGCGCATGCGTCACGCCGCACGCCCACAAGCTGGCCCGCGCCGAGGGGGGCTTCATCGACGTGACCACCCCCTCGACCAACGTCCTGGCCACCTCGATGACCGGCACCGCTGCGGCCAACAGCTACCTGGGCTGCACCGGCTCGGCCGTCGAGAAATTCCAGCTCGTCCAGGACTTCGAGATCACCTGCTCCGATCCCCGGCAGAAGCTCGTCGCGCTGGCGCTCGACACCTCGCTCGTCGGCTTCGTCCGCAGCAAGGGCCGGGCCGAGGCGTGCGTGCGGCGGGCCGAGGTCTGCGTGACGCCCGTCGACGTGCCCGGTGTCCCCATGACGATCGCCTACCCCCCGCTCTGCGTCGAGGGGACCGGCGGACAGCTCTGCAACCAGCACCTGCCGCCGCTCGAGGTACCCGCCCTGCCGGTCGGCCGCTACACCCTGACCGCCACATTCGTGCTCGACACCCGCGCATCGGGCGTCTGCGACTCGCACTCGGTCGCCGACTTCTCGCCCGATACCGCCCTGCCTCCCGAGTGGGTGCGGACCCGCGACCCGTTCCAGGGCGTCGCCAAGAAGTCCTTCGGATTCTCCGCCACGCTCACCGCAACAGCCCCGACCCCTCGCGATGCGATCGGCGCGCCGGGCCGCCGACGACGCCGACGTCCGCCAGGCATCGACGCGCAGGCCGCTCGTTCCGGACCGCCCACGCCGCAGGTGACCCGTCGGATCAAGCGAGCCCCAGGTCGAAGGGACCGGCCCAAGAAGTCCACGAAGGTCATCGGACTCACGGCGTTTCCGGACCGAGATTTCAGGCTCGAACCTGCGTTATCCATGCCTCCGAAGAATTTCGGAACGAGCCTACATGGGGCATTCTTCTCCATTCCCCGCGATTTTTTTCACCACTAGAGTCTTCCCGGCCGCAGGTCGTGAAGTTACTATGTCCCTCCATCGGGGATGAAGATCCGAGTCCCCGGGCACCGGTACGAACCGTCCGAATCCGCAGTCACCGCGGTCCCCTCCGTCCCTCCTCTCCCGGCGGAAGGGCCAGTATCGCTGCCATCCCAGCGGTATCCATCATTCGTCACATACACAATCAGGTAGAAGCATGCCGAACTCCTCATGTTCGCCAATGGATCGGCGTTCATTCCTGCGGGCCGGCGCCGGCGCCGTTGCCGGGGCCTGCGTTATTGTCGCCACGGGCTGCGACGATCCGAAGGCCACACAGGTTGACACCCCTGCGATCGAGGGGGGAAGTCGCAAGAAGCTTGATTTGCTGAAATCGAAGGCGCCCGCCGCCGGGACCGCCAAGGGGAAGGTCCCCGCCGCCGCGCCGGCTAAGACGCCCTGATCGTGGCGCCCACCCACCTCCTCTCCGTCCGCATCGGTGATCCAGATCCGCGGGTCTGGTCGTCATCATCCTCATCTTGTCCGCATCTCCCGTGAATCAGAGGTACACCCATGAAACGATTGTCTCGACGGATCTCGGCCCGAGGTTTCACCCTGATTGAGCTGCTGGTCGTCATCGCGATCATCGCCGTGCTGATCGCCCTCTTGCTGCCGGCCGTGCAGGCGGCCCGCGAGGCCGCCCGCCGCGCCCAGTGCGTCAACAACCTCAAGCAGATCGCCCTGGCGGCGATGAACTACCATGACCAGCAAGGCAGCTTCCCGATCGGCGCCATCCTCAAGCCCGACGTCATGTTCGGCTTCGGCTTACGTCGAGGACCAGAGCACGTTCGTGTCGATGCTCGGGCAGTTCGAGCAGATGCCGCTGTACAACGCCATGAACTTCAGCCGGAGCATCTATTCGGCCCCAACAGCACGGTCTACTCGACCGGGCTGACGACCCTGTGGTGCCCGAGCGACGGCCAGATCGCCGGCAAGAAGGGCAGCTTCGGGGCGTATGGCGACAACCCCAACCTGACGGTCGCCTACACCAGCTACGCGTGTTGCGCCGGGACGTGGTACCCGGAGATCCTGTTCTATTGCGGCGTGACCTACCCCGCTCGATGAGCACTTGCGGGCAGTACCAGCCGATCGTCAACAGCATGAACGGCGTGTTCCGCTACGGCCCTCGTCGAACATCTCGTCGATCACCGACGGCACGTCGAACACCCTGCTCTACGCCGAGAAGGCCAACGGGCTGTTCTCCGCCAGCGAGTCGCTGTGCTTCAACTGGTGGGGTGACTGCGTCTCGGGCGACACGATCTTCACCACGCTCTACCCGATCAACGCCTACAAGAAGGTGCCCGAACATCGCCGACGAGTACGACTATACCTGGGTCGAGGGTGCCTCGAGCTTCCACCCCGGCGGCGCCAACTCCGCCTTCGCCGACGGATCGGTCCGATTCCTCAAGGAGTCGATCAGCAGTTGGCCCTACAACCCGGCGACCGGCAAGCCCACCGGCGTGACCGACAACAGCGGCGTGTATACTCTGGCCCCCGGCACCCAGATGGGCGTCTACCAGCAGCTCTCTACCCGCAGCGGCGGCGAGGTCATCAGCTCCGACGCCTACTGATGACCGACGACCACGACCTCGACTGCCGACTGGTCGTGCGGACCACGACGGGGCGACGGACCGGCGGCACCGGACCGGCCCGGATCTCCCTGTCGGGCCGGGCCCTGCCGCTGATCGGCCGCGGCGGGACGGTCCGGATCGCCGGCAGAGCCGGGCTCCTCCAATTGACGTGAGTCCGGTCGGTTCCGGCCCGCCCCGGCGATCTGCAATGCCGGTGTTCCACGCTCAAGCCGACTGTCGCAGGAATGCACAGACCCCGGTCGGTCGTCCTCGCGGACGCCGCCCGGGGTTTCTGATGTTATCAAATACTAATTCCATAGTTGATTAGAATCCTCGATGTCTTAATCTTTTAATTCTTTACAGAATTCAACTGAATACAACATCATGATTTCCGCCATATTTAGGACTTGGCCAACACGTGCTCACGAGCTTGACGGTCGTTTCATGATGGCCCCACGCCCCGTATTGATCGTCTTCGCGGACGCCGACCGGGGCTCCTGGCGTTCTGGGGTATTGACTCCTTACCTTCGCCAGACCATCATTTACTGTTCACCTTGACGGTTTTTTACGAAGGTAACCGGCTACGATATCATGTTGCCCAGGGTGTTCCAGACTCGGAAGAGTCAAGGACCTGACTGGATTCGTCCTCACGATGACCCCGCAACTTGCCATTTAACGCCGGGCCTGAAAGATCCCGGCGCCCACCTGCGAGTCCCCTGTCCAGTCCCGGAGTGGTCGCGAAGCGCGTCGAGGGGACGCGGAATGCCTCCTACGGAGCGTTCTTGAACGGCCCCGTCCGTTCGCGGCGTTCGACCGGGTCTGAACCTGGCAACGACTCGCCATCCACACTTGCAGGTGGGCCCCATGAGCCCGCGTTGCCCGGGCCCGCTTCCTGTCGGTGCGGAACCTGCAATTTTTCCTGGAGAACTGACCGCGATGAAGTCGTCCCGATCCGCCTCGTGCCTCGCTTTCTCGTCCATGAGCACCCTCGTCCTCGTCGGCGGCCTGTGGATGTCCGGCTGTAGCCCATCGGAGGTCGGATCCGCTCCGTCTTCCAAGGAGCAGGTCAAGGATTATATCTCGCAGGAAAAGGCGAAAATGTCAACAAAAAAGGGAGCCGGCCCCCAGAGCATCAAGAAGAAGCTGTACGAGAATGACGCAGCCAAGACCAAGTAACCGGGCCCACCGTTTGCTTGCTGATCCCCGTCGGATCCTACTTGATCGCCGTCGGTTCTTGGAACGTGTTACGACCTTCGACCTCTTTTCATTCCATCCCTCAGTTGCGGAGTCTCGAAATGACCGACTCTCCTTCTCCTCGTTCTTCGAGGCGCGGCTTCACGCTCATCGAGCTGCTCGTCGTCATCGCCATCATCGCCGTCCTGATCGCCCTGTTGTTGCCCGCCGTCCAGTCGGCTCGCGAGGCCGCCCGCCGCGCCCAGTGCACCAACAACCTCAAGCAGATCGGGCTGGCCATCCACAACTACGTCAGCTCCAACAACAACCTCCCCCTGGGCATCCAGTACCAGATCAACCCCAGCGCCAGCAACGCCTGCTACACCAGCGGCAGCTGGCTGGTCGCCATCTCCAACTTCTTCGAGCAGTCCACCGTCTTCAACTCGGTGAACTTCAGCGTCAACATGTTCACGCCGCAGAACACCACCGTCTCCGGCGTCGGCCAGTCGGTCCTGTGGTGCCCCAGCGACCCGGTCATGACCGGGCTGACCTACACCTATCCGGCCGGGACGGTCACCGCCACGGCGCTGCCGATGTACTACTCGTCGTACGCCGCCTGCACCGGCGACCTGGTTCCAGTGGTACGGCCTGACGGCCTCCTCGGCCGCCGCGGCGGCGTCCTGCCAGTTCGGCACGACGTACCCCGACACGCAGACCAACGGCGTGATCTTCATGCTCAGCAGCGTCTCGCTGGCCAGCATCACCGACGGGACCAGCAACACGATCCTCTCGGGCGAGCGGGCGCACGGCCGCTTCCCGCAGTCGGACATCTACTGCTGGAACTGGTGGACGTCGGGGAACTTCGGCGACACGATGTTCACGGCGTGGTACCCGATCAACCCGTTCAACAAGATCCCGGACTTCTGCTGCCTGGATAGCGGCCCGGACGCCTACGTGGCCTCGGCGGGGAGCTTCCACCCCGGCGGAGCCAACTTCGGCTTCTGCGACGGTTCGGTGAAGTTCCTCAAGGAATCGATCAGCTCGTGGCAGATCCAGCAGCAGGGCAGCACGACGGTGAACATGGCCGCGGGCGGCTCGGGCAACGGCTATCCGATCGGCGTGAGCCGCGACGCGCAGGGCGGGTTCCAGTTCGTCCAGGGCACGCAGCTGGGCGTCTACCAGAAGCTCGCCACCCGCAACGGCGGCGACATCGTCAGCTCCGACCAGTATTGATCCACAAGCTCTCGGGCGATCTCTGGTTCCGGCGAGGGCACGGCTCCCCGCCCTGGCCGCTTCCGACTCCCGGCTCGCCGGGAGGCCCACCTTCCCCGGAGGGATGGGCTCGGGAGGGCAAGGCGACGGCCAGCCATGCCTGGCCGAGACGCCGGCTCGCCGGGAGGCTCGCCCTCCCGACGACGACGCTTTCGAGACGGGCTCCGAATCGCGACGCGGGCGCACGCGTCTCATCCGCCCCGATCCACACCGAGCCCCCCGCCGGATCCATCCCGGCGGCGGGGCTTTTTCTGTTCGCCAGCAGGCGATCCCACTGGCTCTCGCGCCCCGACCCTCGGCGCAGACTCCTCGACGCCTCGCCCCTCTCGAGTGACCGCGCGAAATCATTGCCTTTCCTCTCGCCGCCCGGCCGTCATTTCCAGATCACGAACGGAGCAAGGGATCGGTCGCCCGGAACATCGGGGGCGGCCTTACCGCCGAACCGGAAGTTGCGAAATCGTCCCGCGACGATGTCAAGCTTCCCATCCCCATCGAGGTCGCCCAGCGCGACCGTCGGATAGTCGCACGCCTCGCGCTCCAGCGCGTGCCGGACAAATTCACCCGGACGGGTCTGCTCGAAGAGCACGACGGCATCGGCCTCGACGGCCTTTCGCATCGATCCGAAATACGGCTCACCCATGAAGCTGGCGGCCACCACGTCGAGATCGCCGTCGCCGTCGATGTCTACGGCGAGCGCACGCTGGGCGCCGTAGACCGCGCCGATGGGGTGCCGCAAGAACGGACGATCCGGACCCCGGTTCTCCAGCCAGCCTACCCCGTGGTAGGGCTTCAACAGCGGCGAATCATAGACGTCTCCGTTGGAGACCAGGGCGTCGAGATCGCCGTCGCGATCGAGGTCGACCATCTGGAGCCCGCTGAAGCCGAAGGCGGGACTGGGCGCGGAGAAGAGCGTTCGTTTCGCAAACTTCCCGCCGCCCTCGTTCATGAAGGCAACGACCGTCTCGAACTCCTGCGCGATCAGCGCGACGAAGTCGGGCCGGCCATCGCGGTCCAGGTTGACGATGGGCACGTGGATCGTGCCGTGGCGGCCGTCGATCGTCCTGCGGACGAATTCGGCCGAGCCGTCCGGCCTGCGCCGCTGCTCCAGGAGGACGACCTCGCCGGCCACGTGCCAGCCGAAGACGGCCACGACGAGGTCGAGGTCGCCATCGCCGTCGAAGTCCGCGGGTTGCACGTCGCACACCCGGCCCACGCGTGACAGGAGGATCCGGGTTTCGTACGAGCCATCCCGCCGCCCCTTGAGCCACAGGACCCGGCCGAGGCGATCGTCGGACGGGATCGGGGTGCCGAGGTCGGCGATCAGGACGTCCGGGATTCCGTCATTGTCGAGGTCGGCGACCTCGGCGTGGGCCGGATGCGCCAGGTCGTCGGCCAGCACGATGGCGGGTTCATCCCGCCGGCCGGCCTTGCGGATCAGCAGTTCTCCCCGGGCCATGTCGCAGGCGATCACATCGGGACGGGTCGGATCAGTCAGGTGGACGAAGCCGACATAAGAGATCGCCGTCGGCTCATCCGGGTGGGGTCCGGCGATCTCCCCTCGCACGAGCGACCGCTTCGGTCCAGGACCGTCCGGCGTCCGGGAGATCGTCGGCAGTCGATCGGGCGCCGCGGCCTGGTAGTGCGCGATGACCTCCTCGATCGGAGGAGGATCCAGCCTGCGATCGGATTTGCGATGAAAGTCGAACCCGCGTCGGACCTCGGCCTCCCAGCTCGATCTGGGAAACAGGTCGGGGGTGGGATACTGGTGGCAATCGCCGCAAAACGAGACGATCCGATCGTCGAGGGACGCCGTGACAACGTGTGCATCTCTCGCGTCGGTGGAGCGTGGGGCGGGCGGCTGGCTCCTCTCATGGCAGCCGGGCAAAATGCCGATCACCGCGATCAGCATCACACGGCATGCTGCGGGATCAACCATGACAGGCCTTCGGGAGCCCTTCACCGTCCGGTCCTCCTCTTCAGGTAGTTGAGCCTCGCGACCGATAAGAAGCCGTGGACCACATGCGAGCGAGGTCGGTCGCATTTCGACGGGCCTCGTCAGTCGCCAGTCCATCCCTCGGTCGCCGATCGACCCGGCAAGGCATCGACAGGACGCTGCCACGAAAGTCGTCAGGTTGACCGGCCTTACGAATGGGCGGAGTCCGCCTGGACGGCCCGAGGTACGGGTGGTCCTCGCATGCCCAGAGTAGGAATCCTCGCCGGCTCGGCGTGAGGTGCGGCGACCGAACAAATGCGTCAAAGTGTCATATTTTCGTCAACCCATGTACGGCTCGCGATCGGACGCCGGCTTCCACGCCACGTCACCCCTGGCCGGCCCGGGACACCTGGCCGTTTCTTACCGGGGTCTGAAGCGGAGATCGGCGAGGGACCGCGGCTCCCCTCGGTCACCGCATCGATTTCAGCAAAGCGAGCCGGTCCGGTCAATTCGTGGACACCGGCCAGGCGGTCGATACGATCGCGCATTGGGGGCGTGCTGTACGGGGGCGTACCCGGATTTTTGGGGAGAATCGCGAGTTACCTCTTGACGAGGTTGCGACGGCATCTGCATGATAACTCCACATTCGGGTAGCAATCGCAACATGTATCGACCCGAAACCATCCGACGTCTGAATCCTCTCCTGGTTCCTTCGTTCGGAAGCAGTCATCGACGATAGGTCTTCCTCTCTCGGGGAAGACGAAGTTATTCGTTGGTTGGCAGCCCACTCAATCTTCGGAAATACGAATTCATTCGTTGATCGCCGGCTCCCTCGAGTTCGGTCGCATGCAGTCGTTAGCTCCCGGCTCCGGGAGCAACGTCACCGCGTGGGAACGTCCGGAAATCCGACACCTGAGGCGTCCCATGCTCTACCGCTTTCCCTCCCTCCGACGAAGCAGAAAAAAGGAGCTCAGATTGGTCAGTCTTCGAATCAGGTTCGCCGGGGTCGGCCTCCTGGCCAGCGCCGTGGTTTTTGGGGGCCTCGCCGGCTGCGACTCGACACCTCCTCCGCCCACTGATGCCTCGCCGCCGATCCCCAAGGACGTGGATGTGAAGGGTTCCAAGGACGTCAAATCGATCAAGAATCGTCCGGTGCCGAAGCCGGATGCCGAAACCAAGGCGCCCTGACAGCAATCCCTCCTCCTTCCTCCACCTGCCAGGGCGACCGTTCACGAATCGTTCCCCTCATTCCTCCGGCTCGCGACTCCTTCGGAAAGGCTCAGACATGCGACAAAATGCCATCCTTAAACCGCGACGCGGCTTCACGCTCATCGAGCTCCTCGTCGTCATTGCCATCATCGCCGTCCTGATCGCCCTCCTGCTCCCGGCCGTGCAGGCCGCCGCGAGGCGGCCCGGCGTGCCCAGTGCACCAACAACCTGAAGCAACTCGGGTTGGCCGTTCACAACTACATCACCTCGAATGACTGCATGCCGATGGGTCTGCTCGACCAGGTCTCGGCGGCGTCGCCCAGCTCGGGCCTGTGGACCGACTTCGGTCCGATGCTGCCGCTCACGCAGTACACCGAGCAGCTCCCGCTGTTCAACGCCATGAACTTCATGGTCAACGTGTACGACTGGCAGAATACCACGATCAACGCGGTCGGCATGAGCACACTGTGGTGCCCGTCGGATCCGGGCGTTGAGCAGCCCCAGATGGAATCCTACGTCTTCCTGAGCTTCAGCCCCCCGCTGCCGATGCGTTACAGCAGCTACGCCGGCTGCGCCGGCGCGTGGCTGAACTACCAGTTCGGCCAGGCCCCGACCCGGCAGACCGGTGTTCTCTACGCCTACAGCTGCACCAAGATGGCCTCCATCACCGACGGTACGAGCAATACGATCCTGTTCGGCGAGCACACCCGCTCGATCGAGAACGCGACCGACCAGATCTGCTGGCACTGGTGGACCTCGGGCAACTACGGTGATACGATCTTCTCCACGTTCTTCCCGATCAATCCCCAGAAGAAGCTCCCCTACGGCTGCGCCGACAACACGGGACCCTCGAACGTCGTCGTCTCGGCGTCGAGCATGCATCCGGGCGGCGCGAACATCGCCATGTGCGACGGCTCGGTCCGCTTCGTCAAGGAGACGATCAGTAGCTGGCAGAATACGTCGACCAGCCCGGGAACTCCCGCCGGGATGTCGATCACGACTCTGTCCGACGGCACCTGGGTCTGGACTCCCACGCCCACCACGGCCGGCCAGACCATCCTCGGCGTCTGGCAGCAGCTCGCCACCCGCAACGGCGGCGAGGTCCTCAGCTCCGACCAGTATTGATCCCTCGGTCTGCTGAGAATCTTCGTGGGCGGCGTCGAGGGTCAAGCCCCGACGCCGCCCACTTTCACATCTCTCCCATTGAGACGGACCGACTCATGTCCGCCACCGTTAGCCGCGTCTCAGGGGCGTCGCCGGGCGGGCGACGACTGAAGTGGCTGGCGATCCTCCTCGCCCTCTCTCTCGTGCCGCTGGTCGGTGCCCTCACCTTCTTCCCACCGGCGCCGAACACCGAACAGCTCCGCCAGAAGTCCAGGCTGGCGGCCAAACAGGGACAATGGCGCGAGGCCGAACGGCTGCTGGGCCGAATCGCCGATCCCAATCCCGAGGACTGGCTCCTCCGGGCTGTGGTCGCGACCAGCCTGAACGACCCCGATGCCGCTTCCCGCTACCTGGCCCACATCAACAGGGACGGACCCTTCGCAGCCCGGGTCGCGCTCGTCACGGGCCGGGTCGAGCTGGCGCGTTCTCACGCCCGCGCCATGGAGGAAAACCTGCGCCTCGCCCTGCGGCTCGATCCCCAGCTCGCCGAGGCCCGCCGATCACTCGTCTTCCTCTATGGCACCCAGGGGCGTCGCCGCGAGCTGCTCGACCAGTTCGCCGCGCTCGCCGCCCAGGGGCCCTTGACCTTCGACCTGGTTGATCATTGGTGCATCGCCCATCAGGAACAGATCAACGAGCCCGACAAGTTGAAGGCGCACCTGGAACGTTTCGTCGAGAACGACCCGTACGACCGCATGTCGCGACTCGGCCTCGCCAGGGTCCTGCGCCAGCTCGGCCAGTATGACCGGGCGCTCCAGAGCATCGCCGCCCTGCCCGACTCCGATCCCGACGCCCGGGCCAGCCGTGCCGAGATCGCATTCGAACGCGGCGATATCGAGGCCGCCACCCACCTCGTCGCCGACGGGCCGCGCGATCATCCGAAGCTTGCCCGGCTCCGCGGACACCTGGCCCTCAATCGTCATGACGGCGCCGAGGCGATCCGCTGCTTCCGCCTCTCCGACGCGGCCGAGCCCAACCACAGCGAGACCCTCTATGGGCTGGCACAGGCACTGAGGATCCTCGGTGATCGGGCCGCGGCCGAACCCTACGCCCGACGCGCCGAGGCCCAGCGGACACTCCGCGACAACCTCACGAACCTCGCCGCCAACCACGAGCCCCGGCCCGTCGTCTGCTGCCGGATGGCCTCGATCTGCGAGTCGGCCGGCTTCCTGCCCGAGGCCCAGGCCTGGTATCGTCTCGCGATCGCCTACGACCCAGCCAACCAGCAAGCCCAGCGCGCACTGGCCCGCCTCGGCTCGCCCGCCGCGCGGGCGACGCCTCCAGGTCCGGCCGGCACCGATCCCGCGATCATCTCCATCGGTCAAGGGCCGGTCCGGTAGGGAACGTCCGGGGACGGAAATTTGTCATCGCGCGGCCGCTCGGGTATCCTGAAGCCAGGGCTTCCCGACCCGGCTCTACGGCCGGTCCATCGCTCGAGTCGGACGGGTTGCCACTCCATGGTCCGATGCCCCTCGACGCAAGCGAGTCGTCGAATGCACTCCTCCTCATTCCTCCGGTTCGGTCGAGCCTGGCTGGCAATGGGTCTGCTGGTCCTGGCCAGTGGAGCCGCCGGCCCGGCTCGTGCCGTCGCTTCAGAGGTCGAACTATACCCGTCAGGTGAAGCCGCTCCTCACGCGGCATTGCGTCGCCTGTCACGGCGCCGAACGGGCGAGGGCCGGACTCAGGCTCGATACCGCCGCGGCCGCGCTCGCGGGGGGCAAGGACGGCCCGGCGGTCCTGCCCGGCCAGGGTGCGACGAGCCCGCTGGTGCTCGCCCTGCTCGGCGAGGGGGCCGGCGAGCGGATGCCGCTCAATCGGCCCCCGCTCGACGGTGCCCAGATCACGCTCTTGCGCGACTGGATCGACCAGGGTGCGAAGGCGGCGGCCGGGGAACGACCTGGCGTCCCGCCGACGACCACGCACTGGTCGTTCATCCCGCCCCGTCGGCCGGCCGTCCGGGACGTCCACAGGCCGGGCTGGGCACGCAATCCGATCGACCGCTTCATCCTCGCCCGCCTCGAGCCGGCCGGGCTGTCCCCTTCACCCCAGGCCGATCCCGCCACCTTGCTGCGCCGGGCGAGCCTCGACCTGATCGGACTGCCGCCATCGCCCGCCGACGTCGAGGCGTTCCTCGCCGACCGCTCGCCCGACCGCTATGAGCGTGCCATCGACCGACTGATGGCATCGCCGCATTACGGCGAGCGCTGGGCTCGCCCCTGGCTCGACGAGGCCCGCTACGCCGACTCCAATGGGTACAGCATCGACGCGCCGCGCACGATCTGGAAATACCGCGACTGGGTCATCGACGCGATCAACAAGGATCTCCCGTACGACCGCTTCGTCACCGACCAGATCGCCGGCGACCTCGAGCCGCGCCAACGACCGCCCAGCTCATTGCGACCGGCTTCCACCGGAATACGCCGATCAACCAGGAAGGCGGGATCGACGTCGAGCAGTTCCGCGTCGAGTCGATCGTGGACCGGGTCAACACGACGGGTACCGTCCTGCTCGGCCTCACCGTCGGCTGTGCGCAGTGCCACAACCACAAGTACGACCCGATCAGCCAGCGCGATTACTACCGGCTCTTCGCCTTCTTCAACAACGTGGACGAGCCCGACCTCGAGATCGCCAACCTCGAGGAGCGTGCCCGTCGCGACAGGTTCCTCGCCCAGGTCGACCGCTTCCACCAGGAGCTGGCCACTCGCCATCCCGACCTGGACGAGCAGGAGCGGCGATGGGAAGAGTCGCTCTCTCCCGCCTACAAGCAGAATGCCGAGATCGAGGCCAAGCTGGCCTTCGACGTGCCGCGCGACAGGCGGTCGAACTCGGCAGAAGCGGATTCTCGTCGAGCGCATGCTCGGGGCAGAACCGACTTTCCGGTCCGAGCGGGACGCACTCCGGCGCTCCGAGCCGTCGAGCCGAAGCTCCTGACCACAATGATTGTGCGGGAGCGCCCCGGCCCCGCGCGAGAGCTTCATCCACCTCGGCGGCGACTTCACCCGCCGGGGCGAGCCGGTCGAGCCGGGCTTCCCCGCCATCCTCCAGTCGCCCGCATCCACGAGCCCCGGCCATCGCGCCGACCGGCTGGACCTGGCCCGCTGGCTGGTCGATCGACAGAACCCGCTCACGGCCAGGGTCGTGGTCAACCGGATCTGGCAGGCGTACTTCGGCCGAGGCCTCGTCGAGACCGACAACGACTTCGGGACCCAGGGCAGCCCGCCGAGCCACCCGGAGCTCCTCGACTGGCTGGCCTGCGAGCTGATGGATCGCGGCTGGAGCCTCAAGTCGATCCACCGACTGATCGTCGACTCGGCGACCTACCGCCAGGCATCGCGCGTCCGCGGCGAGTGCCAGGCCATCGACCCCGACAACCGCCTGCTGTGGCGGCAGGCGCGGCTGCGGCTCGACGCCGAGCTGATCCGCGACGAGGCACTCGCGAGCAGCGGGCTTCTCGCCCGCTCGATCGGCGGCCCCAGCGTCTTCCCGCCTCAGCCCGAGGGCGTGATGAACCTCGGCCAGATGCAACGCCCCTGGCTGGCGGATACCGACGCCAACCGGTATCGAAGGGGACTCTACACCTTCTTCTGGCGGGCGACACCGTACGCATTCCTCACCACGTTCGACGCCCCCGGTGGCGTCCAGGCCTGCACGCGTCGGATGCGCTCCGACACGCCGCTGCAGGCGCTCACCCTGCTCAACGACCCGGCGTTCGTCGAGATCGCCCGCGGGTTGGCCGCTCGAATCCTGTCCCAGGGTGGAGCCTCGTCCGGCGACCGCGAGCGTATACGCGTCGCCTTCGTCCTCTGCCTGGGCCGACCGCCGAGCGATCGCGAGTTCGACACGCTCGAAAGCTTCCTGCGAGCGGAGCGAGCTCGCCAGGCCCCGGTCATCCCGGATGGCGACAAGGTCCCCGCGGAATGGGTCGGCGTGGCGCGAATCCTGCTAAACCTCGACGAGTTCGTGACGCGCGAATGAATCCCGAGGGCCGCATCGACGAGTCAATGCGAGGGCAACGGCCATGACAGGCGATCCAATAGACCGGGACCATCGCGACAGGGCCCTCCGCGACCAGACGCGGCGGCACTTCTTCAACGATTGCGGCCTGGGCCTGGGCGCGATGGCACTGGGCTCGCTCCTGGCCTCCGACCGGCCCGCCCGAGCGGCCGAAGGAGGCGATCCCGACCGTTCCTCAGCACGTCCCGCGTCACCGCGTCGGGCGACCCGCGACCCTCTCGCCGCGCGTGCCGGGCATTTTCCGGCCCGTGCCAAGAACGTCATCTACCTCTTCATGGCCGGCGGACCCAGCCAGCTCGAGCTCTTCGACTACAAGCCGCGTCTCCAGCAATACAGCGGCCGTCCGATCCCCGACTCGTTCCTCGAGGGCCGCCGGTTCGCGTTCATGGACACGTTCACCCGCGAGCACCCCAAGCTGATGGGCACCACCCGCCGGTTCGCCCGCCACGGCGATTCGGGGGCCTGGGTCTCGCAGCTCCTGCCGCACCTCGCCGAGGTCGTCGACGATCTGGCCTTCGTAAAATCGGCGGCAACAGACGTATTCAATCATGCACCTGCCAAGCTTTTCATGAATACGGGCACCGTGCAATTCGGCCGCCCCAGCATGGGTTCGTGGATCACGTACGGGATCGGCAGCGAGTCGTCGAACCTGCCCGGCTTCGTCGTCCTGCAATCCGGCCCTCGCGGGCCGAGGGGCGGCGCCGTCAACTGGTCCAGCGGCTTCTTGCCGTCGGCCTACCAGGGCGTTCCCCTGCGGGCCGGTGCCGAGCCGATCCTCAACCTTTCCTCGCCGAATGGGATCTCGCCCGAACGCCAGCGCCGGACGATCGAGGCGATTTCCGCCCTCAACCAGGCCCATCTCGAGGCGACCGCCGATCCCGAGATCGCCACCCGTATCAACGCCTACGAGGTCGCCTTCCGCATGCAGACCAGTGCACCCGAGCTGATCGACCTGGCATCCGAGTCGCCAGCGACCTTGAGGCTCTACGGCGTCGAGCCCGGCCGGCCTGGCTTCGCCGCCAATTGCCTGCTCGCCCGCCGGCTGGTCGAGCGCGGGGTCCGGTTCGTGCAGCTCTACCACACCGAGTGGGACCATCACGGCGGCCCCGGTCAGACGCTCTCTCGTGACCTCGACCAGGTCTGTCGCGATATCGACCAACCGTGCGCCGCGCTGGTCCGCGACCTCAAGGCGCGGGGCCTGCTAGAGGACACGCTTGTCGTCTGGGGCGGTGAGTTCGGCCGCACCCCGATGGGCGAAATTCGCGAGTCGGTCGGCCGTAACCACCACATCGACGCCATGACGGTCTGGATGGCCGGCGGCGGGACGCGACCCGGCATCACCCTTGGCGAGACCGACGAGTTCGGCTTCGCCCCGATCTCCGACCGCGTACACGTGCACGACCTCCAGGCAACGATCCTTCATCTCCTCGGCCTGGATCACACCCGCCTGACCTACCGCTTCCAGGGGCGAGATTTCCGCCTCACCGACGTCGCCGGGCAGGTTGTCAGGAATCTCCTCATTTGAGCGGACGGCCTGACTGACCACGAGTGGACGTGGAAGGAATGGTTCAGGCGGCCGGCCGTCCCGGAGGCCGTTACCTGACGATGAAGCCCACGTACCGAGGCGATTCCCCCTGCACCTGCGCCGCCGGACCGCCCGGCGGCCGGACGGCCCGGCCACTCGCAGGGCCAGTCTCCGCGGGCGGGATTGACCCCGGCCGGACGGCCGGACCTGACTACCCGGCTGCTATCACGAGACGATCCCCGATCCGCTTCCTGCCTCGTCCCTGGCCCGTCCTCGAAAGGAAATCGGAAGAATTCTGCGTCAATCGACCAAATCTTTCCTATAATATAGGTAGAATGTCCTACCAGATCCCACTCACCTCACTGGAAGCTTAGAAGTCCCCGACCCTGGAAGCGATGAAGCCTCCCCCCGTGCCCGTCGAGGACCATTCTCATGAGCCAGACCATCCCCGACGAGGGACAATCCAGCTCCAGAACGGTAGCCGTCTCGCGCACTCGCCACCTCTGCATTTTGGGCCACATACCCCAACGCCCCGGCTCCGACGGTCCAGCCCCGCTCCCCTTCGACGTGGGCGCCCGATCATTGCTTAATGCATGCAATCTGATCGTGGGCCGCCCGCACTCCTTCCCGTCGTACCAGGACAAGCAATGCATGCGAGCTTGGACCGACGTTTCGTCGCCTCCGACCGAAAGCGAGCATGGGTGTCTCTACAAAGGCATGGAGATTGCATGCACCTGCCATCGTCGCGTCTCAAGCGGCGGTGTGGAGGCGTCGAGGTCTCAAAATGGCGCGAACGAACCCAATTGGGAGCGACGACCGTGGGGACCAGGCGTCGGAGGCCCCTCGAAATTGCGCGAACGAACCCAATTTGCCCAGCGGCCGGGGACGCGCTGGTCGGCCGGCGGTGGCAACCGATCCCCGAAATTGCGCGAACGAACCCAATTCGCTCGCCGGATGTACATCGGACGAGCTGATTTTCCTGGTCAGGCGATTCTGGAGATCTGGGGTGACCGCGCGGGTCCTATGGATCGCTCCGGCAGCAAGGAAGGACAGGGTTATGGGGGATGGCGCGGTTGTTCCGAGAGGATGAACGCAGGTCGGCGGGCGATTGGTCGGCGCGGTACCGAAGCCCGAGGGCGGGTTCGGCGGTCGGGCGGCATGGGACAGATCCGGGTGGGCGGGCGGCCCACCCGACCGCGGGCTCGGATCGTCGGCCTGGACAGGGGCGATCGGGGTCGCGACGACCGGATGGGCGCCGTCTATCATCTGGAAACACGATGTTGCATTTTGCCGCCAGGCGGATTCATAATAACACGGTTCAGTGAGTCGGCCCCGTCCGGGTGGGGGACGAGTAGGGCGGCCGCGACGGCGTCGCGGGCCTGTCCCGCCACCGGGGTCGGCGAAAGGGGAGGCATGCCGGAAGTCACCATCAGTCTGGAGGGTCATGCCGAAGAATTGGCCGTCTTCGGCAGTCGCGACCAGTACCTCCGACAGATCAGGGACGCGGTCGGGGTCAAGGTCCTGGCCAGGCACGGCGAGGTCCGCATCGAGGGCGACCCCGATCGCGTCGAGCAGGCGCGGCGGATCTTCGAGGG
The DNA here is from genome assembly GCA_963771445.1 of uncultured Planctomycetota bacterium. GTDB lineage: Bacteria > Planctomycetota > Planctomycetia > Isosphaerales > Isosphaeraceae > JAKAUH01. The sequence continues at coordinate 226,861 of CAVYTQ010000013.1, read as the reverse complement.
ATTGCGGTCGCTCTACCGCGTGCGGAAGACCGTCTCCTCCAACGACGTCAGCGAGCTGATCGACGCGACCATGCAGCGGCAGGACGCCGACCAGCCGGGGACGCTCGAGATCCGCGAGGGCAACCGATCCGTCCGGCCTCGCACGGAGGGGCAAGGGCGTTACATCCGCGCGCTGCTCCAGGACGAGCTGGTCTTCTGCATCGGGCCCGCCGGAACGGGCAAGACCTACCTCGCCGTCGCCATGGCGATCTCGCTGTTGCGCCGGGGGCGAATCAAGAAGATCGTGCTGGTGCGCCCGGCCGTCGAGGCGGGCGAGCACCTGGGCTTCCTGCCGGGCGACCTCGAGGCGAAGATCAACCCCTACCTGCGCCCGCTGCTCGACGCCCTCCACGACCTGATGGACTACGACCAGATTCGCCGGTACATGGACAACGACCTGATCGAGATCGCGCCGCTGGCCTACATGCGCGGGCGTACCTTGAACGACGCCGTGGTCATCCTCGATGAAGGCCAGAACGCGACCGTGCCCCAGATGAAGATGTTCCTCACCCGCATGGGCGAGAACGCGCGGATCGTCGTGACGGGCGACGTCACGCAGGTCGACCTGCCGGCGGGCGTCCGTAGCGGGCTGGCCGACGCAATCGAGAAGCTCGGCCGGGTCCCCGGCGTCGGGGCGGTCTATCTCGACCGTGCCGATATCGTCCGGCACCCGCTCGTCCAGGCGATCGTCAACGCCTATGAGGCCGCCGAGCAGGCCGCCGAGGATCGCGACGGCCGCGGCCGCTACGAGTCGTCGGGCCCGCCCGGCCCGTCCGCCCAGCCGGCCAGGCCGGCCGCACCCGCACCGACCGCCGCAGTGTCCGCGGTGCAGGACCCGCCCGATCCACTCCCTCCGTCCCCGCCCGCCTCCGCGTGACGGCGCCCCGGGCTACGTTGCATCCGACCGAGAACGAATCGCTCCGCACCGCGTCCCAGGGAACTCTCCAGCCAGCGCCGAGGTCGTCGACGATCATGAGATCCTCGATAGCCCGCCGCCATCCAACACTGCCCCGCCGGGGCTGCGTCGCCCCGGCCGACTTCCGCAGCGAGACGGCGTCCCCCCCGTCCGCGTCGAGCTGAGACACAGCAATGAGCATCGGTAAGCGGCGTCCCAGACTGTCCCGCGCCCAGCTCCGCCCGTCGGCGGACACGCTGTCGCTCAAGCCCGATCGGCAGGCGCGTCAGCGCAGCCGCGCCGCGAGGCTGGCGCTGGTCCTGGTCTCGCTGTTCGCCACCGCGGCGATCGTGCACGGCTCTGGCCCGCCGTTCAACTACCGCTTCGGCGAGCGAGCCGACCGCGAGATCCGAGTGAACATTAAGGAGTTCAAGGTCCGCAACCAGACCAAGACGAGCAACGAGCGCCAGGCGGCCGTCGAGCAGGTGGCGCCCGTGATGATCAACGACCCCGCGCCGCTGCTCGAGCTGGCCGACCGCCTCGACGACCTTGTATCGGTGATCGCCAAGGCGTCGAAATTTGAAGAAGTGCGCGAGGGCATCAAGGACGCGTGGAAGCTCACGCCCGGGGATTTCGCGCGGATCAAGGCGGCGGTGGCGACTCCCGCCGACCGCGATGCGGTGCACGCCAGGATCGTGGCGGCCTTCGGCCCGCTGGCCCGCGACGGCATCCTCGGCGCCGGCACGCTGCCGCCGAGCGAGGAGTCGAGCCGGACGCTGGCGATCCGCCAGAAGGGCGAGTCGCCGGCCCTCGCTCGCCAGGTGGCACGCGACCGGGTGATCCCCGAGCGGATGGTCAAGCCCGACAGCGGCGTCTTCCAGGAGTTCCGCGACGCCTTCGCGTCGTCGCAGGTCGGCCAGACTCTCTTCACGCTGGTCGCCGACAAGCTCGATGGCACGCCGACATTGACCTACCAGGCGGAGGCGACGGCCGCGGCCCGCGACGCGGCCCGGCTCTCCGTGTCCGACCACTTCGACACGTACAATCGCGGTGAGGTGCTCGTCGAGCAGGGCGACACGATCGGCGAGGAGCAGTTGATCCTGCTGCGGCTCGAGCACGACGAGGCGATCAAGCATCTCGGGGTGGGCGACCGCGTCCGCCGGGCGCTGGGGATTCTGGCGCTGGTCGCGGCGCTCTTCGCGCTCACCGGATACTACGTCGTCCGGCACGAGGGCCGGTTCGTCCGCGACTCGCGGCGGATCGCGCTGATCTGCGGCCTGGTCGTGCTGGCGCCGGCGTCGGTCCGACTGCTCAACATGTACACATGGGACGCCGAGCTGGTCCCCGTCGCCATGGCGGCGATGATCGTCGCGATCGCCTACAACCCGAACTTCGCGCTGATGGTGACGTTCACCATCTCGCTGCTGACGTGCGTCGCGCTGGGTACGGACCTGGGGCACTTCCTCGTGCTGATGGGCGGCACCGCGGCGGGGCGCTGACATTGACCGAGGTACGCACGCGGACCAAGCTGATCAAGGTCGGCGCCACGGCATCGATCACCTACTTCCTGATGACCTGGGCGACGGGTCTGTGGCTCGACCAGCCGACCGAGCTGGTGCGCAGCGAAGCGTTCTGGCGGGCGGGCTGGGGGCTGATGGCGGGCTTCTTCCTGGGCGGCAGCCTGCCGTTCCTCGAGGGCTCGCTGGGGATCGTCACGGGGATCAGCCTGCTCGAGCTGGGGGACAACACCCACCCGCTGCTCCAGGAGCTGGTGCCGCCGTGCGCCGGGCACGCACAACCACTCGATCACGGTCGGCGCCATCTCCGAGTCGGCCGCCGAGCGCATCGGGGCCGACGCCCTGCTCGTCCGGATCGGAGCGTACTTCCACGACATCGGCAAGATGCTCAAGCCGCACTACTTCGTGGAGAACCAGGTCGGCACGGCCAATCGCCACGCCAAATTGGCTCCCGCGATGAGCACGCTGATCATCATCGGCCATGTCAAGGACGGTGTTGACCTGGGCCGTCAGCATCACCTGCCCGAGCCGATCATCGACCTGATCGAGCAGCACCACGGCACGACGCTGGTCGAGTACTTCTACTACGAGGCGAACCGTCGCAACGGGAGCAACCCGGACGGCATGCCGGTGCCCGAGAGCTCGTTCCGCTACCCGGGTCCGCGTCCGCAGACGCGCGAGGCGGCGATCCTGATGGTGGCCGACGCGGTCGAGAGTGCCAGCCGAACGCTCTCCGACCCCACGCCATCGCGGCTCGAGGGCCTGGTGAGCGACCTGATCGACAAGCGGCTACGCGACGGGCAACTCGACGAGTGCGGTTTGACCCTCCGCGAGATCGCCGAGGTCCGCGAAAGCCTGATCAAGTCGCTGATCGGCATCTACCACGGTCGGGTCAAGTACCCCGAGCATCGCTCGGCATGAATCCTGCACAAGTTCAACGCTACGGGACGGGGAGGAAATGATGGGGCGGGGCGAAGAGGCGGAAGCGATCGAGGTCGAGATCAGCGACACCCAGGGCCACCTGCGTGTGGACCCCGAGGCCGTCTCGTCGCTGGCCCGCACGGTCCTGCTCGCCGAGGGCCATCGTCGTGCCTCGATCTCGATCGCCCTGGTCGATCAGTCGGCCATCCACGCGATCAATCGGGCGCACCTGGGACACGACTGGCCGACCGACGTGATCAGCTTCCCGCTTTCCGAGTCGGGCGAGCCCGTGCTGGCCGGCGAGCTGGTCGTCTCGGCCGAGATGGCCGCGGGGACGTCGGGTGAGCTCGGCGTTGACCCCGATGACGAACTGGCGCTCTATATCGTGCACGGACTCCTCCACCTGTGTGGATATGACGACCTGGACGAGCTTGACGCCGCGGCGATGCGACGCCGCGAGGACGAGCTGCTCCGGGCCGTCGGCCGGACGAACCCGTTCGATCGTGATGTGCGCCGGGGAGCCTTGCACGCGGATCCGGCGGCGATTGGGTCGGGTCATGCATTCCCCTCGTCCGTGCATGGGGAGTCATCATCGTGTTCAGCATGAGCCTCGCGGGCACGCTGGCGGCGGGCCTGCTATTGCTGGGTTTCCACCTCTTCGCGATCGCCCTTACCAAGGCGCTGCGGTCGTACTCTCCGTCCGTGCTGGAGGAGGTCTGTGCGAGGCGCGGTCATCCGGACCGTGCCGACGCGGTTGCGCACGAGGACCTCCGCACGGAGCGAGTCGCCGAGGCGTTGGCCGTCCTCAGCGGCCTGCTGCTGGCCGGCCTCGGCGGCCTGGCCGTCGCCCGCTCCGGACGATCCGCGGGCGTGGACGGGGTGATCGCGATCGCCCTGGTCATCGGCCTGCTGGGCTACGTATTGCTCGGCGTGATCGGGAAGGTCTACGCCGAGACGATCCTTGCCGCCACGTGGCCGACGGCCCGGCCGGTCCGCACGATGGCATGGCCCTTGACGTTCGGCTTCCGGCAAATCGAGCGGCTGATCGAGTGGATCGCCGGCCCGTCGGAGTCGTCGCACCGCCCGGCCAGCGTCGAGGTCGAGGTCAGCCTACCCGACATCGAGGATGCATCGACCGGCGAGGACCCCGACCTGCCCGAGGCGGTGCGCCACCTCTTCGAACACACGATCGAGCTCACCCGAAGCGACGTCAGCGGGATCATGACGCCGCGGCCGATGATCGTGTCGCTCCCGTCGTCGGCGACTGCTGATGAGGCAGCGGCGACCTTCCGCCAGACCGGCCTCAGCCGCATCCCCATCTTCGGCGCCAATCACGACGACATCGTCGGCATCCTGTACGCCAAGGACCTCTTCGCCCGGTTCAGCGAGGTCAAGGACTTCGCCGCGATTACCCCACGGCGGCTCGTCCGCCCGGCGTACTGCATCCCGGAGACCAAGAACGCCTTCGAGCTCCTCGAGGAGATGCGCTCCCAACGTCGGCAGATCGCGATCGTCCTCGACGAGTACGGCGGAGTGGCGGGATTGGTGACGCTCGAGGACCTGCTGGAGGAGCTCGTCGGCACCATCGACGACGAGCACGACGTGCCGACGCCGGACGACCCGGTGCGACCTCTCGGGGATTCACTCTATGAGGTCGATGCTACGCTGCCCGTGGAGTCGCTCAACGAACGGCTGGGACTCGAGCTGCCGACCGATGGCGAGTACCTGACCGTGGGCGGCCTGGCCTTTCACACGATGGGAAAGGTCCCAGTTCCCGGCGAGACCTTCCGTGTCGACGGCGCCCACTTCACGGTCGTCGACGTCCAGGACCATCGCATCCACCGGCTACGAGTGGAGCTCCAGGACGCCCGGCCAGTCCGGACAGCATCATGAATATACGATCAAAGGATGAATCTGCTGAGATCCTCGTCCTTCGTCAGCTCGTCGAGCCGGCGGCGGACCAGGCCCTCGTCGACAACGACGTGCTTTTCGTCCCGGTCGGGCGCGTCGAAGCTGATGTCTTCAAGTACGCGCTCGAGGATCGTGTGCAACCTTCGGGCGCCGATGTTCTGGGTCGACTGATTCACCTCGAAGGCCAGGTCGGCCATGACCTCGATGGCCGGATCGGCGAATTCGAGCGTGAGGCCCTCGGTCGAGAGGAGGGCCTGGTACTGGCGGAGCAGCGAGGCGCGGGGCTCGCGGAGGATCCGGGCGAAGTCGTCGCGGGTAAGGTCGTGCATCTCCACGCGGATCGGAAAGCGGCCCTGGAGCTCGGGCATCAGGTCCGACGGCTTGGAGCGGTGGAATGCACCGGCGGCGACGAAGAGGATATGGTCGGTCCTCACGGGCCCGTGCTTGGTATTGACCGTCGTGCCCTCCACGATCGGCAAGAGGTCACGCTGGACTCCCTGCCGCGAGACGTCGGGCCCGCGCCCGCCACCGGACTCCTCCACAGCGATCTTGTCGATCTCGTCGAGGAAGATGATGCCGGACTCCTCGGTGAGAGTCACGGCGGCCTGGCTGATCTTCTCGGGGTCGATCAGCGTATCGATCTCCTGCTGGAGCAGGATGGGTCTCGCCTGTCTGATGGTCATTTGGCGCGTCTGGCTGGGCTTCGGCATGATCCGCTCGAACACGTTCTGAAGGTCCATCTCCATCTGTTCGAAGTTCCCCGCACCCAGGATCGAAACGGGTGCCATGGATCGCCCTGGGAAGGTAATCTCGACCTCGCGCTCGTCGAGCTCGCCAGCGGCGAGTCGCGCCGCAGCTTCTCGCGCGATCGCTGCCGGCGGTCGGCAGCCTCGGCAGAGGGAGACGGCTCGCCTTCTGGCCATGGAGGAGCGGAGGGTGCCGGCGGCAGCAGCAGGTCGAGCAGGCGCTGCTCCACGCGAGCCCTGGCCTGCTCCTCGACACGCTGTCGCTCGGAGTTGCGTACCAATACAATCGCCGACTCGACCAGGTCTCGGATCAGGCCCTCGACGTCGCGACCTACGTAGCCGACCTCGGTATACTTGGTGGCTTCAGCTTTCATGAACGGGGCGCCGACCAGCATCGCGAGCCGCCGAGCGATCTCTGTCTTGCCGACGCCCGTGGGACCGATCAGCATGATGTTCTTGGGAGTCACCTGACGGCGCAATTCGTCGGGGAGTTGCCGGCGTCGCCATCGATTGCGGAGCGCGATTGCCACGGCGCGCTTCGCTTCGGGCTGTCCCACGATGTCACGGTCGAGCTCCGCGACGATCTGGCGGGGCGTCAGCTCGCGCTTGCCCTCTAGCTCTTGCTCGCGATCTGGCACGGCAGTTCCTCCACCGTCAGGTTGCCGTTGGTGTAGATGTCGATTCCTGCGGCGATTGCCAGGGACTCGCGGACGACCTCCGCGGCCGAGAGCGTCGAGTGCTGGACCAGTGCCCGCGCTGCAGCCAACGCATAGCCGCCACCCGAGCCCGTCGCCAGGATGCCGTCATTAGGCTGGATGACGTCCCCCGAGCCGGTCAGGAGCAAGCTATGGCGCGAGTTCGACCACGACGAGCACCGCCTCGAGCCGGCGGAGCATTCGGTCAGTACGCCAGAGTTTTGCGAGCTCGGTGGCCGCGCGGGTACGTTGTTAGGATAGTCCTTGAGCTTACCCTCGAAACGCTCGAGCAGAGCGAATCCATCCGCCGCCGAGCCAGCAAAGCCGACAATCACCTGACCATCAAGCAACTTGCGAATCTTCACTGCATCGGCCTTCATGATCTGGGTCCCGAGCGTGACCTGGCCGTCGCCCCCGATCGCGACCCGATCTGCCTTGCGAACCGATAAGATCGTCGTCGCGTGCCAGTTCACCTCGTCGTTCTCCGTTGGGAGATCTTCACTCGGTCTAACGAATCGTCGAGTGTATTATACCAGGTGCCCTCCGAGCTCCGAAAGCGCGGACGCCGACCGATAGGAATACCAGTGCCGCAGCGCGACCTCAGGTCACAACCAAAATGGTTAGTGACTGTCCCATAAGTGGGTTTACGAAGCCGCCCGGTAGTGGAACTCGGCCTCCGTCCCCTTCGGCTCAAGCCGATTGAGCATCAACTGGATCATGGCCAACTTGACGAATGCCTCCGACGATAAGACCGTCTTCTCCCGGTCCAGGCTCAGCCGCCGGCACCTCGTCAGCCAGGCGAACGTCCGTTCCACCGTCCAGCGGATCGGCAGCCGTACCCAGCCCCCGGTCCCCTCCGGCTTCCGCACGATCACCAGGTCCCAGTCGGCGTTGGTCTCCACCCACTCGTAGAGCGCATAGTTGTGATACTTGTTATCGGCGTACATCCGCACGACCTTGCCCATCGGCTGGCCCTCCAGCCGGGCGAACAGCTCGGCCGCCGCCCTGGCGTCGTCGACGTCGGCGGCGGTCACCAGGATCGCCAGCAGCAACCCCATGCTGTCCACGACGATATGCCGCTTGCGGCCGTCCACATTCTTGAAGTTGTCGCGGCCCCGCTGCTCGCCGCCGGAACTGGCGTCAACCGACTGGCTGTTGACGCTGGCGGAGGTGCGCGGGTGGTAGGGCTTCTCGGCCGTGCGGGCCTTCGTGCGGAGCCGGTCGTGGATGTGATCCAGGGTGCCGTCGTGCCGCCACTTGTCGAAGTACCGCCAGACGGTGCTCTTGGGCGGGAAGTCCTTGGGGAGATACCGCCACTGGCAGCCGGTGCGGGTGAGGTAGAAGACGGCGTCGACCACCGCCCGCAGATCGGTCTTGCGGGGCCGACCGCCGCCGGGTTCGGGTGGCAGGTGGGGTTCGATCAGGGCCCACTGGTCATCGGTGAGGTCACTCGGGTAAGGGTGCAATCTCATACCGCGATTACGCCCGCTACACCCCATTTGTTCACCTTATGGGACAGTCACTTAGTGCCCCGTGGCCAGTGAAGAAGCGAATGTAGGGCGTGGGATCATCGACTGAGCTTCTGGATTGATCACCGGTCGCCCGACCATTGATCTGTCGCGCCGCATACGGATGGGATGAAACATGGCGTCGCCTCGGATAGCGTACGAAAAGGTCCGCCATGACTTCCCCCCACGAAGGACGCCTTTGTCTCGCGGTATTGCGACCGGATTCAAGGCACTCTCAACGGCTTCGATCGCCCCCGCTTCGCGGGCTCGCCACTGCGACACCTGTAGAGGACTCCGTTGTCTAGATCACCCGGCCTGGATTTATGTTATGCTAAAGATCCCACCGATCCCTCGAGGCCCGACCGGCTTCGCACCGCGGTAGACCTCGGCGGGGGTGCGATAGCCGAGGCCCTGGTGCGTCCGCCCGTGGTTGTAGAATCCGAACCAGCCACACAGGCCCGCGTCCATCGCTCTTACGTCCTGATATGCTCTCAAGTACACCTCCTTGTATTTGAGCGACCGCCACAGCCGCTCCACGAACACGTTGTCCGGTGCCCTATCGCGGCCGTCCATTCCCGCTGCCACTCCAGCCTCCTCGTGAAGGCCCGCGCCGTGAACTGCGAGCCCCGATCGGTAAGGACTCGAGCAATCGAACCACAGACGCACCGAGGCACAGAGAAATCTCCGAGAAACCTGGTACAGGCGGACGACCTCGCGTGGGACAAGCTTGCGAAATCCAGTCGTACCAAAGAAGGGAAAGGGGCCGAACCTGGTCGAGGAGGGAAGATCTGGAAGACCGCGCCACAGGCCGGTCGATCGGGCTTGGAGCTCTTCTCGTCTTCTCTCTGTGCCTCGGTGCCTCGGTGGTTCGATCTTCCCCGCGGGGTGGAGCCTGCGATGCGGATTCCCCCGCTTGGGAGACCTGTCGGTCACGCCGACGGCGGGGTCGTGGGACCCTCGCCGAACCCAGGTTCGGTTCCACCCTTCCGATCGACGCCCGAGCCGGTTCCTACAACCGACCGTCCTGTCCTCGTAAGGCGGTAACGCGTCGAAAAGGCGGAAACGGGTCGAGTTTCGAATTGACAAATGTTATAGCCTGACACCACGATTCAGAGGACCGGCCCGACTGCTGGCCGCTGCTCTGTGGCGCTGGCTGGCACGAGTCGAAGGCGTCGCGAACGCGTGTATCGACCAGGAGGTGCAGGTGGATGCGATCGTCGGGGTGCTCATCGCCATCATCCAACTCCCCCTGCTCCTCATAGAACTGACGGCCAACATCATCTCGGCCCTCGTCGATCGGGGCGGCCGCAAGCGATGAGGGAGTGCTGGGGTCTCGTTGGCCGCTGATCCCTGGCGTGAGGCGGCTACCGTCGGAAGGCTTGCATCTCCAAGGAGTTGATATTTCAAACCGCTCTTACTTGCTGGCAGTCGTTGATCCGGCGACGATCTGGGCGGACAACCCGGAAAGTGAGATCATTGCGGAAGGGATCGATGAGATCCCCGTGTTCTGGGCGAGCCTCTTTGTCCCGCATGCCAGGCGGGTCGATGCGTACGAGGGGGAGGATGCCGGGGGCATCGTCGGGCCGGTCCTGGTCCCGAATTACTGCGTGGACGCGGCGATCGCCAGGCGACGGCTGACGGACCTTTGCGAGCCGATCGGCAGGCTGCTGGACCAGCGGTCAAGGGAGGTCTGGTCCGCCTTCGTCGGACATCTCTCCTCCACGGAAGCCGCCTACTTCAGGACGGATGCCGCGGAGGTCTGGGGGCTGGAGCCCGACGGCTATGATCGATACTGGGAAACGCTCCTGCGACTTTTCGTCCAGCCGACAATCGAGAACCTCGAGGCCGCGCTCAAGGCGAATGAGCTGTCCTTCGCGGGCGGCTCGGTTGGCTGGGCGTACGAGGAGGAGACGATCTGCAAGCTCGCCGGGGCCCATCACATCCGAGAAGTTCCATGGCTCGATACATAGGCGCCAGGAAATCATTGTTCGTCGAATGTTGTTATGCCGTGGACCCGCCGCGCGGGCCGCTGATCCGGGTCGTCAGCCGGCGGAGACCGATGGGCAACGAGACGTATCTGATCTCCACCGCGACCCCGTCAAGGCCCCCATTCGATACCTGGGTCGCGGGCCGAGGCGGGGAACGGCTTCTGACGGCGAAGAGCTCCATTCCCGTCTTCTGGTACATGCCGTTTGACCGTGACAGCCTCATCTTAGCCAAGGGGTTGGCCGAGTCCGGCGAAGTGATGCCGTACACGGCCCTGTGCAACGTAACCTCGGAAGCCCTGGTCCTGGCGCGATCTCGCTGGCCCCGCGTGCGAGCGGTCCTCGGCACCGGGACGGACGATCTCTTCGAAAGGTGGATCGATTTCGTCGAGGGGCAGGCGGCCGATCTCATCCATTGAGAGACCTGGGAGTGGTCCTGGTTGTTCAAGTCCCCAGACGCTTTCCGCTCTCACCTGCCTGTATGTGTCACCGCCTTCGATCACGTCCCCTGATCCGGAAAGGGCGACCCGCGTTGAACCGATGGTGGCGGGAATTGCTCGGCCAATGTGAGGCCGTCAATCACGATGATAACGTCCGACCGCTGGGCGATTTCACCTATGGCGGCGTGACATACGGCGGCAGGACAATGCCATGGAGTTGTGACTCGCCGACGGAGCCAGCGAGGGGTCAGGGGCGACGAGGACCGGGACGGTGAGCGGCCGGCCCACCCGATCCTCGGCGGAGCCGGATTCGAGAAAGGCCGGATGCCGGCGAGCGGTCCTCCCTCCCTATTTCGATCTTGGCCGGCTCAGGGTCGCGGCTGGTCTCCATCCCCGGCCCATGATATCATAATGCAGGCGCCGGAGAGCATGCTTCCGGAGGGTCGATCATGGGCCCGCTGGTCGTGTGGAATCTCGACGACCGGGACATCGACGCACTCAGGGTCCGGGCGGCGCGACAGGAGCAGTCGCTCGAGGCCGAATCGCGGCTGATCCTGGAACGGGCCGCCGAGCGGTTCATCGACGTCGCCGAGGCGCGCGCGCCGGGTCGAGAAGATCAGCCGCTTTCTGGAGGGGCCGCCCGCATATCGACAGCGCCGCCCTGATTCGCGAAGATCGGGATCGATGAGCTCGATAGCCGCGCCGGACGACCTGATCCTCGATGCCAGCGCGGCGATCCAGTGGTATATTCCTGAAGTTCACGCCGCGGAGGCCCGCCGGTTTAGGTTGACGCGATCCCGGATGCACGTCCCCATCGTTCTTCGCCATGGAGTGCGGGAATACCATCTGGAAGAAGGTCGTCCGGCGCCGCGAGCTGGATCGGGATTCCGGTGGCGAGATCCTGGAGGAGCCGCTGGGCTATCGAATGCAGGTACGTGATACGGAAGGGTTGATCATGCCGGCCTACGAACAGGCCTGCGGTGTAGGAAATCCGAAGCTGGCTGTCTACGACTTCGTGTGCCTGGCGCTGGCCGAGGCCCTGGAAGCCCGCCTCGTGACGGCCGATCGAGGCTTCTAGGCGATCGGTCGATGAAGTCCTACCCGAGGCCGACACTCGCCTGGGGGACTCCGGGGTCAGGTCGGTAGGACACTTCCCGCCGATCGCCTGAGACCGGAATCCGGGCAATCCGTGGTGGAGGAGCCGGACGTTTCGACCACGGATCGCACAGCGCGGCAGAGCCGCAACCCAAGGAGTATCGATAGATTGCTCCCAGGTGTAGATTGAGGGACTGGTCTCATCCCGGGTCCTTCTGGAGGAGCAGTCATGAAGTCGTTCCTGCAGCGCTTCGGCTCACTGGTCTTGGGTGTCCTCCATGGCTTCGATCGGCTGCGCCTCCGCGGCAGCAAACGACTCCTGTGCAACCCCGGCGGCGTCTTCAGCTTCCTGGCGCAGGGGTCGGTGCCGCTCAAGGAGTACAAGGCCTACGCCAAGCAGACCACGCTGACGTTGTGCAAGGCCATCGAGACCGACGCCAAGCGAGCCGGCCTCTACCACTACCTCAACAACGGACACGAGAGCAAGGAACGGACCGCGTTGCGCCTCGCCGCCGAGCGAGGACAGCAGCGGGGCTTGATCGCGGTCCTGGGCTGCATCGAGCCGTGCCAGGTCGTCCAGGTGCGGGGCAACAAGGAGACCGGGAAGTTGGAGCCTCGCATCGAGTCCGGCAAATGCCTCCATTACTACCACTACTACCTCGACGCCGACTATGGCCTGCGCTACACGCGGCTGCAGAGCTGGTTCCCGTTCACGATGCACGTGGGGCTCAACGGCCGCGACTGGCTGGCCCGGCAGATGACCGCCGCCGGGTTGGGCTACCGGCAGAAGGACAACTGCTTCACCTGGGTCGAGGATTGGGGGGCGGCCCAACGGCTGCTGGACCGGCAATCGGCGACGGACTGGGCCGCGCTGCTGGATGGCTGGGCGGCCCAGAGCCACCCGTGGCTGTCGCGGCTGGTGGCGCCGCCGGTGCCGTATTACTGGTCGGTGCAGGAGGGGGAATACGCCACCGACATCGCGTTCCGCACGCCGGAGGACCTGCGGCGGCTCTACCCGCGGCTGGTGCGGTATGCGACCGGGCCGCTGCGGGGCACCGACGTGCTCCGGTTCCTCGGTTACCGCACGACCAAGTCGGGGGAGCCCCGCCGGGACCTGGCCGGCGAGGTGGTGACCACGATCAAGGAGCTGGTGGAAGGGACGTGCGTCAAGCATCGGGTCCTGAACAACGGGCTGAAGATGTACGACAAGTTCGGGCAGGTGCTGCGGCTGGAGAACCTGCTGATCAACGTCCGTGATTTCAAGGTGTATCGGAGGCGAGAGGGGATCACGGACGGGCCGATGGAGTACTTGCGATTGCCGCAAGGGGGCGGCGGACATGCATCGGCGTGCCGAGGTGGGCGCCCGGATCGATGAGCGTTATGCGGAGGCGCTGGCCACGGTGGAGGAGGCGACGCCGCTGGGCGACTTGGTGCGCGAGTTGGGTCGGCCGACGACCTGGAAGGGCCGATCGGTGCGTGTGCTCAACCCGCTGGCGGCGGGGGATGTGGCGTTGCTGGAGGCGGTCAACCGCGGCGAGCACCTGCTCAACGGCTTCCGCAACCGCGACCTGCGTGCGCTGCTGTTCCCCGCGGCGAGCGCCGAGGAGGCCAAGCGGCAGTCGGGGCGGGTGACGCGGTTGATCCGCCTGCTGCGGCGCATGGGGTAATCGCCAAGGTCGGCAAGACCCACCGCTATCAGGTGACGGCGGAGGGCCGCCGCCAGGTGAGCGCCTTGCTGGCCGCCCGCCAGGCCGGCGTCGAGCAATTGCTCAAGGCCGCATGAGAGAAGGGGTTGGGGAATCTGCGCACTGCGCGAAGAAATCGAACGTTAGTAGAACGGATATCACGGATCAAGACCGCAATCCTGGCGTTCTCTTATGCGGATCGGTTGGTGTATCCCGACCCGAGGACCACGCCGGCCTGATGGTGCCCCGGCATCATGTGGGTAGGCTACCTCCTGCCGATCGCCTTACGACGCCATCCAACCGACGGCGCTGTCCGGCCGCCTCCTGTAGGTTGCCGATGCAATCTGATCGGGGCGCCGCTCGCGGTCGGGGCAAGACCCGTTCGGCCAGGCCGGGTTTCTGGAATGTCCAGGTCGGCCGCCGAACGGGGCGATAGCGCGGACCCGCCTGTCGGCTGGCCGCGAATTCTTTGTGTTAGTTCGAGGAGTTGTGGATGTCTGATGGGGAATCATGGCCCATACCCCAGCCGCATTGGCGATGCCTACCGGCAAGCGGTGCGTTCAAGTCTGGAATTCACGATGCTGGCGGTCCGTGGGCGGACATCCATCATCCGATGTCCTCCGGCGCCGGGTTCCCTACGGATGCCTTTCGAGGACTTCTCGGCGCGGGCAATTTCAACGTGCGTTGGCCGTTGTCATTTGCCGCCTGGCGATGGTTCGCGACGGGGGCCTCGGTCGATCGGGAGTGTGCGGGGTTCCTGTCCGAGGCCCACATGTGGGTCCAGGCCTGGGCGGCCCTGGAAGAATACGTCGGTGAGTACACGGGACTTCCCTGGCTGTCCGTTTGGCGGTCGGGGTTCGAGCGAACCGGCCTGATGCTTCAGAGGCAGCGAGGAGAGAGTTTCGAGCGTTATGCCCTCGATCGCGGTGATACGACTCTCGGCGTCGTGACGCGAGGTCCATGGGATGGTCACCAGGGATCGTGGCGCGACTGGGGCTGGCTGGAGCCGGATGGAGAATCGCGGCCGGCCATCGGTTTTCTCGAGGAGGAAGAGCACTTGTTGAGGGAGGTCATGCGGCTGGAGGCCGAGCGCCTCGACTCTGCACCGGTCCTGGCCCGGGCAGAGCGCTTGCAGGCCGAATTCATGGAGCCAGGGGTTGAGTTACTGTCGCTGGCGGACGGGAAGCGTTGGGGGCTGATTGAGTTCCACCTCGACCTCTGCCGGGCCTACTGGAGCTGACGATACAGGCCTCAGGGTCAATGCCTTGTGCCGAACACACGAATCTCATTGGCGTTGGTGGGTCGAGGCCGATGAGTTGATGTATTGTGGTGGATACTGCTTCACTGTCATCGAGAGCCGGAAGGGGCCCCGACGTATCGAGAATGACCTTCGATGCGATCGGACGCGTTACAGGGCGTCTAGATCGCGTGAAGCATGGGTGGGATACGGACGTGGGACCGAAGTCAACCGACCGCGGACCCCGTCCGCCCCGATCGCATCGGACGGATCGGTCGGGTCCGGTCCGGTCTCTTGTGGGAGCCGGTTCTAGCCGGCGATCGGCCGGGCGGGCAGCCCGGGTCCGGGCGGCCCGGATCGAGAGCAGAGCTCCCTCCTACAAAGGGACCAGAATGGATCGGTCGGGGACGGGACCTGTCGTTGGACTGTGAGCCAAACGACTGTTCGGCGCTCTGACGAAGCGTGGAGGACCTTCGATGCGTATCTCGTTCGACGTCGATGACACCCTCGTTTGCGGCGACACGGTCCCGTCGGAGCAGTTCGTCGGCTGGTGGTGGCGGCGATGGCTCTACGACGAGGCGATCCGTTCCGGAACCCGAGCCCTGATGCGGGAGTTAACCGCGGGTCGTCACGAGCTGTGGATCTACACCACGTCATTCCGGTCGCCTCGCTACCTGCGCGGCTGGTTTGGTGCCTTCGGCGTCAAGCTGTGCGGCGTGGTGAATCAAGCCCGACACGAGCGCGTTGTCGGGAGGCGGGGACCGTCGAAGTTGCCGCCCGCGTTCGGGATCGACCTGCACGACGACGACTCGGAGGGGGTGGCGGAGGAGGGTCGTCGCCACGGCTTCGACGTCCTCGTAGTTTCTCCCGATGACCTCGCGTGGACGGCTCGCGTGCTGAATGCGGTCGAAGCCAGATCGCATTTCACGAGGCATGGCGGCGCACCCGCGGAATCTAGAGCTTAGGGTGCGACTGGAAGTCGTCGAAGTGGCGGTGCCGCGGCCTCTTAGGGGCTGACAGCAGCTACTGTCTTGCCAGCACTATCCAACCCTGGGGATCCGCCTCTGGCAATGGAGGTATGCCGGGGCATTGTCCCTGATTCTCCCCGGCGAGTCCGCCTATTCCCGGACAGATACTTGCCAACCCCCTGAGATCCGGGCATGCTTGTGAGGCGGGTGGGAGTTGACGGAAAGACGGCATCATTCTATCCGCCTGAGCAAGGCCCTTATATATGTGCGGTCTCATGGGAGAGCTGGCGATTGGAGCCACTTCTTCGCCAAGCGATCTCGTTGAGTCGATCCTATTAATGAACTGCTTGTTCTGAAGTAGGCCCGAGAAGCGTTCCAGCGGACACGTTGTGCTGGGCGCTGATCCTCGCCGTCAGGAGCCTGTGGGTGTACGGCCCTTACGGGCCACTGCGCGTCCTAGCGGCCTCTGCATTCCCGGCCTGGTTTAGGGTCTTCTTAGCCGGCCGGCGGTCGGTATCGGTGCGGTCGGATCGGCGATAGAACCGGCTGCGGAAAAGGTCCAAGAAACCGGTCGGTTCCGGCCAGCCCCGGCCGGATGCGCCCCGAGTGCGGCACGCTCCAGGTGGCGGGGCCGGGGGTGTACGAATATGCAACGATTCCTTCTCCTTGCCACGTGTGTTTACCTTGCGGTCCTCGTCGCGACGGCCTACTTGACGCGCGCCAATTCCCGGCGAATCCTCGGAGCGCTAGCGGGTGGCGTTGCCGTCGCCGTAGTCGGCCTCGGGGTGGAGGTTGTCTGCCAGGCCCTCGGGTTCTGGCGCTACCCCTCGGACAATACCGGCCGCGGTCCGCTGCTGATGTACCCTCTGCTTACCCTGGTCTGGTCCGTGCTGTCGCTCATCGGCTGGCGGGTGATCCGACGGTTCGGATCCCGAGGGGAGCTGGTGTTCCTCGTCGCGGTGGCGGTTCAGGGCGGGTTCCGGGACTACTTCGTGGCAGGCCAGGCATTGGGCTTCATCGCCCTGGCGCCCGGGCTCGCCACTCTTCTTGTAGATCTCGCTTGCTGGGCCGGCTTGACGGCATTGGCCCAGGGCGTGATGCGGTTGGTCGCGGGCCCTGCCGGGGCGGATCCGCTGGCGAGGCAGGCTAGGCGAAGCGGGTGAGCTCTCGCTCCAAGACAATTCCGATCTTGCCCGAGATCAGGGGACCGGATTCCGCCGACCCAACTCGCGAGCTTGGATCGGCCGGAGGGTCCGGCCGAGCACGCAACTCCTATGGGCCATCACGACGAGCGCCTTCCTACGGACGTTGACGTCCGGTGGGATTGAGGCGACTTGCCGTTCCCTGGCGGGGCGGGGGTTATTTGATCACGGAGCGGACGTACTTGTGGCAGTTCACGCAGTTCATTGTCAGCCGGAGGTAGGCGAGCGTGCCGCCGTCGATGTTCTTCTCCTTTGCCTTCTTCGCCAGCTCGTCGGTCAGGCGCTGGAACTCCGAGGTGAACGCGACGTACTCGCCGGCGTTGGGGATGGTGGGGACCTCCCACTCGGCCGCCTCGCTGAGCTTCTTGAGATCCTGGGCGCTCTTGACGATCGTCGGGTAGTCCTCGAGCGTCAGCCCCTCGAGGATCTTATTCGAGTGCTCGAGCTTCATTCGCATGGACTCGGCGCGTGAGCGCGGACGGGGCTCATGGGCCCGGGCGGCCAGGAAGACCGCGGCCAGCAGCAGCCCGGCCAGGGCGACAACGCAGCACTTGCGATTCGAAGGGTTCATCGACGAGTCTCCTCGGAAGGCTCGACGATGTCGGCGAGCCCGGCGGCGGGCCTGGCGTCCCGGAGCGTCCGGGACCCGCCATGGTGTTGCGTCGGTTCGCACGTTGACCGACGCTGTCAGCACATTGCAGGGGATCGCCCCGACGCCAGCATCGGCTACGGGCGTATCGGACTCGCGCAGCCGACGACAAATGTCCGGGAGCGGACTTGCCGGCGGCCGTGGCGGCGAGGATGATGGTGGGCGGGAGCATGGGGGCGGGTTGGTCGGCGGTGTGGGAGAGGACGCGATGGCTCGGAAGAGGCCGCAGGCGACGCTGGTCGATCGACTGGTCGGGGCGATCGAGCCCGCGCTGATCATGGTTATGGTGAGCGGGCTGATGCTGTTCCTGCTGGACGTCTGGTACCAGGGGCCGGTGCCCGAGCGGATGCGATGGATCCTGTTCTGGTTCGTCTTCGGGATCGTGCTGATCACCCGGGTGAGCATGGAGATCGGCGGCCAGCAGGCGAAAGGGTACGGCCTGCTGCTGGGTGGTGCCGTCGGCCTGGTGGTCATGAGTTTCGGAGGCTTCTGGCCGTTCATCTTCCTGGTGATGGGGATCGTGTGGTGGGCCACGCACAAGCTGACCTACGACTGCACGCTGCTCGACGAGGACCAGGACGCGGGCGTCGGGCTACTGCAGGAGAGTGGGCTGGATCGCTCGGCACTCGCCGACGGAGGAGAAGGCGAGACCGAGGCGGGCTCGTCGGAGCATCGGTTCGACGACCCCGAGGAAATGGACACGTCGCTGATGCCCGACCGCCCGAAGCGGAAGTTCTGGGAGAAGTCGAAGGGCGGGGTCGATCGGCCGCACTGCGCCGGGGGTCTGGCTGATCTATTTCACCGTTGCCTCGATCCCGCTGTTCGGGCTGGGACAGTGGTTCGTGCCGTCGGTGCAGGAGGAGCGGCGGACGTGGCTGTCGTTCTACTTCCTGGCCTACCTGGCCAGCGCGATGGGGCTGTTGCTGTTGACCAGCTTCCTGAACCTGAGGCGCTACCTGCGGCATGCAAGCTGAAGATGCCGGGGGCGATGACAGCGATGTGGCTCTCCACGGGCGCCCTGATGATCACGGGCCTGACGGTCGCGGCGGCGCTCTTGCCCGTGCAGTTGACGCGGTTGGGAGCTCGGCGCGGATCATCGAGCCAGTCGGACCAACTGAGCGCATCGAATTACGCGATGCTCAAGGACAGCGGCGTGCAAGGTGACGGGGCGCAGAGCGAGGGAGAGGCGGCGTCGAAGTCCCAGGGACCTCCGGAGTCGCAGGGGAAGGCCGAGGGATCGGGAAAGACGAATGATCCCAATGCCTCGAAACAGACCAACGGCGATGGACGTGAGGGAGGATCCGGCGGCCAGGGACGTTCCAAGTCGGGCGCCGCGAAGGGCAAGCCGGGCGCCTCGCAGGGCGGTCAGCAGGGGAAGAGCGGCGGGCAGAACGACCAGGCGGGCGAGCGGTCGAAGGGCCGCGATTCGTCCGGCGAACCCTCTAAGGGCAAGGCGCAGGACGGGCGCTCGAATGACCAGGCGGAGGGGAAATCCAAGTCGGAAGGTGGCGATCGGAAGGACGGTTCTCAAGAAGGGGAAAAGTCCTCGTCAGAGAGTCAGAAGTCCGACGATTCGTCGAGTCAGAGCTTCAAGCCGCCGTCGCTGCCGCAGTTCGGGCTGGACTGGCTGCGGACGCCAATCCTCGTGGTTGGGATCGCGGTCGGGATCTTTGGCCTGATCCGATATCACCGCGACCTGATCCAGGTGATCCGGGCGCTCATCATGTCGCTGCTGGCGCTCTTCGGATTTGGCTGGCGGACCGAGCGGGAGGGCCGAGCCGCGAAGGAGGAGGAGCCGCCCGCGCCACCGCCACGGCCGTTCTCGAGCTATGCCAACCCATTCGACTCGGGGCTGGTCCACCAGCTCTCGCCGGATGCCCTGGTCGTCTACAGCTTCGAGGCGCTCGAGGCCTGGGCGTACGAGCGCGAGATGCCACGCTGCGCCGCACGAAACGCCGTGGGAGTTCGTCAGCCGAATCGGCGAGGTGCGGCCCGAGCTGGGACCGGACGCCGCGAGGCTGGTCGGGTATTTCGGAGCCCTGGTCTACGGGCAACGCGGGTTCCGCGGGAAGTGCTGGAGCCCCTCGAGCAATACTGGAGGGCCCTCGAGGCCGCGGCGTGGAGCGCTCCGGCCACCTCGGCGGCCTCGTGACGCGCAGTTGAACGAAGCTGATCCGATCCGGGAATGCGAGGGGTGACGTAGGCGCTACGAGGTCGGGTCGTTGACGAGGTGGACGCAACGAAACAGGGACTCGATTGTGGTCGGCGCGGTGGTGGGGAAGAGGCAAAAGGCCGGGTAGGGATCGGTGCCGTTGACGATGATCTGGCGGTGGTTGGCCTGGCGGAAGCCGGTCTCGCAATGCTGGTGGCCGCAGATGAAGAAGTCGGCGTCGACCATGGCGGCGAATCGGTCGGCAACGGCGGGATCGGTGTCGCGGCCCCAGGTCATCGCGTAGACGGTCCCCTTCCGCTGGAGGGCCTCGGGCGGCCAGATGTCGGCCTGGAGGACCGCGAGGTCCAGGCGGTCGAGGTCGTCCTCGTCGGGGAGCGTGTGGCAGACGAAGACGCGGTTGGGCGTGCGGACGGCCAGCGGCAAGGCGGCGAAGAGTTCCTTGTAGGTCTCGTAAACCTCGTTGGCCGAGGGGCCGTAGGCTGTGGTGATCCCCACGCGGAACCTTGCGTTGAGGGCCTCGCCATCCTTACCGATAATCCGGCCGGTCAGCTCGGATAGCTCGTGATTGCCGAGGATCACGTGGACCCGGTTGGGGTACTGGCACTTGAGCGCGGCGACGACGTCGAGGAGCTGGTGCGAACGATCGCCGCCCTCGTCGGGGTACACGAGCCGGCCGTGGATCAGCTCCTGCAAGACCAGGTGCCGGCCGGGATGCTGGTCGAGGGCCGCAATGGCCAGAACCTTCTTGAAGGCCCGCAGGTTGCCGTGCAGGTCGCCGACGACCAGGAGCTCATCGATGCTCACGGGCGCGACCACCCCGCCGGTTCGGCCGGGGGTCGCGCGGATCAGCTCGGTCGCTCGGCGGAGCGTCGTGAGGACCTTGCGGGCGTCGGGCATCGGGGGGCGGTGACTCTGGGGCGCTGCACAGGAAGCTCAATGCGGCCGCCGGCGTCGGGTGGGCGTCGCCCACCTTCCCACCGACACGACGAGTGGACCGTGCCCACTCGACCTGAGTCCTGACTGCAACGCTCGGTAAGGTTAGCGGAACGAATCGGAGCGAGATCGGGAAGCGGACCGGAGTACGGACCTCGGATTCGTCCGGATGCCGGCATGGCATCCCCTGGGGAATCCGGAATCCGTACTCCGGGAAGCGGACCTTACGGAAGGACTCGGCTCATCAGGAGCAGCCCATGCTATTGCCGCAGTTGAAGCAGCGGTAGCAGGTGCCGCAACGGACGGTCAGCGCACCGCAATTATCGCAGGGGGCGCGTCGCTCTGGAAGTGGGCGAACTGGCGGTCCTGCTCGCCCAGACCCTCGTCGATCGAGAGCTTGCCGCTCTCGAGCGGTCGGGCCGTCTCGTCGTGGTGATAGCTTCCCATGGCCTCGGCGTGCTCGAGGTCGGCGATGGTCGCGGTCCGGTGGCCGTTGACCTTGAGGACGGGCATGACGGGGACCGGCGCGGGCTCGGGCGTGGATTCGGAACCGGGCCGCTTGGGTGCGTTGGCCTCGCGGTAGCCGGCGATGAACTCCATGCCGAGCCAGCGGAAGATGTAATCGGCGATGCTCTTGGCGATCGGGATGTCGGGATTCTTGGTGAACCCCGCAGGCTCGAACCGGCTATGAGCGAACTTGTTGACGAAGACCTCGAGCGGCACGCCGTACTGGAGTCCGATCGAGATGGCCGTGCCGAGGACGTCCATCAGGCCGCCGATCGTCGAGCCCTCCTTGGCCATGGTGATGAAGAGCTCGCCAGGGCGTCCGTCGGGATAGAAGCCGACGTTGATGTAGCCCTCGTGCCCCTGGATGTCGAATTTGTGGGTGAGGCTCCGCCGGGTGTGGGGCAGCCGCTCGCGCCTCGGCTGGACGGCGAAGGAGGCGGCGGGCGCCGGCGTCGGGGCCTCGGCCAGTGCGTGGACGACCGGCGCCGCGGGCGCCTGGTCATTGCTCGCGACCGATGCAGCCAGAGCCGGCGGGGCAGGAACGGCCACCGCCGGAGCAGGCTCGGCCGCCTCGCGGGACGATTCCGACTTGGTGCTCACCGGCTGACTCCCCTTGGAACCATCGCGGTAGATCGCCAGGGCCTTGAGGCCGAGTCGCCATCCCTCGAGGTAGGCCTCGCGGATGTCGTCCACGGTCGCGTCGCCGGGCACGTTGCACGTCTTGCTGATCGCGCCGGAGAGGAACGGCTGGACGGCCGCCATCATCTTCAGGTGGCCGCGGAAGTGGATGCTCCGGCCCCCCAGGGGCGGGGCAAACGCGCAGTCGAAGACCGGCAGGTCGTGATCCCTGAGGCCCGGGGCACCCTCGATCGTGTCGTTGGCGTCGATGTGATCGAGGATGCGGCGGATTTCGGGCTCGTCATAGCCGAGCTTGTCGAGCGCCATGGGGACCGTCCGATTGACGATCTTGAGCATGCCGCCGCCGGCGAGTTGCTTGTACTTGACCAGGGCAATGTCGGGCTCGATACCGGTGGTGTCGCAGTCCATCATGAAGGCGATGGTGCCGGTCGGGGCCAGCACGGTCACCTGGCTGTTGCGATAGCCGTGCTCGCGGCCGAGGTTGAGGCACTCGACCCAGACAGACCGGGCGGCGTCGAGCAGGTCGGCGGGCACCGAGGGGTCGATCGACTCGACCGCGTCGCGATGCTTCTCCATCACGCGGAGCATCGGCTCGCGGTTGACGGCGAACCCGTCGAACGCCCCGACGTGGGCGGCGTGCTCGGCGCTCGTGAGATACGCCTGGCCGTGCATGATGGCCGTGATCGCGCCGGCGAGCCCCCTGCCCTCGTCGGAATCATACGGCAGGCCCGAGGCCATCAGCAGGCTGCCCAGGTTGGCATAACCGAGGCCCAGCGGGCGGAACTTGTGGCTGTTGGCCGCGATCCGATCGGTGGGATAGCTGGCGTGGTCGACCAGGATCTCCTGCGCCGTGATGAAGATCCGCACCGCCGCGCGGAACCGCTCGACGTCGAACCCGCCGTCCTCGCGGCGGAATTTCATGAGGTTGATCGACGAGAGGTTGCAGGCCGAATCGTCGATGAACATGTACTCGCTGCAGGGATTCGACGAGTTGATCGGCGCGGTGTTGGGGCAGGTATGCCAGCGCTGGATGGTGTCCTCGTACTGCATGCCGGGGTCGCCGCAGAGCCAGGTGCCCTCGGCGATCTTGTCGAGGAGGGTCCTGGCCTGGTAGGTGTCCATGGTGCGGCCGGTGGTGATGGAGCGGGTGGTCCACTCGGTGTCGGCCTCGGCGGCGCGAAGGAAGGCGTCGGTGCAGCGGACGGAGAGGTTGGCGTTCTGGAACATCACCGAGCTATACGCGGCGCCGTTGAAGTTCGCCTCGTAGCCGGCGGTGATGAGGGCCTGGGCCTTCTTCTCCTCGTTCGTCTTGCACTCGATGAACTCGAGGATGTCGGGGTGCCAGCACTTGAGGGTCTGCATCTTGGCCGCGCGTCGGGTCTTGCCGCCCGACTTGACGACCGAGGCAATGGCATCGTAGACCCGCATGAAGCTGACGGGCCCGGACGGCCTGCCGCCGCCGGAGAGCTTCTCTTTGCTGGAGCGCAGGGTCGAGAGGTCGGTGCCGGTGCCGGAGCCGAACTTGAAGAGCATCGCCTCGCTGGTGGCCAGACGCATGATCCCTTCCATGTCGTCACTCACGCTCTGGATGAAACAGGCGGAGGACTGAGGATACTGATAGGCGCTGGCGGCGCGGGTGATGGTGCGAGTCTCCTCGTCCCATCGGTAGTTGTTGGCCGGGCCGGTGATGCCATACCGGTGGAACAGGCCGACGTTGAACCAGACGGGCGAGTTGAACGAGCCGTATTGCTGGAGGCAGAGGGTCGTCAGCTCGTCATAGAACCGCTCGGCATCGTCGGAGGTGGCGAAGTAGCCGTCCTCCTTGCCCCAGTCGGCGATGGTGCGGGTCACGCGGTCAACCAACTGGCGGACCGAGGACTCGCGCTTGCCTTCGGCCGGGCTGCCGTTGCCGGCGGCCACATCGCCGTAGAAGTACTTGCTGACGACGACGTTGGTGGCGAGCTGGCTCCACGACGCGGGGACCTCGCAATCCACCTGCTGGAAGATGGCGCGGCCGCGCTCATCCTTGATCTCGGCCGTCCGCAGGGCCCAATCGACCTCGTCGAACGGGCTCGAACCGTCGCGGCTGAAGACGCGAGGGACGTGCATCCCGACACGACCCGCCGCGCGAGTTGCGACCGCCTTCACAACCTCGTCCTCTGCCACCGAGATGCCCGACGCTCGCTCGCCCACCTTCACCATGTCCCGCCTCCCGGTATCGACGACCTCATCCCAGCCCACGGGCTGCGCTCCGTGTCGGGATTCAGTCGTTCTATATCACAAGATGTGTACTGCTGTCCAGAAAAATCGCGCCGGATTCCACCCCGGTTGGCCGGCCGAACGGTATTGCCGATCGTCCCTAACCCTGACTTCGGGACAGTCGTGAATGCAGCCTGCTCGGTCTGGCCTGCTCCGTCGGCTCGCGTCTGCTGTCGGGCCTCGATGAGCCACCACTCGATCAGTCCAGTCTGCCTGACGGGGAAGACCGAGTCGCTATCGATCCGGTTTTTTTCCCGATGGAATCTCGGGTCTATGAAGATTCCGCGGGGAGGATACGATTCGGACGACAGGCAGCATATCTTCCGGCGCGAGATGGCCCGACACGGTGGTGGCGGCAGCCAGGATCGGAATCGCCCAGAGCCGAACGCGACTATCATACCGGCGCAAAATAAAAAAACCGCCCACGTGCCGGAAAAATCGGCAAGTTGGAGCGGTTTGGGAGAATCGCTAGAATACAAAAGGCCAATCGTGCGATGGCGGCTGTCAGCTCACGCTGGTGATCTGCACGAGAGTATAGGGCTGACGGTGCCCGTTACGACGACGCATGTTCTTACGTCGCCGAAACTTCTGGATGATGATCTTCTTGGCCTTCAACTGGTTGACGATCCGGGCGACGACCCGGGCGCCCTCGATGGTGGGCGTGCCGATCGTGGGGCCGCCATCGCCGCCGCCGCGAAAGAGGACTTTGGGGAAGATCGAGCTTCATCGCCGGCCGAGCCGTCGCGGCGATCGACCTGAATCCGGTCGCCCTCGCGAACCCGGAATTGATGGCTACCATCCTCGAAAATCGCGTACATCCTTCAAAAGCTCCTGCGGCCGACGAGCGGCGATGCTGACAGAATGGCCAGGCCGGGAAGGTGCCGCATCGCCCGGGCCGCCGCGTCTGGTTGCGTGATATCCGGTGATCCCCGATCCGCCGCGCCGGCGGACGAGAAAAATCCTATTTTATCCTGATGACCCGATCGAGGGCAAGAGCCTCTAAACCTTGACGGCCGGCAGGATCCCGGTTATCAAGCGCAAGTCCTTTGCCGATGAGGGATCATCGGACGCGGACGCCGCGGCAAGTTCTCGCTCGGCGGATGCCGACTCTACGGGACCGCAGGGGCACGACACAAGGAAGATGTCGAGCATGGGCGCGTGGCTGTGCCACCTCGGAATCGTGATGTCACTGGGCCTGGTCGAAGCCGGCCAGTTGGCGGACGACCATGCGCCGACGAGCGGCAGGCCGGGGAGCGAGCGCCGGAATCGGGACCCGGGGTCAAGGTGGTCGGGGCTGACCGCCTGGAGGTCCATGTCCAGCCGGATGAGGCATCGTTTGGGGTGGCGAGCCTCGAGCGAGGGGATCGCGTACGGGTGCGGCGATGGGTTGCACCGGGATGGGCCGAGATCGACCCCCCGCAGGCGGCTATCAGCTTCGTCGCCAGGACGGCGCTGGCAATTGCCGACGGGGGCAATGGCCGGCAGGAGGCTGGGGGCTCGGTCTCGCTCACGATGGGCCGGGCCAGGGTCCAGGACGGGACGATGGCCAGGGCAGGCCACCTGGGGGCCCGGATGCCCGGACCGGCGTGGGTCGAGCTGCCGCGAGGGACGATGGTCCGGCTGGTCGACCAGCCTCCGCTTCGGCTCGGGCGCCCGCCCGGTGCCACGGACTGGCTGGCGATCGTGCCACCGGCCGGGGCGCGGTGCTATATCCGCTCCGAAGAATTGGACGACGAGCCGCACCGTGACGGCGTCCCGGAGGTGCTGGCAACCTACCTTGTTCCGCAGGATGATGGACAGAAGGGTACTGGCACGGCCGCAAGGGCCTTGCCGCCGGAGGCGATGGCCGAGATTACGAGGCTGGATCGCATGCATCGCGAGATCCTGGCCGGACAGCCGATCGAACGCTGGGCGCTCGACCCGGTGAGAGCCGGCTACCAGGACCTGCTGAAGCGGTGGGGGGACAATCCGGCCGTCGAGGAGACGCTACGGCTCAGGCTGGCGCGAGTCACGCGGCACGAACAGGCGTCGAAGGCCGCAAGGGAGTTTCAGGAGGTCATGGAGCGGAGCCGCCGCCGCGATGCCCAGGTGGCCCTGCTCGAGGAGCGGCTGGCCGCCGTGGACATCAAGCGGACGGTGACCTATCAGGCCATCGGCCTCGTCCAGCCGTCCTCCCGCGTGATCAACGGCCACAAGCTCCATGTGCTGATCGGACCGGAAGGGCAGACCCTCGCGTTTCTCGAGATTCCGCCCGGCCTCGACGTCGAGGCGATCGGCACGCGGCGAGTCGGCGTCCGCGGGGCCGCCCACTATAACCAGGAACTGGGGACGCGGCTGATCACGGTCCGCGACGTGGAACCGCTCGGGGCGCGGCGGTGAATGGTGTCGGGCCGGCCGAGGCCAGCGGCCACTGGACGAGACTGCTGAGAGGTGCCGCGGCCGATTGGGCGACGATCTCCCATGGTTGCCCGGCCACGAGTATGATGAAGATTGAGCGGGCGCCAGGGTAGGCGATCGGGCACCGTTGAGAATTATCGAGGAGGGCCTGATGACGCGTCAGTTGCTGATCGGGTTGGCGGCCGGACTGGCCATGGTGTTGGCCCCGGCCCTCGCGGGATCGCTCGCGCCCATGGCCGTCGCGCAGGAATCGAAGCCCGAGGGCCGTACCACCGGGGAGACTGCGGCGAAACTGCGGGACGCGGTGAAGAAGGACGGCGACACGCCCAAGGATCCGACCGAGCCGCGTCGGAAGCGAATGGTGCAGCGGCACCTGGTCGAGCGCGGGATCAAGAACGAGCGGGTGCTCGACGCGTTCCGGACCGTCCCCCGGCACCGATTCGTGCCGGGAGGCTACCAGGCGCAGGCCTATGACGACGAGTCGATCCCGATCGGCGAGGCGCAAACGATCACGCCGCCCTATGACGTCGCCTTCATGACCGAAATTCTCGACCCCAAGCCGCAGGACAAGGTCTACGAGGTCGGCACGGGCTCGGGCTACCAGTCGGCGATCCTGTCGCGGCTGGTCAAGGACGTGTACTCGGTCGAGATCCACGAGCCGCTGGGCAAGCGGGCTGCGCAGGTCCACAAGGATCTGGGATATGCCAATATCCACACACGGGTCGGCGACGGGTACGTGGGGTGGCCGGATGCGGCTCCGTTCGACTCGATCATCGTAACCTGCGCCGGAGAAGGTCCCGCAACCGCTGGTCGAACAGCTCAAGGAGGGAGGCCGGCTGGTGATCCCGCTGGGCGAGCGTTTCAACCAGATCGTCTACACGGGCGTGAAGCGCGACGGCAAGGTGGATCTGAAGCCGCTGAAGCCGACGCTGTTCGTGCCGATGACCGGGCAGGCGCAGCGCGAGGCGGCGGCCGAGCGCGCCGCACGGAAGGGCAAGGCCGGACAGTCGGAGGAAAAGCCGTGAAGACGCGCCGGAAGGGTCGGATCTTCGCCCGGGTAATCATGTCGGTGGCGATCGCCGCCGCGCTGGGGCTGTCGACGCACGGCGTGGCGAGGGCGCAGCAGGAAGAGCTGATCGACCGCAGCCAGGGGCCTCCGGAGATCGACGGCCTGGAGGTCGACGCCAATGGGGACAAGGTCCCCGATGGGTGGTACAACGGGCGCGATGTGGAATGGCTGGCCGAGGGGGGGAAAGTCGGGCCGCGTTTCTTGCGGTTCCACGCCACCGGCCCGGGCCGTCCCGCGAGGCTGAGCCGGGCATTTGGCGTCGATGGTAGCAAGTACGAGGCGCTGGTGCTGGGGCTCTGGGTCCGGCAGGCCGACATCCAGTACGGCGAGCGCGCCGGTGCCGAGCCGACTCTCTTGATCCATTTTAGCGGCACCAAGCTGAGGACGCTGACGCGGTACACGATGGGGCCGTGGACTCATGGCGTGGGCAACCGGTGGACCCGGGTGGTCAAGCGACTGCCGCTGCCGCCGAACGCCAAGGAGGCGATCATGACCGTCGGGCTCCTGGGGGCGATCGGGACACTCGACGTTGACGGCCTGACCGCCGTGCTCGAGCCCAGGGGCGGACGTCCGACCACGAACCTGATCGTGAACGGCGATTTCGAGCTGGGCGACCCGGCGCCGACGTCGTGGCTGGTCTCGCGCGATGTCCGCCGGGTCTTCCCGGGGAACCAGTCGGAGAGTGCCCTGGAGCTCAGCGCGGCGCGGTCGTTCGCCCAGGCAACCGTGGCGCTTCCGGTGAATCGGTTCGATTCGCTTGAGGTGAAAATCGCATCGCGGTCCTCGGGCCTGCGGGCGCCAACGGCGCCGATGCCAGGCTCTTCTTCCTCAACGACGCGGGCCAGGAGGTCGGCCAGAGCCCCGTCTTTAACTGGGCCGGGAACTCGGGCTGGCGGACCGACACGGAACGGGTGGCGGTCCCGGCCGGCGCGGTGCGGGCGCTGCTCGAGATCGACAAGACCGATGCGATCGGCTCGATCCGGATCGACGACGTGCAAGTCACGGCGTTACCCAACGAGCAGGCCGGCCTGTGGACCCCCTATCATGTCGGGGACGACACGCAGGACTGGATGCCCGTCGCTCCCTCGAAGGAGATCGCCGCGTCGAGTGCACTCGATGTCTCGTTCCTGCTCAACGCACCGGCGGGCCACCGCGGGCTGACGACCGTGAAGGATGGCCGGCTGGCCTTCAGCAAGGGCGATCGTGCGCGGTTCCTGGGCGTCAGCCTGATGGAGGCGACGGCCTTCCAGGATGCTGAGATCGTCGATGCGATGGCCGATCGGCTGGCGAGGTCGGGGATCAACCTGGTGCGGCTGGGCGAGCTGGACTTGCCGATCATGCCCGGGCGCTGCCTGTTCGACGACTCGCGGGACGATACCAAGGAGTTCGATCCCGTCGCAGTGGCGCGGCTGGATCACCTGATCGCCGCGCTCAAGCAGCGGGGGATCTACGTGGCGATCGAGCTCCAGAGCGGCCGGCGGTTCCGCTCGGAGGACGGAGTGGAGACACCTGGCCTGCTACCCAATGGCGGCGGGCCGGCGGCGCAGTTCGACCCTGCGATCGGCAAGCTGGCGCTCGACGCGGCCCGCAAGCTCCTGGACCACGTCAACCCGGAGACTGGCCTGGCGCTCCGCGAGGATCCGGTGCTGGCCTGGGTGACGCTCGCGGGCGAGATCACGCTGTTCGATCAGATCGAGCATCCCGAGACGCTGCCGCCATCGTACGCGGTCGCGCTTCGGACTCGTGCCGCCCAGGCGTCGAGCGGACTTGCGGGCCGGCGGCTCTGGGGATGGCTCGAGTCGGAGCACGCGAGCGCGATGGCCGGTGCGCTGCGTGGCGCCAAGCTGCGCGCACGATCGCAGGGGTCTCGCACTGGAGGCGCGATCCGGCCGAGTTCAATCACGCGCTCGGGGCCAAAGGTCTGGACCTGATCGACGACCGGATTTACTGGCTGCCGCGGAGCGAGCGGGCGGGTCCAGATCGGCGGACGATGCTCTGGAGCCGCGAGGGCGGCCTCGTCGCGCTGGCCGACCGGAAGCGGCGGAACGACCGGCCGTACGTGGTCGGGCAGTGGTGCAACCAGACGCTCGGTGCGTGGTCGCTGCCGACCGAGTCGGCGGACTACCTGCTGGGCGTCTACATGGCCGGGATGGAGGACTGGGATGCCCTGGTGCGTCGCGGGATCTTCCTCTACCCGGCGACGTGGGGCGAGGGGCCGGCGGGGCTCACCGGCGGCGAGGATATCTTCCAGATGCCGCAGGCCCTGAATGGCACCCCGCAGGTGTACGCGCTGTTCCCGCACGCGGCCTCGCTGTTCTACCGGGGGGCACCGGAACGGCTTGCGGCCGCGCGGCACGCGGCCCGGGGTCAGCGCGCGGCGCTGCCCGGCTGGGACCCGATCCAATGGCCGGCTGGTGATCGACACGCCCTATACCCAGGCCCTGGTCGGCTGGCCCGACGGCGAGCCGGCACGGCTGGCGAACCTGGAGCTTGCCACCGACAACACCTTCGCCGTGCTGGCGGCCACCTCGATCGGGCCCGAGCCGATCGCCTCGGCGAAGCGGTTGCTCGTCACCGCGATCGGGCGGGTCGAGCCGACGGGATTCCTGTGGGTGGACCCGTGGAGATATCACGTGGCCGACCCCGGTCAGGCGCCGCTGCTCCAGGAGCCCGTGCGGGCGCGGATCGCCTGGCGCAGGAAGGGGAACGTGCGGGCCTTTGCGCTCAACAACGAGGGCGAGCGCGTCGCGACCGCTCAGGTCGAGAAGCTCCCCGGCGGCGAG
The DNA here is from genome assembly GCA_963771445.1 of uncultured Planctomycetota bacterium. Lineage (GTDB taxonomy): Bacteria > Planctomycetota > Planctomycetia > Isosphaerales > Isosphaeraceae > JAKAUH01. Next base: position 196,608 of record CAVYTQ010000013.1, on the reverse strand, counting down.
GGCGTCGTGCTGGTCATCGACGGCCGGTCCGCCGGCTTCCACTGGGAACTGGTCGTGGAGTGATCGACGGGGACGCTGCGATCGTCCGGATTTTCGCGGACGATGGCGAAGGCGTCGTTCGCCCGGCCGATAACCGTTCCACCCGAGGGATCGTCCGATGAGAACGATCGTGACCGGCGGAGCGGGCTTCATCGGCTCGCACCTGGTGGACCGGCTGCTCGCCGACGGCGGCGAGGTCGTCGTTGTGGACAATTTCGACGCTTACTATCCCCGCGCCGACAAGGAGGCCAATCTGGCCTCCGCTCTTTCCAATCGGCGATGCCGGCTGGTGGAGCTGGACATCCGCGACGCCGAGGGCGCGAGCGACCTGGTCGGCACGGTGCGTCCCGACGCGATCGTGCACCTCGCGGCGTGCGCGGGGGTTCGACCGAGCATCGTCGAGCCGAGACGCTATGCCGACGTCAACGTGCTGGGCACGATGGCCTGGCTCGAGGCCGCCAGCCGGCTCACCCCCCTGCCCCGGTTCGTGTACGCGTCGAGCTCGAGCGTGTATGGCGACCGCGATGACCCGCCGTTCCGAGAGTCGGACCCGGTCGACCGGCCCGTCAGCCCTTATGCGGCGACCAAGCACTCGTGCGAGCTGATGGCGTACACGTTCCACCACCTGCACGGGCTGCCGGTGACGGGGCTGAGATTCTTCACGGCCTACGGGCCGCGGAACCGTCCCGACCTGGCCATCGCGCGGTTCGTCGGCCTGATCGACCGGGGCGAGCCGGTCCCGATGTTCGGCGATGGAACAACCCGGCGCGACTACACGTACATCGGCGACATCGTCGACGGCGTGGTCCGAGCCGTCGCTCGCTGCAAGTCGGCGGCGATCTACAACCTCGGGCGGTCGGATCCCGTCCCGCTCGGCGAGATGATCGCCACGATCGCGGATGCGGTCGGGCGACCGGCCAGGATCTTGCCGATGCCCGAGCAGCCGGGCGACGTCCGCCAGACGTTCGCCGACATCACGCTGGCCGGTCGCGAGCTGGGATACGAGCCGCGGGTGCCATTCCGCGAGGGCATCGGGCGTTACGTCGAATGGTATCGCTCGAGGCAGGACCGTTCGTGAGGGCCGGCCGGACAACCGGCGGCCACCACATCGAGCAAGGCGCCGAGAGCTCGCTCGGCGGAATCGGACGACCGATCGGAATCCGGCTTGACCGATCCGGCACCGGATAGGATACTGCCCCGGCTTGCTGCCCTCGCCTGGGATGGATTTCTGGGAACGGGCCGGATGCACCCGCACGAGTCAAGGAAGACGAGCTCAACCGTGTCTTGCGCCATTCCTCTCGACATTCACCGCGCGACCTTCGCGTCCGGACCGGCCCGCGGCCGCCGGACGCCACGACATCAGGAGCCCCGCGCGGGCTGGAGCCTCGACGCCGACCTGACGCGGCCGCCCGGCCGGATCGGTGCGATGGCGGCCTCGTGGACCCGCGTTCCTCGACCGGCGAGCGGCCTGCCCAACTGGCCCAACCGCCGGCCCCGGTGGCTTGACGCATTTGATCGACACTCCAGGGGATGATCGGATCCATGATGATCTCCAATGTTTACCTGACGATCTTCGCCTTCGGCATGCTGGGTTGCGTGCTGTCCACGCCGCTGGTCACGTGGGTGGCGAACCTGCGTGGGGGCGATCGACCGCCCGGATCATTTCCGGCGGGTCCACCAGGGCGCGATCCCTCGGCTGGGGGGCCTGGCGCTGGCGATCGGCGTGGCCTGCGGCACGATGCTGACGTATCTGGACGTCTCGCTCGGCCGAGCGGGCCGGGGGTGGCGTCACGATGGCCAGCCACGGCTCGCTGCTGCTCGCGGCGCTCGTGATCCTCGGCGTCGGGTTCGTGGACGACACACGCTCGATCGGCCCCCGCGTGAAGCTGCTGGGCCAGGCGGTGGCCGTGATGGCGCCTGTACTGTCGGCGGCATGCGCATCCGCTCGATCGAGTTGCTCAGCCTGAATTTCGACCTCAGCGAGCCCTCGTTGTCCGCTCGCCCGGCTGGGCCTGCCCGTTCGTCCTGTCGCTGCCGAGCCTGATCGTCACGCTGGTCTGGTTCCTGGGCTGCATGAACGTCTGGAACCTGATCGACGGCATGGATGGGCTGGCCTCGGGCGTCGGACTGCTGGTCAGCGGCACGCTGACCCTCGTGGCGATCCACAACGAGAACTTCGAGCGCGGCGGTCCTGGCGGTCGCACTGGCCGGCAGCCTGGCGCGGCTTCTTGCTGTACAACTGGCATCCGGCCTGCATCTTCCTGGGCGATAGCGGCAGCATGCTGATCGGCCTGCTGATCGGCGTGATCGGGGTCCAGGGCTCGATGGGCGGGCCGTCGGCGATCTCGATCCTGTTCCCGATCGTGGCGATGGGGCTGCCGATCTCCGACACGGCGATGGCGATCTTCCGGCGATGGGTGCGCAACCTGCCGTTGAGCGCGGCCGACCGCCGTCACGTGCATCACCTGCTGATGGGCCTGGGACTCAACCCGCGATTGGCGGCCCTGATGCTCTACTGCTTCTCGGCGTTCCTGTGCGGAGCCGTGATGCTCGGCGCTGGCGCTGCAGAATGAATATGTGACGCTCATCCTGGGGATCTTCGGCTGCCTGGCGTTCCTGCTGGTCGTGACCAGCCGCCGCGACGAGCTGTCGAACCTGCGCGACGACTTGCAGGATCGGATGGCGCGGGGCCGGCACGAGCGGACCGCCGCGAAGCTCGACGTGGGAGGCGATCCAGCGGATCGAGCTGTGCGCGACGGCCGACGCGGCCGTGCCAGATCCTCGATCAGGCCGGGCGGTCCATGGGCTGCCGCCGGACCTGCGGATCGACGCACGGCCAGCGAGGCGAGATCGAGCGATGGGCCGGGAGCATCGACGAGGCGGTGTCGGAGCCCTCGGCGATCTTCCGACTCTCCGGTGGCCGCGGGCGCTGGATCACGATGGAGCTCTGCCCTGGGCGCCGAGGCGCCGCTGGCGGCCGACATCGTGTTCCGCTACATGCAGCGGCTGGCCATGCACTGGCCGGCCGCATCGAGCGTCTCGAGGAGGCGGAGGGCACGAGGTCACGACCCGATCGCGGCGGAACAACCGCTTTCGACAACGGCCGGCGAGTCCGAGGTCGCCGCGGGCATCGCCTGGATCGCGAGCCTGCTGCGTCGCATCGGGCGGCGCGAGTCCTCGCGCGCCCGGCTCGCCTCGCCGCCAGTACCCCGCACGGCCGCCGACGGCCTGGCCCGCCCGCATTCGCCCGCGCGGCCCTGATCCGCCACATCGTCACGGAGGGCGACCATGGACGCAATCCAGACCTATCGAGGTATGCCGCCGTACCGAGCCCGCATCGGCCTGCGCCGGTCCACGTGGCCGTCAACCCGGCCGCGGTGAAGACGACGTCGGATTACCTGCGCGCTCAGGCGACGCGACCTGGATGGTGCTGGCCGTCGCCGTGCCCATCTCGGCCCTGCTGGCGTGCATCTTCGTCGCTGCGGCTGCCGCCGGTCTACCTCGTCAAGGCCGAGATCGAGATCAACGCATCGGACTTACGACCCCGTGCTCTCCACCCTGGTCTCGCACGAGATCAGCCGCCGCGACGCCGGCTACCAGGAGCGATCGATCCCCAATCGCGCCGGCCTGCTCAGGAGCCAGCGGCTGCTGGAGAAGGTCGTCCGGCGCGACGACATCGAGGCCGACCTCAGCCAGTTCGAGGACCCGGTCACCGAGCTATTCACGTCGCTGACCTTCCTGCCGATCCAGAGGAACAGCAACACCTTTATCGTGACGCTCGAGGGCCGCGACCCCTTCCGGACCAAGCGGCTGATGGAGGTCCTGCTCGACGAGTTCGCCAGGGAGGCCAAGGAAGAGATCCGCGACAAGATGGACGACAGCGAGGAGCTGCGCCGATAGCAACATCACGAAGCTGGCAGAACGAGCTGAAGACGCTCGACGACCAGATCAAGTCGAAGCTCGAGTCGAACACGACCCTGGGCGCCGGGGGCAAGAGCATCATCGAGGAGCGGGTCGTCAACCTGGCGACAATGATCAGCCAGAAGCAGATGAAGCTGGGCGAGCTGAGTCAGCAGATGGTGCTGATGCAGAAGATGCCCCGGCTGGACCTGAGCCCCGAGGCGGGCGCAGCGCGAGGCGATGATCGAACCGCCTGGAGATGGAACGGCGGCGGTACACCGAGATGCTGCGGATCGCCAAGCTGACCGCGAGGAACTGGACGAGTGACGCTTCCGCGATCGCGGCCTCCAGGAAGCTCGAAACGATCCTCGATGAGCTCGACTCGCTCAAGAACGTCCGCACCGACGTCGGCCTGAGCCGACCGAGATGATCCTCGAGCAGTACCAGAAGGAGATCGAGGCCGACAAGCAGGAACACGCCCGGCTGCTGCGCGAGATGCGGGCGAGCCTCCCCATGCACCAGGATGTCCTCGACCTGATCGAGGACCGCGAGGACAAGGCCAGCGGATCGCCGACATGAAGGTGAAGCTCGCCGAGTTCCAGACGCTGTCGGACACGCCGAGCGTCACCGAGTTCGTCAAGGTGCCCCCGGCGATCGCCGAGCCCTCGATGCCGATCAAGCCGAACCGGCCGCTCCTGATCGTCGGCTCGGTGATCCTGAGCCTGGTGGCGGGGATCGGGCTGGTCTGCCTGCTCGAGCACATCGACCACTCGGTCAAGGTCCCCGAGCACGTCAGCCATGGCCTGACGCTTCCGCTCCTGGGCGTGGTCCCGCGGATTCGACGGACGGCGCTGACCCAGCGAGGCGGCCACCTGTGGACGGCGGGCGACTCCGACGCGCTGGCGGCCGACGCGTATCGCAACGTGCGGGCCGGCCTGCTGGGCATCGGCGATCGCATCGGCCGAATCGTCACGCTGCTGGTCACCAGCGCCAAGGCCGGCGAGGGGAAGAGCACGACGGCGCTGAACCTCGCGGCGACGCTGCGCCCTGGCCGGCGAGCGGACGCTGTTGCTCGACGCCGACCTTCGTCGGCCCAGCCTGGCCGACGTGTTCATCGAGGATGAGGAGCCCGGCCCGACACTCGGCCTGGCCGACGTCCTCAAGGGCGAGGTGCCCTGGCAGCGAACGCTCCGCCATACCCCCATCCCCAACCTGGACTTCATGCCGACCGGCGACACCCGAGACACGCCGATCGAGGTCCTGGGCTCGCTCGAGCTCCGGCAACTCCTGAAGTCGTTGTCGCGGCATTACGACCGCGTGATCATCGATGGGCCGGCGGTGCTGGGGCTGGCCGACTGCCGGTTCCTCGGCCGGATTGTCGACTCGTCGCTGCTGGTCGTGCGGTCGGGATCGCACCACCTGATGACACTGCACCGCGCCAAGGCGATGCTGGAACAGTCGCACGTGGCCATCGCGGGCGTCGTGTTCAACGGCCTGACCGAAGACATCGAGAACTGGTCGAGCCACCCCGGATATTACGGGCGCCGTGCCGGCAGCGCCGGCCACGAGGGATGAGGCATCGCTCGCCCTGGCGGGGAGCTGATTCGAGGGAATCCGGCTGGGGTCATCAACGGTCGAGCAACCGGGAGGTCCGCATCGTGGGACTGCGTCAGCGAATCCTGTCGGCGATGGAGCGATTGCAGGGCATGGCCCTCGCCGTGCTGGTGCTGGGCAGCGGGCTCTGCTTCGGCGGCGCGGTGTGGTGGTTCCCGGTGGCCCTCGCGTCGCTGGCGTTCGCGATGGTCGTCATCCGGCTCGGTCAGTTCGCGGTCCTCGGCCGGATGGCGATCCTCAAGAGTCCGCTGACGCTGCTCTGGCTGATGGTGCTGGGCGTCGGCGTGGCGCAGTCGCTGACCCTGCCCGCGCCGCTGGCACGCCGGGTCTCGCCCGCCGCGCACGAGATCTGGGCGACGGGTACGTGGGCGCCGCTGGTCCGCGAGGACGACCCCGACGCGGCTCCCCCGCCGTCGGCTGAGATCCGATCGCCGGCGACGATCGACCGCGCCGCGACGCTGCACTGGCTAGTGGGTGCGGCGGCGTGCCTGGCGGTGTTCTGGGCCGTCTCGCATCACGTTGACCGCCTGGGGCGGCTCTACTGGGTGCTGGGGAGCGTGGTCGCGATCTTCTTCGTGAACGCGGCGATTGGGGTCGTGCAGCTCGGCGGCGGTGCCGAGGGTTTATACGGAATGATCCAGCCCGGGCGCGCGGCGGCCTGGGCTCCGACGGTCGACGACCTGCTCGGGTCGCCGGCCCCGGCCTCGCTGCGGCGAGTAGTGACAGCCGAGCGTGAATCCGGCGCGCCGATCGAGCCGATCGCCGCGGTGGCCGACCGGCCCAAGCTGCTGGGCACGATGATGGGGGGGCCAGGGGCGATCCTGGCGATGGGCTCGATGGCCCTTCCGCTCGGGCTTGGGCTGTTGCTGCATCTGCTCTCGCCACGCGGCAGCCGCGAGGGACTCGGCGAGCGTCTGGGCCGATCGGGGCTGGGGAGTCTGTCGGCCCTGATGGTCGCGTTGCTGGCGAGCGGGTCGTTCCTGGCCGGTATGATGGCGGGCCCGCGCTTCTGCCTACCCTTCGCCGCGGCCGTCGTGCTGGTCGGCCTGCCCGGCGTGTTGTCGCCGGCCGTCCGCTGGCTGTCGATCGGCCTGACGCTGCTGCTCCTCGGCTCTCTGGGGCTGGGCGCGGCCGCAGTCGAGGCCCTGCCGACGTACCTGGGCGTGCAGCCGCCGGTCCCGCCGATCTCCTGGGAGGCGACCCGACAGGTCTGGGCCGAGTGCCTGCCGATCCTTCGCGACTTCTCGACCATCGGCACGGGCTTCGGCACTTTTCCCACCATACACGCCTACTTCAAGACGCAGGACTTACCGGCGGGACCAGGGATGAGCAGCCTGCTGCGCTGCCTGGTGGAGTCGGGCTCGGCGGGGGTCGTCCTGCTGACGATGGCCGGGCTCTGGACGGTCTGCCGCATCCCGTCGCGGCTGGGGCGGGTCGGCTCGGCCGATCGCGCACTGGCGCATGGCTTGATCGGGGCCGCCGTCGGGTTTACTCTATGGTCGGCCCTGCACTGGACGGTCGAGCTGCCCGCCGTGGCGATCTCGGCCAGTGCGCTGGGTGGTACGTGCAACCGATGGTTGTCGGGCGGCACGGACCTGTTCGTCGAGCGGGCGTGAAGGAACGAGCGCCGGGCGAGACTCAAGGAGGAGTTGCTGCCACCATGTCGGAATCCACCTGTCTCCACATCCAGGATCGTGAATCAGGCCCGATTCGCGTCGTGGAGCTGCCGTGGATCTCCGTCCGGATCGGACGGGCCGCCTACTGCGAGATCTGTCTGGCCGACGAGCAGCCTGCCCGACGAGGCATGCCGGCTAACACGTCGGGGTCGGACGTGGACCCTCGTACCGTCTCGGGACATGAGTCGGGTCCTCTGTGATGGCAGGCCGCTCGACGGCCCTTGCCCGCTCGCCTTCGACGTCTCGTTCCGGATCGGCCCATACTGCCTGACCCTTCGCCGCGACATGGCAGCCGAGCCCGACTGGGAACTCTACCCGGCCTCGGCGCCGGATCTACAACTCGTGCCGCCGGAGTCGGGTGACGACGAGGAAGTCGTCGTCGAAATGGCGACGGCCCAGGCGAGCACCGACACGGCCTCGGCGCAACCTGCGAGTGAAGGCCGACCCAGCGGCGATCCGGAGCGTTGGCGGGCCCGCTGGAAGGCGGCGGAGGCCCACTTCAAGGCGCGGGCCGACCGGCTGAGCGGCGGGACGAGCAGCCGCCCCGCGGCTTATCCGTCCCAGGCGGACGCGATCCGCGAGGAGCCGCGTCCCTCCGGCCGACCCGATGCCTCGTCCGACCCCCAGGCCGGCCGCGCACCGGATCAAGCCGGACTGGAAGCGCCCCGCGCGGGCAGACCACGGCGAGGGTACCGCGGGTCGAGCCGTCCAGGACCCCTGCCTATCAACCCCCAGATGCTGCGCGGACTCCCGGTTTTCCCCTCGCCGAGGCCGTGAGTACGGTCGGTCCGGCGAACCTGGTCGAATCCAGGTCGTTCGATCCCGCGTCCGGGGGCGACCAGGAAGCCACCAGAGACACGCGCCCCGATGTCGTCGCTGATGACGCACCGTCCTGGTTGACAGATCTATTGATCGATCCGAACGTCACCGACGCACCTCTCGCCGAGGACTTGCTCGACCTGTTCCCTGCGCCACCCCGGCACGTCTTCGACGATCTGCCAAGCCGGAGACGGATCGTCGCGGACGAGGATCCCGTCGAGGAGCCGGAGCCGGAACGCGGCGAGCTGGAGCCGGCAATTGAGGCCGTAGCTGATGTCGTTGGCGATGTGCAGGACATCCCGCCAAAACAAGGCGAGCGTACCGCGGAGGCGGTCGGATCGAAGGGCCGGCGCGATCCATCGAGCACCGTCGGGCCCGCCGCGGCATCGCAGCGTTCGATCGAGCGCGGACCCAGGAGACGCAAGCCGCCGAGAGAGCGCGGTGCCGGCGGGCGTCGGGGCGAATCGCCGGGCCGAATGCGGCCCGAATCCGGAGACAACGAGCGCCCCGGCGATCGCCCGGCCGGGGACAGGCCGGATGCCAGGGTGGAATGGCCGTCCGTCCGCGAGATACTGGCGAATCACCAGGGGCGCACCGGACCCCGGCCGGCCGTCGAACGTCGATCGGCCGCTCGCCAGGCGATCCCCACGATACCGAGGCCGCCGGACCAGTGGTCGGTCTCGGGCTGGATTGCCCTTCCACCGGTCGGGATGGTCGTGATGGCGCTCGGGCTGCTGGCTTGTGGGCTGGCCTGGCGGTGGGTGAGCGATTCCTCAAATGCGGCGGTGGCCACCGATCGCCTGCTCGCGGCCGGGCGTCGTGGGCCCCCGCCGTCCGCTACCCGAGGGCGTTGGCCCACCGCGAGGACGCTGGATCGGCACGACGGCCCAGCATCTGGCCCACTGGGGCGTCTACATCGCCCGCGCCACCCCGGAGGAACGCGTCTCCCCGGCGGAAGCACCGATCCTGCTGCAGCGCGCCCTCGAGGTCTCGCCGTTGAATCCGACGGCTCGCCTGTCGCTCTCGCAGCTCGAGGCGGATCATCAGACCCAGCCCGGACGGACGCAGGCGGTGGGCCTGAGCCGCGATGCCGTAAGCCTGGCATGGAGCGCCCGCCGCCTGGCCGTGGCCGGGAAGAAAGAGGCCGCTTTGCAGCTTTACCGGCGGGCCCTCGCGGCCGCCGCGTGCGGAAATGCCTCGCGAGTCCGACGTGCCCCGGTTTGCCGAGGAGGACGTCTGCGGGACAGGGAGGCGGCTCAACGGTATACGCTGCCCACAGAGGATGTGCTTCGCATCGATCCTGGTTCGACCTGGTCGCGCGAGACGGGTGGACGGCCGCGGACTGGTCGCTTGCCCTGCCGACGGACCCGATCGTCCTGCTAACCGCGGCACGCGTCCTGCGCGATCGGGGCGAGGGCGGGTCGGAACCGCTGCTCGATCGGATCCTCGGCGATGAATGGCCCGGCGACGACCGCGCCGCAAGCCCTCGCCTGCTCGCCGCTCGGGCGGAAGCCCTGGTGCTCCGATCGCACCTGCGAGAGGCGGCCGAGGCGTATCGCCAGGCCATCGATCGAGTTGACAACGACTTGGTCCGGCGCTCGTGGTGGTTCAATCTCGCCGAGATTGCGCGGCGGCTCGACGACGAGCCACAGCGACAGGCTGCGATCCGGGCCGCGGTGGACGTCGCGCACACCGACGAGATCGCGACGCCGCGCCCGGCTCGTTTTCAAGGCGCGAACGGAGACTGTCGTCACGAGGCCGCCCAGGCCGCTGGGCTCGGCGAAGGCAAACTAACAGACGGAGAGACACGGCCCGCCTCGCGGGGGCCACGACCTCTCCGGAAGGGCCATGGTCCAGGATACTCAGGATTTCTCCCCAGTCCCAGTGAAGGAACACCCGACATGGCGGCACTGACCCAGCAGGCGCCTGCTCCTCGACCGGGGATCCCCCCCTCGGCCCCGGCCTGGAAACTCGTGACGATGCTCCGTCGATCGCTGGCCGAACCCGCCGACCGGCCGTCTGGGGTGGGGCGCTGGTGTGCTTGCTCCTCTTCTCCTGGCTGTTCGTCGACGTCCTTTGGGACTTTTATTACTCCTGGACGACCGACGAAAACTACAGCCATGGATTCCTCGTCCCCTTCATCGCCCTGTATTTCGCCGAACAGGCGGCAAGACGAGGCCCGGTCGAGACGCGCGGCGGACTCTGGCTCGGCGGCGCGATGCTGATCGTCTGCGTGATGATGCGGCTGTTAAGAATCGCACTGCCGATCCCCTTTGTCGGGGAGGTGGCGTTCCTGTTGGGCCTGGCGGGAATCTTCGGCATGTTCTTCGGGAACGCCGCGCTCCGAAGGTACTGGTTCGCGCTCATGTTCCTCATCTTCATGGTGCCGCTGCCGGTCGCAGTCTACTCTCGGCTGGCCTCGCCGTTGCAGCTACTGGCCAGCCAGGTCGCCTCGACGGTGATGAACGCGACGGGGGTGCCCGTCCTGCGCGAGGGCAATCACATGACGCTGCCGGGCGGCATCCAGCTCTTCGTCGCCGAGGCGTGCAGCGGGATGAGGCAGTTGACCGGATTCCTGGCGCTGACCACGGCCGTTGCGTACCTGTCCTCGCGGCCGACATGGTACCGGGCTGGTCATCATCGGCTCGGCCGTGCCGATCGCCCTGACCGCGAACATCGCGCGGGTGCTGCTGACGGGCTACATCATGCACTTCGGCGGCCGCGAGTTCGCCATGGGGACGTTCCACACCGTCGAGGGACTGCTGATGATGGGGTTCGGCCTGCTGCTTGCTCCAGCTCGCGTGCTGGGTGCTCGACCGGCTTGTCGCCTCGCGGCCGACGGCCTCGCCGGTCGGCCGGCCGACCGGCCCCAACAGCTCGACAGTGCCCTCGGCCCGGCTGGCGCTGAGCGGAACTTCATCGTCGATCGGCCAGGGACTGGCCGTCGGTGGCGAACTGGGAGGGACATCGATGACTCGGATCCGTCGGACCTTGATCTGCGGGGCAATTCTCACTGGCGGTCTGCGCGGCGCAGGCCGGCCTCGAGGCGGCCAACCGGGCCGAGCGCCCTCCGCTACGGCAAAGCCTCGCGAGCCTGCCGCTGGAGCTGGGCGACTGGGTCGGCGTGGACCAGCCGATCTCCGACGCCCTGTTCCGGCAGGCACAGGCGACGGAGTGCCTCAGTCGGTCCTATGAGAGCCAGAGCGTGCCCGGGGTCAAATTGCAGCTCTGGGTAAACTACTCGATCCGAGGCGACAACCTGCGGCACAGCCCCGAGATCTGCTTGCCGTCCGGCGGCCGCACGAAGGTCGAGTCGCAAACCAGGGTCTTCGAGCTGGACGCGGGATCGGGCCCCCCTATCCGCGTGTCGCGGCTGGCCTATAGCGGGGGTGAACTGGTCGAACACGTGGGTTTCTGGTATTACATCTTCGGCGAGGGGAAGCTGGAGAACTACGTGCGGCGCCTGCCGATCACCAGCGAGAGCAGTCACGGACGCGCCACCCGCGGCTCGTCAATGACCATCGAGGTCTTCTACGACGGCGAGAGCGATCCCGACGGAACGGCCTTTCGCGAGTTCGCCGGTGAGCTGCTTCGGAGATTGGAGCCCATCCTGCCTACAGCTCGCGAGGCCTACCACGTCCCCTGAATCGACCGCGCCAACGCAACGGGAACCGCGAACCATGAAACGCGCCCTCATTACAGGGATCACCGGACAGGACGGCTCCTATCTCGCCGAGCTGCTGCTGAGCAAGCCCGACTACGAGGTCCACGGCCTAGTGCGCCGCTCCAGCAGCCTGAACCGCCAGCGGATCGACCATATCCTCGCGGGCGACGCCTCCATCGCCGAGAGGTTCCACCTCCACTACGCCGACCTCGCCGACGCGTCGAGCCTCTCGATGATCCTCGAGCTGGTTCGCCCGGACGAGGTGTACAACCTCGGCGCGCAGAGCCACGTCCGCGTATCGTTCGACCAGCCGCTGTACACGGCCGACGTGGTGGGCCTCGGCACGCTGCGGCTCCTCGAGGCCGCGCGGCAGTTGAACCGCAGCAAGCCGGTGCGGTATTACCAGGCGTCGAGCTCCGAGATGTACGGGGCCGCGCCGCCGCCGCAGGGGCCCGGCACGCCGTTCCACCCCCGCAGCCCGTATGCCTGCGCCAAGCTCTATGCCCACTGGCAGACGATCAACTACCGCGAGGCCTACGGCCTGTTCGCCTGCTCGGGAATCCTCTTCAACCACGAGAGTCCCCGCCGCGGCGAGTCGTTCGTCACCCGCAAGGTGACCCTGGGCGCCACGCGGATCAAGGAGGGCCTGCAGAAAAAGCTGGTGATGGGCAACCTGGAGGCGAAGCGCGATTGGGGCTTCGCCGGAGACTACGTCGAGGCGATGTGGATGATGCTCCAGCAGGAGACCGCCCGACGATTTCGTCGTGGCGACCGGAGAGACCCACTCGGTCCACGAGCTGCTGGAAGAGGCGTTCTCCCTGCTCGACCTCGACTACCGCGACTTCGTCGAGTTCGACCCGAGATACACCCGGCCCTCGGAGGTCGAGGTCCTGCTGGGCGACGCGACCCGGGCGCGGGAAGTCCTGGGCTGGAGGCCGCGGGTGGACTTCCGCGGCCTGGTGAAAATGATGGTCGAGAGCGACCTCGAGCTGGCTCGCCGCGAGAAGTACGCCGGGACGTATACCGCGAGATGACACGAGGCCGGCGGCGGAGCCCGCCGGCCGTTTGGACCGGATCGTCTGTGATCGACGCCGCTTCTGCGATGCATCGCTCCGATCGACTCGCCCCGGGAAGGCGGGCGACGGCCCCATGATTCACGCGGCGATCGGCAGGATGATCCGACAGACCAGGAGGAGCAAGGATGCCGCGCGTCAAGGAACTGGACTCGATCCGGGGGCTCGCCGCCCTGGCGATCGTCATCTATCACCTGTACTGGACCCCGTTCTTGGGGACGGCGATCAACCTGTTCTTCGTGCTCTCCGGGTATCTCATCACCTCGATCATCCTCGACCACCCGCCGTCGAGGGGATTCCTGTTCGCGTTCTACGCGAGGCGCGGGCTGCGGATCTGGCCGATCTATTACCTCAGCCTGCTGGTCCTGGCGGCGATCAACCCATGGCTGCCATCTCCGGCGAGCCTCGAGAGCCTGCCGCAGTACCTGACATTTACCCAGCTCGCCGGCTATTACTGGTCCAGCACGCCGCCTCCGTCGATCCCGGCCTTCGGGCACACCTGGAGCCTGGCTGTCGAGGAACAGTTCTATGTGATCTGGCCGATGCTGCTGATACTGCTCCGCCGGAGGGGCGTCGCGGCCGCGGCGATGGCCGTCGCCGGCCTGGCGGTGGCGATGAGGACGCTCGGCTTCAGCCAGTGGATCCTCGCGACGAACTGCGACGGGCTGGCACTGGGCGCGCTCCTGGCCTCGATGCTCAACGGCCGGACGCAGGCCGAGGCGCGTGGGCTGTACGCCGGCCGATTCCGGCTGGTGGGGCTGGCGGCCGGATCCTATTGGATCGGCGGCGCCGTGGTTCTGGGCCTCGTCCCGCTCGGCTGGCATGATGGCCTCGCCCCGCTGGTTGGCGCCTCGCGAGTCCTGGCCCGCAACGTGATCTACTTCGCGGTGGTGGGCCTTGTCGTGGCCTACGCCGGCGACCGCCGCATCGCGGTGCTTCGCAACCGGTGGCTCGTCTATCTCGGCGAAATCAGCTACGGGATCTATCTTTACCATTATATCATCGATGTCCTTTTCAACGATTACATCACGCAGCACGGGCTCGGGGGCGGCATCGGGTTGGACCTGATGAAGGTCGGGGTCGGCCTGGCCGTGGCGGCGCTCTCCTATCGGCTCATCGAGGTCCCGGCGCTTTCGCTGAAGCGGCTGTTCCCCTATCGAGCCCCAGAGGACCGGGAAGCCGGGCCGGTTCGGGCGTGGATACCGGTCGCCGTCGGCGGGAAAGGCTGATCGCCATGGCGGACCTTCCCTTGATCCCCTGCTTGACGGCCGCCGCGATCGTCGGCTACTTCCTGGCGCAGGTCGTCACGCGGCGATTCGACCCGTTCGCGCCGACCTGGCTTTTCCTCGTCGGCTATGTGCACGTCTACGTTCTCCAGGCGATCAGCTATCACTCATGGGCCGTGGCGGCCCGGGGTGAGGCCCTGGTTGACGCGGCCGACTGGCGGGCACTCTGGGCGCTTCTCTGGTTCTTCACGGTCTATCACCTGCCGCCGGGCGGCCGGCTGGCGGCGGCATTGCCGCGCCCGCCCCAGTCCTGGTCCCGGGGGGTTGTTATGGCGGCCGTGCCCCCGCTCTCGTTGTGGGGCCTGTATTGCTCGGGGCTGGTGATCCGAAGTGCGGCCGATGACGCACCCACGGGTGAGGTCCTCATCTTCCTCTCGTTCCCTTTCGTGCTGCTGGTGGCCGCGATCTTGCTGATCGTGACGGGCCGGAACCTCCGCACTCCTAGGCCCGCCTTCACGTTCGCCGGCCTGGTGCTGGCGTTCATGTTCGCCGCGATCTGGACTTTCAACGGCAAGAGGTCGCTCTCGCTGATCGGGGTGCTCAGCACCATCTGCGCCTTCTACATCTCGAGGCTGAGGCGGCCCTCCTGGCCCATCCTGATCGCAACCGCCTTCGTCGGGGCCCTGGTCGTTGCGCTCTCGATCGGCTGGCGCAACGATCGCGACCACGAACGCTCGCTGACGGGATTCCTGGGCTTCATCGCCGACTTCCAGCTCTCGCGCATCGGCGACAGCCTGATCGTCTCGGAGGATCAGGGGGAAACACTATCGCATGAGACGGAGGAATACGGCGGGTTCCTGCTCATGATGGACACCGTCCCGCACAAGTCCGATTACGACTACGGCGCGAATTATCTGCGCGTCTTCTCCACGTTCATCCCGCGAATCATCTGGCAGGACAAGCCGATCTACGGCCGCCATGCCTGGAGGGCCGCCTGGGTCGCGGGCTCCGAGGTCGATCGCGAGGAGGATTTCGCCAGCCCGGCAATCGGGATCATGGGCGCCACACAGCTCAATGGGGGCGACATCGGGACGGCGATCGTGATCGTGGCAATTGCGCTCTTGCTCCGCGCCGCCTATTCGTATTTCCGACTCCACGCGGAGGTGCCCTGGGTGCAGTTCTTCTGGGCAATCACCTATTTCAACGCGTGGTTCATGGTCGTCAATGACGACCCGATGGTGTGGTTCTACTACAACTGGGGATTCACGACTCTGCCGTTCGTGGTGCTCTTCTGGTGGGCGAACCGCTCCGGGTCCCCCGCCAAGAACGCCAGGGGGCACGACGCGGCATGATCGGGGCGGATGCAACAGGGACGGTCGAGCCGTCGGCCGGTCGGACGCCTCCTGGCGCCCGGCCGGGTCGATTGCCGACGAAACCAACTGGGAAGGAGCCCAACATGAAAGTATCGGTATGCTTCACCAACTTCGGCCCGTACCACCTCGCCCGGCTTCGCGCTCTGGCGGCACGGCTCGCCGGGCGCGGCGACAGGTTGATCGCCTACGAGGTCGCGGGCACCGAGCGGGCTTACCCATGGACTCGCCGCCGCCGGGAAGAGGCGTTCGACTGGATCACGCTGTTCCCCGACCGCGTGCTCGAGACGATCGAGCCCGAGGAATGCCGATCGGCGATGATCGGGGCCCTCGATGAGCATCGTCCCGATGCTCTGGGGATCGTGGGATACGCGCGGCCCGAATCGATGGCGGCGGCCCGTTGGGCCTCCAGGAATCGCCGTGCGACGATCTTGATGTCCGAGAGCCAGGCGATCGACCGGACCCGGGTCTGGTGGAAGGAGCTGGTCAAGCGCCGCCGCGTCCGGTTGTTCGACGCGGCCGTCGTGGGGGGGCCGACCCATCGCGACTACCTGGTGCAGCTCGGGATGCCCGAGGGCGGGATCGCGCTGGGGTATAACGCCGTTGATAATGACTTCTTCGCCCGCGCAGCCGGGCGGTGGCGCGACGACCCCCGGGGACGCGACGGCCTTCCCGATGCGCCCTATTTCTTGACGGTCTGCCGGTTCGTGGCGGAGAAGAACCTCGTCAGGCTCATCGACGCCTTCGCCCGATACCGGCGAACGGCCACCGGGCGGGAGCGTGCGTGGGACCTGGTCCTCTGCGGGGATGGCCCGGGCCGGACCGAGGTCGAGGCCGCGGTCGCGGGCTGCGGCTTCGCCCACTCGATCCACCGGCCGGGATTCGTCCAGGTTGACGAGCTGCCGCGGTGGTATGCGCATGCCGGCGCGTTTGTCCTGCCGAGCCTGATGGAACCCTGGGGGCTCGTCGCCAACGAGGCGGCCGCGAGCGGCCGGCCGCTCGTCATCTCGCGGCGAGCTGGCTGCTCGGAGACGCTGGTGCCGGACCCTCGCGGAACCACGGGGGTGCGATTCGACCCGCTGGACGTCGCTGAGCTGGCCGAGACGCTCGGCTGGATCGCGGCGAGCACGAACGAGTCGCTCGAGGCCATGGGCCGGCGGGCTGCGGACGTCGTCTCGTTCTGGGGCCCGGGACGATTTGCCGAGGGGGTCGAGCAGGCGCTCGAGCTGGCACGCCGCCGCCAAGCCGGGCGGCGCGGGCCGTCGCGCGCGGTGTCAACCGCGGGACAAGCGAGGTGAACCGATGAACGAGCAAGCTTCGGTCGGCGGTATCGCCGTCGGTGAAATTCCGCGACCATCCCGGCCTCCGTCGCCGCGAAGCCGAGGTTGGGTGCACATCTGCAACGGCCTCGATCCACGCCGGGACGGCGGCATGGTGCCGAGCGTCCTGGGCATGACCGGCGCCCTGGCGCGGATCCGCCGCGGTGTCACGATCGTGACGCCCACCCCGTCGCGGCTGGAGCCCGGCCGACTCGCACCCGGGCTCCGGCTGGAGGGACCCGAGACGCGCATCGAGGACGCCGTGGCGTCGGCGGAGGTCGTCCATCTCCACGGGCTCTGGCAGGCGCAGACCCGCCGCGGTGCCCGCGCGGCCCGGTCTCGGCGCGTCCCCTACCTGGTCGCCGTTCACGGCATGGCCGATCCCTGGGCGCTGGGGCAGAAGGGCTGGAAGAAGCGGATCTACCTCTCGCTCGTCGAGGGAACCAACCTCCGTCGAGCCTCATGCCTGCACGCCCTGTCCCGCCCCGAGATCGGGCACCTTCGCGCGCTCGCTCCGTGGGCACCGATCGGTTTCGTGCCGAACGGCGTCGACCTCGCGCCCTTCGAGAATCTCCCTCCGCGGTCGGCGCTCGAGGCCGAGTATCCCGAACTTCGCGGCAAGTTCGTCCTGCTGTTCTTCGCACGGCTGCACGCCAAAAAGGGACTCGAGCTGCTGGCCGAGGCGCTGCGACTCGTCGCACCCGCGCGGCCAGACCTGCACTTGCTCGTCGCCGGCAACGACGACGGCGCGTGGACCCCCTTCCTCTCGCGGGTGGAGGACTGCGGACTGCGCGAGCGAATCACGTACCTCGGCCACGTCTCGGGCGAGGACGCGCGGCGCGCCTGGGGAGCCTCCGACGCCTTCGTCTTGCCCAGTCACAGCGAGGGTTTCAGCATGGCGATCCTCGAGGCACTCGCCTGCCGACTCCCTTGCCTCATCACCACGTCGTGCTACTTCCCCGAGGTCGTCGCGGCCGAGGGAGCGATCGTGGTCGAGCCCACGGCCGAGGGGGTCACCCGGGGCCTGCGAGAGCTGCTCGAGCGCGGGCCGGGCGAGCGAGCGAGGCTCGGCCGCAACGGCCGAAGCCTGGTCGAGCGCGAGTACTCCTGGGACTGCCAGGCGCGTCGGCTGGCCTCGATCTATGATTGGCTGGCCGGCGGAGGACCGCCTCCCGACTGCGTTGAACGTTAGGAAACGGTCGTCGAACGGTCAAGCGGCGATTCCCCATCAGAGACCATCCGGTGCTCGCCCGGCATGAAGCCCCCTGTTCGCGATGGACTGCCCGCGATAGAATTCGCTCGATTCCCACCAGACCTCGCCGGGCGGCCGCGAGTTCGAAGGGATTGCAAGCTGGGATTTGCTTCAAGGAGGAAGATCACATGCTTCGCCGACTGGCCGAGCGGATGTCCCGAGACTGGACACTCCGGCGCCGATTGCCCGCGGAATTCGGACATGCTCCGATCGTGGTCACGCCCTCCGCGGGCCTACGTTATGTCACCCGGCGGCTGGACTCGGTCGACCCGGTCCTGATCAACCTGGCCCGGGAATTCGTGCGGCCCGGGGCGGTCGTCTGGGACGTGGGGGCGAACGTCGGCCTGTTCGCGTTCGCCGCCGCCAGCCTGGCCGGGTCGTCCGGGCAGGTCGTGGCGATGGAGCCGGACGCCTGGCTCGTGCAATTGCTTCGACGCTCCGCCCGGATGCAGCCGCCAGGATCGGCTCCCGTGCGGGTGGTCCCGGCCGCGGTCGCCGCGACGCCCGCCTTGCGGACGCTCTGCCTGGCCGAGCGGTCTCGCGCCGCGAATTATCTCGCCGAGTACGGGACCACCCAGACCGGCGGGCCTCGGGAGGATCAGACCATCGTCGCCCTGAATCTCGACTGGATCGCAGGGTTCGAGCCGCTCCCCTCGCTGATCAAGATCGACGTCGAGGGCGCAGAGCTCGAGGTCCTCAAGGGCGCCGACCAGCTCTTCGAGGCGTGTCGGCCGGTGGTCCTCTGCGAGGTGATCCCCGCGACTGCCGGCGGCGTGACCGAGTTCTTCACCTCGCGCGGCTACAAAATCTTCGATGGCGAATCGCCGGCAGATGAGCGCCGTCCACTGGAGACGGCACCCTGGAGCACCGTGGCGATCCCCGCCTGATCGCCGGCTCGACCGGATCGAACGGAGACAACGTCGCGCCCCTGGCCGACACCATGGAAGGAGGTTTCTGATGCCGAACCAGCTAACCGCCCCAAGATCCGCCGGCAGGATGGCGAATGCCGGCCATTCGCCGGCTCGCGGCACGGTGCCGGTCAGCGTGATCGTACCCGTCAAGAACGAGGCCGAAAACCTGCGCCGATGCCTGCCCGCGCTGTCGTGGGCGGACGAGGTATTCGTGGTCGACAGCGGCAGCTCGGACGACACCGCCGAGGTCGCCGACGAGCATGGGGCTTCGGTGGTCCAGTTCCACTTCAACGGGACCTATCCCAAGAAGAAGAACTGGGCCCTCGACAACCTGCCGTTGCGGAACGAGTGGGTGCTGATCGTCGACGCCGACGAGGTGGTACTCCCGGAGCTCGCCGCCGAGATCGGCCTTCGGATCGCGTCGGATGACGCGGACGGCTTCTTCCTCAACTCGCGCTACTACTTCCTCGGCCGTCGCATCCGCCACTGCGGGTATTCCGAGAGCTGGAACCTGAGGCTATTCAAGCATCGACTCGGGCGCTACGAGAAGATGCCCGACGCCACCGGCGGCCGTTGTGGGGACAACGAGGCGCACGAGCACGTCGAACTTGACGGTCGAGTCCTCCGGCTCAACCACGAGCTCGAGCATCACGCCTACCCGACGGTCGCCGCCTGGGTCGAGAAGCACAACCGCTACGCGATCTGGGAGGCCGCCCAGTACGAGCGAATCCGGGACGAGCCGATCTCCGCCGCGATCGGACCTCGCCAGCGGTTCCGGCGGCGGCTTCGCAAGATCGCGACGCGGCTGCCGATGCGACCCGTGATCCGTTTCCTCTACTCCTACGTCTTGCGACTCGGCCTCCTCGACGGCCGCCCGGGCTTGTTCTTCTGCGGGCTCCTCGCCTTCTACGACCTCCTCGGCTCCGCCAATCGCTACGAGCAGCAGCTCAATCGCGAGGCCCGGGACGCACGCTGAGGCGCAAACGCAATGAGGCCGGACGCGGTCGGTCCGGCCTCATCACAACGATTCCTGGCCGGTGACCAGCTTCAGCGAACCGCGGGCTCGGCGCGATGGGCGTGCGGCAGGAAGACGAAGTTGGCATTGCTCTGTGGATCGAGGAATTCGCCGAGCGACTCATCGATTGGCATCGGCTTGGTCCGATATCCGCAGCGCTCGAGCAGGTCGAGCACGTCGGACCGGGGAACCCCCCGATGGATCTCGAGGACCAGCCTGGGCCGGTACCTCGAGAGGCATTGCTCCATCCCGCGCAGGGCCTCGAGCTCCATGCCCTGCACGTCGATCTTGATCCCGTGGATCGTGGGGTTGGGCGGAGCGATCCCATCCCAGATGGCGTCGAGGCCGACGGCGACGACCTGCGCGACGCAGGCGGGGTCGTCCGTGGTCATCTGCGAATCGATCATGCCCCGGTCGGTCGTGAATTTCAGGACCGTTGGGGCCGGCGAGTCGTCCAGGGCGAACGGCAGGGCCACGAGCTGGTCAAACCGGTTCTCCCGACCCGTCCGCTCGAGGCAGGCGGTCGTGGCCAGGGCGGGCTCGAAGGCATAGACATGCCCGGAACGTCCCACCTGTCGGCACAGGGCCAGGCTCGTGTAACCGCAATTGGCCCCCACGTCGAGCCAGGTCTCGCCCGGCCGGACGTGCTCGAGCAGCCAGTCGGTCAGCATGCGCTCGGTGTACCCGCAGATGGCCGCCGGGTAGTCGTGCCAGGACGTGACGATGCGCAGGCCTCGCAGCGGGCCGCTGAAGATCCGGTGCGGCGCGTGTCGCCGCGGCAACAGGCCCCTGACCATCGATTTGATGCCCATCGTGGTTCGTACTCCGTTACGAGGGGTTGCGGACGTCTCGGGAATCGGGGACATCACGAGGACCGCCTGCTGGCCCTTGCGACGATCAGGCATCGACGGCCTGATCGATCGCCTCCAGCACGGCGCTGTGATAGCGAGGCCAGTCGAACGATTCAGCCCGCGCCGGGCTGAGGCTGCGAAATCCTCACGCAGCCCAGGATCGCAGCCGAGCCGCTCCATGGCCTCGGCCAGGGCCTCGACGTCTCGGGCGGGGACGACGAGACCCTCGAGCCCGTGACGTACCACCGAGCCGGCCTCGGCCGTGACGATGCTCGGCAAGCCGCAGGCGAGCGCCTCATAGGTGACGACGGCGGAGCCCTCGAACAGCGAGGGAAAGACGAAGACGTCCGCCGCGGCCATCCGGCCCGCCACCTGAGCGTGCGGGACACGCCCCAGCAGCTCGACCTCGCCGAGGTAGGGGATGAGCGGAGTGGGATCGGCCGGCAGCGCGCCGAGCAGTTGCAGCCGCCAGCCCGGGCGGCGGACCCTGTCGCCAGGCCTCCAGCACGTACTTGATCCCCTTACGCTGGGTGATCCCGCCAGCGAACAGGAACGTGCAGGACGAGTCGTGGCGCCTGACCGGGTCCGGCACGAACCGAGCGGTATCCGCGGCGTAAGGGATCACGGAGATCCGGTCCCGGGGAGTGCCGTGCCGCACCAGCTCGCCGGCGATGTGCTCGGACGGCACCAGGATGCGATCCGCCAGCTCGATGTCGACCAGACGACGACCATGAAGCCAATCGAGCTCGGCGCGATCGACCGGGCCGTCGCCGAGGTAGATGGGGAAGAAGTCCGGGCGCATTCGGCCTCGCGCTCGAGGACGAGGCGCTCCTCGCGGACGTCGCCGTGGACCATGCTCAGGACCGTCGTCACGCCCAGCTCTCGGCAGGCCGGCAGGGCGAATTCCGATCCCACGTCGCTGAACACCAGGGCTGCGTCGGGCCGATGACGGACCAGGTCTCGTGCGACCTGCCGATCAAAATGGCGTGTCCGCCATCGTGCCACGGCGTGACGAGAGGCCCGATGGCTCGTCCCCAGCCGGCTCTCGACGGCGAGGGCCAGGTCGAAACTCCAGGCAGATCGCACCTTTCCCGGCGGGATCTCCGGCTCCTGGCGTCGCCTCAGGATGCCTTCGACGCGAGAGTGGACCGCCGGGACGACTCGTCCCAGCCAGCGAGGCGGACCGCCACGATAATAATACCCCGTGAGAAAACCATCGAGCACGCCGGCGCGGCGCAACCGACCACGGCCTGGTAGGCGGGCGGCCGGGCATCCGGGCAGGCGACCCGCACGCGCTTCGAGCTTGTCGACCGCCCCGTCGATGACGAGGTCCGAGCGGGCGAGCCGGTGGCAACATCGGGAAGAATCGTCGAGGTGGGCACGGCGATCATCCTGTGATCTTCGGGCGCGAATCCTGATCGCGGCTCGTGATCTTAAGGAAGAGGCGTTGCGGCGTCAAGAACGGTCGTTCGTCGCCTTGAGGTCTCCCAGGGTCTCATGAGCGATTCCAATCGCAGGATGTTCGCCCCGGGCGTGCCGAGACCGCGGGGTCTGCCCACGGCTCGGCGAAAACCGGCGGAGCCTGGAGGTTGCCGGCTCTGGAAAGCAATGGTTCCGAGGATCGCATCCCCGGCACATCCAGGCTCCGCGAAGCCCGGACCTCAGCCCGTGACGTTGGTCGAGGTTGAGGAGCTCGTCTGAGAGCTTCCTCCATCCGAGGCATTGGACGATGTGGAGCTCTGGGTGGAGGCGTTGTTCGATCCATCCGGCTGCGTGGCTGCCGACGAGCCGGTGGAAGTCGTGGTGCCGGCCGAGCCTCCCGCGCCGGATCCGGTCTGCGACGAGCCCGAGGCCGTGGTGGTCGTGGTCGCGGTGCCGGTCCCGGATGGCGACGGCGTCGCGGTGCCGGCCGGGCTCTGGGTGTTCGCCTGGCTGCTCGAATTCCCCGTCGCCTGGTTATTTGCCGTGGAAGTACCCTGCGAGGTGCTCGAGCTTCCCGAGCCCGTGCCCTGGGCGCCCGTCGAGCTGCTGTTGGACGGCGTGGTCGAGGTATTCGCGCCGGTCTGAGTGGTCGCGGCGCCGGTGGCCGGCGTGGACGAGGGCGAAGAGCCTCCGGCCTTGGCGATCGCCGAGCTGCCCGTCGAAGCCGAGGACGATGAGCCGCCGCTACCGTTTGAGCTGGCGGAGGTCGAAGTATTCGTCGTCGTCGATGCGCTGGCGGCGCCGCCCGTCGCGGTCGAGGTGGGAGTCGGCGTGGGCGTCGGCGTCGGCGAGGGTGATTTCGTTGCCGTCCCCGTGTGAACCCCGGAGCTGGACGAGCCGCCGGCCGACCCGCTATTCGAGCTGGTGCTCGTGGTCAACCCGGGTGTCGAGCTCGGCGTCGGTGTGGGGGTATGCGTGTCGCTCGTGGAGGTGTTCGTGGACGTGGTCGTTGTGGTCGAGCTCGGCGAGCCGCCGCTGATCGACGGGTTCACGTTGAAGATCGGATTCACCGTGATCGTCGGCGAGTAATTGATGATCGCCGCGGCTGAGGCCCGGGCACCGCCGCCTCGGTGACGACGGCTGGACGATTGTTCGCCATGTCCTCTTCCGTGGGAATGGCCCGCGGGCGTGCTGGTTCCGGTCTGTCCGCTGGTGCCGGTCTCTCCGGTGGAGCTGGTGCCGGTTCCTCCGACCTCCGCTGGAACGTGGGCATGATGGGACCGGGAAAAACCATGGTGGCCCATTGAGAGCAGGACACGGCCCTCCAGATCCTCGAGCGTCCCGTGGAACCGAACTCGGCGATGGGACGCGTTACTCCCGCTTCGACTGGCGACATCTTTCGAGAACATGGCCCCTCCCTGGGCAAAACGCCCGACCGCGACGGTGAGTCCGAGCCGGCCATCCTGACCAGCTCACGAATCCTCCAGCGAAAAGGACGTTCGATTGAGTTAGATCGGCAGGATCCTTACATTCCTTTAAGCTCTCAAACGAGTCTCTTTTCCCCCGCCCAGGCCAGATGTCCGGGCAAGTTGGCGAAAATGACACCGTCAGGAAAACTTGTCAGGTAGAATTCCGGTCCTGCACGATGAGGTTCGCCGAAGCAGGGTCGAACCAAGCCTGGGATTCCCCGCCGCAGAGTCCCTCCCGCTGCGGTTCGTGTAACAGTACATGATCAGTCGGGGCCAATGCGTGCCACGCCCCGGCACGGAATATCCCGGCTTCATGGATTGGGATGACCCCAGCCCATTCACACGGGATATCGAGGCGAATCCCCGGCCGGCCGTCACGGGTTTCCAGGCTCGCTCAGCAAGACCCGATAAAGCGCGACCAGACGATCGGCCTCGGCCTCGGGGTCGAAACTCGTCTGGACCTGGTTCCGGGCATTGTTGCCGAGCTGAGCGGCTCCTTCGGGATCATCGAGGAGCGCAGAGGATCGCGCGCTGGAGTGCATCAGGGTCATCCGGTGGGATGATCAGCCCCGTCTCGCCGGGCTCGATGAGACCCCTGAGCCCGGGGGCGTCCGTGGCGACGCAGGGAACGCCATGCGCCATCGCCTGGAGCAACGTGACGCCGGAATTCGCCGCGATCGAGGGCTGACAGTACACATCGAGCACGGCCCAGTAATCGGCGCCCATGGAGGGAAACTCGGCGACAGTGACTCGCTCGCCGATGCGAAGGGACTGCGCACGTCGCCGCAGCTCGGCCTGGGTCGCGCCCTGACTGGCGATCACAAACTCGGCATCGCGACCCTGATCCAGGACCCGGCGGGCGGCCTCCAGGAACACCATCAGGCCCGACACCTCGTCAAGGGGCACCGCCCGTCCCGATCACCGGGACATGGCCGGGGACGACGGCCGGCCGCTTCTCCACCGCCGGCACGATCCCGGGGGCGATGACCGATACCCGGGAACTCGGGACCCCCAGCCCCTCCACCAACCCGTCCGCAAGCTCGGGCCGGATCGCCACCAGGTGGCGGCACCAACGCCGACTCAGTTTGAGGCCGCGCTCGACGGTTCGGAAGTCGGCCACGGTCTGCAGGTAAGGAAGGCCGCCGGATTCCGCGAGAATCAAGGCCGCTTCGCTCATCTCGTCGTGGACGACATGCACCAGCTCGGGTCGCTCGATCTGATCGTCAAGCCAGAGGGAGCGAGCGGCCCATGCCCTCATCCAACGATTCCCCAGTGCCGGCAGTTCGAAGCAGCGCGGATCCCCGACCAGAATGCTGCCGCGAGCCAGGCAGAGTACCTGGAGACGACAACCGCGCCGCTCGAGGCGATCGAGCCAGGGGACCAGCGGCCAACGCGCGTCATACCGACCGAGGCGACCCGCGAGAATCAGGATTTTGATTCCAGTGCCTGCCATGGCCCCCTATCCGCGCCCCTGGACGAACGAACTGCCTTCGCGGCCAACTGCCTTGCACTCGCCACCGCCTGGCATTGACCGCGAGCCTTCGCAGGCTCTTCCGGCCGTTGGAATCGGTACGACCATGGTTTATACTAGGTCGTGCCTCAACAGCCGCCTGGTCAGACGTACCGAGGTTCGAGCGCAACGCATGAATGCAACCCAGATCACAGAGAGCGTGTCCCCTCCGCTGGAAGAATTGCTCCTCCTCACCAATCGATTGATGGAGAATGTCGGCCTCGGTGGTCCTCGGCAAGCCCGACGTCATCCGGCTGGCCGTCGTCGCCCTGCTCGCCGAGGGTCATGTCCTGATCGAGGACGTCCCGGGCGTCGGCAAGACCCTGCTGGCCCGGGCCCTGGCTGCCAGTATCGATTGTCGCTTCCGGCGAATCCAGTTCACTCCGGACCTGCTGCCCGTCGGACGTCCTGGGATCGAGCGTCTATCATGCCGCCCTCGGGCGATTTCGTCTTCAAGCCGGGCCCGCTCTTCGCCAACGTGATCCTCGCCGACGAGATCAACCGGACGACGCCGCGGACCCAGAGTGCCCTGCTCGAGGCCATGAGCGACCGCCAGGTCTCGGTCGAGGGCAAGACCTACCCCCTCGACCCGCCGTTCATCGTGCTGGCCACGCAGAACCCCTATGAATTCGAGGGGACCTATGTCCTCCCGGAGAGCCAGCTCGACCGCTTCATGATCCGGCTGCGGATGGGCTACCCGATCCGCTCCGAGGAGCGAAAGGTCTTCGTCAGCCATCGCCAGGGCGAGCCGGTCGAGACGCTCGGCCCGGTCCTCTCCGCCGAGGATGTCCTGATGCTCCAGCGTGCCGTCCGGGAAGTCCAGTTTGATGACGCGATCAGTGACTACCTTCTCGAAATCGTCCACGCGACACGGCGAAGCGAGGATCTTCACGTGGGCGTGAGCACACGCGGGGCCTTGACGCTGTATCGAGCGGCTCAGAGTCTGGCGCTGGTCTCGGGCCGGAGCTATGTCGTGCCGGATGACGTCAAGACGCTGGTTGTTCCGGTCCTTTCGCACCGGGTCGTGGGCAAATCGTTCCTCCAGGCCGGCGAGTTCGGTGCGGCCGAGGCGATCATCCGCGACCTGGTCGACCGGATCAAGGTGCCCACCTGAGATCATCGCAGTCGAAAGGCAGCGGGCGAGTGAGCATTCGCCGAGGCACATCCAAGGCGCGGGATCGGATCGCGGCGAGCACCCGATCGGACTGCAGTCGCCCGGCCCCCACAACGCCCCGATCCCCGACCGTTTCGGTGAGGAGCCGGCATCGATGAGCGCCAATGATAGGACCCGCGGGCGAAAGCGGCGAGGACGCATCCGACGGCTCGCCAGGGGAGTCCTGGGTGCGCTGGGGCCCACCGAGCGTTCGATCCTCACGCGGGAAGGGTTCTTCTACTTCGTCCTGAGCCTGTCGCTCCTGATCGCTGGACTGATCCAGCAGGTCAACCTGATCCTCCTGGTCTTCACCCTCGCCGCGGGGCCGTTCCTGGCGTCGATCTTCGGCGGACGCCCGATGCTGCGACGGCTCACGGTCATCCGTCGAGTACCAGGCTATGTTTTCAGCGGCGATCCGATGGTCGTCGACTACGTCCTCGAGAACGGCCGACGCTGGTACGCGGCGCTGGCGCTCTTCGTCGAGGACTCGCTGATCCCCGTCGACCGGACCGTCCCGGGGGGGACGGGCTTGACGCCGCGGGTATTTTTCCCCAGGGTCCCCGGCCGCGATCGCAGGCGGCAACAATGGCGATCGCCCAGCCCGCAGCGCGGACGGTATCGCTTCCGCGACCTGGACATCGGCACGCGGTCGCCCTTCGGCATCGTCGAGCATCGCGTCACCGTCTCGCTGGCCGACCAGGTCGTCGTCTATCCCCGGATCGGCCAGTTGACCCGCCGATGGTTCCTGATCCAGCGTCAGGCCACCGAGAATCGCCGGGGCCAGCGGCACGACCGATCGGCGCAGCAGATCGAGTATCACGGCCTGCGCGACTACCGTTCCGGCGACAGCCCCCGCTGGATCCACTGGCGAACGTCGGCCCGTCGCGGCGAGCTGATGGTCAAGGAATTCGAGCAGCAAAACGAGCAGGACCTCGCGATCCTGGTTGACCCGTGGCTGCCACGCACCAAGGCGACGAACGAACAGCGCGAGGCGGTCGAGCAGGCGATCTCGTTCGCCGCGACCATCTGCCTGGAGTACCTGCCGGCACCATGGGCGCCGGCTGGTGCTGGGCTGGACCGGACCCAGCCCGGGCGTCAGGCACGGGCCGGCATCGGTGAAGCTGCTGCACGAGCTGCTCGAGCAGCTCGCCATGCTCCGCTCCACCAGCGAGGGCGGCCTCGCCGAGCTGCTCGACGTGTTGCCGCCGGCCATCCTCCGCGAGGCTGTGATCATCGTCGTATCGACCCGCCCGCTGAACCTCCTGGAGGAAGCCGAACGCTCCAAAAGGCTGACGAGCACCGCCGCCCGCGGCATCGCCGGGCGGATTTCGATGCTCAATGCCGCGCAGGGGGACCTGGTCCCCCTGTTCCAGGCCGCCGAGAACACGACCCGCAACATCTTGCAGCATCGCCTCTCGAGCGCGATCCAGGAACGTCGGTCGATCTACGGAGAGGGCCATCACGACGAGGGCTCGACGGAAGCAGGACCGGATGAATCGGAAGACCCCAGCTCCGACAGGGCGAATCGAGGGGGCGAACGGCCGTGAAGAGCTACTACATCTATCGCGGCAGCTTCTACCTGATGCTCGCCGTCGCGACCGCGGCCCTGAGCGGGGATACCAGCGAGGGACCGTTCTTCCGGCTGTATCCCACGTTCGTGGCCGTCGCTGGCTTCGTCGCATTCTTCACGGTCGATCGCCGCTCTCGTTTCGCGCTCTCGCGTCCCGTGGCCAATGTCGCTGGCCGTCATGACCATCGGCCTTCTCTATTTCGAGTACCACCTCGACGAGAACCAGTTGATCCGCTCGCTGGGCCACTGGCTGGTGTATCTCCAGTTGATCAAGTATTTCCTGCCGAAGACATCGGAGGACGATTGGTTCCTGTTCCTCCTCGGGCTGATGCAGGTGCTGATCGGCGCGGTCGTCAGCCAGAGCGACCGGATCGGGCTCTGGCTATTCGCCTGGGCGATGCTGGCGATCTGGGTCCTGGGGCAGTTCTTCCTCCAGCGCGAGGCGGCCCGGTTCCTATCGACGGCCGGCTCCCCTGGCCCCGGGGTCCTGAGAGCCCGCGCGACCGATCCCTACGCCGGGACTACTCGACCTGCCCTACGTCCTGGCCACCGTCCGCGTCCTGGGGACGACCCTGGCTCTGGGCGGCCTGATCTTCCTCACGCTGCCCCGACAGGCGGGCGCGACGAGGTTGCAGTCGGGCGGGCAGATGAGCCGGCACCTGACCGGCTTCGACGAGGAGGTCGCCCTCGGCCAGTTCGGCGAGATCCTCGAGAACGAGACGGTGGTGATGACCGTCGAATTCACCGACATGGAGGGCAAGACGATCCCGCCCCCGGGTGAGCCGCTCTGGCGCGGCGTCACGATGCTCCGATACGAGTCGGGCCGATGGCGGCGTCAGCCCCGGAATTCCTCGCAGCATGTACGTCAGCTTCCCCACCCGGAATCTCTCGCCCAAGCTGATCCGCCAGAAGATCAAGCTCGAGGCCAACGACTCCTCGACGCTCTTCGCCATGAGGCCCATCCGCTACACCGAGGCCGTCCATCGCCTGCCTCCCGTATCTCAATCCGGTCGACGGCACGCTCCAGAGGACCGACCAGCGGGCCGGCTCGTACGACTACGAGGTCCTCTCCGACCCGGACCCCAACGGCTACCAGATCGGCGAGCAGCCGCCCGACATGCTACACAACGAGTTCCTGCTCGCGATCCCCGAGTCGCTCAAGGTCAAGCTGCGACCCATCGCCGAGTCCGTCGTCGCGTCGGTCCACGAGGAAGGCCGTGGGGGCATCGATGCCCGCGCCCGGGCCCTCGAGGCCTACCTGAGGGATTCGCATCGGTTCAAGTATTCGCTCCGCATGGAGGTGGTCGACGGCTCGCTGGACCCGGTGGTGGACTTCCTCGTCAACCGCAAGGAAGGCCATTGCGAATACTTCGCCAGCGCCCTGGCGCTCCTGCTCCGATCGATCGACATCCCCGCCCGCATGGTCAACGGATTCAAGGGCGGAGACTGGAACGACATCACCCAGACGATGAACGTCCGACAGAAGCACGCGCATAGCTGGGTCGAGGCCTACATCGGGACGCGGGGGCGAGAACTCTGCCCATCTGGCTCACGCTCGATCCGACCCCGGCCGAGGAGCGCGACGCAGTCGGTCGCGAAGGTCGGCGGCATCGCCGGCAACTTCCGGACCCTGACCGACCTGGTGAGACACATCTGGGTCTTCTACGTCATCGGCTACGACGGCGACCGGCAGAGTCGCCTGCTCTACTCGCCGATGAGGCAGATGATCAACTGGACGAAGGAAAAGTACTTCGAGCTGGGGACGGTGCTGCGTCGCGGCGTCTCCGTCCTGTTCCGCTTCGAGGATATCGGCTCGTTCATCAGCATCCGGGGATTCGTGGTCTCCTTCCTGGTGCTGACCTTGCTCGCCGGGCGTGGTTCACGTGTCGATCCGCCTGGGTCAACGCCTCTACCGATGGTTCCGCGGGCCGGGCGACGAGGCGACCTCGTTGACGGCCGGCATCTTCTTCTACCGACGGCTGGCCCAGCTGCTGTCCCGGCTCGATCTTCACCGAACGCCGGCCGAGACGCAGGGAGAATTCGCCGTCCGCGCGGGGCGGGCCCTCGCCGCCCAGGGCGAGGGTAGCCTCGCGGTCGCCGAGGTGCCGCGACAGGTCGTCGATGCGTTCTACCGGGTCCGCTTCGGCCATCTCGAGCTCGAGCCGGAATCCCTACAGGAACTCGATGCGCGGCTCGACTCGCTCGAGGCCAGCCTCTCCAGGGACAAGTAGTCGGTGCAACACTGTCAGCGGGGGCGACGTCGGGGGCGGATTCGGGCCATCGTCGGCTCGGAGCCGCTCGCCCGGATCCACCCCCGGCAGTGCCGGCTGTCTCGGTCCCACAGTCTCCTGCCTCTTTGCTATTGATTAACGGAGTCCAATGAATGCGAGTCGGAATCGTGGGTTTCGCGGGAAGTGGCAAGAGCACTCTGTTTGAGCTCCTGACCGGGGCCCGGCCCGATCCGGGCAAGATCCATTCCGGACAGGTCGGCATCGCCACGCTCTCCGACCCGCGCCTGGCCTACCTCGCCGAGCTCCATCGGCCCAAGAAGATCACGGCGGCCACCGTCGAGTTCCTGGACACTCCCGGCCTGATGGCCGGATCGCACGCCGATAACCCTCAGAGGCTTGCGCTGATCCGTGAGGGAGACGCGCTGCTGATCGTGCTGAATGGGTTCTCCGGATCCGACCCGGCCGCCGAGCTCACGAGCTTTCGCGAGGAACTGCTCTTCGCCGACCTGGGCGTGGTGACAAACCGCGTCGAGCGGCTCGAGGCGAGCGTCAAGAAGCCCCGGCCCGATCGCGAGGCCCTGCTCAAGGAGCTCGACCTGGTCAAGATCATCCAGGCCACGCTCGAGCAGGGGAATACGGTCGCGACCCTCGGCCTCTCGGCCGAGGATAAGAAGCCGGTCCGTTCGTTCGGCCTGGTGACGGACAAGCCGCAGGTCGTCGTGCTCAACGGCCCGCAGGACCGGGGCGTTCCGGAGCCTCTCACGCGGCTCGCCCCGGATGCCCTGTCGATCGACGCCAAGCTCGAGCTCGAGCTCTCGCAGCTCGACGCCGACGAGCGAGCCGGATTCATGGCCGACCTCGGGATCACCGAGTTCGGTCGCGACCGGATCATCCGCGCCGCCTATGATGCCGTGGGAATCATCACGTTTTTCACGGCCGGCGAGCCCGAGGTGCGAGGATGGAACCTCGAGCGCGGCGCCAGCGCCGTCGACGCCGCCGGCAAGATCCACACGGATCTGGCCAAGGGCTTCATCCGCGCCGAGGTGACCGCGTTCGACGAGCTCGAGCAGGCAGGGTCGATCAAGGAAGCCAAGGCACGGCACCTCCAGCGGCTCGAAGGCAAGGAATACATCGTCAAGGATGGCGACGTCATCTATTTCCGCAGCGCCCTTTGAGTCGCGGCCGCGCGAATGGCCCGATCGAGGTCTTACCGCTCCCGTACGCCCGGGCGATCGTCCACATTGCGGGTGCTCGCCTTGGCGACCTTTCGCACGGGATCAGCCGGTCGGCCCCCGGTAGCAGGCATGCGCGGCATGGCCTCGGTGTCGATTGCCGGGCTCAGCGACGCGTAGGCCGCTCCACCGGCCAGGTTCGCCGCCGATCCGAAGCCATGGGCCGATGGGATAACGTCCGAGGTGGCATGCCCCGATGCGGTTGCTGGCCTCGCCTGGGGCTCGTGGTGGTACAGGATCACAGCGAAGAAGCAGACGTTGGCGATGCTCAGGAAGATGCTTGGCACGGCCTGTCGATTCATGGTGGCTCATGGGGCTGATGCTTCTTTTGGTGTGCGGCTTCAGGATCCCTCTTCATCAGTAATCGTCGCGGCTCGCCTTGGACTTGAGAAAATCTAGCCCCGGGCTTCGAAGTCACTCGAACTGGCCCCGTCGTGGGGCGTTGACCGAAGAAGTATCCAGGTCCACCGTTCCGGCAAGATCGCCAGAGCCCGCCAGGGCCGACGCCCCCCGGGCCAGCCCGAAGCGCAACCGTGCCATAGCCGGCGCGGATGTCGAGGGCCGACCGCCAGGACGCGGCTCGAGCGCCGGAATTGTCACGACTCGGGCTGCCCTTGTCCAACGAAGGACATCGGGTTAGGATAATGCTGAAGGAATCGGTCGTTTTCGAGCCACGTCATTCGCCCCCAGATCAGGAACCTAAGCCCATGCCTCGGATAGCTTTCCGTCCGCTGGTGCTCATTGCGGTCCTGGCCTTGATGGCCGTCATCGTCGGGCGCAGGCCCCCGCGCCCCAGCCCGAGGACCAGGAGACCGCGAAGGAAGTCGTTAATCTGGTCGAGCAGAATCACATGGCCCACCCGCAGATCGACGACGACGATCGCGGTCAAGTGGTGCGATAATTTCATCAAGAAGCTGGACCCGCAGAAATATCAACTTCCTCAAGTCCGACGTCGCCGAATTCCGCAAGGAAGCCACGACCCTCGACGACCAGATCCGCAAGGGCAACATCGACTTCGCCAGGAAGGTCTTCGACCGCTTCCTCGAGCGGACCGACGAGCGGTTCAAGACGGAGATGGAGCTGCTCAAGCAGAAGTTCGACTTCACGGTCAGACGAGTCGTTCAATGACGACTTCGACAAGATCGACTTCCCCGCCGACGAGGCCGAGGCGGACGCCCGGCTGCGCAAGAAGGTCAAGCTCGACCTGCTGTTCACCAAGGTCGTCGAGCGAACAGAACGAGGCCGAGGCGGTGCGGAAGCTGACGATCCGCTATCGCGACCTGCAACCGGATGTTCCACCAGTTCGATTCCGGCGACCTGCTGGAGCTACTACCTGAGCAGCCTGACCGAGACCTTCGACCCGCACTCCGCCTATCTCAACCAGAAGGACCTGGAGGACCTGCTCAACCAGTCGCTCCACCTCTCAGCTCGAGGGCATCGGCGCCTCGCTCCGGTCCGAGGACGGCTACGCGGTCGTGCAGGAGGTCGTCCCCGGGGATGGCCGCCGACAAGGACGGCCGGCTCCAGCCCGAAGACAAGATCGTCGGCATCCAGAAGGAGAACGGCGAGGAGATCGACCTCGTCGAGAAGAAGCTCAACGACGTCGTCCGCTACATCCGCGGCCCGCGCGGGACCAAGGTCCGCCTGATCGTCCAGCCCGAGGGCACCAAGGAACGGAAGGTCTACGAGCTGACCCGCGAGCGGATCGAGCTCAAGGAGCAGCACGCCAAGGGCAAGATCATCGAGGCCAAGGACAGCCGACGGCAAGGCCTACAAGATCGGCGTCATCAACCTGCCCGCCTTCTACGGCGACACCATGGCCATGCTCCAGGGCGACCCCGATGCCGTCAGCGCGACCGCGGATTGCCGGAAGATCCTCGAGGGCTTCCGCAAGGCGAACGTCGACGCCGTCGTCATGGACCTCCGCGGCAACGGCGGCGGCCTGCTCGAGGAGGCCAAGACCCTCTCGGGCCTGTTCATCGACACGGGCCCGGTCGTCCAGGTCAAGGAGGTCCTCGGGCGTCAAGCACCTCGACGACGAGGACGAAGGGATGGCCTGGAACGGCCCGCTCGTCGTCCTGATCGACAAGGCCAGCGCCAGCGCCTCGGAGATCTTCGCCGGCGTCATCAAGGACTACGGCCGGGGCCTGATCATCGGCGACGCCAGCACCTTCGGCAAGGGCACCGTGCAGAGCATCGTCCCGATCCAGGACCATTCTCGCCGCCGCATCTTCGGCGGCCGGCAGCCGCAGCCGCGGGGCCCTCAAGCTGACGATCCAGCAGTTCTTCCGCGCCAACGGCGACAGCACCCAGATCAACGGCGTCGCGCCGCACATCCACATCCCCTCGATCCTCGACCATCGCGACTTCGGCGAGGGCAAGATGGATAACGCGGTCCGGTTCGACCGGGTCGAGGCGCTGCCGCACGACCAGTATCGCGGCGTCCCCGACGACCTGGTGTCCGCCCTCAACCAGCGGTCGGAGAAGCGTCGCCAGGACGACCCCAAGTTCCGCAAGCTCGACGAGCAGATCAAGAAGTTCGTCGAGCGCAAGGCCCGCGCACTCGATCTCTCTCAACGAGGCCAAGTTCCGCGCCGAGTACGTCCCCGACGACGGCGAGGACAAGGCCGCCGACGAGAAGGCCAAGAAGGATCGCAAGAAGAAGAAGTACGTCGAGCGCGATATCTGGCCGACCGACTTCTACAACGACGAGGTGGTCCGGATCGTCACCGACTACCTGAGCCTCGGCTCCAAGATCCTCGCCGCGGCCCAGGAGCAGGCCAAGCTCGTCGGGCAGTGAGCCTGCCGAATGACCCGCCTCGCAGTAGAATCGCCAACAAGCCCGCCCTGCATCGGCCCTCGATGCAGGGCGATGGCTTTCGAAGGTCGGCCGAAATCCGAATCTGCCCCGTACGACCACGCGGTCGCCTAGGACGATGGTTTTGCGTGAACGCTCGGTGATCACCCGTGTTGCGCAGGAAAGATCACCTCCCTGGGCAATACATGACAGGTCGCTGGCCCCCCTGCACCGTCCTCATCATCCAACGAGCCTGGGCTCGTCCGTCGCAGAGCAGCCAATGCCAGCCGTCGCCGGTCGGGGCCGATCGCGCCGCCGGATACGGCACCAGCCGTGCTGGCACACGGATAGGCCAGCGGCCGAAACCGGATTCCTCGAGAGCACGTCACGGCATCCTGCCGGCCGGCCGGCCTCGGCCCTGGCTAGCACCTGGCGACGAATCTCCATCGACGCCCCGCGATGGAGTCGCCACCCCTCGGTCACCCCTGGATCGCGTTCGTACGTCCCAGGGCGATGTCGAAATCGCCGACCGCCGGGACGAGCATTGCCAGGATGGCGAAGCCGTAGACCCCCGCGCTGACCAAGAAGGCCGCCATCAGGTCGCCGTTCACCAGGCTGATGATGCAGTAGAACGTCCAGAACGGCGTCAGGAGCGCGACCAGGGCGATGGCGTTCGACGGGTTCCTCGCCCCCATCGAGCCGAACAGGGCCACGCTGCCGGCGCCGATGAAGATCATGAAGCTCAGCAACTGCCGGCCGAACTCGCGGTCGGAGAGGGCGATCAGGAACGAGCAGAGCAGGATGCCGACCATCAGGAAGAAGATCGTTCCCGAGGCTGTTGGCGACCGCCGTCCGGCTGCTCGTGTAGGTGATCGCGGAGTGCAGTCCGAGCATCGCCGAGAAGTGGCACAGCAGCAGGAAATCGATCAGGAAGAAGACCAGGTTCTCGCCGGAAAGGAACCCCATGACGACCAGTGCCGATGGCGGTGAGCGACCGGCAGGAGGATCATCTCCTTGCTGTTGTAGAGGACGCCGTAGAGCTTGCCGTAGATGAATTCCTTGGGGCTGAGCTCGGTGACCAGCAGCAGGTCGAGTGCCCCCGTGTCGCGCTCGCTCGTCAGCGCGGTGACGCCCTGGGCGTTGACGAGGATGAGGCTGAGGATCGTCAGGCCGACGGGGATCATCACCAGTCCCGAGCCGAGCGGGTTCTCCCGACCCTGCCCCAGCTGGAAGAACAGGCCCATCCCCATCAGGAAGAGCAGGATGTAGCATCCCTTGATGATCAGGGGCCGGGTGCCGTAGGCGCGGGTCATCAGCTCGCGCCAGAGGATCGGATTGGCCCACGCCTGGCGGTAGGCCGCCTTGCCGCCCGGCGATCCGCCGGTGCGTCCGCCGGGGGACGTGCAGACCGGTCGTCGGCCCGGTTCGTCGACCGGGCCGCCCGGCCCTTCGCCGGGCGGTCCCAGGGCCGTGCGCCATCGGCGGTCGCGGACGCGGCGAGGCGGACGAGTCGGCCTGGGCCCTCGTTACGGTGCCCCGATCCGCCCCGGACGAGCCGACGGCCGCCGGGGCCTCCGCCTCCTCCGTCGATCTCGACGATCGACTCGACGGACCTCGATCTCCTCGTCTTCACGCAGCTCCCGCGGCTCGTTGCGGCCGGGGTTCCACTTCCGCAGCTTGTAGGTGCCGAACGCGACCAGACAGGCCGCGAAGGTCAGCCGGCAGCCGATGTAGACGATGCTCGTGGTCCGGACCACCCGGCCGATCTGCTCGGCGCTGGGGTACAGGACCGCCAGCATCGCCCGGTACGGGTTGAGCACCTCCACCAGCGGCACGCCCAGGAATTCGAGGCTCGGGATAGGCGAGGGCGATCGCCTCGACGCCCGCCACCGAGAATACGACCATCAGGATGGTGAGCGAGATCGACTGGAATGTCCGGTCCGCGCCAGAGCGCGATCAAGAGCCCCATCGCACCGCCGGCCACCCCGGACGCGGCGGTCACCAGGAACAGGTTCGTCACCTGGGCGAACGAGATCCCGCCGAAGAGCGTGCAGATCATCATCAACCCGACGCTGGCCGCCAGGATCGTCAACACGTTCAGCAGCCCGGCGACCAGCTTGCCCAGCACGATCTCCAGGTCGCTCAGGTCGGTCATCAGCAGCAGCTTGAAGGTCCGGCGATCCTTCTCGTAGGCGACCGCAGCCGCGGTGAAGAGCGGGGCGAAGAAGAGCATGAGGGTCAACTGGAGGATGGCGAAGATCAGGTACAGCAACCCTCCGAACCGCGCCAGCACGCCGACCTCTCGAATCGTCTGCCAGCCGATGAGCGACTGCCAGGCGGTCCACATCAGGATGAACAAGACCGAGGAAAATGAGGCGCGTCCGAGATAATAGCGCCACGACCGGGGGGCGGTCAGCACCTCCCGCGCGATGATAGGTCCCGCAAACAACGACGATCCTCCAACAGCAGCAATCACCAGGTGGGAGAATGACCGTGGCGAATCGGCACGGCCAGGAAGCAGCGGACATTGATTGCGGACGCGCCAGCCCGGGGGAGACCCCGCAAGCCGCTGCCCGCGACCGCGGCGCAGAACCTCGACTCAAATACGATGCTCGAGGCCGATCGGTTCGGTTTGAGCCGAGGAGTTCGCGCAGCCTCTCCCAGTTTACCAGATGGGCGCACACGGCACCACGCCCGCCGGGCGACCCGCGGCACCCAGAGTCCGCGGCCCTACCCGCCGGCGATGGCTCCGACGATGAGGAACGGCTCGATCCCGGAGGCAACCGCGTGGGGCAGCGGGTCATCCGGGAGCTCCAGGGACAGATCCTGTGCGCACGCGAAGAACCGCAGGAAGGGACGTCGGACCATCGTGGCGTGGTCGCGGATCGTCCCGCGCAGCACCGGGTGGCGAGCCTCCAGGGCATCGAGGATCGAGGCGCTGGGTCACCACGCCCTCGATCTGAAGGCCGACTTCTCCATCAACCCGCGCCAGCGTGCGCAAATGATAGGGGAGGATGACGCGGATCATGGCAGCGTCTGCACCTCGACGGACAGCACGGCGGGGAGATCGCGCACGATCGGCGCCCACGAGTCGCCCGAGTCGGCGGAGGCATAGACCTGGCCGCCCGTCGTGCCGAAGTACACGCCGCACGAATCCAGGGAATCGACGGCCATCGCCTCGCGTAGTACGTTCACGTAGCAGTCGGATTGCGGCAGTCCGTTGGTGAGCGGCTCCCACTCGTTGCCCCCGACCTTGCTGCGATAGACGCGAAGCTTGCCGTCGATCGGGAAGTGTTCGGAGTCGCTCTTGATCGGCACGACGTAGACCGTGTCGGGCTCGTGGGCGTGAACACCGATCGGGAAGCCGAAGTCGGTCGGCAGGTTCCCGCTGACCTCGTGCCACGAGCCGCCGCCGTCGTCGCTGCGCATCACGTCCCAGTGCTTCTGCATGAAGAGCACTTCCGGGCGAGCCGGGTGCATGGCGATCCGATGGACGCAATGGCCCACCTCGGCGTCCGGCGCGGGCAGGAACTGCGAGACCAGCCCGCGGTTGATCGGCCGCCAGGTCTCACCGTCGTCATCGCTGCGGAAGGCCCCCGCGGCCGAGATCGCGATGTAGATCCGCCCCGGATGGACGGCATCGAGCAGGATCGTGTGCAGCCCCATGCCGCCGGCACCCGGCTGCCAGCGGGGCCCGGAGTCGTGGCATCGCAGGCCCGCCCGCTCGCGCCAGGTCTGGCCCCCGTCGACGGTGACGAACATCGCGGCATCTTCGACCCCGGCATAAACGACGTCCGGATCCGTCAAGGACGGCTCCAGATGCCAGACCCGCTTGAATTCCCACGGGTGCTGCGTGCCGTCGTACCACATGTGGGTACCGGGTACGCCGTCGTACTTGAACTCGTTGCCTACCGCCGTCCACGTCTTGCCCCCGTCATCCGAGCGCTGAATCATCTGCCCGAACCAGCCGCTCGACTGCGACGCGTACAGCCGATCCGGGTCGACCGGCGATCCCTTGACGTGGTAGATCTCCCAACCGGCGAAGTGAGGGCCGCTGATCTCCCACCGATCGCGACGGCCGT
The DNA here is from genome assembly GCA_963771445.1 of uncultured Planctomycetota bacterium. Classification (GTDB taxonomy): domain Bacteria; phylum Planctomycetota; class Planctomycetia; order Isosphaerales; family Isosphaeraceae; genus JAKAUH01. The sequence goes on along the minus strand of CAVYTQ010000013.1, from coordinate 158,413 downwards.
CCGACGTGATGATGAAGGCTCCCTTCCGCGTGCCGACAAGCACTCTGACAGCGCTCATTCCTCGCTCCTTTCGTGAGAGGGGGACCAGTCCGGCGATCTCGCGGGCATCGCGATCCTGCCTCGGGAACGCTCCCCAGGGTCGTGCCGCGCGTCATCGTAGCTTCTAGTGTTTTCCTGTCCAGGCGAGATTCTGGATCCCTGGATCCACTGGGCCCGCGGTTCGTGGTACTGAACCGTTCAGGACGTTCGGGCTCGAAACGCGCCCGGGCCGGCGGCCGGTTGGTCAGCCCTGCACCCTGAGATCCCCTGTTAGACGAGTCGGGAATCCGGAAATCGACATGAGAATCTGGCGGCGGGCGCGGATTTGGAATTCGGGCCAGACCCGAGCCGTGCTCGTTGGTCTCGCCGGGAATGGGCGGCCTGGCGATTCTCGGGGGTTCGCGCGCCGGGCGATCACGCGTCCCAGCCGTTTGACCTCCGTGCTTCTACCCGCGTTGCGCTCAGGCCAGGGTCACCTCGACGCGTGCCAGCTCGTGCGGCGTCAGGTCGATCTGGACGCCATCGCCCTCGACCGACAGGTCGACGATCGTCTCGCCGAGGAAATCGACCTGGCGCGCCCAGGTGGGATTGCGAAACAGTCGGAGTCGGCAGCGGCCCGACTGTCCCGAGGTCTCGAGCAGGTGGAAGGCCAATCCCCAGCCTCGTTCGCCAGTGTTCTCGACGAACTCGACCCGCGAGATGGCGACGTTCTGCCGGTCGAGCCGCGCGAGCCAGCCGGCCGCTCCCGGGCCTGTCGCGGCGCCAGGGCACTCGACCACCACCGCGGGGGTCACGAAGTCCTGGGCGGCATGGAACGGATATTCCTGGTCGAGCACGACCCCCAGCTCAAAGGTGCGGCATGTCTCCGCACCCGCGATCAAAAGCGTATCGAGCATCCGCACGCCCTGCTTGCGATGATAGGGAAGCCCGCCGAACAGCAGCGCGCTGCGCTGTGTGCGCGTCGTGATGTCCAGGGCGTCGGGAGTCTCGGGACGGTCGCTCTCGGTCATCTCGGGCGTCCACAGCACGGTGCGCCGGAGCATCGAATTCGCGTCGGGCCAGGCCCATCGACAGCCCAGGTACACCGACCATGGGTCGCTTCGCATCACGTGCTCTTGCCAGTGTGCGTCGAAGTCGCTCAGCTTGACCCGGACCTCGAGGATTGGCCGGCCCGCCCAGAGGCGATAGCGTTGCTCGAACGTCGCCAGGCAACGCCCGTCACGCGGGTCGAGAATCCGGCCGGTTGAGGTCGCCTGCACCAGGGCGGGCCCGGCGAAATCGATCTCGAACCGATCACCGCGCATCTGGGAGGCGACTGGCTTGCCCGACTCGTCGACCAGGCCATGGACGACCAGTTGCTGGCCCAGGCGCGGCGAGGGCTCGTTGACGCCCGAAACACCGCGCAGGCCGCCCGTCGTCGCGTCAACGGTGATCGAGATCGCCTCGTTGCGCAGGTCCCGATCCCTGGCTACCAGCGCCCCGGCCACCGCGGCCGGCCGGGCGAGATCGGTCATCGCCGGAACCCACGCGAACCCGAAGGGCGGCAGATCCACGACACCATAGACGCCCTCATCCGTAAGCTGGGCGGCACGAAGGGGCCCATCCGGTCGAAGGTCGGGCGACGCCTCGGGTAGATGCACCGCCACCCGTCGGGGAAGGCCCAGGGTATTGATCACCAGGTATCCGCGAGGCGCGGCTGCGGACGCGTCTGGCGAGGCGCTCGATCCGGCGATCAACCTGGCCAGTGCTGTCAACGCGCTGGGGAGGGCCGACTGGAGCCCCGCGGTCGCCTCATCGGGGCGACGCAGCTCGAGGTGCTCCTCGATCGTCGCGGTCGAGAGGTCCTCGACCGGGAGGTCCGCCGAGGCGATCGCTCCCGAGGCCGCCGAGGCGATCGCGCGGGCGAATCCCTGAAGGGCAAGGGTCGCATCGAGCCGCGCCCTCAACCGGCGATGCCGGGACAGCCACGAGACGGGCTCCGGGTCTCGACGCGCGGCGGCCTGGACCAGGTATGGCGTGGCGTACAGGTCGGGGTCGGGGCGAAAGGTCTCGTAGGGCCGATCCGTCAGGTGGAAGAAGTCATTCAGTGTGGTCCACCGTCCGAGGACCGGCGAGTACGACGCCACCCGACGCAGGTCGGCCAACCAGCCCGCGACGGGGCTCGGCCAGCGCACCACGGGCACAGCCGCGACGTGGTCGTCCCGCATCGTCACGGCCAACCGCCAGCCCAGCCGCCAGCCGTGGGACGCACGGTCCCCGGCGATCGGCGGTCGCAACAGGGTCTCGAGGTTGCTCCCTTCCGGCCCTTCCCACAATCGCTTCGTCTCCGGACGCATCGGGAACCGCCCCGCGTCGAACGCCATGTGGACCGCATAGCGCATCCCGAATCGCCGCGCCACCTGGGGAAGCTGCACGAACAGGCCAAATCGGCGGCGGGCGAAGGTCTCGACGCTTCGTTCATCGAGCTGCGCACGGTAGGCATCATTACCACGGGCGAATTGCCAGAGGATCGATTCCAGCGGCAGCAGCGGCTCCTCGGCCTCGGTATAAGTTCCGCCGGCGACGTCGGCCCAGCCCTCGGCGATCGCCTGCCGGAGCGCGGCGACTCCCTGCGGATCGCTGGCGGCCTGGACCTCGATGGCCCGCGCCGGCGCGATGAAGGTCAGCGGGATCGGCATCGCCAGCGGTTCGGCGAGGACGGGGTGCTCCATCGACGGATCGAGGAGGCAAAGGTCGAGCAGATAGGCGTTGACCGGATAGAACCGCTCCCTGGCCTGGGTGAGGACCTCGAATGCCGCGCGCAGGCGATTGGCAGCAGCCGGGGAATCGCCGATCCGCCAGGCATGGGCACCGGCCGCGAGCTCCCGCCAGAGGCTCTCGCGATCGACGCCCTGCGAGTGGCCCATACCGGTCGTGAGGTCGCGGAGAATCCACCAGGCTGTCCCTAGCGCCAGGAAGTCGGCCGAATTCGAGTCATTCGCCGGGGCCTCGATCCCGTCGGCGAGTATCGCGGCATCGAGCCTCGCGCGCAGCCGGCTGATGAGGTCATCGCGACTGGTCCCCGACTCGATCAGCACCGCGCCCGCGTCCTCGGCCTGCGTCCGGTATCCCGAGGGAAGCAGGTCCTCGGCTCCCGTCGGCAGGATCCGGATCTCACGCGGGCCCGGGGACGTCGGCGATTCGAGCGGCTCGATCCGAGGCAAGGCGCGCAACTGCACCAGGAGCGCCGGATGCCAGATCGCCGAGACGGTGCACCAGACCGCCTGGGCCAGCTCATCGCTCGCCGACGCCGGCGGCTCTCGCCCGTCGTACGGGACCAGCGCCGTCAGCGACCAGCCGTCGGATCGCCCCGGCTCGCTCATGACGGCCGGTTCGACGGCTCGGTCCGCATCGTCAACCGGCGGTGCGTGCTCGACGGGGTCGCCTCCCGCCAGGCCAGCATCGAGCTCCGCGGCCGCCAGCGATGATCCCTCGTTTTCCGATTCCGACTGGGTCATTCGGTCAAGCTCCCAGCGCCGACTTGAGGTCGCGGACCTCGGCAGCCAGGGCTTGCATCCCCGCGCGTAGCTGCTCCACCTCGGTACGCAGGGCGGCGACCTCGGCCACCCACCCCGGGGCGGCCGCCGTGGCCGCAAGCTCCTCGCGGGCCGTCGACAGCCGGGACGGAGCCTCGTCCTCGTCGGCGACACGATTGGCGAACGCCTGCCGGACGCGCTCGAACTCGTCGCGCGGGTAGAGGCCGTGCGCCACGAAGACGCCACGTTTCTGCTCCGGCGGTGAGAGGAAGTGGACGAGGTTGCGGGGGACCATCGCCTCGAGGATTCCCCGAAGGACCCCCAGGTCGGCCAGCGGCTCCATCCGGCTGGCGCGTGCCCGAAGGTCGCCCTCGGTCTGCGGGCCGCGCAGCATCAGCTCGGCCACCACCGCCAGCTCAACCTTGCTGACCTTCAGCCATTCGTAAAGCGTGTGCTTCCAGCGCGCGACCCGGCCGCCCCCCTCGACCAGGATCACGGCCCCTTTCTTCCGCAGGCCATGCAGCGCCTCCTCGACGTCGTCCTGATCGTAGTTCGTGATGGGGTCGCGGTTCGACTTCTGGTTGCAGGCCGTCACGATCGCCGCGAGCGTCATCGGGTAGTACTCGGGCGTCGTCTTGGCCTTCTCGACCATGACGCCCAGCACGCGACGCTCGCGCGGTGACAGCGGTACCCAGGACGGGCCGGCGCCCGTCGAGGCCTGGCTCTCGCTCATCTTCGTCTCATGTTCCCGTCGATGGAGGTGCTGGATCGCAAAGGCCCGCGAGCTAGCATTCAGGGCAGCTCCATCCGCAGCGTCTCGGTGACGCGGTTGGTGAAGTTGGCGATCCCGACCGTCATCGCCAGCTCGACGAGCTCGCGCTCGCCCAGCGACCGCTTGAGCCGCGAGAACAGCGAGTCGTCGACGTGGATGTGCCGGGTGACCTGCTCGGCGTATCGCATCACGTCGCGCTGGAGGTCGTCGTAGGCGTCGCTATCCTCGAACTCGGCTGTCTCCGAGACCTGCCGCTCGTTCAGCCCGGCCTTCTTGCCCAGCCCCCGATGATGGTGCAGGCAATACTCGCAGGTGTTGAGCTCGGATGTCTTGATGTACGCCAGCTCGCGGAGCTTGCCGTCGAGGTGCGTGCCGGACAGCGTGGCATTGAGCGCCAGGAAGGCCTCGAGCATCTCGGGGCTGTGAGCCATGGCACGGAAGACGTTCGGCACGACGCCGATCTTCTTCTCCATCCCTTCGAACACCGCCTTGACCTTCTCTGCCGCTTCCTGGTCCGTGACGTAGCTGACCACTGCCATGAGCGATTCTCCCGCCTGGGCATGAACTTCTCGGAGCAGACCGACCGGCGATCATCGTAGCCGTCGGCTCGCGGGGCCTTCAAGATCCTACCTGATCCCGGGACAAGCCGGCACGGGCCGCGACCTCGTCGCGTCGATCGGAATCGGGCTGCCAGGTGGGAAGGTCGCACAGTCCGCCGCCGCAGAACAGGTGATGCCAGAGCTGGGTCGAGACCACGCAGGTCAACGCCACGTCGAAGACGAAGCGGGCCGGCGTGATCCGCGGGATGCGAGCCTGCCAGCCTCGTTGCCGAATGACCGCTTCCGGGTCGAAATAGCCGGTCGCTCGCAGCGACTCGACGCTGAGAAGCTGGTCAACCCACGCCGGCCGGTGGGGCCCGAGGAACGTGCCCGACATGCTGGCGCGGAACATCGTCTTGGGCCGCCGCGCGATCCGCTCGGGCAGGATGCGGGCCGCCGCCTGGCGGAGGATCCACTTCTCGGTCCGGCCTCGCAGCTTGTACTCCGGCGCGATCCCCGCGCAGAATGCGATGACGTCGTCGTCGAGGAACGGGTATCGCGTCTCGACCGACGCGTTCATCGCGATCCGGTCGCCCTTGGAGATCATCAGCAGGCCGGCGAGCATCACCTTGTAGCCGACATAAAGCGACTGGTTGAGCGGATGCCACCGTCCGATCCGCTCGGCCGTGACGTCCAGGTCGTCATAAGGGTTGTGATCGCCCAGCCGCTCCCACATCTCGCGGGAATAGACCGTCGGCTTGGCCTGGGTGACGAACTCGTAAAGCTCCTGCTGGGCCGGGTCGAACCCCCGCGATGGCGTTCTCCGCGGCCAGGAGGGGCCGGCGGCCGGCCACGGCCCGCATGGCGAGACCGCCGGAGCAGCCGGGCGCGGCGTGCCCGATCCGGCCGGTGATGGCATCGCGGACCGCCTGCGCCTTGTACCAGGCGTAGCCGGCCAGCGCCTCGTCGGCTCCTTCGCCGGTCAGGACCACCTTGTAACCCTGCTGATGCACCGACTGGGCCAGGCGCAAGCAGCGCCGCGCAAGAGGTGTCGAGCACCGGCCCCTCGGCGGCGAGGACCAGCTCGGGATAGGCGTTCGCCAGGCCGGCGTGATCCATGGTGACGGTCGTCAGCGGCGAGCCGCAGCACCGCCGCCGCCTCGGCGGCGTGAGCTCGCTCGTCCGGGCCCGCACGGTCGAAGCCGATCGTGAACGCCGGTATCGGCTGGCCGCGCTGCCGGCTGCAACAGCCCAGGACCACCGTCGAATCGAGCCCGCCGCTGATGTAGCTGACGACTGGCACGTCGCTGCGCAGTCGGCGCTCGACGGCCTGCATCATCAGGCCCTCGAGCTCCTCGACCATCGGCGTCGGGTCGTCCATCCGCCGTTCCTGAGCCGGCGTCGGGAAAGTCGAGGTCCCAGTAGCGATGCTTGCGTGATCCGACCGTCCCTAACCCGCAGGAAATGCCCCGGCGGCAGCGACGCGATGCCATCGAAGAACGTCCGCGTCGTCCCGGCGCAGAAGAACGTGAAGAGGTGATCGACTCCCCGGGGATCGGGCCGGGGCGCCACCAGCCCCGAGGCCAGGATCGCCTTGATCTCCGACGCCCAGATCAGCCAGCCGTCCGCCTCGGCGTAATAGAGCGGGCAGATGCCGACGCGATCGCGGCCGAGGATGAGGGTGCGGTCCTCGCGATCCCAGAGCGAGACGGCGAACTGGCCGCGCGCCTTCTCGAACATCGCGTACGCCGCAGGTCCTCGTAGAGATGGACCCACGCCTCGGTGTCGCAGCGCGTCGCCAGCCGGTGTCCGCGCGACAGCAAGTCGCTGCCGCAGCTCGGGGTACTCGAACAGCTCGCCGTTGAAGGCGACCCAGATCGAGCCGTCCTCGTTGGCGATCGGTTGTCGACCACCGGCCAGGTCGATGATCGAGAGGCGGCGAGCCCCAGCGCCACGCCCGGCTCGATGTGCACCTGCTCGTCGTCGGGGCCGCGATGGGCGATCGCCCCGGTCATCGCCAGCAGGCGATCGCGGGGGAATAAGCGCGTACCTTTCAGATCGACGGCGCCGGCAATGCCACACATGATGCGTCCTTCGAGCCTTCCCGTCGATCCGTCCGCGCCGGCCCTGTTGCGTCGACCAGCCCGGCGATCGCGGGCTTTGGTATCCTCGGGTCCTCGTCGAATCCCGAGGGCCTCCACGCGTCGCGGGAGGCCTGATTCTAACCCAGCCTGCGTCAGTCGGGCAGCAGGATGGTCGATGGCTCGGCCATCGGCGGGGCCAGGGCTCGCCGTCGCGACGCCGCGCGATAGGTCAGGCCGCCGATGATGCCGATCAGGAATGTACCGACGCGGAGGAGTAGGCCGCGGGGGCCAAGCGGGACATAGTAATGCCACGATTTCGGACCTCGAGAATGGTGGAGTGTGATAGGTGAAACCAGCAGCGAGGGTTCGTCCCCGGCCCGCACCGGCTCGCCGTGGCGGCCGTCGCAGATGCTGCTCATCCCGGCGAATCGATCCTTGATCCGACCGCCCAGCAGCGGGATGGTCGTGTGGGTCTCGCCGCACTGATTGGCGAAGATCACCGGGATTCCGAGGTCGGTGGCCACCTTCGCGGGGATCGACTCGGAGAGCGGACCGACGTGGCCGAGCAGCCAGTGCCGCCGCCCCGAGTCGCGATGGGCGAAATTCGGCCACGCCGCCGACACGATCGCCAGGTCGATCCGGTCGCGATAGTCGTTCCAGACCTTGCGGTAGATCATGTCCGCGCAGATCGCAAAGCCGATGCGTCCCCAGGGCGTCGTCACCACGAGGGGCTCACGCCCGGGCTGGAAGCGGAACCGCTCCCAGAAGACGAGGTTACGCTTCCGATAGATCTGGACGTCGCCATCCGGGTACGCGAAGGCAAGAGAGTCGTACAGGTGGCGTCCGCGATCGCTCGACGAACCCCGCCGCGATCGCCATCCGCCACTCGCGGCTGCGCCGGCGGAGATGGGTGATCGTGGGTCCGTCCGCCGTCTCGCCATAAGGACCGAAGTCCGGCAAGAGGCTGTAGCCGGTATTGAACAGCTCGGGCAAGACCGCCAGCTCCGCCCCCCGGTCGCGGGCGGCGTCGAGCTGATCGTCGGCCCGCTGGATGTTGCCCGCGACGTCGAGCGGGTCCGAGGGCATCTGGATTGCTGCCACGACAATCTTCATGATCATGCCCTCGCACGAGGACTCGGACGATTCCGGAGCCTGCGTTTCCATAGATCGGCTCGGTGATCCATCCGGTCCACGCCGACTATCCCAATTTCCCGCGCCGAGCCTCGAAAGCTGTGAAGATACATTGCACCCGGGACACAGGAGCACCGGCCCTGCCGATCAGAAGCCGAGCCAGCCCAGGATCCCGCCTCGACGTGGGGGCGGAAGGACGTTGGCCTCGCTCCGCAGTGCCTCCGCACGGCCCTGGATCTCCTCCTGAGACGGCGTGCGGGCTCGCTCCATCGTGTAGGTGTATTCCCGCTCGTCGCGAAGGAGGAACGGGACGATGTTCTCGCTGAAGAACTCGGTGATGTAGTTGTCCCACCACGGCGCATTGATCGGCTGGATGAGGGTCTTGGTCTCGTAGCCATTCGCGACCAGCGTGATCTCGCGATCACCGTAGTAGTAGAAATTATGCGAGGCCGGCGACGGGCCGAGCGATCTCGTTGTTGACGATGACCTGCGCGACCGGCGGATCGGTGCGGACCGTGTAGCGCCGTTCGACGCAGCCGCAGCCCATGCCGACCGCGGCCATGGTGGACGACCGCCGGATCGAACGACGTGCGAGAATGGGTTCTTACCATCCTTGGCTCCCCCAGCACCGATATCGGCTGGTTCAATCCGTCCTGGACTCTTCTCGGCCCGTCCGCAGCCCCGAGTCGCGACCGGGCGGGACCGAACGGGTGGGCGGGATTCTAGCGATCAACCGCCAAACCGGCAAGTCGGCTTCGCGCGACAACGCGCGGACAGCCATCATGGCCTGTCGAAAAGACGCAGGATCATCGGCTCGGTGGACCAGGACCAGGGGCGAATGAACATCCAGCTTTTCCGGCGGCCGATCGCCGACGTCAAATCCGATTGGCTCGTCGTGGGACTGTTCGAGGACGAGCCAGAGACGGCATACGGCCCGGAATTGAAGGGCCTCGATGCGACGATCCGGCGACTCCTGTCCGAGAAGGACATCACGGGAAGTCTCGGAGAGCTGGCGGCCGTCCACGACCCGGCCGGCCTGGATGTGCGGTCGGCCCTCCTGGTCGGGCTCGGCCCGCGGGGCGCTTCGACCGAGGCGCCGCATTCACGGCCGGGGTGGCCGCCGCCAAGCGACTGGCCGGCAAGCCCCGCGAGAGCGTGGCCTTTGTGTTGCCACCATCCGACGATCCGGCGGCCACCGCGGCGGCCGTCGTCGAGGGCACCCTCGTGGGCACTGCGCAGCCCGGCGCTTCGCAAAACCGAGGTCAATCGCCACCCCTTCAGCACATTCACGATCGTCGCGGCCGACGGGCAGATTCCCGCCGACGTCTCCCTCGACGCCGCGCTGCGCCGGGGCGAGGTGGTCGGCCGGGCCATCAACCTGGCCCGCGACCTGGCCAACACACCGCCCGCCGAGAAATCGCCGGCGCAGTCTGGCCGAGCGGATCCGGATCGTCGCCGAGGACGCCGGCCTCTCGGTCGAGATCTGGGATGCCGCCCGCATCGAGAAGGAGCGATTCGGCGGCCTCATGGGAGTCTCGGCCGGGTCGGACGAGCCGCCGCGGTTCGTGATCCTTCGCCATTCCCGAGGCGGCGATGCTCCCACGCCGCCCTCGTCGGCAAGGGGGTGACCTTCGACTCGGGCGGCCTCAGCATCAAGCCGAGCGCCTCGATGGAAGACATGAAGGCCGACATGACCGGGGCGGCCGTCGTCACCGCGGCCATGCAGGCCGTCGCGCGGCTGGACCTGCCCGTCAACCTCGTGGGCTACCTCGCCCTGACCGAGAACATGACCGGCGGCCGGGCGATGAAGCTCGGCGACGTCCTGACCATCCGCAATGGCAAGACCGTCGAGGTCCTCAATACCGACGCCGAAGGGCGGCTGATCCTGGCCGATGCCCTCAGCTTCGCCGTCGAGAATCGGCCCGCCCGCCTGGTCGATCTCGCGACCCTCACGGGCGCCTGCATGGTCGCCGTGGGCACCAGGATCGCCGGCCTGTTCGGCAACGACGACGCCGTTCTGCGACGAGTTCCTGGAGTCGCGCCGCCAGACCGGCGAGCGCGCCTGGCGCCTGCCGCTCGACGACGATTTCAAGGAGTCCCTCAAGAGCCACGTCGCCGACCTGAAGAACGTCGGGGGCAAGTGGGGAGGCGCCTCGACGGCGGCCAAGTTCCTCGAGCAGTTCGTGGCGAACACGCCGTGGATCCACCTCGACATCGCCGGGCCAAGCTGGGCCGACTCCGATAGCCCCACGCGCGACATCGGCGCCACCGGCTGCTTCGTCCGCACGCTCGTCCATCACTGCGAGCGCATGGCCGGCAACGAATGAGGACGCCCCTCGAGGATGAGGAAGCTCTCTACCTGGATGTCCGATGCCGCCGCGGGGTCGAAACGGCATTCGATGCGACGGCTGTTCACGTCCAGGGCCTCGAGGATCTCGCGAACCTCGTTCATCGGCAGCCCTGAATCGAGCGCCCAGAGGATGATATCGAGGTTCTCGCGACCTTGCTTGACATGCTCGAGGATGGGGTCGATGAGCTCGGAAGACCGGAAGGCTCGCTGGAGCAGGCCGAAATCGCCCTGGTCCAGCTCGATCCAGAACGTCTTACCCTGAAGGTGCTCGAGCCATCGTTGCCTGAGGAATCCGTTCCAGTGCTGGCCGATCCAGGATCGGATCGCCGTCTCACCCAGGTCGCGACCCGCCTTCTCACTCTCGATCCATTTGAATCGTTGGGCTTCTTCCTCGCCACACTGATGCAAGCTCAGCCGTGACCCGGGCATGCGGCTCAGCGAGGACGGTGCGTTACACTCTACCATCGAGACCTCCAAGCCGAGTCGTGCGTCCACTCCCTTGGTCCGGGCGGCCCTGTCCTGGGATTCCTCGGAAGCGATGAGAGCACGCCTCCACGACCTCAGCTTGACGGGTTAACTTAGCAAGTCACATGCCGATCTCGTCGGACATGGCTTCCTTGCGGACCCATGTCTCGCGTCGATCCATTCGTCCCGCATTATAGTATTCATTCTAACTGCCGAGCGGAAATCCCGCAAGGCAGCGAGCGCGTGATGACGTGAAGCATCATTGGCCGCCGGCCTGGAGCAAGAGACCGGACGGGCTAGTCGGCCCCGGATTCGTCGTGGAACCAGGCGAGCGAGCGCCCGAGCATGACGGCGATCCCGGGCGTGCCGCATGCGAGCGGGCCCGGCGCGTCCTCGAGGAACGCTCGCCACCGGACTCTCGCGTCCAGGGACGAGCAGATCAGGTGCATCCCTCGGCGTGTCAGCCGTCGCGGTGAGCCGCCCGGGCCGACGAAGAAGAGGTCATTGACCTCGCCCGTCGAGGTGGCCGGAAACAGCCGCTCGCCCGAGCCGTGGCAGGCGATCGCCTGGCCGTCGGCGGCCGTCGCCACCACGATCCGGCCCAGTCGATGTAACGCCCATCCCTCCCAGGGAATCGGCCGCTCCCACAGCACCAGCCCACGCAGGTCATGTCCGCGCAGGTACTGGGCGCGGCGGGACAGGGTCACCCAGGCCACCTGCGGCGGCGAATCGGCCGGCGCCTCGATCAGCAGGGGCGGATCGGTCGGGTCGAAGCTGAACCCGGTGCTATACTCCCCGGCCGGGTCGAAGACCAGCATCTCGCCGCCATGCGTCGTCACGGCCACGAAACCGTACGGCGCCGATCGCCAGCTCCTCGACCGGTGCACGCAGCTCCTGCTTCCAGACCCATCGGCTGATTGATCGTCAGCCGGCCGATCCGGTCGCGTTCCTGGACCAGGATCAGGCCGAAGTCATCGGGGCGGATCGCCAGGTGCGTCAGCTCGACGAGGCTGACGTCCAGGCGACGATGATTGTTGTGCCGCATGTCGCAGACCAGGACCTGGCGATCCGTCGCCGCAACCAGCCATCCTGGGACCGTGCGCGAGCAGCCTGCCGACGCCTGAGAGGTCCGGCGGCTGGCCCTGCCTCTGGCCGGTCGTGTCGAACAGGTGCACGCGCTGCGGGCTGGTGAAGATCGCGATCGTGGGGGGTTCCTCGACCACCGCGATCACGGCCGACTCGGCCTGTTGATCGGTCTCGAAAGCCGGAACCATCCAGTTGGGAGCGCGCACGCCGACGGCCGATGACCGCGAGGCCCCGGCGGAGGGGGCCGCCGCGGTGCGCTCTGGCCTGCCGGCTCGGCCCCCTGGGCGACATCCCCGCGAACAGGTCGAGGCGCACAACCTCGCCGGTGGCATGACCATAGATCACGTAACGGCCGAGCGGGTCGATCTCCAGCGCGATGGCCGGGCGGGCCAGCGTGGTCCGCCAGCGGACATTGCCGCCCGAGTTCATGATTGCCAGCTCGCCCTCGAGGGTCGCCGCGGCGATGGTGCGGCCGGGGAAGTCCGGCACCGCGTGCGAGACCGTGCCGCCTAGGTGATACGAGCCCTCGTTGCGGCCCCTCAGGTCGAATCGCTGGATTCCCAGCGTATAGCAACTGGCCAGCACCATCGCGCCATCACCGCTGAGCGCCAGCCTCCCCACGGTGGACATCATGCGTTCCTGCCAGAGGATCTCCGTCTCAAGCCGCCCGCCCCCGCGCCGGCTCGATCGCGACTCCCAGCATCATCCCCATGGCGGCCGCGCCGATCGCCATTGGCTGATCGGCCACGAAGCACAGATGTGCGATCGTCTCGACCGTCTCAATCCCGCCGGCGGGCCGGCCGTAGCGATTGATCAGGTGCAGCAGGCCGTGCCGCGTGCCCACGGCCACGTAACGCCCATGAGGGTCGATTGTCAAGAAGGTCGCGTCCGACGGCGCCGGCTTCTGCTGCTCGACCGACAGGTCGGCATCGAGGAACATCAGCCCCGAATCGTTGGAGTTGACGAGCAGCACGATGAGGCTTCCGTCGTCGCTGATCGCCCCGGCCAGGATCGGCCGAGGCACGCGCGAGCACGAGAGCGAATCCCCCTGGAGGTCGAACAGGTAGAGCTGATTCCCCTCGTCCCAGGCGAGGATGGTCCCCGCCTCGCGGGCCAGCGCCATCCCCTTCAGGGGCGAGTCGGTCACCACCGACCAGGCGGTGTCGGGCTCGATCCGCATCGCGGCGCGGCCGGCTGTCTCGCTCATCGAATCGCCTCAACTCGGGACCCGCCGGCTGGAGCCGCGCAACCGCGGCTCGACTTCCGCGAAGGCGACGACTCGTCGCTCGAGCACATGGCGGATGGTTTGCGCACAAGGCCGCCCTGGTGAGATACGAGCCCGAAGAAGCGCCCGCGAGTGGATTCCGCGGCAAGCCGGCATCCACTCGCTCGCGCCTCCGGCATGTTGGCGCACTCCATTCGCGAAGGGCTCGAGGCCACCGGGCGAACGGTGCTCGCCGCGAAACGGTCGTCGCCGCCATCGTAACACGGCCGCCCTCGCGCGAAACAGGATCAGCCGTCGGTGACGGTCCCGACGATGTTGCCCTTCTGTTTGCCCGCGACCCAGGTGCTGGCCAGCGTCACCGAGCCACCCGGGGCCGCGTAGATCCCGCCGCCGCTGGCTGCCACGTTGCCCGAAATCAGGCAGTCCGTCAGCGCCGCCGTCCCGCTGTTGTACAGCCCGCCGCCGTGGCCCGCGGCGGTGTTGCCGAGGATGAGCGTGGTTCTCACGGTGATCGTGCCAGCGTTGGCGATGCCGCCGCCGTCGGCCGACGCGTCGTTGTCGAGGATCGCCGAGCCGGTGACCGTCGCGGTAGCGCCGGCCGCGTTGTCGCGCCCGCCGCCCGTGGCCGCAGCGTTGTGCGACAGCACGATACCGGTCGCAGCCAGGACGCCGTCGTTAAGTATCCCCCCGCCGTCGACCGCCGTGTCGCCATCAACGGTCACGCCCTGCATGGTCAGGTGGCTCGCGCCGCCGTACGAGGTTTCCCAGGCAAACAACCCGCCGCCCTGGCTGGCGGCCGAGTTGCCGGCGACCGCCGAGTTGGCGATCGTCAGCGAGCCGGCGGTCACGGCGATGCCGCCGCCGTACTGTTTGGAGGAGTTGCCGGCGAATCGGCAACCGGACATCGAGGCACTTCCGGGCGAGGGTGATGAGGAGCCCGAGCCGACGCAGGCGCCGCCGCCGTATTCCCCGGCCGCGTTGCCGATGAAGTCGCAGTCGCGGATCGTGGCCTTGCCGAGCGTGATCGCGAAGCCGCCCCCGGCGCCGGCCGCCGTGTTGTCGCTGACCGTGCAGCGTTCGAGCGTCAGCTCGCCGTCCGAATCGTTGATCCCTCCTCCGGTGCCGTACAGTCCAAAGCCCACCGTGTTGTCGGAGATGACGGAGTCGAGGAGGGTCGCCGTTCCGCCGGAGTTCGACAGCCCGCCGCCCCCGGCCCCGAAGCCCTCCCCGTGGTTGCCGCTGATCGTACAGCGATCCGCCGTCAGCGTCCCGTAATTGGAGACGCCACCCGCTCCATTTCCGGAAGAATTGCCCTCGATGGTGGAACCCTTGAGGGACAACCTGCTCGTGCCGTCGATGAGCACGCCGCCGCCATCCACGGCCGAGTTGCCGCTGATGGTGCAGCCGGTCACCGTGGCCGTGGCGCCCTGGAGCACCATCCCTCCGCCGTTATTGTCCTCGAGCCGCGAGCGGTCAAGAGTCACCGTGCCGTAGCACTCCATCCCGCCCGGCCCCGCCGCGAAGTTGCCGACGAAGGTGCTGCCCTCGACGGCCAGGTTGGCCGAGCTGCCGCTGACGCCCTGTTGCAGCCCGCCGCCGTCCAGGCCGGCCGTATTCGCCTGGAACGTCGAGCCGGCGATGGTCAGGTCGCCCATGCTGAGCACGCCGCCGCCGAGGTAGCTGGCGCTGTTGCCGGTCACCGAGCAGTCGTCGAGCGTCAATCGGCCGGACGGGGCGTCGTAGGCGCCGCCGCCGCCGTCGGCGCTGGTGGGGTCCAGATCGAAGATGACTGTCCCGCCGGACGACGGCGGCTCGGCGGAAGACCGATTGCCGGTGAGCGCAACGCCGATCAGCGTGGCGGTGCCCGCGTTGGCCAGGCCGCCGCCGTTGCCGGCGGTGGACCCGCCGCTGATCGTCAATCCGGAGATCGTGGCGGTCACGCCCGGGTCGATCTGGAGCACGCGGCTCGCGCCGCCGCCATCGATCGTCAACTTGGTGGCGCCGGGACCGACGATTGACACCGGCCCCTTGGTGTCGGAGAGCTCGAGCTGACCGTGCGTCAGGTCGATCGTCGCCGGCGTGGGAATCCGGAAGTCGATCTCGACCGGACCGGCCGTGTCCGCGGCCCGGGCGAACGCGGCACGCAGTGTCCCCGATCCGGTGTCCAGCGTGCTGGTGACGGGGATGAAGGTCGTCAACAGCCGGCGGCCCTCCAGCGCGAGCACGCCCGGCCTGAGCCGACGTCGTTCGCCGGCCCGACGTGTCGCCCCGCCCCGACCCCACCGCCGCCGACTTGCCAGGTTGCTACTCATGTTCGGTCCTCCGAGGAAGTGCCTTGATCAAGACAAGAACGCATGTCACGGCGATCGCGTGCGGCGCGCACCGCGATCGTTCGGTGCCGGCGATGCCGCCGGCGCCCGCAATGCTCCCGATTGGCGAGCCTTACGCCCCGCCCGCGATCACCCCGCGTCGGCTCGCTTCAAATGTCGATCGACCTCAGCCCAGAATGCGCGCCAGTCGGCCCGCTCCGCCTCGGGCAAGGTTGCGAGGGCGTCCGGATCGCGGACCCCGGCCAGGTCGCCGTCCTTCTTCCAGTGCCGCAAGAGTTTCACGACGTCGGCCCGCGCCTTCGGCTCCGGCGCGTCGAGGGCACGGCCCACGGCCGCCAGATCGCCCCGGAGCCAGCCCAGGGCCCGGAGGCGGAGCCCGGCCCGCGCCGCCGCATCGGGCACGGGATCGTCGTGGCTTTGGCCGCAGCCCGCCAGTGCGGCGCAGCAGGCCGCGTTGTAGCGGTGGCCAGAGCCGTCTGCGGCGAGCTTCGGATCCGCCCGGAAGGTCTCGGCATAGAGCCGCGACGCCAGCCCCGTGCGCCCCAATCGGTAGGCCACGTCGGCCAGCGCCAGCCCGTCGGCGCCGTCTGCGGGCCTGTCTTCGCCCCGCTGCACGGCCGGCAGGCGGGCCTCGAGCGCGACCAGGCGCTCGAGCGAGCGCACCAGTCCCTCGGACGGAAATCGCCAGTTGGGCCGTTTCGAGCCCAGCTCGTGGCCCTTGCAGGCCTCGTCCAGCGCCTCGCGAAAGTGGTTTTGCTGCATCAGCAGTTTGCCGAGCCCGTAATGGGCCTCGGCGAGGTCGGGCTGGAGCCGGATCGCCTCGCGCAATTCGGCGATGGCCTCGCGCAGCCTCCCCAGGTCCCCCAGGACGCTGCCGAGGTTGTTATGGGCGATGGCGATGTCGGGCCTGATCCGAATCACCTCGCTCAATTCGGCGATGGCCTCGGGCAGCTTCCCCTGTTCCGCCAGGGCGGCGCCAAGGTTATCGTGGGCCTCGGCGTAATTGGGGGCGAGCCGGACGGCCTCACGCAGCTCGGTGACGGCCTCGGAGAGCTTCCCCTGCTGAGCCAGGGCACTGCCCAGGTTCACGTAGATCAGTGGCTTGTTACGATCGTCGGGCTTGAGCCGGAGCGCCTCGCGGGATTCGGCGACGGACTCGGACCACTTCCCCTGTTCGATGAGCGCCTGGCCGAGATTGCCGTGGAACCCAGACCGGTCGGGCCTGAGACGGATCGCCTCGCGCAATTCGGCGATTCCTTCGGAGAGTTTCCCTTGCCGGACCAGGAATAGACCGAGGTTGCCGTGTGCCAAGGCGAAGTCGGGCGCGAGCCGGATCGCCTCGCGGAGTTCGGCGACGCCTTCAGAGACCTTCCCCCGATGGACCAGAGCGTCGCCGAGATTGCCATGAGCGTTGGCATCGTCGGGCGCGAGCCGGAGCACCTCGCGGAACATCGCTTCGGCGCCCGCGTAGTCGCGTTTCACGTCGGCGAGGATTACACCCTGGCCGCTGTAGGCCCAGGAGTATTCGGGCTTCAGCCGGGCCGCCTCGCGGAATTCGAGGAGGGCCTCGTCCTCCCTGCCCACGGCATGCAGGGCAGTACCGAGCCTGGAGTGCGCCGATGGCGCTGTTCGGCCGGACGGCGACAGCCGCGGTCAGGTGGGCCATCGCCTGCTCGGGCCGCGCATGCATCTCGCCGATGGTGACAAATCCGCCCACGGCCGCCTGCGATTCGGCCAGGTCGTAGTTGACCCAGAAGTCGTCCGGTCGCAGCCGCCAGGCGCGGCGGAGCACCCGCGCCGCTGCCTCGCCGTCGCCGGCCGCCTTCAGTTGCAGGGCGAGCAGCCGCAGGCTCTCGACCGGCTGCTTCCCCAGCGCCGGCTCGTCCGCGGCCAGCCTGCGAAGCGCCTCGACCGCCGCCGGGTTCCGAGCCTCGGGCGTGGCGCAAGGGCATCGCGCCAGCGGTCCTTGTCGGCGGCACGGGCCGCCGCCACCGGCCGGCTGGCGGCCCGCTTGTCGGCGCCGGCCTTGCGACGAACATGCGCCCAGTCGTCGAGGAATGAGGCCAGTTCCAACGGCTCGCTCCGCGCGGCGATCCAGGCGCCGGCCCGCTCGGGCTCGATCGAGTCCAGGTCGAGCCCGGCGTCGCGGAAGGCGGCGGCGTATTCGCGGTCGGACCTCTTCGGGTCAAGATGCTCCGCCAGGTCGCCGCGGATCGCTTCGAGCCGGTCCAGCAAGGCGCGGTCGCGGGCGAGTCGCTCGGCCTTCTCCCGGGCGGCGTCGCGGTCACGCTCCAGCCCGGCCCGCGCCATCCGGACCCGCTCGCGCAGCCCGGGCCCGGGGTCGTCCCGGCGGATCAGGTCCTCGGCACGCTCGACCTGGACCAGCGCCTCGCCCCAGGCCGACACGTCGCCGGGCGGACCGATGGCCCGGCTCTCCGCCGCCGCGGCCCGCACCAGCGCTTCGTTGACCCCCTGCGCGGCCGCCAGGTTGCGCGTCGCGTGCTGACGCTCGAGCCAGGCATAGCCGCCGCCGACCACGCCCGCCAGCGCCGCCACCGCGGCGGCCAGGGCCACCGCCAGCCTGCGCCGCTTCCGCTCCTCGAGGGCCCGTGCATCGGGCTGCACCCGCTCCAGCTCCGCCCGGCGCAATCGTTCCTGCACGCCGGCCAGGTAGGCCGTCACCCGGGCGGCCACCGCATCGGCCCGCCGCGGCCGGCCCTCGCGGTCTGCCGCCAGACACTCCTTCGCCAGGGCGATGAGCTCGCCGTCCGCGCCGCATCCTTCCAGCCGCGCGAAGGCCCCGGAGAGGTCGCCACTACCCGCCACTCGCAGGGCCTCCGACGAGCTGCGCTTGGCGAAGGCGGGCCCTCCGGTGAGGAGCTCACACAGGATCGACCCAAGTCCGAAGACATCCGCCCGCTCGTCCACCCGCTCCAGCTCGCCGCGCGCCTGCTCCGGTGCCATGTAGCCGGGCGTCCCCAGCACGCTGCCGGCCTGCGAGGCGTCGGCCTCCGATCCCGACCGGGCGGTCCGCAGCGGGCCCATCTCGCCCTCGGGCTCGGGCGTCGGCGTCACCTCGTCGTCGAAGGCCCCGCCGCGGGGGAGGATCTTGGCCAGGCCCCAGTCCATCACCTGGACCTCGCCGAAGCTGCCGACCATCACGTTCGACGGCTTCAGGTCGCGGTGGATCACCCCCCGGGCATGCGCGTAGGCCACCGTCTGACAGACCGCCTCGAAGATCGACAGCAGCCTCGGTCGGTCCGACGACGGCTCGGGGCGATCTTTGAGGATCTCCGCCAGCGTCCGACCCTTGACCAGCTTCATCGTGAAGAAGGGCCGGCGGTCGGCGAAGGTGCCGAGCTGGTAGATCGGGACGATGCCCGGATGCTGGAGCTGGCCGCCGATCTGGGCCTCCTCGACGAACCGACGGAGCATCTCCGGCCGGTCGCGGTGGCGCTCGAGGAGGACCTTGACGGCCAGATCGCGGCCGAGCTCGACGTCGCGGCCCTTGAGGATCGCGCCGATCCCGCCCCGGGCAATCTCGCCGAGGAGCTGGAGGGGACCACCCCGGTCGGCGGCCGCCGGCATGCCCTCGCCGCCCGGTCGCGCGGGCGGCTCGTCGTCCGCCTCGACGTCGCGGAGCAGGACCCGGGGGACGTCGCCGATCGTCGCCGTCAACTCCGCGAGGATTCCCGAGCTGCCCCGATCGTCGCGGGCGAACGAGGCGTCGGCAACGTCCAGACTCGAGGCCGTCCCGTCCAGCCCCTGGCGTAGCAGGCAGCGCGGGCAGTGGCCCCGTGGTCCGGCCAGCTCGCCGCCGCACTCCGGGCACCTCGGTCGTCCGCCCATGGTGGTCGCCTCCCCCGATGATCGCGTCCCGCTGCCCTGTCCTATAAGGCAAGGGGACGCGAAGCTGACAGCCGCCCCGGCGATTTTCTCGCACGACCGATCACCCCAGGGCGGCGAAGAGGTCGCGGATCTCCTGCTCGACCGCCGGCCCGTCCGGGTCGCGGAGCGTGGCGCCGACCTCCTCGCGGAGCGCTGCGCGATAGCGATTGCGTAGCCGAGAGGCGGCCTGTTGGACCGCGGACTCGGTCATTCCCAGCCCGGCGGCGATCGCGGCGTAGGGCTCGGCATCACGCCCCGGCGACAGCACCGGCTCGAGGCGTTCAAACAGCCTCGCTCGGCCCGAGGCGGCGTATACAGCGACCAGCCGGGCCATGGCGCGCTCGAGCAGGGCGACGGCCCACGCCCGGTCGAAGAGCCGCTCGGGGGTCACGTCGTCGACCGGCTCGACGCGGTAGCGGCCCTCGGCGTCGCGCGCGTTGATCGAGACCGACGCCACACCGCCGCCGCGTTTCAGCCGGCCGCGGCGATCGCGGGCGTCGGCGAGGAAGAACGTGCAGTCGGCGCGGAGGAACGATCGGAAGCGGCCGCGGGCCGGGTCGGCGGCGGCGAGCGTCCCTTTCTCAAGCAGGCGGGCGAAGTAATCCTGCGCCAGGTCGGCCGCCTCGTCGGGGCCGTGGCCGCGGCGGCGGATCAGGGCTTAGACCGGGAACCAGTAGGCGGCGCAGAGCTCGGCCAGGGCGTCCTTGGCCTCGAAATGACCGTCGCCGCCCGCGGCGACGACGCGGCTCCAGTGGGTCGTCGGGAAACCAAAGGCCGAGGGCCGGCTGGAGTCGGGCTGCGCTCATTGGCAAATCCCACGGAGGCCGCGGGCAGAGGATTTCACGCAGTCAGCCATGAAAATAATGGCACCGCTTCGCGTTCGTCAAGGATGCGTGGGCTCGTGCCCGGGCCGTTTCCTTCCGTGACGGCGATGCGCGATGAGAGGCCGAAGTTCCGCGGGTTGCCCAGGCTAGTCCAGTTATTCAACCTGATGACGGCCCCCGTGTCGCGATCAACGCGGGGAGGCGCCCGGCAAGCCCGCTTGTATCGGTCGAGCGCCGGCCCGGATAATGGATTGCCATGACGAACAGCGACCTGTTCCATGCCATTTTGCTGCTGATGGGCCTCTGCCTGGGCCTGTCCGTCGGCGTTTCTCACGGCCTGCTGGGTACGGTCCTCGGAGCCGCGGCCGGATTCCTGGTCGCCCACCTGGTCGCCGTGATCCTTGCGATCGGCGAGATGATCGTCAGCGGGATCGCCTGGTGGCGGTCGGACAGGCGACGGACGTAGTCTCCCGCCTCTTTCCCCGGCTGCAATGGAATGGGCCGCTCCTTGGAGCCGGTCCCGAAGGCGAGCGCCTTCAGCCCTGGCCGCGCCGTCCTCTCGAGCGTACAATCAGGCAGTCGCCCCAAAGGGCTCCTGACGCCGGACCGGGAGTTTTCGATGTCGCCACGAAGCCTCTGGCGTTCGACATTTATTGTGCTGTGGCTCGGGGTCGCCGGCTGCGGCGGCACTCCCGGAAGGGCGACGGGCCGCCCGCTCGCAGGGCACCAGTCAGGAGAGACCGATATGCCGTCGGACAAGCAGGATTCCCGCTTCAACCCCCTGTCGGCCGAGGAATCGCGCGTCATCCTGGGCAAAGGTACGGAACGGGCATTTACGGGCGAATACACGGATCTCAAGGATTCGGGAACCTATGTCTGCCGGCGTTGCAACGCCCCGCTCTATCGCTCCGATGACAAATTCGCCAGCGAGTGCGGCTGGCCCAGCTTCGACGACGAGATCGAGGGCGCCGTCAAGCGGGTCGCCGACTCCGACGGTTCCCGCACGGAGATCTTGTGCAACAATTGCGGCGGTCATCTCGGCCACGTCTTCCTGGGAGAGAGGTTCACCGCCAAGAACACACGCCACTGCGTGAATTCCGTGTCGATGAAGTTCTATCCCAGGGGGACCGAGTTGCCCGCTTTGATCAAGATGTGAGCCTCGGCGCCAGGCCCCGAGGCCGCTCCCACAGCGCCCTCCGGTCCATGTCCAGATCGCCGGCACTGCGCAACGGCCTGGCCGGAAGCAGAAGGTCAGGCGAACCTCATCAGCAGGATCAGAGAGCCGACCGCCATCGCCAGCCCGGCGACCTCGGAGGCGTTGAGCGGCTGCCGAAATGCCGTGACCCCGACGCCGGTCAGCAGGAGGATCATCGAGACGGAGTAGACCGCACCGATCGTCGCCAGCTTCAGGTGGCGCATCACGTAGACCCAGCCGAAGGCCGTCGACGCATAGACTGCGAATCCGACATAGAACCACCCGCTCCTGAGCGGGGCCTTCTGCTCGCTGGCGAGCTTGAGCAAGTAGTCGCCGACGACTCCGACGACGCTGAAGGCGACGGTGACAAGTAGGGGCAAGCTGTTCTTCATGGTTGGCCCTCCGACGCTGAAGATCGGGGTGTCGATCGGCCAAGAGAGGCGTCACCCAGGAGGAACAACGGGCCGGCGCCGCCCACATCCATTTGCCGTGTACC
Organism: uncultured Planctomycetota bacterium; assembly: GCA_963771445.1. GTDB lineage: Bacteria > Planctomycetota > Planctomycetia > Isosphaerales > Isosphaeraceae > JAKAUH01. Next base: position 136,474 of record CAVYTQ010000013.1, on the reverse strand, counting down.
CTGAAGACCTCCCGGGCTGACCCGCCGCATCGCTCCGACCGCCGAACAGGAGCCGCGGGACGCCTCAGGGCTGGGCCGGCTTTCGTTCGCCGGCCGCGCGGATGGCCGCGGCCAGGACGGGATCATGCGCGGGGTCGCCGTAGTCCGCCTCCTCGCGAAGCTGCGAGTTTTCGTCCTGCGGCTTGCCCGCGGATCGCGAGACGATGGCCACGTCGGGCGAGACGCCCTGCTCGCTATACGGCCGGTTGCGCGGCGAGTAGAACTTGGCCGTCGTCAGCTTGAGGCCGGCCGGCGCGGATCGCAGCGAGAAGATGCTCTGGACCGATCCCTTGCCGTAGGTCCGGGCGCCCACGATCGTCGCCCGCCCGTGGTCCTGGAGCGCGCCGGCGAGGATCTCGCTGGCGCTGGCACTGTCGTGGTCGACGAGGACGAACAGTGGCATGCGCCACCGCGCCCGCCCTCCCGCGGCGAGCATCTGCGTCTGCCCCTGCGCCGGCCTCGGGTGGAGACGATCAGCCCGGAATCCACGAACCTGCCGGCGATGTCCACGGCCACGTTCAGCAGCCCGCCCGGGTTGCCCCGCAGGTCGATCACCAGGGACCGCAGCCCCTGCCTCGACAGTCCCTCAATCGCGGCGTCGAGCTCGTCGGTCGACGACTTCTGGAAGCCCGACAGCCGCAGATAGCCGATCCCGCTGGCGGGCTCGACGATCTTCGCCTTGGTAACGCTCTGCACCTCGACATGACGCCGGACCAGCTTCAGCGGCTGGACGTTCCCCACCTTCTTCCTGATGGCCAGCTCGATCGTGCTGCCCTCGGTGCCCTGGAGCTTGTTGGCGGATTCGTCCAGTCCCATACCCCGGATCGAGACCCCGTTGACCTTGATGATGATATCGCCGGGCTGAAGGCCCGCCTCCCAGGCCGGCCCGCCGCGGATCACGCCGACGAGCCGCAGCCCTTCCTTGTCGTGCTTCAGCTCGATCCCCAGGCCGACGAAGTTGCCGTCGATCATGGCATACAGGTCTTCGAGCTTGTCCGGGGTCAGGTAGCTGGTGAAGTCGTCGAGCACGTCGCAGGCGCCGCAGGTGAACTCGAGCAGGATGGGAGTCGCACCGATCCCCACCGACCGGCGTCCCAGGTCGCTGCATGCCAGCGCCATCCGGATCGCGGCGGTCCGATCGGCGATCTCGAGGTTCATCCGATAGCGGCGGAATGTGTCGCGAAGGGCCGTGACCTGGTTGGGCTCGGCGGTCGGGGCGTTGGCCTTGAGGAACACCGGATCGCGCAGCGCGACCTCGAGGTTGTCGAGCCCGCGGCGTACCATCGGCTCGAACGAGACGCTATCGACATAGTTCGACTCGATGCGCTCGAGCACTTCCTCGTAGAGCTCGGCCGCCTGCGCGTCGGGGAGCGGCAGCAGGACGTTGCGGAAGCTGGCGTCGGTATATCGGCGCTGGAGCTTGAAGTGAATCTCGCAGAGCTTGAGTCGCCGGCTGAACTCGACGCGGCTGGGCCATCGCTCGAGCGCGTCGCGATAGACCTCCATCGCCGCGGACCAGTTCCGCTCCCGCTCCTTGTCGAGCCCGCGCTCCATCACGGCGCCAGGCTCGACGGCGGGCGTCGGCGACCCGGTGGGATCGTTGGCCCACGCCACCCTCGTCGCGGGTTGAGGCGAGGATCGATTCTGATCACCGGCGCGGATCGCCGGGAGCCCCGGCGCGGCCAGCAGGATCAACGCCAGGGCGTACCATGAGTGCCGGCGCATGGACGACGATCTCCCGCCTGGGAGCGTGGAGCGAATCCTCGTCGTCGCCTCGGCCGTCGCGACACCGCCGGCCATCGCTGGGACGGCCGCGAGCCGCGATCGGGTGGCAGGAGCCGATGGTCCCCGTGGAGAGCTTGGGGCTGGCTCACGGTTGCGACGATACCGGGGTTCCGCGCACCGCTCCGTCGTTGCCGAACTTGTGGAGTCATTCCCATTGAAAGCGGGCACGACAATACGCGGACCCGATCTCCCTCCTTGGCCAAGGGCTGATTAAGTCCGCCGTCGCCGTTCCGAGACGGGCACGACCGTTTCCGGGCGCCCGTTCAAGACGAATTATAACACACCGAACAACCCACGCCCCGGTTTTCCGCGCTCGACCCAGATCGAAGGACCGACCAGGGGTCGAACGCCGGCATATCCACGTCGCCATGACCACGGTTGCCGCCTCGCGTACAATTGCCCGCAAACCCAACCAGGTCCCCGCTCGAGACCCAGCCATGAAGCCTCCCGCGGAAGACGTCACGGATTTCGGCGAGCTCCGGCCCGCCGAGAAGCCCGGCGGCGCGCAGATTTCTTCGATCACGCGCGACGAGCTGATGCTCCTGCTCATGCTGGCATCGGTCCAGTTCACCAGCATCGTGGATTTCATGGTCATCATGCCGCTCGGGCCGCAACTGATGGAGAAGCTCGACATCACGGCCCGCCAGTTCGCGATGAATCGTCTCGTCGTACACCATCGCGGCGGGGATCGCCGGCATCCTCGCCTCGACTCGCTCATGGACCGCTTCGGTCGCAAGGCGGCCTTCCTGACGCTCTACGCGGGCTTCCTGGTCGGGACGTTCCTTTGCGGACTGGCGCCGATCGTACGCGACGCTGCTGGCGGCGCGGGTGGTGACGGGGGTGTTCGGCGGCATCCTGGGCGGTATGGCGCTGGCGATCGTCGGAGACGTCTTCCCCGAGCACAAGCGGGGACGGGCCACCGGCGTCCTGATGTCGGCGTTCGCGCTGGCCTCGGTCGTCGGGGTGCCGGTCGGGATCTCCCTGGGAAACCGCTTCGACTGGCACGCGCCGTTCCTGGTCCTGGCCGGCGCTGGGACTTGCCGGTGTTCTTCGTGGCCGTTCGTCGTGCTGCCGCCGCTCCGCGACCATCTGCAGGCGGGTCCGCACGCCCACCCGCTCGCCAAGCTGGTTGAGACGTTCAGCCACGCCAACCACCTCCGCGCTTTCGCCCTGATTGCCACGATGATGCTCGGCGGCTTCTCGGTCATCCCGTACATCTCGGTCTACCTGGTCCGCAACCTCGGCGTATCCGAGACGATCGTCTGCCGGTCATCTTCATCACCGGCGGCCTGCTGACCCTGGTCGGGGCTCCGCTCGTCGGCAGGCTAGCGGACCGCCACGGCAAGCTGCCCGTCTATCGCGTCGTCGGCGTCGATATCGGCGTCCTGATCCTCGTCGTGACCAACCTAACGCCGCTCCCCCTGGCCCTGATTGCGGCGGCGACCGGCACGCTGATGCTCACCAACGCCGGCCGGATGGTGGCGGCGATGGCGATGGTGACAGGCAGCGTCGAGCCGGCTCGTCGCGGTGGCTTCATGAGCGCCAACTCGGCCGTGCAGCATATCTCCACGGGCCTGGCCGCCTACATCGGCGGCCTGATCATCGGCGACAATCCGGTGGACCAGCCGATCCCCCACTTCGACACGGTCGGCTTCATGGCCGTCGCGTGCACGCTGGTCAGCCTCTGGGTTGCCGGCCGGGTGCGTCCGGCCGCCAAGCCGGCCGCTAGGCCCTCCGACATCGGCGCCTTCGAGGAAGTCTTCGACGATCCCCTCTCGGCCGCCGAAGCCCTCTGAAGCCAGCGGCCGGCGTGCGGGAATCAAAGCAATCCTGCGGGCCGGACCGGATTTTCGCCTTGCCTGAACTGATCCTAGCCGCCATCATGCCCGGCAAGTCGGGACCCCGATCCCTCCGGAAAGGACTCCGGGCATGTGTTCGATCCCCAGAACGCGACTCGCCGAGCTGATCCTGACGCTCGCCGCATGCGCCTGCGCAGGCCGGCAAGCTCGAGGAATACAGGCTGAGGATTTCATTCGTCGGCGTGAAGTGCGGCCCGGACGATCACACTCGCGAGGTCTTGCCGGTTCGGCCTGGCATCACGTTGCGGAACGGCGGAAAGTGCATTACCCCGAGACGAACCGCGAGTATCCACCTCGTCGAGCGTTCCGAGCGGGATCAGCACTCCAGTAAGGAGAGTCCCCCTCTCCAAGGCTGGATTCCAGCGGGGAACGTCGTCACCCTGCAGGATGCTGAGACTTCCTTCACAGCGGCGATCCAGACCGAGGGCAAGTCGGCGTTTCCCTTGATCTCGCAGCCCACGGGCCGATTTCATCTCGGCGAGAACGATCTCGCCCTCGCTGACCTGGACGAAGCGCTGCGACGCGATCCCGATAGCCACGAGGCCCTGGAATGCCGGTCCAGCATCCCTCATATCGCGAGGGACGAGATCGACGAGGCGACCGCCGACATCAATCGAGCGATCGAGCTGAGGCCGGCCGAAGCTCGCCTGTTCCTTGCCCGGTCCACGCTACTGGCTTCCGGCGGCCGGAAGAATCTCGATAAGGCCCTGGCGGATGTCGATCGAGCGTCCCAGCTCGATCCATCTGAACCTCTCGTCCTGTGGACTCGCGCCTACAACAACGTCAGTTTCCATCGACGCGATCAGGCGCTCCAGGGTTACCACGAGGCCATCCGTCGCACGCGGGACTCGGATGTCTTACTGATGACGGTCATGAACCTGATCAAGGCGAAGGAGCCCCAGTTTGCCCGGGACATCATGAGAGCAGGGTGTGGGGAGTAAGGACGACCCAACGCGTTGCCAACTGAGCCCGGACGGTCCAACTGGCTCGCTCGTCGTCCCGGTCGCGAGGTCCTTCCAAGACTGTCGCGGCTTACTCCGAGGAGGACGAGTTCAATCGCGCCGCCCGGTCACAGCCACAGGCGATCGATCGGCAACCCGATCGGTCACCGAGAAAGCCCAGTATCGCAGAGTGCTAGAACAATAACCGGGCCCATGCATCTTCACATTCAGTAGGAGTGCTCCCGGGGCTCGGCCTGATGAGCGACAGCCACCCACGCGGCGGTCGGGTTGAGCCACGCCGGGTCCAGATGGATGCGAGGCGATCCCCGGATCGAAACGAGGATCCAGGTCAAGGAAAGGATAGCGGATATGTCATGCAAGGACGCGGCTCGACGGATCGCCCTGGTCGCGGCACTGGCCGTGTGCACCAGCACTGGCCTGGCATGGGGCTCAGACCCCCTCGAGATCCCGAAGCTCCGTTTCGGTATCTCGCTGACCGCGAAGCCGACCCGCAACCACCTGCGCGATGCCGTGCAGAAGACCCCGAATTTCTTCCTGATGGACGGGACGCACAAAATCGTCCCCAGCCGCGCCGGGTTCGTCTACCGGATCGAGCGCACCGAGCGCGGCCAAGTCCTGGTCTCGCTGGCCAGCCACGGCCTCTACGGCTGGGTGCCACGGGATTCGGTGATCCCATACAACCAGGCGGAAGGCTACTTTACTAATGAGCTGGAGACGCAGCCGCCCAATTCCTTCCACTACCTCATGCGCGCGATCGTCTGCCGCGATAATGACCGTTTCGACAGCGCCTTCCGCGACCTTGACGCCGCACTCCGGCTCGACCCGCGCAACGTGCCCGCACTCATCGAACGTTCCTTCCTCTGGCAGGCTCGAAACCGCATGGATCTCGCGCTCAAGGACGTCGACAATGCCGTGAAGCTCGACCCCCGCGCGGCCGACGCCTTCCTCGAACGCGGCGTCTATCATTATCGCATGAAGGAGCCACAGGACGCCCTGCTCGACCTCGACCGCGCCGCCGATCTCGGGTCGCGATCCATCTACATTCCCCTGGTGCGCGGCTCTGATCTACGTCGAGCGCCGTGAGCTCGACGAGGCGCAGAAGGCGTTCGAGGAGGCAATCGTCATCGACCCCAAGAGCTTCGATGCCCACCTGATGCTGGGCTCGGTGCAGTTGCTCCGGTCGAAGGCGAGCGCGGCCGTGACAACATTCAGCCGGGCGATCAAGCTCGATCCCGAGAAGGGCGGCGGCTACGGCGGTCGCGCCGTCGCCTACATGAGCCTCGGCCAGCACCGCGAGGCCCTCGAAGACTTGAACAAGGCCATCCAGCTCGACGCCATGCGTGCCGATCTCTTTCGTGACCGCGGACAGATCTACGCCATCCAGAGCAACTGGAACCAGGCCATGGCCGACATGAACACTGCGCTCAGGTTGGATCCCTCCGACGTCGAGGGGAATGTCTCGCTGGCCTGGATTCTCGCCACCTGCTCCGAGACCAAGCTGCGCGACGGCCCCCGCGCGGTTGAACTGGGCACTCGAGCTTGTGAGCTCACGCAGTGGAAATCCCCCCGTCCCCTGGCCACGCTCGCCGCCGCTTTTGCCGAGAAGGGCGATTTCCCCGCCGCGGCGCAGATGCAGCGCAGGGCGATCGACCTTACGCATGAGAAGGACCCCATTCGCAACTATTACCAGGTTTGCCTCGATCGCTATCTCGCGCGAAAGCCCTGGCACCGACTCACCCCACTTGAGGAACTGGGCCTGCGCCGCTACCGCCCGGCCGTCCGCACCTCAGCACCGCAGGACGAGGGCGTGCAGCGTACCGGCGCGCCCGGCTCGAACTGAATGATCGAAGTCGAGGGCCGTTTCTCCGATCAGATCAGTTCGCGGATCGGCTCGCGGTCGTCGAGCAGCGTCATCGGCCGCCCGCCTCGGTCGGTGATGGCGGTGCCCGGGTCGATGCCGAGGTGCCTGTAGAGAGTGGCGAAAACGTTCTGGAATGACACTGGCCGATCCACCACGTAGGCCGCCTGCTTGTCGGTGGCGCCGACGAACTGCCCGGTTCGCAGGCCGCCGCCGGCCAGCAGGGCGCAGTTGACCGCCGGCCAGTGGTCGCGGCCCGCGTCCTTGTTCACGGCCGGCGTCCGGCCGAACTCGCCCCAGACAACCACCGAGACGTCGCGCTCCAGCCCGCGACGGTGGAGATCTTCGACCAGGGCCGACAGCGCCATGTCGAGCTTGGGGATGCGCTGGCGGTTCGTCGAGAAGTTGTTCTTGTGCGTGTCCCAACGGCCGAAGCCGAGCGTCACGACCCGTGATCCCGCCTCTACGAGCCGACGAGCCATGAGGAAGTGGTCCATGCAGCACGGCGGCCCGTCCTGCTCGGGCCGCATATCGCCGATGCCGTACCGGGCTCGGACCTTCGGATCCTCCCGGGACACATCAAGCGCCTCGTAGACCCGCCGCGACGTCAACACCTCGAAGGCACGCTGGCTGAAACTGTCCATGCCGCGAACGGCGTCGTCGTGGTCGAACGCGCGGCGGAAGCCGTCGAGCTGGCCGAGCAGTGACCGGCGACCGGCGAGCCGGGCCGGTTCGATGGCGGCGAGGTCCAGGTTTAGCCCGGCACCCCCGGCCCCGGTCCGTCCACTCTTGGGCTCGGCGCGGAACGGCGTGAAGGGCGCATGAGCCAGGCCCAGATAGCCCGGCTCTCCCGGGTTGCCCCAACGCGGCTCACCGGTCCTTGGCGAGAGCCCGACGAAGACCGGTACGTCCGGGTGGACCGGTGCTTTGAGCCGAGAGGCCACCGACCCGAGACTCGGCCGTCCGCCCTGTGCCTTGCTAATCAGGTCCTTGTAACCCGTCAGGCACTGTCCGGCCGAATGGTCCGGACCCGCGCCGACGATCGAGCGGATCACCGCGAACCGATCCATCATCCCCGCCAGCCGCGGCATGTGCTCGCAGATGTTCAACCCGGGGACGTTCGTCGCGATCGGCCGGAACTCGCCCCGGATGCCCTCGGGCGCATCCGGCTTCAGGTCGAACATGTCCTGGTGGGGCGGGCCGCCCGCCAGGAAGATCATGATCACCGCCTTGTGCGAGTGGCGAATACCCGCCTGGCCCTCCGCACGCAGCAATGCGGGGAGCGAAAGTCCCCCGAGCGCCAGACCGCCGATCCTCAAGAAATCGCGCCGCGTCACGCCGTCGCAGTATCCCGTCCGCGCCGGTCCGAAGAGGCTCAACATGGCGTCAGCCCTCCTTCCCGCAGCACACCCGCCGTATGGCCGGTGTTTAACATCTATTCTGCGCTCGGATCCCGGGTTTGGCAAACCGCCGCGATCGCGAGGTCGATTTTCGTAAACCTCTCGGATTCAAGGTGATAAGAATCGACACCGCGACCCTGGCCGGCAGCAATGGGCTCCCGCCGTGATATTCGGGGCGATTCGAGATTCACCCTGTCACCCCCATGACACATCGGGGGAACAGATCATCCAATCACCTACGATACCTCCTGGTCGTCGTGACCAAGCGTTCTCATGTCGGATTGACGTGCGGGCCCGAGGCATCCACTCGAATTCTTCATCGACCAGACCATGGTCGTGACTTTCCTCGGCGCCCCTACCTGCAAGATTCGCGGCCTCCTGCTCGGACCAGTCATCGATCGGTGGGCCCCAATGGACCGTCCCCCCTCTATTTTACGCGGGCGGACACAGGCGTGTTCGCTCGATCACTGAGATGCCTCGTTTTCGACGATGCGGTGGACCCGGTCGCCGGGAGATCCTTGAGCGTGGTCGTCTTGCCCGACGGCCAGGTGATCCGGACCTCCTCGGCGTGGTCATCCTTGCCCAGGCCGAAGGTCATCGGCAGCTCGACCGACGAGAGGTAGCTCCGCGACGGGAAGAGCTGCGCCTGGCAGACCGTGTTGCCACGCTGGAGCTCGACCCGGGCGCCGATGGCGTCGCGGTTCGAGGTCTTGCCGTTGCCCGCGAGGACGAGCTTGATCCAGTGGTTGGCGTTGCCCCCGTCGTTGCGGAACAGTCGGGGCGTGCCGTTGTTCACGGTGATCACGACGTCCAGGTCGCCGTCGCCGTCGATGTCGGCATACGCGCAGCCGCGGCCCACGATCGGCCGGAACAGGTCGGCGCCGGCCTGCTGCGGCTTGACCAGCACGTAGAGGTTACGTCCCCGGCCCGAGTTCCAGAAGAGCTGGACGGACTGCTCGTAGCTCTCGCTGGCCTGGACCTTGGAGATCTCGGGCTCGAGGTGGCCGTTGGCCGAAAGCAGGTCGAGCCGCCCGTCGAGGTCGTAGTCGAAGAAGAATAGCCCGAACTTGAGCGGCGGCTGCGTCGGCGCGCCCAGGCCGTACAGGTTGGCCACGTCGGAGAACTGCATCGACGACGGCTGGTCGCACACATAAAAGGCCATCATCTCGTTGGCGAAGTTGCCGATCGCCAGCACCTTTCGCTCATCATTCAGCGGATGTGCCCAGTCGGCGCCCATGCCGCCGCGCGGTCCGCCCGACTGGTCGAACGCCACGCCCGAGAGGATCGACACCTCCTCGAACTTGCCGCCTCCCTTGTTGTGGAACAGGAAGTTCTGGACCGTGTCATTCGCCACCGCGATATCGACCAGCCCGTCGCCGTCAACGTCCTGGGCGCGACGCCCAGCGACTTGCCGATGGCGACGCCCAGGTCGGGCGTCTTGACCTGCACGCCCGAGGACTGCGCTGATATCGACGAATCGCCCGCCGTCGTTGCGGAGCAGCGTGCAGAACGACCCGCTGAACGACGTCGGCGGCCCGTACGCGCGGCCGAGGCCGGTGAGCTGGAATCCCTGCACCTTGTCGATCTCGGGCGACCAGGTGATATAGCTGGCGATGAACAGGTCCAGATCCCCGTCGTTCTCGATGTCCACGAACGCCGCGCCCGTGAGCCAGCCGTTCGGCCCGCGTGCGTTGAACGCCTCGGTGACGTCCTCGAAGCGGCCCTTGCCGTCGTTGCGGAACAGGTGCCCGCCGCCGACGCCCGTCACATACAGGTCCTCGTCGCCGTCGTTGTCGTAGTCGCCGACCGCGACGCCCTGGCCGTAGAAGGTCTTGTCCAGCCCGGCGGCCTTCGTGACGTCCTCGAAATGCCCCTTGCCGTCGTTGCGATACAGTGCCTGCGTCGGGCGCGGGTTTGACCTCGTGCCGGGGCCAGTACGACGAGTTGACGAAGAACAGGTCCTGGTCGCCGTCGCGGTCGTAGTCGAGGAACGCGACGCCCGCGCCCATCGTCTCGGGCAGGAGCTTCTCGCCGGTCGCGCCGTTGAAGTGGTGGAACTGGATCCCGGCCTCGCCGGTGATGTCCACGAATTTCACGCTCGGGATCGTCTCGGCCTTCGTCTCCGTCGGTCGTACGGGAGCCTGCGGCGCGGCGATGGTCGTCTTCGCGGGCTCCGGACCGCACCCGGCGATGGCCAGGGGTAATGTCAGGACCGCCGCGATGGCCGCGGCGACGCGTCCTTTGTGGATTCGACTCATTGTCCGTTCTCCCTTTGAGAGGCGGCGGGCGATGGTGAGCGGTCGACGACGCCGGGCGCGGGCGGATCGATGCCGGGGCGCCGGGCCGTTGCATCGGGTGGATGACGATCGACTGGGCGTTCAGGTTGGCCGCCGGGTCCTTCTGCCGCGCCGCCGCGAACGCGTGGCCCTCGGCCGTCTCGTCGGGCTTGAGCCGCTCGTGCAGCCGTCGGTGGGTCACCTCGAGGGCATATGCCAGGGCGCGCGCGGGCGTCGTCATCGGTCTCGGCGTCCCAGGCCGGGCCCAGGATCTCGACGATCTCGTGCAGCGGCTCGAGCCGCGACTGGTACTTCGGCCGCTCTCCATCCATGAACCGGTTTACGTCATGGTCTAGCTTATATGCATCGTCGGCCCGCTCGGCCGCGGCGGCCGATCCCTTCGCGCCGGCGATCGCACGGGCCAGCTTGATCAGCTCGTCCGGATCGACCGGGCCGGAGGGCACCTTCGTACCGCGACGGCCATCCTCCACGACGGGTCGTGATACGCCTGTGCCAGCCCGTAGTGCGCGGTCACGTCCTCGGAGTCGATGGCGAGCGTCCGCCGGTAGGCGGCGATCGCCTTCATCAGGTAGGTCCGCCGATCGTCGCTCCCGGCGGGGATCGACGGGTCCTGCGACCGGAGGTAGAGCGCACCGGCCAGCTCGTTGTTCACCTCGTAGTCGAGGCTCAGGTCGATCTTTCGCGATGGCACGCGGGTCTTCAGCACGTTTTCGAAGTTCTGGATCGCCTCGTCGAGCATCGTGTTCCGCACGTTGATCTGACCGGTGAGCCAGTTGATGACCCAGGGGGCCGGCGGCTCCTTGTGCGCGGCGGCCTTCTCGAGCGCGTCGAGCGCCTCGGGGATCCGGCCCTCCTTCTGATACACGCGGGCCAGGTTGACCCAGCCGTCGGCGCGGCCGAGCTCGGCGACCTTGCGGAAGACCTGCTCGGCCTGGCGCAGCTCGCCCTTCTGCCCGCCTTTCGCCGGACCTTCGAGCAACAGACCGATGCCGTAGTCGTTCCACCGCTGCCATGCGAGCGCGATCGGCGACGGCTCGTTCCTCGCCGCCGGGCCCCCTTGCACCGCGACGTCCACCGCGTCGCGCGCCATCACCACGATCGGCAGCTCGGGACCCTTGCCCTTGCCGAAGACATAATCCATGTACGTCCGATCGAACTTGCGATAGTTCACCTTTGCCTCGAGCGTGACCGGGCCGACGGTCCCCGGCGGGACCTCGAGCGCGAAGTGCACGACCTGGCCCGCGCCCGGCGGGATCTGCTTGTTATACAGCGGGACGAAAATGTCCTGCGGGTTGCGGCGGTCGATCCGGTTGCCGAGACGGTCCAGCATGTAGATGTTGATGAAGTGCGAGAACGGATCGACCTTGCCGGCCGGGTCGATGGCGCCCGAGTGGCCGATGGTTCTCGCCGCCCGCCCGCGCCGATAGCTCGACCCAGATCTCGTTCGAGTCGGCCGTGCCCTGGCTGAAAGCGTGGCCGACGTTCAGCGTCCGCACCACGACCTCGACCAGGTACTTGCCACCCGGCTCGAGCGTCGGCGCCTCGGGCGCAGGGGGGCGACGAGCCGGCCGTCGATCGCGCCGCCCTCGTGCAGGCCGAAGACGTCGACGCGGACCTTCTTGTCGGCCAGGAACCGCGCGTGGCGCTCGGCCGACTCGCGGTCTCCCTGGATCGTCGTCAGCCCGGTGTTGGCGCCGATGAAGAAGTGGTCGTGGATCTCGCGCCCGCCCTTGCCGTCGAAGTCGCGCGCCCCGAAGTCGGTCGAGGGCTTCAGCTCCATGTGGCAATCGGTGCAGGTGGTCTTCGCCACCTCGGGATAGTAGAAGCTCCTGGCCCCGTGCCCCGAGACGCCCGACAGCAGGAACGGATCATGATGGTTCTGCCCCCGCACGAAGTCGCGGTAGTGGTTCAGCCCGTAGGGAAGCCCGACCTTGTGGCAGGTCGAGCAGAACTTCACCTGCCCGTTGTCGTCGCGGTCCCTCATGAACGGCTTCATGAACGACTTCTTGTGCATCTCGGGCTTCGCCTTCACCAGGGTCTCGTTGATCCATTGCAGGACCGGGTTCTCGCTGTAGGCGAACGGGTAATGCACCGGCTCCTCGATGGTGTAGGCCGCGTTGCCGCGCGTGTTGTTCACGTTGGTGATCGCGTGGCAGCCCGTGCAGGTGATGCCGGCCTGGCTGGTCGGGTCGCTGACGTCGTCGTAGTTGGGATCGTCGAACGCGCCCGAGAGTAACGGCACCAGGTCATGGCACCCGGCGCACCATCGCGCGGCCTGGGTATTGCCGTCCCGCTTGAGCGAAACCTGCCGCGTCTCGCGGACGCTCATGAGATAAGGCTTGTTGTTGAATGAGCTGTTGTGATGGGCCGAGCGCGACCCAGCCGTCGAATGCGTCCTTGTGGCACTTCATGCAATAGTCGTCCATCATCAGCGTCCGTGCCGGGATGAACTTGCCGTTGGCCGTGACCGCCTCGGAGGGATAGAAGTACTCCTTCCCCTCCTTGGGCCCCTTGACGCCGAAGGCGCGCGGGTCCTCGCGGTGCAGCACGCCCATCAGGACGATGAACCCGGCCACCGCGACGCCGAATCGCCGCGCCCAGTGCCAGCGGATCATCGGACCGGCCAGGCGGTGCTTGACGTACAGCCCGATCGCCGCGAGCGGCGCCGCGACGTGCAGCCAGTAGCCGACTTCGCGGACCCTCGGGTCGCGAACCTCGAACCCGCCGATCCGCACCAGCACCAGCCCCGAGACGAGGATCAGAATTGCCGCCGTCAGCAACGCCAGGCCGTACCGCACGGCGCCGCGGTTCGGCCGCCGCCACGACGTCACCAGGTGCGCGAACCCGAACACGACGAACGGCACGATGACCAGGAAGCCGAGCACCAGGTGCAGGAGCACCATCAGCATGTAGAAGAACGTCTGCTGCGTCGTGCCCAGGTACCAGGTCAGCGCCGTCACGCTGGCCAGGTAGACGCCGTTGGCGCCGAGGATCGCGAAGCCGATCAGGAGGAACCAGAGCAACGGCCGCAGCCGACGCCCGATCGCCGGGGTGTACGCCCTCCCTCGCCGATCCCGAACTGGCTGGACTTGAGCCGACATGGACGAGCACTCCGCTTCGAGTCGGACCGATCCGAATCAGGGTCTGTTCCGACGGGGTGACTGCTGGCTTGTAGGGTGGGTGAAACCCACCGGATTCCCGGGCGTTGTCGGTGGGTTTCACTCCATCAGTCGGGTCAACCTCATGGAACAAAACCACCGGATTCCCGGTCCCTCGTCGGTGGGTTTCACCCACCCTACATCAGTCAGGTTTACCCCATGGAACAGACTCGAAGCCGATCGATCGGACCGCACGATGAGGATGAGAGGATGCCGGCGGGCCGGCCGACGCCTGGGGCGCCGGGCCTCAGCCGGGTGGAACCGCGACGCCGGGATCGAGCCGCAGCGATCCGAGCGTCGCCTGGATGTCGGGGACGATCCGGCTGTATGCGCCCTCGGGCGCATGCCAGCGCAGGTAGAGGGTTCGATCGGGGCTGACGAAGCCCAGGGTGACCTGGCGCGTCGGGACGAGCGTCCGGCCCTCGGGGACCACGAACTCCCCTGCCCCGCTGGGCGCCAGGGCGTCGCCGGTCCCGGGCGCGACGAGCTCGACCCGCGCGGCGGTTCGGCCGGCGACCGGCTCGGTGCGACGCTCGCGGATCTCGACCCCGGGCAGGTGCTCCATCCGGTTGGCCAGCGACTCGGCGATCATGGCGGCCGTACCGCCCGGCTCGGGGAGCGTCCGGTACACCACCAGCGACGAGCCCTCCGGACCCGACCAGGCCGCCAGCGCCGCGCCGGGCACCCGCCACCGCGTCGGCTCGACCCGCTTCCAGGAGGCGGGCGGCTCGACGCCGACCGAGTGCGCATCGCCCAGCCCGGCCGGCTGGCAGCCGAGCATCGGCAACAAGAGCACCAGGCCGAGGACCCGCAAGGGTCCGGCCAGCGCGCGGGCGCAAGGGACACGAGCCCACCGTTCCTTCCGGAGGAATCACCGAGAATGCCGGGTCCGCGGCCCGCGACGAGCCGGGCCGAACGCTCGATCCAGGCGGGGAGCGGGTGGATCACCGGGGAGGGCGGTCGAGGCGGGAGGAAAGCGCGAGTGCGCGGGCGGGTTCGTCGTCGGTCGTGGACGACTCGGAGCTCTGGGGCAGGACGAGGCGGCAACCCGGCCGATCCGCCGGGCCGGTCAGCCCCACCTGTGCCCCCGGCACGGGCGGGACCTCGCCGCCGCACGGGACGCGCTTCAGCACCGGCGGCGCCAGCCGTTCGGACGAGCCGGGCTCGATCGGGCGATCGACGCTGTCCCAGGTCAGCCGCTCGCCCAGCACCGGACGGTCCGGGACGTGGCACCCCGAGGCCATCGCCGGCGCGGCTCCCCACGCCGATGACACGGCCATCGCCAGGACCAGCATCGCCGGGCGACTCAGGTTGATCCGAACGGACCGGGACACGACGCGCAGGCCCCTCGAGACGTTGAGGATTGGAATGGAAGGCTAATCCCGATGGTAGAAGCCGCCCGCGCCGGTTGTCAATGGCGGTGGAAATGGACTCTCGGCGGTCACGGCCGCCGATATCCGACTCGTTTCCGGGTGTTGCAAGGCTTCCCAACCCCGGACCCCCTCGCTCGACCCTGCCGGAAGCCGCGCCCCCGGCGGGAGCGGCGGGGATTAGCAAGGCCAGGCCCAGCGCGATCGCGCCACAGATCCGGCCGGCTGAATCGCGGTTGGGTTCCTCGCCTTCCTCCTCCGCGGATCGATTTGCGACCTCATTGGGTTCGTTCGTCGCAAATTGGAGATCAACGTCGTGGGGTTCGTTCGTCTCGTCTCGGGAATCCGCGGCGGTGGGCTCGGCTGGGGCCGTCCGGCGCGGGTCTCCGACGCCGCCGGTGTCGGGACTGGAGGTCTCCACCCGTCCGTCCGGACCGGGGACCGCCCGGGAGACCTGTCGGTCAAGCGGACGGCGGGGTCCGAGACCCGCGCCGAACGGGTCCCGGCCCTCGACGTTGTCGGGTTCGTTCGTCGAATTCTGGAGATCCGCGTCGTTCGGTCCGTACGTCGCATTCGGGGGATAGAAGCCGTTGGGTTCGTTCGTCGAATTCTGGTGATAGCAGCCGTTGGGTTCGTTCGTCGCGTCTTGGGAATCGGCGATGGCGGGCTCGGCCGGGGCGGTCCGGCGTGGGTCTTTGACCCCGCCGGTGTCGGGACTGGATGTCTCCACCCGTCCGTCTGGGCCGACCGCCGGGGAGACCTGTCGGTCGGCCGGACGGCGGGGTCGGAGACCCGCGCCGAACGGGTCCTCGGCCGGACGGCGGGGTCCGAGATCCGCGCCGAACGGGTCGGACGGGTTGAATGGGTCCGGCGGGGCGTCCGGGCGGTCGGTCGGCGCGGCGGACCTGGTCCGGGGAAGGCCGGCGGCCTTGTCGGCGTCGTGTTGCCGCTTGCGAATGGCATCGAGGATCCGCACCAGGGCGCGGTTGCCGGAGAGCAGGTAGCGCCGGACGCGCTCGCCTCCCTCGGTGTCCTCGAAACCCTGGCGCACCGCGTCGGCGGCGGCGTCGCGCTCGAGGCGGGCCGCCAGCGACTGCTCGAGCCGCTCCTGCTGCTCGGCGACCAGCTCGACCAGCAGCGCCGGCCGGCGTGGGCGTCGGCCGGCCATCGGCCCGGCGTGTTGCGTCCCTCGAGCCGCTCGTTGAACCGCTTCCGCTCGCCGCCGCCCAGCTCGCACGCGACGTCCGCCAGCGGCGAGGAATCGGGACTCATCGCATGGCATGCCATGTAGATCGCCAGGACCTGCTCGTCAACGGCCGCGTCGAGCGGCTGCTTGCCCAGCAGGCGGATCGCCCGGAACCGGTCGGGCGGCTGCCAGTCGAGTCCGTCGTCGAGCAGGTCGCGCAGGTCGCACAGCGGTCGAGCAGCCAGGCGCAGCCCAGGGCGGTCGAACTCGAGCCGATTGAGGATCAGCGACGGTTCGTTGGGGTCGAGGACCTCGCTCGACCATGAGACGCGGACAGGGTCGCCCAGCCCGGCCTCATAATGGGGGTACAGGCATAAGGGTCCACGCGGGTCCCAGAACAGGCGGCGGCCGAGCAGGACGACCTCGTCGGCCTGGGCGTCGAACTGGTCCACGGCGCCCGCGACCTCGTCGCTGCGCAGCCGGGCGGCCCAGGCACGGTCGGCGCGGTCGAGCTGCCACGAGACATGCACGGCCCGCTCGACCAGGTAGCGCTCGACGTCGTCCCGCGGGGCCAGGGTCGCGGTCCACGAGTCCAGCCGCGCTTGAGCACATCGGCGTCCTCGCCGGGGAGCACCGGCAGCCGGGCCCGCTGTCCATGCTTGACGGCATTGAATCGACTGCGATCCTTGCCGGTCGGCGACCGGGGCCCTGTGCTCTTCTGGGCATTCCGGCGGTTGGCCTCGACCCGAGCGGCCGAGGTGGCGGTGGCAGAGGCGTTCATGATGGCGTCCCCTCGTCGGGATGTGGCTCAGGGAGGTGTCCGGCAGCTTCGCGGATTTCGACGATCCCCTGTATCCTCTACTTCTATTATAGGAAGGAATCCGGCGATTGACGCAAGTTTTTCGGATTTTTTTGGATTTCTGGCCGAATGCTACCGGAATGGGCGTCGTAACCGGCCCGTGTCGTCGCCGAGAGCTCCCCTAGATAGGCGGCTGAGTGCATGTAGCAGGAACATCCTGGTGGAGTCTGAGACTCGCGCCGAACCGGGGCGGGGCACGAAGTTCCGGCGCCGCCAGGCCGCAGCGTATCGAGAGGGATCGAACCACAGAGGCACCGAGACACAGAGAAATCACAGAGAAGACCGAGTCTCCGGCCAGGAGACCGGCTATGGGCATCCGCACCTGATGGTGTGGAACGAGACCCGTGCGGTCGCCCCGGGCGATGTCAGTGTACCGCCCTTTCTTTCGGGGCCTGCAATCGCCGGGAACGATGTAGTCCCCTGGACGCGGCCCCCGAGCTGTCCTTCCACGGACAGGTCCTGTCTTGTTCCTGTCTCTGTGTCTCCGTGTCTCTGTGGTTCAAACGTACGAGTTCTTTCTGGTGAATCCGAGCGCAGAGCCGCCGGCCCGGCCGACGTGTCTCCCGGGCGGTGAGCGAACCGGGCCGGGCCGGGCCGGCCGGGTGGTGACCTTCGGACCCGGCGGCGCCGGGCTCGCGAGACTCCGCCGAACGGCAACGGCCGATCGAAGCCGATCACGACAGCAGGATGCTGACCCGCGTCACGCGCGAGAAGCAAAGCGCATCAGCTGATGTCGTTCCGTGGCTCGCTTGCAGACGCCGGCCGCTGTCGGCTCATGTCAGCAGGCGAATACCAGGAAAACTTGTCCATTATTCAAGTTTTTTCTTGTTATGTCCGTTGGCGCGGTACCATGCGACCTCTAGACCATTGGTCAACCAGTCGAGGGGCAACCCGGCCGTGCCGGCGGGCCCGTTGAAGGGCGGGTCGATGTGGTCTATTATCCCCGGGCCCTTCCATCACGTCGGGTCTTTCTTCCGGGCGAATCATGACGCCCTGGACCCGGGGATTTCGCTCAGCTCTGGATGAGGCGACGCCACATCCAAGTATGTTGACGTAACTGGCCTCGGCTTAGTGCGTCCGGCCGTCGTGCTGATGCCGGACGTCATCGGGGCATCTGCAGTGGCAGGCAAACATCCTAGACGACACCTCCAACTCCGAGGAATCCAGATGGCCGGACCTCCACTTCCAGGCGCGAATCAGATTCAGATGTCAACTCCGGACCTCGGAGCTTCGGGCGAGGGCGGATCGGCCCTCCATGGTCAGTCGTCGAGCGTCGTTGTGCGAATCGACGGGGACAGCAGGGCTGTTTTTACGGTGACGGGTCTTGAGGTGTTTGCCCTGAGACCCGACCCGGAACTTCCGCATCTCGGGCGTGATTGGGTATCCGTAGCCGCGGTTGACGGGGCAGGCCCCATAGCCATGGGAAACGGCGAGTTCCTGCTCATCACGGTCGCATGCAATTTTCCCGTTGATACGCAGCCCGGTGCCCAGTTCGTCGCCACGGCCGTCGTTGTCGCGGAGGGGACCAGCCAGCCATCCTTGTTCCTCGTCCCGATCGTTGCCACACGCCTGGGCACGGTCAAGACGATCGTGATCACCAGTCTACCATCGCGGGGGTTGAGTGGATTTGCAGCCGGCCAGCCCACCGACCTTCGTTTCTCGCTCACCTCGTCGCTGGACAGTGACGCCACGGGCCAATTCGGCTGCAATGTCCATGGGATGCCCTTCAGTTCACCCCAGGATTTCACCGTCACTGTCCCGGCCGGGAAGAGGGTCGTCGTGAAGATCCCGGTAACCTGCGATCGCAATACTCCGCCGGGAGCCTACACCACGATATCGTTCGACTACGTCTCCAATAAGGGCACGTTCTCGCTTGGTCCGATGAGGTTCGATGTCATCACGGAGAGGGCGGTTGCGAGCGTCCTGGTCGTCGTGGACGGGATCTTCAAGATGGGCGTCCCCGACCCCACCGACCGGTCATTCACCATCGATGCCTTCGTGAATATCCTCAAGACCAACGAGCTGCCGCGGATCGACGTCGATACGGCCCACAGGCGTGACGATCCGCATACCACCGTCGGTGACCAGTTCAATTTCGCCACTTCGATTCCCGATCTCTCGATTTACGACGTGATTTGGTTGTTCGGTTTCGAGGGGACGAATACCAACGGCCCCGACGGGCCACTGGATTTCATATCGGATGTAGAGGTCCAGGCGCTTGCGCAGTTCATGGATGATGGCGGAGGCATCTTCGCCGCCGGAGACCATGACGGGCTCGGTTCGTTGCTGTGCGCAGGATCCCCCGAGTTCGCTCGATGCGCAAGTGGTTCTCCGAGAGCGACGATGATTCGAGGATTCCGGCGTTGGCGCCGAAGAACTGGCCGGGCTCGGGGGCGACTCGTGCAGACACCCTCCAGGCAGATCTCGATGGCAGTTGGCATTTCGATAACCAATCCGATGACCAGCCGCAGAAACTCACGGCTGTGCTTCAGGCCGGCCTGGCACACCCCATACTGCAAGGACCGGATGGACCGCTGGCGATCTTCCCGGATCATATGCACGAGGGTGAAGTCGCGCTGCCATGGACGTTGAACGATACGCTGACCTTCAACGGGCAGTCTTTCCTGGAATACCCGTCCCTCGACGGGCACCAGGAGGGCCCGAGCATCATCGCGAGGGGCACGGTGAACGGCGGACACACCACTGTCGTGGAAGGGTCTCTGTGTGAGCAGCAGAATTTCGTCTCCGACGGCACTCCGACGGCACCGGGAGGTCGATCCCTCGACATTCTTTGCGCTTATGACGGGCATAAGGTCGGGGTTGGTCGCGTGGTGACGGATTCGTCCTTCCATCACTATATCGACTTGAATGTGATCGGAGATCCTTGCGGAGTTGCCGAAAAGCAGCAGGGATTGACGAAAGGCCCTCACTTCGCGGAGATGGCAGCGTTCTACAACAGGACCGTCCTGTGGCTTGCACCAAAGCTCGGGACTTGAGACGAGAACGTGGCCACGCCGAGGTGAAAGCCGTGGCCTGCCTCCCAGGAGCTGGGGGCCCGGCCAGGAAGGGAGGGAACTGCACGGACAGTGCAAGCCGTCCCGCATCTCATGTTCGTCAGGTCCCTTTCTTCGTCCCAGGGCTTCTCGACGGCCGCACAGGTCAACTCCGGCGGCGGCGCCACGTCCGGCCAGGCCGGGCCGCTCAGCCCGGGGGAAGAGGCGGGTTGGGGTCAGATGTCAATGGACCCCCCGCTTCCCCCGGCCAGGCCGTGCGGACCACGCAGTTCGAGGCCCTCGATTCCGAGGCTCGGCGGCAGGGCCAGGGGGCCGGCCGGGGTCTTGGCCGGCGGTGGGCCGGTCAGACTCAGACCAGGTTTCTGCCATGTCCACACGGGCCGCCCGATCGCCGCCGGCCCGGTCCCGCGGGCACCCCGGCCGGGGCCGGGCCGTTCGGCCCGGGGACGGGAAAGCGGCGGCCGATCGGGGTCTGACCGCGGCCGGTCAGTATCCCTCATCAATGGGCCTTTTGCCCCCTGGCGGGCTCCGCTCCGGTGGGCTCGGACCGAAGCGTGCAGAGCGCCCCTGCAGAACCACCCGGGAATTCGCCAGCGATGAGTCCGGCACCGGGCTCACGCTTCGGGTTGCGATTGCGGGATCCGGGCGATTCGCCTTCCGGTCACGGGACAAGCGTGGAATGCCCGCGGCCCTTCCTGGTCAGGCCCTCGACAAGAAAGAGGGAAGGCCGTCTGCTGTTGAATCGGCCGATGTGGATGCGGCTGCCGCCGGACTTGGTGGACGGGCCGTATTCGATGACCTCGTAACCCGAATCCAGGCCGGCCCACGACTTGAGCGCCGCGAAGACCTGGGCGTCGCTGAGTCCATTGACGTGGAAGTCCGCACCGCGCTTCTGAAGATCCAGGCCCTTCCTGCTGGCGCCCGGCGGCACGTAGTTGGGGTCGTCGGCGAACACGCTGATGTCCCAGCCGAGGGCGTCGGCCACAGCTTGGAGCTTGGCCCGGAGCGCGGCGTCGGAGACAGGCTTGGAGTAATCGACGGTGCCGCCCCCCGGCGATTGTCCTAACCCCTGCACCTTGAGCACAGACAACTGCACGTCCAGCACGATGGCGCCGGAGGAATTGCCGTTCGGATCGGTGGTGTCCTGCTCGGCGGACTCGCTCATACTCAACAGGAATTGCTGCCCGACATTCGCGGTGAAGGTGATATTCGCACGATCGGTGAACTCCGAGTGGGTCGGCAGGACCGCCGGCCCCGAGAACACGGTCACCGGGCCCTGTCCGGCGTTGTATTGGACCTGGTAGTGGGCGTCGGTTGGGTCGCCGTTGTTGTTGCCGTCGATCATTGCGAGCGTTTGGATTTCGATCGTTTCCTTTTCGCCGGCCTGGTCGCCCGGCCCGGGGTCGATCGAAGCCGGGATGAAGGCACCCGGGTTGGCGGTGCCGGTGCCAGCCACCACTGTCGCCGTTCCCGCACGCGGGTTGGGCAAAGGGGCTGATACCTCGGAACTAATGTGCATCTCCGTGACTTCGTTTCCGTAGTGGTCAACGGAGTTCGGAGTGTAATACAGGTCGTTGCTGGCAAGGCCCACCGATGTGAAGACCACGCCCAGGTTGTCGTTCAGCATCCCATTTGAAGGCAGTGCTGGCATGATCTGCTGGCTGCCAAGCGGCAGGCTTTGTGGGTCAACCTGGCCATCCACATTCGCGATTCCCGTGACCATCCCACTCGGGAAGCTCAGGGTTGCCAGGAGAGCGCGGCCCTCCAGTGTCTCCACCGCGAATCGGATGCGCGCTGACATCCCGCGGCGGCCTCTCGCACGTCGTGTCGCCATCATCGTAGGGTCTCGAAAGTCTGGACTGCGGTGCGTTTCGAGTGGAACATCGTTGCGTCAACGACAGCCGCCCACGTGGACCCGAATGGCACAAGGCCCAGATCGAGCAAGTGAGCGCACCCGTGGTCGTGATGCAGCCCCAGGCCGACCGAAACACAGCGTTACGCATCAGGCGCCATGCTTTCAATCGCAGTTTGATGATCCTAACCTGACCGGGGGGCTTGATGCAAGCATCCTGGCTCACCAGCGGCACCGAGGAACCTACAGAACCGGATTGGAAACGCAGGTCGTATCGGTACGGAAGTCGAGAGACTCGCGCGCTTCGGTCAGATCGACGAATGGCACTAGCTTAAGGGGCGCTCCCCGTCCTAAGTCGTTTCAAAGCAGTTTCTGCGAACGGCTGCCGCTGACAGGAGGGCCGTCGGGTGGTAGGATCTTCCGCATGATCCGCATCGCCGTGAGCATCTGCTTCGCACTGACGCTGCTGTGTCCCGTCTTCTGCTTGGCGGAGACGGGCGGCGAGTGCTCGGCTCTCGCCCCGCAGGATGGCGATAACTGCGAGGTGATGTCGATTGGAGCCGTGGTTGAGAAGCCGGACATTGGCATGGCCGAGGCGGCTCAGTCGCTCCCTTCGCTTGATGGTTTCGTCGTCTTCGGCCTGGCTGCTCTCGATCCCGCGTCCCGATGGCGGTTGGCCGCCGGGCATCGAGAAGAAACAAAGCCGCCGCCCACCGCCGCGCGGCGTCACGCCCTACTTCAGACCTTCCTGTTCTGAGGCGTTCGGAATCGGCCTGTCTCCGGCCTCGGTGCCGGCGATGTCATTCCACGCCTTACCGTATTGCAGAACAGGAGCCTTGTCATGCTTACGTCGCTCACGCCGCGACCGTTCCGCGGCTTCACGCTCATCGAATTGCTGGTGGTCATCGCCATTATCGCGGTGCTGGTCGGGCTGCTGCTGCCCGCCGTCCAGGCGGCCCGCGAGGCGGCCCGGCGTGCCCAGTGCACGAACAACCTCAGGCAGATCGGCCTGGGGATGCACAACTATCATGGCGTGCATAACACATTCCCGCCGGGCTATGTGACTGCGGTCGTGAACGATCCCGCCGCTCCGGAGATCGGGCCCGGCTGGGGATGGGGCGTGATGATCTTGAACCAGCTCGAACAGCAGCCGCTCTACCAGGGCATCAACTTCAATCTACAGATCACCGACCCCGGTTCGCAGACGGCCCGCACGCCGATCCTGGCGGTGTTCCTCTGCCCCAGCAACGTCGGCAGCGGGCCGGTCGTGGCCAGCAGCTTGACGGGCACGATCCTCGCCACCGACGTATCGGCCGGGCAATACGTCGCCTCGGCGGGGCAGTTGGAGCCGGGCGAGTTCCCCGACTCGAATAACGGCGTGTTCTACCGCAACAGCCGCAACGGCCTGCGGGACATCACCGACGGCTCGAGCACGACGCTGATGGTCGGGGAACGCTCGCGTAACATCGCCGACGCGACCTGGGTAGGGGCGGTGCCGACGTGGCAACTCTGCACGAATCCGAGGTGGGTGGTCCAGGAATGCGGTCCGGCGAGCACGCTGGTGTTGAGCCACACGGGGACGGCGGCGACGGGGAGCATCTATGTGCCCAACTCGAAGTCGTCGATGGTGGATGACTACTGGAGCTTGCATCCGGGCGGATGCAATTTCCTGTTCTGCGACGGCTCGGTGCGGTTCATCAAGGAATCGGTGAATCCGAGCATCTTCAGCTACCTGTCCACGCGGGCTGGTGGCGAGGTGATCAGTTCCGATCAATTCTAGGGCGTGTAGACAATTTCTGGGCAAGGTACGCTGCCTGGGCTACCGCAACAGGATCATGATCGCCGCCACATGAACAAATCCAAGGAAGTTCCGGGCCGTCTTCTCGTACCGGGTCGCCACCCGCCGGTACTGCTTCAGCAGGTTGATGAACCACTCGACCTTCTTGCGCTCCTTGTACAGATGCTCGTCATAAGCGCGCGGGACCTTCCGGTTCTTCTTCGACGGGATCACCGCCTCGGCCCCTCGCCGCTTCGCCGCCCGAACGACGGCATCGCTGTCATACGCCTTGTCGGCGATGAACGCCCCCGCCTCGTGCCCTCCCATCAGCGGCTCGGCGTGGTTCACATCGGCTTCCTGGCCACCCGTCAGGATGAACTCGACCGGGTTACCCAGGGCGTTGACGAGGATGTGGATCTTGGTGCCGAAGCCGCCCCGCGAGCGGCCCAATGCCTGATCGTCGTCTACCCCCCTTTTTCGGCCCCGGCCGCGTGCTGGTGCGCCCGGACCACGGTGCTGTCGAGGATCATCCACTCCAGGTCGGGGTCCCTGAGGACCTCGAAGACCCGCTGCCACACCCCCTTCTTCGACCACCGGTCGAACCGCTTCCAGACCGAGCCCCACGGGCCGAACCGCTCGGGCAGGTCTGCGCGACGGTGCCCCGGTCTTGGCGATCCAGAGGACGGCGTCGATGAAGAGGCGGTTGTCCTTGGCGGTCACGCCGGGGTCACCGGGCTGGCCGGGGAGCATGTCCTTGATGCGTTCCCAATCCTCGTCCTTGATCTCATGGCGGCGCATGGGGAGCACTCCTGTTGCGAGATCCGGTGGGAATCCTTGCCTATCCTGCTCAAAATCCCCGGAATTTGTCTACACGGCCTAAGGCGCCGAACGGTTGGATTGCGCACGATCGGGCGATCCCGCCGATACAAGCCCGATGCGCCAGCGGGTGGATCCCCGGGCCGACCAGGTCATCCGCGCTGGCGCGTCGGGCTCGTCTGAGCAATGCAACCGCGAGGTGCCGGACCGCCGCCGGCCCGGTCCCGCGGGCACCCCGGCGGGGCCGGCCGGGGTAGGCCGGGTGGAGACTATTAGTCCCGGCCGCGTGGGGGTCGTGTGACCCGCGCTGCACGGCGACGAACGGTCGAAGCAGATCACAACAGAGGCTGCCGACCCTCGTCACGCCCGAGTCGCGGAGAGCACTGGCCGATGTCGCCCCCGAGGCTTGCCGGCCAGAGCTCGCCGTCGTCGCCCCATAATCCCCCTTCCTCTTGCAGTGGACAGCTCGGCGCGGCACCCTCGAAGGGCTGTGGGTTCTGCGCCCGGTGTCCTGGGCAGCCCGGAGTGGGTAACGAAGGGAGCCCTGGGGCGAAAGGAGGGGATACGGTACAAAAAAGGGGAGGCATCGCGCCCTTGACCACCGTAAGTCGGTCCGCGTTTCCGACATTTCGCGAAACTGCGCCACATCCCTCCTTTTGCGACACTCCTCGCCGAACACCACCGCGCAGGCGATGCTGCTCGTTCCCGCGGTCTCCGCGGGAATGCCGTGTTCGACGCTCGGCGTCGTCCGCGCAGGCAATCGGACGCTGGAGCGTCCCGGACGGCATTCCCACGCGGAGCGTGGGAACGAGGTTCTGTCCTCGACTCGTTCGGGATCGCGCAGACAACCCGGTGGTCTTGAGCGAGGAGTCTCCCTTTTGCTTGACGTCCCGCTTCTTGCCCTGGTTTGTTCCACCAATCTCTTTTTTGACGCCGCGTTTCCTCGCGGAGATCTGTCGGCGCCTTTCTTCGGCTCCCCGCGTCGTCGGGGCCATCAGTGGAGGATCTTCGTGATCCGCAAAGATATCATCGAGTTGTTCCGGGTCCCGACCGGCAAGGCGGTCCACCTGAAAGACTACAACCCCGGATGGGACCAGACCGAGGAGATGCAGGAACTCGGCAAGGAGGCCCTCAAGGAGCGCACCCGGCAGATCCTCGAGGAGAATCTGGCGGACCTGGCCCAGGCCCAGGAACTGCTGTACGCCGATGACCGGTTTTCGGTCCTGATCGTCTTCCAGGCGATGGACGCGGCGGGCAAGGACGGCACGATCAAGCACGTCATGTCCGGGGTGAACCCGCAGGGTTGCCAGGTGTTCAGCTTCAAGAAACCGTCGGCCGAGGAGCTCGACCACAACTTCCTCTGGCGGTACACGCAGTGCCTGCCCGAGCGGGGGCGGATCGGGATCTTCAATCGCTCCTATTACGAGGACGTCCTCGTGGTGAAGGTCCACCCTGAGCTGCTGGCCGCGCAGCGGCTGCCCGGCGGGAAGCCTGGCAAGAAGTTCTGGCGACGGCGCTACCAGGACATCAACGCGTTCGAGCGGCACCTGACCCGGAACGGGACCGTCATCCTCAAGTTCTTCCTGAACGTGTCGAAGGACGAGCAGAAGCGGCGGTTCCTCGAACGGCTCGACCGCCCGGAGAAGAACTGGAAATTCTCGCCGGCCGACCTGGCCGAACGCGAGCACTGGGGCGAGTACATGCGGGCCTATTCGGACTGCCTGTCGGAGACCAGCACCAAGTGGGCGCCCTGGTACGTGGTCCCGGCCGATCACAAGTGGGTCGCGAGGGCCGTCGTCGCCGACGTCATCCGGACCACGATTCACTCGATGGACCTGAAGTACCCTGAGGTGACCGATGAGCAGCGAGAGCACCTCGCCGAAGCGAGGCGGCGATTGCTGGCCGAGTAACACCGAGAGAAGGGAACCGCCATCCGGGCGCCCGTGGGATACGCCTGAAGCCGAGCGGTGTTCCCGATCCGTCGGGGTCGTTACGGACGCCGACATCGCCCAGCCGGGACATCCGTTGGACAGGCGGCCGAGTGCACGCAGCAGGCTCGTCCGCGGCGGATTTGGAGACACGCGCCGAACCGCAGCGGGGCACCGAGTCCCGGCGTGGCCGGGCCGCAACGTGTCAAGAGGGCGGGCGGCCGGAGTATTTATGGGCGTCCGTTCATCTCGCGCCACGCCCTGTCGCATCGCAAGCGGGGAGGAGAGAGGGGGCCTAGCGGACCGGACCGGGACCGGTGCGATTGCTCGATGATCGGGCTCGTCTCTTTTTCCGCTTCTTCTTCGGTTCGCGGAAATAGTTGACCATCCCGAAGACGAGGCCCAGGACTCCGGCCAAGTTCATCGCGAAGGACAGCGCCATCGCCTCGCGGGTGTGGGATGGCGGGTTGAGGAAAGCGGTCGCGATCATCCCCCCTCCCAGGGCCGCCAGCGTGCCCCGGGGTGCCACGCGGGAGAGCAAGTACAGGAGGGCGAAGGTCCCGATCCCTCCGGCGGCCGCGGCCACAAGCAGGGTCGCCCCATAATGGGGCGAGTTGGCCATCGCCCTCGGTGCGGACGAGTCGAGCCAGTTCGACTCGCCGCGAAGACCGCCCAGCAGCCTGTTGACCAGGGCCAGGGACTCGTCCCTGCGGGCACGCGGGCCGACGACGCTGATCTGGATAGCCTCTGGCTTCAGAGGCACCTGCGCCTTGAATGTGGCGAGCTCGACGCCGCCCGCCTCTTCGGGGGATTCGATCGCGTCGATATCGAAGCCGTGCCAGCGTACCGTATGGAGGCGAGCTTTGGACCCGGCCGGCAGGTCGCCTGGCTCGAGGCGCTCGCGACCGAGCGTGCCGCGCATCCGCTCGACGACGATGGCGACCCGATCGCCGCTCGGCTCCTCCCGCACGAAGCCATACATCCAGTTCGGCTTGTTCGGCGGGAGCACTTGCGTCCGCTCGAATCCGTCGGGGATGGTCATCGAGAACCGGAGGCTGGGATCTTTGATCTGATCGCCGCGCGCCGCAACCGCAAGGGTGAGAATCACAATCGCGGGCACCCAGGAAGATCGGGGGCGTGAACCGAAAGCGGGCCCTGACCGCCGGCCCGCGAGCCGGCCTTGCGTACGTCCTGTCATCGTCGTCCTCCTGTTCCGATTGAGGAGTCCTGGCCGAAGGAAGGGCTCGGCCGCGATCGATCTGGACGTGGGAATCCGGTGCCGGATGTGATCGACGGCCAGGATTCGCCCTGACTGATGGGTTATTCTGGCAACGGCGGTCACTCGGATCAAGCTCGGAGCCGCCCGTAGAGGTTGACATAGCGGGCGAAGAGCTCGTCGTAGACGTCGGCGTTGGCGGGGTCGGGCTCGACGACCCGGTCGATGGCGACCATGGAGCGGGCGGCCTCGTCGAAGTCGGCGTAGATCCCGGCGGCGACCGCGGCGGCCATCGCCGAGCCGAGGGCGCAGGCCTCGCTCTCGCGGGCCAGGTGGATCGGCCGCTTGAGGATGTCGGCGTGGATCCGGAGCCAGAGCGACGACTTCGCCCCGCCGCCGCCGACGAAGACGCGATCGACCTGCGGAGGCCGTGCGCCGCGGCGTCCTCGAGGATGTGCCGGGTGCCGCAGGCGGTCGCCTCGTAGATGGCGCGGAAGACGTGGCCGGGGCCGTGGGCCAGCGAGAGGCCGACGATCGCGCCGCGGGCCTGCGGGTTCTTGTAGGGCGAGCGGTTCCCCTGCCAGTCGTCGCGGACGACCAGTCCCTCCGGCCCGGCGGGACGGCGGCGGCCTGCTCGTCGAGGACCTCGAAGACGATGCACGCCCCGGCGCTCGGCCTCCTGCCGCTGGTCGCCCGCGAAGTGGCGGCGGTACCAGTCGAGGATCGAGCCGGTCGCGGTCTGGCCGGCCTCGAGGGTGTACAGGCCCTCGACCGTCGCGTCGGGATAGCAGCCGCCGGCGCCCGAGCCGAAGACGCCCTCGCGCGACTGCGCCAGGTGGCAGGTGCTCGAGCCGACGATCACCGCCACGTCGCCGTCGCGCGGTCGCGCCCAGCCCGAGCATCCCGAGGTAGGCGTCGATCCCGCCCTGCGCGACCGGGATCCCGGCGCGCGAGCCCGAGGTCGGCGGCGGCGCGACCGGCTCAGGCGGCCGTCGCCCCGCCCGAGCGGCACGATCCGCGCCGGCCACTTGCCGGGCAGGTCGTCGAGCCCGACGGCCGACAGCAGGCCGAGCGGCCAGCCGCCGTCGGGTCGGGCGTAGTTCCACTTGACCGCGACGTGGTTCAGCGAGAGCGTCCACTCGCCGGTCAGCCGGTGCATCATCCAGTCGGTGCCCTCGACGATCCGGCCGGCCGATCGGTAGAGCTCGGGCTCGTGCCGCTTGAGCCAGAGGGCCTTGGGCAGCATCCACTCGGGCGAGACGCGGCCCGAGACGTAGCGGAGCACCGGGTCGCCCGTCGCGCTGATGTCGGCGGCCTCGCGGAACGGCCGCTGATCCATCCAGAGCAGGGCCGGGCAGAGCGGCCGGCCGGATTCGTCGCAGGCCACGACGGTGCAGGCCGTGCATGATCGAGGCCGACCGCCGACGACCTCGTCGGGACCGGCGCCCGCCGACTCGAGCGCCGAGTGCACCGCCGCGCGGCGCGGCCGACCACCAGGATTCGGGGGCCTGCTCGGCCCACGTCGGGCGAGGATAGGCGGTCTCGATCGGCGCGACGCCGAAGGCGACCGTCCGGCCGGAACGGTCGACCAGGGCCGCGCGCAGGCTCTGCGTGCCGACGTCCAGACCGAGGAGCAGGCCGTCGCGGCGTCGTGTCGTATTCATGAGAGAGGGCCCTGGGTCGGATGGGTCGCGCCGAGGAACGACGATCAGAACGTCTTACGACTGTCGAGCAGCAGCGTCACCGGCCCGTCGTTGACCAGCTCGACCTTCATCATGGCGCGGAAGACGCCGCGGGCGACCGGCAGGCCGGCCTGCGCGAGCCGGTCGGCGCAGAGCGTGTAGAGCCGCTCGGCGTCGGCGGGGTCGGCGGCCGTCGTGAAGCTGGGTCGTCGGCCGCCGCGGCAGTCGCCGAGCAGCGTGAACTGGCTGACGACGAGCACCCCGCCGCCGACCTCGGTAACGCTCCGGTTCATCTTGCCCTGGTCGTCCTCGAAGGCGCGGAGGTTCTGGACCTTGTCGGCGACCCAGGCGCAATCGGCCTCGGTATCGCCGCGCTCGACGCCGAGCAACACCAGCCAGCCGACCTCGATCCGCCCGACGCACGCTCCCCCGACCGTGACCGACGCCCGGGAGACCCTCTGTAAGACCGCACGCATGCAGATCATCCTCATGCCGGCGTTGCCGGGGACCTTCCGTCGTGATGATACCGCGGGGAAAGGGTGATTTCGCGAGGTTGGGGGAAAAAGGAGTGGGGTCCCGCTCCAATCCGGGTGGCCCGATCCCGGCGAAGTTGCTAACCTGCTGGTGGCATCCATGAAGGGCGACCGCAGAGCGAGGATCGCGAGGAGGAGACGTTGGTCGGGTCGAAGCCTGTACGGCTCCGGGTGGGAGTGGTCGGTCTGGGTCGGCTCTGGGAGACCCGGCACAAGCCGTCCCTGGCCCGGCTCGAGGATCGCTTCCGGGTCACGGCGGTCTATGACCAGGTGTGCCGCCGCGCCGAGATCGAGGCGGCGCAGATCGGCTGCGCGGCGTGCGAGGGACTCTCGGCGCTGGTCGAGCGGCCGGACGTCGACGTCATCTACCTGCTCTCGCGGCAATGGTTCGGCCTGCACCCGATCGCGATGGCCTGCGCGGTGGGCAAGCCGGTGTACTGCGCCTTGCCGCTGGCCGACGACATCGAGGAGCTCGAGGGCCTGGTCGGGCTGGTGGAGTCGAGCCAGATCGTTTTCATGCCCGAGTTCGCCCGGCGCTGCTATCCGGCGACGCTGCGGCTGAAGGAGCTGCTGGCGACCGAGCTGGGCGCCGCCGCGGCTGGTCGTGGGGCACTCGCGACTCTACGGGTTCGACCGCTACGCCGTGCCGGGGCCGACCACGCAGATCGCACCCGCGCCGCTGTTGATCGACCCGGGGAGCTATCTGCTCGACTGGTGCGGGTTCGTGTTCCAGTCGCTGCCCGAGGCCGTGCAGGGTGTAAACTTCCGCGTCCTGCCGTCAACGGGTCCTGGCGACCAGGAGTCGGACCTCGAGAGCTTCGTGGCGCGGTTCGCCGGCGGGGCGGCGGCCCACATCTCGTACGGGCTCTACCACCGGGCGAGCTGGGGCGACGCCGGCCGCTTCCTGCCGCCGCCGGGGTTCCAGGTCTACGCCGAGCGCGGAGTCGCCAGCCTCGAGATGCCCGAGCGGATCCAGTGGTCGGGCGCGGGCGGGGTCCGCGACGAGCGGCTGCCGCTCGAGCCGACGGTGGGCGACGTGCTCAACGACCAGTTCCACCGGCTGGTGCGGGGCCAGCATGCCCTGGCGCCGACGATCCGCGACGCATTGACGATCGCCCGGCTGGTGCAGGACGTCCGCCGCAGCCAGCTCGAGGGGGGATCCGTCCTTCGAACGACAACATAGGAGTCCAGCGATGCGGGAAGGAGCCCGTTTCATCGAAGGCCGGCCGATGCAGGCCGGCTGGTCCGACCCCGGCCGGCCGCCGCGATCGGCGGGGCGATTGATACTGGTCGCGCTGGCGGCCCTGACGGGCGTCGCGCTCATGACCGACTCGCTCTGGCGGAGCTCGGCGACCTACGACGAGGTCATGTACCTCGAGGTGGCCGCCCGCTGGTGGCGGACCGGCGACCAGGCGGACATCACCGGGGCGGGCTCGCCGCTGTTGTTCTGGAAGCTCCAGCAGGTGCCGATGCTCTGGGCACTCGACCACCTCGGCCGCGGCGACTGGCTCGACGACCCCGGTCGTTACGAGGCCCGGCTGCTGCCGCTGGCGCGGACGTCGGCACTGGCGATCTGGCTGGTGGCGCTCGGGCTGGTCGCGTACTGGAGCCGCAAGCTTTATGGTCCCGACGCGATGGTCCTGGCGTCGTGGTGGTTCGCGCTCAGCCCGAACCTGCTCGCGCACGGCGCGCTCGTCACGATGGAGCTGCCCGTCCTGGCGGCGATGACGGGGATGTTCCTGCTGTCCTGGCAGTTCCTACGCACCGGGAGCCGAAGGGCGTTCGTCGCGGGGGCGGTGGTCGGTGGAGTGGCCTTCTCGTGCAAGTTCACGGCGGCCGTCGTGCCGCCGATCCTCGGGCTGCTGTGGCTGGTCCGCCGCTGGGTCAACGGCGAGCGGCGGCCGGTGCGGATGGTGATCTCGGTGGCCGGCGGGATGGCGGCGTTCGCGGCGATCATGATGGCCGCCGACGTGGTCGTCACGGCGGGGGCGACTCTGCCCATCAGCGGGCGGAGCGGGCATCACCCCAGCCTCGAGGGGAGGCTCGGCGGGTCGACGACGAGGTGGTTCGGCCGGGTGATCGAGACTCCGGTCCCGCAGGACTGGGTGGGATTCGCGAAGCAGATGATGCACCAGCGATCGGGGGCGCCGGGGTATCTGCTCGGCGAGGTGAGGGAGAAGGGTTGGCGGCATTATTACCTGGTCGCGATGGCGGTGAAGGTGCCGCTGTTGTTCTGGGTGGTCCTTGGCGGCGCGGGCTGCTGGCCGGCCGGATCCCGTCGGCGGGGCGAGACTGGGTGCTGCCGGTCGCGACGGTGGCGTTCGTGGCAATCGCCTCGCTCGGGTCAACGCGCAACCTGGGCGTCCGCTACGTACTGCCGGTGGCGCCGCTGGCAATCGTCTGGATCTCCGGTTTGGCGGAGGGGGGAATCCGCGCCGGCGGCTGGTGTGGTGCGGCCTGGCCGCGCAGGCAGTCGCGGTTGCCTCGATCCACCCGTACGAGCTGTCGTATTTCAACGCGCTGGCCGGCGGACCGATCGGCGGAAGGCGGGATCCTGTCGGATTCGAACCTCGACTGGTCGCAGGGGCTCAAGCCGCTGGCGCAGGTGCAGCGCGAGCGGCCCGAGCTGCGTGACCTGACGCTCTACGCGTTCGGCGACAGTCGGGCGGAGCGGTACGGAGTCGCGGGACAGACCTATACCGTGCGGGAAGGCAAGCCCAACGACCATCTCCCGGCCAGGCTCACCGCCTTCACCGAGTACCTGGCGGTCTCGGCGACGCTCCAGTGGGGGCCGTGGGCGCCGTACTTCCGGCCGCTGGAGGGCGTCAGGCCGGTCTGCTACACGCCGGACACGACGATCGCGATCTACCGGACGGCCGATATCCCGGGGCTGGGATCGGTTGTGGCGGAACCCCGAGGAGGCGAGCCCGCGCGGGTGGCGGAGTCGGTTCCTCGCGGGCGGCGGGGGAGCTGAGAGAATCCCGGCGGGCCTCGCTTCGCGAGATCGTCCCTGATTTCACGAAACGACGTTAAGGTGGTCGAACGCCGCCGAACAGCGGTCCCGCAGGATTCATTTCAGTAGACGTCGGCGCCGCGGGAGAGGCGGTCCTCGAGGCTATCGGCCAGCTCGGCGATCCGGCGGATCACCCCGGGGGCGTCGATCGAGGGCAAGGTCTCGGCCGGGAGGTTGTCGATGACGACGAAGTACTCCTCGCCGCGGAGGACGCGGATGGCGAAATGGCCCTCGACGATCCGGGCGTTGAGCTTCAGCAGGGTGCGGCAGTCGCGGTCGTTGACGGTCCCGCAGACGGAGACCAGCGTGAGGAAGGACCGGCCCTCGGCGTCGGTGCCGGCCGGCCCGAGGTAGACGGCCTGCCGGCGATCGAGCCGGAGCGGCACGACCGCCTGCCAGCCCTGGCCCGAGGGGGTCAACTCGTAGCCGCCCCGGCGAACGAAGTCGCGGATCAGCCGGGCGACATCCGGATCGGCCGGGTCCGGCTGTTCGTAGGGCCCCAGGGCGTCGTTGGCGGCGCCGGCGTCGGCTAGGACGGCGCCCAGCGGCAGCCCGCAGCACG
Organism: uncultured Planctomycetota bacterium; assembly: GCA_963771445.1. Classification (GTDB taxonomy): domain Bacteria; phylum Planctomycetota; class Planctomycetia; order Isosphaerales; family Isosphaeraceae; genus JAKAUH01. The sequence goes on along the minus strand of CAVYTQ010000013.1, from coordinate 103,308 downwards.
AACAGTAACGCTCCGAAACGTGGTTCGCCAGCGTGCAGCGGGCGCAGACGATCGTGATGACGGTCATCGGTGCCGGGCTCCTCGGCGGCCTTTCGGGCGATCGGAACAGACCGGACCGACCGGCTCGCGATGCGAAGGCCGGTCCAGTCCAGTCTCTTTCGGTTCGGACGGAACAAGGGGGCGGCGGCGGCGTGCCTATTCTCCTACCTTCATCGTCTTGAGCATCTCGTCGAAATCGGGGGCCAGCTTCTTCATCGTCTTGTCGGGGCCGACCATGCGGATGTAGTAGCTCGTCTCGGGGGTCATGACGATCGCGCCGAGCAGCCGGGCGCCCTTGCGGACCGGCTCGGCGGGGCGGCCGGGAAACTGCGAGGGATGATACTCGCCCTCGGTCTCGGCGCGGACGACCTCGACGTTCTTCCCCTGGACCTTCTTCGTCTCGATCTTGGGGCTGTTGCCCTGTTCGTCCTTGAAGAGGTTCCGCCAGCGCTCGATGTTCGCGTCGACCGAGCCGGCACCGCCCGGGAAGGCGAAGACGACCAGCTCGGCGGGGTAGTCGTCGCCCTCGAGGGGCTCGGCCTTCAACTGGGCGCGTCGCATCTGCGAGGTGGGATCGGCTCGACTTCCACGCCTTGGGGGCCTCGAAGGTCAGGCCCCTGGCGTCGACGGTCTGCTTGGGCTCGTCGGCGCCGGTTGAAAGCAGGGCGAAGGCGGCGAGGGCACAGCCCCACGGGGCGATCCGGCGAAGCTCGGCTGGACGATTCATGATGCGATGACTCCTGAAAACGGGGAAGGCCGGCCGAGGCTTGCGACGGACCCACGGCCGGGCTACGCTACGATTCACTCGGCTCTGGTCGATTCTGCGATCTTCGGCTACTTGAACGACTCCCGACCCGATCCGGCCGATCCCGCCGCCGATGTCCGGACCGCGCGGATCGCGCCGGCCAGGAGGCTTGCCGTGAAGCGACTTCTGCTCGTCGGCCTGACCCTCGCGTCCTTTTGCGGCCTCGCGGGGCCCGCCGCCGCCCAGCAGAAGGCGCCCGAAGGCGCGAAGGTCTTCCTGCTCTCGGGCGGACAGCGCGGGCACCACGGCTACCGCGAACAGGCATTCTACCTGTCCGAGGCCCTGGAGAATACCGGCCGGTTCGAAGTCACGATCGGCGAGGACGCCGCCATCCTCGAGACGCCCACAATGCTCAAGTACGATCTGCTGATCGTCCTGGCCGACCGCCGCGTCCCCGAGTTCAAGTTCACGACGGGCCAGCAGGAGGCGCTCTTCGAGTTCGTGCGCTCGGGGCACGGCTACGTCTCGATCCACGGCGCCGACAACGCGGCGGCCGACTGGCTGCCCACCTGGAAGGAGATGCTCGGCGGCGTTTTCTCGCACTTCGGGCTGCCCGACGGCAAGACCAAGAAGGGAAGCTTCACCCTGAAGATCGCGGACACCTCCAGCCCGGTCACGCGGGGCATCGAGGACTTCCCGATCGAGGACGAGCTCTACTACCAACCTCCAGATGATGCCCGACGTCCGGCCGCTGGCCACCATCGAATACCAGGGGACCGCCTGGCCGGTCGCATGGACGCGGACGTTCGGTCAGGGTCGCGTCTTCCACACCACGATGGGGCATCGCGACTTCGGGCCCGGGAAAGACGGACCCGCTCCGCAACCCTAACCTCCTGAGGCTGGTGCTCCAGGGGGTCGAATGGGTCGCCGAGGGGCGGACAAGGTCCGTGGGCATTGAACCCTGTCGCCGCGAAACGCCCAGCCGGGCTCGCCGCCGCGCCCTGAAGTCACGCCTTGACGCGAACTCGAACGTGAGGTCAATGAGTCATGAATGACCGGCAAGCCAGGAAAGAGTCGTCCGCCAGCACGCGTCGCGGATTCCTGGGCGCCTCGGCGGCGGCCGGGGCGTTTGCGGGCTTCACCATCGTCCCGCGGCACGTGCTGGGCGGGGCGGGCTACGTCGCGCCGAGCGAGCGGATCAACGTCGCCAGTATCGGCGCCGGCGGGATGGGGGGCGGCGACATCGCCACCGTGAGCCGCCTGGGTGCCAACATCGTGGCCCTGTGCGACGTCGACGAGGAGCGCGCGGCGGGCACGTTCAACGCGTTCCCCAGGGCTCGCAAGTACAAGGATTTTCGCAGGATGCTCGACGCCGAGCGGGACCGGATCGACGCCGTCACCGTCGGCACGCCCGACCATGTCCACGCCGTGGCCGCAATGGCCGCGATCCGGGCGGGGAAGCACGTCTACTGCCAGAAACCCTTGACGCACACGCTCTTCGAGTGCCGCGAGCTGACGAAGGCCGCGCATCGGGCCGGCGTCGCCACCCAGATGGGCAATCAGGGGCACGCGACCGAGGGAGCCCGGCTGACGAACGAGTGGATCCAGTCGGGCATCATCGGCGAGGTGCGCGAGGTGCACGTCTGGTCCGACCGGGCCGGCCGGTTGTGGAAGCAGGGTATCGGCCGGCCGAAGGACACCCCGACGGCGCCGGCCACCCTCGACTGGGACCTCTGGCTCGGGCCGGTCGCCGCCCGTCCCTATCACCCGGCCTACGCCCCGGTAAGCTGGCGCGGCTGGCGCGATTTCGGTACGGGTGCGCTGGGCGACATGGGCTGTCACATCATCGATCATCCCGTCTGGGCGCTCCGCCTCGGCCCGCCGTCGAGCGTCCAGGCCCGCACGACCATCGAGGGCTCGTTCCTGGAGGGCGATCAGCCCAACTGGGAGACCTATCCCATCGCCTCGATCATCACCTTCGAGTTCCCGGCGCGGGGTGCGCTACCGCCGGTGCGGATGACCTGGTACGAGGGGGGTCTCATGCCGCCAGACCCTCTCGAGATGAGCGATGGAGAGCACCTGCCCGACAATGGGGTGCTGTACGTCGGCAGCAAGGGCAAGATGGTGCACTCTTCGCATGGCGGGATGCCGCAGATCTTGCCCCGGGCGCTGCACGAGCAGGCCGCCAAGGTCCCCCGGACGATGCCCCGCTCGCCGGGTCATTATGAGGAGTGGGTGGCCGCATGCAAGGGCGGGCCGAAGCCGGTCTCGAATTTCGATTACGCGGGGCCGATGACCGAGATCGTCCTCCTGGGCGTGCTGTCGCTGAGGGCGCCGGGACGCCGCCTGGAGTGGGACAGCGCGAACCTGAAAGTCAAGAACGCGCCGAGCTCGACCGGCATGTCCATGTCGAATACCGCAAGGGTTGGACGCTCTGACTCGCCCGGTGGGATCGACGATGAAGGCATACTCCAGTGGACACACCCGGCGGGCTCGCCGCGAGACCTCCGCATCGGCGTCGAGATCACTTCTCGAACGAGAAGACCCTGTTCCAGTCTCGCTTCATATCGACCACGATCCAACTGTATTTCTGGGCGTCGTCGAGGCCCTTGTCGAGTCGGCCGATCGGCGATTGGCGGTCGTAGGCCCACTCGCGGGCCGCGTCGGTGTGGTGGACGATCAGGCCCAGACGCGGTCCGGGGCCGCTGGTGGCCCAGCGGAGCATCTCGTAATCGCCGTCGGAATTGCCGACCGCGATGATCGGGCGCCGACCGATTGTCCGCTGGATTCCCTCGGGCTTTCCCGCCCGGTCATCCACGAATTCGACCTCCGGCAGGCGGACAATCACCGGCCGGCCATCCCGGACCTCGTATTTCAGCTTGATGGTGCTGCCGATGACCTGCTCGGGCGGGATGCCGTAAACCCGATCGGCCCAGGGCCGCATGAACTCGACGCCGCCGCCGGAGACGATGTAGGTCTTGAATCCATGGGCACGCAGGTACGTCAACAGCTCCAGCATCGGCCGGTAGACCAGGTCGGTGTACGGCCTGCCGAATCGCGGATGCCTGGCCGTCGCCAGCCACTCCGCGACGATCCGCTCGAACTCCTCGGTCGTCATCCCGGCATGGCTGGCGGCGACCAGCTCAAGGCGTTCACGCGGCGACGAGGCCAGGACGGCCTTCAGGTCCCCATCGAGCACGGCCTTGAAGGCCGGCCTGGTCCGCCACTCCGGGTGGGAGGGGGCAAGTCGCTTGATCCGGTCGAGGGCGAAGGCGACCTGGACGTAGGTGGGATATTCCGACCAGAGGGTCCCGTCGTTGTCGAAGGCGGCAATCCGCTCGGCGGCCGGGACGAAGTCGGGGCCGCCTTCTTTCGTCACCTTCTCAACGAATGCGACGATCGACGTCCTGGTCGGGCCGTCGTTCCAGGAGGGAAGTTCGTCGCCAGCTATGCCGTCCTGCCATTCGGTACCGCGAGCACCACCGCGGCGAACAGCAGTCGCGTACGAATTCTCAAGCCGGTCATGCGGTCTCCTCCGACTGTATGCACATTGCGAAAAGGACGTATCCTGGCCTGCTGGCCGACAGAGTGTCGCTCGGAAGCCGGCGGCGAGCCAGAACCCGCCTGGCAAATCGAAGGGTCGAATGGGCGGAGCCCGCCACCCCCGGCGGACCGGAGAGGCGGTGGCGCCTGCAAGATGCATCGAGAACCTTGCCCCGGGGGGGTGCGCCTGCGATAATGGATGTACCTGAATCGCCCGCCCGTACCTTCCCGCCTCCCGGCGCGAGCCCGGATCACGCATGCGAGTGGAAACGCCCATGAGTCATAGCCATCGAGGCCCGATGGCCCGCTACGTCGCAATCCCGGCTGGCCTACTCATTGCCTCCTCGGCGATGCTCGCCGGTTTGCCGGCCGGGTCGCGGGCCGACGAGCCGGGCCGGGTGGATTTCCGCAAGGAGGTCCTGCCGATCCTGTCCGAGAACTGCTTCCTATGCCATGGCCCGGACGGGGGCACGCGGAAGGCCGAGCTGCGGCTCGATACGAAGGAGGGTGCCCTTCGCACCGCCGAGCCGGTGATCGTGCCCGGCAAGAGCGGCGAGAGCGAGGTGTTCCTCCGCGTGACCAGCCACGACGCCGACGAGGTGATGCCGCCGCGGAAGTCGGGCAAGACGCTCACGCCGCGCGCAGGTCGAGGTGCTGAGGAAGTGGATCGACCAGGGCGCGTCGTGGAGCCGGCACTGGGCGTTCGAGCCGCCGAGTCGGCCGATGCCGCCGCGGGTTAAGGAGCGCGACTGGATACGGAACCCGATCGACGCCTTCGTCCTGGCCCGGCTCGAGTCGGAGAAGTCACGCCACGCCCCTGAGGCCGCCAGGGCGACCCTGATCCGCCGGCTGTACCTCGACCTGACGGGCCTGCCGCCTTCGATCGAGGAGGTCGACCGCTTCCTGGCCGATCCCGCGCCGGACGCTTACGAGCGGCTGGTCGATCGCCTGCTGGCCTCGCCCTCTTATGGCGAGCGGATGGCGATGGAGTGGCTGGACGGCGCCCGGTACGCCGACACCAACGGCTATCAGAACGACTTCGCCCGCACGATGTGGCCCTGGCGCGACTGGGTCATCGCGCGCGTTCAACGCCAACGAGCCGTTCGACCGGTTCACCGATCGAGCAGATCGCCGGCGACCTGCTGCCGGGCGCGACGCTGGCACAGCGGATCGCCACCGGATTCAACCGGAACAACCGGACGGTCACCGAGGCCGGCTCGATCGAGGAGGAATGGCGCGTCGAGAACACGGTCGACCGGATCGAGACGACGTCGATGGTCTTCCTCGGTCTGACGATGGGCTGCGCCCGGTGCCACGACCACAAGTATCGACCCGATCTCGCAGGCCGAGTTCTACCAGTTCTTCGGCTTCTTCAATAGCGATCAACGAAAAGGGCGTCTACACCGAGACGCGGGGCAACGTCCCGCCGCTGATCGCGCTGCCGCGGCCCGAGGACGAGCGTCGGCTGGGCGAGTTCGACCTGGCCGTCGCCGTGGCCAAAGCCTACGGGACCAAGCCGCACGCCGAAGCCCTGGCCAAGGAAAGGGAAGCCTACGATAAGGCGATCCCCTCGGTGATGGTGATGGAGGAGATGGCCACGCCCCGGCCGACGTACCTGCTGAAGCGGGGCCAGTACGACCATGCCGGACAAGGCCCGGCCGCTTGCACCGGGTACCCCGGCCTGCATGCCGGATCTACCCGCCGGCACGCCGCGGAACCGGCTGGGCCTGGCGCGCTGGCTCGTCGCGCCCGAGCAATCCGCTGACCGCCCGGGTCGAGGTCAACCGGATCTGGCAGCATCATTTCGGCATCGGGCTGGTGAAGACGGCGGAGAACTTCGGCGTCCAGGGCGAGCCGCCGCGCCATCCCGAGCTGCTCGACTGGCTGGCGACCGAGCTGGTCCGGACCGGCTGGGACGTGAAGGCGATGCACCGGCTGATCGTCACCAGCGCGACCTATCGCCAGGCGTCGCGGGTACCCTCGGCGCTGCCTGGCGCACGACCCGGAGAACCGGCTGCTGGCCCGCGGGCCGCGGTTCCGGCTCTCGGCCGAGGTCGTGCGCGACAACGCCGCTGGCGGTCGCGGGGCTGCTGACGCGGCGGCTCGGCGGCCCGTCGGTCAAGCCCTACCAGCCGGCGGGCCTCTGGGAGGAGCTGGCGGGCGGAGCCGGCGAGGGCGCCGTACATCCAGGACAAGGGGCCCGAACCTCTACCGCCGCAGCCTGTACGTCTACCGGAAGCGGACCGTGCCCCATCCCGCGCTGGCGACCTTCGACGCGCCCAGCCGCGAGACCTGCCAGGTCAAGCGCGCCCGGACGAATACGCCGCTCCAGGCGCCTCGAGCTGCTCAACGACGTGGCCTACGTCGAGGCGGCGCGCGCTCTCGCACAGCGGATGCTCGACGAGGGCGGCTGCACGCCCGAGGAGCGGATCGCCTACGCGTTCCGGCTCGACGCTCGCCCGCGCGCCGACGGCGGCCGAGCTGGCCGTCCTGCGGCGGGGGCTCGATCGGTACCTGGCGACGTACCGCACGCGACCGGGCGGCCGCGGCCGGCTGATCCGCCACGGCGAGAGCCCGACCGATCCCGCGGCTCGACCCCGTCGAGCTGGCCGCCTACACGGCCGTCGCCGGCGTGATCCTCAACCTGGACGAGACCATCGCACAGGAATGAGCCGAGGCCCCGAATGGGACCGGGCCGCCCGAACCCACCGGAGATCGACGACCGTGGACGGACTCGAAGATCGCTCAGCAGGTCAATCGCCGGCTGTTCCTGATCGCGGGCGGGCGTCGGCCTCGGCACCGTGGCGCTGGGGTCGCTGCTCGAGGGCGACGGCGTGCGGGCCGCGACCGACGTCCGGTACGCCGACGCGGCCGGGAACAACCCGGCGCGACCGCAACCGGCGGTCTGCCGGGGCTGCCGCACTTCGCCCCGAAAGCGAAGCGGGTCATCTACCTGTTCCAGTCGGGCGCGCCGTCGCAGCTCGACCTGTTCGACTACAAGCCGACGCTCGAGCGACGGCGCGGGATCGAGCTGCCCGACTCGGTCCGGATGGGCCAGCGGATCACGACGATGACCTCGGGCCAGAAGAACTTCCCGGTCGCGCCGTCGGTCTTCAAGTTCGCGCCAGCACGGCCAGAGCGGGGCCTGGCTCAGCGAGCTGCTGCCGCACACGGCGGAGATCGCCGACGACATCTGCGATCATCCGCTCGATGCACACCGAGGCGATCAACCACGACCCGGCGATCACCTTCGTCCAGACCGGCTCGCAGCTCGCGGGCCGGCCGAGCATGGGCTCGTGGGTCGCCTACGGCCTGGGCAGCGTGAACCAGGACCTGCCGGCCTTCGTCGTCCTGCTCTCGCGCGGGCGGACCGACCAGCCGCTCTACGACCGCCTGTGGGGCAGCGGGTTCCTGCCGACGCAGCTACCAGGGCGTCAAGCTCCGCGGCGGCAAGGAGCCGGTGCTCTACCTGGCCAACCCGGCCGGCTGCTCGCCGCGCCACGCGCCGGCAGATGCTCGACGACCTCGGCGACCTCGACGACCTGCACCACGCCGAGACCGGCGATCCCGAGATCCTCACCCGCATCGCCCAGTACGAGCTGGCCTACCGCATGCAGCAGTCGGTCCCCGAGCTGACCGACCTCTCGAGCGAGCCGAAGTCGGTCCTCGACATGTACGGCCCCGACGTGCACAAGCCCGGCACCTTCGCCGCCAACTGCCTGCTGGCCCGCCGGCTGGCCGAGCGCGGCGTGCCGGTTCATCCAGCTCTATCACATGGGCTGGGACCAGCACGGCGACCTGCCGAACCAGATCCGCGCGCAGTGCCGCGACACCGACCAGCCCTCCGCCGCGCTGATCAAGGACCTCAAGCAGCGCGGCCTGCTCGACGACACGCTGGTCATCTGGGGCGGCGAGTTCGGCCGGACGATCTACTCGCAGGGCCAGCTCACGGCCGACGACCTACGGCCGCGACCACCACCCGCGCTGCTTCACGATCTGGATGGCCGGCGGCGGCATCAAGCCGGGCATGCTCCACGGCGAGACCGACGACTTCTCCTACAACATCGTCAAGGACCCGGTCGACGTCCACGACCTGAACGCCACGATCCTGCACCTGCTGGGCATCGACCACACCCGACTGACCTACCGCTTCCAGGGCCGCGACTTCCGCCTGACCGACGTCCACGGCAAGGTCGTCGACCGCCTACTCGCTTGAGCGCCAAGCGCCCGCGGTGCTCCAATCGATTCGGGCCAGGGACCGCGGGCGTGATGCTGAACTGGCCGCAGCCGTCAGAGCTCAGGGGCCATCCGAAGACAGCTTCCAACTTTGCATCTAGCCCGGATATTTCACACGGCCGCCAAGCGTCCCGGTCGGGCATCCCATAAACGGAACCCGCTGTGTTGCCCGCGAGCAGCCGCCCTGATCGGTCGCGGGGCGCGCAGTTCCCCCTTTCCCCCGCTCAGCGAGGGCCGGGCGCACTCCGGCTTTCACCGCGCTCAGCCGACTCCCGCCCTCTCGTGGATGGATGCGCTCGTGACGCGATCAACGACCGCTCGGAAAAGATCTCGGAACGGGTAGCTGGTCGCCAGGTGCAACACCACGCGCCGAGCGGTCACCACGACCCTCGCTGCCACCTTGAACAGCTTGAGCCGAATCGTCCCCACCTGCGTGCTCCAGGTCCGTCCCCGGCAACGCCGTTCGTCGCAGCGTCTGGATCAGGATGTAAGCCACCGAGCTCAAGAGGAGGCGGAACTGATTGGCCAGGAACCGGTGGCAACTGGTCCGGTCGGCGAACAGGTCCAATTGCTGCTCCTTGATCCGGTTCTCCATGTCGCCCCGCTGGCAGTAGACGTCCTCGTAGAGTTCCTGGGGATCACCCGGCACGTTGACTGTGATGAACCTCGGGTTGGGTCCCTGGGCCGTGCGCTCGGCCTTGACAATCACTCGTCGCGGTCGGTCCCAGCTCCCGGCCTGGTAAGCGAACGAGCCGAAGATCCGCTGTGGCTGGCCCGTCTTCCGGAATTGGCGTTCGGCCCGCGCGACCCAGTCGGCGGCCAGGCGCTCCAAGGCGGGGTTGCGAGCCAGGCCCAGCACGTAGCCGACCCCGTTGGAATCGCACCACCGCATCAGTCTCCAACGGCAAAAGCCGCTGTCGGCCCGGAAGGTGATCTTCACATCGGGCCAGGCATGACGGAGCCGCCGTACCAGTAACTTCAAGAGCGCGCGGCTGTGCTTGCTGGCGTCGATCTTGCTCGGCCGCAGGTAGGCCGTCAGCAGTTCGTCGCCGCAGAAGACATAGAGAGGCAAGTAGCAATAATTGTCATAATAGCCGTGGAAGAAACGTCCCTCCTGGTGGCCGTGCACGGGATCGTCCGTGGCGTCGAAATCGAGGATCAGGTGCTCCGGCGGCCGGGCATGAGACGCGATGAACTGGTTGACCAGGACCCCGGCGATTTGGACCAGGGTCTTACGCTCGATACGGTTCTCCAGGCGGCAGAGGGTCGGAGGGGAGGCGAGTTTCCGCTCCTCGTCGGGGACGACCCCCGCGGCCAGTTGGAGGGCGGGGTCGGCTCGCAGGGTCTGGTGGTCGTTGAGGTCCTCGTAGCCGAGGGCGATGGCCACGACCCGTTGGGCGATCATGGTCCGCTGGTCATGGACGATGAAGATGGGATCTCTAGGGTCCGGGATCGCCGCGTTGACGGCGTCGAACAGGCCGGTGCTCTCGCCGACCTCGCGAAGGAGGATGGCCCCGGCATCGGACGTCAGCCGACCCCCGAGGAAATCGGCGACGACGGACTTGGAGCCGATGCTGGAAAAGTTGAGGGGGTCGCGATTACACTCTGTCATAGCGGCGGCCTTTCTTCCGAAGGATGGTGATCGTCGTAACCACATATCCTAACAGAAGTAAGGCCGCCGCACAACTATATTATTAAAAGATCGTGTGAAATTTCCGGGCTAGCCCGGCTACGCAACCTGGGCAAGCCCCAGAGTGAAATTGGACGTTGATCTTGGATGGCCCCCAAACCATGACCGACCCGATCATGTCCTTTATCGGGACTTGACAGCGATGAGACGGTCGCCGGGCCTGACCGCGTAATCGGTCGAAGGGTTGTTCAGGTCGATGGAGAAGACTCGCTCCGGGATACCGGCGGAGGCAGGACGAACAAGGTGGATGGCGACCTGCTCATCGCTCGACATCAATCCCCCGGCCTCCTTGATGGCCCCTCGGACTGTTAACCGACGTCCGAACGTCTCAATGCGGCCGGGAGCGGCCACCTCGCCCAATATGTAACAGGCACTCGCGAGCCGCTGGGCCCTTTGCACAGAAGGTGCGATTGCCGCCATGACGACGGCCAGCAACAAGGTCAGGAACATGAGCGTTCGGACGCGGAATTGTTTGTGAATGAAGCTGGCCACGCGAAGCCCTCCCTGGATTGCCAAGTCTCGATTCGAACTGACATTTCCACGCCTCGGCCTCGTCCGGCCCTAACCCAACCGTTTCCCCTTACCATCCGGGACACCCGTAAGCTCACCCCTGGGCGACGGCCTGATGGCCAGAGACTCGAGCCGGACGATGCCTCAATAATAACATTGCACCGCTCCCGGCATCAGGCCGTGACATGGGGCTGTCCCCAAGACGTCCCTTTCCGGCACTCGATGCCGGAGCGAGTCGGAGGACCGTGATAGGGCCAGGATTCCGTCCCGTTTCCCATCCCGAGATCAGAGTCCGTCACCTCGTCGAACGCTCGAGTTCCGGGACGGACCGGCTTGAGGGGCATCCAAGAACAGCTTCCAAGTTGGCATCTGGCCCGGCTGCGCAGTCTGAGCAAGGCCCCGAGTAAGATTGGACGTTGATTTCGGATGGCCCCTTAGTTTGCCTCGAGCAGTTTGAGGATCTTGGTATAACGCGCCATCTCGGACGAGTAGAAGGGATCCTCGACCCGCTGGCGGAGCCATTCGATAATCGAAACGCCCATCGGGGTCGTGCGCGTTGGGGTCGGCGCCGTGTTGCATCAGCAGCCGGACGAGAGCGACGCGGCCGTGGACCACCGCCTCGAACAGCGCCAGCTCGCCGCGAGGTCCCGTCGCGTTGGCGTCGGCGCCGTGGGCCAGGAGGAACTGGACCATCTCCCGCGCAGGGCCGTCCGGGAGATAGGGGCGGACGCAATCGACCAGCGGCGGGGTGTCCGTTGAGATCCCGTTGATCGGGCAGCCGGCGGCCAGGAGTATCTCGAGGCACTGCTGCCATCGCCGCGGCCCGAATCGGCCGGATTTATAGAGGGCCGACAGCAAAGGTGAGGACGAGCCGTCCGGCAGGACAGTCAGCGACGCTCCGCGACGGAGTGCGTCGCGGATCCCCTCTGCATCCCCCTGGTCGATGGCCCGGGCCAGGTCGTCGGAGGCGGGGTCCTCCCCCGCGGTGAGCGCCGGGCACTGGAAGAACACGTAGCCGCGGAGTCCCGACTTCACCGGCTTTCCCCTGGCGCCGATGAGCAGGAGCTCGCGTTCGCCGACGCGGATTTCGCGCGACGGCAGCGTGATGTCCCACTCGGCGCAAACGCGACGGAAGGCTTCCTCGCCGTCTGTCGCCTGCCCCTGGTTGCCGGGGGCCGGCGGAGCGTGTCCCAACCGGCTGGCGGAAGTCGATGACCGGCTTGCCACCCCGTTGAACCTGACGAACCATCCTTCGCCCTCGGGCCGGCAACCGACCCAGGCGACTTCCATCCGCCGGCTGTCGCAATTTGCGTCGAACAGGGACTTACCATCGGCCGCGGCCGAGAACAGCGGGACCCACGAGTCTCCGTCGAATCGGGGCGCAGCATCCAGGCCCGCCTGGAGCACCGAGGAACGACAGGTCGTGGTCCTCGTCGGTGAATGTCGAGTTGCAGCCGCCGGGGAAAGGCACCCGCAATAGTGGCTCGAGCCGGCTCACCCGATCCCGCTTTGCTAGCACGACGTGGCGGACCAGCACGCGATCCCATCCGGTCGGTTTGGTCTTCGCCGCCATGCCTGGTCTTCTCCGCGGCACCGCGACCATGTCGGCCGCTTCCCTTCTCGGTTCCGCCATGTACCCAGGCCGTGCTATAGTGCCCCAGATATCCGTCCCACTCGAGGAACATCCCGATGGCAGGGTACTACATTTACTCGCTCGACTGGCAGAAGTTCCATCGGTTCGTGGAAGAGCCCAGCCCCACCCAGCTCCTGGCGTTCGCTGAGCGGGTCTCCGACGGCCTGGACGAGCAGGAACGCGCGTTCTACGACGGCGATCCCGTCCGCGACTGGCCCAGTGACGCCGAAGAGCTCGGCGAGCTGCTCCGGCCCCGGCTGCGGCAAGCCGACTGGTACGGCGACCTGTCCGACGCCGGCAAGTCGGTGTGGGAGCGGGCGATCATTGCCTTCAGCGAGCGTCGCAAACGGGGGGACAACCTGGGATACCGCTGCGAGTGCGACGAAAGCATCTACTGGGATGTCATCGAGGTCGCACGCCGCCACCACGGCATTGCCCCAAACCTGGTCACCGAGGCAGTCGTATCGCACTTCGGCACCCGGCCCTTTCGCTACCACCAGCCCACCGATCGGCCTCCCCAGTGGGGCGACTGGGCTCCCAGTCACAGCATGCACACCCCGGAAGAGGTGGCCAGGCTGCTCGAGGAGCTGAAGCAAGCCGGCCCGTCGATCCTCGCAGCGCCGAGCGACAGTGCCCGGACCGATTACGAGGAGCGACTGCTCCCGGCCGTCGAGAAGATCGCCCGAGCCGGAAGACTGCTGTATGTCGGGGTGGACACCTGACGGACCCGCGGGACCGGAAACCAGGACGCCGCCCGCATCGAAAACAATCGCCTCTCCGTCTCCCATTCAGGCTACCAGGCCGGCCGCCGGCCCGCGCAGACCCAGGAGCCCTCCCCCCGCGTCAGAGCTCGAGCTCGTCTCGTCCAACCCCGCCTCGACCATCGGTCAAACAGATCTCAATCTTTGACCCCTGGCTCGACCAGACCCGATCCGGTCTCGTCCAAAGCTTCTGCCAGCGAAGGCACCGGCGGTGAGCGGTCCCGGCCTGTCGTAGTCGGCGTGCGGGACCGGCCGGATCGGTCGAGCCACCGTCCGGCAGGGCTGGGGCTCGGGACAGGTGACCGGGCGGAAAAAAGAAGCGGCCACAGATTCGCCCCCTGTACTACTAATGGTGGGAATCACGTGCGCCGTACGCAATTTCACAAACCTTTCGACGACAATGACTTCCGTCCGGTGCTCACTGGCCACTGACCACTGAGAGGATATCGGTGGGCCTCGCTGCGTTCGACCCACCCTACGGGACGGGCCACTTGCCACTTTGGTTGCGGCCGAGGCTGCGCTGGGGTTTTTCTCCTGGACCCAGCAAGAAAAGGATGCACAAAATACCGAGTTGCTGTATTCTATCTATTCTACTGAAATCGCGCTGCCTTCCAGGGTGCCCGAGTTTCAACCTGGGAAAGACTGGCAAGATAATAATGGACTCCCACGCCATCTCATCTCAGGACGAGCGGTCGCACGACGTGCGGAGAACCCAACGACCAGAAGGCTCAACCTGGCGGCGGCATCCCTGGCCTTTCGGCGGATGGTGTCCCTTGGGTTCCGCCCGAGTCGGCGCGGGGGCTCCATCGGGGACGATCCTGTACTCCCGCGCCTTCAGGATCGAGGCGCACCAAGATGAACCGGCGAACGGGCCTCGGAGGCTTTGTCCCGGCGCTGCTATCACAACGATAGAGGAGTCCTGCCCATGTGGCCACTCGTCACGCCCTCTCGCCAGCGCCGCTGGACCGGCACACCCCGGCCCGTCGTCCCCGTTGGCTTCGGCCGGACTGCACGCCGCTGGAGGATCGCTGCCTGCTGTCCGTCTCGCTTAGCGATCGGGCGCCGGCTATTCCCAACGTCGGAGTCGCCGGTCGAGTGGACGGCAGAGTCCAGCGGGCACGGGTCAAGCCCCGTCTACCAGTTTAGCGTCGGACCGCAGGGCGCACCGCTCCAGGTCGTGCAGGACTTCAGCAGTTCAAACAGCTTCATCTGGAACCCGATGCAGCAGGGAACCTACGAAATCCAGGTGGTCGTCAAGAACGGGTATCGCAAATCGAAGAGCGAGACCGCCGGCGCGACGTACACGGCGCAGACGCGGGTGGTGGGGAATAGCGCGGTGGTCAGTCCCATGGCCAACCCGCTGGTCGCCCTGTTCAGCGCGCCTCCGTCCCCCGGCGCCTCGATGTACGTCCAGTTCGCCCAGCAGAGTCCCAACCCCTCGTGGCAGGCGACGTCGCCGCAGCCGATCGTCCCGGGCGAGAGCACGAACTTCATCGTGGCCGGGATGATGGCCAAGACCACCTACCTGATGCGGTATGTCCTGGACAACGGGACGGTCTCGGCCCCGCTGACCTTCACGACCGGCAGCATGCCGGCGGGCATGATCTTCCCCAAATTCACCGTGGTGCAGCCGCCGGCACCGGGGACCGACCTGAGCCAGGGCGTGATCTTCCATGCCGGGGTCGTGAACTACACCATGGCGACCGACCTGAACGGCAACGTCATCTGGTACTATGACTTCCAGGGCAACAACTTCCCCAGCTACGCCCCGAACCTCGAGCCGGGCGGCACTTTGATGCTGCTGGGCGGCACGGCAAGTAAGGTCCCCGGTGGCTACGACACGCTACGGCAGGTTGACCTGGCCGGCGACACCCTGCGCCAGACGGATGTGAATGCCATCAACGCCGAACTGGCCGCGCTCCACAGGCCGCGGATACTCGACCTCGACCACGAGGCCAAACTCCTGCCCAACGGCGACACGGTCGTCATCGCCACCACGCCCAGGACCGTCCTGTACCATGGGCGGCCCACCTACTTCCGAGGCAACATGGTCCTGGTCCTGGATCAGAACTTCCAGGTGTCCTGGGTCTGGAACGCGTTCAACCGGCTGAACACCAACCGGATCGGCACGGACCACTCGGTCCCGAACGACTGGCTGCACGCCAACGCGGTGAGCTGGTCGCCCGAGGACGACAACCTGATCGTGTCCCTCCGCAGCCAGGACTGGGTCATCAAGATCGATTATGCCGACGGGGCCGGCGACGGCCACATCGTCTGGAAGCTCGGGCAAGGCGGCAACTTCCAGGCGATTGCCGGTGACACTTCCTCGCCGTGGTTCAGCCACCAGCACGATGCTCGCATGATCAACGACACAACCCTGCTGGTCTTCGACGACGGCAACACCCGCCAGTTACACGACAAGACGGCGCACAGCCGCGGGCAGGAATGGATCCTGGATGAGGCGAACGGGACGGCGACGCTGGCGGTGGATGCCGACCTGGGCAACTACTCGTTCTTCCTGGGGAGCTCGGAAATGCTACCCAACGGCAACCTGGCCTTTACGTCCGGGGGTCTCGGGGCGGGGACGAATACGGCCGGGCAATCGATCGAGGTGCTCCCGAACGGCTCGATCGTGTATGTTCAGCAGATGAGCGAGTATGAGTATCGCTCTTATTTCGAGAGCAGCCTCTACAGCGCCGACCTGCTCGACTAGGGCGAGTGAGGTATGGTTGGCCTAAGAACGAGGGACCGAAGACCACCGACCGCGGACCCCGTCCGACCCGATCGCATCCGACCGATCGGGCCGAAGCCGCACGGATCGGGCCGACCGGATCGGGAGCAGGAGCTCCCTCCTACAAATGGACCAGGCCGGGCCGGACCGAACCGTTGTAGGAGCCGGCTCCTGCCGGCGATCGGTCGGGCGGTCGGCACCGGATCGGGAGCAGGAGCTACAAAGGGACCGGGCCGGGCCGGGTCGGGCCGTTGGGGGAGCAGGCTCCTGCCGGCGATAGGAGTGTCACATTTGGGTGGGGCGCATCCCTGACCGACCCGACGCGCCGGTGGGAGTGCAATCCCAGGGACCCACGCCGCCGCCTCGGCCTCGTGTCTGACCGATGCGACCATTGTGCGTGCCCCGGCGGCGACGGGCGATCCGCCCCGGCGCTATGACCCCTTTTTCTCCTCCGGCGGGTTCCGATGGTAATAGCGTGAAGCCTCGTTGACGAAGGCCGCGCCGTAGGCAGCGCCCAGTCCCTGGCCGTCGAACTCGACAACGAAGGTGGCCGTGCCCGTCTCCGGGTTCAACCGAATAGACGGAAGTCCCGGCCACGGCATAGAGGACGCCGTCATCGCCGTGGGCCAGGCCGAAGACGCCCGCCACCCCGAATGGTCCGACCGAGGTGCCGCCGACCGGCGAGAGCTTCACCCGGACCAATCGTCCCGTGCTGGTCGCCAGGTACAGCCTCCCGTCATGGAAGGCCAGGTCGCCCAGCGAGCCACCGTGGCGGACACGTCCGATCGAGGTCGCGGCCCCGGTCTTTTTGTTGATCTTGTACAGGTCGTCGCCGCCGTTGCCCATGGCGTAAGCGATGCCCGTGGTGGAGAAGACCAGGGCATTGATGCCTGCGGGGCCCAGGCTGCCGATCGCGGTGGCAGCCCCCGTGGCCATGTCGATTCGATAGAAGGTGTCGAAACTGACGCCGAACAGGTTGCCCTCGGTGTCGAAGGCGATGTCCGTCAGCACCACGCCGGCATCACCGACGAGGGTAACCTTCCCGGTCGCCACATCGACCTTGCCGATCTTGCCCTCATGGTCACAGACCCACAGGATCGGATCGGCGCTCGCCGTGGACATCGTGAGGGACAGCCAGAGCAGGACCGCGAAACCAAGTGGGCGTTTCATGGGAGTCCTCATCTGCGACAGGAGGAATGCGAGGCTTACGCGCCGGAACCCGCGTGACATCAGATTATCAACCATCAAGCTTGGCGAGAAAAGATGAGATGAGGATGTGGCTTTTCTCCGGGTCGAGATGGACGATCAATCTCATCTCGGTGTCGAAACAGCCTGGAAGGCCCTCCGTATCAGATTTCCGCCTTCCGCCGGCTCGCCTCCCGGCCTCTGCTGGAGCCGGCCTGAACTCGACCGACCGCGATCCGGAACGCGGTCCAGGTCCGGGTTTCGACCTGCTCCTGGACCAGGCGGAGCGCCCGCTCGTTCAGCCCGGTGACGTCGGTCGCCGACTCGGAGAGCTCGAGCCCTTGAGGTCGCGCGGCTCTGGCTCGAAGCCTATCCCGTCATCCCGGCCAGCAGCTCAGGCCGCTGGGTGTCGCCCAACTCGCGCGAAAGTACCTCGCGAAGGACGTGGGCGTCGCCTTACCGACCGCCGGCGTCAATGGCGGTATCGCGGACCGGGCGAGCGATTCGTGACCGATGTATCGCTACCCTGGAGTCGGCGGCTAGCCGGCGCCCGTGGTCACGGGATCGGTAGTCCACCGAGCGGTCCCTCGAAGTACGTCAACCACGCGCTGATCAGCGCGCTGGTCGAGGTCGTATAGTTGCCGGCTATGCCGCCCGCGATCGCCAGCTCCACCTTGGCAAGGTTGACGGCGGTGGCGTCGAAGGGCTGGCTGGTTACGTAGCCCATGATCACGTTGGCGGCACTGCCGGTGCCGAGGCTGATGGAGACCTTCTTGTCGAAGTTGACCTCGAGCCCGATCTCCTCGCTGCCTTCGCTGACCCAGAACTTGGCGTAGCTGTTGCTGCTCACGACGTCGTTCGCATCGATCGAGACGTAGAAGCCCGCGGTGCCCAGGTTGTTGCTACTGCCCAGACCGAAGAACGGCCGTACCCAGCTCGGGACGTTGCTCGGATTGAAGGACACACCGGCGGTGCCGCCGAACGCGAGGGTTGTCGTGCTCGCGGTGTACGCCCCGGTCAGGTTCACCTGGGCCTCGAGAGGGCCGAGGTTGAGTGCGCCGCTCGCCGTGATATTCACGCTCTTCAGCGTGCCATTCTCGATCATCAGGCCCGGGGTGGCGGCCGCAGTGGCGGTCGCGGGCGTGCCCAGCGCAACCCCGATCGTGACGATCCCGTCGAGCGTGAGGGCACCGGTGCCGGTTAACGTGTATTCGTTGTTCGCGGAGGTATAGGCGAATGTGACGCTCACATTGCCCAACGCCAGTCCAATACCAGGCAGCGTGATGCCGGCCGAGATCGTCGCGTCGAAGCTGACCAACTGGCCATTGGTGATGACCAGCCCCGGGTCGCCGGTGGTGGAGCCGAAGGTCACCGTGACGTTGCCGATATTGTAGGGCAGCGCGGCGCCGACGGCGCCGGCCATGAGGAAGGCCGAGTGCCCCGTCTTGTTGTAGTTCGATTCGTAGGCGAACTCCAGGTTCGTCGCCTTGATCTGCACCAGGTCGTCGATCCAGAAGGAGGCGTTGATCTCGGCGTCCAGGCTCGTCAACTGGCCGTTCTGGATCAGGATCCCCGCGGGGTCGAGCGGGCCGCCGAAGGTGATGCTCAGGCTGTTGGTGCCCGGGGCGTTGACGCCATTGTTCTGGCTGGTGATGCCACCGACGTTGATCCCGGCCGTGCCGGTGATCTCGTAGGTACTCGTGCTGGGGGTGTAGTCGAACCCCAGATCCTTGGTATAGATCTGCACCCCGCCCACGATGAAATTGGCGCTGATGTACATCGCCAGGTTGGTCAGGCTGCCGTTCGTGATGACGATCCCGTAGGCGGCGGCGGGGTTGCTCTTGAGGATGCCGGCGTCCGTGGTCCCGAAGCCGACGGTCAGGCCCGCGATCCCGCCGACGGTGACGTCCGCGGAGCCCTTCAAGAAGAAGGTGTTCGTCGATACGGTGTACCCGAAATCGAGGTCCCTGGTCGCGAAGCCCACCTTGCCCACGGCGAAGTTGCTGGTGACGGAGACATCGATGCTCTGGAAGGTGCCGTTCTTGATCACCAGGCCCGAGCTGAGGAACGAGACGCCGAGGCTGGCGAACTTCTGGATGGTGACAGTCGCCGAGCCGGTGACGTCGAAGCTCGCCGTGGCCGGGACGTAATTGAGCTGCAGCGGGCTGGCGGCCGGGGACGAGAAGGAGAGCCCGGCCACCTTGAAACCGCCGTTGACGGCCGCGTCGAGGCTCACCAGCTTCCCGCTCTTGATCACCAGGCCCGTACCGGGAAAGGAGACGGTGATCGAGGCGTCGAAGTGCGTGACGGCGACGGTCGCCGGGCCGGTGATGTCGAAGCTCGCCGCTGTCGGCGGGGTGGCCGCAACGTACTTGAGGTGCAACGGGCTGGCGGCCGGGGACGAGAAGGAGAGCCCGGCCACCTTGAATCCACCGCTGACGGCCGCGTCGAGGCTCACGAGCTTCCCGCTCTTGACCACCAGGCCGGTGCCGGCGAAGGAGACGGTGATCGAGGCGTCGAAGTAAGTGACGGCGACGGTCGCCGAGCCGGTGATGTCAAAGCTGGCCGGGACTGTCGAGGTGGCCGCGACGTAGTTGAGCTGAAGCGGGTTGCTGGCCGGGGACGAGAAGGAGAGCCCGGCCACCTTGAACCCACCGCTGACGGCCGCGTCGAGGCTCACGAGCTTCCCGGCATCGATCACCAGGCCGGTGCCGGGGAAGGAGACGGTGATGGAGGCATCGAAGTACGTGACGGCGACGGTCGCCGAGCCGGTGACGTCGAAGCTGGCCGGGACCGTCGAGGTGGCCGCGACGTAGTTGAGCTGCAGCGGGCTGGCGGCCGGGGACGAGAAGGAGAGCCCGGCCACCTTGAACCCGCCGCTGACTGCCGCGTCGAGGCTCACGAGCGCCCCGTTCCTGATCACCAGGCCGGTGCCGGGGAAGGAGACGGTGATCGAGGCGTCGAAGTATGTGACGGCGACGGTCGCCGAGCCGGTGACGTCGAAGCTCGCCGTGGCCGCGACGTAGATGAGCTGCAGCGGGTTGCTGGCCGGGGACGAGAAGGCGAGCCCGGCCACGCTGAACCCCCCGCTGATCGAGGCGTCCAGTTTCTGGAGGGCGCCGTTGGTGATGACAAGGCCCGAGCCGGCGAACGTCACGCTCAGGCTGCCGATATTCCCGATGCTGGCGCCGGCCGTGCCGATGATCTGGAACGTCTGCGTGTTCGCCGTGTAATCGAGCTCCAGTTTCGTCGCCGTGAAGCCGACCTTGGCGACCGTGAAGCTGCCGTTGACGACGACGCCCAGCGAGGCTAGCGCCCCGTTACTGATCACCACGCCGTCGGGATGGGACGCGGTGCCGAAGGTGACCTGGAGCGTCCCGAGGCCGGCGATCGCGACGCCGGTCGTACCGCTGATCTGGTACAGGTCGCTCGAAGCGGTGTAGTCGAATGCCAGTTTGTTGGCGTTGAAGGTCACTTTGCCGACCGATAACGCCGCATTGACGGTCATCCCGAGGCTGACCAGGTTCGACCCCTGGATCAACAGACCCGAGGGGTGCGCCGCGGTGCCCAGGGTCACGCTGAAGCTTCCCAGGCCGGGGAACGAGGCGGTGGTCGTCCCACCCAGCGAGAACGTGGCCGGGCTGGCCGTCGCGTTGTAGACGAAATGCAGGCCGTCGGCGGTGAGGGTGACGCCGGCCTCCGTGATCGTCGAGTTGACCGTCATGTCCAGGCTGGTCAATGTCCCACCCGTGATGACCAGACCCGTGCTGCCGGCATTGCCGTTCGAGGCCGGGCTGCCGAATTCGACCTGGACATTAGCCAGCTTGCCGGCGGCCAGGCTGGCGCCCCCGGTCACGGTGAACACCCTTGCGGCGACGTTCTCCGTTATCGTCAGCCCGGACGTGGTGAACGACACGCCGCCGATCTTCAGGCTCGAGGTCACCGTCATGTTCAGGCTCGCCAGGGCGTCGTTGATGATGACGAGGCCCTGGGTGCCCGGCCCGCCGAGATCGACCGCCACGGTGCCCACGCCCGCGACGCTGAAGTGGGCGTTCCCTGTGAACGTCACCTCAGGGCTCGTTGCGGACGCAACGTAGGTGGCGATCAGACCGTTCGTGCCGAAGGTCACCCCGCCCGCGACGAAGCTGGAGGTGACGGTCATGTTCAGGCTCTCGATCGTCCCGCCCGAGAGGACCAGGCCCGTGGTCGAACCGCCGCCGAAATCGACGGCGATCGACTCGATGGCCCCGCGGAAGCTGGCGCTCAGGCTGGCGACGCCGGTCACGGTGAACTCGGCGGGCGTGTTGCCCGAGGCGGCCGTATAGGTCAGGTTCAACGCGCTGGCCGAGAACCTGGCGCCGCCGAGGGTCGCATTCAGGCCCGCGGTGGCGTCGAGGCTGGTGAGCGTCCCGCCGGTGAAGGCCAGGCCGGGCTGGGCCGCCGAGCCGAGGGTGAGGCTCAGGACGGTGGTGCCGAACGCAAGGCTGGCGGAGCCGGAAATCTCCAGGTCATCCGAGGCCGTTACGTAGGTGACGTTGACGTCGGTCGCCGTGAACGTGGCCCCGGCCAGTGTCATGCTGAAGCTCGCCGTGGCGTCGAGGCTGACGAGGGCACCGCCGCTGAGGACCAACCCGGGCTGGCTCGACGAGCCGAGCGTGAGGCTCATGTCCGGGCTGGTGGGGAAATCGAGCGAGGCGGAGCCGGAGACGTTGAACTGATCGGGCGCATTCCCCGAGGCGGCGATGTACGTGACGTTGACGTCGGTCGCCGAGAAGGTGGCGCCGGCCAGGGTCATGCTGAAGCTCGCCGTGGCGTCGAGACTGGTCAATGTCCCGTTGCTGAAGACCAGGCCGGGCTGGGCCGCCGAGCCGAGTGTGAGGCTGAGGTCCGGACCACTGGGGAAATCGAGCGAGGCGGAGCCGGAGACTGCGAACGAGGCCGAGGCGGCGACGTAGTCGACGTTGACGCCGGTCGCCGAGAACGTGGCGCCGGCGAGGGTCATGTCCAGGCTGGCCGTCGCATCGAGGCTGGCGAGGGCTCCGCCCTGGATGAGCACACCGGGGCTGGTCGATGAGCCCAGGGTCAGCGACACGTCGAAGTTGCCGCCGAAGCTCAGGTCGGCGGCGCCGCCGATCGCGAGCTGGTCCGGGGTCTGGCCCTCGGCCGGCACGTAGACCACGTTCACCCCGGTCGCCGTGAGGGTGCCGCCGCCCAGGGTGGCGTCGAGCGAGGCGGTCGCGTCGAGGCCGGTGAGGACGCCGTCGGTGATGACCACGCCCTGGGTCGAGCCGCCGCCCAGGTCGAGGCTGACCGTCCCGAACTCGCCCGCGGTGATCGAGGTCTGCCCGGTGATCGCGAACGTCTGGCTGGCCGCCGTGTAGGCGACCTGGAGCTGGGAGGCGTTGAAGGTGACGCCCGCGAGGGTGAACGAGCCGTTCAGGGTGGCCGTGACGCCCGTCAGGCTCACGCCGGAGGAGCTGATGTCAACGTCATTGCTGCCGTTGACCGCGACCGTCAGCCCGATCGGCAGGGCGATCGAGCCCTGGAGCTGGAGCTCCGGCCCCACCGGGTTGAGCTGGATGGAATCGATCGTGAAGGTCGTGCCCGCCACCTCGATCGCCGTCCCGGACAGGGCGGAGAGTCCCTCATTCACCAGGGTCGTGATGCTGGTCGTCCCGAGGCCCGCGGTCACGAGCGGGATCGGCGTGCCGCTGATGACCGCGCTGAGCGTCCCCGTGCCCGCGAGCGTGAGGGCCAGGGTGTTGATCGACACGTTGCCGTCGAGCTCGGCGAGCGGCGTGAATGACTGGTCCGACGCCGGCACGAAGCCGAACTGGACCCCGGCGCTCGCCGTGTAAACGCCGCCCGACACGCCGAACGCCGAGCCGTCCTCCGTCTGGAACTCGAGCCCGCCCGCCTGGAGCACGCCGGACGTGACCGTGAAGCCCAGGCTCGTGCTGACCGCCGCGTAGTCATCGCTGCCCGGGAAGCTGGCCATCACGGTGTAGGTGCCGGGGGCTCGGCGCCCGGTGAGCGGCGTACCCGCGGTGGTGTTGCCCGGGTAATAGGTCAGGGTCAGGCCCACGCCTTCCAGGGTCGTCCCGTCCCCGCCGTCGTTGGGCGAGATCGTGGCCGTGGCGGGGTAGGGCGAGCCGGTTTCGGGCCCGCCGGAATCGGTCAGCGTGATGGTCGGGACCGTCTGCGTGACGACCGAGAAGGGCGTCGGCGCGGTCGAGGTCGCGAGATAGTCGGTCGAGCCGGCGAAGCTCCCCACGACCGAATAATCGCCCGGCGCGGTCGGCGCGGTCGTCCCCAGGTCGTTCGCCTGTGAGTCATAGTATGTCAGCACGACGGGGACGCTCTCGAGGCTGGCCGCAGGGCTGCCGGTCACCCCGGTCAGTGTGGCACCCGCGCCGATGGTCGAGCCGGGGCCATAGGCGGAGACGAAGTTCAGGTTGATCGTCGGCACGGCCTGGGCGATGGAGAATGTGGTCGACTCGACGGCGGCGGAGTAATCGGTGCTTCCCGCGAAGCTGGCCTGGACGGTATAGCTCCCGGCCGCCGTGGCGCGCGCCGGCGAGGGGCGTGCCCGTCGCCGTACTCCCAGCGTAGTAGGTCAGGGTCGGCGTCACTCCCTCGAGGCTAGTGGCCCGGAGATTGTCCACCCCCGGCACGATGCCGGCCACAGTGTCCGTGGCCGGGAAGGGTACATCGCTGTAGGTACCGCCGGCATCGGACACCGTGACCGTCGGCGCGGCCTGGGCGATGGTGAAGGTGGTCGACTGGACGGCGGCGGCATAATCGGTGCTGCCGGCGAAGCTGGCCTTGACGGTATAGGTCCCGGCGGTCGCGGGCGCGCCGGCGAGGGGCGTGCCCGTCGCCGTACTCCCCGCGTAATAGGTCAGGGTCGGCGTCACTCCCTCGAGGCTCGACCCCGTGGCACCGCCCACGCCCGCCACGGTGTCCGTGGCCGGGAAGGGGTTGTCATTGTATGTGCCGCCGGCGTCGGTGACGGTCAGCGTCGGAGTGGCCCTGGCGTAAGTGAATCCCAGGGGTGTGGAGCTCGAGGTGCCGAAGATGGACGTTCCGCCATAGCTCGCCGTGATCGAGTACCGCCCCACGGACAAGTTCGACGGGGTGAACGCGGCTGTCCCGCCGACCACTGGCGCGGTACCGATGGCCTGGCCAGCGTTCAGGAACGTGACCGTCCCTCCCGGCGTGCCGCCGCCCGACGTCGCCGGGGATACGGTCGCGGTGAGCGTCACAGCCTGCCCGAACGCGGGACTGGAGGGGGCGAGCGAGAGAATCGTCGTCGTCGCCACCGGCGCCACGCTCACGCCGATCGACTGGGACGTTAACGGCGGGCTGAAGTGGCCGTCGCTGTTGGTGTAGGCGGCCGTGATGGTATGCGACCCGACGCCGAGTGTCGACGTCGTGATCGACGCCGCGCCGGTGCTGTCGAGCGGGACCGGGTTGCCGTCGGGAGACCCGTCGATCTCGAACTGGACCGCTCCCGTGGCGATGAGGCTGGCGCCGGCGGGGGTGGAGACCGTCTCCGTAAGGGTCACCGACTGTCCATAGGTGGGGCTTGTGGTCGACGCCGAGAGCACGGCGGTCGTCGACGCCGCGGTGACCGTCGCGGTCACCTGCACCCGATTCGCGTCGCCGTTCGCATCGATGATGGTGACGAGGATGGTGTCGGTGCCGGGATTCGTATAGGTGTGGACCGGCGAGCCCAGCGAGCCCGCCGATGCGAGCGAGTCGGTCGCGGGGAACGAGTTGTCTCCCCACTGGACGGTCACGGCATAGGGCCCCGCGCCGGCCCCGTCGCCGAAGGAGCCGAGGCCGATCGCGGTCGCGATGCCCGCCATGACGGTGACGGCCGCCGGCGCCGGCACGGACACCTCGTCCTGGACGGCGCCGATGTCGGCCGCACCGCTGGTCGGCCGAGGAAGGCCGCGCTCGTCGGTCGCGACTCCCGCCACGACGATCCCGGTGCCGAGCGCGGGCTGCCGGGCCAGAGGGCCATCGTCTCAAGCGGCCCGACGTGGTAACCCAGGGCAGTGAGCCCCGGGTTGGCGACGTTGACCTGGTTGCCGTTGGTACCCGTCAGCCCGCCGGAGCCGCCGGTACCGACGAGATTGTTCGAGCTGGAGGCGGCGACGGTGCCGGCGATGTCGCTGGCGGAGGCGGCGCCCTGGACATTTCCGGCGACGATCGCGTCCACCAGGATCGCCGTGCCGGTCTTGTTGTCCAGCCCGCCACCCGTGGCGGCGGAGTTCCCGCTGATCGTGGAATCGGTGATCGTCGACCCGCCCGGGGAATTCGCTGCGAACGCGTCATACATACCGCCGCCGCTGCCGGCCGAGTTCCCCGCGATGGTGCAGTTGGTGATCGCCATGGAGCCCGCTCCGGCGGCGTACAGGCCACCGCCGCTGGCGGCCAAGTTCCCCGCGACGGTGCAGTCGGTGATCGTCGCTTTCCCCGAGCTGAAGATGCCGCCGCCGCTGCCGCTGGCGGAGTTGCCGCTGATAGCGCAATCGACGACCGTCACCGTGCCGAGGTTGTCCACGCCCGCGCCCTGACCGGCGGAGTTGCCGGAGATGCCGCAGCCGGTGAGCGTGAGCGTCGCACCCGCGGAGTTGAACAGGCCGCCTCCGGCATTCGCCGAGCCGCCCGTGATGGTCACGCCCGAGATCGAGGCCGTCGCACCCGCACCGACAACGAAGACCGCGCCCTGATCCCCGCCGCTGACCGTGACGCCGGCCGCCGGGGCCTCGATCGCGACCGAAGCCAGAGTGTTGTTCAGCTCGATCGGGCCGAGCGTCAGGACGATCGTCTGGGCCGAGGCGAAGGTCGTCGGATCGAATGTGATGGTCTGGCTCGTGCCCGCGAGGTCGGCGAGGTTGACGGCCACGCGCAGGTCGAGCTGACCCGGTTGCCCGGGGCCGTCGCCGATCGAGTTGACGACCAGGGGCACGGGCGTGGTCTGCGCCTGGAAGGCGCCGATGTCGGGACTGGGCGAGTCGAGCGCGAAACCGCGCTCGTCCGTCGTGGGGAGCCCGCCGCCGGACGTGCCGGCGCCGATGGCGAGGCTGTCGGGTAGCAGACCGATGGTCGGGAGTGGCCCGCCGTAGTAGCCCAGTGGCGCGAGGCCCAGGTTGGTGAGGCTCGCCAGGACGATGTTGCCGCTCGCGCCATTGGTGAGTCCGCCCGAGCCTCCGACCCCGATCAGGTTGTGCGAGCTGGTGCCGGCGACGGTGCCGACGACGTCGCTGGCCGAGCTCCCGCCGTCGGTATTCCCGGCGACGATCGTATTCGTCAAGGTTGGCGGGCCGCCGGCGTACAGGCCGCCTCCGTACCGGGAAGCATTTCCCGAGATCGTGCAGTCATTGAGAGTCGGTGTGGTGTTGTAACCAACATACACGCCGCCGCCGTTGCCGCCCGAGTTGCCGGAGATGGTGCAATCGGCGAGCGTCGTGCTGTCGTTCCCGATGTATAGACCGCCCCCAAGGCCCTCCGAGCCGACCGAATTCCCCGAGAAGGTGCTGTCGGTGATCGTCGCGCTACCGCCGTCATCCAGGCCGCCGCCGTCGTCGTCGGCCATGTTCCCCGAGACGATGCAGCCGGTCATCGTCGTGGTCGTATTGTTTCCGAAGTCCAGCCCGCCTCCGGCGACGCCGGCAGAGTTCGCCGAGATGGTGCAATCGGTGATCGTCGCCGGGCCGAATGTCGTCAGACCGCCGCCGAATCCGGCGGATGAGTTTCCCGTGATGGTGCTGCCGGCCAACGTCGCCGTGCCGAAATTGAGCACGCCGCCGCCGGCCCCGCCGGACGAGTTCCCCGTGATGGTGCAGTCGGTGATCGTCATGCTGCCATTCTGGTTCGCCACGCCCCCGCCAGAACCGCTGCTCGAGTTGCCCGAGATGGTGCAGTCGGTGAGGGTCGTCGTGCCGACGTAACTGATCAAGCCGGCGCCATAAGTCTGCTGGCCGGTCGTCGAGCCCCCGGTGATGGTCAGGCCCGAGATCGACGCGTTGGTGCCATAGCCGACCACGAACACGCGACTGGCGTCGTCGCCGCTGATGGCGAGCGCCGACGCGCCGGGGCCATCGATGGTGATTCCATAATAATAGTTGTCCACCTCGAGCGGGCCCTGCGTGAGCGTGATCGTCGCGGGCGACGATCCCAGGCTGAAGTCGATCGTGCTGGGGGTCGAGGCCGCATTCGCCTCGCCGATGGCATAGCGAAAGGTGCCGCTGCCGCCGTCGTCGGCGGCGTCGTCACCGTGAACGCGGAGAGCAACTGGCGCTCCTCCAGCGGCTCAAGGCTCAGTCGGGTCCGGCGGGTCGGCTTGCGAGTCGCGCAGGCGGCGGGGCGGGCGAACAGGTTGTGGATTCGGCGACGCATCGTCATGGGAGAGCTCCAGAGTGGTCGGCGACGTCTTGCCTCACCTCGTCGGCGCAGAGGCCCACGGACCCAGGACCGAGCGGGCATGCAAAGCCATACGGGTAGCCCGAAGTCCGCGTTTTCGGGGTGTGCCAGTCACCCCGCCAGAGCCGAGGGCGTGCACCGCGTCCTCGGGTCGTCATCTCTCAAGCCGAGATGCGACGGAAAGGAGCGCCAACTTTCTTTCCGAGGTATCGACTGGGGTGGTGCAGGGTGCCGGGTCAGGCGTGCTGCTGGCAGTCCCGTGCGCCTGGATTAGGATTGAGTCGTTCCGACCTGCCTTTTCCTCCAGGGGTCATCAATGTCCGTCTCGGGCGACTCCCAGGTTTCGGCGGTGCTCCAGGCGGCGCAGGGCGGGGACCCGCGGGCAGCAGCGGATCTGCTGCCGCTGGTTTATGCCGAGCTGCACAAGCTCGCACAGGTGCGGATGGCCCGGCAGGCGCCCGGCCAGACCCTGCAACCCACGGCGCTGGTCCACGAGGTGTACTTGCGCATCGCCGGCGATAGCCAGGTGACCTGGGAAGGCCGGCGGCACTTCTTCTTTGCGGCCGCCCGGGCGATGCGCGATATCCTGGTCGAGCAGGCGCGCCGCAAGGCCGGGCCGCAGCAGCGGCGGCGACCGGCGCCGCGAGGAGCTGGACGATGCATGCGCCGTCCTGGAGCCGCCCTCGAACGACGTGCTCGCGGTCCACGAGGCGCTCGAGGAGCTCGAAGAGCGCGACCCGCTCAAGGCCCAGATTGTCCTCTTGCGCTACTTCACCGGCCTGACGATGGGCGAGACCGCGGCCATCCTCGGGTTGGCCGAACGCACTCTCGACCGGCACTGGCCGTACATCCGCGCGTGGTTGATGAAGCGGCTCAGCTAGCCCCCGAACGGATGGACCATGCCCGAGCCATCGCCCGAGGTCGTCGAGGCGCTGTTCCAGCAGGCGGCCGAGCTGGATCCCGAGATGCGTGGCGCCTTCCTGAGCGAGCGATGTGCCGGCGACCCAGACCTGCGCGCCGCCGTCGAGGAACTCCTCCACTTCGACGCCAGGGCCCAGGCGCGCCCGATTTCTTGCGCAGCCCGGCCGCCGATGTGCGTGCGGCATCGCCGATGATGGGTGCCGTTCCGGCGTCCATCGGCCGCTACCGCGTTGTGAGGCGGCTCGGCGAGGGCGGCATGGGCACCGTCTATGAGGCCGAGCAGGATGAGCCCCGACGGACGGTCGCCCTCAAGGTGATGCGCCCGGCTTCGACTCCCGGGAGCTCCGCAAGCGCTTCGCCAGGAGGCGAGGATCCTGGGCCGCTTGCACCACGTCGGGATCGCCGAAGTCTACGACGCCGGCACCACCGAGGCCGGGCAACTCTATTTCGCGATGGAGTTCATCCGCGGCCTGCCA
Organism: uncultured Planctomycetota bacterium; assembly: GCA_963771445.1. GTDB lineage: Bacteria > Planctomycetota > Planctomycetia > Isosphaerales > Isosphaeraceae > JAKAUH01. Next base: position 74,404 of record CAVYTQ010000013.1, on the reverse strand, counting down.
CTGCACGAGCACATCCGCCGCCACGGCCCCGACGTGCGCACCCGCCTCGAGCTGGCGGCACAGGTAGGCGACGCCGTGCAGCACGCGCACGAGCGGGGCGTGATCCACCGCGACTTGAAACCGGCGAACATCGTCGTGGATGAAACCGGCCGGCCGAAGGTGCTCGACTTCGGCGTCGCCCATTCGACCGGCACCGGGCTCCTGGGCAGCAGCGTCCACACCCGCACCGGCCAGCTCATCGGCACGTTGGGGTACATGAGCCCCGAGCAGGTGGCCGGAGACCCGCACGCCATCGACGCCCGCTCCGACGTGTACGCGCTCGGCGTAATCCTCTATGAGCTGCTGGCCGACCGCTTGCCGTACCAGCTCGACCACCTCCCCATCCCCGAGGTGGTGCGGGTGATCCGCGAGGTCGAGCCGTCGCGGCTGGGGTCGGTGGACCGGCAGTTCCGCGGTGAGGTCGAGACCATCGTGGCCAAGGCCCTGGAGAAGGACAAGGCGCGGCGCTACCCGTCGGCGGGCGAGCTGGCCGAGGACCTGCGGCACTGCCTGGCGCACGAGCCGATCCGGGCCCGACCGGCGTCGGCCTCGTACCGGCTCCGGAAGTTCGTGCGGCGTAACCGGGCGCTGGTGTCCAGCGCCGCGATCGTCTTCACGGCGCTCGTCGCCGCGACGGTGATCTCGCTGCTCTCGGCGAGCGAGGCGCGTCAGAGTGCCCGCCTGGCGCGGTCGCAGGCGTACCGGGCGCGGCTGGCGGCCGCCGTGGCCGCGTTGTCCAGCCACGATGTCGCCGACGCCGATCGCAACCTGGAGCAGGCCCCGGAAGAACGGCGCGGCTGGGAGTGGCACCACCTGCGAAGCCGTCTCGATGATAGTTCCGCCGTCGTGCATTTCCGCCCCGGCGATCCCGCCCTCTTGCTACCCGGTCCGCAGGGTCTCCGGGTCGGCGTCTTCACCGACACCACCCTCCGGATCTTGGATGAAAGCGGGACCGCGTCGCCGGAACGGCCCTTCGCGAGGCCGGCGAATCTGTATTTCTCCCTCGCCGCGGCGGCCGACCGGTGGTGGCTCGCCGCCGCCCAGCCTCCTTCCGTCATGACGCTGCGAGACGAGACTGGACGCGTCCTCAGCCGGATCGATCCCGGGAAGAAGGCTATTCTCGCCCTCGCCCTCAGCCCCGACCGCACGCGGGTTGCTGTCACCCTCGTGGATCACCAGGACCACCAGTACATCGAGGTCCGCGACACGACCTCGGGCGCGGCCCGGGCTCGCTGTCTCAGCCATAAGGACGACGCCAACGTCCTGACCTTCAGCCCGGATGGCTCACGGCTGGCCTCCGGCGGCGATAGCCACGAGGTCCAGCTCTGGGATGCCGCGACCGGGCGACACCTCACGGAGTTCCGGGGACACACGTCCAAGGTCCTGTGCATCACCTTTCGGGCCGACGGCTCGAGGCTGCTGACGGCCTCGCACGACGGCACCGTGCCGCCAGTGGGACGTACCGACCGGCCTCGAGGTTGAGCCGCCCTACGACCGCCACACGGCGGAGGTCCTGGTGGCCGTCTATAGCTCGGACGGGCAGCGGATCGCCTCGGCCGGCGCCGACCGCACCATCCGCCTCTGGCGGGCGGCCGGCCGGCAGGACCAGGCGGTGCTCCACGGCCACTCCGGGTCCGTCCCGGGCCTGGCCTACTCCCCCGATGGCCGACGCCTCGTATCGGCGAGCTATGACAACTGGGTCGCCCACGGGGACGCGACGGCTCGGTTCTGGGAGGCGGACCACCACGACACGCTGCCCGTCCTCGCCGGCCACACCAGCTACGTCTACCCGGTGGCGTACAGCCCCGACGGCCGCTGGATCGCCTCCGGTAGCTGGGACAGCACGATTCGCCTGTGGGACGCAGCCACCGGCGAGCCCTGCGCCACACTGCCGCACCCCGGAATCGTCTTCGCGCTGGCCTTCACAACCGATGGCAGCCGGCTGATCAGCGGCGGCGACTTCGATGGAGAGCTCCTCGTCTGGGACGTCTCCACCGCGAGGATCGAGCGCCGGATCCCGTCGGTCAAGAGGGTCCGGTCCCTCGTCGTGAGTCCCGACGGCAACCGGATTTTTATTGGACAGTTTAATGATATAAATATGCTAATGATAAGTATGCGTGACCTTGCGTCAGGGCGGGAGATCCTGACCGTGTCGGGGGTTCCCTTGGGCGCCAGCGCCGACGGCAACTGGCTCGCCGGCCGGGACGCCCGCGAGAAGGACGTGGTCCTCTGGGACGCGCACACCTTCCGCCCATTCGCCCGCCTCCAGGGACACACGGGACGGATCAACGCGATCGCCTTCGACCGCGACGGCCGCCTCCTCTCGGCGAGCAGCGATCGCACGGTCCGCCTCTGGGACACGGCGACTGGCCGGTGCTTGCGCGTCTTCGAGGGGCATAGCGACGAGGTGTTCACGGCGGCGTTCCACCCCGACGGCACGCGCGTCGCTTCGGCGGGCCGGGACCGTGCCCTTTGCCTCTGGGACCCGGCGACTGGCCAGGAAGTCGCGCGCCTGCCCGGGCACACGAGTTACATCTGGTCGCTGGCTTTCAGCCCGGACGGCCGGACGCTCGCCTCCGGGTCCGGCGATTCGACCGTGCGGTTGTGGGACACCGAGCCCGTTCGCGTCCGCTACCAGGCCCGGCACGCGGCCGAGGCCCTCCGCCCGGGTGCGGAGCGTCTGGTCGAGGGATTGTTCCGCGAGAAGAAGGATGCCGCCCTGGTTGTCGCGGCGATGCAAGCCGATCGGTCCCTCAGCGAGCCCCAGAAGCACGCGGCCCTGGTCGCCCTGCTGCGACGATCGTCAGCGCGACCGACGAAGTAGGAAGACGAGATCTCCAATTCAACGGGGGTTATGTACCTTCGTCACCTTCACCCCATGAACCGTCACAAATTTCCCGACCGTGCGCGTCCGGTCTGCGCGGCGATGGGTCCCTTATGGTTAGGAGGCACGATCGTTGACGATCGGCGCCATGCAAACGAGACGCTGATCAAGGAGGCAAGAGCGGCATGAGGCAGCTTCAATCCAGCGGATGGAGAATCCAGGCATTCTGGGCGATCGCGGCGATGGCGATCGCGACGGCTCCCGCGGCGGGCGGGGAGATCAAGAGCATCGTCAGTTTCGGCGATAGCCTCTCGGATGTCGGCAACTTCTACGCGGCGACCGGCGGGCAGGTTCCCCCGACGTCGCTCGGCTACGTCGGAGGCACGTTCACCAACGGCATGAACTGGGTCCAGTACCTCGCCAAGGATCTCGGCGTCGCCGTCCCGACCGCCAGCTTGAATGGCGGCACCGACTATGCTTACGGCGGGGCCATGACCGGAACCGGGACAGCCCAGGGCACGTTCGGACCGGTCACGATCCCCGTCCCGAACGTCGGCGCGCAGATCAGCACCTACCTGGGCTCGAGCACGCCCGCTGCCAACCAGCTCTTCACCATCTGGGGCGGCGCGAACGACTTCCTCAATGGCGGGCAGACCAATCCCTTGGTGCCGGCGAGCAACCTGGCGAGTGAGGTCCAGACCCTGTACGACGCCGGCGCCCGGCAATTCCTGATCCCGAACCTCCCTCCCCTGGGATCTCTGCCCTACCCGAGCACCTTGCCCAGCCCGATTCCGCAAGAGCTGAACGCACTCTCCGCGGCCTTCAATTCCATCCTCGCCTCCGAGATCACCCAGCTTCAGACCAGCCTGCCGGGGGTGCAGATCCACCTCCTCGATGTGAACTCGCTGTTCAACAACATTGCGTCCTACGGCTTCACCAACACGACCGACGAGTTGATAAACGCGTCGCAGCCCGCGAGCGGCTACCTCTTCTGGGACATCGTTCACCCGACGACCCAGGCCGACGCGCTCATCGCTCAGGTCGGAGCGCAGTCGGTGCCCGAACCCTCGTCGGTGATCCTGTTCGCGACGGCGCTGGCCGCGATCGGCGGCCACGAGTTGCGGCGCCGACGGCGAACGAAATCGGGCAGCAGTCAGGCCTGATCGGTCCCGCGGTCCCGCTCGAGCGGACGGGCCGGCACGCCGACGACGGTCTCGCCGTCGCCGACATCGTGCCCCTTCGTGACGACCGAATTGGCCCCCACGACCGCGCCCCGGCCAACCTTCGCCGGCGCGACCAGCACGGCCCCGGCGCCGATCAGGCTGCCGGGGCCGATCGTGGTGTTGTTCTTCCGCTTGCCGTCGAAATTGGCCGTGACGGCCGTCGCGCCCACGTTCACGCCCTCGCCCACCTCGGCATCTCCCAGGTAGGCGAGGTGCCGCACCAGCGTGCGCGCGCCGATGTGCGAGCGGTTGATCTCGACGAACGCGCCGATCTCGACGCCGTCATCCAGCGTGGTGCCGTCGCGCAGGTGGGCGCACGGACCGATCTTGCAACCGGCGCCGACCTTCACATTCCCATTGATGAACGAGAACGGATAGATCACAGTATCGCGGCCGATGGTGGCGCGGCCGTCGATGTAGGTCGAGCGCGGGTTGACGATCGTCACGCCCTCGGTCATCCAGTGGTCGTGGATTCGCGACTGCATGATGGCCGTCGCCTGGGCCAGGTGCTGCCGGGTGTTGACGCCCAGCACGTCGTCGGCCTCGAGGACCGGCAGCGCCAGCACCTTGCGCCCCATCGCCATCAGATGGGCGGGGGCATCGGTGAGGTAATACTCGCCCTGCGCGTTGCTCGTGCCCACGCGATCGAGCGCCTCCCAGAGGTCCGGCAGGTCGAAGACGTAGCAGCTCGGGTTGACCTCGGCGATCGCGCGCTCCTCGGGCGTGCCGTCGCGTTCCTCGACGATCCGGAGGAACCGCCCGGCCGAGTCGCGGAGGATCCGGCCGAAGCCGGTCGGATCCGGCAGCACGGCCGTGCCCAGCAGACACGATGCGCCGTCGTCCTGCTGCCGACGCAGGAGGTCGGCCAGCGGCCCGGGTCGCAGCAGCGGCTCGTCGCCGACGAGGATGAGCGCGGGGCCGCGGTAGTCGCCCAGCACCGCGCGGCAGACCTTGGCGGCGTGTCCGGTGCCGAACTGCTGATCCTGCACGGCGAACAGCACGTCCGACTCGGCCTTGAGATAGTCGCGCACCTGGTCGGCGGCGTATCCCACCACCACGACGATCGTCCGTGCCCCCGCGCCCTGCGCCGCGTTGACGACGTAGCGGATCATCGGCTGGCCGCACACCTCGTGCAGCACCTTGGCCCGGTCCGACTTCATCCGTTTCCCCTGGCCGGCGGCCAGGACGATCGCCACGGGTCCATTGATCATCGTCGGGGCTCGATCCGCCAGGGCCCGGGAAGGCCGTCCATATGTCATCGGTCGTCCGTCGTCCGCCGCAACATGATAGGATGATCGCGCGGCGGCCGTCAAACCGCCGGCTCGTGCCGCGGCGGACCGCCGGAAGGAGGCTCGGCCCGGCTGCGAACCTTGAACGACCCGATCAAATCTGTCAGACTGAGGGCCTCGCCGGCCGCGAGATTTCGGCCGGCCGGCCGGCTCGATCCGAGCCGATCCTTCAACCAATTTCCCGGGACTCGCTCGCATGTCGCTCTCGAACGCCGACGTCGCCAAGGTCGCGCTGCTGGCCCGCCTGCGGGTCAGCCCCGACGAGCTCGACACCTTCACCGACCAGCTCAACTCGATCGTCGACTACGTCGCACAACTCCAGGAAGTCGACACCACCGGCGTCGAGCCCCTGGCGCACGGCGTCGAGGTCCGCAACGTCTTCCGCGACGACGTCCGCGGCGAGCCCCTCTCTCGCGAGCAGGCGCTGGCGAACGCACCCAGGAAGAACTCCGCCAGCTTCCTGGTCCCGGCCGTGCTCGACTGATTCGCGAGAGGCTGGCGGCGGGCCAGGGCCGCCCTGCCCTTCGAGCCAGCCGGCGCCGGCCACTCCCCCCACGAGCCCATCCGTCCCGAGGACGCCGATCGATGAGTCAGGACACCGCCGTCGCCCTGCTGGCCCGCATGAACGCCGGGGAGACCACCTCCGAGGAGATCGTCACCGCGCTGCTCGACCGGGCGGAGAAGAGCAAGGGCCTGAACGTCTTCGTCCACCTGGACGGCGACCACATCCGCGCCCAGGCGCGCGAGGTCGACCGCCGCCGCCAGTCCGGCGAGCCGCTAGGCCCGATGGCCGGTGTGCCCGTGGCGATCAAGGACGTGCTCTGCGTCCAGGGCGAGCCGACGACCTGCGGCAGCCGGATGCTCCGGAACTTCCGCCCGCCCTACGACGGGACCGCCGTCGCTCGCCTGAAGGCCGCCGGCGCGATCCTGTTCGGCAAGACCAACATGGACGAGTTCGCGATGGGCTCGTCGACCGAGAACAGCGCGTACGGCCCCACGCTCAACCCGTGGGATACGTCGCGAGTGCCCGGCGGCTCCTCCGGCGGATCGGCTGCGGCCGTCGCGGCGGGCCTGGCCCCGCTGGCCCTCGGCACTGACACCGGCGGCTCGATCCGCCAGCCCGCGGCTGTGTGTGGCGTGGTCGGCCTCAAGCCGACCTACGGCCGGGTCAGCCGATACGGCCTGATCGCCTTCGCCAGCTCGCTCGATCAGATCGGCCCGTTTGCCCACGACCTGGCGGACACGGCACTCCTGCTCAAAGTGATCTCCGGCCGCGACCCCGACGATTCGACGAGCGTCGACCTCCCCGTGCCCGACTATTCGGCCACGCTCGACACACCCCCCGACACCCTGCGAATCGGCGTCGTCCGCGAGTTCTTCGGCGAGGGGCTCGACCCCGAGGTGGCCGCCGCCGTGCAGGAGGCCGTGAAGGTCTACGAGGAGGCCGGCGCCACGATCAAGGAGGTCTCGCTCCCCCACTCGAAATACGGTGTGCCCGCCTATTACATCGTGGCCCCGGCCGAGTGCTCGAGCAACCTGGCGCGCTACGACGGCACGACCTATGGCCACCGTGCCGAGGACTTCTCGCCGAAGTATCCCGGCGAGGACCAGATCGCCCCACTGGTCCGGATGATGATGGTGAGCCGCTCCGAGGGCTTTGGCCCCGAGGTCAAGCGGCGGATCATGCTGGGCACGTTCGCGCTGTCGGCCGGCTATGCCGACCAGTACTACAACAAGGCGCTCCAGGTCCGCCGCCGTATCCGCGAGGACTTCGACGCCGCGTTCCGCGAGGTCGACGTCCTGATCGGCCCAACCTCGCCTACGCCGGCTTTCAAGCTGGGCGAGCGGACGGCCAATCCGCTGGCGATGTACCTCTCGGATATCTACACGATCACGGCCAACCTGGCGGGCATCCCCGGGATCAGCATCCCCTGCGGCCTGACCGGGTCGAACCTGCCGATCGGCCTGCAGCTACTGGCCGCGCCGTTCGCCGAGGAGACATTGCTCCGCACCGCGCGAGTCTTGGAGCGGGCGACGGATTGGCATAACCGGCGGCCGGAGGTCGCGGTGTGAGCTCCGGCGGTGCCGGACAACCGACTCCAGGACTCCTCCCCGACGTCAAGCGCGCGGATCTCGATGTTGCGTGGAAGGAGCGTGAAGACGAGGCTGCCGTGCTCGTGGCGGGCGGTTACGATTCTCTGCGCTTGCACTCCGGCTCTATGCCCACGAAATCCGGATCAAGAGTATCATCTGCGACCAACTGAAACTTGGCTATCTCCCCAGGGCTTGCAAGACACACGAACTCGCCGAGTTGATCGTTTTCTCGGGAACATGGGAGGAACTCGAGGACCCGGCGAATGCCGCCATTCGACAGAACTGGGACCTGCTCGTAAGATTCAGCAGGGCCAGACTGAATGACCTGAGATATCTGCCGAGAGTCCTTGTCGATCGCGCCGAATTTCTCAGGATCTACGAGGCCCTGGATCATCCGAAAGAAGGAGTCCTGGCATGGCTATCACGACATCCATGAGGCCCGTCGCAAGGCGAATCGCGGAAGCGGTGGGTTCCTATGCATCGTCTCAAGGTCTCGTCGCCGGAGACTACGCGCTCGCCGGGACGTGGGACGAGAGGACCGAACGGATCAGCCTTGTTTTCGGGTCCGATCGTCCGCTAGACGAAAAGCAGTGGTACGCGGGAATCCTCCTGTCGCTCCGTCGAGTCTTCGCGGATCAGCCCCCAATCGTCAGGCATATCGGCCTGGTCGTCCAGAATGTCCGGAGCCTGGACGATGTCTATCTCCATTTCCCGCCCGGAGGGGACGAGGAAGATCTGACCAACTTGCTCGAGCGATCATAGGACGGAGTCGAAAAGATCATGGACTACGAAATCGTCATCGGCCTGGAGATCCACGTGCAGCTCCAGACCGAGAGTAAGATGTTCTCGAGGAGCGGGACCGACTTCGGCCTGCCGCCCAACACGCAGACCGACCCCGTCTCGCTCGGCCTGCCGGGCACCCTGCCGGTGATGAACCGCAAGGCGTTCGAGCTGGCGCTCAAGACGGCCGTCGCCCTGGGCGCCGAGATCGCGCCGTTCACCAAATGGGACCGCAAGAACTACTACTACCCCGACCTGCCCAAGAACTATCAGATCAGCCAGTATGACCTGCCGTTTTCCAGGGGCGGCCACCTCGAGGTCCCCGTCCGCAAAGACGGCGGTGGGGGCGGCCTGTGCCGCCTCACCCGCATCCACCTCGAGGAAGATACCGGCAAGCTGACCCACGGCGCCGGCGGGATGTCCGAGGTTGACCTCAACCGCGCCGGCATCCCGCTGCTCGAGATCGTCGGCGAGCCCGAGATTCGCTCGGCCGCCGACGCCCGCGGCTGCCTCGAGGAATTGCGCCTCACCCTGCGATATCTCGAGGTCTCTGACTGCGAGATGCAGGAGGGCTCGCTGCGCTGCGACGCCAACGTCAACCTGCACATCCACAGGGACGGCCAGACCGTCGCCACGCCCATCGCCGAGATCAAGAACCTGAACAGCTTCCGCTCGGTCGAGAAGGCGCTTCTGTTCGAGGCCGACCGCCAGTACAAGCTGTGGCAGAAGGACGGCAAGACGATCCAGGACGCCCCCAAGACGACCCGCGGCTGGAACGACGACGAGGAGGTCACCAAGGCCCAGCGCGAGAAGGAAACGGCCGCCGATTACCGCTACTTCCCCGAGCCCGACCTGGTCCCCGTCGTGGTCGACGCCGCCTGGCTGGAGCGCGTACGCGCGTCGATCGGCGAGCTTCCCTCGGCGCGCCGCAAGCGGTTCGAGAGCGAGTACGGACTCTCCCCCTACGACGCCAACGTGCTCGTCGAACAGGGCCAAGACGTCGCCGACTACTACGACGCCGTCGCCCGCGCCACAGGCGAGTACAAGCTCGCCAGCAACTGGATCCAGCAGGACGTCCTGCGCACGATCAAGGAGCGGAAGAGTACGGTCGCCGAGTTCCCCGTCCGGCCCGAGGGACTGGCCGACCTGATCAACCGCGTGAAGCGCGGTGAGCTGAACACCAACCAGGGCCGCGAGGTCCTCGGCCGGATGATCGACACCGGCGACCCCGCCGAGACCGTCATCGAGCAGGGCGGCTACAAGATGGTGTCCGACAAGGACGCGATCGCCGAGGCCGTCGCCGCCGCCATCGCGGCCAATCCCCAGGCGCTCGACGACCTCAAAAAAGGCAAGAAGAAGCCCGACGCCGTCAAGGGCTTCCTCCGCGGCCAGGTGATGAAGCAGACGGGCGGCAAGGCCAACCCGGCCCTCGTCGGCGAGTTGCTCGAGGCCAAACTGGCCGAGCTCCAATCGGCGACGTCGTGAGGGGAACGAAGCCGCTTTCGTCGTGCCAAAGCGCCCCGCGGTAGCGTTGCTCATACGAGCCCGACGCGCCAGCGAGTAGATGACCTGATCGGCCCGGGGATCCACTCGCTTGCGCGTCAGGCTCTTATCGGCGGGATCGTCCCATCGTGAGCCATCCCGCCGTTCGGCGATCGCGTCGATGTGGTTCATCCGGGGAATTGAACCACAGAGACACCGAAACACAGAGACATGCAAGACAGCTCCTGGATGTGAATCAATTCGGCGCTCCCTGCTACCTTCCGAATCGACAATCCAAACCAAATCAATAGTATCTTGCGATTTCTCTGTGTTTTCTCTGTGTCTCTGTGCCTCTGTGGTTCAGTCCTTTTGATCAAACTATGCACCTTCGCGCGCCGAGCGCCACGCGCGGTGCAACTCGTCGAGGCTTGAGACCCGCAGGTTGACGCAATCGGGCGTCGGACCTTCGTCATCCGCGGTAAGCCAGACCGTGAACATCCCGACGCCGCGGCCGCCCTCGATGTCCGAGGCCGTGCTGTCGCCCACCATCGCCGCCTGGTGCGGCTCGCACCCCAGCCGCTCGATGGCTGCGCGGAACAGCGGCGGCTCGGGCTTGCCGATCCCCACCGGTACGACGCCGCTGGCCACCGCAATGGCCTCGGCGAGCGAGCCGCAGCCCGGGTCGAACTCGCCCGGCCCCACGGGGAACCGCCGGTCCATGTTCACCGCGAAGAACGACGCGCCGCCGGCCACGGCCCGCGACGCCGACCGCAGCCGGTCGTAGCTGAAATGCGGGTCGATCCCCACCACGACCGCCTGCGCGGCCTTCCACTCGGCTTCCGGCACGAACTCGTGTCCGCTGGCGACGAGAACCTCGGTCAGCTCGTCGGTGCCGAGCGACAGCACCCGCACGGCTCCCATCCGCCGGCGCACCTCCTCGCCCGACAGGTCGAGCGCCGCCAGCATCTCGTCGGCGCGGCAGGTGATCCCCAGCTCGGCCAGCCTCGCATGCAGCACGCCCGAGGCGTGCCGCGACGAGTTCGACGCGAAGACGACCGGAAGGCCGGATCCGCGCAGGTCCTCCACCAGCTCGACGGCCCCGGGCATCAGCCTCGGCCCTTCCCAGATGGTCCCATCCAGGTCGAACGCGAAGCCGCGCAGCTCCGCCAGCCTCGCCGCGATCGAGCGGGAATGCCCCTGACTCATTGATGCAACGACTCCTTCCCGACGCCCGACCCGGTGATTCGCGCCTTGCCCCGACCGGAAGAGTCTACCCGCCTCCCCGGGCGTTGCCCACGCCCTTTCGCCCCGGCGCGGCAGGTAGCCAGGCGCCGGTACCGTGTGCTAGACTTTATATCTTGGCGGAACGAATCTTGCCGGCGAAATGCCGGAGCGGCCGGGCACTCGTCCCACGCGCCGCGATCCACCGAGATGCGACTCCATCCGAGAGGGACCGTGATGAACCTGCTGGACCAGCTTCGCGAGATGACCGTCGTCGTGGCCGATACGGGCGACTTCGACACGATCGCCCAGTACAAGCCCCACGACGCCACCACGAACCCCTCGCTGCTGCTCAAGGCCGCCCAGATGACGGGCTACCGCCGGCTCCTCGAGGAGGTCGTCGGCGCCGCGCAGTCCGAGACGGACGATCACGGCTCGCACGTCGAGGCCACCGTTGACCGCCTCTTCATCGCGTTCGGCAAGGAGATCTTGAAGCTCATCCCCGGCCGCGTCTCGACCGAGGTTGACGCCCGGCTCTCGTTCGACACCGAGGGCACCATCGAGAAGGCCCACCGCCTGATGGGCCTGTACGAGGCCGATGGCATCGATCGCAAGCGGATACTGATCAAGATCGCCTCGACCTGGGAGGGCATCCGCGCCGCCGAGCAGCTCGAGAAAGAGGGCATCCACTGCAACATGACCCTCCTCTTCAGCTTCGCCCAGGCCGTCGCCTGCGCCGAGGCCGGCGTCACCCTGATCTCGCCGTTCGTCGGCCGGATCCACGACTGGTACCTGAAGAAGCAGGGTGTCAAGTCGATCGCCCCGCCCGACGACCCCGGCGTGCACTCGGTCCGGCAGATCTACAACTATTACAAGAAGTTCGGCTACCCCACCGAGATCATGGGCGCGAGCTTCCGCAACATCGGCGAGATCACCGAGCTCGCCGGCTGCGACCTGCTGACCATCTCGCCCGACCTGCTCGGCGAGCTGAGCAAGACCGAGGGCAAGCTCGAGCGCAAGCTCGCGCCCGAGAAGGCCAAGGGCGAGAAGCTCGAAAAGCTCCACCTGGACGAGAAGACGTTCCGCTGGATGCACAACGAGGACGCCATGGCCACCGAGCAACTGGCCGACGGCATCCGCCGCTTCCAGGCCGACGGCGTCAAGCTCAAGGAGTACGTCGGCAAGGCGATCAAGGAACTGGTGACCGCCTGAGTCACCTGGGCACACTCCACAGGCGGGCGGGATCGGCGCAGCCGCGCTCACCCGCCCGCGGCGGGCCCCGGCGCGTCTCGCACGGCCGACAGCCCACGCGCGAGCGCCTGCTGGTAGATCCAGACGTCGGCCAGGTACACAAGCATCCCGAACCCATCCGCCGGCCCCGCCTTCAGCACCTCCACGTCCCCCGAGCCCAGCACGGCCGTCTTGCCATGGCGCGGCAGGCGTCGCTTACCCGGCGAGCCGCTCGGCGGAAATCGGGGTGATCGAACCGGCCCGGAATCCCCAGCGAGGCCGACAGGTCATATTGGCCGATCCACAGGGCGTCGATCCCCTCGACGCCCGCGATCGCCTCGACCTCCTCGACTCCGCCCGCGGTCTCGATCTGCGCCACGACGAAGACCTCTTCGTTGGCCTGCTTCATCCCGTCGCCCAGATCGCAGGGCCGGTAGTCGTCGTGAGCGACCCCGAACGCCACTCCTCGCCGGCCCTCCGGCGGATAGCTGCGCCGCGTCGGCCATCAACTGGGCCTGGGCCGCATCGCCCACCATCGGCACGACGACCCCCATCGCGCCGACATCGAGCACCCGGGCGATGAAGTGATACTGCAAGGCCGGCACCCGGACCATCGGCACAAGGTCCGCCGCGCGCGACGTGGCCATCAGCATCCGGATCGTCTCCATGCTCCAGCCGGTATGCTCCATGTCGTACACAGCGAACTCTGCGCCCGCCGCCGCGGCGATCCGGCCGATCCCTGTCGTGCTGAACTCCATCATCATCGTCCCGACCGACACCCCCCCGTCGCGGAGGGTCCGCTTGACCGGATTGCTTCTCATGATCCTGCCACCTCCTCGGATCCGCCCCCCTCTCGACGCGACCGCCACCCTTCCGACGCCGACTCACGGCGCGACCTCAATTGTAGCACCCAATCACAGACCGTCAGCCAGACAACCGCATCCGAAACGGCCCCATTCCCAGAAAAAGTTACACAAGGGAAAATTTGCGCAAGACGAGGAACGGTTTTGCTGATTGATGAGATGCAGAGACCTCGACAGCAGGAGAGGCGGACAGCAGATCGAGAGGGACCTATGAACCTCCAGAAACGTATCGTCGCCGGGCGCCGAGCCTGGCATCTTGAAAGCCCGGCCGGGCGTTGGTAATCCAGCGAGATCCGGTTCGGCGAGCGCGGCGACCGCGAACCTGACCGGCGGGTCGCGGGTTGGACCAAGGTAAGACGAGGCGGCCAATCGGGGAGCAAACGACCATGACCGACGTAAACTCGATCCGGCTGACCCAGTTCGCCAAGCGTGCGGGCTGCGCGGCCAAGCAGCCGCCGGACTACCTGCTGTCGCTGCTGGCCGGCCTGCCGCCAATCGACGACCCGAACGTCCTGGTCGGCCACGCGACGTCCGACGACGCCGCCGTGTACCGGATGTCGGACGACCTCGCGTTGATCCTGACGACCGACTTCTTCACGCCGATCGTCGACCGTCCCTACGACTTCGGCGCGGTGGCGGCGGCCAACGCGCTGAGCGACGTCTATGCGATGGGCGGCACGCCGATCTCGGCGCTGAGCATCGTGGGCTTCCCCAGCGGCGCGCTGCCGCCCGAGGTGCTCGTCGAGATCCTCAGGGGGGCCGGCGACAAGGCGCGCGAGGCCGGCATCGCCATCACCGGCGGCCATACGATCCAGTCGGAGGAGCCGATCTTCGGCCTGGCGGTCGTCGGCCGGGTCCATCCCGCCGCCGTGATAACCAACGCGGGCGCCCTTCCTGGCGACTTTCTGGTGCTGAGCAAGCCCATCGGCCTGGGGATCATCACGACCGCCGCCAAGCGCGACGAGGACCCCGCCGGCGCCGTGCGCGAGGCGCTCGCGGTGATGACGACGCTCAACCGGGATGCCTCGATCGTGATGGCGGCGGCCGGGGCTCACGCGATGACCGACATCACCGGCTTCGGCCTGCTCGGGCACCTGCGCAACATGACGTCCGCCAGCCGCGTGTCGGCCACCGTGTGGAACGACCTGGTCCCCGTGATCCCGGCGGCCCGCGACTACGTTCAGGCCGGCGTCTCGCCCGGCGGCACCCACGCGAACCGCCGCTTCCTGGCGCAGTGGGTCGACTACGACCCTGGCCTCGCCGAGTGGGAGCAACTCCTGCTCTGCGACGCCCAGACCTCCGGCGGCCTGCTGGCCGCCTTGCCGGGAACCCACGCCGCCGACGTCGTGCGGCACCTGCGCTACCACGGGATGCAGGCTGCCACGATCGTCGGCTGCATTAACCCCGAGGACCCGGGCCGAATCCGCGTCGTCCGGACACCCGATTCCCCCGCTGAAGTCGAATCGACCGCCTGACCACTCGCCGCACACCAGCGACCCCGAGAGTCCACCCCGATCCACCCGCAACCGGAGGCCGGCCGATGCACCGCGAGTATCGCCCCGACGAGATGCGACTCGGCCCGCCGGTCTCGACCCCGCACGCGCACGACCACCATGCTCACCACGACCGTGAGCATGGCCACGACCCGGACGCCGAGCGGCGGACGCTCGTCGGCGTCACGGCCGTGGTCGGTTCTCTGATCGTGGCGGACCTGGTCCTTGGCCTGCTGGGTAGTCCCTGGCAGCGGCCGTTCGGCGTGCCGCTGGCGCTGATCGCCGCGGTGATCGGCGGCGGGCGGGTGGTGTACCTGGCGATCCTCGGCCTGATGGAGAAGTCCATCGGCGCCGACGTCGCCCTGGCGATCGCCTGCGTGGCGGCCGCCGCGCTCGGCGAGACCTTCGTCGCGGCGGAGGTCGTCTTCATCGCGCTGCTGGGCGAGTGCCTCGAGGCGGTGGCGTTCGACCGGGCGAGGCGTGCGATCGGCTCGTTGCTCGACGTCTACCCGCGCACGGCTCGCGTCCTTCGAGACGGCGACGAGGTCGAGGTCCCGGTCGAGGCGCTGGCGGTCGGCGACCTGGTCGTCGTCCGGCCAGGCGAGCGGATCGCGGTGGACGGACCGGTCGTCTCGGGCCGATCGGCCGTCGACCAGGCCGTACTGACCGGCGAGAGCATGCCGGTTGACAAGGGCGAGGGCGACCCTGCGTACACCGGCACGATCAACCAGTTCGGCCGGCTGGTGGTGCGGGCCGAGCGGCTGGGCACCGACACGACCCTCGGCCAGGTCTTCCGCCTGCTGGGCGAGGCGCACCGGCACCGCTCGCCGATCGAGCGCACGGCCGACCGATACGCCCGGCGCTTCCTGCCGGCCGTGCTGATCGCCGCTACGGTGGTGTTCCTGGCGACGAACGGGCCGGCAATCTGGCGATGGACGGGCGGCGCCCGGCCGGCGATCGACCTCATGCCCGCGCTGGCGGTTCTGGTGGTGGCGTGCCCCTGCGCCTGGTGCTGGCGACACCCACGGCCGTCCTTGCCGCGACTGCACGACTCGCGCGGCTGGGCGTGCTGGTCAAAGGAGGGGCCGCGATCGAGGCCCTGGCGCGGGTCGACACGGTCGCCTTCGACAAGACGGGAACCCTCACCGAAGGCAAGCCCGAGCTGGGCGACGTCATCGCGTTCGCGCAGGAGGACTCGGGCCTCTCGGCCAGGCCCGCCCGCCCCGAGGTGCTGCGCCTGGCCGCCGCGGCCGAGCAGTCCAGCGAGCACCCGCTCGCGCGGATGCTCGTGGCGGCGGCTCGCGACGCGGGCATCGCCCTGCCCCCGTCGGCCGAGTTCCAGGCCCATCCCGGCGCGGGCGTCGTGGCCCTGCTCGAGCGACCGGACAGCTCCGGGTCCCGCCAGACCGTCCTCGTCGGCAACGCCCGCCTGGTGCGCGAGCAGGGCGTTGCCCTTACCTCCGCGGTCGAGTCGGCCCTGGAATCGCTCGACCTCTCGGGCCAGACGCCACTGATCGTGGTGCGCGACGGCACGGTCGTCGGCGTGCTTGGTGCCCGCGACCGCGTCCGCTCGAACGCGCACGACATCGTCCACGACCTTAAGCACCTGGGCCTCAAGGACCTGGCCGTCCTGACCGGCGACCGCCCCGCGCCGGCGGGTGCGGTCGCCCGCAAGGTCCACATCAAGCAGGTCGAGGCCGAGCTGACCCCGGCCGGCAAGGCCGACTGGATCGACGGCCGACGCGGCGAGGGCCGCGTAGTGGCGATGATCGGCGACGGCATCAACGACGCCCCGGCGCTGGCCCGGGCCGACGTCGGCCTGGCGATCGCCGGGGTCGGCGGCGACCTGACGGCCGAGGCCGGCTCGGTCGTCCTCATGGGCGACCCGCTCGCCGCCCTGCCCGAGGCGTTCCGCCTCGCTCGGCACACCGTCCGGGTCATCCGTCAGAACATCCTGATCTTCGCCTTCGGGCTCAACGCGATCGCCGTCATTCTGGCCGGCCTGCGCGTGCTGGGGCCGATCTCCGCGGCCGTGCTGCACCAGTTCGGCTCGCTGCTGGTGATCCTGAGCGCCATCCGCATCCTGGGCTTCGGGCGCTGGCACACGCTCGGCGTCGTCCGCGCGGCCGCCCCCGTCGTCGCGGCCTGCCGCTCCTGCCGGCACGCGGGTCATCACGGCCGCCCTGCCGCCGCCACCGGGCGAGGCTCGCGCAGTTGGCTGCGGCGCTGGTCGTCCTGCTCTACCTCGGCTCGGGGATCACCATGATCGCGCCCGACCAGGTCGGCGTCGTCCGCCGGTTCGGGCGGTTCCAGCCCCCCCTGCTCCGCCCCGGCCTGCACGTCCGCTGGCCGTCGCCGATCGAGACGGTGACCACGGTCGAGCCCGACCGCTCGCGGGTCGTCCGCATCGGCCTGGCGCCGACCGCGGCGGCCGGCCGGCCGGCCGTCGCGATCGACTGGGGCTCATCGCACGGCGGCGGCCGCGACGACTCGGCGCTCTACCTGACCGGCGACGAGGACCTCGTCGAGCTGGGCGTCGCGGTCGAGTACCACTACGGCGAGGCCGACCTGCCCCGGCTGCTGTTCGGCGTGGTCGACGTCGATGCCACGGTCGCCGCCGCCGCCGAGTCCGTCTTGCCGCGAGGTGGCCGGCCGGACTCCGTCATCGATCGATCCTGGTCGGTGGCCGCGCCGGTGTCGAGTCGGCGCTGGCGAGTGGCGTCGAACGCAGGCTGTCCGCGTCGGGCCTGGCGCTCCGGATCGACCGGGTCCGGCTGGTCGACGCCCACCCGCCCCGCGAGGTCGTGCCGTCCTATCGCGACGTCGCCGCGGCCGTCTCCGACGCCGAGCGCAGCCTCAACCAGGCGCGCGCCGACGCGTCGCGGCGACAGTGGGACGCGCTGGCCGAGGCCGAATCGCTGCGCGACGCCGCCCGCACCCGTTCCGATCGACTGGCCGCCCGCGCCCGCGGCGAGTCCGCCGCCTTCCTCGCGCGGATGGCCACGCACGCCGCCCACCCCGCGCTCACCGAATTCCGCCTGCTGTATGACACGCTCGCCGCCGCGCTCCCCGACCGCCCCAAGTGGATTCTCGACCCGCAGGCCGCCGGCCGACGCGCACTCTGGCTGGCCGACCCCGAACGCGTCAGCCCACGCCTCGGCCGCGCCGCCTTGACCTCGCCGGAGCCCGATGATTGAGGGCCGATCCCCACGAGCTCCGGAATCTCGTCTCTTCGATCCGATGGCCGACCCCAGGACAGCCAGGCAGCCCGGAGAGTAGCCCCTCATGCGACGACGCCTCCTCCAAATCCATCTGAGCCTTATTGTTATCCTCGCCGCGATCGTTGCGGCCTGCTCGGTCGTGATCGTCGACCAGGGCGAGTCCGCCTACATCACGGCGTTCGGCCGACCCGTCCGCCTGGTCGAGGAGCCCGGCCTGCACTTCAAGTGGCCGCACCAGGGCGTCGCGCGCCTTCGACCGCCGGCTCCAGCTCGACACGCCGCCGGCGCGCGAGACTGCTCACTCGCGACAAGAAGAACCTCGAGGTGGCCTGGTACGCGAGCTGGCGGATCGCCGACGTCGAGCGGTTCCTCCGCACGGCTCGCACGATCCCCGACGCCTCGGCGCGGCTGGAGGACATGGCCGCTTCGGTGCTCGCCGCCGAGCTCGGCGGCCGCGAGCTGGGCCAGCTCGTCGCGGTCGGCGAGCCCTCGGCGCTCGACGCGATGATGGACGCGCTCTCGGCCCGCGTCGCCGAGCAGGCCGAGTCCGAGTACGGCGTGCAGGTCGTCGCGATCCGGCTGCGACGGCTCAACTACCCCCAGGACGTCCGCCCGGCCGTCTTCGAGCAGATCCGCAGCGAGCGGCAGCGGGTCGCCGCGGCGACTCGCGCCGAGGGCGACAGCCAGGCCCGCACGATCCGCAGCGCGGCCGAGCGTGACCGCGCCGCCGTCATCGCGCGGGCCGAGTCCGACGCCGCTCGGCTCGTCGGCCAGGGCGAGGCCGAGGCCGCTCGGATCCTCAACGACGCCCAGTCCGCCGATCCGGCGTTCTACCAGTTCCTGAAGACGCTCGAAACCTATCGCGCGGCGCTCGATGCCCGCACTACGCTGGTCCTCTCCGCCGACAGCCCGTTTCTTCGCCTGCTGACCCGCGGCGTCGCCGATCCCGAGGCCGGCAAACCCGCCGGCAACCCCGATCGCTCGCGCTCGCCCGTCGCGGTCGCCGCCCCCGTGATGAGCATCGGCTCGAGCGGCGCCGAGGCGGATCCGACGTCGCCGAAGGGAGGCCGGCCATGACCCTCCGCCGCCTGGCGATCGCCACCGGGCTCGTGATGCTCGCCGGGTACGCCGCCACCGGACTGACGATGATCCAGCCCGACGAGCTGGGCGTCGTCCGCCGGTTCGGTGCCGTGCTGCGCCAGCCCTGGGAGCCTGGCCTGCACTGGGGCCTGCCGATCGGCCTCGACCGCGTCGATCGGCTGAAGGTCCAGCAGACCCGAACCCTCCAGGTCGGCGCCGAGGGACCGGGCGGCGCCCCGCTGGCGCGAGGAGCCGACGCCTCCACATCCGACTCGTTGACCGGCGACCTCAACCTCGTCTCGGCCGAGGTCCTGGTGCAGTATCGCGTCCGAGAGCCCGTCGAGTTCCTCTTCCGCGCCCGCGACGGCGAGGCGACCCTGCGCACGATCGCCGAAGCTTCGACGGCCCGGGCGCTCTCGCACCGAGGGATCGACGAGCTGCTGACCACCGGCCGCGGCCGCCTGGCCGACGCGTTGACGGGCTCGATCCAGGCGGGCTGCGATCGGTCCGGACTGGGAGTCCGGATCGTTGCAGTGCGGCTAGGCCGCGTGGCGCCTCCTTCGGCCGTTGCGCCGGCGTTCGCCGACGCCGCGCGGCGCGAAGCGACCGCCGGCAGGCCGTGACCCGCGCCGAGGAGTATCGCGACCGCGCCCGGGCCGAGGCGGCCGGCCGACACCGCGAGATCGCCGACACCGCCGCCGGGCGGGTCGAGCGGCTGGTCCAGCCGGCTCGCGGCGAGGCCGAGCGATTCACCCGCGTGCTGGCCGAGGCGCGTCGGGCACCCGATCTCGTCCGCCGCCGACTGCTCCTCGAGGCCCTCGCCGAGCTGCTCCCCCGCTTCCGCCGCAAGGTGATCGTCGCTCCCGGCCAGGCGCTCGATATCGGCCTGGTCAACGACGGCAACATCCTGCCCTCAACTGCCGGCGCGGGTCCGGACCCGGCCCGCACCCCAGCTCCCGGCCAGCCGGACGGAGGCCCCCGATGAAACGAACCATGAGCGCGATCGCGGCTGTCCTGATCATGGCCGCGCTGGTCTGGCTCGGTCGCGACCGATCGCGGACCGCCGACCCCGCATCGCCGGGAGCATCCCCCGGCGGCCAGCCCGGCGTCGAGCTGCTCGGCGCCGCCGAGCGGGTCGAGGGACTCCTCGCCGACGCCGGCCGGGGCGACGTGGCCGCCTACCTCGCCGCGTTCCGCGGCCCGGTCCGGGTCCGGCTGGAGCAGCAGGCCGACGAGCGCGGCCGGTCCGCGTTCGCCGACGAGCTCCGACGCACGGCGAGGGCGCGCAAGGGCCACGCGACCTTCGAACCCGAGCCCGACGGCGACGACACCGGCGCCGTGCGGGTGACCGTCGAATCGACGTTCGCCGACCACGTCGAGCGCCAGACCTTCCGACTGGTCCGCGACCAGGTAGGCTGGGTCATCGCCGACGTCGAGACCGCGCGCGACCACGTCCCGCGCGACGCACCCGGCTCGACAGCAGACTATAACCAGCCTGAGGGCCCGCCGGTGCCCGCTCCGGCCGACGAATCCGTGGGCGAACCTTGAACCGTAGCGTACCGGACGCCGCAGACGATCCCGCAATCCACCACAGCCTGAGAGGGGAGTCCGATGTCGAAAGGCCGACGCCTGATCGCCGCCGTCACGATGACGCTCGCCGTCGTCGCCGGACTCTCGACGTCCAGCGCACGCCAGGCCCCTGCGCGCCCCGGCCCCGCCGAGGACGCTCGACCCCGGCGTCACCGCTGTGCGCCTGGTGCTCGGCATCGACGACGAGACTCCACGCGACTGGAGCGGCCGCGTCAGCGTCGATAAAGGCGAGGTCGTCGCCGTCGAGGGCGTGCGGTTTCGCGAGGGCGACGAGATCGTCGGCCGCAACGCCTGGAAGACCCGGAGCTGCGAGGTCCGCAAGGTCGCCGCCAGCAAGGCCGCGACGAAGAAGGCCGCCATGCGAAAGGCCGCCATTCGGAAGGCGGCGATGGCCCAGGCCGGCGGCCAGCGCCCCACCGGACCCAGCACCTTCGGTGCCGCCGTGTTCCCCAATGCGGTCGTCGTATCGATCAAGGACGGCGCCGGCGCGACCCTGTCGGTCGAGACCGAGCAGGGCAAGTTCCAGGTACCGCTCGAGCACCTGGCCGACGGCTCGACCCTCGAGATGCTCGAGGGCCGCGCCGCCATCCAGCGCGTCTATGCCCACGCCCCGCTCATCGAGGGGCCGCTCCAGCAGGACTTCCCCGCCGCCGTCGCCGACGGCCAGGACGGGGCCTGGATCGTCTTCGTCGAGCACCTGCCGTTCGGCCCGGAGCTCCTTCCCGCTCTGACCGAGCGGCCGAAGAACTACGCCGCCTATCACCCCGGCGGCGGCGGAGACCGGCTCCGCGTCGTCCACTTCCGCCAGGGCCAGGCCGAAACCTCGGTGGAGCTGCCCGACGGCTCCCGCGACGTCTGGCGGCCCGCGATCGCCCGCGACGGCGACGGCAACATCGTCGTCGCGTGGACCGAGAAGCACGGCGAAGACTGGGAAATCTTCGCCCGGCGCTTCAATCCCAAGACCAACGCCCTGATCGCCGAGGGATGGCTGACCGAGCGCCCGGCGCCGACGCCGAGGTCGCGCTGGCCACCGCGAGTGACGGCGTCGTCTGGATGGCCTGGCAGGCCTGGATCGACGGCCAGGCCGACATCCTGCTCGCCCCGATCGACGTCTCGGGCAAGCTCGGCGCCCGGCCCATCAACCTCAGCGAGACGGCCGCCAACGAGTGGTCGCCGAGCATCGCCGCCGACAGCTCGGGCCGCATCCACGTCGCCTACGACAGCTACGCGTCGGGCAACTACGACGTGATGCTCCGCTCGCGACAGGCCGACGGCGCGGTCACGCCGGCGCTCAAGGTCGCCCGCTCGAACGCTTATGAGGCCCGCCCGAGCGTCGCCGCCGATCCCAGGGGCCGGGTCTGGGTCGCCTACGAGGAGCGGTCGGCGAACTGGGGCAAGGACGCCGTCAACCTCATCGACGGGCCGGGCTCGAGCCTCTATCGCGAGGCGAAGGTCGTCGTCGTCTGCATCGACGGCACAGCCGTGTTCGACGCCGCCGACCCGGTCGAGCACGCGCCGGCGATCCTCCATCCCATGAACAGCTACCCGCGCATCGCCGTCGACCGCGACGGCCGGCCCTGGCTCACGTTCCGCCATCGCCAGGAGGCCATCTGGGGCAACAACGCCGTGATGGTCGTCGGCGCCGTCTGGATCGAGTACGCCACGAGCCTGTCGGCCTCGGGCTGGTCACCGCCGCGTCCGCTCACCCGGAGCGACGGCACTGCTCGACAACCGCCCGGCGCTGGTGCAGCCGCAGGGCTGGCCCGATGCTGGCGTTCTACAGCACCGACGGCCGGCTTCGCCGCGAGGTCGTGTCCACGCCCGCAGCTTGCCCGGCAGTTCAACACCAACCAGGGCACGCCCGCCGAGACCTTCAACGTCGACCTCGAGGTCGCGGCGCTCGTCCCGAGCGGCCCGTTCAAGGAGCCCACGCTCGGCGTGTCGGCGACCATGACCGGGCCGACCCCGCGTCGATCCATCCCGACGAGGCCGAGGACCTCGCCGCGGATGCGCGCCTATCGCGTCGAGGCGGCCGGCAAGACCTACCGCCTCCTCCGCGGCGAGTTCCACCGCCACACCGAGATCTCCGCCGACGGCGGCGCCGACGGCTCGCTCGAGGACATGTGGCGGTACGCGATCGACGCCGCCGGCCTCGACTGGATCGGCGACGGCGACCACGACAACGGCGGCGGCAAGGAATACACCTGGTGGCTCGTCCAGAAGACGACCGACCTCTACACGCCACTCGCCCACCTTCACCCCGATGTTCACGCTACGAGCGGAGCGTCGCCTACCCCCACGGCCACCGCAACGTGATGTTCGCCCGCCGAGGCGTCCGGACCCTGCCGCGCCTGGTCGGCGCCGCGCGGGATCGTCGACGACGACACGCTGATGCTCTACGACTACCTCAAGGAGCACGACGGCATCTGCGCCTCGCACACCTCGGCCACCGGCATGGGGACCGACTGGCGCGACACCAACCCGACAGTTCGAGCCGATCGTCGAGATCTTCCAGGGGCACCGCCAGTCATACGAGTACCTGGGCGCCCCGCGGCGCCCGGCGGCCGGGCGAGTCGATCGGCGGCTGGCAGCCGATGGGGATGGTCTGGAACGCGCTGGCCATGCAGTATCGCCTCGGCTTCCAGGCCTCCAGCGACCACATCTCGACCCACATCAGCTACGCCGTCGCCCTCGCCGAGGACCGTACCCGCGAGGCCGATCCTCGACGCCTTCCGCAAGCGGCACTGCTACGCCGCCACCGACAACATCATCATGGACGTCCGCTCGGGCGAGCACCTGATGGGCGACGAGTTCCGCTCCGACGGTCCCGTCCAGCTCCAGGTACGGATCGAGGGCACCCGACCGATCGCCGCAGGTCGACATCATCAAGGACTTCCTCTACGTCTACTCGACCGAGCCCAAAGCCCGGCGCGTCGAGTTCGAGTGGACCGACGACGAGACCGGCCGCCCGCCGGCCTGAGCTGGTACTACGTCCGCGCCATCCAGGACGACGGCCAGCTCGCCTGGGCCAGCCCGATCTGGGTCCACCTCCCGGCTGTCCCCGCAGCAACGGAGGAACCCTAGAGCGCCGAACGGTTCGATTGCGCACGATGGGACGATCGCCGCTACGAGCCCGACGCGCCAGCGAGTGGATTCCGACGGCGATGATTCATCCACTCGCTTGCGCGTCGGGCTCGTGGGCGCAACGCAACCGTGAGGCGAGCTAGCAGCCACAAACAGCATCAGGGCCCACGACCCTGTTGACGCGTGCGGCTGTCAGTGCTACAGTTTGTAACGTTACAAGGCATAGCGGAGGGTATCGAGGATGGCGCGAGTGCAGCGGCAGGCGCTGAGCCCGCTCGAGGACAAGGTGATGCAGGTCATCTGGGACCGGGGACCGAGCACCGCGGAGGACGTCCGCGCGGCCCTGGCGCAAGGCCCCGATGAAGGACTCGACCGCGCGCACGATCCTCCGGCGGCTGGAGGACAAGGGATACCTGGCGCACACGGTCTCGGGCCGGACCTACGTCTACCGCGAGCGGGTGCCGGCGGCGCGGGCGGCCAACCAGGCCGTGCGCCAGGTGATCGACCGCCTCTGCGGCGGCTCGGTCGAGCGCCTGCTGCTGGGGATGGTCGACGACCGGCTGATCTCGCCCGAACAGCTCGAGGAGCTGGCCCGCAAGATCGCCCAGGCGGAAGAACTCGAGAACGAGGAGCCCGGACAATGAGCGACGTCTCATCGATCGGCAACGCGGCGCTTCGCCTCCTCGCCGAGGCCACGGCGCGATCGACCCTGCTGGCCCTGCTGGTGGGCCTGGCGCTGGCGGCCTGCCGCGTGCGGAGTGTCACCGCGCGGCACGCGGCCTGGGCGGCCGTCCTGTGCGCCATGCTCGGCCTGCCCGCGCTGACGGGCGTCTTGCCGGGCCTGGCCTTGCCCATCCTATCGGCGGTCGCGGACCGCGCCGTGATCGAACAGCCGCGCGACGTGACCTCTACCGTCCCGCCCGATCCCGGCCAGCCCGATCGTGGCGCAGGCTGACTCACGACTGACCGAGCCCGCGGCGGCTTCCGACCGCCGCCTGCAACCATCGTCCCCGCGACGGATCGGCCCTCGTGGCCGGTGTGGGTCCTCGCGGTCTATCTGGCCGGCGTCGCGGTCATGCTCGGCCGGCTGGCGCTGGGGTTCGTGCTGTGCCGGCGGACGATCGCCGCGAGTGACTTCGGCGATGGTTCCGAGATCACCGCCGCCGCCGTCCTCGCCGAGCGGATCCGCCGTGCCCGGGTCGTCGTGGGGACCTGCCCGGCCACGCGGGTCCCGCTGGCGGTCGGCTGGCTTCGTCCCCGCATCCTGTTGCCCGATGGCTGGCGCGAGTGGGAGCCGGCGAAGCGGGACGCCGCGCTCGCCCACGAGCTGGCGCACGTCGAGCGCCGCGACACCTTGCTCACGCTCATCGGCGCCCTCAACCTGTGTGTCTACTGGTTCCACCCGCTGGCCTGGCTGCTCCGCCATCGGCTGGCGAGCCTCGCGGAGCACGCCTGCGACGACCTGGCGATCGCCTGGACGGGCCGGCGCACCCAGTACGCCCGCCACCTGCTCGATTTCGCCCGGACGCTCGCGGGCGATCGTGCCCGGCTGGCGGCCGTCGCCCTCTCGATGGCCGACGGTGGTGACCTTCGCTCGCGGATCGGCGCGATCCTGGATCGAGATCGACCCAGCGGCACGACCGCTCGGGCGGCGCCAGGTCGTCGGCCTCGTGATCGTCGCCGCCCTGGTCGTGCCGGCCCTCGCGACGGTGCAGCTTAACCGCCGCGCCGCGGCGAGCGTCCTGGCGTCGGACAACCCGCCGGCAGCCAGTCAGAAAGCGGCTGCCACCGCCGAGACCCGCGAGCTGCACGGGATCGTCCTGGGCCCCGACGGCCGCCCATTCGCCGGCGCCGGGCTGTTCGTCCCGTTTGAGAACAGCCGGGGCCACGCTTTCCTGGAGAAGGGCCGTAGCGGCTCCGACGGTCGGTTCCGGTTCACGCTTTCACGCCCGGAGTTCGGCGACTGCTCCTACGACCCCCTCGCCCGGATCCGGGTCGCGGCCTGGTCCGACGGCCTGGGCATCGGCTGGGCCAACATCGGCGGTCTCGAGGGCCAACCGATCCCGGATACCGACCTGACCCTGCGACTGGTGAACGACGTCCCGGTCGAGGGCCGCATCCTCACCCTCGAGGGGAAGCCCGTCGCCGGGGCGCGGATCAAGTTCCAGTACATGCAGAGCTACAGCAACGGGGACATGACGGAAGCCCTGCAGGCCCTTCGCGACGGCACAGAATCCCGGACCGGAGTCGACCTCTGGCTCGACCTCCTCCCCGGTGCACCAGGCCCCATCACCACCGACGACCAGCGGCCGCTTCCGCATCAGCGGCGCCGGCCGCGAGCGCCTGTTGCGGCTCGCGCTGCAAGGGCCGGGTATCCAGTGGAAGGAACTCTTTGTCGCGACCCGACTCCCGGCGAAGGACGGCGCGACGGTCCTGGCGAAACGAAACTCTGGCGACGAGATCTACGCCGCGAGGTTCGAGCACGTCGCCAGGCCCTGCGCGGCCGATCCGGGGCGTCGTCCGCGAGAAGGCGACCGGACGGCCGGTGGCTGACGCCATGGTATCGGCTTCCTCCTCGACCCTGGCTCAGGTCACGACCGACGCACAGGGACGCTACGAGCTTCCCGGCTATCCCAAGTCGAGCGAGTACGATCTCCTGCTGAACCCGGCCACCGGCCAGCCCTTCTTCTCGGCGCAGCGCAAGGTCTCCGATACCCCCGGCCTGGGGCCGATCGAGGTTGACTTCGAGCTGGTCCGGGGGATCGTCGTCCGCGGCCGGTTGACCGATGGCGAGACCGGCAAGCCCACGAAGGGCCAGGTCGAGTACTTCCCGGTGGCCACGAATCCCGGCGCCGTTGCCCTCGGCTCCCCCTATTACTTCGAGCCCGCAGCCAAGGCCATCTCCGACGAAGACGGCAACTACTCGATCGTGGCCCTACCCGGCCCCGGCATGCTGGCGATCTCGGGCTGGGAAGGCCGATGGACGCATTTCCTCCGGGCCCGGATCGACCGGGCCGAGCTGAAGCGGATCGCGCCGAATGCTCCCACCTCGAACCTCGACACGTTCGCCCCGGCGGCGACCGGCGGCCTGGTCCTGCTCTCCAACTACAACGAGATCCGGCTGATCCGACCGGCCGACGACGAGGCCGTGCCGATCCGCCAGGATATCGCCCTGAGGGTGGGCCGGACGCTCACCGGCCGTGTCGTCGGTCCCGACGGCAAGCCGATCGCCGGTGCGATCGGCTTCGGCGCGACGTCACACGCCTTTGACCGAGCCGTTTCCAGTCCATCCGGCGAATTCACGGTCACGGCCCTCGAACCGGATGGAAAGCGGGTCATCAACATCAGCGATGCCGCGGGCAAGCTGGGCCTCTACACCGAGATCCGCGGAGACGTGACCGGTCCGGTGGTCTTCCGCCTCCAGCCCACCGGCTCGGCGACCGGGCGAATCGTGGACGAGGCCGGTCAGCCGTGCCGCAACCGCACACTGTTGTTCAACCGCTCCGGGTACTCCGGGCCGGGCGACTTGACGACGCGGACCAATGACCGGGGCGAGTTCGTGATCGAGGGGCTGGTGCCCGGCCAACCCTACCAGCCCGCGACGCCCCCGGGCCGCAGCGGAGCTTACAAGGCTTTCACCGTATCGTCGGGCGAGAAGAAAGACCTGGGCGAGGCCCGGCTCAAGCCGTAGGGGCCGGTCGCATGCCGCAACGTCGCTCAACCGCCGGGGGTCCCGCGTGGGGCCGCGGCCGCCAGGACACCGGACAATTCATCTAGATCCACGGGCTTGACGAAATGATGATCAAATCCTGAATCCAGCGCGAGTCGACGGGCATCGACACCGCCGTAGCCCGTGAGTGCGATCAGGGTCGGCTGTCGGTCGCCCCCGAGCGCGCGGATGCGGGCGGCGACCTGGTAGCCGTCCATGCCCGGCAGGCCGATGTCGAGCACGACGGCGTCGGGACTCCAGTCCCCGGCGATCTCGAGGGCCTTCGGCCCGTCGCCGGCATGCCGGGCCTCGAACCCCCGCAACTGGAGGACCAGCGCCAGCGTGCGGCACGCTGTCGCGGTTGTCGTCGACCAGCAGGACGCGCTGCACGGGCCGCGCGGCAGGCTCGGGCACGGGGCATTCTGGCACGGCGACCGGTTCCGCGGCCTGGACGGGCAGGCGGACGATGAACTCGCTGCCGAGCCCGGGGCCCTCGCTCGCCACGCTGATCGTGCCGCCGTGCAGCTCGGTCAGGCTGCGGACGAGCGTCAGCCCGATCCCCAGGCCGCCCTGCGCCCGGTCGAGCGACTGGTCGACCTGGACGAACAGGTCGAAGATGCTCCGCTGCATCTCCGCGGTGATCCCGATCCCCGAGTCGCAGACCGACAGCACGGCCTCGCCGTCCTGGCGCGACAGGCTCACCGCCACCCGACCGCCCGGCTCGGTGTACTTGGCGGCGTTGTTCAGCAGGTTGGTCACGATCTGCTCGAGGCGGGTCGGATCGCCCGGCATCGGCAGGGATTCCGGGCAGACCTCGGCCGTGAGCTCGTGCCGGCGAGCCTCCATCTGCGGCCGGCTCGACTCGATGGCGTGCTCGACGATCGCGCGGAAGTCGACGGCCTGCTTGCGCAGGCCGATCTTGCCGCGGGTGATCCGCGAGAGGTCGAGCAGGTCCTCCACCAGGCGGGCCATGTGGCGGACCTGCCGCCGGGCGATCTCGAGCGCCTCGGCCGACACGTCGACCGGCAGGCCCGGCGACCCGATCAGGTCGAGCGCGTGCGACAGCGGGGCCAGGGGATTGCGCAGCTCGTGACCCAGCATCGCCAGGAACTCGTCCTTGCGGCGGTCGTCCTCCCGCAGCCGGCGGGCCTGCTCGAGTAGCTGCATCTCCAGCCGCTTCAGGCCCGTGATGTCGGTCACCAGGCACAGGGCGCCCCGCGGGACATTCGCCGCGTCGCGGATCGGGTCCATGCTCAGCCGCAGCCACAGCTCGCCGAGCGAGACGTCACGCGACGACCGCTCGCCGGATTCGCGCATCTGGTCGAAGATCGCCCGCGCCGGCTCGTCGCCGCCGAGCATCGCCGGCACTTCGTGGCCCACCAGGTCGCTCCAGGGAAGGCCCAGCAGCCGCTCGAGCGTCCGGTTGACTTGCACCACCCGCGCCTCGGCGTCGAGCAGCATAACCCCGTCGCTGATCGTGTCGAAGGTCGCCTGCCAGTGCCGGGCCGAGAGCTCGGCCGCGTCCTCGGCGCGGCGGGCCGCAACAGCGCCCGGACCGTCGCCAGCAGCTCGAGCGGCTCCGCCACGCTCGTCAGGTACCCGTCGGCGCCGCTATCGAGCCCCTGCACCTTGTCCCCGATGTCGACGAACGTGCTGGAGACGTGCAGCACCGGGATGCTTCGCGTGGCCGGGTCGGATTTGATCCGGCGGCACACCTCGAACCCGTCCAGGTCGGGCAGCTTAACGTCCAGGATCACCAGGTCGGGCCGCGCAGCGCCATCCGCAGGGCCTGGTTGCCGCTGACTGCCTCCTCAATCTTGTAGCCGGCGCGGCGGAGGGTCCGGGAGATCAGGTAGCGCTTCGACTCGTCGTCGTCGACCAGCAGGATCCGCATTGCGGTGGGATCGCTCATTGGATCGGCTCCGGCCCGCGCCCCCTGACTCCGCCCAGGTCGAGCTTCGCCAGGCAGTCCCGCAGCCGCGTGGACGCGTCGTCCCGCCCCAGCGTGCTCCTGTCCAGGACGGCCGCCACGCGGCCGCTCAAGAGACTGCGTTCGCTCTCATCCAGGGACCTCGACGTATGAATCACCACCGGGATATCGCGGCAATCGGCGTCGGCCTCGAGCCGGTCGAGGACCTGGAGACCGGTCATGTCCGACAGTCCGAGGTCGAGGATCACCAGCTCGGGGCGCTCGGCGCGGATCCGGGCGATCGCCTCGTCGCCGCCGGACGCCTCCGCGACGTCGAGCACGCCCATCCTGAGCAGGATCGACCTCATAGCATAGCGGGCGTCCTCGCGATCGTCCACGATCAGCACGCGGGCCGCCAGCCGAGGCTCGACGCGGGCTGCGCCGGACGAACCGGCCGGCTGGGCCTCGTCGTCCCGGGGCCGATAGATGCGAGGGATGTTCACCACGAAGGTCGAGCCGACCCCCGGCCGGCTCCGCACGTCCACGCTGCCGCCGAGGACGTCGGCCAGCTTCCGCGCCAGCGGCAGCCCCAGGCCGGTCCCCTTGGTCCGCCGCTGGAGGGGGTTGTCGATCTGGCTGAAATCCTCGAAGACCCGCGCGAGGTCCCCGGCGGCGATCCCGATCCCGGTGTCCGCCACCTCGATCGAGATGCGGTCCTCGAGCTCGAGCCGCGCCGACATCCGGATCTCCCCCCGCTCGGTGAACTTGACGGCGTTCGAGAGGAAGTTGCGCAGGACCTGCGTCAGCTTGCCCTCGTCGGTGTAGAGCCGGAGGCCTTCCGGGCCCTCGTCGAACACCAGCGCGACGGCCGACCTCTCGATGATCGGCCGGATCGTCGCCTCCAGGTCGTCGAACAGCTTGCGGACGTCGAACCACGACGCGCGGACCACGGCCTTGCCCGCCTCGACCCGGGCCAGGTCGAGCAGGTCGTCGACCAGCCCCATCAGCTCCTCGGCCGCCTTGCGGATCAGCAGCACCTGCTTCTCCTGCTCGCCCGTCAGTTCGCCGTCGCCGCGGTCGAGCAGGAAGCCGCTCAGGCTGCGGATCGAGGTCAGGGGCGAGCGCAGCTCGTGGCTCATCTCCGAGAGGAACCGGGACTTCAGCTCCGACAGCCGCTTGAGCGCGCCGGGTGTTCTCGTCGAGCTCGGTGTAGAGCGCGACGACACCGCGATTGGTCTCGACCAGCTCGCGCGAGTGGATCCGCGCGATCTCGGCCTGGCGCTCCCGCAGCTCCTGGAGGGCGGCGAGCAGTTCCTGGTTCTGCTGCTGGACCTCATCGATGACCCCCTGCGGGACATGGCGCGCCAGCTCGGTCGCGATGCTCGCCAGGTCCTTGGGCCCCGGCGCGACGGTCCGCGCGGGCAGGTACTTGGCCATCACGACGCAGGCGCCCGCCGACTCCTGCGACTCGATCTCGAACCGGTCCATCAGCCGGCGCGCCCCGATAATGCCGACGCCGAGCCCGGTCTCCGAGACATACCGGCCGTCCATGATCGACTGGAGGTCGCGGATGCCCGGCCCGCGCTCGCGGATGCGGATCGCGATCCCGACCGGCGGCCCCTCGTCGATCTGGAACTCGACGCGGCCCCCGCCGGCGTACTGGAAGGCGTTGCGGGCGATCTCGGACGTGGCGGTCGCGATGCGCGTCTGGTCGAGCTGGGTAAATCCCAGCAGGCCCGCGATCTGGCGGGCTCGCTGCCGCGCCAGCACGATGTCGGGCTCGAGGCGGACCTCGACGGACAGCAGCGGCCGGACGCCCATGCTTCATGCCCCCCGCGCGGCCACGAGTACGGTCACGTCGTCCCGCTCGCGCCGGTGGTCGCGGTACAGCAGGCCCGCGATCAGCGCGGGTGCCGCATCGCCAACCCCGGGTGTCGCGACAGGTCCCACCGCCCGTCCAGTCCGTCGGAATGGAGCAGGATCGCGGCGTCGTCGGTCCACTCGTAGTCGAAGGCCTGGATGCGGTGCACGGCATGCCCGACGGTCCCGTTCATCGAGACCATGCTGGTGGTGCGGGCGGTGGCCCGATCGACGACCACGGCGGCGATGTTCCCCACCCCGGCGAACCGGACCTGGCCGCGGCGAGCGTCAACTCGAGCGATGGCCATGGCCGCGCCGCGAGTGCCGCGGATCGCCTCGGAGGTGGCCGCGATGATCTCGCCCGGCTCGGCCGAGGACGAGGCCCGGAACGCGGCGACCGCCCCCGCCGACGCCTCGGCGGCTTGCGGGCCGTGGCCCAGGCCGTCGACCACCAGCAGGAATTCCATCCCCCCTCGCGTCAGGGCGGCCCACTCGTCGCCGCAGGCATCCTGCCCGGCCGCCGCCACCCCGATCATCCCCAGCTCCATCGTCGCGCCTCGCGCGGACGGGCCGGCCCGAGGCCGATCCGGGCCCAGAGCGCGGTCCCCACCCCGGGCGCCGAGTGGATCGCAAACCGGTCGGCCACGCGCGAGATGGCACCCAGCCCCGTCCCCGACGAGCCCGCGGTCGAGTAGCCGTTGACCAGGCAACGCCCGACGTCGCCCATGCCCGGGCCCGCGTCGACCGCATGGACATCGACCACCGGCCGATCGTCGGGTCCCCTCCAGCCCTGGATGACGAACTCGCCGCGGGGCGTGTGCTTGGCCAGGTTGGTCGCCGCCTCGGTGACCACCAATGCCAGCCGGCCGCGGTCGCTCTCGGCGACTCCCAGCCGCCCGGCGACGATCGCGGCGCACCGGCGGGCCTCGCCCACCTTGGCCGGGTGATCGATCACCATCGTCATCGACGGCCGGACCGCCCCGATCATTTCCACCTCGTGATCGCCACCCTCGTGCCTTCCCCGACGCGCGAGTCGATCTCGAACTCGTTGACCAGC
The DNA here is from genome assembly GCA_963771445.1 of uncultured Planctomycetota bacterium. GTDB lineage: Bacteria > Planctomycetota > Planctomycetia > Isosphaerales > Isosphaeraceae > JAKAUH01. Next base: position 42,356 of record CAVYTQ010000013.1, on the reverse strand, counting down.
CGGCGGGAGCCGCCGAGTCCCAGTCCCATCCCGTCCCCGCTGGTGAAGCCGTCGGTCAAGGCCTGCGCGATGTCCGGAATCCCCGGTCCGTGGTCCTCGAACGTGAGCCGCAGGCCGCGCCGCGACGCTAGCTCGAGCCGTTCGAACATGACCACGCCACCGCCGCCATACTCCAGCGTATTCCGTGCCAACTCGCTCGCGGCCGTGATCATCTTGGTCTGGTCAACCAGGCTGAACCCCAGCTCGGCGGTCCATTTCCTCACGGCCTGCCGGATCAGGACGATGTCGGTCGAAGAGCGGACCTCCAGGGTGTCAGTCTTCGAGATCACCGTCCTCCTCCTTCCCGATTCGCAGGCCCCGGGAGGCTTTCAACAGGGCCATCCCCCTCTCGACGTCGAGGGCCGTGCGCACGCCCGGCAGCGCCAGGCCCAGCTCGACCAGGGTGATCGCGACCGCCGGGCGCATGCCGACCACGACGGTCTCGGCATCGAGGATCCGCGACATGCTGGCGATATCGGCGATCATCCGCCCCATGAACGAGTCGACCATGTCGAGCCCCGAGATGTCGATCAGCACGCCGTTGGCCCCGGTGCGGCTGATCCGCTCGGTCAGGTCGTCCTGCAAGGCCATGACCAGCCGGTCGTGCAGGTCGACCTGGATGGTCACCAGCAGGAAAGGACCCATCCGCAGGATCGGTATGCGCTCCATGTTGGCCTCTCGAGTTCCGCGTTCACCGCCGTGCGTCCCGGACGGTCACGGTCCGGTCCACTCCGCCACTCGGCCGCTCGACCCGGACTCGGCACGGTGCCGGGCATGCTCCCGTATCCGCAGTTCGGCTCAGGCCGGCGTGTCCACGCCCGGAGCGGCGGCGTCCCGGGTCGAACGCACCCGGACGACCGTCCGGTTGGTGCGCTCCAGGGCGACGGCGAACGCATCCGCCAGCGACCCCTTCGTGACCATGTTACCGAGGTCCACGCCCAGGTGGACGATCGTCTGGGCGATCTGCGGCCGGATGCCGCTGATGATGCATTCGGCCCCCATCAGCCGCGCGGCGGTGACCGTCTTCAGGAGGTGCTGGGCCGTCAGCGTATCCACGGTCGGCACCCCCGTGATGTCGATGATCGCGATGGTCGAGCCGGTCTCCAGGATCTTCTGGAGGAGGCTCTCCATCACCATCTGGGTACGCGCGCTGTCGAGCGTGCCGATCATCGGCAGGGCCAGGATGCCCTTCCAGAGCGTCACGACGGGCGTCGACAACTCGAGCATCTCCTCCTGCTGCCGCCTGATGATGTCTTCCCTGGCGTTCTGATAGACCTCGGTCGTGTACAGGGCCAGGCGGTCCAGCAGCTCGGTGGCCTCCCAGGTGGCATCGCCCTGGGCGTCTACGCCGAGCCCCTGGCTTATCGAGACAAATAGGGGCGCTTCAACGACATGACGAAGGACGCCGTTTCGGAAGGGCTGAAGCCCAGGGCGACCCGGGCCTTCGACAGGTCCTCGAGCATCCCCCGGACGTCCTTCCACTCGACGGCCTCGATGTCGGCGCCGGCCGCCTGCTTGAGGGCCGCGCCGAAGGTCCGGAGGAACTCGCTGCACTGGTCGCGCAGCTCGGCTTCGCCCAGCGAGGCGCCCGCTCGTCCCCTCACCCGTCCCTGCTCCCGAATCCAGCTCGCCAGGATGTCCGACTGATGCTGGCTCACGACCGCCGAGAGCTTGCCTTGCTTCGACCCTTTCTCGCTCATCTTCATCGATTTCCCGTACTGCCTGTGTCAGCGCACCCCGCAAGCCGACCGAGCGACTTGGCTGGTCGGGCTCGGGATTTCCGTGGACCGGGAAATGGGCCCTGGTCCTTGCCGGGCTGGCCGGAGCTTTTCCGTCCGGAAAGTGTCGCCAACCGCGTAGCCAGCCATTCTATGAGAATCCCTATGGATTACCATATAGCGCCGACGCGACTCGCGATTTCCAGGCGGGCTGCGCCGGGACGGCCATCCGCCTATAATTCACGATGGCCGCCCGACGATCCGGATCGGGCGACCGAGGCAGTTCGGTTCACGGCGGGAGACCCCGGCAACGGGGATCGGCATGGCATCGGCGGCAGCGGAGCGGCCCGGGATCGGACCGCGGACCTTCGACGCAACACAACCGGGGCTCGGCACCGTCCAGGCAAGGCCCGAACTGCTGGCGCCAGCCGGCGACCGGACCTGCCTTATCGCGGCCGTCGAGAACGGCGCCGACGCGGTCTATTTCGGCCTGGCGCGGCACAATGCCAGGATGCGCGCCGACAATTTCGACGGCGCCGAGCTGCCCGAGATCATGGGGCTCGTGCACCGGCGCGGCGTCCGAGGGTACGTCACCCTGAACACCCTGGTCTTCACCGACGAGCTGCCGGGCCTGGAGGCGGCGGTGCGCGAGATCGCCGCGGCCGGCGTCGACGCGGTGATCGTCCAGGACATCGGGCTGACCCGCGTGATCCGCGCGATCGCTCCCGACCTCGAGATCCACGGCTCGACCCAGATGTCCGTCACCAGCCGCGACGGCGTCGAGCTGGCCCGCGAGCTGGGCTGCTCGCGCGTGATCCTCGCCCGCGAGCTGTCGCTCGCCGAGATCGGCCGCATCCGCCGCGAGACCGAGCTGCCCGTCGAGGTCTTCGTCCACGGGGCACTCTGCGTGGCCTACTCGGGGCAGTGCCTGACCAGCGAGGCGCTCGGCGGGCGGTCGGCCAACCGCGGCGAATGCGCCCAGGCCTGCCGGATGCCCTACCAGATCGTCTGCGACGGCAGGATCGTCGACCTGGATGATGTCCGATACCTGCTGAGCCCCCAGGACCTGGCGGCCTACGACCTGGTCCCGCGCCTGATCGAGTTGGGCGTGGCCAGCCTCAAGATCGAGGGCCGGCTCAAGTCGCCCGAGTACGTGGCCAACATCACGAGGCACTACCGCGCGGCCATCGACGCCGCCATGAGCCGGCAGGCCGGTCGAGTTCACGCCGCGGGACGTCCGCGAGATGGAGCTCTCGTTCTCCCGAGGGTTCTCGCACGGCTTCCTCGACGGCAACAACCACAAGGTCCTCGTGCGGGGCGACTACGCCAAGAAGCGGGGGATCGACCTGGGCGTCGTCGAGTCCGTGACGGCGGCCGGCGTCCGGATCCGCGCGACCGCGCCGGTCAAGCCGGGGGATGGCCTGGTGTTCGACGGCGACGAGGCGGCTGGTCGCGACGAGCAGGGAGGCCGAGTTTACGAGGTGATCCCGCTGGCCGGCAGCCGTCGCGGGGACCCCGAGGCGCAGTCCGAACCCGAGGCCGGTTGCGCCGGGCCGGTCGAGCTGCGGTTCGGCCGCGACGCGATCGACCTCCGTGCGATCGTCCGCGGCGGTCGCGTGTGGAAGACCGACGACCCCGAGCTGACCGGCCGCCTGCGCCGGTCGTACGAGGGCCCGCCGGGTCGCAAGGTCGAGCTGGACCTCCACATCACCGCGATCACCGGCGAGCCCGTCCGGATCGAGGGGCGGACATCGACCGGCCACGTCGCGTCGGTCGTCGCCTCCGACCCGCTGGCCCGGGCCGACGCCCGGCCTGCCGACGAGGGCCTGTTCGCGCACCCAGCTCGGCCGGCTCGGCGGCACGATCTACCGGCTGCGAGACCTCGAGGCGTCGATCGGCGGCGAGCCCATGGTGCCGATGAGCCTGCTGAACCAGCTCCGTCGCGAGCTGGTGACCCGGCTCGACGAGGCGGCATCCGCCCCTCCCGCGCACCCGCTCGCCGAGGGTCCCGTCCTGCCGGGCCTCCTGTCGCCGATCATCGCCCTGCGCGAGCGCGAGCGGCCCGCCACCGATCCCGAAACCGCACCCGCCGTCGAGCTGACGGCGCTCTGTCGCCGCACCGATCAGATCCGCGCCGCGGTTGCCGCGGGCATCCGGACGATCTACGCCGACTACCAGGACATCAAGGAATACGCGGACGCCGTCGCCGCGGCCCGCGAGGGCGGCGCGGCCGTCTACCTGGCGACGCCGCGAATCGAGAAGCCCGGCGAGGCCAACCTTTTCAAGCACCTGGCCGGCCGAGGCGCCGACGGGCTGCTCGTGCGGAACGCGGGCGGGATGCGCTTCTGCTCCGGGCGCGGAGTGCCGTTCGTCGCCGACTTCTCGATGAACGCGGCCAACCCGCTCGCGGTGGAGCTGCTCCGCTCGCGCGGCGCCCTGCGGGTCACCGCCTCCTACGACCTGAACGTCGACCAGCTCATCGACCTCCTCGACGCGACGCCCTCGTCATGGCTCGAGGTGGTGATCCATCAGCGCATCCCGATGTTTCACATGGAGCACTGCGTCTACTGCGCGTTCCTGTCGCCCGGGACCGATGCGACCAATTGCGGCCGCCCGTGCGATCGGCACGACGTGCGGCTGCGCGACCGCGTCGGGCGCCGAGCATCCGCTGACGGCCGACGTCGGCTGTCGCAATACCCTCTTCAACGCCGTGCCGCAGACCGCCGCGCAGTTCCTTCCCCGGCTGTTGAAGCACGCGGCCCCTCGCCTGCGAGTAGAATTCCTCGACGAGGGGCCTGGGGCCGTCGAGCGAATCCTGCGGCTCTACCAGGAGGCCCTTGCGGGCCGCCGGGACGCCCGGCAGCTCTGGAGGGACCTCAAGGCCAGCAATCAGTACGGTGTAACCAGCGGTGCCTTGGCCGTCCTCTGATCTCGCATGACCGAGCATGAATCGTCGAAAGCGATTCATACATTCCGCGTGCGTTCTCCTGCCAGTTCGGCTTCCTGGTCCGAGGTCGTCAGCGCGGTCGGGCTCGTCGCGAGGACCATCGGCCGAATGCCGAGCCGATCCAACAGTCGACGATCGGCATGGGTGGACGGGTTGGGCGTCGTGAGCAGCCGCTCGCCGTAGAAGATGGAGTTGGCCCCGGCCAGGAAGCAGAGCGCCTGCAGCTCGGAGCTCATCCCTTCGCGGCCGGCGGAGAGCCGGACGAACGACCGGGGCATCAGGATCCGCGCCACGGCGATCGCCCTCACGAAATCAAGCGGGTCGACGGCCTCGGCGTCGGCCAGCGGTGTACCTTCCACGCGAACGAGCTGGTTGATCGGTACGCTCTCGGGATGCTCGGGCAGGTTGGCCAGCGTCCGCAGCAGTTCGGCGCGATCTTCTTCGCCCTCACCTAACCCGAGGATGCCGCCGCAGCAGACGTTCATCCCGGCCGCGCGGACGTTCTCGAGCGTATCCAGCCGCTCCTGGTAGGTCCGCGTGCTGATGACCTGACCGTAGTGCGAGGCCGACGTGTCCAGGTTGTGGTTGTAGAAGTCGAGCCCGGCCTGCTGGAGCCGCTCGGCCTGACCCCGGGTGAGCATCCCGAGCGTTGCGCAGGTCTCCATTCCCAGTTCCTTAACGGCGCCGATCAGCTCGGCGACCTTCTCGACGTCGGCATCGCGCGGCGACCGCCACGCCGCTCCCATGCAGAAGCGCATCGCGCCCGCATCACGCCGCCGCCGCGCCTCGTTCATCACGGCATCCTTCGCCATCAGGCGGTCGGATGCCACATTCGTGTGATAATGGGCGCTTTGAGGACAGTAGGCGCAGTCTTCAGGGCAACCGCCTGTCTTGATCGAGAGGAGCGTCGAGACCTGCACGGTGTTGGCGTCGAAGTGGGCGCGATGGACCGTCTGGGCCCGGAAGAGCAGGTCGTTGAAGGGCAAGCGGAAGAGGTCGAGCACCTCGTCGAGCGTCCAGTCGTGGCGGACGGCGGGACGATCCTGACGCGCTGCGCGGGTTTCGGCGTTGATCACCATCGATGGCCTCACTTACATTGGCATGGGTCCATCAGCAATAGACGCATTTCCCGGGAGGAAGTCAACCCATGCCGGCGCTCCGCGACTTTGCCCGCGGCCAGCTCGACGCCGCGGAGGCGCGCCGGGCTGCGCCGCCGGCCCGTCATGACGGTGCGTCCCGGCGGCGGTCGGGTGATCCGCGACGGCCGCGAGCTGGTCTCATTCAGTTGCAACGATTACCTCGGCCTGGCCCACCATCCGGCCGTGATCGCCGCGGCACGCGAGGCGCTCGAGCGATTTGGAGTCGGTGCGGGGGCCTCTCGATTGGTCACGGGCAATCACCCGCTCCATGGCGAGCTGGAAACGCTGCTCGCGGAGATGAAGGGGACCGAGCGGGCCCTGGTCTTCGGCAGCGGATACCTGGCGAACGTCGGCGTCATCCCGGCCCTGGTGGGTCAGGAGGACCTGATCCTCGCCGATCGGCTCTGCCACGCCTGCATGTGGGACGGCGCGAGGTTGTCGGGAGCGACCGTGCTACGGTTCGACCACAACGACGTCGGTCACTGCCGGGCGCTGCTGGACGCCGAGCGAGGACGCGCCGGGCGATGCCTGATCCTCACCGAGACGGTCTTCAGCATGGATGGCGACCGGGGCCGCGTCGGTGCCCTGGCCGAGCTGGCGCGCGATCACGACGCGTGGCTCTTGACCGACGACGCGCATGGGCTGGGCGTCCTACCGTCGCAGGCGGCCGACGTGCAGATGGGGACGCTGTCCAAGGCGCTCGGCGGCTGCGGCGGATACGTTTGCGCGGCGGCCGACGTGATCGCCTGGCTTGAGAACCGCGCGCGGACCCTGATGTTCACGACGGGTCTGCCGCCAGCGACGATCGCGGCGGCCGCGGCCGCCCTTCGCATCCTCCGCGACGAGCCCGACCGGCGGGCCCGACCGCTCGACAATGCCCGGCTCTTCACCGACGCGCTGGGACGGCCGCCCGCGGAGAGCCCGATCGTCCCCGTCGTCCTGGGCGAGCCCGCTCGCGCCCTGGCGGCCTCGGCGATGCTCGAGCGGCACGGGCTGCTGGTCGTCGCCATCCGCCCGCCCTCGGTGCCCGCGGGAACCGCGCGGCTGCGGTTCGCGTTCTCCGCGATGCACGAGGCCGAGCCGATCGAGCGGGCGGCGGCCCTGCTGAAACAACACGGCTATGCCTGAGACCTGGTGCCACGAATCATGCAACGCCTCTTCATCACCGGAGTCGGCACGGGCGTCGGCAAGACGCTCGTGACCACGATCCTCTGCCATCAATTGCGAGCAATGGGCAAGGAGGTCGCGGCGCTCAAGCCGGTCGTCTCGGGCTTCGACGACGGCGACCCCGAGAGCGACCCGGCGCTGATCCTGCGCAGCCTGGGGGTCGAGCCCTCACCGGACCGGATCCACACCATCTCTCCCTGGCGGTTCGCGGCGCCGCTGTCGCCGCACGAGGCCGCTCGGCGCGAGGGTCGGAGCGTGAAGCTCTCGGACGTCAGCGGCTTCTGCAGGGAAGCGACCAGCCGGGCAGGCTCGGCCTCGTTCCGCCTGATCGAAGGCGCAGGCGGGGTGATGTCGCCGATCGCGGACGACGGCACCTGCCTGGACCTCATCGCCGAGCTCGGCGATCCGGCGATCCTGGTGACCGGAACGTACCTGGGCGCAATCAGCCACACGCTCACGGCGCTGGCTGCCCTGGAGGCGGCGGAGGCCGTGCTGGATGTCGTCGTAGTCTCGGAATCGGCCGAGGGCGTCGGTCTTGCCGAGACGGTCGCGGCCCTGCGACACTACGGCGGCCCGGCCCTGCCGCTCATCGAGTTGCCCAGGCTCGAGGGAAAGCCCGATGAACGGTGGTGCGCGGCCCCTCCCCTGGCCCTGAGGACGCTCCGCGATCTCGATCATGCCTGACGCCAATTCCGCGCCCGACTGGTACACCCGGGGCTTGCCACACGCCTGGCTGCCGTATTGCCAGATGAAAGTTGCGCCGCCTCCGCTAGCGGTCGCGCGGACGCACGGCTGCCGGATCGTCCTGGCCGACGGCCGCGAGCTGGTCGACGGGATCGCGTCGTGGTGGAGCGCCTGCCACGGGTATAACCATCCGCACATCCGATCGGCCGTCGAGGGGCAGCTCGCGGCGATGCCGCACGTCATGTTCGGCGGCCTGGCGCACGAGCCCGCCCTGACCCTCGCCGCTCGGCTCGCTGCGATGGCGCCGACCGGGCTCTCCCGCGTGTTCTTCACCGACTCGGGATCGATCGCCGTCGAGGTCGCGCTCAAGATCGCGCTGCAATACTGGCTCAATCGCGGACAGTCGGGCAGGACGCGGTTCCTCTGCTTCACCAACGGCTACCACGGCGACACCTTCGGCGCGATGTCGGTGTCGGACCCCGAGCGGTCGATGCACCGGGCTTTCGCAGGTTGCCTGGCCCGCCATCACGTCGTCGATCTCCCCAAGAACGCGGCGGGCCTGGCCGAGCTCGATCGGTTCCTGACCCGGCACGCCCACGAGACGGCCGCGATGATCGTCGAGCCGCTGGTCCAGGGCGCGGGCGGGATGCGGTTCCACTCGCCGGAGGTCCTGGCGTCGCTCCGTGGGTTGGCGACGGCGCACGGCATCCTGTTCATCGCCGACGAGATCGCGACCGGGTTCTGGCGGACGGGCGACCGGTTCGCCTGCGAGACGGCCGGGATCGCTCCCGACATCCTCTGCCTGGGGAAGGCGCTGACCGGCGGCACAATCACGATGGGTGCCACGCTGGCGACCGAGGAGGTCTTCGCGGCGTTCCTGGCCGACGACTGGGATGCCGCGCTCATGCACGGGCCGACTTTCATGGCCAATCCGCTGGCCTGTGCCGCGGCGAACGCATCGCTCGACCTCTTCGAGCGCGAGCCGAAGGAAGATCGGGTGCGGCAGATCGAGGCCCGGCTGCGCGAGGGGCTCGAGCCGTGCCGGGCGATGCCGGGTGTCGTCGACGTCCGGGCCCGCGGAGCCATCGGCGTCGTCCAGCTTGAGGAGGGCACGGACGTGTTCGCGCTGCGACCACGGTTCGTGGACCAGGGCGTCTGGGTTCGCCCCTTCAAGGACGTGGTCTACCTGATGCCGCCCCTGGTGATCGGCGACGACGAGCTGGATATCCTGTTGAGGGCCGTGCGCTCCGTGCTGGACGCCCGGCGATAATGCAACGGTCTTTCCTCCAAGGGTGCTGAACCTCCATGCTGTACGCGAAATGGCCGATCCCGACGGCCCTGTCAGGTCTCGTCCTGATCCTGGGGACGGCGCGGGGCCAGGAGCCGATCGCGGCGACGGTCAAGACGACGCTGCCCACGCACGGCGACGAGATCCGCCAGCTCGCCTATGACGGTCGGATGGCCACGTTCTTCGCGACGGAGAAGCCGGCCTCGGCCGACGATCATTTCACGCTGGTGCTCGACCGGCCGGTGAACGTCAGGTCAATCGCCGTGACCACAGGCCGGCCGGATGGTAGCGGCAAGATCGCCGAGGGGGCGCTCGAGGTCTCGGCCGACGGCCAGACTTTCCGGAAACTGGCCGGGTTCACCGACGGCATCGCGCGAGGCGAGGCGCAGAAGGAGCCGGTCCGGGCGATCCGGATCAAGCCGGGCGCGACGACCGCGCCGATCGCCATCCGCGAGCTGGATCTGGTGTCGGACCCTCCGGTGCCGGTGTTCCTCTACCCGGTCGAGTTCGTCGTGGATGTCACCGACGCGCCCGAGCTGAAGGACTGGGCCGACCAGGTGGCGCGGACGTGCGAGCGAGCCTACCCAATGATCAACGACGAGCTGGCGAGCAACGGGTTTCGACCGCCGCGGCTCATCCGGATGAAGATCTCGAAGACATATCGCGGCGTGGCGGAGGCCTCCGGCAACCGGATTCTCGGCTCGGTCGACTATTTCAAGGGCAATCAGAAGGACGTCGGGGCGATGGTTCACGAGACCACGCACGTCGTCCAGTCCTATCGGCGCGGGAAGCAGCCCGGGTGGCTGGTCGAGGGGATCAGCGATTACGTCCGGTTCTTCAAGTACGAGCCGGAGAACCTCGGTCGGATCAATCCGCGCACAGCACATCACGACAGCAGCTACCGGGTCTCGGCGGCGTTCCTGGCCTACCTGTCGGCGAAGTACGACCGGTCGATCGTCCGCAAGCTCAACGCGGCTTTGCGCGAGGGCCGCTATGACGACGGTCTGTTCGAGCAGTTCACGGGCAAGAATCTCAAGGCGCTGGACGACGAGTCGCGCGCCGATCCTGGCGGCGCCGGCGGGGAAGTAGGCAGGACGATCCAGGAGGACTTCGTCACAGCCTCCAATTGACCCCCCACCGCAGGTCGGCGTTCTGCCAGCGCAGGCCGGCCTTGTGGTGGAAATAGTAGATCCCCAGCAGACGCATGATGACCATCTGCATCCACTGGAGGCCCATGATGCAGAAGAGCGCGACGAGCAGGTAGGGCCAGAAGGCACGCGAGCGGATCCACAGGGCCAGCGCAAAGCTTCCTCCGACCAGTCCCAGGCCGCAAAGGATCAGGCCGGAGAGCACCAGGAAACCCGGGCCGAGCCGGACGAGTGCCAGCAGCACGCCCCACGGCATCGCGGCGAAGGTGTCGTCGTGGATGAAGCAGAGCATCAGCGCGGCCAGGATGTACGGCAAGGCTACGATGGCCAGTGCCGCCGCCAGCCAGGCGGAATTGCCGACGGGCTCGGCCTCGGCCGGGCGGGCCAGCCCGATCGCCGGCAGCAACCCGAGCCCCAGGCCCAGGACCAGCCAGATAAACCACGGGCTCATCCCGTTGAAGAGGCCGTCGAAGTTTCGGTCGGGCATGCGCGGCGGGGCACAGTCTCCCTGGGCGCTGGTGACCAGGATGCGGCCGAGGTACTGGAGCCAGTACGACAGGATCATCGGCGAGAGGACGACCACCGGCACGAGCGCAATGATCACGAACAGGATTCCGAGCAGCCCGGCGCCCTGCGAGGCCGTGTCGTTCATGGCCTGAAGGCAGTACTCGACGACCAGCACGCCGAAGATCCAGAAGAGCAGGCTCAGCGAGGCGAGCATCGCCAGGCTCTCGGCGCCTCGGAGCGGATAGAGGACGCTGACCAGCCACCCCTTCTCCGGCTGCGAGAGCAGCGGCAGGACACCGTCCGCCATCGGCTGGACGGTGCCGGACGGGCTGCGGGTGCCGCGAGAGGAACCGCGCTTCCGCTTCTTCGAGCCCGTGCGCGCCGGACTGAGCGCGGTCGGTGTCGGCTCGGTGAAGGTCCGGCGTGAATCTGCGAGCGCGATCTCGGACACCGGCTCCATGTCTTCTAGTGGGGCTGGAGCTTCCGGCACCTCGAGCCGCCCGCCGCATGACGGGCATCGACCCACACGGCCCGGACGCGCACCCGGCGCCCGGATCCGCATCCCACAGCCACAAACCAGGATCGGTACTTCCATCGGTCCTCCCGCCGCAACGCTCGACCTCTCACCCGCGAGAGCCGGCACCGATCATGCTATCATCACGAGCCTGCCGATTCCAGGACATTTGTCAGTGATTGACCGGCCGGGGTCGCGAGATCGGTCGGACCGGCGCAAGCGAAAGGGAGGGTCGGGGACTTCGCCGGAGCGAGTCCCACGCCCTCCCTTCGATGATCCGACACGTCGCGATCGCTTCGGCGGGCATCACCAGCCGCTGAACGGCGTGTGGCTGGGGACCAGGACGGAATCCAGGGCCGAGATGCCCGGCCGGGGCTGATGGTTGTTGTTGAGATAGAGGTCCGGGTCGACCGGGCTGACCTGCCGGCTGCGGAGCCACCGGACACTGCTGTCGCCGAACAGGACGTTCTGCCCGCGTCCGCCGTGGTTGAGGCTGTTGCCGTCCCGAATCCGCGCATTATCGTGGTTGGGCTGGTCGGCCAGCACGGGAATCTGAGAGGCAAGCCCGGAGTTGAACGGGTCGGACGGCGGCGTGGTGTGGCGATAGCCGATGTTGTAGGCGTAGTCGAACGACACCAGGCGATTGTACGCGCTCGCGGTCGGTCCGCCGGATGTGCTCGAGCTGGTCGAAGCCGACGAGCTCGGATTCCACCGGGCGGCCCGGCCCGTTGCACGGGCAATCGAGCAAGCTGGCGTCGTCGAGCACGCCGGCGTCGTGGAGCATGGAAGCGAAGGACCCGGCCGGGGCGTCGGCGTGGTTCGGCTGGGGATACGGCATGAGCTGCTTGATCGACGCGTACTGACCCAGGCTGTTGCCGAGCTGCTGGAGGTTGAAGACGCATCCCGCCTGGCTCATCCGCTCGCGTGACCGCTGGACGGCCGGCAGGAGCGTCAGCACGCCGGCGATGAAGATGCCGGCGGCGACGGCGAAATCCGCCCAGCGAAAAGGGACGCGGATCGGCGCCAAATCGGCCAACGACGGTGACCGCCTCCGATTCTTGGCGACGAATGCAACCGTTCTCCGCGCCAGGTCCGGGGGATGCTCGAATGAGGTCCCGTCATCGCACAGCCGGTGGATCGCGATTCGCAGGCGCTCAACCCGGGCGGCCTGGTCGCCGTCGTCGCGGAGGGCGGCGCTCGAGCCGTTCCCGCTCGACCCCGTCCACCTGGCCTAGTGCAAAATCGATCATCTCATCGGCTTTCATGGCGTCACTCATCCTCGTCGTGCCTGGTCGCCCTTGCCATCTGCTGGAGCTTTTCCAGGGCAGCATGCAGGCGTGACTTCACGGTCCCTACCGGAATCTTCTGGATCTCGGCGATCTCGCGGTACTTCAGATCCTGGTGATAGGCAAGGATCAGGGTCTGGCGGAGCGTCTCGGGCAGGCGATCGATACAATCGCGCACCCACTGGTGCCGCTCGGACTCCTGCAGCCTCGAGAGCGGGCTGTCCTCGTCGCCGATCAGGAGGTCGATCAGGTTGCCGGCCTCCGACTCGCGCGAGTTGCCGCCGACGCGCTGATCCAGGCTGATTGTCGGGTGCCGCCCGGCCTTCCGCAGCGAATCCACCGCCTGGTGGGTCGCGATCGCGTAGAGCCAGGGGCGAAAGGGCCGTCCGTTCTCGAACAGCCCGCGCTTCATGTGAACCTGGAGGAACGTGTTCTGGAACACGTCCTCGGCCAGGCTGGGATCTCCCAGGTAGCGAGCCAGATACCGATAGAGCTCGCGCTCGTACCGGTGAACCAGTTCGGAGAAGATGTCCGCATGCCCTTCCTCGCGATACCGGGCCATCAGCTCCTCATCGGAGAGCTGGCCCAGGTCTTCCGCCGAATCCGATCCTATGGCCTTAACCATCTTACGTCCCGTCGCGGCCGAAGGTTCAGGGCATCCCCCCGGTTCCCGGGGTCGCCATTGGCCGGGCCCTGGGGTAGCCCGTGCGCCTCGCTGAGGATCAGGTTATTGCGTAACAACAAATCTAAAAAGATCTTCCGGCGAGTCAATCCCCCTCTCGGCCGCATGGGGGGACGAAGGCGGGGGGCTGCAAAGGGGCTGTCGAGGTTTCGAGGTTTTCCGGAAAGGGCACCCGGTGCCGTTTTAACGGATCCATCGCATGCGCTGGAAGTAAGGGAGAGCCGGCAATCGGACGTCGTCGCCGATTCGAATGCGGGGCCAGACCGGCTGGAGGTGGGGCCAGTAGACGCAGAACGCCTTGCCAACCAGCAACCCCTCGGGGACTTCCCAGCTCGCGCGGCCCGAGTCGTCCCAGCCGCGGCCGGGGCGGGAGGGATCGATCTGATCGAGCCGGCCCCAGGCGCGGGCGTCGCGGCTCCAGGGGCTGTTGTCGCCCAGCATCAGGTAGCGTCCAGGGGCGATCGGGTACTCGCGCGGCTCGCGGCGGACCAGCCGGCCGAACCGCTCGGGCTCGGACAGGAGCTCGAAGAACGCCGAGGCATCGAATCGCGCGTCCTCGAGGTTGGCGTAATCCGGCTCCGAGGGCTCGAGGGTGTAATAGATGTCGCGCCGGAGCACCAGCCGCTCAACGGCGACCTCGGCCCCGCGGGCGGCGATCCGCACCGGAGCCAGGTCGTCGGCCGTCGGCAGGCCGGGCGGGGGGTCTGCCGGGTCGCTCACTCCCTCGCCGAACGGCAGCTCGCCGTCGACCCAGAGGGTCAACCGGCCGTCGAACATTGGCCAGGGTCAGATCGTAGGTGCCGCCGGCGGTGATCGGGGTCGCAACCGCGGCGCCGACGGGCCGATCGCCGTGGTACAGCAGTGCCTCGCCGCTGGCCAGGTCGATCTCGCAGCGGCCGGGGCGGCCTTGCTTGATCAGGTCGATCCGCAGCCGACCCGCTGCTCGTCGGACCGAGAGCCGGAGCGAGAGCGTCAGGTCGCCGACCCAGTGCGGCTGGAGCCAGGACCGCGCGGCACGGATCGGGTTCTCGCGGTCGTGGGGCGTGACATCGGTGTTGTAGGACGAGTAATCGGTGATCAGCCGCGGCCGCGGCTCGCCCGGCGAGGTGCCCTGCCCGATCGCCTCCCACTGCTCGGGGCTGGGGACCAGGTGGCGGTAGCGCAGCTCGGACCAGCCGTCGGCCGTCGCGTCGGAAACGGCAACATAGGTGCCTGCCTCGGGCTCGGACCAGCCGCCGGCCGACTCGGGCGCCCACCGACGCCAGGCCGGGTCCGCGGCCAGCGCGGCCGGGCGATGGCCGTCGTCGTAGACGTTCACCTGCATGGCCTGCTGGTGCGCGAGCGGGCGGAGCGGCCGCTCGAACGCGCCCGGGCGTTCCCGCGGGGCTACCCAGACGTCGCCACCCTGGATGCGCACCACTTCGTCGGGCATCCCGACCAGGCGCTTGATGTAGCGGATGTCGGGCTCCTCCGGCAGCTTGAACACGGCCACGTCCCACCGCCGCAGTCGCACTCGACCCGCCCCCTCGAGGAACGGCAGCGCCACCCCCTGCTTCATGACGTAAATCCGATCGCCGGAGAAGCTCGGCGCATCGGCGACATTCGCCTCGTAGCGGCAGTTCTCGCAGGTCCCCCAGGCGATCCGCTGTGCCACGGCCCGACTGGTCCGATCCGGCTCGGCCTCGCGATCGGCGTTGACCCTGTACACGTAGCCGCATGCCGGGCAGGCGATCTCCTTGTGCCGGCCCATCAGCGTGGGTGCCATCGAGCCGGTCGGGATCACGAAGCCCTCGGCCTCGATGCTCCACAGCAGGAAGGCCAGCAGGACCACGACGAACGACTCGACCGAGTCGCGCCCGCCGCGCGATCGGCGTGATTCGGTCGAACGACTCGCCGGTCCGTTCGACGCGCGGACCGCCCCGGCTTGCCGGACCGGATGCCTGTCCACCTCGGCTGCTCATCTTCGACTCTCCGCGACCGCGCGATCGGGCTGGTGACTCAGGATTCCCAGAATAACAGAATGACGGCAACACCTGAACGGGCCATCGGTCGGCCGGAGCCCAGCGGGCAGTTCGCGTGCAGGGACTCGGCAGCGCACGTTCAACTTGTGAACGCGGGGCCGGAGCAGTAAGTTGAAGCGGGCGTCGTGAGCCGCGTTCCCAAGGTCGGCCGAGAACGACCCAACTCCTTTCCTTCGCGCGAGGGACGGATCACCATGGACTTGATCCAGCGCACGATCGACCTGGCGCGGGCGAATGTCGAGGATGGCGGTCGCCCGTTCGCCTGCGTCATCGCCCGCGGCGGCGAGATCATCGCCGAGGCGGTAAACCTGGTGGCGCAGACGCACGACCCGACGGCGCACGCCGAGATCGTCGCCATCCGCCAGGCCGTCGGCCAAGCTCGGCAGCGAGCACTTCACCGGCTGCGAGTTCTACATCCTGGCGCATCCCTGCCCGATGTGCCTGGCGGCGATGTACTATTGCAGCCCCGAGCGCGTGATCTTCATCACGACCCGCGAGGAATATTCGGAGTTCTACATCGACGACCGGCGATATTTCACGCTCGCGAGCTTCTACGGCGAGATCGCCAGGGACTGGCGCGACCGCTCGCTGCCCATGGTCCACGAACCGCGACCCGAGGCGATCGAGGTCTATCGGCGCTGGCGGGAAAAGAACGGATGACAAGGCCCGGCTTCCCGGGACGAGCCGGGCGCACCCGGCCCCGCCGTGCTCTCGCCGAAAGGCTCGTCTCCGATCAAGAGTCGGGATGGCCGGATTCGAACCGGCGTTCTCCTGCTCCCAAGGCAGGCGGATTGCCAGGCTTTCCCACATCCCGGGACGACCGATTGCTCCAGCACCCCGTGAGGGAGTCGAACCCTCTTCGCCGCCTTGAAAGGGCGGTGTCCTGGACCGTTAGACGAACGGGGCGAGTCGGGAAGGGTCGTCGATCGCGACGGGCGCATCGGACAGTGGGCCGGGTGGCGCTCGAATCCACGTCTCCACCTTTTCAGGGTAGCGCTAGACCATCTCAGCTACCGGCCCGTGAGTCGGGGACTTGCGCGTGAACGCCCCTCCCGAGTGACGTCATGGCTTGACCATAAAGTTGCACATATTCCAAGGCTTTCGCCGGATTACCGCGAAAGCCTGGAATAAGTCACTGAAACCGTAACCAAGCGGTTGCAGATCCGACTCTCCTGACGCCGCCTGCCGCCGCGATGTTCGCGCCCGCGCAACGGATTTCCTCCACCCCGTCCCCGCCGCCTGGTATCATGGCCGGGCTAACTTCAACCGCGATGAGAGGACGAGACGATGGCGGAGCACGCAGACTTGACCGTCGAGACGGATGAGGCGGGCCGGCCCGCCGTCAGGGTGGACAAGGGCCGGGCACAGGCCCTGAAGGACTACCTGGCCGAACAGGGATTCTCGTCGTCCCGGCATGAAGGATCGGACTTCGACGTGCTGACCCTCGGCAACGCCGATCCCGAGGAGGTGCAAAAGCTGGTGGATGAGTGGGATGGCTGATCCCCTCCCCGCCGGATTTCCGCGTTCCATCCCCGGCTGGGGCACTTGCACCCGCTGCACCCTCCCATTCCCGCGCGATCTGCTGTGCATGCAGGCCAGGGTCGGCCAGTCGTCCGCCGCGCGCCGAGGCCCGACCATCCCGGGTAGCGGCTTCTTGCGCATCGGGCCATGTTAGGCGATCGGCAGGAGGTAGCCTACCCACATGATGCCGGGACACCTTCAGGCCGGCGTGGTCCTCGGGTCGGGATACACCAACCGATCCGCATAAGAGAACGCCAGGATTGCGGTCTTGATCCGTGATATCCGTTCTACTAACGTTCGATTTCTTCGCGCGGTGCGCAGATTCCCCAACCCCTTCTCTCATGCGGCCTTGAGCAATTGCTCGACGCCGGCCTGGCGGGCGGCCAGCAAGGCGCTCACCTGGCGGCGGCCCTCCGCCGTCACCTGATAGCGGTGGGTCTTGCCGACCTTGGCGATTACCCCATGCGCCCGCAGCAGGCGGATCAACCGCGTCACCCGCCCCGACTGCCGCTTGGCCTCCTCGGCGCTCGCCGCGGCCGCCGCGGGGAACAGCACCGCACGCAGGTCGCGGTTGCGGAAGCCGTTGAGCAGGTGCTCGCCGCGGTTGACCGCCTCCAGCAACGCCACATCCCCCGCCGCCAGCGGGTTGAGCGCGCGCACCGATCGGCCCTTCCAGGTCGTCGGCCGACCCAACTCGCGCACCAAGTCGCCCAGCGGCGTCGCCTCCTCCACCGTGGCCAACGCCTCCGCATAACGCTCATCGATCCGGGCGCCCACCTCGGCACGCCGATGCATGTCCGCCACCCCCTTGCGCAATGCGCAAGTACTCCATCGGCCCGTCCGTGATCCCCTCTCGCCTCCGATACACCTTGAAATCACGGACGTTGATCAGCAGGTTCTCCAACCGCAGCACCTGCCCGAACTTGTCGTACATCTTCAGCCCGTTGTTCAGGACCCGATGCTTGACGCATGTCCCTTCCACCAGCTCCTTGATCGTGGTCACCACCTCGCCGGCCAGGTCCCGGCGGGGCTCCCCCGACCTGGTCGTGCGGTAACCGAGGAACCGGAGCACGTCGGTGCCCCGCAGCGGCCCGGTCGCATACCGCACCAGCCGCGGGTAGAGCCGCCGCAGGTCCTCCGGCGTGCGGAACGCGATGTCGGTGGCGTATTCCCCTTCCTGCACCGACCAGTAATTCGGCACCGGCGGCGCCACCAGCCGCGACAGCCACGGGTGGCTCTGGGCCGCCCAGCCATCCAGCAGCGCGGCCCAGTCCGTCGCCGATTGCCGGTCCAGCAGCCGTTGGGCCGCCCCCCAATCCTCGACCCAGGTGAAGCAGTTGTCCTTCTGCCGGTAGCCCAACCCGGCGGCGGTCATCTGCCGGGCCAGCCAGTCGCGGCCGTTGAGCCCCACGTGCATCGTGAACGGGAACCAGCTCTGCAGCCGCGTGTAGCGCAGGCCATAGTCGGCGTCGAGGTAGTAGTGGTAGTAATGGAGGCATTTGCCGGACTCGATGCGAGGCTCCAACTTCCCGGTCTCCTTGTTGCCCCGCACCTGGACGACCTGGCACGGCTCGATGCAGCCCAGGACCGCGATCGTGCCCCGCTGCTGTCCCCGCTCGGCGGCGAGGCGCAACGCGGTCCGTTCCTTGCTCTCGTGTCCGTTGTTGAGGTAGTGGTAGAGGCCGGCTCGCTTGGCGTCGGTCTCGATGGCCTTGCACAACGTCAGCGTGGTCTGCTTGGCGTAGGCCTTGTACTCCTTGAGCGGCACCGACCCCTGCGCCAGGAAGCTGAAGACGCCGCCGGGGTTGCACAGGAGTCGTTTGCTGCCGCGGAGGCGCAGCCGATCGAAGCCATGGAGGACACCCAAGACCAGTGAGCCGAAGCGCGTGCAGGAACGACTTCATGACTGCTCCTCCAGAAGGACCCGGGATGAGACCAGTCCCTCAATCTACACCTGGGAGCAATCTATCGATACACCTTGGGTTGCGGCTCGGCCGCGCTGTGCGATCCGCGGTCGAAACGTCCGGATCCTCCACCACGGATTGCCCGGATTCCGGTCTCGGGCGATCGGCGGGAAGTGTCCTACCGACATGACCCCGGACTCCCCCGGGCGAGTGTCGGCCTCGGGTATGACTTCACCGACCGATCGCCTTATCGGGATCCGGATCTTGGACGCAGTGCCGCCCCGCAGGCCTCCCGCGACACCCGTGCGGGGCCCAGGGTTCGCCAGCACATCGCCGACGGTCATGCCGGCGGCCTTGGCTCCGCCGATGCCCAGGGCGTCTGGGGCTTGCCGGTCACACGTCGTTCCACCCCTCGCCATCCGATCGGGGTGCCGTTACCATTGTGGGGACTCGTGATCGTACGACCCTCGCACCTTTTCCGGAGTTCCGAGCCGGTGGATTCCCTCACGAAGCAGGATGCAGCCTCGCCGGGTGACCGACCGACCGCGGCAATCACCACGGCCGGCGCGTCGAAAGCCACGACCCTGCGCATCACCCTGGCGGCGCTATGGACGGCCCTGATCCTGGTGCTCTGCTGGATGCCCCGGCAATACGTGATGGAGACCGATCAGAGGATCCTCTGGTTCACGATTCCCAACCTCGACAAGCTGGTGCACTGGGGAATCTTCCTCATCTTCGGGATACTATGGGTACGCGCAAGCGGTTCCCGATTTCGATATCTCCACGTGGCGCTGGCCGGTCTGGCGCTCGCCGTCATCACCGAGGTGGTCCAAAGTCTGCCGCCGATCGGCCGGGACTGCAACCTGAACGATGGCCTCGCCGACCTGACCGGGCTGGTGCTGGGGCTGGCGCTGGTTCGAACCGCCAGTGTCCTGGCTCGGATCGAGGCTGCTCGGAACCGTCGGCCGCCGGTCGAGGGAGGATGGGGATGACGCGTGCACTCGACCGAGGGGCGGGATCGGGGCGGCGAGCTTGATCGGGTTGCTGATGCTGCCGCTGGCTCCCTCCCTCGCGGAGGAGGGCCAGGGCGGGCGAGCGTTGCGACTGGCATGGGACCGCGAGATCCTGACGATTCGAGGCACCCACCTGCCCGGCGGCGCGGTCGAGGTCCTGTATATCGAGGCGTACTGCCGGCCCGGCTCGACGCGGCGGGAGTGGAAGCAGACCGTCATCCCTCATCGGACCGAGCGGGTCGAGGCGACGGCCGACGGCCGGATGATCCGGCTGCGTTCGCGTCTCGACGACGGCGTGGTCGTCAACCACGAGATCCGCGCGGGCCGGGACGAGGTCGAGTTCCGCGTGGTGGCGACGAATCCGACGGGCAAGGCGTCGCAGGCGGACTGGGCCCAGCCCTGCATCCGGGTGGAAGGGTATGCCGGCGTCCCGCGCGAGCCGTCCTCGGAGGCCTACCTGCCCCGCTGCTTCCTCTTTCGCGACGGCCGCGCGGTTCGGCTGCCGACGACCCCCTGGGCCCGCGATGCACTCTACACCCCCGGGCAGGTCTGGTGCCCGGCCGACGTGAGCCGCGACGACGTCAACCCGCCCCGTTGAGCTCGATCGTGCCGTCAAACGGGCTGATCGGCTGCGTATCGGCGGACGGACGCGAATTGCTCGCCTCCGCCTGGGAGCCTTACCAGGAGCTTTTCCAGGGCGTCTACGTCTGCCTGCACTCCGACTTCCGGATCGGCGGCCTTGCGCCCGGCGGGTCGAAGACCATCCGAGGCAAGATCTACCTGATGCCGGCGGACATCCCTGCGCTCCTGGAGCGCTATCGCCGCGACTTCCCCGGGCAGGAGAATGACCAGGTCCCCGCCGCAACCGGCGAGCCTGCCGCGGAAGCTGATCGAGTTCGGCTGGGATGAGCCCGGCACGAGCTTCCTCCGCGGCCACCTCGCCGAGATGGAACGGACCCCGTTCGACGGGTGCGTCTTCCACGTCCATGCGCGGACGCCCGACGGCAAGCCGGCGAGCCTCACCTGGCAAGGGTGGGGAAGGCGGGCCTTTCGCGCGGACGACGTCGCGCCGGCCCGCCGCGACCTCGAGGCGGTCGCCGCGTCGCCTACGCGGTTTCGGCACAACTTCCTCCGCCTCAACACGACACCCGCCGACCTGGACTGGTTCGACGACCACGCCGCCGTCACGGCCAACGCCCGGCTTGCCGCCGAGTTGGCCCGGGCCGGTCGGGCTCGCGGCATCCTGCTCGATACCGAACAATACGAGGGCAAGCTGTTCCACTACCGCCGCCAGCGTGACGCCGCGCGGCGGCCCTGGGCCGAGTATGCCGCCCAGGCCCGCCTCCGCGGGCGCGAGGTCATGACCGCCATGCAGGAGGGTTATCCTGGGCTCACGGTCTTCCTCACCTTCGGCGACAGCCTGCCCTGGAAGCAGAGCGGGCACGGCAAGAAGCCGCTGGCCGAATGCGACGACGGGCTGCTCGTCCCGTTTATCGACGGCCTCATCGAGGCCGCGCGGGGCGGCTCGCACATCGTGGACGGTCATGAACTATCCTATCGATACAGGGACGCTACAGCGTTCATCGGGGCCCGTCGCGCCGATCCTGAAAGACGCGCCCACGCTGGCCGCCGATCGCGCGGCCTATGCGCGGGTCGTCTCGGCCGGGTTCGGCCTCTGGCTCGATTACGATTGGCGAAGGCTCGGCTGGGATACCCGCCACCCCGGGAAGAATTATTTCACGCCCGAGGGCTTCGAGTCCGCCCTGCGGGCGGCGCTGGAGCAATCCGACGAATATGTCTGGATCTACGCCGAGACGCCCCGCTGGTGGTCGGAAAAGGGCGGCCCGGTCGCACTGCCGACGGCCTACACCGACGCCGCCCGCCGTGCCCGGCGAGCCCTGGCCGGCGACGAACCGACGAGGCGGCAATAGCGTCGCCGGCCGAGCGCCCAGGGCGACCGGCCCGACCTGCCGCGTCCACGCCTACAACAACGCGCACACGCCCAACCCTTACTTCGCGGTCGGAGCGGTCAACCGGGCGCACGAGCTCGTCGAGGCGTCGCCGTTCGATGACGTGCGATTCCCGACCGAGCGTGAGGGCGGGTTCATCCATTCCCGCGGCAATGTCTACCGCGACATCACCTCCGGCCATCACATGGGCTGGAAGAAGTGGCCCGAGCCAGGGGACCCGGTCTTCACCCCGCTTTATCCCTGCGCAATGGACCCGGTCGAGGCGGTCCTCGCGCTGCTCCGGCACCGCGCCGGCGTCTCGGGCCCTGGGGAACCGAGCCGAAACACGCGAACGGACAGGCTCCACGCTGAGCCCCGGGCGTGCCGCCGGCGCCGTTGACCGAAAGCCCGACGCGATGTTTCGTCGAAGCAACACGATGGCCGGCGGACGCGCCGCGACCTAGTTGTTTCTTGGAGACGATGAGTCGTCGGCCCGGGCCTGGAAGCCGGGCACGGGGCGGGCCCGGGAGTCCGCCGGGCGCATTCGGCCTTGCCGGGACTGGGCGAGGCCGCGAGTGTCAATGTCGGGTGCTCCCGCAGCGGGACGGTGGCCGGCGGCGGTCCCGAACCGGCCGGGAGGCCCGGGCAGGATTTCCGAAAGGTGAGCGGGTCGCCGAAGACCGCGGCGAATCGGGATCTCGAAGGCAACGGAGAGAGGGCGTATGAATCCGCTTCAAAGATGGTTGACCGGAGATCGCCGCGGGCGTCGCGGCGGCGACAGGAATAGGAGCAAGACTCGGCCCGTGCTCGAATCGCTGGAATCGCGGGTCGTCCTCTATTCGGCCAGCGGCAGCGCCTGGCCGAACTCGCAGATCATTACGATCAGCTTCATGCCGGACGGCACGAGCCTCGGCGGCGGCGTGACCAGTAATCTTTTCTCGACGTTCAACAGCAAGTCGGGCCTGAACGGGCGATGGCAGGGCATCATCCTCCAGGCGGCGCAGGTCTGGGCGCAGCAGACCAACATCAACTTCACCGTGGTCCCCGACGACGGGGCGCCCGAGGGATCGGGCCCCGACCAGCAGGGCGACACTCAGTTCGGCGACATCCGGATCGGCGGCTACAATTTCAATAATTCCACCCTGGCCCTGACCTACCAACCGCCTCCTTCCAACAATTTCTCCGTCGCCGGCGACATGACGTTCAACACCGGCCAGAGCTTCAACATCGGCTCGACCTACGACCTGTTCACGGTGGCGATGCACGAGTTCGGCCACTCGTTTGGCCTCAACGAGAGCAGCGTGACGAACGCAATAATGTACGGCACCTACACCAGCCGCAAGACCGGCCTGGCACCCGACGACATCGCCGGAATCCAGAGCATCTACAGCTCCAACGGGCCCCGGAAGCACGACGCCTTCAACACCGGCGGTCTGTCGAACGGCACCCTGGCGAGCGCGGCCTCGATCACGTCGCTGATCAACACCACGACGCTGACCGGACTGGTTCCCAACCTCGACATCACGACCGCCGGCCAGCAGGAGTATTTCTCGTTCGCCGCCCCGGCCGGGGCCGGCGGCACGATGCAGCTCGACGTCCAGAGCAGCGGCCTCAGCCTGCTCGCACCCAATGTGACGGTCTACGGCTCGAACGGGAAGACCGTGCTGGCCAGCGCCAGCGGGACGGGCCAGTACGGCACGACACTGACCGTCAGCGTCCCGAACGTGACGCCCGGCGAGGTGTTCTACGTGATGACGCAGGGCGCGGACAATACCCAGATGGGCACGGGTGCCTACGCGCTGGGCCTAAACTTCAAGGGAATTGCGCCGCCGACCCAGCCCTCGCCGATCGTGGCGTCGCCCGACGGCTATCCCGAGCACACCGGCGGGGGCCAGGCGGACAACTCGGGCATGATGGAGTACGGGCCGGCAACCCCGGTGATCATCGGAATCAGCCCCGACAACGGCGTGAGCGCCAGCGACGGTGTGACCAATAACCCGCGGATCAGCATCCAGGGATCCGCCGTCTCGGGCGACCTGATCGCGGTCTACTGCGACGGCCGGCAGATCGGCACCACCGTCGCCCAGCCGAACGGCTCGTGGACCTACGACAACACGGCGAACGCTCTTGCCGATGGCATGCATGTCTTCACCGTCCAGTCGTCCGATCCCTCCCGGTATCTGACGCCCGTCGCGTACGCATATACGGTGATCATCGACACCCACAGTCCCGCGCCTCCGAGCATCCAGGGCATTGCCACGTTCGTCGGAACCAACGCGCAGGGTCACGCGGCAGGGCCTGGGTTCGTCGCAATCTACGGCTGGACCGAGCCGTTCGCGGTCGTGAAGCTGTCGCTCACCGCGATGGTGCAACACGGCCCGGCCAACGGACCGACCCAAACCCTGGGTACCACCGAGGCCGACCTGTCCGGATTCTGGGTGGACACGATCTCGGGTCCTGCTCCGCCCCCGGGGACCTACAGCCTGACGGCCACCGCCATGGACGTCGCCGGGACCACGAGCACCCCCACCCAGGCCCTCGTGTTCACGGTCGCGACCGGGCCGCAGTTCTCGCTGGTGACCACCGGCTCCTACCCGGATGTCGGCCTGACGGCGAGTCTCCTGGATAACCTCATCATCGGCGTCGTGACGGCCAGCGCCTCCGGGACGGGGACCTCCACGTCCCTGACCCTGACCAAGAATGTTTCTCTAGCGACCTCCTGATCGCGCGGCGGCTGGTCCGGTGCGATACGGGCCCTGGTGCATGACGCTCCACCCCATCGCACCGGCCAGCCAGTATGAAATTTACGACTCGAACGGCACCCGAGCGAACGCATGGCGACAACAACGCTACACCTGGAAGCGAAGCGACGATCGGGACCCCTGGGCTCGAGGCGACTCGGCCGTCGCCGACCCGCGGCGCGGCTGGCCCTCGAGCCGCTCGAGGTCCGCTGGCTGCCCAGCACCATGAGCATCAACGTCCCTCCCAACGAGACCGTCAACCTGGCGAAGGGCCTCGGGACACTCGGCCCGCCGGTCCATACCTCGGGCTCCATCGGCACCGGCGCCGACGGAGCCTCGGACGTCACCTGGTATGCCTTCCAGCTCCAGCAGGCCTCGCAGGTGAACCTGACGGTCGCCACCCCGGCAGGCAATCCGCCGTTCGCCAGCGTGATCAGCCTGTTCAACAGCGATCCCAACGACTTCGGCAATCCGTATGTCGATCCCAACAATTATGGCGATCCGTACGACCCCACCGGCCATCGCCTGATGGACCAGGTCCAGGCCAATCCCCAGACGGGGACCGCGCAGCTCACCCAGGCCCTGCCCCCCGGCACCTACGACGTGGCGATCAGCGGCGCGGGGAACCTGGACTTCTCGCCGTTCATCGCCGGCAGCGGCCTCGACGGGGCGACGGGCTCTTACCAGTTGACGGCCTCGGCGACGAGCCTCGGCCTCTCGAGCGTCGGCGCCACCATGATCGCCTCGTCCCCGGCGGCCGGCTCGGTCATCGACAGCTCGCCGCTGGCCATCCGGGTGGAGCTGAGCGCCGCGCTCGACCCGAACACCCTCGACCTGGGTGTGACGGTCCAGCTCGCCAGCCTGCCGGCCGGCGGCGGCCCGAGTACCCCGGTGACGCTCGCCGGGATCAATTTCTCGCAGGCCGCGGACGAGCTCCAGCTCTTCCCACAGGCGCCCCTGGCGCCCGGCCGCTACGAGGTGACGCTGCTCGGCGATGCGCAGAACAATCTCTCCGTCCTCGCCGGGCTCGACGGCACCTTCCTGGGAGAGGACGCACGGCATCCGCAGGGCGCCGACGAGTCGTTCACCTTCCAGGTCGCCGGCATCGATGGCGTCGCCGGCGCGGTCGGCCCGGACAGCTCGGCGGACGGTGCCCAGCAGCTCGGCGACCTCACGGGCGCCGGGCTCGTGCGGGTCGCGGGCGCGATCGGAGTCGATCCCTCGTTCAACCCGGGTCTGTCTTTCGATCCCATGTTCCCCGACCCGTGGAACAACCCCGCCAACCAGGTCAACCTCTACCATTTCCGCGTCGACGGCCCCGGGCGATCGGTCGTGCTCGCCGAGGCCTTCGCGGGGCGGATCGGCTCGCCGCTCGACCCCGGCCTCAGCCTGTGGGAGCTCGACCCGACCAGCGGGCAGCTCGACTTCGTCGCCGGCGACAACAACTCGATGAACGCAACCAACGGCACGAATGGGACGGTCCCCCTCTATTCCGACTCGGCCCTGTCGGCCGGCCTCACGGCAGGCGATTACTACCTGGCGGTTTCCGAGGGTACGAATACCCCCTCGCCGCTCGAAGGTCAGATGCCCGGCAGCCCGGGGACCTTCGACCCCAACGTGCCCGGCAGCGCCCAGAACGGCTTCACCACCGGCCCGTATGTCCTGGAGCTGGCGGTGCACCCGTCGCCGCCGCCGCCGACCGTCGTCGCATCGTCGCCCTACAGGGGCCAGGTGCTGGGCGCGGCCCCCACGCAGGTCACGGTCCAGTTCTCCGGGCAGATCAACGTCCAGCAACTGAAGCTCGAGGCCGTATCCCCCGAGGTCTACATCCTGGCCCAGAATGGGACGACGTACTTCCCGCGGCTGTTGAGCTACGACGACACGACGAACGTGGCCACGTTCCAGATGCTGGACGGCCTGCCGGTCGGCTCGTACACCCTGCACCTGTCGGGGCCGAGCGGACTCACGAATCTCGGCGGCGACCCGCTCGTCGGCAACGACCCGAGCGGCGACGACGTGGTCCCGTTCACCGTGGCAGGTCCCGGGCGGGGCATCACGGGCGACGCCTCTCAGGGATATTCGATCGCCTCGCAGTACGGCGGGAACGTGACCCAGCAGATCGGCGTCCTGTTCCCCGACGAGTTGGTGACGGGCGTGACCATCACGCGAGGTCCCGAGTCCTCGCGGGTGGCGGCCAAATCCCCGGCGCAGGACCGTTATGCGATCCAGTTCCTCCAGAACCAGAGGTACTCGTTCGAGCTCAGCGGCGCCGACCTGCCCGCCGGCATCCAGGTCACCCTGTTCAACGCATCGGGCCAGCCGGTACCTCTCGCGCCGTCGTTCAACGGGCAAACCTTCCTCGGCTCACTCGTGGCGGGGAGCTATACGGTCATCGTGAGCGGGTGGCCGGCCGGCCAGACGACGAGCGTCTCCTACAACTTGACCATCGACTTCTTCGGCAGTCAGGACAACGCCCCGCCGCTGGTCAACGGCCCGTCGCCCGCGATCCAGATCGCGCTGGCCGGCTTCGCCTCGGCGACCGCGTCCACCTCGTCCGGGGGCACGAGCGGCGGCGTCGCGACCGGCGGGTCCGGCGCGAGCGAGGGCGGGAGCACGGGCGGGCCCGTCTCGGGACCGATGCCGTCGGAGGGCTCCTCGACCGTGGCCTCGGCGGGCGGCGAATCGACCGGCGGACCCGGCGGCGGGGAACCCGGCGGGCCCGGGACGTCGGCGAGCACAACCTCGTGGAACCTGGTACAGAATGATGCGGCAAGCGGCCTTTCGGGCCTGGGCATGAGCGCACTCGGCGGCTCGAACGGCTCGTCGAGCATGGCAGGGACGTCGGGCGCCCCGTCGTCCGCGACGATCCAGGTGGCGCTGGGGGGCCCGACCGCCGAGTCGCCGTCCCTGGGACGGCTGGCCGTGAACCTCGTCACCCTGACCACCATGTTCTCGACCGATCACGAGGGCCAGGGGCTCGCATCGACCGACCTGCCGCCGAGCTCGGTGGACACCGCGGACGATCCGCCAGCGGTCACCAAACCAGTCCCTCACGCGACGGAAGATCGGCTGAAGGCGGCCGACCGTTCCACAACGGACGACGCGGCGACGAGCACATCCGTCGCACTCGTTGTGGCCGCGATCGATCCCGACCGGCCAGATGGCGAGGGAATCAAGATGCCGAAGCCGTCCGGTCCGTCGGCCACGGCGCCGGTTTTCTCGGGAGGCAGGCCACCGGTCGCGTCGCCATCGGCGGGCGAACGGACTCTGGCCCTGCGACTCGACGACAACGCCTCGGCGGGGCCGGGAGAGCCGGGCATTCGGTCGCGGGCCAGCCTGGCGCGGGTCGTGATCGCGGGTGCGGTCGCGACGGCCGCATTCCGGCACCACACGGTGATTCGCGGCCTACAGTGGAGGAAAGGACCCTTGTCAACGTGGTGGCGGATGGACGCGGCGACCGCGCCCTCGCCGCACGCGAAACCCGGATCTCGGCGAGGGGAAGGGCGATCGGTCCCGACGATTCCGACGTCGCGTGCATCGCAAGACGACTCGACGATCGAGCTGCCGGCCCGGTAAGTGAAGCGAGCGGAGGCGAGCAACCCCATGGCATTCCGGTTCGACGATGACAGCCGCGCCGCACCGCACCTCGGGGAGCGAGAGTCGGCGAGCTTCGCGGCCCAGCGCTCCCGCAAGCTCGAGCTGCTGGCCGAGCAGCGTGACGCGTGGGCCGAGGGCCGCCCGGAACGACCCGAGTCCCTCCTGGGCCGGTGGCCCGAGGACCCCGAGAGCGACTCGGACGCGGCCAGCCTGCTGCTCCAGAACTACCTCCAGAATCGCCGGCAGGGCGAAGGGCCGAGCCTGGAGGAATACGACCGGAAGTACCCGGCGCAATCGCGGGCATTCCGCCGCCTGCTGGCGAAGGAGACCGTTTGCCGATCGCTGGGGCGCGAGAGCCACGAGACGCGCCTGCCCCTGCGTTTGCCCGAGATGGGCGACGAGGTGTTCGCCTTCCGCCTCGGCCAACCGCTGGGCGAGGGCGCGTTCGCCCGCGTCTTCCTGGCCGAGCAGGCGCGAACTGGCCGGACGGCCCGTCGTCCTGAAGGTGAGCGACGTCGAGGGGAGCGAGCCGCAGACCCTCGCGCAGCTCCTGCACGCCAACATCGTCCCGATCTACTCGCTCCACGAGGATCGTCGCGCGGGCCTGCGGGCGGTCTGCATGCCTTACCTCGGCGGGGCCAGCCTGTCGACGGTGCTGGCGCGGCTCTGGGCCGACTCGCCCCGGCCGGTCACGGGCGAGCAGCTCGTGCGGGCCCTCGAGGCGGTCGAGGCGCCCGGCCCGCATCGGCTTTCGGCGTCAGCCCGCCGCCCGGCGACGAGGACAGAGACAAGGCGAGTACCCCACTTCGCCCCGGGTCCATCGACGATCGCGGCGACACGATCCCGCTGACGAGCCTGCGAGCCCTGTCCTTCGAACGCGCCTCGGCGTGGATCGTGGCGCAGCTCGCCGAGGGCCTGCACCATGCCCACCAGCGCGGCATCCTGCACCGCGACATCAAGCCGTCGAATATCCTGATCGCCGCCGACGGCCAGCCGCTGCTGCTGGATTTCAACCTCGCGCAGAACGGGCGACGAGGACCCGGCGCATGCCACGATCGGCGGGACGGTCGCCTACATGTCGCCCGAGCACCTGCGCGCGCTCGTCGGCCGCACGTCCGCCCTGATCCGTCAGGTGGACCGGCGCTCGGACATCTACTCGCTGGGCATGGTGCTCGCCGAGATGCTGACCGGCCACCGCCCGTTCGAGGCAGAGCGGGAGCTACTCGGCGATCCCGCTCCAGATCGAGGCCATGGCGCTCGAGCGAAGCAAGGCCATCGCCTCGGTCCGTCGCGATCGGCCCGACCTGTCGTGGGGCCTGGAGAGCATCGCACGCAAGTGCCTGGCGCCCGACCCGGCCGAGCGTTACCAGCACGCCGACCACCTGGCCGACGACCTGCGCCGGCTGATGGACGACCGACCGCTCCGATATGCCCCCGAGCTGAGCCGCGTCGAGGCCGCCCGCAAGTTCGCCCGCCGCCATCCCCGGCTCGCGTCGGCGGCCACGGTGGTCGGGGCGGCCGCGGTGGTCCTGCTCGCGATCGGCGCGGCGCTGGCCGCCACCCGCTCGCAGCTCGCCGAGGTCAAGACGCGTGAGCTGGTCCGCGCCCACGACGCCGGCATGACCCGGGCGCTCTGCCTGGTGAACACCCGACTGGACCTGCACGACCACCTGCGCGACGGGATCGCGGCCTGCGAGCGGACGCTCGCCCTGTTCGGCGAGCCCGGGTCGAGCGCGCCGGCCGATCATCCGTCGTGGAGACGACTGGAACCCCCGGATCGCCGCCGTCTGGCCGAGGACCGCCGCGAGCTCATGCTGCTGCTGGCCGACGCCCGCGTCCGGCTGGCCGGCGAGTCGCGCGAGTCGGCCCAGCGGGCGCTCGGGCTGCTCGAGCAGGCCGAGGCGATCCCCGGGCTCCCCGAATCCCGCGCCCTTTGGCTCGACCGGGCGCGGTACTGGACCATCCTCGGCGACGCCGCGCACGCCGACGCCTGCCGCCAACGCGCCGACGCCGTGCCCGCCGCCACCGCCCGCGATCATTACCTGATCGCCGCTGCGATGGCCAGGCGAGGCGGGGGCGACCGCCTCCGCGACGCGATCGCCGAGCTCGACGAGGCGCTTCGGCTGAACCCCCGCCATTACTGGTCCCTGGTGCAGCGGGGGATCTGCCGGCTCGAGCGGGGCGAGCTGGCCGAGGCCGCGGGCGACTTCGGCCAGTGCACGGGCCTCTGGCCCGAATTCGCCTGGGGCTATTTCAACCGCGGCTGCGCACTCGACCGCGCCGGCGGCAAGGCGGCGGCGATCCTCGACTATTCGGCGGCCATCGATCGCGACCCCGGCCTGGTGCCGGCGTACGTCAACCGCGGCCTGGCGCGGCTGGAGCTCCAGCAAAACGCCCAGGCCCTGGCGGATCTCGACCGGGCCCAGGAGCTCGGGGCCCGCAGCGCCCCCGTCTCGGCCGCCCGCGGCGTCGCCCTCGAGCGCCTGGGCCGGCACGATGATGCGGACGCGGCATTCGCCGAGGCGACCGCTGGGGCGAGTGAGCTCGACCGGCCGGCGCGGGCTCGGCTGGCCCGGTCGTACGGGTTCGCCATCGCCGCACGCGACCCGGCCCGCGCCCGCGCCGCGTTCGACGAGGCCCTGAACCACGACCCGGGCGATGCCAGGGCCCATTATGGCCTCGGCATGCTCGCCATGGCGCGGGGCGACGACGCTCCTGCGTTGCGGGCCTTCGACCGGGCCCTCGCGCTCGAACCCGACCAGCTCGATTCGCGACGCTACCGCGCGGTCCTGCTGGCCCGGCGGGGCGAGTGGCAGCCGGCCACGCTCGAGATCAATCGCTGCCTCGCCCGCGAGCCCCGATCCCCGTCGAATCTCTATGCGGCCGCCTGCGTCGTCGCGCGGGCCCACGCCGCCGACCGCTCGAGCTCGACGGCCTCCCAGGCGCTGGAGCTGCTCGAGCGAGCCATCGCCGAGGGTGCCGACCCGACACGCGCCGTGGATGACCCGGACCTCGCAGCCATCCGACGCCACCCACGATTCATCCGGCTCACCGGCCGCGCCGGCACCCCGGCCGCCAGCCAATCACGCGAATTTCACGCGACGACGCGATGAAGCTATGCTTCTCGAGGAAGCGACCCGTCCCTCTCGGAGTTTAACCTGCCCATGGATTCTACGATATTACATCTCGGCAAGCCCGTGAACGCACCCGCCCCCCCACCCCCGGCGGCGACGGTGCCGTCGCATGAAGTGAAGGCCCTGGCGGTCGTCCTGCGCGAGGAGTTCGGGGTCGTCTTCCGCTTCCACGAGGCGTCCACCGGCGCCCCGGTCCTTGCGCCCTCTCCGGAGGATACGGGCTCGGGTGCCGGCAGGGAGCACCGCGATGCCGCTCTCGCCTTGGCCGGCGAGACCCGCCCGAAGGTCTTCTCGCCATCGCGGACGTCGCACCTGATCGCCTTCCCCCTGGCCGGACTGGGCCCGTCGCACCTGGTCGCCCTCGGCGTCATGCCCGCGCTGGCCGGCACGCGGGACGAGGCCAGCCAGGAACGCGATCGGATCGAGCGATGGGCACGGGCCGTCCACGACCGCCTGGTCGGAGCCCAGGACATCAGCGACTGCCAGCGCAGCCATGCCGAGCTCGATCGGCGGTCGATGATCGCCTGGGAGGCGCTGATCGCGCTCGACCGGCTGCACCGCGGGACGCGGACCCACAAGGAGCCGACGCGCGAGCGCCGGCGCATCCTTCGCGCCGCCGGCGAGCTGCTGGGCGCACAGGCGATGGCCTGGGTGCCGACCCATCGCGACGACGAGGTCGTCGTCGAGGGCGAGCGCCTGCTGTCTCCCTGGGATTGCAGCCAGCTCACCGGCGTGCTCGCCGGGCAGTCCGGGCTGAGGGAGTCGGGCTATCTGATGATCAACGACACGCGTGAATCGAGCTGGGGCGCGCGGTTCCCGCGGATCCTCAACCTGCTCGCGATCCCCGTCGAGGACAAGCGGCTCTCGGGCTGGGTCCTCGCTTTCAACAAACGGCGCGGGCCCGCCCGCTCGCCGTCGGGCGATCCGAAGGCGGCGAACCAGCCATCCTCGCACACCAGCAACGCCGAACCATCCGCCGCGTCGATCCGGCCGTTCCGGCGATCCGACGCCGCGCTGCTCGTACCGTTCGCCTCGCTGGTGGGGTTCCACGTCACGGCGGCCCGCCGCTACAACCACATCAAGGACCTCCTCGTCGGCCTGACCCGCTCGCTCACCGCGGCGATCGACGCCAAGGACGCCTACACCTACGGACACAGCGAGCGGGTGGCGCGCGTCGCGGTCGAGCTGGGCCGCGAGCTCGGACTCCAGGAGGACGAGCTCAGCGACATCTATCTCACCGGCCTCCTGCACGACATCGGCAAGATCGGGGTCCGCGACGAGGTCCTCACCAAGCGCGGGCCGCTCACCGACGAGGAGTTCAAGCATATCCAGCAGCATGTGATAATCGGCCACCGCATCCTGTCCGACCTCCACGCCATCTCGCACCTGCTACCGGGCGTCCTCTACCATCACGAGCGCTACGACGGGGCCGGTTATCCCGAGGGCCTGAAGGGCGACGATATCCCGCTCCTGGCGCGGATCCTCGCGGTGGCCGACAGCTTCGACGCCATGAACACCTCGCGGCCTTATCGCACGGCGATGGCGCCCGAGCGCGTCGACCAGGTCCTGCGCGACGGCGCCGGGGTCCAGTGGGACGCCCTGGTGATCGACGCCTATTTCCGCTGCCGCGACCGGCTGACCGAGATCCGCCAGCGCGGCCTGGGCGAGTCCCTACGCGACGCGATCGACGGCGCCCTGCGCCACGGGCCCGGCACCAACGTCTTCGCCAGCATGGAGATGTCGATGATCCAGCGGTGATCGGGGCTCGGCCCTCGATCTTCCCCGCCGACGCGCCAAGGGGCCAGCCCGCTCGCCGTGGCCCGGGGCCGTTCATCGCACCGCGACAAGCGGCCCTCGATCGGATAGAATCGATGAGGGTCTCCGTGCGATGCAAACTGAATGATGAACATTACAGACCAGGCCAGCCCGGCGAGCGTCCCATGCCCCTGAACGTCCGATTCGACGGCGACGTGGTGGTCCTGAGCAATTTTGCCCGGCTCATGAACGACCCGCGCTATGTCGACGCCGTGCGCGATCTCGGCGACCTGCTCGACCAGGGCGCCACGAAGTTCGTCATCGACCTGACGGGCGTCCGCGAGACGGGTGCCAGCTTCCTGGGCCTGCTCATGACCCTCACCCGCCGCATCCGCCAGGAGCGTGCCGAGGCCATCCTGGCCAATCCCCGCCGCGAGATGACGGCGTTCCTGATCGATGAGATGCAGATGGAAGAATACTGGGACATCTTCCCATCCATCGAGGAAGCGGTCGAGTTCTACCGGCGGGGGACGGACTGAATCCCACGCTCGACGACCCGTCGAGCCCCGGACCTCGGGCGCCCGGCCGATCCCATATAGGAGAGTTGACATGGGCGTCGGGATCTACCTGCAAGGGCGCTGCCCGCAAACCGCCAAGGATCCCGACGGCTGGGCCGAGCGACTCGTCGCCTGGATCGAGGAAAACGCCGGACAACCGCAGCTCGAGCTCGCGAGACTGGTGCGCGACGGCCAGAACCATCCCGTTGTCACGGTGAGCCTGCATCCCTCGCCGAGGAGCTGGAGATCCGCGTCACCGGTCCCGGCCGGATCGTCGCTTCCGGCAAGTCCTCGGGCGCGGGGCCGGATACCACGCCTACGTGTGCGACCTGCTGACTCGGATCGGCGACGAGCTGGGCGTCACCTGGCAGCCGCCCGATCCGGCCACGGGCGAGGAGGACGCCGGCGGCTACTTCGTCCGTCGCGACGTCTCCGCGCTCGAGGACGAGTTCCTGGAGTGGCTCCAGCAGATCGCCCGGATCGTGCTCGACCGGCTGAGCGGCGATTACAAGTCGCTGATGATCTCGATGCCCATCGGGCACACCTATCCGCATGTAGCTACCCTGGCGACCCCGATGGGCCCGCGCGGCCGCGACTGGCTCGAGGCGGTCGCCGACGACCCTCGCCGCGGCGTCGACATCTTCCCCTGGTGGACGACCGGGATCGACGCGCCCTTCTTCCTCGGCCGCGCCCTCACGCGGATGTGGCGCGACGTGCGATGGCGCGTCCCCCTCGACGAGGTCGAGGGACGGTTATTGATGGAGGTGCACCTCGACCTCGCGCACGCCTATTCGCTCGACCCGTCGCTCGACTATCCCTGGCGCGAGTGGGCCGAGCTGATCGACTACGTGCAGGACTATTTCGGATACCTCGAGATGCACGACGCCGACATCGAGGACGAGGTCCGTGCGCGCGGGGAGGCCCTGTACCGTCCGGGCTCTCCGCCGCTCATCGGCTACAGGCGCCAGGCGGTCCGGGTGATCCTGACCGACGGCTGGTCGATCGAGATACCCGGCGAGATGGCCGAGGCCTGGGACGACGAGGGGCTCTGGTCGGCGCAGGACGGCGCGCGGGCCGTCCATTTCAAGTCGTTCGAGCTGACCAGGTCGGATGGCGAGAAGCCGACCGCCGCCGAGATCCTCGAGGGCCTCACCCTGCCCGACGGCGAGCCCGTCGAGCCGGGCGACGGTCCGATCCCGGGTCGGGCCGTCATCTTCGCCTCCGAAGAGGAAGGCGAGGTCGGCTGGCGACTGACCGGCCACGCGGGCGTCGACGGCGGCCTCAGCGTCTGCCATGTCCTCTTCCGCGACCCGGATGACCGCGACTGGGCCATCGCCACCTGGCGATCCCTCGAGCATCCCTGAGCTTTGAGAAACAGCAACCGCGCGAGACCCGGACCATACCGTCGGATCGAGCCCACCCTCGGCTCACGGCGGATCGGTCCGCGCGCAGGCGGCGAACTCGTCGTGCATCCGCTGCCAGCGCACCGCCATCTCGCGGACCCGCTCGGGCTGAGCCTCTGCCAGGTCGCGGGTCTCGGTGCGGTCGGCGGCGAGGTCGTACAGCTCCCAGCGGCCGCCGCTGCGCGGCGACGAGCTTCCAGTCGCCGACGCGGATCGCGCGGTTCCCCTCGTGCTCCCACCAGATCGCGTCGTGCGACACCGACCCGTCGCGGGCGAAGGCCGGCAGCAGGCTCTTGCCGGGCCGAGCGAGGGACGGCGCCTTGAGCCGCCGCGTCCAGCCCGCGATCGAGCGCCGGCGGTTCGCACCGGCGGCGTCGAGGATCGTCGGCACCAGGTCGATCATGTGGCCGGGGTCGTGCCGCAGCTCGCCCCGTGCGGCGATCCCCCGGGGCCAGTGGGCGATCAGCGGCGTCGAGATGCCCCCCTCGTGGACCCAGGTCTTGTGGCGGCGGAACGGCGTGTTGGCGACCGATGACCAGCCCGGACCCAGGCACAGGTGCGACGCCGCCGATCCCGGCGGCTGCCGAGGGGTCGTGGCCATCGTCCCGCACCATGATCTCGGCACTCGCGCCGTTATCCGACAGGAACAGGATCAGCGTGTCGTCCCAGGCACCCATCGCGCGGAGCTGGTCGAGCACCCGGCCGATCTCGCGGTCCATCCGGTCGACCATCGCCGCGTGGATCTCCATCTTGGCCGCCTGGAAGGCGCGCTGCGCGTCGTTCAGGGTCGGCCCAGGGCATGGGCCGGTTGACCTCGCCGGGCCCGAGCGCTCGATGGCTTTCGGGAAGTCATACGGCGGCCCGACCTCGCGCTCGACCTCGGAGAGCCGGCCGTCGGACCAGGCCCATCTCCCGGATTCGCAGCCCATCGCGCCGCGCGCGACGGTCTCCCAGCCCGGATCGTACGCGCCCCGGTAACGGGCGATGTCCGCGGGCGGCGCCTGCAGGGGGAAATGCGGGCGCATTGAAGGCGAGGTACAGGAAGAACGGCCGGTCGCGATGCTGCTCCGCGTGCTCGGCCAGGTAGCCGATCGCGTGGTCGGCGATCGCGGTCGTCGCGTAGTACCCCGACCCAGGCGCGACCGGCGGCAGCCTGCGGTCGTCCTCGAACAGGACGCGCGGGTGGAAGTAACGCCCGAGGTCTTCGACGTAATACGAGCGGTCGAACCCGTTGGCCAGCGGCATGCCGTCGACGTGCCACTTGCCCGAGTGGTACGACCGATAGCCGAGCGGCCGCAGCCGCTCGGGCAGCAGCTTCGCCCAGGCCGGCCGCGTCCGGCGGCCGCCGCTCTTGACCCCCGGCACCGTGTCGCGGCGGACCTGCTGGGCGTAGTACCCCGTGAGCATCGCCGCCCGCGACGGCCAGCACCGCGCCGTGTTGTAGAACTGAGTGAACCGCAGCCCCCCCGCGGCCAGCCCGTCGAGCCGCGGGGTCCGGATCTCGCCGCCGTAGCATCCCAGGTCCGAGAAGCCCAGGTCGTCGGCCAGGATGATCACGACGTTCGGGCGACTAACCCGACCCTCGTCCGCACGCAGGGTGCCGATGGCCGCGACCATCGCCAGCACGATAAGCCCGGCCCGACTTGCACGTGGGAGCCTCGAACCGTTCATCGCCTGCGCCTTCGAGGACCATTTCGACCCCATCCGGTCCGACTCGCGCGGCCCTGGTTGCGCAGTCTGGAACACCCCGGGACCGATGTCAACCGCCGAGCTCGACCCATACATCAGCGACCCGGGCATTGATTTTGCGTCGCCTGTCCGCCACGATCAACCGGACACGGACACCAGCAGCAAGCGAGGTGAGAACATGCCCGCGACCGACGAGCCGACCCGCGACGAGATCGACCGGATGAAGGGTCCCGTGCTCCTCGAGTTCGGGGCGAGCTGGTGCCCCCACTGCCAGGCGATGGCCCCGAAGCTCGCCGGTCTGCTGACGAACTACCCGGAGGTCCGCCACATCAAGGTCGAGGACGGGCCCGGCCGACCGCTCGGGCGGTCGTTCCGGGTCAAGCTCTGGCCCAACCTGGTATTCCTGCGTGACGGCCAGGTCAAGGTGCAGCTCGCCCGCCCCGACGTCGCCGAGGTCCGCGAGGCCCTCGAATCGATCGCCGGCACGACGCAAGGATCGGAGTCGCCATGAGACCGCGCCCGACGCCCCGAATCGCAGGGTCGGCGTCGCACTGTGCCTGGCCCACGCGATCTTGCTACTCCTCTCACAGAGCCTGGCCGCGCAGGATCCCGCTCCGTCTCCCCCGGCGAGCCCGGCGGCGGGCGATTATGAGAAGGCGCTCAGGGACCTTCATGCGCCACATCGGTCGGGTCTATCCCTGCTTCGCCCTCAAGGGGATCGACTGGGACCAGGTCGGCCGCGAGCTGCTGCCTCGTGCCGGGGCGGTCCGATCCGAGAAGGACTTCGGCCTGCTGGTGCTGGAGCTGGTCGCTCGGATGGAGGACACGCACGCCGTGGTCCTGCCGGGCACGTCGCAGCCGCCAACGCCCGACCTGCCGCGATGGGACCCGGGCGCAGCCTGCCTGATCGACGACCGCGGCCGGCCGGTCATCTACGCGGTCTGGCCGCAGTCTCGCGCCGCCCGCGCCGGCCTCCGTCCGGGCATGGCCGTCATCTCGGTGAACAGCGTGCCGGCCGCCGACGTCCTGCGCACGATGATGGAACGGCTACGGAAGTATTATGGATTCTCCAGCGAGCGCACCCTGCGATACGCCGCCGCGCGTATGCTGCTCGCCCGCGAGAAGTCCGGCGCCCGCGTGCGGCTCGAGCTCGAGGACGCCGACGGCCGCGGCCTGGGCGTCATGATCGCCGCCGAGATGGGACCGAGATACATGCCGAGGCTGCCCGTACCGCGCCGCGGGATCGGCGACTCGACCGACGTCTCGTGGACGATGCTCGACGACCGCATCGGATATATCTACGTCCGCCGCATCCGCCAGGGACTCGAGGGCTCGCTCGACCGGGCCGTGAAGGCGCTCGCCAACGCGCGTGGCCTGATCATCGACGTCCGCGGCAACAGCGGAGGCGACTTCGATACCTCGACGGCCTTCGTCAACTTCGAGAAGCCGCCCGCCGGTTCGAATGAGCGCACAGCGCCCGCGCTTCACCGGCCCGATCGCGCTGCTGACGGACGAGGCGTGCGTCAGCGCCGGCGAGGGCTGGGCCTCGTGGTTCATCGCCAAAAAGCGGGCGCGGGTCTTCGGCACGGCGACGACCGGCGCTCGGCGCGGAAGCAGACGTATACGCTCACGAACAGCCTGTACAAGGTGATCGTCCCCGAGAAGGCTTACACCGGCTTCCTGGATCGGCCGATCGAGTGCCGGGGTCTCGAGCCCGACGTCGAGGTCCGCTGCAAGGCCGCGGACCTCGCCCGCCAGAAGGACACGGTCGTCGAGGCGGCGGCGGCCTGGCTGAAGTCGCTGCCGACCGACAGGGGACAGCCCCCGCCCGACTCTCCACCGTGAACCGGAGGTACATCCTCCGGGCCGGCGACTTCACGGCGGCACGGGCCAGTCGAGCTTCGTGCAGGCGTTGCGGTTTCTCCGCGATGTGCTGATCTCAAATCAGCGTCTGCAACAATCCTGGTCCCAGATACGGCCAGTCCTGGCGGCGGACGCACCCACGACGTTTCATGTCGTGTTCTTGGTGTCAGGCATCGACGAGAGGTTTCGCCACGAACTGTCGATCGGCAAGGGCGGACCCGGGCACGAGCCGGTGAGCGAGCGTCTCAGCCCCGGCGAGACATGTCTATTCCACCAGGCCAAGGAAGGGCGTGGCACTTCACTCTGGGTGGTCGAGCCTGAACTGGTCCAGGTCCCTGCACCGGTCCCATAGCTCTCGGTCGAATCCCGTCCATTTCCGAGGTCGTGATCGGCTTCACCGCCCTGACCGAGGGAATCGGTTGCTGTGCCTTCGCGGACAATGTGCTCACCGCATCCTAGCCGGACAAAGGGACACTCCTCGCCGCACACCACCGCGAAGGCGATCCCCCTCGTTCCCACGGTCTCCGTGGAATTGCCGTCTTCGACGCTCGGCGTCGCCGGCGGAGGCCCAAGGACGCAGGAGCGTCCCGGACGGCATCCCCACGGAGACCGCGGGAACGAGGTTACGTCGTTGACTCGTTTGGGGGGTTGCGCCAATAACCCGGCGGTCTCGAGCAAAGAGTCTCGACAAAGGGCTGACAAGCGGTCTCGCCGATGATGCCAGGAATGACCTCGGGACGCTCAAGGGCATCATCAGCAATCTGCAGGATCTCCAGGTACGCAAGAGCATTGTCTCAGCGTCCAACGCGTGAATCCCTCGATCGCATCCGTGGAGCTGGACGATATCCAGAAGCCGTCGAAGGTGGTCGTCGGCCACAAGTTCGATGGCAGAGTCCTGGCCCTCGACCTGTCCCAGGAATCCGATGGCTTTCGACGGTTCTACGCCTACTTGCTCGCGATCTATCAACGTCCTCCCAAGCAGACGTCAACCTACCGCTCTCCGCCGAGCAGAGCGAAGCCGTTCGCGAGGGGTTGCTCGAGCCTGGAGAACTCCTCACCGTCGATCCGGCCCGGGGACTACTGGAGGCAGCCGGCACATGAAGCGCCTCATCCTGTTCGTCGCGGGAGAGGGTGAAGCCGATGCCGTGCCGACGCTCGTGAAGAGGCTCATCTGAAGAGTTGCCGAATCCGCAGAGGCCGGTCTTTTCGCATCGTTCACCGATCCTCGTCCGCCGCGGATGCCGGCCTCCGACCTGGCGCACCGCCAGGCGGCCGAATCGCGGCCCAACGTCCCATCCGAAGTCGGCCCGAGCTGCCGGCGAATTCCCCGACGCCTGCGGAATCAGGTCAGGTGGTCCGGACCTTGACGCAAGGAGCCTCCGGTGAAGCAGGGCTATTAGCCACACGGCGGGTGCCGGAGAGCGAGCCTCCCGGCCATCAGTCCGCCCGGCGCGTGCCTGACTTGAGAGACAGGCGAGCGTCAAGTCCCTCCGCCAGTCCCTTCAGAGCCGCTCGGCGTTCGACTGGCGTCCGGGCCTCGTCGAGACCCAGCCGAAGCGGCACCGGCAACGTCGCCGGCCGTCGCACGAGCCGAGACGACTTTCTGCAAGGCAAAGCTCTGGGAGTTCTGGTCGCCGATCGAGCGGACGGTCTTAAGGGCACCCGGGACGTCTCCCGCCATCGCCTGAATCTCCGCGAGCTCGGGTCCCTGCCCTGGGGGATCCTTGACGGAGAGCCCAGGATCGGCGAGTGCCCGGGCGAATGCGGCCCGGGCGTCCGGCTCGTCGCCGGCCGCGGCATACGCGCGGGCGAGGGCCGCGAGGGGTTCGTGCCGGTCTTTCTCCATCGCGTCGATCGACCTAACTGCGCCTTCGGTGTCACCGTTGGCGATCTGCGCGTGCGCGACCTGGAGATACCGCCCGTCGCGGAATCTCATCTGGGGGTGGTCGCTCACGGTGCGAAAGGCATCGCGTAGCGTGGCGATCGCCCCGGCGATGTCGCCGGCCTCATGCTGGACCCTGGCGACCCGGATCAGGGCGAACGGCTGCCCGTCCGTCATGTCGTAGCCGGCACGCGAAGGTTTTTCGCCGATCGCCCTGGCCGATCGCCTGGCCGCATCCACATCACCGAGCCGGGCCTGGGCCTCCGCCAGGTCACTCAGGCCGTGGTACGTCTCTTCGGCCCACTGCATTTTCGCGAACCGCTCGGCCGCCTCCTGGACGAATCTTCGGGCGGCTTCGCGGTCGAGGCACTTCGAGGCTGTCAGCGCGATCTCGCCGATAGCCTGGCCTTCGTAGCCGATCGCTTCGGACCACCGGAACGCAGCGTCGAAGTCGCCGACGGCCGCCAGGGCCGCGGCCACTTGCGGCGAGGACGCTTCACGGATGTTCCTGACGGTGCTCGAATCGAAAAACGACTTGCAGAACACCAGTAGTCGCTCGACCGTTTGCGCGCGTCCTCTCGGACGCCGAGCCGCGCCTGGTCCTCGGCCAGCGCGGCCAGGGTGCGGACCGTCCAACTGTCCTTGTGGTGATCGCCCACCACGCCGGGCACGGCCTTTACAGCACGCTGGAGGGTAGCGCGAGCCTCTTCCTTGAGTCCACACCCCGCCATGTCGTGACCGATCCGCCTGAGGTTCGACGCGTCCGCGTCACCGCCGAACCCTCCCTCGGCCTCCTTCACGGCCTCCGCGAACGTGGCGCGCCCCATCGGTGTCGCCGGCCCTGGCCTGGACGCTCGCGATTGTCGTCAGGCACGAGGACGACGGTATGGGCTTCGCCCTGGCCAGCGCGATCGCCTCGCTGGCCGCCTGACGGAGCAATCGGCGCAGGTCGGCGCCACGGGGCAACGCGACGAACGCCGCCGAAGACGAGTCCGTGATCCTGCCCGATTCGGGCGGTCGCACCTCGGGCCTCGCGGGTTCCTGCGGGGCCTTGTGCGACCGGACGACCCGTCCCTCCTTCTTCTCCCCATAGGCGAGCGTCGCCCCGGCGCCGATCGCCATGGTCGCCAGGATCAGTCCGGCCAGCCCTCCCGCCTTCAGCCTGCTCCAGAACATGGCTTGCAACACCCCTTGTGCGAGAGAGGCCACCGAGGATGGCACCGACGCCGCGGCCGCGGACTCCTCGAGGCACTGGGTCCCGAGCTGCACCGTGGCACCGAACAGGGGCCCGGGCAGGCTCGTCCCCACCTCGCTGGGGGCGTCCTCGATGCCAGTGCCCTGGACCGGAGCCAGCCCGCGGCGGATCAGTCGGGATCGTAACCGTTCCCGGCCGCGCGACAGCCGAGAGAGGACCGTCCCTTGCGGACAGCGAAGCCGCTGCGCCGCCGCCCCGGTGGTCAGGCCCTCGAGATAGCAGAGGACCAGCGGCTCTCGATACCTCGCCGGCAGGCGAGCGATCTCCTCGTGCAGCTCCTCCCAGGATTCCTTCGGGTCGGTCTCGCGTTCCTGCCTGACGGCTTTCATCTCGGCCCCCCGTTGTTCGTGTGCCCTCCGCAGTATCCCGTTCACCCGGGCGCGCCGGCTGACCCGGTAGGCGACGCCGTGGAGCCAACTGGCCACCGAATCGGCATTGCGAACCGTCCCCGCCTTGCGCAACAGCACCAGGAACGTTGCCTGGAATGCGTCGTCGGCGTCGTGCAGGTCACCCAGGACCTGCCGGCAGACGTCGAGCACCATCGGGCCATGGCGCTCGACCAGGGCGGTGAACGCCGGCTGTGCCCCTCCGTCGCGGCCGCCCA
This sequence comes from uncultured Planctomycetota bacterium, assembly GCA_963771445.1. Classification (GTDB taxonomy): domain Bacteria; phylum Planctomycetota; class Planctomycetia; order Isosphaerales; family Isosphaeraceae; genus JAKAUH01. The sequence goes on along the minus strand of CAVYTQ010000013.1, from coordinate 349 downwards.
GGCATCGCTGGAGGAGCTGCCCGTCCGTAAGGCCGCCGACCACCCCGACCTGTGATAGGACGTTCAATTGACGCTGGAGCACACCACCCGACGATCTGGCCGCCATCCCACCGGTCTCCTTGAGAAGTCCGATTCATAGTCGGGGCAAGGCGGGAATCCATTCCAACTTCTTCGGGAAAATCTCGCAAAGCAAGAATCCGAGAGGATATCGGACACTGCTCGCCGAACACCACCGCGCAGGCGATCCTGCTCGTTCCCACGGTCTCCGTGGGAATGCCGTGTTCGACGCTCTGCGTCGTCCGCGGAGGCAATCGGACGCGGGAGCGTCCCGGACGGCATTCCCACGCGG
>CAVYTQ010000012.1:0-7411 GCA_963771445.1 uncultured Planctomycetota bacterium | reverse complement strand
GCTGCCGGGCGAAGGGGGGCTCAGAGTAGAAGTTGTTATAACCCCGGTGGGCGGTGAGTAGGTCTTCGATCGCGTTCTCGATCTCGGCTCCCCGCATATCGTCCGGAATGTATGACTGCCCCCCCACCAGCTCTAGAAACTGGCGGGCGAAGACTTTCTCAGCCTGGTCATTGTTCGCCGCGAACTTGCCGTACCTCACCCCGAACATGTTACGCGTGGTCTCATCTACCCGGGGCCAGAGCAGGGGATGGACGTAGTTAATGTTCTGGCGGACTTGGGCGGTCGTGTCTGTCCGTGTATAGATGCCGAAAAGGCCGGAAGCCAGGTTGTTAACCTGCTCCTGAGTCAGGTGCAGGAAGAAAGCCGCCGATTCCCTCGCATCGGCCGGAGTGACAATCGTATCTCTGATGTTCACGAGGAACTTGCGGATCTCGGCCGCGACCATGGTCATCGGCTGGGAGATAACCTCGATGATGCATGTTTGTAGCCAAGAAATGAGCTGTAGGCCGGTCAATTGGTTCTGATTAGGATGGGCCGCGCTGGCCCAGTTCCGCATGAAGCGGATGTAATCGAGGTGCCGATAGCCGATATCAGTGATCAGCTCGGTCTGCCTGGCCCCGAGGATTAACTCGCTGTCGTCGATCTTGTCGAGGTCATCGGCATCCTTGAGCCGCTTGCGCTTGTCCGTGTTGTTCCCAACGGCGTTGTCGTAGAAGTACGAGACATCGTAATTGGCGACACGCCGTCGAAGTTGGGTAATGGTTTCGTCCCAGAGGTAGTTCAAGGCGGCGTCGAACAATCCGGAGGCCACGGCGGCAAGGAATTTTGAAATATAGATCGACTCGATCTTTCGCTCGGCCGCCAACCGCTCCAGGACGAGGGGCGCGTTGCAGAAAGCCGCGCTCGAATGTCTGAATTTCCGTGTGATAGTCCGGACGAGCGATTGCCGGGAGCTGTTCATCGGGCATTGGTCATCTCCTGGTCGCTGAAGAACAAAGGACCATTTTACCAAGATTCACCCAATGCGATGCTCGGCCCTCGTTCCCACTCGCTAGACCGCCCTGCTCAGGGGTTGGTTCGATACTTCTCACGACGCAGGTTCAATTCCCGTTTCCACCCCCCAGCTTCCGCCGATAGTTAAAGACCGTCGCCCGGCCACCGCCGTCCTGCTCGACGAACGCCTTGACCCGATCGGCCGTGCTGGCGTGGTCGGGGCTGGCCAGCAACTCGGCGGCGAGCCGCTCCCGCTTGTTGCTGGCCTCAGCCGCCAGAACCCCGGTCCAGTCCATGCCGGTGGCCTTGAGCTCACGGTTCCGCATGTAATGCCGCATCGACGGCTCATGCACCCGGTGCAGGTTGGCGGCAAACCACTTCCCCGATGCAAGCCAACGTTCAGACTCACGAAGCCTGGTTGGTCCGACCGGAGGATCTGAAGCGCGTCATGGCGTTGCTGGCCGGCCTGGAGATGCCTCCGCCGGGAGCAGGCCCTCGGCAGGCTACCGCGGCAACGGCCCCGACCCTGAGGACTACGAAGAGCCGTTCGATCCGGAAGACCATGCCCCGGCCCAGCCGCCCGGCCGGATCGGGGCGACGCCTGGGAGCCGCCGACCGGCGAGCCGGACGAGGACGCGCCGACGGACGATCGGCAGCTCCTGGGCTGGAGCAGCAAGCAGGTCCCCGACGCCAAGGGGCTGATCCTGAGCTACGGCAGGAAGAACGGCCTGCCGTCGAAGATCGTCGGTTGGAGCCCGCAGCAGGTCGCGGCGGCGTACCGGTTCGCCCGGTCGCGATCGCCCCGATAATCCTGCCCACCCCCCGCGCCGACGCGTTCCGCGCGGGTCTGCCGGCCTGCCGCGGCCACTGGACCCGCCGTCAGCTCGTCACCTGGCGGCGGATCGTCCCGGAGGAGGTCCTCGGCCGGCTCCGTCCAGGTCGCGAGTGATTCATCCCCCGCCCGCCCGGATCGTCGGCCCGGGCGGGCTATTTCCCGAGTAGCTCGGAGTGGCTACCCGTGCGGCCCAGCGCCAGGTCGCCGCCATCGACTTTGTAGATCAGGAGCCAATCAGGTTCGATGTGGCAGTCCCGCCAGCCCTTCCAATCGCCGGTGAGGGCATGATCCCTGTGCCTCGAGTCCGGCGGCCGGCGAGAGCATAACCTGTCGATCATCGCGCGGAGCTTCCCCATGTCCTTACCCCCCTTCTTGAGGCGTTTGACGTCCTTCTCGAACGCCGAGCCTCGGAGGGGCTTCAAGGGCGGCGGCGGTTCGGGGCCTCCAGCCTTCGACCTGGCCACGTCAGATCCCCAGGTCTTCGAATAGTTCCTCCGCGCTGCCGTAACGGGTCACGCCCCGGCCGGCGTCGATGTCGCGGAGCGCCTTCGCCGTGGCCGCGTTGGGGATGCGGACCTCGAACGGCAGGCCCTTGCGCAAGGCCACCTGGCTGTAGAACAGGCGGATGGCATCGCTGGAATTGAGGCCGAGCTCGGCGAGGATCTTCTCGACCTCGACCTTCAAGGATTGCGCGATGCGGGCGTGAATCATCCCCGTCGCGGCGGCCTTGGGGATGGCCTCGGCCCCGGCCTTCTTCGCCTTGACCGCGGCTTTCTCGGCCCCGGCCTTCTTGGCCGACGCTTCTCCGGATACGCCCCGCCGCTTCACGTCCTTCATCTCGACGACTCCCCGGATAAATCGATGATACCCCAGTTAGTGTATCGACTGTATCTCAAATGCGATACGCCTCCAATCGGGGAAAATCCGGCGACCGCATCCGATTCGGATGTGCGAGGGGGCGCACCGACCCCGAAGATCCGTCGGTGTGTCGTACGACTCCCTTCTACCGCCCGCCCGCCCGCCCGCCCGCCGGGCCGCGCCCTCGGCGACGTCCGCCCGGCGGAGCTGCTCGAGCGTCAGGCCCTTGCGCTTGACCACCGGGTCGAAGTCGCGGGGATCCCCGCTGCCGTCGAACAGGTCGTCCCACGAGACCAGCCCGGCCGACCGGATCAGCCAGTTGAGCGCCCCGACCAGCCGGGCACCCGAAGGGTCGTGGCCGCCGACCGGCATCGCCTTAGCTCGCTCCGCTCGCAGTGTTCGGTTTTCAGTGTTCAGTGAATGAAACGGAGCATTCGGGGATTTGCTGAAAACCGAACACTGAACACTGAACACTGCGAGCGGAGCGAGCTGATACCAGATGTCGCCGGTCATGTTCCGCCACCGCTCGCCGGGGCGCCCGCCCAGGCCGTCCGAGGATTCCGCCGCCATCGGTCTCGACTCCCGCGCCTTATACTTCCGACGACGGGCGCCGCCGCCCGCCCCACCGGTGTGCCCGTGCCGACTTGCCGTCCGACGGCCCCCGGGCCGCGCCAACGGCCCGGGGGACACCTCGACCGGTCGCCGACCGCGGGTCAGCGGCCCGGCGAATAATCGGGCCAGCCCGGAGGCGCCTGATGGCCCAGGCCCGTGCCGCCATCCGCACGGCCATGCTCGGGACGCCCGCCGGACGCCGCGAAGGTCCCCTGCGGGGGATAGGGACGGCCCAGCAGCGCACCGTAATCGCGCGGGTAAGTCTGGCCGAGCCGCGGCACCGAGCCGTTGGGCGTCCCGTCGGTCACGGCCAGGGACGACGGCTCGCCCGAGGGCTCCAGCTCCGGCTCGCTCGTCGCGGCGCCGTCGCTGTCGGGGGGATTGGGGACGTGATTCATCGGTCGAACTCCTCGAAGAAAGAAACGTCAGGAATCGGATCGCACACACAAGGCCGACCACGGGGCGTGAGCCGCAATGGGGCAGAAAACCGGCCCAAGGACCCCGAGATGGCGTCGCGAGATGGGGACAGATGCCCGCTGAGCTGAAAGGCGTCGCTCAAGAGGCGGAAGGGCGGGAGCGGCGAAGGGGCCCGACGGACCCGGCGGGAGCCGAGGCGTGGCGTCGGCACTGACGACGAGCATAGATTGATCGAGGTGCGAGGGGAGGGCACCCCTGTCCGGCGCCCCATGGGGAGCCGGGCATCACCCGGACGAGCGGAAAGGGGCGATGACATGCCGACGAGGAAGGCTCGCGCTCGGGATGAAATCTGGTACAGGTTGGAGGGGTCGGGCATCCCCGCCGATTCGACCGAGGCGAAACGCTGGGGGGCGGCTTGTGATTCGCCGCTGGCGACGAAGCTCCCGGATCCGATCGGTCAGATCGGAGAGGCCCGAGGATCGCGGATCGCGGCCGCCAATGTCCGGAGGATTGGCCGGGCGATCGGGATCGCTTTCGAGATGGGGCGATTGCACGACGGCCGATACGGTCCCCCCGTATGAAGACCCGATGGCCGATGGTCGGGGTCATAATCGCCGGGATTCTGATCTGACGCCCGGCGTGCGGTGGGCTCACGCCGGTTTCCTGCCCCATTGCGACTCACGCCCCGTCGAGGCCATCCCCTCGAGGCGCTCCCCCGTCGCCCTCGTCGCTCATTTGCTCACCGTGAAACTCGTGTAACCCCGGGCCCAGAGCGGGGGCGAGCCCGCCGCGCTGCTGGAGATCGCCATCAGGAACGCCGGGCCGCAAACCAGCGAGCTCACCGTCAGCTTGTACGGATCATCGCGGAGGTTCGACGCATACTGACTCTGGCCGCTCGGGCACGACCCGGAGAGGTAATACGTCACCCGGAACTCCACCCGGCCCGCCGTGCAGGACAGGCTGGAACAGGAGCTGCTGCGTGCAGGCCGATAACCAGACCGTCGCCGGCGAGGCCGAATAAACCAGCGCCGCCGAGCCATCGCCCGCGATCGGGTTGGCCCAGCTCACGGTGAGGTCCGATCGCGGGATCGTGCAGGCCCCGCACGGATAGCCCGAGGATGCCGGGCCGCCGACTTCCGAGACCCAGCGACCGCCGACCCCCGTCGCGATGAGCACGTCGCCGGCGACCGACGCGCCGTCCAGCACCGCGACGGGCATCGTCGTCGTCGCATCGGCGTTGACGGTCGCGGCGCCCCCTCGACCTCGGCGCCATCGAGTTCGACCGGATGCGTCAGATAAACATAACCGCCGGCCGTCGGGATCGAGCCGCCGTCATAGACCTGCACCAGCCGCACGCGCGCGGAGAGCGGTCGCGATCCGTCGAGGAGGTCGATCGCCCCCTCGAACGCCGCCATCCGCTCGCGGATCACCCGCTCCTCCATCGAGCCACTCCGGTCCAGCATCAGGACATCCCTCCGAGCCGGCGCAGATCGTCGGCAGCACCCGGCCGTGGCGCGCCAGGCACTCCGGGCACGGATGCCGCAGCGACGAGACGAGCTGATACCAGGGGGCGACCGGTCCAGTTGTGCCACCTCTCGCCGTCGCGGACCGGCAATCCCCGAGAGTCTTCAGCCATCGTCGCGCCTCATCAGCCAGCCGAGGTACACGAGGCCACCCAGGTAGACCCCGAAGGCACCCCACGCCACCAGAAACCAAGACCAAGGCATGAAGACCTCCCTACTCATTGCATACGACAAGGCCACCGCGAAGGGACGGGCCGCCCGCCGGCCGGGGGGCGAAATTCGCCGAAACTCCCCCGACGCGACGCCGGCCCGGGCCATCGGGCGGGGCCGAAAGCCATCACGGCAGGTAGACACGCCCCGCGATCGCCGCCACCGCAAGGCCCAGGAGCTCCGCCACGGCACGCGAGTGCGCCGTGGGCAGCCAGGCACCGCAGGCCAGCGCCAGGAGGGCGCCCAGGAGCAACAGGCCGGCCTTGACCCGGCCGGGATACAGCTTCACGAACGCGACCACACCGATCATGAACTCTTCCATCTCGGCAACTCCGAAGAGACATCCGGCGCGCCCAACGTAAAGGTCAGCTCCGACCGCGGTAGGACCTGCACCGGGTTGTTGTTCACATCGACCTCGAACACCACGGGAACGCCGTCGGACCCCTCGAGCTCCTCGCACAGGTCCACCCACCGGATCACATCGAAGGGCGCGACGGTCGCCGGGACGGGCTTGAACAGCATCGGGCGAGACGCGGTGATCGGCCCGGTGAACCACGACCACCTCAGGAAATCCCACCAGCTCCCTCCCCGGCGCGGGCAGGCACACGGCGACCGCCAGGCGGCGGAATCGACCGGAGTCGGCAGCATCGGCACACCCCGAGCAACGCGCCGGAGACGGGAGATCAACGGATCGAGCCGTACCGCGGCCAGCCCGCCGGAGGCTCGCAGCCGCCCGCCAGGCGCCGGCAGCGACGGCCCAGGCCATCCGCACGCGCCACCAGGACAGACGCCCACACCGCCCGCTCATCGCCGGGCACGACGCGCGACAGGTCCGCGACCAGCATCAGCGACGCATGGACGAGCTCCATCCGCTGCTCGTCGAACGACGCCGGAGACGCCGGCGGCGGGTCGATCGGGACAACACCAGCCATCGAAATCACCTCACGCGATCGCTCCGCCCGATCACTTCGCGACCGCATGGCGAAGACGACTCGCCGTCTCGGATTTCTCCGCGCGGACGGACTTCTTGGCGGCCTCAACACGCTTGACACCCTTGCGCGGCCCGCCCGTCTTCTTCGTCGCCGATTTCTTCGACCTCGACTTCTTCACACCAGCCATCAGGCACCCCCTTAGGGTAGTGGGTGGAAGGCGGTGGGTGTCGGGATCGGAACGGACGTGCCGGTATTCCCCGCCACCCGCCACCCGCCACCATCAGACACCTCCCGCAGACACCGAACGCAACCGACCTTGCTCCTCCCGACCGCCCGGGAACCGGTCCCGGACACCGCCCCGCAGCGCGTCCATCACGTCCTCGTGGGGGTGCTGCGGATCCGCCGGAGTATCGAGCCAGGCGCCGCCCGGCCCCCTCGCGCGCGAATAATTCTGGAATGACGATATCAGGGTCTCACACCGCGGATGGACGAGCAGCAAGCCCCGGTCTAATAACACTTCCAACTGATCGAGCCCGTCCGCCACACGATGCGAAGGCCATCGGCCCACGATCGAGTCCCCGAACACCCGGGCGAACTCTCCATACGCAGCAGGGCCGACCCCCGTCCTCGCCGTCGAGGCCGGGTCCAGCCTCACCAGATCCGGAGTCCCCGCGCCGCCGGCCAGCTCCCGGCCGCGCCGCAGGATCGCCCGGGCGGCCGCCTCGCTGAATGAACCCTCGCAGTGGAAATCCGCGAACACGGTCACCGTTGACCGCCCCCCGAACGTCGGCACCAGGGGGATCGGGGGAGGCCCGTCCAGCCCGCCGAGGTGATCGGCGACGAGAAACGATCCGGTATACCCGCCGGCAAATCCCACCGCTGCGGGCCGACCTGGAACCAGACCGCCGCCACATGCCGGGACACGCCGCAGTCGATCGCCAGCACCACCGGCAGCCCGGGCACATACTCCGCCCTGGCCGTCACCGAGCTCGACGGGTCGAAGCCCGAGAACCAGGTGCCTTCCGACACTT
>CAVYTQ010000011.1:0-150984 GCA_963771445.1 uncultured Planctomycetota bacterium | reverse complement strand
GACGTCGCTGGTATTCACCGCACCGGGCACCACCCTCTGGGACTGGAAGGTCTGAGGATTTCCTGGTCTCTCGGGAGGGCGAGCGAGGAAGCTCGCCCTCCCTGCGGACCGGGGGGTGAAAACCTCGCCGGTTCGATGCGATGAGAGGAGCTACGGAAGCTCGCACGAATGCTCGCGCGTCGAAGCGCGGATCGATGATGATCGATGGGCAGACCCGATCGAGAGATCCGGTAATTCGCGGCATTATGTCGCGGTATTGCCCATTTTACCGCTGCCGTGAACTACGATTGGGATGTCCGCCAGCGTCAAGGGCCGACGCACCTGGCGAGGCCGCCTGCGTCCCAGGCTCCTCCGTCGAGAGGGTCTCGAGGGGATCGTCAGGTCATGGATGTCCGCTGTTCCTCGCCACGAAATCCTGATCCCGAATCCCCCCTCCTAATCCGGAGGGTTTCGACCGGTCCAATCCGCGGCCGATCGATCGGGTATGGTGTCCGAGACCGCGGCGGCGACGGCTTGAAGAGAAAGGAGAGTGACAGGACGGACGTCGCATCCCGCCCATCGTTGACGCGGTGCTCCGTCGCGGCCGCGCGGCGAGGTGATCGGCCCGGATCGAAGGGAAGTGTCAACCGGCGGCGAAGTCCCGCGAGCCCGCCCGCTCGCCGTCGCGGGCCTCGTATCGCCCCGCTGCTGGAGCCCTCGGGCGATGTGTGCACGCAAGGCGTTTTGGTTGACGGGAGGATAGCCGATTTGAAGTGATGAGATGAATGAGATGAACGGGAGAATACGCAGATCCGGAGATATCATCGTTGAATTAATTAAGATCTCGTAATGATGCTCATCGCGTCGTGTTTTCTGGTAAAAATCCTTGACATCGCCGGCGCGAGTTGCTCATACTCTGCTGCCGCTTAAGAGGGCCGGGTTCGCAATGATGGCGTTTTGAGGAAATCGACTCCTCAGGACCAACCGGCGAGCCCGCTCTAACCGGCCCTGGTGGCCGGTTCTCACGATTCGCTGCTTGCACGCCGCCGGCGATGTTCGTCCCCGACGGCCAAGACCAACATCGTAGTTTTGCATGACTCGGCGTGATGATGACGTGCATCATCTGCTTCGGGCGATTGTACTGCCCGGCTCGGGGCCTGTTTCCAAGGGCCCGAGGTCCGTTCGACTGACCGTCATTAGAGCCGGATATTTGCCGTGTCGGCAAGTCCGGACGATGGTCATTCACGCCGGACTCGTGCCGTCAGGCCGAGGATCGGCAGTCCGCTTGTGAATCATCTGCTGAACTCGCCGGATCGACTCAGCAATTTTTCAACCTCGTTTGTTGAAGGCCCTGGAGCGTCCAGCAAATCCCGGACCCCGACGGAGCTCGGGTGCCGCCAAGCTGGCCTCCATGCAGATTACCACGTGAGGTGATCACCGATGTTCTCGCATCTCAAGCGCCGATTCCCCATTTCGCAGGCCCGCAGGCGGAGGCCCGGCCGCCAGCTCCAGATCGAGGGGCTCGAAGGGCGGACCATGTTGTCCCTGACGGCGATCAACTTCGGGGCGACGGTGACGTCGGCCCCGGTGGCGATCGGCGGCGAGCTGTTCTTCACGGCCCAGGACGCGACGCACGGCGTGCAGCTCTGGGAGTCCAACGGCACCTCCGCCGGCACCGTCCGCCTCACCGACGGCAACGACGTCAACGGCGGCATCGACCCCACCGACCTGACCGCCGTCGGCGGCACGCTCTACTTCTCCGCCAACGACGGCTACCTCGGCTTCGGCGGGCTGGGCGACGGCGACCAGCTCTGGAAGAGCGACGGCACCGCCGCCGGGACCGTCATGGTCACCGACGGCAACGACGGCGTGCCCCAGGCCGGCATGTACCCCTACGACCTGACCGCCGTCGGCGGCATGCTCTACTTCGTCGCCCTGGACATGGGCGACGGCGCCCAGGTCTTCAAGAGCGACGGTACGGCGGCCGGCACGGCGATGGTGAAGGACATCGCGGGGGCCAACAACTACCCCGGGTGCTACCCCTCGGACCTGACGGCCGTCGGCGGCCAGCTCTACTTCTCGGCGTCGTCGGCCAACCAGGGGACGCAGCTGTGGGCGACGAACGGGACGGCGGCCGGTACGGTGCAGCTGACCTCCGGCAACGCGTCGGGCGGCGGGACGACGCCGCAGTTCCTGGCGTCTTCGGGCGGGGTCGCATACTTCTCGGGCTTCGACGCCGCGGACAAGATGCAGCTGTGGACGAGCAACGGGACGGCGGGCGGGACGCGGAGGCTGACGACGGCCAACGCGGCGGGGGCGGGGATGAGCCCGCAGTTCGTGACGGGGTCGGGCGGGACGGCGTACTACTCGGCCAGCGACGGGGTGCACGGGGCGCAGTTGTGGTCGAGCAACGGTACGACGACGACGATGCTGACCGGCGGCAACGTCGCCGGCGGCGGCGAGGCGCCCGGGGACCTGACGATGGTCGGGAGTACGCTGTACTTCTCGGCCAACGACGGTGTGCACGGGACGCAGTTGTGGAAGAGCGACGGGACGGCGGGCGGCACGGCGATGGTGGCGGACATCAACGGCACGACGACGGCGGACGTGACGAACATCACCGCCGTGGGGGGCACGGCGTACTTCGCGGCGTACACGGCGCAGGGCGGCTTCCAGGTCTGGCAGACCGACGGCACGGCGTCGGGCACGGTGGTGGACACGAGCCTGGCGACAGGGACGATGGCGCCGCGGGACCTGACGGCGATGGGCAACAGCCTGTACTTCCTGGCCCCCGGGGCGACGCTATGGGCGTGGGCCCCAGCCACGGCGCAAACGGCGCCGACGATCACCTGGGCGACGCCGGCGGGGATCACCTACGGGACGGCGCTGTCGTCGACGCAGCTCGGCGCGACGGCGAGCGTCGCGGGGACGTTCGCCTATTCGCCGGCGGCGGGCACGGTGCCCAAGGCGGGCAATGACACGCTGTCGGTCACATTCACGCCGACCGATACCGCCGACTACAAGACCGTCACGGCGAGCGTGACACTCGCGGTGGCGCAGGCGACGCCGACGATCACCTGGGCCACTCCCGCCGGCATCACGTACGGGACGGCGCTGTCCTCGGCCCAGCTCGGCGCATCCTCGAGCGTCGCGGGCACGTTCGCCTATTCGCCGGCCGCGGGCACGGTGCCGAAGGCGGGCAATGACACGCTGTCGGCGACCTTCACGCCCGCCGACACCGTCGACTACACCACGGCGACCAAGTCCGTGACGCTCGCGGTGGCGCAGGCGACGCCCGCGATCACCTGGGCGACGCCGGCGGGGATCACCTATGGGACGGCGCTGTCGTCGACGCAGCTCGGCGCAACGGCGAGCGTCGCGGGGACGTTCGCCTATTCGCCCGCCGCGGGCACCGTGCCCAAGGCGGGCAGCGACACGCTGTCGGTGACCTTCACGCCGACCGATACCGCCGACTACAAGACCGTCACGGCGAGCGTGACACTCGCGGTGGCGCAGGCGACGCCGACGATCACCTGGGCGACTCCCGCCGGCATCACGTACGGGACGGCGCTGTCCTCGGCCCAGCTCGGCGCATCCTCGAGCGTCGCGGGGACGTTCGCCTACTCGCCGGCCGCGGGCACGGTGCCGAAGGCGGGCAATGACACGCTGTCGGTCACCTTCACGCCCACCGACACGGCCGACTACACCACGGCGACCAAGTCCGTGACGCTCGCCGTGGCGCAGGCGACGCCGGCGATCACATGGGCCACCCCCGCCGCCATCACCTCGGGCACGGCGCTGTCCTCGTCGCAGCTCAACGCATCCTCGAGCGTCGCGGGCACGTTCGTCTATTCGCCCGCCGCGGGCACGGTCTTGCCATTGGGTAGCAACACCCTGGCGACCACCTTCACCCCCAACGACACGACCGATTACAAGACCGCGACCAGCACGACGACCATCGCCGTCGTCACGCAGGCGGTCCCGACGATCACCTGGGCGACGCCGGCGGGGATCACCTACGGGACGGCGCTGTCGTCGACCCAGCTCGGCGCGACGGCGAGCGTCGCGGGGACGTTCGCCTATTCGCCCGCCGCGGGCACGGTGCCGAAGGCGGGCAATGACACGCTGTCGGTCACCTTCACGCCCACCGACACGGCCGACTACACCACGGCGACCAAGTCCGTGACGCTCGCGGTGGCGCAGGCGACGCCCGCGATCACCTGGCCCACCCCCGCCGGGATCACCTACGGCACGGCCTTGTCCTCGACGCAGCTCAACGCGACGGCGAGCGTGGCCGGGACATTCGCGTATTCCCCCGCCGCCGGTACCATGCCGAAGGCCGGGACGGATACCCTCTCGGTGACCTTCACGCCCGCCGACACGACCGACTACACCACGGCCACGGCGAGCAGAACGATCGCGGTCACCCAGGCTGTGCCCGGCATCGTGTGGAACACTCCGGCGGGGATCAATTATGGCACGGCGCTGTCCTCGACGCAGCTCAACGCCACGGGAAGCGTGCCCGGTACCCTCGTCTATTCGCCCGCGGCCGGGACCGTGCCGAAGGCGGGCAAAGACACCCTGTCGGTGACGTTGAATCCCACCGACAGCACCGACTACATGAGCGTCACGACCACCGTGGCGATCCTCGTCGCGCAGGCGACGCCGACGATCTCCTGGACCAATCCCGCGAGCATCACGCAGGGCACGGCGCTGTCCTCGACGCAGCTCAACGCGACGGCGAGCGTGGCCGGCACCTTCAGCTACTCACCCGCCGCCGGCACCGTGCTGACCGTCGGGAACGGGCAGACGCTGTCGGTCACGTTCACGCCCAGTGACACGACGGATTATACCGGGGCCTCGGCCACGGCAACGATCAATGTCCTGCCCGCCCTGCCGCCTGGCTCGACGTCCACGACCGCTCCGGCTCTGACGCCGACGGCGATCAACTTCGGGGCGACGGTGACGTCGGCCCCGGTGGCGATCGAGCGGCGAGCTGTTCTTCACGGCCCAGGACGCGACGCACGGCGTGCAGCTCTGGGAGTCCAACGGCACCTCCGCCGGCACCGTCCGCCTCACCGACGGCAACGACGCCAACGGCGGCATCGATCCCACCGACCTGACCGCCGTCGGCAATACGCTCTACTTCTCCGCCAACGACGGCTACCTCGGCTTCGGCGGCCTCGGCGACGGCGACCAGCTCTGGAAGAGCGACGGCACGGCCGCCGGGACCGTCATGGTCACCGACGGCAACGACGGCGTGCCCCAGGCCGGCATGTACCCCTACGACCTGACCGCCGTCGGCGGCATGCTCTACTTCGTCGCCCTGGACATGCGGCGACGGCGCCCAGGTCTTCAAGAGCGACGGTACGGCGGCCGGCACGGCGATGGTGAAGGACATCGCGGGGGCCAACAACTACCCCGGGTGCTACCCCTCGGACCTGACGGCCGTCGGCGGCCAGCTCTACTTCTCGGCCTCCGCCGCCAACCAGGGCACCCAGCTGTGGGCGACGAACGGTACGGCGGCCGGGACGGTGCAGCTGACCTCCGGCAACGCGTCGGGCGGCGGGACGACGCCGCAGTTCCTGGCGTCTTCGGGCGGTGTCGCATACTTCTCGGGCTTCGACGCCGCGGACAAGATGCAGCTGTGGACGAGCAACGGGACGGCGGGCGGGACGCGGAGGCTGACGACGGCCAACGCGGCGGGGGCGGGGATGAGCCCGCAGTTCGTGACGGGGTCGGGCGGGACGGCGTACTTCTCGGCCAGCGACGGTGTGCACGGGACGCAGTTGTGGTCGAGCAACGGTACGACGACGACGATGCTGACCGGTGGCAACGTCGCCGGCGGCGGCGAGGCGCCGGGGACCTGACGATGGTCGGGGGTACGCTGTACTTCTCGGCCAACGACGGTGTGCACGGGACGCAGCTGTGGAAGAGCGACGGTACGGCGGGCGGCACGGCGATGGTGGCGGACATCAACGGCACGACGACGGCGGACGTGACGAACATCACCGCCGTGGGGGGCACGGCGTACTTCGCGGCGTACACGGCGAGGGGCGGCTTCCAGGTCTGGCAGACCGACGGCACGGCGTCGGGCACGGTGAAGGACACGAGCCTGGCGACGGGTGGGACGGCGCCGCGGGACCTGACGGCGATGGGCAACAGCCTGTACTTCCTGGCCCCCGGGGCCACCCTATGGAAATGGGGCACGGCGTAGGCCACGTACAGGACCGCGACCGCACGGAACCCTCGTCGTCACGTCGGGCGACGCCGCGACGCTCGTGGAGCAGCCACGACGATGCAGGGGAGCTGGATCGGGACCCATGCCAGCCGGGGTCATCACATCATTGAGGGCCCCGCCAGCCTCCCCAGCAATATCACCATCACACCCGCGCGTCAGTGGAGCTGGGCATCCGGCACCACCGACGCGGGGGGTGCAGGTACCGGAAGGATCCGGCTCCTGGAGGGGAGCAACGATCTTCCCTTGCGCGAGGAAGCTCCGTCCCCGCATCGTAGGCCAGGCGGGCGTGACGTCCAGCATTGCTCGTATGACGACGCTTCCACACGGCCCATCGGGGGTGGTCGCGTCCACCTACCCCAGCGAATCTCCCTCCACGGTGAGAAACCAGCCGTCTGATTGCCCCGCCCAGGCTGGCATCATGCTTCCATGCTGTTTGCGGGTGATGTTTCCGATTGTCACCATTGTCGTTGACCAGACTCAACATCGCGAATCCCTGCTCGCGGTCGAGACGGCCCGATATTAAGGCGTGCCCCGCCGACAAGGTCGGTAGGTGTCGTCCGACGTCGATAAGCATTGCAAGCAATAGACTTGCGACGTATCGGACTGCGCCGGTTCCATCAGCTTTCTCTTGGATGAAGGTGATCGGTGCCCCTTAATCACGCGGGACGTGAGCCCCATTATACGCCGAACCTTGACGTATTAGATTAATGTTGCATCAATCTCGGGTTGATTCAGTTCGGCGGGTGAGCAACGGCGATGGGGTAATGCGGACAAAGGATTGCATTTCACTTCTGGACACGTTAACCAATAGTAGTCTCGCAGTTGGCCCCTGGCCGCAACCCGCGGGTTGCGGTGGGGAGAGCGACTGGCCGTCGTGATCGGCAACGGGACTAATCGCTTTGCTGCTACTTCGGGAAGAAAGGATCGTTCTCCATCATGCGAACCCATCGCGGAATCCTGCATGGATTGGCCTTTGCGGCTGTAGCCCTGTCGGGCATCATGGCCAATCGGGCAGACGCCGGCTCGATCACCCTGAGTGTCGATTTGAATGGTGTCGTGATTTACACGGCGACGTCATCGTCGCCGGATCAGAGCGTCTCGGCCAGCCTGACCGCGGCCAACTCGGCTCTGGCAGCCCACGGTTCGGCGTACCACTTCACGTCGCTGTCGGCCAACAGCAACTACACGGGTGCGCGCCAACGGCCTCCTGCAGACCAACTTCCAGCTCAACACCAGTGGTGCTGGCACCACGGCGGCCGTGCTCTCGATTGACACGATGCAGACTGGATTTCTGTCGCCGACGGGGCCGAACGGCGCGCTCGACAGCACTGCCGGCGGCAGCTTTGGCAATGCGTCAGGATCGCTGTCCTACACGAGCGACTACCAGGGAGCGAATTCACCCACGTTGGTGTTCCCTGTGTCGGGTGCGAATGGTTCGTACTCGAGCGGCACCGGAATGATACCGGTCGGGACCGTCCCGTCGGGCTACGAGCTTTCGAACCACTTCCTGATCAGCCTCGCGAAGGGGCCCAACACGACTCTCGGTGGGACGGGCACGGCCACCCTGACCGCGGTTCCCGAACCGGCGAGCTTGGTGATGTTGGTGACCGCGCTGCCGATGCCCCTCGTGCTCATGGGCCTGCTCCGCCGCCGCAAGGCCGCCAAGGCTGCTGCTTGAACGAGATGCCGGTGCAATGGTTCAGGCAGGGTCCCTCCCTCAGTAGGCCTGCTTGATGGTCTGTCTGAGTTCAAGAGTAATCGCCGGGCCGGCACGGACGTGTGTGCCTCGCATGCGGGTTCGTCGTCGGCCACTCTGATGCTTTCTCGCAAGGTGGGGGTAACGAGGGCTGGCAATCACCAGGCCAGTCCCGTTCTCCTAACCCCCCTCTATCTTCTCTCCTGCCGATCCGTCAGCCAATCATCGATTTCGCTCCCAGGCTGATCACGTTCGATTGACGGGTCGAAGTCCCGCTCCCAGGCCAACCCAACCGCCACCGATGCCTGTCCGGTCCCCAGCCGATCCCGCTCGCCCTCCTGGCGCAGACGAGGACCGGGTCAGGTTTGAATAACCTGAGTGTGGCAACGCACCACGGCGAATTCATCATCTCTTCCGGTGTCCTGTACGAACATCGCATGCGCCGGGAGAGATGATGAGTCCGTGGGCATGATTTGGCCACGTCCCTCCGATACATCGAGATCTTGGGGGCGTCGGCGTAAGGATCGATGTGCTTCGACGCATGAGCACTCACCCCTCTTGAGACTCCGACGAATCCGCTACCACCCACGACACCTCGTAGACATGCGGATCAAGACCACCGCCGTCCTGCCCTTCTCCTCCATGCGGTTCGGCGTACGGCCTGCCGAGATCGCCACCTCGCCTTCCTGACGAGACCGACCCCATAGGCATGCGGAATCCTCGTCGGGGCTGTTCTGCAGTCATAAACCTGGCTACACAGCTTTCTCTTCTCACGGGTGCTTGAGGCACGTTCCTGGCACGATCGGCCGGTCACCCCCTTCGCCGCCGATCCCTCGTGCATCTCCATTGCTTCGCCGGCCCGATCAGAATTCCATCAGGGGAACTTGATGGAACGGCCACTCGGTCATGCTGGCCTGGTTGGCGCGAACGCACCGGGTTCCGGCTCCACGCGATAGCGATGCGGGGGCGATCGCGATCGGGCGTGGATCGCTGGCGAACAATGTCACGGCGGCCTGGATGAGGCCCGAGGAATCGCCAACCGGCCGGGCCTCCGCGCAACGGCCCCCTGGCTGACCTCTCCGGACCGGCCGCTTTACAGCCGGCTCCGGGGCGAATACCATCGAAGATGGACAATTCCCAGGGGTCGCGCCGGGGTTCGCCAGCAAGCGGGTTGCGAGGGACCGCCGGTCCGACGATGTCTCCCGGCCGTCTCGTCGGGACCGGCCTGGTACGATTGAAAGGGGCCCCGAGATGGCTCAAGCCGTCGTCAATCCGGAAGAACTCCGGCGCTTCGCCGCCCAGCTCAAGCGGTTCAATAACGAGATGATCACCCAGTTGACCACGCTGCACGGCCAGCTCAGCGGCCTGGGCCAGTCGTGGCGCGACCGCGAGCACGACAAGTTCGTCGAGGAATTCGAACAGACCCTCCAGGTCGTCAAGCGGTTCGTCGACTCGACCAACCAGCACATCCCCTTCCTGATCCGCAAGGCCGAGCGGATCGAGGAGTACCTGCAGCAGCGCTGATCTTCTAGTCATTGGTCACTGGTCATTGGTCGCTCGATCCCGCGGACGTTGCGGGCGGGGCGAATCGAAGGCATCAGCCAGGCCTTCGGGCGAGCGACGACCGGCGACCCCACCAATCGGCGATGGACTCGGTGACCGATGGACGAATGACCAATGACTAAGGACGAACGAAGATGAGCCGAACAGCCAACGTCCAGTCGATCCAGACGCTCAAGGACTTCAAGCTCGCGATGATCACCTTCGGCGAGGACGCTCGCAATGCGCTCGCCGGCGTCGAGATGGATCTGCCGGAAGATGCGCGACTTCCTCGAGCGCGACCAGCTCGGCTACTGGCAGGCGCAGATCAAGCGTCGGAACGAGGAGGTCATGCAGGCGCGATCCGACCTGCACCGCCGCAAGATCAGCCAGCAGGGCAGCGATGCGGTCTCGGACAGCGAGCAGAAGGAGGCGCTGCGCGAGGCGATGCGGCGGCTGCGGATCGCCGAGGAGAAGGTCGCCGCTGATCAAGCGGCTGATCCCGCAGCTCCACCACGCGATCGCCGAGTATCACTCGCACTCGCAGCCGCTGGGCGACCACATCACCGGCGGCTTCGAGAAGTCGCTCAGCGTGCTGGAGCGGATGGTCCTGTCGCTGGAGGCCTACGTCGCCACCACGGCGCCGATCGGCGCCGCGGCTGGACTCGGCCGCCGCGACCTCGGGCGGGGCCACCACGGCCGGCGCCGCCGCCACGACCGCGTCGGCCGACGGCGCCGCGACCGAGTCGACCGACGGCGCCGGCCGACCGAGGTCACCGACGGCGCCGCGACCGCGACGGCCGAGGCATCTCCGACAGCCAACGTGACGGCAGCGGAACCGGCCGGCGAGGCCGTCCTGCCGGGGAGGAACTGATCCATCAGCGCCCAATCCGGCCGGCTCCAGCACGCCCTGAAGACCCTGCGCGAGAAGTGGGACATCGCCACCGAGACCTGGGACGACCCCGCCTCGCGCGACTTCGAGAAGAACCACATCATCCCGATGGAGCAGACGGCCAAGCACGCCATCATCGGCATGGAGAAGCTCTCCGAAGTCCTCGGCAAGCTCCGAGCCCAGTGTAAGGAAGATTGAGTGCGTTCTCGTGTTAGTGGCAAGTAGCAAGTGATAAGTGACAAGTGAAGAGAGGCCGCCTTCGCCGGCCCGGCGATGGGCGACTGGCTACGACTGATTGGTCACTTCCCGCCCGTCTTCCGCCGCCGGTCACTTGCCACTCAACACCTGCCACTTGTCACTAATCACTTGTCACTCAACACGCGACGCGAACACCAGCCGCCAGCCACCCAGGATCATCACCAATGCCTGAGTCGCCACTGATCCAGATCGAGACCAACTCGCTGAACGAACTGGAAGCCCTGATCGCCGACCGCGCCAAGCGCGAAGTCGGAGATCGAGCTGGGGTTCGGCCGCCGCCGGACCGGGAGAAGAAGGAATACCAGGCGGCGGCGCAGCAGCTCGACCGAGAAATACAAGGTCGATGACGAGTCGCTGAAGGCCGAGTACGCCCGCGAAGCGTCAGGAGGTCGCCGCCGATCTTCCAGCGGGACACCAAGGCGAAGCAGGACGAGTACGCCGCTGGCCAAGCAGCAGGCCGACGACCAGTTCAAGAAGGAGCATCGCCGGGCCAAGAAGATCAAGGACGAGGCCGGCTGGCAGGCGCTGGCGTTCTTCGAGGGGACGCGCGACGAGGGGGTCAAGTGGCGGCGGGGGACCGAGGCCAACTGGTCGGCCGCGATCCAGGACCTGCACGTCAACCAGGAGACCGCCGAGGTCCTGCTCAAGCGGTTCGGCCGGATGACGGTCGCCACGCCCGAGGAGGCCGCCGCCATCCTGGCGGACGTGCGAGGCGAGGCCGCCGCCGCCCCGCCCCCGCCCCCCAGGTCGACCCCGAGGCCACCGAGGCCGAGGCGTCCGCCGATCCCGAGGCGGCCCGTCGAGGACAACCCGCTGACCCGCCTCCGCACCAAGCTGACCCGCATCGAGGACGAGATCGTCGCGCTGAACGGGCTGAAGCTCCCCAGGCTCGCGCAGGTCTCGACGCGTGATCTGGCCGTTCCTGATCCTCGGCGGCGCGCTGGCCGCCGTGCTGGCCATCCAGGCCAACATGGGCTGGACCGTCGGCGGCGTCGCGGGCGGCGTCGTCGCGGTCGCCGGGACGGTCGGCGCCTGGCTGGGCCTGTCAGCTCCTGGCCAAGCCCCAGGTCCAGCGCCACGCCGTCCCGCTCCGCAAGCTCCTGGAGCGACGCCGAGCAGGAGGTCGAGCAGAACAAGGAGTGGGTCAAGGTCGAGTTCGAGCGGAAGCTCAAGGAGTTCGAGGACCGGCGGGCCAACAAGGTCCGCGAGGCCGAGGAGACCATGGCCCGGATCGTCGCCGAGGCCGAGCAGAAGCGGCAGGAGCACCACCAGGCGGCCGACGTCAAGTTCCCCCCGCTCATCGAGCAGGTCCGCCTGCGCCGCGACGAGCAGATGAAGAAGGTCGAGGAGGTCTACCCGGCCCGGATCGCCGCCCGCAAGGAGAAGTACGACGCCGACAAGAAGGAGCTCGACGAGTCGTACCAGGCGACCCGGACGGCCACCGAGGAGGAATACGCCCGCGCCTGGCAGGCCCTGATCGACGACTGGACCGGCGGCATGGGCGCGGATCGACGAGGCCCTCGACGGCGTCAACGAGCGAGGCCGCGCGGCGCGTTCCTCGACTGGACGCGGCCCGAGCTCGACGGCTGGAAGCCGCCGGCTCGAGGTCCCGCCCGGCCTGCGGTTCGGCGGCTTCGCGGTCGACCTCGAGCCAGTATCCCCAGCGGCGTCCCCCGCGACCCGCGGCTCAAGTCGGTGCCCACCCACTTCGACCTGCCCGCGCTGATCCCCTTCCCGATCATGGCCTCGACGCTCATCCGCGCCGCCGACTCCGGCAGGGACCAGGCCATCACCCTGCTCCAGGCGCTGATGCTCCGCTTCCTGACCTCGATCCCCGCCGGCAAGGTCCGCTTCACCATCATCGACCCCGTCGGCCTGGGCGAGAACTTCGCCGCCTTCATGCACCTGGGCGACTACCACGAGCTGCTGGTCACCAGCCGGATCTGGACCGAGGCCGACCCACATCGAGCAGCGGCTCACCGACCTGACCGAGCACATGGAGAACGTGATCCAGAAGTACCTGCGGAACGAGTTCGAGACGATCGAGGAATACAACACGATGGCCGGCGAGGTCGCCGAGCCGTTCCGCGATCGTGGTCGTCGCCAACTTCCCGACCAACTTCAACGACAACGCGCTGAGGCGGCTGGTCAGCATCGTCAACAGCGGGGCGCGGTGCGGCGTCTATGCCCTGATCATGCTGGACACCAAGATGCAGCTCCCCTCGGGCTTCCAGATCAAGGACATCGAGAACAACTGCGTCAACCTCATCTGGAAGGACAACAAGCTCAACTGGCGCGAGCCCAACCTGGGCAAGTTCCCGCTGGCCCTGGACGCGCCGCCCGACGCGGGCGCTGTTCTCCAAGATCCTCCACCGGGTCGGCGCCGCGGCGCGCGACGCCAACCGCGTCGAGGTGCCGTTCGAGTTCATCGCGCCCAAGCCCGAGCAGTTCTGGACCTTCAGCTCGAGCGAAGACGGTGGACATCCCGCTGGGCCGCGCCGGCGCCACCAAGCTCCAGCACCTGATCCTGGGCAAGGGGACCTCGCAGCACGCGCTGACCGCCGGCAAGACGGGCTCGGGCAAATCGACGTTGCTGCACGCCCTGATCACCAACGGCGCCCTGCGGTACGACCCCAACGAGCTCGAGTTCTACCTGATCGACTTCAAGAAGGGCGTCGAGTTCAAGGTGTACGCGGCGATGGAGCTGCCCCACGCCCGGGTCATCGCGGTCGAGAGCGAGCGCGAGTTCGGCCTGAGCGTGCTCCAGCGGCTGGACGTCGAGCTGAAGGAACGCGGCGAGATCTACCGCCAGGTGGGCTGCCAGGACCTCAACGGCTACCGCGAGGCCCGGCCCGACGGCCCCCCGATGCCCCGCGTCCTGCTGGTCATCGACGAGTTCCAGGAGTTCTTCGTCGAGGACGACAAGATCGCCCAGGAGGTCTCGCTGCTGCTCGACCGGCTGGTGCGGCAGGGCCGAGCCTTCGGCATGCACGTGTTCCTCGGCTCGCAGACCCTGGGCGGCTCGTACTCGCTGCCGAGGGCCACGCTGGGCCAGATGGCCGTGCGGATCGCCCTCCAGTGCAGCGAGGCCGACGCCCACCTGATCCTCAGCGAGGACAACACGGCCGCCCGGCTGCTCACCCGCCCCGGCGAGGCGATCTACAACGACGCCAACGGCATGATGGAGGGGAACAACCTCTTCCAGGTCGTCTGGCTCTCCGACGAGCGCCGCGAGAAGTACCTCGAGCGGATCCAGGAGATGTGCCGCGAGCGGGGCATCCACAAGCCGCCGCCGATCGTCTTCGAGGGCAACCTGCCGGCCGAGGTGAGCAAGAACCCGCTGCTCGAATCGCCTGCTCGAGGCCACCGAGTGGCCCGAGCCGCCCAAGGCCGACTCGGCCTGGCTGGGCGACGCGATCGCGATCAAGGACCCGACGGCGGTGGTCTTCCGCCCGCAGAGCGGCAGCAACGTCCTGATCGTCGGCCAGAACGACGAGGCGGCGCTGGCCATGATGATGATGTCGGCGATCAGCATCGCCGCGCAGCACTCGCCGGCCGGCCCGCAGTCGTGCCGGATCTACCTGCTCGACGGCAGCCCGGTCGACTCGTCCCTGAACGGCAAGCTCGGCAGCCTGGCCGACGTCCTGCCGCACCCGGTCAAGAACGTCACCTGGCGCGACCTGGGCGCCACATACACCGAGCTGACCGACGAGATCACCCGCCGCCAGACGGACTCCGCCGGCGACCAGGTGCCGATCTTCGTGCTTCATCTACGACATCCAGCGGTTCCGCGACCTGCGGAAGTCGGACGACGACTTCGGCTTCTCGTCGCGGTCGTACGACGACGAGCCCAAGGCCGACCCGCCGGCGAAGATGTTCGTGACGGTGCTCCGCGACGGGCCGCCGGTGGGCATCCACACGATCGTCTGGTGCGACAGCGTCAACAACCTGAACCGGACGCTCGACCGCCAGGGCATGAGAGAGTTCGAGAACCGCATCCTGTTCCAGATGAGCGCCAACGACTCGAGCACGCTGATCGACATGCCGACCGCCAGCAAGCTGGGCGAGAACCGGGCGCTTTATTACAGCGAGGAAGAGAACCGGATCGAGAAGTTCCGCCCCTACGGCGTCCCCGAGCAGGAATGGCTCAACCAGGTCAAGGCGCGATTCGCCGCGCGGCCGATGCCCGAGGTCCCGGCGGGCCGTACGCCAGCGTCCGCATCCGTCGGCGATGGCAACGGCGCGTCGGCGCCGGCATCCTCGGCGGTTGCGTCCCCCGAGCCGATCCACGCGGACGGCAACGGCGCGGCGTCGCACGGCGACGGCAACGGCCACGGGCTGGGCATCGGCGTCGGCGACCTGGACCTCGACGCGCCCGGGCTGGTCGAGTCGCACGCCCCGTCGATCGACGACCCTGCCGATCCGCCGATCGAGTGAGCCCGCGAGACTCCGTCAGGCCGGCGTCGCATCACCCGGCGACTGACGTCGCCGGTTCGCCGGGCTGCCCCGTCGCGACCCTTCGGCGGGCCACTCCGGAGAAAAACAGCGGGGACGCGGACCCGGCGGCATTGGTCGAAGCCACCGGGTCCGCGTCCCCGCGATATGTTCGTGGTTGAGCGATCGACCGGGCCGCGCCGGGGCGCGACCGATCGGCTCGGGGGCCGGATTACTTGCCCATCGACTTGGCGATGACGTAGATCACCGCGGCGCCGAAGAACCCACCACCGAAGAGCATGTAGAGCAGCGAGTACTGCGCCGCCGCGACGAGGACCGGGATCTGTTCAATGGCCTGCATGGTCTTCACCTCTACGAAAAGGTGGTTGTCTGTTTCAAGAAAACGCGTATGGAGCACAGCCACGCCACAGGTGGGCGGCCGTCTCGACGGAAGGGATGAAGTGCAAGCCCCGTGCCAGACTCGCGCACCCTTTTTCAAAGTTAGCCGGGACGGGAGGAATATTCGCGAAAGCACGAGCCGTCGGCTGAATCCGTCCGAGGCCGCGATCGGCTCAGGTCCGCGTCCCCTTCTTCGAGCGCCTCAGGTTTGCGTTGCATACGCCGCACGGCGTCGGAACTACCCCGCGATCTCTCCGGGCGGGCCGTCGTGCAAGGCCGAGCCGAAGGCCGCATCGACCGCCCCCTTCCTCCGCGCCGCCGCCGATCGCTTCGCACCCTCGACCTTCGAGGACATCCCATCGACTGCGCCAGCTCCGGGCTCCACGGCGGCGGCGCCACCAGGCATGCCCCGGCACCCTCGACGGCCTCGGCCGCCGCCTCCGAACTCGTGCGACCTGAGGTGATCCCGGGCCACGACGGCGACGGGCTCCGGCCCCGCCACCAGGACCTCCTCCACAAGGTCGGCGAACGTGGCCTCGTCGGTGCCGCCCTCGAATGCCACCGCAGCGCTCAGCTCGCGCAAGTCGGCATCAACCGATCGCCCCGGGACCGCCGCCCATGACCACCTCATCGGGTCCGGCGGTGAGATTGTTTGCATGCATTTTGTGCTCCGCTGCCCCCAAAACCCCCTGTACCCCCTCGGCCCTTCTTTCTCCCCCTACTATCAGGATGTATCAGGTTTGCAGAAACTGAAATGCACCCATCGGTCAGAAGTGGCCGCGGCGCGACGCAAGTCATTGGGCCGGAAGCACAAAAAATTTGTGTGACCTTTCCGAAGTTTTCCGGCGCGAGGGGTGCTGTTTCGCGGCCGGTTCATATTAGGCCGGTAGTCTCTGGTTAGGCGTGAGCTTCCGACCCCGCCGCGTCCGGGCCCGCAGGCCTCCCTCGGCCCGCCGGGACCGGACCGGTGCAGCGGGGCCGCCGGGCCCGATCCGTCGGAGGAGCCGGCTCCGTCCGGCGGTCGGATTCGGCCCGGATCGGCAGCCGGGCTCCCTGCTGGAGCGGGTGCCGCAGGGTTGGCCTGCGGAGATGGGACCGCAGCCCGGACCACCGCCCACCCGGTCCGATCCGATCGCATCGGACGGATCGATCCGGTCCGCTCCGCTCCGGGGCGGGGTGGGGCGCCGGCCCTGGACTGTGAGACGATCAACCGTTGGGCGCTCTAACCTCGAACTTTGCATCGCACTTGAGCCTATATAGGATCTGTGGGTCAGGATTCCCAGTCCTCGATGCTGGACGGCCCATGGTGGCCGGTCGTGGGATGGACCGGCAAGGTCGCCGGGATCGACGCGGCGGCCGGCGCCCGACATCCGCGGATTTCGCGACGGGATTGGCTGGTCATCCCGTCGGGCTGACGCGCGTGGCCAGCACGGCGCGGGCGGGCTGTCGCGCGGAGCCGTGGCCGTGACCGCGGCCGCCCTCGCCGACGACCAGCAGCGTGGCGGGCCGGTCGCCGCGGGGCTTGAGCCGGGCGCGAAGGGCTTCCGGCGTCACGGGGAAGCCGCGGACCTTGATCTCCAGCGTGCCGACGTCGTGGCGGGCGATCATCCGCCGCAGGTGCTTCTCGTCCATCGGGGCGACGTCACGCACGGCGAACGCCGCGAGGAACGGGGAAGACAGGCCCTCGGCGCCGGTCAGGTAATCGACGCCCTCGGCCGCGCGGCCCAGGCCGTGCGCCCGGGCGAAGCCGTCGAGCAGCCCGGCGCGGATGAGCGACGGATCGGGGTCATAGATCAGGTCCGCGAGCGGCAGGACGCCGGCCGGCCGGGGGTCGTCGTCGTCGCGGTCGGTCCAGGTGACGCCCTCGGGCAGCCGGGTGGCGCGCCGCCGGGTGCCGGTCGTGACGAGGTCGCCGAACCAGACGGCGGCCTCCTTGCACTCGCCCCGCAGGCTGATCAGCTCGACCTCGCAACCCGAGTCGATCGGCAACGCCCCGGCGAAGTCGGCGGCCGGCGAGAGCTTGATCGCCCCGCCGGCGACCCGGTCTCGCAACGTCGCCCAGAACGCCGGGCCGGGCGCATAGTCCTCGATGGACCGCGTGGGGCGATCGCCACGGGCGCGGGAGTGGGCGCGTCGGTCCGGGTCGAGGTGGATCCGCGCACCGGCCGGCATCGGGAACGACTCGGCGAGTGCACGAACCGCCAGGACGCTGTCGGCGACCTCGTGGACCTCGGCGTTCCAGCGGATCCGGCGGCACATCCCCGGGTCCTGGTCCACGGCGATCACCGGGGATCCTCGGGCGATCGCCAGGGCGTCGCCGCCGATCCCGGCGCAGAGGTCGACGACGAGCGAGACGCCAGCGAACCGCCGGGCCTTGTGCCGCGCGACGGGCTCGGCCGTCGCCTGCTCGACGGCCACCGGCTCGACCCACATCCGATCGGCGCGGTCGAATTTGCCGGCCGCCTTGCGGCGGGCGAGGGTCAGCCGGACCGCCGCGGCGACGAGCCCCGCCGCGGCCAGCCGCCGCAGCCGCGCGACATCCGCCGGGCCGAACGCGCGGACTTGCTCGACCTCGGCGAGCAGGCGCGGCCCGAGTCGGTCGTCAGCAGCCGGAACTCATCCTCATGGTCATCGGCCATCGTGGGCTGGTCCCGATCGATCCGCGCGTCCCGATCCGGGTATGTGCCGCTCGTCGCAACTGATAGAATGCGATGCCCTGGCGTTCCGCATCGCCGTCTCGACCGAACACCGAACACCGAACACCGAACAGCGAAAACTCCCCCGAACATGCTCCCCGACCCCCCTGCCATTGTGCCGCCAGCCGATGTACCTGGGCCAGCTACCGATCCCGTCGCGGTTCTTCCTGGCGCCCCTGGCCGGGTACACGAGCCTGGCGTTCCGGCTGGCGGTGCGGGGGTGCGGCGGCCTGGGCCTGGCGACGACCGACCTGGTGAATGCCCGGTCGCTGATCGAGGGGCGTCGTCGGGCGCTCGAGCTCGCCGAGACGTGCGACGAGGACCGGCCGCTATCGATCCAGATCTATGGCGCGGTGGCCGACGAGATGCGCCAGGCCGCGCGGTGGGTCGAGGCGCACGGCGTGCCGGCCGTGGATATCAACATGGGCTGTCCGGTACGCAAGGTGGTCAAGAACGGCGGCGGCTCGGCCTTGATGTGCCAGGCCGACCGCGCCGTCAACCTGGTGGCCGCCGTGGTCGACTCGGTGAAGGTCCCGGTGACGGTGAAGATGCGGCTGGGCTGGGACGACGAGTCGCTGACGGCGCCCGGGCTGGCGCGGGCATTCGAGCAGGTCGGCGTGGCCGGCGTGATCATCCACGGCCGAACGCGCGAGCAGGGCTTCAAGGGCCGGGTGAACCGCGCCGGCATCCGCGCGGTGGTCGAGGCGGTAGACCGGATGCCGGTGGTCGCCAACGGCGACATCCGCACGATCGCCGACGCGGCGGCGACGTTCGTCGAGACCGGCTGCGCGGCGGTCTCGATCGGCCGCGGGGCGCTGGCCAATCCGTTCATGTTCGGCCAGCTCGAGCGGTGGGCCCGCACGGGCGACCCGGGCGAGGCCCCCTCTTACGACGAGCGGCTCGACCTGATGGAGCGCCACCTGCACGGCCTGGCGTCGCGACGCGGCGAGCGGTTCGGCTGCCTGCAGTTCCGCAAGATCCTCAAGTGGTACTTCCACTTCACCCGGATGCCCCGGCCGCTGTACATGCGGCTGCTCAACCTGTCGAGCGTCGCGCTGTTCGACGAGGTCGTCGCCATCGCCCGCGCCGAGGGACCCGATGGCCCGCCGCCGGGCCACTTCGAGGTGCACGTCCCGGTGCCCTCGGGGGCCATCGATAAGTGGTGATTGGTCAATGGTCAATGGTCATTGGTCCCTGGTCATTGGTCATCAGTCCTCGGCCGTCTCGGCGGGAGGGGATGGTTCGCGGGCTCACGGTGGTGGTGGAGTCCGGAACGGGCGCCGGGACTGGTAGAGGGCAAGTCGCGCGCCGGCCCGCGATGGGGGCAATCGCGAAAAAAGGGATCGGACCGGCCGTCGGCGGGCAATACATCGGGGTGGGAGGACACGGCGGACCGGACGGCCCCGGAGGCGGACCATGGCGCGGGCATCGACGGGAGAGATCGGCCGGCACCTGCGGCAGATCTTCGGCGGCGGCGGAGCGGTCGGGCTGAGCGACGGCCAGCTCCTCGAGCGGTTCGTCGGCGCGGGGCGGGGCCGACACGACCCGGACGATGCCGAGGCGGCCTTCGAGGCGATCCTGGCCCGCCACGGCGCGACCGTGCTCTCGGTCTGCCGCCAGGTCCTCTGCGACAACCACGCGGCCGAGGACGCGTTCCAGGCCACGTTCCTGGTCCTGGTCCGCCGGGCGAGGTCGCTGCGGCTGCGCGACGCCGGCTCGCTGGGCTCGTGGCTGCACGGCGTGGCCTACCGGACGGCGCTGAAGGCCCGCACGGGCGCCGCGCGTCGGCGGCCGCGCGAGCGGCGCATGGCGCGGCCGGAGGCGCGAGGCGGCACTGCGGTCGCGGCGGTCGAGGCCGACGACCTGGGCGCCGTGCTGCATGCCGAGGTGGTCCGGCTGCCGGCCCGCTACCGCGCGGCGGTGGTGCTCTGCTACTTCGAGGGCCGGACGCACGACGAGGCGGCCGCGACGCTCGGCTGCCCGGTGGGGACCGTCCGCGGCCGGCTGGCCCGCGCCCGCGACCTGCTGCGCGGGCGGCTGGCTCGCCGGGGGCTGGCGCCGTCGGCCGCGGGCCTGGCCGCGGCGGGGATCGGCATGCAGGCGACGGCCGCCGTCCCCGCGGAGCTGCTCCTCGCGACGCTCGACGCCGCCGCCCGCTGCGCCCAGGTCCCGGCGATGGCCGCCGTGGTCGGGGGCCTGCCGGCGACGCGGTTGCGGATGGCCCTCGCCGCGGCGGCGGGACTGGCCGCGCTGGCCGCCGGGACGGGGCTGGCGCTCCTCGGCGCGACGGGCTTGCCGCCGTCGTCTTCCGCGCCGATCGCCGCGGACCCGGCGGTCGCCCCCGCGGTCGCGGGGCCATCCTCGTCGCCCGACGAGCCCGCCGGCGAGTCCCTGCCGCCGCACGCGAGGGCCCGGCTGGGGAGCTCGGCATTCCGCCACGCCCGCGAGGTCAACGAGGTCTTCACCGCCCGCGACGGTAAGACGCTGGTGACGATCGACATCGACCGCCGCGTCCACATCTGGGACGCGGCCAGCGGCCGGCTGCTCCACCGGATCGAGCTGGCCGGCCGGAACTTCGCGCCGATCGCGCTGTCGCCCGACGGCACGACCATCGCGACGACCGAGCCCGACGACGAGCACCGCCTGCGGCTCTGGGACGTCGCCACCGGTCGCGAGCGCCGCCGGCTGCACCCGCCCCGCGGGGACGGGTGCGACTCTCCCGTCTTCACGCCCGATGGCCGATCCCTGGTGACCGTGGGATACCATTCCGATCGGGCTACCCAGCCACCGCGATGGTACCTCGAGGTCCGCGACCTGACCGCGGCCAGCGAGCGCCGGCGGCGGATCGACGGCGACTGGAGCCGGATCTCGGAGGCTGCGGTCTCGCCCGACGGCCGGACGATCGCCGTCGTCGTCAACGGGGTCTACGGGGGAGAGCTGCGCCTGCCGAACCGTCGGCCCGGCAGGGTCGAGGTGCCGGGCGCGATCCACCTCGTTAACCTCGCGACCGGCCGGCAGCGGACTGTCCTGGGTGTTGAGGATGTGTTCGTCCGATCGCAGGCGTTCTCGCCCGATTCGAGATACCTGGCGATCGGCCTGAGCGACGGGACGGTCCGGGTGTATGACACCGCCGACGGCCGCGAGCGGCTGCCGCGGATGGACCACCGGGCGCCGGTCGGACCGCCGCCGCCCTGGAGCGATCCCGAGGAGGAGATGCGGGCGCGGGCGGCGGGCCAACGCCAGGCCCTGCCGATGAGCACGGCCTACATGACCTGGCTCGAGGTGATCGACGCGCTGGCGTTCTCGCCCGATGGCACGATCCTGGCGGGCGGCTCACGGTTGATCACCGTGACGCCGTCGGCCGGTTCGCTGTATTTCTGGGACTTCGCCCGGGGTCGCGAGCTGCGACGGGTCGCGGGCTTCCACGACGGTCCGATCTCGCTGTCGTTCGCCGCCGACGGCCGGACGATCGCCGTGGCGGGCACCGGCGAGGTGAGGCCGCGGATCTGGGAGGTGGCCACCGGTCGCGAGGCGCTTCCGCAGCCCGGGCACACCCGGGCGATCTCCGGGCTGGCGGTCGCGCCGGTCGAACGGAATGGTCTACACCGGCAGCCGCGACGGCACGGTCCGTCGGTGGGACCCGGCGACGGGTCGCGAGCTGGGGGTGGTCGCCCGGTACAAGGGCCGATCGGTCGTCCGCCTGGCCATGGCCCCCGACGGCCGGACGCTGGTGATCCAGGGAGACTTCGGCGACCCGGTCGTCTGGAGCCTGGCGGAGCGCCGCGCCGTCTGCCGCCTCGCAGGCTTCGTCAGCGGCGCTCCCGCGGCCTCTTCCCGATCGCCTTCTCGCCCGACGGACGCTCGGTGATCCACGGGCGGATGATCTGGGAAGTTTCCACCGGCGACCGTCGCGCCGTGCTGCACATGCGCGACGACCCGGGTCGGGTGAACGTGTGGGTCTCCCTCTATCATCCCGACGGCAAGCGGATTCTCACGACGGGTCCGGGGATGATCTGGGCCTGGGATGCGGCCTCGGGCGAGGACCTCGGCGTGGCGGTGCGCGGCGTCGCCATCCGCTACGGCCCGGCCGCCATCAGCCCCGACGGCCGATTCC
Organism: uncultured Planctomycetota bacterium; assembly: GCA_963771445.1. Taxonomy (GTDB): domain Bacteria; phylum Planctomycetota; class Planctomycetia; order Isosphaerales; family Isosphaeraceae; genus JAKAUH01. The sequence continues at coordinate 128,736 of CAVYTQ010000011.1, read as the reverse complement.
TGGCGACGAGCCAGTTCGTCTTCCCCGCGAACCGGGATGACGTCAACCCGTGGATTCACGTCTGGGACCTGGCCGCCGGCCGCGAGTCCGCGCGGCTGCCGGCGTACGAGGGCTCCGGCAGCGGCCTGGCCTTCTCGCCCGACGGCCGGCTGCTGGCCGCGTTCCCGTCCGATCAGGCGGTCCTTCGCAGCGGCAAGGCGCCCGACCCGACGGACCCGACGATCCGGGTTTATGAGATCGCCACCCGCCGCGAGCTGCGACGGCTCGACGGGCACCGGGGCCCGGTGAGCGCAGCCGCGTTCGCGCCCGACGGCCGCTCGCTAATCTCGGCCGGCGACGACGGCACGGCGGTCGTGTGGGACGTGTCGGACCTGAAAGGCCGGTGAAGGACCTGCCCGGATCCGGCGAAGGCGGCGCGGTGGACCGGCCCGATGGCGCGAAGGAACGATTGGCCGGGGCTCGAGGGCGAGGTTACAATCGAGGCTTGCTCCGTGCCGGATTGCGCGGGACATCCTCAGGACCGGGGGACGACCAAACCATGAGCGCTCTCAGAAGCTTCCTGGAGGAACACGCCCAGGGACAGGATGACCAGGCCCGGCGTAGGAATGAACTCGAGGAATGGAAGAGGGCCGTCAACTCCCTGATCGGCCGCTTCGAGGGTTGGCTGCTCGCCGCGGACCCGAAGAACACGCTGTCGATCGATCGCATCCCCATCACGATCCGCGAGAGGCGACTCGGGACCTATGACGTCGAGGGTTTGCGGGTCCGTTTCGGGGTCCGGGAGTTTCGCGTCGAGCCGGTCGCACGCCACGCCCTGGGATCGGTCGCGGGCGACGAGCTGGGCAAGACGATTCGCGATGGTTGGGTCAACATGTCCAGCGGCGACAAAGGTTATGTGCTCTACCGTAGCAAGCGGGACGACGGCGACGAATGGGTGATCGCCGACGATCGGACCTACGAGCCTCGTAAGCTGGAAGAATCGACCTTCGAATCCGCGGTCCTGAACCTGCTGAAATGACGACGCTCCACGATGCCTGGACCTGGTATCAAGAGCCGAGGCGGATGCGGCGCATGGTGAGGCGCCTGGGCGATCTCCACTGGGATCGACTGCCCTGGGAGGGTGAGCTCGGCAAGGATGAGGAACTCAAGCCCTTCAAGGGATCGGACCTCGCGAAGCAAGCCGATCGGGGACTGGGCCAGCTCGACGACCAGGCCATTGTCCTGTTCTTCTCGGTCTTCGAGTCCATCGTCCGCGAGCGAATCCGTACCGAGGTGGGTGTGGAGAAGCTGACGCTGAAGCATCCCGTCCTCAGGCGGGCCGCCGATGAGGCGGAGCAGAGCCTGGATCGGGGGAGTTTTCATCGGGTCCTCGAACTCCTGAAAAGGTACGACCACGACCTGATTGAGCAAGTCCGCCAGGTCCGCCGCTATCGCAATTGGGTCTCGCACGGCCGGCGCGGCGAGCGCCCTTCAACGCTCAACGCGAAATCCGCCTACGCACGTCTCAACGCCTTCCTCGAGCTTCTCGAACAGGACCCGGCGTGAGTTGCGACATAACGCTGGCGCCACCATTTCGACGAAAACCGAATCGCCCCGCTCCTCCGCGGGCAATAGGATTGAGGACGCGAGCTAACCTTACGAGCGAGCTGGTTCGAGGGCGCCCGGCGTCATGACCGCCTCGGGCCGTACAGGTCCGTCGTGCATTACATGAACAGGCTCTTGGTTCCCTCGGGAGTGATACCGGACTGGAGACCCGGCGGGGCGTATTCTCGGATGGGAGTTGCTGGTTCGGATTCTCCGGTGTCGCCGTGTAAGATTGTCCGCCTTACAATAGGCCATGCCGCGGCGAGCCGGGCGGCTCGCCGTCTCCGTCAGGGGGATCATCGCAGCCATGTCACAGCCTCCGCTCACGGGGCCCGTCGCCGACGAGTGTGCCGCCGTCGTTCGTGGATTCCTCGAGGCCACGACCGCGTTCGAGCGGCACCTGCTGGAGGTCCGCCCGCTGCGGCCGTTCGGCTTCTCCGAGTTCTCCGAGCAGCGCCGAGGACGGGAGCGTCCTCACCGGTTCGAGCGGGATCGAGGACGAGGCCGAGGGCCGGCCCGAGGAGGATCTCGTCCGGCTCATGCAGGGGGACGACCTGACCGACGCCGAGAAGGAACGCATCCTGCGGGTCGGCGTCTTCTACGACGACGCGATGGAACGGAAGCGGCAGATCTTCGACGAATTCTGGTCCGCAATGCCGGAGTCGGAAGCGATCTGGTATCGGCATTCCGATCCGCCCGCGCACGACCCGTTGCGGAACCGGATCGCGACGATCCGCCAGTTGGAGCAGGACCACGTCGTCGTCCTCTTCGAGACGGAGACCGAGGCGGGCTATCCGGCCGAACGCGGGTATAACCTCCGGCCGGCGTCGGGCCACTGGCGGATCGCCTCGGCCGTGGACTACCGGGAGGAGGTCTGCAAGCTGGTCCCACCGCCAGCCAGCCCGTTCGACGAGGAGGCCGGCCTGGCAGCGTACTACCCCGATCCCGCGGCGATCGCACGAGCGCGCCGGATGCTCGAGACCCTCCACGTCGATCCGCTCGTCCAGGCGCTGGAGGAGCACGGCGGCGACTTCTTCGCGGCGCTGCGGAGCGTCGGGGCCGAATTCCAGCTCGATCGACGCGGGGCTTGTACCCTGCTCAGCCTCGCTCACACGGCCGTCACCGACAAGGGCCTGGCCCGGCTGGCCACCCTCACCGACCTCCAGGAGCTGTACCTCGGGCCGCGGATCACCGACGCCGGACTGGCCCACCTCGCCGGGATGACCAGGCTCAAGATGCTCGGGTTCCACGAGGGGAACGATTACCCCCAGGTCACCGGCTCGGGGCTGGCTCACCTGGCCGGGATGAGCGGGCTGGAGCGGCTCGATCTGGGCCGTCTGCCGCTCACCGACGAGGGGATGGCCCGGATGTCCGGGCCGGCGGGGCTCCGCGAGCTGCTGGTGTACAATACGGGGCTGACCGATACCGGGCTCGCCAGCCTCGCCACGCTGCCGAGCCTGGAGGAGCTGCACGCGCACGATACGATGGTCCGCGGCCCAGGCCTGGCGCGGCTCGCCGCACCGGAATGCCTGCGGGTGCTCGACCTGGCCCGCACGCCGGTGGATGACGCCGGCCTGGCCTACCTGTCCGGGCTCACCGGCCTGGTCGAGCTGGACCTGAGCGAGACGAATGTGACCGACGCCGGCCTGAAGCATCTGGCGGGCCTGTCGAACCTGAAGGACCTGGCCCTGCCCGACGGGGTCACCGCCCAGGGTCGCGCCTGGCTCTCGGCCGCGTTGCCGGGCTGCCGGTCGGAAGGCGCCGGGGAAGCCGCGTTTCCGGGTGCGGTGTGCGACGCCACGGTCCACCCGAAACTCATGGCCATGGCCCTCAACGACGGCTTCCGCCTGGATCATTTCCTCGGCGGCCTCGTCGTCCGCGTAGAGGACGCCGGCGGGCTGTCGCTCCCCTCGGGGCAGGTCGTCGCGTGCGACCCCGGCTATCTCGAGCACCCCGACCTCTGGCCTCCCTTCGCGCGGGCCGTGCCGCCGGGTCGATACCCGGTCCGCGTCGGCGTGGTCCACCTCGACAGGGGGGCCGTGCGAGTGGCCCTGGCGGCCTTGATCCTCGACCCGGCTCCGCCCGTCCGGTTCGAGCTGGCGACCCGGCCGGGTGAGGACGCGGCCACGCTGGGGCCGGGCGAATCGTTCGGACACGGCGTCGACTCGGGCACGAGCTGCTTCCTCGACTTCCAGGCCGCCCGCGAGGTGCACGAGCGGTGCCAGAGATGGGACCGCCACCGGCAGGGCAGCCAGCCGGAGCTGTCCGTCGGCCGCGACCGCCACTGGGCCAACTCGGTCCTCGACCCGGCGACCGGGCTGAACATGGTCATGTTCCCGTCGGGGATCGGCGACGGGCGGTATTCCTCGTACTGGGGCTTCGACGCAGCCGACCGGCTCGTCTGCCTCGTCACCGACTTCGAGCTGCTGGCCGGCGGCGAGGCGTATTTTCCCCGCTGCCCCGAGTGCGGCGCCGGTGAGGGAGAGCCGCACCTCAAGTTCCCCTGCGACGCCGAGCGTGCCCCTTCTGCGGCGAATGGCAGTGTGCCTGCGACTGCGTCCAGACCGTCCTCGGCCTGACGGACAGGGAGCGGGAATTGTACAACCAGTTCCCCAGCAAGCTGTGGTGGTGGCAGCGGCGGAAATGGGGAGAGATCGAGGAACGCTGGAAGGAGCAAATGGCCCGCAAGGGCCGCGTCCCCTTCCATCGGTCGCACCTGCAGTAAGTCCCCGGCCCGCCGCCGCCCCGGCCTGAGGTTCCTGGCAGGAGGAGCACCGCGGGACGGGCGAGCTTCCGAGGCGATCGGCCCCGGCCCGTGCTCCCGGTTTCCGGGGTCCACGCCCGCGCACAACCCGATGGCAAATCGCCCTACTTGCTGCAGGCGACGGAATCCCATTGCATCGACGCCTGCCACTTGCCGGCGACCCGCTGGAACTCGCCGGTGAAGTGGAAGCTGCACCCGCGAAGCTTGTCGGCCGAGTAGGTGAATGATCGCGCCTTCAGGTTGCAGTTGAACGTCCAGGTCAAGCCCTGATCCTCCCGGTCCACGATCGCCATGGCGTCTCCGGCTTTCAGCTCGGCCAGGCGCCAGTACCGCGGACCCTCTTGCCGATCCTTCACCAGCTCGATCAGCGCCTGGCGGGCCTGGGCGGGCGTCAGCTCGTCCGCGAGCAGCCGGGGTCCCGTGGTGGGCACGCGGCTGTGCGAGAAGCCGAAGGCGGCGACGGCCATCGCCGAGAAGACCAGGATGGGCAGCGGCCGGGCGAGCCGCCGGAACCTCGAGAACCACGTCACGACGCCTTGCTGGGAAGGTCGCATGGCAGCCTCGCTTTCGATGGGGAAGACGACCTGAGAATACCACCAACATGAGCAGGCCACAACAGGATCGCTTGCCGTCGAGCCGTCCCTTCGGGAAAACTGAATCGCCCCGCTCCTCCGCGGGCAATAGGATTGAGGACGCGAGCTAACCTTACGAGCGGGTCGGGTCGAGGGGCCGAGCATGGCGAGCGGATCGACGGGCGACGTGGGCCGGCACCTGCGGCAGCTCTTCGGCGCCGGCAGCGCGGTCGGGCTGAGCGACGGCCAGCTCCTCGAGCGGTTCGCGGCGTCGGGTCGGGATGGGCGGAGTCCCGAGCAGGCCGAGGCGGCCTTCGAGGCGATCCTGGCCCGCCACGGGGCGACCGTGCTGTCGGTCTGCCGCCAGGTCCTCGGCGACGGCCACGCCGCCGAGGACGCGTTCCAGGCCACCTTCCTGGTCCTGGTGCGGCGTGCGAGCTCGCTGCGGCTGCGCGACGCCGGCTCGCTGGGCTCGTGGCTGCATGGCGTGGCCTACCGGACGGCGCTGAAGGCCCGCACGGGCGCCGCGCGTCGGCGGGCACGCGAGCGGCGCGTGGCGCGGCCGGAGGCCCGCGGCGGCACCGCGGTCGCGGTGGTCGAGGCGGACGACCTGGGCGCCGCGCTGCATGCCGAGGTGGTCCGGCTGCCGGCGAAGTACCGCGCCCCGCTGGTGCTGTGCTACTTCGAGGGCCGGACGCACGACGAGGCGGCGGCGACGCTCGGCTGGCCGGTGGGTACGGTGCGCGTGCCGGCTGTCGCGGGGTCGCGAGATGCTGCGCAGCCGATTGGTCCGCCGCGGCCTGGCGACGTCGGCGACCGGGATGGGCGTATCGTGGGCGGCGGCCGCCACGCGGGCCGAGGTCCCCGCGGCGCTGGTCCGCGCGACGCTCGAGGCGGCGGTCGGCGGCCCGACGTCCCCTCCCGTCGCCGCGATGGTTCGCGAGGCGCTCGGCTGGTGGCTCGTGGGGCGATGGCGCACGGCCGCCCTGGCATCCGCGCTCGGCCTGATCGCGGTGGCCGCCGCGCTGGCGATGGCTCGCGGCGGCGCGCCGTTCGCGCCGCCATCCGGCGAGGTCGCGACGATCGCGGTGGCGGCGGACGCGACGACTCCGGGAGTCAATGATCGACCCGACGACTGGCTGCCGGCCCATGCCCGCACGCGGCTGGGCACCGCCGTATTCCACCACGGAGGAGCGGTCAACCAGTCGCTCACCACCCGCGATGGCAAGACCGTGGTGACCGTCAACAACAAGCGCGTCGTCCACATCTGGGATGCGGCCACGGGCGGGCTGCGGCACCGGATCGCCCTGTCGGGCCAGGACGATTCGCCGATTGTCCTCTCGGCCGACGGCACGACCCTGGTGACGACCGAGACCCACCCCGACTATCGCTACCGGATCTGGGACGTGGCCACGGGCCGCGAGCGGTCGCGGCTGCGTCCGGCCGTCGACGACCCGTTGGGCCCCACGGCCCTATTGCCCGACGGCAAGACGCTGATCGTCTTCGGCCGGCAGGCCGACGCGAGGACCGGCAAGGCGCAGTCGGTCATCGACCTGTGGGACCTGGCCAGGCCCGACGCGCGGCCGAGCCGGCTGGTGGGCCCCTGGACCGAGATCGGCCTGTCGCGGGCCTCGCCCGACGGCACGATGCTGGCCGGGGTCGGATACGCCACCGAGCCGGCTGCCGACGCCCGGGTCGGAGGGGCCCCCGGCACGCCCGCGCCAGAGACCGTCACCGAATCCGCGCTGCGGATCGTGGACTTCCCCTCGCGTCGCGAGCGGGCGAGCGTCCGGCTCGACGGGCTGGATTGCCGGGCCATCGCCTTCTCGCCCGACTCGCGACACCTGGCGCTGGCGCTCGGCGACGGGACGGTCCGGGTGTATGACACGGCCGACGGCCGCGAGCGGCTGCCGAGGATGGGCCCGCCGCCCGGGGACGGCTCCGATCCGAGCCTCGCCGGCCCCGACGGCGAGGGCCGCCGCGAGGTGATCGGCGCCCTGGCGTTCTCGCAGGATGGATCGATCCTCGCGGGCGGCTCGTCCCTCGCCGGCCTCTCTCCCTCGCCGGGATCGCTGTACCTGTGGGACTACGCCCGGGGTACCGTCCGGCGCCGGATCGGCGAGTTCCGCACCGGCCCCAGCACGCTGAGCTTCGCCCCCGACGGCCGGACGATCGCCGCCGCCGTGAACTGGGAGCCGGTCCTCCGGGTGTATCAGGTCGCCAACGGCTACGAGGCCCTGGCGCAGACGGGGCACGTCAATGGTGTCGGCGCGCTGGCCGTCTCGCCGAAGGACGGGACGGTCTACACCGCCAGCTTCGACGGCATGGTCCGCCGATGGGATCCGTCCACCGGCCAGGACCTGGGCCTGATCGCCTGGCTGGACTCGGTCGTCAACCTGGCCGTCGCCCCCGACGGCGAGGCCCTGATCGCCTGCGGCCCGTACGGGGACCCCGTCTTGTGGAGCGTGGCCGAGCGCGACCCGATCCGCCACATCCCCGGCCGGACGACGAGCGGCATCGCCGCCCACCAGCTCGCCTGGTCGCCCGACGGCCGGTCCGTCGGCTTCGGGCGGACCATCCGCGAGGCGGCCTCGGGGAAGGAGCGGACCGCGCTGCGCGTCCCCGGCGAGCGCGAGGACGCAATCCCCGCCGTGCGCCTCTTCTCCTTCGCCCCCGACGGCCGCCGCGCCTTCACGGTCGAGGGCGACGTGGTACGGACCTGGGACCTGGCGACGGGCGGCGAGGCAAGACCCGCCATCGCGATCCGGGGCGATCGCGCCGCGATCTCGGCCGATGGCCGCCTGCTGGCGACGGGCGGATTCCTCAATTACCCGACCAGCTCGCGTCCGCCCGATTCGTCGATCCGCGTCTGGGAGCTGGCCACGGGCCGGCAGGTCGCGACGATGCCCGGCCATGAGCGGTCCATCTGCGGCGTGGCGCTGTCGCCCGACGGCCGGCTGCTGGCCTCGTTCCGGCCCGAGCAGCCCGGCATCCGCCTGGCCCACGACCCCGACCCGCAGGACCCGACCATCCGGATTCGCGAGGTCGCCACCGGCCGCGAGCTGCGCCGGCTCGAGGGACACAGGGGCAGCGTCAACGACGCGGTCTTCACGCCCGACGGCCGCACCCTGATCTCGGCCGGCGAGGACGGCACGGCGATGGTGTGGGACGTCGCCGACCTGGCGGGGCGTTGAGCCGCGAACCGTCCGCGGACACGCGGGATTTCGGGAGGCGATTTTCGTTGACCCGGCGGCCCGGCAATCCATACAATCCGAACATGTTTGAGGGTTTGCCCTCTGATTCGAGGCTTTCATGCTCGACAATATCAGTTCCCAGTCCGAGCATGACCTGTTCATCCGGCTCTTCCTGACCGACGGCGGCGGCTGGTAACGCGCCCTCCGAGGGGCTCGTGTACCACATCTCCATCCGCGCATCACCGGGAATGCCGGCTGCGCGCACCGACCGGACCGGGCCATGCATGCGCCACGGCCAGGAGAATCCTTCGTGACCATGCAGACCACGGCCTCGTTCCCGGCCCTCGTGGGCCGGCTCTCCTGGATGATATTCGGCCCGTTCTTCCTGATGGCCCTGGCGTTCCACATCGCCGGGCGGGCCGACGCATGGTTCGATCCGTCCGACCTGATCTATCTCGTCATACTCGGCGCCACCTTCGTCGGCCGGTGGGCCGAGTTCCGGCTCGGCGTGCCGATGACGGCGAGCGGTGAACCGGCAACTCCCGAGCTCCTACGCCGGTATGCCCTGGGACTCGGCCTGGGCCTCTGGGTCGCCGCCAACCTGATCGGCAACTCGGGGCACCGCATCGTCGGTTGACGGAAGGAGTTGTGAGACGATGGCCACCAACGATCCGGCGATGCCGGAGCCCGGGATCACTCGCCGTCACGAGCGGCCCGCGCTCGGCGCCGCGCTCGAGGCGGCCGGCTTCGTGGTGTTCGACGCGTCGGGTCGAGGCCGCGACCGCCAGCGGCTCCGGACCTTCTGGTCCGCATTAATCCTCCTCGACCTGCCGATGTCCCGGATGTCGGGCCTCGAGGTCTTCCGACGGCTCCGCGGCGCGGGCGACCGCGATCCGGGGGCGTTCATCGTGACGCACGGGCCGGTCCCCGGCGCCATCGCGGCGCTGCGGCTGGGGGCCGTCAACGTCCTCGTCAAGCCGATGACGACCGAGGCCGTCCGCGGGGCCGTCGAAGGGATCATCCGCGGTCGGCTCGACTCGGGCCCGGTCGAGGACCGGCCGCGGCTACTGGTCGCGGTGGATCCCCTGGTCGTCGCCCTGCTGCGGGCGCATCGCGCCCTGGACCGCCGCCAGTTCGACGAGGCCGAGCGGTTGCTCCGCGCCGCGACCGAGAAGGATCCCGGCTCGGCCGTGGCGCACAACCTGATGGGGGTGCTGCACCAGCGACTGGGCGAGCACCACGCGGCATATCGATCGTTCCGCGCGGGCGCTGCGGGCCGATCGATCCTATGTCGCCGCGCTCGACAACCTGAGGCGTCATTGCGACCGCTGCGGCCTCGACATCCGCGTCGAGGCCAGTCCGATCCATACCCGGGCCCATCCGATGGGGATGCCGGGGCTGAGCTGATCGGTCGAAAGGTTCGGAGACGGCGTACGGCACGGGCCGTCGCGGCCCGGACGGAGGCGATCCGCCCTGGAACGCCCCTCCCGAAGACCGGGGGGCAACCGAAAGGAGGACTTCAGTGCCAGGATGCGAGATCGTTTGCGAGCGGGAGAAGGGGTCCCAGGATGAACCGCCGCGGCGGCCCTCCCGGGGGCTCGCGGACCTGTCGCCGCCGTCGCAGGCCAGCGCCGTCCTCCGGTCGCCGGGCTCGTCCCCTGCCGAGAGATGGGGTCCGGCGGCGTCGAAGCCCGACCTCGTCGTGCCGACGCGATTCCACCGGACCCACTGAACCCCCGACCCCCACCCCGGCCGTCAGGCGGCCGGGACCAACAACCGAGGGCCACACCGATGCTCGACGCTGCTTCCGTCGCCGCCGGAGCCGCACTGGGCTTGCTGGCCACCGTTGTAACCCTGGCGTGTGTCGCCTGCGTCGTCCGCGGACGGCAGGCTGAAAACCGGGGGACCGCCCCGGAGGACACCTTCTACGAAGACCCGACCGATCCCGGATACCGGCCGCGAGCCACGCCCCCGGTAAGGGAGGACTCCCGATGACGTACGATGTCCGGAAATAGGACGTCGCCGACGATCCAGGCCGGGACGGCGAACGAGTCACGGTGGTGGAGGGCCCCGTCCTCTTCGGCCTCCGACCCGTGATCCGCGAGCTGGACGCTCAGGGCGACAGCAGCCTTTCGATCCATGTGTCCCAGGCGTCACCATGCGCATCACCGTCGACATCGACGACGACCCGGCCGAGCTGCTCGGCCGCGTGTTCAACCGCCCGCCGGAGCCGACCGCCCGCCCGCACCGCGAGCCGGATCAGCCGGAAGAGCCGGAAGCCACCACAACGGCGACCCTGCTCGTGTTGTGACATTCAATCCGGACTTACGCCCGCCAGGGCCTCGGCCGTTCCTTCATCGACGGTCGAGCGGGGGGCGTCGCCGCCGCCGTCGAGGTCGCGGCGTTCCTCTCGATCCGGCGCAATGAGGCGGATCGTCAGCGGGACCGCCGGCTCGCCGGTGATCTCTCGCCACCGACCCGCCAGGCGGTCGAGCCGCTCGTCGGGAGCCTCGGCGCCGGAAGGGCCAACGATCAGCTCGCCCGCGCCGAGCTCGCGGACGACCCGGAGCAGTGCCCATTCGGGATCGTCGGTCAGGATGACGACCGGCTTGACCGGCTTGCCGGCCACCTCGCACTTGTGCACGACGGCGGTCAGCATCTTGCGATCCTCGCGGTCCAGCGGCGGGTCGGGCGAGTCCTCCGCCGGCGCGGCGGCGCCGCGACCTCGGTGCGCCCGGGTTCGTCGTGGTCCCCGTCGGCCGTCGGCGTGTGGGCGGCGGCAACCACGACGTCCGTGGTCGAGGTATCCGTTTCCAGGAGGCAGGTCTCGAGCGCCTTCATCTCGTCGGCCCGTTCGACCGATACGACCTTGCAAGTCGGTCGTCGCAGGCCCAGGGCCTCGCGGCTCAGCCCCTCGGCCGCCTCGAGCTGGAACTCCTCGAGGTGATCGTCTTCCTGCTGGATTCCGCCATCCGCGGGCGCCTTCCGCTTGTGGTAATACTCCGTGGCGGTGAAGGCGATGAGGAACGCCGCGGCGAACGAGGTCCCGGTGATCGTCGCGACCGTCTTGGTCAGCAGGTTCGCCGCCGCCGAGGCCAGCAGCACGAGGAAGATCAGCGACAACCCGATGGGCAGCTCGAGGCGGCCGATCCGGACGTTGAGCGGCACGCGGTAGCCCCGGTACCGGCCCGGCTCGGTGAAGCGGAGCACGAGCATCGACAGCGTCTTCAGGACCAGGCTCCAGACCACGCCGAAGGCGTAGGCCTCGCCCAGCAGGATCACGTCGCCCCGGCTGACGAGGATCGTCGCGACCTGGAGCCCCGCGATCAGCGTCAGGAGCCGCCAGGTCGTCCCGTAGGTCCGCTGCGGCTTGCGGAACCAGCGGGGCAGGACGCCGTCCTCCGCCAGCCGGTTCAGCACGCCGTTGGCGCCGACGATCGAGGTGTTGACCGCACCGGCCAGGATCAGGAACCCGACGCCGACCACCAGCGTGTTCGAGCGCCAGCCTGGCCCACCGCGGCCCGATGACGTGCATCGCCAGGCCCGAGATCAGGTTGTCCTGGAAGTCGGCGCGGATCGCGTCGGGGATGATCATGACGGCGAAGAAGCTGACGAGTCCGGTCAGCACCAGGCTGTAGAGGAAGACGATGAAGGCGCGCGCGCTCGAAGTTCCTCAGCTTGGGTGCCCTCACCTCGCGGTAGACCTGGGCCAGCGTCTCCTCGCCGCTCATCGCCAGGATCGAGTGGCCGAACGCGGCGACCACGCCCAGCAGGCCGATCCAGCTCAGCCAGTGGACGCGGCCCGGCCTCAGCTCGTCGCCGACCGGCGTCGCGGCGATCCAGCCCAGCGGGTCCTCCTGCGCCCGGGTCACCTCGTTGATTTGGGGATGGCCTTCCCGGTCGACCTTCTTGCTCAGGTCGGGCGCCAGAGGCGGCCGCGTCTGCGTCTCGGGGCGGACGGCCAGGGTCGCCAGGCACCAGACGATCATGACCAGGGCCATCGCCGTCGTCGCCCACATGATCTTGAGGGCCTGGCCGCTCGACGCCGGGATGCCGCGGAGATTTACCTGGTAGAAATACAGGACGATCGCCAGTGCCACCGCCGCCGCACCCCACCGCTCGGGGACCGAGAACGCGGCGTGGAAATGGCCGAGGAAGGCGTTCAGCAGCCGGACCAGGTAATGGCCGGCCGAGACCGCGCTGATCGGCCCGGTCAGGATGTAGTCGAACATCAGGGCCGAGACCGACACCTTCGCCATGCCGTTGCCCATCGCCTGCTTGACGACGCGATAGACCCCGCCGCGCACGAACATCGAGCAGCTCTCGATGTAGACGCTGCGTACGGCGTAGCTGAAGATCATCACGGCCAGGATGAACCACGGCGCCGCCTTGCCGATCTGCGACTCGACCACGCCGCCGATGTAATAGGCCGTGCTCGCCAGGTCGCACAGCACGACCGCGGCAGTGGGCCACGCGCCGATGAACGTGAGCATCGCGCCGGACACGATGAGGGCGCATATCGCGCGCGGGCCCCCGTCGCCCTGTCGGGACCATCGGGTCGTGGTTGGCCGTCGTGGTCCGACCGGGTTTCTTGTAGCGACATCGAGGGGCCCTGAGCGATGGGAGTGCGTTCGAGGTGCGGTGGGTGCCGTCCCGCCGGGCTCGACCATTTAGCATTTCGCGTTCCGCGGCGGGGCCGGTGTCGGTGCCTTCGGCGGTCCGAGGGCATCCATGACGAACGGAGCTCGGCCCGAGTCACGGCTACCTCGCCGTCCCCGACGCATGGGCGGCTCCCTGGCCGATGGACGGGGCCGGGTCGATCGGCGGATCGGTCGGCAGTGGGAGCGACGCGTCGAAGGCGACCCGACTGAGCACGATCAGCTCATCGCCCGGCTCGAGGGGGCCCGCCTCGCCGTCGATCGGATTGAGGTGCATCTGCTCGCCGCGCTGGATGCCGATCAGCAGGCAGGACCGCTTGCCTTCGCGGTGGCGTGCGAACAGGCCGTTGAGCTCGACGAAGTCGCGGCCGAGCAGGGCCGCGGGGGCCGGCACCAGGAACATCTCGTTCGCATCGCGGCCGACGGTCAGCAGCTCCTGGTAGAGATGCGTCAACCCGTGGAACAGGGCCGCGCGGGCCATGAGCCGGATGCCCATCTCGTCGGAGGAGATGACCTCGTCGGCGCCGGCCTTGATCAGGTGGGGGCGGTAGTCGGGGTTGAGGCACTCGACCACGAGATTCGGCCGGGCGGCCGCGCGGCAGATGTTGCGGATGGCGATGCACGTCACGACGGACTTGCCGTCGGCGTGGCGGCCCTCGCGGTCGTCGGCCAGGATCACGACCGAATGCGCCTCGGACACCCGCGCCCGTCGTAGGATGACCTCGTTGAAGGGATCACCGCGGACGATGTAGACGCTGTCGAAGGCGCCGTCGGTCCTCGCTTCGGGCAGGGCGATCGCGTCGGCATCCTCGGCCACGATCACGACCGGCCGCCGGATCGTCGTGAGCCTGCTGTGGACCTCCCGGATCAGGTGCAGGCCCCGGGCGGCCCAGTGGCAGATGACCAGGTGGCCTGCCATCGCGGTACGCTCCACGTGTCGCCTCCTCATGTGACTCTCGCCCGATCCAGGATGTTGGCCCTCCAGCATGTTGCAGCCGGCGTGCCGCCGGCCGCCGGCATCTTCAAGTCGTTGATAGTCGAGAAGATGCAGGTCGATAGGCGGCCGCCGATCGGCCGACGTGCCGGGCCCGGCAGTGCAGTTTGCATGCCCGTCCGTGCGAATCGCACGACGTCCACTCCGGGGGAGGTTTCGGCTTCGACGACCGCCCTCGCGGCTTGCTCGACCGCGGCAAGCCGAACGTTCAGCTCGCCGCGATCGCCGTCGGGAGATCCCAGCGCTCCCAGGACGAGCGTGTTCGCGCCCGGACGCAGCACGAACCCGCCGCTCAATTCCCGGATGGCATGCCGCAGTCCGACCCGTCCCGGTCACGTCACGATCGGCTCCCGCGTTCCCTCCCCGCGTCCCGGGCCACCGGCCGAGGATCCGGGCTGGCAGGCGGATCGCGATGGCGACGATCAGAGGAGCTCCATGACCAGGACATACGCGAAGAACAGGAAGATATGCACCATCGCGATGACGATGCCGAACACCGAGAGTGCCGAGGTCCTGCCGCGCCGCCAGGCCAGCAGGCCGCCGGCGCCGCCCAGGAAGACGGCGACGACCGCGGCGATCCCGCAATTCTTGCTGGGGACGTAGTACGGCGCCGCGCTGGTGACGGCCCGCTCGTTCCAGCCCGGCAAGGGCCGGCGGGCGATCCCCGCGAAGAGTGCGATCAGGAGGACGATCCCGATCGACGTCGACAGGGCGCCCAGGATCAGAGGCATCAGCGTCTCGCGGAGCCGGGGGGGCCGAGCGTCCCCGCGATGATCCGGCGACGGCCTCCGGAGCACGAGCTGGCGTTCGTCGCTTTCCGAGAGCATGTTTCAACCCGGGGGAATGAGGCCGGTGCAGGTCCGCCCGGGGAGGAGGCGGGGAGGTGAGGAGACGACGCGGGCCGGCGGCCGTCGCGTCGTCGCGATCCATGCTAATCAGGGGCGCGGCCGGAGGGAAGACCGGCGTGTCCTTTCGGCCCCGCGTCCCTCGCGCCGCGGGCCGCGAGGATGCGCCGCCCGCGCGGTCCGAGCCGGGGGCCCTCGTTGGCCGTCGGGAGCGCGATTCCTGACGCGCTCGGCGCACTCCGCGATCCCGGCCTTTGGCGACCGGGAGGAATCCACTATGATAAAGCCCGCGAGGCGAGTCGCCTCTCCCGCGGATGGCCAGGCGAACGAGAGCGCGGCGGCGCGGGCCCGCGAGTCCAGGAGCGAAGGCCGATGCCAGTCGATCCGAACGAGGTTGCGGATTCCGGGGGAGCAGGGCGCCGACCGCGGTGCCGAGCCCTCGCGGGCGAGTGCGGGTGCAAGTGCGGGGGCCGGCGCGACCCGTCGAGCGGAGCGGCTGACCTCGATCGACGCCCTGCGCGGCTTCGACATGTTCTGGATCGTCGGCGGCGACTCGGCCGCGCGGGCGCTCTGCCACTGGTGGGGGACGCCGCGGGCCCTGGCGATCGAGGAACAGCTCGAGCACGTCGAGTGGCAGGGCTTCCGCTTCTACGACCTGATCTTCCCGCTGTTTTTGTTCCTGGTCGGCGTGGTCCTGCCGTTCTCGCTGCGCAAGTACGTGGGCGGAGCCCATCCCCGGCGCCGACGCCCTGCGGCGGACCGCGCGTCGCGTCGTGCTGCTGTTCCTGCTCGGGCTGGTCTGCAACGGGCTGTTGAAGCTCCACTTCGACACCCTGCGCGTGGCCGGGGTGTTGCAGCGGATCGCCGTCTGCTACGGGATCGCCGCCGTGATCTTCCTGTTCACGAGCGTCCGCACCCAGGCCGTCGTGTTCGTCGGCATCCTGGTCGGATACTGGGCGTCCTGACGATCGTGCCGGCGCCCGAGACGCACCGGGCCGGCGACCTGTCGAAGCAGACGAACCTGGCCGGCTACGTCGACCGGCACTACCTGCCGGGCAAGATCTACGAGAGCTACTACGGCTATCGGGACAATGAGGGCCTGCTCTCGACGATCCCGGCGGTGGCCACGGCGCTCCTGGGCGTGCTGGCCGGGAGCTGGCTGCTGACGGACCGCGACCGCTGGCTCAAGGCCCTCGGCCTGGCGGCTTCGGGTGCGGCCTGCCTCGGCCTGGGCCTGGTGTGGGGCCAGTCGTTCCCGATCATCAAGAACCTGTGGACCAGCTCGTTCGTGCTGGTCGCGGGCGGCTGGAGCCTCCTGCTGCTGTCGCTGTTCTACACGGTGATCGACGTGCTGCGGTTCCGGGCGTGGGCGTTCTTCTTCGTCGTGATCGGGGTCAACGCGATCACGATCTACGTCGGCCAGCGGATCGTGCCATTCGACGAGATCGCCAAGTTCCTGCTGGGAGGCGTGGCCGAGCACTCGGGCTCGTTCGGCCCGGTCGTGGTGCCGCTCGGCGTGATCGCGGTCGAGTGGCTGTTCCTGCTGCACCTGTACCGCAACCGGATCTTCCTGAGGGTCTGAAAGGCCGAGGGGGTCTGCACCATGCCGTCGCCGTTCCCGGGGATGGACCCGTATCTCGAGGGCTCGCCGTGGATGAACTTCCACGGCCTGCTCTGCGCCGAGATCATCAGGCAACTGGGCCCGAAGGTTCGACCGCGTTACCTGGCGCGCCTGACCGAGCGATACTTTACGGAGATCACACGGGAGCCGGACGAGCCGAGCCCGCTCCTCTATCCCGACGTTGACGTGATGGAATCGGCTGCCGGTACCGGCCGGGGCGGCACAGGGCCGATCGGGATCGTCGAGGCTCCGCTCCGCGTGCCAACCATCATGCCCGTGCCCGTCCTGCACTTCGCGGTGGAGATCCGCGATCGGCTCGATCGCCGGCTCGTCGCGGCGATCGAGGTGCTCTCGCCGACCAACAATCGCGGCGTCGGCCGGCGAGAGTACCTGAAGAAGCGGCGTCGCATCCTCCGGAGCGAGGCCCACCTGGTCGAGATCGACCTGCTTCACACGGGGCAGCGCATCCCGATGGAGCGAGCCTTGCCGCCGGCGCCGTACTTCGTCTATGTCGGCCGGCAAGAGCTGCGGCCCGTGACGGATGTCTGGCCGGTCCGTCTCGAACAGCCCTTGCCGCAGGTCCCGATCCCGCTCTTGCCGGGGGACGGCGACGTCATGCTCGACCTTCAGCTCGCGCTGACGAGCGTCTACGACCTCAGCGACTACGGCCTGGAGATCGATTACACCCGTGAGCCGGAGGTCCCTCTCGCCACCGAGCAATCCGCCTGGGTCAACGGGCACCTGCGCGGGCGGGGCTGCGGGGCTGACGCGGACGGTAGCGGCATGGTGCGCGGCGCCGATGGGGTAGAATCGATCGGTCGCGCGGGAGTCGAGGGGTTCGAGGAGGGTTCCGGATCATGCCGTCGCCGTTCCCGGGGATGGACCCGTATCTCGAGGGCTCGCTGTGGATGACCGTTCACACCGAGCTGGCGGTCGCGATCGCGCACCAGTTGAACCAGCAGTTCCTCCCCCGCTACATCGCCCTGACGGCTCGGCGATACGTCCTCGACACGCCGGAGGGGGCCGAGATCGGGATCGGCGTGGTCTATCCCGATGTTGGGGTCGTGGGGACTGGGGCGAAGGAAAAGGAAGCGGCCGGGCCGTCGGCGACGACGATCGTGCCGCCGCTTCGCATGGCCACGTTGCTGCGAGAGCCCGTACCGCACATCACGGTGGAGATCCGTGACGTCGCCAGGCGGGCCCTGGTGACGGTGATCGAGGTCCTCTCGCCGACCAACAAGCGCGGGGAGGGGGCCGAGGAGTATCGCGATCGTCGCGAGACGATCCTCCGGAGCACGGCCCACCTGGTCGAGATCGACCTGTTGAGGAAGGGCCGCCGGGTGCCGATGCGGGGCAAGCTGCCCCCGGTCTCGTACTTCGCCCTGATCTGCCGGCGGGATCGTCGGCTGGAAACCGACATCTGGCCGATCCGCCTCGACGAGCCGCTGCCGACGGTCCCCGTGCCGTTGCGGACCGGGGATGCGGACGCGAGGCTCGACCTGCAGCAGTCCCTGACGAGCGTCTATGACGCCGCCGGCCTGCGCTACCTCATCGACTATACCCAGGCGCCCGAGATCCCGCTCGCGCCGGGGCAATCCGCCTGGGTGGACCGGCACCTTCGTGCCGCGGGGCTGCGGACCTGACGCGGGCCGCGAATCGCCTTCTGGCGGGAGGCTCGCCCGGGCATAGCCCCTTTCCCGATCGGTCGGGCCGCCTGGTAGAATGACAGCATGACGAGAACCTCGATGATCCCCCTTCACACCACCACGCCCATGCCCAGGCAACCCGCCCGCCATCGACGACCATCGGCGATCCTCGCGGTCCTGGCGATCGCCGGCCTGGCCCTCGCCGCGGCCGGGCTGACGCGCGCCCTCGCGGATGATGAGCCGAAGCGGGCCGGCGAGCTGCCGCCGGCCGCGGCCCGGCCGATCGACTACGACCGCGACGTCGCCCCGATCCTGTCGAAGAGCTGCTACCGCTGCCACGGGCCGAAGAAGCAGCAGAGCGGCCTGGCCTTGCACGATCGCGACCGCGCGCTGGCCGGCGGCGACGCCGGGCCCGCCATCGTGCCGGGCAAGGGCGCCGAGAGCCGGCTGGTTCAGTACGTCGCCGGCCTGGTCGAGGACACGCGCATGCCGCCCGAGGACGCCGGGCCGCCGCTCTCCTCCGAGCAGATCGGCATCCTCCGCGCCTGGATCGACCAGGGGGCCAGGTGGGGCGGCGGCGTTGCGTCGGCGAAGGCGGCCGCCGCCGACCACTGGTCGTTCCGTCCGCCCGTCCGCCCGTCGCCGCCGACCGTGAAGCATCCCGCCTGGATCAGGAACCCGATCGACGCGTTCGTCCTGGCGCAGCTCGAGCGCCTGGGGATGTCCCACTCGCCCGAGGCCGATCGGGCCACGCTGATCCGCCGGGTCACCCTCGACCTGACCGGGCTGCCGCCGACGATCGCCGAGGTTGACGCGTTCCTCGCCGACGATCGGCCCGATGCCTACGAACGCCTGGTCGACCGGCTGCTCGCCAGCCCGTCTTACGGCGAATGCTGGGGCCGGCACTGGCTCGACAAGGCCCGCTACGCCGACACCAACGGCTACGAGAAGGACCGCGAGCGTTCCATCTGGCCCTATCGCGACTGGGTCATCCGCGCCTTCAACGACGACATGCCCTTCGACCGGTTCACGATCGAGCAGATCGCCGGCGACCTGCTGCCGGGCGCCTCGACCGATCAGAAGGTCGCCACGGGATTCCACCGCAACACGATGACCAACGAGGAGGGCGGCATCGACATCGAGGAGTACCGCTTCATCTCGGTCGTCGACCGCGTCGCCACGACGGGGACCGTCTGGCTGGGGCTGACCGTCGGCTGCGCGCAGTGCCATACGCACAAGTATGACCCGATCGCCCAGCGCGAGTATTACGGCCTGTTCGCCTTCCTGAACAACGCCGACGAGCCCGAGCTCGACCTGCCCGACCCGGCGATCGCCGCGCGCCGCACCGCGATCGAACGGGAGATCGCGCGGCTCGAGGCCGGCCTGAAGGACCATTACCCGACGGACGGAGCGGGCAGCCTGAAGGCCCGGGTCGCCGCCTGGGAGAGCACGGTCCGACCCGTGCGATGGTCCGTGCTGCCGCCGACCCGGCTGGAGTCGAAGAAGCACGCAACCCTGACCGTGCAGCCCGATGGCTCGGTGCTGGCGACGGGCGACAAGCCGAACAACGACGTCTACACGGTCGAGCTGGACGCCGACCCGAAGGGCAAGCCGATCACGGCGATCCGGCTCGAGGTGCTGACCGACCCCAGCCTGCCCGAGGGTGGCCCCGGCCGCGCACCCCTCTTTCAGGTTGGCGACTTCTTGCTGACGGAGCTCCAGCTCGCCGCCGCGCCGGGCGGGAAGCGCGCTCCGCGGCCCGTCCGGTTCGCCGGCGCCACCGCGGACTTCGCGGCGGAGGGGCGATCGGCCGCACTGGCGATCGACGGCATCAGCGACACGGGCTGGAGCGTCAACGGCGCCGTCGGCAAGGACCACGCCGCGGTCTTCGAGCTGGCCGAGCCGATCGGCGGCGGTCGCACCCGGCTGACGGTCACGATGCACCAGGAGTACATCCACCAGACGACGATCGGCCGGTTCCGACTGTCGGCGACGACGGATCCTCGCCCGGTGCGGGCGTCGGGCGTGCCGGCGGACGTCGAGGAGGTCCTGCTGATCCCGCGGCGGGGCGGACCGAGCCGCAGACGCGGCGGCTGGAGCAGTTCTACCTGTTGACGGCCCCCGAGTTGGCGAAGGCACGCGAGCCGATCGCCGCGTTGCGGAAGGCGTTGCCCGGGTTGGCGACCTCGCTGGTGATGCAGGAGCGCCGGCCCGAGCACGCGCGCACGACGCACGTGCACCGACGCGGCGAGTACCTCAAACCGGCCGAGCCGGTCGAGCCGGGCGTTCCGGCGGTGCTCCATCCACTGCCATCGGGTGCGCCCCGCGACCGCCTGGCGCTGGCGAACTGGCTGGTCGCCCCCGAGAACCCGCTGGTCGGCCGGGTGCGGATGAACCAGCTCTGGCAGGCGTACTTCGGCCGGGGGCTGGTCGCGACCACCGAGGACTTCGGCACCCAGGGCGCCCGGCCGACCCACCCCGAGCTGCTCGACTGGCTGGCGACCGAGTTCCCTCGCCGGGGCTATAGCACCAAGGCGATGCACCGGCTGATCGTGACCTCGGCGACCTATCGCCAGTCGTCGCGGGCGACGGCCGATCAACTGGCGCGCGACCCCCGCAACGACCACCTCGGCCGCGGGCCGCGGTTCCGCGTGACGGCCGAGGTCGTGCGCGACATCGCGCTCGAGACCTCGGGGCTGCTGTCGCATCGACTGGGCGGCCCGAGCGTCTACCCGCCCCAGCCCGAGGGGGCCACGGCGCTGGCGTACAGCCAGTCCCCCTGGCCGGTCAGCACCGGCGCCGACCGCTACCGCCGCGGGCTCTACACGTACCTCAAGCGCACCGCGCCGTATGCGGCCTCGATCACGATGGACGCGCCGACTTCCGAGACGACGTGCGTCCGCCGCGAGCGGTCGAACACGCCGCTCCAGGCGCTTGACCCTGCTCAACGACGCGGTGTTCGTCGAGGCCGCGCAGGCCCTGGCGCGTCGGGTCATCCGCGAGTGCCCGGGCGGATCGACCGAGGCCCGCGCCCGCCGCGCCTTCCGCCTCGCTCTGTCCCGGCCGCCGAGCCCCGACGAGCTGGCGCGGTGGTGCGCTTCCATCAGCGGCAGCTCGGCCGCTTCCGCTCGGGCGAGCTCGACGCGGCGCAGGTCGCCGGCCTGGATGCCAAGGCACCGCTGACCCCCCTGCTCTCGCCGTCCTTGCCCCCGGCCACCGAAGCCGCCGAGCTGGCCGCCTGGACGACGGTGGCCCGCGTGCTGCTCAACCTCGACGAGACGATGACGAAGGAATGATGTAAGCTGACGGGCCGCGATCGGCTTGCCCTCGCGGAGGCGCCGGACGAGGGCTGACCGGGCCTGTTGAATCTGGAATGTGGAGACCTGCAGCCATGAAGGTCGTGATTCAGGTTGCCCCACGCGACAGCGCCAGGGCCTGGTCGCTGCTGGTGAGGCACTCGCCAGGAGTTGCCTTGCCCGACCGGACGTTCGTCGTCTCCGAGGAGGCCGTTCGCGCCCTGCAGGAAGAGGGAATCCGCTTCTCGGTGATTTCCCGAGAGCCCAGCATGTCGGGAGCGGGCGCCGGTGAAAGAATATGATCTCTACGTGCCGCTTACCTATAACGATGGCTCGCCCATCGAGCCCAAGCTGATCGAACGGATTGGTCAGGGGTTGCTCGAGCAGTTCGGCGGCGTGATCCTGTTCAGGTCGGTCCGACTGGCTGACGACGATCGAAAGACTGGACCGACAATTCGCCGATCCGAATAGAAAGTACTTATGCGAGCGACTGGATGGCCGATCGGTCTGCTGCTTATCGTCATGCTCACTCGCTCGATTCCGGCCTGTGCCGACGAACGCGGCGAGTCGGCGCCCGCCGTTACACGGCTCGAGGTCCCGGACGGCGGCATCCAGCCGCAGGCGGCTGTTGACGATCGAGGGGCGATTCACATCGTCTACTTCCGGGGCGAGCCGGGCGGCGGCGACCTGTTCTATTGCCGCGCCGAGCCGGGCGCCCCGGTCTCTCGCGGCCGGTGCGGGTCAACAGCCAGCCGGGGTCGGCGATCGCGATCGGGACGATCCGGGGCGGCCAGGTCGCCGTCGGCCGCGGCGGGCGGATTCACGTGGCCTGGAACGGGTCGGAACGGCGCCCGGCCGCGGAACCCGGCCGGCGGCACGCCGATGCTCTACGCGCGCTCGCGACCCGGGCGGGACGGCCTTCGAACCCCAGCGCAACCTGATGCGCAAGACCTCGGCCCTGGACGGCGGCGGCACGGTCGCCGCCGATCGCGAGGGGAACGTCTACGTCGCCTGGCACGGCCGGACCGAGGACGCCGGGCCCGGCGAGGCGCACCGGCGGATGTGGGTGGCGCGGTCGCCGGACGAAGGGGCGACCTTCGCGGCCGAGGAGCCCGCCTTTGCGACGCCGACCGGCGCCTGCGGCTGCTGCGGCACTCGGTCGCTGGCCGACCGCGAGGGGGCCATCTACCTGCTGTATCGCGCGGCGGGCGAGGGCGTCGATCGCGACATGTACCTGATCCGCTCCGGCGATCGCGGCGCCCATTTCAATGGCGTGCCGCTCGATCGCTGGCGGGCCCAGGTCTGCCCGATGAGCTCCGCCGCGCTGGCCGATTCCGACGCCGGCGTGCTGGCCGCCTGGGAGACGAAGGGCCAGGTGTACTTCAGCCGGCTGGATCCGCGGACGCACCGGCCGTCGCCGCCGGTCGCGCCGGCTGGAGGCACCGGCAACCGCAAGCACCCGGCCGTCGCCGCCAATGCCCGGGGCGAGACGATCCTCGTCTGGACCGAGGGCACCGGCTGGCAGAAGGGCGGTTCGCTCGCCTGGCAGGTCTTCGACCGCGACGGCCGGCCCGCCGGCGCCGTGGGACGCATCGACGGCGGTGTACCCGTCTGGGGACTGGCGGCCGTCGTCGCCCGGCCTGATGGTGGCTTCGTCATCGTCATGTCCCGGGCCGGTGCCCGTGCCCGACGAAGCTCCTGACAAGACGGCCCGGACGGGGTGCCTGGTAGGGCTCCCACCCACGTCGCCGATGATCTCCCGACGAGAGCAGCCACCCGGAGGACGGCCATGCCGGACGCATGCCCCGAACCGATCGACGCGATGACCGAGGATCGAGACCAGATGCATGCCCTCTACCTGGAGCTCGGCCGGGAGCGCCAGGCAACCCCTCAGGTCGTCCATCCCGAGCCCGCGTGCCCCCACGACGATTGCGATGGGCCGATGCAGGCGATCGACTTTCGCTTGGAGGACCACGAACGTGCCGCACACGGCCCCCTGGTGCGGGCGTGGTGGGACGACACCGGATTCACGGGTCGCTGTCCACATTGTGGCGGCTGGATTCATTTCACGATCCGGGGCAAGAGGGCCATCACTCCCGATGAGGCGACCGCGCTTCCGCAGTTGCCCGACGACTGGTACGACAGGGCGACGATCCTCTGATCTCGCACGGGCCGCACTCGCTCATTTGAACTCCTTCCGCAGCAGCTCCAGGCTCTTCGGCACCCCGGTCGCGGCGTCCTCGTTGCCCTCGAACTCGAGCGAGATCCAGCCGCGGTAATTGTGCTTGCGGAGGATCCCGGCGATCCGGGCGTAGTCGAGGTCCAGCGCGTACCAGCGGCCCCCGCCGAAGTAGGTCTTGGCCTGCACCAGCGCCAGCGGCACCTTGCTCGACGCCATGCGCTCCATCTGCGCGTACGAGTCCTCGAGGAAGTTGCCGGTGTCGAGCGTGATCTGGAGCCACGGCGACTTGATCGCCTCGACGATCCTCAGCACGCCCTCGGCGGTGCGGCCGAGGCCCCAGTGGTTCTCCAGGCCCAGCACGACGCCGCACTCCTCGGCGCGGGGCAGCAGCTTCTCGAGCGCCTCGATCACCCAGGGGAAGGCCTCCTCGTCGGTGTGGCCGGGCAGCGGCGGCTCCATCCCCTTGTGCGCCATCAGCTCGTCGAACGAGCGAGTCGTCCCCCACCGGCCGGTGTTGATCCGCATCGTGGGGATGCCCAGCCGATAGGCCACGTCGATCTGGTACAGGGTCTTCTGGATGTTGTCCTGCCGCCGCTCGGGATCGGGGCTGACGAAGCCCTGGTGCGTGGAGAAACCCATCAGCGCCAGGCCATTGGCGTGCGCCCGTCGCTTGATCTTCTGGAGCGCGGCATTCGACTCGTCGGCCATCTGGATGTGCAGCACCTCGACGCCGTCGAAGCCCATCTCGGCGGCGCGGTCGATGCACTCGAGGATGTCGAGCCGCCGGTCGCGGAACTGCCAGAACGAGTACGTCGACACGCCGATCGGGTTCCGCCGCGCCGGGGCGGGTGGCGCATCGGCGCGGGCCTCGGCCGAGCCGGCCAGCCCGAGCGCCGTGCCGACCCCGACGGTCCTGAGGAAGGCGCGCCGGTCGTCGTCCGCGGCTCGCCGGTCGTCGCCTGGGTGTGCACTCATGGGGTGGTCCTTCGGAAGCTCGATGATTGGGGCCGGGCTATTCGCCGTTCAGGGCCTGGTGGATGAACGGGCAGACGATCGCGCCCTCGCCGACGGCCGAGGCGACGCGCTTGACCGAGCCGCTGCGAACGTCGCCGACGGCATAGACCCGGGGCAGGCTGGTCTCGAACAGGCTGGGGCGATAGTCGGGCGGATTCAACTCGTCGGGCGCGAGCGCCGACCCGGTCTTGATGAAGCCCTTGTCGTCCAGGGCGAGAGTGCCCTCGAGCCACCCGGTGCAGGGCTTCGCGCCGAGGAAGAGGAAGACCCAGGGCGTTTCGAGGCGGAAGGACTGGCCCCGCGCGTTGTCGCGGCACTCGACGGCCTGGAGCCGGCACTCGTCGCCGATCAACCTGGTGATCTCGGACTGGGGGTGGAGCTCGATGTTCGGCGTCTCGGTGATCCGGCGGACGAGGTAGCGCGACATGGTGTCCTCGAGCCCGTCGCGACGGACCATCAGATGCACCGTGCGGGCGCATTGCGACAGGTGGACGGCCGCCTGGCCGGCCGAGTTCCCGCCCCCGACGACGATCACCTCTTCCCCCTTGCACATGCCCGACTCCATCGGCGTGGCGCCGTAGTAGATGCCGGACCCCTCGTAGCGATCGCAGTCGGCGACCGGCAGCCGCTGGTACTGGGCCCCCGTGGCGATGACCACCGCGCGGCCGCGGACCTGGCGGCCGTCGGCGAGCTTGAGGACGTAGGTCTCGCCCCGCGGCTCGAGGCCGGCGGCGCGGAGCGGGTTGGCCATCCGCGTGCCGAACTTCTCGGCCTGGGTGATGGCCCGCCGCGCCAGCTCCTGGCCGGTGATCCCCATCGGGAAGCCCAGGTAATTCTCGATCTTGTTGCTGGACGCCGCCTGGCCGCCCGGCGACCCGCTGTCGATCGCCATGACGCTCAGGCCCTCCGAGGCCGCGTACACCGACGCCGACAGGCCCGCGGGGCCCGCGCCCACGACCACGACGTCGCAGACCTCCTCCTGGTCGATCCGGTCGAAGCCCAGGTGGCCGGCGAGCTTCTCGTCGCTGGGGTTCCGCGCCACGACGCCCTGGCGGCAGACGATGATCGGCGTCTCCTCGACCTTCACGCGGAGGACGTCGAGCAGCGCGGTGGCCTCCTGGTCGCGCTCGACGTCGAGGAAGGTGTGCGGCTGGTTGTTCCGCGTGAGGAACTCGCGGATGCGGTGCGTGTCGCGCGAGTAGCGCGAGCCGATCACCCGGGTCGACCCGTAGCCCCCCGCGATCAGCGCCGAGCGGCGCGCTCGAGGAACGTGCGGAGGAACAGGTCGGAGAGCTCCGAGTCCTCGATGACGATGTCGTGGAAGCGGTCCGGCGGGATCCGCAGCACCTCCGAGTCCCGCGCGGCCCGCGCCTGCACGACCGCGGCGCGGCCCGAGAGCGTGGACGGGTCGCCCAGGAACTGGCCGGGTCCCTGGGTGATCACGTGCCGCATCCCGCCGCCGCTCTCGTGGCAGATCTCGACCTCGCCCGAGAGCACCACGAAGAAGTCGATGTTGTGGTCGCCCTCGTCGAAGAGGACGGTCCCCTCGGCGACGGACTCCCTCGTGCCGAGCGGCTCGAGCCGCGCGAGCTGCTCCGCGCTCAGCACCGGCGAGATCCGCCGCGATGTCTCGATGTTGTGACTCATCGGATGCCTCCCTGGTTGCTGTGAAACGCTCGTCCGATACCGCGGCCGCGATCGCGAATCGCCGATGGCGACGGCAGGCGTCCCGGTACCCCGGTTTGACCTCGCCGGGATTCTGGACATTTGATCAGACGGGGGTCTTCCGCCGGCCGGTGTCCGGCATTATGATCGTGGGGCGATCGGGGTGACCGGATCGCGGGCGGGGCGGATTGGCCCGGGTGGCCCGCCGGTCCCGACACCCCCCGGGGGGAGCCTGCGCCATGGCCGATCGCGACGACTCGGGGACCGCGCGCGACCTGATGCTGGCGATGATCGCGCTGGAGCGCGGGCTGGTGGATGTGCGCCGGCTGGTCGCGGCATTCCGGGTGTGGAACTGCTCGCCGGGCCTCGCGATGGGCGAGGTGCTCGTGAGCCAGGGAGCCGTTGACGCGCGGGGGCTGATGCTGCTGGAGGCCCTGGCCGCCGAGCACCGGGCCCGCGGTCCCGAGGAGTACCCGGCCGGCGCGGGGCTGGTGGCCGACACTGTCGCCTACGAGGGGCCGCCGCTGTCGCTCGACGGCGTCGCTCCCGCGGGCGATCCGGGGTGGCGCGACCGGTTCCAGATCGTCCGTCGCCATGCGCGCGGGGGGCTGGGCGAGGTGTTCGTGGCGGTCGATCCCGAGCTCGAGCGTCGCGTCGCGCTCAAGGAGCTGCGGGACCACCACGCGCACGACCCGATGAGCCAGGCGCGGTTCCTGCTCGAGGCGCGGCTGACCGGCCGGCTGGAGCATCCCGGGATCGTGCCGGTGTACGGGCTGGGGCGCTATCCCGACGGGCGGCCGTACTACGCGATGCGGTTCATCGAGGGCGAGACGCTCGGCCGCGCGATCGAGCGGTTCCACCGCGGCGACGCCGCGACCCGCGACCCGGCGCGGCGCGAGATCGCCTTCCGACGGCTGTTGCGCAGCCTGATCGACGCCTGCAACGCGGTCGCCTATGCGCACAGCCGGGGCGTCGTGCATCGCGACCTCAAGCCCGACAACATCATGCTCGGGCGGTTCGGCGAGACCTTGGTCGTCGACTGGGGGCTGGCCAAGGCGTCGGCCGAGGGCCTGGACGACGCCCCGGACGCCGACGTCGGCCCCGCGACCTCCGACGATTCGCCCTACATGACCCGCCCCGGCTCGGCGCTGGGGACGCCGCAGTACATGAGCCCCGAGCAGGCCGCCGGCGCGCTGGAGCGCGTCGGCCCGGCGAGCGACGTGTACAGCCTGGGCGCGACGTTGTACTGCCTGCTCGTCGGCCGCGGGCCGTTCGCCGACGGGGGCGTCGCCGACGTGCTGGAGCGGGTGCGGCGGGGGATCTTCCCGGCGCCCGTCGGCTGCGGCGCTCGATCGACGCGACGCTCGAGGCGGCCTGCCTGAAGGCCATGTCGCTCGACCCCGATCAGCGGCATCCCACGCCCACGGCGCTGGCCGAGGAGGTCGAGGCCTGGCTGGCGGACGTCCGCTACCGCGCCGAGCACGACCGGGCGATGGCCGAGGTGAAGCGGTCGCTGGCCCGGCTGGCCGTCGAGCGCGCCGGGCGTCTGCTCGAGCGGGGGACCGTGGCCGAGGGGATGCTCTGGCTGGCCCGCGCGCTGGAGAACTTCCCGCCCGACGCGACGGGCCTCGACCGGGCGGTGCGTGCCAGCCTGGGCGGCTGGCATGCGGGGCCCCGGCCGGTCGAGCGGACGCTCTCGCATCGCGCGGCGGTCCGGGTCGTGGCGTTCAGCCCCGACGGGCGGCTGTTGCTGGCGGCCTGCGACGACGGCACGGCGCAGCTCTGGGACGTGGCCACCGGGGCGAAGCTGGCCGCGCCCTGGCGGGGCATCAGGGTGCCGTGCGCGCCGTGGCGTTCGGCCCCGACGGCCGGCTCGCCGCGACCGCGGGCGACGACGGGACGCTGCGGCTCTGGGACGCCGTGACGGGCGCGCCCGTCGGCTCGCCGGCTCGCTACCCGCTGCCGGCCCTGGCGGTGCGATTCAGCCCGGACGGCGCGCGGCTGGCCGTCGCGGGTCACGATGGGACCGTCCGGCTGCACGAGGTGTTCGACCGGCGAGCGGCTGGGCGAGTGGGCCGGCGCCGGGCCGGGCGTGGTGTCGCTGGCGTTCGGCCCCGACGGACTGAGCCTGATCGGCGGCGGGCGCGACGGCCGGGCCTGGGTATGGGTCTGGGATGCCCGCGACGCTCGCCGCGGGCCATGCTGGCCCACGCGGGCGCCGCGGGGGCCTCGGCGCTCGTTGACCTGCCGGGCGTGGCCATCGGCCCCGACGGGCGCACGGCCGCCTCGGCGTGCGCCGACGGTCGGCGCGGGTCTGGGACGTCGCGACCGGCCGGGCGATCGGCGAGCCGATGGCACACCGGGGGCCCGTCGACGGCCTGGCGTTCCACCCCGAGGGGACGCTCGTCGCCACCGCCTGCCGCGACGGCACCGCGCGGCTCTGGGATGCCGGCACCGGCCTGGCGATCGGGCCGCCGCTGGAGCACCGAGGCGCCGTGCACGGCGTGGCGTTCAGCCCCGACGGCCGTCGGCTGGCGACCGCCGGCGCCGACGGCGCGGCCCGGTGCTGGCGCGTGCCTTCGCCCGTCGTCGGCGACCCCGAGCGGGTCGCTTGCTGGATCCGCGTCCACACCGAGCGCGAGATCGACGACGCGGACGCGGTCCGCCCGATCGATCCGCTGGTGCTCTGGGAGCTGCGTCGACGGCTCCAGGACCTGGGCGGGCCGCCGGTCCGCGCGGGCGGCCACTCGGGCGAGCGGCCGGCGTCGGTCCGCCCCGGCTCGATCCGGGGAGAGCTGGCATGATGAGCGAGTCTGCATCCGCATCTCCTCCCGGTGGGCGTGTCCGCTGGGCTCAGCCACGGATCTGGCACCTCTTGCTGCTGGTCGTGTTCGTGGCCCTCGCCATCGCCGACATCCGGGATCAGCGGGTGCACGAGCCGTTCCTCGTCTCAATGGCCCTCGGCGGGTTCGCCCTCTATGCCATGATCGGCTGGGTGGGCTGGTGGGTCGCCCGCCGCCGGCTCGGGTCACTCCTCGGGCCGGTGCGGGTCTTCGCCATCTATGCGGTTTCGATGGGTGCTTTGTTCCTGGTGGCGACCGTGGTCTACCTCGTCATCGAGTACGCCTATCGCAACCGCTGAGCCGGACGGCCGGACGGGTTTGGGCGAATGGGGGCCAGGTCGAGCCAAAGGTAGGGTGGGCATCGCCCACCAGGGATGGCCACCGCCGGAGGGCGATGCCGAGTCGCCACGATCGGGTCCCCCGGCCATCACCGGTGGGCGATGCCCACCCTACGCGTGAGACGTCGGCGGATCCTGGTGGGCGATGCCCACCCTACGGGGAGGGGATCAGACTCCCAGCATCAAGCGCTCGGGGTCCTCCAGGCAGTCCTTGACGCGCACCAGGAAGCTGACGGCCTCGCGGCCGTCGATCAGCCGGTGGTCGTAGGAGAGGGCCAGGTACATCATCGGGCGGATCACGATCTGGTCGTTGACGACGACGGGCCGCTTCTTGATGGCGTGCATCCCGAGGATGCCGCTCTGCGGCGGATTGAGGATCGGGGTGGACAGCATCGAGCCGAAGATGCCGCCGTTGGTGATGGTGAACGTGCCGCCGCGGAGGTCATCCACCGAGATGGTCCCCTCGCGGGCCTTGGTCGCATAGGCGCCGATGGCTTTCTCGATGGCGGCGAACGACAGGTGGTCGGCGTCGCGGACCACGGGGACCATCAGGCCCTTCTCGGTGCTGACGGCGACGCCGATGTCGAAGTAGTTCTGATAGACGACCTCATTGCCGTCGATCCGGGCATTGACGGCGGGGAACGCCTTGAGGGCCTCGATCGACGCCTTGACGAAGAACGACATGAAGCCCAGCGCGGTGCCGTGCTTCTTCTGGAACGGCTCCTTGTAGCGGGCGCGAAGCTCCATGATCCGGGTCATGTCGGCTTCGTTGAACGTCGTCAGGATCGCGGCGGTCTGCTGGGCCTCGACCAGGCGCTGGGCGATCCGCTGGCGCAGCCCGCTCATGCGCTGGCGGGTCTCGCGGGGTCCGGCGGCCGTCGCGGGGGCTGGGGCCGTTGTGGTGCGGGTCTCGAGCGCGTCGGGCGTCCTTGGCGACGGGGTGGCCGCGCCAGCGGGCGCCGCGGTGGCCGTGGCGGTGCCGCCGGACGTCGACGCATCGAGCGAGGTCAGCACGTCACCCTTGGTGACCCGGCCGCCGGGCCCGGTGCCGGCGATCCGGTTGACGTTGACGTTCTCCTCGGCCACCAGCCGCCGGACCGCCGGCGACAGCGGTCGGTCGCCCGCGCCGTCGGGGGGCGTCGGGACGTGAGCGCGGCGCGTCGGGCCGCGTCTTCTGGCCGTTCGGCCGATCGGCGGACACCTCGCCCTGACCCGGCTTCGGACCCGCCGAAGGCGGCGTGGCCACGACCGTGCCCGCCGGCTCGATGGTGCCGACCGTCGCGCCGATGGCGACCGTCGCGCCCTCGGCCGCGCCGATCTTCAGCACGCCCGCGCCCGGCGACGGCACCACCGTCGTCGCCTTGTCCGTCTCGAGCTCCAGCAGCGGATCGCCGGACTGCACCGCCGTCCCGTCGGCCTTGAGCCACTTCGAGACGATCCCCTCGGTGATCGATTCGCCAACGGTCGGGACCTTGATGGGGACGGAGGGCATGGCTTCACCAGTCATTGGTCATTGGTCACTGGTCATTGGTCACTGGTCACTGGTCACTGGTCATTGATCATTGGTCAGAAACGGCGACAGTCGGTGGCCAGAAGTTGGTAGCCAGCAGGGGACGGCGTCGGCGTGCGATTCGGCATTGGCCTCTCCTTCCCCCACTGACTAATGACTATTGACCAATGACCAATGACTAATCACTTCCCCGAGGCCGACACCAGGTGCGGCACGGCGGCGCCGCCGACGGCGGCCTCGACGATCTCGGCCTGTTCGCGGTCGTGGATGAGCTTGGAACCGGTGGCGGGGCTGGCGCTGGCGTCTCGGCCGACGTAGACGACCGGGGTGCCCAGCAGCTCCTGGAGCCGAGGGGCCACGAAGCCCCAGGCGCCCATGTTCTGCGACTCTTCCTGGACCCAGAACCACTCGCGGGCCGAGCGGTAGCGGTCGAGCACGGCCTTGAGCTCGTCGGCCGGCCAGGGGTAGAGCTGCTCGATCCGGATGATCGCCACGTCGCGCGAGCCGACCTCGGAGCGGCGGGCCAGCAGGTCATACGCGACCTTGCCCGAGCAGAGCAGGACGCGTCGGGCACGCTCGGGCGCGGCCGGGTCGTCGAGGACGTCGCGGAAGTTGCCGACGACCAGGTGGTTGACCGGCGACACGGCCTGCTTGTGCCGCAGGAGGCTCTTGGGCGTCATCACGATCAAGGGCTTGCGGAAGTCGCGGCGGACCTGCCGGCGCAGCATGTGGAAGTACTGCGCGGGGGTGGTCGGGACGGCCACCTGGATATTCTCCTCGGCGCAGAGCTGGAGGAACCGCTCGAGCCGGGCGCTCGAGTGCTCGGGCCCCTGCCCCTCGTAGCCGTGCGGTAAGAGCATCACCAGCCCGCTGCCGCGTCCCCATTTCGACTCGGCCGAGGCGATGAACTGGTCGATGATCACCTGGGCGCCGTTGGCGAAGTCGCCGAACTGCGCCTCCCACATGATCAGCATGTGCGGCTCGTCCAGCGAGTAGCCGTAGTCGAAGCCCAGCACGGCCGCCTCGGAGAGCAGGCTGTCATACACGCAGAACTCGGCCTGGACGTCGCGCAGGTGGTTGAGCGGGATGTGCCGCTCGCCGGTGTTGGCGTCCACCAGCACCGAGTGCCGCTGGCTGAACGTGCCGCGCCGGCTGTCCTGGCCGCTCAGGCGGACCGGCGTGCCCTCCCACAACAGCGAGCCGAAGGCCAGCATCTCGGCCGTGCCCCAGTCGAGCGCCCCTTGTCGACGACCGACTGCCGGCGGGTGGATAGTAGCCGGAGCAGCTTGGGGTTGACCGTGACGCCGGCCGGCGGCGTCGTCGCCCGCTCGGCGATCTCGCGGAGCGCCTCGAACGAGACGCCCGTCTCGACCCTCGCGAACGAGAACCGGCTGGTCAGGCCCGACCAGGCGCCGTGGAAGCCGTAGGAAGGCTGCGGGTCCACCGCGCCGTTGCGCACCTCCTCGAAGACCTCGCGCAGCCGCTCCTCGAACGTCTCGGCGATCGTCTCGGCCTCCTCGCCCGAGAGCTCGCCGCGCGTCACCAGCTCCTTGGTATAAAGGTCGCGGACCGTGGGCCGGTCCTTGATCTTCTCGTACATCAGGGGCTGGGTGAAGCTCGGCTCGTCGCCCTCGTTGTGGCCGTGGCGCCGGTAGCAGATCATGTCGATGACGACGTCCTTGCCGAACGTCTGGCGGAAGTCCAGCGCCAGCTCGGCGACGGCGACCACGGCCTCGGGGTCCTCGCCGTTGACGTGGAAGATGGGGACCTCGATCATCTTGGCGACGTCGGTGCAGTACCGGGTTGAACCGGCCGTCGCTCGGCGAGGTGGTGAAGCCGATCTGGTTGTTCACCACGATGTGGATCGTGCCGCCCGTGCGGTAGCCGGGGAGCTGCGAGAGGTTCAAGGTCTCGGCGACCAGCCCCTGGCCGGCGAACGCGGCGTCGCCGTGGATCAGGATCGGCAGGCCCATCCGCCGGTCCTTGTCCTGGAACCGCCGCTGCTTCGACCGCATCCGCCCCTCGACCACCGGGTCCACGGCCTCGAGGTGGCTGGGGTTGGGCGTCAGGGTCAGGTGGACCTTCTGCTTGTCCGCCGTCGTGTGCTCGGCCGAGAAGCCCAGGTGGTACTTCACGTCGCCGTCGCCGCCGACGCTCTCGGGCCGGCTGCCCTGGAACTCGTTGAAGATCACGCCATAGGGCTTGTGCAGCGTGTTGGCCAGCACGTTCAACCGGCCCCGGTGCGGCATCCCCATCACGATCTCGCGGACGCCGCCGGTCGAGCCGCCGCGCTCGATGATCGCGTCCAAAAGCGGGATCAGCATCTCGCCGCCCTCGAGCGAGAACCGCTTCTGGCCCACGTAATTGCGGTGGAGGAACGTCTCGAACAGCTCGGCCGCGTTGAGCTTGTAGACGATCCGCCGCTTCTTCTTGATGTCGAACGCCGGGTGGTTGCGGGTCGGCTCCATCCGGTCGAGCAGCCACCTGCGGATGCTCATGTCGCGGATGTGCATGAACTCGACGCCGATCGTGCGGCAGTAGGTCTCGCGCAGCGCGGTGATCAGCTCGCGGAGCGTGGTGGCGCCTTCCTCGCTGCCGCCGGCCCGGCTGTAGAAGACGCGGTCGAGGTCGGCCTCGCCCAGCCCGAAGGCCGAGGGCTCGAGCAGCTCGTGCGACTCACGACGGGGCGTCAGCTCGAGCGGGTCGAGGTCCGCGAGGTAGTGGCCCAGCTCGCGGTAGGCGTCGACCAGCCGCGTGACGGCCGCCTGCGCCGCGCGGCGTCGATGTCCACCGACGCCGCGCCCGGGCCGCCGGCCTGCTGGGCCAGCTCGTACCCCTCGAAGAAGTTCCGCCAGGACTCCTCGACCGACGCCGGATCCTGGCGCCATCGGCCGTAATAGTCCTCGATCAGGTCCAGGTTCCACCGGTTGGCAACGGTCGCGCGTTCCATGGGTCGATGATTTCCAGGCCGGACAGGCGGCTGCCGGAGCGAGCCGGTCCCGTCCTGGGCCGATAAATCCACTCGAATCGCAGGCCCCCGGGACGCCGCTCGCCCGCCGCGAGCGACGATGCCCATCTTACTATCATACGCCAAGGAGGACCGGCCGTGCCAAGCCGCACCGGCCATTCCCGAATCCATTCCCGGCAAGGCACCCTCCTCATTACTCGCATCATAGACACGCCGCATACCCGGGACACCGAATTGTCTCAGGCCATCCCGGCCGCGGCAGCCTCTTATCGGCTCAATCCGCGCCGATTTTCCACAATGGGTCGAGATTGACGGGCTCTCGACCCCGGTCCGGCGCGGTTCTGGGATGTCTGCGAAGTCTGGTGAGATTCCGGGGGGAGCCGCCGGCCAGTACCCCAAATTGGGTTCGTTTTGTCGATTTCCAGGGGTGAAGCCCGCCCGGGCCACTCGGTATGTGGGCAGACCACCCGAATCGGGGCAGCGGGTCGCGGGGCGACCGAGTTCAGGGGAGGGAAAGTTCAGCCACAAAGGGCACGAAGGACACGAAGAACGCGAATCGGGGAGATTGACCGCGATCGGGGAGCCTGGCTGGCCGCTCTTCCCTGTCGTGAGCCTCGTGTGCAAGTCTTCCCGTGCCTGGCCGTTCGCCACCGGCGAGGCGGACAGGCTCCGGGCGGCGATGGCCAGGGCGGCGACGAGCAGGAGCAGGCCCAGCCACTTGAAGAGCCGGACGAAGCGCCGGGCGGTCTGGCGGATCTGCTCGAGCGTCTGGGGGCGCCGGCGACGCGATCTGGGCCGTGGGTGGCCGGGAAGGTGGACCTTCGGCGACGGCTGGCGGCCTCCCGGCGGGCGGTGGGGCGGGACGGTGTGCGTCCGCCACTTACGACCGCGCTGGCGGCGGGCGGCGGCGATCTCCTCGCGCCGCGAGGGAGTTGGCGCCGGGGTGGGCGTCGTCGGTGGTGCGGTTGGCTTGCTGCGGGCCCGGACGCGCGGCGGCGGGTCGACGAGCATCGGCTCGCCCTTGCGGCGGGCCCTACTGAAACGCTCGACGATCCGCGCGATCGCATGGTCGTACTGGCTCTGCCGCGCCCGGACCCAGCGGCCCTCGGGAGTGTCGTCGAACAGCAGGGCGGCGGGGCGTAGCGCCGCTTGCTCAGTCTCGCGACGGCGGAGGGTCGCCTCGAGCTCCTCCAGCCGATCCATCGCCTCGTTGACGACGTCGAGCAGGACCTGGCGCGCCTCGTCGGGCGACGCGGGCATGGCGTCGCGGAGCCGACGGCCGAGCAGGCGCTGGCGGTAGCGTTCGACCTCGCGGGCCGAGAGGCCCTCCCAGAGCACGGCGAAGGGGTCGGGCCGGGTGCGGTCGAGCGCAAAGCAGGCGACGACGATCGCCAGGACCTGGGGATCATCGGCCGCGTCGAGCGGGCGATTGCCCAGCAGGCGGAGGGCGCGGGTCATCTGGGCGGCGTCCCACGCCTGGCCCGCGTTGACGATGGCGCGGAGCTCGGCCCAGCGGTCGAGCAGCCATCGGCAGCCGTCGGCCGTGCGTTCCAGGCGAGGCACCAGCCGGGCGGGGTCATCGGGGTCGTCGGGTCCGGCCGGGATGGCGTTCTGGCTCGATCCGGCCGATCCTGGATTCGGAATCAGTCGGCGTGTGGCGTCCTCGAAAGCCTCCCGCGCTTGCCGGGCTTTGTCGCCGAACTCGTCGGCTTGGGACTGGAGAATCAGCTCGGCCTGGACGCGACCGGCGCGGTCGAGCCGCCAGGAAAGACCCACGGAATGGCGGACGAGCTCTTCCTCGTAGGCCGTACAAGGCTGGAGCGAGGTCTTCCAGGACTCGAGGCGGTCGTGATACTGCGCGGATCCTCTTCCGGCAGGATGAGGGTCTGGGCGGTCAGGCCGTGGGTGACGGCGTTGAGCCGGGACCGGGCCTTGCCGTCGGCCGTGCGGGGACCGGTGGACCTGAGTGCATTGCGACGGTTTGCCTCGACCTGCTTTTCGCTCGCCATCGCCTGGGCCCTCGCTTCGTCGCGGGCTGGCTGGTCCGGGGGTGCCTCGTCGCATCCCCGTCCCCCCGGGCGACCGATCCCGGCCCCTGCCGGGAAGGCCAGGCGGCCACCCTTGTTAGTAATTCTAACAAGGCGGCCAGAAAATCCAAGAAGTGAGAACTGGCAAAATCGCAAAAACGCAGGATTCGCCAGATGTAAGGCCGATCGAATCGAGGCGGCAGGGGCCTCGGATGCCGACGGCACACGGTACTCCCGGGTGCCAGCGAGGTTTTCGAGCCCGCCGCCGATCATCCTGCGCAGGCCAGGTCTTGAGCCTGACGACCGACCGACCCGACGGACCGGGGGACGTCGGGCAGGAGACGCCGACCTGCCCGGGTCGGGAGCGTACCGAACCGACCGGACCTGTCGGTGTGATGGGTGGTCGTGTTCCCGCCGATGGCGATCGCAACGGCCCGGTCCTCTCCTGTCGCCGGTCGGAGCGTCGGCATTCCGACCGGGTTGGGTCGGTCCGGAGGACGCCGGACTCGGGCTCGGCCGGGGCGGTCGCGGGCGGGCCGCGCGACGGCGCCGGCGTCTCGTCGGGGCATCTTCTCCTGGTGGTGAATGGTGTTCTGCCGTTGGGGATCGCCCCGTCGCCCCTGGGCCGTATTCCTCCGCGGGACGTCCGCATCTTTCCGGCCGCGCGTTGCCGGCTGGCGGAGATCCGGGCATGATTGAAGTGTCGGCGAAGAGAGACGGACGACAGGGCGTGATTCCACGCGGGCGATCGGCGGCTCAATTCTTGTTAGGCGGCCCTTGAGATACCAATGGTTCATCACGAGAATGTCGAGCGATACGCCGGAACTCTGGGCGAGCTCGTCGGTGACCTCGGCGACCTGAGGTATGATGCCCTCGCCGCCTTCCTTCGGGCACTCGCTGCCAAGCTCGATGCGGACGGGAACGCCGACGCGGATCGGGGTCGGCATAAGCTGGCTGCGGCCCTTCGTGGTGCTGGTGCGTCGGTCGCCTCGGCCGCGGCCGATGTCCAACGTGCTTGGTCGATTTGTTCCCCACACATGCCGATGGACCACTAACGAAGCGATGCAGCGGACTCGCCTGTCGGCGGGCCGCTGATCTCGGTCTTCAGACGTTTGGGGAAGCACAGTGGAGAGGAAGCCTATCACCCTCGATGGCCTCGCCCCCGACGAGCTGCTGGCCATGCCCGATGAGGCGATCGACGCCCTCATCCTGTGCGCCGAGCCCGTGGTCTTCCGCGCCGGCACGGCGGATGTCCTCGGCCGCTTCTGGGTGGCCGATGGCGCGCTCATCCTGGAACTGGGACACATCGACGGGGGCGGCGAGGGCGTGCTACCGGTGATCGCCCGCCTGGCCGAGCGATTTGCCCGGCGGCGTGGGCTGAGGGCGCTGGACTGGAGGGTCCACGCCGTCAACTGCGCCCGACCTAACCTCAAGCTTCGCCGCGTACTCGAGAGGCGGGGTTTTGTGGTCGCCGATGTTCTGGGCTCAGGGGTCTGCTATCATCAAGTCCAGCCGGTTCGGCCGTAGGACGTCCAACAATGCGATGCAGCGGACCCGCCTGCGGCGGTCCGCTGATCTCTGGCGTTGGGGGGCCTTCCTCCATGTTCACGATCCGGTACAGCCATACCCCCCCGGAAGTCGAGCTCGCCGCCACCGCCAGCGAGTTCGAGCGGCTTGCCGTATCCCTGGCCGAACTCGCCGGCTCGGAGACATCCGAGGCTTTCATCGCATTGGCGGTATCTAATCCACAACCCTACCAGCGCAGCCTGAGCGGGCTCCGGCTCTCCAGGACGGCGGGCCCCTTGTCCGCCACCGTCGAAGGTACCACCCTGTCCATCTCCGGGGCGGCTCCGGCCCTGGCCCTGCTCGGACGGTGCCTGCCGGTGGAGTCGCGGCTCCCCGCCGGCTATCATATCCACTTCGAGGCCGCCGGCCGCGAGGATCTGGTGTCGCCGGGATCGGTCCCGATCATCCTCGCGGTAGCGGCCTCACCGGATGGCTAACATGGCGATGCCGCGGACCCCGCTGATCTGGGTCGCTAGCCCGCGGGGGCATCAGACCGGAAAACGATGAAGATACCTCGCTGGCGGCTAAGCTCGGCCATGGTCCTCGTCGCCATGGTCGCGGTCCTACTCGCGGTCTGCGTCTCGATCCGGTCCCGGGCATTGACCAGGCAGAGGGCTATCGAGGCCGTAGATCGCTTGCACGGGACCTATGGCTTCCGGATGATCGGCCCGGCCTGGTACCGTCGCCTATCGGGCCGAGCCGGGGTCAACGAGAAGTCCTTCTATGACCCTACGCGCGTATCCTTCGGGCCCGGGAACTTTGGCTATGATCCCGAGCATCCCCTCCGTGACGCCGACGTCGAGCGCTGTCCGCTCATCTTGCGCTCTTCTCAAGTCTCAAAGAGCTCGATCTGCTAGCCTGGATGCCCACGGAGGGGAAACGGCTAACGCATCTGCACGTCGAACCAACAGATTACCATACTTAGACTAGAGGTTTTCGCCTGCTTTCATGGGGGATTCGTGCTTTCGACCGGCTGGGAGGGACATCGCCTTACGTTAGGCTTTTCTGGAATTATCCCACCCCTCCCCAAGGAGCTATCCCAGACGATCAATCAAATGCTTTTCCGTTATTCAAGTTTGAAAGCCCTTCGTTTTCCAGGACAAGCGGAGTATTGATCAGCTCATGCGATGCAATGCATGCGGCGGCTGGCCGTGGGAACGGACCCCCTTTAACTCCAGGTGGTCCCTAATCATCCCGACGCGGAGAAGGCAGGAAATACGCCGGTTCTCACGAGGCTCGGTCCTGAATCGTTAGCCGGTTTCCCCTCCATGGGCATCCAGGCTAGGGTGCCGACAGGTCACGGATCGTGGGATCGCTATGCTCCCGGACCTGCCGAACTTGAGGGATATCCGTCTCGAAGGCACCAGCGTAACCGAAGCGGGTGTGCGAGAACTTCGCCGTCGGTATCCTGGGATCGACGTGAGGCGTTAAGATCGCGGAGACCAGTCCGGCGTAGGAAGGCTAACAATGCGACGCAGCGGACCCGCCTGCGGCGGTCCGCGGATCTTAATCGTTGGGTGGCGATGTTTGGCCGCGTCTTTACCGCTGCCGTGAGGATACTGTTGTTCCCGCTCTACCTCCTCATGCGTGGCATCGAGGAAGTCAGCGGCGAGGGGCGGTGGTACATCCATCAGTCGCTTCGGATAGAGGCGGAGCGCCCCCCTCTGGTCGATGCCGAGTTCCTCCATTGCGTCAGGGCCGGAGTCGCCGAAGGGCCGCTCTGGCTGGCCGTCCGGCGCGCGTTCGCCGAGTCGGTCGGCGTGCCGGCCGAGGCGATCTACCCGCAAGACCGACTTGCGGTCCTCTGGCGGATGCAGTGGGGGGTCGGCGGCGATCTCCGGGATGTGGTGTTGCGGGTCGAGCGACTGCTCGCCATCCGGATCGGCCGCCCATCGTTCGAGAGGCTTGAGCATTGGGTGCGCCACGGCCAGGAGGGCGAATTCCGCGAGCTCGCCTCGGCCGTGGTCCAAGAACTTCGCGGGGATGACGCGGTGACCACCGAACGAGGCATTCCAGCGGACCCCGCTGCGCGGGGCCGCTGAATTTGGTCGTTAGCGGGCTCATCCATTGCGATGCCTCATCATCTCTTCACCGTCGAAGATACCTTCACGATCCGAGGTCGTGGCACCATACAGGTACCCGGCATTGTTCCCGAAGGCGAGGAGCGCTTCCGCATCGTCGATGCGCCGTGCCTGCGGCGCCCCGATGGGTCGGAGGTCGAGGCGACGATCGACGGCATCGAATGCCTCAGCGTCCCGCAAGGCATTTATCCGATCGTGGTCAGGCTGCCGAAGCCGGACGTACCGCCTCGCACCGAGGTCTGGTCGGCATAAACCCGGAAAGGGTCGGGAATCGAAAACAACGGTTCCTGAACCTTTTCCGAAGCCGAGGTTTTCGAGCCCGCCGTCGATCATCCTGGCGCAGGCCAGGTCTTGAGCCTGACGACCGATCGACCCGATTGATCCGCCCCGACCCGCCCCGACCCGCCGGGCCGGGGCGGAGTCGGGCGGGAGAGGCCGAGCTGCCCGGGTCGGGAGCTGACGGGACCGACCGGACCCGTCGGTGTGACGGGTGTTCCCTCGGATGGCGACCGCAACGGTCCGGTCCTCGCCTGTCGCCGGTCGGAGCGTCGGCATTGTGACCGGGTCGGGTCGGTCCGGAGGACGCCGGCCTCGGGCTCGGCCGGGACGGTCGCGGGCGGGCCGCGAGAGGGCGCCGGTGTCTCGTCGGGGCATCCCATCCCGGTGGTGAGTCGGGCTCGGCCCCCGGGGCTCGCCCTGTCGCCCGTGGGCCGTATCTCTCCGCGTGCCGTCCGCATCTTTCCGGCCGCGCGTTGCCGGCCGGCGGAGATCCGGGCATGATCGAGGTGCCGGCGCAGATCGACGGACGACAGGGCGTGATTCCACACGGTCGATCGGCGGCTAAGTCTTGTTAGGCTCGATACCGTTGCCTTGGGAGCGGGCTTACACCAATCCAGGGCCTGGAACTCGACTTCAGTCCTCATTCGATGGTCGGCGAGCCGCCGTGCACCTACTGCTCATTCAACGGTATTGCTCCTTACCCGACCTGCGGAGGCTTTGACGTTGTCCCGCACATTCGTCGTCCTATTTCGCGACGGCCGGACAGTGACCGTCACCGGTAGTCAACTGGAATATACCCCCTCGGAGCCCCCCGAGGCGGAGCGGGGCGTGGTCGAAGTCATCGCAGTTGTCGAGGGCAAGACCCACGGCGCCGTCGTCGCTGTCTTCCCGCTCTCGCTCATCCAGGGCATCTACGACGCGAGCAAGGCGGGGTCTGAGGTTGACCTGGCCTAACCTGCGTGATCCGCCTGGCGGTCGCAAGGGCTCGGGTAGACCTTGGCCAGATGCGAGCCGTCGGCCAGCTCGCGGATTGGCCTGAGGGTGAGGTTGCTGTTGGCCCGCGCAGGATGGCGCCGCGCTGCGCCGTCACCGCCCGCCAGAGCGAAGAGCTGAAGAAGTTGCGGTCCCAAAGCAGTAGCATCTCGGCGGTAAGGTGCCTCACCAGGCCGCCGACCATCGACTATTCGCCATGGGCGATCGACCGGGCACGAAGGTGAATTCGACGCGGGCGCCGAGCTCGACGAGGCGGACCTTGTGGACCTGGGGGAAGGCCCCCGCCGCGCGGTGGCCGCCGGAGGGCCGGGCGTTGGCCGGCGAGTTCGTCGGCAGGAGCAAGAATACAAGCGGCGGCTCCAGGAGTTCCGGGGACGGGCCTGACGAGACGATGCAGCGGACCCACCCCGCGGGCCGCTGATCTCTGGCGTTCGGCGGCGGAGGAGGTGAGGGATGCGCGTTCCGACGGTTCGCTTCGGAAACGACAACCGCCCCATCGAACCCTGGAAGCATCGGTATTGGTCGTTGGGTGCCGTCGCCGTGATGGTCGTGGTGATCATTTGGGCGGTTGCGGCCTTCTTTGCGCTCCTGGCATTGGCCTTCGCGGACTCGCTGGCCAGAGCGATCCTGCCCCGGCGATTCCGAGAACGCTACTGGCATCCTTACGCGCGAGCCCCCGAAAGTTGTCCGGCCTGCGGCGAGGCCTGGGCCGTGCAGGAGATCAAGACCCCCAGCAGGCTCAAGCACCCGAAGAGTGGCCGGCCCCCGGGCGACCTGATCATCTACGAGGCACGCTGCCCGGGGTGTTCGAAGGTGTACCGCTGGGTGAACCTTGGGAAGGTCGCTCCGGTCCCTATGGAGATTGATGTCTAAGAGTGTGATGCACCGGACCCACCCCGCGGGGCGCTGATCCGGGTCGTTCGGTGCCTCCGGTCTCGATGGTGCCCGGGGCGCGATCGGCCCGGTGCTGTTGGCTGGGGGCAATTCACCGAATGTCGTCCGCCGATGGTCACGACGTCCTTTCCCAACAATCAAATTGGCATTCCGACAATGGCTACATCCAAGACCTTCGATGCCTCGCCGGCGACATCTCCCCCGAGAGCGAGCCGGCCAAGTAGCGCTTTCATCGGTGTACTGGCCGGGCCAATATTGGCCTTTCTCTTCTCGTTCGCCCGTGTGGGCCCGCCGGGATTCATCTGGTGGGAAGGCAAGGGGGGCGAGACGATCCATACTCCCCTGGGGAGGATGATCCTCGGCATCATCTTTTTCTCCGGAGCCCTCGCGGGTTGCCTTTGCGGGTCGGCGTCGATGCCTGGTATCGGCCCGGGAATGGCGCCGTGAAGCGAAAGAACGATGTGAGGCGAGGTCGCTTGTGGGACAGGGAAATCGATGGATAGCGCGACGCCCGAGGCTGTGGTGAGATGAGGATCGCTCGAAACATGTGCGACGAGACATATTGATAAACAAGGCAATCCAGCGGAACCGCTCCGCGGGCCGCTGATCGTTGGCTTGAGCCGGCAAGTCGGGTGGCCGCTGTAACGACCATTGCGGTTCGCTCGCGTCGTGGGGAGGGTCGATGGCCTTGCAAGTGAATCGATTGCCCCGCCCGTATGACTACCGCACGCTGATCGAGGCGTACGTCTACACGAAGCGGACCGACTTCGTTCACGCCGACTTCGGGGCGTACTACGAGGGTCTCCTCTCGGCGCTGGAGCGGCTGTTCGGCATTCGGCTGGCGGGCGACGAGCTTCCCCACTCCCGGAGAGGGCTGTGGATGCTCTTCGGGAGCACGATCCGCTCGCTGCTGCAGGTCGCCACGCCCTGGGACGGCTACCTCGAGGCCGGGCTGCTCCATCGGCAATTGGAGGCGACCGGAGAGCCGGGGAGGGCGGTGTACCGGGCCAGCGTCGCCATCGCCGATGCGTCCAGGGCGAGCGAGGCGGCCCACCGCGAGATGCTATGCGGCGCTGTTCGTCGCCCTGTTCGGCGAGTGTGGGCGGGTGGTGACCTCCGAGGAGTTGCGGCGGGCGGGCTTCGACGACTCCAAGGAGCCGGATATCCAAGACTACTGGGAGTATTACTGAAGCGGGGTCGGCTAACATGGCGATCCAGCGGACCCGGTCCGCGGCGGGCCGCAGATCTTTAACGTCAGGCACTTCTCCCATGGCGCGTGCGACCGTTCTCGTCATTACGGACGAGGAGCGAGACTGGGATCTCGCGAGTCGATGGATGGAGAAGTGGCGGCATCGCATGGCCGTTTGCCCTGAGGAGCCCGGCGGCTGCCTCTGTTGCGTGGCCTGGTGGGACGTGGACGCTCCCCAGGAGGCCATCGATGAGCTGCCACTGCGTTTGCTCGCGTCGAGCGAATGGGTCACAGATGGCAGGCGCCGCGACTAACATTTGATCCTGGGCGTGAGGCGCCGCAGATCGAGGTGCTTATGATTCCCCCGGATATCCTTTCGGAATCGGAGGAGGGACCCCTGGACCTCGTCCTCGGGGTCGTCGCGGATTGCTCGATGCCGGGCGCGGGGCGATGCTTCGATGTCCATGCGACCCACGAGGGTGATCTCGTCGGGATACGCGTCGAGCTCTCGCCGGAGTGGAGACCCGGGAGGATCGCCGGCAGAATTTTCGGCTTCGCCGGAACCGTCACCTATCGCTCATTGGGCGATCTCAGCGATCGCTTCGTGTCCCTCATCGATCATCTCTACGGCGCCGGGCTCGCTCCGATGCGGATGAAGGATGCGGTGTCGTTCGCCGCGATCACGCTCGGCGATGATCCCGAATCGATCGATTCGACGGTGGTCAACATGAAATTGTTCTTGCAGGATGCCGAGTCGGGGGCTTACGCGGAGCTCTACACCAACGTAGACTTACCGCGCGGGGTGATCCAGATCTGTGAGAAGGACGAGGAGTACCGTCGGGTCATCGTTCGAGCCTTGGCCGAAGCGATGGCCTGACGAAGCATTCCGGCGGACCCACCCCGCGGGCCGCTGATCTCTGGCGTGTGGCGGAGGAAGAGCGCAGTGATGAAGAAGTCGCTGAAGGCCTTGCTGAATGCGATGGACCGGATCTTCGAGGATCACGTCGAGCTCGGCGACACGGCGGTTCGCGAGCGATTGCGCCAGGCGATCGAGGAGGCGATACTGGCTCCGGTCGCGGGGTACGTCCTGCCGGACGAGTTCGGCATGTTCGAGCCGAAAGGGGACGCGAAGGTCAGGGCCGCGCTGGCGAAGTTCATCGAAGCGGCGAGGGTCGAAGCGGCCGCGCTGACGAGCCGCGAGGACAGGCTCCGCGCGTTCCAGGATGACAGCGTGGAGTCCCGCGAAGGCAACACCTATGATGAGTACTTCGGCTACGACAATAGCCTGGAACGGGCCTGACATTTCAATCCAGCGGACCCGCCCCGCGGGCCGCTGATCTTATTCGGGTAACCTTTCACGGGCCGATGGGCTCGGAACGATCGCCGGAGCGGCTCGCGGGCCGTCTTTGTAGGTCAGGCTGTTAGCCTGACTCCGGCCGGCCCGGGATCCGATCCGCCCGCGTCAGGCAGGACA
This sequence comes from uncultured Planctomycetota bacterium, assembly GCA_963771445.1. Lineage (GTDB taxonomy): Bacteria > Planctomycetota > Planctomycetia > Isosphaerales > Isosphaeraceae > JAKAUH01. Next base: position 84,539 of record CAVYTQ010000011.1, on the reverse strand, counting down.
GCCTGACCTACGAAGACCGGCCGACCGGTCCGGGACCCGATCCGATCCGCCCGCGTTAGCCTGACCGCCTGACCGGCTCGCGGGCCGTCTTTGTAGTAGTCCGTCTAGCCGAAAGTGTCAGTACGATGTTACATGGATGGTAGTTGACCCCGTCCTCTCCTCACTCCGGAGGCCCGGATGCCTAATACCACCCAGAAGTTGCGCGTCGTCCTGACCCCCGAGCAACGCCAGGATCTGGAGGCCATCTGTCGGCGGCAATGCGTGGGCGCCTCCACCATGAGGAAGGTGCGCATCCTCCTCATGTCCGACGACGCCCACCCCGACGGCCGACGCCCCGACAAGGAGATCGCCGCGGCCGTCGGACTCTGCGAGCGGCAGGTCGTCCGCATCCGCCAGCGGTTCGTCCTCCACGGCGACGCCGCCCTGACCCGCAAGCCCCGGCCCTCCGTACCCGGCAAGCTCGACGGCACCGCCGAGGCCCACCTGGTGACCCTCGCCTGCAGCCCGCCCCCGGAGGGCCGCGACCGCTGGACGCTCCAGCTGCTCTGCGACGAGCTGGGCCGCCTGCAGGTCGTCGAGTCCGTCAGCCGGGAGACGGTCCGGCAGTGCCTAAAACGGCGCTGCAGCCCTGGCGGGTCGAGCGGTTCTGCATCCCGGAGGCGGACCGGGCCCGCTTCGTGGCGCGGATGGAGGAGGTCCTCGACACCTACCGGCAGCCCTACGACCCGCTCCGCCCGCTGATCTGCATGGACGAGGCGTCGCGGCAGCTCCTGGGCGATGTGGCCGAGCCGCTGCCCATGGAGCCGGGCACCCCCCGGCGCGTTCGACCACAAGTACGAGCGGCTGGGCGTCCGCTCGCTGTTCATGTTCTACGACCCGATCTCGGGGTGGCGCCGGGTCGGCGGCCGGGACAGCCGGACGCGGTCGGACTGGGCCGAGGAGGTGCGTCAGCTGCTGGAGGAGGACTACGCGGATGCGGAGTACGTGACGCTGGTGTGCGACAACCTGAACACGCACGACGTGGCCAGCCTGTACGTGGGGTTGGACGCCGAGACGGCCGGGGCGCTGAGGAGGCGATTGCGGCTGGTGTACACGCCCAAGAGCGGGAGCTGGCTGAACATGGCGGAGCAGGAGCTGAGCATCCTGTCGCGGCAATGCCTGGGGCAGAGGCGATTCGCGACGGCCGAGGCGCTGGACGCGGCGATCGCCGCCTGGGCGGCCGATCGCAACGCTCGCCGCTGCGGGACCGACTGGCGGTTCACCACGGCCGATGCTCGGATCAAGCTGAAGAGTCTGTACCCGAAGCATGACTAATAGCCTTAGACGGACTAGTAGGTCAGGCTGTTAGCCTGACTCCGGTCGGCCGGGATCCGATCCGCCCGCGTCAGGCAGGACAGCCTGACCTACGAAGACCGGCCGACCGGTCCGGGACCCGACCCGATCCGCCCGCGTTAGCCTGACCGCCTGACCGGCTCCCGCAGCCGTCTGGCGTCGTCACCGGACCGGGGCCGACCCGGGGTCGATCCGACCTTCCGGACCCCTTGCCCGGCAGCCTCCCATCACGTGAACGCTTACCATAGAATGGGCGTCCTGGCCCGATCCTCCTCCGACCCCGGGGCGTACTCCATGGAGACGAAGAGCGGCAGGAGAGACTTCCTTCGACTCGGCGCCGGCCTGGGAGCCACGGCGGCGCTGGGTGGTGCGGGGCCGACGGCCGAGGGCTCAGCGGCGGGCGTGCCGCCAGCCGCGGCCGCGAGACCGATCGCGACCGTCCGCGTCGGGTTCGTTGGCGTCGGCGTCAAGGGCACGGAGCACTTCGGGAACCTCCTGCGCATCGACGGCGTGGAGGTGAAGGCCGTCTGCGACATCCGCGAGGAGGCGTGCGCCTCGGCCCGTCGCATGGCCGCCGCGCTGGGCAGGCGCGAGCCGACGGCGTACACCCGCGGCGAGCGCGACTTCGAGCGCATGTGCCAGGCCGAGGACCTCGACCTTGTCTACACCGCCACCCCGTGGGAGTGGCACGCCCCCATCCTCCTCGCGGCGATGCGCAACGGCAAGCACGCCGCCACGGAGGTCCCCGCGGCGATCACGCTCGACGAATGCTGGCAGCTCGTCGAGACCGCCGAGCGGACCGGCCGGTACTGCGTCATGATGGAGAACGTCAACTACATGCGCGAGGAGATGGCCATCCTGCGGATGGTCCGCGCCGGGCTCCTCGGCGAGCTGATCCACGTCGAGGGCGCCTACGCCCACGACACCCGCTACCTGAAAATCCGCGACCACGGCGACGGGTTATGGCTGGGGGCCCACTTCGCCCGTCGCAACGGCAACCTCTACCCGATGCACGGCCTGGGGCCGCTGGCGTGGTACCTGGACATCAACCGCGGGGACCGCCTGGATTACCTGGTGTCGATGAGCTCCAAGGCGCGCGGGCTGGACCTCTACGCGCAGGAGCACCTCCCCGAGGGCCATCCCAAGCGAGCCCGTAAATATATCAACGGCGACGTCAACTCCAGCCTGATCCGGACGGCCGGCGGGGTCACGATCATCCTCAAGCACGACACCGACCTGCCGCGCCCGTATAGCCGCCGGACCCTCGTGCAGGGCACGCGCGGGATCGTCCGGCGCTTCCCCGAGTTCCAGGTGTGCCTCGAGCGGAAGGCCGCGTCGAAGCGGACCGCCCGGACTACGCCTGGGAGCCCGGCACGGGCTACCTGGCCGAGTACGAGCACCCCCTCTGGAAGCAGGCCCTGGAGCGGGCGGCCCGGCAGCCCCGTACCGTCGGCGGGACGCCAGCCCAGGTCACGGCCGAGTACCTCGAGGACTCCCGCCTCATCCAGGCGCTCCAGGCCGGGGTCCCTCCGGATTTCGACGTGTACGACGCGGCGACCTGGAGCGCGGTGACCCCGCTGAGCGAGAAGTCGGTCGCCGACCGCAGCCGTCCGGTGGACTTCCCCGATTTCACCCGGGGAAAATGGAGGACGACTTCGCCCGTCCGGATCCTGGGCGTATGAGGGGCTCGCCGGCGCGGGCCGGCCGCCCCGGTCGGCGACCGCCGTCAGGAGAGAATCGCGAGATTACATTGGTGTTGGAATGAAATAGGGTGGGCTCGGGGAGGGTCCTTGGTGGGAACGACGTTTGTGCGCCTCCGCGGTCGCGGCTTCTGGATGAACGACAGCCTCCTGGAGCTGTGGCTCCGGCTGCTCGCACTCCACATCGAGGATCCCGTCGAGCCCGGGTCGCTCGTGACCGCGATTCGTGACTAATGGCTGCTGGCGTCTCGGGGCGACTTCATGGGCTGCGTCCCGGAGGGCCTCGAGGAGGCGGTGGCCACACCGCAGGGAGAGGCCCTCGTCCGCGCGGCGATCCACTCGCTGCTCGAAGCCCTGACGTCGGCACCGGCCTTGCTCAGCAAGGATGTGCTCAATCTGATGGGTTCCACCGACGGGCGGTTCGCCGGAGACCTCGAGACACGGCGATTGATCGATGTCGGGCGAGCCTACCTCGACCTGCTGGATGGCAAGATCACGACCGGTCCAGGTGACGCGGCGCCCATGCCGGGCTGTGAGTGATGGGCTGACCAGGCATTCCAGCGGACCGGCCCGCAGCCGGCCGCGGAATCTGGCCGTGAGACGGTGACATCCCCATGCGGATCGCCAGCTTTGACCGGGACTTCTGGCAGCTCCGCTCGGGCGAGCGATCGCACCGCGAACATCCGGACAAGTTCTGGATTCCGCCTCTGTCGCAACGGCGGTCTCTCCATCGCGGCCAGGCCGCGCGGCTCATCTTCGACATCGAGGGCACAGACAAGGATGGCCGGGTCAAGGTGCAAGGCGAGCGGATGTGGGTCATCGTCGCCGAGCGGGTCGGCGAAGGCTATATCGGTATCCTCGACAACCAACCCGTTTGCATCGAGCCGGCCCAGGGCGTCTATCTCTGCTTCGGTGCGGAGATCCCGTTCCTCCCTGAGCACGTCATCGACATCGATGACCCGCCGACCGAATATGTCGAGTGGCAATTGGGCCAGCCGTCGGCCCGGCGCTGGCCACGGGACGGCTGATCGATCTAACATCGCAATAGCGGACCCGCTCCGTGGGGCGATTCGTCAGCGATCTGCGCGGCACGAAGGCGCCTGATTAACGCTGGAAGTCTGGCGAGGCGATGAAGCGGACCGGCCTGCGGAGTCTGCTGATCCTGGGCGTCGGGTGGCGGGGATTGGAGCCGGCATGCAATACCACTCGGACGACGAGAAGGCACTGCTCGAGACCTTCCGCGCCGCCGGCGGTGAGCGTGTCATCTTCCTCCGCCATGGCGTGCCGCAGCTCCCAAGGCCGATGGCCGAGGCCCTGGCCCGATTGGTCCGGAGCGGGCACATCCGGCGGCACGCCAGCGGGGACTTCGGCTGGGTATCCTACCGGCTTCGGGAGCAGGTTGACGCAGCGACCGAGTGAGAGGCGGCCTGCACCCGCCTGGCATTGCGATGCGGCGGACCGGTTGCGCAGGCCGCTATTCTTTGGCGTCGGACGGCTGGGGGCGGTGCATGAGCTACGACTTTGCGTTCTGGGACAGTGATGAGCCGCTCGAAGATGACGAGGCGGCCAGGATCTATTCGTGCTGGCCGAGTCGGGCACCAGCGATCGAGTCGCGCCCTCCCCGAAGATCGCATCACTCGCCCAGGAGATTGATAGGCTATGGTCCGCGCCCGAACCCGGTCGGGAGGATGAATGGCCGCTGGCCGCGATGCCGGACGTCTCCGACTCATACCTCATCGTCTGCCTCGTGCCGTCACGTCTCTGGGACGTCTGGCCGGTGATCGGAGAATACGCGAAGGTGCATGAGTTGGTCATGTACGATCCGCAGCAAGGCCATGTGTTCCTTCCCCCTCGGCTGTCTCGTAAGCGAACGCGAGCCAGGGCCAAGGGGAGAGGATTGCCCGGGGCGTGAGTGCGACGGAGCGGATGGATGGCCGGCCTAACGCCTCATCGCAGCGGACCGGCTCCGCCGGCCGCCGAAATCCACCGTATAGGTTGCGGGGAATCCGAGACTTCTCGCTGGACACCACCACGAATCGCCCCGAAGGGGCTGAACATGTCAGCCCATAGCATCGCCCTGGGGAACCGGCCAAACCCCGCGAGAAAGCCCTGAAAGGGCGCGACACGGGGTGGCCCGTGGCTGCCCCTGTGGCGCCCTTCGAGGGCTCGACCCCGCGGCTGGGCGACCGGTCCCCAGGGCGATGCCCTGGGCTGATTTGTGCGGGCCCCTTCGGGGCAGGGATCGATCCGAACTGGCCGGGCTCGAGCCAGGTAGTGTTCGGCGAGAAGTCTCGGGAATACCATGGCCCATCTGCCACAGTTGGACTGGCAACACCTGCCCCATTACGCGGCGACGTCCATTTCAATCCGGGGGCTACGTGCCGAGGGTGCGCGTCTCCTGTGCCTCTTGCCGGGCCGAACAGATCTTCACGTCTTCTGGGAATCCCGCCGGTCGGAACAGAGTCGTCCGACGACGCGGATTGTCGCCTCTACGACCGCGACCCGCTCTACCTGGGCACCTTACCTGAAAGCAGCGGCGCCGAATGATATGATTCAGCGGACCGGCCTGCGGCGGGCCGCTGATCTCTGGCATGAGCCGGCGGAAGGCCAGATGGGGGAGACGATGGCGCCGCAAGTGGCTCGGTTGACCCGACCAAACAACTACCACGTGCCGGCGGAGGGCTCGTCTCATGGAACTGGATACGTCGAAGATTGATGACGCGGTCCTCGCGCTCCTGTATCTCGGTTTGCACGATGGGGCGCGGGCCTGGAAGGGCTTCGACTGGGACGCCATGGACCGGCTGCACGAGGCCGGGCTGATCTCCGAGCCTCGCGGGCGTGCGAAGTCGGTCGTGTTCACCGAGGTCGGGCTGGAGCGTGCCCGGCGGCTGCTGGAGGAGCTGTTCGGCAAGAGCGCCTGACCTCACCTCGCCTCTCATCGCTACGGACCGGCTGCGGAATTCCACCGCGAGCCCGCAGAGTATGGGGATCATCATCGGGGTTCCGGTGTTGCTCATGGGCCTGGTGATGCCCGACGTGAAGACCTATTTCACTCGGGATCACCACGGCTTGCGGGTGTCTCGTGGTCGAGCGGATCCAGCTCGCGATGCGATTGGCTCCGGTGGGTACTGGACCTGATCGTGGGCCGGGTTGAGCTTCCGTGGAGGATGAGTCCGATCGTGAGACCGACTCGCGAACAGATCCGGCGGATTCTTTCGATCGGTCGCGACCACTCGGTGTTGCGGGGCGGTCGCGGGCTCGCGCTGCGGCAACTGTTCGAGGAGTCGGACTATCGGGCCCTGAGGCCCCGGCTCCGGGCGTCGCAACTCGCGGCGGTGCTCGAGTCGGAGCCGGGGCTGGTGGATGACTGGCTCGGGTACTCCGAGGACAAGCGGACGAGCTCCGGCTGGGGCTTCGGGACGGCACGCGAGGGAGGCTGGCTGGTCGATGGGCCAGGGGGTGCCCGCGAAGTCTTCGCCTCGCGGGTCGACGCCTGTGCCGAGTTCGTGCTCCGCGAGCTGGACTTCTGGGTGGCGATTGCCGGCAGGGGCTAGGATTCCGTCGCAGCAAACTGGCTGCGCGGGCCGCGGATCCTGGGCTCGGCTCGGGGTCGCGGCGGATTTGTTGCCGGTCTGTTTGCGCCGGGGTAGAATCGATGCGTGGTGCACCGGAGATGGAGGCTCCCGCATGCGGACCATCGCGTTCGTCCACCGGCAGGATGGGGATGCCTTCGTCGGCTGTGTGCTGGATGATCCCGACGACTGCACCCAGGACGACTCGCTGGACGACCCGAGCGATCTTCTCATCGACCTGGACCGGGATCCGACGAGCGGCGAGCGACCGGGCATCCGCGAGGTTGACCACTGGTCCCGTGAATCGGGTTGATCCCGTCCGCTGAACCTCGACCTCGGGGTCGGAGTTGACACAATGCTGGGCCGGTTCGGAAAGAAGCCGTCAACGATCGGGCGGGGCGTCATGGCCGACCCGGAGCTCGACGGCCCGCCGGCGCCCCGAGCCTCGGGTGCCGTCGAGCTGGTATCGCCATTTCTTCCCGACGCGTGCGCTGCCCGGCTGCGCGGCCATCGACGTCGAAGACTTCATCCCGCGGCTCCGGCTCCGGCCGCGGCTGGTGACCGGTCGTGTGTCGGTATCGGGCCGGTCGGTGCGGCTGCGCAAGCGGACCGTCTACAGGAACCCGCTCCAGGCCCACCTCGTGGGCAGGCTGGAGGAGCATAAGGGGGGCGCCGTGTTCCTCGGCAAGGCCAGGGTGGGGCTGCCCTGCTTCGACTTCTTCGTGACCGCCTGCGGCTCCGGCTTGGTATTGCTATGCCAGGCAGCCCTCTCCGTCCTCGCGATCCGTGAGGTGCTCGTCTACAACCTCGGCTGGACGCTGTCGCAAGGAAACCTTCCCCTGGCGCTGGTGCCACTCTTCCCCCTACTGACGCTGGCGCTCATCGTCCGCCATGTTCGATTCTGGCGATGGTTGGCCCGCGACGAGGAGCGGTTGCTCGTCGCCTTCGTCGCGGACGTCATCGGTGCACCTCCGCCTCCCGAGGCGTTGCGGTGGAAGCCGGCGAAGCCGCGTCGCGTGGCGCCGAACCCGGGCGGCGGGCCGAGGGTCGAGTTTCCGGAACACAGGCCCGCTTGCTTGCGGTAGGCGGGGTGTGATCGATCGTGCGTCGTGGGCATCGAGGAACGCCGGGCCGACGCCGTGCAGCTCACCGCCGAGGATTGAGGAAGCGATGATCGGGATCGCCGTCTGCGCGGTCGGCCTCGCCTTGCCCCGTCTGTTTCTCCTCGGGGCCGCCCTGACTTTCTGGTGGTTCCTGATTCTGGGCGTGCTCTACAGCCCCGGAGTGCGACGGGCCGCCGGGTGGCTCGTGGTCGCTGTCATCATCGCTATCCTGTACGCGCTATGGCAGCCCGGTGTCGTGACACGATGCCGAGCCGGTAGGCCCGCGCCTTCATCTCCTGCGGCGATGCCGCTGCCGGCCCCGGCGGCGGTCGGTGCGAGGGGCGAGCCGCCCGACCGGCCGGGGGGTAGATTGCGGTCGATCGACCGGGCGCTATTCGACGGCGATCCGGGACGGGTCCTGGCGGGCGTCGAGGCGGCCTGCCGGGATTACCGGGATCCCCTGTTCTGGGCGGAGCATCCCGAGGAGTCTTCCTTCGGGCGAGTGGCCCGGGCCGAGATGGCCGAGTGCTACCGGCGGTTGGGCGTTCCGGGTCCGCTCGCTTTGAGATAAGATCATCGGATCGATCCAAGCGATGCAATGCTGCGCCGCGGGCCCGCCGTTCGGCGGGAGACTGGTTCCAGGCCCCGGGCGGCGAAGCACCATCGTGGCGAGGGAGGACATGCGATGATCTCCGCGTCGTTGATCATGATCTGTCTGATCGCCTGCGATGACCCCAAGAATCCGGGCAATCGGCCGACGCCCGAACAGCGGTACCAGGCCCTGGTCGGTCCCTTCGAGGCGAATTACGCGGCGCTCCAGAAGGCGAGCGAGAAGGCAAGGACGGCGGAGGACGCCAGGAAGCTCGCTCCGCTGCTGGAGCAGGCCAATCCGAAGGCCTGCGCGATTGGCCTCCTGGCCCTGGCCGAGGAGTACCCGGGCTCGAAGGTCGCCGAGGATGCCCTGATCTGGATCTGCACTCATAACACATTCCTGACCAGGGCGGGCGACGAGGCCTTGCGGCGGCTGACGCGGGACCATGCCAGGAGCACGAAGCTCGGCCCGGTGCTGGCGCTCCAGGGGCGGATGCCCTTATTCTTTGAGTCAACCGAGGCATTCTTCCGCGCGGTGCTCGCCCAGAACACGGGCCGAGAGATCCAGGGGCTGGGCAGCTACTGGCTGGCTCGTCATCTTCTGTACAAGTCTCAGTGCGTCCGGGTGGCGCGGCAGCGGCCGAACTTCGGGATCATCGGCGGGGTCGATCCGTACAAGGAGGTCCTCGCCCCGGGCTGGCAGGATCGCCTGCGGAAGCTCGACCCCGACGTCATGAACAGCGAGGCCGAGGAGCTGCTGGCGCGGGTCGTCCGGTTCTACGCCGACGTGCCGCACAACGACCCCAAGAGCCGGCCGGGCACGCTTGGCGACGCGGCGAAGTCCTACTTGCACGAGCGTCGCGAGCTGGCCGTCGGCAAGCCGGCACCCGAGATCGAGGCGACCGACCTCGACGGCCGCGCGTTCCGCCTGTCCGAGTATCGGGGCCGGGTCGTCGTCCTCGACTTCGGCAGCCACTTTTATTGCGGTGCCTGCCGCCAGATGTATCCCCAGATGCGCGGCGCTGACCGAGCGCCATCGGGAGCGTCCTTTCGCCGTCGTCAGCATCAACGCCGAGCCGGAGAAGAACCTCGAAGAGCTCAAGGCGGCCTGGTCGGGCGAGGGCAACACCTGGCGCTGCGTGTTCGACGGCACCTGGGAGGGACCCATCCAGAAAACCTGGAATATCCGGCGGTTCCCGACCATCTACATCATCGACGCCCAGGGACGAATCCGGCACAAGGACCTCCACGGCCAGGATCTTGAGAAGGCCGTCGAGGCCTTGCTGAAGGAGCTCCCGGAGAAATAGCGGACGGCCAGGGGATTCGGCGCCGGATGGCCGCCCGGTTCGGTGAGGGTCTCACGACCCCGCCGGCGGCGCGACCGCCAGGTCTCCCGGGCGGGCGGCTGGCGGGCGGACCGGACCGTCGGGTGGAGACCTGCGGTCCCGGCCGCGGCGGGGTCGGAGATCGGGCAGAACTTCGCGGGTCGGACGATGGTTGTGGGGTTCACCTACGACCATTTCTGGATCGGCGTCCCGCTCTGGAATAATCGGGGCTCGTTCGTGATCTATGAACAGAGCGAGGAGGACGAGAGGCCGCTGCGCGTAATGGGACCTCAATTCTGCCGCCTTCCTGACGCGGAGATGTCGGGACAAGAAAGGAGGCCCGCCCGCGAGGAGTGATCCACTCCCCGCGAGACGATCCCCTTCAACGGCGACAAGAAGCCACCTGGCGGATGATCGGATCGCCGGCCGCGCAGGATGGGCTCGGCTCGGGGTTGGTTCCGAAAGCAATCCGACTGTGGCAGTTAAGCGATGCCCACCCGACGAAGCCCCGACATCCCCTCGTCGAACGGACACCTGGGACCTGTCTCGGAGACGGTATTCGAGAGGGCGAGCCGGCCTTGCGGACAGGCTCGGCTCAGAAGCAGGCTCGCCCTCCCCAATCCGAGACAGACTCTCAAACGATCGACCCGGAGCCGACGATCGAGCCTAAGCCTGAGCCAATGATCGACCCCGAGCCGCTGCTCACGATCGAGCCTGAGCCTGAGCCAACGATCGAGCCTGAGCCGGAGCCCACGATCGAACCCGAGCCCGAGCCGACGATCGAGCCCGAGCCTGAGCCGACGATCGACCCGGAGCCGCTGCCGACGACCGATCCGGAGCCGGAGCCGACGATCGACCCGGAGCCGCTGCCGACGACCGATCCGGAGCCGGAGCCGACGATCGACCCGGAGCCGCTGCCGACGACCGATCCGGAGCCGGAGCCGACGATCGACCCGGAGCCGCTGCCCACGACCGATCCCGATCCGCTGGTGCTGGTCGATCCCGATCCGCTGGTGCTGGTCGATCCTGACCCGCTGCCGATGACCGATCCTGAGCCGCTGCCGCTGATGGAGCCGCTGCCGCTGGTGGAGCCGCTGCCGCTGGTGGAGCCGCTGGTGCTGGTGGAGCCCGAGCCGCTACTCGACCCCGAGCCGCTGGTGCTGGTGGAGCCCGATCCGCTGGTGGAGCCGGACCCGCTGCCCGGGTTCGAGCTCAAGGTGATTCCCGCCGACTCGGCGAGCCGAAACACCTCCTGGACGACAACCTGGCGATTGCCGCCGTTGGCGACGCTCTGGACCAACTGCTGCTCGCCGTTGCTGGTCGAGGTCTGGTGCAGGGCGTTGGTCAGGAGCGATGTGACGAACGACTGGGCACTGCCGCGGATGTCGATCCCCATGTTGGACAGGAGCGTCTGACGCTCTTGAGACCGGAACAGGAGGTCGCGGAAATTGATCCTGCTCAGCCGGCCGTTCTGGATCATCGGCGCCCAGTAGGCGACGTCGGCGCTCGTGGCGGGGCGGAGCAGGATCGACTCGAACTCGGCCTCCACATACAGGCCCGCCGGCGACGTATCCTGGACCGTCACGCTCGTGCTCGAAGACGTGAAGCTGCTGGTGGAGCCCGATCCGCTGGTGCTGGTTCAACCCGGAGCTCGACCCGCTGGCGGCGGTCGATCCCGTGGTGCCGGAGGTGCCGGTCGATCCCGACCCGCTGGCGCCGGTCGATCCTGAGCCGCTCATGCTCGCCTGGAGCTGCAATGCGCCCGCCAGGTGGAGCTGATCGAGGGCTTCGCCGTTGAGGGCGTACTGCGCGACGCTAGGGTCCTGGGTCGAGGCGGCCTGCTGCTGATTCATCTGCAAGTCGGACTGGTGGATCGCCACCTCGGTCGCCAGATACGTCGGGGTGAAGGTGGTGGGGGAGTTGGCGGCGCCGAGGACCTGCGTCGCGAACGACTGGTCCTGGGTGCTGAGCATCGCGCTGGGCGTCCCGCCGAGCGAGTTGATCAGGGGGATGACCTGGGCCTCGTCCTGCTGGTGCGCGGCGGAGAGCGCCTGCGCGTAGAGCTGGACCTGGGGGTTGGTCGATTGCAATGCGGCGATCTGCGAGATCAGGATCTCCATCGCGTCGCTGGAGAGGGACTCCTGGGCGAACGAGAGGTCCGATGAACTGGAGCCGCTGCCGCTGGTCGAGCCCGAGCCACTGGAGCTGGTCGAGCCCGATCCGCTGCCGCTGGAGCTGGTCGAGCCTGAGCCGCTGCCGCTGGTCGAGCCTGAGCCTGATCCGGAGCCGCTGCCGAGGCTAGAGACCAAGGTTTGGGCCTGCTGGAGCGCGGCGGTGTCGGCGGTCAGCTCGGAGTTGACGAGCTGCTGGATGGCCGAATTGGTGGTGGTCCCCAGGAGCTGGTTCTCCTCGGAGACTCGCTGCTGCTCGGCGGCGACCATTTGCTGGGCGTAGGTCGCGTCGAACTGCGAGCCTCCGATGGCCTGGATCACCGAGGTGGCGATCGCCTGATCGTTCGGCTGGGTGATGCTGCCCGGCGGGATGATGCCCTGCTGCTGGGCCGTGAGGTTGAACGCCGGGTCGGAGGTCAAATGCGAGGCCAGCACGCCCTGCGCCAGCGATTGTACGGCGGACTGGGACGACTCGAGGCTGGCGATCTCCGAGAGCGAGACGACCAGTAAGTTGCTCGAGCCCAGCATCTGAACCGCGCTGGTGTCGGAGGCCGTGGGGCCCGACAGTAACTTGCGGTCTTCCATCGATTCGAGAGTGACGGCGAACCGGCGACGGCGGTGCGCCTGGGGCCTGATCCTCCGAGGATTCTTCATCTTCTCCTCCGTTGCAGACTGTTGTGCATCCGCTCGGGCGGGGGACCGCCGGACGGGATGTGACGAGCCAATCGCCTCCGCCGGTGGGAACGGGCCCAGAGGCATCGCGAAATCGCGGGCGGGACGAGCGACTGACTGGAAGCAATGAGAATGCCAAGAAATCCTTTGATCAGTCTATTAGCAGGCAATTCTTTGTAAATGGTAAAGGAGGGTAGGCCGGGCAATCGCGGTAGTCGGGGTGCGGCGTGCGGGGACCGATCGCGGGGGATCCGGCGCGGCGGGCCCGCCTGGGAAAATGCCGCCACGATGCCGCCGATGGGAATGCGGCTTCCGAAAGGTGGGAGTGCGGTTCGTCAATGCCGGTGTGGAAATGCCCGACCGAGACATCGCGGCGCCGCGGATGAGGGCCATTGAACCCGGCCCATCGACGGGGGATTCGCGATCCGCGGAAAAGGACGGAGACCGAGACGCCTGGCACTTCCCCGGGATCTGCTCACCTGGCAGCTTCCGCGTCCGGCATCCGCCGGTTCTCCCCGGTAGAGGGCATTGCCGGCGACTCGGCGCAGCGAGGTCAGGTCCCGACGCCGGACGGCGACCGCTCCAATCGCGAGTCCTATTCCAAAGAGGATATCCCGATCCGCAAAACTTGATGAAGCTACCATGATCTTATGTAATTGCAGCCTTTTATTGTATGGATTGCCCGTTCTTGGCGATCAAGATTTTATAACAATACATGTGGATAATAATGTTTGTTGGTCTGGATGGCTTGCGCGATGGGGGCTGCAGGGCCGGCGCGCCGGGAGGCTCGCCCTCCCCGCGCCGCGCATGGCCGCAAGGCCGGCTCGCCGGGAGGCTCGCCCTTCGCACGACCGGCCTTCCGGGCAGGCCGTCAGCCAATCGAGAGGTTATAGGTCTGGTAGCGTGGTCGATCGGCGCCGACTTCCTCCCAGCTATAGCCGTAGGGGCCATAGTGATAGAGCCGGATCGAGGTGTCGGCCAGGGGTGCGATGCCGACCTGGGAGAGGCGGTGGCTGAAGGCCCAGTCCTCGCCGAGGTAGTGGTATCGGCCGTCGGGCTGCTGGACGATCATGGGCATGAAGAACGGCCAGAAGCCCTCGCCCCACTGGGTGTTGCAGAGGGGCAGCCGGAGCCGCTCGATCATCTGGCGCAGGACCTCGGAGCGGATCCGCAGGAATCCGGTCGCGGCGTATTTCAGCGGGTAGAGTCCCCTGGCGTCGGGGCCGAAGAGGACGTTCTTGGTACCGTCCTGGAAGGCGCTGGCGACCTCGCGCGGGCCCTTCTTGGCGTAGACGCCCGAGACCACGGGCTCGGGCCGCTCGAGCAGTCGGATGGCGTCGGCCGGGTCGAAGCCGATGTCGGAATCGATGAAGAGCATCGACTCGAATCCGTCGTGGAGCGCCTGCGAGACCATCTCGCTGCGCGCCAGGTCGATCAGCGAGCTACCCTGGCGGCGAATCACGCGGATGCCGGCGAGCTCGAGTTCGCGCAGGCCGTCCTCGCAGGTTCGAACTCGATTCCGCCCAGGTGGGGGACCAGGACGACGTAGCGCGAGCGTCGCCGCATGGTTTCGGCGGCGACCGAGGGCTCGCCGGGATCGGCGATCGTCCAGCCGCGGGCGCCGTTGCGCTCGACGCGACGGGCATGGCGACGGGCGAAGGCCTCGGCGGCCTCGCGCACGCCCCGCCAGTCGAAGTCGTCGCCGACCAGCCGGGCGTGGGGGAAGAGCTCGCTGGCCAGCTCGAGCTCGGCCGTGACGGCGCGGTAGCTGTGCTCGGCGTCGATATAGATCAGGTCGGGCTGGATGCCGGCCTGCGCGACGACTTGCAGGCCCTCGAGAGTCGTCATCCGCAACGGGATGAGCCGGTCGCGGTAGTCCCAGCACTGCGAGAGGAAGGTCTCGTACAGGGTGGGCAGCATCGACTGGTACAGGGTGCCCACGCGGTGCTCGGGACTGCCCTCCCAGTGGTTGACGCTGATGACCGTCGCGCCCGGGGCCCGGTCGAGGATATAGCGGGTTGACATCCCGAGCCAGGCGCCCAGCTCGACCACGACCCGCGTCCGGTCCGACAGCGCGGCGGCGAGCGCGCCATCGGTCCCCTCGCCCAGCCAGCCGGGGTTCTGCACCGGGCCCATGACCACCGGACGAGTCGCCGGCCACGGGTACGCCCGGCGGAGCCGCTCGATCGGGTCGCCGTTCTGCGACGGGCTCCGAAGCTCCTCGACGTTCTGCATTGCGATCACGATGGACCTCTCCTGGATGGCGCTTCCTGTTCCGCCTTGTGACTCGCCCCGGTCCGCACCACACCCCGTCTCGGCGCGCCGCGGGGCGGCGTTCAAGCCACCGGCGAGTTCTCGATTCAGTTGACCCAATGCCATCACCATGAGCATGAAGTCATGTTCGATCACCGCTGAGCTGCGGGTGGGGATGGCCGCCCGGAGGGCGCCTTTCCCATGCAATCGACATACCCGGCCGAGCCGTCGCGTCGCGGGGCGACGGGGCGGGTTGGTCAGAACCGCTCGATCCAGGGCGGGTTGTCGAACCTGTCGGCGAGCAGGGCGGGCAGGAGCCGCAGGGGGCCGGCGGGTTCCGCCGGGGCGGCGGAATGGCCGGGGCAAGGCGCGGGGCCGGGCCGGAGGGCGTCGACGAGCCGCGATCGGGGAAGGCCGAGGTTGGCGAGGAACTCGGCGTGGGTGCGGCCGCGGCGGTACTCGGGCTGGCGGGCGGGCAGGGCGAGGTAGCGGGCGACCTGGTCGAGGGGGAAGTCGTAGAGGATCGAGCAATGCACCAGGAACCAGCGGCGGAGCCGGCGCTGGGCGCTGCCGCCGCATTTGCGGTCGCCGAGGACGAGGTCGCCGTGGCCCCGGACATCGACCGAGGCGCCGGCCTGGCGGATCGCCCGGGCCATTCGGTCCAGGACGTGCCGCTGCGCGGCGTCGACGGCCGAGAGGCCCGCGCCGGCCGTGTCGGGCAGGACGACGGTGACGTTGAGTGTGCCGGGCCCGATCAGCACGGTGCCGCCGCCGCTGGAGCGGCGAAAGACGGGCACCCCGTCGCGACGGCAGGCGTCGAGGTGGACCTCGTCGTGCAGCCGACGGGTGGCGCCCAGCACGACGGCGAGGCCCGCCGGCTCCCAGAAGCGGACGAGGGGCGGCCCCCGCCCCTCGTCCGCCTCGATCAGCATCGCCTCGTCGAGCGCCAGGTCCTCGGCCACGCGGCCGAGGGTGACGTCGTGGCAGGCCATCGCCGCCGCCTCGATCCGGTCGGACCAGAGCGAGGCCCGCGACACCATGGCCTGCGCCGGACCCGGTCGGGGGCCCGGCTCGAGCGACTGGGGGTCAGAAGTTCTCATCGACCCGGAAGACGTTGTGACAATCGGTGCAGGTCTTGCCCACGGCGCTGAATGCCTTCTTGGTGGCGTCGTAGTCGGGCTCGGGCTTGTTGGCGGTCTCGCTGAGCTTCTCCGACTTCTCGATGAAGGCGTCCATCAGCGTGTTCCACTTCTCCTGGGGGTTGGCCTCGTTCTTGGCGCGGCCCAGGGCCTCCTTCATCGGCTTGGAGTCCTTGGCCAGCTTGACCATCTCCTTGGAGCTGTCGGCCACGTCCTTCTGCTTCTTCTTGTAGGTGGGCGGATTGCGCGTCCCCTGCTTGATCTTGCCGTTGGCCTTGTTGACCTTCTCCATGATCTTCTCGAGCGGAGAGTCGTCATCGGCGCCGCTGAAGCTGGCGCCGGCGAGCGAGACGAGGACCCCGGCGCTCAAGGCGAAGACCATCCACTTGCGGAGCATGATGCGGACCTCCCGGTGTCGGTAAGTGGGGGACAGCTGAAATTCGGTCGGCGGGTCAGGAGTAGGCAGGCCGGCCCGATCCGATCGCGTCGGAGGCCGGTGCGGGAACCCGAGATGGCTTCAGGATAATCGCGGTGCGTGCTAGGATCAAGGCACCGGATGTACGCATCGTCGGCGGCCGCCTGGCCTCGGCCCCGTTCGTCGGGTGGCCATCGACCAGGCCCTGCGCGGTTGATTGCCGGCGACAGGAAGTCGCGGCCGCTTTCGCTTTCCTCGCCGCCCCCCAGGCCGTAAGATGTCGGGGCCTAACGGGATTCGTGAATTGGCGCCCCGGGACCCGCTCCGCGGCCGGGCCGCCCGGCGTCGCGCGTCGTGGCAAAGGGCCCGGCGATCCCGTGCCGAAACAATCGCATCGCACCGGAAATGGACGGGTCATCCTTCATGGACTATCGCTCGGCCGGGGTGGACCTGGAGGTCTACGAACAGACGATCTCGCGGTTCCCCCCCCTGCTCCGCCGTACCTACACGCCGCGCGTCATCGAGTGGAACGAAGGCTTCGCCGGGCTGTTCCGCCTCAACGACCAGATCGGCCTGCTGTCGCGCACCTACCGCGACCCCGTGCTCGTCGCGTCCACCGACGGCGTCGGCACCAAGCTCAAGCTGGCCTTCGCCACCGGACGGCACGCCACCGTCGGCATCGACCTGGTCGCCATGTCCGTCAACGACTGCCTCTGCGCCGGCGCAGAGCCCCTGCTCTTCCTCGATTATGTGGCCATGTCCCGCGACGACCCCGACCTCACCGCCCAGGTTGTCAAGGGGATCAGTGATGGATGTGTGGAGGCTGAATGCGCCCTGCTCGGCGGCGAGACGGCGATCTTGCCCGACTTCTATCAGCGTGGGGAATATGACCTGGCCGGTTTCTGCCTGGGAGTGGTCGAGCGCCGGCGGATCCTCGACGGCCGCGATATCCGGGTGGGCGACAAGGTGGTCGGACTGGCCAGCTCGGGGCTGCATTCGAATGGATACAGCCTGGCGCGGAAGATCGCCTTCGACACGGCCGGGCTGACGCCCGAGACTTACGTCCCCGAGCTGGGCCGGACGGTCGCCGACGAGCTGCTCGAGCCGACGCGGATCTACGTCGCGGCGGTGAAAGCGGTCGCGCGGCACTACCGGGTCAAGCGGACGGTGCACGGGATCGCCCACATCACGGGCGGCGGCCTGATCGACAACCCGCCGCGGATCCTCCCCGAGGGGTGCAGCCTGCGACTCCACCGCGGGTCCTGGCCCCTGCCCCCGGTCTTCCCCTGGCTGATGCGGCTGGGAGCCGTCGACCAGGCCGAGATGGACCGGGTGTTCAACATGGGCATCGGCCTGGTCATGATCGTGGCCGAATATTACGCCGAGTCCATCGTCCGCCACCTGACCGAAGAGGCCCACACCCCCGCCTGGATCATCGGCGAGGTCGTGCCGGGCTCGCGGAATGTCTTTTGGGAGTAGTGAATCGCGGATCGTGGTGCGTGGATGGTGGATCGTGGTGCGTGGTTAGTAACACGGGGCGGACTCTGAGTCTATAGGTGGATGCAACCTGTCGATCTCCCTAGCAGAGGTGGCGGCCGGTCAATTGCATCCACCTCCGGACTCCAGGTTCCACTGACCACTCACCGCGATCCACGATCCACCATCCACGACCCACTGGCCCGCCGAAATCTTAACGATTTCCTTGCCGATGGGCGGAAAGCTTGGTAACTTCAAGTGTCCTCATCGATTGGTTCATTCCTGTCATCCCCGATCTGTCGGTGCGGCCGGGTCGTCCGGGTGGTCGTCACGGAAGCGATCGTGTTGTCGTAATCTTCGAGATCCCGCGAACGCCCTCGCCATTTTCCAGCCTGTTGCAGGAGTCGAGGTGACGCTGTCGTCGCATCGTGCGCCGTCGGCCGTCGCCCGATCCGCTTTTCCGTCTGACTACGGATGACATCTCCGGAGTTGCCCTGTCATGGCCAAGAGTCGGGATTGGACAGAGATCCTCGTCCGCCGGGGGGTGATCGGCCCCGATCAGCTCAGGGAAGCCAGCCAGGCGCAGGGGGCCGTCGAGGACGCCCTCATGCGACTGGGTTACGCCGACGCGGATGATATCATGAAGGCCAAGGCCGAGCAGCATGGCCTGGCCTTCGTCGCCCTGCACGAGATCGAGATCCCCGCCTCGGTCATCGAGCTGGTCCCCGAGTCGCTCGCTCGCGAGAACATCGTGATGCCACTGGCGCAGGAGAGTGGGCTGATTCGTGTCATCATGCACGATCCACTCGACTTCGAGACGATCGACAAGCTGCGGTTCGTGCTGAACCGCGACATCGAGGTCTCGCTGGCGCCCAAGGAGGCGATCGTCGAGGCGATCAACAAGTATTATGGCAGCAGCTCGTCGGAGACCGAGTCGGTCGAACTCGATGCTCCAGGAGTTCACCGACACGGCGATCGACTTCGCCGATGAGGGGACGGGCACCAGCGGCAAGTCGAGTCTCACCAACACGTTGGAAGAGGGCGACGCGCCCGTCATCCGGCTGGTGCACCTGATCATCCAGGAGGCCGTGCAGCAGCGGGCGAGCGACATCCACATCGAGCCGTTCGCCGACCGGGTGCGGATTCGCTACCGGATCGACGGGGTGCTGATGGAGCGAGACAATGCGCCTCGGCGTCTGCTGGGCGCCATCATCAGCCGCCTCAAGATCATGGGGCAGATCGACATCGCCGAGAAGCGCCGGCCGCAGGACGGCCGAATCAAGATCCTGGTCGCCGGCAAGGACATCGACCTGCGTGTGAGCATCATTCCAACCACGCACGGTCAGTCGGTGGTCATGCGGATCCTCGACCGCGAGAACATCAAGGTGGGCCTGCAGGACCTGGGGTTCGGCGACGACGACTGGAACCGGTTCAAGCAGCTCATCAAGCGGCCCAACGGGATCTTGCTGGTGACGGGCCCGACCGGCTCGGGGAAGACGACGACCCTGTACGCCGCGCTCAACGAGCTGAACCGCCCCGACGTGAAGATCATCACGGCCGAGGACCCGGTCGAGTACTACCTGCCCGGGGTGAACCAATGTGAGGTGAAGGCCAAGATCGGGATGACCTTTGCACGCATCATTCGAGCCATGCTCCGACAGAACCCGAACATCCTGCTGGTGGGCGAAATCCGCGATTTGGAGACCGCCGAGACCGCCATTCAGGCGTCGCTGACAGGACACTTGGTTTTCAGTACATTGCACACGAACGATGCGCCCAGTGCCATTACACGTCTGGTTGATATCGGCATCCAGCCATTCCTGGTTGCAAGCTCGGTCATGGCGATCATGGCGCAGCGGTTGGTGCGGAAGGTGTGCCCCAAGTGCAAGGTCCGGTACGAGCCCCCGGCGCACCTGCTGGCGGGGATTGGCCTGCGGCCCGAGATCGTCAAGAAGGCGAATTTCATGAAGGGCAAGGGCTGCGCGAACTGCAACAAGTCGGGCTACCGGGGTAGGATGGGGATCTACGAGCTGATGTCGATGACCTCGCAAGTCCGCGAGCTGGCCTTCAAGGGGGAATCGACGCTCACCGTGCGCAAGATGGCCCGGAAACAGGGGATGCATACGCTGTTCGAGGACGGGATGATCAAGGCCCTGAAGGGTCAGACCACCATCGACGAGGTCCTGCGCATCACCCAGAAGGAAGCGCCGGGAGAGTCGGCTATCAAGAAGTAGACCCGCCCGCCGACGCCGGCCGGCCGGGGCCGTCGCGTCGCCGCCTGACCACCCGGTTGGTCGGCCCTGGAGGTCGTGCTCCGGCGTCCGAGCTTTCACGATTGTCAGCAAGATTGCTAGCTTGGTTCGAGGCGGCCGGAATGCGGTCGTATCTCGATTTGCTTGATCCCAGGGCGCTTCGTCGAAATAATGCCTCTGCACCGGGGCCAGCGGCACCCTTGCCCTAACCTCCTGGCGCATTGCCACGATTCGGTGGACACCTGGTTTTCGGAAACAAGTCAAGCCCCCCCAAAAAGGGGTGGCCGGTGCGGGGTTGGTCCGGACGGGTTCCATCGACGTACTCGCGGAGGGATTCCAGGGCAATGGGCACGCTGCTGATCGACAAGCTACTCCAGACGGTCTGCACCCAGAAGGCTAGCGACCTGCATCTGACGGTGGGCAGCCAGCCGATGCTGCGGTTGCATGGTCACATGCGACCGCTGGCGACGAAGGTGCTGGAGCCGTCGGACACGGTGTCCTTGATGAAGAGCATCACGCCGGAGCGGTGCCAGCAAGAGCTGCAGGAGGTGGGGGGGACAGACTTCGGGTTTGCGTTCGGCGACATGGCCCGGTTCCGCGTTGCCATTTACAAGCAGCGCGGCAATGTGGGGCTGGTGTTGCGGCGGATTCCCAACGAGTTCCTCTCGTTCGAGCAGCTTGGTCTGCCGCCGGTGATCGAGCAGTTGATCCAGCGGCCCCGCGGGCTGATCCTGGTGACGGGCCCGACGGGCTCGGGCAAGACGACGAGCCTGGCGTCGATGATCAACTGGATCAACAACAACCTCGACCGCCACATCATCACCATCGAAGACCCGATCGAGTACTTCCACAAGCACAACAAGTCGCTGATCAACCAGCGGGAGATCGGGGTGGACGTGCCCGACTTCCCCGAGGCGATCCGGCGTGCGTTGCGGATGGACCCCGATTGCATCCTTGTGGGCGAGATGCGAGACCTGGCCACGATCTCGGCGGCGATCACGGCGGCCGAGACGGGTCACATCGTCTTCGGCACGCTGCACACCAACTCGGCCGAGGGCACGGTCAACCGAATCATCGACGTGTTCCCCAAGGACCAGCAGGACCAGATCCGCACCCAGCTCTCGGTGGCGATCATCGGCATCCTCGCGCAGGCGCTCCTGCCCCGCAAGCCCAAGGGGCTGGTGGCCGCCTACGAGACCCTGGTGGTCACCCCGGCCATCTCCAACCTGATCCGCGAGAACAAGACGTACCGCATCGACTCGTCGATCCAGACCGGCCGCAAGCACGGGATGAACCTGCTCGACGACAGCCTGTTCAACCTCTGGAAGCAGGGGCTGGTCGAGGAGGTCGAGGTCATGCAGAAGTCCCGCAAGCCGGCCGACCTGAAGGAGCGAATCGAGAACGCCAAGAAGGGAATCTTCGACGACAGCGAGGAAGAGGGAGACGACGACGACGATTGACGGATCGCTCGCTCGATCCATCCGATCCGATCGCTTGTCGGCCCTCGATTCACCCCGAGCCCGAATCGATTTTCGACCCGATCCGAGGCCCCGGCGCGGTTCCGCGACCCGGGGCCGTGCGCCCGCATCCTCTCTTACGCTAATCCTTCTACGCCGATCGTCCTCGTCGAGCCCCAAAATGGGCTCGATACCGATCCGAACCGATCCGACCTGATCTGAATCTGACCAGACCCGATCCGACTCGACGCGACCGATCACCCAGTCCGACCTGATTCCCGGCGGAGCCAGCCCGATGGCGCGAAAACTCGGCACGATCATGATTGACATGGGCTACCTCGACGAGGAGGCCATGTGGAAGGTGCTGGAGGAGCAGAAGCGATCCGGCGAACTGCTGGGCAAGGTCGCGGTGCGCATGGGGGTGGTGAAGGAAGATCAGGTCATGAAGGCGCTGGGCGAGCAGCTCGGCATGAAGGTGGTGAAGCTGGCCGACGTGACGATCCCGGCCGAGATGACCGAGCTGGTGAACGAGAGCATGGCGACGGCGTACAAGATCGTGCCGATCTCGCAGAACAAGAAGGACAAGAGCATCACGGTGGCGATGGCCGAGCCGCAGAACCCCTCGACGCTCGAGAGCCTGCGGATGTTCCTGTTCGACCGAGATCAAGGGGGCGATCGCGACCGAGTCCGACGTGATGGCCAAGATCGAGCAGCTCTACGCGGGCCACCACGAGAGCATCCAGGACGTGGTGAAGCAGATCGAGCAGGACAAGGGCCTGTCGCGGATGGTCGGCCGCAACGAGAACACGATCGACCTCGAGGCCATCGAGGAGATGGCCGAGGCGGCGCCCGTCCGGAAGCTGCTGAACATGGTGCTGCTGCTGGCGATCAAGGATAAGGCCTCGGACATCCATTTCGAGCCGTTCGAGGAAGAGTACAAGATGCGGTACCGGGTGGACGGGATCCTCTACGAGCTGGTCCCGCCGCCGCGACACCTGGCCCCGGCGATCTCGAGCCGCATCAAGGTCATGTCGAACCTGGACATCGCCGAGCGGCGGCTGCCGCAGGACGGGCGGATCCAGCTCGCCCTGGGCGGCAACAACGTGGACATCCGGGTCTCGACCCTGCCGACGATGTTCGGCGAGAGCGTGGTCCTGCGGTTCCTCGACCGGACGGTCGTGCAGCTCGACCTGAAGCGGCTGGGGATGCCCGACGACACGCTGAGTACCTGGTGCGAGGTCGTCGAGAAGCCCAACGGCATCATCCTGGTGACGGGGCCGACGTCCTCGGGCAAGACGACGACGCTGTACGCCACGCTCAACCGGCTGAACCGGATCGAGGACAAGATCATCACGACCGAGGAGCCGGTCGAGTACGAGGTCGAGGGCCTGATCCAGATCCCGATCAACGCCGAGATCGGCGTGACCTTCGCGAGCTGCCTGCGCGCCATCTTGCGGCAGGACCCCGACAAGATCCTGGTGGGCGAGACCCGCGACCTGGAGACCGCCGAGATCTCGATCCAGGCGTCGCTGACCGGGCACATCGTGTTCACCACGCTGCACACCAACGACGCCCCGTCGGCGATCACCCGGCTGCGCGACATGGGGCTGCCGACGTTCCTCATCACGGCCACCGTCGAGGCCGTGCTGGCGCAGCGGCTGGTGCGGAAGATCTGCGTCTTCTGCCGGACCGAGTTCACCCCGGCCCCGAGGTCTGCATGGAGCTCGGCATGACCGCCGAGGAGGCCGCCATCAAGAAGTTCTACTACGGCAAGGGCTGCGACAAGTGCAACAACACCGGCTACAAGGGCCGCCAGGGGTTGTATGAGCTGCTCGTCATGAATGACACCCTCCGCGACATGATCGTCGCCGAGACCTCGCTCGACGAGTTCCGCAACGCCTGCCGCAAGTTCGGCATGAAGACCCTCCGCGAGGTCGGCATGGAGTCCATCCACTCCGGGCTCACCAGCGTCGAGGAAGTCATCCGCGAGACGTTGCTGGATGAGGACTGAGTTGTTGGGAGTAGTGGCCAGTGGTCAGTGGTGAGTGGAAGACAGGGAGACCGGTTATGGGCTGAAGAAACTCGGTTGAGACGCGCATCTTCGAGCGGCTCCACGGGACAAGCCGAACAGCGTGGGCCTCATGCTAAGCGGTCTTCACTGACCACTGATCACTGACCACTGACCACTAGGGAGCGAGCAGATGCCGACGTACCAGTATGAGGCGATGGACCACACGGGGCGGGAGGTCAAGGACACGATCGACGCGGCGACCCAGGAAGAGGCGCAGCAACTGATCCGCCAGAAGGGGTTCTTCGTCACCAAGATCGCCGAGAAGGCCAAGAAGCAGAAGACGCGCGCCTCGGCGTCGAAGGGACGTCGGCGGAAGAAGAAGTCGTTCACGATCGGCCGGATCTCGACCAAGCAGCTCTGCACGTTCACGCGGCAGCTCTCGACGTTGCAGGACGCGGGCCTGCCGATCTTGCGCAGCCTGAAGATCCTCGAGGGCCAGTGCAAGCCGGGCGTCCTGAAGAACGCGCTGGGGGACATCGTCGAGGACATCGAGAGCGGCCAGACGCTGTCCGAGGCGTGCGCCAAGCACCCCAAGGCGTTCGACCGGCTGTACTGCAACATGCTCAAGGCGGGCGAGGCGGGCGGTGCGCTCGAGGCGATCCTCCAGCGGCTGGCCGACTTCAAGGAGAAGTCGCAGTCGCTCAAGCGGCGGATCAAGTCGGCGATGGTCTACCCCGTCGTCGTCATCTTCGTCGCCTGCTGCATCGTGGGCTTCATCCTCTATTTCATCATCCCCAAGTTCGAGGCCATCTTCAAGGATTTCAACGTGCCCTTGCCGGGCATGACGACCTTCCTGATCGAGGCCAGCCACTTCATCATCAAGTATTTCTACGTGGTCTTCCTGAGCCCGCTGTTCGTCTGGATCCTGATCAAGCTCCTGTACCGCAACAAGACGGGGGCCTATATCGGCGACCGGATCAAGCTGATGATCCCCGTGATGGGCGGGATCGTCGAGAAGTCGACGGTCGCCCGCACCACCCGGACGCTCGGCACGCTGGTGCAGTCGGGCGTGCCGATCCTCGAGTCGCTGAACATCGTCCGCGACACGGCCGGCAACGCCGTGTTCGAGCGGGCCTTCACCCGGATCTACGAGAGCATCCGCGAGGGCGAGACCATCGCCCAGCCGCTCAAGGAGTCGCGGATCGTTGACGACATCGTGGTCAACATGATCGACGTCGGCGAGGAAACCGGCGAGCTCGATACCATGCTCAACAAGATCGCCGACAACTACGATGAAGAGGTCGAGACGGCCGTCGAGAGCCTCGTCAGCCTGCTCGAGCCGATCATGATCGTCGTCCTCGGCGGCATCATCGGCTTCATCGTCATCGCCCTGTTCCTGCCGCTGATCACGCTGATCTCGAAGCTGTCGGGTTAGTCATTCGTCATTGGTCATCAGTCCCTGGTCCGTGGTCCCTGGTTCGCGGAGGCGGAAGGGCGACGCACCAGTGGCCCGCCCACAAGGGACGAATGACCAGGGACCAATGACCAGGAACCAATGACCAATGACCACTGCCCGGAGGACCTGATGAACCGCCCGATGACGAGAACGACCCGCCGGCCGGCCCAGGCCGACCGACCGGGCGGCCACCAGTGGCCCGCCCGCAACGGACAACGGACGACGGACAACGGACCAGGAGGGGCTTCACGCTGATCGAGCTCCTGGTGGTGATCGTCGTCCTGGGCATCCTGATCGCGCTCTTGCTGCCGGCGATCAACGGCGCGATGCGGACTGCGCGGGAGGCGGCGGTCTCGGCCGAGATCAACCAGATGGCGACCGCGCTGACGAACTTCAAGGCGACCTACGGCGACTATCCGCCCAGCCGGGTGATCCTGTCGGAGAACGGCAGCTACCTGGGGCTGATCGGCAACACGAACCCGGTGTCCTCGCTGAACGCGACGCCGGGCTGGGCGCCGTCGGGCGGCACGGGCGACATCACGATCGGCCAGCTCGCGACGCGGAGCCTGTCGGCGATCCGGAAGTTCTGGCCCAAGGCGCAGTTCAGCGCCCAGGGCCCGCCGCCGCCCGTCGTCAACGGCGGCGGTAACTACTGGTACGACTTCAACGGCAACGGTGTCTTCGACCAGCATCCGTACGTCCTGCAGGGGCACGAGTGCCTGGTCTTCTTCCTCGGCGGCGTCCCGCTGCCGGATGCGACCACGGGGACGTTCGGCATGACGGGCTTCGGCCAGGACCCGACGAACCCGTTCAGCAACAGCATTGCCAACAGCTCGATGTACAACGCCAACCGACGGCCGCCGCTGTACGAGTTCAACCCCGGCCGGCTGTTCCTCGACCCGTCGAACATCACCAACAATGGGGCGTCGCCCGGCATCCCCGGCTACTACGACACGATCAACAACGGCCCGCCGACCTCGATAGCGGCCGGCCAGGGTCCGACCAACTTCTACGCATATTTCAGCGCATACGGCAACGGCAACTACGACGCCAACGACGTGAACTTCTTCGAGGTTGACAACCTGCTGAGCGGCCCGATCGAGATGGTCTATAACGTGAACTATCCGACCTACGGCACGACCCCCGTCTCCGCGGGCAACGGCACGGTTTACCAGTCGGTCTCGCCTTCGCCCAATCCTTATACCTCCACCACGACGGCCGGGACCACCAGCGGGACGGTCTCGTACCAGACGCCGCAGACGTTCCAGATCATCTCGTCGGGAGGCGACGGACTCTACGGCGTCGGCGGGCAGTATGTCTCATCGACCCAGTCGGCGAGCCAGCCGCTGCCGCTCGACGCCAACCACACCAAGAACACGGCGGATGGCAGCATCCGCTCGCGCGAAAACGACAACATCACCAACTTCAAGGCAGGACGGCTGCAATAACCCGGACCTACCTGGCTGAGCCTGACCTGAACTGACCTGAACTGTTCCCATCTGCCCCGATCGACGGGCCGCCGGCCCGCGGGGGCGAACGCCTCACTCATCGCGTTCCGGACCGGGCGGACGGCATGGCCTGACCGGGCCAGGCCTCGATCGCCGGAGAGATCGTCCGTATGGACATTCCCATGGCCATTCATCAGACCGCACGAGGGATGAGGGGCGAAGGGCGAGGGGCGAGTGAAGACTCGCCCGCCGCATGGCCCCGGCCGCCCGCCGTCCGCCGCTCGCGGGGCTTCACGCTCGTCGAGCTCCTGGTCGTGATCGTGATCATCTCGATCCTGCTGGGCTTCATCCTGAACGCCGGGATGCAGGCGGTCCGCAGCGCCCAGCTCCGGCAGACCCAGGCGCTGATCAGCAAGCTCGAGGTCGCGCTCAATGATCGGCTCGACGCGCTGTCGCAGACCCGGCCCGACCCCAACACGGCGCACCTCTACCTGGCGAGTATTTTCAACAGTAACAGCAACTCGCCGATGGCGGGCTACCTGCGGGCGCAGACGATCGCCTGGTTCGACTACACCAAGAGCGAGATGCCCGACACGTTCTTCGTCCAGAACATGAGCGGCCCGTATCCGATCAACTTCGCCGGCAACCCCTACCCCGGCACGGCCACCGACCCGAACAGCCTGGGCAATTTCATCCTGCCGCTGGGCAATTCGGTGCAGGCCCCCTACGGCGACGGCAACGGCACCGGCTACAGCCCGACGGCGGCCCTGGGACTGGCCAACAACCCGGCGGGTACGGGGATCTACGGCGCGTCGTACGCGGCGGCGGCGGGGATCTACAAGAACCTCGGCTATGTGCCGCAGGGCTACGATGGGGTGGACAACAACGCGAACGGCCTGATCGACGAATACGCCGAGGGCGCGCCCAACGCCACGGTCCAGGCGCTCGTCCAGTCGCACCTGAGCAACCACACGCACAACACCGCGCGGTCGGAGGTGCTCTACGCCATCCTGGTCGAGGGCCGCGGCCCACTGGGCTCGGTGTTCAACAAGGACGATTTCACCGACCGCGAGGTCGCCGACACCGACAACGACGGCCTGCCCGAGTTCATCGACGCCTGGGGCAATCCGCTCCAGTTCTTCCGCTGGCCGATCATGTTCCACTCGGCCATCCAGCGCGGCCAGCAGATCGCCCAGGCGAACTCCGGGGCGCGGTCTCGTGGACGCTGCTGCCGCCCTACCTGAACACGGCCGACACGACCTCGGGCCTGCAATACCTGAACGCCCTGCAGGAGCGCGAGCAGGACCCGCTCGACGTGAACCAGCAGCTCGTGGCGCCGGCCTGGTGGTCCAGCAGCTACAACAATGCCGCGCCGTACAACATGCCGGGGACCGCGTCGAGCGGGTTCGGCGCCAGCGGCTCGGCGCAGGCGTTCGAGTACTACTTCCACCGCCTCACCGAGCCCTATCCGAGCGCGGGCGGGCCGACGTTCTGGGACCGCGGCTCCTCCTACGGCGGCCGTCGGGCCTACTACAGCAAGTTCCTGATCCTCTCGGGCGGCCCCGACGCCCAGCCCGGGGTGTTCCTCTACAGCGACGCCGACATCCAGAGCTACGGCGCCAATGCGGCGTGGCCACTGATCGCCAACGAGAACCCCGCCCTGCCCTTCAGCGCCAGCCAGTCGGCGTCCGGCTTCGTCGATTTCACCCAGAGCGGGACCTATTCGAGCACGGTGATCCCGTACAGCCCGTCGGTCGACCCGACGCGTCCATCAAGCTCCGACCTGCTCCAGGCGGCACAGGACGACATCACCAACCAGGGCCTGGGCGGGGCCGTCGGATCCGGAGGTGGCGGATGATGGTGCATCGAAAGCGGCGAGTGTTTCGTGGCAAGTGGCAAGTGACAGGCGACAGGTGGCAGGTGGCAGGTGGCGCCCTGCCGGCCGTTGCCGCCGGTCCCGCCGCCACCCGAATGCCTCGGTCCCGCCGTTCTTCCACTTGCCACCTGTCACTTGCCACTTGCCACTCGAGTAGAAGAAGTGGTTTCACCCTCGTCGAGCTGCTGGTGGTGATCTTCATCATCCTGCTGCTCAGCGCCGTGGCGCTGCCGGTGGTGGTGCCGGCGTTCAATCATCGCGAGGTCTCGGAGGCCGGGCGAATCCTCCAGGGTGGGCTGGTCGGCTCCCGCGACCGGGCGCTGCACCTGAACCGGCCGGCCGGCATGCGGCTCCTGCCCGACCCGGCCTATCCGATCACCTGGACATCCTCGGGCACGATCGCCACCAACACGATCCTGGCCTACAACCGGATGATCCCGCTCGAGGCGGCGCCCGAGTACAGCGAGGGCTACTGCACGCCGTACACGCCGGGGACCGTGGCGTACCTCGGCAGCCTGGGCGAGCAGGTGGTCGTCCCGAACGCGGTGACGGCCGGCTCGAACGGCAATGCCCTGATCCTGCTCGAGAACCTGGTCGACCCCAAGAACCCCCTCCAGCCCAACCCGCCGACCTCGTGGTTCTGGAACATCCGGGTCGGCGACAAGATCCAGCTCGGCGGCGCGGGCGACGTCTACACCGTCGTCGGTCCCATCGCCGTCGGCCCGAACACGGGCAACAACTCGGAGCAGTTCGTCAACGTCGGCCCTCCGGCGCCCATCAGCAACTATTCCAACCTGGTCCCCTCGATCTCGGGCCAGCCGGTCGAGTACCTGGTGCTGGTCAACGGCGTGGACGACAACAAGAACGGCTGGATCGACGAGGGCTGGGACGGGGTCGACAACAACGGCGACGGCAACGTGGACGAGGCGGCCGAGTCGGTCGGTGCCTACGGGGGCGAGACCGAATCCTGGCTGGGCTCGGTGCTGTCGCACACCGGGGTGGACCTGCCCTACACGATCCAGCGACGGCCGGCCCCGGCGAGCAACGCCCGCGAGGTGGCGCTGCCCGGTTCGATGGTGGTCGACGCCACGACCGGCTGGCCGGGCCAGACCCAGGAGCGGTCGCGGCTGCCGATCAATCCGTTCACCGGATATGTGGATATCATCCTGAACCCGGACGGCACGGTGCTGCCCACGACGCTCTACAGCTCCCCGTCGAGCTTCGGGATGAACAACGCGTTCTACCACTTCTGGCTGGCCGAGCGGCAGGACCTGGCCGACGTGCAGCTCAATGCCAGCGGCGTGGCGCAGACGTGGGCCAACGGCACCGCGCCCTATTACCTGCCGATCGCGCAGTCGGGGGGCGTGAACAGCAACACCTTCCCGGGCCCGTACCTGAAGGGCGAGTACAGCGTGCTGTCGCTGGCGACCCGCACCGGCAACCTGGCGGTGAACCAGGGCGTGCCGTTCTTCTTCGACACGAACATCGGCTACAACGGCCAGACCGGGACCTACAACCCGAGCAATCCGTTCATCCAGGCCGAGCAAGGCGTCAACGGGGGTCCCTGATGATGATATCGCCATACAGCCGACGCCGGGCGGACGAAGGTCGCGGGCCGTCGCGCGTGGGCGGGCCGCCCTCGACCGGCCGCACGCCGCGGACACGCGCAGGCATCACGCTGACCGAGATCCTGATCTCGATCATGATCCTCGGCATCGGGCTGGTCTCGCTGGCGACGCTGTTCCCGATCGGCATCCTCCGGCTGCGGGACGCGACGCGGTATTCCCGCTCGGCGACCCTGCTCCAGACGGCCGCCGCCGATGCCGTGTCGCGCGGGATGCTCGACAGCGGGACGTTCCGGTACGCCGATAACACGAACGTGCTTCTGAATTCCAACAGCCCGCCCTACTGGTACGTCACGCCGAACTCGGGCCGCTACAACCCGATGACGCAAGACACCCCGTACTACGGCGGCGACTGGTTCGACCAGACCAACAGCGTGTACCTCGGCGCCAACTCCAATCCGCTGGTCAACTGGACCGCCGGCCCGGCTGCCCTGGCCAGCTCGCCGGGACTGCCGTTCGCCTACGACCCGCTCTGGCGGTACCAGACGCTCAGCACGTCGGGCACCTACGGCCCGCAGGGCTATTACATCGGCGACACCTACGAGGCCCGGTTCGGCTACGGGCTGACGACGATCCGGACCGACTCCGACGGCAGCGCCGCCCAGCGCGCACGGGCTCCAGCGGATCACCAACTTCAACCGCCCGTTCTACGGGAACTCGCCGGTCATGCCGGCGTCGCTGTTCCTGCCGAATGTCTTCGTCTCGCAGGAGGACGTGGTCTGGCAGGACCCGAAGTCGAACACGTACACGCTCAACGGCGTCGGGACCTCCAATGGCGGCGTCCCGGTGATCGGCCCCAGCCCGGTCCTGCCTGACCTCACGCCGCCGATGGGGACGTCCAACGGCGGCAACGGGACGCCCTCGCTCGACTGGCGGTATTCCTGGATGTACACGGGCCAGCTCACCAGCGGCGCCAACCTGTCGTGCTTCGACGGCAACATCGTGATCTTCGAGAACCGCCAGTTCGGCATCGGGCCGTCGCCCGGTCCGTATACGCCGGCGGGGAACTTCTCCTCGCAGAACTACATGGTCGACGGCGAGACCGTCGTCGAGGCGGTCTTCGGCTACAGCACGGCGGTGATCCCGCCGGGCGGCCCGGGCGGCTCGGGGAGCGTCGGTTACGGAACGGCCGCCGAGCGCACCGTCCTGTTGCGATGGCCCGAGTCCCTGGCCGACCCGGTCGTCCGCCCCGGCGACTGGATCGCCGACGTCACCTATGAGCGCCAGGCCGGGGTCGTGGCCAGCCGATTCTACGGCTTTGCCGCGGCCAACCCGACGCAGAATCCGAATTTCCCCTTCGCCGGCCTGCAGAACTGGGCCAACAAGTACGAATGTGACAACCTGCCGGCGCAGCGGTGCTACTGGTACCAGGTGCAGAAGGTCGGCACGCCCGCGCCCGACGGGCAGGTCTCCGGCACGCGTTCGGTGGCCGTCTTCGTCAACCAGAACCTGGTCTCGCGGACGGTGCTGAATACCAACGGCACGCCGGTCTTCCTCAACGCCGCGCTGATCGCGCCCAGCGTGGTCAACGTCATCCCGCAGACGATCTTCCTTCGCGGGAACGCGCCCAGCAATGGCCCCAACATCCCCTGACACGCCCGGCATGCGACCGGACGGGACAGGCGGCATGGGCGAGGTCCGCGGGCCTCTCGGGAACAACGCAGGCGGCAGCCGGACGAACTGGAGAGCGGAATCATGCTGGCGAAACGCAACCGACGACCTGCGATGGCCCCTGCACGACGGCCCGGCCTGCGCCCTCACCCGCGACGGGCCACGGACCACGGGCCACGAACCACGGACAAGCGAAGACGAAGGGGCGTCACGCTCATCGAGATGCTGGTCACCGTGGCCGTGCTGGTGATCATGATGACGATCATCGTCCAGATCTTCCAGGCGGCCACCGGCTCGGTCTCGGTGGCGCAGAAGCTCCAGGGGATCGACGACCAGCTCCGCCGGATCGACGGCATCCTGCGCGCCGACCTCGACGGGACGACGGCGCGGTTCACCCCGCCCGGCGACCCGCTGCAGAACCGCGGCTATTTCGAGTACGGCGAGAACGAGTTCGCCGACAACCAGGGCGAGGACAGCGACGACTACATCCGCTTCACCACCAAGGCGCCCGCCGGCCGGCCGTTCACGGGGCGGATGTGGGTGCAGTACTTCGGCCAAATTGCCCTCAACGCCAATAACGGTTACGTCAACCAGCCCGAGCCGATCACGATCACCAGCGACTATGCCGAGATCATCTACTTCGTCCGCAACGGCAACCTGTACCGCCGCGTGTTCCTGATCGTCCCCGAACTCCAGTCGGCGATCGCGCAGGCGGTCAACAACGTCGATGCCGGCGGCAAGCACGGCTACTATCCGACCATCTTCGGCGGCAGTCCTGTCAACGCGACCGGCACCCAGGTGAGCTGGCTGGGCGTCAACGACCTGTCGGCGCGGCCGGCGGCGACCGGCAACGCGAGCTACGCGATCCAGTTGAACACGCTCGGCGACCTGACCCAGCGAGAGAACCGGGCCTTCCTGCCGCGGTCGGGCACCGACTTCCTGACCGCGACCTCCAACGGCTACAACGCCGGCCAGGACGGCATCCCCGACGACGTCAACGGCGACAACAACCCGGACCTGTACCCGTCGTTGTATCCCGGCGTCCTGAACCCGAGCAACCTGGCCGGCCAGCTCGTCTTCGCGCCGCCGCTGACGGGCCAGACGACCGGCGTGCAGGTCATCGCCTCCAACCCGGGCGTGACCTCGCTGGCGTTCCCGTACGTCTTCCCGGGGGCCTATTCCAAGGCGCAGGCGCTGACCTCGGACCAGTACGGCTGGATCCACTCGCCGACGCCCGTGGCCAACTCGGGCGGGCAGCTCGTCCAGTTCGACACCGGCGGCCTGTCGTACCTGAACGCCATGAACCACAACCCGCTCGACGTCGGCGACAACCTGCCCACCCCGATCAATCCCGCGATCACGAGCGGTACCGAGGCCAGCATGCTCCAGACCTGGTGGGGCTTCCCCACCTGGCGCGAGACGCTCTCGCCGGCCTGGAACGACCCGACCGTGACGGTCTTCGACCGCCAGAACACCCTCGGCCAGCCGCAGCCCAACGGGCTGAACTACGCGGCGATGAACGTCTCCGGCGGTGCACTCGTGCCCGCCAACCCCAACCTGCTGCCGCCGATGGCCGACCCGTCGAACTTCACCGGAAACTTCTCGATCATCCGCCAGGTGCAGCAGCCGTTCTCCGACGCGGCCGGCCAGAGCAGCGCGTTCTGGACCGGGAATAACAACGTCATGGTCTGGTCGCAGAGCTGGGAAGACGACCTGATCATGACCAACGTGCGCAGCTTCGACGTCAAGGCGTACGACTACGCGATGGGGAACTACGCCGACCTCGGCTGGGGCGACGACCTGCGGTTGTACACGCCGTATCAGAACGCGGCCGGCTTCGTCGGCTTCACGACGCCCCCGGCGATCGCCTCGACGCCGGGGACGCTCGCCTGGCCGCCGATCAATAGCTACTACACGCCGACCTACCCGACGCTCAGCACGCTCGCGCACGAGGGGCGGATGCCGCCGCTCCAGCACGACCACCGGCTCGATTGGCAGAACCCGAACCCCTATTACTACGGTGCCACCAACAACGATCCCACCAACTTCACCCCCCAGTACTCCAACTTCCCCCACTATTCGAGCAACGTCGGCGACGACAACGCGGGGATCGTCCGGCTGCGGCGGGTGTGGGACTCGTGGTCGATCGAGTACAGCCGGGCGCCCTCGACCGGCGTCGGCTCGACGACCGGCGGCTTCCCGGTCGGACCCGTCAGCTTCTCGCCGCCGATCTATCCGTCGTACCCGGCGCCCTACCCGGCGCCCCTTCGCGGCATCCAGATCCAGATCCGCGTCGCCGACCCGACCAACCAGCAGATCAAGTCGCTGACCATCCGGCAGGATTTCACGGACAAGCTGTGAGTGGTCGGTGAGGAGGCAGTGGTCAGTGGTCAGTGAGAGAAGAGGCGAGGTAAGTGGTGAGTGAAGGCGGCCTGGCCTGGATTGGTATGAGGAAGATGGCATGAGTACCGCGACGACCCCGATGACGTCCGAATCGCTCGCCCCGCTGGAGATCGCGGGGGGCCCGGCGCGCGCGTGCCGTCGCTCGACGAGCTGTACCGGCTGACCGACGTCCCCGACCGGCCGGTCGTCTATCGCGGCGTCGATTGGGCGTTCTATGAGCGGCTGGTTGACGCGATCCCCGAAAGCAGCAATCGGCACGTGGACTATGATGGGAAGGACCTCCAGGTCATGGCCAAGGGGTGGGATCATGAGCGGCTCAGCCGGCGCTTTGATCAGTTGATCATCATCATGGCGGATGAATGGGACATTCCATATACCGGGCTGAGGGAGACCACCTGGAAGCGGCCAGGGGTCTCGCGTGGCCTGGAGTCCGATCAGTCGTATTATTTCCTGCTTGAGAAGCTGGAGCAGTATACCGAGGCGTCGGAGCGAGGTTCCGGGAACCTGGCGGATTATCCCAACCCGGACCTGGCGATCGAGGTCGACATCTCGCGGCCCGCTGTCGACCGGGCCGGGATCTACGCGGCGCTCCGGGTCGCGGAGGTCTGGCGGTTCGAGGATGACCGCCTCATCTTCGAGCGATTGACGCCCGAGGGGAGCTATGCGGCCGTCGAATCCAGCGGGTTCCTGCCGGTCCGGCCCGCGGAAGTGCTGGCCTGGGCCCTGGGCGGTCCGGCCCTCGAGCGGGATTGGTTGCGCTGGGCACGGGCCGAGATCCGCCGGAAACACGAGCAGGGCCGGTAGTGCCGACAAGAAAGTAGGTCAGGCTTTTAGCCTGACGGGGCTCAAGCGTCAGGCCAGGCTAAAGCCTGACCGAAATGAGGAACTTCCTTACCGAGGTCATAAAGTAGGTCAGGCTTTAGCCTGACGGGGCTTACGAGTCAGGCCAGGCTAAAGCCTGACCTACATGAGGAACTTCCTTACCGAGGTCATAGTGCCGACAGGATGAAGTGGCGAGTGCGGGCCGATTTCGTCGGCCCCGACCGCGAGGATCGATCCGATGAGTACCGCGACGAGACCGATGACATCCGAAGTGCTGGCCCCGCTGGAGATCGCGGGTGGGCCGGGCGCTGCGCGTGCCGTCGCTCGACGAGCTGTACCGGCTGACCGAGGTGCCCGACCGGCCGGTCGTCTATCGCGGCGTGGATTGGACGTTTTACGAGCGGCTGGTCGATGCGATCCCTGAAGGCAGCAACCTCCACGTGGATTATGACGGGAAGGATCTCCAGGTCATGACGAAAGGGCTGAGGCACGAAGACTTCAGCAGCCTGCTGGATCGCCTGGTCGGCGTCGTCACAGATGAATTCGAGATCCCCTGCAAAGTCTGGCGGAGACGACCTGGAAGCGGCCAGGCGTCGCGCGTGGCCTCGAGTCCGACCAGTGCTATTATTTCGCGCCCGAAAAGCTCGCCCGGTCCGCCGCGGCGAGCAAGAGGAGCTCGGACGACATCGCCGACTATCCCGACCCCGACCTGGCGATCGAGGTTGACATCTCGCGGCCCCAGGTCGACCGCGCCGGGATCTACGCGGCCCTCCGCGTTCCGGAACTCTGGCGGCTTGTCGGCGGCGAGGTCGTCATTGAGCGGCCGACGCCCGACGGGACGTATGAGGCGGTCGAATCGAGCGGCTTCCTGCCGATAACCGCCGAGGAGATCTGGCACTGGATCATGGAGCAAGACACGAGCGACGAGACGGCCTGGGCCCGCCGGCTGCGAGCCGAGATCCGCCGCAAGCGCGGCGAGGCCCCGTAACACAGTACAAACGCCGGAGGGCAATCGGCGGGATTTCGGAAATCGGCGATTTTTCGCGAGACAGTTTCCAGGGTCCCCCGTAAGAGTCGTAACGCAAATCTGTCGGGTCGAGGGAACCGTGCCCGGTCCGGGGCGGTCCAATGACAAGGGGCGAGAGTCGCAGGGTGGTCGGGCCGAGGCCCGCCAGCCGAGCGGAACGGAACGTAACGGAACCGGGTTGAGCTGAGCTGAGCCGAGCTGGGTGAGCCGCAGACGAAGGGGAGGCGAGTGGCATGCTGGTCCGTAATCGACACCGAAGGCGGCAGCGGCGGGGGATTGTGCTGGTCCTGGTCCTGGCGATGATGGGCCTGCTGGCGGTGATCGGGGTCACGTTCGCGACCCTCAGCGCCCAGGCCAAGATCAACGCGCGGAACTTTGCGCAGTCGGTCATGCAGCCGCAGGATGACGAGCTGATGGACTACGCCCTCCAGCAGCTCATCACCGACACCGGCGACATCCGCTCGGCGATCCGCGGCCACAGCCTGGCGCGCGACATGTACGGCAACGACGGGTCGAACAATGGCTACCTCACGGCGCTGCCGTACAGCGGCCAGCCGATCATGTTCAGCCAGATCGCTCCGGTGACGAGCGCGGGCTACGTCCCCGGCTCGACGCCGTTCTACGACGTGCTGACCAACATCCCGCTCGCCTCGACGTACGGCTACAACTTCACGCGCTGGATCATCCGGATGACGTACACGGGACCGACCGGCCCCAGCCCGACGCCGGCGAATTCCCCGCTGTATCCCGCGCGGTCAGCCAGACGTTCGAGGTGCTGATCGACGACACCTCGTCGGGCGGCATCATCACGTACGGCGGCCAGGGCCACCACGCCTTCCGCATCGCCCTCATCGACCCGGCGATCGCATCGAACGGCAACACCACGGGCGGCCCGATGCCCTACCCCCAGACCGTGCTGAACAACCCGTCGCTGGGCTTCACCACGCCACCCCCGACGAACGTCATCCCCGCCCAGCCCCCCTACTTCCCCGGTTGGGATGCGCCCACCAGCACCCAGTTGCCACTGGCCTACGTGCCGACGCAACTGGCCATCCAGCAGAGGATGAACCCGTACCTGACGAACGGCAACGGCAATTACACCAACTGGGCCAACTATCCGATCACGCTCGACGGCCGCTGGCTGCACGCGTTCAACGGGCCCGGGATGGGGACGCAGAGCACGACGCCGTTCAACATGTCATGGTCAACCACGACGGGCAACAACTACAACATCCCCAATTATTCGGTCCCGCGGTCGACCTACGGCAACTTCCGCTATAACGGCCTGAGCCCCAACTCGACCGGCATGGACGAGGACTATGACGCCTGCGACCTTGAGAACTGGTTCCTGGCGATCCAGAGCGCCGACGGCCAGGTGATGATCCCGTCGTTCCACCGCCCCGGCGTGGTGCGATACCAGGACCAGAACAACCTGCTGGACTGGGACCCGTCCCCCACCGGCTTCCGGAACTCGTACTTCCAGGACTCGGCGTCGCGGATCCTCCGCCCGGTGGCGGCCGACGGCCACGACCGGGCGACCTTCCCCGACCTGATCCCCGACACGACGACGGGCAAGATCACCTATGACGTTCAACAACGACGGCGACGGGATCACCGACTCGGTGTGGGTCGACCTGGGCTATCCGGCCCGCCGCGACGCGCAGCGGCAACTACTACAAGCCGCTGTTCGCCTTCATGGTGATCGGGCTCAACGGCCGCATCCCGCTCAACACGGCCGGCAACCTCGCCGGGGCCGGCGGCACCCACTCGCAGCACCTGGGCAACTCGCCCAGCGAGATCGACCCGACCTACCCGCTGCAGAACGCCTTCTCGTACGGCAACGACCTCGACCCGTTCAACCAGATCGGCAATGGGCAGACGCCCGCGAACTACAACTTCGCCGGGCCGAATGGCAATGTCGCCACCTACAACACCCAGGTCGACAACGCGGTCTCCCAGTCCACGGGCGCCTACGCCTCGGTCGACGTCCGGCTGACGCAGCTTCGCAACCTGCTGTCGGGCACCCGGCCGCAGCAGGGCGTCGGGGCCAACGGCCAGCAGATCACCCCTTACCATCCCGACACCACGGGCCAGATCAACGGCGACACCAACCTGGTCTGGGGCGCGTGGCCGGGTCACACGTCGGGCACGCCCTACACGCTGCCCAACGGCGTGGCCGATGGGAACGACGTGCCGTCGGGCTCCACCTACACGCTGGGCAACAGCACCTTCAACCTGATCCAGCGCACGACGGCGCCGGTGGGCGGGCGGTGGGGCGAGGCGTCATCGGTTGCCGGCGTGCCGTTCACGAACCCGGGCGGCAACGGGCCGCTCAACATGGTCCAGGCGAATTTCGTCAACACGCCCCGCGCCGGCGTATTCGTTCGACGTCGCCGACCTGCTCAACTCGGCGGGGTACAACTACGACGCCAACGGCGATGCGGTCTTCCCCCGCGACGCGGCCGACGACAATTACAACGCGTTCGACGTCTGGCCGGTCCGCACGACCGGCGAGATCGGCGACACCGACCTGTACGACAGCGCCGGCGCCCTGGTGCTGCCGGTCGAGCGGATGCGGCGGTTCGTCACCCCGGCGGACATCAATGGCACCGGCCGGGTGCAGACCTGGGGCAGCAGCCGCGACTACGGCCCCGACAACTTCGGCCGCGTGCAGTTCTCCAGCTACTTCCGCCCCGCCGGGTCCGCCGGCCAGATCAACATCACCACGCCGTTCCCGCTCGCGGCCACCCCCACCACGCCGACCTCGACGGGCAGCGAATATCCTTACGGCGCGATCACGCCGGGCTCGAACGGCCCGTACTCGACCTGGAGCTCGGGCGTACCGACGGCCCTGGTCGCCGGCTCGACCTACATCCCCGACGTGACCAACAACGTGCTGCACGGCTACGAGCAGTACAAGATCCCCAACCGCTTCCAGGTCCCCGGCGCCACGCCGCCGTACCTCGGCACCATCAATTACACCCCGTCGGGGATCGGCGGCATGCCGATCGACCAGTACGCCCTGTCGTCGACCACTTACGGCGGCTCGATGACCGGCGGCATGCCCGGCCTGCCGGCCACCGGCTTCACGCCCCCCAACGGCGTGCCCACCGAGGTCTCGACCTACGACAACAAGGTCAACTCGTCGAACCGCCTCGACGGCGTCAACGAGGCCGACGAGATGAACCTGTACTCGCTCAACCCGCTGCTGGATTCGCCGTATGGGCCGGCCGATCTCGAGTGGCTCTACCGCCAGCAGGATGTCGACGGGTCGGGCCTGACCAGCCGGCTGTCGCAGCTCGCGCCGGTGAGCTTCACCAACACGATCGACGGCCAGCGCCGCCGCCGCCTCTTCGCCCTCCAGGGCTGGGAGACCAACAGCTTCGCCTGGGCCAACGACAACCCCGGCGGGAGCTTCGGCAACAACGCGTGGTTCACCCAGGGGCAGAGCCCCACCACGGCCGTCCTGAGCGGCAGGATGGGCTACAACACCAACACGCCGCTGGCCACCCCGGCCCTGGCCCACCGCGACCGCAAGATCAACCTGAACTTACCCCCTGCCGGTCTCCAACGACTCCAACGAGCCGATCCGCCAGCGGTGGATCAGCGACACCTACCAGCGGCTGAAGCAGATCCTCCCCCCCGACTCGATCGACACCCCCGAGGAGCGGCGCAGCTCAGCCAGTACGTGATCAACATCATCGATTTCCGCGACCCCGACGCCACCATGACGCACTGGGTCAACCCGGATATCACGATCACGCCCGGCTTTCAGTCCGCCAACACGACCGGCGACGGCACGCCCGTGTATACCTATCCGACCCTGACCTTCAACGCGACCGGCCAGGGCAACCTCGACCAGTTCGGGATGGAATACAACCCGGTGGCGATCAACGAGGTGCTGGCGTACTCGTTCCAGAGCCGGGCGCCCACGACCAGCACCGCGACCTGGACCAATCGCGTCTTCATCGAGCTGGTCAACACGCTGACCGCCGCGTACAACCCGTCGTACGACTACACCGGGGTGAACCCCGGCCCCCCGGCGACCGTGAACCCGCAGAATTACTACGGCTACGGGCCGAGCAACACCAACGGCAACAACAACAACAGCGCGACCCCGCCCTACGCCAATCCGGACGCCACCGCGCCGCCGATGCAGGCCAGCACCCTCGACCTGGGCGGCTTCACCTACCTGCTCGAATGACCCGTACCAGGGCGGCTGCTGGGACCTGGTCTTCACCGCCGACAACGCGATGGCCCGGCCCGACCCGTACCGCGGCGACCTGGTCTACAACCCGGCCGCCGTCACCTACTACGGCCTGGTCCCGCTCAATCGCGACTCGTTCGCGGGCAACCCCAATGCCACCGCCCCCAACGGCGGCGACGTCACGCTGATCCCGATCGCGCCCAACGCCACCGTCGCGACGGGGAACCCGTTCTCGTTCCCGAACGGCGTCAACCAGCCGACCCCGCCGATCAATTACTACTACGTCGTCGGCAGCCCGACGAGCGCCAACGAGGCCAACCCGAT
This sequence comes from uncultured Planctomycetota bacterium, assembly GCA_963771445.1. Lineage (GTDB taxonomy): Bacteria > Planctomycetota > Planctomycetia > Isosphaerales > Isosphaeraceae > JAKAUH01. Next base: position 44,271 of record CAVYTQ010000011.1, on the reverse strand, counting down.
CTCGCCGACGGTCGCCGGCGCCGCGACCGCGAACCCGCTCGTCACGCAGATGTTCACGCCGGCTTTCGATCCCATGGGCACGACGGCCCCGGCCGCCTTCCAGTGGCACCAGGGCATCCTCCCCGGCGTCACGTTCAACAACGGGACCTACACGCCGCCGACCAACTACACGTGGAAGTTGCCGATTTATGGCGGCAGCAGCGGAACTGGCGGCGGAACTGGCGGGGGTGGAGGTGGAGGTGGCGGCGCCGGGGTGACCACCGGCCAGTACCTGTGGGTCTGCCTGCGCCGGCCGGCCAACCCGTTCGCGCCGGTCTCGTCCACGAATCCGATGGTCGTGGTCGACTCGATGCGCTTCCCCTACATGGACGCCACCGGCAGCGGCACCTGGACGAATCTCAAGCCGCCGGCGGTGTCGCAGCAGCAGTGGATGGTCTCCGGCGGCGGCGGCAACCTGATCTACTCGGCGCAGCGGCTCCAGCCGTATCGCGGCGGGCACGCGGTGCCGGTCCCGAACTGGCCGACGAGCACCGCCAACACCCAGGGCGCCAAGGTCGTCTCGATGCCGCCCGACCCGCGCTATGGCTACAGCGAGCAGATCGCCGTCCCCACCACGGCCACCCGGTCCCTCAGCTATGGCCTGGCCAATACCGGCGGCGCGATCCCCAACAACGCCTCGACCAACTATTTCTACCACACGCTCGGCTACACCAACGACGGCGCCGAGAACTGGGATTACTTCGTCTTCAACGACCGCGACTTCACCAGCGTGGCCGAGCTCTTGCTGGTGCCCGGCTGCCCGCCGGGGCTGTTCACCAAGCAGTTCGTCGAGTTCGCGCCGTCGCAGATGAATGCGGCCGACATCTTCGCCGCGGTCACCCCGACCGTCACGCCGCAGTGCACCGTGCTGTCCTTCAACGGCAACACCACGAACAGCCAGCCCAGCACGCCGCAGTACATCACGACCACGCAGGGCGGCACCGGTGGCGGTGGCGGCGGCGGTGGGGGTGGCTCGACCACCTACGCCGTCTCGCCGTTCGCCACCGGCACGGTGCCGTTCCTGTCGGTCTCGCAGGCCACGGCCACCAGCAGCGCGGGAGGCACGGGCCAGGGCACGGCGAGCGGCACCACGCCGACGGTCCCCACCATGACCGGCACCGGCGCCCCGAGCATCACCCAGCCGACGGGCGCCGCGACCGCCCCCGTGCAGCCGCACGCCTTCCCCTACCTGGTGGACAAGTTCTTCTACACCGGGGCGTCGTCGTTCCTGTACCCGCCGCTGGTCCCCGACGACACCACGACCGCGATGGGCGCTCTGACCGTCGGCGGGCCCGGCACCACCGACCCCTCGGCGGCCAACACCCCGGTCGTCGGCGGCCCGGCGGCCGACGGCTGGTTCAAGATGTTCGAGTTCTTCGAGGTCCCCAGCCAGGCCATGGGCGCGGTCGGAACGGTCGCCCAGGGCGCCAACTTCGACTGGGCGCGGCAGGATTTCCGGCCGGGCCTGATGAACCTCAACCTGATCGTCGACGAGGAGGCGTTCTACTCCGTCTTCGGCCGGCAGAACACCGGCACCTACAACCAGAACCTGCTCAACTCGATCCAGTTGCCGCTGCTGGCGACCTACCACCAGAACACCGGGCAGCTCACGCTGCCCTACGGCATGCCGCTGAGCACGCCCAATGGCAACAACGGCGCGCCGCCGATCCCCCAGGGCGGGCCGCCCGTCCCGCTGGTCGTCAGCGCCATCCAGCCGACCGGGGCGCCGAACTACGCCTATCCGGTCACCGACCAGACGCAGCTCTTCCAGCACGGCTACCTGGCGAATGATCCGATCACCGTGGCGCTCTACCTGAGCGGGGGTGCGAATACCCTGCCGGGCCCCAGCCTGGCGGGAAACCGGATCAAGGCGGCCTTCGCGCAGTTCCTCTGGGCGCGACACGGCGGCTCGGGCTACATGTTCGGCTACGGCAACGGCTCGACCGGGCAGAACAGCGCGATCGCCACGCCCGGGCTGACGACGTACAGCCTGCCGATCCCCGGCGAGCGGCCGTTCCGCGCCCTGTCGTATCCCGACATCGACTACACCATCATGCGGCCCGCCGCGCTGCCACCCTCGACGGTGAGCAACCCGGCCATGATCGCCAATAACAACACCCCGGCGCTCACGTCGGTGACCAACGCCCAGTCGCTGATCTACACGCCCACGACCGCGCCCACCACCTGGTACTGGACCAACACGACGCTCGCCGCCTTGCCCAACTACTACGCCCCGTTCGTCACCGGCGGGATCGCGGCCGAAAACTTCGGGACCGGCGCGCGCCGATCGTGTACACGGGCGACCCGGGTGTGAGGAACCCGTTCTTCAACCAGGGATACGCGCCCAGCAACGGCGTAAGTCCATACACGCTCTACCCCGCCCAGCCGGCCAACTCGCTGCCGGCCGGGTTGCCGCTGCCGGTCAACGTCGCCTTCCCGAGCACGGGCACGGCCCCGACCATGGACACGATCGCCATGCCGCCGCCGATCCCGCCGGCGCGGCTGCTCCAGGTCCCCGACGCCTATGGGTCCGGGCGGGTCGCCTCCAGGGCATATACGGGCGTGTACAACCCGGGGTCGCCGCTGGCGCCCGGCAACCTGCCGCCGGCGCTCGAGCAACGCCAGCGACTCGGGCGACCCGTGGATCAACAACATCGTCGCCAACCAGGCGCTCAACCCCTGGCTCAATAACCTGAACAACATGCCGCCGATGTACACCCTGGGGCACTCGTGCCTCAGCCTGGTGTGGGCGGGCGGGCGGTTTTTCAACAACGCGAGCACCAGTCCGCCCTACCTGACGAGCACCGGCGTGCTGCCGCCGGCCTCGATCAACTACCCCCCGTACATCGCGCCGTACTACAGCTACACCGGCACGCCGGGCAACCTGACCCTGGCCAACGGCTACCCGGCGGCGTCCACCGCGACCAGCCCGAACCTGGGCGGTAACGGCGGTGGCGGCGGCAACACCGACGACCGCCAGCACCCGTACTGGCGGACCGAGCTCCTGCAGAAGGCGATGAACCTGACGACCGTGCGGACCCACCAGTACGCCGTCTGGATCACCGTCGGCTTCTTCGAGGTCAAGCGGCAGGGCGACATCGGGATGCTCGCCCAGGGGGCCGTCCAGCTCGCCTTCGACATCATGGGACCCGAGGTCGGCCCACTCAACGGCGTCGGCGTCCGGTTCCGCGGCTTCTTCATCGTGGACCGCCTCCAGCTCTCCGGCTTCAACCCCGGCGACGTGGGCGGGTTCCGTCAGGCCGTCGTCTACCGGAAGATCATCGAGTAGTGGTCAGTAATCAGTAGTCAGCGATCAATCCCGTAGGGTGGGTCGGTCGAGCAGAGCGAGGCCCACCGATATCCAGTCAGTGGTCAGTGGTTGGGGGGTTGGGGCCGGCGGTAGGCCGCCGGCCCCGGGCGGCGAAGGTCGGCGGTGCCGGCCGGGTTCCGCGGCGACGGGCGCCGGAGAGCGCTCATCCGTTCACGCAGCGAGCGCCGGTGCAGCTTGTCGCGAGGCCGCCGGCGCGGGTAGAATACGAATCAGGCCACTCTCTTCTCTTGAAAGGACCGATCATGAAATCCCGCCGTCGCCGTCGTGGCTTTACCCTGATCGAGCTGCTGGTGGTGATCAGCATCATCGGCATCCTCGTGGGGCTGCTCCTGCCGGCCGTCAACTCGGCCCGCGAGGCCGGCCGCCGCACCCAGTGCGCCGAGCAACATGCGCAACAACGGACTGGCGATCCTCCAGTACGTCAACACCAAGAACTCGTTCCCGCCGGCCGGCGTCTTCGGCGAGAATCCCCAGTCGCTCAACCCGGCCGACCCCACGACGTCGGTCATCACCAACTACCTGAAGGGCACCGCGACCAACCCGCTGTATGCCCCGATGTATAGCTGGGTCGTGCCGATCCTGCCGTACCTCGACAGCCAGGAACTCTACAACCAGTGGAGCATGTACTCCAACAGCGGCGGCAACCAGTACACCGTCGGCTACCTCGACGGCCAGACCGGCGGCGCCGGGACCGGCAACACCGTCGCGAATCTGTCGATCGGCCAGGCGAGCAACTACAAGATCGGCTCGACGGCCATCGGCGTGCTCCGCTGCCCGGACGACGTCTCGGCCCAGCCCAACCAGGGCAACCTCAGCTACGCGGTCAACGGCGGCTTCGTGCTGTGGCACGGCACGGCCGTCCCCTACGGCTGGGCCAGCGCCCAGACCGACGCCGGCTCCATGGGGCCGGTCGGGATCGGCTGGGCGGGCTCCAGCAACACCAATACCGCGCTGACCTGGGGCATCTGCCAGAAGCTCGGCGTGTTCTTCATCGAGTCGGCCCTGCCCGAGGGCTACACCGTCCGCATCCCGTGGAACATCCGGTCGACCCTCAACAGCATGGTCGACGGCGCCAGCAGCACGATCATGCTCTCCGAGAACACGCTGACCGGCGTCAATACGGGCAACGCGCTACTCGTCGAACCTCGAGACCAACTGGGCCGCGCCGATGCCGAACTTCAGCATGTTCATCGGCTCGTCGAACGTCTGCTCGACCTCGGCCCCGATCGCGGCCGGCGCCAGCCTGGACTGCACGGCCGGCACGACGCTGCTCCAGCCGAGCGGCGACAACGACGGCCCCGCCTGGTCGTATGCCAACAAGGTCGGGACCTACGCCAACATCAACTTCGGCCAGAACCTGACGCTCGACGGCTCGTTCCCGTTCACCAATAGCGGCCACCCCGGCGGCTGCAACATGATGTTCTGCGACGGCGCCGTGCGGTTCATCCCCAACACGATCGACGGCACCGTGTACGCCAAGATGATCACCCCGGCCGGCAGCCGGCTCCCGCTGTATTGCAAGCAGATGCCGCTGTCGCAGGACGCCTTCGCCAGCCAGTGATCGATCGATCGTCCGCCACACCCCGCCCGCCCGGGGATCGGGTCCGACCGACCGACCCGATCGCCGGGACGAGTGGGATGGAGTGGAATCGAATCGAACGGAGTTGACGCAGGCCGCAGAGCCTCGCCTCGCGATGGCGTCGTCTGCCCGCAACGCCCCGGGTCTGGACGGACCGTAGAGGTCCTCGCCTCCGGACGGGCGCGATATCTCCGGGCTTGAATGAGAGGGTTGTTGGCGACGGGCAGGGCGCGGGCGGTCTGGCCGGACGGGCGCGATATCTCCGGCCTTGAATGAGAGAGAGTGCCGACCGGCATGGGCCCGTCCGAGCGATCGGGCGGGCCCATGTCGGTTCTTTTTTGAGACTCCTCGCTCAACGCGACCGCGCGGGCCGCCTCATCCCGCATCCCTTATTCGGGTGTCGCCCGCGTAATCGTTACAACCCGCAAGGTCGAGCAGTCGCGGCGGCAAAACGCTGCCGCCAGTCGCCGCCAGCCGCCGATTCCGGCTCGGCCTGACCGCCAGTTCTCCCGGTCGGGCGGTGGTCGGATCGGGTCGGATCGGGCGGGTGGAGACCTGACAGTCGCGGCCGCGGCGGGGTCGGAGGCCCGCGCCGAACGGGACCGCGGCTGCGGCGGGGTCTGTTGTGGGAGCCGGCTCCTGCCGGCGATCGGTCGGGCCGAACCGGCCGTGTGTTCGGCGCGGGTCTCATGACCCCGCCGCCGGCGTGACCGAAGGTCTCCCGGGCGGTGCGGGCGGACCGGACGGAGCCCCGCCCTCCCACTTCCGAGACAGCCACGGCTCACGGCTCACTTGCCACTTGCCATTTGCCGCTTACAAGAGGACAAAAAGCTACCCTGTCGTCCAGGCGGCCACCTGTCCCGAGCGATAGGCGCGGTTACCCAGGTGCGCGGCTGCGGCCGCACTGATGCCCGCTTCGACCGGGGCAGTCGGGGATTGCCGGGTGCGGATGCAGTCTACCCAGTTCATCAGGTGCAGCCGCTCGCCGTCAGGCTGTTCGTAGAAGTCGGCGCCCCGGTTCGCGGGCCGGGTGCCGAGCACCCAGGCGTCGGGCTTCCCCTTGCCGGGCTCGGGGGTCAGCTCGTACCGACCGCGGTCGATGTAAAGCGTCCCCTCGGTGCCCATGAAGGCGATCCGTGCGCCGGTGGTCGCGTTCGAGAAGGTCCCTTCGAAATGGGCCTGGACGCCGCCGGGATACTCGAGCAGGGACTCCATCGTGTCGGGCGTCTGCCAGAGGTCCTTGCTGGCGACCTGGGTGCCGAACGTCGAGGCGCGCAGCGGGTGGTCGGCGTCGAGGAACCAGTGCGCCACGTCGATCCAGTGGACCATCAGGTCGGTGAGCATGCCGCCGCCGAAATCCCAGAACCAGCGCCAGTTGCGGAACCGATACGCGTCGAACGGCTGGTCGGGTGCGCCGCCGAGGAAGTCCTTCCAGTCGAGCTGGCGGGGGTCGACGTCGGGCGGCGAGCGGTCGAACCGCGTGGTGCCGCCGCGGTTCCAGCTCAGGTAGACCTTGAAGACGTCGCCGATCTTGCCGGCCTTGTAGAGCTCGCGGGCCTTCTGGATGTGCGGCATGCTCCGCTGCTGCATGCCCACCTGGACGATCCGTCGGCCGTGGTCGCGGGCCTCGAGGATGGCCGCGGCCTCGGCCGGGTCGTGGGTCAGCGGCTTCTCGACATAAACATCCTTGCCGGCCTTGCAGGCATCGACGGCCATCGGCACGTGCCAGTGGTCCGGGCTGGCGATCAGCACGGCGTCGATATCCTTGCGGTCGAGCAGCTCGCGGTAATGCCGCGAGGCGACGGCCTTCGGGTCGGCGAGCTTGCGGGCCTCGTCGAGGTGAGGCTGGTAGGCGTCGCAGACGGCCGCGATCCGGACCCCCGGGACCTGGACGAGCGACCGCATCAGGGCCCGGCACCGGCCGCCGGTGCCCAGGCACGCGACCGAGAGCGTGTCATTGGCCGCATAGCCCCGCGCCGATTCGACCGCCGCCAGGCTGCCGGCCGCGGCGACGGCGGTCACGGCGCCGGTGCCGGCCTGGCCGATCGTCTCGAGGAATTCGCGTCGCGAGCGCTCGGATCGGATCATGGTCGTCGGCTCCGTCGTGAGGGGAGGACAGCACGGGTGGCCCCGGCGCAGTCTATCGGTCCCCCGCGGCGCCGGCAACGGGCTGGAGGACCGGGGCGCCGGCGAACCGGGCGGGGGCCAGCCCTGCGAACCTCGGCAACTGGGCGGTGTCTTGACCGGTTGGTGCTCCTGGATAGGAGCGATCGATCCCCGGTGCGGTCCACCCGACGCGACGCGATCAACCGATGGACGTCAGGCCCAGCTCGAACAAGCAGAAGCGGCAGGAGGCGAAGCAGCGGCGCGCCGAGCGTCGGGCGACCGAGCAGGCCCGGGCCGCTCACGAGGCCCGGAGACGTCAGGCCGAGCGGGAGAACCGCGAGGCGACGGCCCGGTACCACGATAAGAAGCAGGTGCTCCGGATGATCGTCGAGGGGCAGGACGTCCCGGCGGCCTGGCTGGGCCCGGAGCTGCTCGCCGTCGCCCAGTTGTTCGACGGGTGCAGGAACGGCCCGACGCAGCAGGCCCCCCTGCCCCGCCCGGACGCCGCAGCCCTGGGGCGGCTGGTGCTCGCGTGCCGCGGACGCACCGGGTTCTTCGAGGGGCCCGAATCGCAGCGGTTCACGGGCGCCCTGCTGGCCCTCTCGGCCCACGGCGATCGCTGGATTCGCGAGCCCGAAGGCTGGAAGCCGCGGAGCCACAATACATACCGGCAACTGCACTCGCTCGCCCGTCACCTGGTTGCCCGCTACGACGTCCCAACTTTCATGAACTCGGCCTGGCTGGAGGGGGTCACGGCGGAGGGCCTGATCCATCAAGACTGGTTCATCCAGGTCGGCCAGGGCGGCAACATCCGGACGGCGGACGGGCTGCCGATCCCCCTGACGAAGAAGCAGGCGCACCATTACCTCCGGGCGCCCGACGACTTCGACGTGATGGGCGCGTTCCGGTGGGCGCAGATCATCGACCTGGGCGGCACCGAGCGACTGGTGCGCTCGGTGCTGGGCACGCGGCTGGGCACGGGGTTCGCGAACGACGAGTTCTGGGTGACCGTGCTGCGCTGGCTCGTCGCCCAGCCGATGCTCGACCCTGCGCAGCACGGGCCGATCATCGACTATCTTCACGAGCAGCGGTTCGCGCCGTCGGTGCCGAATCCCGACGCCGGCCTGCCGGGCCGGCCCGCGTGGGTGCCCCCGCAGCCGAACCTGGTCATGAAGGGCCGGTCCGCCGAGACGCTGCTCCGCTCGGTGGCCCGGTGGCATCGCCAGCTAGGCCGCACCGCCGGCGCCACGCTGGTCGTCTGGCCCCCGAGCGGGATCGCCCCGCTGCGCCTGGAGGAAGGGCAGGACGAGAACCGGCGGACCTTCACGATCACCGAGCTGCTGAGCTCGCACGAGCTGGCCGAGGAAGGACGCGCCATGGGCCACTGCGTCGGCAGCTATGCGACGTCCTGCTCGTCGGGTCGGGTCTCGATCTGGTCGCTCAAGGTCGCCGAAGCCTGGGGCCGCGAGACCCGGCTGCTGACCCTGGAAGTCTGGAACTCGACCCGCCGGGTCATCCAGGCCCGCCGGAAGTTCAACCGGATGCCGGGCGACAAGGAGATGGCGATCCTTGCCCGATGGGCCGAATCCGCCCGCCTGACCCTGTCGAACTGGCTGGGCACCTGAGGGAGCTCGTTCCGGCGGACGGCCTCGCACCGCCGCTGCGCGTCATTCGACCCGCCGGGATTCGCCGGCGATTCCCGGGTCATGTGATCGAACCCCTGTCCGATCCCGCCGGCCGGACGAGCAGGCGGTCGACGCGGTTGCCGTCCATGTCGACGACCACGACATGCAGGCCCCAGGCTTCGAAGGACTCGCCGACGCCGGGGATTCGGCCGAGGTGCGCGACGACCAGTCCGGCGAGCGTGTGGAAGTCGCCGCGGGGCAGGTCGGGCCGGTCGAGCAGGTCGCTGAACTCGTCGAGCGGCAGCCGGCCGTCGAGCAGCCACGAGCCGTCGGGGTGCCGGCTGGCGCGGGCGCCTCCTCGCCGGCGCGGTCGGGGATGTCGCCGACGATGGCTTCGAGGATGTCGGTGAGGGTCAACAGGCCCTCGACCGTCCCATACTCGTCGAGCACGACGGCGCTATGGGTGCCCGAGGCGCGTAGCATCTCCAGGATCTTGAGCCCCAGCGTCCCCTCGTAGAGGAACGCGGGCATCGTCAGCCGCCCCTTGATTCGGAAGGGCTCGACCTCCCCGCCGTGGCCCAACAGGTCCTTGACGTGGACGATCCCCAGCAGGTTGTCGAGCCCCTGGTCGCAGACGGGATATCGCGAATACGGGCTGCCGATGACCTTGCGGCGGGTCTCCTCGGGCGAGTCGCCCAGGTCGATCCAGACGATCTTGTTGCGCGGGGTCATCAAGGCGCGGGCGCGTCGGTCGCCGAAGCGAAGGACGCGCTTGACCATCTCGTGCTCGGCCTCCTCGAACACGCCCGCGCGGGTGCCGACGCGCATCAGGTCGCGGATCGACTCCTCGCTGATGGCGGCACCGGCGGCCGGCCGGCCGCCGAGGACCCGGTCGATCGCGGCGCCCAGGGCGGCGGCCAGCGGACCGGTCGCGGCCGACAGGACACTCACGGGCCGCGCGACCAGCCGCGCGGTCGCCTCGGGCCGGTGCGACGCCAGCCGGCCGGGGACCGCGCCGGCCAGCGCCAGAGTCCCCAGCGCGACCAGGACCGCCACGCCCAGCAAGGTCGCCACCTCGCGCGCCGGGCCCGTCCAGCCGGCCCGCGCCACCGCCCGACCGAGCTCCGGCACCAGCGCCCAACCAGCGTAGACACCGGCCATGGTGCCGAGGAACGTCCCGGCCGCCCGGAGACTCGGGACATATCGGCGCGGGTCCTCGCCCAGCCGGATCGCCGCCTCGGCGCCCCGGTCTCCCCGCGCCGCCCAGTCCTTCAGCCGAGACTTCCGCGCGCCGCCCAGCGCCGCCTCGGCCAGGACCAGCAGGCCCTGCGCCAGGATCAGGCCCGCGACGACCAGCACTCCCCCAGCGATCGCTTGCATCGGATCGACCTCGCGCGGTCTGGATTCTGCGCCGACCGGAATCATCGGTCGGACCCCGGGCCTCGGACGCGGACCGCACCATCTTACCCCCCGGACGCGTCGGAAAGATCCACGGAATCCCCGCGGCCTGGTGCACCCGCCGGCGCCGGCGGGGACTCACGGCGCGGCGTCGCCCCGCGCGGGGGCCGGCGGCCGGCGCGGACGCACGCGGTTCGGCAGCGGCTCGCCCGTCTCGCGGTCGAACTCATCGGGGGTCAGCCGGAAGGCGTCGGGCGTCGCGTCCGAGGTCGCGCGCCCCCAGCTCGCCAGGGCACTCCGCAGCCGGCCGAGCTCACCGGCGAGCTTCGGGTCGCCGGCCAGGTTGACCAGCTCATGCGGGTCGGCCTCGACGTCGTAAAGCTCCTCGGCCGGTCGGGGGCTGGCGAAGCAAGCGAGTTGCGCCGGCGGCAGCTTGCCGCCGGCATTCAGGCGCTGCATGGCGCGGAAGGTCGGGCTGCGCACCGCGTCGGCCGGCGGCGTCAGCGGGCGCGCGGTGTCGTCGTTGCGGATGTACTTGAACCGCTCCGAACGTGCCGCGCGACCATGCGCGGCGTAGTCGTGCCAGTTCCGCTCGGCGAACACCAGGTCGCGGACCCTCGCCGACGGATCCGCGAGCATCGGCGAGAAGTCCTTGCCCTGGAAGGTCGCGCCCGGCGGCAGCCCCGCGAGCTTCAGGACCGTCGGGGCGATGTCGATGGTGCTGACCAGCCCCTCGCAACGGCCTCCCGGCCGGACGTGCCCCGGCCATCGGACCAGGAGCGGCGTGGCGATCCCGCTGTCGTACAGCGTCGTCTTGCACCGCGGGAACGGGCGGCCGTTGTCGCTCAGGAACAGGACGACCGTCTCGTCGGCGACGCCCTGGCGGTCGAGCTCCGCGAGCACCTCGCCGACAAACCGGTCGAGCCGGCCGATCTCGTCGTAGTACTGCGCCAGGTCCGCGCGGACCTCGGGGACGTCCGGCAGGTACGGCGGGACGACCGCGTCGGCCGGCCGGTGCGGCGGGTTGATCGCCCCCGGCTCGTAGTCGCGGTGGGGGTCCAGCGACGCCAGCCAGAGGAAGAACGGCCGGTCGCGCGGCCGCTCCCGCAGCACGGGCACCCACCGGTCGCAGCCGCTCTTCGCCTCGCCCGCACCCTTCGCCGACATCCGCGAGCCGCCGTCCTGGCCCGCACCGAGCTGGAACCCCGAGGGATCGGCCTCGCGGACCAGGTCGAACCGGTCCTTCACGGCGTCGCCCAGGTGCCACTTGCCGGCGGCGGCCGTCCAGTAGCCGGCGGCCTTCAACCGCTCGACGAACGAGATCCGATCGCCCGGCAGCGGCCAGTGCAGCTCGTCGGCGCCGGTGTTATGAGGGTACCGCCCCGTCAGGATGCTGGACCGGCTGGGGCTGCACGAGCTGGCCGTGACGAACGCCCGGTCGAACCGCATCCCCTCGCGGGCCAGCCGATCGATGTTCGGCGTGCGAACCGCGGCGTTCCCGTAAGCCCCACAATCCTCGCGGGCCATGTCGTCGGCGATGATCAGGACGACGTTGGGCCGCCCCGGCGCCGCCTCGCCCCGACCGGCGGCCACCATCAGCCCGCAGAACGATAGCACGGCCAGGGCAAGTCGTCTCATGGCCGATCCCTCCGGGTGCGCGAGGAAACACGTCGGGTCACGATGCCGCGGCCGCGGTGCGGAGTAGCTCGGGGATGAACGCGGTGGGGATCGCGTCGTGCGCAGGTGAGTCCGCACGAAGATCGCCCCGGCGCGCCCGAGCGCGGGGCGGACGTCTGTCTCGAGGTTTTCGGGAGTATGGTCGACGACCAGCGTGGAGGGCTCGGCGTCGATGGCCCGCGCGACCTCGGCGCGGAGCGCGTCGGCGACCTTCTCGGTCTGGGTCCGCGGGCGATAGACGCAGACGAACCGCGAGGCATCCCGACGGCCGCCGGCCAGCCGGCCCTCGGCCTTCCATCGGGCGCAGAACCGGAGGAAGCCGTCAACCCTGGACCAGTAGGTGCAGTCGAAAAGCCAGAGGTCCGCCGGCACGCCGCCGCCGGGGAGGATCAGCCTGGAGACGGCCGCTTCCTCCATCGGCAGGCCCGCGCCCGAATGGCCGCAGAGGTAAACCCGATCGAGTGCCGGGCGGTCGGCGGCATCGGGTCGGACGCCGAAACCGGCCGGCAGGTAGCCGCGGCCATCATGGCGTCGAAGGTCGGCGAGGTGGTCGAGGCAATCGGCGACCAGCCGGCCCAGGCGATCGGGATCGGCATACTGGCCGGCGGGCTCCCTGGCCCAGAACGAGCCGGTGGCCAGCGTGCTGACCTCCGGCACCAGGACGATCGGGTGCTTGCCCGTCGGCTTCTCGTCCAGCCGATCGAGCCCATAGACCAGGGGTGCCGGCGGCTTGCCCGAGGCGCCCTTGCGGGCCGCGTCGTCGCCGGCGGCCCAGTCGGGCACGCGGGGCTTGCCGCCCGCGTCGACCGTGACGTAGCCATTATGCCCGTGGAGGTAGACCAGCACGCCGCGATCCGGCTGCCCCGGGATGTGGCTCCAGACGGCCCGCGCGTCCTTCAGCCCGGCCGCGGGGATCAACGGGGCCTGCCGGGGATACAAAAGCGCCGTCGCGTCGTCGATCGCCAGGTCCTCGCGGCGATCGCTGGCCGCGTCCGGCCGCGCGTGGGCAGCCGCCCGACCCCGGAGCCAGGCCGCGGCGACCGATCCCGTCAGGCCGAGGCAAATCATCCGGCGGCGGGTCAAGGCGGCAACCTCCATCTTGCACGGGGCCTGCTCGATGGGCCATGGATCAAACAGGAATCGGGCTCCATCGATCGAACCACGACTCCGAAGGTAATTGGCGGCGGTCCGTTTTGCCACTGATAAAAGGAATCGACAGCCAGTAGCCGTTCAAGCCCCTCGGTGGGGTTTGCGCTGGATATCGCGACGACGGCGGCATCGGGTGCGCGCGAACGATGGGTCGCCGGAGTCGCCGAGTGAGGGGTCGCGGCGGCCGGGCGAACCGGCGACGTCAGTCGCCGGGTGGTGCGACGCAACAGCCGGGTGATGTCCGCAGAGACCCGGCGACTGACGTCGCCGGTTGGCCTCCCCCGGTCCACCATCCACCGCACACATTTCAGCGCGTTGGGCGGAGCAGCATGGCCCCGCATTTCCCACTCATATCCCAGTCAATTCGGCGCGATTTTTGCCTTGACAAGAAACACACCTCTGCCGAAATCACGCCCCGCTGACTTTAGACTTTTCCCATTCACCCGCTACAATTGGCCGTCAAGGGTAAATTCGGTACTCGCGCTGGGGAGGATACCATGCGCGTCTGGATCGTCCGCTTCGCCCTGTTCGCCGCACTCTCGCCGGGCTGCGCCACGACCGGTTCGGTGCGATATGTCTACCAGGATGGGACCTTCGGCGTGATCGGCATGCCCGAGAACACCGACCGATGGCCGACCTATTTCCATCGCAAGGCCGAGAAGATGATGGCCACGCATTTCCCCGACGGCTATGAAATCGTTCGGGCCGAGGAGGTTACGGAAGGCTCACGCACCCTCAAGATCGACCGGTCGAACACCGCCGAAATCAGCCCCGAAGTTCCGGCAGAAATATTAAAGATCGCGAAATTCGGTCGGACCGCCAGCCGAAGTCAGGCGGACGTCCTCAAAATCAAGGAATGCCGGATGATCTATCGCCGCGCCGATCATCCCAGGCCGGAGCGCTTCGCCTCCGATATCGAGTGCTCACCCACCCGATATATCGACCCGAATGACGCCGAGCGGAAGAAGCCGGAAACCCCGGCCCAGGCCGTCGCGAAGGTCGAGAAACCGAAGTCGGATGCCGTGGTCGCGAAGTCGGACGCCGTGACCAAGAAGGCGAGTGCCGTGGCCGCGAACGCGGACGCTCCCGGATCATCCGCGTCCCCCACGCATTGAGCTCGCCCTCCCGCAGGATCGATCTGGCCGCTCAGCGGATGGGAGCCGGAGCGTCGGCGCCGGTGGGCAGTTCCTTGCTCCGCTCGTTCTCGACGGCCCAGAGCACGCCGGTGACCACCCGTCGATGAAGGGCCGGGCGGTAGGCCTCGGGGGCCTCGGCGGCGATCCACTTCCGGGCGGAGGCGGCCAGGCCGCGACGGCCCTGGGCCTCGGCGATGGCGCCCAGGGCGACGAACCGCTCGGATTCGTCGGGATAGATGGACGTGCAGGCGCGGGCGTCTTCGAAGCGACCCGCGCCGATCAGGCTGTCGATCAGGAAGCCCGCCATGACGCCGCGAAGGCCGTCCTGCGGGATCGAGGCGACCGACTCGGCGGCGGCCTGGTAGGCCGGGGTGGCGACCGGCGCTGAGGCGCATCGTACATCGCGGGTCGTCCATTCGGGCCGCTTCAATTCCCGCATGACGGCACCGCCGGCGAATGCCGTCAAGGATTCGACGCGGGCGGCGGCCTCATCCAGGCTCCGACGGCACTGGGCGTCGGCCAGGAGCAGCAGGGCCTCGGAGCGGGACTCGGCGTTCCCGATCGTGCGGGCGAGCTCCAGGCCCCGCGTGAATTGCCGCGAGTCGGACGCCTCCAGGGCGATCCGCACCATCGCGCGGTTCTTCCAGATCAGACGGTCGGCCTCGCGGGCGACGTTCCAGGCGTCCACCAGGATCTCGTCGGCGAGCTTGTTCAATGGGCCGAGTCCACGTCGCCGTCATCGTCCCGTCGTCCGTTGGCCCGGCGTCCGGCTCGGGGCAGCGGTGCGGGCGCATCGGGACGGGGGGCACCTACGGGCGGGCGATTCCTCGCGGGTGACCCGCGGGCGGCTGGGCGATCGGGAGCATTGGGAACGGCGGCCGGCCCCGCGGCACCGCGGGCCAGCTCGGCCGGCCGGCCGGTAGCCCAGCGAGTTCATGTCGAGGCTCCCCCGCGGGAGGTCGTTGGCGACCCGGGAGCTGCCGACCGCCTCATCCTCGGCCACGTGGTAGAGCATCTCGTTGCGATAGGTCGGGTTGCTGATGATCGAGGCCAGGTAGACGGCGCGATCGCCACTCCAGCCGCGCCATCCGGATCATCACGGTCGGGCTCCGAATGCTTCGGACGCGGGGTCGAGGCCCGCCAGGTCTGGGCCTCATCGGCCGGGGCGTTCATGCCCCGATTCTCGCTGGCCACCCGCAGCAGGGCGTCGGAGAGCGCCGTCAGCGACATGACCAGGCCGATGAGCCGCTGGTCGCGGACCAGGGGCACGGTCACGTGCGACGAGGCGGTGATCGACTCTTCCAGCGTGTTGTGCGCCAGGACCAGTTGATTGCCGGCGATCGCGCCGTTGGCGATCTGCCGCAGGGCCAGGCTACGCTCGGCCGGGTCGGTGATCCGGCGGGCGTCCGTCGAGCACGGTCGAGCGCGGACCCGGCCCACCGCGGGGCCTTCCAGCGGGTTGTCCACCTGCTGCGGCACGAGGAAGGGGACCAGGAAGGGGTCGGTGGGGAACGAGACGTCCACGCCCGGCCCGTAAGGCGACGGCCCCCGCTCGCCGCGGGCCCAGCGGCAGCGCCCGCATCGGACTGCATCAGCGGGCGCCGGGCCCCCGC
The DNA here is from genome assembly GCA_963771445.1 of uncultured Planctomycetota bacterium. Classification (GTDB taxonomy): domain Bacteria; phylum Planctomycetota; class Planctomycetia; order Isosphaerales; family Isosphaeraceae; genus JAKAUH01. The sequence continues at coordinate 28,618 of CAVYTQ010000011.1, read as the reverse complement.
GCCGGACATCATGCCGGACCCGCTGTCGGTGGACCCGGTCATGGCCCCGCCGGCGCCGGTGTCCGCCGACGACATCGCGCCGGCCCCGGCGCCGGTGCCGCACCGCTCCGACGACAGCCCGTGGAGAGCGACTGGGCGTGGACCGTCCACCCACCGCCCCGAGAGCCAGGCTCAGGGCCAGGACCGCCGATCTGGTGCCGTCGCGTCGTCTGTTCCACATGGCGGCTGTCCCCTGTCGGGAAACGGGCCCCGAGCCCCGCCGGGCCGCAAATCCCGCTCGACCGTGACCTTCGTGTTGTGCCGTTTGGTGCGTGCCGTGCGGGCGAAGCGGGGCCGGTCCGGTGCACCGGGGCATCACCGGACGACGAACCCGGCCCGAGGCCGATCGCGCCGCATACCCTAGCATGCCCTGCATTGCCGCCCGGGTCAAATCGCCGCGGGCGAACTCGCGGCCCGGGCCTCGCGCCGTCGAACACCCGGCGGGGGTTCTCCAGCAGGATCAGCCGGGCCAGCTCCAGCGCCTGGTCGACCGTCCAACCGCGGCCCGCGGATAGCCTCGTCGGCCAGGACCTCCGCCAGGACCCGGCGGTACATGTTGAACTTCGGCAGGATGAATTCCAGCTTGTAGGCGTCGGAGTAGTACCCCAGCAGCTTGACCTTGGGCAGGGCCTGGATCCGCGCCCGCAGGTCCGGCCGCGATGAAGGCCGGGACGTTCGCGTACCACCAGTGCCCCATCGGCAGCACGTTGGGGAAGATCCAGGCATAAGCGACCAGCTCGGCGGCGGCGTCGGGCGACAGGGTCGAGACCGGGAAGGTGACGCCGGCGAAATGGTTGAACAGCTCGCGATAGTCGTGCAGGCTGACCCGGCGGTCGAAGAGGTCGCGGCCGCCGGCGACCCCGGCGGGATAGACGTTCCGCACCGGGCCGATCATCAGGTCGAACGGGAGGCGGAACTCGGCGCAGAGCTCGGCGAGCATCCAGAACACGGCGCAGCGGATCTCGTCCCGCTCGTCGGGCCGGAGGTCCATGCCGTGGAGGGCCTTGCGGATCGGCGTGACCGCGCGGCGCGGCGTCGCCCGCCGCGGGACGAAGTCCGGCGGCAGGCTGATGGCGCAGGCCCGCGCGCCCCGGCCCGACGAACTTCTCGAACAGCCCGCCGATCGCCGTACGCAGCCCGGCGCAGATCCTGCACGTCGACCCCCGAGGCGGCGCGCAGCCGCTCGATCGTCCGCGGCTCGTGCAGCTTCAGCACCAGGTCGTCGGTCCGCAGGCACGGGACGATACGCCGAGGTGTCCCAGCCCTCCAGCGGGTCGTCGAACTCGTTGGTCAGGAAGACGGCCTCCAGCCGGCTCGACGCCCAGACCTCGCGGTCCCACGCCGCGCCGTCCTGCCGGTGATCGGCCCGCTCGAGCAGCTCGCCGATCGTCCGCGGGCGTGATCCGGTCGTGCGGGAACCGATGGAACGTCCGGGCGATCTCCAGCAGCCAGGAGTACTGGACCGTGGAATCGATCCGGTCGAGCCACTCGGCGAGGTTCCGCGCCCGGGTGTCCGGATCGAGGTCCGGCGCGACCCGGTCGGCCGGCATCCCCGCCGAGTGGGCGAGCTCGGTATAGTAGTGGTAGCCCAGCACCTCGTCGAAGTGCCGCGCCGCCGGGCGGTGCGGGTCGATGTGCGTGTGCGGGTCGAAGATCGGCCACCGCGCCATCTCCTCGAAGAGCTCACTCTCGATGGTCATCGGTCCGTTGTCCTTCGTCTTCGGTCGTCGAGGGCCGGTCAGCTCGGCGACCGCGAGGTAATTCGGAGCCGGCGAGACGACTCCCCATGCCAGGGCCGGCCGTCCGTCTGCCCGACGGCGGCTCTCGAGACCACTGTAGGAATTCCGGGCCCGGCCCACAACGGACAACGAACAACGGACACGGGACGAACAACCGACATGAACGTCGTGGTGACAGGCGGCGGGACGATCGCGCCGGTGGATGACGTGCGGCTGTTGACGAATGTCTCATCGGGCCGGCTGGCGGCGGCGATCGCCGAGGCGTTCCTCGACCAGGGGGTCGTCGGTGTGGCACGTCCACGCGACTTCGGCCATGGTCCCGCTCCACCGCCTGGCGCCGGTTCGCGCTCGACGCGGCCGACCCGTCCGCCGAGCTGGCCCGGCTGACGCGGCTCCGACGCCGATGGCTGGGCCTGCGCGATCGCCTGCACCTCGTCCCGCTGGCGCAGGGGCACGGCCGCCGACTACGCCGAGACGCTCCGGGCGACCCTGGCGGCCCGGCCGATCGACGTCGCCGTCCTGGCCATGGCGGTCTCCGACTTCGAGCCCGAGCCCGGTCGCGGGCAAGATCGGCTCCGATTCCGAGTCCCTCGTCGTGCGCGTGCCGCCGGACGCCCAAGGTCATCCGGTCGGTCCGCGACTGGTCCCCCTCGGCCTACCTGGTCGGCTTCAAGCTGCTCTCGGACGTCCCGCCGGGCCGAGCTGATCCGCCGCGCCGACGCGGCCAACCGCGACAACCGCGCCGACCTGACGGTCGCCAACGACCTCCAGACCCTGCGTCGCGGCGAGCACACGCTCCACCTGGTCCGCCCCGGCGCCGAGCCCGAGACCCTCGAGCCGGGCGACGACCTGGCCGACCGGCTGGTCGACGCGCATCCTCGCCTGGGCCGAGGCGTCGCGCCGGGGCCGCCCGGCCGCGGATGCCTCAACATGACCGAGCCAACCGCCATGCCGCACGACCAGCCCGAGACGATGACCGCGACGGAGTTGCCCGACGCCACGTCGGCGCCCGTCGCGACGTCGGCGCCCGACGGCGCGACGAGCGGATCTACTTCCCCGAGCTCGACGGCCTGCGGTTCATCGCCTTCCTGATGGTCTTCCTGTTCCACGGCGGCTTCCCCGAGAGCATCGTGCGCCAGGTCATCGGCCGCGCGGCCGCCCGCGCCCTGCGCGGCAACGGCGGGTACGGCGTCCAGCTCTTCTTCATCCTCAGCGGCTACCTGATCACGACGCTCTTGCTCCGCGAGGAGGCACGCTACGGCCGGATCGCCCTCCGCGCGTTCTGGGTCCGGCGCATCCTGCGGATCTGGCCGCTGTATTACCTGGTGGTCGCGATCGGCTTCTTCGTGCTGCCCGGGCTCGACGGCCAGCTCGGTACCCCCTACCATCGCGAGCTGCTTCGCGTGCACCTCTGGCCGTTCCTGGTCTTCGCCGGCAACTGGTCGATGGCCCTGGTGCGGCCGGCCCCCGACTGGCTCAGCGTGCTCTGGAGCGTCTGCGTCGAGGAGCAGTTCTACCTGGTCGTGCCGCTGTTCGTCGCGGTGGTGTCGCCCCGGTTCCGCGTCCCGCTGGTCGCGGCGATGATCGCCGGCTCGATCGCCGTGCGCGATGCTGGTTCGCCCATCGCTACGAGACGCAGCTCATGATCGTGTTCAACACGTTCGCGCAGTTCGACACGCTGCTGAGCGGCGTACTGCTGGCGATGGTGCTGGGCTGGGACCGCGACCGCCCGCGGCTGACCCGATGGCTGCGATGGCTCCAGTGGCCGCTCTACCTGGCCGCCGGCTGGGTCATGACCTGGCCGGATCTCGGGCACGACAAGGTCCCGGGGACCTACACGCATCGGACCTGGGACTTCGTCTGGGTCTGGCTCTGCGGCGTGGGGATCGTGATGGTGGCCGTGTGGGGCAAGGGCTGGCTGCGGTCCGCGCTGGCGTACTCGCGGCTCGTCTGGCTGGGGAAGATCAGCTACGGGCTCTACATGTACCACGAGGTCGCGCTCTGGACCCGCGAACGACTGATGAACAAGCTCGGCTGGTTCCCCAACAAGACCGAGCTGCTGTCGATCGGCGCCCTGGCGCTGACGATCGCGCTGGCGGCGGCCTCTTACTACGGATACGAGCGCCGGTTCCTGCGGCTCAAGCGGGCGTGGACCCGCGTGCCGTCGCGGCCGGTGTAATCAACGGGATACGACCATGGCACTCGACATCCTGATCATCTACGGCTCGGTCCGGCGCGATCGCCGGGGGATCAAGGCCGCGCGGTTCATCCGCCAGACCTGCCTCGAACGCGGGCACACGCGCGACCCTGGTCGATCCGGCCGAGGAGCCACTCCCGCTGCTCGACCGGATGTACAAGGAGTATCCCGCCGACCAGCGGCCCGAGGTCCTGGAGCGCCTGGCCAGTCGGATCCGCGCGGCGGACGCCTTCGTCATCGTCTCGGGCGAATACAACCACAGCATCCCGCCGGCGCTCTCGAACCTGCTCGACCATTTCCTCGAGGAGTACTTCTGGCGTCCGTCGGCGATCGCCTGCTACTCGGCCGGCGCCTTCGGCGGCGTGCGGGCCGCGATGCAGTTGCGGGCGATGCTCTGCGAGCTCGGCACGCCGAGCATCCCGTCGCTGCTGCCGGTCCCGCGCGTCCAGGACGCCTTCGACGACGAGGGCCGCCCGCTCGACCAGTCCTACGTCCCCCGCGCCGCCCGGTTCCTCGACGAGCTGGAGTGGTACGCCAACGCCCTGAAGGCCGCGCGGGCCGCGGGGGTGCCGTACTAGAGCGAGTAAAGCATGGTTAGCATAAGCACGAGGGACCGAAGTCCACCGACCGCGGACCCGGGCCGACCCGGTCGCATCGGACCGATCGGATCGGGCCGGGCCGGTCTTTTGTGGGAGCCGGCTACTGCCGGCGATCGGGCGGGCCGATGCCGCGCGGATCGGGACCGACCGGATCGGGAGCAGGAGCTCCCTCCTGAAAAAAGACGCGGGCCGGGCCGTTGCAGGAGCCGGCTCCTGCCGGCGATCCGGTGGCCGGTCGGCCGGCCCCGGACCGGGCCGATCCGTTGTAGGAGTCGGCTCCTGCCGGCGATCGGGCCGGCCGACCGGATCGGGAGCTGGAGCTCCCTCCTACAAGGAGACCGATGCGGGCCGGGCCGGTCTTTGGCCCCGGACCGGGCCGATCCGTTGTAGCGATCGGGCGGGCCGAGACCGACCGGGAAGGACCGGAACGGGCCGGGCCGGGCCGGGACCTCTCGTTGGACTATAAGCCAAACGACCGTTCCGCGCTTTAGCTGGGCCGGCCATCGCCCGGTGCCGCCCGGCCATGGGATGGTGCCGCGGCCGGGCGGTCCAGGGAGGTTGCGGCGTCACGACGGCGACGGACGGACCGGTAGGCCCGGGCGGGACCCGGCGGCATTGCGTCAGCCGACCCGCGAGCGTGCGGGGGATCGGCGGCCCGCCCGGCAGCGACGGCCGACCAGGACGCCGCCGGCACCCAGCAGGAGCAGGACGGCGCCGGTGGGTTCGGGGACGGACGTCGGGGTCAGGAGAAAGGCCATCTGATTGCCCGAGGCGTCCACGCCATAGCCGGCGATCTGGCCGGCGTTGTTGACCGACACGGCGTATTCGAACTGGAGTCCGCCGGCGGCGATGCCCAGGTTGTTCAGGTCATACATCTGGCCCTTCACATCGACGAAGGCATCGAGCGAATCGTCCGTGGTGAACAGGGCGCCGACGATCACGCCCGAGTCATTGATCGCCGAGGCACTGCTATACGTGCCGCCGAGGGTGCCCAGGTCGGTCATCGTCCCGTCGTGGTCGAGGAACGCGTGGGTCTGGCCGCTGGCGGTGGTGGCGTCGCCCACGATGTCGCCCTGGCTGTTGATGCCGATGGCGCTGCTGGCCGTGCCGCCGAGGGTGCCCAGGTCGGTCATCTTCCCGTTGGCATACGAATACGCGTGCTGATCGCCATTCGCGAGGCTGGCCCGGCCGACCACCTCGCCGGAGTTGTTGATGCCAATCCCGGTGCTGAAGGTGCCGCCCAGCGTCCCCAGGTTGGTCATGTGCCCGTTCTGATAGAGGAATGCATTGTACTGGTTGCTCGAATTGGTGGACTTGCCGGCGATCTGGCCCGAATCGTCGATGGCGTAGGCGGTACTGATCGCGCCGCCCAGGGTGCCGAGATTGGTCATCACGCCGCCGCTGTAGAGGAACGCGCGGTCGGTCGTGCCGGTGGAGCCCGTGTAGGAATCGCCGACGACCTGGCCCAGCGAATTCAGGCCGTTGGCCTCGGAAAAGGTGCCGCCGAGCGTGCCGAGGTCGGTCATCTTGCCCCCGGTGTCGGCGAAGGCATGGGTCTGGCCGCCGGCGGTGGTGGAGTGGCCGACGACCTCGCCCGAGCCATTGACGCCGAAGGCCGCACTGGTGGGGCCGCCGAGGGTCCCCAGGCTGGTGAAGATGTAGCCCGCGCAGGCGGGCTCGCCGTGGACGAAGGCGGCCAGGAGCCCGCCCAGGAACGTGGCCCGAGCGAGCCGTCGGGTGGAGCGAACCGAGAATCTCATGCGCATAATCTCCGAGGAATCCAGCAACGATGCGCCTCAACGACCCGAGGCGCGGGGGTGGTCCGGGGCGCCGGGCCTGGGGGCCGGCGGCGCGCGCACGCCCGCTCCCGTCGCCGCGACGAGGTCGGGCGCGTCGGCGAGATGTCGGCGCAGCGGGGGCGTCCGGCCGGTCCTGGCCGTACCGTTCACGCGGTTGGTGGCCGATGGGTCCGGGCGCTCAGGGGACGGGCGTCGGGCTCGTCGCGGGGCCGAGCAGCGCGGCAGCCTCGTCCTGGAGGCGGCGGAGATGGCCGCGTTCCGGGTCGGCGCGGTGCGACAGACGCCGGGCCTCGGCCAGGGCGGCGATGGCCTCGGCGTGGAGCGCGCGGGCACCGCGGCGATCACCGCGGTGCTGGCGGGCGATGGCCAGCGCCAGGCAGCCGGCGACGTCCTGGCCGCGAAGCGACGCCGATCGCTCGAGCGCCTCGGACGCGCCCGCCCAGTCGCCGGCCCGGGCGCGGGCGAGGCCGAGGGTCTGCCACAGCGACCCGCTATCGGGCCGCATGGCCAGCAGCGGGCGGGCGAGCTCGATCGCCCGAGCAGGGCCGCGCCCGGCCGGGTCGGGGCAGACGGCGAGCCGCCTCGCGACGTCCGCCCGATGCGGCAAATCGTCGGGCGCGAGCATCAGGGCTCGCTCCAGGTGCGGGAGGGCATCGGCCGGGCGGTCCGACTCGTCGAGGCAGTCGGCGAGGCGAAGGTGGAGCCCGGCCAAATGGTTGCAGTAGCGCCGGACGGACGGGTGGGCGGCCTGGATCCCCGCCAGTGCGTCCACGCCGCGAAGCAGGGCCGACTGCGCGTCGGCCGATCGGCCGGCGTCCTTCATCAGCGCGGCGTGGCGCGTCCAGGCGCCGGCAAGCCCCTCGCGGAACTCGGGCAGGCCGGGGAAGTCGGCGGCGGCCGATTGCCAGGTCTCCGCGGCCCGGAGGAAGTAGGGCGCCAGGGTGTCGGCGAGTGCCGGGGTGCATAGCGTGGGGCAGCAGATGCGGGTCGTGAGCTCGGCCAGGGCCCGGCTGTGGGCGGGATCCGACCTGGCCCGGGACGCCAGCCCGGCGAGCGCCGCGAGGGCGCGGTCGAGCGACGCCATGCCCTCGGCCACGCGGCCGGTCGCCAGCATCAGGTGGCCGAGGCGGCCATGGACCTCGGCGATCCCCTCGAGCGAGGCCGGCGAGCCGTCGTCCAGCGCGGTTCGGATCCGCAGGGCGCGACCCAGGATGTCCTCGACCTCTTCGCCGCGGGCGGCGAAGCCCAGCGTATAGCTCAGCCGGACGCACGACTCGGCCAGCGCGAGCCGGTGCCTCGGCTCGGAGCGATGCTCGGCCGCCAGGCGGTCCTGGATCGCCATGGCCGCGCGCAGGGCGGGCTCTGCCCGGCCGACGGCGGCTGGGATCGACCCGGAGCGCAGAAGCCAACCCCGGTCCGAGAGCACGCGGCCGAGTTCCTCGAGGACGCCCGGGTCGCCCGGGGCCTCCGCGTCGAGGGCGGCCAGCAGGGTGGCCGACTCGGCGTAGGAGGCGTCGGCATCGCCCCGGCGGATGCGCTCGGCGAGCGTCGGGCTCAGCCCGGCGCGGATGTTGGCCAGCCGGCGGAGGGCCTGCGCGGCGCGGAGCCGCGTACCGCGGTCGCCGGGGTTCTGGGCGATCAATCGCGAATAGAGGCGGACGACGTTGACCTGGAGCGACTCGACACCCTGGCCCCGCTCGGGGTCGCGGCTGTAATCGCCGCCGACCGTGGCGTCCTGGTATTGCTCGAGCGTGAGGAGGGCGAGCCGGAGGTTCTCGCGCGTCTGCGACTGCTGACGGCCCGTGCGGCCCCGCTCCTGCCACAGCAGGATCGCGCCGGCCGCGAGGCCTGCCACCGCGAGGGCCGCGACGACGAGCCCGGCGACGACGGCGGGGCGGTGGCGTCGCGCCGAGCGGGCGGCACGCTCGGCCGGGCCGGGGCGGCGCGCCGGATCGGCCGGTCTTGCAGGAACCGGCCCAGGTCGTCGGCCAGCTCGCGGGCCGACTCGTAGCGGGCCGCGGGCTCGCGGGCCATCGCCTTGAGCACGACGGTCTCCAGGTCGCGGGGGATCGTCCGGACGAGCCGGCGCGGCGGCGTCGGCTCGTCTCCGGCGATCTGGCGGAGCAGGACGGCGCGGTCGTTGCCGTCGAACGCCGGCCGGAGCGTCAGCAACTCATAAAGCGTCGCGCCGATCGCATAGATGTCGGTGCGCTGGTCCAGCAGGCGGCGGCCGCTCGCCTGCTCGGGGCTGGAGTATCGCAGGGTGCCGAGGACGTCGCCGGTGGCGGTCACCTCGCCGCGCCCCTGCACCTGCGCCAGCCCGAAATCGACGACCCAGAGGTGCCCGGCCGGGTCGACCAGCAGGTTGGCCGGCTTGACGTCGCGGTGGAGGATCCCCACGCCGTGGGCATGGTCCAGCGCCTCGGCTGCCTGGAGTCCCAGGCGCGCCGCCTCGGCCGCGGCCAGGCCGGTCATCCCGGATTGGCGACGCTCGGCGATGAGCTGGGCCAGGGATCGCCCCGCGACGAGCGGCATCGCGAGATAGGGGATTCCCCGCTCGTAGCCGGTGGCGAACAGGGGGACGATATGCGGATGATTCAGCGCCGCGACCGCGTGGGCCTCGACGCGGAAGCGAGCGAGCTGGCGGTCGTCGGGCTCGCCGGCGAAGGAGAGGACCTTGAGCGCCACCCGCCGGCCCAGTGAGACCTGCTCGGCTTCGTAGACGACCCCCATGCCGCCGCGGCCGATCGTCCGCAAGATGCGGAAGTCGCCCAGCCGCTCGGTGTCGGGCCAGTCCCGCCTTCGCGGGCCGTCGCCGCCGCCTTCCCGGTCCGTCCACTCGCCGAGCCCGTCCGCGGCCAGGAGGGTCGGGATCAGTTCCCGAAGCGCCCGGGAGTGGTCGGGGTTCGCGGCGGCGAACCCTTCGGCGTCGATCGGCTCGCCCGACCGGACGCGATCGAGGAACTCCTGGATCAGCTCGGCGAGGCGAGTCTCGTCGTCGGGCTGCCGGACGGCCGGCGGCATCTCGATGGTGGACCCCGTCGGCGGCCCGTGGATCATCGCACATCCTCCAGTCTTTCCTTCAGGCGGCGCAGGGCCCGCAGGTGTCGGACCCGCGCCGTCCCCTCGCGGATTCCCAACTGCTCCGCCACGTCGGCCATCGAGAGCTGCTCGACGTGGCGGAGGCCGAGGATCTCACGGTCGTCGGGCCCCAGCGCGGCCATCGCCTTGCGGACGCGCCGGATCGTCTCTTCCCGGATGAGGTTCTGGCTCGGGCTCGTGCCGCTCGCCGCCAGGCGGGCCCCCAGCTCGTGGGCGGTCTCGTCGGGCAGGGTGAGCTCGCGCCGCTCGCGGACGACGCTCCGACGCTGCGTGCCGATGTGGTGGTGGTGCAGCTTCATCAGTCGGTCCCAGGCGAACTGTCGCAGCCAGTCGGCGAAGGGCAGCGGCCGCTCCCGCAGGAACGCCGGCAGGGCACGCGCCGCGTCCCCCAGGGCCTCCTGGACCACGTCCGACGGGTTGACGCGGGCGGCCAACCGGGGGTCGATGCGGGCGGCGACCATCCGACGCAGCCGGTCGCGATGCCGGGCGAACAGCTCCTGCACGGCGGCACCGTCGCCGTTCGCCGCGTCGTCCACAAGCTCGTCGGTGTCCGGCATCGTCGGCTCCTCCATTCGGTGCGCCCGCCTCCGTCCCATGTCTCCCTCGCGAACGGCGAGAAACGTTACAGGGCATCCTCAGAATCGTCGCGACGACGGATGGTGCGTGCCGAATGCCGTCGGCAGGAAGATTCTCGGCCGATCTCGCCGATTCCGCGGATCCACCCGGCGAGTCGAGGCCCCGACTCGGCGGCCTGTACGCCCCCCGAGGGGTCGTGCAGGCCGATTCGGATCATCCCCTCACGAGCGGAGTCAGCTTCACGAAGCTCACGACCGTCCCGCGGCCGATCGTCAGCTCATCGTCCAGCCCCTCGGCCTGCCGGTCGTCGACCAGGATGAAGAATCCGTTCTGCTCGAACGCCTCGATCGCCTTCGCGAGCTGCGGCTTCCAGTTGACCTCGCGGCGGTCGCGCAGGCGGTACTCGCTCGGCTTGCCATTGAGGACCCGCTCGGCGCTGTTCGGCTGGACCAGCCCGCGGAGGACGTGAACGCCCGACTGACGATCGCCCTGGCGGCGGCCTCTTACTATGGATACGAGCGACGGTTCCTGCGGCTCAAGCGGTCGTGGACCCGCGTGCCGTCGCGGCCGGTGTGGGCCCATCTCAATGCGCCGGTGGTCCGCCGCAGAGCCGTTCCACGGTCCCGGCGAGCTTCACGATGGGACTTTCGTTGGCGTCCCGAAGCTGGCGGGCGAAGAAGGCCATGGCCCTGCTCAGCTCCGGGTCGGCGGGATGCTTCTCAGCGTGTCGTTTGAGCGCGGCGACGATCGATGGCAGCGGGGCGAAGGCCGCCGCAATCCGCCGGGCGCCGCGGCACCATTGGAGCATCGCCATCAGGTCCTCACGCTCGAACGGCAATGTCCTCCGCATCAGCCTCCGGACGACCGCCGCCGCGTGCAGGCGGGTGATCTCCATCACGTGGCCCTCCGAGTAGCCGTCGGGCGATTCGCCCGTCTTCGAGCGGGGCATCCGTGGCATCCGCTTGTCGAAGTCGCGTGCCTGCTCGACGGCTGCCCGCACGATCCGCGCCGCCCGGCGAGCGTCCGCCTCGAGGAGCCGTTTCCCGGCCGGCAGCGATTCGAGCGGCACGTCACCCCAGTAAACATACCGGCCCAGCGAGGGGATGACCTCGGCGAGCCACTCCGCCACCGCGGCGTGCTCGGGCGCCAGCGGATCTCCATGTGCCACGGTGTACACCGCCGGCGTATAAGACGTTCGCGGTTCCATGGGATGTCCTAGCCGCCCACCAGTGGAGTCAGCCGCATGAAGCTCACCGTGGTGTCGCGGCCGATCACCAGTCAGGCAGATACATTTCGATTCTTGCCTTTTCGGACAGTGGCAATGAACTGCTCCTTTCGCTCCGGGAACTCCTCCATGCGTTTCAGCGACTGCGCGGCCGAGAGCTTGTGCGCTTCGCCGGCCGGGTCGCAGGATTCGCCGCTGCTTTCTTCCTCTTGGGCATCGCTCACCTCCCCAGGACATCCTTGGCCCGCCTTCATTGTACCGCGCCGAAGACCCGGCGCGACGGCCCCGGCCACCGCGGCTCATCCCCCCACCAGCGGAGTCAGCTTCACGAAGCTCACGACCGTCCCGCGGCCGATCGTCAGCTCGTCGTCCAGGCCCTCGGCCTGCTTGTCGTTGACCAGGACGAAGAACCCGTTTCGCTCGAACGCCTCGAGCGCCTTCTCGAACTGCGGCTTCCAGTCGACCTCGCGGCGGTCGCGCAGGCGGTACTCGGTGGGCTTGCCGTTCGGGACGCGCTCGGCGCCGGTGGGCTGGACCAGCCCGCGGAAGACGCGATCCCCCTGGCCGCGGTTGTAGTCCTGCACCTCCTGGTACACCCGCTCGCGGATCAGGTCGCGGACCGTGATCCGCTCGGTGGGGAACTCGAGCGGACGCTCGCCGTACACGTCGCCGGACGTGGTCTCGTCGCGGATCGTCAGGGTCACCGGCATCGATCGCCTCCTCGTTTCTAGTCGGGTTGGGTCCTCGCCGGCTCGCCGGGATCACGGCCGATGGATCTGTCGCGTGATCGAAGGGTCCTTGATCCGGTCGTCGGCGGCCAGCAGGAGCGCCTTGCTGATGATGATCGACAGCGTGCTGTCCCCCTCGAAGGGCAGGAACAGGTCGCCCTGGCTCGCCCGCGACCGCGCAGTCCGGGACGATGCAGAGATACTCGTCGTTGGGCTCCATCAGGATGTTGCCCGATCCCAGGTGGATCTTGTACGTCCGCTTCTGGCCCCTCACGACCAGGAAGCGATCCGAGAACGAGCACCGGTCGGCGATCTTGAGCCGCGGGACCAGCCGCTCGAGGACCTGCTTGCGGGTCGCCGCCGTGCCCGACAGCTCGCCGAAGGAGTAGTCGTTCCAGTACTGCCGGTATCGGCCCTCGGGCCCGCCGTCCTGCCAGGTCGGGTCGTTGCCCACCGAGGCGACGCCGACGAACAGGTCGACGTCGCGCATGACCTCCGAGAAGACCAGCTCGGGAACCTGCTCGAGCGGGATCGGCTCGTTGACGCGATCCTCGCCGGGTCCCGTGGCGAGGATCGTGAAGTCGCCGCCGCCCACCTGCGCCTGGTTCTCGGCCGCCTCGATCCGGTAGAACCGGACCTGGTCGGTCGCCAGCCTGAGATAAACCCCCGCCTCGTTGGTATCGGTCCCGTGGTCGTCGCCGACGCCGTCGACCCAGAACTCGGCGCGCAGGCCCTGGCCCGGCAGCTCGCGCGTCGCCGGCGGGTAGGTGCTCGTCGACCATCAGCCGCAGCCTGTTCTTCCAGCCGCGGGCCGCGCACAGGGCGTTGAACTGATGCTGCCGGATGATATGCGCCGCGAATCGATTCGAGTAGGTCCTCGTGTTGCGCTCGGCGTCGGTCAGCAGGTAGACCTCGCGATGCGCCTGCTTGAACGGCTGGGTGATCCCCAGCTCCTCGAGCCTGCGCCGCCAGGCGACGACCTCGTCGACGCCGCGGCCGACGGGATGCCACAGGCGGACCTCGGCCGTCTCGCCGTGCTCGATCGGGTCGCCGGCGACGTCGGTCGCGCGGCCGTCGCGGAAGAATGCCGGGGTGCCGTCGACGCACCAGATCAGCCGCCGCGCGATGGTGCCGACGAGCGGGTGGTCGAGGTAACGCTCGCGCCACTCGGCGATCGGCCAGGTCTTCCGGAGCAGGAACATCGCGTCGAGCCGGTCGCGCTGCGCCGGCAGCATCGACTGGACGTCCTTGAGCGACTGCTGGAGCTCCTTCAGCTCGTCCTTGTGGTCGGCCTTGACCCGCGCCGGGACCGACTTGAGCGCCTTGCCCTTCGCGTCGAACCAGCTCAGCTCGGCGTCGGAGCCGGTGACGACCAGCTCGGCGCGGTGCTCGCCGAACGACTCGCGGCGCAGGCCGACCTCTTCCAGCCCGTACGAGGGCACGCCCATCTCCTCGACCTGGTCCCGCGGCAGCCCGAGCGCCTCGGCCGACGCGTTGAACGCCTTCTCGATCTCCTTCTGAGCCATGACGGACTTGACGCGCACCTTGAGAATCGCGAGCTGCCCGACGGCGTCGGTCGAGCCCATCTCCGAGAGCGCGTAGACCGCCGCGTTGCCGACCCTCACCGCCCGGGGGCCGATGCGCGGCACTTTCTTGTAGGCCGAGAGCGCGACCGCGGTGATCGCGCGCGTCAGCTCGTCGCGGCGGGGCAAGACCTGGGTCAACCAGACGAGCCCGCGCAGGCAGGCGGCATCCTCATCGGTCGGCACGTCTTCCGTGCCGAACGAGAAGTTCGGAGTGTGCGGCAGCCTGCCGATCGTCCTCCCGCTTCCGAAGAGCGGAAACCACCGCAGGAGTTTCTCGCGGACGTCTTCGCCACCGATCGCGCCCGCGAGCTGGCGGGCCTCCTTCAGCCACTTGGCCGAGGGCTTCGCCGCGGTCGCCGTCAGGGCGTGGTCGAGCAGCTTCACCCAGTGCACCCGCCGTGCCGCTTCGACGGCCGCCAGGTCGTCGTTGACCGCGTCGGTCCACACCTCGCCGGACGCCAGGTAGATGACGACATCGTCGCCGATCAATCGGGTCAGCCGCTGGACCTCCTCGGGGGTCGAGCGGAGGCCCGGCCCGGACATCGTCGCCTTGCGGAACAGCGCCAGGACGTACCGTTCGCCCTCGCTCAACGACGAGCGGGCCGCCTCACCCTCGGCCTGCTCCATCACCGACCGGACCAGCTTCTCGAGCCCCGTGCGCTCACCCATCCGGTGGGACGAGAGGTACAGGAGCAGGTCGAAGATCCCGTCGCGCCGCAGCTCGAAGTGGGACTTCAGCAAGTCCCCCATGGTCCAGGCCGTCATGGTCCGCGATCGCCAGACGGCCGTCGCCTCGCGAGGAACGTGCGGCGCGAGCAGCGCATGGATGTGACGCTCCGCCGCCGCCAGGACCGCCCGGCCCATGGCCCCGGGTTCCAGGGCCAGCAAGGCACGTCTGGCTTCGAGGCGCGAGAGGTCCGACGTCTGGTTCCTCTCTGCCTCGACCCTCTCCCAGAGCACTGCCGTGAGCATCTCGTGCCCGGGTCGCAGGGGCGAATCCCCGGCCAGCGGGAAGAGATCCGGCTCGATCGGCGGGGCGGGCGCCGTGTCGGCGTCCGGCAGCATCCCATAGAACCGCTTGAGCTGCACCAGGACGCCCGCCGACCCGGCCGGGGCGGGGGTCGGAGGCGCCTGTGGCGCGGCGGCCGGCGGCGCATCGGTCGGGCGCTCTGGCGTCTTCACTGACGCCCAGTCGCTCGACGGCGGTTGCGAGCCGGTTGATCTGCGTGTCGGTCGATGCGCGCAGATACGACGCGACGTCCCCCATCGCCCGGCGGAGGTCGGGGTCGACAGGCGCCGTCGCGGCATGCCGCTCGAGCGCCTTGATGATCGGCCGGATCGGGGCGAAGTAGGCGGTGTTCGCGTAGGACTTCTGACACCACCGCAGGATGGCGATCAGGTCCGTTTTCTCCAGCGGCAAGGCCCGGCGCATCAGGGCGACGACCAGCCCCGCGGCCTGCCGGCGCCTCCCTTCCACCGGTCCCCAACCGGGGAGGATGTGTGGGTTGTTCCATTCGACCGGGTTCTTCGCCTGGGCGCGGATGCGGTCGGCCTGCCGGTCCCAGTGCCGCACCTGCTCGATGGCCGCGAGCAGGTATCGCCGCGACTGCTCGGGCTTGCCGTCGAGCATTTTCTGGCCGCTCGGGAAGGTCTTCGGGGCAACGTCCTGATAAGGGTTGATCTTGCTGAGCGACCCGAATGCCTCCTCGACCCACGCCGAGATAGCGGCATGCTCCTCGGCCAGGGGGTCATCCGGCGCGATCACGAACGCATCGGGCTCCGGGTGCACGTCCACGAGTGGTCTCCATCGTCCGGACCAGAATCGATGTCGCCTTCAACCCTCGCCCGACGTCCTCACTTTGCCGCCTGCTTATCCTTCAGGTGGGCATCGAACCAGTCGGCAATCGTGGGCAGGTCTTGCGGCTGCAGCTCGGGCCAGCCGTGTGCCTTGCCTTCCTTGACGACCAGCCGGGCCTCGACGCCCTTCTCCTTGAGCTTGTCGACGATGATCTCGCGCCTGCTGGATCGGCACCAGGAAATCCTTGTCGCCGTGGATGATCAGGGTGGGCGGATCGTCGGGCGTCACGTGCGTGATCGGGCTGATCTGCCGGCCGATCTCCATGACCTTGCCGACGTCCGTCATCGGCACGAATGCCTTCTTCGCTGGCGTCGAAATCGTGGAAGTCGAACGGCGCCTTGAAGTCCTTGAGCACGCCGCAGCCCAGCGCGATCTCGCCCGGCTTGCCGTAGTTGAGGAAGTCGGTCGGGGGGAAGAAGCAGCGACCGCCTGCACCCGGCTGGACTCGCGGTCGACCGGGTCCTGGGCACCCGAGTTCGCCCGCGGTCCCGGCCGTCCCCTGCATCAGCGAGAGGTGCCCGCCCGCCGAGCCCCCCGTGATGCCGATCCGGTCCGGGTCGATGTGATAGTCCCTGGCGTGATGCCGGATGAACCGGACCGCGCGGTGCATGTCCTCGAGGACCTCGGGGATCGTGTACTTCGGCTGGCTGCCGTGCACGACGGCGAAGACCGTGTAGCCCCGCTTCAGAGCAATTCGTCGAGAAGCCCGAGGTTGATCCACTCGTGCGACGAGTACCACCCGCCGCTGACGACCCAGATCACCGCCGCGCCGTTGGCGTTCGCCTTCGGCGTGAAGACGTCCATCGTCAGCGCCGAGCCGTACTTCCGGCCGTAGACCACGTCCTCCTTGCGGTCGATAGGCCGGCGGGTCGTCGCGCGGGAACCACTCCCGAGCCGGCCAGCGACCCGATGCCCGATGGCATCGCGACGAGGAGGAAAACGACTGACCGAGGCTTTCGACACATGGCGTCCGCTCCGCTAAAACGTAGGATATGACCCGTCACCGCCCCCTCATCCCGATCGTCCGACCGAGCCGAAGGAGGACCCTACCATGATGACGCCCCGTCCGCCGCGAGGGAACGGCCCGGTCCCTCCCCCGATCAACCGACGCGATGCGATGCGATCGACCCTGGCCGCGGCCGTCGCCGCGATCGGCGCCGCGGCCGCCGGGCCGCCGCGGCCGGAGGCGGGGCAAGGGAGACCGGCGCCCGGCGGACGACCGCCGCGCCTCGCCGAAGTCCTACCGCATGAAGAAGTCGATCAACCTGTGGGCCTTCCCCTATCCGCAGCGGATGAGCCTCCGCGAGTGCCTCCAGCTCGCCCACGACGCCGGCTTCGACGGCATCGAGTTGAACTACGACCTCGACAACGACCTCTCGCCGAAGGTCCTCGCCCGATCGGTATCGCGAGATCCGCAAGCTGGCCGAGGAGATCGGCATCGCCATCAGCGGACTCTGCTCGTTCCTCTACTGGCCCTACTCGCTGACCGACAACGACGCCGGCCGCCGGGCCCGCGGCCTCGAGCTGGCCCGGCTGATGATCGACGCCGCGCACGAGCTGGGCACCGACAACCTGCTGACGATCGCCGGCTCGACGTACATCCCCTGGCTCCCCGAACGCGAGCCCGTGACGATCGCCGACTGCGACCGCCGCGCCCGCGAGGCGATCGGCAGCCTGCTCCCCCTGGCCGAGAAACGCGGCGTCTCGCTCAACGTCGAGACCATCTGGTTCAACGGCTACCTGACCACGCCCGCCGAGATGAACGCCTTCGTCGACAGCTTCAATAGCAAGCACGTCCAGGTCCACTTCGACACCGGCAACGTCATGCTCTTCCAGTTCCCCGAACACTGGATCCCGGACCTGGGCCGACGCATCAAGAATGTCCACTTCAAGGAGTTCAGCAAGAAGGGGACCGATCACAGCCTCGACTCGTTCCGGACGCTGCTCGACGGCAGCACGAACTGGCCGGCTGTCATGGATGCCCTGGCCGGCGTCGGCTACGAGGGCTATGTGACCTTCGAGTACTTCCACCCGTTCCAGCACTACCCGGAAGCTCTGATCTACCAGGCGTCCGATGCCCTCAACCGCATCCTCGGCCGGGGTACCCGGTAGGGCCACCGCACTACGAAGTGCTGGCGTTGTAACGAGTTCTCTGTAGTCTTGATGGCGGAGGGGCTGACTCATGGTTGGCTATTTCTGTGAACGCTGCCCGCTCGCCTTCGAGGTCGGCTACCGCGTCTACTGGGATTTGGACGGCGCGTGCGCCCAGTACGTCTGTCGCCACTGCGGGACGATGCACAGAATCGACCACTCGCCGGAACGACCGGAGATGGTGTTCACCGCGGCCGGTCCAGTCCGGTTCATGGTAAGCAAACCGTCCGGAGCGAACGAAACGCTCCTTGCGTTCTTGCAGCCCTCCCTCCCCGAGGTCTTGTGGCAGGCCGTTGGGTGTCTTCCCGCGGCGGACCCAGACCCGCAAGGGACGTCCATCCGACCCGCCGACGCGTGGCCATCGAGACTGGGCCACGTGGTATGCGCCTACTGCGGGATCGCCGAGGGCCTGGTCTCGGGCGAGTCCTTCGGCGACAACTGCCCGGTCTGCCAGAGTGACTTACAAGCGGTCTATGTCGATAGCTAAGCCGAGCCCCCACGCGGCCCCCGCTGTCATGGACGCACTCGAAGTCATTGGTAATGACAGTTGGGTGACATGGGAGTAGTTCCACCCCTCACTCCACTATCCAGAGGGACCGATCCGCTATTGCTCGGACGCGCTCAACCGGATTCTCGGCAGGCCCGCGAGAACATAGGCGGAGATACCTGCGACCGAACAATGCTCTGGTAAACTCTCAATGCGGGCGGTCGAACCGACCGACGGGAGGCCAGGATCACCATGAGGCAGATTATCGGATCGGCAAGACGCCTGGTCATACTCGTTGCGCTTGGCGTACTCACCCTAGCGGCGCTGCGAGTTGCTCTCTCCAGGCGTACAGCCGATCACTCACGTGTGTCACTGACTCAGAGCGAGTATCTCAGGGATGTCGTCGAGCCCATCTCGATGGTTGTGGGCATGTCGGCGGACGACGGAGGCAGCCTTGTTCTCGTCTTCAAGGATTCGCGGCAGGTCAACAAGTCCATCTGCCTCCTCAACAATCTGGTCGGAGAGCAGAACCTGATCTTCGGCACCGACGTGCCGGACAGCCGAGGCAAGGAAAAGCTGCCGCTCGGCGGCCCCGGCGAGCTGGCACTACTCGGTCTCCTCGAGCGTTGGCATCGGCAGGACCCTGATGCGAGATCCTGGGACGAGCGGTTCGAGCAACGCGAGCTGTCGGGTCATCAATACAACATTCTCCGGGCCGACGACACCAAGGAACAAATCGGGAAGGCGATCGCCATCGGCGTCATGAGGAGGTTGCGTGATCGGAACTGAGCGGGGAGTGCCCGCTCGGATCACATCTCCCACACCCGCCGGCCCTTGAGGAACATGGTGAGATAACCGTCCTCGCTGACCTTCAGGACCGGGCCGTGCACCGAGGCGGCCAGGGCGGCGAGGGTGCGGGCGCCCTGGACGGCGCGGCCTAGCTCCAGGGTCTCCGGCGCGATGCGGAGGATCGCGCCGAAGGAGAGTAGGCGGCCGTCCTGGTCGACGACCACGGCGCCGTCGAGGCTGGCGATCGCCTCGAGGACGGAGGGCTCGACGTCGGCCAGCGTCATCCCGCGGACGGCGTGGTGCAGCGACCGCTTGGCGTGCTTGGGCGAGAGGTTGTCGGGGTCCTCGGGGTCGTCCGCCAGGACCTCGCGCGACATCTGGTCGGGGAGCGTCAGGAGCTGCGGGACCGAGTGCTCGGGGTCGCGGAGCACGACGAACAGCGCGCCCGTCCGCGACTCGCTCA
Organism: uncultured Planctomycetota bacterium; assembly: GCA_963771445.1. Taxonomy (GTDB): domain Bacteria; phylum Planctomycetota; class Planctomycetia; order Isosphaerales; family Isosphaeraceae; genus JAKAUH01. The sequence continues at coordinate 9,280 of CAVYTQ010000011.1, read as the reverse complement.
GGTTGAGCGCGGCCTGGAAGACGGTCAGGGCGAGGTTCGACCATCCGCAGCGGCCGACGGCCTCGCACCAGACGGCGAACTTGCTGGGGATGTCCAGCAGCCGCCAGCGGGCGTCGCTGAAGCTGAAGATCAGGGTGCCCCCGGCGAAGACCTTGATCTCCTGCGCGGGGGTGAGCACCAGGCAGACGTGCCCGCCCGAGCGCGTCGCCTTGGCGTGGTCGCGGTAGACCTGCGGGCAGGGGTGGAGGGGCGGGTCGCCCGACTGCACGGCACCGGCCCACCGCGAGACGTCGATCAGCCGCATCAGGTCGCCCTGGAGGTCGACCAGGAACACCGTCCGCACGCCGTCGCAGAGCCGGTGGAACCCCTTGATCGCCGTCAGCCGCGCGTTGAAATTGGGCGCGCCCTCGCGGGAAACTTGCCCCGGCCCGGCGGGGTCGTGGTCGGTGCCCAGCAGCATCGCGCCCATCGACACCCGGCGGTTCTCGTAGGTCGAGAGCGCCGCCACCCGAAGCGCCTCGAGCACCGCCGGCACCCGGTACGGGCTGGCGGTCCCCAGGTAGTCGGCGACGATCAGGTCCTCGGTCTGGTAGCTGAACCGGTCCAGCCGGTGCGAGAGGTCCTGGTTGAGCAGCCCGCGGAGCCTGAGGTCGATCGCCTCGACGATCACCCGGACCATCCGCCGCTCCGAGGGCAACAGCGGCATCGGGTTGCCCGACTGGAAGGCCAGCCGCGACCCCAGCCAGTCGATCTCGATGCCCGTGCCGGTCGCGTCGTCGTGCAGCCGGAAGAGCCTCCGGTCCGACGTGCCGTCCCAATTGATCAGGCTGCGGTCGCCCAGGATCTCGAGCTGCGCCGCCGGGAAGAAATGCTCCAGCGTGCGCCGGAGCACGATCTGGTAGACGCCGACGATCCGTGAGATCGGCCCGGATGGCCGTTCGCCCTGCGTCACCACGTCGCGCCCCTCCTCGATGCCGCCGGATGCCCCTCGATTCGACCGGTCCGGACGACCGGCCCTGGCTTTCCTCTTCTTCATTGTTCGGCGAAAGCTCCGCCCGATCCAGCCCCGCTCGCCCCGGCGCCTGGGGTCCCCCTGGTACGGGCCGGCACCGACCGCATCCGCCCGGGGTCGTCGCATTGTAACGGTTTTCCCGATTGGGGGTGACAGGATGGGTGCTCACGGCCGGAAGATTCAAGCGGACCGCGACCGGCGGACGATGACCTTTATCCGGGTAGTACCGGCATTCGCCGGCATCCGGCCGGGGTTGTCAACGCCGGGGCATCCTGCTACGATCCCTCGCCCGAAGCCGGCGGGCCCCCCGGGATTACGCGGCACCGGACCGGGATCGTCGCGGTCGTCGCGACCGATCCCGTCCGCGGGCAAAGGAGTTCGGCTCGATGGCCATCGACCGTCGCACATGGATCCGCCGCGCCCTGATCGCCGGCACCGCGGGCCTCGGCACGCAGCAGCTCTGGCGCCACGGCCACGACTATGTCTTCATGGACGAGTTCTGGACGGTCGAGCCGGGCAAGCTCTATCGCGGCGCCTGGCAGAAGCCCTGGCCGATGCGGCGGCTCGTCCACGATTACGGGATCCGCACCGTCCTGGCGCTGGCGCATCCCGCCGACCATTACCTGGCGGTGCGCGAGCGTGCACTGGCCCAGGAGCTGGGGTTTCGCTGGGTCCACGTCCCGATCTTCGATCAGCACAGACCGGCGACCGCGACGCCGAGGAGGCCGTCTCCGACATGCTCGAGCAGGCCGCGGCCGTCCTGGCCGACTCCGCGAACTATCCGCTGTTCTTCCACTGCCACCACGGGCTGAACCGCACGTCGATGGTGCAGATCGCCTACCGGACCAAGTACTGCGGCTGGACCCTCGATCGGGCCGCCGAGGAGATCGACCGCTCGGTCGGCCTGATCAAGGTCAGCCGCGGCCCGGATTATCGCCACATGGTCTCGTTCTACGAGAACCGCGTATTACCCCTGCGCCGCGAGCACTCGTAGCCGACGCCTGGCGTCGCTTCGGCGCCCCGGCGCGGCTCTGGGATCATCACCGGTCGCCGGGGCAGCCGGCCGCATCACGCCGCCGCCGGACCCGTCCCCGTCGCGGGCCACCCGCCCGACGCAGCCAGCTCCGGAACGTCCCGAGCCGCCCGACGGATGCCGATGATCGGCCCATTGCCGATTCCGCAAGTCCCCCATCCTGCACCCACCCTCTCGCGGGCAGGGATTCGAGGTCCGAACCCGGGGTCGCCCTGTCGTACGCCCGCCGGCGAAAACGCCGCTCCGACAGATGAATCCGGCGAGCACAGATGGTACGATCCTCTTCGGATCTTCCGATCCGGCTCGCGGTTGTCTTGCCGTGCGCCGGCGGGTTTGAGGGGACTATTGGCTCGAGTCCAGCAGGAGCGGGATGGCACGCTCGGCTTTCCGGATCGTTCGCGGGGAATGACGGAGGTTCCCGGCCGGAGCCCGGGAAAGTGGGCGAGAGCATGCCGGTCACACTGACGGTCAAGGAGGGTCCCCACCAGGGACGCTCGTTCGAGTTCGAGGAGCATGACGCGTTCATCGTGGGCCGGTCGGCCCGTGCGCAGTTCCGCCTGCCTCTCAAGGACGCCAGCCTCTCGCGCATCCATTTCATGGTCGAGGTCAACCCGCCGCGGTGCCGCTTGACCGACCTCGGGAGCACGAACGGGACCAGGGTCAACGGCCGGAAGATCGCGGCCGTGGACCTCGCCGATGGGGATCTCATCGAGGCCGGCCAGACCGTGCTGCTCTTCTCCATGAGGGGCGAGGCGCTGACGACCGTCCGCGCGAATGAAGCGGGCTCGACGGAGTCGGGGGCGGACGTCGAGGGCGCATCGGGTCGGCTGGCCTCCACCGTCGAACATCGCCCCGCCACGACGGAGCACCAGGCCGGTCGCGACGGGGCGGGAGCCGGCGATGCGACCTCGGTCGCGCCGAAGGCGATCCGGGCCGGCGAGGATGGCCCGGCTCCCGCGGGATCGGGCGGGGACTCGACGATCTCGTGTCGAGTCTGCACGGCCGAGATCCTCCTGGCCTCGACGATGCCGTCGTCGCGGTCGGATTCGGGAAGCACCCCGACGATCTGCTCGACCTGCCGGGCGGGGGCGGGCGGGCTTCCCCAGCCGGTCGAAGGCTATGAGATCGTCCGCGAGCTCGGCCGGGGAGGGATGGGGGTCGTCTACCTCGCCTTTTCGACGAGTCAGGATGGGCTCGTCGCGTTGAAGACGATCCAGCCGGAGGTCGCCGCGGGACAGGCCCAGGTGGAGCGATTCCTCCGCGAGCAGAGGATCCTCCAGGAGCTCGACCATCCGCACATCGTGCCGTTCCACGAGATGGGCGAGGCGGAGAGCCTGCTCTTCTTCTCGATGGAGTATGTCCGCGGCACCGACGCGGGGCAGGTCGGTGCGCGGCACGCCGGCCGGATCCCGATCGGGCGCGCGGTCGGCTGGATCCGCCAGTTGCTCCAGGCCCTGGACTATGCCCACGCCAAGGGGTTCGTCCATCGCGACATCAAGCCGGCGAACCTGCTGCTGGAGCAGGAATCGGGCCGCGAGACGGTCAAGCTGGCCGACTTCGGGCTGGCGCGGGCCTACCAGACCTCGACCCTCAGCGGGGTGACGATGCAGGGCGACATCGCCGGCACCATCGCGTTCATGGCGCCGGAGCAGGTGAGCCACCTGCGCGAGTCCCGGCCGCCCGTCGACCTGTACGCCGCGGGGGCCTCGCTCTACTGGCTCCTCACCGGCGAGCAGATCCACGACCTGCCTCGCGGGCTCTCGAAGCAGATCCTCATGGTCTTGCAGGATGAGCCCGTGCCGATCCTCTCGCGACGCCCGGACCTGCCCGCGGGCCTGGCGGACGTGATCCACCGTTCGCTCGCCAGGGAGCCCGAGCGGCGATTCGCCGACGCCAGGGACATGAGACGGGCGCTCCTGCCGTTCCGATAGCCGCCCTGGGGGCTTTCCCGGGCCGGCCGTCCATGCGACGATCCGGGCAACGCGCCGCCCCGCGCCGGCAACGGCGCCGCGGCGGATCGAGCCGTGACGACGCCGTCCTCCGAGGAGTCTCCCCATGGCGGAAGGTGCGGAACGATGTGCGAAATGTGGCGCCGAGCGGCCCGCGGGCACCCGGGACGGCCTGTGCCCTCGCTGCCGGCAAGGCCAGGAGACCACCGAGCAACCTCCTGCGCGTGCCGCGGCCGGTCGCGCGGGCCGATCGGGCGAGACGGCGAAGCGGCCGGTCGCGGACAGGGAGGGCATGGTCGCGGGTGCCTCTCCGCGGACCGACCCGACCGGCAACCGGACGACCCACGCCGGCGACCCGGCCGGGACAACCGGAGGCCGCACGGGCAAGCCCGACCTGGCGCGCGGCGCGACCGTCCGCTACTTCGGCGACTACGAGCTCCTCCAGGAGCTGGGCCGCGGCGGCATGGGCGTCGTCTACAAGGCTCGGCAGGTCAACCTCAACCGGCCCGTCGCACTCAAGATGATCAAGGCCGGCGTGCTGGCCGATGACGCCGACCTGCTCCGGTTCCAGAACGAGGCCGAGGCGGTCGCCCTGCTCGACCACCCCGGCATCGTGCCGATCTACGAGGTGGGCGAGCACGACGGCCAGCGCTATTTCAGCATGAAGCTCATCGAGGGGGGCAACCTCGCCGATCAGCTCGAATCGTTCCGCGAAAGGCCCGGTGCCGCAGCCTCCCTGATGATCGAGACCGCCGAGGCCGTCCAGCACGCCCACCTGCGAGGCATCCTCCACCGCGACCTGAAGCCGGCGAACATCCTCATCGACAGGAAAGGCCATCCGCACATCACCGATTTCGGCCTGGCCAAGCGGATCGAGTCCGACGTCGAATTGACGGCCAGCGGCGCGATCATGGGCACGCCGGCCTACATGAGCCCCGAGCAGACCTCCGGGCGTCGCGGCACGATCACCACGGCGACCGACGTCTATGGGCTCGGGGCGATCCTGTACGCCCTGCTGACGGGCAAGGCGCCCTTCGCCGGCGAGAGCGTGATCCAGACGCTCGCCGCGGTGCTGACGCACCTGCCCGAACCGCCGACGAAGCGGAACCCCAGGGTCCCGCGCGACCTGGAGCTGATCTGCCTGAAGTGCCTCGAGAAGGACCCCGTCGATCGATACCCGACGGCCCAGTCGCTGGTCGACGACCTGCGGCGGTTCGCCGCCGGCGAGCCGGTGAGCGTGCGCGCGGCCGGGGCCATCGAGCGGGCGGCGAAGTGGGCGCGGCGGAAGCCGACCCTCGCGGCGGCGTACAGCCTCGGCGTGCTGACGCTCCTGTTCGGCGGCCTGGGAGGCGCGGCCGTCTGGCAGTGGCGCTCCGCGGAGCGGGCGCGGAATGCCGCGGCCGCTGCACGCGACAGCGAGGCCACGGCCCGCGCGTCCGCCGAGACGGCGCGGGATGGCGAAAAGGCCGCGCGTGCGTCCGCCGAGAGGGCCCGAGATGGCGAGGCGAAGGCCCGGGCCACCGCCGAGCAGCTCGGCGAGAAGGTCGCCCGGCTCGAGTATGGACGGTCCATGGAGGTCGCCCACCAGGAGTGGCGGGAGGCCAACCTCGGCACCACGCTGGCCCTGCTCGACGGGACCCGGTCCGACCTGCGCGGGTGGGAGTGGCGCTACGTCCGGCGCCTCTGCCATTGCGACCTGCTCACGCTCGCGGGGAGCACGGCTCCGATCTCCTCGGCGGCGTTCAGCCCCGACGGCTCGCGCATCGTCACCGGGCTCCTCGACGCGACGGCGAAGGTCTGGGACGCGCGGAGCGGCGCCGTGGTGCTGACGATCAAGGGGCATACCGGACCGGTCACGTCGGCGGCGTTCAGCTCCGACGGCTCGCGCATCGTCACCGGCAGCCACGACCACACCGCGAAGATCTGGAACGCGAGGAGCGGCGCCGCGGTCCTCACGCTCAAGGGGCACGCCGACTGGGTCACCTCGGCGTCGTTCAGCCGCGATGGCCTGCGGGTCGTCACGGGCAGTCGGGACGCGTCGGCGAAGGTCTGGGACGCCAGGACCGGCGCGGAGGTCCTCACGCTCGACGGGGCACGCCGGCCCCGTCCTGTCGGCGTCGTTCAGCCGCGACGGCGCGGGTCGTCGCCGCGATTTCCGACGGCACGGCGCGGGTCTTCGACGCGAAGACCGGCGCCGCGATCGTCACGCTCAGGGGGCACGCCGGCCCCGTCGCCTCGGCGGCGTTCAGCCCCGACGGTCGCGGATCGTCACCGGCAGCCACGACAACACGGCGAAGGTCTGGGACGCCCGGAGCGGCGCCGAGGTCTTCACGCTCAGGGGGCACACCCTCGCGGTCACGTCGGCGGCGTTCAGCCCGGACGGCGCGCGGATCGTCACCGGCAGCCACGACAGCACCGCGAAGATCTGGGACGCCCCGAGCGGCGACGAGGTCCTCACGCTCAAGGGGCACACCTACCATGTCCTCGCGGCGGCATTCAGCGCCGACGGCGCGCGGGTCGTCACGGGCTGTCGGGACGGGACGGCGAAGGTCTGGGACGCCCGGCGGAGCGATGCGGAATCCCTTGTGCTCAAGGGCCATGCATCTCCCGTCCTGTCGGCGGCGTTCAGCCCCGACGGCGCGCGGGTCGTGACCGCCGGCGGCGACGCGACGGCGAAGGTCTGGGACGCGCGGAGCGGCGCCACGATCGTCAACTTCACGGGGCACACCGGTCCCATCAAGTCGGCGTCGTACAGCCGCGACGGCTCGCGGATCGTCACCGGCGGCATGGACAGGACGGCGAAGATCTGGGACGCCCGGACCGGCGCCCTGGCCCTCACGCTCGAGGGGCACACCGGCCCCGTGCTTTCGGCGTCGTTCAGCTCCGAGGGCGCGCGGGTCGTCACCGGCAGCGGCGACGCGACGGCCAGGGTCTGGGACGCCAGGAGCGGCGCCGTGGCGCTGACCCTCAAGGGACACACCGGCCCGGTCTCTACGGCGTCATTCCGCCGCGACGGCCTGCGGGTCGTCACCGGGAGCGACGACATGACGGCCAGGGTCTGGGATGCCCGGACCGGCGCCGCGACCCTCACGCTCAGGGGGCACGCCGGCCCCGTCCTTTCCGCCTCGTGGAGCGACGACGGGTCGCGCGTGGTGACCGGCGGCGGGGACGCGACGGCCAGGGTCTGGGACGCCCGGACCGGCGCCGCGACCCTGACGCTCAACGGACACGCCGGCACGGTCTGGTCGGCGGCGTTCAGCCCCGACGGGACGCGCATCGTCACGGCCGGGGACGACAACACGGCAAAGGTCTGGGACGCCCAGAGCGGTGCCGAGGTGCTCACGCTGAAGGGACACAGGAATTGGGTCGCCTCGGTGTCCTTCAGCGCCGACGGCTCGCGGATCGTCACGGGCAGTTGGGACGGTACCGCGAAGGTCTGGGACGCCGCTCCGTTCAATGAGCGCGGCCCGTCCGTCGCGATCGGCCGTACGCAGCGTGTGCAGTAGCAAACCGGGTCCGCGTGGTCGGGACCGCGGCTTCCCCCCCGGCGGTGACCGGATCATCGCGGCAAGGGGGCGTCTTTTCGGGGATGCGCCCGCTCGTCGCGGGCCTCGCTGCGCGGATGCAGGGCCTTCCGGGATCGGCACCTTTTCCACCTCGACCCGCGACCCTGCGGAGCGAGGGCGGGAGCTGCTCCGGAGGCTGGATCGCGACCCACTCGTCGGCGTGCAGGCCCGTCTTCACCTCGTGCTTGCCGTCGCGATCGGCGCCGACCGTCACCGCCCGTCGTACGAGCACGCCGTCCTGCGAGACGACGAACAGGTACGGTCCGCCGGAATCTACCCGGATGGCCTCGGCGGGCACGAGCAGGGCCTTGCGGGGCGTGCCGACCGGCAGTCCCACGTGGCGCGGACATCTCGGGCTTCAACCGCCCATCGGGGTTCCGGATCGTGGCCCGCCCCATGTACGTGTTTGTCTGCGGGTTGACGGCGTCACTGAAGAGGTCGAGAGTCCCTTTGCATGCGAAGGCGTCCGCACCTTCCACATGGGCGGTCACCGCGAGTGTGGCGCCCGGCGCGAGGTCCGGTTGACCGTCGTCGCGGAGCTGCCCGATCGTCCGCATGAGGTCCTGGGGGACCTCGAAGTAGACGAGCATCGGGCCGATCGAGACGAACCTGCCCAGCACCGTTTGCCCTTCCTCGGCGACGTCGCCCGCTCGCGCCACGGGGCCCAGTATCATGCCATCGAACGGCGCGGTGAGCTCGGTGAAGCGAAGGTCCAGCCGGGCGATGTCGCGGGCCTTGGCGGCGGTGGCGACCGCCGCCTCGGCCGCCTCGGATTCGGCCTGGAGCCGTGTGTTCTCGCCGGGATCTCGCGCGTCGCGGGCTGCCTTCTTCGCCGCGTTCCTCCTGGCTTCCAGCCGGCCCTGCGCGGCCTGGAGCTTGGCCTCGGCCTTCTTCAGACTTTCCTGGTACGGCCCCGGATCGATCTGCAGGAGGAGCTCGCCTCGACGGACCTTCTGACCCGGCGCCACCCGGACTTTCTCGATCCGTCCGCCGACCAGGGCTCGCATCTGGATACTCTGAACGGCCGCGATCCGCCCCGGGAGATCGACATCGTCGCGGACCTCGCGCCGGAGCGGCCGGCTCACCTTGACGCGGAGCCTGGCCGACGCATCCTGGGCGGTCCCGGCCCGGACCCCGATCGCGGGGAAGGGCCAGGCCGACATCGCCAGGACCAGGACCGCGAACGCCAACCCGGGTGTCCGGGCGGGCGAGTGTCGGGCATGCTTTGGGCTCCTGGACTTCTGGGCGAGCTTCGTCATGGGTCGCGCCCTTCCATTCGGGAACCGGGTTGATCCGTGCGATGCCGTTGGCACCCACCCGGTGCCGCACCAGCCAGGCCCGGGTGAGCCCCGATCGCCAGACGCTCGATCATACGCCATATCCATGCCCCCGCAAGCTTGCACCGGCTGGGGTTCTCCCGTCGGAACGATGGGGGCGTCTCCGACCGAGGCGAGGGGTGCCACCGCCAGGCATATCGGCGAGGAACGGGCGATCCGCCAGCCCGGCAACCGGCTGGAATCGGGCGACAGGCCCGGCGAGTCGCCGTGGGATGCCGTCTCACGTCCCGGGACGGGAGGCTGAACCGAATGGCACGAGGTTACGGGCGGATGTTACCGGATTCGGCCCGAACGCGACGGGACAAAGCCCCCGGGACCTGCTGTGCAAGACCCTGAACCTCGTGCCATTCCTGCCCGAATCCTTCACCACGGATTGCGGCGGG
>CAVYTQ010000010.1:0-15358 GCA_963771445.1 uncultured Planctomycetota bacterium | reverse complement strand
CTTGTACATCTCGGGGCCCTTCTCCAGGGGCACCTCGTGGGTGATCACGAACGAGGGGTCGATCTGGCCGTCGATGATCGTCTTCAGGAGCTTCTCCTTGTACTTCTGGACGTGGGTCTGGCCCATCTTGAAGGTCAGCGCCTTGTTCATCGCGGCGCCCATCGGGATCTTGTCGGGGAAGCCGATGTAGACGCCCGGGATCGAGACGGTCCCCCCCTTGCGGCAGCACATGATCGCCTCGCGGAGCGTGTGCGGCCGGTCGGTGGCCAGGCCGACCGACGCCTTCGCCTTGTCGACCATCGCGTCGAGGCTGCTGCCGGCGTGGGCCTCGGCCCCCACCGCGTCGATGCAGCGATCCGGCCCGCGCCCCTTGGTCATCTCCATCAGGGTGTCGTAGACGTCCTTCTCCTCGAAGTTGATCGTCTCGGCCTTGCCGTCCTGGGCCATCTTCAGCCGCTCCGGCACCCGGTCGATGGCGACGACCCGGCCGGCCCCGAGCATCCAGGCGCTGCGGATGGCGAACTGGGCCACCGGGCCGCAGCCCCAGATCGCGACGACGTCGCCCGGCTCGATCTGCGCCTGCTCGGCGGCCATGTAGCCGGTCGGGAAGATGTCGGAGAGGAAGACGACCTTCTCGTCGGGGAGGCCGTCGGGGATCTTCACCGGGCCGACGTCGGCGTAGGGCACGCGGAGGTACTCCGCCTGGCCGCCGGGGTAGGCGCCGAGCATGTGCGAGTAGCCGAAGAGGCCCGCCGGCGACTGGCCCATCGCCTTGCGGGCGATCTCGGCGTTGGGGTTCGAGTTGTCGCAGAGCGAGTAGAGCTGCCGCTCGCAGAACCAGCAGGTCCCGCACGAGATCGTGAACGGGACGACCACGCGGTCGCCCGGCTTGAGATTCGTCACCGACTTCCCGACCTCCTCGACGACGCCCATCGGCTCGTGGCCGAGGACGTCGCCGGCCTCCATCGTCGGCATGTAGCCGTCGTAGAGGTGCAGGTCCGAGCCGCAGATGCAGGTGGAGGTGATCCGCACGATCGCGTCGCGCGGGTCCTCGATCTTCGGGTCGGGGACCGTGTCGACGCGGACGTCGCTCTTGCCGTGCCAGCAGATGGCCCTCATGCTTGCTCCTCTCGTGTTGAGGTCCTCGGAGTTTGGGTGATCGCCGCTGGCGAGTCGGCCGTCGCCGCCCCGCCGAGGCCCGGCTGACCCCGGCGGGAGCGGCCCGAGGCGCTTACCGATGGGCCGCCGGGAATTCTCCCGAGGCGGTGCGGCGGCTCGGCCCGTCGGCGACGTACTGCTGATGGACGCGGTAGGACGCGTGCGGCCGGCCGCTGTGGAGCCGCTTCGCGCACCAGTAGTCCACCCACGTGATCCCGACGATCGACGCGATGGCCGCGGCCACGTTGTCGCGCTTCGGGTTGTCGTCCCGTGTAGGCCGAGACCAGCGTCGCGAGGTCGAGGACGTCGCCGGCGACCCGCGACCACACCCCGGCCTTCGGGGCTGTCCTGCGAGAAGATGGTGATGCCCGAAGCGATCTCGCGGACCCCGTAGGCCCGGATCAGCCAGGTGCGGTCCTCCATCCCGAGCGTGCGGCCGATCTCCCGGCCCGCCACGATCTCGGCCAGGCCCAGGCCGATGCTGAACCATCCCAGCCCGCGAGCCACTTTCATCTCGTTCATGGTCTGCCCCTCCGGTGCTTGAGATACGCCTCGGGCCGCGAGGCGACCGATGGCCGTGAAACGCGTCCGTCACGGCGCGAAGACCGAGCGGACGCAGCCGTCTTCCTTGTGCTTGAACATCGCGTAGCCGCGCGGCCCGTCCTCGAGCGAGAACCGGTGCGTCGCCAGGAACGACGGGTCGAGCTCCCCCTTCGCCGCGTGCTCCAGCAGGCGCGGCATGTACTTCTGCCCGTGCTGCTGGGCCGAGCGCACGGTGAGCCCCTTGTTCATGATCGCGCCGATGGGGAACTTATCCATCAGCATGTAGACGCCGAGGATCGAGAGGACCCCGCCCTTGCGCACGGCCATGATCGCCTCGCGCAGCGCCGTCCCCCGGTCGGTCTGGAGGTGCAGCGCCTGCTTGACGCTGTCGTAGGCGTGCTGGATGCCGGTCCCGTGCGCCTCCATGCCCACGGCGTCGATGCAGGCGTCGGGCCCGCGGCCGCCGGTCATCTCCTTGAGCGTCTCGACGACGCTGTCGACCTCCATGTAGTTGATGGTCTCGGAGCCGCACTTCTCCCGGGCCAGCCGGAGCCGCTCGGGGAAGCGGTCGATGGCGATCACCCGCTCGGCCCCCAGCAGGTAGGCGCTCCGCTGCGCCATGAGCCCGACGCCGCCGCAGCCCCAGACGGCGATCGTGTCGCCGGGCTGGATGTCGCAGAAGTCGGCCCCCATGTAGCCGGTGGGGGCGGCGTCGGAGAGGAACAGCACCTGCTCGTCGGGCACGCCCTCGGGGGCGTGGAAGCAGTCGTTGTCGGCGAACGGGACGCGGACGTATTCGGCGTGCGACCCCGCGTAGCCGCCGAAGGCGTGGGTGTAGCCGTAGATGCCGGCCGTCGGGTAGCCGAACATCGGCACCTGCAGCTCGGGCTTCGGGTGCGTGTTGTCGCAGAGCGAGAAGAGCTGGTGCCGGCAGAACCAGCACTCGCCGCAGACGATGAACGACGGGACGACCACGCGGTCGCCCTTCTTGACCTTCCTCACCTCGGGGCCGGTCTCGACCACCTCGCCCATGAACTCGTGGCCCATGATGTCGCCGGGCTTCATCGTCGGCAGGTAGCCGTCGACGATGTGGAGGTCCGAGCCGCAGGTCGTCGACAGCGACACCTTCAGGATGGCGTCGTGGGGGTTGACGATCGTCGGGTCGGGGACGGTCCCGACTCGCAGGTCATTCACGCCGTTCCAGTAGAGCGCTCGCATCGGGATGTCCTCCTCAGCGGGTGTCGGCGCGTGCGGCCGGCTGCCGGTCGGTGGTGGGGATCTCGCCCGTCTCGGCCAGGGCCCGGAAGTAGTGGAGCGCCCGCTCGGCGAACAGCCTGGGCACGAAGCCCAGGAGCTTCGCGGCCGCCTGGCCGAGGGCCCCGCCCGGCGGGTTGAAGCGAATGCGGAGGGTGACCTCCGTGCCCCGGTCGCCCGGCGCGGGGCGGAAGCGGACCTCACCCTCGCTCGGCAGGGACGCCCCCTCGACCGACTGCCAGCGCTGCCCCGAACCCGGCCGGTCCTCGACGACCCGCGTGTCCCATTCGAAGTCCCGCCCGAGCGGGCCCCGGACCTTCCAGTGCATGCGGCCGTCGCCCGCGGGCGTCACCTCGGCGAACCCGGATGTGATCCGCGTCAGGGTCTGCGGATCGCGCCAGAGGCGGTCGAGCTCCTCGGCGGGCTTGCCGATCGTGATCGCGGCCACCGCCTCCGGGGCGTCCTCCGAGGCCCCGGCCGCCGTGCGGTCGGCGGCGGTATCGACCCCGAGCGCCTCGTAGAGATGGCAGTGCCCGGTGGCGGCCCGGTAGACGAGCCCGCCGCCGAGGGCGGCCACCGCCGCCCCGCCGAGCGAGCGCCGGCCGAGCCCGAGCAGGAGCAACGTCCCGCCGAGGGCCGCCGAGGCGACTGCGCTCGGCCTGGCCGACGTTGGCCTCCGACGTCCTTGGAGCCGCCTCCCTCTCGGAGAGGTGCCGAGTCCTGCCCGTCGTCCCGGGAGGTTCCCGAAACATCACATTCGTCGACGCCATGTCTCCTCCTCCCGACGGGGCTCCCGGGCCGCCCCGCGATCCATTGGTGTCAAGTCGGTCACATCGACGCACCCCCCGGGCCCTGGGGATCGTCGCCCGCGAGTCACGCCGGCTCCCGGGGTCCGTCAGCGAGTCAGCCGCACCGGCCCGGCGTCGATCTTGACGCGGAAGAGGACGTACGGCCTCTGCCGCAGGTCCTTCCCCTCGTGATAGCGGGCCTGGCGGTGGAGCTGGTTGGCGGTGAAGTAGAGGTGCCCGTCGCGGGCCACCGACAGCGTGTCCGGCCAGAGCACGCGCGGGTCGTGGACCAGCGTCTCGAACCGGCCGTCGGGCGAGCGGCGGAGCACGGCGTTCTGCTCGTAGTTCGTCGCGTAGACCCGCCCCCGGTCGTCCGACTCCAGGCCGTCGGACGGCCCCTTCTCGCCGTGGTCCAGGACCGTCGCTCGCCACCCGGGAGTCGTCGATGCGGGCGTCGACCAGGGCGTCGACGCTCACGCTGTAGAGGCGACGGCTGACCAGCGGGCAGTAGAAGAGCCGAGAACCGTCGTGCGCGATGGCGATCCCGTCGCTGCCCATCGTCACCGGCTTCGGCGGCCCCCCCGGCGGCCGCTCCATCACCGGCCGGCCCTCGACCAGGGCGAGCATCGCGGGGTCGGCCTTGGTCGTCGGGTGGTCGTGCAGCCGACGCCAGCTCCGGCCCGAGGCCAGGTCGACGACGATGATCCCGTTGGGGCCCTTGTCCGACGAGTCGGTCAGGAAGGCGTATCCCGCCTCGCCGCGGCGGAGGTCGAAGCGGACGTCGTTGATGTAGCTCGTCGGCAGGACCACCTCCGGAGGGAACGGGATGATCCGGGAGACCTTGTTCGTCCCCAGGTCGATGCAGACCAGTTTGGGGCCGCCGGGCGAGGTCGGGCCGAACTCGACGCTGCCGGTGTCGACGGCCCAGAGGCGGTCGCTCGGGTCGATGACGACGCTCTGCACCGAGATCAGGTGTTGTCCGTCGCCCGGCCCGGCGGCCCGGTTGGTGGCCTGGTCGGGGTAGGCGACCGGCTTGCCTTCCTTGACCTCGGCGACGGTGAAGTCGACCTTGTCGCCCCACTTCGGGTAGCAGATGAAGATGCGGCCCGAGTGCGAGACCGTCACGCCGGTGGGCATCGGCCCGTCGAAGGTGGCGACCGTCTCGACCTCGCCCGCCGGTCGGTCCCTGGCCAGGTCATCCGCCGCGAGGGCGGGGGATGGCATCCCGGCCAGGGCGAGGGCGTAAGGGAGCCATGCCAGGGCGAATGTTTTCATGATGCACCGGTTGTGTAAAGTGACACGTGGATCGCCGATCGCGGCGCGACGAGTTCGCCGCGATTCGCGGGCCGCCGCACCGCGCCCGGGGCGTCAGCAGTTTCCGAGAAACGATGTAGGACGGCGGATGACACGAGCCCGGCCGAATCCACCGCCCGGCGAGCAGCACTGTGCGAGACGCGGCCCGGGCCGGGCCCTCCGCTCGGGGGCCGGACGCACGGAGGTTACCGGCCTTGCGAGGCGGGCGGATTTGGATTGACTGAAAACCGGCGTAGGACGCCCGCTGACAGCCGGCTCATCGGTGTCTAAGATTTTCTTGGCGATTCCAGATTCGAGATTCCGGACAAAGTCTTTGAGGATTTGGATTTGGAATCTGGAATGCGCCGGACATTTGCTGGAATCCGTATCGACGTCCAGCCAGCCCCGCTGCACGGCGTAGCTCACCAGGTCCGACCGGCTCGAGAGGCCGAGCTTCTCCAGCGACCGGGCCTTGTAGGTCTCCACCGTCTTCGAGCTGAGGTCGAGCTGGGCCGCGATCTCCTTGTTGCTGAAGCCCCGCGCGATCAGCCGGACCACCTCCGCCTCGCGCTCGCTCAGCTCGTCCTCCCGCCTCGAACCCCGGCCCGCGGCCTTGCCGGCGAAGCCCACGAGGACGTCGCCCGCCAGCGCCGGATCGAGATAGGTGCCGCCCGCCGCGACCGCGCGCAGGCGCGTGGATGAGGTCCTGCGACGCGGCCCGCTTCAGCAGATAGCCCGAGGCGCCCGCCTGGACGAGCTGGCGGAGATACCCCTTGTCCTCGTGCATGGTCAGCGCGAGCACCCGCGTCCCGGGGCAGTCCCGCCGGATCGCCTCGGTGGCCCGCGCCCCGTTCAGGCCGGGCATCGAGATGTCCATGACCACCACGTCGGGCCCGAGCGCCTTCGCGGCGTCCAGCGCCTCGCGGCCGTCGGCCGCCTCGCCCACCACTTCCATGTCGGGCTGGGCGTCGAGCAACGCCCGGAGGCCCTCGCGGACGATGGCGTGGTCCTCGGCCAGGAGCACGCGTAGCCTGGTCATCGGGGCCCCTCCTCGGAGGACTGGATCGGGATGCGGATCAGGACGCTCGTCCCCGCCCCCGGGCTCGACTCGATCGCCAGTGTACCCCCCGCGAACGCCACCCGCTCCTTCATGCCGAGCAGGCCGAGCCGGGCCCGGGAGTCGGATTCCATCGCCCCCTCGCCGTCGAAGCCCTTGCCGTCGTCCTCGATGATGACCGAGGCGGAATCCTTCAGCCGGTTGAGGGTGACGACGACGCGGGTCGCCTCGGCGTGCTTCAGGACGTTGGTCATCGCCTCCTGGACCGCCCGGTAGATCGTCGTCTCGACGAGCGGCGGCAGCCGCCCCTCGCCGAGGCCGTTGACCCTCAGCTCCGCGGCGACCCCGGACCGCCGCGTCCACTCGTCGGCGTAGTGCGCCAGCGCCTCCGGGAGGCCGAGGTCGTCGAGCGCGGTGGGGCGCAGTTCCAGGGCCACGCGATGGACGTCCCGGCTGATCAGGGCGGCGTGGCCCTCCAGCCACCGGAGCTGTTCCCGGAGGGGGGAGTCCTCGCCCGCCGAGTCCTTGGCCAGCCGCAGGCGGAGCATCAGGGCCGTGAGCTGCTGGCCCATCTGGTCGTGCAGCTCGCGGGAGATCCTCCGCCGCTCGTCTTCCTGGACCGTCACGACCCGCCGGAGCAGCTCCTTGCGGACCTCCTCCTGCCGCCCGAGGGCCGCGAGCGCCTCCGATCAGCGCGGCCGTCCGCTCGCGGACCCTCAGGTCCAGCTCGTCGCGGGCCCGGCGGATCTCCTCCTCGGCCCGCTTCTCGTCCGTGACGTCGAGGACCGAGCCGATGTATCCGAGGTACTGCGCCATCCGGCGCGAACCGGGGGCGGCCGAGTCGATGACCCAGCGGTAGGCGCCGTCGTGCCGCCTGAGCCGGTACTCCACGCGGAACGCCTCGTTCCTCGCGTTCGCGGACCGGAAGGCCGAGCCGGCCTTCTCGCGGTCGTCGGGGTGGACCGAGTCCAGCCAGCCGAAGTCGAAGCTCTCCTCCGGGGGCGTGCCGGTGAAATCGCACCACCGCTCGTTCACGTAGTTGCAGGCCCCGGTGGGGTCCGTGACCCAGATCATCACCGGGGCGTGGTCGGCCATGTTGCGGAAGCGGGCCTCGCTCTCCCGCAGGGCCGCCTCGGCCTGCGTCCGCTCGATCCAGTCGGCGGCCTGGCGGGCCAGGAGGTCGAGGATGCGCAGGTCCCGCTCGGCGGGGGACCGCGGGGAGCGGTAGTGGGTGGACAGCATGCCGACGAGCCGGCCCGACCGGCTGATCAGGGGGGTCGACAGGAGTGCCCGGATGCCGGCCGCGAGGACCGCGTCCAGGATGGGCTTGCCGGCGAAGATCGCGCTGGCGGTGACGTCCCCGACCACCACCCGCTCGCCGCGCTCGAGGGCCGTGCCGCAGGTGCTCTCGCCCCGGCGGATGACCGCGAAGAGCTCGAGGTCCTCGGGCCGGAATCCGCGGCTGGCCACGATCCGCAGCGAGTCGGACGCCCGGTCATAGAGCTGGATGTTCCCCATGTCGGCGGCGGTGATGCCGATCGCGGCATCGACGATCTCCGGCAGGAGCCCGGCCTCGTCGCCGTGCTTGACCAGCCGGGTGCTCAGCTCCTGGAGCCGCTTCATGACGGCCAGCTCGGCGGCGAGCCGCCCCTCGCTCTCGGCCAGCGCCAGGCGGGCGCGCCGTTCCTCGGTGACGTCGCGGCTCACGGTCGCCAGCGCCACCAGCTCCCCGCTCGCGTCGGAGACGGCGAAGGCCGAGAAGAGCATCCAGATCGGCTCGCCGGTCACGAAGTGGCGGAACCGGATCTCGGCCTTCGCCTGGCCCTCCCGGATGATCCGGGGGACGAGGTCGTCCATGACGAACGCCCGGTCCTCCGGGAAGAAGAACGCCTCGATCGTCGAGCCCCTCACCTGCTCGAGGCTGTCGAGGCCGACCATCCGCAGGGCCGCCGGGTTGGCGAAGGTCGGGAACCCCCGGAGGTCGCAGATGCCGATGAAGTCGTTGCTGTTCTCGACGAGCAGGGCGAGCCGCTCCCGCTCCGCCTCGGCCCGCCTGCGCTCGGTGATCTCGGCGAAGAAGATCGAGAGGCCGTCCTCCGACGGGTACGCCCGGTTCTCGTACCAGCGGTCCCGCTCCGGGTAGTAGTACTCGAAGACCCTGGTCTCTCGCCCGGCGGCGGCACGCCGCAGCTCGGCCTCGAACCGCGTGCCGACGGTGTCGGGGTAGAGGTCCCAGATCCTCCGGCCCAGGATCTCCTCCCGGCGCATCCCCATGCTCTCGCAGGCCCGATCGTTGACGCTCACGTAGCGCCAGTCGCGGTCGAGGGCGATGAACCCGTCGCTGATGCTCCGGAGCACGGCCTCGAGGCGCTCCTTGGCCGCCCGGGTCCCCTCCAGCAGCGCCTGCTCGCGGCGCGACGCCTCCCGGCGGAGCCGATCCATCTCCAGGTGGGCGTGGACCCGGGCCAGCAGCTCGCGGGCGCCGAACGGCTTGACCAGGTAGTCGTCGGCGCCGGCCTCCAGGCCCTCCACGCGCGACTCCTCGCCGGCCCGCGCCGACAGCAGGATCACGGGGATCGTGGACGTCCGGGGGTCGGCCCGCAGCGCGCCAGGAGGCCGAAGCCGTCCCGTCGCGGCATCATCACGTCGGAGAGCACCAGGTCCGGCGGGCTCGCCCGGGCCGCGGCCAGGGCCGCCTCGCCGTCCGGCACGGCCTCCACGTCGTACCGCGGTTCCAGGAGCCGGCGGACGTAGTCGCGCATGTCCGCGTTGTCGTCGGCCCAGAGGATCCGAGGACGGCGCGAGTCCCCTCCCTCGGAGGCGGGGTCCAGGCCCGACGACTTCGGGGCCGAGTCGGGCCGTCGGGGACGCGCGGGAGGCCTCCTCATCGGGCAGCCAGCGGAGCGCCTCCTCGACGAAGGCGGCCGCCCCCACCGCGGTGGCCGCCGGCGGGCGGGACGCCCCGACCGAATCGGCGGGCAGATGGGCGTTGCCCAGGGGGACCGACACGACGAACGTGCTGCCCCGTCCGAGGGTGCTCTCCGCCCGCACCGAGCCGCCGTGGAGCCGGACCAGCTCCTGGACGAGGGCCAGGCCGATCCCGGTCCCCTCGTGCGTCCGGCCGCGCGCCCCGTCGACCCGGTGGAACCGCTCGAAGATGCGCGGCAGCTCCCCGGCCGGGATGCCCGTCCCGGTGTCGCGGACGGACAGCTCCACCGCGCCGCCGACGGGCCCGAGGCGGACGACGATCTCCCCTTCGAGGGTGAACTTGAAGGCGTTGGAGACCAGGTTCAGGACGACCTTCTCCCACATGTCGCGGTCCACGAAGACCGGCTCGGGCAGGGGCGGACAGTCGACCACGAGCCGCAGCCCGGCCTTCTCGCAGGCCGACCGGAAGTTGCTGGCGAGCTCCGCGGTCAGCGCCGCCAGGTCGGTCGGCTCGTACGACGCCCGGGCCCGGCCCGCCTCGATCCGCGAGAAGTCCAGCAGGGTGTTGACCAGCTTCAGCAGCCGCAGGCCGCTGCGGTGGGCCGTCTCCAGCCGCTCGCGCTGGCCCGGGCGGCAGCGGCTCGTCCGCGTCGGCGAGGGCGTCCTCGACCGGCCCGAGCATCAGGGTCAGCGGGGTGCGGAACTCGTGGCTGACGTTCGAGAAGAACGCCGTCTTCGCGCGGTCGATCTCCGCCAGGGCCTCGGCCCGCCGCCGCTCCGCCTCGTGCGCCCCCGCGTCGGCCAGCGCCGTGCCGATATGACCGGCCACGAGGTCGAAGAAGGCCCGATAGGGGGCGTCCCAGCACGCGGCGCGGGCTGACGCCGAGGGCGAGCAGGCCGGCCAGGCCGCCATGATTCGGGGCGGGGACCGGCAGGACCACCGCGCGGCTCGGTGGCTCCGGCCAGGGCGAGCCGGGGAGAGGCCCGGCGAGCCAGCGCAGGTCCCGGACCTCCTCCGCCCGCCCGCTGCGGAGCACGGCGGCGAGCGGCCAGGGGGTGGCATCGCCCGCGGCCAGCGACGCCGAGGGCGGGAGCGGGTGATCCTCGGGCAGGCCGGCCGAGGCGACCAGGCTCGCGCCGTCGCCCGCCTCGTCGACGACGTAGATGGCCGCGAACGGGATGTCGTGCGGGTCCCCCGAGAGCACCCGCGCCGCCTCGGCGCACGCCGCCCGGACGGAGCGCGACTCCGGCGACTTGACGCCGAGCTTGCGGAGCGTCTCCAGCCTCCTGGCCCCGACCACCTCGTCGGTGATCTCGGTGCAGGGGCAGAAGACGCCCTCGACCGTGCGGCCGTCGGCCGCGAGGATCGGGCCGTACGTGAAGCGGACGTAGACCTCCTCGCGCGGGAGGTCCCGCTCGAAGAAGAACAGGAAGTCGTCCGACCAGGTCGCCGCCCCGGTGCGGCGGACGCCCTCGAGCATCGGCCCGATGGTGTCCCAGATCTCGGCCCAGACCTCCCGCCCCGGCCGCCCGAGGCTGCTCGGGTGCTTGGCCCGACCGAGGAACGGGATGTAGGCGTCGTTGTAGAGGACGTTCAGGTCCGGCCCCCACCAGATCAGGATGGGGAAGCGGGAGGTGAGGCAGAGGCTGACGGCGGTCCGCAGGTTCTCCGGCCAGCGACCGGGCGGGCCGAGGTCGGAGGCCGACCAGTCGAAGGATGCGCATCCGCCGCGCGAGTTCGCTCTCGCCCGGGAAGAGCCGACCCAGCTCTTCGTCGCCGTGCGGACGCGGGACTGTTCCCCCACCCTGATCCGTACCGCCGGCGCTCATGGCGCTATCCTTCCGGTCACATCGGGATGCTCCGGCCGCTTCCATCCGCTGATTGTTGCGACGTCCGCGGTCCTCGCGATCGGGGGGGGACTTCCGGGGCCGCGGTGACACTGTCGGGGTAGCCGTGCGAGCGGCCCCGCCGCCTCGGCGAGTGTAACAGGTCCGTGCCCAGACTGCTTCGGCGGTGGCCTACGGAACCGGCGATGCTGCTGCGTCGATGGTTCCGCCCGCGAGGAGAACTTCTTCCCACGCCCCCCCCGCACAGAACGCGTGTATCGTATCGCAAAAATCCAATGATTTACACATATGAAACTCTCGTGAGGTAATGCTCGATCAACCTATGATTTTTAGGAGTTAATATACGTAATTCATTGAAAGTGTTGCCCCCCTGAAATGCTCTCCGCGGCGGGCGGGCAGTCAATCGGAGTCGTTCGGCTGCGTCGGTGTCGTCGCGGATTGAGTCGGCTGTCAGCGCGACGTCCTACACCGGTTTTCCGGTATTCCTGATGACGCCGCCTCGGGCGGATCAGCTAACTTGGGCACGCACCCGATGCCCGTGCATCGGGATCGTACCGGGCCGCACCGCCGTCGCAGCCAACCCCGCGGAACAGAGTCGGCTGGACGGCGGCGCGGCCGCGGACCCGTCGACGACGGCACGAAGGCCGAGCGGGCGGCTCCCGCGGCGGGCGTGTCGACCGGCTCGGGGGTTCGATCCGTCGAGGCGACGGCGGGGACGCCACGTTCACCGCAGGGATGCGCGGCCACGAAGTTCCCCTCCGCAGGGAGAGATCGACATGGTGAAGACGGAGGCGGGAGCCCACGTTGCGCCGGGATGTCGCCGAGCGGGTATCGAGGTGCGTCTCGACGATGGTCTACTATCAGAGCGACGGCTGGTCCTGGTCGGGCGCCGAGCTCGTGACCGAGGAGGCCGACGACCTCCTGCGGTGGGCCGCCGCGATGGGCCTGACCGACGGCCTGGACGACTCGGTCCTGGATCCGTTGAAGGACGAGCTGATCGTGCGCTATGGCGAGGATCTCGGCCTCCGTCTCCACGAGGAATTCCTCCGCGGCGTGGACCGGACGCCGGCCCCGGGGCCTGATGTCGCACTCGGCAAACGCTTTCATCGAGGAGCTTCCCATGAGTTGTCGGCACCTATCCCGGATCGAGCCGGCCCCCGCAAGGACCCCGGGCTGCGAGGAGTGCCTGAAGACCGGCTCGAGGTGGGTCCACCTGCGGCTCTGCCTGAGCTGCGGCCACGTCGGCTGTTGCGACAGCTCGCCCGGCCGCCACGCCCGACGCCACTTCCACGACACGGGCGACCCGGTGGTCGCCTCCTACGAGCCCGGCGAGCGGTGGGCCTGGTGCTACGTCGATCGGGAGGAATTGCCCGTGCCCCCCGAGGCCGAGCCGTATCTGCGCTAGCGGATCTCGTCGCTCGTCGCCCAGCCCAAGTCGGAGATCGCGGGACGGCTCCGACGCTTCGGACTATTGAGGTTGCCGCTCGATCGCGGGCGAAAGGAAGAGGAGATGTCATGGAACAGCGCAACTTCGGCACCACCGGTCGCCAGGTCGCGGCGATCGGCCAGGGGACCTGGTATATCGACCGCGGCGATCGCGCCGACGCGGTCGACACCCTGCGTCGGGGCCTCGACCTGGGCCTGACCCACGTCGACACCGCGGAGATGTACGGCGACGCCGAGGAGATCGTGGGCGAGGCGATCGCCGGGCGACGCGACGAGGTCTTCCTGGTCTCGAAGGTCCTCCCCGAGAACGCCTCGAGGCCCGGCACGATCGCGGCCTGCGAGCGGTCGCTCGCCCGCCTCGGCACCGACCGGCTGGATGCCTATCTCCTGCACTGGCGGGGTGCGTACCCGCTGGAGGAGACCTTCGCGGCCTTCGAGGCGCTCAGGGAGGCCGGGAAGATCCTTTCCTGGGGCGTGAGCAATTTCGACGTGCCCGACCTGGAGGAGGCCCGCGAGATCGCCGGGGAGGGCCGCCTCGCGTGCAACCAGGTCCTCTACCACCTCCGGGAGCGAGCCATCGAGCATGCGGTGATCCCCTGGTGCGAGGCCCACGGCGTCGCGGTGGTCGCCTACAGCCCGTTCGGCCACGGGGATTTCCCGGGCCCGGACACCGAAGGCGGTCGCGTCCTGCGAGGAGATCGCCGCCGCGCACCGGGCGACCCCTCGCCAGGTCGCGCTGCGGTTCTTGCTGCGTCGGCCTTCGCTGTTCGCGATCCCCAAGGCATCCAGCCCGGAGCATGCCGCCGACAACGCGGGGGCCGGCGACCTCCGGCTGACCGAGGCGGAGCTGTCGCGGATCGATGCGGCCTTCCCGCGCGGCCCGCGCCCTCGCGCGCTCCCCATGCTGTAAGCCGACCCAGGCAAGCCCGATCCGGGTGTCCCGAGCGGAGGTCCCGACATGACCCAGCACGACGTGGACGCGGTCGCCTTCCCCCGGCTCGACGAGGCGCAGTTGGCCATCCTGGACCGGTGCCCGCTGACGAAGCGGGGTCGCCGCGAGGACGGGGAAAGTCTCTTCGAACTGGGCGACCGCGACTTCAAGTTCTTCGTCGTCAAGTCGGGCCGGGTCGAGATCGTGGACGAGTCCGGCGACGCGCCACGGACGATCGCGGACCTCGGGCCCGGCGAGTTCACCGGGGACGAGGCCCAGGTGACCGGCGGCCCGGCGGTCGTCGGCGCCGTCACGAGGGGCGATGCGGAGGTCTACGAGGTGACGAATGACGCCCTCCGTCAGATCCTCAACCTGCACCCCGACCTGGGCGACGTCTTCATGCGGGCGTTCCTCGCCCGCCGACGGCATCTGCGCGAGTCGAACCCCGAGATGGGCCCGAGCGTGATCGGCCCCCGCAACTCGCAGGAGACCTTCCGGCTCCGCGACTTCCTGGCCAGGAACCGGATGCCGTTCACCTGGCTGGACCCGGAGGCCGACCCCGGGGCGAAACAGCGGCTCGCGGCGGTGCGGGCTGACGGAGTCGGACCTCCCCGCGGTGGTCTGGGGCCGCAAGCTCCGCCTGAGCAAGCCCACCATCCGCGAGCTTGCCGAGGCCCTCGGCCTCTGCCGGACGATCGACCGGAAGTCCTACGACCTGGTGGTGGTCGGGGCCGGCCCGGCCGGGCTGGCCGCCGCCGTTTACGGGGCCTCGGAGGGGCTGAGCACGCTCGTGCTGGAGCGGATCGGGCCCGGGGGGCAGGCCGGCCGCAGCATGCGGATCGAGAACTACCTCGGCTTCCCCACCGGCATCACCGGCGGCGAGCTGGCCGAGCGCGCCGTGGCGCAGGCCCACAAGTTCGGGGCGGACCTGCCCGTCCCCACGCCGGTCGTCGGGATGACCTTCGACGACGGCTGCCCCGTGGTCCACCTCGAAGACGGCGAGGCGGTCAAGGCCCGGTGCCTGCTGATCGCCACCGGGGCCGACTACCGCCGGCTCGGGGTCGAGGGGTGCGAACGGTTCGAGGGCCGGGGGGTCTACTACGCCGCGACGCTGAACGAGGCCAGCATGTGCCGGGGGTCGGAGGTCGCGGTCGTCGGCGGCGGCAACTCCGCCGGCCAGGCCGTCGTCTTCCTCTCCGGACAGGTCCGCAAGGTGTACCTCCTGATCCGCGGCGACAACCTGGCCAAGGACATGTCCGACTACCTGGCCCGGCGGATCGAGCAGACCCCCAACGTCGAGATCCTCTGCAACACCGAGGTCCGGCGAGATGCGCGGCGACGACTATCTCGCCGCGGTCGACGTGGCCAACGACAGGACGGGCGAGGCGCGGACGCTGCGGGTCGCGGCCCTCTTCAGCTTCATCGGCGCGGTGCCGCGGACCGACTGGCTGCCCCCGGAGATCGAGCGGGACGGCAAGGGCTTCGTCCGGACCGGGCCGGATCTTGCCGCCTCCGCCCACTGGGACTCGAAGCGACCGCCCTTCCTCCTCGAGACCAGCCGCCCCGGCGTCTTCGCCGCCGGGGACGTCCGGTCCGGCTCGATCAAGCGGGTCGCCTCGGCCGTCGGCGAGGGGGCGATGGCGGTCCAGTTCGTCCACGAATACATGAAGGAACACTGATCCCAGTCTGAGCTTCCGAGGCCCGTCGGGATTGGAGGATGTGATGGGGATGGCGAACGGTGCGAACCGTCCGGGCGAGGCCCCCGGGTTCGTGAGGATGCTCGAGCCGGGTCGCCTGACACTCGGAGTCTTCTTCCCGATCGAGGCGTTCGAGGTCGACCGGCCGACGATGCGCCACCAGGATCGCCTGGTCCGCCGGGCCAAGGAGCTGGGCTTCGCCGCCCTCTGGGTCCGGGACGTGCCGCTGCGCGACCCGAGCTTTGGCGACGTTCGGCAGATCTACGACCCTGGGTCTACCTCGGCTGGATCGCGGCGAGACGAGCACGATCGTGCTCGCCACCGGCTCGATCGTGCTGACCCTGCGCCATCCGCTCCACACCGCCAAGGATGCGGTCACGACCCCGATCCTCTCGTTCGTCCAGGCACGCGGACG
>CAVYTQ010000009.1:0-9787 GCA_963771445.1 uncultured Planctomycetota bacterium | reverse complement strand
CAGTCCGCCATGCCGGAGCAACTTCGGCCGACCACACCGAAGCACGAAGGTGCCGTGGGTCCGGAATCGACCCGGGCGGCCCCATTTGCTCGCGACGGGGCCGGCGGGGCGAGACGAGGTCATCCCGGCCGTCGCCGAATGGGGACCGACAGGACGGCCTCGGCCTCGGCGTGGAACGCCCGCAGTTCCTCGACCTGCTTGCTCGGGAGGCGAGACTCGACCTCGTGCCGGACGGCGCGGTCGTAGCACGCCTTCGCCCGGGCGGGATCTCCCAGCCGATGGTAGTCGATCGCGAGGAAGAAGAGGTCGTATGCCGCTTCTCCTCCGCTCGACGCCGCGAGGCTGGTCTCTAGCTCGTCCACCGACTCGCGATGACGCCCGAGGCGGGCGAGGACGATTCCGAGGGTGTTGCGATAGCCGGCGACCTTCGGCATCAGCTCGACCGCGCGCCGTGCATGGGGCAGGGCCTTGGTCGCATCACGCGCCGGCGGGGGGACCGTGACGTACATCCAGGCGAGGTTGTTGTGGGCGGCGGCCCGGTCCGGGGCAGCCGGCAGCGATGACTCGTAGTCGGCGAGGCCGGACTCGTACCGCCCTTGCCGCAAGTGGGCTTCGGCGCGAGTCGTTAGCGCCAGGTAATTTCCGGGCCGGATACCCAGCGCCCTCGTGAGGTCGGCGACGGCCTCCGCGTCCCGACCGCACTGGGTGGAGATCCAGGCGCGGCGGATCAAGGCGTACCATTCGTCGGGGTCGGTCCCCAGGGCGGTGTCCAGCCGCTCGATCTCGGCCTGCGAATAGGGGAGCCGGGAGAAATCATGCACGCCCACGTCGGCGATAATTCGGAGTGGCGCAACGGCCCCAGCAGGTGCGGTGGTTTCCGGCGGCGCCGGCCATTCCCAATCCAGGCCCATCGCTGCGAGCTGACGGCGGATCGATCGCAGGTCCCAGACATACGCGGCCCGGTGCACGTCGCTCGGGAGGTAGAGACGCGCCCCGTCCGGGCTGAAGATCGCCGCCCCGAACCAGCACTGGTTCGGGTCCTCCAGCTTGGCAACAATCCGCCCCGTCTCCGCCTCGATCAGCGCGACGATCCCCTTGCCCCGATCCACGGCGATGAGCCGGCCGTCGGGGGAGAAGCCGAGCCCGGACCCCCTCATCAGCGGGCCTTCCTTCCAGTCGCCGACCGTCCGGAGGCGGCAGCTATTGGATCGACTCTGATTCATCATCAGCCAGCGGCCATCGGGGCTGAACTGGGCCGAAGCGGCTCCGCCGGCGCCGGCCAGCTCATCGACCGGGCGTCCGTCGGGGAGCGACCACACCTTGACCCCCTCGCCGCCGAGGTGGCTGCCGGTCGCCGCCCAGCGGCCGTCGGGGCTGATCGCGAGATATCGGACGTCATGCTGGGGACCCAGTTGGGTCGGGCTCCTCGACCCGCGCTGGTCGACGATCGTCGCGCCGGTCAGGCACGTCGATGGCCAGGAAACGGCCGTCGGCGGCTCTGGGCGACGAAACGTCCGGATGGGAAGCCCTCGAGCCTTGTCGGCGGCCCGATCCGGACCTGGCCCGGCTTGCCCTCGCCATCGTAGCTCACGGGCCAGCGCATGATCCCGCCGAGGCCGGCCGTCAGGATTTCGCCCGTCGGCCCGAAGAGCACCGACCTCGTGTGCGCCGATGGGCAGCGAGGCGACGGCGACGTCGCGGTCGACGTCCCAGAGGCCGACGCCGTCGGTCATGGCGACCGCCAGCAATCGCCCGGTCGGATCGAGGGCGGCGGAGCTGACGCCCTCGTGCCGCCGCGCGGGCTCGCGGACGAGCGTGCGCAACTCCCGGCCGTCGGCGACCCGGAAGATCGCGGGACGATGGCCGTCGACGAGCAGCGCGACCCGCGAGCCGTCGGCGCGGAAGTCGATCACGGGTCCGGCCGGGAGGGAGAGGAGCGGATCGCCCGTCTGGAGTCGCCAGAGCTGCAGCTTCCCCTGCCAGCTCTGGGTGGCCAGCAATCCCGCCACCGGCTGGAATTTCACCGACATGACCCTGGCCCATCTCGTCGGGAAGCGCCCCGGTTCGCCGGCCCGTCTCGACGTCGTAGAGGTCGACTCGCTTGGCGTTGTATGGAGCCGGCGGCGAGGGTCGTCCCGTCGGGACTCCAGTCGAGGCTGCTATCGCCCGGGCAGTCGAACTCGCGCTGGATCTTGCCCGAGGGCACCTCACGGATTTGCAGCTTCGAGTCGCTCGACTTGAAGCACACGGCCGCCCGCCGCCCGTCGGGGGAGAACGCGATGCTCGCGACAATCCCCCCGACGTCCCAGCGGCCCTCGACGACCCCCGACTCGTGATCGATGAGCGTGGCCGGCCCCCGATCTGCCAGATCGTCATCCGACCCCCCGCGGGGCTGAACCGCACCCCGTAGTAAGGAGACCCCCGCTCGACCAGGAGAGGTTCCTCGCGATCGAGGCCCCAGAGCGTGAGCCTGTGGGAGTCCGCGAGGCCGTAGTCCACGACGAGTCGACGGCCGTCCGGGCTGAACGCCAGGACGAAGCTCTCCCCCGACGATCGGACCCGGCGAAGGGAAGCGGCGGACCTCGCCGTCGTCCGCGACGCGACGGACGCTCACGACGCCATCCAGCCGAGACGGGCGTAGCGCTCCAGGGTCGGGTCGAAGGCCAGAAGGCAACCGTCGAAGGACCTGGGAGATCGGTAGACCTCGTCGAGGTCGGGCAGGGCGAGGCTGGCGATGGCCTCGTCGCGGACCTCGGGCGTGCGGCGGATCTTCGCCGCCTCCTCCAGCGAGCGGAGCGAGGCGAACCGCTGGCCCGGTCGCCGGCTGTACCGGCTGGCACGCGCCTCGGCCAGGTAGGCCGCGAAGAGCTTCTCCCGACCGAGCGACTCGGCCTGGCTGGCCCTCTCGAACTGGTGCTTGTACCGCGCCGCGGCGGCCGAGGCGTAGACGGCGGTGAACGTACAGGAGCATCGGCCACCGAGGCGAGCAGCGCGGCCACCGCCGGGTTGCGACGGCACCAGCGCCACGACCGCTCGATCGCGGTGCTCCGCCGGGCCAGGATCGTCCGGTCCTCGAGGAACCGGCGGAGGTCCTCGGCCAGCGCGCCGGCCGTCGCGTAGCGGGCCGAGGGCTCCCTGGCCATCGCCTTCAGGACGATCGTCTCCAGGTCGCGGGGGATCCGGTGGTCGATCGTCCGGGGCGGCGGGGGGCTGGATTCGATGACCTCCCGGACCAGCCGCGCCTGGTCGGAGGCGGAGAAGGCCGGGCGCAGGGTCAGCAGCTCGTAGAGGGTCACGCCCAGGCTGTAGACGTCGCCCCGGCGGTCGGACCTGCCGTCGAACCGCTCCGGGCGCCATGTAGCGGAGTGTCCCGACGACGTCCCGCGTCGCCGACAGGTCCTCCCCCCCGTCGGGCTTGGCCAGGCCGAAGTCGACGACCCAGACGGTCCCCTGCCGGTCGACCAGGAGGTTCGACGGCTTGATGTCGCGGTGGAGCACCCCCTGGTCGTGCGCGTACGCCAGGGCGTCGGCGATCTGGAGGCCGACCCTCGCGACCCGCCCGTGGTACGGCGACCTGTCCCGACCGGACGCCGCGATGGTCTTCGCCCCGGCCACCGCGACGCGGGGCCTGCCCGCCGTCGCGTCGGCCTCGCCCGCGACCGTGCCGGTGCGGCCGTATTCGACCTCGTCGATCGTCGCGTCCGCGTCGTGGAGGCCGGTCAGCAGGCCGAGGGCGGCCGTCGCCGCGTCCGTCGGGGAGGCCCCCGATGCGGCGCCGCGCCGCCGCGGAGCCCGCGGACGTCCTCGAGGACCGCCTCCAGCGTCTGACCGCGATGAACTGCATCGCGAAGTAATGGTGGCCCTCGTCCTCGCCCACGCCGAAGACCTGCACGATGTTCGAATGGTGCAGCGCGGCCACCAGGTGGGTCTCGCGGCGGAACCTCTTCAGCGCCGACGGCCGGTCGAGCAGCCCCCGCGAGAGGACCTTCAGCGCCACCCGCCGCCCGAGCGACTCCTGGATCGCCTCGTAGACGACCCCCATGCCGCCCCGGCCGACCTCGCGGACGATCCGGAAGTCGCCCAGCCGCTCCGGCACGCGGTCGCCGCCCTGCCTCGACGGCCTGCGCGCCTCGCCGGGCGCGACCCACCGGGGCCTCGCCTCCTCGACGCAGGAGCAGCGCGGGGAAGACCTCGCGGATCTCCCCGGCGAGATCCGGATGCCGCGCCGCGTACTCGGAGAGGCTCGGCCCCTCGCCGCGCCGGTAGCGCCGCAGGAATTCCTCGGCGAGCACCTCGACCTGATTGCGCTCGGAGCGCTCCGTCGTTCATGGGGCCCACCGGGCGGGGCCCGTCGGCCGGCCGGGTCGGGCCCATCCGGAGACTCCCTGGAGGGTCTTGCCGATCCTCTTCAAGGCGCGTACGTAGCGGTTGCTGGCCGCCGTCTCGCCGATCCCGAGCACCTGCGCCGCCTCGGCGTTGCTCAACTGCTCGAAGTGCCGCAAGGCAGAGCACCTCGCGATCGATCGCGGCGAGGTCGTCGAGCGCATCCCGGACCCGGGCCTGGAGCTCGGCCCGCGCCGCGGCCTGGCTCGGCGACGTGAGCCGGCCGAGCAGCTGGGCCGCCAGCGAGACGGAGCTGGCGTGCGGCATGATGAGACGGCCCAGCCCCACGTCCCGGCCCGCGTCACGCACCCGGGTGCCCAGGTGCCTCCGGTGCACCGCCTTGAGCCGCACGCCCGTGATGTGGCGGATCCACAAGAACATCGGGATCGCCGGGTTGCGGAGGAATCCCGGCAACGACCGGGCGAACTCGATGTAGGCCTCCTGCAGGACGTCCGATGGGTCGACCCGGCCGTGGAGCCGGCGGTCCATGCGGATCTCGACCATCCGGCGGAGGCGATCCCAATGGTCCATGAACAGCGAGCCCGGGTCCTGCCCGGACCTTTCGATGCCCGGCGACGGGACCGACTCGTTGCCCGACGATGGCGAGTTCGGGGTCATAAGTATAAGGATTGCGCGCCTACGCCCATGCTTCCACACGAAATCTTGCGAAATATTTTCATTCGCCAAGCCGGCCGAGGTAACGCCGAAGGTCCTGTGAAGACCGTGAGTCGGAAATCCCGCCGAGATGCCCTCCGGCGCGGCCGCGACGACATTGGAATCCATGGTCCCCGGTCGAGGCTTCAGTCGGCTGGGGCTCTCCTGTCGCGTTGATAATTTGCCCCCGAGAGTGGACCCGGCCGCCCGGCGCAATCCCAGACATAGACGAGGCGGTGGGCCGGACGCCGGGCCTCGTGATCCGATCCGAATGCCCGATGAATGACGTCGGTCTCCATGTCCCGAGAGGAGATTCGAAGCCATGCGAGGATCGACGAGGTTGGCCGCGATCCCGATCGCCCTGCTCTTCCTGACGGGGTCGACCAGGGCCGAGCTGATGCCCCTTTTCAACGCGGGCGTCGACGAGACGCGGGCGCCGTTGCCTGTCGACGCGGCCGATCCACACTGGACAGTCGTCGCCGCCCGGACATCACGACGCCCCATCCGGCCGTCGTCACGAGCACCCAGCTCGACTTCGGACAAATGCACGAATCATCAGATGCAGCGTACTGATTCCGCATAGGAATCCGTCAAGCCGTGCCATCTTTCTCGCGGACGACCGGGTATTCCTCGGAAGGGAGAAGCATTCGATGGCGAACATCAGGCTTTCTTGGATGGCGGCGTGATCCTGGCGCCGGCATGGTGGCGGCCGATCGAGCGGAGGCGGGGTTCATCATGTACACGGAGACCGACACGGCCACGGGCACGCTTGGTGGCAATGGCTTCTCGGATGCCCTAGTGGACCTGGCCTGAAGTAATGCAAGGAATTCAGGGCTAGCATCGGCGAACCAGCGTCGCATCCTCTGATTGGTCCACGTCCACTCGAAGGGGTGGGCGTAGACTCGGTTGTACTCCGGCCACGACGCGGCCACCTGCGCGATGACCTGGTCGCGACTGGTCCACGAGCGCCGCTTCAGATAGCGGGGGCCGTAGGCCCGGATCAGCAGCTCGGCCTGGTCGAGCCAGGAGGCATGGGCCGGAGTCGTGCGGGGACGCCACCAGCCCCCGGAGTCGGCGAAGTAGTCACCCGTCTTGGCGGCGACGTGGCTCGGCCCGCCATCCTGGATCAGATAAACGCCCCGCAGGCGGTGTCGGCGCCGGAACCCGCTCAACGCCTCGATGTAATGATCCGCGTCGTTCTTCGCCAGGCAGACGGCCTCCATCCGCCCGGTGTGGACCGCCAGGAAGACCAGGATGTTGACCGTGCCGTGGCGGACGTACTCGAACTCCTGCCGCTCGATCCGGCCGGGGACCGCCCGCCGGATCGGCACCCGCTCCAGGGCCTGGAAGTTCGGGACCTCGTCGGCGCATACGACCCAGACGCGGCGGCGGGCCAGCCGGGCGGCGTTGGCGTAGCACCACAGGACCTTCTCGGCTCGCTCCTTGAATCGGTCGTCCAACCGCGCCGTCTTCCAGTAGCGCGTCCGGTGCGGTTGCAGGTCCACCCGGTCCAGGATGCGGCGGACTTCCCGGTCGCTGATGGCCGGGACGACGCCGTCGGCGACGGCCTGCCGCGCCAGGTCACGGCTGGACCAATGGGTGATGTGCAGCCCCCTGGCGACGGGCTCCAGGCAAGCCAGGGCGACGATCTGGGCCTTCTGCAGGGGGGGAAATGCGGGGCGGGTGCCCCGATCGCGATGGCGCGGCCATCAGGTCGGCGACCCCCGAATCCTCGTAGCGACGACACGTCCTCCAGACGGTGGCCTCGTCGCACTCCATGCGGATCGCGACGCTCTGTGAGCGTTCGCCCGAGGCGATCCCCAGGACGATCCGGGCCCGGCGGACCTGGAACCAGGGCAACGAGTCGGCCCTGGC
Source organism: uncultured Planctomycetota bacterium (assembly GCA_963771445.1). Taxonomy (GTDB): domain Bacteria; phylum Planctomycetota; class Planctomycetia; order Isosphaerales; family Isosphaeraceae; genus JAKAUH01. The sequence goes on along the minus strand of CAVYTQ010000009.1, from coordinate 2,875 downwards.
GACCTGCTGCAGGACGGCACGGTCGGCCGCGTCGAGAGTCAACGGCCGGGGCCTTCGGCCACGCATAGGATAGGCACTCCGACGAGATGCGAGATGCCCCCAACATACGGCCGCCCCGAATTCCTTGCATTACTTCAGGCCAGGTCCACTAGTCACCGTCGTCTTCACCGGCGACGCGACAGACGTGACCGGCGGTTCGGGCTACTACAACAACGCGGTCGGGACGACGACCGTGACGGTGACCGGGGTCGGGGCGGCGACGTTCACCGACTCGATGAGCGTCTTCGACGTCCAGGGGAATCACCCCTACGGAGGCGTCTCCGATGACACGAAGGGAGGCTCGGTCCTCATCGACACGTCCAATCCCACATTTCACTCTATGATCTGACGTTCGCGATCGGGCCCCTGGCAGGGACTTCCTTCATCAGCCTGGGTTCCCCTTTTTCCACGACGCTGGGCAACCTCATCTTCACTGCCGACTCGGGGACCAGCACGTTCGTGGCGAGCGACCATCCAGCGGTGCCCGAGCCATCGTCGCTGGCGCTGGCCGCTACGGGCGACGGCCGCTTTGCTGGCCGGTCGCCGGCTTCGCCGCCACGCTTCGCGTCTCCCGTCGCGAGAAATGACGGGCCCCCTTACTTACTCGATGGAGTAATGAATCGATCGGCGTTGTGGAAGCCCCGGGGTCGCAACTCCTGTCTTGGTCACGCGAATCAACACCTTTGGAGTGGAAGGCAGAAGCCATGGCGTCACCGAGTTCCCCGCCGCACCGACGCTGGACCTTGACCGCCCTAATATCGAGGACCCGACGCCCTTGCGGGCGGTCCACACGACGAACTTCCCCGCGCTGTTGCGGCAGCTCGGTGCGTCGCTCCTGGTCACCACGTACCAGGCCGGCAAGCTCGTGCTGGTCCGCGACGAGGGGGACCACCTCAACACCCACTTCCGCGCCTTCCAGGCCCCGATGGGCATGGCCCTGGCCGGCGACCGGCTGGCCCTCGGCACCACGATCCAGGTCTGGGAGTTCGTCGACGTCCCGGCCGTGACCGCAAGGCTCGACCCGCCCGGCCGGCACGACGCCTGCTTCCTGCCCCGCTCCAGCCACGTCACGGGCAACATCCAGATCCATGAGATGGCCTGGGGCTCGGCGGCGAGCTCTGGGTCGTCAACACCCGGTTCTCCTGCCTCTGCACGCTCGACGGCTCGGCCAGCTTCGCGCCGCGGTGGCGGCCGCCGTTCGTCACGCGCAGCTGGAGCCCACCGACCGCTGCCACCTGAACGGCCTGGCGATGGTCGACGGCCGCCCGCGCTACGTCACGGCCCTGGGCGAGACCGACTAGCCGATGGGCTGGCGCGCGGACAAGGCCAGGGGCGGCATCCTGATTGACGTGGCCTCCGGCGAGGTGATCACCCGCGGGTTGTCGATGCCCCACTCGCCGCGGTGGTACGCCGGCCGGCTCTGGGTCTGCGAGTCGGGCGCGGGGACGTTCGGCTTCATCGACCCGAACACCCGGCAATACGAGCCAATCGCCGAGGTGCCGGGCTTCACCCGCGGGGTCGACTTCGCCGGCAACCTCGCCTTCGTCGGCCTCTCGCAGGTGCGCGAGAGCGCCGTCTTCAGCGGCATCCCGATCACCGAGCGGCTCGCCGAAGAGCAGCGGACCTGCGGCGTCTGCGCGATCGACCTGACGTCCGGGCAGGTGGTCGCGCTCCTGCGGTTCGAGACCGCCGTGCAGGAGGTCTTCGCCGTGACGGTGCTGCCGGGCCGGCGATACCCGGACCTGATCAACGACGACGAGAAGTTGCTGGAGAACTCGTTCGTGGTGCCCGACGCGGCGCTGGCCGATGTGTCGGCGGCGCTGCGGGTCCGGCCGAGCCACTCACGGCGCGGCGGGGAACGGGAGAGCGCCGCGAGGGGCGTTCGTGAAGGCGTGAGAGAGATTGTTCATCACTGCGAGTATTTCATCACCAGAGGGCAAGAACCATGAGTCACAACGGACGAGAGTCGGCGCAGGAGCGGCGGGGGACGGTCGAGGCCCGGAAACGGCGGCCGATGCGGCCGACGTTGATGGCGCTGGAGGACCGCCGGCTGCTGTCGACGTTCACCGTCACCAGCACGCTGGACAACGGCAGCGCCGGCACGCCTGCGCTGGGCGGTCGGCCAGGCGAACTCGACCGGGGGCGCCGAGACGATCACCTTTGACAAGACGGTGTTCAAGACGCCGCAGACGATCACGCTGACCGGCACCCAGCTCGAGCTGAGCGACACGACCGGGACGGAGACGATCACGGGCCCGAAGGCGGGCGTGACGGTCAGCGGCGGCGGGCTGAGCCGGGTGTTCCAGGTCGACGCCGGTGTCACGGCGTCGATCTCGGGGCTGACCATCACCGGCGGCGCCGCCGTGCGGGCGGCGGCTTGTACAACGACGTGGCACGCCACGCTGGCCAACTGCACCGTCACTGGTAACTTGACTTCCGGCCTTCGGCGAGTGGACTATTCAACCTCGGCGGCACGGTCACGCTGACCGGTTGCACTGTCAGCTAACTACACGGGCGACGACGCTGCGGCCTGTACAACCGCAATGGTACGGCCACGCTGAATAAATGTACCGTGAGCGGCAACTCGGGCGCTCGGCGGGGGCGTGTATAACGACGGCACGGTCACGCTGAAGAACACCAGCGTCAGCGGAAACACCGCCGTTTTCGGCGGGGGCGTGACCAACGTGCTCGGCAAGGTCGTTCTGAACAACTGCTTCCATCAACAGGTAACTCCGCCAGCAACGCAGGCGGCGGCCTGTACAACATCCTCGACGGCACGGCCAAGCTGACGAACTGCATCGTGAGCGGAAACTCCGCCGGCCAAGGTGGCGGGGTG
>CAVYTQ010000008.1:0-20049 GCA_963771445.1 uncultured Planctomycetota bacterium | reverse complement strand
CGATGGCGATTCGATTTGCGCGATTCATTTACGGACAAGAGGCTCGAGCTGGATGCTGGCCCGCCGTTCGGCTGGGAATCCGGGTGAGGACACACAGGGTTCAGGCGTACTCACTTGAAGTAGTCCCTCGAACCAGGCAGCGCACGGAGGATTGGTGAACCGGGTCCTATTCCGTACGGTTTGTGGAAATCTGAGTGCTATTGGTCCGCGATACCGGAGGTCTCAACGGTGTCACTGCCCACGTCGACTCGCGACTCAGCCCGGTCCCGGTCGGTTCGGCTCGACCAGGGCCATGCCCGCGCCATGGACCGATCGCGTCGGCCGCTCCTGGGGCATAACATGGGAGGTCGATGCTGCTCCGCCCGTCGGGGCAGAGAACCGATGCGGATCCGGGGAGTGTCCATCAATGCTCCGGGAAGTGGACCAGGGCATGCGGGAGCGTCTGGCCGAGCTGGAAGCGGCCCATGAGGGCCTGAGGCGGGAGTTCGATCAGATCCGGAGAGACGAGGAGGGACTGCGTCTCGGCGAGCGGCGCTATCGTTCCCTCGTCGAGGCCACCACGGCCATCGTGTGGAACACGCCGGCCTCCGGCGAGTTCGAGGTCGAGCAGTCCCGCTGGAGTGACTTCACGGGCCAGGACTTCGAGCAACTCAAGGGTTGGGGCTGGCTCGACGCGGTCCACCCCGACGACCGGCCGAACACCGCCCGGGTGTGGTCGGAGGCCGTCGCCAGCCGGTCCCTGTACCACGTCGAGCACCGCCTGCGCCGGCACGACGGCGCGTACCGGCATATGCTCGTCCGCGCCGTACCCATCGTTGACGAGCGCGGCTCGATCCGCGAGTGGGTGGGCGTGCATACCGACGTGACGCCCCAGAAGGAGGCCGAGGCGGCGCTGCGCGAGGCGAAGGCGCTGGCCGAGGCGGCCAACCGGGCCAAGAGCGACTTCCTGGCCAACATGAGCCACGAGATCCGCACGCCGATGAACGGCATCCTCGGCATGACCGAGCTGGCCCTCGACACCGACCTCTCCCCGGAGCAGCGGCGTTACCTGGAGCTGGTGAAGAGCTCGGCGGACTCGCTGCTGACGATCATCAACGACATCCTGGACTTCTCCAAGATCGAGGCGGGCAAGGTCGAGCTGGAAGCCATCCCCTTCTCGCTGCGCGATCGCCTGGGAGACGTGCTGAAGTCCCTCGCCCTGCGGGCCGCACGCGAAGGGCCTGGAACTGGCCTGCGACTTCGCCGCCGAGGTCCCCGACGCCGTGATGGGCGACCCCGGGCGCCTGCGCCAGATCCTCGTGAACCTGGTCGGCAACGCCATCAAGTTCACGGCGAGCGGCGAGGTGGTCCTGTCCGTCCGCCCGACCGATGCGGGGAGACGCGACCGACGACCTCGTCGACCTGTCGTTCGCGGTGTCGCGACACCGGCCTCGGCATCCCCCCGGAGAAGCGGGTGCCGACTCTTCCAGCCCTTCACCCAGGCGGACACGTCGACGACGCGCCAGTTCGGCGGCACCGGCCTGGGGCTGACCATCGCGAAGCGGATCGTGGAGCTGATGGGCGGCCGCATCTGGTTCGAGAGCGAGCCCGGCCGGGGCAGTACCTTCCACTTCACCGTCCGCCTGGCGCCCCAGCCGGCGGGGACTCGGGCGGCCTCGCCCGAACCGGCCGGCCTGCGCGGCCTGGGCGTGCTGGTCGTGGACGACAACGCCACCAACCGCATGGTCCTCCACGAAGTCCTGACGCGGTGGGGCATGAGGCCCATGCTGGCCGATGGCGCGACGGAGGCACTCGCGGCCATGCGCGCGCGCGGCCGAGTCGGGGTCGCCTTTCTCGCTGGTCCTGTCCGACGTGATGATGCCCGGGGTCGACGGGTATCAGCTCGCCGAGCAGATCCGGCAGCAACCGGACCTGGCTCGGGCGGCGATCGTCTTGCTGTCCTCCGCCGACCGGCCGCAGGACGCCGCTCGTTGCCGGCAATCGGGTATAGCCGCCTGCCTGACCAAGCCGGTCAAGCAGGCGGAACTCATGGACGCCATCCTCAAGGCCCTGGACCGGTCGCCGGAGGGCACGACCGCGGAGCCGCCCGGGCGCGATTGCCGCCCGAGGCCGGACCGGGCCCGCGGATCGGGCAACCTGTCGGTGCTGCTCGTCGAGGACAACGCCACGAACCAGCTCCTGGCCGAGACCCTGCTGGAGAGGAAGGGGCACGCCGTGGTGACGGCCCGCAACGGCAAGGAGGCGCTGGCCGCCCTGGCGGAGCGGTCGTTCCATGTGGTGTTGATGGACGTCCAGATGCCGGAGATGGACGGCTTCGAGGCGACCGCCCGCATCCGCGCCAGGAGAGAGGGACCGGGAAGCACGTCCCCATCATCGCCATGACGGCCCACGCGATGAAGGGCGATCGCGAGCGCTGCCTCGAGGCCGGGATGGACGGCTACGTCACCAAACCGATCCGGGCCGAGGAGCTGTACCGGGCGCTGGGCCCGTTCACGCCGGCCGATCTCCCGGAGCCCCGCCGGGCGGAGGCGAGCAACCCGGCCGACCTTACCGAGGCCGGGACCGAACCCCAGCCCGTGGGGACACCGGCCGGCGTGCTCGACAAGGCGGCCCTCCTGGCCCGGGTCGGCGGGCGCGAGGACCGGCTGCGGGCGATCATCCAGGTCTTCCAGGGCGAGTCCGCCGGGCTCATGGCCGAACTACGGGAGGCCATCGCAGGCGGCCAGGCCGCCGGGCTGCAGCGGGCGGCCCATTCGCTCAAGGGTGCGGCCGGCCTCTTCGGGGCGGCGGGTGTCGTGGAGAACGCCCTGAGGTTGGAATCGCTGGGTCAGGCCGGCGAGCTGACGGGGGCGATGGAGTCGTACGGGCGGCTGGAAGAAGAGATCCGCAAGCTGAATTCGGCCCTGGCAGACCTGCTGTCCTCCTCACCCGTGCCCCCTCGGCAGCCGCGTCCTTGAGCCGGCCGTCGCCCCGACGTCGGCGGCGAGCCATGGCCGGCGGGATCGCCCCGGTAGCCGACGAGGGTGCCGTCGACGTCCCGCACGACTCGTGACCCGCCTCGGCTCAACACTTCGCCGGGCCGGCCTCGTGGACCTGGGCCGGCGCCGGGCGCCGCTTGACGAGGGTGATCTCGTTGCCGGTCGCGTTGAAGCGGACCTCGTCCATGAGCGTGCGGATCAGCATCACGCCGCGGCCCCCGATCCGGCAGAGATTCGCCGGGTCGGTCGGGTCCGGGAGCGTCGAGGGGTCGAAGCCCGGTCCCTCGTCGCGGATCGTGAAGGTCGCCTCGGAGCGCGTCACGCCGACGTCGATCCGGACCCGTCGCTCGCGATAGGGCGACTGCTCGCGGCGCTCGTCCCCGAGCCTGTGGTAGACCCGCTCGTCGTCCTGACGCAGCTCGGAGTCGAGTTCCAGGTTGCCGTGATCGATCGCGTTGACGATCGCCTCCCGCAGCGCCACGGCCACGCGGATCAGTTCGGCCCGGTCACACAGGCCCATCTCGAAGACGACCCCTTCGAGGCGTCGGATCAGCGGCGTGACGAGCGACTCGTCATTCGGCAGGGTGAATCGGGATCGCGTCTCGTCGAGGCTGTCGATGATCCGCTCCCGCCCGGGATCGGGCGCGGCCATCGCGACGACCTGATGGACGACCTGGGCGAGGTCCCGGGCGAGGTCCCGCTTGGGGACGTAGCTGGCCGCGCCGCACCGCAGGGCGCGCGCCGCGATCTCCTCGCTGCCGTGCGCCGTGATGAGGACGACCGGGACGGTCGGGTATCTCGCCCGGACGGCCTCGACCAGGGCCAATCCGTCCATGCGGGGCATCTGCAGGTCGGTCACGACGAGATCCGGGAGGCCCTCCTGCAGCGACGACAGGGCGCCGTAGCCATCGCCTGCGAGGTCGACGTCAATCCCGGCATCCTCCAGCAGGAATCGGATCTCGGCGGCCTGCGTGGGGCTGTCCTCGACGACGAGCACGCGCGCCATGATCGACCTCCTCGGCGAGTCGGACCGTGCTGGGATAATCCGGAATCGCTACACCATTGCGCGACGCGTGGTGGATTCCAGGCCTATTATACTGGCCTCGTACTACCCGTCGATCAGGCACCGCATCGCGTGCAGACCGCGGCCGGAATGACGAACGACGGACTGCGGTCGCCCTGCTCATCGGCGGGCTACGCTACGGCGCGATCGCGCCGTAGCGACATGGACGGGCTCGATGTCGTCATGCCGACCCATCGGCGACTCCGAGTGATGAAACGGGCCACGGGGTGCTATAGTCTCAGCTCGTGGATCGGTCCCGAATTCGCCCCCGACGCGGAGTCGCCATGCAGCCCGAGGCCCTCGAAGCACTCAGCGCCGACATCCACCGGCTCGGGGGCCTGCTCGGCGGGACGATCCGCCGGCTCGCCGGGCCGGAGGCCTTCGACCTGGTCGAGGAGGTCCGCGGGACGGCCAAGGGGCTCCGGGCCGACCCGTCGGTCGAAGAGGCGCGGCGGCTCCGCGACCGCCTCGGTCAGCTCGACCTGCCCGAGCTGCGGACGCTGATCCGCGCCTTCAGCATCTATTTCGACCTGATCAACCTCGCCGAGCAGCAGGCCCGCGTCCGGGCCCTCAGGGCCCGCCAGCGAGAGGCGGACGACACGCCCCAGGTCGAGAGCCCCGGCGCGGCCCTGCGCGGCATCCGCGACCGGGGCGTGACGGCGGACGAGATCGCCGAGCACCTGGCGCGGGCGCCTGATCTGCCCGGTCTTCACCGCCCACCCGAGCGAGGCCCGGCGGCGGACGATCCTCGGCAAGCTCGCCGCCATCGCCCGCGAGCTCGATCGGATGGAGCGCGGCGACCCCGTCCCCGCCGAGCGGGCGAGGGCCGTCGAGGCGATCGCCGAGGAGGTCGAGACGCTCTGGCTCTCCGACACGATCCGGGGGACCCGGCCGACGGTCCTCGACGAGGTCCGCCACTGCCTCAACGTCGTCGAGGGGAGCCTGCTCGACGTCGTCCCTCGGGTCTACCGGACGGTCGAGGCGGGCCTCCGCGATGCCTATCCCGACCGCGAGTGGCGTGCCCCGCCGTTCCTCCATTTCGGCTCGTGGATCGGCGGCGACCGCGACGGACACCCCGGCGTCTCCCCCCTCGCCACGGCCGAGGCGATCCGGCTCCAGGCCGAGACCCTGCTCCGCCACTACATCGGGCGGATGGACGCCCTCTGGTGGCGGCTCAGCCACTCGGACCGATCGATGGAGCCGGGGAAGGACCTGCTCGCGTCGATCGCGAAGGACGCCGCGTCCTTCCCCGAGTTGCCCGCCTCGCCGGCGCACGAGCCCTACCGGGCGAAGTGCCGGCTGATCTCGGCCAAGCTCCGCAGGACGCTCGAATCCCTCCGGTCGACCCCGGCCTGGACCGGCGCGGCCCGGCCGCCGGGGCCGGGGGTCTACTTCGGGCGGGATGAGCTGCTCGCCGACCTCCGCCTCATCGCCGACGACCTGGGGCGTGTCGGGGCCCGGGCCGCCGCGGCCGGGGCGATCCGCGACGTGATCCGGCTCGTCGAGGTCTTCGGCATCCACCTGCTCACGCTCGACCTCCGCCAGCACAGCGCCCGACACGCCTCGGCGCTCGACGAGATCCTCCGCGCCGCCGGCGTCTGCGCGGGCTACGCCTCGCTCTCGTCCGACGATCGGCTCGACGTCCTCGCCCGGGAGATCGAAGGGACTCGCCCCCTGATCCCAACCCACCTGGCCTACTCCGACGCGACGAACGAGGTCGTCGAGACGTTCCGGACGGTCGCCGCCCTGCTCGAGGTGCGGAACCCCGAGGCGATCAACAAGTACATCATCAGCTCGACGACCGAGCCGGCCCACCTGCTCGAAGTCCTCCTGCTCGCCCGCGAGGCGCGGCTCTTCCGACCCGCCGAGGGGATCAGCCGGCTCGACATCGTCCCGCTCTTCGAGGCGCTCGAGCCGCTCCAGGCCGCCTCGCCGATCATGGAGAAGCTCCTCGGCCTGCCGATCTACCGCCGCCACCTGGAGCTTCGCGGGAAGCTCCAGGAGGTGATGATCGGGTACTCCGACAGCAACAAGGAGAGCGGGTTCCTCCAGTCGGCCTGGGCCCTCTATCGGGCCCAGATCGATCTGGTGGAGACGGGGCGGGATGCCGGCGTGGCCATGCAGATGTTCCACGGCCGGGGCGGCGCGATCGGCCGGGGCGGCGGGCCGGCCAACCGCGCCATCCTCGCCCAGCCGCGCGGGACCGTCGACGGCCGGCTCCGGATCACCGAGCAGGGCGAGATGATCGCCGACCGCTACGGCCATCCCGGGATCGCCGAGCGGCACCTCGAGCAGGTGATCCACGCCGTCCTCCAGTCGAGCTTCCCGCACGAGGGCGAGCAGCCCGAGCCGGCCTGGATCGAGGCCCTCGACCGCCTCGCGCCGGCCGCGTACCGGATCTATCGCGGGCTCGTCTACGAGACGCCCGAGTTCCTGACATATTTCCAGCAGGCCACGCCGATCGGCGAGATGGCCGACTTCAAGATCGGCTCGCGGCCGGCGCGGCGGGGCAAGTCGACGGCGCATCGGAGGACCTCCGGGCGATCCCCTGGGTCTTCAGCTGGATGCAATGCCGCCACACCCTCCCCGGCTGGTACGGGCTCGGCGGCGCCGTCGAGGAATTCCTCGCCGAGCGGCCCGAGGCGCTGGCGACGCTGCAGGAGATGTACCGCCGCTGGCCGTTCTGGCAGACGCTGATCGACAACGCGCAGATGATCCTGGCCAAGGCCGACATGACCATCGCCCGGCTCTACGCGGACCTCGTCGACGATCCCGCCCTCGCCGACGCGATCTTCGGCCGGATCTCCGAGGAGTACCGCCGCGCCGTCGGGGTCGTCGGCCGGATCACCGGCCAGTCGGCACTCCTGGAGAAGATGCCGATCCTCGAGCGCTCGATCCAGCAGCGCAACCCCTACGTCGACCCGCTCAGCTTCATCCAGCTCGTCCTGCTCCGACGCCTCCGCGCCGAGGAGAGCCCGCACGAGGACCTGCTCACCGGCGTCCTCGAGAGCATCAACGGGATCGCTTCCGGCCTGAAGAACACCGGCTGACGGCGGGGCGGCCCGCCGGATCGGGCCGGCGGTAAGCCGGGTTGAGACCCGGCGTGCGGGGCGGAGAAGGTGATCAGCGGATCCCCAAATCACCTTGATCTGACCGAAATCCCAGGTAGTCGGAGTTGGCAATGCCTGACCAAATGGCAAAGCCGAGCCTGGTGTTTCAGGCATTGGCCGACACGGGACGGCCATTCTCGACGCGTGAACGGCGTCTCGTTCGCTCCCGATGGGTGGGACTTCGCGTCGACCGGGCACGATGGAACGATCAGGCTCTGGCGGCTCGACCTGCCGTGAGAGGGACTCGGGTGACCGGGCATTGAGTAAGCGTGGGGTGGGAGGCGGGCTGACTGACAACCCGCCTCCAGCGGATAGTGTACCGCCCTGGGCATCTTGGACAAATCGGCGAGGGCAATCGATCGACCGTCGTAATGCTATCGGTGACCGTTGTACGATCTCCAGGACCCCACCTGCTTCGTCGACCCTCAAATCTGCGGCGCCCGCTCACTCCGTGGGCTTCGTGTCCGGATGCGTCAGGTCCCAGACCTTGACGGTCTTGTCGAAGCTGGCCGAGGCCAGGCGCCTCCCGTCCGGGCTGAATGCCACCCGGCTCACGACGCCGCCGTGACCGCGGAAGGTGCGGACCGGGCCGCCGCCGGCCAGGGCGTCCCAGAGCCTCACGGTGTTGTCCTCGCCCCCCGAGGCGACCCACCGGCCGTCGGGGCTGAACGCCACGCCCCAGACCTGGCGGGCGTGGCCGCGGAGGGTGAGTTGGGGGGCCGTCGGAGGCTTATCGGTGGTCACGTCCCAGATGTTGACGGTGTCCTCGTCGCCCGGCGCCGCGAGCCGCCGGCCGTCCGGGCTAAAAGCCGGGCGCCCGCGGAGCGAGCCCTTGTGGGCGGGGAAATGGAAGGGAGGTTTCGCACCCCAGCGCGCGGCGTCATAGACCGTCACGATCCCCGCCCTGCTCAGAGTGGCCAGGCGCCGGCCGTCGGGGCTGAAGGCCAGCCCCCAGACGTTCGGACTCTGCTCGAACGTGTGAGCGAGCTCGCCGGTCGTCGCATCCCAGACGGTGACGGAGCTCCCCTCTGTCCCCGCCACGAGCCATAGGCCGTCGCCGGGGCTGAACGCCAAACTCAAGGCGGATATGGTCTTGCGACGGGGATGCAGGACCTCCTCGCCGGTCATTGCGTCCCGGACCTTGATGTAACTCGGCTTGTCTTCCGCCAGCTGCACACTCCCGGAGGCGATGCGCCGGCCGTCGGGGCTGAACGCCAGACTGAACACGGGCAGGACGTGGTTGCGAAAGAGGAGTTCCTCCCGACCCGTTTCGGTGTCCCAAACCCGCACGGTTTTATCCCCGCCCGCCGAGGCCAGTCGACGGCCGTCGGGGCTGAAGGCCAGGTCCCAGATATGGTCGGTGTGGCCGCGGAGCGTCAGGAATTCCGGACCGGTCTTGGCGTCCGGGGTCGTCGCGTCCCAGATCCTCGTAGTCATGTCTCCGGCGGTCGAGGCGAGGCGCCGGCCGTCCGGGCTGCTCGCTAGGGCGTACGGCTCCTGGGTGTGTCCGCGGAGCGTGAGGACCGATCGACCGGTCGCCGCGTCCCAGATCCTCACGGTCTTGTCGATGCTGGCCGAGGCGACGCGGCGGCCGGCGTCGAGGAACGCCACGCCGGCGAGTTCCTGAGTGTGTCCGCGGAGGCAGAGGGACTCCCGGCCGGTGGTCAGGTCCCAGACCCTCACGGCCCTATCGAGGCTGGCCGAGGCCAAGCGCCGGCCGTCGGGGCTGAACGCCACCCCTATCACGGGACCTTCGTGCCCGCGAAGCGTCTGAATCGGCCGGCCCGTACCCGTGTCCCAGATGGTCACGGTCGTATCAAAGCTGCCCGAAGCGACTCGTCGCCCGTCGGGGCTGAAGGCCACGGCGACGACCCAGCCGTCGTGCCCGCGCAGGGGATGAACGAGTTGGCCCGTCGTCGCATCCCAGACCTGCACGGCCTTCTCTCCGGCCAGGGCGAGGTGCCGGCCGTCGGGGCTGAACGCCAGGGCCCTGACGACGGCCGGGTCGGGCTGCAAGGTGCGGTCCACTCGGCGGGTCGTCGTATCCCAGAGCTTCACGGCGCCGCTCGTGTCGCCCGTGGCGAGCCGGTGCCCCCCGGCCGGGCCGAACGCCAGGCACTGGACGTCTCCCGCGTCGGGGAGAGTGAATAGCTCCTGACCGGTCGTCGCGTCCCAGATTTTCACGGCCTGCTTGTCGCTGGCCGAGGCCAGGCGCCGGCCGTCGGGGCTGAAGGCCGCCGTCTGGCTCCATCCCGGCTGCGTGCGGACCGTGACCGGTTCGGCGTGGCACAGGCGCTTGAGGTAGTACCATTCCCAGGCACGGCGATCGGGCTGTCTGGGTTGGGGGACGCACTCGTCGAGGAGTTCTTCGGCCCTGAGCAGGTCGTTCTCCAGCAACTCCAGGTGGGCCAGGGCGATCCGGTTGAAGTAGAGGGCCGTCTCCGACTCCTCCTTGGCCCTGGCTTCCGCCCGGGCCTTCTCCTCCGCCGCTTCCCTCAGCCGCTTCTCCTGGTGGGCGGCGAGGCGGTACTGGAAGGCCGCCACGCCGGCGCTGCCGGCCGCCGCGACCAGCAGCGCGGCCACGGCCGCCATCAGGCCGGCCACCACCGGGTTTCGCTTGCACCACCGCCAGGCCCGCTCCAGCGGCTCCGCCGGCCGCGCCACGATCGGCTCGCCCGCCTGGAATCGGCGCAGATCCTCGGCGAGCGCGGCGGCCGACTCGTAGCGCTGGCCCGGGTCCTTCTGCAGGCACTTCAATGCGATCGTCTCGGCGTCGCGCGGTAGACCCGGGACCAACCGCGACGGCGGGACCGGCTCGACGGACTTGACCTGCTCCAAGGTCTCCAGGACCGTGGCGCCCCGGAACGGCGGCCGGCCGGTCAAGAGCTCATAGAGGATGGCCCCTAATGCGTAGAGGTCGGCCGGGGGGCCGACCTCCTTCGTCTTACCTCCCGCTTGCTCGGGGGCCATGTAACTGGGCGAGCCCAGCACCGAGTCGGTCCGCGTCAGACCCGACTCGGCGTTCAGCAGCTTGGCCAGGCCGAAGTCGGCCACCTTCGGTACGCCCTCGGGAGTCAGCAGGATGTTGCCCGGCTTGAGGTCGCGGTGGACGATCCCCCGCCGGTGTGCTTCGGCCATGGCGCGGGCCAGGATCTCGGTCAGCCGCGCCGCCTCGTGGGGCGGGCGCGGGGTGCCGTCGAGCCGGTCGGCCAGGCTCCCGCCGGCGACGAACTCCATCTCGAAATACGGGAGGCCGGCGTGCTCGTCGATGTGGAAGATCTGGACGATGTTCGGGTGTTGGAGCCGGGCGACGGCCTCGGCCTCGGCGAGGAAGCGGGCGGCGGCCTCGGGCGAGGCGTGGTCGCCGGCCAGGATCATCTTCAGGGCGACATGGCCGATTGAGCGCGGTCCGCCGCGCCAGGTAGACGACCCCCATGCCGCCCCGGCCCAGCTCCCCCTCGACCACGTAGCCCGGGACGTCCCGCGGCGGCCGCGACGGGGCGATCGTGGGGCTCTCCGCCGGGCCGAGCGTCGCGCCGAGGGCCGGGTCGCCCGGGATCGACCCGCGCGGCGAGGCGATCAGCGTCGCCTCGGGCTCATCGCCGGGCCGGTCGTCGACCCATGTCGGCGCCGGGGCCGATGGGTCGTGCGGCGCGCGTCTCGTCCTCATCGATCGTCTCTCTCGCGTCGCCCATCGGGCGGGCCCTTCCGGTGTCACTGCGGTGGGCGGCCACGGCCGGGCATTATAACCCGAACTCCTCCCGGGCGCATCGCGTGGGCTCATCGTAGTGGGTCAGTTTGGGCTGGGTCTCGGCTCGTCTGGGTGGCCCCGGTTGCGAGCAGAGAGGGCCACCCCTGCAAGACTGATGGTCTTAAGCTGACCCCCTACCGTTCTTTTGGCGAGCATCCTGAGGCGCTCTTCGGTCCGCGATGCCGAAGCGGAGGGATCCGAGGCCACTCCGGCCGACCACACCGAAGCGCGTAAGACCCCATCGGTCGTTGCGTCGTGTGTCCTCATTGCCGAAGAACATCGAGGCACGTCAGAAACGTGATTCCTGCGCGTTAAGTCGCGTAAGCCCGAGGGACTTCCATTTCGCCCGTGACCATGCCATGGGGAGCATACTAGGCCGCACTGACAATCACCTCGCCCTGATGCGGCAAGCTGTGTAGGATCGGGCAGCCTGCCGCACCATCAGGGAGGGGTACCGTTGCGACGCTTCGAGTTGACCGACGAGCAGTATCGGCGCATCGAGCACCTCTTGCCCGGCAAGCCTTCCGACCCCGGGGCGACCGCCCGGGACAACCGCCTGTTCATGGATGCCATCCTCTGGATCGCCCGCACCGGCGCCCCCTGGCCCGACCTGCCCGAACGCTTCGGCAAGTACGACACGGCGTACCAGCGGTTCAACCGCTGGGCCAGGTCGGGGGCCCTCGCCCGGGTCATGGAGGCCCTCGGCGGCGACGCCGACCTGGAGAACCTCCTGATCGACTCGACCGTGGTCCGGGCCCATCAGCACGCCGCCGGGGCCGAAAAAAAGGGGTGAGCGGCGATCAGGGCCGGGCCGGTCGCGCGGCGGCTTCGGGGCCAAGGTCCACATCGCCGTCGATGCGCTGGGCAACCCGGTGCGGCTGATCCTCACCGGAGGGCAGGCCGCCGACGTGACCCAAGGCGGTACGTTGATCGCGGGCATCGGGGCCGAGCACGTGATCGCGGACAAGGGCTACGACAGCAACGAGCTGGTCGCGGCGATCGAGGCCGGCGGGGCCGAGGCGGCGATCCCTCCGCGGTCGGACCGGAAGGAGGAGCGTGAATATGACAAGCATTTATACAAGGACAGGAACCTGATCGAGCGGTTCATCAACCGGGCCAAGCAGTGCCGGCGGATCGCGACACGCTACGAGAAGACCGCCCGCAACTACCTGGCGTTCTGGCAGTTGGCCTCGATCATGATCCTCCTGGCCTGATTGTCAGTACGGCCTAGTCAATTTTGTGCCGTATTTCTTTCCAGGGACACTAGTCGGAGGGACAAGCCTGCAGATTAAGAAGAGTCCGTCGATCGGGGCCATCGTGGACGGTTCCGGTAGCCCGCGAGGAAGGGGCCGGCCCCTTAGGACTGCGCCGACACGCCACTTTCGCGCATTGAAACGAAAGGTGAATTCACCCAGTGTGCGAGTTGTTTGGGCCTTGAAAAGGGCGGGCGGCCCTCCTCTGATCGGCGGTACCACCCGGACCGATCGGAAGGAGGGACCGCCATGCCCCCGCAGGATCTCCTGTTGCACGTATCCTGCCTGGTCGACGACGAGATGAACGCCCTCGGCGGCCCGCCCCGCCGGCCCGGGCCCCGCCTGGCCGACAGCGAGGTGATCACCATCGAGGTCGTCGGCGAGCTCCGGGGCCTGGCCGACGACGCGGCCATCCTCCGCCATCTCCGCGCCTATCACCTGGCCGAGTTCCCCGCCCTGGCCGGCGTCGACCGGACCCGGTCCGCCCGCCACGCCGCCGACCTCTGCCGGATCAAGCGGGCGATCCAGTGGCGGCTGGCCGGGCGCCCGGGTGGGCCGGCGCGCACCGGCTGGTCGACAGCGGCCCGCTGCCGGCCTCCCGCTTCGGGTCGCGCCGGCTACTGCCGCCGGTTCAAGGGGGCGGCCCCTACGGGTTCGCCCCGCTGGCCCGCAAGGCGTCCTACGGCTTCCGCCTGCATCTGCGCGTCAGCCCCGACGGGGTGGTCCTGTCCTACCGGCTGGCTCCGGCCGACGCGCACGAGCTGGGGCCGGCCCACGAGCTGGCTCCGTCGCCCCCGGGGGTGGCGCCGGGCGACCGCAACTACGGGAGCTCGTCGGCCCGCGAGGAGTTCCGCTCCGCCGGGGGAGCCTGGTGGCGCCGTTCGAGCAGGCGAAGCACGACCCGGAGCCGATCCGGTCGGAGCGGCTGCTGGCGGCGCGGCGCCTGATCGAGGCGGTCTTCAGCCATCGGATCGAGCGGTTCGACTGTCGGCGGGTTCGGGTGCGGGACCTGTGGCACCGGGAGCACCGGCTAGTCCGCAAGCTCCTGGCGCTGACGGCGGCCGGCTGGCTCAACGCCCTGGCCGGACGGCCGCCGTTGCGACTCGAGTCGCTGGTCGACTAGTGGGTCAAGTGGATTGCCCGTGGCCATAAGGCCTGCTTTCGAGGTAGGTTGGCGGTCTCCCACTCCACGGAGGCCGCCATGTCCCGCCGCAAGAAAGATCCGCTCCGCGAGCTGACCGCGCCGGAGCGCCGCGAGCTGGAGCAGCTCGGTCGCTCGCAGACCGCCCCGGCGGCCGAGGTCATCCGGGCCAGGATCCTCCTGGCCGTCGCCGCAGGCGACGACTACCAGGACGCCGCCCGCTCGGTCGGACGCCGCTCCGGCGACGCCGTCTCGCACCTCGTCGCCCGCTTCAATACCGAGGGCACCGCCGCCCTGACCCCGCGCCACGGCGGCGGCCGGCGGCCGACCTACGGCCCGGAGGACCGGGCGCGGATCGCCGCCGAGGCCGCCCGGGCCCCGACGCCCGAGGCCGACGGCACCGCCACCTGGTCGCTCTCGACGTTGCAGAGGACGCTCCGCGCGGCCACCGACGGCCTGCCGAAGGTCTCGACCTACACCATCCGGCTCGTGCTCCGCGAGTCCGGGGCCAGCTACCAGCGGACCCGGACCTGGTGCCCCAACGGCAAGGCCCTGCGCCGCCGCAAGTCCGGGCCGGCGGTCGTCACCGACCCGGATTCCGATGCGAAAAAAAGCTGATCGAGGCGGCCTACCTCACCGGCGAGGCGATGGGGCTGGCGGTCTGGTGCACCGACCAGGCCGGCCCCTACCAGACGATCCCCTACGCCGGCCAGTCGTGGCGGCCCGAGGGCGAGCCCGGCGCGACAGCCGCACGAGTACCTCCGCGACGGCACGGCCAAGGCCCTGACCCTGTTTCGCCCGGCCGACGGCCACGCCCATGTCAAGGGCGTGACGGCCTGCCCGAACTCCGTCCTGCATCCCTGGCTCGAGGGCGAACTGGCCAAGATCCTGGCCGCGATGCCCCGCCCGTCGGCCGAGCCGACCACGGGGTGGCGATCGGCCTGGGAACGCTGGCAGGAGGGGCTATCGATCAAGCCGACGCTGCTCGAGAAGCTGCCGCCGCTGCGGATGCTGCTGGTGCTCGACAACCTGGCCGGGCACAAGACGCCCGAGTTCGTCTGCTGGCTCTTCGAGCACGGCATCATGCCCTTGTACACGCCGGTGGGCGGCTCCTGGCTGAACATGGCCGAGAGCCTGCAGCGCATCCTGAAGCGAAGGGCGTTGGACGGCCAGTACCCGACCGAGACGGCCCAGATCATCGCCTGGTACGAGGCGGCCGCGCGGCATTGGGACGCTTCGCCGACGCCGTTCGTCTGGGGCGGCAAGCGGGCCGCCCGTCGGCGGCGGCAGCGCGAGCGTCGCCACCACCTCGGCGGCTCGGGGGCCTGCTCCCGCGTCCCAATCCCGAGGCAAGCCGCTTTATGGCCACGGGCAATCCACTTGACCCACTAGTAGGGCGTCACTCTTGCTTTGTCGGGTTCGATTCGCGACCCTGTCGGCTGGTCATCATTTGCCAACCGGCAGGGAGGATGTCGTGGTCAAGAAATATCGCGTGACTCTGACGACCCAGGAGCGGGATGAACTGGAGGCGATGCTCTCCAGGGGCAAGGCCGACGCACGCAAGCTGGCCCACGCCCGGATCCTCCTCCAGACCGACGAGGCCGGCGGGGCGCCCGCCCGGACCGACGAGGAGGTCGCCTCCGCGTTGGACACCAGCACTCGCACCGTCGAGCGGGTCCGCCGGCGGTTCGTCGAGGAGGGGATCGGATCGGCCCTGCTGCCCAAGCCCACCAAGCGGATCTACGCCCGGGCCCTCGACGGCCAGCAGGAGGCCCACCTCATCGCCTTGGCCTGCTCGACGGCACCGGAGGGCAAGAAGAGGTGGACCCTGCGGCTTCTGGCCGAGCGGGTCGTCGAGCTGGGTCATGCCGAGTCCGTCTCCCACGAGACGGTGCGGCGGACTCTTCAAAAAACGAGCTGAAGCCCCACCTCCGCGAGATGTGGTGCATCCCGCCGAAGCAGTCGGCCGAGTTCGTCTGCTGCATGGAGGACGTGCTCGAGGTCTATCACACGCCCTACGACCCGGCCCGTCCGGTGGTCTGCATGGACGAGGCGTCCAAGCAGCTCATCGGCGAACTCCGCGAGCCGCTGCCGCCGGCGCCCGGCCGGCTCGAGCGGTACGACAGCGTCTATGTCCGCAACGGCGTGGCCAGCCTGTTCCTGGCCTTCGAGCCGCTGGCCGGCTGGCGCGAGGTGAAGGTGACCGAGACCCGCAAGCGCACCGACTGGGCGCACTTCATCCGCGAGCTGGTCGACGGCCGGTACAAGGACGCCGAGCGGGTAGTGCTGGTGATGGATCAGCTCAACACGCACTCGGTGGCGAGCCTGTACGAGGCGTTCCCGCCCGAGGAGGCCCGGCGGATCGCCGACCGGCTCGAGGTGCGCCACACGCCCAAGCACGGGAGTTGGCTGAACATGGCGGAGATCGAGCTGAGTGCGCTGTCGCGAGATCTGCCCGATCGGGTGGGGGACAGGCCCGCGATGGTGAGCCATGTCGGGGCCTGGAAGGCGCGGAGGAACGGAGCGGGCGTGAAGGCCGACTGGCAGTTCACGACCGCCGATGCGCGGGTGAAGCTTCGCAAGCTTTACCCGACAATCAACGATTGACAAACTACTAGGCCGTACTGACAATCAGGCCAGGAGGATCATGATCGAGGCCAACTGCCAGAACGCCAGGTAGTTGCGGGCGGTCTTCTCGTAGCGTGTCGCGATCCGCCGGCACTGCTTGGCCCGGTTGATGAACCGCTCGATCAGGTTCCTGTCCTTGTATAAATGCTTGTCATATTCACGCTCCTCCTTCCGGTCCGACCGCGGAGGGATCGCCGCCTCGGCCCCGCCGGCCTCGATCGCCGCGACCAGCTCGTTGCTGTCGTAGCCCTTGTCCGCGATCACGTGCTCGGCCCCGATGCCCGCGATCAACGTACCGCCTTGGGTCACGTCGGCGGCCTGCCCTCCGGTGAGGATCAGCCGCACCGGGTTGCCCAGCGCATCGACGGCGATGTGGACCTTGGCCCCGAAGCCGCCGCGCGACCGGCCCGGCGCCTGATCGCCGCTCACCCCTTTTTTTCGGCCCCGGCGGCGTGCTGATGGGCCCGGACCACGGTCGAGTCGATCAGGAGGTTCTCCAGGTCGGCGTCGCCGCCGAGGGCCTCCATGACCCGGGCGAGGGCCCCCGACCTGGCCCAGCGGTTGAACCGCTGGTACGCCGTGTCGTACTTGCCGAAGCGTTCGGGCAGGTCGGGCCAGGGGCGCCGGTGCGGGCGATCCAGAGGATGGCATCCATGAACAGGCGGTTGTCCCGGGCGGTCGCCCCGGGGTCGGAAGGCTTGCCGGGCAAGAGGTGCTCGATGCGCCGATACTGCTCGTCGGTCAACTCGAAGCGTCGCAACGGTACCCCTCCCTGATGGTGCGGCAGGCTGCCCGATCCTACACAGCTTGCCGCATCAGGGCGAGGTGATTGTCAGTACGGCCTAGTAACCTTCGCCGGGGAATTGGTCATGAGAGGGTGGAGTGGAAGCGGACGCGCAGGCCGGAACCGGCCCCGATAAAAAAACGGCGATCATCCTCCACATGCGACCCCGCGACGATCTCCTGGCGACGATCGGCGACGCCCCGGTCGAACTCGACGGCCCGCAGCCCACGATCGCCGGTGAGAATCTCAGCCCCGCCCGAACCCGCCGACGGCCACGGTTTCGCCGCCCGACGACCTCGGCCAGACGGTCGACGCGACCGCCGGCGAAGCCCGGATCGGTGAGGAGAAGGAATCGAACCCCGGCCAGGCCACGGGAGCGGTCCGGTTTCTGGGCGAGATACGAGATCCTCTCCGAGCTCGCCCGCGGCGGGATGGGGATCGTCTACCAGGCCGCCAGGTCAAGCTGAGCCGGCTCGTCGCCCTGAAGCTCGTCCGCGACCGCTGCCTCGCCGACCTTCGCCGACCTCCGCCGCTTCCGATCGAGGCCGAGGCGGTCGCCGAGCTCGACCATCCCGAACATCGTGCCGATCTACGAGGTCGGCCAGGTCGACGACCAGCCGTATTTCAGCATGAAGCTGATCGAGGGCGGGAACCTCTCCCGGCACGTCGAGCGGCTCAAGGACGACCCCGCGCAGGTCGCCCGACTGATCGCCAAGGTCGCCCGGGCCGTCCATTACGCCCACCAGCAGGCGATCCTCCATCGCGACATCAAGCCCTCGAACATCCTGCTCGACGAGCACGACGAGCCGTACGTCACCGACTTCGGCCTGGCCAAGCAGATCGGCCCGGCGACGGCACGGCGGCGACGATGACCGGCGCGGTCATGGGCACGCCCGCCTACATGCCCCCGGAGCAGGCGCGCGGCGGCACCAAGTCGGTGACGACGGCCGCCGACGTCTACAGCCTGGGCGCGACCCTCTACGAGACCCTGACCGGCCGGCCGCCGTTCGCGGGCGAGTCGGCCGGGCGAGATCCTGCGCCTGGTGCTCGACGCAGGAGCCGGCGCGGCCCCGGTCGATCAACCCGAAGCTCGACCGGGACCTGGAGACGATCTGCCTGAAATGCCTGGAGAAGGACGCCGGCGCGCCGCTATGGCTCGGCCGAGGCCCTGGCCGAAGACCTCGACCGACTGGCTCGCGGGCCTGCCGATTGCCGCGCGGCCGGTCCCGACGTGGGAGAAGGCTGGTCAAGTGGGTCGAGGCGGCGGCCGGGCGCTGCCGCTGGCTGTCGCGACCGTGCTGATCGTCGTCTCGCCTGTTCGGCGGCGGTGACCTGGTTCACGTGCCGAGCTCCGCATGAGCGCGACTCGGCCAACCGGGGCCGCTACGCCTCCGACATGAACCTGGCCCGCCGGGAGTTGGACGACCGCCGGTCTACCAGGTCCGCGAGCAGTTGGACGCCCTACCCCGACTCCCGGCAAGGCGGCAGGACGACCTCCGGAGCTTCGAGTGGTACTACCTCCACGCGGTCTCGGACCCCGAGCCCGCGAGCTTCCTCGCTCACAAGGGCGCGATCCGGGATATTGCTTCAGCCCGGACGGCCGGCTGCTCGCCACGGCAGGGATGGACAAAGTCGTGCGGCTGTGGGACTCGACAGACGGGCATGCCGTGCGAACCCTCAGCGGCCATACGGATGGTGTCAATGCCCTCCGTTTCCACCCCGACGGCGCTTTGCTCGCCACGGGAGGTCTCGACAGGACGGCGCGACTGTGGGACGTCGCATCGGGGCGTCTTGTTTGGACCTCCGACCCATTTCCCGAAGCCGTGTCATGCGCACTCTTCAGCCCCGACGGGACGACCCTCATGATCGCCTGTGAAGATGGCAAGGTCCACTTTTTCGACGCCGATGGAACGGACCGGCACCAGGAAGTTCTCGTGAGAAACGAGATGAGACCAACCGAAAAACCCGCCATCGTGGGGGTCTACGACCATTCGGGAACCCGTTTGCTCCTCTCGGACTTGGTGCGAGAAGACCTGGATCTTCGACGGCACGACAGGCCGAGATACTCCCGAGCACCGAAAATGGGTTCACGAACCCGGTGGAGGGTAATACTGGCGATTCGGCACAGGTCTTCGCCCCCAACGATTCGGAGTTCATCTTGTACGACCAGGGTAGCCTCCTGATCTACGATGCTCGATCGGGGAGGGTCCGGGATCGGATCTCCGACGGGGGATATGCTTTCGATGAGATCTGGGTCGGGAGGAAGAGCAAGCTCGTGGTCGCGCCTGCGGCAAACTCGGAGATCATCCTTGTCGTCGCGGCGTCGGGAACCTCGGAGCACATCAGGCTTTGGGACCTTCCCAGCCGGCGAGAATTGCGAACCCTCTGGAGGCCCCGGAGCGTCAGCGGCTTGATGACCGGCTTCTTGAGCCTCAGTCCCGACGGCCAGACGATCGCCTTCGGCGACGTCGGCAGTCGGGTCCGGCTCTGGTACAACCTGCTGGGCGACAAGGTCACCGAACGCCGCGTCAGCCCGAGACCACAGACCGGGCGGCAACAGCTTCACAGCCTGGTGATCGATCCGACGGGCCGGGACGCTGGCCGTCGCGGCGCACGACGGCAGCCTGGCGCTCGTGGACGTCAAGAGGCGGAGCGTCCTGCGCAACCTAAAAGGCCCCGACGTTCCGATCTATTGCGCGGCGTACAGCCGCCCCGACGGCATGGCCCTGGCGGCAGGGTCCGCCGACGGCCACGTGCGCATCTGGAACACGCCGCGATGACAGTCTCCGCCATGACCTCCTGATCCCGCAGACAGGTGTTCGCCATCGCCTTCGACCAGGAGGGACATCGACTTGCAGCCGGTGACGACGACGGCTCGCTCACGGTGTGGGACGCCGCGAGCGGTAAGGTCGTGCTCACCCTCCTTCATGCCCACGAGGCCCCGATCCACGGCGTGGCGTTCAGCCCGGACGGCTTGACCCTGGCCACGGCGGGGGGTGACCAGACGGTCCAGTTTCGCGACGCACGCTCCGGCTATCACTTTCGCACGCTCCGACGCGACCCGTCGAGGTCGGGAGCCGGGCCGTTCTACTCTGTCGAGTTCAGCCCCAACGGTCGGGAGATCGTCGCGGCGTGCTCCGAGCATGTTGCGGTCGTCTGGGATGTGCGCTGGGGTTCGGTTCGCCACACGCTGACCGGCCACGTTGACAACGTCAGCCAGGCGACTTTCAGCCCCGACCTCGAGGGCAAGCGACATCATCACGGCGGGCCAGGACGGCAGCATCAAGATCTGGGACGCCGTCCTCGGCACCGAAACCTTCGAGTTACGGCACGATGCTCCG
>CAVYTQ010000007.1:0-94082 GCA_963771445.1 uncultured Planctomycetota bacterium | reverse complement strand
TCGGCGGCGCGGCGCAGGCCCTGACGGCCCTGGATGACGGCGGCGGCCCGGTCCAGCCGGTCCCGAAGCGCGGTGTCCCCCAGCAGCCGGGCGAGCGCGCTGTGCAACTGCGCGTCGGTAAAGCGGTAGGTGTCCAGGCGCACCCCGAGCCCGAGCTCGTCCACCCGCTGGGCGTTGTCGTGCTGGTCCCAGAACAGCGGCAGCACGATCATGGGCTTGCCGAAGTGCAGGGACTCGGTGGTGGTGTTGTTGCCGCCGTGCGTGATCACCAGATCGGTGTGCGGGATGACCGACGTCTGCGGCAGGAACTCCGCCCCGTGCATGTTGGGCGCCAGCTCCAGCTCGGCGTGCAGCGGTCCCTTGGACACGATGTAGCGGTGCGGGGTGGCGGCCAGGCCGTCGATGACCCGGCGCATCAGGGCCACGTCAGCCGACCCGAGCGAGCCCAGCGAGAAGTAGATGAGCGCCCCCGGGCCGGAGGCCAGCGGCTGCGGCCAGGCGAACGGCTCGTCGGTCTCCCGGACCGAGGAATCCAGCCGGTGCCAGCCGGGCCCGAGCGGCCGGGACCGCCGGTAGTCGGCGAGCTCCGGATAGATGTACAGGTTGACCTGGCCGGAGTGGATGAACTCCAGGTCGGGCAGGGGCGGGGCACCCTGGCCGGCCACCCAGTCACTGAACTCCGTCCACATCGCCCGGTGCACCCGGTCGTACTCGGCCCGGAACTCCGGCCAGGCGGCCTGATCCCCGGCCGGGTAGCCGGAGAACGCGGGCGGCAGCGCCGGGTCGGCGATCTCCAGCGGGTTGCACGAGACGATCCTGACGAACGGGACGCCCGCCGTGAGCAGGGCGGGGAAGCAGATCACGTTGTCTTCGACGATGACGTCCGGGCGGGTCCGGGCCACGATCTCGGCCAGCTGTTCCTGGCAGTACCGCGCGCCGCCGATCAGTTCCGCCCAGACCGGCTTGATCCAGGTGTCTAGCTGCTCGATGGTGGGCTTGCGGAACTCCGGCGCCGTGCTGGCGATGAATTCTTTCCAGAACACCCCCGCGTCCGGCTCGCCCTGCGGCTGCGGCTCGCCCGGGGGCCCCGGCTCGCCCTGCGGCTGCGGCGCGGAGAGATCCACCAGGTCTTCCTCGAACCCGAGCGGTTCCAGCCGGCCCTTCCATGAGGCCTCGGCGGCGAACACCACCCGGTGCCCCCGGCGGCGCAGCACATCGCCGATACCGATGCAGTTGTTGGTCGGGCCGTACGCGCTCTCGGGCATGAACAGGACGGTCAGGGGCCTGCCGGGCATGTCTCCTCCCGCGGGGACGGCAGTGGGGCCGGTCAGGCCAGTATGTCCGGTGTGGCCGCTCCGGGGCCGGCCTCCCGGCCAGGTGAACCACGGTCCGCCGCCGGATGCTCCACCAGGGCGAGCACCCGGTTGGCCATGAACCGGGCGGTGCGCACCACCGTGCCGCCCCGGGTGACCTCCATGACCTCCACGACGCCGCGCCCGGTGACCACCTCGACCCGGCGGCCGGCCCGGGTGGCGGTGACCTCGTACGTCCGGGATGTCCCGCCGGCGTTGATGACGATCTCGACCCGGTCCCCTTTCACCGGATCGCCCGCGCGGTCCAGCGGGAGCCGTGCCGCTCCACGATCAGCGGGAGGCCGAAGCACTTGGACAGGTTCGGCTCGGTGAGCACCTCAGAGACCGGGCCCGCGGCCAGCACCGAGCCCCGGCGCAGCAGCGCGGCGTGGGTGAAGTCCTCGGGCACTTCCTCGACGTGATGAGTCACCATCACCATGGTGGGCGCCAGCGGGTCACGGGCCAGCATGGCCACCCGCTGCAGCAGATCTTCCCGGCCGCCCAGGTCCAGGCCGGCCGCGGGCTCGTCCAGCAGCAGCAGCTCAGGGTCGGGCATCAGCGCCCGCGCGATCTGCACGCGCTTGCGCTCCCCCTCGGACAAGGTGGTGAACCGGCGCCGGATCAGGTGCGCGCAGCCGAGCGCGTCCAGGAGCTCGACGGCGCGGGTGACGTCGGAGGATTCGTAGTCCTCTTTCCAGCGGCCCACGATCGCGTAGGAGCCGGTGAGGACCAGGTCGATCACTTTCTCGGCGGGTGGCACCCGGTCCGCCAGCGAGGCGCTGGCCAGCCCGATCCGCGGTCGCAGCTCGAACACGTCGGTCTCGCCGAGGCGGCTGCCCAGGATCTCGGCGCTGCCCTCGGACGGGAACAACTGGCAGGCGACGACCTGCAGCAGCGTGGTCTTCCCGGCCCCGTTGGGGCCGACGACCATTCAACATGTGCCGCGTGTACGCCCTCGGCAGCACGGTCGATCGGGCGAGCGCGGGGGCCTGGGCGGACCGGTCGGTGGCCGCGCTGGGGGAGGCCCTGGGCTCCGGCTACAAGGACCGCCGTCAGGTCCGCGAGAACCCCGACCTCGACCCGCTCCGCGGCCGCCCCGACTTCAAGGCGCTGATCACCGGCCTGACCGCGCCAAGGGATGGCCCTTCCTGCTCGACCGGGGCCGTACCCTGGCGCTCCGGGGGGACATCGACGCGGCCATCGTCGAGCTCGAGGCGGTCGCGCGGGCCCTGGAGCCGCTCGTCGCGGCATCCCCCTCGGACCTTTATCTCCGCCGGCAGAGCTCCCTCTGCCGGATCGAGCTGGCGGCCGCCCGTCGCCGTGGGCACGGCCCCGAGGAACCGGCCGCGACGGATGCAGCGGCCCGCGAGCTCGAGTCGCACGATTCGCGCGAGCCCCTCGACTGGATCGCCGCGGCCCGCGGGCACGCCCTCTGCCACGAGGTCGAGGGCCGTCGCGGCTCTGCGTCGGCCGCCGAGGTCCAGGCCGTACGGGCGTCGCGGCCCTGAGGCGGGCGGTCGCCCTCGGCTTCCGGGACCCCGAATTCCTCGCGTCGGAGCCCGCGCTGCGGGTCCTCGGCGATCGGCCGGACTTCCAGGCGCTGATTGCGGACCTCGCCTTCCCCGCCGACCCGTTCGGCCCTTGAGCATGCCACAACGTTATCTCGTGACGCTGGACGTCGGTCGCGAGTCCCTCGCGCCGCACGCCCGGGGTGCGTCGAATGGGCACCCGCGCCGCATCCCGGGGCCGGCCGTCGGTCCCGACCTCCGATCCGCGAGCGATCTCCTGCTGGATGCTCGCACCCTCGGACGATGCTCGGAGTCGGACGGGGAGGGAAGCGCCTTCCGTCTCGACGCTCAACGTCGACGTACTTGCGCCGCTTCGGTTCGGATCGACCGACGTATCCAGGAAGTCAATTCGGCGGTCGACGCTCGCCCGTACGCTGGCTGCCCTCGACCCGTGAACGGCTGCGGTTCTTGGGGAGCCATCACGTCTCCTGGACGGGCCGGTACGCCTCGGGGTCGTCGAAGCCGGCCAGCCAGGCGGCGGCCTCGCGGCAGGTGCGGGTCTCGCCGGGGACGCGGAGCAGGTACTCGCGGCCCGTCGAGGGGCAGCGGCAGTGCAGGTAGCGCTGGCGCTGGACCCGCCGGAATCGCGCCGGCAACCCGACCTGCACCAGCCGGCGGTCGCCGCCGGGGTCGTTGTCGCTGTCGATGACCTCGGCCCGGGCGCGTTGCAGCACGCTCTCCAGGCCGACCCGCTCGAGGATCACGCGGCGGAGCTCGGCATTGCGCTGGCCGAGGATCACGTCGGGCGCGAGCGACTCGGGTCGGAAGACGACCTCCGGCGGGACGAGGACGCCCCGCCACAGCAGCCGGGCCGAACCCCAGAGCCGCTCGGGCAGGCCGCGCAGGCCCGAGCCGGCCACCTCGATCGGACCGCCCAGGACCAGATCGTCCGGCAGCGAGGTCAGGGCCGGGCAGTCGGCCAGGCGCAGGGCCGGCTCGAACGGCGTTCGCGCGAGGGTCGATCCCAGGTTCAGTCCGGTCGGCAGGACCTCCAGGGAGGTGCTTCCGCGCAGGTCGAGCGTGCCGGGGACGACGAGGCCGTCGGGCAGTTCTTGCAGGACCTGGCAGCGGCGGAGATTCACATCGCGACCGACCCGCAGGCCGGGGGCGATCCGCTTGAGCGACGGGCAGCGGACGAGCTCGAGGCGGCCGGGGATCGACAGGCTCTCGGGCATTTCCTCCAGGTCGGGCAGGCGATGGAGGCGCAGGTCGCGTCCCACTCGCAATCCCCGGGGCAGGCGATCGATCCGGCAGCGGTGGACGACCAGGCTGCCGCCGACCGCCAGGTCGTCGGGCAGCGCGGTCAGGCGAGGGCAGCATTCGAGGACCAGGTCGCCGCCGACGGCCAGGTGCTCGGGAAGCCGCTCGATCCCGGTCCCGACCAACCGCAAGTTCCCCTTCACCTGGAGAGTGTTTGGCAGGGTGGTCAGGCGTGGGGCGCCGGTGATCGTCAGGTCGCCGTGGACCGTAAAGGGGTCGGGCAGCCGGGCCAGCGCCGTGCAGCCGGCGAACTCGATCGATCGCCGCGGCGTGCAGGTCGTCCGGCAGCCGGTCGAGCCGCCGGCAGTTGTGGAGGATGAGGTCGCCGCCGACGCGCAGGCCCGCCGGCAGGGCGGCCAGCGGGCACTGATCGTCGCGGCTGAGGGTGTGCAGGACCATCGGCGGGGTGTGCGGCTTCCCTGCCTCGTCGAGCCACTGCTTCTGCCACCAGGGCGGAGTGGGGCACCGGCCGCCGATGCGCAGGTCGCCCCAGACGATCAGGCCGTCGCCGATCCGGTTCAACCGCTGGCACTGACGCAGGTCGAGGTCACCCTGGACAGTCAGGCCCGCCGGGAGCGATCGAATCCGCAGCTTCGTCAGCGAGAGCGAGTGGCCCACCACCAGCCCCTCGTGAGCCCGGCCGGAGGCGAGCAGGAGGACCCACTTCCGCCACGCGGCGTAATGCCAGGGCGCGTTGCCGAACCAGGCAGGACGCCAGCCGGGCGGGGCGGTTGCGGGGTGGTCGGCAGACTTCGGGGACGTGGACGTTGGCCCGATGGGGTATCCGTCGAGTTCGGCGTCGGCCACGTCGCCGGGCGTCGCCCCATCCGTGGCGTCGGGTCGCGGCAGCGGCAGACCTCGCAGCCATCCCAGCAGCTTTCGCAGGAGGTCACCCATGGCGATCGTCCGCACCTCCCCTCTGGACTCAGTCGGCCACAACCCGATTTCCCAGGCCGTCGAACTCACGCTGACGCCAGACCCGGTACGCACCGCGGGGCAGGGTGATCGTGTCGTGCTCGGGGTGCACGACGCTCGCCGCGTCGGCGTCCACCTCGAGGAAGATCTGCATGCCCCGGCCCTGGCCGACCGTGACCAGGCGGGCCGTCCGCCGGTCCTCGATCCGGTGGCTGTGGCCCGTCGCGTCGCCCGAGGCCAGGATCGGCCGCTTCAGCTTGCGGGCCGTCGGCGGGACGGACGCGACCCGCTGGATCAGGATATCTCCCTGCCGCCACAGTGTACCGACCGTCATGAAACACCTCCGCGATGAATACGCTCGCCGGCCGAGCGATCGGCGCCGCCGCGTCACCAGGCCGTCGGGCGGTAGTCCTTGAAGAATCTCCCGCAGTCGGGCTGTCCGGCCACTCCGATCACGATCGGGTCGTAGATCCTCGCTGCGCCGTCCACCTCGTCGAGCGGGGGCACGAAGCCCTGGGCGCGCATCCGCCGCCGGGTCGAGTACGCCCCCTCGTGCGTGACCCAGCCGACGTCCACGCTGTTCATGAAGATGCCGTCGCGGGCAAAGTCGGCGGCCGAGGTGCGGGTGATCATGTTGAGCGCCGCCTTGCTCATATTGACATGAGGATGCCGGTCGGTCTTGCTGCCCCGCGCGAACTGCCCGTCGAGCCCCGCCACGTTGACGATGTACCGGTCGGCGAATGCCGAACGCTGGAACAGCGGCCGAAGCCGGCCAATGAGCAGGAACGGCGCGGTGGCGTTGATCAGGAGGACCTCCAGCAGCTCGACCGGCCCGACATCGGCGAGCCGTGCGGTCCAGCTATTCGACTCGCTCCGGTCGGGCGGCTCGCCGCGCCGGCCCGCCGGCGTGGGGATCAGGTCGATCGAGGCGCCTGCCGTGCCGTCGTCCTGTGCACGATCTGGTTCATCGAGTCGGGACGACGGCGCCGGCAAGGGGATGACACCGAGGAGCGGGCGGATGTTCGCGGGGAGGGACTCGAGCCCCATCCGCTGCAGGGCCTCGGCCTCGGCGAAGAAGTCGGGGGCACGGCGGACCGTCTGGGCGGCGTTGTTGACGAGGATGTCGAGCGCGGGGAGGTCCGCCAGCAGGCGGTCGGCGAACGCCAGGACCGCCGGCAGGTCGCGGAGGTCGAGCCGCTCGATCCGCAGGCGGTCGCGCCAGGCGTCGAAATCCGGCTCGGCGGCGTATCGCAGGGCGGCCTCGTTGGGGAACCGCGTCGTGACGATGACCTCGGCCCCGTCGCGCAGGAGCTTGAGCGCGGCCTGGAAGCCGATCTTGATCCGCCCGCCGGTGACGATCGCCCGCCGCCCGGACAGGTCGGCCCGCTGGTCCCGTTTCGCCGCATTGATGCCGGCGCAGGGCGGGCAGAGCAGGTGGTAGAACGGGTGGACCTCGCGATAGAGACCCTTGCAGATGTAGCAGCGCCTCGACTTCGCCCGCAACGGCCCGCCGGCCGGCAGTCCATCCGGTGGGTCGATCCGCGGCCCGTCGGGTCCGGGGACGGCGCGGACCCGGCCGGTCCGCTCGATCAGCGTGCGGTCCTGCTCGCGCCGGCCTTCGGCGCCGGCCTTGCGGCGGCGCCGGCGGGTCTTGCGATAGAGCCGGGCCACCAGCCGCTCGAGGCGTTCCGGGTCCGGCGCCGCATCGGTTTGGTCGACCAGCGCCTCCAGGACCCTGAGGCAGGTCGACCAGTCCTCGGGGCCGAAGGGCCGCAGATCGTCGCCGGTGACCACGACGCCTCCTAAGCTGACCTGGGTCACATCACATGAAGTCCCGGCGAGGCCGGTCGGAGTCGAACCGACCGCCCCCCGGATTGAGGGTCCGGTCACTCTACCGCTGAGCTACGGCCCCGCCGGGCGATGTCATTGTCGGAACAGACCCTTCGGTGTGCCAGGGGGTTCGGGTCCCGACGGGGCCGGTCGGAGTCGAACCGACCGCCGTCCCGCTTTGCAGGCGGGCTGCTCTACCGCTGAGCTACAGCCCCGCCGGGCGATGTCATTGTCGGAACAGACCCTTCGGTGTGCCAGGGGGTTCGGGTCCCGACGGGGCCGGTCGGAGTCGAACCGACCGCCCTCCGGAGTTATGAGGTCCGAATGCTCTACCGCTGAGCTACGGCCCCGCCGGGTGGTTTGATTATACGGCCTGACGCCCTGTTGGAGCGCTGAACGGTGGGATTGGGCATACATCCGGACCAGCGTCGCGCGGGCCATCTCGTTGCCCGCGCCGCCCGAGGAATCCGTCATCTCGAGACATGACCCAGCTCGCGCGGGGGCCGGACGATCGTTCCAACCGCCCCTATCCCGTGACGTTCGGAGCGGGCCCACGGCACGCCGCGAGGGGGCCTCGGCATCAGCATCCGAGAGACGTTCGACCCCCGATCCGGCCCCGTGGAAATGAGTGTCCTCAAAAATGATTTCGCCAAATGTTCGGTCTGGCGTCGGGAACCTGTTTAGACGGGTGAGGGGACGAACTCTGCTGCATTCGGCGAGCCACCGGGCGGCCTCCTGGGGTCGTGCGCCCCCGACCGGGGCGAATCGACAGACCTCGGGTGCCTCGTCGTCGGGATGCGCCCCGCGACATCTTCGCAAGGGACACCTCACATGTACGCATCGCAGAATTCAAACGTCACCGGCCTTCGGAAGGATCATCGGCGGCGGCCGCACCGCCCGGCCGCGCGGGGTCGAAAGCCGGTGATCGAGGGCCTGGAATCGCGGTTGGTCCTGAGCAACACCGTCGAGGCATTCCCGGTTCCCAGGTCCGACGCCTACCTGGACGTGTCCGGCGGCATCACTCTGGGCTCGGACGGGGGGCTTTGGTTCCTCGTCGATGATTCGCCGAGCAGGCAGCTCACCGCGATCGAGCGGTTCGACCCGGTCACTCACGCCTACACCTCGTTCCCGTTCGCCGACCCGATCCCGGAGGGTGGGTTCGATTCGGTCTCTGCGACCGAGTTGACTACGGGTCCCGATGGCAACATCTGGTTCACGCTCCCCGACACGGGCAGGATCGGTCGCTTCGACATCAAGACCGATACGTTCACCCTGTTCACGACCCCCACTGCCGGGAGCGGACCCGACTTCATCACGGCGGGTCCCGATGATGCGCTCTGGTTCACGGAAGAGGTCAACAATCAGATCGGCCGGATCGATGCCACGACCGGAGCGATCACGGAATACGTGGTCCCGCAGCCCACCGACCTTCCGCCCGACGTCGGCGTGGATTACGGGTTCTTCGGCATCGCCGCCGGTGCCGACGGCGGGATCTGGTTCACCGAGACCAATACCGGGCAGATCGGGCGGATCGACCCCGCGACCAAGGCGGTCACCGAGCTCGATATCCCCGGGAATGCATCGGCATTCACCATCGTAGCGGGCCCGGACGGCAACCTGTGGTTCCCCCTGGCCACGGGTATGGGGGAAGTCGACCTGGCGAACGACACCGTCGCGACCTTCGATGCCCCGAACGGCCTGGCGGCCCCCGGAGTCCCCTTCTCGTCGGCGCGTTCGATGGCGGTCGGGTCGGACGGCGGACTTTGGATCAACACCTATCACGGCACCGACATCGTGAACGACATTCGGTTCGATCCGCAGACCAAGGCGTTCTCCGCCGTCCAGAGCACCGGACAACAGGGCGTCGAGCCGACGCAGCTCACCGCGGGACCCGGCGCGATCGTCTACGGCCTGGACACCGGGGCGAACAGCGATGGCGACGGCCACCAGCCGCAGAGCATCGACGCCGTCATCCCCACGGTGGAGACCACGACGCAGTTGAGCGCCTCGCCGAGCGGCACGACCCTGGGGCAGTACGTGACCTTCACCGCCGTGGTGGACCCGACGAATCCGATCCCCGGGGTCGCCCCGCTCGACGGCAGCGTCACGTTGATGGTTGACGGCCAGGTCGCGCCGCTCTACGGCGCGGAAGAACCGGTCCAGCTCCAACCGGTGAACGGGCAATATGTCGCGACCTTCCAGATGTACGACCTGGCCATCGGCACGCATGACGTCGTCGCCAGTTACGGAGGGAGCGGGTCGTTCACAACCTACGCCGCGAGCGACTCGGCCGACCTGACGTACACCGTCGGGGTCGTCCCCACCCATACGACGATTCAGGAATACCCGAGCACGGCGGACCCCGGCCAGCCGGTCAGCTTCGAGGCGTTCGTGGGCGATACCAATGCGAATGGGGCAGTGGTACCGGATCATTTCGACGGCTCGATCATCTTCACGGTTGACGGGGTGGCCCAGCCTCCGATCCCCGTCTCGTTGGACCAAGACTATGCGAGCTCGGCGATCCTCACGCTCACCACGCTCGGCAGCGGGGACCACTTCGTCACCGCCGCGTACAGCGGCAGCGCGACGTTCGGCCCCAGCAGCACCGCCCAGCCCACCGAGGTCGCGATCACCGGGCTGGCCCTCGCTCCCACGACGACGAGCTTGACCGAGTTCGACGGCCACCGCCGACCTCGGTCAGCCGGTCACCTTCACGGCGATCGTCGGTGCATCGGGACAGGCACCGCCGACGGGCGACGTCACCTTCAGCGTCGATGGGGTCACGCAGACACCGGCCGCACTCGCGGTCGTTGACGGGCAGGACGAGGCGACGCTGACGCTCGGCACGCTGACGACGGGCGAGCACGTCGTCACCGCGGCGTATGGCGGGGATGCCTCGTTCGCCGCCAGCGATTCGAGCCCGGTTGACCTGACGATCAACCCGCCGATCCTCAAGGACACGGTGACGACTCTCACCAGGTCGCCCAGCACGGCCAGCCTCTTCTCGGGCCAGCTCGTCACGTTCACGGCGATCGTGAGCGACCCGGATACGAGCGCCGATGACAGTGCAATCGCCGGCGGGTCGGTCGCGTTCACGATCGACGGCTACGCCGTGCGTTCGGAGGGTCTCCAGTGGGTGGACGGCGGGGCAGTCGCGACGTTCGCGACCTCCACGCTCCCGCCCGGGTATCATACGGTCCAGGCGGAGTTCTCCGGCGCAGGGCGGTTCGCGCCGAGCATCTCGGCCGGCGTCGGCGCGCTCATCGAGGCTTCGAGCACAACCCCTGCGCCCACCACCACGACCCTGAGTCGCATCGCAGGGCACCGCGGTCGTCGGCCAGCCCCTGTCCTTCACGGCGATCGTCGGCCCGCAGGACCCTGGCGCGGACCCCAGCTCACTCGCCGGCGACTCGGTCGTGTTCATGATCGACGGGGGTGCGCCCATCACCATCCCGCTCCAGTCGGTCGGCGGCCAGGAGGTTGCGACGCTGACGACCTCGTCGCTCGCCGCCGGTCCGCACACGGTCACCGCGTCCTTCGCCGGCGATACCGCCCTGGCGCCGAGCACCTCCGGCGACGTGTCGGTGATCGTCGTGGTGCCCGACCTGACGCCCAGCCCCGCGTCGATCCCGCCCGGCCTGACGCCCAGCCCCACGCCGACCGCGACGGCCCCGGCCCAGGTCACCGGACCGGCCGCCGCGGCGGACGGTCCCCTCGTGATGGGCCTTCGGCGGTTCGGCTACCATTCCCAGCCGACCGTCCTGGTCCTCACCTTCGACGAGGGCCTCAATCCGGCGACCGCGAGCAGCGCCGCGAATTACCGCATCGTGCCCCTGCGCCCGCACGCGAAATCCGGGCAAGCCATCGCCATCGCTCGGGTCGCCTACGACCCGGCGGCGCGGACCGTGACGCTGCACCCATCGCAGCGTCTGAACGTCCACGATCGGTTCGAGCTGATCGTTCACGGGACCTCGACGCACCGGATCGTCGATCTGCGCTCCACGCCCTGGACGGGGCCAGGACCGGCAAGGCCGGCAGTGATTACGTCGGCGAGATCGGCTGGTCGTCCCTCGCCGGGCCGTCGCTCTCCGGTCGGAGATACGCGAATTCCTGGAGGAAACTGCTGAGACTCGGCGAGGTCCATTCGTGAATGTCCCCGCGGCCGGCGTCGTTATCGACGTACGGGGCCGGCGGCGTTGCATGGCCCCTTCCGGCCTGGGGGCCCACTTCGGCATCTCGAGCACGCGTTGCGTGTCACCATTGAGGCGAGAGATGGCGGGCGCGTACACGACGGCCGAACTAATGGGGTGGGACGGCTCAAGGCCGATCCGTCTTGCGTCGGGGGCCTGGCCGTTGTCCGAGAGTCAGGCCCAAGGCCAGGCCAGCACGACCAAGGCCCTGCACAAGGCCCGAGCGGCATGATCTCATCGCCGGGTTTCCTTGCTCCAGTTTTTTTCTTTGTGCGCTTTCGACGGCCAAACCTGTTTGGACGATTGACGCGACAGGCCCCGCTCGACACGACGCCCGGCGCCGGGCGTCGTTGTTCGGCGATCGGATGGTCGGTATCTGTCGGGCCGCCCCATGCTCCTCGAGGTGACTGCGATGAGACGACGTGCGTTCCCGCCGCGTGGAAAGTCACGGCCCCGCCGGCCTCGCCTCGAGCTGCTGGAGGCCCGATTGCTCCTGGCGACGGTGGGCGGCGTGACCACGCCCGACCCGAGCACCCTCGCGGGGATCAGCGCGACGTATGGGCAGCTCCCGTTGAGCTTCGAGGCGAACCAGGGCCAGACCGACGGCCGGGTGAGCTTCCTGTCGCACGGCGGCGACTTCGCCCTGTTCCTGTCGTTGACGCAGGCGGTGCTGAGCCTGCAGCAGCCCGGCGCCGGCCCGGCGCACCGGCCGCGGCGCCAACCGTGCTGACCATGTCCCTCGCCGGCGCCGACCCGAACGCGGATGTCGTGGGGCTCGGCGAGCTGGCCGGCAAGAGCAATTACCTCAGCGGCAACGACCCGACGCAGTGGCACACCGACATCCCCACGTATGCGCAGGTCGAGTCCCGCCAGGTGTACGCCGGCATCGACATGACCTATTACGGCAACCAGCAGCAGCTCGAGTACGACTTCTCGGTCGCACCGGGCGCCGACCCCCGCGCCATTGCGCTGGACTTCCAGGGCCAGACCTCGATGCAAGTGGACGCCCAGGGCAACCTGGTGCTGCACACGGCCGGCGGAGACGTCGTGGAACACGCCCCGGTCGTCTATCAGGAGATCAACGGCGCCCGGGAAGCCGTCTCCGGCGCGTACGTACTCCAGGGCGACCATCAGGTGGGCTTCCAGGTCGGCGCGTACGATCCGAGCCAGCCGCTGGTGATCGACCCGATCCTGCTCTACGCGACCTACTTCGGAGGCAACCAGGACGACGCCGGGAATGCCATCGCCGTGGACCCCGACGGCGACGCCTACGTCACCGGCTTCGCGGAATCGACCAATTTCCCGGTGACGGCGAGCACGGCAACGCAGCCGGCCTTCAACGGCTACGGCACGGACGCATTCGTGGCGAAGCTCGACCCCGGCGGCGCCGTCCGTCTGGTCGACATACCTGGGTGGCAACCCGGACGAGAGCCACCTCACGAGCGTGCCCGATGCCTTCGGCGGCGGGACGTACTTCGATGGGTATCAGTTCGCCCAGAACGGCGGGACGGGGGTCGCCGTCGGCCTCTCCGACGACGTCTACGTGACGGGCTACACCGACTTCTACCCCATTGATAATATCGCAACCAGCAGCGGGTTCGTCCCGACGGTCAACGCCTTCGAGCCGCAACCCAGTCAGGACGGGCCCTGCGGCTTCGTCGCCGAACTGGTGCCGACGGGCTCGAGCCTGATCTACTCCAGCTACCTCAGCAGCCAGGACCTGCTCGTCGGCAGCGAGGAGGTGCCCACCAGCATCGCCGTCGACGCCCTGGGCAACGCCTATGTGGCGAGCTACGTCCTGGGTAGCCCCGGCGCCGACACGCCGAACGTCTTCGGCGCCGTGGCCAAGGTGAGTTACGACCCGCTCGTGAGTCCCGACGCCAGGCTCATCTACCAGGTTCGCCTGGGCGACTCGAGCCTGGACGGCAGCAACACAAACGCCAACGGCATCGCCGCGGACGACGCCGGCAATGCCTACGTCGTCGGCTCGACCAACGCACCCCTCTTCGCCATCGCGAGGCCGGCGAACTCCTCCCCAGGTGGCGAAGCCGTCGAAACGGGGGGCTACGACGCCTACGTCGCCAAGCTGGATCCGAGCGGCGGCGTGACGTTCGCCGACCGCTTGGGTGGCGAGAAGGACGACTTCGGCAACGGCATCGCCGTGGACTCCGCGGGCAACATCTCCATCGTCGGTGCCACGGCCTCGGACGCCTTCCCGGTCAACAACGCCCTCCAGAGCACGCAGCTCCCCAAGGACCCCAAGCACGCGGGTGAAGACGGGACGGCCTACACGGCCTTCGTGTCCAAGCTGGACGCTACCGGGGCGAACCTGCTCTTCTCCACCTATCTCGGCGGCACCGGGAACGACGTGGGCACAGCGATCGCCGTTGACTCCGCCGGCCACGCCTACGTCACGGGGTACACCGACTCAACCAATTTCCCGATGAGGAACGCCTGGCAGACCACCAATCTCGGCGTTGTGTCCAACCTCGCGGGCTACGCGGGCGGCGGCGACGCCTTCGTGGCGAAGCTGGATACGACCGGCGGGGCGCTGTTCTACTCGAGCTACCTGGGCGGCAGTCACGTCTACAACCCCGACATCTATTCTTACCTCGGCGATTACACCGACTACGGCACCGGGATCGCCGTGGACCGGTACGGGAACGCCTACGTCACGGGCAGCGTCGCCGCCACCGACTTCCCCGCGACCGCCGGCGCGGCGCAACAGGTCCCCGGCGGCGGGACGGACGCCTACGGCGACCCCGCGACCGACGCCTTCATCGCCAAGATCGCCAACGATCTGACCGTCACGGCCCTGCCCGTCAACGTCATCGTCGGCCAGCCGTACACCTTGCCCGTCGCCACCTTCACCGCCCCCGACTCGACGGCTCCGGTCGGCAATTTCTCGGCCTCGATCAACTGGGGCGACGGCACGATCGACACCGTCACCCCTCAAACGTCGAGCGACCCCACCGCGCCGTTTACGGTCGCCGGCAACCACACCTATCTCAAGGCGGGGTCCTATCCCGTCGTGGTCACGGTCACGGATACCAAGGATCATCTCCAGGCCACCACGGCCTACGACCTCAGCCAGGAACAGGGGAATCAGGCCGAGACCAATATCGCCGTCGATCCGCTCAACCCGAAAGTACTCTTCGCCGTCGCCAACGATTTCACGTTGACCCATAGTCTCCTGTTCGCCACCCACAGCACGGACGGCGGCGTGACCTGGACGCCGAGCACGGTCTCGGGCTTCCTGACCCCGGCGAGCGGAAACGTCCCGAATTCCGGCGGCGATCCCAATGTCATCTTCGACAGGTTCGGCAACCTCTACGTGGCCGAGCTCGGCGCCGACCAGAAGAGCATCGTCGTCCTCCAGAGCTCGGACGGCGGCAAGACGTTCACCCTCCTGAAACCTTCCTTCTCCTCGACAACCGGGGTTGACCAGCCGAAACTGGCCACGGGCCCGGCCGACTCGGCCGGCCCGGCCGGCGACGCGAGCGTCTGGCTGACCTTCGAGCAGGGAGATGCGACTCAGAGCATCTTCGTCGCTGGAGCCCGCGTCACGGGCCTGGGCGCGGTGCAGCCCTTCAGCTCGCCCGCCGACGTGAGCGGCGACTCGATGGGACTGCTCAGCTCGGTCGCCGTCGGCCCGAAGGGGCAGGTCCTGGTGTCGTGGTTGAACACGACGACCAATAGTCCGCTCGACGGCGACATCATGGTGAACGAGGATCCAAACGGCCTGACTAACCCCCAGGGCTTTGCCCCGCAGGGGACCGACGTGGCCAATCCCCATTTCATCGGGACGGCGATTTCCATCCTCCCGCAGGACCGGCGGGGTGTGGACGCGAACCCCCGCCTGGCCTTCGATGACAGCCCCGGGCCGCATTCCGGCCGGGTGTACCTGAGCTACATGGGCCGGCCACAGGCGAACAGCCCCGCAACCGACATTTATCTGATGACTTCCGACGACAACGGCTTTAGCTGGAGCGCCCCGGTCCAGGTCAATGACAATAAGGGGACGGATACCCCGTTCCTGCCCAGCATCGCCGTTGACCAGAAAACGGGCGACGTCGCCCTGAGCTGGTATGACACCCGCAATTCGGCGAGCGGGAAGACGACGCAATTCCTCACGGCGGTCAGCGGCGACGGCGGCAAGACATTCTCCACCAATGTCGCCGTGAGCATCGGCACGTCCGATGCCACGGACCCGACCATCCAGTGGGAGAGTCAGGACGAGAACGGGAATCCCGCGCCTTTTCAATACGGCGACTACACCGGGACGGCGTTCTACAACGGGATCCTGTACTCCGCCTGGTCGGACAACAGCAAGGCGCTGGCCAATAACCCCGATACGCCCCAGTTCGACCTCGCGGCCTCCCGGATCGCCGTCGCCCACGCGACCGCCCCCCCGCCGGTGGTCACCGGCATGCCGTTCACCATCGCGGAAGGGGCCGCCTACTCCGGTCAGATTGCGACCTTCACCGACGCCGATCAGGGGCTGAGCTCGACGGACTTCACGGCCACCATCGACTGGGGCGACGGCTCTTCCTCCCCGGGGACCATCACGTCGTCGGGAAATCCCGACACCAGCTATATCGTCCGGCCGCAGAGTCCTCATGCTTACGTGCTACCCGGGGCGTACGTGCTGGGCATCACGGTCACCGACACCGTCAATCACCTGACCAGCACCCTGGTCAGCGACGTCAGCCAGGCGCCGGAGAGCGAGAGCGAAGGGGCCATCGCCGTTGACCCCAACGATCCCACCCACCTCTTCGCGGCTTCCAACCACTCGGGCGTCGGGCTGTTCGGCGCCTACAGCACGGACGGCGGCGCAACCTGGAACGGCCGCACCCTCGCCGGGGGCACCGATGGATTGCCGCAGGCGAGTAGCGATCCCAAGGTCGTCTTCGACCAGTATGACAACCTGTTCTTGACGTACCTGACGAATGACTCCAACAGCGCCGTGGTGGTGGCGATGAGTACCGACTTCGGCCTGACGTTCCGCGTGCTGGAGACGTTCAGCGACCCCGGCGGGACCGATCAGCCGTCGGTGGCGGTCGGTCCCGGCGCGGGCGGCAAGGGAGGCAGCGTCTGGGTCACGTTCGTGCTGCTGTCGGATAACGCCATCGTGGCGGCCGGGGCGTCGGTCTCCGGAAATAATCTCGTCGGCTCGTTCGGCGAGCTCCAGGTCGGGCCCGGGCCCGCCGGCGGCCCGACGCGGAACTTCGGCGACGTCGCCGTCGGCCCGCAAGGCCAGGTGGTGATCACGTACCAGACCCCGACGGGCGGCGCCGGACCCTCGCAGATCTTCGCCAACCTGGACGCCAACGGACTGCAGGCGGGCGGGTTCGGCCCGCCGATCCTGGTCACAGCGACGAACGTCGGCGGCTTCGACCCCGTGCCGCCGCAGGCGACGCGCGATGTCGATGCCGAGGCGAACCTCGCCTTCGACCTGACCAAGGGAACCCATCAGGGCCGACTCTACCTCGCCTACACCGACGCCCCTCTCTCCCCCACGCCCCGCGGTCGGCAGCCCCGACACGAACATCTTCGTCCGCTTCTCCGACGACAACGGCATGACCTGGAGCGACCCCGTCCGGGTCAACGACGACACGGGAGCTGCCAGCCAGTTTCTGCCCAGCATCGCCGTGGATCCGACCAGCGGCGACGTGGGCGTTTCCTGGTACGACGCCCGCAATGATCCCGCCGATGTAAAGACACAATTCTTCGCCGCCCTCAGCATCAACGGCGGCCTGAGCTTCTCGCGCAACGCCCCGGTCAGTGCCGGCGCATCCGACGCCACCACGCCCGTGGCCGGCTCGTTCGGCGCGCTGTATCAGTATGGCGACTACACCAGCCTGGTCTTCCAGGCTGGTGTCCTCTATCCCATCTGGGCGGACAACAGCAGCGAGCTCAGCTCCAATCCCGATCTGCCCAATTTCGACCTGGCGGTCGACCGGGCGCCGACGGCGCACGTCACCGACCTGCCCCTGACCGCGAAGGCCCTGGACATCTCCGCGGCCGTCAAGGACGAGGGCGGCGAGTTCACCGCGGACCTGGCGACGTTCCGGGACGCCGATCCCAACGGCCAGCTCGGCTATTACACCGCCACCATCGACTGGGGCGATCCGGATCCGAACACGGCGCCGCCGATACGACCACGGGCACGATCACGGACAGTGGCGGCGGCCTGTTCACTGTCAGCGGTACGCACGCCTACCTGGTGGCCGACGCCTACACGATCACCATCACCATCATGGACAAGGGCGGATCTTCTACCTCCGTCACTACCGCAGCCGTCATCCCCGACGCGCCCTTGACGCCCGGCGATGACTCGTCGTTCACGGCGGATGAGGGCCAGCCCCTCGACGGCGTCGTCGGCACCTTCACCGACGCCGATCCCAACGGTGCGCCGGACGACTACAACACGACAATCGACTGGGGCGACGGGCAGCAGAGCAGCGGGCTGGTGGTCTTCGCCGGCTCGGCCGCATTGACCTATGACTCCGACACCGGCGTGCTGTACACCTTCGGCCAGGATGACCTTGTGCCCGGCAGCTTGCCGTACCTGATGACGATCAGCGTGCAGGGCGTGGTGACGCCCGTTGCCGCCGTCGATGACACTTTCTACGGCGGCATGGCCTATGACGCCAACGCCGGTACGTTGTACGCGCTGAGCAATTCCCCCAGCGGCGTTTCGACCCTGATGATCTTCGA
This sequence comes from uncultured Planctomycetota bacterium, assembly GCA_963771445.1. Classification (GTDB taxonomy): domain Bacteria; phylum Planctomycetota; class Planctomycetia; order Isosphaerales; family Isosphaeraceae; genus JAKAUH01. The sequence continues at coordinate 76,247 of CAVYTQ010000007.1, read as the reverse complement.
TCCCGGCTCGAAGACGTTCCTCCCGTTCGCCGTACTGGGCAACGGCTTCACCGGCGGCCTCGCCTACGACGGCGCCGACGGCAACCTCTATGCCATCGCCGGCGCCTACGAGGGTTCGTGGACGCTCGACCGGATCTCTCCCGCCGACGGGTCCGTGACGTCCGCCGCTCCGCTGGCCCCCGCGGGCAAGCAGCCGCCGATCGATTACACCGGCCTGGCGTTTTATTCCGACGGCGATGCCTACGCGGTCGGGAACGACTCGGATGGGAATTCCACGCTCTATCGGCTGACGGGCAGCGTTTCGGTGACGATCACCCCGATCGGCCCGCTGGGCAACAACCTCACGACGCCGCCCTCGACGCAGGAGGGCTTCACCGGCGGCCTGGCCGCGGTGCCCGCCAGCTTGCCGGGGTCTGGCTCCCCGCTGGCGGGCAGCCTCGTGGGGATCTCCGGCGACGGCAGCGGCACGACTTATTTCGACACGATCGACGTGGATGCCACCGCCACAACCGTGTTCGAGGTCTCCGTAACCGCCCCGGCGGGGCAATCCAAGCCGGCGTCGGGGGATTTCTCCGATGGATTCGACATCATCGGCGGTCATACCTACACCCAGGTCATGACTGCACCGCTCGTCATCTCGATCACGGATGTGGAACTTTCCAAGGTCCCCGATAGCGTACCCCGAAGCCAGGTCACGGATACCGGCACCGTCACGGTCATCTACGCGCCCCCCAGGGCCCTGGCCGCGCCGCCGGCCGTCACCGTCTTCCAGGGATTCGGCAGCGGGACCGTGGACCTGGCGGATTTCACCGTGCCCGGCGGGGTGCAGACGGGCAACGCCTACACCGCCACGATCGATTGGGGCGATGGCAGCGGGGGCAACCCGCTCCCGGCGGGGACCGTGAGCGTGGCCGGGGCCAGCGTGTCGGTCAGCGGCAGCCACACCTACGTCGCCGTAGGGACGTTCCACGTCAAGGTGACGCTCACCGACGCGACCGGTAGCTCGGCCGTCTCCACCATCGCGATCGTCGTCGCCCCCGACGTCTCGAGCCAGGTGCGGGTGGTCGGCCTGGGCGGCCCGAGGAATCCGCAGACGCAGTTATTCAACCAGACGGGCACGATCACCGACATCAGCGGCAACGCCATCCCGGGCCCGCTCTACCTGATCGTCCGCGGTTTGCCGACGGGCGTGACGCTCACCAATCGCGACGGCGTGACGGTCGGCGGCCTGCCGTACGTGCGGCTCGACGTCCCCCTCATCCAGACCGGCCGGGCGTTCGCTGTCAGCCTGGTATTCAGCGACCCATTGTTGGTCCCCTTCGACTACACGGTGACGACAATCGATGGCTCGGCCGGCGCCCCTCCCCTGGCGAATTCGGTCTCCGTGGGCTTCGTGGCCAACGCGGGCCAGGCCGACCCGCAGGTCCAGTTCATGGCCCAGGGCGCGGGCTACTCCGTGTCGCTGACGTCCGGCGGGGTGGTGCTCGACCTGAGCCAGCCGTCCACTGACGGCGCGGAGGACACGCCGGATGCCGTGCTGCAACTGCAGCTCGTCGGGGCGAATGCCGATGCCCAGGGCGTAGGGCTCGGCCCGCTGCCCGGCGCCATCAACGACATCGTCGGCAACGACCCCAGCAAGTGGCACACCGGCCTGACCGCATACGGGCAGGTCGAGTTCGCACAGGTCTACGACGGCATTTCCCTGGATTACCACAGCAGCGATCAGCAGCAGCTCGAGTACGACTTCACAGTCGCCGCCGGCGCCGACCCGGGGCAGATCCGCGCTGGTGTTCCCGGGCGCCGGCAGCGTCTCGCTCGACGCCGCGGGGAACCTGGTCCTGGCGACCTCCGGGGGAGACGTGATCGAGCAGGCGCCGATCATCTACCAGGAGATCGACGGCGTCCGCCAGGCGGTCGATGGCGGCTACGTGCTCGAGACCAACGGCCGGGTCGGTTTCCGCGTCGGGTCCTACGACCGCAGCCAGCCGCTGGTCATCGACCCGGTGCTGGTCTATTCCACCTACCTCGGCGGCAGTGGGAGCGGCCACGCCAGCGACGGCGGCAACGCGATCGCCGTGGACGCCGCCGGCAACACCTACGTGACGGGCTTCAGCGCGTCGCCGGACTTCCCGACCCTCGACTCGTTGCAGGGGCCCAGCGCCTCGGGCTCGAGCGTCGCCTTCGTGACCAAGTTCGACCCCACGGGCGCCGTGGTCTATTCGACCTATATCGGGGGAAGCGGGGCCGCAGGCAGTCTCGGCCCCGGCCTCGACTTCGTCCAAGGCGACGGCGGCAACGCGATCGCCGTGGACGCCACCGGCAATGCCTACATCACCGGTTACACTCGCTCGATCGACTTCCCGACGACCGCCAACGCCTTGCAGGCCCAACCGGTCTACGATGGCGTCGGGTTGTCACTCGGCGCCCAAACCAACGCCTTCGTGGCCGAGTTGAACGCGGCCGGGACCGCCCTCGTGTACTCCACCTACCTCGGCGGCGGCGGGGACTCGGGCACGGGCATCGCCGTGGACGTCGCCGGCAGCGCCTACGTCACTGGCACCACCACCTCGTTCGTCTTCCCGACGACGGCAGGCGCATTCCAGGCGGCCCCGGCCGACGCTTCCTCGAATGCCTTCGTCGTCAAATTGAGCCCCGGCGGCACGTCCCTGGTCTACTCCACCTACCTCGGGGGCGACGCCACCAGCTTCACCTCCGGTTATGGCACGCCCGAGAATGGCAACGGCGCCGCCGGCATCGCCGTGGATGGTTCCGGCAGCGCCTACGTCACCGGCTTCACGGATTCGGCCGACTTCCCCACGACCGCGGGGGCGCTGCAGCCTTCGGGAGGCAGTGCCGCCTCCAGCGCCTTCGTGACCAAGCTGAACCCTCAGGGAACGGGCCTGGTCTATTCCACCTACCTCGGCGGCAGCACGGCCAACGATATGAGCTCAGGCGGCGGCATCGCGGTGGACGGCGCCGGCAACGCCTACGTCACCGGCAGCACCTTCGCGGCCGACTTCCCGACGACCGCCGGGGCCCTGCAAGTCAGCAAGCGAGGACTGTACGACGGCCAGACCGGTAACACGACGTCGAACGCCTTCGTCGCCAAGCTGAACGCCACCGGTACGGGCCTGGTCTACTCCACCTACCTCGGCGGCAGCGGCTTCGGCAACGAGCAAAGCGCGTCGGGGGATCACGGCGCCGCCATCGCCGTGGACGCCAGCGGCAACGCCCACGTCACGGGCCAGACCGCTTCGGCCGACTTCCCGACGGTCGATGCCGTGCAGCCGAGCTTCGGCGGCGACGACTCCAACGCCTCGTTCCCCTCCGACCCCATCGTGGGCGACGCCTTCGTCGCGACGTTGAATGCCAGCGGCACGGCGCTGGTGAATTCCACTTACCTGGGCGGCAGCGGCCCCGATGCGGGCAAGGGTATCGCCGTGGACGCCGCCGGCAACAGCTATGTGACCGGCGTAACCTCGTCGTCCAACCTGCGGACCTTGAACGCCTTCCAGCCGCAGTTCCAGGGCTCCGATGTCCTCGAGTACATCGACCAGGCAGGTCAGATTGTCAGGCAGTATGTCTCGGGCGACGTCTCGAACGCCTTCGTGGCCAAGATCGCCCCCCAGGGGCCGGGCGTCCTGGAGGTCCACGACGTCCCGCTCGAGCTCACCGAGGGGGTGAATTTCAGCGGCGTGGTCGCCTCGTTCACGGACACCGACACCGACGGCGCCGGCAGCTACGCGGCCACGATCGACTGGGGCGACGGGCAGACGTCCACGGGCACGATCGCGCCCAGCGGCGTCCTGGGCGAGTTCACCGTAACCGCCGCACACACCTACGCCGACGAGGGTGCCTATGCCTTCACGGTGACGGTAAGCGACGCCGACGGCAGCATCGCCTCGACCGCCGGCAGTGGCGTCAGCACGGCGGCCGCCGTCACCTACCACATCGCCATTGATACGTCGGCACTCGCCGGCTCGGCCGGTTCGCTCGACTTCCAGTTCAACCCGGGCGGCCTGCCGGACGCCCAGGCGGCGGACGCCGCCGTCATCAACTTCGCCAGCATCGGTGGGGCGCTCACGGGCGCCATGGTCACCGGCGCAGCGTCTCGGGATCACTGGCCGGCACACTGGTCCTCTCGAACACCGCGATGCTCAACGAGGCCAGCCAGGGGATCACGTTTGGCACCGGCCTGAGCTTCGACCTGCGGCTTTCCGGCGGCGCCCTGACGGCGGCCCGGAACGGCGAGTTCGGCAGCCTGTTCGCACTGGCGCTTCTGGGCCCCGACGGCAACCCCCTGGAGACGACCGACCCCGGCGGGGCCGTGGTGCGGATCGCGGTCAATCCCGACGGCAGCACCGCCTGGCTCCCGACCGCGGCCGGCCCGACGGTGGCGCGGGTGGTCGTGGCGACGCCGGTCGTCGTGGCCGACGCGCCCTTGACGGCGACCCTCAACCCGATCCAGCCCGTCGAAGGGCTGCCGTTCACCGGCACGGTCGCCACCTTCACCGATGGCAACCCGCAGGGTACGGCCGGCGATTTCACGGCCACGATCCTCTGGGGTGATGACACGCCGGCCTCCGCCGGGACGGTCGTGGCCGACGGCGCCGGCCGGTTCCACGTCGTGGGCTCCCACACTTATGCCGAGGCCGGTCCCATCCAGCCGGAGGTCCGGATCGCCGACCGTGGCGGCAGCTCCGTCGAACGCCACGACGCCCACGTCGAGCGGGTTGGTGACACCGGGCGGGTTCCTGGCCGCGCTGTCGGTGCCCGTCCCGACGGGCCAGACGCCGCTGGCGTTCGCCGCGGGCGACGTAGACGGCGACGGCAAGCCCGACCTCGTCGTGCTGACGCAAGGGCCTTTCAACTCCCAGACGGGGACGAGCCCGATCCGCATCGAAGTGCTGCTGGGCAACGGCGACACCACCTTCCGGTTGGCTTCGACCTTCGTCGTGACAGGGCTTCCCAACGTCGAGCAGGAGATGGCCCTGCGAGACGTCAACGCCGACGGCAAGCTCGACATCGTGACCGCGGGCGCCGTGTTCCTGGGCAAGGGCGACGGCACGTTCGGCCCGGAAATCGACTTCGACGCCGGGCCGGCCCCCATCTCGCTCGTCGTGGGTGATTTCAACGGCGACGGCAAGGTCGACCTGCTCATGGGGAACTACGCCAGCCAGAGCGGGGGAGGCCAGGGCCTGCGCCTGCTGCTGGGCAACGGCGACGGGACCTTCCAGGCGCCCGTCAACTTCGACCCCGCGCTGAGCAACGTCCTCGACGTCGTGGCGGGAGACTTCAACGGCGACGGCAAGCTCGACCTGGCGGAGACGGAACTGGGCGGGATCACCAGCCTGCTGTTCGGCAACGGCGACGGGACCTTCCAGGCGCCCATCACCCTCGCCAGTAACTTCAATGTGAATGCCGCGATCGACCTCAATGGCGACGGTAAGCTCGACCTGGCGGGCATCGCCGACGGCCAGGTGCAGGTCCTGCTGGGCAACGGCGACGGCACCTTCCGGGACCCGGTCCATTACGCCGCCGGCAATGTGCCGATATTCGCCTTCTCCGGGGATTTCAACGGCGACGGCAAGGCCGATCTCGCCGTGCTGGATTCGGGCGCGAAGCGTCGGGCGCGACCGCGAATAGCGGCGTGAGCCTGCTGCTGGGGAATGCAGACGGCACCTTCGGCGCACCGGCGACGTACGTCACGGGGCAAGACGGCTTCGCGGGGCTCGGCAACCTGGCGACGGCCGACTTCAACGGCGACGGCCGACTGGATGTGGCGCTGCTGGCCGGCGGCAATTACGTCCCCGGCCAGCTCGACCTCCTTCTCGGCAACGGCGACGGTACCCTGGCGGACGCCGAGGTTTCCCCGGCCGTCGCCAGCGCGATCGCCACGGGGGATTTCAACGGCGACGGCAAGACCGACCTGGCGACGCTAACGACGCAGGTTGTCAACGTGCTGAGCGGCGCCGGCGACGGCACCTTCCCGGCCGTCAACCCGGTCGGCGACACGGGAGGGGCGGTCGCGCCGTCCTGCTCGCAGACCTCAACGGCGACGGCAAGCTCGACCTGGTCAACGGCACGAGTATCCTGCTCGGCAACGGCGACGGCACCTTCCGGCCGGCCCCGTCCGTGGGCACTTACGACTATGACGTCTACGTGCTGGCGGTGGGCGACTTCAACGGCGACGGAAAGCCCGACCTGGTGCTCAACGGCGCCGGCGGCCTCAACCTGCTGGAGGGCAACGGCGACGGTACGTTTGGCGCGCCGATTAACTTCGCCCAGATTGACGGCACGCGTGCGGTGGCGCGGGACCTCAACGAGGACGGCAAGCTCGACCTCGTCGTGACTGGGCAGGATGCGTACGGCGGGGTCGTGACCGTCTTCCTCGGCAATGGCGACGGCACCTTCCTGCCCGGAGTAAGCTACGCCACGGGCGGCTACGCGTATGGCCTCGCCATCGGGGACGTCAATGGCGACGGCAAGCTCGACCTGGTGGCGACAGACCTCGGGACTTATCCCGCCTACGCGGACGGCGCCGTGAGCGTGCTGCTCGGCAACGGCGACGGCACCTTCGGCGCCGCCGCCAACTACGCCGCCGGTACCTATCCCACCACGGTGGCGATCGGCAACTTCGGCGGCGACGGCAAGCTCGATCTTGTGGTGAACCAGGGCGCCTCCAATACCTACAATCTTGCCACCAGCGTGGTCGTACTGCTGGGCGACGGCGACGGCACCTTCCGGCGCCGGTCGCCTATGCCGTCGGCGCCGTCTCGCCGCACGACCTGGCGGTAGGAGACGTCAACGGCGACGGAAAACCGGACATCGTGACGGTCAACAACGCCAACTTCAGCGTCCTCTTAGGAGTCGGCGACGGCACCTTCCGCCCCGCCGTCAACTACGCCTTCGCCAACGGCTACGGCGCCGATACCGGCTCGAGCTCCAGTCATTCGGGCCAGGACATGGTGGCCCTGGCCGACCTCAACCGAGATAGCAAGCTGGACATCGTCGTCGATCATTTCGGCACGATTTACGCGCTGCTGAATCGCGGCGACGGCACCTTCCCGGCTGCACGGTCCTACGACGTCAATCCGACCCCCCTGGCACAACAACAGTTCATGGACTCTTCGCTGACGACGGCCGACCTCAACCACGACGGCAAGCCCGACCTGATCGCCCTCACCACGGCAACCGTCTATGATGGTTCTTTCTCCGGCGTGAACAACGCCGTCCTGGCCGTCCTGGTCAACAACGGCGACGGCACTTTCCGGCCCGCGGCCACCTATGACGCGGGGCAGTCGAAACCTCATATGGTGGTGGGCGACTTCAACAACGACGGCAATCCGGACGTGCTCGTCCAGGAGTACAATCCCTCGCCTGCCGCCCTGTTCCTGGGCAACGGCGACGGCTCCTTGCGGGGCCCCATCAACTTCAATCCGTCCTTCGAGTCCAGCGGCCTGTGGCTCGCCGGCGACGTCAATGGTGACGGCAACCTCGACCTGATCGAGGTGGGGAACGTCGATTCCGCGACGGTCGAGGTCGCACTCGGCAAAGGCGACGGCACTTTTCAAACGTCGAAGGTCGGCGCCACCCTGTCGGGCCTCCTCGTGGGCGGACCTCCGGTGGCCGTCACCGGCGACTTCAACGGCGATGGCAAGCTCGACCTGGCCCTGGTCACTCACGACTCCGGGTACCATTACTTCGTGAGCGTGCTGCTGGGCAAGGGCGACGGCACCTACCAGGCCGCGGTCAACTACACCAGCGGCCGGTCACCCGCCCAGTTGGCGTCGGGCGACTTCAACGGCGACGGTAAGCAAGACCTCGCCGCCCTCAACACGGACGGCACCGTGAGCCTGTTGGTGGGCAATGGCGACGGCACCTTCCAGCAACCGATCCTTTACGACGAACCACTCGACGGCGGGGCCGGACCCCTCGCGTTCCTCGCGGCCGATGTCAACGGCGACGGTGCGCCAGACCTCGTGATCGCGGGTTCTAACAGCCTGGTCGTGCTGCTCCACGGCGGGCGCTCGCTCTCCTCGCTCGTCGCCGACGCGCCGCTGACGGCGGCCGGCACCGCCCACCGCGCGACCACGGCGGCGCCCTTTTCCGGCGTGGTCGCCACGTTCACCGACGCCAACCCCGAGGGCGCGCTCGCCCAGTACACCGCCACGATCGCCTGGGGCGACGGCAGCACGTCCGCCGGCACGGTCCTCGCCAATCCCGCCGGCGGCTTCCTGGTCACCGGTACCGACGCCTACAAGACGACCGGGACGTTCAACGCCACGGTTTCCATCGCGGACAGGGACGGCGCCGGGGCGACGGCCACGACCACGATCGCCGTGGACGCCGGCCCCGACGCCGCGCTAACCGCGTCGGGAACCACCATCGACGCCACGGCCAGGCTGCCCTTCACCGGCACGGTCGCGACCTTCACCGACGGCGATCCCGCCGCGACCGCCGGCGACTTCCTCGCCGCGATCGCCTGGGGCGACGGCCAGACCACGCTCGGCATCGTCACGGCCGACCCCGGCGGGTTCACCGTCAACGGCACCCACACCTACGCCGCGGCGGGGACGTATCCCGTCGCGGTCGCCATCACCGACACCGGCGGCGCCACCGCCGGAGCCGACAGTTCGGCCGACGTCGCGCCCAACACGGACGCCCCGCTGACGGCGCGTCCGGTCGCCATTCAGGCCACCGCGGCGGCCGCGTTCACCGGCGTGGTCGCCACCTTCATCGACGCCGATCCGGCCGGCGCCGTGCTGGACTACCTGGCCACGATCCACTGGGGCGACGGGCAGACCTCAGCCGGCACGGTAACCGCCGACCCCGTCGTCGCCGGCCGGTTCGACGTGACGGGCAGCAACACCTATGTGAAGGCGGGCACCTTCCCGGTCGCCGTCGCCATTGCGGACAGGGGCGGCGCTGGGGCCACGGCCACATCGACCGCCGACGTTGCGCACGCCCCGCTGACGGCCCAGGGGACGCGAGTGGCCGCGACGGAAGGCATGGCCTTCGCCGGCCTGGTCGCGACCTTCACCGACGCCGACCCGTACGGGACCGCCGGCGAATACACCGCCACGATCACCTGGGGCGACGGGCAGTCCTCCGTCGGCACGGTGACCGCCGACCCGTCGGTCGCCGGCCAGTTCGACGTGACCGGCAGCAACACCTACGCCGACGAGGGCGTATTCCCCGTGACTGTCCTCATCACCGATGGGAGTAGCGCCACGGCCGTCGGCCTGGCGATCGTGGCGGATGCACCGCTGAAGGTCACCGCCGCGGCCGTGAGTGCGACGGAAGGGACGGCCTTCAGCGGCCTGGTGGCCACGTTCGCGGACGCCAACCCCGGCGCCGCCGCCGGTGACTTCACCGCCACGATCGCCTGGGGCGACGGTTACACCTCGCCCGGGACGATCGGCGCCGACCCGAACGGCGGGTTCGACGTCCGGGGCAGCAATACCTACGCGGTGGGAGGGACGGACAGCGTCCGGGTGGCCGTCGTGGACGCTGGCGGGTCCACGGGCACGGACACCGGCAAGGCCACGGTCTTCGATCCGCCGCCGGTCGTGACGGGCCGGGTATTCTCCGGGCCGGTGGAAGGCGCCGCGTTCATCGGCGTGGTCGCCTCCTTCGTCGATCCCGTCCCCGGCGGCACGGCCAGCAACTACGCGGCCACGATCGACTGGGGCGACGGGCAGACCTCGCTCGGTGCGTTGATCGCCATCCCGGTCGTGGCCGGCGGGTTCAACGTCTCCGGCACTCACACCTATGCCGAAGCAGGGTCTTACTCCGTCATTGTTACCATCATGGACGTGGGCGGGGCGAGCGCCTCCGCCGCAAGCACGGCCGTCGTGGCGGACGCGCCCCTGACGGCCACGGGGGCGAGCCTGAATGCGACGGAAGGCATCTCCTTCACCGGCGTGATCGCCACATTCAAGGATGCCGACCCCAACGCCGCCGCCGGCATGTACACGGCTACCATCGACTGGGGAGGCGGGCAGACCTCGACCGCCACGGTCACCGCCGACCCGCTGGTCGCCGGCCGGTTCGACGTCGTCGGCGGCAGCACCTACGCCGAGGAGGGGACTGACGCGGTCACCGTCGCAATCACCGACCGCGACGGCGCCACGGCGACGGCGACGGGGACGGTGGTGGTGGGCGACGCTCCACTCGTGGCCGCGGGCACGTCCGTCGCGGCCACCGCGGGTGTCCCGTTCACCGCCCGGGTAGGCACGTTCACCGACGCCAATCCCGGCGCCGCCGCCGGCGACTTCACGGCCACGATCGACTGGGGCGACGGCTTCACCTCGCCCGGCACAATCATCGCTGATGGCGGCAGTGCCACCGGCGACTTCGTTCTCGGTCACGGGGACGACCACTTATGCCACGGCGGGGTCGTATACCGTAAAGGTCACCATCGCGGACACGGGCGGGGCCGGGGCCATGGCCGAAAGCACCGCCAGCGCGGCGGCCGGTGCGGTCGCCACGGCGACGGCCACCGGCATCGCGATCACCACCCCTCCCGGAACGCCTTTCGTCGGTGCCGTCGCCAGCCTGGGCGAGGGCGCCTCCGCATCCCAGTTCCTCAATTCCGCCGTCACGATCACCTGGGGCGACGGCAGCAGCTCGGCCGGCTTCGTCCTCCCCGATCCCGGAAGTCCCGTCGGATTAGTGGGCGCCGCGTTTGCCCCGAGATACTTGATTGTCGGTGCCCACACCTACGCGGCTCAGGGATCGTTCCCGGTCAGCGTGCGCATTGGCGAAGGCGCTGCCACTGGGCAGAGTACGGCGACCATCGGCACGCCTGCTGTCACGAGCGGCTCACCCACGACGACGATCCTAACCGCTTCGCGGTCGATCGCTGACCTCGGCCAGCCGGTCACCTTCACGGCGATCGTGGCCCCGGGCCCACTCGCCGGCGGCTCCGTCGCGTTCACGATCGACGGGGGTGCGCCTACGACAGTCCCGCTCCAGTTGGTCGGCGGCGAGGAGGTCGCGACGCTCACGACGTCGAATCTCGCCGCGGGCCCGCACACCGTGACCGCATCTTTTGCCGGAGATCCCGCGTTCGCCTCGAGCACCTCGACCGTCGTGAATGTGCTCGTCGCCGTACCGAGCCCGACGCCCACTCCGGTGATTACCCCTACAGGCCCGGCCCCGGGCACTCGTCCGGCTGCCACCCCGGATGGTCCCCTCGTAATGGGTCTCCAGCGGTTCGGCTACCATTCGCAGCCGACCATCCTGGTCCTCACGTTCAACGAGGGCCTCGACCCCGCGACGGCCACCGACGCTGCGAACTACAAGATCGTCCCCATCGGTCCGCACGGGAAGTTCGGCCGTGCGATCGCCATCAACCGGGTCGCCTACAACGCCGCCGCGCGGACCGTGACGCTGCACCCGTCGCGGCGCCTGAACGTCCACGATCGGTTCGAGCTGATCGTCGACGGGACCTCGACGCACCGGATCGTCGATCTCGCACTGCACGCGCTGGACGGAGGCAAGACCGGCAAGGCGGGGAGCGATTACATCGGCCAGATCGACTGGTCGTCGATCGCCGGTCCGTCGCTCTCCGGGGCGAAGTACGCGAAGGCATGGCGGAAGCTGGTGGCGAGCGGCGTCGTCGGACAATGAGCACGCGCGGGCGACCGAGCCCTGGCCCTCGTGAGTCGGAGGGCCCCTTATCCTCACCGAAGTGAAAGGGAAGCCATGAGCGACGACGCGATGCACGACGAGCGGCGACGGCGGGCGCCTGCGGGGCGGGGACCGACGGCCCGGAGGCATCGGGATCGTCACCGCCTGCGGCCGGACTGCCTGGTGCTGGAAGACCGCAGGCTCATGGCGACCTACACCGTCACCAGCACGCTGGACACGCTCACGGCCGGCCTCCCGACCGCCGGCACGCTTCGCTGGGCCGTGCAGCAGGCGGATTCGGCCGCGAGCCCCAGCACGATCGCCTTCGATTCACCGGCCTTCGCCGCGGCGCAGTCGATCGCGCTGGCACAGGGCTGGCTCGACCTGAGCAACACCAAGGATTCGATCGCGATCAGCGGCCCGGCGGCGAACGTCACCGTCACGGCCGGCGGCAAGAGCCGCGTGTTCGTGGTCGAGGCGAACGTCACCGCGACGATCAGCGGCCTGACGATCACCGGCGGGTCCGCTTCGGTCGGCGGAGGCGGCGGCCTGTTCAACTATGGCACCGTGACCTTGACCGGCTGCACGGTCAAGGGGAATTCTTCCCCCGAGGGCGGCGGCCTGCTCAACTACGGCGCGGCGTCCCTGACGCTCAACAACTGCACGGTCAGCGGCAACTCCGCCAGCAAGATCGGCGGCGGCCTGTTCAACTACGGCACGGCGGCCCTCACCGGCTGCACGGTCAGCGGCAATTCCGCCGGGTCCGGTGGCGGCCTGGACAACGTCGGCAAGGCGACCGTGAGCGGTTGCACGTTCGGCGGCGACTCCGCCGACCTCGGCGGCGGCGTGGACAACGCCGGCCCGAGCCTGAGTCTCACGACCTGCGCGTTCAGCGGTGACACCGCGATTGACTCCGGCGGCGGCCTGTACAACTCCGGTACGGTGGCCCTGAGCGGTTGCACGTTCAGCGGCGACACGAGCCGGAACGACGGCGGCGGCCTGTACAATTTGGCCGGCACGGCGACCGTGAGCGACTGCACGTTCAGCGGCGACGCCGCCGCCAACTTCGGGGGCGGCTTGTACAACGGAAAAATCTTCACGGCGGCCCTGGATCTCACCGGCTGCACGGTCAGCGGCAACTCCGCCACAATGTGGGGCGGCGGATTGGACAACAACGGCGTCGCGAAGTTGGCGGACTGCACGGTCAGCGGCAACACCGCCCAGGACGGCGGCGGCCTGCGCGAACGGGCTCGGGTCCGCGGTCCTCACCGGCTGCACGATCAGCGGCAACTCCGCCGGGACCGAAGGCGGCGGCCTGGACAACTTCGGCAACGTGACGCTGAACGACACGATCATCGCCGCCAACACCCGCGCCGCCGTGACCAGCGACATCGAGGGAGCCCGCGCGGTCGCCGGCAGCGACAACCTGATCGGGACCGGCGGCTCGGGCGGGCTCGCCGGTGGCTCCAACGGCAACATCGTCCTGACCAGCCTCGCCAACCTGGGCCTGGGCCCGCTGGCCAAGAACGGCGGGGCCACACTCACGATGGCCCTCCTCCCCGGCAGCCCCGCCGTCAACGCCGGCAGCAACGCCCTGGCCGTTCAACTCACAGGGCAACTCCCTGACCACCGACCAGAGGGGGACCGGATTCCAGCGGATCGTCGGCGGCATCGTGGACATCGGCGCGTACGAGAGCCCCTACCTGTTCACGAAGACCGGGCTGACCTCCTCGGCCGGCGGCGGCACGTCGAATTATGGCCAGTCGGTCACCTTCACCGCCACGGTCAGCGTCGTCGATGGCGGCACGGGGGTGCCCACCGGCAGCGCCGAGTTCTTCGACGGCTCGAAAGACCTCGGGGCCGGCACCAAACTCGCCGGCAGCGGCGCCAGCGCGAGCTCGACTCTCGCGATCTCGACGTTGGGCGTGGCGCCCCACAGCATCAAGGCCGTCTACATGACGACCGGCAACTTCCTCGGCAGCGCCTCCGGTACGGTGGGCCAGACCGTCCTGCCGGCGATGGTGACGGTCGTCATCCAGGCGAACAACAAGGTTTACGACGGCACGACCGCGACGACCTTGCGGTCCGCGACGCTCACTGGCGTGATCGGGACCGACTCTGTCACTCAGATCATCGGCTCGGTGGCCTTCGCCGACAGGAATGCCGCGACCGGCAAGACGGTCACGGCCACCGGCCTGGCGCTCGGGGGCCCCGACGCCGGCAAGTACAAGCTCTCCTCGGTCACGGCCACGACAACGGCGAACATCGCCCAGGCCAGCGTCACGGCGGCCCTCACGGCGTCGAACAAGGTGTATGACGCGACCACCGCGGCGGCCTTGAGCTCCGAGAAGCTCGTCGGGGTGATCGGCACCGATGCGGTCGGCCTGAAAGGTGGCACCGCGACCTTCGCCGACAGGAGTGTCGGCAACGGCAAGACGGTCACGGCCACAGGGTTGGTCCTCAGCGGCGCCGACACCGGCAATTACCAGCTCGCGTCCGCGACGGCCACCGCGACGGCGAATATCACCCCGGCCCCGCTGACGATCACGGCGGCGAGCGAGTCCCGGACCTACGACGGCACGACCGCCGCCGCGGCCACGCCCGCCGTCGCCGGGCTGAAGGGCACCGACACGGTGACAGGGCTGAGCGAGACCTTCAATAACAAGGACGTCGGCACCGGCAAGGCTCTGTCGGTGGCCACCGGCTACACCATCAACGACGGCAACGGCGGGAAGGACTACACCGTCACCGACGTGGCGAGCACCGGCGGCACGATCCACGCGGCCCCGCTGACGATCACGGCGGCGAGCGAGTCCCGGACCTACGACGGCACGACTGCCTCGACGACCGCGCCCCTCGTCGTTGGGCTGAAGGGTAATGACACGGTGACAGGGCTGAGCGAGACCTTTAATAACAAGGACGTCGGCACCGGCAAGGCCCTGTCGGTTGCCACCGGCTATACCATCAACGACGGGAATGGTGGGAAGGATTACACCGTCACCGCGGTGGCCAGCATCACCTCGGGTGTCATCACCGCGGCGCCGCTCGCCGTCGCGGGCGTTACGGCCGCGAGCAAGGCCTACGACGGGACCACCACGGCCGCGCTCAATACCGCCGGCGCGAAACTGGTGGGAGTGTTCAACGGCGACGAGGTGACGCTCCAGCTTGCCGCGGCGGCCGGCACCTTCGCTTCGCCCCATCCCGGCAATCCCGTGGCTGTCACGGTCGCCGGCCTGAGTATCGCCGGGGACCAGGCGCCCGACTACTCGCTGTCCCAGCCGTCGGCATCGGCGAGCATCATGCCCGCCGTGGCTGTCCTGAGCGTTTCCGCGCCCGGCGGCACCTACAACGGCAGCCGCTTCCCCGCGTCGGTCACGGTCGCCGCGTCCGTCGGTGCGAACACCCCGGCCGCCAGCCTGGAGGATGTCGCCCCGGTACTGACCTACTACGTCGGCTCGAGTACATCGGGCACCGACCTCGGAACCTCGCCGCCGGCCGCGCCGGGAACTACGCTGTCGTGGCCCGCTTCCCCGGCAGCGCCGATTATGCGGCCGTGCAGTCCGCCCCGGTCATCTTCACCATTCAACAAGGCACCGCGACGGTCATACTCACGGCCTCAGGCGGCTCGGCGGTCTACGGCCAGTCGGTCACGTTCACCGCAATGGTGTCCGGCGCCGGCGTGCCATCCGGTTCCGTAATCTTCTCGGACGGTGGCACGACGCTGGGAACGGTCGCGCTCGACGGCTCGGGAAGGGCCGCGCTGACCACCACCGCGCTGTCCCTCGGCTCGCGGTCGATCACCGCCGCATACAGCGGAAACACCGAGTTCCCCGCGGTGACGTCGGGAGCAACGTCGGAGTCGGTCGCCCGGTCCGGTAGCCAGATCATGCTGGTCCCGCATGGGGTGCTGAAGAAGAAGAAGGTCGTGTCGCTCGGTCTCGAGGCCAGGATCGTTTCGCTGGCCCCCGGCGGCGGCGTGCCGTCCGGCACGGTGACGTTCGAGCTGATGCAGAAGAAGAAGGTGAAAATTCTCGGGACCGTCTCGCTGAGCGGCGGCGCGGCGATGCTGGCGGTCAAGCCCAACGGCGTGCTCAAGAAGTCGATCACGATCCTCTACGGCGGCGACGCCGATTTCCAGGCGAGCACCCTGGCGGCCCCGACGCTGACGCCCGGCTCGCTTACGGCGATGGCACGGCCGGCGGCGAGCCTTCCGGCGCGGCATTGATGGGCCGAGAAGTACCCACCACCTGCCGGCAAGCTCGTGCGGGTTGCGCGCGGCTTGACCCATCGCGCGGCCGCGATGATGATGGGATCGGATCGAGGTGAGGTGGGCCAGGCGTCGGCGATCGCGAGGACTCGCGGGGCGGGCCGAGCCGGACGACTCGCGGGGGAGCGCCGGGTGACTCCCGCTTGATGCGCCGGCGGCGGATTGGCCACCCCGACGTCGGAAAGGTAGGAACTGACCATGACCCGAGCCGTCCTCACCCTGGAATTGCCCCAGGACGTCTACGAGCGGGTCCAACGCGCCGCCAAGGGGATGAATCAACCGGTCGAGAAGACGCTGGTGGATATCGTCCGCGCGGCGACCCCGTCGCTGGACCGCGTGCCCGACGAATTCCGCCGCGAGCTCGAGTCCATGGAAGACCGGAGCGATGCCGAGCTCGGCGAGATTGTGCGCGGCCGGGCCACCGCGGCCCAGCAACTCCGGCTCGAGCGGTTGCTCGACCAGAACCGGCGCGGGGAATTGACCGAGCGAGGGCGGCGGGCGCTCGAACGGTTGCGATCCGAGGGGGATCGACTGACGTTGCGGCGCTCGTACGCCGCCCTGCTGTTGAAGTACCGCGGGCACCCCGTCGTCGCACCCGGGGAGACCTGAGCGTGGCCGGCAAGGCGCGCATCTCTCGCCATCTGCGCGAGCGCGTCGCCCGGGCGGCCGGCCAGCGATGCGGTTACTGCCGGACGCCCGAGAGCATCGCCGGGTTCCGTCTGAGCATCGAGCACATCATCCCCGAGGCTAGGGGGGGTGAGACCATCGAGGAGAACCTCTGGCTCGCGTGCCATGCCTGCAACGAGTTCAAGTCCGCGCGGACCCATGCGAGGGATCCCGTCGGCGGTCGAAGCGTCCTTTTTGACAGAAGCCGCACCGTCACGGAAGACGGCGTTGACAGGATCGCCCAGGTCGTTAGATTTGGAAAACCAAATTCGGAATACCAAATCGGCCCGGGGAGCGGTGGCATGGGACGCCCGCCTGCGAAGGACCTGACGGAGCGGGAGCTGGAGGTCATGCACGCCTTCTGGCGGCATGGCGAGGCGACGGCGGCGGAGGCGCGCGAACGGCTCGCGGCATCGGGGCTGGACCGGACGTACCCAACGATCGCCAACCTGGTGCGGGGGCTGGCGGACAAGGAATTCCTCCGCCAGGTGAACGACGCGAAGCCGTTTCGCTACCGGGCTGTTCGGTCGTATGAGGACGTTTCCGGCCGGCTGCTGGGCGACCTGCTGGGCCGCGTCTTCGGCGGTTCGCGTGCCCAGTTGCTGAAGCGCCTGGTGGAGAATCGGGCGCTCACCGCCGAGGAGCGCGACCTGCTGGAAGAGGTCTTGAAGGAGCGAGGCCGATGAGCGACCTGGGTCCGATGCTTGTGTGGTCCGCGATCCAGATCTCCCCGATCCTCCTGGCGGCGGCTGCGCTCCACGCGTTGGCCTCGCGGAGGAGCCCGGCCTCGGGGGCCTGGGTCGCCTCGGTGGGCCTTGGCCTCGTCGTGGTGGCGGGCCCGATATCGCTGGGCCTGCGGGGCCGGGCGACGGAGCCGGTCGAGGCGGCCGTCGTGCGGCCGGTCTCGCTCGCGACGGCCGGTGATGTCGCACCGGGCGGGCGAGAGCCGAGTCCCTTGAATACGGTGACGGACGACCGACCGGGGCGGGCGTTCGAGATGCTGCGGGCCGGATGGGAGCGGCTCGACCGGACGGCGGCCGAGCCTGCGGCCCGCTGCCGACCGTGGGGCAGGGGCCTGGCGGTCGCCTGCCTGATCGGGGCCGGCGGGGGACTGCTCCGGCTGCTGGCCGGGCTCTGGGCCGTCCACTTCCTCAGGCGACGGGGCCGAACCGTGGACGAGCCCGAGCTGGGTCGCCTGCTGGCGGACCTTCGGGCCGAGCTGGGCTGTCGGCGGCCGATCGAGGTCCGCGAGTCGGCCGAGCTGAATGCACCGGCCACGGCGGGGTGGCTCAACCCGTTGATCCTGCTGCCCGAGGACTGGCGGTCGTGGGACGACGACGAGTCGCCGCGCGGTCCTGGCGCACGAGCTGGCACATATCCACCGCGATGATTATCTCACGGGCGTCGTGGCCCAGGCCGCGATGGCCCTGTACTTCTACCACCCGCTGGTGCACTGGCTGACGGCCCGCCTTCGGCTGGAGCAGGAGCTGGCCGCCGATGCCCTGGGTGCGCGGTTCGCCGGCGGGAGGGCTCGATACCTGCAAAGCCTGTCGCGGCTGGCACTGCGGCAGGATGGACGTCTCCCGTGCTGGCCGGCCAGGGCGTTCCTGCCGGCGAAGGGGACCTTGATCAGGAGGATCGCCATGTTGCGTGAGGAAACGAAGGCGCCGGACCGGCCGTGGTCGTGGTCAGCTCGGGCCCTGGCGGCGTCGCTGCTGGTGGCCGTCGCGGCCGGGGCGTGGATGTTGCACGGGCCGGCAAGAGCCGATGACGGCGATGGGCCCGCCGCCTCGGGGTCGAAATACGCCCTGGGCGAGCTGAACGTCGCCGACACGGTGCTGAAGTCGGACCGGCCCTTTGACCTGTCGTACGTCGTCGACGACGACTCGCAGGGCGTCGTGGCGTTCCGGCCCGCGGCGGCCTTCCGCCGATCGGGCATGGGCGGATACCGGGTGATGCTGAACCTGTTGATCGGCCAGCAGTGGGCGAAGGCCGCGAGTTTACTGAAGTTCGACCCGACCCAGCCCGGCCGGAAGCCGCCGGGGATCGACCTGTTCGATCAGGTCACGGCCAGCGTGCGGGTTGACCGGACGAACGGCCCGAAACCGAACGGGCGGCTGGCCTTCACCATGTTCACAATCCGGACGACCGAGCCGGTCGACTGGGTGGCACTCTGCGGGCTCTTCCAGATCAAGATCACCGAGGTGCGCGACGGGCCGGCGGGCCGCGTTTACTACCGGGCGAAGGACTTCCTGCTCGCGCCGGAAGCCTTCTTCTTCTGCCCGGACGACCGGACCCTCGTGTGCACCGGCGAAGAGCTCCCCGCCGTCGCCGAGAAGCGGCTGCTCAAACACCTCCGGCGCCCGACGCCGCCGCCCGCGCCGGTGTTCGCGCAGGCGAAGGACTGGGACCGGTTCCTCCGCGGGCTGCTGGTCGTCGCCCTGGACAACCGCGGGGAACGCCTGGCGAAGCCCCTCCGCGGGGACGACCTGGAGAAGGGGGACTTCGACCCCGCGACGCTGGTCGATGGTGCCGACTCGTGGGTCCTCGGGCTCGACGACGACGATCAGGTCGTGTTCCGGGGCGTCGGGACATTTCCCGACGGAACCGCGAGCGAATCGACCGCCCGCGTGATCGGCGGTCTCCTCGACCTGGTCGGCAAACGGGTCGCGAAGCCCGAGGCGGACACAACGCCCCGCCGCGCCGCCCAGGAAAAGGCGGACCGGATGGCCCGGGCATTCTGGAAGAACATGCAGGTCAATCGCGAGGGCCGCTCGATCCTCGTGCAGTCCGCCGGTCTGGGGACGCTGGCCGAGTTTGCCGCGCTGGTCGCCGCCGGGGTCGTCGACTTCTAGGCGCGAAACGCCTGGGGGCCATGCGGATCTGGAGCCGAAGCCAGGCGGACCCGGCCCGGTTCGGCACGATCCGTCCGATCGCATCGGACGGCTCGGTTCGGACCGGGCCGGCTTTTTTCACAGAGACGGCTCTGCCGGCGATCGGTCTTCCGACCCGAGCCGACCGACCCTGTGTTCGGCGCGGGTCTCCGACCCCGCCGGCGGCCTGACCGCCAGGTCTCCCGGGCGGGCGGGCGGAAGGGGCCGGGGACGTCACATCACGGGCACCGGCCGGGCCGCGATGCCTTCAACAAGAGGGAGCGAACCACAGAGGCACAGAGACGAAGACGAGAAGAGCTCACGCGGATCGACGGCGCCATGGCGCGGCCCCACGACCGATCCTTACCTCGATCAGGTTCGGCCTCGTTCGCCGCTCTGTGAGACTCACTGGCGAAGGCTTGTTCCGCGGGTACAATCGTCACACTGGGCGAGATCGATGGGCTTTCCTCGGTGATTTCTCGGTGTCTCGGTGCCTCTGTGGTTCGATCCCTCTGGATACGCTGAGGCTCGGCCTCGCCGTGGTGCGATTGCCCGAGTTCGATCCCACGAGAGATCCGATTCGTGGCAACCCGACCGACCGTCAATCGGCCGAACGGCCTGGAGCGTCGGACGGGGCGGCCTTCTCGCCGTCGCGGGTGGGTCGGACGGTGGTGGCGTGGGGCTTCCAGAGCGGCTCGGCCGGGGACGAGGGATTCGCCACCGCCGAGCCCGGTTCGCCGGCCAGGGTCGCCGGGCCGCCGTTCAGCTCGTCCAGGATCGGGCCGTTCAGGGTGTCCTCGATGTCGCGGAGCCGGCGGGCGACGTAGGCACCGTCGAGCACGCGGTGGTCGTAGATCAGCTTGACGACCAGGCGATGGGTCGCGGGGTCGATCGGGCCGTAGGTCAACGTCGTCGTCAGGGGCGAGATCGGGTGGACCTGCTCGGCGCCGAGCGACCCGTAGCTCGACAGTCCGAACGTCCCGAATCGCTTGCAGCGCTTCTGGCCGGAGATGTTCAGCGTGCCCCACCAGAGCACCGGCGGATCGGACGCGGCACGTAGCCGAACCGCAGCGCCATCCGGAAGAACCCGACCTTCTCGAGCGCCTCGTTCTTGTACCACCCGACCCAGTGCTGGATCTCGGCGAGCGTCTGCCGCTCCGGGGCGCGGAACAGCCCCACGAAGACCCCGTCCTCGCCCCGATACGTCCGCTCGATGGCCAGGCGCAGTTCATCCAGGGGTGCTCGTACAGCCGCGGCCAGGGGAAGGCGAGGTACGACCGCCGCAACTGCGGATTCGCCGCGCCGACCAGGGCATACGCCTTCATGAAGAGGGTTGCCCATGACGGCCGGGAGGCATGAAGCTTCCTCGGCCCGGCCAGGGCACTCAGGTCCATCGTCCGGCTCACCGGCGCCGAGGGGATGCGGTGCGCGAAATGCACCAGGTCCCCGATGAATCGCCGCGGCCCGGCCAGAGGAAGATAGCGCCCTTTCGGCTCGTGCATCCATGCACCTCGACGAGACTGGCCATCCCCGACGGTCTGCCGGCACGGGTGGGATGTCCCGAGCCGTTCGGCCCGGCCTGGAGGCCAGGCGATCGGGCGTGTGAGGGTCGAAGCCTACCGGAAAACGGCGGGGTCGGGAAGGGGAAGGTCGCGGCGTCTCGCAGGGCCCTGGCATGGATCGGTTTGGGGCCGGTCGCCGGGCTCGAGCAACGAGCGACCCGGGGCGCGGGAGGGCGATGGCTCCCCAGATCGCGGTGCGTATGACATAATCGTCGTGCCCGAGCCACAGGGGGGTGACCACGTGACGACGACCGCCGAGATGAGCCCGACCGAGAGACCGCGGGTGTTCGTCCACCTGCTGCCGAGCCTGATCCCGCCGGGGAGCCTGCGGGGCGGCGTGGCGGTGGTGGTGGACGTGCTACGCGCGACGACCGTGATGGTCCACGCGCTGGCGAACGGCTGCGAGGCCGTGATCCCCTGCGGCGAGATCGACGAGGCGCGCAGGTGGCAGCCGGCCTGCCGGCGGGAACGGCCATCCTGGGCGGCGAGCGCGGCGGGCTGCCGATCGAGGGCTTCGACCTGGGCAACTCGCCCGGCGATTACACCCGCGAGGTTTGCGAGGGGAAGACCCTCGTCATGACCACGACCAACGGCACCCGCGCGATCCTGGCGAGCCTGGAGGCCGAGCGGGTCTACATCGCCAGCTTCGCCAACCTCAAGGCGACCGCCGACGAGCTGACCGTCCAGTTCCTCAAGAAGGATCACGGGCATCCGGTCCATATCGTCTGCTCGGGGACGGAGGGGTTCATCAGCCTGGAGGACTCGCTGCTGGCCGGGTGCCCTGGCGACGCAGCTCGCCGCGGCCAAGGTTCCCCAGTATCCCGAGGGCATGCGGGTCGGGAACGACGAGGCGCTGATCGTGCTGTCGCAATGGTTGGAGGCGGAGCGGTACCTCGAGCGACGCGCCCTGTGGCAGTTGCTGGCGATGGGCCGCGGCGGGCAGAATGTCACCCGCATCGGCCTGGCGAAGGACATCGAGTCTGCCGGCGAGGTCGACCGCTTCCCGCTCATCGCGGAGCTGACGCGCGACCCGCTAAGGATCGTTAAGGTGTGAAGTCGTCGGGTGGGTGCAACCCACCGAGGAAAGGCCGGAAATCCGGTGGGTTGCACCCACGCTACGATCGACCGGGGAAGGGTAACGCGATGCTGGACGATATGGACAAGCTGGTCTCGCTCTGCAAGCGGCGGGGGTTCATCTTCCCGTCGAGCGAGGTCTACGGCGGGATCAACGGGTTCTGGGACTACGGCCCGCTGGGCGTCGAGCTGAAGCGCAATATCAAGGACGCCTGGTGGGCCGACAATGTCCGGATGCGCGACGACATGGTGGGGCTCGACTGCTCGATCATCATGAATCCGCGCGTCTGGGAGGCGTCGGGGCACGTCGGCGGGTTCTCCGACCCGATGGTCGACTGCCGGGCGACCAAGGAGCGTTATCGCGCCGACCAGATGTATGTGTTCGCCTACGTCTACCCGGCGGTGAACCAGAAGGGTGAGCCGACGGAGTCGTGGCTGGCGGGCCTGGGCGGCAGCCCCGAGGAGGCCGCGGCGTCGGTCGAGAAGCGCGCGGCCAAGCTGGCCAAGCGGTTCGGCCAGCCGGCGGGGCCGCCGACCGTCATCCCCTACCTGAACATCTCGGCCGAGGACCGCGAGAAGGTCATCGGGCCGGCGACCGACGAACGCGGCACCTTGACCGAGCCCCGCTCGTTCAACCTGATGTTCAAGACGTTCGTCGGCGCGCTCGAGAGCGAGTCGAACGTGGCCTACCTGCGGCCGGAGACGGCGCAGGGGATCTTCGCCAACTTCAAGAATGTGGTGGACACCGGGCGGGTGAAGCTGCCGTTCGGCATCGCGCAGGTCGGCAAGAGCTTCCGCAACGAGATCAACCCGCAGGAACTTCACGTTCCGCTCGCGCGAGTTCGAGCAGATGGAGATCGAGTTCTTCTGCCGGCCGGAGGAGGCGGCGGAGTGGTACGCGTACTGGCGGAAGGCGCGGTTCCAGTGGTACGTGGATCACGGCCTGCAATCGGACCGCCTGCGGCTGCGCGACCATGACGCCGAGGAGCTGGCGTTCTACTCGACGGCGACCGCCGACATCGAATACGCGTTCCCGTTCGGCGTCAGCGAGCTCGAGGGGATCGCGCACCGGGGCGACTACGACCTCAACCAGCACATCAAGTTCAGCGGCAAGGACCTGAGCTACTTCGACGAGGAGAAGAAGGAGCGGTTCGTGCCGCACGTGATCGAGCCGTCGGCGGGCGCCGACCGCGCGACGCTGGCGTTCCTGTGCGAGGCATATACCGAGGACCAGGTCGGGGGCGAGGCGCGGACCGTGCTGAAGTTCCACCCGAGGATCGCACCGGTGAAGGCGGCCGTCTTCCCGCTGGTGAAGCGCGACGGCATGCCCGAGAAGGCCGAGGCCATCTACCGCGAGCTGAAGCGGCGGTTCAACGTCTTCTATGATGAGAAGGGCGCGATCGGGCGGCGGTATCGCCGACAGGACGAGGCGGGCACGCCGTTTTGCATCACGGTGGACAGCCAGACGCTGGCCGACGGCACGGTGACGTTCCGCGACCGCGACACCTGCCGGCAGTGGCGGGTGGCGGGCGAGGGGGCGGTCCAGGCGCTCGATGACCTGCTGCAAGGAGGGACGGTCCCGGAGTCGTTCTGATCGTCGTCGGCGCGGTCTATACCGTCGCGGTCGCGGGACCCGGGCACGCATCATGAAACCTTGCATCAGCCAGGTGACCACCCTGATGAACCCGTTCGAGTCGGACGCCTCGGCGTACCGGAACGGGGGCTGGCCTGCCGTCGAGCTCTGGCTGACGAAGCTGGAATCGTACGTACAGGCGCACTCGGCCGCCGAGGCGGCCGCGCTGTTCGAGTCGTCGGGCGTGGTCCTGGCCGCCGCGGCCGGCCAGGGAGGATTGCTGCTTTCACAAGGGGCCGGGCGGGCCGCCCACTGGGACCATTTCCGGCGTCGGCTGGAGCTGCTGGCCGAGCTGAGGGTCCCCACGCTGATCCTGGCGGCCGACGCGTCGCCCGGGGGAGCGGCCTGGACGCCCGAGGTCGACGACCTGGCACGGGCCGCCGCCGCGCTGGGCGAAGCGGCCGAGCTGGCCGGCTCGGCGGGCGTGCGGATCGCGCTGGAATTCCAGAAGAGCTCGCCGATCTGCGCGTGCCTGGAGACGGCCGTCGCCATGGTGGCGCAATGCGGCAGCCCGCACGCGGGCATCTGCCTTGACGCGTTCCACTTCCACAACGGGCCGAGCAAGCTCGCGGACCTGGAGGGGCTGCCGGCCGAGCTGATCGCCTGGGTGCAGCTCTGCGACGTGAGCGGCGTCCCGCGCGAGCTGGCCGGCGACGCCGACCGCATCCTGCCCGGCGACGGCGACATCCCGCTCGGCGCGATCCTCGACCGGCTGGCGGCCATCGGCTACGACGGCCACGTCGCGCTCGAGGTCCTCAACCCGCAGCTCTGGCGGGTTGCCGCGGATCGGGTGTCGGACATGGGACGGCGGGCGCTCGACCGGGTGCTGGGCCCGCGACTGGAGCATCCCGGCGCAGAACCGCCCCGTGGACCCGCCGGCACGGACATCGATCGCGAAGGAGGACCCTGAGCGTGTCCTCGGTGGCGACCTTTCAACCCGCGACGGCACTGTTCCGCGAGGAGCAGTATTTCGACTGGCGGATCTACGCGATGATCGGGGCCGTCGAGGCCCTGACCGCGGCCGGCCTGCTGCACAACGCCACCGCCTGGTCGACGGACCTGCTGGTGGGGCTGGTGATCGGCATTGGCCTGCTGCTGTTCGTCGCCGTCTTCGTGCTGCGGATGACCACCGAGGTCGACGCCGACGGACGTCCGTGTCTGGTTCGGCTGGGTGCCGTTCTATCGCCGGGTCGTCCCGATCGGCGAGGTCCGCCGCGTCGAGCTGGTGTCGTTCCGCCCGATCGCCGACTACGGGTTCTGGGGGGTTCGCTCGGGACGCGACGGCGACCGTGCGCTGATCGCGCGGGGCAACCGCGGCGTGCGGCTCGAGCTGGCCGACGGCTCGATCCTGGTGATCGGCAGCCAGCGGCCCGAGGAGCTCGCGGGGGCCATCGAAAGCGCCCTGCCGCCGCGGAGCTGATCGCCATCCCGCGCGGGGTGCCGGAGCGACGAGGACCGCGGCGGGTCAGACCTGGCCCGGGGCCGGCGAGGTCGCGGCCACGGCCGGCAGGCGGACGGTGAAGGCGGCTGCCCCGGCCGGGGCCGTCGCTTCGGACCTCGACCTGGCCGCCGTGCAGCTCGACGAGCTTCTGGACCATGCTCAGGCCGATGCCCAGGCCCCCCTCGGACCGCGACGGCGTGCGGTCGCCCTGGGTGAACAGGTCGAAGACGCGGGGCAAGCAGATCGGGCGGGATGCCGATGCCCGTGTCGGTGACGCGGACGACCGCGTGGCTCGCGTCGAGGGTGGCCTCGATGGCGATGCGGCCGCCCGGCTCGGTGTACTTGGCGGCGTTGTTGAACAGGTTGACGAAGACCTGCTCGAGACGCACCGGGTCGGCGTCGAGCTCGATCGCCTCGGGATCGATCGAGAGGTGCAGCTCGTGGCGACGCTCGTCGACCAGCGGGCGGACCGCCTGCGCCGCCGATCGGACGATGAAGGCCATGTCGACCCGCTGCGGGCGGAGCTCGATCTTGCCGCGGCTGACCCGCGAAATATCCAGCAGGTCGTCCACCAGGCGGGTGAGCTGCCGGACCTGGCGGTCGATGACCTCGCGGCACCAGGGCTGCGACTCGACGGCGTCCGGATGCAGCAGGATCTGGACGGCGTTGGCGATCGCGGCCAGCGGATTCCGCAGCTCGTGCGCCAGCATCGCCAGGAACTCATCCTTGCGCCGGACCTCCTCGGCGATCCGTGCGTCCGCCTGGCGGCGCTCGGTGACGTCGCGGAAGACCAGGACCACGCCGTTCACCCGCCCGTCGAGGCCCCGGATCGGGGCGCCGCTGTCGTCGATCGGCCGCTCGGATCCGTCGCGGGCGACGAGGATCGTGTGATTGGCCAGGCCGACGGTCACCCCCTCGGCCAGCACGCGGTCGACGGGGCTTTCGACCGGCTCGCGCGTGTTCTCGTTGACAATCCGAAACACATCCGCGAGCGGCCGGCCTGCGGCGTCCGACGCCCGCCAGCCGCAGAGCGATTCGGCGACCTTGTTCATGAACAGGACGCGCGCCGCGATCGTCGGTGGCGATCACCGCGTCGCCGATGCCGGAGAGGACCGCCGAGAGCCACCGGCGGCCGGCTTCGACGCGGCGGACCGCGGCGTGCAGGGCCTCGACGAGTACCGGAATCATCGCCGCACCCGTCGCGAATACCAGCAGCGCCAGGACGCGAGACCGCGTGATCGGTAGTCCCTCGCCGAGCGTGCTGTGGATCATGACGGCCGTGAACAGGCCGACCGAGAGGATCGCCGGCCCCAGCCCCCCCAGCCAGGCGATCACCAGCACGACCAGATAGATCATATGAGCCAGGCCGTTGAGGCTGGGATGGCTGAGCAACGCCATGGTGGCGGCGGTGGCCGCCAGGCCGATACCGTAGCGGATCGGCCACCTCGCCTGACTCATTGCAACGAGCTTCTGCGCGTTCACCGCACTCCACCTCATATTCTCGTTCGGTGGGTGGAGTTTCGCAGATCTGGAGCCGCCGGGCCAGTGAGCAACGCCAGTCTCATCTCGCGGACCCAGAGCGGCCCTGGAGACGATCCGCCGGCCGCGTCGGGATTCGCGGCCGAGGCCGGCCGGCGGGCGACGAGCGCGGACGATTCGATGACCTCGATGCGCCGCGAGATCCCGCGGATGCAGCGCCTTGCGCAGCTGCGCTTCGCAGCCGAAGGGCGCGGAATTGCGCGATCGCGCGAAAGGACGAGCCTTTCCGCGGCGCGTGTGGTAAAGTTCGTGGAACCAGGGGCCGACCGCACTCGCGCGGGCCGCGCGGGTGGGCCGGCCTCGGCCATCACGGCGCGATGCCTGTCCGCCCGGGTCGCCCGGTCGAGGATGGCGTGGCGAGTGGGCCGTTTCTCCGCTTTGCCGGGGCGGTCCAGAGGTGGTATCCCTGTGAATCGTGATGTGAAGGTTACCAGGTATCAAAATCATCTTCACGGGAAGGGGGGCATGGATTAGCGGTCGCTGACGGGCGGACAATGTGCGTCGGGTCGTCCGTGATGTGGCCCACGCTGATGTGACGGCATGAGAATTGCCAATCCTCTGGAATGGAATCGCCGATGAGGGACGGAGTCGAGCCGGCGACAGGCCGAGCGGTGCGAGACGGATCACCGGGTTGATGGCATTCGGCACCGAGTCTCTAACGCGAGAGGTTCCCCATGAGTCAGGGCAAGAAGAGCAGCAAGGGCACGCTGAGCCTGCGCCGGCAAGTCCGCGTCGGACGTTGTGAAGCCGGCGGTCAAGCAGGCGAAGAAGGCCGCCGTGGGCGCGGGCGCGGGGCGGGCAGTGTACTCCGCTCGATCGGCGAGACGGTCGCCGAGGGCGCCGAGGCGGTCGCCAAGGCGGGTGCCAAGGCGATCGAGAGCGTGAAGGAATCGATTGGCGGCAAGGCGACGCCGAAGGCCAAGTCGTTGACAAAGTCGGCGAAGTCGGCGAAGTCCAGCGCGGGCGGCTCGGACCGCTCGACGGGTGGAGGCGCGACCGCCAAGGCGAAGGCGACGTCCTCTCCGACCAAGAAAGCGACCACCAAGGCGAAGGGCTCGTCGGCCAAGTCGTCGTCGGCCAAGTCGTCGTCGTCGGGGACGCCGAAGTCGTCGGCCAAGTCGTCGAGTCCCAAGGCGAAATCCCGCTGATCAGCGTGCGACCGTCCGGCCCGAGTCGTGCCGAGTGATCCCCGAGGCTCGCAGGAGAGGAATCATGGCGCGCGACCCGGCCGGGCGTGAGCTGAAAGAGATGTCGGGCCTGGTCCACGCGATCATCGGCGATGCCGAGCGGCTCGCCAGCCAGCACGCGGCGCTGGTCCGCGAGGACATCCGCGAGGGTCTCGCCCCGATGCCCGTGGCCCTTGCCGCGGTCGGGGCCGGCGCGGGGCTGGTCGCAGCCGGCGGGATGCTCGGGGCGTTGATGATCGTCCACGGGCTGCACAAGGCGACGCGCATTCCCCTGTGGGGATGCTATGGTTTGGTCGGAGGCGCGATGGCCGCGGCCGGGTACGAACTGGCCGCGGCCGGTGCCCGCCGAGCGGCGAGCGTGCGCCTCGTCCCGCGCGAGACGATCGCCGCCCTTCGCGAGGACCTCTCATGGCTCAAGGATCAGATCGCCGGGCCAACGGGTCCGTCGTGATCGGCGACGACGACGACCGGGAGGGCCGGGAGTCCGGTCCGTCGGCCCTCCGCGCCGCAATCGCCGAGACCCGCGAAGAGCTGGCTCGCCACCTCGACGAGCTGAAGCATCACCTGTTCCACCCACGTCTCTCCTCCATCGAACCCGATTCGGAGACACCCATGCCGTCCGTCAAGAAGAAGTCCGCAGGCCGCTCGTCCGCCGCCAGCGGAAGCGCCTCGAAGTCCACCAAGCCCACATCCAAGGGACCGACCGCTTCCACAAAGGGGTCCGGTTCGTCCGCCGCTTCGACCAAGAAGCCCGCCACGGCGCCCAAGGTCCAGATCAAGGCCAAGGCGACCTCGACCAACCCGACCCGCTCGTCGTCGGCATCGGCCAGCAAGGCCGGAAAATCGGCCTCGGCGTCGGCGTCGAAGGGCAAGTCGGCCGGATCGAGCAAGGCATCGACACGGCCGAAGGCCGGAGCCAAGTCGGCGGCCAAGAGCCTGGTCGAGAAGACCGGCGAGGTCCTCGACACCATGGTCGCCGGCGCGGTCGTCGGGGCCATCACGGGCGCGGCGGCCGCCGTCGCCAAGGAGCCGACCGCCGTGGCTCCCGGCACGACCACCAAGCTCGCCGCCTCGCCCGCACAGGCGGGTGGGCACGGTACGAAGGAAGTCCTCGGCGAGCTCGCCTCGGGCGCGGCCGTCGGCGCGGTTTCGGGTGCCGCCAAGTCCGTCCTGCCGTCCGAGAAGCCCAAGCGCAGCACGACCAAGAAGAAGTAAGAGCGAGGGGCGAGGGGCGAGTGGGGACAACCTTGCGGGGTGTCTCCACTCGCCCTCCGTTCCCATGGCGGCCCATCCCGGAAGGTCGGGGACGGGCGAGGACCGGCAAGCCGATCCCCCATGATCCATACGATTCGAGTCTCGTCCTGATGAAGGGACCACCGTGTGCGCGTTGAAGCGAATCGTTCGACTGTTCTTCGTGTTCGGCATCGGTGCGGGCTTTCCGGCGGCCAGGCGCAATCCCCCGACATCGTGATCGCCGACTTCGAGGGGGACGATTACGGGACTGGACCGTCGAGGGCAACGCCTTCGGCCGGGCCCCGGCGCGGGGCACACTCCCGGGCCAGATGGCCGTCGAGGGCTTCCTCGGCCGGGGTCTCGTCAACTCGTTCGCCGGCGGCGACGGTGTCGACCGGGCGCGCTCACGTCTCCCGCCGTTCACGATCGATCGGTCGTCAATCCAGTTTCTGATCGGAGGAGGCGGCTGGCCGGGCGAAACGTGCATCAACCTGATGGTCGACGGAAGCGTGGTCCGCACGGCCGCCGGCCCGAATACCGAGCCCGGCGGCGGCGAACGCCTCGAGCCGGCCGGCTGGGACGTTCACGACCTGGCCGGCAAGACGGCCCGGCTGCAGATCGTGGACCGCGCGACCGGCGGCTGGGGGCACATCAACGTCGACCAGATCGTCCTGACCGATCGCAAGGCGCCCGGGACACTCCACGACGCCTCCCGCGAGCTGACGCTCGAGCAGCGCTACCTGCCGCTTCCGGTGAAGACGGGCGGCCAAGAAGCGGCGGATGTCGCTGGTCGTCAACGGCCGCACCGTCCGCGAATTCGAGATCGAGCTGGCCGACGACCCCGGCTGGTGGGCCCATCTCGACGTCGGCGCCTGGCGGGGAAAGCCGGCCGTCCTGCGCGTCGATCGACTGGCCGACGACTCGTCGCGCCTTGCGGCGACGTCCGCCAGGCCGACGAGCTCCTCAGCGCCGCCGACCGATTATCGCGAGCCCCTGCGGGCGCAGTTCCACTTCTCCCCCCGCCGCGGCTGGAACAACGACCCGAACGGGCTGGTCCACGCCGACGGCGAGTATCACCTCTACTTCCAGCACAACCCTTACGGCTGGGACTGGGGCAACATGCACTGGGGCCACGCGGTGAGCCCCGACCTGGTGCACTGGCGGGAACTGCCGATCGCGCTCTATCCGCGACGGTTCGGCGACTGGGCCTTCTCGGGCAGCGCCGGTCGTGGACCGGCTCAACACCTCGGGATGGAAGCAGGGCGAGAACGAGCTGCTGGTCGCCGCCTACACCAGCACGGGGCGCGGCGAGTGCATCGTGTACTCGCAACGACCGCGGGCGGACCTGGACCGAGTTCGCGGGCAACCCGGTCATCCAGCATCAAGGGCCGCGACCCTCGCTTGCTCTGGCACGAGCCGACCCGGCGGTGGGTACATGGCCGTCTACGACGAGTCCGACGCGAAGCGGTGGATCGCCTTCTACACCTCGGCCGACCTGAAGGCCTGGACGTATCGGAGCCACATCGACGGCTTCTTCGAATGCCCCGACCTGTTCGAGCTGCCGGTCGACGGCGACGCGGGCCGACGCAAGTGGGTGCTGACGGCCGCCAGCAGCGAGTACATGGTCGGCACCTTCGACGGCGAGCGATTCCACCCCGAGACGCCCGAAGCTGCCGGGCCATCGCGGCCGGGGATTCTACGCGGCGCAGACCTTCAGCGACGACCCCGCGGGCGGCGTCGTCCAGGTCGGCTGGCTCCAGACCGCGACGCCGGGCATGCCATTCAACCAGGGCATGTCGCTCCCCATGGGCTGGGACCTGCGCACCACGCCCGATGGCCCGAGGCTGGCCTGGCAGCCGGTTGACGAGCTGCACGGCCTGCGATCCCGGGCGATCGTCAAGCACATCCGGAAAGGTCAAGCCGGGCGGCGAGCTCGCCGCCGGGCGCGAGCGGCGAGTTGCTCGAGGTCCGGGCGGAGTTCGCCCCGGCCAAGGCGAGCGTACTGACGCTCAAGGTCCGCGGAGTCGAGATCACTTATCGACGCGGCCCGGAGCGAGATCCGAGTCGGCGGCCTCGCCGCGCCGGCTCCCCTCGTGGGCGGGAAGCAGCGGCTGATCGTCTACGCGGACCGGACGGCCCTCGAGGTCTTCGCCTCGGACGGCCTGACCTACGTCCCATTTCCGATCAATCTGGACCCGCGCGACGCGGCCGTCGAGGCCCGGATTACCGGCGAGCCCGATCCGGCGTCGACGCGGCTGGAGGTCTACGAGTTGCGGAGCATCTGGCGGACCAACGAGGGCCGCTGAGGCGGCAGGACGTTTTCGAGCGGGGCAGGGGTCGGCCTCGCCCCTGCCGTACCGGGCCGCGAAGGTGTCTTGCCGGCCCTCTTTCAGGTCCGCCTGGAACTGCGAACGGATCAGGGCACCGTAGATCCTGACGTCGCGAGCGAGCATCTCGAGCCGCGCGGCGAGGCGAGGGTTGTTCAGGGCCCCGGAATGGCCGAAGTCCTCATCGCCCTGGGCGAGACCCCGTAAGGCAGGCTCCAGCCGTGGCACTGGCGGACCGCCGCCTGCAACCCGTCGATCATCGCCGTGGCCGTCCCCATGCGAGGCGCAGAGGCAGCCGAAGAGCTTGCCGGCGAGCTCGTCCCAGTGATAGTCGAGGAAGTTCTTGATGGCTCCCGAGATCGCGCCGTGATAGTCGGGGGTCGCCAGCAGGAAGGCATCGGCCCAGGCGACGTCGGCGGTCACCGACGCGATGACGCCGGAAGGACGGCCATGCGGCCGGAACATGGGTAGGTTCGACCTGGTTCAGGTCGAGCAAGCGGGTTTCGGCGCCCTGGTCGCGGCGAAATCCAGGGCCAGCACGAGGGCCCGGCGGCTCAAGGAATCGGGCCGCAGACTGCCGCTGACGCCCAGGATTCTGGGTTGCATCGCATTGACCCTCGAATACCTCATGCGGGGAAGCATTCCCCTTGCAAGAGGCTCTTTCCGTCTCGCTCCCAAGTGAGTCGCAACCCCCGGAAATCCGTGCAAGTTCCACGCCATTGACCGGTTACGGATATCCGCAGCACCCGCCAGAGAGAAAGTTCGCGGCTCCAGGCATTGCACTGGACGGCGGGGGTGGATATGATCGGCTAAGCTTGGAGTTCCTGGCCTGGTTGATCCTCGTTCACGGGGATTGTCCCTCAGGATCTCGGGGCCCGACAATCGGGGGATTAGCTCAGCTGGGAGAGCGCTTGCATGGCATGCAAGAGGTCAGGGGTTCAAGTCCCCTATCCTCCACTCGACCTGGGGTTCGAGTTCCAGCACATCTTGAATGACTTTCCAGGCGCCGTTGCCTCAAATGGCCACGGAACCTTGCCCGCCCGCCACGATCGAGGGCACCGCGAGCCTGCGCCCTTCAGGTAGGTTGGGGATTCGCGGCTGCGTACCGTGGGCCGCGATGACCGAGGAAAATGCGTGAACCGGGCTTGGGTGACGGTTTGCGTTCGGGTAAAAACAGATATGTTGGAACGTTCGCGACGAAGCGAATGGGACGGACATCGGCCAGGGCCGGTTTCGCCGGGCGTGGGGAGCTGAAGACGAGGCTCTCTCGATCGTGGCGAGGGAAAATCGCCGACGGCTTTGAATGCGCCTAAACCTCGAGGGAACGTGGCATGCCCGCCTGGATCGTCGACTCATGGAGGCCGTTGACCGGTCTGCTGCTCCAGGGCCTGGTCCTGTTCGTGCTCGCGACGTTCGTCTTCGATGCGATCCATTTCACGCTCCACGCGTGCCTGAAGTCGCGCTGGGCCTGGCTGCGACGGCTGGCGGCGCCCCCATCTGGCGCATCACGTTTTCTTCGACCGACGGCTCCGGTACCACGACCAGGCGATCGCGGCCAACCTGCGGCATCACGTCATCCCCGAATATCTGACGCAGATGGCGGTCTGCTCGCTGGCGTTCGCCGTGGTGGATCCGCGGGCCGTGGGCCTCGTCATGGGCGCGTTCACGGTGCTGTTCGTCGGCGTGCTGTTCCTCCGCGGCAAGGACCTGTACCATCTTCCGGCCGAGCGGCTCTCGGTGGCGCACGGGACCTTGCTGGTGACACCGCCCTATCATGCCTTGCACCACGTCTACCCGGATAACTATCTCGGCTCATACATGACCCTGTTCGACCGGCTGATGGGTACGGCCTGCCAGATCCGGGGTCGCCGCGTGGTGCTGACGGGGGCATCGGGGGCGTTCGGTTCGGCCATGAAGGAACTGCTGGAAGGCGGCGGGGGCAAGCGTGACCCCGCTCAAGTTCGGCGTGGATTACACCTACGACGACTACTCGCTCGCCGATGCCAAGATGGCGGACGCCGACATCCTCGTCCTGGCGCACGGGGCCAAGGGCGAGGATGCAATGGCGGCGAACTGCCATTCCTTCCTGGCGCTGATCGACCGGTTCAAGGAACAGACGCGAGGGCGACAGGTCCCGTCCGAGGTCTGGGGCGTGGGCTCGGAAATCGAGTGTCACCCCGCCTTCGGGATCGCCGAGCTGCAATCCTATGCCCGGTCGAAGCGGGTCTACGCCCGATCCGCCGCCCGGCTGATGCAGGACCGGGTCGTGCTCTACCGGCATATCGTGCCGTCGGCCTTCCGCTCGGCGATGGGCCCGGGGTTGATGAGCGGCCGCATGGCCGCCCGGGTTGCCTTCTGGATGATCCGGCACGGGTTCCGGTATGTGCCGGTGACCTACACGGGGATTGCCCTGCTCAACTTCATCCCGTTCACTCTCCGCGGATGGGTCAGCGACCTGGTGACGATTCGCCGCCGGCGATCCCTGCCGGTCACGCCGACGTCGGGCTGACCTTGTCGTCTCCGGGCGGCCAGCCGCCCGGGTCGCGGCCGGCTTTTCCCTTGCCTCGCGGGCCGGGCGCCGGCAGAATCAGCCGTCGAGGCTGGGTCCCCCGGGCGTTCACCTGTGCCCGGTCTGTCGGGGACACGGCCGATCTCCATCTCCTCCTCGCACAGGGATATGGCCATGAAGCCCTGCCCCATCTGCCGCGAGCAGATCCAGGACGTCGCGGTGAAGTGCCGCTATTGCGGCGAGGTCTTCGACGAGAGGCTCAAGCAACAGAGTCAGTCGACCAGGAACGCGCCCTGGTATCGGAAGCTGCTGTTCGGCCTGCTCTGGTGGATCGTGTTCTCCACCGGGGCTGGTGCGATCATCGGGGGGATTGTCGGCGGCATCGCGGGGAGCCGCGAGCCGGATCACGCGGTCGAAGCCTCGATCCGCGAGACAACCTTATTCATGAACCAATCGGCGCCCCGTGATCCTGGTCGCCTCGCTCGTTCTCGCGGGCGCTGGCGCCGGCTTCGGGATTCTGCCGGGCACCCGCCCCAAGGCGTGACGATGAACCAGCGGCCAGGTCCGGTCATTCGGAAGGGCACTAGCGACCCCCCCTTGGCGCGTTGAGCGTCGCGTCGCGACCGATCGACCTCGCGGATCAGGTATCCGGCGTCGGCGGCCAGCCGTCCCGGTCGCGGCCGGCTTTTCCCTTGCCTCGCGGGCCGGTGCCGGCAGAATCAGCCGTCGAGGCCGGCCCCTCGGGCGTCCACCTGTGCCCGGTCCCCTGGGTCGCGGCCGATCTCCCCATCCTCCTCGCACAGGGATACGGCCATGAAGCCATGCCCCTTCTGTCGTGCGCAGATCCAGGACGCCGCGATCAAGTGCCGGTATTGCGCCGAGGTCTTCGAACCCAAGGTCCAGCGAAAGAAGAAGCGGCGACGGGGCGTGGCCGGGTCCACGAAGGTGATGTTCGCCCTGGGATGGTGGTTCCTCTTCTATCTGATCGCCTGCATGATTGTGGGATCGTGTGTCGCCTGGACCGTGATGGGTCGCGATCCCGACGCGCCGAGTGAGGTCGTGTACCGCGCCGTCGAGCAGGTCTCCCTGAGATGGAGCCCCGTCCTGCTGTTCATTCCCGGGGCACTCGCCGCCGCGGGCGCGTGGTTCGAAGTCCTCCCCGGGACTCGCCCCGAGGACCGCCGCTGAACGCCGCGAGATCACCCTGATCGTCCTGTCAGCTCTCGATGGCTGGCCGGCTCATCGGCCGGCCGGCCGCGGCGCATCACGGCGGCTGGGCCGCGAAAGAGTTCGTGCGGCAGGCTCGCCCTCGCGGATCAGGTATCCGGCGTCGGCGGCCAGCGATCCGAACCGCTCGACGCGCCCCGACGGCCAGCGGACCTCGATGGCGTTGACCCTGGTGGCTTTCCCCAGGCCGAAGTGCAGCCGAGGGTCGCTGGCCGACTGGTAGCTGCCGCCGCCGAACCGTTCGCCGACCTGACTTTTCCCCCCAGCCTGGACGGTTACCCGGGCACCGACGGCGTCGCGGTTGGACTTCGTACCCTCCAGCCGGATCGTGATCGAATGGCCGCCGGGACCCGTGTTGTGGAAGTAGGACGCCGGCCCTTCATGGCCGACGACGATCGCGTCGAGGCGGCCGTCGTCGTCGAGGTCGCCGACCGCCAGCGCGGGCCGAGCCGGGGGACCTGGAACGGGGCGCCGGCCGCCGAGCTCACGTCGACCAGCCGGCCGCCTGCGCCGCCCAGCATGAGCTGCGCGGGCATCGCGTAGGGGATCTCGGGGCGAGCGTCGGCGATGTGGCCGTTGACGGTGAAGAGGTCGAGGCGGCCATCGTCGTCGGCGTCGAGGAATGACACGCCGAAGCCCAGGCGATACCGGCTCGGGGCGTCCAGGCCGACGGCCGACGTGCGGTCGGTGAAGAGGCCGCCGCCGATGTCCTGGTAGAACGTGGTCGACTCGCCGAAGAAGTTGGTGACGGCGAGATCGAGGCGGCCGTCGCCGTCGAGGTCGCCGCGGGCGACCCCCATCCCCGCGCGATAGCCCCCGCCTCCGGCAGCCGCCACCCCCGACTCGTGCCCGGATTCCTCGAAGCGCATGCCGCCCCGATTGAGGAACAGGAAGTTGGCCGTCCCGTCGTTGGCGACGAACAGGTTGACCTTGCCGTCGTCGTCGACATCGGCGGCGACCACACCGAGCCCTCGGCCGTCGCGGTCGACGATCCCCGCTTGCTCGGTGACGTTGACGAACCGCGAGCCGTCGTTGCGGAACAGGTGGTCGGGCCGGGCGGCGAAGCGGAGCGGGTCGCACGGGTTGACCCGGCCGGAGGATGGGCTCCGGCAGACCTCGGGCTTGTCGGCGTCCCAGACGAGGTAATGGCAGACGTAGAGGTCGAGGTCGCCGTCGCCGTCCAGGTCGGCGAACGCCGAGGAGGTCGGCCAGTCGCGGTCGCCGGCGAGTCCCATGGCGGCGGTGGCGTCTTCGAACGTGCCGTCGCCCCGGTTGTGATAGAGGGCGTACGAGCGCCACCGGGTGACGAAGAGGTCGGGCCGGCCGTCGTTGTCGTAATCGCCGACGGCCACGCCGTGCCCATAGCCGCGGGAGAGCGCGGCCAGGCCGGATCGTCGCGTGACGTCCTCGAAGGTCCCGTCGCCCCGGTTGCGGAAGAGGCGGTCGCCAATCGCTCGGCGAGCGTCCGGCGCCGGGGGGTGCGGCGGCGAGGCGACGGACTGCGCCGGTCGCGGGTGGGAAGCGCCTCCCTGGACGAAGAATACGTCGAGTCGGCCGTCGCCGTCGTAGTCGAGCAGCGCCGCGCCGCCGCTGGAGGCCTCGGGTAGCTGCCGTTGCGGCGACGAGCCGTTCACGAAGGTGAAGTCCAGCCCGGCGGATCCGGCGTCGTCGCGGAACAGGGGCACC
Source organism: uncultured Planctomycetota bacterium (assembly GCA_963771445.1). GTDB lineage: Bacteria > Planctomycetota > Planctomycetia > Isosphaerales > Isosphaeraceae > JAKAUH01. Next base: position 39,386 of record CAVYTQ010000007.1, on the reverse strand, counting down.
ATGCGGCGTCCGCCGGACGCCCCGGCCGCAGGCTGCGCGGGCGGGGCCGCCGTCGCGGAGAGGCTTCCCAGGTCATCGGCATACTCCGCGGCCAGCGCCCGGGCGGGAGACGAGGTGCCGCGGTCGGCCAGAGCCCTCGACAGCCTTCCGAGCGCGGCCGGGGCGTCGGTGTCGGAGGGTGAGAGCTCGCGAACCCGCGTCCACAGTCCGATCGCCTCGAACCGGCGGCCGAGCGTCTCGGCCAATCGGGCCAGCCGGGCGGTGCTGGCGATCGGGTCGTCCTCGCGGAAGAGGGTCCGGTAGCGATGCATCGCGACGTCGAGCTCGGCCTTGCGCCGGCGGAGCCTTGCGCCTTCCTCCGCTCGCCCGTCGCGGGTGGCCAGCTCGGCCAGTCGCTCGAGGGCCGTGAGACAACCCGGGTTGACCGCGACGGCCTGATCAAGTGCCCGTCGCTCCGCCTCGGAGTCGCCGCGGCGAGCGGCGAACCATGCCCGCAGCTCGTGCACCCGCTCCGGGGGAAAGTCGTCGGTGCGGAGGAACGGGAGCGCCTCGCGCGCCTCGTCCACCCGGTCGGACGCGAGGGCGAATTCCAGCCGTGCCCGCCAGACGGCCGGGTCGTCGGGCCGGCGGCGCCGACAGGCGTCGAGCCACGATCGGGCCTCGGCGAGCCGTCCGTCGCGCAAGGCCAGGTAGGCGCGGCCCAGCCAGACGCGATCGTCCTGAGGGGACTGCCCGATGGCGCGGTCGAGCGTCGATCGAATCCGGTCGATCGGCAGGGGATTCAGGCCGAGCGTCATGTGGAACTGGAGCATGGCCTGCGCCTCGCCGCGAGAGCCGGTGCGATCGGCATCGCGCCAGAGGTTCTCGGCGAGTGCGCGAACCTCGTCAAACCGCCCCTCCAGCCAGTAGACCTCGGCGAGCTTGCGACGGGCTTCGGCCGGTCGGGAGGCGGGGTCCTTGAGGGCGGCGAGGAAATGGCGCTCGGCGTCGGCCAGCCGCCCGTCCTCCTGGGCCTGCATCCCGCGTCGGAGCTCGTCTCCCCGATCCAGATCGGCCTCGGCAGCCGCCGGAACGAGCTCGTCGTCAAACGCTGGCAAATGGTCCAGCCCGCCGGAGTCGTCCGGAGCGGGACCGGCCTTCGAAGAAATCTTCTCGAGAGCGGGGAACGACCCCGGGATACCCGGCTCGCCCGTCGGCTCGGGAGGAGCCAGCGGCGGCGCGTCGTCGGAGGTGGCGGCCGTCGCGGCGGACGGCTGGCGATCGATGGCCCGCCGCTGGCCGGAATCGACCGCTGCCGGACCCCTGTCATTGGCATCCTCGCGATCCATCCGGCTCTCGCCCGGGCTCGGATGATCCCGGTGAGAGAGAAACCACCAGCCGCCCCATGCCGGGGTGCTCGCCAGGATGAAGATCCACCAGCGACGACTCGGGCGCATACCGTCCTCCTCTGTCCATCAATGGTCTCGAGACGGAGGAGGATCGAGGGATGCTGTGACCCGGCCACTCCCCGCGAATGTTGCGGATGACGACCGCAGGCCAATCTCATCGGGCTGCCCAGACTGGTCGGGCACCCGGTCCGTACCGATGGCGCGGGGGATTATCTCGCCGGTCGAGCAGGAACGCAATCGGAGTTCGTCGGCTCGCGGCAGCGGTTCGCAACGAGCCGGACGAAACGGTGGAATCCGGGTGCCCGGACGATCGTTGGATGCACGGCGACTTGAATCATCGACGCCGGAGCCCTATGTTAAGAGGTGGTGGAATCGATCGCTCGGTCGGAATCGATGGCCTGTACGCACTCGCTCACACATTCCCCCGGCCGCCGCGATGAGGCTGGCGGCCCAACGACCCGATGCGGGGAGGGCCCGGGGAACCTTGCCATGAACGCTCGGTTGCTGTCCGCATGCTTGGTGTCGGTGATGGCGGTCGGCTGGGCGCCGGGCGTCTTCGCCCAATCCGCGGGCAAGGCCACGCCCCGCCCGCCCGGGGCAGGGGGGGCCGATTCGTCACGGCAAGACTCGAAGGCGCCGAGCGACGAGGCCAGCCCGGCCGCCGAGGCATCTCCGGGGGCGACCGATCCGACAGCCGGGGATCCGTTCGACGCGGCCGAGGCCAAGCTGAATGGCACGGAGAGCAAGGCGGGTGGCTCGCTGGGCTCGACCGCGCCGAAGCTGGAGAAGGCGACGTTCGGGGCGGGCTGCTTCTGGCACGTCGAGGCCGAGTTCGAATGGCTGCCGGGCGTCAAGTCGGCGGTCTCGGGGTATGCGGGAGGGAGCGTACCCTACCCCGCCTACGAGCAGGTGCACGAAGGGGACACCGGGCATGCCGAGGTCGTCCAGGTCGAGTACGACCCGTCGGTCATCACCTATGAGCAGTTGCTCAAGGTGTTCTGGCACGGCCACGACCCGACGCAGTGGAATCGCCAGGGGCCGGACGTCGGCACGCAGTACCGCTCGGTGATCTTCTACCACAACGAGGCCCAGCGCAAGGCCGCGCTCAAGTCGTACCGCGAGCTGACCGCGGCCCGGGTCTATCGGGGGCCGATCGTCACCCAGCTCATGCCGATGAAGACCTTTTACCGGGCCGAGGAATATCACCAGAATTATTACGGCGGCCAGCCCGATCAGGCCGTGGCGCGTCGTCCGCGCCGATCCGGCCGGCCGACGGTGGCGCGCAGGGCGCGACCCCCGCGGCCCAGGCCGGCGGGGCGATGAAGAAGGGCACGCAGTCCACGAAGTCCGCCGGCGGCCGCTCGGCATCGGCCGCGGCAGCATCGCCGGCAGCTTCCGGGTCGGATGGGGAGCCCTGAGCGTGGCAGCGCGGACCTGGATCATCGACGCCGTGCGCACCCCGATGGGTGCGATGAACGGTGCGCTGGCGACCGTCCCGGCCCCTCGCCTGGGGGCCGCCTGCATCGAGGCGATCTTGCGGCGCACCGAGGTCCAGCCGGGGCGTATCGACGAGGTCATCCTGGGCAACGTGATCGGCGCGGGACTGGGACAGAACCCCGCGCGGCAGGCGGCGTTGTTTGCCGGACTGCCCCATGGCGTCGGTGCCACGACCGTGAGCAAGGTCTGCGGGTCGGGGCTCAGGGCCATCATGCTGGCCGACCAGGCCATTCGCCTGGGCGAGTCCGCGCTGGTCGTCGCCGGCGGCATGGAGAGCATGAGCCGTGCTCCCTACCTGCTGACCCGCGCCCGCGAGGGCTATCGCCTGGGGAACGGCGAGCTGGTCGACGCGATGATCCACGACGGCCTGTGGGACGTGTACAACCAGAAGCACATGGGCACATGCGGCGATTCGTGCGCATCAACATTTCAGTTTGGCCGCCGGGAGCAGGACGACTTCGCGGTGCGGAGCTTCACGCGGGCCCGAGCGGCGATCGAGGCCGGTGCCTTCGTCGACGAGGTTGTTCCCGTCGCGGTCGCTTCTCGGGGGAAGACGGCGCTCGTCTCGAGTGATGAAGGGCCGGCGAAATTCGACGAGGCCAAGCTGCGTGCGCTCAGGCCGGCGTTCGGCGCGGCGGACGATCCCGCGGCCACGATCACGGCCGGGAATGCCTCGAGCATCAGCGACGGCGCGGCGGCCGTCCTGCTGGCCTCCGACGACGAACGGGGGCGATTCGCGCCGATCCGATGGCCTGGATCGTCGGCGCGGCGACCCACAGCCAGGAGCCCGAGTGGTTCACCACGGCGCCGATCTACGCGATCCGCAAGTTGCTCGACCGCGTCGGGTGGGGCGTCGAACAGGTCGACCTCTTCGAGATCAATGAGGCGTTCGCGGTCGTCGCGATGGTCGTCGCGCGCGAGCTGGCGATCCCGCCGGAGAAGCTCAACATCCACGGCGGTGCCGTGGCGCTGGGGCACCCGATCGGTTGCAGCGGAACCCGGATCCTGGTCACGCTCCTGCACGCCCTGAAGCGGACGGGCGGACGACGCGGCGTCGCCAGCCTCTGCATCGGCGGCGGCGAGGCCGTCGCCGTTGCGGTCGAGATGGCGCCTGCGGAGCCCGCTTCGACTCCGACCAGATGATCGCGATGGGTCGAGCGGGGGGTCCACGAGATTACTCGCTGAACGCCACCGTGGCGAGTGAGTTGCCGGCCGATCTGCGGATGCACCCACCGCCCCCTCATCGGCCCTTCGGGCACCTCCTCCCCGACCGGGGCGCAGGGGGTGGCGTTGGAGATCGGGGGCTCGGGTCGGGCCGGAAACGGCGCCTGGCGGCGCCTGGCGGCAGAATTTCGCAGCCGCGGCCCGCCGATCTTGCGGGTCGCGACGATTACACGGGCTCTCGGCGACGGAGAGGGATGAGGGCCGCGGTGGCCCGCGCGGTCGCGTTGAGCGGGGAGTCTCGGGCCCACTCGGAACTGTGACGAGCCTCTGGCGATCGCGGTTAGTTCCGGTGATAATGGCCGGACAGATCTACGGATGCAACGCGCGGACAATGATCACCGATGAAGATCGGTCACGCAATCTCTCCATGCGGAAACCGCAAGGGAGCAAGGAAAATTCATCGTCCCCGCAGACAGTCGGTCATCGGCCGCAGATAAGAGGGTAGGGTCACAGCGATGTTGAGCGACTCGAGCCGAACTGAGGCCGTACTGCAAGACGTGCTCAATATGATGGACCCGATGGACCGCGAGGTGTTGACCTTGCGGCATTTCGAGGAGCTCGGCAACAGCGAGACCGCGCAGGTGTTGGGAATATCGAACTCGGCGGCCAGCAGCATCTACATCCGCGCGGTGATGCGCCTCAAACTGGAACTGGCCGGTATGCCGGGGTTCTTCGAGTCCTGAGTGCATTGCGGGCGAAAATTGACTCCCCGATCTCCGACGGCCTTCCGTTGAAGGGACGCTCGTGGACGCTCCATCTTCCGCCTCCGATCGCGATCCGCTGGAGCGGCTGGCCGCCGAGTTCCTGGAGCGTCGTCGCCGTGGTGAGGAGCCTTCGCCGGCCGAGTACGCCGTGCTCCATCCCGAATGGGCCGAGCAGATCCTCGAGTGCTTCCCGGCCCTGGAGCTGATGGAGGGCCTCAAGCCCGCCGAACGCGACCTCACGGCCTCGTTCGACGGCCCGGGCACCCGGGCTGCGCCTTGCCCGCTCGAGCAGCTCGGGGAATATCGCATTGTCCGCGAGATTGGCCATGGCGGCATGGGGGTGGTCTACGAGGCCATCCAGGAGTCGCTGGGCCGCCGCGTGGCCCTGAAGATCCTGCCGTTTCACGGCCGGATCGACGGCGTGCAGATCGAGCGGTTCCGCCTGGAGTCGCGATCGGCGGCGCGGCTGCATCACGGCCACATCGTTCCCGTCTACGGCATGGGCCAGCAGGAAGGCGTCTATTATTATGCGATGCAGTACATCCAGGGCCACGGCCTGGACGTGATCCTCGACGACCTGCGCCGCCTCCGAGACGCCGGCTTGTCGCCGGCGGCGAATGCCGATGGTCGCAACGGCGGCAACGACTCGGTTGGCCTGGCTCGGCCGCTCTTGACCGGAACGTTGACGCCCTCGAACCCGGGTCCAATCGCGGCCGACGCGACGGTAACAGCGACCCTCGATGCTGCCCGCGGCGTTGCCGACGCTCCTCGTCCGTCCGCCGCCGGTGGCGGCTCGGTGTTCTCGCAGTCCAACGACTCGGGTTATTACCGCACAGTCGCCCGCCTGGGTAAACAGGTCGCCTCGGCACTGGCCCACGCACACGCCCAGGGAGTACTCCACCGCGATATCAAGCCGTCGAACCTCCTGCTCGACGCCGCCGGCCATGTCTGGGTCGCCGACTTCGGCCTGGCGAAGCTCGAGGGCTCCGAGGGGCCCACCCAGACCGGCGACATCGTCGGCACGCTCCGTTACATGGCTCCCGAGCGATTCGAAGGATGGTCCGACCGCCGTAGCGATATCTATGGATTGGGGATGACCCTGTACGAGCTGTTGACCTTGCGGCCGGCGTTCGAGGCCGCGACGCGTGCCCACCTGATCCAGCACGTGATCCACGACCCGCCGCCACGGCCCCGCAAGCAGGACCCGCGGATCCCCCGGGACCTGGAGACGATCGTGATCAAGGCGATCGCCAAGGAGCCCGGCGATCGTTATGCGACGGCCGAGGCCCTGGCCGCTGACCTGCGCGATTATCTGGCGGACCGGCCGATCCTGCGCGGCGGAGTTCGGCATTCGAGCGAACCTGGCGGTGGTGCCGGCGCAACCCGGCCGGCGCGGGGCTGTTTCGCGCGAGTGGATTGGCGGCCCTCACTCTATGTGCCCTGGTCATCGCTCTGGGATTCCAGGCGCGGCTGAAGTCGGCCCAGGTCGAGGCGGATCGACAGCGCGGGATCGCGCAGGCTGCCCTCGAGGGCGAACGAAGGTTCCTGTACACAAATCGCGTGAATTTCGCCCAGCGCGAGCTGGGCGACCACAATGCCTATCAGGCCGAACGACTGCTCGACGAGTGCCCGGCCGACCACCGGAACTGGGAATGGCATCACCTCAAGCGGCGGTGCCATGCCGAGTTGCTCACACTCACCGGCCACCAACGGACCGTGTATGGTCTCGGTTTCACGCGCGACGGTCGGTATCTCGCCTCCACCGGCGACGATCGGACTGTCCGGGTCTGGGATGTCGAGACGGGGCGTCTGCGTCACATGTGGAGCGGGTATCGCAGCCCGCGTACGGGCCTGGCGCTGAGCCTCGATGGCAGCAGGTTCGCGGCGATCGGCGGGACCCCGACCGAGACGGACGCGGTCCTGGTCCGGGAGCTGGATAGCGGCGAGACCCGGGTGTCGATCGACATCGGGACGGGGACCCATTCCGGCGGTGCATTCAGCGCCGACGGCCGACGCCTGGTCATCGCCAGCGGCGATCGCTCCGGACGAGATCGATGCGTATGGATCCTGGACGCGGCATCGGGCGCGGCGATCCGCAAGATCCCGACCCCCGAGGAGCCCGCGTATGCGCCGTCGTTCAGCCCCGACGGCAGCCGTGTGATCGCCACCGTGGGCGGAGCCACCTCGTTCGAGTCCGCGGAGAAGCTGAACCGCATCGTCGTCTGGGACGTCGGGACGGGGAAGGAGCGATTCAGCCTGCGTGATCATCGGGCTCCGGCGATGTTCGCGGCGTTCAGCACCGACGGACGGACGATCGCGACGGGGGGCTACGATGCGATCGTCCGGCTCTATGACGCGGAGGACGGCCGCTTGCGCCAGGAGCTCGTCGGTCACAGCAACTGCGTCAACCAGATCGGCTTCAGCGCCGACGGACGGATGATCGCCTCGAGCAGCGATGACAGCACGGCGATCCTGTGGGATGCGGCCACCGGAAAGCCGCGGACGGTCCTCATCGGCCATCGGGGTGGGATCTTCGCCCTGGCCTTCCATCCCGATGGGCGGCGACTGGCCACCGGCGGCTATGACGGTCAGATCAAGCTGTGGGACGTGACGATGCCGCAGGAGAGCCAGGTCTTGCCGATGACGCAGGGATCCGGCCGAGTCGCGAGTCTGGCCTTCAATCAACGAGGCGACTTGCTGGCATCGGCGGGCGGCGATCGCAAGATCAGGATCTGGGAGGTTCCCCGGGGAGAACTCAGGGCAACCCTGGCCGGCCCCCAGCAGGACATCTGGAGTGTGGCCTTCAGCCCCGACGACCGATGGATCGGATCCGCGAGTGGCGACTGGCGCCGCCAGGACCGACCGGGGGAGGTCCATCTCTGGGATGCCGGGACCGGCCGGATCCAGCACGCCCTCCAGGCGCATCGCGGAATTGCCTGGACGATCGCATTCAGCGGGGACGGGACGTTGCTCGCCTCCGGGGGAGGAGAGACCCAGGATCGCGACGATCGAATTGTGCTATGGGATGTCGCTTCCGGCCGCGTGCAACGTACGTTCCCCTGTCCTGGCGGGGGAATCCTGCGCGGTCGCCTTCCGTCCCGGCGGCGGAGCTGGCGGCCACCAGCGGCGACTCGACGCGGACCTGGAACATCGAGACCGGACATCCGCTGGTCACCTCCTCCGTGCCCCACCTCACATTCCATCAAGTGGTCTATCGCCGCGACGGCGCCCGCCTGGCGACAGCCAGCTCCGATTTCGAGATCCAGGTCAGGGACGCGGCAGACGGCCGGGTGTTGCAGCACCTGATCGGCCACGGCTATGAGATCACCGGCCTCTCCTACAGCCCCGACGGCCGCCGTCTCGCCTCGGTCGGCGGCGACAGGCTGCTCAAAATCTGGGTACCCGAGAATGGGCAGGAACTGCTGAGTATCAAGGCCCACGACAGCTACATCTGGGCGGTCGCGTTCAGTCCGGACGGCCGCCGGATCGCCACGGCCGACCAGCAGGGCCTGATCAAAATTTGGGACGGGAGCCCGTTCGACACGGCGACCCCGTGATCACCTCCGCAGACCCCATGTGTGGCGATGCGGTCTCCATGCTGGTCGCCCAGGACCCCACGAGCTCGGCCGGTTCGCCGAAGCCCGGCCGGCCCCGCCCGGAGGCGATCGCCACCGCCACGACCCACGGCGCCGCCTCCAGGGCACGGAGCAGAGCCCCGACGCCGAAGCGCCGGGCGACGCGGTCCATCACCTGGCCGTCGCCGGCGATCCCCTCCGCGATGCCCACGCCGTCATCGACGGAGTGCAATGAGTCATGAGAGATGCTTGCGTCGTCGTCGAACGCACACGTCCGAAAGGGTGATATTCGATTCAAATTTATATACTAGAAAATTATAGCCTATTAATGCAATCGGCTTTCGCCGGCCGAGATCGGTGACGGTGCAACCATCCATGACACCATGACTGAAATGATGGATGAAGACGAACGCGTTCCCTCTCGCCGGGACCCTTGCAAACGCTCTCCTTCTCTGTAGAATAACCTGGCCGTCGATGGCGGCGAGCACGTCAATTCACCGAATTCTCGGCAAAGACGGCTTCTCGTAATCCGGTCGCCTGGCAGGTCTTTGTTCGATTCACGACAGCCATGATGGGCCCATCTTGGGGCCGATTCCTGCCTGTAAGTGTGACGGATGTCCCGTCTGTCTTCTGGGAACGCGGTTGTTCGTGGGAACTTCCATCGTCGCAGCAACTCGCAACGGATAGCGCCGTGCCGGCACGCGTCGTCAAAGATCCTTATGATGGGTCCTCACGCATGCAACGGCCTCAACGCAGGAGGAATGCACGATCCATGGCCGCCAAGACCCCGGAGTCTCCCGTGCGGATCATCGGGAGCCGGGAGCTGCATCAGAACCTCCCCGGAATCCTTCGCGACCTCGAGGACAACACGGTCCGCTATGTATTGACCGTGCACGGGAAGCCCCGCGCGGTCCTGGTCGGCGCGGAACCCTATCTGCACATGCTCACCGACGGCAAGAGCACGAGCGAGGTCCTGGTGGGTCTGCAGCTCTCGGCCTTGCTCGGCGGGCGACTCGACGCCATGCCGCTCGATGACATCGAGAAGGCGATGGATTCCAAGGGCGGCTGAGCGGCACGACGGGCGGCGACGAATCTGCGAGGGCCGCAGTTGAATTGATTGCACCAGGAGCCGACTCGGTCGGTTACCAGCCCGTTACCCCAGCGAGTGGATCCTGACAGAGCAGCTCCATCCACTCGCTGGCGCGTCGGGCTCGAATGCGCAGCCCATCCCATCAGGTGCTCTACAGCTCGGCCGTCGGGGAGGGCTTACCGTCATCGCCGCGCTTCAGTCGCACCCGCAGCGCCTCGATGATCGGCGGCAGGACCGAGATCACGATGATGACCCCGATCACGAGGTGGAAGTTCCGCTGCACGGCCTCCAGGCTGCCGAACTGCCACCCGGCGAGCAGGAACATCAGGACCCAGGCGATACCCCCCACCACGTTGTACGCGGCGAAGCGGGGGTAGCTCATCTTGCCGATGCCGGCCACGAACGGGGCGAACGTCCGGACGATTGGCATGAACCGCGCAGGATGATGGTCAGGCCGCCGTACTTCTCGTAGAACTCGTGGGCTCGCATCAGGTGCTTCTTGTTGAGCAGGCGGGACCGCTCGCTCGAGAAGACCCGGGGACCCACGAAGTAGCCGACGGCGTAGTTCACGGCGTCGCCGAGGATGGCCGCCAGCACCAGGAGCACGCAGAGCGGGCCCAGCTTGATCGGCGAGCCGGCGCTGGCCGCGACGGCCCCGAGCGCGAACAGCAGCGAGTCGCCGGGCAGGAACGGGGTAACGACCAGCCCGGTCTCGGCGAAGATGATCAGGAAGAGCACGGCATAGGACGGCCCGGCTCCGACCGACTCCACGAAGGCGTTGATCGTATCGGGACTGAGGTGGAGCAGCGTGTCCACGAGCTGTCGGATGAGCCCCATCTTGCACTCCGAGAGGACGGCCGACGGCGCGTCGGCGGGATTCGGATTCCGGCGCCGGGCGAGACGTCCGCCGGGCGTGGTTCAGAGCGGTTGGTCGGGCCGCCGTTCGGCGAGCTGAACCGAGCGGCCACCCATTCGATCAATCCGGCGATCGTCGTTCGAGGGACAGGGCCACCGGTTCACGGGGCGGCCGGAGAGGCGTCCGGGCCGCCGGACCGCCGTTCGCGGGACCGCACGGGCAGCCGGACATTGCGAATGCCCGCCTCGTCGCAGGCGGAGAGGACGTCGGCCAGGGCCGTGTAGGTCAGCGAGGCGTCGCCGCGGATCACCACGCCCTGGTTGTTGTAGCGGCCGCGCACCTCGCGGAGCATGACCGCGAGCCCTTCGAGGTCGTAGGTCTTCTCGCCGACGATCACGGCGCCCGGACGTCGGACCGTGAGCACCAGGTCATCCGGCGCGGCGGTGAGCGGGGCCGCGTCAGAGACCTCGGGGACCTGGACGACGAACTCGTTCTCGTCCCAGTCGTAGAGCCGCGTGGCGGCCATGAAGAATACCAGGAGGCAGAGGATGACGTCGACCATCGGCGTCATGTTGATGACCGGCGACTCGTCGGCCTGGACCCGACTGGCAAGCATCATGGGGCTCCGCAAGGAGGCCGGCGCGGGGACCTGCGGCGGGATCGTCCCCGAACCGCGAGTCACCGGCCGGCGCGAGTCGGCGAGTCGTGATCGTTTCGTTATCCGTTGGCGCTGCGACGACCGCCGTCCCGCTCACGGATCTCATCCGGGGGAATCCAGTCGGACGGGACGCCCGCCTCGTGGCGAAGCCACGCCATCCAGTCGTCGAGGAACTGGCGATCGGCCTGGTCGCGGGCCTGCTTCTGGTACCGGAACGCGTCGCTGTTGGGCGCGTACAGCGAGGCGAAGGTCGCCGGGTCGCGACGCTCGAGCGCCATCGCATAGAAGGCCGTCTCGGGTTGGTTGGGGGCGACGGTCGCCTTGCCCGGCTGGAGCGAGAAGAAGGCGGTGCGGAACGCCTGGCCGGGCGAGGCGACCTCGGAGATCGGCGACTCCTTGGGCTCGCCCATGTCGAAGGGGTTGATCGAGAGCGTCGGCGGCACATGCTGGCGGGCGATCACCGGGGTCGTCACGACCCGATAGCCCTGGTAGGTGCCGTCCTTGATCGCGCCGGGCTGCTTCTCGAGCTGCTCGGCCACGGCCTCGGCGGCCTTGTGGGCCAGCGGACGTGCCTTCTCCATCTTCCAGGCGAGGACCACCTGGGGACGGACCTCATCGAGCGAGGGCACGCGGGGCGAAACGTCCTTCATCTTGCGGGCGAGGTAGCGTGTGCCGATCTGGTCGGACAGCTCGACCGACTCGTACAGCCCCGCCTTCGGGTCGAAGAACTCGTCGATGAAGGTCCGGGTACCCCGCTGGTTGCCGAGGCCGACCTGCGCCGAGGCGAGCTGCCCATAATTCTCGGCATCCTCGCGGGAGAGCATCGGTGTCAGGTCGTATTCGAGGTGCTCGCGCTGGGCCACCTCCTTCAGGTCCGGGGGCTGGGGGAGCGGCGGTCCGCCCGCCGCGTCCTTGCCGCCGGCCTCCTCGCTGCTTGATCTGGGCCTGCTGATACTCGTCGAAGAAGCTGTCGAGGACGTTTCGGCGGATCCGGGTGAATTGCTCGACGATCTGGTCATGCGCCCTGGCCTCGGCCAGCGAGGCGGCGAGGATCGGCCGGGCCTCGTCGAACGGCTGCATCGCGGCCGGGGTCAGCTCGGGATGGCCGGCGAAGAGGTCGTCGGGGAGATCATTCGGATTCTTCTTGTAGGGAAACTCGGACTTCCGATTCTCGTAAGCCGTTCGGAGCTCGGCGTCGGTGAGCCGGTCCTTGATCGATCGGGCCAGGGCATTGCCGTCGAGGGAGAGGATCTCGAGCTGCACCTGGCGCGGCAGCTTGAACCCGGGAGCGACCCGCATCGGGTCGGGCAGCGTGTCCTTGTGGGCGTCGTAGAACGCCTGGATCTCGGCCGCCGAGGGCTCGGGCACCTTGTCGAGGAACTTCTCCACGGGCACCTCGACGAGCTTGGCCGAAACCTTTTCATTCTGGTCGCGATAGGCGCGGTAGATGTCGAAGGGGGTGACCATCGGGCCGCCGATCAGCCGGTTCGGGTCGCCGTAGATGCCGTGGACGTAATTCAGCCGGACCTGATCGGCGATGGCCGTCAGGACCTCCTCGTCGGCGACCTCGTTGCGGAAGTCGACCATCAGTCGATCGAACCACTCGCCGTTCATCTGCCCCATCGTGATCCGCTTGACGAAGTCCTTGCCCGTCTCCACGTCGGCGGGTATCCCCAGCCGGTCGGCCTCGTGGCGCAGGATGAGGGCGTCGACCAGCTCGCGGGTCCTCACGCCGCCGAACGGCTCCTGGCCGAACCGCGGCGAGAGGCGGAACAGGAACCGATTGGCGAGGATCCGCTCCCGCTGCATCCCGTTGAGGTCGCTCTGGTAGACCGTCCGGCCATACAGGTTGACGACCGGCTGATCGCGGGTGCCGGGGCCCGAGTTGAGCAGGCGGAACAGGCTGTCGGAGACGACGAAGCCGAACATGGCCAGGATCGCGAAGACCGCCAGCAGCTTCTTCTGGTGGCGGCGGAAGACCTCGAACGACATGGAGTTCCTCGAGTTCTCGATCGATGCTTTTCGATGGGATACCCCGGCGGGCGGAGGTCCAAAAAGACGGTCCTCCGGGGGGCTGTTCCTCTCATGCCCCCTTGACAGGCCCCGATACCCTAGCTTATGTCGCTAAGGGGTCGGGATGCGGGGCCGGTACCGCAACGGGCCCATGTCCAATGGTACCAGGAATCGATGACGGGGCAATCTCAAACCCCGACCGCACCGGCCGTCACGGGGCGGGCACGAATATCGCAAATGGTTCGATAGCAACCGGATAGGTGGTTCGCATCGTGGCTAGCAAGTCCAAGACGCAGGATGGCACAGGGGATCAAACGGCGACCGGGGGCTCGGCCGGCAAGCGTGCGACGGCCAAGAAGGCGTCCCCGAAGAAGGCCACCGCCCGCCGCAAGACGGCCGAATCAGGCGAGCCCGTGGCCATTGGCGGCGGTCCGGCCCTGGTCATCGTCGAGAGCCCCAAGAAGGCCCGGTCGATCGACAAATTCCTCGGCGGCGATTATATCGTCAAGGCCAGCATGGGGCACGTCCGCGACCTGCCCAAGCGCAAGCTGGGCCTCGACGTCGGCCACGGCTATGCCCCCTCTTACGAGGTGGTCCCGGCCAAGAAGGACACGATCAGCGAGCTGAAACGCGCCGCGGCGCGGGCCGACATGGTCTACCTAGCGACCGACCCCGACCGCGAGGGCGAGGCCATCGCATGGCACCTCCAGCAGGCGCTCGAGCTGCCCGATGAGCGCGTCCGCCGGGTGACGTTCCACGAGATCACCGAGCGGGCCGTCAAGGAGGCCTTCGGCCACACCACGCCGATCAACATGGACCTGGTCAATGCGCAGCAGGCGCGGCGGTTCCTCGACCGGATCGTGGGCTATCAGCTCAGCCCGCTGCTCTGGAAGAAGATCATGCGGCACCTCAGCGCGGGGCGGGTCCAGTCGGTCGCCGTCCGGCTGATCGCCGACCGCGAGCGGGACATCCGCGCCTTCGTCAGCGAGGAGTACTGGAAGATCGCCGCCACGGTCAGCCCCGTCGGCGCCACCGAGGAGGCGGACCGGTTCGAGGCCGCGCTGGTCGAATACAACGGCGCGAAGTTCGAGGCGACCAACGGGACGGACGCCCACGCCGTCCGCGATGTCCTGAGCTCGTCGCCCTACGTCATCAGCCGTGTGGACGAGGTCGAGAAGCTCGACCGGGCCGATGCCCCGTTCAAGACCAGCACGCTCCAGCAGCAGGCGGCGATCCGGCTGCGGTTCTCCGGCAAGCGGACCATGAAGGTCGCCCAGGAGCTCTACGAAGGCATCGACGTCAACGGCAGCGGGCCAGTCGGCCTGATCACCTACATGCGTACCGACAGCCTCCGCGTCAGCGACGAGGCGATGACGGCCGTGCGCGAGAAGATCAACGCCGATTTCGGCGAGAAGTACGTGCCGGCCAAGCCGATCCGCTACGCCGCCGGCAAGCTGGCGCAGGAGGCACACGAGGCCATCCGCCCCACCGATCTGGCCTTCACGCCCGAGCGGATCCGCGGCCAGTTGTCGCACGACCAGTTCCGGCTGTATCAACTGATCTACGCCCGCTTCGTCGCCAGCCAGATGGCCCCCGCGGTCTTCACGGTCACCGACGTGGCGATCACCGCCGGTCCGGGCGTCTTCAAGGCGCAGGGCAAGATCCTCAAGTTCGACGGCCATCGCCGCGTCTGGCCGCCGGGCGGCAAGTCCGAGGACGCGCTCTTGCCGGCGCTCTCCGCCGGCCAGGCGCTCGACCTGCACTCGCTGGACGCGACCCAGCATTTCACCCAGCCGCCGCCGCGCTTCAGCGAGGCCACCCTGATCAAGGCCCTCGAGAAGGAGGCGATCGGCCGCCCGAGCACCTATGCGCCGATCATCCAGACCATCCAGGATCGCCAGTACGTCGAGCAGAAGGAGCGGCGCTTCTTCGCCACCGAGCTGGGCATGGCCGTGACCGAGTTCCTGGTCGAGCGGTTCCCCAAGATCCTCGACCTCAAGTTCACCGCGCAGATGGAAGACGAGCTCGACGGTATCGCCGCAGGCCAAGGAGGACATGGTCAAGGTCCTCGACGAGTTCTACCACCCGTTCCAGGAGGCGCTGAAGTCGGCCGAGCAGCAGGCGGGGAGGGTCCAGATCCCCACCGACGAGACCTGCCACGTCTGCGGTGCGCCGATGGTGATCAAGTTCAGCCGCACGGGCAAGTTCCTGAGCTGCTCGAGGTACTCCACGGGCGAGTGCAAGGCGACCCGGCCGATCGGCGGGCAGCCCCGCGCCGAGGCCGTCGCCAGCGAGCACGCCTGCCCCAAGTGCAGCAAGCCCCTCATGATCCGCCAGAACAAGCGGGGCGAGAAGTTCCTCTCCTGCTCGGGTTACCCCGGATGCAAGGAGTCGTTCAACATGGACGAGGCGGGCAACCCCGTGCCGTCCGTCCAGGAGACGGAATATACCTGCGAGAAGTGCGGCAAGCCGATGGCGCTGCGCGAGGGAACTGCGCGGGGCCTTCCTGGGTTGCACCGGGTATCCCAAGTGCCGCAATGCGGTGCAAGTTGACGACCAGGGCAAGCCGGTCCCGACGGTCAAGGTGGAGGTCCCCTGCACCAAGTGCGGCGGCGCGATGGCCGTGCGGCGCGGCCGCCGGGGGTCGTTCCTGGGCTGCACCAATTACCCCAAGTGCCGCGGGACGGCGCAGATCCCCGATGAGCTGAAGGAGCAGCTTGCCGAGCAGGCGCCGCCCGCGGCCAAGACGGGCGTCGACCTCAAGACGATCCCCGTCGACGAGACCTGCGAGCAATGCGGCGGCCCGATGCTCGTCCGCGAGAGCCGCCGCGGATACTTCCTCGGCTGCAAGGGCTATCCCAAGTGCCGCGGCACCCGCCAGCCCAGCGAGGAGACGCTGGCCAAGATCAACGCCGCCGTCGGGGCCTCCGCCGAGACCTGATCGCGGCGGCGGTCCATCCCCCGAGGCCGATTCCGCCTTCGCTCGACGTGCAATCCTTGCGCCGGGACGTCGTCCGAAATCAGGCTGGGTCGCCCTCGGGAGATTCTCCCACCTCTAGCCTCAGACGCATCCCTCCGGATGGATCGAAGCGGGCATCCGCGCTCGCCGAAACGCAGCGAGCTGGCCCCGAGCTGAGAGAGGGTGTGAGAAGAGGTCGTAGGGTGGATCGAACGCCGCAGGCATGAGGCCCACCGGTATGGCTGTGAGCCTTCGCACACACCTTCTGAGCGCCTTCGACGTCTGCGTCGCGCTGTCACCCGGCTCCGCGCAGTGCTATGACAACCGGGCGCGAGCCCACGCGGCACTGGGGCACATCGAGCTGGCCCGCCGCGACGACGAGCACGCCCGGCGACTCGGCCCCTCGGTGAAAGTCGCCTCCGGCACCCGCGTGTTCCATCGGGCCAGGACCACCCCGTGAGGTCCGGCGGCCCTGGCCTCGAGCGAGGCCAGGTCGTCTCACCTTGGCGAAGTCACGATCGAGGACCGCTCACGGCCTCGCGGCACGATCGCCGGCGCCGGGGTTCGGTCGCGGGTTCGCCGGGGTGAGGGTCCAGCGTAGGTGCGGGTCGGCGCCGTTGTAGCTCCAGAGGTCGATGCGGGCCCGGGGTGTGGCGTCGCCCCCGAAGTCGTCGAGGGCCGCGATCGTGACACTCTTCGCCATCAGGGTGCAAGTGTCGGCGATCGCGTCGCGCGAGATCAGCCAGGACTGCGAGTCGGCCCCGCGGTCGGGAAGCAGCAGGACGCGGGTGCCGTCCCTGAACGGCCCGTCCGCGACGCTCAGCACCCGCGACGGATCGGACGTAGGGCGGATCGTGAAATAGCCACCGCCCGTCGGGGTGAAGCTCCACACCTGATCCCCCGAGCCGCGCGACGCGGCCAGGCCGACGCCCGGATCGGCATCGGGCGCGGGCCGTCGACTCACCAGGACCATGCCGGGAGCGGACATCGGTTCCATCGTGTATTCGCCCGCCGCGAGCGAATGGGCCCCGAGCCGATCGGAGCCCGAACGCAACACGCGCGACAGGAAATCGTCGATCTGCTTCATCATCAGCGGCGAGAAGAACGCCGGACCGACATGGTCGACGCCCGGCAGGATGTGCAGCTCGGATTCCACTCCACGAGACCGCAGCGCCTCATGCATCTGCCTGGCCTGGGCCACCGGGACGGCCCGATCCACGTCGCCGTGGAAGAACAGGAATGGCGACGACCTCGGGCCGACATGGCGGATCGGGCTGGCCTCCATCGCCCTCTCGCGGTTGGCCAGCACAGCACCACCGATGAGGCGCGACTGGCCGCTGTCGGGCTTCCCCTCCGACTCGTAGCCGGGCGTCTCGACCCGGCCCACGAAATCCCCGACTCCCGCGAACCAGAGGACAGCCTGGACGTCGCTGCCGACTGCGAGATTTTCTCCTCGATCGAAACGGCGGTCGCCGTTCGTGGTCCCCAGTAAGGCGGCGAGATGGCCCCCTGCCGAATGGCCGCCGACCACAAATCGGTCGGGATCGAGCCCATAGGTCGCGGCATGACCACGCAACCAGCGCACGGCCGACTTGCAGTCTTCAACCTGCGCCGGAAACTTCGCCTGGCGGCTGAGCCGATAGCCGACCGTGGCCGCCGCGTATCCCCGCCGGGCAAGGTCGCGGCAAAGTCCGCCAAAGGCACGACGGTCCCCGGCGTCCCAACCGCCCCCGTGGATCAGGATGATGAGCGGAAGCCTGCGCGCCGGCGGCTTCTCCGGCAGGTAGAGGTCGAGCCTGCGGCGCGGGTCGCGATCGTTGGAGTAGGGGACATCCCCGACGATCCGGAGCCCGCGATCGATCACCGCGGGACCTGCGCCCTCGGCTCGCAGCCACGGTGGGCTCAATGCGAGGATCGCCAGCATGACGGCGAGGAACGGCAAAGCCTGTGTCTTGGGGCCGGGTCGGCCGTTGACGGCCCGGCTCATCCCGCTGCCTGAATTGGGTCGCATCTCGGGCGTGTCCTCTCGATTGACGTTCGGGAGCCCCTGTTGCTCGCGGGAAGAGCGACCATCAGGAGGGTTCCGGATCGGCCGGCTTGCCGGTGGAGGCGGGACGGCCCAGGGCCAGGGCGTGGGCGGTGGCGTAGGTCCGGCAATGCGAGATCGAGACCAGGATCTCGCCGATGCTGACGCTCCCGGGCCACCTCGCGAGCCGCGCCGCAGATCATGACCTGCGGCCGCCCGTCCGGGCCGTTGCGCACCTCGACGTGGGTCCAGGCGATGCCGCGGCTCCTGCCCGTCCCCATCGCCTTCAGGATGGCTTCCTTGGCCGCCCAGCGGCCGGCGAAGTGCTCGATGGCGTGCTTCCGCGCCTGGCAGTAGCGGATCTCCCGCTCGGTGTAGATCCGCCGGAGGAAGAGCTCGCCGTGCTGCTCGATCATCTTGCCGATCCGCGGACATTCCACGATGTCCGTGCCGATCCCCAGGATCTCCATCGTCCGCGCTTCTCCCCTTCGATGGCGGCGTCCCGCCTGGCCGGCCGGTCTCGTCCGTCGCGCCTCGGCCGACGGCACCGATCGGGAATCCACTCTAACCCGCGCCGTTGCGCGGGCCAAGCCTCGATGCGCGGCCCGAGGCCTCGGTCGAGACACCGACGGAAGCACGACCGGAGGAAGCCGGACTTGCATCGCCCGCGGCGCCCGGCGCGGCTATACTGGGGATGCGATCGCGATCCTGACCCCGCCCGTCCCGGCGCCCCGGGCCCCGGGCCGAGCCGACGGGCCCGAGGTAGACCGTTCCATGGACTTGCTCGCCGACCTGACGCCCGCCCAGCAAGAGGCCGTCACCCACATCGACGGCCCGCTGCTCGTCCTCGCCGGCGCGGGCTCGGGCAAGACGCGCGTGATCACGCGGCGCGTCGCCCACCTCATCGGGTCGGGCATCCCGGCGGAATCCATCCTGGCGGTGACCTTCACCAACAAGGCGGCCGGCGAGATGCGCGAGCGCATCGACGCCCTGGTGCCGGACTCCCGCGTCTGGGTCGGCACGTTCCACGGCATCTGCGCCCGCCTGCTGCGCAAGTACGCCCGCCTGGTCGGCATCGACCCGAGCTTCACGATCTACGACCAGAACGATCGCCGCCGCGCCCTCAAGGACATCATGGAGCAGATCGGCTGGGACGTGCCCGGCTGGACCCCCGAACGCGTCGAGTCCACCATCAGCCGGGCCAAGAACGACCTGGTCCACCCCGACGCCTGGCGACGACGCGCCGCCGACCGCAAGGATGCACTGCTGGCGCAGGCTCTACGAAGCCTACGAGAATCGCCTTCGCGGCGCCTCGGCCGTCGACTTCGACGACCTGCTCGTGCATATGGTGGCCATCGTCAAGGAGCACAAGGACGTCCGCGCCGAGCTCGACCGCCGCTATCGTTACGTGCTCGTGGACGAATATCAGGACACAAACCTCGCCCAGTATGCCATCGTTCGCGCCCTGTCGGTCGACCACCCCAACCTGTGCGTCACCGGCGACCCGGATCAATCGATCTACGGATGGCGGGGTGCGGACCTGACCAATATCCTCGAATTCGAACGCGATTACCCGGGTTGCCGGGTCGTCACGCTCGAGCGAAATTACCGGAGCACCAAGAACATCCTGAGCGTTGCGGACCACCTGATTCGCCACAACCGCAACCGCAAGCCGAAGTCGCTCCTGACCGAGAACCCGCGCGGGGCCCCGGTCGAGTTCACGGTCTACCCGCGCGAGACCGACGAGGCCGAGGGCGTGGCCGGGCGGATCGCCTCGCTGGTGCGCGAGGGAGAGTATGGGTTCTCCGACATCGCGGTCTTCTGCCGGATGACGGCACTGACGCGCCCCTTCGAGCAGGCCTTCCGCGCCGCGCGAATCCCCTACCAGATCGTCGGGGGCGTCGCCTTCTACGAGCGGCAGGAGGTCAAGGACATCCTGGGCTACCTGAACCTGATGGTCAACCCGAAGGACGACCTGGCCTTCCTTCGCGCGGTGAATGTCCCGCCGCGCGGCCTGGGCAAGGCGTCGATCGAGGCCCTGTCGACGGCCGCCCGCGAGCAAGGGATGCCGCTGCTGGCCATGGCGAGGCGGGCCTGGACCGTGCCGGCCCTCAAGGAGAAGGCCGCGAAGGCGTTCGACGACTTCGCCCGGCTCATCGACGACCTCGCCGCACTCCGCGAGCTGGCCGCCGAGGAGGTCGTGACCCGGACCATGGTCCAGACCGGCTATCGCGAACACCTCGCCGCCGAGGCCAAGGGGAGCGGCGAGGAGCGGCTGGCGAATCTGGACGAGCTGATTACCGCGGCGCGCGAGTTCGACCAGGTCCACCCCGACTCGTCGATCCAGGAGTTACTGGCCGAGATCACCCTGGCCTCGCCGATCGACCGCTGGGACCAGGACACCGGCGCCGTCACCCTGATGACCCTGCACGCGGCCAAGGGCCTCGAGTTCCCCGCGGTTTTCATCGTGGCGCTCGAGGAATCCATCCTCCCTCATTCGCGGGCCAACGAAGATCGCGCCGAGCTCGAGGAGGAGCGCCGGCTCCTCTTCGTCGGGATCACCCGGGCCCGCCGCGAGCTCTACCTGAGCCGGTGCTGCGTGCGGTCGTTTCGCGGCCAGCAACAGGCGACCATGCCCTCGCGGTTCCTCGCCGAGCTGCCCGAGGAGTCGATGACCGTCCGCGACCTCTCGGGCCTCGGCTACCAGGAACTCCGCCCCAGAGGGGCCGCGGGGAACGGGCCGTCCCGTCGCCCCGAGGGACGACCGTCGCCCGCTCCGACGTTCCGGCTGACCACGGCGGCCGACCTCTCCTCCACGGGGGGACCGCCTTTCCCCGCCGCCATCGCCTCCGAGCTCGATGCCCTGCGCCCGGGAGTCTCGGTACTCCACCCCGAATACGGCCTGGGCCGGATCGTCGCCGTCGAGGGCGCCGGCCCGAACCGCAAGGGACGCGTGGCCTTCGCCGTCGGACCCGAGCGTACCTTCGTGCTGGCGAAATCCCCGCTCCGGACGGTCGGTCGAGCCACCCCGGACGGCCCGCCACCCCGCCGCGGCGGCACACCCTGGTGAAGCTCGGCTCATCACGCGAACATCTGGGGAGTGATGCTGCCATGGTAAGATTGGGCGTGAATATCGACCATGTGGCCACGCTTCGCCAGGCACGGGGCGGTCGCGAGCCGGACCCGGTCTGGGCGGCCGCGCTCGCCGAACTGGGGGGTGCCGACGGCATCACGATCCATCTGCGCGAGGATCGTCGGCATATCCAGGATCGCGACCTGAGGCTGCTCCGCGAGACGGTGCAGGTGCTGCTCAACCTGGAGATGGCCGTCGAGCCCGGGATCGTGGACCTGGCACTGGCGTTCCGACCGGACCAGGTGACGCTCGTCCCCGAACGGCGCGAAGAGCTCACGACCGAGGGTGGTCTGGATGTGGCCGGGCAAGTCGGGCGGGTGGGAGAAGCCGCGAAACGGCTGGCGGACGCCGGTATCCGGGTCTCTCTCTTCATCGATCCCGACCCTCGGCAGGTCGAAGCCACGATCCGGATGGGGGTCACGGCGGCCGAGCTGCACACCGGTCGTTACGCCGACGCACCCGAGGGGCCGTCCCGCGAGTCCCACCTCGAAGCGTTGCGGGTCGCTGGCGCGGCCCTCTTGGCCTCGGGCACGGGGCTCCACGCCGGGCACGGTCTCAACTACCGCAACGTGGCCGACGTGGCGCGGATCGACGGCATGCACGAGCTGAACATCGGCCATAGCATCGTCAGTCGGGCGATCTTCGCGGGACTGACCGGGGCCGTCCGCGAGATGAAGGACTGCATCGAGCGGGCCCTTGTCGGCCCTTCGAGGTAGGTTACGATAGCTTGCGCAGGCAAGGGCAACAATGTTGACGATAATCATGACGACGGACGTGATTGCCTTCACGCTTACCCGCCCGTCACCCCCATTTTGCTGCCCCCGGGAGGAGAATTCCTGGAGATTCTGCTCGAGCGGGGCTTAATTCGGCTTCCCTTTCGGCGAGAATCACCCTAAGATTTTATAACATTGAAGCCATGGTGCTATGAGCGTTGCGTCTGGACGTTTGCCCCGGGTCGTGTGATCGCCGTGCTCCCACCGCACCAGTCGGCCGCCGTGAAGTCAACGAAGTTTGCATGAGCGACCCGCCCCGCCCGGGGATCGGGTGCGCTCGAGCTTTTGGGATGGCCCATGTCCACCAAAGGTCGAATGTTCGCCGGATGTACCGTAGCGCTGGTCACGCCGTTTCGCGACGGTGCGGTTGACGAGGCCGGTCCTGCGCAGGCTCGTCGAATGGCAGATCAATCAGGGTACGCCGATCCTGAGCCCTTGCGGCACGACGGGCGAATCGCCCACGCTCTCACATGATGAGCACGAGCGCGTGATCGGCCTGGTGATCGAGGCGGCCGCCGGGCGGGCAAGGGTCATGGCGGGCACCGGCTCGAACTCGACTGCCGAGGCCATCCGCCTGACCCGATTCGCCGCCCGAGCCGGCGCGGACGCCGCCCTTTCGGTCACACCGTATTATAATCGGCCTAATCAGGAAGGTTTATACCGGCATTTCGCCACGATAGCCGATTCGGTCGATTTGCCGATCGTGCTGTACAACATCCCCGCGCGAACGGGTCGCAACATCGAGCCCGAGACAGTGGAGCGGCTGGCAAAGCGGGCTCCGATCGTTGCGGTGAAGGAGGCGGCGGGCTCGCTCGACCAGGTCAGCGAGCTGCTGGCCCGGACGGATCTGACAATCCTGTCGGGTGACGACTCGTTGACCCTGCCGATGCTCGCCGTGGGCGCCGAGGGGGTGGTCTCGGTGATCGCCAACCTGGTGCCTGGCGAGGTGCGGGCGATGATCGAGGCCTACCGGGATGGCCGGGTCGAGGATGCGCGCCAGAGGCATGCCCGACTCTTCCCACTGGCGCGGGACTTGCTAGGACTGGCTCCCAACCCGATCCCGGTCAAGGCGGCACTCTCGCTGCTGGGCCGATGCGGATCGGAGGTCCGTCTCCCGCTGTGTCCGCTCGACGAGCGGGCGACCGATGTGGTGCGGGCCGGCCTGATCCGGTCGGGGCTCTTGACCGAGTCCACACAATAGGTTTACGAGTGATACTGACGAAAGTTGATTTCACGACATTTGTACTTCCGCTTTGGCCTCGAATGCCGGGTTGCGGCCGCCACGCGATCGAAGGCCGCCGACCCGCGCGGTCGCGATTGACCTGGACCTGCGACATCCCCACAAGCCGCGTGAGACACGACCAGCCGGCTCGCGAGCCTCGTCAACGAGGCCCTCGAGTTTTGCCAGTTTGCTAGTATCGCCAACACTCGTTCGTCCGGAACCTGATGCCGTCGGATTCCTACCCCACCTCGGGCCCTGGGCCGGCTGGCCGTGAGCTCGGGTGGCCGGTGGCCGGCCGGTAGCCATTCGCGTCGCGCGTGAGCGGGACGTGCCGGGCGGTCGGGTCGGGCAAGCGAGTTCCATTCCCCCAGAAAGGGTTGAGGATTTTCACCCATGGCACGCAAGGAAACCAAGCGTACGTCCGATACCAACGGCCACGTGGCGACGATGGGCGGGGAAGTCTCCGATCAATCGGTTCGCGAGCTGGCCCAGGTCTTCAAGCTGCTGAGCGACGAGACCCGGCTGCGCATCTTGTTCTATCTGGCCCTCTCGCCCCAGGGCGAGCTTCATGTGACGGACCTCTGCCAGCGACTCGGCCAGAGCCAGCCCGCAGTAAGCCATCACCTGGCCCTGCTCAGGGTCTCCGGTCTGATCGAATCCCGCCGCGAGGGCAAGCATAACTTCTACTGCGTCCGGACCGACCACTTCGGCGACCTGCTCCTGAGCCTGTTCGCCGCCGCCGGTGAGGTCCCCCGCAACAAGAAGTATCGCTTCCATGATTTCACGCTCACCTACTCGGGCGAGTGAGAAGTTATCCGTTCCTCGCATCCCGCTCGCCGGCGATCACCGGCGCGGCACGGCCCATGAGGCCCGCGTCGCCCCGGACTTCGCCCGGCAACCCAAACGTCGTGCACCCGAAGACCCCCGATTGCCGGGTTGGAGCCGTCGGCGAATCAGCCGATGACCTCCAGCTTGGGCATCTTGGGGGTCTTGATATTCTGGATACTGATCTGCGCCGCCAGTTGCTCGACGACGTTCAGCAGGTCGCGGCGGGCCGGCGAATCGGTCGATAGCGCCCGCTCGATCCTCCCTTCGTCCCCGGTCTCCCGCAGGAACACGTTCAGGGGCACTTCGCCCAGGAACGGTACGCCGAGCTCCTCGGCCTTGCGACGGGCGCCGCCCCGGCCGAAAAGATAGACACGCTCGTCGCCGGGCGTATCGAAGAAGCCCCGGTCCTCGACGAGCCGTCGGGCCGTCGGGCCACCCCGATCGCGCAGGTACGCCACAACGTCGAAGTACGCCATGTTCTCGACCATCCCGAGCACGGGCACCTTGAGCTCGCGGAACATGGTGATCGCCCGCGTGGCGTCCAAGAGCGCGACCTCCTGCGGCGTGCAGACCACCACCGCGCCGGTCAACGGCAGCGACTGCGCCAGCGTCAGCGGCACGTCGCCGGTCCCCGGCGGCAGGTCAATCACCAGGTAATCGAGCGGCCCCCAGTCGACCTGGCGGAGGAACTGCTGGATGATCCCGTGGAGCATGGGACCGCGCATGATCACGGCGCGTTGCGGCTCGAGCAGGAAGCCCATCGACATCAGCTTCAGGTTGCCGGCCTCGATCGGCTGGATCCGCTCGCCCCGCGCCATGGGCCGGCCCGAGGCACCGACCAGGTGGGGAATCGACGGCCCATAGACATCCGCGTCCATCAGGCCGACCCGGGCCCCGTAGGACTGCAGGCCATACGCGATGGTCGCGGCCATCGTCGACTTGCCGACCCCTCC
The DNA here is from genome assembly GCA_963771445.1 of uncultured Planctomycetota bacterium. Lineage (GTDB taxonomy): Bacteria > Planctomycetota > Planctomycetia > Isosphaerales > Isosphaeraceae > JAKAUH01. Next base: position 14,487 of record CAVYTQ010000007.1, on the reverse strand, counting down.
CTTCCCCGAGCCCACGGCGATCACGTTCTTGATGCCCGGGATATCTCCGGTCTGCGCGACTCCTCGGCCCCGGACCTCCGCGCCCATCGTGATCTGGAACGAGAAGCTGTTCGACAGACGCTCCTCCAGCGCCGTGCGGACGTCCCGCTCGATCTGAGCCTTCATCGGACAGGCCGGCGTCGTCAGGTTCACGGTGAGTGCCACCGTCCCTTCGCCGATGCTGATGTCCTTGATCATCCCGAGGTTGACCAGGTCGCGGCCGATATCCGGGTCCTTGACCCCCTTCAGGGCATCCAGGACGTCGCGTTCCGTGAGCGTGGCATTGGTCTTGCCGAACATCGGTCTTCGTCCCCAGTGAGTGGTCTCGGCGGTAGGCAATGGGCGGTCGGTCAGTCGGTCACCGATCGACGGCCGGTAGGTCCAGGCATTCGGAGGGCCAGCCCCAGGGCTCGGCCGTCGAGCCGCGAGGAGTCCCCCGCGACCAGCCGGCCAACTCCAGGTCGCGTCGGGCCAGCGTGACCCAGCGGTCGATCAGGCCGGCGACCTCCGGAGGTGGCACGAATCCCGATCGGACGTGCGTCGCCCCGAGCTCGCGCGCCAGGACCGGAATGCCGGGTTTGGACTCCGGGTCCAGGACGAGACTCCGTGCGTCGGCCGCCCGAGAGCCGACCAGATCCAGGGCCGACAGGCCCTCGAAGGTCTGCCTGGCCAGGTCGATCAGGACGACCGGAGCGGCGACACCCGCAAGGATCTCGCCCAGATCGGCCCGGGAGCGCGACTCGAACCAGCGCACGGGATGCCGGGCGAGCCGTGGCCGCAATTGCCGATTCCAGTTGCCCAGTCGTTCGTGGAGGATCACCGTCACCCGCATCGCCACGTTCCCCGGCGCTGCGGGTTCCGACGGGGCGGGCCAGATGGACCGCCCCCTTCATCCGTCCCGCGTGATCTCATTGTATCCCCGGGCCGTCGCCCCTACGAGGGGTCGACCGCTGCGGTCGCGCGGACCAGGCTGTCCCGCCCCCCGGTCGTCAGGTCGCCTCGGTCGAGCGGACGTGCAGCTCCCTGAGCTGCCGAGGCTCGACGGTCCCGGGCGCACCGGTCATGAGGTCGGTCCCCCTGGCCGTCTTGGGGAACGCGATGCAGTCGCGGATATTCGTCAGGCCCGAGTAGAGCATGACCAGCCGGTCGAAGCCCAGCGCGATCCCGCCGTGCGGCGGGTCGCCGTTTCGAAGGGCACTCAGCAGGAAGCCGAACTTCTCCTGCGCCTGCTCGGGAGTCAGCCCCAGCAGCGAGAAGATCTTCGACTGGATCTCCGGGTCATGGCAGCGGATGGTGCCGCCGCCGGCCTCCTCGCCGTTGACCACCAGGTCGTACGCCTGCGCCCGCACCCGTGCCGGCTCCGAGTCGAGCAGGTGCAGGTCCTCGAACAGCGGCATCGTGAACGGATGGTGCTCGGCGGCGAATCGCCCCTCGTCGGCGTCCCAGGCGAACAGGGGGAAGCGGCACGATCCAGGAATAATGGAACGACTTCGGGTCATACATCCCCAGCTCGGTCGCCAGCCGTGCCCGCAGGCTCGACAGTGCCAGGCTCGTCACGGCCTGGGTATCGGCGACGATCAGGATCAGGTCGCCGGCCTTGGCGTCGAGCCGCTCGCGAAGGGCCTGCTGCGCCTCCGCCGGGAAGAACTTGGCCGTGGGACCGGTCAGGGTTTCGGCCTCGACCTTGAGCCAGACGAGCCCCTTGGCACCCATGCCGCCGATGTACTCGGTCAGGCCGTCGAGGTCCTTGCGGCTGTAGCGGGTGCCGCCGCCCGGCGGCGCACAGGCCGCGAATCCGGTGGCCGTTGTCCCTGGCCTGCTGAAACACCTTGAACTCGGTCTGCCCGGCGATGTCGGCGAGGTCCTTCAGCTCCAGCCCGTAGCGCAGGTCGGGCCGATCGCTGCCGAACCGCTCCATCACGTCGTGGTAATCGAGCCGCGGCAGCGGCAGATTCACCGCCTGGCCGGTGAATTCGCGGGCCATCTCGGCGACGAGGATCTCCATGGTCGAGGTCACGTCGTGGTCGTCGACGAACGACATCTCGACGTCGAGCTGCGTGAACTCGGGCTGGCGGTTGGCGCGAAGGTCCTCGTCGCGGAAGCAGCGGGCGATCTGGAAATAGCGGTCGAAGCCCGACACCATCAGGAGCTGCTTGTAGAGCTGGGGCGACTGCGGCAGCGCGTAGAAGTGCCCGGCGTGCACCCGGCTGGGCACGAGGAAGTCGCGCGCGCCTTCCGGCGTGCTCCGGCCGAGGATCGGCGTCTCGACCTCGAGGAACCCCATCTCGGTCATGATCCGCCGCATCATGTGCGCCAGGCGATGCCGGATGATGAACACCTGTTGCAGACTTGGCCGTCTGAGGTCCAGGTAGCGATAGGTAAGCCGCAGTTCCTCGTTAGGCTCGGGCCCGTGCATCTCGAACGGAGGCGTTGGCGAGGCGTTGTAGACGACCAGCTCGCGAGCCCGGACCTCGATGGCCCCCGTGATGAGCTTGAGGTTCTCCTTGCCGGCGAGCCTGGGGGCGACCGTGCCCTTGACCCCGATGACGTACTCGTTGCGGAGCTCCCGAGCCCGCGCCTGCAGCTCGGCGCCGGCCTCGGGCTCGAAGACGACCTGCGTGACCCCGTACCGGTCGCGCAGATCGATGAAGACCAGTCCCCCGAAATCGCGCCAGGCATCGACCCAGCCATTCAGGACGACGGGTCGTCCCACGTGCTCGACGGTCAGTTCACCGCAGGTCTGCGTTCGTTTGTAGAGCATGATTCGGCTATCGTCGACAGGGGATCCGGCGTTGTTCGTTGGTCGATCACGATACCCCTTCCGCTCGAAAACCGTCAAGGCATCGAGTCCGGCCGAGGGACGGGTCAGGGTTGTGCCCGGAAGTCCGAATTCCGCGAGCCCGAGAGGTGCCTGCGAAGTCGGAGAAGGCCCGGGTCGAGCGGCCGATCGAGGGCCGGACGGACTCTACCCTGGAAGGACGATGCCCGCCAGGTGGGGCCTTCATCCTCATCCTTGGTCAAACGAGCAGACACGGCCAGAAGGGAGGTGTTCACCTCGGCGGCCAAAGATAGGCGGGTCCGTCGCCTGCTCTCTAGAATTTGAAGAGGAAGCATCTCGATCCGGCGACGACTCGATTGTCACAACCGGAGCACAGGAGGAATCGTCACAGATTCTTCCTATGTTACAACTTCTTGTCATTGCCTGACTTGCAAGTACACCCGATAGGATTCGAACCTATAACCTTCGGTTCCGTAGACCGATGGCAGAATCGCCGAAACCAAATCAGGATAAGGATTTGCGGGTTGAGGCGACGGATGTTGGCCCTCTATTGGCCACCGACACCTGTCGGACTGACGCGGACCTGGCGACCGTGGTCAACGCCTGGGATCGACTGCCCGAGGCCATCCGCGCCGGCATTGTGGCGATGGTTAAGGCCGCCGCGCCGGGGGACCGGGGACGATGAACGGCCCGACTCGCGAGCGCTTCGATTGGCTGGCCGACCCCCAGACCCGGCATGGCGGGCTAGAGATGATTCGGACTGCCATCCGGCGGGGATGGCTTGAGGGGGACGCCCCCGAGCTGGTGGAGCGACGCGCCCGGCTCATCGAGGCCATGATGAGGCTCATTACCGATCCGGCGACCGAGGTGTCCGACCGGGAGCACTTGCAAGCCTGCCGGTTGATGGCGGTCGAGATGACCGCCGCCAATTCCCGGTTGCTCGACCGATTGCTACCGCGACGCCGTAAGCCTCGCCGCCGTAGAATGAGGAAAACTCTTTAGGGGGGAGGGGGGACCTCCGTGCGGGCCGACTGTTACGAAAGGTTACGGTCCGGGCCGCGACGACCGGGCCGACCGGACCCGCCCGCCGGGCCGGGACCGGGAGGGGGGGTTGTTTGCTAGGGGTTGAGCGATCGGGACCGATCGGGCCACCGTGCGCGTTTTTCGACGAAATGGAAGTATCGAGCGGGGACAGGAAGCATGACGAGCCCGAAGCCGCGGACCCTGAAGTATGCCGAAGCCCTCCAGGCGGTCGAGCAACGCGTCGTCGATGCCCTGCCCGAGATCATCGACGCCCTCATCGCCCGAGCCAAGGGCGGGGACCTGAAGGCCGCGACGTACCTCGCCGACCGCATCCTGGGACGGACGACCGGGGCGAAGATCGCACCGGCCGACGACCGGGAACGCCCCTACGACGAAGCCGCCTTCGAGCTGGATGAGCAAGAGCGGGAAGAGGACAACGGCATCCGCCGGATGTTCGCCGTAAGCGGGGCACGCCGCGGAGCGTAGTACAATGTCGCTCGTCTATCGCAACGGCCGACCCTACCTCCACCGATCCGTCAGGCGGGCCGGTCGCGTCACGTCGGAATACACGGCGAGCGGGATCGATGCCTTCCTCATCGCCGCCCTCGAAGAGCACGAGCGAGCCGAGCGACGCTCCGAACTCGAAGAGATCCGGGCCGAGCGGCGGAAGGCCGACGACCTGGAGCGAGCATTAGACGAGATGGCCGAGCGAGCCCGAGCCCTCGCCCGCGACGTCCTGACCGCGGCGGGGTATCACCAGCACCATCGGGGCGATTGGAGAGAAGCGCCGTGTCTCAAGCCATCGAGAAGCCGAGAAGCGGCTGATCGGATGATGGACAGTTGGGCGGCTAACGAGCTGATCGATTGGGCCGCGGGGAAGAACGCCAACGAGAAGACGAAAGCCAAGCTCCGGGATGAACTGAACGCCTTCGCCAGTGAGCTGGCCGGGCCGAGCCCGAGCCCGGTTGAGCGAGCCCTCGCCGAGACCGCCGCGACGGCATGGTTCGCCTTCCGGATGTTTGAAGCCCGCTACTCGTCGAGCGCGACATCGGGGGACGGGATGAGCCTCGCCCAATCCGAGCACGCTCAACGCCGGATCGACCGGGCGCATCGCCGATTCCTGAGTACCCTGAAGACCCTCGCCGCCGTTCGTCGGCTCGCCGTTCCTGCCCTGCAAATTAACCTTGCCCACCGTCAGCAAATCGCTCAAATCAACGCCGGGGGCTCGTCATGACCGGAGCCGATTGCCGAACGCTGATGCTCGCCCTCCGAACCTGGCTCGACGAAGACGAGCGGAACGCCGGTCGGATCGCCGAGCACATCCTCATCCGAGCCCTGGCCGGTCACTTCGGCTACTTCCGGTTCGTGCTCGACACCGTTGACGGGCCGACCCGGCCGACCGCCGAAGACGAGACGACCGGCGAGGCCGACTCCGTGCTCGTCGTAGCCGACGATGGGCGGGAAGCCTGGGTGGCCCGAGCGGCGTGAATCGGCTGTTGCTACTGGGGCAAGACCGTGACCGACCGTCTCCCGCGGGAGCAACATCCGATGCATCCCGCCGGACGCATCGCCCCATTGGAGAAAGCCCTCGGGTCACCGCCGCACTGAAGCGAGGCTGACCGCGACGTTGCCAGGCCGAACGCGGCCGATGGCTACTGCTTCGCCCGCCGCTGCGCTTCCTCTCTGGCCTTGCGTTCAATTTCCGCCGTTCGTCTCTGCCGGTCCTTCCATTCCATCTCAGCGTCAATGAACTTGGCGGCACAGATATGCTCGGCGTGGTGGTGCCCCTGATCGAAAACGCAGTAGCGGTGGCGGTGCGGCTCCGTCACTCGCTTGAGGATGGGCAGGATCTCCATGCGCCGGTCGCGATGATCCGGCGGGGTCAGGTAGGGGAGCGGCACCGCCATTGTGCCGACCGCGCTCTCGCGGACGGGCCCCTTCCCGATGTCGCCCTTCCAGTTCGGTATGACTTCGACGAACGGGACGTCTTTCATGGGCGCCTTGCCGGTATCCCAGTCGTCGTGCACGGCGACGACGAGCACCTTGGTATTCGTGGACAGATAATACATGGCTTCGCGGTCCCACATGAAATGGAGCCCCTCCAGGGGTTCCTTGCCTGCCAGGGTCTCACAGAAAGCCCAGCAATCGAGCTCGGACCGCGTGGGATCTTGATCCTCGTGGGTATACCAGATCCGGACCGCGGGAATGCCGGTCCCCGGAATCCCGGTGTTGATGCGGATGACGTCGCCGGGCTCCGGCTTGAAGACGGCGCGAGGCTTGTCGGCGGATTTGTCGGCGCCCTTCGCGGCCGGCTTGTCCTTACCCAACATGGAGGCTTTCGGGGCAGGCGCGGGAGCCTGCGCAGAACACCGCGAGAAAGAGCGTCAGCATCGGCGTTTTCCTCGGTAGGCTTCATGTGCATCGCAGGCCGCTTGCCTGCTTCCCCTGGCCGATTATACCGAGGGGCGGACCGCTGGCGCGGGATCGATCGTGCGCTGAAATGCCAGTAATGGTTGCCGGGGCCGCCTTACGGAAAGAGTAGACGCCCCGGCTGGCGGGGTTGGATGGGTCTGCGAACCACTGCGGTGAACATCTTCAGGTTACCTGAACACGTTTCTTCTCCTTCCTAAGTCGTTCCTGATGCGCCTCCAAGATCCGGTACACCGAGCTGTGCGTCCGCCTCCGGGCCCCCTTCCGCGGCGGCGACTTCTTCTTCGGCGGCGCCTTGAGCCACCGATCCCGCCACACACCGCCCAGCAATTCGCTCAGCCGCGCCTTCACCCGACCCGCCGTCCATTCCCCACGGAAGTGGGCGATCGTCTCCGCCGGCGTGACCATCACCCCCCAGGCGATCATCTGCCGCTCCACGTCCCCGAACAGCTTCTCGCCGGAGATCTCCTCCCGCCCCACCTCGGCCTCCGCGGCGATCACGCCGCGCACCACCTGGATCAGGTTGTACAGCAGCAGGCACATCGCGAACTGGAAGATCACCCCCTCCGGCCTCGTCCCGATGAGGTGCTCCAGCCCGAAGACCTCGGTCACCTGCTGGAACATGCGTCGATCCCCCAGCGATTGAGGTAGGCCGTCAGCAAGTCCACCGCCGGCACGGCCTCCGCATCGAGGAGGTTCGTCACCAGGCCCACCTCCTTCTCGCCGACTCGGTGCAGGGTGATCCGTCGCACCTCCAGCCGCTTCGGATTCCGCGGGCTGCCCATCCGGCCCCATTCCTCGACGTAGCGCGGCCCTCTTCGTCCCGCCCCTCGTGAGCGGGGCGGTCGGGATCGGCGAAGAACGGGACCTTGGGATGATGGCGGATCACGAAGGCGTCCCCTCGCTCGGCGAACCGGGCCGGCTGGGTCAGGTCGCAGAAGGCGGCGTCGGCGACCCAGAGCCGCTTCCCGGCGATGAGTCGGCGGACCTCGGGGACCAGATCGCCCACGAAGCGGACCTCGTTGGCATCGCCGTCGGGATGGGCCCGCATGGCCACGGCCAACCCGGTGCGCAAGTTCAGCGCGACCAGGGCTCGGCCCCCCAGCAGGCCGCCGGCGATGCCCCGCAACGCCTTGAGCCGCTTGGCGACCCGCTTGATGGCCTTGCCGTCGAGGATGACGACCTCGTATCCGTCCAGGCTCGCGGGCAGCGCCGTGCGGGCCCGGGGATCCGCGGGGAAGATGTCGCTGAACCGTCGGGTACAGCCGGCCAGGAAGGCCGAGCTGACGGGGATGGGGGTCCGTCCCAGCTTGCCGTAGGCGGCACGGGCCGAGGCGTCCAGGTCGCCGCGGTCGCGGGCGGCCTCGAAGCTCCGCTTGCCGCTGCCGTCGTATTCGAGCAAGGCGTCGCGGATCAGGCAGACGATCGTCGAGAAGGCGAAGATCTTCTCGTAGCACCGCCCGCGGTTGTCATCGAAGATCTGATTGACGATGTCGGCGTCGGCGGCCCACCGCCATAGCGTCAAGACTGCCTCGGCCAAGGGCAGCTTGGCCAAGGTCTGGGCTGCTGGGACCTGCAAGGGGACACTCCTGGGAAACGACCTGCTGATATCCTCCTTAATGTCGCTGCTAATATTACGTTACGTGATGGCAAGATGTTCACCGCAGTGGTCTGCGAACTCTTCTGCAAACAGCCCGCGGACCCGGCGCGGCCGGCACTGTCCGCCTGATCCGATGGCCGGGCATTCAAGCATGGCACACGCGGGGGGCCGAAGCAACGCCCCGGGGTTCACCAGCGAGGCCGACGTTGCTCCATCGCATCGTTAACCGCCAGGCGGATCAAGTCTGCCGCGATCGCGTGGCCCAGACGCCGCATGACCTCGGATTCGATCGACACCGCCTCGCTGCCGACCCCCGCAGCGAAGTCCCGCCCCCACCCGTGGTCGAACGTGGCCATCTCCGCCAGCCGGGCCGCTTCCCCATAGTCGATCCGGTAGCCGAGTCGGGACTGCATGTCGTCGGGCAGTTCTTCGAGCATCCCGCCAGTGTGTGGCCGGCCGCCGCCGGGGGTCAAGCGTACAGTGCCGATCCCCCTGCCCTCCCAGCGAGGCAACCGCTACCGGCGGGGAGAACGGCGAACCGACTGGGACGCCCGGGCGGACGGTCCGATCGCGGGTACAATCGCACCTGACAACCTTCACGCACGCCTATCCGCCCGAGGGGCCGAGCTGGAGGCCGCCATCGCACAACGCGAACTCGCCCCCGGTCGCCACTTCGCCGCGACCCGGCGAGACATCCGCGAGTTCATCGCCGAGAGCGAAGCCGGCCGGGACGTCGAGTCGCTGGTCGAGGAGTTGCTCAGCTGAGGGGGGGCATTTTCATGCCATTCGCTCACTGCACCGGCCGAGATGGACACGCTTGAGGGCCTCGGGAAAACAGAGCCCGCCGCGGTCGAGCACTGGGCGGCGGAAAGCCTACTGGTTACTCCGGAAGCCTAACAGAATCCCGCGACGGCCCGCCGGCTCACACCGGGGGCGAGTTAAAGAGATGACTACTAGCCTGGATGCCCACGGAGGGGAAACGGCTAACGCATCTGCACGTCGAACCAACAGATTACCATACTTAGACTAGAGGTTTTCGCCTGCTTTCATGGGGGATTCGTGCTTTCGACCGGCTGGGAGGGACATCGCCTTACGTTAGGCTTTTCTGGAATTATCCCACCCCTCCCCAAGGAGCTATCCCAGACGATCAATCAAATGCTTTTCCGTTATTCAAGTTCGAAAGCCCTTCGTTTTCCAGGACAAGCGGAGTATTGATCAGCTCATGCGATGCAATGCATGCGGCGGCCGGCCGTGGGAACGGACCCCCTTTAACTCCAGGTGGTCCCTAATCATCCCGACGCGGAGAAGGCAGGAAATACGCCGGTTCTCACGAGGCTCGGTCCTGAATCGTTAGCCGGTTTCCCCTCCATGGGCATCCAGGCTAGGATCGGAGCCGGCAAATGGCGAAGCGCTGGCTCCTTACGGCGGGTATGGATCTCTCAGCATTGCTCAACGAGATGTCAGGTAGCGGTGTGAAGGCACTGACCCTTCTCTTACGCGACACCGATTCCTCCACGTCGTATCAGTGCCGAAATAATTCCAAGAGGATTCCGCAGCCCTAAGTGACTGTCCCATAAGTGGGTTTACGAAGCCGCCCGGTAGTGGAACTCGGCCTCCGTCCCCTTCGGCTCAAGCCGATTGAGCATCAACTGGATCATGGCCAACTTGACGAATGCCTCCGACGATAAGACCGTCTTCTCCCGGTCCAGGCTCAGCCGCCGGCACCTCGTCAGCCAGGCGAACGTCCGTTCCACCGTCCAGCGGATCGGCAGCCGTACCCAGCCCCCGGTCCCCTCCGGCTTCCGCACGATCACCAGGTCCCAGTCGGCGTTGGTCTCCACCCACTCGTAGAGCCATAGTTGTGATACTTGTTATCGGCGTACATCCGCACGACCTTGCCCATCGGCTGGCCCTCCAGCCGGGCGAACAGTTCGGCCGCCGCCCTGGCGTCGTCGACGTCGGCGGCGGTCACCAGGATCGCCAGCAGCAACCCCATGCTGTCCACGACGATATGCCGCTTGCGGCCGTCCACATTCTTGAAGTTGTCGCGGCCCCGCTGCTCGCCGCCGGAACTGGCGTCGACCGACTGGCTGTAGACGCTGGCGGAGGTGCGCGGGTGGTAGGGCTTCTCGGCCGTGCGGGCCTTCGTGCGGAGCCGGTCGTGGATGTGATCCAGGGTGCCGTCGTGCCGCCACTTGTCGAAGTACCGCCAGACGGTGCTCTTGGGCGGGAAGTCCTTGGGGAGATACCGCCACTGGCAGCCGGTGCGGGTGAGGTAGAAGACGGCGTCGACCACCGCCCGCAGATCGGTCTTGCGGGGCCGACCGCCGCCGGGTTCGGGTGGCAGGTGGGGTTCGATCAGGGCCCACTGGTCATCGGTGAGGTCACTCGGGTAAGGGTGCAATCTCATACCGTGATTACGCCCGCTACACCCCATTTGTTCACCTTATGGGACAGTCACTTACTGATCATTCGTTACATGCCGGTGGTTCGCCACCTGTTCGGCCAGACGACTTACGGCCGAAGGGTCCCGCATGATAGCGTCTATCTTATTTAATTGAGTTTCGATGTCTTCGAGCACAATCCTTGCGTTGTTCAGCTTTTCGACATCCAGCCGCCTCATCTCGTAGTCCGCTCTATTGCGTTGCAGCCTATTTCCATCCAAGGATGAGCCAAGGGTAACAAAATTCTCATCTTGACAATTTTGCAGCCATAGGGCCGCTTTCTTGTGAAAAGCCGAGGGCTCACGTGAATCAATGATTCCAGCCGTTTGAAAGAGTTCCACGACTCGAAGGTAGAAAGCGTAATAGGCCCGGCTGATAGCGGACCTTACCGCTGCGGCGCTGGGGTCTCGGCGTGACGCCAGCTCTCCCGCAAACCGATGAAAGTCTCTGGAATTCATGACTCAAAATGTGTGGAATAACAGACGAAACAGCTGCCGCGAGGGTGCTGGCAGAGCCCTCGCTACTCGCCGTCGGAAGTCCTCCATTTGTCGAACCGCGACAGTAGGATCGTCTACGATCGTGGCGTCGAACACGAGAGATTGGTCGCCGACCTCGGGGTCGCGATAGAGTGAACATCCCATCGTAGCCTGCTTCCCAAAGCATTGCTCGATGATGTCCGCATATAACTTTGCATAATGGGTGAGGTGTTCGGACACAGCAAACCCATACGCACCAACCTCAAACTTGATCGACGCGCCCCCCTCCGTTTGGACCACCGTAAAGGCGTTGCCTTCCCGATCGATATTCAGAGATGTGGTATCCGGACCTTGCGAGCTGGACTCCGTCTGCGAACGGGCCGAATCATCATCCGGTGTGAATACTTTCAGTATTTTCACGTCGGCCGTACCAGCCCCGGACCCCTTCGTCGAGCGACCGGGCAGAAATTGAGGCCGGATCTCGTCGATTCTATTGATAGTAATTCTCGACATGGATTCATCTCAGATTGTCATTGAGGCACGACATCAGCATAAAAGCTCAACGTGCCAAGCTCTTTATCGCCGCATCGGAAAGTAATCACATGGCGGCCTTCTTCTCGAATCGGCACGCCGTGTACCATGGTAATAAGCGTGTGGTAGGCCGGGCGATCCGCTGGATGGATTGGAGGCACGACCGGAACGAAGGTCGGTAGAGGATCGAGAAGCCTTTCGCCGTTGGGTCTTAGGCTTTGGAGCACCACCTCGTGCTCTGCCTGACGTTCATGAGGCGGAATTCGAAACTTTGCAACGATGGCCAAAGTCGGGACGAACGCAGGGAACTCCCGGCATTGGACGACTTCGAGTCCACCGTTGAACACAAAGAATCGGCCACCCACCGGGTTGATTTCAGCCGCATCGGCGAGAAACGCGTAAGCAAGTTCCATAGTGAGCGGAGCCAGTCCAGCGACCTAATTCGGACCTGTGAGCACATCTCACAAGTCGCACCGAGAGCATCTTACCCGTGTGACTTGGTGGGCACGCCGCGTGACCGGCCCGGTTGCGCTGAGACGCCTCGCCCCCGCCGCCAAAACGTAGCACGGATACAAAGGGGGCACAAGGTGCGTTGCGAAAGGCGATCCTACCATGCAGCCATCCGGCCGGGCAATCCCATGCTGCCCGATCCCCCCGAAGGACTTACAGGCGTCCGTCGGTCCGCGAATCCCTTGCACATCGCGGCCTAGCGATTCCACATCATACGGGGCGAGTGCTGTCGTCGGGTACAATCGCAAGGACGGGTGGCCCGGCGGCCCGCGAACCGCCAGGCCCGAAGCGGACCGGCCGACCGAGCGGACCCCAGACCGCCGGCCGGTCGGTCCGGCCCGCCCGAGCTGGGGACCCACGATGCCACACCATCACGGGGACTTCTGTCCCTGCGAGAGCTGCCGACGAAGGCGCGAGCAACTCACGATAGCCCGGGGTATGGGAGCGGCCCCGCTCTCCAACGGGGCTTGGATGACGACCGGACTGCCCCCCGACCCGGCCGACCCGCCCTCTGGGACCGAGGCGCCGCCGGCCGTGCCGATTCCCGCCGCTCTTCTTTGACTTCCATAGCCTGAGATGCCAGACCGCCACTCTGGCCGACGCCGCTGGCGTGTCGCCCCGCGTCGTCCAACGCCTCATGAGGCATTCGAGCCTGGAATTGACCGGCCGCTACACCAAGCCCCGGGCCGTCGATATCGAGGCCGCCGCCTCGATGCTGCCGAGCCTCAAGCCGGCCGGGGACCGTCCCGAGGCCCTGGCGATGACCGGGACGGACGGGCCGGTTGGCCACCGGCAAATGTCCGATCCGACCGATTCAGACTGGCCGGACCCCGAGGAATCCGGGTCGGAAGGCTCATCCATAAGCAAAGGCTTTGGCCACCATTTGGCCACCGCACCGGTCGGAAACGGGCGGGGACTGCCGGATTCTGGCGTGATGACGCGATCGGATGTTCCGGCATCGGCCAACGAAAAACCCCCTGTTTCCAGGGGGTTAGACGCTTCTGGCCGGTCTGAGCCGGCTACTGTCGCTAGTACACCCGATAGGATTCGAACCTATAACCTTCGGTTCCGTAGGCCCTTGCGTGGACCTTTCCGGGTGCGAATCCGTCGGGGTTAAGTCCTTGAAGCGAGACAGCTTACGCACGAGTCACTTGCAGGCTAGAACGACGACGGACTCCCACAGTTTACAAAGTTTCGGGCCGATTACAATGGCTTCTCGGACAGAACTCGGACAAAAGGCGGCTGGCCGGATTCGAACCGGCTTGCGGGCTTCGTCGAGGCAGAGCGTCAACGCGTTAGTCTGGATCGCTCCTCCCGTTCGGGACCGCCTCGCCTCGCTTCGTAACGCTACTACTGATCCCGCTTACACCTCACGCGTTCCCACCACGCCGCAGCCATCAAAGTGGACAAGGCGGGACTTGAACCCGCAACCTTCAGCTTGCAAAGCTGCTGCACTCCCGTTGTGCTACTCGCCCATTTTCGACCCTAGCGCGGGCCGTCGGTGGCAAGCAAAAGGAAGGTGGGTCAGGCCGATGCGATGTTCAGCGCGGCCAGGCAGATCGCGTGAGCCAACGTCTCGCCAGAGCCAAGGGGCCTGGTGGTGTAGGTGGCCTCGCCCGACTCGCCGTGATGAGTGACGGAGAGCGTCTCGCGGACGTGCCAGCGGCCGTCGTAGGCGGCGAGCCAGCGTTTCGGCAGGTTCGCCGACACGAGCCCGGCTGCTTCGAGGTCGGTCGAGTAGCGCGGCACGAAGTAGGCCAGGCCGATCGGGCCGAGGGGTGGATACGTGTACGGCGGGTGGTCGATAACTGCCGGCACGAGCACGTCCGTTCCACCGTTCTCTCCCTGAGCATCGGGCGGAGTCTTCTCGCGCCGGTAGCCCATCACCTTCTCGGCGACCAGCGCGTCCAACTCTCGGCCCGGGGGTAGGTCGGTCATGCCGCCTTCACCCGCGGCGAGATGACCGGTTCGAGGTCTCGGGCCTTGCCGTAGCGCGCCGATAGTCGAGAACCGTCGCGACGGTGTGGCCGATGGCCTTCTCGATCGAGTCGCCCGAGCACCCACAACCCCAGAGCCCGTCCTCGCCGCAGTTCCACGACGCGGTGCCCTTGCCTTCGTGCGGGATTCCGCCCGGGATCTCGACCGAACACGAGACTCGGGTCTTGCGGAACCATCGCGGCCGCTTCCAGCTGTGCTCCTCAATCTTGACCGTCGCCGGGTAGCAGCCCTCGGGCATCGGGATCAGGACCTCGTGCGTGGAGATCTCGCGCTTCCCGTGGCGGGTCCTGCCGAGGAGCAAATCGTCGAAGTGGATGGTCACCCGCGCACCCACCAAGGGTCGGCGCTGCGCCACTCGTTCTCGCGCAGACCAGGGCTGAATCCAGAGCGAGTTGTGGTGAAGGCTGATCTCGCACCGCCGTTCGGTGGGGAGCCAGGACCAGCCGCGCCGCTCGACGGTGAACCAGATCGCGAACAATCCGCACCCGACGGAGAGCTGGAACGTGTCCTCGTAGGGCTCGCCGAATCGGACGCCCACGTGGAAGCATTTGGTCGGGACGCACCACTCCCAGCGCAAGAGCGGGCGGTGGTCACGGCCGGGATGAAGCCAAGCCCGGCCATGTCGCAAGATCGACCCGGTCTTGTCGCCCTTCTTCT
>CAVYTQ010000006.1:0-16916 GCA_963771445.1 uncultured Planctomycetota bacterium | reverse complement strand
GGCGCGTACGTCCCATCATGGCCAGGGGCCGCCTCCCCCCGATCGCCGATCAGGAGCCGCTCCCACAACAGACCGGCCCGACCCGGTCCGGCCCGATCCGATCGGTCCGATGCGATCGGGTGGGAACGGACCGGACCAGACCGGACGGGTCCGCTTCCGTGGACTTCGCTCCCACGTCCGCCGGCCGCCCATGCGTTGCGCACGACGCCACGGCGGTCATCCGAGCAGTTCCGCAACGGTCGCGATGGGTAGGTACAGGTGCAGCGGATCGTCCAGCAGAGGGACGAAGCCGTACTTGCGGTAGAAGGCCGCTGCGGTGTCATCCAGGGCATCGACTGCCACGGCGTGGACGCCCAGACGCGTGGAGAGGTCGAGCGATCGTTGGAGCGCGTCGAGGAGCAAGCCTTCCCCGAGCCCTTTCCCCCGGGCTGACTGATCGACCGCCAGTCGGGCCAGGAGCACGACCGGGACCGGGTGCTTGGGGAGCTTGCGGGAGGCATCCGCCGGCAGGTGCTCGAAGGCCACCGACGCGGCCGCCAGGGTGTAATAGCCGATGACGTTCTTCCCACCCACGGGCACGGCGACGAAGGTCTTCCCGATCCGCCGCTTCTCATACTGGCTGACGCGGGCGCGGAGGAACTCGTTCAGAGACGGTCGCCCGCAGCAGAAATTGGACCGCTCGTGGTCCGTGGCCAGCGGCTCGATGGCCCAATCCCAATCAGCCACGGCGGGCCTTGTGACGAGCCGCCGCCTTGGAGAGGGCCGCCGTCGGGGCAGGCGGGCTGGTCAGGAGGTCGAGGAACCGGTCCCGGTCGCGGTCGGAGAGCGGGGCCGATGATTCCTCGGTGAACGGCAATTCGTCCTCGGCGACCACCTTGGCCCGGCGGACGCGGATCTCGCTCTCACTCACCTGCTCGACGATCACGGTGGCGTTGGCAAACCCCTTGGGCAGGACCAGCCTGCCCTTGGCGTCGGTCGTCCGGGTCTCGCTGTGCATGACTCCTCCTGACGATGGGATCTCACGAACTTTACCTCCAGGTGGGATGAAACGTCAAGTGGGAAGCTCCCACCAAGGGCGAGCAGGGGAACATGGTGACGATCGGTCGGGTGACGGGCCAGGGCCGCCCCGGCCCCGGCGGAACGGCCCGGCCGGTCCCGACCGGGGTGCCCGCCAGACCGGACCGGCGGGACGGCGGATGACCGGACGGGCGGCAGCGGGTGGATGAGCGACGGATCGGAGGAAAGAGGACCCGGCGACTGACGTCGCCGGTTCGCCGCAGTCGGCACCGTGAGACCGGCGACGTCCGTCCTCCCCCCGCGCCGGGCGAGCGGCCGGGCGAACCTGCGACGTCAGTCGCCGGGTGATACAAGGCGGCGGCCGGGTGATACGAAGCGGCGGCCGGGCGAACCGGCGACGTCAGTCGCCGGGTCCTCCCTCCCGTGCGACCCCTCACCTCAAACATCGGTCGCACCCGGCTGAGATGTGGCCTGCCATCTTTTCGAGGAGAGAAGGAAGATGACCTCCTCAACGCAATCGGCGTCGAGATTGAGCAATGGTCCCTGCCGGCCTCTCGACTTTCTGGGTAAAAAGTCAGAACCTGTCTGTTGGAGAAGTGGATGTCTTCATGCCAGATTTCGCCGGCGCTCTCGGTGCCAGCAAAGCCGCAATGGCGTTCTCGGTGCTGTTCATCCCGAGCAAGGATCGCCGCGACATGGCCATCGACCACCGGATCTGGATACGGACAAAAATAACATAACTCACATTTCAAGAAACGATGAAATATTAGTCGTCAGTACTTTTTGAGGTGTCCTTCAAGGCCCGGACCATCAAGGTCCGGTCTGACCCTCGAGGTCCCAGGATGTCCTCTAAACGGTTGACCCGTCGGGCAGGGTCCGATCAAAGCCCTCCGTGTTCAGCAGGGACTCGTCGAATTTTATCCCCAAGACGTGGGACTTCTCGAACCAATGCGTCGCGCGACGGTTGGCAAACCAGCCTCCTCCGTGTCCCCCTACGTAGAAGATGTCGCTGCCATCCCACTGCTTAGCCTCGACGATCCACTTGTCTGGCTCTTTCTCCAGCTCCAAGCTCTTGCCGTCAGGGCCGAGATCGAAGCCGCCGCCATGGTGGACACGGCGCGCGCAGTTTGGACATCCGTAGAAGTCGCGCCACCCGCACCCGGGGCAGAGAATCGGCTCAGTCTTGCAGTAAGGGCAGATATTTGGAGCCTGCTCGACTCGCCACCGCAGACAGAAGCCCGCCCTTCCCACGACATCGAACAGCTTCAAGTGAGGAAGCTTGGCCTCGCTGGTGTTATGTGAGATCTCTACGCCATCGATGAGCTTATAACCCTTCAATCGGCTCTCCTTGAGACGGGCCGCGAACGTGCCGGAGACGATTGGAAATCCGTGATTCGTCAGGGAGAGGAAGTCCGGCACGAATTTGCCGCCGCAGAGGCCGATCTCGACGGTGGTGGTCCTTGTGTCGGTCTTATGAGACTTGTCAACCGGACACTCGTGGAGTGGCTCCTCCTCGCTGGAACCCAGCCACTCTCCGAACGCCCACCCCAAGTCGACATCCTTCTCCCAACTCACGACATTACCGAAGTGCCAAACTAAACCAGGGACAAGCCGGCCTCGTCGGGAGTCGTACGAAATCGAGCCCATGTCGTTCTCCGGGGTGTTACCCGCAGCTTGGAAGTGCGTGTCGATTTTGGCGCCCATCGAAGACCAAGTTGGCGGTTTCTTCAGCAACCCGTCTGCCCATTGCCCGGCCGGCTCTCTGACCGGGCGGCCCGACCGGCGGCTTCCTGCCCCGACTGGCGCCGGATTCACCCACCGCTCTCGCCCAGACCGGAACCGCGCCAGTACGCGACCCAGTTCCGTAATCGGACCGGCTCCGCCCTGACCGGTGCACGTCAATCGACTCGAGGTATTATTCAGTTTGGCCTACCAAGGCAATTTCCTATCGTTACGAGTGTCCAAACAGACACAACACTCTGAGCCGAAATAAGATATGCAAACCCCCTTGACGGGGGGTCGCATAATTAATGTGCCAGTTTTCTGGGGCCACAGGGCTAGCCGGCCGACCTTCGCACCGGGTCGAGAACCGCGAATGGTGCGTCGATTGCACCTCCACATGTTCAGGGTCGGCAACGAAGATCGCAAGGCCATCCTCGCCGTGGCGATGGCCGGGGCGTTGACTTCCCCGATTGTGCCACAGTCTGTCGGATCAACGAGCACACTGCGTACGTGCGGGCTGGATCGCGCTCGGTCTGTGACGGGGCCGAGGTCGATGTCCTCCGGACAGCACGGGGCAGGCAGTCAAGCGGCCGCTCAGGTGAGCCCACAGGTAACACTGTGCATGCAATCTGCCGCCCGATGGTCCAAAAACCTGCCGCCAAGCGCCGCCAGGCGCCGATTCTTCGGGATCGCGGGCGGCCGGATTCCCCGGGCCGGAACGCGCCACTGCCCACTCCGCAACCGATCCGGCCGGCGGAGATCGGCCCCGTAAAAGTCGGGCCGGGGTCGCGCGTGGGGTACGTCGGCGGCAGGACTCACGCCTCCGAGGTCGCTTCCGGGGCTCACGATCCTCGGCATGTCGCGAGTCCGATCGTCACGCCGGCGACGGCGTTCGGCAAACCGGTGCCGACGGGCCCGGAAAGGTCGGCGGTCTGTTCGGCCTGTTCGGCGCGGGTCTCCGACCACGCCGCGGCCGGGACCGTGGGTCTCCCCCGGCTCAGTCCGGCCCGTCCGGCCCGCCCGCGCGACCTATCGGTCAGGTCGTGGCATTTCCGGGCTCACGGGTCAGGACGGGATTCGGGCGATCGAACCACAGAGGCACCGAGGCACAGAGATATCACCGAGAAATCGCGCACACTCGAACAGGCTCGCTCGCGCAACAAGCCTTCGACATCAAGTCGAGCCGACGAGAGAAGGAGACCGAACCTGTCCGAGGAGGGAAGGGCCGGGGGACCGCGCCATGGGCTCGTCGATCGGCGCGGGCGCCTTCTCGTCTTCTCTCTGTGCCTCGGTGCCTCTGTGGTTCGATCGTCCCCGCGGGTCGGAGCCTGCGATGCGGATTCCCCGCCCGGCCGTGGGCAACCCTAGCGTTACGCGCCTTGGGCCTTCTCGCGCGAATCGACGTGGACGCCCTCGATCAGGGCTTTGACCCGCCCCCGCGCGGGATGATCGGCCGGCAGCCTGCGCGGCGATCGTCTTGAGCTGGCCCTTGATGCCGAGGGAGGCGTTCCTCGTCGTCTCGCCCGCGATCCGCTCGAGCGTGTCGAGCACCGCGGCGAGGTGCGGCCCCTCGCCGCCGATGGCCCAGACCGCCTTCGCCGCGAGCAGCCGCACGCGGACGGCCGGGGCATCAAGCTGCTCGACCACCGCGGGCAATCCCGACGCGGCGGCCGGGCCCATCTGGGTGAGGGCCTCGAGCGCGTATTCGCGCAGGGAATCATCACCGCATCCCAGGCACTCGGCGAGCTGACCGATCAGCGGCGCCGCGGAGGGACCGGAGCGCCGAGACGCCCCGGACGACCGCGGCGCGGACCATGTCATCTGGGTCGCGCAGCGCGCCGCAAGGGCTCGATCCAGTCGCTCGGATCCTTCCAGATGATCAGCGAGGAGAGGGCCTGCGCGAGCCGTCGGCGGATCTCGACCACGGGCTCGGCGAGGAGCACGTCGAGCAGCACCGGCACCGCCGCCTCGACGGCCGGCTTGCCGACCGATTGCAGAGCCAGGGCCGCGCGAGCCCGCGTTTCCGGCGACGCCGATCGGAGCTGGTCGATGAGGCGCGGGCACCGCCGCCGCGACGTTCTGGAGCGAGTGGCACGCCGCGCTGCGGACATCATACCGCGGGTCGTCCACCGCGGCGCGGACCAGGGCCGCGACCGCGACCTCGTTGCCGGCCGAGGACTGGCCCAGCGCCGCATGGCGCGTGACCTGCCGGGACCGGACGCCCTGGGCCTCCTCCTCCGTGGGTGCCGCCAGGCCGAGGTTGCGGGCGGCCTCCATCCGCACCCGCCAGCTCGGGTCGCCGTCGACGGCCGCGGCCAGCGCCCGCACGATCGCCCCGGCCATCGCCGGGTCGTGGTCGGTGTCCATCAGGAAGGGCGCCAGGGCCTCCGCCGCGGCGGCGCGGACCGATTCGGCCGGGTCGTCGGCCAGTGCCTCCAGGATGGCATCCCTGGGCGGCAGGCTCTCGATGCCGGCGATCGCATGGGACGGCGACCAGACGGCCGCCAACCGGACGCGCAGGTCGGGATCCTCTCGCAGCCAGCGCGCCAGGATCGTGCCCATTTCCCAGTCGGGCAAGCTCAGCGAGCGGAAAATGCTGACGGCCCGCGCGCGATCGGGCGCGTCGAATGCGAGTGAGCCGGAGTCGTCGAACGCGCTCGAGCAGCCAGTCGGCGCCGCGACGCGACGGCGCAAGCGGCATCAGCGACGCCAGGCAATCCCAGAGCGATCGTCGCACCGTCCGATCGCGCGAGCCCTCGGGCGCCTCGAGCCACGCCCTCAGCAGGCGAATGAGAGGCCGCGCGAGGCCCTTGTCGCCGTGCCGGCGTCCACTCAGGGCGTCGGCCAGGGCGTGCAGGACGGATGGGTCGCGCTCGTCCCAGACGATATCTGTCAGTTCATGGACGCGCCCCACGAGGGTGTCCGCGTCGAGCACCCCGAGCACCCGCGCCGCCCGCAGGCGAAGCGCGGGGTCGGCATCTTGCAGGGCCGCGAGGACGACCGACGCCTCGGTCCTGGGCGCCGGGCATCTCTCCCGATCTGCACCTCGGCCGACGCCAGCCGGACGACGAGCGGGGCGTCGGGCTCGACCGCGATCGGCGGGCTGGCATCATGCCCGCTCCGACGGCCGCCGATCAGCCGGATGGCGGCGGCCCGCTCGGCCGGGGGTCCGGTCACGGCCCGCTCCTCGACGGCCGACCGCAGCCAGGGGTGGCTCCTGGCGAGTCGGGTGCAACGGAGCTGCACGGCCATCTCGGCGTTGACGAAGGAATCCGGCTCCTCGTACGACGAGGGCGGCGACCACCACGGCAGCGTCCGGCAGGCGACCGCGTCGAGCCGCACCGCCCGGTCGACGAACCGGTCGCGCGTCGGCCTCGTCGAACGGCTCGCCCAGGTCGATCAGCCGGAGCGCCGCGGCCAGGCCGGCGGGATCGCCGAGATCAGCCTTTGCCTCGATCGCGCGGAGCCATCCGCGGGCCTCGGGGAACCGCGAGGCGGCCGTCCCCAGCGCCAGGACCTGGCCCAGGCGGGCCGCCGGGTCGGCCTCGGCGGCGATGGCGGCCCGGATCCTCGCGGCGGCCCGGGCCGGGGCCTCGGCGGGCAGCGCCGCGGCGCCGTCCTTGACGAGCACGGCCAGCACCAGGCCGGCGGTCGCGCGGACATCGCGATCGCCATCCTCGAGCAGTCCGAGCAAGACATCCGACTCGCGCCAGGCCGCGGCCTGGCACGCTCGCCATTGGGCCTGGTAGAACGCCGTCGGGCTATGCGGCAGGTCCGCATACTGCTGAAGTTTCGCCGCGCAACCCGTTTTTCCGCTTCCT
Organism: uncultured Planctomycetota bacterium; assembly: GCA_963771445.1. Lineage (GTDB taxonomy): Bacteria > Planctomycetota > Planctomycetia > Isosphaerales > Isosphaeraceae > JAKAUH01. The sequence goes on along the minus strand of CAVYTQ010000006.1, from coordinate 10,356 downwards.
GGTCAGCCACAGGGTCAATGTCTTCCGATCCGATCAGCCGGGCGAGGAACCGCAGCAATTGGGGCCGGTCGGGAGTCGCGGGGTCGCCGGCCAGCTCGATCCAGAAGGGCACAACGTACGGCGTCAACTCGTCGGCCGTCTGCTGGTGATACGTGCCCCCCTCGAGCCAGCCCAGCGCGTGCTCGCGAGCCTCGGGATCGGGGTCGAGCAGGCCGCGCAGCGCCTCGGGCACCCACTCCGCCGGCCCGTAGGCCGCGTGCAGCTCGCCCCAGGGAACTTCGTCGAGTCGTTCGAGCATGGCACGATCTCCCCGGCGCGGCGGGACCAAGGATCGCAGTGCGGCCAAGGCGCGTCATTGTCCGACGCGGCGCGGCCGGCTTCAAGATAGCGATGGCAGCGCCCTTCGATGATTCCGATCAAGAACCGTTAACGGGAATCTGGTAAGATCTCGTTGAGAATGGAGGGCCTCGTCATGCCGCCGCGAAGCGTCCCCCTGGGATTCGTCAATTCCCTCGCGGTCCCGGTGTCCTGTTTGCTGCTCGCTCCGACCACTCTGATCGCGCAGCGCATGTTCGGCTACCATTGGAGTGGAGCAGCCCTTCCCATCTGGGTGGTGTGCTTGCTACTGGCGCAGCACCTCCTCGTGCCCCTGGGGCTCCGGTGCTTCGGCATCCGGGTGCGTCGCTGGTCCGTCGAGCGGTTCCAGCCCGGCGATCGCGGAGGAGTGAAGACCTCGACCGGTGCACCCCCGGTCCGGATCACCCGGTACAAGGGGCTCCTCCGGGTAGTGGGGGCCATGCTCCTCCTAGTGGGCTTGCTCGGATTGGCGCCCGCGAGGATCATTGCACCGGGCCACTCCATGGATCCCTGGACGAAGACATTCGGTGATTTCGGCATCAGCATGGTGCTGGCGGCAGCCGGGGTCTTGCTGCTTCGATGCCCGCCGTTGCTCCTGTGCGAGATCAACGACCGGGGAATCCGGGCGCCGCACGACGTCGTCGGCTGGATAACCTTCATCCCCTGGTCGGAGGTTTCCCGCTGCGAGATTATCCGCGACGACAGGTCGTGGTGGGATCACTTCATCGTCTGGGATCAGGCGGACCTCCCGCTCTTCCGGCAAAGCCGGACCTGGATGCGCGAGATACCGCGCTCGGACCGAGAAAGGCTCTTCACCGCCCTGCGTTCGCGGCTGCCGAGGACCGACAAACCCCTGTCGGTGGACGACCCGGCGATGGCCGGCGCCGCGGCGTCACCCGTGTGGGATCGCGAGCTCGACGGCTGATGCCGCCGTGATTGCGCTCGATCGGGTGGACAGCCCGCGATGAACCGAAAAGCTCCGGAGTCGTGTTGTGAGCGACGAACGGCGGGATGGCGGATCGTCGGCGAATGAGCCGGGTCGGTCGGCAGCGGTCCGGTCCCTGCCGGATCCGTGGTCCGGTCGGGCCGACCGGCAGTCGGAACGGCTGTCTGCCCCGCCCTGATCGGCCCGACCGACCGATCGCCAGCGGAGCTGGCTCCTACAAGGGACCGGGGCGGGCCGGGCCTGACCGACCGCTCACAAGCTACAACGGACCGGGCCGGGCCCGACCGACCGCCGCCTTGTCAACCGTCTGCTGGTGATACGTGCCTCCCTCGAGCCAGCCCGGCGCGTGCCCCCGGGTTGAGCAGGCCGCGTAACGCCTCGGGCATCCACTCCGCCGGCCCGTAGGCCGCGTGCAGCTCGCCTCAATGAACTTCGTCGAGACGTCCGAGCATGGCACGATCTCCCCGGCGCGACGGACCGAGGATCGCAGTGCGGCCAAGGCGCGTCATTGTCCGACGCGCCGCGGACCGCTTCAAGGTCCCCGCGACAGGGCCTCATGGAGACGGGAATCTGGTATGCTCGCATGGAACGAAATGGAGGACCGGTCATGCCGCCACGAAGCGTCTCCCCGGGATTCGCCGATCTCGTCTCGGTCCCGGTGTCGTTCGTCCTTCTCCTCCCGATAGCGCTGATCGATAAAAGCCTGTTCGACCACAACCCCATCGGGGGGAGCTTTGGGTTCTTCTGGGTGGCGGCCTGGCTCTCGGCACGAGTCCTCGTGCCCGTGGGGCTCGCGTGCTTCGGCATCCGGGTGCGGAGCCGGTCCGTCGAGCGGCTCCGGGCGAGTGATCGCCGAGTTGTGAGGCCACCGGCCGGTGCGATCCCGGTCCGGATCACCAGGAACATGGTGCTCTTCCGGGCGGTGGGGGCCGCGCTGATGTTCGTGGGTCTGATCGGCCTGTTGCTGGCGATGGTCATGGCACCGAGCCACCCCATCGAACCCTGGACGAAGACGATCCTCGTCTTCAGCGTGAGCACGCTCGTGACGGCCGTCGGGGTCTTTTTGCTCCGATGCCGGCCGTTCCTCCTATGCGAGATCAACGACCGGGGAATCCGGGCGCCGGATGACATCCTGGGCCGGCTGACCTTCATCCCCTGGTCGGAAATCACCGGCTGCGAGATCATCCGCGACGACAGGTTGTGGTGGGACCACTTCATCGTCTGGGATCGTGCGGATGTCCCGGTCTTCAAGCAGAGCGCGATCTGGATGCGCTCGGTATCTCGCTCGGATCAGGAAAGGCTCTTCGCCGCCCTGCGGTCGCGGCTCGCGTGGAAGCACAGGCCGCTACCATCGGCCGACCCGGCGATGGTCGGGGCCGCGGCTCCGAGCTTGTGGGATCGGGAGCTCGACGGCTGATGCCGCCATCACCGCCTCGTCAGGAACAGGCACGGCTGATCCGTCGCCTGCGGCGGCTCGAACTCACCCGGGGGCCGCTCGACGTCTCGCCGATCCCCGGCGGGATCACCAACCACAACTTCGCGGTGCGGTTGCGGGGCAGCGGCACAGCCTGCGTCGCCCGGCTCTGCGAGGACCGCGCGTTCCTCGGCGTCGACCGCCGCAACGAGGTCGCCTGCCACCAGGCCGCGAGCAACCTGGGGATCGCGCCCGAGCTCGTCCACCACGAGCCCGGCCTGCTGGTGACCCGGTTCATCGACGGCCGCACCCTCGATGCCACAGACGTCCGCGAGCCGGCGACCCTGGCCCGGCTGGCGCCGATCCTGCGGCGGCTGCACGATTCGAGGGACGTCATCACCGGCGAGGTCCTGTACTTCTGCCCCTTTCAGGCCGCGCGGACCTACGCCCGGACGGCCGACCGCCTCGGCGCCCGCCTGCCCGACGGGATCGATGACCTGCTCGACGATGCCCGCGAGCTCTCGCATCGCCTCCGACCGTTCCGCCCATCGCCGTGCCACAACGATCTGCTGCCGGCCAACATCCTCGACGACGGCCGGCGGCTCTGGCTGGTCGACTGGGAATACGCCGGCGTCGGCAACCCCCTGTTCGACCTGGCCAATCTCGCCGCGGGCGCCGAGCTCGACGAACACGGCGAGCACCAGGTGCTCGCCGCCTACCGGGGCACCGTCCATCCGCACGAGCTCGCCGAGCTGCGGATCCATCGTGCCGCCTCGACCCTGCGCGAGGCCCTCTGGGCGACCATCCAGACCGTCGCCTCCGCGATTGACTTCGACTATCACGCCTACGCCGACCGCCACTTCGACGCCTATCGCCAGACCCGGGCCCGGCTCAAGCCTGGACCATAACATGACGCACTCGCCGGCTCCCAGGGCCGTTTCCTTCGTCGCCGGGCCCGTGGATTGGGATTGTCTCACCCGGCATCTCGTGGAGTTGACAGTTGTTGCGCCAGATGGGCCGCTTTGAGGCTTTCCGCCTCGCCAAGAGCGGCTTCTGGGGCTCACGCCATACTACAAAAAACCGGCCAAACATGAACCGATCCATGGAAACCGCCGCTGCGCCGGAAAACTTTATTAATTTCCAAATATTTCTTCTGCTTCTGGCCAAAGGGCTTGCGTCAAGAAAACGCCGCTCTACGCCGATAGGTGCATTTCAGTGTTTGCAAACCTGGTACATCCTATATGTAGGGGGAGAGAAGAGAGCAGGGGGGGTACAGGGGGTTTTGGGGGCCCTGGAACATAAAATGCATGCACACAATCTCCTCCTGGGCCTCGCGAGATTGCCCTTAGCAGCGGTCGTCGAAAGTGCTTGATACCATGTCGTCAGGCGAGCGCCGAGTACCGAATTCGAGGTCTTCACCGGTGAGGATGGCCCGATCCATGCGGCCGGATTGCCCGCCCCACGTCGAAGGCTGAACGAAGACCGTCCTCCTGATCGACGATAATGAGAACTTCCGCGAGCCCGGACGCTTCGAGCGACTGCGGAAAGCGGCCCCGACCGAACCCCCGCGGGTCCGGGCGATGCTCGGGGCCATCGGTGAGCAGGCCGGCCAGCCCGACAGCGTCCTCGCCGAATTGCGAGAGGGCCTGAATCCCTCTCCCGGTTTGATTTCGGAATCCTCGCCGCGCTGGCGTACGCGCGGCGATGGCAGGCGAAGGATCGCAAGCCCAATAAAACTCCTTGAGCACCCGGACTTCGAGCGGGCCATCACCCGCGCGGCGGAGCATTTTCGCCCGCGCGGCCTGCGCGAGGCCATCCTTGAGAAGGACTACTTCGTCACGGAGGCCCTGCGCATCATCGAGGGAGCGGCAGGCCCCCGGGTCATCTTCGAGGGCGGCACCAGTCGGCGGAGTACGCGGCGATCAAGGCCGACTACGACCAGATCAGCACCTAGCATCTCCCGAAGAGTTACGTGCCTCCGCCCGACATGTCCTTCGCGCAAAGCGACGCCCTGTTCCCAGCGGCCGAACTCCGCGCCATCATTGCCGCCGGCTTCGAGGCCCAATGCCGCATCCTGTGCTTCGGTCCCTTGCCCCCACCTGGGATGAAGTCCAGGCCGAGCTGGAGGAGATCCGGGGACTGTTCTGAGCGGCAACAGCGACTTGGCATCATGCCGGAGGTCCAATGAACCAGGCTGCCTCCGCTTCCGAGATCAGCCGCCTCCCTCCTCCCGTTGACGTCCACCGCGCCGGCTCGTACGATTGTCATGGGACGAGCGGGACGGTTCGGCCCTGTCTTTTCGGAGGGAACGGCGAGCCATGAAGGTCCCTTCCGCGTGTCGAACACCGACGCGGCTTCACGCTGATCGAGGTCCTGGTGGTCCTCGCGATCATCGGCGTGCTGGTGGCGCTCTTGCTGCCCGCGGTGCAGGCGGCGCGCGAGGCGGCGCGTCGGGCGCTGTGCGCCAGCAACCTCAAGCAGCTCGGGCTGGCGGTGCAGGGGTATTGCGACGCGACCGGCGCGCTGCCGCCCGCCGCGGCCACGGGGCCCGAGTGGTCGAACAACTTCAGCATGAAGGCGCGGGTCCTGCCCTACCTCGAGCAGGCGGCGCTCTTCAACGCGATGAACGTGAGCTTCTTCCAGCTCGCGCCCAGAACGCGACCAGCCTGACGACGGCCGTCAACGTGTTCCTCTGCCCGTCCGACGCCAACGTCCCGTGCGGGACCTACGACGTCGCCGGCACCGGGGCCGGGCGCGGCAGATCGCCTACACCAGCTATCCCAACAACCTGGGCACGACCCCCACCAACAGCGGCGGCCGGTATGACGGGCCGGCGTACTTCATGGGCGCCGGCGACGTCGCCAGCGTGGCGGGCCTGGCGCCGACGGTCCGCCTGGCCGCGATCGTCAACGGCACCTCGAACACGGTCATCTGGGGCGAGATGATCCGGGGCAGGAACGGGACCACGGACCTCGGCCCGAACCAGGTGTACGTGATGTCGCTGCCCGCGCCGACGAACGGCCTGTATGTGCCGCTGGCCACTTATATGAACGCCTGCCAGGGCACGACGACGCTCGCCGGGTTCGACAGCAAGGGGCAGATCTGGGGCACCGACTCGGCGGGGCAGGGGGGCGGCTACTCGCACATCATGCCGCCCAACCGCAACGCCTGCGTGTTCCAGGGCCAGCCGTACCCGATCGAGTGGGGCGCGGTCTGCGTCGGTGCCAGCTCGTTCCACCCTGGGGGCGTGAACGTCGGCTTCCTCGACGGCTCGGTCCGCTTCGTCAGGGATGGCGTCGACCCGCGCCTGGTGGGCGATCGCCACGAGGGCCGGCGGCGAGGTCGTCGAACGCGGCCGGGCTGTGAGGCCGCTCAACGATGGCGAGCCGGACGATCCGACGGCGATCGATCGGCACCGGCCGGTCCCGCCTGAATGGCTCGACCTCCCCGTCTCCGTGTAACGTCTCCGGCCCTGATCCGGCCGGCCGGCTTTTATGTAGGAGGGGACTCCTGCCCCCGATCCGGTCGGCCGGCCTGCCTGCCCCCGATCCGAGCCGGCCCGACCGACCGATCACCGGCTCACTGTTCGGCGCGGGTCTCCGATCCACTGCGGTGAACATCTTCAGGTTACCTGAACACGTTTCTTCTCCTTCCTAAGTCGTTCCTGATGCGCCTCCAGGATCCGGTACACCGAGCTGTGCGTCCGCCTCCGGGCCCCCTTCCGCGGCGGCGACTTCTTCTTCGGCGGCGCCTTGAGCCACCGATCCCGCCACACGCCGCCCAGCAACTCGCTCAGCCGCGCCTTCACCCGCCCCGCCGTCCATTCCCCACGGAAGTGGGCGATCGTCTCCGCCGGCGTGACCATCACCCCCCAGGCGATCATCTGCCGCTCCACGTCCCCGAACAGCTTCTCGCCGGAGATCTCCTCCCGCCCCACCTCGGCCTCCGCGGCGATCACGCCGCGCACCACCTGGATCAGGTTGTACAGCAGCAGGCACATCGCGAACTGGAAGATCACCCCCTCCGGCCTCGTCCCGATGAGGTGCTCCAGCCCGAAGACCTCGGTCACCTGCTGGAACATGCGCTCGATGTGCCAGCCATAATGCCCTCCAAGAGCGGGGTGAGGTGGCCCGGCTCACGGTGAGCCGGGCCACCGACACTCTATCGCTCCGGGCGGGACTTCGGCACCTTCAATCGCGCCAGCCGACCCTTGTTCGCCCACGTCCGCGGCAGCCGGTGGACCTCCCGCAGCCGCCGCAACTCGGAGGCGTCGGCCCAGATCACATGGTGCCCATCGGCGTCGCGCCAGGTCGTCAGCCAGCCGGCTCGGAGCCAGCGGCGGACGGTATCGCGCGTGACCCCCAGACGCCGTGCCAGCGACCCGGGCCGATATTCGTCGCGACCCAGACCCGCGAGGCTGCCATGCGGCTCGCGGCGAGCCAGGCCCAGATGCCACAGCAGCCGCCGGACCATCGCGGCGGAGGAGCGCTCCGCTCGCTTCGGCGGCCGGAAGCCCTCGGTGTTGAGCCGCTCGGCCATCGTCGCGGCACTGAGCCCCTCGGCCCCCCACGCCCGCAGCCGCTCGACCAGCCGCGGGTAGTCCGCCTGGATGTCATAGCGCTTCACCGGCCGTGACAAGGTGTGCGACTCGGCCGAGCCACCGACCCAGCGGATCTCCACGTTCAACGCGCTCGCTGGCCTTGTCCACGGCCACCGACACACCCTCGATCAGCAGCCGGGCGATCCGTTGCCTTTCGGCGGGCGCCGTGGTCGCCGCGTGCCAGACCGCCGGCAGGTCCTGGGCCAGCTCCCGGATCGCCCGCTCGTCCTCGGGCGTGAGCCGGCCGGGGGCCGTCCGTTGCCACCGCGGAAGTCGTCCTCCATCTGCCGCTGCCGCTTCAGCGCCTCGTCCCAGCGCCGCTCCAGCTCGCGCCCCACCAGCCGGTTCTCCGGCTCGCACGCCTGATACTGCCGCTCCGCGCGCTCGGCGTCGTACCGGGCCCGCTCGCGCCGGAGTTGCCAGTGCCGCAGCAGCTCGGCCCGCTCGCGCTCGACCTCGGCCACCGCAGCCAGGCTCGCCTCCAGCGCCGCCGGCTCGACCGCCGCCAGGATCCGGCCGGCGACCAGCTCGTCGAGCACGGGCCCGGAGAGGCTCTGGCACAGCGGCTCGCCGTAGCTGGAGCCGCTGCGCGAACAGTTGTAGCTGTGCCGATCCTTGGCCCCCGAGTACCGCACACACATCCGCTGGCCGCACCGGCCGCAGCGCAGCAGCCCGGCCAGCAGCGACGGCCCGCTCCGCGGTGCGCCGGGGCGGTCGTGCCGGGCCCGGTTGGCCTCCAGGCGCTCCTGGTTGGCACAGAAACGGTCCCAGGTGATGTACGCCGGCAGCCGGTCGCGGATCAGCACGAGGCAGTCCTCGGGCCGGCGGATGAGCTTGCCGGTGTGCGGCCGCCCGGGCTGCTTTCGCCGGGGATCGACCGGCCGGTGTCCGAACCGGTAGGCACCGGCGTAGGTCGGGTGGTGCAGCAGGTTCGAGAGCGTGGCGCGGTTGGGCCGCCGCCACTCCAACTCGCCCCGGTTCGGACCGCCGTTGGGTCGCACCGGGATGCGGACCCCGTGGTGGACCAGGTAGCGGAGCAGGCCGTGCAACGTCGCCTCGCGGTCGAACTGATCGAAGATCAGCCGCACGGTCATCTGGACCTGCTCGTCGGCGTCGATCGCCCACTCGCCGGAGGGGGTCCGGACGTAGCCGATCGGGGGCGTGCCCAGCAGCTCGCCGCGGCGGGCCTTGTTGAGCTTGCCCTGATACATGCGTTCCTTGAGAATATGAAGCTCCGCCTCGCTCATCATGCCGTGCAGCCCCAGGAGGAGGCGATCGTTGTGGTCGGCCGGGTCGTAGATCCCGTCGACGTCGGCCAGGAGGACCCGGAACCGGCGCAGAGCTCGAGGAGCTGATGCCAGTCGCGGTTGGACCGCGCCAGCCGGCTCATCTCCAGGCCCAGGATCAACCCGACGTGGTCGAGGGCGACCTCGGCCAGCAGCCGCTGGAAGCCGGGTCGGCCCTCAATCGACTGGCCGCTCCGGCCCAGGTCATCATCGATGACCAGCACATCCTCGCGGGCCCAACCCAACTCGACGGCGCGGTCGGCCAGCGCGTACTGGCGAGCGGTGGACTCCTGGTGATCGTTGACCTGCTGCGGCGTGGATTGCCGCACGTAGACCATGGCCCGGCGCTCGAGGTGCCAGGGCTTGAGCTTGGGGGACCGTGGGGCGTCATTCATGACCGCCCTCCCCGAGGCGTATGGCCTCGTGGAGCCGGACGAGTAGCCGGCCGAGCAGGTCGCGGAGCTGCTGCCTCCTGTCGGCGGGGAGTCGGGTCCACAGCCCCGGGCCCGGCAGCGGTCTCACGGCGATCGGGCTGCTCAGGCGCGGGGGGAGCGATGGGTCGTGCGGTGGTGGGCATGCGATGTCTCCGGTTGACGGGGTCAGGTAGTTGCGGCACCACGCGGCCAACTCAAGCAGCGCGGCGACGCCGATCGTAACCGGCGCCGGGGGTCGCGCACCACCTGTCGCTTGAGGTGGAGTCTGCCTGGTCCTTCTCGATCCCCCAGCGATTGAGGTAGGCCGTCAGCAAGTCCACCGCCGGCACGGCCTCCGCATCGAGGAGGTTCGTCACCAGGCCCACCTCCTTCTCGCCGACTCGGTGCAGGGTGATCCGTCGCACCTCCAGCCGCTTCGGATTCCGCGGGCTGCCCATCCATCCCCATTCCTCGACGTAGCGCCGGCCCTCTCCGTCGCGCCCCTCGTGAGCGGGGCGGTCGGGATCGGCGAAGAACGGGACCTTGGGATGATGGCGGATCACGAAGGCGTCCCCTCGCTCGGCGAACCGGGCCGGCTGGGTCAGGTCGCAGAAGGCGGCGTCGGCGACCCAGAGCCGCTTCCCGGCGATGAGTCGGCGGACCTCGGGGACCAGATCGCCCACGAAGCGGACCTCGTTGGCATCGCCGTCGGGATGGGCCCGCATGGCCACGGCCAACCCGGTGCGCAAGTTCAGCGCGACCAGGGCTCGGCCCCCCAGCAGGCCGCCGGCGATGCCCCGCAACGCCTTGAGCCGCTTGGCGACCCGCTTGATGGCCTTGCCGTCGAGGATGACGACCTCGTATCCGTCCAGGCTCGCGGGCAGCGCCGTGCGGGCCCGGGGATCCGCGGGGAAGATGTCGCTGAACCGCCGGGTACAGCCGGCCAGGAAGGCCGAGCTGACGGGGATGGGGGTCCGTCCCAGCTTGCCGTAGGCGGCACGGGCCGAGGCGTCCAGGTCGCCGCGGTCGCGGGCGGCCTCGAAGCTCCGCTTGCCGCTGCCGTCGTATTCGAGCAAGGCGTCGCGGATCAGGCAGACGATCGTCGAGAAGGCGAAGATCTTCTCGTAGCACCGCCCGCGGTTGTCATCGAAGATCTGATTGACGATGTCGGCGTCGGCGGCCCACCGCCATAGCGTCAAGACTGCCTCGGCCAAGGGCAGCTTGGCCAAGGTCTGGGCTGCTGGGACCTGCAAGGGGACTCTCCTGGGAAACGACCTGCTGATATCCTCCCTAATGTCGCTGCTAATATTACGTTACGTGATGGCAAGATGTTCACCGCA
>CAVYTQ010000005.1:0-644604 GCA_963771445.1 uncultured Planctomycetota bacterium | reverse complement strand
TTGGGAAGCACTCGCGCTGCAGGGAAAGCGTTCGACCTGCCACCAACGGATCGGTAGGCCGGATTTTCAGTTAGCCGCTTCCCCTCCCGCAGCTTCCGTGAGATGACCCGTACGGGGTAGATGCGAGCAGTCGCCGAGCCTCGCGACGGAGGCCCGGCGACGCCACCGAAGGTTCTAGCGCAGGACCTCCTCGCCGGGACTGTCTCTGTCGAAGGAGATCGCCCATGCCCGGAGCGCAGCTCGTGCTCCACGTCGGTGCCAGGGAGTGCTCGCGCGAAGACCTCGCGCTCGTCAACGCACCGCCCCCGACCAGGACCTGGTTCCCCATCAAGCACTCCGACGTGCTCGACGCCGTCCTCGAGACGGTCGGCCAGTCGGGCTTCGCCGTCGAGAAGATGCGCTCGGCGCTCTCGCGCCACGGCGCCCAGTTCTTCGGCACGCTCGACCTCCGATCCCCGATCGCCGACGGCGTCAGCCTCGCCGTCGGCATCAGGAACAGCACCAACCAGACGCTGCCGCTCGGCTTCGTCGCCGGGACCCGCGTCTTCGTCTGCGACAACCTGGCGTTCCGGGCGGAACTCCTGGTGAGCCGCAAACATACGGCGAACGGACGCGAGCGTTTCCGGGAGGCGATCGGCCGCGCCGTCGGCGAGCTCGAGGCCTTCCGGGCCGTCGAGGCGAGCCGCGTCCAGCGGATGCGGGCCACGCAGCTCGCCGACGTGGAAGCCGAGTCCCTGATCCTCCGCGCCTACGAGCGACGGATCGTGAGCCATCGTCTGCTGCCGGACGTGCTGCGGGGCTGGCGTGAACCTGGCCACGACGACTTCCGGGCGCGCACGACATGGAGCCTCTACAACGCCTTCACGGGCGCCCTGGCCGACCGTGCGCGTTCCAACCCCCAGCAGCACGCGGCGCTCACCATGCGGCTCGCGTCGCTCCTCACCCCCTCGGAGAACTGACTCCATGGCACGCACCAGGACGCAGGCCCCGCCGGTTCGCGGAGATGCACGCGAGGAGACGGGAGCCCAGGACGATCAGCCCAGGGGTCCGGTGAAGGAGCTGCGGCTCGGCCGGGTCAAGGCGGTCATCTGGCGCAACGAGACCCAGCTCGGGGCCAGGCATTCCGTGCAGTTCTTCCGGCTCTACAAGCCGGAAGGCGAGGAGCACTGGCAGAGCACGACGAGCTTCAACAGAGACGACCTACCGCTCGTCGCCAAGCTCGCCGACCTGGCGATGATGTTCATCTACGAGGCAGTGCAGAGCGAGGGCATCTAAGGCTACGCAGCACGCGGGCATGGAAGCCCGCGTCCCATGGTTTTTGTGACGTCGTCCCGCCGACATTGGTGGGGTGAGCCGGCGAAGGTGGAACCGTGTCCGAAACCTCCTGCGCGATCACCCCCTCCACGGCGCCCACGGCTCGTTCTGCGACCGCTCTCTGGCGGATTCGTCGAGCTCAGACGGCCTCATCTGAGCCGTCATTTCGCCCTCATCCGAGAACATCGTACCTCAACAGGCACCCCTCGGCCTGATTTAGGATCCGGCTCAGCCTCGCGCCCCGGTGGCGGCTGCAGCGGCGCACACGCTTCGGCGTTGTTCGGGCCGGCTCGGGATTGGCGAGGACCCGACGGGCGAACGGCGGATAACGCTTCAACGTGACCAGCCCATCCAGCTCACCCAGACTGCGAGGAGGACGACCAGTCCCACCATCGCACTGATGACCGTGCAATAAACATCCGGCGGTCGGCCGTAGCGTTTCGGGTAGATCACTCGGTCCCGCAGATGATTTAGGAGCCAACACCCAGCAATGCCACCGACGAGACCCTTGACCACAGTGAGCAAGACCTTGACCGCGGTTTCGTCACTCACGACGAACTCCTCCACCGAATAGGAACGGTGGGGCGTGCCGGGATGGCGACTCCCGAAGGCACAGACCCCGCGCACGGCGGCCTCAGCCGACGTCTGCAGGGGCAAGTGACTCGTTGTCGCCTTAACCTTTCCTTAGCCAGCTTCTACCCGAGGTGTTCTATGCCACAATCGACGAGCGGGGGGAACTGCGGGGCGCCCGGACCGAGGGCCGGCGGGTCAAAAAGCGATGACGGCGATGAGGGATTCGGGCGTCGAGCGATCCGGATGCTTGCCAAGCCTCGGGATTCAGTGCGTTCGCACAGTGATAGATAAAGGGGGTTCTCTATCACTACGACAACGTCCGACGTGTTTGGCGGAACGCCGACGTTGATGACCATGACGAGCCATAGAGCGGCACTCATCTCTTCCATTGCCAGAGCCCGGCCCGTATGCCATTTCTCGTTCCATGTCCGACTATACCGGGAGGTGGCAGCATGAATCAGATATTCCGAGGTAGGGTGACGGATGCCGGACGGGTCGTGATCCCCGTCGAGCTCCGAAATGAATTTGGCCTACGCGAGGGAGAACAAGTGCTCTTCGCGAGTGATGCGGTAGGCATCCGCGTCACCTCGCTCAGCCGGGCCATCGAACAGTCCCGGGACTTCTTCTCGTCGCTCGCGCCGGTGCAGGTCATGCTGTCCCGGGAACTGCTCCACGAACGACGAACGGCTGAGGCCTGCGGTGAGTAGCGTTGTCCTCGATGCCTCGGCTCTTCTGGCGTTCCTTCGCCGCGAGCCGGCGAGTGAACGAATCGGGGCACTCCTGCACGATGTGGTCATCTCCACCGTCAGCCTCTCCGAGGTCGTCGCGACAGCACTCGACTACGGAGGGGTCCTGGACCAGGTGCTCTCGTCGCTATCCTGCCTCCCCGTCAACACCATCTCGTTCGGAGTGAGCGACGCGTATCTTGCCGCTTCGCTCCGCCCGTCTTCCAGGCACCTTGGATTGTCTCTCGGGGATCGCTCCTGCCTCGCCCTTGGTTCGAGGCTCGGCCTGCCCGTGCTCACGACCGACGAGACCTGGGCCGGGTTCCCGATGCCGACCGGGATCGAGATCGTCCGTTGAACGACGAGGTCCTATTCATACCAGGGTCGCAGCAGCCGGAGATCGTCGATCGTGGCCAGGCTCCGATCCCGGTTATCGTCCAGCGAGCAGGCAAAGCCGCCCGATTCGCGTGGGACGAAGTCTTCCGGGCCGAGATCCCGAATGCGGCGACGAGGAAGGCCTACCTCCACGCTGTCCGCCGGTTCCTTACCTGGTGCGAAGCCCGGGGGGCCGACCTGGTGAGCATCACCCCGGGGATGGTCGGCCAGTACTTCAGCGAGCACCCCGGGGGTCCCGCGACGAAGAAGCAGCATCTCGCCGCCGTCCGGAAGCTCTTCGACAAGCTTGTCATCCGGCACGTCGTCATCTTCAACCCGGCCCTGTCCGTCCGCACAGAACGCTACCAGGTCGTCGAGGGGAAGACGCCGGAGATCGGCGTCGCTCAGACGGAGAGGCTCCTCGCCTCGATCGACGTCTCCCATGTGGTGGGACTCCGCGACCGCGCCATCATCGCTGTCCTGACCTTCACGGCCGCCCGGGTCGGGGCCGTCTCGAAACTCCGCCTGAAGCACTTCGCGCACGACGGCAGCCAGTGGACCCTCCGATTCGACGAGAAGGGCGGCAAGAGCCGGGAGATCCCCGTCCGCCACGACCTCGAAGGATTTATCCTCGCATATCGGGCGGCGGCAGGCCTGGAGTTCGAGCCGAAGGAGGGCCCACTCTTTCGGACGGCCATGGGCCGTACTAAGGCCCTCAGCACGAACAGGATGACCGCGATCGATATGTGCAGGATGGTCAAGCGACGGCTCAAGGACGCGGAACTCCCTTCCCGCCTCTCGCCTCACTCCTTCCGAGTGATGACGATCACCGATCTGCTCGAGCACGGCTCAGAGATCGACGAGGTCCAGTACCTCGCGGGCCATGCGGACTCACGGACGACCGCCCTGTATGACCGCCGGAAGAAGCGAGTGACTCGAAACATCGTCGAGCGGATCTCGGTTCGAATCAAAGAATGATGACAGGAGTTGACCGCGCATGACCCAGAGTGATGGCCAAATCTCTGGCTGCCTCACTCAATGGGGCAGGATGGACCCGAGTTGCCGTGCCTCGCGGTCGAGCGTGACGAGCGCCGAGAGGAAGTCACCGGCCTCGATCTCGGCGGCCACTCGCTCCGCGTCCTCTGCGGCCATGACGACCCAGAGGCAAAGCCTTGACTCGCGACGCCTCCGATAGGCCCGTTCGACAAGGTGCCGGACAATGGCTTCGCTCTCCGGTAGGAGAGTCAGAAGACCCCGGGAGGATGCCATAGCGACGTATGATTTTAACACGATCCGACCCTAGCACGGTGGCTACGTTCGGTAAAGCAACAATCGTCTCGAGGTCGCGAGTCTTGACACTGCGTGGATGCCCCTTTTGAGAGACTTCGTCGCTTCCCTGCGGAGGCAGCACATTTTCTCTTGCCGCACCCAATACTTTGGTCTTCGATCCCTCAAGCCAGTCCGCGATTGGCCTGGCCGCTTTCACACGGAGGAAGACCATGGCGGAGCCAAACGCGAACGAGGCGGGCCTGGCAGGCGGCCGACGACCCATCCATATTGCCTACTGGGTCAAGGACCGTGAGAACCAGAAAGGTGAATGGCATCCGGTCGGCGTGGCCTGGGAGCACATCGAAGGGAGAAGGTTCACGCTCGCGTTGGATCTGCGGCCCCGGGACGGCCGCGTTACGGTACGGGTTCTCGAGGAGTAGGTCGATTGAGCGGGATGAAGCCGTTGGTCCCCTGCGCGTCGCGGGTCGATTGGGACATGGTAGCACGCCCTAATACTTTGGAGCTCGCACCGCAGCGAATTATCAGGCTGGCATCCGGGTGCTCCGAGATTTCTAGGTGCAGCCCTTGCTTCTAGACCCGCGTCGCCGCACGAGGGCCGAATCCGATCCTCTCGCCCGGTGCTATTTACACATCATCTCAGTGCGACGCCTCCCTCCTCTGCAATGTCCTTGAGGATCTTCGTCAGCAACGCAGCCCTGTTACGTACATGCCCTACCTCGCACGCGTCGCGGAGAAGGCCGAGGGCCCTCTCCACCGGCCCCCGGCCGAGACGGGTCGCGCATTGGACCCACCAGACCCGATCATCGGCTCCGTGGCTCTCTCGGATCATCCGCTCGACCAGTTCGTCGAGCTCGATCGATCCGCCCTCTCCGGTACTTCGTCCTGTCGGGCTTCGCCACCGGGGTGCGGCTCCCCGCACGAACTCGGCCACCCATCGGCCTTTTTTCGGTCCAGTGAGCCCGAACGATCTCAACGTCGGGAGCCGCTTGTCCAGAAGCCCCTGGGCGGCGTCCTTGAGGATGGATCGAACATCCCGCGGACGCCCGGCTTCGATTGGAAGGGCCCGCGCGAGGTCCTCGACGTGGCGACGGTGGACCTGCTGCGAGACGAACTTCTTGGAGAGGTAGACGGCTAGCCGCTGCTCGAGCGGCCTGAGGCTATAGAAGAGCTCGGAGCTGAAACCGAGTGGGAAGAAGCCGCGGCTGCGGGCGACCTCCTGGAGCACGGGGCTCACCTCGATGAAGCCAAACGGCAGCTCCTCACCGCCCCCGATAGCATGCTCCCTGAAGTAGAACACCGAGCCGAACAGCCTCCAGTTCATGTCAACGTAAGCCCGCCGCTTCTGGTCCCAGAAGGCGTTCCGGCAGTGGAAGTCGTAACCGCGGAGGATGTCCATGTCCCTGCGGACACGCTCGTAATCCCGCTTAGATGGGTTTCTCTCCCCCCGGCGGTGGAGGAGTGAGCGGATCGTGCCAAACATGAGCTGCGCGCCGCGACACCCCTGCTTGGCGTAGAGTTGGAGCAGGTCGTAGAGGAGGAGTTGCGTGCTTGGCCCGCCGAAACCGAAGGGTCCGGGATAGGCCTTCCACTCACGAGCAACCATCTCACCGGCCCGTCCACGGATTGTGTCGGTGTAGACGAGTGGGTTGCGATCAAGCCGGCCCGGGGCGTTCTTGTAGAACCGGAAGAGTGGGAACTCGGCCAGGTCGAAGTCGAATCTCCCGGTCGCCTCAGTTTCGGTGTCCTCCAGGGTCCCCTCTCCTGGACCCGCCTCGCCTCGTGGATCATCCGGGATGACGCTGCTGTTACGAATTATTTCGGAGAGCACACTTGAAATTGGAATGGGCAGCTGCCTGGCGTGGGCGATCCTGTCGCGTGTTCCTTTTTTTTGGATGATCATGGCCATGCCACGGCCCATACCACACTGCTTGGTCCGTCACAGCAACGACTTGAGGATGCGGTAAACGGTGCGGCGGCGGACCAGGACGGGGTTTCTCGTTGTTGGCGCGTTGCGCCGTGGGGCGCGACTGAAAGCACGAACGAGGGCCGGCCGTATTGCACCCGCCTTCCCGCGGGCCCGTCCGCGGGCAGGCGGGTGCAGCCACGCGCCTTCAAGGCCAAACTTGCTTACCGGGCAACCACTTATGCTTGCATCCCGCCTGCCCGCGTCCCCGCACACGGGCGCGCGCAGGAGCGTCCTTAACCTTTCGCCGGAGGCCACCGCGGGAGGGTCGGCCCCTCCATTCGCGGCCGCTTGTGCGATCGCTCGAAATCCGGCAGTGTGCGCAAGAACCCCGCTTGCGGGGCCGCGGGCAGGCGGGCCCGCGGGAATACTAACGGGAGGGTTAATGACAACCAGGATGGGCATCCTTGTCGCCGTCGGGAACCAGAAGGGCGGGGTCGGAAAGACCACCAATACCGTCCACCTCGCGGCAGCACTGGGGGAGCGGGGCTACGAGAGCCTCATCATCGATCTGGACCCGGCCGCCGGGGCAACCAAGCATCTTGGTGTTCCCGTCCAGAGCTTCGCCGGCACGCTCGAACTCTTGACGACTTCCGAGACGCCGAGGACGCTCGCCATCACCGAGGACATGCCCCCCGGTGTCCACCTCATTCCCGCACGGCCCCAACTCTCGGAACTCGACAGCCTGCTCTCGAAGTACGTCGACCGCACGGGCCTCCTCCAAAGTCCGGTGAGGCTCGCCCGCCCGGAATACGACTTCATCTTCCTCGACACCCCCCCGTCGGCGGGTGCGACCACGACCGTCGCCGCCTACTCGATCGCCGATTGGTTCCTCCTCTCTGCCTTCCCGCATCCGCTCTCCGTGGGGGGGCTCAACGAGGCGTTCAAGGACATCGCCGACGTGAGGACGCGTCGGAATCCCGGTCTCGAGATTTTGGGAGTTGTACTGACCTGCGTTAACACGCGGACAAGCCTCGCCGCCGAGGTCGAGGAATTGGTCGCACGCGAGCTCCCAGGTAGGGCCTTCCAGACGAAGATCACCCAGGCCACGGCGGTCCCGAAATGCTCGGGGCGGGGGAAGACGCTCTTCCAAGTTGACGCATACGGCGAGCACAAGGTGACCCAGCAGTACCGGTCCCTCGCCCTCGAGGTCGAGCAGCGCGTGCTGAACCGCGAGTCGTTCCTCGAGGGTAGCCTGAGATACTCGCTCCCGCCGATTGAGGATGCCGTCGATGGCCCCGACAACCTCGTGATCGGATAGATCGACACCATGCCGAAACCACTCTCGTCAATTCCGCCTTCGAGCTCGATTGCCAAGCTGCTCGAGCCGGGCGTCGGCGCGGCCGCCGTGAAGCCCGCCCCCGCGCAAGCGGGCATGCGGGCAGGCGGGGACGCGGGAGCGCGTGAACCCGTCTCCGTCCAGCCCGAGCCCACCGGCGAGCCCGCCGACGTCAAGAGAGAGCTCACCCTTACCCGCAGCACCGACGAGACCCTCGACGAGCTTGTCCTCGTCTATCAGCGGGCGACGGGATCGAGGGTCCATGCGAGCCATGTGATGAGAGCCTTGTTGCGGGCCCTCAGCCTGTCCCTCCCCGAGATCGAGCGGTCCGCGACGGGCCTCGGCCCGCTCCGAAGGCCCAGCAATGCGCCCGGTCGAGAGGCGGAGCGGGATGCCTTCGAAGCCCGGCTCGCCGATAGCCTGCTCGCGGGCCTGCGGGCACGCGGGCGGGCGGGGTGAAACGGGGCCAATCTTACGATGGGACTCCCTGTGCGACGGCGGAGGCCCATCGCTGGCGGCCCATGTAGCAGGCGGATTGTGAAGTTATCCACAGGTCGGGGTGGCCGTTCGTGCTTTCACTCGCACCGTTCGTGCTTTCACTCGCGGCGCCAATCTTCAAGTTCGTGCTTTCACTCGCGCTAGAGTCCTCGGGTTCGTGCTTTCACTCGCAAGGGACCCCCTAACCTGTTGGAACCACTGGAGGATTCTAGAGGTAAAGTACTAACGTATTAAATGTACTAATACAGTACCTGTACAGAGTACGTACAAACGCGTTAAAGGAACGCGGGTGGGGGAAGAAGAATAGGAATAGGGCGAAGAGCTCTCCGGCCGCCGCGAAGCATCGTGACGCGTCCCAGCAAACTCCGACTTGACCACCCTGTCGCCACGTGCCAGGGTATCTCCAAAGAGTTCGTGGGATTACAAAGAATTGCCAATGGCAATTCCGCCGGCTGGGACGCCGTGCGCGACAAACGGGGAGGGAGCCCATACCGACAATGGCCGCGATCACGCTGTGCCTCCTCAACCAGAAGGGCGGATGCGGGAAGAGCTCTACCTGCTTCCACCTCGCCGGTTACTTCGCGCAGACCGGGCTGAACACTCTGCTCGTGGACGCGGATCCGCAAGGGTCGCTCAGCCAGGGTTTCTTCGGGTCGGCTCAAGTCGAGACGTTGAATGCCCGCGAGACGCTGGCCGCCATCTTCGACGATGCACTCCTCTCGGGGCTGCGATCGCTGCCGGTTCGCACCCCGTTCACCAAGCTCTCGATCGTCTGCGCAAACCAGTCGCTCGCGCCGTTCAACACACCTTCTCCCGAACTCACAAACCTCGGGCAGTACGCCCTCCGCGAGTTCCTCCGCGAGCTCTCCGGATATGAGCTCGTCCTTATCGACTGTCCGCCGAATCTCTACTCCTGCAGCTGGAACGCCATGCTGGCGGCCGATCATGTTCTCATCCCGGTCCCGCCGGAGGACTTCGGCACTCAGGGCCTGCGAGTCGTGCACCAGGCTGTCGAACACGCGCGGCGACTCAACCCGACTCTGAATCTCCTCGGCCATCTCGTCACCCGGCGTGATGCGCGGCTGCTCATCCACCAAGCCTACGAAAGGAAACTTCGCCAGATACACGGCGAGACCGTCTTTGAGACCGTCATCCCAGAGGCCGCCGCATTCAAGGTGGCACTCGCATGTCGCGTGCCGGTGACCAGGCACAGCCCGCACTCGCGCGCGGCGTTGCTCACGGTTAAGCTGGGCGAGGAGATCCTGCGGCGAGCCTGCGCGGGCGAGGAGAGCCGGAGGCTCGCCTAGATGGCTACGACCCGGACACTTCTGGAGAAACTCGGAGGGAACCTGGCCGAGTCGATGGGCGTCCGCGAGCAGGACCAGCGGCCGAGGCTCAGCCCCGTACCGCTCGAGCGCGACGCCGGCCGACGGCCGCTCCGGAATGTCGGCCGGGTTGAAATCGATAAGGTGATGCCGGACCCGGAGCAGCCGCGCAGCCGAGTTCACCGAGGATGCGCTCGAGAGGCTGGCCCAGAGCATCCGGGACAAGGGGCAGCTGAGCCCCATCCGGGTCCGCTGGTCCGAGGATGCCGGCATGTGGGTGATCATCTCCGGCGAGCGGCGGTGGCGGGCCACGAAGCTCGCGGGCCTACCAACCATCGACTGCCATTTCCACGAGGCCGGTCTCACCAGGTCGGAGGTCCTGGAGCAGCAACTCATCGAGAACCTGCTCCGCGAAGACCTCCAGCCCATGGAGGAGGCAAGGGCCTTCTCGACGCTCATGGACATCAACGGGTGGAACGGGAAGAAACTCGCCCTCGCCCTTCGCATACCTGCCTCGAAGGTGAGCCGCACGCTCGCCCTGCTGCGCCTCCCCGAGGAGATTCAACGCAGAGTAGCCCGGGGTGAGATCCCCGCGCGTTCGGCTTACGAGCTCTCGAAAGTCGCTGACGACCGGGCACGAACCGCCCTTGCCGACCGGGCCGCGGCCGGCTCCATGACGCACGAAGCAATCGCCCTCGCCGCCCGCTCCCGGAAGGGACGGACGGCCGCAAAGCCGAGAAACACACGCGTGACCTTCCTGGGGGAGGGAGGCTGGAAGGTCGTGGTCTCGGCAGGCAGTAAAGGGACCTATGACGAGGTAGAGCTCGCACTGATCGAAGCGCTCGAAGAGGTGCGTACCCGGATCCGTAATAATGTGCAGCTATTTTGAGATGACGATATAGTTCATCCAGGCCGCCCTTTTTCGACATGGCGGCTCGAGGACGATTACGCCCGCCCGATGAAACATTCCGCCGAGAAGCAAGCCCGATCGAACCATCGAGCCTATTCGGGCTGTGGGTACCCGTCATACCGGCTCGTTTCGAGCTCGGTTCCAGACCCTCGACTTGTACTGAACGAGCAAGTAGTTGGCCAGCAGCTGGATATCCTTGTGGGTGTTCTGGATCTCGTTCCACTTTCGCATCGCACCCGGCCCGAATTCCCAGTGGCCGTCCGTCCAGCAGCACACCTCGCGGAGCGGCTCCAGATCCTCTCGGAACTGATCCTTAGTCGGCGTGCCGGACTGGCGGTGCCGATCGGCAATCGCATCCATGACGAAGCCGAGGCTGACGATTCCGGCCCCGTGCATCAGTCGTGAGCGCTTCGGGGGCAGGCCCCACGCGGGACGATAGACATGGGCCACGGCCGCCCAGAAGCTCTTGAGTGTATCGAGAATCCTTTCCGTATCGCCCTGCTTGCCATCGTCGCTGCGGAAGCGGAAGAGCACGCCGTCACTAAGGCTGTTCTCGATCATCTTGATGAGCGAGTTGTCCTTAATGACGCCGGAACTGACCGTCGGGGTCCGGATCATACCCCGAAGCGGGGAGTCCTCGTCCAGATTCAGCCGGTCGAGTAGTAGGGTGGGAAATCGCCTCCGCTGGAGCATAGTCGGAAGGCGCGGCTCAGTTGACGGCAGGAACTCATAGACGAGCCCTTTGGGCAGGGGCTTGGTCGAGTTGACGAGGATGAACTGCTCCCGCTGCTCCTGGTCGCTCTCAGCGATGAACCCGATCACGCAGACCGGGAACTGCGCAGACCGCGCGTCGCGGATCGCCGCGGATCGCTGCTGGCCGTCGACGATCCATCCGGGTTCTGCGTCATCAGATTGCCCCTCGTCGATGGGGATCACCAGGACGCCAGGTCGGCTGAACTCGTCACCTGCCTCGTCCCCAAGCGGCTCAAACCTCACCCGTTCGGTCGAACGCCACGACGATCGCGTTCGGAATCATCGGGTTGTCGGATTCGAGGTAATTGCGGATCTCCGAGATGTGCGAGAGCACCTCTGGCCGCTGGTAGCCGAGAATCTGATGATTCTCGTCGCGGCCGATGCGAGTGATGGTCGTGACCTTCGGCAACAGCTTCCCATCGATGGCGAAGCTGTAGAGAAGCCGCTTCTTGCTCTGACATACTTCGAGGGCCGGAAGCCTCAGTTCCCTGATGTTCGTCATGTCGCGCGACTCCTGCCCCGCTTTGCTCAGGGTTGCGATTGTGTTGTCAGCCTACCTTGTCCATTCGTGCGAGCTCGGTGTGGACTCGTCGGTAGGTGACGAAAAGGTTATGGAAGCCGCGGCGTCGGTTCCGCTCGGCACCGCGGAAGAGGACGACGTGGATGCCTAGCTGTCGGCAGATCTCACACGGGCACCGCTTCCACGGCTGATCCTGAAGCACGGTCCTGTTGTCTCTGGTGCGATCCTTACGGCCGTCATGGACGAGGTCGTACTCTCGGAGTAGGGTCAGACAACCCTCAAGACCCTCCCCCGACTTCTCATAGGATTTTAATGCCTTGAGGCATTCTTGCTCGAGGCGGCGGGCCACCTCCTGCTTGACCGCCCCGGAAATGATCCGCTGCTGCAACTTGTTGTTGCCCTCAACCTGCGGCACTCGGACCGCGGCGTAGAGCTTCTCGGCGGTGTAGTAGTTCTCGCGGTCATGCTTAAACGCCTGCCTCAGCGGCGACGTACTGTCAAAACTCGCAACGCCGAAGGCGCTGAAGGCGTTGATGTGCTCGCACCGAGTCACACCGAATAGGTGGAGCTTAGTCTCCGCGTGGCGGGCCCGAGCGGTCGCACTTAGACACGCCAGGATCTCCGCGCTCTTGAGCGAGACCATGCCGCCCAGGCCGATGTAGCGGTACCCCATCTTCTGGAGCCGATCGACGCATTGCGCGTAGGAGCGTGGGCTCCAGCCTTGGGCGACGCCTACCGGGATGAACCGGCTCTTACGGGCAGCGTGTTGTTTCAGGAAGCCGGCCGCAAGTTCCAGGGTGATGTCCTGCCGCTCCCGCCAAGTCTCGGGGACCACGTCGAGGCCCGGAATGCAATCATCGAGCTCCGACTGGAAAGCCAGGATGATGTGGTCAACGGACACGCCGTAGTCAACCCCGCAGGCCTCGTAGAAGTCGATGACCTCATCCACGGTGACCGGCGGCACCTTCTCCTTCGCGTAAGTAAACGCGCCACAGTCTCCCATAAATTTGATCGGCCGCCCCCCAATCCGGAAGAATTCCCGGGCGCCTTCGCGCAAAAGTCGATGTCGCTGGGCCAGCGTATAGCGTCCGCCCTCCTCGCCGTGCCCTTCGACGATAGCCTTGGAAATCAACATGCCGTCGTAGGGTGGGGTCGCGAGGGCCTCATGCGCGTACTGGTCATCGCGATGGCGGACCCGTTGCTCGGACCGCGTCTCGGTATCGAAGTCGAAGCTGGGGTCGACCAGATCTTGCGCGTCGGGGAAGAAGAATTTCATCAGACCGTCCCCTTCGACTGGACGTAGGTCCGGATGAGCAAATTGGAGAGCATCCGGATGTGCCGGGGGACGTTCTGGATGTCGTTCCAGGCGATCTCGTTCATGTCCTCCCAATTGCCCTCGGACCAATGGCAGGTGGGCGCGACGCGGTGGAGTTCTCTTTCGACGAGGCCGACCGCCTTCGAGTCGCGGGTTGACACCCGACATGACACGGTCCATCAACCGCCCCATCGACCGGATGCCGGCCCCGTGCATCAGGCGGCTTCGATTCGCGGGCCTCCCCCAATCATCGGGGAAGACCCTCTTCACCGCGGACCAAAAGACAACGAGGACCGTGCAGATCCCTTCGACATCCGTCTCGCCAGTGGCGATGTTGCGGTACGGGAAGAGGCACCCAGACGTCGAGGTGATGCTCTCCTCGACCATCTTGATGATCGACGTGTCCGTGATGACTCCCTTCTTGTTGGCGTCATCCGACGCCCGGCGGATGAGTTTGTGGAAGGGGGACGTGGGCGTCTGGCTCAACCACTCGCAGATGGCCGAAGGCAACTTGCGCGCAGCCAACCGCGACGGCAGGGTGGTCGAGACCTCGGGTAACAGTTCGGTGATAAGCCCCCTGGGCAGCGGCTTGGTGTTGTTGACCCGAAGGAACTGGTCTCGCTGAAGCTCCACCTCGTCGGCGATGAACGCGTTGACCGGTATCGGGAAATTCTTGCGCCTGGACTTGGTCAGTGCCAGTGCCCTCTGCTGTCCATCGACTATCCAAGCTGGCTTTGCCCCCCCGTTGCGGGGCACCGGGATCTCCAGGATGCCGGCGGCGGAGAGCCCGTCGTCGATCTCAGGCCCGCGGCTTCGCACGAATCGGATTTGCGAGGAGAGGGACAAAATGATCGAATTCGGAAAGAGGATATCGTCAGCATCGAGATATGTGATTATATCCTGTACATGCCGTCTCACCTCCGGCCGCTGGTAACCGATCAGCTTGCCGGCGTCGTCACGCGAGATACGGGATATGTCGGCGATCGCCAAGAGCTCCTCGCCGGTCAACGCGAACATGTAGAGAGGGTGAGCAGCGTTCTGGGTGAGCCTCAGGGCCCGCCTCCGGATGGTCTGCTTCTCACGATTTGCCATTGCTGGGCCCCGCCGTTTCGTGGAAGAGGCGAACGAAGCGGCTGTGCTCGCACGCTCGGCCCGAGTCCCGAATCCGACGCAGAAGCGGCGTGGGACGGGCCCCCGGGTCGGTCTTCAGCGCCCGCCGTATCTCTCGGCGCACGTCCTCGTCGGTCATCGGTTCCCGGTTGTATCGCACCCGCTCCGGTTGGTCTTCGAGCCAAGCGGCGAGCAGCGCACTGAGGTTCTTTCGGGTCCACTCGCTGGGCGTCGTGCTGTCGATCAGGAGCCGCGCGACACGAATGTTGAGGGACGCAAGTGCACCTCCGACCTTGCTCTGGAGGCGGGCATCGCTGGGTAGCAGGTACGGGCTCAGCGCCCGAACTCCCGGACGCCCGAGCAGAGTATGGCGAACCGATCCGGGCGGTGCTCAGTTTGCTCGACCGCCGCCCGAAGATCGGAGCCGGCTGCAAGGAGGTAGGTCTCGGACATTACCGTCAGCAGGAGGTCGTTCGGAAACCAACGAGCCAGGTCGGAGATCGTGCGGGGCGAACCGGGACTTGGCCCCTCCCACTCGGAGAGTCGCCCCCACCACTCAGCGTGCGCGGCGGCGTCGTATGTCGTCCCGCAGGCGATCGAATCCGGGTGCCCCGAGGAGAAGGTGGCGGAGTAGGGGTGGAGGCGGCTCTCGAGCGGGATGAGCCCGTATCCGGCGGAACAGACCCAGATGCGAACCTCGCAGTGTCCGAACAGGCTCTTGGTGGCCAGTTCGCGTACCACCGACCAATGATCCCCACCGTATAGCGACAGGGCCGAGACCGAGTTGCCCGAAGCCCTCCGCAGCCGCTCGAGCCACCGACTAGCCCTTGACTTGACGGGGAGAGCCGGGGTCACGTTGCGCAACTGCAGAGCGTCGCGGACGGGCCGCAGTTTCTTCTTCGTGCACGTGACGACCAGGTTAATACCCCGTGGCATGATCGATCTCCGACCGCAGTTTCCGCGACAGGTCTTCCCGAAAACTGTAAGTCCGGGCGTTCATGATCGTTCAGAAATCTCCAGCAGTTTGGTCGGCGGGCACCCCAAAGTCAAGATCTTGCAGGCGGTAATGGCGTCAAGGCGGGCAGGCCGATTAGGCCGTTGCCGAAATCTCGAGCGGACGAACAAAACTCGTTGCCGCAGGCGGCCCTGCTGATTCGTCTTCTTATCGGCAGGATCCAACGCCTGCCCGAAGTTTTGCAGAGTAGGAGAACCCGTCCTGCCGGTCGGACAGGGGTCTCAATCCCGGATTCGGCACCGTGACGAATACCGACGGCCATGCCGATCGTATTTGCAGATGGCTGGGGGTTCCCCTCGACCGCTCGGACGAGTGCCGATTAGAATCAGTATACGGATGAACCAGATGGCGACAAACTTCGCATCGAACGCGAAATTCTTCACGCGTCGATATCGATGACGCCGAAGAATGAGGCGGATCATTGCGGTTCGGGTGGGCATTTTAACCCTTGACTGTCTCCCCCCGAACGACATCACAAGTTCGCCGAGAGCCAGGCCACGAGAGAGCCCGGGGGATGCCCATGATCGAGCAAAGGCCTGCGGTCGTCCTGCTGAGCGGCGGTCTAGACTCCGCCACCTTGTTAGCCATCGCCCGTCAGGACGGCTACAACCCCTACGCCATGAGTTTTCGCTACGGCCAGCGACACAAGGCCGAACTCGAGGCCGCGTCGCGGGTCGCCGTCAGCCTGGGCGCCGCCCGACACATCGTGCTCGACGTAGACCTGGGGCAGTTCGGAGGCTCAGCCCTGACGACGGGCTTAGACGTGCCGAAGGGCCGGACTTTCGAAGAGATGAGCGTCGGGATCCCCGTTACCTATGTCCCTGCAAGGAATACGGTCTTCCTGTCGCTAGCCCTGGCGTGGGCCGAGGTGCTGGAGTCGAGCGACATTTTCATCGGCGTAAACGCGCTCGACTACAGCGGCTATCCCGACTGCCGCCCCGAATTCATCGAGGCTTTCCAGCGGATGGCCAATCTCGCCACCAGGATGGGCGTCGAGGGCTCCCGGACCCTCACGATTCACACTCCGCTCGTTCGTATGACCAAGGCCGAGATCATTCGAACGGGGATCGAACTGGGCGTCGATTATTCGTTGACCTTGAGCTGTTACGACCCTTCCCCCGCCGGCGAGGCATGCGGCGTCTGCGATGCGTGCCTGCTGCGTCGAACGGGCTTCGACGAGAACGGTCTTGTCGATCCGGCACGGTACGTTCTGGAATCTGCGGTGGTTCAATGAGCTACGCGGTTAAGTCTATCTTCTACTCTCTCCAGGGCGAGGGGGCGAATGTCGGGCGGCCCGCCGTCTTCTGCCGGTTCGCGGGGTGTAACCTCTGGTCCGGCCGCGAGGAGGATCGCGCGACCGCGGTCTGTCGGTTCTGCGACACCCAGTACGTGGGGACCGATGGGCCAGGAGGCGGACGGTTTCAGTCGGCTGCTGAACTGGCTCAGGCGGTCTTGAGCCACTGGCCCGGTCCTCCCCCGCGGGGCCGTCCCTTCGTCATATGTACCGGAGGGGAGCCGCTGCTTCAGATCGACGACGAACTCGTTGCTGCCTTCAAGGACTGCGGGTTCGAAGTTGCGGTCGAGACCAACGGCACCGTCCGACCGCCGAGGGGGCTGGACTGGATTACCGTCAGCCCGAAGGCCGGGTCGGAGCTTGTACTCCTGGAGGGCCAGGAGCTGAAGCTGGTCTTCCCTCAGGCAGGCCTGCCGCCGGAGAGTCTGGAGCGGCTCGACTTCCCGCACTTCTTCCTTCAGCCAATGGACGGTCCGAACGTCGAGGCTAACGTCCGTCTCGCCCTGGGCTACTGCCTCGAGAACCCGCGCTGGAGGTTGAGCCTCCAGGTCCACAAGATTCTGGAGATCCCCTGATGCTTCCCCCCGGGGACGGCGGCAGAAAGCACCTCGGAAAGGCCGCGCTCGACGACGTCCAGAATCACGCCGATGACCGTCGCGTGCCGATCGACCGCGTCGGGGTGAGTAACCTCAGCTACCCGGTCGTGGTGCTCGATCGCGCTAATCAAAAGCAGTTGACCGTTGCCACCCTGACCATGTCGGTCAACCTTCCCCACCACTTCAAGGGGACGCACATGAGCCGGTTCGTCGAGGTGCTGAACTCGCACCGCGGCGAGATGACCGTGTTCACGCTTCCCGCGATGCTCCGCGAGTTGAGGTCACGACTCGAGGCCGAGAGCGCCCGCGTCGAGGTCCGGTTTCCGTACTTCCTCGAGCGCGTGGCCCCGGTTACAGGGGCGCGGGCCCTGATGGGCTACGAGTGCTCGTTCCTCGGCGAGTCGAACGAAACCAGCGAGGGCTTCGTGCTTGGCGTGCGCGTCCCCGTGACGAGCCTCTGCCCCTGCAGCAAGGCGATCAGCGACTACGGGGCGCACAATCAGCGGGGTTACGTTACGATCGAGGTGCGGGCGGCGAACGGCGCGGGAGACGGGTCCCAACTGATCTGGATCGAGGAACTCGTCGAGGTGGCCGAGCGGTCCGCGTCGGCCCCGGTCTTCGCCCTGCTCAAGCGGGAGGACGAGCGGTTCGTGACGATGCAGGCCTATGAGAACCCGGTTTTCGTCGAAGACATCGTGCGAAACGCGGCCCTCATCCTTCGCGAAGACCCGCGGGTTGACTGGTTCCGCGTCCACGCGGAGAACCAGGAGAGCATCCACAACCACGACGCCTTCGCTCAGGTCGAATGGACTCACTCCCGAGCGGACGCCGCCCGGTCGGAGCCGAAGAATTGAACTCGATCAAGGATTCCGTGGAGGCGATCGGCTTCGGGGAGGCCGCACTCGACGCGTTACCCCCCGACCTGGAGCGGGCCTATCAGCATTTCGCCGGATGGGGGATCGATACCCATTGCGGTTCCGAGTGCCAGAAACTGCTGGACCTGGCAGCCCCGCTGCTTGACGCGGCAGACCCGGCGGCGAGGCCCGACCTCTGGCGAGGGATCGTCTCGGCGATGGCAATCATTTGCGTTGGCTAGGGTCCGCGCCCTTAGGGCCAGCTCGTCCCGATTCATGTCTCCCGCGGCCTGATCCCATGGGGGCGCTGCGGAGGGTATAATGCGGCTCATGGCGAAGGTCGGTGCCGCCGTTTTACCCAGTCAGTGATCCAGGAGGGCGAGATGGGCGCTTGGGGCGAGGACCCGATGCAAAACGACACGGCCCTCGACTGGCTGAGGGCACGAGTCGAGGAGCCGCTGGCCGCGACGATCGATGATACCCTCACCGGCTATCTCGAAGGCACCGCTCAGCCGGCGGAAGCCGAGGCAGCCGTGGCGTTGCTCATTGACTGTTCAGGGCTTCCGAGCCGAGCGAAGTATCGCGGGATCGACATCGGGCCCGAAGCCGATGCGCGGGGACTTTGGGAGCTAGCCGAAAAGGTTGTCGGCCGGATGCTCGTCGATTCTTCCTGGATCGATGGCTGGCTCGACCCCGCGACGAAAGTAGAGTCGCTGAAGGCCCTCCTCGACGAAGTGAAAGGCCGAGTGAATGCCCTATAGGGCTACCACTTGCCCAGCCGCCGCGATTCTCGACCGGGGACGGCTGAGCGGACCACTCCGGTCATGGTCCGTCGGCGGAGAACTGGCCTTGCCGGGACGCGAGGTCGAGAGCTGGGACCGGTCACACCGTCGTCGTCCGAGGCGAGCCAGCTGATGGCGCTAGCCCAGGGTCGGTGTTGGATGGGAGGACGCCATCGGGGCCGAGCCGGTCCCGGGGGGCTGGCTGGACGGAGAGCCGCCATCGTCCCCGCCGGGCCGGTCTTCGTCGGCATAAGTCATTCGTCTGGAGCCGTGCGAGCCGAGCGGCGTGGTCAGGATAGGAACTCCTCCCGCCCGCGCCTGGCGGCGCGAAGCCACCTCCGTGAACTCACACCTCGTACTCAAGCGGATCGGCAAGCCCTTGCTTACCGAAAGCCTCCTTGCGGTCGTTGCAGGTTCCGCAGCTCCCCGCATTGCCGCTGCCCACCCTTGTAACAGCTCCAGGTCAGTTCGAACGGAACCCCGAGCTCCGCGCCCCTCCTTACGATGTCGCCTTTCTCCCAAGTGACGAACGGGGCCAGAACCCTTACGGGTTCCCAGTCACAGAGCTGTGTAGAGTGGTCCATCGCCGCCGCGAACTCAGGCCGGCAGTCCGGATAGTTGGTATGGGGGCCCCCGTGGGCGCCGTAGGCGACCGAACCGTATCTCAGGCTAACCGCCCAGGCGACCGCGACCGAGATGAGGATCATGTTCCTGTTGGGGACCGTCGTGATCTGCATCGTGCCTGCTTCGTACTGACCGTCGGGGACCGCGACGCTCGCGTCGGAGAGGCTGTTTTGTCCGAGGAATTCGACCAGTCCCCTCAGGTTGACGACCCGCCGCTCGATGCCGAGCCGGTTACAGATTGTCTCTGCCGCGGCGAGCTCGCGCCCCCCGTGACGCTGACCATAATCGACGGAAAGTGCCCTCAGCTCGTACCCCTCGGCGCGGAGGTGGTAGAGGAGCGTTGTAGAGTCTAGCCCGCCCGAAAACACCACGATCGCATTCTTCATTTCCTGGTTCTCCGCAACGTCCTTCGGACCTTCGGTTCAGGTACTCGACGAGATGTCTTAGGGCCGGCCTGAAGAGGCTTGGCGGCAGTTCTCTCCGCATGAAGTCGCGCGGGGGAAACGAACAGAGTTCGTTCACCGAGTTGGACCCTCGCCGTTCTCCTCTGTGCCTCTTCCTGCGGTGGCCCTACAGGGGGCAATCTGCCGGGTACCTGATTAAGGGTCCGGCGACTGCCCGCCTGTCCAGGATCTCAAAGCGTCGCCGCGGTCATTTCACCGACCTCGACGGCTCCGGCGTCGTCGGCTTCATCTTCCCGGTCGATCCTGAGTTCCTTCTCCAGGAAGGCCGCCACCTTCTGCGTCGAGTCCCGAACGTTGTTGAAGACGTAAGTCGGCCCCCCGTTCTCAGCCTCCTTGGAGGACTCCTTCATCATCAGGCTCCGCCAGCTCGGCTGCTCGTTGGGGTCGTAGTTCAGGGTACGCAATTTCTCCAGGAGTTCGAGATCCTTGGCCTCGGCGTCCCAGCCGCACCGCCGGCCAAGCGTGTAGCCGACGTTGCCGAGCGCCTCGAGAAAGATGGCGGAGAAACACACGATCTTCCGCTCACGCTTGTCCGTCAGGTACTTCGCGAACTCCTCCCCCGGCCGCTCCGGGGTGGTCCAGCGCTTGCCGAAGATGTCGTCGATCTTTTCCCAGTAGGCCCGCCGAAGGCAGCCCGGTTTCGGACCGGCCGGAAGTCCTCATGCGTGGCGGGCTTGATCGGGTTTTCGTCGTTCGTGACCGAGATGCTGAAGGCCTTCGCCAGGGCCGAGAGCGTGAAGACTTTCAGACTCTTGAGCCCGATGGATTTCGAGTCCTCCTCGATGTACTCAGGCGCCATGAACCGCACGTCAAGGCGGAGGTTGACGAGTTCCAGGATGACCGGAGAGTACGCTTCGTACTTCACGACCTCCTCCTTGGTCGCCTGGGAGTTCAACGCGTTCCCCTCGATATAGAGCCGCTTCTCCGCTTGGTGGTCGAGGCCAAGCACGCGGCCGTCGTCCTTGATGTCAGCGACGTAACAGACCACCGTGATGTGGTTGTTCGACAGGAAGTTGTTCACCTTCTTCCGGAAGAGTTGTGCCCCCTCGAGTTGGTTTTGCAGATCGCTAGGATCATCGCCCGTCCGCTGCGCCTTTCGGATCTTCTTCTCGAACTCGTCGACCCTCGCCTTGGCGGTCCGCTCGAGGCTGTGGAAGCCTACAGAGCCGGCCCTGGCCGTCGCCGAGGTGGAACGCCGCCTCCCCTCGCTCGGGCTTGGCCACGAACTCGGCAAGACGTACGCCCCTGTCCAGGTCGGGGTCGTCCGCGCGTCCAGGAAGACGACCCGCGCCTCCTGGAACTCCTTGGGGACGACCAATTGCACCGCTCCGAGGAAGCCTTCGCCGCAGATGTCCTCCTCGCTCAGACGGATCAGGTGCTCGCAGAAGTTCACGAACTCCTTCATGCGCGGCATCGTGTGCGCCTTGTCGTCATCCAACAATTCCGTGGTCGTCTGCTTGTTCGCCCCCTTGGCGAGCGAGCGTTGGGCCTCGGGGTTGATCTGCATGGAGCCGTTCCTGAGCCAGTCGATGGGCGTGGAGAAGGAGTACATCCCCGTGAGCACCCATTTGCCGGCCTGCCGGCCCACTAGAACCTTGGTACGAATCGGCATGGATAAACTCCCTCAGTCCTCAAAAGGTTCAAGTCCCTGCTCAATCGCCAACTCCTTGAGACGCCCCAGCGCCTTCTTTTCGAGCTGGCGAACACGTTCGACGCTGATCGCTAACTGATCCCCCACCTCTTTAAGCGTGGCCTGCTCGGCGGCCTCGTTCAGGCCGTAGCGTTGCTCGATGACGAGGCGCTCCCGGTCACCGAGTCGGCTCAGAACCTCGGCGACCTGTTCTCGCAGTCCCTGCTGCCAGGCATCCCGGCTCGGGCCGGCCGCTCGGTAATCGACCACCTCGGCCAAGAGGTCAGCGCTCTCCGGTTGCTGGCCGAGGCCCATCCCCGGGCGGGCGTTGACGAACTTGGTGAACGCCTTGTTCAGTGCCGCACAGGCGTAGGTCGAGAACCGGGTGTGCTGCGCGAAGTCGAAGGTCGTCACGGCCCGGACGAGGGCGAGGTTCCCCTCGCTGACAAACGAGTCCATCTCCCTCTGGGGTGTCAGGAAGGGCTTGGCCCGCGATACAACCAATCCGAGGTTGGCCTCGACCAGACGCTTGCGAATCTCATCGGCCTCGTGGACCAGTCGGCGAATCTCCTCTCGGTCACCAGTCCCGTAACCTTGTTGCGAGCCCCCATTGCGGAGCCGTTCGGCCAAGAAGCGAAGGTAATTCATCTTGCGAAAGAGGTGTCGCTCCTGCTCCACGCCAAGCGGCGTAAATCGAGGCAGAAGCAAAGGATCGGCAGAGTTACCATCTGGGGTTGTGCTTCCCTCCATGATTGCCTCGGGCTCTGGGCCGAGGATCACTTCCGCGGCGCCAAAGTCCTCGAAGGCGGCGTTGCGAACAAACCGGATGGGCCGGTCAAGAAAACGGTCTTCTTTGTCCAGTTTGTCCAGACTGCGTATTTCCTCGGCAACCGCAGAATCCATGGCCTGAACCTCCGTCGGTTTACTTGGCAGTCCCTCCCAAGCGAAGGAGATTCTTCGTCTGCCGAGAATCCGATTGAATCACGTCCCATTGGCCATTCTTTCTGTCGCTAGAACGTCGATTTGAACGTTCCATGCCAGATTCTTTCCGGCTCCCAGACGTTTTCAAGGTTGAGCTGCTCGACTTTCCAAGAAAAGGTCTTCTGGCGTGATAACTCCCGGGACGACTTGGGCGTGGCGGGCCGCCCCCGACGCCGAGCTTGCTTCTCGCAGAGGAGCGGGACGCGACTGCTAGGAGCCGTTTCATAGTTGCAAAGGCTGAAAGGCGCGTAAATCATCGCTTCCATCGTAAGCGACCATTTTGCAGGGCGTTGCGCAGCAGAATCTTGTACCCGCGTCACCGTGGCGATATAACTGGATTGGTTCGGGCATGGCCGCGAGCGAGGAGGGTCCCGACGGCGAGGCGCAGGCGGCCAATGTTCGACCGGCGATGGCCGACGCGGGCCGAGACCGGAGTGGGTTGGGCACCGGCGATGCCGACGCAAGCTCTGCATATTGCCCGGATTCAAACAAACGATCCCGAAAATACGTTGCGAACCGTTTACATCCGACCGTCTGGGCGTCAGTCGCAGCGCTGGAGCTCCTGATCATGTCCTGAGGAGGCCCCGCGTCTCCCCGTCCCGGCTACCGAAGCGCGGCGCTCCCGAGAGCACGGATGGCCCTGACGCAGCACCAGGCAGGGCACGCCCGACGAGGGAGTGCGGACTCCGCCTTGGGCCTTTCGAGGAGCCACTCCGTGATCGGGTTCATCGTCAAACACCGGTCCTCGGGCCTCGGCAAGATTGTCCGTTTCGTCCAAGGCGTCATCCAGGTCCGGTTCTTCGAGGACGGAAGCGTTGCCACCTTCGACAAGGACGCGTTCGACGAGGGTGACCTCCAGCGCGCCTGTTCGGCGCTCGGTGCGGTATGCGCCGCGACCAGCGGCGAATGCAGCGTCAACGCCATCGCCCGTCGGCCGACGAATTCGCAGGCCGCCCTCTACGAGGTGACCTATACGACGACCGGCCTGCGCGGTGAGGTGCCGGAGGTGGAGTTGACGCCCCTGGGGGAAGGGGTGGCGAAAGATCCGCTGGGCTTGCTGGCCGGCCTCCAGGCCGAAGGCTACCCCGTTTTTCAGGCCCGGGAGGCCCTGGTAGAATGCGCTGGCCCGCCTGACGCGTCAGGGCAGCGGGCTGCGCGCCCTTCTATCGAGTCGCATCGATCTCCGGCCCCACCAGGCCTATGTCGCCGGGGTCGTCCTGCTCGACCGGCGCCGACGCTACCTGCTTGCTGATGAGGTCGGCCTGGGTAAGACCATCGAGGCCGGCATCGTCATCCACGATCTCCTCAGCACTAAGCCCGACGCCCGAGTGCTGGTACTCTGCCCGGGGGCGCTCACCCAGCAGTGGCTGTGCGAGATGTACGCCAAGTTCGGCGGACAAGTCTTTACCCTTCTGGAGTTGTACGAAGCGCAGACGATCGACTGGAAAGCCCTGCGCAAGGTCATCGCCCCTCTTGCGGCAAGCACAGTTCGCCAGGCAGCAAGTCTTTTAAGCGTCCCTTGGGACATGATAGTGGTGGACGAGGCGCACCACCTCCTGGCCGCGCCGATCCTCTACGACTTCGTCCACAGCCTCTCACGATCGATCCCCTCGCTTCTCCTCCTGAGCGCCATCCCCGCCTCGCACCGGGAGGACGAGTTCCTGCGCCTCCTGGCCCTGCTCGAGCCCGAGCGTTACACCCCCGATGTGGTGAAGGACACCGAGCGATTTCAGCGTCTCTACAACGATCAGCGGGACATCGGCCGCAAGCTGCGCCTGCTCCGTCGCCGGCTCGAGGGCATCGCCTCCGGAGAATTCGAGACCGCTGAAGCAGCCGATCACGCGGCAGAACTCCCCTCCCTTCCTGCATTGGCCGGGGACGAGACCTTACGCGGCATGGTCGACTCGCTCGACCCGAACGCGGCAGAGTTCTGCCATGACCTGCAGGCCATCTTGCATTACGTGGGCGACTGCTACCGGATCAACCGCCGCATCCTGCGCAACCGACGCCAGCGGCTCATCGAAGAAGATCAACTCACCCGCATCGAGCGGCGGCCAGCCTTCCACCCTTATGAGCCCGATCAACTGGAGCACGAAGTCATCCAGGCAGCGGGCCTCCTCCTGGATGCGGCGAGAGAACGGAACGTCCCCGAGGAACTCCTTGTCCCGTTTGCCCGGGTGCTGCTCCACAGCCTGGTCCACCCCGATGCGGCTTATGACTTCCTCTCAGAACTCGCGACGGCCAAGGCCTTCCAGCTGAACGATAAGGGCCGCGATTTCCTCGCGCTGGGCCACCTGGCGGGGTATGGCGACTGGGCCCAATACTGCCGGCTTCTGTGCGGCGCCATCCGCCACCAGCTTCCAGAGCATCGGATCTCAGACGCTCTGAGCGCGGCCCGGAGGTGGATGCAGGATGCTAGCGCCTTCACCCGCTTTAACGAGCTCCTCGCCTTTCTGACCGCATCGGCCAAGGGCCGGAAGTCGCCGCCCAAGCTCCTGCTCTTCGCCGGATTCCCTGGGGTGGCCGCGGACGTTGCCGAGCGGCTCACGACCCGCTTCGGCAGGGAGGCGGTTACGGAGTTCCGAACCGACCTGTCGTGCGAGGAGAAGGAGGCAAACGTCCGCCGCTTCCGCGGCACCCGCACGACGTGGATCATGGTCTCTGACGAAACAGGCGGCGAGGGCCGCAATTTCCAATTCGCCGCCGAGTTGATCCACTTCGACAACCCCTGGTACGCCAGCCGCGTCGAGCAGCGTATCGGGCGGCTCGACCGACTCGGCCGTGAAGCGCGGAATGCACGGACGTTGTCTCCCACGTGTTTTTCAACGAATGGTCGCCGGAAGCGGGGCTGGTACGTTGCTACGCGGAGGGACTGCAGGTCTACACGCAGTCAATAAGCGGACTAGAGTTCGCACTTCGTGAGGTCGAGCGATCCTTGGTCCGGCTTGCCATCGACGAGGGAGCCGAGGGGCTCGTCGGGTACGCCCCGACGGTACGCGAACTCGCCCAGGAAGAGCGCGCCCGTGACGACAGCGACGCGGTTCTCGACGAGGCCTCCTTCGAGCGCGAGGCGGCCGAGCGCTACCGCCGTATATCCGAGTCCGATTCGCGCGAGAAGGAGGTGGAGGAGGCACTGACCGGCTACGTGAAGATGGTAGCCTCTGACCGCTCAGCCAAGGTCCGCTCCGACGAGGAGTATCCCGACGGGATCTGGGTACTCAGGCCAGACGCGTTTCCGCGCGGCTTCCTGCCCGAGAGTGTAGGAGACGGCGTCAACGAGAGCCGGGGGACGTTCCGGCGTGCTATCGCGCAGGAACGACCAGACCTGCAATTCTTCAACATCGGACACCCGATCGTTGACGCCCTGGTACGCTCGCTCACGGCTCGCACCACCGGCCGCACCTACGCGATCGACGTCAGGGCGTACGGCCGCCCGGCATGGATGGGATTCGAGTTCGTGTTCTATCCCGTGCCTGACATCGCCGCGCTCGGTGACAACCTGGGGCTCGTGAACCAGGCCCGTCAACTCTTCGAAGTGACGCCCCTGCACCTCTTCTGCCGCCACCACAACGTCACGCTGGAGCCGGACGGGGGTGCCCTGCGCGCGCTCAGGCAATCGCTCGACAGGAAAGACAAGGACCGGACCTGGTGGAACCTGACCAAGATGAAGGCCGTCGAGCTTCAGGAGCAACTCCTCGGCCAAGACTGGCAGCAGAAGACCCGGGCCGCCTACGAACTGGCCCGGGCGGAGGCGCAGCGACGGTTCGCCGAGCACCTGGCGGGGGAGTTGGGAGCCGAGCAGAGCCGGCTAGCAGAGTTGGAGCGTCAAGTGCGACGCGAAGGGGACCCGAAGGAGCTCGAGCCGATCGCCGCCCTGCAAAAGGCGATTCTAAACTGGAAAGTAGAGCTTGATTCGACCGGGTTTCTCTCAGTGAACGGAAACATCCTCGGGAAACGGTAATGGACCCGATCGCGGCCCTGCGCACGGCCCTAAAGGGGCGAGACCCCGGCGGCGTCGGAATGGCGAAGCCGGAGGACAACGCCTCTGTTGCGTACGCGGTCTGGCGTTTCCTTCGCGCCTGGGCGACGAACCCGGTCTTGGGGCCCGATCACGCCGTCCTCCTCCGCCAAGTCGTCCGCTGGAGCGGCGAGCCCTTTGTCGGGGATCTGCCCCATGAACTCTTGCCCCTTGCCGCCCAGCGCGACACGTGCGCCTGACGGAAGCGGGTACGCTCGTAGCCGAACCGTTCTCCCCTGACTGGCTTTCGGCGAACGGCATCGAGCCGCAGGTCGGGGTCGACATCAAGCCGACGAGGCGCCGCCCCCAAGAAACCGTCCCAGCGGAGACCTACCTGCAGTTCCTCGGATTTCCGGGGTGGCAGTCGCTAGCCCAGAAAGAAGCGGCGTGGCAATCGCTGACGGCGCCGCCCGGCACCACCACGCTATTGGTGCTCCCGACCGGGACTGGCAAGAGCCTGTGCTTTCGAGCTGCTGGCCCTCTTCGGGACGGGCTTGACGGTCGTCGTCGTGCCGACGGTGGCGCTTGCGATCGACCAGTGTCGAAGCGCGCAGACATACTCGCCAACATCCCCGGCATCAACCCGCTCTACTTCGCCGCGCAGGACCCGGCGTTTGACCCCGCTGCCGTGGTCGAGGCCGTGCGGCAACGGCAGACGCGTCTCGTCTTCACGTCGCCGGAGGCGTGCGTCTCGGGCCGCCTCCGCCGTGCGCTCGAGGAGTCCGCTGCTTCGCACTGGCTCGAGAACCTGGTCATCGACGAGGCGCACCTGGTGGAAACCTGGGGCATGTTTTTCCGAGTAGATTTTCAGTTCCTGGCAATGCTCCAGCGACGCTGGCTCGCGGAGCACGGTGGGAGGCTCCGCACCTATCTCCTCTCGGCCACCATCACGCCGGAGTGCCGCACGATGCTCTGGGGCCTTTTTAAGGGCGTGGCGGCCCCACGCGAGTTCGTGAACCAGCGACTTCGTCCAGAGATGACGTACTACGATCGTTACTTCCGTGACTCCGCGGATCGCGAAGCCGCCCTGAGGCAATGTGCCTGGCACCTGCCGCGACCGGCCATCTTTTATACCACCGAGGTCGACGAGGCGAAGGCTCTGTATGACCTACTGAGGGGCGAGGAAGGATTCTCGCGGATCGGCTGCTTCAACGGCGATACCCCTCCCGGCGAGCGGCGAAGCCTTCTTGATCGATGGCGACGCGACGAACTCGATCTCATGGTGGCTACCTCGGCGTTTGGCCTCGGAGTGGATAAGGCCAACGTTCGGGCCGTGGTCCACGCCTGCTTTCCCGAGGACCTCAACCGTTACTACCAGGAGGTCGGCCGGGGTGGCAGGGATGGCGCCTCGTCCCTTTGTCTGCTGTTGCCGACCAGGGAAGACAGGAGAGTGGCCAAAGGTCTCGCCCCGAAGCTGATGACACCCGGCTTGCTGCAGGAACGCTGGGAGTCGCTGTGGAACTCCCGGGAACCCGTGGCGGGCGACCGGCCTCCCGAATACGTCTGGAAGCTCTGCCTCAACTCGAAGCGTCAAGGGCTTCTCGGCGGCCGCGTCTGGCGCGAGAACGTTCGATGGAATAAGCGACTTGTCCTTCAATTGCTCCGTGCCGGGAAACTAGAACTCCGTGACGTTGAGTACCGCTATGAAGAAGAAGACGCCGACCCGAGCGAATGGGTCGAGGTGAAGATCCTCTTCCAGCCCGATTCCCCGCACGTCGGCGCGAGTGTCACCGAGCAGCGAGATGAGGAACTCCGCTCGCTTGCACGTGGGTTTGAGCAGATGGAGGCCTACCTCAGCGGGCAGCGATGCATCGGTCGCATCCTGCGAAATCTTTACGGCGAGAATACCCAGTACGTCTGCGGGGGATGCCGCCACTGCCGCCTCCAGCCCCGGCTGAGTGGAATGTGCCCCGCACTCGACTTCGAACCGCACCACCTTCGGCCGTGTCCCCGTTACCGACTGGTCGGCGGCTGCCCGGATCCGGTCACTCCGCCCTCCGAGCGGGACTTCTTGAGCCTCGTGCGCCGCTGCATCGAGGACAAGGGCATCCGTCGCTTCGCCGCGGACCACTCAGTATGGGAGCGGCTCTTGCCGCTCTTCGGCCAGCTCTTCCCCCAACGCCCGCGACCCTATCGGCTCGACGACCTCGAGTTGGAGCCACCGTTCGACGTGCTCTCCGGCGAAACGGTCGCTGTGTTCCACTTTGGCGGTCTGAGCGAGCGGGGGGCACGCTTCGGCCGGGCAGCCGAGGTGGTCCATCTCTTGGGGGCCGGCGTCGCACACCGGCCGATCCGGTACCTCACGCCGTGCCTCGAGGGATGGGTTCATGCTCACTACGAGCAGTGGCTCTAGGAGAGTCTTTGTATGTTCACAGACGGTCCCGTGACGCCCATGCACCTTGAAACCCTGATAGACCTGCTCCGCGACGCGGCGCCGAAAAAACTTAACGCGCAGACGATCGCACTGCTCCTGCAGCCCGACGGCCTGCCGAAGCTCAACCCGGATCGTGGACAGACGAAGCAGGCGATTGTCGCGGCACAAGACCTCGGCCTAATCGAGCGGCACGAGGGATTTCTCGTGCTGACCATCGAGCGCAAGGAGAAGCGCACCACCAGAGAGATCATCCTCGAGGCCATCGAAGTCCGGGTCCTGGCAAACCGCGAGGCGGAGCCGTACTTCGCCCTTTTCTATAGCTACCTCCTCGCTCTCGGAAAGCGGGCGGATGACCCGAAGAAGACCCGCGATCAGTGGGCGAGCGAGTTCAATACGCAGGCATTCGGCAACCAGAAGCAGCCGAACCCTTTCAATGCGGACAAGGTGAGCGGCCTGCATCGCTGGTTCCGTTACGCCGGCCTGGGGTGGTACGACCCCGCCGATGTCTTCCAGTGTAACCCTTATGAGCGCCTGGTCCGCGCACTGCCCGCGATCTTCAACGGAGATCGAAAGCTCCAGGGCACTGACTTCATGGAGAGACTCGCGCGGGCCTGTCCCAGACTCGACGGCGGGGCCATCTTCCGCCAGGCGGCGCACAGCTACAATGAGGCGGATAGGGTTTGCACGATCGGCCTGAGCCACGCGCTGGTGGACTTGCATCTCGACGGGCGGCTCATCCTCCACTGCCCTCAGGACAGCAGTGGCTGGAGCATGCAGGAGGCCGATCCGCTGCCGCTAGACAATCGGAGATTCCGGTCCGCACGGATCGATTTTGTCGAACTATCGAAGGCCCGATGAAACCATGACACTGCCGACCCCAGGTCTCTGCTGGTCCCCCGATAACCTCGAGAAGGCGATCGGGTTTTCCGCCAAGGTGGACAAGAAGCAGTCGCACTACTTCTTGGCCTGCCACTCTCCCGTCGAGCGTATTCACGACGACCGACTCAAAAAGGAGTTGAGCGAGGAGGAGTTGTACGAGCGGATCATGGGGAGGCATCGCAGCGTGACTTTCTCGGCCTGTTGCATGGGGAGGCGGGCACGGGGAAGTCCCACCTCATCCACTGGCTAAAACTCCGCTGCCAGTATGATCTGGACTCGGGTGACCGCAAAGACGTGGTCCCCGTCCTCATCCGCCGCAGGACCGGAAGCCTGAAGGACGCCCTCGAGCAGTTGATCGAGCAACTCGGCCCCGATTTCGCCAAGTACCTGACCCCGGTGAAGAGCGCGCTTGAGAAAATCTCCGCGGAGACCGCCAGAGAAAAGCTCGCCAACGAACTTTCGCTCGAGGTCGGACCACGCCGGACGGACCGGGGCAAGCAGCCGCTCCCCAAGTTACTCCGGCATCTGGATCAGGCGTGCAAAGCCGGCGGCTTCAGCCGTTGGCTGGGCCGGAGCGGCGGGGTCATCGACCAGCGGATCAAGCTCCTAACCCTGGAGAGCACGGGCACCAACGGGAGGCCCCTCCCCAGTTCACCCCTGCGGACCTCCTGATCCCGAGCACCTACAGCCGGTCGAGCGAGAACTCGGACAATATCATCCTGCTCATTGAAGAACTGCGCGATAGCGAGAAGCTCCGTCAGGAAGCGGCGGACACCCTAAACGACGCACTGCGCGATGCCATTCTAGAGATGACCGGCTTGTCCGGCGGCAACCTCCGCGACATCTTCGACCGCATCCGGTCCGACCTGCAAACGGCTGGCCAAGTACTCGCTGTGTTTATCGAAGACGTCACCGCCATGTCGGAGCTGGACATCGAGGTCGTCAATGCCGTGGAACCCCAGGACCGGCTGGACCTCTGTCCGCTAATCGCCGTCCTCGGCCTTACTGACACGGGTCTGGGCCGCCTCCGGGCCAACCAACTCCAGCGAGCCAGTCTCATCGTCGGGGTCGGCGGCGACGTGGTCCGTGATTGGTTGGAGAACCGACGGCGCGTCGCGCACTTCGCCGCGCGCTACCTGAACGCTATCCGCCTGGACGAGTCGCGGGTGCGTGAGA
This sequence comes from uncultured Planctomycetota bacterium, assembly GCA_963771445.1. GTDB lineage: Bacteria > Planctomycetota > Planctomycetia > Isosphaerales > Isosphaeraceae > JAKAUH01. The sequence continues at coordinate 613,967 of CAVYTQ010000005.1, read as the reverse complement.
TAGCCAAGCACCGGCAGCCGGAACACACGCGAGGACGTGAACCTTACGAAGTGCGACGGCTGCCCCGCCCGCCCTGAGTGCCATCGGCGGTTCGGGGCGGTGCGTCTGAACGGGGTTGATGTGGGCATGTACCCGCTCAGCATGGAGGCGCCCTACCAATTGCTCCAGCACCTGGTGGAGGACGAGGCAACGGAGATCCGCCGCAACCAGCGCAGGGCTCCTCATGCACGTCCTGTCACCGATCCTCGCCAACCCGGACACCTTGCTGAACCACGACTTCCCCAACGAGAGAGCGCCTCCGGCTCCTGCCCGGCGACCCCGGTTACTGGTCTGAGTTCCAGCAGAGATACTGCGGAGGCTGGGACCTCCCCGACCGCGACCGCCTCCGCCTCCTCGCGCGGATGTGGATCGACGAGCTTGAGGCGTCTGACGAGGCTGCCCTAGCGCTCGAGCCGTTCCTCGAACCGTTGGGTTTTCCCCAGTTCTCGAGCAAGGCCCCGGCGGGCGGGACGGGAACGCGGGGGACGGGAGACGGGGCGCGCGAGGAACCCGACGCGAAGGTTACTTCCCGCCCGCAGGAGCCCTCGCCAGCGCCGCTACGGCGGGAGAAAGCCGAGCTGGACAAGGTCAAGAGAGTCCTCCAGAACCTTCGCACTTGGCTCGACGACAAAGACAAGCCTCTCGCCGGGAACGACAAGTTTCGCAAGCTGCTTGCCGACTTCGTCCGAACGAGTGTCCGCTGGGACGACGAGCGCCGGCCGCCGGCCACGGAGTGGAAGCGGTTGCTCCGCGGTTCGGACGACAAGCAGGCCTACAAAGTCGTCTACATCGAAGGCCAGGGGACCGACCCGGTCAACGCCCCTTTCGTCATCCGCGAAGACTTCCCGCGAACGGAAGAGACGCGGGAGCTCCTCGAGGCGCTGGTGCGGTTCTCCTCCGAGGGTGATGGGACCTGGGACTTCCCCAACGGCGAGCTCCACAAGCGCGTGGCAGCCCGTTGGCTGCGGAAACACGAGGCCGGCCTGCTCACCCGGCTCGACCCCGAGGGCGGGCTCGATACCCGCCTCCCGGTTGCCGTCGCCGTCGAGTTCCTCTGCGTCGCCGCCGTCGTGCGTCGGCGGGCGAAGCTTCCCGCGGAGCCGGAGGACCTCGTCGCGGCCGTCCTTGCTGACCCCTGGCCGGAGGAAGAAGCACCCGTCGCAGTGTCCAGGGACTGGCAGGACCTGCTCGAGGACATGCGGAGGCGTCACAAGGAGGTGCGCGACTTCGTCATCGCCGAGCTCGCGGTCATCCAGGGGCGGACGGGTGGCCAGAATTTCATCGACCCCGTGCCGATCCTCGCCGCGGCGGGCGCATTCGCAAAGGAGCCCAAGGTCCAGCACCTCTCCCCGGAATATTTTAGAGGCTACTGGAAGACCCGCTACTTACCGCTGGCTGGTCTGCCTGCCTACGCAAACCTGCCGCATATCTTGGAGGCCGAACGGACGGCGGTCGCCGCTATCGTCACCAGACTGTCCCAGGCGGTAACAAGCTTTGGCTACGACCCCTCGGGGCCCAAGGAGGCGATGAAGTCGTTCTGCGCCGACCTGGTGGAGCTCATGAAGGTTAAGGCAGACACGAAGTTCTATCTGCCCGACGAGGCCTTCGACACGCTCTGCCGGCGGGAGACGGTCGTTGCGGATGCCTCGCGGTGGGGCCAGGCGTTTGAAGTGGCCACGAGAGTGGCCCAAGCAAAGGGTCTCTTCGAGATTCTGCTCTACGATCCGAAGCTCCTCCAGGTCGCGGCCGCGGCCATCGCTATGGCCGAAGCTCACGCGGGCCGGCTGGAGAGGGAGCTGGCCGTGCAGGACCGACACCAGTCGGTCGAGGGCGATCCCCTTGAGCTGCAGGCGGCCCTGCTCACGGCGCTGGATACTCTTGCCGGGCTCCCAACAGGTAAGGAGGAGCCGCAACATGCCGTCGCTGACTGAGCTCAAAGAGCAACTCGAGAAGCTCCCCAAAAGGAAAGAGCTGAAGATCCTCGCTGGTGGGATGAAAAAGTACCGGGACCTTATCGAGGAGGCCACCGCGACCCTGAAGGGTTCAGCCGAAGGGGCCCGCTTCGCCCAGGCAGTCTTCCCCGAAGAGGACTTCGATAAGGTCCTGGACCGCGTCCGCCTCGCTGCCAAGCTCGCGGCCAAGCTCAGGCGGCGGTTCGCCGAGGACATTAACTCAGTCTCAAAAAGCTCCAGTGAGAACGACGTCACCCGCCTTGGGGAGCAGGCCAAGGCAGCCCGAGCCGCCCTGAGGGACGCGTGGAAAACGCTCCTCTCCGAGCGCATCGAGCCCCACGAGAGGCTCGTCGCTGTGGTCCGTGAGATACCGGAACTCGCCCCGCAGGGCGGCGCCATGCTCGGCGCGCTCCTGGACGATCTCCGGGTCAAGGTCGGGAGCCGCCCGACAAGCCAGGCCGCGGCCGACACGATCCGGGAGGGGCTGGACGATCTGCCCCGGGTCATCGAAAACCTCGGCCTCAAAGGTGAGGTAGGAGACTTTCTGGTTCAAGCCGCGAGCGGCCAGGGAGATCCGAAGCAGCTCTATCAACCCGCAATCCGAGACTTTTTTGAGAATCGTCCCAGGAATAGCCCGCTGTGGGACCTGATCCGAGTCAAGATCCGGTGAACGCCATGTCGATCGGCTTCTTCGCACGCGAGTTCCTGGGCTTTCTCGAGATGCGCGAGGCGCGGCTCCTCTCGTGGGGCTTCTACGACGTCTCGTTCACGCCCCAGGAGATCGAGACGATCCTCGATAACGAGGCGGCCCCCGAACTCCTGAGTTCCTGGGCGACGCACCAGGCCCAGGGCTGGACCGTCCAGAACCTTTTCGAAGACATGGAAGCCGCGGGGCTCCTCTACCGCCCCAGTCGAAGCGCCGTCGCTTACCGGACGCGCTTCGCCGAGGGCGTCCGCCTCATAGCCCGCCTACGCCAGATGTTCGATTACGACCAGTGGCCTACGGCGCCGAATTTGGTCTCCGACATAAAACTTCATCTGAAGCCACGCCAGTACCCTCGGCAGGACGAGCCGGCCTCAGCGTGTTGGGAGGACCTTGAACCCCACTGCGGCGAGCCCGAGCTACAGCGGGCCCTCTTTGGCGTGCTCGCCGCGGATCAGTCCGGTCGGCCTTACCAGTTCGCCGGCTTTCAACGCCGCGTCTTTGCACACGTCTTTCGCCAGTATGGGAAGCCAGGGGTCAGCGGCACCATCGTCTGCGCCGGGACCGGTTCCGGCAAGACGAAGGCGTTCTACGTTCCTGCCTTGATTGCCGCCGCTGCCGAACTCGGGGACCGGCCGTTTCCCAAGGTTATCGCCATCTACCCGCGAAATGTCCTGTTGGCCGATCAACTCCGGGAGGCCCTCTCCGAGGCGGAAAAGATCCGCCCGGTGCTCGACAGTTTCGGGCTCCGACCGCTTCGATTCGGGGCATTGCTCGGCAACACGCCGTGGAAAGGGGCCTTCGACCGTAAGAAGGACGACCGGTGGGAGGTGGAGAAGTACCACGACTGGCACCCGGTTGGCTCTGCCGGCTTTCGCATCCCCTTTCTGAAATCGCCGCGAAGCCTGGGCGAAGATCTCATTTGGCGAAACGCCGATCGCAAGGCCGGGCGGACCTGCCTCTACCGGGCTGGCGGGGAGGCCACCGAACCGGACGTGCCGGACGGTGTCCTCGCACTGACCCGCGAGGAACTGATGGAAGAGCCGCCGGACGTGCTGTTTCTGTCTGCCGAGATGCTCAACCGGGAAATGGGTAACCCGGCCTGGGCCAAGGCCTTCGGGGTCGGCCAAGGGAGCCGTGCCCCACGCCTGCTCCTGCTGGACGAGGTCCACTCCTACGAGGGCATCCAGGGTGCCCAGATCGCCTGGGTGCTCCGCCGCTGGCGGTACTGGGCCAAGCCCAAGAACCTGCACGTCGTGGGCCTCTCCGCGACCCTCAAGCAGGCCACCCGTCACCTCGGCCTGGTGGCGGGCATCCCGCAGGATGCCGTCCAGGAGTTCCAACCCGATGCGGACGAACTCCTGAGCGAGAGCATGGAGTACAACTTGGCCGTGAAGGGTGACCCCGCCTCGGGCGGAAGCCTCTTGGCCACTTCTCTCCAGTGCGGCATGCTGCTGGCCCGCCTCCTGACGCCCCGCCATCTGCTCTCTGCCCCTGAGGGAGCAACGCTCAAGCCGGAAGCCTTTTACGGCCGCAAGGTCTTCGGCTTCACCGACAACCTGGACGTCGTCAACCGTTGGCTCTCCGACATGGTGGACGCCGAGCAGGCCAAGCGCCTGGCCCGCCTGCGCCTCCACCCCTCCCATCGTCTGCCCCCACCGGCACCGCCGCCCTCGGCGGTCCAGTTGCAGCAGATGGATGCCCAGGGGCAGATCTGGGAGTTGCCCCGTGCCTGAACCACAACCTGGAGCAGTCGCTTCTCATCACCCGCTGCAGCTCGCAGGACCCCGGCGCTGACGCGAACGCCGACCTCATCGTCGCCACGAGCGCCCTGGAGGTTGGCTTCGACGACCCAGAGGTCGGGGCCATCCTCCAGCACAAACGGCCGATCTCGATGGCCTCGTTTCTACAGCGCAAGGGCCGCGCGGGGCGTTCAACGCGGTACCCGGCCCTGGACCGTGGTCGTACTCTCCGACTACGGTGGCGACCGTTGGGCCTTCCAGCAGGCCGAGCGGTTGTTCGAGCCTGAGCTCGAGTCGCTACGGCTACCGGTCCAGAACCCCTACGTGCTCCGCATCCAGGCGACGTATTTCCTCCTCGACTGGCTAGGCCGACGGATCGGCGGAAGCCCGTTCGACTTCCTCAGAAAGTCAGACACTTACTCCGATCGCCAGCCCCGTGCTTGCGCGATCCTCGAGGACTTCCTGCGTCAGGGTTCGGAGTGGAAGGCTTTCCGCAAGAGCTTTGTCCAGGTGTTCGCCCGTACGCAGGAGGGGCCGGGGCACACCCTGTCTGAAGCGGAGTTGGATGGCCTTCTCTGGGAGTCGCCCCGCCCGCTCCTCCGCCAGGTCGTCCCCTGCCTGCTCCGCAAACTCCAGGCCGGCTGGTCGTACGCCGACCCGCAGGAGTTCGACCGCCGCGAGGACGAAAACGCGCGTCACCCTCTCCCAGGCTACCTGCCCAAGGCGACGTTCGCGGAACTAGAACTCGCCGAGGCCCGGCTTAACCTCCGCCGTCCCGGAGGCGTTGAGGTCGACTACCTAAGCGTCTCCCGCGCCCTCTTCGAGTCCTGCCCGGGTCGGGTCTCGAAACGATACGCCACCCGAGTCGGCGAGCCGGGGTTCTGGCACGCCTTTTCGCAGCGATGTGTTAACGGTCGGGTCACCGCTCCGGTGAGCGACCTGTTCCCGGAACGGCAGGCACTCGGCACGATCGACGGAGTCCAAGTTTACCAGATCCAGGCGACCGCGCTCGAGCACCGGCCCAGGAACGTGCTGGACAGCAGTAACAGTTCCTGGGACTGGCAGAGCCGCCTCGAGGCCTTCGGGGAGGGCATGCCGCTGCCACTCTTCAGGGGACACCGTTGGGAGGAGGTTATCGAGGGGGCAGAGGCGTTCCTCCACCGCGACCACTCCGGCATCGAGGTCCTACGCTACGCCGGTTCCTGTCGCTACGAGATCCGTCGGCGCAGGGAGGACCCGGTGAAGGGGCGCCTGTTGCTAGAGGCACCAGGGGAAGGTAGTCAGGGCTCGGTGCCCGAGGCCGTGGGCTTTCGCCAGCGGGTTGACGGGATGCGGATCACCCTGCGCTCCGAACACCTGAGCAGGCTCCCCGCGCTCAGCGAGGCGGTTGAAGTGCGGTTCCGCGCCGACTTCTACCTGCACCGCATCAAAACATGCCCGGCGCTGGCAGACCGAATCAACTCGTTCCTCGCCGAGTGGCTCTGGCAGACCTCGCTGGGAATGGTCACGGCGACGGCACTCAAGCAAAAGTGCTCGCTCCCCGAAGCCCAGGCTCAACTGAGAGGGAAACGACCGCGGGCGGCCCAGCGGGTCCTCCAGCACATCTTTCAGGTCCGCGGCACGACCGAGGCCGGAGAAGAGCTCGAGGGCCGCCTCACCGAGTCGCTCCGCCAACTCTGGGAGGACCCCGGAGTGGTCCGCACGCTGGAGGAACTGGAAGCAACGCTCTGGGCACCGCCCGAGGACGAATACCGGGAGTGGGTGCGGAGGCGGTACGTCGCCACGCTGGCCCAAGCAATCCGGACTGCGGCCGTGGCCGGCCAGGAAGAGATCTCCGAGGATGACCTCAACGTGGACGTAATCTGGTCGACCGACGGTTCGGCCGAGATTTTCGTCACCGAGATGAACTCGGGCGGCTTGGGCCAGGTCGAAACCATCGTGCATGAGCTTCTCCAGGCACCGCACCTCCTGCAAGACGGCGTACGCCATGTCCTCTCCCACTGCCGCCGTTCCGATTCCGCTCGGTCGCTGCTCGCCGTGCTGGAGCGTGCCGTCACCGGCCCGGCAGATCACCCGATCCCGGACGCCTTCAGGCAGGTGCGCCAAGCGCGTGGATTCCTGGCGCTTGAAAAGACCAAGCAGGCCCTCCGTGACGCCCTCGACCAGGAAGGCTTCCTCTCCTCGCGCGCCGCTGTGGTGTCCATCGTCACTAGGCTCCTTCGCCCCGGAAGCTCGCCGCAGACCGACGCCCTGATGGCCCTTGTGAACCGGAACTGGCGGCGCAACGAGGCCAGGCTCGGTCTGGGCATTGACCCGCGGGTGTTCGCCTACCTCTGCGTGCAACGGCCGGCGCTGAGGACCAGGCTCCTGCGACTCTTCACCCGGGTCAGCGGAGGCGTCCCCCCGAGCGAACCGCAAATGTATGCGCTGCTGCAGCAGTTCCTCCTCCTCGACTGCAAGGACAGCTGCCGCGAGTGCCTCGACCTTCCCAACCCATACAACGACTTCGGCCGGCCTTCCCGGGAGCTCGCCTCACTGTGGTTGGGTCTGTGCGTGCCGGAGGTATCGGTGGACGACCACCCCGAGGACTGGCAACTGCGCGTTCAGGAGGCCCTCAAGGACGGTGGGGCGGTACGCCTCGCGGCCTCGCCCGGCTGCCTGCCCGCCGTGACGGCCGCCTTACCGTCGCTCCTGGCCGAGGAGGTTGAGGCCGATTTCCTGCTGTTGCCCATCTCCGTCCGCCGCATCGACAGGGATGGGGCGGTCTGGAAGATCACGCTCCAGCTCAAGGAGGCCTTCTATGCCTAGCCGCGACGTCTGGTCCCACGGCTCGGGGAATTCGCTCCGCGATCTGCTTTCCTCCGCACTGGCCTCGCTCCTCATGGCGCCCGCCGGGCAAGAGCCGGCCTACTTCTCCTCGCCTTGGATGTCCGATTTTCCGCTGTTTGAAAACCACTACGGCGACTTCATGGCCCTCTTTCCCGAGATGGCCGACCAACGGCGCATACGCTTCAGCGACTACCTGCGCCAACTATCCCGCAGAAGGCCGGTGCGGATTATCACCGTGAAGAATCAGACTTCGGAATACTTCTCGAGGAGCCCGGCGTTCCAGGGGTCAGACGGCGTCCCGTTCCGTTATGCCCCTGAGACCTATCACGAGAAAGGCGTGCTCACCCCGGCCTTCTACATCGAGGGATCGATGAATATCACCTACAGCGGAGTTTACGTCCGCGGCGAGAAGATCTCCTACCACAGTGGGACCGAGCAGTCTCTGAGGGCCAAGATCGGCAAGGCCTACCTAGAGTTCAACCGGCGCTGGGACCAACTCGGCTGAGGAACCTTAGAGCCTCGCAGGCCCGGGCCACCATTTTTCTAAGCCCTCTACGCCCCGAGAGTTCACCGACTGGGCGAATACCATGCTGACCGAGAACCAAAGCACGCTCCTCACACAGCTTAGCGCGACATGGCCGGCCACGCTCAAGATCAGCCTGACCGACGCCAAGCCCGCCAAGCTCCAGAGCCACCCCCTCGGCCAGGAGATTCTGGCGCTCGCTGAGGCCCGGACCGCCTCCCTGCCGTACTTCCGCGGGAACAAGGATGAGGTGGCCTGGTTCACACTCGCGCCCGACGACCAAGCGATGCGGGGGGCGGTCGAGGACCTGAGGGCCTGGATCATGCCCAGCTTCGCGTGGGAGGACCCGCGCGAGCCATGGTCATCCCAGGAGAAGGCAGCGGGGCACTCGGTCGGCTCATCGGCACGATGTCCCCTGCCGGCTACTTCCGCTGGCAGACCACCAAGGGCCACGCTGGGCGTGTTATCGAAAAACTCCGGCAAATGCGAGCCCTCGAGCAGGCGCGGCCCAAGCACACCGTCGTCCGGCTGCCTTCCCTCTTCGAACTCCGACAGGCGTTTGGGGTCGCGCTCACCGCCGGCGATCGCGACGCGGCCGATGAGGCCGTCACGGCCCTCGACCGGCGCCGAACTCGACAGCGCTGACAACACGCTCTTCATGCGCATCCGCCTCTGGAGCCGCTTCGGGGATTTCACCCGCATCGTAGACCACCCCGATCTCGAGCGTCTCGTCAGCCTGCGCATGCCGCAACGCGTCCGTCTCTCGATCCTCGAAGCCTTCCACGAGCAACTTCTCGCCCCACTGGAAGAGACGCACCAAACCGACGAGGCTTGCAAGCTGTACGCGTGCCAGATCCACGACAAGCTTTTTGGCCTCATCTCTCTCACGGGATCCGGCGACTCCCTGCCGGCGAGACGGCTCCAGGGCTACAGCGCGTTCGTACGAGGGGACGCCCGCCAGGCGAGAGAAGTCCTCGGCGGGACCGCAGATGCTGTGCTCGTGGCCCTCCTCGGCACGCTCGCGATGAAGGGTGAGGAACCGCCCCCGAGCCAGGAGTCGCAATTCCTGGACGCCCGAAAGAGGATCGACTGGAAGGCTGTGCAGGAACTCGGCGAGTCGCTCATTATTGACCACCCCGAGTACGCCCCGATCCTGCTCCGGAGCCTGGAGTTTCGTCCCAACCAGTCCCTCCGGTCGGCGCTTGATGAACTCCAAAACCCGGCCTCTGCGGCTGCGGAGTCGGGGTCAGCCCCAGCCACGCCTCGGAACTGGCCGGAGTGGCTGGCTCTCCTCCGCACGGGGGATTCCGCAGCTCTTGAGTCGTTCCTCGAAGATCGGGAGCCGGAAGCAGCCGAGAGCCTCGGGCCCCTGGAGACCCAACGGCTGTGCGACGCCCTCGAGGAGCTGAACACTGATCCCGCCGTAAGCCAGGATGCCCGGCTCAGGCGCATGCTCCTCTCCGGCCTAGTGGAGATGGTTGACGACTTCGTCAAGGAGCTCGGGCTTTCCCCGTGCCGGCCTCGCCGACGTCTACTTAGGACTTTCTCAGTTGTGGGGCAGCTTGAAGCGCGGTTCGGTGTACCCCCCGGATTCCCAGGTGCTCCTCGAACTCGCGGACGCAGCTCTGCAGTTCGGGCGGTGCGATGAGTCGGAAATCATCGCCCTGCTACGGGGCTGGTGGGAGGCTCGGCCGGTGAAAGCCCTTCTCCCGTTCCTACTCGGAACCGTTCGACCTTCTCGATCGGATGGAATCTGAGGGGCAGTGCGAGAACTTCTGGATCCTAGCCGGAGATTTCGTGCGGAGCGATCCGGACGCCTTGGCACCCGGCGAGCGCTGCTCTGGCGCCAGATCGGGACTCGAATAGGCTATGATGTAGGGACGCTCGACGAATATGTTCCCATTCCCCAAGAGGCCGCCTCCGTAGACCCAATCAGGCAGGCGGCTCTCAAGAGGGTGGCGATCGTCTCGCTGCGCGAACGCCAAGCCCAGGAGGCCGCGATTCTGCTCCGGGAGCGGTCCGATGCGCAGATCGTGATCGTCTCCGAGACGCACCCCGGGGCAGACACGCGGAGCGCACTCGCCGCCGACGTAGTGCTCTTGGTCTGGTCGGCCACCACCCACTCAGTGTTTCGCGCCTTCGATGCGCTGGACAAGAGCCGCTTCGCCTACGTGCAGGGCACCGGGGCTACCGGCATCATCCTGGCCCTTGAGCGGTGGATCAGGAAACAAGAGGAGGCCACGGGCAGGTCATCCTCATGGTAGGGCTCGGCGCCGCGCTGCTCGTGGGCGATGAATAAGACGATCGACCAGACGTCGTCATCGACATCCCGCCGGACAACGGAGCATGTCTCGGCGGCGACATGGACCGCGCAGCGATCAACCAACCGATATCGAAACGCGTTCCCGGTCATCCTTGAAAGTTTGGGGGCGCACGAGGCGAGGCACGTGGAGAAGGGCATCGAGCAGGCCGTGGTCGGCGAGGCGCTCCTTGCGTTCACCCACCCGTTGATCGGTAACAAGGCTCCGGTCCCTGGCGTGCACACCAATCTTTTGCTGAACGTCGATATCGAAGTTCTCGCTGCCGTGGCTGTCGAGGCGAAGAGACGGATTGAAGCGGAACGAATCCTCACGCTGAGAGAAGACCTAGCGACGTCAGTCAACACACGCGGGGCGAGAATCCATTCTCGCCCACGTCTTCGAACCTCAAATCCCTTCTGACTGCATGGCGCCGAAGATGTAGAGCCACGCCATCTCGGCGAACTTCATCACCATCGGCAGGTCGTCGCGGTTGAACGACGTGGCGTTCTGCCAGTGCTCGGATCCCTCGGGCTTGTAGAGCCTGAAGAACTGCACGCTGTGCCTCGCGCCGAGTTGCGTCTCGTTCAACCACACCACCGCCTTCACCCGGCCGAGTCGATACTCGGTGACCGGGCGACGCGGCTGTTCGTCTTGCTGCTGCGGGGGCGGATCCGGCTCCTCATAGGCATCCCCGCGGTTGGACGGAGGCGCCTGAGCTCTTGGGCGTGCCATCGAACTTCCTTTCGTGCTTGATGAAGCGGATCTAGATGGAAAGTTGGACCAGTAGCGCCGATTTCTCGGGCGCATGCCGAGTTTCGGCTTACGAATGGCCGTCGCCCTCCGCGCCGGCGGCCAGTGCCGGGGCGGGGAGAGCGAACGGCGCGATGCCGATGAAGCCGTCGAGGAGTCCGTTGAGCCGCATCGTGATGTGCGCGTGTTCCTGCGGGTTCGACTTCGCCCGGCCGCCGAGGGCGGTCGTGAACGCGTTGAGCAGGCTCCAAGCGTCGCGCTGGTCGAAGTCGTCGAACGACGGCTTTCGCCACTCCCCAATGACCTTGCCGAGGAGTCGGTGACTGATGATCCGCTGCTCGAAGCTGCGGAGCATCAACGATTCCGCCTCCTGGTCGCTGATGTCGTAACCCCGGAGTCGGCGGATGCGTTCCGCCGCGTGTTCCTTGAACAGTTCGAGGTTGCCGACAGCCTCGCTGATCGCGTCGCTGAAGCGAGCGTGGCCGTTTCGCGTGTGCTTCCGGGTGACGCTCAGCTCGGAGTTAAATGCCAAGTTACTACAGACGAAGACCCTCTCGCCGGCGATAAAGCCGAGCGGGAACGACTTGTCGAACGAATTGCGAATGCCGATGGCCAGCGTGACGCCGGTCGCGAGGGTGCTCGCGAGGTCCATCGTCGCAAACAGTCGGGCGTTGTTGCGGGCGATGCCGTAGCGGGTCGAGAGCACCTGGAAGCCGCTAGCCGCCAGGGTCTCCTCGACGGTCTGCACGCACTTGCCGTGCGAAATGGGGAACCACGTTTCGGTCGGGGGCGGAGCCTCGATCGTCATCAATTCATCGCGGGTGACCTCGCGGCCACCGGCATGGAGATCCAGCCGAGATTGTGCCATGTGCACGACTCCGAACGGAATCGACCCGGCGAATCGGTCCCTACGTTAGAACCTTGTTGACGTCGCCGGGCCTCCGCTTCGAGGCTCGGTGCGGTTCTCTTCTACTCAAAAAAGTGGCGGGGATGACGCCATTCGACCCGAAGCTCGACCACGCCGCGACGGCTGAAGAAGAGGGATCGCACTTCGGCTTCGAGCCCGACTTTTCCCGGTCCATTCCGAAGAAATAGAGCGGGATGAACCCGAGGTCGTAGCGCGCGAATGGAGCGTCGCACATCGTGGCACCTGGCTCCATTCTGATAGAGATCGCTCTCAAGCCGCGGTAGGTAAGGACGCAGTCGGTGCCGGAGACCCGCTTGCTCCAGCGATAGGGGGCTGCCAACGGGTGAAAACCGTACGCCAGCAGCCCAGCGAGAGGGGAGAGATGAAGGGCACCTCACCGACTGCCCTCCTCGCTCACGTGGTCAAATCGAACGCCTCGAGGGCCATGTTCGCCTCCGTCCGCACGTCACGGTCATCGTCTCCGAGCGCTTCCATAGCGCCTGCCGGACCGCAGACCCGAGCCCGGCGGCGTTGGCAGGAGCGACGGTCTGCCCTAACGCCCAGACCGCATTCTGCCTGACGCTGGGGTCTTGGTCTTTCACGGCGAGGAGGAGGGCCGGGACCGTGGTGCCGCCGGCGGTGAGGACCCGCCCTAGCCCGCATGCGGCCCCCGAGCGGATCAACCAGTGCTCGTCATGGAGAGCCTCGATCAGGGCGGACACGCTCTCCTCGGCCTCGACCCCGATCTTCGCGAGCGCCAGGCCGCCCGGCCCCGGACGTACCAGTGCGGGTCCTTGAGCAGGCCCACCAGCGCGGGGACGGCCGATTTCGCCTGGGCGGCGAGTTCGCCGAGGGCACAGGCGTTTCTCGCCCTTGCCTCCCACTCCGGGGCCTGGAGAGCCAGAAGGAGAGCTGACAGTTCCGCTGCCGTCACTGACATGGCAAGACCCCTTGGGAACTGGGGCGGCCGGAATTCAACGTCCCGGATTTCGCCCCTGCCACCGGACTGCGCGGCGAAGAACCTCCTTCGCTCTCCACGCTGTCCGCCCGAGGCGCCCCTGGCAGGGGCGACCCCAACGGACCACGTGGATGCGATCCTTTCCCGGTAGCAGCCCTTGCCTTGCGTGGCCGTGGTCAGGACACGCAAGGCAGGTCCGGGACATATTCGATTTGCAGCAAGGCTGAAAGAGAACGCGCTCAGAGACCAGGTCGCCCACCTTTACGGTCGGATAGGCTGAGCGTAAGTCGGAGGGGTACTTAGCACGGCGGGTTCTCTTTGCCCAGCACTGGCCAAGCTTCTCGTAGTGCGGTTGTCTGCCGCACGGATCTCGGGAATAGACCTGGTGAGGGTAGGCGTGGAATCCCGCCGCACCCTCGGGCACGACGCCGCCCGAAAGCCTCTCGCAACTGCAGAACGACGGTGGCCGAATTGGCGGTGAGGACGCTAGCCTGGCTAGCGTCACCATGTCGATACTCTGGACGGCAAGGCCTGCCTGAACCGGGAACCTGTCCCGCAGGATGACGTAGGGGGCCGGGGGTGGACGTGTTTCCGCGGCTTAGCCGCGTCGTCCACCCGCGACAGTCCGGGCTATCGCTGAGGCAACGGGCAAGGCTAGGCGGCAAGATCTTTGATCAACTGGGCCAATTGCGGTAGATCCAGACGCATGAGCCCTGCTCGGGGGGTACCCCGCTCGAAATCAGTTCTCTGGAATTTCAAGTTCATCGGCACCGCCCTAGCCGGTTCCCTCAGTTGCGCCCTCGTCTCGGCGTTCGCACCACCGCAGACACAGATCGCATTTCTCGGCTCGACCGTGAGCATCCTCGCGGGGCTCTTCGTCGCATACGTCGAGCAGGAGGACCTCCGCGAACGGTTATTGGCCGAGATCCTTGGCACTCTCCGTGTTCCGCTGGAGCTCGCGACGGACCCCGAAATCTTTGATCACTACACGGACTTCGGTAGCTCCCTGATCACACTTGTTCGCAGCAAGGATGAACCGGTTCTCCAAAGATTTGCACTTCTCAAGCTCGCCTCCATCAACGAACAGGTCCGAACTCTTGCCGAGGGGCGGATCATCTTCTCCGGGACGGAGACCTGGCGGACCGTCTACGAGCAACTCCTCCAGAGCCCGGGTCTCGGCACCTACCGGTCCGTCGCTTGGGTCAAGGCGCGCGATTACTGGCAGGACGCCCCGGGAAGGCAAAGCATGAGGCTCAACGTCGCCCTTGCTCGGAGAGGCCTCCGCATCGAGCGGATCGTGATCCTCCGCGACGCTCTCTGGCCCGAGGGGAGCAAGCTCCCCTTACCGACCATCCGCCCCTGGATCCAGCACCAACACGAGAGTGGGATCATGGTCTCTCTCGTCCGAGAGGGAGATATCGACGGCGAGTCGGACCTCGCCGCGGATTTCGGCCTTTACGGCGACCGAGCCGTCGGCACCCAAGAAATCGACGAGGGGGCCCGGACCGTCAGCTTTCTCCTCGAATTCGATGAAGCGAGCCTCCGCTTTGCCAGAGACAGGTGGGACCGCCTTTCCTTGTACGCATTGCCATACAGCGATCTAGTTGATCGATCCGCTACCACCGATTAGGATCAGATCAATGGTCTTGGATCGGACGTCACACCCGGGACCGGCTCCATGCCGACCGAGCTATACCTCGACAGCGCCAGGCTTGGCCTCATGCCGCCGCGGGCAAGGCGTGCCCAGCACGATTTCGTCCGGCTCGTGGGTCGCGAGGGGGCTTCGGCGGCCGTCACCGGCCTCTTGCGGGGCGGTTTCGACAGCTGGCCGAGGGAGCTTCGCTCCCGATATCCCGATCTCGGCGACTGGCGGGGAATCGGTCCGTTGCTCCAGGCGATCCGCGTCCTGACGGGTGCCCCGCAGGCGGCGGAGGTATTCCTCTCGTCGCACTCGGCCCCCTTGATGTGGTTCGCCGCCGACCTCCTCTGCCGGACTTGCCGCGTCATCCTGCATACCGACCTCGAATGGCCGCCATACCTGGAAATCCTCCGGGCAGAGGCTGGCGCCACGGCCGGAAGTTGGTTGGTGTCCCTGTCCGGGAGCACCTGATCGGGGATAGGGTCGGGTGTGGCGAGCTGACCGAGCGACTTGCCAGGTGCTACCGCGATTCCGGAGCGAATGGACTCTTCTTCACCGAGATCACTCATGATGGCATACGGCTGCCCCTGGCGCGGGTCATCGCTTCGCTCGAGGTTGTCCGGGTCCCACGATTCGTCGTCGTCAACATGGCCCAGGCTCTCGGGCACGCGCCGGTCAACCTCAGCTCCGGGCAGGGCGATCTCTACCTCGCCGGGTGCCACAAGTGGATCGGCTCGGGGCTCCCCCTGAGCGTCGCCATCGCCCCGAGGCGACGGACCCGGGAGTCGGTTAGTGAGCACGCCGATTCGCTCCTCAGCGCGAAACAACTCAACGACCCGCTCCTCCGATTCGCGTGGACGCTGGCGCACGGGGGCCTCGAGAGGATGGGGGGGACGGTGAACCTTGCCCCCCTTTTCACGGCGTCCGCCGCGGTTTCCGTGCAACTCGGCAGGGCAGACTCGGGTGCTGCCCGTTTCCGGCAGCAACTCGAAAACAGGCGCGTGCTGTCGCTCCTGACCCATGGCTCCGGCTGGGAACCGGTCACGGAGCATCCCGACTATCGAAGCGGCATCATGCTGCTCAATAGCGCCCTGGATACGCTCCCAGTCGTAACTCCGGATCGGCTTCAATGCTGCTTTCGGAGACATGGTGTGGCCCTGACCGCCTTCCCAGGTGGGATCGTCCGTGTATCGCTCCCCGATATCGAATGGAATGATTCCGGGCTGAGCACAGTACTCGCCGCGTTCCGTCGCGCCCGAATCGAGTTGAACTCCCCCGGTTCGAGACAATCTCGAAGGGCGCCACAGTGGGTCGCGGCGCTCGGAGAAGAGGCCCCCTGGAGACCCGATGGGCCTAGTCCGCAAACAGCGTCCCAAAGAGAAGGACCGGCGGCTACGCCGATTTCGCACAGGTGAGACACTCGTAGCTATGGCGGTGCCCGACCCGATCACCCCCCCGGGTGTCGTTGCGATGAAAGATTTGACGAGCACGCCAGCATCTGGTGCACATTCTCAAGGAATTTTTTCCACCAGCCGACTGATCCGATGATGAAGTAATCTGAACGCAAGCCAACCATCCATGACTTTGTATAGAACGTGAACTAATATAAGTATTAGAACTTTTGCCGACCCCCTAGCTGAGAAGGCTCGTGGCACTCTTGGTCGAGGTGGTCCAAGTGCTTGGCACTCTTGTCAACCACTGCAGCCCGACCGCCCGGACCTTCATCCGACCGGCAGTCAACGCTTCCGAACTGCTGACCGACCTCGCGGTCGCGTTCCCATCCGGGCTTGCCCGGCTTCGGGTGGCACGCGGTCGATGGACCGTCGTCACCAGCTTCTTGCACCTAATCGCTGCGCAAGACGCGTCAACCGACTCGTCCTTCGTTCGGGAGGTCCGCTCGGCAGCGCGTCTTGCCGGGTTCACCGACGTCTGTGGCAGGCTCGGGGAACGTGCCGCGCGCTTGTCCGCGCAGAACCCACCCGGCCTGCCGGCCTACTTGACCGGCCCGAAAGGCAGTGCCCCGCCGTAATTGTTCGTAGGCTAGTGAGCGAAACACTTGGATGCGATACGCCCGACTTCGACTGTAGTGTAGCCACCATCTTCAAATTGGCGGGCTGTACCGTTATCGGGACTCGCTTCTCCAACGAATAGATTGTGCACCACGGCGAGGAATCGAATACAAATGAAGGCCCAAGACCGTGGTTGTCGTCCACACCGCGAGCGCCAACCTCGCTCACCGCTGGACCATGCGCCAGCAGGGCGCCGAGGAGGTCCACTGACCGGCCTGCGTACACGCAGGTCCTGGTTCTGGTCGTCGGTCCTTTTCAACGGGTGAGGCTTCAGCACCGCCGGACCTCGATCAAGGAAACCCCCTGCTGAGCTTCGTCGGCCCGATGGGCACCCTGGGGTCAAGTCGGCGGTCGCCGAGATCCCGATGCCGACCTCTACCTAAGCATTCTCATCGTCGGCGAGATCGCCAAAGGGATCGGGCATCTTTCCGCCGGTCGAAAGAAAAAAGCTCTAGTATCCTGGCTCAACGGCCTGGAGACTACGTTCTCTGACCGGATTCTTCCGATCGACGTCGACACGGCCCGACTTTGGGGCGAGCTCACGACACGCTCCCAGAAAGCTGGCGAAATCATTCCGGCGGTCGATGGACTTCTCGCGGCGACTCAGGCGAGTGGGGTCCTCGTTTTCGACCCCTGGCAGGACTCATCACCGATTCGCCTTCCTGCTCCTGATGCCATCTATATGAATATTTGCTTAACATAAAGGATGACTGCCGCCACACCCAGGCCGGCCCGATTATGACGCGGCCCGTTCGCATTCAATGGCCGCATCCGGCTGCTGCTTCTCGGAGAGCCCCTTCGGGGTGCTTCGCACATTTTTTCCGGCCTCGTACCGAAAAAAATGCTCCCCGAGAAGGCTCCCCCTTGAGTGCTCTCTTTTCGCCGCATGAATTGGGCCTTTATGCCTGGGTAAGGCAGGGAGTCTGGGGAACGGAGAGCGGACAGCTTCTCGAGGGCACGTTGACGGCCGATCGACTACGGCCAAGCCCCTACTTCGACCTGGGTGGCTTCCTCTTCGTCCGTTGGACGCATTCTTGGGTCTCGAACGGCCGGACGATCCGTCGCTTAAACCGAAGGCAATGCTTCGGCACCGGCTCGAGTCCCGCGGCGGCGCGAGCTCGGTTCACCGCCCGCCATAGGATAAGTTGCTGACGTCGAATCGGGGCATACGGCTCAAACGGAAGAGCCGTGAAACAACCGGCGAGTTTACTGCCATCCATCCTCAAGGCAGACCCGACGAAGAGCCGCCTTCACATTCCGAAACGTCTCCACGTCAATCTGCACACAAGCCCGGCCTCCTCGGTGACTGATCGAATACCCCCCGTGGATCAGCGGCACCCGGCGGATATCTCGGACGGCATCCCCCTCGTTCTCGAAGAACGGATGGAGACCATGAGTGGCGATGATCACGAAGAACCGGCCCAGACGGAGATACTGGACGTTCGCCAGGCCGGCGAGCTTCCGCCTCATTCGGGAAGACTTCGTGAGTCCGACGCCGTAAAGAGTCGTGAGTTTCTCATCTACGGCACGCGGATCCTTCTGCTCCGGGATCCACCCCGTGACGTAGAACCAGTAGCCCCGGCAGACGAAGCCGACCGCGAGCTGCTGGACGAAGCCCTCGAGGCTCTGTCGCCTCGTAACGATTCGCCATATGCAAATACCAAGTGAGCGACTGATTCACGGCTCAGTCGCGAAGAAGCACAAATCCTTCGGCAGCAAACCACGCACGAAACCGACCTTCGAATTTCAGAACCGTGCGGACGCGTGACCATCACGACGAGTCTGGACTCACTCGGAAGGGCAAGCGACGCCGAACGCACGCAGCATCGCGGCGCGCTCGCGCGCAGACTCCCTTCATTAGTTGTCAGGTGCTCAATCTATAGAGGTCCCGCTATCCCATAACCCCGAAAAAACTCCGCTCACGCTCGCACGTGAGCTCAATGCGGTTGGTATTCACGCTGCCAGACGACGTCTCCTCTCCCGAGGAGATCTCGTCTGGCCCAAGTGCTACAGCCCGCCAAGGCTCCGCAGCAGCGGCCGGGGGCACGAACGCCCCCGGCCGCCTCGGGACATCACTGAGATGAGAAAACCCGTCCGAGCTTTCGTCGTCGTCGATGCCGGACACCACCCCGGCAACGAACGAGTCCGCCACTGCCTTGCAGCGAACTCGCCCAGCTCCGAGTCGTCGTGACTCGGAGCCGGCTCCTACTTGCTCGACTCTCCCGGACTTGCGGCGTTTGAATCACCCGGATGACTTCGGCGAGCGCGAAGCACTCGCCACCGGGCACCGGTGAACCACACCGGCGGCCACAGTCCTTCCCAGGTTAGTTATCGTCTACGCTCTGTCGGTCACGTCGCTAGCGGGTCATCCCCGCGGCCCTGCATCGTTGGTCCCGGGCTCCCGCCCGGGCCAAGTTTCCGCGGAGTCCTTCCGCGATTTCGGGGGCACGAAGGGAGAAGCGACCCCTTACCCGCCGATGCAGAGTGTTCGCAGTTCGGCACCGTCTCCGACAGAACTTACCGGCAAGCGGTTTCCCGCCTTTCATGGTTGAGCTATTCACCGTCGGGTTTTTCGCCCGAACGCCGACCCGAGTCACGGGCCGGTCCCCGCCGTCGCCGACAGAGAGCTCCCCACGCCGGCCAGGTTGAACGAACCTTACGAGACTTCCACCCGATTTGCCGCAGAGCGGCTATGGTCCGAACCCCCTGGGAGGGATTTTCACCCTCTTGGACGACTGCGTCCTCGACTCACGTCGAGGTCTTTCCCTGTCGCCCCTCTTCCGAGGAACCTCATGAACCGTATCGGATAGAACATCGGGATTACTCTCGCCGCATCTTCTCCCACTACAGAGGGGAGCGTGAGAGGCGAGGATTACGCCGATGAGCCTCCGTCGAACCGGACGAGCCACTCTCATGGCATCCGGCTCTACGGGTCAGCACCATTGCGGGTGGTTAACGCCGCTCCCTTAGCCGAAGTGGTGAACCTCGGTTTACCGGGTGGTGCTGCCCATCTCAGTGACGTCAGCAACGCTCCGCGTCTCTGACGATGACCTCTGCTCGACGTTGGGCTTCTTGCCCCCGGTCGAGAGGTCATGGGGAAAATAATGAAACGACGCAATTAACACATCTTACAAGTTCATATCAGTAGAGCTAGGAGATAGTCACAATCTCGGAATTCTGATCTCTTTGGCAGAATTCGATCGTTAGCGACACGTAATGTCGCGATGAGCCAACAAGGTTCTATGACATTGCGGTGCAACCCACGCTCTATTCCGTCATCATCTTGAACATCCATAAACAACATCGCGATGGCCAGCATTGGGCTTTGCTCTCAGATGGGCGTGGCGCTTCGCTACACTCACCGATCAAAGGTTCCTTTCAGAAGGACTCTATACGATGAAAAGTTGGACTGGTCCGCCGGAGCAATGATCCCCGACTGATGAGAAACTGTCGGCACTCGAACCGGACACGACGATTTTTGAACTAAATGGTCCTTGCGTTACGGAAAGGGGTCTTGAGCATTTGGCAAAGCTCAAGTCCTTGAGACGAAGTGGACCCCATTGACTAAGCGGCTGGACATGGTCTTCCTATAATTCCGCATGATTCGCATCACCCTGGACGACGCAACCCGAGACAAGCTCCGGGTCTTGAGACGCACCGGGCTGGCCTCGAAGGTCCGCGACCGGATCGAGATGGTCACCCTCTCCAACGCCGGCTGGTCCGCCCCGCGGATCGCCGGGCACCTCGGCTACCATCCCCAGACCGTCCGCGACCTGCTCCGCTCCTTCGCCGCCCGGGGCACCGCGGCCCTCTACCCTTGCGCAGCGGGCCGGCCCCCGACGCCCGGCGCCTCGAAGGGTCACCGGCGTGTTGCGCGAGTTGCTGGGCCAACCCCGCACCTGGACCAGCCGACAGTTGAGCGAGGCCCTTGCCGAGCGGGGCATCGCCCTGGGCCCTCGCCAGGTCCGCCGCTACCTCAAGCGGATCGGCGCCCGGCTACCGCCGTACCGCCTCGACCCTGAAGCACAAGCAGGACCCGGCCAAGGCGGAGCGTGCCCGGCGGGTCCTGGCCAACCTGAAGGACAAGGCCGCGGCCGGCCGGCCGAAGCTGTACTACCTCGACGAGTGCGGCTTCTCGCCGACACTGCCCACCGGGAGCAGTTGGACGTTTGCCGGGCGAGCGGAAGTTGGTCGAGTACGAGGCGCCGCAGGGCCGCCGGGTCAACGCGATGGCCGCCTACCGTCCATATGGGCCCGTCGCCCCGGCTCGAGGTCTTCACGGCCGAGCGGACCTGGACCTCGTACGACCTGCTCGGCTTCCTCGGGTCGCTGCCCTGGTCGAAGTCGCCCTCGGGTCGTGGTGCTGGATAACGCCGGGCTGCACGCCAGCAAGGTCGTCCGCGCAGGCGCGGCGGCGTCTGGCCCGACGCGGGATCTACCTGCATTTCCTGCCGCCGTACAGCCCGGAGTTGAACGAGATCGAGCCGGTCTTCCGGCAGGTCAAGTACCACGAGATGCCGGAGAGGAGCTTCACCACCCGGTCCGGGCTGCGCGGGGCGGTCGAGGCGGCTTTCGCAGCCTACGGCCGGCGGCTTCGATCCAGGCGCGGTGCGGACGCGCCGGGCCGCGTAGGGCTGCCCGGCGAGCGGTCATGGATGAGGGCCGTCGCCGACCGCCCAGCGCGTCGCGTCACGACCGGGCACCCGTTGCGGAGGACCTACGGTAGGCGCTTGGCCGGGGCGGACTAGGTAGGCGAGGGCGGCCTCGAACGTCTCCGCCAGGAGGTAAAGCTCGTCACCGGAGTTGATGTAGACGCGGCCCGCTTCGTCCACGAAGACGGCCTCGCGGTCCTGGTGCTCCTGATAACCGATGGGATACAGCCCACGGCCGACGGCGGCAACGCATCGCCCGACGAGGCCGTCATCGTGCTCGATCGCCGCGACAGGATCGATCCGGACGTGTTCGTTCCGGTCGCCGAATCGGAGGCCGCCGAAGCTCCGCAAGATCCGCTCGGCTTCCGGGAACACGCTCGGATATCTCGGCAAGGGGACCTGCCCCCACACGTCGCGGTGCGGGCGCCAGCCGGCGAGGTATAGCCTCATCCTGGTCAGGAGCCCGATCCGCCTTGATGCCATGACGTCGAAGCCCCAGGAGCTACCGGTGAAGGGTGATATGCCGGGATGAAACTCAGGACCTCGGCCTCGACGCGCGATGCCGACGCCTCGGGCGGAGTACACACCCGCCGGAATTATAGGACAACCATGTCCAGCTGCTTAGACCAAAAATCGTCGATTCTTCGCTACTCTCTCGTTAGCCCTTTTCGACCCCTGGGTCCCGGTAGACGGCCGCCGGCGTCCGATAGTCGAGCGAATGATGGGGCCTCTCAAACTGACCTCCCGCTGAATGGTCATTCTACCGACATATGGAGCATAATGTAGAGCCAAGGTAAGGCTCGGCGAATTCGGACGAGGTAGTAAGCAGTAGTGGCGACGGTATCGCTAAATACTAATGTGCCCTCTCTGAACGCCCAGCGACGGCTTTCAGAGAGCACGTCGGCCCTCCGCTCGAGCTTCAAGCGGCTGTCCTCAGGACTCCGCATCAACAACTCCGGCGACGACGCGGCGGGGCTCGCCATCTCCGAGAGCCTCAAGGCCGACACGCGAGTCCTCACCCAGGGGGTGAGGAACATTAACGACGGCATCAGCGTGCTGAGCATCGCCGACGGGGCACTCGGCCAGTTGAGCGACATCGTCGTCCGGCTCCAAGAACTCGCCACGGCAGCCGCGAACGGCACGCTCAGCAACAAGCAACGGGGGTCGCTCGACAGGGAGGCCCAGTCGCTCGCCAAGGAATACAACCGCATCGCCCGCACCACGTCGTTCAACGGCGTTAGCCTCTTCGATGGGACGGCGACCGACACGCAGCTTCAGGCGGGATACAGCCAGCTCAGTTACAACCTCGGAGGGGCGATCGGCGACGGGACCTTCGGGGCCAAGCAATCCTTCGCCACCGGCTCGAACCCATATTCAGTTGCGATCGGCGATTTCAACGGCGACGGGATAACCGACTTTGTGACCGGAGATGCTATTGGTTCGACAGTGAGCGTGCTGCTCGGCAAAGGTGATGGTACGTTCGGCGCCAAGCAGTCTTTTGCCACTACGGGACAGGGAGCGTATTCTGCCGCCGTCGCTGACTTTAACGGCGACCGGATATCCGACCTCGCCACGGCGAATTTGGCCACGAACACGGGGAGCGTATTCCTAGGGAAAGGCGACGGCACCTTTGGGCTGAAGCAGTTGCTTGCCACTGGGAACGGGCCTGTGAGCGTTGCTACTGGCGATTTTAACGGCGACGGCCAGCCCGACGTCGTCTCGGCTGACTTCGGTTCGAGCACGGCGAGCGTGATGTTGGGGAAAGGCGACGGGACCTTCGGAGCCAGGCAATCTGCTCGGCAAGTCGCGGGTTGCGCTCAAGCTCCTGCCAGACCTCGATCTATCTGATCCGGTCGCGACCGCCCGATTCGGGCACGAACTCGTCTCCATGGCCAGGATTGATCACCCGAACGTCGTGCGGATGTTCGGCACCGTCAGGGACGGGGAACACTTGGGCTTCACCCTTGAGCTCGTCAAGGGACTTCCCCTGACCTCCCTCATCGAGGCCGGTCAGCCGCTCTCATTCGCCGAGGTGCTCGGCGTCCTAATCCAGGTGTGCCGTGGCGTGGGCGCCATCCATGAGCGGGGTGTCATCCACCGCGACCTGAAGCCCGATAACATCCTCGTTACCGAGACCGGCTTGTGCAAGATTATTGACTTCGGTGTTGCCCGGCTGCTCGGCAAATCCGGTTCCTTGTTCAGGGGTAGCTCGAGCCTCGATTCGGAGATTGGGGGGACGCTAGATTTCCTCGCCCCAGTGCTCTTTCTCGGGGGAGAGACCGGCCCGGCCTCCGACGTCTACTCCATCGGCGTCATCGGCTATTGGCTGGTCAGCGGCCGGGTTCCGTTCGCGGGGAAAACCTTGCGCGAGGCCGTGCGCTTCAAGGCGTACGTTCAACCCGGTCTCCCCCATGCGATGGCGGGAGGACTGTCCGCCCGGCCTCGCGCTCGTCATCACCCGTGCGCTATCCCGCGACCCTTCGCTGCGCCATCCGACACCCGAGGCCATGCTGGCCGGCCTACTTGCTTGCGGCTGCGGGAAATACGACTCCAAGGCACGCCTCAGCCAGGGGGTGCGGGATTCCCTGCCGAAGCCCCCTGTCGCACGGGCACACTTTGGAAAGGAGACCGAGGGCGTTAGCCAACCGCTTTTCCTCGATGGGCTCCTAGTCGCTGCACTCGCGGCGAGTGTCGTCTTCCTCGTCATCCTCCTGTGCGTCCCTTCGCTCCGATTGCGGGCGGCAGCGGCGGTCCGGTGGGCCTTGGATGCAGCGGTTGGTAACTGATCCTCCGCCGGGCATGGTGTGGACCCGGCGGCTGGGCGCCGCTGGCCACTCGTCAGCCGACATCCTGCTACCTCGAATTACGAGATTCTGCCGTATAGCCTTGCGTCCATGGAGCATGGCTGTTCAGATCGGGCCTGATCGCGGGCACGAGGGGAACGTTTTCGCGATGACCGCCGTCATCGGGGAGAGCCCAAGGTCTGCAGGAGCTCGGACATGAATGATGGTTTCCTACCAGCCTTCATCGCCAGGTGGACGCAGATGCGGGATCGCTACCTCGCCGATCCCGAGGAGCACGGCGTTAGGAACGCCCGGCTCGTCAAGGTCTGGGAGCGATTCGGGGGCCGGTGCCACCTCTGCGGCGGCCACGTGCCCCACCCGATCCTGGAACTCGACTCCGTGGACGAGGACAACGCCCCGACGGCCGATCACGCGAAGCCACGCGCCAACGGAGGCAAGAACGGAGAGAATCTTCGGCTCGCCCACCGATGGTGCAATGGCCGGAGGGGCGCCTGCCGCTGGGCCGGGGTGTCCGCCGACTCATCCGGGAGGAGGTCGCCGGGAGATTCGGCGAGGTGCCAATCCGCACGTGAGCTGGATACGGGCCGAAGCGGAGTCGGGCTGGCCGCTCGTCAGCCGGCATCCTGCTACGTCGAAATACGAGATTCTGGCGTTTGCCCTTGCGTTGAGCTTGTACGGTCGTTCAGATCGAGCCTGATCCCAGGCACGAGAGGGACGACCATGAAACCGCATGTCATCATTACCGCGGGCGTAGCCGGGTGCGGCAAGACGACGGTCGGCGAGATGCTGGCTGCAACTCTGGGCTGGGAGTACGCCGATGCCGACGACTACCACTCCGAGGAGCACAAGGCGAGAATGAACGATGGGACGGGCCTCACGGACGAGGAACGAATCCCGTGGCTTGGCAGGGTCGCTGGGCTGATCGGCGAGGCCGTCGCCTGCGAGCGGGGCATGATCCTTGCCTGCTCCGCGCTGAGACGGGCCCACCGGGACGCGCTCCGCATCGACGAAGGCGTCGAGATCTTCCTGATCGACGTCCCCGAGGAAGAGATAGTCCGGCGCCTCGGGGGCCGTACGGACCACTTCTTCAACCCTGCCTTGATTCGCAGCCAGTTCGAGGCGCTGGAGATGCCCACCGATGAAGAGCGGACCACCGTTATCGACGGAGATCGACCTCCGATAGCGATCGTCGATGACATCCGGTCTCGCCTCGAGCACTGAGGTCGATTGGAGGAGCGAGCATGCCGCGATGACCACGCCGCGGCGCGGATACTCTCATCCCGAAATACATGCGGTGGCAGCTATCGAGCGCCATCGCGACGTCCTCGGACCGTTTGGGATCGCCCCCGACGACCTCGGCACCGAAGCCCAGACGGCCCCGGCCCGGTCGTCTTTCGTCCCACGAAGCCGTGGACCGGCCGTGAAGGATATCGACCACCTTGCCGCCACACGCCGAGAACGGCCCCGATCATCTGTCCCTCGATGTTCGGGTTATCTCAGCTTCCCGAGCAGCCAGACGCCGACCTCGATGTGCATACCCAAGGGATTTTTCCACGACGAATTCGTGGCGTCTCCCTTCGGGCCTGCCTCTGCGCGGGTTCCGTCGCTTCGCGACCGCTGTGCGCCGCTACGATCCCTAAGGCGGTCGGGTGCTTCACCTCTCTCCGAGGCCGTAGGGCCCTTGCCATCCTCTGGCTAACCAGCGACGGTCGGAGCCTTTGGGACTCCCAGGACGGGGGTTGGAGGCGCTCTGCCTCCACTCGACGGAAGGAATCGACCAAGGCGACAATCGCGAATATGACGTGCTCGGGGCTAGGGCCAAGCTTCTACGAGGCTGGCAAGCCGAGAGTCGGTCAGAGTCATCGGCTGACAAATAGCCCCAAGGGCGTTCTCCCAATCCGCTGCAGGCTCCGAATCGCCGCGACGCAATCCCCTCTGGTGAATCGCGTTGCGACTTTCGGGCCACTCCTGCAATTCCCGGCGCTTTGCCGCGTTTGCAGAGCAATTATTCCTCTCGTTCGGTTCCAATCTCATGAGAAGACGCGGAGCGTTGCCCTGCGGGCCCGGGCTTGCTCCGGACTCCGCTCCCGCTCGGTCCCTCCCGCTCCGCTCCCGGGACCGCTGCGCCGTCCTGCGCATCCCTAACGCATCCCCCTGCCGAATCCGCCCGCGCGAGGCTCCCTCCGGTCCCCTCGCTCCCCCTCGTGGACGGCGGCGATCCGACCGCTCTGGCCGGCTCCGCGGCATGCTCGCGCCAAGGCTACGCCCTGTCACTCGCCTGCCAATCGCTCCGCCGGCCGCCGCGTCCGGTCCTCCGCCGCAGAAGTCCTTTTGTTTCCCGGACCGGGAGGGGCGGGCCTTCACCTCCGTTTTGAAAGGCCCACCCCTCCCGCCCCGGAAAACTGGCGGGGTGGTGGTGGCGATGCGTAAACCCGCGGCCGGAACGGTCGCAGCTACTTGGCAGGAGCAGACATGGACCTGACACGATTCGAATCGATTCAACAGACCGGGCGACATCCGACGCGGACAAGCGATGTCTACCGCTTCGTCTCCACGCGCGTGGTACTCGAGAGCTTCGCGGAGCTCGGGTGGTTCCCCGTGACCGTGCGAGAGGCGGGGGTGCGGAAGGACGAGAACCGCGGCTTCCAGCAGCACCTGGTGCGGCTCAGGAGCCCCGAGTTCCAGCGGGGGCAGCTCGCGGTCGGCCAGGCCGTCCCGGAGATAGTCGTGAAGAACGCTCACAACGGCGACTCGGCGCTCCACCTGTTCGCCGGGATATTCGAACTGGTGTGCAGGAATGGGCTGCTGGTCTCGCGGAGGGGGGAGCGCGTGCGATTGCCGCACCTCGGCTTCGCGCCGTGGATGGTCGAGCCGGCGGTGAAGCACCTGAGCGCCATCCTGCCGGCCGCGTTCGCCGACCGGGAGCGGTGGCTGGCCCTCGCGCTCGCCGAGGACGAGCGCCTTGCGTTCGCGGATGCCGCGATGGCGCTCCGCTTCGAGCGTTATGCCGTCCAGGCGGAGGACCTGCTCAGACCCCGCCGGTCGGAGCAGTCCGACTGCAGCCTGTGGTCGGTCTACAACACCGTCCAGGAGAACATCATGCGCGGCGGAATCCCGCAGAAACGCCCCGACGGGACCCGCTTCATGAGCCGGGCCGTGCGCTCGGTGGACGAGGAAGTCCGGCTCAACCTTCGACTCTGGCAGCTTGCCGCCGAGCTGGAGAGAGCCGTCACCCTGCATTGACCACGCCGGCCGGGACACCACCGGCCGGCCTTCACCGCCCATGAGGGGTATGACCTACAAAGACCAACCGAAGCGAAAAAGCTGGGATGCCCAGCCCGACAGCGACCGAGTGACCGTGACCCTGCCCGCGGCGCCCGTCACCACGAGCCCCGTGCCCTGGCTCACGAGCATTCACGCCACCCCCGGCCGTGGCCAATACGGCAACGCGGACTATCGCGGGAACTGCTCGGGACTGCTCATCCGAGACCTGCTCAAGTTCTATAAGCCCCGCCGGGTGCTCGACCCGATGGAGGGGAGCGGCACGTGCCGCGACGTCTGCACGGAGACTCGAGGTCGAATACGAGGGTCGGGATCTCCGGAAGGGATTCGACGCGACGAACGCCACCGACTTCGCACGACTCGGCGCGTTCGACTTCATCTGGCTGCATCCGCCCTACTGGCAGATGGTCCGCTACAACGGGCATGAGGAGCGATGTCTCTCGAACGCGCCGACCCTCGAGGACTTCCTCAAGCGGATGGCGCAAGTGTTCCGGAACTGTCGCGGAGCCCTCTCGCCCGGCGGAAAGCTCGCCGTGCTCATCGGCGACGGCAAGCACCAGGGGCGCTATCTCGGCTTGCCCTTCCACCTGATGAACGTCGCCGGCGGCCTGGGGCTCTGGCTCGCCGCTCCGGAAATCATCCGCTTCAGCCACGGGGCGACCTCGTCCAGGCAGCGCTATAACACGGCGTTCATCCCCCGCCTGCACGACGTCTGCCTGGTGCTCGAGCGGGTGCCGCGAGGCTGACCGGGCCGCCTGGGAATCGTTGCGAACGGAATCAAAGGAGGCGCCATGCCGAGATACCGAGTGACCATCACCGAAGTGCTCACCCACTCCGGAACCGTGGAAGTCGTGGCGGAGAGTCGGGAGCAGGCCGAAGAGCTCATCTCCGCCGAGGGCGGCTACGCCCCCCAGGACTTGGTCAGTCGCACCGGGGACGTGTTCCTGGAGATCGACCCCATCGACGAGTGATTCGCGCCGTCCGGCTTCATCGCGAGCCGGGCGGCGCCGCGCGAATCGTCGGCATTCCCGCTCCACGGAAGATGCCGCCGCAGCTCCCTTCGGGGTGTACCCGGACCGATTTCCGATCCTCGGAAGATCGATCCCGCCGCCCCCCGCGCGGGCCTCCCTCATTCCCGCTCCGCGGGAGACGCTCCGCCCGCTCCCCCGTGTCGTCGGGGGCCAATCCCGCCTCTCCGCTCACTCCGCTTGCAAGGGGCCCGCCAGGCTCCCCATCAAGCACCGCCACCGCCCCCCTTCGAGCCTGTCATGCCCCTCGCCGCACTCCGCTTCGCTCCGAGTCGGGCTCGTCCCCCGGAGTTTGCTGCGCTTCCCGGTGGGGCGGGCCTCCACCTGCTGCGAGAGGCCCGCCCCACCGGGAAAGCGTGCGGGGTTGGGTCGTGGACGAAACGCAAGCCCGTGCAGACGCACGGGACCACCTACCGGAGGCTTATGGATGACCATTCATCAACCCGCTTCATGGAAGGGCAACTCTTCCCGCTCGGAAGGCTTGTCATCACCCGAGGAGCTTTGGACGCGCTCGAGCGCGCCGACGTGATTCGAGCCATCAGCCGACATGCTCGCGGCGATTGGGGCGAACTCTCGGAGCACGACCTCAAGGTCAATGAAATCGCCCTGCAATGTGGGTATCGGCTTGTCTCCATCTACCAAAGTGGAGCGACCAAGACCCGATTCTACGTCATCACCGAAGAGGGTCGGTCGGTCACGACCGTGCTTCTTTCCCGAGAATACTGAGGAGGGCGCGCGATGAATTCAGAACCGAAAAGCGGCATCCGACCGTTAACCGAAAGGCTCATCGAAGCGCTCATCCTTGACACGTGGCCGTCCGCCGCGACCTGCATGGACTTCGGCATCGAGTCCACCGACCACCTCGGCGCGCTCCAGTATGCCTATCGCGAGGACGGAGTGACGCCCGAGCAATTCGACGCGGCGCTTGGAAAAGGAGCGCAGCTTCAGAAGCTCATCTCCGAGACCAACCCGTACCGATTCGCGAAGTTCCAGACCACCTGGGACCGGCTGCCTGCCCCCGAGGAGTTGCCTTGGGAATCGGAAAACGACTGACAAACGCACCGCTGGCGGGACACCACCGCCAGCATCGAGAACGACACGGAGGACTATGGACCTGATTTGTTTGACCTGCGGCGAGCCCTGGGACGTGGACCACGTCCTGCACGATGCCCCGGCCGACTTCCAGCGGAAGGGATGCGCCATCACGCGGTGCCCCGCGTGCGCGAAGCGACTCCCGACCCTGAGCAAGGAGTATCGGCGGCAGCTCGGCGAGCTCACCGAAGTCGCCGAGATGCACGGCAGCGATTGCGACGGATTCGCCGCGTTCCTCGAGGACGTGTCCGGCTCAATCTTCAAGGGATGACGGAACAACAAAAACGAGCCGCGAGGGGGGGGTATCACTTCCCTCGCGACTCGCCACAATGAAAGGAGCATCACGCAATCTGTTATTCCATCGAGAGCGGCGCGAATCTCGTATTTCTTGCGCGTGTCGAAACTCGTCCGATGACTTTTCTGTAATGAGAAACCGGGTCGCTGGGCCGGTTTCCCGCGCTCGCCGAGATTCCCGATCGCCTGCGCGATCAGGAGATCTCGGCTCGCCCCCGCCGGCCGCATTCCCCAGTACTTAGAAGCAGTTTCAAAACCCACTGTCCTTACCTGTTTTTCCTACGTTCTCCAGAGGTTTTGAAACTGCTTCTTAGTACTCGGGAGATGCTCCCCTCGCGGGATTTCGCACCGCGTGCGCGGCACGAACATCCCGCTCCCCGCCGACAACGCATCGCCCGCCGGGCGATCATTTCTCCCTCTGCGGGCTCCTACGGATGCCCGCATCGCCCTCGGTCGCCCGCCAAAAAGTCAGCGAGTTGTAACTCCCAAAACCTTCGCGAGACGTGGTAACGCGGTCGCATCATCCGCTACTCGGGAAGAAGTGACTCGCTGGTCTCTCTCAAGCAGGTCAGATGCTCGCGTGAGGCCGGTCGTGCCCATGGGAAGGTTTTCTCGCTGAGAATCCGCCGTTCTCGCCTCTCCCCTCTCGCCACGAATCGACCGGAAACCGGGCCCGGAACGGCTTTCACGAGCCGTCGCGGGCCCGGTTTCTCGTTCGTGAAGCCGTGGCACGATCGACACCTCATTCCGGAGCAGAGAAGCGCGATGGCAAATCTCACGCGGGCTCACAACGAGCTGTTCCGACGCACGGCCGACGAGTGCTTCCCGAGCCTCGCGGCGCTCATGGCCTACTGTCGAAGCGAACGCGAACGGTCCCCCGTCCTCGCTCGCCCCTGTCGGGAACGGAACCCTCGCCCTCGACCTGGGCGAAGGGTCCGGGCCGTACAAGCTGAACGACTGGTCGTTTACGCACTCCGCGGCATCGCTGGCGTCTCGAAGGACACCATCAATCGCCTCGTCGAGGGCCTCGTCGCCCAGCGTGACGCACGCAAGGACGGGTTCGCCAAGATCGTGAGGAAGGCCATGGAGACCAAGCTCGGCGACGACGCCGAGGAGGTCTTGAAGGTCCTCAACCGGAACGGGATCAGCCGCACGCTCGCCAAACGCGCGCTGGAGATCGCCGAGCAGCAGGGACGCTTCACGATCTTCGCGCTCGTCGATGCGCTGACGCGGATCGCCGGTGAGGCCGAATACGCCGGCGAACGCACCGAGAGCGATCAGCGGGCCGGCCAGTTGCTGCCCCTCGCCGCCTGACCGGGAGGCCGACCCATGGTTTCCATCAACTGTTGGAATGACCTCGAGCGGTTCGGGATCGTCCCGCTGACCGGCGAAGCCTGCGGGCTCTCGTACCGGCTGCTTTGCGACGTGACCGCCCGGGGGAAGAGGATCCTGGATAAGTGCCTCGGCACGCCGAACCTGCATCTCCCCGAGAGCTGGAATCGGGGCAGTGAAGCGGACCCCCACGTGGGGAGCATCATGCTCACCCGCGAGATGATCCAGCCGCTCGCCGTCTTCGCGCTGCTCGAATCCGGGTGCAAGGAAGCCTACCTCGTCAGAGACTCGGTTCACGGCATGGAGGCAACGGACTCGCCGGACCTGATCGAGCAGGTCAAGCGGTGGTCCAACGTGGAATACGCGAGGCGGTTCGCCTACGCGGGAACCGCCGGAGACCGGAACGTGCACGTCATGTCCGGCCGGGTCGAGTGACCCGGCCCATCCCCATCTCCTGACTGAGAGGACCGTCGAACATGAGCAATCGACAGCGATCGAACGCCGCCACGCGCCCGGAGCAGGACCCGAGCGATGAGCCCAAACGGCCCGTCCACGAGGTGCGCCTCGGCCGCATCAAGGCCGCCGTCTGGGAGAACGAGACGGAGACGGGGACGGGGACGGGGACACGTCACAGCGTGACCATCACCCGGCTCTACAAGACCGAGGGCGACCCGACGTGGAAGACGACGACGTCCTTCAACCGCGACGACCTGCCCCTGGTGGCGAAGGTCGCGGACATGGCCCACACCTACATCTTCGGGTTGGGCCACGGCGACGGCAGCGGCTGAAACGAACAAGGGCCGGAACGGATTCCGGCCCGCGTCAGACTCGGTTCTCTTCCAAGGTCGGGCACGATCGGCCCCTCCAAGGCTAACCGCGGTCGAACCGCCGCGGATTCGCGCCACTCTCCGCCGTGGATCGAGACCATGGTCCGCACCCACGCGGGGGCGTGGACGAACGCCTCGGCGTTCGGGAACTCCGGCCGCGAGGCGCTGATGAGGCGCCCCGCTTCGTCCAAGGTCGTCCCCCAAATCTCGCGGATATAAACGTCGTAGCGATGCTCGATCGCATAGTCCGCGTGGAGCTGCTCCGCCGCGCACGGGTGGACGAACAACACGAGTGACAGCCGGCGAAAGAAGTCGTATTCGAGCTCGAGCAGCTTCTTCACGGCTCGCTCCCGCTCCGCGGCGGACACCGGTGTCATCACTCGCCCCCTCTCCTCACTTGCCGTTGATCGAGGCGTTCGCTTCCGCGGGCGCCACCCCGCGGGACGACACGTTGCGGGCCGTCGAGGCCGCTCGCAGCTTCATGTGGATGAGCTGCATGAACGCCTTTTGCGATAGGAACCCGCCGCCGAGCGTCCCGTCTCGGAATGAAACGGTCAGCCCGTCGCACTCTTTGTTGGGGAGCGAGCAGCTACCGACGCCTTCCTCATGAATCGTGAGTTCGAGACCCATACTGACCTCCGAACGGTTAGGGAACTGGTCAGGAGACGGCCTCTCCGTCTCCTAGAGACTCGCCGACGAGGCTGTTCTTCGAAATTCTTCGCGCTAAAGCCTTTGCGCCGAGTGTCTCTCCCCGTCCTGGTCACCCAAAGACGGGGAGATCAACACGGGAGCCAGGTCCGCGGTCAGCGGCGGGCGAGGCCCATGTCGAGCTTCGCCCACCAGCCGGGCTCGAAGTGCTCCGGTGACTCCCAGCCGGTGAGGACAACCGGGCCGATCGTGATCTCCGGATCCGGCACCGGCCGAGCCTGAGGAACGGCCTGCTCGTGGCTGTACTGGCGATTAGCGACGAACCACCGAATCTCGCGGCAGCGGATCATCGTCCCGACCACCGTCCCCACGAAGGGGTGAAGCAGGCACGGGATGGAGGCGGCGACCTCGGCGACCCGCTCGGGCAGCTCGAGCCAGCCGGGGATGCCCTTGAGGTGCATCGCGTCCATCAGGTCGACCGCCTTGCAGAGCATCCAGTGCTCGTAACTCTGGGTGATCTCCCGGCGCTGCTCGCCGAGCATCCTCTCGGAATCGCTCGTCCAGAACAGTTGCTGCTCGTTGCGCACGTACCAGCAGGTGTCCGTGCTCGGCCAGGAGACGACTCCCAAGAGTCCCGACCCCAGGCCATCGACCAGGCCCTCGACGACGTGTCCCGCGGCGGATTCGACGCGGCGTCTGACGTCCTGAGCGCACGCAACTCGAACGCCCTCGCTACCGCCGGCGACCAGATCCGCACTGACGACGGGGGCGCCGAGTTGGGGTGGACCGAGCCGCCTGGTCCGCTGCACGTTGAGGAAGACCTCGCGATTGATGTCGTGCCAGGACGCGATCGGTTGCGGCCGACCGGACTGGTCGTACACGAACGTCTGGTTCCGGGCGATCGTGTCGAGCATCGTTCGAAACGCCGCTCACCTCCGCGTCGATCCTCGAAACGTCGGCGAGATAAGCTTCGATGACCGCGTGAGTCTTCGGTGGGGACGACAGCCCGTCGAGCAACGGGGTCCGAAGCTGGGCGTTGAGGACGCTCGAAAGCTTATCCTTGACGCCGAGGGAGACCAGTTCGGTCCCGGCCAGCCACTGGGGAGTCCTGAATTCCCCCTGTCCCCAGAGCGGTGTGTCGCCGCGAACGGCAGCGATGTAATCGCCGACGTTGAGCGGCTTCGGCTGATGGGGGACGCGAAGCGAAAGAAGGTTTCTCTCCGGCATGCGAGCGAGCGTTGTCATGATCGAATCTCCTGTAACATAACGGTCGGGATGGGAAACGTGGGGCGAACTTCGGGGCACTGGGCGTGCGAGCGAGGCGTACAAGGGTTCGTGACGAGGTCAATCGGAGCGCTCCGTCGCCCCGTTCAGGGCGTGGCGCGAACCACCGGGCTGCTCCCTCCGGTGCCGCGAGACGGGCTTTCGAACTCCCGTCTCGACAGCACGCGAAGTTCGCCGGCGGGGCGAGCCTTTCCGGTGAAGGAGTCGAGGGACCCAAGGATATCCGCCCGGTCGAGCCGACGACCCGACCTCGAGAGCTCCTCGCGGAGCCGTCTCCGCCGAGTAATTCCCCGGGCGAGACCGAGTCACCAGCCGAGCCCGCGACGCGTCCTCAAGACGCCATGAATCTAGGGACGCGCGTCGCTTTATGCGGGGGGATTCAGGATCCGTTGACCGGCGATCGGAGATCCGACCGCGCCGCAGTCGGCGTCACGCCGCCCTCGCGTCCCGCGCGTTTGCGGATCTCGACCGCCGCCGCCGCGGTGTCCGCGACGAAGAGCCTCACGGATCGCCAGTCGGTGCCCCACAATAATTCGATGTCCTCCACGGGGACGAATCGGAGGGAGCGGAGAACATCCTGAATCGCGCGGACACTCGAAGTCGCGGCCACCCACGCGGCGCCGTGCGCATGGGCGCGGTTCACCATCCATTCGATCAGGGATCGGCCCAGCCCCCGACCCCGGGCCTCGGGAGCGACGACGAGCCGGCTCAGGAAGCACACCGTCCCCGGATAGAGGCTAGGGTCGAGCGAGAGCGGCCGTGCGAACGAGTGTTCCCGGATCTTCGTGAGCGGCGTCATGCGCGAGGCGGCGAGGAGACGCTCGCCGATCAGCACGCCGACGTGCGTCGACGCCGCGTCGTCCCCGTCCCGATGGCGGCCACAGGCGTCGACCGGCAGATCGACGTTCGCGTCGCGCCAGACCCGGACGCGGAGCCGGAGCGCCTGCTCGATCTCGCCGACTCCTTCGAGCACCCGCAATTCATACGTCATCCGCCCGCCCTCCAGGGTATCCTGCGGCCAAGGGTCGTGGCCAACTTTGCGCGGGAGCGAATCGACGGCTCCCGGGGAAGTAATGCGCGGCGGGCCGGCGGGTTGCACGAACCGCCCGCATTTTGCGATATCGAGCGTCGAAATCCGGTCGCATGCGACGAGATCGGCGTGACGCTCTCTTCGCTCGCGGAAGGGTCCGAGGCCGGAGCCGAGCTCCAAGTCCGCTTGCCCGCCTGCTTATGAGGCGAATCGAACTGCTCGCAGGGGGAGCAGGGTCGCGCACGCAGAGGCGGCTCGAGGATTGACTGGACTGCAGCTATGTCATCCGCGAGCTGGGAGCGCACGGAGTGGCAAAGGCCCGAGGGATTCCCCCAGGGCTTGGCGCCGCTCCCCGCCCATTCCCGGTCACCTCCCCCTTCGGTTTACCGGTCTGCCACCACGGCCTCGCGTCCTACGGCCGGACCGCGATCACCCGGAGGACCCCCTCGCGGCGGTCGACCGAGGCCTCGACTTCCTCAACCGGCAGTGTCTCGCCGAAGGCCCCGCCGCCGGCGACGCCTTCCCCGCCGCAATCTCGGCCCTCGGCGACCGGCGCCAATCCGTCGTGGTCTGTGCTTAAGAAGCCGTCGGTCGCGAGTTCCAAAGTGACGCGACCGATGACCGAGGAGAGCAAGAAGGCCCGGATACTCGTCGTCGACGACAATGAGGACACGGCCAAGGGGATGGCGAGGCTCCTGAAGCTCATCGGCCACGAGGTGGCGATGGCCCACAGCGGGCATGAGGCGCTCGAAGTCGCCAGGGAGTTCGGGCCGGAGTTCGTCCTGCTCGACATCGGGCTGCTGGAGATGGACGGCTACGAGGTCGCCTCGCGCCTCAGGCAGGAAGAATGCTCTCGGCATGCCGTCATCGTCGCCGTCTCGGGCTACGGCCAGGACGAGGACCGACGCCGCTCGAAGGAGGCAGGGTTCGACCACCACCTCATCAAGCCGCTCGACCACGATGCGTTGCTCGTGCTCTTGTCGGCCGGGAGCAACGGCGGATAAGGGGTCTTTATGTTTCGCCAGCATCCGGGGCAGCGACCGAGCCCGACGAGGCTCGGTCGCCTGTGACCGGATGTCGCTCCCGCCGGGATGGGCCGTTCAACCCCCGCAGCACGGGCAGACCCGCGGCACGTAGACCGTCAGCGTCGCCCCGTATTTCGTGAACTTGTAGGGCTTGCCGTTGAGCCGCGGAATTCGCCCCCGTCGCCGAATCCCGCGACCCCTCGATGGGCATATGTTTGGCCGAGGATAATCGATTTTCCTCTGGCAAACGATCGCCTCCCGACGGACGCGAGAAGGCAAAGCGCATGAAGAAGAGCGAGCGCCCGGGAGCAGGCCGCCGCAGCGGGAGGTGATGCCTACTAGGGCCGCGGGAACAGACCCATCTGCGGCGAGAGGAGACGTGCGCCTCGACGACGACGGGGACGAATAGCGACTGCCGCAGCCCGGACGGCGACGTGCGCGAAGAGCCCTGACGCGTCAGAAGCTCTGATAGCGGAAGCGATTCCAACGAAGGAGTCGGAAGCGTCGTTCGCCTGCCTATGCATCAGCGGGGTGCCTGTCGGGAATCACGCCGAGTCGTCGTTGCAGGAGCTCACCGATGTAATCCATGAGTACACCAGCCTTTTCGATGAATTCTCGACAGGCCGGGCCCTCGTGTTTCCCTGTGGCGTAGAACTCTTCCTCGCCTGCCTGTTGGAGCAGGAGGAGATCTTGTCGTTCGCGATCGATGATCTGCCGGACCCGCTCAAAGCTCCCGGGGGCCAGCGCCCGCAGGGGCTTGGAGCACATCACGTCGGCCGGCTTTATCTCTCGAATCAGCACTCTGAGCTCGCCCATCGACATGCCGTCGAGCGGTTGGAGGTCGAGGCTGTTGAGCGCCAAGAAATCACATCCCACGATTCCATGGGGAACCACCTCAAAGGTGACCTCGTAGCCGCGCCGGCGAGCGAGGTGTTCGATCAGTTTCGCCAGGATCCACTGATCGGCCCCGGCCATTACGCCGCGGACTAACAAGCGAAAGTGCCCGTGCATTCAAGTGCCTCTCGCAGGAGTAGAAGACAACGGCGTTCGCAGATCAAGTGACGACGGCCCGGCTCTACGCGGGGAGTTTCATGGCAGTCCCAGGAAGGTAATGCGCGGCACGACCTCCGATTGCACGGGTCACCGAAATTCCGCCTCCGTCGAAGCGTTCCCGCGCCGGGTTTCCTGGGCGGAGCACGTGCACAGATTTTCAGTGCCGACGGCAAGCAGGTTGCCCGCCGAGTGGGCGGTGGCGTGGGCGTTCAGCCCCCTCTGCGCGAAGTCCGCCGGAACACCTCACGTCGCCGCCCACTCGGCGGGCCCGACAGCTTGCCGACGACGCGCGTCCAGTCGCCCTGAGTGACCTCGTACTTGCCGGCCCAGAAGCCCCGCGTCAGCCGCACCTCGGCCTGGTCCTCGCCCGGCCGCCGCCCCGGCTCTCCGGGCGGGCTGCCCATCGTGAACCGCCCTGGCGGGCACCAGCAGAGCTTAACGCCGGCGACGGTCTTTTCCTCGCCGGGCCTCGAGCCGGCAAGGTCGGCTTGGGGCGGTCCGAGAACCGCGAATACCAGAATCGCCGCGGCCGTCGAGAGCGTTCGCATGGTCGCCCCTCCGGTTGATGTACCGTTGACGTCCGGCCGAGCGATCAGAGCGACATCGCTTTACGACGGCCGTTTTGCGGTCTGGTGTGCCCAAAGCCGCCTCATCGTTGAGCTGCGGGGCCCGAAGGTTTACGATCGACTCGTAGGCCGGCTGCTACGCTCCATGGCTAGCAATGAAAGACGCTGGATCGGGCCGGATTCGGCGGCGGGATGGTGGTCGTGTTCCGGATGCCTGCAGCAAGATCCGCTGGGGCCGCCTTTTAGAGAATTCACAGGTTCGAGCAACGTCGATGAACCCCTTCGCCCCGCTGCCGGACCGCGACGCCTACGCCACCATCAGGGGGTTCGTCTACCAGGCTGACCTGACGATCCTCCGCTGGCTTGATCTCAAGTCCGGTCAGGCCCTTGAGCTCGAGGCCGGCGAGGACATCGATCTCGTCGCCGATGCCCTGAACACGAGCCCCTTCCCGATAGAGCGGCTCCTCGAACAGGTTAAGCACCGCGAGACGAACGTTACCTTGCGATCGAGCTCCGTCCTTGAGGCCATTTCGAACGCCATCGAGCAGCGTGAGAAGAACACTGGCCATAACCTCCTGTTCCGCTTCTCGACCACCGCGCAGGTGGGCCAGGAAAAGGCTATCGAGGTAGGAAAGCCCCTCCCCTTTCCGATGCTAGAGCTTTGGGAGAAGCTCCGCCGGAACGAGACGATGGCGCTGTCGCGATCGGATGCGGCAGCCCTGCTCAAGAGGTTCGTCGTCTCGCTGAAGATGCCGAAAGATTTCGGGGAGAAGGCGTGGGAGAGGATCTCGTCGTTCTTCAAGACGAAGACTGAGTCAGAGATCCTCGAGCTCGTGGGCGTGCTCGAATGGTCTACCGGGGGGAGACCAGCGGCCGACCTCCAGCAGGACATCGAGGCCCGGCTCATCGCACTCGGCCTCGCAACGGACGCCACGCATGCAACTCAGCTCTACGAGCGACTCTTTCTTTTCGTCTTCAAACTTCTTACGCAGAAGGGGCTTAAAACCCTCACTCCGGAGGAACTCGAGGCGCAAAAGAACCTCCCGGTCCTGGCGCACGCCGACCACGAGCTTCTCCACCGCGTGAAGGAGCGGATCGAGTTCCTCACCCTTCGAGTTGACCAGCTAGAGTTTGCGATGGCCGCGGCCATGAACCGCATTGCGGCCCAAGAGCAGATCACTTCGCATCCGGAATTCAACCTTTCACCCCGGCTCGACCCGCCCGCGCTCCCGGACCCCCTTGCACCGCGAACGGCCCTGGTTGACGGCATCGTCTCCGCGTTTAGCTCCGCTCGTTGGGTCTCGCTCACGGGCGGCGTGAGCGACGGTAAGACGACGTTCGCGCTGCTTCTCGCGCAGCGGTTGGGCGGGGACTGCAACTGGGTACGCCTTTCCGAGGGCGACGATCGGGTGCTCACCGCGGTGCTCGAGCGGTCCCTTGCCGCTATCAAAGGGTCTGCTCCAACTCCGAACCGCAGCGAGTGGTTGAAACAGGTGTGCGCTGCCGCCGGGCAAGGCAGCACGCTAGTGATCGATCAAGTGCCGGACCTGGTCGCCCGTCCCGGATTGGCCGAGCTCCTGCGGAGCGTTGCGACCGCATGCCGCGACAACGATGTCTACCTCATCACGGTCTCAGCGCACCCCCTGCCTGCTGGCGTCACGTCGGCCGTGCCAGCTGCTTCACTCAAGGAGGTTGCGGTCCCGCCGTTCGGCTACGCCGAGACCACGGAATTGCTTTCGGCCTACGGCGCGCCCGAAGGGTTCACCTCGACCGGTCGGGTCAACTTCCTGACCCTTCTCGGGCGCGGCCACCCCGTGCTGCTCGGGGCGATAGCTAAGTTCCTCGCCGCAAACGGCTGGGGGTTCAACGAGGAGAGCCTGACTGCACTCCTCGAGGGAGCCCATGCACAAGACATCTCGGACGAGGTGGTACGACGTCTGATCGGTACGGTATCCGAACGAGTGCGCCAGCTCCTGTATCGCTTGAGTCTCGCTTGGACGACGGTGTCGCGAGCGGAGATCGATGCCGTTGGGGATGTGGCCCCGCCGGTGCCGAATCGGAACGAGGCTATCCTGGAGGTGTTGGGTCCCTGGGTCTTGCGGGCGGACGCCGCCCACTTCGTCCTCTCGCCGCTTGTCCGACGCATCGGCCCCGCTGCCCTCGATACCCCGGTCAAGGGTGCCTGCCATGCGGCGCTGGGGAGGCGCTCCTGCGACGAAGCTCCATCGGGATGACCGAGAGCCTCGAAGCTATTTCGCACTTCGACTCGGCGGGTCAGTCCGATCGGGCCGGGTTCCTTTTCCTTATGTGCCTTCGAGCCGTCCACGAGACGGGAGACCTCGAGGTCGGGGAGCCGCTCATCTCTCTCTGGGACCATCGAAGGATGCCCCTTGGGATGAGCCCCGCGATCCGCATGCTCGGTCGTGCCTACCAGTTGATGCTCCGGGCGGAGCGTGGCCTTTCAAGCGACCAGGTGCTCGAGGACCTGCTTAGCCTCTTTGATGAGGCCCAGGCCGCCGACCGCTGGGC
Source organism: uncultured Planctomycetota bacterium (assembly GCA_963771445.1). Classification (GTDB taxonomy): domain Bacteria; phylum Planctomycetota; class Planctomycetia; order Isosphaerales; family Isosphaeraceae; genus JAKAUH01. The sequence continues at coordinate 574,110 of CAVYTQ010000005.1, read as the reverse complement.
GGTACCGCTGGCCGCGGCGTTTGCGAGCATAGGACTTTCCGCGTCCGATACGACGTCAGCCCAGAAGCTGGCCCAAATCGCGGCCGCGTCGTGGGGCGATCTCAAGGGACCGGATGGAGAAGTCGTAGAGCCCCCGGCAGAAATCGTCCCCGAACACCTCCTCTGGGGGACGATTCCCCACGCTAAGACGCCCGCACAGGCCGAGGAGTGGATTCAGTCCGTCGAGGCGCTCTCCCCCGAGTCGAGGCAGAAGCTTTTCTCGGGAGAGTATGCGTTGCTCGGCGTGTCCATCTTGGTGGACCACTTGATTGCCTCGGAGGCAAACAAGGCCCTCCCCGATAGGCGGTGGGACCAGATGGTCTCCTACCTGGAGCAGGTCGTCGAGCGCGCATGCGCCATGGGTTCAGAGCTGCTCGAAGCGGCTGCCGTTCGGGGCCTGATCCAAACTCATGCCCAGCATCAGCAGCGGTTTGACCTTGCTCTCGGAGTCGCCTCGCGAATCGATCAGTTGACGACCAGCGACTCCCGCCACCTCGTATCCTCCGAGATGGGACGTCAGCTCAGCATCGCCGCTCGCCACGAAGAGGCTCGCCCGTGGTTGACCCGTGCGCTCAGTGAGGAGCCTGCCGACCGCCCGCATGTTCCGTTCCCCACTCGGATCGCCGCCAGTATCTCGTTCGGCGAGGTCAACCCTGAGGAAGGCGTCACACACGCCGCTGAGTGTGTCCGGCTTGCTGAAGGTGGGACCGAGTACTCGGCGATCGACCGTGCCAGGGCGGCGTGCGAGTACGCCTACGCCGTCTTCCTCCATACGGGGGTTCAGGCGGCCGCACCGCTCTGGCTCAAAGCCACCGAGAAGGTAGTAGCAGCCGAGGACGCTTCACTCGAATGGCGATGCCTCGCGGTGACGTTCGGCAGCGGCACGTGTCACCTTACAAGCATTGCGACGACCGGTAAGACGCCGGCTCATAACAGCGATGGCTCGGAGTATACACCACCGATCCGAGGTGCTTTCTTCTCCTGCAGTGAGGCAATCGCAGGACTCTTCAGTCCGCAGCGACTGGCCCAAGCGTTGTATCTTGCTGGGCAGCTCGGAGAATGGGCCGGGGACGTGCAGGCTGCCGACAAATGGTATCAGGCATCGGTCACGCGGAGTCAGGCGATTAATGACGTGAAGACGCGGTCGCTCGCTACCCGCGGGCTCACGGTCAGCCGGCTCTCCGAGGCACGGTACGAGGAGGCTATCGAGGAAGAGCGGCTCTCTCGGAGATGCCTCACTGCGCTCCTGAATGAGGTGCATGCCGGCAGGGACGCCGATCGGCCAGGTTTTGACGTGCAAGCGGCGGCCGCATCACTTCCGGCAGCCGTCGCCATTGACGTGGAAGGCGAAGTAGTCGGAGCCACCGTCCTGCCCGCGGTGGTCCAGTTGCTAGAGCTCGACCTGACCGATCCACCGAAGGCCGCACTTCTGGCCGGCCAACTGGTCCAGACGTGCCAAACGGAGGCAGCTACGTCTGTTGACCCACCGCTCTGGAATCTATGTGCCACCATCGTGGACGCGGCTTTCGTTCAGAAGGCGTCCCGAGCTGCTCTGATGGCGTTGGTGGCATCGCCCCAAACGCATTTAGTCCCTAGGATTATCGGCCGACTATGCGGAGCCCAGCGTGGAAGGGTCGCGGATTCTATCGCCGACCACCTGGCGATCTTTTCGCGCTTAGGCTCCGCCTATCGGCACGGAACCGGTGTACATGAACGGGTACTCGTACCGTACCTCCAAGCTTTCTGGGCAGACCGCATTCAGAATCGAAGATGGGAGCTGAGGTCGCCGGACAACGTTCGAGCAAGGTTTGACGAAGCCCGCTCGGTTGAGCCAGGCAGACGAATCAAAGCAATGCTGGCGGCTGTCCTTAGCGGCATCACGACCCAAGGGCTCCCTCCTGAGATTGCCGCGTGGCTGTCGTGATTTGGCGCGATGCCGGACCCGGGCCCCTTTCCAAACGCGATCTCCAGGCGTTCGCCTCGCTCCGCTACGTGGCGGGCTCGCTGCTTACGGCCCTCGCGGGACTTGTCGGCGGGTTGTCGCTCGTGCGTGCCGTGGCGGGGTAGCCGATGCCGATTGATTGGCTCGTCCTTCTCGCCTGTGGCTGGCTCGCCGCGACCGTCTCAGGCGTGGCGGGCTTCGGCGGGGCCCTGCTGCTGCTGCCAGTCCTGACCCTCGTCGTCGGGCCGAGGGCGGCGGTGCCCATCCTGACCGTCGCCCAGTTGCTCGGGAACCTATCGCGAGCCGGGTTCGGATGGCGTGACATCCGATGGCGGCCCGCCCTGCTGTTCAGCCTCGGGGCCGTGCCCGCGAGCCTCCTCGGCTCGCGGCTTCTTCGTCGCGATGCCTTCGTCATTGGTGCTCCGGGGTGACCGTCCGTCCAAGAACCCGATTGTCTGACCTCGGGCGGGGACGGCGATCCGTTCAGTTGATCCGGGCGTGGCGGACGGCCCAGGCATCGGGGAGCAGGTCGCTCACGTCGACATTGGCGGAGCGGCCGGCGAGTCGATCGAGCACGTCACGGAGGTAGGACCAGGGGTTCAGGCGGTGCCGCGTGGCGCTGCCGCACACGCTCAGGAGCACCGCGGCGGTCTTCAACCCGCCATTGCCACCCACGTGCAACCAGTTCGTTCGCCCGACGGCGAGGGGACGGATGGCGCGTTCGGCCTCGCCGTTGTCGATCGCGAACCGCGCGTCGCCGAGGTACCGAACGAGCGAGGCCCACTGATTCCGGGAATACTCGACGGCCTGCCCGAACAGGCTCTTCGGCGTCGCGGAGCGGCGCTGCACCTCGTCCTCGGGTGAGTCGATCCCATCGAACAGCGTGGGGCCTTCGAGTCGTTCGCCGCGGCGGCCGAAGGTCATCTTCACCAAGCGATCGATGTGGGCCTGCTGCGATTCGATCTGCTTGCGAAGCCCGGCCACCACGCCGCGCAGTTCCGCGATCACGGCTTCCGCGTGAGTCAGCTTCTGGCGAAGGTCGCTCGTGTCGTCGTTCAGCGGCATACGCGATTCAACACCGCGCCGCGTGCCGGGTAGCGCGATTCACGCCGGATTTTTGTAGCGGCTACGCTCGCTCGCCTTGGCCGGGTCGAGCCCGCCGAGGATCATCGCCAACTGGGTAGGCGTGACGGGCACGCTCGCATCGCTCGCCGCGGGGAAGGCGAAAGTGCCGCGCTCGAGCCGACGGAGGTAGAGCGCGAAGCCGTCTCCCATCCAGGCCAGGATCTTGATTCTGTCGCCCCGGCGGGTCCTGAAGACGAACAGGTCACCGGACAGGGGATCGCCCTGCAGGGCCGTCCGGACCACGCCGGCCAGGGAGTCGATCCCCTTGCGCCCGTCCACGGCCCCCACGGCGACCAGGATGCGGCCGCCGGGCAACAGGCTCAGCATGAGGCGGCCCCCACGGCGGCGACCAGGCGGGTGACGGCTTCGGGGGCGGCGTTCAAGGGCAGCCGCAGGACGACTCCCGAGCGGAGCACGACCTCGGCCATCGGTTCGGCGACGACGCGGACGGGGACGAATGCCGGTGACGGGGGCGGAGGCGACGGGCCCGGCTCGGCGGCCAGGATCCGCCGCCAGCGGTCGAAGCTCGATCGGGTGAGTCGGCGAGCGCGACAGAACGCGCTGGCCGTCTGCCCCGACCGTTCCCAAGCGTCGATCGTGGCGCGCCAGGCCCGGGCCTTCTCGGGTCGGTGTCCCGACATGATGGAGTCCTCCCGATGGGGAAAACTCACAGACTACCCGACCCCACAAGGCGTCACTTCACCGGACACTTACGATGTACCTTGAGCATCGCCGGGCGGCCAACGCGCGGCAAGCCGCGCGGTCAGTACCGCCCTCGAGGGCGATAATGGCCCGGATCGAATCGGCATGGAGAACACCGCGGCGACCCCCGGACGGCGACAGATCCGCAACGAGAGCCTCGACGAGATCATGGCCGACGTCGAAGGGCTCCTGGAGGGCCACAGGACGGTCGGCAACTGGTCGGTCGGCCAGATGTGCCGGCACGTCGGCTCCATCCTACGGGCCTAGGTCGACCTCCTCGCCTCGACGCAGTTCGATCCCGGCGATGCGCCGGTTATCGCCGTCGTCGGTGTCGGGGAACTCGGTCCGGTGGTCGATCCGGCTCTGACCGTCGTGGATGCGCCACGACTCGCGCACGTCTTCGCCCTCCTTCTTCGCCATGAGAGCCCTGCAAGCAAATGCCATTCTGAGTCAGACGACCAACTCGCCGCTTCTGCGTCGTCCGTGACCGTGTAACTTGACCGCAACCACACCGACCGTGATCGACACCCGTGGTGGGCAAATGTTAGTCGGTTGGCTCAGGTGCGGGAGGGGCATCGGGCTCACCCATGAGGCATCGGACGTCGATCTCTCCGTTGGGGAACCTGACGGCGATGTCTGCGTAACCGCCACGCTGGATTTTGTCCTGGAACCTCAGCCGGCATGCGACGGTGCCAAACTCTCGGATCGGCTTACCCGCTTTAAGTTGGATGAGAAACATCGCGTTTCTTGGACACGCGCCGAGACTCTGGATAGTGGCTTGAACCCCGTCACTTCGCGGCTCGATGCTGGTGAGCATTACGCCCTCTCCCTCATTGCGGAAGGAGACATCCCAGCTAACGGGATGAATCAAAGCGACCCCCGGCCTGAGAACCGTCCCGCTCGAGCTCTGCTTGACGAATACCGGCAGCATGTCCGCCATCTTTGCCGCGTCCTGGAGCTGGGCGCTCATGGCGAGCCTGACAAGCGATGCGACCGCCTCTTGGGTGAAGGCGAGCTTGGTTCTCCAGCTCCTTTTGCCCTTCCTCGATCCGCCGCTGGCTATTGACGTGGGCCACGATCAGCCAGATGAACCCGATGGCCGCGAAAATGCCGCCGAGGTAATCGCCCCAATCGCCGAGGGACGGCATCTCGTTCTTCCACCAGATCACCAGGATAGTGAAACCGATCCCGAAGCCGCCCACGAGGTACGTGGTCAGCCATCCGGCGTCATCGAGGTCCTTCGGCCACGACGGCTTGTACATCGCGGTCTCCCGCCTTGGTTTTTCGTAGCCCGATCCCGAATCTTGCCAGAAGCCCCAGGATGGTTATCACGTTAGCCAGGCCGCGCATGGTGCGGGGCGCTGATCGGGTTGAGCCGGGAGCGGAACCGTTGACGGGCCTTGGCGACTCAGCCCCCGGGGAGGGCTTCGACCAGGGAGCGCAAGAAGGCGGCGGCCGCCATGGCCGCATAGGGTTTCCATATATCCGTTTGCATGTGTTTGATCCGGTCGTCGCAGTAGTCGCAGATCCCGCGAATATCTAGATAGCCGACCGTGCCGTATTCCCATGCTGCATCGGCGATTCCCGAGCCCTCCATCTCGACCGCCTTAACCTTGAATCGGTCCCTGAGGTAATCACGCTTCCGGAAGTCACCTTGAACCGCATTGGATGACGCGATCGGTCCGAGGAAAACCCTTGGCGATGGGCCCGTGACCACCGGATGCTCGACCGGCTTGCCGTCCTCGTCCAGGACCACGTCGGTCGAGGGAGATGGTCGCGAGTAACTTCGCGCGCAGCCCCGCTTCGAGATGGCCGTCCCACGGGCGGTTTCCGGCCAGTTTGCCTCGCTCGAGGATCTTCACAGCTTCGAGCATCCGAGCACTCGGCGGCCGTGGGTCGTGTCGGTGCTCAAACTCCTCAATTCTCTGCTTCCCCAGATCGGTCTGGATGACACCGAGCCTGTCGCTGACGACGATGTCGCCGAGCCGGACGTGATTCTCCGGCGACCCGGGATGGGGGATGCCTCCTCCGATTCCGCACATGATGACGCAATCCAGCCCGTCGAAATGCTCCAGCATCTTCGCAGCGCGTAGCGCAGCTGGATTATTGCCCATGGCCATGGTTTGAGCGAGGACGACCTGGTGGATGCCCCCGCGCAGCGACGGAATGTTGCCGATCTCGTACTCTCGGCTCCCGCCCGATCCTTCCGCACGGTAAGGCCGTGCGTTCGACAACATGAGGAGGACCGCGTCATACTCCTCGGGAAGGGCGACAATGACCCCGACGGTAGGTACGCGCCATCTTCTTGGCCCTTCTTCCTGGCGGCGGAGGTAACAGTTCTGCAGCGATCGCCGTGCCGTCCCCGCCGTCGCATGTTATCCGGAGGTTGAATCTCTGAACTAGCTCGTCCGGGGTGCAGCCGGCTCTCTCCGCCATCTCGGAGAGGAGACCTACCGAGCTCTCCGACAGCCGTCGCCCGTCCGTTCGCTCCGCTTCGAGGGATGCCTGTTGAAGGGCGAAGAGCGATGAGGACAGACCGTCCTTGCCGTTCTGTGCCTCGTAGTTGGCCACGACCCTCGCGAAGCTTTCGCGGCCGACCTTTCTGGCGAGGACCGGCCCGAGCCTAGGCTTGAGGATGCCATCGCCGAGACGGCCGAACGCCTCGAGAGACGTCCGATTACCAGCGAGCGGGACGGGGCTGTAGCGCACCACCGAGTAGCTCAACGCGAGTGTCGCCACGGTCAGGTCGAAGTTCGTCCAACTGTCGGCGTCCGCGATTTCGGTTGCTGCATCCTCGAGGGAAGAGGCGATGGCGCTGCAGCGGTCCAAGACCTGTGAGGCCGCCGGGCTGCGATCCATCTGGAAGGGGGTTCCCTCACCATGCCTCCCCAGTTGGCGGAGTTGTAGGGCCAGCGCCCCGATACGCCGGGCACCGCCGGCCCTGTCCGCTCCGAGGGTGTCGAATTCCAGGCTGGCCTCGATCAGCAGGCGAAAGAGCCGGGCGTCCGGCCTCGTCTCCTCGGAGTCTTCGGCCGTGCGGAATGCCTCGCAGGCGGCCCTCAGCGAGGCGATCAGGGCCCGATGATCCTCTGCCGAGAGCGCGTCCGCGAATCTGATCAGCGCGAACTGGTAAAGGCCCTCCGTCCGGACGGCGGAGTCGTCGCTCGCTCCGAGCGTGACCAGCAGCTGACGCAATTCGGGCCTGTCTTCGCGGTCGTTCAACAATCCCGCAACCCGTGCCCCCGCCACCAGTAACGGTCGCGGATCATCCTCGGGCTTGAGTCGCCGTAGCAATCGAAGGGTCGCGGCCCTCGCATCCTCGTTGCGCAGGGACAGAAGCCCGAGCGCGTAGAGAATGGCGGGACCTAGGAAGGCGTTACCGCGCCCGTAGCCATACGCTTCGCAAAGTGCATCCGGGGCGTCAAGATCGGCGGCTCCGGCCACGTAGGCCACGGCTAGCGCCGCCGACCGGCAGCTGAGTTCGGAGCGTGCTCGACGAAGGGCCTCGATAGCCACCGGGGCCGCAGATGGGTCGGGAGAACCGTTCAACAACTGGTCCGCCAGGTCGTCCACGACATCATCGATGCCGTGGACGCCAGACCCCGCCAGCTTCGCCATCCACGCATCCCAGCCTGACATTGCCGCCCTCAATCGACGCAGTTCCGTTCAGAATGCGTATTTCTTACCGTTCTCGACCTTCCCCTGGTGCCCGTACACCTTCAAAGGCACCGTGGCTTCCCGGAACTCGGGCTTCGCCGTGAAGCCGATGATTTGAACCCGATCGGAATAGTTCTGCTCGATCCTCACCAGTGCGTTGGCGAGAGCCCGAAGGTCCTCGGGAACCATTTCCGCCGCGCCCAGTTGGTCGAGCAAGAGGAAGCCGGGGTGCCTTCCGATGCCGGCCTCGCATCCGAGTCTCATCATCGCGAGAAAGAGGGCCAGCTTTGCCCGATATCTCTCCCCGGGGTTCATGATCTTCGAGAATGAGACGTCGGCATCATTCTTAGTCAGCTTCACGATCCCCGTCGGGTAGCACTTGATCCCCGTAATCTGCTCCGCGCCCAGAGCCGAGATCACGTCCTTCGCCAGGTCGTTGAGACGCGCGATGATCTCTTGATTGCGCTCGTCAGCCTCATCCTTGACGACTTCCCAGACCTTCTTGAGAATTCTGATCCGGTTGGCGTTCCGCTCCCCGCCAAACCCTAGCGTGAGTTGCTCCAGCGACCTGAGCTCGTAGTTGATCTCCCCGATCTCCTCGTGGATTCCGCCCCGGCGCTCGGACTCTTCCGGGGTCGGCAGCTTCGTTGAGACGTCCTCAGTCATGGCAGCCCGAAGCGAGTCGAGCCGCGACTGGATCGTCGCAGATTGACGCTGGGCGACCACCAGTTCATGGTTGGTCTTCGCCAGCCGAGATGCGATGCCGTCAGCCTGCTGCTCCTGCTTCTTGGCTTCTGCTTCAAGGATCGCCGCCTCGTCCTCCCTCGCCGCAGGAACCGGCTTCACGCAGAGCCGGCACTGATGACTCGTGTTTTCGCGTTCTACGGCCGAGTCGTCGATCGGACGGGCGCAGTTTGGGCAGAGGCTGACCTGCAGTCCGGTCAACTCACGGCTGAGGTCAATCTGCTCTCGGAGCCTCCGGGCTATCGCCCGAAACTGCCGCACCTGCGTCGCCAGCGCATCGGACTGCCCCCGGATCTGGAGGATTTCCTCGGAATTCTCAGCCAACTCACCCTGGGCCGCGATCAACTCGCCCGCAAAGTCGCCATTGGACAACGGCTTCAATCGCTCCGTTTGCTCGGCGTCAATCGCGGCCAGGGACTGCTTCAGCTGCGACCGTTTATCGAGCAGTTCGGACTTCCGCTTCTCCTGTTCGGCCTGTTGTTCGCGGTCGTAATCCGTGGCCTTGCTCAGCGAGGAGATCTCCATGCTCAGGCGATTGATCGGCTCCGCGAGATTGAGGCCGAGGAACGCCGAGAAGAGGAGCTGCTCCTGATTGGCCGACTCGGGCTTGCAGATGAAATATGTGTGGTTGTCGTCGGGAATTCTCAGGGCGAGGAAATACGTCTTCCAGCTCGCCCACGCCGGGCTGCTCGTGCCGTCCTTCGCCCCGCTGGCCATATTCCATCCCAGCGCCCCCAGGCCGAACTCGTGAACGAAGAACGAGTCGAGGGCCTGTTGAATCTCCTCTTCGCCTCGGTGGTAGAAGCCCTTGGCCGCGTCCTTCTTGGGGACCTCCTCGATAGGGCAGCAATGTTGTCCGGGCGCGAGCCTCCCGTGGAGGCCGTCCTCGCGACGGGCGAGCATCATCGTGAAAAGTCGATCATCCAGACCGAACTCCAGCCAAATCTCCTGGATCCATTCCTTGACGGCCTGATCGTACTCCTCGTCGTCACCCGTCAGGGCGAACTTGATCGTCTTCAAGATCGACGACTTCCCGACGAGGTTATCCTCAATCAACACAACGTTGACGCCCGAGCCGAATGATTGGTGGTAATCGATCGGCGTGCTTACTTCCCCGATCGTCTTCATCCCCTTGAACCGCAGGCGATGGACCATCAGGCGGGGGACCTTCTTCGCCGGCTTGACCTTCGCGAGGTTGAGTTCGCCTACCACCTTCCTCACATCATCTCGGTTGATGGACTCCCGGATTCGTGGCCCGAAGCGGCCATGGGCGCGGTCGGTGATCTCATCGATGTTCAGGAGGGCCTTCCGGGCGGGTTCGCCGTCGCCGTCCTTCTTCTTTCGTGTCCTAGCCACGCGTCGCTCCCAACGGTTCCCCGAAGACCTGCTCGAAGTTGTCGGCAATTTCCTCGGCGGAAAGATCCGGGATGAACTGATTTAGGTTGGCGTCTCGATATCTGGCGTGGCGGTACTGCCTGGCTTTGATGTCAGCGGCCGTAAGATGGCCCATAAAATTATATATTTCTCCAACGCGGCGTGCGTACCATACCGCGTGGGGAACGTTGCGAACGAGCCGTGCCGCGACGTCCTTACTTGCCTGCGTCAAGTAATAGTGCTTCCACGGCGCCGCCTTGCCACGCTTTTCGAATTTGACGAATACGAGTCCCCTCGACCACCACCACGATTCGACGTCGTCCAGCCGTTCGTACGCACCGCGCCAGAATTTGCGGAAAGGTATCGTCTGGAGTTCGGGCTCGTTGTCCGCGTTGATCTGGCGAATGGTCCGGACGATCAGGGTGCGGTCCGCCGCAGCGGGATCGCCGGCCTGATAGAGCTCCGTAAGTTCCTGGATGAAGTAAGCAGGGTACCTGAGGAGGAAATCGAGCTTCTGAAGGTAGTATTCGGTGGCGAAGTGGGCCACGAACGGCTCGGCCGGCGCACAGTCCCTCGGGAACGTCTTCTCGCTCGCCGGGCGAGCGAAGCGGTCGATGATGAGCAGGAGCCGCGCAGCGTCGACCTCGACGAAACCTTCTGGCCGTATCCCATGGATGAACTGTGGGGCAAGCATCGTGCGCTCGGATCAATCCAAGCACGCAGACATGCAGGTGCCGCGTGCGGTCTGCAACCTCGCACTCTACTAAGTGTATCAGGGCAAGCGGTTAATGCGAGAAGGCGAGGACAAATGCGTCACAGTTCAGTGCTCGCGACACCCCGCCAACCCACTACGCTCTCACCAATCCCGACGCCCCGCCTCCAGACCCGGTCGACCACGGCGGCGATCCGAACGCGCGGGCGACGTTCCCGCAAGAAGTGCGTGTCCACGGCACAGTCCCCCCGGACGCTGTCGCGATCTCACGCCCGTCGGCCCTACCCGTCGGTCATCGAGCGTGGGGGAAGGAGTGAATCGTGAGGTATCCGGAGACGTTCAGCCGGCCCATGCAGGGCCCCTCCTTTTCGCCGAGCGGAGGCGATGGAGCGGTCGCAGTAGGGCCTCGCCCCACCGCCGCCTTGGCTAACAAGATAGGCCGGCCCGGCGAAGCCGGGCCGGCCTGTTGCATCACACACATGGCCAACTGTTTGCGGGGGCAAAGCGGGGGCAACACTGGCAAGACAAACGCCCCGCGATTACAATGCTATCCGGCGTCGTTTTCGACCTAATCTCTGTTACGAGAGCGAGTTGCACGACAATCGCAGCACTGCCTAAATACTACCGAAACCCCCACCCCTTAGCTTCAGGTCCTAGTGGGCTAACCATGCCCGTGGAGGTTCAAGTCCTCTCTTCGGCACTATGAGGAAAGGACTTACGTCGATGAGGCGTAGGTCCTTTTTTCATGCGCATCCGGAAATTCGCCGCAACCGGTGAGCCGTCTTGCGTCCGCGTTGGGTACTCCTTGTGATGGACCAGGTGGGCTTCGCAATGGCCTGGGACGAGCAACGCGGCGAGAAGTACCGGCTTTCCTACCGGGCCATGACCACTGCGCGTCGTTGGCTGCTGCTCTGGGCGCTGATGTTCTGGCAGGGCGGGTTCACGTTCTACGGCGGGGTCGTCGTGCCCGTCGGCAGCGCCGTGCTCGGCTCCGATCGAGAGCAGGGCTTCATTACCCGCCAGGTCACGAACTACCTCAACCTGGCCGGTGCCGTCGCGCTCGCCATCTGGGGCTGGGACCTCTCGGCGATGCGCGGGTCGTCCCGCGGCAGCCGTCGGCTCCGCTGGGCGATCTGGGCCGGGCTCGTGCTCTCGCTCGGCCTGCTGGTCTGGCTCCACCCGAGGCTCGACCAGTTGCTGAACCCGGAGGACGCGATGGTCCTCGATCGTCGCCGCTTCCGCTCCCTGCATGAGCATTATCTCATCGTCAGCACGGTCCAGTGGATGGGTTGTCTGCTGCTCACGGCGTTGACTCTCCGGGCGTGGCGGCAAGAGGATGCCGGTTCCGCGACCGGCCTCGGACGGCCCTCATCCGGAGCAGACGGGATTCCGGGACAAGTCGATCTTAGTTGCTAGAATAAAGGCGGCGCTTCGACCTGCAAGAATTGAGCTGCCGTACCTTGTGCCCGCGAGGATTCGATGCGGATCCTGGCCGCGATCCCCCATTATTATGATCAATCAAGGAGCCGGTCGCCGGACGGCCGATGGCACGGCTCGACGGCCCAGGACTCGGCGACGCGTGCCGCTGCGCTCTCCGAGTGCGTCTCGACGCTGCATCAGCTCTACGGGCCGGCGCAACAGGTCATCGACCACGCCACGAGAGCGGCGAAACCGGCCAATGAACGGACCGCCGGCCGGGTCGAGGTGGTCATCTGCACGAGCGGCGATGCGCACCTGCTCGATCGGCTCGACTTGCCCCCTGGGTCATTCCTCCACCGAGCGACCGACGCCCCGCCACCGTTGCTGGGCTTCGAATGCCACGCTGTCCTGCGCGAGCGACTGGGCGACCACGATTTCTACGCCTATCTCGAGGACGATCTGATCGCGCGGATCCCTGGATGTTCGTCAAACTCGGCTGGTTCAATGACCAGCTCGGCGCTGGCGTCTTGCTCCAGCCCAACCGATACGAGGTCGGCCCGCTGGGCCTAGTCCATAAGGCGTACATCGACGGCGACCTCGCCGACGAGGTGACAGCACCCTTCCAGGACCTGGCGGAGGCACCCGAGGCGACCGGCCGGCTCCTTGGCAGGACGGTTACCTTCCGGCGGGCGAAGAACCCGCACGCAGGGTGCTTTTTCTTGAATGAACGACAGATGAGGGCCTGGGCTGAGCGTCCCGATTTCCTCGATCGCGACACGAGCTTCGTCGGACCGCTGGAGAGCGCGGCGACGCTGGGCGTGATGCGTGCTTTCCGCGTCTACAAGACGGCCCCGGAGGATGCCAGCTTCCTCGAGATCGAGCACCACGGCACCAGCTTCCTGGGACAGCTCCGCCGTCGAGGTGACGCCGGGCTCACGGGTCGGGCGTGAGGCGATAGGTCAAGGTCCGCGAGAGCGTCCATCCGCCCGGAACCAGTCCGACGGGGAGCTGGACGGCCAGGTCGCCGGTGCGGCCGTTGGGAACAGTCGTCGTGACGACATCCGCGGCCCTGGCATAGAGGATTCGGCGCATCTCGATGTTGAGCAGCTCGTGACCGAGCCGGGCAAGGTCCCACTTCAGAAGGCGATAGACCCGATTGATGGCGTGGCCCAGCGTCTTGTCGGCAACCGGGTAATGGCAGGTCCTTGCCTCGTCGTCATGCGGCAGATGACGGACCAGCGAGCTGGGGAACCAGCGCGGCTCCAAGCCGACGAACTGGAGCGCGTCGAACAGGTCGTTATCTTCCTCACCCCAGCAGGGATAAACCTCGTCGAAACCCCCGACCCGCTCGAAGTCGGCGCGGAGACACAAGAAGGTCCCGCCCAGTCCTGGGTCGTCCGTCCGGGTCCGATAGTAGCCTCCCGGCTTCAGGGACGATCCCACCACGGCGACGAAGCTCGGATCGAGCACGACGTCTGAATCGACGAAGCCGATCCAGTCGGATTCGGTGTGCCGGGCGCGATGTTCCGCGCCTCGGACGCGTTGAAGTATGTCCGCCCCGGTACGCGGACGACTCGGGCTTCCGGGTGATTCGACGCGACCCAATCGCCCGCGCCGTCGGGGGAGGAATAATCCACGACCACCACCCGCGATAACCCGCTCTGGCCAAGCATGGAGCCCAGCGACTTCTGGAGTGCCGCCAGCCGGCCCATGCATGTCGTCACCAGGGTAAGTTCGGCCAAGGCCCCGGCCCCATTGGTTCGGATTCGTGTCCGCAGCCCGTGATTCCCTGTCCCGAAATCGTACCCGCAGCAGTCTCTATAGACAGCCGGAATCATTGCCTTCGACTTGCCAGATCGGACGATTTTCCTTCAGATGCGAACAAAATAGGCAAGCTAGGACTTTGCCATCCAGGGTCATGCGGACTGAATTCACCAGGGGGAGCCGGAAACTCGTCACACGAAACCGCGGACTCTTGCGGCGGATATTGCACGACGTTATCGTGGCAAGCTTAGATCCTTGCATGGATGCGCATGCGTGCCACATCATAAAGTTAGCTTTCTCGCCGATCCCGCGTTGTTTGCCGGAACGCGGAGGGGCGAAATCAACAACGACGCCTGTTACCTGGACGGGTCGGGTCGAGATATCGCTTCGCGGGGTTCTCCTCACAGATCGAGGAGCGAGTTCGGAGTTGAACGGTCCTTCGCTGGTCATCGCGTCCGCTGGGCTCGGACTGGGGCGGAAAAGGCCCGTGTCAAAGTGGCGCTAGCATGGTCGGAACATCTGCATCGAGATCCTTTCACTCGGTCGCCGAAGAGAGCTGAGCGATGTCGAAGCACCACGAGCAGGGGCCGGGCGAATCGTTCCGAGACCGAGAGCGCCGGCGGGCGAGCCGCCGACATGAGGCGCTGAAGAAGAAGCGGCTCCCGTTCCAGCCGGACTTGCACAGCCTCGAGCGGCGGATGATGCCGACCGTCTTCACCGTCACCAGCGTGGCCGATGATGGCGGCAGCGGGACGCTCCGCTGGGCGATCGAACAGGCAAATTCGGCTGGCAGCTCGAGCACGATCGATTTCGACATCGGCACGCCGGGCAGCGAGCAAGCGATCGCGCTCGGGTCGGCCTTGCCGAACATCACCGAGCCGGTGTTCATTGATGGGTGGACCCAGGAGGGGTCTCCATACTCGGGGACGCCGCTGATCGTCGTGGATGGATCGAGCGCCGGTGCAGGAGTGAACGGTCTGACCCTCGGGGCGGGTTCCGACGGCAGTATGGTTCGCGGCCTGGTGGTGACCGACTTCTCGGCCGCCGGGATCGAGATCGACAGCAATAACAGCCTCGTGATCGGCAGCTACCTGGGCGTTGACGCCGCGGGGAACCACGCCGCGGCCAATGCTTACGGGGTGTTGATCGCCGCGGGCGTGACGGGCAACACGATCGGCGGCACGGCGGCTGGTGCGGGCAACGTCATCTCGGGCAACACAAGCGACGGCGTGAACATCACCGGCTCGGGCACGGGCGACAACGTGGTCGCCGGCAACCTGATCGGCACCAACGCCGCGGGCACGGCGGCGATCGCCAACGCGATCGGGGTCGAGGTCCAGGGCGCGGCGACCGGCAACACGATCGGCGGGGTCGCCGCCACCCCCGGCACTGGTGCGGGGAACGTCATCAGCGGCAACAGCGGGCAGGGCGTCTACATCACCGGCTCGGGCTCGAACGCCAACGTCGTGTCCGGCAACGTCGTGGGACTCAACGCCGCGGGCGAGGCCGCTGTGCCGAACGAGGATGTGGGGATCTGGGTCGAAAGCGCCGATAACACCATCGGCGGGACGGTCGCCGGTGCCGGCAACCTGGTCGCGGGCAACCTCGCTCACGGCATCTACCTTAACACCAGCGGGGCGACGGGCAACCTGGTCGCGGGCGACGTCGTCGGCCTCGACGAGACGGGCGCCTTCGCCATCGGCAACACCCTCGACGGGATCGCCGACGAGGGCAATTCCTCGGACAACACGATCGGCGGCACTACGGCGGCGGCGCGGAACGTGGTCTCGGGCAACGATCGGTGGGGCATCTCGTTCGTCGTATGGAACGGCGGTCCGGGGCAGGACGACCTGGTCCAGGGGAACGACATCGGCACCAACCCTGCGGGCACCGCGGCGATCGGGAACGGGCAGGGTGGTATGGAGATCCAGGGCTTCGGGATCACAATCGGGGGGACCACCGCCGCGGCGCGGAATATCATCTCGGGGAACGGCGGCAACTACGGCGTCGATATCGACGGATCCCAGGCCGACGACGATCTCGTCGAGGGCGATTACATCGGCACCGACGTCACGGGGGCAGTCGCGCTGGGCAATTATTACGGCGTCAACATCGAATTCGGCGCCTCGGACAACACGATCGGCGGCCTCACGGCGGTCCCCGGCACGGGCGCCGGCGACGTGATCTCGGGCAACAACGGACACGGCTTGCAGATCTACGGCGGCGCGGCCGACAACCTGGTGGCGGGCGACATCATCGGCCTCAACGCCGCCGGCACAGCGCCCCTGCACAACGCCTATCAGGGCATCGAGCTCTTCTCCGCCGGCGAGGGCAACACGATCGGCGGCACATCTGCGGGGAGCGGCGACGTCATCGCGGGCAACTGGGGCGGCGGCATCGAGCTGGCGGGGACCGCCGGGGCGCTGGTCGCGGGCGATGTGATCGGCACCAACCTCGCCGGCGCCTCAGGGCTGGGCAACGGCTGGTTCGGCCTGCGGCTGATCGGCTCGAGCCAGGATACCATCGGCGGCACGGGCGCCGCGGCGGGCGACGTCATCGCGGGCAACGCCTGGACGGGGTTCGTGGTAGTCGACGCCGAGAACTACTACGGCGTCACCGGCCCGTCGGACCAGGACGTCATCGAGGGGAACGACATCGGCGTGGCCCCCGGCGGGGTGTCGGCCCTGGCGAACAACGCCGACGGCCTGGACATCGATGGGATCGCGACGCAGAACACCATCGGCGGCACGGCCGCCGGCGCGGGCAACGTGATCTCCGCGAACGCGGGTGCCGGGATCTCCCTTGACGACAGCGGCGCGGAGCTCATCCAGGGTAACCTCATCGGCACCAACGCCGCCGGCACCGCGGCCCTGCGCAACGCGGGCGACGGCATCGACGTCTCGAGCGACGGCAACACGATCGGCGGCACGACCGCGGGCTCCGGCAATGTCGTCAGCGGTAACGCATTCACCGGCATCGAGGTCTACGACGCCACGGGCACCCTCATCGCGGGCAACCGGATTGGCACCAACTCCGCCGGCACGGCCGAGATACCGAACGCGGGCGACGGCGTGGCGCTGGTCGGCTCGTCGGACAACACGATCGGCGGAAGCTCCGGCGCCGGGGCCGACGTCATCTCGGGCAACATCCTCAACGGCATTCACCTCTACGACGATTCGAATCAGAACCTGATCCTCGGCAACTTCGTCGGCACGAACGCCGCCGGGACTGCCGCCCTGGGCAATGGCCAGGAAGGCATCGCCGTCGACTCGGGAAGCGACAACACGATCGGCGGGACCGCGGCGGGGGCGGGTAACGTCGTCTCGGGCAACGGCGGCGAGGGCGTCTCGCTCGGCGGGTCCGGGTCCGGGTCCGGGCTGGGGTCGAGCATGTTCGTCAGCTTCCTGGGTGATACCAACCCCGGCCGGTTCACGCCCGGGCTGGGCTCGGTGAATTCCGACACGCAGTTCAGCTACGAGATGTTCACGGGCTACACCAGCACCGACCTGTATGTCAGCCTCCGCGTCAGCGACAACATCATCGTGGCCAATCCCGCCAGTTCGCCGATCTGGAACGACGAGATGGAGCTCTTCGTCGGCGGCAACCCCAACGATCCCAATTTCTCGCCGTCGGACCGTAGCGGGGACAACGGTGCCTTCCAGCTCGTCTCCGACATCCTCGGCGACACGGCCGCCACGGGGGTATCGACCTCGAGCTGGTCTGTCGAGACCGCGCTGATCTCCGGCGGCTACGCGATGGAATTTACCATTCCGCTCAGCTTGATCAACACATCGGGCACCGGATACACGGCGGCCGGGCCGGGTTCGCTCCTGAAATTCAACGTGGGGACGACCGACAACGACTACTGGACCGGAAACTCACAGCAGCGGTACGGCGAGCTGTGGCGGAACAACTCGGATTATTCCCCGTACCTCACGGGCGAATCGGCGTGGGACGCGGACCTGTACCTGGATGACGGCCAGCCGTCGGGCTCGACGGCTCCATTGCTGGTTGACGCGCGCCTACCTGGCCAGGGCCCCGCAGTTCAGCGACCTGCTGAGCGGCGACGGCGTCACGACGGGCAACGTCCTCCTGGGGAACCGCATCGGCACGAACGCCGCCGGGACCGCCGCGCTGGCGAATGCGAGCGACGGCGTGATCATCAGCAACGCCTCGGGCAACACCATCGGCGGCACGGCGGCCGGCGCGGCTAACGTGATCTCGGGGAACACCAACGACGGGGTCGAGATCACCGGCGCGGGGGCGTCGTCCAACGTCGTCGAGGGCGACCACATCGGAGTGGACGTCACCGGCACGCATGCCATCGCCAATCACGTCGGCGTCGAGATCGATGGCGGGGCCACCGGCAATACAATCGGCACGAACGGTGATGGCGTCAACGACGCGGCCGAGCGCGACATCATCAGCGGCAACCTCTTCGCCGGCGTCTGGATGACCGGCGCAGGAACGGATCACAATGTCGTCGCCGGAGATTTTATCGGCACGACCGTCGCCGGCGACGCCTGCGCTGGAAACGGCTCCGCGGTGCAGTATGACTCCTTCGGCGCCGAGCTCGCCGGCGGCGTCGTCATCGATCGCGGTGCCTCGGATAACCTGATCGGCACCAGCGGCCAGGCGGTCGACGACGCGGGCCAGCGCAACATCATCTCGGGGAGCCAGAGCGACGGAGTCGAGATCGAGCACGCCGGCACGTCGGGCAACGTGGTCGCGGGCAACTATATTGGTACCAATCCGGCCGGCACGGCCGCCGTCGCGAACCAGGGACAGGCGATCTTGATCGCCGAGGTGAACGCCGTCAACTACGTCGGCGTGAACCCGGTCTACGGGCCTGCGCACGGCGACGAAGGCAATTTGATCTCGGGCAACCTCTATGATGCGACCCAGTTCTACGACGCCACCGCGGGGGTCGTCGCCGGCAATCTGATGGGCACGGACGTAACCGGATCGGTTGCCATCCCCAATTACGACGGCATCGAGTTCGTCGCTTCCTCGAACATCCTGGCGGGTACCTCGGGCCAGGACGGGGCGGCCACCGACGCGCTGGAGCGTAACGTCATTTCGGGGAACCAGCATTTCGGCATGGCCGTGTGGGCCTATACGGGCTCCGGGTTAACGGGTGTCCCGACGTCGGGAAATGTGGTCGCAGGTAACCTGATCGGGACCAATGCCGCCGGGACCGCGGCGTTGGGGAACGGGGGCCCCGGAGTATGGCTCTTGGGGGGCCCGGAGGGAAACTGGATCGGGGTCAACCCGGTGTATGGCCCTGAGAATGCCGATCAGCGCAACGTCATCGCCGGGGCCGGCAGCTACGGAGTGCGGATCCAGGATGCCGGGACGACCGGGAACGTCGTTGCCGGCAATCTGATCGGTCTGGACGTTGACGCCCAGGGGCACGTTATCAATGGCCTCGGCGGCGGCTTCGCGAGCGTGGCAGTCACCGGCGGGGCCGCGAACAATTGGATCGGCGTGAACGCGGCCGCTGGCGCGGGCACCGAGAGCGCCCTCCAACGCAACGTGATCGCCGGCAGCTATATCGGGGTCGCGATCTACAACTCGGGGACGACGGGCAATGTGGTGGCAGGTAACTTCATCGGCACCGATCCGACGGGGACCGCCGCCGTCCCCAACCAGGGGTTCGACGCCCCCCAGACCTGGGGCGTGGTCATCGCCGTCGGCGCGTCATCAAACCTCATCGGGACCTCCGGACAGGACGGATCGGCGGCCGATACCCTCGAGCGGAATATAATCTCCGGCAACAACAAGGCGGCCGTCTACATCTACGGCCAGGGATATACGACGACCGGCAACGTCGTGGCCGGTGACTTCATCGGGACAACGGCCACAGGGAATGCCGCACTCGCGAACGGCTACGGCGTCCTGGTGTGTCTCGGCGCAACCGACAACTGGATCGGGGCCAACCCAGTGTACGGTCCTGAGGACGCCGACCAGGGCGATGTCGTCTCGGGCAACACGAACTACGGCGTCTGGTTCGAGAACGCCGGGACCAGCGGTAACGTCGTCGCAGGCGACTTGATCGGCACGAACGCCGCAGGTTCGGCGGTGGTTGGCAATTATGTCGGCGTCGAGATCGATTCGGCTGCCACGGGCAACCTGGTCGGTTCCGACGGCGACGGGGTCGGGGACGCGCTGGAGCGCGACGTCATCAGCGGCAACGCATTCGCGGGCGTCCAGCTCACCGGCGCCGGGACGGACAACAACGTGGTCTCGGGCGATTATATCGGCACCGACGTCACCGGGACGATTTCGCTGGGCAACAGCTATCAGACGCTCGTCCTCACTCCCGATTACTCCTACGGTGCCGGGGTCGAGATCAATGGCGGCGCATCCGACAACATCATCGGCACCACTGGCCAGACCGCCGATGACGTCGGTCAGCGGAATATCATCTCGGGCAACTCGGCGGATGAGGCCGTCGACATCATCGGCAGCGGGACGGCCGGCAACGTCGTCGCGGGGAATTACATCGGGACCAACGCCGCCGGGACCGCCGCGTCTACAACGGCGACGGTCTCTTCCTGGCCGAGCTCGACTCGAGGAACTGGATCGGCGTGAATCCCGTCTACGGACCCGAGAACGCCGACGAGGGGAACGTCATCTCGGGCAACTACAGCGGGATGGAGATGTTCGACTCGACGGGAACCGTCGTCGCGGGGAACGAGATCGGGACCAATGCGGCCGGCACGGCGGCGATCCCGAATACCTATGGCGTGTTCTTCGACGGGAAGGCGTCCGGCAACTTGCTGGGGACCTCGGGACAGGACGGCGCCATCAACGACGCCCTGGAACGCAACCTGATTTCGGGGAACACCAACGTCGGCGTGGTCTTCGGGTCGCTCTTCCTGACAGGGCTCAGCTCGGGCACGATCTCGGGTAACGTGGTGGCAGGCGACTATATCGGGACGAACGCGTCCGGAACCGCGGCCATCCCCAACGGGACGGGTGTGGAGGTTGACGCGGACTATGACGCGGTGAGCTCAAGCTGGATCGGGGAGAATACCGTCTACGGTCCGTCGGACACCGACCAGCGGAACGTCATTTCCGGCAACCGCCTTTTTGGCATCCTCGTCACGGGGTCGGGGACAACCGGCACCTCGATCGAGGGAAATGACATCGGCACCGACGCCCATGGCCAGTACTCCGTGGGGAACAGCAGGAGCGGTATCGAGCTCACGGGAAACAGCAGCAACACCACGATCGGAGTGCCGGCGCCAGCAATGTGATCTCGGGCAACGGAGGCCGGGGAATCGCTGCATTCGGTGTGACGGGTACTGTCATCCAGGGCAATTTCGTCGGTACCGACGCCAACGGCACCTACGTGATCCAGGGCGACTACACCAACGGCGTCGAGGTCGATGGCGGCTCGGCGACGATCGGCGGCACCGCCGCCGGCGCAGGTAACGTCATCTCCATCGGACCCGGCGGCGCGGCATACAACGCCTTCAGCAGTGCCTACTACACGGGCGGCTACGTCGAGCAATCGAGCGGTATCACGATCGCACCGATCGGCGCCTCCGGAGGCGTTACCTATGCCCTGATCGAGGGCAACAAGATCGGCACCGACATCACGGGCACCGCAGCCCTGGGCAATCCCACCGGGATCACGATCTCCAGCAGCTCGGACGTGACGATCGGCGGGACAGCCGCCGGCGGGGAACCTGATCGCCGACTCGCAGCAGGACGGCATCGTCCTCGACTACCTCGCATCCTCGGGCAACCTGATCCAGGGCAACACGATCGAGGACAACGGGCTCCAGACCTCGACCGGTACGTGGGCCGGTATCCGGATCTTCAACGAGCCGAGCGCCCAGAATGCGGCCTCGACCGGGAACACGATCGGAGGAACCACGGCGGCGGCCGGAAACCTCATCATCGACAACCTCGGCCCCGGGGTGGCCATCGACGGGCCTTATGCCTCGGGCAACTTCGTCGAGGGCAACTTCATCGGCACCAACGCTGCCGGCGCCGCCGGAGAGGGCAACGTGATTGGCGTTGACATCGAGGGGTGCGCCGTCCAACGTGATCCAGGGCAACGTGATCGCCGGCAGCTCCGGCGCGGGCATCCTGATCAACAACGGCGCATTGCCGATCAACGGCTTCACAGCGGCCCCGGGTGCGACATCCAACGTGATCGCCGGCAATTTCGTCGGCACCACAGCGAGCGGAATCCATGCGTTGAGCAACGGCGGAGCCGGCGTCGAAGTCGAGGGAGGCGCGTTGGCCAACACGATCGGAGGCACGGCCGCCGGATCGTCCAACGTGATCTCGGGCAATACCGGCGACGGTGTCGCGCTGATCGGCGCCGGGACCACCGGCAACCTCGTCGCCGGCAACCTCATCGGTCTCGACGTCACGGGCGAGGTGGCAATTGGCAATGGCGGAGCCGGCGTCGAGGGCGAGGGGGTGGCGTCCGACACGATCGGCGGCACGACGGGCGGGGCGCAATATCATCTCGGGGAATGCCGAGGGTGTGCTGGTTGACGGTTCCGCGACCGGCATCCTGGTGGCGAATAATTTGGTCGGGACCGACGTCAACGGGACCCACCCGCTAGGCAATCTCACGGCCGGCGTGGTCGTCTCGGCGCGATTGGGGCGACGATCGGCGGCGACACGGCCCTCTCGGCGAACGTCATCTCGGCCAACCTGGGCGACGGCGTCGACGTGGAATCCGGCGCGTTGGGCACGCTCATCCAGGGCAACGACATCGGCCTGGACGTGACGGGTACGCTCCCGCTGGGCAACTCGGGCGTTGGGGTCTCGGTCACTTCGTCGGCCGGCACGACGATCGGCGGCACGGCCGCCGGCGCCGGCAATCTCGTCGCGGCCAGCGGCGCCGCCGGAGTCTCGATCCAGGGGGCGGCTTCCACCGCCACGGCCATCCTGGGCAATTTGATCGGTACCGACCGCAGCGGCACGTTCGCCGTCGGCAACGGGACCGACGGCGTGGCCGTGAGCGGCGTCGCGGGTGTGACGATCGGCGGGACATCGGCCGCCGCGCGCAACGTCATCTCGAGTAACCTCGCGGCCGGAATTGCACTACTGGCGGACGCCACGGCCGCGCTGATCGAGGGGAACTTCATCGGCACCGACGCGAGCGGCGCGAATCCGCTGGGCGACGGGACCGGAATCCTCATCGATGGGGGTTCGTCGGCGAACACGATCGGCGGCACGACCGCCGGCGCCGGCAACACGATCGCCTACAGCACGGGCGTCGGCGTGGAGCTGGACGGCTCCGCCGGGGTCGGCAACACGATCCGATGGAACGCGATCTTCTCCGACAGCGGCCTGGGGATCTCGGAGACGAGCCCCGAAGTCGCCGCGCCGACCCTGTCGAACGTGGTCAGCTCGGCTGGCACCACCACCGTGACCGGCAGCTTCGCCGGTGCGGCGAGCAAGACGTTCATCCTGGATTTCTACACACTGTCATCGATCAACGCCTCGGGATTCGGCGAGGGGCGCTCGGTGCTGGGGTCGGCCACGGTCGCGACGAGTTCCGCGGGCGCCGCGAGTTTCTCGTTGAGCTTCTCGACCCCGGCCAGCGGCTCCGCGTTCGTCTCATCGACGGCGACCGGGCCGGACGGTAGCACCTCGCAGTTCTCGCACGATTACGGCAAGGACACCCCTCCGACGGCCGTGATGAATTATACGACGCTCACCGTCAACGAGGGTGTGCCCGTGCCGTTCGACGGCGGCAAGTCGCTCGACCCGCAGGGCAGCACGCTCACCTACCAGTGGTCATTCGGCGACGGAGAGACGGCCACGGGCGTCTCGCCGGTCCATACCTACCGGTCCGTGGGGACATTCTCCGCCACGCTGACGGTCAATGACGGGTTTGGAGGAACCAGCACTTCAACGGCGACGATCAAGGTCAACGACGTGCCGCCTGCCTTCGCGCCGCGAGCATTCACGCCCCCGGTGACGTTCGCGTCTCCGGCACCCGGCGACGGTTTCGGCGCGTCCGTGGCCTCGGTCGCCGGCAACGCGGCGATCGGCGCACCTTATGACAACGGGCCTTCGTCGACTGTGCACCCCGGTGCGGTGTTCCTCTACGACGGAGTGCCGACGGATGACGGGGTTTCCACGAATCACGCCTATCGCTCCCTGATCCACGTCTTTGCCGACCCTAACCCGGCGGCCGGCGACGCGTTCGGCGCGGTGATCGCCACGGTCGGGAACGACCTGCTGATCGGTGCGCCCGGCAGCTCGCTGAGTGGGCCGGGCGACGGGGTCGCCTACCTGTTCGATGCCGATCCGGATGATCCGACGTTCGGTAACCTGCTGGCCACCTTCACGCTGCCCGATCCCGATGCGGCTGGGCAAGCTCATTTCGGCGCCTCGGTGGCCGCGGCCAACACCGATGCCATCATCGGCGCGCCGGGGAAGGACAATGGCACCGGAGAGGTTTTCCTCGTCGCGGCCGACCCCACGCAGCCCAACTTCGGCACCTTGCTCCTGGACATCGCCAACCCGGCTCATCAGGCCGGCTCGCAGTTCGGCGCGGCGATCTCGGGGATCGGAGCAAACCTGGTCGTCGGGTCGCCATTCGACAGCACGGCCGATCCCGATGCGGGGGCAGTCTACCTGTTCTCGGGCACGACCGGGCAGAACACCGCGACGATCGTCAACCCCCACCCTATTTCATCGACTGGTTTCGGATTGGCGGTGGGTTCCGTAGGAGTGAATGTCCTGGTCGGCTCGCCTGATGATTCTGCTGGGGCCGGCTCGGCGTTCCTGTACGGCCCGACGGGCTCTCTGCTCTTCCGCTTCACCCAGCCCGACGGGGGCGGCGGCCATTTCGGCGCCTCGGTCGCGGGGAGCGGCACGACCGCGCTGATCGGCGCCCCGGACGCGACGCTCGGGACCAGCGATGCCGGAGCCGCCTACCTGTTCGACGCCAACCCGTCGAGCTCGATCTTCGGCCAGCCGATCGCCGCCGAGCAGGAGCCAACGCCTGCGTCCGGCGACTTGTTCGGCGGGGCGGTCGCCTTCCTCGACGTCGATGGCGCCTTGCTGATCGGCGCCGAGGGCACCGGCGGCTCGGGGGCCGAGGCCGCCGACCTCTACCAGGTCGGGGCGCTGCTGAGCGTATCGGCCACCACGACCTATGCCACGGCCGCTCCGAACGACTCGGTCATCGTCAGCGGGACCTTCGTGGTCCCCGGAAACTTCGACACCCTGACGGCCTCGATCGACTGGGGCGACGGATCTACCCCCACCCAGCTCACGCTCCCGCCCGGGTCCTACGCCTTCTCGGCCCCGCACGACTATGCCAGCGCCGCGGTCGCCCGGTACGCGATCGGCGTGACGCTCGGCGATAGCCTGAACGAGACCGCATTCGCCCAGACGGTCGTCGCCATGAGCGACCCTGCCCCGAGCTTCGCCAGCCCTGGACTGGTGCTCTCGCAAACGGCGATCAACGAGGACGGCACCGTCACCGCGAGCGGGACGATCGTCAGCCCGGGCGGCACCCACACGAATACCGTCACCATCGACTGGGGCGATGGCTCTTCCCCGACCACGATCGTGCTGCCGCCGGGGGTCGACGGCTTCTCCACGCCTCACACTTATCTGAACAACCCCGCTGGTATGAGTCTGAAGTCTTATGCCATCCTCGCGCAGGTGACGAACGAGGAATACAAGGGGGGCAACGCGTCCGCGAGCATTACGGTCAGCGACGTGTCTCCCCAATTCGTCGCGGCCGACCTGAGTCTTTCGGAGCCCGTGGCTACCGAGGGGGATACGGTCAATCTCGTCGGCAACTTCATTGACCCGAATCCGCTCAACTCGTACACGGTGACCATCGACTGGGGCGACGGTACGGCGCCCACTTTCCTGAGCGAGCAACTGGGTCAGGTCCTGGCGTCCTCGACTCCCGGCCTGTTCACCTTCTCGGCCCCGCACGAATACCTAAAGAACCCCGCCGGCATCCCCACCGGCGGGACTTACGGCATCGAGGTCACGGTCTCGGATGGGACGCTTGCGACCTCCGCGGACACCCCAATCGTGGTCAACGAGGCGCCGCCGTCGGTGCAGATCGGCAGCGGAGGCGCCAGCCAGGGATCGGGAACCATCACGCTGACCGCGACGGCGGCCAACCCCGGGGCGCCCCAGTCGATCACCATCGGCTGGACTCTCACCGAAGACGGCACAGTCATCGACACGGGCACTGGCGACACATTCACCTTCACACCGCCCCCCCCGCCCGCGGTGCTGGTGGCAACGGCGATTGCCACAAACTCCGACGACCTCTCGGCGGCCGCCGACGATCAATTCACGATCGTCAACTATGCGAATGCCAAGGTGCAGGTGAGCGCCACCAGCATTACGGTCTCCGTCGGCGGGACGACGGTCGCCACCTCGAACCTGGCGGGCTCGGGAGCTGTGATCGTGCAGTCTCCAGGGCTCGAACGATGTCGTCAACGCCAGCGCCGACCCGTACCCGATCGAGCTTGTCGCGGGTAATTCGAACGAGACGCTGATCGCCGGCTCGGGGGACGACATTCTGGTCGCCGGCTCGGGGGCCAACAGCCTGGTCGGCGGGTCGGGCGACGACACGCTGGTGTCCAATGGAGGCGACGATACCCTCGTCGGCGGCACGGGCAACGACGTCTTCCAGATCAATCCGGGGTCGGATCCGCTGGCGCTCGGCTCCTCCGGCTCGAATACCCTCGACTTCTCCATCTCCGCCCAGCCCATCACGCTGAACCTCGGTCTGAACAACCTTCAGACCCAGGTCGTCGATTCCCGCGGCGACACGGTGATCCTGCTGGGCAGCTTCGACCAGTACATCGGCTCTCCGCTCGGCAACAACGTCACGGCCAACTCGGAGAACGACATCATCTACGGCGGGGCCGGCAACAACACAATCACGGGCGGGTCGGGCAACGACTCGATCGTCGGCGGGGCCGGCAACGACATCATCTACGGCGGGTCGGGCAACGACCACCATCACCGGCGGCGGCGGCAACGTGTCGATCGTCGGCGGCGGCGGCAACGACATCATCTACGGCGGGTCGACGTCGAGCTCGCTGAGCGGCGGCGGCGGGAACGACTCGATCGTGGGTGGCGGCGGCAACGACATCATCTATGGGGGCGCGGGCAACAACACGATCTCCGCCGGTGGTGGCAACGACATCATCTATGGCGGATCGGCCAACAACACGATCACCGGCGGCGCCGGGAATGACATCATCTACGGCGGGTCGGGCCATACCACCATCACCGGCGGCCAGGGCAACGACATCATCTATGGCGGGAGCAGCGGCACGTCGATCACCGGCGGCGCCGGCAATGACATCATCTATGCCGGTTCCGGCAACACGACCATCACGGGCGGTGCTGGCAACGATCTCATCTATGCCGGTTCCGGCAGCACGACCATCACCGGCGGTCATGGCAACGACATCATCTATGGAGGGTCCGGCAACACGACCATCACGGCCGGCAGTGGCAACGACATCATCTACGGGGGGTCGGCGAGCGCACTCCATAACAGGCGGGTCAGGTAACGACTCGATCGTCGGCGGCGGCGGCAATGACATCATCTACGGCGGCTCGGGCAATTCCACCATCACGGGCGGGTCGGGCAACGACTCGATCGTCGGCGGCGGTGGCAACGACATCATCTACGGCGGATCCGGTAACACGACCATAACCGGTGGCGGCGGCAACGATGTCGATCGTCGGCGGCACGGGCAACGACATCATCTACGGCGGATCCGGTCGACCACGCTCACCGGCGGGAAGGGCAACGATTCGATCGTCGGCGGCGGTGGCAACGACATCATCTATGCCGGCGGCGGCAGCAACACGATCACGGGCGGGTCGGGCAACGACTCGATCGTCGGCGGGGCCGGCAACGACATCATCTACGGCGGCTCGGGCAACACCACCATCACCGGCGGCGGCGGCAACGACACGCTCATCGGCGGTACGGGCAACGACATCATCTACGGCGGGTCCCAGTCCACGACGCTCACCGGCGGTACGGGCAACGACTCGATCATCGGCGGGGCCGGCAACGACATCATCTATGCCGGCGGCGGCAGCAACACGATCACGGGCGGATCGGGCAACGACTCGATCGTCGGCGGCGCCGGCAATGACATCATCTACGGCGGCTCGGGCGACACCACCATCATCGGAGGATCGGGCAACGACTCGATCACCGGCGGCTCCGGAAACGACATCATCTACGCGGGGTCGGGCAATACCACCATCACCGGGGGATCGGGCAACGACTCGATCACCGGCGGCGGTGGGAACGACATCATCTACGGCGGGTCGGGCAACACCACCATCACCGGGGGATCGGGCAGCGCTTCGATCGTCGGCGGCGGTGGCAATGACATCATCTACGGCGGCGCCAGTCGAGCACGATCACGGGCGGGTCGGGCAACGACTCGGTTGTCGGCGGCGGCGGCAACGACATCATCTACGGCGGGTCGGGCAACACCACCATCACCGGCGGTGGCGGCAACGACTCGATCATCGGCGGATCCGGAAACGACATCATCTATGGTGGCGTCGGGAACGACACGATTGCGGGCGGGACGGGGAACGCGACGATCTCGGGCGGTGGTGGTGACGATGTGCTCACCGCGGGCGGGTTCGACTCGTGGCTGATGTTCTACGGCTCGACGAACGTGACGCTGACGAACAAGACGTTCTCGACCACCGGAGGCGGCCTGCCTGCCTCCGTCTCGACGATCAGCGGGTTCGCCGACGCGGTGCTCGCGGCCGGGCCCGGCAACGCCATGTTCGACGCTTCGGGATTCTCGGGCGGGTCGCTCCTCCTGGGGGGACCGGTGACGACACGCTCATCGGGTCGGCGAGCGACGATACGGTCGTCGGAGGCGCAGGGAACGACTCGCTGGTCGGCGGCGGCGGCGCCGATACGTTCGCATTCAACGGGGGTTCCAGCGGCAATCAGACGGTGGTCGAGCCGGAGGGGACCAACGTCGCCACGCTCGATTTCTCAGGCGCACCCGCGGGCATCTCGATCGACCTCGCCCAGACCGATCCGCAGGCGGTGATCCCCGGGACGCTCAGCCTGACCCTCTCGAATGCGATGGGGATCTCCAACGTCGTGGGCAGCCCGTACGACGATTCGATCCTCGGTAACGCGCGGGACAACACGCTGATGGGCGGCGGCGGCCAGGACCTGATCGCCGGCATGAGCGGCAATGACCTGCTCCAGGGCGGACTCACCCGGACGATCCTGCTCGACTTCGACACCGACACGACGCCCGGCGACCATATCTACACCACGGCCGAGCGGAACCAGATCCAGGCCGAGCTGACCGCCGATTACTCGGCATTCTCATACACCTTCACGCAGACGCCGCCATCGTCGGGACCCTACACGACGATCTTCTTCAACGATCCGGAGCTCACGGGACTCGAGGGCGGCGACTCGACCAGTATCGACTGGCGCGATCTGGATATCTCGGGCTCGACGACGCTCACCGCGTCGGGGCTCCAGGTCACGCCGCCGGACGCGGCCTCCGTCAACGTCGCCAACCTGCTCGGCGCCGCCGGCGAGCCCGCGGCCAACAGCGCCGACTTCGTGGCCCTGTCGGTCACGATCGTCGCGCACGAGCTCGGGCACCTCTCGGGATTGGAGCACGGCGACTCCTACGGCCCGATCGGCTCGGGGATCTACGCGGGCGTCTCGCCCTCGCTATACGGCCCGGCCTACACCGGACCGACCGCAGCCGACGAGACCGTCCGGCACATCATGGCCTCCGGGGCCTCGGTCGGCGAGACCCTGTTCCAGGCGATCGACGACCCGTTCTTCGGCGAGCGTGAGGCGATCGGGCTGGTCTACGGCGAGGATGGCTCGCCGATCAACGAGCAGGCGACTCCCCATGACACGATGGCGACCGCGCAGTCGATCCTGCTCGCGCCGCTGGTCGTGCCCAATACCGTCCTGTCGGGAGCCGACGCCGACCGCGTGTTCGACGTCACGGCCGCAGATGTTGTCGGCGAATTGGGCGTGAATGCCGGAAAATCGATCAACACCGACTATTACTCGTTCACCGCGCAGGCGGGGACCTTGATCAACCTCCGGGTAATGTCCCAGGTCCTGAACCGCCCCCAGGGCTTCTTCGACTCGACGCTGACCATCTACGACGCAAGCGGCAAGCCGATCGCCTACAACGACGACTCGTTCCAGGACTACGACTCGACGATCATCGACCTGACGCTACCCGAGACGGGCACGTATTACGTCGAGGTGACGGCATCCACCAAGTTGCTCCAGCCCGGTGAGCCGATCAGCGACGACACGGGCGTCTACGAGCTGTTCATGTACACGTTCGCCGCCGACGGCGACCCGCCGGCCGGCGACACGTTGTACGCCGGCTCGGGCCGGGACACGCTGATCGCCGGGCCGGCCGACGACACGATCGTCGCCCCCAACCCGGCCGACAACGTCGTGCACGGCTCGGGAGCTCTCAGCTTGCCGAGCAACGCGCCTTACCTGAATTTCACCGCCGGGCCCGCTCAGACGGTGAACGAAGGGCAGGCCGTCACGCTGAGCTCCTCCTTTATCGACCCCGACGACGGTGACGTGCATTCCTACGACTGGCATGTCGCCAGCCCGAACAGCCAGTCATTCGTCGACGGCACCGGCTCCTCATTCACGTTCACACCGGGCGACCCGGGCATCTTCACCGTCACTCTCACCGTGAAGGACCAGGATGGCGGTGGTGCGACCACATCCGTGCAGGTGACCGCCGACGAGGTCGCTCCGATGCTGGCGGCTCCCACCGGCGCAGTCGGCCGCCGCGCTGGCCAGCGCGACCTTCGACCTGGTGCGCGCTCACTGTCAAGGGGATCGGCCCGTGGTCGGCGACCGTATCGTGGGGAGACGGCCAGTCGTCGACCTTCGCGCCGGCGGGCTCGGGCGAGCTGTCGCTGGCGCACATCTATCAGCAGCCAGGCTCCTACACGATTTCCGAGACGGTGTCCGACACCTACGGCGGTTCGGCCAGCGCCACGTTCGCCAAACCCGTGGTCGTCTCTTACCCGGCAGTCGCTGCCGCGGGAGTGCCCGTCACGGCGGCCGCAGGTTTCTCGTCCACACAGATCGTTGCGACATTCACCGATCCCGGCGGCGCACGGCCGATCGCCGACTACCCTGCGACGATCGTCTGGGGCGACGGCGCGTCCTCCGGCGGCGCGATCTCTATAACAGCGCGACGGCCACGTTCTCGGTCGCCGGAACCCACACCTATGCGGCGCCGGGAAACGATTCGATCTCGGTAACGATCAGCCCCGTGGATGCGCCGACGACGACCGTGAAAACGGCCGCGAGCGTGGTCCCGTCGGCCACGACCACGACGCTTTCGGAGTCATCGGCCTCGGTCGTGTACGGACAGACGGCGAGCTTCACGGCCGTCGTGTCGGGCTACGGCACGCCGACCGGCAAGGTGCTGCTCTATCAGGGGGCCGTGCTTGCGGCCGACCAGGTCGGATCGGGCACGCTCGCCGTGGTCCAGGGCAAGGACGAGGTGACGTTCCAGTCTCCACTGCTGCCGGCAGGCGGCGGCCCTTACAAGTTCATCGCGGTCTATCAGGGCGACGCCAATCACCAGACCAGCACCTCGTCGGCGAGTTCGCTGACGATCAACCCCGACCCGAGCACGGTCGCGGCATCCGTGAGCGGCGGGATCTTCGGACAGACGGTGACGATCTCGGCCACGGTGACATCGGTCTCGCCCGGGTCGGGAACGCCGACCGGCACCGTCAACTTCCTGGACACAACGACCGGCGACGACCTGGGCAGCGTCACCATCACCGGAGGCCACGCGTCGCTGAGCACGACGATCCTTGTCCCAGGTTCGCATGCGTTCAAGGTGTCGTACGCAGGGGATGGCAACTTCCTCGCGTCGAGCGGGACGACCGGCACGCTCTCGATTGGCCAGTCGATCGTCGTCCTCGACCCCACGGCGGGAGGTGCGCTGAGCCTTTCGGGGAGTGCAGCCGTCAACGTCGGGGGCGGCGTGTTTGTTGACTCGAGCTCGTCGAGCGCCCTCACGATCACCGGCGCCGCCTCGATCAAGGCATCGGTCATCGACGTGCATGGCGGAGTCAGCAAGAGCGGCAGCCCGTCGCTCAGTCCGTCGCCGATCACGGGTGCCTCGGCGGTGGCCAACCCGCTCGCCTCGCTGCCCATGCCCGGCACGGCGGGCCTCACCGTGTATCCGACCGAGGCGCTCGCCGGCAGCTCGACCGCCACGATCAAGCCGGGCATCTATCCGGCCATCAGCGTTTCCGGCAGTGCGCATCTGACGTTGTCCCCGGGTCTCTACCTCATCGAGGGCGGGGGATTCTCGGTCTCGGGCGCGGGCAGCGTCACGGGATCGGGAGTCACGATCGTCAACGCGGGCAGCAAGTACCCGACGACGGGCGGAACCTATGGCGGCATCTCGCTCGCGGGCAGCGGCTCGTACAACCTCTCGCCGCCGACGACCGGGACTTACGCCGGAATCCTGCTGTTCCAGCCGGCCGACAACACCAAGTCCATGAGCCTGAGCGGCGCCACATCGGGGATGACCGGCACGATCGACGCCCCTGCCGCCGGCCTGACCTTGAGCGGCAGCGCCAGCCTCAACGCGGCGCTCGTGGTCGACACGCTCTCCATCAGCGGCGCGGCGATCGCCAATGCCTCCGCACCGACCGCGCCGGCGGGCGCGGTCGCCTACTCGCCCGCGCAGATCCGCGCCGCCTACGGTATCAGCTCGCTCGCGCTGGATGGGACCGGTCAGACGATCGCGATCGTGGACGCCTATGATGACCCGGCCATCGGCCTGTCGCTCGACACGTTCGACGCGCAGTTCGGCCTCACCACCGCGGGTCCGAGCCTGCTGGCGCAGTACGGCACCGCGTCAACGTTCCTGACCGTCCTCAACCAGTCGGGCGAGGCGACCGGGCTGCCCTCGACGGACCCGAGTGGGTCCGGCACGAGCAACTGGGAGGTCGAGGAGGCACTCGACGTCGAGTGGGCGCACGCGATCGCGCCGGGGGCCCAGATCGTCCTGGTCGAGGCAAATAGCCAGTCGCTGGCCGACCTGATGTCCGCCGCGGCGACGGCCGCCGCGCAGCCCGGCGTCTCGGTGGTCTCGATGAGCTGGGGCTTCACCGAGGGACAATCCGTGCTGGCGGTCGACGAGGCGAGATACGACAGCGTGTTCAACGTCCCTGGCGTGACCTTCGTGGCCAGCACGGGCGATTACGGTGCGTCGAATGCCGAGTATCCCGCCTTCTCGCCGAACGTCGTGGCCGTCGGCGGGACAAGCCTGACACTCGGGTCCGGGAATTCCTACGGCAGCGAGACCGGGTGGGGCAACGGCACCGGGTCGGGTGCCGCCACGATCGGCTCGGGCGGCGGGATCAGCCTTTACGAGCCCGAGCCGACATTCCAGCAACATATTCAGTCCACCGGCGGCCGGACGACGCCCGACGTCGCGCTGGTGGCCGACCCCAACACCGGCGCGATCATTGCCGATTCGTATAATCTCGACCCCAGCAACCCGTTCGAGGTCGTCGGCGGGACCAGCCTGGCGGCGCCGGCGTGGGCCGGCATCGTGGCGCTGGTGGACCAGGGTCGTACCGCTGCGGGCGAGGCCGCGCTCAACGCCGACGGGCCGGTCGAGGCCCAGCAAGCCCTCTACAACCTGCCCCAGTCGGCCTATCATGCCGTCGGTGCCGGCAACAACGGTTTCTCCGCCGGACCGGGTTACAACCTGGTAACCGGGCTGGGGACGCCCATGGCCGGCGTTCTCGTGCCTGAGCTGGTGGCTTATCGCGGGCCCGGCACTTCGTACCCTGGCCCGGGCGTCGGGCCCCTGCGAAATTCCGGCTACGATTCATCCACGACGACGGTTGCCGGGGCGACACATGTTTTCAGGGTGTTCGACGCACTCCTCGCCAGCGGTCAGGAATCCCCCACGAGCGTCGCCATGGCGGCTGGCGGCTCCACGCCGCCGGGTCCGAACGCCCAGCCATCCGTCGCTCCGGCGGCGTCCGTTGCGATGGCCCCGTCCTCGACGTTCGTCGCCTCGGTGCAGCCGCCCACGATCGAGCCCGCGGCTCTCTTCCTCGTCCCCGCTACGGCGTCGGTCGCCGGCCTGGCAGTCGCCACATTCCAATCGGCCGGAGGCTCCGGCTGGCTCTCGCATACGAGCGCACCGTCGCCAGTCGTGGCGAGCGGGATACCACCGGTAGCGACGGCGTCCCGCATTTCGAGCGGTGAGCAGGTCCGCGTGATCTCGACGATCCTCCGGGCGATCGCCGAGGAGGGCCGCCGCGATCCGTCCTGGGCGAGGACCGGCGCCCGATGGCCCGCGGAGTCGCTGCTCGACGAGCTGTCCACCGACCCGATGCTGGTGCCGGCTCGGGAATGGGACGGTTCATTCGTTATCCCGGCCGCCGCGCCGTTGGGGTACGAGGCGCAGTCTCCGACAAGCCACGGCAAGCCGGCACGACGCGGAACGACGCGCTTCCGGCCGGCCCGCTGGCCCGCCGACAGCCCGATGGCGACTCGGCCGGGATTCGGGACGGGTCGGCAGACCTCCTGGCAGCCGCCGGCTTCGCCGGCTTCCTCGCCGGGCTGCGGTCGGTCCGTCGCCCCTCGGACGAGAGCCGGCGCCGATCGAACCCCGGATGATGATAACCTGGCTCCTTCCGATCGCTCCGGCTCGCGGGTAGAGTAAGGGGACTCAATTCCGGTTGATGTGTTCTTGAACCCTCGTCGGGCAGCGTCCTCGAAGTCGCGGTGACGATCCGGCGGTCGATCCGCGTGACAGGTCGGGAGTCACGAATCCATGGCCGCGGAGGCGGGGCCGGTCGTCGCCCTGGTTTACGAGGACGACGCCTATGTCGAGGCGGGCGGCTCCGCGCCGGGTCTCATGGGACGGCAGGTCGCGGGTCGGTCATTCCTGGATGCCTTGCTCCGATTCGGGACGTTCTCCGAGCTGGGGGCGATCGTCCGCGACCGACCGTCGGCCGCCGGCCTGGTCGAAACCTGGCGCGAGCACGCGGTTGCGCACCCCGGCCCGAGGACCTTGCGGATCATCGAGCGGTGCGAGCTGTATCGGTCGCTGTTCCCCCGGCCGCCGGCGTCCGTGATCCACTTGCCGCAACCGCCCGAGCCGGGCCTGGCGTGGATGAGACAGGCAGGGGGCCCGCATGCCTTCGCGTTGAGCGGCGTCACGCACACCCTCTGCTCGGCGGAGGCGGTGGCGCTGCTCCGCGAGCTGGTCACGGCGCCCTATGAACCGTACGACGCCCTCGTCTGCACCTCGCGGGCCGTGGCGCGGATGGTCCGTGAGATCACGGGTGCCTACGCGGATTACCTGCGCTCTCGCTTCGGCGGCTCGGCGGCTCCCGAGCGCACGGTAAGACTGGAGACGATCCCTCTGGGAGTGGACGTCGAGCGGTTCCGGCCGGCGTCACCGGACAGCGCGCAGCGGCGCGCCGGGCGCTCGGCGTGGCCGAGGACGAGCTGGCCGTGCTGTTCGTCGGCCGGCTGGCCCACCATGCCAAGGCCCACCCGTTCCCGCTGTTCCGGGCCGCGAGCGAGGCGGCCCGCTCTAGCGGCCGCCGACTGCACGTCGTCCTCGCCGGCTGGTCGGCGCATCCGGCGGTGGCCGAGGCGTACCGCGAGGGAGCCCGCTCGTTCGCCCCGGCCGTGTCGCTGGTCGACGGCCGCGATCCGGCGACCCGGCGCCTGGTTTGGCACGCCGCCGACCTGTTCGCCTCGCCGTCGGACAGCATCCAGGAGACCTTCGGCCTGGCCGTGATCGAGGCCATGGCCTCCGGGCTGCCGGTGGTCGCCTCCGACTGGGACGGATATCGCGACCTCGTCGTCCACGGCGAGACCGGGTTCCTCGTGCCGACGGCCCTGGTCGAGGGCGCAACCGCCGGCTCGACGGCCCGGCTCCTTGTCGGCGAACTGACCTACGACCAATTCCTGGCCGAGTGCAGTCAGGCCACGGTCGTCGACACCCCCGCGATGGCCGCGGCGATCACCCGGCTCGCCCGAGACGATTCGCTCCGCCGCAGCATGGGCGACGCTGGCCGCCGGCGCGCCGGGACATCTTTGCCTGGCCGACCATCATCCGTGCCTACGAAGCGGCTATGGCACGACCAGGACGATCGACGCCGGCAGATGGCGAGGGCTGCTTTGAGCGCCGGCGCCGTCGATGACGACACCGCACGCAGGCGTAACTCGGTCGGACCGGCGGCGTACCCGTCGCCCGAGCGGACCTTCGCCGGTTACCCGTCCCGCGTGCTCGATGACCTCGACCGGCTCGTGCCCGCGCCCGGCGCCGATCGAGGCGCTCGGCGTCCTGCTCGCCCTGCCGCTGACGCATCATGCGGCGGGCCGACGTCCCGACAGGCCCGGCCTGCTTCGCAAAGTCATCAACCGGGCACCCTGCTCGGTCGCCGACCTCGACGCCTTCTGGTCCGCCGCGGGCGTCGAACGCGGCATCGGCCGCGCCACGATCGCCTGGATGCTCAAGTACGACCTGCTCCGCGTCGATGGAGACCCCGGTCACGCCGGAGGACAATCGCCATGAGTGACACCCAGAAAGTCCCGGACCTGCTCCAGGAACATCCGGGACTCGAGTCCACGGCCGACGACGGAGAGCATGGACCGGAGGTGCAGGCCGGCGCTTCCCCGTCGTCACCATCGGACGAGACCGGTGATTTCACGGCCGGCCCGCCCACCGAGGCGGACACCCGCGGCGGGGTCGCGGGGCGCGGTGCCGACGCGGCGGAGACGGCAGGTCCCGGCGAAACGTTCCATGTTCCGGCCGACGACCGCACAACTCCGCCCGAGCCGGGCGAGATGACGGATGCGGCATCCGCGCAGCCGGTCCGCAATGGCGCGGCCACCCTCGACGTCGACGCGACCACGGCCCCTGACGGCAACCGGACGGCCGACTTCATGCTGGCGCCGGGCCTGCATTTCGGCGTGGCGGACACGGAACGGATGATCCCGCCCCCCGGCGGCCCGCGCGACGAAGAGCTGCCTCGCATCACCGGCTACGAGATCCTTTCGGTGCTCGGCGTCGGCGGCATGGGCATCGTGTACAAGGCGAGGCAGCCGCGACTCGACCGCTTCGTCGCCCTCAAGATGATCCGCGCCGGCGCCGGTGCACATGCCGGCGACCTGCGCCGTTTCGAGGCCGAGGCCCGCGCCGTCGCCGCGATCGACCATCCGAACATCATCAAGATCTTCGAGATCGGCGAGCGCGGCGGTCTTCCCTATTTCTCGCTCGAGTACATCGAAGGTGGCAGCCTGGCCCGGCGGATCGACGGCAAGCCCCAGCCGGTCGACGAATGCGGCGCGGATCATCGAAACGCTCGCCCGCGCCCTCGACGTGACCCACCGCCGCGGCATCATCCACCGCGACATCAAGCCGGCCAACATCCTGCTGTCTCGTCGACGGCACGCCCAAGATCGCCGACTTCGGCCTGGTGAAGCGCCAGGAGGCCGACTCCAGCCAGACCCGCACGGGCTCGATCCTTGGCTCGCCCAGCTACATGTCGCCCGAGCAGGCGACGGGCGCCGAGAACGTCGGCCCCGAGGCCGACCAGTACGCCCTGGGCGCGACGCTCTACGAGATGCTCACCGGCCGCCCGCCGTTCCGCGGCAGCTCGATCCTCGACACGCTCGACCTCGTCCGCACCAAGGAGCCCGTGCCCCCCTCGCAGCTCCTGCCCCGGATGCCGCGCGACCTCGAGACGATCTGCCTCAAGTGCCTCCAGAAGGACCCCGCACGACGCTATCCCGATGTCGCCGCCCTGGCCGAAGACCTGCGCCGCTTTCGTCAGGGCGAGCCGATCCTGGCCCGGCCGGTATCCTCGGCCGAGCGGATATGGCGCTGGTGTCTGCGTAACAGGAAGATGGCTGCGCTGGCCGCGACCGTCGCCCTCCTGCTGATGATTGTGACGGTCGGGTCGGCGGTCGCCTTCGCGGTGGTGCGGAGTCGGAACCAGGCGCTGAACCTCGCCTACGACAACATCAAGCGGGTCAATGAGGACCTCACGGTGGCCAAGGCCCGCGAGGAGGAGAAGCGACGCGAGGCCGAGGCCGAGCACCGCCGCGCCGTGGCCGCCGGCCAGGCGGCCATCAAGCAGAACCGCGACGTCGTGGCCGCCCAGCGGGACATGATCCAGCTCCTCGAGTTGAAGCAGTTCCGGTTCGTGCCGGGCGTCCAGGTGGTCCGCGAGCGGTCGCTCGACCTGGCGGCGAAGACCCTCGAATCGGCGATCGGCTCGATGGCCGCCCTGCGCGGCGAGATCGGCTGGCCGGCCGCCGACGAGGAGCTGAACTGGCGGACCGTCGCCTCGGCCTACCAGCGCCTGGCCGAGCTGAGCCTCTCGCGCAGCAAGTACCCCGAGGCCATCGAGCGTTTCCGGCAGGTCAACCAGATCGTCGCTCGACTCGCCGAAGCCGCCTCGGGTGACGCCGGCACCCAGGTCCGCCTGGCCAAGAGCCGGCGCGTGCTCGGTTACACCACGATGCATCGTGTCGGCGACAGCGAGGAGGCTGCGCCGCTATTTCGAGAGCTCGCTGAGGATGATCCGCGCCAGCCTGGCGAAGCAGCCCGACAACGATGCCTTCAAGTACGAGCTGGCCAACACCCTTGGCCAGCTCGCCCTGGCCGAGCTCAAGCTCGGGCATCTCGACCGAGCACACGAGCTCTACGACGAGGAATTCCGGGTCCGACGTTCCTTCGCAACCTCGTCGGCCAGCGAAGCCCAGGAGCGCCAGCGCGAGCTCTCCGGACTCTACGAGCGAATGGGCGAGCTGGCCATCCGCAAGGGAAACAAGGACGAGGGCCGGCGATTATTCAAGCTGTGCGACGAGATCCGCGAACGGATCTACGACCAGCGTCCCGATTACTGGCCAGCCATGCTCGACCAGGCTCGGTCCTACAACAACTCTGCCTTCCTCCACTACCCGGCCGGCCAGGATCCGGCGTCCGCGCGGGCTGCATCGCAAGGCCGTCGAGCTGATCGAGCGTCGCGTCAAGGTCGACCCCGAGGATGAGATGCCCCGCGTGGCGCTGGCCGAGGCCCTGTACTACGAGGCGACGTGCGCCCTCCACTCCGGAGACCCGGTCTCGGCCGCCGCCGGCTATCGGCGTTGCCTGGAGATCCGCGAAAAGTTGGCGACCGATCCGGCCGAGAAGATCCCCTGGGTGAACCTGATGGTCGCCGCCGCCCGATGCGGCCAGCACTCCCGCGCCGCGACGATCGCCAGCCAGCTCATGGCCTCACCGCCGCGCGATGAGCAGATCTACTACCAGGTCGGCTGCGGCTACTCTCTGGCCGCGGAGGCAGCCGACGCCGGGTGCTGGCGGCTCCGGGCCTTCTCCGGCTCCCCGCAGGGCAGCCTCACCGTCGCCCTCAACACGGCTCTCGCCCGGCTGTACACCGAGCTGGCCGTCGACTCGCTGCGAAAGGCCAGGGAGCGAGGCTGGTCCGACGTCGTGAGCCTCGAGACCGACCCCGACCTCGAGCCCATCCGCAACGACCCGGCATTTCGCGCCTTCGTCGCCGGGTTCCCCAAGCCGACCATCAGCGGCCGACAAGCTGTCCGTCAGCCCCAGTAGCATCCTCAAGCAGCCCGTCACGATCCTTCATGGCGGCGACCCGGATTTCACGCCGAGCCAGGCGACCACGAAGCGTCTCTCAGCGCCTCGCGGTTGCGTTGCGTCTACGAGCCCGACGCGCCAGCGAGTGGATGACCTGGTCAGCCCTGGATCCACTCGCTGGCGCGTCGGGCTCATATCGGCGGGATCGCTCTCTCGTGCGCAATCCAACCGGTCGGCGCCCTAGACGGTTAGGCACCGCGATTCAAGGCGCCGATCCGTCCTGGAACAGCTTCAGGTCGACCGTGGCGGCCAAGATCCTGTAGCCTTCGGGCCCAGGGTGGAGATGATCGCCGCCGTCGACGGCCTGGGAGAGCCGTGAGGGCTTCCGGGGATCGCGAGTCGCCGCGTCGAAGTCGATGACCGCGTCGAAGTGCCCCGGCCCTCGGATCCAGGCGTTGACCTCCTGGCGAGCGGCCTCGAGCTCGGGCTTGAAGTAGAACGAGCCCTCGCAGGGCAGGATCGTCGCCCCGTACACCTTGATGCCGCGGTCGTGGGCGCGGCGGATGATCTGCTCGTAGGCTCCGATCAGATCGCGGGCCGTGGCCGAGCGCGTGCCCAGGTCGTTGATCCCCTCGAGGACGATCAGCCAGCGCACGCCGGGCTGGGCCAGGACATCGCGGTCGAGTCGCGCCAGGGCGTTCGGTCCGAGGCCGTCGTTCAGCAGGCGGTTGCCGCCGAGACCCTGGTTGAGCACCCCGACGCGGGCCGTCGCCTTCTCGTCGTGCAGGCGGCGCGCGAGGTGGTCGGTCCACCGGCCGTTGCCGTCGGTGGGCGAGCCCCGGCCGTCGGTGATCGAGTCGCCCAGCACCGCCACGGCGGCGGCCGCTTGATCGGGAGCCTCGACGTTGACCCCGCACAGGTAATACCAGTGCGGCGTGCGGGCCGCGCGCGGCAGGTCGGGCTCAGCGACCGCGTCGCCGCCCATCACATATGAGGTGCACCTGGCCCCGGGGTGGCCGGTGACCGAGTCGGTGCGATCCTGCACGCGAACGGTCACGGTGAGGTCCGAGAGCGGCGGCAGGTCGAACTCGACAGGATCCGAAACGTTCAGAGCACCCCGGGGGATCGTCACGGCAGATTGGCCCCCGAAGGTGATGGCCTTGCGGCTGTCGGTCCGGATCGCGTCACCTCCGGCCGAGCTCGCGACCTCTGCCGAGAGGATCGTGAGCGGCCTCGAGCCGAAGGCGTTGGAGAACCGCACTCGCAACCGCCGCCCGCCGATCGAGACGTGGACGACCTGGCGAAGCGTGGCGTCGGCCAGCCCCGGCGCAGGAGGCATGTTGGCCGGCTCGGTCAACTGGGGCGCGGCGGCCCAGGTTCCCACCCATCGACCTTCGTCGGCCGTCGTGGCGGCCAGCGGCGGCGCGAGGAGCAGCAGGGCCAGCAGGCCGATCCGTCGGGGGCTTCGGCTGCGGTGCGGCATCGGTCGGCCCCCGCGTCACTTCTGACCGGTCCCGCTCGTCGCGGGGGATTCCTTGAGCTTGATGTAGCGGTCGGCCCACGCCAGGAACGTCGG
Source organism: uncultured Planctomycetota bacterium (assembly GCA_963771445.1). Taxonomy (GTDB): domain Bacteria; phylum Planctomycetota; class Planctomycetia; order Isosphaerales; family Isosphaeraceae; genus JAKAUH01. The sequence continues at coordinate 533,398 of CAVYTQ010000005.1, read as the reverse complement.
CCAGTTCGGGCCGGTGGTGTGGCCGCCCTTGTGCTGGCGGAAGGCCAGCTCGCCGTCGACGATCGGTGCCTCGAGCTCGGGGTATTCCGAGGTGCCGAGGTCCTTCTTTCCCAGCAGGCGGTAGACCGGCCCGGCCGCCACCGTCGCCATGAAGCTCCCCCGCTGGTCGAGCCACTGGCCCTCCGCCGGCATGCCATATCCACCCTGCGCCCGTCGAGCGCCGTAGCTGATAAACACCGGCCGCGGGGCACACAGCGCGATCAGCTCGTGGGCGTCGACCGGCAGGTCGCCCGGGGTCAACGGGCCGCCGTACTTGAGGAAGTTCCCGGCCATCCAGTGGTACTCGCCCGACCCGGTGAGGTTCTCGACCAGCTCGCCGAAGTTGCGGCGGTGCAGCTTGGCGCCGCCCTCGCCCGACGAGCCGATGAAGCCGATCGCGAACCGCGGGTCATAGGCCATCGCCACCAGCGCCGCCTTGCCGAAGCGCGACAGGCCCTCGATCCCGACCTGCTTCGCGTCCACGGTCGGATCGGTCTCGAGGTAGTCGAGGGCGCGGCTCGCGCCCCAGGCCCAGGCGCAGAGCGCCCCCAGTCTTCGGGCTTTCGGTACTCGCCCTTGTTGCACAGGCCGATGATCCCCTGCGTCAGGCCGGCGCCGTTGTCGGCCTGGATGCTGTAGGGCACGATGATGGCATAGCCCCACCCCTTGGCGAGGACCAGCGACTCCCACCGCGGGCCGGACGATCCGAATCCGCCGCCCCGGGGCGCCGCCTTCTTCGGAGTTGCCTGCTTGGTGGCCGCCCCCTTCGTCGCCGCACCGGTCCGGCCCGGACGCGGGCCGAAGAAGTTGCCGAAGCCGAACTCCATCATCACCGGCACCGGCCCCTTCGCCTCGGCCGGCGTCGTCACCGTGAGCTGGATGTCGACCTTGATCTCCGGGCACCGCGAGTTGTCCACGTGGCCCACGAGCTTCCGCGTCACGACCGGCACCTCGCCGACCTTCTCGCGCGTCGTCTCGGTGACCTCCCAGGTGACCTTGGGCACATCCTTCGGGACGCGGCCGTAGACCTCGCGGTCGAAGTCCTCGACGATCTCGGGCCGACGCCTGGTCCACCACATCTCGGCCGTCGTTACCCGCTCACCATCCTTCAGGACGAGCGGATCGGGAAGATTCGGGAAGGGGTTCGCCTTCGACTCGTCGGTATTGGCGGCGTTGGGCGCCGAGGGGTTGCCGCTCGGCCCCGGGCGCAGCGTCTTGATCTTCAGCGCCTCCATCATCAGCCTGTGATCCTTCTCGGTGGCGGCCTGCATCCTGGCCCGATCCGCCGGATTGCCGAACTGGGCGGCGGCCGAGGAGGCAAAGGTGAAAAGGACAGCGGCGGCGATGACGGCCCTTGGCATGAGAGGAGACCCCTGGATCGAGGGACGATTTCGAGTCGGAGAGGATTCCGGCGACGCGATCGCGATGACACGGCGTCGAAGTCGACTTGTAACAGCCGACCGCGGCCGAGGGAAGCCGCCGGTGATCGCCGAGAAGAGGGTCACGCGAGAATCCCCTTGTGAACGACACCCTTGACGTCGGTCAGCCGCATGTCGCGCCCCGCATAGCGATAGGTCAGGCGCTCGTGATCGAGGCCCAGCAGGTGGAGGATCGTCGCGTGCAGGTCGTGGACGTGCATCGGGCGGTCGACGGCCTCGTAGCCGAGCTCGTCGGTCTGCCCGTAGGCGATCCCCGGCTTCACGCCGCCGCCGGCGAGCCAGAGTGAGTAACCCTTGTTATTGTGGTCGCGACCGTCGGCGTTCTGGCCGTGCGGGGTGCGGCCGAACTCGCCGCCCCAGATCACGAGCGTCGTGTCGAGGAGCCCCCGGGTATGCAGGTCCTTGAGCAGTCCCGCGATCGGCCGGTTGACGGCCCTCGCATTGCGGGAATGGCCCGCCTTGAGGCCGCGATGCTGATCCCAGTCGCCGTGCGTCAGCTCCACGAACCGGACGCCGGCCTCGATGAACCGACGCGCGAGCAGGCACTGGTGGCCGAAGTCCGCGGTCATGGGGTCGTCCAGTCCGTACAGGCTCCTGGTCGCCGCCGACTCGCCCGCGACGTCCATGACGCCCGGCAGCTTGCCCTGCATGCGAAAGGCCAGCTCGTAGGACTCGATGACTCCGTCAACCCCCGGGTGAACGCGCTCGCGCTCGATCAGCTCGCGGTTCATCGCCTGGATCAGGTCGAGCTGGAGCCTCTGCGCCTGCGCGTCGAGCCGGGGGTTCTTGATGTTGCCGATCCGGGCCCGCGCGACCGGCTGCCCCTCATTGCCGATCCGGGTCGCCTGGCAGGCGGCCGGAAGGAACGCACTGCCATAGTTCTGGGCGCCGCCGTTTCGCCCGGTCGGCTTGATCGCGATGAACCCGGGCAGGTCGGCGCTCTCGGTCCCGAGTCCGTAGAGCGACCAGGCGCCCAGCGAGGGCCGGATGAATTGCGAGCTGCCCGTGTGCAGCATCAGGTAGGCTTCCGGATGGGCCGGCAGGTCGGTGTGCATGCTCCGGACGACGCAAAGCTCGTCGGCGTGCTCGCCGACCTGCGGGAACAGCTCCGAGACCCACAGCCCGCTCTTGCCGCGTTGCCGGAACTTCCAGGGCGAGCCCATCAGCTTCGCGCCGGGATTCGCCCCGGCCGGGCCGACGCCTTGCCGTCGGCCGAGGCCAGCTCGGGCTTGTAGTCGAAGGTGTTGACGTGTGACGGTGCCCCGTTCATGCACAGGAAGATCACCCGAGTCGCGCGGGCCGGGAAATGCGGCGCCCGGGCGCCAGCGGCGACTCCTTCGTCCCGGCCCTCGACTCCATCGACGTCAGGCCGGCGAACGCCAGGTAGCCGAACCCGGACGACATGCTCCTGAGCAGTTCGCGACGCGAGAGACCGTGGCGATTCATCGATCCAATCCTCCAACTTCGGGGACGCTTGCGGTCACTCAGTCGCGATAGCGGACCTCGGCACTGGCCAGCAGGGCCTGGCAGAACGCCGACCAAGCGGCGCGGGCCGGATCATCGCCTCCCGCGCGAGCCGCGAACTTGCGCAGGAAGGCGAGCGCGCGATCCCGCTCGGCGGGCGTCGGATGGCGCGCGACGGCGATCCGATAGGCTCGATCGACGCGACGGGCCTCGTCGGTTTCCGTCGCTCGGACCCGCTCGGCGAGCGCCTCGGCCTGTCGGATCACGAATGGTCCATTCAGGAAGAAGAGCGCCTGGGCCGGGCCGGTCGTCGTGGCCCGCTCGCCCGTCACGAGGCTCGGGTCGGCGAAATCGAAGAGGGCGAGCGACTCCAGCACCTGATCGCGGACGACGGGGAGGTAGACCGACCGATGCGTCTCGGTGGCGTCGAGTCCCTCGACGCGCACGAAGAACGCCAGACCCTCGCCGGCCCGCGCGACAGGCGAACCCACGGGTGGACGGGTCGCCAGCCGGCCTCCGACGAAGAGCAGGGAATCGCGCACCTCCTCGGCGTCGAGGCGAAGCTTGCTCATCCGCCAGACGAGAGCATTATCGGGATCGGCCTCGAAGTTCCGGGGATCATGGGCCGAGTCGAGCCCGTAGGCCCGGCTGAGAACGATCCGACGGATCAGCCCCTTGATCGACCAGCCGTCATCCATGAAGTCCACGGCCAGGCGATCGAGCAGCTCGGGGTGACTCGGCCGTGCGCCGGCTGCTCCGAAGTTATCGGGCGTGGACACCAGTCCCCGGCCGAAGAGGTGCAGCCAGATCCGATTCACCATCACGCGGGCGGTCAGCGGGTTCGCGGGCGAGGCGAGCCACTCAGCCAGCTCGCGGCGCCCGCTGCCCGACGCGATCGACGCCGACGAGTCCTCCCAGAGCACGCGCACCAGCCCGCGGGGGACGACCTCGCCCGGCTGGTCGAGCTCGCCGCGAACATAGAGCGGGCTGTCGATCGCCTCGTCACGCTCGCGGACTCCCATCGCGAACGCGCGAGGCGAACCGCCGGGCCGATCCATCATCAGGCGATGACGCGCCGACGCGAGCATCGAGGTGGTTCGCCGCAGCCGGTCGCGATTCGCCTCGCCCGGAGGAATCGCATCACGCTCGCGGACCAGGGCGGCCACCCGCGCCTCGAGCCCCGCTCTTTGCTCGGGCGAGAGCGCGGGGACCGCGGGCGGGACGTTCGCGCCGGTCGGCAGCTCGATCAGGGGCGAGGCGTTGAAGTTCGGAAAGGTCCCCGCGAGCGTGCCCGAGCAGGTCTGTGTGCTGCGGAAGATCCCCGACAGGGCGTAATAATCGCGCTGGGGATCGGGTCGAGCTTGTGGTCGTGGCAGCGGGCACAGGCGACCGTCAGGCCGAGGAACGCCCGCGTGCTGGCCTCGATCTGCTCATCGACGACATCCAGAAGGAACTGGCCGCGGTTCTCGGCATCGTGGGCCTTGCTGCCCAGGGCCAGGAAGCCCGTCCCGATGATCTGCTCGGCCCGCTCGCGGTCATCGTCGGCGGGCAGGAGGTCGCCGGCGACCTGCTCGCGGACGAACCGGTCGTAGGGCTTGTCGGCGTTGAACGACGCGATGGCCCAATCGCGGTATCGCCACGCCTGGGGATAGCTGAAATTCGTCTTGCCGCTCGACTCGGCGAATCGGGCCACGTCGAGCCAGTGCCGGCCCCATCGCTCGCCGAAATGGGGCGACGCGAGCAGCCGGTTGACCACCCTGGCGAGGGCGTCGGGCGAGCTGTCGGCGACGAAGGCATCGACCTCCTCGGGCGTCGGCGGAAGGCCGATCAGGTCGAACGTGACGCGGCGGAGGAGCCTCGGCCGAGCGGCGTCGCCCACCGGCGCCATTCCTCGGGCCTCGAGCGCGGCGAGCAGGAAGCGGTCGATGTCGCCGCGCGGCCAGTCGGTACGGTGCACCGCGGGCGGATCAGATCGCCTGGGGAGTCGGAACGACCAGAACTCGCGGGCCCTGGCCAGCTCGGTCGTCGGCCGTCCCGCGGGCCGGGAAACGGTCCCGGCGCGGGTCGGGAGCACCCATCGCGATCCAGGACCTGAAATCGGCGACGACCGCGTCGGGCAGCTTCTCCTTGGGGGGCATCTTCAGGTCATCGTCGCCGTAGCCGATTGGCGCAGGAGCATGCTCTCGTCGGGCTGGCCGGGGACGATCGCCGGGCCGGTGTCGCCGCCGGCGCGGAGCCCCTCGCGGCTGTCGACATGCAGGCCGCCCCGAAGCTTCTCCGCCGTGCTCGAGTGGCACTTGCCGCAATGCGTCGCCAGCACGGGCCGGATCCTGGCCTCGAAGAACCGCTCCTGCTCGGGCGTGATGGCAGCCTCGACGGCCGCCGCGCGTGGCGGTGCTTCCCTCGGCGCGACGGCCTTCGCGGGCTCGCCGCCGGGCCGCGGGGGGAACGACCTGCGATATTCGGCCAGCGACAGGAACCCGTCGCGATCCGCGTCCAGCCTCCGGAACATCGGCTCGATCGACGCCGCGGCGCCCCTCATCCTGGGCGAGCTGCGCAGGAAGTCGCGGTACTCGTCGAGCGAGAGCCGGCCGTCGAGGTCGGCATCGCCCAGCATGAAGATCCGCTCGGGGTCGAAGACGAATGGCCGCTGGGCCACCGCCTGGCCTGGTAGAAGGAGGACCAGAGCCAGGATCGTTCGCGGTGCGAATCGGCTCATTGCGGCTGCTCCGGCTCGGGGCCATGCGATATGGGGCGTGGAACACGATTCATCGCGTCACCTCGAGTCTTCGTCGTCGCTCGGGCGTGGTCCATCTTCATGGTCGATCAGTGGCTCGCGGCCTTCCTCGCGAGCATGGCGGCGGGGACCGGCGGCGCTGGGGTTCTGGATCGGAAAATGAAAACGACTGATGATTAGCCGGTCGATGTCTTGAAAGTTGACGGACCCGTCGCCGTCCGTGTCGGCCCTCTGGACCAGGTGGGTGGCCTCTTCGCGGGTCAGGTGGCCGTTGTGGTCCTCGTCCGCGGCGACCATGACGTGGAAGCCCGACGACCAATGCATTCGATTCGAGGCCCAGGGACCGGCCTGCGTGCGACGGTTTGAGTCGCCTGGCGACCTGGCAGGTTGCGTCCCTGGCCGCGGCATACCGGCGGCCTCCGACCGCTCGATGTAGCCTGCCGCCAGGGCCATGCACAGGATGCCGCCGGCGAAAACGAGCACGCCGACAAGGGTCGGCGCGTGGATCGCCTTGTGTCGACCCAGCTTGTAGAGACCGGACATGACGATGGCGACCGCAATGGCGAAGATCATCGCCCCGATCAGCTCCTCGGGCGACCTGTCGAGCACGGCATCCACCACCGTCCTGAGGAACATCATGGTTTTCATGGGCTGGTGTCCGATGAGTGGGCTATCCCCGGCGGGGAATCCGAACCTCCGCGCGGTATCATCGATCCGGTTGAATCGCGTCTGTGGCATTCAGCGATTGAAGGTAGGCGACCAGGTCGGCGAGCTGCTCGGGCGTCAGGGCCGCGGCGATGCCCTCCGGCATGACCGATGTCTCCTGCCTGCGGCGTGCCTCGATCTCCGTTCGCTTCAGTTCCTGGGCGGCTCCCGAGGGCTCGCGGATCTGCACGGTCGCGGGCCCCTCGCTGACCACGAATCCGCCGAAGACGCGGCCGTCGGCCATCGCGAAGGTGTAAGACTCGTAACCCTGGGCGATCTTGGCGCTCGGCTTGAGGATCGACTCGACCAGCTCGGCCGGACGGTAGCGCTTTCCGATATCGACCAGGTGCGGGCCCCTGGGCGTCTGGCCGTCCGCGTCGGTGTGGCAGGCGCGGCAGGATTGTGCGGCGAAGAGCAACTTGCCTCGCGCGGCATCGCCGCGGGTGCGGAGCGCTCGCGACGACGCCTCCTCATAGCTCAGGTTGCCGAGCTGATTCCGGTCCTTCGGGTCGGCCTTGACGAGCTGGACGCGAAGCGGCTCCTCGACTCCTCCAGCCCGGTCGGCGGTCGCCTCGGGGGGTAACCCCTTCAGGCGGACGCGGCGTCGTGCGAGCTCGCCGCGCAGAAACGTCGTGGTCGCGGCGTCGCCATCGAGCAGTGCCGCCTTGAGGACCGCGCCGATCCGGGCGCTGCACTCCCACTCACGCGGGTCGAAATACGGCCCGGTCGTGTCGGGCCGGATGCCCCACCAACTTCCCTCGTAGTCGGCCTCGCGATGATACAGTCGCACCAGAGTGGCCAGGATCTCGCGGCGTGCCTCGGGGGATCGGCAAGTGGACAGCTTTCGGATCAGTCCCTCGACGGCCCGAGAATCGTGCATCGACCGCAGGGCGCGAAGGGCCCCCTCGCGATGCAGGCCGTCGATCGCGTCGAGGCAGGCATCGACCGCCCGGAGCGAGACGAGGGCCCGGACGGCCAGGTGCGGCACGACGCGGTCCGGGTCGGGCTGGGCATTCACCGGCCGCCGAGTCGGCATCGGCGAGCCCTCGGGACGCGAGGTCAGCGGGATGATGGCGGGTGCCGAGGCCAGGTCGACCAGCCGCCCGAGTGCGATCACGGCCTGCGCCGGACCCGGGGCGACGGATCGGCCAGGGCCGCGCGTAATGGCTCGGCCTTGACCCCGTCCATCTGCGTCTTGCGGTCGGCCAGCGCCCGCAGCGCGAACTCGCGCAGGGCTGCGTCATCCGCGAGCTTCCGCAGGTTATCATGCGAGCCATTGCCGTCGATCTGCTTGAGCGCGAAGAGCGCCGCGACCCGCCCATGCAGGGGGCGGGAGGCGTCGGACGTCAGCTCGGCAAGGGCGCGAGACGTCGCCGGCGACGGGCCGCGGCGGAGGATCTCGCGCTGGCAGTGGAACCGCGCGGCGGCGACGGGTCCGCACAAACCATCGATCAGCTCGCCCAGGGCGAGCTCCTTGTAGCCAGTCCGCGAGGTCGGGCTCCAGCCGGGCGGCGCCACGCAGGCGAGGAAGCCGACCTGCGGGCCGACGTAGACGCTCGCCTCGCCCCCGCGCCAGCTCGCCACGTAGAGCCGACCGTCCGCGCCGACGTCCATGCCCGTCGGCCGAGGGATGCTGAGGAAGACGCTGGAGTTCGCGCGGAACGAGGCGCCAGCGGGCTTGAGGTCGTGGCGATAGACCTCGCTGCGGCCCCAGTCTCCCGTGAGCAGGGCGCCGCGATAGGCTTCCGGCCAGCGATCGTCGTGCAGCGAGACGCGCCGGTCCCGCCTCCCTGGCCGTAGACGCCGAGGGGCGGCATGATCTCATCGGGGAAGTTGGCGAACCTCTGCGAGTAGCCGTAGTCGGCCGTCTGGACCAGGTGGCTGACCCGGACGTCCCAGCCGGCGCCGTCGTTGGTGTTGCCGCGGGTGAACAGGTTCATGAAGGGGTCGATGGCGACGGCGAACGGGTTGCGCAGGCCGATGGCGAAGACCTCGAGCTCAGTGCCGTCGGGCCGCACCCGGAGGATTCCGCCGCCTCGCTGCGAGAGCGTGGTGCCGTCCTTGCCCCTGGCGCCGTGGAACCCGTAGTCGCCCACGGCGATGTAGATCCAGCCGTCGAGCCCCATGCGGATGCCGTTGGTCGTGTGGTCGCCGCCGCGCTCGTCGATCAGGCTGGTCGTCAGTCCCGAGACCAGGGTCTCCTGCCGATCCGAGGTGCCGTCTCCGTCGTCGTCGTGAAAGACGCTCAGGAGCGGCGGATGCAGCACCCAGACCTTCCCGTCGGTCGCCACCACGCCCCGCGGGTGGTCCATCCTGGCGAACACGTTCACGACGTCGGCCTTGCCGTCGCCATCCTGGTCGATGCAGCGGACGACCCGGCCGCCGCCCGGAGTCCGCCCGAGCGATCCCTGCTCGTCCACCGCCACATACACCGCCCCGTCGGGCCCGACCGAGACGGTGACCGGATAGTTGACACCGGGCGGCGCGGCGAACAGGCTCACCTTGAAGCCCGGAGGTGCCTTGACGACCTCGCCGAGCGTCTGGTCGTCGACCGGCCTGGGCGGGGCCCCCCTGCCTGGAGGCCCGAAGTTGAACTGGGGTCGATAGCCGTCCTTCCTCCCGGAGAGCTGTTCCGCGATCGAGCGTGACCGCTTCTGGGCGAAGGTCCGCAGGTCCGGGGCGACCGGCCCTCCCGGCGGACCGAATCCGACCGGTGGCTCGGCCCGCTCGGCCCGCGCAGCCGTCTCGCGCTTGAGGATCTCCTTCGTGACGTCCTCGAACGCGGCGACATCAGCGAACAGCCGCTCCTTGCGGAAGATGGTCTCGGCGAGCTCCTTGACGATCCTTCGATAGGACTTGCTCACCTCGTCGATGGCGAGCAGCCGGTCGGCCAGGCGGTTCTGGCCCCCGTACGGACGCGCGAGGCTCATATCCATGAGCTGGTCGGGCGAGCCCATCATCAGGAAATTGGCGAACGCCAGCTCCTGATCGCCGGGGATGAACACGAACCGGTGGGTGCTCGGGTCCAGGAAGAGCGAGTAGTTGTACGCCAGCGTGAAGAAGCCGTCGGCGTTGGCGATCAGCGCATGGACGGCCATGAAGCGGAGGAATTCCTCGACATCGAGATAGTCGGCGATCTCCTTGCGGAATTGCTCGTCGCCGCCCCGCTGGATCAGCCGAACGAACTCGATGAGCCGCTTTGCCTCGTCGGGCGTCGGCTCGGCGAGGGGGCGGTACGGTCCTCGGTACTTCGACCAGTCTTCCCCGAGGTAGTCGAGACTCCGAAGTCCTTGCGGCCTGACGAGCAGGCCGCTGTCGGTGTGGAACCGATCCTTCAGGAACGCGCGATCGACCGGCTCGACGAGGGTGTACAGGCCGAGGTAGCCGTTTCGATGTTCGCCCGCGACGGTGAGCGCCACCTCGGCGATCGCCGTGCGAGGCGCGGGGACTCCGGCCGCGCGGAAGAAGGCGAAGGCCAGGGCCTCGCGGGCCCTGGTGGGATCGAGCGTCCCACTCTGGAGCTGCAAGGCATGCAGGCCCGTGGAGGGTCGCGCGATTCGCCCGATCCAGGTCGACCACGAAGGAACGCTTCAGGCCCCCGGCGGAGGCCATGTACGAGGCGTTCCCCGCATAGCGGATTCCGACCCCCTGGAAGGTCTGGCCGTCCGCCGCGACCGCGGCGCGGGCCCAGGGGAATTCGAGGCCGAAGAGATTCCGCTCACTCGGCCTGTCGCCGGGCTTCTTCGGGCGAGGGCCAGGCGGGGGACCTCCCGGAACGCCGGGCGGGGCAGGGGGCTGCATGGCCTCGTATTCTTCGGCCGACATCTCGATGTGGATCGGAAGGACCTTCGTCAGCCCGAAGAGGCCCGGGTCGGCTGCCTTCCGGCGGGCGTCGCCGTCGTCCTGCGCGGCCAGGGGCGACATCGCCGCACCGGCGGCCAGCAGGCTGGCTGAACAGAACAAGGCCGTGGCCGCGGCCAGGGCTCGACGTCGCATGGTGTGACCTCACGAGGCGATGTCCGCCGGGTGGACGAGGGATCATCCGCTCTCCGTGCGGCGGAGCCATTCCGCTGCCGGGGACTCCCCTATTCTTAAGAGATGCCAGCCGGCGGCGACTGTCGCGCACCGACCGCGTGATTTTTGGAGAGTCCTCGCCGAACGCCACCGTGGCGAGTGAGTTGCCGGCCGATCTGCGGAGGCACCGACCGCCCGCTCATCGGCCCTTCGGGCACCTTCTCCCAGCCCGCGGCTCAGGGGATGGGTTGGAGCTCGGCGCCTGGATGCACCGGAATTGGCGCTGCGCCTGGCGGCAGGAATTCGCCGCCGCGACCGCCCGACCTTGCGGGTCGTGACTCTTGTGCAGGCCCTCAGAAGGTGTGTGAGGAGGCTCGTAGGGTGGGTCGAGCGAAGCGAGGCCCACCGATCCTTCGCCACGGTACCGGTGGGCCTCACGCCTGCGGCGTTCGACCCACCCTACGACTCCCGACCGCCGTGAGAAGGTGTGTGAGGAGGCTCGTAGGGTGGGTCGAGCGAAGCGAGGCCCACCGATCCTTCGCCGCGATACCGGTGGGCCTCACGCCTGCGGCGTTCGACCCACCCTACGACTCCCGACCGCCGCGTGAGAAGGTGTGTGAGGAGGCTCGTAGGGTGGGTCGAGCGAAGCGAGGCCCACCGATCCTTCGCCGCGATACCGGTGGGCCTCACGCCTGCGGCGTTCGACCCACCCTACGACCTCTTCTCACACTCTCTCAGGAAGGGATGAAGGATAGGGGATGAGGGATGCGGCGCGAGGGGGCCCGCGCGATCGCGCTGAGCGAGGAATCTGGTTCTGGGATTGTCTCAAATCGGCGAAGATCGCCAGCGAGCGAGTTGACAGATCGGTGGAAGGCGGGGCCCCTCCGTGTTGGAATGACAGTCGGCCAGGACTTGCCACCAACACGGAGCGCATTGACTCACCGGTTCTGCTACCAAAGAATCGCTGTCGCGCCTTTTTTTGCCCCCGGTCCTGGATAAGATTCGACGTGCGGCGAACCCCCGCCCGGACTTGCCCGTCACTCGATTTCCGTATCTTCCCCAGCCTCACCTGGGCGGATACTCCTCGCTTCTGTCCACGCTTCCCCTTACCGATTTCACTATTTTTCCCAGCTTAGACGTTGCCGACAGAAGTCCGCGTGCGAGGGAGGGGATTTCTTGGTTCAAGCGGCGAACGAAGCTCTCCGGCGATGACGACCGCACCAAGGACCCCGGGACGCCCCCACCGAGCCCCACCGGGGCCGCCATCCGGCGCCAAGGCGGCTTTCTTGCACCGGTCCCTCCCCCGACAGCGCCTGCTCCACCTGAACCTTGACCCTCGCACAGCTTCGCCGAGGCCGCCGCCCGCAGCACGTTCCATCCCGCCACCTTGTGCAGGATCGCTCGGGACACGCCCCCTCGGCCCCGCACCGGCAGCCGGTCCATCCCCAGCCGATTCTTCAGCCCGCTGTTGGTTCAGACTCGATCCCCGCTCGTCGCCACATACCGCTCGGCGAACACCGGCGTCTCTTGCTCGCGACGCCGACCCGCCAGGCGGTGCTCCTTATCGCTGAACTCCATCGTGTAGCGGCCATCCCGCGTCGTATGGATCGGGCAACTCGCGCGGAACGGGCAGCCCTCGCACGCCGACGCCGCCATCTCGATCCGCGTCATGCCCGCCGACGCATCCCGCTCCACCACCAGCGGCACTTGCCCGCTGGGACACGCCTCCACCTGCCCGGTCCGTTCGTCCACGGAAGCCAGAAGCGTGACAGGTCCGCTATTGGGGGCTTGGCGTACGGTTCTTCGAGACAGGGAAGCGGGGAAACGGGACAAGTCCGTTCGATGCCACGAACAGCGCGGATAGCCCTCGGCGGACTGGTCTTTCACGTCTTGAATCGCGGCGTGGCGCGAATGCCATTGTTCGACAAGCCCGCGGACTACGAAGCATTCGAGCGGGTCCTGCGCGATACCCTGGCCCTGGCGCCGATGTGGATTTGCGCCTACGCGGTAATGCCGAATCACTGGCACCTCCTCCAGCCCGGCTTTGCGAGCTGGGCGACCAGGGAGGACGGTCTTCGGTTCAGCCCGCGCCGCGGGCGGGCGGTCCGGCCGCAGGGAATGGGCCATCCTCACCGGTCAAGACCTCGAATTCGGTATCCAGCGCTTACCTGACGACATGGTATCCAGCACTTTCGATAACCGCCGCTTAGGACGATCCCCTCAGGTCCAGGAGGAGATTGTGTGCATGCATTTCATGTTCCAGGGCCCCCAAAACCCCCTGTACCCCCTCGGCTCTTCTTTCTCCCCCTACTATCAGGATGTACCCGTTTTGCAAAAACTGAAATGCACCTATCGGCCAAGTGGGTCATTTTTTCGACGCAAGCCCTTTGGCCAGAAGCAGAAAATTTATTTGGAAATTCCTAGAGATTTTCCGACGTGGCGGCGGTTTCTGTGTTTCGGTTCATATTTGGCCGGTTGTTTTGCGATTTGGCGTGAGTCTCAGAAGCCGCTATTGGCGAGGCTGAAAGCCTCAAGACGGCCCAGTTGGCGTAACAACTATCAACTCCACGAGATGCCGGGTGAGGCAATCCCCTGTTTTTCCGAGACTCCTCGCTCAAGACCACCGGGTTGTCTGCGCAACCCCAAACGAGTCAAGGGCATAACCTCGTTCCCACGCTCCGCGTGGGAATGCCGTCCGGGACGCTCCCGCGTCCGATTGCCTCCGCGGACGACGCAGAGCGTCGAAGACGGCATTCCCACAAAGACCGTGGGAACGAGCAGGATCGCCGGCGCGGTGGTGTTCGGCGAGGAGTGTCGTTTTTTCCGGGACACAACCAGAAGCCTTTGAGATGCGTGGCCTTAAGTCCTGGGGTCAGCGGGTCGTCCGCCGCGGGTCGTGCTGAGATCGGAAGGGGATGGGGAAGGGGCTGAGGGGGCCGCGGACCGGGTCGCCGGCCAGCTCATTCCAGCGCCGGACCTGCTCGGCGGTGAGGACGGCGAGGATTCGCCCGATCGCCGGCTTGCTGGCTTCCTGGAGCGGCTTCCCCGATTGCATCTCGCGGATCTGGCCGAAGAGGGCCTGGTCCTCGATCGCGCGGATCTGCTCGCGCTGGTCGGGCGTGAGCCCGAGTGCCTCGACGACCTCGGGCTCGCGGAATGCGGCCGCGCCCCTCCGCCTGGAGGGCGATCTGTTGGAGCCGGACGCGTTGCGGTGGCCTCAGGATCGCGTCGACCTCCGCCTCGTTGGCGCGGGCCTCTCCAGGCCGATCCGGACGCGTTCGGACCGGGCCGGAAGGCGGGCCGGGTTGCCGAAGGCGTCCCTCCAGCGCGCCGCGGCGCGGGCGGAGAGCTCCATCACCTTCGCCCTCTGGACCTTCGTCGAGGTCCAGGTCGTCGCCTGCGGCCGGCTGAACCAGCAGATAGAGCTGCCCGGCGGCGCGGAGGACCGCCAGGTCGGCGAGGATCGTCTCGACCCGCCGCGTGGTGTCGCGCAGCTCGGCCTGCGCATCCGGGTCGCTGCGCCGCTCGGCGATGAACTCGCGGTAGTAGGCCAGTGCCGAGGCGAGCAGACGCTTGCGCAGGCCCTCCATCCCCGGCCGATGGGCGAGCTCTTCCTCGCTGGCCCGGATCAGCTCGTCGACCGCCCGACGCGCCAGCCGGAACCGCGCCTCGGCCTCGTCGGCACGCTGATGTTCCCGACGGTAGGCCGCCTCGGCCTTCTGCTGCTCGACGACCGTCCGGGCCTGCTCGCGACGGACGACGGCCGTGCTGACCAGCGACGCGGCCGAGAGCAGGATCAACGCCACCACGCCGGACCCGACGATCGCCGGGTGCCGCCGCGACCAGGCCCGCAGCCGTTCCGCGACGGTCGGCCGACGGGCGAGGATCGGCCGGCCCTCGAGGAACCGCTCGAGGTCGTCGGCCAGTTGCTGCGCCGTCGCATAACGGTCGGCCGGCTCCTTGCGGAGCGCCTTGAGGACGATGGTCTCCAGCCCTTCGGGGATCGTCGGGTCCAGCGACCGCGGGGCCGCGGGCTCTTCGTCGGCGATCTGCCGGATCAGGGCGTTGCGATCGCGGCCGTCGAAGGGGGGCCGCAGCGTGAGCAGCTCGTAGAGCGTCGCGCCGAGCGAATAGATGTCGCTGCGGTGGTCGACGATCCCGCGACGCGCGAGGCACCTGCTCGGGGCTGGCGTAGCGCAGTGTGCCCAGCAGCTCGCCGGTGATCGTGAGCCCGACGTCGCCGGTGACCTGCGCCAGGCCGAAATCGGTGACCCAGAGCTGCCCGCGAAGGTCCAGCAGCAGGTTGCCCGGCTTGACGTCGCGATGGACGATCCCCGCCTGATGCGCGTGCTCGAGCGCCAGCGCCGCCTGCCGTCCCAGTCCGGCCGACGCGCTCGAAGTACCGCCGGCGTTCCCCCGTCCGCTCGCGAGAGATCGTCGTGGCGGCGGAATTCCCGCCCATCGCCGATGTGGATTCGGCGGAACCGATGGTCGCCTGGAGAATGCCGGGGTCGCCACGCCGATCGTCGCCAGGTCCGCGCAAGGCCGCGATGAGGGCGGCGAGGCTCTGGCCGTCGATGAACTGCATGGCGAAGTAATGGACGCCCCGTTCGCAGCCGACCGCGTGCACCGGGACAATCTTCTCGTGCTGCACGTGCGCCGCCGTGAGGGCCTCGGTCTTGAACCGCTGGAGCCGGCGGGGGTCGATGGCCGCGGCGAACGGCAGGATCTTGAGGGCGACCCGCCTGCGCAGCGAGATCTGTTCGGCCTCGTAGACGATCCCCATCCCGCCCCGACCGACCTCGCGCAGCAGGCGGAAGTCGCCGAGCTCGCCCAGGCCGGCGACGGGCTCATCGGGCTCCTTCGGCGCCACGGCGATCGGCCCTCGGTGGCCGAGCGTCCTGGCGACACGGAGAGGCGCCGTCAGCCGTGCCACCTCGTCGTGGCCGGCGAGGAACGCCTCCAGCTCGGACCGGAGGTCGGGATGCTCGTCCAGCAACAGGCCGCGGTCGGGCTCGCGGCCATCCTCGATCGCCTCGACGAAGGACAGCAGCACGCGGTTTCGCCGATCCTCGCGGTCGGCATCGACGAGGACGTCATCGGCCATCGCCGGTCACCTCCGGCTCGTGGAGCAGCTCGCGAAGACGCTTCAGCCCGCGGAAGAGCAGGCCGACGGCCGACGGTCGCGAGCGGCCGATCCGTTCGGCTACGTCGGCGACCGGGATCCCCTTCAAATAGTGGAGCTCGACGGCTCGCCGCTGATCATCCGGCAGACGCGCGAGGGCCTGCGCGAGCCGGAGCAGGTCCTCTCCCCGGACAGCCAGCTCGCTCGGCGAGGTCTGATCGGCCGCGAGCAGGCCCTCCAGCCGGGATGCGGAGCGCTCGAGCTCGGCTTCCAGCGACCGCTCTCGGCCGGGATCGCGCGCCTGGGCGTCCAACCGCCGGGCCGCCGTTGCCATCGTGGTCGCCAGGACGGCCCGGAGCCACGCCAGCCACTCGCCCTCGGTCCGGCCGCGGAACTGCTCGCGCTTCTCGTGGGCCTGCAGGATCGCCTGCTGGACGACGTCGGAGGCGTCGAGCTTGGCACGCAGCCGGGCGCCGATCTGCAGACGGACCAGGAGCAGCAGGTAATCGCGGTGCTTCTCGATCTGGCGGATTTCGTCCGGACCCGTCGGTCGCATCGTTCCGCGCCCCCGTTGCCCGTCGGTGCGGCGCCCGGTCGTTCCCGATCGGCGCCGCCTCCAGCGTACGGCAAGGCCGGCCTGCGATGGTAGCCCCAGGTCGAGAAGGGTCGATCGGAGCCGTGTCCTCAACCAGCCCCGGCCCTGGGCCTCCTGGCAATGAAGATGATTGGCCTGCTGTCCCTCGGGCAGCAGGCCGAGCCCAGCTCGCTTCGCAGTGAGCACCGATCACGAATGACGATCTGGCTAGGCCGCGGCGGCGGCCCGCTTCAGGGCGCGTCGAGGCCGGTCCCGATCAGGTCGACCAGGCGCTGCGGCGGCCTCATCGGCGTCGGGTCCATTTGCGATGATGTCGAGGCTCGCGCCGCATCCGATGGCCATGGTCAACAGGTCGAGCAGACTCTTGCCGTCGGCCATCGCCCCCTTGCAGGCGATGCGGATCTCCGAGCGGAACGATTGCGCGAGGACAACCACCTTGGCGGCCGGCCGAAGGTGGAGCCCGAGGGGATCGATGATGATGGCTTGACGGCGGATCCTCGTTGAGGCTTCGTTCATCGATGTCTCCTCAGAAGTGATAGGCGTGTCCTGCTGGGTGGGGCGCCGGTCGATCTGCCTGGCGACGGGAGGACCTTTCGTCCCGAGATACCGGGCTGGCTGCCGACCTGGCGTTGTCATGGAGGCGGGTTCAATTCCGTCCTCGCCAGAGTATGACACCTCGTCCACGAAGGATCAAATTATCCCGAGATTTTCTCGGTGATCGTAAACTGTTCCCCAGGCGCAAGATCGGGAAGACGACGCCGACCTGGGCGCCTGGGCTGAGATTCCGGGGCGGCGATGATCGATCGCCGACCGCGAGTTCCGAGACCCGGCGGACTAGACACCCGAGGGGTAGGTATCGGGTACCTCGTGATCCTCGCGGGGCTCGACATCGTGGAGCGGTCGGAGTGCCCGGGTGGAGTCGAGGTAGAGGAACGCATCGTAGCGCCGGGGCAGGACCGAGGGGACGTAATTGCCGTAGCCCTCGAGCTCGGGGCGGTAGACGACACCCATCGCGCGATGGCCCCGAGGCTGGAGCATCTCGGACGACCGGCGGGCGGAACCCCAGATCAGCAGCTTGTCGTCCGGGCCGGCCTGGTGGAGCAAGTCTTCCCAGCTCCCCTCGCGGGCCGGCGGGACCGTCATGCGCTCCATGGGGGCCTCCCACCTGCTGCCGGCGATGACGCTCCCGCGGTGCGAGCCGAAGCCGACGAGCACGACGCCGTCCTTGCCATGTCGCTCCCGGATGAGCTGGCCGACGTTGTGCTCGCCCTCGTCGATCATGTCGGTGTACCGGGCGTCGCCGATGTGGGTATTGTGCTCCCAGACGATCGCCCGGGCACGCGGTCCGTGGTGGTCCATCAACCGTTCCAGGGTCTCGGTCATGTGGCTATCGCGAAGGTTCCAGGAATCGGGGCCGCCGCGGACCATCGTCCGGTAGTAAGCCTCGGCGTTCTTGAGCACCAGCGCATCCTGCTCGGCGGCGAACCCCGCTTCGGGATCGTCGCCGGGGGCGGGACGGGCGTGAGTGCGGGTCGCGTGCAAGAGGGCGATCACCTCGTCCTCGCAGGTTTCGGGCACGAACCGGGTGGAGCGGGCGTACTCCTGGACGTCCTCGCCGAAAGGCTCGAAGCAGCGGAAGGCCCGCCAGGCGGCGGGCAACGCCGATCCGTCGTGGCGCTGAAGGTACGCCATGATCCCGTAGAGCGATTCCCACAGGCTGTAGACGTCGAGCCCGTAGAACCCGACCCGCCGATCCGCGGGCAGGCCGTCATTGTGGCGGCGGAGCCATTGCGCGAGGGCCAGGACCTCCTCGTTGGCCCACATCCAGGTCGGCCAGCGGCCGAAGGTCTGCAGCACCTCGCGGGCACTCTCGGCGTCGCTGGCACCGTCCCGCCCCTTGATGAAGCGATTGACCCGGTAGCAGTCGGGCCAATCCCCCTCGACGGCCAGGAACGAGAAGCCCTTCTCGAGGATCAGCCGGCGGCTGATCTCGGCGCGCCAGGTGTAATATTCGGATGTGCCATGCGATGCCTCGCCGAGAAGGACGTGGCGCGCGTCGCCGATGAGCTCCATGAGCGGGTCAAGGTCCTGCGGCCCGCGCAGCGGCCGCGAGATGGCCCGGACCTGGTCCACCAGCGTCCCGGATATCCGGGACTCACCTGTCGTGACTCGTCGCATCGTTGGCTCCCGGCCGGCTGGGACGGCCGCCTCTGCCGCGATCAGGTCCGCACCCCGTGTGCCGTTTCGGTCGAAACTCCCGATCGAGCCCGGGTTCACGCGGGCAGGACGGCGAAAGCCGTCCGCTCGGCCCGGCGAAGGGTCGCCGCCAGGCGGGGCCCATCGCCGGAGTCGACCAGCGTCACGTACCCGCCCCGTTCGGTCCGGATCGCGAACAATCCGCGCCCGAGTTCCTCGAGGCGGAAACGCTGGTCCTCGCCGGCCTCGGTACCGTCGGCGAGGACCGGCTCACTCCGTCCGGACGAGCCGGGGTCGCGAGCGGAGAGGAACAGTCCGTTGGGGGCGCGGAGGGCGAAGGTGCCCCGACCGAGGGGAGCCATGCCGAACCGGCATGTTGGCAAGGCCGCGGTCGACGCGGGCCGGATCGCGTCGTTCGCCTCGGGATCGAGGATGAGTCGATGATCGCCGTCCGCGGCGAGGACGACCTGCGAGCGGACGAACGAGGCGGTGACTGCCTGGGGGACCTCGTCCAGGGCGACGAATCGAAAGCCTCGCCGGCGGAGCAGGGGGACCAGGTGCCGGGTCATCCGATAGGTCTGGTTGCGAGGGCGCATGTCGGCGTCCTCGGAGCTGTCGTGCATCAGGATCAGCCCCTGTCCCACCCGCTCGGCCTCGTCGGCGTAGCGGTGCGCGGCCTCGTCGGGCGGGATACCCAGCTGCCAGCATTCCCAGTCCTCGGCGACGATATCCCAGTTGACGGGCCCGACCACGCCGGGGAACCGACCGCTCGCATTGAGCCGATCGGCGACGATCGAATCGGCCCGGTCGCGCGTCACCCCCGGCTCGGCCTGCTCGGTCTGCCGCCAGTTGCCGTACGGGCGCGAAGGAATGTCAAAGGGGCACGGGTGATCGGTCGGAGCAGCGCCTCGGTCCGTTCGACTTCGCCGACGACGTCCCCGTCCGCCTCGGCCAGGGCGACGAGCCCGGGGTGGGAATAGGTGTGGTTGCCGATCAGGTGGCCCCAGGCGTGCAGGGCGGAGATTGAGTCCCGGAAGGATTCGACGTGCCGTCCCACCACGAAGAACGCGGCGCGAATCTTCTCTTCGTGGAGATATCGACCGAGCTCGCGGGTGTGCGGTCCTGGTCCGTCGCCGTCGGTCTCGCCCGGCCCGTCGTCGTAGGTGAGGCAGACCGTCCCGCGCGGCAGTCGGTCGGCCTTGACGTCCTGATGGAAGAACACGCCCGATCCTTTCGGTGCCAACGCGGCGAGACCCGGCTGCAAGGCAAGACTTAACGGCCGGACGCCGAGGACATCTGCGGACCATCGAGCATGCGCAGGCCGCTCTCGACCCACGGGGGCACGACCCGCCGGCGCGGGAGCAGCCGGGGCAGGCCGGCCAGGGCTGCCGCGAACCCGCGGAGCGAATGCCGGTCGCGGGGCAGCGTCCGGACCATCCAGAGGGTTCGCGTCAGGGCGACGGACCATGGCCGCCTCAGCCAGAGGAACCACAGGGTGTTGCGGATGGCATCCGATCGTCGGGCGTGGACGTTGCGAATCGTGGACGGATGATGGTGGACGACCAGTTCGGGGACGTAGCAGATCCAGTAGCCGCGCGCGGCCAGCTCGACGGCCAGCCATTCCTCCTCGCCGGAGATGAAGACGACCGGGTCGAAGCCGCCGGCCTCGAGGAAGGCCGAGCGTCGGAAGATCGAGACGCCCGCCATGAAGCCGAGCAGGGCGGGCCCGGCATCCCGGGCTCGCGGGGCAGTGGGCTGGCCTCGAACTCGCGGCAGATCGGGTCCTCGACCTCTTCGGGCCCGACGAGGGTCCGACCGGTGACGACGGCCAGCCGGGGCTGCGCGTCGAAGAAGTCGGCCGCTCGACGGAGCATCCCCGGATCCCACCAGGTGTCGTCGTCGCAGAAAGCGATGTACGGCGTATCCACCCGGCGGGCACCCAGGTTTCTGCCGGCCGCGCCCAGGTTCGCCCCCGCGTCGATGACCGCGACGCCCGCCGGACCGAAGCGGGCGCGGACCTCGTCGGCCGTGCCGTCCGTCGAGGCGTTGTCAACGACCACGATCCGGGGCCGCTCGGGAAGCTGGAGCAGCCGGGCGATCGTCTGGAGCGCCTCGTCGCGGCGATCGTGGGTGATCATCACGACCGAGACGCGCGGGTCGCAGCTCTCCATCATGCGTCCTCTGGACTCGGGTTGCTGGCCGCTGGCGAACGGTCTCACGCCCGGGCAACCGCATCAGACTGTGAGCTGGCGAGCTTCCTCGTCGAGGTCGGCGATCTCCTCCTCCAGTTCCTTGTCGCGAGAGGATGCTCTCGGCGAGCTCGAGGAAGACCGCGACCCCGATCAGGATCAACCCGACGAGCAGGCCGGCCGTGCCGACCGTGCGAATCGGCACCACCGGCGGATAGAGCAGTGACAGCCCGCCCGCAATGACCGACAGCAGGAAGCATATGAGCGCCAACGCGGCCAGCCAGGAGGCCCAGTTGAGCAGCGTGAGCCGGCGCCGGTAGATCCAGATCTGCGAGCGCAGCGGCGCGTGGCGATTGTGCTCGCAGTGGACCCCCCGGTACTCGCCGGTAATCTGCCGATACCGGCCCGATAGCTCGGTGTACTTCGTGCTGATGAACTGCAGGAAGATCGTTCCGGCGATGATGATACCGATCGTGGCGCCGGCCGAGCTCAGAAGATCGGTAAGCTTGTAGGGAGCCACGGTCGTGATGTGCTCGAGCATCCGGCTCTCCTCCGAGTTGCCTGTCAGGCGACCGAGCGGCCGCGAGCCCGCGGTTCAACGGGCAAATCGCGCGCCTAGATGCCCACGGACGCTACCATCCGCGTCCTGCCGACTGGGGTACATGCATCAAGGAATAGCGGGTGGCCCGACCGGTGGAATCGTCAGGACCAATCCATTCTGATAGAAAAGTTGCGTCACGATGCAACGGCAACCGCACAACTTGAATATCTTTGGAAAAAACGTTCCCCCAGTCTCCATCAAGACTTAGGACAATAAGGTCTCATCTCGCCTCAATAGGTGCACTTCAGAATCGGCAAACGGATACATCCTGTTGATAGGGGGATAAAAAAGCAGGCAGGGGAACATCGAGGGACCGGGGGTTGAAGATGCCGGAATGCATGCAATTTTGTTCGGACAAATGAGGTTGCCCTGACCATCAAGTGATACCGGCGGCACCCCTGGTTGACGGGGTGTCGCCGGTTGGTGTTTCGAGTGGTCCTTTGGGAAGGCGATCGCCTGCTGGGGGGCGGGAGTTGCACGCTTGGATCAGGACTTTTTGTCCTTGCGGAACAGGTCAACGAGTAAGCCGATCCGGTGATCATCTCGTCGCGGGTGTCCGAGGGCCAGGGGGCCGCTCGGGCTAGAGTGCTTGATTTTATGGACGGTAGCGGCCGGGCGGTCGGCGGGTGAAGGGTCGGAGACGCGAGTCACGGCGGCGTGCTGCCTGGTCAGGATCGGGATGAAGTGCGCGGTCGCGTGGACGTTGTTCGGTTTCCGGCCCTTGCTCAGGAAGATGCCATTGAACTGGGTGCCGGCCCCTCCTCCGGTGGGCAGGCTGCCGGTGAACTGGCCGGCGAGGCGATTGCCCGCGTTGTCGAGGATACCCCCCGCGAGGATGGCGAACAGGTAGCGGCCGGTCGGGATCGGGTTGCCGGCCGAAGACCGGAGCGCGACGGTGACCGGGCCGGATGAGCTGCCCGGGGGCACGAGTGTCACCGACGTGATGACGTAGTTCCGCGGCATCGGGGTCGAGCGTCGGCTGAATGAATAGTTGGCCGTGTTGACGATGCTCGCCAGGTTCATGCCGCTGATCCCGCCGTTGAACGAGATCATGATCTGGCCGGTCCGGGGGACGGCGAAGATGTCGGTGACCTGCGGCGGGGCGGTGTCGATCGTCAGGCTACCGGCATTGACCGAGCCGGTCGAAAGCCCATTGCCTGGTCGGATTGCATCGACCCAGAAGCTATAGGACCCGTCGGCCAGCGGCGAGGAGCCGACCGTGTAATGGCCCGAGGCGTCCGCGTAGGTCGTTCCGACGACGTTGGCCGGGCCGCCCGGCGCCTGGGCATACAGCCTGACCAGGAGTCCTGGAAGGGTGGTCCCGACGAACGCCGGCGTGGTCACGTTGGTGAAGCCGTCGTGGACGGCGATCCCTGGCGCGAGCATGACGGTCGTGCCCGGGATCCCGGCCACGGCGATCGTGACCGTCGAAAGGTTGCTCTGGAGCTGGCCGTCGCTGGCCCGGAAGGTGAAGCTGTCGCTCCCGGTGAAGCCTGCGTTCGGGGTATAGGTGAAGGACCCGCTGGGGTTGAGCATCAGGGCGCCGTCGAGCGTCGGATTCACCAGGACGGCCTGGAGCGGCAGGCCCTGCGGGTCGCCGGCGTTGCCGAGGATTCCGGCGCGGGGACGACGAGCTGGTCGTCGGCCTGCATCGAGTAGCTGCTGTTGCCGCTCGTCGGCGGCACCACGACCGGCACGACCGTGAGCGAGACCGTGGCGACGTTGCTCTCGAGCTTGCCGTCATACGCGAGGTAGGTGAAGCTGTCCAGGCCGCTGTCGTTGGTCAACGGCATGTAGACGAAGGACCCGTCGGAGCTGAGCTGGAGCGTGCCGTGGGTCGGCCCGGTCTGGAGGATGGCCGACAGCGGCAGGCCGTTGGGATCGATGTCGTTGCCCAGGACGCCCGGCTTCGCCACGCTGAGGGTCGCGTTCTCGTTGGTGCTGTAGGTGTCATCGTGGGCGATCGGGGCGAGCGGCACCTGGACGATCATGACCGTCGCGGTTGCCACGTTGCTATTCAGGCCGTTTGCCTGGAGATAATAGGTGAAGCTGTCGGAGCCGCTGTAGTTGGAGGAGGGCTGGTAGGTGAACGAACCGTTGTTGTTGGGCGCGACGGTGAACGTACCATGCTGCGGCGGTGAGACCACGAAGACCGAGATCGCGCCGTTGTTGGGGTTCTGGCTGTTCAGGAGGAGGCCCGGCGGTGTGACGGCGAGGGTGCCGTTCTCCTGCACCGAATACGACTGGTCGGCCGCCTTGGGGGCGATGGCGACCTGCTTGACGGTCATCGTCACCGTGGCGGCCGGGCTGAGCAGGACGCCGTTGGACGCCTGGTAGGTGAAGGAATCCATCCCGAAATAATTGGTGTTCGGGATGTAAATGAACGACCCGTCGGCGTTGAGGGTCAGCGCACCGTTGGCCGGGCTGGTCGCGAGGACTGCTGACAGAAGGCCGCCGTTGGGGTCGGTGTCGTCGCCGAGGACGCCCGGCGACGCGAGGTTGAACGTCGCATTCTCATTCGTCGTGTAGGCGACGTCCCGGGCGATGGGCGCCACCGGCACCTGGGTGATGGTGATCGAGACCGTCGAGACGTTGCTGTTGAGCCCGTTGGACTGGAGGTAATAGCTGAAGCTATCGGACCCGCTGAAGTTGGTGGCCGGGACATAGGTGAACGATCCGTCGGCCTTGGGGCCGACCGAGAACGTGCCGTGCAGCGGCCCGTTGACCACGAAGAGGGAGAGGGTGCTGCCGCTGGGGTTCTGGTCGGTCAGCAGCAGCCCCGGCGCGTTGACGACCAGCGAGGAAGGCGCGAGCGTCGTGTTCTCGAGCACCGAGAACGCGTCGGGCGCGGTGATCGGCGGCAGATTGGCCGGCTTGACGGTCAAGACGACGGTCGCCGAGTTCGAGTTGAGCGTGCCGTCGGTGGCCTGGAACGTGAAGGAGTCCGTGCCCGAGTAGTTCGCGTTCGGCGTGTAGACGAAGCTGCCATCGGGATTGAGCGCCACCGTGCCGTTGGCTGCGCCATTGATGAGCAAGGCCGAGAGAGGGTTGCCCGTGACGTTGGTGTTGCCCGTCAGGACCCCGGGAGCGGAGATCGACAGCGAGCCGTTCTCGTTGACATTATAGGCGCCCGAGACCACCTTGGAGGCGACGTCCTGCACGTTCAGGCTGACGGTGCCCGCCGCGCTGGTGAGTCCGTTGGAGTCGGTCGCGTAGCAGGTGAAGCTGTCCGTGCCGGCGAAGCCATTCGCCGGTGTGTAGGTAAACGACCCGTCATCCAGACCCGACCAGGCGACGGTGCCGTGCGACGGGGTGGCCAGCAGGTGGGCCGTCAACGGCAGCCCCTGCGGGCTGACCGCGCCGGCCAGGACTCCGGGCGTCGCGACGGTGATGGGGTTGTTCTCGACGACCGAATAGGTGGGCGAAGCGACCGTCGGCGCGCCGTTGACCGCGTTCACGAGGAGGCTGACCGTGGTCGGTGCACTGTCCTGGAGGCCGTCGCTCGCCTCGTAAGTGAAGGAATCGAGGCCATTGAACCCGGTGGCCGGGACGTAGGAGAACGAGCCGTCGTCGTTGAGCGTGAGCGTGCCATGGGTCGGCAGCGTCCCCAAAACCGGGTGCAGCGGATGTCCCGCGGGGGAGGTATCGTTGCCCAGGATGCCCGGGGCGAACACCTGGAAGTTCTGGTCGTTCTCGGGCAGGGTGTAGAAGTCGGGGTTGGCGACGGGCGGGCCATTGACCGAGAGGATCACCTCGTTGCCGGAGGGCCCACCATAATAGTTGATGACGAACTGGGTGCCGCCGATGGTGACCGTGCTGCCCTGGGGCATCCCGGCGAACGTCCCCTGGACGGGCGCATTGGAGGTGTTCTGGATGAGGACGTACGAGTCGGTGCTGGCCGGGGCGTAGCTGAGGTTGAGCTGGAGCTTGGCCCCGTTGAGGTTGACCGTCCCCGAAGCGGAAAGCTGACCATACTGCCCGGCGCCTGCCCCGGCAAGATTGACGAAATAGGTCGATGCGGCGTTGAGCTTGACCGAGGAGGCCAGGAACGTACCCCCGGAACCCCCCGGCGTGAAAGTGCCCCCGAGCGGGGACGCCGCCAGGTCGCCCATCATGCCGCCCGCCGCGCCGACGAGCGTGCCGCCGTCGAGCGTCACCTGCGGCGGCCCGGCCGTTGCACCGATGTTGAGGAAGCCCTGGTCGTCCAGTCCGCCGTCGAGCTGGCTTGCGTCGGCCGCAGTGCCCAGATTCACGAAACCGCTGCCGGCGACCGTCAGCGTCTGGCCGGCGGAGGATTTCAAGGTCCCCGTGAGCGTCAGGTTGGCGAGTGTATTCGTCACATCGATCGTGGACGAGCCCGATAGGGTCAGCGAATTGCTGATGAAATTCGACCCCGACGGGTTGTCCGCCAGGATGGCCGTCGCGCCGTCCAGTTGGAATCCGTTGGGGCCGCCGAGGGAGTACCCGCCCTGATCGAGCTGGATGTTGTACTGATTTGCCGGACTCGTATCATTGTTCGCGATCGGGAAGGCGGTGTCCGTGCTGAACTGGAGGGTGTCGCCGGAGGCGATCGGTCCCTGGCTCCAGTTGCTTGACGTGGACCAGAGGAGACTGGAACCGGTGCTCTGCCAGGTCTGCGGCGTGAGGAGGCGCCGGGCCTCGAGTGCCTCACAGATCGGCTTCGCCGCCGGCCGGGTGCGGCCGGCCGGCCGGCCACGCAGCGACCCGAGGAATTTTCCACGCCGAACTTGCTGGCTCATCGCTGGACCCCGCTAAGAATTCCCCGGGAATCGACGGATTCTGGACGTGACGACGGACGCCGATCGGGCCGGACGGTACGATTCGCTCCGAAACGCGACGGAGGGAATACCGGCGTGGACCGCTCGATACAGATCCGGGTCGGAGTCGGGGTGGGCGCGGAGCAACTCTTCAACGTTGACAACAGTGCCGCCCGGACCCTACGGAGGGTCGGCCCCACCGGGGGCGAACACGGCGCCCGCCGGCGTTCCTCTGCGATCATCAGACTCGCGTGCGTCGTCGCCCGACCCCATCGCGGAGGCGGATCCTAGCACGACCTTTTGTGCAAGTCCCGCACACAAACGCCAACATTCTTAATTACCTATAACCATTTTCCGTCCGGGTCAACAAAAATCTCTGAAAGCAATACTTTTTCTCCAATCCGCCATATTGCTAAATGATAATTTCGTTTTTGCGGCCTCGGACATTTCCGGGACCGGCCCGGAAGCCGCCTCCGACGGCCCAATTCGCAGATACGGCCCCTCCCGCAAGGGCGTGTTGATCGTCGTCAACGGCGCCACCGCCTCTGTCCGCGGAAAAGCGGCCGCCGCGGCGATTTTTCAATTGACGAGGCCGGACGTCGCGAGCTATAAAGAACGCATCGTTGCTCACAGAAATAAGAGACGATGAGCTTTTTCAACGATTTCCGGACGCGGTGATCCACCTCGTCGATGACGACAGCGGTTTCATCTTTGAGCCTCCTTCAAGGTCGAAATGACCCCGAAGAACCGGCGTTCCGCGGGCTTTGCAGCCCGGGAGTTCGGTTCGATCGATTGCGGATTGCCTTTGCATCGAGCGCAACGCCGGCTGATCAGCCTTGCCGGCGCGACCGAGGCTGCTGAGACCGATGATTTCGGTCCCCCGGCGCAGCGGGGACCAGGTTCGTGTCCGACCAGGGAGGTCGGCTCCAGATACTCTCCAACCTGGAATCGCCATCGGCCGGATGACGGGGACGTCGATCCGGCTACTGATGGCGAGCCAGGGACCGTCGAAGGGCCATTCGTGATCGATCTGCGGGGGTTCATGCCCTGGCGCAGCGCGGCGAGCCCGACCGGGACAATCGTCCCCGTCGGAAGACGCCCGATCGCCGCCATGGCGTCCGCCCCCCCGAGTTCCTCGAAGATCGCATCGCCCCGGCCGGCGGAATCCCCTTCGTCTACACGGCCCCGAGCGCCGACCCCCTCATCCTCAGATACGACGGTACCGCCGATATCGAGGTCGTCGATTCGTCGACGAGCGCCGTGGTGGCCCGGCAGGCCCTGGCGAATACCTCCGGCGTCACCATCAACGGTCACACGAGCGGCAGCAACTCCTTCACGGTCGACTACGGCGGGGGCGAGATCCCCGTGCCGGTCACCTATAGCGGTGCGGCCACCGCCTCGAATACGCTCGCGGTCACGGGCCAAAATGTCCAGTTCGGCCAGGTGTCGAACCAGGTGACGGGTCCAGGATCGGGCACGCTCACCCTGGTGGACAGCTCGGACGTCAGCGAGACCGTCGCCTACAAGAACGTGGCCGCGGTCGGCGACACAACGTCGTCGGCCGAGCGGCTCTTCGATGGGACCGCAATCACCGCGCCGAACAGATCCGCCTCACCAAC
Source organism: uncultured Planctomycetota bacterium (assembly GCA_963771445.1). GTDB lineage: Bacteria > Planctomycetota > Planctomycetia > Isosphaerales > Isosphaeraceae > JAKAUH01. The sequence continues at coordinate 505,897 of CAVYTQ010000005.1, read as the reverse complement.
GGCGGCGATGCTGCCGGCAGCCAGTCGATCGACAGCAACGGCACCGGCGACTTCGCGCCCTGGACCTTCACCGACCCGTCCTCGCAGCTCGTCCTCGACGGAGGAGCCGGCGGGAACACGGTGGTCGTCGAGGGTCTCGACTCGGGGTTCACGACGTCCGGCCCGGCCATCCAGATGAACGGCGGTGCCGGCAACGACAACCTGGAGATCGCGGCGTCGGTCCAGCCGTTCAGCGGGACCTTCGCCGCGCAGGGCGGCACGAACTCGGTGCTCTACCTGGGAGCGAGCACGTTTCCGACGCTCACCACGACCAATGTCGCCACCACGATCACCAACGACAGCCTCGAGCTATCCGGTGGTTTCGGCGACCTGGGCGGGGTGGTGCAGGGGTCGGCGGACTACTCGATGTCCGTCCAGCGGAACGTGAACGCGACGACGTCCGCGGGCACCAGCCTGACGGGCGGCGTCCTTTTCTCGTTCACGGCCACTATCGACGCCGGCCAGCAGCTCGCGATCGGGACCGACGGCGCCGGGGTGACGCTGACGGGCGGCTCGCTGACGCTCGCCGTGTACACCGACCTCACGAACACCTACGTCGGCATCGCGGCCCAGAACGTGGCCGGGACGATCAGCCTGCCCGACCTATCCGGGACGCTGGCGGCCGTCGGCCTGTCGGTCAATCGCGGCCCCACGAGCGGCGACACGCCCACGGCCCTCAACTGGGGCAGCCTCTCGGCGACCGATCCCTTGCCCTCGAGCCTGCCCACCCAGCCCGGCATCGCGATCTCGGGCCAGATGACGAGCCTGACGGTGCTCGGCGCGTTCACGGCATCGGCGAACTTCACGTTCGCCATGCAGCCGGCGAACGTCCAGCTCGGCACGGGCACGCTGGCCGGGGCGACGCTAATCACCGTCGGACTCGACACCACGATCAACGGCTCGATCGCCGGTGGTGCCTCGATCGGCATCGCGGCCATCGAGCCGCCTACGCCCGCGTCGGGTACCGACAGCCGCTACTGGATCGCCGTCGATGTGACCGGGCTCTCGGCCGGGTTCGCGGTGGGGAACAGCCTGGCGGCCTCGGTCACGAACGTCGGCATCCAGCTCAACGAGGCGGCCGGTACCGCGACCGACGGGACCGCCGCCGCGCCCGTCGACTGGGCCACCGGGGTGTCGCTCAATGGTGACACCCACTTCAACGACCCCGTCGTGGCGGGCACCCACACCATCAGCTTTGGCGGCCCAACCGACACGGTGACTGGCTCGCTGAGCAACCTGAATCTGTTCGACGTCTTCAGCGGCTCGGCGACGTTCTCGCTGACGCTCCAGACGGTGGACCTGAAATTCGGCGACGGGACGACCCTGACGGGCGCACCACCTCCTGACCGTGCTGCTCGACGATGTGACCGCCACCACCGGGTCGCTCGGGATCAGCCTGAGCGGTGCCGAGCTGGCGGTTGCCGTATTGACGGCGCCGACACCGGCGACGGGCACGGACAGCCGGACCTGGGTGGCCGTTGACGGCATGAACCTGGCGACCGCGAGCCTGGCCGTCGGCGGCGTGTCGGGTACGCTCACCAACCTGAGCGTCGCCGTCAACCAGTCGTTCGGCCAGGCGGTGAGCGGACCGAACACCACCCGCGGACCCCCGGCTCGACTGGACGTCCGACCTGTCCTTCGACGGCGGCGCGACCTACGGCGGGGCCTCGAACGAGGTCGTGCCCGGTGGTGTTTCGGCCCTGACGATCACGTACGCGACCGGCCAGTTCGCCGTCGGCGGCTCGCTGATCAACCTGAACGTTTACAACGTCCTCAGCGCCTCCGCGTCGTTCTCACTGACCGAGTTGACCGTCGGGGTGTCGCTGGACAACGGCGTGACCCTCTCGGGCGCGTCGCTCCTGACGATCGGCCTGAGTGGAATCCAGCTCGCGGCCGGCGCGAGCGGGTTCGGGATCTCTCTGACATCGGGCGACCTCGCGATCGCCCTGCTCGAGCCGCCGGTGGCCGCCACGGGTACCGACTCGCGGTACTGGCTCGCCCTGGCCGCCAGCAACCTGGCCGGCACCCTCTCGCTGGGCCCGGACGTTTCGGCGTCCGTATCGGGCGGCACGGTGACGATCAACCAGGCGGGCGGAGCCGACCCCAACAGCACCCGGGCCGCACCGATCGACTGGACCTCGTCGCTCGACCTCAACGGCGACGGCCAGTACGGCACGCCGGCCGACCAGCTCAACGTGGTCGTCAACCTGGCCGGGGGCGGTTCGGTTTCGCTGCCAATCAACGAGACCGCCGGCGGCCTGCTTGTCGCCGGAACGCTGACCGGTCTCACCATTGATGGATTCATCAACGCCTCCGCCAGCTTTGCCATCAGCGAGCAGTCGGTTGGAGCGTCGCTCGGCAACGGCGTGACCCTGTCCGGGGCATCGCTGCTGACCGTCGGCCTGAACGGACTGACGGCCAGCGTAGGCACCGGGCCGGTCGGCCTCGCCGTGACGGGCGGCGACATCGGGCTCGCCCTGCTCCGGCCGGCCACGCCCTCCTCGGGAAGTGACAACCGCTACTGGCTCGCCATCACGGCAACCAACCTTGCAGGCACGCTTTCGCTCGGTACCGGCGTCTCGGCATCCGTGCAGGGTGGCTCCATTGCCATCAATGAAGCGGGTGGGACCGTCCCGACGACCGCCGCGCCGATCAACTGGACGACCGCGCTCGATCTGAACAACGACGGCCAGTACGGAACGGCCGCCGACCAGGTTGACGCGGGTGCAGGCATTCCCGCGCCCAACACAGTCGCGCTGCCGATCAACGAGACGACGAGCGAGGCCCTGGTCGCCGGCTCGCTGACGGCCCTGAACATCGATGGTCTGCTCACCGGCTCCGCGAGCTTCGCGTTGAGCCGGTCGGTCGTCAACGCGACGGCGGGGACCGAGACCCTCACCTCGGCCACCTTGCTCACGATCGGGCTGAGCGGCCTGACGGTGGCCGGCGGCGCCGGTAGCTTCGGTGTTTCGGTCGGGGGCGGCGACCTCGGGATCGCCGTGCTCCAGCCGCCCGCCACGGCCAACGACAACCGCTACTGGCTCGCGGTGACGGCGAGCGGCCTATCGGGAAGCCTGAATCTCGCCGGCGATGTGACCGCGAGCGTGCAGGGAGTCACGGTCTCGATCAACCAGTTCGGCGGTCAGGACGCGGCCAGCCATCCCGCGACGGCCCTGAACTGGACGACGGCGTTCGCCTCGCCCGTCGACCCGGGCGCGAACCTGCCCACGCCTCCGGCCAGCTCGCTGGCGATCACGGCGACCGGACCCGAGATGTCGCTGGGAGGGACGCTGACGTCGCTGGATGTTTTCGGCTTCCTCACGGGGTCGTCGGGCTTCAGCATCAGCGAGACGACGGTCAGCCCGAACGTGGGCGGCACGACCCTGACGAACGCCACGCTGCTGACGATCGACCTGGCGAACCTCCAGGTGGCGGCGGGCTCGGGCGGATTCGGGATCGCGATCAATGGCGGCAATCTGGACGTGGCGGTCCTCGAGGCGAGCGGGACCGACAACCGCTACTGGCTCGCCGTGACCGGGACCGGCCTGGCGGGCAGCCTGGCGCTCGGCAGCACGATCTCGGCGGCGGCCACCGGGGTCTCGGTGGCAATCAACACCCAGGGCGGGACCGGCGCACAGGGTCTCGACTGGTCGGTCCTGGCGCGCGCAGGACGGGTTGGCGTCCCAGTTGAACGGCAGCCAGTTCGTGGTGACGGGTACCCTGACTGACCTGAATATCGCCGGCGCCCTCGAGCTGTCGGCGAGCTTCGCGGTGAGCGACACGACGACGAACGCCTCGGTGGCGGCGCAGACCCTGGCGGGCGCGAGCCTGTTGACCATCGGTCTGAGCGGACTGACGGTCGCGACTGCGGGCGGGTTCGGGATCTCGCTAGGGAGTACCGGGTCGATCGGGCTGGCGATCCTCGAGCCGGCCGCACCGTCCGCAGGCGCGAAGGACAGCCGCTACTGGGTCGCCGTGGCCGGCAGCGGACTCTCGGGCGCGTTGACGCTGGGCGGCGTGTCGGCCTCGGCGACCGGCATCATGGTTCAGGTTGCCACCTCGGGCGGGACCGACCCGAACGGCGTGGCGGCCGGCGACCTCGACTGGACGCAGTTCAGCCCCGCGATCCAGCCGATCGCCGGGCTATCGGTCTCCTCGGCGACCAATGGGTTCTCGGTCGGCGGCACGCTCGCCGGGCTCAACATCGATAACCTGGTGACGACTTCCGCCGATTTCCAGCTTGTCGAGTCGAAGGTCAACGCGACGGTTAATGGAGCGGCGATCATCGGCGCGACCTTGCTGACCCTGGGCCTGAGCAACCTCAGCGCGACCGGCGGGACGGGGGCGTTCGGGATCACGGCGGGCGCGGGGAGCCTCGGTGTGGGCCTGCTCGAAGCGCCCGCGCCGGCGACCGGGACCGACTCGCGCTACTGGGTGGCGGTCGTCGGCACGGGTCTGTCGGGAACCCTGACACTGGGCACTTCGGTCACGGCCTCGATCCAGAATGGCACCGTCGCGATCAACCAGGCCGGCGGGACCGATACCGGCGGCCACGCGGCCACGGCCCTGAACTGGAGCACCGCGCTCACCGCGCCGGTGATCCCGATCGCCGGGTTGACGATCCAGCTCGCCACCGGCCAGGTCGTCGTGAGCGGCTCGCTGACGACGCTCAACCTCTTCAACGTGATCACCGGCTCGGCGAACTTCGCGATCAGCGAGAGCTCTGTCGCCGTCACCCTCGGCACCACGACGATGACCAGGGCCACCCTGCTGACGGTGGGCCTCAGCAACCTGACCTCGACAGTCGGGGCAGGCGGATTCGGGATCGCGGTGACCGGCGGCAACCTGGGCATCGCACTCATCGAGGAGCCCGGGCCGTCGGGGATGAGCAACCGCGGCTACTGGATCGCCGTGACGGCGAATAGCGTGTCGGGCTCGCTCACGCTGGGGAGCTTCGGTCTCGGCCACGGTGACGGGCGTCTCGATCGCGATCAACGCGGCCGGCGGCAACGACCCGAGCAGCAACCCGGCCACTCCGATGAACTGGAAGGCGGCGGTCTCGGTCAACGGCGGTGCGACCTATGGTGCGATCGTCAACCCCGGCGCGGCCATCGCCCCGGCGGGTTCGGTGTCGCTGCCGGTGACGCTCACCGGCGGCGAGGTCGCCCTCAGCGGGACCCTGTCCAGCCTGAACATCTTCGGCGTGATCAACGCCTCGGCCAGCTTCGCGATGAGCGAGACGACCGTGGCCGTCCATCCCGGGACCGGCACCAACCTGGGCGTGGCGACGCTGATCACCCTGGCGCTCCAGAACCTGAGCGCGAGCGTGGGGGCGGGCGGCTTCGGGGTTGCGGTCACCGGCGGGACGCTCGGCCTGGCTTTCCTGGAGCCGGTTTCCTCGACCGGGAGCACGGACCACCGATACTGGGTCGCGGTGACCGGGACGGGACTGTCGGCCAGCCTGCAACTGTCAACCAGCGTGACGGCCTCGGTCACCGGTCTGTCGATCGCGATCAACCAGGCGGGCGGGGGTGCCTCGGCCCTCGACTGGACGAGCGCCATCTCGCTGGACGGCGGCTCGACCTTCGGCGGCGTGGGCAACACGGTCAACCCGGGCCAGGACCTGCCGACGCCCGTCTCGCTGGCGATCGGCTTCACGGTGCCGACCCTGGAGATGAGCGGCACGCTCTCGTCGCTGAATGTCTTCAACCTGATCCAAGGCTCGGCGAGCTTCGCCCTGTCGGTGACCGCTGCGGTCGGCGTGATCGTGCCAGTTGCGGGCGGCGGCACGACGACTCTTGCCGGCGCGACGCTGATCCAGGTCGGACTGAGCGGCATCCAGGCAAGCGCGGGGGCCAGCGGGATCGGGCTGGCGATCACGGGCGGCGACCTGGGGATCGCGTTCGTCGAGCCGCCGTCGCCCGCGAGCGGCACGGACAGCCGATACTGGATCGGCGTCGATGCGAGCGGGCTGGCGGCGAGTCTCACACTGGGCGGGGTCACGGCCTCGGCCAGCAGCCTGAGCATCCAGGTCAACCGGGCCGGTGGCAAGGATCCGATCGGCAACGCGGCCGTGGCCCTGAACTGGATGACCGACGTGACGCAGGGCGGCAACCCCATCGCCGTCGATCCGGGCCCAGATACCCGGGCCGCCGGCCGTCTCGCTGCCGATCAACTTCAACCGGCCAACATTCATGCTCGCGGCGACCGGCGCCAGCATCAATATCTACAACGTGGTGGTGGCATCGGCCGACCTCGCACTGAGCGAGACGACGGCCGCTTTCTCGTTCACGGGGGCCTCGCCCGCGAACGTCACCGGCGCAACGCTTTTCACCCTGGCTCTCAGCAATCTCCAGGCGTCGGTCGCCAGCGGAGCATTCGGCGTCGCGATCACGGGCGGCAATATCGGGATCGCCGTGATCGAGGCGGCCGAGGCCCGCCAGTGGCTCGGACACGCGATACTGGCTCGCCGTGAACGGCAACAGCCTCTCGGGGTCGATCAACCTGGGCGGCAGCGTGTCGGCGACGGTGAGTCAACTGGCGATCGCCATCAACGTCACGGCCGGGGTCGGGACCAACAACCTGCCCTCTCCGGCGATGAACTGGGCGGCGGACGTCTCGCTCGATGGGGGAGCCACCTTCGGCGCCCTGGTCGATCCGGGGGCCAACCTGTCCCCCGCGCCCTCGCAATCGATCGCCATCACGGCTGCGGCCGGCGGCTTCGCGCTGAGCGGCAACCTCACCGCACTCAACGTGTTCAACATCCTGACGGGCTCGGCGACGTTCGTACTGACCGAGTCGAAGGTGAGCGTAGTCCAGGGGACGACGACCCTGACCGGCGCGACCCTGCTGACGCTGGGGTTGAGCAACCTCGCGGCCAGCGCGGGCGCCGGCGGGTTCGGCGTCTCGGTGAGCGGCGGAGACCTGGGCCTCGCCTATATCGAGGCTCCCAAGCCGGCGACCGGCACCGACACCCGCTACTGGATCGCGGTCACCGGCGCGAACCTGGCGGCCAGCCTGAGCCTGGGTGCCAACATCTCGGCCATGATCAGCAGCATCTCGGCCCAGATCAACCAGGCTGGGGGAACCTACACTTCCGGGGCGTCGGGTGCCGCCGCCGTGCCGGCCGTGCCGCTGAACTGGCAGACGCAGGTCAGCGGGACCACGGTCCCGATCGACCCGGGCACCCTGTTCTCCCCGCCGCCGAGCACCCCGGTGGCCAATGCCGCCACCTTCTCGGTGCTGGGCTCGAAGGCGGGCGGTCTCGTCGTTCCATCGCCCGGGCTCTTGCTGGGCGACTCCCATCTCAGCGGCGGGACGCTTTCGGTGGCGGTCGTCACCCAGCCGACGCACGCAGCATCGCTCGTCGTGGGCAACGATGGCTCGTTCACCTACATCCCCAACACCGGATACACCGGGACCGACAGCTTCCAGTACCAGATCAAGCTGACCACGGCGTCGGGGCTGGTGCTGACGAGCAACGCGGCGACCGTGACGATCCATGTTGACGCCGCGGCCTCCGCACCGAACGGCAACCCCGCGAACTTCGACACCAACGAGAACTCGGACCTGGTGGTCGCAGCGCCGGGCGTGCTGGCGAACGCGACCACGACCAGCGGGTCGGCGCCCACGGCCGTCGGCCTGACCAACCCGTCGAACGGGACGTTGACGCTCAACTCCGACGGCTCGTTCGACTACACTCCGGCCGCCAACTTCGTCGGCAACGACAGCTTCACCTACAAGGTCATCGACGGCGGCAACAACGTCGTCGAGACGGTGTCGATCGTCGTCAACCCGGCCGCCTCGATGCCGATCGAGTACTCCGGGAAGATGCTGGCGCTGTCGGGCACGCTCACGAACCTCAACATCTACAACCTGGTCCAGGGCACGGCGAGTTTCGCCATCAGCCAGAGCACGGTCAACGCGACCGTCCCCGGGGGCGAGCTGACGGACGCGAGCCTGCTGACGGTCGGGCTGAGCAATCTCCAGGGCAGCGCAGGCGGTGGAGGATACGGGCTCGCGGTCACCAGCGGGAATATCGGCATCGCGGTCCTTCAGCCGTCGGATGCGCAGTCGCCGTCGAGCAACCGGGCCGACTGGCTGGCGGTCGATGCCACCAACCTGGCCGCAATGCTGAATCTGGGGACCAACCTGTCGGCGACCGTGGATAGCCTGACGCTCGAGATCAACCAGGCCAGCGGCAGTTACAGAGTGAACGGTATCACGACGGCCGCCGCCCCGCTCGGCTGGGCGACGAGCTTGGACCTGAACGGCGACGGCACCTTCGGCGGCTATGGCGACACGGTCAACCCGGGCGCCAACCTGCCGACCCCCGTGGCCATGCCGATCGCGTTCCCGGCCGCCAGCCTGCTCCAGTTCAGTGGGTCGCTGACCAGCCTGAACATCGCCAACGGACTGATCACCGGCTCGGCCGACTTCGGCCTGAGCGTGACCCAGGTGAGCGTGGTGCAGAACTCGACCACCACGCCCGGCACGCTCTACATGGTCGCGCTCAGCAATATCCAGGCGGGCGGCTTCGGGGTGACGTTCACCGGCGGCCCGCTGGGTGTCGCCGTGATCCAGCCCGCGACCAGCGCCCATTCGTCGGTGACCGACTGGTTCGCGGCGGTCGGCACCAACCTCTCGACGACGATCAACCTCGGCTCGGTCGTGTCGGCCAGCGTCACGGGGATCACGTTCACGATCAACGACGTGGATGGCACCGGCAGCGCCACTCAACTGGAGCAGCAACGTCAAGGTCGGCGGCAATACCCTGAGCGTCGATCCCGGGACCGTGCTGCCGACGTATCAGTCGCTCGCGATCACCCTCAACGGCTCGGTAAATCCCGGGTCGCCCTCGGCGAGTTTCAGCGGGATCGGGCAGATCAACATCGACAACGTGATCATCGGGTCGGCGACGATCTCGGTCACCTCGGGCACCAAGACGTTGACCACCCCGAGCGTGACGGGTGCGAAGTTCTACCAGGTCTCCGTCACCAACCTGACGGGTAGTGCCTCCTCGGGCGGCTTCGGGCTCACCGGCCTGACCGGCAACGCGATCGACGTGGACGCGGTCGTCGCCACCGGCACGAACGACTCGCGGTACTGGGTCGTGGTGTCGGCCGGCGGGCTGGGTGCCACGCTCAGCCTGGGGAGCGGCATCTCGGCCTCGGCCTCCGGGATCAGCGTCAACCTCAACCTGGCCGGTGGCCAAGACTCGGGCGGGACCGCGGCCCTGGCGCTCAACTGGGGCGTGAACGGGATCTCGCATTTCCTCTCCGGCGCCTCCATCACCGACACGACCGCGACGGCCACGATCTCGGGCAGCCTGACCAATCTGAACATCGACAACCTGATCACCGGGACGGCCGATTTCGGGCTGAGCCAGACCACGGCCGATGTCGCGTTCAACGGCGCGGGCCCGGCCGACCTGGCGGGTGCGACGCTGATCCAGCTCGGACTGAACAACATCACCGCGACGGCGGGGTCGGCCGGTTTCGGGATCGCCGTGACGTCGGGCAGCCTGGGGATCGCGGCGATCGTGCCGGCCAGTAGCCAGGTCGACGGCCGTCGCTGGGTGGCCGTCTACGGGACTAGGCTGTCGGCCAGCCTGTCGCTGGGCGACTCGATTTCTGCGTCGGTGGGCAGCGTCAGCATCGAGATCAACCAGGCGACCGGCAGTGCGGCGGGCGGCACGCCCGCCCTGCCGCTGGACTGGGCGGCCGACTTGCAGCTCGCCGGGACCCCGGCGTTCGGCGGGCAGGTCAACCCGGGCTCGCTCCTGTCGGCTCCCGCCAACCTGACGATCGCGTTCACGGGTCCGATCCTGGCGGTCAGCGGCACGCTGACGAACCTGAACATCTTCAACGTCATTTCCGGCTCGGCCGATTTCGCCATCAGCCAGAGCCAGGTCAACCTCTCGACGACCGAATCGGGTACGGCCGACGTGACCGGGGCCACCCTGACCGAGGTGGTGCTGAATCACTTCCAGGCGAGCGTGGGAAACTCCGCGATCGGCGTGGCTGTCACGGGTGGCACGCTGGCCATCGCGGTGATTGCTGCCCCGGCCGCGACGGCGACCGGAGCCATCGACAACCGCACCTGGATCGCGGTGACCGGTTCGAACATCTCGGCCAGCCTGTCGCTCACAGCCAACGTGACGGCCTCGGTGGGTGGCCTGGCGATCTCGATCAACCAGGCGACTGGTTCCTATGCGGTGAGCGGCGGGTCGAGCACGCCGGCCGCCGTCCTCGACTGGACGACAGACCTCGAGCTCCCGGGCAGCAACCAGTTCGCCACGCCCGCCGATCAGCTCGATCCCGGCTCGCTGCTGCCGACGCCGATCTCGCTGCCGATCGCCTTCACTACCACGGTGCTCGCGCTGAGCGGCTCGCTGACGAACCTGAACATCTTCAACGTGATCAATGCCTCGGCCGGATTCGCGATCACCGAGTCAACGGTCAGCTCGGCCGCGGGTGCCGGCGTGGCGCTCTCGGGTGCGACGCTGATCACCGTCGGGCTCGACAACATCACGGCGAGCGTCGGGGCCGGCGGGTTCGGCGTGGCCATCACGGGCGGCACGCTGGGCCTGGCTTACCTGGCTCCGGCGGCCGCGACCGGCGACAGCCGATCCTGGATCGCCGTTATCGGCAGCGGCCTGTCGGCGAACCTCTCGCTCAGCTCGAACCTCACGGCGGCGGTCTCGGGCCTGTCGGTCTCGGTCAACCAGGCGCAGGGCACCGACGCAAGCCACAACCCGGCGGCCCCGCTGAACTGGATCACCGAGTTCTCGTCCGAGGTAAACCCGGGCGCCAACCTGCCGACGACTCCGTCGCTGGCCATCGGCTTCGCGACGCCGATCTTCGCTCTGAGCGGGACGCTGTCGCAGCTCAATGTCTTCAACCTCATCCAGGGCTCGGCGAGCTTCGCGGTCCAGGTCAACACGGGTGTGACCGTGACCATCCCGGTCCTGGGCGGGACCACGGCGACACTCACCGGCGCGACACTGTTCCAGGTGGGCCTGGGGAACATCAGCGCGTCGGCGGGAGCAGGCGGCTTCGGCCTCACCGTGACGGGCGGCAACCTGGGACTCGCCGTCGTCGAGCCGCCGACCCCAGCCAGCGGCACGGATAGCCGCTACTGGATCGACGTTGTCGGCAACGGCCTTTCGGCCAGCCTGACCCTGGGCGGCGTCAGCGCCTCGGTGCAGAGCCTGACCCTGCAGATCAACCAGGCCGGCGGCGTCGATCCCTCCAATGTCGCCGCGATCGCCCTCGACTGGGGTCGGCCGATCACGTCCGGTGGCACGACGATTACGGTGGACCCCGGTCAGTCCCTGACCCCGGTCGTATCGCTGCCGATCACCGACGCGGCGCCGGCTTTCACCATCAGCGCGACCGGGGCTCAGGTCAACATCTTCAACCTGCTCGTCGGCACGGCGAACTTTGGGCTCAGCCGATCGACCACGAATCTCTCGTTCACGGGCGCGGTGCCGGCGTCGGTGGTCGGGGCGACACTGATTGAGGTGGCGCTCACCAACCTCCACCTCTCGGTGGGCACGAGCGGCTTCGGGCTGACGATCAACGGAGGCGATATCGGCGTCGTGGCGGTCCGGGCACCTGCGCCGGCGACGGGTACCGACTCGCGGTACTGGGTGGCCGTGGACGCCACTGGCCTGAGCGTCAGCCTCGCCCTGGGCACGAGCTTCACGGCCAGCGTCTCCAACATCGCGGTCCAGATCAACCAGGCGGGGGGCTCGTACGTCAACGGCGCGACGACGCTGGCCGCCGCGCCGCTCGACTGGACGAACGACCTCGACCTCACCGACAGCGGCACGTTTGGCGGCCCAGCGAATGAGCCCAACCCGGGCGCTAGTCACGCCGAGTGTCGGCCTGACAATTGTCTACACGGGCGCCCTGTTCGGGATTAGCGGCACGCTGACCGGCATCAATCTGTTCAACCTGATCAGCGGATCGGCGGACTTCGCCATCAGCGTATCCAAGGTGAACGTGGCGTTCGCCGGCATGGGCAAGCCCGACCTGACCGGCGCGACGCTGATCACGTTCGCGCTATCGAATCTCAACATCGCGATCGGGGCGACCGGCTTCGGCATCCAGGTTACCAGCGGTGAGCTTGGGATCGCGGCCATCGAACCACCCACGCCCGCGTCGGGCACCGACGGCCGCTACTGGATCGCCGTGGACGGCACCAATCTGGCCGCCAGCCTGACGATCGGCAGCAGCATCACGGCGACTGTCAACAGCCTGAGCGTCCAGATCAACCGGTTCGGCGGCAGCTCCACGAGCGGCGGCACGACGGTCAACGCCACGGCGCTGGACTGGGCCGACGATCTCGACCTGACCGCCAGCGGGACCTACGGCGGCCAGGTCAATCCCGGCGCCAACCTGCCCACGCCCGCCAACCTGGCGATCACGTACACGGCCGGCCTTCTCGCCATCGGCGGCAACCTGGCGACGCTCAATATCTTCAACCTGATCACCGGCTCGGCTGCATTCGCGATCAGCGTCTCGACGGTCAACATCGGCGGGACGGTGAACCTCGACGGCGCCACGGTCCTGACCCTGGCCCTGAGCAACCTTCAGCTCACGGTCGGGGTCGGCTCGTTCGGACTGTCGATCACCGGCGGCAACGTCGGGATCGCGGCGGTGTCGGCGCCCGCTCCGACCGCCCCGGCCACCGACCACCGATCCTGGATCGCCGTCGATGCGACCGGGCTGTCGGCGAGCATCGCCTTCGGCACGGCCGTCACCGCATCGGTCGCCAGCCTGTCGATCCAGATCAACAACGCGTCGGGGTCGTCGTCGGTCAGTGGAGCGGCCTCGGCCCTCAACTGGCACGACGACTTCAGCCCGGCCATCAATCCCGGCTCGGGCCTGCCGGGTTCGGTTGACCTGACCATCGCCTTCACGCAGTCTCTGGAGCAGGTCAGCGGCACGCTCACGAGCCTCAATATCTTCAACCTGATCACCGGCTCCGCGAGCTTTTCGGTCGGTGTCACCGCGATCAACCTCAACCTGGGCGACGGCACGCCCGACCTCTCGAACGCGACCCTCGTGACCGTGGCGCTCAGCAATCTGAGCCTCCAGATCGGCGTCGGCGGTTACGGGATGACGCTGACGGGCGGCACGCTGGGCCTGGCGGCCATCACGCCCGGACCGATTCCGTCCGGGACGACCGGGGCCAGCGACAACCGGCTCTGGGTGGCGGTGGACGGGTCGATCCAGACCGCCACGCTCAACCTTGGCCCGAACATCACCGCATCGGCGATTAACGTCACCGTCGAGATCAACCAGGCGAGCGGGGCATACACGCGGAGCGGCACCAGCATCGCGGCGACGGCGCTGAACTGGACGCAGCTCGGCACGACGGTTGACCCGGGTCAGGACCTACCGACGCCGGTGGCGATGCCGATCCGCTTCGCGACCAGCCTCATCCAGGTGCAGGCGACGATCACGCTGGCCATCGAGAGCTTCGTGTACATCACGGGGAGCGTCTCGTTCACGAAGACCGGGCCAATCTTCGTGACACCGGCCGGCGGCGGGACGGCGATCTCGGTCAACGCACTCGAGATCGGCGCGAGCAACGTAAACGCGTTCTTCGGCGTCGGCGGCCCGTACTGGATCACGAACCCGGACGGGACGATCTCGGCGCCCACGGCCGTCCAGTCCGCCGGTGCGCTGGGCCTGGTCCTGTCGAATCTCGGCCTCGGGCTGGCCTTCCTGACGCCCACCAGCGGGACTGGCACCTCGTTCTACGCCCTCAAGGCGGCGGGCTCGTGCAGATCGTGGGGGTGTCCGGCCTGACGCTGGCCGGGAGCCTCGAGGTTGACCTGAACCGGGCGACCGACGGAACCTCGCCGGTGGTGGATTTCACCAGGCTGTCCGGCAACGGCCTGGCGATCGCGACCGGGGCGGCCACGCCGGCGGTGACGCTGGGCTTCTCGGGCAACCTGCTCCAGGCCAGCGGCAGCCTGACCCTGGGGATCAGCGGGTTCGCCTACATCACGGGCAACTTCGCGTTCCAGAAGGGCGGCTCGCGGACGGTCACGCTCCAGGATTCGACCACGCGGGCGGTGTCGGTGCTGGACGTCGGGGTCAGCGACGTCTACGCCTTCGCGGGGGTCAACGGCCCGTACTGGATCAACAACCCCGGCGAGCCGATCCGCGGGCCCACGATGGGCGAATCCGTCGGGGCCATGGGCGTGGCCCTCTCCAATGCCAGCCTCGGCCTGGCCCTGATGAAGCCGGTCCCGACCACCTCGAACCCGAACCCGACGATCAGCTATCTCGCCCTGAAGGTCTCCGGCAGCGTCGCATTCGTGGGAATCAGCGGGCTGACCCTCTCGGCGAACAACCTGAGCATCGAGGTCAACCAGGCCAGCGACTCGAGCAACCCCGCGCAAGCGTCCCCACCGTCAACCTGTCCGCCTCTCCCCTCTCGATCCCCACCGACTCGAACCCCGCCGATAACGTCGCCCTCAATTTCGCCTCCGGGCCAATCCTGGCCGCCCAGGGCACCGTCTCCATCGCGATCAGCCAGTTCGTCAGCGTGATCGGCTCGTTCGCCTTTACAAAGGGCGGGCAGCAGACCGTCACCCTGAGCGACAACACCACCAAGGTCGTGTCGGTGCTGACCGTCGGGGCGAACAATGTCTACGCGTTCGTCGGCACCGGCGGCCCGTACTGGGTGACCGCGCCGGGCGGGACGATCCAGGCTCCGACCTCCTCAACGGCCGTTGGTGTGGCGCTGGCCAATCTGAGCTTCGGCCTGGCACTGCTGAAAGCCAACGACGGGTCGGCCAGCTACTACGCCCTGAAGGCCACGGCTCAGAGTATCTCGCTGGTGGGCGTTTCCGGAGTGACCCTGGCGGCGACCAGCCTGAGCATCGACATCAACGCCTCGAGCGGGTCGCCGACGAGTCCGGTAGTCAACTTTGCTGTCAGCGATCCGGCCTCGGGCGGCAACCCGGCCGGTCTGGCGGTCGCCACCGGGCCCAGCAGCTCGATCGACCTGAATGACATCTCCTACTCGCTCGAGGCTTCGGGCACGGTCACGCTCCAGGTCGCGTTCGGCGGTCAGGCCGCCATCTCGCTGGGCGCGACGGTCACCTTCGAGGACACGACCGACTCGACGGGCACTCAGATCATGGAGCTGGCGCCTGACGAGCCTGGGCGTGTCGTTCGGCTCGCCGGTGCTGTTCAGCATCAGTGGGGCGAGTGGGCTCTTCGTCATCACCGGTTCGGCCATGGCCGGTGAGATCAGCGTGCCGCTGTCATTCGCGGTGCCCACGGCCAGCCCCACCATCTCGTTCAACGGGACGATCGGGCTGGCGTTCAACAGCGGGAAGGATCCGGTCAGCACGAACTTCACCGAAGCGGCGACGGGCAGCACGCAGACCCTCAACGTGCCGGGCGGACCGTACCTGCGACTCTCCGGCGACAATCTGAATCTGACGATCGACTCGGTTGTCCTCACGGGCAGCTTCCAGTTCGACGAGGTGACCGTCCCGCCGACAGCCGGGGGCACCGGCCAGACCGAGGTCCGGATCGCGGCATTCAACGTCGGGCTGACCTTTTCCGACTCGTCCTATGGCGGGGTCACGCTGAGCAACGGCCAGGGTGCGTTCGTGTTCCTGCCGGGCGGAGTGGCCGGGCAGCTCTCGGGCGACTTTGCCTTCAGCGCCAATGGCCCGAACATCAGCGCAGGGCGCAGGTCTCGCTCCAGATCAACACGACGACGGCGACCGTTGACCAGACGATCCAGCTCGCCTCGGGCGGCTCACTCCAGGTCAACGTGCCGGCGAAGACGTTCGCCATCGGCCTGTCGAACGCCTCGATCAACGTGGACAACATCGTCACGCTCACCGGCAACTTCCAGGTGACCAGCCAGCCCGGGATGACGCTGTACGGGGCGTCGAACGTGACGCTGTTCCTGGGCGAGGGCCCGCTGACGATCAACGGGGCGCCGAACCCGAACGCGGTCGGCATCGAGGTCACCAACGCCTCGATCGGCGTGGTGAAGCTGGCGAGCAACGGCGCTTACGCCGTGTTTGCCTACGGCCAGGCGCAGCTCGTCGGCCTGAGCCCTCTGACGGTCAGCGGCAGCATCGCCGTCTGGATCAACCAGACCGGCCAGGCGATCAACGTCTCCGTGCCGCTGCCCTCCGGCTCGACGCCGTCCTCGGTGCCGGTCGTCTTCCAGTCGGCGGGCCTCGTCGAGGAGTTCGCGGCCGGCTACGACGCCAACGGCCAGGTTGACCCCAACAACCTCCTGACCATCAGCGCCTCGCAGGTCTTCACGATCCAGGGAGCCGTCCTCTTCACCCGGACGCCGACCGGCTCGCTCAACGTGAGCGTGCCGACGGCCAGCGTGAACATCACCATCCCCGATTCGAGCGGCAATTTCCCCGCGACGCCGACCTTCAGCATCAGCGGCTCGGCGCAGTTTGCGATCGGCGGCGGGACGGGATTCCAGCTCCAGTCGCTGCGAGTCAACGGCTTCTCGATCTTCGGCGTCGGCGCCACGATCCAGACGCCGGCCAGCCTGCTGCAGCCTCCGACCGCCACGCTGAGCTACCCGTACGGCGGCCAGGTCATCGACGTCGGCCAGCTCAACAAGCAGGGTTACATCGAGGTCCACTACAACACGTTCAACGGCGTCCCGATCGACGTCCAGAACATCCTGAACGGGTCGGGGCAGTTCACGCTGTCCGGGACCGGGCTCGGCACGGTCGTGCTCAACTCGGTGCCGACGCAGGTCAGCTCGAACGACCCCAGCGACTTCCTCTACCACTTCCAGGGCTCGTTCGCCGTCCCGAACGGCTCGACCACGGCGAACGTGACGCTGTCGTTCAACCCCGGCTCGTATGCCGACACCCTCGGTGCGACCGGCCAGGCGCAGGTCCTGAGTTTCACGCTGTTCGACTCGGCCGCGAATCCGCCCACCCAGACGATCACGCTCGGAGGCGGCCCGACGGGCGGGAGCTACGTCCTCGGCGTGAGCCGGCCCGACACGGGCGCGGCGGGCACGATCACGGTCCCGTTCGAGGCCAGCAGCGCGCGCCGATCCAGGGCGCGTTCGATGGCTTCTTCGGCGCGGGCAACACGAGCGTCGCCCTCAGCAATGGCGGCGACACGGTGACCGTGACCTTCACCGGCACCCTGGCCGAGCAGACGGTCCCGGCGTTTGTCCTCAATTCCGATGGGCTGACCGGTGGGACGACGCCGGGAGCGGCGGTCTCCGCGAGCTCCACGCCGGCCACGGTGACGCTCGCCAATCCGGCCAACGGCACGACCGTCAACACCCACTCGATGGATCAGCGCGGTTACATCGACGTGACCTTCAACCTGCCCACGGGCGAGACGATCCACCCGGGCTCGCTGACGGGCGGCGAGATCACGATCAGTGGAGCGGGCGTCGTCAACGCCAGGCTCGCGGGCAATACTCCGTCGCTCGTCAGCGGGAACACCTATCGCTACGCCCTCGTGCCGACGAATAGCAACACGCCCGCCAATCAGATGTTCGCCGCGGGCACGGTGACCGTGACGTTCGTCGCCACAACGCTCCACGTGGACGTCGCACAAGGGGCCGCCTCCACGAACGTCGCGCAGACGACCGTCATGTCCGTGGCCTCCACCGAGATGTTCACGATCAGCGGGACCGCGACCGACGAGGGCACGGCGTCCAACGGCATCTCGCTCGGACCGATCTCGCTGTCGGGGCCGTCGCTGGGGCTGGCCGGCGAGAGCTTCGGCAAGGGGACGCTCAACCTCACGGTCGCCATCGGCGTCGCCTCGGCGAGCCTGAGCTTCGGCGGGTCGCAGTCGGGCAGCGGGATCACGGCCTCGCTCACGAACGTGGTAGGCACGTTCGACGTCCAGATCAATCTCCTCAAGCTGATCCCGGCGCTCCTGGCCAAGAACGTCTCGGGCATCCTGGCCGCGTTCAACGTCCCGGGCTCGTTCAGCCTGACGGTCGGCGGCCTCAACGTGACGGTGCCCGGCGCGGTGACGGTCACCGGCAGCGGCATCGTCATCAACTACAACCCGTCGTTCGACCCGAACGCCGCCCCGGCCAGCCCGTCGCAGGGCGCGATGCACGGCAGCGACGGCCTGTACCACCAGAAATACCTGACGATCAACGCGGCGACCGTGAGCCTGCCGGAGTTCGGGGTCTCGGGCGGGGTCCAGAGCTATACCTACACGCCGACCGGCTCGACGACCCCGGTGACCATCCCGGGCCTGACGATCTGGGACAACGGGTTCACGATCGGCCAGGCGAACGCGACGATCAGCGGCTCGAACGGGCAGCCGATCAAGCTGGGCAGCATCCTCACGTTCAACGACCTGACCTTCAGCGTCGCCAACTTCGACGTGGTGTTCGGCCAGGCGATCAACTTTAACGGGGCGATCTCGATCTCGACCACCGGGGCGACGTTCCTGCCCGGGTCGTCGGTCTCGGCCACGGTGAGCGCCACGGCGCCCGCCACGACGGCGATGTCCGCCACCTTGCAGTTCGCGAACGGCAAGGTCCAGAACCTGATCTTCAGCGTGGACACGTTCTCGATCAAGATCGGCAGCTATGTCACATTCATCGGCCGCCAGATCACGCTGGACACCGGCGCCGCGGCGAACCAGCCCATCGTCAAGATCGGGTCGATCGGCGCCCAGGTCACGGTCGGGCCGCTGGTGCTCAGCGGCCAGGCACAGAATTTCGAGTTCCTGGGCGACGGGACGTTCGTTCCGCTGGACGGATTCGGCGTGGTGCTGAGCGTCGGGTCGGCGACCGGCGGCTCGTTCATGTGGCCGAGCTGGCTGCCGATCCAGATCACCGAGATCGGCGTCCAGTGGCCGCAGGGTGTCCTGACGAACCCCACCGACATGCTGCTGACTTTGTCGGCGAGCGTCACGGGCATCCAGGGCCTGGGCGGCCTGACTTTCTCGGGCTCGGTGACGGGCATCCAGATCGACGTTGGCCTGCTCCTCAAGGGCGAGTTCCCGGTCGTCGGCATCACCTCATTCGGTGTGAGCGTCTCGGGCAACCTGTTCGGCGGGACGCTCGACGCCGCCCTGATCGGGGGAATCCTCAAGCTCGACGGCTCGGGCAACATGATCGCCCCGACCGACTCCACGACTCCGGTGTCGGCCCGGGTCTTCTTCCTGGGCATCCAGGGCGGGTTCGCGTTCGCCGGGATGGCCGGCTTCACGATCCAGTTCGCGCTCTCGTCGCTGGGCCCGCTGGGCGTGCAGATCTCGGCCAACCTGCCCGAGGGAATCCTGCTCGATCCCGACACCGGGATCTCGCTCAACAACTTCGTCGCGGGGGTCAAGTTCTTCTCGACGCTGCCGTCGATCACAGACCCCATGCAGCTCAACGACCCGGCGTTCAATGTTACCTCGCTGCCGACCGCGTCGAGCTGGCTGACCTCGATCGAGGCCCAGGTCGTCGCGCAGTACAAGGCCATCCAGGCGAATCCGAGCATCGGCGGGTTCCTAGCGGCGTTCACGCAGCCGATGACGATCATCGGCAGCGCGACGATCTTCTCGATCTACACCAGCCAGCAGCTCTTCAACGGGCAGGTGACGGTCGAGCTGAGCACCGACGGCAAGTTCCTGGTGATCGGCAAGCTGAACTTCGCCGACAACGAGATCAGCATCAGCGGCAAGCTGTACGCCGACCTGTCGAAGGTGGCATCGGGGAGCGTCACGGTGCTGTTCCTGGCCAATATCCCTGACCAGGTGAAGTTGCTCACGCTGGACGGCTCGCTGCGCATGGGCTTCATGAACGCCCAGGGGCAGCAGGTGGTCTTCCACACCGTCGCGCCGGCGCTGCCCCTGCCGAGCGCCGTGTTGGTCGGGCCGCGGAATGACGGCACGGTCGGCGCGGGGACGATCGGCGGCGAGGGCTATGTTGACGTCACGTTCCCCAACAATCCGTATGCCAGCACCGACAGCAACTTCGGCTCGTTCTCGGGTTCGCTCAACCTGAGCTCGGTGACGATCACCTCGCCGGCGATCCAGATCTACGATGCCGGCAACCCGGCGCTGAAACTCGACACCTCGCAGGCGCCGCTGGAGATCACGGCCTACGAGTATCGCTACTGGCTGACCGGAATGCAGACCGGCGAGACGATCGCCCCGAGCAACGTTGACCTGCTTCAGGGTCGCGTCTCCTACACCGACGCCCTGGGCAACCTGGTCTTCAACCAGTACGGCGTCGTGGCGACCAGCCCGCTGGTCTACCCGCCGAGCCTGACGGGCGACATCCTGCCGATCAACCCGACCTCGATCACGCCGATGCACGTCGCGGCGATCGACGTGCGGCTCTATCCGTCGGTCGGGCGCAGCTCACGCCGGCGAGCCTGACGGCACTGATCAACTCCGGGTCCGGCGGGATCAGGATCACCGGGCCCACGGGGGCGAGTATCGTCCCGGTCGCGAGCGTGGCGTTGAACGACGGGATGACCGTCCGATTCCTGATCCCGATACCCAGTACGACTCCGTCGTTCGCGACGGGCACTTACACGGTCACGATCACCCCCAATGTCTGGGGCGATTCTCTGAGCAACTCGCCCAACAACCTCGCGGGCACCTTCACGTTCGCGGTCGTGAACGTCATCGCACAGGTAGTTGGACCGTTCAACCCGCAAGCGACGGGCGGCCAGCCGCCCTCGACAGATGTCGGTGCCCTGGACAACGCCAGCTTCGCGATCCCCCAGGGATTCACGCAGACGGGCACATTCCCGTACATCGACGTGGAATACCTGCCCGCGCCGGGCGCCCAGATCAATTACGACTCGATCCTCGGGACGATGAACACCGACGGCACCCGGAACACTCCGACCTCGGCTCCGTTCACGATCTCGTACACTCCGTTTGGAGGTTCCTCGGAGACGCTGACGCTCTCGCTCGAGCCGTACCCGATCACGACGGCCCCCGACCCGACGACCGGGCTGCCCGTCGTGACCGTCCCGACCGGCACGAACGCCGGGACCTTCCCCGACGACCCGACGCTGGCTGCCGACAACGTGAACACGTTCCGGTATGTGATCACCACGGCCAGCTTGCTCAATGGCAACAACATCACGTACTTGCCGGGTCTGGTCACGGTCACCTTCAATGCCAACGGCTGGAGCGACACGCAGGGCGACCAGGGCCAGCCGAGCACCCAGAACTTCAATATCCAGGGCCCGACGGCCACACTGTCCAACCCCTCGTCCGGCGGCAACATCGACGTCTCCGCTTTCAACGGCCGCCACTACATCGACCTGACGCTTCCCACGCCACCGTCGGGCTTCACGATCGACGCCGCTTCGGTCACCACGCTCACGCCCAAGTTCACCCTGAGCGGATCGGGCGTCGGGACGGCGACGGTCGACACCAGCCAGGCGCCTCTGAACGTCTCGACGATCCAGTCTCCGAACACCTACCGCTTCTGGCTCACGGGGAACTTCGCCGCGGCCGGCCCGAATACGGTTTCCGTGAACTTCATCCCGGGGAGCTACTCATTCTTCCCGAGCGGCGCGCCTCCTCCGACCGCGACCCAGGCTACGGTCACCAGCGGCGTACTGACCCTCACGCTCCCGGCGCCGACCACCGCCGGCCTGGCGATCGATCCGGCCTCAGTGATCCGCAACGCCCAGAGTCTTTTCGCCTCGATCACGGACAGCTCGAACAATACGTACACCCTGGTCCCGGGCTCGACACCGACCGAGATCGGGACGTCGGACACCTTCGACTTCTCGGTAACGACCACCGCGACGCACAACTTGACGCCGAACGTCACGGTGGCCTTCAACGCGAGCCCGTGGTCGTTCACCGACACGGCGGCGAGCTATACGGCGACAACGCTCACTTCGACCACGCTCGGAAGCGTCAACCAGACGTCCTACATGGACGTGACCTATCAGGCCGCGACCAGCGAGTCGCTCAACACGGCGGCGATCACCGGTAGTCAGTTCACGCTTTCGGGGCAAGCTGCCAGCGGCGTGTCAATCGGCACGAGCCCGAGTCTGCTCACCACGCAGACGGCCGTCGTCAGCCAGCAGACGCTCACCACGGCGGCCACCTTCCGGTACTACCTGACCCTGTCCGTGAACGGCTTCACGCCCGGCCAGGTGACGGTGAGCTTCCTGGCCAACACGGTCAGCGACCAGCCGGTCAACGGGCAAACGCACTCGAACCTGGCGTCCACCGCGACCTTCACCGTCACCGGGCCGACCGCCGACCTGGTCAATCCGGGCGACAGCGGCGGGATCGGTCAGGCCGTCATCAACGGTCGCGGTTTCATCGACGTGCCGTTCACCGTGCCGGCCGGCGCGACGCTGGCGACGGCTTCGGTCATCGGCGCCTCGGCGGTTCCCTTCACCCTGGGCGGCACCGACGCGACGGCCGGCCGGCTGGCGATCGATACCAGCCAGCCGCCGGTCTTCCTCCAGGTGGCGGGCACAACCTACACGTTCCGCTACTGGACTCTCGGCACGATCACGGCGAACGACATCACCATCAGCTTCGCGGCCGGTGCGTACAGCTTCACGAACGCTGGCGGCACGACCGGTACCAACTCCGCGGCGATGGTCACCCCGGTCGACACCACCTTCTCCATCGCGGGGAACACCGTCGCCTCGGCCGCGATCGGCTACCTCGACGTCCGCTTCACGCCCACGAGCGGCGACACCCTGAATTTTGCCCCGTTCACGGCTTCGGGCAGCGCGGCGCCGTTCACGCTCGGCGGGCCGGGGCTCGGCACCGTGGCGCTCGTGTCGTTCAACACGCTGCTCCCGACCCTGCTGCCGGGCAACATCGTGCGGTTCTATGTCTCGGGAGCCTATGCGACGGGCGCGGTCACGCTCACCTTCGCCGCCAACGCATTCGGGTCGACCACACCCACGGGCGTCACCTATTCGAACCTGGCATCGTCGCTGACATTCGCGGTCCAGCAACTGACGGCGACGGTGACGAACCCGACGCCCGGCTCGACCCCCGGCTCGGACACGCTCAATAACCGCGGCTACTTCGACGTGACGTTCACACTGCCATCGTACGCCAGCTCGCTCGACCTGGCATCGATGGCCGCGCTCACGCCCAAGTTCACGGCGACGGTGACCAACTCGGCCGATGGCACTCTGACCCTGGACAGCTCGCAGCCGCCGATCCTCGTGGGCCAGTCCGGCAACGCCTACACCTTCCGTTTCTGGTACTCGGGGACCTTCCGGTCGGGCGGCCTGACGCTCAACTTCATCGGCGGGTCGTTCAACTATCTCGATAGTGCCGGCAGCACAATCCCGGTATTTGACGATGAGAGCCTGCCGGTTCAGCAGGATAACAGCGGCCATCTGTACGTAGAGCTGTCCTACGGCTCGACGACGATGCTCTCCAGTCCCTTCAACGGGACATTCACGGTCACCGGGATCACCAGCAACGGCACGACCACGGCGACCACGGCGGTGGCCGTGGCGCGCGCCGACCTCGGTGCTGTCGCCCGGCGGCGCCGCGACCGGCCTTTACGAATACATCCTGACGGGCGGCGGCCTGGCGCTCGGCGAGAGCGTGACGATCCACTTCACCGCCGGGAGCTGGACCTACAACGGCGCGGCCAGCGTCACGATGCCGTCGCAGACGCTGACGATCGCGGCCGGGCAGAGCCTCAGCTACATCGACGTGACCTACCCGCTGATCAACGGCAGCCCGATCATTGCGGCCACCGTGGGGCCGGGCAATTTTACGCTGGGCGGCTCGGGCGCATCGGGCGTGGCGATCCAGGCCAATCCGCTGCTGGTCGCATCGGGCACCACGTCCGAGACGTTCCGCTTCTTCTACACCGGCAGTTTCCAGACCGGGCCCGTCACGATCAGCTTCATCGCGGGAAGCTGGTCCGACAAGGCGGGCGACACGAGCTCGGCGTCGTCGCAGTCGTTCCAGGTGATCAGCCAGCTCGCGCCGCCGGCCGCCGGGCAGACCACGCAGCAGGTCTTCTTCATCAAGATCTCGGGCGAGCTGCTGCTCAACGACGCAGGGCTGACCGCGGGACCGCTGGTGGACATCACCGGCTCGGTGATGCTGACCATCGCCGCCGGGCCGGTCTTCACGCTCGATGCCTCGGGCACAGTGTTCGTGTACAAGCTCGGCAACATCGCCTCGGGTGCAGCGCATTTCGTACTGAACTCGGGCGCCGGTCTGGCCTTGCCCGAGCTGTACGGCGTGCTCAAGCTCGACACGAATTTCGGCTTCCTGAAGCCGTATGGGATCACCGCCCAGGCCACGGCCGTCCTCGAGCTCAACACCACGTCGTCGATCCAGACGGTGCAGATCGCGCTCCAGGGCCTCCCGGGCGATCTGCTCTTCACCGATCCCAGTACGGGCGACGTCTCGCAATTGCCCCAGTCGCTGGGCGGTTCGGGAGCATTCACCACCTCGAACGCTTCCAGCCTCTATCTGCTCTTCACGCAGAACGGGATCACGCTCGACGATTCGACGACCGTGAAGAGCGACCCGGCGCCGACCGTGACCGCCGAGTCCGACCCGGTCACCGGCAACCTGATGTGGATCGTCACCTCTGTCCTCAACGGCGTCACCAGCCGGTATTACATCCGCGATATTCCCGCAGACTCGTCAACCAATACCTCGGCGCACCTCGAGATCGACACCGAGCTGCAGACGTTCAACCTGCGTCCCGAGACCTTCCTGCTCCAGGTGTCGGGCGAGCTCACCATCGCCCCGGCGACGACGGACAGCAACCCGAACCCGACCCCGTACTTCTCGATCCGCGGTGCCGTGCAGATCCAGATCTCGAGCTCGGGTTTCACGTTCTTCGCCTTCGCCAAGCTCGAACTGACCGGCGGCGCCCTCGCCAAGTACATCCTCCTGGAAGTGGACCCGGTACTCGCCGCATTGAATTTCGTGGATGTCACGGCCCTGTTCGACATCGAATTCCAGAACCCCGACCCGGCGCATAACCCCGACTGGATTCCCGGCATCGCGGGCTACTTGAAGGTCAACCTGTCGCTGGGCACCGGCAACCTGTCGTCGGGCGTCAACGGTGTGAGCCCGAACATCAACTTCACAGGGTCGTTCCAGCTCCTGTTCAACACGACCCTGGGCGGCCTGATGTTCACGATCCCGAACCAGTTCCTCAACCTGCTCGACCCGACCGATCCGGCTCAAATCCTGATCCCGGCGGGGCCGCCGCAGGCCAGCCTGTTCAGCAAGACCGAGTCCAATAGCAGCTTCTCCGACGCAAGCTCGCTGCCCCAGAGGATCGCCTCGCCGGTGGCGCTCCCCTCGAACTGGGTCGGGTTCTTCAACACATACTTCCACCAGAACAGCCTGCCGAACCTGGGGTCGAGTCCCACGGTCCAGCTCTACAGCCTCGACGCGGGAGGCAACCCCTACTCGTGGCAGGTCACCGACGGCAGCAACATCTATTACATCACCAAGTCGTTCGCCGTCGCGCTCGACCCGACCTCGACCAACCAGCTCCAGGTCGTGAAGAACGGCGGCTCCCCCGCGGTCTACATCCAGCTCCAGATCGTGGGGAGCCTGAACCTCTTCAACCAGATCACGCTCTCGGGCAGCTTTACTCTCACGGCCGCTGCCGGTGGCAGCGCGACGTCGCTATCGCTCCAGGGCATCGTCACGGCGAACGTGGCCTTCCTCGGCACCTTGCAGGGCACGATCAACTTCACAATCCAGGTGGGCTATGGCCAGGGCGCGGCGACCGGAATGTGGGGTAGCGCGACCCTCTCGCTCCAGGCCGGCGGGATCATCCCCGGCGTCAGCCTGAATGCCTCGGTCGAGCTCCTTCTCAATGCCAGCAACCAGGCCCAGACGCTCCAGGGCTTCGTCAAGACCGGCACGAATCCGGACGGCTCGGGCATCTATGCACTCCAGAACCTCACGTTCCAGCCAGGTATCGAGATCCAGATTAATGGCGACCTGAATATCGCCAACCTGGTGACCTTGCAGGGCGAGTTCGACCTCACGCTCCAGCTCGCCGGGCCAAACCCCGGGCTGACGATCACGGCCGACGCCGAGCTCATGTTGAGCCCGTTCGGCAACCTTGCGGTCAGCGGCGTGCTGGCGGTCAACTCGCAGGGGCTGGTGGCGGCGCTCAGCATCAGCCTGAACGTGGGCTTCGGCGGCAGCCTGGGGATCAGCTTCTCCGGCTCGGCGACGCTCGACCTGAATACAGGCAGCACCGCGCAGACCTACGTCGTCGGCGGGCAGAACCTCACCGTCCAGCCGGGCTTCCTCCTCTCGATCAACGGCTCGGTGTCGTTCATCGGCCTCGTGACGGCCACCGGCTCGGCGACGATCTCGATCACGAACCAGCAATTCGTCATCTCGTTCAACCTGAGTCTCAGCCTGGCCGGGTCGATCAACCTCACCGCCAGCGGGTTCGCCGGGATCTACAACGATGGCCATGCGGGGCTGGTCCTCGAGCTGAATACGTCGATCGATGCCACGGTCGCGTCCATCATCAGCATCAAGGCCTCGGGTACCCTTCTGCTCAACACCACCAACATCCAGCGCAGTGCGAACGGATTCACGCTCGGGGCCGGTTCCTTCAGCCTGGTCCTCAATGGCAGCGTGAGCATCCTCGAGGTGCTCAAATTCAACGCCAGCTTCACGATCCTCGTGGGAGGGAACCAGCAGGATCCGATCGCGCCATGACATTAACAGCACCAACCCCATAGGTACCCTGGGGGCAGGCCAATGGTACGTCAGCTTCAACGCCAGCATGAGCTTCTTCGGCCTGGCGACCCTCTCGGCCCACGGGATGTTCGACTATGCGGGACAGTTTGACGTCGGCCTGAGCGGCGACCTCCTGCTGGGTACCCACGACTTCGGCATCGAGGGAACCTTCAGCATCAATGCGAGCCTGTACTACGACACCAGCAACAACATCCACTTCGACCTGAACGGCAGCGCGTCGGTGACGGCTCGACTGTTCGGCATCAACTTCGCCAGCCTGGGTGTCAGCTTCGATGCCCAGATCGTGACCGACGGCGGCAGTGTGGACATCTCGCTCAGCGTCACCGTGCATATCCACGTCATCTTCTTCACCATTTCGCTGACCGCCCATTTCGACATCGGTGTCGTCCAGTTCCCGAAGCCCTACTACCTGGCGGGCGACGCGAATAGCAACACCGCCTGGGACCCGACCGTCAACAACGGTACGCTCTACCTGAACACGGGAACGCGGGCCTCGTCGCGGAACATGGGGCCATCGAGCGACACG
Source organism: uncultured Planctomycetota bacterium (assembly GCA_963771445.1). Classification (GTDB taxonomy): domain Bacteria; phylum Planctomycetota; class Planctomycetia; order Isosphaerales; family Isosphaeraceae; genus JAKAUH01. Next base: position 478,600 of record CAVYTQ010000005.1, on the reverse strand, counting down.
AGCACGGCCCTGGGTCCGAATCCGACCGAGGCCTACATCATCACCGACGAGGGCGGTAGCGCGGCCTCGGGCGAGACGATCCAGGTCACCGCCTTCGGCCACTCCCAGACGTTCAACGGCGTGAAGCGGATCGTGGACAACGCGGCCGACCCCGCCAGCGTCAACAACGAGTCGCTGATCGTGCAGCCGGGCGTCCAGGTTCCGGTCGTCTTCATCGGCGGTCCGAACAGCAACACGTTCGACGACAACGGCAGCGGTTACGCGGTCGCCTACGGCGGTGGCGCGAACAATAGCTCCACCAACATCGAGGAGAACGTCCTCCAGGCCGGCTCGACCGTCCCCGGCGCGATCCTGATCGGCGGTCCCGCGTACAACGATATCAGCAACCTCTCGTCATCGCCGTCGGTCCTGGTCGGCGGAGCCGGCGACAACCAGATCACCGGCGGCCCCGGCAATGACATCATCCTGGGTCACGCCGCTCTCGTCGCGACTCCGAGCGACACCACCTTCCAGTCCTTCAACGCGTCGGCGAACGTCTGGACGCTCCCCGCCTTCGCGATCACGGCGGGGTCGAGTGCCGGAGCCTGGGTGCTGAGTCCGAGCAACGTCCAGTTCCAGGACAGCCCGTACGTCGCGGCGTTCAACTCGACGCCGGCGTCGCCGGGCAGCGACACCATCAGCGGCGGGAATGGCAACGACTTCGTCAACGCCGGCAACGGCACCAACGCCGTCTCGTGGCCGGTCCAGCCGATCAACATGTCGAACACCTTCCTCGCCGGCCAGGGCGGCAGCTACCTGTATGTCGAGGGTGCCAGCACGCCGAATAGCCTCTCGGTGTCGCAGGTGGCATCGAACACCTTCCAGGTCGGCGTCCTGTCGAGCAACAACGGGCCCATGGTCGGCTACCTGAATGCGAAGGGTTTCGCCAACCTCGAGCTCGACGGCGGTGCCTCGGCCAACAGCTTTGCGATCGGCGACCTTGGCGGCACCGGTCTCCAGAACGTCACGATCAACGCCGGCCAGAACATCGTCCCCACCGGCCAGATCAACACGGTCAACGACCCGAACAACCCGGGCAAGCAGATCCAGGTGCCGGTCGTCATTGTCCACCCGCATTCGGGCGCCGACTCGATCACGATCCTCGGCACGAATCCGGGCAACGGCTCGACCGGCAACGACACCTTCACGCTGGCCGAGGACAACGCCAACCAGGCCGGCCAGATGACGCAGGTGCTGGTCACCGCCCTGGATGGCCTGGGCGATACCGTCAACTACACGATCATCAACAGCGTCGCGTCGCAGGGCGACACGCTGACGATCAACTCGCTGAACGGCAACGACGTCGTCAACGCGGGTGGGATGGGATCGACCTCGGCGCCGGCCAACTTCCCGCAGTTGATCAACCTGGTCGAGCAGGTCGGGTCGGGGACCGACGCGATCATCACGTCGCCGAGCTTCAACGATGCGGTCCACCTGGGAACCGGCAGCGACACGGTGACGGGCGGCACCGGGCCCGAGACGTTCGTGCGGGATCCGAATGCCATCGGGATCGACACCCTGATCGAGAACCACAACCTCGACTTCGGCCTGTACAACGACAAGCTCGTAATCGGGCAGGTGCAGCAGGACGGCGGCGGCCAGTCGTTCTCGTCCTACGAGTACACCCAGTATCTGACCGAGCAGCAGCTCATCACTCAGTTCGGCCAGAGGACCCCCAACTTCCCCCTGAACGGCGTCGGCAACTACTTCAGTTCAGGCTCGGTGGTCGAGCCGATTGGCAACCTGTTCGCCGTGGTCAACCTGACCGGCGGCAACGGCACGGGCACCATGGTGGTGGGCTCGCCGACGAACACGATCTACGTGGGCGGGACGAGCCAGACGGTGGTGCCATTCGCCGGCTCGGCGACGCTCAACATCGGGCCCAACACGTCCGGCGGGGTCGGCTATTACGTCGTCAATATCGCCGACAGCAGTACCGCACACGTCGCGGTCGCCGACACCGGCGGCACCGCCGGCCAGAAGTTCCTGATGGTCAACGGGTCGAGCCAGGCCGACAACCTGACCCTCAACGCCTCGGGCTCGGGCGCCTTCCGCGTCGGCACGATCGCCGAGAGCGTCGTCTCGAAGGAATTCATCACCTTCAACGGCGTTCAGCGCCTGGTGCTCGACACCCTGGGCGGCAACGACAACGTGCTGGTCAACGACACGGCCGCACCGACGGTCGTCAACTTCGGCAACGGCAACGACAACGTCGTCGTCGGCACGGTGCCCCTGATCCCCGACAAGGGGAACCGGACGCTCGAGTACCCCAACGGTGTCCCGGTGGTCAATCCGAATGGCATGACCAACGGCAACTCCGACGACCTGTTCCTGATGGGTGGCGCGGGCAACGACACCTTCGAGGTTGACCACAGATCGCGCGATGCTCTACCTGCACGGCGGGTCGGGGATCAGCCTGTTCATCCTCAACACGTTCCTGGTGCTGCGGAACAACCCGTCCGACCCCAGTCAGATCACCAACCTCAACACGATCTTCGGCGGTTCGGGCAACAATCGATATGAGTACCTCCAGAACGCGCCGGTTAACATCGTTGGCGGCTCGGGATACAACACGCTGGTGATTGTGGGGACGCCGATCGGCGACACGTTCGTCATCGGCAGCAACTACATCGCCGGGGCGGGCCGCTTCGTGAACTACAGCGGTATCCAGTCGATCGAGGTGGACGGCGCCGGGGGCAATGACACGATCTATGTCCTGGGCACTGCCAGCGGCACGACGACCACGATCAACGGCGGCCCCGGCGACAACATCATCCACATCGGCGGCGATCCGCAGCCCCTGGTCTTCAACCCGCCGCCGTACAGCTACCAGCCTCCGGCCATCGAGGTCCCGCAGCCCGCCAGGCTGGTGACGACGCAGCAGACCCAGACGTTCACGAACCTGACGCTGAACGTGGACGCGATCGCCTTCGACGTCGCGTTTATCGCCAACGGGAATAACCTGACGAACACGCTGCTCCAGTTCCTCGGACCGTTCCTGTCGGCATTCGGCTCGCGCATCCCCGGCTATTCGGTCGTCGGCACGCCGGTGGTCGGCGGCATCACCAACGTGACGCTTTACAGCTTCTTCAATCCGTTCCAGTTCGCCCCCGTGGTGCAGTTGACCGTTTCAAGTCTCGCGATCACCTACGACACGCAGACGCTCGTACCGCAGGCCCCGATCTTCATCCAGCCGCCGAAGGTCATCGTCAATCAGCCTCCGTACGCCTTCCAGGCGACCGAGAACCTGAATTCCTCGGCGTTCCAGGGTCCGCTGATCATCGACGGCGGCCAGGGCGAGCAGGTCAGCGGCAATACGGTGATCTTCCACGACCAGGGCGGCACGCCAGGCCCGGGCTTCCTGCGTCTCGACACATTCCCGCAGCTCACGTCGATCGGCCAGGTCACGCCGGCCGGTGCGACCTCGCCGGTGCCGCTCTGGGGCCAGAACGGCAGCCTGACGCAGACCTACCTGACGCTCGGCGGCTTCGGCCTGGGCATCCCGACGACCGGCTTGCCCGCCTACCCGGGCATCCAGCTTACGAGCGGACTCACCGACCCGATGTACGACGGCGTCGAGCTCACCGACGTCCAGCACCTCGAGGTCCTGTTGCCCAACGGCGGGAACTCGGTCGCGGTCGAGTCGGTGCCCGCAAGTTTGAACCTCACGATCGACCCGGGCAGCGGCTCGAACACCATCAACCTCGATTCCTCCGGAGCCAGCACCACGATCGACGGCGGCGCCGGGACCAATGCGATCGTGGTCGGCCAGCAGGCGAGCGTCCAGCAGGTCGATGGCCAGACGAGGGCGGTCGGCAGCAGTGAGAGCCTCCAGCAGATCCTCGGCCAGCTCACCGTCAATGGCACGGCCCATCTCCTCGAGCAGACCGTGCCGCAGACGGGCGCCCAGGTCGGCACCAGCCTGCTGAGCAACCTGCCGCTGGTCTTCATTAATACCCAGACGGCCGCCGGCTCGTTCGCGGGCTCGAGCAATGGCCAGACCCTGACGTTCGTCGCGGCCGGCGGCGGCAACCTCGCGACCATCACCCGCAATTCCGGCAACTGGTCGACCGATGGCTTCCTCGCCGGCGACCGGATCGCTGTCTCGGGCACCGGCACCGGCGAGAACGACGGCATCTACATCGTGTCGACCATTACCGGTGGCGGCAGGGTCCTCAACCTGGCCTCCGGCTCGATACTCAAGGCCCAGTCGGGTGTCTCGGACGTCTCGGTCGTGGCGGAGGTCCACCTTGCACCCGTGGTCCAGCCGATCGACCCGAACAATGTCGCCGGTCCGCTCGAGATCTGGACCTCTGTGCTCGATTCCACCGGCGCCATCATCATGGACCAGGTCCAGGAGTGGGGCTCGCAGGAATACGGCGTCCAGGCGACCGACGGCAACGGCAACCCGCTGTTCCTCGATTCCGAGGGCAACCCGACCACCGACGGCACGCTGACCGGCGTACCCGTCATCACCCAGGTCGCCCAGGGGACCCCCGGCGCTCGGGCGGTTTACTTCGACGCGAACAACAACCAGGTCTTCACGGTCACCACCAAGGCAGTCTACGCGGCCGACTTCACCGACGGGTCGCCGCTCTACGTCGATGGCGAGGGCAACCTGACCACGACGCCGACCAATCAGCCGTTCGACATCCCGGTCCGGCGTAGCAACGCGATCGCATGGACGATACTGACTGACAGCCAGGTCACCCAGCAGGGAACGAACACGCTGACAATCGACGATGCCTCGGAGCCGAATTCGGTGACCGGCAGCCTCGACGTGACCCAGATCCCAGTGAATCAGCTCGTGAACGGCCAGCCGGTCTACGACGGCGGGGCCGCCTCGCCAGTCCAGAAGTTCTACTACGGCGGCGAGCCGGTCCTCGACCCGTTCACCGGCCAGCCGTTGCACTATTCCGGCGGCGAGCCGGTGCTCAACCTGCTCACCGGACTGGCGGAATTCGGGCCCACCGGTGCGCCGCTGATCCACAACGCCGGCGACCCGATGCTGCATATCGCCGGCGACCCCGTCGCGCATCTGAACGGCGACCAGGTGGTCTACCTCGGCGGCGAGCTGACGCGTGACGCCAACGGCCACCTCGTCCCCACCGCGCCGGCCATGACGGGCAGCCCGACGTTGAGCTTCGTCGCGGTGCAGGGGGGCAACCTGGCCACCATCACTCGCTCGGCCGGTAGCTGGATCCTCGACGGCTTCACGGTCGGCGACGAGGTCCTTGTGTCCGGCACGGTGGGCGCCCGGGATGACGGCGTCTACATGATCACGGCGATGAGCACGGATGGGACGACGCTCTCGGTCGTCTCGAGCACGGTCAGCGTGATCGCGCAGAGCAACGATCTGAACGTGAGCGTCCAGAACCTGCTGACCTATGGCGGCGGCGAGTCGGCCATCCACAACCCGGGCGACCCGGTGCTCGACGTGGTGAACGCCCATGGCCAGCCCGTTGCGGTCGGCACGGCCTACACGCCGCCCGTGTTCAACGGGCCATTCGGCTCGTCGTTCAACGGCACGCTCAACCTGAACTCGCTGGCCGGCTTCTCGTACCGGCTCAAGGCGGGCGACGTGGTCCATCTGGTTGCCTATAGAGGCACCGCGATCCTCGACCTTCCCGCGTCCGACTACACGGTCAACACGGCCGCCAACACGATCACGATCAGCAACCCGAGCGCGACCCTGGCGGGTGTCTCCGAAATCGCCCTGTCGATCGCGACCCAGGCTTATCATGCCGCGGGCGACCCGATGTACTATTTCGGCAACGAGCCGCTCCAGGTCGGCCAGCCGGTCGTGAACTCCACGGGCAGCCTGGTCCTCGACTCGAACGGACAGGTCGAGCTCTACACGCCCGCGACGATCGGCCAGAACGCCACGCAGTTCTTCACGTTCGTCGGCGGCGTGGCGAATACCGAGACCTTCACACTGAATTCCGCCCCCAACGGCTTCATCGACGTGACCGTGGCGGGCACCGACCTGTCGTCCGCCGAGTACTCGGTTACCGGGACTCAGGTCACAGTCACCCCGAGCTTCATGCCGGCACAGGGCTCGCAGGTGGTGATCACCTACAGGCTGTCGATCCTCGACCATTCGGTGGGCGAGCCGGTCTACATCCTGAGCCCGCAGGGCACCTGGGTCCCCAGGACCTACTCGGGCGGCCAGCCGGCGGTGTACTTCGGCACCGAGCCGAACCTCGACTACGGCGGCGAGCCGGTTTATTACACCAGCACCCAGCCGCTCCAGCAGGCGCAGAACACGCATGTCGTCGTCATGACCGGCGGGATGCCCGGCTCGGTCAACTTCACCGGCGTGAGCAACCTGACGATCACGGGCGGCACAGGCAATAACACATTCACGATCGTCCAGACGCAGATCGGGGCTTTCGGGACGGCCGGGACGGACTCGACTCCGGTGACCTTCAACACGGGCAACGGCAACGACCAGGTGGCCGTCCGCTCGATCGAGTCGCCGGTCACCGTCCAGGCCGGCAGCGGGACCGACACGATCGACGTCGGCACCCTGGCCGGCCTCTGGCCCGACCCGAGCACCGGCAGGATCGTCTTCGAGAATATCAACGGCATCGTCGGCGACATCTCGGCCCTGCTCACGGTCAACGGCGGCGCGGGGAACGCCACGCTGAATGTCGACGACACCGGCGATTCGCTGAGCCAGGTGGGCAGGCTCACCTCGACCCAGATCACCGGCCTGGGGATGGCGGTGGGGATCGACTACAGCTCGATCACCACGCTGAACATCAACCTCGGGCCCGGCAACGACTTCTTCACGATCGCCAGCACGGCCACCGGGACGACGACCAACCTCCAGGGCGGCCCGGGCGACCAGGTCCTGAACGTCCAGTCCACGGCCCACGCGACCACCATCAACCTGGGCGGCGGCCAGGAAACCGTCAACGTCGGCAGTCAGGCCGGCGTGGGCGGCTGGAACTTCGACGGCACGCTCGCCGGCATCCAGGGCGCACTCACGGTTCATGGAGCGGCCTCGCCCGGCTTCGACAGCCTGGTGGTCGACGACAGTGCCGACACGCTCGCCCGCACCGGGGTGCTGACATCGACGACGCTCACGGGTCTCGGCATGACGCCCGCCGGGATCACCTACACCAGCGTCGCCGCGCTGTACTTGCGGCTCGGCTCGGGCAGCGACGGGTTCAACGTCGCCGGCACCGGCACCGGGACCACCAGCATCAACGGCGGGCCGAGCAGCGATACTTTCACCGTCACGACGGTCTCCGGCCCGACCGAGATCCAGGGTGACGACCCGACGGTCCCCGCGTTCGAGCCGTTCAACAACTTGGTCGATGCCGGCTTCGTGCTGGTGCACCCGATCCTGACGACCCCCTGGTCGGCCACCGTGGTCGCCAACGGCACGACGCTGACGTACGGCAATCAGTACAGCTACTCGCTCGGCAGTCAGCGGATCAACTTCAAGACCCCTGTCACCGGATCGGTAGACGTCTACTTCAACGACCCGACCGAGCCCGCGCCGACCACGTTCGGCGGCCTGGTCGCGGCGACGTCGCTGACGGTCCAGCCGCTCCTCGAGAGCACGGCCGCGGTCAACGTGCTGGTCAATGGAGTGGCCCAGGCCTACGGCGTGGGCTACACCTTCGCCCTGGGAAGCCGGGTCATCAACTTCACCACGCCGGTGACCGGCACGGTCCTCGTCGAATTCAACAGTAACTTCACGAGGACAGTAGCCGTCCCGCAAACGATCACGGGACATGTCGGCAGCTACATTGTCAACGTCGATGCGGCGGGCAACGAGACCCACGTCAACGGCATCGGCGCCCTGCTGGCGATCGACCCGCAATACGGCACCAACACCATCACGGCCTACCTGACCGGGCAGACCAACCCCGAATCGACTCCGGTCTCGCAGATCGACGTCCACGACTCGGGCACCGGCGACATCGACACCCTGAACATCTACGGCGCCAATAATCCGCAGGTCGGCGACCAGTTCCTCGTCCGCGCCGGCTTCGTGGCGATGCTCCAGATTGCAAACGGCCAGACGATCGCCGCCGAGCGGGTCAACTACGACGCGACGATGAACGGCGGGCTGAGGATCTACGGCCGCCAGGGCAACGACTACTTCGCCCTCGACGACACGACGGCCGCACTGACGATCATCGGCGGCCAGGGGAGCGACGTCTTCCAGGTGGGCCAGCTCTTTACGACCTCGAACCTCGACCCGCAGTATCCGTTCGAGTACGACTCGCTCGCCCTCACCAAGACCACGCAGGGCTGGATCAGCAACGGGATCAGCCAGCCGGCCACGCTCGAGGGCGGCAACGGCGACGACACCTTCAATGTCTACCGCAACCTGGCCAACCTGACCCTGATCGGCGGGCCGAGCACCAACGTGTTCACGGTCCGCGCCTTCGCCCTCTACGGCTCGCAGCCCAACGATACGGCTCGCCGGCCCACCAGCATCCTCGGCGGCGGCGGCGAAAACCTGATCCAGTACGCCGTGAACGCCCCGGTCAACATCCTCGGTGGTCCGGGCACGAACACCGTCAACGTCCTGGCCACCGAGCTCGGCGATACTTTTGTAATCACCCCCCAGGGAGTCTTCGGGGCGGGGCTGTTCGCCACAATGATCGGCATCCAGTACCTCAATATCGAGGGCCTGGCCGGCGACAATACGTTCGAGGTGCTCGGGACCGACCCCGGCGTCGTGACCCACATCTACGGCGGCGTGGGGAGCAACGCCTTCGACGTGGGCGGCAGCCCCAATAACCAGCCGACCCAGGTCGCCGCCAACGACCAGCAGGGCTATAGCCAGCTCATTAACCAGGGCACGTCAAGCACCGACCCGTCGTACGAGAACGTGGTCGTCGGCGGCATCTCGGCCAACGTCGCGGATGCCAACTCGGCGGGCGTGGTGGTCACGCCGATCGGTCCGTTGCAGGTCGTCGCCGGTCCATTGCCGACCGGATCGTTCGCCCCGACGCCCGCCGGCGATGGCTCGACGTACTCCGAGTACTCGGTGGTATTGACCCACCAGCCGCAGGCCGGCCAGGTCGTCCGCGTCAACATCTCGGGCAGCGGCCTGCCGAACGACCAGGCCCAGCCGCTCGAGTTCTACACGTCGGCGTTCCCGCAGTTCCTGACGACGACCTACCTGACCTTCGACGCGACCAACTGGTCAACCCCGCAAACCGTCTATGTCGTCGCTCCGCCCGACGCCGTGGCCCCCGGCGCCCAGGCGAACCAGACGCAGACATTCGCTTTTGGGCCCAATGGGGGGACATCAGCCTCGTTCGGACTCGCCGAGACGCCCAACTCGGTCGTCTCGGTCACGGTCGCCGGCGCGGCAATCCCGTCCTCGCAGTACAGCGTCTCCGGGGCGACCCTCAACCTCAGCCTGTCGGCGCCGGCCGCTGGGAACGCCTCGGTCGTGGTCGATTACCTCATCTCCGTCGGGGCGACGACGGCCGAATACATCCGCAACAGCCTGACCGTGACGACTCCTCCCAACGTCGTCATCCCCACGTATCTGGACTACACCAGCGTGACGGCGCGATCGCTGACCATCCAGGTCGTCGCGAGCAATGTCGGCGGTGTGGTCCTCACACCGACCAGCCCGACGACAGGGTTCGCCGACAGCTCGACGACGGTCTTCAAGGGCGGGGCCGGTGACACCTTCAGCGTCCGCCTGAGCACCGCACCGCTGGCGGGAGAGATCGTCACGGTCAACCTGACCGCCACCAATGGCCTGGTCCTGACCTCGGGCGGCAACGCGGTGACCAGCCTGACGTTCAACTCGACCGACTGGAACGTCCCGGTCACCGTCGCGGTCAACCTGGCCCAGGACGGCGTCGTCCAGGGACCGTTCACGGCTTTCGTTCGGTCCACAGTCACTACGAGCTTCACCGCGGCGAACGGCTCGCTCTACACGAACATCAGCCCTGTCAGCCTCACGGTCTCGGTGGTTGACGACAATGCGGCGGGCGTCCTTACCCAGCAGGTCGGCGGCACGACGAACCTCATGGAGGTCGGCCCGACCTTCGGCTCGGTCAATACCTCGGGGGCCCCGTACACGGCCAGTTACACCGTCGTGCTCACGAAGCGGCCGTCCGCCAATGTCACGGTGACCGAGACCCCGATCAGCACCCCGACGGGCGGGATGCTCGACCAGCAATTCACCTACTCAGCCCCAACGAACGGGCAGTTCACGCTGTTGATGACGCCGGCCCTGGCAAGCGCCGTCCAGGTCTCGCTGGCGGGTCAGATCCTCGACCCCGCCGATTACACCGTGAGCGGCAGGGTCGTGAGCTTCACGTCCGCGGTCGGGGCGGCCAATGGCGGACTGGTCAACATCACCTACGAGTTCTCCGGGACAGCCAGCAACCTGTTGCTCGACGGACACGCGGGTCCGCTCACCCTGACCTTCACGCCGGCCGACTGGAACATTCCCCAGACCGTCACCGTCGGCGCCGTGGACGACAACGTCATCAACGGCGCCCAGGTCAAGGTCATCGCCGCCCAGCCCCGGACCGTGAACCAGATCCAGGGCCCGCTGTACATCAATGGCGGCGTCGATCCCAGCGTCAGCCTGACGACCCCGCCACCACTCCTGTTTTTGGGCGAGACGGACAGCAACACGTTCGTGCCGCAGCCCAACCCGGCCCTCCAGGCGCTCCCCTCGCAGCAGGTGAACGTCCTGAACGTGCTCAACAACGACTCGGTCGCCTCGCTGGGCGGCGTGCTGACGGCCACGACGATCACCGGCCTGGGGATGGGCTCGCCGGTCGTCATCCAGGGCCAGACCTACCCCGGCGGAATCACTTACGCGGACATCCAGGACTTGCAGGTCGATCTCGGCCAGGGCAACGACCAGCTCCAGGTGTCGAGCACCGACGTCGGCTCGACGACGATCGTCGGCGGTGCGGGTGCCGACCAGGTGAACATCCAGACGACCGGGGGCCTCGTGACCGTGGACGGCGGATCGGGCACCAGCACGATCGACGTCGGGACGAACTATAACGGCACCTACCTCGGCGTGAACATCAACCACTTCGCCGCGCCGGCCGGCGGAGTGCTCGCCGAGCTCGGCGGCCTGCTGCGGATCAACGGCGGCACGGGCACGAGCACCGTCAACCTCGACGACTCGGGCAACCCGGCGAACTCGGTGAGCGTCCTCACGGGGTCGAATTTAAGCGGGCTGGACCTCCATCCCTCGGTCGTCCAGGTCGTCACGGTCAGCCACGCCATCGGCGGTTCGTTCAAACTCCAGGTGGGTCAGGGCGGGCCGATCACATCGGCATTGCCCTATCAACTGGATGCCGCCGGCGTGCAGGCGGCCCTGTCGGCCCTCAACCTGCCGAATGTCACCGCCGTCACGGTCAGCCTGGCCGGCAACACCTACACCATCGGATTCGTGGGAGGACCGCAGATCGCCGGCGAGGACCTGACGCTGATCGCCGACGCCACGGGCCTGGTCTCCGACTCATCCGGCACGGCGGCCAGCGTCCAGATCCGGGAATCGTCGATCGATATCGTCCAGTCGGTGACCGTCCAGGCCGCCCTGGGAACGTTTCCGGTCGCGATCGGCAATAACCTGGCGACCGTGAACCTGACTGTCGGCGAGACGGCCAACCAGTTCCAGGACGACCTGATCGCCGCCATCGCCGGCACCGGGCTGATCCATTCCGCCAACAACGTGCCGCTCGGCATCAATGACGTGCTGGTCGAGCTGGTCGGCAGCACCTACTACGTCACCTACCAGGGGCTGCTCGCCGGCACGGCCGGTCAACCGTTCACGCTCAGCGTGGCACCGATCGCGACGGTCACGCCGCAGGGTGCGACCTCGGTCCTCGTCGGGCTCAGCGCCGTGGGCGGTACGTACACGATCGAGGCCGGCAACGGCCTGGTGACCTACTCGCTGCCCTGGAACGCCACCGCTGGCGGCCGTCCAGTCGGCACTCGCCAGCCTGCTCGGCAGCAACCAGATCGCCGTGACGGCGACCGCCTCGGGCTTCTCGATCACGGGGCTGCCGTTCGGGGTGGCGGCCCTGTTCGCCGTCGATTCGAGCCTGCTCCAGGCCCAGGTCGTGATCGGCTCCAGCGGCCAGGGGATCGACTACAACAGCGTCACGACGCTCAACCTCGACCTGGCGCCGGAAGACAACGTGGTGAACATCCGAGGGACGACGGCGGTCACCGACATCTTCGGCCACGGCGGCAATCAGCAGTTCTTCGTCTCGTCGGTGGCCAACGAGAACCTCCAGACCGCACCGACCGCCGACTTCCTGTATGGCGACCTCTCGGGCATCCTGGGCAACCTCAACCTGTCCGCCGGGGTCGGCACGCACAAGCTGTTCATCAGCAACGAAGGGTCGGTCTCGGGGATGCCGAACGCCCTGATCACGAACGCCCCGACCAGCCCGACCCGGCTGCCGAACAGCGAGATCGAGCTCGACGGGTTCGCCCCCGCGGCCATCGACTACTCGGCCGCAGTCGGCACGGCCGGAAGTTACGCCGGCGGCATCACCTACTGGACCGGCTACGGCACGGTGAATGTCCAGGTCGTCGGCACGTTCGTGCGGACCGGCGTCACCAACTCCGCCGGCAACCCGCTCACCAGCATCACCACGCTCAACACCGGCCTGGGGACGCACGATGTGACCGTCAACCTGGCCGCCGGGGTCGACGGCCCGTTCGCCCTGAACACGCAGGGTCCGTTCGGCCAGTACCTCGGGCTGGCGAACAACAGCACGGTCGACGCATCCGCCTCGACGCTCGGCCTGATCATCTTCGGCGGCCAGGGGACGAGCCACATCACCGGCGGCCAGGGGAACGACATCATCTTCGGCCACCGCGGCGAGGTGCTCTACATCAACGCCCGCGGCCAGGTGGTCACCATCCTGGGCAACGGCGGACCGGGCGACATGAATAGCGGGCTGTTGCTGCCGCCGTCGAGCCTGATTTCCGTCGGCCCCGACGTTGGCGGCACGACCACGATCGTGGGCGGCCCGATCCCGACCGGCTTCCAGGCCGTGCCCGCGCTGCCGATCTACGGGCCGCAGGCGCCTGCCGATTCCAACATCATCTTCGGCGAGGGTGCCGGCTCGATTTCGGGCGGGACCGGCAACGACGTGATCTTCGGCGGCTACGGCACCGTCACCCTGAACGGTGGCGTGCCCCTGCAGCTCGCAGCGACCTTCGCCACCAGCGGCGGCAACCAGGTCATCACGGGCGGTGCCGGATCGGACATCATCATCGGCGGCCCAGGCGCCAATCAGATCACCGGCGCCCGCCGGAGCAACGTCATCATCGGCAGCTCCGGGGTCGTCCAGCTCGGAGCCGGCCGCCTCGTCCAGATCGTCACCACGAACCCCGGAGTCGGCGGCAACGACGTGATCCTGGGCGGGCCCGTCAACAACATCATCCTGGGCAGCGCCGGGAGCGACACGATCACGGGCGGCGGCAACGACCTGATCCTCGGCCACGACGGCCGGGTCCAGGTCCTCCAGGGCCTGCCGGTGTACGCAACCAGCATCGATCCGGGCATCGGCGGTAACGACACCATAACCGCCGGACCGGGCACCGAGGAGATCCTCGCCGGCGCCGGGAATAACACGGTCACCGGCGGACCGGGCAACAACGTCATCCTCGGCCACGACGGAGTTGTCCAACTGACCTCGGGCGTGGTCTCTAGCGCCTCGTCGATCGACCCGACCGACAAGGGGACCGACACGATCATCGTCGGCTCGGGCAACACCCTGGTCATGGGCGGGACCGGTAACGACACGATCACCGGCGGCAGCGGGTACGACTTCCTGCTCGGCGCCAACGGGATGGCGACGCTCATGGGCGGGCTCGTCACCTCGGTCAGCAGCATCGACCTGTCCTATGGCGGCGACGACACGATCCATGGCGGCACGGCGGTGAACCTGATCATCGGCGGTCCCGGCAACAACACGATCACCACGTCCGGCACCATCGACGTCGTGATCGGTTCCGACGGCCAGGCCAGCCTGACGGGCGGCGAGGTCACCCTTGCGACGACGATCAGCCCGACCGTCATCGGCAACGACACGATCACCGCCGGACCGGGCACCGAGGCCATCATCGGCGGGCTGGGGGCCAATTGGATCACGGGCGGGGCGGGGAACGACGTCATCCTGGGTCACGACGGCAGCGTTCAGCTCGGGCTGGGCTACGGGTTCAAGGGCCTATCCTCACTTCCGAACGTCCAGTACGGCCCGTCCTGGCAGATCCTCGGCGCAACATCCGACCTCACCCGGGGCGGGGTGAACACCATCAACGCCGGCCTGGGCAACACCCTGATCATGGGCGGGACCGGCGACGACACGATCACCGGCGGAGCGGGTAACGACGTCTTGCTCGGCGCCAACGGCAAAGCCTCGCTCTCCGGCGGCCTGGTCACCTCCATAGCGAGCATTGGCTTCACCGATGGCGGCAACGACGTCATCCACGGCGGCTCCGGTATCGACCTCATCATCGGCGGACCGGGTCAGAATACGATCACCTCCGGCGGCACCAGGGACGTCGTGATCGGTTCCGACGGCATGGCGTCGCTCTCGGGCGGGCTGGTCACCTCGGCATCGACGATCGACCCGACGGTCGGCGGCATCGACACGATCACGGGCGGGCCCGGCTTCGACGTCATCATCGGCGGCTTCGGCTCGAACCATATCAACGGCGGCTCGGGCGACGAGGTCATCATCGGCCACAACGGCTCGGTCCAGTTCGCCGCGGGCGTCATCACGTCGGCGACGACCACCGACCCGACCTCCGGCGGCGACGACACGATACAGGCCGGCAACGGCACCGTGCTGGTGATGGGTGGCGCCGGCAATAACACGATCACTGGCGGCTCGGGCAAAGACGTGCTGCTCGGGCGCCAACGGCAACGCCACCTATTCCTCGGGCCTCATCGCCGACGTCGCCTCCATCAACCCGTCAAACGGAGGGGCCGACACGATCACGGGCGGTTCGGGTATCGACCTGATCATCGGCGGACCCGGCAAGAATCGCCTCACGGCCAAAGGCACGAGCGACGTGGTCATCGGGTCCGACGGCAGCGCCAGCTTCTCGGCCGGCCTGATCACCGCTGCCTCGACCATCGACCCGACGACCGGCGGGGCCGACACGATCACGGCCGGGTCGGGCAACGACGTCCTGATCGGCGGATTCGGCCCCGACACGATCACCGGCGGCTCGGGAAACAATGTCATCATCGGCCATGGCGGCAGCGTGCAGATCTCGCATGGCCTGGTGACCTACGCCACCACCGACCCGAGCAAGGGCAATCCGACCTCCATCACCGCCGGCACGGGCACCATCCTGGTCATGGGCGGCACCGGCGTGAACACCATCAAGGGCGGGTCGGGGGATAGCGTCCTGCTCGGCGCCAATGGCACGGCCACCTTTGCCAACGGCCAGATCCTCTCGGTCACCAGCACCAGCCCGACGGTCGGCGGCAATGACGCGATCACCGCCGGCAGCGGGACCACGCTGATCATCGGCGGGCCGGGCAACAATACCCTCACGGGCAGCACCGGTTCGGACGTGATCCTCGGCGCCAACGGCTCGATCGCGACGACCGGAGGGGCGGCCTCGATCTTCACGGCCTCGACGATCCGGAGCACGTATCCCGGCACCGGCGGCACCGACACGATCACCGGCGGCTCGGGCACCCAGGTGCTGATCGGCGGGCCCGGCAACGACACGATCACCGGCGGCTCGGGCAAGGATCTCATCTTCGGCGGTGACGCCCAGTTGACGTTGAGCGGCTCGACCGTCGTCGCCGATGTTTCGATCGACGTCGGTTCCACCGGCGGCGGAACTGACGTAATCCACGCCGGCACCGGCAACGCCACCATCTACGGCGGTCCGGGCAACGCCACGATCTACGGCGGGCCCGGCACAGACACGATCACCGGCGGCGTCACCGTGTCGGGCGGCGCGTCGGGCTTCGACCAGATCCTCGGCGCCACCGCGACCGACACGCTGGGCTTCGACTTCACCTCGGGCCTGCCCGCCGGCAGCCACCCGACCTTCGTCTTCCAGGATTCGACCGACTTCACAACCGGCATCCCGTCGCCGTTCAGCGTCAAGTCGGGCTCGTGGTCGCTGGCCTCGAGTACCTACCAGGGGACGGCGACCGGCGGCCAGGCGATCTCGATCTTCTCGGTGAGCTCCACACAGTCCACCTACGAGCAGCTCCAGGCATCGGTGAACACGACGACCACGGCCGGCCTGGTCTACGACTACATCAGCTCGACCAGCTTCAAGTTCGCCGCCATGAACCCCCAGACCGGCCAGTTGATCCTCGGCCACGCCACGGCGACGGGGCTGGTCAACGACGCCGTGGCCAGCAAGGGTGTCCGTTCGGGCCAGGATACGCTCCTCGGACTCGTCCTCAGCGGCAGCAGCGCAACGCTCTACCTGAACGGCGCCAGTGCGGTACAGGAGACATACTCGGGCAGCTCGCTCGCCGCCGGCGGTCTCGGCCTGTTCACCAGTGGCGGAACCGGACGCTTCACCGACTTTGTCGTCCGCGGCAATGCCCTTTCCTCGACGAATGCCGGACTCGCCGTCAGGAGCCTCATCGCCCCGCTGTCGCTGGACTCCACCGACACCGCGGCCTCGACGTCATCGCCGTCGTCAGGCTCAGACGCGACTGTGACCCCGCCTGCCGGACCAACCACCCTGATCGCAGCCGCCGCCGTATCCGACGTGACTGGAACGGTGGCCTCTGACAACCTGGCTGATGCCCCGGCTGCCCAGGCTGCCCCGAACGCCGTCCCCGCGGCGAATGCAATCGATTCAACGGTTGGCCAGAGCATTGCCCCCAACGAGAGCGGTCATTCCCACGGCAAGCACAAGCATCGTCCGACCCGCATCGCGCACCGCGTTAATCCGAGCATCCAACCCCGGTCTCTCGCCCGGCACATCGTCACCGCCAGCCGTTCCGCCTCGGACCTGTTCATCCCGGTTCACACCCACGCCCACTGAGTGCCTTCCTCGGCCGCGGGTTATACTCGGGAGGGCGAGTCCTGTAGGGTGGGTGGAACCCGCCATATTCCCGGGGCCTTCGTCGGTGGGTTTCACCCACCCTACATCCGTCAAATTGACCTCTATGGAACCGACTCCCAATACCCGGCCGCCCCGTGTGTTTTCGGCGACGCTCAGTAGATGCCGGCCACCCCCTCGGTGTATCGTTTCGACATGTCGCCCGGAAGGCGGCGGCATGATCCACCCTCATGACGGATCTTCAGAATGAGCATCTTTCGCGATTCGCTTTTCACCGGCAAGGTCGCCCTGATCACCGGCGGCGCCACCGGGATCGGCCGGGGGATCGCCGAGGCCCTCGCCCGCCATGGGGCCGACCTGGCCATCGTTAGCCGCAAGGCCGACAACCTGTCCGCTGCCGCGGCCGAGATCCAGGCGGCCACAGGCCGGCGCTGCCTGTCGATCCCCGCCGACGTCCGCAAGCCCGAGGCGGTCGACGCGGCCGTCGCGCACACGATCGCCGAGCTCGGCGGCCTGGACATCGTCGTGAACAACGCGGCGGGCAACTTCCCCTGCCCATCGGCCGACCTCAGCCCCAACGGCTTCGGCGCGGTGGTTGACATCGACGCCAAGGGGACCTGGCACGTCACCCGAGCGGCCTATCACGCCTGGCTGAAGGACCACGGCGGCCAGGTCCTGAACATCAGCGCGACCCTCCATTACGGCGGCACGCCCGGGCAACTGCACGTCGCCGCGGCCAAGGCCGCCGTCGACGCCATGACCCGCACCCTGGCCGTCGAGTGGGGCCCGCTGGGGATACGCGTCAACGCGATCGCGCCGGGACCCATCGGCGACACCGAGGGCGCGCGTCGGCTCTTCCCCGGCCCGATGGCCGACCAGCTCCGCATGCAGATTCCCACCCGTCGCCTCGGCGCCATCGACGATATCGTCAACCTGGCCATCTTCGTCCTCAGCGAGGCCGGCTCCAACCTCAACGGCGCCGTCCTCGTCTCCGATGGCGGGCTGTGCCTGACGGGCCGCTTCAGCCCCGATCCCGAGCCCCCAAGCGACGCCTGAGAGAGCGCCAGGGAGGGCCGAACGCGCGAAACGACGCGGGCCCCATCGGAATGCCCCGGCGATTCTCCGGCGCCGGCACTGTTCTTGCTCAGCTTACGCCGTTGTGCGCGCGGAAACCGATCGCGAACCGATGAACAGGCATCGCGCGACCGCAACCTGGGGGTCCAGCGAAGACCCTCCGCGTCGTTGACCCGCTGCGCGGGGCAAGGAGAACTAGACATGCGTGACAGCAATCGATCGTTCGAACGAGCTATGGCCCTTGCGGCCCTCAGCGGCCTGAAGATCGCGCTAGGGCCGGCGTTCCTGGCGACGTCCCGCAGATGGCCCAGTCGCCAGAACTGGATCACGGCGGCAATGGGTGAGATGCTGCTCGACAAGCTCGGCGTCTTCCCGCCTCGCTACCGTCTTCCGCTCCTGATCCCGCACTCACTGGCGGGGGGCTGGGTTGCCCGCGAAAGCCTGCGCGAGGACGGCCAGGACGACCCTTGGGGAGCCGTCGCCGGCGCCGCGGTGGCCGCGGGCGTCGCCGTGGCCGCACCGGTCGCCCGGATGGCGATCAACA
The DNA here is from genome assembly GCA_963771445.1 of uncultured Planctomycetota bacterium. Lineage (GTDB taxonomy): Bacteria > Planctomycetota > Planctomycetia > Isosphaerales > Isosphaeraceae > JAKAUH01. Next base: position 459,909 of record CAVYTQ010000005.1, on the reverse strand, counting down.
AGGTGCTGGGCGTGCCGGACGCCTTGCTCGGACTCGGAGAGGACTACCTGGCCCTTTCCTACGGCTGCCAGACGATGGAGGTCCCGATGGAGGACTTCACCGGGGCCGCCCGCGGGGTGTTCGACGACATGCGGGAGCGCGCCCGCCCGGCACTCGAAAAGATGGGCCTGGACACCTGAGCCGAGCTCAACCCCGGGCCTCGGCTGGGAAGTCTCCTCGAACGGAATGCTCCGCGGGCCAGGCCACGTGTCGTCAGCGTCCGTGCGGTATCGGAACCGAACCACGAGGTCGGAAGGTAGGGTGAGCATCGCTCACCCTACGCCGATCACCAGGTTGATCGGTCGGCGGCATTAGCCGCGCCCGCCGGCTTCATTGAGGTCCTCGGTAGACCGCCCCGGCGGAACTGCCTCCGTAAGCCGTCCCGACATAGCGTCGGCCATAGGCGGCGGTGCTGTATCGGTTCGAGACGCGGGGGACCCGCCCCAGCAGCCGTGTCTCCGTCATGAAGCTTTGCGTACCCAGGGGCGTGAGTCCGACGCCGAACATCGGATTCCAGAACCCGACGCCTGACAGGCCGATATTGCCCGGGACGTAGCCAAATCCCCCATACCCCAGGCCGCCGTAGGTGTAGCCAGGGTATCCCATTCCGTAACCGCCGTAGGCCGGTACAACCGCGCCTCCGAACGCGGGATATCCGTAGCCGCCCCCTCCCATTCCCCCATAGCCCATCGCGGGATATCCGTAGCCATATCCGCCCCAACCACCCCCGCCATAACCCATTCCCGGGCCGCCGTAGCCATAGCCATAGCCGGGATAGCCGTACCCATAGCCCATGAATTGAGCGCCGGCCTTCTCGGCCGGGATCAGGACCAGGAACAGGGCCAGCGAGGTCGATCCCAGCAGAATCTTCAGGCGCCTGGAGAGTCGTCGCATCGCGTGTCTCCTTCGGGGTGGGTCGGACAGTCCGGAACATTCGCCACGCACGATCCCCCTGGCTCCATCATAGGCCATTCCCGTCGGCGACATCGAGCGGTCAACTCAAAATCCGTCGCGAATCGCCCGGTATGAAGGTGGGACCTGGGCCTCGGGGATGTGGCATCCGACCCGACCCGACGTTGACGCCCCGGCGGTTCCGGCTATCATCGGGCGCGCCGACGGTCGTCGAGCCCCGGTCGCGATGGCCGCGGCATCCGGCGGCCGAACGCCCGCGCAATGGAGGACAGGGATGTCGATCGCGCCGAGTCCGCCAGCTCCATCCGTCCGACCGGAGATCAAGGCGCCCGCTGCCCGCCCCGACCACTGGCGTCGAATGCGTCCCGAAGTCGCGTCGCGGGTCGCCGGGCCGTCGGCACGCGTCGGCGTGGGCTGGATTATGGGCGTGGGCATTTTGGGAACCGCCTGGCTGGTCCCCGAGACCCCGCTCGCCGCCGGGCTCGCCTGGGTGGCCGCCTGCCGCGTTGGTATTCGCCCTGCGATCGGGAGCGGGATTCCGGGCCGCCTACGTCGCGGGCGTCATCGGGCACATCATCGGCTTCCACTGGGTCTTCGGGACGGTGGTCGTCTTCGGGGACCTCGGCGTCGCGGGGGCGGCGCTGGTGTTCGCGCTCTATGTGGGCCTCGCCGCGCTGCAATTCCCCGTCATCGCCGTGATCCATCGCCTGTTGCCCCGCCCGTTCGACGCCCTGGCCTTACGCTCGGCGACGGCCGTCGTCCTGGCCGAGCTCCTGGTCCCCCGGCTCTTCCCCTGGCACTTCGGCCACACGCAGCTCGCGTTCACGCCGATCGCGCAGGTCGCCGGACTCGGCGGCGCGATGGCCGTCTCGTTCCTGGTGTTCTGGACGGCCGAGGTCCTCGTCCGGGTCGCCGTGTTTCGCGAGCGGCGGTGGGGCTTCCTGGTGCCGGTCGCGGCGCTCGGACTGGCGATGGCCTACGGCCTCGCGATGATGGATCGCTACGGATCGCCGCGCGGCCTGCCGCAGGAGATCATCGTCGTGCAGGGACACGTCGCCAACGACGAGAAGCGCGACATCCGGGTGGCCCGTGCGTACCTCGCGCGGATCTTCGAGCTGAGCCGCAAGGCGGCCCACCCCGGCTCGCTCGTCGTCTGGCCCGAGGGGGCGGTCCCGGCCTACATCCCCGCGGCGATCGGTTCGGTCGGCGAGCCTCCCAAGCTCCCTTGGGCCGACGACGGCTCGGCCTTCCTGGTCGGCGCCTACTCGTTCCTGCCCAATGAGGAGAAGTTCAACGCCGCGTTCGCCGTCTATCCCGACGGCCAGGTGCCACTGCCTTACTTCAAGCAGATCCTGATCCCATTCGGCGAATCGATGCCGCTTGCCGACTACTTCCCCGCGCTCAAGAGGCTCAATGCCAAGGCCGGCGTCTTCAGCGCGGGGACGCAGACCCGGGTCTTCGACTACCCGATGCGGCGCGCCGACGGGGCCGGGTACAGCCTCAAGGTCGCCCCCTTGATCTGCTACGAGGACACCGTGCCGTCCCTCGCTCGCGACGCGGCGCAAGGGGGCGCAGCTTCTCGTGAACATCACCTCCGACGCCTGGTTCGGCCACAGCCTGGCACCCAGGCAGCATCACCTGATCGCGACCTTCCGGGCCATCGAGAACCGTCGGTTCCTCGTCCGTTCGACGACCACCGGCTGGAGCGCCGATTGTCGACCCGCTCGGGCACACGGTCGGCCGGATCGCGCCGTTCACCGAGGGGACGATCACCGCGACCGTCGGCCTGCTGAACGATGTCAGCCCCTATACGGCCTGGGTCGGTGATCGCCCCTGGTGGGCCCTGCTGGCGACGAGTTCGGTACTCTCCCTGGCGACGGCCATGCCGCAGCTTCGGTTGGCGCTCAGGCGGCGGCTCCCGCGGGCAACCACACCGTCCGCTGAGGCCGCTTGAACAGCCGCATCCCGCCCCAGTAGAGCATCAGCGCCAGCAGCCCGGCACCGAGCAGCAGGGTGCCGTTCATGCCGAGCGTCTCGGCGGTCCACACAAACAGACGCTTGATCATCCGGTTGCGGCCGTGCACGACGTCAACTCCCTTTCCCGATGCAATTTCGCTGGCCGTCATGTAGACCAGGCCCCAGACGATCCCCAGGATGACGCCGATCACGATCGGCGGCGTGACCGCCTCGACCGCCGTGATGTCCTGACGCCCCTCCTGGTAGTTTCGCCCCGAGCGGGCGAGCACCGCGCGGATGACGTCGCCGGCCTTCTTGTCGCCGGTGGGGAACTTCACCACCTTGCCGTCCTGTCCCCCCTCGGGATGCAGCTCGACGATCTCGTTATCGGGACAGGCCCGGGCCTGTGCGATCGAGCTGGCCTTCAGCGTCGTGACCGTCGTGGCACCCAGGGCGGACGGCTCCTGCCCCTGCTGAAGGCCCTCGACGATCCGCGCCGCGTCCTGGCGCGCCTTGTCGCCGCGCACCTCGAGACAATGGACCTCATCCCCTCGCAGTGCGAGAATCGTGCATTTCTTGTCCTCGGCCTTCGTCCAGAGCTGCAAGTCCATAAGTTCCCCCTGCTGTTTCGCGAGTCAAACCTCGGCGCCGCTCCCCGCTGTCGGCGCACTCGGGACCTGGGGTGCACACCCACGCCATCCATCCGGGCAATTGACTGTCATGACGCTTTCACCTGTTGTCCAGCCGCCGCCTCGATCTCGAACGGGGTATCCGTACTACGATCGAGTCAGACCTTCCTTAGTCGATTTTCCAGAGCCCCCTGGCGATCGCGGATAGCCGGGTTATCTTGAGAGGAAGTCCAAAGGGGGAATGACCGATGCCGATGCCGATGAAGCGGATCATAATCGTTGCCGCATTGCTGGGGATGCCTCAGCCGCCGACCGCCGAAGCGGGCGCCGGCCAGGCCGCCGGGAGCCGAAGGAGCGTGGAAAAGATGGAATTCGGGAAGACGCCGGACGGGACGCCCGTCGAGCTCTACGTGCTGTCCAACGGCCGCGTCACGGCCAAGGTCATGACCTACGGCGGGATCGTCACCGAGCTGCACGTCCCCGACCGCGAGGGGAAGATCGCCGACGTGGTGCTCGGCTTCGACACGCTCGACGGCTACATCGCCAAGAACCCCCATTTCGGCGCGATCACCGGACGGGTCGCCAACCGGATCGCCAGGGCCGAGTTCACACTCGACGGCAAGGAATACAAGCTGGCCGCCAATAACGGTCCCAACACGCTCCACGGCGGCCTGAAGGGGTTCGACAAGGTCATCTGGAAGGCCGAGGACGTCTCCGGACCTGCCGGGCCGGCCGTCAAGATGACCTACCTGAGCCGCGACGGAGAGGAAGGCTTCCCGGGGAACCTCTCGGTCGCCGTGACCTACACGCTGACCGACGACAACGCCCTGAGGATCGACTACTCGGCGACGACCGACAAGGCCACTCCGGTCAACCTGACGAATCACAGCTACTTCAACCTGGCGGGGAACGCCTCGGGCACCGTCCTCGACCAGGAGCTGATGCTGGCGGCCGACCAGTACACGCCCTCGGACGATCAGTTCATCCCGACGGGCCAGCTCGCGCCCGTCGGCGGGACCCCGCTCGACTTCACCACGCCGACGGCCATCGGTGCCCGGATCGGCCAGATCCAGGGCGAGCCCGGCGGCTACGACCACAACTACGTCATCCGCCCCGGCACGCAATCGCCGGCCTTCGCGGCCCGCGCCCGCGACCCCAAGAGCGGCCGCGTGCTCGAGATGTACACGACCGAGCCGGGCGTCCAGTTCTACACCGGTAACTTCCTCGACGGGTCGGTCAAGGGGAAGGGGGGCGTCGTTTACAAGAAGAACGCGGGATTCTGCCTCGAGGCACAGCATTATCCCGACTCGCTCCACCACCCGAACTTCCCATCGATCGTGCTGCGTCCCGGCGCGACGTATGCCCAGACGACGATCTACAAGTTCTCGGCGCCGTGATCGCGGCCCCGGTCCGGCCCGGGAACGGCTCTACCCCGGCGAGAGGTCGCCGTGTGGACCGACGTCTCCGGCCAGAGTGGCGATCGTCGTGGGCCGAATGTTCAGATGCGGCATGGGGTTCGCCAGAATCACCCCGGAGGCCGCGGTGGGGCCCGATCTGCCCGCCCCGTCCTCCGGCATCTCCGGGCCCCCCTCGGAGTGGAACGGTTGCGCCCGTCCGGATAGAATCGGAGTCCGGCGGGGCCCGTAGCGGGCCTCCGCGCGATCGATCGTGAGTCCTCGTGATCAGGCGAATCCTCGATGAAAGCCGTTGCCGTCCTGCCGGGCAAGCCGAAAAGCGTCCACCTGCGGGACATCCCGGCCCCCAAGCTGACCGACCAGCCGCACCCGCACGTCGTCCGCATCCCGGAGGGTCGCGCGGTGCTGGTGAAGGTCCTTCAGGTGGGTGTGGACGCCACCGACCGCGAGATCAACGAGGCCCTGTACGGCAACGCACCCCCCGGCGGCGACCACCTCGTCATCGGCCACGAGAGCTTCGGCCAGGTCCTCGAGGTGGGCGACAAGGTGACCGAGGTCGAGCCCGGCGACTTCGTCTCATGCACCGTCCGCCGCCCCGGCGGGTCGATCTATGACCTGATCGGCCGCAACGACATCACCAGTGAAGAGACGTACTACGAGCGAGGGATCAACCTCTGCCATGGGTACCTGACCGAGTCCTTCGTCGACGATGCGGCGTACATCGTCAAGGTCCCCAAGGGCCTCAAGCACCTGGGCGTCCTGTCCGAGCCCATGAGCGTCTGCGCCAAGGCGATCGAGCAGGCGTACCTGGCCCAGCAGCGACTCCAGGTCTGGAACCCTCGCCGCGCGTTCGTGATGGGCGCCGGCCAGATCGGCCTGCTCGCCACGATGATGCTGCGGCTCCAGAACATGGAGGTCTACACCATCGCCACCACACCGGGGCCGCACCGCAAGTCCGAGATCGCCGAGGCCTACGGCGCGACCTACGTCAGCAGCAAGCAGACGCCGCTCGACGACCTGGTCAAGAAGGTCGGCAAACCCGACCTGATCTTCGAGGCGACCGGCAACGCCGAGGTCTGCTTCCGCTCGATGGAGGTCCTCGCCCACAATGGTGCCCTGGTCTGGACGAGCATCACCGGCGGCAAGCACGACGTGACCATCGACGGGGCCAGGATCAACCTGGAATGGGTACTCGGCAACAAGCTCCTGGTCTCGAGCGTCAACGGCAACCGCAAGCATTTCGAGCAGGGCATCCAGGCCCTCTCGCAGGGCGAGCTCACCTACCCGGGCGTGACCGAGAGAATCCTCACCCACCCCGTCGCCGGCCTCGACGGGTACGAGGAGATGATGCATCTCCTCGAGGAAAACAAGGCGCTCAAGGTCTTCGTGAATTTGGCGTAGTATTCGGATATGAGTTTTCAGCGTTCGGTGTTCCGTTTTCGGAGAATTGCCTCTGCCTCCGGACCGCGGCAGGGACGCACGGAAGACGGAAGACGGGAAACTGAAAGCCGGAGACAGAGATGAATATCAAGAAAGACGACGGCAACCTCGATTTCCTGTCATTGGGTGCGCTGGTGCACCGGCTCGACCCGGGGATCATCCCGTTCCGCAAGGCACGGTCGCTCGAAATCCACGTCTCGGGCGGCGAGTACAACGTGGCGGCGAACCTGTCCGATTGCTTCGGGCTCAAGACCGGCATCGCCACGGCGATGGTCCATTACCCGCTTGGCGAGCTGGTGCAGGCTCGGGTCCGCGAGATGGGCGTGACGCCGTTCTACAAGTGGTTCGAGCACGACGGCGTTCGCGGCCCGAACATCGCCACGGTCTACAGCGACCGGGGCGCGGGCGTGCGGGCACCCGTCGTGTTCTACAACCGGGCGAACGAGGCCGGGGCCCTGCTCAAGCCCGGCGATTTCGACTGGGCGAATCTCTTCGGCAACGGCGTGAAATGGTTCCACTCCGGCGGGATCTTCGCGTCGCTGTCGCAGACGACCGCCCCGCTGATCCTCGAAGGGATGAAGGCCGCCAAGGCCGCCGGCGCGATCACCTCGTTCGACCTCAACTATCGCGCGAAGCTGTGGGCCTCCGTCGGCGGCGCCGAGCGGGGCCAGCAGGTCACCCGCGAGATCGCCGGCCAGCTCGACGCCCTGATCGGCAACGAGGAAGACCTCCAGATGGGCCTCGGTATCAAGGGGCCGGACGTCCACGGCAAGTCCAAGCTCGATCCCGAGGCGTTCTTCGGCCTGATCGACGTGGTCACCCAGCAGTTCCCCAACATCAAGCTCGTCGCCACGACCCTCCGCGAGGTCCACTCGACCAATCGCCACTCCTGGGCGGCCGTGCTCTGGCACGAGGGCCAGCGTTATGTCAGCCCCACCATGGAGCTCGACGTCATCGACCGGATCGGCGGCGGCGACGGCTTCGCCGCGGGGCTGATCTACGGGATGATCGCCGGGCGTTCGCCCGAGGACTCGTTGCGGCTCGGCTGGGCCCATGGCGCCCTGCTGACCACCTTCCCGGGCGACGTCACCATGGCCAGGCTGCCCGAGGTCGAAGCCCTGGCCAAGGGAGGATCGGCCCGTGTCCAGCGCTGATCGGTTCGGATCGCACCACCGATCTCGTCGCACGCAGAGGGAGCCGCAATCATGCTGAGTGCCACGGGATGCGCCTCGCGTCGCGAGCGGCTCTGGAGTGCACTGCCGTCACCTTGCGACGCGCTCATCCTGGGCGATCCGTCGCAACTGATCTACTTCGCCGGCTATGTCCCCTCGCCGTTCGTCTTCCGGACGGTCGAGTCGGGCGCGCTGCTGATCCTCGAGCCAGGCCGGTCGATCCTGGTGGCCGACGACATGCTCGGCCCTTACGTTGGAAACGCGCATGTCAACGAGCGGTTTACCCCCAAGTGGTACGACGGCAAGCACTCGGCCCCGTATCGGCGGGGCCTGCTGGTCGAGTCGGCACTGGAGCGGTTGGCCCAGGTGCCCGGCCGTCGGATTGGCGTCGAGATGGCGTGCGTCCCGACGGGCGTGGTCGATGGCCTGCGCTCGGCGCGAGCGGGACTGGAGGTGGTCGACATCGGCCCGCTGATCCGGCCGCTCCGCCGCTCGAAGGACCCCGACGAGGTCGAAACCTTGCGGCGTTCGATGCGAGCCGGAGAGGCCGCACACGCCGCGGCACTCGCCGAGATCCGACCGGGCATGACCGAGATGGACGCCTACCGGCTGGTGCTCCGCGCCGCCTCGGAGGGCATCGACGAGCAGGTGATCGTCTACGGCGACTTCGCCTCGGGGCCGCGCTGCGAGCGGGAAAAGGGCGGGCCGCCGACCGGTCGCACGATCGAGAAGGGCGACCTGCTCCTGCTCGATTTCTCGGTTGTCGTCTCCGGCTACCGCGGCGACTTCACCAACACGTTCGCGGTCGGCGGCGGTCCCGACGCCGCGTCAGCGCGAGCTCTTTGCGGCATGCATGGGCGCGATCGGGGCCGGCGAGGGCCGCCTGAAGCCCGGGACGGCGTCCCGCGATGTGGACGCCGCCGTCCGTGCTCACTTCGCCTCGCTGGGACTCGACCACGCCTTCACCTCGCACTCCGGTCACGGGCTGGGCCTCGGCCATCCCGAACCTCCGTACTTCGTGCCCGAGAGCACCGATACCCTCGTGGCCGGCGACGTCGTGGCCCTCGAGCCGGGACTTTACATCGAGGGCGAGGGCGGTATGCGGTTCGAGCGGAACTACCTCATCACTCCCGACGGATTCGAGCGGCTCTCGAACCACGAGCTGCGGTTCCAGCAATGATCGGCCGAGCCGTTTGAGAGCTCGTTTCACGGCACCAGGTCGGACACCGCGATCCAGGCCGACTCGACGCCGCCGATCACGACGGGAAGATCGTGCCCTCTCGCCAGGATCACGTGGGACTGATAACCGTCGCGCCGGGGGTCGGAGAATACCTCGACCTGGCCGTCAACCAGGTTGATGATCCAGTAGACGGGGATTCCCGCGAGTGCATAGACGCGGGCCATGTCGGACCGATCGGCGGGCAGGTTCGCTTCGGAGATCTCGGCGACGAGCGCCGTGTCGTCGGCGGTGACCTCGCGGTCGTCGTAGTCGTCCACGACGCCCCGGATCACCGCGAGGTCGGGCTCCGGCCGGCTCCAGTCCGAGGCCAGGATCGGCACGTCCTTGGCGACGTGCCATCCGGCCGGAATCATGCGCCAGAGCAGCCTCAGCCCCTTGTTCCCGGCCAGGATGTACGGTCGGCTCCGCCTCGCCCGCGAGACCAGCAATCCGTCGATGAGCTCGACACGCTCATCCTCGGCGATGGTTCCGTCGTCCAGCATTCGCCGGAACTGCCGGACGTTGAATCGATAAAGTCCCTGGGCCAGGCAGGGCCCGGGGACGGTGACAGCTCGAATCGGGGTGGACGAGGCCATCGGTCTCGCTCCTGCAACGGGAAGGCATCATATCCGTCCAAGAGGAGCCACTCCGTTTCGTCGGGCGTCCCGTGGGACCACCCTCGCTCGCCGCTCGATCAGAACCCGCGATTTAGTGTTCAAAGGTTTACTATCGCCTGTCGCGACCCTCCCGTCAAGGGTCTGCCGCGAGCCTCTATCGGACCGTGAGCGAAGGTGGTATCGGCCCGAGTTTTGCGTTCGGATGGTTGATGGCTTATGCCGGTTCCCGAGGGGTAGCCGGCATCAGGGCGGTACGGACAGGGTCTTCCCGAGCGGAGTTTCTCACGATGTTCACGACCTTCTACCGGGTGACGAGCGAAGGGCGAGTGCTGGGCGATGCCGGAACAACCAAGGAGATCCAGGCGCTCCTGAAAGACGCCGCGACGGGCGAGTACCCGATCGACGTGGTGACCCGCGACTCGCCCCAGGACGACGGTAACGCCCGCCATTGGGGGAAGGCGATCAAGCATGAGGACGGCCTGATCCATCTCGAGAGCGACCAGCCGGGGGAATGAGCCCGCAGCTTCTGGCGACGACCAGTTACATTCCCACCGGTTCGAGACATCGGTAAGATCGAGGCCAGTGGACTGAGCGATTTGCATTGATGCCCCATTCTGAGGCGCCGGCATGCCGCGGTGGACGATTCGCCGTATGATGCTCGTGATCGCCGGGGCGGCGGCATTTCTGTGGGTCTACGTAGGCATTCAGTCGCGATCTCTCTGTCGATTCGAATGCACCCCCGCCATGCAGTGTGCCTCAAGGGAGAAAAACGTCGTCCTGGGTCTCCTCGCTTATGCCAGCAGAACGGGATCTTTCCCGCGAGGGACCTGGCCGAATGCGGGTTTGAAACCGGACGAGCGGCTGAGCTGGTATTTCGCCACGCTGGCGTATAACGATCTGGACGACCTCGCGCAGCATGTTGATCCGGAAGCGGCCTGGTGCGGTGATCCGAATCTCCGCGTGGCCTCACAACGTATTGGATGGTTCAACTGTCCTGGGGCATCGCGGCGGGGCATTGGAAGCGGCGTCGCGACGCCCTACGTCGGCATCGCCGGAGTCGGTGCCGACGCTCCTTTTCTGCCCTCGGGCCACCCGCCGCCGGTATCTTCGGATACGATCGTTAGACTGCATTGAAGGATATCACCGACGGGACGAGTTACACGATGGTCCTGGCCGAGTCGGGGCGGGTGCGGGATTCGTGGCTAGCAGGCGGCCCGGCGACGGTTCGCGGCCTGGATCGTACCGAGCAACCTTACATCGGCCCGGGTCGCCAATTCGGTGGGCTGCACGTCGCCACCAGTGGATCGCAGGGCGTGAACGTCGCGTTCGCGGACGGCTCGGTCCGCTTCCTCCCCGCGACGATCGATCCGCGCATCTTCGAGGCGATCTCGACGATCGCCGGCCACGAGGATCTCTCCAAGGTGTCCTCACCGGATTGAGCATGTCCCCGGGGCGCAACGCCTGAAGAGATAAGGGCTTTGATTCAGACCCCGGGCCCCGCTCCGAAAAACCTCGGATTCCGCGGCGCTTGGCGGGCCGAGTCGGTGACTCATTCGGGAGAGGAGGAGGCCCGCGAGTCGTCGGTCCTCCTGATCCTTATTCGGCGGTCTCTCTCTCTCGACGCTCGTCGTGGCGCAAGTCGCAGCCGATCGCGGCGCGGAGCCTTCCTCTTGTCGGCAGGCCCGGGCCATCCTCGGCGTTGCGGCAGGGCACCGTCGGAACATGCTCTCATCCCGTGACAGGAGTGCTCCCCCATGGCCGGCGAGTACGATTCGGAGGAGAAGGGTTCGGTATCCCCGGCGGACCCGGTGAATGGTCGCGTGTCGAGCGGCAGGACGCGTGTCACGATACTCTCGCGGGAATTCCGGGTGCTCGTCCTGGTGATCCTGGCGGGTACGGCGGTGCTCTGGTCCGACTGCTTGCGGTTCCCCTGGTCTTCGGCAAGGTCGGCCCGGTTGGTCGGTCACGCCCGTCTGGTGGTCTCGGTAATGTTTTCCCCCGACGGCTGCACGCTGGCATCCTGCGGCTTCGACGAGACGATCCGGCTCTGGGACCTGAGCCGATGGGATGGCGAGCGCCCGGTCGTCCCGGTCGTCCTTCCCCACGCGGCCGTCGTCCTGAAGATGGCGTTCACTCGCGACGGTTCGACGCTGGCAGCGGTCGGCGATCGCAAGCTCACCATCTGGTCGCGCGGTCCGGAATTCGTGCGAACAGCCGAACTTCTGGGCGAGACCTATCATGCCGCGGCATTCTCGCCCGATGGTCGGACCCTGGCCCTGGGTGCCGAGGACGGCACAATCCGGCTTCTCGACGTGCCGTCGGCCCGCGAGCGGGCGATCTTGCGTGGACATGCCCGGACCGTCCGCACCCTCGCCTTCTCGCCCGATGGAAAGCGTCTGGCATCAGGGAGTCAGGAAGGACGCGCTTTGCTCTGGGATATCTCGACGGGAATGCCGTCGCGTGTCCTGGTCAACCGGCCGTCCGGGGTGATCCGGTCGGTCGTCTTCTCGCCGGACGGGCGGACGGTGGTCGTGGGCGAACAGGGCGAAAAGGACTCGGCCATCTTCCTCCTGGACCCCGAGACGGGCGCCGAGCGTTCCCGCCTGTCCGCTCACTCCTGGGGGGTCAATGATGTGGCGTTCTCCCCGGACGGACTGACCCTGGCCTCGGCCAATATGGACCGTTCGATCAAGGTCTGGGACCTTGTCACCGGGCGTGAGATGGTTAACGTGAAGGAAGGCTTCTGGGTACGGTCGGTCACTTACTCGCCGGACGGCCGCTGGCTTGCGTACTCCGGCGGCGACGAGATCGTCCGGCTCCTGGACCTACGTAGCTCGCGTCCGACGAGTGATGGAGCCGTCGCGCCAGCGGGCAGGACCTGGCGTCTCGGGAGCGCCACGGGTGGTGCCCGTGGTCGTCCGATCGAGCCGGCGTCAGGACGGGCGTGACGAGGGGGCCCGGACCGCCGGCCCTCGGGTGGGCTCGACGGTTTCCGAAACCCGGCCGATCGCGGGATCCCGTACCGCGGGAGGTGGGAGAGGCGATCCATGCAAACCGACGTCGAAGTACTGGTGGGCCTCGCCAAGCAGGGCTCCGGGCCGGCCCTGGGCCGATTGATCAATCGGTACCGCGGTGCCCTTGAGGTCCAGGCCCGGCTCTACATGGGCCGGCGGCTTCGCGCGAAGATAGACATCGACGACCTGATGCAGGAGCTCTCGCTGGAAGCCCACCGGGACATCTCGCGGTTCCGCGGTCGTTCGGAATCCGAGTTCGTGTGCTGGCTGCGGAGGCTGTTCGCGACGATCCTCTCCAACCAGGTGCGCCGGTATGTCGGCACGCGACGTCGAGACCTCCGCCGCGAGCGTCGGCTCGTCGGCAAGCTGGGCGAGACCTCGATGGTGACGGTCAACCGTCAACTCGTCGCACCGCAGAGCTCTCCCAGCCAGCAGGCGTCGCGTCGCGAACGAGCCGAGGTGGTTGCCAGGGCGCTCGATGCCTTGCCCCCGGCCTACCGAGAGGTCATCTCGCTGCGGAACATGGAAAGCCTGAGCTTCGCCGAGGTCGCCGCCCGGCTGGGCCGGACGGAGGATAGCGTTAAGAACATCTGGCTGCGTGCGTTGAACCAGTTGCGCCGGACGCTCGGGGAACTGCTATGAAAGCACACAGGATCGAAGACGTGGCTTCACCTCGCGACTCGATGCACCGGGAGTCGTCGTCGGCGAACGACCCGCGGGTCGCCGCCGGCCTCGACGAGTACCTGGCCGAACTGCAATCGGGGTACCGGCCGTCGCGCTCGGAGTTCCTGGCCCGCCACCCCGAGATCGCCGCCGAGCTGGCCCAGGGGCTCGATGTCCTGGACTTGCTCCACTCGGCCGCGGGCGGCCTGCGTTCCGGGCGACCGGCGGCGTCCAGCTCGGATGTCCTCCCTCCCGAGACGATCCTCGGCGACTATCGGCTGATCCAGGAGGTAGGTCGTGGTGGGATGGGGGTGGTCTACGAGGCGCGGCAGCTCTCCCTGGAGCGACGTGTCGCGGTCAAGATCCTGTCCGTCGCCGGCGTCCTCGACCCGCGCCGGGTCCAGCGGTTCCGCGTCGAAGCCCAGGCGGTCGCTCAGCTCAACCACCCGCACATCGTGCCGATCTACGCGGTCGGACAGGAACGCGGCGTCTACTTCTACGCGATGCAGTATGTCGAGGGCTGTACTCTGGCCGACATCCTCGAGAATCAGCTCGGGCGTCGCCCGGACGGCGGCTGCGCCACGACCCTGTTTAAGGAAGACGAGGATTGCGCGGCGTCGAACGACCTGGACGAGAGACTGAAAGGGGACTCGCCCGATGAGTACGATTCCGACTTCCGCCTCGCGCCGACGGAGCCTCTAGTTGAGGTGACGCCCTATGAGGGATGCGACCCGTTTCGCGCGATCGCCCGGCTGGGGATCCAGGCGGCCGAGGGGCTCGAACATGCCCACTCGATGGGGGTCCTCCACCGCGACATCAAGCCGTCCAACCTCCTCCTCGACCATCGGGGCAACCTCTGGATCACCGACTTCGGCCTGGCGCGGTTCCAGGACGAGAGCGGGCTGACCCTGACCGGCGATTTGATCGGCACCCTCCGCTACATGGCTCCCGAGCTTGCACTGGGACGTCGAATGAGCTTCGACCCCCGATCGGACATCTATGCCCTCGGGGCGACACTCTACGAGCTGCTGACGAAGCGCCCCGTGTTCTCCGGCCGGGATCGCCGCGAGCTGCTCCGCCAGATCACCCAGGACGAGCCCGTCCCGGCGCGGCGGATCGACCGCTCGATTCCTCGCGACCTGGAGACGATCGTGATGAAGGCGATGGCGAAGGAGCCCGAGCGACGCTACAGCTCGCGCGCGAGCTGGCCGACGACCTCGCTTGCTACCTCGACGATCTGCCGATCAAGGCCCGGCCGCCGTCGACCTGGGAGCGGCTCGGTCGGTGGGCCCGCCGGCATTGGGCGCCCCTGAGCGCGGCGGCGGGCGTGGCCCTGATCGCGGTCGGCATCGGCTCGGGGCTCCTTTGGCGGCTCTGGCAAGAGGAGCAGCAGACAGCCCGAGCCCGAGAGGATGTCGGGCAGGGACTTCAGCTCCTCCAGACGGCCGACGAGTTGACGATCAGTGGAATGGGGCGGTGGGCCATGGGGGCAACTCCGAGCGATGGCTCCGAGTACGATAAGGAGCGGAACGAGTACAACAGCCGGGCTTTGTCGTTCTACGAACGGCTCTCACAGGATCGGGCGCCTCGAATTCAGGCGCTGGGTTTTCGGCGACTGGGCTTCACCCGCATGGTCGGATTTAGGGATATGAAGGCGGCGGAGAATTTCCGTCGCTCCATTGCCATTTACGAGAAACTCCTGGCGGATGCGCCGCAGGATCTCGAGCTTCGTATCGGCCTCGTTGACGACCATTACTACCTCGGGTATCTCCTTCGGGCGAATGCGCGAGGCGACGTCGCTACGGCGGAGCCATCGTTGCGGACTGCGATCGGACTCAATGAGAGTATCGCGGTCGAGACCCGCGACCCCACTCAGGTGGACCAGGCGGCAATCCTTCGCCTCCAGTTCGCCAGATGGCTCGAGGAATCTGGTCGATCGGACGAGGCTACCCGCGAACGACGCGACCTTTTCAGCTTGTGCGAACGACTGACAGGCCCGGCCGCATCCGAGGCTGGGAAGCCGAGCGCTTACTGGGCGGCTACGATCTACCTGAAGCTCGCCAGCAGGTTGGCGGAGTTCGGATACACCCGTGACCGGGAGACGGCCTTGCGTCGGGGATTGGAGTTCGTCCCCGACCATCCGGAGATGCTCTTCCGTCTCGCCGGCTTGCTGGTTTTCCGCGAGGAGTCCGGGCCGGGCGAGCTGAACCGGGCGGCGGATCTCGCGAAGCAGGCCGCTGAGGCTATTCCGGGGAAGCCGGAGAGATGGCGGTTGCTGACTCTTCGCGCGTCTCCACCAGCATGACTTACCGGCGGCGACGGAGGCCCTGGAGAAGTCCCGGAAGGCCCAGGACGGTCAATTTCAAACCTCGGACCTGCTGCTCAAGTCCCTGATCCTGCACCACCAGGGCCGCCTTTCCGAGGCCCTGAAGTCTTACCACCAGGCGATGGCCCGGCAGGTCCACCAGCCGGACCGCGACCCGAACTTCAGCGGCTATCTTAAACAGGCCGAGGAGCGACTGAAGACCCTTCTTGCGGCCGCCCAGCCCGCCGGCATTGGGGATTGTCGATGATCGAGCGGATACGCGGAGGGGGATTGTCTCAGATCGGCGGAGATCGCCGGCGAGCGAGTTGACAGATCGGTGGAAAGCGGGGCCCCTCCGTGTTGGAATGACAGTCGGCCAGGACTTGCCACCACACGGAGCGCATCGACTCAGCGGTTCTGCTACCAAAGAATCGCTGTCGCCTCACCGAGATGTTGCCGGCCTCCACGGGGACGGCCTGCACGCCGAGATCCGCGAGCAGACTCAGCACGAACTCATCGAGACGCTCCGTAAGCGTCGTGCACATCCATCCGCTCGGGACGATCTCGCGGCGTCCAGGAGGGGATTGCGTGCATGCATTTGGTGTTCCAGGGCCCCCAAAACCCCCTGTACCCCCTCCGCTCTCTTCTCTCCCCCTACTATCAGGATGTATCAGGTTTGCAGAAACTGAAATGCACCTATCGGCGCAGAGGGGCATTTTCTCGACGCAAGCCCTTCGGCCAGAAGCAGAAAAAATATCTGGAGATTCCTTGAGATTTTCCGTCGCGGAGGCGGTTTCCGTGGCCCGGTTCATATTTGGCCGGTTGTTTTGCGGTTTGGCGTGAGTCTCAGAAGCCGCTATGAACGAGGCTGAAAGCCTCGAGACGGCCCCTTCGGCCCGCTCGGGAGAGCTGTCGGGCCGGGCCGATGTCGGTCAGGCTCCAGCCTGCACGGTCCGGCCCGCCCGACCGGATCGGCGTCAGGCTGGAGCATGACCGCCGTGAGAGCCGGTCCGGGCCGGCGGCGTGGGGAGACCCGCGCCGAACCCGACCGCACCGACCGTCGCATCGGCCGGGTCGGTGACCTGCGCCAACCGCGAACCGCCGGTCAGGCCGGAGTTGCTCCACGCCGACCCGGCCGGGTGGGCGCGACAACTGTCAGCTCCACGAGATACCGGGTGAGACAATCCCCGCGGAGCGTAGACTTCGAAAAGTCCCATCCGCGAAAACGCCTCGATCGGCTCCCGAAATCCAAATTGCCGGATGCCTCGGACAACCATAGAATCGAGACAGCCGCCTGGAAAACACAGGTCCCGCTGGCCACTCCGTCGCGAGGTGCCGTGTCATGTTGACCGGGTCGATCCGAAGGTTGATGATCACAATCGCCGGGATCGCGGTGCTGTGTGCCGGTGGCGTGTGGCTTTCCCGTCTTGAGCAACCGCATCGCGAAACTCATCAGGCTCCGAATTGTGGAAGGAATCTGCGAAACACGTTGCTGGCGATCCTGCAGTACGAGAGCATCCATGATGAGTTCCCGCCCGGGACCTTGCCCAATTCGAGCTTGCCTCCGGAGAAGCGGTTATGCTTGCACGCGGCGACCATCGCTTACATCGATCGCCAGGAAGAATCCAACCTGCTCCATTTGGATCAGGCATGGGACAGCCCCTCCAACGTCGCGGTCGCCGGCATCTCGGTGCCTGAACTCCGCTGTCGGCAGCAGGCCCCGGTTTCCTCGGGTGTCCCCGCGCCGACGGCATTCATCGGCATTGCCGGCCTGGGAACGGACGCACCGTTCCTGCCGAAGGGCCATCCCCGTGCCGGCGTGTTCGGCTACGACCGTCGAACGACGTCCTCGGATTTCCGCGATGGCCGGGCCTTCACGATGGTTCTGGCCGAATCCCCGCGACTGAGAGGATGCTGGTTGGCCGGCGGGTCCGCGACGGTCCGCGGCCTCGATACTGCCGATTTGCCATACATCGGCACAGACAGGCAGTTCGGCCTGACGCATAGCATCGGCACCTTCGCCGCGTTCGCCGACGGTTCGGTTCGCTACCTCAGCGAGAAGACCGATCCCAGGATCTTCGAGGCCCTGTCCACGCTCGCCGGCCATGAGGATGTCTCCCCTGACTCGCTGGTCGGGGAGTAGGTGATTCGGGCCTGGCGGTTGGCGGGCGAAACACGACGGACTGTTGGAGGCTACCCTCAGATGGCTCCGACGCCTCCATCGAGCGCCAGCCGGCGCCATCGAATCCCGCCGGGACGCTTACGCTCTATGGCGCTTTATGGAATTGGCGACCCAGTTCCGGGGGGTATGCTCGCCTTCCAGGGCTCGTGCCCGTTCCCGTTTCACTGAACTAGATATGCACCGATTCGCCGAGGCCCTGGCCGGCGGCTTCCATCACGGCCTCGGAATATGTCGGGTGCGGGTGCATCGCGTGGAGGATCTCCTCCTCGGTGGCCTCGAGCTTCTTGGCCATTACCAGCTCGGCGATCAGCTCGGTGGCCTGCGAACCGATCAGGTGGGCCCCCAGCAGCTCTCCGTACTTGGCGTCGAAGACCAGCTTGACGAAGCCCTCGGTCTCGTCGGAGGCCAGGGCGCGGCCGCTGAACTGGAACGGGAACTTGCCCACCCGCACCTCGTAGCCGGCCTCGCGGGCCGCCCTCTCGGTCAGGCCGACGCTGGCCACTCCGGGGTCAGTGTAGGTGCAGCCGGGGATCGTCGAATAGTCCACCGTGCGGTCCGAAAAGCCACACAGCCGCTCGATGCAGCAGACCGCCTCGTGATGCGCGACGTGCGCCAGCCAGGGCGGGCCGATGATGTCGCCCACCGCGTAGATCCCGGGCACGCTCGTGACATAGCCTTTGGCCGGGTCGGCCTTGATGTGGTTCTTGAAGATCTCGACCTTCACGTCGTCGGCGAAGAGGCCCTCGACGTTGCCCAGGACGCCGATGGCCACCAGCATCTTGTCGGCCTCGACCGAGACTTTGCCCTTGGGGGTCTCGATCTCGGCCTTCACTCCCGCGTCCGACGTCTCGATCCGAGAGGTCTTCGAGCCGGTCAGGATCGTCATGCCTCGCTTCGTCAGGCTCTGGTGCAGCGAGGCCGAGACCTCCTCGTCCTCGCCGGGCAGGATGCGGTCGAGCAGCTCGACCACGGTGACCTTGGTGCCGATCGCGTTGTAGAAGTAGCCGAACTCCAGGCCAATCGGCCCGGCGCCGATGATGAGGAGCGACTTCGGCTGCGAGGGCAGGCTCATGGCCTCCTTGTACGAGATCACCGACTTGCCGTCGAACTCGGCGCCCGGGAGGGGACGGGCGCGGACCCCCGTGGCGATCACGATCGACTCGGCCGTGACGGTCTCGCCGCCGACCTGGACCTTGTTGGGCGCGACGACCTTGGCCACGCCGAGCTTGTGGCCGACCTTGTACTTGCGGAACAGCCCCTCGATGCCCTTGTTGAGCTGCGAGGCCACACCGCGGCTGCGGCCGATCATCTGCGAGAAGTCCCAGGCCGCCTGGCCGGTGAAGCCGAACTGCTTGCCGTGGTTCTGGATCAACTCGGCGAGGTGCGCGTTGGTGAGCAGTGCCTTGGTGGGGATGCAGCCCCAGTTGAGGCAGATGCCGCCGAGCTTGTCGCGCTCGACGCAGAGTACCCGCTTCTTGAGCTGGGCGGCACGGATGGCGCCGGCGTAGCCGGCCGGGCCGCCGCCGATCACCACGATGTCGTAGTCGTAAGCCATGGAGTAGGGGCCAGGGGGTTAGAGTGGCAAGTCGGGGCACGAGCGGGGTGCGTGAAGGTGAAAGGGCGACGTCGAGCCAGGTGCTCCGCCGCCGCCCTGAACCAGCCCGCGCTCACCCGCTCAGAGGAGCATCGACGTCGGCTCCTCGAGCAAGCCCTTCAGGGTCTGGAGGAACTCGGCGGCCATGGCGCCGTCAACGGCGCGGTGGTCGGCGGTCAGGGTGACGGACATCACGGTGCCGACGACGAGCTTGTCTCCCTCGACGACCGGGCGCTTCTCGGCGCCGCCGACGGCGAGGATGCCGACCTCGGGCATGTTGAGGATCGCGTCGAACTGGCGGATGCCGTACATGCCGAGGTTGGAGATCGTGAACGTGCTGCCCGTGAGCTGCTCGCCGCTCAGGCTGTTCGACCGGGCGGCGGCGGCCAGGGCCTCGCTGCGCTTGCGGATCTCGCGCAGGCCGAGCGTATCGGCGCGGTGGAGGACCGGCACGATCAGCCCTTCGGGCGAGGGCGACGGCGATGCCGATATTGATCTCGCCGTGGCGGACGATGGCGTCGGGCTCGAAGCTGGCGTTGACGCCCGGGTGGGCCCGGAGCGCCATGGCGACGGCCTTGGTGACGAAGTCGCCCAGCGAGAGCTTGACCCCCTCGCGTGCCAGGCGCTGTTGAGCTCCTCGCGGGAGGCGACCAGCCGGTCGGCGCGGATGTCGACGGTCAGGTGGATCTCGGGAGCGGCCTGCTTGGCCTGGACCATCCGCTGGGCGATCGTCTTGCGCATCCGCGAGTGCGGAATCCGCTGGGCGGCGGCCGGCGCGGAGTCGGCGCGGGTGCCGAGCCATCGCCCCGGGCCGGCGCGGCCCCGGCGCGGGCGGCCTGGGCTTTGCAGGAAGGCCTCGATGTCGCGGCGGATGATCCGCCCGTTGGGCCCGGTGCCGCGGACCCGGGCCAGCTCGACGCTCGACGCCGCGGCCAGCTTTCGCGCCAGCGGGCTCGCCTTGACGCGGCCTCCGGCGGTCTGAGGGGCTTCCTCGGCGGCCCGTCCGTTGCCATTGCCGTTGCCGTTGCCGGCCGAGGGCTGGCCATTGGCGCCGGAGTGATCGGCGGGCCCGCCGGTGGCGACGACACCCGTCGCCGCGCCGGCCGCCACGGGGGCGGCGGCCGCGACCGTTCGGCGGCGGCGGAGGTCGGGGCCTTCTCAGCCGCCTTGCCTGCGCCGGCTCCCAGGCTCGCGGCGACCTTCTGCGGATCCTCGTTCTTCTTGGCGAGCACCATCACCCGCTGGCCGAGCGAGACCTCAGCGCCGGCGGCATGGTCGATGTGTACGATCGTGCCGTCGTCGTACGACTTCATCTGCATGGTGGCCTTGTCGGTCTCGATATCGGCCAGCACGTCCCCTTCCTTGATCTGGTCTCCGACCTTGACCAGCCACTGGGCGATCACGCCGGTCTCCATCGTGGGGCTGAGCTTCGGCATCGTGACTTCGATCGGCACGTCTTCCAATTGTCTCGTGCCTGGCGAGATCGCGGAGAGCCGGTCTCATGTTCGGGGATCGCTCGAGATGGGCGCTGACGTAGGACGCATCGCGGACGGCCGCGACGACCCGGTCGACCGAGGGGAGCATCGACGCCTCGAGCGCCCTGTTGTAGGGGATCGGCGCGTCCTTGGAGGCCACGCGGCGGATCGGCGCGTCGAGCTCGTCGAACGCCGCCTGCGTGATCCGGTCGGCGATGCCGGCGCCGAGGCCGCAGTACGGCCAGTCTTCCTCGACGATCACGCCGCGGTGGGTCTTCCGGATCGAGGTCAGCAGGGTCTCGATGTCGAGCGGGCGGATCGTGCGGAGGTCGATGACCTCGGCGTCGATGTTGTCCTCGGCGAGCTTCTCGGCGGCGGCGAGCGTCGCCTTGAGCGACCGCGAGTAGGTGATGAGCGTGACGTCCGAGCCCGGCCGCTTGATGTCGGCCTTGCCGATCGGCACCAGGTGCTCGCCCTCGGGGACCTCGCCCTTCTCGTGGTAGAGCACCTCGTGCTCGATGAACACGACCGGGTCGTCCGAGCGGATCGCGCTCTTCAGCAGGCCCTTGGCGTCGGCCGGGGTGCCGGGCAGGATCACGGTCAGGCCGGGGATCTGGGCGTACCAGGCCTCGAGGCGGTGCGAGTGCGTGGCGGCCAGGCAGCCGGCCATCCCCGAGCTGCCCCGGAAGACGATCGGCACGGAGAACTGCCCGCCGCTCATGTACCGCATGTTGGCGGCGTTGTTGACGATCTGGTCGATCGCCACCAGGCTGAAGCTGAAGGTCATGAACTCGATGATCGGCCGCAGCCCGACCATCGCGGCGCCGATGCCGATGCCGGCGAAGCCTTCCTCGGAGATCGGCGTGTCGACCACGCGGCGAGGGCCGAACCGCTTGAGCATCCCCTGGCTGACCTTGTAGGCGCCGTCGTACTGCGCGACCTCCTCGCCCATGAGGAAGACGTTCTCGTCGCGCTCCATCTCCTCGGACATGGCCTGATTGAGGGCTTCGCGGAACGTGAGGACGGGCATGATCACTCCTGCGGGATGAACGGGGCCACCGTGATGTCTTCGTAGAGGGCGTCGAGGGGCAGCGGCTCGCTCTGCTCGGCGAACTCGATGCTCTCCTCGATCTCTTCCTTGACGCTCTCGTGCATGCGGTCGATCGACTCCTGGTCGATCCAGCCGCGTTCCGCCAGGATGCTCTCGTACTTGAGGATCGGGTCGTTGCGGACGGCCTCGTCGAGCTCGTCCTTGAGGCGATACTTGCCGGGGTCGCTGATCGAGTGCCCCTTGTAGCGGTAGGTCTGGGCCTCGATGAAGGTCGGGCCCTCGCCGGCCCGGGCCCGGTTGGCGGCCTCGCGGGTGGTCTTGGCCATCAGCTCGATGTCGTTGCCGTTGATCGTGAAGCCGGGGATGCCGTACGGGACCGCGCAGCGGACCGTCAGGTCGAGCACCGCCGACGACCGCGCCAGCGACGTCCCCATGGCGTACATGTTGTTCTCGACGACGTAGATCACCGGCAGCTTCCACAGCGCCGCCATGTTGAGCGCCTCGTGGACGCCGCCCTGGTTGATGGCGCCGTCGCCCATGTAGCAGATGCAGACCCGGTCGTCGCCGCGGTACTTGCTGGCGAAGGCGACTCCGGCGGCCAGCGGGATGTGGCTGCCGACGATGGCGTGGCCGCCCAGGAAGCCCTTCTCGGCGTCGAAGAAGTGCATCGAGCCGCCCTTGCCCTTGGAGCAGCCGGTCGCCTTGCCCAGGAGCTCGGCCATGCCGGCTTTCGCGGTCATCCCCCGGGCCAGGGCGTGGCCGTGGTCGCGGTACGCCGTGATGACGTAGTCGTCCTCGCGCAGCACGCCGATCGAGCCGACCGCGACCGGCTCCTGACCGCTGTACTGGTGGAAGAACCCGCCGATCTTGCCGCCCTTCTGGTAGAGCATCTCCGCGCGCTCTTCGAAGCGGCGGATCAACAGCATCTGGCGGAGCCAAACCAGCGCCTGGGTCTTGTTCACGACGGGCTTGGCCTCGGTCTGCACTTGCTCCGTAATCATCACGACTCCTGAATGCATGCGTTACGGGTGGGTTCGAGAGGTTCCATTGTCCCAGGGTATCGGTCGGCAGTCGGAGGGGGTAGGCAGGACCGTCCGTGAGACAGTCGTACCGGATTACCTGGTGGGCCGGTGGGGCTCAGGCCGGAGATCCTTTCGACTCGCCGTGGAGCAGTTGTCGGAGCACGTACGGCAGGATCCCGCCATTCTCATAGTAACGGATCTCCTGCGGGGTGTCGATCCGGACACCCACGCGGAATCGGACCGCCGAACCGCCGTCGCCCCGGGCCGATGACGGTCAGCTCGCGGCCCGAGGCGAACCGGCCAGCGATGGCGTCGGTCAGCCCCTCGATCGTATAGACCTCCTCGCCGGTCAAGTCCCAGGGACTCGGCGCTCTCGCCGGGCAGGAACTGGAGCGGCAGGATTCCCATGCCGACGAGGTTCGAGCGGTGGATCCGCTCGTAGCTCTCGGCGATCACCGCGCGGATGCCCAGCAGCCGGGGGCCCTTGGCCGCCCAGTCGCGGGACGAGCCCGAGCCGTACTCCTTGCCCGCCAGGATGATCAGCGGGACGCCCTCGTCGATGTAGCGCCGCGAGGCGTCGAAGATGCGTCATCGGCTCGCCGTCGGGCAGGTGCCGCGTCACAGCCGCCCTCGGTCCCCGGGGCCAGGCGGTTGCGCAGGCGGATGTTGGCGAACGTGCCGCGCACCATCACCTCGTCGTTGCCGCGCCGGGCGCCGTACGAGTTGAAGTCGGCCGGCTTGACCCCACGCTCGATCAGGTAGCGGCCCGCCGGGCCGTCCGGCTTGATCGAGCCGGCCGGCGAGATGTGGTCGGTGGTGATGCTGTCGCCCAGCAGCGCCAGCACGCGGGCACCCTCGATCGGCGCGACCGGCGGCGGCTCGGTGGTCATGCCGTCGAAGTAGGGCGGGTTCTTGACGTAGGTCGAAGCCGCGATCCCACTGGTAGAGGTCGCCCTGCGGGCACCGGCAGCGAGCTCCAGTGTCGCATCGCCCTCGAAGACCTCGGCGTACTCGGTCTGGAACATCTCCGAGCGGACCGACTTGCGGATCGCGTCCTGGATCTCGCGCTGGGTGGGCCAGATGTCCCGCAGGTAGACCGGCTTGCCGCCGTCGCCGTGGCCCAGCGGATCGTTCTGGAGGTCGATATCCATCGTGCCGGCCAGGGCGTAGGCGACGACCAGGGGCGGCGAGGCCAGGTAGTTGGCCCGGACGTCGGCGTTGATCCGGCCCTCGAAGTTGCGGTTGCCGGAGAGCACGGCGACGGCGACCAGGTCATCGTGGTTGATCTTCTCGGAGATCGCCGCGGGCAGCGGGCCCGAGTTGCCGATGCAGGTCGTGCAGCCGTAGCCGACCAGGTTGAACCGGAGCCGGTCGAGGTATGTGTCGAGCCCGGCGTCGGCCAGGTAGTCGGTGACGACCTTCGAGCCGGGCGCCAGGCTGGCCTTGACCCAGGGCTTGGTCTCGAGGCCCGCTCCACGGCCTTCTTGGCCAGCAGGCCGGCGGCGATCATCACCGAGGGGTTCGAGGTGTTGGTGCAGCTCGTGATCGCGGCGATCACGACCGAGCCATTCGTGATCGCGGCGCTCTCGCCGCGGCATCGGCCACGGCCGTCGCCGACCCGTTGGAGCCGCGCCGTCGGCGATCGGCAGCGCGGCCCCGGCGGCCTTCTTCTTGGCGGGGCGGGCGGCTTGCAGCTCCTTGAGCGCGGCGGCGAAGGAGGCCCGGGCGTCGTGGAGCGGCACGCGGTCCTGCGGCCGTCGCGGGCCGGCCAGGCTGGGCTCGACGGTCGCGAGGTCCAGCTCGAGCGTGTCGGAGTAGGCTGCCTCGGGAGCGCCGGGGCCGTGGAACATCCCCTGCGCCTGGCATAAGCCTCGACCAGCCGGATCGTGGCGGGCGGACGGCCGGACAGCTCGAGGTAGCGGAGCGTCTCGGCGTCGATCGGGAAGAGGCCGCAGGTGGCGCCGTACTCGGGGGCCATGTTGGCGATCGTGGCGCGGTCGGCCAGCGGCAGGCTCGCCAGGCCGTCGCCGTAGTACTCGACGAACTTGCCGACCACCCCCTTCTTCCGCAGCATCTGGGTGACGGTCAGCACCAGGTCGGTCGCGGTCGCGCCCTCGCGCAGGCTGCCGGTGAGCTTGAAGCCGACGACCTGCGGGACCAGCATCGAGACGGGCTGGCCGAGCATCGCGGCCTCGGCCTCGATGCCGCCGACGCCCCAGCCCAGCACGCCCAGGCCGTTGATCATCGTCGTGTGCGAGTCGGTGCCGACCAGCGTATCGGGATAGGCCACGTGCGACGCCGTCCTCCTCGGCGTCGAACACGACGCGAGCCAGGTACTCGAGGTTGACCTGGTGGACGATGCCGGTGTCGGGCGGCACGACGCGGAAATTGGCGAACGCGTTCTGGCCCCAGCGGAGGAACGCGTACCGCTCGCGGTTGCGCTCGAACTCGAGGTCGGCGTTGACCTGGAAGGCGCCGCGGCGTGCCGGCCTCGTCGACCTGGACCGAGTGGTCGATCACCAGCTCGACCGGCTGCAAGCGGGTTGATCTTGCGGGGGTCGCCGCCCAGTCGCTGCATCGCGTCGCGCATCGCGGCCAGGTCGACGATCGCGGGGACGCCGGTGAAGTCCTGGAGCAGCACGCGGCTGGGTCGGAACGCGATCTCGGTCTGCGGGCTCGGCCTTGGGGTCCCACGAGGCCAGCGCCTGGATGTCGTCGGCCGTGACCGTGACGCCGTCCTCGTGGCGGAGCAGGTTCTCGAGCAGGACCTTGAGCGAGAACGGCAGGCGGGAGACGTCGAGCCCGGCCCGGCTCAAGGCGTCGAGCCGGTAGTAGTGGAAGGTCTGGCCGTCCACCTGAGAACGTCGATCGGGCGTCGAAGGAGCTGGGCATGGATGATCCCCTGGCAATCGGGCGGTTGTCGGATGGGCGAGCCCCTGGATTATCCCACGAATTGTACGTCAAGCGGGCCCGGGACTAAACCCGCTTCCGCCGCCCGGGCCAGGAGGGTGCGCACGGCCTCGCGACCCTTCGGCCCGTAATCGACCGTCCAGTCGTTGACGTACATCCCCACGAAGCGGTCGGCCAGGGCCGGCTCGAGGTCGCGGGCGTAGCGGAGGGCGTACTCGAGCGCCTCGGCGCGATGGTCGAGGGCGTACTGGATGCTCTGCTTGAGCAGCCGGGCGATCCGCTCGACGAGGGCATTGCCCAGGTCGCGCCGGACAACATTGCCGCCGAGGGGCAGGGGGAGTCCCGTCTGCTCGAACCACCACTCGCCCAGGTCGGCGACCTTGTGCAGTCCGCGCTCGCCGTAATAGAGCTGCCCTTCGTGGATGAGGAGCCCCGCCTCGACGCGTCCCTCGGCGACGGCCGGCAGGATCTGGTCGAACGGCATGACCACGACGGGCGTGTCCTTGCCCAGGCAGAGCTGCATGGTGAGATAGGCGGTCGTCAGCTTCCCCGGGATGGCGATCGTCCGGCCCTTCAGGTCGGCGAGTGTCATCGGCTCGCGGGCGACGAGCGTCGGACCATACCGGTCACCCATGCTCGACCCGGACGCCAGCAGGGCATAGCGGTCGGCCAGGTAGGCGAAGGCGTGGATGCTGACGGCCGAGACCTCGAGCTCGCCCTTGAGCGCGCGCTGGTTGAGCGTCTCGATGTCCTCGAGCTGGTGGACGAACCGCAGGTCGGCGGCGTCGAGCTTGTCGTGGGTCAGGGCATAGAACATGAAGGCGTCGTCGGAGTCGGGGCTATGGCCGACGCGGATCGTCGTCACGGCATCGCTGCTCATCAAGGTTCGCTCCTCATGCCCGGGGCCGTCGGGCTGGGTTGCTGGCTGGCTCGGCCCGGGCACGACCCGGCGGTCACGATCGGCCGGGCAGGGACCCGGGCTGGCGGGTCTTCCTCCGCGAGAGCGGGGAGGGCTGTGACCCTCCGCATCGATCGCCACGGAGTCGATCTCTCAATAGATAGGGTATTCAGCGGACGGCGCGAAGGGTGGTCTCTCGGATCGAATCGTCGTGGGGTCGGCCGGCGATTGTCTGGTCGCGGGGAACGACCGGCTCCATGAACCGAATGCATCGGGGGACTTCAGCTATCCGACTGCACGGCCTGGCAAGGGAGCAGGAATGATTGAGTGGCCGACGGGTACACGACCCCTGTAGCCTTCAATCGACCCTCAGTATGGTATTCCCAAGAATGGCCAGTTTGTCCGTTGCGATCAGGAGACAGCAAATTCAACGGGCGGAACAGTCGGCAGACTGTCGGTTCCGACAAGACACCGCTATCGAGCACCAGCAGTCATTGCGAAAAAGCAAGAACGAATAAACGTAATGGAGCAGTCGGAGCAAGGCGTCGGTGCTGGCCGGAGGATGGTCCGAGGGCATCAGAGGGTGGCCACGAAGAAGAGGCGAGGGAAGGGCAGGAGGACCGAGCCGTCGGGGCGGACGGGGTAGGCGGTGGCCAGGGCGGTTCGATAGCGGTCGAGGAATTCCGGCTGTTCGTGCGGTTCGAGCGCCGTGAGGTAGGGACGCAGGCCCGAGCCCTGGAACCACTCAACCACGGCCTCGATGCCCGCGATCGGATGGTGATAAGTCGTGCGCCAGACGTCGAACCGGGTGCAGAGGGGGCGCAGCAGGCGGTCGTACCAGTCGGCCGTCTCGACCCGCGCGCGCTGGCCTGGGGCATCGGCGAGCTTCCCGGCCCATGCTCCGGCGTTGGCAACCTGCTGCATCAGGACATGGCTCGGCTCGGCGAGGTTATCGGGCATCTGGACGGCGAGGCTTCCGCCGGGCGAGAGTGCCGCGACGAGTCTCGGCAACAGCTCGTCATGGTGGGGAATCCAGTGCAGGACGGCGTTGGCGAGGATCACGTCCCAGGGGCCGGGATCGGCCCAGGTCGCGACGTCCGCCAGCGTGAAGGACACACCCGGCAGCCCGCTCGCGGGCGGCCCGGATCATGTCGGGCGACGAGTCGATCCCGTGGATCGAGGCCGCGGGGTATCTCGACTGGAGCACCTCGGTCGAGTTGCCGGGGCCGCAGCCGAGGTTGACGGCCCGCCCGGCCTGGTTGGACGGGATCGCGGCGACGAGGTCGCGCACGGGCCGGGTGCGTTCGTCCTCGAACTTCGTGTACTGACTGGCGGACCAGGACATGGGCCGGTTCCCGAGGTGGATCGTCGCGACCCCGGCGTCTGGCCCGGTCTTGGAATGGGAATGAATCATTCCAGATGGCCGCGGTGCCGGCGGCATATGGGCGACGTTGGGCTATCCTCCGAGGATGCACGGCAACGCGCGGAGAATCTAGCGGAGACGACTGCCGACGCGACGATGCCGAGCACAAAAAGGACCGTCGTCGCGTAGCTCGCCCTCACGATCACAGGGCCAAGAGACGTGCCCAGCACGAAGAGCACGAAGCTATGCGGCGATCAGGAGGGGCCGCCATTCGAAGACTCGGCCCCCCAGACCTCGGAACGAACGGCCGTTCGGCGCCGGTTTCCGGCGCCGTCATCGGCGTGACCGCCGGCTCGTCCGGGCGGAGGAATCCGCATCGCCAGCTCCAAGCTGCGGGGACGATCGAACCACAGAGGCACAGAGACGAAGACGAGAAGAGCTCCCACGCGGATCGACGTGCCTTTAGCGCGGACTCGACCCTCCCCTCCTCGACCAGGTTCGGTTCCTTTCCGTCCTCGGTGCAACTCGATCTCGAGAGCATGTTCGCGAGCCAGATCGACTGACGGTCTCGATTTCTCGGTGATTTCTCTGTGCCTCTGTGCCTCTGTGGTTCGATCGCCCGAATCCTTTCCTGACCGACCAGTCTCCCGAGCGGGCGGCGGGCGGACCGGACGGGTTGAGACTTTCGGTCTCGGCCGCAGCGGGGTCAGTGCCAGCGCCAACCTTCGCTCCCGGCCGCGCTCCTAATCCTTGAACTCTTGTCCCCGCCGGCGATCGGGCAGATCGGTGCCGAGGTTCCCGGCGATGACCAACGAGGCGACCCGTCCTGGCCGCTCGCCTGGTTCAGATCAGCGTCTCGAGCAGCAGCTTGAGCTTGCGGACCTCGACCTCGCGGTCGAAGGGGTTTTCGAGGCGGTCGATGATGGCGACGGTCAGCGAGCGGTTGTAGCCGTAGCGCTGGAGCATGGCGACGATCCGCGCGTACTCGATCTGTCCCTGGCCGACGCGGACCTGGAACTCGCCGGGGGCCTGGCCGGTGTCGCGGAGGTGGATGTTCTGGACGTAGGGGAACACGACGTCGAAGTCGGGCGTGGGGCTCTGCCCCTGGAGGAAGTGGCTGGGGTCGAGGGTCAGGCCCAGTCCGGGGATGGCCTCGCAGAGCTCGACGGCGACCCTGGGATCGGCGGTGAGCGTGTCGGAGTGGGTCAGCAGGGCGACGACCAGGCCCTGGCTCATGGCGGAGCCTACCAGCGGGGCGAGCCGCTTGATCTCGTGTTCCATCGGCGTGTCGGTGGGCGCGGCGTGCATGGTGAGCACGGCGACGTTCAGCACCTTCGCCAGGCGGCAGAGGCCGTCGAAGCGGCGGCGGGGCGTGGGCTCCGACCAGTTGACCGGGCCGAAATCGATGTACAGCGAGGACGGGACCAGGGCCGGGCCGCGCCGGAGGCGCTGGAGGGCCAGCTCGGGATTATCACCGGCCTCGGACGGCCGGATGTGATTGCCCTCCTCGACCAGAGCCAGCTCGAACTTGTCGAATTCCAGCTCGGCGATCTGGCGAAGGGCCGTCTCCAGCGGCTCCCGCGCGAAGCAGAGTGTGCTACAGGCGACGAACACTCCTCAACCCTCCTTGCCTGCGTCGTTCCGGATGGACCTCCCGGGGCGGCAACGCCATGCCGTCAACGATCCTACCGGAGGGCACGGTCCGGCGAAAGGGCAGAAGCCTCGGCGTCGGTTGGACCGGGGCGGTTGCGGGCCTCGGTGGAGCGGGCCAGGCGGGCGGGGGAGGTGGCCGTTTCGCGGACCCAGTGCGAGCCGGCCAGCCGGGCGAAATCGGCGTAACGCCGCTCTCGGTAAGCCTGCAAGGCGGCGAGCATCGTGCGGCGGGCGTTCTCGCGAGCCGACCGGCTGGAGGCGTCGCCGACGACGCGAAGGTCGTCGATCCAGAGAGTGCCGGGCGACATCATCTCGAAGCGGACGCGGGCCGAGTCGAGGCCGGCCGGCGGCAGGTCGGAGGCGCGGACGGCGCGGGGCTCCCAGGCCGACGAGACTCCCAGCACCGAACGGCGGACGTAGGGCCGCCCGTTCGATTCGCCTTCGATCCAGACGCGCACGGCGGCATTGGCGGGCTCGGAGCGGAAATACGCCTGGAGGGTCAGGGTCGACCGCGGTGCCGGGGCAAATGGGGCACTCACGACCGAGATGGGTGCGGCGGGTGCCGACACCCGCAGGCTGCCGCGGCCCGAATGGGGATTCACCGGGTCGATCGCGATCGATCGGCCGGAGCGGGCGGCGGGCTCGGTTTTGGGCTCAGCCGGTTCGCCGGATTTGTCGCGGGCCGCCGCGGGCGCCGCCTCAAGCCGCCAGCCGCCGGGGACAGCGGCTGAGGGGGGCGGTGCCGCCGGTGGTCGTCACGGAGGGGTCGGGATCCGGCGGCAGGACGGGCAGGGGCTCGCCGCCGGGGCCGGCCTCCGGGGTCGGATTGGGCAGGTTGCCGCGGCGAGCGTCGGCGGTCGGCTCGAAGCCCGGGTTGGGCGGCTCGGCCGATGCGCCCGCCGGTGCCTGGTTGAGCCGGGCGAGCTGGAGCGAGAGCTCGTGCGAACGCGCCTGCATCCCGGCCAGGACGGCGTCTGACGGATAGGCGTTCACCGAGGCGACGCGGATGCCGGGGACTCCCACGCGGATCGCCGAGACGCCGAATGGGACGAGGTCGAGGACGAGGTTGCGGCCGCCCGCGTCGCCCGTCGGTGCCAGGCGGAAGCCGCGTCCGAGGTCGTCGATCGGCGCAGAATCGGGGGCTTCGAGCACGCAGGCGAGGCGGACGGGATAGGGCGAGTCGTTGGTGATCGCCAGGTAGCTCTGTGTGTCGTCGCCGGAGGTGCGCACGGCCGTGCCGAAACTCTGGACATCGGCCTCGACCGGGTGGGTGGGCCAGGAAGGCAGGGCGCGGAAGACACCGGCGAAGCGCCGGAGGCGCTCCTCGTGGCCGGCGGCGGCACCGGCGGACAGTATGACCCAGTGTGCATCGAGGGCCGCGAGGGCGTGGCCCAGGGGCTCGTCGGCGGCGGGGCCATCCCCCAGCGGCAGCGCGGTCAGGCGGATCGTCGATGGGCGGGGCGTGGCGGGGGTCGCTGACGGGCTCAAGCCGTCGATGTTCAGCAGCAGGCCGCGACGGGGTCGGTGGGCGACGAGGGTGTCGAGATCGGGGCTGGTCGCCAGGTCGTGCGCGAGGGCGTCGACCGACAGCGCCGCGCCGCGGAGGACGACGGGCGAGGCCGGCCCGATGGGCCAATGGGAGAAGTCCAGGCCGACGCTTCGCCAGGCCTGGCTGGATGTCAGGCCGGCGAGGTCAACGCGGCGGGCCTCGGCGCCGGCGGGTCCGCCGTCAAGGCCGGGCGTCACCACGGCGAGCACGGCGCCCGGGACGGTTTCCTGCGCGGCGGCGCCGAGCTCGGCATACAGCGAGGCCATGGCGCGGAGCGCCAGGTTAGCCAGGGCATTCGACCTGGGCCGGCGAGGTAGTGGAGGCGGACGGCGAACCGCTCGGGGTCCTCGCGACCCAGCCCCGGGACGTTCCGTGCCGTGTCGGGGCTGAAGGTCTCCTGGACGAAGCGGGCGTAGGTGCCGTCGTCGATGCCGGTGTCGGGCGTGCCCAGCAGGGTCGGGCCGGCTCCGAGGCGGATCACCAGGCCGGGGGCCGTGCGGGGGTCGGCGCCCGGCTCGGGGTGCAGCCGCGCCAGGGCCTCGACGACGCGGCGTTTCATGGCCTGGCGGACGTCGGGATTCAGCGGGTGGTAGACCGCATCGACGGGCTGGCCGTGTCCGTCGAGCCGGACGAGGCCGCGGCGGACAGCCTCGGCCGAATCGGGCGGCGGCAGGTCGGGCAGGGCGGAGGCCCCGTCGAAGGCGAGCTCGAGCCAGAGCGACCCGCCCTCGCGACCGAGGACCCGACGTAGCAATTCGAGCCGGTCGGGACCGGCCGAATCCTCGTTGCCCTGGCCGTCGAGTACGCGTCGATCGGGGCGGTCCGAGAGAGACTCGGGCACGACGACCGCCGAGGCTCCACAATACGAGAGGTAGCGGGCCAGGTTCGTGGCGGCCGTCCATCCGTCGCCGGGCGCAGTATCGCCGCCGAACGGCTCGAGGGGATGCGGGCCTTCGAGGTAGAGCCCTAGCGCGCGGGTGGAGGTCGTCGTCGGCTGGCGGATGGATGGGGCGGGCAGTTCGTCGACCTCGGCGAGCGTGACGGTGCCGATTCGGACCGAGGCGTCGGGGCTGCGGTTATACAGCACCAGCACATTCTCCACAGAGCCGGGCCAGACGATCCACGAGAACGAGAGTGCCGGTCCATCATCGAGGATGGGGGGCCCGGCGGCGCAGGCGTCGAGCAGGACGCGTGACCGGGGATGATCGGGCCGGGGGTCGGCGGCCTCGATCAGGGCGACGCCGAGCGCGGCGGGCTCTCCACCCTTGAGCGAGAGGGTCAGCCGATGGGGCCGATCCGGATGCGACGCCCGGAGCCCGACGGCCGACCAGGCCAGCCCCGCACCGTCGGCGGCGTCGAGCCGGCCGGTTTCGGGCTCGGTGCGCTGGAACCAGCCGCGGACCCGGTCGCGAGCCGAGGGTTCGATCAGGGCGGCGGCCGGCACGTCCCAGGCCGATCGGCCGGGTTCGGCGAGCGGCGAACGGCCCGACGCCAGCAGGCGATGGATTCGCGGGCGCGAGAGGTCGAACGTGTCGACGACGACCTCGGCGGCGCCGGCCGCGGCCCGCCTTCCGTCACGACGGGACGCCGCGGTCCGGTCAACCTGGGCGGCCGGGTCGATCACGGTCAGCGTGGCGCGACGGACCGACGAGGTGACCGCGGTCGCAGGCTTGCGGCGGCGGATCAACCGGCCCAGGCGCGAGCCCTCTCGGACAACCGGCTCCCAGCTCGCCTGTACCTCGAGGATGTAGCTGCCCTCGACGCGCAGGGCGCCGAAGATTCAGGACCCTGGCCGGCGGCTCCCGGCGATTCGTCGGGAGAACTTCCTGGCCGTCCTGCCGCGCCACCGGCTCGCCGCCTCGCGCCGGCCTGAGGACGGCCGAGTAGCGAACGGAGACCTCGGTCGCCTCCGGCCAGAGGAGGTTGAAGCCCAGGGAGACCGGCACATCGACGCCCGGAGCGACAAACCCCTCGGAGGCTGGCGCCGCCCAGAGACAGGGTGAGCGAGTCCCAGGCGAGTCGTTCGACTCCGACGGTCAGCGCGGCGGGCATCGGGGTCCGCTGGGGCCGGTCGAGCACGGCGGCCACCGGGACGCTCACAACCTGGTCGCCACCCCGGACGATCAGCTTGGCGTTGAGCGGTGCCTCGATCCGGGCGCGCACTCGCCCCTCGTTCGCCACGCCGAGCCGCCAGCCACGCGACTCGGAAGGTCCCCAGCCGGTCGGCACGACGGTTTCGCCTCGCGGACCCGGCGGCCACGAGACCGCCTCGACGACCCGGCCCTCGCTCACCTGGAGCTCGACACCCGGGTTCGCGGCCTGCGACGAGCCATCGACCGCCTTCCCGGTTATCCCCCAGCTCAGCTCGATCGTCATCCGAACGGATTCAGAGTCGGCCTCACCGTCGGACGGCTTGCCGTCCGGACGCGCAGCGCCCCCCTCCGACCCCCGTGAGGAACAACAACCCGATTGCCAGGACTTTGCCGCCATTCCCTGCGCATGCGCCGGCTGCTACCCCTGTCTAGCGAAATGAATCGACCCGGCGACCTGCCACCTTGCATCCATGCCAGGCGGTTACTAACCCGAACGAAAGGAGGAAAAACCGGTCCGGACCCTGAGCACTGACCCCCGCGGGTCTTCTTGTTCTAGGTTCATCGGCCGACGAACGGTCGAACTTGAATTGCGGACCACAAAACAGGCGAAATCGGCGAAACCGTCAAGGTCAACCGGCTCGGGATCCTTGTAAATCTGGTGGTCCGCCATGCCTCGCGGAGGGGAGAAGGGCCGTCCATCCGTTACGACCGCGCGGTCCGACACGTCCGGTCGTTCGGAAGGGATCTCTGGGATCAACAGCGACGTTGGGGATGGTCGAAAGCAACGTCAGGGCTGGCCCGGATCGGAGAGTCCGGAGGAGCAGGGACCGGGCCGTCGTGAGGAGAAGACGCGGCGATGAAACGGATACTTCGGTTCGTCGTGGCGGCGATCGCGGTCGTGGGTATGACCGGGGTCGGTGCAGCAGGACCGGCGCATGGAGAGGACCTGCGCGGCGCGTGGGAGATCGCGCTTCGGGTCAACGCCGGGTTGCAGTCGCAGCAGGCGACCTCCATGGCGCAGGGGTATAATCTCAAGGCAGCGAAGTCGGACCGGTGGCCCAGGATCCGGAACTTCACGTTCGATGCCCTCTTGACCACGACGCCAGGGATCAGCACAAGCTCGTTTCTCCATGGATCGTCCGGGGGCGCGGGTACCGGCTCGGGAGCGAGCAATCCGCTCGGCGCGGCATTTCCCTCGGTGCTGCCGGTGCTTGGACCGGGTCAGATCAACCTCCCGGTTTCGTTGACGTTCGCCACCGTGCCGCTGTACACGGGCGGCCGCTTGCTGCGGAACATCGACGCGGCCGGGGCGAATCTCGGGGCCCAGCGGAGCGAGGAGTTCCGCACCGCGATGGACCTGAAGCTGACGGTGGCCGAGGCTTACGTGGCCGTGCTGCGGGCGCAGAAGAACCTCGAGGTGGCGCAGAGCAGCGTCGAGCAGCTCGCGTCGTTCGCGCGGGACGTGCACAACCGCCTCGAGCAGGGGCTGGCGATCCGGAGCGAGGAGCTGGCGTCGCAGGTCTCGCTGGCGAACGCCCAGCTCACCGAGATCCAGTCGAGGACGGCGCTGGAGACCGCTCGCGCGACGTATAACCGCTATCTTTGCCGGCCGATGACGGAGGTGGTCCGGCTGGAGGAGCTGTCGACGATCCCGCTCGCCGTGGACTGGAAGACGATGGCGGAAGAGGCGGTGCGCGACATGCCGATCGCGTCGGCCGGCGACGAGGAAGAGGTGCGGTCGCTGACCCTGCGAGCAATGGGCACGCGGCCCGAGCTGGCGGGGATCTTGCAGCAGGCGCGGGCGCTGGGGCGCAGTCGCAGGCCACGCGGGCGGGGATCCGGCCGCAGGTCGGCTTCGCGATGGGGTTCGTGTACCTGGGGAGCAATAACGCCATCCCCCAGGGCATTGGCGCCGCGACTTTCTACGCCGACTGGACGATCACCGACAGCGGGGCGACCCGCCGACGCGCCGCGGCCTTCGAGCTGCAGGAACGCGCGGCCATCAAGCGCCGCGAGGACCTTGCCGCCGATATCGCGCTCCAGGTCCGCACCCGGTGGCTGGACCTTCAGCAGTCCCGGCGGCGGGTCCCGGTCGCTAAGCTGGCGATCGCGCAGGCTCAGGAGAATATCAACGTGGTGACCGAGCGCTACCGCCAGCAGCTCAGCACGTACACCGAGGTCCTCGACGCCGAGACGCGGCGGATCACATCGCTGAGCAACTTCTATAACGCCGTCTACGACGAGAGCCTGGCGCTCTTCCGGCTGCAACGGGCGGTGGGTGACCTTTGATTCGAGGGTGACCGAAGGAATCCCGAGCGCGGATTCCGGATTCCTGGGCGGACGCGGGTGGGTCGGCAGGAATCCGGAATCGGCTGTAGGCTCGGAGTGGCTGCGGGCAGGACGGGGTCAGGCCTGGACGACCTTGTGGTCGATCGAGTGCCTGCGGCCCTTGTTGGACTTGAAGTCGAACAGTCCCAGGCCCATGGCGGCGGCGAGGGCGATGTGCTGGGGCTGGCGGACGTCGAAGCCTTCCCTGCCCAAAGGGTCGAGGGCGGCCTTGCCCGAGGCGGCGACGGGCGGCAAGTTCTGGCTCTTGCGCTTGGCGTCGACGATGTCCCACTCGACGTGGTCGAGCGACACGGGATCGGTGGCGAAGAGGATGCCGTTGTATTCCCAGGTGTGGCTGAGATCGTGGGCGAAGGGCCCGCCCTGGTAGACCCCGCGGATGCCGTCCATGATCTGGAGGACGAAGCGGTCGCGGATGATCGGGTGGCTGACCATCTGCGGGATGAACTGGTTGCAGACGTTGGTGAAGGGCGTGCTGTGCGAGCGGGCGACGTTGTTGACGGTGCCGTGGCTCATGTTCTTGAGGGCGCCGGTGACACCCGCCGAGCCGTGATCCTTGAGGACCGGGATGGCGACGATCTTGTTGAGGGTCTTCGTCACCAGCTTGCCGAGGTGCGAGCGGTAGAGGCGGTCATCCTTGGGGTTTTCGCCGTAGTGGACGAGGTCCATCCAGACGAAAGCGTCGTGGTCGAAGCCGACCATCGGGTCGCTGGCCTGCGAGGGGAAATCCAGCTTGGTCTGGTTGCCCTCGGGGTCCATGCCGCCCCAATGGACGTCGCCGGGCAGGATCTTGTGGTAGCCGGCGGCCATGAACTCGCCCTTGTAGCGGTCATAGACGAAGATGTCGCGGCCCTTGACGCCGCAGGCCTTGAGCTTGTCGATGACTTCGAGGACGATCTCGTAGGACGAGTGGGCGAAGGGCTCGCCGTTGGGGACGACCTTGATGCCGACGACGTCACCGGGCTCGAAGAAATGCTTCCAGCCCTCGACGGCGTCGGTGGCGCCGGTGAGGGTCTTGATGCCCATGTCCATCGTGGTCTTGATGGCCTCGGCGTCGCGCTTGCCGCCCTGGATCATCCGGGGATTCTTGATCTCGACGACGCGACCGGGGTAGAGGCCGGGCGCGGCGAGCTTGCCGAGCGGCCGGTCGCCGGCTCCGTAATGGGTCGTGTTGGTGACGGATGACGTGGCTTCCTGCGCGGCGGCGCGGGCGGCCGCGCCGGAGATCAGCGGGACAGAAGCGGCGACAGCGGACGCGGACAG
Organism: uncultured Planctomycetota bacterium; assembly: GCA_963771445.1. Taxonomy (GTDB): domain Bacteria; phylum Planctomycetota; class Planctomycetia; order Isosphaerales; family Isosphaeraceae; genus JAKAUH01. The sequence continues at coordinate 423,129 of CAVYTQ010000005.1, read as the reverse complement.
GAAACCGCGGCGGCTCGTGCCGCCGCAAGGGTAACGGTGCTGCATGACGATCGTCCTCTCCGGCGCGGCTCCAGGGATTGGTCGGGCGTGTCATTCCCCGCGCCGGCGCCGAGCGAGGAAAGTCTTATCCCATAGAATCCTCGATGGCGGGGCTCATGTCCAGCCGCGAGTGTCCCTTAGCCGCGTTTGTCCGCGGGTTCCCCGGAAGGAAGGCCGATCGTACGGGCCGTGCTGTGCGGGTGCGGGGTGGCGTGCTAACTTGATGACCTGGGCCGGGCGGGCATTCTTGGCGATCCTGCAGCGGAAAAAGGGGCGGCTGGTGGAGGATCGCGGGACCGAACGAGGGGGATCGGACGGTGCCGCGGGCCCGGCAAGGTGGGCGCCGCTGATGCCGGTGCTGGTGGCGGCGTCCATCGGGATCGCGATCGATCGGTTCGCCACGCCGTGGGGGACAGCGACCTGGGTGGCGGCGGCCATCGGCGCGGGGGCCGCGGCGATCCTGGCGTCCAGCCGAGGCGTGGCGGCCGACATGGCGGTGCTGGTGGCATTTTGCGGGGTAGGGGGCGGCTGGCACCATGGCTGGTGGTTCGATCGAACGGCGGACGACCTGGGTCAGGTCGCGACCGAGACCCCGCGGCCGGCGTGGGTGAGGGGGGTGGTCCGCGAGGTCCTGGGCACGCGGCGGGATCGTACCGATCGATATGGGTCGGCAGCTCGGGGCGGAGGCGAGCCGGATGGGCCGGATACCTCGCGGACGCGGTTCACAGTCGACATCACCTCCACCAACGACGGAACGGGATGGCGGCAGGTGACGGGTCGGGCGATGGCGAGCGTCGCGGCCGAAATCGAGGGCCTTCACGGCGGCGACACGATCGAGGCCGTCGGTCAGATGGCGGCGATCGCGGGGCCCCTCAATCCGGGCGAGTTCGACTACCGGGCGTTCCTGCGAGGGCAGGGGATCGACCTCAGGCTGAGCATCGCGTCGGCAGACGGGCTACGTCCCGATCCGGAAGCGACCGGCGGTGTGCTGGCGCAGGCGCTCGGAAGGCTGCGCGCCTGGAGCCGCCAGCGGCTGGTCGGAGGGGTGGATCCGGCGGTCGAGCCGCTGGCGGAGGCCCTGTTGCTGGGCCGGCGCGAGGGGGTTGATCCCGAGGTCAACGATGCCTTCGCCCGGACGGGGACGACGCACCTGCTGGCCATCTCGGGCCTGCACATGCAGGTCCTGGCGGTTGCCCTGCTGCTGGCGGCGCGTGCGGTCAGCGTGCCGCGACGGCCGGCCTTCCTGGGTGTCGCGGCGGCGACGATCGGCTATGCGGTCCTCGTCGGGCCGGCGCCTTCGGTAGTGCGGTCGACCGTCATGACGGTGACCTTCTGCCTGGCGGCGATCGCCGGGCGGATGACCCGGCCGGCAAATATCCTGGCGCTGGCCGCGCTGGGGACGCTCGCCGTGAACCCGACGTATCTATTCGACGTCGGTTGCCAACTCTCGTTCCTGGCGATCGCGGCGTTGAGCTGGCTGGTGGCTCCGGCGGAGGGGGGGATCGTGGCGACCGGTCGAGTGGTGCGCGAGCGCGTGCTCGGGCCCCGCTCGCCGCTGGACGACCTGGAGCGAAAGCTCGAGCCGCGATGGAAGGCGCGGGTACGCACGCGGGTCGTGAAGGTGTCGCGAATGGTGCTTGCCTCGACGGTCGTCTGGATCGCGGCATTGCCGCTAGTCGCGATGCGGTTTCATGTCGTCTCGCCGATCGGAATCCTGCTGAACATCCCCCTGATCCCGATCACGTCGGCGGCGCTCTTGCTCGGCGGGACGGGGATGGTGCTCTCGGCCGTGTGGGTGCCGTTGGGGAGCTGGGCCGCGCGGGCCGCGGGCTGGCTGCTCTGGTTGACGCAATCGATCGTCCAGTGGGGCGTGGCCCAGCCGTGGGGCTACCGGTTCGTACCGGGCCCGTCCTGGGGGTGGACGCTGTTCTTCTACGGCCTGCTCGGCCTGGCGGCGGTGTCGACGGCGCTGGCGAACCCACCGAGCGTCGCCGGGTCGGGGCGGCTTCTTCGACGTGCGGCGTGGTGCATGCTGGCGGTCTGGTCGCTCGGCGGGTGGGTCGCGACGTGCGTTCCGGCGCGCCCGCGAAGGTCGAGGCGGACATCCTGGCCGTCGGCCACGGGCTGGCGGTGGTGGTGCAGGGGCCGGACGGAGGCGTGGTGCTGTACGATTGCGGTCGGATGGGCGATCCTTCGGTCGGAAGGCGGATCATCGCGCCGGCGCTCTGGTCGCGCGGCATCGCTCGGGTCGACGAGGTCATCCTCAGTCATGCCGATCAGGACCATTTCAATGGACTGGCGGATCTCCTCGATCGCTTCGCCGTCGGCGTGGTGAGGGTGCCGGAGGGCTTCGGCGGTCCGGCCAACCCCGACGCCGAGAAGCTGCTTGACCTGGTCCGGTCGCGCGGGGTCGCGATCCGTACGACCGTTTCGCCGGAGACCTGGATCGAGGGAGGCGTCGGGCTTGCCGTGCAGCACCCGCCGGCGGGCTGGTATCCCGAGGCGCCCGACAATGCGCGCAGCCTGGTCATCGACGTCTCGCAGGCCGGACGGCACTTACTGCTAACTGGCGACGTCGAAGGACTCGGGCTGGTCGCAATGATGGCGCGGCCGAGCCCCGATCCGCCGCCGGACTTCATGCTGTCGCCGCACCACGGCGGCCGAACGGCCAACCCGGTCGCGCTCTACCGGTGGGCCAGGCCCCGTGCGGTCGTCGTCAGCCAGCGGGCGAACCGCGAAGGCGTCGCGGACGCGCTCTCGCCCATCGAGCAGCAGGGCACACCGATCTGGAGGACGGGGCGATCGGGGGCGATCCGGCTGCGGTGGACGGATACAGGGATCGCCGCGAGCGGCTTTCGGGATGCGGACGAATCCGGGGATGGTCCGAGACTCGGACGCATGGGTGTCTCGGGGCGAGGACCGTCCTTTCCGCTCGCGGTCATCGGCGTGGGCTGGCTGCCGGTCGGCTTCCGGCTGGCGATCGGGCTTCTGGGGTTCGCGGTCGGGCTGATCCTCTGGGCGGTGGTGACGATCGTCGAGTTCGGGGCATGGTATCTCGTCGTACCGCCGCGGGGCGACCGACGGCGGCGACAGGCGGACGCCAGGGAAGCGCCGAAGGTGGCGGATCGCAGCATCGCCCCCGACACGATCGACGCAACGGCTGCCGACGGGGTGCGGCTGGAGGGATGGTGGTACGCGGCGCACGGTGCCGGCCGGGTCGAGGGAACGGTCCTCCTGCTTCACGGATTCGCCGAGGATCCATCGGCCTGGGAATCGGCGCGGGCGGCGGTCCTGAACGCTCACGGCTGGAATGTGGCTGCGATCGACTCGCGGGGATACGGGCGAAGCGGCGGTCTATATGCTTCGTTTGGTGCGCTCGAGGCAGGAGACGTATCGGTCTGGCTCGACGCCATCGCGCGTCGATTGGATGGGGAGGATACAGGCGGGTCTGTCCGAATCGCCGTGTGGGGCCGCTCGATGGGCGCGGCCGTGGCGATGCGGGCGGCGGCCGGCGATGCCCGAATCCGCGAGCTGGTGCTCGAGGCGCCGATGGTGGACCTCGAACGCTCGGTGGCCGTGCTGCTGCGTAGGCGGGGACTCCGTGGGACCCGGCTCCTGGCCAGGTGGATCACCGGCCGCGCGGGCAGGATCGCCGGGGCCTCGTTGCGGAGCCCCCGGCCGCTCGATGTGGCCTCGCGAGTCGGCTGCCGCGCCTTGATCCTGCACGGAACCGACGACTGGCTCGTGCCCGCGGAAGATGTCCGCCGGCTGGCCGCGGCGTTTCCCTCGTCACCCGGGCGGATCGAGGTCCCCGGCGCGGGGCATTCGAACGTCCTCGCGAATGGCGGCGAGGAGCTGCTCGGGAGAATTCTGGAGTTCCTCGATGGCCCGACACGAATCGGTGGATGACCGTGATCGGACCGGGACGAATGGTCCGACGGATCGGCCATTCTGCATCGAGCACTCCTGGTGCAAGCGGCTGCCGAGGTATTCCCTACTCCGCCATCTCCTCGACCGTCCGGACGACCGACTGGATGACGTCGGCGAGTTCGTCGCCGCCGATGTCGGACCACTGGCCGAAGATCAAGACGGTCCGGGCGTCGGTCCGGATAGCTGCGGATGGTGGCGGCATTGGTGATGTCGAGCGAGAAGAACTCGACGTCGTAACCGGTCGCGTGATGGTCGTTGATCGACTCGATGCGCCGGGGCGGCCTCGAGGTCGGGGTATTCCTCGCGCATCGCCTCGAGGACCTCGTCGGCGACGACGGCCGGGTCCGGGCAGACTCGTCGGTGCGGACCAGGATGAAGGCCAGGCCGTCGGGTGCCTGGATCTCGATCGTGGTCGCGTCGCCGTCCTCGCTCTCCTCGAGCTGCCAGTCGGGCGGGTACTCGAAGCGGACCCCGCGGCCCTCGTAGGTTCGGGTGATCACCGGGTCCTCCTGGTCTGCGATTGCCGTGGTCATCCGGGGACGATCGGCCCTGGGCGATCGTAGCATCGAGCAGCGGTCGTGCCAATGCCGCGGAACCGTCGTGACTCGGAACGATCTGACTCGCCCGCTTGGCCGCCCGACTGGCCGGCTGGTAGAGTAGCAGCGTGCCGGCGGGCTCGCGGCGCGGTCCGTCCGGACCGCGCCAGGACGGTCCGGGTGCCGACCGGCGAGGTCCCTCCGCCCCGGTCCAGCGAGTTGATTCGTACCATGCGCGTCCTGTCGGGAATCCAGCCCTCGGGTGCCCTGCACATCGGCAATTACTTCGGTGCACTCAGGCAGTTCATCGAGCTCCAGCGCGAGAACGACGCCTATTACTTCGTCGCCAATTACCACGCGCTGACGAGCGTCCGCGATGCCGAGCGGCTGCGCGCGTACACATTCGACGTGATGGTCACGATGCTCTCGCTGGGGCTGGACCCGGACCGGGCCACGCTCTTCGTCCAGTCGGACGTCCCCGAGACGACGGAGCTGGCCTGGCTGCTGACCACCGTCACGCCGATGGGCTGGCTGGAGAAGTGCGTCAGCTTCAAGGACAAGGTCGAGCATGGCCTGTCGGCCGAGCATGGATTGTTCGCCTATCCGGTGCTCCAGGCCGCCGACATCCTGCTGTACGACGCCGACCTGGTCCCGGTCGGACAGGACCAGAAGCAGCACCTGGAGATCACCCGCGACATCGCCGAGCGGTTCAACCGGGTCTACGGCGGCGGCGAGGAGGTCTTTCGACTGCCCAAGCCGTACATCCTCGAAACGGTCTCGGTCGTGCCGGGCCTGGACGGCCGGAAGATGTCCAAGAGCTACAATAATACGATCGACATCTTCGACGAGCCGGCGGCGATCAAGAAGAAGGTCAAACGGATCGTCACCGACAGTACGCCGGTCGAGGCGCCCAAGAACCCCGAAGGCGATTCGCTGCTCGGCCTGTTCGGGCTCTTCGCTTCGGCCGAAGACATGGCGGAGGTCGAGCGGAGGTACCGCGAGGGGGGCATCGGCTACGGCGAGGTCAAGACGCGGCTGGCCGATGCCATGATCGAGCGGTTCGCCGAGGCCCGCGAGCACCGGGCTGACTGGCTGGCGCATCCGGAGCGGGTCGCCGAGGTGCGGGCGGCGGCGGCCGCGAGGGCGAGGAAGACGGCGCGGGTCGTGCTCGAAAGGGCACGCGCGGCTTGCGGCGTGGGATGAGCTGCTCGAAGATCATTGAGACCTCTCGCTCAACGCCACCGTGGCAACTGAGTCGCCAGCCGATCTGCCGAGGGACCAATCGCCCCGTCATCGGCCCGCTTCGGGCACCTCCTCCTCGCCCGGGGCTCGGGGGGACGGGTCGGGGATCAGGGGTTTGGATCGCGCCGGAATCGGCGCCTGGCGGCGCTTGGCGGCAGAATTTCGCCGCCGCGACCGCCCGGTCGTGCGGGTCGCGACGATTGCGCGGGCATCACCTGCCCCGGCGAAAACCTCGGAGAGGGATCAGGAGCGAGGGGGCCCGCGCGGTGGTGTTGAGCGAGGAGTCTCGGATCATTCGAGTCTCCGGCGAGCCCGGTGGCACCGCGCCGGTCAATCGTACCCGCCGAACATGAAGAGGAAGGCGTCGACGTCGGTCGAGTTGAAGAGACCGTGCAAGTTGCCCCCCTTGAGCATGGCGAAATGGCCGGAGCGGAGGGTGCGAATCTCGAAACAGCGCTCGCGCTCGGGCAGCTTGCACCAGTCGCCGACGACCATGAGCCCCTGGCCGTCGACCATGAAAAAGACCTCCTGGTTGTCGCGGTGCCGGTGGAGACCGATGCCGCAATTGTTCATCAGGATATGGAGGTCCATGTAGTCAACGGCCATGAAGTTCTCGTAGCGTTCGCCGTCGGCCTTCTTGCCGAAGGCGTCGAACATCCAGGGCTCGATCTGCCGCCCCAACTCGTTCATGCCGGAATATCGGCCGTAATTGGACAGGAGATTCCGGTAGTGCAGAAAGCCCACCCCGCCGTGCGGGTTCGGGCTCACGCCGACGCCGAGATAGTTGTCCCAGCCGCGGACGATCATGTTGAACTCATATTGATAATTGGCGCCGTAGCGCGAGTCCCAGTGCGCCCCGAGACGTCCGACCACGCGGCCTCGATGTGGAGCGGGAGGACGGGGTGCATCGCGTTCTCGGGGTGGACCTGCGTCATGAGCTGGTCGTCGAGCCCCTCGCGGGCAAAGTCGGAGTAGAGGCCCCTGACGAGGTCGGGCCGAGCGACCAGCCCACCGCGGTCGATCGAGGCCCGCCCCCTGTCATCCAGTCGCGTGGCCAGGTCGTTGCCGGGATATCCCCAGAGCTCGATCTCGTATCGGTGCGACTCGTCGTTGTACGGGACCGTGATAGGAGTCGCGGCGGCGGCGTCGCGGACCTTGAGATAGAGCCGGATGCTGGGGCCCAGCTTGTGGCTGGCGGCCGCGGATAGATTCGAGTCTGGTCCGCCGCGATAGGAGAGTTTCAGGAAGGGCCCGGTCCAGTCGCCGGCCGTCGCCCACCCTCGCGCGAGGTAGGTGTCGGTGATCCGGAAGTCCTTGACGTTCTGCTTCTGGAAGTCGGTCTTGTTGTCCTGCCTGGTCGGGTCGAGGACATCGGCGTCGCTTCCCTGCGGCCCGTACATTTCCAGGAAGTCGTACGGGAAGAGGAACTGGAGATGCTGATTCAGGTACGCCTGCCGCTCGGCCGCGAATCGCGCCTTTGGCGACCAGGTCGAGCAGCCGGAGGAGTGGATTGCTCGAATTATAGTCGGGGGAGGTGCCGGGGGTGACCTTGAAGACGCTGTCGGAATGCACGATGAACATGGCGTGACGTCCCTCTACGACGCGGAATAGCCGAACGCCACGAACTTCAGAGGCTGGGCGTTGCCGGCGGGGTTCCGGATACCGTGAATGCCGCCGCTCTTGGTGTAGATCACGTTTCCCGCCTTGACCGGGAGCTGGCGGACGGCCTTCGTCCCCAGGCCGAAGATGTGCTGGTCGACGACGGGGAAACGATCGTTGGCGGGGTCGTCTCCGTCGCCCATGTAGGCGACGCCTTCCCCCTCGGTGATGTAGTAGAGCTCCTCGGAGCCGATGTGCTGGTGGACTCCCTCGAACGCCCCGGGCGGCGAGCGTGACCTGGTGGAAGTAGACGATCGTCCCACCCAGCTCGCGCTGGACGATCCAGCGCATCTCGGTGATGTTGTCGTCGCGGCGGTCGGGGTTCTCGCCGTCCATCATCGCGTTGCGGTAGCGAACCGGGAGGAAGTCATTCGCCTGGAGAAACCAACCGCGTTGGAAGGTGAGGAAATACTTGTTATCCGCGATTGTGTTCTGGTCGGAGCTGGGCTCCTGCGTGTCGCGGTTCCTGGTGGGTGCGGGTGTAATCATTGTCGGTTGCGGGGTTGTTGATATTGTAGCCGAACGGGATGTCGATGTCGTTCTCGCGGAAAGCCGCTTCGACTCTCTGGAAGGAAGAGGGGTCCTTCAGCACGGACCGGATGCGCGCGGGACGGTCGTGATGGAACCTTCCTTGCCCATCATGTCGAGCACCTTGATGTCGTGCGAGCCGGTCGGGGGCGGCTCGAGAGTCTCCCAGATCTTCGGCCTGATAGGCGGAGATCCACTCGTCATAGTGGAGCTTGACGGACGCATTCACGGCCGGCCCGTTGCTGTCGGGCAGGACATCGATGTCGGCGATGATCTGATCGCGGAGGAAGCGATTGTTCTCTCGCACCTGTTCGACGAGCCGCCCGGCCCGGTATTCGATCCGGAGCGCGTTGCAGAGGAACTTGCCGTCGAGATAGACCTCGCACTTGAGCAGGGTGATGTCGACCTCGCTCCGTACCTCCAGCACGTTGTATCGGTAGCGCGGGCTGCGGGTGGCGTTGAGGTACTGGGCGTGGTAGATCCGGTCGGGGTAGAAGACGACCTTGAAGACGTCATTTTCCGGGCTGGTGAAGATCGTGTTGAAGCGGGGGTCCATGTTGCTAAACCCTCGTGAGCAAGTGGTCGGCGACCCGGAATGAGTTGGCCTCGATGGTCAGGGTCGGGTTTCCGCCCCCGGAGGACGGCATGAACGCGCCGTCGGTGACGTACAGGTTGTCGAAGTTCCAGGCCCGGCAGTCGGGGTCGAGGACCGAGTCGTCCGGATCGGTGCCGAACCGCGCGCCGCCGAGGATGTGGTTGGCCATGCGGGCCAGTGCGGTGTCGCCGGCGTAGATGCCCCCCTGGCCCTCGAAGAAGAAGGTCGGGTCGCCGCCGGCGCCGAGGCGGAGGACGTTGCCGCACTGATTGGCGAAGATATCCATGAGCTTGTCGTCGTGGGGGTGCCAGGTCTTGATGACATAGGCGACACGTCGTCCCCACTTGTCCTTGACGGTCGGGTGCAGCTCGATCCGGTTGTCGCGCTGGAGGACCTGATTGGCCATGAAGCTGACCGACAGGCCGCGGCCGAATTCCTGGTCGAGGTAGGTCATGAACCCCGCGCGCGCATCGGCACCTGGGTCCCGTCCGGCTGCGAGTACATGCCCCCCATGAAGGCCTTCCAGAGCGAATCGAGGTCGGTGCTGCCGAAGGTGCGGAACATCGAAAGCGGCAGCGCCTGGTCGGACGTGTTGTTGTAGATCGCGCCACCGGCCCAGAGGCCCTGGGCCCTGAGGAAGTCGTCGGTGGCGCAGCAATCGGTCGCGTAGTCGGCGTCGAGGGCCTTCGACTTGTCGAACCGGCCCGGCACGAGGGCCCGCGCACCGCCGAAGCAATGGGTCAGGAAGTAGTGCCCGAGGAGGCCGTTGCCGTTGATTCGCGCCTGGAAGTCGGGGCTCTCCGCCGCCGAGAGCATCAGCAGGCGGATCGACTCGATCGCCGAGCAGGCCACGACAACGCACTTCCCCTCCGCGAACCGCTCGGTGCCGCCGGGGTCGAGGTAGTGGACGCGGTTCACCTTCGCCCCGTCGTTGGTCAGGCGGGTGACGATGCAGTTGGGCCGGATCTCGAAGTCGTGCCCTTCCTTGATGATCGGCGAGAGGAGGGCGACCCAGGTGCTCGACTTGAGGCCGAGCGGGTCGCCGTAGCGGTTCACATAGCTCGTCTTGGCCGTCTCGGGGTCCTTCGGGACGGTCCGATAGCTGGGGGCGTGATCGCGAGTGATCACGGCCAATGGCGTCCGGTAGGGCGCGATGTTTGAGCCGAGCTGTTCGGCGAGGGCCTCCATGCCGGCCTTTGCGTACTGGCTGATCGGGTTCGGCGAAAGCGGGGGCTGGTAATGGTCGCCGGTAAGGAAAGGCTTGATCTGGTTGGCCCGGGTGCCGTTGATGCCGACGAGGTCTTCCGCCTCTCCGTAGTAGCGGTCCAGCACCTCGTACGCGATCGGCCAGTCGCGAGCCTCGCGCCGGACGTCGTCGGGGATCTCGGAGCGGCCGTCGTTGAAAGTCTTGAGCCGGAGGTCGGTCGGCGTGTAGCGAAGCGAGACGCCGCCGTAGAGCTGGGTCCCGCCGCCCACCACCTGAGCGGTGTAGCCTTCGATCGTGGCACGATCGGCGTTATCCGGCCCCCGGTAGACGTGGGGCTCGTCATTGAGGTCGGGCTCGACGTGGCTCGAGTAGTACGATGCGCCATTGTTCGCGACGCCGTCGATCCGGAGGATCTTTTCGGCACCGTCGGAGATGAGCTCGTCGCGACGGAAATCGCTGCGCCGGCCCGTCGCCTGGTAGGCGGGCCGGAACAAAGGCCCTTTCTCCAGGACGAGGACCGATTTCCCGGCTCGGGCGAGCCGGTTGGCGATCGGCGAGCCGCCGGCCCCGCTGCCGATGATGATGAGGTCGAACTGGGTCCTCAAAGGTAATCCTCGTTCGTGCCCAGAGGTTTCTCGAGCGCCGCCCGCCAGTCGAACAGGGTTTGGCGCCGGCCGTTTACCATCTCGAAGTACTTTTCGGAGAGATACGCCCAGCCCGCCGCCCCCACGTTCCCGCAATACTTCGGGTGGGAAAAAGCCGCCATCACGGCGTGTCGCCGGAGGATGTTCAGGAAGAACGGCGGGTTCCCGTAGGCACCATAGTCCCAACCATCGATCCGATTCGCCGGGTCGGAAGGGTCCCTTGCCAGCGAGTCGTAGAGGTCGTTGAAAAACTCCTTCGACAGTTCGCTCGGCTCCATGTATGGGTTGCGCTTGCGGAGGACGGCGTCGATCTGCTTGAGGCAGATGTGGTAGTCGTTCAAGCGGTGACGCTCCTCGCCGCCAGGAGCTTGTCGATCGCATTGACTTCGCCGACCGACTCGTCGAGACGGTAGACCTTGGAGGCGTCCTTGTCCTGCCGGTCGAGGTAGTTGTAAAACTGCTGGAGGAACAGATCGACCTCGGCGACGCGGAACGGGAGGATCTGCTCGGTCAGGCGGTAGAGGAGCTTCAGCTCCCAGAGCTCCAGGACCATCGGTTGCAGGTAGCTATCGGTGAAGAATCGCGACCACGTCTTGCCGTTCTCCAGGACGATCCGCTGGGGGTTGATCGGGTCGATGGTCAGGGCGCCGTCAACGACGTACTGGTAGATGTGCGTCTGCCCCTTGGGGACGGCCACGGATAGGGCGAAATAGCCGGTGTCCTCGCCCAGGAACTGGACCGGCCTGAGCGGGATCGACTCGTAGAGCGTGGCGAACGAGCCGAGGACGCCGACCTGGGCGTTCGAGCCGGGCGCGGCCTTGTAGATGAAGACGACCTCGTTGTCCGGGTCGGTCGGGTCGAAAGGCGCGCCGCGGAAGACGTCGATGACGGGGAACCTCCAGGCCTCGGCCGAGGCCGATGGATCCCCGGCGCGATTGAGGTTCTTGGTGCACAGGTTCAGGACGCTGAGGTCGTCTCGCTCGACGATGCGCACCGGCATTTCGCCTCCTTTCTGGCTCGGGCGGGAGGGCCTGGCTGGGACTACCCGTTGTCGCGGGCGAAGACGACGAAGCCGTTGGCCGGGATCACGATGCTGGCCGAGCAGGGCAGGCTGTGCATCGGGCCGCCGTTGGCGTCGACTCCGCCGCCGTTGCCCGCGACGACCGGATTAACCCAGTTGTCGTAGACGTCACTATTGAAGACCTCGAGCCAGCGGCCTGGCCCGGGGAAGCCGAGCGAATAGTCCCAGAAGGTCGAACTCGTTGAGGCTTACAACCACGATCACGTCGCGACCGACTCCCTCGACCCAGCGTTGGAACGCAATCACTCGGTTCGCGTTGTGGACGTGGAAGACGTCGATCCCCTCCCCTCGCAGCGCCGGCTGACGCCGGCGCAACGCGACGAGCTCCCGCGTGAACCGGACGTGGTCGATCATCGCCCGATCGGTGCCCCGGTCAACGCCGTCCCAGTAGATCAGGAGGTTGGGATCGCTGTCGCTCCACGGCTTGTCTTCCAGGAACTCCTGCCCCATGAAGAGCAGCGGGATGCCGGGTGCCGTCAGGAGGAGGCCTGTCGCCACGCGGGATCGGCTTCGGGCATACCACGATCTCGAATTGCTCGCGTCGGCCAGTCGGGCGATCCGCGGCGCTCGGCCCGCGAAGACCTCGTCGTGGTTCTCAACGGCCTCGACCGATTTCCAGAGCGCCGGGAATCCGGCCGGGCGGTTCAAGGCGTCGCGTACCGGGTCGAGTATCACCTGGGCCATCGCCCCGGCACCCGCTTGACCGAGCGCCCGCGGACGGAGTCGCGCAGGCCACCGGACCAGACCGCATCGAAGCCGAGCCCCCCGGAACCGGTGTCGCGGACGCAGAAACCCTGGTCCGCCCAGTACTCGGCGATCAGCGGATTGGAACGGGCGACAAAATGGAGCGTATCCGTCAGATCCTTGCAGAACTGCCGGCCTCCGTGCTGGTCGATGACCGTGACCTGGTCGAAGCGGAAGCCGTTGACGTGGTATTCCCGGGTGAAGAACATCGCGTTGTCGATCAGGAACTGCCGTACGTCCTGGTTCCAGAAGGCGAAGATCAGCCCTCCCGACTCGCCCTGGTCGGTGAAATAGAGACTGTTGTTGTTACTCGTGGTCGCCTGGCGGTCCCAGAAGAATAGGCTTTCGTCGTCGCCGTCGAACGAGCCCGCGTGGTTGTAGACGACGTCGAACAGCACCGCTAGACCGTACACGTGGCATAGGTCGATGAGCGCCTTCAACTGATTGCTCGGGCGGTCGAGTACACCGGCGGGGAGGGGCGGCTTTCCGCGTTTTCCCAGCAAATTATTGATCGTCGCGAAGAAACGGGGAATCCTCGGGTCACCCGGCAACATCGTGTACCGGAATTCCGGTGCGAACAGGTCGGATCCGTTATAACCCAGGCTTGTGCTGGTCTCGAACTCGTTGATGGGGAGCGGCTCGATCGCATTGACGCCGAGCTCGACCAGGTACTCGATCCGGTCGACGACGTCGAGGAAGGTACAGTCTCGCCCCTGCCGGTCATCGTTCCCCGAAGCGTCGCGCCCATAGTAAGTACCCACGTGGAACTGGTAGACGATGAGGTCGTTGAAGGCGGGCGGGACGAAGCCCTGGTCGTGCCAGGGGAACGTATTGGGATCGCGGACGACGCAGTTATTCGGCAAGCCGGGCACGGGTACGAGCTCGCGGGCGTACGGGTCGCGTTTGAAGCCGGGGGAAGCCTGCCCCACGACGAAGAACTTGTAGGCGGTGCCGTCCGCGACCCCGGGGATGAACCCGACCCAGTCATCGCCCCGCTTCACCAACTGCGCGGCGGGATCCTGCTGCTTCCAGCCGTTGAAGTCGCCGCTGACGAAGACGTCAACGGCCGACGGGCCAAGGACGCGGAACGTCGCACCGCCTGCGGTCAGGTTGGCTCCCCGCGGAGTCTGGGCATCGACCTGCTGCTGAGCGGCGGGCATCGGTTGACTCCGTCGAACCGGGCTCGGAACGAGTCCGCGAGCGCCCCCGATCTCAATCGGACTCGGGGGTACCGAAGCATCCCAGGGAATCCTGGAGGCGACGCCGAAGAGTGTGAATCGGCGTCCGAGAGAGGGAAAGTGGCGCGTGCGACGTGGGACGGCGCCACCTCGGGTCTCCCATTCCCCGGAGCCGCCCCATCGGACCTGCGGAAGAATCTACTTCGGCCTCCGGAGCAATGCAACAAGCTGCTAATTAAAATTCTATCTGTCTTATCCGTGCGAGACCTGGGCAAGTCCGCCTGGACGGATCGTTCAGCGAACTGCCATGGCGAATAAGGTTCGCAGAGCCGAGGGAACCGCTCTCTGAGATTCACCGTCCGCCTGAAGCCGAGGATCAAGCGCTGTCGAGTTTTCCAGGGGACCGAAAAAATGAACGCGCGGGCCCGCGGGATCGGTAATGCGACGTGACCGGGCTGGACCAGCAGAGGCCAACTCTGCCATCTTCACACATGACCGCGAGAAGCCGGTTTACGCGAGGTTCGACGCCGCCTATAATACGGGCCGGCTTCGCGATGGGGGCATCCCCGCGCCGTGACCGGTCTTCGCCGGGTTGCGGCCTGTCCTCTCCTCTTCCTCCGCCGAGCCGGTCGGAATTGCCAGACGCCAGGCGATCGGTCCCCCCGGTATCATCCCGGGCCCGTTCGGCCCGCGCCCGCCCCAGAACCGAAACCCGCAAGGCGATGAGCCTGGAGGACCCATGAAGGACCTGTTGAGCCCCGAGCAGCGGCGGGACCTGATGCATCGCGGCTTCAGCCGGCGCGACTTTGGCCGCGTCGCGGCCCTGATGACCGCCGGGGCGGCCCTGCCGTTCTACAATGAGGCGGCACTGGCGCAGGGGCTGTCGGCGAACCGGCAGATGCCGGCCGACGCGATCAAGCTGAATGCCAACGAGAACCCGATGGGCCCGTGCCCCGAGGCGATCCAGGCCATCCAGAAGCTCGTCCCGCAGGGCGGCCGTTATCTCTACAACGAGACCTTCGAATTCATCGACGCGATGGCGCAGATCGAGGGAGTGCCGCGCACCCACGTGATGCCGTTCGCCGGGTCGAGCGACCCGCTGCATCGGGTCGTGCTGGCCTTCACGGGTCCCAAGCGGAGCTTCGTCGTCGCCGACCCGGGCTACGAGGCGGGCGAGCGGGCGGCCGAGTTCGTCGAGGCCCGGACCATCAAGGTCCCGCTGCGCAAGGACTGGTCGCACGACGTCCGCGCGATGGCCGCCGCCGACCCGAACGCGGGCGTGATCTACGTCTGCAACCCCAATAACCCCACGGGCTCGATCACGACCCGCGAAGAGATCGAATACCTCGTCGAGAACAAGCCGAAGGGTTCGATTGTGCTGCTGGACGAGGCGTACATCCACCTCTCCAAGACGGCCGAGCCCGGCTCGCCGATGGTCGCCGCGGGCAAGGAGGTGATCATCCTTCGGACGTTCTCGAAGCTCTACGGGATGGCCGGCCTACGCGCCGGCGCCGCGATGGGGCGGCCCGACCTGCTCAGGAAGATCCGGGATTACGGGGCCGGGGCCTTGCCGGCGACCGGGATGATCGGCGCGATCGCCAGCCTCAAGGCGAAGGGCCTGGTCGAGTCGCGGCGGAAGGTCATCGCCGACATCCGCGAGGAGACGGTGGCCTGGCTGAACAAGAAGGGCTTCGACGTGCTGCCGTCCGAGGCGAACATGATCATGGTCGACGTCCACCGGCCCGGCCGACAGGTCGCGCAGGAGCTGATGCGAGAGAAGGTCGCGGTCGGCCGCTCGTGGTCGGCCTTGCCGAACCACATGCGGGTGACGATCGGCACCCACGACGAGATGGCGAAGTTCCGGTCGGCGTTCGGCCGCGTGATGAATGTCTGAAACAGCCTCCAAGGAACAGCCGGCCGGGGGCGGCACGGACAAGACCACCATGGAGCGAACCACGGCGCCCGGCCCTTCGGCGTTCCGCAGGGTCGGGCTCCGTGCCGCCAGGCGAGGCGAGGGGTATGGTTGGGACCGGCTCATCGGTGACGTGGCCGGCGGCGCCATCGCCGCGCTGGTCGCGCTGCCGTATGGCCTGGCCCTGGCGCGACTGATCGGCCTGCCGGCCGAGCTGGGCCTGTTCACGTCGATCGTGACCGCGCCGATCACGGCGATCCTGGGCCGCAACCCGGTCCTGATCGGCGGGACGTCGAGCGTCACCGTCCCGTTCCTGAAGGCCGCAGTCATCGCCCAGGGGATCGGCGGCGCGGCGAAGGTTGGCCTGGCGGCATCGATCTTCCTGATGATCTTCTGCGTGCTTCGGCTGGGCCGGTACGTGGCCAAGGTGCCGCACGCGGTAGTCTCGGGGTTTTCGTGCGGCGTCGGGGCGATGATGGTGATCCTTCAGCTTCGGACGCTGCTGGGCCTGCCCGAGCCGAGTGCGGGCGGGCCGTCGAGCCCGATGGGACAGCTCGTCTCAGTTCTGGGCGGCCTGGGCGCGGCGCGTTGGCCGCCGATCCTGCTGGGTGCGATCGTGGTGGCGGGAGCGATGGCCGCATCGCGTCGGTGGCCGCGATCGCCGGCTCCGCTGATGGGCGTCGCGCTGGCCGTGGTCGTCGCCTGGCTGGTCGGTCTGGCGCGAGCGGCCGCTCGGAACATTGACGATGAGCCTCCCGCCGCTCGCCGGCTTCACCTGGCAACCGAGCGACGTCCGCGACGTGCTGCCGGCCGCGCTGGGGCTGGCCTTCGTGGTGGCGGTGAACGTGCTGATCACGTCGCGGGTCGTCGAGCATTTTCAGGGCCGGCATCGTCCGTTGCGGGCGGCGGACGCAGACGCGGAGCTGGGCGCGTATGGCATCGCCAACCTTTTCGCCGGGGTTTTCGGAGCGCCGCTGAGCGTCGGCATTCCTGCCCGCAGCCTGGCGAACGTCCGATGCGGCGGGACGACGCGGCTGTCGAACTTCCTGCACGCGGTGTTCCTGCTCCTGCTGCTGTGGTTCGGCGCGAGCACGCTGGCGACGATCCCGCTGGCGGCGCTGGCGGGGGTGACGGCCTACGTCGGGATCGGGCTGCTCGAGTGGAGCACGTGGCGGCGCCTGCACCGGATGCG
This sequence comes from uncultured Planctomycetota bacterium, assembly GCA_963771445.1. Lineage (GTDB taxonomy): Bacteria > Planctomycetota > Planctomycetia > Isosphaerales > Isosphaeraceae > JAKAUH01. Next base: position 406,642 of record CAVYTQ010000005.1, on the reverse strand, counting down.
GCGGCTCGATGCCACGGCGTTCCTGGTGACGGCGGCCGCGGTGTTGACGACGAACGCCGTCGCGGCGGTCGCGCTGGGGTGCTCGTTGTACGTGGCACGCCACGTCGCGTCGCGGCTGGCGGCGTTGCCGGTCGTCTCCGCGGTGGGACATCCCGAGGCCGACTCTTGAGAAATCAGTGGATGTCCGAGGCGTCTCATGGAAGGCAAAACGGACGATTCCGCGGCTGAATCCGTCGATACGGTCGGATTCTGGGAAGAAGCCGAGCCGGTCGATGTCGCGCCGGCGGAGCTATGGGATGCGACGTGGTGCGCGGCCATCAAGGCGTTTCGGCGGACATTCTGGCTCGTCGCACCGTTCGCAGCCATTATGCTGCTGTCGGGCCTGTGCTGATGGTGTTCGGCCTGGGCACCGGACATGGGTTTGCGCTTCCTGAGCTCGTCGTGGAGGCGGTTGCGTACCAGGCCGGGATGGCGACATCGGGCGGCCTGATCGGCGGAGTGCTGGGCTGGATCGCGGCCCTGGGTGCTCGGGCCGGTAGGGCCCGAGGCGGTCCGGCCTGGTGGGTGGCGGCCAACCTGCCGATCCGTTTGGGACGATCAGCAAGCCCAGGGGATGCCTCTGGCGTGGTGGCGGGCAGGCCGGGGCTGCTGGCGACCGCCGGGAGCGCGGCGAAACACGGGGTAAAGTGGACGTTCTTCATCTTCGTTACGGTCAGCGAGCTGTCCGTGGCCCTGATCACGGTGATCAAGAGCCTGGGCCTGGGACCGGTGCTGAGAATGAACGTGAACAACCTCGGCGACATGCCCAACGCGGTGGTCCTGGGGCTCAGTGGCCTGGGGATTTCCGCGGCCTATGCTTGCGTACTGGGTGCGCCGATCGGGCTGGTCGTGGGGGTGATCCAGTGGTTCTGGTGGAAGCTGACGGGTCGGGCAAGGGCGAGCGGTCCGGTTCCCGGCCGTTGGATCGGCCGGTTCGGTCGGCGACGAGGGCCGGGAATCTCGTCGCGCTCGGAGCGCAGTTCCGCGTTCCGCCGACGATGGCCCTACCTGATCGGCATCCCGCTCCAGCTCGGAATGATGGCCGTCTTCGGACTGGGTGCTTATTGTTCCTGGCGCGTCCACCAGCGGCTGGAGCAGGCCATGGCGGTCGCCGAGCTCGACGATCGGAACTGGAAGCTCGATGACCTGCTGGCAAATCGCGACCCGGTCCCGTACGGCGAGAACTCGGCGCTTGTCATGGCTGAGGCCCTCGATTTGTTGCCCGGGAACTGGCCCCCCAGTGAGCCCTCGCCGGGGCCTGGTATCGGTCCACGTGAGTCCGTCGTGGGCAGGGCCTACAACCTTATCGGCGAGACGCCGGCCAACATTCGGCTGGACGACGCGACCGCGGACGTGCTTCGCGGCGATCTCGAGCACCATCGCGAGGCCGTGCGGATCGCACGGACGTTGGTTTATTACGACCGCGGCCGGCATGAGCTCGAGATTGGGATGACCGTCATCGACACCCAGTTGCCCGAAACGCAGGCCAGCCGCAATGTGGTGCGACTGATGTGCGCCGATGCGGCGATCCGCGCCCATGATGGAGACCTCGATGGTGCGCTCGACTCGTGCCGTGCGAGCATCGGCGCCGGGCGATCGATCGGTGACGAGCCGTTTCTTGTCTCGCAGCTTATCCGAATAGCGATCGGCTCGGTGACGCTGAATACCGCACGCCGTGTCCTGGGCCAGGGTAAGCCGTCGGACCAGGCGCTCGCGAACCTTCAGTCGTTGATCCTCGACGAGCGGGATGAACCGATCTTTCTGTACGGTCTCAGGGGAGAACTGCGCCGGCCTCGACGAGTTGATCCGGAAGATCCGGACGGGGGAGGTGCCGATCTCCGCCCTCGGCAACGAGCGATTGAGGCAAGAGCCAGGTGGCGCGAGAGTCTCCATCGCTCCCTGGGGCCAACTCACGTACGACAACCAGCGGGCGATCGGACTCGAGTGGTACAACGAAGCGGTAGCCATCGCGGAGAGACCCGTCGCGGAACAGCCCGCCGGGTGGCGGGCATGGGAAGCTCAGATCAAGCATGTCCGCGCATTCTGGCACACGCCCCTCACGGCGAACTTGCCCGCCGAGCTGATGCCGGTCCTCTCCGCGAACCGCGCCGCCTACTACCGCCGGCAGGCCGATATCGGCGCGACGGTCATCCTGCTGGCCGCCGAGCGGCACCGGATAAGGACCGGCTCGTGGCCCGGTTCGGTCGAAGAGATCGAAGGATCGATCCTGCCAGATCCTCCCCTCGATCCCTTCACCGGCGATGACTACAGGATGGAGCATCGCGACGGCCGACTGCTGGTGTATTCGGTCGGTCCGAACCTGAGGGACGAACACGGCGATTACAACGTCCGCAAGTGGGGAACGAAGGCCACGGACCAGGACGACGTCGGCGCCATAGGGTGGGATGTCGCGCTGCGGGGGCTGGTACCGGTCTCCGAGGACGAAGAGAACGAAGCCGGCGACCGACCGCGTCCGTGAATGGCGTCGCGGGCCCTCCGTGCTTTCGTCCGGCGGGCCCATCCTGGAAAATCGCGGATAGCCGGGCACGCGTCCCGGCATCTTGTGTAGTGGAAGCGATCGAGCCAGGACGACAGGGGGGCGACGACCAGGATGGCGCGAGGTTCATCCACGACGCTGGTGCGCGACTTCCAGGCATTATTCGATTCCGGGACTGCGGCCGGGCTGTCCGACCGGCAGTTGCTCGAGCGGTTCGCCGACCGTCGCGACCCGTCGGCCGAGGCGGCGTTCGAGGCGATGGTGCGCCGGCACGGGCCGATGGTGCTGCGCGCCTGCCGCGGCGCCCTGGCCGACCCGAACGACGCCCATGACGCGTTCCAGGCGACGTTCCTCGTGCTGGTGCGGCGGGCGGATGCCGTTCGCGGCATCGACTCGCTGGGCGGCTGGCTCCACGGCGTCGCCTGTCGGGTCGCGGCCCGGGTGCGGGTCGATGCGGCCCGGCGGCGGGCCGTCGAGAATGATGCCTCCCGGTATGTCAACGAGGCGGTCAGCTCGAACGACCCCGCCGATCTCGACCGCGAGGAGGCCGGCGCGATCGTCGAGGAGGAGGTGCACCGGCTCCCCTCCCGTTATCGCGCCGTGGTGTTGCTTTGTTACGGGGAAAGTTTGACGCAGGAGCAGGCCGCGGCGCGGCTCGGTTGCCCGCTGGGGACCGTCCGGAGCCGGCTGGCGCGGGGCGCGACCTGTTGCGACGGCGATTGATCCGACGCGGCCTCGGCCCGACGGCCGTCGGCCTCGCGGCAAGTCCGAGGCTGACGATGCCGCCGCTCGATCCCGAGCTGGTTCGGGCGACTGTCCGGATGGCAATGGACTCCGCGTCGTGCGGGGCCACGACTGCGGCCGTCGCGGCGGCGGCTTCCCTGGTCCGAGAGATGCTCTGGAGGCTGACGATGATCAAGCTGGGCGGGATCGCGGCGGGGATCGTGCTGGTGGGCCTGGTCGGTTACGGAGCCGGCGCGGGGGCGAATCGGGCCGGCGCCTTCGCGCAGGGCGATGCGCCCGTCCAGTCGCCGCGTCCCAAGGGCAAGTCGCGACCTCCGGCCGGCGGGTGGGCTGCGTCGGCCGTCGAGGGCCCGACGGTCCTACTGAGGATCGTCCCCGACGGCACGGTGGTCAAGAAGGGGGACATCGTCGCCGAGCTCGAACCGTCATACTTACGCGACCAGCTCGTCAACCAGCAGATCACCGCCAGGGCCGCTGAGGCCAGTTATCGGGAGGCCCGGCGGGCACGCGAAGAGCGCGACCATACACTCACCGCCTACCAGAACGACCTGTTCCCTCGCGAGGAGCGCGAGGCGAAGGGAGAGGTTGATGTCGCCGAGCAGGAGCTGGCGGTTGCCGAAGGGAACCTCAAGCTGTTCGACGGAACGGGCGGTGCGATCGTCAGGGAACAGGCCGAGCTGAACCGGAGGCGATCCGAGCTGGACGTTGCCCGCGCGAAGCTATCGCTCGAGAAGGCCCGGAACCGGCTCCATATCCTGACGCACTACACGAAGGATAACCGAGTGCATTCCCTGGCTCTCGAGACGGAGAAGGCCGTGTCAAACGAGCTGAACCGCCAGGCGGCATGGCAGCTCGAAAAGAACAAAGAAGCGAAGCTGGAGCGGATGATCGCTGCCTGCACCATGGCGGCACCACACGACGGCACCGTCGTCCACGCCGCACGGATCGAGCCGGGCAGCACGATCCGCGAGCGCCAGCCCCTTTTCCTTGTCGTCCCACCTCCCGGTACCGGGCCCGAACGTCGCTGAGCTGGCCCCGCGTAACCTCAAGTCTCAGTGCTTGTTCTGCCCGGACGACGGACATGCGCCGTCCGGGCTCCGCTGCTCACCCGGACGGCGAATCGTCACCTGCCTGTCGTCTCATTTCCCATTTTTCACTCGACTTTCGCGAGAATCGTGGATAGCCCGGCGGGTTTGCCGGCACTACAGGCGATTTTCCGGGCTGAGTCGAGCCGAAGGGAGATGGGGAGATGGTTGGCGGTCCATCGTTCGCGCTGGTGCGCGACATTCAGACGCTGTTCGACGCCGGGACGGTCGGCGGCCTGACCGACCGGCAACTATTGGAGCGGTTCGCCGATCCGCGCGACCCGGCGTCCGAGGTGGCGTTCGAGGTATTGGTGCGCCGTCATGGGCCGATGGTCCTGCGGGTGTGCCGCAACGTACTCGGGGACTGGAGCGACGCCGAGGATGCGTTCCAGGCGACGTTTATCGTCCTGGCCCGGCGGTGCGGGTCGATCCGCAAGCGGGACTCGGTCGAGAGCTGGTTGTTCGGGGTGGCCTGCCGGGTGGCGGCGCGGGCGCGGGCCGAGGCGGCGCGACGGCGCGCCGTCGAGCGCCGGGGAGCCGATGAGGCGGATGCCGCGCTGGGGCCGCCGCCGGACGACGAGGCCGACAGCCGTGAGCTGGGCCCGCTGGTGCAGGAGGAGGTCCGCCGGTTGCCGGAGCGCTACCGATCGGCGGTGGTGCTCTGTTACTGGGAGGGCCTGACGCAGGAGCAGGCCGCCGCGCAACTGGGTTGCCCGCTCGGCACCGTTCGCAGCCGGCTGGTACGGGCACGGGAGATCCTTCGGCGCCGGCTGACCCGCCGCGGTGCCGCTCCGCTCGCCGGCATCGGTGCCGCGGGCCTGGACGTGGCGTCGGCCGGATCGGTGCCGGCGGTGGTCCCGGACGCCTGGGTGGCGGCGACGGTCAACGCGGCGACTAGCAGCACGGCGGGAGTTGCTCCCGCCGCGGCGGGCGCCGTGTCGGCGTCCGTCGCTGGACTGGTTAAGGATGTCCTGAGGAGCTTTCTGATGATGAAGGTGAAGACGAGCGCGATCGGGCTGGCGTTCATCGGACTCGGGGCCGCCGGGGTGATCCTGGCGGCGCCTCAGGAGGGCAGGAATCCGGCGACCCTGCCAGTCGAGCGGTCCCAGCAGGCCGCGGCAAAGGAGCCCGCCAGCCGTGCGCTGCCCCGGGAGGTCGCCGAGGCCAGGGAGAAGTCGTCCGGCCTGGCCATGAAGGACTATGTGATCGAGCCCCCCGACGTCATCGTGGTCGAGGTCCTCGAGGCACTTCCGGGTCGGCCGATCTCGGGCGAGCGGCTGGTCCGGCCCGACGGTCGGATCTCGCTGGGCTTCTACGGCGAAGTGTACGTCGCTGGATTAACCCTCGGCGAGGCCAAGGAAAAGATCGTGCTGAAACTCCGCGAATACCTCTCGGACCGGATCCTGGGGCTCACGGAGGACGACGAGACGCAGAACCTGAAGGGCAATGTACCGCCCGCCCGGCTCCGCCTCACGGATCGCGTTTTCGTCGATGTCACGACCATGAACAGCAAGGTCTACTACGTCGAGGGGGCCGTGCGAGATCCGGGACGCCTGCCCTTCACGGGGCATGAGACGGTGCTCGACGCGCTGAATCTTGCCGGGGGGATGAGCCCTCGCGCGGCCTACGACCACGTCGTGCTCTATCGTACTGGTCCGCCGGGTACGAAGGGGCGGCTCCAGGCCCTGCCCGTTAACATCGACCAGGTGGTCATGGGGAGCGATCCGACCACGAACTATCAGCTCATGCCGGGCGACCGGCTGGTCGTGCCGTTCAAGACGACGGATGGGACGGCCAGGATTCACGAGGTCGCGCCGCCCCGGGCCTCGTCACGGGAAGGCACGGATGACTTGCCGGCGGACAGCCGCGCCGACATGCCGAGTCGCGTCCGGCGGACGCCCGATAACCCATCGCGGCGGAACGCATCCACTCCGGACGGCCCGGCCCTCCGCGACATCGAGCGCCGGCTGGACGCTCTCGAGCGGCAAGATCGACCGGGTGCTCGATGCCCTCGAGGAACGCGGGCGGTAAGCGTTTCCCTTCCGCGAGTCGGATTCGGTTCTTCGTGGTCCTGGCGATGGTTGCTTGGTACATTGTGACGCAGGGGGCTCGAGCCGGACCTGCCGCCGACGCCGGGCCGGCTCGATCCCGCCACGTCCTCTCCCCGGTCCGCTCGAAGTCACTGGAGAGCCCTCGGCCATGATACGGCTCAGCAAGACGATTGCCGCGCTGGCGGTTCTGTTCTGCGGTGTGTTGACGATGAGCGGGCGAGCCCAGGAGCCCGACGAGATCTCGCCGCGGTCGAGGGTTCGGCCCCCGGCCCGACAGTTGCCGGAGGGCCGATCGTCGGCTCCGGACTCGGGCCCTGTGAATCACGGCCGGAAGGGGCTTTCGGAGGAGACGCTACGGTCGCTCCGCGAGATCCCGGCCGGCCATGAGCCGGAAGTGCTCGGCGACCTTGAAGACCAAACGATGCCTCCCCCACCGCGACCGGGAGGTCAGCCTGGTCCTGAGAGGAATCCATTTTCCGACTCGACGGCCGCCGAGCAGGGCAGGCCGGTTCGACACGCTTCCACGTTCCCGCAGATGCCCGAGTACATCGTTGGGCCGCCCGACCTGCTAATCGTTGAGGTGCTCGAGGCCTTGCCGGGCCGTCCGATCTCGGGCGAGCGGCTCATTCGGCCGGACGGTCGGATCAGCCTGGGTTTCTACGGCGAGGTCCCCGTGGCGGGCAAGACGATTGCAGAGGTCAAGGAAAGGATCGTCCTCCATCTTCGGAAATATGTCGGCGACGAGATCCTGGGTCTCGTCGAGCTCGACCCGCGAACAGGCGAATACAAGCGTGACCCCCAGAACCCGGAGCAGGCTGTCTTCAAGGACCCCCGGGAAACCGATCGCGTCTTCGTCGATGTGACGGCCTATAACAGCCAGAAGGTGTATGTGCTCGGCGACGTCGTAGTGCCGGGGAGATTGCCCTACACCGGCGGCGATACGGTCCTCGACATGATCCAGTACGCCGGCGGGCTGATGCCGAGCGCGGACGAGAGCCAGATCCGGTTGATTCGCAGCTATCCCAAGGGATCGCCGGCTCGCGCACTTCCCGTCGATTACAAGCAGATCACGATGGGGACCGACTCCTCGACCAATTACGCAATGCTGCCCAATGATCGCCTCGTGATCCCACGGCTCAAGGTCGTCGAGGAGGCGATGGCGCGGGATCGGGACGCTGCTGCTGCGGCCGTTCGGCCTTCCAGGACCCTTTCTCCTGTCGATCCCGGTGCCCGGCGCAGCGGCTATTTCGACCGTCGGTCGCCGATTCCCGACCCGCATCCTAGCGCCGATCTGGAGAAGCGGATCGAGGAGCTGGAAGAAAAGCTCGACCGGCTGATCGAGGCCGTCGAGAAGAAAGAGCCGAAGCCCGACGCCGTGCCCGAGCGGCCGCGCGGGATGGCGGATGGTGATGGCGACCCGGACAGTGGCGCCTGCGCCGTCGCCCGTGCCGATGGAGCCGTCCGTCGAAAGCACGACGGAAACACCACGCGGGCCGGGGACGGCGGCCCGGTCGCCGCGTAACCGGCGGTCGCAGCCGGCCGAATTGCGGCCGCGGTCGGGACGGCGGCAGCGCGAGTTGCCTCCGCCGGCCGACTCCCCCGATTGAGCCCTGGCCGACGCCGCGCCACCCTCGTCTTCGACCCCGGCACGCGATAGAGTGGAGCCGTTGGGCGATGGCGTCGTGTCGGATCGGGCCATCGCCGCGGGGTTGCCTCGTTGCAACCGGACCCCCGCGATCCGATCCGATCCGACCGGGGCGGAACAAAGGACGGCTGGCGATGCGATGGGTGACCGTGGATGCCGGGGAGGGGCCGAGGGCCTGCATGGTGGATAACGGCGAGTACGTCGATGTCAACGCGGCCGATCCTCTGCTACCTGTCGACCGTCCGTGAGATCCTCGAGCTGGGCAAGGAAGGCGTCCGCCAGGCGCGGGCCGCGCTGCCGCGGGCGATCGTGCGTCATGACCCGGCCAACGTCCGCATGCTCTGCCCGGTCCCCCACCCCCAGAAGGTGATCTGCGTGGGGCTGAACTACAAGGACCACGCCGCCGAGAGCGGGGTACCGGCCCCCGAGGAGCCCGTCCTGTTCAGCAAGTTCCCCTCGGCGCTCATCGGCCACGGCGAGCCGATCGCGCTGCCGGCGGTGTCGACCGAGGTCGATTACGAGGCCGAGCTGGTGGTCGTCATCGGGCGTCGCGGTCGTCATATTTCCCGCGAGCGAGCTTTGGAGTACGTCGGCGGATATGCCGTGGGACACGACGTCTCGGCCCGCGACTGGCAGATGAACAAGCCGGGCAAGCAGTGGATGGCCGGCAAGACGTTCGACACCTTCGCGCCGGTCGGTCCCGAGGTCGTCACCCCGGACGAGGCCGGCGACCCCCACAACCTGGGCATCCGACTGCGACTCAACGGCCAGACCATGCAGGACTCGAGCACCAGCCAGCTCATCTTCGGCGTGGACGTCCTGGTGTCGTACATGTCGCAGATCTTCACCCTCGAGCCGGGCGACCTGATCTTCACCGGCACGCCGCCGGGCGTGGGCATGGCGAGGAAGCCTCCCGTGCTGGCTCAAGCCGGGCGACGTCGTCGAGGTCGAGATCGACGGATTGGGGACCCTTCGGAACCCGGTCGTGGCCGAATCGGTGCCGGGGCTTCGAGGGGCGTGTAAATCCGGCTCATTCCGACGCCTTTACAGGGGGTGGACTGTCTGCTAGGCTCGCCCATGCAGGCATGTCCACCGGAAATCAGGTCGGGCGGAGTGGGGGTCGAGTCAACGGGGGCGACGCCGATGAGCTCGCAGGCCACGGTCCTGTCGGTCGATGCGCTGAAGGCACTCCGGGGTGCGCTGCGCGCTCTACAGCGAGGACACGCTGGCGGCTCTGGGTGCCGTCGAGGCCGAAGTCCGGCGCACCGTGCTCTGGCTCGAGCAGAACCGGCCCGCGTACTGGCACGAGCAGATCAAGCGGCGTCGCGAGGAGGTCTCGATGGCCCGGGCCGAGGTCTTCCGCAAGAAGCTCCAGAAACGGCCCGACTACACGCCGGCGATGAGCGAGCAGATCGAGAACCTCCGCAAGGCCGAGGCTCGCCTCGAGGACGCCGAGAAGCGGCTGATCATGGTGCGCAAGTGGCAGCCGAGGTTCCAGCACGCGCGTCCTCGAGTATCACGCGACCATCCAGCGGCTCAAGGACCTCGCGGCGACCGACGTCCCGAACGCCGCGCTCCTGCTCGGCCGGATCGTCGAATCGATCGAGGGATACCTCGCGGTGCAGCCGCCGTCGGGGACCGGCCTGGGCTCGGACGCGAGCCTCCGGGCGGGCGTCGCCCGCGATGGAGGCGATCGCGACCAGCGCCATCGCCGAGGACATCGAAAGGATCGAGGCCGCCGCCGAGGCCGGGGTCGCGGCACTGGCCGAGACTGCCGCCCGGGCCGAGGCAGGACCGGTCGAGACTGCAATCGACGATCGGCAGCATCATGAGCCCGAGCCGTCCCACCCCGCTTGATCCAAACCCTCGTGCTGATGCCGGCTCGGGGGCTTTTCTGTTGCGACAGAGGTGACGTCGACATGCCCAATGCCAAGGCCCTCGCCGGATCGAATCGCCTGGGCCAGTGCTTCCGCGTGCTGCGCGACCAGTGGCTGGCGACCGAGGCGACCTGGAGCGACGCGGTCCGCCAGCGATTCGAGGAGCGTTACCTTGCGCCGATCGAGTCGGCCGTTGACTCGGCGACACACGGCATCCAGGCCATGGCCGAGATCCTCGACCAGGTCCGCCGCGATTGTTCCGACCGGAGCGAGCTGCTGTGAGCATCACGACGTCCTTGCCCGAGGTCTCGGTGCCCGGAGTCATCCGGCGCCGCCCGCGACCGATCCCGAGCCCGAGATCCTGCGTCCGCGAGCGGGCGGCGCTTGCGCTCGATCCTCGAGCCTGGTGGCCGAGCGGGCCGCCGCCGAGGCCGAGGTCGACGGCGCGCCCGCGATCCGGACGACGCGACGGCCGATTCCGAATACGACCGGGCGCGGCGGGCACTCCAGGAGAAGGTCGAGACCCTCGACCGCGAGGCCCGGGCCGCCGACGAGCAGCGTCGGCGCGGGATCGTCGAGGCGGGCATGCGGGGCGAGGCCGAGGCCAAGCAGGAGTTCGCCTCCGCCAGCCGTCGGATCGCGATGGAGTTCGACAAGGTCCGCGAGGCGGCCCGCCAGGAGCTCGGACCGAGCCCGCACCGACCGCCGCCGCCGCTTTCGACGCCGCGCAGCTCAAGGCGGCCAAGGAATACGCCGAGGCGATGCAGCCGATCGTCGACCTCGCAGTCGCTCGCCGAGTCGCACCGCAAGCGGCTCGCCGCGACTCGCCGCCGACTACGCCAAGCTGAAGCTCGATCCCGGAGCCGCCGGCGCCGTCCGAGGAAGACCTGGGCAAGTTCGACGACCCGGTCGACGAGGTCTTCAGCCGGCTCTCGCGCATGGAGGCGCCGCTCAAGCTGCTCGAGGGGCTGGTCATCCCCAAGCTGATGAAGGGCTCGCGCGAGGTCTGGGTCCACATCATCGTCGTCGGTGCGGCGGTCGGCATTGTCGGTGATGGCCGGTAGGCGGTGCGACCGGGCTCGGTGGCGGCGCTCGCCGCCGGCGCGGCGCTCGGCCGTCCTGGCTCCGCATCTGGCTGCTCGAGGTCTCGAAGGTCCAGCTCGAGCGGCTCTACCTGCCGCTCGATGCACGCCCTGGCCGACGCGGACAACCTCGCGACTACTGCCGGGCCGGCTCGACGCTCGACTGGCTCGACGCGCGGCAAGGCGCTCGCGGCCAGGCGCGACGAGGACCTCAAGCAGGCCGAGACCAATCACTCGCGGGCCATCCGCTCCGGCCGAGGCGCGGCGCGACGAGCGCCTCCGCAAGATCAACGAGGTCTACGCCGCTCCGGATCACCGAGGTCCAGACGAGCAGCAGCGCGAGCTCCGCGATGCCATCGACGCGCACGACCGGCTCATGGCCGACCTGAAGGCCCAGGCCGAGGCCAAGGCCCTCAAGCTCGACGAGAAGTACCGGACTCTCAAGGAGCAGGTCCGCGACCGCCACGAGTCGTCCTGGAAGGCGATGGCCGAGTCGTGGCACGAGGGCATCCGCCAGCGCGACCGACGAGGTCGACGCGGTCGAGCGCGAGGCGGCCGGCTACGGCCCGCGCTGGGACGATCCCGGCCTGGCGTCGCGCCCGGCTCCTGCCGCAGGTGCTGCCGCCCGTCGATTCGCCTCGGCGAGGTCACGATCGACCTCAGCGACCTGCCGGGCGGCATCTCGTCCGACCCCCGGCTGATGGAAGGGTCCGGAGCCGATATCACGCTCCCGGCGCTGCGGCCGTTCCCGTCGCGCGCGAACCTGCTGATCGAGCATCCCGCCCGAGGGCCGCGCCGAGGCGCTTAATCGTGCTCCAGGCGTCGATGTTCCGGCTGCTGACCAGCCTGCCGCCGGGCATGGTGCGGTTCACGATCGTCGACCCGATCGGCATCGGCCGCAGTTTCGGCGCGTTCATGCACCTGGCCGACTTCGACCCGGCCATGGTCAACCAGCAGGTCTGGACCGACCCCCGCCAGATCGAGGAGCGGCTGGCCGACCTGGCGGCGCACATGGAGATGGTCACGCAGAAGTACCTGCGCAACGAGTACGCGACGCTGGAGGAATACAACGCGGTGGCCGGCGAGGTCGCCGAGCCGTACCGCGTCGTGGTGATCGCCGACTTCCCGGCGAAGATCGATGAGAAGGCGGCCGCCCGGCTGGCGGCGATCGCGGCCGGCGGCGTGCCGTGCGGCGTGCTGCGTGCTGGTCGCGGCCGACCTCTCGCGGCCGCTGCCGGCGGACTTCTCGCTCGACGAGCTGCGGCCCTACTGCGAGCGCCTGACCTGGGACGGCACCCGCCTCGCCTGGCCCGACGCCGATTTCGGCCGCCATCCCGCTCACCCTCGACGGGCCGCCCGCCGGCCGAGTTCGCCACCCGGGAGATCCAGCGCGTCGGCGCCGCGGCGCAAGGACGCGCGCGCGCGTCGAGGTCCCCTTCGAGTTCATCGCGCCGCCGGAGCCCGACTGGTGGACGCGCGACAGCCGGTCGGGCATCGACGTGCCGCTGGGCAAGGCCGGGCGCGACCAAGCGGCAGCACCTCACCCTGGGACAGGGGACCTCGCAGCACGTCCTGCTCGCCGGGCGGACCGGCTCGGGCAAGTCCACCCTGATGCACGCCCTGATCACCAACATCGCCCTGCATCTACAGCCCCGACGAGATCGACCTCTACCTGATCGACTTCAAGAAGGGCGTCGAGTTCAAGGTCTACGCGACCCACGAGCTGCCGCACGCCAGCGTCGTCGCGATCGAGAGCGAGCGCGAGTTCGGCCTGAGCGTCCTCCAGCGGCTCGACGCCGAGCTGCGCCTGCGTGCGGACGAGTTCCGCGACGCGGGCGTGCAGGACATCAACGGCTACCGGAACGCCCCGGGCTCGGCCCCGCTGCCGCGCATCCTGCTCGTCGTGGACGAGTTCCAGGAGTTCTTCGTCGAGGAGGACAAGCTCGCGCAGGACGCCGCCCTCTGGCTCGACCGCCTGGTCCGCCAGGGCCGGGCGTTCGGCATCCACGTCCTGCTCGGCTCGCAGAGCCTGAGCGGGGCCTTCAGCCTGGCGCGGAGCACGCTCGGCCAGATGGCCGTCCGGATCGCGCTTGCAGTGCAGCGACACCGACGCCCACCTGATCCTCAGCGAGAACAACGTCGCGCCGAAGATGCTCTCGCGGCCCGGCGAGGCGATCTACAACGACGCCAACGGCGCCGCCCGAGGGCAACCACTTCTTCCAGGTCGTCTGGCTGCTCCGACGAGCGCCGCGAGGCGTATCTCGAGCGGATCCACGAGCTGGCCCGGACGCGGAAGCCGGTGCTGGCGCGGACGCCGATCGTCTTCGAGGGCGACGCCGCGGCCGACCTGGCGCGCAACCCCATGCTGCGCGAGCGGATCGAGGCCCCGGCCTGGCCGCGCATCGCCGCGATCGGTCCAGGCCTGGCTGGGCGACGCGATCGCGATCAAGGATCCCGACCGCCGGCCCTGTTCCGCCGCCTGGGGGGCAACCACGTCCTGATCGTCGGCCAGAACGACGAGGCGGCGCCTCGGCGTGTCGGCCGCGCTCCTGCTCGGCCTGGCCGCCCAGTACCCGCCGCGTCCGGACCCGACCGCGTCGCCGGGCGCCCGCTTCTTCGTCCTCGACGGCACCCCGGAGGACCACCCCCACGCCGGCGAGCTGGCCCGGATCGCCGGGCACCTGCCGCATGGGGTTGAGGTCGGCGGCTGGCGCGACACGGGGCGTATCCTGTCGCGAGATCGGCGAGCGAGGTCCGGCGCCGGCAGGAAGCCGGGCGGCGACGGCCCCGAGATCTTCGTGCTGATCCACGACCTGGCCCGATTCCGCGACCTCCGCCGCCGCGAGGACGAGTTCAGCTTCTCGCGACGGGAGGACGAGGCCGCCGCACCCCGTCGATCACCTCGACGCGATCCTGCGCGAAGGGGCCGGGCCTGGGCGTGCACGTCATCACCTGGTGCGACACGGTCAACAACCTCAATCGCCACTTCGCGCACCAGCGCTGCGCGAGTTCGAGATGCGGGTCCTCTTCCAGATGAGCCCCGCCGACTCGGGCCAGATGCTCGACTCGCCGGCTGGCGAGCAAGCTCGGCCCGCATCGGGCACTCTTCTACAGCGAGGAGCAGAACCGGCTGGAGAAGTTCCGGCCTTACGGAATTCCCGCTCCGAGGAATGGCTGGAGCGGCTGGCGGAGCAACTCGGCCGCCGGGTCGGACCAATGGGTAAGCGCCCTGGGTGAAGGACCTCCTTCGGCGATGCGGCCGGAACCAATCGCTCCCGGCCGCCGGTCAGACGGGCCCGTAGGTATCGTAAAACGATGCGAAGTCGTTGTCGAAGGCGAAGCTGGTGAACGAGACGGTCACCGAGATGTCCAGCCCCTGGACGTAGTGCATGCAGCCGATCGGCAGGAACAGCACCTCGCCCGGATTGAGGACGCATTCGAGGATCTGCGGCTGGTGGAACTCGGGCGACGGTATCGCGGGAGTGACGCGCCCGTCCACCTGCGAGAAGACATGCTGGAAGTTCATCATCAGCGGCATGTCCCACGAGGGGACGAGCTTGACGAGCTTCCGGCCGATCACCTGCGCCATGAAGTTGTTGGTGAGGTCGTGGTGGAACGGCGTGATCGTGCCCTGCGGGCCCAGCCAGAAGAAGCGGCTGGCGGGCATGTCGTCGCGGAGGTACTCGGGGAACTCGCGGATATCGTCCCAGAGCTCGGCCAGCACCTCGCGGTTCCGCGAGTTGTTGTTGGCGGTCATGTAGAAGTCGTTCGTTGACCCGGCGTCGCGGACCATCCGCGCGAAATCGCCGAATCGGATGCGGCTGACGAACTGGTCCGATTGATCTCGTAGTTCGGCACGGCGTCCCGGCTCATCTGGACGTCCACCTCGCGGTCGCCGAAGCGTTTCGGCGAAGTAGTCGAGGCTCCACTTCGACATTGCCGGCCAGTCGTCCATCGTGCCCGTGATGATCACGGGCCGGTTCGACGCGTAATACTCGGCGAAGGAACTCGTCGCGTGACGGCCTGTGCCGCCGCTCGACCTCGCCCGATCCGGGACGGAGCCGCTCGAGCTTGCGGTAGCAGGCCAGGATCCAGTCGCGCTTACGCAGCCGATTCTGGCAGGATTTGCGAGTCGCGGAAATAAGGGCTGATCCGTGCCGAGTCGACCTCCATGGCGGCCACGTGCGGCGGGAATCCGTTGGCGGTGAGCACCTCGATGATGCTCGCGGCGCCGGCGCCCAGGAGGAGGTTCTCGGCGATCCAGCGCCGCCACTCGTCGTCGACGGGGCGAGCGGCCTGCATCTCCGGCGATGACGGGCCGCCGGCGCGGTTCGGGTCATCGGCCGGGCGATCCGGCGAGACGGACGCATCCGCCGTCGAGATCCTCATCTGCATCGGGTCGGCCCTCCATGGGTAAGTCACCGGACGCGGGTGCCGTTCGGCCGCGTACGCCGCGGTCGCTCACCGGCGAATCTCAACCGCCTGGGTTCGGCAGGGGACCGTGATGGACCTTCGGCGGCCGGACCTTGATCATGTGGTCGGTCTCGGCCTCGCGCCCGATGGCGTCGCGTCCCTGGAAGTAATCCCGCTGCCAGTCGTCCGGCTTGACCTCGCCCTGCGCCTTCTGCTCGTGGAACTGCCGGCGGCCCTGGTCCCACTCGCTGATAGGCGCGGCAGCAGCTCGGGGTCGTCCGACAGCCGCTGGTAGGTGACCGAGGCCTCTTCGAGGTCGGCGCAGACGTTGCTCACCAGCGGGATCGCCTGGAAGAGCGGCTCGCCCACCTCGAACCGCACCGGATAGTGCGGGATCATCAGCTTGTAATTCATCGTGAACGACATGCTGATCCAGTCGCTCTCGATCAGCGCGGTGAGCGGGTGGGCGTTGGTCTTGAAGTGGTTGACCGGCCCGCAGACGAGCAGGCGCGAGCCCGCGCGGCTTCGTGCGGAACAGGAACGGCGTGTTCCAGGTGATGATCGCCCTCGCCGAACTGGCTGTTGATCCAGTTCGACCAGACCTCGGGCGCGGTCGTCGAACAGGAAGTCGATCGACCCGGGAGCCGTCGCGCCCCGCCAGGTCGCGGTGAAGCCGACCGGGTTGCGTGATCCACCAGCCGGTCTGGTTGATGATCGTCAGCGGCAGGCAGCGATAGGCGTACCGCTGCGGCGTGTTGTTCATCCAGGTGCGCTGCCAGTCGGCCCAGCACCATTCCCAGCCCGTCCCGTCGGTGCGGTTCGCCTTCATCATCCCGTCGTCCATGATCTGGTAGATGTGGACCTCGAGTTGCGGCTGATCCATGGGTCCACCCTCAAAAGCCGGTTGCGGGACGGTCTGCTCGGAAGGCCGGCGGCCCGGACGTCGATCGTGGCGTCGTGGCCGTCCCCGTCAAGAGTAGCCAAGGGGCTCAAAACGATCAATTCGGACTGGCGGAAGTTCGCGAACAGGACAACGATGCGGCCGCGTCGGTGGCGAGGAAGCCGGACGGGTTGCGTGCCGGGACTCTCGCGGGCATAATCTGGCGGATCGTGCGGGCGGGATCACGCGTGAGCGGATGCCCCGGCCAGCCGCGGCCGGGGGAATCGGGGAACGATGGACGAATTCACGGTCGGCCTGATCGGGCTGGGAACGGTCGGAGGCGGGGTCGCGCGGCTCCTCACCGAGCATCCCGAGCGGATCGCCCGGCGGGCGGGTCGCCCGGTCCGCTGGAATGGGTTGCGGTCCGCGACCTCGCGAAGTCGCGGAGACGTCCGGCTCGATGGCGTCCGGCTCACCGACCGGGCCGATCGCCTGATCGACGATCCCGAGGTTGACGTCATCATCGAGACGATGGGCGGCACCGATCCGGCACTCGATATACGTGCTCGCCGCCCTGGCCGCCGGCAAGGACGTCGTCACGGCCAACAAGGCGCTGCTCGCCGAGCACGGCGGCCAGGTTTTCGCCCAGGCCCGGGCCATCGGGCCGGGCCGTGGCCTTCGAGGCGAGCGTGGGCGGCGGCATCCCGATCGTGCAGGCCCTGGGCGTCGCGCTGGCGGCCAACCAGGTCCAGAGTCTCGCCGCGATCGTCAATGGCACCTGCAACTTCATCCTGACGCGGATGACCAGCGAGGGCCTCGCCCTACGAGGAGGCCCTGCGGGAGGCCCAGCGCTCGGCTATGCCGAGGCCGATCCGACCCTCGATGTCGACGGCACCGACACGGCGCACAAGCTCGCGATCCTGGCGCAGCTCGCGTTCGAGGCGAACGTCCGGCTCGACGACCATCCCGCGGCAGGGGATCGACCGGCTCCAGACGGCCGACCTCAAGTACGCCGGCGAGCTCGGCTACGCCATCAAGCTGCTGGCCCTGGCGCGGCTCTCGACCGGCGCCGGGCTGGAGCTCCGCGTGGCGCCGACGCTGGTCCGGCACGGCACGCCCGCTGGCGGAGGTCCGCGGGCCCTACAACGCGATCCGCGTCGTGGGCGACGCGGTCGGCGATACACTCTTCTACGGCCGAGGTGCCGGCGCGATGCCGACCGCGTCGGCCGTGGTCGGCGACCTGCATCGAGGTCGCTCACCGGTCGGGCCGGCTGCCCTCGCGGCTTGCGCAACCTCTGGTCGGACTCGGCCCCGGCGGTCCCGCTGGCGCCGGCCGACCGACATCCGCAGCCGGTATTATCTCCGCTTCACGATCGCCGACCGCCCGGGCGTGCTCGGGACGACTGGCGCAGATCCTCGGCGACAAGCGGAATCAGCATCGCCAGCGTGATCCAGCACGACCCCGGCGACGACGCCCCCGAGCAGAGCCCCGTCCCGCTGGTCATCATGACGCATCACGCCGTCCAGGCCGATCTGTCATGCCGCCCTCGACGTGATCGACCGGCTCGACGTGGTCCATCCGCCGACCGTCTGCATGGGCGTCGAAGACTGAGATTGCCGCTTCCCATCGCGGCGACTATGATGCCCGGCCCCAGGATCCGGTTGCCGGATGGAGCCGGCACCGATCCCACTTCGGGGAGTTCGGACCGTCAACATGGAGGTCGCGGTAATGAGAGGTCCCATGGATTGGGCCGGCGAGATCAATTGCGCGGAAGATCGCGTTGCTCGGACTGGGCATTCCCCTGGCGGGCTGCGCCTCGACGACCCAGAGCGTCGACGCCTACTACCGCCAGATGGCGGTGAATTACCAGGATGCCATCAAGGAGGCCCAGATCCGCGAGATCGCCGTCGAGAAGCAGGCGAAGGTCCTGGCGGCGACCGGCGACTCGCGCTATCACAAGTACGAGCGCGAGCTGAAGAGCCTTCGATCATGGCAGGAGCACTGCGCCCGGGAGCAGCAACGATTCGAGAAGGCCGCCAACTGGATGGAGACGCATTTCAAGGTCGGCAAAGACCATGAGGGCGTCGTGGCCGGTCCCGAGTCGAGGCCAGAGCCACGGTTGTCGGAAGAAGGTCCGATTCAGGTCCAGGGCCAGGACTCCAAGGACGCGTTGACCAACTGATAGCCAGGGTTTGATTCGTCGGACGTCAACGGGGCTGCGGACGCGTCGCCAGCAGCGCCAGCGTGGCCCAGGCAGTGGTCGAGACTCGCTGCGCATAGCTCGTGCCGCCGGGGGGTCGGGTCGTTTCCGGCCAGCTTCCGTCGTCGAGCTGTCCGGGCGCAGGAAGTCGCGGCCGTTCGCGATTGAATGGCGGACGGCCTCGGAGGAATCACCCGACCGGGCGAGGCCGAGGAGCACGATGGCCGTGTCGAACGGCTCGGGCGGCGAGGTTGCGTAAGGCCCCCATCCGCCGTCCTCCGACTGGGCGGCGGGCGAGGAAGCTCAGCGCCTGGCGACGCCGGGCCTCGGCGTCCGTCGGAGCACCTGCGGCGATCACCATGAGTGCGACCGAGGCGTCCGCGACCGTGACGGGCTCGCAGCAGAGCAGCCAGCCGTCGGCCCGGCGGATCGCGGCGCGGAAGCGGCTCGGATCGGCCGCGTCCAGGCGTCTCGCGTGCCAGGAAAGTCGCCAGCGACTGGCCGTACGCCGAGGGCGATCCGGGTGACGGCTCGCCCTCCAGCCGCCATGAGCCGTCGTCGGCCTGATCACTGGCGAGCTGGGTTGCAGCATCCCGAAGTGCCGTGCGATCGCGCACCCGTCCGGTGCGCGTCGCCGTCGCGAGGGCAGCGGCGAACGCGACCCGCGCAGCCGCTTGTCGCTGACTCCGCCTTTGCCCCCATCCCGGTTCCACCCGTCTGGCCGAGCCAGCCACGCGGTCGTGTCGGCCAGGACCTCCGGGGGCACGGCGAATCCGGCTCGCGAGGCCTCGTAGAGCGCCCGGGCCGCATCGCCGTTATTGTGGCAGGAGACGCAATGGTTCTCCCGCGTCCAGCGTGGGACCTCGCGTGTCAGGAATGCTACGGCCCGCTCCTCGGCGGTCGCCTTCGGGCTCTTCGGTGAGCGTTTGTCGTCCTGCCCGGCCGAGACGACCGCCGCGCCAACCAAGATCGCGATCAGCCCCGTCGCCCGGTACGCAACCGTCGGCTTCCGTGGCAGGCGACGGTGGAAAGCGTCCGCACGCAGGCCGCTATCAGTTGCCGAGGGCAGGAACCTCCCGGGATGAGCCGCAACCGATTCCGGCACGCTTGAGGATTCACTCATCGTCCTGGGGCTCATGGTCGCTCCAGGTCTTGGCGACGGGCTCGCCATCGAGTGGGACGAGTCGTGTGATGGCGTCCTGGACGTCCTTCATCTTCAGGGGCTTGGAGAGTACGACGATCCGGTCGTCCGTGGGGAGCTTTTCGCGGAGCTCGCCCTGGCGGGGGCCCAGGAGGACCAGGGCGACGAGCTGCTGCTCCTCCTCGTGTGCTTTCTCATGCATGTCGATCAGATGCTCGATTGCCTCGGCGCCCTGGCCATCGGCGTCGAAGATGATGGCGTCAACGGGCGACTCGCGGTAACGCTCCGCCGCTCGCTCGGCGTCGCCGACCAGCAAGACGCGGTACCCCAGCCGGGTGAACGTCTTGCGGAGCACATCCTGGATCTCGTCCTGTGCCTCGACGCAAAGGATGCTGTGGTGGGGGACCGGCTTCGCCGGGGGGGGGACGCGGCGCTGCTTCGACCGGCGCCGGGCTCCGTGGGCAGGACGAAGATCGAGGCGAAATCGTCGTCGGATTGCTTGCGCGTCAACTCGGTTGGCGAGTCCTTGCGGAGCGAGTCCCGGTAACGCTCGAGGTCGGTGACCACCTCGGCCATCGTCTGGTAGCGGGCCTTCAGGTCGATCTTCATCATCTTTTCGATGATCGCGCAGAGCTCGTCGTCGGGTGCGTAGGGGTGATCGGCGATGGGCTTGATCGCGCCGAAGGAACGCACAAGCATCTTCTTGAGCATGTCCTTGCTCTCGGACTCCTCCATCGGGAGCTGGCCCGTGACCATCTGGTAGAAGACGCAGCCGAGGAAGTAGATATCCGAGCGAGGATCGCCCTTGGGGCTCTTGCAGGTG
Organism: uncultured Planctomycetota bacterium; assembly: GCA_963771445.1. GTDB lineage: Bacteria > Planctomycetota > Planctomycetia > Isosphaerales > Isosphaeraceae > JAKAUH01. Next base: position 386,164 of record CAVYTQ010000005.1, on the reverse strand, counting down.
CGCTCGAGCGCCGAGTAATCCACCGTGCGCTGACTCTTGACCGCGCCCTTGCTATCGTCCCCCTCGATGGTCGCCAGGCCGAAGTCCACCAGCTTCGCCGCGCCCGAGTTGGAGACCAGGATGTTGGTGCCCTTGATGTCGCGGTGGTTGACGCCCTGGTCGAGCGAGTACTTCATCCCCTCGGCCAGCCCGAGCATCAGCGGCAGCGCCTGATGCCCCTTCATCCGCGTGCGAAGCTTGAGGAATTCGCGGAGGTTCATCCCCTCGACATATTCCATGATCATGAAGTGGCGATTGTCTTGCTGGCCCACGTCGATGATCTGGACGATGTTGGGATGCCTGAGGCGCATCCCGGCCTCCGCCTCCTTGTGGAAGCGGTAGACCGCGTCGGGCATCTGCGCGAACCGCTGACGCAGGACCTTGACCGCCAGGGGCTGTCCGCTCGACGTGTGCTCGGCGCGATAGACCCGGGCGAACGTGCCCTCGGCCAGGTGGAACAGGGCCTTGGCTTCGCCGTAGAAGAAGCCCGAGGGGTCCCCCTTCCGCAGTCGCTCGACCTGCCAGCTCGTCAGACAGCCCTTGCGCAACAGCATGCGGAGGACCGCTTCGGGCGACCCGTCCTCGGCATCGGCCATCGCCTCCCGCATCTTCTCGCGGGATACCAGGCCGATCATCGTGACCTGGTCCACCAGGGATTCGGCGTCGAGTTCGGGCATGATGGTGAGACCCCCGACCGATCGAGATGAGAGGCTGCCAGCAACCAGGGCCGTCCGGCGAACGATCAGGACTGCTGCGTGTTCACTATTCTATCAGGCGTCGTTTCGCCTCCGCCATGCGCGGGCGAATCCGAAATTCTTCGCCATCCCATCTGCGCCACCACGATGCTTCATCAAGATTCTACCATCGGGATTCTCTCGCGTGACGCCGCAGGACGGCCCTCGATACGCCATGGGCTTGTTGATCCATGCAAACAAGATTGCAGTCGTGTGTTCCTTTCCATGGAGGGTTGGAACTGCAGAAAAAAATGGACAGGCCATCACCTGGACCTACGCGGTGTTTTAAGTTCCAGGTACGGAACCTTCTGAGGGCGAACTCGGTGATGCGCCGGGCCGATGGGGCCGGCTCTCGCCCATTTCCGCCCCGGGATGGACCGCTGCCTGATGAGATACCGTCTTCCGTGTGTTAGGGCCCGCTCCGACGTCGGTGCGTCGCAGGCGCGGGTTTGATGGGGAGGGTGAATCGCGATGAGCCAGGGTTCAGCTCACGTCCCGGACCGGGACAAGGTTGACCACGATCCGGCATCCTGCAGCGAGTGGATCAATCGTCGTGCGACGGAGCAGGCCAGCCGGGCCGCTCAGGCCCGCCAGGTGAGCGGCCGTCGCCGTTTCGTGGACCCAACCACCTGCGAGCGCGAATATACCGAGGCCGAGATGGAATTCATGAAGGCGATGAACGAGTACAAGCAGCGAAGCGGGCGGATGTTCCCGACGTGGAGCGAGGTGCTCGAGGTGTTGCGCGACCTCGGTTACGAGAAGGTAGAGGAGCCGACGACCGTCGGACCGAAGGTTGGCCTGGGCGTCGAGCGGACCGTTCCCGCCAGGCTGGGTGCGGGCTAGGACGGCATGGGCGGGATTCGCGTGTCGGGCGTTGACAGCCGGGCGCGACGACCTATCGTGGCCATCATGATGCTACGCACTCGATTCGCGCCCAGTCCGACCGGCTTCCTGCACATCGGCGGGGTGCGGACAGCCCTGTTCAACTGGCTGCTGGCCCGCCATCACGGCGGCCAGTTCATCCTCCGGATCGACGATACCGACCAGCAGCGGCACGTCGAGGACGCGGTCCAGAAGATCCTCGACGGCTTTCGCTGGATCGGGATCGACTGGGATGAGGGACCGGAGGTCGGCGGGTCCGCCGGGCCCTATTACCAGTCCGCAGCGCAGTGAGCTGCTACCGCCAGGCGGCCGACCGGCTGGTCGAGTCCGGCCACGTCTACAAGGACTTCAGCACCGAGGCCGAGCGGGCCGCCGACAAGGCCGCCGCCGAGCGAGAGAAGCGCGCCTATCGCTTCCGCCGGCAGCCGATCACCGACGAACAGGCGGCCCAGTACGAGGCCGAGGGCCGCCCATTCGCCCTGAGGTTCCAGGTGCCGGCGGGCCGAACGCTCGTCCTGCACGACCTCATCAAGGGTGATGTCGAGTTCGCCACCGACGAGATCGGCGATTTCGTGATCGTCCGGCCCGACGGGACCCCGCTCTACAACTTCGCCAGCGCCGTCAACGACATCGCGATGAAGATCACCCATGTCGTCCGCGCCGAGGAGCACCTGTCCAATACCTTCCCCCAGCTACTGGTCTTCGAGGCCCTGGGGGCCGAGCTTCCCGCATTCGCCCACATCCCGTATGTCGCCGAACCCGGTTCGCGGGCCAAGATGTCCAAGCGCAAGATCGCCGAGTACGAGAAGCTCGGAGTCCTCGTCTACCTGCACCAGTACGTCGAGAAGGGCTATCTTCCCGAGGCCCTGCTGAATTACCTCGCCCGGCTCGGCTGGAGCTTCGACGCCGAGCAGGAGATCTTCAGCCGCGACGAGCTGATCGAGAAGTTCACGCTCGACCGCGTCAACAGCTCGCCCGCCAGCCACGACCAGGACAAGCTGTTCTGGCTCGAGGGCGAGTGGATGAAGACCGTGCCCCTCGAGCGCAAGGTCGAGGGCGTCGTTCCCTTCCTGCGTCGCGAGGGGTTGCTGGCCGGCGATTCTCCAGTTGAGTCCGAGCGGGCGCTGATCGCGCGGGTGATCGAAGCCCTGGGCGATCGGCTCAAGGTCTTCTCGGACATCGTCAAGCTGGGCCGTTACTTCTTCACCGAGAGCGTGACTTACGATCCCGACGCCGTGAAGAAGCGGCTGCGCAAGGAAGGCGTGCCCGCGATGCTCGCCGACCTCGATCGGCTGCTCGCCGAGACCGAACCGTACGACCTGGCGACGCTCGAGCGGGCGGTCCACGAGTACGCGGAGAAGGCCGGGCGTAAGATGGGCGACGTGGTCAATCCGCTCCGGGTCGCCGTCACGGGGCAGGGGGTTGGTCCGGGACTTTACGACTGCCTGGTGATCCTCGGCCGACAGCGATGCCGCGACCGAATCGCTGCCGCCGTCGCGATGCTCTCGGAGGCCAGCAAGACGCCCACACATTGAGCCGCCACGGGCTTGCCCGCGGACGTCGCGTCTGGTCTCCTGGGACAGGTGTCTTATCCAGAGGGCCGCGTGTTGGAGCGACGTCGGGGGGCGGGGTGCTGACTTCCACGGGCGAGCTTGCCGGCCATCCGTGCGCATGCGCGTCGAGGACGTGGTGAAGAGCTATGGCGACGTGACCTCGGTGGTAGCGTTGCGCGGGGTTTCGCTCGTCGTTCGACGCGGCGAGCGGGTCGCGCTGCTGGGCAAATCGGGGTCGGGGAAGTCGACGCTGCTCAACCTGATCGGCGGCCTGGATCGGCCGACATCGGGCCGGATCGAGGCGGGCGGGGCCGAGCTGGCCCGGATGTCGGCCGACGAGCTGGCCGCATACCGGCTCACCACGGTGGGAATGATCTTCCAGTCCTATAACCTGGTGCCGTCGCGCACGGCGGTCGAGAACGTCGAGCTGCCGATGATCCTCGCGGGGGTTGCCCCGGCCGAGCGCCGGTCCCTGGCCAGGTCGGGCGCTCGAGGCGGTGGGCCTTGGCCGTCGGCTGCATCATCGGCCGATGGAGCTCTCGGGCGGCGAGCACCAGCGGGTCGCGATCGCGAGGGCGCTGGTGAACCGGCCCGAAATCTTGCTGGCGGACGAGCCCACCGGGAACCTCGACTCGACGACCGCCGCCGAGGTCATGACGGTCCTGCTCCAACACCTGGGCCGCGAGGGCATGACCATGATCATGGTGACCCACGACGAGGAGCTGGCCATGAATTCCACCGACCGGATCGTCCGGCTTAAGGACGGGCGGATCATCTCATGAACGCCGACGGCCGATCACCGGCCATGAAGGCCCGGCCCAGGACGGCCGACCTGTGGGGCCTCGCCTTCGCCGCCATGCGGCAGCAAAAGGTACGCACCACGCTGACTCTGATCGGCGTGGTCGTCGGGACGTTCGCCCTGGTGATGAGCCTGGCGGTGGGTCAGGGTGTCGACCGTGCGATCGTGGGCCTGTTCCGGAAGGACGATCGACTGCGGAAGATCTGGGTGTATCCCTCCTACCTGGACATCCCGGAGGGCATTCCCGCTGATCGCCTCGAGCCGAAAGGTCCCATGAGCCTCGCCAAACGTGAGCGCCTTCGCAGGGCCATCGCGCGAACGGTGCCCGGTGGCACGCGGCGGCGGGTCAAGCTGAACCGCTCGAACCTCGGCCGGCTCGCTGCGCTCGAGCACGTCGTGTCCGCACTTCCCACCATCCGATTCCTGGGTGATGTCCAGGCGAGCCTCGAAGGAAAGAGCCAGTTCGTCTCGGCTGCATCGGTGATGCCCTCGGCGACATTCCTCTCCGACCGGCTCATCGCCGGGCGGCTGTTCCAGCCCGGCGACGGTAAGGTGGCGATCGTCCATGAGTACCTCCTCTACCGCTGGGGGCTCGTCAGCGACGCTGACGCGTCGTCGGCACTCGGGCGCAACGTTGCGGCTCGAGCTGCGTCCCCGGCCGCCCGAGACCTTCAACCCGGCCTGGATGCTTCGGAACACTGGCCGCGAGGTCGACGAGCGCGAGGTTCGAGCGCTCGATTCGGCCCTGAAGCGGCTCGCGGCGCTGGTCGCGGTTCCTGCCGATCCCGGCGGATGAGCGGCAGGTCCTTCGCGACCTTTTCGACCACATCTCGGCGACGTCGATTAAACAGCCGGCGAAGCCCGTACGTCGATGAGTTCACGATCGTCGGCGTGCTGCGCGAATGGTCGGAGAAGGACCAGGGTTCCGTGATATTCGGCGAGAACGGCGCCGAGTACGACGATGTCCTGCTGCCGGTCGCCGCGGCGACCGCGTTCGCCCTTCGAATCCCCGAGTTGTCGAGGACGGTTTCGACGGCGCCATGGTCACGGTCGACAGCGACCGCGAGGTGAAGGGGGTCGTCGGATGCATCAAGGAGATGGGCTTCCAGGAGACTTCGCTCATCGACTTCATCGCGATCGTTCGGATGAACGTGATGCTGGTCTCGCTCGCGACCGCGTTCATCGCCGTCGTGGCCCTGGCCGTCGCCGCGATCGGGATCACGAACACGATGATCATGAGCGTCCTCGAGCGGATGCATGAGATCGGCATCATGAAGGCCCTCGGGGCCCGCGACCGCCACATCCGTTTCCTCTTCGTCGTCGAGGGGACGCTCATCGGCGTGATCGGCAGCGGGCTGGGGATGATGCTGAGCTTGGCTGGCCTCGTTCCCGGCCGATCGGATCGCCCGCAGCATCCTGGAACCCCAGACACCTCCGATGCTCCGAAGCGCAATGGCCGAGCCGCTGCTTGCGTTCCCCTACTGGCTGGTCGCGGGCGTTCCGGCACTTGTCTGCATCATCACGACCGTCGCGGCCTGGTTTCCGGCCATCGCGCGCCGCGGCGATCGATCCGGTGACCTCGCTGCGGCATGAGTAGGACGGCCGGGGGTCTGCGAAACGATCACGACGAACGGCCTGGCGAAGGTCGCGTGCGGGCCGAGGGCCTCCTCGATCCGCAGCAGCCGGTTGTACTTGGCGAGGCGCTCCGACCGCGCGACCGAGCCGATCTTGATCTGCCCCGCGGCGGTGGCGACGGCCAGGTCGGCGATGGTCGCGTCCTCGGTCTCACCCGAGCGCGCCGAGACCACGGCGCGAAAGCCGTTGACGCGGGCCAGCCGCAGCGCATCCAGGGTCTCGGTGAGTGTCCCGACCTGGTTCAGCTTGATCAGGACCGCGTTCCCCGCGCGGCGGTCGACTCCCTGCTGAATCCGAGCGACCTGTGTGGTGAAAAGATCATCGCCGATGAGCTGCACCTTGCCTCCCAGCCGAGCGGTGAGCCGCGGCCCATCCGTCCCAGTCGTCCTCGGCGAGGCCGTCCTCGAGCGAGACGATCGGGAACTGCTCGACCCAACCGGCCAGGAGGTCGACCATGGCGCCGGAATCCAGCTCACGGTCGCCCGTCGCGTGCATTCGGTAGGTGCCGCGGGCCGGGTCGAAGAAGTGGGTCGAGGCCACGTCGACGGCGATCGCGATGTCCTTGCCGGGTTCGAGCCCGCAGGCGGCGATCGCCTCGACGACGATCGCGAAGGCCTGATCGGCGTCCCGAAGCTTCGGCCCGTATCCGCCCTCGTCCCCGACCAAAGCCGACTCGAAGCCGGCCTCCTTGAGTGCCGCACCCACCGCGAGGTAGAGCGCGACGCTGTACTCGAGGGCCTGGCTGTAGCTCGAAGCGCCGACCGGGATGATGAGGATATCCTGGATGTCGAGATTGCCGCCGGCATGCAGTCCCCCCGAGATCATGTTGACCATCGGTAGGGGCAGTGGACGGCGTCGAGTCCTCGCGCGAGCTCGCGACATGGCGATTCCAGAGTCGGTTGAGGTGGTCGAACAGCTCTTCGCCTTTTGCCGCCGCGGCTGCATGCGCCACGGCCAGCGAGACGCCGAGCAGGGCGTTGGCGCCCAGCCGGCTCTTGTCCCGCGTGCCGTCGAGCGCGAGGAGCCGGGCGTCGAGGCCTCCTGGTCGTCGAGGTCCATCCCGGCGACTTCCGGCGCGATGATACGGGCGACATTCTCAACCGCCTTGAGTACCCCGAGCCCCCCATAATGCCGGCGATCGCCGTCCCGCAGCTCGATGGCCTCGTGACGGCCCGTGCTTGCGCCTGACGGAACGATCGCGCGGCCGACGGCACCCGACGAGGCGATCGCCTCGACCTCGACGGTCGGCCGGCCGCGCGAGTCGAGGACCTGTCGCGCCTTCAGTGTTTTCAACGTGACTCATGCCGGCGTGGTCTCCTCGGCCTCATCGAGCGTTTCGAGCAATCGGTGGAGGATTCCGGATACGGATAAGGACTGGCTGTCGAGGGCGCGGCGAGCAAAGGACCTCGCCAGCGCCTGGCCCCGCGAATCGAGATACTCGACAGGGCTCTTGCCGTCGACCCGAGCCAGGCAGCAGGCCGACGCATGTCGAGCGGCCCGGTGATTCAGTTCGTCGAGTGCCCACGAATCGAGCGCCCGGCGCTCCTGGTACGAGGTCCAGAATGTCAGAGCGAGCCCGACAAATCGTTCCCGCGAGGTCTCGTTCGCGACGGCGGACCGGACCTCCTTGAGCATGAGGTGGGTCAGGAAGAAACCGAGGTCGAAGGCCGGGTCGCCCGCATGGGCGCACTCGAAGTCCAGCAGGACCAGGCCTCCGGCATGGACCAGGATGTTCTTGGGGCTGAAGTCGCCGAGGACGAGCGTGCGCTCGCGGTCGGCCGATCCATGTCGGCGATCAGCGCCTCGATGGCCGGCGCCAGGTCCGGATGACGCCGAGCGATCGTCCGGTAATAGGGATCGACTCGCAGCTCCTCAAACAGGCTCGTGTCAGCGAGCTTGCCCCGAAGGGCCGGGTGCGACCGGGCTTCCTCGTGGATTGTCCCGAGCAGCAAGCCCAGACGAGCCGCGATCCCGTGATGACGGGCGGTGACAACCGGATCTTCCCAGCCTTCCATCAGGAGGGCTTTCCAGGTCACGGCGTCGTCGGGCGCGCAGGTCATGGCGAAGAGGTAAGTCCGGCCGCTCCTCGAAAAGTAGAGTGGGCACGCTCCCCGCCGGCAGGATCTCGCCGAGGACCCCGATCGTTGCTGACTCGGTCCAGATCCGTTCGAGCGGGGCGAGCCATTCCATGGCCACTCGAAGGCGCTCGCGGCATTGCTTGATCACGAAGGGCGGCCGGCCTTTGACGTCGACCCTCAGGACGATGTTCGAAACCCCACCAGCCAGCTCGCGGACCTGAAGTATGGTTCCATCGGCGATACGGCCGGTTCGCCGCAGATAGTCGGCCGCGGTCGCTGCGTCGATTTCTTGCATGTCTCAACTCTGTGGAACGAGCGGTTTCAATCCACCGATAATAAGGTGGCGGGCCCTGACTTGCCAGGACGCCGCCAACCGTTCGTGGGCCGCACGCAATCGCCATTGACCGCTTCGGGACGTTGCCTTAAGGTGCGGCGGGTTGTCGGCGGGGTACGCACGGATGCGGTCCGAGCAAGGGGATGAAGTCCATGAGGCGCCGGGCGGTCATGACCGCGTGGGTGCTGACTGCCGGGCTTGCGCTTGCGACTAACGCGGGCTGCGGATGGATCGGGCTGCGCGGACGTGATGACCGGTCCCAGGCGACTCCCCAGCAGCTCGAAAAGATCCAGCAGATCAGCGAGCGGGCCCAGGCAGAGATTGACCGCGGTGATTATGATCATGCTCGCAACGATCTGGTCAACCTCGTGAACGAAGAGCCCGACTCGGCCGAGGCACTTCAGCGCCTCGGTACCGTACTCATGCTCCAGGGCCAGGCAGCGGAAGCGGAAGCATGCTTCCACGCCGCGCTGGCGCGCGACCATGACTACGTGGAGGCCATGCTGGGACTCGGCCAGATCGAGGCCGAGCGCGGCGATACGGCCATGGCTCTCAAGCGATTCGACCTGGCGATCTCGATCGACCCTCGTCGGCCCGGGGCTCATTATCTGCTCGGCCGGGTGCGGGAGGCGCTCGGTCAGACGGACGAGGCGCTGGCCTCGTACTTCCGCGCCCTGGAATTCGACGCCAATCACACGCAGGCCATCCTGCGCATCTCGTCCATCCAGCTTGGGCGAGAACAGCCGGACCAGGCGCTGTCGAGGCTCGATCAGGTCGTCGAACTGTCGCCGTCCGACGGCGAGGCCCGCGCCCTGCGTGGCCTGGCACATTGGAAGCTCAACCATGTCACCGAGGCCATCGCCGACCTGAGAACTGCCGCCAGGCTGTTGCCCAATCGTCCTGATGTTTACTATCACCTCGCACTGGTGCTCGAGGCCGACCACAAGCGCGCCGACGCCCGTTCCGCCGCCGAGCATGCCCTCCGCCTGGCACCCACGGACTCGGCCGTGCGAGAGCTCTCCGAGCGACTGAGACGCTGAGCAACGATCGGACATATCCTCCAGAACTCGACGCGAGATCCCGCTGCCTCACCGCGTCGGGACGATCGGCACGAGGGTTGCTTTCCATCCCCGATGTCATTCGTTGCCGCGCGCGACATTCCTCGTTTCGCGGTTGTCGAGAGTTCCTTGTCCGACGGTCGTCGAGCCTCTCCCCGCGGCCGGGTCCTGACCACGCGACTCACCAGGCGAACCATGCCCGAACATAACGGAACCACAGGAAACGGGGCGGTGCGCGACACCGAACCGGCTCCCGAGAACGATCGCGACGATGAGCATCACTCCGGATGGGACGGAGAGCGGGAAGGGAACGGTCACCGGCTGGTGAGGTTCCCGGTCGATTCGCAGGTCGTGGCGGATGCCGGTGGGACCCGGTTGATGACGGAGGGTCATCCGGCGTTCCCGCGAGCGAAAAGACCGGATCGACACCCGATCCGCTGGCTCGTCGTCGTCTCGATCGTGGCGGCGATCCTCTTCGCAGCCTGGCCTTGGGGGATGGCCCACGTGCGTTACGCGCTCGACACGGTCTCGACCGACGACGCCTTCGTAGCGTCGCACATCACCTATGCCAGCCCCCGAATCGAGGGCATCGTGACGGAGGTGACGGTCGACCAAGACGACCGGGTTGAGCCGGGGCAACTCCTCGCGAAGCTCGACCGCGAGCCCTTCGAGCTGGCTGAGGCGCAGGAGAAGGCGTCGCTCGAAGAGGCCCGCGCGGATGTCGCGCAGGCACGGGCACAGGTCCGGGCCCAGATCGGGCGCGCCCGGGCGGCCTACTACCGCCGCAAGAACGCGCAGGAGACCCTTAGGCGCCAGATCGCGACCCTTCGCGCCCAGTTCGCGGCGCTCAGGGCTCGGCAGTCCAGTCGAGGGCTCGCCGAGGTCGACCAGCGACGGATCGAGAACCTAGTCCGCCGCGGCTCGGCAACCCAGTCCGAGCTGGATCAGCGGAATAACACGCTGAAGGTTGCCACCGAGCAGGAGCGGGAGGCCCGGGCCGAGATCCAGGAGATCCGCGCCCTGCTGGGGCTGCCGCCGGATGAAAACAACCCTCTCAATGTTCCTGCCGAGCTCGAGAATCAGCAGTCCACCGTCCAGTCCGCGGTGAGCGAGATCGCCTCGAGTCTGGCGGAGGTCGGCATCCCCTTCGATCCCAGGGACGCAGCCCAGGCGCACGCCTTTCAGGACTTCCTCCGACCCGAAGGCGACCGATCGGCGGGCGAGGGCCTCGAGGCCGTCGTGGAGGCCGCGCCGGCCGTCAAGGTGGCGCTGCGCGGCCGTTACCCGGGCGGAGCGTCGGCTCGACGACGCAAGGATGAGACTTCGGTGGACCGAGGTCCGTTCCGAGATTTCCGGATACGTCCAGGATCGCCGGGTCAACCCCGGAAGCCGGGTCGAGCCCGGCCAGTCGCTGCTCTCGATCCGGCCGACCTACGTCTGGATCGCGGCCAACTACAAGGAAACACAGATTAAGGATATCCGCATCGGCATGCCGGTCGACATCTATGTTGACGCCTACCCGCATCGGGTCTTCCCCGGTCGAGTGGCCGGGTTCAGCCCCGGGACGGGCCTGTCGGAATCGCTCTTGCCGCCCGAGAATGCCACCGGAAACTACGTCAAGGTAACCCAGCGTCTGCCGGTCCGGATCGAGCTGACCATGCCGAACCCGGACGAGACTCCGCTGTTCGCCGGCCTGTCGGTCGTGCCGCACATCCGCATCAAGGACCAGCCGACCGGCCCGGGCGCCGGCGGGCGCCTGCACGTCTACGGACGCTTAAGGCCGCCCGATGTTGGCGAAGGACCAACCGGCTCGCGGCCCGCCAACCGGGCGTCCGTCCCGCGGGAGACCTCACAGCCATGAGCGCCCCGGGCGGTACAGCCGGCGGCGGGGAGGAGCCGAGGGTCAAGCCTGCCGTCAATCCCTGGATTATCGCGCTGACGGTGACACTGGCGACCTTCATGGAGGTCCTTGATACCTCCATCGCCAACGTCGCGTTACCATACATCGCCGGGGGGATGGGCGTCGGCCGGAGCCAGGCGACATGGGTACTCACCAGCTACCTGGTCGCCAATGCGATCGTCCTGCCGCTCTCGGGATGGCTGATGGGTCTATTGGGCCGCAAGCGGTTCTACATGGGCTGCGTGCTGCTTTTCACGATCAGCTCGGCCCTCTGCGGTGCGGCGCCGAGCATCGAGCTCCTGATCCTGTTCCGCGTCCTTCAGGGGCTCGGCGGCGGCGGGCTCCAACCTTCCGAACAGGGCATCCTCGTCGACACCTTCCCGCCCCGGCAGCGGGGCATGGCCATGGCCATGTACGGCGTCGCCGTCGTGGTGGCGCCGATCCTCGGGCCGGTCCTGGGCGGATATATCAGCGACAATTACTCGTGGCGGTGGATCTTCTTCATCAACATTCCGATCGGGATCATCTCGCTCATCCTGACGGGACTGATCGTCCAGGACCCGCCGGGGATGGATGAAGAGGTCCGCAAGAACTGGCGGCGAGGGCTGCGGATCGACTACGTCGGCCTGGGTCTGGTGTCGCTCGGCCTGGGGTCGCTCGAGGTGCTCTACGCCAAGGGACAGGAGTGGGACTGGTTCGGCGACCCGTTCTGGCGAGTCCAGGTGTTCTTCGCCTCGATGCTGATCGGGCTGGTCGCGTTCGCCATCTGGGAGCTGCGCCATCCCAACCCGATGGTGAATCTGCGGCTCCTCGGCGAGCGCAACTTCCTGGCCAGCGGACTGATCATCTACGTCTCGTTCGCCGTGCTGTATGGCGCCAATGTCAACACGCCGCAGATGCTCCAGGAGCTCTTCGGCTACGACGCGTTTCGCGCGGGGCTGGTCCTGTCGCCCTCGGCATTCTTCACCATGGCGATGATGCCGGTCGTCGGCTTCCTGCTGGGGCACAAGGTCGACGCCCGCTACATCATCCCGTTCGGGCTGATCTGCCTGGCGGGAGCGTCGTACTGGCAGGCGCACCTCGACCTCTACACCTCACCCTACATGTTCATCGTACCGCGCTGCGTGCAGATGGCGGGGGTCGGCATGCTCTTCGTCCCGCTGAACAATGCGGCGTACCTGTATCTTCCGCCGAACCAGGTCAACAACGCCACCGGCCTGTTCAACATGCTGCGCAACGAGGGGGGTAGCCTTGGCATCGCGATCGTCACGGTGATGATCGACCGCCGGGGCCAGTTCCACCAGTCGAGGCTGGCCGAGCGGGTCACTCCGCTCAATCCGGCCGTAACTCGCTGGACGGACTATTTCGCGGAAGGCCGGATGGTCCGCGGCGGTGTCAGTCAGGTGATGGCCAACGAGCAGGGCATGGGTCAGCTCACGCAGATGGTCCACAATCAGGCCCGCGAGATGGCCTACCTGGATGCGTTCTGGGTCTTCGCCGTCATGGCCCTGGCGGCGCTGCCGTTGGTCCTTGTCATGAAGAAATCGGTCGCCCGCGGAGGACTGGCGGCCCACTGAGGAAAGGGATGCAAGGGCCTATAAAGAGGATTGGATCAACCGCGGACGCGAATCGTCGTCGAGCTCGCGGCATTTCCCTCGACGGCCTCGATGGTGTACGTCCCCGGGGCCACCGATGCGCCCGTCGAGGGATCACGCCCGTTCCAGACGGCGTCGAGCTGGATCGCACCGCCGTGCCGGACTTTCGTGGGCCGCGTCGCGCTCGAATGCCAGAGGGTTGTCAACCCTTCGAGGACCGTGAACCCATCGGAGGTTGTGCCGGCAGGCACCGCGACCCGGCCGCGTCCGAGCGTCTTCAGGGTCAGGGTCATGTGGATCGGCTGGCCAGCCTTGATGGTCGAGTGATTCGTTCGAACCGTCAGGGCGACAGGTGACGGGGAAGTATCGCCGGGTCCGAGTGTACTGGAAGATGGCGGGGAAGAAGCACTACCGCCCGAACTCGATGACGTGGGAGAAGAATCCTCGCTCGCGCCACCGGTTGGGGTCGCCGGAGAGGACGGAGACGAGGAAGTGGAGTCCTTGACGGTCACCGTCGCGACGGGACCCTGAGGATCGAGCTGGTTGGCGATCACGAACGTGCCTGTGGAGGGAGACGAGCCGCCTTCGGGGATTCCGTCCCAGGTGGCCGTCAGGGTGAGCGACTGCCCGGGTTGGAGCGGCACCATGGTGATGAAGAGCGGATTGATGCCCGCATTCGAGCGCCACACCGAATGGCCGGATTGTGTCACGTTGAAGCCATCAATGCTTGGACCGGCCTGGACGGCCACTGGCGTACTGGAGGTGTTGGTTTCCTTGAAGGTCATCACGACCGGCTGGCCGGGCTGATAGGTCGAAAGGTCGGTCGTCAGGCTGGTTGCCAGACCCGAAAGCAACGACCTCACCTCCAGTGGCTCGAGGGAGAATAGTGTGCGCTTCATGAATCGGTCCTCCTCCCCGACCGACGGGGACATCAGGCCGTTCGGTCGCGGCAAATGCGGGGCGGCAAACTGCTCGAGCCGCGGAGGTGTCGAGATCGAGGCACGTTCGCCAGGGTCGATGCCGCCGACTCGGCCCGATAAGCTAACGCAATTCTCCTGCCGGACAATACGGATCCGCCTCGATCGCGTGACATCGACGCGACGATCGGGAGTCATACCACGAACTGCGCGCAGTTCCTCCGACCTCGGACCTCTTTTCCTTTCCCTCCACTGCCGGGAAGATAGTTTGGCGGCCGATCGAGCCGCCTGCCGGGGAAACCAGGACCATGGCCGCCGGCACCGCGTCGATCGACGAGAATCTCAAAAATGGAACCGCTGATGACCCCGAGCGCAACGTACCGAGTCGCCGCCGTGCAGATGGAGCCGAAGCTGGGCCGGCTCGACGCGAACCTCGGGCGTATCCTGGAGGGCCTGGGCGATGCGGCCCGCCAGGGGGCCAACCTGGTGGTTTTCCCCGAGTGTTCCCTGTCAGGTTATGGGTTTTCGAGCCGCGATGAGGGCATGGAGCACGCCGTCGCGGCGGATGGGCCCGAAGTGCGCGAGGTGATCGCGGCCTGCGGACGCACGGAGAGCTATTGCATCTTCGGCCTGCTGGAGCGCGACGGATCACGGCTGTTCAACGCGTGCGTCCTGGTCGGGCCGGATGGATTGGCCGGCTCGTACCGCAAGGTCCACTTGCCGTATCTGGGGATTGATATGTTTGTCCACCCGGGCGACCGGCCCTTCGCGGTCCAGGACGCGGGCGGTCTCAAGGTCGGGATGCACATCTGCTACGACGGTTCGTTCCCCGAGAGCGGCCGGATTCTCTCGCTGCAGGGCGCCGATCTGCTGGTCCTGCCGACCAACTGGCCGACGCACTCGGAGTGTGCCGCCGAGCACATGATGCCCACGCGGGCGATGGAGAACACGGTCTACGCCATGGCGGTCAATCGGGTCGGTCACGAGAGCGGGTTCCGTTTCATCGGGACCAGCTCGATCGTCGACCCGAGCGGCCGGGTGCTGGCGCGGGCGGGAGGGGACGACGAGGAGATCCTCTTCGCCGACGTGGACCCGGCGCGGGCCCGGCAGAAGCACCTGGTCCGCGTTCCCGGTCGGCACGAGATCGACCGGATCAACGACCGTAGGCCGGGGTTCTACGACGTGCTCGTCGCCCCCAACGGCCGCGAGTAATCCGCCAATAACAGGGTTGGTCCTGAATGGGCCGGCGACGGCTCACGGCCGCGGAGGACCGCCGGGAACTTCCGGCGGTGGTGGCAACGGCGGCGGCAGCGGGGGCAATCCGTCGGGCATTGTTGTGGTGGTCGCCGACGCCCGAGAGATGGCGGGGTCCAGGGGAACGGGCGGTCGCGTGTCGCGGACGGCCGGCCCTCCGGCCATCATCTCACGGGATTGCAGCGGTAAGACCTGCTCCTGGCGGTCGAGCTGCGTGAGCGCCCGCTGGGCAAGCATGAGGTCGGGACGCAGCAGCAGGGCCTCCTGATATTCCCGGCGTGCCCGGTCATACTGTCCGGTCGCCGCCAGCAGATAGCCGAGATTCGCGTGCCCGATCGCGTCACCCTGGTTGTTGCTCAGCAGGGGGAGAGCCTCCCTGGTCTTGCCGGCGGCCGCCAGGACCATGCCGAGGTTGGTGCGAACCCTCGGATCGTCCGGCGCGAGCTTCTGCGCCGTCCGGAGCGCCGCGCTCGGCGTCGTCCCATCGACCCTGGAGGTAATAGCTATAGCCGGAATCGTTCCACACCCGCGGGTCCTTCGCGGCCAGCTTCTGGGCCGTGCGATAGTGGGGTTCCGACTGGCCGAACTGGCCGAGCCGGTCGAGCACCGAGGCCAGCCTGCGATGGGCCAGCGCGGCGTCCGCCGAGGTGTACTTGCGGTGTCCCCGTCCCTCGGCGAGCTCGACTGCGGCCTGATATTCCTGGGCCGCGCGCTCCATGTCGCCCTGGCTCTCGAAGACCTTGCCGAAGTCGATATGCACCTGGAATCGCTGACGATCGGTGGCCGACTTGTGGAAGGTCGTGTTCTCGCCGACCGTCCGGTTCAGGTCGACCGAGACGGTCGGCACGGACTCGCCCGCGGCCGCCGGTTGCGAGGGGGACGGCGATGTCGGCGCGGGTCCGTCGGCTCGCCGCGGACCGTGGACGCATCCGCCGACCATCGCCGCGCAGGCGAGCCAGGCGGTCACCGACCTGACGCGGCCCGCACGGATCGTCCTTCTCTCGCCATGCTGGCGTCGCGATTGGGTCAACATCCTACCGGACTCCCATCGAGGCCGATTCGGCCGGCGGAAGCGGGAAGCTCTGGGCAGCGGCCCCGCTGCGGCCGATCGTGTTGGAGTGATTGTTGACGGCCTCGACTCCCATCGCGCCCGGATACGGAGACGGCCCGATCAGCACGCGCTCCGGCGGCAGATTCATCCCGGCCGATGCCAGCGTGGCGAGGACGGCCTTGCGACGCGACTCGGCGAGCTCCGGCTGATCGGGCGACCATTCGACCAGGATCGGGCCGGACCAGGCCGGCAGCCGTCCGTACATCAGGTTAAATCGCGAGGCGCCGATGGGCGAGAACTCGGTCGTACCCGGCACGAAGTCGGACTCGTAGACCGTGAAGCGGTGCGGGTCGGCCTTCGACACCTGCACGGCGAACTGCCGGTTGACGTAGGCGCCAAGAGGGGGCTCGATGAACGCGTCGGGGTAGCCGATGAAGTCATCCTGGAGCGTGTGCGCCACGTGGTGGAACATCCGATGCACCCGCCCGCGACGCGTGCAGACAGGGCCATTCGAGACGGGGGCAGGGCCCGCCGATGTCGCGGCCACCTGCGCCCTCGCTTCCCCGACGCAGAGCCCGGCCAGGAGCGCCACGCCCGTCCATCGCGTCATTGTGTGCCTTCGTGCCTTCATGTCGAGTCTTCTCCCCTTGGCCTCACCGCGTCGATCGACTCGTGGTCAATCGGAGTATCCGTGCGGGCCGACGACCCATTGCTGCTCGCTCTGGAAGTGCTTCATGATGTTGAGCGGGTCCTGCTGGCCGACGGTCGAGCGGAACTCGCGACCCAGTTTCCCCTCGATCCTCCCCAGCAGGTAGAACTCGGGGTCATTAGGCTGCATGATCCGGTCGCCGGGCGCCTCGGTCACCTCGAGCTTGTCGAGCGGGGCGACGAGCTGCGGGGTGACCAGGATGATGGTTTCGGTCTCGAGGGTCTCATAGGTATTGGCGCTGAACCACGGGCCCACGATGGGAAGGTCTCCCAGGCCGGGGATCCGCAGCGTGCTGCCGTTGGTCACCAGTTGCAATAGCCCGGCAATCGCCAGCGTCTGCCCCTCGCGGAGCTCGACCACGGTCCGGGCACTCCGCTCGGTGATCGATGGGACCGTGCCCCCGTTGACGACGGTCGACTGGCCGAAGTTCAGCTCGCTGATCACCGGCTCGACGTCGAGTCGGATCACGTCATTGGGCAGGATCTCGGGCACGAAGGTGAGGATCGTGCCGAACCGCTGGAACTGGACGGTGACCACGGCGGTACCGCCGGGGATCGAGCTGCTCTGCGGGACCGGGTACGGGAACATCCCGCCGACGAGGAACCGCGCGGGCTGTCCGTCGAGGGCCATGAGATTCGGCTCGGCGAGGACCTTCGCCAGGCTGTTCGATCGCAGGGCATCGATAAACAGCGAGAAGTGCCCGGCGTCGAACACTCCGAACAGCGGCGAGCTGCCGGCCGGAGCGGCCGTGGAAGTACCGGCCACGTTCCCCTGGATCGGCCCGGCGAAGCCCCTCGGACCGAGGGTCTGGCCGATGTTCGACGTCGAGCTCGTGGTGAACGTCGCATTATTGCCGATCGCCGAGCCGATGATCGATTTCCCGCGGGTGTAGAGCCAGCTCACTCCGACGTCGCGCGTCGCGGTGCGATTGACCTCGGCGATCTTCACGTGCAGGAGCACCTGCCGCGGCCCGGGCACGGTCACGCGGTTGACGATGAACATCGAGCCCCGCCCGCCCATGGCACCACCCGCACCGCCCATGCCGCCGCCACCGCCGGCCATCCCGCCGCCGCCACCGCCGCCGGCCATCCCGCCGCCACCGCCACCGGCTGCCCCGCCGCTACCGCCACCTCCGCCGCCCATGCCCCCGGCGCTGGGGCGGTTGGTTGTCAGGGTCATCGAGACGACCTGCAGGATGTCCGACATCATCTTGGAATCCGCGACCTGCCCTTCCAGGATGACCTGGGCGCCCACCTGCCTGACCTTCACGGCCGAGCCCGGGAACGCCTGGCGGATGCGAGCCTCGAGGTCGCGGGTGTCGATCGTCACCCGGACCAGGAACGTGACCGGTCGGTCGGTCTCGTCCCAGATCGTAAGTGTCGTCGTGCCCGACGTGATCCCCATGACGTTCCAGAGCCGCGAGTTCGGCTGGTCGTTCAGCAATTCGATGTCAGCGACCTGGGGATTGGCGATGGCGATCCGGCTCAGGACGCGACGGGTCTGGATGATCCGCGACTGACCTTCGACCAGGCTGATCTCGGCCTCCGGCTCATTGATCAGCTCGATCAGGTTGTTGACGTCGTCGGCAACCTTCTCGATCGGCCGGACGGGCGGAGGGCCGGGCGGGCGCTCGGCGGCCAGACCGGACGAGTCGCGGGGGAGCTGGATCACCCGGGGATGGCGCTGGCCCACCGGACCCGATTGTCGGAGGTCCCCGGGCATCGGATCGACCGGGATGATCCTCGGGATCGGGTCGACGGGCCGGGCGGCCGGCATGGGAGGGTTCGGCACGGGTGCCTGGGCCCTGGACTCGCCGGCCGCCAGCCCAATCAGGACCAGGACGGCGCCGGCGGTCGCCAGCATCCGGCGAGCGGCGCCGATACCTCGAGACTCCAGGCTTATCATCCCAAATGGTTTCCGCACGAATTCCCTTCCCCGACGATGAACCCCGCCCTTTCAGAGACAACCCACCGCGGCTATCACGTCGCTCCGCGAATCTCTTCCCCTGTCATTATCCATAACTCCATAGCTACAAAGCATTTCCACTATCACGCCGGACGGCGGTCCTCATCATCGCCCCTGCCCGGGTCCGGATCGATACGGCTGGCCCGATCGTGCGGATTCTGAGGCATAATTCGGCATCCGAGGCCCGCCAACTTCATAACAGGCGGAAAAGTCAACGCAACGGCCCTTGTCCTGGCCGAACGGGCGGCTTCAAAATGAGGGGCGTCGCCCATAGCGCGAACCTTGCCCGGCAGATGCCGGGTCAGCGTCGCATTATCGAAAGGGCCGCTTAGTTGTGTGTTCGGCCCAATCCACCACGACCCTGTTTCGAGGAATTGAAAAGCGGATGTCCATGGCCCGCCAAGCATTCGGACTTGAGAAGCTGGACCGTGCGCTGGGCGGAGGGCTGCTTCCGGGCACGCTCACCGTTCTGGCCGGTGCCACCGGGATCGGCAAGACACAGCTCGGGCTCCGGTGGGCGAACGCCGGCCTGGCCGCCGAGGGCCGTCGAGGCGTGCTCTGCGACCTGACCAGTCGAGGCGACTCGCAGAACCACACCGATTACGCCGCGCGGCTCTTCGGCTGGAAGCTCCAAGATTACCCGGTGACGACGACCCCGGACTTCGAGGCTGCCTGGGATTCGAGTCGCCCTCTCGGCGATTATTTCCACCCGATGGATCGCGGCGGTCGGCGCGTGACCCGCGGCGACCTCGATGCCGAACAGTGGCACGAATGGAAGTCCGACCTGGCCCGGATCTACCGGTGCTCGGTCGGGTTCTTCTACCAGCACCTGGCGCGCGGTTGCCGCCGCGTCCTCTTCGACGGGCTGGAGCCCGCCGATCGGTTCAGCGACTCGATCCAGTTCGACTTCTTCGAGTACGTGTACCAGCAGGTCCTGCGCAAGGAGGACGAGTGGGCCGCGCGCGAATGGCTCCGGGAGAAGTATCGGGCCTTCGAGCCCCAGGTCCTCTCGCATCGCTACGACCACCGGCAGGTCGGCTGCCTTTACCTTTACACCACCACCCAGGTGATGCTCGACGACCTCCTGTCCCAGCCGATCGGCCAGGGGGATATCTTCGCCAATGCCAACACGATCATCCTGATGGGTAGGACGCGGCACGACGGCCGGCTCGGCCGTGCGCTCTCGGTCGTCAAGCACCGCGGCAGCCATTGCGGAGACGACATCCTCCCTTACCAGATCACCGAGGAAGGATTCGTGTTCGAATGAGTATCCCCATCGACCTCACCGGTCGGACCGCGCTCGTGACCGGCTCCTCGCAGGGCATCGGGGCCGCGATCGCCCGCCTGCTCCACGAGGCGGGTGCCCGGGTGGTCATCAATCACCCGGACCTCTCCGGAGGCCGCGAGCACCTCGACGCCCAGCGGCTCCGTGACGAGCTTGAGGCCGCGCGAGCCGGCGGCGTTCTGGTCGTCGCCGCCGACGTCAGCGACCCGGCGGCCGTCGAGGTGATGATGAGACACGTGGAGGCGCAATGGGGGCGGCTCGACATCCTGGTCAATAACGCCGGCATCCTCCGCGACCGCTCGATCGCCAAGATGACCCCCGACGAGTGGCGCTCGGTGATCGACGTCAACCTGGGCGGCGTGTTCCACTGTTGCAAGTATGCTCTGGAGATCATGAACGACGGCGGCTCGATCGTCTCGGTCGGCAGCCTGGCGGCGAAGATGGGGTTCCACGGCCAGTCGAACTACGCTGCGGCGAAGGCCGGAGTCCACGCCTTGACCCGTGTTCTGGCCCGCGAATGCGCGCGCCGGGGTATCCGGGTCAACGCGGTGGCGCCGGGCGTCATCGACACGCCGATGATGGCCCGCGTCACCGAGGAGGCCCGGGCGCAACTCGCCGCTTCCATCGCGATGCAACGGCTGGGCTCGCCCCGCGAAGTCGCCTCGTCCGTCCTCTTCCTCTGCTCGCCGCTGGCGTCGTACGTCACCGGGCATGTGCTGGAAGTCGACGGCGGATTCCTGGGCTGAGCCGGATGGGCGACGAACTCGATCGCGGGCCGACAGTCGGACGCTCGTCGCTTGGCGTTCAAGGCGGCGGTACAATGACATCCGGACGACCCGATGGAGACGACCGCGTTCCAGTCGAACGCGTTCCGGGCGGAGGTTGCTCATGGCGAACGCGGACCCGCACGACGAGGCGGCGAAGAAGGGCGACCCCGAGATCGGGGCGGCGGAATGGCTCTTTCGCGAGGAAGGCCCGTCCCGCTCGCCGAAGCCTGCCGGAGCCGCCACGAACACCGGCGATCCGGAAGGGGACGTCTTCGACCTGGCCGATGGCCCCGGGGAAGTCGCCGAGGACGAGCCACCGGTCCCCCCGCCGATCCCGTCGCAGCGCGCCCAGCCGCGAGAGCGGACGACCTCGAGCGCCGCGCGAATCGTCGCCAACGGCGGGATCACGGTCGAGCCGGGCCGCGACGCTCGAACCCGAGGACGCCGTTGACGTAGTCTGGTCGCGGGCCGCGGAGTGGGGGCCGGACCTGATTGCCCTCGGTGCCTGCCTGGCCGTCGTGGGTGTCCTTGTCTATATTCTGATGGGTATGGCGCTTTATGGAATGGCGCTCCTGCTCCTGATCGTAGGTCTCGGCGCCGCCCTGGTGCTGAGCTACCCGATGCTCATCACGCTCGAACGACCGGTTCGGATGACGCCCGAGCAGGCCGTGCGCGACTTCTACGGGGCGCTCTCGCATCATCGGCCCCACTATCGCCGGATGTGGTTACTGCTCGCCCGGACGGGGCGGACGACGTCGTCGTATGGGTCTTTCGAGGGCTTCAAGGCCTACTGGGTCGAGAAGCTCAAGACGATGAAAGGGAGTAGCGCCGGGTCGATGACGCCACTGGTCTTCGATGTCGAAGATTATCGCGGCGAGAAGAGCGGCGGCAAATCGCGCGTCGAGGTCAAGTTTACCCTCAAGGTCTCGATCCGAGGACAGCGACAGGCAGGACCCGTCGCCTCGATTCCGGGCCAGATGTCGCTGGTGCGTGGACCCGACAACATGTGGTATCTCGAGAGTGGTAGTTTGCCCCAACCGCCACGGCGTTCGTCATCCGACTGAACGGGTTCCCGACATATCGGACGCTGGTACGCCGCACGGTTGCGTTGCGCCGACGAGCCCGACGCGCCAGCGAGTGGATGGCCTGGTCGTCGCGGGGATCCACTCGCTGGCGCGTCTGGCCCGTATTGTCGCGATCGTCCCATCGCGCAATCCCACCGCTCGCCTCTGTAACCCTCGCCCCTTTCCCTCCCACCGATACGGCTGGCAAGGTCGTTTGCCCGGATTTCGCCTCCCTCCCGCCGCGCGTGGTATATGGTCGATGAGAGGGGCCAACAGGACGGGGGCGGACCCCCGATCCGGCCCCGGGCCGTCATTGCGAGCCGAGAAGGAGGGATCGCCATGCACGCTACGGTCGTGATGCTGATCATCATGGGTGGACTGGGTTGCCAGAATTCTCCGAGTCTCTCTCCGCCGGCTCCGCTCGAGGCCCAGGCGGTCTCCGCCCAGCCTCCTGTTCCGGCGACTGCCCCACTGGAGAATGTCGGCCCGACAGCGCCGTTACTGAGCGACGTCGGTGCGACCGCTCCCCTGGGCGACCCCGGCGCCGCCGACACACCCGTGCCGCCGCCATACCCCGTCTATTCGGGCGGCCCATTCGCCGCGTTCGATAGACCCGAGGATGATTCCTTCCACACGTGCATGCGCAACACGTTCTGCAGCTTCTTCATCGGCAAGGACCCGGGCATCCCCACCGCGCGCCAGATCGAGGCGGCCTACCAGGCGGGCCAGTACAACCAATGATCCCGACGCGACGGAGTCGACCCTATCCCAGTCCCCCCGATCGCCACCATCGCCAGCGGAATGCCACGTAGGTGAATCCGAAGAGCAGGAGGCTGAGCGGGGGGTACATGATCAGGAAGATCGCCCAGACGGGCAGGCGGATGCCCGATGTGATCGGGATCAGGACGGCCTCCTCCACCGGGACAGGCTGGCCGGACCAGGACTCGTTGCGGGTAGTGTGCATCGGCACGCTGAGCGCAGCGGAGAACGGGCTGGTGATCGTCAGCGCACCCAGGCTTTCCTTGCTGATGTCGGGGAACGCCTGGAGATACCAGCCCAGGCCCATCGGCAGGACGAACAGGATCAGCAGGGACATGTAGGTCAGCACCATCGCCACGGACGTCCTGCGCCAGCGACGAGCACAGCAGGCCGATCGTCGAGGTCGCCAGGCAGGTCACGGCGATGATGGCCAGGTAGACGACCAGGGTCCAGAACCGGTCGCGCAGCTCGGGCAGCAGGATGTAGGCCAGCAGGATCTGCTCGGTCAGCAGGAAGGTGAGGACCGTCGAGACCCGGAGCGCCGCCAGCAGCTTGGCCAGGACGATCCGGCCCGGTCGGAGCAGCGTCGTCAGCAGCAGGCTCATCGTCTGACGCTCCCGCTCCTGGGTGATGCTGCCGGCCGAGAAGACCGGGCCCACCAGCAGGTTGAAGGTCAGCACGTAAGCGACGTAGTAGGCGGCCAGGTCCGAGCGGAGGAACAGCAGCGCCGCCATCAGCGGGATCGACAGCAGCATGCTCACCTGGATCACGACGCGGAGCATCAGCGTCCCCTGGCTGAAGATCTCGCTGCGCAGCTCCTTGTCGAGGACCGGATTGGTCCCGTCGGGCATCAGGTCGTTCCGCTTGGCCGGCGCGAACAGCTTGTCGGGGAAGAGCTCGCGGTCGATGACCACGCCGATGGCGTACTTCATCTCCTCCTCCTCGTCGACCACGTCCTTCCCCTCGCTGCCGACGTCGGGCGGTCGGAGCAGGCGGCCGTTGATCAGGATGCCCAGCACGGTCCATGTGGCCAGGCACCACGGCGGCAGCACGGCGATCGAGACGAAGTCGCGCGTCTGGACGTTATCGGTGCGGGTCAGGACCACGCACGCCACCGCCAGGGGCAGGATCACCAGGTAGCTCACGACCAGGGCCGAGCTGGTGCGACGGAAATAGCTCGAGCACGCGATGCTGAGCAACCCGAACGTCCCGGCCGCCAGGATCAGCACCAGGTAGCTGCGCATGATCTCGCGACAGCAGCAGCCCGCCGAGCAGGTAGCAGAGGATCATCAAGCGGCAGGCTGGAGACGATCAGGATCACCAGGTAGCTCAGCGAGCTGAGCAGCTTGCCGACGAGGATCGTGCCGGGCCGCAGCGGGCTGGCGAGCAAGCAGCTCGTACGTCTTCCGCTCCTTCTCGCCGGTGATGCTGCCCGCGGCGAAGGTCGGGGCCATCAGCGCGACCAGGAAGAACTGGCCGAGGAAGAAGATGTCGAACAGCCGGCGGGCCTTGGCCGGGCTGACCTGTGCCCGCCCGTCTCCTCCGACCGGCCACTGGAAGTACACCAGCGAGCCCAGGGCGCAGACGTACAGGAACTGGAGCAGGAACGCGCGCGGCGACCGCAGGGTCACCAGCAGCTCGCGAGTCAGGACGGGGTTGTCTCGGAAGATCACGATTGACCCTCTCCGCGCCGGTGCCGGCCTCTCGCCCATCGCGAGGCGATCAGCTCACGATCCCCTTGGTGATCATCATGAAGACCTCCTCGAGCGACAGCGGCTCCTCGGCGAACGACTGCACCCCGATCCCCGACTGGATCAGCCGGTCGAGCAGCCGGGCCATGTCCTGGTCCTGGCCCTCGAATTCGGCGCTGAAGGTGTGGTCGTAGGTCTCGACCATCCGGATCGACTGAGTCGCCGCGCAGCAGCTCGGCGGCCCGCTCGGTCGACTCGTCGAGGACGCGGACCTTCAGCACGCGATGCGAGCGGATGCGCTGCTGGATATCGCGGATGCTGCCGGCCGCCAGCAGCTTGCCCCGCTCGATGATGCCGATCGACGTGCAGAAGTCGGCCAGCTCCGAGAGGATGTGGCTGGAGATCAGGATCGTCTTGCCCATCTGCCGCAGCTCGTTGAGCAGCGCCTTCATCTCGAGCCGGGCGCGGGGGTCGAGGCCCGAGGCCGGCTCGTCGAGGATGAGCACGGGCGGGTCGTGGACCAGCGTCTTGGCCAGGCAGAGCCGCTGCTTCATCCCCTTGGAGAGCCCGTTGACGTAGTCGTCGCGCTTGTGGGTCAGGTCGAGCAGCTCGAGCACCTCGCCGATGATCTTCTTGCGATACGAGCGGGGGATCTCGTAGGCGACGGCGAAGAAGTCGAGGAACTCCCAGACCTTCATGCCGTCGTAGACGCCGAAGTCGTCCGGCATGAAGCCGATCACCCGGCGGACCGACATCGGCTCGGCGGTGACCGAGTAGCCCGCGACCCGGCCCTCGCCCGAGGTCGGCCGCAGCAAGCGTCGCCAGGAACCGGATGGTCGTGCTCTTGCCGGCGCCGTTGGGCCCGATGAAGCCGAAGGTCTCCCCCTTGCCGATCGAGAAGCTCAGGTCGTCCACGGCGATGAAATCGCCGTAGTGCTTGGTGAAGTTGATCACCTCGATCATCGGTCGTGCGTCTCCATGGGTCTCGTCGGCTCCATCGACTGCGTCGGCCCGCGCTGATCCGGCGGGCCGTTGACAGCGGGCTATTGTGCGAGTGCCTTGGCCCTCGGCCGGCGAGGTCGCGCCGGATCGTCGCCTGGATCGGGGTCGGCTCGCATCGCGGCGCAGGCCCGGCAGGCGCGCGGGCGGGTCGACTCGGGCGGCTGCTCCGGGCCGAGGGCCAGGTTATAGTGCGGCCCGTCCGGGCTGGGCGGCGGGCCGCTGCGGAGGTGCACCAGCACGGCCGTGTACCCGCGCTGGCGGTCCGGCGGCCGGCTCGATCACCTGGCCCGGCATCGGCCGCGGCCACCCAGGCGACCAGGCGGATCTCGCCTGAGTTCTCGTCACGCGGCTCCCAGGTCGTCCGCACGACGCGGAGGAACGTGTCGGGGTCCGGCCCGGGGCCGGCCTCGATCCGCTCCGGGGCCTTCGCCGCGGCCGCCTCGCCGATCTCGACCGACGCGCCGGGGCCGATCGTCCCCAGGTAGCGCTCCTTCCACTGCTCCCGCTCCGGGCCGATGATGTCGATCAGCGTCGCGTCGCGCAGCTCCAGGTCGGTGCCGTTGACCACCCGCCGACCTGCGCCATCGCCCTCGAGTCGGATCGCGCCGGCAAGCGTCGTCATCTCCTCGGCCCGGAACAGCGAGAGGCTGCGCGGCTGGACGGCGAAATCCGACAGCGCCGGGACCGGTGCCGACTGCCAGACCGATGTCGTCACGTCCTCGCCGCGGATCGTCCGGCCGTTGTCCATCGGCAGCGCCAGCGCGGTGTTGTTGTTCGGATAGGAGATCGTGTAATTGCCCCGGCCGCGTCGTGTAGATCGAGGCGAATCGGCTGAGGTGGGCGCGGGGATAGCCCCCGTGCACCTCCAGCAGGTCGATCTCGTCGGTGGCCGAGTCGAATCCCATGTCGTAAGCGGCCCCGCGCTGCACGCCGATCGGCGAAGCCGAAGGCGACCAGCGGGACGACCACCCACGCCCACTCGCGACGCCTGCAGAGCCGAAGCGGCAGATCAGCCAGTTCAGCGGCACGACCGCGATCAGGTAGGCGAGGATCACCTTCAGCACGAACGCCGAGCTGGGGATCGTGATGCCCGACGCCTCCTCGAGCAGGTCGCGGGCGAGCGTGGGGAACCGGGCGGTATCGCTCCAGTCGGCGACCCCGGAGATGGAGACCGGCGCCTCCTCCTCGGCCCCGTCGGAGCCACGTCGGGTCGGCTCTGTCTTCGCGGGCGACGTCGGCGGTCCGGACGGGCTCGGGCAGGTGGCCGGCGTCATCTTCGCCTGGGCGGGCGTCGCGGCCGGTGATCCGGTACCAGGTGAGGTCCTGCGCGGCCAGGAACCCGCGCGGCGGACCCTGGTACTGCGGCATCGACCCGGCCGACCTCCCGCTCGCGTCCTCCTCGGGGCGGCGGAGGACCACGCGGCGGACCATCGTGTCCAGGCCCGGCCAGGCGACCAGCACCGGCTCGACCGGATTGATCGTCAGCATGGTGATCCGCCCGCGGCCGACCCGCCGCTCGACCGCCAGCATGTGCGGGCTGGCCTCGCCCAGCGGGATGGTCGACGCTCCCTCCGCCGGGTCGAAGCACCGACGAGATACACCGGCTTGTTGCTGGGCGGCCGGATCGGGGCCGGCGACTGGTCAGGCCGCCGAGCTGCTGCGCCTGGGTACTCTGCCGTCGCGTGTCCTCGCCCATCGGTCAAGCACGGCGTGAGGGCGGCAGGATACGACTGCGACAGCGGCTTGCAGGTCCGCCTCGTCGAGCGGCACCGTCTGGCCGGTCGGCTCGCCCGGCAGGTAGGGGCCCAGGAAGCTCTCCTTGTAGAGCGGCATAGGCCTGGCCCGCGCCGCCGGTGAAGATCAACTGGCCTCCCCAGTGCAGCCAGTCCAGGATGCGCCTGCTGCTGCGAGACGGTCAGCGCATCGGGCGGCAGACCGTCCCAGATCACGTGGCTGATCGTGCGTCCAGGTCAGGGGTGGGGCGACAGCGCCAGCTTGTCGGGCTCGTTGGGGAGCACCAGGCGATAATAGCGCTGGCGATCGAGCTCGGCGAATGTCCTCCCGCTCGGTCGCGGCTCGGGATCACCGCCGACATCCGGCCCCACGTGGCGAACTGGGTCGTGGCCTCCTTGCTCAGGACGAGGATCAGGACCTGGTGCGGCTCGAGAGTCATCAGGATCGCCTGCCAGCTCGCGTCGCCGCGCAGGGCATTGGACCGGACCAGGGTCAGCGTCCACTCCTTGGGCACCCGGGTGACGAGGACCTGCTGCGCCAGCGCCGCGGACCTGCTCCTTCATCAGCCTGGCCTCGCGGCGGAAGACCATCTCGAGCGGCATCGGGGCCATCGGGACCGGGTCGGTCTGCAGGAAGCCGTCGTACTCCCCCTCGTTGGCCCGCATTTCCAGCGATCAGCGTGCTCCAGTGGTGGGCCTTGACGAACGGGAGCACGTCGAACGGGGCGACCTGCGACTTGAAGAACTCGAAGGGGCGGCGGTTCTTCTTGTCTTCGGCCTTCTTCTTGATCGCGTCGGGGTCGGTCAGGATTCGCAGCCGCTCCTCGTCCTGGGTCGTGAGCTGCGCCCGCGCGGGGAGCGCAGCGAACAGCACCAGCCCCGCGACCAGCACGGCCAATCGCCATCTCGAGAGACAGCCAGGTGAGCTTTTCACGGCGGAGCGACCTCCTCCTCGACATCGCCCCCGGGCGCGAGCTGGGCCGACCGGAATCCTTGATGTCGCCTCATCCAGCGGGGCCTGACGATTGTAACACCGTCCGACCCCGATCAAAAGGCGCCGGCGGCACAATCGCAAAGGCACCGATCGTTCAGCCGTCGGCGCGACGCCCGAGGATGCCGCTCGCCGCTTCCATATCAAGAATCCACGTGACCCTCGGCGCGACCGACTGGAGCATCGAAGCCGGGACCCCGGCGGTCATCGGCTCCGTGACTGCGGCGGCGACCGCGGCGGCCTTGTGGCTCCCCGTGGCCAGGATCAGGATCGAGCGGGCCGCGAGTATCGTCGCCACGCCCAGAGTGAGGGCCCGCGGTATGACCGCGTCCTCCGAGCCGAACTCGCTCACCGCGTCGGCGCGGGTGACCGGGTGCAGCTCCACCAGCCGCGTTTGCTGACGCATCGCGTCGGCGACATCGAGGCCGCAGGGCTCATTGAAGCCGATGTGGCCATTGCGGCCGACGCCTAGAAGCTGCAAGTCCAGGCCGCCATCGGCCTCGATCCACGCCTCGAATGCCGCGCAATGTTCGGCAACCGCCGCTTCGGGGACCGATCCGTCGAGCACGTGCGCCCGATTGGGGGCGATGTCCACGCGTCCGAAGAGGTGGTATTCCATGTAGGACCGGTAGCTCCGCGGGTCGGCGGGGCTGATCGGGTAGTATTCGTCAAGGTTGTAGGTCGTCACGTCGCGGAACGAGAGCGAGCCGGCGACATGACGGTTGACCAGGTCGGCATAGACAGGCTCCGGGGTCGTGCCCGTGGCGAGGCCCAGGACGGCACGTCCCCGCGCCGAGGTTGCGCTGCGAATCTCCGCCTCGATCAGGTGGGCTGCGGCAAGACATACCATCTGTGCGTCGATGACAATGTGGACACGCATGCCGCGAAATCGAAGCGCGTCATCGTCGCTGAGGATCAAGGCGAGGCTCCTGGCGGGTGCGGGGTCCGGGGCTCGGTGGTCGGATCAGACCGCGGCAACGGCCGCCGCGAGGACGGAAGCCGGCGGGGCCGGGCTGTGCTCGTCGGCCTGCTCGGCGATCTGTCCCGTCAGCATTCCGAGCGCGAGCTGGATCGGGTCGGGCGGGAATGAGCGGCAACGGGTACGGTCGTAGGTCTCGGCCTGGAACAGCTCGACACCGACGAACCGGTCGTCCTTGCGGTGGGCCCGGCCGGCGAGGCTATGACCCTCGGCCCACTCGCGAGTGAGCGCGGCATAGGCCCGGCCCAGGTGCGAGCAGTACTGGGTATAGTCCGTCAGCAGGACCTGCGAGGCATGGCAGTGGATGGCCCACTCCTTGGTCCGCTCGGCCTCGCCGTCGTAGGTGAAGTAGGCGTTCGGCTGGGGGAGCGGGCCCCAGGGGGTCCACCCCGACAGGACCAGCGCGTCGGCGAGATTCGCGCCGACCAGGCCGACGGCGGTCAGGGCCCGGGTCACGCGGTGCGCGACGTGCGCGTCGTTGGCCGGCGGCACGATCACGGCACCCGGACGCCGACGGATGAACCAGTCGACAACCTTGCTGATGTCGGATTCGGTCGGCTCGTAGCCGGGGCGGTTGTAGCACTCGAGGTTCCAGGAAACGCCCTCGGCCCCCAGGACGTTGCATTCCAGCCGGAACTCGCCCTCGCGCACCGTGATCTTCTTCTGGTCGTTGAGCCAGGGGGCCGCGACATTGCGTTCGCCGGCGAAGACCAGGACCTCGATCACCGGCTGCCCGCGCCGGACGGCATACTCGTGGAGCAGGCAGGCCGCCGTGATGGCCCCGTCGTCGGCGTGGGGACAGAGCATGACCAGCGGCCGCTCCGGCCCGAGCACCGGCCGCAGCAGGTCGCGCACGTCGACGAGCTGGCCGTGCGAGCCGCAGTCCTTGACGGTGCCGAGAAGCTGGTCGAACGCCCACTTGCAACGGTCGGCGGAATGGGGCGACGGTGTGGTATTCATGAGTATGCGTCGATCTCGCCGATGTCCGACGATGGAACGGTCCGGCCCGGCCCGAGCGACCGTCATGTCGCCAGGTGCTCGTCTCCCGCGTGAAGCAATGCCCGCCGTGCCTCAACACCATTCTCTGATCCGTACCCACGCACGTCAACCTCGGAGGCCGGAGGCCAACGCCCGCCCGGCCGCGGGACCCGCCCCATCGCGCGGACCCACCCGCCCGGTCAGAGCCCGCGCTCGTCGAACAGCCGCGCGCGAAAACCCGCCCATTCCGAGTTCGGCGGCGACTCGCCGTGCCGGGTGATGTAGTCGGAGAGCATGCGATCCATCAGATCGAACCGCTCCGACAGGGCACGGAGGATGGCCACGGCCAGCGCCTCGGCGGCGCGGGGATGGTCTTTCCGGAGCGCCTCGTGAGAGGGGTGGTAGAGCGAGAGCGTCCACACATCCGACGTCGCCCGCACGGCCACGGTGGGCGGATCGGGCCGGAAGAACGAGGTCGTGCCGAAGACCGACGGAGCCCGGAGCGTCGTGATCACCTCGCGCCGGCCGTTTTCGAAGGTCCGGACGATCTCTGCGGTCCCCGCGATCAGGAAGGAGAGGTGGTCGTTGGGCTGGTCCTGCTCCAGCAGGGTGACGCCGGCCGGCGCCCTCGCCTCGACCAGGGCATCGAGGATCGCCTTCTTGCCGTCGGGGTCGACCTCGCCCAGCCAGGGCGCCGCCATAAATCTTTGGGTCGCTTCGGCTTGGATCATCAGACAGCCTCGGGAGCCCGCTCGGCGCGACCGCCGCGGGCCGTCCCCGTCGCGTCACGAGGTTGGCCCAGACCTCGGCGGTCCGGCCGGCGGGTCGGAGAGAGGGAGGGATCTTCCGGGTCCCATCCTATTGTTCACATTGTGTCGAGGGCGGCAATCGTGATGTTTTTTTTGAGGGGGGCGGTCCTGTGGCCTCGGGCCGGAAATCCACGGTCGAATCGGTCGCCACCTGCCGCCGGCGCGGTCGATTTCATCTGACGAGAGAGGCGAGGTGACCAGCGAGGGACCCGAAGGTCGGGTACCTCGCTATCGACGGATCGAACAACCACCAGGCGGGAGGAGACGCCATGCGGCGGCTTCGCGAAGCAGGGATCGTGACGTTGCTGCTGCTGGGGCTGACCGGTTGCGCCGGCGTCCAGCAGCGCTTTGGTCGGACCGAACCGCCCTACCTCGGCGAGGAGGATCGGGACCACGAGGGCCCCCTGTCGCGGCTGGCGTTCTGGCGACGGCCACACGCGGACGAGGCGTCTCCTTCCGCCTCCGGTCGGGTCCAGGCCGATCCCGGCCGCGCGGTGATCGCCGGCGGGATCACGCCCGACGACGACGAGGTGGATCGCCCCGGATTCCTCCGCCGCATGCCGCTCGTCGGCCGGATCTTCCGCCACGACGACCGCCACGACCCCGAGCCGATGGACTACCCGGCAGCGCGAAGGGTCCCCGCCTCCGTCGGCACCATGACCGCCAACTCCCCAGCCCGAACGTCGCCCGCGGACCGGCCCACGGCCCGTCCGTCGCCGGCGCCCGGCGCGGTCGGCGATGCCCCCGCATCGCAGCCCGCGAGCGAGCTCTCGGTCGACCTGGTGGGCGTGAAGCCCCAGGTTGATCCTGCCGCCGTGCCCGCGGCCAGCACCACACCCGACTCGCCCCCGCCGCCGAGCGCGCTGCCCGGTTCGCCCACTCCGACGGCCCCGACGCCGGATGCCGCTCCCCAGCAGGGCGCCACGCCCCCTCCGCCCACGATCCCCCTCCCGCCATCTCCGAGCGCCACGCCGGTGAACGCACCCGAGGCCACGCCCGATCTCACTCCAACGACGAACCGTGGTCCCGCCCTGCCGTCGCCCACCGTCGGGACGGGCCAGCCCGTCAAGGAGGAGTCCTGGACACCATCCGTGACCTCCACGCCCGGCCCCGCCTGGCCGACGACGGTGACCTCTTCTTCGTTCGTCGGCTCCGGGCAGGAGGTCATCACGACGTCGCCCCAGTCGAGCTATGATTCCGGCGGATGCGAGTCGAGCTGTGGGCCGAAGTGCAAGACTCACAAGCTTTGCCCGCTCAAGAAGCACAAGCAAAAGGCCGCCTACACCACCGTATACGCATCAGCACAGGGCGGCGTCTCGTCGTGCGAGGCCCCTTGCAAGGTCAAGAAGGATTGCTTCCTCAAGAAGTGGCTGCACCACAAGTCGGGCTGCAAGTCCAAGAGCTGCACGGGCTGCAAGTCGTGCACCTACTGCGGCGAGCCCGCCGCGATGGTCTCCGAGCAGGGCATGGTCTCTTCGCAGTTGTGACCCGCAACACCCGACCGGCGCATTCTCGCAGATCAGCCTGTCCAGCCTGGCGACTCACCTCGTCGGGCCGGACAGCCTGACCGGCGTTTTCCCATCACGACGACCGAGCCCCGAGCCGGGTGACATCGCGGAGAAACGGCGGCTCCTCGAGGTTGTCGCGTACGACCGCATCGGCAAACCGGCGAAGGGTGAGCTCGAGGTTGTCGGCGATCTCGGGGTACTGGTCGAGCACGTTGTTCTGGTCCCACCGGTCCTCGGGCTTGCGGAAGAGCTCCGGAGAGCGCGGCTCCTCGGGATCATCCTCGAGCGGGACGACCATGTGCCAGAGGTGCGTGCGGATGGCGAACTCGGCCACGTCCATGCCCAGGCAGGCGTAATCGCGGACCTTCGTCTGCTCGCCGCGGATCAACGGCAGCAGGTCGTGGCCGTGGATCGGCGGATCCTCGCGCAAGAGCGGAGGCAGCCCCAGCGCGGAGGTGATTGTCGGCAGCAGGTCCACGGTCTGCACCAGCGCCTGGTGGCGGAGACCTCCATGCCGGCCGCCGGGCATCCGAATGATTAGCGGCGTGTGGATGAGCTCCTCGTACAGCCACGGCCGGAACCTTCGGACGAACCCGTGTTCGCCCAATGGCTCGCCCTGATCGCTGGTGAAGATGACGAGGGTGTCCTCCAGCCGTCCCAGCCTTCCGAGCGCCTCGTAGAGCTCGCCGAGCCACCGGTTGACCAGCGTCACGGTGCCGGCGTACGTCCGCCTGAGCCGGAAGATCTCGGCCTCGCCGATCACGTCGCCGACCGCCCCGGCCGGGACGTCGATCATCGCGGCGACCTCCTCGATGTCGATGTCGGCGGCCGGGTCATCCTCGTCCTCGACGAGGTCACCCTCCTCGCCGGCCTCGAACTCGTCGGGCTCGACGGTGACATACTGGTCGCGATAGGGCTGCGGAGGGTCCCATGGCCCGTGAGGGCTGAAGAGATCGAGCCACAGCATGAACGGTTCCTTGCCCCCTCCCCGTCTTTGCCGCTCGAGCCAGTCGATCCCAGCCCGGATCGTCTGGGCGACACCTGTGTTTTCCTCATCCACGTCGCCGTGAAGCACGGCACGGTTGCGAAGGAACTGCTCCCAGCGCGATTTCCAGAGGCCGAAATCGGGGTCGTCCTCGTCGGGCAGGCGTAATCCGGGCTCGTCCTCGATGCGGACGCCCCGGGCCCTCGGGTCATTGGCGGGAACGAGCGGGTCATAGCCCTGTCCGCGGATCCAGATGACCTCGTCGAATCCCCGTCCGTAACCCATCCCGGCCTCGCGGAGCAACGGGACGTCCGAGATCAGCGCCGTGCGCACGCCCTGGCTCCAGAGGATATCGGGCAGGATCCGCTCATCGGGCCGGAGCGGCGTCCAGCCCTGGTCGGGGTCCGGAAAGCCATAACGCCCGGTCCACCAGCTTCGCCGGGTAGGCAAGGTCGTGAGGTTCTCGGGGAAATGGTGGTCGAAGACCACCCCTTCCGCCGCCAGGCGGTCGATGGTCGGGGTCTCGATCCAGGCGTTGCCGTAGGCCCCGAGGAAGCCCAGGTGCAGGCTGTTGCAGACGATCGTGATGACGTTCATGGTGCCGTCCGGGGGCCAGGTGATTCCTCGCGAATCACCAGCATACCCGAGCGCTGGCCTTGCCGCCCTCTAATCCGGGGAACTGGCCCGGGATCCAGCGCGGCTGAACGAGTATCAGCGGCACTGACTCGCGTCGGGAACGAGCGCCGCAAACAGGATGTCACGGGCTTGCTCGGCGATTGGCTTGTCCGCGTGCTTTTCTGCGACCGTTGGCTCTTCATCGTGGGAACAATCCTCGCGAAACCAGAGAACCCAGCGAGGACGATCGTCCGTCAACCCGAACCGGAACCGGCGGGTGTCGAATCGCATTGCGAAGAGCACGAGGTGCCGGCAGGTGGGAACGAGCCGGCCGTCAAGGGCGTTGACCGCCGTGCCCCAGGCATGGGGCGACGCGAGGTCCGGCATCAGGTCGAGGCCGTGTTCCATGTCTTTCAGGGCTCTATCGCGGCCGGCGCCTGTGAGAGCAAGGCTCGCGACGCGGACGAAACGCGGGGCCGGATCGGTCGGCATGAGTCGCTCGACCCGTCGTGCGAGGTCCTCGACCGTCTTCAGTTGTTGGTCCCGCTGACGCGCCGCGAGGTACGACGCCGCGAACCGCAAGAGGTAGGGCGTTGGATGGACTGGGAACTTCCGAAGCAACTGATCAGCGTCCCGGTAGGCCCTGGCATATTCGCCCATTCCGACCAGCGCGGCGTTGCACGCGAATCGGAGGAACGGGTCTTCGGGCCGGATCTGCATCAGCGCGTTGATATCGTCACGCGCCCGTTGTTGCTCCCCAATCCTGGCGAGATAGCGAGCTCTTAGCAGATAGAGGTAGGGGTCGAAGGAATGCACGAGGATCGCTGCCTCCAGGTCCTGGACTGCCTGGTCGTAACTGCCCTGGGCGGCGAAGCAGGACGCGCGCGAGGTGAGCAAATCGAACGACCGCTCGTGGCCGGGGTCGATGGCAACCGCCCGATCGAAGTCGGTCATTGCCTTGCCACAACGGTCGCGCTCAGCGTAAATCTGGCCGCGGAGCGTCAGGGCCCAGGGATGATCCGGGCGCAAGGAGAGCCCCCGCGACAGGTCGGACAGTGCCATTGTGGTCTCGCCCATCTTCCTGGCGACCCAGCTTCGGGCGAAGAGAAAGTCGGCGTTCGTTGCGTCGCGTTTCACCGCCTCGCTGAGTTCTGACCAGGCGGTAGCCAGGGCCTCGGTTTCGCCTCGGCGATCGGCCAGCACAGCGCGGCTGATTCCCTGCTGGTAGAAGAGCTCCGCGCGATCGGGATGTAGACGAATCTGCCGGTCGAATTCCAGGAAAAGTTGTCGCTTCCCGTCCCGAGAGTGTCGCGTGCGGGCAATGACATCGTCCGCGACCTTCTCCGGCGACTCAAAACAGATCGGAATGGGCAGGATGTCGGTCGTGGCGGGCGAACTGGCAGGAGCGAAATAGTCCGAGGGGCTGAGACGCTTTGCCTTCGCTGTAGTCAGCTCCGGGCGAGTCGACGCGGCTTTCAGTTCCTCTCCAATTGGCGGAAGCGGCGAGAACTTCGGAAGCAGGAGGAGGTCCGGTGGTCTGGAGCCGGCATCCTGAGCGACCGCTGTATGACAAGTCGCAATCCCAACGATGCCCAACGCTAGCCAATAGAGAGATCGCCGGGGCATCGGCCCTGGCCCGGTGATCGCGGATCGGCTCATCACCCTGCCTCCATGCTGGTGCCGGGAATGCCGGGCCCGTCCGCTGGACGGTTGGCCCGGGATGAGTTGTATCAACTCGTCGCGATCTGTCGAGGGCAAGATCAAATCGTCCACTCGAGAGGCGCGGCCTGGCGGGCGAGCTGCTCGATGGTCGTATTATCCAGCACGGCGCGCTGGGCGGCCCGGGCACTCTCCCAGACCGGGTCGAGGAGGGCCGCCTCGGGGCAGCGGGCGGACGCGTCGACCCGCGTGGCGAGATCCGGGCCATCCACAGCATTGAGGACCTGGCCGACCGTGATCGCCGACGCCGGCCGGGCCAGGTGATAGCCGCCCGAAGCCCCGCGAGTGCTCGACCACCAGGCCCGGCGCTCTTGAGCTGGAAGAGGATCTGCACCAGGTAGCGCTCGGGGATGCTGTAGCGACTCGGAGATCTCGCGGATCCGCAACGGTGGCGACTCCGGGCCGTGCCGCGCCAGGGCGAGCATCGCGAGGCAGGCGTACTCGGCCTTGGCGGACACCTTCATCGTCACCAGCACCTCATCCTTCAGAGCTGGCTGCTGTCGAGCGAGTGCAGGCCGCACTCGGTCTTGGCCTGGCCGGCCCACCGGCCTGCCCGTTCGTCCTCGCCGGCCTGTACGGGACGGGTGCACGGCCAGCAGCCGATCGACGCATAGCCCCGGTCGAACAGGGGATTGTACGGCACCTTGTGGGTCTCGATGAAAGCCCAGACGTCGCGCCGCGACCATTTCAAGAGCGGGTTGACCTTCATCAGGCCGAACTTCGCGTCCGGCGCCACAACCGCCGCCGCTGCCCGGTCCTTCGACTGATCGGCGCGGATCGCCGTGATCCAGGCGTCATAGCCGACCAGCGCCCGACGCAACGGCACGATCTTGCGGTCGTAGCAGCACTGGTCGGGCTTCACCGCGTACAGCGGCCCGCCGTGCAGCGCCTCGTACTGCGCCACGGACGTCTCGGCGCCGACCAACTCGACCTCGATCCCGTACCGCTCGGCGATCCGGTCGCGCAGCTCCAGGGTCTCGGGGAACTGGTATCCGGTGTCCAGGTTGAATACCCGTACCCCCGGCTCGACCTCGGCCAGCAGGTGCAGCAGGATACATCCCTCCGCCCCGAACGCCGTCGCCATCGTCAGCCGCGGATGATACCGCTCCACCGCCCATCGGATAATCTCGCGCGGCGTCGCATTCGCCAGCCGCGCATTGATCTCCCCGATCTCCTCGACTTCCGGTACCGCGACGGTCGCCGTCATGACATTCCCCTTCCGCTAGCCCTGACTCAGGGTGCTGGGGGGAATCTTACGTATCTCCGTGATCAAGGTCAAGATTCCGGCGATTTCCCGTTCAGGGCTGCAACGAGTTCATCACGCTGTTGAGGTGCCCGTGGCGTGAGCACCGGCCCAGGCGGGGGCCGATCGCTCGTAAAGCTGGATCGCCGGGTCGCGGAGGAGGGTTTCGGCGATGGCGTCGATGCCATTGAGGAGCCGGTGGCGCTGGTCTTCGGGAACCTGGAAGGCGAAACGTAGCTCGCCGCTGGGTGCATTATGCAGCGTGATCGACTGATCGTTCAGGTCGATGGTGGCCTCGGGCTGGCCGGGTCGGTCGCGTCCGGCCGCGGCGATGGCGTCGTGGTCGTTCTGGGGCAGCTCGATGACCAGCAGGCCGTTGTTGAAGGCGTTGGACTCGAAGATGTCGGCGAACCCTTCGCCCGGCCCGGGGGCGATCACGGCGCGAAAGCCCGCCTGCATCACGGCCCACACGGCGTGCTCGCGGCTCGACCCGCAGCCGAAATTCCGGCCGACGACCAGGATTGAGGCACCCTCGAGGGCCGGGTTATTCAGCGGGAATGACGGCTCGAGGGCGCCGTGCCGCTCGGGCTCGTCGATCGCGGGCGCCCCGCCGGCGACGTACCGCTTGTCGGCGAAGAGCAGGGGGCCGAAGCCCGTGCGCTCGATCCGCTTGAGGTATCGTGCGGGGATGATCAGGTCGGTGTTGACGTCGGTCCAGTCCAGGACCGCCAGCCGGCCGCGGTGGGTGGTGAAAGGCTGCATTTTGGGAAAGCTGATGCTAGAGGTTAGGCGGCAAACGTATCCGGGCGACGTTTTGTCGAAGTGTCAGAGCAGTTCGCGGACGTCGGTGAAGTGGCCTGTCACCGCGGCGGCAGCGGCCATGGCGGGGCTGAGCAGGTGGGTACGCCCGCCCGGTCCCTGCCGGCCCTCGAAGTTCCGGTTGCTCGTGCTGGCGGATGCGTTGGCCGGGGGTCAGCTTGTCCGGATTCATCCCCAGGCACATGCTGCAGCCCGACTGCCGCCACTCGGCCCCGGCCTCGGCGAAGACGCGATCGAGGCCCTCGGCCTCGGCCTGGTGGCGGACCTCCTCGCTGCCCGGGACGACCAGGGTCCGGACCCCGGGCGCCGTCTTCCTGCCCTGGAATACCCGGGCCGCGGCGCGCAGGTCCTCGATCCGGCCATTGGTGCACGAGCCGATGAAGACGACGTCGACCGGGATCTCGCGGATCGGCGTGCCGGGTGCCAGTCCCATGTAATCCAGCGCGCGGCGAGCGTCCTCGGCGCTGGCGAAGGGGACTTCCTCGGGATTCGGGACGACACCGGTCACGTCCACCGTCATCGCGGGGTTGGTGCCCCAGGTGACCTGTGGGACCAGCCGCGCGGCGTCGATCGTCACGCGGCGATCGAAGCGGTCGGGGTCGTCGGTGCGCAGCTCTTTCCAGTCGCGGATCGCCGCTTCCAGCGCGGCCCCTCGCGGCGCAAATGGCCGGTCGCCGCTGGCGATGTACTCGAACGTCACGTCGTCCGGCGCGATCAACCCGGCGCGGGCGCCCGCCTCGATCGACATGTTGCAGATGGTCATCCGGCCCTCCATCGAGAGGGCGGTGATCGCCGGGCCGTAGTACTCGATCACCTGGCCCGTGGCGCCTCCCGTACCGAGCTTCCGGATGATCGCCAGGATGATGTCCTTGGGCTCGAGCCCAGGTCCCAGCCGGCCAGTCACCTCGATGCCGAGCGAGCGCGGCCGAGGGCCCTGCCAGAGGGTTTGCGTGGCCAGGACATGCTCGACCTCGCTGGTGCCGATCCCGAACGCCAGGGCACCGAACGCCCCATGCGTGCTGGTGTGGCTATCCCCGCAAACGATCGTCAGGCCGGGAAGCGTCAGGCCCAGCTCGGGTCCGATGACGTGCACGATCCCTTGATGTCCGCTCTGCATATCGTAGAGCGTCACCCCGGTCTCGCGGCAGTTCGCCCGCAAGGTCTCGACCTGCCGACGCGACAGGGGGTCGCGGATATCGAGCTGATTCTCGGTCGGCACGTTGTGGTCAACCGTCGCGAAGGTCAGCTCAGGTCGTCGCACCCGCCGGCCGGCCATTCGCAGGCCGTCGAAGGCCTGCGGGCTGGTCACCTCGTGGACCAGGTGGCGGTCGATATACAGGAGCGTGGCCTGCTCCGTCGCCACGATCACGTGGCGATTCCACACTTTCTCGAACAGTGTCTCGGACATCTCGCAGTTCGACCCGGGAAGGAAGGTGCCCGGCATGCGGCTCGCAGGCCGGGATTCTCGCAGAAGTTCAACTCCTCCGATTGTTGCAGCCCCGCCGTCGCCGGACAAGGGCAGCCCTACGGAACCGACTCACACCGTTTGACCGCGGCCATCGCGCCGGTTACGATCCCCAGTGTTCGGCATGTTCGTCCGGCGAGCCATCGCCGACCCATCCCTGGCACCATCTTCCCTTCTGGAAAGGAGCCGGTCATGCCCCTGTTTGAGGTCGAGACGACATCGCATATCATGATCGCATGCGTTCCCGACGATTCGGCCGCTCGGGCCTTCGCCGAGGAGCATTATCCGAGTGAGGAGATTATCCGGGTGAGTCACCGGCCGCGCGATGCCTGGGTGATCTCGAAGAAGCTGCTGGGAATCTCGGGCAACGGCGACGTCTGCTCGACGGCGCGCGATTGCCTGGCGAAGGCGCAGGGCGACAAGCTGCACGCGGTGCGGCTCTACATGCAGTCCACCGGCACCGACCTCGACGGCGCCCGCAGGGTCATCGAGACCAACATGGTCCGCGGTTGGTGATCGGACATTTTGGGCCTTGGCGTCGGCCGCTCGATCCCCGAGAATCCCTGTCGACAGCCACGCCGCCGCTGTTAGGATGGAGGCATCCGTCGCGATCGCGCGATGCGTCGGGCCGCGCCGGTTCGCCGGGACCGGCCCGAGGGTGCGGAATCTCCGTCGACCATTCGAGTGGGGAGGGTGTGGTTCATGACGCCTCGGGTGATCTCGCTGATCCTGGGGGGCGGCCGCGGCACCCGGCTGTACCCACTGACCAAGTCGCGCAGCAAGCCGGCCGTCCCGATCGCGGGGAAATACCGGCTCATCGACATCCCCATCTCCAACTGCATCCACTCGGGGCTCAACCGGATCTTCGTCCTGACGCAGTTCAACTCGGTCAGCCTGCACCGCCACATCGCCAACACCTACAAGTTCGACCCGTACGGCGGCGGCTTCGTCGAGATCCTGGCGGCGCAGCAGACGATGGAGCACGAGTCGTGGTACCAGGGGACCGCCGACGCCGTCCGGCGGAACATCCCCTATTTCACCGAGAGCACCTATGACCTCGTGTTGATCCTCTCGGGCGACCAGCTCTACCGGATGGACTTCCAGGACATGATCCGGGGCCACCTGGAGAACAAGGCCGCCGTGACGATCGCCGCCCTGCCGGTCGCCGAGCACGAGGCCGTGGCGTGCGGCATCATGCGGATCCAGGCGGATGCTCGGGTGGTCGATTTCGAGGAGAAGCCCAAGACGGCCGAGAAGCTCGAGCGGGTCCGCACCGACCCGAGCTGGCTCGAGCGGCTGGGGCTCAACGCCGCCGGCCGGCCCTACCTGGCCAGCATGGGGATCTACCTGTTCAACCGCTCGTTCCTGGTCGACCTGCTCAAGCAGAGCGACTCGACCGACTTCGGCCACGAGCTGTTGCCCAGGACGATCCACACCCACCGCGTCCAGGCGCACCTGTTCGACGGCTACTGGGAAGACATCGGCACCGTCGGCGCCTTCCACAAGGCGAACATCGAGCTGACCCGCGACGACCCGCCCTTCGACTTCTACTCGGAGGACGGGCCGATCTTCACCCGCCCGCGCTTCCTGCCCTGCTCGCGGCTGCTCGGCGCCGACGGTCCGCAACAGCCTGATCTGCGACGGGTCGGTCATCGGCCGCGGCTCGGTGATCGAGAACTCGGTCATCGGCGTCCGGTCCGATCATCGGCGAGAACGTCACGATCCGCGATACCTACATCATGGGGATCGACTATTCCGAGTCGCCCCAGAACCTGGCCGAAAACGTCCGCCTGAACCGACCCGCGCTGGGCGTCGGGGCGGGCTCGGTGATCGAGCGGGCGATCATCGACAAGAACGCCCGGATCGGCCGCAACGTGCGGATCATCAATCCTTCGGGGGCCTCGGAAACCGAGGAGACCCCCACCCACGTGATCCGCGACGGCATCGTCGTCACCCACAAGAACATCATCCTGGCCGATAACGCCTCGATCTGAGTGCCGTTGCCGCCGACCGCCCCGATCTGCGAGACTGTCCGTCGGAGTTGCGGCGGCCGGATCGTGGTCGGGATCAGGAGGCGGGCGGAGCGATGGCAGACAGCGCGATCCGCGTTCGGGAGCTGAAGAAGGAATACCGGACCGTGCCGGCACGGTGAACGCGGTCAACGGCATCGACCTCGAGATCGGCCGGGGAGAGTGCTTCGGCCTGCTCGGGCCCAACGGTGCCGGCAAGACGACGACCGTCGAGATCCTCGAGGGCCTCAACGAGCCCACGTCGGGGGATGTCGAGGTCCTCGGCCTGCGGTGGGCGACCGACGAGATGACCATCCGCGAGCGGATCGGCGTCACCCTCCAGGAGACGCGGCTGCCGGACAAGGAAACGGTCCGCGAGATCGTCACCCTGTTCCGCAGCTTCTACCGCGAGGGCCTCCAGCCCGATGAGGTCATCGCGCGGGTGGCGCTCGAGAGCAAGGCCGACTCCTTCCTCGAACAGCTCTCCGGCGGCCAGCAGCAGCGGCTCGCCGTGGCGCTCTCGCTGGTCGGCGATCCCGAAATCCTGTTCCTCGACGAGCCCACGACCGGCCTGGACCCGCAGTCGCGACGCCAGCTCTGGGATGTCATCCGCGACCTTGGCGACCGCGGGCGCACGGTGGTCCTGACGACGCACTACATGGACGAGGCCGAGCGGCTCTGCGACCGCGTGGCGATCGTCGACATGGGCAAGATCATCGCCCTGGGATCGCCGGCCGAGCTGATCGCGCGGCTGGGCGGCGACCACATCATCGAGTTCGCGCTCGAGGCCGGCGCCGAGGCGCCTCCCGCGGCCGACGCCTTCCTGGGCCTCGACTCGGTGCTCTCGGCGCGTGCCGAGGTCGACGGTTACAGCCTCACAGCCGCCGAGCCCCACCGCGCGATCCCCGCCCTGCTCGACGCCGTGGGCCGCCTCGGGCAGCCGCTGGCACGATTGACCACCCGCCACGTCAGCCTCGAGGATGTCTTCGTCGCGCTCACCGGTCGTCGTCTGCGTGATGACGAGGCCAGTGAAGACCCCACGCAGGCGAAGCCGCGCGGCCGTCGAGGTCGCTCCCGACGGTCCTGAACCGCCGCCAGGCCCTCCTCATAACCTGCGATGCGTGCCGATCGGTACCCGCGGGGGACTCGACCCGGCCCAAAGCGAACCCCACGAGCAAGCCAACGATGTTGCGAAACTCCCCGCTGGTCCAGCTCTATCTCGTCCGCCTTCGCGATTTCTACCGCCAGCCGGCGCGGATCTTCTGGGTCTACGCCTTCCCCACATTGCTGGCCGTCGTACTGGGTGTGGCGTTCCAGAATCGCGGACCCGCGCCGATCGGGATCGACCTGGTCGAGGGCCCCGGCTCGCCCGTGGATCAAGTCGGCGCTCGAGGCGCACAATGCCGCGCTCGAGCGGAGCAGGCATCGCACCAGTCGCGGGTGGACATCCCCGCGGTCCTCGTCGACCAGGGCACCGACCAGGCGGCCATGCAGCGGCTGAAGACGGGCAAGACGCCGCTCGTAATCCAGCCCGACGGCACGGATTCGTGGGTCTACCACTACGACCCCACCCGACCCGAGGCCGTCGCGGCCCGTCAGTCGATCGACGACATCCTCCAGCGCGCCAGGGGTCGCAAGGATCCGGTGACGACCCAGACCAACCCCGTGACCGAGCTGGGATCGCGCTACATCGACTTCCTGATCCCGGGCCTGATCGCGGTGAACACGATGGGCGGCGGCCTATGGGGCATCGGCTTCATGCTGGTGAACCTGCGGATCGGCAAGCTGCTCAAGCGGCTGGTCGCCACGCCGCTGCCCCGTCGCGATTTCCTGCTCTCCCTGCTCGGTGCGCGGCTGACCTTCCTGATCCCCGACCTCGGCGTGCTGCTGCTCCTGGGCACCCTGGCGTTCCAGATGCCGATCCGCGGCAGCCTCTGGCTGGTGATCCTGGTCGACGTGGTCGGGCGCCCTGGCATTCGCGGGCATCGGCCTGCTGGTCGCCTGCCGGACCACGACCACCGAGGCCGTCAGCGGGCTGATGAACCTCGTCATGCTGCCGCAATGGCTCTTCTCGGGCGTGTTCTTCTCGACCGCGCGGTTCCCCGACGCCGCCCAGGGATTCATCCAGGCCCTGCCCCTGACGCAGCTCGTCGGCGCCCTTCGAGCCGTGGTCCTCGACGGCGCCGTCCATCGGCGCGGTCTCCGGGTCGCTCGCGATCCTGGCCGCCTGGGCGGTCATCACCTTCGCCCTGGCTCTCCGCTTCTTCCGTTGGAAGTAAATCGGGAGCGAACAGCGGCTCCGACAGCAATCGCCGCAGGTCGCTC
Source organism: uncultured Planctomycetota bacterium (assembly GCA_963771445.1). Taxonomy (GTDB): domain Bacteria; phylum Planctomycetota; class Planctomycetia; order Isosphaerales; family Isosphaeraceae; genus JAKAUH01. The sequence goes on along the minus strand of CAVYTQ010000005.1, from coordinate 342,915 downwards.
CACCACCCGCGGGACACAGTTGTCGCGGCCATCGACGGCACGTTGACCTCGTCGATCAGGTGGCCGAAGAACGTCGCCTTGGCCAGGATTTCCAGGTCCAGCAGCGACGATGACGACTGCAGCGGGATCGCCGCCAGCTTCTCGAGCCGGTGCAGCCGACAGGGCGAGTGGATATCGAGCAGGGGCAAGGCGAACACCAGCCGACGGGGCAGCGTCCTCAGCCAGCGAACCAGTCCTCTCCCGGACTCGACCGGCCGTCGGCCGATCACGTGGTCGCAATGGTCGATCGCCGCGAGCAGCGGAGCCAGGTGGTCCGGCGTCCAGGGCTCCAAGGCCGTCGTCACCAGCACGAGAGGCAAGTGCGCCCCGGACAGACCGAGTCCCAACGCGCCATCGACGCCGCGCTCCGCCGGCGCGACGATCCGAGATTCCACCGCCCGCCCCGCCTCGCCGAGGTGCTGCTCGAGCGGCGCGATCATTGCCGCGGCGCCGGTCCGGGGGCAGATCTGTTATCAGGATGATCCGAATGCCGGCATCGGGCAGCGGTGAACGCTGGAAGTGGCGAAGAAACGGGTCGTCGGATTCCTCGGTCATTGGCTGTAAGCCGTTCGCGACATCTCGAAACCCACGAGATTCGGCATGGAGCCCGCGCTCGATCCGCAAGATCCCGTTGCAATTCGTTTGAGTGAAATCAGCATTTCCTAGTGAGCGAGTCCGGAAAGAAACCGCTCCACCTCGAGCCGATACGCCTCCCACAACCGCGCGGCCATCGGGCCGGGCTGTCCCCCGGCGATCGGCGTGTCGTCGACCTGGATGATCGGCACGACCTCGCTCGTGGTGCCCGACGAGGATCGACTTCCTCGGCCGCAAGCAGGTCGTCGAGCGAGATGCGTGCCTCGGAGAAAGTGATATCCAGCGACTTCACCAGTCGCAGGACGAGCTGGCGAGTCGTCCCCGGCAGGATCTCGGGACCTTCGGGCGTGCCTTCCAGCCGGCCGCGGCGGACCCACAACAGCGACGTGTGCGTGGCCTCCGTGACCACGCCCTCGGAGTCGACCAGGATCGCCTCGTGGCATCCGGCCCGCCGGGCTGCCTCGGTGGCCACGCAATTGGCGAGTAAATTGGTCGTCTTGATGTCGCAGCGCTTCCATCGGAGGTCGGGATGGGTGATGACCTTGACTCCGATCTCGCGGAGCGCGGGCCGTCGGCCGGTCGTCATAGGGCCGGACGACGATGACCTCGGTGGGTGGCACGGGCGGATCGGGAAACGCGTGCGACCGCGGCGCGACGCCTCGGGTGACCTGGATGTACACGGTCCCCTCGAGAATCCCGCTCGCCACGATCGTGCGGTGGACCCGATCGAGCACCCCATCAACGTCGAGGGCGGGAACTCGAGCTCCCGCAGGCTCCGTCGGAGCCGGGCGAAGTGCTCGGCCTCGAGCCAGCAGCGGCCGCGGTAGATCCGGCAGACCTCGTACACCGAGTCACCGAAGAGGAACCCCCGATCCCACACCGGGACCCTTGCCTGCTCGATCGGCATGATCTCCCCATTGAGGCAGGCCAGCACCTCCATCGACCCTTCATCCTTTCGACCCCGGACGGGACCCACGACCGGCACGACGCGAACCAGACCACATGCGTGACAGGATAATCGGCCCGATGGGCGGGAGCAATGGCCCGACTGGGAGGCTCGCGGAGTCCCCGGCCGTCGAGGCGGTTCTCACGATCGCAGTACATGCAATTGCATCATTGCGTCAATTCTATTGCAAGGTTCAGAAGCCGGATGCGTTCGAGACTTCGCACGAGGTGCGTCGCAAGACTCGTGGCCTTTTCCAGAGCACTTGAGTCGCTCATAATGGAGAGATCATTAGGATTGGCAACGAGACCGAGCCGACATAGCCTACCGAATCGTTATTCTTGGATCGCATCCCGGCCCCACCCACCGAGGAGACACCCGCCGACCATGAGCCGTTTTGTCCGGATCGCGGTATCCCTCGTCGGCGTGCTCGTCGGGGGAGTCGGAGTTCGCGTCGCCGGCGCCGGTGATCATGCGTTCTATCACGAGAACGTGATGGGCACGTCGCTCGAGCTGCGGGTCCGGGCCGTGGACGAGGCCGCCGGCGTCGGGCTGAGGACTGCGTGCTCGGGCGGATCGATCGCCTGAGCGCGATCTTCAGCGGCTACGACCCGGGAGCGAGTTCAGCCGGTGGCAGTCGGGCGACCTGGGAGCGGCCCGCGTGTCTCGCCGAGCTCTTCGAGCGTTCTCCAGGCATCCGACGTCTGGAGGGCGCGGACCGGCGGGGCCTTCGATCCCCGGGTCGAAATCCTGTCGCGGCTCTGGGCGGCCTGCGCCCGCCGGGACCGATTGCCCGGCGCGGGCGAGATCGAGCGAGCCCGGGCCATGATGGCCCAGCCCGCCTGGCGGCTCGATCCGGCGACGGGCACCGCCGAGCGGCTCTCGGACTGCCCGCTCAGCCTCAACGGGATCGCCAAGGGCTTCATCGTCGAGCGGGCCTGCGACGCGGCGATGGCCGAGGTCCCGGGCGTCCTGGGCGTGATGCTCAACGTCGGCGGCGACCTGCGCGTCCGCGGCGCATATCGAGGCGCCGATCGGCATCGCCGCGCCCTGGGCCGATTCCGAGTCGTCCGACCCGCTCGCCTTCATCGAGGTCAGGGACCGGTCGGTCGCCACCAGCGGCCGCTCGCAGCGCGGGTTCTCGGATCGGTGGCCGGTGGTACTCGCACGTCTTCGACCCGCGCACCGGCCGTGCCGGTCGAGCGCGTCGCCGCCGCGACCGTGATCGCCCCGAGCGTCGATCGACGCCGACGCGTTCGCCAAGGCGTGCAATGTCCTCGAGCCCGAGGAATGCCTGCGTCTGTCGCGAAAGTTCGGCGGCCTTGAGTTCCTGATCGTCGACCGCGACGGCCGCACGACCCGCAGCGACGGCTGGCACCACTACGAGCGGCCGCGGCCGGTGCCGCTGGCGACGGCCGCGACGGCGGTTCGCAACGGCGCAGAGGCTCCGGGGCGAGTCGACCGGTCGAACGACGCCCGCCGCGGCCAGGTCTCCCTGGAATGGACTTCGAGGTCGTCGTCAACTTCGAGATCAACCGCCCGCAGGCCGAGGCCGGTCGATATCGGCGGCCCTATGTGGTCGTCTGGGTCGAGGACAAGGACGGCCGATCGGTGCGAACCGTGTCGCTCTGGGTCTCGCTCGGGCGGTGCCGGTCCGTTCCAATGGATGCCGGACCTGAAGCGCTGGTACGCCGCCGACGAGGAGCGCAAGCGCCACGACGACCGCGAGCTGGTGCTGCACGATGGCCCGCCCGACCCGCCAGCCCGGCAAGTACCGAGTGATCTGGGACGGCAAGGACGACAGCAAGCGGCCCCTGCCGGCCGGCGAGTACACGATCTCCATCGAGGCCGCGCGCGAGCACGGCACCTACCAGGTCATCCGCAAGAAGGTCACCATCGGCGACCGGCCGTTCACCGAGGAACTCAAGGGCAATGTCGAGATCCGATCCGCCTCGATCGAGTATCGTCGCAAAGGCCGCGTCAAGGTAGCCCGGCGCCGGGCGATCGGCCGTCGCCCGGGCGATCCGTCTGGCTCTCCCGTAGCCTCAAGATCCGGCTGGTCAGGCTGGCCCTCTGGCTGCACATCTACGTCTCGATGTTCGGCCTGGCGACCGTGCTGTTCTTCAGCGTGACCGGCATGACGCTCAACCACCCCGACTGGTTCGGCAACCTCGAGCGCCGGTCGCAGTCCGAGGGCCAGGTCGAGCTCCGCTGGCTGCACATCACCCCGCCCGCGTCGCCCTCGTCTCGCCCGCCAGCGGGCGAGCGAACGACGACGCTTCGGAGGGCTCGTCCGAGCCCGATCACACCCGGGAGGTCGCGAAGCTCGAGGTCGTCGAGCACCTGCGGAAGGCGCACGGGGTCCAGCGGCGCGCTGGCCGACTTCCGGGTCGACGAGAACGAGTGCAGCGTGAGCTTCAAGGGTCCCGGCTACTCCGCCGACGCCTTCATCGACCGGAGCACGGGCCACTACAACCTGATCCAGACCTCGCACGGCTTCGTCGCCGTGATCAACGACCTGCACAAGGGCCGCGACACCGGCCCGGTCTGGTCGGCCGTGATCGACATCTCGGCGATCGTGCTGACGATCATCTCGCTGACGGGCCTGGTCCTGATCTTCTTCCTCAAGCTCCGCCGACGGCCGGGCCTGGTCGTCGCCCTGGTCGGGACGGTCGTGCTCGTCGTGGTCGGCTGGTTCTGGGTGCCGTGACGAAGTGCTGACGAATCCGGGCCAGGGTCGGCGCGGATCCCGGCTGGATGGGAGCGCCGGATGCTCGATGAGACGACGACCACCGGGCCCGCCTTCAGCTTCTGGCCGGCCGCGGTCTCGGTCCTGCTGGCGGCGTCGGCCTGCGTATTTGTCGGTTTCCGGGGCACGCTGGCACTGGGGGCGGCGGACGCGGATCCTTACGAATCGCCGCTGATGCTTTCGGTGGCGCGTCAGCTTGTGCACGGACCCTCGGGCCTTTACGGCCCCTTCGGGCGGCTGAACCCGCTGGTGCTGATCCACGCACCGCTCTACTACCGGGTCGCCGGGCTGCTCGCCTGGCCGCTCGCGCTGGGCGGTCTTCACCCCGTCGAGGCCGCCCGGATCGCCGGGCGGCTCATCTCGTGCCCGGGCTGATCGCCGCGGCGATGGCCGCGGCGTACGGTTGGCGCCGGCTGGGCGGCCTGCCGAGGCGGGCCGGCGTCTGGGCCGCCACTCTGCTCGTCTCGTCGCCGGTCCTCGCCGGGTTCCCGTTCGCCGTCCGGCCCGACCTGGCGGGCGTGGCGCTCCAGTCCTGGGCCGTCGCCCTGGCGGCGGCCGGTCTCTCGGAATCCGGAATCGCCCGGCGGTCCGATCGGCGGCTCGTTGCCGCCTCGGTGCTCTTCGGCCTGGCGGTCTGCGTCAAGCAGCAGCTCGCGGCCGCCTGGGTTGTCACCTGCGTGTGGACGCTGGCGGATTGCTTCTGGAAGCGGACGACCCCGGGCTCGCTGGTGCGCCTGACTGTCCCGGGCGCCCTGGTGGCGGGACTGATCCTCGGGGCGGAGTGGCAGGCGACCGGCGGCCGGGTCTGGCATGCCGCCTTTCTCACCGCCTCGCAGGTCGGCCAGGTGCACCCGGGCGACTGGCTGCACGTCGCCACGGTGCTGGCCGCGATGGCGGGCAAGGGGGCCGGACTTGCCGCGTTGGCCGTCGCGGGGATCTTCGCGGCCCGCCGACCGGCCTGGGCTCTCGGCCTTGCCCTGGTGGCGACGATCACCGCGACGGCCTGGATGCAGTTATTCGGGTCGTCTCCGTGGATCCCGGCGGTCCTGGCGATCGCAACGGCCGTCGCGGTCATTGTGGCCGGCTAGGCGGCTGGATCGCGTCGATGAGACCGGCCGATCCCGACCGGCGGGTCGATGGCCTGCTGATGATCCTGCTGGCGGTCGAGGTGGCCGGACTGATCGCGCTCTGCCGCGCTCCAGCGGCGCCTGGATCAACTACGGCTTCCCGGCCCTGGTGTGGGCCTGCGTCCTGACCGCCCGATCGCTCGCACGGGCGGCGATGGTACCGTCGGGCTTCGGCGCGGCGGTCCCCGCGATCGCCGCGGCCGCCGTGCTGGGCTCGGCTCTCATGGACGCCCGGGTCGAGCTCGGTGGCCGCCGGATCGAGCGCGACGACGTAACCCGGATGTTCGCCGCCACGGGCTTGCCCCCAGCCGCCTACTTCTTCGCCGACCGACCCGGGCTCAACCGGATGATCGGGAGGCTCGATCTGGTTTACGATGATTGGCTCTACCCGGCGTTCGAGCGGACGAGGCAGGCCGAGCCGCGCCCGCTGGCTGCGACGGTTCCTCGAATCGCCGGCCTCCGTGGCTGCCGTCGTCATCGAGTCGGATCGAACGGCCCTCGAAGGTGTTCCCGTGTCCCTCGCAGACCTCGGCTTCGAGCCGGCCGGCCGGTTCGGCACGTTTCGCGTGTGGAGGCGAGTTAGGGGGCCTTCCGTCCCCTGATCGATCGGGTTCATCGGCATCCCTGCTCGTACACGGCCTGAGAGAGTGTGAAAAGAGGTCGTAGGGTGGGTCGAACGCCGCAGGCGTGAGGCCCACCGGTTCGGCGGCGAATCCCGGTGGGCCTCGCCTCGCTCGACCCACCCTACGTCCTCCTTTCACGCACCTACCCACGGCGGTCGGGCCGTCGTAGGGTGGGTCGAACGCCGCAGGCGTGAGGCCCACCGGTCCGGCGGCGAAGGATCGGTGGGCCTCGCTTCGCTCGACCCATCCTACGAGCCTCCTCATACACTTTCCGAGAATGGAGCCTCATGACCGAGACCGAGAAGAGCCCAGAGCGTCCGCCGGCCGGCTGGGCCTCGATCGGGCTGTCGATCGTGCTCTCCGCCACGACCATCCTGACCGTCGGCTACTGGCTCGGCCGGGCGGTGTCACCCGAGGATACCGAGGCGATGGAGTCGCCCCTGATGCTCTCGGTGGCGCGTCAGCTTACGGCCGGACCGCAGGGCCTCTATGGGCCATTCGGCCGCGAGAATCCCCTGGTCCTGATCCACGCCCCGCTCTATTACCGCGCCTCGGGCCTGCTCGCCTGGCCAATCCTCCGCACGGGACGGGACCCTGTGGACTCTGCCCGGATCGCCGGGCGGCTCGTCTCATTGCTGGGGCTGGTGGCGACGGCGCTGGCCGCCGCGCGGCTGGCGCGGCTCGGCGGCCTGCCGCGTCGCGCCGGCTGGTGGGCCGCGGCCCTGGTCGTCTCGGCCCCGCTCCTGGGCGGCATCCCCTACGCCGTGCGACCCGACATGGCCGGGATCGCCCTCCAGACCTGGGCGGTGGCGCTCGCCGCCGGCTCGATGGCCGGTGCACGACGATCGACCTGGCGGCTGGTCGCGGCCTCGCTCCTTTTCGGGCTGGCGGCCTGCGTCAAGCAGCACCTGGTCGCCGCCTGGGCGATCACGACCGCCTGGTCGTTGGTGGGCTGGCTAAGGGGACGGACGGGCCTCGGCACGACCTTGCAGACCGTCCTCCCCGGCACGTTGGTCGCGGCACTGGTCTACGGCACCGAGTGGGTGGTAACGGGCGGGCGGGTCTGGGATGCGGCATTCCTGGCCGCGACGCATGTGGGCCAGGTCCATCCCGGAAGCTGGGACAGCGTCCTCGTCGTCTACATGAGCATCTTCCAGGCGCTCGGCCGGTTCGGTTCTGCTCCTGACCTCGGCCGCCGTGCTGGGCGCCGCGATGCGTGGCGGCCTGGTCCCGAGGATCGCCGCCGCCGCCGCGACCCTGGCCATCGGGCTGGTCTTCGCCTCGCTGGTCTACGAGGCCACGATCGGAGCCGACCGGGAGACCAGCTCACGGGCCGGCGCAATCCTCGTGGGGGCGATCGCCGTCGCCATCGTCTCGGCGCTGCCGCCCGCGTTCCTGTCGATACGTCCCGGCTCGTCTTTGTCGGGGATCGACGCAGCGCTCTGGGCCTATCTGCTCGCCGAGCTCGTGATCGTGACCTTCCTGTCCCGCCAGAGCACCGGAGCCTGGCTCAACTACGCCATTCCCGCGCTGGTGTTCGCCTCGACACTCGCGGGCCGCGGACTGTCCCGGCTGGCGAATCCCACGGTGCCTCGCTGGGTCGGAATTCCCATCGGTCTGGCCTCGCTGGCGATCATGGTTTCCTGCCTGAGAGATCTGAGGTATGAGATCGCCCTCGACCGCGGAGAACGCCACCTTGTCGAGCAAATCGTCGCCCACCGGGACCTCCGCCGTCCGTCCTACTACTTCACCAATCGCCCGGGCTGGAACCGGGTCAACGGCCGGATCGACCTCGTCCATGACGACTGGCTGTATCCGGTCTTCGAGTCGATCGGCCTGGCCGAGCCCCGTTCGCAATGGCTCGGGGCTGCTCTGACGTCGCGGAGTCCGGTGCGTGCGGTCGTCGCGATGAATCCCCGCCCGACCCTCGATGGCACGTGGATTGACCTCCGCCGGCTTGGCTACCGCCCGGATATCAGCTTGGGGCCGTTCTATGTGTGGATTCGATAGCGCGATCCACGGCCCGCGGCCCGCGGGCAGGTCGGTGTCTCGACCCTTCCCTGCCGTCCCCATCGGCCCCCGCCGGGTTGCATCCGGCTCGCGGTCCGGCCAAGATGCATCGTAACGGACGGACCCCAGAGAAAGGCCGCGATCCCGACGCTCCCAATCTCGAGGCGGGCGGCAGGGTCGGGCTGGTCGTTTCGACACCACACCACGGCGGAGACCGAAGCGATGGAACGTCAACAGTTCGGCAAGACCGACATGCAGGTGAGCGTCCTCGGCTTCGGCGGTGCCGAGATCGGATTCGAGAAGGCTCGCGCCGATGCCGTCGCCCGGATTCTCGGCGACGCCCTCGACGCCGGCCTCAACGTGATCGACACCGCCGAGTGCTACCTCCAGAGCGAGGAGCTGATCGGCGAGGCCGTCTCATCGCGCGCGATCGGACTTCCACCTGTTCACCAAGTGCGGCCACCCCGAGAAGCCGGGCGTGGGCGACTGGCGGCCCGACTCGCTGCTCCACAGCATCGAGCGCAGCCTCCAGCGGCTCGCAGACCGACCGCGTCGACCTGGTGCAGCTCCACAGTTGCTCCGAGGACGAGCTGCGCAAGGGCGACGTCATCGACGCGATGCTCCGCGCCCGCGACAAGGGGCTACACCCGCTACATCGGCTACAGCGGCGACGGCACGGCGGCCCGGTTCGCCATCGAGTGCGGCGCGTTCGACACCCTCCAGACCTCGGTCAGCATCGCCGACCAGGAGGCCATCGAGCTCACCCTCCCCATGGCCCGCCGAGCGCCACATGGGCGTGATCGCCAAGCGCCCGCTGGCCAACGCCGTCTGGCGGTACGGCGACAAGCCCGAGAACGCGTATCATCTCCCCTACTGGGAGCGGATGCAGAAGCTCGCCTACGACTTCCTGCAGGACGATCCCGCCGAGGTGGCGGCGACGTCGCTGAAGTTCACCCTGGCCGTCCCCGGCGTGCACACGGCGATCGTCGGCACCGCGCGGCCCGGCCGATGGCGCGACAACGCCGCGTCACTCGAGTCCGGCGCTTTGCCCCAGGCCCGGTTCGACGCCATCCGCGCCCGATGGCGCCAGGCCGCCGAGGCCGGCTGGACCGGGCAAACCTGATCGCCCGAACGAGCGGGCGTCCGACCGCCGCGCCGGGGCGTCCGAACCGTCCCGTCATCGGCGGCCTTGAAGACAGTCAGGCAGGACAGTCTGACGGGCGATCCCCGCCGATATCATCAAAGCGCGATCGCCCGCGGCGTCAGGGTCAGGACGAACGAGCCACGCGTCGCTTGCGCGCCGGCGTTCCCCGGCTCGAGCGTCACCGTAGCCGTGCCGGACTCGTGGGCTCCCCGATACTTACCGGTCGCGGACGTGATCGCGAAGCTGAACACGCTGGGCAGGGCCTGCGATCCGCCGGGGTCGGGCACCCCCGTCAGGTGGATCGTGACTTTCCCCTTGGAGCCTTTCAACGTGACATCGCCCTCCGTCGTGAGCTGAGAGAGCGACGCGGACCCGTACAGATCGCCCTTCGCGGTCGTCCGGCCGATCCCGCTCACTTTACCTGTCCCGGTCGCGGCGAACGTCGCGCCGGCGTACGAGGGCACGCCGACCGCATGGTAGTGGCCATGCACCGTCCCCGCGAGCTGGAGGGACTGGCTTCCGCCCGAAGAGGTCGCCGCCATCGGTCCACCGATGATCCCCGAGAGCAGGGCCCTCGGCTCGACGTTCTCGACCACCGGACGCAACGAACGGCCTGACCTGGGCATCTGCTTGCTCCGAAAATCGCCCGGACGGGGCGAGGAACGCTCCCAGGCCGCTCGCGGACCCGGGGAAGGACGGAAGTTACACGGTCCCATCCACTTGCAAACGACGAGCCGCATCAGTCGCCTCTATCACCGATTCGTCATCGAAAAGGACGCGCCGGACCCCCGCTTGCCGAACAGGACACCCTCGGCGACCGACGACCCCGGCCGGTCCCGTGCAGGTCAGGCTGTCAGCCCGACGCCGCCGGTCGGCCCGGTTCGGGATCGTCTGTGTAGGTCAGGCTGTCGGCCTTACGCCGCCGGTCAGCCCGATTTGGCATCCAGTCCGCTGAGCAGGTCAGGCCTTCGAGCCTGACGCCGGCCGAACCCGCCGGCCTCGAACCGCGCCCGGCTCGATAGACCGACCGACATCCGGCCCGGCCGGCGGCCGCAACCGCCGATCGACCCCTCGGACAGGGGCGGGCTGGCCGACGGGCCGGGTGGATTCACCCGCCGATGGCAATGAGGTCCCTGCGCCGTGATGGTCGGGTCTCTGTCTCCTCCGTCACCGTGCCCCGCCCCCCTCGCGGCAGCGCCAGAGATACACCTGCCTGCCGAGCTTCATGACCGGGCGCATCACGCCGGTCCGGGGATACAGCTCGACGCCGAGATCGCGGACGGAACGTCGAGGAAGACCTCGACCGTCCCGTCGTCCCCACTGAGCCGGAATACCCGGCCGTCCGGGTCGTGCTCGAACCGCCCCGGCGGCGGGAGGCGTAAGTCGCGATCGTCGCCCTTTGGACCCGCGCGTGGTTCATAAGGCGGTCGCTCAATAAGTTCTACCCGAAGACGATACTCGTCTGGAGGACTCCGGGGTCATGTCGGTACATCACTTCCCGCCGATCGCCTGAGACCGGAATCCGGGTATTCTCTGATCCGTGGAATCCGTGGTGGAGAATCCGGACGTCTCGACCACGGATTGCACGAATATCACGGATCAAGACCGGGATCCGTGGATTCTCTCAAGGCGATCGCCTGATGTAGCCCTTCTTCGAGGACCGCCCCAGCCTGAAAGTGCCCCGGCATCATGTGGCTAGGCGACCTCCTGCCGATCGCCCTAAAATTCGAGGCTTTCCCATGGGTGCGATGCCGCGTGGGCAAACTTACGGACCTTCATTTCGGCCGCCCCAATCTCCCTCCGAAAGAACGAAGGTGTGCCAACGCAGATGGTCTGACCGTTGCCCAAATCCCACATGACAGTATCGATGCTTCTTCCTTCGAGCGCTGATACTTGGGTATTACCCACAACCTCCGTAAAGAGTCCTCGAGCTTCTACTGACGTTGAGCATACGCATCCGCCCGGCTGCTGAAGTAGCAGGACCTATGGTACATCACGACGCTCCACGAGGAGACGCCCACGACCAACACAGCACAGGCAAGATGCCAGATTTTAGGTATGTAAAAATTTCTAAGCATTGGCTTGTTAATTCGTTCGCCCGGCGAGGAGGCCCGGGGTGGCCGTGGACTTTCGATCGATCCGCTCATCCCGGCTTCGAGCGCTTGACGAACCGCGGGATGAGCCGCGAGGCCGACTGTGAGATGCAGTAGAGCAGGGGGGCGGTCACCCAGGTCGGCCGGATGTCGGCCGGCCGGACGGCGGGAAGGCCCGTGGCCGGATCGTGCTGGATCTCCGGCCCGAGCGAGCTGACGGCGATGTACGTCACGTCGCGCGGCGAACGTCTCGGCGGCGGCGACGGTCTCGGGGCAGTAGTGCAGCAGGATCCGCCGCAGCAGGCCCGAGAGGTGCTCGATCCGGTCCATGTTGACGCCCGGTGACGTTCGCCTGGGTCCGCCAGGGCTCGCCGTCGCCCTCGGTGTCGAGCAGGTGGTTCCACTCGTCGAGCTTGGAGAGGACGACGACCAGCGGCCGGTCGTAGGCGGCCGAGTGCGAGCAGCCCGGCGTGCCGTCGGATCCGCGCCGCGGCCTCGTTGAGGATCGTCTCCTGCCGGCTGAGCCGCCCGGCGTGCTGGCGCCGCGCCGCGCTGCCGCGGCGGCCGCGGCAGGCCGCGCGGAACCGCGGGTCCTGGGTCGGGTCGAACAGGAACATCACGGCCTTCGACCGCGCCAGGTGCCGCGTCACGGGGCTCGACGCCGTGTCCTGGCCCGGCTGGAAATGCTCGCCCGCGTTGTCGTAGAGGCAGAGCATCCGCGCCAGCCTGGCCGAGTCGGCGTGCGAGTGCCCCTTCTGCGGCCGCATCGCGAACAGGAACGGCCGCGGGTAGCTGACCGTCTGCTGGCCGTAGGCGACCGTGTCATAGAGCTCGCCCTGGAGCTCGGTCTTGCGGATCAGGTTGCCCAGCGGGATCGGCCGGGTCTCGTCGGGGTTGAGGAACAGCGACTCCTCCCACGAGTTGAGCATCCGGTTCGACGCTCGGATCGGCGTCGGTGAACGCGACGCGGAAATGCATCGGCAGGATCTGCCGCAACTGCCAGGTCATCGTCGTGAGGAAGTACGACTTGCCGCTGGCCGGGCTGCCCAGGATCGACAGGAACAGCGGCTCCATCTCGAGCATCGCCCGCGGGACGGCCAGGTGGCAATGCGGGCAGGCCAGGCTCCGGCAGGTCATCCCCCGGGCGTCGATCGCGTCGCCGTCGACGGTGAACCGGCTGGGCAGGAACCGCTGCTGCCGCTCGGGACCGAGCATCGGGTCGCCCAGCAGCTCGACGTGCTCGGAGATCCACAGCACCTGCTCGGGAGCGAACGTCTCCCAGCAATGCGGGCACGTCGCCCGCGTCAGCAGCCGGATCGGCTCGGACTCCGAGGCTATCCGAGGCTCCTCGTCCATCACGCTCATCGTCGATCCCCCGCCGGCACGCGAGCTGCCCGAATCCGCCCTCGCGATATCGCGATTGTACACCAACGACCGACGGCCCGTCGCATCCGCTCGGCATCAACCCACGCACCGGCGTCCGAACAGGATGATGAACGTCCCCGCCAGACAGACTCCGGCGCCGATCCAGTCCCAACGATCGGGACGAACCCCCTCGGCCACCCAGAGCCAGCCGATCGACGCGGCGATATAGATGCCGCCGTACGCCGCATACGCCCGGCCCGCGTGCGAGGCGTCGATCCGCGTGAGCGCCGACCGCGAACCCGCCGAGCGCCAGGATTCCCGGGATCAGCCAGAGCGGGCTCCGACCCTGCCGAAGCCACGCCCAGAAGGCGAAACAGCCGCCGATCTCCCCGAGCGCCGCCACGGCATACCACAGGAACGAGGCCGCCATCGAAGTCCCCCCAACGCCGGGATTGGTCCCCGAGGCGAGGATACACGAGTCGCATTGCCGGCCAGAAGCACCCCGGAATGCCGGTGCGCGTCAATTTCGCTCGCGGGCCACGCCTGAACCCAGCGATGAACAGTCCCAGACGATGACCGTCGTATCGGCCATCCCCGAGACCAGCGTCTTGCCGTCCGGCGTGAAGGCGAGCGACCGCACCGCGCTCGATTTCGGCTCCAGCCGCAGCACCTCGCGCTTGGTGGCGATCTCCCAGATGCGGATCGTCATCTCCCTGCCGGTGCGCGCTCCTCATGCTGGATTCCCTCGTGACCATCGGCCAGACCGCCGCGGCGAGATGCCGGCCATCGGGAGAAAGACAGAGCACGGCATCGAAACACGGCTCGACCGCGATCGTCCTCAGGATTCGGCCGGACCTCGTATCCCAGACATGAATCCTGCCGTCGTTCCAGGCGGCAGTGACGGCCGTCGCCAGGTCGGGGCTGAGGTCGGCCGCGCGAAGGCGGGCGAACTCACCAGGCTTCCTCCCGGCAGCCTCGTGATGACCCTGGATCGAGGTCTCCCGCGCGATCCGTCCAGTTCCGAGCTCGCGGAAGCGCATATTCATGTCGGACTCGACCGATCCGAGAGTCTTCCCCTCGGCGTCGAACCTCAACGCGTAGATCCATTCCTTGTGCTCGGGCAGCCCGATCCGCAACTGGCCAGTCTCGGGGTCGTAGACCCGGATGGCATCGAGGCGCAGGGCGGCTCCTCGGCCAACCGGGCGCTGCGGAAGGCCGAAAAACCCGACGGCGAGCTGTCGCCCGTCGAGTGAATAGGCCAGCCGGGCCGGCTCGTCCTCGAGACGGATCTCGCGACGGAGCGCACCCGACAAGGTGTCCCAGACCCGGATGACCCCTCCATGGCGACCGGTCTTGCGGTCGAAGGTCATTGCGACCGCGGCCGCCACCGATCCTCCATCGGGTGCGAAGCGGACGTCATGAATCCTCCCTCCGTCACCCTGCTCCAGCCGGCGCAGATACGACCCCCGGCGAAGGTCCCACATCAGGACCACACCGATGCCGTCACCGGTGGCCGCAAGGGTCCCGTCGGGCGAGGTGGCCGCCGCGGTGACCTCACTTTCGTGCGCCGATGCTTGCCGGAAGAGAGCCTGTCCTGTCCGCACGTCCCACAATCTGCGCCGCGTTGCTGCCTCGTGCGGCGGCCACGATGCGCCCGTCCGCCGAAACCGCCATGCAGCCGCCGATACCGATCCCGGGGTCGGACCGCTCGATCGGGATCGTACCGAGCCGCTTCGCGGTCGCCAGGTCCCAGACGATCAGGTTCTCGGGGTGCAGCGAGACCAGCGTCTCGCCGTCGCGGGCCAGGGCCAGGGCACAATGCCCCCACAGGTCCCCGAGCTCGAAGCTGCGGACCGGCTGGCCTGTCCTCGCGTCCCAGGCCCGGATCGAAGGGTATGGTGCACGCGAGGTATCCAGGCCAGGCGCGCCGGGGGAGACCGCATGTCGGAGCCCGCCGTGAGGATCAGGTCGCCCGCCGGAACGAAGACTACGCTGATCAGCGAGTGACCGAGAACGTTCCTGATCACGAGGGGCTTCGAGTTCGACTCGATGTCCCAGATAGCAACGATGCTTTCGGGCTTCCCGGGCGGATTGCGCGACGCCTGTGTGCCCACGGCCAGCCGCTTACCGTCGGGTGAGAAGCTCATCGGTCGGCCGTTGAAGATCTGCGCCTCGTCGATCACGAGAGTCTTTCCGATTCGACCCGTGGCGACGTCCCACAGTCGGACTGCCGGGTTCGACTCCGAGCTCGCCGCGGCCAGCGTCTTCCCGTCCGGAGAAAAAAGGAGCTCGCGCACGCCACCCTTGAGGGGCTCCGATCGGAAGCTTTCCCGTCCTGTCACCGGATCCAAGAGCTGGACGAACGAGTCGTGCCCGACCGCCAGCGTCTTCCCGTCGGGCGAATAGGCCACGCTGCGCTCGGTGCGCTCGCCTTCAATCCGAGGCAGCCGCGCCCATGGCTCGCCGGCCGCGGTGTCCCAGAATCGGAGGGTTCCATCCCAGCCCACGCTGGCCAGGGTATCGCCGTTCGGGGAAAAGGCCACGTGAGCGACGTTCGTGTCGTGTCTGAGCCGCGTCGTACCGAGTCGCGCGCGGGCATGAGCTGGCAGTCGCTCGGCCCGGGTGTCCCGCGGGCCGGGAGCCGCCGCTTGCGTCCGTCCCGCGGCGCTGGCTCCGTTTGTACGCACTTCGCCCGACCGCCCGGGGCCGCCTGCCGTCCGTGCCAGCGCGGTGGCGAAAATCGCGACGCAGACGACCACCGCGACGGCCGCCGCGACCTTGCCAAGGAGCATCGTCCGCAGCAGGCCGTGCGCGAGCAGGGCGGCCGACCCCGACGCCGCGGCCAGCTCGGCCCGGCCGAGGACCGCGCTCAGCCCCGCCCGCACCGCCAGGCTTGCAAGGTGCGCCGGCACGGCCGCCCCGGCGTGCCCGTCGGTGATGATGGCACCGGCCAGGCCGGCCGAGGGGCCGAAGCCTCGGCGCACCAGCCGGCCGCGCAAGATCTCCTTTGCCCGCGCCAGCCGGCCCGAGACCGTCCCCTTGGTCCAGCCCAGCTCCAGCGCCGCGGCATCCTGCGTCTTGCCCTCGAGATAGCAGAGCACGACCGCCCGGCGATACACCGCCGGCAGCCGCTCGATCTCCTCGTCCAGCACGCCGCGCAGCTCGTGCGCCAGCAGGTCTTCCTCGACGGATGAGCCGCAATCCGCGACCGGGGCCATCGAATCGATCTCCGGCGAATTCTTACGATAACTCGTCGCTCGGACCCGGCGCGAGATGCGTGCCGCCACCCCGTGCAGCCACGAGGCCAGCGAATCGACCCGGCGGATCGATCCGGCCCTCATCGCCAGTACCAGGAACGTCGCCTGAAAAGCGTCCTCGGCGGCCTGCTCGTCGAGCCCTACCCGTCGGCAGACTCCCCGCACCATCGAGCCGTGCCGGCCGACGATCGCCTCGAAGGCCCGCTCCGCCTCGTCACCCGCCCCGGGGCGGAATTGCCCCAGCAGCTCACGATCGCTCAGGCCGCCAACCGCACCAGCCTGGTACAGCACGCCCAGGTCCCGGGCGAATCGAGTCGCGGTCAGGCGCTTCATCGGGACGGCCCCAAACGGGAATCGACAAGGTTTTCCCTGTTAGTGCAGGTCCTCGCCTCCGCGAATACCGAATTCGCCGGAAAAGCGCCACCGTTCGCGCAGTCGGCATGATATCGGGCCGGTGTCGCCCAGCGGCAACTGGCGCAGTCTCGGGCGGATCACCCAGGCGAAATGTCGAGAGATCGCACGACGGCCCTCGCCTCAGCCGACTTTATCGCGGCAGGTGCCGATGGGAAAGGAAGGGGGAGAACCGCGGCAATCCACACATGCATGCCTGGATGTTCTGCCCCCAAAGCCCCCTGAGGGGGTGACCTCTTCTTTATCCTCTACTAACAGGATGTATCAGTTTTGCAGAAACTGAAATGCACCTATTGCGGTCGGAGGCACATTTGTCGTCGCAACTCTTTGCGAGGCCAACACAAAAAATATTTCGCGAATTTTGAAGATTTTCCGGCGAAATGGCGTTTTGGACGGCCTCGGGCGGGCGGGCTGACCTTCGGGCGGCGTCCGGAGGGGAACGGGTGCTCAGGCCGCTCCCTGCTTGCCGGCGGCATCAACGGGCGGGCAGGCGGGTAGAATCAGTGTGAACGTCGAGCCCTGGCCCAGCCGGCTTTCGGCGCGAAGGCGGCCGTGGTGGGCCTCGACGATGTCGCGGCAGACGGCCAGGCCCAGGCCCGTTCCGCCCTGGCCGGCGGCGTCCGGCGAGGTCTTGGTCGAGTAGAACGGTTCGAAGATCCGCCGGAGGTCGGCCGGCGCGATCCCGATGCCCGTGTCCTGGACGCTCAGCTCGGCCCGGCGTCCGGCGGCGTCGAGGCCGAGGCGGACCCGCACCGTCCCGCCTTCGGGCATCGCCTGCCGGGCGTTGATCAGCAGGTTCAGCAGCACCTGCTGAATCTGCGCGGGATGCACGCGGGACCACGGGTCGCCGGTCAGCTTCACTTCGAGCCGGACCCGGTATTTCGCCAGGTCCTTCTCGACGAGCGAGATCACCTCGCGGACCAGCCGCACCATCTCGGTCGGCTCGCGGTGTTCGAGGCTCCCGCCCGGACGCGACAGCCCGAGCATACCGCGGGTGATCGTCGTGGCCCGCTGCGCCGCGTCGACGATCTGCGTCAGCGCCCGCTCGCGGTACGCCGGGTCGGGGTTTCGCAGCCCCAGCTTGGCATAGTTGAGGATCGGCGTCAGGGCATTGTTCAGCTCGTGGAACACGCCGCCGGCCAGGACCCCCATGCTGCTGATCCGCTGCAGGGCCAGCACCTGTCGCCGCAGGGCCTCGATCGCCGTGGCCTCGGCGGTTTCGGGCGGCGACGCCGGGGCCAGGTGCCCCCGCTTGCCGCCGGCGCCGGAGCTGAGGGTTCCCGCCGCTTCCGCGTCCGGTGCCGCGGCCGCAACACGACTCTTCTGTGAGGTCGCCATCAGTCCCCCAGCCCTCCCTGCCAGCCCGATTCCACGCGGCCCAGTCGATGCCTGCCCGATCATCTCAACCTATCGACCAGTGGCAGCCACCAAATGAGGCGCACGAGCCCGCCGGAGGCACCGTTTGCCCAGGATTCCGGTTGCGGTCGATCGACGGGCGCCGTCGCGGGCTCGATCTGCCGTCGCGGATCACGCGATCGCCAGGGTTGGGTGCGCAGGAAGAGTCGAGGCCCGATGAGAGGCGCATCACTCGACGGTCAAGACGGGACTAATGGTCACGGATCGCGGTGCGAGCCGAGCGCGACCTTGCGGGGGGAGGAGAACGGGAAGATCTTCAGGCCGTTGCCGAGAATAACGCGCGGGATGACGTCGAGGTCGGTACCGACGATCGGCTGCCGGACGAGGCGGCCGTCGCTCCAGTAGCCCAGGTGCCGGATGACCTGGTCGAATTGCGGGACGTCGTCGAAGGTCTGACCCTCGAAGCCGGACCGGAGGGTGATGTCGCCGATCCGCCAGAACCCCGCGTGGTCCAGGGCGTTGATGTCCCCCTTGCTCAACTGGAGCGGTCGGAGGATGCCCTCGCCGTTGTCGAGCCGGTGGTTGGTCCCCGTCGGCGCCGTGTGGTCGGCAATCAGGGGGGGATGGCCATGACGGTCGGACCGGTAGAGGATGAAACGTTTGCGCGATGCGGGGATCGCGGAGGCTTCGAGGAAGATCTGACGGCCGCGCAGGTCGCCGGCGACGAGGTCTTCCTCGCCGACCGCGACGATCAGCAAGGTCGCGGCCGGGATGCGGTCGAGGCTCGCCTGGCGAATCGGCAGGACCTCGCCCGGCATAATGGCGACGACGGCCCGGGGGCTAGGAAGGGCCGCATGTGGGTCGGAGGACAGCGCGGCGATGCTGCGCCGCCAGGTTGGCCCCGGCCGAATGGCCGATCAGCGCGAACCGGCTGGAATCGGCCCGGACGTGGTGCACCCCATCCTGGCTCAGGACCCCCATCGCGTCGTGGATCGCCGCGACCGCGTTGGGGAGGAAATCCTGCGGCATCGTGGTGATGTCGTTCTGATACCGCGGGAAGATCACGATGTGCCCGTTGCGGACCAGATGGTCGATCCAGGCGCCGTAAAATGCCGGGTTCACGGCGAACCAGCCGTGGAGGAAGACCACGACGGGCGCCTTTTCCGGCCGTGGCCGGTCGGGCTCGAACAGCCAGTATGACCGCGGTCCCAGGCCGATTTCGTAGCGGCGAACACCGTCGTGCGGCGGCTTGGGCTCGTCCTGTCGAGCGTTCCTGCCGCTCGCGGCAGAGCCGCCTTGTGGCTCCTCGCCCGCCTCGACGCGGTTGGCCGCGAGCACGGCGAAGACCGCGATCAGCAAGAGCAGCACCGGCACGACGCCAATCGGCAGCGCCCGCGCACCCGGCGCCGATTCGTTCCATTCGCCAGCCATGGCTTGCCTCGCCCCTCTTCCTGTTGGGGACACCCTTCACTTCCCGGAAAGGCCGGTACAGTTTGCCGGCACGCCGCAAATTGTCAAGATCGGTGCGGCTGCTTGACCACCCGCGAGTCGCGGATCATAATAAATCCGGGCTGGCGCTGCGGCGACGCGTCCCCATGGAGCAGGTCCTACCCCTTCCGACGGTTCGGACCGTCGATGGTCTCGGCATCCAATCACGAGGCGGCAGCGTGGCGTCACGGCGTCGGGCAGATCGGCGCGGGTTGCGAGTCCTGGGGATCGCGCTGCTGATCCTCGGCACCATTCGCATTCCCCTGCCGCAGGCCGACTACCACAACGTCCGCCATCATCACGCACCGGGCGAGGTCTGCGTTTATCACGACCACCTGTTGCGCTGGCATCCCTCGGCCGACACGGCCGCGGATGTGCCGATCTTGCACTGGCACTGGGTCGCCCCCCTGATCGATCCGGGCGCCGCCACGTCGGGCGATGCCGAGCATGGCACGACCGGCCCCTCGCTGCACGCCCACCTCGGCGACTGGCCTGCACCCGACTGGACCGGGACCCCCGTCCTGAGCCCCGACTCGCGGGGCCGCCTCGTCGACTTCCTGACGCTCGGGCATTCGACTCCGAACTCGCTGGCATGCCACGCCAATCTCCTCGACGCCGACCCTGGATCCGGCCCTTTCCTCGCGTGGAATTCCTCCTGCGCCGCCGGTCCGCGCCCATCGAGCCTCATCCTCTTCTCGCGCTGGAATTGCTGATCCCGCCTGCCGCCGTTGAACGGTCCGGCCCCTTCGCGGCCGCTGCCGTTGCTCGCGTGCCCTCTCGGCTCGCGACCTTCCGATAACGCTCTCTTGCTTCGCGGGATCGTCGTCACCTTCCGTTCCGTCGGCCGTGGACGTTCCCGGGCATAGCTCGGGTCCAGCGCCGGCGTGGCGGCGGTCGTCGGCTGATATCTCCGGCTCGAATTCATCGCGTGCCAGCTCGTCCATCAACGGCGGGAGGAATCACCGTGTCCATCGCATTGAATCCGCGCCCGGCCGCACCGGCCGCGCGGTCGTACCGCACGTTCGCGTCCTGGTTGGCCGTCGGGGCGATGCTGGTCGGCCTGGGGGCCTATGTCACCGTCGATGTCCTGAGCCCGTCGAGGCTCCACGCCTCTCAGGGGCAGGGCAAGGATGCCGCCTCCGCGGGAGCGGCGCCGCGGGAAGGGTCTCAATCCGAGTCGGGTCTCGCGTCGTCGGTCTCGCTGTCCGAGGCGAAGTTTCGCGAGGCGAAGATCGCCATCGCACCGGCGCGGATCGATCGGCTCGGGACCGAGGTTGGCGTGCCGGGCATGATCCAGTCCAACTCCGACCGTCGCGTCGAGATCCGCCCTCGCGCCACGGGCATCGTGCGATCCGTCCACGCCGTGATCGGCGACAAGGTCAAGGAAGGGGACGTCCTGGTGGTGTTGGACAGTCCCGAGGTCGGCAAGGCGCGGCTGGACCTCCGCGCCCGCCAGCGTGAGCTGGCCACGGCGCGGTACGAGGCCCGGTGGAGGGGCGAGATCGCCGACAACGTCAAGGCCATGATCCCGGCCCTCGAAAAGGGGATCGCCGAGGACACCGCCAATCGCCACCGGTCGAATTCCGGGGACCACCACAATGAGGAAGCCCAGCATCAGGTCGGTGCGCCGGCCCGTGCCGAGGCGATCGAGATCCAGTTCGCCGGCAAGAACCTGGGCAGCTATCGCGGTACCCTGCTCCAGGCGTTCGCCGAGTACGAGATCGCGGTGCACGAGGAGGAGAAGAACATCGACCTCCAACGGCAGGACATCTACGGCGCGCATCTGGTGGTCCTCGCCCGGCACACCCGCGAGGGCTTGCAGCAGAAGCTCAAGGGCACCATGGAGCAGGTCAAGTACGACTCGGCCCAGGAACGGCGGATGGCCGACCAGGCCCTCAAGCAGGCCGAGGCCGCGCTGGTGGACGCGGCGCAGCGGCTGCGGATCCTCGACGTCGCGGTTGACATCCGCCGGCTGCTCGAGCATCCCGACGAGGGGCTCGCCCTGGACGTGATCGACGACGTGACGCGCTACGACATCACGGCGCCCATCGGCGGCAACATCGTCAAGAAGTTCGCGTTCGCCGCGCGGGGCCAGAAGGCCGATTCCAACGATGTCCTGTTCGTCGTGTCCGACCTCAGCACGGTCTGGGTCAAGGCGGAGGTCGCCGAGTCGGACCTCGGCAAAATTTCTCGGCTGCAGGACGGCTCGTTCCGGTTCCGCGCGGCCCGCGCCTATCCCGGCCGCGAGTTCGCGGCAAAGCTCATCTCGGTCGGCTCGGTCGTCGACCCTCAGACCCGAACCATCCCCATCCTGGCCGAGGCCGCGAATCCCGAGGGCCTGCTCAAGGCCGAGATGTTCGCCCAGATCATCCTCGATAGCTCGGCCGTCGAGGAAGTCCTGACCGTCCCGGCCGCCGCGCTCGTCGAGATCGAGGGCGACAAATTCGTCTTCGTGCCGGCCGACAAGCCCAGGACTTACATGATCCGCCCCGTCGAAGCCGGTCGGCGCGACGGCGACCGCACCGTCATCCGGGCCGGGCTGACGGCCGGAGAGCCCGTCGTCGCCTCCGGCGCCTTCTTCCTCAAGAGCGAGCTAACCTTCCGCAACGAGCCGCCCGAGGAATAGGTCCGTCCCACGGACTCCCTTCTCGGTGGCACCCGACCGACCGATCGGCCCCTCACTTTCAACCGGCGACGAACCATGCTCAACGCGATCATCGAATCCTCGCTGAGGAACCGGCTGTTCGTCCTGATGGCGACGGCGCTGGTGGCCGGGGTGGGGATCTACTCGGCCCGCCACCTGCCGATCGACGCCGTGCCCGACCTGACCAACGTCCAGGTGCAGGTCATCACCGAGGCACCGGCGCTCTCGCCGCTCGAGGTGGAATCGCTGTTGTCGTTCCCGGTCGAGGGGGCGATGAGTGGCCTGCCGAACGTCGAGGAGATCCGGTCGATCTCGAAGTTCGGCGTCTCGGTCGTGACGATCGTCTTCCAGGAAGGGACGGACATCTACCGCGCCCGCCAGCTCGTCGGCGAGCGAATCCCCCGCGCAGCGGCCGCGATCCCATCCGGCTACGGCCAGCCCATGCTCGGGCCGATCTCCACGGCGCTCGGCGAGGTCTTCCAGTTCCAGGTCAAGGCGACCCCGGAATCCGGGGTCACGCCGATGGAGCTGCGGACGATCCTCGACTGGTTCATCTCGTATCAGCTTCGCCGCGTCAAGGGCGTGACCGAGATCAATGCCCACGGCGGCGAGATGAAGACCTACGAGGTCCAGGTCAACCCCGTCGAGCTGACCAACCTCAAGCTGTCGATGTCGGACGTCTTCGAGGCCCTGCGGTCGAACAACGCCAACGTCGGCGGCGGCTACCTGGTCCACAACGGCGAGGCGCGGTACATCCGCGGCGTGAGCCAGGCGCGGAACGTCGAGGACATCGCGGCGATCGTCATCGACGAGCGCAAGGGCGTCCCGGTCACCGTCGGCAAGGTTGCGACCGTCGTGCCGGCGCCGATGATCCGCGCCGGGCTGGCGACCCGCGACGGCAAGGGCGAGATCGTCACCGGCCTGGTCATGATGCTGATCGGCGAGAACGGGCGGACCGTCGTCGAGGACGTCAAGCGCGAGATCGAGCAGCTCAAGAAGAGCCTGCCCGCCGGCGTGACCATCGAGCCGCTCTACGACCGCACCCACCTGATCGACCAGACGCTCAGCACCGTCCTGCACAACCTGACGGCCGGCGGCATCCTGGTCGTCGTGGTCCTGCTCGTCCTGCTCGGCAACCTGCGCGGCGGCCTCATCGTGGCGCTGGCGATCCCGCTGTCGATGATGTTCGCCGCCAACGTCATGCTGGCCACGGGGATCTCGGCCAGCCTGATGAGCCTGGGCGCCATCGACTTCGGCCTGATCGTCGACTCGAGCGTCATCATGATCGAGAACTGTGTGCGGCGGCTGGCCCACGAGGGCGGCACCCGGCCCAAGCTCGACATCATCCGCGACGCGGCCGTCGAGGTCCGCCGGCCCACCATGTTCGGCGAGCTGATCATCACGATCGTCTACCTGCCGATCCTGGCCCTGCAGGGGACCGAGGGCAAGATGTTCCGCCCGATGGCGCTGACGGTGATCTTCGCCCTGCTGGGTTCGCTGGTCCTGTCGCTGACCCTGATGCCCGTGCTGGCCGCCATGGGGCTGACGCCCGGCCGAGCGAGAAGGAGGTCTGGCTGATCCGATGGGCCAAGCGGCTCTACCAGCCGGCACTGGCCCGGTTCGTCGCCCATCCGATCTGGGCCGTGACGCTCGCCTCGGGGCTGGTCGCCATCAGCGTGCCCGTCGGCTGGAACCTCGGCGGCGAATTCATGCCGAGGCTCAACGAGGGCGACCTGCTGATCGAGGCCGTCCGCATCCCCTCGGCGTCGCTCGAGGGCGCCGTCGAGGCCTCGTCGCAGATCGAGAGGCTGCTCGAGACCATCCCCGAGGTCCGGCTCGTCTACTGCAAGACCGGCCGTCCCGAGATCGCCAACGACGTCATGGGCCCGCACCAGACCGACGTGTGGACGATGCTCAAGCCGCCGGAGCAATGGCGCCCCGGCCTGACACGCGACGACCTGATCGCGGAGATGGAGAAGCTCCTGAACGAGAACGTGCCGGGCGTCAGCTTCGGGTTCAGCCAGCCGATCGAGATGCGGGTCAACGAGCTGGTCGCGGGGGTCAAGAGCGACGTCGCGGCGATCATCTACGGTCCGGACCTGGACGAGCTGCGGCGGCTCTCGCTGGAGGTCAAGCGCGTCATCAGCGGCATCCAGGGCCAGGCGGACATCAAGACGCCGACCGCCGGCCGCTTGCCCCTGCTGCGGATCAAGGTCCGCCGCGACCAGCTCGCCCGGTACGGCATCAAGGCGTCCGAGGTCCTCGACGTGGTCTCGGCGCTGGGCGGTACGACCGTCGGCACGATCTTCGAGGACGACGCCAAGGACTCGGCCCGCAAGGACAAGGCGAAGGTCCGGCTGCCGGCCCGCCACCCGCTGCGGGTCCGGCTGCCCGAGGCGTGGCGGTCCGACCCCGAGCGGATCGGCTCGATCCGCGTCAAGGACGCCATGGGCCGCGCCGTGTCGCTCACGGAGCTCGCCGACATCGAGGAGGAGGAAGGCCCCGACGAGATCGAGCGCGACAACGTCCAGCGCCGGCGGTGGTCGGCGTGAACGTCCGCGGCCGCGACATCGCCAGCTTCGTCGCCGAGGCCCAGGCCGCCATCGACGCCCAGGTCAAGATGCCCAAATCGGGCGGGTACGTCCTGCGCTGGGGCGGCCAGTTCGAGCACCTCCAGACCGCGACCCAGCGGCTGATGATCGTCGTGCCGGTGGCCATGCTGCTGATCTTCCTGCTGCTCTACAGCACGTTCCGATCCCATGAGCCTGGCGCTGCTCATCTACTCGGCCGTCCCGATGGCGGCCACCGGCGGCGTGTTCGCGCTGGCGATCCGCCAGTTGCCGTTCTCGGTCTCGGCGGGCGTCGGCTTCATCGCGCTGTTCGGCGTCGCGGTGCTCAACGGGCTGGTCTGGGTCAGCGCCGTCGAACACCTTCGCCAGGAGGGCGTCGAGCCCCACGAGGCGGCGCGCGAGGCGTCGCTGGTCCGGCTCCGGCCGATCCTGATGACGGCCCTCGTCGCCGGCCTGGGATTCATCCCGATGGCCCTCTCGACCACGCCGGGCGCCGAGATCCAGCGACCCCTGGCCACCGTGGTCATCGGTGGAATCATCACCTCGACGCTGCTGACGACGCTAGTCCTGCCGGCCGTCTATCCGTGGTTTGTGGGGCGGGGCAAGCCGTGCGAGGTCGTCAACAACGGGCCTTCCGCCCTCCCCAGAGGGTCACTGATGATCTCGCCCGCGACCGGCCCGCGCCGGAAAAGGGGGCCCGGCCCCGGCCGGTTGACGCTTTGAGTTTGTTATGGGACGCAGCGCCGGCGCCCGTTCGCGTGGCTCGCCGTCCCGCAAACCGCATCGCACAAGGGGCCGATCTCCACGGATGGAGGGTTCGTGCAGGGATGCGCGCGGCCCCGCCATTTCACCCCGATTCGGAGGCGTCACCATGAGGTCCCGATCACGTCGGCTGTCCGTCCGCGGCCGTACCCGTCTTTCGTGTGTCGCCCTCGGCCTGGGCCTTGCTTTGGCCGGGCCAGCTCCCACGCAGGCCCAGCAAGCGCCGGCCGCGAAGGGCTCGGGCGAAAAGGCCAAGGTGGTTGCCCCGCAGCCGCTCAAGGCCAGGCTCCGCGCCCAGCAACTGGCGACACGGAAGGCCGCGGGCGACCCACGACATCGCCCGCCTCGACCCGAGAGATCGCCGAGATCGCTGTCGAGGAGTATTCCGAAGGCACCTACTCCCAGGAGCCTGGCCACGATCGACGGCGAGATCAAGCTCGCCGAGGCCGACCTCAAGCGTGCCCAGGACCGCCACGAATGGGCGGACCGGATGTTCGACAAGGGATATGTCTCGACGGCCACGAAGGTCTCCGAGGAGATGAACTTCCGGAAGGCCCTTTTCGCCCTCGAGCAGGCCCAGGCCAAGAAGGATGTCCTGGTCCGATACACCAAGTTCAAAACGATCAAGGAGCTCCAGAAGGAAGTCAAGAAGGCCCGCGTCGACGAGCTG
Organism: uncultured Planctomycetota bacterium; assembly: GCA_963771445.1. Classification (GTDB taxonomy): domain Bacteria; phylum Planctomycetota; class Planctomycetia; order Isosphaerales; family Isosphaeraceae; genus JAKAUH01. Next base: position 317,070 of record CAVYTQ010000005.1, on the reverse strand, counting down.
GAGAAGAAGGCCGTCTGGAAGCGCGAGGAGGCCAGCGAGGCCGAGCTCGAGCGCCAGCTCGAGCGGGAATGAAGGCCTGGGCGACGAGCTTGACCCTCGGCGCCATGCGAACGGCCGGCAGCCCCGAGAGGCGCCGGCCGTTCGTGATCGGCGGGAAGGATTCCACCGATCATCCCGAGGAGGGATTTCGGCGAGTCCATCGGATGAAGGGATGAAGAGGACACGCCGTCGGGCTTCAGGTTTCGTCTAGCTGGCGCGGGTCGCCGTGGTCACCCTCGTCTTGCGGCGGACCACGACGGTTGCCCCGAGTCCGCCCAGGACCAGCAGGACCATTGACGAGGGCTCGGGCACGCTAGCCGTCCCGATCAGGGCCTGGTATGTCCCGTTTGTCGGGGGAATGCCGAACGAGGACGTCACGACGCTCGTGTCGCCGATCGTCGACCAGCCGCTGAAATCGCCCGTCGAGAACATCCCGTTGGCCAGGGTTCCCCCCGTCAAGGAAAGGTTGTCAACGAGCAGGGCCGAACTGTAGCTATCCGTCGTCACGTTCGCCACCCCGAGTCCCAGCGTATAGGTCCCGGCGATCGCGAACGTCTCGGAGAACGTGTTGTAGCCGGACTGATACATGTAGCCGGTCTGCATCGGCGCCGCGCCCATCGGCGTGGGATAGTTATAGTAGTTGTTGACGAAATCCGTCAGTGTCGGCGCCGTGATGAAGGCGAACGGATCGACGGCGCCCGAGCAACCCTCCGGGTCCGGTCCCTGGCGGCGGGGCATTGGTCAGGAAGTTGTAGTCGAAGGTCAGGGTCGCGCCGGCCGAGACGGTGATCGTCTGGCTGATGGCCGAACCACTCGTCACCGGGCCGTTGTTGAGGCCCGTCAGGTCGCCCTGGTTGAGGCCGAGGAAGGTCTCGAGCTGCGATTCGGGGACCAGGGACTGGGCCCGGGCGTCGCCTCCGCCCAGGAGGACGGCGGCGATACCCGCCGCGAGCCAGCCCATCAGTCGTCGTGTACGAGGCATGCGTTTGGCTCCTCGGGAGGGCTGGGGCTCAGGTGAAGATCGGAACGTTGATGTTGTAGAACGTTCGACTCGAGGTACTCGAGCGCCAGGGCGAAGTTGAGGATCATGATGTCGTTGGCCGCCGAGAGATCGGTGGTCGAGTAGGTCAGCGGCGGACCGCCGTTGAGCGAGGTAATGAACGGCCCGGCGTGTTCCACGACCTCGGCGGGCGTGAGCGGGACCTCGAAGGCGGGGGCTTCCTGGTTGATGTTGTAGGTCATGAGCTGGTCGAGCAGGACATCGAGGTAACCAGCATGCCGCGCCTCGATGGCCAGGATCGAGCCGGCGGCGCCCACGTAGGCACGCTCAAAGATGTACGGTGCCGCACCCAGGTAGGCGCCGACGCCGGTGTTCTCCAATGCCTGCGATGTCTGGGCGAAGGCAACTAATGTCGGCTGCGTGAGGTTCACGAAGCTGGGCTTGGGACGCGGCGTGCCCCCTGCACCGGTGATCGCGTTGATGAGGTACGTGACATGGGCGTTCTCGTGCGACTGGATGGCCTGGAACTCCCGCACGTTCTCGCCCTGGTACAGGCTGGGCAGGTAGTTGGGGTTTCCCGCGTAAGCGCGGCCTGAGAAAGTCGCCATGGCCGCGGCCGCCGCAGCCGCGCCTCGACCCAAGAACGATCGGCGCCCGATTTGATCCGGTCGCCGTCAGGTCGGGCCGAGCCCGGCCGCCAGCCGTGTCCGAACGACTCATCCTTCATCGCCGCACTCAGTAGCTGATCCATGTTTCAAACTCCTCGGGTAAGAATCCTGGTCACACGACACCGAAATGACCGGTCGCACGAAAATGGGTCGATGAATGGAATCGTTCGTGCGGCCGATCGGACGGACCTCGACGACAGACTCAGTCGCGCGCACCCCGTCCTTCACGCGAGGCGAGACCACCTCGCCTCGGGGCTGTGCGCCACCTTCCTCAATACTCGTGCGCCGGTCTTCGCGCTCGATCCGGGCGCTACGGACGACGAGGTATCTGGCTGAAAACCTCGCGGATGCCGACTGCAATCAGTCCGCGACGGTCATACGACTAATGAGACGGCCGACTTCAACGGCACTCGACCCTTAGGACGTCAATCAGGTTCTCCGGCAAGGTACTCGGATCGACGTCGGAGACCGGCGGACCGGCAATCGCCCTGCCGACCGGACCCGCCAGGGCGGAAAAAGCGGCCAGGACGATCAACGCGGGCAAGAGCCAGCGGTGCCAAGCGGGCAAGCCCAGGCCGATCACGGCGTCCGTCAGCCTGAGCGCCGGGGGAATTCTCGCACGAGGACCGCCCGACGGCCGGCCGTGGCCAGCTTGCATGGCCCTCGTCGTCGATTCGATGAGCGGCAATGTGACTGACTGGCGCGGACGCCGGGCGAAAGCACGGCCAGCAGTCCCGCTCCCAGGGCCACTCCGCGGCGATTCAGCCGCTCGCGGAGCATCCTGCGGCCGCGAACCAGCCGGACCTTGACAGTCCCGACCGGCCATTCCAGCCGCTGCGCCGCCTCCTGGTGCGTCAGGCCATCGAGGTAACACAGCATAATCGGCCGACGATAGTCGTCGGGCAGACGCGTCAGCTCATCGCCGACGAGGTCCCGGATCTCAAAGGCCGAGTCCTCCGGCCCCATGGCCGGACCCGTTCGACGACTGCTCGGCCCGCGACTTCTCGATCTCGCGTCGGCGGGATGCCTGTCGCCGCGACCGGATCGCCACCCGGTAGGCCACGCCCCGCAGCCAGGCCGCTAGCGCATCGGGCTCGCGGATCACCGGGGCCTTGCGGGCCAGCACGAGGAAGGTCGCCTGGAAGGCGTCCTCGGCCTCATGCGAATCCCTGAGCACGTCCCGGCAGATCCGGTGGACCGCCGCGCCGTGCCGCGATACCAGGGCGTGGAACGCACCTGAATCGCGCCCGTCCACGTAATGATCCAGGAGCTGTCGGTCCGTCGGTGCTTTTCCCAGATCGAGCATTCTCGTCCGTCTCCCAACCTGGCGAGCCGTGGCTGATTCTCGCTGACCATCTATCCTATAGGCTGCACTCGCGTGCGTCGTCGGGTTCAGAATTCCGGCGAAGAATCCGGCAAGTGGTTCCGCAGCTATCATACCCCGATGGCCAGAAAGGAATATTCTTACGGTTTACTGTTGAATCCGGAGTTCTGGCTCCAGATCGATTCGTTCGGTGCCCTGGTGCCTGGTCTCTCAATCGTCACCAGGGCCGGCTATGATCGAGGTCGATCCTCGGGCGGTATTGTATGCGGCCGTGGAGGTGGGGTCCCATCTATGATCAGGGAACGCTCCGGCGCCGGCCGAGCAGGCCGGAAGCCCAGGCATGGGCCAGGCTTATTCGTGATCTTGATGATCTCGATATCCACAGGCTGTGCGTCACGGGATCGGTCCGGCCGTCAGGCGGTCGCCGGGACGGTCACTCTCGACGGCCAGCCCATCATCGAGGGAGCCATCCTGCTCGAGCCTCCCACGCCGCAAGCCGGCGGGACGGCCGTCGGGGCCACCATCCGGCGCGGGTCTTTTGCCATCGCGCGGGATCATGGACCGACACCCGGCAAATACCGGGTGCGGCTCTATGCCAGCGCGGGCGTCCAGGCGGCCCCGGGCGCCGGCCAGACCGATCGCACTCGAAGGCCCATGTCCGAGCGGTTGCCTTCGACCTATAATACGGATTCAAAGATGCTGGTGGAGGTGACGGACGGCGGATCCAACCGTCTCAGGTTCGACCTGCACTCCGAGGCCGCGGACTGACCGCAGCTACCTCGGCCCCGGCCACCCGGCCCGCGATCGATCCTCTCCTGCTTGTCCTCTTCGAGGGCCGCGACCATGCGACGCCGAACGCCCGGATTCACCCTGATCGAGCTCCTGGTCGTCATCGCGATCGTCGGGGTGCTGCTGGCCCTCTTGCTGCCCGCGGTCCAGTCGGCCCGCGAGGCCGCCCGACGTGCGCAATGCCTGGGCCACCTCAAGCAGATCGCCCTGGCGATGCACAACTATCAGTCGGCCCACTCGGTCCTGCCGCCGGGGAAAAAGGGCTGCTGCTGGGGGACCTGGCTGATCTACGTCCTGCCGTACATGGAGCAGCAGCCGCTCTATAACGCCTGGAACTCCTGCGGCATGAACGCGGCGGGCGTGCCGACGGGCTACGACGTTGACCTCCGTTACTTCGGCGCCGCCAATGTGACCGTGACGTCGACCCGGCTGGACGTCATACCTCTGCCCCAGCGACATGCCCAACGCGCCGCTCAGCTCCTCCTTGAATGGCTTGACGTACTCCTGCACGTCGCAGAATTACGCCGCAAATTTCGGCAACACAACAGTGCTCCAGTCCGACTTTCAGGGGACCCGGTTCGAGGGTGCGCCCTTCGTCGACATCGGTTCGCCGCTCGGCGACTATGGTCAGCCCGCCCACCCGACGGTCGGCTTCAACGCGATCACCGACGGCCTGAGCCACACGCTGCTCATCTCCGAGGTCGTCGTCGGCCAGGGCCAGGACCTGCGGGGTTTTTCGTGGTGGGGCGACGCGGCGACCTTCGAGGGCTTCTCGACACCCAACTCGTCGTTCCCCGACGTGCTCTTCAGCCCGATCTACTGCATCAATCAATCACCGAATCCACCCTGCACGACCGCGACGACGGCCTTGCCCGAGATGTACGCGGCGCGTAGCCGGCACCCGGGCGGCGTGAACGTGGCCCTGGCGGATGGCTCGGTCGGCTTCGTCAAGGATTCGGTGAGCCTCCAGGTCTGGCGCGCAGTGCTCGTCAGCAGGCGGTGAGATGCACGGCCAGGGATCCCTACTGACCCCGGCCCCGAGACCTTCTCGATGCCAGCTCCCGCGATCGACCGGATCAGCCCGACGCTTGCTCCGCGGCAGTGGCCCGTCATGCGGCAGAACTGGCGGCAGCTCACCTTCGCCCACTGGCCGGTCTCGCCGGAGGTGCTCCGCCCGCTCGTGCCGCGGCAGCTCGAGATCGACGTGTTCGAAGGCCAGGCTTACGTGGGGCTCGTCCCGTTCACGATGACGGGCGTCCGTCCGGTCGGGCTACCGCCTGTCCGGGGGTTATCCAGTTTCCACGAGACCAATGTCCGCACTTACGTACACCTCGCCGGCCGCGACCCGGGCGTCTGGTTCTTCAGCCTCGACGCGGCCAACCCGGTCGCCGTCACGCTGGCTCGGAAGCTGTTCCACCTTCCTTATTACCACGCGAGGATGTTCCTGGAGAGCGAGGCATCGCCCGAGCCCGGTCCCGCTAGACCCCGCCCAATCCTCTACGCCGGCACCCGGATTCAGCCCGACCCTCGCCCCGCCTCTTACCTGATCCGCGCCGTCCCGACCGGCCCGGTGCACGCCGCGACCCCCGGTACGCTCGAGCACTTCCTCATCGAGCGCTACCTGCTCTACGCCTTCGCCGACGACCGGCTCTACGTCGGTCAGGTGCACCACCAGTCCTACCCGGTTCAGTCGGCCGACCTGCCGACCCTCGACGAGTCCCTGATCGCGGCGGCAGGCATCCCCCGGCCGGACCTTGCCCCGTTGGGGCATTTCGCCGCCGGAGTGGACGTCAAGGTTTACCCGATCCGCCGCGCCGGCCCCTGACGGCCGGTGGGGCGCGTCGCGGTTCATACCTACATGGTCGTCGCCCAGGCACATTCGCCCGCCCGGGCCGCACCCGGTTGGCCGCGTCGTCGAGTGCGAGGCCGTCGCTCAGCCGCGAGTCGCGCCCGGCCGGAGGCGCGGGCCGCCTCACGCCGCGATCGATCACAGGACTTCCCAATCGGCCGCATTATCGAGCCCGTAACCTTCCTGGAAAGCTTCGGGAGGAGTTAACGGCAAGCCGATGCCGATCCGTCCGATCTTTCCGTCCCGACCATCCGAGATGACTTCTCGACGAGATTCGCGCCGCCGAGGCGGTCGCGCGAGGGTCGCGACAGGCCACGGAGTGTCTAGCTAGGCTTCACCAAGGGGTTGCAGCCGTCCCTCGCTTCGGTCGGCGAGATCTAGACCTATGTCTATTGAGCTTTCTTGTATATGAAACGATCACAATGCAATTTCAATTTCGACGATGCTGTTTTTTTTCATCATCCCAGAAAAGGGTTGCATTCCGGGGAAGGATATCCCATGTTTATCGATTCACGCGGGTAGCCCGGGAGATTCGGATTCGGCGTTCCCGGATTCGGGTCTTACCGTGGCGAGGATCGGAGTCCAGGGTTGGGCTTCGGCTCGCGGATCTCCAGGGAGATTTGTCCATTGCAGAACACGACGCGAAATTTGTGGACGGCCATGGCTGTTAGGGGCTGCCTCGTCTGTGCGGCACTCGCGGCGTCCACGTCGATTGCCCGGGCGCAGACCTATTATTACTATCCTTCCTCGGCCGCCCAGGCTCCCGTCGCCGCCACGACTCCTGTCTACTACTACGTCCCCGCGGGTAGCCAGAATCCGGCCGCCTGGAGCGGGTATGCTCCGCAGTATTACCAGACCGGGTATTACGTGACTCCGAACTATGTCACGACCCAGACGCCGCAGTATTACCAGCCGGTCTATGCCCAGCCCGTCGCCCAGGCGACCGAGGGCAGCCAGGCCGTTCAGATGACGACGGCCGGAACGCCGGTCGTTCAGACCGCCTACGTTGCCCAGACGCCCGCACAGCCGGCGACGACGGCCGAAGGTGCTGTCGCGCAGCCGGCCGCCACGGCGGAAGGTGCTGCCGCCCAGCCCGCGGCCGCTGCGCCGGCCAGCGATCCCTACGGGTTCCTGTCCTGGCTGAACTCGACGCGGGCCTCCTACGGCCTTGCTGCCGTCGGTTACGACCCGAACCTCGAGAGCTGGGCGTCGGCGAACAACATGCAGCAGGCGTCGCGGGGGATGGGTCACTACGTGATGGGTCCCGCCCGTCGCCAGAACTCGGCCATGGGAGGCTTCCCGGGCGTCGAGTCGATGTGGATGTCGTCGCCCGCCCACCGTGCGGCGCTGCTCGATCCCACGATCCGGTGGATCGGGATCGCGAGCTATGGAGCTTACTGGACGTTCAACGCCAATTGACCGGGATGATCCGGTCATGGAGGACGAAGACCGCGGGCAAGGATGCCCGCGATTCTCCGGAACATAGGGTACGTTCGACGACGCGGGGGGCATCGGGCTCCGGATGGCCCGGGAGCGGGCTCGATCGCGGTCGATCAGAGCGGCATCGCGGCCCGGATCAGAGCAGCATCGCGTCGCGGATCTCGGCGAGGATCTTCTGCTCGAGGTTCGTATCCCGCCCCATCGAGATCCATCCCAGGGGGGTGGGGATCGTGCCGACGACCTCGCGGGTGCGGTTGACGGGGAAGTCGTTGTAGAACGCCGCTCGGCCCGCCGGCTGGCTGGCCGGCTTGGAAAGGTCCTCCATCTCCTTGTACACTTCCACCTTGATCAGGTAGCCTCCCGCCGGAGCGGGGTCGATCTGCACCACGGCAAACTTGCGGAGGGTCTGGAGCGTCGCCTCCAGGCGGTCGTTGAACGAGACGGCGTCGGGAGTCCAGGGCTCGATGAGCGTCCCGGTCATCAGGCTGTCGGTTCGGATGGTCCCGGCGAGCCGGTTCTCGGAAGCGATGGCGAAGTGCTTATTGACCTCGGCGACTGTCTTGCCCCAGATCTTTTCAAAGTCGCCCGCCGGTACAGGCAGCGGGTTGGGCAATGGCGGAGCCGGCCTTAAGATGTGCGTGAAGCTCGGCAGTCCCCACGCCGACGGTCCCGAAGAACAACCGAGCGGGACCAACGCGCCACTGATCAGCACGACCAGCCCCGCCAGGCGGGCCGCCATCGCTCGACTACGCATGCTCATCGGCCTCGCAAGAGTTCCGTTCGCTCGTCCCGATTGACGGCTGGCCGGGCTCGCCTCGCAGCCCACCTCTAGCGGTCTTCCGGCTGGTCGCCGCGTGGGACGGGTCGAGGTCGCTCGATCCCGTGATATGACCCGGCGGCGCGGCGCGGTGACGGGCGGACCTCGTGTCGTACCCGGCCTGGGCGATGTTGCCCATTTCCGACACGGATCGACCGATCGCGGCGGCATCCTCACCATTTTCCCCGATCAGGGCAAGTCCGGTTTTTCCGTACCTTCGCCGTGACCTACGTTTTGGGTAGCAGCCGGTTGACGGAGACCGGCGAATCGCGGCGCTTTCTGCGGGAGAAGGAATAGCTTCGCTCTCCTCGATTCCTTCCTTCCGACATCGCGGCTCGCGGGGCATCAAGACACCTCTCGGGCGCGATGCGGAGGGTCGGAATCCTGGGCCCCCTCCTTCGCGAGATCACGACGACGGAGCCCACGCCCTTGGTTCTCTGGTGTAGAGACGATGTTGCCTGCATGAAGCCTCTGGAGCAAAAAGGTTGGCGTCGGCGCAGGATGTGCTTGCCGGCGGCTTTCCCCGTCTGAGGGTCGTCCCGAGCTGAGAATCCGGTGGAGTGCGGGCCTCGATCGCTGCCAAGCGGCCGACACGCGCTGCCATCAAAGTCGCCGATAGACTGCTTATCTTGACCCACCGAATGGTCCTGAGGAACGAGAGGATCATCGTGCGGGGGATCGTCGGAAGGCCGGCGTTCCCGCCCAGGCACGCGTCGATCGCGACAACGCAAGTCTGAACGGACCACGGAGAATTGACACCTCTTGCCAAGAACGGGTGAATCCATGACCGACAACAAGATGACGATGAGGTCCTGGAGGACCGACGCCCGAGAGGGCCGATCGGTCGCCAGGATGGCGAGCGCCGCGGTGCTGGCCGAGGGGGCGGTCCCGGTCGATGATGACGGGGCGGGCGGAACGGGAGGTTGCCCCGTATGCGCGACGCGGCGAGGCAGTTGGCGTGGTCTCGGAATGAAGATCGCCCTGGCAGGCCGGGGGATGTGGAAGCGACTGGCATTAGGCGCGGGGGGATACGAAGAGGGCCTCGAGCAGTTCGCGGCCGAGCTCGAGTTCGCGGCGGGTCATGACGAGGTCGAGGCGGCACTGCTGCGGATCGCCCGCCGGATCGTACCCACGGGACGGTTCGAGGTGATTCGCAAGCGGGGTCGGCACGCCGAGGGGGCGGAGCGCGGTGGTGCGTCCGCGGATTTCGGCCTCAGGTTCGGCAACGCGTACCACGGCCGCTTGCGACTACACCGCGGCGCCGGCGGACCGGAGACGGGCCTGGACGAGAGGCAGCATCGCCGCCTTGCGTTGGCCTGCCGGTTGGCGACCTGCGCACTCGAGGGGATCCGGCTCAGGTCGAGCTGGACCTGCGACGACGAGGAGACCCTGGACCACTGGCCCGCCGTGACGCCCGACTCGGTGGCTGATCGGAGCGGCCGGAAGCCCGAGGTGGTGCGCGACGCGACCTTCCTCAACGCCGTTATGCCGTTCGCCGTGGCCCAGTCGAAACGGTACGGCGAGCCGATCTCGCTCTTGTGCATTCAGCTCGACCGCCTGGGCGCAATCCGCGACCTGCTCGGTTCGACGCACGGCCGACGAGATGGTCCAGGGTGTCGCCGAGACGGTCAGCTCGATCGTACGCGACAGCGACATCGTCGCCCGGCTTGATGATGATCGGATCGTCGCGCTGCTGGTGCGCTGCCGGGGCGAGCACGCCTTGCAGATGGCCGGAACGATCGCCCGCGCGGTGGCGGAACGAGGTCTGGGCGGCTGCGGCTTCCCGGGCTCCAGCGTGTCGATTGGAGTGGCCGAATTCCCCGCAGATCGCCGCGCGAAGCGTCGGGCCTGCTCGAAGCCGCCGACGAGGCGATGGCCCGGTCGCGGGCCGGCGGCAGCCGCACTCCCGTCCTCGCCATGCCCGGCGCGGATCGCCGCACCGCGTACGCAACCGCCGCGTCGCCGGTGCTGGCGACGGTCGCCGGCTGATCGACGGATTCGCTGTCACCAGTCCATGACCGACCCGTCATCGGCGTCGTAGGACTCGCGGTTCTTCCAGTCGTGGCCGAGCTTGCCGGCCAGCGCGTCCTCGTCGAGCTCGATGCCCAGGCCGGGGCCGTCGGGCAGGTCGAGATAGCCGTCGCGGACCGTGAACGGCTTCTTGAGGTAGCCCTCGCCCAGGCTGACCTGCTCCTGGCAGAGGAAGTTGGGGATCGACGCGGCGAGCTGCACCCCGGCGGCCAGCGAGATCGGCCCCAGCGGGTTGTGGGGCGCGACGGCCGCGTAATACGCCTCGGCCATCCCGGCGATCAGCCGGACCTCGGTGATCCCGCCGGCGTGGCAGAGGTCGGGCTGGAGGATCGTGGCGGCCCGCTTCTCCAGGACCTCGCGGAAGCCCCACTTGGTGAAGACCCGCTCGCCGGTGGCGATGGGCAGGTGGGTGCCGCGGGCGATCTCGGCCATGACGTCGTGGTTCTGCGCCTGGCACGGCTCCTCGACGAACATCGGCTGATAGGGCTCGAGCGCCTTGATCAGCAGCTTGGCGGTCGCCGGGCTGATGGCGCCGTGGAAGTCGATGGCGATGTCGACATCGTCGCCGACGGCCTTGCGCAGCTCGGCGAACCTCTCGGCCGCGTAGTGGACCTCGGCCGGAGTCTCGACGTACCGCGTGCGGCCGACGCTTGGCGGGGTTGGTCTTGAAGGCCGTGAAGCCGCGCTGGCGGGCCTGTCTTGATCTGTTCGGGCGTGCCGGCGTGCGCGTAGACGCGGACGCGGTCGCGCGTCGGACCGCCCAGCAGCTCGTAGACCGGGACGCCGAGCGCCTTGCCCTTGATGTCCCAGAGCGCCATGTCGATCCCGCTCAGGGCGCTGGTCAGGATCGGGCCGCCTCGGTAGAAGGCGTGGCGGTAGATCGCCTGCCAGTGGTGGACGACCCGGCGCGGGTCCTTGCCGATGAGGTAGGGCTCGATCTCCTTGATGGCGGTGGCGACGGTCTCGGCCCGGCCCTCGACGATCGGCTCGCCGAGGCCGACGATCCCGGCGTCGGTGTGGACCTTGAGGAACAGCCAGCGCGGCTGGACCATCAGGGTCTCCAGCCGGGTGATCCGGATCGGCTGGCGGGGATTCACGGGCGCCGCGGCGGCGGCCTTCTCCTGCACGGCGGCCTCGGCGCGGTCGAATGCGGACCATCCCAGGGCCGCGATCGAGCCGCCCAGGACGGCGCGGCGGCTGGCTTTGGGGCTGTGCTCCGGCTTGCTCATCGGGCCGTCCTCGGGGGTTGGTGATCAGAATGTCGCCTCTGGCGGATGCGGCCGGGATGCCATCAACTGTCCGGTCGCCCGCGCCTTCCCGACGGTACGACACCCGCCGCCCGCCGGCCAGTCGGTGCTCGCCCGGCAACCCGCGGACCGACTGACTCCGGTCGCTCGATGCACGACGAACCCAGGCTCGCCCCGAAAGGCCCGCGATGACCGGCGTCCGCTACAAGGTGCTGGGTTTCACCGTCGCGCTGGCGGCCGTGACTTACCTCGATCGGGTCTGCATCTCGAGGGCCAGCGGGCAGATCCAGTCGGACCTGGGCCTGAGCCGCAAGCAGATGGGCTGGGTCTTCGGCGCCTTCACGATCGCCTACGCGCTCTTCGAGGTCCCGAGCGGGGCCTGGGGCGACCGGATCGGTCCGCGTCGGGTCATCACTCGGATCGTGGTGTGGTGGTCGACGCTTCACGATGGCGACGGCCGCTGCCTTCAACTTCGCCTCGATGGTGACGCTGCGGTTCCTGTTCGGCATGGGCGAGGCGGGGGCGTTCCCGAATGCGGCGAAGGTCATCTCGCGGTGGTTCCCGGCCGCCGAGCGAGGGACCGCGCAGGGGTTGTTCTTCGCCGGGCGCACCTGGGCGGCGGGATCACGCCGATCGTCGTCGGGGCCATGCTCTCGGTGATGAGCTGGCGGTGGATCTGCGTGCTCTTCGGCCTGGTGGGGTTCGTCTGGGCGCGGGCCTGGTATCGCTGGTTCCGCGACGAGCCGGCCGACCACCCCGGGCCCGACGCGGCCGAGCGCCGATATATCGAGGCCGGACGGCTGGCCGACCGGCCACACGTCCTGGCTGCGCGTCGGCTGGGGCGGGTGCTCGCCGACCGCAACGTGATCGCACTTTGCCTGATGTACTTCACCCAGGCTTACGGATTCTATTTCAACCTGACCTGGCTGCCAACCTACCTCGAGAAGGCGCGGGGGTTCCGCGACCCGGCGCTGAGCCTGCTCGCCGGCCTGCCGCTGATCCTGAGCGCGGCGGCCGACCTGACGGGCGGGCTGGCGACGGATCGGCTGGCCCGCGCGGCGGGGCTGCGAGCGGGGCGTTGCGTGATCGGCGGCCTGTCGCTGCTCGTGGCAGGGACGGCCATGATCGCCGGTGCGGCCGTCGAGAATCCCTGGGCCGCCGCCCTCCTGATCGCACTCGCCGGTGCCGCCGACAGTTTCTTGCTCGGCGCGGCGTGGGGCACCTGCCTGGATATCGCCGGTCGCGACGCCGGACTCGTCACGGGGGCGATGAACTCGGCTGGTCAAATCGGCGCTTTCCTGAGTCCGCTCATCCTGCCCTACTTCCTGCCCGAGGGCGCCGAGGATTGGGCCTCGCCGCTGTACATCGCCGGCGGCCTCTACATCGCCGGCGCGGCTTGCTGGTTGTTCATCGATCCGCGGCGGCCGATCGGGACAGACTCGGCCGCATCTCGGCAGGGATGAACCGCGCCTCGGGGGTGTCTCCCCGCGGCCTCGATCAGATCAGCGTGGGCGGCCACTCGAGCTGGAGCTTGAGTACCGGGCTGATGTCCTGGAGGATGCTATCCATAAGCGACTGATTGAAGACGGTGCCCTTGGCCTGACTGCCCACGAGCCGGAGGACGGGTTGCGTCGCGGAGGTGCCGCTGAGCTGGGAGAGCAGCTCCTGCTGGATGGCCGGGTCGCTGACGTCGTTCCGGATGCTGTCGGCGACCACGGCGATGTTGCTCTGGAGTCGCTTGAGGTTGACCAGGTCGGCGCCTTGCTTCCCGAAGCCGATGGCCGTGAACTTGGAACCCGGCACGTTGCCCTTGAAGTTCTTGACCTCGGTGATGATGAGCTGCGGTCCCTTGGCGGTCTGAATCCAGCTCGCGACGTCGAAGCCCTTGTCGGTCTTCCCGACCTTGGCGGAAAGGACCTGCTCGCCATCGGAGATCAACTTCTTGACGGTGGCGGACTCCAGTCCTCCTTCGAGTGCAGCCGTGCCGCCCTTCTTCGTCGGCTGGGAATTCGAAGGCTGCTGGAGCTGCGGCGGTTCCTCGACTCCCGCCTCATTGAAGAGCCTCTTCGCGACCGCACCGGTAAGCTTCTTCGCGGTGCTCGCCGCCGCCGCGGCCGCCAGCTCGCTCACGATCAGCTTGCCGCCGGTCCCTGCGGCGTTGTTGTCCGAGCCCGCCTGGATGACCTGCTGGACCAGGCCGCTGAGGATCTTCCCGGTGGTCCCGGTCGGGTCTTTCTGCGCCGCGTTGGCGAGCTTTCCGAGCGCACCTCCCGCATTCTGGAAGGCGGACGTCACGAGCTGCTGCTTCTGAGCCTGGGGCAGGGCCGCGAAGTTCGCGATCCCCTCGAGCGCCTGCACGATGGCGTTGGTCTGCTCGACCATGCCGTTCAGGAGCCGCATGAATTCCTTGTCGATCGAGCGATTGGACTTTGGGCCAATCGCGGACGTCGCGGGCGGCACGCTCGGGAACGGGAGGGGGATCTGGGGGAAGACGAAGGGCGGTGTCGGCGTCGGTTGCCCTGGCGTCGGATTGGGATTCGTGGAAGTTGGGTCCGGGCTTGCGGGAGTCGGACTCGGGGTCGTGGGAGTTGGATTCGGGCTGGTGGGTTGGGTCGTTCCGGGCGGAGTTCCCGGCGCTTGCGACACGATCACCTGGTCGGTGGTGACGCTGTCCGTCTGTCCGTCGGGGCCGGTGACGTAGAGCGTTACGTCATACGTGCCGGTCTGGTTGTACGTATGGGATCCATAGATCGATAGGGAGTTGCCGCCTCCCTTCTGCGCGAGGAGTGTCCCGCCGACCCACGCGGGGCTGTCGCCCCAGTTGATCTGGGCGTGATAGTCGCCCACCGAGTTGTCGGACTGTCCGTTGTAGGTGCCGTAGACGGCCCCGACGAGGGCTCCCGCAATACCGACCCCCGTCTGAGCCTCGATCGGGTTGGCTCCGCCGACGCTGAGTGTGATTTGGCCCAGCGGCTGGGCGCCGGATTCCCTCTCGGGTACATCGGGCGGGCGAGAGGCCGGGTCGGGCAATTGCGAAACGAGGACCTGGATCGTTGACGTGCTGACGGTCTGGCCGTCCGGGCCGGTGAGGTAGACCGACACGTCGAACGTGCCTTGCTGCTGGTAGTTGTGCGATCCCTTGATGAGGATCGAGTTGCCGACGGCCACCAGGCCGGTCTTGCTGTCCCAGTTCGGGCTGTCGCCCCAGTTAACCTGCGCGTGATAGTCGCCGGGGGTATTGTCGATGAATCCGTTGTAGGAACCGGTTACCTGGGCAACCGGGTTGAGGGCGAAACCGACGCCGGCGAACGCCTCGATCGGGTTGGCTCCGCCGAGGGATAGGCTGACGGTTCCCAGCGGCTGGGCGCCGGAGTCGTTCGCGGGGATGGTGGGGGGTCGAGAGGCCGGGTCGGGCAATTGCGAGACGAGGGCCTGGGTGGTCTGTCCCTGCGCGCTGGTGCCGCCGGGCCCGGTCACCTCGACGCTGACGTTATAGGTGTTCGTCGAGGTGTAGACGTGCGACGACTTCACCAGGATCGAGTAGCCGACTGCGACGAGCTGCACGCCTTTCGAGCTGTATCCTCCGCCATCTCCCCAGTTCACCTGGACATGGTAGTCACCGGGCGTGTTATCCACCTGGCCATTGATCGTGCCGGTGAACGTGGCGACAGGATTCAGCGCGAAGCCCACCCCTGCGAACGGCTCGATCGGGTTGGCACCTCCGAGCGAGATGCCGCTGAGCAACCGTCGAGGCTCCAGGGTCTCACCGATAGTCCCGTCAAGGCGGTGTCTCCGACGGGGACGACCCTGCCGGCGCGGAAGTTCGTGGAACATGTCGTAGCCCCGTCCGAGGTGATTACCGTGAAGCCCCGCAAGCATGCTGCGGGCGAGAAGCGTCGTCCGTGATACGCCTCACTCAGTTCCCTGGGTACTGCACTTCGCGCTCTCGCCCATAATGAAAGCTGCGCGGTCGGCGAGATCGGACAGGAGGAGGACGACTGCCGGAAAGTCTCCCGAGAAAAAAAGTGAAACGGCCGGGCGGGTCTGCGATCACTACCTTCATGACGTTCATCGGAAGGGGGCCGTCGATGGCGAGCGGCGAATTCGGGGCGGTGCTCGAGGACATGCAGGTGCTGTTCGACCAGGGGACGGCCGCCGGCCTCACCGACGGCGACCTTCTCGGGCGGTTCATGGCCGATCGGGGCGGGGCGGGTCAGTCGGCCTTCACGGCGCTGGTGAAGCGGCACGGGCCGATGGTGCTGCGCGTCTGCCGGGGCGAGCTGAACGATCTGCATTCGGCCGAGGACGCTTTCCAGGCGACGTTCCTGGTCCTGGCGCGGCAGGCGCGGTTGATCCGCGACCGGTCGTCGCTGGCGAGCTGGCTCTATGGCGTCGTGCGCCGGGCGGCGCGTCGGGCACGGCTCGAGCGAGCCCGGCGGCTCGAGCGCGAGCGGAAGGGGGCGCGGATGCTCGATGAAATGGGCCGACACGCCCCCGAGCCGCCCGACCTGCTGCCCGAGGTCCAGGAGGAGGTCGATCGCCTGCCCGAGCGCTACCGCTCGCTGATCGTGCTCTGCTACCTCGGGGGCCTGACCCATGAAGAGGCCGCCAGCCAGCTCGCGATCCCGGTGGGGACGGTCAAGATCCGGCTCTCGCGGGGCCGCGATCGCCTCCGCAGCCGCCTGATCCGCCGCGGACTGGCACCGGCCATCATCGCCGCGGCGCTCGAGGCCCCGGCCCGCGCGGCGTTGATCCCCTCGTCCCTCGTGCAAGTCACCGTCGAGGCCGCGATGCGTGTCGCGGCGTTCCAGGCGGCCGGCGTTACCGCGTCGGTCGCCGTCCTCGTGCAGGGAGTCCTTCGAGCCATGCTGATCCACAAGCTTCGGACCGCGGCCATCGTCCTGGCGGCCTCGATGGGGCTGCTCGCCGCGTCGTTCGTCCTGGTCTCGGCGCCGGCGGCGCCGGTGCTGTCGCGACAGGAGACGCCACGCAAGACGGGCCCGCCCAAGGCAGCACGTCCCGACGCCGCTCCGGTGCCGAAGGGTGAGACTGACCAGGAAGTGGCCGTCATCGCGATCAAGAGGACCGCATTCGATCACACGATTCAACTGGTAGGCAATGCCGAAGCTTTTCAGATCGTCAAGGTCGGGGCGAAGGTGTCGGGGACGCTCCGGGCCGTGATGGTCAACATCGGCTCGTCTGTCCGGAAGGGTGATGTACTGGCCGAGTTCGATGCGCCCGAGCTCCAGTTGGAATTCCTGCGTGCGGAAACCCTGGCGCGTCAAGCCCGGGCGCGATTCGCGAGCGCGAAGTCGCTGGTCGAGGTCGCCAGGACGGCCGTGAATACGGCGAATGTCACCCTCGATGCCGCGGTAAGCGAGCTGAAGGGTGCCCAGAGCCAGGTGGAATACCGCGCCAAACAGTCCAAGCGAATCGAGGAGCTCGTGAAGACCGGAGCGGTGGAGCAACGACTGCTGGAAGAGGAGCAGGATCGCCGCCAGACAGCCAGTATCGCTGTGGAGACGGCTAGGCTGAAGGTCTCCGTCGCGAAGGCCGGCGTCGAGGAAGCCCGGGCCAGGCTTGTCACGGCGATGGCGAGCATTGCCGAGCTCGAGGATGGCCAGAAGCTCGCCGACATCGATCGCAGGAAGGCCGAGCTAATCCGCGACTCCGCCCGGGTCGTCTCGCCGATCGACGGGATCGTCATCGAACGGAATTGTAGCACGGGCGAGTATATCCGCGTCGCCACCAATGGTGGGACGCAGCCGTTATTCACGGTGGTCAATTCCGACGTCATGCGGATCGTCACTTCAGTCCCGGACAGCATCATCCCCCTGGTGGACGTCGGAGATCCCGCAAGTTTCAGGTCTGGCGCTACCCCGACCGAGTCTTTCAGGGCAAGGTTGCCCGGATCGCCGAATCCGAGGAACGCTCGACCGGGTCCATCCGTGTCGAGTTCGACCTGCCGAATCCCGACCGGAAGCTCCGCACCGGGATGACCGGCCAGGTCGAGCTCCGGCTGGAGTCGGTACCCAACGCCATTTCGCTCCCCGGTAGTCGCGATCAGTTATTCGGTCGCAGGAGCTTTCTGCTACAAGGTCGTCGGGGGCCACTCGGTACGCACTGCGATCGCCCTGAAAGAGCGCTCGGCCGATCGAATTGTCGTCGTCGGCGACCTGAAAGAAGGCGACATCGTGGTGGCAAACGTGAACGACATGAGCGACGGCAAGCCAATCCGGCTCGGTCCGGACGGCAAGGCCCATACCTCGGCCTCCGGGGGAGGACGGGGTCTGCAATGAGCGACGGACCGTCTCTCGAGGATGTGCGGAAGTAATGGAACAGAACTCTCCTTGTCGGGATGGACGATCTGGGTTATGGTCCGCGAAGCCCGAGGGAGTCGGGACGGGACAGGGACGGAGGTGAACGAGTACCGAGGTAAAGGGGGGAAGGATTCCCATGACCTTACGCCGATGGCGCTGGTATGCATGGATCGCCTGCGGAGTGGTCGCGATCCCCCCGCTCCTCTGGATTCTCGTCGTGCTGATCGCGCCCACCGACTCGGCGCGGCGGCGCGTGGTCTCTCGCCTGGAGGCCCGCAGCGGCAGGCGGGTGGCTCTCGAGGGCGTTTCGGTCGGACTGTTCGGCGGTATCCACCTGAAAAACCTGGAGATCGGCTCGCCGCACGATACGGGCGACCCGTGGCTCAAGGCGGCGGATATCCACCTGGACTTCGGGCCCTGGCGGATGATCAAGGGCCAGTGCCGCCCGTCGGAGGTCGAGGTGGACGGCGTGGCGGTGCGGGTGCTCCGCCGCGCCGACGGGAAGGTCGAGCTCGCGGACCTGGTCCGTCCCGTGCCTTCCGCCGGCCATGGCGGTCCGTCCGCCTCGTCTGAGCCGCGGATCTCGGTGCGGGTCCGCAACGCCGAGATCCTGGTCGTCGACGAGCCCAGCCGGACTCGGGTGAAGCTCGAGGCCGTCGAGGGCGAAGGCTACGGCGAGGGGCCGCTGGCCGTCGTCGAGCAGCTCCGCGGGACGATGAACGGCGGCGCGTTCCGCTTCGCCGCCCGGATCGACCGGACCTCGAAGGCCCTGGCCTTCGAGGCCCAGCTTCGCGCCGAGGACGTCGCGCTCGACGAGGGGATGACCGTCCTGCGCTACGTGGTGCCCGTGCTCGCCGGGGCGTCGTCGGCCGTCAAGGGACGACTGGCTACTGACGTCTACTTCGCCGGCCGAGGCCCCACCTGGCCGCTGCTCTTCCGCGGGCTTGCGGGCCACGGCGAGGTGGCACTCAACCCGGTCGAGCTGGCGGGCACCCCGCTGGTCGCCGAGATCTCCCGCTTCGCCGACCTCAAGGGTGCGCGGAGGCTGGGCTCGCTGCACACCGACTTCGTCTACAAGGACCGGCGGATCTCCACCGATCACTTCAACATGATGCTCGCCCGGGTGCCGATCACGATGTCCGGATGGACGGACCTCGATGGCCGGATCGACTACGAGATGAAGGTCGAGGGTTTGCGCGAACGGCTCCCCGACAACGCCCGGCGGATCCTGGGCGACCTGAAGGTGGACCTGGGCTCGTTGACCGTGCTGAACCTGCGCGGCACGATCGATCGCGTGGCAATGCAGGTCAACGGCCTGTCGATCGACCGCGGCTTGATTCGCGACCGCCTCAAACCCGACGACCGCGAGAAGATCCGCCAGATGAGCCGAAAGCTCACCGAGAGCCTGCTGCGTTGACAGCCTCAGCTTGCGCGAAATCGACCGCCTTGCCCGGGCCGACCGGCGGGTGGCGGGGACGTTCGTCGCCTTGACCTCTCCCACCGCGTTGATTACGATAACGGCATGTGATCGGCGCAAGTGAAAACAGGCAAAACGGTTGATTCACCGGCCCCCGAGCGCGGGGCGACGAGGCGAGACACACCGATGGCGTACGCGACGACGGTCCGGCGGCACAGGACGCGCGAGGTGGGTGTCGGCAATCATATCGTCGGCGGCGACCAGCCGATCTGGGTCCAGTCGATGACGACGACCAACACCTTCGACGCCGAGGCGACCCTCGAGCAGATCCACCGCCTGGAAGAGGCCGGCTGCGAGATCGTGCGGGTGACGGTCCCCAAGAAAGAGGACGTCGAGGCCTGCAAGCTGATCCGCGACCGGATCTCGATCCCGCTGATCGCCGACATCCACTACGACTACCGGATGGCCCTGGCATGCCTCGACGCCGTGACCCCATCGGGCCGGCCGGCGGTCGACAAGATCCGGATCAACCCCGGCAACATCGGCGGCGAGGAGCGGTTCAAGGAGGTCGTGCGCAAGGCGCGCGACAAGGGCATCCCGATGCGGATCGGGGTCAACTCGGGGAGCCTCGAGAAGGACCTGATCGACAAGTACGGCTTCCCGTGCCCCGAGGCGATGGTCGAGAGTGCCCTGCGGCACATCGAGACCGCCGAGGCCCTGGGCTACCGGCTGATGATCGTCAGCCTCAAGGCCAGCCACGTGCCGACGGCCGTCGAGTGCTATAGCCAGTACGCCGCGCAGAGCGATTACCCGACGCACGTCGGCATCACCGAGGCCGGCTCGCGCGAGTACGGGACGCTCAAGAGTGCCGCCGGCATCGGCGCGATCCTGCTCCGCGGGATCGGCGACACGATCCGCGTCTCGCTGCTGGGCGACCCCGTGCCCGAGATCGCCGCGGGCTTCGACATCCTGCGAGCCTGCGACCGGCGGATCAACCAGCCCGAGGTCGTCGCCTGCCCGACCTGCGGCCGGCTGGATATCGACCTCGAGCGGATCGTCGCCGAGGTCGAGGCCAGGACGAAATTGCTGAAGAACCCCCTGCGAATCAGCATCCTCGGCTGCCTGGTCAACGGCTTCGGCGAGGCCAAGGAGGCCGACCTCGGCATCGCGGCCGGCTCGGGCAAGGGGATCATCTTCAAGCGCGGCGTCCCCATCCGCCACGTCAAGGAAGACGAGATGGTCCAGGCCCTGCTCGAGGAGGTCGAGCGGTTCGACGAAGAGACCGCGCCGCTCGCCTCATACGTCGCCAAGGAGAAGCAGCGCCAGGAGAAGCTGGGGTTGCCGGTGCTCTCCTGAGCCGGAAGCAGTCCCGGACTTTCAGAGCGCCTCGCGGTTGCGTTGCTCATACGAGCCCGACTGCGCAAGCGAGTGGATGACCTGGTCGGCCCTAGGATCCACTCGCTTGCGCGTCGGGCTCGTATCGGCGGGATCGCCCCAGCGTGCGCAATCCATCCGTTCGGCGCCGCTAGCCCTGCCGCAGCCCGACCGAGACGTACTTGGTCTCGAGATACGCCTCAAGCCCCTCGATTCCCAGCTCGCGGCCGAGGCCGGATTCCTTCATGCCGCCGAACGGGCATTGGGGCGTCGCGGGCACCGGGTCGTTGATGCCGATGATGCCCGCCTCGAGGCCCTCGGCCATCCGGGTGGCGATCGTCAGGTCATTGGTGAAGACGTAGGCCGCCAGGCCATACGGCGTGTTGTTCGCGGCGGCGATCACGTCGTCGATCTTGGAGAAGTCCAGCAAGGGCATCACCGGGGCGAACGGCTCCTCGGTCATCACCTTCATCTGACCGTTGACCTCGCGGATCACCGTCGGCTCGAACCAGTAGCCCTTGTCGAACCGGCTCGACCGGCCGCCGCCGGTCAGGATCTTGCCGCCCTTCGAGCGGGCGTCATCGACAAGAGCCGAGGTCTTGTCGAGCGCCCGGGCCTCGATCATCGGACCGACCTGGATGCCCGGCTCGAGGCCGTTGCCCACCTTGAGGTTCTTCGCCAGCTCGACGGCCGCGTCGGTGAAATCATTGACGATCTTCTCGTGGATGTAGAACCGCGAAGGTGCGATGCAGACCTGCCCGTTGTTGCGGAACTTGCCGATGACCGCGGCCTGCGCGACCTGCTGGACGTCGGCGTCGGGGAAGACGATCAGCGGAGCGTGGCCGCCGCAGCTCGAGGCTCAGCCGCTTGACCTGGTCGGCCGAGCGGCCGATCAGCTCCTTGCCGACGCGGGTCGAGCCGGTGAAGCTGATCTTCCGCACCGCGGGGTGCTCGAACAGGGCGTCGGCGAACGGTACGGCCTCGGCGATGACGAGGTTGGCGACGCCCGGGGGCAGGCCCGCGTCGGCCAGGCACTCGAACATCTGGATCAGCGTGAGCGGCGTCTGGTCGGCCGGTCGGCTGACCACCGTGCAGCCGACCGCCAGCGCCGGCGCGATCTTGCGGCTGGGCAGGGCGGCCGGGAAATTCCAGGGCGTGATCGTGCCGACCACGCCGACCGGGTGCGAGATCGCGTAGTGCCGCTTGGCGACGTTCCAGGCGGGGATGATCCGGCCGTAGGCGCGCTTCCCCTCCTCGGCGAACCACTCGAACGTGTCGGCCGCGTGCAGGACCTCCGTCCGTCGCCTCCATCAGGGGTTTGCCCTGCTCCGAGGTCAGCGTCCGGGCGATCGCGTCGGCGCGGTCGCGCATCAGGTCGGCGGTCTTCTTGAGGATCTTCGCCCGGTCGTACACCGACGTCGCCCGCCAGGCGGGGAACGCCTTCGCCGCGGCCTCGATGGCGCGCTCGGCGTCGGCCCGTCCGCCGTATGCGACCTCCGCCACCACGCCCTCGTCGGCCGGGTTGATGACCTCCAGCTTGCGGCCGTCCCGGGCGTCGCACCAGGCTCCGTCGATATACATCTGGCCGTTCAATTCGGACGCAACCGCCGTCGCCATGGCTGGGCTCTCCCCTGTGGAACTGTCGTGCTGCCTTGGTCGAAGCTCGGGTGCCCGGCCCATCGGCCCCGGCACCCTCGCGGCTCCAACCGGCTATCCAGCCAGGATACACGCCCGCGGACGTCCCTTCAACGTGCGCACTCTGGGCGATCGGTGGCCGTTGGACACGATCGAAGACGCCGGTTCACGAACCAGACTTCTTTCCATGTTCCGCAGTTTGCGCATGTTTCCAAGCTGCGGTGGACAGAATCCGATTTCCCGTCATAATCCGGTCGTCCTTTCTCCCTCTCACATCCGATGAATGTAAGCGGAAACGCGAGGCCGGCCCCGTTCAGGGGCCCGCTGACGCCTGCCTTTCCGGTTTTGACACAATGGGTGATCCATGAAGGGAATCGTGCGCAAACCGCGTGGTTCTGGCATCAGGCGTGGCTCGATCGTTCGGCTGCTGGGCGCCCTGCTCGCGATCGCGTCGGCGGGCGAGGTCCGCGCCGGGGCGATTCACCACGGCAAGGTGGCACAGGCCGAGACCCGGTCAGTGGCCGAGTGGTCGGGCTATGTGGAGGCGGGTCCGAAGACCTGGACCAGAGTTGAGCATCCGCCAGTCACGCAGGCGCTCGTGGCCTCGATCTGGCACAGCCTCAAGACGGACCAGGTCGCCGACCCGATGATCCAGTTCCTGATGTGGAAGCAAAGCCTGGATCCGACCCGGTTTGCCAGGTATCACCCCAAGCTTTCGCCGGCGCTGCACCGGCTCGAGCGGTCCCGGACGACAACACCGCCACTGGTCATTTCCGCGCCGACGACTACCGGCGGGACGACCACGTCGAGCGGGTCGCCGCCGCCGACCTCGCCGACCGAACCGCAGTATCCGATCCCGACTCCAACCCCCGAGCCCAGCACGCTGCTGATCGCGGCCGTCCTCGCCACCTGGGCCGTCGTCCGGAGCCGGACGCGCCGTCTCGTCGCCTGAGGGGGTCACTCGATGACTCCAACATACCGAACGCCCCTTCCCTCATCCGGCCGAGGGACCTTATGGTAGGCTGATAAGATGGGCGGGAGCCGGCGGGCAAACGAACCGCCAGGTGCCCGGGCGCGTCCGAAGAGATGTCGGCCGGGACGACGGCGCCACCGGCGTCCGGCCGGTCATGGGGATTCCATCAGGCAACGCAGACGACCAGCGGATTGAGGACGGGGATGACGGATTCAGGCGAACGCTACTACATCACGACGGCGATCGACTACCCCAACAGCCGCCCGCACATCGGCACCGCGTTCGAGAAGATCGGCGCCGATGTCCAGGCTCGCTTCCGCCGGATGGAAGGCGCCTCGGTCCACATGCTCATGGGCAACGACGAGAACACCATCAAGGTCCCGCAGCGCGCCCGCGAACTGGGCCTCGAGCCCAAGGCTTACGTTCAACGACATGGCGCGGCAGTTCCAGGAGGTCTGGCACGCGCTCGAGATCTCGTTCGACGACTTCATCCAGACGAGCGAGGAGCGGCACCACGTCGGCTGTCAAAAGTTCATCCAGGCCGTGTACGACGCGGGCGACATCTACAAGGGGACGTACGCCGGCCATTACTGCACGGGCTGCGAGGCCTTCAAGACCGAGAAGGAAGTCGCCGAGGGCGGTGGCAAGTGTCCGAATCACCCGAACACGCCGCTGACATGGATCGAAGAGGACAACTACTACTTCCGCCTCTCGAAGTACCGCGACCCGTTGCTGGCGCACTACTCAGCCCATCCCGAGTTCATCCAGCCCGAGAGTCGGCGGAACGAGGTCGTCAGCCTGGTCGAGTCGCAACTGCTGGATGTTGCGATCACTCGAAAGGGCTTCTCGTGGGGGATCAAGACGCCCTTCGACCCGGATCAGACGATCTACGTCTGGTTCGACGCGCTCCTCAACTACATCACCGGCATCGGCTACGGCACCGACGATGAGCGGTTCGCCCGACTCTGGCCGGCCGACGTCCACGTGATCGGTAAGGACATCACGCGGTTCCACTGCGCGCTCTGGCCAGCGATGCTGATGTCGGCCGGGCTGCCGCTGCCGCGCAGGGTGTTCGGCCACGGGTTCGTCTATCGAAAGAACGAGGAGACCGGCGAGGTCCAAAAGCTGAGCAAGAGCCTCGGCAACGTGGTCGAGCCGATGGACCTGGTGGCGCAGTTCTCGGCGGAAGCGTTCCGCTATTACTTCATGAGCCAGTGTCCGTTCGGCGGCGACGGCGAGTTCTCGTTCGAGCGGTTCGCGAGCGTGTATAACGCCGACCTGGCCGACAACCTGGGGAATAACTACAGCCGCACCCTGACGATGTGCGCCAAGTACTTCGACGGCCGGCTCGACGGCGACCCGGTCGATGCGACGAAATGGCGCACGGGTCACGACCACGAGGCGCTCGTCGCCTCGCTGCGCGAGCACGTCGGCGGGTTCGAATACAACGTGGCGCTCCAGCGAATCTGGCGAGAGGTCGTCGACCCCGGCCAGAGGTACATCAACGAGACGCAGCCGTTCAAGCTGGCCAAGACCGATCGCGAGGCCTGCCGCGCGGTGCTCGTCAATCTGGCCGACTGGATCCGGGTCGCGGCAATCCTGATCAAGCCGTTCCTGCCGCGGACGGCCGAGACGTATTACCGGGCGTTCAACTTCGACGAGACGACGCCCTGGGAGAGCGTTCGCTTTGCCGACGCGCTCACGCCGCTCAACCAGGCCGATCTGCACGTCACCGCGCCGCTGTCGGCCGGCAAGCCGGCGCCCCTGTTCCCCAAGGTTGACGTCAACCTCGCCGGGTGAGATTAGGTGCCGATCCGACCTCACAGGGCCTCATGCGTGAGCACCGTCCGTGCCGACGCCGCCGCGATCGCCTTCAGCCAGACGTAGAGCTCGGGCGCCTGGCTGCAGCGGTCGAGGTACCTATACGCGGGGCCGGGCTGGCCGTGTTTGAGCAGGAACCGGCCGATCAGGAACTCGCCCTCGACCCGCGCTGCGCTCGGGCATGCGCTGGAGCAGCCGGTTGACGGCCTTGAGGTCGAGCTCGGCCTTCTTGTTGACGATCGGCGCGTCGCGGACCAACTCGCAGAGGTTGATGACCCGGGGATATTTCTTGAACCGTGCGCAGAGTTCGCCGATGGTCCGGTCGCGACGGGCCTTGTCGCCCAGCTCGTCGGCGATCAGGATTCGCGCGATGCCGTAAACGATGCCCGGCTCCTTCTCGTAAGCACTGTCGAGGTAGGCGATCGCCTGCTTGGTCTGGCCGGTGGACCAGGCGAAGAGGCCGGCCGGGCCGGGGTTGAGCAGGTCGGGCCGGTCACCGACGGCCGAAAGGAAGCTCTCGGCGAACGCACGCGCCGCGTCAACGTCGCCATGGCCGGTGCGCAGGCAGTAGAGGTACCAGTCGGGCCAAGACGTGCCGGCGTAGCGCTCGGACTTGCGGCGGATCCAGAGCTCGGCACGCTGCCAGTCGCGCAGGCCTTCGTTGCACTCGGACGCGCACTGCATCGCCCAGCCGGCCCAGGTCTCGGCGGCGGGCTCGGCATATTTCTTGGCCTCGGCCCATTCCTCGCGGCTCATCAGGTGGCGAGCGATCTCGACCTGGACCTGCGCGTGCTCGAGCCCGGCGGGCTCGGTGTTGGTGAGGAAATCGTCGAGCGTCTTCTTCCACCGCTCGCGGTCGTTGCGGGCGAGGTAGCATGCCGCAAGCGACTGGAACGCCCAGCGGTCGGGCGAGAGCTCCATGTAGCGGCGGAGCAGCTTCTCGGCCTCGTCGTATTGCTTGAGCTCGACGTACTTCCTGCCGAGCGCACCGATCAGGGCAGGGGCGTCACCGACTTTCTCGCGCCACTCGGCAACCTTCTCCTTAGCCTGGTCCCAGTCGTTCTCGACCTGCGTGGCCATCGCGAAGGACGAATAGGGGCTCATCATCAGGAGAATCCGTCCGAAGTGGCCCCTCATGTTCGTCACGAACCGGATCCCTTCGGCCGTGTCGCGGTAGTTGATATCGCCGTTGATGTACGCCATCTTCCAGACGAGGTCGTAAGACTTGTGGCCGATGCCGCGGATGGCCTGGATCAGGGCCATTTCGGTCAGGTCGATCTCGGCGGAGTCGATGCGATCGGCCATCGCCTGGAGGCGCGGGGACGCCCTCCTGCGGAGCCAGGGCCAGGAACTGGAGGTAGGGGAAAAAGCGGTGGCGGGCGACGAACGGCTGGATGTCGTCGAAGTATTCGCCGGCCGGCACCGACCAAGGGCCGGTCATGAAGGCGAGTCGTCGGTAGGCGTGCATAAACCGAGCTTCGCGGGCCAGATGAGCCAGGGTACCCCAGGAGGGCTCGCCCGCGTCGGCGCCGGGCCGTCCTGCCTTGTCGAGCGCATTGACGAGCCAGATCTCGTCGCCCTGCTTCTCCAGCGGCTGGCGGACCGAGTCGGGCAGGTCCTTGAGCGATCTTAGCTTGACCGGGAAGAGCTTCGTGAATGCGTCGGGCCCGAGGACGGTCGCGACGTGCAGGTCGCCGAGCTGGCCGTTCTCGCAGATGGTGTCATAGGCGTGGCAGCAGTCGGCGTCCACCGATACGACGTTGCGTGCCGACTCCACCAGGATGCGGGTGTGATGGGGGAATTCGAGATTCAGCATGTTGAGCAGGAGTGCCAGCCGGGGATGGGGGCCTCCCTTGGCGGTCAGCCGGCCGCGATCCCCCTTCAGATAGGCCTCGATTACCGGGACCCACGAGGGCGGAGCCGGCGCCTGGCCCGCCCCGGCCTTCTGCTCGCTCGACCTCGCCTGTTCGAGGCCGAACAGGGCACTCTGATGATTGCCGACCAGGGCGCGCACGAAGGCACGGGCGCGGAGACCCACGGCCTCATCGGGCCGTCGGGCGCAGAGCCGTTCGGCGTACAGGATGGCGCGGGCCTTGAAGATCTTGTGCGCCGGGTGCCACTGGTATTGCGCCAGCACGCCGAGCTGCGCGTAGGCCCGCGCGAGCGCGGCCAGCCTTGCCGGCGACTCGCCATCGGCGCGAATCGCGGCGTGCAGCGAGCGGAGCGCGGCGACGTGATCGGCGAAGCTGAGCTGCTCGAGGCGGGCCTCGACATCGGCCGGCACCGGGGCATCATCGCGGATGGCGTTCGGGCGGCCCTCCAGCCCCTGCTGCTTTAAAAATGCGACGAATTCCTTGCGCGAGAGCTCCTCGGCCTTCACCGTCAGGTCGAAGTTGAACTTGCTACTATCCGGGTTGGTGCCGAGGTCGTGCGTCTGGAGCACCTCGGCACTGTCGCCGGTCCCGCGGCGGATCAGCGCGTGGCATTCCTTCATCCGCAACAGTGTCGCCAGCTCGAGCGGCGGCGCCTCGCCGGGCGCGGGCGTCATGTCGTCCATCAGCTCGTCGCGGGTCGCCAGGCCCAGCTCGTCCCGGGCGGCGATCAGCAGCGCCTGGCGGACGAGCTCGCGGTTGAGGATGGACTGGGTGGTCATCTCGATCGCCTGGAGGGAAGTGGGGCCCACGGGACGTCCCAACGCGATCGTGGCTCCAGAGTCCTTGCCGGCGCGAATGATCCGGATGGGTGTGTGGCACTCGGCCGGATCGGCGGCTTTCGAGACGGTCCGCTCCCTGGGTTTTTCGGGTGCCTTCGCGGTCGCGGTGCCGCCGGGCGGAAGCGCCTTCCCGTGCAGCGTTAACAGCCGGCCGGCCTCGGTCCGGTAGATCGTCAAACAGACCCCGCCGCCGATCCCGGCCGCCACCAGCACCACGGCGATCAAGAACGGCCAGCGCACCCGTTTCGCGGGCGATCGGGCGGCCGTCGCCGTCGCGGCGGGAGCTTCGAAGGGCGTCGCGTCGAGAGGAGTGGCGCCAGTCTCTTCGTGCGGGCTCATGAGTGGTCCTCGCCGTGCGGGCAGACACCGGGCGAAGTCAGGGCACGAGAACGATCCGGGTGCGATGAACGATGAGGCCCTCAATCTATCCGCGTCGCCGCGCCATTCGCAACGACCCTCCGAACTTTGTCCGAGTCGCGCGGGCGGGGATAATGCTGATTCGCCGCGAGTGGTCGGGTATGATCGACGCGGTCCAAATCGAGTCCGGCGCGGATCGGAGTGTGAAATCGATGTCCGAAGCACTGCCCGAGGTCTACCTGGCGCGACACGGCGAGACGGCCTGGACGATCTCGCGACAGCACACGGGCCGGACCGACATCCCGCTGACCGAGCAGGGCGAGCGCAACGCTCGCAGCCTGGGTGAGCGGCTCGCCGGGATCGGCTTCGACCGGCGGATCACCAGCCCGATGCAACGCGCGCGGCGGACCTGCGAGCTGGCGGCATCCGGCACCCCATGCGAGGTCGATCCCGACCTGATGGAATGGGACTACGGCGAGTATGAGGGGCTGACGACCGCCAGTATTCGCCAGCAGCAACCGGGCTGGGACCTCTTCCGCGACGGATCCCCGGGTGGCGAGTCGGTGCAGGCCATCGGCGAGCGGGCCGATCGCGTGATCGCGCGGCTGCGCTCGGTCGAGGGGCGGACGCTCGTCTTCGGCCACAGTCATTTCTTCCGCGTGCTGGCGGCGCGCTGGCTCGGCCTGCCGCCGGGCGACGGCCGATTCTTCCTGCTGGGGACCGCATCCCTGAGCATACTCGGCTTCGAGCATACCCGCGACGAGCCGGTTATCCTCCTCTGGAACGACGACTGGCATACGCGAACGCGACGATCCATTTGAGAGGCTGACCCCGGTCTACGCCTGGACGTAACAAAGGGCACCGACGACGTTCCTGGACGGAGAAACGCGATGGCCATCCATCCCCTCGCGGGAAAGCCGGCACCGCTCGAGGCCCTCATCGACCTGCCGGCGCTCGAGCGCGGGTATTACGACAACCGGCCCGATCCGGGCGACCCGCGCCAGCGTGTCGCCTTCGGCACCAGCGGGCACCGCGGCACGCCGGGCGACCACACATTCACCGAGGCTCATATCCTGGCGATCACGCGGGCCATCTGCGATTATCGACGCGATCGCGGGATCGACGGGCCGCTGTTCCTGGGAAAGGATACGCACGCGCTCTCGGCCCCGGCGCAGCGGACCGCGCTCGAGGTCCTGGCCGCGGAGGGCGTCGAGGCGGTCGTCCAGCGCGATGACGGCTTCACGCCCACTCCCGTGATCTCGCACGCGATCCTCACCTACAACCGCGGACGGCAGGACCACCTCGCCGACGGGATCGTGATCACGCCGTCGCACAACCCGCCGGCCGACGGCGGTTTCAAGTACAACCCGCCCAATGGCGGACCGGCGGATACCGACGTCACCTCGTGGATTCAGGACCGCGCCAATGCGCTGCTTGCGCGGCGGCAACGCCGAGGTGAAGCGCGTCCCGTTCGCCCGGGCCATCCGTGCCGCCACGACCCGCGAGTACGCCTATGTGCAGGCATACGTCGCCGACTTAGGGAGCGTCGTCGATATGGACGCGATCGCCAGGGCCGGGCTGCGGCTGGGAGTCGACCCCCTGGGCGGCGCCGCGGCACGGTACTGGCAGCCGATCGCCGACGCCTACGGCCTGAACGTGACGGTGACCAACCCGGCCTATGACCCGACCTTCCGGTTCATGACCCTGGACCACGACGGCAAGATCCGGATGGACTGCTCGAGCCCCTACGCCATGGCGAGCCTCGTGGGCCTGAAGGATCGCTTCGACCTGGCGTTCGGCAATGACCCGGACTCGGACCGGCACGGGATCGTCACCCGGTCGATGGGGCTGATGAACCCGAACCATTTCCTGGCCGTGGCGATCCGCTACCTGCTGGGGCATCGGCCGGAGTGGTCGAAGACCGTGGCGATCGGCAAGACCCTCGTCAGCAGCGGGCTGATCGACCGGGTGGTCGCCGGCCTCGGTCGTACGCTCCGCGAGGTCCCCGTCGGCTTCAAGTGGTTCGTCCCGGGCCTGCTCGACGGCTCGTTGGGCTTCGGCGGCGAGGAGAGCGCCGGCGCCAGCTTCCTCCGCCGCAACGGGCAGGTCTGGACGACCGACAAGGACGGACCGATCATGGACCTGCTCGCCGCCGAGATCCTGGCGCGTACCGGCAAGGACCCGGGCGACCATTACCGCGAGCTGACGGCGCAGTACGGGACCCCCTATTACACGCGGATCGACGCCCCGGCGACGCCCGAGCAGAAGGCCCGGCTGGGCAAGCTCGACCCCTCCGCGGTGAAGGCGGCGACGATGGCGGGCGAGCCGATCGTCGCCCGGCTGACCCGGCGCCCGGCAACGACGCGCCGATCGGCGGGCTCAAGGTCGTGGCCGAGAACGGCTGGTTCGCCGCCCGGCCGTCGGGCACCGAGAACATCTACAAGATCTACGCCGAGAGCTTCCGCGACGAGGCCCATCTCGAGGCCATCGTCTCCGAGGCGCAGCAGATCGTCGCCGAGGCGCTGGGCTGACCCGCCGATACGCCCGATCGGCCGAACGTCCGACTTCCTGCCACCCAACCGGGGACCATCCGATGAGCACCACGAGTCTTCGCGAATTGCCCGCCTGGAAGGCGCTCGAGGCCCATTACCGGCAGGTGCGCGAGCGGCACCTCCGCGAGCTCTTCAGCGTGGATCCGAACCGGGGCGAGCGGCTCGCGGCCGAGGGCGTCGGCCTGTACCTCGACTACTCGAAGCATCGCCTGACCGACGAGACGATCAAGCTGCTCGTGCAGCTCGCCGAGGAAGCCGGCCTGCGCGACCGGATCGACGCCATGTTCCGCGGCGACAAGATCAACGTCACCGAGCATCGCGCCGTGCTGCATGTCGCCCTACGCGCCCGAGGGGCAGCTCGATCCTGGTCGAGGGCAAGGACGTCGTGCCCGAGGTCCATGCGGTCCTCGACAAGATGTCGGCGTTCGCCGAACGAATCCGTAGCGGCGAGTGGAAGGGCTTCACCGGCAAGCCGATCCGCAACGTGGTCAATATCGGCATCGGCGGCTCGGACCTCGGACCGGTGATGGCCTACGAGGCCCTTCGGCATTACAGCGACCGCGCCTTGACCTTCCGCTTCGTCTCCAACGTCGACGGCACCGACTTCGTCGAGGCCACCCGGGACCTCGACCCGGCCGAGACGCTGTTCATCGTCTCGTCGAAGACCTTCACGACGCTGGAGACGATGACCAACGCGCAGATCCGCCCGCGCGTGGTGCCTGGCGACGCTCAAGGACGAAGCGGCGATCGCCAAGCATTTCGTCGCGGTCTCGACCAACGCGGCCGAGGTGACGAAGTTCGGCATCGACACCGCGAACATGTTCGGCTTCTGGGACTGGGTCGGCGGCCGGTACTCGATGGACTCGGCGATCGGGCTGTCGACGATGATCGCGGTCGGGCCGGAGGACTTCCGCGCGATGCTCGACGGGTTCCACGCCATGGACGAGCATTTCCGCACGACGCCCTTCGAGCGCAACCTGCCGGTGATCCTGGGACTGCTGACGGTCTGGTACAACGATTTCTTCGGCGCCGAGACGGTGGCCGTGCTGCCGTATGATCAGTACCTCAAGCGGTTCCCGGCGTACCTCCAGCAGTTGACGATGGAGAGCAACGGCAAGTCGGTGACCCTGGACGGCCGTCGGGTCGACTACGCCACGGGCCCGATCTACTGGGGCGAGCCGGGGACGAACGGCCAGCACTCGTTCTATCAGCTGATCCACCAGGGCACGCGGCTGATCCCGTGCGACTTCATCGGCTTCTGCCGGTCGCTCAACCCGCTGGGCAACCACCACGACCTGCTGATGGCCAACGTGTTCGCCCAGGCCGAGGCGCTGGCGTTCGGCAAGACGGCCGACGAGGTCAAGGCCGAGGGGACGCCCGACTGGCTGGTGCCGCACCGGACCTTCGAGGGGAATCGACCGTCGAGCGTCATCCTCGCCGATCAGCTCACGCCCGGAATCCTGGGCACGCTGGTGGCGCTCTACGAGCACAGCGTCTTCACGCCGGGACGATCTGGCGGATCGACTCGTTCGACCAGTGGGGCGTCGAGCTGGGCAAGGTCCTGGCCAAGCGGATCATCCCCGAGCTCGAAGCGAAGGACGAGCCGAAGCTCTCGCACGACAGCTCGACCAACGCGCTGATCCGGCGGTATCGCGCGACGCAAGAAGACGTGAGGTCGCGCGGGGTGAATGCCAGACCCAGGAGGCGCTCGACGGCAGGCATTAAGAGCCGATGCATTCTGGTACCGAGCGACTTCGCTGCGTCCGCCCGATCCTAACCCGCCTCAAGGTTCCTTCGCCCTTACGAGCCCGACGCGCCAGCGAGTGGATGCCTCATACGAGCCCGACGCGCCAGCGACTGGATGCCCGGGCCGATCTCGTATCAGCCGGGTATTCCCCTCGTGCGAGCACCAGCTCGGGCGCGCGGAAACCCCCGGCGCGTGATCGCCGGGGGCATCGGGGTTGGGTCGGTCAATCGTGGGCCGGCGCGGTCACGCCGCGGCCCGGCGGCGGCGATTCTGGACCAGGCGGCGAAGGCCGAGGCCGCCCACCATGCTGACGAACAGCGCGATGGTGCTGGGCTCCGGCACGTGGGTGACGCCCGACGTCGCGATCTGGGCCTGCAACGTCGTCTGGCCGTTGTTGACCGACGAGGGCACCAGCAGCTCCTGGTCGTTCTTCAGCAAGCTGAGACTGCCGGTCCCGCCGGGCACGGCGAACGTCGGGCTGGTGATCGTGTCGAACGTGGCCTGCACGCTCGACTGGTACGGGCCGGTCACCGTCCCGTTCAGGTGGCCGGTGATCGTGATCGGCATGTCGCTGACGGTCGTGTTGTCGAACGCGTTCGGCACGAGGGTCAGGCTGACCGGGGTGTCGTTGTAGGTGGTCGAACATGCCCGCGGCCAGCGGGGCGACCTGGAAGTATCCCATCGAGATGTTCGAGGCGGTGTCAACCGACTCGCTCTGGACCGGGACGAAGCTGATGACGTTGGATCCGGTGATCCCGCTGGTCCCGACGGCGCCCGACGTGCTGTAGGTCAGGATGTCATCGGCGTTGGCGTGGTGGGTGCTCGCGGCGAGCAGGCCCAGGGCGATGACCGCGGTGCGGAATCCAGTCCACCCTCTTGTCATGCGCATCATTTCCTCCTGAAAGGGATGGGAGAGTCGCGATCCTTCCTGCGACTTCACGAATGCTGTGCTCAACGCCCGTGGGCGTCACGGACCTGGCTACCGCCGGATCGTCGCGATCTTCATCGCCACGAAACGACGCCCGTCGGCGTCTCGTGGTACGCCGAACCGTCGCGGCCGTGCTTTTCGAGGGGAAGACAAGGATGTGTCGCGGCCTGCATCTCGGCCTCCTGCCGGATCGGGGCGGGACTCAGCCATGAGTCCCGGTCGTCGCGGAATCCCGGTCGTGAGCGAACGCGGCGGAAGATACTCGGATGCCCCCGGGTTGTAAATCGGACTTTAGCCTTTCCGGAGGATTTTTTCGGAATTTCCCTCATCCTTCGCGACAGGTCGGCCGACACCCACCCGCGAGCGGCGGCCCCGGGTCCCGATGGCGGCGGGACTTACAGCATGTGGATGGGGTCGACGTCGATCGCCAGCTCGATGCCATGCGGCGGGGGGACCGTGGGCGGCACCGTGCGCGCCAGCACCTGCAGCGGCCGAGGGCCGGGGCAGCGGAGCTGGATGTGGAATCGGTACAGGTTGCGGATCTTCAAGATCGGCGCCGGCGCCGGGCCCAGCACGCGGACCGAGGGCTCGGCCGATCGCCGCAGCGCATCGACCACCTCTTTCAGATAGGCGAATACGGCCGACTCCTCCGGGCCGCGGGCGATCAGCCGGATCAGCCGGCCGAACGGCGGCACGCCGTACTTCTCGCGCTCGGGCAGCTCGCTGGCGACGAACGCGTGATAGTCGTGCCGCGCCGCCGCCTGGATCGCGGGGTGCTCGGGCGCGTAGGTCTGCACCAGCACCCGGCCCGGCCGGTCGCCGCGGCCGGTGCGGCCCGCCACCTGCGCCACCAGTTGAAAGGTCCGCTCGGCCGCGCAGAAATCGGGAAGGTGCAAGGCCGTGTCGGCGTTCACCACGCCCACGAGCGTCACCTCGGGGAAGTCCAGCCCCTTGGCGATCATCTGCGTGCCCATCAGGATCCGGACCTCGCCCGCCTTGAACGCCGCCAGCACCTCCTCGTGGCTGCCCGGCGATCGCATCGTGTCCGAGTCCATCCGACGCGAGACATACTCCGGGAACGCCACCTCGATCTCACGCTCCAGCCGCTCGGTCCCGATCCCGCCGTAATGGAGGCCCGTGGCCCGGCAGGACGGGCAGGCCGGCGGGCATGCCCGCTCGGCGTCGCAGGTGTGGCAGACCAGCAAGTGGCGCGACTTGTGGTAGGTCGCGGCGACGTCGCAGGCGTGGCACTTGACGACCTCGCCGCATTTCGGGCAGATCACGAACGTGTGGAAGCCGCGGCGGTTCAACAGCAGGATGACCTGCCCGCCATCCGCCAGCGCCCGCGACATCGCCTGGCGGAGCGTCTCGGACAGTCCGCCCAGCGGGGTCTTCTCGTGCCGCAGGTCGATCAGCTCGACCTCGGGCATCGGCCGGCCCCCCACCCGCGACGGCATCGACAGCCGGAGATACCGGCCGCGCTCGGCGTTCCGCCAGGTCTCGAGCGAAGGCGTCGCCGAGCCCAGCAGGATCGGAATCCCCTCCATCTGCGCCGCTTCACCGCCACGTCGCGGGCGTGGTAGCGCGGCGTGGTCTCCTGCTTGAATGTGCCCTCGTGCTCCTCGTCGATGACGATCAGCCCCAGTCGAACGCGCCGGCGCGAAGACGGCCGAGCGCACGCCGACGACGACCTCGATCTCGCCCGCGGCGATGCTCTGCCAGTGCCGGTGCCGCTCGGCGTCGCTCAGGTGGCTGTGCAGCACGGCGACCCGGCCAAACCGTCGGCGGAACCGGCGGATCGTCTGCGGCGTCAGGCTGATCTCCGGGACCAGCACGATCGCCTCGCGGCCCCGGGCCACCACACGCTCGATGGCCGACAGATATACCTCGGTCTTGCCGCTGCCGGTCACCCCGTGGATCAGGACCGGCGCGAATCCGCCCGATCTCAGCGCCGGGTCGATCCTCGCCAGCGTCGACGCCTGCTCGGCGGTCAGCTCGAGTGCCGGCGCCGGGGCGCCGCGGGCGCGGCGGGATTGGCCTCAACGGCCGCCGCCACGCGGGGCGACGATCCGCCGTCCTGCTTGCGGCTTGATCCCCTGGCTCCGTGCTCGCCCGGCCCGACCGGCAGCCGGCGGCGGACGGTGTGGACCAGCCCCTGCTTGAGGATCGCCTGCACGGGTCCCGGGCCGCACCGGGCCAGCCGGCAGACGTCCGCGATCGTCAGCGGCTCGTCGCCTCGGCAGAGGACCTCGAGCGCCGCGGCCTGCTTGGACGAGAGCTTCGGCGCGTCGGGCCCGGACCGGAGCGCCTCGCGGGTTTCCTCGGGGACGACGAGGAAGGTGCCGATGCGTGTGCCCGCGTGCTTCTTCACGCCCGCCGGGACGGCCGCATCGAGCGCCTGGCCCCACGAGCAGGCGTAGTACTCGGCCAGCCATCGGGTCAGCTCGAGCATCCGGTCGTCGATCAACGGAACGGGATCGAGGATCTCCAGGATCGCCTTGATTCGCAGCCGGTCGAGTCCCTCCGGCGCGCTCTCTTCAATCCGCACGCAGTAACCGGCCGCGAGCTTGTCACCCCGGCCCAGCGGCGCCCGCACCCGCTGGCCCACGCGGATCGACCCCGCGAGCCGCGCCGGCACGCGGTACGTCAGCACCTGGTCGATCGGCCGGTTGAAGACCACGCCCGCGTACGGACCGCCCACCTCGGGCTCGTCCCCTCCAGGCCGAACCACGCCGGCTGCGACGCGATCGCCCCGTCGCCGCCAAAGCCCCCGGCGCGGCCATCAACCCGCCGGCCCTCGCCTTCGTCCCGGGCACGTCGGTTGACACCATCGGTCGGGGGGAAGGAGTTCATGGACGCACCGTCGTCGGCCGCGAAACGTTTGAGCCACTTCCCGGTAGGCGGGTCGCCCGTGCAACAGCCTGTGCCGTTGACAACTCCCGCAGCCCGGCCCTATCGTCGGTTCTCGCCGGAATGATCTTACGCCGAACGTCGTCAGTACAACCGATTTCTGCACGTTTGTCCACAAGGAAACGCCGGTCGGCCGCCTTTGCATGCGCGGTCGTGCCGGTTGGGTCAATGGTGAGGGCGTTCGGGCGATGCGAATCGGACTCTACGGCGGGACGTTCGACCCGATTCACATCGGCCATCTGATCCTGGCCGAGCAGTGCCGCGAGGCCTGCCGGCTGGACCGGGTCTGGCTGGTCGTGACCGGCTCGCCGCCGCACAAGCCGGGAGGCCGGACGGCCGTGGCGCACCGGCTGGAGATGGCCCGGATTGCCGTGGCGAGCCACCCCGCGTTCGTGGTGTCGGACATCGAGGCCACGCGTCCCGGACCGCATTACAGCGTCGAGACGCTCGAAACGGTCCGTCGCGACCATCCCGATGACGAGCTATTCTTCCTGATCGGCGCCGACAGCCTGGCCGACCTTCCCACCTGGCGCGAGCCCGAGCGGATCGCGCGGCTGGCGACGATCGTCGTCGTGAACCGGCCGGGAATCGAGGAGGTGGACGCGAACCACCTGCCCGAATTCGGCCCCGGCGCCTTCCCGCTGGCGTGGGTCGCCATTCCGCCGGTCGGGATCGCGTCGAGCGACCTGCGCCCCCGCCTTGCCGAGGGGCGCAGCGTCCGCTACATGGTGCCCCGCGGGGTCGAGGCCTACATCGAAGCTCACGGGCTCTACCGACCGAGCTCCTGAGCTTCCGTCCAGGCATCGGCCGTCACATCCCCTTGATTCTCACGGCCCGGTCTGATCGAATGTTGCGAGGATTGAAAGCCGGCGGAGACGGTCCGCGCGGGGCGAGGCTCAGGTTGCGACGGTGCAGGGGGGTTGGATCGGATGATCGTCGGAGTGCCGCGGGAGATCAAGTCGGACGAGTACCGGGTGGCGATGCTGCCGGTCGGCGCGGAAGAGCTGACCCAGGCCGGCCATACGGTGCTGGTCGAGGCCGGTGCCGGGCCTCGGCAGCGGGATCGCCGACGCCCAGTACGAGTCGGCCGGGGCGACCATCGTCGCCGACGGCCGACGAGATCTGGTCGGCGGCCGACCTGGTGGTCAAGGTCAAGGAGCCGCTGCCCGCAGGAGTGGCCGCACCTTCGGCCCGACCAGACGCTCTTCACCTACTTCCACTTCGCCGCCGACGAGCACCTGACGACCGCGATCATCGACAGCGGGATCACGGCCATCGCCTACGAGACCCTGCGCGACGCCCGGGGCGGGCTTCCCTTGCTGACGCCGATGAGCGAGGTCGCCGGGCGGATGAGCATCCAGGAGGGGGCCAAGTACCTCGAGCGGCCCCAGGAGGGGCGCGGCATCCTGCTCTCGGGCGTGCCGGGCGTCGCCCCGGCCGAGGTCGCCATCCTGGGCGGCGGCGATCGTCGGCTCCAACGCGGCCAAGGTCGCCGCCGGCCTGGGCGCGACCGTCCGCATCCTCGACGTCAACCTCGACCGGCTTCGCTATCTCGACGACATCATGCCGCCGAACGTCACCACGCTCTATTCCGACCGGCACACGATCCTCGAGTCGATCGAGCGGGCCGACCTGGTCATCGGCGCCGTGCTGATCACCGGCGCCCGGGCGCCGCGGCTGGTCCGGCGCGACGACCTGGCGCGGATGAAGAACGGGGCGGTGATCGTCGACGTCGCCATCGACCAGGGCGGCTGCATCGAGACCAGCCGGCCCACGACCCACCGCCATCCGACCTACGTGATCGACGGCGTGGTCCATTACTGCGTGGCCAACATGCCCGGGGCCGTCGGCCGCACCAGCACCTATGCCCTGTGCAACGTCACGCTTGCCCTACGTGCTGCAACTGGCCCGCCTGGGCTGGCGAGGGCTCGCCGCCGCCGATCCCGGCGTGGCCGAGGGCGTGAATATCACCGGCGGCCGGGTGACCAACCTGGCCGTCGCCCAGACCTTCGGTTTGCCGTATCACCCGCTCGACGACACCGCGTCGGCCGTCCCCGGGGACGGCGCCGGCGTACGATTGCCGGTCGTCGCGGGCCGCGCCTGACCCAACGATCGGACGATGGCCACCTTCCTGTCGGCCCGACGGCGCCGACCCATCGCCCGACCACTCGCAGGAGGATCCCATGAACGCCAACGACTTCGACGCCGACCTTAACGAGCCTAATGGTCACAGTCACGACCACGATCACGACCACGATCATGACGACGATCTCGAGGCCGAGGAGGCCCTGGCCGAGGAGGCCCTCGAGGAGGCCCTGGAGCTCGACACCCAGAGCCAGATCTTCCTCGAGATGCGCCGGCAGAACCTCGACCTGCTCCGGCTGGCGACCGAGGTCGCCGGCTATGCCGGGCCGCACGGGCCGCTCAAGCCCGGCGACCTGAAGGGCGCCATGCGGAATATCTGGGACGTCTTCTCCGAGTTCTACGCCTGGATCGACCCCGAGGAGGCCGAGGACGAAGACGAAGACGAGGACGAGGACCTGGAGGACTGATCCCTTGCCCGAGGACCGGATTACGACGGTGCGGTGGGAGGGCGACGCGGCGTCGGGCTGCCTCGCGGCTTATCGACCAGACGCTGCTGCCCACCGAGTTCGTCGAGATCGAGTGCCGCGACGTCCCGGCGGTCTGGGAGGCGATCCGCTCGCTGCGGGTTCGCGGTGCGCCGGCGATCGGGATCGCGGCGGCCTACGGGGCCGTGCTCGGCGGCCGGTCCGCGCGGCACCGACCGCGTCGAGACGGTCCGCGAGGCCCTGCGCGAGGCGTCGGCGTCGCTGCGCACCAGCCGCCCGACCGCCGTCAACCTGTTCTGGGCGCTCGACCGCATGGACGCCCTGGCGGACTCGGCCGAAACCCGTGACCTGGGCGCGGCGGGACTGCTCGACCGGCTGCTGGCGGAGGCCCGACACATCGACGACGAGGATCGGGCGATGTGCCGCGCCATCGGCCGCCACGGCGCGGCCCTGGTCGGGCCCGGCCAGGGGATCCTCACGCACTGCAACGCCGGCGGGCTGGCGACGGCCGACTACGGCACGGCCCTGGCCGTGATCTTCGCGGCGCACGAGCAGGGCAATCCGCTCCGCGTCTTCGCCGACGAGACCCGCCCGCTGCTCCAGGGGGCGCGGCTCACGGCCTGGGAGCTCAAGCGCCGCGGCATCCCCGTGACCCTGATCTGCGACAGCATGGCCGCGCAGGTCATGCGCGAGGGCAAGATCCAGATGGTCGTCGTCGGCGCCGACCGGATCGCCGCCAACGGCGACACCGCGAACAAGATCGGCACCTACGGCGTCGCCCTGCTGGCCCGGGCGCACGGCATCCCGTTCTACGTCGCCGCCCCTTCGAGCACCTTCGACCTGTCCATTTCCGACGGCACATCCATCCCGATCGAGCACCGCGACCCCCGCGAGATCACCCACGGCTTCGGCCGCCAGACGGCTCCCGACGGCGTCGACGTCTACAACCCCGCCTTCGACGTCACCCCCGCCAACCTGATCTCCGGCATCATCACCGAGAAGGGCGTGATCCGGCCCGTCAACGCCCGGACCATTCGTGAAGTCCTCGGCGCCGGTTGATCCACCCCCAACCCGTTGCATCGACCCTGCCGATCGGGGATGATCCGAGATCGCCGGGCCTCTTGTCCTGCTCCACCCCCCCGTTTCCCACCAGGTCGCGCACATGAAACGACTCCTGTCGGCCGTGGTCGTACTGTTTGCCGGCTCGATCGCCCTCGCCGGTGATCGTCCGTCGGCGGTCTCGTTGCCGCGCAGCACTCCCGAGGCGCAGGGTATCTCGTCGTCGGCCCTGCTGGCCTTCGTCGAGGCGGCCGACAAGCAGATCGACTCGTTCCACAGCTTCATGCTGGTGCGGCACGGCCATGTCGTCGCCGAGGGATGGTGGACTCCCTACTCGGCGGGATCACCGCATGCCCTCTACTCCTTGAGCAAGAGCTTCACCTCGACGGCCGTGGGACTGGCGATCTCCGAGGGTAAGCTGAGCCTCGACGACGAGGTACTCAAGTTCTTCCCCGACGACGCTCCGGCCAGGCCGAGCCAGAATCTGAAATCGATGCGCGTGAGCGACCTGTTGCGGATGTCCACCGGGCATCAGGAAGAGCCGAAGCGGCCCGAGGGCGAGGTCTGGACCCGCGTCTTCCTCGCCCAGCCCGTGCCGCACAAGCCCGGCACGCATTTCCTGTACAACACGTCGGCGACCTACATGCTCTCGGCCATCGTGCAGAAGGCCACGGGGCAGACCGTCCTCGATTATCTTCGGCCTCGCCTCTTCGAGCCGCTTGGCATCGAGAACCCCACCTGGGGCACGAGTCCGCAGGGTGTCTCGCTCGGCGGCTACGGGCTGAGCGTCCGTACCGAGGACATCGCCCGGTTCGGCCAGCTCTATCTCCAGCGCGGCCAGTGGAACGGCCGACAGCTCGTGCCCGCGTCGTGGGTCGACGCGGCGACGGCCCGTCAGACCTCCAACGGCAGCAACCCGAAGAGCGACTGGGACCAGGGCTACGGCTACCAGTTCTGGCGCTGCCGCCACGGCGCCTACCGCGGCGACGGCGCCTTCGGCCAGTACTGCATCGTCCTGCCCGAGCAGGACGCTGTCGTCGCGATCACGAGCGGCGTCCGCGACATGCAGGCCGTCCTCAACCTCGTCTGGGACCGTCTCCTGCCGGCGATGAAGCCCGGTGCGCTTGGACCCGACGATGCCGCACGGTCGCGGCTCGAGCAGACCCTGGCGCACCTCACGCTGCGGCCGCAGCAAGGATCGGCGTCGCCCGAGAAGCTTCCGAGCCGCACCTACACCTTCCCCGCGAACGATCGCAAGATCGAGTCGCTGGCCCTCGAATGCAAGGAGCGCGGCGGCCCGGTGACCCTGGTCGCCCGCGTCGCAGGGACCGAGTCGCGGATGGCCTGCGGCTCGGGCTCGTGGTCGAAGGGCCGGATGGCCTTCGGCTCGATGCTGCCCGACCAGCCGGCCGCCGCCAGCGGCGCCTGGACGGCCCCCGATACCTACGAGGCCAGGATCTGCTTCTACGAGACGCCGTTCACCATCCACCTGAAGCTCAAGTTCAGCGACGATCAACTGGTCCTCGATTCCGGGTCCAACGTCGGTTTCGGCCCGACCTCGAGTCGGCAGCTCGTCGGCAAGGCCGAGTAGGCCCCGGCGCCCGCGGCACCAGTTTGGTTCTTATGACCCGATCCCTGGAGTGACACTCATGCGATGGCGTCATCCGCGTACGCTCGCCGCCGCGCTCGTCGCGCCCGCCGGCCTTGCCGTGGTGATGGTGATGGCCGCGGACGGCGATCGCACCGACGCCGATCCGCCGCGATGGCGTCAGCACGACATCCACCGCCCGCGGCCAGCGGTCGTCGAGCCGGCCGATTCCGGGATCGCCACGCGGCCGCCGAAGGACGCGATCATCCTGTTCGACGGCACGAGCCTCGACGCCTGGAAGCCGCGTGAAGGCGGCGGCCCGGCGCGGTGGAAGGTCGTCGAAGGTGCCATGCAGACGGTTCCCGGCGCGGGGGCGATCGAGACCCGTGCGAGCTTCGGCGACATCCAGCTCCACGTCGAATGGTCCACGCCCGACCCTCCCCATGGCGCCGGCCAGGACCGCGGCAACAGCGGGGTCTTCCTGATGGGCGAGTTCGAGCTCCAGGTCCTCGACTCTTACCAGGCCGACACCTACGCCGACGGCCAGGCCGGTGCGATCTACGGCCAATATCCGCCGCTGTTCAATGCCTCGCGTCCGCCGGGGCAATGGCAGACCTACGACGTCGCCTTCCGCCGCCCGCGGTTCGACGCATCGGGCCGATTGATCGCCGCCTGCGCGGGTGACCCTGTTCCACAACGGCATCCTGGTGCAGAACAACGAGGAGCCATTCGGCCCCACGGCGTGGCTCCAGGGCCTCCCG
The DNA here is from genome assembly GCA_963771445.1 of uncultured Planctomycetota bacterium. Lineage (GTDB taxonomy): Bacteria > Planctomycetota > Planctomycetia > Isosphaerales > Isosphaeraceae > JAKAUH01. The sequence goes on along the minus strand of CAVYTQ010000005.1, from coordinate 275,141 downwards.
TACGACCCCCGGCAGGGCCTAGGCGGGCCGATCCAGCTTCAGGACCACGACCACCCGGTTCGCTATCGCAACATCTGGCTCCGCAAGCTCCCCGAGCGTCCCGCGCCGTCAGCCGACCGCCAGAAACGGACCCGGACCGTGAAGATCTCCCAGGATCTGCTCGACCGCTACGCCGGCAACTACCGCCCCCAATCCCGGCCCGACTCACCGCCGTGGAGGATCGCTCGCGACGGCGATCACCTCACCCTGCTCCTGCCCACGCGCACCATCGCGCTGGCGCTGGAACCGATCTCCGAGACCCAGTTCGACATGCCCCACACCGACGGCCAGTTCACTTTCCAGACCGACACCGGCGGTAAGGTCACCAGCGTCCATTTCCGCATCGGCGACGGCGAGAGGACTCTGGTTCGCGACACGCCGTGACCCGGAACTACCGATACTGGTCTTGGGCCGGAACAAGAGCAAGTCGATCAGCATCAACGCCGACATCAGGGTCATCGTCGTCGCCGTCAGGGACGATCATGTCCGCCTGGGCATCGAGGCACTCGACAGCGCCCCGTTTTCCGCGAGCAGCACTTCCTCGTGTTGCCCTGTGATTTGATTGCTAGACTGCATGCAATCTTGTATCCTCGGCCCCCTCTTCCCCCTGTCTACCCTGGCCTTTTCTTCATCCCCCTATATACAGGATGTATCAGGATTGCAGAAATTGAAATGCACCTACCGGCTCACCGAGCAGAAATATTGATCCAAGTCCTTATCTACCAACGAGTAGAAATTTTTCCATTTTCTTGAAGATTTTCCGGAGCATCCGGCGAATTGTGGGCGGGCCCACCTCGGATCTGGACAAGTCTGGCGATGGTAGCGATATTGCCGGTTGAGGGGTTTGTAATGACGCTCGCGTCAGGGAAGTAAGCGAGAGGGCCGGGCCCGCCGATCGGTATGACCCGATCGGCGATGGCCCGGCCCTTCATGAGACGCTTGTTCCAGGCGCCACGCCAGTCGGACGGGGCGTCGGATGCGGCCGAGAGTTCCTGGGATCAGACAGGCTTCTTCGCGACCCGGACCTTGACCGTCTTTCGCGACAGTTCAACCTTGTGGGCCGGCACGCCGTGAGAGCCGGTGGCATTGTGCACTGCCTTCGCCTTCCTGTGGCCCTTGGCGGTGAGGTGTCGCCCGATGAAGGGCGACGGGCCGTTCACGACCGGCGCGGCGGTCGCCGCTGCGATCGTGCTGATCGGCGCCGCGACGCTGAGACTCGTCGCGACGACGGCTGCAGGCGTCGCCGAGGACGTCGGCGTCGTCGAGGAAGAAGTCACCGGTGCCGCGATCGAGCCCTGGAAGGCTCCGATGTCGAAACCGTTGGTCGGCCTCGCCACTCCGCGCTGGTCGGTCAGCGGGATCGTGATCCCGGCGATCGAGGCGCTCCCCGCGCCGATGGCCGGACTGCCGACGTACAGCGCGAGGGTCTGGGTGGCCCCGCCGTTACTTGTCAGCGATGGGGCCAGCCCGGGGGTCAGAGATCCCACGATGTTGTTATTGACGCCATTCACCAGGCTGCCCGTCCCCACCATGTTATACGAGCTGCCGGTGGCCAACCCGCCGCTGATGTCGTTCCGCACGGCCGTCTTCCCGGTGCCCACCGTGTTGAGCTCGGCGATCGTGTCGTACATCGCGGTGCTGCCGCTGTAGGCGTCGATGCCGCCGCCCGAGCCGCCGGGGCTGACCACGTTATAGGCGATGGTGTCGCTGACGAGCGTCAGCGTGCTGACGTTGTCGATGGCTCCGCCGTACTGCTGGGCGGTGTTATTGGCCAGGGTGCTGTCGGTGATCGTGGCCGTCCCGCCGAAGTTGTTCGAGACGGCACCACCCTGGAACGCGCTGTTGCTGGCGGCCAGACTGTTCAGCAAGTTCAGGGTGCCCTCGTTGAACAGGCCGCCTCCCTGGTAGGCCGAGTTGCCGGTGATCGTCGCGCCGTTGACGGTGGCGATGCCGGGCAGCGTCGTACCGGGCACCGTCGTCGCATCGTTCCGGTTGTAGATGGCACCGCCCTGGAACGACGTGTTCCCCTGGAAGTTGCCGCCGATCACGTTGAGCTTGCCGCCGAAGTTGTCGATCGCGCCACCCAGGCCGTACACGGTCGAGTTGCCGACGAAATTCGAGTTCGAGATCGTCGCGGTCCCATCGTCGTTGAAGATCGCCCCGCCGTAGTACGAGCCCGAGTTGCTGTAGAACCCGCTGCTCACGACGGTGAGCGTCCCCGTGTTGGCGATCGCGGCACCGGACCCCGAGGGCGTCGTGTTGTTGTTGAACGAGACGCCGCTGGTGACCGCGTTTCCGCCGATGACCGCGGTGCCGATCGTCAGCGTCCCCGCGTTGTTGATGCCGCCGCCGCTGGTCGAGCTGCCGTCGGCGATGGTCAGGCCCACGAGGGTCAGGTTCACCCCGGCCGCGACGGTCAGGACGCCGTAAGCGTTGTTGCCGTTGAGCGTAACATCCGCGGCGCCCGGCCCGGCGATCACGATCGGCCGGGTCGTATTGGTCAGCGCCAGCGAGCCGAGCCCGAGGACGATCTGCTGGGGCGTGGCGAACAGGTGCGACGTGTCGAACGTGATGACCAGCGGGGTCGTCAGGCCCGAGGTGGTGTCGGCGTTGGCCCAGGCGATCGCCGAGCGAAGGGTGCCAGGGATCGTCGAGTCCCCGGCGTTCGTCACCAGGTAATCGCTGCTGAGCTCGAACGAGCCGATGTCGATGTTCGTGGTCCCCAGCGAGCCGCGGAGCGCACCGCGCTGGTCCAGCGAGATCGACTGCGAGTCGATCAACGGCGGGGCGGCCGCGATGGCCGGACTGGTGCCCACCAGCGGGATCGTCTCGGTCGGACCGCCGTTGTTGCCCAGGCCCGGGGCCAGGCCGGGGTTGGCCACGCCGACCAGGTTGCCGTTGACGCCGTTGGTCAGTCCGCCCGAGCCGCCGGTCCCGACGAGGTTGTACGAGCTGGCGGCGACCACCGTGCCGGCGATGTCGTCGGGCGCGTTGGTCCCGGCCGAGTCGGTGTTCAACGCCACGATGCTGTTGAAGAGCGTGGTGGTGCCGCCCGCCGCGTTCAGGCCGCCGCCCGAGGCCGCCGACGTGGTCACGTTGTAGGCGATGGTGTCGTTGATCGCCGTCATGTTTCCGGTGGAGTACACGCCGCCGCCCTGGCCGGCCGCGTTGTTCGCGAACGTGCTGTTGACCGCGGTGAACTTGCCCGCCGACTCGACATCGATCGCCCCGCCGTACGAGGTGGCCGAGTTGGCGTTCAAGGTCGAAGCCTGGATCGTCAGTTGGCCCATGTCATCGATCGCGCCGCCACCGGCCCCGGCGGTATTGCCGCTGAGCGTCGAATTGTTGACGGTCAGGTTGCCCATGTTGCTGATGGCACCGCCCGAGGTGGCCGACCAGCCGCCCGTGACCTTCACCCCGCTCAGCATGGCATTGGCGCCCGCGGCGACCGTGAACACCTGCGTCACGCCTCCGCCGCTGATCGTCAGGCCCCGCGATGCGGTCCCGTCGATCGCCTCGCCCGAGGCCAGGGCGGTCGAGAGCTGGATCGGCCCCAGCGCCGGGTTGATCGTGATCGTCTGCGGTGTGGAGAAGGCCCCGCCCGTGTTGAAGACGGCCGTATTGGGCGCGGTCGCGTTGGGCGTGAGGTTCGCCGGATTCGCGTTGGTGCTCACGTTGGCCCAGGCGATCGCCGAACGCAGCGTGCCCATGTTGACCGAGTCGGTGGTCGTCGCGACCTGATAGGACGAGCTGGCCTCGTACGCGCCGATGTCGGGCTTCAACCCGGCATTCAACCCGGCGGTCCCGCGCAGGGCACCCCGCTGGTCGGTGGTCGGCACCGTCAGGCCGGGGATCGACACCGAGGCGGCGTCCATCGCCGGGCTGCCGAGCATCAGCGAGATACTCTGGGTCGGTCCGCCGTTGGAGCTCAGGGTGCCGAGCGCCGGCGTTCTTGACGTTGGTGATCAGGCCGTTGATCGAGGACGCCGTCAACCCGCCCGAGCCGCCGGTGCCGAACAGGTCGTAGACGCTGACCGGGGCCAGACTGCCGGCCGCATCGCTGGCGGCACCGGCGCCCGAGGTATTCAGGGCCACAATCGTGTTGTAGAGGGCCGTCGTGCCGCTGACGGCGTCCAGGCCGCCCGCCGCCCCGCCGGCCGCGACCGCTGTTGTAGGCGATGGTGGTATTCACGACCGTCAGGACGCCCGTGTCGTAAAGCCCGCCGCCTCGGCTGGACTTGTTGCCGGCGATGGTCGTGTTGCTCAGGCTGGCGGTGCCGGCGTTCGACAGGCCGCCGCCCGTGGACGTCACCGAGTTCGCGCTCAGGGTCGAGCCGGTGAGGTTCAGGACGCCCGTCCCCTCGTTGCCGATCCCGCCGCCGCTGGTGGTGGCGGAATTCGACGAGACCGTCGAGAAGCTGAGTGCGGCCGTTCCGGAGTTATCCAGGCCGCCGCCGCCGAACAGCGTCGCAGCGTTGCCCGACATGGTCGAGTAGCTGGCCGTGAAGCGTCCCGGCCAGCTCATTGTCCACGCCGCCGCCCTTGCCGGTGGAGCTATTCGACGAGATCGTCGAGTAGCTGAGCGGTCAGCGTACCCGCGTTGTCCATGCCGCCGCCGGATCCGCCGGCGCTGCCCGTGCCCGCCGTATTGCCCGACACGATGGACGAGCCGGACAGCGTGGCACTGCCGCCCGCCAGGATCGACGAGCCCGCCCCCGGAGGTCCCCGCCGAGTTCCCCGAGATCGTCGAGCCGGTCACGATGAGCTTGCCCGCCGTCGCCAGGCCGCCTCCGACCGGCGGCCGAGTTGCCCCGTGATGTGGCTGGTGGTCAGCGTGAGGGTTCCCGGGTCGGAGATCCCGCCGCCGCTGACCGTCGCCGAGTTGCCGCTGACCGTGCTCGAGGTCAGGACCAGCGACCCGGCGTTGCTGATGCCGCCACCAGAGCCGGTCGCGCTGTTGCCGCTGACGGTGGTGCTCGTCGAGGGTCGAGCGTGCCGGTGTTGCTGATGCCGCCGCCCGAGCCCGAGGCCGTGTTCGCCTGGATGGTCGAGCCGGTGATGGCCAGCGTGCCGGCGTTGCTGATCCCGGCACCGGTCGACGGCCGATCCGCCCGATGATCACCAGGTCGGTCAGCGTCGCCGTGACGCCGTTGTTCACCTGGAGCACGCCGACGGCATTGCCGCCGCTGATCGTCACGCCGGCGGCGGGCCCGACGATCGCCATGGGCGTCGCCGTGTTCGACAGCACCAGGCTGCCCAGCGCCGGCGACAGGGTGATCGTCTGCGAAGACGAGAACATCCCGTTGGAAGTCGACCGTGTTGGCCGCGGGGGTCGTCATGGCCAGGTAGCCGGATTGGCGTTGGTGCTGACGTTGGCCCAGCTCACGGCCGTCCGGAGGCGTGCCCAGGTCGTTCGAGTCGGCGCCCGCGGTGACCAGGTATTCCGAGCTGGCCTCGAAGGAGCCGATGTCCACCCGCGTGCCGGCGTAGGCATAGCTCGTGTCGCCGGCGTTGCCGCGGAGGGCACCCCGCTGGTCGATGGATCGACACCGTGACGCCCGTGATCGTGTTGGCACCCGGCGTCGATGGCAGGGCTGCCGGCGACCAGCGCGATGGTCTGCGTCGGCCCGCCGTTGAACGCCAGGGCCGCGGCCAGGCCCGGGGTTGCTCGACGCCGACCTGGTTCCCGTTCGAGCCGTTCGTCGGCCCGCCCGTGCCGACGGTCCCGACGAGGTTGTTCGAGCCCGCGATCGTCCCGGCCACGTCCGTCGAACCGGTCCGCCGGTGTTGAGGTTGACGATCGTGTTGTACAGGATGACCGAGCCGTTCGCCGCGTCGACGCCCGGCGCCGACTGCCGTTCGGAGGCGACGCTGTTGTAGGCGACGGTGGCGTTGACCAGCGTCAGGCTGCTGAGGCTGGCGTAGATGGCCGCCGCCGCCGGTCGTCGCCGAGTTGCCGGCGAGGGTCGAGTTGGTGACGAGGTCGCCCACGCCGTTGACGTCGTGGATGCCGCCGCCGAAGGTCGGCCGAGTTGCCGCGCAGCGTGCTGCCGCCGACGGTCAGCGTCCCGATGTTGTCGATGGCCGCCGCCGGTGCCGCCCGAGTTGCCGCCGAAAGGGTGCTGGCGGACACGGCGAGCGTGCCGGTGACTGTCGATGCGCGCCGCCGGCACCCGCCGCCGAGTTCGCCGAGAGCGTCGAGGCGGTGATCGTCGCCTGGCCGGAGTTGTCGATCGCCCCGCCGACGGCCGCCGTGTTGGACGACAGACGACGCGGCCGAGAGGCTGAGGATGCCGCCCGCGTCGATCGGCGCCTCCGGTGCTCGCCGAGTTGCCCGGACAGCGAGGTGCCGGAGATCGTCAGCGAGGCTGCCCGTCCCGTTCGAGTAGACGCCGCCGCCCAGGGTGGCCGAGTTGCCCGAGATGCTGCCGCCGGTGATCGTGGCGGTCACATATTCCAGGAACAGGCCGCCGCCGTTCGTCGGGCGCCGAGTTCTCGGTGATCGTGCTGCCGGCCAGCGTCAGCGTGCCGCCGCCGGACATGTCGATTCCGCCGCCGACCTCGGTGGCGGTGTTGCCCTGAGCGATCGTCGCATTCGTGACGCCCAGGCGGCCGCCGCTGAAGACGCCGGCGCCGCGTCGCCCGAGTTGTTCTCGATGGTGCCGCCCGAGATCGCCAGCGAGCTGCCGGCGCCGCGGTGAACACGCCGCCGCCCTGCGCCGCCGTGTTGCCCGATGAGGATGATGTTGTTGAGCGTCAGGTTGCCGGCGTTGCCGATGCCGCCGCCCGAGCTTGCCGAGCCGCCGGTGATCGTGATGCCCTGGAGGATCGCCGTGCCGCCGCTCGACGTTGATGACCTGGAACTGCCGTCGCCCTTGAGGTTGACGACCCCGCCGCCGGGGCCCTCGGATCTCGACGCCTACCGGGGTGCTGGGCAGGGCTGCAGCGTGCTCGTCAGGGTGATCGTCTGCGGCGTGCGCGAACGAGCCGGCTCGTGTCGAAGACGACCGTGTTCGGCGCTGGGAGTGCCGATGTTCGCGGGGTTGTCGTTGGTGCTGCCGCCCGCCCACTGCGATGCCCGAGCGGCAGCGTCCCGGCCACGATGCCGGAGTCGGCGGTGGAGGTGACCAGGTAGGACGAGCTGGCCTCGAAGGCACCGATATCCACGCTGGCACCGGCGTTGACCCCGGCCGTTCCGCGTAGGGCGCCGCGCTGGTCGGTGGTCAGCGGCTTGTCGCTCGTGGGGTCGATCGCCAGCGCGATTGCTGCCGCCGTCGATCGCCGGGCTGAACAGGCCGCCGACCTCGAGCAGCGCGATGGTCTGCGTCGGCCCGCCGTTGGATGGTGAGCGGCCCGAGGAACGGCTGGGCCACGCCCGACAGGTTCGGCGTGGTGCTCGGGCAGCGCGGCGGAGACGACGCCGAAGAGGTTGTTCGAGCTGCTCGGGTCGAGCAGGCCGGCCAGGTCGGCCCCGGCGGAGCTCGCGTTGAGGTCAACGATCGTGTTGAGCAGGATGGCCGTGCCGGACTCGACGTCCACGCCGCGCCGGTCCCCAGGCCAAGGACCTGGTTATAGGCGATGGTGTCGTTGATCAGCTCGAGCGTATCCTGCGAGTCGATGCCGCCGCCGCTGCCGACGCTCGTGTTGTCGGCGACGGTGGAATTCGACCATGCTGACCGATGCCGCGCCGAAGCTGTTCGCGATGCCGCCGCCGGCCGAGGACGCCGAGCCGAACGAGATGGTGCTGGTGCCCGATCGCTCAGGGCGCCGGCGTTGGCGATGTCGCCGCCCGTAGCGGCGTCGCCGGCGGTGATCGTGGACTGGGTGATCGCCGCGGATCCGACCGCGTGACGTTGAACGTCGCCGCCGGAGGAGGCGGCCGTGTTCTGCGACAGGGTCGAGTTGATGATCGTCAGCTTGCCCTGGTCCTCGATGCCGCCGCCCCCCTGCGACTGGGCGACGTTGAGGGTGATGGTCGCGCTGGTGAGCGACAGCGTCCCCTGGCTGAACACGCCGCCGCCGGCCTTCTTGGCCATGTTGGAGTCGACCGTCTGGTTGTTGAGCGAGACCGAGCCGGAGTTGATGAAGAGGCCGCCGCCGAAGACGGCGGTGTTGGACTCGACCGGGGTGTTCGAGAGCGTGACCTTGCCGCCGGTGTCGTACAGGCCGCCGCCGCGGCCGAGCGAGGCCTTGACCGCGCTGGCGGGCGCGATGTTGTTCTGGATCTCGCCGGCCGTGATCGTCAAGGCGCCGCGCTGGTCGAAGATGCCTCCGCCGTCGCCATTCACGACGTTGTTGCTCGTGACGGCCAGTCCCGTGGCATTGATCCGGCCGCCGCTCCCCAGGTAGATGCCGCCGCCGTCGGCCAGGGCGACGTTCCCGGTGACCACGTCGCCGTTCGTCATGGTCATCGGGCCGACGTCGAAGATGCCGCCGCCATCCGAGGCCTGGTTCGAGCTGATCGTGCTGGCGATGATCGAGGTCGTCCCGCCGCTGTCGATGCCGCCGCCCGCCGTGACGGCGGAGTTCCCCGAGATCGTCACGCCGTCGAGCGTCGCCACGGACTCGATGTTGAGGGCGCCGCCGTTCGTGCCGGCGATGTTGCCGGTCAGCGTCGCGAAGTCCATCGTCAGCGGGCCGTAACTGTCGATGGCACCGCCCGCGAGGGTCGCGGTATTGCCGGTGAGAGAGCCGCCCTCCACGGTGAGGGAGCCGTCGGCGAAGATGGCACCGCCGGACTGGCGGGCGACGTTGTCGGTGAAATTCGAGTTCTGGATCGTCGCGGTGCCCGAGGCGATGTACATGGCACCGCCGGCACGAGCGTGGTTGCCGGTGAATGAGACACCGCTGATCGAGGCCTTGCCGCTGACCGAGTCGATGCCGCCGCCCGAGCCGATCGCGACCGACGGGCTGGAGCCCGTCGCGTTGACCTGGTTGTTTCGAAATCGTGCCGCCGACGATCGTCAGCGAACCCTGGATCGAGTAGATGCCGCCGCCGCGGGTGGAAGCGGTGTTGCCCGTCAGGGTGAGGTTTCCGGCGTTGATCGTGCCCTTGGAGTTGTAGACGGCGCCACCGTACTTGGCGGCGTCGGACGACGCCGAAACGCTCGACATGCCCAGCGAACCGAAGTTCGCAATTGCGCCTCCCGTCGATCCCCGGCCGCCGACGGGCTGGAACGAGCCGAAGCTCCACCCGTCTACGCTCTTGTTCGCGAGGTCCTTGATGAAGGTCACGCCGCCTAGCTTCAGGCTGCCGAGGTTCACCGCTCCGCCGCCGATCTGGGCGGCGTCGTGATTGAAGGCAACGCCCGAGGCGGCGACCGCACCGCCGCTCACGAAGAGACCGCCGCCGTAGTTGGCGAGGTCGTTCGAGACGTTCTGGTTGATCAGATTGACTGAGCCACCGCTGACGTAGATGGCCCCGCCGTCGCCGAAGCCCGGCGCGAGCACTGACGACCCGGAGGATCCACTGAATGAGGAAGACGAGGCAGGATGATGGTGCCCGTGGTCCCTGGGAGCGGCGACCGGGTGTCCGGGGTTGACCTGCGTCCCGGAGAAGGGACCGCCCGGGACCTTGGGGATCGGGGGAGTAGGCCGGATGCGGACCCTCGATCCAGGGGCCCCTCCGGGAGTCGCAGCCCCGACGGCATAGCGGCTGTCACCGGTGTAGCCAAGTCCATCGAATTCGCCGCCGATCGCGCGGTCCTGCGTCATCGCGACCGTCGGCCCACCCGCGGTCCCCAGCGTGAGCGACCCGCCCCCCACGAAGACGCCGCCACCCGAGCCGTTGCCCGCGCGACCCCAAAAACCGCCCGGACCGACGAACGGGTAAAAGCTGGAGCTGGTCGAGCTGCTCGAGCTGCTCGAGCTGCCCAAACTGAGGAGATGCGAGAAGCCGCCGACCCCGCCGGTCCCCTTGCGGCCGCCCTGCGAGCGGTCCTCGGTGATGGGCGTGTTGGCGAGCGTGACGGTGCCGCCGCCGACGAAGAAACCGCCGCCGAACGCGTTGCCGCCATTGCCGCCATTGCCGCCGCGTCCGAGTCCGGACGGCGTGCCGAAGGCTCCGCCGTGACCGCCGTATCCGCCCGAGCCTCCGACCGCCGCGTCCGACTGGAACAGGTTGCTCTGGCCCGTCACCGAGCCGCCGGCGATGAAGTGCGCCGGCGCCGGTGGCCGAGCCGCCCAAACCGCCGTTGCCTCCTCCTCCTCCGTCGGTACCGCCGAGTCCGCCGCTGCCGCCGAGTCCGCCCCAGACGGCGTCGCCCACGAAGGACACGCCGTTCAACGTCAGGTTGCCCCCGGCGACATACAGACCGCCGCCCTGGGCCTCGCCGCCGGCCCCCCCGGGCCGCCCTGGAGCTTCCTCCGGGCCGCGGCGCCGACGGTTCCCTCCCTGCCGATGGCCGCGTCGTGCAGGAACGACACCTGCGAGAGCGTGACGGTGCCGCCATCCATCAGCAACCCGCCGCCGACCGCGGCGTTGCCGCCCAGGATTCCGCCCGCTCGTCGCGACGCCGTCCGCGATCGTCAGGCCCTTGATGCTCACGGACACCTCGTGGCCCGTGATGCCGAGGACCTCGAAGATGCTCGCGCCCCAGCCGTGAGGGTCCGACGGCACGATCACGGTCGAGCTGCTGCCCTGGCCGACGATCGTGATGTTCTTCAGCGGCACGTTGGCCGCCGTGTTCTCGATCAGCAGCGACTCGGGGGAGGAGTTGGAGAGCGTGTACGTTCCCGCCTCGAGGATGATCGTGATGTCCGTGGCCGAATCCGAAGCCGCCTTGGTGAGGGCCGCCGAGAGGCTGGCGAGGCTGGCCGCCGGATAAAGCGTCTCACTCGTACCGGTATTCGTGTTCGAGGCGATTGCGAAGGTGCTGCTCTTGGTCGAGGACGTGGCGCCGTTGACCGTGGCCGTGGCGGTGAATTGATAGCCACCCCCGACCGTGCTGAAGGCCAGGTTGTCGAAGACGGCGACGCCATTGACGGCCGTCGCGGTGACCGGGGTAAGCGAAGCCCCCGCAGGGCCGCTCGTGAGCGACAGGGTGACCTGGCCGTTGTAGTTGGCGTCGATGTTGCCGAACCCGTCGTCGACGCTCACGCTCAGGCCGAATGAGGAACCAGCATTCGCACTGGCGGGCGGCTGGACCTGACACGGCGAGCGAGGCGCCCAGGCCGTAGGCGGCCAGGTCGGTCACGAGCGAGGTCGGCGCGGGGGCGCCCAGGCCCGTGACCATGTCGTAGCCGGACCGTCGCGCCGTGACCGCCGTTGTTGCCGGACAGGATGTCGTTGAAGTCGGAGGACGGGAGGGAGTAGAGGGCCGGCAGGGTCTGCGTGTCACCGTAGAGCGTCTGGCCCCCCGCCGCGACACGGCCCTGGTTGGCGATGGCGATCAGCCCCGCCCACATCGGGCAGGCGAGGCTGGTGCCGCCCTCCTGCGTCCAGGGGCTGAAAGTCAAGTAGCTGTCGTAGACCGCCGCGCCGCCGAAGTCCGGGTCGGCGTCCATCGAGACGTCAGGCCCCTCGCGCTTTCCTGAGTTCTGGACGGCCTGCTGGAAAGACGGCTCCGGGATGTACGAGCTCTCGCCGCCCGACGCCGCGGTTCCAGGCGGTCTCGAACGATGGGGCGCCGAGGGTGTTGTAGATGCTCGTCCCGCCCACCGCCAAGACATTCGGAAAGAGCGAGGGCTCGCCGTTGAAGAAGGGATTGCTGCCGCCCTGGCCAGAGCTTCCGTCGTCGCCGGTCGATGCGAGGAAGGTCACGCCGCCGCCCGGGTGGTTCGCCGGCGTCGCGAAGTACGGCTCGAAGTTGGGCCTCCTGGGGGAACTCGACACCGCCCCAGCTATTGGAGACGACCGAGACGCCGGGGAGCGAGGCCGCCTCGGATCTCGGCGATGTAGAGGTCGATCGAGGCCGTGGTGGCCTCCACGAGGTCGATGTTGGCCGCCGGGGCGATCGAGTGCGCCCACTCGACGTCGAGCGACTCCTCGACCTCCCAGCCGCCCGTCGGATCGGCGGGAGCCAGCGATGTCGTGCTCCCGGTCTCGCTGTACTTGGTGAAATTGATGTTGTTCGACAGGCCGAAGTACTTGTCGAAATTGTAGAGGTCGCCTCCGGTGACCACGCCGTTGACGCTGTCCTGCATCGACGGGTCGTCGTAGGCGTTGACGATCGCGATGGTCTGCCCCGCGCCATTCCCCACGATGCCGCCGCCGGTGCTCCCGAAGACGATATTCTGGACGCCGTAGTAGTCGCGCATCTGCGCGGGCGTCATGCTGCTGGCGAGCGGGCCCGGAATCCCGTCGATCGACCCCAGGTGCGGCAGGTTGGCCGTCCCGCCCGGCGGGTTGTAGGTCACGTAATGTCGGATGGGCGATGATGTCCTGAGGCGTCGCCGACATCACCAGCCGGATCTCGAGGTCTTCCAGGCGGGGCAGTAGCGGGGCTTGGGGGACAGCCGGCGGGCGCGCAAGGACCGGGGGCGAGGCGGCATGGGGATCCTCCGTCGGAGTATGAATCGGATGATGGACTCCGGATCAGGCCCGGATCCGGTGATTCTGCGGTTCGTCGAAGATCGGCTCGCTGCACCGAAGCCGTCCGCGGGTGCGGTGTCGACGCACCCTGGACGGCGAAATGGCTCGTATTCACACCAGCCGGGACAGCACTGCCCCGGCCGGGTTGAGGACTCATGGCTCGGCGAAGCTCACTTCGCCAGCTCGGACTCAGGACGCCCCGGGGCGGTGAGCCCGTCCGGGACGCGAAACGCACCGATGCGATTCCGCTATGGCCGACGAACCGTCAACCGCGAAGTCGACGCCCCTTTTGCTGACGGGTTCCCGCAGCCGCGGCACACCGCCGCGCCCGGCCAACTTCTTGTCGCGAGAGCCCGGAGAAGTTCCACCGTCCGTCGGTCGGAATGACATTTCAAGGATCGATGACGACGCTGCAACCCGACGAGCACGACCCCTCGCCATGCCGCAATCTGCGAAGGATGTACAGAGATTTCAGCTTGCCCGGCGTGGGGGTCGAAGGCAACCGAATTCCGTCGATAATTGATAAGAAATAACGACACCCCCTGTCTACCCTTCCTTGTCGATTTAGCTGATTTTTTTGTCATATTCAGAACTCTTCATACAGGACCTCCTGTCCATATAATCACACCCGGCGGGCCCGGCAGTCTCGCGCGCAGGGCGCACTATCGCCACGACCCGCACGACCCGCGAATTCAGCCCGGGAGAACGGGGAAACACGGTTTCGCGAGGTGTCCGGGGACGCGGGTGAACAGCATCGCCCTCCCGCGTCTCACCGGCCCTGTCGAGGCCAAGCCCCAGCCGGCTCATCCGCGGGATGGACCGGCCACCGCGTCTCGATCTCAACCGATCACGATCCGCTCACATGCTGCCGGGTTCCGGCAGCGGCAGGACCGTCGTGGCAATGGCGGCGTCCTCGAACCTCGTCCTGGTCCCTGTTCCGACCGCCTGGAGCATTCATCTTTGAATCATGGCAATCACAATACCATTGATACAATCGCAATACAAGAGACTGTCGCGGGGAAAATATGGGGATACGCCTTACCAGTAAAGGCGGTGGAAGTGGCGCGGCCGAGCGCCCTTTGCGACGGCCGCGAGCGGGCTGGGAGGCGGCTGATGAGGGCGACGTGGATCGGTGGGGGAAGGGCGATTCGGTGGATCGGCGGGGAAAGGGCGATTCGAATGTGCCCTGAAGGGGACATTCCGGCGAGCAAGGAATTGGACGACGGGTCGGCGATCCGGCCAGGGCCGGGGCTCGCCACGCTTGCGATCGGGGAAATTCGTCCGCCGGTCGCAAGCATGGCGGGAACCGACGATTACTTGTTGAACGGGCTGTCCCAGAGGAGCTCCCGCGCCGCGAAGCCAGTTGCCGATCTGTTCGGGGGTGGGATTGGGCCGGCTGTAGTAGTCGATCGCGGCGCGGTCATTGTGCCGGGCCTCCTCGATCCGGCCGAGGATGTTGTTGGCTCCCCAGCGGAACATGGCGTAGTGGACGATCGGTCCCCGGTCGTTCTGCTGAGGATCGGGGACGGCGTCGAGCACCTGCCGGAACATTCGCTCGGCCAGGCTCGAGGTTGTTGCGTCTCGAGGTGGGCCAGGGCCAGGTAGTAGGTCGCATAGACGTCGATGCCGGCCTGGACGTCCTTCGGGATCGTCTGCTTCTTGTCGGTCACGGCCGGCTGACCTTCCCGGAACCGGGCCCCCATGTACTCCGCGATGGCCTCGTTGAGCTCGCCGCGGAGCTGCTTGACCCGGGCGTAGATGAGCGGGAATTCGGGCTTGAACAGAACAGCGACTTCTGGATCGCATTCGACGTACTGCGCGTCGGTGAAGAGCCGGGACTCGACCTGGAGGGGCAGCTCCCAGAGGGCGACCGCGCCGGCGTGGGTGCCGAGCGCCCGGACGAATTGTCGCGCTCGCTGCGCCGGGTCATTGAAGAGGATCGCCCGGTCGTTGCCCGAAGCTCGCGCTGGAGCAGTTTCATCTTGGGCGAGAAGTAGCCCGGGCTGGAGTCGATCAGGATGCCGATCTTCGTCGGGCTGGAGAGGAGCGCGGCCCGGCTGGCCGAGTAGGGGGCCAGGCCCGGGGAGGTTCATCGCTCCAGGATCGACGGGTCGGCCAGGCCTGCTCGAGGGTCGCCACGCCCTGCCCGCCGGGCCCGGGGACCTCCAGCCCCAGCCGGGCGTCGAACAGGTAGATCTGGTCGCCGATCAGCACCCCGCAGATCCAGACGACCCGCGGCCTGGCCGCCCGGCGGGACGCGGTCCGGCCCTGCTGCGGCAGCATCGCGTCGAGCGTGTTCCCCCGGGTGTAGGTGATCAAGCCGGCGTCGATCCCGAGCTGCCGGCAGAGCGCCATGAACATCCAGGAACGCTCGGCCCAGATGGTGCCCTCCGATCTCGGTGGCCATGCCGCGGACCAGCACGTCATAGGGCCGCGAGAACGGCGGGACCCAGCCGGCCCGCCGCCGAACGAGCCGGCCGGGACCAGCTCCACCTGTCGGATGATCCAGTCGAACACCCGACGGACCCGGACCAGGTCGTCACCCGCCCCCGCCACCCGGTTGGCGATCGTGTAATACATCATGCAGTCTTCGATGTGCCGGGTATCCCGGGCGTCCACTCCTGCCCTGAAGCTGATTGATCGCCTGGGGGCCGAGCTGGGGGGCGAGATACTCCCGAGCGGCGGACTCGAGCTGGTACTCGGCCGGCATCGGTGCCCGTCGAAGTACTGGTTGAGCTTCTTCACCGCCTGGGCGAAATGGTCGCCGCCCGGCTTGATCGACTGCCCGCTGGATCAGGGTGATGGAGTTCTCCAGGATCGCCTTGCGCTCCTCGGCCGAGCGGCGGCTGGAGACGCTCCGCGGCCCGGCGCCGACCCGTGTAGGCGTTGGCCCTTCGGGCTCTCGCCCTGCCGTGACCGTGCCCTTCGGGGTCGGGGTCGCATTCGGGGGAGTGTAATCGCAACCGACCAGAGCGAGAGGCCCAGCCCCAGGCCCGCGGCCGGCCAGCCTGCTCCAGATTCGAAGACGACGATTCAAGCCGGGAGACTCCTGTGCTGATGACTCAGTGGATGGTCGATCGATGAGGAGGCCGGTCCGCCTCGGGCGATGTCGAGCGGCTCTGCGGCATGGCATCCTATTGTGCGCTATCTCGCGGCGCACGGCGAGTCCAGCCCGGCGAGCCGGCTCCGCTTGCCCCTCATTACGATCGGACCATCGGCAAGGTTCGACCGCCGGGGCCACAAGGCGGCGGACCGGGGATCGTCGACGGGATCGCGCGGCCGCGTCAGGCCGTGATCGCCTGGCGGATGCGGAGGCAGGACGTCGAGCAGTGCCGGGCAAGTCGTCGAGCCGCAGCGAGTTAGGTCCGTCGGACAGGGCCCGGTCGGGTCGGGATGGACCTCGAGGAAGAGGGCGTCGCAGCCGGCGGCGACCGCGGCGCGGGCCAGGGTGGGGATCATCTCGCGCTGGCCGGAGGAGGCCGTGCCCCCGGGCCCGCCGCCGGGGAGCTGGACCGAATGCGTGGCGTCGAAGACCACCGGGGCGCCCGGTCGCCTGCATCTGGGGGATCGCGCGGAAGTCGTTGACCAGCCGGCCGTAGCCGAAGGTCGTACCCCGCTCGGTCAGCAGCACGCCCTCGGCGCCGGCGGCGGTGAGCTTGTTGACCACCTGGGTCATGTCCCAGGGGGCCATGAACTGCCCCTTCTTGACGTTGACCGGCCGGCCGGTCCCCGCCGCCGCCTCGAGCAGGTCGGTCTGGCGCGCCAGGAAGGCCGGGATCTGGAGCAGGTCGACCACCTCGGCGATCGGCCGGGCCTGGATGGTCTCGTGGACGTCGGTCGTCACCGGCAGGCCGGTCTCGGCCTTGATCGCGCTCGAAGGTCCGCAGCCCTTCGTCGAGGCCCGGGCCGCGGAAGCTCGACCCGGAGGTCCGGTTGGCCTTGTCGAACGAGGCCTTGAAGATCAGGGGGATGCCGCGGTCGGCGCAGATCTCGGCCAGCCGGGCGGCGATCCGCAACGTCATGCCGCCGGGTTCCATCACGCAGGGGCCGGCGATCAGGGCCAGGGGACAATCCTTTCCGAACTGCGCCGGGCCGATCTTCACGGGGTTGGGCGTGGCCATCCTCGACTCCTTTCGCATCCTCGGTCCGGGACCCTCCGGGCCCCGCTATCCGTCGGCCGTCCCGGCCGCGCGACGACCGCCGGTGGCGGCCAGGGCCCGCGACCGGGAGGTGTCGCGCCCATCGCGCCGGGCCGATCATATCACGACCGGCCGTCGCTGGCGAGCGGAGCCCGCGCGGCCCGCATCCGGCAGTGGCGGGCCGGGACCAGCATGCTCAGCGCCGAGGGGATGACCTCGACGGTCCACTCGGCCGAGCCGTGCCGCGGCGTCGCCGTTGCCGGCGCCGGGGCCGGCGGCATGACCGTCGACGGCCCGATCGGCCGGCGGCGGCGGGATCGCGGCAGCACGTAGCCGCCGGGATCGCCGTCGAGCTGGACGGGGATCGCCTCGCTGGGCGGTCACGACGGCCTTGCGGACCCGGCGATGGTAGACGCTGGGATCATCGAGATGGATGCCGCAGAAGACCTTGCAGAGATAATAGAACGCCCGGAACGGGCCGGGATGGCGGAAGATCACCAGGTCGAGCCAGCCGTCGTCCTCGCGGGCGACGGGGACGAACGGCAGCCCCAGGGCGTATCGGGGCAGGTTGAAGATGAACACCGTCGTGCCGCGCAGCATCTCCTCGGCGCCGGGGTCGGCGATCCGGACCGAGATCGTCGGGAAGCGATAGGAGAAGCTGGCGCGGAGGACGTGCTGGACGTAGGCCATCCGGCTGGTGGGCCGGATCCGGCCCGAGCCGGAGATCCGCCCGCGATGGTGGCGGGTGACGACGTCGGCGTCGAAGCCGAAGCCGGCCATGAGGAGGAACCGGCGGCCGGCGGCCTGGGCGACGTCCACCGGCGACGGCCCGGCCGGCGGCGATCGTCCGGGCCAGCGCGTGCGGGTCGCGCCTCAGGCCGAAGTGGCGGGCGACGAGGTTCTCGGTGCCGGCCGGCATGACGGTCAGCGGCGAGCCGGGCCGCTCGTTGATCAGCGCCGAGACCGTGCCGTCGCCCGCCGACGGCGACCAGGCATCGGCAATCGGCCTCGCGGGCCGCCCGCTGGACCAGGGCCGCGCGGGCCTCCGGGGTCCAGGCGACCTCGGCCGGGATCTGCAGCCGACGGAGCTCGACGACGAGCTCCTCGACCAGGCGACGGCCGCGACCCGACCCCGGAGCCGCGATTGGCGACGATCCCGACCCAGGGCGTGCCCGGCACCGGCCCGCCCGGCCCCTCGTCGCCGGTCGCCGTCTCCCTGACCGTCCTCGTCCCGGATCATCTCCCGTGGCGCTGATCCGATCCGCCGGTCATTCCTTGCCCATCCGTTGCTGCCGATCCTCTCCCGAGCGATGCGATCAGTCCCGGCCCTTGCCCGAGCATCCCCGACGTTCTTGTGGTAGGAGTGCTGGAACTGGTCGCGGAGCGACTGGAGCCGGTCCATGAGCTGGGTGTTGTTGGACTTGAGCGACTGGACCTGCCGCCTGAGGTCGTCCATGGCCTTCTCCTCGGCGTCGAACTCGTTCGATGCGGTTCTGGATCGATGTCCGGCGCCGTCGATCGTCGATTGACCGTGTCCAGCTCGTAGCTTGCACCCGCGTCGAGCGTGTCGATGATCTGGGTCTGCGTCCGCTCGAGGTCGGTCTGCTGGGCACGCAGGGCCGTGACCTCGCGGTCGATCTTCTCCTGCGTCGAGCGATGGTCTGGTCGCGTAGCTTGGCGATCTCGAGCCGGGTGTTCTCGATGTCCTCCTGCGTCTTGGCCAGTTCTTTGGCGAGCTTGCTCGAGCTTCTGGTTGCCGTTGTAATTGACCTGGGCGACCCCGCCGGCCAGGATCAGGCAGCCGATCGGCCGAGAGCATGATGAGGACGACGAGGACCTTGCCCGCGGTGGACATCAGACCTCTCCCGTATCAATCGTTTCAATCGCCGGCCATCGCCGGCGGTCTGCCCGGGAGGACGCACCGGGCCCGGGGAATCGCATCGGGCGCGGGCCGGTCCCGGAACCCAATATACCTCCCGCTCGCGCCGGGTTGCCAAGGAGTCGCGGCGGATCGCCGCGGCGCGGCGACGGGTTTGACGACTTTGCGGGCCGCCCCGTACAATCGGGATCCCCACCCGCAGCTACGCCATGGAGACGAGCCGGCCGGAATGCGTCCCACCTATCCGGTCACCGAACTCCTGGGCGATGGCATCGGCCCGGAGCTCTCGCGGGCCGTCCATCGCCTGGCCGAGGCCCTGCCGGTCCGCCTCGATTTCGTGCCGGTCGACTTCAGCCTGGAGAACCGCCGGGCGCGGGGCCGGGCGATCTACGACGAGGCCATCGAGTCGATCACGCCACCCGGGTCGGCGCTCAAGCACCCGACGACGACGGCCGAGGAGAGCCCCAACGCGATCCTCCGCCGCCGGCTGGACCTCTCGGTCATCCACCGGCCGGTGTACACGATCCCCGGCGTGCCGACCAACTTCCGCCGCGAGCTCGACCTGGACATCGTCCGGATCGCCACCGGCGGCACCTACGACGACCCCGGCCGGATGATCGGCGAGGACGGGGCCGTCAGCCTGCGGATCGTCGAGCGGCAAGCCGGTCACCCAGGCGGCGCGGTACGCCTTCAACCTGGCCCGCAAGACCGGCAAGCGGGTCACCAGCTCGTCGAAGTACACCATCCAGCGGGCGACCGACGGCCTGTTCGAGCAGGTCACCAAGGAGGTCGCCGGCCAGTTCCCCGAGGTGCCGCACTCGGTCGAGCTGTTCGACGCGATGCTCGGCAAGGTGATCATGGCGCCCGAGAAGTTCCAGATCGTGCTGGTGCTCAACGAGTACGGCGATTTCCTCTCGGACATGGCCTGCGGCCTGGCCGGCTCGCTGGGGATCGGGGCCAGCGCCAACCTCGGCTTCGACGCGGCGGCGGTCGTCCGGGTCGCGCTCTTCGACGCGGCGCACGGCACGGCGCCCGACATCGCCGGCAAGGGCCTGGCCAATCCCACGGCCATCTTCCTGGCGCTCTCGCTGCTGCTCTACCAGCTCGGCGAGATCGCGGCCGGCCACGCGGTCAAGGACGGCGACGCTCGGCCTGCTGCGCCAGGGCGTGCGCACCCGCGACCTCGGCGGCCAGGAGTCGACCGACAGCTTCACCGAGGCCGTCGCGGCCGAGGTCGCGCGGCACGACCCGCGCCAGGCCGGCCCGCCGCGCGAGCCCGAACCCGCCACCTGAGCCACGCGGACCCGGCACACCGCACCCTCCGACCACTTTCGCCATCGCCATCGCGCCACGCCCGACGTCTGCGGACCGTGCGGGACCAGTCGAGCACCGAATTGCTGGCCGGGGCCATCGTCGTCAAGGAAGGCCGCCACTGCGTCCGCAAATGTCCCATCGGAAGCTGAAAGCGAGTCGGGACTCGATGCGGAAAGCGGAGGTCGGACACCGACTTCGCCTTGACGCCGAGTCCGTCCCTGAAGGCAATTCGGGATTGGTCTGGCGGGCAGTGCCCAGCCTACGCGGAAGATCCGTGCCCCTCCGCGACGGCCCTGGGCTGCCGTCGGGCCCGCCGCGCCGACCCCGTCGCAATCGGTTGGGGAACGACATGTCCTCATCCACGAGACTATTGACGGCGTTACGGACGACGCGATACAAGATGGGGCTTGCACATCGTTGCAACGTCTCGGATTGTTCGTGCGATCGAGAGGACCGAATTCATGGGCCGTTCCAGTCGGGCTCGACGAGGGTTCACCCTGATCGAGCTGCTCGTCGTCATCGCCATCATCGCCGTGTTGATCGCCCTGCTGCTCCCCGCCGTGCAAGCGGCGCGCGAGGCCGCCCGGCGAGCCCAGTGCATCAACAACCTCAAGCAGCTCGGCCTGGCGGCACACAATTATGTATCGATCACGAATGTCTATCCCGAGCCAGTCGATCAACAACACGATCAATCCCGGCTGGGCCTGGGAGCCCTCGTGGGTGACCTTCATCCTGCCGCAGATGGAGCAGCAGCCGGCGTACAACGCGATCAACTTCAGCCTGCCGATGCTGGAGATCGGCTTCGTGAGCCCGAGTCCGATCGGCGGCATGGCCAACTCGACGGCGGGCCTGATGTCGATCGCGAGCCTCCTCTGCCCCTCGGAGAGCATTCAGCACGGCATCAGCTTCGCGGGCGACTGGGCGCAGTGCAATTACGCGGGCAACTACGGCGGCCCGGGGATGATCTCGTCGTGCAACGGGATCATCGTACCCTCGCGGGGCGACACTTTCGTCAGCAGCCCGAACCTCGGCGCCGGTCTCGCTCGCCTCGGTCACGGATGGGACGAGCAATACGGCGATGTTCAGCGAGCACCTGCTGGGCGCCGGCAGCGGCCTGGACGGCCTGCAACCCGGCTACGTCTCGCCCTATGTGGCCGGTTCCTCGATGGCGAAGCGGACGCTGTTCCAGATCAGTTCGGTGTCCCCCTTGCCGGACCAGGGGGCGGCGGGCGTGGTCATGGCCATGCAGCTCGTCACCGCGTGCAAGAGCATCCCCGGGGGCACCGTGCCCTCGGAAGATTCCGGCACGGGGTACGCGTGGCTCTACACTCAGGGCTACGATACGCTCAACCTGTCTTACTCGCATGTGATGACACCCAATAGCTATTCCTGTACCGGGGCGGAGAGCGGCTTCTTCGGCGCCCAGGGCAACTTCACCTCCGACGGATCCGGCGGTGGCTGGCTCGGGGCGTCGACGGCCACGAGCAATCACCCCGGCGGCGTCAACGTCTGCATGGGCGACGGCCACGTCCAGTTCATCAAGGACTCGGTCAGCCTGCAGACGTGGTGGGCGCTCGGGTCTCGCAATCGCGGCGAGGTGATCGGCTCGGATCAGTATTGATTTTCCAGGAGTCTCCCTTGAATCGACGACTTCGCGCAGCGACTCGGGCTCGTCGTCCTGGCGGGCCTGGGATCCGGCTGCGGCTCGGAACCGGAAGTCCCGGCGACCAAGGCCGATCTCTCGAAGGTCGGCGGCAACCAGCGGCTCCAGTTCAAGGACGAGTACAAGCAGATGATCGGCAAGGACGGGAAGGTCCTGGTGAAGCCCGGTATGAAGAAACCAGCCGGGGCCGGCCGGTGAGGACGCGAGGGGAAGCGGCGCGATTCGATCACGCGCCCAGGTGCTCGGGTCGGCGGGGGGCCGGCCGCCTGGCCATCATCTGTCTGGTCCTGTCGCTGACAGGCTGCGACGACGGCCCGGCGGACCCGAAGGTCGGGGCACCGACTGGAACCACCACCGCGGAAGACCCGCGGCTGCGCCAACTGGGCGTCCGGCGCCAGCCCGGCCTGAGCGCGCACGCGACCTTCCTTGCGCTCGCGGACACCACGTCGAGCCTTTCCCGCGATCCCGGCCCGTTCCGGTTCACGGACATCCGCGCGGGCAGCGGTATCGACTTCGTCCACTCCTCGGGCATGGACCGGCGGAAGCTCTACCCGACGGCTTTCGGGTCGGGGGTTGCGATCCTCGACTACGACGGCGACGGCCGGATGGATCTCTACTTCGCCACGTGTACGACGATCCCGACGGGCGGCACGACGACGGGTCCCAACCGGCTGTACCGCAACCTCGGTGGTGGCCGGTTTGGCGACGTGACCGAGTCGTCGGGCCTGGGATTCCGGGGATTCTGCCACGGGATTATCACCGGGGACGTCGACAACGACGGCGACCCGGACGTCTTCCTGTGCAATTACGGGCCGAATGTCCTTTACCTCAACAATGGCGATGGCACGTTCCGGGATGTCAGTCGTTCGGCGGGCATCGACCGGCCGAGCTGGTCCTCGGGCGGTGCAATGCTCGATTACGACAACGACGGCGACCTGGACATTTATGTCGCCAACTATGGGGACTGGGTCTACCCTCGCGACGTGCATCGCTGCGGCACCGAGCGGGTCCCGCTGTTCTGCTCGCCGTGGGAGGTCCGCACGACCCGGCACTTCCTCTACCGGAACAACGGCGACGGCACGTTCGCCGACGTGACGGAGGAAGCCGGCGTCGGCCGGAGCGATGGCCATGGCTTCGGGGTGGTCGCGTCCGATCTCAACGGCGACGGCCGGGTCGACCTCTATGTCGCCAACGACCTGAACCCCAACTTCCTCTTCATCAATCGGGGTGATGGGACCTTCGAGGACGCCACCGAGAGCTCGGGCGCAGCCTTCGACGATCGGGGGCTGGCGCAATCGAGCATGGGCATCGACGCCCAGGACTGCGACGGCGACGGCCTTCCCGAGCTGCTGGTGACCAACTTCCAGAACGAGTACGCGGCCTTTTATCGGAACCTGTCGGGCCAGGCATCGGCCGGGGCGACGGCCAGCGGGACGACGCGCCCGGTCCTGTTTCGCGAATCGGCGGCGGCGGTCGGCCTGGTCGGGGACACCAGGCCGTGGGTGGGGTGGGGTTGCGCCACTGGCCGACTTCGACAACGATCGTTGGCCCGACGTCTTCATCGCCAACGGGCATATCGACGATAACCGGAAGGACCTGGCGCCGACCTTGAGCTACCCCGAGCCGCCGCTCCTGTACCACAACGTCCCGGCCGCGGGGGCAGGGGCCGGGACCTCGGATGGGGAGCGCGCGCGTCGGTTCGAGCTGGCCACTCGCGATGCGGGGCCGTATTTCGACGGCCGGCACGTTGCCCGCGGCGCCGCCTTCGGCGACATCGACGACGACGGCGACATCGACATCGTGGTCAGCCACATGGACGCCGCACCGGCCGTCCTCCGCAACGACACGCCGGGCCAGAACCGCTGGATCCGCCTGATCCTCGTCGGCAGCCGGAGCAACCGCGACGCCATCGGCGCCCGGGTGGAGGTTGAGGCCGGCGGCCGGACCATCACCCGCCAGCGCCAGGGGGGTTGCAGCATGCAGTCGACCAACGACCCGCGGCTACTGATCGGCCTGGGCCCGGCCGATGAGGTCACGCGGCTGACCATCCGCTGGCCGTCGGGGACGAGCGTCACGCGGGAGCACCTGCCAGCCAACTCGAGTTATCGAATCGTTGAACCACGCGGGGATTGACGCGAGACGGCGGGCCTGGCGCCCTGTGTGCCGCGGGGGAATCCGCCGGGTACCGGATCGCCCGCCTCAACGATTGGGTGCTTCGGAATTGGCAGCATGTGGAATCGTGGATTCGAGGACGTTCGGCGTCCCCGGAGCCGCGCGTGCCTTCGGCGGAGACGCCACGCCGATCGCCGCGCCGGCTGAGGCGAGGAGCGTGACGGCGAGCCGGGCCATGAGTCGGGATTCCCAGGTTGCGGACACGTACTGCGAGGTCCTGGCGGCGGGGAAGAAGGCACCAGCAATCTCGTAGGCCAGGGCGCCGGCGGCCGCGCCGAGGAATCCTCCGAGCACGGCCCGCGGCATCCTGTCGCGTTCGCCCAGGCCCAGGGCGAGCGCAGACCGCCCGCGGCCCCCGCGGCCGACCAGATGCCGGCGTGGACAAGCAGAGGCCAGAGCAGGTTGCTCGCCGCTTCATCCGGATGGAGGCGATGGTAGGCGTTATAGGCAGGCAGCAGCACCAGCGACATCCCGCCCGCGGCCGCGAGGCCCATGGCCAGTCCTGCCCCGGTGGCTTGCATGGCCGCACCGCGGGACCCGCTGGCCAGGCCGCCGGCCGCCCCGAGCCCGCCGCCGAGCGCGGCACCAAGGAACAGGAACGCCAAGCCTGCGTTTCGGGCCATGGCCACCGCCTCGCCGCGGCGATCGGTGATCGTGAGGGACATCCCGCGCGAGTTCACGATATGGCGCCGCGGCTTGATCAGCTCGCGGCACCACTCGCCGCCCAGCCAGGATATGACACCCGCCAGCAGTCCCGCCCCGAGGACCCAGGCCCAGAGCCGAGCTCGGCGTCCGCGAAGACCGGGCGAGGTTGCGACCAAGACCACAGGCGGTTCGATCAAGGTCGATGGCGGGGTCGGTGCCGAGCTGGAGGGTTCCATCTTGCCGGATCCTTGCAAGGTGAGCGGGTGACGCCGCACGATTGCAAATCATTGAGCGAGAAAGCTCGTTCCTTATCGCCGCCGCATGCCGCTTCCGGCCCGCGAACGGCGCCGAGAGGACAAGCCGTGGGCGAAACTCGCGCAGGATTGGTCCGTATGGCTCCGCAACGGGGCGGCGGACCAATCCTGGCACGAGCAGGGTGAGCGCTCAGGCCCCGGCGCCGGGCCGGCCGACGACCTCGCGGACGTGGCCGCGCTCCTTGTGGGTGGCGATCGCGTTGACCGCGTTGACGTACGCCTGGGCCGAGGCCTCGATGATGTCGGTCGACGCCGCGCGGCCGCGGTACGAGCGGTCGTCGCTCTCGACCTCGAGCTCGAGCGTCACCTCGCCCTGCGCGTCCTTGCCCTGCGAGACGCTCCGGACCACGAACTGGTGCAGGTTGGCGCGGACGCCCGTCACCCGCTCGACGGCCTTGAAGATCGCGTCAACCGGCCCGTCGCCGATGGCGGCGTCCTGGACGACCTCGCCGTCGGGGCGGCGGATGGCGACCGTCGCCGTGGGCAGCACGCCCATGCCGGCCGTCGTGTGCAGGCTGAGGAGCTGCCAGTGCGGCTGGACGTCGTCGAGGTACTTCTCGATCAGGACGACCAGGTCGTCGTCGTAGACTTCCTTCTTCTTGTCGGCCAGCGCCTTGAAGTCGTCGAAGAGGGTCTCGATCTGCTCATCGGAGAGGGTGTAACCCATCTCGGCCACGCGCTCGCGCAGGGCATGCCGGCCCGAGTGCTTGCCCAGGACGAGGTCCGTCCGGGGCACGCCGACGTCCTCGGGCCGCATGATCTCGTAGGTCGACCGCTCCTTGAGCATCCCGTCCTGGTGGATGCCCGCCTCGTGCGCGAAGGCGTTGCGGCCGACGATCGCCTTGTTGCGCTGCACGGTCAGCCCGGTGAGCGTCGAGAGCATCCGGCTGATCGGGTAGAGCCGCTCGGACTTGATCCCGGTGGTCAGTCCGTAGTAGTCGAACCGGGTCTTCAGGGCCATGACGATCTCCTCGAGCGCGGCATTGCCGGCACGCTCGCCGATCCCGTTGATGGTGCACTCGACCTGCCGGGCGCCGGCCTCGACGCCTGCCAGGCTGTTGGCGACCGCCATGCCGAGGTCGTCATGGCAGTGGGTGCTGATGACGGCGCGGCCGATGTTGGGGACGCGCTCGCGCAGCGTCCGGATCACGTGCGCGTACTGGGTGGGCGTGGCATAGCCGACGGTGTCGGGGATGTTGACCGTCGAGCGCGCCGGCCTCGATGGCCGCCTCGACGACCTCGCAGAGGAAGTCCAGCTCGGTCCGCGCGGCGTCCTCGGGGCTGAATTCGACGTCGGTGCACAGGCCCCGCGCACGCCGGACGCCCTCTACGGCCTTCTCGACGATCTGCGATCGCGACATCCGCAGCTTATGCTCGCGGTGGATGGCCGACGTGGCGAGAAAGACGTGAATCCGCGGCGACTGCGCAAACTGGATCGCCTCCCACGCCCGGTCGATGTCGCGCTCGTTGCACCGCGCCAGGCCGCAAATCGACGCGCCGGCGATCTCGGTGGCGATGACGCGAACGGCCTCGAAATCGCCGACCGAGGCGATCGGAAACCCGGCTTCGATGATGTCGACCCCGAGTGCGGCGAGGGCACGGGCGAGCTCGAGCTTCTCCGCCATGTTCATGCTCGCGCCCGGCGACTGCTCGCCGTCGCGCAGGGTGGTATCGAAGATCCGCACCCGGTCGGAATCGGTGGGAGTCGCGCCGGCGTTCGAGTTCGAGGTCGCGTTCGTGCTCATGGTTCGGGCCTTTCGCTTTGGCTCGGAAGGATTCGGGGCAAGAGACGCCCAGCCCGCCGTCGGAAGATTATTCGGGGCCCTGAAAGCACGAAGCCCCGAGATCCACCGGCTGGCCGGGTGGGTCTCGGGGCTTCACGGGCTGCATTTCGCGGCGCAACGAAACCTAGGACCACCCCCTGGCCCACCCGATCAGGGTAAGGCCGAGGCCCAGGTGAAGTCGAAGGATCGCCGAGGGACGAGGCATGATCGGCTCCGTCGTCAGTCGAACAATACAGCCAACGCCTTAAATCATAAGGCAGCCTCGAATGCAGCGTCAATGGGGACTCGATGTCGGCGCGCGGGCGAATGCTATGGACGGCCTGTGCGATCTGTTACAATCCGGCCATGGAGGACGCATCGTCATCAACGCGCACGGGATCCGAGCCGCAAGGGGTTGTCGCGGGCCACGCCCGTCCGACGGGTCGTGGGGACGGTAGCGAGCCGGGGACGGGCGAGGGACCGGGTGGTCGTGGCGGCGATCCGGTCAACCCCGGCTGGGTCATCGAGACGGTCTTCAGCCCGTTCCACTGCCTTTATCAGGACGCGCTGTCGTTCCACACCCAGAGCCGGCTGGCCCGGTCGGACGCGGACGCCAGCCGACTGGCGCGGGCGGCGCTCCTCTTGTATATCTCCGCCGCCGAGGCGCTGGTGCATCAGGCCGCCGAGGAGCTCGGCCGCCACGAGCTGCGCAGCCTGATCGCCGACCCCAGCCGCCCGCTGCCGCTCGAGGAAGCCTGCCGGCTCTTGCCGGCGATCGCCGCCGAACCGGGGACGCCTACCGGGCCGTTCGACCACGAGGCGGCGCCCGTGGCCCCAGTTCACCGAGCTGCTGAGCTGCGGAACTCCTGGGCGTATCCGGGTGCGTCTCCGTCGCGCCGCGCCTACTACCGTTCGCCGAGGCGCGACGGCGACTACGAGCCCTTGCAACCCCACCAGGTGCCCGACGGCTGCAGCGGACCGTCTCGCCCGATCGACTGGCCTTCCCCCGCACCGGGCTGCCGCGCGACCCGTATGCCTTGCGGCCCCGGCACCTGGACACGGCGCGCGGCATCCTCGACGCGGCGATCGAGGCCCTCGACCGCCGGATGGGCGGCGCCCTGACCCTCGGCCAGCGGCACCGCCGCGAGCCCGTCCGCCTGGTCCACCCGCCCGAAGGCCGTCAACCGGGCTGATTCGGAGAGCCTGCACCCGATGCGAGTCCTGCTGACGACGTCGTTCCCGATCCCCGGCGAGTATGACGGCACGGCGATGCTGCCGATCAAGATCCTGCGGGCCCTCAAGCCGCGCGGGGTCGATGTGGCCGTGGCCTACCTGCGGGCGCGTCCGCCCTGGCAGGCGAGCGATCCGCCGGTCGGACTTCGAGGGCACCCCGGTCTACGAGCTGCCGGCCTGGAGCTGGGCCTCCGGAGTCGGGCTCGACCGGATCGCCGCGAGCGGCCGTTCGACCTGGTCCACGCCCAGCACTACGGCGGGGCGACACGCGCGCTGAACGCCTGCCGGCGGCAGCGGCTGGCCGATGGTCTACGAGATCCACTCGCTGCTGGGCGAGGAGGTCGAGCGCGACCGCCTGGGCCGGGGGCTGGTCTTCCGGGGTACCTGTCGATGGAGCAAAAAGTGCTTCGCCACGCCGCCGCGATCATCGCGCTGGGCGAGCCGGTCCGGGACGTCGTGATCCGCGAGAAGCACGTCCCCGCCGACCGCGTGAGCGTGATCTACCCGGGCATCGACCTGGCGCGAATACGCGACGCGCCGGGCCGCCCGCGGCGATCCCGGGCATCGGCCCCGAGCACAAGGTCATCATGTACGTCGGCAGCATCGTGCACCCCAACCAGGGGGTACCGATCCTGATCGACGCCCTGCCTCGCGTCTTCGCCGACGTGCCCGAGGCGCGTTGCGTCCTGGTCGGCGGTCCGGCCGAGGCCGGCGAGGAGTATCGGGCGCAACTCGGCGAGCACGGCAATCGGCTGGTCGTCCTTACCGGCCAGACGCCCGAACAGGTCGTCGCCCTCACCCGACGCGCCGACGTGCTGGTCCACTCGCGGCTGGCCTGCCGCGAGAACTACTCGGTCCAGAGCAAGATCGCCGTCTACCTCGCCGCGGGACGGCCGATCGTCGCCACCGACTTCGCCGACTACCGGACGCTCCTGGGCGATACCGGCGCCGGCCTGCTGACCTCGGTCGACCCCGCCGCCGCTGGCGGAGGGAATCCTCCGCGTCCTGCGCGACCCCGAGCTCGCCGACCGACTGGCCGCCGCGACCCGGCCGGTCGCCGAGGAATACTTCGCCATGGACCGCAATGTCGACCGCTACCTCGAAGTCTATCGCCGCGCCATCGCCGATGGACCTCGATAAAGGCCGGTTGCGTCCGGCGAGGCAATTCGAGCCCGCAGTGGGGCCCTCGATCCGGGCTTCGGGAACCACCTGGTGGTTAATCGGCACATTTCTTGCACTGTGAATGAATGTGGCGGGAAGGGAGTCCCGCCAACCGTCCACGTGGGACTTTTCATTCCGGATCGAGACCTTTTGTTTCGAAAGGCCGGGCCGATGGCGACGGCAGCGTCGAAGAATCGCCATGGTGGCGGACCGCGTGGGCAGAAGCAGCCAGAGACCCTTTCCGGGAGCGAGCCGCCCGAGGTCGTCGCACGCGAGGCGGGCCTGCGATACGTGAGTGATCGATCGCCGGGCATCCGCCGACTCAGGTCGGGAAAATCGTTTCGATATGAGGACCCCGCGGGCGGGGCCGTCCGCGACCGGGACACTCTGGACCGGATCAAGGCTCTGGCGATCCCGCCGGCCTGGACGGAAGTGTGGATCAGCCCGGGTGCTGACGGCCACATTCAGGCGACGGGCCGCGACGATCGCGGGCGGAAGCAATATCGTTACCACGCGCGGTGGCGGAGCGTGCGGGACGATGCGAAATACGGCCGGACGCTGGCCTTCGGCCGGGCATTGGCGAAGATCCGCCGGGCCACCGACAAGGACCTGCGGCTGCCCGGGCTGCCGAGGCGCAAGGTGCTCGCGGCCGTGGTCCGCCTGCTCGAATCGACCCTCATCCGCATCGGCAACGACGAATATGCTCGCGAAAACCGGTCGTTCGGCCTGACGACGATGCGCGACCGCCACGCTACCGTCGCGGGCAGTACGCTGGAATTCCAGTTCCGGGGCAAGAGCGGCGTCCATCACGAGATCGCGATCGACGACCCCCAGCTTGCGCGGGTCGTCCGCCGCTGCCAGGAGCTGCCCGGGCAGGAGCTGTTCCAGTACATCGACGAGGACGGCGAGGTCCGCGACGTGGGCTCGGACGACGTCAACGAATACCTTCGCGACGTCGCCGGCGAGGAATTCACGGCCAAGGACTTCCGGACCTGGGCCGGGACGGTCCTCGCCATGATCGCACTCCAGGAGTTCGAGGCGTTCGACTCGAAGGCACAGGCGCAAGAAGAACATCGTGCGGGCGATCGAGTCGGTGGCCAGCCGGCTGGGAAATACGCCGAGCGTCTGCCGGAAATGCTACATCCATCCCGGCGTCATCGACGCGTACCTCGAGGGAACGACGCTTGACTCGCTTCGCCGCCTCGCCGGCGAGGAAATGGCACGGGTCCGCGGCCTGAGCGCCGAGGAGTCGGCGGTGCTAGCCCTGCTTCAGCGCCGGCTGGCCGAGGAGGAGGTGCGGGACCGTTCGGAGCACGGCGGGACGGCCACGGCCCGGCGGCGCCGGCGGAAGCGGCGCGGCCGGCGGCGTCAAGGGGCCTTTCCGCTTAACTTGATTCCCGAGAGTGCCGACTCTACAATCACTCTCGGACTCGGGTCAGACGGACTCGGTGGATGTCCCGGCGGGAAAGGATGCTCATGACCAGGCAAGCTCGGATCGTCGTCCTGTCCACCTGGCCGGGGCTAGCTCAGATCTGGTCGGGTCAGGAGATCCTGGGAATCCTGCTTGGTGTGTTCTTCGCCGCGGTGCTGAACGTGGCGGTGATGGCGCGGTGGATCTGGCCGGATGCGCTGCCGGTGGGCTCGGCCGACTTTCTCGCCACCCTGGCGGGCGTCACCTGGCTGGCTGGCCTGGGCTATACGTTCTGGTGGATTCGCTACTGCCATCCCGATCGCCACCGCGACGAGATCGATCGCCTCTTCCGTCAGGCCCAGGACAATTACCTGCGGGGGCAGTGGGCCGAATCCCTTCGTCGGATCGAGCGTGTGCTGGCGATGGACGAGTCGGATGGCGACGCACTGATGCACCTGGGCACCCTTTATCTTCGGACGCAACAGCCGACCTTGGCGCGGCGCACGTTTCGCCAGTGCCTCGAATCGAAGCACGGCGCGAAGTGGCGCTGGGAGATCCAGCGGGCCCTGGCCAGGCTGGATGCCGAAAACGGCGGATGACCCCGCCCCAGTTAGGTACAGTCCGCCGACAGAGACACCTGCCGGCCGCGGATGCGAAGATGCATGCGGAGGCAATAATGAGCCAGGAGCGTTGCGCCGGCTGGCCGGTGCGGTCATGTTGGCTGGATTGATGAATGGATCGTGGGTTCTGGTTCCTTAAGAGACGCAGGGATCCCCCGAGACGCTGGTCACGCCGGTGACGGATTGACTCGCTGTTGCGTATAATAGGAGCGAGGACAGGACAGAGGACGGCTCGAGGTGGGGATCATGGCCGAATCGGAGTAGACCGCATGTATGAACGCTTCACCGATCGTGCTCGCAAGGTGATGCAACTCGCCAACCAGGAGGCCCAGCGATTCAACCATGAGTACGTCGGGACGGAGCATGTGCTCCTCGGCCTGATCAAGGAAGGGAGCGGCGTCGCCGCGAACGTCCTGAGGAACCTGGATGTCGATCTGCGCAAGATCCGCAATGAGGTCGAGAAGATCGTTCAGGCCGGTCCCGAGATGGTCACGATGGGCAAGCTGCCCCAGACCCCTCGGGCCAAGAAGGTCATCGAGTATGCCATCGAGGAAGCTCGCAACCTGAATCACAACTACGTGGGGACCGAACACCTCCTGCTGGGGCTCTTGCGCGAGCAGGAGGGGGTGGCCGCCCAGGTGCTGATGAACCTGAATCTGAAGCTGGAAGAAGTGCGCGAGGAGGTGCTGAACTTGCTCGGTCACGGGATGGACGCTGGCGGCGAGAGCGAACGCGGCGCCACGTCAAAAGGCAATAAGTCCAAGACCCCGGCCTTGGACTCTTTCGGGCGCGACCTGACCGACCTGGCCCGGCAAGGCAAGCTTGATCCGGTCATCGGCCGCCAAAATGAAATCGAGCGCGTGATCCAGGTCCTCTCGCGCCGCACCAAGAACAACCCGGTCCTGCTCGGCGAGGCGGGCGTCGGCAAGACGGCGATCGTCGAGGGCCTGGCCCAGATGATCGTCGACGGCAACGTCCCCGAACTGCTTCGCGACCGGCGGATCGTCGTGCTGGACCTGGCGATGATGGTCGCCGGCACCAAGTACCGCGGCCAGTTCGAAGAGCGGATCAAGGCCGTCATGAACGAGGTCCGCCGCGCCAAGAACACGATCCTCTTCATCGACGAGCTGCACACCCTGGTCGGCGCCGGCGGCGCCGAGGGGGCGATCGACGCGTCCAACGTCCTCAAGCCGGCCCTGGCTCGCGGCGAGGTCCAGTGCATCGGCGCCACGACGCTCGACGAGTACCGCAAGTACATCGAGAAGGACGGCGCGCTGGATCGCCGGTTCCAGACGATCATCGTCGAGCCGCCCAGCAAGCCACGAGGCGCTGGAGATCCTTCGCGGCCTGCGCGATCGCTACGAGGCGCACCACCGGGTGCAGATCACCGACGAGGCGCTCGAGGCCTCGGTCGAGCTGTCCGACCGGTACATCACCGGCCGCTGCCTGCCCGACAAGGCGATCGACGTCGTCGACGAGGCCGGCGCCCGCGTCCGGCTCAAGGCGATGACCCGGCCGCCCGACCTGAAGGAGCTCGACGAGCAGATCGAGCGGCTCAACCAGGACAAGGAAGAGGCCGTCGCCAACCAGGACTTCGAGCGGGCCGCCGCGCTGCGCGACCAGGCCGACAAGCTCAAGAAGAAGAAGGAGACGATCACCCGCGAGTGGCGCGAGCGCTCCAAGGAGATCGACGGCACGGTCGACGAGGAGGTCGTCGCCGAGGTCGTCAGCAAGATGACCGGCATCCCGCTCACCCGGCTCGAGACCGAGGAGACCGACGCGGCTGCTCACGGATGGAAGAGGAGATCCAGAAGAAGGTCATCTCCCAGACCGAGGCGATCAAGCGGATCAGCCAGGCCGTCCGCCGCAGCCGGGCCGGGCTGAAGGATCCCGAAGCGGCCGATCGGCTGCTTCATCTTCGCCGGGCCGACCGGCGTCGGCAAAACGCTGCTGGCCAAGGCGCTGGCCGAGTTCATGTTCGGCGACGCCGACGCGCTGATCCAGATCGACATGTCGGAGTACATGGAGAAGCACAACGTCTCGCGGCTGATCGGTGCCCCTCCGGGCTACGTCGGCTACGAGGAAGGCGGCCAGCTCACCGAGAAGATCCGCCGCCGGCCCTACGCCGTCGTCCTGCTCGACGAGATCGAGAAGGCGCACCCGGACGTCTACAACATGCTGCTCCAGATCATGGAAGAAGGCCGGCTGACCGACAGCTTCGGCCGCAACGTCGACTTCAAGAACACGATCATCATCATGACCACCAACGCCGGCGCCGAGGCCACCTCGACGTCCAACATCTTCGGGTTCGACCGCGGGCGCGACGACGCCGGCGAGCTACGAGCAGATGAAGGAACGGCTGAAGGTCTCGATCGAGCAGTACTTCCGTCCCGAGTTCCTCAACCGGCTCGATGACGTGATCGTCTTCCACTCCCTCAACAAGGACACCTCAAGCAGATCGTCGACATCGAGCTGTCGAAGATCCGCGGCCGGCTGGCCGACCGCGGTCTCGAGCTGGTCCTGACCGACGAGGCGAAGGAATTCTTGATCGTCAAGGGCTACAACCCCGACTACGGTGCTCGGCCGCTGCGCCGGGCGATCGAAAACCTGATCGAGAACCCCCTGGGCGAGGAGATCCTCCGCGGCACGTTCAAGGGTAAGAATCAGATCGAGGTCGTCGTATGGGGCGAGGACGATAACCGTCGAGTTCCACTTCATCGCCACCAACAAGGATGAGCAGCCCGCGCTGGTGGCGCCGGCGCCGGTGCCGGTGCCGAGGGCACCGCGACCGACGGCAAGGAAGCCTGAGCCTGCCCGGTTGTTCGAGCCGAGCCGGTGACGATCCGCAAACACGAGGCCCGGGACGGGTTCAACAACCCGCCCCGGGCCTCTTCATTTCTCGAGCGAGCGACCTGGCGAGCCGGCCTGTCGGTCAGGAGCAGCTCGGCGATCGCCCCTTCCCCTTCCGATGATGGACTTTCAGCTCTCCTCGGCCCCGACGGCGTGGTGGCGCTGGCGCCAGAGGCCGCGTGGGTGGCGCGGGATTCCTCGGCTCGACGCCGACGGCGTTCGCGGGCTCGGTCGATCAGGACGAGGAAGGCCGGCACGAGGATCGGCCGGACCAGAAGGTGTCGAGCAGGACGCCAAGGCCCAGGGCGAAACCGAGCTCGCGGAGCGACGCCAGCTTGCCGGTCGATCATCGAGCCGAAGGTGCCGGCCATGATCAGCCCGCACGAGCTGATGATCCCGCCCGTGTGGGCCACGGCGCGGCGGGTCCCCTCGGTGACCCCGTACTTCTCCTCCTCCTCGACCACGCGGGCCATCAGGAAGATGTTGTAGTCCTCGCCCACTGCGACCAGGATCACGAACAGGAAGAAGCCGACGGTCCAGTCGAGGCCGCCCCAGGGCTCGGGCCCGCGGTGCAGCGCGTGGAATACCAGGTCGGTCACGCCCAGCGACGCCAGGTAGCCGAGGACGACGGTGGCCACGAGGTAGAGCCAGATCCCGGGCCGCCGCAGCAGCATCACCAGGATGGCATAGACGCCCAGCGAGATCAGCACGTACATCCGTCGCTGGTCGCTCGTCGTCACCCGGCCAGGTCGTTGACCGCGGACGTCGAGCCGGCCATGCCGATGGCCCGCGCGCCCTCGAGCGGCTGCCCCGGTGCGATGGCCTCCTCGAGTGTCTGGCGCACCCGGTCGAGGGCCTCGAGGCTCGCCTCCGAAAACGGGTCGGTCTTGAAGACGATGTCGAGTCGAGTGATGTGATTGGCGTCCTCGGCCTGGAGCGGCCTGACGCTGACGTAGCGAGACTCCACCGCGATTCCGAGGATGCGGTCACCGACCTGGCCGAGGAGGCCGCGTTCGGCGCCGAGCTGATCGGCCGACCGACCGGCTGGGTGAGCGACCGGACCTCGGCGACCCTGTCGAGCGCCTGGAGTCGCCGACTGATCTCGGCGATGGCGGCACGCCCTGGCTCCGAGCGGAAATCGAGCGCGGGGTCGTCGATCAGGGCGGACGCGGGGCTCAGCTCGCCGACGGCGAAGTGCCGGCGGATGGCCTGCGCTCCGACGACGCTGGGCCGATCGGGGTCGAGGTCGGCGAGCTGGTTGTAATTGGCCGCGTCCGGCCCCACCACGGCCAGGGGGACGAGCCACGCAGGCAAACGGCGAGGATCGCGACCGGGTACTGGACGATCAGGTCGGCCGACGCGGACCCAGAACCCGGTCGTCGGACATCTGCCGGGCCCGTCCGAGGGGCCGCGTCGCATCGGGCTCATCGACCGGAACGGCCAGAAGATCGCGCCGCGGAGCAGCGCGAGCAGCGCGGGTGCCATCGTCAGCGAGGCCGCCAGGGCGACTGTCAGGCTCAGCGCGATGGTCGGCCCGGTGTACTTGATCTTGGCGAAGCTGGAGAAGTAGAGCATCCCCAGCCCGATGATCACCGTACCGGCCGACGCGACCAAAGCCGCCGCCGACCTGTCCAATCGCCTCGCGCAGCGCATCGATCCGAGCGCGCCGCGCCAGCTCCTCGCGAGTATCGAGCGATCAGGAAGAGGCAGTAATCCGTCCCGGCGCCGAACAGGACGACGATCACGAAAACCCGCGTGATGTTGATGACCTGGAACCCCAAGCCGGGCACCGTGGTTAGGAGGGCGATGGCGCACCGCGAGACCAGGACCGAGAGCGCGATGGTGACGAGCGGCACCATCGCCAGCAAGGGCGAGCGATAGACCAGCAGCAGGATGATGACGACGAGGATCACGGTGGTCCAGGTCGTGTTCTCGATACTTTCGTTGGCCGCCGCGTTGATGTCGTGTCCCACCACGGCCGAGCCGGTGATGGCCAGGGCGAGCCCTTCCGGGGGAAGGGCCTGCTCGGCCGTGAGCCAATCGCCCAGGATCTTGTCGACGGCGATCCGCGTCGTCTTGGCCAGATAGGTGCCGTTGAGTGCGATGATCGTGAGCGTGGCGCGAGAATTCTTGCCGCCGTCGCCGAGAAGTCGGGGGCCGATCACGGGCGTGCGGTAGGTGTCGAGCTTCTTGAAGCCCAGCTCGGGGTGAGTGCGGGCGAACTCGACGAAGCGCGTCGCCATGCCGTCGACATAGGCGAAGTCCTGGCCGGTCAACGGGCCGCTCGCACGCTCGCAGATCAGCACGACCTGCGAGCTGGCGGCGTCGCGGGGGAAGCCGCGTTCGAGCAGTCCCTGGCCGATCACGCTGGGATAGTCGGGCGGGAAGAACCGGACGTTGTCGTCCTTGGTAACCTGATCCCATCCCGGCGCAGCGAATCGCAACCCCACCGCCAGCGCAATCCAGGCGGCGACGACCAGCAGGGGCCATCGGGTCACGAGACTTGAGATTCGAGCGAACATATCAGAGGAAGCTTCCGAGTGCAGAGCGGGCCGGGCGCCGGCGATCAGGCCGGCAGCCGCCCGCGGGCCGAACGTCCGGCCGCCGCCGCCTCACCCCCGGCCCATGGCCATCCTTGCATGCCGACCGAACATAGTCGATGGTCCCCACCATGTCAAAGGAATTGAGACGCGATCGAGGCGAAGTGCGCGAAATCGTTTCCTTCGCCGGCATGCACGACCCGGGCCGTTTCCGACCGAAATGAGCGAAATGGGCACCAGACCCTTGCCGCAGGCCCTCCGATGACCTAGGAATTCAGTAGCGAGCAACGCCGCGAAGGGATATCCATCCGCCGGCCCGACGATCGTCGGGCGACCCCATGCCTGCCCCTGTCGCGGGCCTCGGCCAACGGAAGCCGGCCTGGTCAATTCCCCGATCACCCGAGAGGTACCGACCGTACGTGTCCGCATCATTCGTGAATCAACTGTCTCGTGATTGGAACGGCCGCCTGGCCCATTACGCCACGCACCGCAACGACGAGCACCGCCACGCGCTGCTCGAAGAGGCCGCCCGTTACACCGGGCTGCACCTCGAGAACGACCTGGCCCGCTCGGATTTCTGGTCGCGGGCACCGCTGCACCAGCGGGCGGCCGTCCTCCTGTTCCTCGTCGATCGTGGGGTCGTCGAGCGCACCACGCGGCGGGGCCGCCGCGTGTACGAGCCCCTCGCCCATGCCGAGTCCTGGTCGGCCGATCAGCCGTCCTTGCGGCCATTCCGCGGGCCGATCCTCGAGCTGCTCGGCGCGCTTCGCCTCGACCTCCAGCGCCGCGCCCATTCGCGCCAGGTTTGAGCGCACCTTGGAGGGCCGCGGGGCCGAAGTCACGGAGGTCACCCGGAATCACCCGCGCCCGCCCCGCTCGCGCGATCGACGCGACCGGCGACTCCCTTTCAACCCCGGGGACGGTCCTTCAGGCCGTCCCAGCCAGCGTGCCACAGGCCGCCTGGATGTCCTTGCCACCCGAATAGCGTCGGACCACGGGCTGGCCGACGTGCCGGGTCAGGGCGTCGCGAAACGCGCGGCGCTCGTCGTCGTCCGGCGGGTGGAACCGGCCGGTGGGATCGGTGACGTCGATCAGGTCCAGGCGAACGGGCGTATCGCCGATCAGGTCGCCGAGCGCCGCGGGCGTCGTCCTCGGACAGTTGACTCCCGAGATGCAGACATACGACAGCATGACCCGCTCGCCGCGGGCCAGTGCGTGGCGGCGTGCCGCCGCCATGACCGCGGTGACGGGCGTGCGCGCGGCCACGGGCACCAGCACGGCCCGCTTGGCGTCGGTCGCTGCGCCCAGGCTGATCGACAGCCGGAACCGCCGCTGCTCGGCCGTGAAGCGGTCGATCTCGGGCACCAGGCCCACCGTGCTGATCGTGATCGCCGCAGCGCCGATGGCCGCTCCGTACGGGCAGCAAAGCAGCTCGGCGGCCGCCATCACGCGGTCGTAATTCAGGAACGGCTCGCCCATCCCCATGAACACCGCGCCGGTGACCCGACGCCCCTGCGCGATGGGCCACCTCGCGCGCCTGCACGAGCTGGTCGATCATCTCCCAGGTCTCGAGGTTGCGACGCGTCGGCATCCGCGCCGTGGCGCAGAACGCGCATCCCATCGCGCAACCGACCTGCGA
This sequence comes from uncultured Planctomycetota bacterium, assembly GCA_963771445.1. Lineage (GTDB taxonomy): Bacteria > Planctomycetota > Planctomycetia > Isosphaerales > Isosphaeraceae > JAKAUH01. Next base: position 237,227 of record CAVYTQ010000005.1, on the reverse strand, counting down.
AGACAGGCATACGCTCACGGCCCCGGGCTTGTGCAAGGGGATGAGGACCGTCTCGACCGCGAGGCCATCGCCCGTGCGGAAGACTAGCTTCTGGAACCCGTCCACCGAGGACGTCGCCAGGTGCATCCGCTCGAGCCTCGGCAGCGGGTCGCGGATCACCTCAGCCAGCCGGCGCGGCAGCGGGAAGCGGCGGGCCCAGGACGCGCGATCATGCATCCCTCGACCGATCGTCGCACCGAGAAGCTGACGGACCGTAACCTGGGCGATTCCCAACTCCGCCGCGCGGTCTCGAATGCAAGCGGCGCCATGTCCCGCGGGTCCAGCACGGCCATTCCCCCCAACACTCGGAATCGCCGTTGACGTACTGCCGCGATTCTCTAGAGTATTCTCGCGATCCAGCCGGCCACCGTCCAGGTCGCAACTGGTGGCGCCCCGCACGCACGGGCTATTCGATCCGATCGACGATGCATGAATCGAAACGATGGATGGAGGCCCCGACATGATGCATGTTCCCGGCCAGAATGAAGAGATACGGGGAATCGCACCCAACCTTCTGAATATCTCGTGCGTAACAATGAAGTACACCTTGAGCGACCCTCATGGGGCCTGGGTTCCCGTGGGCGGTCCCAACAGGCCGTATGTCGGCGCCGGCGAGCGGGGTGGATCGGACCTTCCGGACCATCCCAACTGCCGGCGTGGAGCCGTCGGGCGAGATAGCCCGGCCGGTCGATGGTGGAATTGTCTGACACATCAGGAGATCGAAGGAATATGACACGAAATCCCGTTTCATGGGCCGCACTCATTGTCGCGATGGCTGCCCTGGTGAGCTCGTTGGGCTTCCTGCGTCCGATGCCCGCGGCGCCCAAGGTTCCCGTCGAGGGGCAGCAGGCGGCCAAGGCGCTCTCCGAGGCCTATGGTGCCGTGGCCGACTTCGTCAAGCCGTCGGTGGTCCAGATCACCGTCGAGAAGAAGTCGTCTGGCGTGCAGATGGTCCCGGGCATGCCGAATTCGCGGCGGTTCCAGATCCCGCCCGGCGGCAATGGCAATGGCAATGGCAATGGCAACGGCAACCAGATGCCGCGCGAGTTCGAGGACATGCTCCGGAAGTTCCTCAATCCCGAGGGCCGGCCCGAGCGCGAGCAGTTCGGCGGGCGGAGCACGGGCGTCGGCTCGGGCTTCGTCTACGACAGCCACGGCCACATCCTGACCAATAACCACGTGGTCGAGGACGCCCAGAGCATCAAGGTGACCTATTACGACGGCGCCGAGGCCGAGGCCAAGGTCGTCGGCACCGACAAGCAGACCGACGTGGCGGTGATCCAAGTGAAGGAGACGAGCTACCCGCGCTGCCCCGCGGCGACAGCAGCCGCCTGAAGGTCGGCGAAATGGTGATGGCGGTCGGCTCGCCGTTCGGATTCAGCCAGAGCGTGACCTCGGGGATTATCTCGGCCCTCGAGCGTAACGCCGTGGGGATCAACGAGTACGAGTCGTTCATCCAGACCGACGCGCCGATCAACCGGGGCAACTCGGGCGGCCCGCTGGTCAACATGAATGGCGAGGTCATCGGGATCAACTCGGCAATCGTCAGCGGCGGCAGCGGCAATGACGGCATCGGCTTCGCCATTCCGATGAAGCTGGCCAACAGCGTCGCCGAGATGCTGATCAAGGACGGCAAGGTCCACTACGCCCGGATCGGCATTCGCCTCGCCCCGCTCACTCCGAAGATGGCGAGGCAGTTCGGGCTCGACAGCGGAACCAAGGGCGTCCTGGTCGAGCAGGTCTTCCCGGGCACTCCGGCCGACAAGGCCGGCCTGAAGCCCGGCGACGTGATCACCTCGTTCGCCGGCGAGAAGGTCACCGATCATTCGTCGTTCCGGCTCAAGGTCGCCACCAGCGAGGCCGCCCGCTCGTACGAGATCGGCTTCATTCGGGATGGCGGCAAGCGGACCGCATCCATCACTCCCGCTCCGGCTGACAAGGTCCCCTTCGACCTCGGCCAGGGCGAGGACAAGGAGAGTTCCGAGAAGGCCGAGCCGGCCACGACCGCGATCAGCGCCTTCGGACTGGAGGTCCAACCGCTCACGCCCGAGGTGGCCAAGCCGCTGGGAATCCCGGCGGACGTCAAGGGCGTCGTCGTGGCCCAGGTCAAGGAGAACGGTCCGGCGGCCGAGGCTGGCATCCACGAGGGCGACGTCATCACGGCGATCGTCAACAACAAGCGAATCCAGCCGCTGACCGGCGTCAAGCAGTTCCAGGACCTGGCCGCGAAGTCCGACGAGCTGGCGATCTACGTCCAGCGGGGCAAGGTGGGCCAGTTCGTCACGGTCGGCAAAGCCAAGTAACCGGGTGGAGAACCGTCGATCGCCGCCGTCCCTCAACGACGGCGGCGGCAGGCCGGTGAAATCGCAGCGCAATGAAAAAGGGGCGGACCCGGTCACGATGTGGCCTGGCCCGCCCCTTCTTTATGATAATCCAGTTGGACCCGGATCCGTGGGGCCAATCGCGGAGTGGTCGTTCCGAGCCGGTTGGGTCTCCTGGTGGTACACCGAGTATCGACGCCGATGTCGCCGCAAGTTGCAAAAAAACGCCGGTTCCTCTCCAACTATCCGGTTGCGCCCGCATAATCGTCCGACTTCAACATTTCCGCCGGCCGCCGACACCTTGGTCGGGATTCTCCGTCTTGCGTCGTATCCTGTGGCGGTCGGCCGGCCGATGTTCGATAATAGGGACTATGGCAGTCTTACCGGCGGGTCGGAACGAGCGAGGCGGACCATGAATGATCCCAGCACCAACCCCGGCTCCGAGGAACATGAGTCGATCGAGCGATACGACCTCGAAGTCGCCCCTCGGGTGCGCAACCTGCCGCCCTATCTCTTCGGCCGGATCAACGAGCTGAAGTACCGGATGCGGCGGGACGGGATCGACGTGATCGACCTGGGGATGGGCAACCCGACCGACCCGCCCGAGGAGTGGATCGTCGACAAGCTCTGCGACGCCGCGCGCGACTCTCGGAACCACCGCTACAGCGTCGCATCGGGCATCTACAACCTTCGCAAGGAGGTCGCCCGCCGCTACGAGTCGCGATTCGGCGTCAGCCTCGATCCCGATCACGAGGTGGTCTCGACCATCGGTTCCAAGGAAGGTTTCAGCCACATGTGCCTGGCCCTGCTCGGGCCGGGCGATACGGCGATCGTCCCCGCGCCGAGCTTCCCGATCCACATTCATGCCGTCGCGCTGGCGTCGGCCAACGTGATCTCGCTGGACGTCCGCGACGGCCAGGCATTCCTGGCAAACATCGCCCGGACATGCGAGAGCCTCTATCCACGCCCCAAGATCCTGGTCCTGAACTACCCGCATAACCCGACGGCGACGGTGGTCGAGCCGGCGTTCTTCGAGGAGGTCGTGGCCCTCGCGCGTAAATATCGCTTCTTCGTGATCCACGACTTCGCCTACGGCGACATCGGCTTCGACGGATACCAGCCGCCCAGCTTCCTCTCGGTGAAGGGTGCCAGCGGCGTCGGCTGCGAGTTCACCACGATGTCGAAGGGGTACAACATGGCCGGCTGGCGCGTCGGCTTCGCCGCCGGCAACCGCGAGATGCTCGCGGCGCTCAAGGCCATCAAGGGTTACTACGACTACGGGCTGTTCCAGGCCGTCCAGGTCGCCGCGATCGTCGCTCTGAGGCACGGCGAGGAGGGGCGGCTGGCCCAGGTCGCCGAGTACCAGGGGCGCCGCGACTCGCTGGTCCGGGGCCTGCGGCGGATCGGCTGGGAGCCCGAGACGCCCCGGGCGGGCATGTTTGTCTGGACGCCCATGCCCGAGCCGTGGAGGTCGCGGATGAGCTCGATCGACTTCTCGATGAAGCTGCTGGAGGAAGCCCACGTGGCCGTCAGTCCCGGCCGCGGATTCGGCGAGACCGGCGAGGCCTATCTCCGGCTGGCTCTGGTCGAGAACACTCAGCGCCTCCAGCAGGCGATCCGCCAGGTTGACCGGTGTCTCCGGCCGGGCGGCGACGAGGCCTGATCGGATCCATTCCGAGGCCGGATTCGCCCGTGCCGCCGCGCGACAGGAAGAGGCCGTCATGATCGCCTGTGCCTACTGCCATAAGCCCCTGACGTGCGACGCCTGCCGCGCCGATTATGTGCCGCCCTCGCACGAGCATTACCTGGCCCTGTCGCGCCCCGAGGTCCCGCTCAACTGCCCGGCTTGCGGGACCGTGCTGGTCTGCCACTGGTGCAAGACCCCGTACGACGGCGACCCCGATGGCGAGCACGACGCGGTCGAATGATCGATCGGGCCCGGAAGCCGGGGCGATGATCTCACTCGCCCGCGCGCGGCGATCCGCCGTGGGACGGGGCGTGGTGCTGCGGGCGGACCGGACCGGGGCCTTCCTGATGCCCGGCGCGCCGCGTTCGAACCCGGTCGGGGCGGAGGACCGCCCTCGATCCGACCGAAGATCATCCGCCCGGCGCTGGTCTGGAGGACGCTCGTCACGGTCAGGCGTACGGTGTCGCCGAGGTGATAGGCACCCTGCTCGGCGACCACCATCGTCCCGTCGTCGAGATAGCCGACGCCCTGGCCGGGCTCCTCGCCGCGCTTCAGCAGCTTGACGGTCAGGTTCTCGCCGGGCAGGACGATCGGCTTCATGGCGTTGGCCAGGTCGTTCAGGTTGATGACCTCGACACCCTGGAGCTGCGCGATCTTGTTGAGGTTGTAGTCGTTGGTGACGACCTTGCCGCCGAGGTGCTTGGCCAGCACGACCAGACGCTGGTCAACCTCGCGGACGCCGGCCAGCTCGGGGATCTCGGCGTCGTGGATGCGGACCTCGATCCCCTGCGATTTTTGCAGCCGGTTCAGGATGTCCAGCCCGCGCCGGCCGCGGTTGCGGCGCAACTTGTCCGAGCTGTCGGCGATGCTCTGCAGCTCCTGGAGGACGAACCGCGGGACCACCATCGGCTGGTCGATGACGCGGGTCTCGGCGACGTCGGCGATCCGCCCGTCGATCACGACCGAGGTGTCCAGCACCAGCGGCCTGGCCCCCTTGACCTCCTTCGAAAATTCCATGTAAGGGATGATGAAGCGGAAGTCGTCCTTGGTCTGGAGCAGGGTCGAGATGCAGACGTAGCAGATGAAGATCATCAGGAACCGCGTGACCTCCATGTGCACCCGCGCGTCGAGGTAATATTCCAGCGTCGGGCGGAGCGCCTCGGTCACCAGGTTGGTGAGGAAGATCCCCACGATCACGCCGAAATACACGGCCGAGATGGTCTGAATCCGCTTTCGAGGCGTGAGCAGGTTGACGCCCACGATCAGCACCGCCACCAGCATCACGCCGATGAACAGGATGATGGGGTGCGCGAGGTTGAACTGGCCGACGATCTTGGCAGTACGGACGGCGAGCCCAGCGATGACGAAGATGAAAACGGCCCGGATCAGGGTCAGGAGCATGATAAGAGACCTCTTCCGGTCAGGATAAGCTGTGGGACGTGCGTTCGCCGGGCGCCCGATAGGTTTCTTGATGACTCTGAACCTGCAAATTGCGGGCGATCGACCGTCAATCCTTCGATTCCGGCTCGTCCGCCCACTCCTCCACCAGGCGATCGTAGAATTCGTTCAGGCTTTCCACGATGACCTTAGCGTTTCCCAGGATCGGCATGAAGTTGGTGTCACCATCCCAGCGGGGAACGATGTGCCAGTGGAGATGCCCGGGAAGGCCGGCGCCCGCGGCCTTCCCCTGATTCAGGCCGATATTATAGCCTTGAGGCCGGAGCATCCGGTCCAGGATCAAGGTCATTCGCCGCACCACCTGGATCGGCTCGAGCAGCTCGGGACCGTCCAGCTCTCCGAGACTTCCCCGGTGGACACGAGGGGCGACCAGCAGGTGTCCATTATTGTAAGGATATCGATTCAATACCACGACGGAGTGCGGGCCGCGGAATACCAGATAGTTTTCACGGTCGCGGGTCTCGGCGATCCCCCGGCAGAGGAAGCAGCCGTCGGACGGGGCCTCGGAGGAAGCATCCTGGATGTATTGGGCCCGCCAGGGCGCCCAGATCCGGCTCATCACAGTCGGTGTTCCCCTCGGGCCGGAGGTTGGTGTTCGCCACGCCCAAAGTCCGGACCGGGGCCGTGCAATTGGCACGCTCCCATCTCGTCGGAAATCGGCGTTTCCTGACCTGTTGGTCAGCGCCTGCCCGCTGAACCCTCGCCGCGATCCCTCGAGCGCGGTCCCCACACATTGTCGCGGAAGCGAGTGGCTCTCGCAATGCCATCCCTGGCCGAGTCGCGGGGTTATCGCCACGCGAACGCGCAGCAAGCCGTCGCCCGGAGAGTGGATGCGCCGCCCGCGACCGCCGGTCGCATCGTCGCCCGCGAGGCCGGGGTGGCCGGTCGCATCGTCGGCATCCGCCTCAGAGCAGGCGACGATCCCAGACGGGATAATACTGGGCCCAGGCGCGGCCGATGATGCGATCCTGGTTGACCAGGACGAGCGAGCCGCCCGGGGTGGGGGCGTCCTCCTCGTCTTCCTCGGGCTCAATCAGCACCTGGTGTGCGGGGACGCGGAACCGGCAGGCCTGGGGCCAGGCCGCGGTGCGCAGCGGCGCCAGGAGCCCGGGCTTGCGACCGTCGATCCGCCACTCGCGACCGTTCCACTCGACCTCCTGGCCGGCCACCGCGACGACGCGAGCCGCGTGCAGCTTGCCGCTGGGCGGCACGCGCAGCCAGACCCAGTGCCCCTTGTGCGGGGCATCGCCGCGGTAGGCCCAGCGGTTCACCAGGTAGACGCTGTGGCTGCGGTCCTGGACGGTGCCCGGACAGGCCGTGACCGAGAGGCCGAACAGCAGGGGGAAGTACAGGAGTCCCCCCAGTGCGGCGGCGATCGGCAGCGCCGCCCGCCGGGAATGCGCCGGGAATGAACCCTGGCGGATCGCATCGGAGGCCGAGCTGACGTGAACCAGGAACGCGAAGCCGAAGAACCCCCAGGCCAGCGCCGTCCCCCAGGACATGAGGCCTGCGCCCATCGCCACGACGAACGAGCCGAGCAGCACGAGGCCCCGCTCGCGCTGGCCCCAGACGAGTTGGGGCCAGCCGGGCACGACCAGCCGAGCGCCGGCAGGCCTCTCGAATGGCCGGCGGTCCACCGTCCATTCCCGCGTCTCTGATGCCGCACGCCGGGGCATGCCGATCATGCGTAGTCCGTGCTCCTCTTGCGGCCGGGTCGCGGTGCTGAACACGACCGAGGCCAGACGTTTGGTGGCGCAGTCGACATTCGCTCGCAAATCGCGGGGAGGGTCCGGAGTGTGGCCACGACATCCCCGGCCGACGCGTCCGTCAAGCCTGGGCGCCTGGCGGATATCTGGAAATCAGCGTCGGGCGATCCACTCCTTCGCCCTCCCAGTCCGCCCGACCACAAAACGGCCTTCGACGGTCAGAGCTGAGGGCGAAAGAGCACCGGGAGCATAACCCGCCGCACTTCCAGCGGAGCCGGGGGACGGCAGTTCGCCTGCAATGTGGGATGCGACAACGCTATTCACCATTATCGCCACGTCGGCCCCATCCGCAAGTGCCCCGACCGGTGATTATTGGCAATCCGGATACCGCCGCCTCCCCCGAGGTCATTGCCGCTGCCAACCCGGGCGCGGAAATTGTCGGCCGATCCGCCCGATTTCTCCGACCCTTCACGGTCCGGCCCGCGTAGAATATCGGCGGACTTACCGGCCTTGACCATCCGCCGACCCTTGTTAGAATATCTTGCTCTCATTCACAAGGTCTCCGCGGACTCTTCGCATGCTTCACACCGAGATTGATTAGTCTGGTTCAATCGGTTTTGGTGTGCAACCGAAGTCCTCCCCCGGCATGCCCTTCGGCTCGCGTTGGAACGGCGGGCCGAGTCCGAACCTGAATCCTTGATGTGGACGTGGGTCTGTCACCCGGTCCCAGGGCGTTCCTCCCTCGGAATCGTGGCTGGATAAAATCGCGACCATGGAAAACCTTCGCAACGTACGCAATATCGGCATCTCGGCCCACATCGACTCGGGCAAGACCACGCTGACCGAGCGCGTGCTGTTCTACGCCGGCCGCACCCACGTGATCAAGGAGGTCAAGGGTGAGGGCGCGGTGATGGATCACATGGAGCTCGAGCGCGAGCGGGGGATTACCATCACCTCCGCTGCCACCACGGTCCAGTGGGCCGACCACAAGATTAATATCATCGACACCCCGGGCCACGTGGATTTCACGGTCGAGGTCGAGCGATCGCTCCGCGTGCTCGACGGGGCGGTGCTGGTCCTTTGTGCTGTCGCCGGTGTACAGTCGCAGTCGATCACGGTCGACCGACAGATGAAGCGGTACGCGGTCCCCCGGTTGGCGTTCATCAACAAGATGGACCGCACGGGCGCCAACCCGGCCAACGTGATCCAGCAGCTCGAGAGCAAGCTGGGCCTGACGGCCATCCCGCTCCAGATCCCGATGGGGCTCGAGTCGAACTTCGCCGGCATCGTTGACCTGATCGACATGAAGGCGGTCTACTTCGACGGCGAGAAGGGCGAGGATGTGCGCGTCGAGCCGATCCCCGCCGAGTTCGTCGAGCCGGCCCAGCGTGCCCGCCAGGGAATGCTCGAGGCGCTGTCGATGCTCTCCGACGAGATCATGGGCCTGTTGCTCGAGGAGCAGGAGATCCCCCTCGACCTGATCCACAAGACGATCCGCGAGGGAACGATCGCGGAGCAGATCTGCCCGGTCCTGGTGGGCACCGCCTACCGCAACAAGGGCGTGCAGTCGCTGCTCGACGCGGTCAACCGCTACCTGCCCAGCCCGCTCGACCGCGAGATCTTCGCCAAGGACCACAGCAACGGCGGGGCCGAGGTGCCTCTGGCCCCCGATCCCGACGCGCCCTGGTCGCCATGGCGTTCAAGCTGGTCGAGGAGCCGTTCGGCCAGGTGACATTCGTCCGGATCTACCAGGGAACCCTGCAAAAGGGCACCTTCTATTACAACACGCGGCAGAAGAAGCGGGCGCGGATCAGCCGGATCCTTCGCGTCCATGCCGACCAGAAGGAAGACATCGACGCGGCCTCGGCCGGCGACATCGTCGCCGTGATGGGGATCGAGTGCGCCACCGGCGATACGTACTGCTCCGAGGGAAGCGAGATGTCGCTCGAGAGCATCTACGCCGCCGAGCCGGTCATCGACCTGTCGATCCAGCCCGCCAAGCGGGCCGATTATGACAAGCTGGCCAAGGCCCTCAACCGCTTCATGCGTGAGGACCCGACCTTCCGCGTGCACGTCGACCACGAGACCTCGGAGACGATCATCTCCGGCATGGGCGAGCTGCACCTGGAGATCTACGTCGAGCGCATCCGCCGCGAGTACAAGGTCGAGTGCACCGTCGGGTGCCGAAGGTCAGCTACCGCGAGGCGCCGACCGTCGAGACGCCGTTCAATTACAAGCACAAGAAGCAGACCGGCGGCTCGGGCCAGTATGCCCACGTCGTCGGACGGCTGATCCCGATGGATCCGCAGTCGCCCGAGGCCTTCGTCTTCGAGAACAAGGTCACCGGCGGCCGCATCCCGACCGAGTACATCCCCTCGGTCGAGAAGGGATTCCGCGAATCGATGCACAAGGGGCCTGTGGCCGGCTACGAGGTCATGGGCGTCCACATGCGGCTCGAGGACGGCTCGTACCACGACGTCGATAGCTCGACGATGGCCTTCGAGATCTGCGCCCGCGACTGCTTCCGCGAGACCTTTAAGAAGGCCGAGCCGGTCCTGCTCGAGCCGATCATGAAGGTCGAGGTCGAGATCCCCACCGAGTTCCAGGGGCCGGTCACCGGTACCCTGTCCTCCAAGCGGGGTGTCATCCTCGGCACCGAGTCGCGGTCGGGCTACACCGTCATCGCCGCCGAGGTTCCCCTCGCCGAGATGTTCGGCTACTCGAATGATCTTCGCAGCTCGACCCAGGGCAAGGGGAGCTTCAGCATGGAGTTCCTCAAGTACCAGAAGCTGCCCTCGCGGTTCCAGGAGGAGATCGTCAAGAAGGCCACCCTGGCCAAGGTCGGCGCCAAGTAATCCGTCGAACCGCGATCGGACGCTCGAAATGAAAAGAGCCCGGCCTCTCCAACCTGGAGAGGCCGGGCTTTCTCTTTTGACCTCGGCATCTGCGTTTCCGAAGCTTCACGGCCTTGCCATCAGCCGCCGCGACTCGCCGATCAGCCGGTCCCACTGGAACGCGGGGCCCGGGTTCGACCTTGTTATCCTGCACGTGGTAGTGGCCCAGGATGCCCTCGTATTTCTCATACTCGTCGTTCGGCAGCCGGCGGGTGAACAGGGTCCCCTTGTCGTCGCGCGGGTAGTCGCAGCGAATCTTCGGTAAGACGGTGCAGAGGGTGGCCGTCAGCCGAATCAGGGCCTCGTATTGTTGCGGCGTGAAGTCGTATTGCACGAGCTCGCCGCCGTGGATGGTCCCCGTAACCTTCTCGCCACGCGCAGGGTAGAGCCCGGCCGCGATCGCCGCGACGGGGTCTCCGGTCCGGGTCGTACCGGGCAGGACGAGGCGAATTCGCCCCTCTTTGTCGGGCTGATACCACTGGGCCAGGGGATTGTTGCCCTGGATCGCGTAGGCGCCGATGTTGGCGACCTCGATGCCGATGGAGCGGTCGTTGGCCTTGGTGGCATGAAAGGCACGTTCCTTGAGGTCGAGCGTCTGATAGATCGTTCCGTCGAGGTCGAGCATGAAGTGGACGCTGAGCCCGCGTCGGTCATGGAGGATCTCGAAGCATCCCCGGCTGGTGCCGCGGGCGTCGAAGTGGATGACGAACTGGTTGACGACCTGCTGGAGTGTCGGCAGGTCCCAGCCGACGCCGCGGACCCGCTCGAGTTGTTCCCGGGACAGACCCCGGGTACGAAGGCCGTACCGCGGAGCGCCGCGATCGGAGGCGTTGCCGGGGGCCTTCGCCACGGGAGCGCCCACGACGGGCTTGGTCAGGGGCCCGTTCGGGGCCTCGGGCGAGAACCGCCGATCGACGCGGTAGGCGTCATATCCGCCGGGGTCCATCCACGTCACGACCCGGGTCGTGGTATGGTAAAGCTGCCCGCAGACGACGATCTCGTCGCCGCGGCGGGGCAGCCGCTCGCCGATTTTCGGCTCGGGGCCGTCCGCCCGCGCGGGAAGCCCCAGGCACATGAAGACAAGGAAGAGTCGTTTCATCCGGTCACCTGATTTCCATCCTTTGGTGGGCGAGCACGGGGCAGGGCGGGGCAGCTTCGCGAGGTCATTGAAGCTCGGCGAGGCCCTCTCGCCGCGATCCACCGTTTTCCCGCGCACCGATCGCGTTGTCGAGGTTCCAGTCCAGGAGAACCAAAGCGAATAGCGGACGGACCGTACGCGTCTCATCATCTGGGCGGACGGGTGCCGTGACTGAGTGGCTATGCGAAGACGGCCGGCGCGGGAGGAGAGACCATGACGGATCAACCTGGTCGGTGGCGGGCCATCTTGCTGATCGTGCTTGCCACTCTGGGTGTGGCCTGCTCTTCGGCGCGGGCCCAGCAGGATGCCGACAGGCTCCTCAGCGAGGCGGTCCTCGATTGGAAGCAGGCAACCGTCGTCGCTCAGGATCGATTCTTCGAGCGGATCGCATTGCTGGACACCGATGCCAAGCGACTCCTCACCGTGCTCGTTGAAGCCTGCCGTGAGCCCAGGCCGGAGGTCCGAGCGAAGGCCGCTTTCTTCATCGGCAGGAACCACGCCGATCCCGAGCGCAGCGTCCCGGTGCTGGCGGCGCTCCTGAAAGATGAGGATGATGCCGTGAGAGTCTCGGCCGTCGGCGCACTCTGCCAGTATGGCCGACGGGGCTCGGGGGCCATCGCGGCGCTCGTCGAGGCCGCCGGCGCCCACGCGAGCGGCGCTGCCAGGGAGCGGAGCGTGCCCTGGCGACGATCGGCGAGCCGGCGTACCCGGCCCTCGCGGGATTGCTGAGGGCGAGTGATCCGGCGGCGCGTTTTCGGGTCCTCCAGGGCATCGCGGAATGGGCGCGAGTACGGAACGGGCAGCATTGCGGTTCCCTCGCGCGTGCCCTGGCACCTCAATGGCTCGAGCTAGCCCGCGACCCTGACCCGAAGGTGCGGGCCCAGTTGGCCCGGACCCTCGTCGCGCTGGGGACCGAGACGCCGCAAACACTCGAAACGCTGCGAAACCTGATCCAGGACCCGATGTCCGATGTGCGGGCCGCGGTCGCCGGGGCGGCCCAGGCGTTTGGCCGGCTACCACGAGGCCTTCGCGGCCCGTTCCTCGCACTTCTCGCCGATCGGGTGAGTCGCGTGCGGACTCAGGCGGCGCAGGCGATACCTCAGCCCGAGCTGGCCGACGCCGAGATCATCGATCGCCTGCTGGGCCTGCTCAATGAGAGCAACCCGCGCGTCCGCGGCGCGGCGGCCGCGAAGCTCGCCGAGGCTCGTCGCGGTGACTTCGAGGGTGACACTGCGCGGCGGGGCAGCTCGGGCATGTTCCGGACCAGCCGTGCCCTGGTGCGGAATCCGATCGCGGGCGCCGCGTTGCTGTCGGCCATGGAGGACTCAAGGCCGGATGTCCGCGCCGCGGCCTGCGGGCTCATCCCCGCGTTTCCGGCGCTCGCCGGGCAGTCGGTGCCACTGCTGGTCGTGCGGCTGAAGGATTCCGACCTCAACGTCCGAGGATCCGCCGCCAGAGCCATCGGCCAGATCCGCCCGGTGCCCGAGGCGGCTGTACGCGCCCTGCTGGCGATCGTTGCCAGCACCAATCTGACCACACAGGAGGCCCAGCAGGCGACGATCCACGCGGCGGGCACCCTCTGCGACATGGGTGGAACAGCGAGGGCCAGGGCTCTCCGACTGCTGTTCGGCCGGCTCAAGGCGATCGACGAGGCCGAGCGCCAATGTGCCGAGCAGATTCTCGCCTGGATGACGGGTCGGATCAACAACGAGCTGATCCGCCTCCTCGTCGATCCAGGGACGCCTCGCCAACTGCAGACCGAAGCCGTCGCCCTCCTCTGCACGGGCTTCGTCCAGGAGGTCTCACCTTTCAGCCCGGATACCCCACGCCGCGAGCTGCTCGCAGCCGTCCCAACGCTCCGTGCGCTGGCCATGGAAGATCCCGAGGACCAGATCGGGGCGCTCGCACTGCTGGCGGCCATCGATCCATCCGACGCCGGTGTGGCCGAACACTACCTGCAACTGCTCCGGTCGGACGAGAACAAAGAGCTGGAAGACCTGGCGAACGTCTGGTTCGCCCACACGATCCGGACGCCCATGATCCCGACGCTGGTCCAGGGGCTCAGGGACAAGGACAGCAGCATGCGGTTCGCGACCGCGAAACTCCTGGCTGGCCTCGCCGAGGTTCTCGCGGACCAGGAGCGGTTCAATCCGGGGTTGAGGACTCCGCCCGACCCACGAGACCTGGGGAACCGCCGCGAGCTGGAGACTCGGATGGTCCAGGCGTTCCTGCCGTGCCTCCACGATCGCGAGTTCCGGGTGCGCTGGGTTGCGGCGGAGTCGCTCGGCGTGCTGCACGCCGAGCCCAAGAGGGTGATCCCCGCGCTGCTGGCGATGGCCAGGACCGAGGGCGGCCGGCTGCCCTCGGACGGCCTCACGTTCCATCACTTCCACTCGGAATACCAGTTCGGTCGGAGCGACAAGGGTGTCGATGCCTTGCGACTGGCCCCCATTCGGGCCCTGGGGGGCTTCGGCGGTGAAGCGGCGCTGCGCCGTGCCGGTGCTCTTGCAGTTCCTGGGCGACGAGGACCCTCGCGTGCGCTGGTTCGCCGTCGAGACCCTGGCGTTGATCGGCCCGGACGGCGGGCGGCCGTTCCCGCGTTGATCGATGCCTTGCGGTTGACTGAGGTGGCGACCGGGGCAGAGGATCCCGAAAACGAGGTGATGCGTGAAGCCCCGATCCGCCTGATCGCCGCCCATGGCGCGGGCGGATCGGTCCCGACGCCCGCGCGGCCGTTCCGGCGTTGACGGCGGCGCTGTCGGGCCCCGACTCGCGGGTTCGGGGAGATGCCGCGCGGGCACTCGGCCGGATTGGTGCCGACGCCCGCCCTGCGGTTCCCGAGCTGATCCGGGCCGCCACGCGCGAGCAGGTCGACGCGGTGGCGCGGCAAGCGGCCTCCGCCCTGATCGAACTGGGGTCCGCCGCGAGCCCGGGACTCGTCGCGGCCCTGCACGACGGCGAGACTCGCTTCCGCCTGAGGCTCCTTGAAACCCTGACACAACAGCCCGGCCAGGCGGCGGTGCCCGTCGCCGAGATTGCGCGGTGCCTGGCCGATCCCGACGCCGATGTCCGTCAGGCCGCCGCGACGGCCCTCGCCGGCCGCGAGGCTGGTCCTCGTCCGTCGCCGCCGTTCCTCGCCTGGTCATGACGCTCGGCGATCGCGACGGCGAGGTCGCCGACATGGCCGCGGAGGCCCTCGCCCGGATCGCCGGCCCGCTGTGGCTGCCGATCCCCGCGATCCTGTTTCCCGGCGCCCGGTTCGCCGCTACACCGGACGATGGATTCGACCTGGAGAAGGTCCCGCTCGAGGCATTGGCCCGTTGACTCGCCGCCGGTCATCATTGGAACGTAGAGGGAACAGTCCGGCGACACGGTAGGCGGTGGCAGCACACAGACCGCGGTCGGCCGGTCGCACGGACGAGGTCGAGGCCCGAGGAGCGACCCTGATGCATTTTCCTGGTCGGTGGCCGGCCATCCTGCTGGTGGCGCTCGCGGTATCCTGCCTCGCACCGGCACCGGTGCGGGCGCAGGAGGATCTCGATCGAGTTCTCCAGGATGCGGCCAGGGACTGGAAGGAGGGCTCGCCGAGCGGCCGTCAGCGGTTCTTCCAGCGCATTGCCGCAGCTTGGCCCCGGCGTCCAAGCGGTACTCCCCTATCTGGTCGAGGGCTGTCGCGATCCGAATGCGAGCGTCCGCCAGACGGCGGCGATTTACATTGGTCAAACACACCAGGATCCCGCGCGGTGCATCCCGGCGCTGACGGGGCTTCTCAAGGATACCGATCCCACCGTGAGGGCCGCGGCGGCCGGTGCGCTGGGCCAGTTCGGCCGGCGGGGGTCCACCGCGATCGCGGCCCTGGTCGAGGCTGCCGGTGCCCCGCCCGACCGGCAGTGTCCGGGGGCGGAGTTTGCCCTGGCGTGCCTCGGCGAGACGGCGTACCCGGCCCTCGCCGGATTGTTCAAGGCGAAGGACCCCGCGGCGCGGCTGAGGGCGCTCGAGGGCATCGAACAGGCCCTCCAGTACGGAAACTGGGCCCACCTGCGAGCCTTCGCTGCGCCGAAACCGACCGCTGTGGCTCGATCTCACGCGGGACCCCGACACCAAGGTCCGTACCCGGCTGGCCAACACCCTTGTCCTGCTGCGCGACGATACGCCACAGGGCATGGCTCCGTTGCGGGCGCTGATGCGCGACGCCAGTCCCGAGGTACGCGCCGCGGTGGCCGATGCGCTCTCGGGTCTCGCCCGGCTGCCGACGGACATTCGCGGTGCTCTCCTCGAGCTGCTCGCCGATCGCGCGAGCGAGGTTCGGATCCATGCCGCCGGGGCGGTCCCGCTTCGAGAACTCGCCGATGCGGAGATCATCGACCGGCTGTTGAGCCTGCTGAAAGACGCCGACCCGCTCGTCCGCACCGCGGCAGCGACGAAGTTGGCCCAGGCTCGTCTTCTTCGCTATGAAATGAATCCGCAGAATCAGACGTTCCTTCTGGTCGCCCACACCAGTCGGGCGTTGCTGCAGCACCCGGGCGCGGGCGGGGCCGTACTCGCGGCGATGGACGACTCGTGCCCGGCAGTCCGCGGTTTGGCCGCCGGGCTCATCATCGTCTTCCCCACGCTGGCCGAGCGATCGGGGCCTCGGTTGATCCGACGGCTGAGCGATCCCGAACCTTCGGTCCGCGTGGCTGCCGCGTCGGCGCTCAGCTCGATCCGCCCGGCGCCGCAGGCCGCCGTCCGGCCGTTGCTGGCGCTCGTGGCCAATGTCAAAGGCAAGGACCCGAATAGTTGGCAAGCGTTCGACCGTCGCGGCGATGACCCTTTTCGGCATGGGCGGCGAGGCCCGGGCCAAGGTCCTTCGTCTGCTCTTCGGCAAGCTCAAGGCGATCGAGGAGTCCGAGCAGCAATTCGCCAGTAACGCCCTTGCAGCGATCGGAAACAAGGTCGATGGCGACCTTTTCCACCTGCTTGCCGACCCGGGATCGCCCCGGCGGCTCCAGGTTGGGGCCATGGGCCGGCTCTTTGGCGATCTGATGCAGGACCGGACGATCCTCACCCGAGCCCCGCGCAATGGCGACCTGCTCGCCGCCATGCCGATCATCCGCTCATTGGCCGTGGACAACGACCCCCAGATACGGATGGCGGCCCTGGGGTTGCTGGCCAACATCGAGCCCTCCGACGCGGAAGTCGCGGAGCATTTCCTCGAATTCCTTCGCACGGAGAGGGATAACGACGAGCAGGAGCTGCTGAACCAGTGGCGCGGCTGGGTGCTCAAGTCGCAGATGATACCGACGCTGGTCACGGGGCTCGCTGATGCGGACGGATCCGTTCGATTCGCGATGGCGCAGGTGCTCCATTCCTTTGCCGAGCAGTTCCGTGCCACCGACGAACAGGAGCGGCAGGTTCAGGCGCCGGACTCGCCGGCCAGTCGGCTTGAGAGAGACCGTCGCCGCCAACTGGAGTCCACCCTTGCGCGGGCGCTCCGACCCTGCCTCGCGGATCCCGACCTCCGGGTGCGGTGGGCCGCGGCGGAGGCCCTGGGCATTCTCCACGCCGAGCCGAAATCGGTGATCCCGGCGCTCGTGGCGATGGCCACGACCGAGAACGGCCGACTGCCCGCCGAAGGGCTCACGTACCATGCCTTCCAGCAGGACTACGTACTGGGGCGGATCGACAGGGAAGGCCAACCGTTGCGCGAGGCGGCGGTCCGCGCGCTCGGCGGATTCGGTCGCGAGGCGGCGTGCGCGGTGCCGGTATTGCTGCCGTTGCTGAGCGACAAGTCTCCGCGAATCCGCTGGTTCGCGGCCGAGGCCCTGGGCCTGATCGGCCCGGACGCCAGGGCCGCCGTCCCGGCCCTGATCGAGGCGCTGCACTCCGCCGACGAGGCCATCGGCGCGGAGGAAGCGAACATCGCCGCTCTGACCCGGGCTCCTATTCGGCTGATCGCCGCGTATGCGCTGGGGCGGATCGGTCCCGACGCCCGCGCCGCCGTCCCGGCACTGACCGCGGCGCTCTCCGGCCCCGACTCGCGGGTCCGGGGTGAGGCCGCGCGGGCACTCGGCCGGATCGGCCCCGACGCCCGCCCGGCGGTCCCCGAGCTGATCCGGCGGGCCACCCGCCCAGGAATTTCTCAGGTCGCCCAGCTCGCCGCCCAGGGCTCCAGGAGCTCGGGCCGGTGGCCCGCAAGGAGCTGTTGACGGCCCTGCATGACGCCGATCCCGAGGTACGCCTCCGATCCCTGGAGGTGCTGAAGCAGTCCGACGGCAAGCAGACGGTTCCAGTCGCCGCGATTGCGCGATGCCTGGCCGATCCGGAGGCCGATGTCCGCCTGGCCGCCGCGCAGGCGCTCGCCGGGCTGGCCGGCCGCTCCCGAGCTCGTCGCCGCGATTCCCCGGCTGATCCTCGCGGTCGGTGATCGCGACCCACAGGTCGTCGAGGCGGCGGCGGCAACCTTCACCGCAGCCTCCATGCCGCTGCTGCTGCCCATCCGGCCGGTCCTGGCTCCGGCGAGCCCCATCGCGTGCGAGCCCGACGATGGATTTGAGCGTGTGAGGCAAACGGCGGAACCTCGGGAACTTTGATCCGCCCCGACGATTCTGGCGAGTCGATGGATGTTGCAGGTCGTCACGCCGAGCCACATCGATCGGACAACCGCATTGGTCGTTGACTCGCGACGTGCGACAATCGGCGGCCGCGCAATCGATCGAACCAGGCATCCCGACGACCCGACGAGAGGCGCCCACCATGTCCGAGACCAGAAACCGATGGAACAGGCCGGCCCTCGCCGCGCTGGCCGCCTGCACCGCGGCGGCCTTGCTGATCGCGACCGTCGCTGCGGCCGTCGGCCGGGTCGCCGCCTCACCGCCGGCCGCCGACCCGCCGATTACGGCCTCATCGACGACTCTGGAGTCGCGGCTGATGCCGATCATCAAGGCGCACAAGGGCAAGGTCGCCGTCGCCGTCAAGCCCATCGGCACCGGCGAGTCGTTCCGCTACCATGGTGATCGGGTGATGCCGACGGCCAGCCTCTGCAAGTTCCCGCTGATGATCGAAGCCTATCGCCAGGCCGCGGCGAAAGAGGTTGACCTCGATGGCTTCATCACGCTCCGCAAGGAGCACAAGGTTGGCGGCTCGGGCGTGCTGACGTACCACTTCTCCGACGGGACGAGGTTCCGGCTCCGCGACGCTGTCCGGCTGATGATCGCCTACTCGGATAACACGGCGACCAACCTGGTGCTCGACGCCGTCGGCATCGGTGCCACCGCGGCCACGATGCAAAAGATGGGCTACCCGAACACCCGGATCCACTCGAAGGTCTTCCATCGCGAGACCTCGGTCTTCCCCGAGTGGAGCAAGCAGTTCGGCCTGGGCAGCACCACGGCCGATGAGATGGTCCGTCTGTGCGAGGCAGTCCATCGCAAGCAGGTCGTCAGCCCGGCCGCCTGCGACGAGATGCTCCACCACCTGCGGGCCTGCGAGGACAAGGACAAGCTGCCCGTCATCCTGCGGGCGGGGGAAAAGGTCGCGTTCAAGACCGGCAGCCTGGCCGACACCCGGACCTTCGCCGGCATCATCGACTGCCCGGGCGGTCCGGTCGCGGTCTGCGTGCTGAGCTACGACAACGAAGACAAGCGCTGGGTGCCCGACAACGCAGGGAACGTCCTGTGTGCCGACGTGGCGCGGGCCGTCTACGAGCACTTCGATCGCCCTGGTCCCGGATCTTCAAAGACCAGCACGACCGCCGGCCCCGCGCGGTGAGGCGCCTGCGCGATCAGGTGAGGATCGTCGGCAACGCCTGCGGTTTGCCCTCGCGGTTGACGCACGCCAGCGTCGAGTTCCCCTCGGCCAGCACGACGCCGTCGCGCAGCACCTGGTACTCGTGGACGATCTTCACGTGCGTCACGCGAGCGACCGTGGTGCGGATCGTCAGCAGGTCGTCGTAATACGCCGGTTTCCGGTACTTGCAGCCCAGGTCGATGACCACGAGGAAATGGCCCGAGTCCTCGACCTCGCGGTACGAGATCCCCCGGCGCGCAGCATCTCGGTGCGCGCCAGCTCGAAATAGACGAAGTAGTTCGCGTGGTGCAACAGGCCCATGCGGTCGGTCTCGGCATACCGGACGCGGATGGTGGTCTCGTGGCTGTCGGGCATCGCGAAGGCTCCCGTGACTCGGTCCGGCGATCAACGCCTGGCCGTCGTACTGTCCGGCCGTGAGATGACCACCAGCGGATAGGGGTCGTAGGGCCACTGCTCGCGGCCGGGGACCTGGGGACGAAAGCCCTCGGCCACCCAGTGGCGGAACTGGCTCGGCTCGTGCTTCCAGCCCCGCTCGGCCAGCCAGTGCTCGTACTGGTCGAGGTGTTCCGCCATGATCTTGCCATCGCTCAGCCGGACGAACAAGTAGCGGATCGAGAACTGTGCGCGGGCGTCTGCCAGCGTACCGCCCGGCCGCAGCAACTCGGCGAACGCCGAGATCAACCCGGTGCGCTTCGAGCCCCACTGGCAGTGGATCAGCATCGGGTACTCGGCCGTGTCGAGGGTCTCGATGACCTTCCGGAGCTGGACCCGCGACATCCAGATGCACGACGACATCGCGATGTCAACCTGTGTGGCGCCCGAGGCGAGCGTCGCCGCCCGCTCGTCGCTGTACCACGATGCCTCGTTGGTCCCGCGCAGGTTGAGCACGGTCCTGATGCCATGGTCGCGGACCGTCCGGCGCAGGGCGGCCGCGGGCATCTGGCCCGAGCGGTAGATCCGCCCGTGCTGGATCTCGCCGAAGTTGTAGTTGGCCTGGTCCCAGGCGACGTAGAGGCCGCCGGCCAGCACGACCGCCGCGGCGATCCGGACAGCCCAGCGCAGCCGGCGTTTCCAGAGAGGTGACATGTTTCGCCTACGGCCTCGGGGCAGGGGGCGCGGTGACGATCGACGACTGGACCCGCGAATTCGAGGATCAATCGCCTGTCCTTTTCATCGGCCGGCGAGCCCGGTCGAGCCCAGGGTAAGCCGGCGACGACCTCCCAGGCCCGCTCTCCGGAATAACCGGCGTGACGGATCAGGTAGGCTGCGTGGGTCAGACTCGTCCGATGGTGGCCGGCCACGCAGTGGAAGTAGATCGGCTGTCGTGCCGGGTCCGCCAGCAGGTCCGCGGCCTGGGCCATCTGATCGAGCGTGGCCGTCGACCCTGCGCATCGGGATGAGGATCCAGTTGACCCCCGTCTCCTGGACGACCCGCGACTGGCTCACGTACTTGTCGTCGTCGCGGTTGATCGCCGTCAGCGTGACGATGGTCCGTATCCGCTCTCGATCGATGATCGATTTCAGGGCCCAGGGCGACTGCCAGGCACCTCCCAGAACGCGTCCCGGCACGACGACCCGCAGCCGCTTTGGCTGGTCCCAATAGGATGCCGCCAACCACGCGGACGCGAGCAACACGCACGCCGACGCCAGCGCAGCGAGGCGGAGCCGGATCAGGTTTCCGGAAATCGTCCAGTTCATGCCAGGCGGATTCTAGTCGGCGCGGCGGTCGTGGCAACCCCAAGTTGGGTGGCTCAGGAATCGGGAAGTCCGCTGAGGTATTCGACGAACCGCCGGGTGTTGCGCATCGGCGGTCCGTGGCCGAACAAGACGAGCCGGGGCTCGAGCTCGGCGAGCCGTTTCGCCGATTGCCGGTTGAGGGCCGGGTCGAGCGAGAAGATTCGCTGGGGCTCGCCCAGCATCCTCGTCCGGCCCTTCCAGAAGTCCATGTTGCAGACGACGTCGCCCACCGCGAGTACGCGATCATGCTCTCGCCAGAAGGAGATGTGGCCGACCGTGTGGCCGGGCGTCTCGATCACGCGGAAGCTGCCGACCTGGTCGCCCTCGCGGAGCCGGCGGGCGACGGGGTGCGGCGGCCCGGCCCACATCGGCCCGACGGTGTCCGTAAGCCAGTGCCGAGGCATGCGCCTCATCATCTCGCCGGGTTGCTCCATCGCGTCTGCGTCGGCCTCGCCGCACCAGAGCGGGATGCCGAGAGTCTGGCAAATCGCGGAGCTCGAACCCTGGTGGTCGGGATGGACGTGCGTCAGCGCGTGCAATGACACCTTCCGGCCCTTCATTCGCCCGAGGATCCGCCGAGCGGCGTACCGCCAGGACGCGTTGACCAGGACGTCGCCCAGCAGGTAGACGTTAATCGCGTACGGCGGTCTCCCTTCGAGCATGATGATGTCGTCGGCCAGTTGCTGCATGGACGAGCTCCAGGTCGATTTGAGTGATCGGGGGCGGTCAGTGCGCGAGTTCCCCATCATAGCGGCCGTCCGTTCTGTGTCTTGAGCGATATTGACCCTACGGCGGATGTCGGCCACAATCCGGCCCCGAAACGAGTTTTTCACGACAGGGAAGTCGGAGTCGCCGATGGACCGCAAGCGCCGAGGGTTCGAGGCCGCGATCATTGCGCTGGCGATCGCGGCGCGGGTCGCGGCGGTGCTGGTCCTCCGGAACTACGAGGTCCCGCGTAGCACTTACGAGCACGGCGAGATCGCGGCCAACCTGCTGGCCGGGCGCGGGTTTTCGATCGAGTTCCTGGGCGCGAGCGGGCGGACCTCGCAGCAGGCGCCGGTCTATCCCCTGGTGGTGGCCGCGGCCTATGCGGTCGGTGGAGTCGAAACCCCGCGCGCCCTGCTGATCCTCGAGGTGGGCCAGTGTTTGCTGGGCGGGCTGCTGGTCTGGGGCGTGATCCGGCTCGTACGGGAGGTCGCTCCCGGCCGCCCGCGGATGGAGAGGCTCGCGGGTCTCGTCGTCGCGATCCACCCGACGCTCGTCTATGCCGCGACCCACGTCCAGGTCGCCGGGCTGGGGGCGGCCCTGCTCGTCTGGACGCTGGCCCTCGGCTATCGGGCCGGTGCCGGCCGACGGACGCGTGACGCCGCGTTCGCCGGCGCCCTGCTGGCCCTGCTGGCCCTGACGGATCCGATCCTGTCGCTGGCGATCGTGGGCATCGGCCTGGCCGTGCTCGAGCGGAACCGAGGGCTCATTCCCTCGATCACGCTTATGGCGGTGACGTTGGCCGTCGCGCTGGCGGGGGTGTCGCCCTGGCTGATCCGGAACGCACGAGTGCACGGCGAGCTCGTGCCGATCAAGAGCACGTTCGGTTATGCCTTCTGGCAGGGCAACTGTTCGTTGAGCGAGGGCACCGACAAGGTGCGACGAGCGTCCATCGAGCCGATCCTCGACCGAGCCGAGGCCCGAGCGAGCCTGAGCGAATGGAACCGGGCGTCTGGGCGGCACGCCACGAGGCTGGCTACATCGATGACATTGCCTTGACCAGGGAGGACAGGCACCAGCTTGGCCGTTTGGGCGAGCCCGAGCGATCGCGGATGCTCTTCCGCCGCGCCCTTCGCGAGCTGGCGGCCGATCCCGGGCGTTATCCTCGGCTCTGCCTGCGCCGGCTGGGTTATTTCATTCTCTTCGACGAGACCAACCCCAAGTCGCGGTCGATGCTGTATCGCGTGCCCCACGTCGGGCTGACGCTGTTCGCCGCCGCTGGACTCTGGCTCGCGGGCCCGATCCTGAGGCGAAGTCTGCTGCCGACGATCGCGGTGGCCGCGGTGATCGCGGTGTTCCACGCGATGACGATCGTCTCGGCGCGGTTCCATATCCCGCTCGAGCCGTTGCTGGCGACCTGGGGCGCGGTCGGATGCACGAGCTGGTTGGCCCGCCGAGCTACGGTGCGCAGGGCGGGCCAGGCGAGCTCAGCCTCGGGTCCCCACCACGTCAAATGTGTCGGGGTCGAAGACCGGCTTCTCGGCGCGGATCTCGGCCGCCGCCACCGAATCGAGCTGGCGCTGTAACCGCGCCTGCATTGTTGCCAGGAGCAGGCTGGTGCCGAACCCGCCGAGGCTGACCAGGACGGCGCAGCCCCAGGCAATCGCCGGGACCGGCACCCCGTCGTAGGGGATGTCTCGATAGGAAACCGTCGTCACCAGGGCGCCGAGCATCGCGGCGATCGGCACGCCGGCGCCGATCGCGGCGACGCCGCCGGCCCCGACCCAGTTCCCCAGCCGGGTCAGCGGCTGCGGGCCGTTCATCGCCCGCATCCGCTCGAGGTGCTCCCACTCGCGCTGCTTCATGCGGTGCTTCATCGTCATGATGGTCGGGACGAGAAGCAGCGGCATCAGGATCGCAACAATCGGAATAATCAGGGGGTCCACGAGGTCGGCTCCGGTTGCTGGGTGTTCATTGGAGAAGAGGGCGTATGCGGCCGGCACGGATCAGCCGCGGGAGCTGACGACGTCGTAAGCGTCCTCTTCAATATACGGCTTTTCGACGGCCGAGGCGGTCGAGTATGTGGGCTTCCGGATCGCCGCGAAAACGAGGATCGATCCGCAAATGACGCCCGCCGTCCCGGCCATTGCCGCGGCGAGCCAGACGACCTCGTGGTATCCCGCTTCCGAGGTCGCCGTCGCCGCGCTGATAAAGCTTGCCACGGGAACGGCTATCGCGATCAATGCGCCGATTTTGGTCGGCGAGAGCCGGGGCTCGTCCTGCGGCAAGGTTCGTCCCAGCTCCATCGCCCGCATCCGCTCCATGTGCTCGAGCTCGCGCTTCCGATGCGAGATCCGAGTACTGCTCCAGATCGCGAGCGGGGCGATCGCCATACCGCCAATGACCGCGATGTAACCGAGGACCAGGCCGGCGATGTCCATGATTGAGAACCGCCCCTTTGAGTGAGAGAATTCCGAAGAACTTCCGGATCGACCTGTGGAAAACTCATCCACCCCTCGCCCGGCGAGTCGCTGGCTGGTAAGTTGCCGGTTCATCTCGGCCCGCGAAAGGCAGTCGAGGAGGAGGTAACCGATGACGCGCGACCATCTCTTGGTGATCGATCAGGGGACCACCAGCACCCGGGCGGTGGTCTACGACGCTCGACTCCAGGTCGTGGGGCAGGGCCAGGCGGAGGTCTTGCCCCGTTATCCCCGTTCGGGCTGGGTGGAACATGACCCGGAGGCCCTGGTTCGATCGGTCGGTCCCCAGGTCGCCCGGGCACTCGACGAGTCGAGCATCCGGGCCGATCGGATCGCGGCCATCGGCCTGACCAATCAGCGCGAGACGACGGTCGTCTGGGAGCGGGCGACCGGCCGTGCGATTGCCCCGGCACTCGTCTGGCAGGACCGGCGGACGGCCGCTGCTTGCGACCGGCTCAAGGACCGCCAGGCATGGGTCTCGGAGCGAACCGGACTGGTCATCGACCCCTATTTCTCCGCAACCAAGATCGCCTGGATCCTCGACAACGTCCCCGAGGCCCGCCGCCGCGCCGAGGCCGGAGAGCTGGCCGCGGGCACCGTCGACAGCTTCCTGGTCTGGCACCTGACGGCCGGCAAGAGCTTCGTGACCGACGCGACCAATGCCTCGCGGACGCTGCTGATGGACCTCAAGACGCTCGCTTGGGCCGATGACCTCTGCCAATTATTCGAGGTACCGCGCGGAATATTGCCCGACATCCGACGCAGCTCGGGCGAATTCGGCCGGACATCCGGCCTGGACTTCCTGCCCGACGGACTGCCGATCCTGGGGATTGCCGGCGACCAGCAAGCATCTCTCATCGGCCAGGGCTGCGTCGAGACCGGCCAGGCGAAGTGTACTTATGGAACGGGCGCGTTCCTGCTGGCCCACACGGGCGAGCGGATCGTGCCGTCGCGCAACGGCCTGGTGACGACCCTGGCGGCCACCCTCGAAGGCCAGCCGCCCCAGTACGCCCTGGAGGGCAGCGTCTTCGTCGCGGGGGCGGCCGTGCAGTGGTTCCGCGACGGGCTCAAGGCCATCGGCGCCTCGTACGAGATCAGCCCGCTGTCGCACGAGTCCGATCCGGCGATGGACGTCGTCTTCGTCCCCGCCCTGACGGGCCTGGGAGCCCCCTACTGGCGTCCCGAGGCGCGCGGGACGATCTTCGGCCTGACCCGCGCCACCTCGATCGCCGACCTGGCGCGCGCCACACTCGAAGGGGTCGCCTGCCAGGTCGCCGACCTGATCCGGGCGATGGATCAGGACCTCGGGGCGCCGCTGTCGGAGATCCGGGCCGACGGCGGCATGGCCCGGTCCGACCCGTTCCTCCAGTTCCAGGCGGACGTCCTCGGCCTGCCGATCCGCCGCAGCCCGCAGACCGAGTCGACCGCGATGGGCGCGGCGCTCCTGGCCGGCCTGGGTGCTGGGATCTGGCCCGACGTCGGGACCGCGGTGGGCCTCATCGAGTCCGCCGGCCAGACGTTCCACCCCGGCCGGGACGAAGGCTGGCGGAGCCAGGTCCAGGAGCGATGGCGACGCGCCGTCGAGACCGTGATCCGCCATTACGCCTGACGTCACGCGGCGTCGGTGATCGCCTTGAGGATGCCCATGATGCGGGGTAAATTGTCGATGAAATGCTCGTCCCGATCCCTCACCGATCAAGGGTAGGCGATGACCTGGAGCGCCTCACGGTTGGGTTGCGCCTACCAGCCCGACGCGCAAGCGAGTGGATGAATCATCGCCGTCAGAATCCACTCGCTGGCGCGTCGGGCTCGTATCGGCGAGATCATCCGATCGTGCGCGAATCCCACCCACCGTTTGGCGTTCTAACCTGAGCCCAAGCCGCAGCCAGTCCGACAGGACGGATTGCAGCAATCTAGGCGATCAGGACCAACGGGGAGCTCACCTTACTTATCCCTGCTGACGGAGCTCCCACCCGCCAGCGCGGCCTGGGCGGCGGCCAGGCGGGCGATCGGGACGCGGAACGGCGAGCACGAGACGTAGTCCATGCCCACCTTGTGGCAGAAGACGACGCTCTCGGGATCGCCGCCGTGCTCGCCGCAGATACCGACCTTCAGGTGCTCGCCGTGCTTCTCCTGTCGGGCCTTGCGGCCCTTGGCGATCCCCATCTCGACGAACTGGCCGACGCCGTTGGCGTCGAGCGTCTGGAACGGGTCGACCGGCAGGATCTTCTCCTTCAGATACGTCGGCATGAAGCCGCGGATGTCGTCGCGCGAGAAGCCGAAGGTCATCTGCGTCAGGTCGTTGGTGCCGAATGAGAAGAACTCGGCCTCCTCGGCGATCCGGTCGGCGGTCAGGGCGGCGCGGGGGACCTCGATCATGGTGCCGATCAGGTATTCGAGTTTCACGCCGGCCTTCTGGATCCGCTCCTCGGCCACGGCGAGCGCCCGCTTCTTGAGGAATGCGAGCTCCTCGACGGTTCCGACCAGCGGGATCATGATCTCGGGCAGGACCTTCTTGCCCTTCTTCTGCACCTCGATCGCCGCGTCGATGATCGCGCGGATCTGCATGTCGCCGATCT
The DNA here is from genome assembly GCA_963771445.1 of uncultured Planctomycetota bacterium. GTDB lineage: Bacteria > Planctomycetota > Planctomycetia > Isosphaerales > Isosphaeraceae > JAKAUH01. The sequence goes on along the minus strand of CAVYTQ010000005.1, from coordinate 210,695 downwards.
CGGGATAGACGATCGGCAGGCGGCAGCCCCGGAAGCCCAGCATCGGGTTGAACTCATGGAGCATCTCCACCCGCTGGCGGACCTTGTCGACCGAGATGCCGAGCTGGCCGGCGACCTCGGACTGGCCCTTGTCGTCATGCGGCAGGAACTCGTGCAGCGGGGGATCCAGCAGCCGGATGGTGACGGGGAACCCGTCCATCGCCTCGAAGATCCCGACGAAGTCCTCGCGCTGGAATGGCTCGAGCTCGGCCAGCGCGGCGGTCCGACCCGCCTCGTCGTCGGCCAAGATCATCTTGCGCATGGCGACGATCCGCTTCTCGCCGAAGAACATGTGCTCGGTGCGGCACAGGCCGATCCCCTCGGCGCCGAACTCGCGGGCCTTGGCGGAGTCCTTGGGCGTGTCGGCGTTGGTGCGCACCTTGAGGGTCCGGACCTTGTCGGCCCAGGTCATGAGGGTGGCGAAGTCGCCCGAGATCGACGGCGCGACCGTCGCTACCTGGCCGAGCATGACTTCGCCGGTGGCGCCGTCGATCGTCAGGTACTCGCCGATCTTGACCGTCTTGTCGCCGATCGTGATCTTGCCGGCCTTCTCGTCGATTCGGATCGCGTCGCAGCCGACGACGCACGGCTTGCCCCAGCCGCGGGCGACGACCGCGGCGTGGCTGGCCTTGCCGCCGGTCGCCGTGAGAATGCCCTTCGCCAGGTGCATGCCGGCGACGTCCTCGGGACTGGTCTCCTTGCGGACCAGCATGATCGGGTCGTTGGGATGGGCCGCCGCGTGTGCGACGGCGGCCTCGGCCGACAGGATCACCTTGCCGCTGGCGGCGCCGGGGCTGGCGGCGATTCCCCGCGCGATCACGTCCCGCTTGGCCTTGGGGTCGAGCTGGGGGAGCAGCAGGTGGTTCAGGCTGTCGGGGCTGACGCGCTTGATGGCGGTCGTCTCGTCGATCAGGCCCTCCTGGGCCATCTCGACGGCGATGCGCACGGCCGAGGTGCCGGTCCGCTTGCCGCTGCGGGTCTGCAGCATATAGAGCGTGCCGTCCTCGACGGTGAACTCGATGTCCTGCATCTCCTTGTAGTGCTTCTCGAGCTTCTGGCGGATCTCGAGCAACTGGCTGTAGACCTTGGGCATCTCCTGGCCGAGGTGGGTGATGTGCTCGGGGGTGCGGATGCCGGCGACGACGTCCTCGCCCTGGGCGTTGACCAGGTAGTCGCCGAAGAACTCGTTCTCGCCGGTGTTGGGGTCGCGGGTGAACGCAACGCCGGTGCCCGAGTTGGTCCCCGTGTTGCCGAATACCATCGCCTGTACGTTGACCGCGGTCCCCTTCAGGCCGGTGATCCGCTCGATCCGCCGGTACTCGACGGCCTTGTTCCCCATCCAGCTATTGAAGACGGCCATGATGGCCTTCCAGAGCTGCTCCTTGGGATCCTGCGGGAAGGGGGCCTTGACGTGCTTTTCGTAGACGGACTTGTACCGCTTGACGAGCTCCTTGAGGTCGTCGGCATTCAGGTCGGTGTCGAGCTTGACGCCGCGCTGCGACTTGAGGGCCGCCAGCTCGTGCTCGAACAGCTCGTGCTCGACGCCCATGGCGGTCGAGCCGAACATGTCGATGAGGCGGCGATAGCCGTCGTAGGCGAATCGGGGGTTGCCGGTTTTCTTCGCCAGGCCCTCGACCGAGGCGTCGGTGACGCCCAGGTTGAGGATGGTGTTCATCATGCCCGGCATCGAGAGGGCGGCACCCGAGCGGACGCTCACGAGCAGGGGATCGACCGGGTCGCCGAACCGCTTGCCGACGGCCTCTTCCATCCGGCTGAGGGCCTGCTCGACTTGCGGCTTGACCTCCTCGGGAAGCTTGCGGTCGCGCTCGTAGTAGGTGCCGCAGACCTCCGTCGTGATGGTGAACCCCGGCGGGACCGGGATGCCGATGAGGCTCATCTCCGCGAGGTTCGCCCCCTTGCCGCCGAGGAGTTCCTTCATTTCGGCCCGGCCCTCGGCCAGACCCCCGCCGAACGAATACACGTATTTCTGGGTGTTCGCCATCGTTCTCACTCGCTGATCGATCCAGGTGGGTGCGAGGTCCATGTACGTCGTGCTCGGGCCGGATTTGCCGGCGGCGGCGGGACGATCACAGCGGCCGTGCTCGCGCAAAAAATGGTGGGGCTCGGAAATACCGAACACTATCGTGTCGCGGCTGGATCGTCAAGGATCCGGTTACGGCGCGGCGCACGGGCGCCATGGTCGAGCGGCATGCGCCGGGAGACGCCCAGGGCCACGGCGACGAGCGATCAGGTGAGGCGACCGCCCGATCAGCGGTTGGCCACGTGGCCGGGCGAGTTGGCCACCTTCTTGCTCCTGGGAGCGTCGAGCGCGGCCGGACGGTCCACGACGCGATCGCCGGGCTTGAGGCCCGCCAACACCTCGGCGTAGGTGGCGTCGCTCAGGCCGATTTCGATCGGCTGCCAGCGCCAGGGGTCCTCGCCCGCGTCCTGGCGGGCCTGGTCGAACAGGGCGACCAGGGGTTTGCCGTCGATCCAGCGGATGGCGTTCAACCGGCACTCGGGTTACCCCCTCCTTCCGCTCGATCTCGATCTGGATCTCGGCGCTCAGGCCGGGGCGGAGGGCGTCGAACCCCTCGGTGATATCGACGTTCGCATAGTAGATTCGCACGTCGGACCCGCGGATCGGGATCGAGATCGGCGTCACCTCGGCCACGATGCCCTTGAGCGGATGGTCGGGGAAGGCGTCGGTCCGCACGATCACGGGCTGATTGGTGTGGATGAGCGCGACCTTGGACTCGTTGATCTTCGCCTTGACCCGCATGTGCTGAGGATCGGGCAAGTTGAAGATCGGCTGCTTCTCGCGCAGGGTGACGCCCTCGTCGATGACCACGCTGGCCATGCCGCGCCAGTCGGCCTGGTTGGCATAGACGACGATGCCGTCGCTGGGTGCGGTCACGGTGCAATGGGCGATGTTCCGCCGGAGCCGCTCGAGCCGCTGTTTCTCGAGGCTGAATGACGCCTCCTGGTTGAGCAGGTCGGCGCGGATGGCCTCGACATTCGCCTGGAGCGACTTGATGTGCTTGGGTCCGGTGAAATTGAAGAGTCGGTCGTACATCCCCTGGGCTTCCTTGAGCACGATCTCCGCCTGCTCGAGCACCAGTTGATCGCCCTTCACCTGAAACTTGGTGCGGAAGCTCATCGCGAACATCTCACGAGACCATTTGAGGTTCCTCGACGAGCGGTCCTTCTCGATCTCGCAGGACTCGATGTAGTGGCGGATGAGCTGGAGGTCCTGGGGATAGATGCCGTCGCGATATTCCTCCAGGGTGATCTCGGCAACCTTGAGCATCGACTGGGCCTGCAACACGTACGACTCTGCCTGGAGGTAGCGGATGCGCTGGCTCAGCTCTTCATCCTCATAGGCGGATTTGTCGAGCCGCGCCACGACCTCGCCGGTCTTGACGCGTGTACCTTCGGGCAGGATGGAGACAATCCGGGTTGAGCCGGGTTTCTCCTCTTCCCCCATGCCGCCGCCGCCGCGTCCGCCGCGTCCGCCGCCGCCGCGTCCGCCGCCACCACCTCCTCCACCTCCCTTGCCGGCCGACGATTCCGCCTTCTTGGAAGCGTCGGTGGCTTTCGGGGTGGCGGACTTGGAGGGAACATAGGGCGTGACCATGTACGTAAAGCTGCGGAGCACCGGCTTGGAGGCGGCTCCCGTGCTGGCAGTCGCCGTGGACGCCGAGGACGACCCCGACGAACCCCCCGCCGATGAACCTCCACCGGACGACGAGCTCGAGCCGCTCTTGCTGGTGCCGCTCGACGAGCTCGAGCTCGAGCCCGAGGTCGAGCCGGAGCTGCCCGATGACGACTTCTTGCTGGCGCTGCTCGACGAGCCGGATTTCTTCGCCGTCTTGGACTTGCTGGACGAGGCGTCGGCCCCGCCGGTAGATGCGCCGCCCTGGCCGCCCGAGCCACCCGAGCCGCCAGTAGTTCCGCTGCTGCCTGCCTTACCGGTCGCCCCCTGCGAGCCGCCGACCAGACCCATCAGGGCCTCGACCTCGTTACGGACCGTCGTGTTGTTGGCACTCTCGATCGAGCCGGTCTCGACGACGAAAAGGTCCACGGGGCCTGTTCCGATCTCCACCAGGTGGACCGATGGGCGCGTCCCGGCCAGCAGGGTTGTCGGCCGGTATCCGGCGACCCAGGCACCGACCAGTCCGCCGACGACGGCGAGCGCCGCCGCGATCTTCACCAGGGCCCAGGGATTGCGGCGAACCCGGGGGATCTCGATCGGGGTGAACGCGGCCCGGTCCTCTTCTGGGAGCATGACGAACCCTTGCTCGTTCCGAGCTGGTAGGAGCGATCCGGACCAGCGAGCGGCGCTGGCCGGGGATCGGGCGCGAATCCAGGGGAAACCGACAAACCGAGTTGCAGGAAAAGGGACCCGTCTCGTCGGCCGTCCGACGTGCGACGCAAGTCGGCACGCGTTTCCCCTATTATCGGCGAATCGTCGGGCTGGTCAATCACCCAAGATCGCGCCGATGCGGACGCATCGCGAGCGTGGTCCTCCTGGGAAATCAGCGACAAATCCGGCGCGAGTGGGCCGGGTTACCGGGGATTTGATGCGACCGCGGCGATTGTGGTAGCTTGAGCGGGACGGGACCCCGGAATCGCCCCGCCCTGACACCTTTGAGAGGACGACACCATGGCGGAATTCACCTTGCCTCCGTTGCCATATGACTATGGGGCCCTTGAGCCTCATATCGATGCCAAGACGATGGAGATCCACCACAGCAAACACCACCAGGCGTACGTCACCAACCTCAACAACGCGCTCAAGGACCATCCCGATCAGCAGAACAAGACGATCGAGGAGCTGATCGGCAACCTCGATGCCCTGCCGGAAGCGATCCGGACGGCCGTGCGGAACAACGGCGGCGGGCACGCGAACCACTCGATGTTCTGGCAGATCATGAAGCCGGGCGGCGGCGGCGAGCCGACCGGCGCGCTGGCGCAGGCCATCACGGCGGAGCTCGGCGGGTTCGCCGCGTTCAAGGAGGCGCTGAACAAGGCCGCGACCACCCGATTCGGCTCGGGCTGGGGCTGGCTGGTCCGCGGCAAGGACGGCAAGCTGGCCGTCACCTCGACGGCCAACCAGGACAACCCGATCATGGAGGGCCTCAAGCCGGTCATGGGCGTGGACGTCTGGGAGCACGCCTACTACCTCAAATATCAGAACCGCCGCCCCGACTACCTCGCCGCCTGGTGGAATACCCTCAATTGGGAAGAAATCGGCCGGAGGTTCGCTTCCTGATTCCTGGTCCTTGGTCCGTTGTCCCTGGGTAGGCTGCCGCCCTCCTTGCCCTCGCCGGGGATACCGGTTTACGGGGTCGATCTGGACCCGGGCTGGACGTGCGCGGCGGCGAACCAGTGACAACTGACGGACGAGTTGACGGGTTCGCCGCGGGACAAAGGAGCTTGACACACGGGGACGATCCAGTATGATCCGACCGCCTCGGAGGGACCTGGTGTCCCTCCGGCGGTCTATTCCCATCTCGAGACCCTGCGACATCACCACATCTGGCTCCTGGATCGGGATGCGATCACCGTCATTCGGGCTTGACGGAGATGGCGGCGTGGACCGGACGGCGGCGTGACGGAGGTCCGCCGGGCGTCCGACCGGCCATCCAGGTTGGTTCGCCACGGCGCCCGACGGCGTCGGGCTTCGCGGAACGTGGAGATTATGTCGATGGATCGACTCAGGCGCAACCTGGCCGGCGGGATGCTGGCAATCACGCTGGGGATGGTCGCGGCCAGCACCGGCTGCCGCAGCACGAGCAACGAAATACCCCCGCAACCCAAGTACACTTCCCAAGGTGAGAATCCCTCGGCCGTCGGCTTCAACTCGGCCCCGCACGGCTACAATGGCGTCAACAACATGTACGGCGGAGGCGCCGATGCCCGGCCAGCCGAGTCTTGCGGGCAGCCCGTCGGCCGGGGCAGGCGGACTGGGTGGCGGCAACACGGGTGACGGCCTGCCGGCCAACATCGGAAACGCCCAGGGATCGGCGTTCGGCACGCCGACGCCCAGCCAGGGGAACATGGGACAGCCGACCCCGAACGCGTACGGCAGCCCCGGGACCTCCGGACTTTACGGCGGCAGTGCGGGCGGCGCCGGCGGGGCCGGCGGCTACGGCGGCGGCGCGGGCGCTCATGGTGGCGGACTCGGAGGCGCCGGCGGTGGCGGACTCGGCGGCGCCGGCGGAAGTGGACTCGGTGGCCGATGATCGGCGTTCCTGACCGGTCGGGCCGGCTGAATCCGGGCCGGCCTGGCCAGGTCTGGGGGCGTCCGCCCGCGGGACGTCTCGATCGGGATTGTCCAGGAAGTCGGTGACGGCGCGTGAACGCTCCCCTGCACATCCTCTTCCAAGACGCCGATTGTCTGGCCGTACTCAAGCCGGCCGGACAGTTCACGCAGGGAGCCTGGGCGCCGCCGGGCGAGACGACGCTCGAGCAGTCGGTCCGGCTTTACCTCGACCCGGACCGACCCGATCGGCCTACCTGGGGATCGTCCATCGGCTGGATCGGCCGACCTCGGGAGTGCTCATCTGGGCCAAGACGCCCAAGGCCGCCCGGCGGCTGTCCGCCCAGTTCGAGGCTCGTCGGGTCGAGAAGGAATACTGGGCGCTGGTCGAATGTCCGGAAGCGGCCGGTGTCGGGGAATCTGCGAAGTCCCCTGTAGCGGGCGGTCGCGAGGCCCCGCCCTCGGTCGTCGAGACCTGGACCGACTGGTTGACGAGGACCGCGAGGACGGGCCTGGCCGAGGTGGTCGAGCCGGAGACTCCGGGAGCCCGGACCGCGGTGACTCGGGTGCGGCGCGTGGTCACCCAAACCTTGCCGGCGGGCGTGGCCTGGCTGCGACTCTGGCCCGAGACGGGCCGCACCCATCAGCTCCGCGCCCAGTCGGCCGCGCGGGGCTGGCCGATCCTGGGCGACCGGGAGTATGGAGCGAAGACCACCTTCGGCCCGCCGAACGCGATCGCGCTCCACGCCCGATCGCTGCGCGATCCGGCACCCGATCCTCCAGACGCCCCTGACCCTGCTGGCACCGCTGCCGCCCGCATGGCAAGTCCACGGGATCGCCGACGACGTGGTCGAGGGCGGAGGAATGTCCGGCCTGGACCTCACGCCAGGCTGATGGCGACGACCTTGAGATTGCGAACCCCGCGCGGGACCTTCACCTCGACCTGCTCGCCGACCTGCTTGCCGACGAGTGCCTGTCCGACCGGCCCGGTGATCGGGATCATGTCCTGGTCCGGATCCTCCTCGCCGGGTCCGACGAGGATGTAGTCCTCTTCCTCATTGTAATCGAGGTCGAGGACGCGGACCTTCAGGCCGAAGGCGGCGCGCTCGGTCGAGAGGTTGGACTTGTCGACGATGTAGGCCTGGCTGAGCTTGTTCTGGAGCTCGTTGATCCGGGCCTGGAGCATCCCCTGGGCCTCGACGGCCGCGTCGAACTCGGCGTTCTCGGAGAGGTCCCCTTCGCCCCGCGCCTCGGCGATCTGCTCGGCGATCCGGGGCATGTCCTCGTTCTTGAACTTGTCGAGTTGGGCCTTGAGCTTCTCGTAGCCTTCCTTCGACATGGGGATTCGGTCGGTGGACATGTGGCTCTGCTCCCTCATTCTGACCTGCGACCGCGAGCGGACGACCCCCGCGAGGGGCCGGAACCGATGGCGGTATTGCGACGGCGGCGGCCGATCCTCGATATCCTGCGCCGGCTGAACTCGGCTGGCTCACCGGGAAGAAGGTTCGGGGTGGGGAAGCCCCAGTCGGCTTCTCGTGGAATCCGATTGGCTCGCGATCGCCTGCCGGAGGTCGGTCTCAAGAGGTTTCCGCGCCCGCTCCGGTCGCGACGCGAGTCGCGACCCGGCCCGGGCTGTTCCGTGTGAAGAAAAACCGCGGTCGCGGAGTCTCCGTGACCGCGGTCACCGGTTTCTTATGAGCCTCTCAGCGTAGCCTCCCTGGCGCCACGACGCAAGGCCCATCGGATTCGAGGAATCCGGACTCTCTTCGCCTGATTGCGCCAACCTGCCACTTCCTTCCGTCCCACAGCCGCCCGATCCACGGCCGGCTTGCCTCACTGGCGAAAACTGTCCAGGAATCGGAAAATCTTGAAAAAGATGGAAAATATTTTTTGTCCCTGTGCCAGAAGCAGTTGTGTCAAGAAAATGCCTCGCGCAGCCGATAGGTGCATTTATGAAATGCCAAACCTGATACATCCTGTTAGTAGAGGACAACAAGAAACCCGACCCTAAGAAGGGGGTTGGGGGCGGAGAAGGTACGGATGCATGCACGAAAGCAATCAGGCTGGGCAGGCTTCCGAAGTTCCTGGGTGATGCTTTTTTTGAGTCGTCGGGCGGGCTGGAGCCGCGATCACTCGTGGCGAAGGGCCTCGATCGGGTCCATCATGGCCGCGCGGCGGGCCGGATAGATGCCGAAGAGGATGCCGACGGCGACGGAGATGCCGAAGGAGAGCAGGACCGAGTAGCCGGTCACGTAGGCCTTCTGATCCTGGATGAAGAAGACGATCAGGATCGGGATGATGAATCCCACGGCGACGCCGAGCAGGCCGCCGACGCCGGAGAGCACGACGGTCTCGATCAGGAACTGCTGAGTGATGTCGCGCTGCTTGGCGCCCAGGGCGCGGCGGATGCCGATCTCGCGGGTACGCTCGGTGACGGTCGCCAGCATGATGTTCATGATGCCGATGCCGCCGACCAGGAGCGAGATAGCGGCGATGGTGCCGAGGATGATCGCGAACTGCCGAGCTTGCCGTTCGGCGGAGAGCAGCAGCTCGTAGGGGACGATCATCTCGACGTCCTTCTTGTAGTGGTACTTCTCGTACGACGCCTGGATGAGGGGGACGGTCGGCAGCACGTCCTCGATCGTGTTGACCTGGATGGTGATCTGGCGTGAGCTGCGTCTCCTCGGCCTGGCGCGAGCCCGATCGGTTGTCCATGATCCGCTCGCCGAAGCGGAGCTTGCAGGTATTCAGCGGGATGTACACGTCCTTGTTGAAGTCCTGCGCGGCGAGCGGGCTATTGCTGGTCCCCGTCGAGCTGGCGCGTCGGGAGGTGACGCCGATGACGGTGTAGTAGTCGGAGCCGAGGCGGACGGTCTCGTTGAGCGGATCCTCGATAGGGGAAGAGCCGTCTCGGCGGTCTCGGCGGCGAGGACGGCGAAGTTCTGGTAGGTCTCGTTGTCCGAGACCGTCAGGAACCGGCCCTTCTCCATGCGGATCAGGTTGAAGTCGGCGAATTCGTGGGTCGTGCCGACCACTCGGCCCTCGATGGCGTTGGAGCCGCGGCGGATCTGCTTGCGGATCTCGCGGATCGGCAGGATCTTGTGGATGGTGGGGATCGTCTCGACCATCCGGTCGAAATCGCTGTACTTCAGGCCGTAGTTGAGGATCTGGGTGGGACGGCCGGAGGCCGAGGCGAGGGTCTCGTCGCTGGGCTTGACCGAACGAATGATGATGTTGGTCGCCCCGAGGGCGCGGATCTGCTCCTTGGCCTCGCGGCTGGTCCCCTCGGCGATCGCGAGCATCGAGATCACCGCGGCCACGCCGAAGACGATGCCCAGCACGGTCAGGCCCGACCGGAGCTTGTGCAGGAGCAAGCTCTTCATACCCAGCTTCAACCCGCGCCAGATGCGTTCCATGACTCCCCCGACCTGGTTGCGATGACCTGCCTCAGTGCGTCAGTTCCTGGTTGATCGGACCGAGCTCGGCGTCGTTGATCGGCCCGAGCTGGTCGGTGTTCGGCGACGGATCGTCGGATTCCCAGACGCTCTCGGGACCGAGGTTGGCCGTGCCGATCAGGGCCGCCTGCGCGGCCTTCATGCGGGGGCTCGGGCCGTCGTCGATGATCAGGCCGTCCCGCATCCTGATGATTCGCTTGGCGTGCTCGGCGATGTCGTCCTCGTGAGTGACCATGATGATGGTCTTTCCCGAGTCGTTGAGCGTTGCCGAGCATCTCCATGATTTCGTGGCTGGTCTTGGTGTCGAGGTTGCCGGTCGCCTCGTCGGCCAGGATCACGTAGGGGTCGTTGATCAGCGACCGGGCGATGGCGACGCGCTGCTGCTGGCCGCCGGAGAGCTGCGAGGGCCGGTGGTCGAGCCGATCGCCCAGCCCGACGAGGCCGGCCACCTCGGCCGCAGCGCTCCTCGGCCTCGGGCGAGATCTCGCCGTTGCCCTGGTAGGTGAGCGGGAGCTGGATGTTCTCGAGCACGGTGTACTGCTGGATCAGGTTATACGACTGGAAGATGAAGCCGAGGTACCGGCTGCGGATCTCGGACAGCTCGTCGTCGTCGAGCTGGGCGATGTCGCGGCCGCCCAGGTAATACTCGCCGCTGGTCGGGTCGGTCGAGGCAGCCCAGCAGGTTGAGCATGGTGCTCTTGCCCGAGCCCGACGCGCCCATGATGGCGATGTACTCGCCGGGGAAGAAGTCGACCGAGACGCCGCGAAGCGCGTGGACGGTCACGGTGGCCAGGGCCTGGGAGCGGCGGCGGAGCAAGCCGCCGCCGCCCGTGTTATGGCCCATCACGTAGGTCTTGACCACGTCGACCAGCTTGACGATTGGCTTGCTGCCCGACGCGGTCCGCGTTCAATGGTTCGCTCACTGGTCTCCGCCTCCCGGAGGTCCGCCGCCGCCGCGACGGCCGCCGCCACCGCCACCGGGGCCGCCGCCACCGCCACCGGGCCGCCGAGCCACCGCCACCGCCGCCGCCAAAGTTCTTCATCTGCTCCAGCTCCTCGGCGGTGAATCCGGCCTTCTTCAGGATCTCGGCCTTCTCCTCGGGGCTGGCGGACTTGATCTGGCCTTCTCCTCGGGCGCTGATGTTCTGGAACTTCTTGAACATCGGGTTGCCGCCGCCGCGACCGCCGCCCTTCTTGCTCTTGCCCTTGGCGGGGTCCGCCGCCCTTGCCGGGACGGCCGCCGCTCCCGGAGGCCGCCCTTGCCCGGCTCGCCCCTCCTTGCCCCAGTCTTTCTTGGACTCCTTGGCGCTGCGGAACGCCTCGCGCTTCTCCTCCTCGCTCATGAGCGAGATCGGGTTGAGCACGACCACGTCGCCATCGGTCAGGCCCTTGAGTGACCTGCACGAACTTGTCGTTCGAGGCACCGACGGTCACCTCGACGCGTTCGTACCGATCGCCGACCTTCTTGGTCACGTGGTCCTTACCATTGTACTGGAGGACCGCCTGGACGGGAACGCTCAGCACATTCTCGAGGCGATCGACCAGGATCTTCACCTGGGCGGTCATGCCCGGCTTGAGGCCCTCGAGCGGGTCGTCGATCCGGATGCGGGTCGTGTAGACCTTGATATCGGAGCTGAAGATGTTGCCGGCGTCGGGCAGGGGGGCGACGTCGGTGACGGTGCCGGTGAGCTGCTTGTCGGCGAAGGCGTCGACGCGGATCTGGGCCTTGAGCTGGGGGTGGATCTGGTAGATCTGCGACTCGTGGACCTTGGCGTTGACCTGCATCCTGGCGATGTCGGGGATGCTGATGACCTTCTGCCGCTCGCGGACCGTGGCGCCTTCCTCGATCTGCGACTGGTTGCTGCCGAACATCCGGGAGGGGTCGTTGGCGTAGACGACCAGGCCGTCGATCGGGGCGACCAGGGTGCAGTTCTTGATCTGCTTCTCGAGCTTGGCTTCCTTGCCCTTCTCGAGCTCCCAGGTGGCCTGCTTGGCCAGCTCGTCGGAGTGGGCCTTCTTGACCTCGCTCTCGAGCTCCTTGATCGTCTTCTCGCGGGTGTACTTTACGAGCACGGTCTTCTTGCTCTGGGCCTGCTCGAAGGTGAACTGGGCCTTCTTGAAGTTCAGCTCCTCGGAGATCTTGGTGGCCATCGAGACGTAGCCCTTGTCGAACATCCGGCGGGCCCACTCGAGGCGATCCTCGGACCGCACCAGGTCGGACTCGGCGAGCTTGATCTCGCCCTCGACGGTGGAGTGCTCCTGGACGTAGACGCCCTCGATGTACTCCCGGACGGCGATCTCGGCGACCTCGCGGGTCAGCCTGGCGTTGAGGTAGTTGGCCTCGGCGCTCTTGGTCGTGATCCGCTGGTTGACGAGCTGGTCGCTGAGGGCGGCCGAGTCGAGCTCGCAGACGATCTGGCCCTTCTTGACCCTGGCCCCCTCGGGCTCGATCCGGATGATCGTGGTCCCGCCCTCGACCGTTGCATAGATGTCGGAGTTGCTGGAGCTCTCGAGGCTGCCCCGCTCCTGGACGGCGATCTGCAGGGCGGCGGGGCGGACCTCGTACGTGAGCACCCTGGTGCCCTCGCCGGCGAACAGGCTCTTGATCGGCTTGCTCATCGCCGGGGACGGTGTAGAGCGTGACCCCGCCGACCCCGATCGCGACCACCAGGAAGACGGCGAAGACCTTACCGAGGGACACCCGGCGGCGGCGGGGCTTCTGCAGAGTCGGCAGATCCCGGGCGGCTGGCGTGCGCCGAAGATGGGTCCGTGGTACTCTGAAGGGAAAAGTTCACTGAAGGCCTCCCATTCGTCGTAAGGCAAAGTCCCGATGTCGCGATAGAAGATGAGTCGTTGGGTCTGGTAGTTCTCGAAGCCCGTGATCAGTGCGATCTGCGACCCGTAGGCCGCGCTCTGGAAGCTCAGGAGGTTGGTGGTCTGGGTCGCGGCGTTGGCCGACTGGGCCGTGGACTGCGTCCCGCCCGCCGGCGGGGCCACGATCTGCTCGAACGCCTGGTCCTTCAGCCGCACGTTCAGCTCGTAGTTCCGCTTGTTGATCTCGTAGCCGATGTAAGCCTGATGGACGGCACGGATATCGGACCGCAACTGGACCTTGAGGTTGTCCTCGGAATTCATGAGCTGGCGTCGTTGCCTCTGGTAGTTGATCAGGGCCTGGCGGAAGTTATTCCGCTCGTTCATCCGGACGAGCGGGAGCTCGGCCTGGAGCGTGAGGGTGAAGTTCCTGGCCTGGCTGAGGAAGGCGAAGGGGTTGGTTGTGTAGGGGCCGGTGTAGGTGTTGTTGGTCAGCGCGACGTTCAGGACCCCCTTGAGGGCGTTGGCGGTGACGCGGATCTGCCGCCAGGCGTCGTAGAGCTGGGCCCGGAAGTTCATCAGGTCGAGCCGGTACTCCAGGCCGACCCGGACGGCCGCTTGCAGCAGATCCTCCAGGCCATCTTCATCTTCGGGTACGAAGGTGCTGGCACGCGTTGCCCGATAGTTGCGGTAGATGCCGAGGACCGATCGGCCGTCAATGTCGATGTCCTGGAGCTGCGGGATCTTGCCGATGATGCCGGGCAGGTCGCTGAGCTGCCGGTTGGGGTCCGTCTGCCACCTGTCCACGTTGTTGAAGACGTCGTAAAACGGCTTGCCCAGGAACTTCTGGTCGAGCACCAGCGTGGTGTCGGGAGGCATCCCGAGCTGCATCTTGAACTGGTCCAGGCTATTGCGGTAGGTCACCTTGTCGCTGAATAGCCGTCGACCGGGCCCCGATCAACTGCGACTGCACCTGGTCAACCTGGAGCTGAGAGAGCCCCGATGCCTCGCCCTGGATCAACTCTTGATACAGTTTAACCAGATTTGCGTAAAAGGCCACATTCCTCCGGTCGATCTCGACCTGGACGACGTTGAAGGCCGCCGGGATGAAGCCGACGACAGGGTCGCTATTACCCCCGGTCGTGAAGCCGGACAGGGTGAATCACTGGCCGAAGTTCTGCACCTGGCCGCCGGTGAGGGACACCACGAAGTACTGCTGGCGGAACTGGGCGAACTCGCGGACCTGGTACAGCAGTGTCCGCTCCTCGTTGGTGAGCGGCTCGAGGATCACCGCCCGGCCGGCACCTCGCAGCAGCGGCTGGACGAAGCTAAGTGGCAGCGACGAGAGCACGGTGGGCTGACGCGGGTTCTTGCCGGCGAAGTTGAACACCAGCTCGCTGGCGAACCCCATCAGGAGCTGCCCGCCCGAGCTGAAAAGCTTGCCGGCGCCTGCGACCGTGCCCAGGTTCGTGGTCGAGACCTGGCCCGTGGGTGCGTACCGGGTCGCGTAGGTGAACGAGTTCGCCGTGCTCAGCCCGGTCGCCGTCGGGAAGGACCCACCCCCGATCGAGGCTCCCGACCCCCCGGCGCCGCCCGTCTGGGGCACGCCGGTCGTCGGCGACATCCCGGCGTAGAATTGCGGCTCGAAGGCGAACCGCTGGAGCGTCACCGGCAGGGCCGCCAGGTAGAGCGCCTCGAGCTGGTATTGATAATACCGGCCATTGACCAATGCTAGCAGCCATGCCTGCTGCATGTCAAGCTTGTAGGCTTTGAAGTCCTTGGGCAAACCGGCGGCTTCCGACTCGTTCATGGGAGGGACGACGGGTACGAGGACGCCGGCGAGTCCGGCCGCCTCGCTGGGCTTCATGCGGCCGGCGTCGCGGAGCCGGTCGCGGTCCAGGTCGGCGGGCTGCGGGGTTCCCTCGGGCTCGAGTGTGCCGGGCCGTCGGACCTCCTGGTCGGGGGGTAGGGCCGACGGAAGGGCGGGAGGCTGGGCGGCGCCGGGCGCGCCCGGCTGGCCGGGTTGGGTGGCCGGGTTGGTCGCGGCAGGATCCTGGGTCAGGCGAGCCGCCGAGGGGACGGCAGAGCCGCTGACGGGCGGATCCTGGTGCACGACGCGAGCGAGCATTTGGTCCTTCCCGCCGGGCTGGCGCAGGGTCTGGGGCCCGGCTGGGTGTGCCGGGGGATGTGGTCGCGGGATCATCGGCCTGGGCTCGGACGACTTCCCTGATACAGATATTTGCGTCGAACGCGCCGACTTGGTGCCCGAATTCGTGCGGCGGCGGGCCGTCGGCGCGGCGGTTGGACCGAAGGTTGCGGGTGCATCGCCCTCGGGTCCGTCCTGGAGCCGGACGACGGCGATGGCCGGATCCGAGAGGGCGGTTCGTCGCGAGGTGTTGGCGGCCCCGGCGCCGGGATTGCCGGAGTTGTTCGGCGTGCCCGGGGAGAGGCGAGGCGAACCCTGGCCGGGCGAGCCGGGCGACAGCGAGGGGGCGCCGAATCCGGGCGTGCCGGGCGAGAGGCGTGGAACCGACGGGCCCCCCGGGCCGGCCGGCGGCTGGCGGTAGCCGCCGCCACGCGGATTGACGCGTGAGGGCGATCCCCCCGCGCCGCCCGCGCCGTAGGGCTCGCCGGTGCCGGGTACGGTGGTGCCGGGCGCATTGATCGCGGGAGCGATCGGCATTCCCGCGGCCCCGGCAGGCTGGTCGGCGTCGATGGCATCCTCGGGATCGATGACGTCGCCGGGGAGATACGGGTTGGCCATGCCCGGGAATTGGCGGAACGGCACGCCCTGGCGCGAGGCGGGATCGGTGCTGATCGACAGCGGGAAGCCGCCGGTGCCCAGGTTGCGCGGCAGGCCGGTGCTGTCGGAGTCCGACAGGCCCTCGTCCTGGCTGCCGGCGGCGGCGAGCTCCTGCCGCTGCCAGTATTCGAGCAGCTCGAGGTAGCCGGTTCCCTCGGCGGGGACGATCAGGCGGTTGCTGGGCCACTGGGGCACGGGAGAGAGCGCCTCGGTCGCCACGTCGTCGGGCGGTGCCGGTGGGGCGTCCTGGTCGTAGGGGTCGGCGAACCGGGACAGGGCGGGGGGCTCGACCGAGAAGGTGTCGAGCCGCCAGCGCGGGTCGCGACTCTTTTCAAAGATGGCTTCCGAGACGTCCTGGTTAGCCCATTCCCGAAAGAATTCGCGCGTACAGCCGCCCTGGGACCCGACGGCCAGGGCAGCCAGCAGCAGGGCTCCGGCCGGCCGGAGGTGCGGCGGGGCCGGATCTCGAACTCCTCCGTGTAATCATGGATCTCGCCTCGACACCCAGATAGGTCGTATCCGGACGGGGGTGGCCGCCCGGCGCTGTATGGATTGACCTCAACGGTCCCGGCCCGCCGTCGCGAGGGGCCGCGCCTGCCGTCGCCCCCTTCCCGCGCTCGGGGCAGGAGGGCGTCCTCACTGATCTTCGCGCCGCCCTCGGCCGCTGGCCGCGCCGGCGAGCCGGCCCGATTCGGCCACCTCGCCGCCGCCCGGCGGGTCGGATGACGGCGCGCTGGTCGGGTTCCGCGAGTTATATCGGGCTCGCGGATTGGAGGAGTTGAGCGGAAAGTGCGAGCGGGGGGCGTCGCGACGGATCACAAGTCCCGGAATGGATGGAGTCTAGCCTTCGCCGCGGACGAAATTGCTGAGGGAAAATCACCCCCTTCGGCGGTGGAGACGCCGGGACGGGACGGGATGCGGAGGACCGGTCGCCGGATGGCGTCCGTACGACGTTCCACTGGGGGTATGGTCTCCGCTCGGTCGGTTAACGGATTCCGGCGCCACGCGGCGGTCGCGCCACCCTGGATCTGATCTCGGAGGAGGGAGTCTCCCATGCTCTTCGGCTATCGCCGGCCTCGGCACTCGAACGCTCATCGGCGCAGTACGGACGTCCTTCGCCCGCGAGGCGAGGCAGCTGGAAGACCGGACCCTCATGGCGATCGACCTGGGAGGAACGGTCCCGACCTCCAACCCGATCATCGCGACGGCCCCCTACGGGATCGATTTCGGGCTCGCGACCACGCCACCGTCGGGTCAGGCCGTCGCGGGTGCCGGGTCGGCTGGAGCGTCTCGGACGTCGGCGACGTCTCGGCGACGGCTACGACGACTTCCTGATCGGTGCGCCGACCGTGACGACGGCACGGGACCGCTCGGCACGGGCCTGTCAGGGACGGCCTACCTGATCTTCGGCTCCGCGCACGGTCAACCAGTCGGCGATCACCGACTGGATCGGCAAGAATTCGGCGGGGACCGCCTTCAACTACACGGCCAACGACCGCGTCGGCGACCTCGGGCAGCTCAGCCACCCGACGCCGACCTCGCAGACCAACCCGGCCTCGACCACCCCGCTCGGATTCCCCTTCGCCGGCGTGACGTTCGAGCTGAGCACCGATCCGGTCTCGGGGCTGGGCGAGTCCGTGTCATCGGTCCGGATGTCCAGCGGCAATTACGGCCTCCTGATCGGGGCGCCCTTCGCGACCGACAACAACGGTGCGAATACCGGCACCGGCCAGGCGTTCCTGATCTCGGGGAGCCTGCTCAACCATCAGGGCGGCACGGTCAACCTGTCCAATCCGGGCAACTACTCCGACCTGAGCATCGTCACCTTCACGAGCAGCGCCGTGGGCGGCCAGCTCGGGTTCTCGGTCGCCGGCGGGTTCAACATCTTCGGCGACACGCTGGGAGACGTCCTGCTCGGGCGCCGAATGCGACCATAAGCGCGACCAGCGGCACGGGCGCCGTGTTCGCCCTCTCCACCGGCTTCTTGTCGGGCGGCACCCAGACGATCAACGTGACGACGGTCGGCCAGAGCGGCACGACCAGCGCGATCTTCACCGGGGCGTCCAGCGGGTCGCAGGCCGGCTGGAGCGTCGCCGACGCCGGCGACGTCAACGGGGTGGCGACCTCGGGCGGCACCAACGTAGACGACCTGCTCATCGGGGCGCCCTCGCAGGGCGGCGGCGGGGCCGCTTACCTGGTCTACGGCGGCTCGACCCTGGCCTCGCTGGCGCAGACGGTCAACGGCGTGCGGTACATCAACCTGGCCAACGTCGGCGCCGCCTCGACGACCACCGGCGCCGTCCCCGGGGCCACGATCCTCGGACCCTGCGTCCAGCCGCACCGGCTTCTCGGTCAGCTCGGGCGGGAATTTCGACGGCAACACGACCAACAGCGACGTCCTGATCGGCTCGCCCATGTATCTCGAATGGCACGCTGACCAATAACGGCCTGGCGACGCCTCCTCTACGGCAGGTCGAGCACCGCCACCGGTTATCTGACCGGCACGATCACCCTGACGAGCCCGCCGACGGGCGTCACGCCGCTGTTCATGCAGGGCGGCGCCATCGTCCAATCTCGCGGGCTGGTCGGTCTCTCCGGTCGGGCTATATCAACGCCGGCGAGCCCAGCCTGATCCTCGTCGGTTCGCCCGGCTACAACAGCAACAATGGAACCGCCTACCTGATCCCGGGACGGACCGGCGGATTCTCCGGCATCGCAGTCGCTCTCCTCGGCCGAGTCGTCGCCGCTCTCGGGCGTCCAGTTCTTCCTGACCACGCCCAACTCCACCTCGAGCTCGCCGCCGTTCTTCGGGGCGTCGGTCTCCAGCCGGTTCCAGACCACGACCGTAACGGCCGACAGCGACTCCCTGGAAGACTTCATCATCGGAGCACCCGGCTACAACGTCACGCAGAACACCGCGTTCAACCTGTCCGGCGGCGCCACGATCGTGCAGGGCGGCCTCATCACGGTGCCCGTGCCGGGCGTGACGGCGATCACCACGACGATCGGCGTTGACTCTCCGTTCGGTCCCTTCAACATCAACGCGACGACGCCGAACAACCTGCAGATCTACGTCTTCGGCACGACCACGGCTTCGGGCCAGACCTTCGAGCCGGTCCGGGACATCGACCCGAGCTACGGTGTCGGTCAACGGCGTGACGTTCACCAACGCCACCCTGACCCCCGACTCCGAACACGGCCGACTGGGTCAACGGCATCCAGGACGCCATCCTGACGATCTCGCCCCGTTCCTCGCTCAAACTGGCCAACGGCTCGCAGACCTTCACCGTCACCGGAACGATCCTGGCCTCATCGCCCCTGGCCGGCGACACCTGGACGGGATCGACGTCGGTCACGGTCACCGGCGGGACCAGCGACCAACGTCTCGCCCAGCTTGCTCGCCGTGGCCGCGGGCGGACCGGTGCTCGAGACGACCTACAACCCGCCCTTCGGCACCAGCCAGTACGTGCCGACGATCTCGCAGCTCTCGGCCTACAACTACGCCCCGATCCCGCTGTCGGTGCGCGTCAAGCAGTACCTGCCCGCGTCGGGATTCAACGAGCGGATCTACGCCTACAACCACCGCGGCCAGCACCTCAAGAACTACCTGACGCTCCGCGGCAACGCGGCGACCGGGATCTTCCAGGAGAAGCAGCCCCGCATCCTGCTCTCGGCCAAGGTCTACGACCGCAGCCGCTTCCACCCCGGCAAGGTGGTGACTTACACGCACAAGGCCCCGAATATCGGCAGCCCCTTCAAGGGCGTCGTTCCGGTGCAGCAGACCCGGCAGAGTGCCCTGTACCTCGGACCGATCTACAAGGACTCGAACCGCGACATCGGCTCGAAGCAGAACGGGAGCCAGCCCGGCGGCGGCGGAAACGGCATCACCCACCGCTGATCCCGGCGGCCGGACGGCCCGCGTCTTCGATCATCGGTGCAAGAAAGAGCGAGGGCCGATCGCCGCCGGGCGGATCGGCCCTCGCTCTTTTGCACCGTACTGCAATTGCTCACGGCCTCTCCCGGAAAGCGGGTCGAGGTCAGCGCGAGCGTCACGGCGGGCCGCGAGAGCACCCGGCTCGGCAGCAAGGGCCCACCGGATCGGCGGCGAGGATCGGTGGGCCTCGCTCCGCTCGACCCAGCCTACGGGCCTCCACAGGGCGGGCGGTCAGTCGTAGGGTGGGTCGAACGCCGCAGGCGTGAGGCCCACCAGATCGGCGTCGAAGACCGATGAGCGTCACTTCGCTCGACCCACCCGACAAGCCCTCTCAAACACACTCTCAGGCCATTCAATCGACCGGGGTCGTTCATGAGCCGGATGTGACGATCTTGGACAGGCGGTTGGCCAGCCGCTCGAGGGCCGGGCTGCGGTCGTAGGGGTCGAGGTGGACGTTGAGCAGGCTGTAGCCCGGCCGTGTTGGCCAGCGCCGACTCGAGCGCGGCGTCGAGCTCGCCCACGGTGCGGACCTCGAAGCCCGTGCCGCCGCCGAGGACCTCGGGGATCCGGTGATAGGACCAGTCGCGGATGTCGTTGAAGCTCCCCTCGAGCAGGAATCGCTCGGTCGTGTAGCCGTGGTTGTTCAGCAGCACGACGATCGGGTTGAGCCCGTGCTGGGCGATGGTCGAGAGCTCCATGCCGGTCATCTGGAACGCGCCGTCGCCCACGATCGACCAGGATGCGCGAGCGCGGGTTGGCCATGCTGGCCCCCACCGCGGCCGGCACGCCGAAGCCCATCGAGGTGTAGTAGGCCGGGCTGAGGAACTCGGTGTGCCGGCTGCATCTCCAGGTCGGCGGCGCCGAAGAGCGAGTCGCCGATGTCGGCGATCACGGTCATGTCGGGGCATTCCGCCAGCATCCGGTTGAGCCGGCCGAAGAGCAATCTGCGAGGTCATCGCGTCCCCGGGCCGCGCGCGACCGTCCCGGCGCGAACGGGTTCGATCGCCGCGGGACCGGGCGTGCGTCGGACGGCCGGCCGGCGCTCGATCAGCCCGCGGATGAAGTCGTCGAGCCGGACGTCGCGGTAGTGGTGGTGGCGGATCCGCAGGTCCTCGCTGGTCGCGTCGATGCAGCGCGACGGGTCGAGCTTGGCCGTGAAGATCCCCAGGTTGATGTCGGTCAGGAAGCAGCCGAGCATCAGCAGGCAGTCGGCCGACTCCACCAGCTCGGTGACCTCGGCGCGGCCCATCGCCCCCTCGTAGACGCCGGCGAACAGCGGGTGGGCCTCGGAGATGACGCTCTTGCCCAGGATCGTCGTGGCGATCGGCATGCCGGTCGACTCGGCCAGGCGCAGCAGCTCGTCCTGCAAGGCGAAGCGGTGGATCTCGACGTCCGCCAGGATCACCGGCCGGCTCGGCGGCCGTCGAGCAGTGCGGTCGCCTCGTCGAGCGCCTCGCGGAGCGCGTCGGGGTCGCTGGGCGGCAGGCCCTCCGGCGGCCGGTGCGGCTTGACCTGCCGGGCCAGGACCTGGTCCCGCGGCAGCTCGAGGTACACCGGCCGCTTGTACCGCACGGCCGCCTCCAGCACCCGGTCGATCTCCTGGAGCGCGGTCTCGGGCTTGTCCAGCACCGCCGAGGCGACCGTGATCTTCTCGAAGACCTCGAACTGCGTCTCGAATCCCTTGACCTTGTGGTGCAGCAGCGGGTTCTGCGCCCGCTCCGAGAGGCCCGGGCGAGCCGCCCAGCACGATCACCGGCGACTTCTCGGCGTAGGCCCCCGCGATGCTGTTGCAGGTGCTCAGCCCGCCCACGCAGTACGTCACGCAGATGCAGCCCAGGCCGTGGATCCGGGCATAGGCGTCGGCCGCGAACCCCGCGTTGTCCTCGCGCGTCATCCCGACCAGCCGGATCGGGCTCTCCTCGATCAGCTTGTACAACTGGAGGACGTAGTCGCCGGGGATGCCGAAGACGTGCTCGACCCCCAGGGCACCCAGGCGGTCGATCAGGTACTGGCCCACCGTCGCCACCGCCGGTGCGGGCGAGGAGCCTCGGCCGTGGCCGTGGCCGTCGATCCGTCCCGGCTCGTCCGGCCGTCGCCGGCGCGAACCGTTCCCCGTCGCGAAGTGCTCGCCATCAGTGCGTCTCCCTTGACTGAACGTCGGCGGCCGATGCGATCCCGGCGCCCGCCTCCGTCCCTCCCAGCGGGCGAACGGGCCTCGGCCCCGGGCGGCAACGGCCGATTGTAGACGTAAACCCAGACGCGGCAGGAGGCCCGCGTCATCGTCTCCACGCGGCGGTAGAGTCCCTCGGTCGACCTCTTCCCAGGGTCGAGCCGGGCCTCCAGCTCCTTCGCATCCACCGGGCGGACGAATCCCTCGACCCAGCCGGCCGACGGGATCGTCGAGGTCGACCAGGGCGCGGATAGGGGCCCAGGTCGAACAGCCGCCCGCGCACGGCGTCGCGCTGCCAGCCCTCACGCTCGGCGGCGTCCAGATCGGCCGGCATCAGCGTCCCGTAGGCGAATAGCCGGTGCGACATGTGGCTGCGGCCTTCCGGGAGGTCCCGACTCTCACCCGTTATGCCTGGTTTCACTACGGACATTGTAGCCGATCGGGTGCGGATTCACCGCGAAGATTCGCCGGACCCGTGCCCGGGCCGGCCGCGTCTGGTCAGCGCCCGTTGATGACCTTGCCCAGGTCGTGCGCCAGCGATTCGAGGATGAGGTTGACCGCCAGTCGTCGCTGGATGTGGTAGTCGGCCTCGAGGCAGCGGTCGGCCAGGACCAGGACGTCCTCGGGCTCGAGCCGGGCGGCGATCGGCCTCGGCGGCGCGGCGGTCGGCGGAGTCGGGGCAGGGGGGCTCGAGCCCGGCGGTCTGCCAGAGCACGCCCCGGAAGAATCGGGAGAGCTCGCCGACCAGCAGGCTGGCGCGCCGGCGCTGGTCGACCGACTCCTTGCCCGCCTGCTTGACGTGATCGAGCACGCCGATGCGCCAGTGCCGGCGGGTCGAAGCCGTGGTCGGCGGCCAGCTCGTCGATCAGGGCGCGGCGGAACCGCTCGAGGGCGCCGTCGGCCAGGCCGAGGGCCCGGTCGCAGGCTGCCGTCGCCCAGCGCCGCCGAGCCGGGCCGGCGTCCGCCGGGTCGCGGGCCGACGCCCTGCTCCAGCAGCGAGCGCGGCGACGTCCTCGGCCGACAGCGGGTCGAACCGGACGACCTGGCACCGCGAGACGATCGTCTGGAGCTGCACCTCGGCCGAGGTGCCGATCAGGATCAGGACGGCGCCCGGCGGCGGCTCCTCGAGCGTCTTCAGGAACGCGTTGGCCGCCTCCTCGTTGAGGTCGTCGGCGTCGTCGAGGATCGCCACCTTGCGGATGCCCCGCGCCGGCTTGAGGCCGAAGTGGTCGCAGAGGTCGCGGATCACCGCGATCGGCAGCTCGTGCTTGTCCTCGGGCCGGGCGACCTCGACGAAATCGGGATGGGTCTCGGCCTCGACCTGGAGGCAGCCCGGGCACGCCTCGCACGGGTCGAGCGCGCTCGGCGGGGCGGGTCTCGCACAGCAGCGCCTGCGCCAGCTTGCGCGCGAAGGTCCGCTTGCCGATCCCCTCCGGCCCGACGAACAGCAGGGCGTGCGGGAACCGGCCCTGTTCGAGGCTCGCCGCAGCTCGTCGACGACCCGGTCATGACCGCGGATCGAGTGCCAGGACAAGCATCACCTCGCTGCTGATCAGTTCGAAGACCGTTTCGGGGTCGGCGGTGGCGTGACGACCTGGATCGGCGACCGAGCATGCGGCGAGGGGCCGGTCAGCCAGGTGTCCAAGCGTGCTGTCGGATCATCGAGCTTCGTCCGGTCGCCGGATCTCGTCCGATCGTACCATCGTTCCCAGGCCCGGGCCGCCTCGAGGAACCCCTCGCGGACGCGACGATGGTAGTCGGCCGGCCGGTCCTCGATCCGGTCACGTGCCGGCCCGACGCGGGCCCGCGCTGTCTCGGGTGGCACGTCCAGGATGAGGGTCAGGTCGGGCAGCAGGCCGCCGGTGGCCGAGTGGGCCGATCCGGTCGACCTCGGCGACTCCCAGGCCGCCGGCATGGCCCTGGTAGACGATGTTCGCCAGCGAGAACCGATCGCAGATGACGACGCGGCCCGCCACCAGCGCCGGGCGGATCACCTCGTCGACGAGCTGGGCCCGGCTGGCCATGAACAGCAGCATCTCGGCGCGCATCGAGATGTCGATCGCTGTCGCGTTCCAGCAGGATGCGCCCGGAGCCGGTCGCCGAGCGCCGTGCCGCCGGGATCGCGGCAGGTCACGACGTCGAAGCCCCGCGCGCGGAGCCAGTCCGCCAGCCGCGCCGCCTGTGTCGTCTTGCCGCCGCCGTCCGGGCCGTCGAGCACCAGGAAGAACCCGGGATGCGGGCGGGTGGGCGTGCCGCCGTCGGTCAATACCTCGGCCTCTGCCATCGTGCTCGACCCTTGGTGGATGAAGACGCGATCCCAACGACGCGACGGCGGGCCCCGGTTCACGGCGCCGCCGTCGGATGCCGGCGAGCCGGCCCGTCGTCTCCATGATACCGACCCGTGGGGGAACGAAGAAGGCGTGCGCAGCCCGTGCCAATTCGTTCTCAGTTACTGATGGCTTCATTTGTTGGGTACGGCCACATCAGCGGGCGGCCGGCGTGTCGCGGCCGATCGCGCCGGCAGGTGGCAAGTGGTGGAAGCTGCCGGCGCCGGGCTCGGGTGTCATTCCCGGCCGAGCCAGTCATGGGCCTCGGCGAAGACCTGGCGGATCTTGCTGTGATAGAGCAGCGCGGAGATCTCGTCGAACGTACCCCAGTGGTGCCAGTGGCCGTCCGTGTCTTCGACGTGCTCGGCGGAGCATGCCAGCGGCGAGGAGTCGCGGACCTCGACGAGGTAGTAGGTGACCGTCTTGACGATCTTCCGCCCGCGGCGGATGTAGGTGTAGGAGAGGGTGCGTTCGAAGCCGTCATGGAAGGACCAGTCGAGGAGCGAGGTCTCTTCCTGGAACTCGCGCGCGGCGGCCTGGCGGGTGGTCTCGCCCGGCTCGACGCCCCCCTTGGGAAATTCCCACTTGGCGCGGGGGTTCCGGACGGTCGCCGAGTGGAGGACCAGGTAGAGCGGACCTCGATCGTCTCCGCGGCGGTAGGGGATGACGCCGGCGGATCGCTCGTGGAACGTGGTCATGTGATGGGACGAGGCCGTTACGGACCGCCGCCGCGATCGCCGGGCGTCTCCGTCTCCGGGCCGTCATCGGGACTGTCCGTCGGTTCCTCGTCGTCTTCCTCGGTAACGACCACCAGGCCGAGTATCGACCCCGGCCGCACGCGATCATCCTCTCGGCCACGGATCTCGGCCAGGCGGCCGGTAGCCGGCGCGGGGACGTCGAAGGTCGCGGGCCCGGCGAGGATCTCGACCAGCCGCTCCCCCTCCCAGACGTGCTCTCCCTGCGACGCAAACCAGTAACTAACGACGATCGGAACGTCCGGGCCAGTCCCCAGATCGGGCAGGATCACTGGCGCATGGCGCATGGCGGTGCCCGCCTGTGTGTCTCCATTCGCCGATAACGATCGAAACGCCGACCTCTTCGGCCGGGCTCGATCACTTCGTTTCCTAGCTTATCGGGACGGACCCCCGTCCGCCAGAGCGTTCACCGCGGAGGAATCGGTCCGGACGGGCAGCCGGTCCGAAATGCCGCGCTTTCTGACATTCCACTTGGATTGCCAATCGGGCCGCGCCCGGGTCGCGAGAACCCATCCCCCGCAATCCAGTTTTCTCGACGCTCTCATGGGTCATCTCGGTCAGAGCGAAATCACGTCCCGCCGCCAGCCGGGGGCAGGATCCCCTCTTTTGCGCCAGGGCCCAAACTGCGATCGGAAACCTGGGATCGTTCTTGAGCGAGTGCATCCACGGACGATAGCCGGTCCACCCGCCGAGGTTGGAGATGACGCAGCTTCGGTTGCCCCAGCTCGAGGCCTGGACCTTCTCGAGGGGGAACCCGCACTCGGCGAGGAAGTGGCGTGCCCCGGTCGCGGTCCACCTCGAGCAATCGAGGGGTTCCTCGTGGACCTTGAGCAGGAACGGGGTCGTCATGAGGAAGTAGCCGCCGGGATTGAGCATCTCGTGGATATGCCGGGCGGCGCGGTAGGGCCAGGCAAGATGCTCGAAGACCTGCTCGGCGATGATCAGGTCGAATCGCTCATCGAGCACCTGACTGCAGACATCGAACTCGGGATAATGGAGCGAACGGTACTCGCGAAATCGGCAGCGCTCCTTCCAGAAGGAGCCCGAGATTTCCAGCACCTTCAGGTTCTCGGGACCGAGCCCCTGGATGAGCGGCAGGGTCTGCTGGTTCATCACAATCCGCAGCCACATCGGTCGGTATTGCACTTCACCCAGGATCGGGTTCAGGAGGGACCGAAATCGACGCTTGATGCCTTGACCACGGAACAGGCTCAAGGTCAGGTGCTCCTCGGGATTAAAATCACTGGAAGGAGGGTGTACTTGCACTGCGAGGGAAGTCCGTCGGCGAGGCACTCCGTCAAGCCCGTCATCGCGATCGTCTCGATAAGGGCGGAATGGACACTGAACTGCGCTCGACCGAGCCCATGGCGTCCACGGCTTGCCGAGGTTGGCTCACGCTTCATCGCGGCGCGAGTCGCACGGCGACTCCAGGATGTTGACGAAAAAAGTCTCACTGACCCTGCTGTCAGGGCTCGATCGATTTTGACTCGCCTTCAGGATTGTCGTATCAAGTACCGGGGAGGCGACTCGAACGCCTGACCTGCGGATTATGAGACCGCCGCTCTAACCAGCTGAGCTACCCCGGCTCGCGAATCGGGGAAAGGTCAACCGGCGGTCGGCCGGCGCAAGCCTGTTCCCCTCGACAGGTTCAAGCTACCAGATGGCCCCGGCACCTGCAAGCCGGCCTCCGCGCGGCCCCGGCG
Source organism: uncultured Planctomycetota bacterium (assembly GCA_963771445.1). Taxonomy (GTDB): domain Bacteria; phylum Planctomycetota; class Planctomycetia; order Isosphaerales; family Isosphaeraceae; genus JAKAUH01. The sequence goes on along the minus strand of CAVYTQ010000005.1, from coordinate 184,433 downwards.
CCTCTTCTCACGCGGCCGGCGATCGATTCTACTCAATGGAAGAGCCACGAGGGCGCACCTGGGCCAGCGGGTCCGGTCGAGCCGGACCGGGCGCCTCGGGCGAACTCCTCAATACGATTCCTCGTGCCGCCAGCGGCACGCGAACCGATCTCGCGAGAACCCATGCCCCCGCAATACATCTATTCCATCGAGAGCCTGTCCAAGGCCTACGGCAAGAAGGACGTCCTCAAGAACATCTGGCTGTCCTTCTACCCCGGCGCCAAGATCGGCGTGATCGGCGGCAACGGGTCGGGCAAGAGCACGCTCCTCCGGATCATGGCGGGGCTGGACAAGGATTTCCTGGGCACGGCCCGCCCGGCGCCCGGGATCCGCATCGGCCACGTCTCGCAGGAGCCGCAGCTCGACCCGACCCTCGACGTCCGCGGCAACGTCGAGCTGGCCGTCGCTCCAATGCGAGCGCCACCTCGCGCGGTTCGATCAGATCAACGCCCGGCTCGGCGAGGACCTCGACCCCGACGAGATGGACAGGCTGCTCGAGGATCAGGCCAAGACTCCAGGACGCCATCGAGGCCGGCGACGGCTGGGACCTCGACCGCCGCATCGAGATCGCCATGGACGCGATGCGGCTGCCGCCCGGCGATGCCGACGTGGCCACGCTCTCGGGCGGCGAGCGGCGTCGCGTCGCCCTGTGCAAGGTCCTGCTCGAACGGCCCGATTTGCTGCTGCTCGACGAGCCCACCAACCACCTCGACGCCGAGAGCGTCGCCTGGCTCGAGCGCCACCTGGCCGAGTACCCCGGCACTGTGGTCAGCGTCACCCACGACCGCTACTTCCTCGACAACGTCGCCCAGTGGATCCTCGAGCTCGACCGCGGCCAGGGCATCCCCTGGGAGGGCAATTACTCGTCGTGGCTCGAGCAGAAGCAGGCGCGGCTGGCCCTCGAGGAGAAGCAGGAATCCTCGCGGCGCAAGCAGCTCGCCCGCGAGCTGGAGTGGGTCCGGATGTCGCCCAGGGCCCGCGTGGCCAAGAACCGCGCGCGGCTCCAGCGCTACGAGCAGCTCGCCAGCCAGGACTCCGACCGACGCGACGAGGCCGTCGTCCTGCAGATCCCCCCGGGTCCCCACCTCGGCACCCTGGTCGTCGAGGCCGACGACGTCGCCAAGGGCTATGGCGAGCGGCTGCTGTTCGAGAACATGAGCTTCCGCCTGCCGCCCGGCGGGATTGTCGGCGTCATCGGACCTAACGGCGCCGGGAAGACGACGCTCTTCCGGATGATCGTCGGCCAGGAGAAGCCCGACCGCGGCATCCTGCGGGTCGGCGACTCGGCCGTGTTCAGCTACGTCGACCAGAACCGCGACGCCCTCACCGCGGAGAACTCGGTCTTCCAGGAGATCACGGGCGATCAGGACCCGATCGTGCTGGGCAAGCGCAAGGTGCCGGCGCGGGCCTATGTCGCGTCGTTCAACTTCAAGGGCCCCGACCAGGAGAAGAAGGTCGGCCAGCTCTCGGGCGGCGAGCGGAACCGCGTCCACCTGGCCAAGCTGCTCAAGAGCGGCGGCAACCTGCTGCTGCTCGACGAGCCGACCAACGATCTGGACGTCGAGATGCTGCGTGCCCTCGAGGAAGCCCTGCTCGACTTCGGCGGCTGTGCGGTCGTCATCACCCACGATCGGTGGTTCCTCGACCGGATCGCCACGCACATCCTCGCCTTCGAGGGGGACAGCCAGGTCATCTGGTGCGACGGCAACTACCAGACCTATGAGGCGCAGCGACACGAGCGGCTCGGCACCGACGCCGATCAGCCGCACCGTATTCGGTACAAGGCGCTCACGCGATAGCGATCGTGTGGTTTCGGCGTTCCGGGTCATGGAGGTCCACGATGCCAGAAACATCGCGTCGGCAGTTCACGATCACGGACGCGATGGTGCTGATCGCGGCGTTGGCGGCGGGCTTCGCGGCGATGCGCTTGCTCTACGCCGACGGCCTCGCGCCGTCCCGCACTTACGTTTCGGGCTGGATCCTCCAGGGCCCCTCCACCTGCCTGGCTTTCAGCCTGGCCGTGGCGCTGATCGGTCTGCGGCTTCGCCAGCCCCGCCCGCGACGTCAACGCCTGGTGATCCAGCCCGGGTTCGTTGCCTCGGTCGCGACGGTCGTGTCGATACTCGTCGGGGGCGGATGCAGCGTTTTCTACATGCTCATCCATACCCTGGGCCCTGGGGAGACCTACGCGTACCCGGTCAGAGTGCACTGGGGCTGGGGCACCTTCACTTGTCCAAGTTTCTTACTGGGCGCGTGGATCAGCCTATGGCTGACGGGGCTATGGGCGGCGGAGCCAAGCTGGATTGACCGGGCGGGCCGGGCGCTGGGCCTCTTCTGGATCGTCTCCGTGCCCTGGAACCTCGTCGCACCAATTATCTGGCATTTCGCGGGTCTCTGACCTCATGAGGGACACGCCCATGAAATGCGTTCGCGGACTCTCTCCTCGGCCAGTGGACGTTGCTCTCCTTGCGGCCTGCGCGCTCGGTGGTACCCTCCTGGCCATCGTGAGCGATCGCGAATACTCGATCGCTCATGGCGCTTCTCCTTCCCGTGCGTCATCGGCGACGCACTTGCCCGACTGGATCAAGGAGCAAAGGCACAACTTGGTGCGAGCCCAATGTACCGGGACCGCTTTCCTGGCGATGAGTGGCCTCGGGCTTCTGGCGGTTCTGGTCCGTCCCCGTCCGGGCACAGTACGCCGCCGGCCGATGCGGTCCGGGGGACATTGCCACCATGATGACGGGCGGCTTCACGATTGTGTCGATCGCCTGCTGGTCTTTGAGCTTGACTATGCAGCAGCATTTGCCGCCTCCCACTGTGATGGCGGGTGCCCGTTTTCCCCTGGGGTTCTACGCCGATTTCTACACGATGTGGCAGGATCTACGCGTCTCGGCCACCTGGATGACCCTCGGCGCCTGGACCACGCTGCTCGTCACTGGGCGGTGGCGGAAGGCCTCTGGCAGCATCGATCGACTCGGCCTCTGCCTGGGTGCGGGCTGGCTCTTGCTCGGGATCGTCCAGGGCGTCATCTTCGTCATCGCCTGGTTTTGAATCGGGACGGGCCGGTGGCATGACGACCGGCTTGTTGATAATCTGAAATACAGCCGATCCGACAGGTGTCAAAGCGGCGAGATTCGCCTCGTTTCGGCCGTCTCCAGATCGAAGACCGAGGCCAACATGTTGACCGTCAAACCAGGGACCCGATGGAAGCTGCTCGCCGGTGTCGTCGCCGCGGCCGTCGCCTGCCTCGCGGCGTGGCAGGTTGGGGTCTGGGCGATGCACCGAGACCGCGTCCCGGCCAACGCGATCATTGTCATCGCCCCCTACTGGTACAGCGGCACCTGGGTCTTCGACGACCCGTCCGCAGGTCTGAAGCGTGAGCCGTTCGTGGCGGGCGTGCCCGAGATGATCGACGTGCTGGTCAAGGAGATCCCCGACGCCCGCGACGGGTTCCGCTTGCTGATCTCCGCCCGGCCCTTTCCGGGCTATCAGAAAAAACTCGACTGGCTGCGCGGCGATCAGGGTGGGAACTTCTACCGGCTGGAGGATCCGCCCATGGAGGGCTGGATCTGCCCGGCGATGTTCCGTTACTACAAGACCGCTCCGCCGAACCTGTACGTCAAGGCCGAGACCATCCGAAAGTAGGATGCTGATGCCGGATCACCTGCTGATCGAATCCGACCGCGGGATCGTGCGGTTAACGCTCAACCGGCCCGAGCGCAGGAACGCACTGTCGCTCGAGCTGCTGCGAAGCCTGGGATCCGCGGTCGAGTCCATCGGGGGCGATTCAAGCGCCCGCGTGGTCGTGCTGGCGGCGAACGGGCCGGTATTCTGCTCGGGCCACGACCTGTCGGAGATGGTCGGGCGCAGCGAGGATGAATATCACGAGCTGTTCGCGTGCTGCTCGCAGGTGATGCTGGGCCTGCGACGACTGCCGCAGCCCACGATCGCGCGGGTGCACGGGATCGCGACCGCGGCGGGGTGCCAGCTCGTCGCGGCCTGCGACCTCGCCGTGGCCGCCGATTCGGCCACCTTCGCCACGCCTGGGGTGAAGATCGGACTCTTCTGCACGACGCCGATGGTCCCGCTGGTGCGCGCCGATCCCGGCAAAGGCCGCCCTGGAGATGCTGATGACCGGCGCGCCGATCACGGCGGCACGCGCGCTCGAGCTCGGCCTGATCAACCGCGTCGTCCCTGCCGCCGAGCTCGACTCTGCGGTCGGCGCACTCGCCGAGTCGATCGCCTCGATGAGCCCGGCGGTGATCCGCGAGGGGAAGCGGGCTTTTTACGACATCGAAGGTCTGGACGAGCCCGCCGCTTACGACCGCGCCGTGCCCGTGATGACGGCCGGCGCTCTGCACCCCGACGCCCAAGAGGGAATCTCGGCATTCCTCCAGAAAAGGCCGCCGCGGTGGACCGTGCCCTCCTGAGCGTTCGGAACACCCCCGCCCGATTGTCCTCGATGACCAGCCCCGCAAGGAGTCGACCTCCGATGCTTCTGACCAGGCAGTTCGAGAAGTTGCTCCTGATGCCCGAGGACCTGACGCCCTCGCGAGAGGACTTCGAGGTCGTGGGGGTCTTCAATCCCGGCGCGATCTGCGCGGACGGCGAGGTCGTGCTGCTGGTCAGGGTGGCCGAGCGTCCCGTTCGAGCGCCGGCCGGGATACACGGCCTCGCCGCGTTGGGTGCCGGGCGAGGGACTGACGATCGACTGGCTGCGTGACGACGCGATTGAGGTGCTGGACCCGCGAGTCGTCCGGCGGAGGGCCGACGGGCTGGTCCGGCTGACGTTCACCTCTCACCTGCGCGTCGTCCGGTGCGGCGACGGCCGGGCGGTCCGCGAGGTCTCCGATGTTACTTTTCTCCCCGAGTCGGAGATGGAGGAGTTCGGCGTCGAGGACCCGCGGATCACGGCGATCGGCGGTCGCTATTATTTCACTTATGTCGCGGTCTCGCGCCATGGCGCGGCGACGGCGCTGGCCTCGACGACCAACTTCCACCGGTTCGAGCGGCACGGGATCATTTTCTGCCCCGAAAACAAGGACGTGGTGCTGTTCCCCGAGAAGGTCGGCAGCGAGTTCGTGGCGCTGCACCGGCCCAACGCCGCGACCCCTTTCTGCCGGCCGGAGATGTGGATCGGGCGGTCGAACGACCTGGTCCACTGGGGACGTCACGAGTGCCTGCACGGCGGCGACGCCGAGTGGGAGACCGGCCGCGTCGGCGCCGGGACACCGCCGGTGCGAGTCGAAAATGGCTGGCTCGAAATCTACCACGGTAACCGCCAGCCGACCCGACCCGGCGAGGTCGGCCGCTACTCGACCGGGCTCCTGTTGCTCGACGCCGACAACCCGTCGCGAGTCCTCCGCCGCACGGGCGAATCGGTCTTCGAGCCGACCGCCGACTTCGAACGAGTCGGCTTCGTGCCGGATGTGGTCTTTCCCACGGGAATCGTCGAGTGCGACGAGTCGTACCTCATCTACTACGGAGCGGCCGATTCATGCACGGCGGTCGTCGAATTCGATCGGGGCGAGGTGCTCGCGATGCTCGCGGATTGACCACGATGCGAGGAGGGCGATCCGCAATCTATCCTTGACCCTCCATTACTCGCGAGTCATAATGACGGTGTAATAAAACGGGTTCGGGGAGGGCATTATGGACGATGTCCCGAACGCGACGAAGGCCCAGCGGTTCGCGGAGTTCTTGCGGCGTCTTGATGCATTGGCGCCTTCCTCGACTTTCGACGAGGCTTATCAGCAGATGTCCGATGTCTTGAACGCCGTGGAGGATGAGCTGACGTCCATCCCGTTCAATCCGGCGAGCTGGCAGAACGACGGCCGGATGTATCCGCCGCAGTTGGACAATCTGAGGGCAGTTGCTGGCCGAGGTGATGTGAAGGAATTTCGAAGCCGGGGTCACAAGACGCTGATCGGGGACAACGGGGCCGTCGAGATCAGGGACTTGTCTGGGCGGTCCGTCTTCGCCAAGCCAGGCGCCGACGGCCGAACCGTCTGAAGGCGAGGAGCATCGACATGAACCAGGTCGAACGACTCCGGGATGATCTGCTCAAACGATTCCCCGATCTCGGTACTTCGATCGACGAACCGGCCGATTATCGAGGCTCGTGGTTCCTCGACGTCCGGCGCAAGGATAGAGCGTTGCCGATAGTCGTCGAGTGGCGCCCGGATCGGGGTTTCGGCGTGTCCACGGCGGGAGCCGACGATTACGGCACCGGGCCGGACGAGATCTATCCGAATGAGAAGGCCGCGTACGACCGCGTCGTGCGCCTGGTCCTGTCGGGCGGGCGGACCGAGCCGCCACGGGCCGTCCGACTGGGTGAGCTGCGCCAAAGCCTGGGTATTTCCCAGGAGGAGTTGGCCCAGCGGGCGGGTGTCGGCCAGGCCAACATCTCGCGAATCGAGGGCCGGGATGATCTTAAGGTCAGCACACTGGCCCGGATCGTCGAGGCGATGGGCGCATCGCTATTGATCCGCGCCCGATTCCCCGACGGCGTCGAAAAGGAGATCGAGGTCTGATGCCGGCCGATCGAGAGGATGGCTGAGCTTCCTCTTCGATACGCCTCGCGATTGACGCTATGCACATCCCTCACGCCCTCACCATCGCCTCGAGCACCTCGTCGAGCGAGACCGTGGCGAACGTGCTGGCATAGTCGGACATGGCGTAGGGGATGATGAGCTCGCGCGTTGTGCACCAGGCCGCCGCAACTGTAGACGACGTTCGGGACGTAGCCCTCGCGCTCGTTGGCGTCGGGCTGCAACAGCGGTACCTCCAGCCGGCCGATCACGCGAGAAGGATCATCGAGATCGAGCAGGAACGCGCCCAGCGCATACTTGCGCATCGGGCCGACGCCGTGCGTCAGCACCAGCCAGCCGGCCTCGGTCTCGATCGGCGAGCCGCAGTTGCCGAGCTGCACGTATTCCCAGGCGTACGTCGGCTTGGCGATCAGCTCCTTGGTGTACCAGAAGTGCAGCATGTCCGAGTACATCAGATAGATGTTCTCGTTGTCCTGCCGCGAGAGCATCGCGTACAGCCCCCGAACCTTGCGGGGGAACAGCGCGAAGCCCTTGTTCCGCACCTCGGGGCCGTTGAGCGTGCTGATCCGGAACCGCAGGAAGTCGTCGGTCTCGAGGATCTGAGGCAGGATCACCTTGCCGTCGAACGCGGTGTAGGTCGCGTAGTAGCGGATCGAGCCGTCGTCGTCGAGGAACTGGACGAACCGGGCGTCCTCGATGCCGTTGGCCTCGGTCGGCGACGAGGGGAAGATGATCCGCTCGGAGACGCTGCTGCGCGGGCGAGTAGCTGATCTCGTAGTTGGCCCTGGCCAGGGTCAGCATCCACTGGGCGATCGGCTCCATGCTCGTGTGTGCCGCGGACGGGTCTGCTGGAGGGCGCGGCGGATGGCGAGCTCGAGCTCCTCGATCGTGAACTGGTCGGTCAGGGCGCCCAGGATCTGGCCCGAGTGCGGGCCCTCGATGCCCAGCTCGGCGAGCTTGCGGTGGAACAGCCGCTTGTCGTAGAGCGTGTTCGGCACCAGCTCGGGGGCCGTGACGAAGCGGGTGGGCTCGTCCATGCGGATGCGGCACGACGGGTCGACTGTGCCGCCGCGGAATGTGATCGAGCTGATGTGCCCCTCGCCGGTGGCGCGCAGGCTGACGAGGAAACGCCGCCAGCCCGGCTCCAGGCCCGATTGATCGGGATGCCAGACCATCGACGGGTTGAACAGCGCGGCCGACTCGAGCGCGTACTCCTGGGTGAAATACGACCCGATCAGCATCCGACGGTTCTCGCCGAGCGGCCGGTCGGTCAGGAGGTGGCCGCGGACCTGCTCGAACCGATGCAGGAAGAAGTCGCGGGTCTTCTGGTGCCGGTTGTAGAACTCGCGCATCACGTCGTCGATCATCGCGTCGACTTCGGCGTCGGAGAGCGACATCACCCGGGCGATGATCCGCTCGATCCTCGCCTCGCTTGGCGGCTCGAACGGGCGGATCACGACCCGGCTGTTGTTCGGCTTAAGCACGATGCCCGTCCGCCGGACCGTCGGCGGTCGGCGGATGACAGAAGGTGGCTCCGTCTTGGCCGCACCATCCGACTGGCGAGGCGAGCCAACTGCTCCATCCGTGGCGATCAGCTCGGTCGCGAGCGTCGGCGATGATCCGTTGTCTTCCATGGATTCTCTTAACGGGCTTCGATGCCAGTAGGCAGTTCGGGTGCGGGCAGGGGCGGGTCCGGCGGGGACATCGGACGCCTCGCGGCAACGGGCGGGTTTCAGGTCGTCTGGGCCTGGCGGAGCGACGCCGGGGTGCTTTCGACCAGCTTCATCTCGCCGAGCGAGAGCAGGAACGAGAGCGACGACTCGGCACCCTGGTTGAGGTTCACGCGGTCCTCCTGGAGCCCGTCGCAGCATCCTCCCGTCTTGGCGTCGTACAGGTCCAGGCCCAGGTCATTGCCGCCCAGGAACCACTCGAAGGCGACGCGGGCCTCGCGGAGCCATGACGGGTCCTCGGTGGCGTGATACGCCTCGAGGCAGGCGGCGGCCGTGGCATGGGCCTCGATCGGCTGCTGGTCGAACCTGGCGCGATCGCCGCCCCGGGGGTAGAAGCCCCGGCAGCCGATCGGGCGGAAGCAGCCGGAGGGTGCCTTCTGCTGGTCCACCAGCCATCGCAGCGCCTCGAGTCCAACCTCGGTCGTACGCGGGTTGGCACCCGATCGGCCGGCGGCGATCAGGGCATGCGGCAGGCGCGGCGTTGTCGTAGCTCAGGCCGTCCTCGAACCATCGCCACTCGTCTTCTGCGGATCGATCGAAGAGGGCGACCAGGCGGTCGGCGAGGGTGTCGCGCATCTGGCTGGCGGGCCGGGCGCCGCCGAACCGATGCAGGTAGTGGCAGATGCCCAGGATCGCCGACGCCCAGCCGCGCGGCGAGGTCGTCTCGGCGATCGCCGGCAGCGCCTGGTCGAAGAGCTGCGACGCCCAGACCTGCAGGTCCCGCCGCCGCGATCGCCCCACGCAGGCCCCCAGCGCCCAGATGGCTCGGCCGTTGCTGTCGTCCGAGCCGACGTCCTCCAGCCACCTGCGTCGAAGCTGAAAAAGTTCCGGAACCGGCCGAGCTTGCGGTCGAACGCGTAATTCAGGAACGCGGCGTAGACTGTCGCCAGGCGATGGACCTGTCCCGAACCCTGGCCGAGCTGCTCGAGGAGCACGGTCAGGAGGAGCGCCCGGGCGTTGTCGTCGGTGCAGTAGCCCTCGGCGAAGTGCGGGATCGTCGAGGTGGCGTGCTGGATCAGCCCGGCGGAGTCGGTCATCCGCACCAGGTGGTCGAGACGCCAGCCGGGCAGGTCCATCGGCTGCTCGGCGAGGGTGCGCACGGCCAGCGGCTTGTAGGGGACGTCCTGCCGGCCGCGGCGGGCCCGCGCGAACGTTTCCATGTACAGGTGCGCGACGTGGCTCCAGATCATCTCGCGCCCGAGCATGTACGCTTTCTTGCGCATGGCGTGCCGCCGCGGCTCGTCGCGCAGCAGCTCGACGACCTCGCGCGCCAGGGCCGCCGGGTCGTCGAAGGGCACGAGGCCGCCCCGGCCGTCGGCCAGCAGCTCCTTGGCGTACCAGTACGGCGTCGAGATGACCGCCTTGCCGCAGCCGAACGCGTACGCCAGCGTCCCCGAGACGATCTGCGCGGGGTTCAGGTAGGGCGTGATGTAGATATCCGCCATCCCGATGAACTCGATCAGCTCGTCGATCTCGAGGAACCGGTTGTAGAAGCTGACGTTCGGCTTGATGCCCAGCTCCTTGGCCAGCCGCTCCAGGCTGATCCGGTACCGCTCGCCCTGCTCGCGGACGAGGTTCGGATGCGTCGCGCCCACGACGACGTAGACGAAGTCGGGGAACTCGCGCAGGATCGCCGGCATGGCCCGCAGCATCACCTCGATGCCCTTGTTGGGCGAGAGCAGGCCGAACGTCAGCGCGACGAATTTCCCCTCGACGTCGAACTGGTCCTTGTAGAAATTGGGGTCGACGAACGGCATGTCGGGGATGCCGTGGGCGATCAGGTCGATCTTGGACTCGGGGACGCCATAGACGTCGCGCAGGAAGCCGCGGGCAAGCTCGGACATCACCACCAGCCGGCTCGAGAGCTCGGCGACCTGGCAGAGCACCCGGTGCTGATCGTCGCTCGGCTCGCGCAGCACCGTGTGTAGCGTGGTGACGATCGGCATCCGCAGGTCGCTCATCAGCCGGACCACATGGCTGCCCGCCGGCCCGCCGTAGATGCCGTACTCGTGCTGGAGGCTGACGATATCCGTATTGGCGAAATTGAGGAAATCCGCCGGCGCGGCAGGTAGGCATCGACCTCCTGCTCCTCGACCTCGAATCGCACCTCGCCCGGGTAGTCGTAACCCTGCGGGATGTCGTTGATCGGCACCACGAAGCAGTCGGAGCCGGGATACTGCGTGGCCACCGAGGTGCACAGGTCATACGTGAACGTAGCTATGCCGCACTTCCGCGGCAGGTAGTCACCCACGAATGCAAGCTTCTGAATTTCGCTAGTCCGTTTCATTCTTCCTTCGCTGGCGTCACGCCGGTCGCGGCGCGTTTGAGGCTCGCGCGAGCGTCCCTGGCTCGCGGGATGGTCGGGGTCCGGACGTCGTTCCCTCGCTGCGTCGCGCCGCGACAGAGTCACTCATGCGAACGGGCGCTCGCAGTCCGGGACCGCCATCCTATCAGGCCGGCCGGCCGAGGGCAAATCGCGGGAGTCGCTTGCACCGCCCACACCAGCCGGGTTGCGAGCTTCGCGCAGTCGCGCCTGCGGCGTCCGCCACTACCGGCCCCTGGCATAACTCCCACCCATCACGCCGCCGCGGCTGGGCGTGCAATGGCGGCGGGCCTGCGGCACGTCGGCGTTTACATGCTGGGCGCCCCGCATGGTCGGGTAATAGTTATGCGGAGGGGCTCTGCGCTGCGGGGCGACCGCCTGCGGCGTCGTCGTCCGGGTCGAGCCGATCGACGACTGGGTCTGGGCCGCGCGGGCACGGGGCGAATACGGGCGGAACGGATCGTCCGTGGCTATCCCCGCCTCGGCACTTGCGGGATCGGGGTCGGCCGAGCCGCGAGCAGCCGCCGAGCGGGTATTCGTCACCACTCGGTTGAATGAAGGGTCCGACCGCCGACGGGCCGCCGCCGCCGCGGGTGACCGGCTCGTCGTGGCCGAGGTTCGGGCCGAGGTTGAGCTAGACCTGGCCGGGGTGGAGGCCGTGGCCGGCGGCGACTCCGCCCGGTCTGGCGTGCCGGCGTCCGACTGGGCCTGGCCCATCGCGGTCGAACGGCCGGCGAGGACCGCCAGGCCGAACAGGATTCCGATTCGCCAGGAGATCTTCATCGGTTGGCTCCGATTGCGGACTGCCCCTCGGGCGATGATTCAGCCCTAATTATCCCGGTGGCCGGGAGGAACACAAGGAGTCGCCGGCGGAAATCGTGTCGATGGTCTGGCCACGGCAGGTGAACGCGTGCGTCTCTTACTTGACTCCCGGTGGTGGGTTGGCCGGCTCGCGGCGGCTGAGAAGGTAGTCGAGCAGGCTTTCGAAGTCGGCCTGAGGGACCTGCTCGGCGAAGTTGGCCGGCATCGGCGACAGCGGCGACGTCTTACGCGCGGTGACCGAGCTGGTCGGAATCCGCACCTCCTTGCCCTGCTGGTCGGCCAGGACGAGGATCGCGCCTTCCTCGCGGAGCAATAGCCCGGAGACGATCCGTCCGTCGTCGAGGGCCAGGACGGTCGAGCGGAACGCCTGATCCACGTTGCGGTTCGGGTCGAGGATGTCCTCGAGCAAGCGGTCGAGTCCTCGGCTGCCGATGCCATCGAGCTGCGGGCCGACTCGTGCTCCCTTGCCGCCGAGCTGGTGGCAGACCGCGCAGTTCTTCTCGAAAACTGCCGTCCCCTGCTCGGGGCGATGCGGCCGCGACGAGGTCAGGAGCAGCTTCCTCCGCGCCTCGATTTCGCCCGCGAGTTTGCGGTCGGCCGGCGGCAGGCCGGCGAGCAACTGCCCGAGTCGTTCCTCGAGCCGGGGCGGATTCGCCTGCCGGAGCGCCAGGGCCACGTTCTGCTCCTGGAGCAGCCGTGGCGACGCCTTGCCGCCGGCGATCGCGTCCAGGAGAGCCTCGGCTCCTTCACGTCCCCGCGCCAGGCCAGCGGCGATCGCCGCCTGCAGACCTCCCGGCGCCACGGGCATCGTCTCGATCAGGATCGCCACTGATCCGGGCCGGCCGCTCGCCGCCAGGAGCGCGGCGGCCGTCTCGCGGAGCCCGATCGGCTCGGCCGCGTCGCGTAGCAGATCCTTCAGCCTCGCCTGGTTGCCGGCCGGGTCGATCGCCGCCAGTGCCGTCAACGCGGCGGATCGGTGCGGTTGCGACTTCGCGTCACGCCCCGCCAGCTCGCGGAGCTCGTCCTGAACCTCCATGAGCCTCAATCCGCTGGCCAGCTCGATCCCCAGGTCGAAATCGGCGTTGTCCCGCGAGTCCAGGAGTTCCCGTGTCTGCTCCACCGCCATCGCGTGCAGGACCGCCCCGGGGGGCATGCCCCGCTCCTCGAGCCCCTGGTGGATCGCCTTGACGAGCGGCCCTCGCAAGCCTTTCGCCTGACTTGCCCCGCGAGGGACCAGCTTCGCAAGCAGGTCGACTCGATCAGCGGCCGCATAACGTGCGGCGTGGTGGATGTAACGGACCCAGTTCTCGGGCGATTCCTCGGCGATGGCCAGGTAATCGATCAGATACGCCGCCGATTCGGCAGACGGCACGCCGGTCGCCACGTCGGCGATGTCGGCGCGATCGCGATTCGATAATTTGCTTTCCGCGACCTTTTTCCACGCGTCGGCCGTTTGAAACTGGTCGCGCAGGGCCATCCGGGTGACGTGGATCAGGTGCGTGTCGTCGGAGGGGGTCGCCTGGCGAAGCTTCAGAAGACGAGGGATATTGACCGGATCGGGGTGGGCTCCGAGTGCCTCGGCGGCGGCCCGTTGCACGTACGGGTTCTGGCTTTCGTGGAGGAGGTCAATGCCGGGATGACGCGCGACATCCGGCCACCTCTCGCGCTCGGCGATCACCTTCAAGCTGTGGACCTGCAGCGCGGGATCGCGGTCCAGCGCGCATGTCACGAGGGTCGACTCGTCGAGGACTCCCAGCCGCTCGAGCACCCACAGGGCGTGGACCCGGCGAGTCGCCGACTCACGCGGGTGCATGACACTCCGGACCGCCGGCTCGACGTCCTTGCCTCGCGTCACGAGCTGGTTGGCCGCCGAGATCCGCACCGACAGGTTGGGATGGCCCAGGTCGACGACGAGCTCGGCAACCGACGACTTCGTGCGATCGACCGACGAGGGCGGAGGCGCCGGCTTGCCCGCGGGCCCTCGGTAGACGATTCGCCAGATCCGCCCGCTGGTTCGATCGCGGCCGGGGTGGGTCAGCGGTACCTCGTAATGGCCGATGATCCGGTTGTAAAAATCGGCGACGTAGAGCGCACCGTCCGGGCCCAGCTCGATGTCCACCGGTCGGAACCAGTTATCTTCGCTCCACATGAAGTCGGCCTGCTCGATGCCCTTGGGGGTCGATCCGTGCCACTCGATCCGGTCCTGATTGATCCGGTTGGTGACGACGTTGCCGATGAAGACAGCGTCGCGGAATGCCTGCGGGAACTGGTCGGCCGCGTAGTAGCTGATGCCGGCGATTCCGGTCGAGCCGTGGTCGTGCGTGACCATGTCGGGCCCGAATCCCAGGCCGTCGTCGGGCTTGCCGAAGCTGGGATAGTACGCGCCACGGAGGAGCTGATAGACCGGCCGGCTGTGGCAGTCACACGAGTACATGTTACCCATCGGATCGAACGCCAGTCCGAAAGGGTTCACCTGGCCGTGGGTGACATACTCGGCATGCGAGCCGTCGGGCGCATCCGATAGGTATTACCCGACTGCATCTCGATCGGCCGATGATCCTTGCCCTGGACCCGCGACTCGTTGGCGAAGCCGTGGCAGGCATAGACCCAGCCGTCGAATCCCCAGGAAAACGCGTTGGTCATCCCGTGCGTGTCGCGGTGGCCGATGACCCCGTAGAGCACCTCGCGGCGGTCGGCGCGGCCGTCGCCGTCGGTGTCTGTCATCAGGTAGATGTTGGGGATATTGTGCACCAGCACGGCGCGACCCGAGGGATAGGGCAGGAGACCGATCGGGATATTCAGGCCGTCGGCGAACGTCTCGACCTTGCGGGCGCGGCCGTCGGGCCCGAAGTTGGATAGCACCTTGACGGTGTCTCGCCCCGGCGTGCCGGGCGGCTTCGGAAAGGGGTATTCGACCGTGTCGGTGACCCAGAGCCGGCCCAGGTCGTCGAAGGCGATATTGAGCGGCTTCTGGATGTCGGGCTCGGCCGCGACGAGCTGGACCTCGAACCCCGGCGGGACGTGCAGAGCCTTGAGCTCCTCGGCGGGAGTGCGATGGGGGAGCGTCGAGACGTTCTCGACCGGCGCGGGTTTCTGGGCCCGGACGACCTTCTCGCCGAATCCCAGGAAAAAGAACGCGACGAGCCCCAGGGCCCAAGTGACGCGTACGTCTCGCATGGCTGACGTTCCTCTCGAGTCGTGATTCTGGGCCGCAAGGTCAAGTCGACCCCGACTGGCCGGTACCGGCGAAGGCACCGGCGGCTCCGGATTCTCCCAGGCGAAGAAACGAAGGCTATAGCCCTCGGGATCCTGGAACCGGATCTCGCGGTATCCCTCGGCCGCGTTGGCGACGGGCTCGCCGACGGCGATGCCGCGGTCGAGCAATCGCCGCCTTTCGACGTCGAGGTCGGCGACCTGGAAGACCAGGCGGACCCTCGCCCGCGACGTCGGTGCCTGCGCCTCCTTGACACCTTGCAGCCCGACCCGCCCGCAACCGGCGGCCAGGAGGGCGAATTCGTGCGCCGGATCCACCAGCACCGGCGACAGCCCGAGCGCCTCGATGTACCACGCCAGGGTGGTCTGCCATCGCGCGACGCGGAGCACGGTCATGAATAGTTCGATTCGGGACGGCTTGGTGGCCATCATCGGCGCGGGGTTGGCAGCGTCGGTCATGAGGCTCGCCTGCTAGCAACGGCTGGAATGGGGCCCTCACGGCAGGCCCTCATTATGGCCTCCAGGACCGGGACGACGCGAGGGATTTCCTGTTCAACGAATCGGCGGCCGGGCCGACCAGGGAAGGGATGAAGGATGAGGGATGACGGATGAATGCGATACGCCATCGGGTGAATCCCGGGCCAACCAGATCATCCACTCGCTGGCGCGTCGGGCTCATATGAGCAACCCAACCGCGAGGCGCTATAGCTGCGCCCATGAGTCCTTGTGGCTCGTGTTGACGATCGCGAGTCGTCCGGGTATAGGTTCATGATGGCCAGGTGCGTACCCAGCGGGATGCGCACCCCGGCCGCGAGCAGGGAAGCGACACCGCGATGCGGCCGCGCTGGCCGCAGATCCGCTTTGCCGGACCGGCAAGGATGCACCGATGAGCAGCACCACGGCGTTACTGAGCAAGAAGGCGACGGGGGCGGAGCGGCCCTCGGCCCGGTTAACCCGCGGGCTTTCGCTGGCGGTGGCCGACGTCGGCTGGCCGAACACCGAGAACCTGTTCCGCGAGGTCGGCCGGGACTCGGCCGCCGTGCTGCGGCTGCGTTGCCAGGATTATCTCAACGGCTGGCGGTCCGGGGTGTATCCCTGGTCGTCGGTTTGCCGCCTCCGGCAATGCGCGCCCGACGCCTGGGAGCAGGAGTTCGTCCTTCCCAGCGGCTGGATGAAGCGCTATCCGCGCCTGGGGATGCGGCCGATCGCGCGGGGCATCCGGTCGTGGTGGGACGAGCGGCCCGCGGACTGGCTTCGCGGGCTTGTCATGGTCTTCCCGCATTATCTCTACCTCAGCGAGCAGTCCCGACCGGAGGTCTCGCTCTACTACAACATTGACGACTACACGCTCTACTGGCCGCGCCAGGCCGAGCGGGTGCGCGAGCTCGAATACCAGGCGGTGCGTTCGGCCGACGTGACGGTCTGCGTGGCGCAGGCGCGGGCCGACGCCCTCAGGGCCGCCGTGCCCGAGGCCGCCGACCGGATTCACCACATGGCCCACGGCGCCCCGACGCCCTTCCTGGCCGAGGAGCCGCTGGTCCGCCCCGCGAGCCCCCTGCCGACATCGCGCACCTACCCCGACCGCTGCTGGGTTACGTCGGCTCGATGGAGGACCGCGTTGACTGGGAGCTGATGGACCGGATCGCTTGCGAGCTCCCCTCGGCGTCGATCGTGGTGGTTGGCCGGCCCAGTCCGCCCAACCCGAAGCCGTGGTGGACAGCCTGCGAGCGCTTCCTGGCGCGGCCCAACGTGCACTCGATCGGCTGGCGGGCACAGCACCTGCTGCCCGCCTATTACCAGTCGTTCGACGTCTCGCTGATCCCCTACCTGATGGACAACGCCTTCAATATGGCGTGTAGCCCGACCAAGATCATGGACAACATGGGATCGGGCCGGCCGATCGTCGCCACGGCGCTCCCCGAGTGCCGCCTGCACGCCGACCGGTTCCACGTCGTCGAGGACGGCGATTCCTTCCTCGCCGCGGTGCGCGAGGTGCTCGAGAACGGCTCGGCCGACGGCCGCGCCGCGATTCGCCACGAATTTGCCCTGGCGAATACTTGCCATGTGGTCGTCGAGCGTATCCTCGATATGCTGGTGGCGCGGGGCAACCCTGTCTGAACGACGAGCGATGAAGCTCGAGCCAGACGCGCGGCGGCACCGACTTCCCGCCAGCATGACCGGCCGTCGTCTACTCCCGTTCTTTCTCCAACCGCAACGTTTCCCGGTACTCCTTCTCGTCACCGCGGAAAGTGCGGGTCTCCGCGGGTGCATAGCCATCGGCGAGAATCCGGATTCGATAGGGACCTCCCTCAGCGTCCAGCCAGGATCGGTATTCGCCGTTGCCATCGGTCGTCGAAGGCTCTCCAAAGCGGACATCCCGCCCGCCCCCGACGACCTGCCCGACCTGGACCTTGAGGCGCCGAATCGGCTTGCCAGTACCCGCATCGATGACCCCGAGCCTCACCGCGACCCCGGGCCTGAGGACGACCGCGGACTCTTCGTCGCCGGGCGCGAGCCAGAAGGGGCCATCGGGCAGATAGCCTTCCGCACCGATCGAAAATGCCACTTTCTCATCGGGTGCGTCTGCCCACTCGAAGCGGCCTTCGGTATCGGTCCAGGCCCGAAAGAAGATCCCGCGATGCGTGCTCATGCTCGGGATGAAGGCGAAAGCGCCCACAATCGGCTTACCACGCGTGTTGACGACTCGAGCGCGGAGGCGACGGCCTGGCGGCAAGCGGAACTCGACGGTCGGACTGTCCTGGGCACCGCCGATTTCCCGCGTCGCGGGCTGGTAGCCAGGGGCCTGGACGGTCAGGCTGACCGTCTTGCCGCGGGGTAGATGGATGTGGAATCGGCCCTCCGCGTCCGTGGTGGTGCGCCAGACGTACGGGAGAAACGTCAGGCCCCGCGAGGAATCGACGACTCGGGCGCCCGCGATGGGACGTCCGTGATCGTCGAGCACCCGCCCGTCGATTCGCTGGCCCTTGAGAAGCACCTGCCGGTCCGATTGCTTGCGGAGCGGCTCGAGCTTCGGTGAGCGACCCTTGTTTCCGCGCGTCGTGGATTCATCAGAGACGAAGTCCGGGTGGATCAACTGAAGCCTGACCTCCTCGGCCCCAGGGGGGACGCTGTCGCTCCGCCAGCGCCCATCGGGGCCGGTCGTCGCGGGGACCTCGTAGCAGGCTTCATCGCCCGTCGGGTTCGCCGCCCGCTTGCCGGGTCCGGACTTCGTGACCGTCAGCACCACGGTCACGCCTTCGACCGGTTGGTCGTCCGCGTGGACGACGATACCGCCGATCGTGGTCCCGCGGCGAAGCTTGAAGCTGATCGGCTCTCGCGGCGGATCCCGGGCCATCCGCGTGGCCCCAGCCATACCGGAGCGGCACATAGCCGTCCTTGCGAATTTCGAGATTCAGGAAGGGGCGGTCGCCGACATAGGGGTACTCGAATCGTAGTCGCCCCCGAGCGTCGGTGCGGAACGTATAGCTTCTCCCGTCAACGTAATTGTGCACGATGACGTCAGCGCCTCCAATCGGCTTGCCGGTTTCATCGTTCTGGACGGCCAGTTCGGCAGTCTCCAACCTGCCGGTGACCGGAATGGGCGGCTCGTATGCCCGGACCGGCGCAGCCACGCCGGCGACTTGCTGCCGGGCCGATGGCGCCGGCGGCGTCGGATCGCCGGGAGCGGTCGCCAGGCCGCCCACGCCGGCGGCCAACGTGATGCCCAGCGCGACCAGCCCGGCAAGCATCCCGCATTGTCGCATCGCCATCCCCTTCAACTGGGACCTCGCCAGCCCGGCGACCGCCGCCGGTGCCGAACGGACAATCGCCTCGCCCGTCCAGACTCTCGCCGCGGTCGCAGCTGTACGCCTCGCCATTTCCGGTGCCGCGTCGGCCCGCAGGTTCCGCTCGAGCACGACAACCAGCCCCGCGACGGTCGGAGCCAGGCCCCGGCGACTCAGGCCCGATTGCAGGCGTATCCTCGCCCGGTGCAGCCGGCTCTCCACCGTGCCGACCGGGCAACCCAGCCGACGGGCCGCCTGCCGCCGCGAGAGACCCTCCAGGTAACAAAGCACGACGACCGAACGGTATCGTGCCGGCAGGCGAGCGACCTCGTCGTCGATCGCGGCGCGTATATCGGCCTGCTCGCAAGGGGCGAGGGTCGTCGACGGATCGATCGGGTCCAGCCGCCCGAAGGCCCGCATCCTGCGATGACGCCTGGCGGTTTGCCGCCGGGCTCGCCGGGCGACTCGGCGGCTCACGCCGTACAGCCATGGGCCGAGCGATTCGTCCGCCTGCAGGTGCACCGAGCGCGCCTTGCGAGCGAGGACCAGGAACACGGCCTGAAAGGCGTCGTCGCCCGCTTCTCCTTCGCTGCGCGACTCGTTGGCAGACGCCCAGCACCATCGGACCGTGGCGATCCACCAGTGCGGCGAACGCAGCCTCGGCTTCCGCGTCACCGGGGCTCGTCGCGAATTGAGCCAGTAGTTCGGCGTCGGTGTGAATGCTGGTTGCGCCGACATGGAGCAGCATGGCCAGGTCGTCTCGGCCCGATTTTGCGTCGAAAAGCGTCACCGCCGGCTCTCCCCCGCGCCTGGATTTCCCCGGCCTCATCTGTCTTGCCGGCCGGCCGTCCTTCCAACTTTCGCCGAAATCGCTGGCCGGCAACAGCTTGCTCTCACTCCGGCCGGCGCCGGCCCGCGGTCGGCCCGGTAGGGAACGGAAGGCAGAAGGCGATGGCAACTCGACCCGCCGGGCGGTAGAGTCATTCGGAACCAATCCGGATCACGACGTCCGCCCGGCCTCGCCGGCCGCGGGCGACGGCCGAACCATTCCCCAATGACCCCGACTCGCGAGCACCGAAGATGAACTCCGCGATCAAGGCCAAGCTCTCCATAATGATGTTCCTGGAATACCTCATCTGGGGCGCCTGGCTGCCACTGATGGGCCTGTACATCGGCGGACTACCTCAAGTTCAACGACGACCAGGTCGCCTGGTCGTTCAACGCCTTCGCGCTCGCCTCGATCACGGGCATGTTCATCGGCGGCCAGCTCGTCGATCGCTACTTCGCCCAGGAGCGCTTCCTGGCCTTCAGCCACCTCATCGGCGGCCTGGCGATGCTCGGCCTGGCGTACCAGGAAGCCTTCTGGCCGTTCTTCGGCCTGATGCTCCTGCACTGCTTCTTCTACGTCCCCACGATGGCCGTGACGAACGCGATCGCCTTCGCGAACATCAGGGACGCTCAGAAGGATTTCGGATTCATCCGCCTGTGGGGCACCATCGGCTGGATCGCGGCGGCCTGGCCGTTTGTCTTCATCCTGATCGACTGGACGAGCGTGCCGCCGATGGCCGATACGAAGGGGTTCGTCGACTGGCTGGGCCAGGCGCTTGGGACCCTCAAGACCGGGATCGCCATGAAGCAGCGCTCGCCAGCACCTTCACCGTCGCGGGCATCGCGTCGCTGGTCCTGGCCGCGTTCAGCCTGGTCTTGCCCCACACGCCCCCGCCGCGCTCGGCGCCGACCTTCGCCCCGTTCGAGGCGTTCAAGCTGCTGAAGGTCCCCGCGATCCTCGTCCTGTTCGTCGTCACCTTCCTCGACTCGCTGGTGCACAACCAGTATTTCTACTGGACCAGCCGCTACCTGCCCAAGATCGGGCTGGCCAGCAACTGGATCGCGCCGGCGATGAGCATCGGGCAGGTGGCCGAGATCCTGACGATGGCGACCCTCGGCCTGGTGCTGAAGAGGCTGGGCTGGCGCACGACGATGATCCTGGGCCTGCTGGGTCACGTCGTCCGGTTCGGGATCTACGCGATCGGCACCCCGGAAACGCTCTGGCTGGTGATCCTGAGCAACGTCGTGCACGGCTTCGCCTATGCGTTCTTCTTCGCCACGGTCTACATCTTCGTGGACGAGAACTTCCCCAAGGACGTGCGGATCAGCGCCCAGAGCCTCTTCAACCTGCTGATCCTGGGCGTCGGGCCGCTGGCGAGCAACTTCCTGTCGGCCCGGCTCTCGGCCGCGTTCCTGCCCAGCGACGCCGTCGCGGCAGCCACTGTTCTCGCTTCCTATCACAAGATCTTCCTCGTTCCGCTGGGTCTGGGCGTCTTCGCCACCCTGCTGTTCGCGGCCCTGTTCCACCCCACGGCCAAGGACCCCGTACCCGAGGAGGTCCCGGTCCTGGTAAACTGATGTCGAGCCCCATCCAGAAGCGGGAGGAGACATCGAGGCGATGAGCGGGTACATCCTGGCCGTGGCGATCGCCGCGGCCGCGCAGCAGCCGCCGATGAGCGACGCCGAGCTGTCGCAGCACGTCGCATCGGTGCGGGGGCAGATCGCCAACCCCGCGATCGACCTGGCCAGGCGCGAAGTGCTGGCGCAGGACGTGGCCGCGACGCTCGACCGGGCCGCGCAGGCGTCGCCCAACCTCGAGACCCGGCGCAACCGCTGGGGCGAGGCGATCAGCATGCTCGATCGGTTCATCCGCGAGAACTCGAGCCTGGTCGCCGAGCGCCAGCTTCGCCTCCAGGCCGCGATCTTCCGCTGGGCGCAGGCATTGACCTGGGTCCAGGCCGCGGCGTTCGAGCCGGGCAACCCCCAGCATCGCGAGCGTGCCATCGCACTGCTGGAAGACGCGATCGAGCGGCTGCGCGCGATCAGCTCGATCGGCGACAACACGACCCTGGGCGACAACCTGAGATTCCGGATGGCCCAGACCCTGTGCGACCGGGCCGAGCTCGAGCCCGCCGGCTCGGCCGCTCGCCGAACATTCGAGTCCGAGGCGATGAAGTTGCTGGAAAAGCCCGGCACCGAGCTGGGCCTCGCCGGCTTCTGGCACATGCTGCGCGGCGAGCTGATGCTCCGGGCGGGCAGCCTTGACGATGCCGGGCGAGAGCTCGACGCCGCGACCCAGGCCAAGCCCGAGCCGCCCGAGGCCGAGGTCCTGGCCGTCCGCGTGCCGCTCTTGCTGGCCCGCAAGCAGCCGGCCGGGGCGTTGGCCGCGGTGAATGCCTCGCATCTCGAGCCGCCGCTCAAGGGCCTTTGGCGAGTCCGCATCGAGCTGGCCGAGCTGACCGGGCTGCCCGAGGGGGAAGAGCGGAAGAAGGTCCATGCCGAGCTCTTCCGCGAGGTCCGCGCACTGCGGGGCAGCTCGGCGTCCGAGTCGCGGCTGGCGCTCCTCGAGGTCGCGCGGGCGGGCGTCGAGCCGGGTCCGGGCGATCCGCCGGAAGACTGGGACGCGCTGGCCGACGCCTTCCAGCGGGCCGGCGACCCGATCAAGGCCGCCGCCGCGGCGACCCGGGCCGCCGACGGGTCCGCTGCCGCCGGCCGGGCGGCCGACGCCGCGAATTTCCGGCTCCGCGCGGGGGCGTTCCTGTTCCAGGCGGGTCGGTTCCTCCCCGCCGACGCCGAGCTCTCGCGCGTCGCCGACGACCCCAAGGCCGGCGAGGTCCGCGCGCGGGCGGGCATGCTTCGCGCCCTCGCTCGCGGCCGCGCCCTGACCTACCGCCAGCCGGGCGCCTCGGCGACCGCCTATGCCGACGCCCTCGAGCGCCAGGTCAAGGACTTCCCCGACGACCCGGCCACCGACGAGGCGCGCTGGCTGCTCGGCACCGTCGCCCTGGGCAACGCCAACCCCGCCCGCGCCCGCCAGCTCTGGACGACCGTGCCCGTCCGCTCGTCCCGCTGGCTCGACGCGCAGCTCTCGATCACCGCCCTGGTGATCGAGGACCTTGACCACCAGCTCATCAACCCCGACCGTCGCCAGGTCGCCGAGACCTTCACACGCGCCGACAAGCTACTGGCCGACGCCATCCGAAAGTCGCGGTCCGAGGACTCCACCGCCCGCTTGCTGCTGGCCCGCGCCCGGCTCAACCTCGTCCCGACCGCCGGCCGGCCCGAGACCGCCCGCGACCTCTGCGATCGCGTCGCCCGGCTTCCGGCCGCCGCCGGGGTCCTCTATCGCGGCAGGCTGCTCCGCCTCGTCTCGCTCGTCGAGCTCGGCCGTTACATCGAGGCCGAGCGCGAGGCGCAGACCCACCCCGACTGGGACCTTGCCTCCGAGCGCGGCGCACTTTTCGACACGGTCCGGCTCCTCGACCAGGGGGCGACCATCGCCACCACCGATCTGCGGCAGCGACGCTTCGGCCTGGTCCTCAAGCTCATGCTGGAATCCGTCCTCACGATGGACCACAAGTACGAGACGTCGCAGCTCGTCGAGCTCAAGATGCGAATGACCCGCGCCCTCCTCTTCGTCGGCCAGGATATCGAGGCCCGCCGCTCGCTTTCGGCATGGAAGGGGACGCCCGATACCTCCAGCGACCGGATGCTCCGCGACCTGGGCGACACCTACCGTCGGCTCGAGATCTACTCGCTCGACATCGACGTCCAGCGGCTGCGGATCCACAACAATCCCGCCGGCTCGCCGGGGTGGTTCGACGCCAAGTACTCGCTGGCCCTGTCCTATTACCACACCGGCCAGCTCAGGGATTCCGCCCACGTGATCGACGCCACCGCGATCCTCCACCCCGAGCTCGGCGGCGGCGAGCTGCACGAGAAGTTCATCCACCTTCGCCAGCGCCTCGGCGAGAAGCCGTGAACCCACGGCGCGTGGGGTTCTCGCTTCGGGCTTCCACGCAAGAATCACCGCGATCCGATCAACCGACCGGCGCCATGACGGGCATCGGCGCTGGGGCAGCCGGACCACGAAGCGGCTGCCGCCGCCGTCCTCGCTTTCCGCGGTGATCGTGCCGCCGTGCATCGCGGCGATCCGGCGCGCGACGGACAGCCCCAGCCCGACCCCCGGCATTCCCAGCCGGCGGGCCGACTCGGCGCGATAGAATGGCTCGAAAACACGCACCAGGTCGTCGGGCTGGATGCCGCAGCCGACGTCTTCCACGGCGAGCGTGACCGAGCCCGGCTCGGACCCGGCGCGGACGAGGATCGGCGTGCCCGCCTCGCTGTACTTGCAGGCGTTCTCCAGCAGGTTGTCGAGCAACTGGCCCAGCAGCGGCCGGTGCGCCCGCGTCTGCAAAGGCTCGCTGTCGCCCGGCTCGAATCGCAGGTCGGCCGCCCGTTCGTGGCCCGACCAGCCGCGAACGTGCTCGGCCGCCCAGGCGTCCAGGTCGACCGGCTCCAGGTCGGGGAGCGCGGCCTCGGCGTCGGCCCGCGCGAGGAACAACAGTGCCTCGACGACCCGCCAGAGTCGGACCGCGTCGTCGTGCAGCCGGGCCAGGATTCGCTCGTGGTCGTCGACGGACCGCGGTCGCCGGCGTGCGACGTCGATCGCGGCGATCAGGGCGGCGAGCGGAGTCCGGAGCTGGTGCGACGCCTCGCCCGTGAACCGCTTCTGCCGTTCGAGTGCCACGTTCAGCCGCTCGAGCAGCCCGTTGAAGCTCTGCGCGAAGTCCTCGAGCTCGTCGCCGGTGCCCGGGCTGGGCAGCCGGCCATCTTCGAAGGGCATCGTGTGCGCCGCCGCGGCCATCTGGGTCAGCGGGGAGAGTGCGCGGCGGGCGAAATGCCGGCCGATCGCCGCGGCCAGTCCCCACAGTCCCAGGGAGATCAAGGGCAGCGCCGCCGCCAGCGATCGGATCTCGGCCTCCAGGGGCTCGAGCGACGCCCACGCCGCCAGCACGCGACCCCGACGCTCGCGGCCCGGTCCCGGCGCTTCGCGATCGTCGTGCATCGGCGGCCGAGGACGATGATCGGCGCCCCGGCCTTCGGGCGGTCCGCGGCGTCAACGCCCACCCCCTCCGCCCCCTCCGCCGCCCGGCCGCGCGAGCACGCGCCACCGCTGGCCGTCGGGCCCCTCGATCGTCGTCGCCACGTCCACCGCCAGCGGGCCGAGGTCGCGGCCGTCGAGGACCATCGGCCGACCCTCATCCGCCGAGCTCTCGATCCGACGGCCCGCCTCGTCGTAGACCGCCCAGTTCACTCGCCCGCTCTCGGCAAGATGACGCTCGAGGAAGTGGTCGAGCGTCGCCTCGAGCTCCTGGTCCAGGTCGAGCCGCAGCCGCAGTCCCGCGAGGTAATACAGGCACGCCGAGAACCCCCCGAGCGCGAGCGCAAGCGCCACGAGGAAAGCGACCGAGACGCGCGTGACCAGCGTCATGGGACCTCCTCGGCCGCCGGTGGCAGAGGATCGCCCAGCAGGTAGCCCCGGCCCCGCACCGTCTGGATCAGCCGCGGCCCACGCGCTCGAGGGCTCGCCGCAGCCCCTTGACGTGGACGTCCAGCGTGTTCGAGACGAAGTCGTAATCCTCGCCCCACACGTGCCCGTAGATCCGACTCCGCGACAACACCTCATCAGGGTGGCGGAGGAAGAAGACGAGCAGGGCCAGCTCCTTGGCCGTCAGGTTCAAAGGATGACCGGCCCGCTCGGCCTTCTGCTCGGCGAGATCCACGCTCACGTCGCGATACGAGAGCGTCATCACCTCGACCGGACGCCCACGACGAATCAGCGCCCGGCGCAGCGCCAGCAGCTCCTCGAAGGCGAACGGCTTGCAGAGGTAATCGTCGGCGCCACCGTCCAGCCCGATCACCCGGTCGCTCACGGCGTCTCGAGCCGTGAGGAAGAGCACGGGCGTGGTCCCGCCCTCGCCACGATAACCCTTCAGGACTTCGAGCCCATCCAGGACGGGCAGCCACCAGTCCAGGATCACGAGGTCCCAGCCGCCGGCGCAAAGCGCCTCGCGGGCCGTATCGCCGTGGGCCGCGTGCCCGACGGTGAAGCCCTCGTCCGACAGTCCATCCACGATCGACTGGGCGAGACTGCGGTCGTCCTCGACGAGCAGGACAAACTTTTCCATGATCCGCCCCGCCTCCGCCGGTGATCGGGTGACGCGGACCCCGTCGCCTCGTCGGGAATCCTAGATCCTCCCAACTCGATTACAACACAGCCCTTCGATCCGCGGGAGGCGAACCGCGCGAATGAAGCAGATTTCATCGAACACCGTCGAATACGCCACTGACCGCCCAGAGGCCATCAATGAAGCCGATTTTAGGGTTTCTAAACTCCCAGGCACGGGCATCGGGCGCTAAGATCATTAGAGGGCCGAACGGTTGGATTGCGCACGCTGGGACGATCCCGCCGATACGAGCCCGACGCGCCAGCGAGTGGATCCCAGGGCCGACCAGGTCATCCACTCGCTGGCGCGTCGGGCTCGTATGAGCAACGCAACCGCCAGGCGTTCTAGTAACCGCCATGGCCGGAGCTGGGCCGTCAACGCTACAGGCCGAGGAACGACGAGTGATCCAAACTTGACGGAGGCACAGGCCGATGACGATCCGTGTGTCGACCCCCGCCGCCGGCATGGCGGGTTTACTGCTGCTCGTCCTGGTCACCGGAGCGGCACCCCCGCGAGGGACCACGTCTTCCACCACGAGAACGTGCTGGGAACGTCGCTCGAGCTCTGCGTCCGGGCCGACACCGAGGAGGCCGCCCGGGCGGCGGAGGCCCGCGCCCTCGCCGAGATCGACCGGCTGGCCGATGTGTTCAGCGGGTATGAGCCGACGAGCGAATTCCGCCGCTGGCAGGCGTCGACCAGCCGGCCGACGCGGGTCTCGCCCGAGCTCTTCGAGCTGCTCGGTGCCAGCGACCGCTGGCGCGAGGCGAGCGGCGGGGCCTTCGACCCTCGCGTGCAGGCCCTGACCGAGCTATGGTCGCGGTGTGCCCGGCTCGATCGCCTGCCGACCGCCCACGAGCTGTCCCAGGCCAGGGCCCTGATGTCCCGGCCCGCCTGGCGTCTGGATGCCGCCGCGGGCACGGCCGAGCATCTGACCGCCTGCCCGCTCAGCCTCAACTCGATCGCCAAGGGCTTCATCATCGGCCGGGCCTGCGAGGCGGCGTTCGTACCCGAGCGCGGCGTCCGCGGCGTGCTGCTCAATATCGGCGGCGACATCCGCGTCGTCGGAGAGGTCAGTCGCTCGATCGGTGTGGCCACGCCGTTCGGCGACTCCGAGACCGCCCAGCCGATCGCGCGGGTCGAGGTCCGCGACCGCTCGGTGGCGACCAGCGGCAGCTCGCAGCGTGGGTTTCGCATCCAGGGCCGCTGGTACTCGCACATCTTCGACCCGCACGAGGGCCGGCCCGCCGCGCGGGTTGTCGGCGCGACCGTGATCGCCGATCGTGCCCCGGACGCCAACGCCCTGGCCACGACGCTCAACGTGCTCCCCGTCGAGCAGGGCCTTCGCCTGGCCGCCTCGATCGCGGGCGTCGAGTGCCTGATCGCCACGGCCGACGGACAGGTCCACCGGAGCACGGCTGGTCCCACTACGAACGGCCGCTCGCCGCTCCTCCGGCCGAGCAGCCAGAGCCCGGGCCGGGCGCCTCGTGGGGCGAGACGTCGGAGCTGCTGGTGAACTTCGAGATCGGCGGACCCAAGGGTGCCAACGCCCGGCGCTACCGACGCCCGTACCTTGCCGTCTGGGTCGAGGACAGGGACGGCCACGCCGCCCGGACGCTGGCTCTCTGGCTCCAGACCCGCCAGCCCGGCCCGCGCTGGCATGCCGACCTGAAGCGTTGGTATCGCGAAGACAAGGACCGCCGCCAGGCCGACGCGACCAACCTGATCGAGACGGTCTCGCGCCCGACCCGTCCGCCCGGGAAGTACTCCGTCACCTGGGACGGCAAGGACGACCATGGCAAACCGCTTGGCCCTGGGTCCTACACGGTCTGCATCGAGGCCGCCCGCGAGCACGGCACCTACCAGCTCATCCGCAAGGAGGTCACGATCGGCGACAAGCCATTCGCCGAGGAGCTCAAGGGCAACGTCGAGGTCAAGTCCGCCTCGATCGAGTATCGCCGCAAGGACGCGGGGCGTTAGCACCACCGTCCCTACTGCCGGACAGGGACCGGCGATCGCAGCCGCGATGTCCCTCCGTTGGTCCTCCTCGCACGCGTGGTGAAGCGGAATTTAAGGGAAACCGTGGCCCGATCTCGCGGGCCGAGCGCCGAAATACACCGGGGCGACGGTCCATCATCGCCTTCGACTCTCCACCCGAATTTCTTCGATGAGAGGATCAAAGATGAAGCGAACGTACATCGCCATCGCTACGATGATCGGGGCCAGCGTGCTGGCCGGCCAGGTCCCGGCCCAGCAGGCCGGCCAGCCGGGTCGAGGCGGCCCGCAAAACCCGCTGCTCGTGGCCTTCGACACCGACCACGACGGGACCCTGTCGGCCGCCGAGATCGATGCCGCCGCGGCGAAGCTCCGCGAGCGCGACGCCAACAAGGACGGCAAGCTGAGCGCCGATGAGCTGCCACGCGGCCAGGGCGGCCGCGGAGCCGGCGGCGGCGGCTTCGGCGGCGGCCGGGAGCAGGGGGCCTCGAACGCGTCGGCCGACCCCAGCAAGCCGCCGCTGCCCAGGGATGACGGCGAGCGGCGGATCCTCGCCGCGCTCGAACAGGCCCGCGGCGGCGAGCGGTATGCCAACGTCTCCACGGCCGACGGCCGGCTGCTGCGCCAGCTTACCGAGTCGCTGGGAGCCAGGCGTGTCGTCGAGCTGGGCACCTCGACCGGCGAGTCGGGCCTCTGGTTCTCGCTGGCCCTGCGAAAGACCGGCGGCAAGCTCTACACCCACGACATCGACCCCGGCCGCATTGCCGTCGCCCGCGAGAACTTCAAGCGCGCCGGCGTCGAGGACATCATCGTCATCACCGAGGGCGATGCCCATCAGACCGCCGTTAAGAACACCGACCCGATCGACATCCTGTTCATCGACGCCGAGAAGGAAGGATACGACGCCTACCTGAAGGAACTGCTCCCCTACGTGCGTCCCGGCGGCCTGATCATCGCCCACAACATGCGACGGCCTGCCCCCAATCTCCGCTACATCGAGGCGATTACCACCAACCCCGACCTCGATACCTCGTTCCTGCTCATGGACGGTGCAGGGGTCGGGGTCACTCTCAAGAAGCGGTAAGTCCGGGGTCGCGGGTGTCGGCGGCCGACGATCAAATCGGACGGCCTGCTCCGGCTGTCGCTTCGCATGACCCGGCGACTGACGTCGCCGGTTCGCCCGGCTGTCGCGTTGCAACCCTTCACCCGGGAGATCGCCCCAGGTCGTGCCCGTGTAACGCCCTTTCAGGGCCGGCGTTCGTTGAGGATAATCTTCCACGGGGAGATGCCCAGGGCTGGAGCGTTCGGCCCGTACAGGGCAAATGACCAGGACCACGGCTTCCGTGCGACAGTCTCGATCTTTCCCGCAGAGGCACCGATGCGACGCTTCCTTCCAATACTCGTGATCCTGGTCGCGGTGCCGGCCGCGTGGGGCCATCCCATGCCCAGCACGGGGGTGGTCCTGCGCTTCCATCGCGGGGGCATCGACGCCGAGCTGACGCTGCCCATCGGCGAGCTGTCAACGGGTTGGGAAAAGCAAATGTCCCGCGACGCCGTCGAGGCGGTCCGCCGGCACGGTGATGAGCTCAAGGACTACGTTCGGGCGCACGTGCACCCGGTGGCTCCCGATGGTCGGCCCTGGACGGTCATGGTCCGCCAGGTCACCCCGGTTGTCGAGCAGGAGCCCGACATGCGAGTGGAGCTGACCATGACTCCTCCGCCCGGTGCGACCGCGGATCGGCTGACGCTCAACTACGACGTGATCTTCCACCATCTGGTCACCCACACGGCGGTCGTCACCGTGGCGAGCGACTGGCGCAATGGCGTGATCGGCGACGAGCCGGAGTTGCTGGGGACGATGCGCGACACGGAGCCGTCGATGGTCATCGACCGCTCCGGGGGCAACTGGTTCCGGGGCTTCGCCGCCATGTTCCGGCTGGGCACGCGCCACATTGCCGAGGGGACCGACCACCTGCTATTCCTGCTGGCCCTGATCCTCCCCGCGCCGCTCATCGCGGCGGGCGGCCGCTGGGGCAGTTACGCCGGGGCGAAAGTGGCTTTCCGTCGAATCCTCGAGGTCGTGACCGCGTTCACCGTTGGGCACTCGATTACGCTGGTGCTGGGCGCGCTGGGATGGCGCGCCTGCCTGTCGCCGCCGTCGAATCGGCGATTGCCCTGTCGATCCTGTTCTCGGCCGTCCATGCCCTGGTGCCGATCTTCCGCGGCCGTGAGGTCTATATCGCCGGCGGCTTTGGGCTGGTGCACGGCCTGGCGTTCGCGTCGACGCTGACCGAGTTCGGGTTCGATCCCTGGACCCTGGTCTCGAGCGTGCTGGGCTTCAACCTGGGGATCGAGGCGTTCCAGCTCGTGGTCGTCCTGGCGACGATGCCCTGCCTGGTATTGCTGGCACGTACGCGAATCTATGGCCCCTTCCGCATCGCCGGGTCGGTGCTCACCATGATCGCGGCGGCCGCATGGCTCGCGGAACGGGCGCTTGGCTGGGCCAACCCCATCGCGCCCCTCGTCGAGGGCCTCGCGACGCATGCCCTCTGGCCGCTCGCCGGCCTGATCGTGATGACCGCCGCCGCGATCCTGCCGGAATACGAGAGGCACTGGAGAAGGCAACGGCATCCGCTACAATGCTCCGGGCAAACCGAGATCGCTCCATGACTCCACGCGTCCGCGTGACCGACACCTCCGCCATCCCCCCGACCGGGAAATCCTTGATCAGGAGGCCCGTTTCATGACCCCCTCCAGAAGACAGCGCGGAATACCCTACCTGAGGGCGGCAACACTCGTCCTGTTCGGTTGCGCCGGGCTCACGGCGGCCCGCGCGGGGGACACTCCCTCGCCGGCGTTGCTCGTGCTGCACAAGGGCGAGAACGCGATGGCGATCGTCGACCCCAACACCGGCACGGTGGCCGGACGGGCGCCGACCGGTCGGGACCCGCACGAGCTGGTGGTCTCCGAGGACGGCAAGCTCGCCTTCGGGACCAACTACGCCGGCGGCCCGCGCGGCAACAGTCTCTCGGTCATCGACATCGCGGCCCGGACCGAGAAGCACCATGTCGAGCTCGCCCCGCTCGCCCGCCCTCACGGGCTCTCGGTCGCGGGCGGAAAGGTGTATTTCACCGCCGAGGCCAACCTGGCCATCGGCCGCTATGACCCGGCGACCAACAAGGTGGACTGGATCCTCGGCACGGGCCAGGAACGGACCCACATGATCGTCGTCTCAAAGGATGAGAAGACGATCTTCACCTCGAACGTCTCATCGAACACGATCAGCATCATCGAGCACGCCGCGCCGGGCGGCCCGGGCGGCGGATTTGGCGGCCGCGGCGGTCCGGGCGGTGGTCCCGGAGGACCGGGAGGCCCGCCGCCCGATGGTCCTGGAGGCCCGCCGCCCGGCGGATTCGGCGGCCCGCCGCCCGATGGACTTGGCGGCCCCGGCGGCCCGCCTCCCGGTGGCGGATTTGGCGGCCCGCCGCGCGGAGGTCCGGGAGGCCCCGGTGGGCCGGGGTGGCGGCAGACGATCATCCCGGTCGGCCGGGGACCCGAGGGATTTGACGTGTCGCCCGACGGTAAGGAGCTCTGGACGTCGCACATGGGCGACCCTCGCATTTCGGTGATCGACGTGGCCGCGAAGAAGGTCGTCCACACGATTGACGCCGGGGCACGGGGCGCCAATCGCCTCAAGTTCACGCCGGATGGCAAGCGGGCGCTGGTCTCGGAGATTGGCGGCGGCGACCTGATCGTCCTCGATGCGCCGGGACGATCGGTCATCAAGCGGATCCCGCTGGGCCGCGGTGCCAGTGGCATCCTGGTCCCGCCCGACGGATCGCGTGCCTTCGTGGCGATGACCGGCGAGAACGCGATCGCCGTCATCGACCTCAAGACGCTGACCGAGACGACCCGCCTGAAAACCGGCCGCGGCCCCGATGGGATGGCGTGGCTCGGCAGTCGTTAGAGCCGTCACGGTTTCGGTGCGCTGACGAGCCCGACGCGCCAGCGCGTGGATTCTGACCGGCTTATGCATCCATTCGCTGGCGTGTCAGTCTTGCATCGGCCGGATCGTCCCGTTGTGCGCAATCTCAGCTCGAGCGCCGAACGTTCGTTGGGCCCCCAGTCCAACGACCAGGTCCCCGCCCGACCCGTTCCGGTTTTTGTGTAGGAGGGAGCTCCTGCTCCCGATCCGGCCCGACCGCCCGATCGCCTCCAGGAGCAGGCTCCCACAACGGACCGGATCGCATTCATCTTTTGTAGGAGGGAGCTCCTGCTCCCGATCCGGTCGGCCCGATCCGGTCGGCATCGGCCCGCCCGATCGCCGGCAGGAGCCGACTCCTACAACGGATCGGACGGGGCGGCCGGGCGGAGCCGCCGTTCACGGCGAACCCGACACCGGCCGATTCCCGCTCGGATCCACCGGCTCGACAACGTGCACCGGCCGAGGCGCCAGGCGGGCCGCCAGGTCGGGCAGGTCGTAGACGGCGAGCGCCCCGGCACGACGCTGCCGAGCTGGTCGCGGCTCATGCCCTGGTTCACCACGTCGTCCCACGAGCGGATCGACCGTTCCACCGTGATCGCTCGGATCAGGCCGCTCTCGTCCAGGAACGCGGCATGCAGGATGACGGGCCCGGCCGTGCCGACGCCCATGAGATGATAGCCGGCCGGCTCCTCCTGCTCGGCGTGCAACCCGCCGAGCACGGCCAGCACGTCAACGACCCGCTGTCCCAGCAGCGGCCGATCCAGGTGCATCGCCAGGAAAGCCTCTTTCCAGTCGCTGCCGAACGGCCAGTTTGGCCCCGTCTCTGCGCCGGGATCGGTCTCGCCCATGCCTCGCGGTTGGATCAATACCACGCGGCCCGGCAACTTCAGCAACTCGTCGATCGCCCCGTCCCGCGACCAGTCCACACCGGCCTTCAGCACGACCGGGGTGGGTTTGTCCGAATCACGAGCCGCAATATCGAGCGCCGGGATCACGATTCCCGGTTCGACGTGAAAGATCAACTTGCGGATCGTCCGCCCCCGCGCATTCAAGGTTCCCACCACCATCGGCAACGATGCGGCGACCTGCGACTTGGTTCCTAGACCGATTCGCTTCCGGACCTCCGAGCGAAAGTCGGCGTCCGATCGCCGCGACGCCGGAGCTTCGCGGGCCGCGCGCAGCTCGCGAGCCCGTTCGGCGTTCAGTTCGAAGACCGACCGATCTCCCAGCTCGGCGAGGACCTGGCCGCTCCGGGTGCATCTCAGGTCGGCCTCCGAGGCGATCGATGCCTCCGGCTCGTCGATCGGCTCGTCCCGGCCCAGCAGCCACCGCGCCATCCACCGCGCCGTGGCGATCCGCCGGGGCCGAGTGAACCCGTGCGGCTCGTCCGACTCGAACAGGTCGACCCGCTCGCCATACCCCAGCCGGCCATAGATCAGCTTGACCTCGCGGAACGTGTCCCAGCTCCCCTGGATGTCGAAGAAGTCGCGGGTGCCGACCGTCATCAGGGCCGGCTTCGGCGCGCGGATCGTCAGGTAATCGGCGTGCTCCAGACCGGCGGCGACCTGGCCGGTGATGTTCTGCTCGGCGTCCTGCGGCCCGATCGTCGCGAACAGCCGCTCGAGCGACGTGATGTAGCACGACGGAGCGGCGACCGCGATCCGATCGTCGAGCGCCATCAGGTAGGCCGTGAGCGTGCCGCCGCCCGAGTTCCCCGTGCAGCCGAGCCGGCGCGGGTCGACCTCCGCCCGACCGGCCAGGTAATCGAGCGCACGCAGCCCGTCCCAGACCCGATAGCTCGCCTCTTGCCGTCCCACGAGCAGGGCGCCGACCCCGGCCAGGGTGTGCTCGGTCGTACCGCGTACCACCGGCTTCCCCTGAGCGTCGAGCCGCTGCATCCGCTCGCCCTGGCCGATCGGGTCATAGCAGAGGACCGCCATGCCATTGCGAGCCAGCAGGATCGCCACCCGCTGGTATTGCTCGTACGCCTTGGCGTCGTCGGCGTGCCCGCACGGCAGGAGCACCCCCGGGAACGGCGGCTTTCCGTCTGGCAGGTACAGGCTCGCTGTCACATGATGCCGCGGCCGGCTCTCGAAGATCACCTTCTCGACCCCGTATCCCTCGCGACGGAGCGTTCCCACGACCTGTGCGTTCAACGGCGTCCGGTCCGGCAGGTCGCCCAGCGATCGCAGCAGGAACTCCCGCAGCGCCTTCTGTCGGGCGGCGACGTCCTCGTGAGTCCTGAGCGCCGCGACCGCCTTCCGCCGGGCGTCGAAGTGCTCGCGAGCCTTGCCCAGCAGGTAACTGTTCAGCATCGCCCGGGGCGAGGGGTAAGCCGCCGTCCCGGCCGGCTCCAGCACTCGCAGGTCGGCTGACCGAGGCGTGCCGTCGTCGGCCATCGCCGGGGACAATGCGATGGCCAGCAGGGCCGGAACCACGAAAATGAGCCATCGGATTGCACACGCTGGCATCGCGGTCTCTCCCGGGTCGTGGACGGTGAATCTCGCCCGTCGGAGGAAAACTGTAACGCTTCCCAAGGGCTCGTGATCAGGCTACGTGGCCCCGTCGCCCCGGTCAATGATCCGCAACGTCAGCGCCAGCGAATGCAACCGCGTCGCGGGATTATCGGCTCGCGACATGAAGACCACGGGTGCCGAGGTCCCCCGCAGCACTCCCCCGAACCGGCAATCCGCCGCGTACATGATCGCCTTCACGGTCAGGTTGGCCGACAGCAGATTGGGGAAGATCATCACGTCCGCCGCGCCCACGACCGAGCCCTCAACCCGCTTCCTCGACCCGGCCTCGGCCGCGTAGGCCAGGTCAAACGAGAGCGGACCTTCGATCTGGCAATCGGCCAGCTCGCCCTCGCGGTTCCGGCGCGACAGCTCCTCGGCCTCGACGGTCTCGGGCATGTCGAGCTTGACCGTCTCGGTCGCCGCCATCAGGGCGACCCGCGGCCGGGCCGATCCCAGCGCGTGCGCCACGCCCACCGCCTGCCGCAGGATCTCCACGCGGCGCCGGAGGTCGGGCCGGACGCTGATCCCCGTATCGGCCAGCAGGAACCGCCGACCGTCGCGTGGGATCTCCATCAGGACGACCTGGCAAACCACGCGACCGGTCCTCAGCCCCGTCGCGGGATCCAACACCGGCGCCATCAGCGCGGTCGTGGCGATCTGTCCCTTCATGAGCGCCCGGGCCTCACCCGACCGCACCAGGTTGACGGCCGTCCGCGCCACGTCGCCATCCCCAGCCACCACAATCCGGAATCCGTCGAGCGAGCTCCCCGCCTCTTCCGCCAGCACCCGAATCCGCTCCTCCGGCCCGACCAGGATCGGCCGGACCCATCCCCGGTCGACGGCCGTCCGCAGCGCCTCGATCACCGTCCGATCATCGCCCCCCGCCACCGCCACGCCCACCGGCTCGGGGCGGGCATCGGCATCGCGGAACAGAATATCGAAGCCGTCGAGATCCCGAGGTGCGGGTGAGACCTCCATCGAATGTTCCCTCCCCAGATGTCGGATTCACCAACGATGACCGGATCGCCTCAGCACCGATTATCCAATGAACGAAATCCATCGTTCAAGAAAAAACCCGCCCGAGCGAATCTTTAGACCGCCTGAGACGTCTAATCATAATTAAGATGCGCAGTCCTCCAGGCTCAGCAACGAAAAGGGAAATGCAGCCATGATAGCAACTAAGACTTGGCTGGAAGCGGGGCCAGGGCGAATGACCTCACGCCCTCTCGATCTTGAATCCATGGGCTGCAGTAAATGCAACCAGTCTTGCACTAGACCTTGCGGCATATTAGTGAATCCCGATACTGTGAAACCATTCAGGTTTGTTTCGATTAGGGCGTGGATGCAAAATCGGCTTCAGTGCCTGGCAAAACGGCAAAACGAACCCAATCTACATCGTTTCTTCATGGAACTCGGGGAGGAGCGGGGGGTTTGCCACCGCCCCCAGACTGTGAAATTGAGCAAACGAAGCCAATCTACACTGTTTCTTCACAATATTGGGCCGTGCTTGCATGAAGCGAAGATCGTCTCAACAGCGACGGCACCTCCTGTGATGCACGCATTCAAGTTCGTCAAGGACTCGGTCCGACCGGGGTTTTCCAACGCATCACGCGGATTCCAGGAGCCTGCATCTGGCGGGCTAGGGTCCCGGCATTATGAAATAGATGAGAGGCGTGCTGGTCCTCCGAGGGTTGATGCATTGACGCCCGAAACCCCAAGCGATGCAACCTTGCTGGAGCGTTTCGTGACAGGCGGCGAGGAAGCCGCCTTCGCGGCCCTGGTGCGCCGGCACGGTCCTCGGGTCGAGCGGATCTGCCGACGGATCCTCGGTGACCCACACGAGGCCGAGGACGTCTTGCAGGCGACGTTCCTCGTCCTGTCGCTCAAGGCCGACCGGATTGCCTGGCACGAGTCGGTACGTCCGTGGCTCGAGGGCGTCGCCCGTCGACTGGCGATGCACGCACGTTCGGCGACCACCCGGCGTCGCGTTCGCGAGCGGACGCTCAGCGCCCTCTCGGGTGCAGGCCACGAATCAACAGGGCGCCTGCCCGAGCGGTTTCACCCCCGGGCCGAATCGTCCGACCTCGTCGATCGGCGCGACGTCCGGCAGGTCATCGACGACGAACTGGGCCGACTGCCCGAGAAGTACCGGGCCCCGGTGGTCCTCTGCGACCTGGAGGGCCACACACGCGAGGAGGCCGCACGCCGGCTCGGCTGGCCCACCGGCTCGATGTCCCGGCGCCTCGATCGGGCCCGGTCGCTGCTGCGGCACCGACTCGCCGTCCGCGGCGTCGCGCTGGCGTTCGTGGCATTGGCCTCGATCGCTGCGGCCGCTGCCGCGATCGGCTTCCGGGGAGATCGACCGAGCGGAATAGGCTTCCGGAGTACGAGCCGGCTGGCCATCTCACCGGCCTACGGGGCACGCGAGGTCCCGCCTGGTCACGAGTCCCTCACGCGTCTCTCCGCAATGCCCGGATTCTCCGGCTCGCGCCCCGATTTCGATCGCATCATTCCGGCTGCAACTCGGGCCGCGACGGCCGCGCGTCGCCTGAAGCGCGATGATGACGGTCCAATGGCCCTCGTCTGGAACCTCTACGCCGCCGACATGGAACGCTCGGCCACGGACCTCGAGGGTGCCTGGCGAGCGTCCGACCTCGTGGGTCTCCAGGACGCCGCCCGCCGTCTCGATGCCAGTTGCATCAACTGCCACGCCGTCTTCCGGGTCGAGCGAACGCCCTCGGCGTTCATCCCGCGAGATTCGGTGACTATTCCGCAGCGGGTTCGTGCTGTTCGCCCGGCCCGGTTGCGGCCGACTGGCGGTGGTCTCGGTCCGACGCTCGCGGCGGTGGGGCGACAATCGTTACCCTCCGACACTCAGCCGGTCGCGATTCGGTTCGAACGCTCCGCCGACGCAGATCATCCTTCGCGGCGGCTCCGATCGGACCGCCACCTCGCCGGCGACCCG
This sequence comes from uncultured Planctomycetota bacterium, assembly GCA_963771445.1. Lineage (GTDB taxonomy): Bacteria > Planctomycetota > Planctomycetia > Isosphaerales > Isosphaeraceae > JAKAUH01. Next base: position 147,454 of record CAVYTQ010000005.1, on the reverse strand, counting down.
GCACCGAACCATCCAGCACCGGCCCTGGTGGCATTCGCGCAGGCAACGCCGCCTGCCGAGCGGCGACGATCCGGACCAGGTCCGCATCCGACCTGAGGCCACCGCCGGGTACCGCCTGGAGACTGGCCTGCGCCGTCGTTCCCGACTAGAATGACTGTGGTGCATGCTACGACTCGACGTTCGCCGCAACACCCCCCGCTAATTCCACCCCGGTAACCCTCACCTCCTTGCAGGTGCGAACTCATGGCGACCGCCACCAGGAAGATCCCTCCGACATCACCCACGCCGCCACCCCGGCCGGAAGCGCGCCCTGCGCCTTCGCTGGGCGGTCGGATCGTCGGTGCCGTGGAAGCGCTCTACCGCTTCCTGGCCTCGGTGAAACTGGCGGTCTTCTCCCTGGCATCGCTCGCGGCGACCCTGGCCTTCGCCACCGTCTTCGAGAGCATCTATGGCACAGCGGCCGTCAACGAGTACGTTTACCGGGGCCCGTGGTTCGCACTCCTGCTCGCGTTCCTGGGGACCAACATCCTCTGTGCCGCGTTGATCCGGTATCCGTGGAAGAAGCGGCAGACGGGGTTCGTCATCACCCACGCGGGACTGCTGGTGATCCTGGCGGGGTCGCTCTACAGCGTCCGCACGGCCGACGAGGGGCAGGTCGGGATGCTCGAGGGCGACGTCCGCGACGAGCTGGTGCGCGAACGACTACCCGGTGCTCCGGGTCAGGGAGGTCGATCCCCACGCGCAACGCGACCTTTCGCAGTTCGACCTGCCATTTCGCCCCGGCGCGTTCTCGTGGGGACCGGATCAGCCCCGGCCGGCCGGCGTGCTCTCGCGCTGCTCTCTCGTCACCTTCGGCCGGGCGGGGTCGTGGGGGACCAGCGAGGAGGTCCTGACCCAGAGCGGCACGCCCTTCCGCCTGGTGGTGAAGCAATACCTGGCTGCGTCCGAGCGGGCGACGACCCACGTGCCCGATCCGCAGGGCTCGCCGATGGCGCGAATCCACCTTCGCTTCAAGCCCCCCGGCATGCCGAGCGAGCAGGAGGCGCTGCCGACCGAGGACAGCCAGTGGTTCGCGACCGACCGCAAATTCTACCGCGCCGTCGCGCGAGCCGGTGCGCGGGGCGCCCGGCGCTCCTCACGTTCTCGGCCGTCGATCGCCCCGAGCTGGTCGAGGACTTCCTCAAATCTCCGGCGGTGCCGGGCACGCAGGGCGTCGCGCGGTTCCGCTACGCCGACAGCTCGGGCAAGCCGCGCGTCTTCGACTGGCCGCTCCAGGGCAACAAGGGCAAGTCCGTCGCATTGCCCGACAGCGACCTGTCCGTCAGCCTCTCCGACATCCTCGAGTTCCCCACCCAGGAGCGCGGGCTGAACAGCCTGCTCGGCGACGACCCGATCCCGATCGCGCTGTTCAAGATCCAGAGGGCCGGCGGTGAGCCGATGACCCACATGGCGCTGGCCAACCTGCCGATGGTCCCCAACCTGATCCCGTCGCTGGAGGAGCAGGAAGGGAAGACCCCGCCCAAGCGCGTGCCCTCGGCCCCGCTGGCCACGATCCATTACATGTTCGCGCCGACCATCGACCCGCAGGTCAACCGCCGGTTTGGCCAGATCGACGTGCTGGCGGGCCCCGACGGGTCGCTGCACTATCGCGTCTACGGCCGCGCAAGGGGACTGCGGGCGAGCTGCGGTCGGCCGGACCGCTGCCATTGGGCAAGCGGATCGTCGCGTTCGGCGGCAATCCGAACATGCCGATGACGATCAGCTTCGAGGCCGACGACTACCTCCCCACCGCCATCGAGAAGGACATCTGCGTGCCGGTCTTCGTCCCTCACGGCGAGGCCGATCAGCAGGTCGCCGCCTGCCTGGCCGAGATGACCGTCGGCAGCGAGACCAAGGAGATCTGGCTGCGGCGCAACGACGTTGACAGCCTCAAGCCGCCGAAGCCGACGTATGCGGTCTTTCGCGATGGGGTCTACTCGCTCGCGTTCGACGTCGACCGCAAGCCGCTGGGCTTCGAGATCAAGCTCGACGACTTCGACGTCGGCTTCGAGCCGGGTACGCCGCAGCCGACCCGGTTCGAGAGCCAGGTCCGGCTGACCGACCCGTCGCGCGGCATCAAGGAGCAGCCGCACAAGATCTGGATGAACCACCCGATGGACCACCGCGGCTACACCTTCTACCAGATGCGCTATCAGGCGGATCGCGACCGCGAGACCGGCGAGCCGACGGGTCGGTTCCAGTCGATCTTCCAGGTCGCCACCAACCCCGGCCGGCCGATCATTTACGGCGGCTGCCTGCTGCTGGTGCTGGGCATCTTCGTCCAGTTCTACATGAGGGCAGGCGTCTTCACCGACGGCGGCAAGCGCGAGCGCGAGCGTGAGCGTTCCGAGGCGGCTCGTGAGGGCCCGGGCCCGTCCGCTGGCGCCAGCGGGCCGCACCCAGAGCCTGCCCCGCCCGCGAAGGAAGAGACACTCTGATCCCAGCACGAAAACGAACACGAACATGGACCGGCCGGCGCGGCCGGGCGATCCGACGGAGGAAGTGGTCATGAGACAGTTCGGCAGACGACCCACAGCGTTGACCCTGGCGGCGGCCTTCGCCTTCGCGGCCACGGCCACGGCGCGGGCCGGCGAGACCGTGGAACGCCCCGGCACCGGCGCGGCGTATGCCGAGCTCGGCAAGGTCGCCGTCATGCACGAGGGGCGGGTCAAGCCGCTCGATACCGTCGCCCGCGAGGAGATCAAGCAGGTCTACGGCCGCGAGACCCTCGTCCTGCGCGACCCCCGCGAGGCCGTCGAGAGCATCCTCGACCCCGCCGCCGCCGGGAAGGCGGGCACCTCGTGGAAAGTCGAGAAGTGGGGACACCTCGGCGCCTTCCTGGGCTGGACCGTCCGGCCCGAGTACTGGGACGACCAGCCGTTCATCCTGGTCGAGTACTTCCCGCTTCGCCGGCTGATCCTCTCCGGAACGATTCGGTCGCGCCTCGACGGCATCGCCGCCAAGGAGACCACGCCCGCGGCCGACAAGGAGCGCCTTCGTGCCCTCGCGGTTGACCCCGAGCTGAACGCGCCGACGCTGATCCACTACGTTCGAGCCGCGAAGCTCCCCGAACAGGACCGCCGCACCGTCGCCGAGCTGGCGGCCCGGCTCGCCGAGGACCACAAGTGGCTCTCGCCCCGCGAGCTCCAGGAGGCGGTGATCTCCGTCGCCGACTCCGACGGTCATGCCATCGCCACGCCGTTCCTCAACTGGGCCAGCGCGGCAAACGACAAGAAGCAGCGGTTCGACCGCAACCCGAACGGCAACGCCCGGCCGACCGAGGTCGAGCGCCGCGCCATCGACGTGGCCAGCCGGCTCGTGACGTACCAGAGCTACAGCGGCGATCGGCTCTCGACGGCCGGGATCATCCTCATCATGCCGAGGCCGTCGGAAGCCACCTACCTGGCATTCACGGCGCCATCGTGCGCGACGCCAGGACGGGCAAGAAGACCGAGGAATCCCTGAGCCCGATGGAGCGCGACGCCCTCGCGGCCCTGGTCAAGTACTGGCAGCTCATCCCCGTCGACGAGCACAAGACGCCGGGAGAGGACGCCGATGCCGACAAAAGTTCGCCGCGTGGCTTCGCGACAGCTCGACCTGGGTGCCCTTGAAGACGTTCCTGAAGTCGAAGCCCGAGGACCTCGTCGCGGCCGGCTATCCCGAGGGCGCCGTCCGGTCGTTCCTCGACGCCTACAAGGCCCTCGAGCAGGCCGAGGTCCAGTACCCCGGCACCATCGGGGCGACGGTCACCGCGCGGTTACTCGACGCCTCTCGCTCGCTCGGCGAGTCGGTCTCGCCGCAATATCCCACAGTTGCCATGATCGAGCGCGAGACGCAGTTCAACACGGTCAATCCATTCTGGCTGGCCCCGTTCTCGTACGGGACCGGCGCTCCTGCTGCTGGTCCTGACCTTCACGGCAGTCCGGACCACGGGCGAGGGCTCGCCCATCCGCAAGGCCGCCCGCGGCGGCTACTGGCTGGGCCTGGCCGCGCTTATCGCCGGGATGGGCCTCGAGATCTACGGCTTCGCGTGCGTGTGCGGATCTCGGGCTGGGCGCCGGTGACCAACATGTACGAGACGGTTATCTGGGTCGCGCTCGTCGCCGCGACCCTCTCGCTGGTCTTCGAGCTGCTCTTCCGCCAGGTCTTCATCGCCACCGCGGGCGCGGCGCGTGGCGCTGCTGTGCACGCTGACCGCGGCGACCGTCCCGCTGCTCGACCCGAATATCAAGAGCCTCCAGCCGGTGTTGCGGGACAACTTCTGGCTGGGCGACGCACGTGCTGGCGGTCGTCTCCAGCTATGCGGCCTTCGGCGCTGGCGTGGATGCTGGGGCTGATCGCGACCCTGTTCTATCTCACCGCCACCTACCGCCGCATCGCCGCGGGTCGGCGAGCTGGCGCTGCCGTTAATCCCTTGGTTGCCGGTCCTGACGGTCGGCTTCACCGGTGTCGCGGCATCCTACGGGATGCTCGGGCCCCGCTGGGTGGTGAACGATGTGCTCTTCTATGTATTCTCGGCGATGGGACTCATCGGCGGGATGTTCTCGCTGGCCACCCTGCTGGCCTCTGGGTGGCGAGCTGGTGAGCCGGCTGACCTTCCGCGAGGAGGCCACGAGGGCGGAGGAGATCGCCGGCGAGTCTTGGCAGGAGGATCATTCGGGCGGCGAGGGCCGCGAGTCGTCGCAGGCCGGCTTCGCCTCGGCGGGCGGCGGCGTGGCGACGCTCACCAAGCCGACCGTGGCGCAGATCCGCGCCCTCGAAGCCTCGGCCCGCGTCAAGCTCGACGCCCGCGGCGAGTCCATGCAGCGCACCGCCGCGATCGTCAAGCCGATCGCCAACTTCGTCTACCGGACGATGCAGGTTGGCGTGCTGCTGATCGCCGCCGGCACCATCCTGGGCGGCGTCTGGGCCGACTACTCCTGGGGACGGTTCTGGGGCTGGGACGCCAAGGAGGTCTGGGCCCTGACCACCCTGATCGTCTACCTCGTCCCGCTCCACGGCCGCTTCGCCGGCTGGGTCAACACCTTCTGGCTGGTCTTCGCATCGGTCTTCTGCTTCCTCTCGGTCATCATGGCCTGGTACGGGGTCAACTTCGTCCTGGGCGTCGGGCTGCACTCCTACGGCTTCACCGAAGGAGGCTCACAGCTCAGCATGATGATCATCATCGCCGGGCGTCCTGGCCCTCCCCGTCGCCGCCGCCTGGCGGCGGTACCTGGGATATCGACCGGTTTCTCGGACGGGAGTGAAGGTCGGCGTCTCGCGGTCTCAGCGTGATGGGTCCAGCAGGAACCCGAACACCCGGGTAACCGCCGCGTCACGCGGGCCCGGGTCGTCGGGCGGGTCATCGGCGAGCGCGAGGGACCGCTCGATCCACATCTCCAGGTCGAGGCCAAGCTGATGACTACCACCCTGCCGCATCGCCGACTCGAAGCAGGCCGCCGCCCGCGCCGCGTGCGTCCGGACGCCGGCCTCGCGGCGCTCCCGGACCTTGATCCCGGCCGCGGCCAGCTTGATCAGCCCCCGCAGCACGTCGGCGGTCGGACCGCGGCGGCCGGCCGCGTGCCAGAGGTGCTCCCAGGCCTCATGCGCCTCCCAGTAGAAGCCCCCGTCGAACAGCTCGACGCCCGCGGCGGAACAACGGCGATCCGCGGCCCCCGTCACCCGGATCGTGTTCGCTCCGCACTCGTCGGCTTTCGCCCGGTTGGGGTGGGGCCACGGGCCGCCCGGGACGTACGGATACGCCGGCAGACTCGGCGGCTGTCCGCGGCTCGCTCCGTCATCCACGCTCGCTGATCCCCTTCTCGATGCCCTCACCGCGTGGTCGCATCACCTTCCCTCCAGTAGAACGCCCCCTCGATGCCACAGCAACCGCTCGTCCTGATCAACGCAGTCGGCCTGACCAGCGAGGCTGCTCGCGCATGCGCCGCGACTGACCGCCCTCGCCGGCGCGGGGTGGTCGCGGACGCTCGAAGAGGTTGTGCCGGCCGTGACCTGCACCGCGCAGGCGAGCCTGCTGACCGGACGCACCCCGCAGGGCCACGGGATCGTCGGCAATGGCTGGCTGTTCCGCGAGACGGGCGAGGTCCGGTTCTGGCAGCAGTCGAACGCGCTCCTCCAGGCCGAGCCGATCTACGCCACCGCCCGGCGGCTGCGCCGAGCGCGCGGCCGGACGTTCCGCGCCGCCAAGCTCTTCTGGTGGTTCAACCAGGGTGCGGACGTTGCGATCAGCGTGACGCCGAAGCCGCATTACGGTGCCGACGGCAACAAGGTCTTCGGCATCACCGGCACGCCCGACGGCCTGTGCGAGCGGCTCGAGGCGCGGCTGGGACGCTTCCCGTTCCACACCTTCTGGGGGCCGGGCGCGGGGCGGCCCTGCACCGACTGGATCGCCCGAGCGTCGGCCGAGGTGCTGGCCGCCGAGCGGCCCGATCTGACGCTCGTCTACCTGCCGCATCTCGATTACGACCCCCAGCGCTTCGGTCCGTCGGGCTGCGACATGCCCCGGCTGGTCCGCGAGCTGGACGACGCCTGCGCCCCGCTGCTCGACGCCGCCCGCTCCGCGAGGTGCCCGCGTCTGGGTCGTCAGCGAGTACGGGCACGTCGACGTCAGCCGGCCCGTCCACCTGAACCGCGTGCTCCGCGAGGCCGGTCTGCTCGTCGGTGCGGCCGGGCCCGTTCGGCGAGATGCTCGACACCTTCGGCAGCCGGGCCTTCGCCGTCTGCGACCACCAGCTCGCCCACATCTACGCCTCCCGGCCCGACGATCGCGAGCAGGCCCGCGATCGATCAGCCGCGACGCCGGGCGTCGCCCGCGTGCTGGAAGGGCGCCGACCGCGCCGAGCTGGGCCTCGACCACGCCCGCTCGGGCGAGCTGGTCGCGCTGGCCGAGCCCGACGCCTGGTTCGCCTATCCCTACTGGCTGGACGATCGGATGGCCCCCGACTTCGCCCGCACCGTGGACATCCACCGCAAGCCCGGATACGACCCGTGCGAGCTGTTCTTCGACCCGAGCCGGCTCTGGCCGCGCGGGCCGCGCCGTCGCGAGGCTGGCCCAGAAGCGGCTGGGATTCCGCACCCTGTTCGACGTCATCCCACTCGACCCGTCCCTGGTGCGTGGCAGCCACGGATTGCCCGCGGCACAGGTCGAGGACCGCCCGATCCTGATCGGAGACGGGCCACCGCCCGACGGAGGGTCGTCGCTGCCGCTGGCGGCTGTCCACGGTCACTTGCTCCAGGCGCTGGTGCCCGGGTGACAACGCGACGAAGGTCCGGTCCCTGCACACGCTGTCTCTTGCCGAAGTCGTTAAGGGAACGTCACAATCAAGAGAAGGGCCGACCGTGAACGCTCCGCACATCATTGGATCGCCACCAGGGAGCTTGCCCATGTCACGCCGGATTGCCTCGGTTCGCATGCTGGCTCTCGCCGGCTCGATACTCGTCGCGGGTGCCGTCGTCGCACGCGGCGATGTCACCAGCGAGCAGGTCGAGCACGCCATCCGCGAGGGAGTGCGCTTCCTCAAGTCGCAGCAGCACCCGGACGGGTCGTGGACCGACGCCGAGGCCCAGGTCAAGACGGGCACGACCAGCCTGGTGACGCTGGCGCTGCTCACCGCCGGCGAGCCGGTCGAATCGCCCACGATCCAGAAGCGCGCTCAACTACCTGCGGGACTTCGGCCCGCAGCAGCTTCGCAATACCTACGGCATCGGCCTCCAGACGATGGTCTTCGCCGCCGCGGAACCCGAGCGCGACCACCTGCGCCTGGTGGCGAACGTCGACTGGCTCGAGCAGGCGCAGATCAAGCCGGGCGACCGCGTCTCGTGGCCCGGGACATGGACGTACTCCGAGGCGAAGGCGCAGGCCGGCGACCACTCGAATACGCAGTACGCACTCCTCGGCCTGAACGCCGCCAGCGAGACCGGGATTGTAGTCAAGCCGGGGGTCTGGGAGCTCTCTCGCGACCACTTCGAAAAGTACCAGAACCGCGACGGCGGCTGGGCATATACTCCGCGGCACGGCATGTCAACCGGCAGCATGACCTGTGCGGGGATCTCGAGCCTGATCATCTCGGGCTCCCGACGCTACGAAGGGCTCGAGGTCCTGCAGGGCGAGACGATCCGCGACTGCGGCAAGGGCGGGGCCAACCGGCCGTTGATGCGGGCGATCGACTGGCTCGCCAGCCACTTCCAGGTCGGCCAGAACGTCCCTCAGGGCCAGGTTTGGAAGTTCTACTACCTCTACGGCATGGAGCGCGCCGGCCGTCTGGCGGGCATGCGCTTCATCGGAGGAAACGACTGGTACCGCCAGGGCGCCGAGGCCCTGGTGCACCAGCAGCATCCCCTTTCCGGCTTCTGGCGAGGGGCCGGCCAGGAGAACGAGCTGGTGGCGACGAGCTTCTCGCTGCTCTTCCTCGCCAAGGGCCGCGCACCGGTCCTGATCAACAAGCTGGTGCACCAACCCGCGGGCGACTGGAACCATGACCCCGACGACGTCCGCAACCTCGTGAACACGGTTTCGCACGACTGGAAGAGCCTCCTCACCTGGCAGATCGTGGAGCCCGCGAACGCCTCGGTGGAGGACATGCTCCAGGCCCCGATCCTCTTCTTCAACGGCCACGAGGCACCCCAGTTCACCGCCGAGGCCAAGCAGAACATCCGGTCTTACCTGGAGCAGGGGGGATTCCTGTTCGCCGACGCATGTTGCAGCTCGCGCGAGTTCGACCAGGGCTTCCGCCGACTGATCGAGGAGATCCTGCCTCCTCCCGATTACCAGCTCCGACCCCTGCCGCCGGAGCACCCAGTCTGGAGGGCGCGGCACTTGCTGTCGCCCGACGTCCACCCGCTCTGGGGGATCGAGCATGGGTGCCGCACCGTGGCGATCTACTCGCCGCGCGACCTCTCGTGCTACTGGAACCAGTCCGAGGCCAGTCCGACCAACACGGCCGTCATCCGCTCGATGCGGATCGCCCAGAACGTCGTCGATTACGCGACGGGCCGCGAGTTGCCCCCCGACAAGCTCGTCACCCGCGAGGTCCACAACCTCCAGAACCTCGCCGCGCCCAAGCGGGGTGCGCTGCGGATCGCCAAGCTCCGATACGCGGGCGACTGGAACATCGCACCCCAGGCGATCCCCAACCTGATGGACGCGCTGCACAAGAAGCCGTTCCAGTTCAACGTCCACCTCAGCCAGAAGGACCTTTTCCCTCGCGATCCGCAGCTCGTCTACTTCCCGCTGATCTACCTGCACGGCCGCGGGACGTTCTCGTTCCCCAAGGAAGACCTCGACGCGCCTGCGCCGTCATCTCGAGCCGGGCGGCGGCACGCTGTTCGCCGACGCCGCTTGCGGCAATCCCGCGTTCGACGCGGCCTTCCGCCACTTCGCCTCGGAGTTGCTTCCCGACCATCGACTCGAGCCGATCCCGCGCACGGACGAGATCTACAGCGACAAGGTGGCCTTCGACCTGCGCGACTGCCAGTACACCAAGGCGGCCGGCGGCGGCAAGGACTTCCCGCAGCTCGAGGGCGTCAAGATCAACGGCCACTGGGCGATCATCTACTCGAAGCTCGACCTGGGCTGCTCGCTCGAGCGGCACTCGGGGATCGACTGCAAGGGGTACAACTACGAGAGCGCCGTCGCGCATCGCCGGCAACATCGTCATCTATTCGACGTTCCCCTGATCGACGCGAATCAGGGGGCGGGCGGGCGCCGGCGGCGTGGCCGGCTGCTCGCAGACAATTTCCCCGACGATCTTCTGGGGGTAGCCCGAGATCGAGCGCGAGGCCATCATGCCCGTCATGACCGAGGCCTCGATGCTCCCCAGGATGCCCGTGTAGACGTAGTCGCCCGCCGCGAAGACGTTGACGAAGGGGGTCTTGCCTTGCTTGAGACGCAGCTCGTTGTCTCCGGGCACGCAGAGGACGTACCGCTCCGACGGGTAGATGTTCGCGCGGAAGAACTGCGCATTGAACCGCGCCGGCGCGTTGCCCTTGTCCGGGTCGAAGAGCTCGCTCCACCTCAATCCGGTCGGGTTGAACGGCGAGCAGCCGTCGGGCCAGACGTCGGCCGCGTTGTCCGTCAGCCACTGCCAGGCGATCGACTTGACCCGCTCGTGCTGGAGCCCGGGGAACTTGTGGTCGGAGAACTCGGGGATCACCTCCGGGTCGGGCAGGTTGCCGCAGAGGTACGAGACGCTGCCGGGCGCGTTGTCGGCGGCCCAGGTCTCGCGCGGCAGCACCTGCGAGAAGTCGCCCCAGGTCTGGATCGGCTGCGCGTACGACGTGATCAGCGGCGTCTGGTACTTCCAGCCGAGTTGCTCCCAGGTCGAGTTGCACCAGATCTGCACGCCGACCGTCTGCGTGGTCTTGAGCCCCTCGACCATCCTGCGCCACGTGTCGCTGGCGGCGCTCAGCTCTTTGGTCAGGTATCTGAGCGGCCCGAGCGACATCGCGACCACGACGATATCGAAGTCCTGCCCGCACTGGAGTGTCCGGCTGCCGACGCCCTGCCAGTCGGCCCATGCACTCTCGAGGTTGATGTGCTTCTCCTTGAGCACGTCTCCCTCGGCGAGCTGGTCATACAGCGGGATCGACGGCCAGCACGGCAAGTCCTTCACGTTGACCTGCGGCCAGTACTCGCCCGAGTAGTCCTTTCCCTGGACGGTATGCACCTTGTCCCTGGCCGCCTGGGTGACGGTGGCCTGGACCTCCAGGTCGATCTTATCGACATAGGCCTTGTCGGGCGAGAGGTGCAGGTCCGTGACCTTGTGGAAGAACTCGAACTTCACGCCGAGGTCGCGCAGGGCCAGGTACAGCGGCCCGAATACGGTGTCGCCCATCCCGGCCTGCATCTTCCAGAAGACCGCGCCCGAGTCCTGCATCGTCAGGCGAACGAGGTGCAGGAGTGCCGTTCCGGCCGACATCGAGGGCTTGCTGGCATCGCCCGACTCGTAGGCGAAGCAATAGTCGTAATAGCCGCGGACCATGCACGAGTACGCGGTGAGGTCGCTGGCGCCGTGCAACTGGAGCCACTCGCGGAAGTCGTACCTGTCGATGACCGGCGTGCCGTGGATGAGCACTCCGTCGCGGATCACGCCGCGGATGATCGTGCCCATCATGTCGATGATGATGTAGAGCCGGCGGATCCGGGTGTCCTCGAGCAGCAGGTTGCCCAGGTGCTTGGGCAGCCATTCGAGGAACGTGTTAACCAGCCAGTCGATCGCGCGATGGCTGGCGGCCGGGTGGTGGATCGCCGGCTTCGACTCGAGCCTGGCGACAATATCGAGCGCCAGGTGGACGAACCGGTGCTCCACCCTGTCGATGAACGACGTCTGCACGCTCGCCGTGGCGACGACGGTCGCTTCGGTTATGGTCGGGGCGACGGTTGCCGCCGCCGCCGGGGAAGCCTGGCCGCCGCCCGCGAGCCATTCGGCCTCGTCCTGGATCTCCTTCAGGATGTCCTCGACCCAGACCGGCACGGGGCGGGGCGCACTGGCGGCCGCGAAGAGGCCCGGGGCGAACAGGTCCTCGATCAGCTCGACCAGCCACGAGACGGCGATGCGGAAATAGTCCCACAGGGACAGCTCGCGTCCGCTGCCGGGCAGGATGTCATTGGACGGAGTGACCTGGACCCAGTCGAGCCACCGCCCGTCGATGAATTCCTCGAGCCCGACGCAGTTATGCTGCCGGAACGCCGGGCTGACGTCCGGCCGGTCGGGCACGGGGAAGACCACCGCGAGCGGGTCCTTGCCGGCGACCCGGCGCAGTTGCGGGTAGCAGCGCCGCATGAGGGCAAAGGCGTTCTCGTAGAAGCCGCTCCACACGTGCAGGCCGTGCTCTTCGATCCGGTCGCCGGCGTCCGGGTTGCGGCCGCTGGCGCCCTTGCCGCCGAGCCGCCAGCCCATCTGGTAGACGGTGACCTCGTAGCGCTCCTGCCCCTGGGGTTGCGAGATCAGCTCGTAGGCCGTCGTCAGCCCGGCGATCCCGCCGCCGAGGATGGCGATCCGGGTCTTGCCCGCGGGTGGATTCATGCTTCTGCTCGGTGGAAGTGGCGTTGTGCGCGGCACCTGCGCCGGCGCCGTTCCGGGGGCAGGTTCGACGGTCCTTGCCCCAGACAACATAACAGAATCGCCGCCGCCCGCAAGGACTCGGGAGAGACGGGCAGGCGGGCCGCTGAAGCCTCGATTCCGTTCTGGTATAACCGTCGCGATCGCTGAATGCCTGATCTCTGCCGAACCACCGCGAGGAAGCGTCGATGAGCCCTGGGACCGAAGTGAAGAAGCGGATCGCCGTCCTGGGCGGCGGCCTGGGCAGCATGTCCACCGTGGTCGCGCTGACGAACCAACCCGGCTGGCAGGACCAGTACGAGATCACGGTGTATCAGCTCGGCTGGCGGCTCGGCGGCAAGGGCGCCAGCGGTCGGAACGCGGCGCACGGCCAGCGGATCGAGGAGCACGGGCTGCACGTCTGGATGGGCTGCTACCACAACGCCTTCGACATGATCCAGCGGGCTTACGACGAGTGCCGCGAGCATCACCTCACGCCCACCAGCCCCTTCCAGCAGTGGACCGATGCCTTCAGGCCCAACAGCCTGGTCACGGTCATGGACCGCTTCAACGATCAGTGGCTGCCGTGGACCACGGTGCTGCCGACCAACGACCTGGTCCCGGGCACAGGCGGGCTCTGGCTGTCGCCGTGGGATTACGTCAAGGAGCTGCTCGGGTTCATGGTCTGTCGGGTCGAGGGGGCCGGCCATTCGCTCGTCCGCGAGTTCGTCGAGGCGCACAGGCGTCACACCTTCGCCGCGTGGGTCGGCGAGGTGATCACCAGCAGCGAGCGGCTCGTCGAGAGCATCGTCGGCGCGGTCGAGCATCCCGTGACGTTCCTGCACCACGCCCTTGACCTGGCGAATGCAATGAATGACGACCCGGCCACGCACACGGCCGGCCAGCATGGCGCGATCATCTCGCTGGTCGACGGCTTTCTGGAGAGTCTGGCGGGCGCCGTCGGGGGCGAGCTATCGCAGAGCGTCGACTTGCACCGCCTATGGATCCTGCTCAACCTATCGGGCGCGATGGTCAAGGGGATGCTGCGCGACGGGGTCATCTACGCCGGGTTCGACGTGATCGACCGCCACGAATACCAGCAGTGGCTTCGCCGCCACGGCGCCACTCCAGAGGTCGCCTGGTCGGCGCCGGTGCGGGCGATCTACGACCTGGTCTTCGCCTATGAACAGGGAGACGATCGCCGGCCGAACCTCGCGGCCGGCGTCGCGTTGCAGATCTGCCTGCGTGTGGCGCTGGGGTATCGCGGCGCCCCGGTCTACCGGATGCAGGCCGGGATGGGCGACACGGTCTTCACGCCTTTCTACAAGGTCCTCAAGCAACGCGGGGTGAAGTTCCGCTTCTTCCACCGCGTTAACCAGTTGCGGCTCTCGCAGACCGGCCAGTACATCGAGACGATCGATCTGGGCATCCAGGCGACGCTCACCGAGGCGGCGAAACGGGCCAATCCCGACGGCGAGTACTGGCCGCTCACCCCTCCCATCCACGGGCTGGAATGCTGGCCCAGCGAGCCCCTGTACTCGCAGCTCGAGCAGGGCCGAACGATCGAACAGGGGAGATTCGACCTCGAGTCGCCCTGGACGCCCTGGCAGGACGTCGGCAAGCTTTCGATCCGCCGCGGGGTCGACTTCGACCTGGTGGTCCTGGGCATCTCGGTCGCGGCGTTGCCCTGGATCGGCCCCGAGCTGGCGCGGGCGAACCCGGACTGGCAGGCGATGCTGGACGGGATCAAGACCGTGCAGACGCAGGCCTGCCAGGTGTGGGGCAACCACGACAGCCAGGCGATGGGCTGGGATCCGCCTGCGAGCGACGGCCCGGTCCAGGCCAACATCTGGGCCGCCTATCCCTGGTCGGGCGCCGACATGAGCCACCTGATCGCGATGGAGGAGTGGCCTGCCGCCGACGACGTGCAGAACATCACCTATTACTGCCGACAGCTCCACGAGACCGGCCCGACCCCGCCGCCCGGCCCGGATCCGGCCTTCCCCGCCGTGCAGTACGTGCGGGTGAAGGAGAACAGCATCGCGTTCCTCACCAGCGACATCGCCCCCATCTGGCCGAAGGCAGTCTCGCCGCAGGACCCGCGGTCGATCAACTGGGACTGGGTTGTCGACCCGGGCACGCCGCCCGGCCCCGAGCGTTTCTCGGCCCAGTACTGGACGGCGAGCATCGAGCCGACCGAGCGTTATGTGATGTCGGTGGCCGGCAGCACCAAGTATCGTCTGATGTCCGAGAACTGCGGTTTCCTGAACCTGTACATCGCGGGCGACTGGACGCTCAACGGCTTCAACTCAGGCTGCGTCGAGGCGGCCGTCACCTCGGGCCTGATGGCATGCCGGGCAATCACCGGCTCGCCGAGCACAATCGTCGGCGCACCCGATCCGAGGCGAAGAGGCCAGTGAGACGTTCACGCATCTCGGCGGATTCCACCGGTTCCTCTGGAGGCGACTGAACATGGCCAACGATCGACGTCCGCAGTTTATCCAGCCAGGTGGAGCGCAGACCTACCCGCAGCCGCTCGACCTGCGAGACTGCCACCTCTTCAGCTTCGTGCTCGAGGCCGACGCCGGTGCCCTCCAGCAGATCTGCGACCGATACCTGAACGGGCCGGCGCAGGGGCAGGTAACCTACGTACCGGCAGCCTCGTGCGTCATGTTGATGGTGGCGATGACCGGGCGAATCTCCTGCATCAACCTGCCGCCCGAGCAGCAGTTCTGGCTGCCCGAGACCGACATCGCGTTCTGGATTCCGGTGCTCAAGGGGACGCAGGAAGCGGGCGTCTTCGTCGCCGAGTCGTTGCAGTGGTTCCTCCCCTATGTGTTCGTTGACAACACCTGGGCCACCGCGTCGGGACGCGAGATCTACGGCTATCCCAAGGCGATGTCGGCGCTCACGCTGCCGCCCCCGGATGACCCCAATTACTTCGGCGTTGACACCCTCACCGTCAAGGCATTCGGGCCGGACGCCGAGGCAACCTGGCAGCGGCTGATCGAGATCGACCGCACCAGCACCGGTGGGGGCCTTATCATGCGGACCATCGAATCGATTGGCGAGGCAACGAGGGACTTTCTGAAGGCGATCTTCGCCGAGCGGTTGCTCCCGGTCCCGGGCCTGGGGTTGGTCGAGGAGCTCTACAGGTTCGTGACGCACGGTACGATGCCGATGGTCTTCCTGAAGCAGTTCCGCGATGCCCGCGTCGGCACCGACGCCTGCTACCAGGCCGTGGTCGAGGCCCCCGCGCAGATCACCCGTTTCCGCAAGGCGGGCGAGGTCGCGGCGGACTATTCCGTGACGATCCGCTCGTACGCAAGCCACCCGATCGTCGCGGACCTCGGGCTACAGGGCACAGTCGTACCGGGTAAGGACTGGTGGCGAGGCGTTGTCTCGAGCGCCTGGTACCTCGACTTCGATTTCCAGGTCCTGGGCGCCGCGTCGATGTGGCCTTCGTGAGGAGACTCGGGCCGCTGGAGGTCCCGTTAGGCGTCAACGAGGTACATTCCACGGGGTGATGGCCAGGGCCATCTGATCGGGGTTTTGGATCTCATGATCGAGCATCCAGCGATCGGCCGCGGCGATGAGGTCGCGGCCCTCGACTCCGCCTCGCAGCTCGCCGAGGCGCCTGCGCGCGACGGCCGCGAAGAGCCGCATGGGGATGGCCTCGAACAACCCGATCGCTGCGCCCAGGGAACGGTCGGCCTGGGCTCGATCGCCGCGGTGGACGGCCAGCCCCGCGCAGCAGCATTGCCAGTGCGTTGCCGTATGGGATGTCCTCCGATTCGATGCTCCTGGCTCGCTTCTCCACTTCGCGGAGCAGGGGAGCGGGCTTGCCGCCCTTGAACGCCAGCGCGAGGGCGGAGCGTGCCCGCAGCTCGCCGACGAGCAGCCGGCAGATCTGCGACCGCAGCAGGAACGCACCCTTGAGCGCCGACCATTGCTTGCGGTGCCGGTCGAGGCTGGACTGCGGATCGCCGCGGTAGAGGTTGACGTAGCTGGCGCCCATGAGCGCGGTCATGTTCTGGATGTTGTATTCCTCGGGGGACCAGCGGCCGATCGAGACCTCGATCAACTGGCGGGCCTCCTCGGGCCGATCGTCGGCGAGCAGCGACAGGGGCTGCATGAAGGTCCCGAGGTTGACCTGCGTGAACAGGTCGCCTTTCTCATGCGCGACCTTGAGCAGCCGGGCGCATCGGCGGCGGACCTCGGGCCAGTCGCCCTCGTAGGAGAGGCACCAGAGGGCGCAGGTATTCGCCTGGCCGAGCTCCCAGGCGGCGCCGGTGCATCGCTCGCGGAAGACGCCGATGGCGTCGTCGAGCTGCGCCGCCCGGTCGGCCAGAGGCCGAAGCAGAAGTCGCGGTAGCCGCGGGCCATGACGAGCAGGCCCTCGATATACGGCTGGTCGAGCCGGCGGGCGAGGGCCTCGGCGGCGTCGAGCATCTCGCCGGTCCGGCGGCGCACCGAGACGCCGTCGATCGACATCTGGGCGGCCTCCCAGCAGAGGGCGCGGGCGATCCGATAGGGCTCGCCGGCCTCGAGGGCCAGCAGCACGTTGAGGGTATGGAAGGTCGGGCCGACGAGGTTGTTCTTGGACGCCAGTCCCGTGCCGATCGCCCAGGCCAGGTCAATCCGCGTCAGGACCCGGGGCTCGATCCGCGACGTTTCTCGCTCGACGAAGGCCAGCCCGCGCCGGGCGAGTCGAAATCGGTACAGGAGCAGCATGGCCAGCGTCTGCAGCTTGCTGTCGGGGAGCTTCATGCCGACGCGACCCATGACGGTCCGAAGCGCTGGCGCCCGCATCCATCTCGCCGCCCGCGAAGAACTGGAAAGCCGCCGTGCGCTCGAGCTCGATCCGCTCGGCGGTGTCCGCGTCCGCGGCGGCGACGAGGTACTCGTCGGCCGCCTCGACGGAGCGGCCGGCATTGGCCAGGGTCTCGCCGAGGCGGATGTGAATCCGCCGACCCTGGTCGCCCAGCAGCGGTTGGAGCTCGATCGAGCGGCGATACAGCTTCGCCGCGCGGTCGAAGGCCAGGGCCGACGCGGCGAGGTCGGCGGCCTCGGCGTAATACCGGCCCGCCTCGGCGGTGCGGCCGGCGCCGTGGAAGTGGACGGCCAACGTCTCGGCATCGGCGGCACCGGCGGCCTCGAGCGTGTCGGCCAGCCGGCCGTGGTGGTGCCGGCGTCAACCGGGCTCGAGCAAGGCGACGATGACCTCGCGAATCCGATCGTGGTAGGTCTCGATGTCGTCGTCGAGGTGGGGACCGGTCCCGCGGACCAGGCGGGCGGCCCGCAGCCCGGCGACGACGTGTCGCTGCGCCGTCATCAGGTCGCTGGCGGCATAGGCCAGCCCCATCGGGACCGGCTGCCCGGCGACGGCCAGCGTCTCGAGGAACCGACGCGACTCGTCCGGCAGCCGCTGAATTCGCGTCCAGAGGACCTCGTCGAGATTGAGCCCTTGCTGCCGCGAGGGGAGGTCGGCGCCCTCGGCGACGTGCCGCGCCAGCTCGTAGACGAAGTAGGGATTGCCCCGCGATTCCCGCGCGACCTGGTCGGCGCGGTCGGCCAGGTCGGGGCGGTGGGACTCCAGCAGCAGCAGGGCCAGCTCGCGCGTGGCCTCGGGCGGCAGCGGGGCCACGCTGAGCTCCTGGCGGATCGTCGAGGCGTCGGCCGGCGGCAGGGCATCGCGCAGCGACCGCAGCCCGGCGCTGGTGTCGAGGTACTCGCTGCGATAGCAGACGAGCAGCATCAGCCGGGGCGGGGCGGGCGTCCGGAAGACCTCGGTCAGCAACGCGGCGCTATCCAGGTCGCTCCACTGCAAATCGTCGATGCAGAGGACGAGCGGCCGGCTGGCGGCAAGGCCCGAGAGGAGCTCGCGCAGGGCGCCGAAGGCACGATCGCGCAGCTCGCGCAGGTCGCGATTCTCGACCGAGTCGGTTCGCGCGGCGGCGACCGCGTCGACCTTGTCCAGGACCGGGAAAGATCCGGGCGAGCCGCCGATCTCGCGGGGCATCAACGAGCGGGCCTCGAGGTACGGGAGCCGGCCCAGGAAGCGTGTCAGGGCGTCCATCAGCGGGTCCACGCCCTTGTAGGGGATGGACTCTTGCTCGAAGCAGCGGCCGTCGAGGACCACCACGTCCCGCCGCGTCGACAGGCCGTCGAGGAAGTGCTTGACGAGCGATGTCTTCCCCGCACCGGAGCGACCGTGGACTTCCAGGATCGCGGTCTTGCCGGCCAGCACCTCGGCGAAGCTGGCCTTGAGGGCCTCGAGCTCTTGCCGACGGCCGACCAGGGGAATTGGAGGCCCCGGAGCATCCTCAAGGGCGCCCGGATCGCCCGACACGTCCTCGCCGAGGCGTGCGAGGATCTCGACGCCCTTGGGCCGCTCGGCGGGGTCGCGGCGGAGGAGCTGGACGCAGATCTCGTTCAAGTCGGGAGGGACCGACGGATCGAGCTCGACCGGCGCGGGAGCCTCGCGGTCCTGCTTGATCCGCAGGACCTCGTGGACCCGCCCCAGGAGCGGCAGGCGGCCCGTGAGCGACTCGAAGAGCATCACGCCGACGGCGTACCAGTCGCTGGCCGGAGTCAGCGGCTCGCCCGCGGCCTGCTCGGGGGCCATGTACGAGGCGGTGCCGGCCATACTATCGTCGGAGTCGTACAGCGGCCCCGAACCGGGCCCCTCCTCGCCGCGAGGGCTCGAGACCAGCTCGGCCACCAGGCCGAAGTCGAGGAGGACGACCGTGCCGTCGTCGCGGACCAGCACGTTCGACGGCTTGATGTCGCGGTGCAGCTTGCCGGCCGCGTGGAGCGCCAGCACGCCGCGAACGAGCTGGGGGAACGCCTCGCGCAGCCGCGGGACGTCCAGCCGGTAATCTGTGCGTCCGCGCCGAAGGTCGGCGCGCTGGCGCCGCGACAGATTCGCCGCAACCGTGCGCGAGGCGTCCAATGTCGTGCCAGGCACCAGGGACTCGGTGCGCCCCGCATTGTCCAGTCTGAGGCCAGCGTCATAACCGTGAGCCACCGGGCCCTCGGTCTCGGGCAGCTCGCCCGGACCTGGAGGCCGGTCGGACAGTGTCGAATGCTCGGTGGGTTGGGATCGGTTGGACAATGCCCAGCCCAGAAACTCCGTGGTGCCGCGTGTCGTCCGGCCCGGAGCGGTCCGGGGGATCCTGCAGGACGAAATCCGTCGGCTCGCCCCGAGCGGACGGCTCGGGGCGGACATGACAGAGGAAATCGACCCCATCGATCAGGGGCATGGTCAGGAACCAGATGTCGCCCGTCATCGACAGTTCGAACAGCGGGATGAGGTTGGGATGCGAGAGGTCCGCCAGCGCGCGAAACTCATGCTTGAAGCGGAAGATCGCCGACGCGTCCTTCTTCCGCATCGTCTTGAGAGCCACACGCGCCTCACGCGCGCGGTCGATCGCCTCGTAGACGACGCCCATCCCGCCCCGCCCGAGCTCCTTGACGACTTCATACCCGGCGATTTCCGGCAGGAGCCGCCGCTGCAGCGAGCTGGCGACGCTGGCAAGACTCTCCCCTGCCGGGAAGGCCGCCTTCTCACCCGCGTCGGTCTCCTCGCGTCCGCCACCCTGGTGACCCTGTCGGCCCGCCGTGGGAGCCAGCGACGCGGTCAGGTCGGGTCCCATGCGCGTGTAGGAGACGAAGGCAGTCGCTCCGGCCGCATCGCCGTCACCGCCAGCATTGAGATGGTCGTGGGTAACGTCCAGTCGGCCTTCCGGATCGTGGTGGGACAGCGTTGACTCGACGTCCGCGGGGCCCGTGGCGAGGTCCCGTTGGAGCCGACGGATCGCAGCGGAGCAGTGGAGGCAGTCGCCCAGGTGCGACCTCACGACCGCGGCGGTAGGCTCCGGAACACGTCCGCGCGCGAACGCTTCGAGATCCGCATGGTCGGGGCAGTACGGCCCTGGAGTCATTTCACGTCCCTTCCGGACCGATTACGGCCGGGCGACGGTCGTCGATTTCGGACGGCCTCGCCGTCGGGCGATCGACCGAATTCGGCCGATACCCCCAGTCGGGTTCTCCACCTCCGGAGACCGGACGACCTGAACGAATCACGATCGCCGTCAACGTGCAGGATAGCTCATTGGCACCGAAGCAATCAATCGAGACCACCCCATCTTACGCACCCCCGGCTCTTAATGCCGAAGGAGTGGAGACGGAGCGGCTCTATTGACGGCTCTATGGATGGGCAGGTGGTCGCGCAATGCGACGATTCCACGCCACCGAATGGGCGACCGGAATGTCGGGCGTCGGCGGATAGTGCACGATCACATCCGCTTGAGCTGGCTCGAGATCGACGAAAAGTAGGCCGCAGCGGGGCGGCCGGGCGGGGGCCAGACGGTGAGGAAGCCGTGGTAGCCGACCTCCTCGAAGGCGCCCAGGTATTCTTCCCAGTCGAGGGCCCCGGGAGGGAAGCCGGGGCCACGCGGGTTGGGTGCGACGACACGCGAGGTCGCCGTGGCGTCGTTGGCGTAAGCGTGGGCGACCCACTCGCCCAGCGAGCGGACGGCCAAAACGGGGTCGTGGCCGGCCTGGAGGAGGCCGGACGGGTCGATGCTGGCCGCGAGGGACGGTACGGCCAGCGAGGCCAGGAAGCACGGATGCTCTCACCGGGCTCGGTGCCGGTCTCGATCGCCAGGCGGACGCCCCGGTACTCGGCGCGGAGGCCCAGGTCGCGAACGGCGGACTTGAAGATCTCGCGACGGGGGGCGTCGTCCTCGGGCGGAACGGGACCGACGCGTGCGAGGACGACGGTTGTGCCCAGGTCGAAGGCCATCGCGAACGCCGACCTCGGCGCGTTGCAGGCGCTCGTCGAGCTGGTCGGTCGTGTCGAACGGCCGTGCGCGTGGGCAGCGAGATCGCGACCAGCGACAGCTCGACGGTCCGAAGGATGTGCCGGAGCTCGCGTCGACCCCGTCTCGCCGAGGCGTTGCGGGGCGAGGTCGCCGATCGCGTCGACGACGACGCCCCGCGCGCCGAGCCGGGCAGCCTGGTGGATCTGGTCGCGGACCGGGGCCGTCGGGGTCGAGTCGGAGGCCCAGGGGGTTGCGGATCATCCGGGCCTCCCGGCCACTCGGAGATCGTTCAGGGACAGGGTCGGGGATTGCCGGATGCCAGGGTGGACTGACGGGAACAGGCCGTCCCACAAGTATCCGGTATCCGCGACCGTTCCCGAATTCCGCGACTCAGGCGCAGCTCTCGAGGATCGTCGCCACGCCCTGGCCCTGGCCGACGCAGATCGTCGCCAGGCCGAGCTTCGCGCCCTGG
This sequence comes from uncultured Planctomycetota bacterium, assembly GCA_963771445.1. Taxonomy (GTDB): domain Bacteria; phylum Planctomycetota; class Planctomycetia; order Isosphaerales; family Isosphaeraceae; genus JAKAUH01. The sequence goes on along the minus strand of CAVYTQ010000005.1, from coordinate 126,077 downwards.
TCGAGCATCCGGTGGAGCAGCGTCGTGGCGAGCCGTGCCCCGGTGGCGCCCAGCGGGTGGCCGATCGCGATCGCGCCGCCGCGGGTGTTGACCCGCTTCTCGTCGATGCCCGAGCAGCTTGAGCACGCTCGAGCACCTGCACGGCGAACGCCTCGTTGATCTCGATGCACTCGATCTGGTCGAGCGTCAGCCCGGCGCGCTTCAGGGCCTTGTGGACGGCCGGCACCGGGCCGATGCCCATCTCCTCGGGGTTGACGCCGGCGACGGCCATGGCCCGGATCCTCGCCATCGGCTTGAGGCCCAGCTCGCGGGCCTTCTCCTCCGACATGATCAGCGCGGCCGCCGACCCGACGCTGACCTGCGAGCTGTTGCCCGCCGTGACCGAGCCGCCCTCGGGCTGGAACGCCGGCGGCAGCGCCGACAGCGCCTCGAGCGACGTGTCGCGGCGGATGCCCTGGTCGCTCGGTCAGCAGGTCCTTGTGGCCCGACTCGTCGTGGCCCCAGGTCGGGACGATCTCGTCGCTGGAACTCGCCCTTGTCGGTCGCCTCGGCGGCGAGCTGGTGGCTGCGGAGGGCGAACTCGTCCTGCTTGCCGCGAGGGATTCGGTACTTCATCGCCAGGTACTCGGCGGTCAGCCCCATGTTCATGACCGCCTCGCTGTGCCGGCGGAACAGCAGCGGGCTGGGGTTGTAGTCCTTCGACATCGGCACGTGGTCCATGTGCTCGACGCCGCCGGCGATCTGCACGTCCTCGCAGCCGGCGGCGATGCTCATGGCGGCGTCGTTGATCGCCTGGAGGCTCGAGGCGCAGTTGCGGTTGATCGTCACGCCCGCCGTCTCCTTGGGCAGGCCGGCGACCAGCGCGGCGATCCGCGCGACGTCGAAGCCCTGCTCGCCCTGCTGCTGGACGCAGCCCCAGCGGCACGTCCTCGATCGACGCCGGGTCGATCCCGGTCCGCTGCACCAGCGCCTGGATGACGTGCGCCGACAGGTCGTCGGCGCGGACGTCGCGGTAATATCCCTTGTCCGCCGACGCCCGCCCGATCGGGGTGCGGGCGGCGTCGATGATCACGGCTTGGCTCATCGTATCGTGCTCCTGTTGGCTCGTATCCGTTCCATCATATCGGGACCGATCAAGAGGCGGCGCCGAGCTTGGGCCTCGGGTAGAAGGTCCCGCCGTCCTTGGCCAGCTTGAGCAGGCTCTCGGTCGGCTCGAACCGCTTGCCGAGCGGGGCGTATTTCGCCAGCCTCTCGACGATCGCCGCGGCGCCGACGGTGTCGGCCCAGCGGAGGATGCCGCCGCGGAACGGCGGGAAGCCGATGCCCAGGATCAGGCCCATGTCGACGTCGGCCGGCTCGCGGACGATCCCCTCCTCGAGGACGCGGGTCGCCTCCAGGAGCATCGGCAGGAACAGGCGGTCGGTGATCTCTGCCTCGTCCATCGGACTTGGCGCCGGTCTGGTGCTTGGCGATGATCGCCGCGACGGCCGGGTTCGGGCTCGGGCTTCCGCCCTTGCCCTTGGCGTTGTAGAACCGCAGCGCCGACTTCTGCCGGCGCCGCCGGCCTTGACCATCTCGACCAGGATCGGCGAGCTGACGGCCCGGTCGGGATAGGCCGTGCCGGCACGCACCTTGCCGGCGTAGACGGCGGTCGCCAGCCCGACCAGGTCCGTCAGCGCGATCGGCCCCATCGGCATGCCGAACTTCGACGGCGGCCTTGTCGATCGCGTCCATCGGCACGCCCTCCTGGAGCAGCACGAGGGCCTCGTTCATGTAAGGGAACAGGACGCGGTTGACGAGGAACCCGGCGCAGTCCTTCACGACGATCGGCGTCTTGCGGATCTTCTTCGCCAGGGCGACGACCGTCGCGACCGTCTCGTCGCTCGTCTTCTCGCCGCGGATCACCTCGACCAGCTCCATCCGGTCGACCGGGTTGAAGAAGTGCATGCCGACGAACCGCTCGGGGTGCGGCGCCGACTCGGCCATCCGGGTGATCGAGATCGTCGAGGTGTTGCTGGCCAGGATCGCGTCGTCCTTCATCACCTCGGCGAGCTTGCTGATACGCCTCCTTCTTGACCGCCTCGTTCTCGGTGACGGCCTCGATGACGACGTCGCAGTCGGCGAAGACCGCGTGGCTGGTCGACGTGTTGAGCATCGCCAGCATGTTGGCCATGTCCTTCGGGCGTCGCGCGGCCGATCTTGATCCGGCTCATCACGACCTCCGAGGCGCGCTGGAGGCCGTCCTTGAGCCGCTCGTCGTCGACGTCGACCATCGCCGTCGGGATGCCCGATCGGGCGTGCGCCGTGGCGATGCCCGCGCCCATCAGGCCGGTGCCCGAGCACGCCGACGCGGCTGGACCTCGCCGCGGCTTGACCGACGGGATCCGTCACGCCCGGGTCGCGCGACAGCCGGTTCTTCATGAAGAAGACGCGCGATCAGGTTGCCCAGGATCGGCGAGCCGACGAGCTCGCCGACGGCCTTCTGCTCGGCCTTCAGGCCCTCTTCGAGCGGCAGGTTGCAGCCCTCGCGGATCGCCTTGAGGGCGGCCAGCGGCGCGGGATACTGGCCCTTGGTCTTCGCCTTGATCGAGCCCCTCGGCGACGGCGAAGGCGAACATCATCTCGTCCTGGTCGAGGCCCAGCGGCTGGCGCAGCTGCTCGCGGCGCGTCTTCCACTCGCCGCTCTGCTGGAGGTACTCGATCCGCCGCTTGCCCTCCTCGACGAGCCGCTCGGCGGGGACGGCGTCGAAGGCCAGGCCGATCGCCGACGGCCTTCTGCGGCCGAGACGGGCTCGCCCGAGGTGATCATCTCGATCGCCGGGTTCAGGCCGATCAGCCGCGGCAGCCGCTGCGTGCCGCCCCAGCCGGGGATCAGGCCGATCTTGACCTCGGGCAGGGCGATCTGGGTGTGCGGCGCTGCCGAGACGATCCGGTCGTCCATCGCCAGGACCAGCTCGGTCCCGCCGCCCATGCAGTTGCCGTCGATCAGGGCGACCGTCGGGAACGGCAGCTGGCTGATGCCGTTGAAGAGCTGGTGGCCGAAGCCGATCGCCCCGGCCGCCTGCTCGGTCGTGGCGAAGGCGAGCATCGCCAGCTCGTTCAGGTCGGCCCCGGCGATGAACTGGCCGGGCTTGCCGCTCCGGAGCAGCAGGCCGCGCAGGTCGGTCGCGCTCGCGAGCTGTCGACGACCAGGCCGGCCAGCTCGCGGAGGACGGCCTGGCCCAGGGTGTTCACCTTCTTGTCGGGCAGGTCGAACGTGACCAGGGCGATCCCGCCGTCCAGCTCTTCCACTCGGAATGCGTCAGGCATGGCCACTCCATCCTGTACTTCGTAGGGTGGGTGAGACCCACCGGGTCCCGAGCTTCGACGTCGGTGGGTCGTCGCCCGACCCGACAGCCGTCAGGCCGTGCATCGCCGGTGCGGCACTCATCACTGCGAGTACGGCATCAGGATCGGCTCGGCCTCGATGCCGGCGATGGCCTCGAAGCCGCCCTCGGCGATCGTCTCGCCCAGCTTGGTGACCGCGCGGAAGTACGCGTCGCTCGGCCGCTTGCCGGTCAGCTTGCGGGTCAGGTCCTGGCAGAGGATGTCGGCCGCGTCCTGGACGAGTCGCGCTCGACTGCTGGCCGGCCCAGACGCTCGTCGCCAGGATCACCACCAGGTCCTGGATCCGCTGCGACAGCTCGGCCATCCGGCACTGGCGGTCGGCCAGCTTGAGCTGGTGCTTGACCATCACGCCGCTGATCTCCAGCCGGCTGCGCTGGAGGCCGTCGGCGGCGAACTCGGCGTGCGCGGCCAGGCGCGGGCGAGCAGGCCGGGGAACTCGGCCGATGGCTCAGCGGCGAACGTCTCGCCGACCCGCCACTTCGCGTAGGGCACCAGCGCCTTGCGGAGCGCCCAGGCGTGCGCCGGGTTGAGCGGGTTCGGCTTGCTGGATGCCGGCGGCCGCCAGCGCCTTGCCGATCGGCTCGAAGAAGCGCCTTGCCGTGCTCCTTGACCAGCGACTTGAAGAACGCCATGCCGAGCATCTCGCCCTCGCCCTCGTAGATGCAGGGGGCGAGGTACTCGTGGACGTTGTCGCCGAAGATGTGGCCGTGGAGGAACGACCGGCCGCCGTGCGTCTTCATGAACAGCTCGATGGCCGCTTCCTTCTGCGCCTCGCTGCCGAAGATCTTGGCGATGATGCACTCCATCTCGCCGCGGTAGCCCTGGTCGAGCAGCCACGAGCACCAGGCGACCAGCGCATCGCAGCCGACGATCAGGGCCGGCCAGCCGGCCGATCCGGCGCTGGACCAGCTCGCGCGTGGCGATCGCCGCGCCGTAGGTCCGGCGGAACTCGGCCCAGGGCAGCATGTTGGCCAGCATCACCCGCATGCGCCCCGGCGGCCGTCGGCGCAGAGCGACGACGCGGCCCAGGTTCAGGCCGTGATAGGCGATCGTCAGGCCGTCGCCCTGCGTCGGGCCGGAGCAGGTTCTCGCGCGGCACGCGGAAGTCGTGGAACGTCAGGCCGTTGTTGTACAGGTGCCGCAGGGCGTAGCAGGCCGTAGCGTGACGATCTGGAAGTGCTCGTCCTCGTGGTCGGGCAGGTCGACGATCAGCACGGCCGGCTTGCCTGTCGATCAGGCAGACCAGGCCGACGGTCCGGCCGGGGATGGCGTTGGTGATGAACAGCTTCTCGCCGTTGACGACGTAATCGTCGCCGTCGAGCGTCGGCCGTCGTCCGCAGGGCGGTCAGGTCGGAGCCGGCGCCGGGCTCGGTCAGGGCGAAGGCCGAGAGCTTCTCGCCGCTGGCCAGCAGCGGGCAGGTACTGCTGCTTCTGCTCGGGCGTGCCGAAGGTCCGCAGCGGGTCGACGGCGCCGATGCAGCCGTGGACCGAGGCCAGGCCGGCGACCGTCGGGTCGATCGTCGCCATCCGGGTCAGGAACCGCGCGAAGGCGGCGAACGGCGCGCCCTGGCCGCCGTACTGCGGGTCGATCAGCAGGCCCCAGTAGCCGGCGGCGCCCAGCTCGTCGAGCACGGACTCGGTGATCTTGCCGTCGGCGTCGAACAGCGTGCCGGCGTCGCGGTGCCGGCGGACGACCTCGAGCGAGTCGTCCATCGTCCGCTCGCACTCGGGCGGGACCGTGCGCGGCTCGGGGACGAACAGCTCGACCGGGAACTGGTGGTCCCAGACGGCCCGGTGGACGGGGCTGTGGGCCGTCTGATACCGGGCGGCGAACAGGGCCTCGACCTGGTCGTCGGCCCGGTCGAGGGTGCCGGTCTTGCGGGCCTCCTCCTCGCTCTTGCCCCCGAGCTTCAGGGCCGTCTCGACGAACGTCTGGGCCTCGGGCTCCCGGACCTGCGTCTTCGGACTCGGGCTCCTCGACTCGGTACTCATGGGACTCGATCGCGGCGCAGGCGCGCACCGGGCGCGGTGAGAGGATCGCCGGCAGCCGCCAGGGACGGGAGGACGCCGGGGAACCTCGTCACGCCCGGCGATCGTCATGCGGACGCGGCCTCATGCGCCCCGCCGCCCCATCCGCACCGTCAAGGGCCAGCGACCTGGCGGTTATTATGCGCGGTCGGCGCCGGCGCGGGAACGGGCTGGCCCGGCCGGATTGTGCGGTGGCGCCTCAGGCCACGTCCTGGGCCAGCAGCCAATCTTCGAGGATCAGGTGATTCACGAACGGGGCCCGGAAGACGACCGCGTTGAGCGGCAGCTTGCGGGCCAGCCAGTGGTTGCGGCTGATGCTCGGCAGCACCCGGCGCCCCAGGCTGTCCAGGTGCCGGCTCTTGAGCTGCTTCATGACCTTGCCGCTCAGCCGATCGAACGCCGTCGGGATCAGCTTGGGCTCGGGGCCGACGTGGATCACCAGCTCCGCGCCCGAGGCCAGCGTGTGCTCCATCGCGTCCCAGAGCCGCTGCGGGTGATCGGTCCACTCCGTGAGGATCTCGCGGCTGTTCCATTCGTCGTAGCTGGCTCGGCCGGTCGTGCACGAGACCACATCGGGCCGCGGCCGGCAGTTGCCGCCGCCGGTGTGGTAGAGCGCCACGGCCGCGCGGTTGGGAACGCTCCGCTCCCAGACCGAGCGGCGTGTGCAAGGGCGGCCACTGGTTGGGCCGGCGCCGGAGCGTCACGGCCGTCGGCAGGTAGTCGCGCATCTCGGCCTCGAGCAGGTCGAGCGTGTCGGCCTGGCCCAGCAGGATGACCTGGTAGGGCGAGAGGAACGTCGAGGGCCCGACCAGCCCGTGGCCCCGGCTGCTGATCGCCGAGCAGAGCCTCTGCACCCGCTCGGGCTCGAGCGTACCCGCTGGGGCTCGACAGGATGCCCATCGTCGTGTCGGCGGTCAGGTCGGCGCAGTCGTGCGCCAGCGACAGCGGGATCGGCAGGAGCTGCTCCATCTCGTAGACGCCGCCGAGCACCAGCGCCGAGAGCTCGCCGATGCTGTGTCCGAAGCTGAGCACCGCGTCGCGCACCGGCACCTCGAAGACCTCCTCGAGCAGTCGGACCTGGGCCAGCTCCAGCGAGACGATCGTCGCCGTGTCCTCCACGAACGTGTCGAGCGTCGCCGGCAGCACGAGCCGCGACGCGACCCGCGAGGTTGACATCCTTCTTCACCACGTCGGCGCACACCCTCGACGGCTCGGTCCAGCATCTCGCGGACGACCGGGCCGTACGACCGGATGCGCCAGTAGCTCTGGCCCTCGGCCGATGTTGCTCGCGTCATAGCCGCGGAATGCGATCGCCGCGGTGCCGATCTGTTGCTTCAAATCATCACGCGACAGGTCGCGTTGGCCTGGGGCCACCGGCCGCAGCCTGGGGGCGACCTCGGTTGGCGGCAGGACCGGCCTGTCCGGAGGGGCTTCCGGGTCGCTGCCGCGGGGCTTCAACCATCCCGCCGGCCAGAGTCGCAATCGACCGTCTCGCGCCCTGCTCTTCGTCTTTCGGGTGGCCATGTTTCACCCTTCGCGCACGACGCGGTTGCCAACGTCGGCGGGGAAACTTGAATTCACCATAACTATCATTACTACGCTCCCACTAAGGGCAAGGATCGTGCCAGGATCCAGATGGGAGCGGCCGGGACCGTCGGTCGGGATGAATGCGCCCGCAGACAACCGGGTTCACGACGTGGCGGGACGCTCATCGCAGGCCCTCAACGACGGACTCTCCGGACTGGAGAAAGGATCAGTGGAATTATAGGCGGCCTGACGTTCAAGGGAAGGCGAGAAATGCCGTCCAATCGAGCCCTGCAAGTTCGGGTCGCGACGAATTCATCGGGTTTGCGGGACGTATGGGCCGGCCGGGGTCGTGCATCCCGCGGCATGGTCGTGACTTCGGAGCAGCCCAGGGAAATGAGCGTCTCGACAGCGACCTGATGCGCCCGTCGCCGGCTCCACACGGTCAAGGTTGCGAGACCCGGCGGATTTCTTCATGATCGAATCAAGGAAAGGCCCGCGTCTGGCTGTGGGATGAGGTAACACGTGGAGAGCTGCGATCTCGGCGTCGAGGCTGGATGGACACTCGGAGTGCACGGCCGAGCGGCTGGCGGCTGCGATCGGGACCTGGCACGAGCCGGCCATCCTCGAGGGGAGCGGGCGGTTTGGTGAGCCGGGGCGCTGGAGCATCTACACGGCCGGGCCCCGACTGGTTTTCGAGGCGACCGGGGAGCGCTGGAAGATCGCTAGCCCGGAGGGCTGGATCGATTCAGGCGAGGGCGATCCGCTGCCCGCGCTGGCGGCGCTGATCGATCGATATCGCCTGGCGAACCCGGCCGATGCGTCCGAACCGGGACGCGCACCTTTTCAAGGCGGACTGATCGGGTTTTTCGGCTACGATCTGGCTCCGTGGCTCGAGCGGTTGCCCCGGCGACTACCCGGCGACTCGCGTATGCCCGATATCCGCATGAGCTTGTACGATACGGCCGTCGTCCATGACGGCCTCACAGGAGAGGTGAGACTGCAGGCCTGGGACCTCACCGGCGAAGGGCGACGGGCGTGCGAACGGCGGTGCCGGCGCTGGGCCGAGCGGCTCGCGCAAATCTCTGAAAGCCCAGGGGAGCGGCGAGTACGCGAGTCCGATTTCGGCCGCGGTTAGTGCGTTCGATCGCCGGGCTTACTGCGAGACGGTGCGAAGAGTCCTCGACTACATCGAGGCCGGGGACATCTTTCAGGTCAACCTGTCGCAACGGTTCGAGGCGACGCGGAAGGATTGACCCCCTGGACCTCTACATCCGTCTGCGGCACGAGCAGCCCCGCGCCGTTCGCCGCGTTCCTTCGATGGAACGACCTGGCGGTCGTATCCGCCAGCCCGGAATGGTTCTACCAGACTCGTGGCGATCGGATCGTCACGCGGCCGATCAAGGGGACGAGGCCGCGGGGCGACTCGCCACAGGAAGACGCGCGGCTTGCCGCCGAGCTGGCCGCCTCAGCCCAAGGATCGCGCCGAGCTGACCATGATCGTTGACCTCGAGACGCAACGACCTGGGCCGCGTCTGCCGAGTACGGCTCGGTCGCGCGTCGAGGAGGCACTCGAGGTCGAATCGTTTCGCGCAGGTGCATCACCTGGTCGCGACGGTCGAGGGGCGACTGCGGCCGGGCACCGGCCCGATCGACGTCGTCCGGGCGATGTTCCCGGGCGGCTCGATCACCGGCGCGCCCAAGATCCGCGCGATGGAGATCATCGACGAGCTGGAGCCGAACCGCCGCGGCCTCTACACGGGCGCCATCGGCTACCTGAGCCGGGGCGGGACGAGCGGCGTTCAACATCGCCATCCGGACCATCCTCGTCGAGGGCGATCGCGCCAGCTACCAGGTCGGCGGCGGGATCGTCGCCGACTCCGACCCGGACGCCGAATACGAGGAGACGCTCGCCAAGGGCCGGGCGCTCCGCGCGGTCCTCGAGGGGCAGGGAGGAGTCGTCGCCATGATCTGGACCCGCGGCGAGCTCGTCGCCGACGAGGCGCTGCGCGTCAGCGTCCTCGACCGGACGTTCGAGCATGGCCTGGGACTGTTCGAGACCTTCGCGGACCTGGAATGGTCGCGCGACACTGCTCGATCGGCACCTCGCACGGCTTCGGCGGTCGGCCGGCGGCGCTCGAGCCTGCGGCTGGACCCGTCGGACGAGCCCGAATCTCGAGGCGGTTGGTCGCCTGCACGCTGCCAGCGGAATCGCTCCGGAGATCGATATCCGCCTTCGGATCATGCTGTCGGGCGGTCTGGAGTGAGAGCAAACCTGGGCGACGCTCTGGATGACGGCGAGTCCGCTGCCGCCGGCTCGGCCGGATGAGATCGGCGTCCGCATCTGGAAGGACAATGCTGCGTGGACCCCGACGACCCCCTCGCGCGGCACAAGACGCTCAATTACTGGCGGCGTCGGATCGAGCAGGAGCGAGCGGTTCGCGAGGGGCAACGACGACGTGCTTTGCGTCACGCCCGAGGGTTTGATCTGCGAGAGCACTCGGGCCAATATCTTCCTGGTCGTGCGCGGGACGTTGCTCACGCCGGGCGTGGACGGACCGCTGCTCGAGGGCGTGATGCGCGGTGTGGTAATCGATCAGGCCCGGCTCGCGGGGATCGAGGTCAGGGAGGCCCCGGTGCCGCTCGAAGCGATCGGTTGCGCCGACGAGGCGTTCCTGACGAACTCGGTCCGAGGGATCGTACCCGTGGCCCGCCTGCTGGAGGCCGCCCTGCCCACGCCCGGACCGCTGACCCGGGCGCTCAGCGACCTGGTTCGATCGTCGCTCACATCGGGAGGCCGACTTTCATGACGACCGTCGCTGACGTGACCGCCTGGCTCGAAGGATTCGCCCCCTCGCACCTGGCCGAGCCGTGGGACAACGTCGGACTCCTCTGGGGAGACCCGTCCGCAACCGTTGAGAAGGTCATGACCTGCCTGACGGTGACACCAGCGACCGCGTCGGAGGCCATCCGCGAGGGGGCCGCGCTGATTCTCAGCCATCACCCGGTCCTCTTTCGCGAGACCCGCCGGATACGAGCCGACCGGGCCGAGACTGGCCATCTGTGGTCGCTGGCCCGCGCGGGGATTGCGATCGCCAGCCCGCACACGGCGTTCGACAACACACGCGACGGGATCAACGAGCTGCTCTGCCGGGTGCTGGGGATCCGGGATGCGAAGGTGCTTCGGCCGTTCGAGCCGGCTCGCGGCGCGAGCACGGGCGCGGGGCCAGCGTCGTTCAAGGTGGTCGTCTTCACGCCGGAGTCGGATCGCGAAAACGTCATGGAAGCGGCATTCGCGGCGGGCGCGGGGATCATTGGGGCTTATCGCGAGTGCTCGTTTGCGATACCGGGGGAGGGGACCTTCTACGGCACGGAGTCTTCCGACCCGTCGGTGGGTCAGAAGGGCCGGCGCGAGCGGGTGCCGGAGCTGAGAATCGAGTTCGTCTGCCCGGCGGAACGGCTCGCGAGCGTCATGGTGTCGGTTCGCGATCGCCACTCGTACGAGGAGCCCGCGATCGATGTCTACCCGCTGCACTCGCCCGTGTCACCCGGAACGGGGGCCGCTCCCGCTGGCGCCGGTCGCGTTGGCGACCTCGAAGAGGCCATGAGCCTTCGCCACTTCGCATTGGAGGTCGGGCGAATACTTCGATCCGAGTGTGTCCAGGTGGTCGGCGCCCGCGACGCGCACCGTACAACGGGTGGCGGTGGCCTGCGGGGCGGGCGACGATTTTCTCAAAGACGCCGTCCGGGCCGGAGCGGACGTGCTGCTGACCGGCGAGGCGAAGTTTCACCGCGGCGTCGAGGCCGAGGCGCTGGGACTCGGGTTGATCGCGGCCGGCCACCATGCGACCGAGCGGATCGGTGTCGAGGACCTGGCCGGCCGGGTCGCCGCAGCGTTCCCGGCGCTTCGAGGTCTGGGCCAGTCGCGACGAGCGCGACCCCTTCCAGCTTGCACGGCCGTGAAAAGGAAAACCCCCGGTGGGTTCCCCGGGGGTTGAATGGCTCGTCTCGACCGGAAACACGGGTCGCAGTACCTGGCGCGACAGGATGGGCGAACAGACGCCGGGGCTCAGCCCTTCTTCTTCGCTTTCGAGGCTGACTCTTCCTCTTCCTCTTCCACCTCGATCTCGCTTCGGCTTCCGCACCTTCGGCCGCGCCGGGCTTGGCGGGCCGCGCCGTCGGCAACGCCAGGAACATCTGGTGCTCCCACTGGCCCGACCAGAACTGACCGGTCCATTTCTGCAGCGAGATCGCCCGCACGGTCGGCCGATCCTCGTCGCGAATCACCTCGCCCCACGCGCCGGTGTACGCCGCACGGACCTGGGAAGAGCTCTCGCCGACGCAAAGCAACCGCTCGCCGCTGGGGGCCAGACAGGCCACCGCTCGCCAATCTTGAGCACCGCTCGTTCCGCTACTCATCGTTAATTCATCCCTCGCTTCCGATACGCAAATCATTCCGACTTTGGCCCGCCGATTGGCTCGGGCCATTCCGCGATACCCGCCGCGTCACTCAAGTAAGATAGCCCATGCAAATCGAGGCATCCATGAAATCGCTGCGGCGAAATGGCGGCCCTGGGCTAGCCTGGAGCAACCGAGACACGCCACAATTTTATGGCCGACAACAGCTTACGTCGGGTGGGATCGAACGGTGCCGGATCCGAGTCGACCCTCGTGGGGCGGGACCGCGATCGAGGGAAATCGGGATCAGCACAACCTCATTGATTGTAGCGGCGATGTGACCGTCCGGCGAACAAAATCCTGAAAAAGCCGAGAAGCCGCGGGTTCCGCAGCGGGAGACCACGTCCGATCAGAGCTTGCTTGCAGGGACGGATTGTCACCGAGTCTCCCGAGGCGGAGGAGCACTTTGCCCTGGCGGGCGACCGCGTCGGCCTGCGTCACGGCCTCGTGGATCTCGGAAAGGGGATAGGTGCGGCCGATCTCGGAGTCGAGGACGCCCTTGCGGATCATGGATGCCATCTCCCGGAAGACGAGGAGGGACGCAGGGATGGATCGCTCGCGCATCCAGTGGCCGAGCCAGAAGCCCTCGACGCTCCGGCGGCCCGAGATCACGAGCCGGGGATCGATGGAGATCGGCTCGCCGGAGAGCGTGCCGTAGAGGATGAGACGCCCATCGTCCGCCAGGGAGCGGAAGACGGCGGCTCCCGTCTCGCCGCCCACGGGGTCGATCGCGTGGCGAACCCCGTCCGCACCCGACGATCCGGCGCACCTGTTCGTCGATCGGACCCTCGGCGCTGGAGATGACGGCGTCGGCGCCGAGGCGCCTTGAGTTCGTCGATCGCCTCGCGACGGCGGACGACGTTGAGCGTGCTTGAAAGCCGTCGTGCCGGCCCAGCTTGATCATCATGCGGCCGAGCGTCGAGCCGGCGGCCGACTGGAGCAGCCACTCGCCCCGGCGGACCTTCAGGACATGCCGCGCCAGCGCCAGCACGGTGGTCGGGTTGACGAAGGCGGCCGCCGCCTGCTCGTCGGGGATGTCGTCGGCGATCGGCCGGGCCTGGCGGGCGGGGATCACCGCGTACTCGGCCCAGTTGCCGCCGGCGCCATTGATCGCCAGCACACGCTTCCCCTTGACCAGGCGGCCGAGGAGCCCGGAGCCGACCTCGTCCACCACGCCGACACCCTCAAAACCTGGAGTCGAGGGCAGGCTGGGCAGCACGCCATACCGACCCCGAACGACCAGCATATCCGAGGGATTCACCGGGCTCATGATCATCCGGACTCGGACCTCGCCCGGCCCGGGGTGCGGCTCGGGGACGTCGCGCACGTGCAAGACCTCGGCAGGTTCGCCAAAGCTGTCGAATACTGCGGCTTTCATGCTGTGTTGTCGGTTTCCGGTGTTCAGGGGTCGGCGACATGGGCCGGGTTCACGCATGGCAGACTCTAGGGGCTGCGGGCTGGGCGATCAACAGCCTACTCCCTACTACTTCGGTCGGAGTTCGGCTATTCTCATGACGTGATCGGGGATGCGCGGGCAGATCGTGGGCCTGCGAGACGTTGCGAATCCTCCCCGGGACCGAGAACCGAACATCGAGAACCAAGACCGGGCATGATCGTCACGACCGACTGGCTGGCGGACCATCTGACCGACCCCGACGTGCGGGTGGTCGACATGCGGGGCTATGTGGTGACCCGGCCGGTCGGGCCGGGGGTCGAGGAGGCGGAGTATCGGGGTGCCCGCGACGAGTACCTGGCCGGGCATATCCCGGGGGCGGTCTATGTCGACTGGACACGCGACATCATCGACCAGGGGGATTCGGTCCCGGTGCAGGTCGCGCCGGCCGACATCTTCGCAGAGGCGATGGCCATGCGGGGAATCGGCGACGAGACCCACGTGATCGCCGTGGATCATGCCGGCGGCCAGTACGCGACGCGGCTTTGGTGGGCGCTGGGTTACCACGGGCACGACCGCGTCAGCATCCTGGACGGCGGCTGGAACCGCTGGCAAGACGAGGGCCGGCCGTCGGAGAAGGGCGAGGTCACGGTACCTCGGGCGGTCTTCACCTCGAAGCCGCGTCCCGAGCGTCGGGTGACCGCCGAGGCCCTCCGCGCGATTCTCGATCGGCGCCGGTCGCGAGTTCCAGCTCGTGGACGCGCGCGATGCGGGGCAGTTCACCGGGGCGCGGCGACGCGGCCCTCGGGGCGGCCATATCCCAGGCGCGATCCACGTGCCGCGCGAGCTGTTTTTCGCAAACGGCGGCGGCTTCCTATCGACGGACGAGGTCCGAAAGACCGTCGAGAAGCAGGGAGTCCATCCTGGCCGCGTGGTGGCCTACTGCAACGGCGGGGTGGCGGCCACCGTCGTCCTTTTCAACCTGGCGCGGCTGGGATACACCGATCTGGTCAACTACGACGGCTCGTGGAACGAGTGGAGTGTCCGGACGGAGCTGCCAGTCGAGCCGTGAGCGCCGGGCCATCGAATCGTCGGCCGATACGGTGTCGTCCCAGGCCGTTGGCCCGGGCGAACGGATCTGAAACCGCGGGAGGAACGTCGTGATCCGCGTGAACGACTACCACAAGGCCTATCGCGAGACGATCGCGGTCGACGGCCTCAGCTTTGAGGTGCCGGCCGGTGCGATCCTGGGGCTGGTCGGTCCCAACGGGGCCGGCAAGACGACGACCCTGCGCGCCCTGGCGGGGATCATCCGGCCGACGCGGGGGCGGCTGTTCGTCGCCGGGCACGACGTCGTGGACGACCCGGTCGCCGCCAAGCGCGAGCTTGCCTATATTCCCGACGACCCCAAGCTCTTCGACGCGCTGACCGTCTGGGAGCACCTCCAGTTCATCGCCTCGGCCTATCGCGTCGCGGATTTCCAGCCCCGGGGCGAGGCGCTGCTGCGCGCAGTTCGAGCTGACGGAGAAGCGGAATACGATGGCGCAGGAACTGTCGCGGGGGATGCGGCAGAAGGTGGCGATCTGCTGCGCCTACCTGCACGACCCACGTGCCATCCTGTTCGACGAGCCGCTGACGGGGCTCGATCCGTACGCGATCCGCACGCTCAAGGCTTCGATCGCCGAGCGGGCCGCCGCGGGGGCCGCGGTCATGGTCAGCTCGCACTTGCTCGCGCTGGTCGAGGACCTTTGCACTCATCTCCTGATCCTGAACCGCGGAAAATGCCTGTTCTCGGGGACGCTCGACGAGGCGCGGCGCAGTACGCCGGTCTCCAGGGGGATACTTCGCTCGAGGATGTCTTCTTCCGGGCCACCGACCAGGCCCGGACACCCTGAGCGACTTCGGGCAGCGTGGCAATTGCCGAGATTCACCGGCCTGGCATTAACGTCATGCTGGCACCGATCAGCGATCGCCCGGGGCACACATGAACCCAGCACTCTTCCGGCTTCTTCTCCTGTTGAACAAGGCGTCCTGGCGGCGCACGCTTCGCGGCATGCGGACGATTCGAGGCGCCCTGGTCGTGCTGTTCATCCTCGGCTTCTTCGGGCTGATGATCGGCAACCAGATCTGGTTCGGGAGCCGTGCGGGGTTTCGGCCACCGCCCGGGACGATACCGCCATTCGCCACGCCCAGCCTTCTGGGGCTCGCGCTGATATTCGTCCTCACATCGGCGGGCGAGGCCGCGGTGTATTTCACTCCCGCCGAGGTAGACATGCTGTTCGCCGGCCCGTTCCGGCGCCGGGAGCTGCTGACCTACAAGCTGGTGAAGACCCTCCTGTCCGTCCTGGTCATGTCGGCGATCTTCTCGGTGTCGATGCTCTCGTCGCTGCCATACTGGCCGCGCGCCTACGTCGGGATGGTCCTCTCGCTCGGGATGATCCAACTGCTGGGGATGGTGGTGGCACTGGGCGGGCAGATCGTGGCCGAGCGGGCGTATACCCGCGGGCGGCAAGCGGTCCTGCTGGTGCTGGCGGTGCTCGTGCTCGTCGGCCTGGGTGAAGTCTTCCGCAAGACGCCGGGCGAGTCGATTGGCCAGTTGATCGCCAACCTGCGCGAGTCACCGATCTTCGTCGTGCTGCTGGCTCCCTTCGAGGTCTTCACCCGGGTGATATTCGCGGCGCGGTGGTTTCCCGACTTCGCCATGTGGACCGCGGGGGCACTGGCCATCGACGCAGCCCTGCTCTGGCTGGTCTTCCGGCTGGACGCCGATTACATCGAATCGGCCGCGACGATCAGTCAGAAGGTCTACGAGCGGGTCCGCCGCACCAAGCAAGGTGGTGGCGTCGCAATGCCTGCCGGTGCGGGGGCTGCACGGCTGCGGTTGAGGTCGCTCCCGTGGCTGGCCGGCATCGGTCCGCTGGCCTGGCGCCAGTTGCTGATCGCCATGCGAACCTCGCGGCAGGTGCTGATCATCACGCTGATCATGGGCGTGGTGTTTTCGCTGGGCTTTGTTTTCTCGCAGAAGGGGGCCATGCCGGCAGGAGCCTCGCAGCTCATCCCCGTGATGGGAACGAGCCTGATCTTCTACCTGACGTTCCTCTTCTCCATGCAGCTACCCTGGGCATTCCGGGGCGATGTAGACCACATCGATTTCCTCAAGTCGCTCCCCATCCGGCCCGAGATGGTTGCGGTCGGCGAGCTGGCCGGGGGTGTCACGCTGCTCTCGGCGCTGCAGTTTGTCCTGCTCGGCTTGCTGACGGCCGCGTCGCCGACAAGCTGGACCGGCATGCTGGCGGCGGCGGCATTCTGCCCGCCGTTCAACGCAATGTTGCTCTCGTTGAACAACGGGACCTTCCTGCTCTACCCCGCCCGCCCGAGCATGGGAACGACGGTCGAGCTCCAGGTGATGGGCCGGATGATGCTGTTCATGTTGCTCCAGTTCCTCCTGCTGATCCCGCTGGCCGCCCTACCGGCGGCACTCGGTGGCGGGGCCTTTTACTTCTCGGGCAGCTCGTGGGCGGCGTTCGGCATCACGAGCTGGCTGGTCCTGGTGGCCGAGGTCGTTCCACTGGTCCTGTTCGTCGCCTGGGCGTTCCAGAGGTTCGACGTGAGCACCGAGACGCCGGTGTGAGCCGCGGTCGTGCGACGATCGCCCGCGTGTCGGCTCGGGGCAGGGGGAGTCTATCGATGCATCCGGCGTTGTGGAAGCTGATGCGGCTCATCAACCGGGCGTCGTGGCAGACGCTCTTTCGTGGAGCTCGCAGCTTCCGGGGCATCCTCATGCTGGTGCTCATGCTGGGAGCGCCTCGGGTTCTACCTGGCGATCCTGATCGGCATGACGTTCTTCCTCGAGCGAATCCCCGAGGTGAAGGTCTACTTCGGGTCGGCCGCGCCGTACTATCCGCTCTTGATGATGCTGCTCTTCCTCCAGGCGGTGCTCGGCTCGAAAGGGACCGGGTATCTCCTCTTCAGCGCCGCCGAGGTAGACTTCCTCTTTCCCGGGCCGTTCAACCGTCGCGAGCTGCTGCTGTTCAAGCTCGTCCGGCGGGGCCTGGGGATCATTGTGGGTGCGTTGCTCCTCGCGATGTCACCGCTCGTACTGGCGTTCCACGGCCGGCTCGCGGCGTTCGTGGGGCTGACGCTGTCGCTGGCCTTCATCAACCTGTCGGGCCTGGCGGTGACGCTCGCGCGGCTGATCGTCGCCGAGGCCGCGCATTCTCGGGTCCGGAAGATCGTGCTGGTTGTGGTGGGGATGCTCGTCTCGGTCGGGCTGGCGCAGGCGATCGGGAGGTCGCCGTCATTGCGGTCGTTCGAGGTGGCCGCGAGTTTCGGGTCGACCTGGACGGGGCGGGTGCTGCTGGCGCCCTTCCAGGTCTTCACCAACACGGCGCTCGCCGAGCGCTGGTTTCCCGACCTCGTGGGCTGGGGGGCCGCGGCGGCGGCGATCGACGTGGCGATGCTTGCCCTGGTCCTGAAGCTCGACGCAGATTACCTCGAATGGTCCACGGCGATCAGCCAGCAGGTCTACGAGACCCTGCAGCGGCTCAAGCGGTCCGGGGGCGCCTACGTGGCATTGCCGGGGAAACGCAGCGGCCGCGGACTGCCGAGATTTCCGTGGGCAGGTGGCGCCGGCCCGATTGCGGCGCGGCAGCTCGTCTTGACGGCCCGCCTCACGCGGGGAATGGTTCGGTTGATCGTGGTGGGGGGCGTCTTTTACCTGGGCTGGAGGTGGATGCTGTCCGGGATAAGTCCTGGGTCATTTGGCAATGCCGGCTTCGGCCTCGGAGCGATCTTCTACTTCATGTTCCTGTTCCAGATGGCCCTGCCGGTGTCATTCCGCGGTGACGTTAACCATCTCGATGTGCTCAAGTCCCTTCCGATGAGGCCGCTGGCGATCGCCGCCGGCGAGCTGGTGGGACCTGCTTTGGTCTTCGCAGTCGTGCAGCTCGCGACGGTCGGGGTGTATGCCGTCACCACCCAGACGTTGGGACCGCCGATGATCGCAGTTGCCGCTCTGGCATTCCCTGTCGATGTGATCCTGCTTGCCGGCAGCAGCCTGGCGTTCCTACTCTATCCCCTCCCGAAAGTGTCGGGCGTCGCGGACCTCAATAGTCTGGGACGCCGACTGATGTATCTCGTCATCCACGGTCTCGTCCTGGGGCCATTGCTGGGAGTGGCCGCGGGGATGGGGTTCATGGCCTACGTGGTGAGCGGGGGGTCGTGGGCCGCGACGATCGCCACGGGCCTGGGTGTCCTGGTGGCCGAGATCGTGCCCATGACGATGCTGGTCGCCCTCGCGTTCGAGCGGTTCGACGTGAGCACCGAGACGCCCGCCTGATCGGTCGTACGAGGCACTTGTCGCGGTCGGTGGAGCGGCGTACTGTAATAGATCGATCGGGTCGGGACCGCACCGACCGGCCGGCCAGATGGGCGGCCGTCGGCGGCGGATCCGATCCGCGAGTTACCTTGGACGTGGGGCGAACGGAAACGGGAGATTCGCTCGATGACAGATCAGAAGACCAGGAAGCCGGGCGAGCCGGCCGGTCACAGCCGGCGCGACTTCTTGCGGGGGTCGGGTGTGGCCGCGGCCACGGCCGTGCTCACGGGTCCGGCGGTCGGACTGCTCGACGAGGCCAGGGCCGCCGACGGCGAGCCCAAGGTCCTCAGCGGCACCGTCGAGATCACGCTGAAGGTTAATAGCCAGGATCGCACATGCCAGGTTGAGCCGAGGAGCACGCTGCTCGACACCCTGCGTCACCGGCTGGACGTGACCGGCCCTAAGCGGGTCTGCGACCGGGGGACCTGCGGCGCGTGTACGGCGATCGTTGACGGCGACCCGATCTACTCGTGCACCACGCTTGCCGTCTCGTGCCAGGGGAAGAAGATCGAGACGCTCGAGAGCTTCGACACCGGCGAGCAGAGCGTTCCCCATGCCTTCCACCAGAACGACGGCCTCATGTGCGGCTACTGCACACCGGGATTCGTCACGGCGGTCAAGTCGTTCCTGGACAAGCACCCGAACGCCACCGAGGCCGAGATCCGCGAGGGGATCGACGGGAACATCTGCCGCTGCGGCACGTATGTCGGCGTCGTGGCGGCCGCGATGCAGGTCGCCAAAGCCACGAAAGGAGCCTGACCCATGGCAGAGTGGCCCGCAACACCGACCCACATCGGCAAGCGCATCCCGCGGCTCGACGGCCTGATGAAGGCCTCGGGCAAGGCGAAGTATCCCTCGGACGTCCGGCCGGAGGGGACCCTCTTCGGCGTGATGCTCTATAGCCCGTACGCCCACGCCAGGGTCAAGTCGATCGACATCTCGGCTGCCCAGAAGATGCCGGGCGTCAAGGCGGTCGTCGCCATCGCCAACGGCGACCAGTTCGACAAGGACGGCAAGCCCGTAATGGATAAGGACGGAAAGCCGGTGCTCGGCACCGTCCTGCGTTACCACGGCGACGACGTCGCGGCCGTCGCGGCCGAGACCGAGGAGCAGGCCCGGGACGCGATCCGCGCCATCAAGGTCGAGTACGAGGTGCTTCCGCACGTCGCGACGGTGGAGCTGTCGATGGCCGAGGGGGCTCCCCAGGTCTTCCAGCCCGGGAACGTCCGGAAGGGCCGAAGCGCCATCCGGGGCAAGCCGGCCGACGCGATGGCTTCGGCCGAGGTCACGGTCGAGGGGACGTACGCGGTCCCGATGATCACGCACGTCTGCCTCGAGAGCCACGGCCTGACGGCGAAGTGGGAGTCGGACGACAAGCTGACCGTCTGGGCGAGCACGCAGGCGGTCTCGCGGATGGGTGGCGACCTGGCCCGCCCGTTCGACATCCGGCCGGCGGACGTCACCGTGTTGACCGACTACATGGGCGGCGGCTTCGGCTCGAAGTTCGGCCCGGACATCTGGGGCGTGACGGCCGCCCGGCTGGCGAAGATGGCCGGACGGCCGGTCAAGATGTTCCTCGACCGGGTGCAGGAGCATCTCGCCGGCGGCAATCGGCCGAGCAACTCGGCTCACATCAAGATGGGAGCCAACCGTGACGGCAAGATCGTCGCGATGATCGCCGAGGCCCACGGCACCGGCGGCATCGGCGCGGGCGCCGACGTCATCCTTCCCTATGTCTACAGCGTGGCCAATACGGACGTCAGCCAGGCGACCGTCTTCACCAACTTCGGCAGCCAGCGAGCCATGCGAGCGCCCCGGCACCCGCAGAGCTGCACGCTGACCGAGGCGGTGATGGATGACCTGGCCGCCAAGCTTGGAATGGATCCGATCGAGTTCCGGCTCAAGAACCTGAGCCCGACCGATTTCCATACCAAGATCTACAAGGCCGAGCTGGAGATGGGCGCCGAGCTCATCGGCTGGCGCGAGAAGTACAAGCTGCGCGGCAAGACGGGCACCGGCCCGATCCGCACCGGGATGGGCGTGGCCCTG
Source organism: uncultured Planctomycetota bacterium (assembly GCA_963771445.1). Lineage (GTDB taxonomy): Bacteria > Planctomycetota > Planctomycetia > Isosphaerales > Isosphaeraceae > JAKAUH01. The sequence goes on along the minus strand of CAVYTQ010000005.1, from coordinate 105,861 downwards.
CATCAGTGGGGCGGCGGCGGAACGCCCGGCAACCGCGTGATTTGCAACATCAATCCGGACGGCTCGGTCGAGCTCAAGACCGGCACGCAGGACATCGGCACCGGTGCCCGCACGATCCTGGCGATCATCGCGGCCGAGCTGCTGGGCCTCCAGCCCACCGAGATCATCAGCAGCATCGGCAGCTCGGCGTTCCCGCCCGGACAGGCGTCGGGCGGCTCGACGACCTCGCCGTCGATGGCTCCGCCGACTTACGATGCGGTGACAAAGGCCCGCGACGCCCTGTTCAAGAAGATCGCCCCGGCCCTGAACAACGTCAAGGCCGAGGACCTGACCCTCAAGGACGGACAGGTGTGTGTCGCCGGCAAGGCGGTGAGCTCGTGGAAAGACGCCTGTCGCAAGCTGGGCACGGCGACGATCTCGGAGACGGGGTCGTTCATCGAGGGTCTCAGCCAGTCGGGGGTCGGCGGCTGCCAGTTCGCCGAGGTGTCGGTCGACCTCGAGACGGGTGTCGTGAAGCTCAAGAAGCTCGTCGCCATCCAGGACACCGGTTTGATCCTGGACAAGCTCACCTGGGAGAGCCAGGTCTACGGCGGCGTGATTATGGGGCTGAACTACGGCCTGTTTGAAGAGCGGGTGGTCGACACGACGACCGGCCGGATGCTCAACGCCGACATGGAGTGGTACAAGCTCGCCGGTGCTTCGGACATCCCCGAGATCATCGTCCGGGCCTACGAGCCGGAAGAGCAGAAGGCCCGCGGCGTCATCGGCGTGGGCGAGCCTCCGACAATCTCCACCGCCGCGGCAATCGGCAACGCCGTGGCCAACGCCATCGGCGTGCGGGTTCCCGAGTGGCCCATGTCCCCCCGCAACGTGCTCAACGCGATGGCCTTGTCGGCCTCCAGAGAAGGGAGAGCGTAAGCCTCATGAAAGCCTTCGAATACGCTGCCCCGACCACGGTCGAGGATGCGATCAAGCTCCTCAACGCCCCCGACGCGGTTGCCCTCACCGGAGGGATCGACCTGCTCGGCCGGATGAAGGACTACGTGACCTCCCCGGCGCGGGTGGTCTATCTCAAGGACGTCAAGGACCTGGGCGGGATCTCGGGCGACCCGAAGGCCGGCGGCCTGACGATCGGCGCCGGCACCCGGCTGGCCGACATCGTCGCGCACTCCGGCATCAAGGAAGCCTACCCGGCCCTCTGGCAGGCGACCCTCGAGGTCGGCTCGGTGCAGATCCGCAACATGAGCACGCTCGGCGGCAACCTGCTCCAGCGCCCCCGTTGCTGGTACTACCGCTCGGGCTTCGGCCTGCTCGGGACGAAGGACGGCAAGAGCCTGGTGCGCGCCGGCGACAACCGCCATCACTCGATCTTCCAGACCGACGGCGACGCGCTGTTTGTCAGCCCGTCCAGCCTGGCAGTCGCCCTGTCGGCGCTCGACGCCATGGCGACGATCCGAGGGCCGAAGGGTGAGCGGACGGTCAAAGTCGACGAAATCTACCAGGTGCCGAAGACCTCGTCCGACAGCGAGCACACGCTCAGGCCGGGCGAGATCCTGACCCGGGTGACGATCCCCGCGGCGGGGAAGAACGCGTCGTACGAGACGCGGCAGAAGCAGGCGCAGGACTGGCCGATCGTCATGGCCTCGGTCAACTTGAAGATGGACGGCGAGACGGTCTCGGCCGCTCGCGTGGTCGTGTACGGCGTGGCGCCCATCCCCTGGAGAAGCGCCGCGGCCGAGAAGGCCATCACGGGCCAGCGGCTGACGACCGAGACGGCGGCAGCCGCCGGCGCGGCGGCCGTCGAGGGCGCGGCACCGCTGTCGATGAACGCTTACAAGCTCCCGCTGACCCGCACCGTGGTCAAGCGGGCTTTGATCCGGGCGATCGGCGGCAAGGGATACTGGGAGGAGGCGTGAGCCGTCGGGCCACGCCGTCAAGCCATGAATAATTCCGAGCCCACACCGGAGCCCGGCCCGGCCGACGCCGCGACGAAGCTCGCGGCGCCGTGCCGTCACCTGCGTTCCAATGGAATGTACATCTTCGATGGCCACCAGGGAGACAACGAGGGCGAGGACTACGAGCCCTCGGCCTGCTGGTGCCTGCACACCATGAAGATGTTCGGGCCGGACGATGGATTCGTGAGTCTGCGCGAATGCCGCGAGCCAGGCCGTACTTGCTACGAGTCGCTTTGAACCCGCTCGAGCCGATCCGCGATGCGGACCGGTCCACGATGTTCGATCGATGAGATGGATCCCGGCGCCTCGGGGCAGGGTAACCGGCCCCGAGGCGTTCTTGCGCCTTTCGGTAGCTGGCCCGCCGGCCAATGGCACGAATGCTTCGACCGGTGCAGGGGAATCGGGCCCGCTCTGTCCGTCCGTCCTTCCGTCGGGGCGACGCCGCCCCGGACCGGCGATCACGCCGAAATCGATCGCCCTGTCCGGCCCGACGTCCGAGGAGACCTATCCGAATATCGGGACCCGCCTGGGTGTAATGTTTGGGCAGAGTCGGCGGCCAGATGTAAGGCCCATCGCAGTGAAATGTCCGCCGCCCTTAGAATCGACATCTCCCGCGAGGCTGACTTATCCGTATACGAAGTTAGCGGAACAACGGTGGTGTCCTAAACAAATTGAACGGCAGGCATCGTGATCCACTCGCGCATTGTCCAGACGTGATCGGCCAGCCCGGCCGCCATCGCCGGCGACCGGTTCCTCATCCGGCCGTCCTCGTCCCGATACCCCAACGTCCTCACAGGCCAGCAGAAATTATAGCTGTACATCGTGAAATAGGTCATCGACTCGTGCACCCGCCAGTCCTTCGAGAACGTGTACGTCCTCCGCACCTTCCGCGCGTTGCGGTGCCGGTCGGTCGCGTTCTGCCGCTCGAGGAACGACACGTTGACCCGCCGGCTCACCCGCGATCGCCGCAGCGCCGACGCCAGCGCCGCCATCGTCCCGAAGATCAGGTGCACCAGGATCTCGACCACCCGCCCCAGCCGTCGTCGCTTCTCGACCGTCGCATACGCCAGGCCCGGCGGCGGCACCCGCTCCGGGTCCATCCGCCGGGCGGCCCGGCCCGTCGCCGTCTCCTCCACCTCCTCGCCGTAGACGTGCAGGATCGCATCCCGATAGACCGGGTAGGCGTCGCTGGTCAAGAGCACGGGACGGCCCTCCGTCCGGCGGTGGACGTCGGCCACCACCGCCTCGGCCTCCTCGACGCCGCGCGCCCCGGGGACGACGCAGAGGACCAGCCTGTGCTCGGCGTCGTAGGCGACATGGTCCCACCAGTCGCCATGCTGGTCGTCGGCCGGGTTACTCGGGTCGCAGTGCGCCTGCTTCTTGTAGACGTAGGACCACTTCTCATCGAGCTGGACCTCGCGGGTCCGAGGGGGAAAAAGCCACGAGTTCCTCGTGGAGCCCCCGGGCGTGCTCGCCCAGGATCCGGCCGTACCGGACCACCGTGTTGCGGTTCACGCCGGTCAACCGCGCCGTGGCCCGCACGCCGGTGCGGTCGGCGAGGTGCTCGACGACCGCGAGGGCCTTCTCCGGCGGCAGTCCGGAGCGGAACAGCGGGGTGCCCTTGCGCTCGGAGAAGCGGGCCTTGCAGGTGCGACAGTAGAGCAACCGGAACTGCCGGGTCTTGCCGTAATGGCCGCAGACGGTCAGGTTGCCGTGCCCCCGCTTGCCGTGGTCGGGGCACTCGGGGCGCTGGCAGCAGAAGCGCGACAGATCGTCCATGGCGATGCCTCCGTGATCCTGGTGCGAACGCGATCGGGGTCATGCCGATAAATGCGTTATAAGCCAGGAACTTACCGCGTTCAATCCACTTAAGACACCACCGGAACAACCAATTCGTCAAGATCTCTCTTGAAGCATGAGAATCTGGATGTCATTCTAAGAAAGTCGTTCTTCTTGCGGGGAGAAACGACAAGCTCATTTCGAGTTTCGCTGACCACTTCGGTCCAGGTTACGAGGAGAATCGAGCAATGGGCGACGCACGCGACACCGCGAAGAAGAAGAAGGCCGACGAGAAGAAGTCGGCGACCAAGAAGCCGGCCGCGAAGGCCGCCGAGCCCAAGGCCGCGGCGAAGGCCGCGAAGAAGTAAGAGATCCGCCGAGCGACACCGATCACCGGACCCGGGACTGCGACTCTCCTACTGGAGGCGCGGGACCGGGTCCGTTTCGCGTGAGGCCTTCGATGCCAGCTATTAGGGCAGGCAGAGTCGAAATTCATGACCATCGGCCTCAAGTCGGAACCGTCGGTGTTCGCGCCGTTGGATCCCGGCTCTCGGCTGGATTCGAGTCGGCTCCCTCTGCCCGGAGCAAGCCCGCCGGGATCAGCCCGTGGGCTCCAGCGAGTCGGGGCTGCTCCGCTCGAGAATCGCCGACTGGGCGGCGAGCAGGCTTCGGCTGGTCAGGGCCACGATGAACGGGTGCGACGGTACGGCATACTGCTCGTCGGCGAGCTGCCCGGCCAGCGCATGCGCCGAGCTCACAAGCTCGGTGTGACCCGTCGTATGCCAGAGCCAGGCCATCCAGAGGAGCATCCGCGCGTAGAGCTCCAGACGACGGCTCAATCGATGCTCGAACAGGAAACGGAATGCCCCGGCATCGCGGATGGGGTCGGGTTGCACGCGGCCATCGCGCAGAATCATCTCCGTGGCGAGCTCGAAGGTGAGCGGTGAGCGGTCGAGCCAGGATGGGCAGGCGTCGAGCACGAGGTCGGCACGCGCGGGCATCTCTTCGCTAGGGATCACGCCTTCCGCCGCCGGCTCAAACGGCGGCAGGCGGTTCGGCAACTCGCCCGATCCGAGCAGCGAGTTGAGCAAATCTCTAACCCATTCCGGCACCTCCGCCGACCCAAGCCGCAGGCTCCCACCCAGCAGGCCGACGGCCAGCTCGGGAGAGTCGAGGATGTACCCGTCGGAGGGGCCAAACCGGTTGATCCATTGATCGACCAGGGCGGCCGTCGTCGGCGGTGCGGGATCGATCTCGCTGGTCGCGTCGATGATTCCACGCAGGAGATCGCAGTGGAACCCGGCCGTTCGCCAGCGCGAGCCGTCCTCGGCGGAAATCACGATCGTACCTCGACCGTCGCCGTTGACCGCCGTCACGACCGATCGTGCGATCCGGTGCGCGGTGCCTGGGGCTCTTCAAGAGGGTTGTCAGTGCAGCGGTCGCCGGCGGGCTCGATTCATCGACCCTTGCAACGACAGGCGGCAAGTCGCGTCGCTCGATGTCGAGCTGATCCAGGGCCACGTCGTTGCGGAATGCCTCCTCGGACAACGCCCGGCGTGCGGCCGCGCTGAGGTCGGGATCGGACCTGGTCCCCAGCAGTCGCAGGAGTGTCCGCACGGCCGGCCGCTCTCGATAGCCGGCGAGTGCCGTGACGATGGCGACACGGACCCTGGAGTCGACTTCGTTCAGACCCTCGATGGCGAGCCGGCACTCGTCGGGGCCGGTCTCCAGCAGCTCGACGATCTCTGCTACCCAGGCCGTCGGGTCCAGCTCGGCAGCCGAAGGAGATTCATCAGCGAGCATCGGCTCGACGGGTGAAGACTCGACGGCGTCCGGAGGCTCAGCGGCAGGTTCGGGCCGTTTCATGGATTCCTTTCCGGTCGGGTGGCGTGCTTGCTTTCCCGGTCTTTGTCGCCCGGACTCACGATGCCGCCTGGTTCGGGAACATCCGGCGATCACCAGCGGAGCGAGCCGGCCGGGTTCGGCCAGACCCGCCCGAGCGGGTGCGCCCTTCGGGTCGTCCTTCCCCCTCCACCCGCCGCGTCCACCGAGTAGGATCGATTGCCACCTACTTCATCCACATATTCGTAGAGGCGGACGCACGTGCCCAACGGCTCTCTCGGGTCGTCGGCACGCAGATAGAACAGGGGAGCCGGGCCGGCGTCTCCGTGTTTCGGCGGAGGGCTTCCCACGCGCAGGACGAACCGGCCGGCGGCGTCGACCTCACCGTAGACCGGCAGGTTGGCCTCGCCGGGACGATCGAGGGCAAAAAATGCGACAGCACGGGATGGCCGATCGCCGTCGTCGCGCAGTCCGCCGCTGGTGGCCAGTCGCGACGAGCCACCGGCGGACGGGACCGCGTAGACGGCGACGGGTAGCTGCAGCCGCGGGTCGGACAGGTCGAGCCGGTACATCACCTGGTTGTAGTCGTAGCGGGGCGTCGGGTCGGGGTTGCCCGAGAAGGTCGTGGTGTACGTCCCCTCGAAGTAGATGATCCGGCCGCCCTCCTGGTCGAACATCGGGTGCTGCTTGGGATTGTAGAAGCTGTACTTGTCGTGGGTCACGATCTTGCGGGCGTAGACCCAGGGGCCGAGCGGCGTGTCGGCCTCGGCGTACCAGACCTCGCCCAGGTACGACGTGGCTGCCGTACGACTCGACGGCGATCATCACCCAGCGCTTGCGGTAATCGTTCCAGTAGACCGAGCCGCCGTGCGCCAGCACGGTCTTGCCGCTGATCGACGTCGCGCAGGTTCAAGAGCGCCTCGTCGGCGATGGATCCGGCCGGAGGCGATCAGCTTGTCCTGCAGGTCCTGCGGCAGGACCTGGGTGTTCCGTCTTCCAGCCGTAGCGGAGCGGGCCCTCCGGGCCGCGGTCGAGCTGGTGCTCGGATCGGCTCGGTGCCGGGCTTCAGAGCAGGTATATGCCTCGAAGGACGCGGGATCGCTCGAGCCGCTCCGGCTCGGCCCGCACGCGGAGCAAGGGGTAGGGCGTGGCGATAATAGACGTACTCGACGCCCGCGATCCTCATGGAGGAACGGCATGGCCGCCGGGATAGTCGCCGCGGTAGCCGCCGGTCGTCGGGGAACTCGACGACCTTTTCGAAGCGGCCGGTCTCCGGCTGGAATTCGGCGAGCCCCCGCTGGTAGACCTCGAGCATCTTGCGGATCTTGGCGTAGTTGGCGAACATCCGCTCGCGGCCGTCCCGATCGCGTGAGGACGACGAGGCCCGAGATCCAGGTCGGCCCGTCGCCGGGCATTGGCGCGGTCGGCCGGGCGAAGCCTTTGTCGTCGACGAAGTAGTGCAGGTCGACGCCGGCATCGGGCTCCAGCCCGCCTCGCCCGGGCAGTTCCGAGGTCGCGCCGGGGACATGGAAATTGCCGAGCGGATAGTCGGGCCGGTTGGTGTCGCCCCAGAACCAGTGGATCTTGCCCTGGAAGACGGCGTTGACCACGCTGTCCTGGCCCATGACCGGCCGTTGAGCAGCGGCTCGCGGATCGGCGACGGGATCGCCGGTGAGGACGCTGTCGCGATAGATCCCCGCGCCGGTGACGCGATAGAGCCGCTCGGCGATGTTGAGCCGCCGGATCGGCGATCCGGCGGAACCTCCCTCGCGTGACCTCGAGCGCCGATGCCGCGGTAGCCGAAGCCGTCCTTGATCGGCCTCGTAGCCGTGGCTGGTGGCATTGAAGAAGACCTTGGCATCGAGCAGTCCGGGCTCGTCGAAGGCGACGATGCCGTTGCTATCGGTCAGATAGCGGATCTGGTTGACGGTCCTGAGCTCGACGAGCGGCACGCCCCGGCCGGTCTGCCGTCTCCACGACCTGGATGCGGAAGGGCCGGGGCGCGGGGCGGTGGATCGCCCGGCCGCGCCGGCGGATCGCGGCCAGGTCAGGAATCCGCCGACGCAGTGACGAACAGCAGGCTGCGACCCATCGATCGGCCATGGCGAGCTCCAGTCCTGCGGGGTCACTCCGCGAATCATCGCCCCGGTCGTTCTCAGGTCGCCCGCGCCGGCCGGCGAAGCTCGACCAGGGATCATCGGCCCCGGTTCCGGTCCTGCTCGATCTCGGCCCGCTCGACGCAGGCCTCGTCGATCTCGGTGAGGAAGCGGCTGGGCGTGGTGAAGACGGTCGGGCCCGCGGCCGCCGCGGGCGCATGCGTGAGCGGGTAAGTCAGCGTCAGCTCGTTCATCGCGCGGGTGATCGCCGACGTAGAAGATCCGCCGCTCTTCGTCTTCGCCGCCGGGCTCGTCGAGGGCGCGGCGGTGCGGGAAGCTCTCCTCGACCACCCGGGGGATGAAGACGTGCGACCACTCGAGCCCCTTGGCCTGGTGGATCGTGCTGAGCACCAGGACCTCGCCGCGGCTCGTCGCCGGCGGCCGAGTCCATGCCGTAGACGTCGCCGGCCAGGAGCAAGTCGGCGATCAGCCGCTGGAGGCTGTCGTACTTGGCGGCGAGCAGGGCGAACTGCTCGATGTCGGCGATCCGGTTCTCGGGCCGCTCGTACTTGAGCCTGACCGTCGCCGGATAGCCTCCCTTGAGGATCGCGCCGACCGCCGCGGCCGGGTTGGCTTCCGGGTCGGTCGCGCCGGAGCTTCCTGAGATCGCCGACGAACCCCGCGAAGAACCCCTTGCTCTTGGGCGGCAGGAGCGCCATCGCCTCGGCCGTCTCGAGCGGCCTCGAGCGGCTCGGCCGCTCTGTGCCAGATGCTGGTAAATCGCGGCGGCCTTGGCCGGACCGACGCCCGGGCAACAGCAGCAGGAGCCGCCGCCACGAGGCCTCGTCGCGCGGGTTGAGCACGATCCGCAGGTAGGCCAGCACGTCCTTGATGTGCGCCTGCTCGAAGAACCGCAGGCCGCTCCGGACGCGTGTACGGGATTCCCCGCGCCAGCAGCTCGCCCTGCAGCAGGATGCTGTCGTGATGGTTGCGGTAGAGGACCGCCATCTGGCCCAGCGCCAGGCCCTTGTCGCGGCTCGTCGAGGATCTGCTGGCAGATGAACGCGGCCTCCTCGTAGGCGTCCTCGGTGGAGACGACCAGCGGCAGGCACGCCGTCGGGCCGGGCCGAGACCAGGTCCTTGGGGAATCCCGGTCTGTGTTGTGGGCGATCGAGGCCCGGGTGAACGCGACGATCTGGGGCGTCGAACGGTAATTGATGTCGAGCTGGAAGATCCGCGCACCGGGATGCCGCTCGGGGAACTTGAGGATATTGTCGTAGTCGGCCCCGCGGAACCGGTAGATCGACTGGGCGTCGTCGCCGACGGCCGGTGAGGTTGCCCGCGCCCGGCCGCCGCGATCGCCTCGACCACGCGCGACCTGGACGGCGTTGGTGTCTTGCATCTCGTCGATCAGGATGTGGCGGAACATCCGGCCCTGCGCGGCGCGCTCGTCGGGGAACTCGCGGATCAAGCCGGCCCCATTGGAGGAGCAGGTCGTCGTAGTCCATGCAGTTGGCGGCGAGCTTCCGCTCGGCGTAGGCCGCGGCGACCGCCTCGATCTGCGGCTGCCACTGCGACCAGCTCGGGCTGCGTTCGGCGACGACCTCGGCCAGCGGCCGGTTGACGTTGGCGCAGTAGCTGATCAGGTGCTGCACGGCGGCCGGCTTGGGGGCCAGCTTGCCCGTGCCGGAGAGCCCGGCGTCGTCCATGGCCAGGCGGATCAGGTCGAGCTGGTCCTCGCTGTCGAGGATCGTGAAATTCGGCTGATAGCCCAGCAAGCCGGCCGCCCGCCGGAGCAGGCGATTGCCGATGTGGTGGAACGTGCCGGCCCAGACCTGGCTCGCCTGCTCGCCGATCAGCGGTCTCCAGCCGCCGGACCATCTCGCGGGCGGCACGTCGGGTGAACGTGACCAGCATGATCGATTCCGGCGGGACGCCGCGTGGCGATCAGATAGGCGACGCGGATACGTGATGACCCGCGTCTTGCCCGACCCCGGCCCGGCCAGGATCAGGTTATAGCCGTCGGGAGCGGTCACGGCGGCCCGCTGCGAGTCGTTCAGCTCGCGCTCGAAGTGCTCGCTGAGCCGCGACGCCGGCGTCGATTTGAGTCGGATCTTCCGCATCGGTGCCACCACGGCGCAGGGTATCCCGGCGTTCCGTCCTCCAGGGAGACTGGTATTATAACAGGTCGAGCCTGGTTTGTTGATCGGGTTCGGCCCACTGCCGGCGCCGTCGGCCTGGCGGACTTCCGCCGGACCATTTCGACTGCACCGATACCGGCCCGAATCCCGACCCCGATGGGCCGCCTCATGCCGCGGCCAGTTCGGGTTGGCGGCCGTCGCGAAATGATTAGGATGGGGAGCCATGGAGAACTCCCGCCAAGGACGTTAGGAGGGTCCACAATGTCCACCGTCGAGTCTCAACCCGAGCTGCACATCATCCGCGAGCCCAAGGTCTATCTCGTCGGCCGGCAGGTCGTGGATGAGGAGGCGCTGGCGGCCTTCCTGGACGATCACGAGGTCGAGCGGTGGTCAACCGATACCGACGTCGCGGGCGAGAAGATCATCGAGACAGCGGGCCGCGTCTGCTACATGAGCTTCGCCAAACCCCGGCCGGGGGGCAATCGGTCCTATCTCCACCACATCCTCGAGGTCGGACACGGCTCGGTGCTCGAGCACGCGGTGTTCAACCTGCTGATCACGGGGGTCAGTCGCAGCCTGACGCACGAGCTGATCCGCCACCGCGCCGGGTTCGGATACAGCCAGCTCAGCCAGCGGTTCGTCGATGAGTCCGAGGCCGAGTTCGTCGAGCCCGAGGCGGTCGCCGAGGACCCTGAGCTGCACGCGATCTGGCTCGAGGCCGTCCAGGCCAGCCAGAACGCCTATCGCGAGCTGGCCGACCGGCTGGCCGAAAAGTTCAAGGGCCTTGGCGACCGGACCCTCCGCAGGAAGAAGGCGCGCGAGGCCGCTCGCAGCGTCCTGCCGAATGCCACCGAGACCAAGATCTTCGTCACAGGCAATGCCCGCGCCACTCCGCCACTTCATCGAAATGCGCGGCGACGCCGCGGCGGACGCCGAGATCCGGCGTCTGGCCATTGCCGTTCTCGAGCTCCTCCAGCGCGAGGCTCCCAACCTCTTCGGCGACTACTCGCTCATCGATTTGCCCGAGGGCGGCCGCGCCGTGACGACGCCGCATCGGAAGGTGTAAGCGACTGTGACGACCTGAGGCACAAACTGGCCCCTCATCGGCCCCTTTGGGGACCTTATCGTCGCCCGGGGGCTCAGAGGGGCGGGTTGGAGCTCAGGGGCGTGGATCGCACCGGAATCGGCGGCTGGCGGCGCCTGGCGGCAGGAAATCGCCGCCGCGACCGGCCGGTTGTGCGGGTCGCGACGATTGCGCGGCCGTCACCTGGCCTAGCAAACTTTCGGAGAGGGACCAGGGGCGAGGGGGCCCGCGCGGTGGTGTCGAGCGAGGGGTCTGATCATCACTGAGACCATTCGGTGGGACTTCGGTCCCACCGGTGGGCCTGCAGGCTTTCGAGAAGGGCCGGATCGAGCGGCGTGGCGTCGCTTACGGTGATATTCGACTCGACGTGCCTGATCTTGCGCATCCCGGGGATGATCGTCGAGACGGTCGGGTCGGCGAGGATCCAGCGGAGGGCCAGCTCGGCCATCGTCATCCCGGGCGGTACGAGGGGCCTCAATGCCTCGGCCCGGCCGACGCTCGCCGCGAGGTTTTCGGGGACGAAGTAGCTATTCCGCCAGTCACCCTCGGGCCAGGTGGATTCGCAGGTGAGTGTGCCGGTGAGCGTGCCCTCGTCGAACGGCACACGGGCGATGACGGCGATATTCCGCTCGCGGCAGAGCGGGAACAGCTCGTCCTGGGGGGCCTGGTCGAAGATGTTGTAGATGACCTGGACGGCGTCGATCAGGCCGGTCTTCAAGGTCTCGAGGGCATTGGCGGGCTCCCAGCGATTGACGCTGATCCCCACCGCACGAATCAACGCCTGCCGCTTCAGCTCCTCGATCGCACGATGCCAGCGATCGTCGTGGGCCCAGGCATCCTCCCAGACGTGGAACTGGAGGAGGTCGATCCGGGTCAGCTCGAGGTTGCGGATACTCTTCTCGGCATATTCCTGGATGTAATCGGGCGGGAAGCAGTCGTCGAGAGTGAATTCTCGCCGCGAGGGCCACTTGCGGTTCTTCGGGGGCACCTTGGTCGCGACGTAGAGCTCCTTCTCGGGATGGTTGTGCACCAAATGGCCGAGCATCTGCTCGCTGCGTCCATCGCCGTAGGCCCAGGCGGTGTCGAAGAAGTTGCATCCGAGCTGTACGGCGCGCTCGAGCGAAGCCATGGTCTCGGCGTCATCCGAGCCTGTCCAGCCGGCGAGTCCCCACATCCCGTAGCCGATCTCTGAAACAGACCACCCGGTCCGCCCGAACGTCCGATACTGCATGCTGCGCTCCTGTGCCGGCCGTGCCTCCGGCTGCCGACTGGCCACTCGACCAGCTCCGGGGAAATGGCCCGAGACTGCCCGGTGATGATTATCCGGTCGAAGCGTAATGAGTGCAAATGCCATAAGCGATCAAATGGAACCTTAGCCGTTCCCTACTGCCGGGGCGGGCGTCCGGCGGTCTGCGTGATCAGCTCGGCGACGAGCGATGTCCAGCCGGTCTGGTGGCTGGCGCCCAGTCCCCTCCCGTCGTCGCCGTGGAAATACTCGTAGAACGGGATCTGGTCCCTCCAGTTGGGGTCGTTCTGGAAGAGCGGCACCGGCCCGAGGACCGGCCGGCAGCCGTTGGGCCCCGGGAGAAAGATGCTCACCAGCCGTCGCGAGATCTCGTCGGCGGCCTGGTCGAGCGTGGCCTGTCGGGGACCGCCGCGCGGCAGCTCGCAGGTCAGTCCTGGCCCGTAGTATCGGTGATAGGCCCGCAGCGCCTGGACCATGAGGTAATTCACCGGGAACCAGATCGGCCCCCGCCAGTTCGAGTTACCCCCGTAGATCGGCGCGGCGGACTCTCCCGGCTCGTAGGCGACCCGGGCCCCCTCGAAGAGGAAGGGCTCGTCGGCCAGGCCGCGCGACAGCGACCGGAGTCCGTAGTCCGAGAGGAACTGCGCCGGGTCGAGGAGACGCGGTAGGACAGCCTCGAGCTTCGCGCGGTCTGCCAGCGCCAGCAATCGCGTTCCTCCCTCGCCCGGCTCGGTCATGAGTCGCAGGTTTCCCGAGAGCGTGGGGCGGTACTTCAGGTACCACTCCATCCGTCGTCGGAACCGCGGGAGCCGCTCGAGCGTGCCGGGCTCGATCACCAGCGACGCGAATAGGGGAATCAGCCCCACGAAGGAACGCACCTTGAGGTGCTCGGGGGCGCCCCCGTTCACTCGGATCACGTCGTAGTAGAACTGGTCAACCGGGTCCCATAGGCCGATCTCGGAGATTCCGTTGATGGCGTGCGAGATGGCGAGGAAGTGCTCGAAGAACTTGGTCGCGATCGCCTCGTGCGCGGGGCGGGTTCGCGAGAGCTCGAGGGCAATGGCCAGCATGTCCAGGCAAAACAGCCCCATCCAGGCGGTGCCGTCCGCCTGCTCGAGCCGTCGGCCGTCGGGCAGGTTAGGTCGGCTTCGATCGAAGACCCCGATGTTATCCAGCCCCAGGAATCCGCCCTGAAAGGCGTTGCGGCCCTCCGGGTCTTTGCGGTTGACCCACCAGGTGAAATTGAGCAGCAGCTTGAGGAAGACTTCTTCGAGGAACGCCGTGTCCTCGCGTCCGGTCAGCTCGCGGTCGATCTCGTAGACCTTCAGCGCGGCGTGGGCGTGGACGGGCGGGTTGGCGTCGGAGAAATCCCACTCGTAGGCCGGAAGCTGGCCGCTGGGATGCATGTACCACTCGCGCAGGAGCAGCAGGATCTGACGCTTGGCCCACTCGGGATCGATCCTCGCCAGGACAATGCAGTGGAAGGCGGTGTCCCAGGCCGCAAACCAGGGATACTCCCATTTGTCGGGGACGGTGAGCACGTCCAGGCTGTAAAAATGTCGCCAGCCGGCGTTTCGACCCTCCAGCCGCTCGGCCGGCGGCTCGGGGCCGGCCGGGTCTCCGTCGAGCCAGAGCTCGACGCTGTAATGGTAGAACTGTTTCGACCAGACGAGCCCCGCATAGGCCTGTCTCTGCACGGCCCGCCGCTCGTCATCGAGCCCGGGCGGCTGGACGGCCCGGTAATACGCGTCTGCCTCGTCCCGGCGCTCCGCACGACCCCGTCGAATCGGTCGAACGGATCGGCGAGCTCCTTGTCGCTCAGCCGGGTGCGTACGGTCATCGTGCCGCCGGGCTGGACGTTTGCGTAATAGTGTCCCGCGGCTTTCGAGCCCCGCGCGGCCGGGTTGACCCGTTGGCGATGGCCGCCAATCACGGCATCGTGGAAGGCATCCTTCACATAGGGCCCCGCATCGGGCACTCCGAAGAGCCGTCGTCGGTTCGTCTCGTTCTCGGTGAAGAGGAGAGCAGGGGCCCCGGGACTCTCATCCAGGTACCACCGGCGATCCCCGAGGTGCCGGTGGGTCGTGCGGATCACGCCCGTGCCTTCCCCCCAAAGCACTGGACGTTCCGCGGCGTACCCCCACGACCAGGTGTTGCGATACCAGGCGTGCGGCAGGATGTGGAGTTCGGCGGGCTCGGGACCTCGGTTCGTGGCGGTGATCGAGCAGAGGATGTCTTCCTCGTCGGCCTTGGCATACTCGATCACGATGTCGAAATAACGCCCCTCGGCCAGGGCGTCGCCGATGGCGTCGACCAGCTCGAACTCGGGCTCGGAACGGCTTCGCGAACGGTTCTCGGCCACCAGCCGCTCGTACGGGTAAGTGACCTGGGGATACCGGTAGAGCATGCGCATGTACGCATGGCTCGGGAGCCCATCCTGGTAATAGTAATATTCCTTCACATCCTCGCCGTGGTTGCCCTCTTCGTTGGCGAGACCGAAGAGGCGTTCCTTCAAGAAGGGATCGCGGCCGTTCCAGAAGGCTGGAGCCAGGCAGAGGTTCTGAAAGCGATTGCAGAAGCCGGCGAGGCCATCCTCGTTCCAGCGGTAGGCGCGGCTGCGGGCCTGGTCGTGCGGGAAGTTGTCCCAGGCATTGCCGTCGGCGCTGTAGTCCTCGCGCACGGTGCCCCAGGCGCGTTCGGCGAGGTAAGGGCCCCAGTGCTTCCAGTCGGCGTGGCGGTTGGCGCTATCGCTCAAGCGACGGTGCTCGGCGGTCGGCGAGTCGGACAAGGGCAAGATCTCCCGGTCGCGACCGATCCAGGAATCCGGGATCGGCCAGTCTGGAGGTTCGCGGCGTCATTGGCCTATGGCCCAGCCCACGGTGGGCCCGTTCCGTCGTGTCTCCATGACATCACGGCTCGCCCTCAATCAAGAGACGCGATGATCATTTCGCCCGGCGGCGCACGGCGTATCCGTACTGGGTCGGCCAGGGCGGCTCGACGCCCAGCTCCTGGGCTGCCTTGAGGGCCCAGTAGGGCTGAGCGGAGCAGCTCGCGGGCGATGAAGACCATGTCGGCATCGCCGCCGGTGATGATCTCGTCGGCCTGGTGCGTCTCGGTGATCATGCCGACCGCGCCGGTCATGATGCCGGTCTCGTCGCGGATCTCGCCGCGCGAACGGCACCTGGAATCCCTTGCCGACGGGGATGTTGGCCGGGGCACGAGCGCGCCCGAGGAGACAGTCGATGAGGTCGACGCCCAGCTCCTTGAGCCGGCAGGACAGCTCGACCGACTGGTCGATGTCCCAGCCCCCCTCGACCCAGTCCGTCGCCGAGATCCGGACGAACAGCGGCAGCTCGTCGGGCATCACGCCCCGAAGCCGCTCGGCCACGCGGAGGACCAGGCGCATCCGGTTCTCCAGGCTGCCGCCGTACTCGTCGTCGCGGCGGTTGCGAGAGCGGCGAGAGGAACTCGTGGAGCAGGTAGCCGTGGGCCGCGTGGATCTCGATGACGCGGAAGCCGGCCGTCGAGCGCGCGGCGCGGCGGCGGCCTCGAAGGCGTCGACGATCGCGTCGATCCCGGCCTGGTCGAGGGGCATGGGGACGGGATCGCCTTCGGAGAAGGGGATCGGGCTGGGGCCGACGACTGGCCAGCCGCCTGCCTCCGGCGTCTTCAGGCTGGCGCCGCCCTTCCATGGCAGGTCGCAACTCGCCTTGCGGCCGGCGTGGGCGAGCTGGATTCCGGCCACTGCCCCCTGCGAGTGGACGAAGCGGGCGATCCGGGCCAGCGGCTCGATGTGGGCGTCGCTCCAGATCCCCATGTCGCCGGGCGTGATCCGGCCATCGCGGGTCACTGCAGTGGCCTCGACGATCACCAGGGCCGACGCCGCCGACCGCGCGGCTGCCGAGGTGGACGAGGTGCCAGTCGTCGGCGAAACCTTCGTGTGCGACGTACTGGCACATGGGCGACATCACGATCCGATTGCGAAAGCTCGACCCCGCGGATCGTCAGCGGACTGAACAGGTCGACCTCGGGTATCTCGCGGTCATGTTCGGCGCCGGCGGGGCAGCCGTGGGTCGGGCGGCTGGTCGTCGCACGAGAGTCGGTGGAGGCTTCGCTCACGATGACATTCCCTTCGCGTCGAACATTCCGGGTCGGGGGATCGGCGTACATCAGGATTGCGACCGGCACATTATGGACCAAATGGGTGAGGGGGAGCCAGTGGACTGGTCCTGTCCTGCCATTGGGCCTTGACTGGGCAAGGCGGGCGGAGGCCGGCACTTTATATCTCGATCGCGGTACGACTTGCCGACGATCCGGCCATCGGGTTAGTCTGAAAGTGTCCGGAAACCGATCATGAGACGGTGGAGGACGACGAGCCCAGTTCGGTACGTCGCCTGCAGTCACCGCCTGGGCCCGCTCGGTCACCGAACCGGGAGTGCGATCGCATGTCCGAGACCCAGGAACCGCAGCCGACGAAGCAGGACAAGAAGGTCCCTTACGTTCCCGGCCAGCCCCTGCCCAGGCTCTGGAAGACCGAGCCCGATCCCGAGGAAGATTCGGAGGAATCCCTCGAAGGTCCGGACAAGAATAAAGCGAGCAAGAACAAGGAGAAGACCTCTGCCGCACCTACTGGCGCGAGCAAGGCCCAATCACCGGCCAGGAAGCTCGACAAGTCCAAGAATGCGAAGAAGAAGGTTCGCGAAGGCGAGGGCGGCGAGAAGCGGGTGTTGATCGAGGAAACGCCCGCGCTGGACACGATCGAGTCGCGACAGCGCGTCCGCTTGATCATCGGCGGATTGCTGGCGTTCTGCTTCGTGGTGTTTGGCTGGATCGTCTTCCGGACACTTTTTCCGGGCTCGGACGAGGTCATCGTGGACGGCGGGGCCAATTACCCCCCGCTGGCGCCGGGCCTGCCGCCGAGTGGCCCCGCCCCATCGCGCGAGGGCGAGGCGGGCTACATGCTCGATCGCGCCCGGGAATACGCGAACCGTGACCAGGTCACGCAAGCCGTCGCGATGCTCAAGCGAATCGTGTCCGTCTACAAGGGCACCGTGGCCGCCGGCCAGGCACAAGCCGCCCTCGATCGGCCGGCCCAGAAGCTTCCCCTGTTCCCCACAGGGCCATCCATCCTCGCTGAGAAGAAGGCGGCCGTGCCTGGATCGCCCGGTCCATCCGCAGGGTCGCCACCTCAGATGGCATCCATAGCGTCGGGCGCCCCCACGGGTCCGCCCCGCAACCCCGGGCAGGTCGGCACTACGCCGCCCCCCCAGTTGGCGATGGTCGGACCACCACCGAACTCGGCAAATCCTCCGGGATCGCGATCGGGCGCTCCACCGGTCAATATGAATCCCGGGGTGGTCGGTGTATCACCGGCGCCGGCGCCCCCGACGAACGCCTCGACGACTGGCGGCCCGGCGCCCTCCCCCGTGCCGACGGCTGTTCCATCCACGCCGCCGACTCAGCCCTCGATGACACCTGCCCCGGGAATGGTCCCGCCGACGATCGTTTCCGCGACGGGCCCGGTGCAGCCCGCGACAGGCCCGACGCAGCCCATGAACCCCGCGAATCCGCCCGCAGGTCCGGGCGATGCCGCCGTGATCGTGCCATCGGCCCGGGGCGAGTCCACCGGAGCTCCACCCGCCGGAAATATCTCCGGAGGCGAGCGCACCGTCGCTGCTCGACCCGCCAGAATGCTGCCTCCTGGCTTCCGTGCAAAGCCCGAGGCGGGCGTGCACGAGTCGGGATGGCCGCTGGTCATCGTCGGCGAGCGTGACGCAGCCCCCATGGTCCTGGTCCCCGGCGCTACGTTCATGATGGGGAGCGACACCGGGGGTGTCGAGCGCGGGCCATCGCATCAGGTCCGGGTCTCCACCTACTACATTGATCAGCACGAGGTCACCAATCGGCAGTTTCGCTCCTTCCTCGCGGAGACCCACTATCACGGGCAACCGCCCGGAAAATGGTTGACCGACGACAAGATCCGATCGATGCCCGATGATGCGCCGGCGGTGTATGTCAGCTACCACGATGCCGAGGCGTATTCACTGTGGGCGCTCAAGAGGCTGCCCACCGAGGCCCAGTGGGAGCTCGCCGCACGTTCGGTCGACGGCCGTCGGTATCCGTGGGGTGACCAGCCGGCCCGATGGACTCGCCCGCGCAAGTATCACCAGGTGGACATCGTCGCCAGCTTCCCCCAGGATGTGTCTCCGTACGGGGTCTTCGATATGGCCGGCAATGTCCAGGAATGGGCGAGAGACTGGTACGACCCGAAATTCTTCAACCGGCTCCACGACAAAACGACCGAGGATCCGACCGGGCCGCCCGCCAAGCGCCAGGGCATCCAGCGCTCGGTTCGGGGGGCCGCCAAGGACGGGCTCGTCTACGATCGCATCGGCGTCAATTCCGATCAGCGGTCGCCCTACATGGGCTTCCGGTGCAGTCTGGCGGTCGAAGGTGGCGAGGCATCGGCCAACATTGCCCCCCGACCCGATAAACCCGAGGCGCCGAAACCGGCGTTGAACCGCGCCCGATACCGGTGGAGCCGTGCCTTTCTGAGGGAGTTCATCCGGGCGATTGGATTCAGGCCGATTCCCCATCAGCGACCCGCGAAGAGCTACTGGTTCCTGAACCAGGCGATCGTCCGGTCGATGCTCTCGGGATAGCTGATGGAAGGCTCCCACCCCAGCTGTTCCCGCGCCTTTTCGGTGCTATAAGCCAGATACCGGCCGAGCAGCCATGCTCCATATCGGGTGACGCGCGGTGGACGCTCCTTTCGCATGAGCCGTCCCTGCATCTCCATCAGGAAGCCTCCCGAGAAGGCCACCCGGTAAGGGATATGTCGACGGACTCGCGGAACCTGCAGGGCGTCGGCGATCAGGTCCAGGAACTCACGCTGGGTGATTGGCCCCTGATTGGTGATGTTGTACGCCTCGCCCCGGGAGGCAGGGTCGTTGGCCGCGAGAATTGCCGCCTCGGCCACCACGCCCGCGTAGACGGCGCTGAGTGGGTTGTCTCCCTTGCCGAGGATCAGTACACGGCGGCGGCCGAACTCGCGCAGGAAGCGAGGGATCGTCGTTCGGTCGCGTTCGCCGAAGAGCCAGCTCGGGCGGATGATCGTCAGGGCAAGCTGCCCCTTCTCCGCGAGGCCCCAGAGGATCCGCTCGCAATCGACCTTGCTGCGCGTGTAATAGTCCATGAACCAGACATTCTGTCCCAGCGGCTCGGTTTCATCGACCGGCCGCTGGCGATCGGTCGGATGGCCGTAGGCGCTGGTGGAGCTGATGTGGAGGAACCGGTCGACGCCCGCGCGCCCGGCGGATTCGGCGAGCGTCCGCGTGGCGTCCATGCAGCCGCGTTGAAATTCCGGCCAGGAACCCCAGTCGCCCACCTTGGCGGCGCAATGGTAGACCTGGTCGGCGTCGGCGGTGGCCTTGTCGCAGTCGCGGGGGTCGGTCAGATCGCCCCGGAGGATCTCAACCCCCAAGGATTCGAGGAAGTCGGTGCGGCTTCCCGGCCGCACAAGGGCGCGCACGCGATCCCCCCGCGCGACGAGCCTTTCGGCCAGATGACTGCCCAGCAGACCCGTGCCACCGGTCAGAAGTACCCGCCGCGAGTCTGCACCACCATCGCTCTGCGTCATCTCGAACCCACCCCATCCGTCGGTCCCAGGCGCCAGCGTGACGCCGCGGTCCCCATCGTGCGGGCGCATCGACATCACGTCAAGTCGAGTCACGCCGCCGGCGGAAAGCGCGTTACCGGTCCGATGACCCTGACCAATCCCGGCGCATCGGCGGCGGTCCGCAGGGCCAGGTTTCGTGTTGTAGACTGGTAGCTGAAAGACGAGAGCCGTCGATCAACCGGCAGGGCTGAATCCCGCGTCCTCACCGTCTGCCGAATTGAAGTTTGACCCGGTCCTCTCGTTCTTTCCGGATTCATCCCGCGAGTTCTGCACCTCGCCGGGATGGTCGCGAACGCAATGCGCCCCGCACCATGAGAATCACCGCGACGGATTGCCCAACGATCGAAAAGGCCGAAACATGCCGAGACCGAGCCGGGGCATCCGGCCGTCCCATGAAGGGCTGCACGACCGCTGCTTGCCATCCGGCTTGAACGTCGCCCAGTTGACTCATGCCTACGGCCTTGATGCGATCGCGTTCCAGTCATCCCCGGGTGCGCCGGTGATTGGCGACGGCTCGGGCGAGACGATCGCGCTGGTCGAGGCATACCACGACCCGAGCCTCGCGGCGGACCTCCATGTCTTCGACCAGGCAAACGGGCTCGCCGATCCGTTGTTGTCGGTTGTGAACGAGGCAGGCGGCAAGACCAACCCCGACTGGGCCGCGGAGGAGTCGCTGGACGTGGAGTGGGCCCACGCGATCGCGCCGGGGGCGGCGATACTGGTTCTCGAGGCACGGACCGACTCGCTCAGTGACCTCATGAAAGCCGTGAACCTGGCACGAAACACGCCCGGCGTCGCCACGGTCTCGATGAGTTGGGGCTTCAGCGAAACCGCCGCCGAGATGGCTTTCGACCCACTGTTCCGCACTCCGGCCGGACACCAGGGCATCACGTTTGTCGCCGCCAGTGGCGACAACGGCACGACTGCGGGGCCCGAGTATCCGGCGACCTCGCCGGGCGTCCTGTCGGTCGGCGGGACGACGCTAATTACCGACCTGGCGGGAACCTACCAGGAGGAGATCGCCTGGTACGGTAGCGGCGGCGGTTATAGCACGGTGGAGCCGGAGCCAGCCTATCAGCGGTCGATCCGAAAAACGGTCGGGCGGAGCACGCCGGACGTCGCCTTCGACGGCGATCCCAACACGGGCGTCGCGGTCTACGAGACTCCGCCGGGTAGCGCAACAGGATCGTGGATCACGGTCGGTGGAACCAGCCTGGGCTCGCCCGCCTGGGCGGCGCTGGTCGCAATTGTCGACCAGGGCCGCGCTCTCGAGGGCAAGGGAAGTCTGGACGGGCCGACACAGACCCTTCCGGCGATCTACCGTCTCCCAGCCACCGACTTTCATACCTTCGTGACGCCGGTCCCTCATTCTCCCTGGGGCGGCGGGGTGAATCCGATCGGCTACAACCCTTATGGCGGCGCCTATCCCCGTTCTCGCGCGAAGTCGGGCAGGCCGTCCGCAGCCGGTCACGCCCGTGTTGTGAACATTTCGACAGGACTCGGCTCGCCCGACGCCACTCGGCTGATCCCAGACCTGGTGGAGAGCAACATCACCATCGGCCGGACCACCTCAGGCGCCCGACTCTGCGCTTCGACCGGCCCGATCGAATCGGCCGGCCGCGAGGTGATGTCCGCTGGACATTCAGGACTGTGGCCAATCGGCAAGTTCACAAACCGATACGCCGCAATCGGCTCCGAACGTCCGCATGCAGGCGCTGGACTCTTGCCGGCTGCCCCGCCACCATGTTGGAATCGGGGGCTCCGCGAGCGGCAAACAAGCCAGCCTGTCGTAGCCGACACCGATCGGCTCTGTACGATCCAGAGGGCTGCCTGGACCGCACCAACGAGAGGACTCCCGCCATGCGAAGACCTGGCCGAGCCCTGCGCCCCTTCCTCGACGAGCTCGATTGCCGTTGCCTGCTTTCGACATCGGCCGGGTTGTCGCCGTCCCAGCTCACCGCGGCTTACGGGTTGAATGCCGTCAACTTCACCAGCACCTCGGGCCAGGTGGTCAAGGGCGATGGCACCGGTCAGACCATCGCCCTCATCGAGATGTATCACGATCCGAACCTTGCTCTGGACCTGCAGACCTTCGACCAGCATTTCGGCCTGCCCGATCCTACGCTCAACATCATCGACCAGGCGGGTAACCAGATCGACGGCAGTTGGGGACAGGAGGAATCGCTCGACGTGGAGTGGGCCCACGCCGATCGCGCCGGGAGCCCAGATTGTCGTCGTCGGAAGCCGCCCCGGCCTTCTCGAACAGCCAGGCGATCCAGAGCCTGATGGCGGCCGTCCAGACCGCCGATAACACCCCGGGTGTCACGGTCGTCTCCATGAGCTGGGGCTTCAACGAGTTCCCCGGCGAGACGCGGTACGACTCGTATTTCAACACGCCCGGCATCACTTATGTGGCAGCCAGCGGCGATACCGCCAACGTGGACTATCCGGCTGCCTCGCCGTACGTGCTCTCGGTCGGTGGGACGACCCTGAACCTGGGCGGTTCCGGGTCATACGCTTCGGAGTCTGCATGGTACGACAGCGGCGGCGGATACAGCCTCTACGAGGCGGAACCGGCCTATCAGATGTCGCTCCAGACGACCGGCCAGCGGAGCACGCCCGACGTTGCCTTCGACGGTGATCCGAATACCGGGGTCCCTGTTTATTTCACGCCTGCCGCAGGGCACGGCTTCGGGCAGATGGGAACTTCACAGGGCTCGTGGAATACCGTCGGCGGGACCAGTCTCGGCGCGCCCGCCTGGGCGGGCATCATCGCGATCGCCGACCAGGGCCGACTCGACGCCGGCCTTCCCAGCTTGACGGGTTCAGATCAAACTCTCCCATCCCTGTATGCTCTCGGGAGCGGCGCCTTCCACGCCGTGGCGGCGACCGCGGCGATCTCTCCCTGGACCGGCGGTGGCTTCGGTGGCTGGGGCGAATCCTTCGGCTGGGACGAGTCCGGAGACGCCAATTTCGGTGGCGCAACGGGCGCCGGGACGACGACGGGTTCGGCAAACACGCAGACCGGACTCGGCACTCCTGTCGGTCCGAACCTGATCGCGGGTCTGGCGGCCAGTCAACTCACCGCCCCGGTGTACTCACCGGTCCCGATCCCGACGCCGTCACCCACAACGTCGCCCACTTCCGCCCCGTCGTCTAGCCCCACTTCAACGCCTGCACCCGGGCGGCATCATCGCCGACATGGCGGGCTCGCACACCTTGCGGGTAAGGGTAAGTCTCACGTCGTCACACTGCACAACCGGGCGGCGAAGCAGGGAAAGCCGGCCGAACGAATCCAGGCCGGCGACCGACGGCTTTCTCACCAGGGTTGATGCGGCGGGTGCGACCCTGGAGGTTTCGCTTCCCATGACCCCTGGAGCACGTCGCTCCGTGAATCCAGGGGTTGGAACCGTGAGAGTTGGCGGCCTCGGGTTGACGACCTGAAGCCGCCTGCTCCTTGGTCATCGTCAGCAGCCTATAGCCAGCCCGACCGTCGCCTCGTCGAGTACTCTTGTCAGCTCATCGGCTGAGAACGGCTTGGATAGGAAGTCGTCCATGCCGTGCACAGGCAGAGCATCGCGGTTCTCAGCGGTTCCGTCCCCCGAGATCGCGACAATTCGGGGCCCGGTCCCCATCAACCGAGCCGCTCGAATCCTCCTGGTCGCCTCGAGTCCGTCCATGACGGGCATCATGACATCCATGAGGATCAGGTCGTACTCGCGGGCGCAGACGGCCTGGACGGCCTCCCAGCCGTTGCTGACCGAATCTGAGTCGCACTTCAGCCAGCGCAGCAGCAGTTGCACGGCCTTCTGCGTGCCGGCATGGTCCTCGACGATGAGGATCCTCAGTCTCGCCGCGCCGCAACAGCCCCTTCCACGTTTTCCGGCTCGTTCGACATGAGATGACCTCTTGCAACGATGCTAAGGAATCCCACTCCCCCATCGGAGTGTAAGGTGCTATATTACGTCAGGGCGGTCTTGTTTCGCAAGAGCCATCTTTCCTAGGCTTCCCAAGGTCTCTCTGATCATCGCTGGCGCACTGGCTCGTTACCGGTGCATAGCGAGACGGCCGGGTTCCTACCGAATCAGTCTGGGTTCCGACTCATTACATTCTCCAGGACGGTCTGATAGGCGTCGGCCGAGACGCTGAACTCGCCGCGGAATGGGTTATCCATGGCGGCGGTGAGGAAGACCAGGAGGGCGATGAAGATGGCCATGATCCCGACCAGGATGGCGTGGATGCTGAGGTTTTCGATCCAGAAAAGGTAGGTCAGGCCGATATTGAGCACGGCCCCGATGATGACGACCGACCAGAGTGCCGCGGGGAGGCCGGTGGGGACGGCCTGGAGGCGGAGTCGGCGCTGCTCCTGCACGGTGTCGAGCGAGCGGAGCACCTCGGCCTGGAGGATCTTCTCCCGCTCCTTGGTCGGCTCGAAGTTCATCACCTCGTCCTCGAGGCGGTCGAGCAGGGCATCGCCGTCTTCCAGGGCGATGCCCTTCTTGTGGGCGGGCCACTCCTTCTCGATCACGAGCTTGGTGTAGTCGCGCATCATGCCTTCGAGGCGGCCGCGCAGAGGCTGCGGGATAGCCGTCGAGGTCGCGATAGAAGCTGGCCACCGCCGCCGCCTCGGTCCCCACCACGCCGTCGATGTCCGTGTAGTTCTCCCAGGTTGCGACCGCGATCAGGCCCAGGGCCAGGCCGTAGAAGACACCGATCCCGGCGAAGAAGTAGCTGACCAGGTCGTTGTAGTTGGCCGGGCCCAGGAGTCGCCGCACCAGCGGCCGCGATCGCGAACAGCCCGGCCAGCGAGAGGGCGACGAACGTCGCGACGATCAGCAGGCACAGGGTCCAGTTGGGCAGGTCGTAGATCCAGTACAGCGTCATGGTCTGGCTCTCTCGAGTCGGTTCGCTGGTCCCATCGTCCGGACGCCGGGTCGCCGGCCAGGACCGGGCTCGCTCGACAGACCTTATCGTATTCGGCATCGAGACTATCCGAAGGCGGACAGCATCACGGCCTCGGCGGTCCGTGGATCGGCCGGGGGATCCAACTTGCCGTTCGCCGATTGGCGTTCCGCCTCTGCGAACGAGTAGCTTACGATGCATCCGCGGGGCCGCCCTACCCGAGTTCACGAGCCGACAGATTCAGGATGACGACCGAGAATCCATCGCCGACGACCACGCCCGACCGCGCGACCTCCCCAGGACCAGGCCGAACCCGCGCCGGCGACGTCCGACGGCCGCGGACGCATCCTTCCGCCGCACGGGTCGCTGGCCGTCCTGCCGACGGGGGCTGGTCATGCTGTTCCTGGCCCTGGCGCTTCCTCCTGGGAGTCTTCCCGCTCAAGGATGCCGACATCTACTGGCACCTCCGCACGGGCCAGATCATCCGGGAGACCGGCCAGGTCCCCCGCATCGACTTCTTCACCTTCACCCGCGAAGGGGCCCCGTGGATCGACCTGCACTGGCTGTTCCAGATCGGTGTGAGCTGGCTCTACGAACACGGCGGCGTCGTTGCGCTCAACCTGGCCAAGTGCGCCGTCACCTGCGTGGCCGTGCTGATTCTCGTCACCGTCGCGCGCCGGGAGTGGCCGCTCTGGGTCATGCTCGTCGCCTGGCTGCCCGCCCTGCTGGTCCTCGGCGGCCGCATGTACGTCCGGCCCGAGACCCTCTCGCTTCTCTATCTCTCCATTTTCCTCGCGTCCTTACGCCGGTGGGACCGCCATCCCTGCCTCGTCGCGATCCTCCCGTTCGTCCAGGTCGCCTGGGTCAATTCGCACGGCCTGTTCGTGCTCGGGCCCGATCATCCTGGTCTTCGGCTGATCGACGCGTCATTGCGCTGCCCTTCGCCCGGATTCGCTGGCGACATTCGTCGTGGCGCGGGGCGATGGTGGCGGATCGTCGGCACTGGCAGCCTGGCGACATTCGCGGCCTGCCTGATCAACCCTTACGGACTCCGAGGGGCCGTCTTCCCGATCGAGCTTGCCGGGACGATGACGAACACGGTCTTCTCGCACAACATCGCCGAGTTGACGCCGATCCCCGTGTTCATCCGGCGGGCGGGGCTCGGCAACCTGCCGTTGCAGCTCCATTTCTTGACCATGGGCCTGGGGGTGCTCGAGCTTCCTCCTCCCGTTCTCTGGTCGGTGGCGGTGCGATTCGCGGGCGACCGCACCGTCGAGGCATCGCTGCCGACCGGGTCGAGCCTCGGCCAGCCCCTCGCGATCCGCGGCAGAATAAGGGAAAAAGACGAAGGCAGGGACGGTCCGGATCGAAATCCGCGAAAGAAGAAGATCGAGCCAGAGTCGCCAGCAACGGTTGGCGGGCGAGTCCGGTCGCCGACCCGCATTGGCGGCTCAGTCCCGTTCCGCTCCTTGCTCTTCGCGGCGTTCAGCTACCTGAGCCTTCAGGCGACGCGGAACAGCCACCAGTTCGCCGCGGTCGTCGGCACGGTCACGGCCTGGAACTTCGGCGAGTGGGCCGCGGCCTCCGGCGGCGGCGGGCCGAGCGGACGGGCCCGGACTCGGCTGCCGACGTCGGCGCGCGCCGATCCTGGTGCCGCGGCTGGTCGGCCGCCGGGGCGATCGCGGTCGTGCTGGCGTGGGTCGGCTCGGGCCTCTTCTACCGGATGACCGGCGAGGGCCGGACGATCAGCCTGGGCGAGGAGCCGCTCTTCTTCGCCCACGAGGCCGCCCGGTTCGCCGGGCGGCCCGAGATGCCCGAGCGAAGTTCATCAGCTTCCACAATGCCCATGCCTCGCTCTTCGAGTTCTACAACGGGCCCGGGCGAAAGGTCTACACCGATCCCCGGCTGGAGGTCGCCGGGGCCGTCGCTGTTCAAGGCGTATCTCGACCTCGACAGCATCAAGCACAGCAGGCCGGGCTGGCAGGCGAAGCTCGACCAGATCGGCCGCCCGGTCGTCATGGTCGATCACGAGTATAGCTGGGCCGAACGGCGCCACGATGCTCGGCAGACGCCACTGGCGATGCGTCTGGTTCGACCCGATCGTCGCGGTCTTCGTCCACGACTCGGCCGAGGAGGCCGTCCGGCAGCATGCCGTCGACTTCGCCGCCGCGGCACTTCCGGCCCGACGCTTCGAGCCGCGACCGCAGCCCCGGGCCGAGCGGACGGCGCTTGCCAAGGCCTACCGCAATTATCTCCGCGGCGATCCCGTCCCATCGGACTCGGAACTGGTCTGGCCGCTGTCTGGCTCGGCCTGGACTGATTGCCGGAGCCTGATCCGGGACGACCCGGACTCGGCCGTTCGGCTGGAAGTTGCTCGGCCAGATCGAGATCCATCGCGACCCGGCGCCGCCATCCCCCGAGCCCCCGCTATCGACTGCCGTTCGACCCCGTCTTCGACCTCTCGCCGGTGCGAGCGACCTACGCCCTGCGCAGGGCGAGGGATCTGGACCCCACTAACCTGACGGACGCTCATGACGCTCGCCGACGCCTACGGGCGGCGGGGCATGCATGAGGCAGCGCTGAGAGTCCTCGATCGGATCGATGCGCTCACGGCCCATCTTCACCGCGACGGGCCCAGATGCTCGACCAGATCGACCCGCAGCGAGCCTACTACCGGAAGCGGCCTGGGCGAGCCGCCCCAGGCGGATGTGGAGTAACGTGGCCGAGCTCGATCGGCTGGTGACTGCGATGCTGGCCACCGGCCGCGCCGCCGGCGCCGCCGATGTCATGGAGAAAGCCAATCCGCCCGAGCGAGCCTCATGGGACGTTCTGGACCGGATGGCCACGCTCCGGCTGCACCTCGGAGAGCCGGCCCACGCCCGGGCGCTCTGGCAACAGGCGATGGGCGACGGCACCCGACTCCGGCGGTTCGCGGCCGCCCGGATCGCCGCGACCTACCTGGCCGAGGCGCGACTTCGAGGCCGCACGGCAGGGCTACCGCCGATGCCCTTGCGCGCGAAGCCCGGGCTCTTCGAGGCCTGCTACGGCCTCGCGATCCTGGAGCAGGATGCCGGCGACGCGGCGGCGGCCTTACGAGATGGCGAGGAGGGCCGTCGCCGCGGCCGGCGAAGACCGCTCCCGCGAGGCCGCCGCGCACATCCATCGGCTCGTGGAGCGATTCGCGGGCGAGTCCGATCGCCCGCGTGATTCCGTGACCTCGCCACGTGATGGCGGGCAGGCCCGAGCGATCGACCTTCTCGTCCACCCGCTTTGCTCGCGTGTCGAGCAAGCGAGGCGGGATTCCTCAGACCTATGTCGCCACGGGCCGACGCCGCTTGGCCCGGACGGCCTTCCAATCCTCGAAGAGCGACTTGAGCTCTTCAACCGTGACGCCGCCGTGGTCCTCGCCCGAATTCCAACGGTCATCAGCACCTTGTGGCGGTCGCGGAGCGGTCCGCGGGGCAGGAACTTGCCGTGGAACTTCTTGAGGAACTTGAGGCGGGGGTCGGCAGGGGGCCTCGGCTCAGCCTTGGGCTTCTCCTTCTCCTGGGCCGCGGCGACTTCCTTCGCCGCCGCTGCCTCGGCCGCGGGCTTCGGCTTGGCCTTGCTTCTTCTTCTTCGTCTGCCTGGGCCTGCGGTGCCGACTTCGACTTCGGCTTGTCCTTGGACTTGTCCTTATCGGACTCTGGCTTTGCCATCGACTTGACCTTGCTGTTGCTCGTCGTCATGCGGACCGATCCCATCGCCACGACCGACCGGCAGGACCGCCGGGCGCACCGGGACGCGGGGCCGACCGCCCCCGAGCAAGTCGGCCGAGCCAGTGTAATGCAGGCACGGCCCAACTGGCAAGCGCGGCGGAAGGCTCGCATCGGACCTCCCTGGGGATGTCGTCTCTCAAAGCCGGTAGCCGCCCCGTACAGACCACGTCGAGGCGATGGTGCGTAGCATTTCGACAAACTGCTTCTTGATCGCTCGCGTTTTGATCGGTATTATGCTTCTACGATCACCTTTGACGGCCTTCGTGCGTATGGTTCGCATCGTCGCAGGTCCGAATCGAGGGACGCCCAACACATTCTCCAGTGTCGCGGAGTGATGCGCAGACGGGGAAGTGTCGATATCCGCCGGACCAGGTCCATGGGGCGGTTGCGTCGAGGCATCTCCTCTCGCCTTGAGATGGGAATCCACGCGGATTCCTGCGATCGCACGGGCCAACCCTCCGAAGCAATCTCGTCCGCCTATCTCGGCCCTGACCGACCCACCCGGGGTTCCCTCGGGTTGTCTCCCCATGTCCCCATCGCCTTCCATCGCTCTCCCCACGCAGAACGAAAGCACCCACAGGAAATTCACCCGTGAGTTCGAGACCGATGCAGCCGCCCGTCTTACACCCGCTCCGCGAAGACACGGAGCCGGGTGACCCAGGTCGAACGCCTCGAAGCCCGCGAGCTGCTCAGCACCGCGTCGGTGGCTTATCCGATGTATGCCCTCCAGGCGATGAGCCCCGACTCATCGCCATCGTCGAACGCCCTCACACCGGCAGAGATCCGCCAGGCCTACCAGGCGAGCTCGTCGCTCGGCACCGGCGCGGGCGAGACGATCGCGATCGTCGACGCCTACGACGACCCGAACATCCAGTCCGACCTGAACACGTTCGACACCCAGTTCGGCCTGCCCGCCGTCGACGGTCACGCAGGTCAACGAGACCGGCGGCACGAGCCTGCCCGCGGCCGACTCGACGCGGCGGCTGGGAGCTGGAGGAATCGCTCGACGTCGAGTGGGCGCACGCCATCGCGCCCGGGGCGAAGATCCTGCTGGTCGAGGCCAGCTCGCGCCAGCGACGAACGACCTGCTCGCGGCCGTCAGCTATGCGGCGTCGCACGCCAACGTCGTCTCGATGAGCTGGGGCGGCGGCGAGTTCTCGGGCGAGACCGTCGCTACGACAGCGATTTCAGCCACGCGGGCGTGGCGTTCGTCGCCTCCTCGGGCGACAGCGGCGCCCCGATCTCGTGGCCGGCCGCCTCGCCGAACGTCCTGGCCGTCGGCGGCACGGCGCTGACCCTCAGTCGAACAGCGACCTGGTCGGCAGCGAGACCGGCTGGAGCGGCAGCGGCGGCGGCCCGAGCGCCTACGAGAGCCCAGCCGTCGTACCAGTCGGGCGTCGTGACCCAGCACGACCAAGCGGGCCAACCCGGACGTCGCCTACGACGCCTCGCCGAACACCGGGTTCGCGGTCTACGACTCGGTCCCCTACAACGGGACGAGCCTACGGCTGGATCGAGGTCGGCGGCACCAGCGCCGGGCGCCCCGCAGTGGTCGGCGCTCCTGGCGATCGCCGACCAGGGCCGCGCCGCGGCCGGCCAGCCGGCCGCTCGACAGCACCAGCCCGCAGGAGGTGCATGGACGACCCTCTACAAGAACGACCACGGGCGACTTCCACGACATCACCAGCGGGACCAGCACCGGCACGCCCGAACTACACGGCCGGCCGCGGCTACGACTACGTCACCGGCCTGGGCTCGCCGATGGCCAACCTGGTCGTCCGGCTCGCTCGACGGCACGCTCGACGCCGACCGCGCCGAGCCGATCACCTGGTCGATCTCGCTCGCGACGCCGACCACGGCGCGACGGCCGGCAGCTCGCTTCAGCGTCACCGTCACCGCCGACACCTCGAGCGGCGCGGTCGACCCGGGCTACCTGGGCACGGTCCAGCTTCACCAGCACCGACGTCCAGGCCGGCCTGCCGGCGAGCTACACGTTCACGTGCGACCGACGAGGGCTCGCACACGTTCACGGTGACGCTCAAGACGGCCGGGCTCGCAGACTCGTCACCGCGACCGACACCGCCGGCTCGGCCACGGCGACCACATCGTCGGCGGTCGTCGTCAGCCCGGCCGCGGCGAGCCAGTTCGTCGCTCACCGGCCTCCCTCGTCCGCGGCCGCGGGAGCGTCCGAGACGTTCACGGTCACCGCGAAGGACGCCTACGGCAACGTGGCGACCGGCTACACCGGCACCGTCGCGTTCACCAGCACCGATTCGGTGCGAAGCTGCCCGTC
The DNA here is from genome assembly GCA_963771445.1 of uncultured Planctomycetota bacterium. Taxonomy (GTDB): domain Bacteria; phylum Planctomycetota; class Planctomycetia; order Isosphaerales; family Isosphaeraceae; genus JAKAUH01. The sequence goes on along the minus strand of CAVYTQ010000005.1, from coordinate 75,087 downwards.
GAGCTACACCTTCACCACGGCCAACGCCGGGACGCACTCGTTCACCGTCACTTTCGAGACGGCCGGCTCGCAGTCGGTAGCGATCAAGGACGCGACGGCTGGTCTCAGCGTCACATCCTCAGCGGTGAACGTCGCGCCGGCGGCCCCGACGAGCCTCACCGCCACGGCGGCCTCGTCATCGCAGATCAACCTGTCCTGGACCGGCTCGGCCGGGCGCCACCGGCTACCAGATCCAGCGGAGCACGAACGGACGGCTCGACCTGGACCCAGGTCGGCAGCGCTCGTCGGGCGACGACCTACCAGGACACCGGCCTGACCGCCGGGACGACCTACTATTACCGGGTCCTCGCCACCGGCGGCGACCTGACCTCGCCCGCCAGCAACGTCGCCAGCGCCGACCACGAGCGGCGTGGCTCCATCGACGACCGACACGCTCTGGAGCAACTCGTACACCCCGCCCGAGAACGCCTATGCGCTCCGGCTCGTATGAGCTCGGCGTGAAGTTCTCCGCGAGTGTCGCCGGCGAGGTGACGGGCGTCCGCTTCTACAAGCAGACCTGGATGGGCGGCTATACGCACGTCGGCCACCTCTGGTCATCGACGGGCCAGCTCCTCGCCTCGGCGCCTTCACGAACGAGACGTCATATGGCTGGCAGCAGGTCAGCTTCTCCAATCCGGTGGCGATCCGGCGAACACCGTCTACATCGTCTCGTTCTCGACGGGCGGCGGCTACTTCGGCATCACGACCGGCTACTTCAACGGCGGCGGTGTCAGCAGTGGGCCGCTTTCGGCGCCTTCCGAGTCCACCCCCGGCGGTGATGGCGTTTACAACTATGCCGGGAGCTTCCCCGACGTGGACGGTTCGGGGATGAACTTCTGGGCGGACGTGGCGTTCACGCCGACGGCCTCGGCCGCCGTGACGACTGCCGCCGCCGCCACGCTGCCCTCGGGCGTTCGACCGTGGGTGGCCCTGGGTACCGGAACCTCGACAACGCAGGCGACGACCCCCGCACCCGCGGGTCCGGCCAGTTACGCGAGCGGTTGGGGCATGAGCACCTCCACCAAGCGTTCGGCGACGACCGGCAGCTCGGTGTTCAGGACCCATCGGAGTGCCGTGGCACAGGCTCGAAGCCTGGTCCGCTCTGGGACGAGGGGCTCTTCCATCTTCGGCTCGATCGACGCCTGAGCCGCTTTCCGACCGACGGCCCACCGGTGTCGCCACGGCGACACCGGTGGGCCGCTTCCTTTTTCGAGTACGCTGGCGACGGAATCCTGCCTGCACAAGCCTTATCCCCGGCTCATCCGTATCAAACCCCCGTCTGCCCTCCACCTCGGCCCTCTCGTTCGCTTTCCTTCCGGCTGCGAGTGGTAGACTGGAAAGTCTGGTCCTCTTTGACGCCCGTTCCAATCGTTGACGGGCCTGATGGCTCCCGGGGTGATGGCATCATGGCGGAGACGCTGGTGGAAGAAGAGCGCGACGACGAGCGGTTTGCGCCTCGATGCGATGCTGACAGACTGGAAACACGGGCTGCGGGCCGACCTCGACGGCACGTTCGAGCGCGGGCACGGGCGCTGGTCGCGGGCCATCCTCGCGGTCGCGTGGATCCACCTCGCGAGTTTCTTGTTCTGCCAGGCGATCTATCAACCCGACGTTCAGCGCGACCCCAGGCTGTTCGTCGTCTGGGTCGGCGAGTTCTTCGCCGTGCTGGCGGCGTTCAGGGTCATTGCTGGACCGAATTGGATGAGGTCGTCGCCGGCGATGGGCGTGGTCGCCCGACTCTGGATCACGTTCCTGATCCTCTCCTTCAACCTGGTGACACTCAACGAGCTGACCGGCTGGGAAACCCGGTGGTACCGGCCGGCGTGGGGGACGCTCAGCACCTTCTTCCTGGCGTCGATGGCCTGGCTGTTCTCGCCCCGATTGTTCGTATTCGCCGTGCAGATGTACTTTACTAGCCTCTTGATGCTCTACTACAAGAACGCCGACAACCTGATTTACGGCGTCTCGTGGTGGCTTGCGATGCTGGGCATCGCGCGTGGTGTCCGTGCGCGGGAACGCGCGTAGCCACGCTCTGCGATTTCACCACTATGGTTCACTTGCCCGCGATCGCCTGGGACCGACCGGCGATCCACTCGGCCATGGACTGCAAGACCTCGGGCGCAATCGTGGTCTCGATCGCGGCGTACTCGCTCGGTGAGCCCGTCTTGCACGGCTGGAAGAGATGATTGAGGCCCGGAAACGCGATCACGCGGAAGTCGGTGTTACCGCCCGATTCGAGGGCCTTGCGGATCTCGTCGAGGTTCTCCTTCGAGGGCACCTGCAGGTCCTTCTCGCCGTTGAGCGCCAGCACGGGACACCGCACCTTCCTGAGCGTAGGACGAGGGTCGTAGGTCACGAACGACCGGAACCATGCGTTGTTGAAGGGCTCGGCCAGCGCCGCCAGGTCACCGCCGGACTCGCGCAGTTCTTGCTTCTCCTTGTCGGGCATGCCGGCGATGATCTCCTTTGCAGCCGCTGGCGATCTTCGTCCGGGCGACCTTCACGTCCTTCTCATTGAGGAGGATATCGAGGAGACGTTGCTGGACCTCTGCCGATCGCTCGAGCTCGCTGTCGGTGGCCCCTTCGGCCCTGGTAATGAGCCTCAACTGTGCCTTGAGGATATCGACGCCAGGTAGACCCGTTCCCGGCCATGAGGACGATGAACGCCACGTCGGGCGACCGGTTGGCGGCGAGGGGCGCGATCATGCCCCCCTCGCTGTGGCCGATCAGGCCGATCTTCGCGGGGTCGATATCCTTGCGTCCTTTCAGGAAGCCGACCCCGGCCAGGACGTCGCCGACATGATCGTCGATGGTCTCGCCAGGTCCGTTCTCGGTCGATCCGCCGACGCCTCGGTCGTCGACGCGCAGGACGGCGATCCCGCGTCGCGTCAGGTGGTCGGCGATGACCAGGAATGGCTTGTGTCCCAGGATCGTCTCGTCGCGGTCCTGGGCGCCCGAGCCGGTGATCATCAGCACGGCCGGGAACAGGCCCCTTCCCAGCCGGCAGCGTGAGCGTGCCGGCCAGCTTCACGCCACCGGCCTTGTTCTCATAGATGACCGCTTCCGACCGATACGGGAACGGCGGCTTCGAGGGGTCTGAGGTCGCGAGAGCTCGGTGATCTTCTCCGTTTTCTTGAGGATGAGAGGCATCTTCATCGCGCCCTGGAAGAATGTGCCCTCGAAGCCGGTTCCGTCCTTGAGCTTCTTGCCGACGTACCTGGCCCCGATGACCTTGCTCTCGAAGGTGAGCTCGCCGTTCTTGAGGTCGATCGAGCTGATGGAAATCCTGGCGGCTCCCTGGTCGGGGCTTGCGAGGGATGCCTGCAGCCGTCCGTCCTTGCCTTTCTCCACCTTCAGCACGAGCCGCAGCTCGATCGTTCCCTGTGATCTTGATCTTCCCCTGCCACAGGCCCTCCAGCTCCTTCGGGATCGGCGGCCTGGCGGCGACCTTTGCGGGATCAAACCGCTTGAATCTGATAGGGAACTTCCGTCCGCCCTGGACCCACTCGCCCGCGATCTCGTTCCCCGCGGCGTCCTGCTTGCCCTTGTAGGTCACGCCGTGCTTGGTCGCGAACGTCAGGACTCCGTTGCGAAACGACGAGGACCCGAGCGGCAACCCCTCGAGTCCCTCGTCGGGACTTCCCCAGGTGCCGGTCAGCGACCCGTCCTTCGCCCTGCTGGCAACCTTGAGCGTGATCCGCAGGCTGATCTGGGGCGTCACCTGTCAATGTTCCCTCCCAGTCGCCGGCCACTCCCGGGGCTTGGCCTTGCCGGCATCGTCGCCGATCGCCCGTCCCTCGGCGGACACCAACAGGCCGATTGCCGCCGCCACGGTGTACCATCTTCATCGCTATGGCCTCCGGATGTTTCGACGACGACCGTGCCCTACGACGACGCTAAGCCGGCGCCGATCTCGCGGACGTGCTATTCGCCGGGCACGCGAATTGATTGAGTTACTAACGACGCGAGCCATCCCGGCAAGGGAACGTCGATCCTGAACCCGGTCCCAACGGCCTTGGCGGATTTCGACAGAGAAGAAGCTGGCGTACGGCGGGCACGAACGCGGTAGTTTAACAATTGTTCGCCAGCGAGCCGATAACGATCAGGACCAGAACGGCCATGGCCCGGGTGTCTCTCCTCCCACCCCGAGCGACCTGCCCGCCCTCGAATCAGCGCACCGAGGAGCCCACGATGCGGATTCTTCGCCAGGCGATCGCGTTCGCCGGGATCTTCGTCGTCCCGCGCACCGGCGGCGACCGCCGCCGAGCTGCTCCCTCCCGCCCGGCCGATCGCCGAGGCGGCGGACCACTACATCGATGTGACGCTCTGCGCGAGGAGACGTGCGAGCCGGCCCCGCCGGCCGACGACGCCACGCTGCTCCGCCGGTTGACGCTCGACCTGGCCGGGCGGATCCCGACGGCCGCCGAGTCGCGGGCCTTCCCGAGTCGCACCGACCCTGAGAAGACGGTTCGGCTGGTCGATCGCCTGATGGGGTCGCCCGGCTACGTCCGGCACCAGGCGGCCGAGCTCGATGCGATGCTGATGGGCGGCGATCCGCGGCAGCCTGCGCGATTACCTGGTCCGGGCCGTCGGCGAGAACCGACCGTGGGACCGGATCTTCCGCGAGCTGATGCTCCCCGACCAGGCCGACAAGGCCGGCAAGGTGGCCGCCGAGTACCTCGCGACGCCGGCTCAAGGACACCGACCGGCTCACCGCCGAGGTCAGCTCGACATTCTTCGGGGTCAACATCAGTTGTGCCCAGTGCCACGACCACCCGCTGGTCGACGACTGGAAGCAGGACCACTTCTACGGCATGAAGGCGTTCTTCGACCGCACGTTCGTGAACGGGAATGGCAAAGGAGCCTTCCTGGCCGAGCGCGGGTTCGGGACGTCGCGGTTCAAGACGACCGAGGGCGTCGAGCGGCCGGCGCGGATGATGTTCCTGACCGGCCGGAAGGCCACCGAGCCCGAGGCCGGCCGCGATGCCTCGCGCGAGGAGCAGAAGAAGGAGAAGGAGCGGCTCCAGAAGGCCCAGAAGGAGAAGGCACCGCCGCCGTCGCCGCGGTTCAGCGCGCGGGCGAAGCTCGTCGAGATGGCGCTGGCGCCCGGCGACCGCGAGTTCTTCGCCCGGGCGATCGTCAACCGCGACCTGGCACCGGCTCTTCGGCCGAGGGCTGGTGATGCCGCTCGACCAGATGCATTCGGCCAACCCGCCCAGCCACCCCGAGCTGCTCGCCTGGCTGGCCCGCGACACGATCGAGCACGGCTATGACCTCCGCCGGCTGATCCGCGGGCTGGTCCTGAGCCGCGCCTATGCCCGCGACAGCCGTTGGGATGCCGGCGAGCCGCCCCGGCCGTCGCTGTTCGCGGTCGCCGTCGTCCGGCCGCTGAGCCCGCTGCAACTGGCCTGCTCGCTGCGCCTCGCGACGGCCGACCCGGCCGCCCTGCCCGCCGACCTCAAGCCCGCGGAGCTCGACCGCCGGATCGAGTCGCTGGCCGAGCAGTCGCGCGGCCGCTGGCGGCCGTCGCTCGGCTCCTCCGGCGGCGACGGCCAGATCGGCGTGGCCGAGGCCCTGTTCTTCAGCAACGGCAAGCGGATCGAGCAGGAGCTGCTCGCCGACGGCGACGGCCGGCTGGTCGCCCGGCTGTTGAAGCTCGCCGAGCCCGCCGATCAGGTCGAGCTGGCCGTGCGCAACGTCCTCTCGCCGACCGCCCGACGACGATGAGAGGCGCGAGCTCCTGGTGGACTACCTGGAGCAGCGCACCGACCGACCCGAGGAGGCCTGCCGGCAGCTCGTCTGGGCCTTGTTGACCTCGCCCGAGTTCCGATTCAACCATTGATCGTATATTTGCCCGGATCCGTATCCGTCCCGACATGTCGTCAGCGACCCGCCGGAGAGCCTGCCCATGGCCGAGACTCGTCACCCGTCACTTCTGCGGCTCGCCCGACCACGCGCTCGATCGCCGCCGGTTCCTCGGCACGCTGGCCGCCGGCGCGGCGGCGTTCGCCGCGGACATGACGGCGCTCGACGTCCTGCAAGCCCCGGCGCTGGCCGCCGAGCTGAAGCAGCGGCGGAAGCACGTCATTTTGCTCTGGCTGGCCGGCGGGCTCGAGCCAGCTCGAGACCTGGGACCCCAAGCCGGGCACTCCGACCGGCGGCCCGTTCCGCTCGATCCCGACCTCGGTGCCCGGCGTCCACATCTCCGAGCTGATGCCGAAGATGGCCGCGCGGATGGACCGCACCTGCATCATCCGCTCGCTCAACACCAAGAACGGCGATCACGGCGGCGGCGCCCAAGCTGATGATGCAGGGTCGCCGCGACGACCCGAGCGTCCGCTATCCCGACCTGGGCGCCGTGCTCGCCCGCGAGCTGGGCCAGGCGCACAGCCGGGTGCCCGACTATGTGACGTTCTACTCGCCGACCGAGGGGCGCAGCATGGCGCCCGGCTACGGCGGGGTTCCTCGGCGAGCGCGTTCGCCCCGATGTCGCTGACCACCGACATGGTCCCCGAGAACCTCCGCCGCCTCGACGAGATCAACGACCTCGATCACGTCCAGCGGGCCGAGCTGCGCGACCTGATGAGCCGGCGGTTCACCCGCGGCCGGTCGATCGCCGGCGCGCTCGGCAGCCATAACGTGGCCTACGAGCGGGTCCGCGGGCTGATGGCCAGCGAGTCGCTCTTCGACATCTCGCGCGAGCCGCAGTCGGTCCGCGACCGGTACGGGCCGACCCAGTTCGGCGAGCAGGCGCTGGCCGCCCGGCGGCTGGTCGAGGCGGGCGTCCCGTTCGTCCGCGTGGCGCGGGCCTGGTGGGACAGCCACGGCCAGAACTTCGAGACGCATCAGGAGATGGTCCCCGAGCTCGACCACGTCATGGCGACCCTGCTCGACGACCTCGCCGAGCGCGGGCCTGCTCGAGGACACGCTGGTGATCACGCTGGCCGAGTTCGGCCGGACGCCCGAGATCAACCCCAGCCTCGGCCGCGACCACTTCGCCACCGCCTGGAGCGCGACGCTCTCGGGCGCCGGGGTCAAGGGCGGCTCGGTCTATGGCAAGACCGACGCGAACGGCCGATCGGTGGTCGACGGCCAGATCGGACCCGGCGAGCTGTTCGCCACGATCTACCAGGCGCCTCGGGCATCGACCACGAGAAGTCGTACATGGTCGGCTCGCGGCCCGTCCCGCTGACCGACCCCGGCACCGAGCCCGTCCGCGCGGTGTCCTGCGCCTGAGCCCGGTCGCCAGTTGCCGACGCTCGTCGACCAATCGCACGTCCTCCGCAGAGCCCAGAGCCCGAGGTGTCCGCCGATGTACGCCCCAGCGCCGAGAAGGTCAGGGTCGTCAAGCAGCTCGCCCGCCCCGAGATCGTCTTCGCCGTCGGCCCGCCGACCGGGGACGGGGCTCGTCTTCTTCGGCGGCTCGGACTTCAAGGTCCACTCCGATCGACCTCGATCGAGGACAAGCCCGAGGTCAAGGAGCTGGGCGGTCCACGACAGCTACGTGACGGGCCTGGCGCTGGCCGGCCCGTCCCTGGTCTCGGGCGGCTACGACGGCCGGCTGATCTGGTGGGATGTCGAGTCGGGCTCGCGAGTCCGCGCGGTCGATGCCCACTCGAAATGGATCCGCCGCGTCGCGGCCACGCCCGACGGCTCGGTCGTCGCCAGCGTGGCCGACGACATGGTCTGCCGGCTCTGGGACGCCGCCACGGGCCAGCTTCGTCCACGAGCTCCGCGGCCACGCCGAGCTGACGCCGCACCACTTCGCCTCGATGCTCTTCGCCTGCGCCGATCTCGCCGACGGCCGGCTGGATCGCGACCGGCGACAAGGTCGGCCACATCATCGTCTGGGACGTCGAATCCGGCCGGCCGCGTGGCCGAGCTGGAAGCCGCCGGATTTCTACACCTGGGACCCGGTCCAGCGACGGCATTCGATCGGCGGCATCCGCGCCTGGCGTTCTCACCCGGATGGGTCGCGGCTGGCCGTCGGCGGGATCGGCAAGATCGGCAATATCGATCATCTCGACAGCAAGCCCCGGATCGAGGTCTTCGACTGGCGGAAGGGGCAGCGGCTCGGCGAGGTCCAGGGCGAGGGCCGCGGCATGGTCGAGCGGCTGGAGTTCCACCCCGACGGCGAGATGCCTGCTCGGCGCCGGTGGCTACACCGACGGATTCCTGCTCTTCTGCGACGCGAGCGGCAAGAACCTGCTGCCCAGGCCAAGGCACCGATGTACGTGCATGACTTCGCGATCGACGAGGGGATGCACACGCTCTTCGCCGTCGGCCACCAGAAGATCGCGACGCTGTCGATCGATGATGAGGTCTCGAAACCGCCCAGGGCCTGATCTCTCTGCCACCGCGGCTGATCGAATCAGCCGCTCATTCGCCCCGGATGAACTCACCCGTCGGCATACCGTCGCGGTTTGCCGTCGTCCCGCTGGACCAACGCTCGAGCAGACCCTCGAGTACGCTCGGGTCAACGGGCTTGACGAGGTAGAAGTCGAATCCGACATCGCGAGCCCTGACCTGGTCGGCCTCGAACCCATATCCACTGATCGCGACCAGGAGCGGCCGGGGCTGGGCGTCCCGCTGGCGAATTCGTCAACCCACCTCGTAGCCGTCGAGCGACGGCAGGCCGATATCGAGCAGCACCACGTCGAACTCACGCTGCTGGCTGGCAGCTAGCCCGGTGGCTCCGTCATGCGCAGCTCAACGATATGCCCATGCATCTGGAAGATGATTGACAGGCTCATCGCCATATCCACATTATCATCGACAACGAGGATGCGTAGCACCGGCGGGGCCACCCGCCCCCGGGTCGAGGCAAGATCTCTTGCTGGATGTTGCGACCCACTGGCGGACGGGAGGCGGACGGTGAATTCCGATCCCTTGCCCAGGCCTTCGCTGCGGACCTCGATCGTACCACCGTGCAGAGAGATGAGCCTCATTGACCAGCGTCAGCCCGATCCCAAGCCCCCGCCGCTGCGGTCGAGCGAGGTATCCGCCTGGGTAAATATGTCGAAGATGTGGGGTAATAGCTCCGGGGAGATCCCCGTGCCGTCGTCGCGGACGCGGATCACGGCTTCGGTCCCCTCGCGGGCAATGTGCATGTCAACCCGGCCGCCGGGGTCGGTGAAGCTCCGCCGGCGTTGTTCAACAGGTTGACGAGGACCTGGTCGAGGCGGATCGGGTCGCCATCGATCCAGATGGGGCAGTCGGGGATCAGGACGCGGAATTCGTGGCCGCGTTCCTGCATCAGGGGCCGGATACTCTCGGCGACGCGTTCGGCCAGGGCACAGAGCTCGACCCTCTCGGGGCGAAGCCGCACCTTGCCATGGGTCAGGCGGGTGACGTCGAGCAGGTCGTCGATCAGTCGGGCCATGTGGCGGACCTGTCGCTCGACCATGTTGCCGGCGAACTGGACGAGCGTCGGGTCATGGGCCGCTTGCGAAGGACGTGGACCGAGTTGAGGACGGGAGCTAGCGGGTTGCGTAGCTCGTGCGAGAGCATCGCCAGGAACTCGTCCTTGCGACGGCTGGCGTCTGCCAGCTCCTGAGCCTGTCGCCGGAGCTCCAGCTCGAGCTGCTTGCGGTCGGTGGTGTCGCGGATGACCTTGGCGAAGCCCTTGATCTCGCCCCGCTCGTCACGCAGCACGCTCATCATCGGCGCAGCCCCAGAACCGCGTCCCGTCGCGGCGGATCTGCCATTCCTCGGTCGCCACCTGGCCGCTGGCGGCTGCCTGGCGAAGCTGCTGCTCGGCGCGGCCGACCTGGTTGTCCTCGGGTGTCGCAAAACGCGAGAGCTTCTCGCCGATCACTTCCCCGGCGGGATAGCCGAAAAGCAGGGTCGCGCCGTCGTTCGAGCTCAGGATACGCCCCTGGGCGTCGAGCAGGAAGATCGCGTAGTCCCTGACGCCATCGAGCAACAGCTCGATCCGCTGCCGGTCGATGGCGACCGTCTCCTTCCCCGGGATCTCATCCACCATGGCCATTGACCCCCGATCGATCGAGGCTCGCCCCCGGCCTGCGCGGCCCATCCGAGCCATGATGCCCCGGCTCGGGCACATCATTGGTAAGGTCAGCCGCCGCGTCTCGCGAGTGTGGGACGATCGATGAGTCCACACACTCGTCCTTGGAAACGTCCCGCGCCTTAGAATGGACCGGGCGAAACACCGAGGCAGTAGGAGACGCTCCTGAATAGTGCGTTAGAACCTAGATGCAATATGGGTGCCAGGTTTCTCTCAGGTCCACTATATCTATCGGGGTTCCCGGCACGTGCTCACTCTCTATGATGGGAGGCCGAAGAGCCCGAGGGGCCCATGGACGTCACGTTGCCACGTTTCCCTTCGCAGGGAATCTTGACGATGAAGGTCGAACCAAGCTCGTTCTCACTACGAAGGTCGATCGTGCCGCCGTGCGCGGCGACGAGCGAGCGGACGATGTAGAGGCCCAGGCCGAGGCTCGCTTGCTGATGGCCGTTGGAGGCCCGCTCGAACCGGCCGAAGATCCGCTCCTGATCCTCGGGCGCGATCCCCGCGCCGTGATCCTCCACCTCGACCACGGCGTCGTCGGTCTCGCCGTAGACTCGCACGCGGATCGGCTTGCCGCCGCCATACTTGATGGCGTTGGAAAGCAGGTTGCCGATGACTTGCTCGAGCTTCAGCCGGTCGAACCGGCCTATGAGCGGCCGGCCTGACTCGGCCGTGACGGGCGTCCCGGTCGAACCCGCCTGGCCGGCGAACCGCGTCACCACCTGTTGCGCCAGTTCCGTCAGGTCGAGCAGCTCGAGATCCAGATGAATCCGGCCATGGCGATGCGGGCGACGTCCAACATGTTGTCGATCAACCGGGCCAGCCGCTCGATCTGCCGCTCGCCGACCTCCAGGTGATGGCTGACGTGGGGTGGCACCGGCCCCGTCATCTCGGCGACCTGCCGCAATAGCTGGATCGAGAGCTGCAGCGAAAAGAGCGGGTCCTTCAGCTCGTGGGTGGCCACCGAGAACAGTTCATCGCGTGCCTCGATGGCATCCCGCAGCGCACCCTCCGCGATTCGCTGGCTGCTCACGTCGAGGAACGTGATCATCGACAGCTCAACCCGCCCATCCAGGACCGGCAAGGGCCGCGACACCACTCGAAAGGACCGAGGCTGGTCGAGGGTCCGCAATGTCAGCTCGACTCCGTCTCCAGGATCGGTCCGGCCGAGCAGGTAACCGATGACCTGTCCAGGATCGATCCGGATGCCGTCATCGGTCTCGGCCGAGGACGAGCTGGGATACCATCCCCGTTCGTCTCCCAGCCGGTCGAAGGTCATTCGCCTCGCCTCTTCGTTCGAGAGCGCAACCCGTGCCGTGCCGTTCTCGACGATCAGGCAAGGAAACGGCTGGAGACCGATCATCAGCTCGAGGAAGCTTCGACCGTCGCTCGCCTGAGTGACTAACTCTGCCGATAATCCCTGGTCGATCGATTTCATGATGACCGAAGCCTCATCGGGACAGCTCTCGAGGACGCCGCGAGTCTCTCCGATTCCCTGATCGAAGCAGACCGTTCGTACCGCAATGCCACCCAGACGCGGGCGCGCAGTACCCCCGGTCCGACCGGAATCATCCGGCCGTTTCGCTGACGTCGTAACGACTCTGCCGCGAGGCGATCCTACCTCGAGGGGGCGATTGCGTGTCGCTCCCTACCTTACGGTGAGGATCGGATGGCCTCGCAATGGCCCGCCGCTTGCCGGAAAATCGGGAAGCGACCGGGCTCTGTCGGCACACCGACTGCAACTCGCGTGCCAATGGAGTGAGAGCCTATCCGTGGATGTGACGGCGATGCGCCTGACGACGATCGGTCAATCGCGCGAGGGGGGCGGCACATCGTTGTCACCGCCGGCTGAGCCGGGATACCTACGTTCCAGATCCGAGACGAAACGGTTGATGTAGCCCACGGACTGGCGATGAGCTTCGGGGAAACGCCGCCGCATCCACTTCTCCGCCTTGCCGAACGCCTTGGGCCAGAGCATGAGGCCCCCGGCGACAAGGGCCGGTGCACCCGGCCCGGGCAGGACGACGCCGATGATCCCGGCCGACACCAGCATCAATCCCAGGTCGCGGGAAGGCGTGACCGAGAGGCTAGGCGCCGACTCGTCCTCGGCGGGGGTCGGCGCATCCGCGTGCGGTGCCACCGTTGCGTCGGCCGATGGATCGGAGGTCGGGTTCGTCCCGGGGTCTGGAGAGTTCACGCTCATCGCGTCGTTCCTCATTGTGATCGACCTTTCGTCGCCAGCCGGGTCGCTACCGCGTCGTTCCGGGGTAGCGGCGCTCGAGATCGGCGAGGTAGCGCTCCAGTTGGCTGATGCCCTCGGCGTAGAGCTTCGGTGACATCCGCCGGAGCGCGTCCTCGAACCACTGGAAACCCGATGGCCAGAGCGCCAGGCCGCCGGCGACCAGGAACGGCGAGCCGACTGGTCCGGGCAACAGGATGCCGAAAACACCGACGACCATCAGCAGCGCGCCGACTTCCGGAGGAAGTTTCTCCAGCCGGTGCGCCAGTTCCCGCTCGGCCTGGCGGCGGGCGGGCGGCTTTGGCCGCCTGGCCGGCTCGCGTGTCCGCTGCGGGTAGCGGCGTCGGTAGTCGGATTCGAACCGGCTGAGCGTGCCGGGTTCCGTCGTGGTGGCGAGCGATCGGCCCACGATTGCACCTCCGATCAGCCGGCCGTCTCTTCGCCGGGAACGATGATATGGGGATGCTCAGCCGAGGCGGACTCCGACGGCCCCGTGCGACCGGTGCGGATCGCGTCGCGGGCCGCGGGCGCCATCGGCCAGGCCATTGATGAGCGCGTTATCCTTCGGCACTGCACGCGCCACGAACAGGCTGGGGAAGACGATCCCGTACGAGACGGCGTAGCACGTGGTATACGTCAGGCGGGTCACGAAGTCCCCGATGGCGGGCATCATCTCGTCTACGCGCTGGCGGGCATCCGAGGCGCCATCCTTCGCGGCCTGAATGGCCATCGACATGGCATCGGCGGTGGCGCGAAGGGGGTCGGCGGTCGGTGTCTTGGCGGTGATGACCTGGTCCGACATCTGCGGTTTCTCCGTCCGGTGTGTCATTCGTTGGCGATCGATCGGCATGACGGGAGAAAACTCGCGGGACCGTGCAATGTCCCCGCAATCCTCCCTGCCTATTATTATAGCTCTTCTCGACCGGCTGAACCAACAGCCACTCGCATGCAAAGGCCGGGCCGGCGCTACCGCTGCCCCTACGACCGGACCCTGCGACTGACCGCCCTTGTTGATCGTGCGTTCGCCCGGTCCCATCCGACCGTTATAATTATCACGGTGGCGACACCCGAGACGGCGGGGCTGGACTTGATTCACGCCCCGCTCGACCGCAACGAGAGGGCCCCAATGGCGGACGCAGGGCAGACGACAGGCGCCAGGGCAGCCGAGGAGTCGGGGCGGTTCCACGTCGTGGTCCTCGGCACCGGGCCGGTCGGCAAGACCTCGCTCATCTCAGCCCTGCTAGGTCGATCGGCCGGTGACACCGGCGCGACGATGGGGACGACCGCACACGGCCGGACCCACACGCACACCGTCGAGGGCGTCGAGGGGACCCTGCTGCTCACCGACACCCCCGGCCTGGGCGAGCCGGGCGACGCGGGATTGGCACGCGAGGCCGAGGCCGTCGAGCTGGCCCTGCAAGCCGACCTGCTCATCTTCGTCGTGGACCAGGACATGGCGAGGGCCGACCGGCAGATGCTCTCGGACATGACCCGCGAGGGGAAGCGAGCGATCGTCGCGCTCAACAAGAAGGATCGGCTGAGCGACCAGGACCGCGCCGACATCCTGGGTCGACTCCGTGAGCGGCTGGCCGGGCTTATCCCGTCCGGGGATGTCGTGGCGATCGCCGCAGCTCCGTCGCCGGTGACGGTCCGCGTCCGCAGGCCCGACGGCACCACCGAGACCACGCTCGAGGAGGAGCCGCCCGACCTCGAGGCCCTGGAAGCCCGCGTGGCGGCGATCCTGGCACGTGAGGGGCAATCGCTGCGTGCCGGCAACCTGCTGCTCAAGGCCCGCCGGCTCGAGCGGGCCGAGCGCGCCCGGGTCGCCGCGGAGCGCAAGAAGAAGGCGCAGGCGATCATCGAGCGCCACCAGTGGCTGGCGGCGGTGACCGCGTTCGCCAATCCCGTGCTGGCGCTCGGCCCGATGGCGGCGGGTGCCGTCCAGCTTCGGATGCTCAGCGAGATCGCCGCGGTCTACGACGTCCAGCTCTCGTCGGAATACATCGAGCAGGTCGGCCGGCAGATGGTGCACACGCTGTTCAAGCTGGGGATCGCCGAGGCTGCCGCCAGCGTCCTGGGCGGCCTGCTCAAGTTCAACCCCCTCGGCTTCATGGCGGGAGGTGCCGTCCAGGCCGTAACCATGGCCTACCTGACGCAGTTGACCGGCTCGTCGTTCCTGGAATACATCGAGCAGGGCCAGACTTGGGGCGAGGGCGGCATGCAGGCGGCCCTGAATCGTCACCTGGAATCCACCCGCCGAAAGGAGTGGCTGACCGGCTTCGCCAAGGCGGTGATCCAGCATCTGTTCAAGAAGTGACGTGTCCGGCTCAGCCCAGCAGCTCACGGATGGGTCGGCCCGCGCTCAGCTTAATCGGCCGGCCGGTCGCCGGCGCGGTGTTCTCCTTACCGGGCTGGAGCCCCAGCGCAGTGAAGATGGTCGCGTGCACGTCCTCGATCGTGGTGGGACGGAACGGGTCCTTCTGGCCCTCGCGATCGGTCGATCCGATGGCCAGTCCGCCGCGAATGCCGCCGCCGGCGAGGGCCAGGCTGAACCCGCCCGGCCAGTGGTCGCGACCGCCCAGCGGATTGACCCGCGGCGTCCGGCCGAACTCGCCGCAGCAGAGGACGACCGTGCGATCGAGCATCCCTCGGCCGGCCAGGTCTTTCAAGAGTGCGGCGAATGCGGGGTCGAGCACCTGGGCACGGGCGCGGTGGATCTCGTGGTTGTTGACGTGGGAGTCCCAGCCGCCGAGCGTCACCTCGACGCAGCGCACGCCGACCTCGATCAGCCGGCGAGCGGCCAGGCAGCCCCGGCCGAACGGCGTGTCCCCATACTCGGCGAGGAGCGCCGCGGGCTCTCGGGTCACGTCGAAGGCGCGTAGCTGCTCGGAGGTCATCATCACGCGGGCTCGGGCGAGGGTCTCGCGGTGCCGGGTGGAATCGACCCGGCCGACCCGGCCGCGGGCGAACGCGCGTTCGACGACCTCGAGGTCGCGGACCCGCTCCTGCTCGCGCTGGGCCGGCCACCGGCGAGGTCACGTCGGGCAGCTTGCCGCTCGGGTCGCCGACCTGGAAGGCGTCGTACTCGCCCCCGAGGAACCCGCCGCGACTGGGCCGGTGCTCGGTGAGGATCGAGATGTGCCGAGGAATATCGGTGCGGCCGACGGGCAGCTCGTGGCAGCAGATCGCGCCGATGGAGGGGTGCTCGACGGTCGGATCGGGCCGGTAGCCGGTCTTCATCAGGTACGTCCCGCGCTCGTGGTCGCCCTCCTTGCTGACCATCGACCGGACGAGTGCGACCGATCCCATCTGCTCGGCCAGGTGCTCGTAGCCCTCGGCGAGCTGGATGCCCTTGACGGCGGTGGCGATGGCCCGGGTGCCGGCGGCGATCCGCGAGTCGGCGTGCGGGTCGAAGGTCTCGAGCTGGCTGGGACCGCCGTCGAGCCAGAGCAGGATGATCGACTGCGCGGGCTGCCGGGTCCGCTCGGCCTGGTCGGCCAGAAGCCTGCCGACGGGCGTCAGCCAGCTCACCCCGGCCCCCATGCGGTCATCCGCAGGAACCCGCGGCGGTCGAGCGCCGGTGTCGAAAGGTGGTCCATGGCGGGCCTCGCTCTAATGGTTCCAGGAGAACTCGGTCGTGTTCAGCAGCGTCCAGCACAGGTCGCTCAGGCGTTGCTTGCGGTCGTCGCCCGATGAGCCTGCCAGGCGGGCGGCGAAGTGCGTCGCTTCCTCCACTGTCGGCCGGCGTGTCAGGACGATCAGGTACGCGGCCTCGACCGCCAGGCGGTCGTCGGGCGCCATGGTCGCGATGCTCGACGCGGCCGAGAAGAGCCCGTCCTTCAGTTGCTCGCGGACGATCTCGCCGTTCATCAGCAGCAGCCGCTGCGGGATGGTGCCGCCCCTGGCGTCGAACTCGTCCTCGCCGGTGTCGCCGTAGCGGCTGACGAAGTCGTTGCGGCCCGTGTAGGCGACCAGCCGCGAGAACCAGTGCGACTGCGGGCCGATCGTCCCCAGCGAGGCCGACTGGAACAACGCGCCGGCCACCTGCTCGGGACGCAGCCGCGTGAGCGGAAAGACCGCCCAGGCCGCATCGTGCTCGGCGGTGGTCCCCTCGCCAGCACTGTCGAGCCGGAAGACCTCGCTCGCGACGATCACCCGGATCAGGCGGTGAAGGTCGTACCCGTGGCTGCTGAAGTCCTCGGCCAGGGCGATCAGGGCCGGGTGGAGGTCGCCGTCCGCCGGCAGGTCGTCCACCGGCTCGGACAGCGGCCGGCCGAACAACAGCGCCCAGACCCGGTTGACCGTCACCCGCGCGAGGGCCGGGTTGCGGGGATCGACGACCCACGACGCCAGCCGTTCCCTCGGCCCGGCGACGCCGGTGGACGTGCCCTCGGCCGGCAGCAGCTCGGGCAGGAACGGGACGGCCGGGGCGACGGTCGGCACTTCCTTGCCCTTCCTGTCGAGCGGGCGATAGTCGTTGTCGCCGTCGCGGATGCCGCGGAGGTTGGACCGGACGCCGCCGAAGAACGCGGCGAGGCCGCGGAACTGCTCCTGCTTCCAGGGCTGGAACGGGTGGTCGTGGCACTGGGCGCAGTCGAGCCGCACGCCGAGGAAGGCCCGCGAGACCCGTGCCGAGAGGCGGTCGGGCGTGGGCCGCTCGGTCTTCTCGTCGATCGTCACGGTGAGGAAGTTCGTCGCCGGATGGTCGGTCCAGAGGCCCTCGTCGGCGATCAGGTCGCGGACGATCGCGTCGTACCGGCGATTCTGCCAGGAACGCGTCGCTGAGCCACGCCACGAAGCGTCGGCGGCGGAAGCGGAGGAACGGGCCCTCCTCGGTGCCCACGAACGCCCGCGCGAACCGCTCGGCCAGGTAGTCGGCGCAGCGACGGTCGCGCAGCAGCTCGTCGAGCCAGGCGTCGATCCGGGTTTCGGGCGTCCGCGCCTCGAACCGGCGGACCTCCTCGAGCGAGGGCACCGTACCGCACAGCGAAAGAGCCAGACGCCGCATCACGGCGAGCTCCGGGGCCCGCGGGGCGGGTGTCCGCTTCGACTCGGCCCACCGTCGGCGAAAGGCCGCATCGACACGCGCCACGATCGGCTGGAGATCGTTCGAGGGACGGACCGACCGCGTGGTGGACACCGAGCCCGCGACCCGCGCCGAGGGCCGCAACAGGCTCGCCGCCAGGCCGATCGATCCGCCCAGGATCACGAGGATGAAACCCAGGTCGCGGACTCTTGCCGTCATGACGATGCTCCGCCGCTCGCGAGGTTTCCTGGATCGCTGCCCAACCGCCGTGGGGGTTCTCCACCGTGGGCGTCTCCATAGAGCGCCGACTTGCACGTGCTGCGCTTTATGGACGAGGTCTGCTCTCTATGCTCAGTCATTACCCCACCGGACACCAAGGGGTTTCGCGACCACCCGAGAGCGCCGAACAGTCGTCTAGCTCGCGTTTCGATGACAGGTCTCCTCCCCGACCGGCCGGCCCGACCGCCCGATCGCCGGCAGGAGCCGGCTCCGACAAAGGACAAAGACCGGTCGGTCGCGGCCTGGGCGTATGCGACCCGAGCGTGACGCGCCCGATCTGAAACCGCCCGGCGAGAAGGCGAGTATCACCGGCATGGCATACACCGCGACGATCCCCGACGTCTGGGAAGCCGACGAGACCGCCATTGCGGCACCCGAATCCGCCACCCCCGCGCGAGAGCACGGCACCGGGCGGCTCAGGCTCACGGCAAGGGCGATCGCCTCGGGGGCGGAATGGTCGTTCGGCCTGCTTTCGTTGCTCGTCGGCCTCTCGACGCTCGCCGCGCTTCCGGTCCTGCAGTTCCTCGGCATGGGGTACCTGCTCGAGACCTCGGCGCGCGTAGCAAGGAGCGGGCGATTGCGGGACGGGTTCGTCGGCGTCCGCAAGGCGGCACGCGTCGGAGGCGTCGCGCTGGGCGTCTGGCTGGCGACGGTCCCGGCCTGGCTGGTCGGCCATCTCGCCCGCTCGGCCGAGATCATCGACCCCGGCGGTCGCGCGTCCCTCGGCTGGCGGCTCGCCCTGTTCGTGCTCGTCGGGCTGACGGTCCTCCACGTCCTGGCGGCCTGTGCCCGCGGCGGCCGGCTGCGGCACTTCGTCTGGCCGTTCGGACATCCCTTCTGGCTGCTGCGTTCGACTGCGAGCCGGCGGGCTGTACCGCGAGTCCCGCGACGCCTTCTGGACGACGACCGGCGCACTCCGCTTGCCGTATTACTTCCGCCTCGGCCTGGTCGGCTTCCTGGGGACGCTCGCCTGGCTGATCGTGCCGGCGCTCCTGATCTCGCTGGGCGGAAGGTTCCCGCCGCTGGGAATCCTGGGGGCCCTGCTGCTGGCGGTCGTGGTGCCGTTCCTGCCGTTCCTTCAGGTGCGGTTCGCCCTCGAGGGCCGGGTCGCGGCGCTGTTCTCGCGGAGGGCGATCCGCGAGCGGTTCCGCCGGGCGCCCTGGGCCTTCGCGTTCGCCCTGATGGTGCTGATTGTCGCGTCGATCCCGCTCTACCTGCTCAAGATCGAGATGGTCCCGCGCGAGGCGGCCTGGCTGCCGAGCCTGGTGTTCGTCGCCTTCCTCGCACCCGCTCGGCTGCTGACCGGCTGGGCCTACGCCCGCTCGGCACGACGCGACCGGCCCCGGCACTGGATCTTCCGGCTGCTAGGACGCGCGGCCATCGTGGCCGTGGCGATGTTCTACGTCCTGGTCGTGTTCCTGGCCCAGTATACCTCTTGGGGCGGCGCGGCGAGCCTCACCGAGCAGCACGCGTTCCTGCTGCCGGTGCCCTTCATCCGGATGTGATGGCCGGGGTCGCTCATATTCGCCCGCCTCGCCTCAGCCGGGGACCGGCGGCGGCGGGGCCCAGTCGAAGGTGAGGATCATCACGGTCAGCACCAGCAGGCTGACCACCGCCAGCAGGCCGCTCGGCATGAACTTGCCCGTCTTGACCGCGTAGCGATAGCCGAAGAGGCAGAACAACACGACCGAGAGCAACGAACCGAGCCCGACGGTGAGCTGCCGGCTGCCGGTCAGCGAGAGCGCCAGCGCACCGAACGCGGCGACGGCGCTCAGCATCCCGGCGATCAACGACGGCCGGCTACCCGCCTTGAAGAAGCCGATCAGGCCGCCGACGGCGAGCACGACCCCGTAAATCGCCAGCGTCACCTGTCCCACGATCGGACTGATCATCCCGGTTGCCTCTCCAGAGTCGGTGTGAATGCCGGAAGGTCCGCCCCTTGCGGCGGCGGCGACTGCACGGTCAGCGAGGACACCATCGGCCCTCGGTGCCGGAACGTCGAATGCGAGGATCGTGCCAGAATCCGGCGCGGGCGGCAAGGAACAAGCTCGCAGGCCCTGCTGTCGTGCCCGGCGAGAGGTTGCCGGGCAGGACAGCCGGACCCACGAGTTGGGGGAGAGGAGAGGGGGTGTGCCGAGGGTATGCAACCGGCCGGGTGCCACTTGTCACCGGCCGCTTGTCATTAGCAACGAGCCACCAGAGGGGGGTGTGCCGAGGGCCCGCAACGGGTCGGGGGGTTGTTGCGAGCCCTCGGCGATTCTGGGTGAGCACCGGGCAGCCTGGGGGACTGCCCGGTTCGGTTCGAATCCGCGATCAAGGCTGTGGGTTGCCGCCCTGCTGCATGTCGGGCGGCGGGACGTTGGTTGCTCCGCCCGGGGCGGGGACGCCACCAGGAGCGGGGGCTCCGCCGGGTGCGCCCGGCATGGCGCCCGGCAGCAGGCCGGGTCCTGGCGGCGGCACGGCGCCGGGGCCGGGGCCCATCGGCACGGCTCCGCCCGGGACGACGCCCGGCGGCATGGCCGGCGGCGGGAAGACGTTGATATTGGCCGGCCGGCCGCCGCCCTGCTGGACGCCCGGCTGCGTGCCCATCGCCTCGGGGATCGCCCCGGCAGGCGGCGGCTCGATGCCCATCGCCCGCATCCGAGCCCGCTGCGCAGCCGCCTGGGTGTTGGCCCAGGGGAAGTCGGGGCTCGACGGGAAGAACTGGACGTCGTCGTGCATGTAACGGCCGGAAGGCAGCGTCATGCCGCCGTATTCCACCTGGCAGCCGGCCGAGGGCAGGATGAACACCCCCAGGGCCAGTGCCGAAAGTCGCGCAGCGTGCCGCCGAGTGAACTGTCGCGGCGATCTCTTCCGGGGCAACCCCATTGTTTCCACCCTCCTTGGCGATATCGGCGGCCCCTCGCGTCCTGCGACGAGGGACGATCCACCGCCGTCGGGGATTCCCTCCCCGGGCCGCTCCCACCCGCGACGGTTCCGCGTCACTCGACCGAACCGAGCCGAGCCGGTGGACGCGATTGTGCGGGCCTTGACATGACTAACCCATCGGCCGGATTCCGCGGCCCGGACCAATCATTCCGCTCATTTTGAAGAAAACTCCATTGCCAGCCTCGCGGAACGCTCCGTCCGGGCCGATCGTCCGGCCCTTGCGTCTATTCATCGGCTTCTCCGGCCCGCGACTGTTGGCTCGGGGTTGACAACACGAATAGGAAGCGAAAACCGGTCTGGTGGAATGCCTTGCGCTCGAGTGCCTAACGCATGGATGGTCGATCGACGTGGGAGCGAGTTCCACCGGGTGGTGAAACGGGCCGGGAATCCGCGTCGCAGGCTCCAACTTGCGGGGAAGATCGAACGAACCGCAGTGGCACAGAGGCGAAGGTGAGAAAATCAGTGTTCGGCAAGTGCTCCGCCCTCCGCCGGCATGAGCGAAAGTCTCGACTGTTCGGCGCGGTCTCCGACCCACTGCGGTGGGGATTGTCTCACCCGGCATCTCGTGGAGTTGACAGTTGCTGTGCCCACCGCGCCGGGTCGGCGTGGAGCAACTCCGGCCTGACCGGCGGTTCGCGGTTGGCGCAGGTCTCCGACGCGGCCGACGCGACGGTCGGTGCGGTCGGGTTCGGCGCGGGCCTTTCCACGCCGCGGCCGGCCCGGACCGACCCCCACGTCGGTCATGCTCCAGCCTGACGCCGATCCGGTCGGGCGGGCCGGACCGTGCAGGCCCACGCGTGACCGACATCGGCCGGGGCGACAGCTCTCCTGAGCGGGCCGAAGGGGCCGTCCCGAGGCTTTCAGCCCCGCCAAGAGCGGCTTCCGAGACTCACGCCAAACCGCAGAACAACCGGCCAAATATGAACCGGGCCACGGAAACCGCCTCCGCGACGGAAAATCTCAAGGAATCTCCAGATATTTCTTCTGCTTCTGTCCCAAGGGCTTGCGTCGAGAAAATGCCCCTCTTCGCCGATAGGTGCATTTCAGTTTCTGCAAACCTGATACATCCTGATAGTAGGGGGAGAGAAGAGAGCGGAGGGGGTACAGGGGGTTTTGGGGGCCCTGGAACATGCAATGCATGCACGCAATCTCCTCCTAGACCCCGCGAGATCGTCCCGAGCGGATGGATGTGCACGACGCTTATGGAGCGTCTCGATGAGCCCGTGCCGAGTCTGCTCGCGGATCTCGGCGTGCAGGCTGTCCCCGCGGAGGCCGGTCACATCTCGGCGAGGCGACAGCGATTCCTCGGTAGCAGAACGGGTGAGTCAATGTGCTCCGTGTTGGTGGCAAGTCCTGGCCGACTGTCATTCCGACACTGAGGGCCCCCGCCTTCCACCGATCTGTCAACTCGCTGGCTGGCGATCTCCGCCGATTTGAGACAATCCCCACCGCAGTGGTCTGCGACCCCGCCGTCCGCGAGACCGCAGGTCTCCCGGGCGGGCGGAAAACGGCCCGGACGGATGTAGATCTTATGTTGCTTTCCCTTTACCCTTCATCTATTAAATCACCAGAATGAGCATCCATCTTGCGCGACCTTTGGCTTAGTGAGAGTCTTCCGGAAGATACCTTCCCCGGCGCGTTGGCCGTGCGGTTTATGCGGCTCACTCGGGCGCTGGAAGGAGGAAGGTCCGGGGACACGGCCGCCCAGGGAATCGCGGCGACGGATCGTCACCGGCGAGCGGAGGTCGGTATGCTGGACCGGGGGGCTCCGCCTGGTCCGGTAGATCGCCGGAAGGGCAGGCCGGCCGCCTGGGCCGGGTAGGGGACGTGCGAGCGATGCGACTGGACAAGCTGGTGTCGGAACGGTTTGGACTATCTCGACGAGGCGGGCGCGAGGCGATCTGGCGTGGGCAGGTGGACGTGGCGGGTCGGCCGAGCCTCGATCCCGCGCTCGAGGTCGAGCCGGACGCCGCGCTCACTTACGATCCGAACCGGCCCCGGCCGGAGGTGGCTGCCCGACGGATCAAGGTGCTCTACCAGGACCGGTACATCCTCGTGGTGGACAAGCCGGCCGGCTTGCTGTCGCAGCCGACCCCCGAGCGCGAGGCGGATACCCTGCTCGAGAGGGCGGGTCGATACCTCGCGCGGACGCGGTCGGGCGGCCGGCCGTTCGTGGGCCTGGTGCACCGGCTCGACCGGGACACGTCGGGCGTGATGATGCTGGTGTGCTCGCGGCAGGCGATGCGGCCGTTCCAGGCGATGTTCCGCGAGCACACGATCGAGCGACGGTACCTCTCTGTCGTCGAGGGCCGGCTGGAGCCCGAGCGGGGCACGATCGACCTGCCCCTGGTCGCTGATCGTGGCGACGGCCGAAGAGGTGTTGCCCGCCTCCACGGGACGGGAGTGCCGGCGCGGACGCACTTCGAGGTTGTCGAGCGGTTCGGCTGGGTCGCGACTCTGGTGGGCTGCCAGCTCGAGACCGGGCGGACGCACCAGATCCGCATCCACCTCGCCGAGTCGGGCTTTCCGGTGGTCGGCGACCCGGTCTATCGGCCCTCGGCGCTCAGGCCCTTCCGGATGCCCTTCACGCGGCAGGCGCTCGCACGCGCTGGAGCTGGGGTTCGTCCACCCGTTTTCGGGAGTCGGCCTGCGGATCGACGCACCCCTGCCGGCCGACCTGGCCGACTGGATCGCCGGTCTGCGGCATCAATATGGCGCCGAATAGGCGATGATCGCCCATCCAGTTGGTCCGTGACAGCCAGTTACGCTGCCGGGCGGAGTCTTGTAGGGTGGGTGGAATCCACCGGGGCCCAGGCGCTCGCCGGTGGGTTTCACCCATCCTACACCCGTCAAATCGACTGATGGGATCGCCTCAAGACCATGTCAGCCAGGTACGCTGCCGGGCGGGGGTGGGAACGAGTCCGTGGTGGTATCGAGCCGGTCGCGGGGGTCGGTTGACACGTCCGGTTGCGAGAGGTCGGCGCCGGTGACCTGGTAGCGGGCCACGACGACCGTCACGTTGTCCTTGCCGCCGCGGCGAAGGGCCTCGTCGAGCAGGTTCTGCGCCGTGTCGCGAGGGTCCTCGTGGCGCGCGAGGATCCGGCCGATCGTGACGTCATCGACCATCTCGTTGAGTCCGTCGCTGCAGAGCAGCAGGCGGTCGCCGTCGTCAGCCGCAGCCAGCGCAGGTCGGCCTTGACCTTGCCGTTGTGGCCGCCGAGGAAGTTGGTCAGGGCGTTCCGCTTGACGTGGTGGCGGACCTCGCTGGGGGGGATGTAGCCGGCGTCGGCCATCGCCTGGGCGACGGTGTGGTCCTTGGTGAGCTGCCGCAGCACGCCGCTCGCGGTGCAGGTATACCCGCGAGTCGCCCAGGTGGATGATGAACAGGTCGATGCCCATGCTGTAGGCGGCCGTCAGCGTGGTCCCCATGCCCAGCAGGCGACGGTCGGTGGCGCTCTGCTCGGTGAGCGTCCTGTCGATCTCCCGGAGGTCGTTGCTGATCCGGTCGAAGAGCTCGCGGGCGACGCGGTGATTGACGCGGAAGCCCCACTGCTCCGACCGCTGGAACAGCTTCAGGCTGGTGCTGATCGCCAGCCGGCTGGCGACCTCGCCGGCGGCCATCCCGCCCATGCCGTCGGCCACGATGAACAGGTAGCCGTCCTCGCCGGCGTACGCGGGCAGGCTGTCCGAGCGGCAGGTTCGTCTGCGAGGATCTCCTGCTGCCGGCTGACCCGCGAGACCAGGAAATGGTCCTCGTTGCGCGACCGCACCCGACCCGTGTGCGAGATCGCCCCGATCACCGCGCGGACGTCCGTCGAGGCGGGCTTGGGCTGGCTGGTCTCGCTGGCCGAGGGCGAGATCAGGAACTCGTACTCGGCCGTCTCGATCTCGGGTGGCTTCGACATCTGGACGGCTCCGCGGCGACAAGAGGTGAGAAAGGAGGTGCCGAGTTCGACCTTGTTCGGGCACCTCGCGGCTCCGTGGCTCATACTCATACCAGCCCGACGCGCCAGCGAGTGGATGCCCGGGCCGACCAGACCTCCCACTCGCTGGCGCGTCGGGCTCGTATCGACGGGATCGACCCGGCGTGCGCCATCCGATCGTTCGGCGCTCTCGCCCGCACTGGAAACGCCGATCGGGGCTGATGCGTATTATGACGATCAGGCCCAGCGCCGGTAAAGTCCGCACGATCGGCCAGAGCGTTCCCTCCGGTATGCATCAGGCGCGTGGGGAACACCGAGTGCCCATGTGAGTCGCCGCCCGTTGACGCGGGGTGCTATAGTTGAGGGTGCTCTCGATCGGCCGGGAAAGGCCGGCGGAGGGGTCGGACGCGGGCCGGCTTGTCGGCCCAAGTCGCTGTTCGCAGAGGGTTTGCAAGATGTGCGGCATCGCCGGTGCGATTGATCTGGAAGGCCGCCGAGAGTTCTCCAGCCTCGCAGTTGCTGGCGGATGACCGGCGCGATTGCGCACCGCGGGCCCGACGACGAGCAGATCCACCTCGAGCCGGGCGTGGCGATGGGGCGCGCCGGCTCTCGATCGTGGACCTCGCGGGCGGCCGGCAGCCGATCGCCAACGAGGACGGCTCGATCTGGGTCACCCAGAACGGCGAGATCTTCGAGTACCCCGAGCTCCAGGCCGAGCTGGTCGCGCGAGGGCACCGGCTGTCGACCCGATGCGACACCGAGCTGTGGGTCCACCTCTACGAGGACCTGGGCGAGGAGATGTTCCAGAAGACCCGCGGCCAGTTCGCCGTGGCGCTCTGGGACCGCAAGTCGCGCAGCCTGATCCTCGGCCGCGACCGGGTGGGGATCTGCCCGCTGTATTACACGGTGGTCGACGGCTGGCTGCTGTGGGGCTCGGAGATCAAGGCGCTGCTCTCCTCGGGCATGGTCGCCGCCCGGCCCGATCCGAAGGGCATCGACCTGTTCTTCCACACGTTCTGCGCGGGGACGTCGCGGACGTTCTTCGAGGGGATCCACTCGATCCCGCCGGGGCATTTCCTGCGGGTCCGCGACGGCCGGATCGAGCCGAGGACCTACTGGGACCTCGACTTCCCCGACGCCGGCCAGGAGCGCCGGCTGGCCGACCCGACCCCGCTGATCGACGAGCTGGAAGCCCTGATGCGGCGGTCGGTCGAGAAGCGGCTGCGGGGCGACGTGCCGGTGGTCTCGTACATCAGCGGCGGGCTCGACTCGACGGTCGTGCTGGGCCTCAGCTCGCGCGAGCGGGGCTACGGCGGTGCCGTCGTTCACGATCGGCCTGGACCGCGCCGGTCCCGACGAGCGGTCGCACGCCGACCGAGTCGGCCGCCGTGCTGGGCTCGCGGCTGACGACCGTCACGATGAACCGCCGCGACATCGTCGCCGCCTATCCCGAGCTGATCCGCGCGGCCGAGGGGCCGGTGATGGATAGCTCGTGCGCCTGCCTGATGCGGCTGGCCGTCGGCCGTGCACGGGCAGGGCTACAAGGTCGTCCTCACCGGCGAGGGCGCCGACGAGGCGCTGGCCGGCTATGCCTGGTTCAAGACCCAGGCGCTCCGCGAGCGGCTCAACGGGATCGGCTCTCGGCTTCATCAACCCGGCGGTGCGGAGCGCTGGTGCTGGCCTCGATGCGCGGCAACCCCGCGGCACGTGCCGCCCCGGCTGGGGATTCGCGGGGTCCGCACCGCCCAGCAGGACGTCTACGACCTGATGGCGCAGGGCGCGGTCGTTCGTCTATTCGCCCGACATGTGGCGACGGCTGGGCGGCCACAGCGCGTTCGACGACCTGGGCATCACCAACGACCGCTTCACGCGCTGGGACCCGCTCAACCAGTCGCTCTACGTCGGCTACAAGGTGATGCTGGCCGGGCCTGCTGCTCCAGGCCAAGGGCGACCGGGTGGCCATGAACTCGTCGGTCGAGGCGCGGTACCCGCTGCTCGACGACGACGTGATCGCCTTCTGCGCGTCGATCGCGCCCGAGTACAAGCTCCGCGGCCGGACCGACAAGTGGCTGCTGCGTCAGGTCGCCGCGCGGACGCTGCCGCCGCAGATCGCCAACCGCCCCAAGACGATGTTCCGCGCCAGCCGGTCGGCGGCGTTCCTGGCCCCCGATCGTCCCGGCGTGGGTGGACCAGCTCCTCAGCCCCGAATCGATCTGCGGGCCACCGGCTGGTTCGACCCCGAGGGCGTCGCCCGCGAGCGGGCGGCGCAGGTGCGGTTACCCGGCCATCACGCCCAAGCGGATCATCATGGACCTGAGCCTGACGTGCGTGATCGCGACCCAGCTCTGGCACCACACGTTCCTCGGCGGCGGCCTCTGCGAGCTGCCCGTCTGGGAGCCGGCACCTCCGAGCCGCGAGCGCGAGCGGATTCCGATCCACGTGGGTCGTTCCGTGGCACAGACGTCGGACACGGCGTCGGCGATCTGAGCCGGCGCTGGGACTCTCCCGGGCTCATTTTCCCTCGACGATCATCTCGCCGTTCATGACCATCCAGTGCCCGGGAAAGGTGCAGAGATACGGATACCGGCCGGGCGTTGTGGGGCGCGGAAGTAGATCTGCGAACTGGTCCTGCGGGCCGACGATGTCGGTGTAGACGAGCACGTCGTCGGTCCGGGGGATGTAGTGGCGCGTGGCGGCGTCGGGCTCGGCGACGATCCTGTTCACCAGGTCGCCCACATCGGTGGAGCGTTCCAGGCCTGATCAGGGCCCAGTTGTGCGGCACGACGTCGGGGTTGATGAACGTCAACTGGATCGGCTCGCCCGGCCGTGCCGTGAACGAGCGGACGGTGAAGCTCAGGTTCTTGCCGGCCTCGATCGTGACCGGCCGGGCGCCCGGGATCCGGCCTCGCCAGCGGTTCGGCACCGGCTTGTGCGACATCGCCACCATGTCCGCCAGGATCGGGTGGGCGGCGATCGTCTTCGACGACGGGCGATAGCCCGGGAACCCGGTGAATGGCGGTGCCATCCGGTGGACCGTCGCGAACAGGTCCACCGGCCGGCCGCCGTCCGGGCCGCAGGTGCAGGTGGAGCTGGTTGACGGGCTGCAGGTCGGGGATCTCGAGGAAGAGCGTCCGGCCGTCGGCCAGGACGTGGGCCGAGCGGATCGGCCAGGGCGTCGTGGCCCGGCTGGCCGGGGTGGCGTGGCGAGAACTCGGGCGAGCCGTAGCCGGCACTGTATCGGTAGTTCCACGCCTGGGCGAACTGCGACGCCGCGCGGCCGGCGATGCCGGCGATCCAGCGGGCGCGAGAACCGCACGAGGACGCCGTTCTCGTGGGCCTGGAATTCGAGCGGCAGCTGCGCCGGCTCGCCGGTGTACCGCACCCGCTGAAAGCAGCCGTCGGCCGGCGTGTACGTCCCCCAGCCGGTCATCCCCGAGACGTAGAGCTGCCCGTCGCGCGGGTTGAAGCGGCCGCGGTGCGTCGCCCGACGGGAACTCGCCCGGCATCGGCACCGCCGCGCCCTGGGGCTGGCCGTCGACCCTCTCGCGGAGCAGCAGGAAATACGTCCCGGTGCCGAAGGAGAGGTGGAGCATCTGCCCCGCGAGCGGCCCGAAGCGGCCATCGGGCACGGTCGACCTGCGCCCCGCTCGAGTTGTCCAGCCCGCGCGGGCAGGTAGACCAGCGGCAGGTCGGGCGGCTGGCCGCCGCGAGGTCCCTGGTATCCGTAGTGGCCGCCCGGCTTGATCTCGCAGATCATCGACGCGGGCGTCCACTCGCCCTCCGAGCAGGGGATCAGTGATCGTGCCGTCAGGAGCGAGTCCCAGGCCGTCGGGGTTGCGGAAGCCGGTCGCCATCGACCTCGGCCGGTCGGCCGTCGGCCGGAATCCGCAGCAGTCCCTGCTTGCTCGAGGCGGCGTAGAAGCGGCCCTCGCGGTCGCGCTGGAGGCCGCTGACGAAGTCATGACCGCGCCGGCGAGGTCTCGTAGGTGTTGTTGACGCACTCGTAGAAATCGGCCTCGCCGTCGCCGTCGAGGTCGTGCAGCCGGGTGATCTGGTCGCGGCCCAGCACGTGGACCTTGCCGTCGTGGACGACCAGCCCCAGCGCCTGGTGCAGGCCCGAGGCATAGCGCCGCCAGCGGACGTGCTCGAGCGTCGCGTCCAGCCCCTCGACGTGCCAGACGTCGCCCACCATCGTGCAGATCATGGCCGAGCCGTCGGCGAGGAAGTCGTGGTCGCCGAAGAACATCAGGGCCTTCCACGGGTTGTCGAACGGCGGCTCGATCGTGTCGATCGCGTAGGGGCCCGCGGCTTGCCGAGCTTGCCCCGGGTCGTGAGGACCTGCGGCCATCGGGCTCGCGCCGCCGCCGCTGGGTGATGTCGCGGAGCGGGTGCGCGCCGCCGGCGCGACGACGCGGGTGAATTGCCCGTCTCTCGGCCCAGGGGGCGTCGAGCATCTCGACGTCGCCGATCCGGTAGGAAAGATGACCCGGTTGCCGTGGCGATAGAAGCCGTGATAGACGAACGGGCTGTTCGGGCTTCTTGCCCTCGGGCCGGGGCAGGGGAGTCCCATCGGGGATCAGGCCGGCCATCAGGCCGTGTCGCACGGGGTCGAACCGCAGGAACCCGCCCGTCCAGGCGGCCTCGTAGCAGAGGGTCTCGGGGTTGAAGCACACCGAGACGTCGCCGCGGTCGCCGAGCCGGACGCAGACCGCCTTGGGCACGGTCACGTCCGCACCCGCGGAAGACGCCGCAGAGCAGCGTGCCCAGGTCCGTCTGGTTCCATCGGCCGTTGACCCAGTCGGCGTCGCTCTGGTTGCCCCAGTGGCCGAGCTTGCCGCCGTCGAGTCCGGGATACGCAGGCAGCAGCGCAGGGACGACCGGCTGCTTCGATGAAATGCTCGGCCTCCTTGGCATAAAAGTCATAGACCCGATCGCGGTTGACCCGATGCATCGCGGTTGGGCCAATCCTCGGGGCGGATCGGCATCCGATCATAGGTGAACGTCGCCGGCGAGTGGGCATGCGCGACGAGCCGGCTCGCCGCGGTCCCCTCGGGACGGCCGGTCTCAGATCAGGAAGCGGACGAGGTCCCGACGCTCGTCGGCCGTCATCGAGCCGCGAGTCCCTCGGGCATCAGCGTGCCGCCCTGTCGCACGCCTTGGATATCCGGCCGAGCGATGCGGATGGGCGAGCCCGTTGCCGGGTCACGGAGCGTAAACGCTTCGGGCGTCTCCGACTGCCGGTAGCCCTGGATGACCCGACCGTCCTCGGTGGCCACGGTGAGGGCCTCGTAGCCTTCCCTGATCTTGCGAGCCGGCCACAGCAGCGACTCGACGAGCTCGTCGGCCTTGATGCAAAGCCCGGCCGTCGAGAGGTCGGGGCCGACCGTCCCGCCCTGGTCGCCCACGCGGTGGCAAGAAAGGCAGGCGAACCGCGGCGAGGCGAATACCTCGGCGCCCGCGGACGGAGTCGCCATGAGCACGGGCATCGGCGAGCAGGTCGGCGATCCGCGACGCGTCGGACGGGGCATCCGTACTGGACGGCCGATTTGGGAGCCGGTGGCACCGGAGTGCGGGGTGTCGGCCGGGGACCGGCGGGCTTGCCGTCGAGCTGCGGCGCGAGCCAGTCGAGGCCGTCGAGGTTGTCGCGGAGCCGCTGCTCGGCGTCGTCCATCGTGTGACCCAGGATGCCGATCGGGCCGCGGAAACCGCTGTCACGGACGATCCGCAGGACGTCCAGGTCGCGCGCGCCCTGGCCCAGCGGCAGGATCTTCCGCCCCACGCGGTCGCCGCCCGGGTCCATCCCGTTCAGGTTGATCGCCACCAGGTGCGGCTTGAGCTTGGCGAGCACCTCCGCCAGCCGGTCGAGGTGCTCGTGGCCGTGGTGGAGGTTGTAGACGATGCCGACGTTGCGGACCCCCTGTGCCTGCAAGCGCGTCGAGGATCGCGAGCTGGTTCTCGGGCTCGCCGAACCAGCCGCCGTGATTGTACAGGGCCAGCGAGCACCCCGCCTTGCCGGCCTGCCTCGGCGAGCGGCCTCAGCTTCGCCGCGGCGGCCTGCACCCGGCGCTCCTGCTCGGCACCCGTCACGCGGTCGCCGCCCAGGTCGAGCAGCACCCAGAGCTGCGCCTCGACCCCGTGCCGCTTGAGCGTGTCCAGGATGAGCTGGGACTCCTTGTTCAGCTCGCCCGGCGCCACCCAGAAGGCATCGAGCGCGACGCCGTGCCGCTTGAGGGCGTCGATCTCGGCGTCGAAGGTGGGGATGTGCTCGGCCCGCCAGTCGTAGGCGAAGTGGCGGAACCCCAGCCGCTCGAGCATCGCCGCCCGCTCTTCCGGCCCGCGCTTCTTGCTATCGAATGGCACGATGCACCACGCGATCAGGTTGTCGCGGGCGAAGAGGCCGGCCGCTCCAGGACGCGCAGGCGGGTCCTCGGCGGCTCGCGATGGGACGGGCACTAGAAACAACGGAACGAGAGCGAGGAAGCGAAGGACCCGTCGGCTGGAAGCAGTCATCGAGGAAGATCCTCTGTGGCTCGCACTTTATCGGTAACCCGCGATCCTTGACACCCGCCTGCCGCCCCTTATAGATTCGACCGGCGTCTGGTAATGCAGCGTAGGGGGTGTCAAGGGCCCCGTCAACAGCCCGAGCCGTCGGCTGGCTCGATCGTCCGGGAAGGTCCGGACCGCCGCCGGGGAGGTGGCATGATGCCCGAAAGCCTGGCGGATCACCTGCGGCTCGGCGGCGAATCGTATGAGCGAGGCGAACTCGCCGCGGCGTCGGCTCACTTCGAGAAGGCGCTGGCCCTCGACCCCGCCTCGAACCTGGCGCGGTATAACCTCGGCGTGGTCTATCGCGACCTCGAGCTCGACCAGAAGGCATGGATTCACTTCATCGAGGTCATTGCCCGCGACGGGCGTGCGGCCGGTGCCTTCAACAACCTGGCCATCCTCGAGGAACGCCTGGGGCTCTACCTTGCCGCCGAGGCGCACTATCGCCGCGCGATCGCGATCAAGGACGAGTTCCCGGACGCCCACTTCAACCTGGGGATGCTCCTGCTGCGGCTCGGGCGGTTCCCCGAGGGCTTTCGCGAGTCCGAGTGGCGGTGGAAGACCAGCAAGTTCACACCGTTCAAGGTCCCGCATCCGCTCTGGGACGGCCGTCCGCTGCCCGGGACCCTGCTGGTCCACAGCGAGCAAGGTGCCGGCGACGCCATCCAGTTCGTCCGGTTCCTCCCCATCGCGGCCCAGCGGTGCGATCGGCTGATCTTCTTCTGCCCGGTGAACCTCTTCTCGCTCTTCGAGGGGTTGCCTGGCGTCTCCGAGCTTCGCGGGCCGGGCGAGGTCCAGGTCTCCGAATTCCAGGCGTACCTGCCGCTGTTGAGCCTGCCGCTGGTACTCGGGACGACGCTGGACTCGATCCCCTGCTCGATCCCCTACCTGACCCCTTCGCCCCGCAAGATCGACCTCGATCCTCACCCTGTGGCGAATCCGCGACTCAAGGTCGGGATCGCCTGGGGCGGCAGCCCGACGCACCAGAACGACCGCCATCGCTCGTGCCGCCTGCGCGACCTCGCGCCATTGTTTCACGTGCCGGACGTCGCGTACTACAGCCTTCAGGTGGGTCCCCAGTCGTCCGAGCTGGGCGAGCCGGGTCCCTGGCAGGGCAGGGTCGTTGACCTCGGGCCTCGGATCTCGGATTACGCCGACACGACGGCCGTACTGCGGCAGCTCGACCTGCTGATCTCGGTGGATACGTCGGTCGTGCACCTGGCCGGTGCGCTGGGATTCCGACCTGGGTGCTGGTCTCCGCCCGTAGCGATTGGCGGTGGATGGTCGACCGCGAGGATACGCCGTGGTATCCCAGCCTCCGCCTCTTCCGCCAGTCCCGGCTCGACGACTGGAGCGAGCTGGTCACCCGGGCAGCACGCGAGCTCGCGAAGGCCGATCCCCGCGAAGCCTTCAGTGCGTGAACGACGTGATGCTGGAGCCCCGAGAGGACGCCGAGCCGCACGGCGGCCGAACCCGACGGCGGCGGGAGAGGGGCGGGGGGCTTTCCCTGGGGACCCGACGCTCGGGACGGCTCGGTCGCTCGAGCGCTGTTGGACGAGGATCGTGCCCGATCGTTCCGCCTGAGGTAGACCCCCTCCCGAGCCTCATAGGCCCGGGCGTAGTCGGGTTTCAGGCGGATCGCCAGGTCGAAGTCGAGCAATGCGCGGACGTCATCGCCGCGCTGGGCATAGGCCACGCCCCGGTTGTACCGGATCACCGGATCGCCGGGGCTCAACCGGCTGGCCTCGGTGTAGTCGCGGATCGCCAGGTCGAGCTGGCCAAGGGCGTAATGGGCCATCCCGCGGTTGTTGAACACGAACGGGTCCGAGACCCCCGCTTTCACCGCCTGGTCGAACGCAGCGACGGCCTCCGCCGGCCGACCCAGGGCGAGCAGTGTATGCCCCCGGGTGCGGCTGAGCATCGCCGGGTTCGACCGAACCCGCAGTCGAAAGGCTCCCTCGGAAGGAACCGTCCCACCCTCCACGACCATCGACACCGGAGTGGTCGAGTCGGCCGAGTCGAGCCGCGTATGGACCTCTACCCGGGCCTCGCGGGCACCGGTCGGGATGCGGACGTCCGGGATGCTGACCGCGGCGGGCAGACCCCGAAAATGGATGACCAGCGGGCCAGCCTGTGCGGCTCGGTCGAGGCGGATCGGTATCGTCCGGTCCCGACCGGCCTCGACTTCCAGAAATTCGGGCATCGCCAATCGGATGGTTGGACGCGGCTGCTCCCTCGAGGGAGTGGGGCGAGGTGCCCTCGCCGGAATCGCGGCTGCTAGCGCACTCGCGGCCGTTCGCAGACCCGCCAGCCAGGTCCGCGATCGGGCCGACACCCGGCGGAGCAGCGGGGTCAGGTCCGGCAAGACCAGTCGGCGAGCCCTCGAAACTGCCCGCGTTCGACTCGCGACGGCAGGGGCAGGGGTTGGTGTCGGCGGCGCAGGAACTCGCCGGGCCAGCGCCTCCTCGAAACTCGCCATCCGCCGGGGGGGTGCAATTGGCGCAGTTCCGATCGGCGGCGGTGCCGAGGTCACACCCGCTCGGCGATCGGGCCGTGTGCGGTACGACCATCCGACGAGGCCGATCAGCAGGCCCGCCGCCGCGGCAAGGACCTTCATGGCCCCAGGGCCTTTCCTCCTGGGTGCCGACCCGGGCACGAGGACGGTGCTCAGAGAGGAGAGCTCGCCTTGCGGCAGGTCGCCGGGCAGCTCGACATCGAGCCAGTACGCGCTGACCGCATCGGCGGCGCCCGGATGGGCGGGAGGCGGGATCGAGACCGAGGCGGACTGATCCCAGGTCGCGGACAGGGGGGCGACTACCACCGCGGAGTCGGAGAACTGTGCCGTGGGCTCGCCCTCTTCGGTCGGGATCTCGTCGGGCGTACCGACATCGGCGCTGGCGACCAGCTCCGCCATGAACGACCGACAATCGGGCCACCTCTCCACCGCGTCCTTGGCCAGCGCCCGGGCGATGGCGGGCCGCTCCAGTTCGGGGACCATCGTGAGGTCAGGTTCGCCGAAGAGGTGGCCCATCATCACGGCCGCCGGCGGCCCAACGAACGGCAGCCGACCCGTTCGGAGCTGACAGAAAGTCACCGCGAGCGAGTACTGGTCGGACGCACCCGAGACCTTGCCGCGAAAGCTCTCGGGAGACGCGTAGGCGTAGGTCAGGCCGCACTGCGACCGCGCGGCGGTGACCGCCTCGTCCAGGCATGACAACCCGAAGTCGGCCACCTTGACCCCGTGGCCGATCAGCATGATGTTCTGCGGCTTGATATCGCGGTGGTGGATGGCCACCCCGGCCCGTCCGTCGAGCTCGTGACGCGGCTCGTTGAGGAAATCCACGACCCGCGCCACGTCACCGAGGATCGCCAGCAGCTCGTCCCGTGGGATGCCGGCGAGGCCCCGCCGGCGTGCCTCGAGGAACCTGTCCCACAACGATCGGTCCGCCAGCTCCATGCCGATGATCAGCCGATCCTCGGTCTGCCAGGCCCCGAAATATGCGAGAAGATTGGGATGCCGGATGGCGCGGAGGATCCGCAGGTTGGTCACCTCGCGCCGACCCAGGCCATCGCCGAGCCGGACGATCTTGAGCGCCACCCGAAGGCCGCCCGGCGCATCGGCCTGCCAGACGTCACCGGCCCCGCCCGATCCGACCCGGGCAACCAGGCGATAGCCCGGTAGCGGCTCGCTTCCCGGTCGATCCCCGGCCGATCGGAGCTTCGCAGTTGTGCACGCTCTCATGGCAAGATCCACACCATTGGTCGGTTTTTTTCGAGGAACGGCGGCTCGCGCCGATAATTCCTCTGGGAGGGGAGGAGCACTCTCAGCCGAGGCGCGAAGTGGTCAACCGGGAAGGTCGGCGAATCCGATCGGGGCTCCCGATGAGAGTGGGTCCTGGCTCCACCAGGGTCCAATGCGGGAGAGGTCAGGTTCCTCCCGGAGCGGAACTCCAGATGATTTGCACATCCTGTACCGATTACGTCAGTTGCCGGGGTTGGTAGACCGGGGCGCGGGCTGGAATTCTCGTCGAGGATTTCTCGACGGGCGCGGGGCTTGCGGCTCATCGGCAAATATCCTACGTTCCGACAGCTCGGACGGTGCGAATTGACGGGAGCTCGTCGCAAACGTACGTCGGGCATAGCGAGCGATCTGCCGTGTCTCTCAGTTCGGGATGTTCGCGGCACGAGTCATGGGGCGACGAGATGGACGTTGAACTGAAATTGAACAAGCCGTGGATGGTCGCGGTCTGGCCCGGCATGGGGAATGTGGCCATCAGCGCCGGGTACTTCCTGGTGGCGAAACTGGGCATGCACATCCTCGCGGAGTTCTCGGCGCACGAGCTGTTCGACGTCGAGAGCGTGGTGGTGAGGGGCGGGCTGATCCGGATCAGCCGCCTGCCCCGCAGCCGCTTCTTCGTCTGGAAGGACCCGCGTGGACTGCATGACATCGTCGTGTTCATCGGCGAGGCGCAGCCGCCCAAGGGGCGATACGCCTTCTGCCAGCGGCTGATCGAGTTCGCCCGCCAGCTCGGCGTGGAGCGGGTCTATACGTTCGCCGCCATGGCGACCCAGATGCATCCCGAGCACGCCTCCCGCGTCTTCGGCGCGGCGACGGACCCCGAGGGCCTGGCCGAACTGAAGCGTCTGGAGCTGGAGATTGTCGAGGACGGGCAGATCGGCGGCCTGAACGGCGTCCTGATCGGCGTCGTCGCCGAGGCCGGCCTTCGCGGTGCCTGCCTGATGGGAGAGATGCCCCACATCTTCCAGCAGCTTCCCTTCCCCAAGGCGTCGCTCTCGGTGCTCGAGGCGTTCTCGACGATCGTCGAACATCCAGATCGACCTCACCGAGCTCTCCGAGCAGGCCAAGGAGGTCGAGCTGAAGCTCGGCGAGCTGCTCGAGAAGGTCAAGGAAGCCCTCGAGGAGCAGCCCGACGAGGAGGGCATCGAAGAGGCCGAGGGAGCTGAATTCGAGCCCGCCCCTGTCGAGGAAGGCCCCAACCTCGACGATCGCGAGCTCATCGAAAAGCTCTTCCGCCAGGCGCGAGCCAACCGCTCCAAGGCCTACGAGCTGAAGCGCGAGCTCGACCGGCTCCAGCTCTATCGTGAGTACGAGGATCGGTTCCTCGACCTCTTCAAGTCGCCGGGCTGATCGGGCCCAGTGCCGGCTGCGATCACCGGGCCTCGCGGTCCGCCTCGCCGATCGCCGTACTGGTCGTCGGGCGCTCACCGCTCGCCCAACTATTCAGATCCGGCCGGTCCCGGTAAGATGCGGAATAGGTCGCTGGGCGTGGACCGAGGAGCTCGGGTCTCGATTTCCGTCGGATGGAGCGTGCGCACCGAGCGGCGGCCCAGCCCACGGAGCTCGTCCCGCGCCCGCGCGATCGGCGGGACCCCCATTCGGTGTCGCGAACCGCCAGGTCGGCAGTGCCCTCCGGGAATCGGGCCGATCGCGCTTCGCATCTCAAGCCGGAAAGCCATGCTGAACCAGGAACTGAAGCACCTCGTCGTCTCGCGGGTCCTGCCGGCCGTCCGGACGCCCGGTCAATACGTCGGCGGCGAGCTCAACAGCGTCGTCAAGGACCACCGGACGGCCCGCGGCAACGTCTGCCTGGCGTTCCCCGACACCTACGCCCTGGGCATGAGCCACCACGGCCTCCAGGTGCTCTACAGCCTGATGAACGCCGAGGGCTGGGCGTGCGAGCGGGCGTTCACTCCG
This sequence comes from uncultured Planctomycetota bacterium, assembly GCA_963771445.1. Classification (GTDB taxonomy): domain Bacteria; phylum Planctomycetota; class Planctomycetia; order Isosphaerales; family Isosphaeraceae; genus JAKAUH01. The sequence continues at coordinate 38,361 of CAVYTQ010000005.1, read as the reverse complement.
CTGCCCGATTTCGAGGCTGCCCTGCGGCGTCACGAGTTGCCGCTCTACAGCCTCGAGACGTTCACTCCGCTCCGCCACTTCGACGTGCTGGGCTTCTCGCTCCAGTATGAGATCTGCTACACGAACGTCCTGACGATGCTCGACCTCGGCGGCATCGCGCTGCACGCCGAGGATCGCGGGCCCGGACGACACGCTCGTCATCGCCGGCGGGCCGGGAGCCCAGAACCCCGAGCTGCTCGCGCCTTTCGTCGACCTGTTCGTCATCGGCGACGGCGAGCCGAGCCTGCCGGTCGTCTGCGAGTTGTGGACCGAGATGAAGGGCTCGGGCCTGTCGCGCGAGGAGAAGCTGGCGCGGATCGCCGGCGAGCGTCGACTGGGCCTACGTGCCCCGGTTCTACGAGCCGATCTACCACGAGGACGGCACGATCCTCGAGATCCGCCGGACCCGCGACGACGTGCCCGAGGCGATCAAGCCCTGCGTGATCCGCGACCTCGACGGCATCCCGCTGCCGACCCGGCCGATCGTGCCGTTCGTCGAGACGGCGCACGACCGGATCGCCATCGAGATCATGCGCGGCTGCCCCTGGCAGTGCCGGTTCTGCCAGAGCACCGTCATCAAGCGCCCGCTCCGCTACCGGACCGTCGAGACGATCGTCCAGGCCGCACTCGAGAGCTACGAGTCCACCGGCTACGACGAGATCAGCCTGCTGTCGCTCTCGATCGAGCGACTATCCCGACTTCGAGGGGCTGGTGTCGCGGATGAGCGAGGTGTTCACGCCGCTGGGGGTCAAGATCTCGCTGCCGAGCCTGCGGATCACCGAGACCCTGAAGAAGATCCCCGCGCTCCTGGCCGAGGGGCGCCGCAGCGGCCTGACCCTGGCCCCCGAGGTTGCCCGCGACGACATGCGCGAGCAGATCCGCAAGCCGATCGACAACCGCGACCTCTACGACGGCTGCGCCGAGGCGTTCCGCCGCGGCTGGCGGAAGGTCAAGCTGTACTTCATGTGCGGCCTGCCGGGCGAGCGCACCGCCGACCTCGACGGCATCGTCGAGATGGCCGAGACCATCGCGCGGATCGGCAAGGAAGTCACCGGCCGCTACGCCGAGGTCACCGCCAGCGTCTCGAACTTCATCCCCAAGCCGCACACCCCCTACCAGTGGAACGGGGTCAAGGGCCGCGAGTATCTGCACTGGGCGCACCGATACCTCAAGTCGCGGGTCAAGCTCCGCGCGGTGACGGTCAAGTGCCACGACATCGAGCGCAGCCTGCTCGAGGGCATCCTGACCCGCGGCGACCGCCGGGTCGCGGCGGCGGTCGAGGCCGCCTGGCGTCGCGGCGCCCGGCTCGACGCCTGGGCCGAGTACTTCAACGCGCAGCTCTGGTGGGATACCTTCGCCGACCTCGGCATCGACGTCCCGTTCTACAGCCACCGCGAGCGGCCGATCGAGGAGGTCCTCCCCTGGGACCACATCCACATCAAGTACGGCCGCGACTACCTGGCCAAGGAGCAGACCCGCTCGCTCACGCAGCTCGAGGCAATGGCGGGGGCGGTCTGAAGGTCGAGATTCGAGATTCCATTGTTCGCGAATCGAGGCCCCGAGGAGCGAGGAGATGGCGACCGCTTCGCAGCCAAAGCTGATGACGGCCACGGAGTTCATGGCAGCCGATCTCGGCGAGGGGACCTTTGAACTCGTTCAAGGGGAGATCGTCGAGATGCCGCCACCGAGGCCGGAGCACGGAGTGTTTGCGCCAACGTGTCGGGCGTCCTGTGGGACTACGGCCGCCGGTCGAGGCATGGATATACGCTCTCCAATGACTCGGGCGTGTTGACGGAGCGCAGTCCCGACACGGTCCGAGGGGCGGACGTCAGCTTCTACAGCCATGCCCGCTGGCCGCGAACCAAGGTCGGCCGGAGCCCTGCACTCCGGTCCCGCCCGACCTCGCCGTCGAGGTCGTCTCGCCCGGCAACCGCCGCGAGCCTCGATCCTCCAGAAGGTCGCGGAATACCTCCAGGCGGGTGTCCTGATGGTCTGGGTCATCTACCCGAAACGACGCACGTCGCGGTGCTATCGAGCCAACGATGACGATCCGATCTTCCTGCGGGACGGGAGACGTCCTCGAGGATCTCCCCGAGCTGCCGGGCTTCCGCTGCCCCGTCGCCGATCTTCTTCCCGCCGGCCGTCCCCTCAATGACGACTCCGCCCGTGCCCGCGACCACCGACGCCGCCCGGCTGGCCCTGGGTGATGCTGGCCCTGGGCCTGGCCTGGACCGCCGTGATCCGCGTCCCGTTGATCCTCAACGCCGACGACCACCTCGACAGCGACCTCGCCGTCGACGGCCTGACGCTGCTGGACGCGGTCAACGGCCACTGGCGGTGGCACTATCCCGGCACGCCCCACATGGGCATCCTGCCGGTCATCTTCTCCTACCCGCAGGCCCTCGTGTGCGGCGCCAACCCGATCACGCTGGTGAGCGGCGGGACGGCCATCTGGCTGCTGGTGGTCGTCGCGACGTTCTGGCCTGGCGTGGAGGGCTTATGGGCCGTCCGTCGCGGGCTGGGCGATCTTGCCGCTGGTCTTCTCTTCGACGGGGACGATCTGGCTCTCCGGGCGGATCACCGGCGGGCACCTGCTCACGCTGGCCTGGCACACCCTGGCGTTCGTCGGCCTCCGCTCGCGCGTTTCGAGCGCGGAGGCTGGCGACGCGCCGCGCTCCTCGGCGTCTGGTGCGGGCTGGGGCTCTACCTCGACGCGATGTTCGCTGATCACGCTCGTCGGGATCGCGACGGCGGCGGCCGTAGCGTGGGCTCTCGGGCGTCGCGATCGCGGCATCGGGGATCATGCTGGCCGCGGCATTCGCCGGCGGCCTGCTTCTCGGCCTGCTGCCGCGCGAGATCGGCCGGCGACGTCGACCCGTACGACGCCTACCCCGCGCAGTTCTCGGCGACCTTCGACCCGTCGGCAGTCGCGGGCCACGCCGAGCTCCTGGTCTGACGAATGCTTGCCGAGGCTCCTCGCCGGCTCCGGTCTGCGATGGACCGCAGTTCTCGGTGGACGCCCGGCGCTGGGCGGCTCTGCGATCGGTACCACCAACTGGCCGGCTATCCTGCTGATTGTGATGGCCTTTGCCGCGGCCGTCATGACCGGCTCGCCGTCGAGGCCGCCCGACGGACGCGAGCCGGCCCGCCGGGCGATTGCGGCCGGGTCGCTGGCTCGCCGCCGCCGCGATCGTGGCGGCGTTCCTCGTCAACCAGAACATCTTACAACTCCGACAACTACCGGTACCTGATCTTCCTCCTGACGCCCTGGTCGCTGGGCTTCGGCCTCTGCCTTGACGACGCTGGCCCGTCGCGGGCGGCTGCGGCCGGCTGGCGGCGCGGTCTGATCGCGGCCGGGCTGCTGGTCGCTTGCGATGACCCATGTCGACGTTCCGCTGGTATCACGACGTCCGCCAGTATGTCGACGATCGGGGTTGACCGGTCCGGCGGCGAGGGCCGCCCTGGTCGGAGCTGCACGTGATCGGCCGATCGCCGGCGGTCCGACGAGCCACGTCAACGACCCGCCGCATCGGGACGAATCACGATCCCGCCCGACGTGACCGCACGTCTTCGGCGGATACTGGGACGTCTACCGCCTGTCGTTCCTGTCGGGGAGGCGGATCGTGGGCATCCCGAATCCCATGTATCCCTGACCGATTCCGCGGCTGGTCCTCCGGTCTGGGGCCCGGCCGTGGTAAGATACTGATCCTCTGGCCGAGCGAGGACCGTCGCCGACAACGCAGCCGGCGGCCGAGATGTCCGGCGGCCTCGGGCGGCCCGAGTCCGCTCGGCGCGGTCGGTCGCGTGGGAGCCGGCCTTCGAGACGGCCTGGATCAACCGACGGCCGCGATCCCGCCGAGCTCGACGCCTCGACGGTCGTCGTGCCCTGAAGTCAATCGGCCCCGTGGACAAGGCTCGCATCCGTGTCAGTCCGCCACTCGTGAACCGACAGCCGATCGAAGAACCCGTCGCGCTTCTTCGAACGGCGGCCCTGGGGCCGAGGCGACCTGATTGCGCTGGCGGCATGGACGCTGGCGATCGTCGCCTTCTTCTGGGACGTCGTCAGCCTGCGAAGGGCCCTGTTCTACTTCGACATCACCGAGATCAACTATCCCTACCGCGCCTTCTTCGCCGACGAGCTGAAGGCCGGCCGGTTCTCGCGGTGGTGCCCGGGCCTCTATTGCGGGTTGCCGCTCTTCAGCGAGAGCCAGGCGGGATATCTTCATCCGTTCAAGTACCTGCTCTATCCCTGGCTCGCGACATGGCAGGCGCTCAACCTCGACACGGTCCTCTCGGTCTGGCTGACCGGGGTCGGGGCCTATCTCTGGCTGCGGCGGCACGTGGGGCCGGCGGGTGCGCTCACCGGCGCCGCGATCCTCGGCCTGAGCGGGTTCACCTGGGGCCACCTGATCCACACCAGCATGATCAACGCCCTGGCCAGCGTGCCGTTCATCATCTGGGGACTGGAATCCTCGTGGGACATCGGGCCGGTGGCGAGGCGCCGTGCTGGGCAGGTCTGGCGCTCGCGTGCCAGGTCTTCGCGGGCCACTTGCAGGATGCCCTGTTCAGCGTGGTGCTCGTCGGGATCTACGGCGTCTATCGTGCGGCGACCGAGGAAGGTCTGGCGCCGCGCGCATCCGCGCCCTCGGCGCGCCGGCGGTCCTGGTCGGTCGTGGGCGTCCTGGTCTCGGCCGTGCAGTGGATCCCGTCGAAGGAGCTGCTCGACCGCTCGCCACGCGCCGGCGGCCTGAGCTGGAGCGACCTGGTCTTCGCCTCGTGGCACCCCGAGCTGCTGCCGACCCTCGTCGATCCGCGAGGCCTACGGCACCCGCGCCCGCGACACCGACTGGCTGGACGGCTTCTACCCCTATCACGAGATGAACGCCTACATGGGGCTGATCGCCATCGTCCTGGCGGTCGTCGGCGCGGGCGGACCCGCCGCGCCGGGACCGATGGACGAGCTTCTGGGTGATCCTGGTCGGCGTAGGCGCGATCCTCATGCTGGGCAAGTTCACCTTCCTGTACGACTACGCCCATCACATCCCGGTCCTGGGCAGCTCGCGCGAGCCGGTGCGGTTCCACCTGTGGGTCGCCCTGGGAGTGGCCGCGCTGGCAGCGGTCGGCGTCGAGCGGCTGGCGCGGCCCGGCGCCGTTTCGCATGCGGGTCGGGCTGGTCCTCGCGGCCGTCCTGATCGCGGTGTCGATCCCGATCATGTTCTACCTTTACACGCCCGTCTGGACCTGGCCGAACAAGTGGAACAAGCCCTATCACCTCGACCGCTACCAGTGGCTCGGCCGCGAGCTCGTGATCGCCGTCGCTCGTACGAGCATCCTGGCGGGGCTCGCCCTGTGGGCCGCCCGCTCAGCCCTGCGCTCGATCGATCCCGCGCGACGATGCCGATGGGCCGCGGCTCCTGCCGCTCCTGGTGATGGCCGACCTCCTCGGATCGCACTGGTACGACGTCCCCTCGGTCACCCCGGACTACTGGACCGACCCGCCGCCGACCGTCCAGCTCCTCCGCGCAGACCCTCGTTGATCCGGGTCTTCGGCTCGCCGACAAGAGCGCGGGAGAACCGGGCTATGTCTATGAAACACTCGACTTCCTCGGCGTCCGCGACCCGCTCGGCTGGAGCCTCCCGCTGGCGTGGCACGTCCCCAGCTCCCTGGGAAACACACCGATGTACTCGCGCCGGCTCTACGATTTCGGCGACCCGACCGGCACCCAGAACTCCTTCCCCTGGCGCCGCGACCTTGAAGGTGACACACACATCCTGATGGGCAAGAACCTCGAGGGTGCCCGCGGCATCCCGGTCGGCACGGCGCTCCTCCGGCGCAATCCCGAACGCCTTGCCGCGGGCCCGCATCCTCGGCCGGCCCGTCTACGCCCTGGGACATCGCGAGGCCGTGACCGAGCTCCTGCGACTCGGCAGCCAGCTCCGCGAACGGGTGGTCGTCGAGGACCCGTCGCATCCGCTCCGTTCCAGCGGCACCTTCTTCGGGCACCGCCAGGATCGTCGAGGAAGTCCCCGAGCGGGTCGTGGTCGAGGCCGAATTGCAGTCACCCGGCTACCTCGTCCTGGCCGACACCTACGACCCCGGCTGGTCGGCCACCGTCGATGGCCAGCCGGCGACGATTCGCCCGGCCTACGTCGCCTTCCGAGCCGTGTACCTGAAAGAAGGCAAGCATACGGTGATCTTCCGCTATCGACCGGCCGGATTTCAGTCGGGACTGGCCCTCTCGGCGGTGGGGCTGGCAATCTCACTTCTCGGCGTCGTGCTCCCAAGGGGCCGCGTCGCATTGACTCCGGAACACACGAGCTTGCGATGGTTCTCCGGCTGGCGGATGCTCTGGTTCATGTTACTGGCTGCCATCGTGGTGGTTTCCGTGGGCAACAGGGCCCCCGCCCAGTCTCGACCCGGCAGGCCCCGGCCCGCGGACGACGGCGGCTCGACGATTACCCTGCCGGGACGCTGGTGGGATAGCGTCCACTGTTTCACCTGGGGTTCCGGCAAGTCGGCGATGAAGGTCAACCGCCGGTGACGGCCGCCGGTCGGGTCAGATCACCAGGTCGGCGTCGTTTTCGCCGTCCCCCACCGGGGCGACATACTTTCTCAAATAGCGGCGCAGCTCGCCGCGATGCTTCTGGCGATAGGATTCGAAGTCGGCCGAGATTCCCTGGTCGGCGCGCGTGAAGAGGATGTACGCCTCGAGGAGCCCTTCGTGATCGAGCCGGATCAGGTTCACGAAGCACGGATGCGGCTGCTTGATCCGGCCCGCCTTCATCCCAGCGGCGATGGCCTTGGCGACCTGTCGCAGGGCGTCGGTCTCCTCGGCCAGCGAGTGCCGGTACGCCGCTCCTGGGAAGGCCCTGCCGAATCGCTCCTTCCGCCAGGTGTCTCGCGTCTCGCGGTACAGGTGCCACTCGCTCCGCCCGTCGTCGGGTTGGCCTTCCGCCGTCGGGTTGCCCTTCTTGATGGTCTTCGCGGCCGTTTCTTTGGGTGGCTCGCTCGGAACATCGAGGTCCTCGGGGACGACGCGAGGGTGGTTGGGCACCACATGCGCGGCGCGTGCCCAGTTACCCAGGCCCATCCACGGTCGTCGCGTGTAGGGCTCGGCGATGATCGCGTCGATATAGCTGAGACGCGCCGCGGCCATCAGGTTCGACTTGACCAGGGTGTCCCCCAGGTACCGGTGCGCCGTCTCCTTGTTGGCGTCGATCAGGATGGTCCGGCTGAACCAGGTACGAGCCTCCTTCAGCCTCCCCTCGGCGAAATACGTGTCGCCGACGAACAGCGAGGCGTGGTAGAGGCTCGGGTCGAGCGAGAGTGCCTTCTGGTAGGCCCGCCGCGCCGCGTCGAAGTCGCGCCGGCGAACGCGGCCTCGCCCTCGCGCATCGCCGTCTGGGCCTCCGAACGCTTCGAGAAGGTTGGGAACTTGCCATCGGCCGGCAGCCCGTCGGCGAGCACCTCGCCCAGATCGCTGAGTGGTCCCGTCTTGCGCAGCTCGTGCAGAATCGATCGGGCCCGCAGGAGGATCTTGCCCGACTCCTCGGGCTTGACCGTCGCCGCCTTGGTGACGAGGCACGTGGCCAGCCGCTCCTGCACCACGCGGTCGCCGGGATTGACCTTCGCCAGCTCCTCGAGGATCGGCAGCGCCTCGAGGTCGCGGTGGGCGTCGGCGAGCGCCATGGCCGTCTTGCGGTCCGGCTTCGAGGGTGCCTTGGCTTGCGCCGCCTGGCTGCGTTTCGCGGGGGCCTGAGCCTGTCCCCACCCCGGTAGTGCCCCCACCTGAGACAGGATCAGCGCGAGCGTCATGACGCTCGGAGCACCCAGTGACCTTCCGATCCGCCGGTGGATTGGACTCGACATGACAAGCACTCGTGTAAATGATTCCGCGACCGCCGGAAGTTCGCACGAATCTCCCGTGGCGATCACGGTCCGGGTAGGCGATTATCCCACTTTTCCGACCCTGATCCACGAAAAATGAGCAAACACCGCATGGATGGTCGGCGGCCCGCTCAGGTTGCACGTCGGGTCGACTACGGCGATCATGTCACGACGCAGGTGGCATGGAACACCCTGGTCTTCCTTTGCGTTGGGGATAGCGATGACACCAAGCCCTCCGATGTATCTCGAGGACCTGTCGGTCGGCCAGACCTTCCGCTCGGCGACCGCGAGCGTCGACGCCGACCAGATCCGGAGTTTCGCGGCCGAATACGATCCGCAGCCGTTCCACCTCGACGAGGCGGCGGGCCGACGAAGCCTGTTCGGCGGCCTGGTGGCCAGCGGCTGGCACACGGCCGCGATCACGATGCGGCTCATGGTGCAGGGAGAGTTCCGCGTCGCCGGCGGGCTCATCGGTGCAGGCGTCGAATCGATGCGATGGCCCCGGCCCGTCCATCCCGGCGACGTCCTGCGGGTCGAGTCCGAGATCGTCGAAATCCGCCCATCGGCGTCGAATCCCGACCGGGGGACCGTCCGGGTCAAGAGCACGACGTTCAACCAGGACGATCAACCCGTGATGAGCCAGGTGGCCTACGTGATCGTCCCCCGACGGCCGGATGCAGCCGGAGATCAGTAGCCCGGGCTCCCGCGGATCAGGCGTCGCCGGGCTCGCCGATGTCCTCGTCCCAGAGCGTCGGCCGGGCGCGGATGAACTCCTCCATCATCCGGATGCATTCCGCGTCGTCGCGGATCTCGAGCACGACGCCCCGCGACCGGAGGTAGTCCTCCGGGCCGCGGAACGTCCGGTTCTCGCCGATGACGATCCGGGGAATCCGGTAGAGCAGGGCCGTGCCCGAACACATGTCGCACGGCGAGAGCGTCGAATAGAGCGTGGCACGGCGATAATCGGCGGCCTTCCGTCGCCCGGCGTTCTCGAGGGCGTCCATCTCGGCGTGCAGGATCGCGCTGCCGCGTTGGACCCGGCGGTTGTGACCGCGTCCCACGATCCGGCCGTCGATCACCAGCACCGAGCCGATCGGGATCCCTCCCTCGGCGAGCCCCGCCCGGGCCTCGTCGATGGCCGCCTGAAGAAACTCGTCCCGGCTCATTCCCGCGCTCATCGGACCCTCCCTCGTGGATCTCGATCCGGATCGATTCGGCGGCTGGCGGCCAGGGCCGGCGAATCGACCGGATCCCGTTGGGTCGGCGCTCGGCTCGACCGACCCTCCGGAGTCGTGACGAGCACGCCTAGCCCGTCACCGTCCCACCGTGCTTCCGGTCGGTGATCGTACCCTTGCGGGACGCGAAAGGCGACCTGGCGACCGGATGACCGTGCTTCACGAGCCGGCCCTCCCTTCGCCGTTCCGCGTGATGACCCCGTTTCGCCGCGGCGCCCGACGTCGTCGAGCCGACGGCCAGCAACGCCGCACCCGACGTCCCGATCGGGATCCCGTTGAGCAGATAACCCGTGGGCGCGGCGGGCTTGCCTCCCGGAGTACCGAGGAAGCCGATGCTCACGCTCTGTCCCGGCGCGATCGTGCCGTTATAGCTTGCGTTCTTGAGAACATAGCGACCGCTGCCGTGGCTGGCGATGACAGCATTCCAGATGTCGTAGATCGACGCGGAGAAGGCGAATTGCAGCGTCCAGCCGTTGATCGTGGTCGTACCCGTGTTCGTGAGGGTGATCCCCGCCTGAAAGCCGGAGTTCCACCAGTTAGCAACCGCGAAGCTTGCCGTCGCCGCGAACGTCGCCGGTGGCGAGATGATGACGCTGGCCGTGGCGGTGACCGCACCATCGGAGGCGAGGACCGCGGCCGAGCCGGCCGACCCGGGCGCCTGGTAGTGCCCACCGGCTGTGATCGTACCCACACCCGAGGAAACCGACCACTTCAACGACGGTTGCGAGGCCATCGCGTTACCGAACTGGTCGTAGCCGACTCCGGTGAATTGCTGCTGCCCTCCCGCCGCGAGGGTGATCGAGGCGGGACTGACGCGGATCGCCGACAGCGTCTGGTCGACGGCGACCGTGACACTGCTGGTCACCACGTATCCGGACGGGTCGCTCACGGTCACCTGGAAGCTGTAGCTGCCGGCGTGTGAGAACGTCGCGACGACGCTCCGCGCGGCGTTCGTGCCATTCGCGTTGAAGCCGACGGCCGCGGGCGGAGACCCCGTCGTGCTCCAGGTATAGGTCAACCCTGAGCTGCCTGATGGGTCCGTCGCGGTGACCGTGAGCGCCGTGGTCGCGCCCGTCACCGGGCTCGGCGACGCCGCGGCGGCCTGCGTGATCGTGGGACCCGAATTGCCCGAAGCGGCCCGTCCCAGGTCGAGCACGGTCATCGAATAGGCCGGGAACGAATAGCTGAACGACGAGCCGCTGACCCCGAGGGTGGCCGTGAATGTCGCCAGCGCCGATTGACCGTTCGTGGTCTGGCTCTGCGAAGTATCCTGCGCCTCGCCGTACTGCCAGGCCTGCGCCTGCGCCGAGGGCGCGAAATTGGCGAGCTGGAACTGGCCGGTCAACGCGCCGGCGGCGCTCTTGTTGATCACCAGCAGGTCGATGTGCCCATTCGGTTCGAGCACCGCGTAGACGCTCAAGTTCGGGTCGCTGCTGCTGGCCGCCACGACCCTGCCCCCGGCCTGAACCACCTTCGAGGCGAGCTGCTCGGCGAAGTACGTCGGATAGGGCACGTAGGCGCCGGTCGCCGGAGCCGAGCCGCCCGGGCTGCCGATCAATCCGTAGTCACCACCCTGTCGCCAGCCGTAGAGGCTCGACGAGGCGTTGCCCCCCGTCGCGTAACTGTTCCGCAGGTCCCAGACGTCGGCGCCGTTGTAGGGCGTCTCCAGCAGAGCGCCGAGCGAGTCGGCCAGGAACAGTCCGTTGACCAGGCTCGTCGTCTGCTTGCCGGGGTTCGAGTAGACCGAGTTGAACTCAGTCGTCATGAGCTGGACCTTCGACCCGGCCGCGCCGAGGTACTTGGTGAGCAATGCCTGGTAATCGGCCGCGCGCACGGCCCAGTCGTACGGATTCCCCGGATCTCCCGAGTTGCTGTTCGGGTTCGAGACAGTGTCGAGCAGCAGGTTCGAGTCGCTCTCGCTCCCCGGCGCCTGCACGTAGTTGTGATCGCTCAGGAAGCCCGGTACGAAGCCCTGGGCGGCCGACTGCTGGAGGATCTCGGTCGCCCAGTTGTTGTTGTCGCCGGGACTGCCCACGTCCAGCCCGATCGAGATCGACGGGTCGATCTGTGCCGCGTAAGCCCCGAATTGCTTGGCGAAGGCGATGTAAGTCGCCGGGTCGTGCTGCGCGGAATGGTGGTCGATCTCCCAGCCTCCGTATTCCTCGTTGCCGACCTCCCAGTCGGTGACGTTGAAGGCCGCGGGGTGGTTGAGCCGGAGGAAGTTCAGCCCGTCGTCGTGCGCCAGCGGGGCCTGCGCCCGCAGGCCGGCCCAATAGCCGGCGGTTTGCCAGTTGACCGTCTGCCAGGCGTTGGCCGAGTCGCTCCACTCCTGGCCGTTGCCAATCGGCGTGGTGTTGCCAACCGGGGCCTCCAGGTAGGCCAGGAATGCCGCGGCCTCCTGCGGGCTTCCCGAGCCGTAGTCGATGGTGGCCAGACCCGTCCCGCCCACCGACGCAATGAAGCTCGCCATGCTGCCGTCGGTCCCCTGGCCGTTGTAGCTCGGGGGAGCATTGAAGTGGAAGTCGTCCGAGCTCGACCCACCCGGGAACCGGAACATGGTCAGCCCGGCGCCCTGGACCATCTGCTGCGTCTGGGTGGAGTTCAGGTCCGTGTCCCACCAGGTCAGGTTGACTCCCAGGAGCTGCGTATCCACCGGCCGGACGACCTGTCCGGGGTTGACCGAGACCGTCGCGAGGAGCTGCCGCCCCTCGAGTCCCTCGACGTGGGGCCGGAGCCGACCCGAGCTCGCTCGCCACCGCGACGACCTCGAGTACCGGCCACCAAGCGATCCCCACACGTTGCCGATCCACTGGCTATAGGAAATCACGGATGCCTCGTCTTGTGATGGGAGAAGGGATAGGCCAGGCAAGACGGTCGTCTGCAAGCGTGATGGATCGACGACCGTCCCGGGATCCTATCGAATCACGACCAGGCCGGCGACGGGATATCATGAAATGAAGACAATAATCATCATCCTTGTGATATGGCACGAAGAATCGTGCACACTGTAGAGCGGACCCTAAAGGTCAGGGGTTCTCGACGCGGCGGATGGCCAGCGCCACATCCTCGGCATACTCGGGTGATGTCACATTGACGTGGGAGCCGCTGGACACGATCTCGTGGGCCCGCTCGACGCGACCCGTCATCGGATTGAGCCATTCGGCACGGTATCGGCCTTCGGGAATCGCGAGGGTCAGCGTCACGGAATGACCGCCGTGGGCGTAGATCGCGTAAGCCTTGCCTGGTTCGGAGAGGGCGCGTGCCGACGTCGTCGCGGGCATTACGCGGGCGATCGCCTTGCCGTCGGGGGCCATCTTCACGAAATCGAATCCCTCGATGAATCGCTTGAGCGTCTGCAACTGCGCGCGGAACTTCGGCCCGCCACCGCCGGGCGTCGGCGCGACGATCGGCGCCGAGCCGTCCTCGTGATCGGGAGTGAACGAGTAATCCAGGTGGTCGAAGATCGCGCCGCCGGCGATCATGAAGTCCCATGCCTCGACCCGGTAGGGACGATCCTCGACTCCCTGGAATCCGGTCTCGTCATCGGCGATCACCCTGTTCAGGGCCGCATTCATGCCGACCGTGTCCGGCGGCGTCGCATAGTGGAAGTTGAAGATCGACACCGAGGGATCGGGCCGCTCGACCCTGGCTTTCTTGTTGGCGATGTTCTGCGCCAGCAAGTGCTTGCGGGGCAGGGGCCTCTCGGTCTCCACGATGACCCTGGCGATGCGTGCCTGCCAGTCGAGGGTGACGCCGCCGAAGTAAGGCTCGTTGCAGATCTCGAAGTAAACGTTATCAAACCCGTTCAGCTCGGCGACGACCTTGCGGACGAAGGCTTCCTGGATCGCCTGGAGCTTGCCGTGGCGGCCGGTGAAGGCCTCATCGCGGGGGCAGTCGCCGATTCCATTGACGTTGTTCCGCGCGTTCATCGGGTTTATCGCCCAGAGTTCTTCCTCATAGAACGGGCAGAACAGCGTGAACTCGACGACGATCCCCCGATCCGATGCGGCCGCAACGAACGCCCTCAGGCGATCGAAGTACACGGGATTCCACCGCGCGAGGTCGAACCTGTTCCGCCCGTCGGCGGCCCCGGGGCCATCCGACCGCGGCCAGGGGGCGATGTAGCGGTCGGGGGTCGGTGCCAGCGTGTTCTTCTGGATCTTGAACGAGCCCGGGACCTCGCGATACGTCCCCGAGAAGATCCTCGTCAGGTTGAATCCTCGCGACTTCAGCTCGTCGAGGTAAGGAATTGCGTTGAAGTCGGCGTTCAGCACGGCTCCATAATGCTCGGCCGAGGTGACCAGGATCGCGGCCTTGCCGCGGAAGAGCAAGTAATGCGGGTTCTCGGGGTGCAGGCGGATCGGTCCTGCGTGCGGGCGAGGTTCATCGCCCCGCGTCTCCGGCCAGCAGCAAGCCATCAGCATGAGGAAGATCGCAAGGGCGTGTCGTTGCATCGGGGGCCACCAGTCGTCTGGAGTAGGATTGCGGGCGGAGATCGTCATCGAGTTTTCCGACGGCGCGAGGATAATCCAGCAGGGCACACGAGGCAACGAGGACGGCGGCCCCTCGACTGGCACCTCGCCAGCCGCTAGCCTCGAACAGATATGCCGAGTACAATCGTCCCAGACTGGTGGCCGGAGGAAGGCCGGGCGCCGGATCTCTCCGGGCGGCACGGGCGATAACCAGTCCTCGACTCTCGCGCTGTTCATGTATCCGTTGGGGGGCGTCGCGGCGATGGACCTGATGACGGTGCTCCCGCTCTCGGCGCAGACCCCGCCGGGGGCTGCGAACCCCAGCTCGATCAGCCTGCTGGCGCTCCGGCGGTGGTGCGGCAGTCTGACGCTCAGCTCTCCGAGGCCGATCCCCGACATGCATGGGGTCTCCGCCTTCCTCGCGGGCCTTGCCCTGCTCCTCGTCGCGGTGCTGATCATCCAGGGGCCGTCGCGTGCCCTCCGCCAGCTCCTGGACCTGACAGGCCATGCTCGGCTGGTTCGGGACAGCATCCTCCGAATCCGAGGGGCGAGCCGGATGGTGGCGGCCCTGATCGGGCTCATGGTCGTCTCGTGGACCGGCGCCCAGTCGCTCGCCTTCCTTCGGGATGGAAACCGCGATGACGTCGCGCAGGGCGGCCGAAATGACCTCGTCCAGTTGACCCGGTCGCGCGGGATCGGCGAGCTCGCGGGCGAGCAGGGGTCGCTGGCCGCCCTGACCCCACTCCGCGACGTGGCGGGCCTGGCCGACAATCTGCCGCTGCTGATCGTTGCCGCGATCCTGATCTTTCGGGCCTCGATCGAGCCGCAGCGGGCGGGAGAGCCCGCATCCTCGGCGGCCGGCATCGATCGCGGCCGCGGCAACCCGGGCTGGACGACCGCGTGCTGGGGCGTCGGAGCGCTGTTCATCCTCTATCGCGTGGTCGCCCGCGCCGCGGGGAGCCCCGAGCTGCCGTATGGGAATTGCCTCGTCGTTGACACCGTCTTGATACCGGCCGCCATGGCGGTCGTCGACGGATTCCTGCTCGCCTGGGTGCTCGCCGAGCTCCGGAATGTCGGTCTCGACGCCTCGGGCGAGGGCCGGCTCGACCCTCTCCAGCCCCTCGCGCTCATGCCCGCCGCCATCCTGGCCGTCATCCTGGCCCTGCCGTCGCGCTACATCGCGGCGCTGGTTGTGCTGGCCAACGACCATCTGCCCCCCTACGTCCAGACGACCGCCCTGGGTGCCTACATCCGCTGGCAGCTCGGCGGATGGGGCCTGGCCGACCTCCAGGCCGGCTCGTTCCTGGGCCTCGGCCTCGTCGGCGTCGTCGCCTGGACCCGCGGTCGCCCGTCCGACGCGATCGCCGGATATGGTCGGATGCTGGCCACCGAGGGGGGCCACCTGATCGCCATCCTTGCGATGGCCGGCGTGGCGGCCGGCGTGCTGTCGGCGGCTTCGTACGCCGCGATCCTGTTGCTGCCCGCCCAGTCCTGGGTCCTGAACGCCGCCGACAGCTATGCCCACATCCTGACACTTCCCGTCGGGCTCTGCACGCTCGCGGCCCTGATCGAGCTTGCCCGGCGGTCGCTGCCTCGGGCCGCGCTTGTGCACTCCAACGCGCATGCCACCGAGTCCCGAGGCCAGGGACTCTCCGAGGCCCACGATCTGCCCTCGCCCGCTGTGGCACCGGCACCCTGAGAAAGCGGCCCATCCGACGGAAGCCCCTCGGACCCGGCGCGGTCGGCCCTCGAGCGGCACCGTGGCGATCGGGAATTCTCGACCAATCGATCAGCGCGACTGTCGGCGACTCACTTTGGCATGGCGATGGCTACTCGTTGGTGTCAGGAGCATTCGGCAGGGCCGGCGGTCGGGCCGAGAGGTCCAGGCAATGATCGCCCGACCTGGAAACCAGTGAGCGATCGCCCGTGATACCGCGAGATGGGGAGCGAAGAACACGCTGTTGCGGGCGTTCGCCGCGTGCTTCGCTTGACAGGGGGACGAAGGCGGGGTTGTAATGAATGGGGCAGGCCGGAGTTCGTGTCAACGCGAAGACCGGTCACGAGTTTCCTCGCGACCGCGACGGCCCTCAAGTCCGTCCCCCCGGACCCTCGATTGGTAACCGGCTCGAAGGCCGCCGATTCGTTCCGGCTTACCCCATCGTCGATGTGACGCTTGACAATTTGGACGAGCCCTCACAGACAATTGATGAGGACGCCCCAACCTGCCGCGGGCGTCGGGGGCGGGCCCGGCACGAAGTGTCGGGAGCCGCACCTCCTCATCGATCGTCGACGCGGGGCCGGACCGAGCCGAACTCAGGAGGGAAACGTCTCATGTCCATCGGATCGGATCTGATCAAGCTGATCGCCGGCCGCCAGAACCTGGACGACTACCAGAAGAAACACTGGACCGGCACGTTCTCCGATTACCTCGACATCGTCCGTCGCGATCCCAAGGTGACCCGCACGGCCTACCAGCGGATCTTCGACATGATCATGAGCTATGGGACCGACGAGATCGTCGTCAACAAGGAGAAGCTGGTCCGCTACAAGTTCTTCGAGGACCCCGACAACCAGGGCGAGGACGCGATCTTCGGCCTGGAACGCACGCTGATCAACCTGGTTAACATCCTCAAGAGCGCCGCCAACGGCTACGGGACCGAGCGCCGCGTGCTCCTCCTGCACGGGCCGGTCGGCAGCTCCAAGAGCACGCTGGCGCGGCTGCTGAAGAAGGGGCTCGAGCGGTACTCGCGCGTACGACGACGGGGCGGTCTACAGCTTCGGCTGGCGCGAGCTCGGCCCCGAGGGCGAGGAGATCTACGCCGAGTGCCCCATGCACGAGGAGCCCCTGCACCTCGTCCCGCAGGAGGACCGCCCCGAGGTCACCGCGCTCCTGAACTCGGAGAACGGCCCCGACGACTTCCAGGTCGTCATCGAGGGTGATCTCTGCCCGTTCTGCCGGCAGATGTTCAACGAGCGGATGCTCCGCCACGGCGGCGACTGGGCACGCGTCGTCGAGGACGTCCGGGTGCGCCGCCTGATCCTCTCCGAGCAGGACCGGATCGGCATCGGCACCTTCCAGCCCAAGGACGAGAAGAACCAGGACGCCACCGAGCTCACCGGCGACATCAACTACCGCAAGATCGCCGAGTACGGCACCGAGAGCGACCCCCGAGCCTTCAATTTCGACGGCGAGTTCAACATCGCCAACCGCGGCATCATCGAATTCATCGAGGTCCTCAAGCTCGACGTCGCCTTCCTCTACGACCTGCTCGGCGCCAGCCAGGAACACAAGATCAAGCCCAAGAAGTTCGCCCAGACCGACATCGACGAGGTCATCATCGGTCACACGAACGAGCCCGAGTACAAGAAGCTCCAGTCCAACGAGTTCATGGAGGCGCTGCGCGACCGAACGGTCAAGATCGACGTGCCCTACGTGACCCGGCTCATGGACGAGGTCCGGATCTACGAGAAGGACTACAACAGCCGGAAGGTCCGGGGCAAGCGGCTGGCGCCCCACACCCTCGAGGTCGCCGCCATGTGGGCCGTGCTCACCCGGCTCGAGGAGCCCAAGAACGCCGGCCTGACGCTCATGCAGAAGCTCAAGCTCTACAACGGCAAGACCCTCCCCGGATTCACCGAGGACAACATCAAGGAGCTCCGCGAGGAGGCCGAGCGCGAGGGGATGCACGGCATCAGCCCGAGGTACGTCCAGGACAAGATCTCCAATGCCCTGGTCTCGCACACCAACGAGCGTTCGATCAACCCGTTCATGGTGCTCAACGAGCTGGAGTCGGGCCTGAAGCACCACTCGCTGATCAACAGCGAGGAGACGCGCAAGCACTACCGGCACCTGCTCTCGCTCGTGAAGGAAGAGTACGAGGACATCGTGAAGAACGAGGTTCAGCGTGCCATCGCCGCCGACGAGGACGCCCTGACCCGCCTCTGCGGCAACTACATCGACAACGTCAAGGCGTACACCCAGCGCGAGAAGGTCAAGAACAAGTACACCGGCCAGCCCGAGGAGCCCGACGAGCGGCTGATGCGGTCCATCGAGGAGAAGATCGACATCCCCGAGAGCCGCAAGGACGACTTCCGCCGCGAGATCATGAACTACATCGGCGCCCTCTCGCTCGACGGCAAGAAGTTCGACTACCGCACCAACGAGCGCCTGCAGAAGGCCCTGGAGCTCAAGCTCTTCCAGGACCAGAAGGACACGATCAAGCTCACCAGCCTGGTCTCCAGCGTGGTCGACAAGGACACGCAGGAGAAGATCGACATCGTCAAGGCCCGGCTGATCCGCAACTACGGCTACGACGAGGATTCGGCCACCGACGTCCTCAACTACGTCGCCAGCATCTTCGCCCGCGGCGACGTCAAGCGCGGCAGCCATTGAGCGGCCCGCTCGTTCGCCAGGCCCGGCTCGCGATGGCTCGGGAGGGATTTCGATGGACTCCACCGACGGCGTGAGCGTCCCTGTTTACGAGGATCTCCTCAAGCACAACTGGAGGTGGGCCCTGGACCAGGGAGGCTTGCACTTCGAGGGGAAGAGCCTCGTACAGCAGACGCTCCACCGGATCGCGCGTCGCCTCGAGGAGCTCCGGGTTCCCTACGCTATCGCGGGCGGGATGGCGCTCTTCGCGCACGGATACGAGCGATTCACGCAAGACGTGGACATCCTCGTGGGGCGGGAGGCGCTCAAAGTCATCCACGATAAGCTCGAAGGTCTCGGATATCTCCCGCCCTTCACGGGCAGTAAGAACCTCCGAGATACCGAGTCGGGCGTGCGCATTGAGTTCCTGATCGCGGGCGACTACCCGGGCGACGGAAAGCCCAAGCCCGTGGCCTTTCCCGAGCCAATGGACGCATCCATTGCGATCGAGGGTGTCCATTTCCTCTCACTGCCGAGGCTAGTCGAGTTAAAACTTGCCTCGGGCATGACGGGGGGCATTTCGCGGATGAAGGACCTGACAGACGTGGTCGAGTTGATCAAGACCCGCGGCCTTCCGGAATCGTTGGCCGACGAGCTGAACCCGTACGTCCGTGACAAGTACCGCGAGCTCTGGCGCGGGCTTCGGGACTCGCCGGCCGGTCCGGTCGAGGAGTGAAGACGAGGAGTGTCCCATCCCGGCGGCGAGAGGTCGTCGAAACGTGACCTGCCGGAGCACCGAGATCCGAAATCGCCAGCGCTGACAGGCAATTCGCGGCCCGGCTCGTGAACCGTTCGAGAACCGTATGGTCCGGTCCCCGTTGGCCGTCTTTCCGGAACCAAGGCGGAGAATCCCAGGCTGATCGATCAAATCGGGCTTGCATTGCCCTTGGCCATTCCAGGGGGTCGGTATACAATTTGCGGAAGGGGATCCCGGGTCACTGGCTCCGCAACCGGACCGACACACTCCGAATCGTCCACGACCCTCCTCGACCCATCGTTCCCGGGCGAACTTCCCCATAGATCTTTTGATTTTCGGCTCGGTGGACCGCTGAGACCGGAAGACGCATTGCTGCGCTTCCGGGCACACGGCGGCGAATTTCGGGGCGACCGGAGCATAGGCCCCATACCCAGCGGAGAGGGCCAGACAGCCGTGGTGCGAAAAATCGACCGTGACGCCAACCGGTTCAAGCAGATCGTCCGGGGCAAGATCAAATCCGACCTGCGGAAATACATCACGCACGGCGAGATGATCGGCAAGTCGGGCGGCGAGTTCGTGTCGATCCCGCTGCCGCAGATCGAGATCCCCGAGTTCCGGTACGGGACCAAGAATCGCGGCGGCGTCGGCCAGGGTCCCGGCGATGTCGGCACCCCCATCGGCCGCTCCGGCGACGGCGAGTCGGGTTCGGGAGCCGGCGAGGCACCAGGCCAGCACATCCTCGAGGTCGAGCTGACCATGGACGACCTCGCCCAGATCCTCGGCGAGGAGCTCGCCCTGCCCCGGATCGAGCCCAAGGGCCGCGCCAATATCATCGAGGAGAAGGACAAGTACACCGGCATCCGCCAGACCGGGCCCGAGAGCCTCCGCCACTTCAAGCGCACCTACAAGAAGGCCCTCAAGCGCCAGATTGCCTCCAACTCGTACGATCCCAAGGATCCGCTGGTCATCCCCATCCGCGAGGACAAGCTCTACCGCTCCTGGAACCCCATCGCGCTGCCCCAGTTCAACGCGGTCGTCCTCTATCTGAT
The DNA here is from genome assembly GCA_963771445.1 of uncultured Planctomycetota bacterium. Lineage (GTDB taxonomy): Bacteria > Planctomycetota > Planctomycetia > Isosphaerales > Isosphaeraceae > JAKAUH01. The sequence continues at coordinate 18,552 of CAVYTQ010000005.1, read as the reverse complement.
GGACGTCTCGGGATCCATGACCGACGACCAGAAGGAGATCGTCCGCACCGAGTCCTTCTGGATCGATGCCTGGCTCAAGAGCCAGTACGATGGCGTGACGACTCGATACATCATCCATGATGCCGTTGCCCGCGAGGTCGACGAGCATACCTTCTACCACACGCGAGAGAGCGGCGGCACGCGGATCAGCTCGGCGTACAACCTGGCCAACAAGATCATCGACGAGCAGCATCCTCAGATGGACTGGAACATCTACGTGTTCCACTTCTCCGACGGCGACAACTGGGGCGAGGACAACCGCCACTGCATCAGCCTGCTCCGCGACCAGTTGCTGCCCAAGTGCAACCTGTTCTGCTACGGACAGGTCGAGAGCCCCTATGGCTCGGGCGAGTTCTACCGCGAGCTCGAAGAGGCATTCGAGGACGAGGAGAACCTCGCATTGTCCGAAATCCGGAACAAGGAAGGGATTTACGACTCGATCAAGGAGTTCCTTGGCCGCGGGCGTTGAGGGCTCGCCGCGGACTGCCGAGGTGGCGGGGCCGACGATGTCGGGTCGGGACGATGAATCAGGCGCGAACAGGCAGGCGGATCGCGACGTCAATAGATAAGAAGACGCGAACCTCGAACCCTGGGGTCATGACCATGTCGACGGCCAATGGGCACAACCTGCCGCCGGAGCTCCGCGAGATGCAGCTCGAGACCGAGGAGCATGCTCGCTCCTACGGCCTGGACTTCTACGACACGATCTTCGAGGTATGCGACTACGACGAGATCTCCGAGATCGCCGCGCTGGGCGGGTTCCCGAATCGCTATCCCCACTGGCGATTCGGCATGGAGTACCAGCAGCTCTCCAAGGGCTATCGCTACGGTCTCCAGAAGATCTACGAGATGGTGATCAACAACGACCCGTGCTACGCCTATCTCCTCCGCTGCAACCAGATGGTCGACCAGAAGCTCGTGATGGCCCACGTCTATGGCCACAACGACTTCTTCAAGAACAACATCTGGTTCAGCCAGACGAACCGCAAGATGATGGACGAGATGGCCAACCATGGCTCGCGGATCCGGGCGCACATGGACCGCTTCGGCGAGGAGACCGTCGAGAACTTCATCGACAACTGCCTGTCGCTCGAGAACCTGATCGACATCTACTCGCCCCACATCAAGCGCCGCGATGCGCTCAACCGCTACGATTTCGTCGCCGATGGCGAGGAGGAGTCCGAGGGCCAGCCCACCAAGTTCCAGAGCAAGGGCTACATGGACTCGTTCATCAACCCGCCGCATGTCCTTAAGGACGAGGCCAGGAAGCGGGAGAGCGAACGCGAGAAGGAACGATCTCGGCCCATGGCCTTCCCCGAGCAGCCCGAGCGCGACGTCCTCCTCTTCCTCCTCGAGCACGCTCCGCTGAAGGCCTGGCAGCACGACGTACTGGCCATCGTTCGCGAGGAGGCCTACTACTTCGCCCCCCAGGGACAGACCAAGATCATGAACGAGGGCTGGGCCTCCTACTGGCACTCGACCATCATGACCCAGAAGACGCTGCATCCCTCCGAGCTGCTCGACTACGCCGACCACCATTCCGGCACCATGGCGACCCAGCCGGGTCGGCTCAACCCGTACAAGCTGGGCATCGAGCTACTCCGCGACATCGAGGAACGCTGGAACAAGGGGCAGTTCGGCGCCGAGTGGGACGAATGCGATGACTTCGACATGCGCCGAAGCTGGGACCGCCAGCTCGGCCTGGGGCGTCAGAAGATCTACGAGGTGCGCCGCGTTCACAATGACGTTACGTTTATCGACACCTACCTGACCGTCGATTTCTGCCGCCGCCACCAGATGTTCAGCTACAAGCACAACGACCAGACCGAGCTCTACGAGATCGAGAGCCGCGAGTTCAAGAAGATCAAGGAACGGCTCCTGTTCAACCTCACGAACTTCGGCCAGCCGATCATCCGGGTTAAGGACGGCAATCACCGCAATCGTGGCGAGCTGTACTTGCAGCACGAATACTTCGGCGTTGACCTGAGGCTCGACCATGCCCAGGACACGCTGCGACACCTGCACCGACTCTGGACGCGCCCGGTCCACCTCGAGACCTGCGTCGACGGGCGACCCACCCTGCTGTCGTTCGACGGAAATGATCATTCAATCCGCCCATTGGGAGGATCTTCGCATGAGCCTGAGCAGAAAGATCGCCGACGCGCTTGATGAGAACACCACGGTCCATATCCCTCCCTGCGAGGTCGGCGTCGAGGAGGGATCGCATCGACTGTCGCTCAAATTGACGGCGGTCGATACCGTCGGCCTGGCGTTCGACTCCCTCGAGTTCGCCACCACCGCTCGTTCCGAGTGGAACTCCGACACCTTGCGAGCGTGGGCCGACCGCCTTGCGTCCGCGCGTCACCTACCTGATGGAGCCCCTGAAGGTCCTCGAGATTGACGCGGCCGGCGGCGAGGTCCACCTGCGAAGTCAGAGCCCCACCGCCCGTGATGAACGGCGGAGCTATTACGAGGTCCGGCTCTTCAAGCGAGGCGCCTTGACGATGGAGCGGCGGTCCTTCGACGAGGCGAGTCGTCAACGGGTCAGCGTTCCCTGCCGACTTACCCGTGAGGTCGTCGAACGGCTCGCTGACGACATCATCGCCAGCATTCCCTGAGCCGCGAGTTCGATTGCCTCCGTTACCTATTACTCGGGGAAAGCGTGTGCTGTCCGAGCCACTCGGCCAGCACCAATAAACAGGCGAGGGCCGGGGCTGATGCCCCGGCCCTCGCCATTTCACGAGCAGCGACGATTTCGATCGAAGGCTTCGACGGTTCGCCGTCCGATCAATACTGGTCGGAGCTGACGATGTCGCCGCCGTTGCGGGTGGCGAGCTTCTGGTAGACGCCCAGCTGCGTGCCCTGGACGAACTGGAACCCGCCCTGCGCGTCGCGGCTCACCCCGATCGGGTAGCCGTTGCCCGAGCCGCCCGCGGCCATGTTCACCGTCGTGCTGCCCTGCTGCTGGATCTGCCACGAGCTGATCGATTCCTTGAGGAACTTCACCGAACCGTCGCAGAAGCCGAAGTTGGCTCCGCCGGGGTGGAAGCTCCCCGCCGAGGCCACGTACGCGTCCGGGCCGCTATCCAGGCAGCAGAAGTCCGGGATCTTGTTGAACGGGTTGATCGGGTACCACGCCGTGAACATCGTGTCGCCGAAGTTCCCCGACGTCCACCAGTTCCAGCAGTAGATGTCCGACTGCGGGAAGCGGCCGTGCGCCCGCTCGCCTGAGAGGATCGTGTTGCTGGTCCCGTCGGTGATGCTGGCCAGCGAGACGCTGCTGAGCATGAAGATCACGCCGTTGGTCTGCGTGTCGGGGTAGGTCGTGCCGAACTGGCAGGACGCCGCCGCGGCGGCCGAGGAGGCCGTCAGGCCGTACCACTGGAACCAGGCGCCGGTGCAGGCGGCGTACGACGAGTAGTACATCGGCAGCGCCGTGGCGGTGACGGCCCCGGCCGGATAGGTGTAGGTCAGCCCGGTCATGACCGGGTCGCTGGGGCACCAGAGGACCGACTGGCCGACGCCCGAGACGGTGGTGTTCTGCGGCGTGAACATGTTGACGCTGAAGTTCACCGAGTTGAAGACGGTGGACTGCTCGAAGAAGTTGGAGATGGCGACCAGCCAGCTGCCGCTGGTGTAGCAGGCGTTGCTGGCGCCTGGGGTTGATCTGGTACTGGATGCCCAGGGGGAGGTTGTTGTTGGAGCTGACGTAGTTGTGGATGGCCAGCCCGATCTGCTTGAGGTTGTTGGTGCACTGGGCGCGGCGGGCGGCCTCGCGAGCCGACTGGACGGCGGGCAACAACAGGGCGATCAGGACGGCGATGATGGCGATGACGACGAGCAGCTCGATGAGCGTGAAGCCGCGTCGATTCGTCCGTTCTCTCTTATCCTCAATCATGAATTCTTCCTCTTTCGTGGATGCAAAACGAGCACGTTCAAACTGGGCCCTTGGGGACCACGCTTCTCCTGCGAAATGACGAGGGACAGGCCAGAACGCGGACACGATACGAATCGACATCCGCTCGTTCGACTTCCCACCAATCAATTGCAGGTCTGTACCCTTCTCCCGGCTCACGAAACGGAGACCCGTCTGGAGGACGTAGAGGGGACAGCCTATCAACTGCGACAACACGCAAGCTTCACGCAAAGTGCAGGCCCGTCAAGGCTGCGAGGCAGGTTCAACCGAAGAGCAGGCCCAACAGGACTGCGAGGCAGGTTTGAGCGAAGAGCAGGCCGATCAAGGCTGCGAGGTAGGTTCGACGTCGGAGGATATCACTAAAGGCCAGCTTCTCCCGAGATCTCCGGCGGAGAACGGGAGTGCAGGCCCGCGGCTTCCCGCCCAACTTCGACTACCGGCTGGAGACCCTCTGCGAGTCACCTAGTCAGGTGATCCTGCCGGGAAAAGTCGCTCAATTTCAGGCGGTAAGCGGGAGGATGCCAGGACTGCGGCGGGGCGGTGGCTCGGGTGTCCCGGTCGAGATTCCTTGGCTACCCAGCGATCCTAACGATCGCCCCGACGCTCGTCGCCTTAAGGCGGAAATCCTCGCCTGAAAGCGATCAAACCGCTGGATGAATAAATTCGTACTACACGACCAAAGATTAAGATCGAAAAGCAGATTGCATGCCAAAATCACCGGGTGACTTCTTCGTTCAACCTGGATGCCACTCAGTAACCGTCAGGTACGGGCCATGACCGAACAATCAGGCCGATGATCCTGAATCAAATCCGCGGCTACGCGTTTTTTATTTCTTGAGGCAGGCAAATAAATACAGTTACTAGTGAACAGACTCGCGGGCTGGAGCCCACGTAACTAGAGTATGCAAAAACGAACCAGGGGTCAAGCATCATGTCACGCATTTTTCCTGACGCCAATTCTGTGGAATCTCCACAAGAACTCTTCAGGATAAAGCGACTACTCTTGCCTGTCTTGGAAGCACTTGTGCTCGATCATTGGGCAAATCGGCATCGCGACACAGGGATCGACCCGTCCACATAAACCAAATCAGGTCTGGCTGGAAGACGCTGCATTTCCCATCAATCCGACTCTATCATCAGTCGAAGGAAGGAAGCGGACGAGCGAACTGCCTCCACGGCCATGTGGCTATGGCGACTCAGTTCAATATGCACGCCGCCTGAGTATAAGCCTCGGAGAGCTCTCAAGATCGGAGGAAAGTCAATGGAGCCCTCACCGAACAGCAGATGCTCGTGGACCCCGGGTAGCATATCCTCGATGTGAATGTTCAAAATACGGCTTCCCCATTCTCGAAGGAGGGACGCTATGTCGCCCTCGGACGAGCAGTGGAGGTGGCCGATGTCGACTGTCAGGTCGAATAAGGGATGGCGAACCCGCTCATCCAGCCGGGCGAACCGACCCAGGGTATCGATGAACATGCCGGGCTCTGGTTCGAAGGCTAGCGGCATGCGATTCTGCTCGGTGTGACGCAAGACCGGCTGCAAGGCTTCCCTGAGTCGATCCATTCCCTCATCCTCAGCGAGTCCGGATGGCGACCGTCCCGACCACAGGGAGACCGCCTCGGCATCGAGCGATTTAGCGATATCGATGGATCGTTTGAGGAAGTCGACGCGTAACTGTCGCCTTGCGGGATCAGGATCCATCAACGTTGGATCGTGCTTGAGTCGAGGATTCAGGAGAAATCGAGCACCCGTCTCGATGACTCGTGCCAGGCCGCGACGATCCAGTGCCGACCGCACGCACTGGACCTGTCTCGCCAGTGAAGCCGGTTCCTCGTAGGGGTCGAGGGCACCCGCGTCCAGGGTGATAGCGACGCTGGAATATCCCTCGTCTGCGAGGAATTCGATCGCGTCAACCAGCCGATGATGGGCGAGGCCGTTCGTGTTATAGCCGAGTCGCATGGGTCTCCCTCAGGCGCTAAGTTGAGTAGAGCCAACGGCCAAGGAGATATGCCGGCAGCCACAAGACCGCCACGGCCGCCGCCGGGCCGATCCCCCGGACAGCGGCGACGAGGCCAACATCGATCCACACCAGGCTGAGGATCCCCGTCTTGACCGCCCGCTGGATCCAGCGCGGTTCCGGCTGACGTATCGCGGTCGTAGCGGCTCGATTCACCAGCACGGCGATCATCGCGAGTGCGAGCAGCCCTTCCATCGGAAACGATGGCCGCCTGGGGTCGGGAGAGGGAAATAACCGGTGCATGGCACAACGACGGAAAGCCCAAGCAGGGCCAGGTCCTGGACGATCAAGCCGGCCACGAGACCCCTCCACTCGCCCTCTCGAGTCTCAGATCGACTGGTGACCGTAATCCCGGCGACGTAGAGGCCGTACACTCCGGCCGCACACCAGCCGATTGGCCCGGCAAGCTGGGGCGCGACTGCCAGTCCCATCAGGAGATTGAGGCCTCGGCAGGTCCCCATGAACACGGGCCCAAGCGGCGTATGCTTCATCCCGGCGTTGTAGGCCAGGATGCAACCTGCAAGCACAACAGCCACCGCGGCGGCAGGGTACGAACCGCCCAACCAGGCCAGGGCCGGGCCAAGGATCAACCCCGATGCGCCAAGCCATGTGACCAATCGGATCGACACGCGGCCCGAGGGCAAGGGACGGCCGGGACGCTCGACCCGATCAACCTCGATGTCGAAGAGGTCGTTCAGCGCCATCCCGGAAGCGTACAGGAGCATGGAAGCGCCAGCCAGCGCACCCAGCGTGCGGGCTCGGCCAGCAGACCGCCGGCTAGCAGCCAGCCCGCGAGGCTGTCGGCCGCGGCCGTCAGCACGTTCGGGAGCCGGATCAGTTGCAGGTAGGCCTTGACTCTTCCGTTCATCGAATGGCCGGTTCACCTCATCGATGCCGCGGCGATCAAGGGATCGAGGACCTGCCGCGCGGTGCGAGCCGCGGCGTCCGGATCATCGAGGTAGGGATACAACTCCACGGTCAACCAGCCGTCGTACCCGGTCTGACGGATCGCCGAGATGACCTCGCCGAAGTCGATCGCGCCTGTGCCAGGAACCAGGTGGTGATGCACCCGAGTCGCCGCGATGTCCTCGAGGTGATAGTGACGGGTGTGGGGCGCCAGCTTGACGATCGACCTCGGCAGATCCTCACTGACACAGTAGGCGTGGCCCACGTCGAAGTTCAGGCCAATCGACGGTGCATTCACCCGCTCGGCGACTTCGAGGTACTGGTCTGTCGTCTCCAGGAGCAGGCCGGGCTCGGGCTCGATCAGGAGCAGGACACCCAGGTTGTGGGCATGCTCGGCCAGAGGCTTGAGCACCTCGACGAACAGGTCGATCGCCTCTGCGCGAGACTGGCCGGGGGCGATCGGCCCGCCCGGCTCGGTCGTGATGTGCGGGGCACCCAGCTCGGCACACAGGCTGAGGGCGCGTCGCGTGTGGTCGATCCGTACGCGACGATAAGCTTCGTCGGGCTCGATGAACGACGGATACCAGTAAGGTTGCCGGTAATCGTTGACCGCATTCATCATGAAGGCGTTGATATTCGAGAACCTCAGCCCGGTTCGCTCCATCGCGGCGAGGATCGCTCGTTTCTGGACGTCGAGCAGTCCGGCGGGCCAGGCATGAGGCACGTCGGCGAGCAGCTCAAGCCCCTGATAGCCCAGTCCGGAGATGCGGCGGGCGGCCTCGTCGAAGCTGTGTCGCAGGTAGGCGTTCGTGCTGAAGGCGAGCTGCATGACGCGGGGCCACTCCGAAGATCAAACGGCCACGAATGGAGATAGAGTCAATTCCGGGGCCCGCGATTCACCTGTCCCGGGGCTCCGGCCGTCGAATCCTCGCCGACGACGCTGGGTGCGGCGATGCTCTCGACATATTGGGCCAGGAGCTCGAATTGACGGAAGAAGTCGTTCTCCGCCACGCCCTCCGGCCCCTTGAAGAAGGAGGCGAGGTGCCGCATCAGTCCCCGGCCGCCCCGGCGCTTCTCGGCGTCGACCAGCCTGGCCAGGTCGATGCCCAGCGGGGCCGCGAGCAGGCTGTCGCACCCCTGCCAGGTGAACTGGAGCGTCATCTTCGTCCCCAGGAACCCCTGGAAGTGGATGTGATCCCAGGCCGTCTTCCAGTCCCCCATGTCGGGGAGGTACTCGATCGTGACCAGCGTCGAAGGCTTGTAGCCCGAGGATCTGCGAGACCACCCGGTCCTTGGTGTCGACCTTCGAGAGCTTGTGAGCGGGATCGTCGAGGATCAGGCCGTCGCGGTTGCCGAAGATGTTATGTCCCACCCAGCTCATGACCTTGAGGTTCCGCAGGACGAACATCGGCGCCAGCACGGTCTTCATCAGCGTTTCGCCGGTCTTGCCGTCCTTGCCGGCATGCAGGGCCCCGGTGGACTCGGCCAGCTCGTAAAGTGCCGGGATCGAGGCACCCAGGCTGGGCGTGAAGTTCACGTAGGAGTATCCCGCCCTCAGGGCTGCGCACGCGTAGACCGAGCTTGCCGGGAGCAAGGTAGGGCCGCCGTCGGCCATCGCCGCGTTGAGCGTGTCCCAGTGCTGATGCACCGGCCCGGTGGTGAATGGGGGCTCGGTGCTGGCGACGTTCAGGACAATCAGGTGATCGATTGACGCGCTGTCGGCGAAGGCGACGAGGTCCGCCCCGATGCGATCGACCGCCTGACGGGCCGTCCGGGCCGTCTCGACCTCGGACCACTGGCCCAGCCTTGAGATCGCGGGCCCCGCGCCGAAGGTCGTACCGGGCCGAACCCGCCGCGAGGCCGCCTCAAGATCGTCGGCGCACGCCTCGATCCATTCGGCGGGGAATACGCCCGAGTTTCGACGGAACTCCTCGGCCGATTCGCGAAACGAGCCCTCGCGAATCTCATGGCCGCCGACGACGAAATCGGCCGGCTCCGGCAGCGAGAGCCCCTGGAACATCGGTAGCTCGGTGACCAGCCCGGTGCGATCGGCAAGCCCTCTCGCCATCGCGGCCAGTCCCAGCGTGATGGTCGTGCCGACCCCTCCGTATGCGCCCACTAACCAGAGGCCGACGCGGTGACGTGTCATCAGGGGAGGAACCTTCCGGAGGAGGACCGCACGGGCGGGATTCTTGAAGCGGAGCGACCTGGTGAGGCCTCGGGCCACCGCCGACTTGCCCAGGGCGGACAGGCAAACCGACCCCTCCGTGGGAGAGGGGTGACTGCGGAATACCCCGGCCAGGCCGATCCCTGGTCCCGTGGTGGCGGTCGGAGCAATCTCTCGCAACGGTGGGACGAGCGGTCGGGCCGGCCCAACCATCGCTCGGTGTCAGCTTGTTGATCTCCAGAATAGGGCCTGGCCCGGTCCGCCGTCAACCGGCCGAGACGGCGGACCGGCGGCCAGGCCCTATGGGAACTGGCTCAGCCGAGCTTGACGGTCACGGTCTTCAGCTCGGTGTAGTGCTCGAGTGCCGCCTCGCCGTTCTCGCGGCCCTGGCCCGACATCTTGAAGCCGCCGAACGGCGTGTTGGAGTCGACCACGTGGTAGCAGTTGACCCAGACCGTGCCCGCCTTGACCTTCCGGGCATACAGGTGGGCCTTGTCGATATCCTTGGTCCAGACCGCGGCGGCCAGCCCGTAGTTGGTCCGATTCGCCCGCTCGATGACCTCGTCCACGCCGTCGAAGGGCAGGACGCTGACCACCGGCCCGAAGATCTCGTCGCGGGCGATCGCCATCTCGTCGGTGACGTTGTCGAAGATCGTCGGCTGGACGAAGAAGCCGTCGTGGCCCACCCGCTCTCCGCCGGTGATGAGCCGGGCTCCCTGCTTCTCGCCGAGGTCCACATAGTGGAGGATCTTGTCGAGCTGCTCCTGGGAGACCTGCGGGCCCTGCTCGGTCTTGGTGTCGAGCGGGTCGCCGACGACCCGTCCCTTGGCCTTCTCGGCCAGCCGCTCGACGAACTCGTCGTGAATCCTCGACTCCACGAAGAGCCGGCTTCCGGCCGTGCAGCACTGGCCGCCGTGGAAGTAGATGGCGTGGAAGGCGCCGGCGACGGCCGCCTCCATGTTGGCGTCGGCGAAGATGACGTTCGGACTCTTGCCGCCCAGCTCGAACGTGGTGCGCTTGAGGGTGTCGGCGGCGGCCTTTTGGATGATCTTGGCCGTGTCGACGTGGCCGGTGAAGGCGATCTTGTCGATGTCGGGATGCGTCACCATCGCCGCGCCGGTGGTCTCTCCCAGCCCGTTGAGGATGTTGATCACGCCCGCGGGGAAGCCCGCGTCTCGGGCCAGCTCGGCGATCCGAAGGGCCGTCAGGGGCGTCTGCTCGGCCGGCTTCATGACGACCGTGTTGCCGCAGGCCAGGGCAGGGCCCCACTTCCACGCCAGCATCAGGAGTGGGAAGTTCCACGGGATGATCTGGCCGACCACCCCGACAGGCTGGCGGAGGGTGTACGACAGGAAGCTGCCGCGGACCGGGATCGTCCGCCCCTCGATCTTGTCGGTCCAGCCGGCGTAGTAGCGGAGCGTATTGCAGACGCCCTCCATGTCGCCCCGCGAGTCGCCGATCGTCTTGCCGCAGTTGAGCGACTCGAGCTTCGCCAGCTCGTCGGCGTTCTGCTCGACCAGGTCGGCCAGCTTGAACATCAGCCGGCCGCGGTCGGCGGCGTCCATCGTGCTCCACGGACCCGACTCGAGCGCCGCCGCGCCGCCTTGACGGCCCGGTCCACGTCCGCCGGCCCGGCGGCCGCCACGGTCGCGATGGCCTGGCCCGTCGCGGGGTTATACGTCTCGAACGACCCGCCGTCGACCGGGTCGGACCACTCGTTGTCGATGAAGAGCTGGGTGAGTCGGACCGAGGGTTGGCCGTTGGTCGCCGGTGTGCTCGCCTTCGCGGTCGTTTTCGCGGCTGCGGCTTTCGTGGCCATTGCGTCGTGCTCTCCGGGTGTTCGGGTCGGGAGGAGGTTGGCCTGTCGTTCCGGACTTCGCATCGTCGTCGGGCCCGGCGGTCGTGTCAACCCCCGGGCGGGCCATGAATGCCCGAGGGAAACACCCTGGGCCCGCTTGCCCGATCCAGGACCCGGCGGCACAATGCTGATCCCGTTCGTTGACGTGCCGAGTGCATGTCGAAGGCTCCGCGTCGAGGAGGAACGCCATGACCCTGCGCCCGGTCGTCGCCGTCTGCTGCTGGATGGCTCTGACGGCCCTGTCCTTGCGCGCCTTGCCCGGCCGGCGAGCTCCAGCTCGAGCGCGTCTTCGGCCCCGAGGTCCCCACCGGCCGCTACAAGCACCCCGCCTGCATGACCGAGCTGTCCAATGGCGACCTCTACCTCGTCTACTATGGAGGAGAGGGCGAGTACGCCGTCGACACGGCTGTGTACGGCTCGCGGCGGCCCAGGGGTTCGTCGCGGTGGTCCCAGCCGCAGGCGATCGCCCACGACCCGTTCCGCTCGGCCGGCAATGGCGTGGTCTGGCAAGGCCCCGACGGCCTGGTCTGGCTGTTCTACGTCGTCCGTTACGGCGACACCTGGTCGACCTCGCGGATCCAGTTCAAGGTCTCGCGCGACAACGCCGCCACGTGGTCGGATGCGTCGGTCCTGTCGATGAACGAGGGCGACATGGTCCGCGGCCGGCCGATCGTGCTGGCCGACGGCGATTACCTGTTGCCGATCTACCACGAGACGGGCAACGACCCCGAGCTCGTCGGCCCCGAGAGCACCTCGCTCTTCCTCCGCTACAATCCGGGCCGGAAGACGTGGACCAGGACCGGCCCGATCCGCTCGCCCCGCGGCAACATCCAGCCGGCGGTCGTCCAGCTCGACGATGGCCGGCTGATCGCCTACTGCCGCCGCGGCGGCGACTACGACCCGAAGACGGTCGGCCACATCGTCCGCTCCGAATCGACCGATGGCGCTCGAACCTGGAGCGAGGGGAAGGACTCTCCGTTTCCCAACCCCAACGCCGCCGTGGACCTCCTGAAGCTCCGCAGCGGCCGGCTTCTCCTGTTCTTCAATGACAGTATGACCCGACGAACCCCGCTGGCGGTGGCACTGTCCCCGGACCAGGATCGCACCTGGCCGGTCCGCCGCAACGTCCGCGAGGGCGACGGCGACTTCGGCTACCCCAGCGCCTTCCAGGCCGTCGACGGCCGCATCCACCTGGTCTTCACCTCCGAGCGCCGATCGGTCGTCAACCACGCGGTCTTCGATGAGGACTGGATCGTCCACGGTCCCGGCGGAAATCGCCCGGCTCCGTGAGGTCGTTGGCGGCGCTCCACCTGGACCGAAGCCGGCCTCCCGATTCTGTCCCGGCTTGGAAAGCCCGGAAAGGCCGTCCTCGGGATGGTCTCACCCGGCATCTCGTGGTTTTGACGGCTGTTGCGCCCACTGGGCCGGGTCGGCGTGGAGCAGCTCCGGCCTGACCGGCGGTTCGCGCTTCGGCGCGGGTCTCCGACCCGGCCGACGGTCGCTGCGGTCTGGTTCGCCGCGGGTCTCCCGACGCCGCGTCGGCCCGGGCCGACAGGTCTCCCAGGCTGGTGCCGGGCCGACTCCCACGTCGGTCAGGCTTCCGTCTGACGCCGCTCCGATCCGGTCGGTCGGGCCGGACCGTGCAGGCGGAAGCGCGACCGACATCGGCCCGGGCCGACAGCTCTCCCCAGCGGGCCAAATGGGCCGCTTGGAGGCTTTCCACCTCGCCAAGAGCGGTTTCCGAGACTCACGCCTAATCGCGAACAACCGGCCAAATATGAACCGAGACACGGAAACCGCCTCCGCGGCGGAAAATCTCAGGAAATCTCCAGATATTTCTTCTGCTGCTGTCCAAAGGGCTTGCGTCGAGAAAATGCCCCTCTTCGCCGATAGGTGCATTTCAGTTTCTGCAAACCTGATACATCCTGATAGTAGGGGGAGAGAAGAGAGCGGAGGGGGTACAGGGGGTTTTGGGGGCCCTGGAACATCGAGATGCATGCACGCAATCCCCTCCTGGACCCCGCGAGATCGTCCCGAGCAGCGGTCGTCGAAAGTGCTCGATACCATGTCGTCAGGTAAGCACCGGATGCCGAGTTCGAGGTCTTGACCGGTGAGGATGGCCCGATCCATGCGACCGGATCGCCCGCCTCGGGTCGAGGGCCGAGCCGAAGACCGTCCTCCTGATCGACGGCGATGAGAATTCCCGGCCCCTGATCGCCGGTAGGCAATCGCATTTCGGCTCGCTTGAGGTCGGAGCATGGGGATGGTCACCGATCGCTTGTTCCGACGGAGGGGCCCCGCCTTCCACCGATCTGTCAACTCGCTCGCCGGCGATCTCCGCCGATTTGGGACAATCCCGATAGGAGAATGCTCTGCTTTGCGACGACTCTGGAGGGCAGGCCGACTTGTGGGCTTGATGTGAACGCGGCATGTCCCCCTCTTTCAACTTGCCCTATCTTGTCAATAGCGGACCTGTCCCGCTTCCTTGCTCGCCGACCGTGTCCGCGACGCGGGTCTCTGACCCCGTCGGCGACGTGACCGCCAGGTCTCCCGGGCGGCAGAAGCCGCATCGGGGGCTCCAACCCGCGAGGACGAATTGAACCACAGAGGCACCGAGGCACAGAGACGAAGACGAGAAGAGAGGAGCCCGCACGCGGATCAACGAGCCGGTGGCGCGGTCCCCGGGCCCTTCGCTACTCGACCAGAGGTTCGGTCCCTTTCCCTTCACGGTACGACTCGATGTCGCAAGCCTGGTCCGCGAGCCGGTTCGTCCGCCTGTGCGAGGTTTCTCGGTGATTTCTCTGTGCCTCGGTGCCTCTGTGGTTCGATCGCCCGAATCCTTTCCTGGCCCGTGAGCCCTGAACTGCCAACGACCTGACCGACAGGTCGCCCGGGCGGGCGGGTGGACGGGGCGGGTGGAGACCTACGCACCCGGCTGCGGCGGGGTCGTCGGCAGAGTGTTCGGCGCGGGTCGGCGACCCGCCCGAACAATAGGACCGGCAGAGGAAGGGGTCAAGGCCGCTCGAGGGGTCAGGAACCGTTTTCGGCTGTCTTCCGGGGCCGGCCCCGCGGGCGGAAGGCCGACTCCAGCCCGAGCCGGGCCGCCACCTCCGCCTGCCACGGCCCCGAGCCGAACGGCTGGCCCCGCTCGATACTCCGTCGCACCGCCTCCTCCTCCTCCGGACCGAACGGCCGGTTGACCCGCGCCGTCCAGTCCCGCGGCCGCTCGATCGGCCAGCGCGTCAACGCCGGCCGATCCCCGTCCCCCGCCCGCCGTGCCCCCAGGCTGCCCCACCGCCAATCCTCCGCCCGGTCCACCAGGCCCGCCCGCAGGGCGTTCCGCTCGACGTAGCGGCAGACCGTCAGGAAGTGCTCGTCCGACTGCACCGGGAACGACTTGAATCGGCCCTGGTAGAGGTGGCCGGTGCCGGCCGTGCGGCGGTGGGCGTGCCGGCGCTGGGTGTGGGTGAGGGTGAGCCAGCGCATGAAGCGGGAGAGCTCGCCGTCCTCGCGGGGCCAGAGCAGCAGGTGGAAGTGGTTGGGCATGAGGCAGTAGGCCAGCAGCCGCATGTCGTGGCGCGACACGGCCTGGGCGAGGACGCGCTCGAAGGCGGCGTAATCCTCGTCGTCGTCGAAGATGGCGGCGCGGGCGTTGGAGCGGTTGAGGGCGTGGTAGATCAGTCCGCCCTCGGCAGCTCGTGGTGGTCTGGGCATCGCTGGAGGATACGCCGACAGCCGCGGGAGGTCAACAAAGGTTCCTGACCCCTTTCTTCCCCCAAGAAAGGTTCCTGACCCCTTTCTTCCCCTCGCTGGAGGATACGCCGGCAACCGTCGGATGTCAAGAAAGGTTCCTGACCCCTTTCTTCCCCCCAAGAAAGGTTCCTGACCCCTTTCTTCCCCCCAGTGCCCATTGGGTGTTGGTGAGGTCGCCGCTCGGGTAATGGTGCATTCTCATGCCGATTACTGACCACTGTCACACCCCGTTTGTTGGACTTATGAGACAGTCTCTAAGCACCAAATTCATTCGGGCGTAAGACCCCTTCAGTGCCACTCCAGACCACCGGTGGCCGACCCAATTTTCATTGGTTCGGGTGCCGCCGAAGGGCGGCGGCGAGGCCCCGACACCAATTTCTGCCCAATTTCTCCCCATTTCTCCCAGGCTACCAGATGAAGGGACCGAAGTCAGGCACGTCCACCTTGATTTCGCAAATCCAACACGAAGGACCGCCGGGTCCTCCTTCCAGAATCTAGAGAGTCTTATTTGAGCTATCACCTCCTCCGATGGCCCGCAATCAAGAGGTCACGTGCCAGTGACATATCAAGGCACCCTCTGCCGAGGACAAAGCCATCCAACCCACCTCCAAGTTGGAGAATGCAAGAGCTAGCCGCCTTTTGGCTTCCTCGAGCTCCCCATAAGTCGCCGCAACCCGACCGAGAATCAGGCTTCCTCGACAACCGCGAGCCAAGGCCCGCACCCTTGGGATTTCCTGAGCAGCTCCAATGCGGAGAAGCCTCCTCTGCAGACTGATATGCCTTTCGGAAGCTCTGGGTATTGAATGCAATTCGAGCGAGCCGTGCGAGGAGGTCACAGTTTTCAGGTTCAGCTCTTGTTAAGAGCACGGCTCGCTCTGCATTTGGTAAGCGCCGATCCCAGCCACCACTTTCTCCTGCCACTGGATACTTCGCCGATTGAGCCTATGGAATAAGCAACACCCAACAAGTTAGGCCATTCAGGATTGCTCGGTTGCATCTCCTCGCATCTCGCTAGAAGAGTGGCCGCGAAGGGCTCCATCTGTTCCGATAAAGAATCCACCAGCATTTCCGAGGATGCGAACATTGTCCGGGAAGGCATTGACCTGCTCGAGCCAGAAGGTGCTTGGCTCTGACGAAGGAGTCACGATCGAATTCGGGGTTGAGAATGGCAGAGCTGGTGAGTGCGGGAACCGATGATGCGGGAGATGCTCGATGATCCGTAAGACAAGATTCCTATGCCGACCGCGTGCACCATGCAAAATCTTTCCCGTATCGAAACAATATATTTAATATAAAGAACACTAGATATTGATGTGAAAATATATAATTAATTTTTATCTCATATTCCGATAGTCCGCTTATGTCGAAAGCTCGTGAAGCCCGCGAGATGGCACGGTGGGCCAAATCCCGCACCCGCAGAAGCGGATCGTCTAGCACACAGTCTACGAGGGTGAGGAGTTTGTCGATTCCTAGTGGATGCTCCACCAGGTTGTGCAGCGTGTTCACTCGCGTAATGTCATCGCCTCCCTTTAGGTCCTGCATCATGTACCGCAGTATGTTCCATGTGCGGATCGAGGAATTCTTCTCTGGAGTGCGGGTTTTTTGGAAGACTTATCAGAAATGTTGGTTGACACGATGGAACAGCGCCCGAGCGACTTGAAGGTGAGTCATCTCGCAAAGAGTATTCATAAGTGGCGCCTCTTGCTCTGGTGAGAAAACCTATCCGGAAGCGACGATCATTACGTTATGTGTGATAGACCGTAAATTAATTGGTGTCAAATTAAGGTTCAGTTCATTTTTCCTCAACAAAATTAATTGGTGTCAGTTCATTTTTCCTCAACAAAATGAACTGACACCAATTTTTCTGTGTTCCTGACCCCTTTCTTCGCCCCTTCAATAAAAATTAATTTGGTGTCAGTTCATTTTTCCTCAACAAAATGAACTGACACCAATTTTTCTGCGTTCCTGACCCCTTTTCTCGCCCCTTCAATAAAATGAACTGATCACCAATTTTTCCAGACACTTCAATAAAATGAACTGCACACCAATTTTTCAGACACCAATTTTTCACCCCTTGGGTTATCCTTGTGCCATTCGTTTCTGACCCCTTTCTTCGACCCTGACCCCTTTCTTCGACCCGTGCCATTCAGGTCTGTCCCCCTCTCGTCAGTTTGGTTCCGTTTCCAGCCTCACCTCTTCGCGCACCGCTTTTTCGTCGCCACGAATGATGCGCGCTCTCTCCGGGCGAATACCCATCGGCGTAGATACGGATTCGACACGGCAACTCCGTGGCCGATAGCCAAGTACGGTACTCGTTATAATCCCACTCAGAGACCCCAGTCGCGGGCCATTTCCAGCGGCAACTTCTGTCTCGCTTCGTTGATATGACCGACCTCGCGCCGAAACGAAGGATCGGCTTGCCGTCACTGGCGTCAACCACGCGAATTCTTACAGGAAGTCCAGGAGTGAGAACAACATCAGCATGCCTGTCGCTCCGGGTGAAGAGGACCGCTGACCGTGGGACAAATCCCTCGGCACGGATCGAGAAGTAGACGCCTTCCTCCGGTGCGGCTGGCCCACTCAAACCGCCCGTCCGTATCGGTCCACATGCGGAAGAAGATTCCCTCGTTCCACAAATGGGTCGGATTACTGACCTCCGCACCCGGGATCGCCCTCCCGCGGGTCGGTAACCTTGCCACGAACCCGCCGCCCAGGCGGTAGTCGAACTTCAATGACCTGCCCGTCCTTGGCACTGGTAACGCTTCGGATCATCGGTTGGTGCCCATGCACCTGAAACGCTAGGTGTACGGTCATCCCGCGCGAGATATGAATGTGAAACTGTCCCATCGCATCCGTGGCGGCTCGCCAGGAGTACGTTCAGACGCAGCCCCCAGAGACGAGTTGAACTGGCGGCCGCGAGGGGTTGTCCCGTGTTGTCCAGAACCCGTCCCTCAATTCGCAGTCCTCTGGAGAGCACCTGGCGATCCGACCGATCCAGCAGCGCCGCGAGCTTCGGCGCGGCCACCGGCTCCGATCTTCACGCACTCGTCATAGACGAAGTCGGGATGGGTCAACTGAAGTCGCACCTCCTCGGCACCAGGGGGAACGCTGTCCCGTCCGCCACCGGCGATCTCGCCCGGTTTGCGAGACGATGTCAATGTTTTCCTCATTGCCTTTCGGATTTGCGGGCCGTTTCCGGCGCCGGCACTTCCTGACCGTCATCACCACGGTCGCCCCGTTGACTGGATGATAGGCCTCGTCCACGACGATTCCGCCCATTGTGATCCCGTGCCGCAGTCGGAACGTGAGGCCATCCCGAAGAGTTTCTGGCAATCCTTCGGCGCCGCACTCATACCGGAGCGGCACATAGCCTTCCTTACGAAGTTCGAGCCCCAGGACGGGCTTATCGCCGACGTAAACGTAATCGAACTTCAGGATGCCTCCGACGTCCGCCCGGAGCGTGTAGCGGTTTGCCTTCGACGCTGTTCGGCATGATCACCTCAACGCCGCTGATCGGCTGGCCCGTCGCATCGTCGAGAACCTTCAGCTCCATGGTTGCCAACCTGGCCACCGCGGGGAGTGGCTCCTCGTATGCGCGGGCCGTCGCATGTTCGCCAGGCTCCGCCTTTCCAACGCTTGCACGGCCGTAGACGCGTCGCAGAAGGCACCCGTTAGGCTGCCCGCCACGACCACCGAGATTGCAAGTCCGACCATCGACCGCCGGGGCTCCCCCGCTCGCAGCAAACTCACGGTGAGGGCCAGGCAACGACAGTCGAGAACAACGCTTGCAATTGACGAATCTGAAAAAGCATCCATGGGCGACTCCTTTGTCGTCGAATGTGACGAGAGGGGGGAAAATGGGCCTGGATTTCGAAACTCCTCGCCGAACGCCACCT
>CAVYTQ010000004.1:0-45444 GCA_963771445.1 uncultured Planctomycetota bacterium | reverse complement strand
ACGAGGTCGGAGCCCTCGAACCCCGGGGGGACGACCGCACTGACGTGCGTCCAGAGCATCGGGCGGACCGTCTGGCCCCAGCGTTCCGCGAGCCGAACAGGTCGCGAGCCGCTCCTTCTCCGCCGCCGAATAAGACCGTCCGAGCGGCTCGATCCGGATCTGGCAGCAGGAGGAGGGAATGGATCGGCGTCGGCTCGGCCCGCCGGGGCCGCTCGGAGACCCGCAGCTTGAAGAGCAGCGTCGGCGCGGCCGCGTAATGCTGCGGCTCCGCACCCTCGACCCGGTAGTTCAGGTCAGGCATGCGGACCGCTCCCCGGAGCCCGTCGAAGAAGCCGGCGATCTCGCCCCAGACCATCGCCCCGCCCGAGAGGCCCTCGCCAGTGCGAGCGGATCAGGCCGACCAGCCGATAGCACTGGTCGATCCCGACGCGGTAAGTCGCGCGACTCGCCGATCCGGTTCACGAGCAGCCCCTCGACGTCCGGCTCGAGGTCGCGGAGCACCGGGTTCTCCTCCTCCAGGGCCCCCCACGCCTCGGCGGCCACCAGCGATCTCGGTCGCCCCCGCCGGGCTTGGATAGAGGGCGACGACCCGGCCGGCCGGGGTGCTCCGGAGGAAGAAGGCGAGGTTGATCGGGAGTTGCAAGGCGTCCCACGCCTCGTCGGTCAGCCGGAGGTCGGGCAGGGCCGGACGCGGCGGGGGACGCGGCGGTACCGCCCCGCGGTCGGGCCGTCGAACAGCAGGGCGCAGGCGTCGCAGGCGCAGACGAGCCGGTGCGTGGCCGGTTCGACGAGGTGCGGTGCTCGTCCGCCAGCGCGACGCGCAGAGGCGCGCAGTGCTCGAGCGGACGACCTCGGCCGCATGAACCGGCGGATCGAGGCCAATGCGGTCGGCGCGGGGCCGCGTCGCGGGGCTCGGGGTTCGTCATGGTCGCGGCTCACGCGGGGGGCATGTGGGGCATCCGGGGGTCGATCGGGTCGCGGGCATCGGGGTTGATGCTCGTCGCGTCGCGCGCCGTGCGGCCCTGGTCCGGGCCGTCGCGCCCGGCTCCGCGGCCGAGCCTCCGGACGAGCTCCTCGCCCCGGGGCGTGCCCGGGCGTGTGTGTGCGGCAGTTCGGATCGCGAGTCGTGTCTATCTCGTTCAGTCGGGCCGATGACTCGGACATCGGGACGTCGGCGATCTCCGCTCGCGGCATTCACGACGCTCAGGACCGACAGGACGACCAGGGGCCGGCCGTCGGGCGTCGTCATCGGGGTCGAAGCCCCCTCGACTTCCACGGCGACCACGTCCGGGGCGTCGGCCGAGGATCGCCTCCTCGATCGTCTGCTTCATGGTCAGCGGCCGACGACGGGCAGCCGTGGCAGCTCCCCACCAGCCGGAGCCGCACGACGCCGTCGCGCGACGCCGAGCAACTCGACGTTGCCCGCCGTGCGAGCGCGAGATAGGGCCGCACCTGCTCCAGGGCCAGGAGGACGCGCGTCCTCCAGGCCCAGGGGGTGCAGGCCGTGGAGCAGGAGCAGGCCGCCCACGATCTCGTCGCGGGCGCAGGCGTCGAGGACCGCGGCGCCGGCCTCGCCCGCCGTCGGCCAGGTGGCCGAGGACGCGTTCCAGGCCGACGCCGTGCAGGTCGAGGATCGCCTGCACGATCTCGCGCGTCTGTGCCCGCGCCGCGGGGTCGGCGAGCCGCTCGACGCCCTGGAGGAGGGCGTCGAGCCGCTGGAGCCGCGCCTGGAACTCGCGGGCGTCGAGGGTATCCGTCATCGATTCCTCCCGAGTCGGGTGCGCCGGGATCGTCACTTCTGCATGCCGAACATCGGGACGTGCTTCACGTCGAGCAGCTTGCCCTCGCCCATGTACATGTGGACGCCGCAGGGCAGGCACGGGTCGAAGCTCCGGACGGCCCGCATGATGTCGATCCCCTTGAACTTGTCCGGGCCGTTCTCCTCGAAGATCGGGGTGTTCTGCACCGCGTCCTCGTAGGGGCCGGGGGTGCCGTAGATGTCGCGAGGGCTGGCGTTCCAGGGGGTCGGCGGGTAGGGGTGATAGTTGGCGATCTTGCCGTCGCGGATGACGACGTGGTGCGACAGCACGCCGCGGACCGCCTCGTGGAAGCCGCAGCCGATCGCCTCGTCGGGCACCTTGAAGTCGGTCCAGGTCCGGGTCCGGCCGGCGTGCAGCTCGGCCATCGCCTGCTCGACGAAGTGGAGGCGCGGCCGCCGCGGCGTACGCCTGGAAGTAAGTCCGGGCCCGGTCGCGCTCGAGGGCGTTGCTCCACTTGCGGGATCTTCCACTCGAACTCGACCTCCGGCATCGATCGTCGTCTTGGGCAGGTAGATCTTCACGCTCTGGCCGGTCGCCTTGATGTAGCCGAAGTCGACCAGGCCCGCCAGCGCCGTCGACCAGAGCCGGGCGATCGGGCCGCCGCCGGTGTCGAGCGCCAGGTGCTCGCCGGTCTGCTGGTCGAGCCATCGCGGGCGACATGACCCAGGTGTACTTGCCGTCGAAGTCGCGCTTCTGCGGCCGGGGCGTGGTCGTCTGGTTCCAGGGGTGCCTGCTGGTCGACCGGGTTGCCCAGCGGGTCGTGCTAGACGAACGTCTCGCCCTCGTCGTCCCAGTCGTCGTAGTACGACGAGCCGAGCAGGATGCGGATGCCGAGGTTGATGTCGACGAGGTCGTGCGTGACCAGCTTGCCGTCGACGATCACGCCGGGCGTGACGTACATCGCCCGGCCCCACTCGGTCCATGTTGGCGTAGGTGTAGTCGCAGACGTCGGGGTCGTTGAACGAGCCCCAGCAGCCCAGCAGGACCCGCCGGCGGCCGACCTCCTCGTAGCCGGGCAGGGCCTCGTAGAAGAAGTCGAAGAGGTCGTCGTGCAGCGGCACGACCTTCTTCATGAACTCGACGTACTTCATCAGCCGGACGAGGTAGTCGGTGAAGAGCTGCAGCGTGGGCACGGTGCCGACGCCGCCGGGGTAGAGCGTCGACGGGTGGACGTGCCGCCCTTCCATCAGGCAGAACATCTCCCGGGTCATCCGGCTCATCTGGAGCGCCTCGCGGTAGAACTCCCCGGTGAACGGGTTGAGCGACCGCATGATGTCGGCGATCGTGCGGTAGCCGTGGATGGTCGCCGTTGCGGGGCGACTCGGTCCGCTGGGCCTTGTCCCAGACCGCGGGGTTGGTCTCCTTGACCATCTGCTCGCAGAAGTCGACGCCGACCAGGTTGTCCTGGAAGATGTTGTGGTCGAACATGTACTCGGCCGCCTCGCCGAGGTTGACGATCCACTCGGCCATCGCGGGCGGGCGGACGCCGAAGGCCATGTTCTGGGCGTAGCACGGCGCAGGTGGCGTGGTTGTCGCCGCAGATGCCGCAGATCCGGCTGGTGATGAAGTGGGCGTCGCGCGGGTCCTTGCCCTTCATGAAGATGCTGTAGCCGCGGAAGATCGACGAGGTGCTGTGGCACTCGGCGACCTGGCGGTTGGCGAAGTCGATCTTGGTGTAGATGCCCAGGCTGCCCACGATCCGCGTGATCGGGTCCCACGACATCTCGACCAGCTTCCGGTCCCGCTGGGGGTCCCGCTCTTCGGCTTGGTGACGGTCGCCATCGGGTCGCTCCTTCCCTGGGGCCGGGTCAGTAGGTCGTGGGATGGTAGCCGGTGGTCAGCTCGGGGCCGGCTGTGCCGCCACTTCGGCTCCTTGTTGAGCGTCGCGTTGGTGAATCCCGCGGAGCCGGCGGATCAGCTTGCCGTACATCGCCGATCAGGCCGTCGACGACAGCATCGCCGCCGGGCGGCTCGTCCATGAACGGCATGAACTTGTCGGGGAAGCCGGGCATGGTGCAGCCGATGCAGATGCCGCCGACGTTGGGGCAGCCGCCGATGCCCGCCATCCAGCCCCGCTTGGGGACGTTGCAGTTGACCACCGGCCCCCAGCAGCCGATCTTGCACCAGGCACTTGGGCGAGCCGTACTCGTGGGCGAAGTCGGCCTGCTCGTAGTAGACCGCGCGGTCGCACCCCTCGTGCACGGTCTTGCCGAAGAGCCAGGTCGGCCGCAGCTCCTCGTCGAGCGGGATCATCGGGGCGAGCCCGGCGACCTGGTAGAGCAGGTAGAGCAGGGTCTCCATGAAGTTGTCCGGCTGGACCGGGCAGCCCGGCACGTTGACGATCGGCAGGCCGGCCTTCGACCGCCAGTTCCAGCCGAGGTAGTCGGCCAGGCCCATGCGCCGGTCGGGTTGCCGGCCATCGCGTGGATGCCGCCGTAGGTGGCGCAGGTGCCGGCGGCGACGACGGCCGACGGCCTTGCGGCGCCAGCCGGTCGATCCACTCGCAGGTCGGTGATCGGCTGGCCGGTCTCCTTGTCGGTCCCGAGGGCGGCCCAGTAGCCCTCGTCCTTGATCGTCTCGTTGGGGATCGACCCCTCGATCGACCAGCACGAACGGGTCCGAGCCGCCCCTCGTCGGCCTGGTGCCAGTAGTTCATGAACTCGTCGCCGACCTCGTAGGCGAGCACCGGGTTGTGCAGGTGGACCTTGGGCAGGCCGGGGATGGCCCCCAGGACGATGTCCTCGATGCTCGGCTGGGTGGCGGCGGTGATCGACACCGAGTCGCCGTCGCAGCTCAGGCCGGCGGTGATCCAGAGGACGTGGATCTCCTTGACGGCCGGCTCCGTCTGCGTCTTGCGCCCGTAGGGGACCCCGGTCGTCTCGGACATGGTCTGGCTCCTGTCTCCGGCCCGATCGGACTTCGGAACGCCTCCCGCGACCCTCGTCGCCCGTGCACCTCGCTCAACAGATCCTCGGCAATTGCTCGCCCGCGAGCAGGGTGACGACCCGCTCGCCGCCGACCAGCGACCGCAGGACCACCATCCCCGGATGGTCGGCCACGACCTCGCCGATGACCGCGGCGTCCCGGCCCAGCGGGTGCGCCCGCATCGCCTCGAGGGCGCGGTCGGCGTCCTCCGGCGGCACGACGGCGATCAGCTTCCCCTCGTTGGCGACGTAGAGCGGGTCGAGCCCGAGCATCTCGCAGGCCCCGCGGACCTCGGGCCGGACCGGGATCGTCGCCTCGTCCAGCTCGACGCCCGACCCCCGAGGCCGCGGCCAGCTCGTTCAGGGCGCTCGACAGCCCGCCGCGGGTCGGGTCGCGCATGCAGCGGATCGTCCGGGCAGGCGTCGAGCATCGCCTCGGCCAGGCCGTTCAGCGGCGGCGGTGTCGCTCTCCAGGACGGTCTCGAACTCGATCCCCTCGCGCACCGACATGATCGCGATGCCGTGGTCGCCGATCGTCCCCGAGACGAGGATCCGGTCGCCCGGCCGGGCGGCGCGGATCGAGAGCGAGCGCCCCTCGGGCACCAGGCCGACGCCGGTGGTGCGTGATGAAGACCCGGTCCCCCTTGCCGCGGTCGACGACCTTGGTGTCGCCGGCGACCAGCGTCACGCCCGCCTCGTCGCAGGCCGCGCCGCATCGAGGCGACGATCCGCCTCAGGTCGTCGAGCGCCAGCCCTTCCTCCAGGATGAACGCCGCCGACAGATAGAGCGGCCGGGCGCCGCCGACGGCCAGGTCGTTGACCGTGCCGTGGACCGCCAGCGGCCGATGTCGCCGCCGGGGAAGAAGAGCGGCCGGACGACGAACGAGTCGGTCGTGAAGGCGATCCGCGGAGCCGCGACCCCGTCGAGGCCCGGCAGGCGGACGGTCGCCTGGTCCTCCAGCGCGGCGAGCACGTCGTTGCCGAACGCCGGGCAGGAACAGCCGCTGCGATCAGCTCGGCCGACAGGAGCCCGCCGCTGCCGTGGCCGAGCAGGATCTGGTCGTACGACGACCGGGGCAACGGGCAGGCCCCGAAGCGTTCCAGCGTTCAGCACCGCATCAGGTCTGTCCGCGACGGATCCTTCCTGCAAGGTGCTCAGCCCGGACCGATCTGGACAAGGTCGGGAGACCGACTCCGGCCGCTCGCCGACCTCCAGATGACGCCCGTAGGCGTAGTAGGCCGCGCAGGCCCCTTCGGAGGAGACCATCGTCGCCCCCAGGGGCGTCGCGGGCGTGCATCGACCTGCCGAACGCCGGGCAATCGTGCGGCTTCTTCAGCCCCTTGAGGATCTGCCCGCTGATGCAGAGCGACGACTCCTCGCGTCTCGATGTCGTCGACCTCGAAGAGCCGCTCGGCGTCGTGCATCGCGATACTCGGCGCCGGAGCCGGTAGCCGCTCCGCGGGATCAGGCCGATGCCCCGCCACTTGCGGTCGCAGACCTCGAAGACGTCGTCGATCAGCCGCCGCGACGCCGGGTTCCCCTCGGGCCGGACGGCGCGGGCGTAGGCGTTCTCGACCTCGGCCCGGCCCGCCTCGAGCTGCCGGACGCGTCCGATAGATCCCTTCGAGCAGGTCGAGCGGCTCGAAGCCCGTGATCACGATCGGCACGCCGTATCGGTCGCGCGATCGGCCCGTACTCGCCGCAGCCCATCACCGCGCAGACGTGGCCCGGCCCGAGGAAGCCCTGCACGCGGTTGTCCGGCGACTCGAGCAAGACGCCGTCATCGCCGGCGGCACGAGGACGTGCGAGACCGAGCACGCTGAAATTCGTCGAGCCGCCGCTTCCGCGCCATGCCAGACGGCCATCGCGTTCGGCGGCGCCGTCGTCTCGAAGCCGATGGCGAAGAAGACGACCTTGCGATCGGGATTGGCCGCCGCGAGGTTCACGGCGTCGAGCGGCGAGTAGACGACCCGGACGTCGCTGCCCTGCGACTTCAGCCCGAGCAGGTCGCCGCGCGACCCCGGGCACGCGGAGCATGTCGCCGAACGAGCAGAAGATGACGTCCGGCCGCGAGGCGATCGCGTGCGCGCGGTCGATCGTCTCCAGCGCGGTGACGCAGACCGGGCAGCCCGGCCCGTGCACCAGCTCGACCGCCGGGGGCAGGATCGTGTCGATCCCGTACTTGACGATCGTGTGGGTCTGGCCGCCGCAGACCTCCATGATCGTCCAGGGCCGCGTGACGGTCCGCGCGATCGCCGCGGCCAGCTTCTCGGCCGCCGCGCCGTCGCGGTATTCGTCGAGGTATTTCATGGCGATCACGGGCTCCTCCAGTTCGTCGAGCTGGTCCATGCTGTCGAGGAACTCGAAGACCCGTCGCGCCTCGGCCTCGTCGATCCGCGACAGGGCGAAGCCGACGTGGACCAGCACGTATTCGTCGACGCGGACGTCCGGGACGTGCTCCAGGCAGACGCGCTTGGAGATGCCCCCGAAGTCGACCTTGCCCATGAGCACGTCGTGCTCGCGGTAGGTCTCGACGACCCTCCCGGGAATTCCGAGGCACATCGACAACTCCTCCGTTCAAGGCGACCGATCCGTCCCGTCCGTCGCCGCCGCGATCGCGAGCTGGCCGAGGCTCAGGCCGCCGTCGCCGGGCGGGACGCGCCGGTGGCGGTAGACCCCGAAACCGTCCCGGTCGAGCCGGTCGACCACCTCGCCCGTGAGCAGGGCGTTCGGGAAGACGCCCGCCGCTCAGGGCCACGGCGTTCAGCCCGGCCGGTCGCCGCAGCCGGCAGCAGACCCGGCGACGATCTCGACCACGGTGGAATGGAACCGCCGGCCGATCGGTCGCCGCGTCGAGCTCCGCGACGCACATCCGCGACGACGCCGCGAATCAGCGGGCCGCGTGTCGATCGGGAGCGGAGCGTCCCCTCCGGCGGAGTCCTCGATCTCGAAGGGATAGACGCCCCCGGCGACGGACCCCGAGGCGATCGCCATTCCAGCTCGATCGCCGCCTGGCCCTCGTAAGCTCACGCGGTCGCGGACGCCGGCCAGCGCCGCGACGCCGTCGAAGAGCCGCCCGACGCTCGAGGTCGGCGGCGCAGTTGAGCCGCCGCTCGATCATGCCGACGTACGGTCACCAGAGCCGCCGCGGGCACGCGATCGCGCAAGGATGCGTCGGATTCCGCCCGCGTCGATCGAGGTAGGCCGCCGCCATCCGCCAGGGCTCGCGGACCGCCTGATCGCCGCCCGGGCATGGCGACGTAGCGCAGGTGGGCCACGCGGCGGAATCCCCGGTAGTCGCCGCGCAGGAACTCGCCGCCCCAGATCGCGCCGTCGGTGCCGAAGCCGGTGCCGTCGAAGGCCACGCCGATGACCGGCTCGTCGAGGCCGTTGTCGGCCATGCAGCTCGCGATGTGGGCGTGGTGATGCTGGACCGCGAGCCGGGCTATGGACTCGTCGAGCCGCCGAGGCGTAGCGCGTCGAGGCGTAGTCCGGGTGCAGGTCGTGGACGAGCAGCTCCGGCCGGAGTCGCGAACAGTCGCTCGTAATGCCCGATCGCCTCGACGTAGGCGCGATACGGCCTCGTAATGGTCGAGGTCGCCGAGGTGATGGCTCAGGAACGCGTGCCGGCCCCGGCCGAGGGCGAAGGTCGCCTTCAACTGGCCGCCCAGCGCCAGGGTCGGCCGGCGGCACGGGCATCGGCAAGGGCAGCGGCATCGGGGCGTAGCCGCGCGACCGGCGGAGCGGCAACTCCGCCCCGGCGACCACCCGCGTCACCGAGTCGTCGCAGCGGAGGTGGATCGGCCGGTCGTGCGTCAGGAACAGGTCGGCGATCCCCGCCAGGCGCTGCCGCGCGTCGTCGTCCTCGAAGGCGATCGGCTCGTCGGAGCGGTTCCCGCTGGTCATCACCAGCGGCATCGCCGCCCAGCTCCTTCATCAGCAGGTGATGCAACGGCGTATAGGGCAGCATCACGCCCAGGAGCGGATTTCGCGGCGCCGACTCCATCGGCGAGCGGCCGTCCCCCGGCCGTCGGCGCAGCAGGACGATGGGCCTCCGAGGCGAGGTGAGGATCTCCCGCTCGCCCGCGGTCATCTCGCAGAGATCGGCGGCCGCCGGAGGTCGCGGACCATGACCGCCAGCGGCTTCTCGTCGCGCCGCTTGCGACGCGCAACTCCGCCGACCGCCCCGACCGTCCCCTGCGAGGCACGCCAGGTGGTATCCCCCCAAGCTCTTGAGGGCGACGATCCGCCCCGCGGCCAGGGCCGAGACCGCGACGGCCAGCGGGTCGTCGAACTCGATCGCCCGCCCGCGGCCGTCGAGGGCCTGCAGGCGCGGGCCGCACGCCGGGCAGGCGATCGGCTGGGCGTGGTAGCGGCGGTCGCCCGGGTCCTCGTATTCCGAGCGGCAGGCCGGGCACATGGCGAAGCCCGCCATGGTCGTACGCTCACGGTCATACGGGACGCCCCGGATGATCGTCAGACGGGGGCCGCAATGGGTGCAGTTGAGGAATGGGTAGCGATACCGGCGGTCCGCGGGATCGAGAAGCTCGCGCAGGCAATCCCCGCAGGTTGCGATGTCCGGCGCGACGAAGATCGGGCCGGCCCGATCGAGATCGCTGGGCTCGATACGGAATTGTGGGTCGCCCCGTGGCGAACCGGGCGCCCACCGGAGTCCCTCGATCCGGCACAGCGGCGGGGGCCGGGTCGTGAGCTCGACGAGGAACCGATCCAGCGTGTGTGACTCCCCCTCCAACTCGATCAGGACGTCGCCGGTCCGGTTCTTCACGAAGCCGTGGAGCCCGAGTCGGGTCGCGAGATCATAGACGAAGGGCCGGAATCCGACACCCTGGACGATCCCAGTGATGGCGATCGATCTGCGGTCCAAGAGGTGCGCTCCTCGCCAGAGCACCCGGTGATGATGTGTTGCCCCCGCCTGCGATTCGAGGCGGAGACGTCACGGCCCCAAGGTCGCACCGCCCGTGATCGGTGTCAAGGACGGTGCGCGGAAACGCCGGGATCCGCCGGGCGGAGCCGATAGACGACTTCGGCCTCCTCGCCCCGAAACGATGAATCGCCACGAAGAGGTCACGCCCACCGGGTGCAGCCGCCTGCGACCTTGCCTTCGAGATCACGAACGCCGGCCAGAAGGTGACGGGCCGGAATGTCGACAACTACGACGCCGCGCTCTACTCCACCTGCTGGGTCTTCGTCGTACATGAACCGTGCCGAAGCCGGCCCAGGCCGCCGGGGCGGGGATGGGCAGGCGCTCGACGTCCAAACGCGGTCGTGGGCCGACCGGGTGAATCGGTCGGACGCCGTCTATCCGACCCCGGACGTCCTCGGTTGCCGCTGGATGGTCCGCGTCTCGATCTGGGCCGAGGCGACCCACGAGGCGACGTCGAGGCCCTCCTGTTGGCCATGCGTCGCGAGGCAGGGTCGCCGTAGGGTCACCCCCCGAGCGGGCTCAACCGGCGGCCACGTAACCGTTGAACGTCGCCTCATTGCGTGCGTCGGTGTGGTCGGCCGAAGTTGCTCCGGCATCGCGGACCGAAGCGCGCTCAGCCACCGTGATGAGGTACAGCTTCAGATCGGAATTGGCAGGGGCGTGCCCCGCCCCCGTCAAGCGCGACGAATCGCGACCTGAGCACTCCAGGGTCGAGGAGGCTCTCGTCGTCCCGGCCGGCACGCTTGCCGTAGCGGGCGTGCGTCGGCCACTTCGCCTCCTAATTTCCGGGGATTTTCAGGCCCAGTCGGAAGCCGGCGGCGAGCCGGTGGAACAGCCGTTTCAGTAGTCCGCGCCGGGGAACTGGTAGAAGGGCGAAGGCGCCGCTGCCGGCCGGGAAGTTCCTGGCGTACTCGAGGGGCACTCCCGCTCGAACTTGGCCTGGCGAAGATTCCCCGGGTCGCATAGCGCGGGGGGAGTAGATCGACCCGAGCCGCCCCTCGTACTTCTGGCTCGAAGTCCCGAAGTAGATGCCACGGTCGGCCGGCGCGGAGCTTCGGGTCTGCCAGCAGCGTCTGGACCTGCCGCGCAGACTGCCGCGAACACCTCGGCGGGACCCAGGGCACCGCGACCCGGCCGCCGATCCTGGATGGCGGCCCAGGTGTCACGGGCCCGGCGTCCCGAGAGCTGCTGCTCCTGCCGGCGGGCTTGCTCCTCGACCTCGGGCGTCGGCGCGTGCTGCACGTCGATGACCCAGCGGGCCATCATGCGGTCGCGCAGGTAACGGTGCAGCCGGCCCTCGAACTGGGCGAGGGTCTCCCACAGCCCGCCGATGATCAGGTGCCCGAACGGATCCCGCTGGAAGAGCCGGAGTGCCGCGTCCCCCACCCCGCCGAAGTGCTCGTGGTAGGACTCGATATGCTTCCGCATGGACTCGAGCTCGCGGCTCCGCTCGGGGTACCGGATCCGGCCGAGAATCTCGTCCTTGAGGGTCCTCACCTCCTCGATCCGCTCCTGGAAGAACAGGAAGAGCCGGCCGTCATCCTTGTCGGTCAGGACGATCGCATAACGGTCGGACTGGTCCAGGATCTGTTGCAAGGGCCATAGGACAAAGCGCTTCTCGAAGAACGGGTGGTCCCGCGCGGGCCAGGGGAGCGGAAGCGCACGGCCGAAGCGGGGTTCGGACGCGACGAAGCAGGCGAGGGAGCGTGTGTGGCGCACGCCGATCACCGTCCGCGCCACGCCCTCCACCTCTTCGATGTCGCGGAGCAATGCCTGGCGCGCCGCGCGGGCGACGACCAGTCGGTCGATCTGCCTGCGATGCCGGTCCAGGGTCTCTTCCAGGGCGTCGCGGGCCGCCTGGGTACCACCGCACGTCGCGGTTCGAGGTCCAGGTAATAGCTGCTTACCCGCAGGTCAGGTGCGTGGAATGATTCCAGCTCCGCTTGCAGGCCCGCCGGATCACGCCCCGGTGGATCACAATGGATCTGGACATGCTCTTGCCTCCGCCCTCTCCGATCCGAGCGCCAGCTCGGACGTCGCAGGACGAGTGCCGTCACGCGATCTCGAGCACGACCTTGCCCCGAACGTGCCTGGCCCGGACCAATTCGAGGGCATCCGGCGCGGCGCTCGAAAGCGACAACGTCCTGGATCACCACTTTCAGCCAACCGTCGTCGATCATCCTGGCAAGCCGGGCGAGCCGGTCGCCATCGGCCCGGACCACGAACTCGCGATCGACGTGGATGCCGGAGGGCGCCACAGATACCGACCCGGTGAGGTCGACCATAGACCCGCCCGGCCGCAGCGTCGCCATGGCCCGGTTCGCTCCCTCGCCCGAGACGCCGTTCAACACCTTGTTGACACCGTCCGGGTACCGAGCCCGGACCGCCTCGACGACATCCTCCGCCGTGTGGTCGATCACCGCCTCGGCCCCGAGCGCGCGGACGAAGTCGAGGTTCCGCGGGCCGGCCGTCGCCACGACCCGTGCCCCGAGCCGCGCAGCGAGCTGTACGGCGAGGTGGCCGACCCCGCCGGCGGCGGCCGTGATCAGGACCAGGTCGCCCTGCTGAACCGCCAGGATGTCTGTCAGGGTCTCATGCGCGGTCAGGCCGACGATCGGCACCCCGCCGGCCCGCGTCCGATCAAGCGAGGCGGGCACACGAGCGACGTAGGACTGGGGCACCAGCATGAAGTCCGCCCAGGCACCGTTGTCGTACAGTGGGTAGCTGTAGGCGTAGACGGGGTCGCCCGCGACGAAGCCGGTCACGTCCCTACCTACGGCCGCGATGGTACCCGCGCCGGCCAGGCCGAGGACGAGGGGGAACGGCCGGCCCATCTGCCATTCGCCCTCGCGCACCAGGATGTCCCAGTCGCCGACCTCGGCGCTGGACATCCGGATCAGCACGTCGCGCCGCCCCGGCTCGGGCACCGGAAGTCTGCTGAAGCGCATCCTCTCCGGGCCGCCGTAGCCGTCGATCGCCCAGGCACGCATCGTGGCTCGTGCCGTCTTGGTCTCGCTCATCGTCGCTCTCTTCGCTCAAACCGCCTGCGATGCGGTCGGGACGTCGGCTCGACCGGCCGCGAGTCGCGGCAGGATGTCCCGCCCGAACTCTTCGAGGATCTCGGCGGCATTGCGCCTGGCGTACTTGAAGTTGAGGATGACGTGGTGCACTCCGACCGCCCGGAGCCCTTCGAGGTAGCGGCAGACGACGTCGCGGCCGCCGCGGAAGCCGAGGTGGATCGGCTCCGCTGGTCCGTCCGGGTCCTCGGTCAGGTCGACGTAGAACGACTGGGCGAACGGCTTGAACGAGCCGGGCGCCCCACGAGCCACGGCGGCCCGCCAGCGGGCGGCGAGTCGCCCCTGTTGCTCCAGGGACCGCGGGTAGGTGATCCAGCCGTCCGAATGTTCGGCGATCCATTCCAGAGTCTGTCGACTGCTGCCCGTGACCAGGATCGGTAGCCGGCCGGTCGGTTTGGGCACGAGGTCGGCGGTCCCGGACAGCACGCCGTAGGTCGATCGGATGGTCGGGAACTCGTCGGCGAGCACCCCTCGGATCACGCGCAGGTTCTCGCGGAAGAGGGCGTCACGCCTGTCGAAGTCGACGCCGAACGCGGGGAACTCGACCGGCCGGTCGCCGGAGGCCACGCCGAGAACCAGCCGACCGCCCGTGAGCCGATCGACCGACGCCGCCGCCTTGGCGGTGTGCAGCGGGTGGCGCAACGGAAGCACGACCGAACCGGTGGCCAGCGCGATCGAGCGCGTCTGGGCCGCGACCCAGCCGAGATAGACCCAGGGGTCGTAGACCTGACCGACATCGCCGAAGCTCGGGTCGCGCAGCGGCACATCCCTCACCCAGAGCGCAGCGAAGCCCAGCTCCTCGGCCCGCCGTGCCAGGCGCTCCTGGTCGCGCATCAGTGGCTGGTCGCCCGAGAACGCCTCGATCGGGAAGAACACGCCGAGCGTCAGCCGGCCCGGTGCGAACATCCTCCGGAAGCCCTTCGACTCATCCCCGCCGGCCGGGGGGGCACCGATCGCCATGCGATCTCCTCCGAGTCTTCGGGAATCTTCGATCCCGCCCGACGGGAGCCGATTACTCCGCCTAGGCGACATGCATCTCCCCGACCTCGACCTTCGCAGCACGTCCGGTCATGGAACGGGCCCTATCATTGCAACCAGTGCGCCGGGCCGAAATGCTCCCAGGGGAGGCCGGGGGGAACGACCGGATCACATGCTCGCACAAGACTTTGGGAGGGGCGAATACCGCGAGAGCCGCGTGGGAAGCCCCCTCCTGAATGACACCCGGCGCGGCCGCTCGCGTGTGACATCTTGTCAGGATCGAATCTGTAGAGGGACATTTTGGCATGACAGGCAGGCGGGGCCGTTACAGTGACGACATAAGATCATAAAATAACTATAATATATAAAAATATTTATAATAGAAAGGTGGCGGCTTTGCCTACCAGTCTTTGGCCCGTGTGATCTCCACGCAGGCGTTCCCCGGTCCCGTTGTGTCGCCGGATTCGCCGCGTCTCGGCTCGAGGCCCCGACCCGGTGAGTCAGGTTCCCGCCGACTTGTCGGGGCGATCGGCTGTTGCTGCCTGATGCCGCACGCGCTCGTAGGACAGGCCGCCGACCTGGCGGACCAGTTCCTGGACCATCAGTTCGAGCCGTTCCACCAGGGGCCGTGCCTCGTCGAGTCGGCCGTGGGCCGCGAAGTCTTCGAGGTCCGACGCCACGGCGCCGGCCACGGTGGAGAACACGGACAGCAGCCCGCAGAGCGCGTGTGCGACCGATCGCAATCGAGGCGCGTCCCGTTCCCGCAACGCGGCGCCTAACTGGTCCGTTCGGCTCGGCGCGTAGGCCAGAAAGTCCTGGCAGAGTGCGCGCAGGCCCTCCGGATCGTCGCCGCAGCCCGCCAGCAACGTGACCGGATCGAGGAGACTCCCCCGGCCCTCGACATCCGGCTGGGCGAGCCGGGGAGCGCCTCGGTCGGCGACCACTCGGTCGATGGCCGCCAGCAGGTCCGCAGCCCGGACCGGCTTCGGGAGGTAGTCGTCCATTCCGGCCGCGAGGCACCGCTCTCGGTCTTCCTTCCGCGCGCGCGCCGTCAACGCGATGACCGGCAAATGCCCCCCCGTGGACTGCTCCTGATGTCGGATCGCCCGCACGACCTGGAAGCCGTCGAGTTCTGGCATGTGGAGGTCCAGGAGCAGGAGCTCGAAGGCCGCTTCGTCCGCGAGACTCAGGGCCTGGCGGCCGTCGGTCGCCACCCGCACGGCGTAGCCCCGCCCGGCCAGAAGCCGCTCCAGGTGTCGTGAGTTGAACTCGTCGTCCTCGGCCACCAGGATGCGGAGCGGCGGCGCGACCGGGGTCGGCGCCGCCACCTCGTGGCGCGCGTCCTGCGGCCGTGCGACGACTCGCTCCCGCGAATGTGGCGGTCGCCCGAACCGCGCCATGAAGGAGAAGGTGCTGCCGCGGCCGGGCTCGCTCTCCACGCCGATCGTCCCGCCCATCAGGCCGACTAGCCGCGCCGCGATGGTCAGGCCCAGTCCGGTGCCGCCGTATCGGCGCGTGGTGGAGCTGTCCGCCTGCTCGAAGGCACGGAAGATCCTCTCCCTGCCGTCGGCCGGGATGCCGATGCCGCTATCGCGCACGGCGAAGCGGACGACGATCTCGCCCACGGATGCGGGATCACCGGCCACCTCCGCCCGCACGGTCACCTCGCCTTGTCTGGTGAACTTGATGGCGTTGCCGACCAGGTTGAGCAGCACCTGCCGCAGCCGGGCGGCGTCGCCCACCAGGGCGTCGGGCACGTCCGGTCCCACCCGGCAGGTCAGTTCCAGGCCCTTCGTTTCGGCCCGCACGGCCAGGGTCCGCACGGCGCCGCTCATCGTTGCCCGAAGCGAGAAGTCGGCCGGGGCCAGCTCCAGCTTGCCGGCCTCGATCTTCTCGAAGTCGAGCAGGTCGTCGATGAGACCGAGAAGGCCTTCGGCCGCCGATTTGACCGTCTCGAGGCACTGGTGCTGGTCGTCCGCCAGCGGCGTTTCGAGGACCAGATCGGTCATGCCGAGGATGGTGCCGAAGGGGGTGCGGATCTCGTGACTGACGTTGGCCAGGAACTCGTCCTTGGCCCGGTTCGCCGCCTCGGCCGCCGCCTTCGCCTGCCGCAGCTCCTCGGCGGCCTGCGTCCGCTCGACCCAGTCCGCGGCCTGGCGGGCCAGCAGGTCGACGATGTGGAGGTCGCGGTCCGCGGGGACTCGCGGCGTCCTGTAGTGCGTGGAGAGCATGCCGACGACCCGGCCGGAGCGCATGACCAGGGGCGTGGACTGCACGGCCCGCACGCCGGCGGCGAGCAGCACGTCCAGCGCCGGCGTCCCCGCGAACACCTGGCTCGTGGCGACGTCGCCGATGACGACCCGCTCGCCGCCGCGCATGGCGGAGCCGCAGGCCGCTTGCCCGCCGTGGACCGTGTCGAAGAACCCGAGGAACGACGCCTCTAAGCCGCGGCTGGCAACGATCCGCAGCGTCCCGGTCTCCCGATCCAGCAACTGGATGTTGCCCATGTCGGCGGCGGTGATGGCGATGGCGGCATCCACGATCTCCAGCAGGAGCGGGGACGTGTCGCCATCCTGGGACAGCCGGGTGCTCACCTCCTGGAGTCGTTCCATGCCGACCAGGTCGGCGGCCAGCCGCGCCTCGCTCTCGCGCAGGCGCTTCTTCATTTAGCTTACGTTCTGTGATGTCCCTCGCGATCCCGATGATCCCGTGCGGCCGTCCCGCGGTGTCGGTGACCCTGCGGACGTGGGCGTCGATCCAGCACCGAGAGCCGTCCTTGCGGTAATCCTGGTATTCCCCGGCCCACTCCGTGCCCGCGGCGCGGGAGCGGATCTGCTCGGCGATCCACGACCTCTCCGGTTCCGGGAAGCGGTCGGCGTAGGGCCGTCCCACCGTCTCCGCGGCGGTCCACCCGAAGAGCCGGGTGGCCCCTTCATTCCAGAACGTAATGGTCCCCTCCATGTCGGTGGCGACGACCGAGTCGCCGACGTTGGCCAGCACCAGCGCGTCCCGGTGCAGCGCCTCCTCGGCCCGCGTCCGCTCGGTGACGTCCTGGATCGTGCCGAACATCCGCACGGGCCTGCCGGCCTCGTCGTAGACCGCCTGTCCCCGCGACTGGGCGATGATGATTGTCCCGTCCTCGCGGACCATGCGCAGGCACCACTCGTAAGGCTGACGGTCCCGGATCGCCCGCCTTACTGCCCCCAGGGCGGCCTCTCGGTCGTCCGGGTGGATATAGTTCGCGGCCCGTTCGGCCGTCATCGGAATCGCCTGCGGCCGCAGGCCGACGATGCGGTAATGCTCGTCCGACCAGACGATCTCGTCGCTCGCGAGGTCCCAGCTCCAACTGCCGATGTGGGCGATCTGCTGGGCCTCGGCCAGTTGCGCCTCGCTCCGCCGCAGGGCCTCCTCGGCCCGCTTCCTCTCGGTGACGTCCTGGACCAGCGCCACGAAGTAATCGACCGACCCGTCCCCGCGCCGCACGCACTTCACCGAGATGGTGGTGTCGATGATCCGGCCGTCCTTGCGGATCCACCGCTTGTCCATCGTGTAGCCGTCGACCTCCCCGGCCATGACCCGGTCGAACTGGGCGACGTCGGCGGCCAGGTCGTCCGGGTGGGTCATCTCGGCCCACGTCTTCCGCAGGAATTCGTCGCGCGTGTAGCCGAAGATCCGACAGATCTCGTCGTTGACCTCCAGACAATCCTTGGCCGGCGAGGTGATCGCCATGCCGATCAGCCCGAGGTCGAAGTACCGCCGGAACCGCTCCTCGCTCTGGCGTAAGGCTTCCTCGGCGCACCGGCGCTCGGTGATGTCGCGGAAATAGACGGCGACGCCCCCCTCGGGCATGGGGAAGGCCCTGTTCTCGAACCACCGCCCCCGGCCGGCGTCTTGACCCTCGAACTCGCACATCACCCGCTCGGCCGCCGCCCGGCGCAACTGCCGCTCCACCTCGGTGCCCACCCCGGACGGGTACTCGTCCCAGACGCACTTGCCGAGCAAGTCCGAGCGCGGCCGGCCGAGCAGGGGCTCGGCCGGGGTGTTGACGAAGGTATACGCGCCACTCCCGGTCGAGCGTGATCAGGCCGTCCGGGATGCTCTCCATGAGGTGGGTGACCCGCTCCCCGGCTTCGCGGCGGACGCGGGCCATCTCCAGGTTGGCGCCGACGCGTGCCAGCAGCTCGCGGGCGCTGAACGGCTTGACCAGGTAGTCGTCCGCACCGGCCTCCAGGCCCTCCACGCGCGACTCCTCGCCGGCGCGGGCCGACAGGAGGATCACCGGGATCGCTCGGGTCGCGGGATCGGCCCGCAGCGCGTTCAGGAGGCCGAAGCCGTCGAGGCGCGGCATCATCACGTCGGACAGCACGAGGTCCGGCGGGCGGGCGCGGGCGGCCTCCAGCGCCGCCTCGCCGTCCGGGACGGCTTCCACGTCGTAACGCTCGCCCAGCAGCCGGCGGACGTACTGCCGCATGTCCGCGTTGTCGTCGGCCCAGAGGATGCGCGGCCGCTTCGCGACGACTTCGCCCGGTGCCCGTGCGCCGGGCGGTCGCGAGGCGGAGGCCCCCGGCGGGAACGCCTCCCGAGCGTTCCCGACCGTGCCCGGGAACGCGCGGGACGTCTCTTCGTCGGGCAGCCAGCGGAGCGCTCCTCGACGAAGGCGCCCGCCCCGACCGCCGTCGAACTGAGCGTGCGGGGCGTGCCGACCCGATCGGCCGGCAGGTGGGCCGCCCCTAACGGGATTGTCACGGAGAAGATGCTGCCCCCTCCGACGGTGCTCTCCACCCGCACCGAGCCGCCGTGCAGCTTCACGAGCTCCTGCACCAAGGCGAGGCCGATGCCCGTCCCCTCGTGCGTCCGGCCGCGCGCCCCCTCGACCCGGTGGAATCGCTCGAAGATGCGGGGCAGTTCCTCGGCCGGGATGCCGGTCCCGGTGTCGCGGACGGTCAGCTCCGCCGCGACGCCGGCGGGTCGGAGGCCGACGGCGATCGCCCCCTCGAGGGTGAACTTAAAGGCGTTGGAGACGAGGTTCAGGACGACCTTCTCCCACATGTCGCGGTCCACGTAAACCGGCTCGGGCAGCGGTGGGCAGTCCACGACCAGACTCAGCCCGGCCTTCTCGCAGGCGGAGCGGAAGTTGCTGGCCAGCTCCGCGGTCAGCGCCGCCAGGTCGGTCGGCTCGTAGACCGCCTGCACCCGGCCGGCCTCGATCCGCGAGAAGTCCAGGAGGGTGTTGACGAGCTTCAGGAGCCGCAGGCTGCTGCGGTGGGCCGTCTCCAGCCGCTCGCGCTGCCCGCGCGGCAGGGGCTCGGCGGCGTCGGCGAGCGCGTCCTCGACCGGGCCCAGCATCAGGGTCAGCGGCGTGCGGAACTCGTGCGAGGCGTTGGAGAAGAAGGCGGTCTTCGCCCGGTCGAGCTCCGCGAGGGTCTCGGCCCGCTTCTTCTCCTCCTCGTAGGCCCGGGCGTTGGCGACGGCGGTGGCGATCTGGCCGGCGACCAGCTCGAGGAAGCCACGGTACTGGTCGTCGAGCCTCAGCCGCGCGCTGACGCCGGCCACGAGCAGCCCCGCCGGCTGGTCGGCCCGCCTCGAGGGGATGGGGAGGACGACGGCCGAGGACGGGCGGTCGGCCCAGGGCCCCGGCGGAACGGACCCGAAGCGGGCCGTCAGGTCGTTGACTTCTCGGGGGGTCCCCGCCCGGATCGCTTCCGCGAGCGGCCAGGCGGCGCCCTCGCCGCCGCCGAGGCCCACGACGCGGGGGCTGATCGCCTCGCCCTCGGCCACGCCGCAGGCCCCCGCCAGGGTGGCGCCCCGGCCGTCGGAGTCGAGCAGGTAGATCAGCGCGAACGGGGCGTCCTTGTCGTGCGCCGACAGCGTCCTGGCCGCGGTGGCGCAGGCCTCCTCGGCGGTCTTCGCCTCGGCGGCGTGCGTCCCGAGATCGCGCAGGACCGCCACGCGACGCTCGCCGACGACCTTCTCGGTGATCTCGTGCACGGTGCCCAGCACCCCGCCGATGCCCCGCGGCGCATCGTCGTCGGGCACGGGGCTGTAGGCGATCGTGAAGTGGGTCTCCTCGACGTAGCCGTAGCGGTTCATCTCCAGGAGGATGTCCTCCATCCACGTCGCCGGGCCGCCGCGGAAGGGCGTCTCGATGAGCGGGCCGATGACGTGCCAGATCTCCGACCAGCACTCCGCGGCCGGCTGCCCCATCGATCTCGGGTGCTTGGCGCCGAGGATCGGCCGCGAGGCGTCGTTGTAGACCTGGACGTAGCGGGGTCCCCACCAGAGGAAGAGCTGGAAGCGGTTGACCAGGAGGATCCGCACCATGGTGCGAGCGCGAGCGACCAGGACTCGACGGCGCCGATCGGCGTCGACGACCAGTCGATGGAGCGCATCAGCGCGCCCATCTCGCCGCCGCCCGACAGACAGTCCTGGTCCTCGCCTGGGGGTTGCATCGGAAAGATCCCGCACCCGGCCGATTCATCCCAGTCCCCCGCGAGGCGTTATTCTACCCGACCGAACCGGCGCCGGAAGTCCGCGCATCGACCGGGATCGGAATATCGTCGTTCCCATGGCCGCCGGTCCAATCCAGGCGTGCCCGGGCCCCGGACCGCTTCGCGCGGAATCGGAGAACGCGGGGGGCCGGGAATTACGATGATGTACGAAGCTCGTTGACAAGTCGGTGACAGGCCCGTCCCCGGTCGGGCACCCCGGCCCGGGCCGCGCCCTCCCACCCGACGTATCGGCCCCGGACTCTCGGGTTCGGTCGGCGCGGCGGATGCTCGGGTTCGGTCGGCGAGGTGGCGTCGGGTCCACCCGGCATCCGGGCTCGGATCGCCTCGACAGGGCTCGCGCCGAACGAAGCCAACGATTTCGCGGAAGTGCGATCCTGTCAAGAGATTGCGTCGAAGTGAACTCTGCTCATTCCGCACAAATCTGCATCTTCGCGAACGGAAGCGGACGCTCGGGTTCGTTCGGCGCCGCGGACATCCGCCCGCCCGCGGCCCGGGGCGCCGCGAGCCCGGGATCGAGAGCCATACCCCGTTCCCATCGGGATCGACCGCCGCGATTGCGTCGCGGTCAGGGCCGCGGATAGAATGCCGACGCCTACGGGGCAGGCATGGAGAGATGCGTCGAAATTATTTTCGAAAGACTTGCACGCCCCTTTCGGACGCGTACGAACCCGCAGGATCGAGGAGGCCGGGGAGCATGGCCCTTCGGCTGCCCCCGATCGGCGAAGGGGTGTTGACGTCCCCCTGGCGACAGTTGACCGCCCGGGCTCATTCCCGGCGGTCGGCGGCAGGGAAGCCCAGCCAAGGTGAGGCCAGCCGCCCCGGGTCCTCGACTTGACTTACCCGGAACGATCCTCATGGCCCACATCCTGCTCATCGATGATGACCCGGCGCTGATCCCGAAGCAGGTGCGCCATGGCGTTCCCGCCCCCGACGCACCGGGTCGACGTGGCACGCACGGGCTCGGGAGGGCTCGGGCTCGTCCGCGCCGAGCCGCCGGACGTCATCCTCCTCGACCTGCGCCTGCCCGACCAGTCCGGCCTGGAGATCTACCGGGCGATCCGCGACATCGACGCGCGCATCCCCGTCATCTTCGTGACCCTCGCCCGGTCGGCGGACGCGGCGATCGAGGCGATGCGGCAGGGCGCCTACGACTACCTGTTCAAGCCGCTCGACCTGCAACAGCTCCGGCGGGTGGTCGACGAAGCGCTCGACGCGGGCCGCCAGATGCACGGGCCGGCCGCGGTGGCGGAGAACCCGCCGGACCCCGACTTCGACGGCGCCATCGTCGGCACCTGCCCCGCCATGCGCGAGGTCTACAAGACGATCGGCCGGGTCTCCGACCAGAACGTCCCCGTGCTGATCACCGGCGAGAGCGGCACCGGCAAGGAGCTGGTCGCCCGCGCCATCTATCAGCACGGGCACCGGTCGCAGGGCGCCGTACCGCGCCCTGAACTGCGCGGCCATCCCCGAGAGCCTGCTGGAGAGCGAGCTGTTCGGCCACGAGAAGGGCGCCTTCACCGGCGCCGACCGCAAGCGGATCGGCAAGTTCGAGCAGTGCAACGGCGGCACGATCTTCCTCGACGAGGTCGGCGACATGACGCCGGCCCTCGCAGGCCAAGATGCTCCGCCTGCTGCAGGACCAGGAGTTCGAGCGGGTCGGCGGCAACGAGGTGGTCCGGACCGACGTGCGGCTGATCGCGGCCACCCACCGCGACCTGAAGGCGTGGACGGCCGAGGGGAAGTTCCGGCCGGACCTGTATTTCCGGCTGAGCGTCGTCACCATCCCCCTGCCCCCCCTGCGCGAGCGGGGCGACGACCTTCCGCTGCTGGTGCAGATCTTTCCTGCGCCGGTCCAGTCACGAGCTGGGGCGGCATGTCCGCGAGGTGGCACCCGAGACGATGGAGAGGCTGCGGAGCTGTTCCTGGCCGGGCAACGTCCGGGAGTTACAGAGCGTCCTCCAGCAGGCGCTGCTCAAGGCGAACGGCACGGTCCTGCTCCCCGCCCACCTGCCGGAGGATCAACTGGCGGAACCCCCGGCGAGCGGGGTCTCCGGGACGGCGGCACGTTACGGCTCGGGGACCACCCTGGCCGATCTGGAGCGGGAGGCGATCCAGCAGTGCCTGATCCAGACCGGAGGGAACCGACAGCGGACCGCCGAGCACCTGGGGATCAGCACGCGCACCCTGCTACGGAAGATCCGCGAGTACGAACTGGACGACCCGTTGCGACCAGCCCCCCCCGTCGGCGAGTAGGATCCCGGGCGTCCGAGCCGCCTTCGCCGACGCACCACCTCCGCCTCCTGCCCTCCGCGGCGCCGGGGGTCGGTCCGTGTTCGCGGCCAAGCACCAGGCCAGGCGACAACCTGTCGCTGATCTGTAGGTGCGAGACATTGTGTCGCGGTCAAGTTCCGGACGAGGAGCCGGCGTCTTGTCGTCCGATCCGCCAGGTGCGGCGACACAAGCCCGGTCCGATGAAACGCTTGGCGGCGGGCCGCGTCGCGGGATGTTCAAGTGGGCCCCTTCGGGCACGGCTGTTGTATTGGCAGGGACTCCCGGCCGCATGCGTCGCCGGGCGCCGGGGGAAGCGGTGCGATCTGGTCGAGTCGGGTACGAGCCGGAACCGGGCGGTCGGGTCGCGCGGGCCGGGTACGGGACGCTTCCGGCCGACGCCCGAGCCGAGGATCGTCGGCCGCCCGCGGGTCCATCGGTGTGACGGGACGTCAAAAAGGCCCGTACGCTTCTTCGAGAGGAGAACAGCAGTCATGGCGATCCAACGCTACGACCCCTTCCGCGAGGTGGTCAGCCTGCGAGACGCGGTGAATTCCCTGTTGCAGGATAGCTTTGTACGCCCGATCGGCACCGGCATCCCGGGCGACGGCGCGGTGATGCTTCCCCTTGACATCGCCGAGACGGAGAACGAGTTCGTCGTCAAGGCCGCTCTGCCGGGCGTGCGGCCCGAGGACGTGCAGATCACGGCCCACGGCGACACGCTGACGATCCGGGGGGAGATCAGGTCGGACGAGGAGAAGAAGGGCGAGCAGTACCACCTGCGCGAGCGCCGCTTCGGCCAATTCCAGCGAACCGTGACCCTGCCCACCTCGATTTCCGCCGACAAGGCCCAGGCCCACTTCGAGGACGGCGTGCTGACGATGACGCTCCCCAAGTCGGAGGAGGCCAAGCCGAAGCAGATCAAGGTCGTGCCCTCGCCCACCAGGGAGACGGTCGCCGCTGGCGCCCGAGGGAAGGGCTCGACGTGAGCCAGGGCCGCTCAGTGCGATGAACATCGGACCGCGAGGTTGGGAGGGGCCGACGGTTATTCTGTTGATCTTGCGTCGTGGACCGCGAGACAGCGGAAGGGTATCCCGAACATCGTGCCGGTCATGGACAGCGTTTCCGGGAACGCCGCGTACGTCAACCCGGAGTTCTTGGTTTCGCTGCGTCCTGACCCGGCCGCCCCGACAGGGTCACCATTATCAAACTCC
The DNA here is from genome assembly GCA_963771445.1 of uncultured Planctomycetota bacterium. GTDB lineage: Bacteria > Planctomycetota > Planctomycetia > Isosphaerales > Isosphaeraceae > JAKAUH01. The sequence continues at coordinate 21,708 of CAVYTQ010000004.1, read as the reverse complement.
GCGACGGGGAATCCATCCGGGCGGAGGGCGAACACGAGGATGTGGCCGACAAGCTCGCCCGGACCCCGTAGGCCGGCGGGGGTGGCCCGCGACGCCCGCGGCAGGAGGAGGCATGGTTCCGCTGACGAGATCCCGCATCCTCAAGATGTTCGATCATCCTTTGCGTCTCCCGGAGAGGTACCCATGAGCCAGGTCGAGACCTCCGTCGATTCACGCGTCGTCGCCGTGTACCCGGATCACCCGTCGGCCGAGGAAGCCGTGCGACGGCTGGTCAAGGAAGGGTTCGACATGAAGGACGTGTCCATCGTGGGACGCGACTTCCAGGTGGAGGAGGAGCCCATCGGGTTCGTCAGCGCCGCGACTTCATCGGCGCGGGGGCGGGGACCGGCGCGTGGGTCGGCGGGCTGTTCGGCCTGCTGCTCGGGGCGGCGTTCTTAGTCCTGCCTGGCGTCGGGCCGGTCATCGTCGCCGGGCCGCTCTCGGCGGCGCTTCTGGGCGGGCTGGAAGGGGCCCTCGCCGGCGCGGCGCTGGGGGCCCTGTCCGGGGCCCTGGTCGGCCTGGGAATCCCCAGGGAGCAGGCACTCAAGTACGAGTCGCAGGTCAAGGCCGGTAAGTTCCTCGTCCTCGTCCGCGGCACTCCCGAGAAGGTCGAGCGGGCCAGGGCGATGCTCGCCGCGGGCAGGAACGAGGGGGCGACGGTCTACAAGGGCGAGGCGGCTTGACCCGCGTCAGGTCCCCAGGGAGGAGGCACGAGAATGACCGAAGCGGAAACCGACCACTTCCGAAAGCGCCTGCTGATTATGAAGAGGCGGCTCCGGGGCGACCTGTCGGAACTGGCCGACGAGGCACTCCGACCAGTCGGTGGCGAAGCGAGCGGTAGCCTGTCGGACGTACCACTCCACCTGGCAGACCTGGCCTCGGAAAACTACGAGCAGGAGACCACGTTGGACCTGATCGAGAACGAAGACCGGAGCCTGGCCGAAGTTGATGATGCATTGGCCAGAATCGAGCAAGGGACCTTCGGCCGGTGCGAGAATTGCCACCGAGAGATCTCCCGGGAGCGACTCGAAGCCGTCCCTTACGCCCGCTACTGCATCCGGTGCGCTCGAGAACTCCAGCCCCAGGCCAACCGGTCATGAGTCCCGAGCGGAGCAGAGCGATGGAGAATCTCGCAGGGCTGAAAGTCGCGATCCTGGTCGACGACGGCTTCGAGGAGGTCGAACTGGTCCAGCCCCGGGGTGCTCTCGACCGTGCCGGCGCCGAGACCCGGATCGCGTCGCCCAAGGGCGACCCGGTCCGTAGCTGGCACTTCACCGACTGGGGTGGCTATTTCCCGGTCGACGTAACCCTCTCCGAGGCCAAGCCGGACGACTTCGGCGCGCTTCTGCTGCCCGGCGGGGTGCTGAACCCGGACCGGCTGCGGATGCAGTCGGCCGCGGTCAGCTTCGTGAGGGCGTTCTTCGACGCCGGCAAGCCGGTGGCGGCGATCTGTCACGGCCCCTCGACCGTCATCGAGGCGGGCGCGGCGCGGGGGCGGCGGATCGCGTCGTGGCCGTCGCTAAAGACCGACCTCCGAAACGCGGGTGCCGAGTGGGTGGACGAGGAGGCCGTGGTCGACGGCAACCTCGTGACAAGCCGCAAGCCCGACGACATCCCGGCGTTCAACCGGGAGATGATCGACCTGTTCAGCCGGTCGCGCAGGCAAACCGTACAGGCGAGGTGAGCGCCTCATGTCAGAAACTGAGCTGATCCGTTGCCCCTGCTGCGGCGCGACCAATAGGGTGTCGCAGGAGGCGAAGGAAAAGATCGCAGGCGGCCTCGCCCCGGTCTGCGGACGGTGCAAGACGCCTTTGTCTTCCGATAACCGGCCGATCTCGGTCACCGACGCCACATTCGCGGAGGAGGTCGAGCGCTCGCCGGTGCCGGTGCTGCTCGACCTTTGGGCGCCGTGGTGCGGGCCGTGCCGGATGATCGCTCCCGTGCTCGAGAGCCTGGCGTCGGAATGGGCGGGGCGTGTGCGCATCGCCAAGCTCAACGTGGACGAGAACCCCGCGACGGCGACGCGGTTCAACGCGCGCAGCATCCCGCTGCTCGTGGTCATCAAGGATGGCAGGGAGGTCGACCGCATCATCGGCGTCCAGCCCAGGGGGGAGATCGAACGCCGGCTCCAACGCGTGGCTGGTTGAGGAGGGCCACGAGCGGCGCGCGATGAAGCGGAGGGCAAGGTCCGGCATCCTGTCCAAGGAGAACCCGCCAGGGATCGCCGGCACTCCCGGCAGCTAACCTTCGTGCGCCAAACTGAACACCCGGAAGAGGAGGATTGAACCATGACCGGCAATCGAGCAGTGGTCTACTCCGGGCCCCGCACCGTCAAGGTCGAGAAGCTCGACTACCCGAAACTGGTCGACCCTCACGGCAAGAAGTGCGATCACGGTGTCATAATCAAGCTGGTCACGACCAACATCTGCGGCAGCGACCTGCACATCTACCGAGGACGCTTCGTCGCCCCCGAGGGCATGGTCCTGGGCCATGAGAACACCGGCGAAGTCGTCGAGACCGGCCGCGACGTGGAGTTCATTAAGAAGGGCGACTTGGTCTCGGTCCCCTTCAACGTCGCATGTGGTCGCTGCCGCAACTGCAGGGAGCGGCACACCGACATCTGCCTCAACGTCAACCCCGAGACCCCTTGCGGGGCTTACGGATTCAACCTCGGCGGCTGGCAGGGCGGACAGGCCGAGTACATGATGGTCCCTTACGCCGACTTTCAGTTGCTGAAGTTCCCCGACCGGGACCAGGCGATGGAGTGCATCCTCGACCTCACGCTCCTTTCGGACATTCTGCCCACCGGGTTCCACGGCTGCGCCGTGGCCGGGGTCGGGCCGGGATCGACGGTGTACATCGCCGGTGCGGGGCCGGTGGGACGTTGCGCCGCCGCGAGCGCGCGCCTGGTCGGCGCGTCCTGCATCATCGTCGGGGACCAGAACCGGCGACGACTTGAGCTGGTCAAATGCGCCGGATTCGAGGTCGTGGACCTATCCAAGGACGTGCCTCTGGCCGACCAGATCGAGGCCATCCTCGGCGCCCGCGAAGTGGATTGCGGAGTGGACTGCGTGGGGTTCGAGGCCCATGGCTACGGGCCGGACGCCGGGAAGAACAAGCCGGACGCCGTGCACAACGCCCTGATCTCGGTCGTCCGCTCGGGCGGTGGGATCGGAATCCCCGGCGTCTATACCGACAACGACCCCGGCGCTCCGACGCCCGAGACGAAGAAGGGGCGGCTGAGCATCGACTTCGGGAAGGCATGGATCAAGTCGCAACACGCGATGTGGGGTCAGTGCCCGGTGATGAAGTACAACCGGGAGCTGATGCAGGCAATCCTCTGGGGCCGCATGGACTACCTGAGCAAGGTCATGAACGTCGAATTGATCCCCCTCGATCGGGCGCCCGAGGCGTACCACACTTTCGATGAAGGGGCACCCACGAAGTTCGTGATCGACCCGCACGGCTCCGTCGCGAAGAAGAAGGGCCGGTGAGACGCCCAATCGTCGGGCAAGGTGGGGACAAGATCGATGGCGGCGGCGAGGGACTTGCCGTGATCGTCGCCAGTCCGTACCGAAGACTGACCAGAGAAGCAAAGGAACGGCAGCGTCTTCAACAGGCCGGTCGGGAGGGGAGGCCATCATGTCCCAGACCGTGACGCTTGCCTCGGCGCGGACCGTGATCGAGGCGGCCCGCAAGCGTGCCGAGGTGATTGGCGTGCCCATGTGCATCGCGGTGGTGGACGACGGGGCGAACCTCGTTGCCTTCGCCCGCATGGACGGTGCCTGGCTGGGCAGCATCGATATCGCCCAGGACAAGGCGTTCACCGCGCGGGCCTTTGATATCACGACCAAGGAGCTGGCGAAATTGAGCCAGCCAGGTCAGCCGCTCTTCGGGATCACCGCCAGCAATGAGGGTCGGGTGGTGATCTTCGCGGGCGGGGTCCCACTCGAGGACGACGGGCGAGTGGTCGGTGCGGTCGGGTCCAGCGGGGGACAGCCTGACCAGGATCATGAGGTGGCCGAGGCGGGGGCTGCGGCCTTCAGGCTGGGATGTAAGTCCGATGGCTAGGAACGTCGGGCCCGACCACAAGCTCTCCCGGCAAGGGAACCATCCGCCCAAGACACGTGTCCCCGAGCAACGTAGCGCCGAAGCCGGTACCATCCTGATGATGCTCCTCACCCGTCCGTGCTGGAGTCATAACATGGAGCTGCGGCCATTCGGATTCACCCATCGCATGGTTTCGGCGATCGGCCAAGGCACCTGGTACAACGACAACGAAGATCCCGCCTCGGCGATCGATGCGCTGCGGCGGGGCCTTGATCTCGGCATGACTCACATCGACACCGCCGAGATGTACCTGTCGGGCGCCGCCGAGGACATCGTCGCCGAGGCGATCGCCGGGCGACGCGACGAGGTCTTCCTGGTCTCGAAAGTTCTCCCGCAAAATGCCTCGCGGAGCGGGACGATCGCGGCCTGCGAGCAGTCGCTCACTCGTCTGGAGACCGACCGGCTGGACTGCTACCTCTTGCACTGGCGGGGTGATGATCCGCTGGAGGAGACGTTCGCGGCCCTCGAGCAGCTTCGGAGCGAAGGGAAAATCCTGTCCTGGGGCGTGAGCAATTTCGATGAGCCCGACCTAGAGGAGGCCATGCAGGTCGCCGGCCCGGGCCGCATCGCCTGCAATCAGGTCCTCTACCATCTCCAGCAGCGCGCCATCGAGCACGCCGTGCTCCCCTGGTGCGAAGAGCACGGAGTCGCCGTCGTCGCCTACAGCCCGTTCGGTCACGGCGACTTTCCCGGCCGGCACACCAAGGGGGGCCGGATTCTCGAGGAGATCGCTACCGCCCACCAGGCGACCCCGCGCCAGGTCGTGCTGCGGTTCCTGGTGCGCCGGCCTTCGCTCTTCGCGATCCCCAAGGCCTCGCGCGTTGATCACGCCGAGGAGAACGCGGGAGCCGGCGAGCTCCGGCTCACCGCGGCCGAGCTCGGGCGGATCGATGAAGCCTTCCCGCGCGGGCCACGCCCGCGCGAGTTGCCCATGCTCTGAGCGGAGCACATCATGGCCACTGCGATCCTGAAGCCGATCCTGCGCAAGGCACCAACCCCTTACGAGGGGTTCGATCCGATGCCGATCCATGGGGAGTGGCGAGCCGGTAGGTCCGGTCAGACCGCCGTCGACGTCAACCCTGACACGAACGACGTCATCGTCACGATCCCGCTGGCCGACGAGCGGGAAGTGGACGAGGCCTACCGGGCCGCCGCGGCGGCGCAGCGCGACTGGTCCGACTGGCGTCCCGCGGAACGGTCCGCCGTCCTCCGGCGTGCCGCCGCGGTCATGGAGGCCCGGCGCGACGCCACCGAGAATCTGGAGGAGATCGGCCGGGAGATCCTGCCGCGGCTCGAGGCCACCCAGCCCGAGCTGGTCGTGCATGCGGTGTGAGGTTGTATCGGGTTCTCCGCGCTCTTCACTTTTTACTCTGTTCACGATCATGCGACATGAAGGGAAAAGAGTGCGGGGTGCGGAGTGCGGGAGCAGGACGAGGGCCGGTCGGGCGGCGGCATCCCTATGGAGAACGGAACATGTCCCACAAGGTTGCACTTCACGAGGGAGTGATCCGCCCGAGCCTGGTCGCGGAGCTGGAGGCGTTCCGCGCACCCGACGGGCGGGCGAGCAGCTATTATCTCGACCTCGACCCGGAGCACTGGGGCGGCAAACCCGACGGCGTCCGGATCGCCGTGAAGGACGCGATGGCCCGGGCGCGTGGGCGGATCGACGAGTTGAACCCGCCCCACGCGACCCGGAAGGCGCTCTATGCCGACATAGAGGCGGTCGAGGCGGCCGCGGCGCTGGCGATCGGCGGGCGATCGACGAAGGGACTCGCGTGCTTCGTCGCCTCTGGGGCGCGCGACGCCAGGGCAGTCCGCATCCCCTGGCCCGTCCGCGAGCGGTTCTTCTTCGAGGAGCAGTTCGTCCTCTGGCCGCTCCGCCAACTCCTCGACCAGTTTGACCGCTACGCGATCATCCTCACCGACAAGGACGATGCCCGACTCTTCCTGTTCTTCCTCGAGCAAGTCGAGGACGTCTCCGCGATCAAGGACGAGATCCCCGGCCGTGTCCGCTTCCCGATTCGGTCGCGTGAGATCGAATATCGGAACAAGCACCGCGAGGCGTTCCACGAGCACTTCGACCGCGTGTCCGAGGCTGGAATTCGGCTGCTCGAGCGGGAGCCGTTCCAGCACTTGATCATCGGCGGGCTGTGGGAAGTCCTCCCTCAGCTCGAGAGCAGGCTGCACCGCTACCTCCGCGACCGGATCGTCGCCCGCTGGGACGTCGACGCGCAACACGCGCCCGAGACCGAGGTCCGCGAGCGGGCCATCCAGCACGAACGGCAGGACCTGGAGCAGCAGGCGAAGGAGATCTGGAAGACGATCCAGGACCAGCGGCCCGCCCGGGGGGCGCTGGGGTCCGACGAGGTGTTCACCGCTATCTGGGGTCGGCGAGTCGGGGCGCTGCTGGCGGAGCCGAACGTGTCGCGGCCGGGGTTCCGTTGCACGTCATGCTTACGGCTCACGCTGGACGACGACCCCTGCGTCGAGTGCGGGGGGAGGGTGGCGCCGGTCTCGGACGCCTTCGCCGAGGCCGTCCAGGACGCCATCGAGCAGGATGCCCACCTGCGCTACTGGAACGACCCGGCCCTGACGCAGGCCGGCTCGCTCGCGGCCCTGAAGCGGTTCTGATTGCGGCCCGGGGCGGCCATGAGCGCACTCCTCGTCCTGCTGTTGGTGCTGACGCTGTCGCTGCTCGTCACGCGGCTGGCGACCGCGGCCTTGATGCTGACGGGCGTGTCGCACAAGCTCGCGCGGCTCCAGGCCCTCTCCGCACTCACCGGGGTCGGGTTCACGACGAAAGAGTCGGAGCGGATCGTCGACCACCCGGTGCGGCGGCGGATCCTGATCCTGATGATGCTCGCGGGGAACGCGGGGTTCGTGACCGAGGGGGCGACCCTGATGCTCTCGTTCGCCGGGGTGGCCACCCGGGCCGAGGGCCTGTGGCGCGGCGGCTGGCTGCTCGGCGGGCTGGCGGCGCTCTGGCTCGTCGCGCGGGACGAGCGGCTCGAGCATCTCACGGTCCGCCTCATGGGCTGGGCCCTCCGGCGGTGGACCGACCTGGAGGGCTACGATTACGTCGAGCTGCTGGAGCTGTCCGAGGGCTATCGCGTCCGCACGTTCTCGGTAAACCCGGGCGCCTGGGTCGAGGGGCGGCGGCTCGGGGAGCTCTCGCTCTTCGACGAGGGGATCACCGTGCTGGGCATCCACCGTCCCGACGGGACGTACCTGGGCGTGCCCCGGGGCGAGACGCCGATCGGCGCCGGTGACCAGCTTGTGCTATACGGCCGCGACGGCCCGCTGCGCGCGCTCGAGGGCCGGCCGGGAGGCTCCTCGGGCGGCGCGGCCCATCGTCGGGCCGTCGCCGACCACGAGCGGCTTCGCCTCGTGCAGGCCGCGGCCGACGAGGCGCTCGGGTCGCGCGAGGCCAGCGGGCGCACGGCGCCGCCCGCGGGGGCCTCGGAAGCCTGACAATTCGTCACCTCCGCCGCGGACCACCGACAGTTTGTCCCTGTCGTGACGCGGGCCCGCGGGCGAGCCGCCGTCGCTCGCGTCTTCGCGACCGATCTCTCAAGTCGATCGGCAGAGCGGCTTTCCGGGAAGGCCCCGGAAGCATCCGCGAGCCGGGTCGCGACGCGGCCTTCCCCTTGCATTGGGGACGGGCATGCGGCCGAAAGCGGGGCCCTGGGGCGGCGGACCCACACCGAGGGAGGTTCCCCCATGAACACGACCATCGTTACCGACGCCGAGCTCCAGCGCGACGTGCAGGAAGAGCTGAGATGGGAGCCGAGCGTCAATTCGGCCGCGATCGGCGTCGCCGTCAGGGAGGGCGTAGTCACCCTCACCGGCACCGTCCCGTCGTTCATGGAGCGATTCGCGGCCGAGAGGGCCGCCAAGCGCGTCTACGGCGTCAGGGCCGTCGTCAACGAGATCGAGGTCAAGCTGCCCGGCACCAGCCGGCGGGCCGACGAGGACATTGTGACGGCGGCGCGTCAAGGCCCTCGAGTCGCACCTCTCGGTCCCGACCGAGAAGGTCAAGGTCACCGTCAGCAAGGGCCTGGTGAAGCTCGAGGGCGAGGTCGAGTGGAACTACCAGAGGGTCGCCGCCGAGCACGCCGTCCGCGACCTGCCGGGCGTCGTCGGCGTGACCAACCTGATTACGGTCAAGCCCCGCGTCTCGCCGACGGAGATCAAGCTCAAGATCGAGGACGCGCTGAAGCGCGACGCCGAGCTGGACGCCCAGCGGATCGCCGTTGACGTCGAGGGGGGCAGGGTGACGCTCCGCGGCGCTGTCCGCTCGCTCGCCGAGAAGGAGGAGGCCGAGCGCGCCGCCTGGTCGGCGCCGGGGGTCTTCAACGTCGACAACCAGATCACCGTCTCGCCGTGACCGGGATCCGTCACCAATCTTCGTTCACCCGTTTCGCAACCCCTCCCGCCTCCTGGAGTCGAGAACATGCGTTTTCTTCATCCGTGGCCGATCTGGCTACCGACATCGGCGGCCCTCGTGGCCCTCGTGATCGCCGCGGCGCCGGCGATGGGTCAGCAGTCGTCCGCCACATCGTCCTCCAAGGATCAGTCGAAGGACAACGCGGTCGTGCGGACCTTCGGCGGCCAGGGAGGGTATCGCACCGAGGTCACGAGCAAGATGCACGGCAAGCTGAGCCAGGAGGACATCCGCCAGGCCTCGCTGCTCGTCGCCGAGGTCTTCCAGCACATCGAGAAGGCCCAGCAAGACCTCGACGCCGACGATAGCAACGAGGCGCTCAAGGAGGTCAACAAGGCCCGCGAGGCGGTCAAGGCCATCCGCGCCATGCTCCCCGAGACCGACGTTCACACCAAGACCGTCGCGCCCGACGGCAAGACGATCTACGAGGACGACTGCGAGATCCGGGAGGGCCGTATCCCCCTTTACGAGGGGCTGCTCCACCGCGAGACCCTGGCGCCGATCCTGGCCGCACGGAAGAACGCCCTGCAGGTCGCCGGTTACCACGTCGTCGACGCCGAGGAGATCGCTACCGAGGCCATCGCCGATCTCGACCCGATCGGGGCCGGCCTGTCGAGAGCGGCCAAGGCGCTCGAGCAGAACAAGGCCGACGAGGCCGCCAAGGCCCTGACGATGGCCCTGGTCCGCGGCGTCGACTTCCGCTTCAGCAAGCAGGATTCCGACCTGGCCGCCGCCCGCGACTCCATCTGGCTGGCCCGGCGGTCGCTGGAGGAGAACAACGTCCCCCAGGCGCTCGTGAACCTCGCCGACGCCCGGTGCCGGCTGGCGACCTATCGCGAGATTCTGCCGGCGGACCAGCGCAGGGAGGTCGACCAAATGCTCGCCGAGGTCGAGGAGCTCGAAGGCCAGCTCCGCCAGGAGGGGAACCAGCAAGTGTCCCAGGCCACGAGGACAAGCCAGGGCAAGAAGGTGACCCACTGGTGGGATCGGGTCAATTCCTGGTTCCGGCGGCATCTCTGATCGCCGCCCCGCCACGGGCTCCCTCCCCCACGGGGCGCTCGTGGCGAGTCGATCCTCGGACGGCCCTTCTTCCTCCTGACAACGACTCCCGGAGATGACCGCCATGGCGACGCAACAGACGCCGAAGCAGGACACGGCGCAAGCCCAATCGAAGCCCTTGCCGCCGGGCACGAAGGCGCCCGATTTCTCGCTCCACACGACGCCCGATCAGACCGTCTCGCTGGGCGATTTCCGCGGCCAGCCGGTCATCCTCGCGTTCTACCCGGCCGATTGGAGCCCAGTCTGCGGGGACGAGATGGCGCTCTTCAATGAAATCCTGCCCGAGTTCCAGAAGCACAACGCCGAGCTGCTCGGCATCTCGGTCGATGGCGTCTGGTGCCACCTCGCGTTCGCTCGCGACCGAAAGCTCAAATTTCCCCTGCTGTCAGACTTCGAGTCCAAGGGTGCCGTGGCGAAGCAGTACGGGGCCTATCGCCAATCGGAAGGGCTCTGCGAGCGGGCCCTGTTCGTGATCGACGGCGAGGGGACGATCCGCTGGAGCCACGTCTCGCCGATCGGCGTCAACCCGGGCGCCGACGGCGTTCTGAGGGCCCTCGAAGAACTCTCACCCCAGCCCCAGGAGGCCTCCCGATGAGCCAGTTGACTGTCCCGGTGAACGAGCGGCGCGATCACATTCGCGGTTCCGATCGCGCCCCCGTCACCCTCGTCGAATACGGCGACTACGAATGCCCGCACTGCGGCCAGGCGTATCCGGTGGTCGAGGAGCTGGTCCGCCAGCTCGGCCGCGCGCTGCGGGTCGTCTACCGCCACTTCCCGCTCACGTCGATGCACCCCCGCGCCGAGCCGGCCGCGGAGGCCGCCGAGGCCGCCGGGCGCAGGGCAAGTTCTGGGAGATGCACGCGCAGCTCTTCGAGAACCAGGACGCGCTCGAGGACGAAGACCTGATCCGCTACGCCGACGCGATCGGCCTCGACGTGGACCGGTTCACCGACGAGCTCGCCTCGCACGCCCACGCCCCCCGCATCCGCGAGGACCTGCTGGGCGGCGTCCGCAGCGGCGTCAACGGCACGCCGACGTTCTTCATCAACGGCGTGCGCCACGACGGACCGTACGACTTCGACTCGCTGTTCGCCGCGATCGAGGCCGCGGTCGGCTCTCCCGCCGGCCGGCCCTGAGCCGCGCCGGGGCCCGCCCGATCCGGACGACCACAGCCACCACGCACACCGAACGAAGGGAGCGGACTGATGACGGACCTGGCGCGGAACTGGTGGGCCCTGGCTTTGCGGGGCGTCTTCGCGGTGATCTTCGGCGTCCTGGCCTTTGCCTGGCCGGGCATCACGCTGGAGGCCCTCGTGTTCCTCTACGGCGCCTATGCGATGGTCGACGGCATCTTCGCGATGGCCGCGGCGATCACCGGCCGGCCTCGGGGGGCGCCCTGGTGGGCGCTGCTACTGGAGGGCGTGCTCGGCATCGCCATGGGGATCATGACCTTCGCCTGGCCGGGCATCACGGCCCTGGTGCTGCTCTATTTGATCGCCGGCTGGGCCATGGCCACCGGCGTCCTCGAGATCGCCGCGGCGATCCGGCTCCGCAGGGAGGTCCGCGGCGAATGGATGCTCGCCCTCAGCGGGGTCCTCTCGATCCTCTTCGGGATCCTGCTGGTCATCAACCCCGGCGCCGGGCGCTGGCGGTCGTCTGGCTGATCGGCGGCTACGCGATCGTCTTCGGGTCGCTGCTGATCGCTCTGGGATTCCGCCTCCGCAGTCTCGCCAAGACCATGCCGACGGGCGACAGCGCTCTCGCCGGCCGGTCGGGGTCGCGTGTGGTCGACAGCTCCCGGGGCGCCACGATCTAGCGGCCGTCGAGGTCGCGCGGAGTCGCAAGTCGGTGAGGGGCCCGCGCGAGACGTCATCGTCGCAAGCCGGGCAGGCGCGAGAATCCCCGAGAGGAGGCCCACCGTGGCTGAAGGCGAGAAGATCATCGGCATCGACCTCGGGACGACCAACAGCGTCGTCGCGGTGATGGAAGGCGGCGACGTCACGGTGATCCCTAACCAGGAAGGCAGCCGGCTCACCCCGTCGGTCGTGGCGTTCAACAGCAAGGGCGAGACCCTGGTCGGCGAGCCGGCCAAGCGTCAGGCCGTCACGAACCCCAAGGGGACGATCTACTCGATCAAGCGGTTCATGGGCCGCCGCCACGACGAGGTCAAGTCCGAGGAGAAGATGGTCCCCTACGAGATCGTGGGCGGGCCCAGCGACTTCGTGAAGGTCAAGGTCAACGGCAAGGAATACACCCCGCCGGAGATCTCGGCGCTGATCCTCCGCAAGCTCAAGGAGGCCGCCGAGAGCCACCTGGGTCACAAGGTCCGCAAGGCGGTCATCACCGTGCCGGCCTACTTCAACGACAGCCAGCGTCAGGCCACCAAGGACGCCGGCCAGATCGCCGGCCTCGAGGTCGCCCGGATCATCAACGAGCCGACCGCCGCGGCGCTCGCTTACGGGCTCGACAAGAAGAAGAACGAGAAGATCGCCGTCTTCGACCTCGGCGGCGGCACGTTCGACATCTCGATCCTCGACGTCGCCGACGGCGTCTTCGAGGTCCTCTCGACCAACGGCGATACCCACCTCGGCGGCGACGACTGGGACGAGGCCTTGATGAACTTCATCGCCGACCAGTTCAAGAAGGAGCAGGGCGTCGACCTCCGCAAGGACCAGATGGCGCTCCAGCGCCTGAAGGAGGCTGCCGAGAAGGCGAAGAAGGACCTGTCGTTCCGGGCCCAGGCCGACATCAACCTGCCGTTCATCACCGCCGACGCCACCGGGCCGAAGCACTTGACGATGACGATCACCCGGGCCCAGTTCGAGAAGCTCACGGACAACCTCTTCGAGCGATGCCGAGGGCCCGTCCTCAAGGCCATGGAGGACGCCAAGCTCAAGCCGGACCAGATCGACGAGGTCGTCCTGGTCGGCGGGTCGACGCGGATGCCGCGGGTCCAGCAGATCGTCAAGGAGATCTTCGGCAAGGAGCCTCATAAGGGCGTGAACCCGGATGAGGTCGTCGCCGTCGGCGCCGCGATCCAGGGTGCGGTGCTCACCGGCGAGGTCAAGGACCTGCTCCTGCTCGACGTCACCCCGCTCTCGCTCGGACTGGAGACGAAGGGCGGCGTCTTCACCAAGCTCGTCGAGCGGAACTCGACGATCCCCACGGAGAAGAAGGAGACGTTCACCACGGCCGAGGACAACCAGTCGGCCGTGACGATCCGCGTCTTCCAGGGCGAGCGGCCGATGGCCGCCGACAACCGCCTGCTCGGCCAGTTCAACCTCGAGGGCATCCCCCCCGCGCCCATGGGCGTGCCGCAGATCGAGGTCGCCTTCAACATCGACGCCAACGGCATCCTCCAGGTCTCGGCCAAGGACAAGGGAACGAACAAGGAGCAGAAGATCAAGATCGAGTCCTCCGGCGGCCTGACTAAGGACGAGATCGAGCGGATGCAGCGCGACGCCGAGGCCCACGCGGCCGAAGACAAGCAGAAGCGCGAGCTGGCCGAGGCCCGAAACACGGCCGAGCAGCGGGTCTATCAGCTCGAGAGGATGCTCGACGAGAACAAGGACAAGCTCTCCGGGGCCGACACCGCGGCAGTCCGCAGCGCGATCGCACAGGTCAACCAGGTCAAGGAGGGGAGCGACCCGGCCGCGATCCAGCAGGCGATCGACGAGCTCCAACACGCCAGCCAGGCGATGTCCGAGCATCTCTACGCGGCCTCGGCGGCATCGGGGCGGAGCAACGGGCCGTCGAGTCCGTCCGACGGCGGGGCCCACGTGCACGCCGGGGCCGGCAAGGAAGACGACGTCATCGACGTCGAGTTCGAAAACAAAAGCTGAGCCCCCAACCGGAGCGGTCGCGGGCCGGCCGCGGGTGCCCCGGGGGAGCACCTGCGCCGGCCCCGTGGGGGTACTTCCGGACGTATTGATCACCTTTTCACGGTTTCAAGATCATCGAGCCGGGCCCGAGGAATCCCATGGCCGAGCCCCGGGCCCGGGGCGTTCCTACTGCATCTTCGACCTGCTACCACAGGCCGGAGCGACTTCCGGACCCGCACGCGACCGGGCTACGGCGATCGCGAACGAGAGGACGGCTCCCCATGGCCGCAACCCTCCGGGAGCCGCCGCTGCATGGCACCGGCCCGCGAGGTTGGATCGAAGCGAGGACGGAGAATGGGGTGTGGCGGCACGGTGAGAGACTCCACGATGCAGCCGAGCGACCCGTCCGTCGGCCCCTCCGCCGCGCGCGACAGTTGCCCTGCCCTGCGCCTCCTGAATCAGGAGCTGCAAGATGATCTGCCAGCACGAGTTCGACCTCGAGCGGTTCCCCCTCGCGCCCTGGGGTGCGAGGAGTGCCTGAGCCTGGGGACGCCCTGGGTCCACCTCCGCCTCTGCCTGACCTGCGGCCACTTCGGATGCGACAGCTCGCCGGGTCGCCATGCCACGCGCCACTTCCACCTCACGTCCCATACCGTCGTCGCCCCCTTCCAGCCGGGAGAGCGATGGGCCTGGTGCTAGGTGGACAAGGCGGAAGTGGACCTCCCGCCAGAGGCCTTACCATACCTTGCGGTGATCCGGAGGGAGGACTGCCGGGGAAGGGGCCGTGACATGGCCGAGCACGATTCGGGCGTCATCAATCCGGGAGGTGGCAACGTCCGCCAAGCCGGAGCAACTTCGGCCGACAGCAACGAAGCACGCCACCGGAAGGACCCGGAGCACGTGCGGCTACGGCCCGGGCGGCCGTCGTTGCGGCGCCTGGTTCGTTGCCCCCTCGCGGCCTGACGTCGCTGCCATCCAGATGGAACAGCCCGCGCCGGTAGCCGACGAGCGCGGGGCTGAAGTCGTGCCCGTCGGGGTGCAGGAACCGGTCGCGGTCATTCGCCAGGGCCGCCGGGTCCGGCGCCAGCAGGTCCCAGAACGCCGAGGCCACGGCCCGCCGCCGATCGGCCGGGCAGCCCGGCCCGAACCGCAGCTCAACCTCCGGCTCGCGGTCGGTGCAAACGAACGGCGTGACCCATGGCTCGCCCGCCTCGAAGCTCACCGCCAGCAGGGCGGCCTCGAGGAATTGCCACCGGACCGCTGGTGGCCCGATCGCGTCGACGCGGGCGGATCTCACCGCGCCGGCATCTCGCGCTTCCCCTTCCGTTCCGTCAGGTACATGAAGACCTCCTTGACGTTGCTCGCGACGCTGTCGTTCAGCATGTCGCCGGGCTTCTCCGGCGCGAAGACCGCCCCCAGCTCGCGCTCGACGCGACGGCGCATGCCGCCGGCCGCCAGCGAGGTCAGGCCGCCGGGCGCGATCGCCTTCCGCAACTCGTCGAGCGGTTGGCCGCGCTCGACGCCGCGCGTCACCTTCTCCGACACCTCCTCGACATACCCGCGGAACTCGGCCAGGACGGGCTTCCCCTCCTGGACCGAGCCGTGGCCCGGGATCACGCGGTCGAAGTCCAGGGCTTCGAGCGCCCGCAACGTGGCGGGCCACTCGTCGGGGAAGCCGTCCCCCATGTAGGGGAGCAGGCCGTGCATCAGGTCGCCGGTCGCGACCGCGCGCTCGGACGGGATGTAGGCGACGACGTCGCCCGCCGTGTGCCGCGCGGCCGAGGAACAGCAGGTGGACCTCGCGCCCGCCGCGGTGAAGGATGAGACGACGATCGAAGGTCATCGTCGGCAGCGTGACCCGCGGCGGCGTCATCTCCTTCCGGTACGCCTCCAGGCCCTCGACGTGCGCCCGGAGGGCGGCGCGCTCGGACTCGTCCCGACTCGTCTCGATCTTGGCGCGGAGGTCGGCGATCTGCCGCGGCAGGCCCTCCAGCGACTCCTTGAGCCGCGGCAGGCCGAGCGCCTCCAGCCACTCGCGCGTCTTGACCGACGAGATCACCTCGACGCCGGCTCCGAACGCCTCGGGGTACGCCTCGTTCCCCATCGCGTGGTCGCCGTGGAGGTGGCTATCGACCACGTACCGGACGGGCAGCTCGGTGACCTCCTCGCGGATCTGGCGGATCAGGGCCTTTGCGGCCGATGGCTTCGAGTGGGTGTCGACCACCAGCACGTGGTCGCGGTTCACCACGACCGCGGCGTTGCAGTTCAGCAAGGCCGCTGGCCGGGCGATCGCGGCGTAGATGCCCTCGGCGACCCGCTTCAGGTCGAACAACCGGGCCGACGCGGGGCCGGTCGCGAGGGGATGGGCGCCGTCGGCGAGCGCTCGGACGGGCCAGCCCGCGGGGATGCCGCCCGCCGCGAGCAGCCCCGCCGCCGTCCATCGACCCAGGAACTCACGCCGGGTCGATCGCGAGGGGACCTGGGGACGGCCCGCGGGTCGCCCTGGTGATGGTGATGGCGATGGACGCGGCCTCCGCGAGCATTCGGCTGGCACATGGCGCCCCTCCGGGGTGGCGACGCGGAGCGTGGCGGCCCCGGGCCGACCGCGTCGCCGGATCATCCATACCCGGGCGGCGGCCCGGCGGCAATGAGCCGAGGCGACGGTCGTCACTTCGGCGCGTCGGCCTCCGACGCGCCCCGGCGACGGTCCTCGACGGCGGGGCTCGCCACGATTTCGTTCGATCCGAGCGTCACCGGCCCAACCCGGCCCTCGACCAGGATGCCGACCGTCTGCGTCCGCCCTGCGCCCTCGCGGGTATCGCGGATCACGTTGCCCTCGAAGACCAGCCCGGCCGGCTCGCCGCCGATGCGGATACCGGCGGTGCCGGGTTCGCGGCCGTTGTCCTCGATCCGGTTCCCCTCCAGCCGGTTGCGGTGCGGCGACATCCCCCCGGATTCGTTGCGGAAGCAGACGCCGTTCGATGCATTCCGGACGACCCGGTTGCCGCGCAGGAGGTTGTCGGAGTCCTTGTGGCCGATCGAGATGCCGAACCCGCCGTTCCCTTCGAGCCGGTTGTCCTCGAAGACGCCGTGGCGCACCCGCCAGCACAGGAAGAGGCCGTCCGTGCCGTTGTTCCGGGCCACGCAATTCTTCACCACGGGGCGCTGTGAACCGCTGCCGGGATGGAGGCCGAGGTCGGCGTTGTCCTCGCTGACGCAGTCGACCACCGTCACGTCGTTCGACTGCTGGAAGCTGATGCCGTCGCCGCGGAAGTTCCGCACCACGCACCCCCGGATCGTCGTGCCGAAGCCGCGATAGAGGTAGATCCTCGCGCCCGGCAGCCGTTGAGGGGGGCGTTCGCCCCCTTGTTCCCCTCGACGACGAGGTCCTCGACGACGGCCCCCTCGATGTCCCGGCCGCTGACGATGGGGAAGACCGTCGCCGCCTTCGCGTGACCGGAGACCAGGCAGTCGGCCATCAGAGGCGCATCGATCGCGAAGGTGTTCCCGCGCCGCCCCGTGATCCGCCCCACGGTGGTATGGAAGCCCCCCGCGTGGTCGTCCCAGACCGCGACGCCGTCGCCGACCCCGAACCCCGCGGGGTCCGCGACGGTGATCTGCTGCTCTCCGAAGTCGCCGTCCAGGTCCAGCGGCGAGACCGCCCCGTCGGCCTTGCGCAGGATCGTCCTGCCTTTCTTGCCGCGGACGGTGACGCCCGAGCGCAGGTGGAGGGAGTCGCGCATCAGGTACTCGCCCTCGCCGATCTCCATGACCCCGCCACCCAGGCCGGCGAGGTAGTCCACGGCCGCCTGGAGCGCCCGGTTGTCGGCCCCGACGATGTCGGCGTCCGACCGGCCTACTCGGACCGCGGGCCGCTCGCTCATCGCCGAGTGCATCGCGCGGGAGCTGCCGCTCGTCCGCCTTCGGCGCACGGTCGTCGGCGAGGGCGACCGACCCGCAGACGGCGAGGAACGAGGCAGCCCGACCGATCTGCTTCACGGGGCCGATCGAGGGAATGCCGAACATACTGAGCCTCCAGGAGCGTGTTCGCCCACGGCGGGGCCACCCGCGCCGCCGGGCTTCCGACCGGGCGGCGGGCGAGGACTGGGACGGAGCTGGCCGTCGGCCCCAGTATGGTCCCTGCCCGGAGGGGGGGGAAGCGGGAGCCCTCCGTGACGCGGTCGGGATCGCGACGGGAGCGACCGGGGTCGCCCGGCCATTTGCCCAGATGGGCCTTCGGACCCGTTCGCGGCCGTCGGCGAGGGCGAGCCGTTGGCTTACGACGCGCGCGCCGACATTGACATCACGAGCAGGCAGCCGGTCGAGAGAGGACAAAGGCCGGCGATCCATGAGTCCTACCGACATATCGCCGGGAGGAGGCGTGCGACAATCGCCCCACCCCGCCCGCGACCCCGGAGGCACCGGTGATGAACAACCCCGACTCGCGGCGATCGTTCCTGGGCTCGCTGGGCCTCGGGGCATCGCGGCCGATCGCCTACTGACCACGACAGAAGCCCAGCAGCCCGGCGCGGAGATCCTGGGGGCGGGGGTGTGTATGGCCTTTGGGTTCTCTGGCTTTCAATTACCCACAACTCCTGGTGGTCCGCACGGTGCTACCGCGATAAAGTCGCGCCTCGAAAGGACGGCTGTGTGACGACGTCGCGCATCACGGGGCCGCCGCCATGGACGCCTGGGTGGATCGCGAGTTGGGTGGGGGCGAATTCCCCGACCGGCGGCTGAAGGCGCGCCTGGGCAAGCTCCTCGGCGACCTGGGGCGGAGGATCGGCGGCACGCTCCCGGCCGCGTGCCAGGACTGGGCCGCCACCAAGGCCGCCTACCGCTCCTTCAGCAACCCCCGGGTCGACGAGGGCGTCATCCTGGCCGGGCACCTCGCGGCCACCAAGGCGCGGTTCGCCGCGACGGCGGGACCCATCCTCGTCCTGCACGACACGACCGAGTTCAGCTTCCGGCGCGACAACCCGGAGGCGATCGGCCGGCTCACGTTGCTCAAGACCCGGCACGCCACCGTCACCCTCTGCGGGCTGCTGATGCACTCCAGCCTCGTCCTCACCCGCGGGGGTGTCCCGCTCGGCCTGGCGGCCGTCAAGTTCTGGACCCGCGACGAGTTCAAGGGGACCAACGCCCTGAAGCGGAAGGTCAACCCCACCCGGATCCCGATCGAGCAGAAGGAGAGCGTCCGCTGGCTGGAGAACCTCAAGCAGTCCACGGCGCTGCTGGCAGATCCGCCCCGGTGTGTCCACGTCGGCGACCGCGAGAGCGACATCTTCGAGCTGTTCTGCGCCGCCCGGGAGGCGGGGACCCACTTCCTGGTCCGCACCTGCGTCGACCGGCTAGCCGAAGGCGGCGGCACGACCGTCTCCGAGGTGATGGGCGCGAGCCGGTCCGGGGTGCCCACGAGGTCGAGGTCCGCGACGACCACGGGCGGGTCTCGACGGCCGAGCTCGACGTGCGCTTCCGCCGGCTGACGGTTCACCCGCCGATCGGCAAGCAGCGGCGTTACCCGGCGCTGGAGCTGACGGTCATCTACGCCGACGAGCGCCGGGCCCCCACCGTCCGGGAGCCGGTCCGATGGCGGATGCTGACGGACCTGGCGGTGGGTGACCTCGAGGCCGCGGCCGGGAAGCTGGACTGGTACGCGCAGCGGTTCAAGATCGAGACCTTCCACAAGATCCTGAAGTCGGGCTGCCGGGCCGAGCAGGCCAAGCTCCGCACGGCCGAGCGGCTGACGAACCTGCTGGCGGTGCTGTGCATCGTCGCCTGGCGGGTCTTCTGGCTGACGATGACGAGCCGGGAGACGCCCGAGGCGCCGCCCGAGGTCGCCCTGACGGCGGCGGAGGTCGAGATCCTGAGTCGGCTCGCCGCGGACCCCGACCCACCCGCGAGGCCGACGGTCTCGCACTATCTGGTGGCGATCGCGAAGCTGGGGGGCTACCTGGCAAGGGCGAAGGACCCTCCGCCGGGGAACATGGTGCTCTGGCGCGGGTTGACCCGGCTTATGGACATCCAACTCGGTTTCGAATTGAGAGACCGGGATGTGGGTAATTAAAAGGTTCTCTGGACGGGGACTTGATCGTACTCACGCCGCCGCCGACTTGCTACCGAGGAGGTCACGTCGGACCTGGCTCGGCGTCCGGAGGCCATGGCGACGGATCAGCCACCGCTCGTTGTAGCTCCGCTTGAATTTGCCCAACGCCTCGACCAACTCGGCCACCGTGGCGAATGTCCGTATCCACAGCAACTGCTCCTTGATGGTCCGGCCATCAGGCATCACTCTGCGCGGGCATTCTCTCGACCGCTTGACCGTCGACCGCCCTGTGCTCGGGCCTTCGGCTCCGCCAGTTGCTCGGGAGCGTCCTTCCCCCGGTTGTCGACCTCGTACGCGCGCAAGCGTCGCAGCCGCCTCACCTCGTCCGCGTCCGCCCACACGATCCACCGCCCGTTCGCGCCGGTTAGCTGGCGGGCATGGATCTTCCCCGACCAGCGCCACCGGTGGACGACGATCGGGCTGACGCCCAATTCCGCCGCCAGCTCCGGCAGCCATCGCTCGTGCTCGCCGGGCAGCTCGGCCGGGCTCCCGACGCCGGCCGGGATGCCGGCCAGCCCCAGTCGCATGAACAGCTTCCGGACCCGGTTCCCTGTGAAGGCGCCGCCGCGCGGCGGACGGTCGCCCTCGCGGTTCAGGGCCTCGGCGATCTGCTCGCCCGTCCGGCCCGCCGCGCAGGGCCTTCACGCGGGCCTCCGACCCGGCGTAGTCGCCGAGCTGATCGTACCGGCGCAGCCCCTGGTGGACCACGTGTCGACTCTCGGGCCCGCCGCGCCAACAGACGACGACCTCGACCACCTCGCTCGTCTCGCGGCGGTTCAGCATGACCCGATCGACCAGCTGCCGGACCACCTCACGGCGGTCGGCGCCCGTCGTCGGCGCATGCCACAGCGCAGGTACGTCGGCCGCCAGCGGCAGGGCCGGCGCACTGAATTTTGGCATTTCCGCACAAGACTCGCTGGAGATAGCCCTCGTCCCACGAGGCCCTCAGCCGCTTCCCCTTGATGCTCCGCTTCGTTGAGCACTCCTTCTTCAGCAGGCACAACGCCAGCCGACGCAGCAGCCCGAAGTTCTCCGGGGCGTCCCCCTTCCTGATCCGGCTCCGGTCCTCCTGGAACGTCACGTCCAGGGCCCAGTGCAGCGAGTTCTCCACGCCCCAATGGCTCCGGACGGCCTCATTCAACAGCTTGGCATCGCTCGGCAGGCTGCTGATGTAGTACCTCGTCTCCACGCTCAGCTTATCGCCGATGAACCGCCCGGCCTCGACCATCGCCACGCTCCTCAGCCCCTCCCACTCGCCCCGGCCCTCCAGCCAGGACGGGTCCGAGGTGGCCCAGCACCGGCGGAACTCGTCCCGCCCGTGGCCCTCGGACCACTCCCGGTGGTAGCCGATGTCCGGGCCCTTCATCCGGCGGGCGCCCGCCCGGTCCCAGAACCCCACGACCTGCTCGAAGAGCCGCCCGTGGTTGGCCTTCAACGCCAGGAGGTAGTCGGCCTCCCGGCCCCGGATCGTGCGGGCGACTTCCTTCTGGCAGCCCATGGCGTCGATCGTCACGATCGCCCCGGAGATCGAGAGCATCTCCAGGAGCTTGGGGATGGCCGCGATCTCGTTGGACTTCTCGTCCACGGCGACCTGGCCCAGCAGGAGGTGGTTGGCCGTCGCCCGGGCGTGGACCAGGTGGAGGGCCGACTTGCCCTTGGCCCGGTCGAAGGAGCGTCGGAGCGTCTTGCCGTCGATGGCGATCACCTGCCGCCCGGTCGCCCCGTGCAGGGCCTCGACCCAGCCGAGGAAGCCCCGCCGGAACTCCTCGGGGTCGAGGCGCTCGAAGAGGCGGCGGAAGGTGTCGTGCGAGGGGATGCCGTTGGGCAGGTCGAGGAAGGTGCCCAGCCAGGCGACCTGGGCGTTGCCGAAGTCCTCGATGTCGTCCCAGGAGTCGGCCCCGGCGACGACGGCGCAGATGGCGATGGCGACGATGTCGAGCAGTTCATGGAGCCGGGAGCGGTCGATGCGGGGGTCTCTCAGGCCGGCGAAGTGGTGGGCGATGGAGAGTTCCCGGTCGGCGTCCATGGCGATCCTCCCTGGTTCCTCGTGATCGAGGAGGATTACCAGAAGTCGGCGTCGACCACCACCTTCCGCCGTCACATCAGAGTGCCCTCATGATGCTCCGGCC
>CAVYTQ010000003.1:0-590549 GCA_963771445.1 uncultured Planctomycetota bacterium | reverse complement strand
CCAACGGTTGATTGGCTCACAGTCCAGGGCCGGCGCCCCGCCCCGGAGCGGACCGGACCGATCCGTCCGATGCGATCGGATCGGATCGGACGGGGTCGGCGGTGGTCCGGGCTGCGGTCCCATCTCCGCAGGCCAACCCTGCGGCACCCGCTCCAGGAGGGAGCCCGGCTGCCGATCCGGGCCGAATCCGACCGCCGGACGGGGCCGGCTCCTCCGACGGATCGGGCCCGGCGACCGCGCTGCACCGGTCCGGTCCCGACGGGCCGAGGGAGACCTGCGGGCCCGGCCGCGGCGGGGTCGGAAGCTCACGCCTAACCAGAGACTGCCGGCCTAATATGAACCGGCCGCGAAACAGCACCCCCGCGCCGGAAAACTTGGAAAGGTCACACAAATTTTTTGTGCTTCCGGCCCAGGGACTTGCGTCGCGCCGCGGCCACTTCTGGCCGATAGGTGCATTTCAGTTTCTGCAAACCTGATACATCCTGATAGTAGGGGGAGAAAGAAGGGCCGAGGGGGTACAGGGGGTTTTGGGGGCAGCGGAGCATAAAATGCATGCAAACAATCTCACCGCCGGACCCGATGAGGTGGTCATGGGCGGCGGTCCCGGGGCGATCGGTTGATGCCGGCTTGCGCGAGCTGACCGCTGCGGTGGCATTCGAGGGCGGCACCGACGAGGCCACGTTCGCCGACCTTGTGGAGGAGGTCCTGGTGGCGGGGCCGGAGCCCGTCGCCGTCGTGGCCCGGGATCACCTCAGGTCGCACGAGTCGGAGGCGGCGGCCGAGGCCGTCGAGGGTGCCGGGGCATGCCTGGTGGCGCCGCCGCCGTGGAGCCGGCGCCGATCGATGGGATGATCTCGAAGGTCGAGGGTGCGAAGCCATCGGCGGCGGCGGCGCGGAGGAAGGGGGCGGTCGATGCGGCCTTCGGCTCGGCCTTGCACGACGTCACGCCCGGAGAGATCGCGGGGTAGTTCCGACGCCGTGCGGCGTATGCAATGCAAACCTGAGGCGCTCTAAAACAAGCGGCTGGATCTCCGCGCCCTCCGCGATCGGACGCTCCCCACCGTTGTCGTCAAGGATATCCATATATTCCACGGCACGCATCAGGCCGAGGCCTTGGGGGCTTTGTACCGGCGCTTTCGGGCCGAATCCGCCGGACATCCATTCCTGGCGTCGTGCCATCTCGGATCTGCGTCCATCTGCGCCATCTGCGGACAATCGTCCCGGACCCACCGGCCTATTGTGCTCGGTCGAATGCCGCTGCGGGGTGGGCCGGTCTTCGGTCGGGCTTTCGAGCCGGATTGCGGACTCGGGCCGATGCGAGGTGCGACCGTGGCGGATGCCCATCCCGATTCGCTCGCTGGCGCGTCAGGCTCGTATCCGCCGAGGTGCGTCCTGGCGGCGAACCATCTGTTGGGCGATCGAGTCGGAGAGGTTCCGGCTTCGGCGATGGCCGGCGGGAGCCGGCTCCGACCAGGCAATCGGAACGGCCGGGCTCGCCGTTTTCTCTTGGTGCGCAACCATTTCGGGCCGCGGCGAGTGATCCGCTTGATTCTCGCGACCACTGTTCTAAAATATGGGATTCCCGCGACCTGCCCGGCCTCGGCGCCGGCGGGCGGGATGAAGGTCGAAGAACGAGGATTTAGCAGAACCCGGAGGCCCCTCGATTGAACATCCGCCCCGCCCGCGTCGGTGACGTCCCCGCGATTTACGAGCTGATCCGGACCTTCGCCGACCGTCGACAGATGATCCGGCGGTCGATGGGAGAGCTGTACGAGGCGATCCGCGAGTTCCTGGTCGCCGTGGACGGCGAGGGCCAGGTGGTCGGCTGCGTCGCCCTGCACGTCTTCTGGGACGACCTGGCGGAATTGAGGTGCCTGGCCGTCGGCGAGCACCTCCAGGGGCAAGGGATCGGCCGCCGGCTCGTCGAGGCGTGCTGGGACGCGGCGGCGAGCTCGAGATCGCCTCGGTGTTCACCCTGACGCACGCGGTCGGGTTCTTCGAGCGGTGCGGGTATCAACAGATCGACAAGGCCGAGCTGCCGCACAAGATCTGGAACGAGTGCGTGCGGTGCCCGCTCTTCCCCAACTGCCAGGAGGTCGCGCTGATCCGCTCGGTGCGATCCCGAGCGCCTGGCGTCGCTCGCCGGCCTGCACGCGGCCTCCGCCGAGGCGTGACGTCACGACCTGACCTCCTGACCTGACTTGACGCGGGGGCGACCATGCGGATCCCTCCGGCGGCGGCGATCGGAGCGGCCGTCGCGGTGGCGACCGCCGCGCTGATGCTGGCCACCGAGCCGAGCCTGGCGATCGCCTGGGACGAGGGCTACACCCTCGGCCGCGAGGCGCGGCTCCGGCGCGTGGTTCGGTGCCCTGGCCGACCCGCCCGGCTTCGCCGCGCGCTGGCGGCCGCCGGCCGTCGAGCTGGTCCAGACGGACCACACTCCGCCGCCGGCCGCCGCGACGGCTCGATTCTCGCTCCGAATTGCTCTTCGACCCGGACGTCCTGGCCTGGTTCTGGCCGTTTGCCCGCGAGGAGCCCCACGGCCATCCGTCCTTCTACGCCCTGCTCGGCCTGGCCGGCGACCTGGTAGCCCCGCTCGTGGCGCGAGCTGCCCCGGGCCCGCCTGGGCCCGATCGTCGCTCTTCAGCCTGACGGCCGGCGCCATCTACGCCTTCGCGGCGGCTCGCTGGGGCCGATGGCCGGCCGCGCTGGCCGTCGCGTCCTGGGTCCTCCAGCCCAACCTCTTCGGCCACGGCCATTACGCGGCCTATGACGCGGTGCTCGCGTCGCTCTGGATGCTCGCGATCATCGCCTTCGCGCAGGCCGTCATCCCGGCCGCGACGACCGGGGCCGAGCTGGCCTGCCGCGCCGGCCGGCCGGGCGGCGCGATGGGGATGGACGGCGCTCTTCGGCGTCGTCCTCGGCCGCGCGGCGGCGACCAAGCTGACCGGCTGGTTCCTGCCGCTGCCGTTCCTGGCGTGGGCGATCTGGTCTGCGCGACCGCTCGGCGTTCGCGGTCCTGCTGGCCGGGATGGCCCTCGCGGCCGTCGTGCTGTTCGCCCTGATGCCCCCCTGGTGGGGCGACCCGATCGGCGGGGTCGCGCGGTTCCTCCAGTCGAACCTGACGCGCGACCGGACGATCCGGATCAAGGTCCAGTTCCTGGGCGCGAGCTACAACACACCCCTCGAGTCGCTTCCCTGGTACAACACGCTCGTCTGGACCGTGCTGGTCACGCCGTTCGGGCTTCCTGGCGATGGGAATCCTGGGGCTGGCCTCGGCGGTGGCGCGTCGCCGCGACGAGCCGGTCGGCCCGTTGCTCGCCGCGCACTGGGCATTCCTGATGCTGCTGCGGGCGCTGCCGCACACGCCGGGGCACGACGGGGTCCGGCTGTTCCTGCCGGCGTTCGGCGTCCTGGCGCTCCTGGGCGGCGCGGGGGCTCGCTGGTCGATCGGGCGTCGGCGCGATGGGGCAAGGCCGCCGTCGCCGCGGCGATCGCCGAGGGGGCGATCGGCCTGGCGGTCATGATGCCCGTGCCGCTGTCATACTTCAGCCCGGTCGTGGGCGGGCTGCCCGGCGCCTCGGCGCTGGGCATGGAGCCGACCTACTACTGGGACGCCCTGGACGCGGACGCCTGCCGATGGCTGCGCGAGCACACGCCGCCCGGCCGCACCGTGGTGTTCGCCACCAACCCGACGTCGTGGCTGTATCTGCGCCAGACGGGCGAATTACCGCACCGGCTCTTCCCGTTCGACCCCGATCCCAGGTCCCCCGACCCGCCCGCCTGGTACGTCCTCCAGAACCGGCCCGGGGCCTTCCCGGACGTTGACCGCGGCGCTCGCGGCCCACGGCCGCCCCGCCTTCGTCGTCGCCAAGCTGGGTGTGCCGCTGGTCTGGATCTTTCCCGCCGAGGAATATCGGCGGCTGTCGCCTCGTCCCGGCCGGTAGATGCCCTGGAGAGCGTCTCCCGAATCGGTCGCGCCGACGAGACGAGCCCGACGCGCGAGCGAGTGGATGGATGATCGTCCGTCAGGATCCACTCGCTGGCGCGTCGGGCTCATAGGCGGTCGGGATCCACTCGCTGGCGCGTCGGGCTCGTATCCCATCGAGTCGGCCTGGCGTGCAGACCAATCGACCTTTGTGCGCTCGAGTTCGCGTGTCGGCGGCACAATGTCGGCCTGGCGACCGGTTGGCCGTGTGCCGGGCCGAAATGAACGCGGCCCGGTCGGCGCGGCCGCTGACGCGACCCGTCCGACCGGACCGGTGACTCCTTCCACGTGTATTTCATCGGGCGACCGATGCGGGCAATCCGGGCCCTTCGATCGCGATGCGCGGGCCGCCGATCAGCGCTTC
Organism: uncultured Planctomycetota bacterium; assembly: GCA_963771445.1. GTDB lineage: Bacteria > Planctomycetota > Planctomycetia > Isosphaerales > Isosphaeraceae > JAKAUH01. The sequence continues at coordinate 586,197 of CAVYTQ010000003.1, read as the reverse complement.
GAGGGCACCGGCGGGGTCATCATGTTGCTCTGGCCCGTAGCCTGCGGGGTGCCCATGTACTGGCCCGAGGGGGCGACCGTCGGATAGCTGGCGTAGTTGTTGTACGCCACCACCGTGGTGTAGCAGGCGGTCTTCTTCTTGTGGCAGCCGCCGCCGCACTTCTTCGCCTTGTGCCCGCAGCTGCTGTACGCGGGCTGGGCGTAGCTCACTACGACGGGCGCACATCCCCCGCCGCACTTCTTCTTGTGGCAGGCCTCGGCGTCCCCGGCCAGGGCCGCACCCAGGATTCCCACCACCGCCAAGGCACTCAGTTGTCGCATCATCAATGCATCTCCATCAGGTCGATCTCGGCGGAGTCCGGACCCTCCGAAACTCCGCCCGGGGTCCTCCCTCGACTCAGGGGTCAAGGGAAACCACGCAGGAGAGGTTAAATAATCCGGCAGTCAGATGCAAACCCTTAGCGGTGAGAGCAACTTTGATACCAGTGCACTCGACTCCTCAATGCATGCAGAGAATGAGAGCCGACATCGCCCGAAATCCCGCGATGGCTCGATGTATGGTTGGCCCCTGGACCGGGGGAATCGAGATGGGCTGGGTTACTTCGACCGCGCGGGCGGGACGATCCCGTCGAGCAATTCCTTGAAGTCCGCCCGCGGGCGGAGCACGGCCAGGTTGTCGTCCGCCTCGAGGGAGGCCCGGTCTCGATGGCCCTTGCGGATCGATTGGCGCAGGCACGCGATCGCCCGGTCGGCGTAGTCTTTCGCCTGCCGGCGACGCTCATCGCCGGCGGTGGCGTTGTCCTTCTCGAGCAGGACCGCGGACCGCGCCAGGATTGAGCCGGCACGGAGCCAATCCCGGGCGTCCGCCGAGGGGAACTCGGTCAGGGCCGTCGCCGACCGGGCCGCCTCGTGTGGGTCGCCCAGCCCGAGGAAGACCTCGGCGCGCGTGGCATGGCGCGGCGCAGGGTGCCGAGCCAGGCGGGATTCTCCGGCGTCGCGGAGAGGGCCTGCCGCATCCGCGCGGCGGACTCGTTGACGAGCCGTCGGGCTTCGGCCGCGTCGCCGCGGCGGAGGGCGAATTCGGCCAGCAGGCCCAGATAGCCGCCCAGCTCGGCGTGATTGTGGGGCGTATACGGGAAGTCCTCGACGAGCTTGCGACGCAAGTCGGCGGCGCGGCGGAGGGCCCGCTCGGCCTCGGCGGGCCGGCCGGTGTCGCGACAGGCATAGGACAGGTTCCGGTGGGCGAGGGCCAGCTTCGAGCGATAATCCGGGACCTCCGGATGGCGGGCCGCGAGCGCCTCCCAGAAGTCCACGTTCCGCTGGAAGAGCTCCCGGGCCTCCTCGAACCGCCGCAGCCGCCCGAACAGGGCGGCCAGGTTCTGACGAGAGATTGCCAGCTCGCGGCGGTGGAACGGCTCGTCGGGGTGGCGCTCTGACCAGCTCCTCGTTCAGGTCGATCGCCGCGCGGAATGCCTGCTCACTTTCCGCGAAGCATCGGGACTCGCCGAACAACATGCCGAGCGAATTCCACGTCGTCGCGAGGTTCGCGCGGGTGGTAACGTCGTCGGGATGGGAGGCGAGTAGCCGCTCCTGCAAGCCCTGCGCGTGCCGCAAGGCGGCCTCCACCTCCTGCCGTCCGCGGGCCGGGTCGAGGGATCGGCTGAGGTCGCTGTAGGTCCGGGCGAGCTCCCTGTCGTGCGCCAGGACATCGGGGAAGGTGAGGGCCGGCCGCTCCAGGACGGCGATCGCGCGACGGTAACCCTGCTCCGCCCGCGACCTGTCCCCGAGTACCAAGTAGATCTCGGCGAGCCGGCGATGCGCCCTCGCCAGCTCGAAGGCCAGGCCCGGGTCGTCGCCGCGCTGGCGGACGAACCCTTCGTAGAACTCCAGGGCGTCCCGCAGCAGGTCGCGGCGGACCGTCTCGGCCTGCGGCACGTTGGCGAGCCGTTCGTCGCCGACGCGGGTCAACATCTGGTCCACCGCCTGCGCGGCGGTGCGGAGGTTCGCCAGGGCCGCCTCGCGCTGCGTCGTGGCCTCGCGGGTCTGCTCCTCGGCTTCCTGTCGCCTGGCGTCGGCGTACTCCTTCTGGCGGCGAAGGCGGGCGTTGGCGACCAGGGTCACGGCGATCACGAGCAGGGCCGCCAGGGCGCTCACGGCGATCAGGGCCGCGACCGCGGGGCGCCGGCGCACCCACTTGCGGGCCCGCTCCCAGGCCGGCGTCGGCCGGGCCTGGATCGGCTCGCCCGCCAGGAAGCGGCGCAGGTCGTCGGCCAGCTCGGCGGCTGACTCGTAGCGCCGGCCTGGGTCCTTCTCCAGGCATTTCAGGCAGATCGTCTCCAGGTCGCGCGGCAGTCGCGGCCGCAGCCGGGACGGAGGGATGGGGTCCTGCGTCCGCAAGAGCGTCAGGGTCTCCAGCGTCGAGTCGGCCTGGAACGGCGGCCGGCCGGTCAGCGCCTCGTAGAGGATCACCCCCAGGCTGTAGGTGTCGGCCGCCGGGCCGACGACGCCGGACCGACCGTCGGCCTGCTCCGGCGCCATGTAGCTGGGCGTCCCCAGGATGACCCCGCTGAGCGTCGGATTGGCCGCGGCGGCCTCACCGGGCCCCGGCGACAGGAGCTTGGCCAGCCCGAAGTCGGCGATGCGGGGGACCGGCTCGTCGTCGACTTGATCGCCCCCGGCGGCCGTCGCATCGGCGTGCTCCTCGAGCAGGATGTTGCTCGGCTTCAGGTCGCGGTGCAGGACCCCGCGGCGATGGGCATGCTCGACGGCCTCGGCCACGGTGGCCACCAATCCGGCCGCCGCGCGATACGGCACCGGCCTGGTGCGCCCTTTCAGCCACGCCGCCAGCGTGAGTCCGGGGCAATACGCCGACGCGATGTAGCAGGTCTCGCCGTCGACGCCGGCCTCGTAGACCGGCACGATGTTGGGGTGGTCCAGCGCCGCGGCGGCCATCGCCTCCTGCTCGAACCGCGCGCGCAACCCCGCGGTCATGAGGACCTCGGCCCGCGGGACCTTCAGGGCGACCACGCGGCGGAGCCGCGGGTCGTACGCCCGGTAGACGATCCCGAAGCCCCCCCGGCCCAGCTCCTGCTCGATGACGAAGCGGCCGAGTCGCTCGGCCGACGGCGCGGCCGGCGCCGGCCCCTCGCCGTCCATCAGCACGCGGGTCTCCGGCTCCTCGCCCGCCTCGCCCGGCGCCGGCCCCCGGAGCGAGGGGTCGCCCCGAGGCCACGCCTGGCGGACCCACTGACACCAGGCGACCTCCCGCTCCAGCCGCGATCGCAGCGACTCGGGCAGTTCGGCTCCCTCCGGCAACGCCGCCGATGCCCCCGCGGCGAGCTGCTCGTCGCAGGCGGCCAGCCAGAGGGAGAACCCCTCCTCACCCGGGGTCGCCTCGGGCTCGTCGGGGATCATGAGGGACCTTCGCAGTCCTGCCGCAGCCGCCCCATCGCCCGCGCCCAGATCTTGCGGACGGCATCGGGGGAGCGACCGGTCAGGCGGCCGATCTCCTCGAACGACCGCTCCTCCTCGAAGCGGAGCACCACCACCCGGCGGTGCTCCTCCGGCAACCGATCCAGGGCCCGGCGCAAGGCTACGGCCTGCTCGTCGGCCATCGCCGCCGCGCTGGGCGAGAGGGCCGATCCGGCCGGGTCCGGCCCGAGGCCCGTTCGACGAGCCGCCCGCTCGCAAGGCGACTTCGCGATCGACGGAGCGCTTCGTGGTGTCGCGGAATCGCCGCGTGAACGCCCCGACGTTATGGAGCAGCGCCTGTCGCAGCCACGCCCGGAACTCCTCGGGCGACGAGCCCCGGAACCGCGGAAATCGCGCTGGGCCTCCAGGAAAGTCTCCTGGACCAGGTCCGACGCACCTCCCTTGGCCCGCAGGTCCGGGTCGAGATGGCGCTCGGCGATCGCCAGCAGATACCGCCGGCTGTGCTCGAGCGCATGGCCCAGCGCCTCGCGCGAGCCGGCGCGCCGCGGCCACCAGCCGACCACCCTCGTCTTCGGGATCTGTCATCGTCAACGCCCCTCGCGGCCCGACGACGCGCACAGAACGCCATTGTCCACGCATCCATTATATGAGCGCCGGCGAGGTCCAAACAACCCACCGGCCCCTGGGAATGGCCGCGCTGAAGATTTTTTCCGACAGGCTTGTCCGATTCGCGATCCTTTTCGAGCCAGGCGAGGTAGAGGGAGCCCACTCAAGTCGTGCGAGCCGGCCGAAGACGATCGACCTTGCCGCGATCCGGCGCGTTCAGCGAGAACTTCCACAAGGGCCCCGGTCGGGGAGTTTGGTCATGTCGCATGCTCCGTCCCAGGGGGCGCCGGTGCCCCGCGTCGGCCGCTCGTCGCGGCGCCACCGCGCGAATCGTCGAGGGAAGCTCTTCCTCATCCCGACGATCCAGATCCTGGAGGACCGCACCATGCTGGCGGTCGACTACTGGACGGGCGCATCGGCCCGGTCCAACGGCAGCGACGGCTGGAGCAACGCCGGCAACTGGTCCCTGGGGGTTCCCGGGCCGTCGGATACGGCCGACTTCAGCTCCAGCCAGAGCCAGGTCGGGACGGCCGTCGTCAACGCGGCGGAGACCGTCGGCTCCGTCGTCATCGACAACACCTGGGGCGGTACGCTGGACGTCAACAACGCCCTGACGGTGACCGGCAATTTCACGCTGGCCAGCGGTATGGTGGGGGGCACCGCGACGCTGACCGCATCGGGAAGCGGCAGCCAGTGGACCGGGGGCACCCTGAATAGCACGCTGGCGAACGCCGGCACGCTCACGCTCCCCGGGACCTCGCAACTGAACCTGTCTGGCGCGCTGGACAACACCGGGACGGTCGCCGTCACCGGCGGAGCGACGCTCGTCGTCTCCGACAACTCGACGATCACCAATGCGGCCGGCGCCACCTTCGACCTGGCCTCCGACGGCGCCCTGTATCCCACCAACGGCGCCACCGGCATGGTCTTCAACAACGCCGGGACCCTCGAGAAGACCGCCGGCACCGGCGTCAGCACGGTCCAGCTCCCGGTGAACAACTCCGGCGCCATCGCCGGCGACTCGGGCACCCTCCAGCTCACCGGCGGCGGGACCGGCATCGGCGCCGACACCGTCGACGCCGACGCCGACGGGACCGTGAGCCTCTGCGGCAGCTTCTCGGGGACCTTCGCCGGCTCCGGAGCGGGCATCGTCGAGCTGTCCTCCAGTATCCTGTTCAGCCCGGCGTTCACCGGGGCCGGCACCGGCGCGACGCTCGACTTCACCGGCGGCGTGCTCCAGTGGCGCGCCAACGCCGTGGCCGGCACCGTCACCAACCTCGGCACGCTCGCGGTCACGGGGAATGCCGGCCTGACCCTCTCGGGGACGTTCACCAACACCGGGACGGTCGTCGTCAACGGCGGCGCGTCGATCAACGCCACCGACAACACGGCCATCGACAACCAGGCCGGCGCCACCTTCGACCTGGACTCCGACGACGCCCTGAATCCCGCCAACGGCGCCACCGGCATGGCCTTCAACAACGCCGGGCTCCTGGAGAAGACCGGGGGCATCGGCATCAGCTCGATCAACGTGCCGGTGAACAACTCGGGCAGGATCGAGGGCGACACGAACACCCTCCAGCTCTTCGACGGCGGCAGCGGCATCGGGAATGCCACGATCGACGCGGCCGCCGGCGCGGCGGTGACGCTCAGCGGGAGCTTCTCGGGGACCTTCGCCGGCTCCGGCGCCGGCACCGTCGGGCTCTCGTCGAGGACCCAGTTCAGCCCGGCGTTCACGGGGGCCGGCACCGGCGCGACGCTCGACTTCACCGGCGGCGTGCTCCAGTGGAGCGCCGGCGCCGTGGCCGGCACCGTCACCAACCTCGGCACGCTGACCGTCACGGCGAATTCCGGCCTGACCCTCTCGGGCACGTTCACCAACGCCGGGACGGTCGTCGTCAACGCCGGCGCGTCGATCAACGCCACCGACAACACGGCGATCGACAACCAGGCCGGCGCCACCTTCGACCTGGCCTCCGACGCCGCCCTGAATCCCGCCAACGGCGCCATCGGCATGGCCTTCAACAACGCCGGGCTGCTGGAGAAGACCGCCGGCACCGGCGTCAGCCCGGTCCGGCTCCCGGTGAACGGCCCGGGCACGGTCGCCGACACGTCCGGCACCCTCGACCTGGCCGGTGGCGGCACCGGCGCCAATGCCGTCATCACGGCCGGCGCCGGCGGGACGGTCAGCCTGGAGGGGACCTTCTCGGGCACGTTCTCCGGGTCCGGGGGAGGCTCCGTCCTCCTGGCGGACCAGGGGAGCTTTACCGGGTCCGGCTTGACCCTCGACTTCCCCGCCAACCTCCTGCAATGGGTCAACGGGAATGGCGTCGGCGGCACGATCACCAACGCCGGCAATCTGACCATCTCAGGGGCGCCGGCGCTACCTCTCCGGGACCCTGACCAACGCCGGGACCATCGACGACACCATGACCAGCTCGATCTCGGCCAGCACCAACGGCACGACGATCGACAACGCTGTGGGGGCCATCTTCGACGTCGAGGCCGACGCCAACGTGGACGCCTTGGGCTCGACCGGGACGTCGTTCGTCAACAACGGCATCCTGGAGAAGACCGGAGGGACTGGCCAGAGCGTCATCACGTTCACGGTGAGCGGCGCGGGCACCGTCGCGGTCTCGTCGGGGACCCTGAACATCGGATCGGGCAATCTCGCGTTCGGCGGCTCGCAGACCCTCACCATCGGCCCCAACGCCACGCTCGCGCCGGCCGGCAACCTCGGCGGCGGCACGACGAATGCCGACCAGTTCGCCCCTGCGGGCACCGTGCTCCTTGACGGCACCGGCACCGCCGCCGCGCCGCAGACCCTGGAGGTCATGAGCCAGGACCTCGGCGACGTCTCGGCCGGGTTCGTGGACAACTTCGACTACGGGACGCTGGCCCTGGGCAACGGCACCTATGTCCGGTTGACGGACGCCGCGCAGAACGTCCCCGCGGCCGGCTCCGCCGCCGATGCGCTGTATGTCAACGCGCTGGTCGTGCCCTTCGGCACCACGCTCGACCTGAACGGGCTGCATGTCTATGCGCGGCAATCGCAGGTCGGCGGGACGATCGTGGGCGGGACCATCCAGCAACTGACGCCCGGGGGCCCGCTCGTCCTCGACACGCCGGCGCCCGGCCGACTGAGCCAGTCCGGCCAGGTGGACACGTGGACGTTCTACGGCCTGGCCGGTCGGGCCGTCACGGTGGTGGTCGACACGGGGAGCCAGGGTACGATCGTCCCGCTCCAGCCGTATCTCAGCAACGCCCAGGTCCAGGTGGTGGCACCCGACGGGACCGTGCTGGCGTCGGGGAGCAGCGCCCAGGCGGGGGCCGACGTCGTCCTGTCCGGCATCCGGCTGCCCGCCGACGGCACCTATCAGGTGAAGGTCCAGGCCCCGTCGGCCGCGCCGGGCAGCACCGGTGATTACGTCGTCTCCGAATGGGACGCGACGGCCCACGAGAATGTGCTGGGCCTGAACGAGAACGTCGAAGGCCAGCTCGATTCGCCCTACGCCGCCGACCACTGGAATTTCTCGGCGGCGGCCGGCGAGCCGGTGCAGTTCAACCTGACGGCCGCGTCGAGCTCGGCCATCGCGTTCGACCTGACGGGGCCGGACGGCGTGACGGTCTTCACGGGCCTGACGGCCAGCTCGGGCACGGTCACGCTGCCCCAGGCGGGGAGCTACCTGCTGACGGCCCACCTCACCGCCGACCGGCCGGGAGCCTATGGCTTCAACCTGTCAACCCCGCCGCAGGCGACGCTGACCCCCGGCACGCCGGCGCAGGAGTCGCTGGTGGCCAGCGGGCAGGAGCAGCTCTACCAGGTCACCCTCAACAGCCCGGCGGTCCTCTCCATCAGCGTGACCGACACCAACGCGAGCGATCAGAACGAGATCCTCGTGATGGAGGGCCAGGCCCCGACGATCGCGGTCTACCAGTACCGCACCGGTGGGACCGGTCCCGACCCGACGCTGACCGTGCCGGCCCAGCCCGGCACCTACGACATCCTGGTCTATCACAACCTGGTCGCGAGCCCGGGCGGCCAGGCCACGGTCGAGATCCAGACCCCGCCGTTCGCGGTGACGGGGTTCGCGCCCGGCCGGATCGATGCATCGGGGCCGTCGACGCTGGTGGCCTCCGGCGTCTTCCCGATGGAGTTCCAGTCGTCGACGGCCTACCAGATCCAGTTCATCTCGTCGGGGGGGACGGTGTACCCCGCGTCGCCGCTGTATCTCGCGCCGACCCATCTGGGCGAGCAGCCTCGGCTGATCGAGAAGGGGGGCACGAACCCGCCGCCGTCGCTCTCGGCCACGCTGCCGGCCGGCGCCCTGCCCGCCGGCACCTACTCGGTGCGGATCACCGACAGCCAGGGCCACAGCCAGACGATGCCGGCCGCGCTCACCGTGACCGGCGGCGGCGCCGGCGTCCTGTCGACGAGCATCGACCTCGCCGCCCCGCTCGGGTATCACCAGGCCTCGACCGTCTACGTGACGTACAGCAACATCGGCACGGCGCCCATGCCGGCCCCGCTGCTCGTGCTGACGGCCACGCAGGGCGGCCTGCAAGGCGGCTTCTTCGGGCTCCAGCCCCGGCTGGCGGGCCTGGGCTACTTCAGCTCCAGCGAGCCGGCCGGCTTCAGCACGTCGGTCCAGTTCCTGGCCAGCGGGGCGGTCCCCGGCGTGCTCGCGCCGGGCGAGAGCGTCACGGTCCCGGTCTACTACGGCGGGTGGAACCAGGATCTCAAGGACACGTCGCAGCCCGTCGAGTTCACCCTCGGCGCGCTCGAGGCCACGAACACGGCGACGATCGACTGGAGCTCCCTGGAAGCGGGGATTCGCCCGGGCACCATCGACCAGGCGGCGTGGGGCGCGATCTTCCCGAACCTGACCGCCAGCCTGGGATCGACGTGGGGCCAGTACCTCCAGACGCTCGACGCCGACGCCGTTTACCTCGCCGCCATGGGCCAGCCGACCGACGACCTGGGCCGCCTGCTGACCTTCGAGATCGAGAAGGCCGACGCGGTCTACACGGCCGCCACGCTCGCCTCGGTCGTCGACGACGACCTGCCCGCGCCGGGGATGGACTTGACCTTCTCGCAGTCGTACCAGCAGGCGATCTCGGGCCGGTATGCCGAGGGTATCCTCGGCTATGGCTGGACCACGAACTGGGACATCTCGGCCGCGACCCAGCCGAACGGCGACGTCCTGATCGACGACGACGGGACCTCGACCTACTTCAGCCAGTTGCCCGACGGCACCTTCTCGCCCCAGCCGGGCTCGGAGGGCGAGACCCTGACCGCGACGGGCGGCGGCGCCTACCGGCTCGTCGGCCCCGACGGCACGGTTGACCAGTTCAACGCCAACGGCACGCTGGCGTACGTCGAGGACACCCACGGCAACCGCATCACGGCCAGTTACAACGCCGCGGGCCTTCTCGCCTCCCTGACCCATTCCAACGGCGAATTCATCGACCTGGCCTACAACGCGGCCGGCCGCCTGGCGAGCCTGACGGACTCGGCCGGCCGGACCGAGACCTACGCCTACGATCCGACCGGCCAGTTCCTCACGAGCTACGCCGACGAGCTCGGCATAACGACGTACTCGTACGCCACCGGCGGGCCGGCCGCGCGGGACAATGCCCTCGCCGAGGTCGCCTACCCCGACGGCACGCACACGTATTTCGGCTACGACTCGCAGGGCCGGCTCGATGACGTCCACGTTGACGGCGGCCAGGAGGACCGGACCTGGTCCTACCTGAGCCCCGGCGGATACGTCACGACCGACGCCGATGGCAACCAGACGACCGTGTACTTCAACCTCGACGGCGAGCCCGCCGAGATTATCGACCCGCTCGGCAACGTCACCCACTACGATTACGACAGCAACCTGAACCTGGCCGAGGTCATCGGCCCGGGGGGCGTCACGGCGCTCGCCACGTATGATGCGAATGGCGACGTCACCAGCGTGACCGATCCCCTCGGCCTGACGACCCAGTTTACCCACGACGCGAACAACAACCTGACGAGCTACACCGACGCCAAGGGGAACACGACGAGCTACGCCTACGACGCCCAGAACGACCTGCTGTCGGTCACCAATGCCGACGGCTCCGAGCGACAGGCCACCTACAACCCGCTCGGCGAGGCGACGCAGTACGTCAACGCCAACGGCCAGGCCATCGGCGTGACGTACAACGCCCAGGGCCTGGTCGCGACCGAGTCGTTCGCGGACGGCACTTCCTACTCCTACCACTACGACGCCCGCGGCAACCTGCTGACGGCCATCGACGCCGGCGGCACCACCACGTTCTCCTACACGGACCCGGCCAGCCCCGACCTCCTGACCGAGGTCGCCTACCCCGACGGGACTTACCTGAAGTTCACGTACGACGCCTCCGGCCGTCGCACGCAGAGCGTCGATCAGACCGGCTTCGCGACCAACTACACCTACGACGCGCTCGGCCGACTCTCGAAGCTGACCGATGCCGGCGGCAACCTGATCGTACAGTACACCTACGACGCGGCGGGGTTCCTGATTCAAAAGGACATGGGCAACGGCACGAGGACCACCTATATCTACAACGCCGACGGTGAAGTGCGATCGATCACGAACGAGGCTCCGGACCATTCGACGGTCAATTCCTTCGACGATTACAAGTACGACGCCCTCGGCAACGTGCTCACCGACACCAACCGGGACGGCGAGTGGCAATATACCTACGACGCCGACAGCCAGTTGATCGCCGCCGTCTTCGCGCCGAACGCCTCCAACCCGGACGGGCTCGCCGCGCAGAGCCTGCAATACGCCTACGACTCGGCCGGCAACCGGACCTCCGAGACGGTCAACGGCGTGACCACCATTTACGTCGTCAACACTGTCAACGAATACACCAGCAGCACCACGAACGGCGTGATCACGACCTACCGGTACGACCTCGACGGCAACCTGATCGCGCAGATGGCCGGGAGCGTCACGACGGGCTACACCTACAACTCGCTGGACCAACTGACGTCGGTCAGCGGGCCGGGCCTGAGCGCCAGCTATACCTACAACTCGCTCGGGTACAAGGTCTCGCAGACGATCAAGGGCGTGACGACCCGGTTCCAGATCGATCCGGTCGGGCTCGGGAACGTGGTCGCCACTTTCAGCGCCGGCGCCTTGACGGCCCATTTTACCTACGGTATCGGCCTGGTCAGCCAGGTCGGCGCGACGGGCAATGCCGCCTACTACGACTTCAACATCGTCGGGTTGACCGTCGGGATCACGGGGACCGACGGCCGCTACGTCAATCAATACAGTTACCTGCCGTTCGGCCAATCCACGACGATCAAGGCCGAGTTGACGAACCCCTTCCTGTTCGTCGGGCAGCTCGGCGTCCAGGATGACGGCACCGGCCTCCTCGACATGCGGGCGCGCCGATACGACCCGGCCACCGGGCACTTCACCTCGCCCGATCCGCTCGGTTTACCCGGCGGCCAGGCTAACCTGGAGACCTATGGCGAGAACAACCCGCTCAGGAACGTTGACCCCAGCGGCGAATTCATCTGGATCGTCGTGGGGGTCGGCATCTTCGTCACCCTGACCGTGGTCGAATTCACCCCGCTCGTGGTGACCTGGGCCCAGCGAAGCCGCGCCATCGGCACCGACAATCCCGAGCAGGCCCAGCAGGCGCAGAAGAACCTCACGCCCGTCGCCCAGTGGACCAATTCTACCAATAGCGTCATTAGTCATAATGTCACATCAGAAGCCGATCTTCTCTCCCTGGTCAAGGATTACGCGGTCGAGCCCCCCGACATGCCGAAGTTGCCCAGGTTCCTCCAGCACCTCCCGACCCCCAGCACCCCGAGCGCGGTTGGTACAGGGCAGGGTCATCTCCCAATCACCAACATCATCAACACCGTCGAATCCACGCTCAAGTTTTTGATTTCTTTCCCGGCCCCACCGAGTTTCATAACCACGATCATCAATGCGATTCTCGCAGCCGCCCGCGATCCGAACACCCTGATCGGCCCCGCCGGCTACGGGAGCAGCAACTTCGTCGCCGCCGGCTCACTCCTGCCATACGAGGTGGAGTACGAGAACGACCCGACCGCCACGGCGCCGGCGCAGCGGGTTGACATCACGGACCAGCTCCCCTCCGGGCTCGACTGGACCACGCTCCAGCTCTCGGCGTTCGGGTTCGGCAGCACCTATGTCGCGATCCCGGCGGGGTTGCAGCGCTACGCCACCACCGTGAGCACGACCGAGAACGGCCAGACGTTCGACGTTGACGTCACCATGAACCTGGACCCGGTCACGGGCATGCTCTCCGCGTCGTTCCAGTCGATCGACCCGGCGACCGGGCTGCCGCCCGCCAGCCTGCTCACCGGGTTCCTGCCGCCCGAGGACGGCACCGGACACGGGATCGGATTCGTCAGCTTCACGATCAACCCGAAGGCCGGCCTGGCCACCGGCACCGCGATCCGCAACGTCGCCGACATCACGTTCGACCGGGGCCAGACCCTCGCCACCGACCTGGTGAGCGACGAGAACCCGAGCGAAGGGATCGACCCCACCAAGCAGGCCCTCGTCACGATCGACGCGACCGTGCCGACGAGCGCGGTCGCCGCGCTGCCGGCCGCGACGACGACCACGAGCATCCCCGTCATGCTGGTCGGGCTCCGACGGCTCGGGCTCGGGCGTCGCCTCCTATAACGTCTACGTCTCCGACGACGGCGGGCCGTTCACACCCTGGCAGACCGCCACGACGCAGACCTCGGCCGCGTACCCGGGCGTCGTCGGCCACACCTACGGCTTCTACAGCGTGGCCACAAGCCACATCGGCCTGGTCCAGCCGACTCCGGCCGGTGCCCAGGCGACGACCGAGGTCGTGACGTTCACGACGTCTCCGGTGACCGTCGGTGTGACGTCGAGCGAGCCCGAGTCTCGGTATGGCCAATCGCTGAACTTCACAGCCACTGTCGCCGCCTCCGGATCCGGCTCGCCGACCTCCGGCGGCAACGTGCAATTCGAGGTTGACGGCCAGCCCTTCGGGGCCCCGGTGGCGCTGGTCGGCGGCCAGGCCGTCAGCCCGGCCACGACGTCCCTCGCGGCCGGCGATCACACCGTAATTGCCGTCTACTCGGGGGATGCTGCCTACGCGGCGAACACCGGTTCGGTACCGCAGATGGTTGACAAGGCGCCCTGACGATCACCGCCGCGTCCGCCGGCATGGTCGCCGGCCAGGCGGTCCCCGCGCTCTCGGCGACCTACAGCGGCTTCGTCAACGGCGACACCGCCGCCAGCCTGACCACGACGGCGACGATCTCCACGACGGCGACCGCCGGCAGCCCGGCGGGCACCTATCCCATCACCGTCGGCGGCGCATCGTCGTCCAATTACCAGATCACGTATGTCGCCGGCACGCTCACGATCACCCCCGCCACGGTCAGCCCGACTCCGACGCCGACACCTTCGCCGACGTCCCCGCCGGCGATGCTCGAGCGGGTCTCGATCCAGAAGGTCAAGTCCGGCAAGCACAAGACCACCTCGGTCATCGTGCTGCAGTTCAGCGAGGCGCTCAACGCGGGCGACGCGCAGGCCCTCGGCGCCTACGGCCTCGCCACGGTCGCGAAGTCGAAGAAGCAGAAGAGCAAGCCGGTCGCGCTCGCCGGGGCGACCTACAACGCCTCGACGTTCGCAGTGACCCTGACGCCTCGCAAGGCCCTCGCGGCCGGCGCCGCGATGGAGCTGACCGTCCACGCCGCGAGCCTGCTCGACGCGACGGGCCGGCCGCTGGACAACGGCGTGAATGCCACGGCCGTCCTGAGCAAGGGCGGCGGCATGATCACGAGCGCCGTCCCGCTCGCCCGGTCGAGTGTCCGGGTGACCCGAGCGATCGATCTCGTGATCGAGCGGGAAGGCGCGGCCCGCCCGAGCCATCCGGTTCTCGCCATGCGTACGAGCCAGGCCGATCAGATCACCGATCAGCTCCGCATGCATACGATCGATGAAGTGCTCGAGCGAGGTCTCCGGTCGGATTCGCGGCCGTCCGCGTTCTAGATCGCCGAACAGTCGGGTGGCTCACAGTCCAACGACCGGCGCCGTCCCCGACCGATCGCCTGCAGGAGCCGGCTCCCACAACGGATCGGCCCGGCCCGGTTCGGTCTCCCTGTAGGAGGGAGCTCCTGCTCCCGATCCGGCCGGCCCGACCCGGTCGGCATCGGCCCGACCCGGTCGGCATCGGCCCGACCCGGTCGGCCCGATCCGTGCGGCTTCGGCCCGACCGTTCGCCGGCGAGAGCTGGCTCCCACGAGAGACCGGCCCGTTCGGTGGCCTTCGCTCCCCCGTCCGTAGGCCATCGGTGCGTTACGCGCTCTCTATTGAGTGTTTCACGCGACGACCGAGACATGCTCTGGCGGGCCGGCCCCGCCGCCAAGGAGGCCCCGCGTCCCTCGATTGGCGCCCCGAACTGGACGCGACCGAGTCCACTCGCGAGCCCGGCGCGGCTTGCCCGGCCGACGGACCTGCCCCGATAATGGGAGCGGCGGCGGGTCGGACGGGGTTTCCGCAGGAATGCCAGAGCATGCATGAAGCCGGGATCGAGAAGCGCGTCGGATTCGAGCGGGAGACTCCACGCGAGAACGGGTCCAGTACCGCTGCGGGATCGGCGGTCGCACCGGCCGTTGACGAGCCGGCCGTTGACGAGGCACCGGCCGCCGCGCCGGGCTCGTCTGCATCCGACCCGATGCCTTCGCCCCGGGCCCTCCGGCGGGCGGCCCTGGCGGTCTTCGCCGTTGCGCTGGCCGCCCTGATCCCGACCGTGGCCGACCTCGGCCTGACCTGGGACGAGCCGGCCTACCGCTACAGCCAGCTCCTGTCGGGGCAGTGGTGGGGGCAATGGGCCCGGGTGCGGAGCTGGGACGACGTCCGCGCGCAGATGGACCCGCAGACTCTCCTGTATTACTGGCACTACGGGCGATTCGGCATCAACTTCCACCCGCCGCTTGCGGGTCAGTTGAACCTGGCGACATACGCGGTGCTGGGCGGCTGGATGCAGGACATCCCCGCGCGGCGGATGGCGACCCTGATCGAGTTCGCCCTGACGATCACGATCGGATTCCATTTCCTGGCGCGGCGATACGGGATCGCTGCGGGCGCGGTGATGGCCGGGTCGCTCCTGCTGATGCCCCGGCTGTACGGCCAGGCGCACCTGATCGACACCGATGTCCCCGGCCTGATGCTCTGGGCGGCTGCGGCCCTGGCGTTCTGGAAGGGCCTGTCCGAGCCCGGCGCGCGGCGATGGCGGGTGCTCGTCGGCGTGCTCCTGGGCCTGGCGTTCGTCGAGAAGATGGCCGCCGTGATGGTGCTGCTGCCGCTGCTCTTCTGGCTGGCGGCGACCCGGCTGGTCCCGGCCGTGCTCCGGCCGAGGCGGGCCGACTGGATCGACGGGATCATCACGGTCGGCCTGATGCTCGCACCCCTGGCGCTGGCGTTCCAGCAGATCCAGCTCCTCCAGCGGCAACTGCCGCCGCCGCAGAAGGTGAACCAGTGGACGCACTGGCCGTCGAGCGACTGGCCGGGCGCGATCCTGGCGGTCCCGCTGGCCGTCTGGCTGGTCCGTCGCGGGCTGGGGCGGATCTTCCGAGGCAGCAAGGTCTGGGGAGCCGAGCGGCCGGGACTCGAGACCTTCACGGCCATCCTGGCCTTCGCCCCGGTCGTCGGCTGGCTGGGCAATCCGGCCTGGTGGCGCGAGACCCTGCCCCGGCTGACCCACTATTACACGCTCAGCCTGTCGCGCCGCGGCGTGCTCCCCGATATCCAGATCCTCTACTTTGATCAGCTCTACGAGTTCAGCCTCCCCTGGCAGAACGCCTGGGTGCTGATGGCGATCACGGTCCCCGCCGCGATCCTCGCCGCCGCGGGCATCGGGCTGGCCTGGGGGGTCCTCCAGGTCCGACGCGACCGCGTGCCGCTGTACTTCCTCGTCCACTTCCTGACCCTGCCCGTGATCCGGATGTTCCCGACGCCGGCCCATGACGGCGTCCGCCTGTTCCTGCCGACCTTCTTCTTCCTGGCGGCGTTCGCGGGCTGGGGGGCGTCGTGGCTGGGCGACCTGCTGGCGCGGGTCGTCCGTCGGCCGGGGTCGGCCCGCTGGTGGCGGCTGGCGACGGCGGCCGCCGTGCTCGGGCCGTCGGCCGTCGAGCTGGTGCGGATTCACCCGTACGAGCTCTCCTATTACAACGAGCTGATCGGCGGACCTCGCGGCGCCTGGGAGCGAGGATTCGAGCTGTCGTACTGGTACGACGCGTTCAACGGCCCGGTGCTCGACGACCTGAACCGAAGGCTGCCGCCGAACGCCCGGCTCGACCATCTCAACAAGCAGACCGGGACCTCGATGCCGGTCTTCCTGGACCAGCAGAGCCTGGGGCTGATCCGCCGCGACATCATCCTGGGTCGGGGCGATTCCGAGCCGTTCCCGTTCGTGATCCTGCTGACCCAGGATTCGAAGGCGACGGCCTTCACGCGGCTGCTATTCGGGATGCGTCCCTGGTACGCCAGCACGCCGAGGCAGCTCGATGGCGCGCGGGTGGCGACCGTGGCCGACCCGGTCGCCGTCTCGCGCGCCTGGGCGCTGTTCGTGCTGCTCGAGTCGGGCGACCGCAGCCGCCCGGATCCGCCCGCGTCGCCGGCCTGGGTCCGCCGCCATGTCCCCTGGCTCGCCCGCCTCTGGGGCGACGGCCTGCTCGCCGAGTACGACGCCGAGGGCCGCGTCCGCCGGATCAACGTCCACCGGCTGGCCACGAACCAGGCCGTGCTGGAATGGTCGCGAACCGACCCCGAGGGCCTGCTGGCCGCCGCGCGGCACCTCGCCGCCCGCCGCCCGCCGCGAGAGCACGAGGGGGCGCGGCGGCTCTTCGCCCTGATCACCGACGAGGACCCGAAACAGCCGCAGGTCCGCCACGAGCTGGCCCGGCAGCTCTTCGCGGCGCGACCCGAGGCGCTGGTCGAGGCGGTGCGGATCCTGATCGCCCACCGCGACGAGGTCGTCCGGATCATGACCCGGTACGCCTACACCGACCCGGCCCGGATCGGCGGCTACCTCGACCGCGACCTGCCCAGCTCGTCCGAGGGCACGTCCGATCCGACGGCATCAGCATCAGCATCAGCATCAGCACCAGCAGTGACCCCAGCCCCGACCGCGACCGGTACCGCCGCGGCCAGCGCCAGCAGGTCCACCCCGAAGCCGGCCCAGTAGGGCGCGGCCGTCGAGACCCGGCCCAGCAGGATGTTCGAGGCCGAGTAGCTGATCATCCGCGCGAGCGTCTGGGCCGAGCTGAACGTGCCGAAGACGGCGCCTTGCTCGCGGTCGGGCGTCCTCCGCGAGAGCAGGCCCGAGACCGACGGACCGAGTACCCCCTGCCCCGTCCCCAGCAGCAGCATCGAGGCGGCCAGCCCCGCGACGCCCGTGGAGATCGCCAGGCCGGCGAAGCCCGCGGCGGCCAGGGCGATCCCGGCGACGATCAGCCGAGGCTCGCCGAGCGCGGGACCAGGCGGCGGATCAGGCCGCCCTGCACGCCCGCGCTCAGCAGCCCGATCGCCGCGAACGCGAACGACGCCCGCCGCGGGCCCCAGCCGAACCGCCGGCCGAGCATCAGGGCGAACGTCCCCTCGAACGCCGCGAACGCCAGGATGCCCAGGGACCCGACCAGCACCAGCCGGCCGACTCCCGGCAGCCGGACGGTGTCGGCGAGCCCCCGGCGGCTCAGCACCCGCGCCGACGGCCGGTCCTCGCCGTCGCGCGGCCGCGACTCGGGCAGCCGCGCCAGCACCAGCACCCAGGCCACCGTCGAGAACCCCGCGGCCACCAGGAACGGCAGCCGCAGCCGCAGGTCCTCCGCCGACGGGCAGGCTCAGCAGCAGGCCCGCCATCAGCGGGCCCAGCACGAACCCCAGCCCGAACGCCATGCCGATCAGCCCCATGCCCCGCGCCCGGTGCTCGGGCTTCGTCACGTCGGCGACGTACGCCTGCGCCACCAGGATGTTCCCGCCCGAGGCGCCGTCGAGCATCCGCGCCAGCAGCATGATCCAGTACTGCCGCGACAGGCCGAGGATCAGGAACGACGCCGCGGTCCCCGCCTGGCTCAGGATCAGGATCGGGCGGCGGCCATACCGGTCGCTCAGCCGGCCCAGGATCGGACCGGCCACGAGCTGGCAGAGCGGATAGGCCGAGAACAGCAGGCCGATCTGCCACTCCGAAAACCCGTAATGCCGGGCGAATGGCGCCAGCAGCGGCATCACGATCGAGAAGCCCAGCAGGTCCACCAGCACGATCAGGACGACGATCCCCAGCGGCGACATCAGCGACTCCCGGCGTATGCGTTGATCCCCCGGCCCGACCGGCTCACGAGCCGGCCACGGCCGACCGGCCCTCGCCCGCCGCGGCCGGCCCGAGCCGCCCGCCGCCCGGGCGTCTGGCGTGGTCCTCCAGGTCCCCGAGCAACCGGGCCTGACCGACCATCGCGGCGTACTCGACGGCGAACGAGCCGAGGTTGAACGCCACGGCCAGGGTCGCGGCGCCCAGGTGCCAGGCAGACCAGGCCGCGCCGGGTGACTCGGCGGCGACCCCCAGGCCGGCCGCGATCGTGATCGCCGTCGCGCCGCCGACGATGCACGGCAAGGGCCGCCGCGCGTTCCGCCGGGACTGCGCGAGGTACCAGTCGGGCAGCCGATCGACCGTCGCCGTTGCTTCCGCCCGCGCCGCCGCCTCGACCCGGTGGCACGTCGCCAGGAAGTAGGCGATGACGGTCGCGTGAGTCCCCAGCACGACGACGACCGCCGCCGACGAGACCAGCCGGTGCAGGACTCGCCCGCCGTCGTGCGGCCCGGAGACCTCGGCGGCCGCCCAGCACCCCACCCCGATGTCGACGACGAGGAGCGACCCGCCCGCGACGGCCAGCACGAGGAAGCAGCGGATCATGGGGAGCCATTACCCGGCAGGGAGTCCGGCCAACCGCGCGGGCCTCCCCGGCGGCGGACTCGATCGGCGAGGGTTCTCTCGGTGATGGACCGTCGTCCGGCGGGGCCAAAAAGGGGCAAGCGTTCCGACCGACAGGGCCACGAGCGAGATCGCCCGCAACGGCCGATCCCGGCCGGCCCCCGACCCCTCTCTTCGCGAGACCGGTCACCGGATGCCGATCCAGGTTACGAAGCCGGCAGGGTCGTGGCAACCTCCGGGAATTTCGGACACTCCTCGCCGCACACCACCGCGAAGGCGATCCACCTCGTTCCCACGGTCTCCGTGGGGATGCCGTCTTCGACGCTCGGCGTCGCCGGCGGAGGCCCAAGGACGCAGGAGCGTCCCGGACGGCGTCCCCACGGAGACCGGGGGAACGAGGTTACGAAAACGCCGGGAGTATTGAGAGTGTGTGAGGAGAGGTCGTAGGGTGGGTCGAACGCCGCAGGCGTGAGGCCCACCGGTTCGGCGTCGCAGGCCGACCGGCTCGGCGGCGAAGGATCGGCGAGCCTCGCTTCGCTCGACCCACCCTAAGGGCCTTCGCACGGCAATCGGGCAGTCGTAGGGTGGGTCGAACGCCGCAGGCGTGAGGCCCACCGGTCCGGCGTCGCATGCCCACCGGTCCGGCGGCGCAGGATCGGTGGGCCTCGCTTCGCTCGACCCACCCTACGGGCCCTCGCACACACATTCTCAATGCAATAGGGGCGGGAAGGCAGGCAGGCGAATCATGCGTACACGTACTCGCCGATCCGGGGACTGTCTGGGCAAGGCGCCGAGAGGTCGGGTGCCCTGGGTGCAAGGCGCAGGAATCCGTCGAGATGCGCTCAGTCGATGACGGGGACATCGAGACGGTAGCGGGTCCGCGGCCGCTCGCGTCCCTTGAGATCATTGGTGGCGTTCCAGATCCGACGGGCCAGCGCGACGTGGTAACCGTCGCGGACGGAATCCCGCGCCGCCATCAGCATCGAGGCCAATGCCGATGAGGAGACCTCGCCGTCGTTGAGCAGCTCATCGATCAGCGAGTCAATCTGGTGTAAAACGGTCGAGGAGCCCATACGTACACACTTCCTGGTGGTGTTCGGCGCGCGGCACCGCGCGATCGCCCATCCCTCTCGCCGCCCCCGTTCCCGCGGGGGGTCGTCCTTTCACTCAATGTTCATCCAGTCCCCCCGGCAATGTCAAGGAATGTTGAAGGTTGCGTGGGTTACTCCCCCGTCATGTTGGGTTTTGGCAACATTGGAGCGTCGGAGCGGGCGTACGTACAGGCCGGGCAACTCGGCGGCGGGCGACGGCTGGCGGGCGACGGGTGGGGTGGGCGGCCTGTTGAGCCGGCCCCGCCGGCGCGGTAAGTTGAGCAACGGAGTCATATCGCACTTGTTTTCATCTGGAACGCCTTGAATCGTGACGGGGCGAAGCGGGCGCGGGGTCGCGCCGATCGATCGATCGACCGATCGCCTGGGCGACCGGGCCGGGATTGCCCGGACCAGCCCAGCCCGGAGCCCGAACCGCGACCCGGGGAGGTAACGATGCCGCTCGTGACGTGTCCGACCTGCGGGGAACGGGGCAAGATCGCCGCGACGTTGATCGGCGTGCGGGTCAAGTGCCGGAAGTGCGGCGAGGGATTCCTGGCCGGGCCGC
The DNA here is from genome assembly GCA_963771445.1 of uncultured Planctomycetota bacterium. Lineage (GTDB taxonomy): Bacteria > Planctomycetota > Planctomycetia > Isosphaerales > Isosphaeraceae > JAKAUH01. The sequence goes on along the minus strand of CAVYTQ010000003.1, from coordinate 565,528 downwards.
CGGCCGACAAGCCCGTCGATTCGCCGGCCGACAAGCCCGTCGATTCGGCGGCCGGCAAGCCCGTCGATTCGGCGGCAGGCAGGCCGCTCGCGGCGGCGGCCCCCGCGGCGGTCGTCGAGGCGCACGGGATCGAGGTCGAGGGACTCGACGGCTCGGCGTGGGTCCTGCCCACCGCGGCCGATGGCGGCGTCCCCATCGTGGCTGTGGCCGAAACCACTCAGATCGACGGCGCCCTCGCGGCGGCCCGACCGTCGGCCGGGGCCCGCGAATACAAGCTGCTGACCTCGCGGGATCGGTACTTCGACAACAAGTTCGACCTGGCGCGGCTGGAGGAGGCGCTCAACCACTACGCGCGGCAGGGCTGGGTCGCCCGGTCGATGTCCACCCCCCACGTCAAGGGGTTCACCGGCGTCGTCGAGGAGGTGATCGTCGTCCTGCTCGAGCGCGGACCGGCCGCGGGCTGAGCCCACTCCGCCGCCCGGCCTGCCCGGCCCAGCCCGACCCGCGACCCGAAATCCCGCCCCGTCCGGATCATTTAGGCAGCCCCCGGGTGAACAGACCATCAACTCATGGTAGAATTGTCCCTGTCCGCCCGCGCGGTGTCGGGCGGGACGATGGCCCATGGCCCGCGATCGACGTGGCTCCCGGCGCGGATGGCAATTCATGCTCGCGAAGCTCGCCTCTTATACGCTCGTCGGCATCGACGCGACCCCCGTCGAGGTCGAGGTCGACGTCTCGTTCTCGACCCTGCCCAAGACGATCCTGGTCGGACTGGCCGAGACGGCCGTCAAGGAGAGCACGCACCGCGTCGAGCGGGCGATCGTCAACTCGGGGTATCGCCGGCCGATCGATCGTGTAATAATCAACCTAGCACCCGCCGATCTCAAAAAGGACGCGGGCGGCTTCGACCTGCCGATCGCGCTGGGGCTGCTTCTGGGCAGCGGCCAGGTCGCCATGGACCGGCCCGGCTCGTTCGCCATCGTCGGCGAGCTGGCGCTGACCGGCGAGACCCGCCCCATCAAGCGGCGTCCTCGCCATGGCGCTCCAGGCCGCCGAGGAGAAGTCGCGACGGCCTGCTGGTCCCCGCCGCCAACGCCCCCGAGGCGGCCGTCGTCGAGGGCCTCAACGTCATCCCGATCGCCAGCCTGGCCGAGGCCGTCGGCTACCTCTCCGGCCAGCTCGACATCGTCCCGCAGTGCGGTGGACCTCGACGAGGTCTTCCGCCAGCTCTCGCACACCGAGGAGGACTTCGTCGACGTCAAGGGCCAGGACTACGCCAAGCGCGCCCTGCTGATCGCCGCGGCTGGCTCGCATAATATCCTGATGATCGGCCCCCCCGGCACGGGCAAGACGCTGCTGGCCAAGCGGCTGCCGACGATCCTGCCGCCCTTGACACCCGCCGAGAGCCTGGAGACCACGCGGATCTACAGCGTCATGGGGCTGCTGAAGCCCGGCCAGCCGCTGATGGCGATCCGCCCCTTCCGTCCGCCCCACCACTCGGTCAGCGACGCGGGCCTGGTCGGCGGCGGCACCACGCCGCAGCCCGGCGAGATCTCGCTGGCCCACAAGGGAGTCTTGTTCCTGGACGAGATGCCCGAGTTCAACCGCAAGACGCTGGAGGTCCTGCGGCAGCCGCTGGAGGAGGGCTCGGTGACGATCAGCCGGGCGCTTGCGGAGCACGACCTTCCCGGCCGAGTTCATCCTGGTGGCGGCGATGAACCCGTGCCCGTGCGGGTACCGGTCGGATCCGCGGCGGGCGTGTAGCTGCACGCCGCCGCAGGTGGAGAAGTACCTGGGCAAGATCTCCGGCCCGCTGCTGGACCGGATCGACCTGCACGTGGAGGTGCCGGCGGTGCCGTTCACGCAGCTCGCCGAGATGCCGCCGGGCCCGACGTCGGCCGAGATCCGGCGCAGGTGCTGGAGGCGCGGGCGCGGCAGTCGAAGCGGTTCGGCCCCAAGGGGGTGCAGGTCAACGGCCGGATGACGCCGCGCCAGGTGCGGAAGTTCTGCGTGCTCAAGCCCGAGGCGGCGGCGATCCTCAAGGCGGCGATGGAGGACCTGGGCCTGTCGGCCCGCGCGCACGACAAGGTGCTGCGGGTGGCGCGGACGATCGCCGACCTCGAGGGCCACGACGACATCCGCCCGCAGCACATCGCCGAGGCCGTCGGCTATCGGTCGCTCGACCGGAGCGTCTGGGCGTAGAATCGGGTTGGGGCGGTTGACCGCGACCGAGAAGAGGAGGGGAGGAAGATCCATGTCAACGAGCCCGCTGGACGACGCCGACAGGAGCAGCGACATCGCGATCTTCGCGCGGCTCATCAAGGCCGACGATGGTGATCTCTCGCGCGAGCTGGCCCGCGACATCCTGACCCTCGGGTTCGATGAACAGGATCAGGCCCGGATGCGCGAGCTGGCCGAGAGCCACCAGGATGACGCCCTGACTCGCGGGGAACGAGAGGAGCTGGAGAATTACGTCGAGGCCGGACACCGGCTCGCCCTGCTCCACTCCAGGGCCAGGAGGTCGCTGAAGGCGAGCCGAGCTTCCTGAGGTGCTGATGGATGGAACCGTGGCCCGGAGGGTGCGAGAGCGGGCTGGCCACGCCTGCGAATACTGTCGGATGCCCCAGGCATGGTATCTCACGGTGCCTGTCCCGATCGACCACGTCATCGCCCATCAGCACGGCGGTCGCACGACAAAGCGATACTCATCATCCAGATCCTCAGCTAGCAGGATTCGAGCGACGTTCTCGGAGGCTCGCCATGACCGTGCAATCCGTCAGTGATCCCAGCACGCCGATCGGCGAGATCCTCAAGACCGTAGGATCGGAGGGCATTCTGCTGGAATCCGAAGATCAAGGGCGCTATGCCTTGCTCCCGCTCGACGAAGACCTGCTCGACTACCTCATCGAGCGGAGCCCGACGTTCCGGGTCCGTTGCCGCGAGATCCTCCAGCGAATGGGCTCCGGCCGGTTCCAGACCCATGATGAGGTCCGCAGGCAACTGGCCGGCGAATGACGGGGGCGAGCGACCTCTCCGCCGAATTCGCGGGGCCTATACTCGATCAAGAATGGCCCCTGATCCCGCGCACGCCCGCCGACCCGAGAAAGGAGAAGCGATACCAATTTCTCCCTGGTCTCATCACTCCGGGAAGGCTTCGCGAAATGCAAAGTGACAATGAACTCCGGCTTGCGGCGTGCGAATCTGGAGACGGCTTGATTGCAGCGTGGAATTCGATCATCACCGAGGCCCCGTTCGAGATTCGTCGCAGAGCTAACTACATCCTCGCCGTGTACCTGCAACGGCATGGCTCGCGCGGGGCGTGTGAACGTCTCAATGGCCGAACCATTCAGGAGATCGTGGACCAATTCTCCGAGGCTGAATCGCCTCGGATTGTGGCTACCGGCGAACGAGGGGGTGTTCGATTCGGGCTGCTCGAGGCAAACACCAGCGGGGGTACAGAAACGCGAGGTCCGGCATCGGGATGAACAGGAGGCCGCATATGGTAACCGTTCACGACCCGAGAACGGGTTGACCATCAATCATGGGACAGAAATTCGACATAACTAATAGCATAACATATAATTTACTATTAGTTGTGACTCCTTTCCGCGCTTCCGCATTGTCACGGCCGTAGGGGCCGCATATGATGCGGAGGGCGAGCCGCAACTTGCGATTCCGACCGAATCATCAAGTTCCGTTGATCGGATTAGACGGTGGATTGGGCGTGTTTTCCACGCTCTTTCGGACGCCTACACCTGGTTCGGCGGCGTCGGAACCACGACTGGAAATATCCGGAGGCCGTCTCATGCGACTGATGGCGCTACTTGTGCTCGCACTGGCTGCTCCCGACCCGGCGGCCGCCGACCCCCCGAAGCGGCGGGTCGAACTCAACTCCGACCGGATCGGGGTGCTCGGCCTCCCCTTGGCCGAGGGCAAGACGCCCACCTACAAGGTCGTCCTCACGGCTGAGATCGGCGAGAAGGGCGAGGGCGGTGGCACCCTGGTTCTCGACTTGACCCCGCCCCCGACGTACGACGAGTTCGGCTTCGCGAGAGACTACCCTCCACGCCGCGAGTTGCCCCTCGACTGCACGCTCAAGTTCGTCAAGGCGACGACCAAGGTCTACACCGTCCGCGTCGGGGGGCCGGGGAGCGACAAGTACGCCGAGGAGCGGCAGGACTGGCTCCTGTTCAGCGTCACGGGACAGAAGATCACCAGTCGGCTGTCCCTGGTGTTGCCGAAGGACACACGCTGGCCGCGGGGCCGCCTTCTGGTGCACGACCCGGACGGCAAGGTGAGGCACGCGCTCGATCTGACGCTCCCGCCGCAACCCGAGCCGTGCCATCCCGGGTGCTTCCCGGCGGGCACGGCGGTCCGCATTCCCAGCGGCACGGCGCCCATCGAGCAAGTCCGCGGGGGCGACACCGTTACAACCGTCCGTGCAGATGGGCGGATCGCGACGGCCAAGGTGGAGGGTGTGTTCGTTACGCGGAACCGCCTCCTGGAGGTGCGGACACCGAACGGAACCCTGTCGACAACGGCGACGCAGCCGCTCGCCCTCGCAGGGGGCGGCTACCTGGCGGCGGGTGAACTCAAGGTCGGCGACCAGGTCTGGCGGTGGTCCGACGGCGAGCGGCAGGCGGTGTCCGTGCTGAGCGTGACGGCCTCCGACCGGGAGGTGCAGGTGTTCAACATCGTCCTGGGTGCCCCGATCTGTCGTTCATACTGCACCTCTTTGCAACGGGGTTGAGGATTTGGAGGACTGGGTCGGCCCTTCCCTGGGCCCTGCCGGGCTCATGAGGTCGAACGGCGGGTCCAGGAGCGACGCTCGGCCTTGCGCAGGCGGGCGATCGCTTCAGGCGTCAATCGGATCCACCAGGGGCCGTGAGATACCGACTGGATACCATCCAGGACGCCCGACTGGCACCAATCGGCGATGGTGGAGACCGTCACGTTGAGCAGCTCCGCGGCGACCCTCGCGGTGCAACGCCCGTCCGCCCGGTGCCCGTCGGCGCAGGCCGCGGGCCGATCGGGACAGCCGCTCGGGATGGAGTAGCTGTACCTGAGCTGCTTCACGATGTTCGTCGTGAAGCGTCGCCCGGTCCCGGAGCGCAAGCCCTCACGATCGAGGATCTCGGCGACCCGGCCGTCGGTGGTGTCAACCGCCAGGGTGCGGAGGCGGGCCAGCACGGCGGCGTCGGTCCGGCCTGTCGCAGGAGCGCGGGGGGCGAGGGATGCTCAGGGCGGTACATGCCTCCGTCTGCCAGCGGATCGACATCTCGATCATCGCCTCACCCCGATTGAGGCAGACATCCTTGATCAAGTATCCGATCAGTTGTTTTCGCTGGACGTGGGTCGTGGCGGCGGCGTTCCACAGCGCGGGCAGGTCCCGCGCCAGCGCCAGGATCCGGGCCCGCTCCGCCGGGTCCACCAGGCGAATCGATCGGTCGGGCCGGGTGGCCGACTCCCGTTCCAGTCGCCCCACTTCGGCGAGCCGCGACTCCCACTCGCGCTCCAGGGTCCGCCCGACCAGCCGGTTCTCGGGATCGATCGCGAGGAACCGGCGCCGGGCCAGCTCCGCCTCGTATCGCGCCCGCTCCACGATCATCTCCCACTGGCGGTCCACCCTGCGTACCTGTTCTGCGATCTGATCGATGGCCGCCATCGATACCTCCAACTCCGCCGGCTGCATGGCCTCCAGGAAGACAGCGGCCACAGCCGCATCGATACCGTCGCCCCGCAACGACTGGCACGTCTTCTCTCCGAGATTCTTATGGAGCTGATTGCATTCGTACAACGGAGTCCGGCCGTCGTCCATGTAACGGATCGTCATCCGCCGCCCACACCGGCCGCACAGGACGAGGCCCTGGAGCAGCGCAGCACCTTCGCGGATCGCTCCGCGACGATCCCGGTGATGGGATGTGCAGTTGCCAATAAGTCGCTGCTGGTTCTCCTGGAACCGGTCCCAGGTGATGTAGGCGGGATGGTGGTCGTGGAGGACGTGGGGCCAGTCCTCGGGGGCGACCTGCCGCGTCCGTCCTTTGACGCGCGGCTCCTCGCCGGGCAAGGCGATGGCGCGGGTCTTGGTCCGCCCGTAGACGTACGTGCCCGCGTACTCCGGATTGTGAAGGATGGCCAGGACGCGCCCGTGGTCCAAGGGTCGCCAGGTCAGTTGACCACCACGGGTCCTTCCATGATGCCGGGTCGGGATGCTGAGATGGTTCTCGGCGAAGTACTGGACCACGCCCAGCGCGGCCCTCACGCGCCCGAAGGTGTCGAACACCAGGCGGATCGCGTGCCGGACCTGCTCGTCGGGATCGAGGACGATCTGTCCGGCGGGGTCGTAGACTAACCCGGTAGGTAGCCGGAAGCGGAGCTGGCCGGCCCGGGCCTTCTCCTGCTTGCCCCCCAGCAGCCGGGACCGGAGCCAGTGCAGTCTCGGCTTCGCTCATGGTGCCCTTGATCCCCAGGAGCAGGCGATCGTTGTACTGAGCGGGATCGTAAACGCCATCCTCATCAATGACGAGGGTATCCGTCAGGCTACAGATCTCGATGAGTCGGCACCAGTCGCTGTTGGAACGTGCCAGACGAGATGCCTCGAGGCTGAGCACGGCGCCGACGTGACCGAGACAGACCTCGGCCATCAGGTACTGGAAGCCGTCGCGACCGATCGCGGAGGCCCCGGAGTGGCCCTGGTCCTGGTCGATGACCTGGATGTGTTGCTCGGGCCATCCGAATCTGTCGGCGGAGCGCGCCAGGTCGTATTGCCGCGCGGTGCTGGCGATGTTGTCGCGCACCTGCATCGGGGTTGACTGGCGGACATAGATCAGGGCGTGGCGGTCGAGGTGCGCGGTGCGGATCTTGGGGTGACCGAGTCGTGAGAACACGATTTAATCTCCTTATGAGTCGGGTCGGCTCCTTGGAACGCGAGGTCGGAAGCCAGGTGCGCCATCAGTCGGATGGCGCCTGCCTTGGCCTCGGTGGCGAGCCCGCCCCAGACCTGGGCGGGTGAGACGAGGAGATCGGTGGAAGATGGTTTCAGGCTCATAAGAACACCTCAGAGGAAGAGGCAGGCGGTGTCTGAACTCTGGTGGTGATCTTAGCGAGAGCGGGGCGGGGATGACGAGGTGCGGTGATCGGGGCCGGTCGCCTGCCGACGGTCGTCAGTCATGCGATCGACGAGTTGGAGGATCAGACGAAGGCCCGTGAGGTCGAGGAGGTGGTTCGACCGCGGCGGGTGATCGCCCCCGAGTGGGGCGGCGTAGTCGGTGCTGCTCAGGGCGATGGCGGCATGCCGGCCGTCGGGGAGCCGGACGACGAGATCAGGATCAAGACCCCGGCGGAGCCGGACGATCTCGACCCGTTGTCCGCGGAGCGGATGATGCGGATGGGTGATGGTGACGAAGCCCGAAGGCGGTTGGGAGGAGAGGGTAGTGCGCTCTCGGGGATCCCGACGACCTTCATCGCCGGCGACTTCCTCGCCCGCAGCAAGCCGCCGGCAGATGCGGTACGCCCCTGAGGTGGAGAGCGCGCACACCGAACCATCCGCTGCGGCGGACCCCGGCCACGGGCTGCGCTTCTCATATACTCGATGCTCGCTGGGCCGTGGCCGGGTGCGCTGAGCCTGGTCGTTAGGCGGCGGAAGGGCTCGCTACCTGGGCACAGCATGGCCAAGAGTCGCACGGAAGCCGGAGTCGCTCTGATTGTCGCCGGCGTGGTCCTGCCGCCGCTGGTGTGGTTCGGTGGCCGGGCGGTGCTGGCGGTAGCGGCCGCCCACGACCCGGTCCCCAACCAAGGCGGGATGGTGCTGGTGTACCTGGGCTCCTGGGCGTCGGTCGCGATGGCGGTGTGCCTGGGCATCGCGGGCCTGATCCTGTTGTTGCGGCGACCGTAGTGGGCGGATGGCAGTGGTGGCCTGACCACCGGTGAGCCGATTAGGGTCTGCCCGCTCTGGCACAAGCGAGAGACTGCCGGCACGGCGGTGTTCGCCGTGTCTCAAGGGCGCGTCCGCAGAGAAAGCCTATTTGGCATGTGAGCGGAGCGACGTGCGCCGGTAGTCTATTCGATCGCTAACTACGCCGCATCACTCGGCGGCCGGTTAATGACTGCCAGCGAGAACCACTGCCTACCGACCTCGCAGCGTTAGCCGAGCGCCACCGGCAATCCTTCAATCCGGCCCCCCCGTCACAGGTGTAATTCCGCTTTTGCACGCTCGCCGGAAGGACAAGGTCGATTTGACCCGGAACCGGAGGATGCGACGGGGGCTATCGAGGATACGGCGATGGAAGTGTCCAGGATGACGACCAGGCGATGTATGGTCATCGTGGCGGTATTCGCAATTTCGCTAGCTCTCTGGCGGTTCATGCGAGATTTGATCGACGCCGTTCTGAAGGCCCGATCGCCAAGCTGAGCTGCCAGGGATGTCCGGGACACGGGGTCAGGTAGGCTGCATCTCCTGATGATCGGCCCCCCCGGCACGGGCAAGACGCTGCTGGCCAAGCGGCTGCCGATGATCCCGCCGCCGCTGACGCCCGCCGAGAGCCTCGAGACCACGCGGATCTACAGCGTCATGGGGCTCCTGAAGCCCGGCCAGCCCCTGCTGGCCATCCGCCCGTTCCGCCCGCCCCACCACTCGGTCTCCGACGCCGGCCTGGTCGGCGGCGGCACCACGCCGCAGCCCGGCGAGATCTCGCTGGCCCATAAAGGTGTTTTAATTTTGGATGAGATGCCCGAGTTCAACCGCAAGACGCTGGAGGTCCTGCGGCAGCCGCTGGAGGAGGGCTCGGTGACGATCAGCCGGCGCTGCGGAGCACGACCTTCCCGGCCGAGTTCATCCTGGTGGCCGCCATGAACCCCTGCCCGTGCGGGTACAGGTCTGACCCGAGGAGGGCGTGTAGCTGCACGCCGCCGTTCACGCAGCTCGCCGAGATGCCGCCGGGCCCGACGTCGGCCGAGATCCGGGCGCAGGTGCTGGAGGCGCGGTCGCCGCAGTCGAAGCGGTTCGGCCCGAAGGGCGTGCAGGTCAACGGCCGGATGACGCCCCGCCAGGTGCGGAAGTTCTGCGTGCTCAAGCCCGAGGCGGCGGCGTCCTCAAGGCGGCGATGGAGGACCTGGGCCTGTCGGCCCGCGCGCACGACGAGGTGCTACGCGTGGCGCGGACGATCGCCGACCTCGAGGGCCACGACGACATCCGCCCGCAGCACATCGCCGAGGCCGTCGGGTATCGCTCGCTCGACCGAAGCGTCTATCTCACGGTACCCTTCCCGATCGACCACGTCATCGCCCGTCAGCACGGCGGTCGCACGACGAAGCCGTACTCATCATCCGGATCCTCAGCAAGCAGGATTCGAGCGACTTTCAGACCCGGCGGCAGAACGCGAATCGGGTGCCGAAGGGCTCCCGGCGGCCTGCCGACCCGGAAAGGCGGCCGGATCGCGTGAGCCGGACTCGATCCCCGCGCGCCGGGACGGCCCAGAAGCCCGCCCGCCGGGCCATACGCGACGACGAGGCCTGTCGCGGGATGACAATTTGTCGCTCGACGGGAAGCCAGGCTGTCACGAAGTCCCACGCACCGATCGGTCGTGGCGGACCCGGGCGCCCGGTCATGACCGCGCAAGGCCTGCCCGGCGAAGGATCCAGCGATCGGCCACCCGCAGGAATACCCGACGCGCCCCGTTCGGGCACGCGGTTTGTACTGGAACGGCCCCGAAACAGTCCGCCGATTCCTCGACACGTCGCGCCCGACACCCCCCGTAAGGAGAGAGGCATGGCAGGCAACCGAGCCGTCGTCTATTCCGGCCCGCGAACCGTGAAGGTGGAGAAGCTCGACTACCCGAAGCTCGTTGACCCCCGCGGGAAGAAGTGCGAGCACGGGGCCATCCTGAAGCTCGTCACCACGAACATCTGCGGCAGCGACCTGCACATCTACCATGGCCGCTTCGTGGCCCCCGAGGGGATGGTCTTGGGCCACGAGAACACCGGCGAGGTCGTCGAGACGGGGCGGGATGTGGAGTTCATCGAGGTCGGCGACCTCGTCTCGGTCCCGTTCAACGTCGCCTGCGGGCGCTGCCGCAACTGTCGGGAGCGCCACACCGACATCTGCATGACCACCAATCCCAAGGTCCCCTGCGGTGCCTACGGGTTCAACCTCGGCGACTGGCCGGGTGGGCAGGCCGAGTACATGATGGTCCCCTACGCCGACTTCCAGTTGCTGAAGTTCCCCGACAGGGACCAGGCGATGGAGCACATCGGCGACCTCACGCTGCTCTCCGACATCCTGCCCACCGGCTTCCACGGCTGCACCGAGGCCGGGGTCCGCCCCGGGGCGACGGTGTACATCGCCGGGGCCGGGCCCGTCGGCCGTTGCGCCGCCGCCAGCGCCCGCCTGATGGGCGCGTCCGCCATCGTCGTCGGCGACAGGAACAAGGAACGGTTGTCGCTGATCAAGAAGGCCGGCTTCGAGACGGTGGACCTGACCAAGGACGTGCCGCTCCCCGACCAGATCGAGGCCATCATCGGCGAGCGCGAGGTGGACTGCGGCGTGGACTGCGTCGGGTTCGAGGCCCACGGCTACGGGCGAGCGGTCGGGCAAGAAGACCCGCAGGCCGTGTGGAATGCCCTCGTCGAGGTCGTCCGCTCGGGCGGCGGGATCGGCATCCCGGGCGTCTACACCGACAACGACCCCGGCGGCCCGGACGACGACGCCAAGAAGGGGCGGCTCCACATCGACTTCGGCAAGGCCTGGATCAAGTCGCAGCACGTGATGTGGGGCCAGTGCCCGGTGATGAAGTATAACCGGGAGCTGATGCAAGCGATCCTCGCCGGCCGCATGGACTACTTGCGCAAGGCGATCAACGTCGAATACGTCTCGCTCGACTCGGCGGCCGAGGCCTACCACACCTTCGATGAGGGCGCGCCGAAGAAGTTCGTCATCGACCCGCACGGGAGCGTGAAGAAGGCGAAAGCCTAGATGGCCTAGCCCGACCCCGGGAGGGCGAGCGTAACGGCGAGCCGAGGCGTCCACCGGCTCGGACGGAGCCTCGCCCTCCCGGAATTACGCAAGGCGACTCCACGCGGACGCCAAACTGCAGCCCGACGTTGTATCGAATCCCAACGACAAGGAGACGATCCGATGGCCCAGCAGGTCACGCTCGCAACCGCCCGCAAGGTGATCGAGGCGGCCAGCAAGCACGCCGAGAAGATCGGCGTCCCCATGAACATCGCCGTGGTCGACGCCGGCGCGAACCTCATGGCCTTCATCCGGATGGACGGAAGCTGGCTGGGGAGCATCGACATCGCCCGGGATAAGGCTTTCACCGCCAGGGCTTTCGACATGCCGACGAAGGAACTGGCCGCCATGTCCCAGCCGGGCCAGCCGCTCTTCGGCATCGAGGCGAGCAACGACGGCCGCGTCGTGATCTTCGCAGGCGGCATCCCGCTGAAGTCCGACGGCCAGGTCGTCGGCGCCATCGGGGCGAGCGGCGGCCGGCCCGATCAGGATCACTCGGTGGCCGAGGCCGGCGCCGCCGCGTTCGCGGCCGCCGACGAGGCCGGCCGCTAACGTCCCCGGGGCCTCCGCTCGCCGGCCTCTCGAGGACACCTCACCAACATTCCCGGCGCATCCTCCGCACGACATGAGGTTCCGGGGCCGATCCGGTTGAGGTCAGAGGATCGCCATGACCGTGCAACCTGTCAGTGATCCCGGCACGACGATCGGCGGGATCCTCAAGACCGCGGGATCGGAGGGCATCCTGCTGGGATTCGAGGATCAAGGGCGCTATGCCTTGCTCCCGCTCGACGATGACCTGATCGACTACCTCGGCGCTATGCCTTGCTCCCGCTCGACGATGACCTGATCGACTACCTCATCGAGCGGAGCCCGACGTTCCGGGCCCGTTGCCGCGAGATCCGCCTGCGGATGGCCTCCGGCCGGTCTCAGACCCATGACGAGGTCCGCAGGCAACTGGCCGGCGAATGACGGGGTCGAGCGGCCTCTCCGCCGAATCCGCGGGGCCGATACGCGATCAAGAATGGCCCCTGATCCAGGGGGTCGCCGGGCCAGGTGGCACCGTCTGTGCAATCGTCATGACCCGCAAGATCGGGCGATTGCGGCGGCAAAATACTGGCGCCGAGCGCCGCCAGGCGCCGATTTCGGCGCGATCCGACTCCGGCCGCGACGAGCCAGGGATCGCCAGCGGGCGGGTACTCCCGCCGATGGGCGTCGAGGTCGCGGGCCAGCTCCTCCTGATACTCGGGCGTCTGGCGATCGTCGCGGCGCCCTCGGCGGCCGCGCGTTGCTCCGGTGTCAGCTCGACGTTCGCCAGCCGCCTGCGCCGGCGATCTTCGGGGCTGACGGACGTTCTGCCGCTCATGGGTCAATCCTCGATCTCGTAGGCGGAGACGGGACGGATGACGAAGTGTCCCGCATCCCTTTGCCGCTTGCAAACGCCGATCCCGGCCTCGCACCCGGGTTGGCCAGGAGGTCTTGAGCCGGGTCTCTCCCCGTCACGGGCCCGCATTTCGGAACGGATCACCCGGGAACTCGGCGTCGAGGAGTACGGCCTCGGCCTCGCTTCGGAGCAGATCGAGCTCACGGAGGTCCCAGTAGGAGGACTGCGGATCCGGAGCCAGCCGGCGCAGGCGCTCGAGCCAGCGGCGGGCTTCGGCGCGATTCCCCTTGCGCGCGTGGGCCATGGCCAGCAGGGACCAGTCGGTGGGGGCCTCGATCTCTCCGGCGGCGATTGCGGCGTCCAGGCGGACGATCGCCTCATCCACCCGGCCGGCCCGGAACAACAGGCCTCCCAGGGCGTTCGAGTACAGGTGCCGGTAGAAGGGTCGTGGCGCGGGGACGTCGGAAAGTCGTCGCTCGAACCAGCCGATGGCCGGCCCGTAGTCCGCCAGTCCGCCGGCGCCCAGGGTCGCCTGCCAGGCCGAGGCCAGCGCGTCCCAGACGACCGTCGGGTCCGGTCCCTGGCGGGCCATGACCGCCGCGCAGGCCTCGCGGTAACCGCGACGGTCGCCCGCCTCGAGGCACGCGATCGCCCAGGCCTGGGCCAGCTCGCGACTCAGCGGACCGGTCCGGCCGCAGCGCATCAGCAGGCCAGCGGCCTCGGGCCAGCGGCCGGCCCGGCCGAGCTCCTCGGCCCGCGGGATCACCATTCCCTGGTCGGCCCCCATCGCGAAGACGCGGGCGAGCTCGGCCTGGCGGTCGGCCTCGCGGCCCAGCTTGCCGTAGACCGCCGCGCGGTCTTCGTGCAGCGTCGTGTCATCGGGCCGGGCGGCGATCAGGCGGTCGAGATACCAGAGGGCCTCGGCCCACCGGCCGGCCTCGGTGCTGTCGACGACGCACTGGGCCTGGAAGTCGAGGACCCGCTCGCGCGAGCCCAGCCGCTCCGCCTGCCGGTAGTCGGCGACGGCCCTGTCGAACCGGTCGGACGACGACCACGCGTGGGCCCGGCGTGCATGAAGGTACCAGTCATCGGGTCGGGCGGCGATCAGGCGGTCGAGGTGCCAGATCGCCGCGAACGCGTGGCCATTCGCCTCGGCCTCGCGGATCATCGGCTCGTGCCAGGCGGCATCGTCATCGGTCCGCACGGCGGCGGAATCCAGGCGGGCGAGCCGATCGAGCCGATCGCGCCAGGCCGTGGCGTCGAGCCGATCGATCGACCGGCCGGTCTCCATCCGCAGGCCGGTCCGGGCCTCGATTCGCAGCGTCAGGTCGTCGATGCCGGCGTCCGGGAGCGGCTCGGGGACGGGCCACGTCCGGGATTCGCCGGAGTCGTCGATGGCGGCGATCGTCCGGCCGTCGGGCGTGAAGGCGACGTGATGAACGGGGTGTCCCATCGACCGCGGCGGGCCGACCGGCTGCGACGTGGCCGGGTCGCAGAGCCGGACCGTGCCGTCCTCGAAACCCGCGACGACCAGGCCGCCGTCGCTGCGGAACGCCGCACAGATCGCCCGCGACGATGTGGTCAGCAGGCTGGCGAGGAACGCCCCGCTCGCGCCGTCGCGGAGCTTGATCGTCCCGTCACCGCCGACCGTGAGGAAGGCCTGTCCGTCGGGACGGAACCCGCCGGGCTGCTCTTCCAGCAGGGGCTCGCCGATCGCCCGCCCTTGCGCCACGTCCCAGACCCGGGTGGTGTGGCCCTCGTCGCCCGCGAGCAGGGCCCGGCCATCCGGCCGGAAGTCGATCCGGTCGACGGTACGACTGCTGGGCAGCAGCCCGCCGATGGCCCGGCGAGTCCCGGTGTCCCAGAGCCGGACTCCAGGCTTGCCGGTGCGGTCGATCGCCAGTCCCACCGCGAGCACCTTGCCGTCCGGGCTGAACGCCAGGCTCATCACGATCTCGCCCTGGGCGAGCGGCCGGCCGATCTCGCGGCCGGTCGCGGTATCCCAGGTCCGGACCAGTCCGTTGAAATCGCCCGCCGCCAGCACCTTGCCGCCGGGATGGAACGCCAGGGCCGAGACGTAGTTGGTATGCGGCATCGGCGAGAACCGCAGCCGGCCCGTGCTCGCGTCCCAGATGCGCACCTCGCCCGTCGCATTGAAGGGGTGGGTTCCGGTCGCGAAGCTCTTGCGGTCGGGGCTGATCGCCAGGCTGCGAATCGACCAGCCGGGGTAGTGCGACGCGGGCCGGCCGATCGGGCGTCCCGTCGCGGGATCGGAGATCCGGATCAGGTCGCGTTCCCCCGCGCCCCGCCTCGGCGCGATCGCGATCCGCCCGTCGGTCCACAGCGCGGCCCAGGGCCGGGTCTTGTTCCGCGACGGCCCGTCGGATTCGACCGCCGTCGTCGTCGCCTGGGCGTCTCCGCCAGAGAGGGGCTCGGCATCCGGCGAGATCCGCCAGAGATAGACCTCGCCGCCCGACGAGGACAGCATGGTACGCCCGTCGGGATGGGCCGCCAGCCGGTCTTCGTACGTGAACGGATAGCCGGAGCCCCGTACCCGGCCGTCGTCGGCATCGCGAACGAGCCAGGAATTCCCCGTCTGCGTCATCAGGCGATCGGCCGCGGGGGAATAGACGGCGATCTTCGTGCTCGCCATGGGCGGGGTGGTCGGTCGTCCGGTGCTCGGGTCCCAGACCTGCCCGGAGTAGCTTCTCGGGGAGAGGACCAGGCCCCGACGATCCGACGCGAACAGCGACCGGCCATCGGGGCTGAAGAGCAGGTAATGGACCCGGTCGCTGTCGGCCCGCCAGGACGCCATTCGCCGGCCCGCCGCCAGGTCGAGCACGTCGATATACGCCCTGCCGTCCTCGACCCGACGGGTCGCGACGATCCGCCCATCGGGAGTGGCCGCCGCCCATCCCCGGCTGGGGATCGGATCCCCGAGCCGCCTCCCGGTGCGGGCGTCCAGCCGCGAGAGCGACCCGGCGTCGTCGGTGTCATGGCACATGACGAGGACCGTCGAGGCGTCGGGGGTGAACTCGATCTTCTCCCAGATCCGTCCGAGGGGCTGCGGTGTCGTCCAGAGTACTCGCCCGGCGCCCAGTTCGCGGGCGACGACGCGCCCCTGGCCGTCGTGGGTGACCAGTACCTTGCCGTCCGGCCGGAAGGCGAACGGGGCCAATGCGCCGGGCAACGAGGAGAGCCTCTGCCCCGAGGCCGTGCCCCAGATGTCGATGGGCGTCGCGATCGCATGATCGTAGGGGTTGAAGCCCAGCGCGAACGATCGTCCGTCCGGGCTGAAGGCGACATCCGTGCGATGACTACCGACATCGATGATCCGCAGCGTCTCGTGCACCTGGCCGAGCCACGCGCCCAGGTTCCAGCGGACCAGCTTGCGGAATTCCTCCGGATCTTCCGGCGCGGTCGCGAGGGCCTCGAGCATCCAGAGCAGGCCCCGGTCGGCGTGGCCCTCTTGCGCCAGGGCGATCCCCTTCTCCAGCGACAGGCCCGCGGACAGCCGGCGCGAATGGTCGCGCTCCTCGATGGCCTTCTTCCTCGCCTCGACGGCGTCGGTGCGGGCGCTGCGACTGCTGATTCGCGATCTGCTCGCGAATCGCCAGGTTCGTCTCACGCCAGGCTGCCTGCTGGAAGTAGGCGGCCGTCGCGATCGCGCCGATCGTGGCCGCGACCAGGAGGGCCGTCACCACCCCGCCCAGCACGGCGATCACCCGATTGCGACGGGCCCACCGCCAGTATCGCTCGGCGATGCCGACCTGGCGGGCCAGGATGGGCTCGTCGCTGAGGAACCGCCCGAGGTCCTCGCCGAGCGCCTGGGCCGACGGATACCGCGCCTTCGGGTCCTTCTCGATCGCCTTCAGGACGATCGTCTCCAGGTTGCGCGGGATCCGCGCGTCGACGGACCGGGGCCGGGTCGGCTCCTCGGTCTTGATCTGCTCGATCAGCCTGAGCCGGTCCGACGAGGCGTAGCCCGGATGCAGCGTGAGCAGCTCATACAGCGTCATCCCCAGCGCGTAGACGTCGGCCCGCGCATCGCCCTCGCCCCGGAACCGCTCGGGGGCCATGTAGCGGAGCGTGCCCAGGATGTCGCCGCTCTGCGTCAGCCCCTCGTCGTCCCCTTCCTTGGCCAGCCCGAAGTCGGCGATCCAGACGACGCCCTCGGTGTCCAGCAGCAGGTTCGACGGCTTGATGTCGCGGTGGATGACCCCGCGCGCGTGGGCATAAGCCAGGCCCGCGGCCACCTGCCGGCCGATCTGCGCCAGGCTGCGGAAGAACGAGCGCCGACCCGACTCGACCGACGAGAGCTGAGTGCCCCCGGGCAAGAGCGTTCGACGTCGGGGACGAGGACGGGAGGGCGGATGGCGGGAAGTCGAATCCGGGCGGCGTCCATGGCGGGCCGTCCGTCTCGCCGAGCTCGGCGCCGTCGCCCTGCGTGCGCGTCAGGGCGGGCTCGCCACCGGGCTCGCGGCCTTTCCCGACGACCGCCGTCGGTCGCGCCAGGCCCGCCACCGGGGCACCAGCCCCCATCGACGGCAAGGATCCCCCCGGGTCCGGGTCCCTGGTGCCGGTGTCGAACCGTCCGGTCAGGATCGAATGCAGGACCGCGCTGACCTCGACTCCCTCGCCGATGGAATGCAGGACCGCGCCGACCTCGATTCCCTCGCCAACCGTCGGAGTATCGACGCCTGCCAGCGGGGCGCCTGCCCGCGACCGCGGCGACCGGCCCCCGTGGACGCCCCTGGTCCGCGACTGGGCCCTCGCCCGGTCCAGGAGTTGACCCAGCTCGGCGATCACCTGGTCCAGCCCCAGCCCCTGGATGAACTGCATCGCGTAGAAACGGGTATCGCCGTCCTGGCCCACCTCGTAGACGGGCACGATGTTGGTGTGGTGCAGCCTGGCCGCGGCGCGGGCCTCGCGGCGGAACCGCTCCTGGACCATCATCCGGCTGCCGGACACCTGCCCCGGCAGGACCTTGAGCGCCACGCGACGGCCCAGCGAGACCTGCTCGGCCTCGTACACCACCCCCATCCCGCCCCGGCCGACCTCGCGGAGGATCCGGTAGTCGCCGATCTGCCGCGGCAGCGAGGCGGACGGCCTCGGCGGCTCGCGGTGCAGGTCCTCGCGGGCCACTTTCTCCGCCTGCTCGACCTCGATCAGTGCGGGGAACAGCTCGCGGATCTCGTCGGCCATCTCCGGCAGGCGGTGGACGTACTCCTCGACGCCCGGCCGCTCGCCGCGGCGGTACCGCTCGGCGAACTCCTCGGCCAGCTCGTCGAACCGTCCAAAGGCGCCTTCGCCCGGTGATGTCGGCATCGTCAAAGTCCCTCCCAGCCGCCCGGCAGGTTGGCCAGCATGTCCTTGAGCCGCTTCAGGGCCCGGAAGTATCGCTTCGCCCCCGACTCCTGGCTGATCCCGAGCACCAGTGCCGCCTCGGCGCGGCCGAGCTGCTCGAAATGCCGGAGCGCCAGCACCTCGCGGTCGATCGGGTCGAGGTTGTTCAGCGCCTCCTGGATGCGCAGCATCCGCTCGGCGCTGGGCGGCCTGCGTCGGCGAGGTCTGCCGGCCCAGCAGCATCGATGCCAGCGCGGCCGAGCTCGCCTGGGGCAGGGCGCCGTGGTACAGCGAGATCTCCAGCCCGGCGGCGCGCATCTTGGTCCCCAGGTGCCGGCGGTGCAAGGTGGTCAGCCGACGCCCGACGTGCAGCCGCAGCCAGAGCAGCGGAGGGATGCTGGGATCGGCGAGGTAGGCGTCGAGATCGCGCGCGACGTCGAGGAACGCGTCCTGGACGACGTCGGAGGCGTCGAGGCGGGCGCGAAGCCGGGGATCCAGCCGCAGCTCGACCATCCGTCGCAGCCGCCCCCGATGCAGCTCGAACAGCTCGGCCAGCGCGCGGCGGTCCCCGCCGCGCAGGTGCTCGATCAGCTCGTCGGGAGTCCTGTCCGGGGGGGTGCTCATACCATAGATCCGCGCGCCGGCCGGAAACCGAGACCAGGAATCCGCAATCGCCCTCGCCGCGGGGGGATTCCGGCTCCTCGATATGCTCCACTGAAACCACGCATGGACAATCACGCCCGAGCCGCTCCCACGAGCTAGCGCGGCGCCTCCGAAACCGCCGCCGGATCGCCCTCGCCGACGGTCCCGCCCGGGCGAGCGTCGGCCGGCGCGGTCAGGTCCCAGGCCAGGCCCAGGTCGGTCAGGCCGGCGTTGAGCGCGGCGAGGTCCCACAGCTCGACGTCTTCCCCCGTGCCGACGACGGCCAGGCGGCGGCCCGAGGCGTCGAAGGTCAGGTTCATCGGCCTGCCGCCCTGCAACGGGAACCGCACCAGCGCCTCGAATGTCATCGCGTCGCGCAGGACCACGCGACGGTCCGCGCCGATCGTGGCCAGCAGGCGTCCGTCGGGGCTCAGGGCCAGGCCCTCGACGCCGCCGTCGTGCGCGTGCTCGAGACGGCGGCCCGGGGTGAGGTCGGGCAGCGCGACGCCGCCGATCGACCCGTCCTGAAACCCGACGACCGCGCGGCCTCGCGCCGGATCCGCCGCGAGGCTCCGGATGGTCCCGCCGGCAAGGCCGACCTTCCGCTCCAGCTCGCCGGACTCGAGGTTGAAGCGGAGCACCGCGTCCTTGCCGTGGGTCACCAGGCTGCGGGGTCGTTCGAGGAAGGCCATCGACCGGACCTCGGAACCCGTGTTGAATTGCCGGACGGGCCGGCTCGCGGCGAGGTCCCACAGGACGACGTTCCCCGCCTTGTCTCCGAAGGCGATCCGCCCACCGGCCGGGTCGAACGCCAGCGCGTCGATGATCTGCGGCCAGGAGATCCGGCCGCGGACATGGCCCGTGTCTGCATCCCGGATGAGGATCTCGCGATGGTCCGTCCCTCGCCAGCTTGACGTGGCCAGCAGCGAGCCGTCGGGGCTGTAGGCCAGCGCGGTGACCCACCCGGTATTGGGCTCCATCTGGACCGGGGACGGACGGGAAACCGAGAGATCCCAGGAGTTCAGCTCCGAGAATCCCGATGTCGCGATCCGTTCCCGACGCGGGTGTGCCACCACGCGCGACTGTTCGATCCGCTGGCCGGTCAGCCATTGCTGCACGCCGTGCCGGCCGGCGATGCCGAAGAGGAAAATCGCCTGGGAGTTGCTCACCGCCAGATGATCCCCGTTGGGAGACCATTTCACCCCATACACCGGGATGGTCGATTCGTGGAGGATCGCGACGGTCTGCCCGGTCCGCGTCTCCCAGATCCGCGTCGTGTAGTCGAAACCTCCGGTGGCGATCCAGTCGCCGTCCGGGCTGAAGGTCACGTCGGTGATCCTGCCGCGATGGCCCCGCAGGACGCCGATCCGCTCGCGCCTGGCGACATCCCAGAGGACCACGATGTGGTCGGACGCCGAGGCGAAGGACTCGTCGGACGCGGCGGCGACCAGGGCCCCGTCGGGGCTCAGGGCCAGGGCGGTGGCGCCGCCGTGGCTCTCGAGCACGACACGCGGGCCCGCCGAGGCGATCGGCTGCACCACCAGGTCGGCTTTTTCCTGGCGGGCGAGCCATTTGCCGTCGAGGCTCACGACGAAGTTGGGGTTGGCGATGGCGTCCTTCCACCTGTCGACGAGGTCCCCGCTGGCCAGGTCGTGGACCGTGATCCCCGCACCGCCCGACCAGGCCACCACGATCCGACGTCCGCCGACGGCGATCGCCAGCTTCGCCGGCCTGCTCGACCCCTGCGTGATCGGGGCTCGTGCCGCGCGGACGCCCCGCGGGTCCGCGAAGACGACGCCCTGATCGGTGGCGACGGCAAGTCCTCGACCGTCGGCAAGGTACACCACCCGGTCGTGCGGGATCATACCCTCGCAGATCAGCAGGCCTTTCGCGGAGGAGAGGGGACGCTTCCCCGGCACGTCCCGGAAATCCAGGCCCGTCCGGGGGTCGGCGGTGATGAGGGTGCCGCCATCCGGGCTGAAGGTGAACGAACCGCGGAGGCTGGGTTGCAGGCCGATCGTGTCCACGAGTCGAATGTCGGGGGTCCCCAGCGTGGCCGCGGCCTCGGTGCGCAGCTCGGCCGGGTCGCGGAGCGGCACGCGCATGGAGGCCAGTCGCGCCAGGAGATCGAGGGCCTTGGCCCGCCAGCCGGGCTGATGCGCGGCCCGCAGGGCCTTCACCTCGCTGAACAGGGCGCGGTAGGTCTCGGCCTGCGCGGCCGCTCGCGACGCCTGCTCGGCCCGCGCCAGGCGGGCCATCCGGTCGGCGACCACCAGCGAGGCCAGCGTGATGACGACCAGCAGGACCGCCAGCGCCGCGATAAAGAGCGCGACGCCCGGGTGGTGCCGGGCCCAGCGGGCGGACCGCTCCAGCGCCGAGGCCCGCCGCGCCCGGATCGGCTGATCGTCGAGGAACCGGCCGAGGTCCTCGGCCATCGCCTCGGCCGTCGCGTACCGCCGCGCCGGGTCCTTGTCGCTGGCCTTCAGGACGATCGTCTCCAGGTCGCGCGGGATCGAGCCGTCGAGCGATCGCGGCCGGGGCGGGTCCTGGGTCTTGATCTGATCGATCAGTCCGAGCCGGTCCGACATCACGAAGGCCGGCCGGAGCGTCAGCAGCTCGTAGAGGGTCAGGCCCAGCGCGTAGAGGTCGGCGCGGGCGTCCCCCTCACCGCGGAACCGCTCGGGGGCCATGTAGCGGATCGTGCCCAGGATGTCGCCGGTGGCCGTCAGGCCGTCCTGCTCGGCCTTGGCCAGCCCGAAGTCGGTGATCCAGACGACGCCCGCGGTGTCCAGCAGCAGGTTCGACGGCTTGATGTCGCGGTGCACGATCCCGCGAGCGTGGGCATAGGCGAGGCCCCCGGCCACCTGCCGGCCGATCTGCGCCACGCCGAGGAAGTAGGCGATCCGACGGCCCGAGGTCTCGATCATCGACACGGCCGCACCGCCCGGCAGCACCGCCGACGCCGACCGACCATCCGCCGCGCCCCGGCCGAAGCCCTCCGCGCCGGCATACATGCGGCCCTCGCCCGAGCTGGGTCCCTCGGTGACGTCCAGTTCGAAGGGATCGCTCGTGTCGCCCGGCGGCGGGATGGCATCCTCGGTCCCCAGCCGGCCGCTCAGCAGCGATCCGGCGGCCTTGACGAGCGCCAGCCCCGCCGTGCCGGTCTCCGGGGCGGCCTCGGTCGCCATCCGCCCCTCCGCCCCGCGGGCGGGGTCGCGCCACCGCTCCAGCTCGTCGATGACCTGGTCGAGCCCCTGGCCCTGGATGAACTGCATCGCGTAGAAGGCGACGTCGCCGTCCTGGCCGACCTCGAAGACGGGGACGATGTTGGTATGGTGCAACCGCGCCGCGGACTTGGCCTCGTGGCGGAACCGTGCCAGCGCCCGGGCGTCGCCCACCACGTGCCCCGGCAGGACCTTCGAGCGCCACGCGACGGCCCAGCGAGACCTGCTCGGCCTCGTACACCACGCCCATCCCGCCCCGGCCCACCTCGCGGAGGATCCGGTAGTCGCCGATCTGCCGCGGCAGCGGCGCGGGCGGCCTCGGCTGCTCGCGCAGCAGGTCGTCGCGGGCGTCCCCCTCGGCCTGCTCGACCTCGATCAGTGCGGGGAACAGCTCGCGGATCTCCTCGGCCATCCCCGGCAGGCGGAGGACGTACTCCTCGACGCCCGGCCGCTCGCCGCGGCGGTACCGCTCGGCGAACTCCTCGGCCAGCTCGTCGAACCGGTCATAGTCGCGGAGCTCGGATGTCGCGGAGGTCTCCAATGGCCCTCTCCGCCCTCAGGAATCGCCGCCAGGAAGTCGTCCCGCCATCGCGGGGATGCGGACGCTCCGCTTCGCCGTGGGCTCCCGGCCGATCCCAAACCACCAGGTCCGCCTCCTCGCGGGTCTGCTGTTCGAAATGTCGCACCGCGCACACCTCGCGGTCAATGGGTGCGGGATGACACGACACCCGGACCCGGGCTCATCGACGGCCTCCGCGAGCGCCTCACGGTGGCGTTGCGCCGACGAGCCCGACGCGCCAGCGAGTGGATCCCCGGGCCGATCAGGGAAGGGATGAAGGATGAGGGATGAAGGATGAATGCGATGCGCCAGCGATTAGATCCCCGGCCGATCAGGCCATCCACTCGCTGGCGCGTCGGGCTCGTATTGACGGGATCGTCCCATCGTGCGCCATCCGACCGTTCGCCGCCCTAGTCCAGGATATCCGCGCTGTAGAGGGTGCTCTCGAAGTAAGACCGGTACTCGAACTGGTTCATCTGCTGCACATAAACCGTGGTGCCGTTCGGGAGCACCTCGATCGACTGCCCGGTCGGGATCTTGTCCGGGTCGAGCCCCCCGGAGTTGAAGGCCATGTTGCCGTTGGACAGCAGCTCGGCGGCCCCCAGGAACGACGAGTAGTTGCCCAGGTCGGCGTTCACCACCAGGGTCGCCGTCCCGGTCTGCTCGTTGAGTACCCATTCCTGACCGCGGCTATCCCCGCCCTTCTCCAGATGGCGGGTGTTGCCGTCGTCGAAGACCAGCACGGTGTTGTTATTGATATAGCGCGCGTCGTGCTGGCCGGAGAACCACGGGTACGAGTCGTCGGCCTTGGCCTTGAAGTTGCCGCCCACCCCCAGCTTCCAGATGATGTGGCCGTTGCCGGTCCCGTTGGCGTAGTTGACCTTGACCACCCAGCTCTGGCTGCGCAGCGAGACGATCAGGTTGTTGTCCGCGGGCGACCAGCTCACGGCGTTGGCGTGCAGCCAGTTGCTGGGGGTCCCGCCCACCGGCCCGATCCGGTTGGGGTTGAGCCGGTTGAAGCCGTTCCAGGTCCACGTCACCTGCATGTTCGAATTCAGGACGAGGACCATGTCGCCGGTGAACTTGGTGGGACTTCCATTGTAATTGACGACCTTCTGCGTGCTGGCGATGACGGCCGTGTCGCCGTTGGGCAGGAGCTTGGCCTCGTGGTCGAAGTCGATGATCTGCGGCTTGTGCAGCGCGGCGAGCTGGGCGTTGATGGCATGGACGTCCGTCTGGCGCAGGGTGTCGCCGGCCAGGTCGACCTGCCGCAGCGTGTTGTAGCCCGCCGCGACGCCCGTGGCCTTGCCGCCCAGCATCATCAGCGTCCCGCCGGGCTCGATATTCTGGGCATAGCCGAAGAAGTTGTTGGCCACCGGGTCATAGTACCAGATGATTTTGCCATTCAGGTCGGTCGCCGAGGTGTCCACCGTGTTGGTGAAGGTCCCGAAGTGCAACAGCTCCCCCTTCGCCCAGGTCGGTCCCCGGCGCCGGCGGCTGCACCACGCTGAACTTGGGGAAATTGAGGTTCGAGGGCAGGCTCCCGGTCGTGAACGGCAGCGGGGCCGAGACCGCCCCGTTGGCCAGCACATACCGCATCTGGTAGGTCGTGTCGGGCAGCATGCCGGCCACGATGAAATTGGTGCTCTCGCCCGAGACGATGGGCAGCGGGGCGGTATCCTGCCAGGACGGGCTGGGACCCTGCTGGGCGAACTGGACATACATCGATGCGCCGGGTGATGGCGGGGCGCTGAACAGGGCGACCAGCGGGTTGGCCATCGGGCTGACCACGGCGCCGTTTCCCACGACGCGCGTCTGCGCCGCATACGTCGTGAGCGTGGACTCGGTCTTGGCGGCCCCGGCGCGAAATCCGTTCTTCACGACCACCTGGATGTCGTATGTCCCCTCCTGCATCGGGTTCCAGGTGAAGCTGGCGCTGCGGCTGAAATCCTCCACCACCTGCAGGGGGCCACCTTGCAGCCCGACGCTGAACTGGTAGACCGGCGATGCCCCGTGGCCTCCCGACGCCGCCGTCCAGACGACCGGCGATCCGACGGAGGGCACGGCCGGCGCGGCCTCGCTCAGGTAGACGGACAGGAGGCAGCGATCCTCCAGGGGCGTGCAGCGCGGCTGTTGCCGACGGTCCTGACGGATCGGGATGTGCCGGGCCGCGGCCCGCCCGAGAGACGACTTCGCAAGTTGCCACATGGCAAGGATTCCTCATCAGCGGGATGACAGCAGCGGGGATACCAGCCTCCGGGGCCCCGACTGCAGAATGGTCGTCAAGCGCGCCTTGGATCGCGGAACGACCCTTCCTGGCTTGCCATCACGTTCGAATCGATCGTTTTCGCGGGTGCTCCGTCGAGCCGATCGATCGAGTTCCGGGGTTGTATTAGAACACGCCAGGGCGCGAATGCAATAAAGTAGATAAGAAGACAGGGATTGCGTCAACTTTTACGAATGTTAACAATGCGGAAGATGAGGGAGTCGGGCGAGGTACGTTGACGATCAAATGGATTGCGGCCGAGCGAGTAAAGGGGCCCTCATGGAGTCGAGCGTGGGGTCGGGGATGATCGGCCCTTGCGGAGGCGCGGCAGCGAACTCGCGTGGGAATGACCCGCAATCGAGAGGAGTGAGCAGGGATGGGAGCCGGCCCCGAAGACAGGGCGACGACAATCCGAGTCGCGACGGTCAATATCCTGAACGACCTCTCCCACTGGGATGAGCGACGGGTCTTGCTGGTCGAGGGGCTACAGGCCCAGTCGCCCGACCTGATTGGCCTCCAGGAAGTCAGGCACCCGCTGGGCGCGAGCAACGCCCGGTGGCTGGCGGATGAGCTCGGCGGCTACTCGGTCCACATCAGCCCGAAGACCGGCTTGGGCCGCAGATACGAGGGGATCGCCGTCCTGAGCCGCTTGCCGGTCGAGCGATACGAGGTCCTGGACCTCGGGAGCCAGCAGCGGACGGCGCAGGTGGTCCAGGTTCGCGTCGCCGGGCGCCCCGTCGTGTTCATCAACGCGCACTATTACTGGCACCCCTTCCACTGGCACCACCTCGTCCACGGGACCAGGATCCTCCAGGTGGCGAGGGTCCTCGATGCGGTGCAGGCCCTCGATCCGGGCACCTCGGTCATCGCCTGCGGCGACTTCAATGCCTCGCCGGGCTCGCCGGCGATCGACATGATCGGTCGGACCCTCGTCTCGGCCCACGAGGCTCGCCACGGTCGCGAGCCGGAGTATACCTGCCCGACGCCCCTGGTGGGTCGGGGGCGGGTCCGGGCGATCTTCTCGCGGACGATGCTCCGCCTGTTCACCAACCGCCCGGGTCAGCCTTACAGTGACACCCTCGACTACATCTTCGTGAGCCGGGACATGCGGGTGATCGAATGCAGCGTGTTCCTCGACCGCCCTTCGCCGGACGACCCGACGCTCTACGCCTCGGACCACCTCGGCCTGGCGGCCACCCTGGAGATCCCCCGGCCCGAAGGCCCGAAGCACAGGCCCTGATTTGGCCCCGATTCGAAATGCCGACGGGCTCGGGGGGATCGCCCCTCGAGCCCGGCTGCGCGGCGAAGGTGCGCGGTGGTGGGCGATCAATGGCGCGTTTGGCCGCCCTTGACCTTGGCGCTGCCCGTCTCGTCGACGTCCAGCTCTTCCTTGCGCACCGTCTCGGTGACGTGCTTGGTGTCCTGGACCTTGCGCTTGCCGACGGAGACCTCTCCGGTGACCACGGCCTCCTTGCTGACGGAGACCCGCTCTTCCTTGACCGGTATGACGATCTCCTCGTCGGTCATCTCGCCGGCCGTCGCGCGGCCGGAGGCGGCGTGGTGCTCGATCACGACCTCTTCGCGCTCGACCGGCACGTCGATCGTCCTGTGCTCGGTGACAACCCGCTTGCCGACCTTCACCTGCCCGGTCTCGACCGGGGTCTTGTTGACCTTCAGCCGCTCCTCGCGGAGCTGGATCGTGCGGTCGAAGGCGTCGCGCACCGCGTCGCGGGCGTGATCCCACTTCATGCCGGTGATCCTCGCGGGTCGCGCTCCAGTCTTGCTTCAGGTCGGGCTCCACCTCGTCGAACGACCGGCCCTGATAGCGCGACTCGGCCTCGCCGCCGTACTGGTAGGCGTCGTGGTACTTATCGTAGGTGTCGCCCTTCTTCACATATGGGCGCGCGGAGAAGTTTTCGCGGAGCCAGTTGTCCTCGGTGGTCGGATCGATCATCTCGCCGACGCCCTTGCCGGCGAGCCCGCCGGCCACGGCGCCAATCGCGGCCCCCAACGCCGCGCCGATCGGGCCGCCGCCGACCGCGCCGATCGCCATCCCCGTCGCGGCGCCGCCCGCCGCGGCACCGATGCCCGTCTCGATCGGGTGCGAGCCCGGGGCGTCCGTGATCGGATCCGGATTACGGCTCCCCGTCGGGGGCAGGTCGACCTGCTTCTCGGTGTCTCTCTTGGTTGCCATGGATGCGACCTCCTGGGTTAGCGTCTCATGTCTCTTCTCCGCGAGGCGACCGACCCCACGTCGGCTTCGCTCAGTCCGTGCCGGTCCTGAGTGCAAGCCGCTTGCCAACAACCGCCCCCGCGTCAAATATCTTGACCCATGAATTCCTTCAAACTCTCGCGTACTCGGCCGAACGCCGCGGAAGATCGCCCGGAACCCGTCGTATCATAAGACTTTAGGATGGTTTGGATTCACATCCCGCCGTGCCAGTTCGGCGTCGTCCACCGGTGCGTGCCTTCGTGAACGCGCCCTGTCCATTGGGCGTCGAACCACCAATCCTTTTCGGAAACCATTTGCCCATCGCCCGCAAGCATCCAATCCTGCTGGCATCCGGAGCCCGCCGTGAATATGGTGCCCTGCCGACTTTCGACCGCGATCGAATTAGGCTGAACCACGCCCCGGCGAGTGGACGAAGAGTGTCCTGGGTCGATCGAAAACAACCTGTCGCGCCCATCCACGCCCCGACCTATCGTCGCGCTCTCATTACAATTCGTTACGCAGGAATGGGGACTGACAGTCCTGTCGGGATGTCAGGCGGGCGGACGCCCACGGGGTGCCTGCGCCATTGCGGAGGGATCGCCGTGCGGGACGAGGGACGCGATCGACATGTGCCGGCCCTGGACGGTGTGCGGGGGCTGGCGATCCTGGGCGTCATGGCATCGCACTTCCTGCCGGCGCTGGCGGACGTATTCAAGGCCCGGTGGGCCTATGACGCGGCGTCCTGGACGAACACGGGCGCGTGGGGCGTTGACCTGTTCTTCGTGCTCTCGGGGTTCCTGATCACGGGGATCCTGCTGGAGACGCGCGAGTCGCCCGACTACTGGCGGAGCTTCTTCGGCCGCCGGGCGCTGCGGATCTTCCCGCTGTACTACGCCTTCCTGGCGACGATGTACCTGCGGCATCCGCCCGACGGCCGGCCCTGGACGTTCTGGCTGCACCTGAGCAACTGGCGGCGCAACCTGGGGATCTCGTCGAACGTGCTGACGTGGCATCTCTGGTCGCTGGCCATCGAGGAGCAGTTCTATTTCCTCTGGCCGGTGCTGATCTGGTTGCTGCCCGCGCGTCGGCTGGGTCCGGCCTGCCTGGCGATCGCCGCGGCGTCGGCCGCGGCGCGCGGGGTCGCCAACTTCCAGGGCGCCGGCATCGAGACGCTGCACCGGATGACCCCGCTGGCGCTCGACGGCCTTGCGATCGGCGGGTTCCTCGCCTGGAGCCGCCGCCATGCCCGCGGCCTGGCCGCGCGGCTCGATCGGCTCGCCCCGGCCGTGCTGGTGCTGTCGATCGCCGCGATGTGGGGCCTGGCGCGGCTGGCCGTCCCGTTTGGCACGATCATGGTCCTCGGCCGCCTGCTGGTCTCGATCGGCGGCGGGGCGCTCGTGCTCCTGGCCCTGAGCGGGCCAGGGTGGGTCGGCCGGGGCCTCTCCTGGCGGCCGATCCGCCTGATGGGCCGCTACTGCTATGGCCTCTACCTGCTGCACCCGATCATCGTCGTGAAGGGGACCATCTTCCTCCGCGGCGTCGTCCCCCGCCTGCCTGCCGGCTGGCTCGTGCCCGCCTGGGCGCTCAGCGTGGTCACCGCCTTCACCGGCTCGCTCGCCCTCGCGGCGCTCTCCTGGCGACTGATCGAGGCCCCCTGCCTGTCCTGGAAGCGGCTCTTTCCCTACCGGCCGTCGCCGACCACACTTCCCCTGCGCCCTCACTTCGACGCCGCCCAGCGATCCTCCCCTCCCACCGCCACCCCGGCAGACCCCAACCTTGCCGGCGAAACCCCCTCGCCCCGCTGACGGTATCCCTGTCAATGCCTGTCAGCATGCATGTCTGCGCCCTCTGCCCCCAATCCCCCTGTACCCCCTGTGCTTTTCTTGTTCCCTTACTAACAGGATGTATCAGTTTTGCAATTTCATAAATGCACCTACACCGCGATGAAGCGGTTTTCTCGCCATAACTCCTTGAGGGATTTGCCGTAAAAATTTCCGGCAGATTTTAGGATTTTCCCGGCGAAAGTGGCTTTTGGCGTCATTGACGGGCGGACCGGCGATCGGGACGGCCGGCGTTGACGTTCCGCGGCTGGCAGAGATCGCGGCCTGGCGGAGCGGCCTGGGCTGCGATCTGGGGGCCTTGACTACGTCGGCCGGCGGGCGGCGGTAGTTTAATCGAATCCGCCCTTCCGGGGTTGCGAGATCGATTCGACTCGGGTACAAGGTCCGCGCAGGTCATGTCCCAGACAGGTTGGACGGCGGCGCACGGGCCGAGCCGAGGCCGGGGCCAGGGATGGCGACGGCTTCCGTGATCATGAGAGGCGCGTGCAACCTGGCCGCCGGGCAAGGAATTCGGACGAGACGGAACGAGTCGAGGCGGGCGCGGACATCGCGTCCCCGCTCCCGATGAAGGCCAGGCCGGGACTGCCGCGGTCGATCGAACGCGATCGGCGGGCGCGGACGGCGATTGATCGGGATCGGCGGGCGTGGCGTGGCGTGGCGGATGGATGGGTCCGGCGCCTCTCGAAGGGGATCTCCGTCCCGGTGCCGTGGATGGCGCCGTCCTCGGGACGGACGACGACGTCCGCGGGCGGCCCCGATCGCTGTCGGTCAGGAAACGATCGCTCATGAGATCTGACGATTGCCAGGTCCCGCAGACGCCAGGGATGGCCGCTGTGGGTCGAAGCCGACTGACGCCGGGCGAGCCGATCGCCCCGCTCCCGCGATCGCCGTCGGCGACGCCGCGGCGACCGCGGCCGGTCCGGCGGTGTGCCCGGCGCCCCGGACGTCGCCCCGCCCCACCCGCCGGGCCCCGGGCCTCGCCGCCGCGATCGCGCCGCCGATCCTGCTCCTGGTCTTGCTCTTGCTCGCGATGGCGATGGCGCCCGCGGCGCTCGGCCAGGGCATCAAGCTCCCCGACGCCAAGATCGCCGAGATCCGCTTCGAGGGGAACGCCACCATCCCCCCCGAGAAGATCAAGGCCAAGCTGCTGAGCAAGGTCGGCCAGCCCTTCGACCAGCCCAGAAGATCGACGCCGACGTCAAGACGCCTGTTCAAGACCAACTGGTTCTCGGCAGGTCGACGCCTACCACGACGAATCGCCGCCCGAGAGCGGCAAGTACGCGCTGATCTTCGCCGTCCGCGAGATGCCCATGCTGACCTCCGTCGAGTTCCAGGGGATGAAGATCCGGCTCAAGGACATCGAGGACAACACCGGGCTGAAGAAGGGCAACCGGGCCGACCACACGCGCACCCGCAACGCGGTGCACTCGATCTATCGCCTGTACCAGGAGAAGGGCTACGACCTGGCCGAGGTCGAGCTGATCCAGGGCGGCAAGCCCGGCGACACCAAGGTCGTGATGCAGATCTTCGAGGGGCCCAAGGTCCAGATCGGCAACATCAACTTCGAGCGGCTGCAAGTAGTTCTCCGAGGCCGATGCTGCAGACCCACATCACCAGCCGCAGAGCCGATCCTCGGCCTGTTCGGCCGGTATCATCGCGACCTGCTCGACGAGGACCGGCAGAAGCTGGTCGACTACTACCAGGGGCTCGGGTTCTTCGATTCCAGCGTGACGCCCGTGACCCGCCCCGGCAAGAACCCCGGCGAGATCGACCTGACCTTCGTCGTCCACGAGGGGACGCGGTACTCGGTCCGCAAGGTGATCCTCCAGGGCAACAGCAAGCTCAACACCCCCAAGCTGATGGACGACCTCGAGCTGCACTCGGGCAAGCCGTACCTGGTGAATGTCCGCGACGCCGACAAGAACCGCATCCTGATCAAGTACAACGAGATCGGCTGCATCGACACCGAGGTCGGCGTCGAGCCGCGGTTCACCTCCGAGCCGGGCGTCGTGGACCTGCTGTACACGATCCGCGAGGGCGAGCCGTACCTCCTGGGCGTGCTCGACATCGAGGGCAACGACCGGACCAAGGACAAGGTCATCCGCCGCGAGGCGATGCCGCCGGGCTGCTCCCCGGCGAGATCCTGGACAAGAACCGGATCGAGATGTTCAAGCGGCGGCTGACGATGCTGGGCTATTTCCCCAACGATCCCCAGAAGCGGGACAAGCAGATCCGCGTCGAGATCCGCCAGAACACGAAACGGCCGTCCGACCAGCCGTACGGCGACCTCATGTTGCAGATGGTGGGCCAGACGCAGGCGCAGGATGCAGGACCCTTCCGGCGACGGCGCGCCGGGCCTGAACGTGCCCACCGTCTCGCCGCTGCCGACGCAGGGACAGGGCTTCGGCACGGGCGGGGCCCTGGGCACCGGCAGCCGAGCGGCAACGCGCCGCCGGGATTGCCCGGCCTCCAGCCCCTCAACCCTTTCAGCCCGCCGGCGAATACCCCGCCGCGGCGACGTCCTGCCGCCGATCGACGTGCCGATGCCCCCCGAGGGCGGCCCGCCGCCCCTCGGCCGCCGGGCGGCCTCATCGCGCCGGGCGTCGCCCCGCCGGGCCAGCCGCCCGTCGGCGCCGGCGAGCCGCCGGGCTCCTTCCCCAGCATCCCCGGCATGAACATGACCAACGTCGGGCCCGGACCGCAACGACCCGTTCCCCAACCGGTCCTTAGCCGACGTCGTCACCTCGGTCGAGGAGGGTCCCACCGGCCGGCTCATGTTCAGCGTCGGGGCCAACAGCTTCCAGGGGCTGATGGGCGGCATCACCTTCATCGAGAAGAACTTCGACATGTTCAAGCCCCCGACCTCGTGGGCCGACATCGTCAACCAGCAAGGCCTTCCGCGGTGCCGGCCAGCAATTGACCGATCAACATCCAGGCCGGCACCCTGATCAACCACATGCAGGCCCGGCTGTTCGATCCCTATTTCCTCGACATGCCGATCGGGGCCGGCGCCTCGGGCTACCTGTTCCAGCGTATCTATCCCAACTGGGACGAGCGCCGCGGCGGCGGCCGGGTCAACCTGGGCCGCCAGGTCGGCACGATGACGTACTTCGACGTCTCCGCCTGGGCCGAGGAGGTTGACTTCTTCGGCTACCGGACCCCGGCGCCCGCCGACTACCTGGCCGCCAGCGGCTACACCCAGTTGTACGCCATCATGCCCAGCTTCCGGATCGACAACCGCAACAACCCGATGATGCCGACCAAGGGGCAGTACCTGCAGGTCGCAGGTCGAGCAGGGATTCGGCACCTTCACGTTCACCAAGTTCGACGTCACGGGCCGGCTGTACATCCCGACCTACCAGCGGCCCGACGGCAAGGGTAAGCAGTTCTTCACCTTGCGGGGCCACTTCGGCGTCGCCACCGACTCCACCCCGGTCTACGAGCGGTTCTTCGCCGGCAACTTCGGCGACCTCCGCGGCTTCCAGTACCGGACCGATCAGCCCGCACGCCTTCGGCGTCCCGACCGGCGGCATCATGATGGCCATCGGCTCGGTCGAGTACCAGTTCCCCTGGAACGCCCCCGACTCGCTCAACCAGATCTTGTTCTGCGACTTCGGCACGGTCACGGGCAATTATGAGTTCAGCGACATGCGGGTGTCGATCGGCACCGGCCTCAAGGTCATCATGCCGATGTTCGGCCCGCTGCCGTTCGAGTTCGACCTGGCCTTCCCGGTGATGCACGCCTACGGCGACAAGTTCATGCCGTTCAACTTCACGACCAGCGTGCAGTACTGAGAAGGTGTGTGAGAGGGCTAGTCGCTTGTAGGGTGGGGTCGAGCGAAGCGAGGCCCACCGGTGCTCGCCGCCGAACGGGTGGGCCTCACGCCTGCGGCGTTCGACCCACCCTACGACCTACTCTCACACGCTCGTCAGAAGGTCAGCTCGTAGGGTGGGGTCGAGCGAAGCGAGGCCCACCGGTGCTCGCCGCCGAACCGGTGGGCCTCACGCCTGCGGCGTTCGACCCACCCTACGACCTACTCTCACACGCTCGTCAGAAGGTCAGCTCGTAGGGTGGGTCGAGCGAAGCGAGGCCCACCGGTGCTCGCCGCCGAACCGGTGGGCCTCACGCCTGCGGCGTTCGACCCACCCTACGACCTACTCTCACACACTCTCTGAGACGAACCCAGGGCGAGCCTCGCCCCGCACCGCCCGGGTATTGGCCTCGCCGGGCGGTAGTCGCGGCTTGCCGCCACGATTAGGATGATCGATAGCGGGCCCGCGGGATTCGCCGGACGCGGTCGGACGGCCCGCCCTCATCGAACGAACACCGGGGAGAGCCTCTCACCATGGCACATCATCACAGCCGCCGCGAGTTCCTGGCGATGGCCGGGGCATCCGCCCTGACCGGCCTGGTCGGTCCCGGGTCGCGGGCCGCGTCGGCGGCACCCGCCGCCAATCCGACGTTGCCGGTCAGCATCGCCCGCTGCCGCCGGTACCGCCGCGAGGACATCGCCGCCGCGCTGACCACCATGATGGACCAGCTCGGCGGCCTGGCCCCGCTCGTCGCCGGCAAGACGGTCGCCGTGAAGGTCAACCTCACCGGCGACCCGCGCGCCAGGCGCTCGGCCTGCCCGCCTCGCGGACCTTCCAGGTCCATCCCGACGTCGTGCTCGCCGTCGCGAGCCTGCTCGACCGCGCCGGGGCCCGCCGCATCCGCTTCGTCGAATGCACCTATCAGGATGGTCCGTTCGAGCCGTATCTCCGCGGCGCGGGCTGGGACCTCGACGCCCTGGCGGCCCTCAAGGCCCCGGTCGAATACGAGGACACCCGCAACCTCGGCCTGGGGAAGAAGTACCACGAGGTCAAGGTCCCCTGGGGCGGCTGCCTGTTCCCCGCCTACCATTTGAATCACTCCTATGTCGACTGCGACGTGTACATCTCGCTGGCCAAGCTGAAGAACCACGCGACGGCCGGCGTCACCCTGGGGATCAAAAACAACTTCGGCGTGACCCCCACCTCGCTGTACTCGCACCGCGAGCCCAACGAGCACAGCACCTCGGCGCGGATCGCGACCTTCCACACGGGGGTCGAGCGGCCCGCCGACGGCCTGCCGCAGGAGCTCGACCCCAAATCGCCGCGACGGCCGACCTACCGCGTCCCCCGCCACACGGTCGACTCGCTGGGCATCCGGCCGATCGACCTGACGATCATCGACGGGATCGAGACGATCTCCGGCGGCGAGGGCCCGTGGGTGCAGGGAATCGCCCTCCAGGCGCCCGGGCTGCTGCTGGCCGGGCGGAACCCCGTGTGCACCGACGCGGTCGCCACCGCCGTCATGGGCTACGACCCGATGGCCGCCGCGGCCACCGGCCCGTTCCCCGCCGACAACCACCTGGCCATGGCCGCCGCGCTCGGCCTGGGCACCAACGACCCCCGTCGCATCGAGGTCCTGGGACTGCCCCTCGACCAGGCCCGCCACCCCTTCGGCTGGGAGCCGCGCGAGCGGAACGGCTGATCGTCTGTCGCGAAAGATCGGCTGAGTGGCAAGTGACAAGTGGCAAGTGGCGTAGGGTGGGTCGAGCGAAGCGAGGCCCACCGATTTCCGCTATCGGACTCGTCCCGTCCTCGGTTCTGGCGGGAAGCGTTCGACCGGGGCTTTACGTCTTCCTCGCCAGTAGAGCACCGAACGGTTGGATTGCGCACAATGCGACCATCCCGCCGGTACGAGCCCGACGCGCCAGCGAGTGGATGACCGGGTCGGCTCGGGAATCCACTCGCTGGCGCGTCGGGCTCGTCGGCGCAACGCCACTGTTCGGCGCTCGAATCCCTGACCCCTTCCGGAAAGGGGCTCACTCACGCGCCGAAGCGGATGGTCACGTCCGACTCGGCCGAGCCCGCGGTCGGGAACGCGATCAGCGGGATGCCGCCGCAGGGGGAGCACTCGCCCCGCGGCAAGAGCGACTGCTCGTGGCACCGCGGGCAGTACGACAGGGCGCCCTGGTCGGCCACCGGCGGGCCGAGCAGCATGTCGACCGGCTCGCCCTCACGCTCGAGGAACCGGGCGTAATGGCCGAGCATCGCCGCGCGTTGGCGGGCCTCGGTCGCGGTCCGCTCGGGGTCGGAGTCGCCCGCCGGGCAGGCGGGCCGGACCGGATGCGTCAGGTCGCGAAGCACCCGGCCGGCCAACTGTGCAAAAGCCGCGCGATCGAGGACCACCCGGGCGACCGCCAGCACGTCGTATCCCGCGACGAGGTTCCGCGCCAGGCCGTCGCACGCCCGCACGGCCGCCGGCGGGAGCAGCAGCAGCATCGCCAGCCCGGTCCATCGATCCCCGCGAGCGTCGGGATAGCAGCGCCCGGTGCGCCCGCAGATACAGGATCGCGATCAGCGTCACCGAAATTCCGAGCGCCGCCACCAGCGGCATCCAGTACGCCGCGAGCTGGTCGCGCAGGGCGATCCACGGCAGCGCCAGGAACAGCAGCAGGAACTGGCACGTGCATACCAGGCGGATGTTCGACGAGATCTCGTCGTACCGGGCGAGCCGGGCCTCGATCGCGGCCGTGTCGAGCGAGCGGGCGACGTCCGCCTCGATGGCCGCGGCCCGGTCCGAAACGGGCAGGCGGGCGACCCGGCCGAGGACACCTGCCAGGTGCCGCGCGTGGGCCTGCGAATCGGCCCGGACGAACGGCTTGCCGTTGACCACGATGTCCTTGCCGTCGACCTTGACGGACTTCATCTCGTCGAGCGCCACGATCCGCCCGCCCAGATCCGGCCGGCCGCCGAAGAGGGCCGAGGCCGACGTATAAGCATAGGCGTACTCGGGGGTGAGCGAGACCGGCCGATCCGGGCAGACCAGGGTCAGCCCGAACGGCGGCAAGGGGTTGCGCCAGACGATCCCGCCGCGGTCGCTCCCCAGGAGCGTGGAGGCGTGACCGACCCGGAACTTGCCCCCGAGGAACGCGTCGCGGAACACCACCGCGCACCGCGACGCCCAGAACGCGCAGTCGCTCAGATAGATGACCGCGACCACCAGGAGGAGCTGCTCGTGATCCGACATGAGTATCCCGGTTGGGCCGCGGCGACATCTCGACCGATCGGGAGCGGGCGGGCGCGAGTCGGGCATCGACCCGCGCCCTGCCTTGCCTGGCCGCGTTACATGAAGTCACCGTCGCGCGTCTTGCCCGACGAGCCGGTCAGCCGGGCGAAGATGCTCTTGAACGCCTTGCCCAATGTGACGAACACGGCGGCGATCCCGAACAGGATCGGCTTGAGGAACTTGGCGAGGAACCCGGTCTTCAGCGCCACCGCGACGCCGCCGCCGGCGATCAGGCCGATCAGCCCGTACTCGGCGATCTTGTCGCCGGCGTGCATCTCGCCGTAGCTCTCGCCCTTCTTGAACGAGACGGCCTTGATCAGGCGGTCGAGGGTCGGGATGACCGACTGGAGCTTTTCGGGGTTGACCACCAGGTTCGCCGACATCACGCCGTGTCGGCCGAGGATCCGCATGGAGTAGTTGACGCCGTAGTCCGTCTTGCCGTTGTGGACGCTCGAGATCCGGGTGGCCCACACCAGGTTATGCGTTGAACGGGTCGTAGAAGGGCGGCCGCTCCCAGCCGACGATGCTGATCGTCGGCCAGCCCCGCCGCTGCCGCTCCTGGTTGCTGACCTCGGCCCCCTTGCGGAACGAGTCCAGGAGCGCGTTGGTCGTCTCGGTGTTGAGGTCCTTCTGCTCGGTATCCGGCACATAGCCGATCCGGTTGAAATCGAAGACGATGAACCAGGAGCCCTGCGACCCGCCGGCCATCGGGTCCGGCAGCGACCATCCCCAGCTCGTCGCCGCCCACGGGGTTCTGGGTCATCTCCAGGAATTTCCGGGTCCCCTCGGGCCCCGTGTACACGAAGCCCTTTGGCAGATCGATCTGTGCCACGGTGCCCAGGTCGCCCCGGGTTGGTCCGGACTTGAAGTCGATCGGCGGCGGGCGGTCGGGACCCTTGGGGGCCTGGGCCATCGCCCCGGGCAATCCCAGCGGGCCGGCGAGTCCCATCAGCATCAGCCCGGCGGCGAACGCGCGGGCCGCGAAAGCACGACGACGCTCGGCGTTCATCGAGAGTCTCCTCGCAAGAAAGGTCGTGGTGTTCCGTCCGAATTGTGTCGCAGAGCTACGACGCACGTCATCGGCATGCTGAGTAGTATTCGCCCCGGGTCGCATGCGTGCCAAGAGAAATTGACATCACCACGCCGACAGGTCGTGCGGCGGCATCAAAATCGGAGAGGTCGCGGCCGCCTGCCCGGATTCGGGCCGGGTATTCGCGGGCCCGTCGGCGTGGAATCGGCGGCCGGGCCGGGGTTATGATGGCGGGGCTTGCAGGCCGTACATGGCGAGGGATCACGGGCGGGGCCGGACCAGGCGGGCCCCCGGCCGTTGGCCCGCGCGGGACCGGCGGTCGCGTCGTCGCGCCGGCCCACCCGAATCGCTCGAGACCCGACCAACAGCCTCGCCCGCCTGGGATGATGGGGCCGCACCCGATGCAGCGAAACCTCGTGTTGACCCTGACCGGCCCCGACCGGATCGGCGTCGTCGAGCAGGTGACCCGGATCCTGCTCGGCCGCGGCGGCAACGTCGAGACCAGCCGGATGGCCCGGCTCGGCGGCGAGTTCGCCATCCTGATGCTCGTCGCGCTGCCGGCCGACCAGGCCGAGGCCTCGATACCGACCTCGAGAGCCTGGCCGCCGAGGGCTACAAGGTCACCACCACGCCGGCCCGACCGACCCCGTCCCAGGCCCGCCCCGGCTGGATCCCCTTCCACATCGAGGTCGAGGGCGCCGACCATGAAGGGATCATCCAGGAGGTCGCGCGCTACCTCGCCGGCCGGGGCATCCACATCGAGTCGGTCGCCTCCGAGACCACCGCGGCGCCGGTCAGCGGCACCCCGCTGTTCACCATGAAGGCCGAGGTCGCCGTCCCCCCCGATCAGGCCGCCCGCGGCTGGCAGACGGGCCTGGACGAGATCAGCGGCCGGATGAACCTGGAGATCCGCGTGACCGGGGGGAAGACCTGAGCCGCGGATGACGCCCCCGGATCGAATCCGTGTCCCATCGGTGGCACGACAGGAGCACCGGCCGCCCGGCGCGCCATCCGGCGGCCGTCCCGCCCGGGGGCATCTCGGGCGTGACCCTCGCGGCTGTTCATGCCATAATCGGAGCATGTGATCAGCGGCCGGGTCGGGACCCCGTGGTCGGGGGCCGGTCGACCCTCGGCCCGCCGGAGGTCCGCCACGCCATGCTCGCCGTCGATCGACACCTCCTCCTCGGGCTCGTCGCCCTCCAGAACGGGCTGATTGACCGGGACGGGCTGCTCGCCGCTTTCCAGTCGTGGATACGGGACAAGGCCCGTCCGCTGGCGGACCACCTGGTTGCGCTGGGTTACCTCGACGCCGAGCGTCGCACCATCGCCGAGGCCATCGCGGCGCTGCACCTCGACGCCCACGGCGGCGACGCCGGCAAGAGCCTCGCCGCCCTGCCCGACGCCACGTGCACCCGCGCCACGCTCGTCGCGCTGGGCGATCCCGAGGTCGAGCGCACCCTGGTCCAGGCCGGCCACGCCGGCGAGTCCGAGGAGCTCGGTCGTGTCGACGGCCTCGCCGCGTCCCGCGGGCCGCGGTTCCGCATCCTCCGGCCGCACGCCCGCGGCGCCCTGGGCGCCGTGTTCGTCGCCGAGGACCGCGAGCTGCATCGCGAGGTGGCGCTCAAGCAGATCCTCGACCAGCACGCCGACGACCCCGGCAGCCGCGCCCGCTTCGTGCTCGAGGCCGAGATCACCGGCGGGCTGGAGCATCCGGGGATCGTCCCCGTCTACGGCCTGGGGGCCGACGGCCAGGGCCGGCCGTACTACGCGATGCGGTTCGTCCGCGGCGACTCGCTCAGGGAGGCCATCGATCGCTTCCACGCCGACCCTGCGCGGGGCAGGACGACGGCCGCCGGTCGCTGGGCCTGCGCAGGCTGTTGCGGCGGTTCCTCGACGTCTGCAACGCGATCGACTTCGCCCATTCGCGCGGCGTAATCCACCGCGACATCAAGCCGGCCAACATCATCGTCGGCGAGCACGGCGAGACCCTGGTGGTCAACTGGGGGCTGGCCAAGGCGACCGGGCGGACGGCCGAGGGGAGCGACCCGGGCGTGCGGCCGTTCGCGCCGTCGACGGGCGGCGGCAGCTCGGCGACGCAGCCCGGCAGCGCCGCTGGGCACGCCCGCGTACATGAGCCCCGAGCAGGCCGAAGGCCGGCTCGACCGGCTCGGCCCGACGTCCGACGTCTATAGCCTGGGCGCGACGCTGTACGCCCTGCTCGTCGGCCGCCCGCCGTTCGGCGGCGAGCTGGCCGGCGTCATCGATGCGGTGCGTCGCGGCGCGTTCCCGCCGCCGCGCCGCGTCAACCCGAACATCGACCCGGCACTCGAGGCGATCTGCCTGAAGGCCATGGCGCATCGGCCCGAGGACCGGTATCCCTCCGGCCGGGCGCTGGCCGACGACCTCGAGCGATGGATGGCGGATGAGCCGGTCTCGGCCTGGCGCGAGCCGCTGTCGCGTCGGGCCCGGCGGTGGGCGCGACGGAACCGGCCGAAGGTGACGGCCGCGGCCGCGGCCCTGGTCGCCGGCGTGGTCGGGCTGTCGGCCGTCCTGGCGGTGCAGACCCGGGCCAAGGCCGCGCTGGCCCGGAGCAACGTCGAGCTGACCCGGTCCCGGGCCGCCGTGCAGGCGCGATATGACCTTGCCGTCGAGGCGATCCGGACGTTCCACACCGGGGTGAGCGAGGACTTCCTGCTCAAGCAGGGGCAGTTCAAGGACGTGCGGGATCGGCTGCTGAGGTCGGCCAGCGATTTCTATGGCAGGCTTGGCGCCCTGCTCGGCGCGGACACCGACGTCGAGTCGCGGCGGGCGGTGGGTCGGGCGAACTACGAGGTGGCCGAGCTGACCGCCAAGGTCGGTCGGCTGGAGGACGCGCTGGCGGCCCACCGGCAGGTGCTCGCCGCCCGGCTGGCGATGGCCGGCGCGTCGCCGACGGACCCGAGGATCCAGGCCGAGCTGGGGCGGAGCCTGACGTCCGTCGCCGCCCTGCTGGAGGCGACCGGGCGGTCCCCCGAGGCCGAGGCGACCTTCCGCAGGGCCGAGTCGCTCCTGGCCGGGCTCATCGGCCCGGGCGGCTCGTCGGCCGGAGGGGCCGCCGGGCGCGGGCCGCGCTGGCGAGCTGCCGCGCCGGCCTGGGCACGCTCCTCTACCGGGCGGGGCGGTACGACGAGGCCCTGGCGACCTACCGAGGGGCATGCGACGACCAGGAGGTGCTGGCCGCCGCCCCCGGGTCGTCAACCGGATCGCGGGCGGACCTGGCGGACACCATCATGAGGATCGCCCTGCTCCTGGCGGCGACCGGCCGGGCCCCCGAGGCCGAGTCCGAGTACCGCGAGTCGCTGGCGATCTTCCGGGCCGCGGCCGAGGCCAGCCCCGGCTCGGCCGGATACCGCAGCGCCGTGGCGGTCGGCCACAACAACCTCGGCAACCTGCTGGCGGGCCAGGGCCGGTCGCCGGAGGCGGAGGACGAGTACCGCAGGGCCGTGGCGATCGCGCGGAAGCTGGTGGACGACGACCCCGCCGTCAACCCCTTCCGCGTCGACCTGGCGAACGCCCGGCAGAACCTCGGTTTCCTGCTGCTAAGGAACGGCGACGCCGCAGGGTCGGAGGCCCAGCTCCGCGAGTCGCTGGCCCTGCGCCGACGCCTGGCCGACGACTACCCGGCGGTCCCCGAGTACCAGAAGAACCTGGCCGACAGCCTGTCCAACGTCGGCTGGCAGCTCGCGCAGGCGGCGAGGATGGGCGAGGCGATCGGCTACTACGAGGAGGAGGAAGGAATCCGGCGCCGGCTGGCCGAGTCCGTCCCGGCGACCCCCGCGTACCGCGATGCCCTGGCGAACTGCCGGACCAACATGGCCGACGCGCTGCGGCGATCGGAGAGGCCGGAGGACGCGCTGGCCGCGTGCCGCCGCTCGCTGGATGTGCGCGAGCCGCTGGTCGCCGAGCATCCGGAGGTGCCCGGCTATCGCGCGCGGCTGGGCGAGACCTATCTGCGGCTCGGGCAGGTGCGGCGCGACCTGGGTGACCTGGCCGGGGCGGCCGTCGCCTGGCGGGCGGCCTGCGCGCACTACGACGCGATCACGTTCCGGGGCGGTTCGCAGGCGTTCCTGCGGGCCTGCGCCGCTCGGCGCTGTCGGGCCTGTCGGGCCGTCCGGGCTCGGGGGTCTCGGCCGAGGAGGGGGCGGAGCAGGCCGAGCGGGCCATGGCCGCGCTGCGACGCGAGGTCGCGCTGGGCTTCCGCAACGCCGACACCTTCCGGACCGAGTCGGCCCTCGACCCGCTCCGCGACCGGCCCGACTTCCGGGTCCTGCTGATGGACGTGGCCTTCCCGGCCGAGCCGTTGGCCCCGCCTCGGTGAGCGCGACCATGCCCTCGTCGCGGAAGACGGCGGGTCGGCCCGGGACTTGCACGCGCCTCATGCGGGTCCGTGGCCTCGATCGCGCACGATATCGGGGGGTTCGATGATGCGGGATACTCACCTGGCCACTTATTTGAAGGATCACCTGGCCGGGGCCACGGCCGGGCTGGAGCTGATCGATCACATCACCAGGCTGCACGCTGATGAGCCGACGGGGCCGTTCGCGTCCCAGCTCCGCGCGGAGATCGCCGACGACCTCAGCGCGCTCAAGGACCTGATGGCGAGGCTCCACGTCACTCCCAGCCCGGCGCGGACTGCGACGAGCTGGGCCTCGGCGAAGTTCGCCGAGCTCAAGGTCCACCTGGACGACCTGCACGACGGCGGGTTGCGGCGATTCGAGCTGTGGGAGGCGATGTCGCTCGGGATCGAGGGGAAGCGGCTGCTCTGGCGGCGCTGGCCCAGGCGCTGGAGGGCCGCCCCGAGCTCGACGGCCTGGACCTCGGGGCGCTCGAGCGGCAGGCCGAGTCGCAGCGCCGGGAGGTCGAGGCCAGGAGGCTTGAGGCCGCCCGGGCGGCGTTCGGCGCCGGGAATCCGGCCGCCGGGGCATGATCGTCGGCACGAGACGAGGGCCGCCTCGCCGGCGAATCCCGGCGGCGCGCCGGTTGATGGCCGGTGACGTCGGTCGATGGGAAGGGGCCGGGGCACGCCGGGGTCCATCTCGGGGAGGTCCGGGGCCTCCGGTCCTCGAGGCATCAGGGCGGGGTCCCGCGCCTGAACCGTGCCGTGCCCGCAGATGGTGCTCAGGGCCGGAGCCCGCGAGGGGGGCCGTCGGGCGATCGGCCCGGGGCGAAGGATCCGGCCCGCGACCGCCACCGGCCCCGGCCGCCGACCGTCACGGGGATTCCGGCCGGTCCCGATACCCGGAGCGCCGGACCGGCCGTCGCGGGCGATCGCAGCAGCAGGGCCGCGGCCCGCTCGGCCAGGAACAGCGAGCCCGCGGCGAGCCGGGTATCCCGGGCCGCGGAGGCGTCGGGCGGGTCCCCGGCATCGCGTCCGCCCGCCCGGGGCCGGGGGGCGAGCGACCGGTCGATGCGGCGGGCTTCGGGTCCTTCCGAGGACCGGCCGGGATCGACCGGCGGGTGGAGAATATGGGGATGGAACAGGTCCTCGCTCCAGGGGTCGCGCAGTCGGGGCGGGCGGCCCGGTCGCCGGGGCTCCCGTGGCGCCCCAGTAGTCCTCGATCGCCCGGTCCAGGCCCATGATGAACCGCGTGAGGTCGGAGGCCTCGCCCGGTCCGTAGCGGGAGCCCAGCCAGGGCATGCGGCGATTGACGTCGGCGGATTCGCCCTCGGCGTGGTCCTGCGGCCCCGACTCGAGGATCGGGACGCTCAGATACGTGTTGCCTTCGACCGGGACGAGGATGGCGTCGCTGCCGCGCGCGAGATGCCGTTGCCCAGCGAGGAGAACGTGCCGAGGGACAGGCCCACCGAGGCGCTCGAGCTGGTGGTCAACGACGTGGAGCTCGTCGACGCCGCCGCCGCCGACGTGGAGGCGGCCGCGGCGGCCGCCTGGGTGGCGCCGGTCGTGGCGCCGTTGGAGCTCACGAGGAAGGACTGGCTGGGTGAGGCGGCGGCGGGAGGCTGGAACGGGCTCAGAGGCGGCGGCGCGGAGGTGCTCAGGAGGGGCGAGCTCGGCGAGACGGACGGCGTGCCGCCCTGGGCATAGACGAAGATGGTGTCGGAGCCCTGGCTGCTGACGAGGACGTCGAGCTGTCCGCTGGGCTTGCTCACCACCTCGATCGCGCTGGGGAGCGCGGCCGTACCCGACTGGGCCTCGAGGATCGAGGCGACTTGCA
The DNA here is from genome assembly GCA_963771445.1 of uncultured Planctomycetota bacterium. Taxonomy (GTDB): domain Bacteria; phylum Planctomycetota; class Planctomycetia; order Isosphaerales; family Isosphaeraceae; genus JAKAUH01. Next base: position 522,711 of record CAVYTQ010000003.1, on the reverse strand, counting down.
GACCGCCGTGCGGTTGCGGGGCCAGCAGGCCGACGTCGCCGTCGCCGAGCGCCGCGACGACCTGGCCGTTGGCCAGCGCCTGCGCGGCGAGCACCGGGCCGCCGGAGAAGGCGACGACGGCGCCGGCGGAGGGATCCTGCAGGTCGAACCGGACGAGGCTTCCCTCGGCCGTCACCGCGTAGCCGACGCCCGTCTGGCCGGCGAAGGTGGGCGGCTGGACGACCGCGCCGCCCAGGTCGAAGAGCGTCCGCGGATCCCGGTCGTCGAAGTATCCCAGGCCGGCGGCCGGGAGCAGGGTCACGGTGCCGCTGCCGCCGTTGAAGACCACGAGGTCGGGCAGGGACTGGCCGGCCGTCGTGATGGTCGTGGTCGCGATGGGCCCGTCGCCGCCGGACTTCAGCCGGGGGCCGGGACTGCCGACCCAGTCGCCCTGGGCGTCGCGGGAGCCGAACAGCACCGAGACGTCGTTGCTGCCCTGGTTGGCGACGAGCAGGTCGGGGATTGCGTCGCCATTGACGTCGGCCACCGTCACGCCGGCCGGCGCCGTGCCGACGAAATAGGTCCTCGGCGAGGGGGCGAAGGTGGGCACGCCCGCGGCGATCGAGGTGGTGCGATAGACCTCGACCGAGTTGCTGCCGGTGCTCACGACGATGGCGTCGGGCAGGGTCGCGCCCCGGCCGAGGGACGCCCACTCGACGTCGCCGGGCGCCAGTTGCGTCGTCGACGAGGAGGCGGCGCCGAGCGTCTGCACGGGGGCGTAGCGATCGCCGCCGGCCGACGGTGCCTGCACGGTGACGCGGTTGTTCTGCTGGTCGCCGACGAGCACACCGTCCTCGCCGGGTCCGAGGAGGTCGGGCACGACCGACAGCGAGACGCGGCTCCCCTGGATCTGGAAGGTGCCGTCGCCCTTGCCGTCGAGGATCAGGACGTCGCCGTAGCCGTTGCCGACCAGCAGGTCGAACAGGCCCGGCGCGGAGCCGGGGACGACCGAGAGCCCGGTGGCCTCGTCGCCGACCGGGATGCTGAACGCGTGCCGGAAGCCGCCGAGGCCGGTGCCCGAGTAGATCCACAACTGGCCGGTGTCCTGCATGAGCACGGCCAGGTCGGTCGGGCCGCCGACCGTGAAGTCGCCGGCCACCATGGCGACCGGACGGCCGTTGATCGCCGGCCCGTCGCTGGTCGAGGTCGTCAGGCCGGCCCGGGGGGCGGCGAGGCCGCCCACGCGATCGTCGGCGAGGATGGTGAAGGCTGTGCGACGCCTGATCGAGGACGGCCAGGTCGGTGCGGCCGTCGGCCGTGAAGACCCCCGCGGCCAGGGCAACGGGCTCGGCGAAGGTGCTCTCGACGGGCCCGCCCGGGGCCGCGGCCACGCCGTAAGGCCCCGCGGAGGCGGCGAACACCGTCGCCCGGCGGAAGTCGTGCGCGGCGTCGTTGATCAGGACGGTCACCTCGCCGGAAGCCTGGTCGGTGACGGCGATGTCGGGCAGGCCGTCGCCGGTGAGGTCGGCCACCGCGATGTCCGACGGGGCGATGCCGGCGGGCAGCGTGATCGGCGCCGCGAATCGGCCGGGGGCGGCCTGCAAGGCGACGGTCACGCTGTTGTCCAGGGCGTTGGCGGCCACCAGGTCCTCGAGGCCGTCCCCGTTCAGGTCGGCCGCCGCGAGGCTCGTCGGCAGGGCGGTGGTCGAGAACGCGGTCTGCCGCGAGGCCGCCCCGCCGGGTGCGACGGTGTAGAGCGAGACCGTGAACACGAACTGGCCGGCCGACATCGTGACGTCGTCGTGGGCGTCGGCCGCGGCGATGGCCGATCGCGAGCCGATCCGCAGCACGGCGACCGCCCGCGCGGGCCGCCCGGGGTTGAGGATCACCGGAGGGGCGAAGACGCCGGGGTCTCCGGGCATCCGCCGCGCGGTCGAGGATGTCGCCCGAGCGGTCGAGGACGACGCTGTCGAGCCGAGCCGGTGCCCGTGAGGTCGACGAGCAGCGGGGTGTCGCGTCACGCCGACGCCGCTCGCCGGCCGGCGCCGGCTCGAAGCGTGCCGCCGCCCAGGCCCAGCAGGACCCCGGTCGAGCTGTCGTGATTGTTGACGGTGACCAGGTCGGGCCGGCCGTCGCCGTTGACGTCCCCCACGACGGTCTGCACCGGCGACTCGCCGGTGGCGAGGGTCTGCACGGCCGAGAGCTCGCCGTTGCCGTCGTCGAGGAGGACCGACAGGCGATTCCCCAGATAGTCGGTGGCGACGATGTCGGGCCGGCCGTCGCCCGCCAGGTCGGCCAGCCGCGACCGAGTACGGCCGTGTGCCGACCGGGAAGACCTGCCGGGGCCGGAAGGTGCCGTCGCCGTCGCCCATCAGCACGCTGACCGTGTCGTCGAACGCGTCGGCCGTGATGATGTCGATCTTGCCGTCGCCCGCCAGGTCGACGGCCGCGACCGAGAACGGCTGGCGGCCGGTCGAGAACTCGGCCGGCGCGGCGAATCGCAGGACGCCGCCGGCCTCGCCGAGGTTCACGAGCACGCTGACCGTCGTCGCCGGCCGAGTCGGCGACGATGATGTCGGGCCGGCCATCGCCGCGGAGGTCGGCGACCGCCAGCGAATACGGCTTGCTCGCCGACCGCGAAGACCCCCGTGTCCCGAAGGTGCCGTCGCCGTTGCCCGACGAGCACGCTGACGGTGTCGCTGTTATAGTCGGCCGTGATGATGTCGAGCTTGCCGTCGCCCGTCACGTCGGCCACCGCAACGGCGCGGGGGCTCGAGCCGACGGCGAAGGTCTGCTGGACGCTGAAGGTGCCGTCGCCGTTGCCCAGGAGCACGCTCACCTCGTCGCCGGCCGAGTCGGCGGTGACGATGTCGGGGCGGCCGTCGCCGTTCAGGTCGGCCACCGCCACCGACGTGGGGCCGGGTCCGACCGGCACGCCGCCTGCGCGGGGCCGAAGGTGCCGTCGCCGTTGCCCAGTTGCACGGTCACCGTGTCGCGCAGCTCGTCGGCGGTGATGATGTCGAGCTTGCCGTCGCCGTTCAGGTCGGCCGACGGCCGTCGAATACTTGTCCTTCGCCAGCGCCGAGGGCGATCGGGGGCCCGAAGGTGCCGTCGCCGTCGCCCATCAGGACGTTGACGGTGCTCGGCGTTGCGGTTGCCGACGACGAGGTCGAGGCTGCCGTCGCCGGTTCAGGTCGGCCACCGCCACCGACGCGGGGCCGTCGCCGGCGGCGAAGGCCCGCCGGGGCCGAAGGTGCCGCCGCCCTCGCCCAGCAGTACGCTCACGTCGTCGCTGCCGTAATTGGCCGTGACGATGTCGGGCTGGCCGTCGCCGTTGAGGTCGGCCACCTGGACCTCGTTGGGGGCCTTCCCGACCGGGTAGATGCTGCGGCGGCCCGAAGCTCGCCGTCGCCGTTCGCTCATCAGGACGCTGACGTCGTCGTCGCGGTAGTTGGAGGTGACGATGTCGGGCCTGCCGTCGCCGTCGAGGTCGGCCACCGCGAGGCCGTAGGGCCGGGAGCCGACGGGGTACTCGACGGTGGGCTGGAACGTGCCGTCGCCGTTGCCCAGCAGCACGTCCACCACGGTCGGCGCTGAAGTGGCTGACGACCAGGTCGGGTATGCCGTTGCCGGTCAGGTCGGCCACCACGACCTCGTACGGCCCGGAGGCGACCGGGTAGGTCTCCATCGGCTGGAAGGTGCCGTCGCCGTCGCCGAGGAAGCACGCCGACCGTGTTGTCGTTCTTGTTGGTGACGACGATGTCGGCGATGCCGTCGCCGGTCAGGTCGGCCACCTTGACGTCGTACGGGTCGCTGCCGGCGGGGAGGTTGCAAGTAGGGCCGGAATGTGCCGTCGCCGTTGCCCATGAGCACGCTGACCGTCGGTGCCGTCGTAGTTGGCGGTGATGATGTCGGGGATGCCGTCGCCGTTGAGGTCGGCCACCGCCACCGAGAACGGCAGCCGGCCGGTGGGGAAGGTCTCCCTGCGTCTGGAACGAGCCGTCGCGGATTGCCCAGCAGGACGCTGACGCTGTTGTCGGATCGGTTGGCCGTGACGATGTCGGGGATGCCGTCGCCGTTCGAGGTCGGCCACCGACCGACCTGGAACGGCCGCGAGCTCGGGGGCGGGGGCGGATTGCTGCGACCCGAGGGAGAAGGTGCCGTCGCCGTCGCCGAAGAGCACGCTCGCCGTGTCGTCTGCCCAGGTTGGCGGTGACGATGTCGAGCCCGGCCGTCGCCGGTCAAGTCCGCCGACCGCGACACCCCGGGGGGTCTTGCCGGTGGGGAAGGTCTCCTGCGGGCCGGAATGTGCCGTCGCCGTTGCCGAGCAGCACGCTGACCGTGTTGTCGCCCCGGTTGGAGGTGACGATGTCGGGCGTGCCGTCGCCGTTGAAGTCGGCCGATCGCCATCGAGTACGGGATTCGAAGCCGACGGGGTAGCGACCTGCTCGGGCTGCGAAGGTGCCGTCGCCGTTGCCCAGGAGCACGCTAACGCTGTCATCCACGGCGTTGGCGTCAGACGATGTCGGGCTTGCCGTCGCCATTGACGTCGACCGCCGCAGACCGATAGCTGCCCGCCTCGGTGGGGTAGGTCACCTCGGGCCCGAAGGTGCCGTTGCCGAGGCCCGAGCCGCACGGCGACGTTCCCGGTGACGTAGTCGGGATAGATCAGGTCGGGGATGCCGTCGCCGTTGAGGTCGGCCACCGTCGACCGCGCCCGGCCCGGCGAACCCGGGCCCTGGTCGGTGGCGTAGAGCTCGGGCGGCGCGAAGGTGCCGTCGCCGTCGCCGAGGCAGCACCTCAGATGGTGTCGGCGGCGTAGTTGGAGACGATCAGGTCGGGGATGCCGTCGCCGTTGACAGGTCGGCCACCGTGACGCCGCCGGGCGCGGGTGCCGGCGGGGATGACGATCTGGGGCCGGAACGTGCCGTCGCCGTTGTTCAGCAGGATGCTGATGGTGTTGGCGCCCTTGTTGGCGGTGAGGATGTCGAGCCGGCCGTCGCCGATCACGTCGCCCAGCGTGACGCGCCAGACGCGGTCGCCGATGGCATAGGCCATGGGAGGCCGGAAGGTGCCGTCGCCGGTGCCCAGGAACACGTCCACCGTGTCGTCGATCCGGTTGGCGGTGACGATGTCGGGGATGCCGTCGCCGTTCAGGTCGCCCACCGCCACCCAGGCGGTCCCGCTGCCCGGAGGCGAGCGGGGCTTCCGGCGGGCTGCTGGTCCGGGTGAACGCCGTGGTCGAGCCGGAAGGTGCCGGCACCATCGGCCTGCGCGAGACGCTCGAGGAGATAGGTCCCCGGTTGCAGCGGACTGGACGATCCGGCCGCCGTCCGACTGGATCAGGACCTGGCCGGTCGGCCCGGCGATCGTCAGCCGGGTCTGGAGCGAGCCGCCGGTCGCGGCGACCTCCGCCGTGAGCTCCCCGTCGCCCAGGGCGGCGCCGACCGTGAACGCCCAGGTCTGGACCTGGCCCGGCCGCCAGGCTCGCGTCGACCTCGGTGTACGAGGCCGGGATCGACCTGGGACAGGTCGGTCGTGCCCGGCGGGACGCGACGCGGCGATCGTCAGCGGCTCCCAGTCGACGCCGCGATGGACGCCGCTCTTGTCGGACGCGCCGGCCGAGGCCGTCGTCGGGTCGGGGATGATCCGCAGGCCGATGTCCATGCGGCCCCGGCGACAGGCCCGAGGGGAGCGTCACGGCGAAGCCGGGCGGGCGACGAGAAATCGCCGGCCGTTGGGGCCGGCGACCAGCTCCGCCGCGGTGAACGTCGCCGAGCACGGTCGAGGAGTCGCCGAAGCGGCTGTCGCCGCCCAGCAGCACCTGGACCGCGAAGTCGCCCGGGTCGGCCGCCGCCGCGGTTCTGGACCGTGAAGCTGACCGGTACCGGTCGCCCGGCGAGGCCATGTCCAGCCCGGTCCGGAACGAGCTGCCGGCCAGGTCCGGCAGGAGCAGCGCTGGAGGCGGCGACCGCGACGTTGAGCGTGTACAGCCCCGTCGTGCCGCCGGGCGTACCGCCGCCGCCGACGTCAGGGTCGTAGTCGTCGTTCGGGGCGCTGCTGACGCCGATGTAATACGTGCCGGCGGCCGACGCCTGGAAGGCCAGTTGCGGGTCGCCTCCCTGCTGGTCGTCGAGACGCCAGCGGGGTGCCGTCCGGGCCGAAGACGCGCAGGAGGCTCTCAGGCGCGCTGCCGGCCTGCTGCGCGTCGACGCCGACGCGGAGGGTCGTCTCCGGCCCGGAGCGTCACGCGAATAGAGGTCGACCTCGTCGGGGACGGACAGGAAATGCGTCACCTCGCGCGTTGTCGAGGACGCCGAGATGCAGGGGAACCGCCAGCTCGATCGGCGACGAGGCCGGCAGCACGCGGCGGTCGAGCCGCGTCGCCCTCGAGCGGCACGGAACGGCCGGTCGTGACGATCGGGGGACTCGGTGCGTATACCGCCCTGGGATGCGTCATGGGCTATCGCCGGGCCGAGAGCTGGTGGTCGAGCCGGAGGAACGACGGGTGACTGGCGGATCGCGGCCAGCGCCGCGTCCTTCCGGACGTGCGTACGACCAGAAGTCGCGGCGCTGGCCCTCGGGGAGCAGGGCCACGGCCGCTGGATCAGCTCCATCGCGCGACCGGCCTCGGCGCCCGGGCACTGGGCGTAGACCCGCGCGGCGTTGTAGAGCAGCCGGGGCGACGGCGGGCCCGCGGCGGAGGGCCTCGGCGGCGTCGGCGAGGGCCTCGCGGTGCCGGCCCAGCCTGGCCAGGGCGAACCCCCGGCCGCAGTACGCGTCGGCGTTGGCGGGATCGAGCTCGATCGCCAGTCTCGAAGTCGCGCAGGGCCAGCTTCGATGCGTCGACGACCAGGTAGGTCCAGCCGCGATAGGCCAGCACGGCCGGGGTCGGTTGCAGCTCGAGCGCCTTGGTGAAGTCCTCGATCGCCGCCGGCGAACTGGCCCGAGCTCGGCCCGGGCCAGGCCGCGGCCGCGATAGACCGACCTCCAGCGGCTTGCCCGACTCGAGGTAGCGATCGAAGGCCCCGACGACCTCCTCGAAGCGGCCCAGCCGGAACAGGGCCTCGGCGCGCAGGCGCTGCGCCGTGCGCGTGGCCCTGCGCAGGGCCAGGGCCGCGTCGAACGCCGCCAGCGCCTCGGCGTTCCGGCCCAGCCGCATCAGCAGCCGGCCGCGCTCGACGTGGTCGTCGACCAGGTAGGGCTGCCCCGGCCCTCGCGCTCGACCGCCCGATCGAAGTAGGCCAGGGCCGGCGCCGGCTCGCCCCGCTCGAGGTGCAGCGATGCCTCCAGGCGGTGCGGATGCGCCAGGCCCGGCTCGAGGGCGATGGCGCGACCGCAGTTGCTCGAGGGCCAGCTCGGGCTTGCCCAGCCGCGCTGTACGCCTGGGCGAGGTTGACGAACGCCTGGTAGGCGTTCGGCTTCAGCGCGATCGCGGCGTTCAGGTCGGCGACGGCGTCGTCGAGGCGGTCCGGTCCGGACCGCGCAGCACGCCGCGGTTGACGAGCAGGACATAGCGCGCGTCGGCGTCGAGCGGCATCTGCGACGCCTTGGCGAAATCGGCCTCGGCGGCGGCCCACTCCTGCAGCTCCTCCTGCGCGAAGCCGCGCAGCAGGTAGAGCCAGACGAAGTCGGAGCGCTGCGCCAGGCAGGCGCCGAGCATCGCCCGCGCCTCGGCGGGCCGCTGCTGCCTGAGCAGGCAGCAGCGCGTCGAGGTACTGGGCCCAGAAATGCCCCGGCCTGGCCTCGAGCACCCGCTCGAACTGCCGGTTGGCCTCGTCGAACCGCTCGCGGCGATACAGCTCGTCGGCCATCAGGAACTGGTCGAGACACGGCGACGACCGCCGCGTCGCGGGCCGCGCGCTCGGCGTCGGCGGCGCCGGCCGCGTCGCCGAGCAGGCCGAGGTACCGCGCCCGCCGCAGCTGGAAGGCACGCGGCGGCGCGCCCGAGCCGCCGCGCCTGCTCCAGGTACGGCCAGGGCCCGTTGCAGGGCCTCCTTCTCGCCCGGCCGACGTCCCGGCGCCGGCCGACTGCGCCTCGGTCTCGGCCAGGATCGAGCAGCAGCTGCCGAGCTGTCCGAGCGGATCTCGGCCCGCTGCGCGTCGTCGAGGTAGGCGTCGAGGCGCGGCCGGGCCTCGCCGCCGGCCGAGCACCCCATAGACGGCCAGCGCCTTGCGGGCCGAGTCGCGGGCGGCCCGCAGGTTGGCCGCCAGGTCCATGCCCGTGTACAGCGTGCCGAGGAACTGCGCCTCGTCGCGCAGCGCGGCCGAACGACTCGGAGCCGGTCCCGCGAGGCCTTCCGGTCGGCCTCGACGCGCAGCTCGCGCTCGACCCGCGCTCAGCAGCGCCTCGGCGGGTTGCCTGCAGCCGACTCGAGCCGCGACTCGGCGCCGACGGTCGTCAGCGCCTTCTCCAGGTCCAGCCGCGCGGTCGGTCCAGTCTCCCGCCGCGACGGCGACCCGGGCGGCGTCGTAGAGCTTCCGGCCTTCCTGCTCCAGGCCGATCAGCCGGCGCTCCGCCAGCGCGTCGATGCTCGCGCTGGCGGGCCCGGCGCTCCTCGCTCGAGCGCCACGTCGAGCTTGCCCCGCAGCGAGACGTTGTGCCAGACGACCAGGAGCACGATGCTCGCGACGGCCGCCATGCTGACCGCCAGCAGCGCCACGACGGCCTTGCGCCGCCGGGCCCACTTCCAGGCGCGCTCCCACGCGGGCGTCGGCCGCGCCAGGATCGGGTCGCCGACGCCGAACCGATGCAGGTCGTCGGCCAGGGCCTCGGCGGCCGCGCGAAGCGGCGAGCGGGGTCCTTCTCCAGGCATTTCAGGCAGATCGTCTCCAGGTCCAGCGGGACCCTCGGCTCGAGCTGCCGCGGCGGCACCGGCTCCTGCTCGAGGACCTGGCGGATCGTGTCGATCGGATTGCCGGCGCGGAACGGCGGCCGGCCGACGAGCAGCTCGTACAGGATGGCGCCGAGCGAATAGACGTCGGCCGACGGGCCGACCTCGCGGTTCTTGCCGCCGGCCTGCTCGGGGGCCATGTAGCTGGGCGTGCCCGAGGATCGTCCCGGTCCGCGTCTGGCTCGAGTCGTCGTCCACCTGCTTCGCCAGGCCGAAGTCGGTGATCTTCGGCACCACGTTCCGCGACCAGTGGTCCGAGGGCAGCGACGCGTGGGAATCGAGCGTCCCGGCTGCGGATGATCGACGACTCGCTCCCCTCGCGGCCAGCAGGATATTCGCCGGCTTGAGGTCGCGGTGGACGATCCCTCGCTCGTGCGCCACCGCCATGGCGCGCGACAGCGTCTCGACGAGCTGCGCGGCCGCCCGCGGGCTCGTCGGGCTCTCGCGAATCCGCTGGTCGAGGCTGCCCCCGTCGACCAGCTCGAGCGAGAAGAACGGCAGCCCGTCGTGTTCGCCGGTCTCGTAGATCTGGACGATATTCGGATGCGAGAGCTTGGCGACCGCCTCGGCCTCGGCGCGGAACCGCGACAGGCCGACGGCCCCCACGTGCACGCCGGATAGCACCATCTTCAGGGCGACCAGCCGCTGCAGCCGGTGGTGCCGGGCCCGGTACGACCACGCCCATGCCGCCGCGCCCGAGCTCCCCCAGGATGTCGTATCCCGGCACGGTGACGTTCTCGAGCGCCGGCGCGGCCGGCGGCCGGCGGACCTGCTCGTCCGCCATCGTGGGCATCACGTCCGAATCCGACGCGTCGGCGAGCTCGCGACCCCGGGCGGATCCCGGCGCGACCTCGAGCGTGACGACCGGGTTCCCCCCCGACTCGCCCCGCGAGGATCCCGACAACGCGCCGTCCAACTCGAACCCCAGCTCGCCACCTTCGGGCCCCGCGGGCCGCCCTCGGCATGAGCTCGACGGTGCTGTCCCCGTCGCCGGTCCCCTGCCCCGGCCGGGGGTTCGCCTCGCCCGGTCCGCGATCGAGCGGCTCCGCGGGCCCCGCGGCATGGCCGTCGAAGATGAAAGTCCGGTCGATCAGCTCCGCGACCCGCGAGCGGACCTCCGCGCTCGGTGCCCCGCCGTCCAGGAACAGCCTCGCGTCCGGATACTCATCCCCCAGACCGGGCCGGCGCCGCACGCGGGGCGTCCTCGTCGATGACGACCGTTTGCTGGGATCCCTCCGGCGCCGCGGGCCGGTCCGCCCGCCGCGAGCCGTCCTCCTCCATCACGATCGTCCGCTGGGGCTCGTCCGTGTCCGCATAGCCGGCCACCACCGTCCGGCACGCCACGCACTCCGCCACATGCTGGCGCACCGAATCCTCGTCCGGCACGCCCCCCCGTCCAAGCGCCAGTGCCCGCAGATGCAACGGATTCGGACAGGATCGGATTCCCATGGCGATCGAATCCGCGCGCAAGCGGCCCGCCGACGGGTGCGATGGACATCACGGTCCACCCGGATAGCCGCTCCAGAGGCAACATCCAAGCAAGGATCATCGGCCGTCAGGTTGGGGAAAGTATACAACCTGATCAAGGTATGTAAAAGGAAGCGTTGACAAAATGCGCAAGCCAACCCCGTCGTCGGTCGGGCAACGGAGAGATCAGGGTGTCCGGGACGGGAACAGCCGCGGGTGCGGGCCTCGCCTCATCGAGGCCGATCCGGCCCCTTCGAGTCGGCGGGAGCGCCGGCGGGAGCCTTCGCAACGGGCTTCGGTTCGGCGGGCTTCGATTCGGCCGATTTCGGGGCGGCCGATTTCGGGGCGGCCGCCGCCGAGGGCTTCGGCGATGTCGCCGCGGTCGGCGCGGGCGTGCCGGCGGGCGCCGGCTCGCCCAGCAGGACCTCCACGTTGTCGTCCATCGCCTTCATCGCGTCCTCGGTGTTCTCGGTGATGAGCACCCGCACCTTGCCCGCGCGGTCGATGAGCAGCGTGGTCGGGAACGCGCTGAAGTTGGGGATCTTCTGCTGGGTCGCCTCGTCGCCCATGGCGCACCGATAAGGGATGCCCGACTGCTGGACGAACTGCTTGACGGCCTGGAGCGCCGTCTTCGGGTCCGGGGCGCCCGGCTCGTAGGCCAGGCCGACGATGTCGAAGCCGCGCCGCCGGTGCTTGTAATACATCTGCACCAGCCCCGGCAGGGCGTCGCGGCAGGGCTTGCACCAGGTGCCCCACAGGTCCACCAGCACGACCTTTCCCCGGTACTGGTCGAGCGAGATCGGCTTGCCGTCCAGGTCGGTGAGGTGGAAATCGAACGCGATGTTCAGCGGCTTGGCCAGCCGGCCCTTGGCTCGGAACCTCGCGGCGGCCAGGGTCTCGGCGTCGACCTCCGCCATGACCGCGCGATAGGCCGGCGACGTGCGGAGCTTGGTGAGCTCCTCGTCGTGGTTCACGCGGTCGAACGGCTCGAAGCCGGCGTCGTGCACTTCCTTGACGACGGCGGCGGCGCGGTCATATTGCCCTTTCCGGGTGGCGTCGAGGATCTCGTCGTAGAGCACCCGGGCGATCAGCTCGCGCTCCTGCCGGTTGAGCCGCTCGTTGATCGTGCGGAGCCGCCGCACCAGCGAGCCGGCCTTCTCGGCGGCGGCGGACCGCTCCCCGGGCGAGGCGGCCGTCTGCGACTCGTCCATCGCCAGCGCTGCGCGGCCCACCAACGCCTCGCGATGGCCCGGCCGGACTTCGAGGATCCGGTCGAGGATCGCCGTGGCGCGGGCCTTGTCGCCCTTCGTCGCCGCTCGCTGCGCCAGGCGGATCTGCCGCTCGATGTCGTCGGCGCGGAGCGGACCATCGGGGACCCGCTCGGAGAGGTCCGTCGTGCCGAGACCGGCCGGGCCGGCCGGGGCAGCGGCACCGCCGCCGCCCGGGCTCGCGATCGCCGGCGGCTGGCCCGGGATCGTCGCCTTGGGCTGAGCCCCTGCCACCGCCCCGGGCTCGGGGTAGAACGGAGAGGCCACGGAGTCCGGGTCGAGCTCCTCACGCTGCGAGCAGCCGGCCGCGACCAGGAGGGCCAGTCCGATCGCCCGAGCCGTCCAGGCCGTCCCGAGCCCAAGCCGACGATTGCGCATGAATCACCCCGAGCCAGTCGAATCGAGTCGAGTCGTCGTCACCTCGCCGGGCGGCACGAGCGCCGCCCGGTCGTTGTTTCCATCCATCATGGGCATTCCGGGCCGGCCTCGAAAAGAGCGATCTCGGGCGCGATCCGCCCTCGAGCGACCGTCCACCACCCCGGGGAACGTCACCCGCCCCCCGCCCGGCTTGTCCGGCGGGGCCGGAATTCCTTATGCTCTTGAGGGGCGTGCGACCCTCCCGGGCCAACCACTCACCGACGACCGACCACCAGGAGTCCGTCGCGGAAGGGAAGTTCGAGGCCCCGGCCGAGCCGCGCACGGCCGAAAAACCGGCTCGCCTGACCACTGACCACTGACCACTGACCACTGACCACTGACCACTGACCAGAAGCCAGCGAGCTCAATCGGATGGAGCAGACCACCCCCCTGACCCGTGTCGCGATCCTGGGTTCGACGGGATCGATCGGCCGGAGCGCGCTGAGCGTCATCGAGCACGATGGCGGCTCTCGGCTGCGGGCCTGGGGGCTGAGCGGCCACACGCGATGGAAGGAGCTGGCGGCGCAGGCGAAGATCCACCGCCCGCGGTTCATCTCGGTGACCGAGCCGCGAGCTGGTGCCGCGGATGGAGTCGGAGCTGCGGGGGACGGGCGTCGAGGTGCTCGGCGGGGTCGACGGCCTGATCCGGATGGTCCAGCATCCCGAGGCCGACCGGGTCCTGAGCGCGATCGTCGGCGCCGTGGGGCTGAGCGGCACGTGGGCCGCGCTCGAGGCGGGCAAGATCGTGGCGCTGGCCAACAAGGAGACGCTGGTCGTGGCCGGCCCGCTGGTGATGGAGCTGGCCCGCGAGCGGGGCGCGACGATCCTGCCGGTGGACAGCGAGCACTCGGCGATCTTCCAGGCGCTCAAGGCCGGCGGCCGGGGCGAGGTGCGTCGGGTCGTTTTGACCTCGTCGGGCGGCCCGTTCCGCGGCAAGACCGCGCGCGAGCTGGCGCGGGTGACCCCCGAGGACGCGCTCAAGCACCCGACCTGGCGGATGGGCCCGAAGATCACCATCGACTCGGCCACGCTGATGAACAAGGCGCTCGAGGTGATCGAGGCGCGGTGGCTGTTCGGCCTCGAGCCCGAGCAGGTGGACGTGGTGATCCACCCCGAGAGCGTCGTGCATTCGTTCGTCGAGTTCGTCGACGGCAGCGTGATCGCGCAGCTCTCGCCGCCCGACATGCGGCTGCCGATCCAGTACGCGCTGACCTATCCCGAGCGCACCGCCGGCCCGAGCCCTCGGGTGGACTGGACGCGGCCGTTCGCGCTGCACTTCGAGCCGCCCGACCGCGAGACCTTCCCGGCGCTCGAGCTGGGCTTCGAGGTCATGCGACGCGGCGGCACCGCCGGCGCCGCGCTGAACGCCGCCAACGAGGCCGCCGTCGCGCGGTTCCTCGCGCGGCGAGATCGGCTTCCTCGACATCGCCCGCGCCTGCCGCGCGGCGCTGGATTCCCACACGTATGATCCTCGGCCCGCGCTCGAGACGCTCTGGTGCGTCGACGCAACGGCCCGGCGGGAGGTTGAGCGTTGGCGACCCTGAGTACCGTGTTCGCGATCGTGCTGGTGGCGCTGGGCCTGGGCTTCGTGATCTTCATCCACGAGCTCGGCCACTTCCTCGTGGCCAAGTGGAACGACGTCAAGGTCGAGAAGTTCTCGATCGGCTTCGGGCCGACGCTCTTCGGCTTCCGCCGCGGCGAGACCGAATACGTCCTGGCGGCGATCCCCCTGGGCGGCTTCGTCAAGATGCTGGGCGAGGGCGAGGAGACCAACGAGAACGTGAAGACGACGGATCCCGCGGCCTACCCCAACAAATCCGTCGGCGCCGGATGGCGATCATCTGCGCGGGCGTCATCATGAATATCTTCCTCGGCCTGGTGTGCTTCGTGTATGCCTACGGCCACGGGATGGACGAGACCCCGGCGACGATCGGCTTCGTGGTGCCGGCCTCGCCGGCCTACGCGGCCGGCCTGCGGCCGGGCGACGAGATCCTGTCGATCGACGGCCGGAAGGATATCCGCTTCAAGACCCTGCTGATGAAGGTCTCGCTGAGCGGTCGCGACCAGGCGCTGCACTTCGTCGTCCGCCGCCCCGGCGTCGCGGCACCGATCGAGATGGATATCAAGCCGGTCCGCGAGCCGAAGAACGACCATCCGACGATCGGCATCCTGCCGGGCAAGGGGCTGATCATCGGCCTGTTCGCGGCCCCGGCGGGCCTGGCGACCCCGCCGGCCTATCCCGGCCTCGAGCAGCTCAAGAACGAGGAATCGATCGACACCCTGGCCGCGGCCGGCCCCGAGGGTCGCGAGCCCCAGCGGCTCGCCGGCGTCCTGGAGTATGAGCAGCTCCTCTCGGACAACCTCGACCGGCCGATCCGCCACGTCATCGAGCGCCGCGCCGCGTCCTCGGGCGACGACGGCCCGGTCCGCGAGCGGCTCGAGCTCACCGTACCCCCGGTGCCGTTCCTCGACTTCGGCCTGCGCATGACCCCCGAGCCGATCGGGGCCGTGCAGGCCGGCTCGCCCGCCGAGGCCGCCGGCTTCCGCGCGGGCGATCGCATCCTCAAGGTCGACGGCGACGCCGGCTTCGACCCGATGCGACTGCCCGACCTCTGCCGCAGCAAGGCCGGCCAGCCGATGACTTTCGAGGTCGAGCGCGTCGCCGCCGACGGCGGTCGCAAGGCCCAGACGATCACCGCGACCCCCGACAGCTCCATCCCCTGGACCTGGATCAACATCGACCCGGCGCAGGAGCTCGACGTGCCCGGGCTGGGCCTGAGCCTGTCGGTGGCGACGCGGGTCGCCGCCGTCCGGCCCGATTCCCCCGCCGACCGCGCCGGCATCAAGCCCGGCGACGTCATCAACGGCATGACGATCACGGCGCCCAAGCCCCCCGGCAGCAAGAAGCCACCCAAGTCCGTGACCCACAAGTTCGACGACGGCTCGGCCGCCTGGGCGTACGCCTTCGGCCAGATCCAGGAGCAGCGCGACCTCGTGATCGACCTGGTGGTGAACAAGGGCTCGCAGGCCCGCCGGGTGCAGCCCGTGCCGGTCGCGGACTGGTATTTCCCCGACCGTGGTCTGATCTTCCTCAACATGCGGCGCAAGATGCCCCCGCAGCCGATCGGCGCCGCGCTGCGGCTCGGCTACGAGGACACGGTCGAGAACGTCCTGAGCATCTACGCCACCTTCACCAGCCTGGCCACCGGCCGGGTCGGCTTCGGCGGATTGGGCGGCGTCATCACGATCTCGAATGTCGCCTTCAGCATGGCCAGGCTCGGCTTCGTGTATCTGATCTATTTCCTGGGGATGCTCAGCATCAACCTCTCGGTGCTGAACTTCCTGCCGATCCCGCCGCTCGACGGCGGCCAGATGGCGTTCCTCGTCGCCGAGAAGATCCGCGGCCGTCCCCTGCCCGACTCGGCCGTCGCCGCCGGCACGTACCTGGGGCTGTTCCTGGTGCTCCTGCTGATGATCGCGGTGACGTTCCAGGACATCTTCCGCTGGCTGTTCTAGGCGCGTAACGCATGGTTGGCATACGGATGTGGGAGCGAGCGAGGTCCACCGACCGGGGAGCCGGCCCAACCCGATCGCGACGGATGGATTGGATTGGACCGGACCGTTGTGGGCGATCGGTCGGCCGGCCCCGGACCGGGCCAATCCGTTGTAGGAGCCGGCTCCTGCCGGCGATCGGGCGGTCGGCCCTGGACCGGTCCGATCCGTTGTAGGAGCCGGCTCCTGCCGGCGATCGGGCGGGCCGATGCCGACCGGATCGGGCCGACCGGATCGGGAGCAGGAGCTCCCTCCTACAAGGGGACCGACCGATCCGATCCGGTCTGTTGTGGGAGCTGGCTCCTGCCGGCGACCGGGCGGCCCGCCCGCTCACTCTCAACGCGGAGATACCTCGATGGGCGTGCTAACCGACCGGCTGATCGTGGATGGGGAAGAATACCGCCTGAGGTCCGACGGCCGCCTGGTCCGCGACCTCCTCGTGCGGCTCGAGTCGGGCGAGCGGCCGGCGGCGGCGGTCGCACCGGGTGCGATCACGCCGGCCGACGTGGTCGCCGCGCTGGCGCACGACGCCCTGGGCGCCGTCGGCGAGGCGGGGCCGCCCCTGGTCCAGTCGCCGCCGCCCCGGCCCCGGCTCGAGCGGATCCTGCTCGAGCCGGCCTGGGCCGAGGTCTTCCCCGACGCCCCGCGTCCCGCGCGGCTGGCGCTCGTCGCCGGGCTGCTGCAGGTCCACGACTTCTGGGACGCCAGCCACGAGGCCGCGCAGCAGGCCGACGACCTGGGCGAGCGGGAACCTCCGCCTACTGGCACGGCATCGCCCATCGCCGCGAGCCCGACGCCGGCAACGCCGCATACTGGTTCCGCCGCGTCGGCCGCCACCCGATCTTCTCGCCGCTGGCCGACTCCGCCCGGCCATTGCTCGAAGAACAGGGCGACGCCGCCGCGGCCACCCGGCTCCTCTCCGGCGGCTGGAACGCCATGGCGATGATCGACCTCTGCACCCAGGCCGCACCCGGCAGCCCTCGCGAGGCCCTCGCCCGCCGCCTCCAGCGGGCCGAGATCTGGCTGCTGCTCGAGGCCAGCTTCGCCGCCATGCCGGCATCAGACGTGCACTAATCATGGCATTCCCGGATCGATGGGGCCAGCCCCGAAACCGACCTCCATCATCCGCCGCTTGGTAAAGATTGCTTAAGACCAGGCGGAATCTTTGGGTGTCTTGGGTCGCCGAGCCGCGAACGCCGCCTATAATGTTCGTTGACGGTAGGGCTTCGCCGTTCCCCGCCGAGCGCATGCGCGGGAGATAGCTTGCTTCTAGACTCTCGACCCCGGTCAACGAGGGCGATCGCGGTGCGCCGGACGAGCCTGCGGCATCCGAGGGATAAACGCCGATGGAGATCGCTCGCTCCGGACCTGGCCAACGGCCCGCGCCGGACCGGATTCCCCTGCCCGCTTCGACGGTGTTCCTGCTGGCGATCGCCTGCGGGCTCGCCGGCGGCTATCTCGACGTGGCGATCATCATCTTCAAGAGGTACTGCTGCAATCCGGAGGGTTATTTCCGGATCGCCAGTGACTTCCCCTGGAGCGTCCCGTTGGCGCACGCCGCCCTGATGGCGCTGACGGGCCTGGCGGTCGGGATCGCGAGCCGGCTGGCGCCGGGCGGATCTCGATGCGCGCGGGGGTGTGGCTCTTCGGCACCCTGGGGATCTGGGGCGGCCCTGCTGAGGCTGCCCCTGTATGGCTGGGCCAGCCTGCTGATGGCGGCCGGCCTGGGCCGGCTGATCGGCGATGCGGCCGCGGCCCGCGGATTGGCGCCCCGGTTCGTGCCGCGCTTCCTCGCGGCGATGCTCGGCGTGCTGGCCGCCCTGGCGGCCGTGTCGACGGGCCGCGAGGCGCTCGCCGAGGCCCGCGCGGTGGGCCGACTCCCCACGCCGCCGCCCCGCGCCCGCAACGTCGTGCTGATCGTCTGGGACACCGTCGCGCAGCCAGAACTTGACCCCGTATGGCTACCCTCGGGCGACCACCCCTAACCTGGAGCAATGCGTCCAGCGGGGCGTGCAGTTCAAGCACGCCCTGGTCACCGCGCCCTGGACGTTCCCCTCGCACAGCAGCATGTTCACGGGCCAGTGGCCCATGCGGATCGATACCCAGTGGAAGATGAAGCTCGACGGCCCGGATCCGACCCTGGCCGAGTACCTGGCCGATCGGGGCTATCAGACCGCCGGGTTCGCGGCGAACACCAACTGCTGCACCTACGAGAGCGGGCTCGACCGGGGATTCGCCCACTACGAGGATTATTCGCGGGCGCCGCTCTCGTTGCTCGGCCGGACCGTGGCCGGCCAGTGGCTCGTCCAGAAAGCCCTCCGGCGCATCGGCTGGTATCACGAGGAGAAGTGGGCCGCGCCTCCAGTCGCGCGACGCCGGCGCCCTCAACGACACCTTCTTCCGCTGGCTGGGCCGGCGCCGGCCCGATCGGCCGTTCTTCGCCTTCCTGAACTACTTCGACGCCCACGAGCCCTACGTGCCGCCGCCCGAGTTCGCCGGCCGCTTCGGGGCCCGGCTGCGGAATCCGCTCGATTACGAGTTCCTGCTGGACTACACCGCGATCAATAAGGGCGCACGGCCGCAACGGGACATTCTCATGGCCCGCGACAGCTACGACGACTGCATCGCCTACCTCGACGAGCAGCTCGGCCGGCTGCTCCGCGACCTCGATCGCCTGGGGCTCCTCGCCGAGACCGAGGTGATCATCACGGCGGACCATGGCGAGGGGTTCGGCGATCACGGGTACCTGGGCCACTCCTACAGTCAGTTCCTCGACGAGATCGGCGTGCCCCTGGTGATGCTCTCGCCGGATGCCCCGGCGCGGCGGCAGGTGTACCACCCGGTCAGCCTGCGCGACATCCCGGCGACGGTGGTCGACCGCCTGGGCCTCGCGGCCAATTCGCCGTTCCCCGGCCGTTCGGTGGCGGCCTACTGGAATGCCCCGGCCGGCGAGGACCCCGGTCAGCTCACCAGCCCCGCCTTCTCGGAGCAGGCCAGCCGGGTGACCACCGGTCCCGCGCCCGGTCCCGGAGGGTTCCTCCCCGGTTTCCAGATGAGCATCATCTCGTCCTCGCACCACTACATCCGCGACGGCCTCGGCCACGAGCGGCTCTACTTCCTGGGGACCGACCCGTACGAGCTTCGGGACATGCTGCTGGCCGAGCCCAGGCTCAACCTGAGACCCTACCGGCAAGAGCTGCTGAAGGTGCTGGTCGAGAACCCGGGCTCGAGGGAGGTGGAGCGGGCCTATCTGGCGGACTACCGCCGGACGCTCCGGTCGCTCGTCGACGACCGCCCATCGCGGGGGACTCCACCGGTGGATGCCCCGTCGACGATCTCCCCCAACCCCAACCTCCAGAGCGGCCGCCGCCACGACCCGGGCCGAGATCCCCGGTCGAATGGCGGCCGACCCGGTTCGCCGACCCACGGGGCCGGTTGACCGGCCGGCGGACGTCCGGAGATCCGAGGCGTCAGGCACCCCGATCCAGGAGCCGGCTCTGCCGACGACCCGGTACCGGCAGCGCCGGCGAGGGGTTTGGGATTGGGTGCGGCCGGGACCGCGGTCCCCCGTTCGGCGCGGGTCTCCGACCCCGCCGCGGCCAGGACCGTAGGTCTCCACGCGCCCGGGAGACCTGTCGGTCAGGCCGTCGGCACTTCCGGGCTCGCAGGCCAGGAAAGGATTCGGGCGATCGAACCACAGAGGCACAGAGAAAACACAGAGAAATCCCGTGCACGTTGACGATCTGGCTCGCGGGACAAGCTTTCGACATCGAGTCGTGTCGAGAAGCGAAGGGAACCGAATCCAGTCAAGGAGGGAAGGGCCGAGGGATCGCGACACAGCCTCGTCGATCCACGCGGGCGCTCTTCTCGTCTTCTCTCTGTGCCTCGGTGCCTCTGTGGTTCGATTCGATCCCCCCGGTCTGGAGCACCCGATGCGACTGCCCTGCCCGCGAGACCTGTCGGTCAGGCCAATGCGATGCGATCGGGTCGGCCCGGGGATCCACTCGCTGGCGCGTCGGGCTCGTCTCGGCCGGATCGTCTCATGGTGCGCCATCCAACTGTTCGGTGATCGAGACTCAGCCGCGGCCGACGATCAGGCCGAGGGCCAGGAGCATCAGGAACACCCCCAGGCAGGCGTATGCGACGCCCGGACGGACCCGCCCGCTCGCCGTGCCCAGGCCGAAATGGTGGCCCTGTCGATGCCACAGAGAGAGGCCGGCGGGCACAGCCCCGAGGCCGAATGCCCAGAGGAGCCACGGCGGCGAGCCGAGCCGGAGCAACTCTCCGGCGTCGCCGATACGGTCGAAGGAGCCGACCGCGAGATAGCGCCGTTGGCGATCAGGCAGAAGCCGGCGAAGAACCGCAGCGCGAAGGCGCCCGCCCACCGCGCGGCGAGGGCCGCCCCCCAGGACAGGAGGGGCAGGACGACGCCCAAGACAGGACCCGCCCAGGCGACGGCGAGCGGATGCGGGTTCACCGACAGGTCCGTGCGCGAGATGGTCAGGGGATGCAGGACCACGCGCGCGACCCGGCCCCCGCTCAGCGCGGAACCGAGGACATGGCCGGCCTCGTGCACGGCCTGCATCCCCAACCAGCAGCCGAGCAGGACGGAGACGATCAGCAACCCCTGGTGTGCACGCTTCATAGTGGGAGATCCGGCTTCGCGGATCGCGATTTTATTAGTCAGATGCCGATCCTTCACGGCGCTCGGTCGTCCTGGGATGATCAGTCCGTCGGTCCCGGCGCCTCTCCGGCAATTCCATGGAATAGGCCACCAGTCGCGCCGGGTCGCGATCGAGTCCAGTTGAGATGCGCGGTTGGATCTCTCGGATCGCTTCAATCATCGGGCCAAACCGATCCAGAGTCATCACCACCGCCGAGCAACTTTATTACCTCGGCGAAGGAGATCCTCAAGTAGGTCAGGCTGTTAGCTTGACTCCGCCCGACCGTCCCGAGATCCGAGCCGACCGCCCGCCCGCGTCAGACTGGACAGTCCGACCTACTTCCTTGCTTGCCGGCGTAATATGGTGCCGGCGATGAGTTGCCCTATTCAAGAAGGCTCGCCCGCTTCGGCCCTCAGCTTGGTCAGTATCTCGTCGCCGGCCTTTGAGCATTCATAAAAGGACGTGCCTACCGCATCGAGTTCCCAGACGAGGCGAAGCGCCGATTCCAGGGAAGTCGCGTCGGCCGCGCCCACGAACCAGTCGGCCTGATCCTCCGATGACCAGATGAGAATGCCGAGATGACGGCCGGCGAAACGATACTGGCGCATGCCCGGCCATCCGAACGTCCTCGGCCCTTCGTCGAACGAGGCCGCCAGGTCCCGGAGAGACTGGGGGCTAATGGGGCCGTTCTGCGCCTGCACCAGGGCAGGCCGCCTGAGGACGACCTGATAGTCCCAGACGCAGGTATGGACGTAGGTCGAAAAGTTCTGGGCGAGCCGTTGCCACACGTTGCCCTCCGAGTCCACATCGACCCACACCGGGGGGTCATCCGAGCCGTCGAGGAGGATCGCCCAGGTACAGACGCCCTGATTCTCCCAGCGGATGGGGATCAATCGCCCGACCGGGGATTCGACGCCGGCGAACTCAGCGACCGGGATCGGCGGATCGGCGTTGCTGTGCGATGCGAGGATGGACAGGGCGTCCTCGTACGAATACCATTCGCGCACGGAGGCTGGTAATCGCATTTTGAGGCGCCGCTCGGTCTTCTCAAGCTCACCGACCGCCGCCGCCGAGATTCGTGGCCGGGTGCCAAGCAGCTCAAACGTGGGGCTGTGGAATGGTGCCATGGTTCCCTCTGGCCAAAGACCACATTCACTCAGCGGCCCGCACAGCGGGTCCGCTGCATCGACTCGTTCGAGTCAGCCACTGGCGCGACAGTCGGGCCGCGGCCAGTCCGCTCCCGCCCCGTCGCCGCCGCCTCACCTGGCCCGCCCACAGGCGTCGTCGGCCCCTTGACCAACCGCGATGGGAGGTCCGCCTTCGTGGACTCCGATCCTTGATGGTTAGACGCGGCTCCGCTGATCGTCGAGGCCGGCGCCACCGAACGAACGATCCGCCCGGAACTCCGCATCGATGACACGGTCGTCGAACAGGTCCCGACCGTCGTAGGACAAGAGCACGGAACCATCGTCCTCGAACCAGATCCGCACCAGCTCGATCCGTCGGACGAATTCGGCCTCGGTGATCGGCTCGTCCTCCTGCCGCCAGTCGTCGTTATAGACCGTTAGGAGCACGGTCGCCACGGCCCGGCGGGCCGGCGACTCGTGCGCTTGTAGCCACGCCAGCCCCTCGCGTGCCAGGCGCAGCCCGGCGTCCCGGTCGCCGTCGGGCAGCCGGATGGCGACCTCGGTATGGAGTCCGGGCGGCCAGTCGATGCCGCCGAGCAGGCAGTCCAGCAGCGGGTCCCACCACAGCGGGCCGAACGTCTCGTCATGGAACGGCTCGACCACCGGATGCCCCCACCGGTCGGGTCAGGAGGTGAGTTCACGCCCCTACCCTCCCCTCGGAATTGGACTTGCGACTGGCGACGCATCCGGCCCAGGACTCCACGAACGCCCCTCGCCGGACGCGGCTCGGGCCCTCGGTTATCCCTGCGAGCATGGAACTGCCGATGGCAATTTACCCGACCAGATCAACCCCTGCAAACTCGTCGTGGTCGTCGTAACTGGCATATTCTGGGGCATGTCGGGGTTAAGCCTGAGTGAGGCTCGCCTGGCGGCCCTGGCCACGCCGGAGGTCCCGGGCGATTGACTCCCCCTCCGGACGGCCTTACCTTAAGAGCCAGGTCCGGCCGGCTCGATGTCCGCCGGGCGCTCGCGCGGCGAGGCGGGGCGTCCGTGACCGGGCGGTGCGAGTCGCCTCTCCCCCGTCGTTGCTCCCCCCGATTGCCCGAACGAAGAGTGCCGCGATCATGAGCCAGTCCCCCGGCGTCGGATCGATCACCAGCGTCCTGACCGAGACCCGCGTCTTCCCGCCGCCCGAGGCGTTCGCGCGCGAGGCCCTGGTCTCGAGCATGGACCAGTACGAGGCGCTGTGGAACCGGGCCAAGGACGACCCGGAAGGCTTCTGGGCCGAGCAGGCATGGCGCTGCACTGGGATCATCCCTGGGACAGGGTCCTCGACTGGAATCCGCCGTTCGCGAAGTGGTTCGTCGGCGGCCGGCTCAACGCGTCGTATAACTGCGTCGACCGCCACTGCCTGGGCCCGGATCGGAACAAGGCCGCGCTGATCTGGGAGGGCGAGCCCGGCGACCGCCGCGTGCTGCGGTACCAGGACCTTCAGCGCGAGGTGGCGAAGTTCGCCAATGTGCTCAAGGGCCTGGGCGTCGGGCCGGGCGACGTGGTGGCCGTGTACATGCCGCTGGTCCCCGAGCTGGTGGTGACCCTGCTCGCCTGCGCCCGGATCGGCGCGCCGCACACGGTCATCTTCGGCGGCTTCAGCGCCGAGTCGCTGGCCGGGCGGATACAGGACTGCAAGGCCAGGGTGCTGGTCACCGCCGACGGCGGCTACCGCCGCGGCAAGGTCGTCCCGCTCAAGGAGAACGCCGACGGCGCCGCCGCGGCCTGCCCGACGCTCGAGAACGTCGTCGTCTATCGACGCACCGGCACCCCGATCGCCTGGACGCCCGGCCGCGACCACTGGTGGCACGAGCTGATGGACGGCGCCTCGGCCGACTGCCCGGCCGAGCCGCTCGATAGCGAGCATCCGCTGTATATCCTCTACACCTCGGGCTCGACCGGCAAACCCAAGGGGATCCTCCACACAACCGGCGGCTACCTGCTCGGCGCCGCCCTGACCACGCGCTGGGTCTTCGACCTCAAGGACGACGACACCTACTGGTGCACGGCCGACGTCGGCTGGGTAACCGGCCACTCCTACCTGGTCTACGGGCCGCTCGCCAATGGCGCCACCTGCGTGATGTACGAGGGCGCCCCCAACTGGCCCGACGAGGGCCGATTCTGGAAGATCATCGAGGACTACCGGGTCTCGATCCTCTACACCGCCCCGACGGCCATCCGGGCGTTCATGAAGTGGGGCGAGCAGTTCCCCCGGCGGCATGACCTGTCGAGCCTCCGCCTGCTGGGCACGGTCGGCGAGCCGATCAATCCCGAGGCGTGGATGTGGTACCGCGAGGTCATCGGCGGCGGCCGGTGCCCGATCGTGGATACCTGGTGGCAGACCGAGACTGGCGCGATCATGATCGCGCCGTTGCCGGGCGCGACGCCGGCCGTGCCGGGTTCGGCGACGCGGCCGCTGCCGGGGATCGTCCCCGACATCGTCACCAAGGACGGCCAGTCGCTTGGGGTCAACCAGGGTGGTTTCCTGGTGATCCGCCAGCCGTGGCCGTCGATGCTCCGCACGCTCTACGGCGACGACGAGCGGTACAAATCGACCTACTGGTCGGACATCCCCGGCTGCTACTTCACCGGCGACGGCGCCCGGCGGGACGAGCACGGCAATTACTGGATCATGGGACGGGTGGACGACGTGCTGAACGTCGCCGGCCACCGGCTCTCGACGATGGAGATCGAGAGCGCCCTGGTGAGCCACCCGTTGGTGGCCGAGGCCGCCGTCGTCGGCAAGCCCGACGAGCTGAAGGGCCAGGGGATCTCGGCGTTCGTGACCCTCGAGTCGGGCCAGGCGGCCAGCGAGGCGCTAAGGCAAGAGCTGCGGCGCACGTCGCCCGCGAGATCGGGGCCCTCGCCCGCCCGGACGAGATCCGATTCACCGACTCGCTGCCCAAGACCCGCAGCGGCAAGATCATGCGGAGGCTGCTCCGCGACATCGCCGCGGGCGTCGAGAGCACCGGCGACACGACGACCCTCGAGGACCTCTCCGTCCTGGCCCGGCTGAGGCAGAAGGATGATGAGGAGTGAGCCGGGCCGGCCGTGGACGTTACTCTTGCGTATCGGTGAATGGGAACGGCTCGCGCCCGCTGGCCAGCGACTTCTCGAGGAGGGCCCGGAACGCCGGGTTATTTGCGATGAGGTCATTCGCAAGGTCGTCGTCCGATTCCAGCGGTTGGATCGAGACCAGCCGGTGATTGGGCAGCTCGACGACGAGCAATTGACCCGAGTCGAAGCACCGGCTGAGGATCCCCTCCGTGTCTGCCTGAAGGTCACGTAGCGGGATCACTTTCGTGTCCATGGAACTCCTTGCCTTCCACAATGAGAGTGTTTCCGACCTTGCGGCCGATGATCACGATTACGACCTCGCATCAAGGAGTGGTGCCTCGGGCCCGGGCCTCCTGCGGAGTGGGCCCTCGATCACCACTCTACCAGGAGGACCCTCAACGACGCGGGGGACGGCCAGGAAATGTCCCGACCGGCCAGGAATCCCGCCCGCCTGTATTCGCCGCGGCCTGGCGCCGAAAGCGGATCGGATGCTGCCGAGGGATCAAGTGATCTTGACGCGAATCGCCCGGGCGGCCACGATCATGTCGCAATTGAAGGGATGAGACCAGGGATCGGAGTCATCTCCAGGAGTCCGCCACGACATGGATGTCGCCCGACCCGCCCGGCCATTTCGATTGGC
This sequence comes from uncultured Planctomycetota bacterium, assembly GCA_963771445.1. GTDB lineage: Bacteria > Planctomycetota > Planctomycetia > Isosphaerales > Isosphaeraceae > JAKAUH01. Next base: position 497,595 of record CAVYTQ010000003.1, on the reverse strand, counting down.
CCTGCTGATCGCCGGCCTGCACCTCGCCGCCGGTGCCATCGCCCACGCCGACCCGATGTACACGGCGATCGACCTGGGCACCGGTAACCCCACCTACGGCACGGATTCGAGCGGCAACGGCACCGTCACCGGGTCGAACGGGCAGAGCTACATCTTCAACCCGGCGCAGAGCTACCTTCCCTCGCAATGGGCCAGTACGTCGGTGGGCGTCCCCATCGTGCAGCCGGCGCCTGACGGTGCCCCGCTTACTTACGGCAATCCCCTTAACGCTTACAGCTACTCGTCCCTGGGCGCCATGAATTCCCAGGGCGTCGCTGCCGGTATCAACTTCTACGGTGTGAACGGGCATTTGGGATGGGCCGAGGCCTTCATCACCCAGCGGCAGGCCGACGGCTCATGGGGGACAGGGACGCCGATCCCGCTCTGGCAAGGGGCCCAGGGCTACTGGTCCCAGGCGAACGACATCGGGATCAACGGTGTCTCGGCTAACGGCCAGGTGCTTGGCTATGGAGTATATAACCCTGAATCGTCGCTCACCCAGCTCTTCCTCTATGACACCAATACCCATGCCCTGATCAACATGACCAGCCTGCTCAACGCGATGACCTGGACGAATTCGTCCCAGCTCGCGCCGGGGCAGATTCCCAACTGGATCCTCGGGAATCCGAGTAACAGCCAGATCGACGCTCAAGGCCGCTTGCTGGTCCAGGCAACCGAGGGTCTGAGCGGGTCGCCACACAATCTGCTCATGGTCCCCGACAGCCTCCCGGGCAACCAGGTCCCCGCCCCCGAGCCCGCGTCCTGGGCCGCGTTCGCGATGCTGATCGGCGGTTGGATGATCCACCATCGGACTCGTTCGCGGTCTGGACGCTGAGCGCCCCTCGCCGGTCCGGAAGTCGCCCCGGTCAGAAGGCATCGCCGGGCACCGTCTCACCCCCGGCGATCGTCCCCAGGGCCCGCCAGACCGCCGGGTTCGACCGTCTCCTTGACGAACCGGACCGAGCCGTCGCCGAGCAAGAGGCCGACCCCGGCCCCGCCGTCGTGGCGGCTGCTGGCCGTCATGACCGAGCCGTTCCAGGTCACGCCGTTGATGCACGTCTTGTGGCCGGGCGTCAGCACGTGGTTGTACCGCGTCCACGACATGTTCCCCTCGAGCCAGGTCAGGCCGGCGGTCGCGTTCGAGTAGTGCTTGGCAGGGCGATCGCCTCGGCGTCGGTCAGGCGCGGCGCACCACTCGGTGAAGGCCGCCTCGGTCCACGGCGCGGCCAGGCGGAACTGGTCCGACTTCACGTCCACGTTCTCGTAATCGTCGTGGCCGCGGAGCCGCTCGCTCATCGCGGCCGTGTTCGACAGCCCGTCGCGGACGTTCGCCGGCGCGATCCGCGTCGACTGGCCGAACATCCCATCGCCCACCCGGCGCCGACCACGTCGACCCGTTGCAACTACCGGTAGTTCACCTGGCCCCACGGCCACGAAGGCATCCGGTTGAAGTCCGTCGGGCAGACGAACGCGTTGACCTGCACCATCGCCGCGGTGAAGTTCGGCCCCGGGCCGTCCTCCGAGCTCGGGGACGCCGTTCTCGTCGGGGAAGAACGGCGGCACGCTGAAGTTGATCGCGTGGAACAGCGGGGCCTGGTCGATGTAGGGCAGCAACTGCGAGTGCATCGAGTATCGGCGGTTCGACTGCGACGTGTAGGTCGGGATCGCACCGTCGCCATCGGCCCCGACCCCGAACGGGAACACTCCGGCGGCCGCCAGGTAGCTGTTCAGGGCGATCCCGAGCTGGCGGAGGTTCCCCTGGCACTGGGCCCGTCGGGCGGACTCCCTCGCCTGCTGCACGGCCGGGATCAACAGCGCCGCCAGCAGCCCGATCACGGCGATGACCACCAGCAGCTCGATCATCGTGAACGCCCTGCGACGATGCGACGGCGGTCATGGCCGCGACCCCTCCTCCGCGGGCAGGTCGCCCGCATCCCGAAGATGGAAGACGAACAGACGGCGATGGAGCGAATGGTAGAAGCTGAGCTCGTACCGTTCGACCGGCACGGCCCCCGCCAGCTCGGGGCTTTCCCAGGGCGCGGGTCCTTGCCGACGACCCAGATGCCCCGTCGCAGCTCCTCGCGGAGCCGATCCGGCCCGATCAGGTCACCCGGCCGGATCAGGTGCCAGCCCCAGAACAGGTCCGGGCCGGGCGTGACCAGCCGGACCCCGCATCCTGTCCCCCGCGTAGAACTTCAGCGGGAAGTACTGGTGATGATCGAACGTGACGATCATCTCGTCGCCGCGGCGATGCGCCAGGATCGTCTCGATGCGCCCCCTTCACGCCCGTCTTGCGCGTGACGTCGAAGTACTCCCAGAACTTGACGTTCGCCACGGCGAGGACCGCCACGACGGCCGCGACGATTGCCCATCGGACGGTCGGCAGCCGCCGCGTGAGCCGCCAGATTGCGGTTGTCAGGGCCGTCAGCAGGAACAGGTGCGCGAACACGAAATACCGGTGGTGCCAGACCGGCTGGACCGTCGAGATGGCGGCGGCGAAAACCAGCGGCGACACCGACGAGATCAGCACCAGTCCGTCACCCCGCCGGCCGCCGCCGCGACCACGAGGCATGCCAGGGAGAGCACGCCGAAGACCGCCCAGCCTCCGATCAGGAAGTCGAACGCATAGGTCGGCAGCAGGAACTGGCTGAACGTCCCCGAGAAGATCCGCCAGGTCATCGACGGGATCCAGTAGTCCTGGTGGACCCGCTCGACCTGGGCCCGGAGCAGGGCCATTCCGGGAAGGTAGATCGCGATGACCGCGGTCCCCACCTTCGCGGTGGCGAGCGCGACCGCGCGGGCCCGGGTCCGCTCCCCTGCCCCGGCGAGCCACGCCGCGTACAGCCCCAGGAACAGGAACCACGCGGCGACCGTGAATAGCCCGTAGTGGTGCGTGTAGAGCATCCCCGCGCAGGCCGCGCCGAAGGGCCACCAGGGCCGCCCTCTCGTCGGCTCCCGCAAGGCCCGCAGCAGCAGCCAGGCGCCGACCGCCGCGAACGTCGTGCCCAGCGAGTACATCCGCGCCTCGACCGACAGGAACACCTGGAACGGGCTGACCGCGACCAGCAGCGCAACGACCCGCGCGAACCACCGGCGGCCCGCCTCGCCGGCGTCCCCGGCCGCCGAGACCCGGTAGAGCTCGCCGGCGAACAGGCCCATCAAGCACCACCGTCAGCACGCCGAGCAGGATCGAGAACCCCCGCAGCGACGACGACCGACTCGCCCCAGACCGCCATCCAGCCCTTCAGCAGCGTGTAATACAGCGGCAGATGGACGTTCAGCCGGACGCTCCGGATCATCTCCGGGAAGCTGAACTTCGCCGTCTGCCACGATGACGACTCGTCGTACCAGAGGCTCCGCGTCGGTGATGTGCGGGAGCCGGACCAGGCCAGCGCGACCGCCGCGACGGCGGCCAGGCCCCAGTCCCATCCGGTCCGCGGTTCGTCCGGTTCCCGTGTCGTCATCGTGCGCGGGCCTTGATGACCGGGGACGCCTCGGCGCGTCGGGCGCCGCCCCACCAGACCCCGATCCCCAGGGCCGCACGCCCGGCGAGGCCCGCGAGCATGATCCACCACGACGCCCGCGACGCCTCAGAAGCCTTCCCGTCGGTGAAGCCCGGGAGCGCCTCGGCGCGGATCGTCAGCTCCTTCCACAGGACGTCGAGGGCCGACTCCGAGCCGTTGACGCTGCGCCATCGAGCCGCACCGTCTGGAGGTCCTCGGTCCCGACTCGTTCCGGAAGACCTCGCGGAACGCGTCGCTGTCCCGCTCGGCGACGAGGTAATGGACCGTCGGCCCGACGCGGGCGATGCGGAACCGGCCCGCCTTCAGGTCGGTCTTCTCACGTCGGCTGTGATTCTCGACTCGGCCGTCGCTCATCTCGCCCCAGGCGACGACGAGCTGGGCCTGGGACTCCGAGGGCCGCAGCACCCGGGCCATCGAGAGCGAGTCGCCCCAGCCGTCGACCGTCCGGAGGAACAGCTCGGGCCCGACGTCGCCGCCCTCGCGGGGCCGGTCGGCCCGGAGGATCTCGAACGAGGCGGTGATCTCGAAGTCGCCGTGGACGCCGAACAGCGTGAACGCGCCGACGCCCCGGCCGTCGGTCTTCGGCGGGATGGCGATCCGCAGCCCGCGGCGGTCGGGCTTGACCACGCTCGTCAGCGGACTGTTCGGCTCGAGGTGCAGCCACCGGTAGTCGTATCGGCCGTCGCGGAAGTCGCAGCGGTACTCCCACGCCGCCCTGAGCCGATCGGAGAGCGGCGGCGCGGCCGCGTCGCGGCGGCCGGGGCCTGCATGGCCCAGCGGGTCCACGCCGCCGAGCCGATCGCCACCGCCAGCAGCAGGACCGGGACCGCCAGCCGCCCCGCGCCGTCGCGTCGCGAGAGCCGCCCCCACCACGCCGCGAGGCGGGACGGACGCCCGACCCACGCGTGCTCGACCGGGGGAAGCGACGGGTCCTGCAGCCGCGCCAGGTGTCGCTCGAGCAGCTCGGCCACCTCGCCCGCCGACGGAACCGACCGGCCGGGTCCTTGGCATGCAGCCGCTCGATGATCTGCGGCGAGCCACTCGGGGGCCTCGGGGTTCAGCGAGCGGATCGGCCGCGGGTCGCCGTCGCTGACCCGGCGGATGACCTCGACGGAGGACTCGCCGACGAACGCCGCCCGGCCGGTCGCCATCGCGTACAGCACGCTCCCCAGGCTGAACAGGTCCGAGCGCCGGTCCAGCGGCTCGCCGCGGGCCTGCTCCGGCGCCATGTACGCGGGCGTGCCGGCGAGGGTGCCGTACTGCGTCAGCCTCGCGTCATCCACGGCGCGGGCCAGGCCGAAGTCGGTGATCTTCACCCGCGCCAGCTCGTTCTCGAGCATGATGTTCGACGGCTTGATGTCGCGGTGGATCAGCCCCTGGTACGTGCGCGGCGGCCAGGCCCGAGGCGACCTGCACGCCGATCCGCAGCAGCTCGTTCAGCTCGAGCGGCTCCGCATTTCGTCGATCCGCTGCTGGAGCGAGACGCCCGTGACGAACTCCATGACCAGGAACGGCCGGCCGCGCCACTCGCCGACCGCGTGGATCGTGATGACGTGCGGGTGGCTGACGGCCGCGGCGGCCTGCGCCTCTCGGGTGAACCGCCGCCGCGCGGCGGGATCGGAAGCCCACTGCGGGCGCCAGCGCCTTGATCGCCACATAGCGGTTCAGCGCCGCGTCGTGTCCCTTGTAGACGACCCCCATCCCGCCGCGCCCGACCCGGTCGAGGACCTCGTAGGCGCCGAGACGGCCGAGGTGATCGGGCACCTCCGACGGCCCGAGCCAGTCGGGGTCCGGGTCGGCCTCGGCCGTCCGCGCCAGGATCGCGCAGCGGGGCAGCGAGCTTCTCGACCTCGTCGCGATCGGCGAAGAAGTCGCTCAGCTCGTCGAACAGGTCGGGATAGCGGGACAGCCACCGACGACGGTCGGCCGTCGGGTCCGCCTCGGCCTCCTCGAGGAACTCGGCGATGACCCGGTCGAGCCGCTCCTCGCGGCCGGCGGGATCGTGATCGGGATCGCGATCGGTCTCGACCCGGCTCCGCGGCATCACGCACCCCCTTCCGGGAGTTCCCGGGTCAGGTGCTCGCGCAGACGCCTTGAGCCCGCGCCGGAGGAGCCCGGCGACCGACGCCCGGCTCCGGCCGAGCCGAGCGGCGACCTCGGCCACCGGGCAGCCGCCCAGGTGGTGCAGCTCGACGGCCTGGCGCTGGTCCTCGGGCAGGGCGTCGAGGGCCCCGGCCAGCGCCAGGAGCTGCTCGTGGCGGATCGCCTGCTGGCTGGGGCGCTGCGGTCGTCGGCCAGCCACGCCTCGAGCCGCACCGAGGACTCGTCGAGCCCGGCCACGAGCGACCGCTCCATCTCGGCGTCACGCTTCCCCCGGCTGTACCGCCGGGCCTCGTCGGCCATCGTCCGGGCGAGGATCTGCCGGAGCCAGGCGGCCCGCTGGGCCTCATCCGCGAACGAGCACTCGCCCGGCCGCCTCATGGGCCTTGAGCATCGTGAGCTGCACCAGGTCCGACGGGTCGATCTTCCGACGGAGCCGCGGGTCGAGCCGCAGCCCGGCCAGCAGCCGCAGATAGCTGCGATACGACTCCAGGTCCGCCGAGGGCGATTCGGGCGATCGATTCATCGCGGGTCCTCCCGCAAGTAGAAACGACAAAACCGCCGCGATGGACCGTGACGGCCGGGCGATTCTGTGTCGCGATGGCCGTCAACGCCACGAGCGGCCCGGGATCTTCCTCACGCGATGGTCCACGGGGATAGTACGGCTCGAATGTGTTCCCATGTCGAACGGACGAGGATGGACCGCAAGCCTTGTCTCGGCTTCTGAAGTATAGCCGCATGGCCGAGCACGTTGGGGAAAGAGGCCCGAGTGTCTCCCGACCGGGCGGTCCCTGGGGCGACCCAACGCGGATTCGGACGCACTGCATGACGTCTCTGGCCAGTGTTATTCCCGTGGGATTCTCGGCATTCCGACGACCCTCAATCGCCGAACCGGTAGCCCCCGCCGTTGAAGCGGTAACTCTTCCGGATCTCGCCGTGGTCGTTGAACGTGACCCCCGCACCGTCGCCCGTGAGCGCGCCGTTGTCGAAACAGAACATGATGCGGAAGTGGCCGCTGGCCCGCGCGGGGTGGTCGATCGCGACCCGGAACCTGCCGTCGGAGTCGATCCGCGCGGTGTGGCTGCGGAACCAGTACCCGTCACCCTGGCCCAGGTCATCCATCACGACGACGCTGTGCGCGGGCATGTCCGCGACCAGCCAGCCTGCGAGCGTGATCCGGTCCACCGCCCGGCTGTAGGTCGCCTTGTATTCGGCCAGCTTCACGCTCGGCTGGCGCTGGCGATCCCGGGTCGTACCCGAGAAGACCGGGTGCTTCCACAGGATCGCCGCCGAGGACTCGGTGAGGTAGACCTCGTCGGGGTGAGAGGACTCGCCGCCCGACGTAGACGTCGTGGTTGGGCCCCATCAGCGAGTTGCCCAGGTTGAGCGACGGATCCGGGCCGGTGTGCGGCATTCCCAGCGCGTGGCCCAGCTCGTGCACCGTCGCCTTGAGGAAATACGCGAGGTTGAAGCCCACATCCAGCCCCTGGTCGGGCCGGATCTCGCCGGGGATCGTGTCGTAGTTGACGATCGCCGAGCCGCCGTCGCGCGCGGAGCCGACACCCCGCCAGTCGGAGAACCGCTTCGGGCGGTCGCCGACGTAGCAGAACGTCCAGAAGACGTGCCCCTCGCCCGCGAGGCCCAGTTGCCGTTTGGCCTTGGAGATCGCCTCGTAGTGGCACTGGGCATTGCCGTAGTACGGTTCGGACGACGGGCGATCGCCCTTCACATAGGTGATCTCGACCGTACCGTCCGGGTTGCGGCGGAACAGCTTCTTCACGGCCGGGGGATACTTCCACCGCGTCATCTCGTCGACCAGGAACCGCTCGGCGGCGTCGGCGATCTGCGTCAGCCGATGCGGGCGCCTGGCGGGGGCGTCCGGTCCGACGCCGTGTACAGGACGATCTGGATCGTCGGCGGTGGCGGCTCGAAGCTGGCATATGCGAACTGGCGCCCGTCCGGCGAGAACGGCCGCGCGCCGAGCGTCCCGTGTCCGCCAACGATCCGCGCGATGTCCTGCGGCTTGGCCCGGGCGGACCGTCCGGCGGCCAGCGGAATACGGCGGATCAGGACATCCCGGTCGGAGGCGTTGGGCCCCGTGCGAGGCGGATATGATAGGTAGACCAGCCACTTGCCGTCGGGCGAAGCGTGCGGCGCGGCGTCCTCGCGGCCGTCGTCGGTAATCTGCTGGGCGCGCGAGTCCCCGGCCCGGCGCCATCGGCCGGGATCCGCCAGACGTCCCGCGGCCCGCCGCGGTCGGAGAGGAAATAGATCCACCGCCCGTCGGGCGAGAAATGGGGCACGTCATCGACGCGAGGGCTGGTCGTGAGCCGCCGCTCGCCGCGGCCGTCGGCGGAGATGGTGAAGATGTCCATCCCATGCCCTCGGTCGGCCGAGAACGCCAGCTTCCGCCCATCCGGCGACCAGCCGTGCACCCAGTCGCTCATCTCCTCCCTGACTCGCACCGGCCGACCCCCGTCGATCGGCACCTTCCACAAGGCCCCGGCCGTGAACGCCAGGGTCTTCCCGTCGGGAGAGATCGCGTGGTTGACGTCGATCCCGGTGATGGGTCCCGTCGCGATCGCCCGGGGAGTGCCGCCCGCCACCGGTACGCGCCAGAGCTTGCCCCCGCCGTTGACGATCAGTTCCTTGCCGTCGGGCGTCCACTCGGGCGCCGCGTAGCGATGGGGCGAGTCGAGGACGACCTTCGGGTCGGAGCCGTCGAGGTCAACGATCGTGATCCGGCTTCGGGTCGCCTCGCGGCCGAACCACGGCGATTCCTGGGCCTGACCGATCGCCGTGAGGAAGGAGAGGACGACGGCGAGCCGCGCAAGGAGGTGTCGATCGAACATCGCAGGAGGCCCTCCGTGATCGGAACGGAATGGGGCAAGGGTTCCTGCTATCTTCGCATACGCATACCCAGGCGGGTCAACCGCGATTGTACGACGATCCCGGCACCGTGCGGGCCGATCCATCCCGTCGCGCGCGGCACCGGCACCGGCACGATGCCAGCAATATCTACCGGTTTTGTGGCCCCGAAAATATAACTGACATCAATCTCGGATCTTATTGAAAAACAATGAACCTATGCTAAGTTCAGACGACACCACTTTCAGTCCAGTCAAAATGAACTGACTCCAATCTCAGTCGATAGCCCTATGGACGCCCGCTGGACTCCGGCAGCGTCCGGCGATATGCTCACAACCGACGGGTCGGCAGTCTCGCGGGGTAGGATCGAGCCGCCCCGGCGCCGATTCGGCACGATGCCTGCTGACCCACACGTCCGGGGTCGGGGGCCCAATCTGCAGGACGCGAGGGGCGAGTCCATGCGAGACGCTCAGGCCCAGACGCTCATCCCCCGGCCGGGCCCGCCGTTGGCCGCCGGGACGTGCCCTTGCCCTGATGGGCGGAACCGCCGGCAGGGCCCGGGGGCACGGCCGGCCCGGGGCCGCGCCGGCGGTCATCGTGCCTGGATCGCGGCGCTGCTGCTCTCACTCGTCGCGGGCTGCGGGGACGGGGAACCGAATCGGCCCGAGAATGCCGCCGCGGCGCCCGTCGCCGACGAGGTCAACGCACCGCCGGCCGCGCCCAACGCCTCCGACGGCCCGCCCCGGACTCCGGTGCCGCCCCCGTCCCCCGGGCCGGCGGAGCTGGACCAGAAGCTGACGGCGGCGACATTCGGCCCGGCGGCGTCGCGGTCGCGGCTGGTCGTCATCCGCGCGCCGACGGCCGGCCAGGGGAAGGGCCCGGGCCAGGCCCGGGGCGTGGTGGCCCTGGGCGCGCCGGTGGCCGAGGACAGCGCCGGCTACGAGGCCTTCCTGAAGAACGGCATCTTGGCCCGCGAGCTGGTCCGGCAGGCGATGCTGATCGCCGCCCGCGACGAGCTCGGACTGGCCACCCGCGACGAGATCCTGGGCGAATCTTTGCCCGCGCCGGCGGACGGCACGCCGCTCGAGCTCGGGTCGTTTACCATGAGCCGCAACGGCATCCACCTGGTGAACCACGCGTTCGTCGCGCGCGGCGAGGGGGCGAAGGCCGAGCGGCTGCTGGCCGTCGATCTGCCCTGCCCGTATTCCCCCGACGGCTCGCTCGCCAAGCTGACCGAGAAGGCCGAGGCGATGTCGCGCGCCGAGTTCCCCGGGGTGCTGCGCAAGCTTGGCGCGACCGGGAAGGCGGACGCCGTCCGCGCCGCCGCGGCGGTGCCGACCGGGGTCGAGGATCGGCTGGCCCGGCTCGGGTTCCCGGGGGTGTTCGCGGCGATCCGGTCGGTCCACGAGGCGATCCGGACCGACGGCGAATCGCCGGAGCGGCTCGACGCGCTGGCCCGGGGCTATGCGCTGCTCGGCGTGCTCAGCGATCTCCACTGGCATCCGGCGCACAAGGCGTACAAGGCCCGCGCGCTGCTCTACGCCGAGCGGCGGGTCGCCCGCGCCGGGGGACGCGCGGGCCCTCTGGCGGCGCGCCTACGTCCGGGCCCTGGTCGGGATGCATCGCGACGCCATGGCCGACCTGGCCGCCGCCGACGCGGCCTCGGCCTCGGGCGCGGGCAAGCCGCCGGCGCGGCCGGACTGGGTCGGACTGATCGAGGCCCTGGCGCACCAGGACACGCGACGGCTCGGCGCCGCCGAGGGGTCGCAGGCCCGGCTCGGCGCCTTCCTGAACCTGGTGTCGCTGGAATACCCGAGCGGCTCGGGGTGGGTGCTCGAGGCGGCGCGGCGGGTCGCCGAACTCGACCCCGAGTGCTTCCGCGCCTACGACGCCATGGCCCGGGTCCCCGGCGTCTCCAACGGGCACACCGCCACCACGATCGGGCCCGAGGTCCTCGCGCGAACGCTGCCGCGCAGCCTCAAGGCCATGCCGGCTCTCCCCGCGCCGGTCCGCTCATTCCTGGATCACCCCGCCGGCGGCGAACCCGCGCTGTACGAGGCCTTCGAAGAGTCGGCCGCGCCGACCGACGACCCGGGCGAGCCGTCGTGGGCCGCGATGGGCCATCTCCTCCGCGAGACGCGGTTCCTCCAGGTCTTCCATCGGCTCCGCTTCCTCAAGACGGACCTGGCCGTGGACTACAATGAGTTCTGGAACGAGTCGCGCCCGTCGGTGGTCGGGCACCGCTTCTATCCGTTCCTCGAGATGGTCGCCACCTCTCCGAAGGGCCAGGTGCGTGCCAATCCCGAGTTCCTCGCGCGACTGCCGCGGCTGGATCTCGAGCCGACCGAGATCATCATGTTCCAGTACCTCCAGCGGACCCGCGACAGGAACGCCGCGAGGGCCCTGTTCACGTCGGTGACGCACATCGACGAGGTCGCCCGCGACCTCGCCGCCGACATCCAGCTCACGCCGGTCGATCAGAAGGTCCGCTCGGCCAGGCGGCTCCTGGTGGTCAGCCCCGACTGCCCCTACGCCATGGCCGCGCTGATCGAGCACGACCGGCAGGCGACGCCCGCGGAGGTCGCCGCCTGGGAGAAGCAGGCCGGGGATTCGCCGGTGTTCCTGGAGGCGCTGGCCCGGTTGCATACCGGGCAGAACAAGCTCGAACTGGCCGAGCGGGATTTGATCCGGTACATCCGGCAAGATCCCTCGGGCTGGGCCTACCAGATGCTCGCCGCCAACTACAAGAGCCGCGGCGAGATGAAGCGATGGAGGGAGACCCTGGAGAAGTCCCTCACCACGGAAACCACCGGGCTGGAGCACGAGCAGGCGCGGGTGCAGATCGCCGACGACCTGATGAGCCAGGGGAAATGGGCGGAGGCCAAGCCGTACGCCGAGGCCGCCGGCGAGTCGTGGGCGGCCTGGGGGATGAGCTGCGCCGGCGCTGCGCCGAGGGGATGAAGGACTGGCCGCGGGCCGAGCTCTGGGCCCGGCGGTGCTCCGAGCGTTACCCCGGCAACCCCGCGTCGCTGTTCGACTGGTACCTGTACTGCGCGAAGACCGGCCGGGGCAACCTCAGGGCCGCGCGGCAATTCGCCGAGAAGGCGGTCGCGAACCTCGGGGGCATCGCCAACATCCCCCCCGAGCCTCGCGGCTATTACCAGTGGATCACGGGCGACCTCAAGGCCGCCCTGGGCTCGTTCCAGGAGTTGTACGCGAAGGAACCGTCCTTCGCGACCTGCCTGCCGGCGATCGCGGTCGCCGATCGGCTCGGCGACCGGGCGACCGCCGAGCGGTACCGCAAGCTCCTGCTGGAGAAGCATCGGAGCGGTGCGGCGGATCTCACGGGCGTCGTCGAGCTCGTATTCCAGGCGCTCGACGCCGCGAAGTCCGGGCCGCCCGACCTGAAGGCCGCGAGCCAGGCGCTGGAGAAGGCCCACCCGCAGGTGCGGCCGTACGCCGAGTTCTGGACCGGGATCTTCCTCGACGGCCGCGAGCAGCCGGCCGCCGCGCGGCCGTTCCTCGAGCGGAGCGCGGCCGCGCCGGCGATCAACCAGTGGCGTTGCACCGTCGCCGGCCAGGCGCTCCGCCGCGGACGGAGATGATCGCCCCGGATGGACGTCCGAGCGGGGGCGAGGGGAATGGCGGGCGAGGACCTGGATCGCAGGCTCCGCATCATCGAATCGAGCTACGGCCGTGAGCACGGTTGGTACCTAAAGCGGCACGGCGTTCGCCTAGCCGTACTGTCGGAGCCGAGGTGGGCGGGGATGTCCTGGGTGACCTATCGGATCGAGCCGACGACGGACGACACCGAGGCGCTGGAACTGCTGCGCTCGGCCCGGTTCTGGAGCTCCTGCGACTACGTGTTCCGCAATCGCGGCTTCCCCGAGGAGGTCGTTGATCAAGCATTCGGAAGCCGAGGCCGGCAGGAAAATGAGGTCACCATCCGCGGCCTGTATATCACCATCAAGGAGCCGACGCTCTGGGAGTCGGTGCGATGCTTCCGCCGTCTCTGGCGGGCACGAAAGCGGATGGAGACCTGCGAGGGGCTCCGCCCGCCGACGCCGCTCACGACCTGATCCGCCGATGCTTCCGGCCGGAAAGGCTGTCGGAGTGATCCTCGAATACCCGGTAAACCTATACCTCTGGACGAAGGAACTCGCCCCACATCACATCGCCGTCTCGGCGTCGCCGAGGCCGTCGTAGGTGTCGTTCGTGGTCGAGTCCCGCGGGCCGCCGGGCGGAGCCAGGGTTCGGGATTTGCCAATGGGCGGAAGGCGGCGCGCGGGCGGGCCGACGCCGTCACTGGATCGTCTCTCCTTGATGATGTCGGGGTGCATCTCCTAAATTAGGACCACGCAATCAGGAAAGTGAAGGAGAAGATCGCCGGACGGAGCCGGCTCCTACAAAGAGGCGGATCCGCCGGTCTTCTTGTCGTAGGAGGCGGCTCCGTCCGCCGATCCGGACTTTCCCCATCGCGTTCAGCTATTTAGAATATCTCTCCACCTCGTCGAAGATGCATGGCGCCTGGAGGCCGGGGAAGAGCATGAGCCAGGAACCGAAGGTCAATGGCCGCCTCGTCGCCACCGGGATCGCGGGACTCGACGACGTGCTGGGCGGCGGCCTCACGGCCGAGCGGGTCTATCTCGTCGAAGGCGACCCGGGGTCGGGGAAGACGACGCTGGCCCTCCAGTATCTGCTCGAAGGCGAGCGGCTCGGCGAGTCCGGCCTTTATGTCACGCTCTCGGAGACCCGGGTCGAGCTCACCGACGTGGCGCGGTCGCACGGTTGGTCGCTCGATGGCCTGATCCTGCTGGAGCTGGTCGCCCCGGAGGACGAGCTCGAGCCGGACAACCAGTATTCCATGTTCCAGTCGTCCGAGCTCGAGCTGGGGGTGACGACCAAGGCCATCCTGGCCGAGGTCGATCGCAAGAAGCCCCTGAGGGTCGTCATCGACTCGCTCTCCGAGATGCGGCTCCTGGCGCAGAACTCGCTGCGGTACCGCCGCCAGATCCTCGCGCTGAAGCAGTTCTTCATCGGCCGGTCCTGCACGGTGTTCCTGCTCGATGACAAGACCTCCGAGACCGAGGACCTGCAGCTCCAGAGCATCGCCCACGGCGTGCTGAGCCTCGAGCAGCTCTCGCCCGAGTACGGGATGGAACGGCGGCGGATCCGCGTCACCAAGCTTCGCGGGCAGAAGTACCGGGGCGGCTACCACGACTTCATCATCGAGGCCGGCGGCCTCAAGGTCTTCCCCAGGCTGGTCGCCTCCGAGCACATCCACGGCCAGGCGCGGGGACTGCTCAAGTCGGGCAACGCGGCGATGGATTCGCTGATGGGCGGGGGCCTCCAGTATGGGACCAGCGTGGTCCTGCTGGGGCCGGCGGGCAGCGGCAAGTCGACGCTGTCCATCCAGTATGCCCGCGCCGCGGCGGCCCGCGGCGAGCGGGCGGCCATCTTCTCCTTCGACGAGCGGCTGGAGACCATCCTCGAGCGGACGCAGGGACTGGGCATGGACATCGCGCCGGACGTCGAGTCGGGCCGCATCCGCGTCCAGCCGATCGACACCGCCGAGCAGTCGCCGGGCGAGTTCGCCCACTCGATCCGGGCGGCCGTCGTCGGGGCGGACGGCACGCCAGGTGCAAGGGTGGTGATCATCGACAGCCTCAACGGATATCTCAACGCCATGCCCGAGGAGCGGTTCCTCATCGCCCAGCTCCACGAACTCCTGACCTTCCTCGGCCACCAGGGCGTCGTGACGTTCCTCGTCGTCGCCCAGCACGGCCTGTTCGGGAACATGTCCTCGCCGATCGACACCACCTATATCGCCGACACGGTCGTGCTGTTCCGCTACTTCGAGATGTCGGGCGAGGTCAAGCTGGCGCTCTCGGTCGTCAAGAAGCGCAGCGGCCAGCACGAGCGGACGATCCGCGAGCTGACGCTCGGCGACGGCGGGGTCAGCGTCGGGCCGCCCTTGCGGGATTTCCACGGCATCCTCACGGGCACGCCGTTCTATCGCGGGCCCGGCGGCCTGCCCGAGGGGCCGTAACATGGCGAGCGAGTCGGCCGCCGAACACGAGGGCCGAATCCTGCTGCTCCCGCCGACGACGAGGGACGCCAGCGCGGCGGCCGCCGTCTTCGCCGCCGAGGGCCTGGCGCTGACCATCTGCAAGGACCTGCCGTCCGTCTGCTCCGAGATCGAGCGGGGGGCGGCCCTGGCCATCGTCCCCGACATGGCCGTCCTGAACGACCGGGACGGGCGCCTCGCCCGCGCCCTGAAGGAGCAGCCACCCTGGTCCGACTTCCCGCTCATCGTCCTGGCGGCGCCCAACCAGGCGGGGGTCGCGGCGCGTCGGCTGGAATCGGTCGGCCACATGACCCTGGTGCCGCGGCCCATCGAGGTCCGGTCGCTGGTCAGCACGGTCCAGGCCGCCCTTCGCGACCGCCGCCGCCAGTACGCCCGCCGGGCCGAGTTCGTCGAGCGCGAGCGCCAGGCCCAGGCCCTGCGCGACGCCGACCGGCAGAAGGACGAGTTCCTGGCCATGCTCGCCCACGAGCTGCGCAACCCCCTGGCGGCCGTCAACAACGCCGTCACCGTCCTCAAGCACTCCCCCGACGACGAGAGCCGCAACTGGGCCGGCGACGTCGTCGAGCGGCAGGTCCAGCAGCTCGTCCACCTCATCGACGACCTGCTCGACGTCTCACGCATCACCAGCGGCAAGATCCGCCTGCGCAAGGAATTCGTGGATGCCGGCTCGGTCCTCGACCAGGCGCTCGAGTCGGCGCGGCCGCTGATCGACGCGCGTCGGCAGACGCTGACCGTATCCGTCGACCGGGGCCGGTTGCCGCTGCACGTTGACGCGACGCGGGTCGGCCAGATCGCCGTGAACCTGCTCACCAACGCCGCGAAGTACACCGACAGCGGCGGCCACATCCAGCTCTCGGCGCGTCGGGAAGGCGATCAGGTCGTCATCAGCGTCCGGGACGACGGGATGGGCATCCCGCCCGAGAAGCTCCCCGAGATGTTCCGGCTCTTCGCCCAGGGCGACCGCTCGCTGGCCCGGTCGGAGGGCGGACTGGGCATCGGGCTCACCATCGTGAAGAAGCTCGCCGAGATGCACGGGGGCCGCGTCGAGGCCCGCAGCGAGGGGCCCGGCAAGGGGAGCGAGTTCATCGTCGAGCTGCCCCTGGCTCCGGCGCAAGGGGAAGTGGCCGCCGAGGCGCGGCCTGGCCCTCGGCGCCCCGGGAAAGCGGCTCGAATCCTCATCGTCGACGATAACGTGGATACCGCGCTCGGCATGGCGAGGCTCCTGAAAAACCTCGGCCACGAGGTCCACGCCGCCCATGACGGGCCCTCGGCAATCGAGCTGGCCCGCGGCTTCCGGCCGGAATTCGTGCTGCTCGACATCGGCCTACCGGGGATGGACGGCCACCGGGTCGCGTCGGCCCTGCGCGAGCAAGACATCCACAAGCAAACCGTCATCATCGCGGTGACGGGCTACGGACAGGAGGAGGACCGCCGCCGGTCGCACGCGGCGGGCTGCGATTACCACCTGGTCAAGCCGGTGGACTTCGATCAGCTCATCCGGCTGATCGCGCGACCCGCCTGAACGGTCCCGGAGCGGCGAGTTTCTCCCGGCCCGGCGATGGATCGACGAGCATCGCGAGGCAGCGCTCCTCGACCTCGCCTTGCCCTCAGCGGAGCAGCTCGTCGAAGGGGATGCGAGCGACCTCCTGGCCATCGAGCACCAGGGGCAGCGACTGGCCGGGCCGGTAGGTCTCGACGAGGGCGTACTCGCCCCGGCCGTTGACGACGCGGGGCTCGGTGTGGATGAGGATCCGCCGGCCGAGCACATCGACGACCCAGTAGACCGGGATCAAGGCCCGCGCGTGTTGCTCCAGCGCCGTGGTCAGGTCGTCGTGGAGGCTGGTAACGGCAACCTCGATCAGCAGGCCGACGTCTCCCGGACCGGGGTAACGAGCGGGGGCGACACGACCAAGCAGATCTCCGGACCGGACCACCGCGAAGTCCGGCAGCGGTGCGTTGGTGGGGTCCAGGACGATCGTGCTCTCGGGCCAGAGGCTCCAGCCGCCGGGCAGCCGGCGAACGACGGCCCCGGTCAACGACGCCCCGATCGATCCATGGACCTTTGTCCTGGCCATCTTCTCGTAAAGCCTTCCATCGGAGAGAAAGACCCGGCGGTCGTGTGGGATCAGGCCCAATTCGACCATCCGCGAGAAGAGGTTGACGGTCAGGGCGAACGGCAGGTCGGCCGTCGGGGCCTGCGATGGAGCGACCAGGGTCGCGGTGGACATGACTCTCCCCTCCCCTCCGTCTCGACCAGCCTGTCCGCGACGACCCGCGGCGCAGGAGGAGCTTCCGTGTCTGAGGGTATAGCCGGGTCCACTCGGAGTCAAGGAATCGCGCTGACTGACCCGCTTTCTGGCCCGGCGGACGACCATCGGCCGGACCGGACCGGACCAAACCGGCCGGGGGATGCCGGCGGGCGGGACAGGTCGGATCGATGACTTCCCGAGCGGTCCGGCTCGGACGGGACGGACGTGCGACCGTCCGTCGGTGCCGGGGCTCGGGATCAGCGATAGGGGCGGGAAGGAGAAGCGTCATCGATCTCGGCACCCCCGTCCCCGCCCGGCACCGGGCCGGCGCGGCCCGAACCGGGCTCGGGCCCGAGGCGAAGCCGGCCGGTCTGACAGGACGGGACGGATGGTCGTCGGCGGTGGGCAAGGCAATCGCGCTGCGTTCGAGTTCCGGTGCCCCGGCTCCTCGTACCCGCCCGGCCCTGGGCCGGCCCGGTCCCCGAGTTTGTTCTGGTATAATCCACTGAAACGGTACGGGGGATCGCGGATCCATGGCGACAACAGCCCCCGCTTACCGAGGGGGTTGATTCATGAACATGGTGGATCCCGGCCAGTTCTCGGAGATCCTCGAGCGGGTCAAGGAATGGCCGCCCGAATCGAGGATCGATCTCGCCCGCCGCATCCTGGAGACTCTGGGCTCCGCAGCCGCGCCGACACCTGGGCCGCCTGCGCGCTCGGTCCAGGAATGGATCGGTCTCGGTGCGGGCGGGTCACCTCCGCCCGATGATGAGACGGTCCGGCGATGGGTTGACGAGCATCGGGCGGAGAAATATGGATGATCGGGATCCTTCTCGACATCAATGTTGTGCTTGATGTCTTCCTGGCGAGGCGACCCTGGCTCGATGATTCGGCGGCTGTGATCCAGGCCAGCCTCGATGGCAAGTTGACGGCCCACCTGTCCGCGGCGTCGTTACCGACCATCTTCTACCTGGTGCGTCGCAATGCCGATCTCGACAGGGCCCGCGCCGTCGTTACCGAGTGCCTGCGATCTTTCGACATCGTGCCGGTGGATCGTCAGACGCTGGAGTTGGCCGCGACGCTGGCGGGGAGCGACTTCGAAGACAACGTGCTGGCCGCCAGCGCCGATCTTGCCCGGTCTCGACGTCATCGTAACCCGTGACCCCAGGGGCTTTCGTGGGCTCGCGTGTTGTTGCCTTGTCTCCGGGCGAGCTACTGGCCCGGCTCGCCAGGTCGGATGGAGCCGTCGTTCCGGACCAGGCTCCGGCGTCGGATTCCGGCCAACCTGGGGCGTGAGCAGGATGCGATCAGGAGGAGATTGCTCCCGCCCGGCGCTCCCTTGCAACGCGACCGTCCTCGCCGACAACCGGCTGCCCAACCGGTGGACTGTCCAGCGGGGCCGCCCCGGGAAGCGCGACCGCCGCCACCCGGCCGCGGCCCGGCCGGCCCGGACCCGGGGCGAAGCTGGCCGTCGGCCGGCGGGTCCGGCCGGGCGATGCCGTCGGGCAGGATGGACCGGGCGGATGAGCTCCAGATCGGTCCGCACCGGCCGCGTCGGAAGTGCGACCGTCCGGCGGGGCCGGGGCGCAGGATACGCTATCGGGCGGAAAAGAGCAGCGACACCGATTTCCCCGCAGGACACGCTATCGGGCGGAAAAGAGTGGCGACGCCGATTTCCGCCCGACACCGATTTCCGCCCTGACCGTAGCGGCCGGGGCTGTTCGCGTTCGCATGTTCGCATGGTGTGCTCTCTTTCGCCTGGAGGAGCCAGGAGTTAGAATCCAACGTTACCCTTGTAAACGAGGTCTGCCATGGTAGCGCGGGGACAGGTCAAGAACGGCGTCGTGGTGCTTGCCGACGGCGTACGGCTACCGGAAGGCCAGGAAGTGACCGTATTGGCTCCCGCTGCATGGCCAGGCATCGCGCGGTCACATAGCATCCTGGAGATCGCGACGGTGAGCGTGGGCGGTGTCCTGCGCCCGCTGACGGCCGAGGACGACTTGCTCGGCGAAATGCTGGAAGGTCGGTCATGATCCATGGACTGGACACCGGCTTCCTGGTCGCGGCGGAGGTGAGAGAGCACGCCGACCACGCCGACGCCCGGGACAGGCTGGCCCGGCTGCTGTCGGCGGGCGACCTCATCGCCATGGCCCCACAGGTCCTGGCCGAGTTCATCCATATCGTCACCGATCCCCGTCGTTTCACCCAGCCGCTCGACATGACCGCCGCCCGGCAGCTCGCCGAGCAGTGGTGGACGGCGCGTGAAGTCGTGCGCGTGTTCCCCGACGACGCCGCGACCCGGCAGTTCCTCGCCTGGCTGCAACAGTTCTCCCTGGGGCGTAAGCGGCTGCTGGACACGCTGCTGGCCGCAACCTACCGACAGGCTGGCATCCAATCCCTCTTGACTACCAACCCGGCCGACTTCAGCATATTCGGCGCCTTCACCTGCATCACGCCGAAGACATCCGCCACCAATCCTTGATGCAGGCAGCCCACGGCGGCTCGCGTGATCGTTCGGTGACCGTCGAGGGGGTCCCCCGGTCCGAGCGGATCGGCCGGGCCCGACCGGGGTGCCAGCCGACCGGTCCCCTCCGGGCCGTAGATGACGATGGGGCCGGACGCGGACCCGAGCGGGCGAAGAGGCAGGCCACCGACGCTCGACCCGGACCGGTCGCGTGGCGAAGCCGGCCATCGGTCCGGAGGTTCCGGCCGGGTGACGCCGTCGGGCGGGACGGGACGGGCGTGCGGCCGTCGGCGGTGCCGGGACTCGGGATCGCCGCATGTCCCCGCGTCGGCCGCCGGTAAGGCGATTTGAGGCAGGAGGCCTGTCGCTGGTAGGATGCCTGAGGCGGAGTGGCCCTGTTCTGGATGGGGAATGCCATGAAAGTCGCCGAGATCGTCCGGGCCGAAGGCTCGCAGTTGGTGCGGTTGCCCGACGAATTCCACCTGGAAGGGGACACCGTCTCCATCCGCCGCCAGGGCGAGGCCATCGTCCTGGAACCCGTCAAGCCGGCGACGTGGCCGCCGGAGTTCTTCGACCGCATTCGCATCGATGACCCGGCGTTCGCACGTCCGTCCCAGGGGCCGGTCCCGCCGGCTCCCCAACTGGATTGACCGTCGTCGTGCTTTAATTGATAGATACAAATACGTGCATAGAATCGATGCGTCATCACATGCTCGTGCTGCAACGCCTGGCCGCGGTGGCGTCGGCCGACTGCGCGATTTCCAGCATCACGTCGTACGAGCTGTTCACCGGCATCGAGAAGTGCGCCGACCCCACGAAGGGGCTGGCCAGGGTCAACCTGTTGCTGGCCACGGTCAACGAGCTGGTCTTCGACGGTCAGGCCGCCCGCGAGGCCGGGCGGATTCGCGCCGGGCTCGAAGCGCAGGGCTGCATGATCGGTGCGTATGATGTCCTGCTGGCGGGTCATGCGCGATCCGCTGGCCTGACGCTCGTCACCGCCAACGTGGGCGAGTTCAGCCGTGTACCGGGGTTGCGCTGGGAGGACTGGCAAGCCCCGCCCGTGCCGTGAGAGCGGTATCTGGACGCTTGGATCAATCGGTTCACGCGGACGGCTGAACTTGACCTCAGCGGCCGGCCAGTCCAGCCGACCCGCGGGGTGATGGTCGCGGGCGGGACGGACCGGGCGGGTTCGCTCGCGATCGGTCCAGCCCGGCCGGTTCGGACGTGCGACCGTCCGGCGGGGTCGGGGCTCAGGATCGGCGACCGAAGCGGAAAGGAGAAGCGTCACCGATCTCGGCCCCGCGCCGTTCGTTTGATCCCGGTTGATCCGATGGCGATGGTCGGCCAATCATGGATTTCCGTTGGATGGTTGCCGCCCGAGGAGCTTTGCCATGGAGCCCGTCCTGACGATCGAGGAGATTCAAGACCAGTTCCCGTCCGAATGGGTCCTGATCGCCGAGCCGAAGGTCGACGAACGGACGCGGCTGCTGGCGGGGCGCGTGCTCTTCCACAGCCAGGTTCGGGACGAGGTGTATCACAAGGCCGCCGAGCTTCGGCTCCCGCATTTCGCCGTCCGCTACCTGGGCCAGCTCCCCGAGAACCTGGTGCTCGTCCTGTGACGGCCCCATTCGACGCATCCCAGGGGCCGATCCTCATCGAGGCCGAGATGTCCGGTCCGACGGGCCGAACCAGCCAGGAAATCGATTCGGGCCCCCGTCTGGGATCCACTCTGTACAGCCAACTCCGATTGTCTCGAGGGGCGTTTCGTCTGTTGCGAATATGGCCCAAACCGTGGTAAACTCATTTGGGAGAGTCCAATGACGGCGGGAGGCGGTGAGATGGCCCAATTGGCAAACGGCAACGAGGTCGTCACCCCGACCGAGGCGGACGCGGCCCTGGCCAGGGTGTCCGGGCAGAAGCTCGCGGCCCACCTGGGGCGGAAAGGCGGGCTCCGCCTCGAGCTCAAGGCTGAGGGATCGACGGAGGAGCTCGTGCTCCCGGCCCCGGCGTTGCGGCTGCTCGTCCGGGCCCTGACCGAGATGGGTGAGGGGAACGCCGTGACGATCACCCCGATGCGGGCCGAGCTGACGAGCCAGCAGGCGGCGGACCTCTTGAACGTCTCCCGGCCGCATCTCGTGAAGCTCCTCGACCAGGGGGCCATCCCGAGCCGGAAGGTGGGGAGCCATCGACGCGTGTTGCTCGAGGACGTCCTCGCCTACAAGCGCGACTTCCTGGCCAGGCGTCAGGCAGCGTTGGTGGAGCTCGCGGAATTGAGCCAGGACCTCGGCATGGGCTATTAATCCGTGGCTCGGATCGTCCTGTACGACGCCTGCGTGCTCTATCCGGCCCCGCTGCGGGACCTGCTCATGCAGCTCGCCGTCGCGGACCTGTTCCAGGCCCGCTGGACGGAGGAGATCCACGACGAGTGGACGCGGAATCTCCTGGCCGATCGTCCGGAGATCAAGCCCGAGAGCCTCGCTCGGTGTCGCGAACTCATGAATCGGCATGTATCGGACTGCCTCGTGACCGGGTACGAGACCCTGATACCGGCCTTGACTCTCCCCGACCCCGACGACAGGCATGTCCTGGCGGCGGCGATCCACGGCCAGGCCGAGCTGATCGTGACCTACAACCTGCGCGATTTTCCGCCGTCGATCCTCGGGGGCCACGGCATCGAGGCCGTCCACCCCGATGTGTTCATCGCTGGGCTCTGGGACGAACAGCCCGACGGCGTGCTCGCCGCGTCGAGGCTTCATCGCGCGAGCCTCAGGAAGCCGCCGAAGACCGCGGCGGAGTACCTGGCGACGCTCGAACAGTGCCGGCTCATCGAGACGGTGGCCCGGCTGCGGCCGCACGAGCATGAGCTTTGAGGGCCCTCGATCAACCGCGACGGCGCAGCCGGCAAAGGATCCTGGACCTTTTTCCAGGCGGTGCCGTCCCCCTGGCATGAGCGGCCCCGGCCGGGCCGTCGCCGCCCGAACCGGACTGGACCCGGGGCGAAGCCGGCGGGCCCGCCGAACGGCCGGTACGGGCGGGTCCGGTCCGGCAGGAACCGGCGCAATCGGTCGCTTGTGCGGGGCCAGGTCCGAGTCGGTCAGGCTGTCGCGTGCGCCTCGCGGCTTCGTCGTCGATCACTGCGCGAACGGATCGGCCGGGAAGACCCGGTCGAGCTCGATCGTCTCGGCCTCGCGCAGCAGGACCTTCAACCTCAGGTCCAGTTCCGCCGCCGGAGTCTTCAACACTTCGCGCAGCCGGACCAGGCTGTTGCGGGCCTGATCGGACAGCCCCAGGCGGTGCTGGGTGAGGGCCAGGAACGCCAGGTTGACCGCTTTATCCGACTTCTTCAGCGCGTCGGTCTGCGTCAGGGTCGTCAGGGCCTCGGCGAACAGGCCGCAACGGTACTGGCCCACGCCCAGGGCGGTGAGCAAGAAGCCATTCTCCGGCTCGATCCGGCAGGCGGCACTGGCCAGGCGCAGGCCTGCGCCGGTAGATCGCATCCGGCTGTCCGGGAACGCGGAGCAGGGCCAGAGCGGCATCCTTGCACCCGACGGCGGACTCGGGCCAGCCCCTGGCAACGTCCAGGCAGGCCGCCTGGATCTCCGGGTCGGCCGCCGGATCGGCCCGCAGGGCCGCGACGACATCCTCACGCAGGAACAGGCGATCAAACGCGGACTTGACGAGGTCCTCGGCTCGAATCCGCGTCCGCTCCGGCGGGGGGAAGAGATTGAGGTAGAACCGGGCCGCGAAGTCATCCCCGGCCTCTCGTGCCGTCTCATAGTTCTCCCGATAGAGCCGGAAGTTCGGTGCCATCAGGAGCCGACGACGGGCAAGCTCCTCCGCATCCGGCCGCAACGGGACCAGCTCGACGCGGTTACGGGCCGCGTGAGCGAACCACCGGCCGTCCGGGCTGACCTGGCCCGGCCGGGGTTCGCGTGGGACCGGCTCGCCTTCCACTTCCCGGCCGGTCCGCGCGTCCCATACCTTCGTCATCCCGTCGGCACTGCCGACGACGATCCGCGTGCCGTCCGGGCCGAACCACACGCGATCCACGTAGTTCGTGTGCCCCTTCAGGTCGAGCGAGAGTGTACCCGTCCGCGCGTCCCAGACCTTCGCCGTCCGGTCCCAACTCCCGGTGACGATCCGCGTGCCGTCCGGGCTGAACGCCACCATCATCACGACGCCGGTGTGGCCCTTGAGGTCGAACAGGAGCTTGCCGGTCCGCGCGTCCCAGACCTTCGCCTCGGCTGAGTAGTCCGGTCCCAACCCGACGGTGGCGATCCGCGTCCCGTCGGGACTGAAGCTCACGCTGCTGGTCGCCCCGCCGGTCCACCCCTCGATGCCGAGTTGTGGCGAGCCGGTGTGCGCGTCCCACACTCCCGCCGTCCCGTCGATACAGCCGATGACGATCCGCGTGCCGTCCGGGCTGAACGCCATGTCGCTCGCGGCGTTCGAGAGACCGTTCGCCTCGATCGACGTCGTGTCGGGCGGCGCATCCCAGACCTGCGCCGTCCGGTCCCAACTGCTGGTGAGGATCCGCGCCCCATCGGGGCTGAACGACGCGCCGTAGATGGCGCCCGCGTGCCCCTTGAGTGTGAGCAGGGGAGAGCCGGTCCGCGCGTCCCAGACCTTCACCGTCCCGTCGTTGCTGCCGGTGACGATGCGTGTCCCATCCGGGCTATACTCCCCGCTCAGCAGCCCGCCGGTGTGCCCCTTCAATTCGAGCAGGAGCTTGCCGGTCCGCGCGTCCCAGACTTTCGCCGTCCGGCCCCGACTCCCGGTGACGATCCGCGTGCCGTCCGGGCTGAACTTCGCGCTCAACACGGAATCCCCGTGGCCTTTCAGATTGAGAACGGAACTGCCGGTCCGCGCGTCCCAGACCTTCGCCGTGTTGTCCTCGCTGCCGGTGAGGATCCACGCCCCATCCGGGCTGAACGACGCGCAATACACTAGACCCCGATGTCCCTTGAGTTCGAGCAGGAGCTTGCCGGTGCGCGCGTCCCACACTTTCGCCGTCTTGTCCTCGCTGCCGGCGACGATCCGCGTGCCGTCCGGGCTGAACGACGGGCCCCACACGGAGCCCGCGTGGCCTTCCAGGTTGAGAATGGGACTTCCCGTCCGCGCGTCCCAGACCTTCGCCTCTCCAGATCCGTCCCGTCCGCCTCCGGTGACGATGCGTGTCCCATCCGGGCTGAACGATGCGCCCAGGACCACGCCCGCGTGCCCCTTGAGTGTCAGCAGGGAGGAGCCCGTCCCCGCGTCCCAGACCTTCGCCGTCCGGTCTTGACTGGCGGTGAGGATCCGCGTGCCGTCCGGGCTGAACGACGACGTCCGTACGCCATCGCTGTGCCCTTTCAGTTCGAGCACGGCGGTCCCCCTCTGAGCATCCCAGACCTTCGCCGTCACGTCGCCTGAGCAGGTGATGATGCGCGTGGCATCCGGGCTGAACGACACACTCCGGACATAGCCCATGTGTCGTTCGAGCAGCGACGAGCCGGTCCGGGCATCCCAGACCTTTGTCATCCCGTCATCACCGACGGTGACGATGCGTGTCCCATCCGGGCTGAACGTCGCGATCGGTACAGGTTGATTGGAGACCTTCAGGTCGAGGATGTGCCGACCCGTCCCCGCGTCCCAGACCTTCGCCATCCCGTCAGAACCGCCGGTGAGGATCCGCGTGCCGTCCGGGCTGAACTCCGCGCCGGACACCTGGCCGGCGTGACCGAGTTCGAGCAATGGCGAGCCGGTGCGCGCGTCCCAGACCTTCGCGGAGCCTTCGGCGCAGGTGAGGATCCGCGAGCCATCCGGGTTGAACGCCGCGCGATCCACGGAGTTCGGGTATCCCTTGATTTCGAGCAGTGGCGAGCCGGTGTGCGCGTCCCAGACCCTCGCCGTCCCCTCCGCACCTCCGGTGAGGATGCGTGTCCCATCCGGGCTGAACTGGACGTGATCCACCTTGGACTGCGCTGCCCTTGATTTCGAGCAGTGGCGAGCCGGTGCGCGCGTCCCAGACCCTCGCCGTCCCGTCCCAACCTCCGGTGAGGATCCGCGCCCCGTCGGGACTGAACGCTGCGCACGTCACCCGATGCGTGTGCCCTCTCAATTCGAGCAGGGGCATCCCGGTCCGCGCGTCCCAGACCTTCGCCTCACCCGCGGCGCGGCCCCCACCGCCTGCCGTGACGATGCGTGTCCCATCCGGGCTGAACGCTGCGCTCGTCACCCAGACCGTGTGGCCGTAGAGCGTGAATAAGTCACCGCGCGTCTGTTGCTTCAGGTAACGCCATTCCCAGCCGCGCTGTCCCCGCGGCACCTCGTCCAGCCGGTCGGCGGCCTGGACGAAGTCGCCATCGTCATAGGCGTCGCTGGCGTGAACGAAGCCGCTGACACCCAGCCGGTACCCGAGTTCCTCGGCGCGGGCGTCGGCCGTCCTCGTGGCGGCCTGGGCCGCTTCGAGGGCGTCGTCGCGCTCCTGGACTCGCTCGATCTCGGCGGCCCGTGCCCGTTCCGCTTCTCCGCGCCGGATCTCGGCTCGAATCAACCCCCAGGTCGTCCCCGCGATCCCGGCCAGCAGCGCCAGCGAGACCGCGCCGGCGGCGATCACCGCGCCGCGATGCTTCCGCGCAACTTCCCCATCCGGTAGGTCCGGCTCGGCGGCGCCGCCAGTACCGGCTCGGACGACAGGTGCCGCAAGACGTCGCCCGCGAACCCGTTGGCCGTCTCGTAACGCCGCGCCCGGTCCTTCTCCAGCGCCTTCATCACGATCCAGTCCAGGTCCCCGCGCAACGCCCGCTTCAACTGCTCCGGCTCGATGCCCCGGACGGCCGCGATGCTCGGCAACGCGTCCGACGTGCTCACCTTCGTGCTCGGCCGGGGCGGGTCGACCTCCCGCACCATCCGCAGCATCTCCAGGACCGCCCCCCGCTTGAATCGCCCGGGGTCGATCGGCGGCGAGCCGGCCAGCAGCTCGTACAGGATCACTCCCAGCGCATAGACGTCGGTCCGGGTGTCGATGTCCATCGAACTCGGGTCGGCCTGTTCCGGCGACATGTAGGTCGGCGTGCCGACGATCGCCCCGGTGTCCGCCAGGCTCAGGTCGGTGAGCGAGAACTCCGTCGCCTTGGCCACCCCGAAGTCGATGACCTTGGGCATCGGCCGGCCGTCCACCTCGGTGACCAGGACGTTGCTCGGCTTGAGGTCGCGATGGATGATCCCCTTCTGATGGGCGTGCTGCACCGCCTGGCAGACGGCGACGAACAGCTCGAGCCGGGCGCGGACCGGAAGCCGTCGGCGGTCGCAGTAGTCGGTGATCGGCTCGCCGAGGACCAGCTCCATCACGAAGAATGGCTGACCGGCCGCGGTGGTGCCGCCGTCGTAGACGCGGGCGATGTTGGGGTGGTCCATCAACGCCAGGGCCTGGCGCTCGGCGTCGAACCGGGCCAGCACGGCGCGAGTCCATGCCGACCTTGATCAGCTTCAGCGCGACCGACCGCTTGACGGGTTCGGTCTGATCGGCCCGGTAGACCGTGCCCATGCCGCCCTCGCCGAGGACTTCGAGCAACGCGTACCGGCCGGCGATGACCGGGCCGGCGACGGATCCTCCTTCGGGTCCGGCCGGCGGCGTGTCCGCACACGTGGCAGCCGGCTCGTCGGCTCGATGCTCGCCGGTCACCATGTTTGTCGGCGGAAGGGTTTCCGGGGTGGCGATGCCCGTCACTTCGTGACTCGCGTCTGCGACGGATCCGGGCATGCCGAAGGCGTCGCGTCCCCGATCCCGGTCGGCTGCGGCCTGGGCGGCCAGCAGCGCCTCGACGCGGGCGCGGAGTTCATCATCCGTGCTGCACTCGCGGTCCAGGTAGGCGGCACGCTCCGCCGGCGAGGCGAGGTCCGATGCTTCCAGGAACAGGAGTTTCGCACGTACGGGGTCGACGGCCATGGGCTCACCTCCGGGAAAGGGTCTGTCCTCCATGCGCCGAACGTGCGAAATGTGTCTCGCGCTTTCCGAATCATTTCTCCAGGGCCTCGCGGAGCCAGGCTCGGGCATACTTCCAGTTCCGGTAGGCGACCGGGCGGGAGAGCCCCACGATATCGCCCGCCTCTTCGACCGAGAGTCCGCCGAACAGGTGCAGGTGGGCGACCCGTGCGGCGTCGGCGTCTTCCGCCCCGAGCCGGTTCAGGAGTTCGTCGAGCGACAGCAGTAGATCGGGATCCTCGACGAGGGAGCACGCCTGGTCGAGCAACTCGAGCCTGAGCCGGTCGCCGCCCCGCTTGAGCCGCCTCCGCGAACGGGCGTTCTCGATGAGGATCCGGCGCATGGCCTCGGCGGCCGCAGCGAAGAAGTGTCCCCGGTTATCGAACGCCTGATCGCCCACCAGCCGCAGATAAGCTTCGTGCACCAGCGCCGTGGCCTGGAGCGTCTGTCCTGGCCTCTCCTGAGCCAGCTTCTGCGCGGCCAGCTTGCGCAGTTCGTGGTAGACCAGCGGCAGGAGCTGTTCGGCTGCCCGGGGCTCGCCCCGCTCGATGGCGGAGAGGATGTGGGTGACGTCGTTCATTGCAACGGCCCCCGTCGGCCGGCCCGGTCGCGTCGCCGACCCGTCCCCGAGTGATGTCGCTCGGCCGATCCCGCCCGGGTCGGTCACCGAGATGGGGGGGCTCGAAACCAGGATATCTCCGACCCGACGACAGGGACAGCCCCGGCTCCTCCCCGAGATGGCAGCGAGGAAAGGTAGAGGAGCTGGCTGGCGGCAGGATGGGGATCGACTACAGGCGCGATAGGTCTCGCCGAGCCGGGTGAATTCGCCCGGCTCGGTCCTCGCGGGCGTCTCCACCTCAGGTCGTGAGCTTCGGCGGATCCGCACCGACGTCGAGGCGGCGGTGCATCTCGATGGCCTGGTCCCTCCCCACGCTCGGCCCTCGCTATGTGGGCAGGGATTCTACCACCGCTCAACGGGCGATGAGCTGACCTCGAACGATTGCCTCCGCCTTCCCGCAGCGCGCTTCGGTCGGATCGCCCGACGCATCCAGGAGGCCACTTCGGGGCTCGATGCTCTCCTGTACGGTCGTCACCCTCGACCCGTGAAAGGCTAACCCCGCCATCACCCCGCCAGCTCGCGCAGCCGCCTGATCAGCTCGATTGCCTGCTCGGGCGAGAGCGCCGACGGGTCGACCTGGCGGAGCTCGTCGACGAGCGGGTCGGGCAGCGCGGCGAAGAGGCTGCCGGCCAGGGCGCGGCCGGTCTTCACCTTGCGGCGGATCGGGCCCTCGGCCGGCGCGGCGGCGGGGGCTGCAGACCCGGCCTCGGCCCCGGTGACGGGCTCGGGGGCATGCTGCTTCTCGAGGAACCTGAGGATCTCGCGGGCACGCTCGAGCACCGGGGCCGGCACGCCCGCCAGGCGGGCGACGTGGATGCCGTAGCTCTGGTCGGCGCCGCCCGGGACGATCTGGTGCAGGAAGACGATCTCGCCGTCGCCCTCGCGCACCGCGACGTTGGCGTTGCGCAGCCGGGGCCGGGTCTTCTCCAGCTCGACCAGCTCGTGATAGTGGGTGGCGAACAGCGTCCGGCAGCCGATCGTGTCGTGGATGTGCTCGGTGATCGCCCAGGCCAGCGAGATCGCCGTCGAACG
Source organism: uncultured Planctomycetota bacterium (assembly GCA_963771445.1). Taxonomy (GTDB): domain Bacteria; phylum Planctomycetota; class Planctomycetia; order Isosphaerales; family Isosphaeraceae; genus JAKAUH01. Next base: position 468,646 of record CAVYTQ010000003.1, on the reverse strand, counting down.
TGCTGGTGCCGCGGCCGATCTCGTCCAGGATCACCAGGCTCTTCGGCGTGGCGTTGTTCAGGATGTTCGCGGTCTCGGTCATCTCGACCATGAACGTGCTCTGGCCGCGGCTCAGCTCGTCGGTGGCGCCCGACGCGGGCGAACAGGCGGTCGACGATCCCGATCCGCGCCCGCTGCGCCGGCACGAAGCTGCCGATCTGCGCCAGGATCGCGATCAAGCGCCACCTGGCGGATGTACGTGCTCTTGCCGGCCATGTTCGGGCCGGTGATGAGCAGGATCGTCCCCGCGTCGGGTCCGGTGCCGAGCCGGACGTCGTTCGGCACGAAGTCGCCGGGCGGCAGGAGGGCGTCGAGCACCGGGTGCCGGCCGGCCTCGACCTCGAAGACGGGCTCGGCGACGATCTCGGGGCGGCAGTAGCCGTGCCGCGCGGCCAGCTCGGCCAGGGCCGTCAGCACGTCGAGCTGCGCCAGCACCGCCGCCGGCCTGGATCAGTCGCGGCGCCTCGGCCGCGACCCGGTCGCGCAGCGTGCTGAACAGCTCGTACTCCAGCTCGTTGGCCCGGTCCTCGGCGCGGCGTGACCTTGTCCTCGTACTCCTTCAGCTCGGGCGTGATGTACCGCTCGGCGTTCTTGACCGTCTGCTTGCGGATGTAGTCGCTCGGGATCTTCGCGCCGCGGGCCTGGGCCTGCGCGTGGGTGATCTCGATGTAGTAGCCGAAGACCTTGTTGAAGCCGACCTTCAGGCTGGGGATGCCCGTCTTGCGGATCTGCTCGGTCTGGAACCGGGCGATCCACGACTTGCCGCCGCGGGCCGTCGTCGCGCAGCTCGTCGAGCTCGGGATGGTAGCCCTCGCGGATCAGGCCGCCTTCCTTCACGGCCAGGGGCGGCTCGTCGACCAGCGCCGCCTCGATCTCGGCGCGGATCTCGGGGCAGAGCTCGAGCGCCGCCTCGAGCTGGTTGAGCCGCTGCGAGACCCGCGCGGTGAGCCGGGCCTTGATCTTGGGCAGGAGCGCCAGCGTCCGGGCCAGGGCGCCCAGGTCGCGGGGAGTCGCCCGGCCCGTGCCGACCCGCGCCGCCAGCCGCTCCAGGTCGTTCGACTGCGCCAGCATCGTCCGCAGGTCGCCGCGGAGGACCGACTGCGGTGAGCAGCTCCGCGACGGCGTCGTGCCGCTCGCCGATCGGCTCGGGTCGCCGTCAGCGGCGAGGTCAGCCAGTCCGACAGCAGCCGGGCGCCCATCGGCGTGACGGTGCAGTCGATCACGCTCAGCAGCGATCCGTCGCGCTTCCCCTCGCGGAGGGTCCGGACCAGCTCGAGGCTGCGCCGGGTCATCTCGTCGAGCGCCATCATCTCGCCGCGGCGGTGGGGGACCAGCCGCGTGATGTGCGGCAGCGCGGTCCGCTGGGTCTCGCGCAGGTAGGCCATCAGGGCGCCGGCGGCCTGGACCTCCAGGGCCCGGTCGTCCACGCCGAAGCCGGCCAGCGTCGTGATGCGGAACTGGTCGAACAGCGTCTTGCGCGCCTGCTCGGGCTGGAAGTCCCACGAGGGCCGCACCGTCACCGCGCCGACCGGCTGGCCGCGGAGCATCCGCACCCAGGGCGCATCGAGGCTCAGCTCGGAGATCAGGACCTCGGCCGGGTTGAGCCGGGCGATCTCGTCGATCAGCTCGGTGCGCAGCAGGCCCGTCAGCGAGAACCGCCCGGTCGAGAGCTCGACCCAGGCCAGGCCGAGCTTGCCGCCGACCTCGACGACCGCCGCCAGGTAATTGGCCGTCCGGGGGTCGAGCAGCTCGTCGTCGGTGAGCGTGCCCGGCGTGACGACGCGGACCACGTCGCGCTTGACCAGCCCCTTGGCGAACCGGGCGTCCTCGACCTGCTCGCAGACGGCGGCCCGCAGGCCGGCCTGGACGATCCTGGCGAGGTACGATTCCAGCGCCGGGTGGGGGAAGCCGGCCATCGGGATGGCGTCGGGCTTGTCCTTGTCGCGGGTGGTCAGGGCCAGGCCGAGCAGCGCGGCGGCGCGTTCGGCGTCCTCGCCGAACATCTCGTAGAAGTCGCCCATGCGGAAGAGCAGGAGCGCATCGGGGTCGCGGGCCTTGAGCTCGCGATACTGCTGCATCATCGGGGTCGAGGACGGGTCGCTCATGACGGGTGCAGGCCGGAAAGCAAAGCGGGCCGGCCTCCGGTCGTGATAGGACCGCCGGGACCGGCGCGGGTGTCGGGTCGGGGATCGTCGAGGGCGATGCGGGATGGGGCGGGCGGATACGGCGCGAGGCTCGGGATCGGCCGCGCGGCTCCGCCTCGGCACAAGCGATCGGTGAGAGGCTGGGGTCCGACTCGACCCGGCGGAGCGATCCCCTCACGGGCGACCGGCCGGCCGCGAGGGGGCCTCGTCCGCTCGATCCTCGATCAGAACTTGTCCAGTGCCGCCTGCTCGTCAGCGTAGATCTCGAAGACCTGGTCGAGCCGGGTGATCCGGAAGACCTCGAGGAGATCGGGGTGGATGCAGCAGAGCTTCAGCTTCCCCTTGACCGCCGCCACCTTCTTCTTGAGGTTGATCAGCTTGCCCAGGGCGGCGCTGGAGAGATATTGGACGTTGCCGAAGTTCAGCAGGAGGCTCTTGTGGCCTTCGTCCTCAACCAGGCTATAGAGCTGGTCGCCGACCTCCTGGATGTTCTCCTCGGTCACGATCTTGGACTCGACGAAGCTGACCACGGTCACTCCGTCAACATTTTCGAGGCGGAGATGACGGCGAGGACCTTGCGACATCGCGGTTAAACTCCTGGCGGAAGCGGGGACCGAATCGAATGGACGTATTCTACCAGATCGAGTGCCGGTCCCGCACGCAGGCTTCTCGAACGATTCACCAAAATCGTGGAAAGACCGAAGGAGACGAGAGTCCAGCGTTCTTCTCAGAGTTACCAGAAAAGGGCCGGGAATCAAGAGTCCACCGATAAATGGCCCCGGGCAGCCGTGCGGACCGGCCGGCGACCCCGGCGAACGGACGGTCCACTGCGCCGAGCGGACGTGCCTCTGGACGCGGGGCGTCGCCGGCCGCGATGATGTCCGGTGACCGCCCACCCCGTCCCGGAGCGGCGCCGGACCACTCCACCCGACCCACCGAGTTCGGTCAGCCGATGTCCCCACGCGACGACGCCTCCGACCCCCTCGCGACCGACGACCCGCGGCCCGGCACGGGCCTCGCGGCCTGGCTGGCCGTCGTGACCCTGACGGCCGCGATGACTACCGTCTCGACCTACCAGTCGCTCCGCCGGTACGAGGAGCTCCGCAGCGGATGGTCCTGGGACCTGGCCTATTACAATCAGTGGTGCTGGGCCATGACCGAGGGAGACGGCATCCTGAGCATCCGCCCGGTCTCGGCGTACGCCCAGGAAGGGCCTTCGGTCTGGAAGATGAACTACCTGGCGCCGATCCGGTTCGCGCTCTTGCCCATCTACCGGGCCTTCCCCGACCCGCGCACCCTGATCGTGCTGCAAAACATCGTGTTCTGGTGGGTGATCCCGGCGGCCTACGGCCTGGTCCGGTCCGAGTCGAGGTCGTCGTCGGTGGCGCTGTCGGCCGCGGCGCTGGTGCCGCTGACCCCCCTGCTCTGGCCCCTGGCCTGGAACGACTTCCGCGAGCTGCAACTGGTGGCGCCGTTCGCGCTCTGGGCCGTGCGGGGCGTCCGCGAGCGGTCGCGGGCCTGGGCCGCGCTCGGGATCGCCGGGATGCTCGCCTGCCGCCAGGAATTCGCCGTCGCCGTGATGACGTTCGCCGCGCTCCACCGCGCCGGCCCGAGTCGCTAAGCGTGACCCTCCGATGGCGCCGGGCCCTCGTGCTGATCGGGCTGGGCTGGTTGCTCTTCGGCTTCTTCGGCTACCTGCGGATCATGGTGGGCCGCGGCGCGCCGACCTGTTCGTCAACCAGTTCCTCGGCCCCCGGGCGTCAGTCGGCGAGACGCTGCGTACCGCCGGCGAGGCCCTGCTCCTGGGCGTGGGCGGCTGGTCGTTGCTGATGCTGCTGGCGCCCGGGCGGCGATCCTGGCCCTGCCGTGGATCTGGAGCCTGTGCAACGGCCGATGGGCGCCTCGGTTCCTGGCGACGGAGGAGTGGCACCACGTCCGCTACGCCATGCCGATGGTCGTCCTGGTGCTGGCCTCCGGCCTGATCGGCTACTCGCAGTTGGCGAACCGTCTGCTGCCCCGCCGAGGGGGCCGAGCCGCGCTGGTTCTGGCCTGGCTGGCAGCGGCGGCACTCGGCGGCTACGGCACGCGAGAGGTCGCCCGCCGGGTCAACTCGGTCCCCGACGCGATCGACCGCCGCGAGGCCGAGGCGATCTGGGCGTGGGTCGAACCAGGTCGCCCCCGACGACGCCGTGATCGCCGACTACGCGGTCTCCGCCCCGCTCTCGTCCCGGCACGGCTTTATAGCTATATCATGGACACCAACCTGCCGCCCGGCTTCCCCCAGCTCGATCCGGAATTCACCTGGCTGTTCGTCGAAAACGAGTGGCGATGGCTCAAACCCTTGCTGGATCACGGCTTCGATGTCGTGCACCGCGGCCGATACCTCACCGTCGCCCGCCGCCGGACGCTGAGTTTCGCGCGGGACCCGGATCCTCCCGGCCGCCGGGTCGCGCGTCCCACGGACAGGTAGGAGGACGTCGCTCACGGCCGCGCGAGGACTCGAGCGCCGAACGGTTGGGTGGCTCACAGCCCAATGACCGGCGCCCCGTCCCCGACCGATCGTCGGCAGGAGCCGGCTCCTGCCGGCGATCGGTCGGGCGGGCCGGCCGCCCGGATCGGGCTCAGGAGCCCCCTCTTCCAGGAAGATCCGGTCCGGTGCCGGCGGGCCGCCGGTCCGGTCCGTCCCTCGATCGTGAGCCACCCAACCGTTCGGCGCTCTAATCAACGAGTGTGAGTTACAGCGATATTCCGCGCCGTGACGAACCGGATGCGTTGAACGCGCCGTCTGAATCCGTGGGGGCCTTGGGTGGGCGGCCACCCAGGTCGACCCGGCCCCGCCTCGACATGATCCGGTTTGACGCGACCCCCGCCGCCCCGACGCAGCCCCTCCTGAAATGACCGCGTGTCCGGGATGACAGGCCACAGGACCGCGCCTCGGTTCCGACGAGTCGGCTCGCTGGACCCGGCCGATCATGATAGAATGCGCCAAAGGAGCATCCTCATGCCGCTCAGAGACCACTTCCGGCCGCCGGTTTGGAACCAGGCTTCGTGGGAAGGATTCCATGGCGGTTGGCCGATGATGATGGTTCTCGACCTCGCACCCAAATTACCAAAGGGCTTTGCGGCCGAGCCGCGCGTTCATCTGGGCACCTATTTCGAGATCGACGTATGCACGTTCGACAAGGATGGCGAGAGGGATTGGCACTCCGATCCGGACCCGGTGACCGATGGCGGCGTGGCCATGGCCACCCTGGCGCCGCCCGCACCGACGCTCACCGTCGACGTCGATTTCCCGGATCAGTATGTTTACGAAGTCCTGATCTTTGATCAGGCGCGCGACCGTAAGCTGGTGGCGGCCGTGGAGATCGTTAGCCCGGCGAACAAGGACCGTGCGGAGAGTCGCCAACTGTTCATCGCGAAGTGTGCCAACTTGCTGCGAAACGACGTCTGCGTCTCCGTGGTCGATCTGGTGACCGTACGCCGGTTCAACCTGTACACGCGAGTTGCTGACCCTCCTGGGACAAACGGACCCGTCGATGTCCCCCGATCCCGCCACCGATCTATGCGGCCACCTGTCGCAAGCGCCAGGCGGGCCGAAAGACGAAGTTGGACACATGGGCCCTCCCGCTCGTCGTCGGTCAATCGTTGCCGCCCTTGTACATCTGGCTGACGGAAACCCTGGTCGTGTCGCTTGACCTGGAAGCCACTTACGAACAAACCTGCCGCGCCCTGCAAATCGGCTGAGAGCCTGTCCCGTGAGGGCTCGTCCGCCGGGTCGACTCGGACCCCGCGTCGATCGACCGCCGCGAGGCCGAGGCCATCTGGACATGGGTCCGCCAGGTCGCCCCCGACGATGCCGTCCTCGCCGATGACGCGGTCACAGCCCCGCTCTCGTCGCGGCGGCGGCGATGGCCGCCCCGCACACACCCGACTCCCCTGCACACTCGCTCCCTCAGCGAAGCATCTCGTCGAAGGGGATGCGAGCAACCTCCTGGCCGTTGAGCACCAGGGGAACGGACTGACCGGGCCCGAAGGTTTCGACCTGGGCATGGACGCCCCGGCTGTCAACGACGCGGGGTTCGGTGTGGATCAGGATCCGTTCAACCGAGGACGTTGACGACCCAGTACACCGGGATCGCGGCCCGCGCGTATTGCTCCAGGGTCGTGGTCAGGTCCTGCTTGAGGCTCGTGACGGCGACCTCGATCAGCAGGCCGATATCTCCAGGACCCGGATAGCGATCGAGAGCGGCGAAGTCCAGCGGGTTCGCGGCCCGGATCAGGGCGAAGTCCGGCAGCGGAGCGTTTTTCGGGTCCAGGGCCATGGTGCTCTCGGGCCAGAAGCTCCAGCCGTCGGGCAACCTGAGATTGATGGCTCTGTTGATGGCCGCTCCCACGTATCCGTGCGCCCTCGTCTTGGCCATCTTCTCGTAGAGCCTTCCGTCGAAGAGATAGACCCGGCGGTCTCGTGGGATCAGGCCCAGCTCGACCATCTGCGAGAACAGATCGACGGTCAGGTCGTACGGCAGATCGGCCGTCGGAATCGGGACCTGCGATGGAGCGACCAGGGTTGCGCTGGACATGGCTCTGCCCTCGGCTTTCAACGGACTGCCCGCGAAGACGTGCCGCGCGGGACAATTGTGAGCGTAAGACCGGGTCGCGCCGGCGTCAATGAATCGTTTCGACCCGCCACGGGACACGACCCGTTTCCCGGCCTCGATTGCAACGGCGCCCGGCAGGATGAAGGGGCTGTCAATACTGGTCAGCCATGTCCCCAGGCGGCATGACTCGTGGGGCCGGGCCCGCGTATCATGGGGGCAGGAAAGGACTTTCCGAGGTCGAGGGCGGATGAGCAGGTCGGCCCGACCGATCTGTTTCCGTTTCTTGACCTGTCGGAGCCGGTCGAGCTCGACGGCGGATTCGGCGTCGAACGGAACGACCACCAACCCCGCCAGTTGGGGGATCGGTCGATGAAGTCCTACCCGAGGTATCCACTCGCCTGGAGGGCTTCCGGGGCCATGTCGGTAGATCACTTCCCGCCGATCGCCTGAGGCCGGAATCCGGGTATTCTCTGATCCGTGCCCTCCGTGCAATCCGTGGTGGAGAATCCGGGCATCTTCGACCACGGATTGCACGAATTCTCCACGTCCCCGACGATCCTCCTCACGGCGACGGGATTCGCCCTCGTCGTCCGCGGCCGGCGGAGCCGGAATTGGGGTCCGACCTCCTCCCGGCGTGGTCGCTAGCGTGACGTCGATGCGGGCGTGAAGGTATAGGTTCCGTCCGTCATGATGCCGGCGAGGGGTCGGCCGTCCTCGGCCTTGAGGCCCTTGATGCGGACGAGGCCGTTATTGTAGTAGCCGACCTTGTGGTCGTAAGGAAGATACCCGAAGTGCAGGTGGGGCTCGCTGCTCGACCCGGCGTTGCCGAGGTGGGCGAGGACCTGCCCTGCCCTGACGGCCTGACCGAGCTTGACCTTCGCGCTGCCCTGGCGGATGTGATAATAGCACGATGCCCGCTTCCCGGCATGCTCGACGAGGACCCGGTTGTTATTGCTTTCGGTGTTGGCCTTGAGGCCGAAGTTGTCGGGCCATCGGTCCTCCAGGAAGACGACCTTGCCGTCCTCGACGCAGTAGATCGGCTGATCCCAGGCGAAGAAGCTCTCGTTCTTGTTCGGGTCGCCGGAGAAGGTGACCCGTTCGCCGTTGATCTCGCGGAAGATTCGGATGTCGTAGGAATAGCGGCCGTAGGGGTCGTGGAGGTGCCCGGAGAAGTCCTCGGAGCCCGGGCTCGCGGTGCAGACCCATGTCCCCTTGAGGGGCGCCGTAATGCTGTACCCCTCGACCCGTTCGACCGGGGCCTCGCGGACGAGCGGCGTCCGCTTGCCGTCGAGCTCGACCTCGGCCTCGATCCGGAGCGTCCCCCGGCGGAAGTCCCTGGGTAGGTCGAAGCCGTGGTAGAACTCGCTGAGCGTCTCCCTCGCTCGCTCGACCTTGAGCTTGTCGGAGGCGTCGGCGTCGAGCGCCACCTTCCCGGAAGGGTCCTTGAGGTGGAACCGCCACTTCTTGAGGGTCAGCGCCTTGCCCGTCAGGTTCGTCACCTGGCCGACGACCGGCAGCCAGACCCGGCCGCTGGTCAGGTCCATGACCTCGACGGGTTCCTGCAGGGCGACGAAGAGCGGCCCGGAGACGCGCAGGGCGCCGGGTTCGCGAACCCCGGCCGGTGATAGGGGATGGCGATCATGTCATCGTAGTCCGGCCGGCCCGGCAGGCTTACCCGGACGGCCAGGAGCCAGTACAACGGCGGGCACCCTTCCTGCCCGGTCCAGTTGTAGGCCCGCTCCTCGCCGGGGGCGAGCGTCGGGCTGTCGCCCAGGAAGGTGCCGTCGCGGGCGATCGTCTCTCCCTGAGAATAACTCCACCCGCCCGAGGAGAAGATCATCAGGACCTCGGCCCGCTTTATCGTCGCCGGCTGCTTCCCGGAGTTCCGTATCCGGAACTGGAGGCGGCAATCGACCGGCTGTTTGGGCGGTCCATCGATCGTGCCCACGCCCGCCGCCCTGATCGGCCGATTCGCCTCCTGCGCGTGGGTCGAGCCCCAGGCGACGCTGACCGCAAACGCGACGATCAGGCTCACGAGATGACGCACGCTCACCCCCTTCCCTCGTCGTCCATCCGTCTCGAGCGAACGCGAACAGGCGATCGAAACAACGACGCCTCATGGCATCAACAACTGGGTCGCATCGGCGATTTGTTGATGTCGAAGTCGATCTAATACCACGCCGGTCCGACCGCGGCAAGCAAGTATAGACTGCCATGGGGGTTTTGGGTCGGCGACCGCGGCGGGTTGGAAAAGGGGGACAGCATGGAAAAGGAGAACATGTTCAATATCGACAAATGTCGCACATTGGCTCAATCCTTATGACAACTGTCGATATTCAACCTGTCCCCCCTTTCTTTGCCCAGCGGCGAAAGGTGGATCGCATGGCCTGAGATGGATTTGCTAGCCGTGCAACCGGTAGAGACGGGGTAAAGCCAAAGGCGATGGAGTAGAGCATTCCGACCCCTGCCGACACGGCGTTTGCGCATCAATTCACGGGACCAATTCGCGTTGCATGGAAGCAGACATGGTCTGTCGGTTGCAAAACTTGCATTGAAGCACGCTCTTGTAAATGACAATAATCACACTTATTTGTTCATCATAGCATTGGACCGTTGGGATCATTTGACCATCAAACATGCCTACCCCAGTGCTCCTGCGAGTTACCGTCTTGAGTGTCGGCGTTTGAGAGATGATATGTTCGCCCACATCTTCCAAGGCCGAAAGCTTACCACAATATGGACACCTGGTCGCAATCGCTTGCTTCTCTATGCTTGCCTCCATGGCTCGTAGGACGAAAACAGCTAGAGCAACAACTCCAACCGGCAATCCAACAAAGCAGACCAGAACAAACTCTCCATTTTCCCTTAGGTAAGAGATTGAAGATTGAAAGGCATCAAAAGACTTCGATGAAAATGAATATATTAAATCTCTGGATATAAAAATAAAAAAGATAGATAGGATGACAGCCGGAATGCGCCACGCGTATTTGAGGATTGGGTCTTTGTACCAAGGAGGTTCGCTCGGTTCCGGCTCGCTGCTCGAATCCGTCCCGGAGTCATCTGGAGGAGACCATTCTCGCGAGTCGGGGCCGCTCGTATTCCTTGGCTGCGAGGGAATGACGGTTTTAAGGAATTCATCTAGATCAGAGTCGCTGTCCCAGCACTGCGTATCGTTCGGTGCCTGTTGAACGGCAGATGCCAAGTGATCTCGGATGATAGCATAAGCCCCATTAATTTCGATCATTTTCGCTTGTGCTTGGTTCGCAAGCCGTAGATTGTGGGTAAACCTGTCAGGATGCCATACTTGAACGAGATCCCGATATGCCTGCTTGACCTGTTCCGACGGGGTCTCGGTGGGCAAACCAAGGGTTGCGAATGCGGCCGAGATAGCCGCGTGTGATGGAAGGGGTTCTTTAGCGGACGAAGCCGATTGACTGCTGAACCCAGGCGAGAAGAGCATCTTACAGCCGGGACACCGCAGCTTAGCACTGGTCGGCAGCGCAGACTTGATCGATCCGATTCGACCGCAATTCGGGCAGGTGAATGTCGCAGACATTCTGAATGCTCCCAGGCTTGTCCGCTCGACAGATTTTCACATCGATTATGTTAACGGGGAGCCAATCGCAAGCAAGCGGTAACACAATCCTTCTCCCATTATCTGAGCGCCAGGGAGCTTGGTTGCATCGTTGTGGCCCGTAGGCCAGAGGGGCATGATATCCGTGTCCAGAAGGATCATGGACCGTCCTCGGTCATGGGCCGCCCACGTTGCCGGTAGATCTCGGCGAGCATATCGTCAACGTGGGGATCGTCCTTCCATGCCCCGGTCAGGGCAAGCAAGGACTCCTTGCCGGAAGGCTCGGGTGGGGTCCGCAACCATTGTTCGAGCGCCATCCTGGAGAATCGCCACTCCGATCCGACCAGGCGACCGGGCAGACCATGTGGCCCGACCATGCGTACCACATCGGCTTCCGGGACACGCAGATAAGCGGCAGCCTCGGCCAGGGTCAGCACTTCGGGCCGCCCGGCCGCCCGGACCGGCGATGGTTCACCGACCGGGGTTGGCTCGGCCATCAGAACCGGCTTCGTGCGGGCCGGTGGTTTCGTTCGGGTCTTCTGTCGTGACATCGATCATCCCTCCTGCGAGGGGCCGTGGATCTCCGCCCGTTGCCATCCGCCCGCTTTCCCATCATACTCACGGCCCGTCATTGACGTTCGCCGCCCCCGACGATGGCTCCGCCGCTGCGCCATGGTACCCCCACTGCCCCTCGGCACAAGTCCGCAGGAATCCGGGCCTCTCCGCCCTCCCTGCCGACTTGTGCAGGATGGAACGACGCGACGCTCCACCACTCCGGCCCCAGACCCTTGAGGGCACCGCCCTCCTCCGCCTTTCTCCGCCTCGGGTCACCCTCCTCCTGATCCTCGGACGGTTCCTCGAACCATCATCGAGCCGCCACGGAGCGGCCACCCGACTCGACGAGTCGGAGAAGGTCCTAATCTCCGACCCGCATCAGGGCATTGTCGAAAGACATGAGCAGCGCCGGGCCTCGGAAAAGAGCCTCGGAAGAGAGGGGACGAGACTAATGTGCGCCGTGCAAAGGTGTTGGTCTTCAGTGGGTGCAACTCCCACCCGGCAACTGGGTTGCTCCGGCCGGTAGCTATCGGAGCGGCGGTGGAGGTAACGAAGCCGTCGGAGCCTTCGAGACACATGTGTCGCTTTGGCGATGCAGCGAGCAGGCAGGCCGTAACGCGAGTGAACGTCGAGCAGGCCTCGAAACGTCCAATGTGTGCGCCGACCTTGCATTAGTATGGGGAAGGCCGAAGCCGCTGGCGAGCACGGGGAGGTTGGAATAGACCGACCCACGAGCAATCCGACCCAGCGGGCCACCGGGGTATTGACGACGGCATGCCTGTACACGGAGATCCAACGCAACACGGGAAACCCCAGGCGGTGAGGGCGCGTGACCCTCAACCGGACGCCCGCGAGGGATAGGCCGGGCCACCTGGGGTGGCGGATAGGCCCGTAGTACCGCCGACGCCGGGTAACTCCGGTCGAGGGAAGGGGCCTTGGTTCAAGGTCAACGCAGCAAGCGGCCGACAGCCGGGAGATTGGCGTGAGCCTATCACCTCCAGTGAAGGTTGGGAAGTTGCAGACGGCGTTGCACACCAAAGCGAAGAGCTCGCCCGACTACCGCTTCTACGCGCTGTACGACAAGATCTATCGTCGCGACGTCCTGGGCTTCGCCTACGACCGCTGTCGTGCCAACGGCGGCGCCCCGGGGACCGACGGCCAGAGTTTCGCCGATATCGAAGCGTACGGCGCCGATCGATGGTTGGACGAACTGGCGGAAGAGCTCAGGAACGAGACGTACGAGCCCCGAGCGGTCCGACGCGTGTACATCCCTAAACCGGATGGCAAGCAAAGGCCGCTGGGGATCCCTTGCATCAAGGATCGCGTGGTGCAGATGGCTGCGGTGCTGGTCCTGGAGCCGATCTTCGAGGCCGACCTGGAGCCTGAACAACACGCCTACCGCCCGGCGCGCAGCGCCCTGGACGCCGTTCGCCAAGCGGAACGGCTGCTCAGGACGGGGCACACCGAGGTGGTGGACGCGGACTTATCCGGCTACTTCGAGATGGCATCTTGATGCCCTCCTAATAGCGCAAAGAGTTGAGCTCCCCCGCCCGGAGCCGTCGCAACTGGTCGAGGGTCTCGGTGGTGTCGGGGAACAGGTAGAGGTTGCGTTCGGGATCAAGGCCGATCTGGATCGTTCCGTTGTGGATGCGATCGTAGATCCAGCTCCGTTCGAGTCCTAGCCTCGCGGTGAGTTGCGGCACCGTCAAGTAGCCCGGGATCTGCCTCGGGTGCGATTGCTTGCGGTCGCGGATCAGTCCGTGGCGGAGGCGGACGATCTGCACGGAGCTGCGCAGGACCGTCGTGTGTCGCGGGGAGTGGTGACCGCGCTCGGTCAAACATCGGGCGATCTCTTCATCGGATTTCCCCTGCCGGGCCATCTCGAGGATCGCTCCCTCGATCTCCCGGCCAGCGGAGAGGAGCGACCAGGAACCGACGGTGACCGCGATGTCAGCGTCGGTCGTCTCGCCCCCCTTCCAGACCACCCGGCAGTGGACCCGGTCCGGGGCGGAACGGCGAACCACGACCTTGTCGACCAGGCTCCGCAACAGCGACTTCTTCTGCTCGCGGGAGAAGCGATCGGCCCGCCACCATCCCGGGATTCGGCGACCGGCTTCCGTGAGCAACCGCCGCGTCTCGGGGTCGAGCCCTCCTGGCATCGATTGCTCATGCTTATTGCGTTCGAACGCGTCCTCCGCTTGCTTCAGTTCCCGCAAGGCCGACTCCCAGCGCCTCTCCAGTTCGGCGGCGACCAGGCGGTTGTCGGGGTCGGCCTTCTGGTACTGCCGCTCGGCGAGGTCCGCCTGATAGCGGAGCCGTTCGATCTGCTGCCGACGTGCGCGATGGGCCTGCTCGCGTTCCTCGGAGGCCGAGGCCATGACCCGGTCAAAGACATCCAGCTCCGCCGGGGCCAGGGCCTCGAAGAAGAGGCCGACGACGTGGTCGTCGATCGGGTCGCCGGGGATGCGTTGACAGACCGGGACCTGGGTCTGTTGCCGGAGCGAGTTGCAGAGGTATTGCGTCCCTCCCTTGTACTGAACGACCATCTTGTGGCCGCACTCGCCGCAGTGGACGAGGCCGTGCAGCAGGGCCTTCCCCGGCCGCGGGACGCCTCGGGTCTTGTTCCGGTCGTACTCGCTGTGGTTGTCGCGGATCATGCCCTGAATCTTCTCATACGTGGTCCAGTCGATGTAGGGGGGATACAAGTCCCTGATGTGAATTCGCCACTCGGAGACCGGCCGGGGTCTCTGAACCGGATGGTGATCGAGGCCGGTCCTCTCGGTCCGGGTCCGGCCGTAGACGAACGACCCGGCGTAGGCCGGATTCTTGAGGATCGCGCCGATGGAGGAGACGGTCGGGCGTCGCCAAGCGACGTCGCCGAATCTGTTACGTCGTGGGACGAACAGAGACTCGGAATTGAATGAACGAACGACCGCGGCGAGGGAGCGCACCCGGAGGAAGGTGGCGAAGATGAGGTCGATGCGATCCCGGACTTCCCGGTCGGGGCGCTTCACGACGCGGCCCAGAGGATCGCGGGCGAGCCCCACGGGCAGCGTCAATGCGAGTTCGCCGCGCTGGGCCTTATTGATCAGGCCGGCAGTAAGCCGGGCCTTGATCGTATGGAGCTCCAGTTCCGAGATCTGGCCCTTCAAGCCGAGCAGGAGGCGACCGTTGATCGTGGCCGGGTCGTAGATCCCGTCTCGGTCGCCGATGAGGCACCGGCGATAACCGCACAGGTCGAGGACCTGATACCAGTCGGTGCAGTTCCGTGACAGTCGCGTGACATCGTAGGAAAAGATAATACCGACCTGATCGAGGGTGACCTGGGCGACGACCTCCTTGAACCCTTGCCGGCCCTGGGTAGTGCTGGCGGTCCGGCCGAGGTCGGCGTCGATCACCTCGATCGCGTCCTCTGCCCAGCCGCACTCACCGGCTCGTTGCCGGAGCGCGTACTGGAGGCGTTGGCTCTCCTGGTTGGTGAGGACCTGGTGGGGATTCGATTGCCGGACATAGATGAGGGCCTTTCGGCCGAGGTGGAACGGCGTGATGAGTTCGGAAATGCTCATGAATAACCTCCGCACAGATGGCCGTGATGTCGTCGATCGCCTGTTGCCTCAAGGGTTGCGGGAGTCTCCGCCAGACGTGCCGGGGCTGTGACATGACGCCTCACCCTCCGTGACCAAGGAAAGGAGTTCCCAAACGGCTTCCTGGGTCCATTTTGTGCGGAGGAAGCGGGATTGGCTCGGTGCCAGGCTGGTCGAGGTGATGGGGATGCGGAGCCGCATCGTGTCGCGATAGGTCACGAACACAAACGCGGTGCGGCGCGGTTGACGGGAGATCGAGATGAGGGGGAAGCGGCGTCCGAAGAGGGGATGGGTCGGGTCGGTTACCTCGACCTCCTCGGGAGCGGGCTCGGGCGGGTTGTTGACAGGGGTATCAAGGCATGGCTTCGTTCGATAGCATACCCCATCACGAGTTGATGAAGTCGATGTCCCGGCGGATCAGCGACGGCCGCGTCCTGCGGCTGATCAAGCTGTGGCTGGAGACGCCGGTGGAAGAGACCGACGCGAAGGGGCATCGCCATCGGACGACCCGGAACAAAGACCAGGGGATGGGGACTCCGCAAGGGGCACCGATCTCACCATTGTTGTCGAACGTCTACATGCGACGCTTTGTGAAGGGATGGAAGACCGGCGGTCATGAGCGGCGTCTGGTCGCCCACATCGTCAACTATGCCGACGACTTCGTCATCTGCTGTCGTGGCACCGCCGAGGAGGCGATGGCCATGATGCGGGGGATGATGTCCCGGCTGAAGCTGACGGTCAACGAGACCAAGACGCGGCTCTGTCGCCTGCCCGAGGAGCAGTTCGACTTCCTGGGCTACACCCTGGGCCGGACCTATGACCGCCGCACGGGGGCGTCCTACATCGGGCCGCGTCCGTCGCGGAAGAAGGTGCTCCGGCTGTGTAACGAGATCAGTGAACTGACGACGCGGCGAAAGACTCCGCTGGCGGTCGAGGCGCAGATTGGTCGGATCAACCGCAAATTGCGGGGCTGGTCCAACTACTTCCGCATCGGGACGGTCAGCGCGGCCTACCGCAACGTCGAAAGCCACGTCCGTTACCGGGTGCGCCAGTGGTTGTGCGCGAAGTTCAAGGTGCAGGGTTCGGGTACGACACGATACCCGGATGCCTACCTGTACCAGGAGCTGGGATTGCACCGGCTCCGACGAAAGTAGCCGCAACGGTCTCGTGAGCGAACGTGTGAACTCGAGATGAGAGGCGCCTTGTCCGAAAGCTGGATGCGGGAAAACCGCCTGTCCAGTTTGATGAGCGGGGTGTGGAGACGGAGCCTCGTCGATGAGACGGAGCCACCGCGCCACACCTCGACTCTACATTGCAAGCAATCATCCAGTATTAGTTATGTCCCTTTTTCCGGCCTCTTCGACGAAGCATCCGGAGTGGGCAGCTTGACGAAGTTGACACCGATCCTAGAAAGATGCTGTCCGGCCTGCTGAAGCAGGCGGCTGGCATACACGTTTCTGAGTTGCCCGATGGCCCGCATTCGGAGCTTCTGGAAGGTCGGCTCCATCAGCGAGTCCTGAGCCACCGCGTAGGCTGTGAATGCTCGTTCCCCGTCGATCAGTCCCATATCGCCCAGCAGGAATTGTTCGGGCTTGGGCTCCCGCGATGTGGGATCGACGACCCAGACGGCCTTTCTCTTCCCATCGATTGTCAAGAAAATGTGACGGCCGTGCTCGGCCTCCTCCAGGAGCCCGTCGCTACAATTCGCAATCTCGGCGCGGACCGCGACAATCGGCCGGAGGGGATGGAGCCCCCGTAGCCAAGCGACCGTAGGCTCGCGCGGTACCAGATCGCAATCCGGCGTTGTGCAGATCCAAGCGACGTTGTCGTCGGATGCCCTCTCCGACTTCACGAAAATCGTTCCCGGCCTGATGTAGTCGCCCAGTTCCTCGCATGCGAGGAACTCATTTAGTGAATGGATGATAGGCCCGACAACTGGAGGCACCGGCGGTGCCAATCGGCGAGCTTGGTCGATCAATGGGGCGTCCGCATCGGGTGGGCCGGGAAACGTCATCTCGCCGAATCCTGCGACGTCCTCGAGCACCCCTCTCATCAGGTTGCTCAGCAGCCGTCCCCACAATCCTCGGATCCGCTCGGATTTCTCATTTGGGGCACCGGAGAGGGCGTGATAGAGCCAACCGACCTGGAGCAGCGGATCTCGCAAAGACTCGACCTCGAGGCGGTAGCCGCCACGGGCTACTGCCCCTCTGGCATACGCGAGGACCAAGGGCAGGTAGTGGGGGCCCCAGTCATTCAAGGCGTCTTCAAGGGCCTGAAATACTGCCCGCCCCTCATCTGCGGCATCCGTCAACTTTTGAACGAACGCGACGAAGAGATTGCCTGCCTTGAGCCATAACGGAGCGCGCCCCTGATGGCTCATCTCGACGACCGTGGACTCCGCGATATGCGTCCGTGACTTGAAGACACTGATGAGATATTGTTCTAAGGAGGCTTCTATGAACTTGGTTTGGAGCTTGGGATCGACGCCTCGCTCGGTAAGCGCGGTCCTGAGACCCTCATGCACCCTCCAAGGCCCCTTGTTCCTCAAGAAATCGCCGAGAACCTGCTCATCCACCGCCTCGGCAATGTCCGCCGCCTCCCACCTTTCGGTTTCGTACCACGCATCCAAGCCGCCGTCTTTCAGGACGTCCTCCGGACGGCGGGCGCCGCGGAGGAAGGCGGAGACCCGGAGTTGCACCATCGGGAGGTTCGGATCCCTCGTATAGACCACCACTAGGCTGGCATGATCCGAGAACGCGAGACGATGCAGCAGGCGCAGTGCGGGCAACGGGTCCTCGCTCTGCAGGTGGTAGTCCAGGATGACCAGGTCGCATTTCTCGATATGCCTCGGGGTCTGATCGTCGATTCCGCTCCCGTCGTCGATGTCGCAGGCGAACCCCCTCGCTCGACATGCATCCCACAGAGCGTGGGCACGCTCGAAGTCGGCCCGGCGTCCGGTTGCCCCGACGGCATCGGTCGCAGATTTGTTGAACGGGTAGCATGGGCGCGGCTGCGCCGGTTTCAGCGGGCGAATCCGTGAGATGCGACTCCTTCGCGCTAGTTTCGTCCAGTGTCTTATTGGGTCCCCCGGCTTGGTCGTTTGCATTATCGGGTGCCTCTTTATCGGAACTCGCCTCGCGATCGTCCGCCGCAGCGCGGAAGGCCGGTCCGAGCGTCCCGTAAGGAGGGAAATCGTCGTCGACGAGGATCACCGTGCGAATCGATTCGAGAAATGCGCCGCGAATCGCGTCGGACCTGGACAGGTCACTCATGTGTTATACCTTGGAATCGGATTACGAAATTGGCCCCGTTCATAATCCGATGAGCATCGTCGGCTGCGTACTCGATGCTGTGCCCGCCCGCCGCCAGGTTCGCCCTGCACAGATACAGGCCGACGCCCCTGCCCTCGACCCTCCTAGAGAAGAAGAGGCTGAACAGGTAGCGGCGATCTTCCGGGTCAACGCCCGGCCCGGAGTCCGCGATTACGACGTCCTCCCCGACAAAGTCAATCCTTATCTCCCTCTCGTCACTGAAAGTAACCCAATACAAAGCATTGTTAATTATATTGATGAATACGGGGAATATGCGCGACGTGTAGTCCTTGAACTTGATCTTGCGGAACCCTTCGGTCGCGACGAATCGGACTCGCCCGGACTCGAATCGCCGCTCGAAGAAGTCCTCAAGAAACTGCGCCATCTTTTCCCCGGTGATTTCTTCACGTAGTCTTGGCCCCGAGAGCTTCATGGGGGATAGAAAACGCAGCCTGTCCACCAGGGACTTGTGCGCCGTCAGAACCCGCTTGTAGGGTTCCAAGACTTTGATTTCCCGGGGGAAGCTCCGCAGGTTAAGACCGACTTCGGCCTCGATGGTTTCTAACTCGTGCCCAACGATTTCCACGGTGATGCCTAACTGGGCAAGGGCATGCAGGCGATCCACCTGCGTCTTCAATTCCTCTCCACGCTCTCCGCTCTCGGCAGCGGCCGCGTCGAGGTCGATTCCTTCGGCAAGCTGGGCCAAGGTGCGCCGATAGAGCCCGTATCGTAACTCGAAGCCCTGCTGGAGTTCCTCCTTGAGTGACTTTAGCTCCTCGAGCGCGGGAAGGAGATCTCTGCGGCCCTCCGCCACGTCCGTCACGACGGGGGACGCAACCGCGAAATAGCGGCCGCGGTCATCTTGGGCGGACCGGGCGATGCGATCGGTCTCCCCGGCCAAGGCGCCCTGAACGTCCGCGACGATCCGGTTTAGCATCTGTACGAGCTGCCCCTGGTGCCTGAGGAATGCGGCCCGTGCCTCCTCCTCGGGAGTCCGCCTTCGGAACTCGTTCACGGCCGCGTTGTAGGTCTCGGACAAATCATTAGCGTCTTGGCACAATCTATTATATTTTTCTCTGTAATATCTGTAGATTTCCTCGACTTTACCCAGGCTCTCCGGTTTCATGGGCAATTTGAAGTCGGACTTCATGGAGGCGGCCCTATCCACCTTGTCCTCGAACGTCCCGATGCGGTCCGCGTCCTTGGCTGCGACCGCAAGCCTCAACTCCTGGATGTCTCGCTCGATGTCGATAATCGCCGTTTCCAGGGGTTCCGACTTGCTGCGAAGAGCCTCCCGGAACAGCCTTCCCCTGAATTTCTTCGCCTGCTGTTCGGCCTCGCGGGCCTGGTTGCGAGAAACGACCTCGGGCAGGAATTGCTGATAGGGAGCTGAGTCTTTGTTGTAATAACGTCTCGCCATTTGCTTCAAGAAGTCGATCACTAAGATCCTGAGCTCACGCCGGGATTGATTGTCGATGAGACCTTCCCGGCCCGCCTTGTCCCTTAGATTTGGATTCTGCGCTCGAGTGATCGCCAGTCGACCGAAGGTTCGTCTATAGGACCAGAACTCGCGCCCCGCGTGTGTGGATCGCCTCTCTTCGATCCCGAAGAAATCGGCGTGCTGGCGACCGTACGGCATCACCCGCAAGGCATCTCGATAGATCGCGAGGCCGGCGTATCGACCGGCCTGCTCCTCCAGGAATTGATGGCGATCTGGCGGGTGCGTGCTTCTTTCGGCGATCTGCTCGAATGTGCCGAGGCACAAAACGAAGGGGCCGATGCGGGCTGATCGCGACTGCGTGATTGGCCGCTGCGGACTCCAGAAGACTTCCCCCATGTCCTGCCCGAACGCGCGAACTCTCCCGCGAAATGCGCCTCGTTCATCGAAGCTGCCTTCCACGACATGCTCGAGACTTCTCAGATCGTCCAACCCGAAGCGGTTCTCGGGAGAAATTATGACTCTCTCGGACGATCCCTTATGGATGACGACTCGATAATCGAACGCAACAGTGTCTTCAGAATAAGGATCGACAAAACCGCTCAAAGTCTCCTGCAGCGATTTCCTAGTCGTCGCGACTACGGAATCCTCCGCCGTGGCGTTGGGGTTCGACCCAGACCGCCAGCTCGTGGTGGACGCCTAAAATGAATAGCGCCGTCCCATGCTCGCTTTCGCCTCTCCAGACAGGCCAGGCGTTGAGATGCTCGTCCGTGAGCTGAGCGGTTATCGCCGAGTTCGCAACAGACTCTGCGGTTGTGACTGCCGCCCCCCGACTTTGTTCAATCTCTGAATACCTCCTCCACGCCTCGTTCAATCGCTTACTGCGCTGCGATTCTCCGCCCTTCCCCCAAACATTGTCAACCAATAGGTCGAGCATGTCCGGCAGGAGGGCCTTGAAGTCGCTCTGCTGTTCAAATTCCTCAACCGGGATACCAATGTCCTCAAGAACCAGGTACGGATTCTCAAATATCCTCCAATCCAACAAGGCTGCCACAAAGGGCATATTGCGCCTCTTGGATAAGATCAGCACGACAGGGCCGAGGAAGGCCACCGAGAGTCTTCCGATCCCTTTTTCGCCCTGTCGCTCCCTCAGCGGAAGCTCGTTCCTGTCTGCGGGGGGCACCTCTACGCCGCTCGTTTTCGATTCAGTTCCCACGACCAGCCAGCGGCTCACGAACTCGTCGCGACCCATCCCGTGCCCATCGTCGATGATCCCGGCAACCGGGATCTCGCCGTCAAAGATGTGTAGCGCCACGCTACGTGCGTAGGCGTCGTAAGCGTTCTTCCACAACTCGCTGACGGCGGTGGGACAATCGGCGATCTGCCCGCGGCCGAGGTGGTCGATAGTCCTGGCCCGCGTCTGGAAGGACACCGGTTGCATCATCGCACCCCACCTTCAGTGCGCATTCGGCCAGATCCAGGGGAGGTACCCCGCATTCTGCGGCCGACTCCTGATGTTCCGTTCTCGAAGACAGAGACCTGGTGGACGACCAGCGGAGCTGGCACGGCGTTGCCGATTAGGGACGCAAGCGGGTACTTGCCTAGCCCGATCGGGAATATGTAGACGGGGGAAAACCCCTGGAGCAGCGCCGCCTCGCGCGAGCGTGATGGCGCGATCCTGCTCGGGGTGGAGGAAGCGACCTTTGGACGGGTTGACGCAACCGCTCGTGATGGTAGGGGACACATCGTCCCATTTCATCCTGCCATATACATCTTTGAAACCATCGCATTTCTGATGACACGGAAGCTGTTTTTCCAGGCCGAGGTCGGACCTGCTGCCTCCGTTCTTTGGGACGGCTTTGATGATTTCCAATACGTGCGGGGCTCGCCTCGCTGGAAGGTCGTGCACGGGGTCACCGCTGGAACCCGGCTCGCTCAGCCCCTCGATGGCGCGCCTCACCGTGGACCGATCGGGGATGGTCGGCGGGAAGACGACCGGGCCCGTCCGGCTCGCCAGCAGCAGCATGCGCTTCCGCCGTTGCGGGACGCCGTAGTCGGCCGCATCTAGGACGTCCGCGATGCAGGAATAGCCCAACCTCTCGAGCCGGTCGCGAACCTCCAAGGTGCGCTGGTCCCCGAGTAGCGCGGGGACGTTCTCCATGATGATGCACTTCGGATACATCTCCTCGGCGAACCGGAGAAAATCGAAGATGAGGTCGTTACGCTCGTCAACTACTTCGCGGGAGCCGTTGAGCGTGCGCATTGTGGAGAAGCCTTGGCAAGGCGGGCACCCCGCAAGGAGGTCGAGTTGTCCCTTCCTGAGTGATAACTGCTTCTTCACCCGCTTCGGCATTAAGGTCCGGATGTCCTCCTCCCAGAGCACCGTGTCGCGGTGGTTGGCCCTGTAGGTTTCGGCAGCCGCGCGGTTATTTTCGACGGCACCGAGGACGCGGTATCCGCTCATCCTGAGCCCAAGGCTCAGGCCGCCGCAGCCGGCGAACAGGTCGATCGCCCGGGGGCGATCACAGTCGATCTGTTCACCTGCCATCGGCATCTCAAGTGGTCTCGCACAGATACGCCATGCCGTACAACGGACTTCAATTTGATCATATCGGTCTCTGGGCGCACGACACCTTATTCTAAATAACCGGGCCGCCTGCGTCTCCGGCTAACCCGACCCCGTCTGCTTGAGCAATCTGCGCAACCCGCGCAGCCGGTTCATGTCCTTCGCACTCCATCCATGGTACCACGGGGAGGGCACACCAAGAGAGGGGACCCTAGCTAGCAATTGGATGAATGCACGCAATGATGGCCTGTCCCCCTTTCCGCGCACCCGGGATGAGGACGGCCGCGGGCGGGTCGGGCCGGGCGACTCGGGGCGGTCGGGCGGGGTGACGGGTGCCAGGTGGCCGGGTCGGGCCGGGCGGGTCGGGCCGATCGGGGCCAGCCGCCGAGGGCCCTGGCGGCGGCCTCGGTCCCGGCCTGGATGACGGCCATGGTCCGCCCCGGGACGTGGCCGGAGTAACCGTCGATCGCGGCCGGGTTGACGATCAGCAGCCAGGCGGCGTCGGTGCCCGTTCATTTTTTCGGGTAAATCGGGGGGGAACCGCCCGCCGCGGTCGCCAACCCAAAACCCGCATGGCAGTCTTTCTTCGTTCCTTTCTTCGTTCGCCGCGACCTTGCCGACCAGGCCGAGCGTCCAGAGCCCCGGGGGAGATGAGCGGCCATGACAGGAAGCGACCGCCGTACGACGTCACGGGAGACGAACAGGCGGCGGCGAAAGCGACGCGGTCTCAGTATGAGTATGTATCAATCACCTCGATCACCATCTCGTCGCGGGCATCATTGAACTCGTAGATGAATTCAATATAGAAGCGTGAACCATCATCCGAGATTCCGTCCATGTGATCGGTGCCCTGTTTGCCGGCGGCGGGGTCGCTGGCAAGCGTCTCGAAATGCCTGTCCAGGTCGTCTCGGACGTTCGCAGGAAGTGTCGCCCTCGCCTTCTCCGCATCGTCCGTCAGCTTGACCTCAACGGCCATTTCGCTCTTCCGCCTCCGTGAGGTCCTTGAGCGAATGGCTCTCCCCGGCCACGTTCTGTCGCTTCCCCTGCAGGACCATCTTCGGGTCGAACTGGAACAGCCTTGCGCCGTCGAGGTCGAACACGTGGCCGCGATCGTCGATCCTCACCTGTCGCGGCCCTTTGCGCAGGTGCGAGCTCGCCGCTGCGAGCCGCTTTGCAAGCAGGCTGAGCGTCAAGGTCTTCGGATGGACATCAAACCTTTCTGATACGGCCAGAAGCTTGTTTGCAATGTCGA
Source organism: uncultured Planctomycetota bacterium (assembly GCA_963771445.1). GTDB lineage: Bacteria > Planctomycetota > Planctomycetia > Isosphaerales > Isosphaeraceae > JAKAUH01. The sequence continues at coordinate 445,585 of CAVYTQ010000003.1, read as the reverse complement.
GGAAAATGGCCGGAATTTGTATGAGGTGATCCCGCTTCCTGAAGGCAAGCAGCGCATCGGCTGCATTGTCCAGGGACAACAGAAGCGACGTCAGGATGAGCCCGAAATCGCCCGGAGGAATCGGCGGCTTGTTGGGGCTTTGCTTATCCGGGTCCACAATATCGGCCAGGACGGCGTCGACATTCACCGCCCAGACGATGAGGAAGTTCGCCAGCCATTCAGCCTTGTCTTCGGGGGATACCTCGGCCTTTTCGCCCGCGTCGCCTTCCGGCATGAAGACGGACCAGAAACGCTTGTAGGCGATCATCTGCCAAAGCGGTTCGAGCTTCAGTGAGTCGGCCATCGGCGTCCTTCCCGTCCTGGATCGAAGGGAAATCGAGGCGAATCCCTAAGTTATTATGGGAACTATGGTAACAGCAGATCAAGGCGAAAGTCCGGCCGATCGTCATGTCTCACTTCGGAAAGCGGCCGACTCTCGGGATTTGGAATCGGCAGGGCGCGGAAAGGCGATATAACTAATATTGGATGCTTGCTTGTAATCTTGGTCTGTCCCCTTTCCGCGCTCTGTCCTCTCTCCGCGCTCCCGGGATGAGGACGGCCGCGGGCGGGTCGGGCCGGTTCGACTCGGGGCGGTCGGGCGGGGTGACGGGCGCCGGGTGGCCGGGTCGGGGCGGGTGAATGCCTGGGCCTCGAGCGATTGCGAGGACGCTCAGGGCCAGCCGCCGAGGGTCTGTGCGGCAGCGGCGGTCCTGGCCTGGACGACGGCCATGGTCCGCCGTGGCACATAGCCGGATCGCCCCGTGATGTCGCGGCGGTTGACGATCACCAGCCAGGTGGCGACGATGCCGGTGCGCCGGGTCAGGCCGGTGGCCGGATGCCGTGTACCCGGGGGATTGGAGAACGGCAGCGGCACCTCGTCAGGGTCGGGGATGGGTGGGATCTGCGTGGTGACCGGCGCGGCGACGATGGGGTATCCGGCGGCCAGGGCGTCGTTGGGTGTGAGGATGACGACGCGGCGCTGCTTGGGGTTCTGCCCGGTGGGGTCGAGGACACCTACGAAAACTCGGTGTCATATCTCCTTTTCCCATCAGGGTTTGGTGATCTCTTCGGCGAGAAACTGCCGGCGATCCTCGAAGACCTGAATCGGAGGCTGGCGGCGTGACTTCCGCGAGGCGTGTCGGACGGCTAGAATGGGGCAAGACTCATCCCTCATCCGGAGAGGAGCCGGCGCGCTGATGAACCTGACGCAGGTCATCGTGGAAGGGACGCTGAAACCGGATGGGTCGCTGGAAGTGGCCGAGAAGCTCGGCTTGCCGCCCGGCCGGGTACGCGTGACTGTCGAAGTGCTGGACGAGTCCGCATCGGCAGGAGAAGACTGGTTCGAGTACCTCCAGCGAGTCAGGGCCGAACGCGAGGCGGCCGGGGCCCGATTTCGTACCAGGGAGGAGATCGACGCCGAGATCGATGCCATGCGGGACGAATGGGATCGCCCCTAGGCGGATCGGGAGCTGTCACGTTGCGCGTCTTCGTCGATGCCAATATCCTGATTTATCACCTCGAAGCGAATCCCGACTTTGGTGCGAGGGCCTCCGCTCGGCTCGCGGGCCTCCATGGGGCGGGAGATCAGGTCGTCGTGAGCGATCTGGTCCGCATGGAATGCCGGGTCGGCCCGCTCAAGTCGGGGGATTCGGCGCTGCTGGCCGGATACGACGGCTTCTTCGCGGCCCCCGGCGTCCAGGTCGTCGGCCTGACCCCCTCCGTCTGCGACCGGGCGGCGGCGATCCGGGCCGCGTATGGCTTCCGCAGCCCCGACGCCCTCAACCTCGCCGCCGCCGTGGAATCGGGCTGCGGCTCCTTCCTGACCAACGACGTCAGGCTGAGTCGGTTCCCCGACCTGACGGTCGAGGCGCTGCCATGAACCGATCCGCAAGAACCATGACGCTCGGGGGTCTGACCTGACGCTCGGGGGTCTGACCATGTGCCATTCGGGTTAGACCAGGTTGTGCGCCGTGAAAAGGTGTTGGTCTTCAGTGGGTGCAATTCCCACCTGGCAACTGGGTCGCTCCAGCCAGTAGCTATCGGAGCGGTGGCGGAGGTAACGAAGCCGCCGGAGCCTTCGAGATAAACGCGTGGCTTCTGGCCACGCGGCGAGCAGGCAGGCCGTAACGTGAGTGAACGTCGAGCAGGCCTCGAAACGACCAATGTGGACGCCGACCCGGCAACTTGGCGGGGAAGGCCGCAGCCGCTGGCGAGCGATGTAGACGGCTGGAATACGCCGTCTCACGAGCGATCCGACCCAGCGGGCCACCGGGGTAATGACGACGGCATGCCTGTACATGGAGATCCGACGCAACACGGGAAACCCCAGGCGGTGAGGGCGCGTGACCCTCAACCGGACGCCCGCGAGGGATAGGCCGGGCCACCTGGGGTGGCGGATAGGCCCGTAGTACCGCCGACGCCGGGTAACTCCGGTCGAGGGAAGGGGCCTTGGTTCAAGGTTGACGCAGCAAGCGGCCGACAGCCGGGAGATTGGCGTGAGCCTATCACCTCCAGTGAAGGTTGGGAAGTTGCAGACGGCGTTGCACACCAAAGCGAAGAGCTCGCCCGACTACCGCTTCTACGCGCTGTACGACAAGATCTATCGTCGCGACGTCCTGGGCTTCGCCTACGACCGCTGTCGTGCCAACGGCGGCGCGCCGGGGACCGACGGCCAGAGTTTCGCCGATATCGAAGCGTACGGCGCCGATCGATGGTTGGACGAACTGGCGGAAGAGCTCAGGAACGAGACGTACGAGCCCCGAGCGGTCCGACGCGTGTACATCCCTAAACCGGATGGCAAGCAAAGGCCGCTGGGGATCCCTTGCATCAAGGATCGCGTGGTGCAGATGGCTGCGGTGCTGGTCCTGGAGCCGATCTTCGAGGCCGACCTGGAGCCTGAACAACACGCCTACCGCCCGGGCGCAGCGCCCTGGACGCCGTTCGCCAAGTGGAACGGCTGCTCAGGACGGGGCACACCGAGGTGGTGGACGCGGACTTATCCGGCTACTTCGAGATGGCATCTTGATGCCCTCCTAATAGCGCAAAGAGTTGAGTTCCCCCGCCCGGAGCCGTCGCAACTGGTCGAGGGTCTCGGTGGTGTCGGGGAACAGGTAGAGGTTGCGTTCGGGATCAAGGCCGATCTGGATCGTTCCGTTGTGGATGCGATCGTAGATCCAGCTCCGTTCGAGTCCTAGCCTCGCGGTGAGTTGCGGCACCGTCAAGTAGCCCGGGATCTGCCTCGGGTGCGATTGCTTGCGGTCGCGGATCAGTCCGTGGCGGAGGCGGACGATCTGCACGGAGCTGCGCAGGACCGTCGTGTGTCGCGGGGAGTGGTGACCGCGTCGGTCAAACATCGGGCGATCTCTTCATCGGATTTCCCCTGCCGGGCCATCTCGAGGATCGCTCCCTCGATCTCCCGGCCAGCGGAGAGGAGCGACCAGGAACCGACGGTGACCGCGATGTCAGCGTCGGTCGTCTCGCCCCCCTTCCAGACCACCCGGCAGTGGACCCGGTCCGGGGCGGAACGGCGAACCACGACCTTGTTGACCAGGCTCCGCAACAGCGACTTCTTCTGCTCGCGGGAGAAGCGATCGGCCCGCCACCATCCCGGGATTCGGCGACCGGCTTCCGTGAGCAACCGCCGCGTCTCGGGGTCGAGCCCTCCTGGCATCGATTGCTCATGCTTATCGCGTTCGAACGCGTCCTCCGCTTGCTTCAGTTCCCGCAAGGCCGACTCCCAGCGCCTCTCCAGTTCGGCGGCGACCAGGCGGTTGTCGGGGTCGGCCTTCTGGTACTGCCGCTCGGCGAGGTCCGCCTGATAGCGGAGCCGTTCGATCTGCTGCCGACGTGCGCGATGGGCCTGCTCGCGTTCCTCGGAGGCCGAGGCCATGACCCGGTCAAAGACATCCAGCTCCGCCGGGGCCAGGGCCTCGAAGAAGAGGCCGACGACGTGGTCGTCGATCGGGTCGCCGGGGATGCGTTGACAGACCGGGACCTGGGTCTGTTGCCGGAGCGAGTTGCAGAGGTATTGCGTCCCTCCCTTGTACTGAACGACCATCTTGTGGCCGCACTCGCCGCAGTGGACGAGGCCGTGCAGCAGGGCCTTCCCCGGCCGCGGGACGCCTCGGGTCTTGTTCCGGTCGTACTCGCTGTGGTTGTCGCGGATCATGCCCTGAATCTTCTCATACGTGGTCCAGTCGATGTAGGGGGGATACAAGTCCCTGATGTGAATTCGCCACTCGGAGACCGGCCGGGGTCTCTGAACCGGATGGTGATCGAGGCCGGTCCTCTCGGTCCGGGTCCGGCCGTAGACGAACGACCCGGCGTAGGCCGGATTCTTGAGGATCGCGCCGATGGAGGAGACGGTCGGGCGTCGCCAAGCGACGTCGCCGAATCTGTTACGTCGTGGGACGAACAGAGACTCGGAATTGAATGAACGAACGACCGCGGCGAGGGAGCGGACCCGGAGGAAGGTGGCGAAGATGAGGTCGATGCGATCCCGGACTTCCCGGTCGGGGCGCTTCACGACGCGGCCCAGAGGATCGCGGGCGAGCCCCACGGGCAGCGTCAATGCGAGCTCGCCGCGCTGGGCCTTATTGATCAGGCCGGCAGTAAGCCGGGCCTTGATCGTATGGAACTCCAGTTCCGAGATCTGGCCCTTCAAGCCGAGCAGGAGGCGACCGTTGATCGTGGCCGGGTCGTAGATCCCGTCTCGGTCGCCGATGAGGCACCGGCGATAACCGCACAGGTCGAGGACCTGATACCAGTCGGTGCAGTTCCGTGACAGTCGCGTGACATCGTAGGAAAAGATAATACCGACCTGATCGAGGGTGACCTGGGCGACGACCTCCTTGAACCCTTGCCGGCCCTGGGTAGTGCTGGCGGTCCGGCCGAGGTCGGCGTCGATCACCTCGATCGCGTCCTCTGCCCAGCCGCACTCACCGGCTCGTTGCCGGAGCGCGTACTGGAGGCGTTGGCTCTCCTGGTTGGTGAGGACCTGGTGGGGATTCGATTGCCGGACATAGATGAGGGCCTTTCGGCCGAGGTGGAACGGCGTGATGAGTTCGGAAATGCTCATGAATAACCTCCGCACAGATGGCCGTGATGTCGTCGATCGCCTGTTGCCTCAAGGGTTGCGGGAGTCTCCGCCAGACGTGCCGGGGCTGTGACATGACGCCTCACCCTCCGTGACCAAGGAAAGGAGTTCCCAAACGGCTTCCTGGGTCCATTTTGTGCGGAGGAAGCGGGATTGGCTCGGTGCCAGGCTGGTCGAGGTGATGGGGATGCGGAGCCGCATCGTGTCGCGATAGGTCACGAACACAAACGCGGTGCGGCGCGGTTGACGGGAGATCGAGATGAGGGGGAAGCGGCGTCCGAAGAGGGGATGGGTCGGGTCGGTTACCTCGACCTCCTCGGGAGCGGGCTCGGGCGGGTTGTTGACAGGGGTATCAAGGCATGGCTTCGTTCGACAGCATACCCCATCACGAGTTGATGAAGTCGATGTCCCGGCGGATCAGCGACGGCCGCGTCCTGCGGTTGATCAAGCTGTGGCTGGAGACGCCGGTGGAAGAGACCGACGCGAAGGGGCATCGCCATCGGACGACCCGGAACAAAGACCAGGGGATGGGCACCCCGCAAGGGGCTCCGATCTCCCCGATGTTGTCGAATGTGTACATGCGACGCTTCGTGAAGGGATGGAAGGCCGGCGGTCATGAACGGCGTCTGGTCGCCCACATCGTCAACTATGCCGACGACTTCGTCATCTGCTGTCGTGGCACCGCCGAGGAGGCGATGACCACGATGCGGGGGATGATGTCCAGGCTGAAGCTGACGGTCAACGAGGCCAAGACGCGGCTCTGTCGCCTGCCCGAGGAGCAGTTCGACTTCCTGGGCTACACCCTGGGCCGGACCTACGACCGCCGAACGGGGGCGTCCTACATCGGGCCGCGTCCGTCGCGGAAGAAGATCCTCCGGCTGTGTAACGAGATCAGTGAACTGACGGCGCGGCGAAAGACTCCGCTGGCGGTCGAGGCGCAGATTGGTCGGATCAACCGCAAATTGCGGGGCTGGTCCAACTACTTCCGCATCGGGACCGTCGGCGCGGCCTACCGCCATGTCGAAAGCCACGTCCGCTACCGGGTGCGCCGGTGGTTGTGCGCGAAGTTCAAGGTGCAGGGCGCGGGTACGACACGATACCCGGACGCCTACCTGTACCAGGAGCTGGGATTGCACCGGCTCCGACGAAAGTAGCCGCAACGGTCTCGTGAGCGAACGTGTGAACTCGAGATGAGAGACGCCTTGTCCGAAAGCTGGATGCGGGAAAACCGCCCGTCCAGTTTGATGAGCGGGGTGTGGAAACGGAGCATCGTCACTGAGACTGTGCCACCGCGCCACACCTCGACTCTACTGCGGTTTTTCTCGGGACAAGAATGAGAGAGCGGAAAGACGTTCCGCGCTCCCGGGATGAGGACGGCCGCGGGCGGCTCGGGGCGGGCGGCTCGGGGCGGGCGGGCGGGGTGATGGGCCGGGTGGCCGGGTCGGGGCGGGTGAATGCCTGGGCCTCGAGCGATCGCGAGGACGCTCAGGGCCAGCCGCCGAGGGTCTGTGCGGCAGCGGCGGTCCTGGCCTGGACGACGGCCATGGTCCGCCGTGGGACATAGCCGGATCGCCCCGTGATGTCGCGGCGGTTGACGATCACCAGCCAGGTGGCGACGATGCCGGCGCGCCGGGTCAGGCCGGTGGCCGGTGGCCGTGTACCCGGGGGATTGGAGAACGGCAGCAGCACCTCGTCAGGGTCGGGGATGGGTGGGATCTGCGTGATGACCGGCGCGGCGACGATGGGGTATCCGGCGGCCAGGGTGTCGTTGGGTGTGAGGATGACGACGCGGCGCTGCTTGGGGTTCTGCCCGGTGGGGTCGATGAGACCGGCGACGAAGAGGATGTCGCCGAAGCGGACGGGGACTGGGCCAGGACCAGCCCCCGGGTTACTCATCCTCGTCGGCCTCGGTCCAGTCCGGCGGTGGCTGGTAATCGTAGCGCAGCGGGTAGGGCCCCGGCGGGATGTTGGTGGTCCCCTGGATGGCGGCCAGCTCCCGCGCGGTCGGCTCGGTCATGAGGCCCGGCTCGGCGAAGTAGTCGCGGAGTGCCTCGCGCATGGCGTCGGCGAGCTCCTCGAGGGTGTCGGCGTAGGAGAGGCAACCCGGGAGCTGGCGGACCTCGCCGTAGAAGCCGCCGCCGTCGATCTCGTGGACGTCGACGGTCAGGGTGAACGGGATGCTCATGGTGGAGGGCGCGGTGGCCATCGGCTTACCTCCGGCGGACGTCGGCCGGGGATCTCTTGCAATGATAGGGCAGCGGCCGGTCGGCGCAAAGCCAGATCGCCCGGCCGATCGGGCGGCTCGGGGCGGTCAGGCGGGGTGATGGGCGGCGGGCGGCCGGGTCGGGCCGGGTGGACCGGACCACCGAGCCGGTTCCGCATCGCCGGTTACAGCCGGAGCGACCGGTTCCCATCGTATTGTTAGGATTGTCGATCTCTCAGGACCCTGGAGGCCGCGGAAACGGGTCCGGAACCGAAGACAACGGCTCCCGACCCCTTTCCGGCTCTCGCAAACGGGCCCTCTGGCCGCACCGTCGATCGACGCCGGTATGCCCTCCTCCATGACTTCCGCCGCGGCGGCCCAACCAGACTCGCCCCAAGGCAAGAGCACCGGGAATCGATCCGTCATCAAGAATAAATTAAAGCATTTAGCATTTTTAGATTTAAATGTTCTAGGCCGTGTAGACAAATTCCGGGGATTTTGAGCAGGATAGGCAAGGATTCCCACCGGATCTCGCAACAGGAGTGCTCCCCATGCGCCGCCATGAGATCAAGGACGAGGATTGGGAACGCATCAAGGACATGCTCCCCGGCCAGCCCGGTGACCCCGGCGTGACCGCCAAGGACAACCGCCTCTTCATCGACGCCGTCCTCTGGATCGCCAAGACCGGGGCACCGTGGCGCGACCTGCCCGAGCGGTTCGGCCCGTGGGGCTCGGTCTGGAAGCGGTTCGACCGGTGGTCGAAGAAGGGGGTGTGGCAGCGGGTCTTCGAGGTCCTCAGGGACCCCGACCTGGAGTGGATGATCCTCGACAGCACCGTGGTCCGGGCGACACCAGCACGCGGCCGGGGCCGAAAAAGGGGGGTAGACGACGATCAGGCATTGGGCCGCTCGCGGGGCGGCTTCGGCACCAAGATCCACATCCTCGTTGACGCCCTGGGTAACCCGGTCGAGTTCATCCTGACGGGTGGCCAGGAAGCCGATGTGAACCACGCCGAGCCGCTGATGGGAGGGCACGAGGCGGGGGCGTTCATCGCCGACAAGGCGTATGACAGCGATGCCGTCGTTCGGGCGGCGAAGCGGCGAGGGGCCGAGGCGGTGATCCCGTCGAAGAAGAACCGGAAGGTCCCGCGCGCTTATGACGAGCATTTGTACAAGGAGCGCAAGAAGGTCGAGTGGTTCATCAACCTGCTGAAGCAGTACCGGCGGGTGGCGACCCGGTACGAGAAGACGGCCCGGAACTTCCTTGGATTTGTTCATGTGGCGGCGATCATGATCCTGTTGCGGTAGCCCAGGCAGCGTACCTTGCCCAGAAATTGTCTACACGCCCTAGGTTTCACTTAGTGACTGTCCCATAAGTGGGTTTACGAAGCCGCCCGGTAGTGGAACTCGGCCTCCGTCCCCTTCGGCTCAAGCCGATTGAGCATCAACTGGATCATGGCCAACTTGACGAATGCCTCCGACGATAAGACCGTCTTCTCCCGGTCCAGGCTCAGCCGCCGGCACCTCGTCAGCCAGGCGAACGTCCGTTCCACCGTCCAGCGGATCGGCAGCCGTACCCAGCCCCCGGTCCCCTCTGGCTTCCGCACGATCACCAGGTCCCAGTCGGCGTTGGTCTCCACCCACTCGTAGAGCGCATAGTTGTGATACTTGTTATCGGCGTACATCCGCACGACCTTGCCCATCGGCTGGCCCTCCAGCCGGGCGAACAGCTCGGCCGCCGCCCTGGCGTCGTTGACGTCGGCGGCGGTCACCAGGATCGCCAGCAGCAACCCCATGCTGTCCACGACGATATGCCGCTTGCGGCCGTCCACATTCTTGAAGTTGTCGCGGCCCCGCTGCTCGCCGCCGGAACTGGCGTTGACCGACTGGCTGTTGACGCTGGCGGAGGTGCGCGGGTGGTAGGGCTTCTCGGCCGTGCGGGCCTTCGTGCGGAGCCGGTCGTGGATGTGATCCAGGGTGCCGTCGTGCCGCCACTTGTCGAAGTACCGCCAGACGGTGCTCTTGGGCGGGAAGTCCTTGGGGAGATACCGCCACTGGCAGCCGGTGCGGGTGAGGTAGAAGACGGCGTTGACCACCGCCCGCAGATCGGTCTTGCGGGGCCGACCGCCGCCGGGTTCGGGTGGCAGGTGGGGTTCGATCAGGGCCCACTGGTCATCGGTGAGGTCACTCGGGTAAGGGTGCAATCTCATACCGTGATTACGCCCGCTACACCCCATTTGTTCACCTTATGGGACAGTCACTTAGAGCGACCGCACGACTCGAGGAGGGCAAGCCGGCGGTTCCCGGGGCCCGCCAGGAAGCGATCCGACGCGCTCGAAACCCCGCGGGGTCTTCCGGCGCGCCTCGCTTTCCGACGACTCGAGCAGCTCTCCGCCATCACGGACGAGTGCGATGGCCCGGCCCAACTCCACCACGGCTCGAGAGATCGCCTCCGTTCGGAATCGACGCACCTCCTCTTGCGGGCTTCGATTTCGCCGAATGCGGATGGGAACCGACATCACATCCGGCGGTGCTCTCACCGGCTTTTTCGATCGAGAGACTTCAATGGCCTCCCTTGGATGGACAGCGGGGTGGAATGCCAGATCGGTGTCGTCGCGGGACGCGTCGCGACGAGGCCGGGCCCGATATCGGCCGGCCGCGCAACCGCTCGAACGGTGCGAAGACCGAGTCCTGATGGCCAGCATCCTGGGCACGGCGCAGAATTTCGCCGTCCTGGGCGCGTCGACGGTGACCAGTACGGGCGCGACCACCATCGTAGGAGGTGTGGGCGTGAGCCCGGGGACCGCGATCACGGGCTTTCCGCCGGGGGTCGTCACCGGCGGCATCGACGCGGGCGACGCGGTTGCATCCCAGGCCCACGCGGATCTCGTCACGGCCTACGGCGCCATTGCGGGCGAGGCCTCCCCTCCCGCCAACGACCTGACAGGTCTGGATCTGGGTGGGCGCACTCTCACGCCGGGCGTCTATCACTTCGACTCGTCGGCCGCGTTGACGGGAACGCTCACGCTCGATGCCCAGGGCGACCCGAACGCACGCTTCGATTTCCAGATCGGTACCACCCTGACCACGGCGAGCGCCTCCGCCATTCAGATCATCAATGGCGGTGTCGCTGACAACGTCTATTTCCAGGTCGGCACCTCCGCCACACTCGGTACGAACACCGCGTTCCAGGGGAATATCCTCGCGGATCAGAGCGTCACGCTGACGACCGGCGCAAGCATGTTGGACGGTCGAGCCCTGGCGCTCGTCGGCGCGGTGACGATGGATACGAACCAGATGGGCATCGCGCAGGCGGACCTGTCGCTGACGAAGACGACGACGGCGGAGGGTCCCGCGATCGCGGGCGACACGATCACCTACACCATCACCGTCGCCAACGCCGGGCCGAGCGACGCGCAGGCGGTGGCGATGACCGACGTGGTGCCGGCGGGGACGACCTTCGTCTCCGAGGCGCAGACCTCGGGGCCGGCCTTCGTGCTCGCCGGCCCGGCGGCGGGCGGCACGGGGACGATCGGCGGGACCATCGCCGCGCTGCCCTCGGGCGGCTCGGCGACGTTCACCGTGGTCCTGCTGGTGTCGCCCGGCGCGCCCGGCGGCGGCGCGATCGGCAACACGGCGTCGGTGCTCTCGACCACCACCGATCCCGACATGGCCAACAACAGCCAGACCGTCACGACCGACGTGGTCGCCCAGGCGGACCTGTCGCTGACGAAGACGACGGCGGCCGGTCCCGCGATCGCGGGCGACACGATCACCTACACCATCACCGTCGCCAACGCCGGGCCGAGCGACGCGCAGGCGGTGGCGATGACCGACGTGGTGCCGGCGGGGACGACCTTCGTCTCCGAGGCGCAGACCTCGGGGCCGGCCTTCGTCCTCACCGGCCCGGCGGCGGGCGGCACGGGGACGATCGGCGGGACCATCGCCGCGCTGCCCTCGGGCGGCTCGGCGACGTTCACCGTGGTCCTGCTGGTGTCGCCCGGCGCGCCGGCGGCGGCGCGATCGGCAACACGGCGTCGGTGCTCTCGACCACCACCGATCCCGACATGGCCAACAACAGCCAGACCGTCACGACCGACGTGGTCGCCCAGGCGGACCTGTCGCTGACGAAGACGACGGCGGCCGGTCCCGCGATCGCGGGCGACACGATCACCTACACCATCACCGTCGCCAACGCCGGGCCGAGCGACGCGCAGGCGGTGGCGATGACCGACGTGGTGCCGGCGGGGACGACCTTCGTCTCCGAGGCGCAGACCTCGGGGCCGGCCTTCGTGCTCGCCGGCCCGGCGGCGGGCGGCACGGGGACGATCGGCGGGACCATCGCCGCGCTGCCCTCGGGCGGCTCGGCGACGTTCACCGTGGTCCTGCTGGTGTCGCCCGGCGCGCCCGGCGGCGGCGCGATCAGCAACACGGCGTCGGTGGCCGCAGCCACCGCCGATCCCGACCTCGCCAACAACGGCCAGACCGTCACGACCGACGTGCTGACGCCCGTCACACCCACCTCTCCCGCGGTCGTGGACCTGAAGCGCTTCGGCTACCATGACCAAACGACCCTCGTGATGGTTTCATTCAGCTCGTCGCTCGATGCGGCGCAGGCACAGGACCTCGCCAACTATCGAATTAGCACGCTGGGCGGGCCCGGTCGTGAGGGGTCTCTCAGAGGCCACGTCAGTCGCGTGAGAAAGGCGGTATATAGCTCGGCGACGGATACCGTGACCCTGCACATGGCCCGTCGGATGGATTTCCATAATCGCTATCGGATCACAATCAGCGGCGCCGCGCCTGGCGGGCTCATGGGCACGAACGGCGTACCGCTCGACGGCGCCAATAACGGCACGCCCGGCTCCAGCTTCGTGGGCGTGATTACCGAGAAGATGCTGGCTGGACCGTCCAACTAGACGATCCGGGAGAATCGCATCGCGAAGGCTGACCGGACGCGAGTCGTCCATGCCGTCTCGGCATTGGCGGTTGACATCCACCGGGCAGAACTCGGTGTCCAGAACTAGATCTCCATTTCCCGGAGACGGGCAGCGGAAGGAGACATAGCTAATATATTATGAATAGATGCAAGATTGTTTGTGTGTTTTCTGCGCTTTGTCCCATTTCCGCGCTCCCGGGATGAGGACGGCCGCGCGGCCGATCGGGCGGCTCGGGTCCGTCGGGCGGGGTGATGGGCGGCGGGTGGGTCGGGCCGATCAGGGCCAGCCGCCGAGGGCCCTGGCGGCGGCCTCGGTCCTGGCCTGGATGACGCTCGAGGGACTGACCGAATTGTCCGTCCAGAGATCGACGACAGGCTGTCGGCAGCCATTTTCCCGATGGGACGCCGCGCCGAATTCCCCGGTCGGCCGCCGCCGGCTGACGCTCCCGCGCCGACGGACCGCTCCACGGGAGCCGGAGCCGGCCCGAAGTAGGACAGGCTGTCCAGCCTGTCGCGGGCCGGCCGACCGGCCGGACCGTCCCGCCGGCCGGTGTCGGGGTGTCCGCCGGAGTCCGCCCGACCGGCCCCGCTTCCGACCGCACCGCGACAGGCTGGACAGCCTGTCTTACCAGTCCGGCCGGCGATCGCTCTCGGGCTGGCGACGGGCTTTCCCGGTGCGACGGCACCCCCGTTTTCGCCGATCTGCCGGGGCCGCCTGACACTTCCGCCTGGACGGACTACGAATTTCTCGCTTTTCTTCGAAAGCTCGCGGGCCTGCCCCCTCCCTTCGGGCTTGCTTACGGACCGACGCCGCCGGGGCTCGCCGGACCGACCCGACCGGACCGCGTGAGCTCGGGCCGGTCATCAGAAGGGAAGGTCCGACGACCGGCGATTCCGCTCGCGACCCCTCCCGCTTCGCGACTCCCGACGCCTTCCCGTCCCCGACTCTCGGTACAGACTCCGGCTTCCTGCCGACGTGACTCGGTGGATACCATGCTCAGGGAGGTAGCCATGACCCTGACACCCGAATGGAAGCAGGCGGTCGAGCAGGCCGGCGACGAACCGGTCCGCGTCGAGGATCCCGAAACACACACGGCCTATCTGATCGTCCGCGAGGATGTCTACCGCCGGATGGCCGCCCTGACCGCCGGCGACCATTCGGACCGCTCGCTCTACGAATTCGGCGGGTTCCACCCTGATCGACGAAGATCCTCAACCGGCTGCCATTCGCCGACCGCCCCCACCTCATCACCGTGCACGGCGAGGCGGTGGCCGTTTACCGCAATCAGATCATGGTCTGGATCAGCATCGACAACTCGCAGCGCCCGCTGCCGACGATCCTGGACACGGGCCACGGCCACAACCTGTCGATCGGGCGGAAGCAGCTTGAGAACCGCCGGTAGGAACCCGCCGGAGCCGACCCGCCGGAGCCGCAACGAATTCCTTTGGGCTTAACCTATGAATTCTGGATGATCCGGGCGGTGGAACGGTACGATAGGGTCGCCCTGAGACTCGGGACCGATGGCGAGGGACATTTTGGCCTAGCATTGCGATCCGGCGGACCCGCCTGCGGCGGGCCGCTGATCTGATTCGTTCGGCGTCCGCATGGCGCCAAGAGGTTGAGTACTGTGCGCAGCATCCGGCGACGACTCACGTCGCAACGAGTCGCTCAGGTGGCAATCGGCGGGCTCTTACTCGCACTCGTCCGGACGCTCGCCGAGTACTACCGGCTACGCCATGTCCGTGGTCAGGGGTTGACGCCGGGCGATGTGACGCCCTATCTCACCGGCGGGTTCATCGCCGCCCTGGGCACGTTCGTCGCGGTCGTCCTGTATTTCGTCGGTCGGTACCGATTCGCCACGAGCATCGTCGTCGTGGCGGTGGCGGTGATGTTGGTGTATAAGGTGATCGTCATCGGCTGGTCTCTGTGACGATAACTCGCGATTGCCGCAGACGGATCACTCGCTTCACTCGCGATCGGCTGCTGAAACGCAGGGTCGTTCGGCAACAACGTGGGGCTGTCATCGTCCCAGGGCTGAAGGGAGTTGCGTCGTGGCGGTCGGACGTGTCGTGATCGTCGGGGCGGGCCCCGCCGGGGCAGCACTCGCCTACTTGCTAGCCCGCCGCGGGGTGGAGGTCACGCTGCTTGAGCGCCACCCCGGCTTCGAGCGCACCTTCCGCGGCGATGGGCTGCAACCCAGCGGCATCGACGCCTTCGACCAGATGGGGCTCGGGGACCGGCTCCGCCAGCTCCCCCAGGCCATCGTCAACACGATCGACATCTATAAGGGGGGCCGTCGGCGGGCCCGGCTCGCGACCGAGTCGCTGGGCTTCATCCCCTGCTTCATCCCCCAGCCGGCGGTCCTTGCCATGCTCACCGAGCAGTCCCGCCAACACCCGTCCTTCCAAATGCACATGGGGACGGCGGTCCGCGACCTCATCCGGGCGGGCGACCGCGTGGTTGGGGTCCAGGCCGACGGCTCAGACGGGCCTCGGGAGTTCGCGGCGGACCTGGTCATCGGCACCGACGGCCGTTACTCGACGGTCCGCAAGCGGGGGGCCTTCACCGAGCCGCGGTCGCCGCAGCATTTCGACGTCCTGAACTTCGTAGTCCCCTTTCCCGACTTCTGGCCCGACCGAACGACCGTGCGCCTGGAACTTGGCCCCGGTTGCCTCACGGGCGGCATACCGACGGCCGACGGCCGGCTGTGGGTGGGGATGACCATTCAGAAGGGCCAATACAAGGCGCTGCGCGCCGCCGGGCCGGACGGGCTCACCGAGGAGTTGTTGCGCCGCACGTCGCCCGACCTGGCGGCGCACCTGCGGGCCAACGCCGAAGCGCTCAAGCACCCGGTGCTGCTGGACGTGATCGTCGGCCGTCTGGAGACCTGGACGGCCCCCGGCCTGCTGCTGCTGGGGGACGCAGCACACCCGATGTCGCCCAATGGGGGGCAAGGGATCAACGTGGCGTTGCGGGATGCCCTGGTCGCCGCCAATCACCTGTGCCCGGTGCTCACGCGCGGCAACGACGCCGCCTTGATCGACGCCGCCACCCAACAGGTCGCGGCAGAGCGGATGCCAGAGATCGTCGCCATCCAGGAACATCAGCGGAAACAGACCCGAACCTTCTTGCGGTCGGACCGCCTCTCGTCCCGACTGGCGATGTGGCTCCTCCCCATGCTCGCCAAGAGCGGCCTGGTCCGGCTGCTGATCGGGAAGCGGCTCCGGGCCATGCAGCACGGTGTCGTGCCCGTCCGGTTGACCGCCTGAGGCAGGGCGTGCGTTATCGGATTGTTGATAGCCTCCGGGTTGCGACCCGTTGGGAATTCAAGGTCTAGCGCCGAACCAGGCGCTGCAGCAGACGGCCGCCGCCGTCTCGGTTTTCTTGGGAGGGGGTAGCGCACTGGGGCGGCGGCCGCTGCTGAGCTTGGAGTCGCCTGCCAAAACTGCGAGACGAGGCCGGGACCATCGGGAGTCGGGACCATCGGGGGTCAGACCAGGACCATCGGGGGTCGGACCATCGGGACCATCGGGGGTCAGCCCAGGTTTGCGGTCTTTTCGTCGGCGGGCACGACGGACCGATGCAACGCCCCCTCCAACTGCGCCAACCGTCCTCGGATATCCTTCGACTCGGCAAGCCACGCGGCGAACCGGCGGGTCAGGTTCGGCACGCTGTCCGCTCGCCCGACCCCCAGCATCTCGGCCAGCTTGGAGTTCGCCACCGCCGTGTGACGACGCGCCAGGTAGGACGCGGAAATGGGACGTACGCGGAAATGGGACGTACGTACGCGGAAATGGGGGACGCGGAAATGGGACGGGACGCGGAAATGGGACGTACGCGGAAATGGGACGTAACTAATGTGCGCCGTGCAAAGGTGTTGGTCTTCAGTGGGTGCAACTCCCACCCGGCAACTGGGTTGCTCCGGCCGGTAGCTATCGGAGCGGCGGTGGAGGTAACGAAGCCGTCGGAGCCTTCGAGACACATGTGTCGCTTTGGCGATGCAGCGAGCAGGCAGGCCGTAACGCGAGTGAACGTCGAGCAGGCCTCGAAACGTCCAATGTGTGCGCCGACCTTGCATTAGTATGGGGAAGGCCGAAGCCGCTGGCGAGCAAGGGGAGGTTGGAATAGACCGACCCACGAGCAATCCGACCCAGTGGGCCACCGGGGTATTGACGACGGCATGCCTGTACACGGGGATCCAACGCAACACGGGAAACCCCGAGCGGTGAGGGCGCGTGACCCTCAACCGGACGCCCGCGAGGGATAGGCCGGGCCGCCCGGGGTGGCGGAGAGGCCCGTAGTACCGCCGACGCCGGGTAACTCCGGTCGAGGGAAGGGGCCTCGGTTCAAGGTTGACGCAGCAAGCGGCCGACAGCCGGGAGATTGGCGTGAGCCTATCACCTCCAGTGAAGGTCGGGAAGTCGCAGACGGCGTTGCACACCAAAGCGAAGAGCTCGCCCGACTACCGCTTCTACGCGCTGTACGACAAGATCTATCGTCGCGACGTCCTGGGTTTCGCCTACGACCGCTGCCGTGCCAACGGCGGCGCGCCGGGGGCCGACGGCCAGGGCTTCGCCGATATCGAAGCGTACGGCGCCGATCGATGGTTGGACGAACTGGCGGAAGAACTCAGGAACGAGACGTACCAGCCCCGAGCGGTTCGACGCGTGTACATCCCTAAACCGGATGGCAAGCAAAGGCCGCTGGGCATTCCGATCTGTCGTTCATACTGCACCTCTTTGCAACGGGGTTGAGGATTTGGAGGACTGGGTCGGCCCTTCCCTGGGCCCTGCCGGGCTCATGAGGTCGAACGGCGGGTCCAGGAGCGACGCTCGGCCTTGCGCAGGCGGGCGATCGCTTCAGGCGTCAATCGGATCCACCAGGGGCCGTGAGATACCGACTGGATACCATCCAGGACGCCCGACTGGCACCAATCGGCGATGGTGGAGACCGTCACGTTGAGCAGCTCCGCGGCGACCCTCGCGGTGCAACGCCCGTCCGCCCGGTGCCCGTCGGCGCAGGCCGCGGGCCGATCGGGACAGCCGCTCGGGATGGAGTAGCTGTACCTGAGCTGCTTCACGATGTTCGTCGTGAAGCGTCG
Source organism: uncultured Planctomycetota bacterium (assembly GCA_963771445.1). Lineage (GTDB taxonomy): Bacteria > Planctomycetota > Planctomycetia > Isosphaerales > Isosphaeraceae > JAKAUH01. Next base: position 428,208 of record CAVYTQ010000003.1, on the reverse strand, counting down.
CCCGGTCCCGGAGCGCAAGCCCTCACGATCGAGGATCTCGGCGACCCGGCCGTCGGTGGTGTCGACCGCCAGGGTGCGGAGGCGGGCCAGCACGGCGGCGTCGGTCCGGCGCTTGTCGCAGGAGCGCGGGGGGCGAGGGATGCTCAGGGCGGTACATGCCTCCGTCTGCCAGCGGATCGACATCTCGATCATCGCCTCACCCCGATTGAGGCAGACATCCTTGATCAAGTATCCGATCAGTTGTTTTCGCTGGACGTGGGTCGTGGCGGCGGCGTTCCACAGCGCGGGCAGGTCCCGCGCCAGCGCCAGGATCCGGGCCCGCTCCGCCGGGTCCACCAGGCGAATCGATCGGTCGGGCCGGGTGGCCGACTCCCGTTCCAGTCGCCCCACTTCGGCGAGCCGCGACTCCCACTCGCGCTCCAGGGTCCGCCCGACCAGCCGGTTCTCGGGATCGATCGCGAGGAACCGGCGCCGGGCCAGCTCCGCCTCGTATCGCGCCCGCTCCACGATCATCTCCCACTGGCGGTCCACCCTGCGTACCTGTTCTGCGATCTGATCGATGGCCGCCATCGATACCTCCAACTCCGCCGGCTGCATGGCCTCCAGGAAGACAGCGGCCACAGCCGCATCGATACCGTCGCCCCGCAACGACTGGCACGTCTTCTCTCCGAGATTCTTATGGAGCTGATTGCATTCGTACAACGGAGTCCGGCCGTCGTCCATGTAACGGATCGTCATCCGCCGCCCACACCGGCCGCACAGGACGAGGCCCTGGAGCAGCGCAGCACCTTCGCGGATCGCTCCGCGACGATCCCGGTGATGGGATGTGCAGTTGCCAATAAGTCGCTGCTGGTTCTCCTGGAACCGGTCCCAGGTGATGTAGGCGGGATGGTGGTCGTGGAGGACGTGGGGCCAGTCCTCGGGGGCGACCTGCCGCGTCCGTCCTTTGACGCGCGGCTCCTCGCCGGGCAAGGCGATGGCGCGGGTCTTGGTCCGCCCGTAGACGTACGTGCCCGCGTACTCCGGATTGTGAAGGATGGCCAGGACGCGCCCGTGGTCCAAGGGTCGCCAGGTCAGTTGACCACCACGGGTCCTTCCATGATGCCGGGTCGGGATGCTGAGATGGTTCTCGGCGAAGTACTGGACCACGCCCAGCGCGGCCCTCATGCGCCCGAAGGTGTCGAACACCAGGCGGATCGCGTGCCGGACCTGCTCGTCGGGATCGAGGACGATCTGTCCGGCGGGGTCGTAGACTAACCCGGTAGGTAGCCGGAAGCGGAGCTGGCCGGCCCGGGCCTTCTCCTGCTTGCCCCCCAGCAGCCGGGACCGGAGCCAGTGCAGCTCGGCTTCGCTCATGGTGCCCTTGATCCCCAGGAGCAGGCGATCGTTGTACTGAGCGGGATCGTAAACGCCATCCTCATCAATGACGAGGGTATCCGTCAGGCTACAGATCTCGATGAGTCGGCACCAGTCGCTGTTGGAACGTGCCAGACGAGATGCCTCGAGGCTGAGCACGGCGCCGACGTGACCGAGACAGACCTCGGCCATCAGGTACTGGAAGCCGTCGCGACCGATCGCGGAGGCCCCGGAGTGGCCCTGGTCCTGGTCGATGACCTGGATGTGTTGCTCGGGCCATCCGAATCTGTCGGCGGAGCGCGCCAGGTCGTATTGCCGCGCGGTGCTGGCGATGTTGTCGCGCACCTGCATCGGGGTCAACTGGCGGACATAGATCAGGGCGTGGCGGTCGAGGTGCGCGGTGCGGATCTTGGGGTGACCGAGTCGTGAGAACACGATTTAATCTCCTTATGAGTCGGGTCGGCTCCTTGGAACGCGAGGTCGGAAGCCAGGTGCGCCATCAGTCGGATGGCGCCTGCCTTGGCCTCGGTGGCGAGCCCGCCCCAGACCTGGGCGGGTGAGACGAGGAGATCGGTGGAAGATGGTTTCAGGCTCATAAGAACACCTCAGAGGAAGAGGCAGGCGGTGTCTGAACTCTGGTGGTGATCTTAGCGAGAGCGGGGCGGGGATGACGAGGTGCGGTGATCGGGGCCGGTCGCCTGCCGACGGTCGTCAGTCATGCGATCGACGAGTTGGAGGATCAGACGAAGGCCCGTGAGGTCGAGGAGGTGGTTCGACCGCGGCGGGTGATCGCCCCCGAGTGGGGCGGCGTAGTCGGTGCTGCTCAGGGCGATGGCGGCATGCCGGCCGTCGGGGAGCCGGACGACGAGATCAGGATCAAGACCCCGGCGGAGCCGGACGATCTCGACCCGTTGTCCGCGGAGCGGATGATGCGGATGGGTGATGGTGACGAAGCCCGAAGGCGGTTGGGAGGAGAGGGTAGTGCGCTCTGGGGATCCCGACCTTCGAGGACAAGGTGCTCCAGCGTGCGGTGGTCATGATCCTGGAGGCGATCTACGAGCAGGACTTCAAGGACTGCTCGTACGGCTTCCGTCCGGGACGATCGGCACACCGAGCCCTGGAGGGCCTGTGGCAGCAGACGATGGCGATGGGGGGCGGCTGGATCGTGGAGGTCGATATCCGAAAATTCTTCGAGATGGCATCTTGATGCCCTCCTAATGGCGCAAAGAGTTGAGCTCCCCCGCCCGGAGCCATCGCAACTGGTCGAGGGTCTCGGTGGTGTCGGGGAACAGGTAGAGGTTGCGTTCGGGATCAAGGCCGATCTGGATCGTTCCGTTGTGGATGCGATCGTAGATCCAGCTCCGTTCGAGTCCTAGCCTCGCGGTGAGTTGCGGCACCGTCAAGTAGCCCGGGATCTGCCTCGGGTGCGATTGCTTGCGGTCGCGGATCAGTCCGTGGCGGAGGCGGACGATCTGCACGGAGCTGCGCAGGACCGTCGTGTGTCGCGGGGAGTGGTGACCGCGCTCGGTCAAACATCGGGCGATCTCTTCATCGGATTTCCCCTGCCGGGCCATCTCGAGGATCGCTCCCTCGATCTCCCGGCCAGCGGAGAGGAGCGACCAGGAACCGACGGTGACCGCGATGTCAGCGTCGGTCGTCTCGCCCCCCTTCCAGACCACCCGGCAGTGGACCCGGTCCGGGGCGGAACGGCGAACCACGACCTTGTCAACCAGGCTCCGCAACAGCGACTTCTTCTGCTCGCGGGAGAAGCGATCGGCCCGCCACCATGCCGGGATTCGGCGACCGGCTTCCGTGAGCAACCGCCGCGTCTCGGGGTCGAGCCCTCCTGGCATCGATTGCTCATGCTTATCGCGTTCGAACGCGTCCTCCGCTTGCTTCAGTTCCCGCAAGGCCGACTCCCAGCGCCTCTCCAGTTCGGCGGCGACCAGGCGGTTGTCGGGGTCGGCCTTCTGGTACTGCCGCTCGGCGAGGTCCGCCTGATAGCGGAGCCGTTCGATCTGCTGCCGACGTGCGCGATGGGCCTGCTCGCGTTCCTCGGAGGCCGAGGCCATGACCCGGTCAAAGACATCCAGCTCCGCCGGGGCCAGGGCCTCGAAGAAGAGGCCGACGACGTGGTCGTCGATCGGGTCGCCGGGGATGCGTTGACAGACCGGGACCTGGGTCTGTTGCCGGAGCGAGTTGCAGAGGTATTGCGTCCCTCCCTTGTACTGAACGACCATCTTGTGGCCGCACTCGCCGCAGTGGACGAGGCCGTGCAGCAGGGCCTTCCCCGGCCGCGGGACGCCTCGGGTCTTGTTCCGGTCGTACTCGCTGTGGTTGTCGCGGATCATGCCCTGAATCTTCTCATACGTGGTCCAGTCGATGTAGGGGGGATACAAGTCCCTGATGTGAATTCGCCACTCGGAGACCGGCCGGGGTCTCTGAACCGGATGGTGATCGAGGCCGGTCCTCTCGGTCCGGGTCCGGCCGTAGACGAACGACCCGGCGTAGGCCGGATTCTTGAGGATCGCGCCGATGGAGGAGACGGTCGGGCGTCGCCAAGCGACGTCGCCGAATCTGTTACGTCGTGGGACGAACAGAGACTCGGAATTGAATGAACGAACGACCGCGGCGAGGGAGCGCACCCGGAGGAAGGTGGCGAAGATGAGGTCGATGCGATCCCGGACTTCCCGGTCGGGGCGCTTCACGACGCGGCCCAGAGGATCGCGGGCGAGCCCCACGGGCAGCGTCAATGCGAGCTCGCCGCGCTGGGCCTTATTGATCAGGCCGGCAGTAAGCCGGGCCTTGATCGTATGGAGCTCCAGTTCCGAGATCTGGCCCTTCAAGCCGAGCAGGAGGCGACCGTTGATCGTGGCCGGGTCGTAGATCCCGTCTCGGTCGCCGATGAGGCACCGGCGATAACCGCACAGGTCGAGGACCTGATACCAGTCGGTGCAGTTCCGTGACAGTCGCGTGACATCGTAGGAAAAGATAATACCGACCTGATCGAGGGTGACCTGGGCGACGACCTCCTTGAACCCTTGCCGGCCCTGGGTAGTGCTGGCGGTCCGGCCGAGGTCGGCGTCGATCACCTCGATCGCGTCCTCTGCCCAGCCGCACTCACCGGCTCGTTGCCGGAGCGCGTACTGGAGGCGTTGGCTCTCCTGGTTGGTGAGGACCTGGTGGGGATTCGATTGCCGGACATAGATGAGGGCCTTTCGGCCGAGGTGGAACGGCGTGATGAGTTCGGAAATGCTCATGAATAACCTCCGCACAGATGGCCGTGATGTCGTCGATCGCCTGTTGCCTCAAGGGTTGCGGGAGTCTCCGCCAGACGTGCCGGGGCTGTGACATGACGCCTCACCCTCCGTGACCAAGGAAAGGAGTTCCCAAACGGCTTCCTGGGTCCATTTTGTGCGGAGGAAGCGGGATTGGCTCGGTGCCAGGCTGGTCGAGGTGATGGGGATGCGGAGCCGCATCGTGTCGCGATAGGTCACGAACACAAACGCGGTGCGGCGCGGTTGACGGGAGATCGAGATGAGGGGGAAGCGGCGTCCGAAGAGGGGATGGGTCGGGTCGGTTACCTCGACCTCCTCGGGAGCGGGCTCGGGCGGGTTGTTGACAGGGGTATCAAGGCATGGCTTCGTTCGATAGCATACCCCATCACGAGTTGATGAAGTCGATGTCCCGGCGGATCAGCGACGGCCGCGTCCTGCGGCTGATCAAGCTGTGGCTGGAGACGCCGGTGGAAGAGACCGACGCGAAGGGGCATCGCCATCGGACGACCCGGAACAAAGACCAGGGGATGGGGACTCCGCAAGGGGCACCGATCTCACCATTGTTGTCGAACGTCTACATGCGACGCTTTGTGAAGGGATGGAAGACCGGCGGTCATGAGCGGCGTCTGGTCGCCCACATCGTCAACTATGCCGACGACTTCGTCATCTGCTGTCGTGGCACCGCCGAGGAGGCGATGGCCATGATGCGGGGGATGATGTCCCGGCTGAAGCTGACGGTCAACGAGACCAAGACGCGGCTCTGTCGCCTGCCCGAGGAGCAGTTCGACTTCCTGGGCTACACCCTGGGCCGGACCTATGACCGCCGCACGGGGGCGTCCTACATCGGGCCGCGTCCGTCGCGGAAGAAGGTGCTCCGGCTGTGTAACGAGATCAGTGAACTGACGACGCGGCGAAAGACTCCGCTGGCGGTCGAGGCGCAGATTGGTCGGATCAACCGCAAATTGCGGGGCTGGTCCAACTACTTCCGCATCGGGACGGTCAGCGCGGCCTACCGCAACGTCGAAAGCCACGTCCGTTACCGGGTGCGCCAGTGGTTGTGCGCGAAGTTCAAGGTGCAGGGTTCGGGTACGACACGATACCCGGATGCCTACCTGTACCAGGAGTCTGGGATTGCACCGGCTCCGACGAAAGTAGCCGCAACGGTCTCGTGAGCGAACGTGTGAACTCGAGATGAGAGACGCCTTGTCCGAAAGCTGGATGCGGGAAAACCGCCTGTCCAGTTTGATGAGCGGGGTGTGGAGACGGAGCCTCGTCGATGAGACGGAGCCACCGCGCCACACCTCGACTCTACATTGCAAGCAACCATGCAATATTAGTTGCACCCCCTTTTTTCCACTCTCACTTGCTCTCCAGGGGTGCCGGTTCGGAGTCCAGAATATGCGTCGGCGGTCGTGCCGTGAGACTCGCACCATGCCCGTGGGCGTCGTTGATCGCCTTCACTTGCGCGACGATCTCCGCTTTCGCCTTCAGATCGATCAAGCTGACGCCACTCAAATGAGGGAGGGCTCGCAGCAGCGGGCCGAGATCCGCGGATCGCCCGCTGAGCGGCTCGGCCCACAGATGCTCGAGAGCGGCGGCCCTCGCAATTTCATCGAGCGCAAATCCGAGCCGGCCTCGAATGCACAGATACCGCAGATCGGCAGCGAGTCGGCCCCAGTCCGGCACCAGCCTCCCGCAGTTCGACAGTTCCAGTGCCAGGACTCTGGCCTCATCGCAGAAGCGGATTCGGGTGAGCGCGGGACAGGACATCAGGCCGAGCTCCGCGAGTTGAGGGAGACCGACGAGGTCCAGCTCCTTCAGACGTGGCGCGTCATAAAGCAAGAGGATACCGGAGGGACCGCACGTTCAGCAACGACGCGAAGGCGGGGTGCCAGGAGATTGAGCATTCCCTGAGCCGATCGAACCCCCGGAAGTTGACCTCTCCGGGAGATCCCGGCACGCGCCAGTTCAGATCGAGTGCCTCCAGCCCTTTGAGCTCGCCCACCAGCGTGAGGTCGAACGGGACGTCGAGCCCCAGCCGGACTCGTCGCAAGTTCGGAAGACGCCGGAGGAAGTCCAAAGAGAGCCCTTTCCAGCTCGCCGTCGAGTTGATTTGAACAGCGCCTGCGCCGTGGCGGCGATAGATTCTTTCAAAGTCCTCCCGCCAGGGCTTGAAACACTCGAGGGCGACTACCCCGTGACCGCGGGTGACGAGGGCTCCCTCCGCCTCGTCGAGGACGGCTGCGTCCTCCGGAACCGCCCTGCGGTGATAGAACGCGGGAAGCGGTGTCATCAAATCAACCCTCAACGGCACATGAAGCAGGCATTGAAGAGTGTCTTGAGTAACACGGTGAAAAAGACGGAACTAAGATTGCAATCACTCGTGCAATCCTGGTTGCACGTCCTTTCTGATACCCCTGTTCTGTGTTCGATCAACACGGACGATGGTTTCGAACAGATGGGATCTCTGCGATTCAGGCCAGGTTGACTCTCGGAGATGGTTCGAGCACTTCGGCCGGGGATAGGACAGTGACCTGCGAGCTGGCGAAGTTCTTCGGTCGCGGGTGACCTGGCAGCCGCCGCTCAGGACGATCCCATCAAGTCCAGGCAGGGATTGTGTGCATGCATTTCATGTTCCAGGGCCCCCAAAACCCCCTGTACCCCCTCTGCCTTCTTCTCTCCCCCTATATATAGGATGTATCAGGTTTGCAAAAACTGAAATGCACCTATCGGCGAAGAGCGGCATTTTCTTGACGCAAGCCCTTTGGCCAAAAGCAGAAAATATTTCTTGAGATTCTCCAAAGTTTTCCGGCGCGGCGGCGTTTCCGCGATTCGGTTCATATTTGGCCGATTGGTCGCAGTTTGGCGTGAGTCTCAGAAGCCGCTATTGGCGGGGCGGAAAGCCTCGAGACGGCCCAGTTGGCCCGCTCGGGAGAGCTGTCGGCCCGGGCCGATGTCGGTCACGCTTCCGCCTGCACGGTCCGGCCCGCTCGACCGGATCGGCGTCAGGGCTGAAGCATGACCGACCTGGGAGTCGGCCCGGGCCTGCGGCGGCGTCGGGAGACCCGCGCCGAACCGCGAACCGCCGGTGAGTCCGGGGTTGCTCCTCGCCGACCCGGGCCAGTGGGCGCAACAACTGTTAAATCCACGAGATGCCGAGGGCGACAATCCCGGGCGGGCCTCCCGCCGGGCTCCCCTCGAAATATTTTTCGAGATTGCGCGAACAAGTTTCTGCGATAAGATGTCTATGCCGTGTAACCCTGTGAGAGTCGCGTTTCGGTCCCCGGGCGGATCGCCGGTCGCCGTGTTGGCACGGGCGGCCGACCGCCGGATGGCACGAGGCGCGGCGGACTGGCCGGGTGCGTGGCCCGGTCGTATCGACGTCTCGGGAGCCGAACGGACCCCATGACTCGAATTTGACCGCGGGACGCGGGAGCGTCCCATTCCCCCGTGACCCTGGCCCGGAACGTCGTTCCGCGCGGCTCTCGGTCACCTCCAATTCCCGCCACAATCGGCGGATGCGAGGGTTTCGCCATGTTCCACCGCACGAACTCGACGCTGTCGGCTCGGTCGCTTTCCAACCGGCTGAATCTCGGGACGCGGTCGTTCGCGCTTGATGCGAACGTCATGAACGGCGGTCAGACCCTGCGCACCCGTCACGTCCATCATGACGTCTTGCGCGAAGCGATGGCGTGGTATGAAGTGGACCCCATGATGCCAGTGGGGTCCGTCATGCCGTCCATTTTGGGCTCATTTTCCCGGCAGCAAGGCCAGCCGGGGTGCCGACCGAGGCAACCCGGCCACCCCGCGGCGGACGTTCGCGGTCGCGACCCGATCGAGGCCGGCAGACCTCGTCGGTCGCCCCGAACCGTGCGTCGGCGTCGGAGTGACCCGAGGCTTAACCGCATTGGCCGCCAGTACGGAGCTCAGCTCGCTATTTGGCGAGCGGAGTTCCGTGAAGCGTGCCGACGAGCGGAAAGCCCCGGCCAAACCCGGCCCGAAGCGCGCCGTCCGGCGAGCTGCCGCTACCCCCGCCGCGACCGCGATATTCGCGGCCGCGAGCACAGGAAAGTGAGTCCCGACCGCCCGCTCTCGTCCCGTTGAGCCCGTCGTCTTCCGCGGCCCGATCGTCCGGCCGTCGCGTTGCCCCTACCGAGGGCGCGACCCGACCGGTCTGATGGATCGGATCACCGCGGTCCCCGCGGCTCATCGGCTGGGAGTGGACAACCCGGTCTGGCTGGCACGGCAGGTCCCCGGTCGGCAGGGATGAGGCGAACCCTCCTCTCGGCCGGCGTCCGCATGGACCCGCCGCGCACGCGCCGTCACCCACTGGTCGCCGCGCCGGAGAGCGCGCGTCGTCGAGCCGGCCGTTCGCGCCTGGGATGGGAGATCCCGGCAGGCCGGGCCTCGCGGCCCGCTCCATCTGATCCGGCTTCGAGCGAGAAGACGTCCACGATGGCGCCGGTCTCGGCCCTCGCGGCCCCGCGATCCACGCGACGCGGGCCGCCCCACATCCCAAGGGTCGAGACCGGCTGGATCCCCGCGAGCGGGGAAGGCGGTTGACGTGTTGCTCATGACGAGGGAAATCGACACGGAGAGCCGGGACTGGACCGCGCTGGCCGGGCTGGTCGGCCGGGCACAGCGGGGCGACCGGGCGGCTTTCGGCGAGCTGGTCGAGCAGTTCCAGCCGACGGTGTACGCGATCGCGCTGCGGCGGCTGTCCAACGCGAGCGACGCGATGGAGCTGACGCAGGAGGTGTTCCTGCACGTCCTGCGTCGGATCGGCCAGCTCCGCGAGCCCGAGCGGTTCGCCGGCTGGCTGCGGCAGGTCGCCGTGCGGATGGCGATCAACCGGGCGACGCGTCGGGTCGAGCCGCCGAGCGTCGAGGTCGGCGTGCTCGAGGGGGCCTCGCGGCCCTCGGACGAGCCGCTCGACGAGTTGATCACCCGCGAGCGAGCCGAGCGGCTGCGCGAGGCCCTGGGCCGGCTCAAGTCGCTCGACCGCGAGGCCCTGGATGCGTTCTACATCCGCGGCCGCTCGCTGATCGAGATCGCCGAGAGCCTGGGCGTGCCGCTGGGCACGGTCAAGCGTCGGCTGCACACCGCCCGCAAGCGGCTGCGAATGGAGCTCGAGGCGTCCGTCGCCGATGCCCGCGAGTGGACCGACGGCGACGACGACAACCAGGATGACGGCGCCGACGAGGCGTTCGACGAGCCCGCGCTCGTCGGCGCCGGGATGAGCTGGAGCTGATCCAGCCGATGCGAACAGGCGGGCGGTGGAGGCGGTCGATCCGCTTTCATCGCCCGTCTTCCGTTGACGGCTCGCGGTCGCTGTCGCCGTCGCTGTCGCGGAGCAACCGCCGGGCGCGGATGCCGTCACCGCGTGATCGACCCAGATGATGAGCAGGATCGGCACCAGGATGACCGCGTTGACGGCCAGCCCGACGAGGGGATGGTGGAACGCGGCGAACAGGCTGAAGAACGCGACGCCCAGGGCGGCGACGACGACGGTCCCGGCCCAGCTCGTGCGGCGCGAGTGGATCAGACGCTCCTCGCTGGCGCGGCGGACCTCGTCGATGTCCTGGATATCGTTACTCGACAACTCGGGTGCTTCCATCTGGCGGGGGGCTGAGGTGCCTATTACAATGAGCCACACAATCGGATTAGCGCCGGCAATCGATGATGATTGTAGGCCCGTTCGGCACCGAGGTCGAGGTATCCGCTGATGTTCGCGCGGCTGGTGGCCCTCGGAGAGGGACCGAATATCCTGCTGGACCGCGGCCCGATGATCGTCGGCCGGCACCCGGAGTGCGACACGCGCCTGAATTTCCCCCGCGTCTCGCGGCACCACTGCTGCCTGGCGCTCGAGGACGGCGAGCTGTGGGTCAAGGACCTGGGCAGCACCAACGGCATCCGGATCAACGGCATGCCGGTCGAGATCGGCCGGATGAAGAACGGCGACGAGCTGACGATCGCCAACCTCCGCTATCGGTTCGAGAATGGCTGCGTCTTCGCCTCGCGGTTCTCGGGCGACCGGTCCGACCCGCCCGCGACCGACTACCCGCGTCCGTCCGACCCACTCTGGCCCTGGGTCCGCCGCGCCGGGCTGGATTTCCAGTCGCCGGAAGAGGATTGATCCGGACCGGCACCGAGCCACGAATCCCCAACGGCGTCCCGGTCGAGCTTCCCGCGGAGACCGGCCACGGACGGAAGGTCGGATCACATCCCGGTCTTGATCCGTGTCCTTCGTGCGATCCGTGGTCGAGATGATCCGGGGATACACACCCTTCCCGCGATCGTACGACGCCCCGGGACCAGGGTTCCGCCCGCCCGGCGCCGGCCTTATATCAGAGCGCCTCGCGGTTGCGTTGCGCATACGAGCCCGACGCGCCAGCGAGTGGATGGCCTGGACGGCTGGGGGATCCACTCGCTGGCGCGTCGGGCTCGTCGATGCGGGCTCGTCGATGGGGGCACCCACTCGCTGGCGCGTCGGGCTCGTCGATGCGGGCTCGTCGATGGGGGCCCGCATCGACGGGGTCGTCCCATCGTATGCCTCCGACCGTTCGGCGCTCTGGCTTGCGGGTGCGATCGTGGAGCTCGTCGGAGGGGGGGAACAGCCGTGGTGCAAACCGCGCTCGTACTGCTGGCGATCTCGGCCGCGACGGCGACGGGCGATCCCGAGGCGCCCGTCGCGTTCAATCGCGAGATCCGGCCGATCCTGTCCGACCATTGCTACCCTTGCCACGGGCCCGACCCGGCCCGGCGCAAGGCCGGCCTGCGGTTCGACCTCGAGTCGTCGGCCCGGGCCGATCGCGACGGCCGCCGCGCGATCGTCGCGGGCGATCCGGCCGCCAGCGAGCTCTATCGCCGGATCACCGCCGAGGATGCCGACGAGCGGATGCCGCCGCCGAAGTCGGGCAAGGACCTCACCGCGCCGCAGATCGAGGCGCTCCGCCGTTGGATCGCCGAGGGCGCGCGATGGCAGCCGCACTGGGCGTTCATCCCGCCCGAACGGCCCCCGATCCCCCGCGTCGGCCGCGCGGGGTGGGTCCGCAACCCGATCGACGCCTTCGTCCTGGCCAGGCTCGAGCGCGAGGGCCTCTCCCCGTCGCCCGAGGCCGAGCGCGGCGTGCTGCTCCGGCGGGCGACCCTCGACCTGACCGGCCTGCCGCCGACCCTCGCCGAGCTCGACGCATTCGAGCGCGACCCTGCCCCCGACGCCTACGAGCGGGCCGTCGATCGCCTGCTGGCCTCGCCCCGGACCGGCGAGCGGCTGGCGATCCGCTGGCTCAACGCCGCGCGGTATGCCGACACCAACGGCTATCAGACCGACGGGCCGCGGGTCATGTGGCGGTGGCGCGACTGGGTGATCGACGCCTACAACCGCAACCTGCCCTTCGACCGCTTCACGATCGAGCAGCTCGCCGGCGACCTGCTCCCCGGCGCGACCCTGGAGCAGCAGATCGCGACCGGCTTCAACCGCAACCATCGCGGCAACGCCGAGGGCGGCATCATCCCCGAGGAATACGCCGCGGAGTATGTGGTCGATCGCGTCGACACCACGGCGACCGTCTGGCTGGGCCTGACCATCGGCTGCGCCCGCTGCCACGGCCACAAGTTCGACCCCATCTCGCAGCAGGATTACTACCGGCTCTTCGCCTTCTTCAACAACGTCCCCGAGGACGGCCGGGCGATCAAGTTCGGCAACTCGCCGCCGTACATCAAGGCCCCCACGCCCGCCCAGCAGCGCGAGCTCGACCGCCTCGGATCCCGTCGCGACGAGCTCGAGGGCGAGCTGCGGCGGCGCGAGCCGGAGATCGCGGCGGCCCAGGCCGCCTGGGAGTCGTCGATCCCCCCTCGCCCGGCGATCGACTGGTCCCCGGACCGACACCGCGTCTTCCCCGGACCGGGTTCGTCGCGTCGCGACGGCCCGACGACGGCGCCGCTCGACGCCGGGGACGTCGCCGGGTTCGGCTTCTTCGACAGGTTCACGCTCGCCGCCCGGATCAGGCCGGACGGCCGCCGAGGTGGCACGATCCTCTCGCGGATGGCCGACCAGCCCGAGGGCGAGGGTTACGGCGTCGCCCTGGTCCGGGGCCGGATCCAGGTCAACCTGGTCAAGCGCTGGCTCGACGACGCCATCCGGGTCGAGACGCAGGCCGACATCCCGGCCGACCGATGGACGCACGTCGCGGTGACCTATGACGGGTCGCGGGTCGCCGGCGGGGTCCGGGTCTACATCGACGGCCGGCTCGCCACTCTCAACGTGCTGCTGGACGAGCTGAACCAGTCGTTCGCCACCCGGCAGCCGCTCCGGATCGGGGCGGGCGGCGGCCCCGAGGCGCGGTTCGCGGGGGCCATCGATGGGCCGGCGGTCTATGATCGGGCGATGGACCCCGAGGCGATCGCGATCCTGGCGACGCGCGAGTCCATCACCGAGATCGCGGCGATCCCCCCCGGCGCCGGTCGGCCGGGCAGGCGTCGAAGATCCGCCGGTGCTTCCTGGCGACCGGGGCCGCCGAGGCCGTCAAGCGGCTGACCGCGCAGGCCGAATCGGCGCGGACGGACCTCGACGCCTTCGCCGATCGGATCCCCACGACGATGGTCATGCGGGAGATGCCGTCGCCACGGCCGACGCACGTCCTGATCCGCGGCCAGTACGACCAGCCGGGGCCCCGGGTGGAGCCCGGCGTCCCGGGGGCGATCGCGCCATCGCCCTGGCCCGGGGGGCGGAAGGTCGATCGCCTCGGCCTGGCGCGCTGGCTCGTCGATCCGGCCAACCCGCTGACGGCGCGGGTGGCGGTCAACCGCGACTGGCAGATGCTCTTCGGCACCGGGCTGGTGAAGACGGTCGACGACTTCGGCGCCCAGGGCGAGCCGCCGAGCCATCCCGAGCTCCTGGACTGGCTGGCCGCCGAGTTCATCCGTTCGGGGTGGGACGTCAAGGCGATGCTCCGCCTCATGGTGACCAGCTCCACCTACCGGCAGTCGTCGCGCGCCGCGGCCGAGGCGTACCGCCGCGATCCCGAGGATCGCCTGCTGGCGCGGGCACCGAGGCTCCGCCTGCCGGCGGAGATGGTCCGCGATCAGGCGCTGCGGCTCGGCGGGCTGCTCGCCGAGCGGACGGGCGGGCCGTCGGTGAAGCCCTACCAGCCGCCGGGACTCTGGACCGAGCTGGGGGCGACCGAGCTGTCGGACTCCAACTATGTCCAGGACCACGGGCCCGACCTGTACCGGCGGGGCCTGTACATCTTCTGGAAGCGGACCGTGCCCCCGCCGTCGATGGTCGCCTTCGACGCGCCGGGCCGCGAGACGTGCGTCGTCCGCGACGTGCGGACCGACACGCCGGTTCAGGCCCTGAGCGTGCTCAACGACGTCACATACGTCGAGGCCGCCCGCGGCTTCGCCGAGCGGATCATGCGCGAGGCCGGGCCCAGCCCCGAATCGCGGGTCACCGCGGCCTTCCGGGCCGCCACCGGCCGGCGGCCACGGCCGGAGGAGCTGTCCATCCTGCTCGACGGCCTCGCCGACCAGCTCGCCCGCTTCCGCCGCGATCCCGCGGCCGCCGCCGCGTTGATCTCCGTCGGCGAATCGATCCGCGACCCCCGGCTCGATGCCGCCGAGCTGGCGGCCTATACCGCGACGGCGCAACTGATCCTCAACCTCGACGAGACGCATCACCAGGGAGTGACGCACGTGGACCCGACGGCCGAACTCCGGCAGCTCCTGACGCGCCGCCAGTTCCTCGACCGGACCGGACCCGGCCTGGGCGCGATGGCCCTGGCGGCGCTGCTCGGTCGCGATCGCCCGGCGGCGGCGGCCGGCCCGTCCCCGATCGGCGCCGGCGTCGCGGGCTTCCCGAACTTCGCGCCCGGGCGAAGCGGGTGATCTACCTGTTCCAGTCGGGCGCGCCGTCGCAGATGGACCTCTTCGACGAGAAGCCCCTGCTGGCCCGCCTGCACGGGGGCGAGCTGCCCGACTCGATCCGCATGGGCCAGCGGCTCACCGGCATGACCTCGCGGCAGGAGCGATTCCCGGTCGCGGCGAGCCGGTTCCGCTTCGCGCGGCACGGCCGGGGCGGCGCGACGATCAGCGAGCTGCTGCCGCACACCGCGGCCGTCGCCGATCGGCTCTGCTTCGTCAAGTCGATGCACACCGAGGCGATCAACCACGACCCGGCCGTCACCTTCTTCCAGACCGGGGCCCAGCTCGCGGGGCGGCCCAGCATCGGCGCCTGGGCGGCCTACGGGCTGGGGAGCGAGAACCACGACCTGCCGGCGTTCGTCGTCATGATCTCGCAAGGGTCGGGCAACCCCAATGACCAGCCGCTGTATGACCGGCTCTGGGGCAGCGGCTTCCTGCCGACGACATATCAGGGGGTGAAGTTCCGCTCGACGGGCGACCCGGTCCTCTACCTCTCGGATCCCGCCGGCGTCTCGCGGGCGGCGCGGCGGCGGATGCTCGACGACCGTGCCCGGCTCGACGCGATCAACCACCGCGACGCCGGCGACCCGGAGATCCTCACGCGGATCGCCCAGTACGAGCTGGCCTTCCGGATGCAGACGTCGGTCCCCGAGCTGACCGACCTCTCGGACGAGCCCGAATCGGTCCTGGAGATGTACGGGCCCGACGTGCGACGACCCGGGACGTACGCCGCCCATTGCCTGCTGGCGCGCCGGCTGGCCGAGCGGGGCGTGCGGTTCATCCAGCTCTTCCATCGCGGCTGGGACCAGCACGCGCACCTGCCCGCCCAGATCGCCGGCCAGTGCCGCGACACCGATCGGGCCTCCGCGGCGCTGGTGCGGGACCTCGAGCAGCGCGGGCTGCTCGACGAGACGCTGGTCGTCTGGGGCGGCGAGTTCGGCCGGACCGTCTACTGCCAGGGCCGGCTGACGGCCGAGGACTACGGCCGCGACCATCATCCCCGCTGCTTCACCATCTGGCTGGCCGGCGGGGGCATCCGGCCGGGGATCACCCACGGCGCCACCGACGACTTCGGCTACAACATCATCCGGGACCCGGTCCACGTCCACGACCTGCACGCCACCCTGCTGCATTGCCTGGGCATCGACCACACCCGGCTGACGTTCCTGTACCAGGGCCGGCACCACCGCCTGACGGATGTGCATGGCGCGGTGGTCGAGAAGATCCTCGCCTGACACGTATCCTGGCCCTCGGCCCGGCCAGACGCTCGAATCCCGAACCTGGGCCGGTAGGATGACCGAAGCGGCCTGCACCCGTCCGCTTCGGTGGGCTCGGACCGAAGCGGGCCGATCGCCGCGGTGAAAGAGGTTGAAGAGGGGAGCCGAGCGAGACGCGAAACGGCAGGTCGTGCCGGCCGGCCCGTTGCCGCTGAGTCAGACTCGGTCGATGACTTCCACGAGTCGCCCGGCCGAGGCCTCTCCTGAGAGCCGGGCCAGGCGCCGACCGCGACGAGTCGAACCCGGCCTCATTCGGGTGCGGTCCGGAGGGCTCGTAACCGATCCCCCTTCACTTGCCGGGCGCGAGCGACCGGACGGCGCCCAATTCCGCGGCCAACAGGTCGATTTCGGCCCGGTCCCAGGCCGTGGCGGGTCGGGATCGCGCCGACTGGCTCGGGCCTCGTCGGCGGCGGACGCCGCGGTCTTCGCGTGGCCGAGGCGATGCTCGGCGAGGGCCAGGAAAGACCAGGCCTGGAAGGTACCGCCGTCGAGGCGGGGCTCCGTCGCTTCCCGCATCGCCCTCGCCGACTCCTCGAATCGGCCGGCCCGGAACAGGACGGCCCCGCGGGTCACCAGGAAGTTCCGGCGATGGAGGTGGAGCGAGTCCTTGCTGTGGGGGTGGGCCGCGGCGTGGGCGTCGAGCCGGGCCACGGCATGGTTGACCCAGGAGAGCGGCCCGCTCCAATCCCGGGTGGCGTCCGGGCCGAGGGCGAAGGCCATCGCCGCATCGTTCGCCTCCGCGGCCGACAACGAGGGGCCGGGCGTCGCGAGCCGCGCCGCGATGGCGGCGCACGCACCTCGATAGCCGGCGACGTCGCCGACCTTCAGGCACGCGACCGCCTGGAGATAGCGTTGCTGGGTCGAGGGGGCCGGGTCGCCGGGGAGGTGGGAGAGGAGCCCGGCGCACCGCGGCCAGTCGCCGGAGTCGGCCGCGCGGGTGGCGGCCCGCACGAGGAATTCCGCGTCGGCCCCGCGGCAGGCGGCGGCATCCTCGTCGGCGGTCGCCCCGCCGGGCCCGCCAGGCCGGCCCGCAGGGCGTACAGGGTCCAATCCTCGGGGGCCGTCGCGACGGCCCGGTCCAGGTTCCACAGGGCCGCCTCCTTCCGCCCGGCCGCCTCCTCGTCGCCGGCGACGACCCGGAGCCAGTCGGCGACGGCCCGCGGCGCCGGGGCCAGGCGGGAGGCGAGCTCGTAGGCCGCGGCGGCCTCGTCCCGGCGCCCGGCGGCGGCGTGGGCCCGCCCGCGGCGGGCCGCGACCGTCCAGTCGCCGGGGCGGAGGGCGGCCAGGCGGTCCAGGTGCCACAGCGCGCCGACTCCATCCCGGTCCTGCTCGGCGTCCGCGGCCCGGGCTTCGTGCCACTCCGCGTCCGGCCGGGGCGGCACCAGGGCCGTGCTGCCGTCGCCGACCATTCGGGCCCGCAAGGCCCGCCACTCATCGGCCGGCAGCGAGTCGAGCCCTTCGTCGTTGCCCATCCGCTGGCCGAGCATCAACGCGACGCGGTCGGCCAGGCGGTCGAGGTCCGGCTCGGTGATCGGCGCGGGGACCGTCCAGCGACGCGCGGTGCCGTCGCGGGTCACGCCGAGGCACGTCCGGCCGTCGGGCGTGAACGCGACGGCGCGGATCGGGCCGATCAGCACGGCCGGCGGCCCGACCGGCTTGCGGGTGGCCAGGTCCCAGAGCTGGGCCGACCCCTCGGTCCGGCCGGTCAGCAGGAGGGACCCGTCGGGGCTGAAGGCGAGGCTCGGGACCGGGACGGGGGCGGGGAGATAGCCGCCGGGGAGCGGACGCAGCGTCTCGGCGTCGAGCAGGCGGACGCCGCGCCGCTCGGCGGCGGCCACCACGCGACCATCCGGCGAGAACCGCGCCGCGCCGGGCCCTTCGATCGGCCTGCGGCCCAGGACCCGGCCCGTGGGCACCTCGCGGAGGAGCAGGCCTTCGGTCTTGGTCGCGACGACCAGCGCCCGTCCGTCGGGCCGGAATACGACCATCTCGCCGTAGGCGGCGTCGGTCGGCACCCTCAGGACGGCCGTCCCGGAGGCGACGTCCCAGAGCACCAGCTCGGGCTTGCCCGACCAGTCCTTCGTCTTGATGGCGGCCAGGTATCGCCCGTCCGGGCTGAAGGCGACGCGCAGGATGATGTCGTCGTGGACGAAGGCGCGCCGGGCCGGCGAGCCGGCCCGCCAGTCCCAGAGCTGGACCTGGCCGCCGTAGTCACCGACGGCGAGCGTGCGGCCGTCGGGGCTGAAGGCCACGGCGGCATCCATGACGGCGCCCGGAAGCGGCGGGCCGGCGGGCCGGCCGGAGTCCACCTCCCAGACCCGTGCCGTGGCGTCATCGCTCGCCGCGGCGAAGAGCCGCCCCCCCGGGTGGAGGGCCACGTCCCGGATCTTCTGGGTGTGCCGGATGGCCGTCAGGCGAACACCGCCGTCGGCCAGGTCCACGATCCGGACCGACCCGTCGTAGCCTCCGAGGAGGGCCTTCGCCCCTCGCGGGTCGATCAGGACCGTGCGGTCCCATCGGCGTTCCGATGACAATGACAGCCGGGCGGACTCCGCCAGGGGGAGGGGCGGTCGGCTGTGGGGGCGGGGGAGCCGCCAGCAGCGCCGGTCGTACCCCGGCAGGCCGACCGCGGTCGCAAGGAGTCGGCCGTCCCGGCTGTAAGCCAGCGATCCGAACCCGAGCCCCTCCTCCAACCATCCCGGGTGGGCGAAGGTCACGCCGGACGGCCGCGGCGGCCAGGCGGCAGAGTCGAAGGCCCGCCCCTCCCCGGCCGAGATCACCGACCGGCCGTCCGGCGGCGACCCGGGCGCATCAGGTCGAAGGGGGCGGGGACCCCGGGGCCGAGCACGCCGGGGTCCTGTGCCGACCAGCGGTGGAGCTGGTCGCCCTCGACGACCAGCGCCGCGGTCATGTCGCCCAGGAAATGCAACCCCCTGCGATCGGACCGCGCGGACCCCGCCGGATGCGGGCCCAGGCGCGTCACGGGCCCCGTCCCGTCGGCCGCGAAGCGGAACCCTTCCAATCGGCCCGACTGCGCGGGACCCAGGCGGTCACGCTCGCCCCGTCCGACGAGGGGCCCACGTAGGCGTACTCGAAGTCGCCGTTAACCTCCACCCGGCGGGCGACCGCCCCGCTCGTCGCGTCCCAGACGACGACCGCCGCCACGCGCTGCGTCGCCACCGGAGCGCGTCGTTGGATGGCCCGGTGGCCTTCGGGTGGAGGCCCAGCACCGAGCCGACGAGATGCCGCCCGCCCGGGGCGGCGACCAGCGCGGACAGCCCTCCCGTCCGGATCGGGGGCTGCGTCGGGAGGCCGGATCCCGGGTCGATCCGCACCAGGGTTCGACCCGTCCGCCGCCGGCCACGGGCGGTCGGTGAACTCGACCCAGACGCCCCGGCCGTCGGCGGCGAACGCGGAACGACCGACCCAGCCCGGGAACCGCGCGGGGCCCGGCCGGCCGGCCGGTGTCGGTCCGGAAGCACCGGAATTCGCCCCGGTCCATGGGGAGGCCCAGTAAGGTCCCGTCGGGGCTGAACGCCACTTCCTGAAGGTGGAAGGAGCTGGTGGGCGCCGCCATCAAATACTCGGGCAGGATCTGCTCCAGGGCGGGCGCGGTCTCGGCCCAGGCGGACAGGTTGGCGCGGATTGCGCGGTCGAGCCGGGCCGACTCGGGGTCGTCGGCGGGGAGGGCGAGAGGGCCCTGATGAACCGGTGGAGCGCGCGGGCGGGGTTCCCGCCGCCGGCGTCCTCGATCCCGCGGTCGAGCAGCAGCCCCGCCGCCTGCCGGGCCGCGGCGTCGCGCGTCTGCTTCGCCTCGTCGTGCGCCGCGACCGCCTCGGCTTCCCGCCGGCTCGCGGCGTCCCGGGCGTCGGCCGCGTCCCTCGCCGGCGAGGCGGCCTCGCGGGCGAACCCGTCGGCGCGGACCGCGAAGATGGTCGAGACGACCGAGCCCGCGATCAGGCAGAGGGCGAGGGCCGCGGCCAGGCCGGCGATCAGCGGGCGCCGTCGCGCCGACATCGACAGCCGCTCCAGCTCCGAGGCCCGCCGGGCGGCGATCGGCCGGCGGTCGAGGAACCGCTGGAGGTCGTCGGCGAGGGCCTCGGCCGACGGGTACCGCCGCGCCGGGTCGCGCTCGATCGCCTTCTCGACGACCGTCACCAGGTCGCGCGGGGCGTCCGGGCGGAGCCGCCGCAGCCGGGGCAGGTCGCCGGCCGTCACCTGCCGGATCAGCCGGTTCCGGTCCCGCTCCTCGTACGCCGGCCGCAGCGCCACCAGCTCGAACAGGGTCAGCCCCAGCGCGTACACGTCGCCCCGGGCGTCGGACCGCCCCTCGAACGCCTCCGGGGGCATGTACCGCAGGGTGCCGAGCAGGTCGCCGGTGTGCGTCAGGTCGTCCGAGTCGTCGGCCTTGGCCAGCCCGAAGTCGGCCAGCCAGACATTCCCGTCGATGTCCAGGAGCAGGTTGCTCGGCTTGATGTCGCGGTGCAGCACGCCCAGCCGGTGGGCATACGCCAGGGCGCCGGCAACCTGGACGCCGATCCGGGCAACGCTCTCCCAGTAGGTGGCCCGCCGGCGGGCCGGGCCGTCCACGTTCGACCCGGATTGGCCGGGCAGCAGGACGCTCGCGGTGATGAGCGATGCCGACGAGCCGCCGTCGGGCCGGGGGGCCGGCGACGGGGCGGGGCTCGCCCCGGCGGTCGAACTCGCCGTGGGGGCCTCGCCGTCCCCGTCGTCCCGGATCGGGGCCCCCGCGGCGCCCCCGCCCAGCAGGGTGCGGGCCAGCTCGACGGTCATCTGCGACCGCCCGCCGGGCCCCGGGCGGCCCGACTCGTCCGCCCGGCCCGGGCCCGACGCGCCGCCGAGCTCGCCGATGACAGCATCCAGCCCCAGCCCGTGGATGAACTGCATGACGTAGTAGGGCGTGCCCTCGTGCTCGCCGTACCCGTAGACCGGGACGATGTTCGAGTGGTGCAGCCGGGCGGCGGACTTCGCCTCCCGCTCGAACCGCCGCCGCCGGGCCGGGTCGCTGATGACGGAGGCCGGCAGGAGCTTCAGCGCCACCCGCCGGCCCAGGGCGACCTGCTCGGCCTCGTAGACGACCCCCATCCCGCCGCGGCCGACCTCGCGGAGCAGGCGGAACTCGCCCAGGTCGGCCAGCGGCCGGGCGTCCGCGACGGCCGCCGCCGGGGCGGCGCCGGCGTCCGCGCGGGCTCGCTCCAGCTCGACGAGGGCCGGGAACAGCGAGCGGATGTCCTCGGCGATCTCCGGGTGCCGCTCGCAGTACTCCTCCAGCCGCGGCCGCCCCCCGGCCCGGTGCCGCGCGGCGAACTCCTCGGCCAGCAGGTTCAGCAGGACGTCGCGGGCTTCGCTCGGATCGGCCATCGCGATCTCACCTCGGGGCTGCTTCTAGGGGGCCTGGAGCACGTCCTTGAGTCGCTTCAGGGCGCGGATGAGCGCTTCGCCGCGGCGGCCTCGCCGATCTCCAGGACCTTGGCCACCTCGGCGTGGCTCAGCTCTTCGAAGTGCCGCAGGGACAGGACCTCCCTGTCGAGCGGGTCGAGGGCATTGAGCGCCTCCTGGACCCGCAGGAGTGCTCGGCCCGGGCCACGGCCTGGGTCGGGGACGTCTCCTTGCCGAGCAGGTGCGCCGCCAGCGCGGCGCTGGAGGCCGCGGGCGTCGGGCCGCGGAAGAGCGAGACCTCGCGGGCGGCGTCGCGGAGCTGGGCACCCAGGTGGTCGCGGTGGACCTTGGCCAGCCGCTCGCCGATGACCAGCCGGAGCCAGAGGAACAGCGGGAGCCGGGGCTCGGCCAGGTAGCCGGGGAGCCTGGCGACGGCGTCGGCGAACCCGTCCTGGAGCACGTCCGAGGGATCTACCCGGCCGCGGACCCGCCGGTCCAGGCGGGCCTCGACCATCCGCCGGAGCCGGGCGCGATGCCGGACCAGGGCCTCGCCGGCGGCGGCCGCATCGCCGGCGGCGGCACGCCGCACCAGGCGGAGGTCGTCCGATTCGCTCATGGTCGCGATCCCGTGGGCCATACGTACTATTCTCCGGTCCGGACCCCGGCCTGGACAGGGGAAAAGGAAACCTCGCCGGGCCGCCCGCTCCCGCCGCCGATGGGGGCGCCCGACCTCATGCCGCGGGACGAGCGGGTGGAGGCGACCGGGCTGGCCCGGGCCCGGCTCATCGACGACCGCCTGGAGGATTAACCTCCGACCGCGGCGGATCCCTGGACAGGAAAAATCCTGGGTGATCCCGCCGCGGGCCTCGGTGATGGTCAAGGCAGGCCGGGCGGGCCGCCTGGTCGATCTGAGTCGTGGAGAGGGCGGCCGATCCGACCGCGGTCGGTGCGCCCTGATCGCCGGGCCGGCCCGTGGCGGGATCGGCCGGGCGGAACCTCGACGCCGGCCCGCCCCGGGTCGATGCCGCGGAGGGCCCTCGACGCCCGCCGACGCCGAGCGTCCCCCGCCCCTCAGGCCGTCGAGAGCAGCCCGGACGGGCCACCGCCGCGACGGCCCCGTCCGAGGACCGAGAGGGGACGGCCATCGACCGGCCCGTGCGCGCTTCGTTGTGATCGACCGAAGCATCCAGGAGCTCACTTCGCGCCCGATCCGTCCGAGGCAGGCGGCCGGACCGCCCGGCGATGGTCTTCGGCTTCCAGGCGGCCCAGGGCGTCGTCGATGACCAGCAGGTCGTCGGGCGACTCGATGATCCGGTGGGCGCGGTCCAGGTCGATCCGCTGACGCCGCCCCCCGAGCGCCGAGAGGACGCGAGTGACGTGATTCCCGGCAGAAGACCTGCCTCGGGAGAAGGGCTCGTCGGGACCATCCCGGGGCCGAGCGATCCCGCCGGCCGCGGCGACGTCGAGGTGACACCCGTCAAGGCGAACCCCCCGGTGTGCGGTCGTCGATGGCCCCGGGGCGGCCGTCGACCCCGCTCCCGGCCGGTTCGGCTCGGGCCGAATCGGGCGAGGGGAACGGGGTCGGGTGGGGACGGCCGCCGGGCGAGGGGGACGCCGGGTCAGGGCAGGCGGATGCCCTTGCGGCGGGCCCCCGGGCTGTCGTCCGCCGGGTTGACCACCCCGTCGCCCAGCACGTCGAGGGACAGTGGCGGGATGGCGGACGAGAGGCCGAGGTCGGCGTCGTTCACCGGCGTCGCGTCCGCGCCGGCGACCTCACGGTCGTGGTTGGCGTCGCCCGGCAGGACGTCCAGCCTCCGGGTGAAGGGGGCGATGCTCGCGTTGCCGATCGTCGCCGTCGCCCGGTCGGCGTCGTCGATCGGTCGGGCCGGGGCGATCGTGTATGACGTGCCCGAGCCGCTGACGGGCACAGGGCCGTCGCTGATGCCGTCCGCCGAGGTGACCGACACGTCGGAGGCCGACAGCGGCGCGGGCACGCCGAGGCCGTCGGCGGCCGTCCGCAGCGTGGCGACGCCGCCGGAGCCCCAGGCCGCGCCCACCCTGCCGCTGACGGTCGCCCGGACGTCGGGCGACACCGTCGCCGGGGCGCTGGTGTGGGTGCCGTCGCTGACGGTGAAGCCGTCGGTCGGCGGCGGCGCCGGGATGTCGGGGTCCGTGCTCGCCAGGATGATCGCCACGCCGGCCTCATGCGCCGCGTTCGCCGACTGGGCCTGGACCGTGGGCGTGCCGGGCGTGACGGTCACGGGGACGCCGGCCTGGGCCTCGACGGCGCGGTTGTTGCCCGCGTCGGCGACGAACACGTCGCCCTGGCCGTCCACGGCCACGCCTGTGGGCTCGCTCAGCCCCGAGCCGACGGTCGTCTCCGCGCCGCCGGCCATGACCTCGACGACTCGGTTGTTGCCCAAGTCGCTGACGAACACGTCGCCCTGGCCGTCCACCGCCACGCCTAGGGGCTCGTACAGCCCCGAGAGGACGGTCGATCTGCGCCACCGGGCGTGACCTCGACGGCGCGGTTGTTGCCCGCGTCGGCGACGAACACATCGCCCTGGCCGTCCACCGCCACGCCGATGGGCTCGTACAGCCCCGAGCCGACGGTTCACTGCGCGCCGCCGGGCGTGACCTCGACGGCGCGGTTGTTGCCCGAGTCGGCGATGAACACGTCGCCGCTTCCGTCCACCGCCACGCCGTTGGGCTCGTGCAGCCCCGAGCCGACGGTCGACTGCGGCCGCCGGGCGTGACCTCGACGACGCGGTTGTTGCCCGAGTCGGCGATGAACACGTCGCCCTGGCCGTCCACCGCCACGCCTGTGGGATCGCTCAGCCCCGAGCCGACGGTCGTCTGCGCGCCGCCGGGCTTGACCTCGACGACGCGGTTGTTGCCCTGGTCGGCGACGAACACGTCGCCCTGGCCGTCCACGGCCACGCCGATGGGTTGGTTTAGCCCGGGCCGACGGTCGAGAATGGGCTGGTCGGCCCGACGCCCGAGTCGGAGGGGTCGTAGGCGCCGTAGCCGCCGAAGCTGGCGGTGAACTCGTGCGGCCCGACGCCCAGCGCCGAGGTCGTCAGGGCGGCCGTGCCGTTGACCAGGGGGGCCGTGCCGATGGGCGTGCCGTCGTCGAGGAAGGTCACCGTGCCGCCGTCGGGGGCGGAGCCGGAGGCGGTGACGGCGGCCGTCAGCGTCTCCGACTGGCCCACGACGAGCGTCGCCTGGCTCGCCGTCAGGGCGATGCTCGTCGGGACGGACGTGACCGTCACGTGTACGACGGCCTCGGCCTCGACGACGCGGTTGTTGAGCGTGTCGCCGATGAACAGGTCGCCCTGGCCATCAACCCCAAGGCCGAAGGGCTCGTCCAGCCCCGCGCCGATGGTCGTCTGCACGCCGCCGGGCGTGACCTCGACGACGCGGTCGTTGAACGTGTCGGCGATGAATACGTTGCCCTGCCCGTCCACCGCGACGTCCCAGGGATCATCCAGCCCCAACGCGGGGACGGTCGTCTGCACGCCGCTGGAATTGACCTCGACCACGCGGTTGTTGAACGTGTCGGTGACGAACACGTCGCCCTGGGCGTCCACGGCGACGCCTTGGGGATCGTCCAGACCCGAGACGACGGTCGACTGCGCGCCGCCGGGCGTGACCTCGACGACGCGGTCATTGTCCGAGTCGGCGACGAACACGTCGCCACTGCCGTCCACCGCCACGCCTGTGGGATCGCTCAGCCCCGAGCCGACGGTCGTCTGCGCGCCGCCGGGCGTGACCTCGACGACGCGGTTGTTGCCCGAGTCGGCGATGAACACGTCGCCGCTTCCGTCCACCGCCACGCCCTGGGGCTGGGCCAGCCCCGAGCCGACGGTCGTCTCCGCGCCGTCGGGCGCGATCTCGGAGACACTGTTGCCCAAGTCGCCGACGAACAGGTCGCCCTGGCCGTCCACCGCCACGACGAAGGGCCCGGTCAGCATCGGGCCGACGGTCGAGAATCGGGCTGGTCGGCCCGACGCCCGAGTCGGATGGGTCGTAGCAGCCGTAGCCGCCGAAGCTGGCGGTGAACTCGTGCGGCCCGACGCCCAGCGTCGAGGTCGTCAGGGCGGCCGTGCCGTTGACCAGGGGGGCCGTGCCGATGGGCGTGCCGTCGTCGAGGAAGGTCACCGTGCCGCCGTCGGGGGCGGAGCCGGAGGCGGTGACGGCGGCCGTCAGCGTCTCCGACTGGCCCACGACGAGCGTCGCCTGGCTCGCCGTCAGGACCATGTTCGTCGGGGCGTTGATCGCTATGGTAGCCGGGGCGCCGGTGTTGACGCCGTTACTCGCCGTGAAGCCGAAGGTGTTGACCCCAGCGTAGCCGGGGTCGGGGGTGTACGTGAGCGCCCCGGTGGAGGCGTCGAAGTCGGAGATCGTGCCGTACGACGGCTTCGCCGTGATCTGGTAGGTCAGGCCCAGCGCCGGGCTGTCATCGCCGTCGGTGCCGGAGAGGGTGATCGCCGTGCCGGTGCCGTCGTGCGCCACGTCCACGGACTGGGCGATGGCCGTCGGCGTCGCCGGCGCCACGGCCAATGTGACGATGGCCCGGGCGCTGGCGTTGGCGCCGTTGCTCGCCGTGAAGCTGAAGCTGTCGGCCCCGTAATAGCCGGGTTCGGGCGTGTAGAGGACGGTCGGCGAGCCCGCCGACCCCGTGACCGCGACCGACCCGTGCGACGGCTGCGCGAAGCTGTAGGTCAGCGGTAGCGCCGGGGCGTCGTCGCCGTCGGTGCCCGCCAGGGTGATGGCCGTGCCGGCGTCGTGGGCCGCGGCTACGGTCTGCGCGATGGTCGTCGGCACGCCGGCGGCGACGGAGAGCGCGACGGCGGCCGGGGCGCTGGCGTTGGCGCTATTGCTCGCCGTGAAGCTGAAGCTGTCCGGCCCCTCGTAGCCGACGGCGGGCGTGTAGACGAGCGTCGGCGAGCCCGCCGACCCGGTGACCGCGACGACACCGTGCGATGGCTGCGTGAAGGCGTAAGTCAGCGGCAGCGCCGGGGAGTCGTCGCCGTCGGTGCCGGAGAGGGTGATCGCCGTGCCGGTGCCGTCGTGCGCCACGGCCACGGTCTGGCGCCGGCCGTCGGCGTGGCCGGGGCCACGGCCAAGGTGACGGTCGCCGCCTTGCTGGCGTTGGTCCCGTTGGAGGCGGTGAAGCTGAAGCTGTCCGGCCCCTCGTATCCGGCGGCGGGCGTGTAGACGAGCGTCGGCGAGCCCGCCGACCCGGTGACCGCGACCGACCCGCGGACGGCTGCGCCGTGACCTGGTAGGTCAGCGGCAGCGCCGGGGAGTCGTCGCCGTCGGTGCCGGTGAGGGTGATCGCCGTGCCGGTGCCGTCGTGCGGCCACGGCCACGGTCTGCGCCGGCCGTCGGCGTGGCCGGGGCCACGGCCAAGGTGACGGTCGCCGCCTTGCTGGCGTTGGTCCCGTTGGAGGCGGTGAAGCTGAAGCTGTCGGCCCCGTAGTATCCGGCGGCGGGCGTGTAGACGAGCGTCGGCGAGCCCGCCGACCCGGTGACCGCGACCGACCCGTGCGACGGCTGCGCGAAGCTGTAGGTCAGCGGCAGTGCCGGGGCGTCGTCGCCGTCGGTGCCCGCCAGGGTGATGGCCGTGCCGGCGTCGTGGGCCGCGGCTACGGTCTGCGCGATGGCCGTCGGCACGCCGGCGGCGACGGAGAGCGCGACGGCGGCCGGCGTGCTGGCGTTGGTGCCGTTGGCGGCGGTGAAGCTGAAGCTGTCCGGGCCCTGGTAGCCGGGGTGGGGCGTGTAGTGAGGGCCCCGGTGGAGGAGTTGAAGCCGGAGATCGTGCCGCTGCGACGGCTGGCCGTGACCTGGTAGGTCAGCGGCCCAGCGCCGGCGAGTCGTCGCCGTCGGTGCCGGTGAGGGTGATCGCCGTGCCGATGCCGTCGTGCGCCACGGCCACGGCCTGCGCCGGCCGTCGGCCTGGCCGGGGCCACGGCCAGGGTGACGGTCGCCGGATTGCTGGCGTTGGAGCCGTTGCTCGCCGTGAAGCTGAAGCTGTCCGGCCCCTCGTATCCGGCGGCGGGCGTGTAGACGAGCGTCGGCGAGCCCGCCGACCCGGTGACCGCGACCGACCCGTGCGACGGCTGCGCGAAGCTGTAGGTCAGCGGCAGCGCCGGGGAGTCGTCGCCGTCGGTGCCCGTGAGGGTGATCGCCGTGGCGGCGTCGTGCGCCGCGGCTACCGCCTGGGCGGCGACCGTCGGCGTGGCCGGGGCCACGGCCAACGTGACGGTCGCCGCCTTGCTGGCGTTGGTGCCGTTGGAGGCGGTGAAGCTGAAGCTGTCGGCCCCGGTAGTAGCCGGCGGCGGGCGTGTAGACGAGCGTCGGCGAGCCCGCCGACCCGGTGACCGTGACCCTGCCGTGCGACGGCTGCGTGAAGGCGTAGGTCAGGCCCAGCGCCGGCGAGTCGTCGCCGTCGGTGCCGGAGAGGGTGATCGCCGTGCCGGTGCCGTCGTGCGCCACGGCCACGGCCTGCGCGGCGGCCGTCGGCGTGGCCGGAGCCACGGCCAACGTGACGGTCGCCGCCTTGCTGGCGTTGGTGCCGTTGCTCGCCGTGAAGCTGAAGCTGTCGGCCCCGTAGTAGCCGGCGGCGGGCGTGTAGACGAGCGTCGGCGAGCCCGCCGACCCGGTGACCGCGACCGACCCGTGCGACGGCTGCGCGAAGCTGTAGGTCAGCGGCAGCGCCGGGGAGTCGTCGCCGTCGGTGCCCGTGAGGGTGATCGCCGTGGCGGCGTCGTGCGCCACGGCTACCGCCTGGGCGGCGGCGGTCGGCGTGGCCGGGGCCACGGCCAACGTGACGGTCGCCGGATTGCTGGCGTTGGAGCCGTCGCTGGCCGTGAAGCTGAAGCTGTCCGGCCCCTCGTAGCCGGCGGCCGGCGTGTAGACGACCGACGGCGAGCCCGCCGACCCCGTGACCGTGACCCTGCCGTGCGACGGCTGCGTGAAGGCGTAGCTCAGCGGCAGCGCCGGGGCGTCGTCGCCGTCGGTGCCCGAGAGGATGATCGCGGTGGTGGCGTCGTGCGCCGCGGCCACCGACTTGGCGGCGGCCGTCGGCATGGCCGGGGCCACGGCCAAGGTGACGGTCGCCGCCTTGCTGGTGTTGGTGCCGTTGCTGACGGTGAAGCTGAAGCTATCGGCGCCGTGGTATCCGGCGGCGGGGGTGTAGACGGCGGTCGGCGAGCCCGCCACCCCCGAGACCGCGACGACGCCGTGCGCCGGCTGCGTGAAGCTGTACGTCAAACCCAGGCCCGGGACGTCGTCGCCGTCGGTGCCGGTGAGGGTGATCGCCGTGCCGGCGTCGTGCGCCGCGGCCACCGATCGGGGGTTGGCCGTCGGCTTCGCCGGCGCCACGGCCAACGTGACAGTCGCCGGATTGCTGGTGTTGGTGCCGTTGCTCGCCGTGAAGCTGAAGCTGTCGGCCCCGTAGTATCCGGCGGCGGGCGTGTAGACGACGGTCGGCGAGCCCGCCGACCCGGTGACCGCGACCGACCCGTGCGACGGCTGCGTGAAGGCGTAGGTCAGCGGCAGCGCCGGCGAGTCGGGGTCCGTGCCCGCCAGGGTGATGGCCGTGTCGGCGTCATGCGCCGCGTTCACCGACCTGGCTTTGGCCGTGGGCGTGCCGGGCGTGACGGTCACGGGGACGCCGGCCTGGACCTTGAAGACATCGTCCTGCCCCGTGTTGGCGATGAACACGTCGCCATTGCTGTCCACCGCCACGCCCTGGGGGCCGTTCAGCCCCGAGGCGACGGTCGTCTGCGTGCCGTCGGCCTTGACCTCGACGACGCGGCCGAAGCCCGTGTCGGCGACGAACACGTCGCCCTGGCCGTCCACCGCCACGCCTTGGGGGAAGTACAGCCCCGAGGCGACGGCCGTCTGCGCGCGCCGGGCTTGACCTCGACGATGTGGTCGAGGCCATAGTCGGCGATGAAGACGTCGCCCTGCCCATCCACCGCGACGTCCCAGGGGACACTCAGCCCCGAGGCGACGGTCGTCTGCGCCGCCGGGCTTGACCTCGACGACGCGTCTGTTGCCCGTGTCGGCGATGAACACGTCGCCACTGCCGTCCACCGCGACGCCCGAGGGGCCGTACAGCCCCGAGCCGACGGTCGTCTGCTCGCCGCCGGGCTTGACCTCGACGACCTGGCTTGAAACCAGCTCGGCGACGAACACGTCGCCCTGCCGTCCACCGCGACGGCTTCGGGGCTATTCGAACGCCCCGCCCACGGTCGTCTGCGCCGCCGGGCGTGACCTCGACGAATAGGCCGGCGTCCGGGTAGGTCGAGGCGGCGACGAACACGTCGCCACTGCCGTCCACCGCGAGGCTTTGGGGGTCGTACAACCCCGAGCCGACGGCCGACGCCGTGCTGGTCGGCTCGACGCCCGAGGCGGAAGGGTTGTCGATGACGGTGCCGCCGTAGCTGGCGGTGAAGTCGTGAGCCCCGAGGGTCAGCCCCGAGGTCGTCAGGGAGGCCTTGCCCTTGGACAGGGAGGCCGTGCCGATGGCCTTGCCGCCGTCGAGGAACGTCACCGTGCCGCCGGTGGGCGTCGAGCCGGCGGCGGTGACGATGGCCGTCAGCGTCTCCGACTGGCCGCCGGCGAGCGTCGCCGCGCTCGCCGTCAGGTTGATGCTCGTCGCGCTCGGCGTCACGGCGATCGATACCGTGGCCGGGGCGCTGGTGTTGGTGCCGTTGCTGGCCGTGAAGCTGAAGCTGTCGGGGCCGGCGTAGCCCGCGGCGGGGACGTACTTCAGGCTCGGCGCCGTGCCCTTGAGCGTGCCGTGCGACGGCCCCGAGGTGACCTTGTAGGTCAGCGGCAGCGCCGGCGTGTCGGGGTCCGTGCCCGCCAGGGTGATGGTCGCGTTGACGTCATGCAGCGTGCTCACCGACTGGGCCTGGACCGTGGGCGTGCCGGGCGTGATCGTCACGGGGACGCCGGCCCGGGCCTCGACGACGCGGTTGTTGAGCGTGTCGGCGCCGAACACGTCGCCATTGCTGTCCACCGCGACGCCTTGGGGGAAGTCCAGCCCCGTGACGAGGGTCTGCTTCGTGCCGTCGGCCTTGACCTCGACGATGCGGTCGTTAACCCCGTCGTCGATGAACAGGTCGCCCTGGCCATCCACCGCGACGCCCTGGGGGACGATCAACCCCGAGGCGACGGTCGTCTGCGCCGCCGGGCTTGACCTCGACGACGCACCCGGCGGTCGCCTCGGAGATGAACACATCGCCCTGCCCGTCCACCGCGATACCATAGGGTTCGGCCAGCTTCGAGGCGACGGTCGTCTGCGCGCTGCCGGGCGTGACCTCGACGACGCGGCTCTTCTGCGTGTTGACGATGAACACGTCGCCCTGGCCGTCCACCGCGACGCCCGACGGGCTGATCAGCCCCGAGGCGACGGCCGTCTGCGCCGCCGGGCTTGATCTCGACGACTTCGACCGACGAATCCGGCTGGACGACGAACAGGTCGCCCTGGCCGTCCACCGCGACGTTTGAGGGGCCGTTCAGCCCCGAGGCGACGGTCGTCTGCGCCGCCGGGCTTGACCTCGACGATGCGGTCGTTGCCCGAGTTGACGATGAACACGTCGCCACTGCCGTCCACCGCGATGCCTTGGGGTTCGGACAGTCCCGAGCCGACGGCCGACGACGTGCTGGTCGGCTCGACGCCCGAGGCGGAGGGGGCGTAGTTCCCGGCGCCGCCGTAGCTGGCCGTCAAGACGTTCGTCCCCAGGGTCAGCGTCGAGGTCGTGAGGGCGGCCTTGCCGTTGACCAGGGATGCCGTGCCGATGGCCTTGCCGCCGTCGAGGAACGTCACCGTGCCGCCGGCGGGGGTCGAGCCGGAGGCGGTGACGGTGGCCGTCAGCGTCTCCGACAGGCCGCCGGCGAGCGTCGCCGCGCTCGCCGCCAGGTCGATGCTCGTCGGGATGTTGACGGCGATCGACACCGTGCCCGCGGCGCTGGTGTTGAAGACGTTACTCGCGGTGAAGCTGAAGCTGTCGGGGCCCAGGTAGCCCGGGTTGGGCGTGTAGATCAGGTTCGGCGCCGTGCCGGTGAGCGTGCCGTGCGACGGCCCCGAGGCGACCTTGTAGGTCAGGGGGAGCGGGGGCCCGTCGGGGTCCGAGCCGGTCAGCGTGATCGCCGCCTGGGCGTTGAGAGCCACCCTCAGCGACTGGGCCTGGGCCGTGGGCGTGCCGGGCGTGACGGTCACGGGGACGCCGGCCTGGGTCTCGAGGACGGCTTTCTCGAAATCTTCGGACATGAAGAGGTCGCCCCGGCCGTCCACGGCGACGGCGCCGGGCTGGAAGAACTGCCAGGGGATGGATGTCACCGTGCCGTCGACCTTGAGCTCGAGGACATTGGCGAAGTCATCGTAATAGTAGTATTGCATGGGGACAAAGACGTCGCCCTGGGCGTCCACCGCCACGCCCGTGGGATAGCCAAACTCATAGTGGACGCCCTGGCCCGTCCCTACGCGGGCGGGAGGCCCCAGGTTGAGGTCCGTGTACGAGCCGTTGGGCTGGATCTCCTCGACGCCGATATCTGTGTCGGAGATGAAAAGATCGCCCCGGCCGTCCACCGCGACGCCGTCGGTGCCGAAGAATCCCCCCCGGATGGTCGTCTGCGTGCCGTCGGGCGTGATCTTGACGACCTGGTTGCCGGGAAGAAGGTCCCCGTTGAGTGGAGGGGATAGATCGACGACGTACATGTCGCCGCCGCCGTCCACCGCCACGGCATCGACACCATTCAGCCCCGAGGCGACGGTCGTCTGCGCCGCGCCGGGCGTGACCTCGACGACGCGTCTGTTGCCCGAGTCGGCGATGAACACGTCGCCGCTGCCGTCCACCGCCACGCCCTGGGGGTTGCTCAGCCCCGAGCCGACCGTCGTCTCTGCCGCCGCCGGGCCGATCTTGACGACGCGTCCCTGCGACAGCTCGACGACGAACAGGTCGCCCTGGGCGTCCGTCGCGAGGCCCCCGGGGTTGCTCACTTTCAGGACGGTTAACACCGCGGTCGTCTGCTCGACGCCCGAGGCGGCGGGGTTGTAGCTGACGGTGCCGCCGTAGCTGGCGGTGAAGAGGTGCGTCCCGGGGGGCAGCAATGAGGTCGTCAGTGCGGCCTTGCCGTTGACCAGCGCGGCCGTGCCGATGGCCTTGCCGCCGTCCAGGAACGTCACCGTGCCGCCGGTGGGGGTCGAGCCGGAGGCGGTGACGGCGGCCGTCAGGGTCTCCGGCTGGCCGGAGACGAGCGTCGCCGCGCTCGCCGACAGTTGGACGCTCGTCGGGGCGGGGGTGACGGTCGCGGGGACGCCGGCTGCGGCCTCGACGACGCGGTTGTTCAACTTGTCCGCGATGAACACGTCGCCCTGGGCGTCGGCCGCGACGCCCCAGGGCAGATCCAGCCCCGATGCGGGGACGGTCGACGGTGCGCTGCCGGGCTTGACCTCGATGACCTCGTAGCTGAGCGGGACGGCGATGAACACGTCGCCACTGCCGTCCACCGCCACGCCGGTGGGATCGTTCAGCCCCGAGGCGACGGTCGACTCGCGCCGCCGGGCTTGACCTCGATGACACGACTGCTGTACGTTTCGGCGATGAACACGTCGCCCTTGCCGTCCGCCGCGACGCCCGAGAGGCTGGACACCCCCGACGCGGGGACGGTCGACTGCACGCCGCTGGAGTTGACCTCGACGACGCGGCTGTTGTTGGTGTCGGCGATGAACACGTCGCCCTTACCGTCGACCGCCACGCTCTGGGGGAAGTTCAACCCCGACGCGGGGACGGTAGACTCCGCGCCGCTGGGCTTGACCTCGACGACGCGGTTGTTGCCCGAGTCGGCGATGAACACGTCGCCACTGCCGTCCACCGCGACGGCGGCGGGTCGGCTCAGCCCCCAGCCGACGGTCTGCCACGTGCCGCCGCCGGACGAACTCGAGGACGCGGTTGTTGCTCGTGTCGGCGACGTACATGTCGCCCTTGCCGTCCACCGCCACGCCGGTGACCTGGTTCAGCCCCGTGGCGACGGTGGTCTGCTGTGAGGAAAAGCTGGAGGGGGCATAGCTGCCGGCGCCGCCGTAGCTGGCGGTGAAGAGGTGCTGGCCGACGGCCAGCGGTGAGGTCGTCAGGGCGGCCGTCCCGCCGCTGAGGGCGGCCGTGCCGATGGCCTTGCCGCCGTCGAGGAACGTCACCGTGCCGCCTGTCGGTGTCGAGCCGGCGGCGGTGACGGTGGCCGTCAGGGTCTCCGACTGGCCGTAGACGAGCGCCGCCGCGTTCGCCGTCAGGTTGATGCTCGTCGCGGTGAGGACCGTGCGGCCTTCCAGCGACTCCAGCCACGGCCTGCGGGCATGCCTGGCACGGAAGGGGGAAGTCGGGCGGGATCGGCGGTGCCGGGGCGAGGTCGGGCGGTCCATGGGTCGCGGTCCTCAGGGTTGGGGCTCTTCGCGGAGTCACCGGGGATACCGGTCGGTCGTAAGTCGCGGGGAGGGTGTCCCTCCCCGATGCGATCGCGCGAATCACATCGGGCAATGCGAGGGGGGGCGGCAGAATGTCTCACGCCCACCGAATTTGTTTTCGAGTCCAGGCCCCGAGCCCGCGGCGGGCACCGGGCGTTCTCCCGGATCGCCGACAGCAGACCGGACGGGCAACCGCCGCGGCGGCCCTCCCGAAAGCCGATGGGGGACAATCGGGCGGCGCTGCTGCGAGATGGACCGCTGGTACGCCGAGTTCGCCCTCCGGATTGAGATCGTCGCGGCCGGCAGCAGCGATGTCCGGCGCATCCGCGACATCAGCGACCTCGATGAGGTCGGCGAGGAGCGGCCGGTGTCCGAGGCCGGCTCGGACAACTGGATGCTCTCCGTCCCGGCTTTCTCGACCTCTCTGCCCCCTCTCTCCCGTGTGGGGCGACCGCCGGGGGCCCGGCCCGAAGACACGCGACGGCCCTGGAGGATTAACCTCCCACCGCGCCGGAACCTGGACAGGTAAAATCCTGGAATGATCCCGCCGCGGGCCTGGGTGCTCCGGGGGGGATGGTCAAGGCGGGCCGGACGGGCGGCCTGGTCGATGTGAGTCGTGGAGAGGGCGGCCGATCCGACCGCGGGTCGGTGCGCCCCGATCGTCAGGCCGGCCCGTGGCGGGATCGGCCGGGCGGGGTCTCGATGCCGGCCCGCCCCGGGTCGATGCCGCGGAGGGCCCTCGACGCCCCGACCCGACGGGCCACCGCAGTCCTTGACCCCCGCCGGCACCGGGCGTCCCCCGCCCCTCAGGCCAACGACAACCGCCCGGACGGGCCACCGCCACGGTTGACGGTCACACCTGGGTTAGTCGGCGTGACGTAATCGGTCGTGTCGGTCGGCGAGAGCGTGACCTGTTCCGTGGAAGCGCCGGCGGGGAGCGACGTGCCGGCCGCGCTCGTGTAGCTGTTGGTGCTCGCCACGCTGACCTTCTTGCCGTTTGGTCGTGCCGGTCGGCGTGAAAGTGGCCTGTTTCTTGGAAGCGCCGTCGCTGGCGGGGAACACCGTGCCGGCCGCGCTCGTGTCGGTGTTGGTGCCCGGAACAGGCGCGGTATTGCCGCTGAGCTGGCTGCTGGCCGGGGCCGTGCCGTTGGCCAGGTCCACCGTGTTGACAGTCGCGATCGGCGTGGCCTGGCCCACGTTGACCGCCACACTCAGGTTCGTCAGCGTGACGTAATCGGTCGTGTCGGTCGGCGTGAACGTGACCTGCTCCGTGTAGGCGCCGGCGGCGAGCACCGTGCCGGCCGCGCTCGTGTAGCTGTAGGCGCCCGCCACGTTGACCTTCTTGCCGTTGACCGTAGACGTGGCCGCGCCGCCGAGCTGGCCGCTGGCCAGGGCCGTGCCCTGGGTCAGCTTCACCGCGTTGACGGTCACGGTCGGAGTGGCCTTGCCCACGTTGACCGCCACGCTCAGGTCCGTCAGCGCCACGTAATCGGCCGCGTCGGTCGGCGTGAAAGTGGCCTGCTCCGTGTAGGTGCCGTCGCTGGCGGGGAGCACCGTGCCGGCCGCGCTCGTGTCGGCGTAGGTGCCCGGGACAGGCACGGTATTGCCGTTGACCACGAACGTGGCCGTGCCGCTGAGCTGGCTGCTGGCCAGGGCCGTGCCGTAGGTCAGGCTCACCGGGTTGACGGTGGCGTTCGGAGTGGCCTTGGCCACGTTGACCGCCACGCTCAGGTTCGTCAGCGTCGCGTAGTCGGTCGCGTCGGTCGGCGTGAAAGTGGCCTGCTCGGTGTGAGCGCCGGCGGCGGGCACCGTGCCGGCCTTGCTCGTGTAGGTGTAGGTGCCCGGCACGGGCACGGTATTGCCGTTGACCATAAACGTGGCCGCGCCGCTGAGCTGGCCGCTGGCCAGGGCCGTGCCGTAGGTCAGGCTCACCGGGTTGAGAGCCACGGTCGGCGTGGCCTTGCCCACGTTGACCGCCACGCTCAGGTCCGTCAGCGTGACGTAATCGGTCGTGTCGGTCGGCGTGAACGTGACCTGCTCCGTGTAGGCGCCGGCGGCGAGCACCGTGCCGGCCGCGCTCGTGTAGCTGTAGGCGCCCGCCACGTTGACCTTCTTGCCGTTGACCATAGACGTGGCCGTGCCGGTGAGCTGGCTGCTGGCCAGGGCCGTGCCGTAGGTCAACTTGACAGGATTGACGGTCACGGTCGGCGTGGCCTTGCCGATGGTGAACATCGTCGAAGCCGAGGCACCGCTATACGTCGCGTCGCCGGCGAAGGCGACGACCACCGTGTAGGTGCCCGCGTTGATGGGAGGACCCGGGAGCTGGTGTGCGGGGCTGGTGAGGTTACCGCTGTAGTAGGTGACCGTCGGCGTGATGCCGTCCAGGCTGGCTGCGCCATTGACCTGGACCGTGGCGCCGAAAGCCTTGCCGTTGTAAGTACCGCTCGCGTCGCTGACGGTCAGGTACGGCAGGATCTCGAGGTTCGGGATGCCCTGGTAGACGACCGTGACCTGACTGACGTTCGAGAAGAGGACCGTCGCCACGCCGGGTTCCACGACGGAGCCCGTATTCTTACCGGTCGCCGTCACGGTATCGTCCGGCCCGGGCGCGTCGTACGTGAGGCTCGCGGGGAGTCCGGTGCCGCCGGCGACCGTGATCGCCAGATTCCACGGGAGATTCGAGCTGGCGAACGGCGTGACCGCGATCGCGTCGCCCGCTCCGCCCTGGTAACTGAAGCTGGCCATACCGCTGAAGGAGAACGCGATGCCGTCGCGCGTGGCTGTGCCCGCCTCCTGGCCGGTGCCGACCAGGCCCATGGTATTGGCCGCGCCGCTCGTCCCGCCGAGCGTCAGGCTGCTGCCGGCCCCATCGGTGATATGGACGATCTCGATATTCGTGAACGTCACCGGAGCGAGAGTTCCCGCCGTGATGGTGTTGCCCGAGATGGTCACGGGCAGGCCCTCGGCGTTGAAGTTCAGCGTGTTGGCGCCGCTGCTGTCGCTGCCGCCGTCCACCGAGATCGGCGTGGTTGCCGAGGGCGTGACGGTAAACGTCTCATTGCCCGTCGCATTCGGGCCCACGCCGATCGAGGCCGACGGGGCGGTGAGCGTGCCGGCGACCGTCACGGTCGCGCCACTCGGATCGCCGTGGCCGTTGGCGGTGATCGTGATCGTGGTATTTGCGTTGATCGTCGAGCCGGACTCGATGTCCACGTTGTTTCCCGCGACGAGCGAGACGGACGAGCCGGTGGACTGGACGGTCACGCCCGAGTCCACGGTCAGGTCGTCCCCCGCCGGATCATCCGGCGCCGCCGTCAGGTTGATGGCGGCGACCGCCGTGATATTCGCGCTTTGGGTCAGCGGGCTTTGGGCTTCGATGTTCACGGGCCCGGTGCCGATTGCGGTCGAGGCGATCGGTTGGGCCGGGGCGGCAAAGACGACGCCCGCGATTGCGATTGCCTGGGCGGTGTCC
Source organism: uncultured Planctomycetota bacterium (assembly GCA_963771445.1). Classification (GTDB taxonomy): domain Bacteria; phylum Planctomycetota; class Planctomycetia; order Isosphaerales; family Isosphaeraceae; genus JAKAUH01. The sequence continues at coordinate 391,020 of CAVYTQ010000003.1, read as the reverse complement.
CCCTCCGCCTCGACCAGCGTGCTGATCGTCTCGTCGTTGGTGTAGGCTTGCTCCGACGAGGTGTAGGCTTGCTTCGCGACGTCGTACGCGGCCGCTAGAGCCGTCTCCGTATCCCTATCCGCTTGCCACTGGGCATACGCCTGGGCCTGATTGGCCTGATCCGTGGCCAAAATACCCGAGTCGTTGGACAACGTGTTGGAAGCGTCGTTGAGCTCGACCTGGTAACCCAACGCGGCCACGGTTGCGGCTGCAGCAATCAAACCAACGGTAGCGGCAGTTGCATTCAAAAGGGCGGTAGCAGTAGCGGCGAGTGAGCCCGCGACCGGAACCCCCGTCAAAGGAGCCGTAACTACCCCCTCGATAGCCCCAATTTCGGTCAAGACTGCGGCAACAAGCCCGGCGACCCCCGCGATTCCGTCAGCTATGGTCGTGGAGGTGGTAAGGGAATTTACCGTATTCGTGTCGGCATTGACAATGTTGCTCTCTTGATTGGTGATCTGCACGTCCGCCTGGTACGTCTGATTGGCGGTCGTCACGGCGGCCTGGATGGAAGTCAACGCGGCCTGGAAGGCATCGAGCGAGGCCAGTTCCGCGGCTGCCTGCGCGCCGGCCGCGTCCGCCGCCGCGAATGCCTGCGCGCTGGCCGCGTCCGCCGCCGCGATCACTTCGACCGCCTGGAGCTGGGCCAAGGCGACGCTCTGGGGCGAGGAGGCGGGCTGGGCCGCCAAGATGAGCGTCGTCGAGCTGGCGGTCACGGTGGGATTGGTCGCGCTGCTGAAGAGGATGCCCCCGTTGGTGGATGTGACGGAGACCTTGCCGAGCGAGCCGATCTTTCCGGCGGTGAGCGCGCCGACGGCGACGTTTCCGCCGGCGCTCACGGTGATGTTGCCGCCGCCGGTCGTGAGGTTGCCGAGCGCGGCCACGTTGGATGTGCCGGTCCCGGCCTCGACGGTGATGGTGCCGGTCCCCTGAGTCGCGATCGTGTCGCCCAGGTTGAGAAAGACGATGGACCCGCCCGTGGCATCGAGGACGAGCGACCATCCGCCCGGGATGAGTGCCGTGCCGGCGCTGCCGTTTTCCCCCAGGTCGTCAATCGTGATGGCAGCGGCCACGATCGTCACCGTCGTCAACCCGCCGGTCGTCGCCACCGTCTCCGTGCCGTAGGCCACCGCCACCGTGCCGCTGCCGTTGGTCTGCTTCGCCAACGTCGTGAGGTCCGCCAGGGTGATCAGGGCCGGAATCGCCGAAGAGCCGCCCTGTCCGGGGGCCGTGACCTCCGCGGTATTGCTGACGATCACCAGCGACTGCAGATAGAGCGGCGACTTGCCGCTGACGGCGGTCGTCCCATTAATGTTATACGTGCCGGTGTAGATGTCATCTCCGGGGGAGGAGAGGGTGACGGTCGGCGCCGACGTATAGCCGCTGCCGCCGCTGGTGACGTTGATGCCGGTCACCTTGCCGCTGGCATCGATGGTGGCAGTGGCGGAGGCTCCCGTTCCGCCGCCGCCGGAGAAGGTCACCGTGGGAGCGGCCGTATATCCGGAACCGGAAGAACCAGGTGTAACATTCACGTTGTCCACTTCACCGAAGGCGTCTAGCGTGCTGGTCGCCAGCGCAGCGGGCGTGGCGCTGATGATGCTCTGGTACCCTGCGACATTCGCTTTTCCGGTGGCGGTCAGCGTTCCGCCCGCGACAAGTGTCAGTACACCGCCAGGACTGAAAATTGCCACCGGTACCGAGGTGGCCAACTGGGTCAGAGCGGTCGTCTGTTGCTGAAGGACGATATGGCCCGCGTTGTAGATTTCAATATTGTTCGCCGTTGGACCGCTGGCCGTCCCAACCGCGGCCGCGGTGAGCGTCAGAGTACCGGTCAGGTTGTTACTGACGTAGATGCCGCCGTCGTTCGCCGTGGCGTTCAGGGTGGTTACCCTGGTCTGGATGACGTCGCTCGGCGAGCCGATCTGCTCCGCGGTGATCGTGAGAGTGGTGGCCTGTACCACCGACGTCACGGCCGTTGACGCCAACATGTCCGCCGTTGCCGTCAACGTGACATTTGTGCCGGCGACCTTGCCCTGCAGCGTCAGGTCTCCCGCAACCGAGATGGACACGTCCCCGTTCGCTGTTCCCGCCGCACCCACCGCGAGCGCCGAGCTACTGTCAAGGAATAGCCCCTGTCCGGCGGTTGCCGTCAAAGTCAGCGTGCCGCGCGAGGTGATCTCCAGGGGGTTGCTGGCGGTGCCGATCCCATTTTTTGCCGTCAGGACGAGCGTGTTTGCCGACACGGTCGAGCCGTACGCGTCCACGATGGCGCCGCCCACCGCGTCGAGGGTGACTGTCCCCGGCGCGGAGATGCTGTTCAAGACCACTCCCGCCCCGTTGCTCTCTCCGCTGCCCAGGTCGAGGTCCCCGTTCCAGATCACATTGATGTCCCCGGCCGACGTGGAGGCGCTCAGGGTCAACGTGCTACTGCTGGCGTTCCCATTGGTGACATCGATGACGCCGGTATCCGTCGTCGCATCCAGGGTCGCGACATTTGCGATGCTGAGGGAAGTTCCCGAAGTGCCGATGCCGCTGCCCGCGCTCGAGGATGACCGTGCCCCCGTCCCCGTCGATCACACCGGACAAGCTCGAGTTCGTCAGGATCTGTCCCGCGCCGGCAGTTCCATCGGCACTGATGCCGGCCACGATGCTGCTCGCGTGAACTGTGCCGCCTACAACGACGTCGCCTGCCGAGCCGTCGTTGTTGTCCGTGTTCGCGAAGGTCACGACCGCAGCGCCCGTTTCCGACAGCACGCCGTTCTGGAACGAGAGGACGTTGCCGGGCTCACGATCGTCACGCTGCCATCGTAAGTACTGACCCCGATCGCCCCGAGAGCGGAAGTGGCAATGTTGTTTACGTAGATGGACGCAGAAGCTCGGCGAGGTGGCGGTCGCGGCCACGGTCAGTCCGCTCGTGGCGTCTGTCTGCAAGGGGGACGAGGCCGTTCCGATGTTGTACGGGCTCGTCAAGGAAACGATCTGGCCGGTGATCAGGCCGGGGCTTCCGTATTCGATAACCGACCCGCCGCTCATCGCCACGGCCGCGTCGCCCGTCGCTGTAATGTTTTCGATGGTCAGGAAATCGGCCTCGCTCGTCACGGACACACCGTTGGACATGCCATGCATGCCGCCGGCGGAGACGTTCACCGCCGTGCTGTTGACACTGCCACCGAGAGCCAGGTAGATATCGCCGTTCTGCGTGCTGGCATCGAAGAGGGGAACGTCCGCCAGAGCAATGGCGGCGCTCGGCTGCCCGATCATGCCATCTCCCACCGTGATACCGGCTTGCGTCTCCGGGATGAGGACGTAACTTGCCGTCAAGGTGAGGGTGAATCCGGACACGCTGGCGATGGTGAAAGCACTGTCGTCGGCGCCGGCGACCGCGCCGTAGACGACAATCGCATCGCCGGCAGCAAAGCCGAGCGTGCTCCAGTTGGGCCCGGTGGCGGGCAGGGTCAACGTGTCGCCGGCAGAGCCCTGGGCGAAAGTCACTTGCCCCTGGTAATCCGCCGTGCCGGTCGCAGCCAGGTCCACGCTCGGGGCGATGACGTTCGGCGATTGCGCATTGCCTTCCAATATGCGCTCGCCGGTTATCCCGACCTGGCCCGTGGCGCTCACGGAGTTCAGTACGATGGGGCCCTGGGAGGTGACGGAGACGTTGTTGAAACCAGAGGTGTAAGTTGGAGTGGAACTGCTGGGGGTGTTGTTGAAAAGGATCTGATCATCGCTCACGGTCGGAGCCTGTCCCTTCTGGTCGGCCACGACGGAGTCGATCACCAGCCCTGCTGGACTGGAATCCTGGATGTAGACGCTACCGTCGTTGGTCGCGGCCGTCAGCTCCAGGCCCTGGCCCGGCGCTCCGCTCCGGGTGGCGATCGGAAAGTAAGTGCTCAAACTGCCGCCCGCGAAACCGATGTCGCTGCCGGGCCCGGTCGTCGTCAGGTCCACTGCGCCCGCGGTCAGTAGGGTCGTGCCAGTAATGCCAGGGGAAATATGAGCAAGATTATATACATAATACAGCCATGCAGTGGACTCGATCGAGCCATTTAGGGCCAGGTCGATCGACCCGGTGCCGGCATTCAGGCCCCCTAACACCAAATACGTACTCGCGGGAGGAAGATCTTCCAGGGTGATGTTGCCGCCCGCGGTGGCGGCATTCAGGAACAGGTAGTTATCGCTACCCAGGTTAGACGCGGTCCCGGAAAGGGCGCCGGAGATCGTGCTCCCCGCGCCGGTCACGACCAGGTTCAAATAGGTGGCCGAGATTTCAGGGGTGAAGCCGGAGCACTGCACCGTGGCATTGGTGAAGGTTTTTGACGTATTGGGGGCGTCTGCGCTAATGGCGGTTGAATTGGAGCTGGAATTGAGATACAGGTTGTGCCCGATGATGGCGCTGATGGTGCCACTGGTCAGGGCGCCGGCGCCCGTGATGGCAATCGTATCGCCCGGCGCGTAGCCATACGTGCCCCAGTCGGGTCCGGTGAGGTATGGCTGGCCGGCGAAGGGTTGTCCCGAGGGAGGACCGACGTTAAGCGTCACGGACCCCAGGTAGGGCACCCCCGTCGATGCGACGGCCAGACTGTTGACGGAGGTCAGGGACACGTTGGTCGCGTTCACTTTCGCGGCCGTGCTCCCGCTCCCCTGGAAATTGATCGTTCCAGCTCTCGCGGTCAGATATGACCTTGCGCTCACGACGCTGCCCGCACCGAAATTGACCGTTCCAGTCGTTCCAGCATCCGCGATCAGTTCCGACACCCCGCTCACGGTGTCGCCCGCGGTGAAATTGATCGTTCCAGCAGACACGACCAGCTCCGCGGTCGGGCTGCTCTTGAGCGAAAAGGCGCTGAGAGTGACCGTGTCCACCGTGTCATCCTCCCCGCCCGGGCCTGCGAAGCTCAGGTTGGTGATGACGGCTGGTGTTGACAGAGCCGACGCGGAACCGCTGCTGCCATAGGGGACATTGGCCAGTATGAAGCCCGGGGGTGTGCCGGAGGAACCAAAGGACATACCATTCGGGTCCCCACCGCTGGTCATTTTGATTGTCACTGCGCCGCTGGTCGCGCTTACAGTGAATTGGGCCGGGGCCGAGGTCGAGTTATCGGCGAGGACCGTCAGCGCGCCCGGGCTGTAGAGGAGGTTCACCGTCGGGGCCAGGCGATCTTCCAGGATCTCCAGAATCAGCTTGACCGATTTGCGGGCGAGGAAGCCCCGTGAACGCTTCGAGCGCGGCGCGGTGCTGGAGACCTGGCGGGAGGAAAACAAGCTGCGAATCCTCGGTAACATTGCTATCTCCCGGAAGATTTCCTGGCCGCGGCGGTAAGGGAGCGGCCCGAACCGAGAATCTCAGGTCCCGCTGCCCACGGCGGCGGGTTCCGCTTCGGAAGTCGAGTGACGACGCCCCTTCGCCAACCAGGGGACTTCCTGGAGCACGCCGGTCTTTCGCCGCCGCCGTGACGCTCCACCGGCCCCGTCCGGGCCGGCCGGCCTTGCGGCCGGTGACTTGGGAATGCCTCGCGGCATCTCCTCGTTGAGGGATTCTGGGATCATGCTAGGCCGATGGTGCGCGTTCCTGGTAAGATCCTATTATGAGAGCCGGCGCACGGCGCAGATCCAGGACGGGACCGGAGTCGCGAAGCCGTTCAGGCTCGGATGCCTCGACGTTGCCACCCGACTCCGCTCAGGCTCCGGATGCCTCTGGGTTGCCATCCGACTCCGCTCGCATCCGTTCAACTACAATCCGAAAAAGCGGGCGAGTGCGGGTCACGCCGGGCCACTTTTTGGTTTTCCCTCGCGAATGACCCGGAGGAGAGCATCGACGCTTCCCTGGGCGTGGCGAGGGCTCAACGATGACATCCGAAGATGCCGACCCGCCTCCGAAAGGAACGCCCGCGGCGGAACTGCTGCCGGGCCTCTACGGCGAATTACGCCGGCTGGCGGCGGCGTTGACCGCTCGCCTGCCGCCGGGCCAGACGCTCCAATCCACCGCCCTGGTCCACGAGGCCTATCTGAAACTGGTCCGCAAACGCGACCCCGGCTGGGAGAGCAAGGCGCCATTTCTTCGGGGCGGCGGCGCAGGCCATGCGGGAGATCCTCGTCGATCAGGCGCGCCGCAAGGCCAGCCTCAAACACGGCGGCGCACGGCCAGCGCGTCGAGCTGGCCGAGGGCCTGGCCGTGATCGAGCCGCCCGCCGACGACATGCTGGCGCTGGACGAGGCCATCCAGCGGCTCTCGAGGCCGAGAAGCCGCGCCTGGCCGAGATCGTGCTGCTCCGCTACTTCACGGGGCTGAGCGTGGAGGAGACGGCCGTGGTCGTCGGCCGGTCGGTGAGCACCGTCAAGCGCGAATGGCGGCATGGCGCGCGCCTGGCTGGCCGGTCGACTCCATGAGGATACGTAAGGGATGAGCACGCCCGTCGCGAACCGGGGGTCGGCCGGCCGGCGGACAGCTCCGGCCGGCACTGGGCCGCTGTTCGACCAGGCGGCCGACCTGCCGCCCGCCGCGCAGCGCGGCCCTGCTGGAGGCCGCCTGCGCCGGCGACCCCGGCCTCCGCGCCGAGGTCGGAAGCGCTGCTGGCCAGCGACGCCCGGCTGGGGGCGGCCGAGGGGACCGGCTTCCTGGAAAGCCCGCTCGTGCGCGGCACGGCCGAATCGCCCGTGGGCGCGGCCCCGTCGCAGCCCGTCGGCGAGCTGCCGGCTGCCGTCGCGCATTGGGCGGTACCGTCTGTTTCGCCTGCTCGGCGAAGGCGGCATGGGCACCGTCTACGAGGCCGAGCAGGACAACCCGCGCCGCACCGTCGCCCTCAAGGTCGATCCGCCCGGGCCTCGCCTCCCCCGCGCTCCTCAAGCGTTCGGCCAGGAGGCGCAGATCCTGGGCCGGCTGCACCACCCCGGCATCGCCCAGATCTATGAGGCCGGGCTGGCGGACGACGGCCGGCCGTTCTTCGCCATGGAGCTCATCCGCGGCCTGCCCCTGGACGAGTACGCCCGGCGCCGGGCGCTGACGCTCCGGACGCACGCTGGAGCTGCTGGCGCGGGTGTGCGACGCCGTGCAGCACGCCCACGACCAGGGCGTCATCCACCGCGACCTCAAGCCCGCCAACATCCTGGTGGACGAGACCGGCCAGCCCAAGGTGCTCGACTTCGGCGTGGCCCGCGCCACCGACGCCGACCTGCTCGACCGCGGCCGGCCTGACCCAGACCGGCCAGCTGCTCGGCACGCCCAACTACATGAGCCCCGAGCAGGTGGCCGGCGACCCCGCCGCCGTCGACCACCGCGCCGACGTGTACGCCCTGGGCGTGATCCTCTTCGAGCTGCTGGCGGACCGCCTGCCGTACCAGCTGGAGAACCGGCCTCTGCCCGAGGCGGCCCGGCTGATCCGGGAGGAGGACGCCGCCGCGGCTGGGCTCGCTCAACCCGGAGCTCCGCGGCGACGTGGAGACGATCGTGGCCAAGGCGCTGGAGAAGGACACGCACGCGGCGCTACGCCGTCGGCGGCGGACCTGGCGGCGGACCTGCGGCGCTGCCTGGACCACGAGCCGATCCTGGCGCGGCCGCCGTCGGCGCTGTACCACCTGCGCAAAGTTCGCCCGGCGGCACAGGGGCCTGGTGGGCGGGGTGCTCGCCACCGGGGCGGCCCTGGTCCTGGGGCTGGTCGGCACGATCCTCTTTGCCGTCGCCGAGGCCCGGCAGCGCGACCGTGCCGAGCAGAATGCCCGGGCGGCGAACAACGAGAAGGGCGAGGCGCTGTACCAGACGTACCGGGCCTGCCTGGCCGCCGCGGGCGCGGCGCTGCAGAACCACGACGTCGCCGACGCCGCCCGCCACCTCGAGGCGGCCCCGGAGGACCTGCGCGGCTGGGAATGGCGGCATCTGCACAGCCGGCTCGACGACAGCTCTGCGGTGGTCCCGCTGCCCGACGGAGTCGGCTTCCTGCTCGCCGCCCCGGACCGGCTCCGGGTCGGGTCCTGACCGGCGCCGGCTTGCGCCTCACGGACCTGGAGGGCGGCGAGCACCGGACGCTGCCGATCAGCCGCGAACGCAGGCGTGGTCGTCGGCGTCACCCAGACGAGCCGCGGCCTTCGGGTCGCGGTGTGGGTCGGGAACACGGCCTTCGACTTGCTCGACGACGACCGGGCAGGTTCTTTGTCGCGTGGACATGCCGGAGAACGACGGGCCCACGACCGTCGTCGTGAGCCCGGACGGCGCACGACTGTGTGTCCTGACGGACAGCGGGAATCGGCGGATCGCGGTGTTCGACGCGACTTCCGGGAAGCAGACGGCCCTTTGGCAGTGCCACGACGAAGCCATCTGCGCGTTCGCCTTCAGCCCGGACGGCGCGCGGCTCGCCACGGGCAGCGAGGATCGGACGGCACGCCTGTGGGACCCGGCCACCGGCACGCTGCTGGCCACCTGCCGGGGGCACACGAGCAAGGTCGTTAGCGTCGCGTTCCGCCCGGACGGCGCGCGGCTGGTGACGGCCTCGTCGGACGGGACGGTGCGGCAGTGGGACGCCGCGACGGGCCGGGAGGTCGAAGCCGCCTTACGACCGCCATTCCGGCGAGGTCTTCTCGGCCGCCTACAGCCCCGACGGGCAGTGGGTCGCCTCGGCGGGCGCCGACCGGACCGTCCGGGTGTGGCGGGCGACGGGACCGGCAGGACGTGGCGGTCCTGCACGGCCACACGGGGCGCGTGAACGAGGTGGCGTTCGCCCCGGACGGCCGCCGGCTGGCCTCCCTCAGTCAGCAGATCGACGTGGGTCAGTTCGAGGAGGACGGCACGGTGCGGGTCTGGGACGTGGACCCCCGGGCGACCTTGCCGGTGCTGCGCGGCCACACCAGGTACGTCTACCCGGTGGCCTACAGCCCGGACGGCCGCTGGATCGCCTCGGGGAGCTGGGACCGCACGGTGCGCTTGTGGGACGCCGCGACCGGCGAGCCGTGCGCGACCTTGCCCCACCCCGGCTTCGTGTGGGAGCTGGCCTTCGGCCCCGACGGGACCTGGCTGGTGACGGGGTGCGACCGAGGATCGACCGGCTGCGGATCTGGGACGTGGCGACGGCCCGAATTCGCAAGGAAATCCCGCTCCCCGCGCGGAACTGCCGCTCGCTGACCGTCAGTCCGGACGGGACAAGAGTGGCCGTGAGCGACGTGCGACCCGAAGAGAGATCAGCAGCACCTGACCGTCTGCGACATCGCGTCCGGCCAGACGCTCTTCTCGACCGAAGGCCATGCCCTGGCGTACAGCCCGGACGGCCGTTGGCTGGCCGCCCTGGCTGCGGATGAGAAGGACGGTGCTGCTCCTGGATGCGCGGACGCACGAGACGATCGCCCGCTTCGTCGGCCACGAGCAGACCGTCTTCAAGGCCGCCTTCAGTCCCGACGGCCGCTGCCTCGCCACGTGCAGCCGAGACCGCACTGTCCGCCTGTGGCAGGTCGGCGGCGGCGAGTGCCGGGTGCTGAGCGGGCACACCGATGAGGTCTTCGCGGTCGCCTTCCACCCCGACGGCACGCGCCTGGCCACGGCCGCCCACGACGGGACGGTCTGGCTGTGGGACCTGGCGCGGGGCAAGGACGTGGCGCGGCTCCAGGGCCACACCAGCTTCGTCTGGTCGCTGGCCTTCAGCCCCGACGGCGCGACGCTCGCGTCCGGCTCCGGCGACTCCACGGTCCGCCTGTGGGACACGGCGCCGCTGAAGCTGCGCTACCAGGCGCGTCGCGAGGCCGAGGCCCTGCGGCCCGAGGCCGAACGGCTGGTAGCGGCGCTCTGGCGGCAGAAGGATGACCCGGCCGGGGTCGTGGGCGCCCTCCGGGCCGACCAGGCGTTGAGCGAGCCGCTCCGCCACGCGGCCCTGCGCCGTGCTGCGGAGGCCGATGCCGCCAGGGGCCCCCCCGGGCCACTTGGCCGACCCGCCCTGACGGATCGCCGTCTTGATCCGTGTCCTTCGTGCAATCCGTGGTCGAGAATCTCAGTCGAACAGCGTCGTCCGGGGCCGCTCGGGTGGGACGATCTCGGGCAGGCCGGCCAATCGGTGGAGCGTCCGGGCCGTCTCGGGCGCGAAGCCGGCGTAGTGGTTGTTCGTGAACGCCACGACCGGCACCCGACGGGCCATCTCCTCGATGGCTTTGGCGCAGGCGGATAGCTCGTCGGACTTGTCGATCACGATCCGGTCGAACGTCGCGGTCAGCTTCTCGACCTCGTCGCGGTTGCCGATCAGGCGGAAGTACGAGAGCGGACCCGTCGCCGCGTCGAGCTTCGCCAGCACCTCGGCCGGCCTCGGCATCCACTTCTGCAAGGTGAGCGCCAACGCCGTGTTGTGCCGGCGCAGGACGTCGGCCAGCTCGGGCGTGACCCAGCGCGGGTTGCGGGTCTCGAAGGCCAGCGGGACCGCGCGGTGCGGCCAGCTCGCCAGGAACGGGTCGAGCACCTCCAGGAACGCCTCGAGCGTCGGGAACTGCTCGCGGTTGAAATAGCCGAGCTGGAGCAGCGCGCACGTGAGCTTCTCGCCCAGCGGCTCGATCGCCCGCGCGAACGCGTCGACGTCGGCCTCGCAGTCGCGCAGCTGCTTCGTGTGCGTGATGACCTGCGGGACCTTGAGCGCGAACCGGAACCCCGGCGGCGTATGCCGGTGCCAGCCCTGCACCATCCGCCGCGTCGGCATGCGGTAGAACGTGCTGTTGACCTCGGCGATCGGGAATCGGTCGGCGTACCACGACAGGTAGTCGGCGGGGTCCATCCCGGGCGGGTAGAATGCACCCTCCCACTCGGGATAACTCCAGCCGCTGGTACCGATCCGGATCCGCGGGTTTATAGTGGACATAACTTTATTATAGTCCCGTGGCGACGGCCCGTAAACACGAGGTGACGACTGGCAAGGGCCGGGCCGCGGGCACCGTCATTGGCAAGAAATCGGACTCCTCTCGAAAAAGTTGTATGGCGATCGCGGCTCGCCGCATTCTCCCGGTGAGACGATCGATAGATCAGGGGGGCGGAAGCGATGATCCCAGCCAGGGCCAATCCGGTCGCTCGCCAGCTCGAGGTGCTCTGGGGTTCCGGGACACTCACCGGGCTGAGCGATGCGCAGCTACTGGGCCGGTTCATCGGCGGCGGGGAAGGTGCGGCCGAGCCGGCCTTCCGCGAGCTGCTGGATCGGCACGGGCCGATGGTGATGGGGGTCTGCCGCCAGATGCTCCGCCGCGCCCAGGACGCGGAAGACGCCTTCCAGGCGACGTTCCTCGTGCTGGTGCGCAAGGCCCGCTCGATCCGGGTATCCGACTCGCTGGCGCCCTGGCTCTACGGGGTGGCCTGCCGGACGGCCCAGCGGGCCCGCTCGGCCGCGTCGCGGCATCGGACCGCCGATGTCGAGGCGATGGCCGACGCGGTCGAGTCGCCGCCCGACGGCCCGCTCGAGCTGGACGTCCGGCCCATCCTCCACCAGGAGCTGGCCCGGCTGCCCGGCAAGTACCGCGAGCCGATCGTCCTGTGCCACCTCGAGGGCAAGTCGCACGAGGAGGCCGCCCGGCTGCTGTCGTGGCCGGTCGGCACCGTCAGCGGCCGGCTCTCGCGGGGGCGGCAGCTCCTGAAGGCCCGGCTCGAACGCCGTGGGGTGGCCGTCTCGTCGGCGATGCTCGCATCGTCGCGATGGCTGGCCGGCCCGGCGGCCTCGCTGCTCTCGCCCCCCCTGATCGAATCGACCCTCGCGGCCGCCGCGCGTCTCGCCGCGGCCGGGACGATCCCAACAGCTTTGCAGTCCCTGACGCAAGGAGTCCTTCGTACCATGCTCTTCGACAAGCTCAAGACCGCCTCGCTTGCCCTCGCCGCGGCCACCACGGTTTCCGGTGGCGTCGTGTGGACCATCGGGGCCTCGCGGGCCGCGAACTCGCCCTCGCCCTCGAAGGCCGCCCAGGAGCCGCCCCCTCGGGCCGTCGAGAAGACCGCGACGCCGTCCGCCACGCCGGCGACGGCCCCCGCCCAGACTGTTGTGCAACCCCCGCCGCCGCTCGGGGCCGCAATGATGGGCCCCCCCGGTGGCGTGGTGGCGCCGAATCCGGCGATGATGAGTTTCCAACCCCCACCCCTCGGCAAGAACGCCCCGAACCTCGTGGATCCCCGCCATCCGCTGCCGGTCTTCCGCTCGCAGGACATCCTGGTCGTCGAGTCGCCCGACCGCACGAGCATCCAGGCGATGAGCCTTTCGGTCGAGGGTGACGGCTCGGACCCCGCCGTCTGGGACAGGTTCACCCTGCCGCCGGGCGTCACCGCCGACCCTGTCATAGGCCCCGACACCCTGGCACCAACCTTCAAGGGCCAGATGATCACCCAGGTCGCCGCGTTCAGCCGGTACACGGGCGTATGGGCCGTCCAGAAGCTGAAGAAGCCCGTCGAGGAGGAGATCACGCCCTGCATGTCACCCGGGGGCGTGATCTACCAGGTGGGGAACGACGTTTATGCATTCAGCGCCCGGAAGGGCATCTGGGGTGCCCTGCACCTTGAGGGCAACGAGAAGCCGAAGGTGGCGGCCTCGACGAACGACATCGAGGTGCTCCAGGGAAACAAGCTCCATGTGTTCAGCCTCAATCGCGGCCAATGGTCGCCGGCCGTCGAGATGAACCTCAAGTCGTTCCAGCGCAACAAGCCGGGTCCCGCTCCGGTCCGTTGACCGCCTGGCCGGTCCGAGGGGGCGGGCGCCCGCCCTCCGGCCGACCGGCGATCGGCCGTGCAATCCACCCCCGAAGGTGTTAAGATCCTCGGACCAGGGAGCACAGGCTCGTATCGAAGGGTTCTCTATCGAGGAGTCCAGAGCGATGTCCCACGATCACGCCGGCGGGACCGACCGCCGCACGTTCCTCCAGGCCGGCGCGGCCGCCACGGCAGCGGCCGCGGCCGTCGGTGCGGTCTCCGCCCCGCACGCCGGGGCGCAGCAGGCCGTCGCCCCCGCCACGGTGCCCGTGCTCCCGAAGCGGAAGCTCGGCAAGACGGATATCGAGATGACCATGCTCGAGATGGGCACCGGCGCCCTCCGCGAGCGTGGGACGCTCGAGAGGCTGCTCCGCCTGTCGTTCGCCAGCGGCGTCCGCACGTTCGACACCGCCAAGGCCTACGGCACCGAGCCCGGCTTCAAGCGGTGGTTCGAGCAGTCGCCCGAGGTCCGCAAGCAGATCGTCCTGGTCACCAAGGACAACCCGCGCGAGCCCAAGGAGATGCTGGCGATGCTCGACCGCCGGCTCAAGGCGCTCGGCACCGACTACGTCGACATGTTCTTCATCCACGGACTGGGCGACGACCACAGCCTCGACAAGGCGATGGACTTCGTCAAGTGCCAGGAGTTCAAGGAGACCGCCGACGCCATCCGCAAGTCGGGCAAGGCGAAGTACCTCGGCTTCTCCAGCCACCACCGCGACCGCGCCGCGATCATCCAGGCGGCCGCCGACGGCGGCATCATCGACGCGATCATGCTCCAGTACACCCCCTGGCTCGACAAGGACTCGCCGCTGAACAAGGCGCTCGACGCCTGCCACGCCAAGGGGATCGGCCTGATCTCGATGAAGCAGGTCGCCGGCCAGTTCCCCGCCAAGCCCAAGATCAACGTCCTCGAGGAGGTCGTCCGCCGTGCGCCGATGCTGGCGGAGAAGAAGCTGTCGCCCTATCAGGGCCTCCTGCACGCGATCTGGACCGACGAGCGGATCAGCGGGTCGTGCGTCTCGATCAAGACGACCGACCAGCTCCGCGAGGACGCCGACGCCGCCCGCCGATATGAGCCCATGAAAACCGCCGAGATCCACCAGCTCCGCGATGCGGCCTTGGCATTCGGCCCGACCCTGTGCGCGGACTGCGACGGCCGCTGCTCGGTCGCCGGCGGCACCAAGGCCGAGCTGGGCGACCTGACGCGGTTCCTCACCTATCACGAGCACCACGGCATCCGCACCGAGGCCCGCCGCCAGTACGCCGCGCTCTCTCCGGAAGCCCGCGACTGGAAGGACGCCGACCTCGAGGCCGCCCGCGCCGCCTGCCCCAACAAGCTGGATTTCGCCAGCCTCCTGCCCGAGGTCGACCGGCACCTGGCCTGACCGACCGGCCCGATCCGCGACCCAATACGAGAGGCCGGCCGAGGGGATTGCCCCCGGCCGGCCTCTGTCGCATTCAAGCGATCCCGATCTGCGCCCCCGGCCCCGATCGGGTCTTCGCTCATCGCTGGACCTTGGCGGGATCCGGCCGGTTGATCGCCGACCGGCGTCCGGCCTCGGCGACGACGGCCCGGAAATCGTCGCGTGCGAGGAGCGGGGCGAAATCGGCGTCGGCCGCGATGAGCTTCTCATCGAAGAACCCACGCAGCACGGCGACGCGGAGCAGAGCGACGGCCCGGGCCGCGTAGTCCTCGCGGTGAGCTTCATCCTTCGAGGCGATCGCGCAGATGCACGCCATGCCGTAGAGGGCGGCGACGTCGATCCCCTCCCTGGCCGCCGAGTCCTGGGCGAGCCCGAGCGCCCGCTCGTGTCGGCCGTCGCCCCGGGCCAGCGAGACCGCCTCGCCAAGGCGGTATTTCGGGGCCGTGGCGGGCGTGCTCAGCTCCAGGGCGTTGTGCCAATCCCTGGCGGCCTCGGCGTGACGTCCCAGGTCGTCGAAGGCGTAGGCCCGCCAGCAGTAATCGTTGCAGAGGAAGGCGCGGGCGTGGGCATCGCCCGGGGACTTTCGCTGGATCTCGACGAGCAGGTCAATCCCCTTGCCGACCCACTCGAGTGCGTCCTGGGGGCGGCCCCGTTCGCGGAGGTAGTGGCCGAGGTTTCCATACGTCCCGGCCAGGGTGACCGCAAACCCCGGCGAACCCGGGAAGGCGTTGACCAGCCGGGCCGAGACCTGGATCGACCGGCGGAGCTCGGCCTCGGCCTCGGCGTGACGACCCATCTTCTGCAGCAGGGAACCGAAGTTGTTGTGGCTCATCGCCAGGAAGGCGCCGAACTCGGGGCTCTCCGGGAACGAGGCGGCCAGCTCTTCCAGCACGGCAGTCGCCTCGCGATGAAGGCCGATCGCCTCGTCCCGGCGCTGCGGTTGGTCACCCAGGGTGCGCGCGAGGTTGCCGAGTCGGAACGCCAGGGCCATCCGCAGCGAGGGCTGTCGGGGAACGCGGGCAACCAGCCGGCGGCTGATGTCGGCGGCCTCGCGGAAGACCGGCTCGGCCTCCGCCATCCTGTCCTGCGCGAACAGGGTATTGGCCAGGTTGTTCAGGGTGTCGGACAGGCTGGATTGCAGGTTGGGGACGTCGGGGAACTCGGCCACCATCCGCCTCTGGATGGGGAGGATCTGGCGGTATTCCGCCACCGCCTCGCGATGCTTCCCCTGGCGCTTGAGCGTCGTCGCGAAGCCGTGGTGCCCGGCGACGTTCATCTCCCCCAGCTCGGGTTGACTGGGGAAGTCGCGTGCCAATCGATCCGACAGGTCGATCGACACACGATAGGCCGCCTCGGCGTCGGCATAGCGGAGGCGGAGGGAGAGCAAACGGCCCCGGTTCTGCGCCATGGCCACCGCCTGCGCGCGATGATTGGGGACGGACGGGAACCGGCGGGCGAGGTCCTGGTGTTGATCGAACGCCTTGCGGAAGGTCGCATCGGCCTCGTCGTAGCGGTTGAGACCGGACAGGATGTCACCCAGTACGGTGTACGCGTGCGCCAGGTCCTTCTGCCGCTCCGGCTCGTCGGGCGCATCGGCCAGGATCGTTTCGCGATCGACGATCGTCCGTCGCATGATCTCCAGGGCTTCGGGCATCCTGTCGGTCTTCAGCAGGAAATGCGCGAGCTCCTCGCCGTGGCGTGCACACTCGGCCTGATGGACCACCTCCTTGGGGGCCAGCTCGGCGAGCGCACGGCTCGATTCGTGGGCGCGGCGGTATGCGGCCTCGGCGTCGACGGTCTTGCCCATGCGGTCCAGGACCGTCGCGAGGCAGCCAGCAGCACGGGCCGTCGCGGCCCTCCGGCGGGGATCGCCCGGGGCCTCGGCGGCGAATTCCTCGGCTCGCGCGAGGGCCTGCCGGCAGTCGGCCTCGGCCTCGGCGAGGTGACCGAGCTCCTTGAGGGCCATGCCGACGGCCCCCTGCGCCGCGACCAGCGCCTCACGGTGGGCCGACCCGCCCGGGGCCGCCACGAGGAGCTCGAGGATCGCCCTGGCTTGCCGGAAATCGGCGAGGGCGGCCTCGATCGCCCCGGTCCGGAACTGGACCGTCCCCAGTCGGTGGTAGGCCCGCGCCTGTTCCGCCTGCTGCCGGCGGTCGCCCGGGGCGCCGCGGATCAGGCTCTGATAGAACGGCAGGGCCGTCTCGAGCAGCTTCGCGCGGAGCTGGTGGAAGTCCGCCCGGTTGAGGTCCGGGTCGTCGGTGATCGCGCTCAGGTAGGAATCGACCGCATCCCTGGCGACCTCGTAGTTCGCCGTCGCCCGGGCCTCGGCCCGCGTCGCCCGGACGGCCTGCCAGGTGCTCAGGCCCGCGCCCAGGACGAGCAACGCCGCGAATCCCGTCGCGGTCGTCAGGAGCGCCCGGTTCTTCCGCGCGAACTTCCGCAGGCGGTACGAGGCCGAGGGCGGGCACGCCTCCACCGCCTCGTCGGCGAGGTACCGCTGCACGTCCCGGGCGAACGCGTTGGCCGTCTCGTAGCGGCGGGTCCGGTCCTTCTCGATTGCCCGCATCACGATCCAGTCCAGCTCGCCGCGGACGAGCCTGGTCAGCCGGGCCGGCTCGATGTGACGGTTCGCGGCGATCGAGGCCAGCATCTCCTGCGACTGGGCCAATCGCGTGCTGGGTGCCGGCGTATCCTCCTCCTTGATCCGCCGGAGGATCTCGGCGAGCGCGGCGGCTCGCAGCTTCGCACGCTCCAGGGGGGTCGTGCCGGTCAGCAGCTCGTAGAGCAGGACGCCCAGCGAGTAGACGTCGCTGCGCGTATCGACGTCCTGTCCGGCCAGCGCCGCCTGCTCGGGGCTCATGTATTCCAGCGTCCCGACGACCGCGCCGAACCCGGTGAACAGCGTCCGCTCCGTCAGTCGCTGGGCGGTCGCCTTGGCCACCCCGAAGTCGATCACCTTCGGCACCGGTCTGTCGTCGAACCGCGTGACCATGACGTTGGTCGGCTTGACGTCGCGGTGGATGATCCCTTTCTGATGCGCGTGCTGGATCGCCTGGCAGACCGGGACGAACAGCTCGAGCCGCTCGCGCGGGCTGAGGTGCGCCGCGTCGCAATACTCGGTGATCGGGACGCCGTTGACCAGCTCCATCACGAAGTAGGGGCGGCCGCTGTCGGTCGTGCCGGCGTCGAAGACCCGGGCGATGTTCGGGTGGTCCATCAGGGCCAGCGCCTGGCGCTCGGCCTCGAACCGCGCGACCACCTGCTCGGTGTCCATCCCCGGCTTGATGATCTTGAGGGCGACCCGCCGCCGCACCGGGCGATCCTGCTCGGCCATGTAGACGACGCCCATCCCCCCCTCGCCGATCTTCTGCAGGAGCTTGTAGGGGCCGACCCGCGTGCCGGGGCCCTCGGTGACCGCACGCCCGGACGATCGACCGGCTCGGAGCCCTTCGGGCCCGACACCGTCGGCTGGCTCGCCGGGGATGGCGAGGGGCTCCGTTTCGTCCGACGACGGTCGGCCGCCATCGGAATCGACGTGGGTGCTCGACCCCGGCTCGATCTCTGGGGCAGATGCGGAGGTGGGCGAGTCGAGGCCGGCCGGCGCGTCGATCAAGGAATCTTCCGACTCGTGGGCCCATAGCAGCGATTCGACGCGACGTCGCAAGTCCGCGTCATCGCCACAGGCGGCGTCCAGGTAGGCGGCTCGCTCGGCGGGGTCCGTCCGCTCCAGCGCGGCGGTGAAGATCGCTTCTTCGGACATGATCGGGCTCGCGTCATGGGGTGGTTCGTAGCGACTCGCCCCACAATGCGCAATCCGGGCGAGGACTGGCTCAAGATTCCGGAGAAGATCGTCGGAATGCCGGGGCGGGCTCCTCCGGCGAGCTCGGTCCGCCGCGGATCTCGACGCGCAACCAGGCGCGGGCGTACGCCCAGGATCGCTTGGCGGCGGCGTGCGACAGGCCCAGGGCGTCGGCGGCCTGGGGGACCGTCAGGCCGGCGAAGAAGAGGAGCTTGACCAGCTCGGCCTTGATCGGCTCGCGAGCGGCGAGGCGGTCCAGCGCCTCGTCCAGCGCCAGCAGGTCGGGTTCCGGCTCGGGGGACGCCAGGCCGGCGATTTCCAGGGTGATCCGGTGTCGGTCGCCGCCCCGTTTGAGGCTCCGTCGTCGGCGAGCCCGCTCGACCAGGATGCGTCGCATCGCCTCGGCGGCGGCGGCGAAGAAATGCCCGCGCCCGTCCCAGGGACGGTCGGGATCGTGCCCGACCAGCCGCAGATACGCCTCGTGGACCAGGGCGGTCGCCTCCAGCGACTGGTGGGGCGCCTCCCGCGACAGCCTCGCCGCGGCCAGTCGTCGCAGCTCGCCATAGACGAGCGGCAGCAGTTGCCCGGCCGCGCGGGTGTCGCCCTGCTCGATGGCCGAGAGGATGCGGGTGACGTCGTTCATCTTCGCAACCGAGGGGTCGGGGGAGTCGAGACGAACCGCGTCTCGCCCTGCGGGTCGAGCTCGTCGAGGCGGCGGCGGGCGGCCTCGGCGATGCGGTCGATCGTCGGCCGGCCGTCGCCGCGCGCCATGGCGAGGACGCGGCCGTCGGCGTCGATCAGGATGTGCAGCGGGGGGTCGCCACCCTCGGTATGGAACCGGCGGCGGGTCTCGGGGTCGGCCAGGTAGGCGGGCAGTTTCAGGCCCTCGTCGGCGACGACCCTGGCGACGCCCGCCGGGTCGTCCGACTCGACGGCCGCCGTGATCACCGCGAGCCGACGGTGCGACCGCAGCCGTTTCGTGGCCGATTCCAGCTCCGCCAGGCAGGTTCGCCCGGTGTTCGCCGCGCCGACCAGAACACGGCCCAGACGACCTTGTTATTGAGCCCCAGCAGCACGACCGGCTCGGAGGTTGCCGGGTCGATCAGGCGAAGCGGTGGCGCAGGGACTCCGATCGCCGCGGTCGTGCCCTCCGATGCCGCCGGCCGGCCGAACCGCATCCAGGCGGTACCGGCCAGGGCCGCCAGCGTCACCGCCAGCATCAACCCGGTCATCGCATCCACCCGCCGCTTCGGATACGGCTCGCCCGTCACTTCCATCGATCAACCTCCCACGCAGACCAGACTTCGCACGATACAGACGCCGTGAACCACGAATCGCACGGACGGACGATCCCTCCATCATCTTCAATCCGTGGCATTCGTGCGACCCGTGGCAAGAGATCCGGATTTTTGGGATTGTCTCACCCGGCATCTCGTGGAGTTGACAGTTGTTGCGCCAACCGGGCCGGGTCGGCGTGGAGCAACTCCGGACTGACCGGCGGTTCGCGGTCCGGCGCGGGTCTCCGACCCGGCCGACGCGACGGTCGGTGCGGTCGGGTTCGGCGCGGGTCTCCCCACGCCGCCGCCGGCACGACCGACAGGTCTCCCAGGCTGGTGCCGGGCCGACTCCCCGGTAGGTCAGGCTTCCGCCTGATGCCGATCCGATCCGGTCGGGCGGGCCGGACCGTGCCGGCGGAAGCGTGACCGACATCGGCCCGGGCCGACAGCTCTCCCGAGCGGGCCCAATGGGCCGCTTTGAGTTTTCCAGCCCCGCCAAGAGCGGCTTCTGAGACTCACGCCAAACCAAGACAAACCGGCCAAATATGAACCGGGCCACGGAAACCGCCGCCGCGGCGGAAAACTTTATGGGATTTCCAAATATTTTTTCTGCTTCTGGCCAAAGGGCTTGCGTCGAGAAAATGCCGCTCTTCGCCGATGGGTGCATTTCAGTTTCTGCAAACCTGATACATCCTATATATAGGGGGAGAGAAGAGAGCGGAGGGGGTAGAGGGGGTTTTGGGGGCCCTGGAACAGCAAATGCATGCACGCAATCCCCTCCTGGACCCTGCGAGATCGTCCTGGGCGGCGGTTGTCGAAAGTGCTTGATACCACGTCGTCAGGTAAGCACTGGATACCGAATTCGAGATC
The DNA here is from genome assembly GCA_963771445.1 of uncultured Planctomycetota bacterium. Taxonomy (GTDB): domain Bacteria; phylum Planctomycetota; class Planctomycetia; order Isosphaerales; family Isosphaeraceae; genus JAKAUH01. The sequence goes on along the minus strand of CAVYTQ010000003.1, from coordinate 370,932 downwards.
CTGACCGGTGAGGATGGCCCAAGCCATGCGGCCGGATCGCCCGCGCCAGGTCGAGGGCTGAACCGAAGACCGCCCTCCTGATCGACGACGATGAGAATTCCCGGCCCCTGATCGCCGGTAGGCTATCCCATTTCGGCTCCGTTTTGAGGTCGGAGCAGAGGGATAGTCACCGATCGCTTGTTCAGACGGAAGGGCCCCGCCTTCCACCGATCTGTCAACTCGCTCGCTGGCGATCTCCGCCGATTTGAGACAATCCCCGGATTTTGACCACGTATTGCACGGAGAGCACGGATCAGGAATGGGATGATCGGAGGTCTTATCCGTGGAATTCGTGTGATCCGTGGTTGTCTCCGAATCCGGGGCGATCCGCGGTCAGCGGCCGAGCACTTGCGGGCGAAGGGCGACGATCGTGTCCACCGGCGATCGGATGTCGCCCGGTAGCTCGAGGGCCAGGCCGTCGCGGGCCTGCTTCAGCCTGAGCGGTGCGTCCCTGCCGTACAGGTACGGGGTCAGCGAGGCCGCCGCCTCGCCCAGCAGGATCGGTGATTCGGCGCCCGGGTCGAGGACGTGCAGGAAGATCTCGGTCGGCCGGTCCCTTGCGCTCCGGACGGTTGACACGCCCCACGCGCGGGGTGCGATCGGGCCGCGGCGGGTGCCGTAGATCGAACCGCCGTTGTTCGACATCCACTTGCCCAGCTCGAGCAGCCGACGGCTTGGCTCCGGGCCGATCGTCCCGTCCGGCAGCGGCCCGACGTTCAGCAGCAGGTTCGCGCCCGGCCGGCGGCGCCGACCACGGCGCGGATGAGCGCCTCGGGGCTCTTGTAATGGACGTCGGCGGCGTCGTAGCCCCGCGAGTCGTTAATCGTCAGGCCGGTCTCCAGCGGCAGGTCGGCCGCGACGCCCGCCGTGGGGGGTCCTGCCGCGTCCTTGCCCGGCAGGTCGCGCTCGAAGGTCTGGAAGTCCTCGCCGGGCCTCGGCGCGGCGTGATGATCGTTGCCCACCAGGGCACCGGGCTGGAGCTCGTGGATCATCCGGTAGGTCGCCGCGAGGTCCCAGTCGGCGTCGGGGCGGTCCCAGCAGCCGTCGAGCCGGATGCCGCCGAGCTCGCCGTAGTTCGTGCACAATTCGCGGATCTGGCCCTGGTAATAGGCCACGTAGCGCTTCCAGTCGCCCCGGCCCGCGCGGCCCGCCGGCCGGCCGGACTTGCCCAGGGGGAAATAGTCGGGATGGTGCCAGTCGAGCAGCGAGTAATCGAAGAACAACTTGATCCCCTGTTGCCGGCAGGCGTCTGCCAGGGCCCGGAGCGGGTCGGCGTGGAACGGCGTGGCGTTGACGACGTCGTAGTCGGTGAGCTTGCTGTCGAACATGCAGAAGCCGTCGTGATGCTTGGCCGTGACCGTGATGTACCGGGCTCCCGCGCCCTTCGCCAGCTTGACCCAGGCGTCGGCGTCGAACCGCGTCGGGTTGAACTGCGCGGGGAGCCTGGCGTACTCGGCGATCGGTAGCCCGTCGCGCTCCATGACCCTCTCGCCCTTGCCCAGCAGCGAGTAGACGCCCCAGTGGACGGACAGTCCGAGCTTGGCGTCCTGGAACCACGCCCGCGCCGTCGCGTTCCGCTCGCTCGGGCCCGGCGGGTCCGCGGCTGTTGTCGCCGCCCCGCGCCGGGGCGATGGCGGCCCCGATGCCATCGACGCGGTCCACGCCAGGGCCAGCGAGGCGATCAGCAAGACAATCCCGGCCGCGGGTCGTCGAAGGAATCCCGACACTCCGCCGCGGCTTCCGGCGAACCCGACATGCTCATGACGGCCCCTCCTTGCGTGCCTTCCCTTCCGATCCGACGGGGCGATGCATCGACCCGATCGTATCGAATCCCATTCGGGTCCGATCGGGCGTGGGCCGCGGCGGGCCGCAAGGTCGGCGGGCCGCCGGGGTCCCCTACTCCGTACGATCGTCGGCCCGCGGCGTCGCTGTCAAGCCCGCGGGGTTCGTTCGGGTGTCGGAAGGGCTGTCCGTTCGAAACGAAGAAAGCTCGCCGGGCCCGCGCTCGAAGAATGCGCGGGCGAGGCGAGCGATGCTGGACCGAATCGATCCGAACCGCGCTTCAGGAGCGAGGTCCGGCCGCTCGCAGGGCGGCCGGATCGCTCGATCTCGACGCGAGGCGGAACGGCGGGATCAGATGGGATAAAGGCCCTTGAGCCGCTGGCGGGCCGCGGCGCTGCCCTTGGACGCCTTGATGAGCGGGAAGGACTGGACCTTGCCGTTGACCTCGAGGGTCATCTGGCCGCTGCGGATCACCGACGTCGCGACGCGGACGTAGCGGGTCTTGCCGTTGGGCAGCCAGATGTGGATCCACTGCAGGTTCGGCTTGAACATGCGGCGGCTGACGCCGGTCGTCTTCTTACCGACGCCGCCGAGGTACTTGGCCTTGCCGCGCTCGGTCTTGTGGTTGCCGAACGAGGTCTTCTTGCCACTGACAGCACATGTGCGGCCCATCGTAATCCGTCCCTATTTCCGGTGTCCTGGCTGGCGGAGGGCCCCGGGCTGCCGGCGCCCGATCCCGGTCCGTTCGTGTGTGTTGTGAAGGATGGCCTGGCCTGGCGGCGTGATTTCGCCGCCCCGACGGGCCTACTTCTTGGCCTTCTCTTTTTCCCGACGCGCGGCCGGGCGGTGTGTCTTGCTCCGCTGGACGTTGCCGCAATCCTCGACAAGGTCACAGACCTTGTGAGGAGGGATCGCCAGCTTGCACTGTGGGCAGATGTTCAAGGCGGGAGGTTCCAGGAAATCGTGGCTCCTCCGTGTTCCTTGCCGTGATGGTGATTTACGCCGTTTCGGTACAGCCACGACCGCACACTCCCAATCCGAGCCGGTAGCGTCGATTTCCGGGGAAAAGTCTCATTATCCGAATCCGCGGTGGCATTTCAAGAGCACCTTGCGGCCTCACGCCCCGATCGCGGTCGCATGATTCCGAAATCCATCTGGCCGAGACGCCACCGGCACCGGGAGCTGTGCGATCTCAAAGGATCCTGCTCCGATCGATGATTCCAGCGAGGCATGGCCCCGGCCATAATCGGGGAAAACCCGAAAAATCCCGGAAAGATCGCCCTCGGCCTGTCCAGGAAACCGCTCCGTTGGGAGTTCATACCTGATGGGGATGCTCATGACCAACAACTCCGAAGAGACCAATCGCCTGCTGCATCGGGCCCGGGCCGACGACGCGGAAGCCTTGAACGAGCTTCTTGCCCGGCATCGGCCACGGCTGCGGCGGATGGTGGAGTTGCGCCTCGATCGGCGGTTGCAGGCGAGGATCGACGCCTCCGACGTGATCCAGGAAGCCTTCATCCAGGTCGCGAGACGACTTGATGAATATCTGGAGGAGCCGTCCTATCCGTTATTTCTCTGGCTGCGATTGATCGTCGGCGAGCGACTCCTCAAGTTGCATCGTCACCACCTCGGGACGCAGATGCGCGACGCCGGGATGGAGGTATCGATCTACCGGGGCGCCTTGCCCGAGGCATCGTCGGCCGCCCTGGCCGCGCAGCTCCTGGGCAAGCACACGTCGCCGACCCAGGCGGCGGTGCGAGCGGAACGGATGATCCGGCTCCAGGAAGCCCTCAACGCGCTGGACGCGATGGACCGCGAGGTGCTGTCCCTTCGGCACTTCGAGGAATTGAGCCTGGCGGAGACGGCCCTCTCCCTGGGCATCGAGGAATCGGCCGCCGCCAAGCGCTATATCCGTGCGCTCAAGAGACTCAAGGCCACACTTGCCGGCATGCCGGGAGGGCTAGATAGTGTCTGACTCGACCTCGAATCGCTCCGCCGATTACGTGCTGCTCACCCGGCTGGCCGACGAGTTCGCCGCGCGCTTCCGGGCCGGCGAGCGTCCGAGCCTCCAGGAGTACATCGACCGATATCCCGACCTGGCCGACGACATCCGCGAGCTCCTGCCCGCCATGGTCGAGATCGAGCAGGTCAAGGAAGGTGGCCAGGAAGCCGCCGGGCCGGCCGCGATGCGCAAGGCCCCCGTCTTGCAGCAGCTCGGCGATTTCCGCATCCTCCGCGAGGTCGGCAAGGGAGGCATGGGGATCGTCTACGAGGCCGAGCAACTGTCGCTGGGCCGCCATGTGGCGCTCAAGTTGCTGCCCAGGAACATGCTGCTCGACGACCGGGCCAAGCAGCGGTTCGAGCGCGAGGCGAAATCCGCCGCCAGGCTGCACCACACCAACATCGTCCCGGTCTTCGGCGTCGGCGAGCAGGACGGCATGCCGTATTACGTCATGCAGTTCATCCGGGGCCTGGGGCTGGACGATGTCCTCGAGGAGCTGAAGAAACTGCAAGGCGACGGTGCCAGGGCCGACTCGCACCTCGGCGGCCATCCGCTCGCGTCGCGCGAACAGGGACGGGCTTCCGGTGGGCCGGGAGAAACGGGCGATCCGATAACCCGGACCCATGGGGCGATGTCGGCCGTGAACGTCGCTCGGTCGCTCCTGACCGGGGCATTTCATTCGTCGGTCGAGAGCGACGTGGCGACCGCGTCGGTGACCGAGCCGTTAGCAGATAGTGCCACCGAGGTCGCCACGGTCGAGGCGGCAAACCGGCCGGATTTCGGGCCGGCCGTCCTCCCCGCGCCGGCGGCGTCCGACTCGGGTATGCTCTCCGCGTCGTCGGTGGTGCTTCCGGGCCAGGTCCGCGACGGGAGCGGCACGAAGAACAGGAAGCGGACCTACTGGCAAAGCGTCGCGACGATCGGCGTGCAGGTGGCCGAGGCGCTCGAGTACGCGCATAAGCAGGGGATCCAGCACCGCGACATCAAGCCCTCGAACCTGCTGTTGGACGCGCAGGGGACGGTCTGGGTCGCCGACTTCGGCCTGGCGAAGGCGGACGACCAGCAGAACCTCACGAATACTGGAGACATCCTCGGGACGTTGCGCTACATGCCGCCGGAGGCCTTCGAGGGCAGGACGGATGCTCGCAGTGACGTGTATTCACTGGGCTTGACGCTCTATGAGATGCTGGCCTTCCGCTCGGCCTTCGACGAGAAGGATCGGAACCGGCTGATCAAGCAGGTGACGGAGGCCGAGCCGGAACGGCTGGGGAAGCTGAACCGGCACGTGCCCCAGGATCTCCAGACCATCGTGCACAAGGCGATGGACAGGGATCCGGCGCGGCGTTATTCCTCGGCGGGAGAGCTGGCCGCGGACCTGCAGCGGTTCGTCGAGGATGAACCGATCCAGGCGCGGCGGCAGGGCCAGCTCGAGCGCCTGGGCCGCTGGTCGCGGCGGCACCAGGGCGTCGCGGCGCTCCTGGCGGCGCTGGCCATCGTGGTGACCGTCGGGTTCCTCGCGATGGCCGTGCTCTGGACCCGGGCCGAGCACAGTGCCGACGTGGCCCGGAGCAACGAGCAGACCGCCAGGGACCTCGCGGCGAAGGAGGAGGCGGCGCGCAACGAGGCGCTGGCCCTGGCGGAGAAGGAGAGGAAGGCGCGTGGCGAGGCGGACGAGAAGGCCGAGCAGCTCGCCCGCGAGGATTACATCAACCGCGTGAATCGGGCCTATCGCGAGATCCAGGACGACAACATCGCCCTGGCCGAGGACCTGTTGCACGGCTGCGAGCCCGGGCGCCGCGGCTGGGAGTGGCACTTCGTCGAGCGGCTGTGCAACTCGGCACGCCAGGTCATCGATCTGGCCAACACGAGCGCCGCCGCGCTGGCCTACAGCCCCGATGGGACCTGGGTGGTTTCGGGGTCGGGCGGCGGGGCCGCCACCCCGCAGGGGGCGGCGAGCGTCGACATCTGGGACGCGAGCTCCGGCCGGCGGCGGGCGAGCCTGGCCGGTGCCAACGGGGCCGTCTGGTGCGTGGCGATCAGCCCGGACGGCACGAAGGTGGCCGCCGGGGACGCGGGCGGCGGCGTCATGGTCTGGGATAAGGCCACGGCGCAAAGCCTGTGGACCCGGAAGGAGCCGGGGTTGACCGCGATGAGCGTGGCCTTCAGCCCCGACGGCAAGTCGCTGGCCGCGGGCTATGGGACCTACAGCGGTGACCAGGTCGGGCGGGCAAAGCTCTGGGATGTGGCGTCCGGGAAGGAGAAAAAGGCGGTCACGGGTCCCAAAGGCGGAGTGACCAGGCTCGCCTTCCGTCCCGATGGAAAGCGGCTCGCCCTCGCGGGCTCGGAAGTCGTGGAGGTCTGGGACCTCGAGACCGTCGGCAAGCTCCAAGACCTGAAGGGGCACGCGAAGTGGATCTACTGCCTCGCGTACAGCCCCGACGGGAGATGGCTGGCCACCGGCGGGTGGGACAACACCGTGAAGCTCCGCGACGCCGAGACCGGCGCCCTGGTGCTGACGATCTTCGCCCACGAGGGATTCGTCCTCAACCTGGCGTTCAGCCCCGACAGCCGCACGCTCGTCACGACCAGCGAGGACCGGAGCGTGAGACTCTGGGACATCCCTTCCGGCCGGCGATCGGCGACATTTCACGGTCACACCGACTTCGTCTATGCGGTCGCCTTCCGGCCCGACGGTCGCGAGATTGCGACGGGGAGCATGGAGGGGGCCGTCCGTTTCTGGGACCTCCGGACGAGCCGCCCCGTCGTGGTCCAGCACACCGGCTGGGTCGAGCGGATCGCCTTCCGGCGCGACGGGCTTCGGGTCCTGACCGAGGCGGGAATGTTCCGGACCGACGCCCTGCCCACGAAGGGCTGGATTCCCATCTCCGGCGAACGGGACGCGACGCTTGACGGGACGAGGTTCGATCGGCTGCCCGCCGATTTCCTGCGCGGCCCGCTCGGATACATCGAAGCCGTGAACAGCCGGTCGTTCAGCGTCAAGAGCCCCGACGGTAGGCTCGTCGCGTCGCCCGGCGGTGTCGAGACCGGCAACTCGGCGTCGCGCAGCAAGGAATACTCCGCCAGCTCGGTGATCATTCGCGAGGCCGCCAGCGGCAACGTCCTCCAGACCCTGGCCGGGCACTCGGCCGATGTCGTCTCGCTCGGGTTCAGCCCCGACGGCCGCCGGCTCGTGACGGCGAGCTTCGACCGGACATTGAAGCTCTGGGACACGACGACGTGGCAGGACGTCTTCACGCTTCGCGGGCACACCGCGGGCGTGGTCTCGCTGGCCTTCAGCCCCGATGGGACCCGGCTCGTCTCGGGGGGGATTGATTTCACGGCCCGCGTCTGGGACGCCACGCCGCTGGCGCCAGAGGTAATCGCCGAGCATGATGCCCGCTATCGGAGGAAAGTCGAGACGCTGGCGCAGTTGAAGGCTGCGACCGGCGACGCCAGGCGGGCCGAGATCCTGGCCTCCAGCGGCCAGTGGGGCGTCGCGGCCGGTGCCTTCGCGAAGGCCGTGGCCAGGGAGCCGGGCAAGCTCCGGCTCCGCTACCAGCTCATCGATGCGCTCCTGAATTCGGGCGACATGGGTCGGGTCGGCCCGGCCTGCGACGATATGCTGGCGCGGTTCGGGGACTCGAGCGATCATCTGCAAGCCCTGGGCGTCGCCGGATTCTGCCGGCTGGCCCGCAAGGCGACCACCGAGCCGTCGTTGATTCAGGTCGCGCACGACCTGGCCGCGGCGCCGGACGACAACACGCGAGTGGGCATCCTGGGCCATTCCGGGCAGTGGGACCTGATCGCCCAGTACCGGGCCAGGATCGTGAAAGACAAGCCCGAGGACGCGAGTGCCCAATTCAATCTCGGCTTCGCCCTGGCGGCCCGGGAGAAGTTCGACGAGGCGAGCGTCGCCTACCGCGAGCACCTCCGACTCTCGCCCAATAGCGATGCCGGCCACAACAACCTGGGCCTGATCCTGGCTCGACAGGGGAGGCTCGACGAGGCGATTGCCTCGCTGCGCAAGGCCGTCGAATTCAACCCGAGTAACGACAAGGCCCAGAAGAATCTGGCCGCCGCCCTTCGTGCCACGGAAATGCAGGATAAACTGCTCTCGTTCCTCAAAGGTGAGTACCGGCCCAGGGACAACGCAGAGCGCCGAGGTCTGGCCGAACTCTGCCAGAGCAGAAGGCTTTACCATGCCGGCGCCCGCCTGTTCGCCGACGCATTCGCCGCGGACCCCAGGCTGGCCGACGACCTGAAGGTCGCGGATCGCTACAACGCGGCCTGCTTCGCCTCGCTGGCCGCCGCCGGCCAGGGCGACGACGCGGCGAAGCTCGACGACGCGGAGAGATCCCGGCTCCGTCGGCAGGCCCTCGACTGGCTCCGCGCCGACCTGACGCTATGGACCAGGCTGCTCGAGAGCGGGCAGCCCGCCGATCGTCCCGCGGCGCAACACATGTTGCAGCACTGGCAGAACGACCGCGACCTCGCCGGCCTCCGCGACGCAGCCGCGCTGGCAAGGCTCTCCGAGGCCGAGCGGAAGGAATGGCAAGGGCTCTGGGGTGACGTCAAGAATCTGGTCGAGCGGGCCCAGAGGTAAACGCCCTGAACGAGCCGCTGGGACAGGCCTCGAGATCGCAGAACGACTGCCATGCAGGCATTGAGCGGACGAACGCGGCGTGCACCGGCTCGGGCCTGGCCGAGGGCTTTGTGTCATCCAGCTCGCAAGACGGTGGCGACTGGTGCATGTGCCGCTTGCAGTTCGGGCCTTCGGAATGGGGGCTGGACTTACTCGGCCAGCGATCGGCGGGCGTTGACCCCGGCCCAGCAGAGGGTCCCCAGGGCATAGCTCGCGGCCAGGATCAGGAACGGTGCCTTGAGGTTGTCCGCCTCGAACAGCCGGCCGATGACCAGCGCCTCGATCGCCGCCATGAAACTGGCCGTCATGTTCATCGCGCCCGAGAGCACGCCGCTATAGCGCTCGCCGATGTCGGCGGCCGCCGCCCAGGCCGGCGCCATCGCCAGGTCGTTGCCGAAGAAGGTCAGCACCAGCAGGACACCCAGAGGTACCACCCCCTCGACCCACGGCACCGCCACGATCGACACGCCCGCCAGCGTCAGCCCCGCGGCGCCGACGGCCCGGCGGCCCCACCGCTTCCCCCAGCGACGGATCACCGCGTCCGAGAGCCACCCGCCCAGCAGGCAGCCCGCCACTCCGAAGGCAAACGGCAGCGACGTCAGCCAGCTCGCGGTGGTCGAATCCAGGTGGCGGTGGGCCTTCAGGTACGTGGGCAGCAACGTGAGATAGAAGTTGCCGCTGAAGCCCAGGAAGCCATACATCAGCCAGAGTGCCCAGACGCTCGGCGACCGGAGCATCCGACCCCACGGCACCGCGCCGTGGCTGTCGTCGTGGCCGGCGCGCGTCGAGCGACCGGCCTCGATCAGCTCGCGCTCGCGGCGGTTGACCCGCGGCATGTCCTCGGGGCGGTTGCGGAACCACGGCCAGAAGCCGGCGCACCATGCCAGGCCGATCGACGCGATCAGGGCCCACGCGACCCGCCAGTCGCCCAGGAACGCGAACAGCGGGACCACGATCCGAGGCGCCAGCGCGCCGCCGATCCGGCTGGACATCCAGACCGCCCCCTGCGCCGAGCCCCGCTCGGTCGTCGGCATCCAGTCGGCCATCATCCGCGAGAACGCCGGAAACGTCCCCGCCTGGAACGCGCCGAACAGGAACCGGACCACGATCAGGAACGCCACGATCCCGCCCAGACCCAGGGGCAGGAACGCCACCAGCGACACCGCGGCGGTCAGCACCGAGCCGCCCAGGATGATCGCCGCCAGGACGTTCCGCACGCCGAAGCGGTCGCCCAGGAATCCCCAGGGCATCTCGAAGATGCCATAGCCGATCATGAAAGCGGCCATCAGCCAACTGATGTGCGCGTCGGACAGTCCCAGCGGCTCCTTGAACTCGGCCGACGCCGTGGCGAAGCCGACCCGGTGGATGTACGTGATGACGGCCAGGCTGCACGCCGCCGCCAGGACCCGGAAGCGGACCCGCGTCGCCCGGCCCGGGTCGAGGTCCGCGGTGATCTCCGCGTCGGCGACCGTCGTCGGGCCGCCGGTTTCCCCGTGTTCCATTGTGTCGCCGCCTCCTGGTACGCCCCTCGCCGCGCGATCGATGCCAAGGCCGCCGGCCGGCTCATGCCAGCGGCGCCTCGCCCGGCCGGCCACGTCCGGCCGCGAGCCGATTGCAGGATACGGCCGCGCCGGCCCGGATGCCAGCGAATGGGAGGCCGCCTCGCGGTATCGTATCATGGGGCGAGCCGCCGCCCGGTGGAACGCCCATGGTCGCCCGGCCTCTCACACGATGAGTCTCGCCATGTCCGAGGACGCATCCGCCGCTCGCTTCCCCACGACCCACTGGAGCCGGATCGCCGCGGTCGGCGACCATGCCACGCCCGGGGATCGCGAGGCCCTGGCCGAGCTCTGCCGCGCCTACTGGTATCCGCTCTACGCCTTCATTCGCCGCCGGGGATACGACCCGGCCGATGCCCAGGACCTGACCCAGTCCTATTTCGCCCGCCTGCTGGAACGCAGCGTCCTCGCCGCGGCCGACCAGAACAAGGGCCGCTTCCGCGCCTTCCTCCGCACCGATTGCGGCTTCTTCCTGGCCGACCATCGGGATCGCGAGCGAGCCCTCAAGCGCGGCGGCGGGACGCCCCCGGTCTCCATCGACGCCCGCAATGCCGAGGGGCGTTACCGGGTCGAGCCCGCCGACTCGGCCACGCCCGAGCGTCTGTTCGACCGCGACTGGGCACTCACCCTGCTCGACCGGGTGCTCGACGTGCTGGAACGCCAGTACGCCGACTCGGGCCGCTCGGCCTTCTTCGACCGCCTCAAGATCGTGCTGACCGACGGCCCTCGCGCCATCGCCTATGGTGCGATCGCCGGCGAGTTCGGCATGACCGAGGGGGCCGTCGAGGGGGCCGTCCGCCGGCTCCGCCGTCGCTATCGGACCCTGCTCCATGCCCAGATCGCCGACACGCTCGACGACCCGAGCCCGGATGCCGTCGCCGACGAGATCCGCGACCTGTTCGCCGCGCTGGGGCGCTGATCCGAGGGAAAATCGACGACCCGCGCCGGATTCCGCGGCCGTTCCCTTACCATCTCTCAGGATCGACACATTCCCGTCCCACGAGCGAGACTATGCCATGGCCGACGCCGACCGCTGCCCCAATTGCGGCTCCGAACGTCCCGGCAACGCGCCCAAGGGCCTCTGCCCCCGCTGTCTGCTCCGGCAGGGGCTGGACAGCGACGCCCTCAGCCTCGCCCGCGGCGGCCCCGCGGCCACGATGCCGATGGGCTCCGGCTCGGGGGTCGGGCGCATCCTGGCGGAGCTGGCCGAGTCGACAGGCCCGATCCCCCGCGTCCTGCTCCGCGACTCCGACCCGGGGACCGACCCCGGGCCCGTCGTCAAGCCCGGCTCGCCCGAGATGCCCGAGCCCGCCGGCCCCGACGCCCGCCTCCAGCTCCTGGGCGAGATCGCGCGCGGCGGCATGGGCGCCGTCCTCAAGGGGAGAGACGGCGACATCGGCCGCGACCTGGCGGTCAAGGTCCTCCTCGAGAAGCACCGCGACGACCCCGAGCTGGTCCGACGCTTCGTCGAGGAGGCGCAGATCGCCGGCCAGCTCCAGCACCCCGGCGTCGTGCCGGTGTACGAGCTGGGCGCCTTCGGCGACCGCCGGCCGTACTTCACGATGAAGCTGGTCAAGGGCCGCACGCTGGCCGACATCCTGGCCGCACGGCCCGCTCCGTCCGCCGATCGGGCCCAGATGCTGGGGATCTTCCTCCAGGTCTGCCAGACGGTGGCCTACGCGCACGCCCGCGGCGTGATCCACCGCGACCTCAAGCCCTCGAACATCATGGTGGGGGGCTTCGGCGAGGTGCAGGTGATGGACTGGGGGTTGGCCAAGGTCCTGGCCCGGGGCGGCGCCGTCGCCGACGCCGACGCCGGCAAGGACCCGGCGGAGCAGACGGTCATCGCCACGGCGCGCAGCGAGTCGGACTCGGACCGGTCGCAGGCCGGCAGCGTGATGGGCACTCCGGCGTACATGGCGCCGGAGCAGGCGAGGGGGGAGGTCGAGTGGGTCGACGAGCGGGCCGACGTCTTCGCGCTGGGCGCGATCCTGTGCGAGGTCCTCACCGGCCGTCCCGCCTTCACCGGCCGCAGCCCGGCCGAGATCCAGCGCAAGGCGGCGCGCGGGGACATGGCCGACGCCGTGGCCCGCCTGGGGTCGTGCGGGGCCGACGCCGAGCTGCTGGCCCTGGCCCGATCCTGCCTGGCCGCCGAGCGCAATGACCGGCCGCGCGAGGCCGGCGCCGTGGCCTCGGGGCTGTCGACGTACCACGCGGGCGTGCAGGAGCGGCTCCGCGCCGCCGAGCTGGCCCGCGCCGCCGAGTCGGCCCGCGCCGAGGAGGCCGAGCACACGGCGGAAGCCGCCGAGTTGGCCCGCGCCGCCGAGTCGGCGCGCGCCGAGGAGGCGCAGGCCCGCGCCGCGGTCGAGCGGTCCCGCGGTCGCCGCACGATGGCCCTGGCGGCCTCGCTGCTGGCCATGATGGGCCTGGGCGGGTCGGCGTTCACCTACGTCGCCCGACAACGACAGGCGCGGGCCGCGGCGGTGGAGCGGCTGCTGGGCCGGGCGACGACTCTGCTGGACCAGGCCCGCGACCGCCCCGAGGACCCGGTGCCCTGGCGGACGGCGCGGGCGGCCGTGCAGCAGGTCGAGGACGACCCGACCGGCATCGCCGCCGACGCCCGCGACCGGCTCGCACGGATCAAGGCCAATGCCGTTTCGGGTCTGGACAACGCCGAGCGCGACGCGAAGCTCCGGCAGACCCTGGTCGACATCCGCGCCAACCTCCAGGATGCCGGCCTGGACGCAACCGACGCGGCCTACGCCGCGGCCTTCCGCGACGCCGGGCTGGACATCGATGCCCTGACGGTCGCCGAGGCCGCCGATCGGCTCGGCCGCCGGCCCGCGGCGGTGGTCGTCGAGCTGGCGGCGTACCTCGACGATTGGTCGGGCGTACGGAGTGCGGCCGGTCGGCCGCGGGCCTTGTCCCGAAAGCCGCTGGAGGTGGCCCGCGCCGCCGACCGCGACGACTATCGCGGCCGGCTCCGCTCGCTGGTGGTCGGCGATGATCGGAAGGCCCTGGCGGCCCGGTTCAGGGCCCTGGCCGACGAGCCGCGCGCGGCCGAGCTGCCCGCCGCGACGGCGTGGTTGCTCGGCCGGTCCCTGGAGCGTGTGGGCGATCACGACGCGGCCGTCCGAGTGCTCCGCCGCGCCGCGGCGCGGCACCCGGAGGACGTCTGGGTCAGCTTCGCCTTGGCCGCGGCCCTGCATCGACTCAGGCCCTCGCCGCGCGAGGAGGCGGTGCGGTACTACACGGCGGCGCGGGCCCTGCGGCCCGAGACGTCGCACGCCCTCGCCCACCTCCTCGAGGAGATGGGACGGGGTGCCGAGGCCGAGGCCATCTTCCACGACCTGACCGACCGCCGTCCGCACGTGGCATGGAACCTCGTCTGCTTCGGGAAGTGCCTGAAGGCGCGCGGGCGGGCCGACGATGCGCGGCGGATCCTGGACCAGGCCGTCACCGCGGGCCGCGGCGCCCTGGAGCTCGCGCCCGACTCCGCCCGCGCCCACCTCGACCTCGGCCTGGCCCTGGCCGCCCTGGGCAAGCCGGCCGACGCCGAGGCCGAATGCCGCGCCGCGGTTCAGCTCAAGCCCTTAAATGGCATCGCCCGCATGAATCTCGGCGGTGTCCTGTTGGCCCGGGGCAAGCCGGTCGACGCAGAGACCGAATTCCGCGCCGCAATAACTCTCGATCCTACCGATGCCAATGCCCACAACGGTCTGGGCGCCGCCTTGTTGGTCCTGGGCAAGCCGGCCGACGCCGAGGCCGAATGCCGCGCCGCACTGAAGCTCAACCCCTACGACACCACGGCCCACTACAACCTCGCCACTGCCCTGGACGGACAGGGCAAGCCGGACCAGGCCGAGGCCGTATGCCGTGCCGCATTGAAGCTCAAGCCCGACGACGCCGTTGCCCATCTCCGCCTCGGCGTCACCCTGCTCGAGCAGGGCAAGCCCGCCGAGGCCGAGGCCGAGTTTCGCGCGGTCCTGAGGATCAAGCCCGATTACGACTTCGCCCGGCTCGACCTCGGCAAGGCCCTGCTGGCCCTGGGCAAGCCGGCCGAGGCCGAGGCCGAAATCCGTGCTGTATTGAAGCTTCAGCCCGATTCCGCCGAGGCCCGTTGCAGCCTCGGCCTGCTGCTGGGCCAGTCCGGCCGATATCCCGAAGGCCTGAAGGAACTCCGCCGCGGCCACGAGCTGGGCATTCGACAGCCCGGTTGGCGACAACCCTCGGCGCAATGGGTCCGGGATGCCGAGCGGATGGCCGCGCTCGATGCTCGGCTGCCCGCCGTGCTCAAGGGCGACGACCACCCGGCCGACGCCATCGAACGGCTCTCCTTCGCCCAGATCTGCTACGGCCGCAAGCTCCACGCCCTCGCGGCCCGATTCTACGCCGAGGCGATCGAAGCCAACCCCAGGCTGGCCGACGACCGCCGGAGCCAGCACCCCTACAATGCCGCTTGCGCCGCCGCCCTGGCCGGCTGCGGGCAGGGGAAGGACGAGCCTCCGCCCGACGAGGCGGCGCGGGCAAAGCTCCGCGGCCAGGCCCTCGGCTGGCTCAAGGCCGAGCTGTCCGCCTGGTCCAGGATCCTTGCGGGCGGAAACCCCAAGGTCCGCGCCTCGGTGCGCGAGATCCTGGAACACTGGAAGGTCGACCCGGACCTGGCCGGGGTGCACAACGAGGCCGGGCTGGCGAAACTCCCCGCGGAGGAACGTCCGGCCTGGCTTGCCCTGTGGGCGGACGTCGAGACCCTCTTGAAGAAATCCCGGGGGGATACCCCCTGAGGCCGGCAATCCGCGCCGGATTTCGCGGCCGTTCCCTTATCATCGGGTAGCACCGACGTCCTCTCGCAGGGGAGATTCCCTGATGGCCGACCCCGACCGCTGCCCCAACTGTGGCTCCGAGCTCCCCCCCGGCGCACCCAAGGATCTCTGCCCTCGCTGCCTGCTCCGGCAGGGGCTGGACAGCGACGCCCTCAGCCTCGCCCGCGGCGGCCCCGCGGCCACGATGCCGATGGGCTCCGGCTCGGGGGTCGGTGCGCATCCTGGCGGAGCTGGCCGAGTCGACCGGGCCCGATCCCCCGCGTCCTGCTCCGCGACTCCGACCCGGGGACCGACCCCGGGCCCGTCGTCAAGCCCGGCTCGCCCGAGATGCCCGAGCCCGCCGGCCCCGACGCCCGCCTCCAGCTCCTGGGCGAGATCGCGCGGGGCGGCATGGGCGCCGTCCTCAAGGGGCGAGACGGCGACATCGGCCGCGACCTGGCGGTCAAGGTCCTCCTCGAGAAGCACCGCGACGACCCCGAGCTGGTCCGACGCTTCGTCGAGGAGGCGCAGATCGCCGGCCAGCTCCAGCACCCCGGCGTCGTGCCGGTGTACGAGCTGGGCGCCTTCGGCGACCGCCGGCCGTACTTCACGATGAAGCTGGTCAAGGGCCGCACGCTGGCCGACATCCTGGCCGCACGGCCCGCTCCGTCCGCCGATCGGGCCCAGATGCTGGGGATCTTCCTCCAGGTCTGCCAGACGGTGGCCTACGCGCACGCCCGCGGCGTGATCCACCGCGACCTCAAGCCCTCGAACATCATGGTGGGGGGCTTCGGCGAGGTGCAGGTGATGGACTGGGGGTTGGCCAAGGTCCTGGCCCGGGGCGGCGCCGTCGCCGACGCCGACGCCGGCAAGGACCCGGCGGAGCAGACGGTCATCGCCACGGCGCGCAGCGAGTCGGACTCGGACCGGTCGCAGGCCGGCAGCGTGATGGGCACGCCGGCGTACATGGCGCCGGAGCAGGCGAGGGGGGAGGTCGAGTGGGTTGAACGAGCGGGCCGACGTCTTCGCGCTGGGCGCGATCCTGTGCGAGGTCCTCACGGCCGGCCCGCCTTCACCGGCCGCAGCCCGGCCGAGATCCAGCGCAAGGCGGCGCGCGGGGACATGGCCGACGCCTACGCTCGGCTGGACGCAAGCGGCGCCGGCGCCGAGCTGCTCGATCTGGCCCGCTCTTGCCTGTCGGCCGAGCGAGAGGACCGGCCGCGCGACGCCGGCGCCGTGGCCGCGCGGCTGTCGGGGCACCTGTCGGGTGTGCAGGAGCGGCTCCGCGCCGCCGAGCTGGCCCGCGCCGCCGAGTCGGCCCGCGCCGAGGAGGCCGAGCGCACGGCGGCGGCGGCCGAGCTGGCCCGCGCCGCCGAGTCGGCCCGCGCCGAGGAGGCGCAGGCCCGCGCCGCCGTCGAAAGGTCCCGCGGTCGCCGCACGATGGCGCTGGCGGCCACGTTGCTGGTGATGATCGGCCTGGGCGGCGTGACCTACACGTACATCGCGCACGAGCGGCAGGCCCGCGCCGCGGCCATCGAGCGGCTGCTGGGCCGGGCCGAGACCCTGCTCGAGCAGGCTCGTCGCCAACCCGAGGACCCGGTCGCGTGGCGCACGGCAATGGCGTCGGTGCAGCAGGTCGAGGACGACCCCGCCGGCATCGCCAACGAGGCGCCGCGATCGGCTCGCCCGGCTCAAGGACGAGGCGACCTCCGGCCTGGACGACGCCGAGCACGACAACACACTGCGGCAGGCCCTGGTCGATGCCCGCGCCGACCAGCAGGATGCCGGCCTGGAGGCGACCGATGCGGCCTACGAAGCGGCCTTCCGCGACGCCGGCCTGGACGTCGATGCTCTCGGCGTGACCGAGGCCGCCGCCCGGCTCAAGCACCGTCCCATGGCGGTCGTCGTCGAGCTGGCCGCATTCCTCGACCATTGGACGGGCGTGCGCCGCGACGCCCGGCGAGGGGCGACGTCATGGCGGAAGCCGCTGGAGCTGGCCCGCGCCGCCGACGCGGACGACTACCGCGACCGGCTCCGCGCCCTGCTGGCCTTCGCCGACGTCAGGGACCAGGTGGCGGCGCTGAGGGCCCTGGCCGACGAGCCGCGCGCGGCCGGCCTACCGGCCCCGACGGCCGTGCTACTCGCCGTCGCCCTGGATCGCGCGGGGGACCGGCAGGCGGCGGCCGGCCTGCTCCGCCGGGCCGTGGCGCGGCATCCGGAGGACGTCTGGGTCAACATGGGCCTGGCCTCCGTCCTGGCACGGCTCAACCCGTCGCCGCGCGAGGAGGCGGTGCGGTACTACACGGCGGCGCGGGCCCTCCGGCCCGAGACGGCCCACGACCTGGCCCACCTGCTCGAGAAGACCGGTCGCGGCACCGAGGCCGAGGCTACCTTTCGCGACCTGGTCGCCCGACGGCCCGTCAACCTCGGGCACCTGGCCTGCTTCGGCCGATGCCTCAAGGACCGCGGTCGGGCCGAGGAGTCACGTCAGATCCTGGATCGCGCGGTCGCCGAGGCCCGCGCACGGCTGAGCCTCAGGCCGGCCGACGCCCCAACCCTCTCCCAGCTCGGACTTGCCCTGGCGATCCAGGATCAGAATCTTGCGGCCGAGTCCGCTTTCCGCGCGGCGCTGAAGCTCCAGCCCGACGACGCCAAGGGCCGCGCCAACCTCGGCGGTGTCCTGACGTCTCAGGGCAAGACGGTCGAGGCCGCGGTCGCATTCCGCGCCGCATTGAAGCTCCAGCCCGACAACGTCGAGGCCCACTTCAACCTGGGCATGGCCTTGTGGCTCCAGGGCCAGCCGGCGGAGGCCGAGGCCGAATTCCGCGCGGCGCTGAAATTCGACCCCGACGTCTTCCAGGCCCACTCCGGCCTGGCCCTCGTCCTGTCGGCGCAGGGACATCCGGCGGAAGCCGAGGCCGAATTCCGCGCCGCGCTCAAGCTCAAGCCCGACCACGCCCTTAACCACAACAACCTCGGCAACGCCTTGAAGGCGCACGGCAAGAGGGACGAGGCCGAGACCGAATACCGCGCCGCGCTGCGCCTCGATCCCGACGACAGCATGGCCCGCTTCAACCTCGCCCAGGTCCTGAGTGATCAGGGCCGGGCCGCGGAGGCCGAGGCCGAATACCGCGCGGCGCTGAAACCTCGGCCCCACCCCGCCGGGCCCGAATACCTCGGAATCCTGAAGATCAAGCCCGACCTCGCCAATACCCACAACGGTCTCGGCTACTCCCTGCTGGCGCAGGGCAAGAAGGACGAGGCCGAGGCCGAATTTCACGCGGCACTGAAGCTCAATCCCGACCTCGCCGCGGCCCACCACAATCTCGGCAAGGTCCTGTCGGACCGCGGCAAGCATGCCGAGGCCGTGGACCGATACCGCGCGGCGCTCAAACTCGATCCCGACAACGCGCCGACCCATTTCAACCTCGGCAATGACCTGCGCGACAACGGCAAGCCGGCCGAGGCCGAGGCCGAATTCCGCGCGGCGCTCAAGCTCAAGCCCGACCTCGCCGAGGCCCAGCACAACCTCGGCAGCATCCTGGCACGCCAGGGCAAGCACGCCGAGGGCGAGGCCGCCTTCCGCGCGGCCCTGAAGCTCCAGCCCGACGACCCCAGGTCCCACCAGGGACTCGGCCTGGCCCTGGCATCACAGGGCAAGACGCCCGAGGCCGAGGCCGCGTTCCGCGCGGCCCTGAAATTCCAGCCCGGCGACGCCCAGACCCATTTCAACCTCGGCGTCGCCCTGTGGCGTCAGAGCAAGCCGGCCGAGGCCGAATACCGCGCGGCGCTGAAGCTCCGGCCCAACTACGCCATGGCCCACCTGCATCTCGGTCTCGCCCTCTCGGCCCGGGGCGATCGGTCCGCGGCCGAGGCCGAATACCGCGCCGCGCTACGACTCGAGCCCGACCACGCCGAGGCCCATTGCAACCTCGGCCTGCTGCTGGGCTCGTCCGGCCGATATCCCGAAGCCTTGAAGGAACTCCGCCGCGGCCACGAGCTGGGCTCGCGCGAGCCCGGCTGGAGCTATCCGTCGGCGCGGTGGGTCCGCGAGACGGAGCGGCGGGCCGTGCTCGATGCCCGGTTGCCGGCCGTGCTCAAGGGCGACGACCACCCCGCCGACGCCGACGAGCGGCTCACCTTCGCCCAGCTTTCCTCCAATCACGGGCTCCATGCCGCCGCGGCCCGGTTCTATGCCGAGTCGCTCCGGGCCAACCCTGGGCTGTCCGACGACCGCCGGAGCCAATACCCCTACAACGCCGCCTGCGCCGCCGCGCTGGCCGGCTGCGGGCAAGCGAAAGACGACCCGCCGCCCGATGCGGCCGCGCGGGCCCGGCTCCGCGGCCAGGCCCTCGATTGGCTCAAGGCCGAGCTGGCCGCCTGGTCCCGGATCGTCGAGGCCGGCAGACCCGAAGCGCGCCCCGTCGTGCGTCAGGTGCTGGAGCACTGGAAAGACGATGCCGACCTGGCGGGAGTGCGTGACGAGGTCGGGCTGGCGAATCTCCCAGCGGAGGAACGTGCGGCCTGGCTTGCGCTGTGGGCGGACATCGATGCCCTGCTGAAGAAGGCCCAGGGCAATCTCCCCTGAGGCCGGCGATCCGCGCCGGATTTCGCGGCCGTTGCCGTATGTTTGGGTAGCACCGACGTCCTCTCGCTGGGGAGACTCCCTCATGGCCAACGCCGACCGCTGCCCGAATTGCGGCCCCGAACGTTCCCCGCCGACCGCCGCGCGAAGTCGTCCCGGCTCCATCGGCTTCAGCCTCCCCATTGGTCGATCGAATCAGGAGGGTGTTATCGAAGAGGAACGGCTGGCCTGGAGTCCCGGCGTACGCCGGGGAATCCGGGCCGGAAAGCCTCGCCGGCCTACTTCGATCGCCCCGCGTCGGCCTCGAATCCGGGCGGCATCCAGCCGGGGAGGGCGGCGATCGACGCCCGCGCGGTGTCACTCGTCGGTACGCCCCACGCCTGGAAGAACGGCCCGAGGTTACGCCCGCAGGCCCGCGAGAACCGCACCAGCCACTGGTCTCGCCTGGCGTCGTCCGACTTCGGCCGCTCCTCCTCCGGCAGGCGGCGGTACCCGGCAAAGACGGCCTCGAACGGCTTCCAGCCGAAGCCCTCGTAGAGCTGGATGTACATCATGAGGCGCGAGGAACGGGTCCTCCTTCCACTTGTCGAACGGGGCGCCGGCCGCCATGTGGGCGCGGATCTTCGCCTCCCGCGCCCGTCGGTCGCGGATCGCCTCGTGGCCCGAGTCGTACGGGAGCCCCAGCACCCGGTCGTAGACATAAAGCACCAGCACGTTGTTGGTCACCTCGCCGGTGCCGTCGAAGGTCCAGTCGCGCTCCTGGTGGTTGTGGCCCAGCTCGTGGAAGTGGCCCCAGGTGCCCTCGCGCTTGAGGCGGCTTACCGAAAGCGCGGTGCGCAGGCTGTCGTCGATCGGGACCATGATCGGATAGCCCGAGTGCATGTAGCCCGCGGAGATCTGCACATCGGCGACGATGCGCTCGGGCCGTCGTCGGCCCGGGAGGCTGACGGCCGTGTCCTGGGCGGCGACGATCCGGTCCCAGAGGGTCATGAGCGCCTCGGGGTCCTCGAGCGAGCGGATCGCGGCCGAGGGCACGGTGAAGATGACGTTGTGCCCCTCGAGCTCGGCCCAGGGGCCGGGGCGCTGGCGGACCCTCGCCTTCCATTCGTCGCGGGTCGTCGTGCCGAGCTGGAATCGGGGCGCCTCGACGGCGCCGGCGACCTTGACCTCGACCTTGCGAGCGGGCGCTCCTTCGGGGACGTCGATGTAGACGGTGCCCCCGAAGGCGTTGGCCGCCGCGGTGCGCGATGCGCGAATTGGCAATCGGCGGACGAGCTGCGGAGAGCGCTCCCAGGCATCCAGGTGCCAGAGCTCGTCGGTGTGGCTGCCGATCTGGACCGACAGCCCCAGTGGGACGGCCGACTCGGGGACCTCGACCTGGATCGCCGCGCCCGGGGCCGCGTAGAGCCCCAGGCCGTGCCAGCCGGGGACGGCGGTGTCGATGGTCACGGTGCGTTCGACCCGGGCGCGCCGGACGGTACATCGCCGGGGAATTCGCGGGCGGCGGCCGACGGGCGGACCTCGGCGGCCGGCGTCTCCTGCGCAGCGCGGCCTCCAGCCCGACGGCCAGCCGACGCCGGCCGTCGCCCGAGCGGACCGGCCTGCGGCGGGTCGGCACCAGGTCCGTCCGGCCGATGCCGCCCGGCCGCTTGCCGACCTCCGCGCGCAGCGGGTCGTCGGGCGAGACGCACCGGAGCGCCAGGCGGATATTGACCAGCGCACAGGCCAAGTCCGCAGGCTTCACGTCGCGTCGGCCCTCGATTGCCCGCAGGGCCGTCGCGACGTTGGCGAACGGCGAGACCTCGGCCCGGACGAGATAGCCGGCGGGCGACGTCTTGCCGGCGAAGCCGTCGGTCCAGGCGAGACCCGTGCCGGCGACCAGTCGGTTGCCGGGGAACTCGGGCATCGGCCGGCCGCCGTTCAACTGCTGCCAGCCCCAGCCGGTCGCCGCGGCAATCACGCCCCCGCCGTCGCGAAGGTACTCGCGGACCCGCGCGACCTGCTCGGCCGTGACGCGGAAGGGCGTGAGCACCAGGACGTCGTACTCGCGCACCGAGCCGTCGAGCGTCGCCCGCCGGGCGGCGATGCCATGGCTTTGGAGGAGCGCCTCCATCTCGTGGCCGTTGACCAGACCGACGCGCGGCCTGGCCTTGTCACCCGAGGCCCACCGCACGGCGTTGAGCAACAATCGGTCGGTGTCGGCGACGCCTCGGACCCCGCCGCCGAGATAGCCGTCGTGCGCGAAGGCCACGACCCGCCCGCGGCCGAGGTGCCCTGCCCCGACCACGGCGACGTCGGAATCGCCATCCCCCTTTCCCGCCACGACGACGGCGGCCGTCGGGGAATGCACGGCGATCGTGCCGGGAGCACCCGGCGCACCGATCGCCTGGACGCCCTCGATCAGCCGGGCGCGGTCGGCCGCGGCGCCGTCGATCTCGTCGGCCCGAGCGGCGCACGATCCCACGACCAGGACGGTCGCGACCATCCAGACTCCGATCCCCGAGGCGGACGGTCCGCCGCAACCACTTCGCCTGATCATCGGTCTTGCCCCGAGGTATCGCCCTGGATGTCCGCGGCCGCACGCCAGCCTCAACGCCTTTCGATCGTCAATCCTGCGAGGCGGGGCGTCAACCGGCCTCCGCCCTTGCCGGGCGTGTTGTGGCCCACGCCGGGCGCGGTAGAATCGGCCGTCCCGGCGCGGGGATGGCGGCCGTCGTCGCGGGCGTCGCGTGTGTCGTTCGTTCGGTTCGCATCATGGAGTCGTACCAATGAAACTCGGGGCGGCGTTCGCGTTCGGACTGGCGGTCGGGCTGGCGATCCTGGGGCTCGCCGGCCGCGGGGCGAGCGACGATGGGCCCGAGACGCCGATCGGACCTAGATGGTGGCCGTCGGAATGGGGGGCCGGCGACCAGCGGGGCGCGGCCAACCGGCTGACCGCCGCGCACGTCAAGGAAGGCGCCGGGCTGATCCGCGAGGGGACGGTCTACTCGCTCGGCCGCGTTTACGAATACGGCATGCCACTGCCGGGCAAGCGGCACTTCAGCCTGACGATTCCCGGCTCGCCGACCGGCGGCCCCACGGGCAAGAACCAGGGGGTCTACCACGACGACCTCTTCAGCGGCGAGATCGGCCAGATCGGCACGCAGCTCGACGGCCTCGGGCACGTCGGCGTCCGGATCGGCGACGACGATTACTTCTACAACGGCTTCCGCCGCTCGCAGTTCGGCACCGCGTACGGCCTGGAGAAGCTGGGCATCGAGAACGTCGGCGTGTTCTTCACCCGCGGCGTGCTGGCCGACGTCGCCGCGGCGCGGGGCGTCGAGCGGATGAAGCCCGGCGAGGTCGTCACGCCGGCCGACATCGAGGCGGCGCTCAAGGCCCGCAACCTGCAGGTCCGCGCGGGCGACGTCGTCCTGATCCGCACCGGCCACGGCCGGCTCTGGATGAAGGACAACGCCACCTACAACGCCGGCGAGCCGGGCATCGGCATGGAGGCCGCCCGCTGGCTCTCCGATCGCAAGATCGCGCTGGTCGGCGCCGACACCTGGGCCACCGAGGTCGTCCCCGCCGAGGACCCCGACCGCCCGTTCCCCGTCCATCAGCATCTGCTGGTCCGCCATGGGATCTACAACCTCGAGAACCTCGACCTGGAAGCGCTCGCCCGTGACCGGGTCGGCGAGTTCGCCTTCATCTTCGCACCGCTGCGATTGAAGGGCGCCACCGGCTCGCCGGGCAACCCGATCGCCGTGCGGTAGGGACGTGTTTCTTTTCTTCTCGAACAGGGAGCCAGGCGATGAGCGACTCGAAGGAGAAGCCGAGGACCTACACCGACGACGAGGTCGTCGCGCGGATCGCGTCGGAGGGGCTGGCCGAGTGGAAGCTTGAGGACGGCTGGCTGCGGCGGAAGTTCAACACCGACGGCTGGCCGACGACCTTGATGCTGGTCAACGCAATCGGCTACCTGTGCGAGGCCGCCTGGCACCACGCGGACCTCTCGGTCACCTGGGGCAAGGTCTGGGTGAAGCTCAAGACGCACTCGGCGGGCGGGATCACCGACAAGGACTTCGCCCTGGCGCGGAAGATCGACGAGGTGGTCCTCTGGCGCCCCGAGCCCGGTGGCCCGCTCGAGGGGACGCCCAATGCGTTCGTGAAGCTCAAGTGAGCCGAGCCGCGTGCCGGTCAGGGCGGCTCGCCGCGGGCCGTCGGCCTGCCGCCCCCGCTCGCCGCCACCCGGAAACCCAGGACGATCAACCCCAGGCCCATCAGCAGCGTCGTGGGCTCTTGCAGGAACGCGCGAGGCAGGAACTCTCGCCACCACGCCCAGCCCTGGAGGGCCGGGTCGATCATCGAGGAGAACGCCAGGACCATCAGGACGAGCCACCCGCCGGCCAGGATCAGGATCGGGCCCAGGATGAAGGGGAGCTTTCGCATGGGGCCGGGTTGCTGCAGCCGACGATCGGGCCGGGTCGGATGGGAGAGGGATTTTGCCGCGGGCCATGTCTGCGTTGCTCCCGAGCTTACCGGAATCCGACATGCCAGAATACGGGACCTTGGCGAGGGGTGGATCGGAGTGCGAACCTCCGGGCCGGCGGGGACCTCTGGGGAGTGGAAACTCCCTGGCTACGAGGGCTCGCCGACGATGACCGATGCCGAGATCGAGACCCTGGTCCGGGCGTTCGAGGATGGTTCGCTGCCGAGGACGGAGTGGACGCACGCGAGCCACTTGCAGGTCGCGCTCTGGTACCTGAGCCGCCACCCGCGGGACGAGGCGACGCGATTGGTCCGCGACGGCCTCCGGCGGTATGGGGCGCTCGCGGGCCGACAGGCGTTCTATCACGAGACGATCACCCTGGCGTGGGTCGCGGTCGTCGCGCAGTTCCTGGCCCGGTCCGACCCGGGCCGATCGCTGTCGGAGCTGGCTGCGATACTGGTGGAACGGTGCGGCGACAAGGACTACCTGCTCCGCCATTACTCGAGCGAGCTCCTGATGTCGGACGAGGCCAGGAGTTCCTGGGTCGAGCCCGACCGCAGGCCGATCGAGTGACACCCGCGATGCGATCCGGTCGGGCGGGCCATCGGGTCCACCGTCGGCGGGAGGTCGATCCGCCGGCACACGAGATCTTCGAGGGACTGGGACTCGATGACTGGCGCGCACCGGTCTTGATCGCCAACGAGCGTCCCGAACCCCCTCACCTGCCCGGCCGCTCGAGCACGTCCCAGACGCAACCCGACGCTTCGCGGATCCGCAGGGACTCGGCGACCGGGGCGAAGCGGCCGCCGGAGAGGCCGTCGGCGAGGATGGCCGAGCCTTGCGCCGCGTGCTTGACCCAGGCGCCCGGCAAGGAGGGCAGCGGGCTAATCCGCCCGCTTGGCTTCAGCGCGTCGGACGTCAGGCGGAGCACCTCGGGCTGTTCGAGGCCCCTTCCCGAGAGGTAGATCCGCTCGAACGGGCAGACCGCCCTGCAGGGCCATGGCGTGCTTGCGAAGCGATTCGTGGAAGGCGGCCGGGCCGAGCGATCCCCAGGTCGGCCAGGCCGCCGCGGAACAGGTCGTCCTTCGCGAGCGGGCCACGCCAGTAAGCCAGTTCGCCGTCCCAGCATCCGCCCGACCGCAGGCCGATCGGACCGTTCGTGCCGGCCGAGGCGTCGACGATCTCACCATTGTTGACGACCACGATCGCGGTGAACGCCGAGCCGACCTCGACCACCGCGAAGGTTGATTCCTCGAATCCTCCCCGTTCATCCGCGTCGAACCAGAGCGCCAGCGCCGCGACGGCCACCTTGTCGGCCGTGCCGAGGTCGATCGTCCGCACCTTGCG
Organism: uncultured Planctomycetota bacterium; assembly: GCA_963771445.1. Lineage (GTDB taxonomy): Bacteria > Planctomycetota > Planctomycetia > Isosphaerales > Isosphaeraceae > JAKAUH01. The sequence goes on along the minus strand of CAVYTQ010000003.1, from coordinate 345,703 downwards.
GTGCGCCGGGATCGTCGGCAGGTGGAACCCGCCGGGCAGGAAGATCAGCGGCATACCCGAGAGCAGAAAGGCCCGGACCCACGCCGCGGAAGCCGACGACGCCCGAGCCGCGGCCGCGGTCCTCGGGACGGACCAGGGAGATCTGTTCGAGGTGGTCCTCGCCGAACGACTCGCCGCGGATCAGCGGCAGGCCGTAGCCCGAGGGCGCGGCGACCAGGTCGATCGGCGCCCAGCTCGCGAGCAGATCGCCCAGGGCTCTTGGATTCTCTCGGATCCGGTCGGGTTCGAGGCGGACCTGATCGAGAACCGCGCCGTCGCCGAGCAGCAGCAGGTCCAGGCTGCTCGTGCCGGGATCGGTGCCGACGACGCGGGGCACGGGCGGGCCTTTCTGGAGTCAGGGAGTCCGGGGCGCCAACCGCCTCGCCGATTCGAGGGCCAGCCGACCTCAGCCGAGCGACCGCCCGAGGTCGAGGACCTGCTCGGCGTCGAGGACCCGGTCGTTGGCGGCGAAGAGCTCATGGATGGCTCGCTTGTGGATCTTCATCTTGGTGCCGCCGACGCCCAGCGCGCCCCAGGCACGGACGCGGCCGCGTTCGGCGCCCTTGTCGGTCGCCTCGATGCCCTCGATGCCCAGGGGCGGGACGGCGTTGAGGTCGATCAGGACCTTCAGATCGTCGAGCCCCTGCCAGACCGACGCGGGCAACAGCGTGACCCCGGCCGCTCCGGCCGCGACGACGACCGCCGCGCCGGCCAGTGCGCGTCCTGAGGCTCTCGGGCTCGGACGACGGTCTCGAACGGACGGATCGGCATGCCGGTGGCCTGGCCGAGCGACTCGGCGACCTCGGCGGCGCGGTCGAGCCGGCGCGAGCCGACCGACGACCGACGCGCCCAGGCGGGCGAGCAGCCGGGCGGCGCGCTGGCCGACCGGCCCGGTCGCCGCCAGAACCGACGACCGGCACGCCCTCGAGCGAGCCGCCGGCACCCTGCAAGGCGGCCAGCACGGCGGCGGCGGCCGTCGTGTTGGCGCCGTTGGCGTCGAAGAGCACCGAGACCCGGAACGGGCCGAAGAACGTCTTCGTCACCGCATCCAGCAGCGCCTCGCCGGCCGCGACGTTCGAGCCGCCGACGAAGATCGCCGTGGACGACAGGTCGGCCGGCCCTCGGGTGAACAGCGCGCCGTAGACCAGGTCGCGCACGTTCGCCGGCGTCACGCCGCCGTGGCGGAACAGGTGCTCGGCACCGGCGTCGACCGCGACCACCGCGTCGAAGACGCTGGGCTGCGGGTCGGTGTCGAGCTGGATCAGGATCTTCGGCTTGGTGCTGGCCATGGGATCGTGTCGCCCGGCTCAGCCGGCGAAGGGGTGCGTGACCGTATCTTTCTTCGCGGTGATCTCGGCGGTCGTCGGCAGGCTCTTCATGGCCCGCTGGATCGCCAGCTTGGTCGCCTCGTAGTTGTACTTGAGGATCTTGGCATTGTCCTCGGCCTGCGGGTGGATGAACACGCCGCAGACGATCACCAGGTCGTCGGCCTGGTCGGCCGGGATCGTGTTGTCCGCGACGCAATCGGCGACGGCCTTGGCGACGGCGTACTGCGCCGGGCCGAACATCTGCACGGCCTGCTTCATCCCCTTGATCGTGACCTTGGTGATCAGCACCGTGGCCGGCTTGGCGACCAGGTTGGGCGTGAGCACCGCGAGCAGGTTGGTGTGCCCGGCCGACTGGTTGGCCAGCGCGTTGGCGAAGGCCGTCCCGACCGGTCCCGACTTGTCGCCGATCAGGAGGTCGATGTGGGCGATCTCGTTCCCCTCGCCGACGAGGGACTCGCCGATATTCATCACGATGTTGCTGGCCATGGACGTCGTCTCCGTGATCTGAGCTTAACTGGTCTGGTCTGGTCTGTCTGTCTGGGTCGAGCGAATCGACCTTGTGAAAAAGGCCGGCCGACCCGCCGCGGCTTGCGGCGGGTTCGTCGGCATCCGACCGGGCCCTCGCGAGCGCCGGGGTCAGGGGCGAGATCGGGACCTCGCCGCCCCGATCGCACCGGCGCTGGGTCTCGGACCCGGATCATACGACGCCCCGACGCCGCGCGGCAACCCCCGCGAACTCCGGCCGTCGCCCGCGCTTTTCTTCGGAAGATGATTGTCCTGATCGGGACGAGGTGATTCAATAACCATTCAACCTGCGGGTTCGTGGCATCCTGGCCGATCGGCCAGGATGCAGTCACGCAGTATTGATCCCTGTTTTGGAGATCGACGATGCGCAAGGTATTGGCTCTGTTGGCGGCGGCCGTGCTCTTCTCGGGTCTGGGCATGCTCCGGGCGGACGACGCCGACAAGAAGATCACGATCAAGGGCGACGGCGTGTGCGGCAAGTGCGCGCTGAAGGAGACGAAGACCTGCCAGAACGTGATCATCGTCACCAAGGACGGCGAGAAGAAGACGTACTACATCGTGCACGACAAGGTCGCGAAGGCTTCCCACCAGAAGGACGGCTTCTGCGGCGCCAAGAAGGACGACCCGATCAAGGTGAAGGCCACCGGCACCTGCAAGGAAGAGGACGGCAAGCTCGTCTTCACGGCCGAGAAGATCGAGAAGGTCGAGGAGTGATCGCCGATCGGCGATCTGTCGGGACCTCGACGGTCCGGGACGGCGGTCGACGGCCGCCATGCGAGTGACGATCTGATCTCTCGCAACACGCCTCGATCGGCGGCCCATCGCGCCGGTCGGGGCTTCTTTCATTCCGGAGCCTGTGACGGACGACGTGCTGATCATCGGCGTGAGCGCCCGCGCCGCCGCGTTCTCGGCGCTGCGGGGCGGGCTCCGGCCGCGCTGCATCGATCATTTCGCCGACCGCGACCTGGCGGCGGCCTGTCCGGTCGTTCAAGTCGAGTCGGCGCGGGGGGCCGATGGTCTCGCCGAGGCGGCCGATGCGCTGCCGCCCTCGCCGTGGTTCTACGTCGGTGGGATGGAGAACCATCCCGAGCACGTCGAGCGGATCTCTCACCGGCATTACCACTGGGGCATCGGTGCCGATGCGCTGCGGCGGGTGCGCGACCCGATCCTGGTCGCCCGTGTCCTGGCCGCGGCGGACTTGCCCGTGCCCGAGGTCCGCGTCGATGCCGACGGCCTGCCGCGCGACGGGAGCTGGCTGGTCAAGCCGCTCGCCTCGGCCGCCGGGATCGACGTCGCACCGCTGCGGGATCAGCCCGACGCCGGCGGCATCGGCCGATATTATCAGCGGCGGGTCGATGGGACGAGTTACTCGGCGATTTACATCGCCAGGGCCGGCGGGGCGCGGCTGGTGGGCGCGGCAAGGCAATGGGGCGGGGGCCTGCCGGGCCGGCCGTTCGGCTACCGGGGCGGGATCGGACCCTGCCGCGTGATCGGCGAGCTGGCCGCGCGGCTGCGCGCGCTGGGCGACCGGCTGGCCGCCGCCTTCGACCTGGTCGGCTGGTTCGGCGTGGACTACATCCTCCGCGACCGGGTCCCCTGGCCGATCGAGGTCAACCCGCGCTACACGGCCTCGGTCGAGATCCACGAGCTGGCGACCGGCCGGCCGCTCTTGCCCGAGCATCGGGCGGCCTGCGAGGGTAGGATGGGTCCGGCGGACGGCCCCGACGACCCGCCGCCGCGAGCCCGCGTGGTCGCCAAGTGGATCATCTATGCCGCGAGGACGCTGATCATGCCGGAGTCCGAGATCGACCCGTCCGCGATGCTCGGCCCGGGCGCCTTCGAGGCGGCGGCCGACGTGCCCGAGCCCGGCAGCGTCATCGAGGCGGGAGAGCCCGTGATGACCCTCCTGGCCGCGGATCGGGACGCCAGGTCGTGCCGTGCCCGGCTGCGACGGCTGCGAGCTTCCTGGATGGCCCGGCTGGGCCCCGGCGCGTGCTGACGGGCCGACCTGGAATCGCGACGAGTTGTGCTGGGCTGAGCCGAGGTGGCCGCGATGATCTGGTTCGATTACATGCTGCTGGCGATCCCCGGGCTGGCGGTGACCGCCTGGTGCAGGCCCGGATCCTTCGCGCCCGGTTCGAGGGCTCGCGGGTCGCGCTCGGTTCGGGACTTCGGGGCGCCGAGGTCGCGAGGCTCTTGCTGGAGACCGCCGGCGTGTCGGGCATCGCGATCGAGCCGGCCACCGGCGAGCTGGCGGACCACTACGACGCCAGGACCCGGACCCTCCGGCTGTCCCCGGCCGTCCACGACGGACGCACGCTGGCGGCAACGGCGGTCGCCGCGCACCAGGCCGGGCACGCGATCCAGGACGCCGAGGGCCATCCCGGCCGGATCCTCCGCGATGCAGTCGTCCCCCTGGCCGCGCTGGGCTCGCAGGTCGGCTGGATGCTGCTCGCCGCCGGACTGCTGCTGGGCATGTTCCGGCTGGTCATCCTGGCGATCACCGGGTTCTCGTCGCTGGTGGTGCTGCAGCTCCTGAACCTGCCGGTGGAGCTCGACGCCAGCCGACGCGCGCGGAGGCTGCTGGATTCGGCCGGGCTGCTGGAGCCGGACGAGCAACCGGTCGTCGCCCGCGTCCTGAACGCCACCGCCTGGACCCACGTCGCCGCCTGCCTGATTGGCCTGCCCACGCCGCTCGACCGCCTGGCCCGGCCGCGGCCCGGGCGTTTCGTTCCCTGAGATACACCGGCGCATCGGTGCTCGGCGCGGGGTCATGAGATCCATGCAATGGACATCCTGAACCGCGCCATGACTCGACCCAGGAGCCACGCGACCGCCCATCGCTCCCGGCCGGCCCGACCCGACGGCGAACCAGGATCGGGAGCGGGCGACTTGTGAGGAGCTCCAGGCGCAAACCCGGCCGACCTTCACGCTTCGCCGGAAAGCCCCTATCATGGGAGGTGATGCCGGGCGAATCGACCCGGCGACCCGAGGCTTATCGGGAGATCTCGCCTCATGGCCACCGTCGCCACCGCGCTGCACATCGGTCCGGCCGATCACGGCCGGCATCTGACCCTCCGGGAGTTCCTCGAGGCCGAGGAGGAGGACGGATACCGCTACGAACTCGCAAGGGGAGTCCTCGAAGTGACCGAAGTACCCGATGATCCCCATGGCGTCACCGTCTCGAATCTCTACATCGGGGTTGGCGCTATTCTCTCGATTATCCCGGCTACATCTACCGGCTCGGTGGCGGCAACGAATTCCGCTTCTGGCTGCCGGGGATGGCCTCGGGCCGGAATCCTGACCTGGCCGTTGCCCTCCGCCATGCCCCCAGGGACCGCCGGGGCCGCCGGCTCCCGGCCCTGGCCGCGGAGGTCGTCTCGCGCGGCAGCGTCGATCGGGATTACGTGATCAAGCGAGAGGAGTACCTCGCTTATGGATTGCTCGAATACTGGATCGTCGACCCCATCGAGCGGAAGGTGACGGTCCTGACCCGCGACGGCGACGTCTGGGCCGAGCAAGTTGTTCGGGGCGAGCAGGTGATCCCGAGCCTCGTGCTCCCCGGTTTCCTGACGACGGTGGACGAGCTGTGGCTGGGTACCGAGGCGGACGACGAGCTAGCCGGGGAAGAGGCGAACGGAGAGGGCTGATCTCAACACGGGAGCGCGGGCGGACCGATCGATGGCCATCGCATCGAGCCATCGGATATGCCCCGGCCAATCCGATACCAGGAGACTTTCACCGACATGGCCACCGGCACGATGCCACTTCGCGTCGGTCCCGCCGATCACGGCCGGGCGCTGACGCTCGACGAGTTCGAGGAAGCCGAGCTCGACGAAGGATACCGCTACGAGCTGGCCCGGGGAGTGCTCGAGGTGAGCGAGATACCCGGCGAGGTGCACGCCGTGATCGTGTGGGTCCTCCTCTCGACGATTGCGGACAATCAGCGCGAGCATCCGGGCGTCATCTCTCGGGCGGGCGGCGGTTCGGAGTATCGGTTCCGCCTGCCGGTGATGCAGTCGGGACGTCACCCCGATGTCGCGGTGACGCTCCGAAACGCGCCGCGCGACAGGCGAGGCTTTCGCCGGGCCGCGATGGCCTTCGAGGTGGTGTCGAAGGGAGCCGAGGCCCGCGAGCGCGATCATGTGATCAAACGGGCGGAATACCTCGCCTACGGCCTTCTCGAATACTGGATCGTTGACCCCTGGGAGTAGACGGTGACCGTGCTCGTCCGCGACGGCGACTTCTGGCGCGAGCGAGTGTACCGCGACGACCAGCGCGCCGAGGGCTTGGTCCTGCCGGGCTTCACGATCGGCGTGTCGGACCTCTGGGCGGCAATTGAAGAGGATGAGGCCGATACGGACCGCGAGGACCAGACGGCCTGACGTCCCGCAGGTCGGTCGCCCAGGTCGCCGCGATCGAGGGCGTTTCTGCAAGGCGAATAGGAAGGGCACAACTAAATGAGGACGGTTTATGTGGAATTGTTCGTCCTGTCCCCTGGTCCAGGCTCGGGATTTCGCCGGTCTTAATCTGCGTAAATCTGCGTCATCTGCGGACATGTCTTCGGGGCGTGGTTCGCGCGGGCGCATCGGCGTCGATCCGCGGTCAAGGCAGCCGCAGGGACAGGGAGGTACTGCGCCGCCGTTGAGCTGCCACTGACCGATGCCCACCCGGTTGGAGTGCGAGGAGTTGGGGTCGTCGAGGACCATCCCGCTCGCCACATTGACGAAGTCGTAGGGTGCGTTCCGGCCCGCCGCGGGGCCGTCTCATCCTCTCATCACCGTCCGCGAGCCGCATTGGGACATCGCCGCGATTTCGAGGGTATGGAGGCCGCCGCGATTCTCACGCTGGCTTGGTGACATTTGCGGGCCTTTCGCGCAGGATGTAACCGACGAGCATCTCACGATCACGTCGCGACGAGGTTACGGTCCGCCGCCGATGGGGGCGCGAATGTCCGAAGAGCCAGGCTGGGTAACGCGCTGGATCGGCGACTTCAAGGCCGGCGACGACCTGGACCGGGCCCCGGCCCTCCCCTGGCGTCGCGATTTCGACGAGCTCGTCCCGCCGGCTTGCGCCGCCTCGGCGCCCTGGACGACGAGACGAGCCGCCGGGTTGCCCTTCCGCGGATGGAGGGCCACACCGGCGAGGCGATCACCGACCGGCTGGGGTGCAACCGCCGCACGGTGGCCGGCAAGCTCGATCGGATCCGGCGGAAGTGGCAGGGGGAGGCGACGCCGTGAACGACGACCAATCGACCGGAGCGGGCCCCGCGTCCCCGAGCCTGGCCCAGCGTGTGGGCCGGGCCTGCGACGCCTTCGAGGTCGCCTGGCGGGCCGGGCAGCCGCCCCGGATCGAGGCGTCGCTGGCCGGCGTCCCCGCCGACGAGCGCGCGGCCTTCCTTCGCGAGCTGCTCGCGGCCGAGCTCGAGCTGCGGCGGGCCCGCGGCGAGGAGCCCCGGCCGGCCGACTATCTCGGGCGGTTCCCCGATCATCCCGAGCTGATCGACGGCCTCTTCCTCGCCGCCACCGCGCCCTCGTCGGCGCCTCGGCGGACGGTACGGCGACCGAGGGGCCCGGCGACGATTCGGCGTGGATGGCGCTGTTGGCCTACCGCCTCGGGCTGGTCGGCCGCGAGGCCCTGGCCGAGTCCGTCCGCGACTGGGCACCGGACCGCGGCCGCTCGCTGGTCCAGGTCCTCGTCGACCGCGGGGCCCTGGGCGGCACCTCGCTGGATCGCCTGATGGCCGCGGCCGCGCCGCTGCGGGGACGTTCCCCGGGCGTTGACGCGACCATGTCGTTCGGGGCCGATGCGCCGGGGACGGCCCCGGGCCCTCTCGCCGTCGGCGAGACGACATCCGCGGGCCGGCGGTTCCGCGTCCTGCGGCTCCACGAGAAGGGGGGGCTCGGCGCGGTCTTCCTCGCACGCGACGAGGAGCTCCATCGCGACGTGGCGCTGAAGGAGATCCAGGCGCGATTCGCCGACGACCCTGGGCACCGCGCCAGGTTCCAGTTCGAGGCCGAGGTCACCGGCGGGCTGGAGCATCCGGGGATCGTCCCCGTCTACGGGCTGGGCGCCGACGAACACGGCCGCCCCTACTACGCGATGCGGATGATCCGGGGCGATAGCCTCAAGGAGGCGATCGAGCGGTTCCATGCCGACGAACGGCCGGTGCGCGAACCGGGCCGCCGCGGCCTGGCACTCCGCAACCTGCTCCGGCGGTTCATCGACGTGTGCAACGCGGTCGATTACGCGCACAGCCGCGGGGTGTTGCACCGCGACCTGAAGCCGGGGAACATCATGGTGGGCCGGTACGGCGAGACGCTCGTCGTGGACTGGGGGATGGCCAGGGCGACGGGGCGCCCCGAGTCGCTCGCGGAGGGGGAAGAGCCGGCCCTGCTGCCTTCCGCGGGCGAAGGCACGGCCGAGACCCTCCCCGGCACGGTCCTGGGGACACCCGCTTATATGAGCCCCGAGCAGGCCGCCGGCGACCTCGGGCGGCTCGGCGCGCGCTCCGACGTGTACGGCCTCGGGGCGACGCTCTACGCCCTGCTGACCGGACGCCCGCCCTTCGAGGGCGCGACGCCCTCGACGTGCTGCGCCGTGCGCCGCGGGCGCCTTCCCGCCGCCGCGACAGCTCGCCCCGGCCCTCGGGCCGGCGCTGGAAGCGGTCTGCCTCAAGGCGATGGCCCTCCGCCCCGAGGACCGATACGACTCGCCCCGGTCGCTGGCCGAGGACATCGAGCGGTGGGCCGCCGACGAGCCGGTCTCGGCCTACCGCGAGCCGTGGTACGCGGGCCCTGTCCGGTGGCTGACCCGGCACCGCACGGCGGTCACGGGCGCGGCGGCGGCGTGCTGGTCGGCCTGGTCGGGCTCGCGGCGGTCCTCGTCGTGCAGACGCGGGCCAAGGCCAACGACCTCGCCGCCGCCAACGCCGAGCTGACCCGCTCGCGGGCGACCGTCCAGGCCCGGTACGACCTGTCGGTGGACGCCATCAAGACGTTCTACACCGGCGTCAGCGAGGACTTCCTGCTCAAGGAAGACCGGTTCAAGGACCTCCGCGATCGGCTGCTGCGATCGGCCTCGGACTTCTACGCGAAGCTCGCCGCCCTGCTCGGCGAGGAGACCGACCTCGGCTCGCGGCGGGCGCTGGCCGGGTCGAAATTCGAGCTCGCCGAGCTGACGGCGAGCGTCGGCCGTAAGGAGGACGCCCTCGCGGCGCACCGCGGGTCCTGGCGGCGCCGCGAGGCCCTGGCCGCCGCGCCGGGGGCCGACCCGACGACGGCGGTGGACATGTCCCGCAGCCTCACGGCGGTGGGCTCGGCCCTGGAAGACCTGGGCCGCAACGACGAGGCCCTGGCGGCCTACCAGAAGGCCCGGAAGGCCGTCTCGGACGCCGCCGGCGAGCCCGCGGGAGGCGAGGAAGCTCGATCGGCCTTCTCCGATGCCGTGCTCCGGGAGGGCGGGGTGTTGAGGGCGATCGGCCGCACCGCCGACGCGCTGCTGGCCCTGGAGCGGGCCCGCGACGTCCGGGCGGCCCTCGCCGCGGCGGACGCGGCGAATGACGACCGGCAATCGGCCCTGGCGGTCAGCCACGACGCGATCGCCAAGGTGCTGAGGGCCATCGGGAGGCCGGCCGACTCCCTGGCGTCGCACGAGGCGGCGCGGGCGATCCGCCAGCGGCTGGTGGAGGCCCACCCCGACGTCACCCGCTACCGGAACAACCTGGGGTCCACCCTCGGCAACCTCGGCCTCCTCCTGTGCGATGCCGGGAGGACGGCCGAGGGGCTGGCGTCGCACGAGGCGGCGCGGCGTCCACGGCGAGCTGGCCAAGGCCAACCCCGGCGTCTCCCTGTTCCAGAACGGCCTGGTGATCGATCACCTCAACATCGGGCTCGTCCTGGCCGAGCTGGGGAGGCCCGCCGAGGCGCTGGCGTCGTACGAGGCGGCGCTGACGACCTCCGGGTCTCTGGCGGAGGCCAACCCCAGGGTCACCCGCTATCGGTCGTACATGGCGAACTCTCACCATTCCATCGGCCTGCTGCACGAAGATGCCGGGAGGCCCGCCGAGGCGCTGACGGCCCTCGAGGCGGCGCTCGCGATCCAGAAGGCACTGGTGGAGGCCCACCCCGACGTCACCCTGCACCACGCCGACCTGGGCGCCGCTCCGGGTCAATATCGCCAAGGTCCTGGCCGAGCTGGGGAGGTCGGCCGAGGCGCTGGCGTCGCACGAGGCGGCGCGGGCGATCCGCCAGCGGCTGGCGGAGGCCAATCCCAGCGTCACCCAGTTCCGGCGCGAGCTCTCGAGCAGCCACCTATATCGGCCGGCTGCTGAACGACATGGGGAGGCCGACCAAGGCGCTGGCGTCGTCATAGGCGGCGCGGGCGATCGCGCGGTCACTGGCGGAGGCCAATCCCTCGGTCGTCCTGTTCCGGCGCGACCTGGCCCTGGCCCATCAGAGCATCGGTCTGCTGCTGAGCACCATGGAGAGGCCGGCCGAGGCCCAGGTGGCTCTCGAGGCGGGGCGGGCGATCATCGCGAAGCTGGCGGCGGACAACCCGCGAATCACCGACTACCGGCACGACCTCGCGAATTCCCATTACAAGTTCGCCGCGGTGCTCCACAACCAGCGCGCGCCTCGCCGAGGCGCGCGATGGCTACACCCAGGCCCTGGCGGTCGGCAGCTCGCTGGCGACGGGAGAATCCGACGGCCCGCTGGTATCGGTGGACCCGGGCAGAGCCTCCGCGGCCGCGGCCTGGCCCGACTCGGCCTCGGCGACCTCGACGGCGCCGCGGCCGATACGCGCCGCTCGCTGGCGATCTGGGACGCCTTTGCGACCCGGGACGCGGGGGACTGGTTCGAGACCGCCTGCTGTCACGCCGTGCTGGCGGGCCTGGCCGGCCGGCCCGGCTCGGGCGTGCCGGCCGCCGACGCGCCGCGCGAGGCCGACCAGGCGATGGCCCTGCTCCGCAAGGCCGTCAACATGGGCTACGGCGGTGCCGACAGACTTCATCATCGAGGACGCCCTCGACCCGCTCCGGGGCCGCGGGGACTTCCGGCTCCTGATGATGGACATGCGGATGCCGGCCGACCCATTCGCCCACGGCCCGAACGCAGAAAAGGGACCTAACTAATGGCGACGGCTTCGTTGCCGCCGCCGCTCCGACGGCTACCGGCCGGAGCTATCCGGTTGCCGGGCGGGAGGTGCACCCGCTGAAGACCTCTGCCCCCTGACGGGGCACGATGCCCCCCCTGTTTCCTCCACACCCATCAATCGCCGGTTCGCCGAGGTCCACCCCGGGGGGAACCGGCGGGTATCCCCTGCACGAGCGTTCGTGCGAGAATACGACCGTCGCGGCGCTGGTCTCCGCCTGGGTTTTGGTATCGTGGCCAATCGAGCTGGGACGCCGCGGCGTCCTGGAGCGTCGCGATGAGCGCAGCCGACCGTCACCTCCTGTTCGGGTTGCTCGCCCTTCAGAATGGCCTCATCGACCAGGGCCAGCTCGTGGCCGCATTCCAGGCATGGACGCTCGACAAGTCGAGGAGCCTGGCCGACCACCTGGAAGCCCGCGGCGACTTGATCCGGGCCAAGCGGGCGCTGCTGGAGGCCCTGGCCGACGTCCACCTGGAAGCCCACGACGGCGACGTCGCGAAGAGCCTGGCCGCGGTCCCGGCCGGCGAGGCGACGCGCGAGAGCCTGGCGCGGATCGGCGACCCGGACGTCGAAGCGACGCTCGGTCGCGTCGCGTCCGTAGGCGGCTCGACGCAGGAGGGCGTTGTCGACCGAACGGCATCCTACGCCGTGGGCTCGGCGGGTGACGTCGGACAGCGGTTCCGCGTGCTCCGGCCGCACGCCAGGGGCGGCCTGGGGGCCGTCTTCGTGGCGCTCGACGCCGAGCTCAATCGCGAGGTGGCGCTCAAGCAGATCCTCGACCGCCACGCCGACGACCCGATCAGCCGCCAGCGGTTCTTGCTGGAGGCCGAGATCACCGGCGGGCTGGAACACCCGGGGATCGTCCCGGTCTACGGACTGGGCACCTACCAGGGTGGCCGACCCTACTACGCGATGCGGTTCATCAAGGGGGACAGTCTCAAGGAGGCGATCGAGCAGTACCACGCCGACGCGACGCGGAAGTCCGACCCGGGTCGGCGGTCGCTGGAGCTGCGGAAGCTCCTGCGGCGGTTCGTGGATGTCTGCAACGCGATCGAGTACGCGCCACAGCCGCGGCGTGCTCCACCGCGACCTCAAGCCGGGCAACATCATCGTCGGCAAGTACGGCGAGACGCTGGTCGTCGACTGGGGCCTGGCCAAGCCGTTGGGGCGGGTCGAGCCCGGCTGGGAGAGCGGCGAGCGCACGCTCGTCCCGTCGTCCGCGAGCGGATCGACCGACACGCTCGCCGGCTCGGCGCTGGGCACCCCGGCCTACATGAGCCCCGAGCAGGCCCGCGGCGAGCTGGACCGGCTGGGGCCCCGGTCGGATGTCTACAGCCTGGGGGCGACGCTCTACTGCCTGCTGACCGGGCGGCCGCCGTTCGAGGGCGACGACCTCGGAGAGGTGCTCCGCAAGGTCCAGCGGGGCGACTTTCCCCCGCCCCGCCAGATCGACCCCTCGCTCGACAGGGCGCTGGAGGCGGTCTGCACGAAGGCGATGGCGACGAATCCCGAGGATCGCTACCCCTCGTGCCGTGCCCTGGCCGAGGACCTCGAGCGGTGGTCGGCCGACGAATCGGTCGTTGCCTGGAGGGAGCCGTGGACCCGGAAGCTGGTGCGGTGGTTGACCCGGCACCGCACCGCGGTGACGGCCGCCGGCGCCGCCATGCTGATGGCGCTCGTCGGGCTGGGCGCCGTCTCGGGCGTCCAGGCCCGGGCCAACGGCGAGCTGAAACGGGCCAACGACGCCCTCTCGGCAGCCAACGAGCGGGTCGTCGAGGCCAATTCCGAGCTGAAGGATGCCAACCTCCGCGAGCGCGAGCGGTTCGACCTGGCCATGGACGCGATCAAGCTCTTCCACGGCGAGATCAGCAAGGACCTGCTCCTGAAGGAGCCGCAGTTCGGCAAGCTCCGGGGCAAGCTGCTCCGCGGGGCGGCCGACTTCTACGGACGGCTCGAAAAGTTGCTCAAGCAGCGCACGGACCGGGAATCGCGCGCGGCACTCGGCCGCGCTTACGAAGAGCTGGGAGAGCTCACGGGCGACATCGGCACCACGGACGAGGCCCTGGAAGTCGTCCGAAAGGCGATCGCGATCCGGCGCGACCTGGCCCGCGAACCCGACGCCGACGATGCGATCCGGCTCGACCTGGCGCGGGACCTGATCGCGCAGGGGTTTCACCTGCATATCACCTCGGACAGGAAGGCGGCCCGGGCGTCCTACGACGAGGCGCTGGCGATCGCCCGGAAGCTGAAGCCCACCGACGGCATGACCGAGCCGGTCTACCTGGTCGAAGCCCGGGCCATGGCCCGCATCGGCTGGTTGCTCCACGCGGAGGGCGATGCCGAACAGTCGATCACATGGTTGCGCCGGCGCGTTCGACATCGTCGAGAAAGCGATTGCATCCCGACCCGCGGGCCCGGCCGATCCCGTCGCCCGAGAATCCCTCCTGTTCGCCGCGAGCACGACCCAGTCGCTGAGCGGCCCGCTGTTCTCCCTGGGACGATACTCCGAGGCCCTGGCCGATGAACGGCGGACCCTCGCGATGGTGAGCAAGGCGGCCGACGCCGCCGATCGCGATGATCCGGCGTTTCGCCTGAGCAATGCGGCTTCCCATGCCAACATCGGCACGTTCCTGCGGATCCTGAATCGGCCGGAGGAGGCGCTCCACTCGTATCGATCGGCGCTGGCGGTCGCGGAAGGGCTCGTGAAGGACTTCCCCGCGATCAGCAATTATCAGATGCTCCTGGCCCGGACCCTGGCCGAGTGCGGCGGCTCGTCGAAGGAGATGGGTCGGACCGAGGACGCGATCGCCTATTTCCGGCAGGCGCAGGCCGCCTGGCAGAAGGTGGTGGACGACGATCCGTCGCAGTATGCCACGTCCGTCGACCTGGCGAGCTGCTACGACCGCCTCGGCTGGATCTTCTTCGCGTTGGGACGGAAGGAGCAGGCCCTGGCGGAATTCGAGTCGGCCAGGGCGATCCTCCAGGGGCTCCTCGACAAGTACCCTCGCAATGTCCTGCGTCGAGGCCGGGATACCCTGGGGAATGTCCTGATCAACATGGCCGAGGCCCAGCGCTCGCTGGGACGCCTGGTCGAGGCGAGAGCGACCTGCGATCAGGCCATGGCGATCCGGGAGCTCGTGGTCAAGGAATTCCCGCAGGTGCTGCAGAATCGCATCAGGGTCGGCGAGTGCCGCCTGCGATCGGGGCAAATCCGGGCGGCCGGGGGCGACCTCACGGGCGCGGTCGCCGACTGGCGTGCCGCGCTAGCGTCCTCCGAGGAGCTCCCGAGTCGCGATCGCGAGGGCGAAGCCGGCATGTTCGAGGCCGGCTGCCACGCGATGCTCGCCTCCGTTGCGGGCCGCGACGGCTCGGGAATCGCCGGCTCGGAACGGTCCCGGGAGGAGGAGGCCGCGATGGCGATTCTCCGCGGGGTCATCGCCGGAGGCTATCACGACCGCGAGATCGACAGCGAGTCCTCGCTGGACCCGCTTCGTCCCCGCCCGGACTTCCGGCTCTTGATGATGGACATGGTCTTCCCGACCCGGCCGTTTGCCGGCAGCGACTGAGCGGGGCCGCCGGGCCGGTCCCTCCTCGCTCTTTGAGACATTGGCTTGGTTCCCTCCCGAAGTACGACCGATGACGGACGGCAGAGGACAGGCTGCGGGTCCGGATTTCCTCGCGGACCCCGGGGTCGCATGCGTGGCCGGGCCCGGTGATTCGCGACGGCTTTGCCATCACCGGCGATTTGCCAGCCGGGGCGGCGTGTTCTATCAGATTGGCAGGTCCATCGCAGGACGTCTGCCGGTCGAACTGCCGCCCCGGACTCGAGCACATGCGACGCCGCACCCGCCCCGTCCGTCCTTCAACGACCGAGCTGGAGCCTCGCCTCCTGCGTGATGGAAGCGTGCCGCCAGATCCCGGGCCGCCGCCGACCCCGACGATCTCCGATCAGCAGTGGCTGGGCTTCTACGGCCTGGACGACGTGCCGGTCGAGGCCCCCGGCGGCGGCGTGGTCCCGGCGACCGGCCAGGGTCGGACAATCGTGATCGTCTCGGTGTCTCGCGACGCCTCCTACCTCGACTCGACCAACCCCAACTGGATGAACAGCGGCCTGGCCGTCCACAGCCAGGCGATGGGCCTGAACACCGTTTTCAGCTTCACGATGGTCGCGACGCCGTCCGGCGTGGTGACCTTCCTGGACAACGGCCAACCGATCGGCACCGCATTTACCGGGCAGGGTCCGTTCGCGACCAGCAACAGCTCATGGCTGCGAATCATGATCCGCCCGGGGGTTGTGCGGGTCACACCATGGTCTCCATTGTAAAATTATATTGGGAAATGTTTGCCCGACGACCTGGCCTTCCGGAGGGCCCGATGACCCGGGCATCCCGTAACGTGTCCCATACACCACCGACCCACGACGAAAGCGGAGCTCGAAGAAGATGAAGCTGCGACGCCGCAAGTTGGAATGCGATTATCTGGAGACCAGGG
Source organism: uncultured Planctomycetota bacterium (assembly GCA_963771445.1). GTDB lineage: Bacteria > Planctomycetota > Planctomycetia > Isosphaerales > Isosphaeraceae > JAKAUH01. The sequence goes on along the minus strand of CAVYTQ010000003.1, from coordinate 330,167 downwards.
CCCTGCTGTCGGGTGCGCCGGGGCACCTCGGCGGCCATCACCATGCCCAAATCGCGATGTCCGGGCCGCGGCATGGCGCCGCCCCGGCGGCGGAGGTGGAGACGGCCGGTTCGGTCACCGGGGGTGGCCTCCTGAGCGTCTCGCCCGCACCCGACAGCGGCGATGTCGCGATGATGCAGCAGGCCGGCGGCGACACCGAGCTGGTGCTGTTCCTGACCCAGTTCGAGGTCCTCTCGGGCTCGAATCCGGCGACCCAGCAGACCGCGGCATCGCTGCTCAACGACGGCCGCAACGTGGAGCTGGCCCTGAACGCCTTCGCCGGCAGCGTCGCCGTGACGCTACCGCCCAATGTCACGGGGAATAACCAGGTCCTCGCGCAGCAGATGGTCGCCGGCTACCGGGCGGGCACCACCGACCAGACCTACTCGAGCCTGATCGTGCAGGCCGAGACGTCGCTGGTCGCCGTGTTCCAGCAGATGGCCACCGGCGCGCAGGACCCGGCGATTCGCACCTTCGCCGCGGGCATCTTGCCGACGGTCCAGGCCGACCTGGCGGCCGCGCAGGGGACGGGCACCCTGGCCCCGGTCAGCAACGTCGCCAGCAGCACCACGCTCAGCTCCTCCGACCTCTCCACGCTCGAGACGTACTATTCGATCGACGCGATGGAACACTTCCTCGGCCAGCTCACCGGCATGGTCATGACCCGGTCGGGGATCGTGCAGTATTCCACGAAGCTGATCGTCGACCACGAAGGGGCCAACATCACGCTGGGCTCGTACGCGGCGACCACCGCGACCTATCTCCCGGCGGCCATCAGCCCCGGCGACGCCCCGATGGCAATGACCATCATCGCCGCGCTCCACTCGGCGAAGCCCGTGAATTCCGTCAGCTACGACCGCGTCTATCTCAACAACATGGTCATGGGTCACACCGCGGCCTTGCAGTTCACCCATACGGTGATCGCCACGACTCAGAATCCGGTCCTGAGGCAGTTCGCCGCCAACATCGCGTTGACGATCTACATCCACCGGATGGCGGCCAACACCCTCCTTCGCGGTCTCGGTTGACGACCGCGGGGAAAGGTGCCAACCATCGAACGGACGAGGTCTCGGGAAAAGGCAGGATGCCTGGCCCGAGGGATCGCGGACGCTCTGGATCAATACTGATCGGCGCCAACGACCTCGCCGCCGCCGCGGGTGGCGAGCTTCTGGTAGACGCCCAGCCGGGTCCCTGGCCCGATGGTCAGGCCGTAGGTGCCGAGCGAGGGTACGTCGGGTTGGCCGGCGTCGTGTCGGCGGCGATGCCGTTCATCTGCGGCGGCAAGATCGCCCACGAGTCGATCGAGTTCTTGATGAACTTGACCGAGCCGTCGCAGAAGCCGACGTTCACGCCGCCGGGGTGGAAGCTGATGGCGTTATACGGCCCTCAGTTCCCCAGGGCATAGTTATTCGGGTCGTGGGCCGCGTCGCTGTAGAACCGGGCCCAGTTCGGCGGGAAGCGGGCCTCGATCGGCCAATCGGAGATCTGGCCGTCGTTCCAGCAGTGCATGCCCGCCTGGGCCGACGCCGAGAACAGGCCGTTGCCGTTCTCGAGGAACATCATCGTGTTGCTCGTGCCGTCGGTGACCGAGGCGACGCTGATCCGCCCGAGCTGGTCGAACGCCCCGAGGCTCTGCGCGGCCGCGGCCGGGTCGGGGCCGAGCCCGCCTGCGCCCGCCGTGAACGAGTAGACATACCACGGGCCGTCGTTGGCCGAGTAGTGGTTGTGGAACTGGTTGGTGTTGGACGACGGCGAGTACTGGAACGGCGTCGCCTGGAGGTACGACGGGTCGCTCGGGCAATTCAGGCTCGAGATGGCGATGCCGGCCAGCGTGTAGTTCACGGGGTGCAGGCTGAACAGGCTGAAGTTGAACGCGTTGTAGGCCGGGGTCTGCTCCATGTACTGGGCCATCCGCAGGAACATCGACGGGCCGAGCAGGCCGGCGTTGTAGAGCATCCCGGGCGGATAGACGCCGTTGGACGACTCGTAGTTGGCGCAGGCCAGCCCGAGCTGCTTGAGGTTGTTGGTGCACTGGGCGCGGCGGGCGGCCTCGCGCGCCGCCTGGACGGCGGGCAGCAGAAGCGCGATGAGCACGGCGATGATGGCGATGACGACCAGCAACTCGATCAGCGTGAATCCGAGGCAGGCCCTTGGGGGCACGGCGCGAGCCATGGGGGCGTTCCTGATGGGTGGGAGGGGGGACACTCGGCCCGCGGCCGAGGCGCGTCCGGCAGGTCTGGTGGGTTCGGCGGGATGGCGGCGGATCAGCGGCGTCGCGGGGCCGACCCGGCCTTGGCCTTGGCCGCCTCGACATCGGCGGGCGTCGACCGCGCGTTCTTGACCTCGATCGAGCCCGCCGGCCAGCCCTCGCTCTGGGGTGCGCAGCCCGGGATCGCCATCGCCCCGGCCCCCAGGCCGAGCGCGAACGCGGTGCAGACGCCGGCGGAAAGGATGCGACGACGATTCATGGGCAGTGCGGGCCCCTGGGACGGGACCGTCGTGAACGTGAGGTCCCCGGCGATCGATCGAAGCGGGATTCGGCACGGAATGGTGACTGAGTCCGATGGGATGCGTCCGGACGTCTGCGGCGTAATCGGCTCAGAGGACCGACGACGGTCGGCGGGCCCAGCGACGGGCCCTCCCGGCAACCAAGCCCACCCGACTTCCGCGAGACCGAGGCCCGGACGCGGTCTCGGACTCACGGGCTTCTCTCGAGGTGTCCGAATTCGGTCGGACTCGACCGGGCGATCATGACATTCCCGGGTCGCTGGTGTCAATCTCCTGTGCATACCACCAGCAGTTCCGGCAGGGATCCCTCGCCCCTTCCCGAAGGAGGTTGCAAGACAATGGATTCCTCTGAATGCTCATCGAGCTAGGTTTGATGGGAGTCCATGACAGCCGGGGTCGTCAATCCGGCGGGCGCTTGGCCATGACCTCGCCGATGTCCCGGGTTTCGCCGGGGCCGACCTTCAGGCCCCGGATGAGGAAGCCGGGGGCGAGGCTCGCGTCCTTGAGGATCTGCAGGTCGTACGACTTGCCGGGGATGAGTCCCTCGACGCGGAACCGGCCGTCCTTGCCGATCTCGGGGTAGCCGGCGGGCAGGGCGACGGGGTAGACGTTTCCTCCGCCCATCGGCTGGCCATCGGCGTCCACGACGCGGCCGGTCAGCACGCCCCAGGGCCGCAGGGTCACCGTCTGCGGGCCCGTCTCGTCGCCGCGGAGGGTCAGCTCGCCGGCCAGCTTCTTCGCCTCGTGGCGGACGCCGACCGTGCGACCTCGCCCCGGCCCCAGGCCCACGATCGTCAGCTTCGAGGTCCCCGGCGGGACCTGCTGCCACCAGCTCATGTCCTTCAGACCGATGGTGACGAGCTCGGTGGGTGCCATAGGCTTGCCGTCCGGGCCGAGGACCGTCACGGGCAGCGACCTGCCCGATTCGAGCACCAGGTCGTGGGTCAGGGATTCCGTCTTCGGGGCCGGGTCGATCGCGTTGACGACGTTGAAGTTGGTGGGTGCGGCGTTGTACGGATGCGTCATCAGCAATCCATTCTCGACCCGGGCCCCCAGCTTCTCGACGCCCGCCGCCCGGATGTAGCGGGATTCCTGGACCCGCGCCGCCAGCACCCCGGGGCCGGGGAACGCGACGAGGTGGAAGACGCCGTCATCGCCCGTGAAGTGCGGGCCGATCATCGTCCAGCCGAAGTCGGGATAGGCCTCCATGTGAGGGTTATCGACATAGACGAAGTATTCGACCTGCCCGCGGACGGGCTGCCGCGTGTCCCGATCGATGACCCGGCCGGTGACCCAGACCCCGCGCTTGAGCGCGATGTCCAGGTGTGCAGGCCCGGGCCCCTCGACCTTGCCGAACGCCACTCGGGCGCGGAGATAAGGAAGGCTCTCATCCGGCGGGACCTCGAGCCCCGACCGGCGTCGGCCATGATGGGGGAGATCGCAGGGCGGGAGTGCCAGGACGTGGCCTCCCCGATCGGCCGGCAGGCCGATCAGCCGATAGCGCCCCTGAGCATCGCTGAAGGCATGGACATACGCGATCCGGCCGGTCGGGAGTTCCTTCTCGGCGCGGACCATGACGCCGGCCAGCGGCCGCCCGCCATCGAGGTCACTCACGACGCCCTCGATCGGACGAGTCGGTGCGGCGACGTGGTCGAACGCCGCGCCGTAGATGACGATCCGCTCGTCCCGATCGCGGGGATAGCTGCCCTCCTCCTTGTAGTAGGGGACGCGCAAGGTCGGTCCCGGCCGCGTCCGCGCCATCACGCGACGGGTCTCGATGGTGGGCCCCTCGATGTGGAGCGTGGCGACCCGCTCGCGGCCGATCCCGGCGATGCGGAAGCGGCCATCGGCGTCGGTCCGGACGGGCGGGATGGCCGTTTGCTCCGAGTCGTTTTCCACCTCGACGGGGAGGAACTCCACGTCCACGACGGCGACCTCGTTGCGCTCCCGCAGGGCCTTCAGGTAATCGTCGAGCCGGCCGATGGGCGTGGCCCGGACGGACACGACCGCCACGGTCACCCCGGCGACGGGACGCCCCTGCAAGTCGATGACCCGGCCCGAGATCGGCACGTCGTCGCGGGCCAGGCGGAGCGTCCACTCGCGGTCCCCCGCGCCCTTGTCGAAGGTCCCGAAGCCGAATCCCAGTCCCGGGGAGCGGGCCACGAGTGTCGGGTGCGCCCAGGGCTCGCTCGAGTGGGAGCGGTCGAAGTCCGCTCTCGCGATCTGGAAGCGGAATCGGCCATCGGCGCCGCTGGTCGCGCGGACGGGGGGATTGTCGGACGTTTTCAGCGCATCGCTTATCAGGTAGACCGCGGCCCCCGCGAACGGCTTCCCATCCGGGTCGAGGACCCGGCCCTGATACCGGACGGTCTCGTCGCGTCCCGCGGGGGCGACCGCAGGGGCACGTGATGGGGCCGCTGTGGCCTGAGCCTTTCGCATCCGGGGATTGTCGCCTGACCGGGCCTTGCCCTGCGCGGTCTGCCCCGCCTGCCAGCCGACCCCGACCAGGGCGACGAGGAACACGGCCGCGGCGGCCGCCGCCTTTAACTGGCCCAGCATCATGGCACGGAGCGACTGGCTGGCCAGGTCGACGGCTCCGGCGGACACCACCTCGTCGACGGCCAGCCGGCCCGCTCGCGAGCCCCACGACCCGGCGGCCCGCACGGCCGCCTCGACCCATTCCGGGGGGACGCACGCGGCGGCCGGTCGGCCGGGTGCGGCGGCCAGTATCCCGGCCGAGGCCGAGAGCGCCACCCGCGCCGGCCCAACCGCGAACGAAGCAACGCGCGGGCGGCCTTGAGCCGCCTGCGCACGGTGGCCTCGCCGCAACCGAGCTCGGCGGCGGCCTCGGCCTGCGTCCGGCCCTCCAGGTCGCAGAGCAGCAGCGGCAGCCGGTACCGGTCCGAGAGCCGCGACAGCTCCTCGCGGAGGACCGGCCGCCAGTCGTCTTCACGCTCGTCACGATGAGGATGAATGTTCGCGGCTCGAGCCATGCCTGCGTCTCGCTCGCGACACCGACGACGGGCCGACTCGACCCCCGCCCGGACGGCGACCCGGTGCGCCACCTGCTGGAGCCAGGCCCCGAGCGCCGGCCGCCCCCGGATCGACCGGGCCTTGCAGACCAGCACCAGGAACGTCGCCTGGAAGACGTCCGCGATGTCCTCGGGGTGAGACAGGACCGACCGGCCGCTGCGCAGGACCATCGGCCCGTGCCGCTCGACCAATGCCGCGAACGCGGCGTCATCGCCCGCGGAGAGGAACCGTTCCAGCAGCTCGGCGTCGCCGAGGCCCGCGGCGGTCCCCTCGTCGAAGAGCTGATGAATTCCCCCGAGTGCGCCGCCCATCTGTGCCCCGGCCATGATCGATCCCCTCCGCGGCCTCGACGTAGTTCGCCGTGCGTTGACCATAAAAGAGAACCGAGCCGGGGCATGGCGATCAACATTCCGGAATCCGCGAACCGGGCGAAGGCCTCGGAAAGCATCGCGGAGGCGAGCGCCGAAGTTCCCCATGCATGCAGGGTGGGTGCTCCCCGCGGATTCCGGAGATCCCGGATGGTCTACTCTAACGTTGGCTATCGCGACGACGGCATGAGGGACCAGCCGCCGCTGGCAGAGACGAATGGTAGAGGCTCTGGCCCGAGGCCCGAGCGGCCGTCGTGGCCGCGGAGCGGCGGACGGTCGGCGGCAAAGGGCGCGCGAACGCTGGGCCGCCGAAGTCGCCGGGTGAGGGATCGCGGCAGCCGGGCGAACCGGCGACCTCAGTCGCCGGGTGGTCGGAGCGGCAGCCGGATGACGCGATGCGACAGTCGGTTCATGCGATGCGGCAGCCGGGCGAACCGGCGACGTCAGTCGCCGGGTGATGCCCTCGAACGCGGGTGATGCCCGCAGAAACCCGGCATCTGACGTCGCCGGTTCGCCCAGTTCACCATCTCGTGAACGTATTGTCACTCCCGACAGCCGCTCACTTCGGCCGCTTCACGACGAGGCTATATGTGACGTCCTTGTACTTCGCCAGCTTCGTGGGCACCCCGTAGGTGTAATCGCCGGACTTGATGGCCAGGGCCAGCATGTCGGCCAGCCGCTTGCCGACGGGGATTGGTCCCGTGTCCGACGAGGTAGCGGTTCCCGCCCCGGCCTTCAGGGTCATCAGGAATTTCAGCACGTTCGTCGATCCGGCCTTCCACTCGACCTGATCGGCGACGATCGTCAACTGGCGCGGCCGGGGCTGAGCGAGAGGGCGCCGCCTCGTCCCGGCTTATCGGCGACCACCTCCACCGTGGAATCCGGCAGGCTCTCGACCACGATCCGGGTGACGACGAGGCCGTCATCCTTGACCACCTCATCGACCGTCGCTTGAAAGCGCTCCGAGAGGCTCGGCTTTCGCTTGAGGACCCACAGGGTGGGGAACGTCCCGACCCTGCGGTCCTTGATGGAGAAGCTGGCGGGTGGTTGCAGGTCGCCCGTTCGCCCCTGGCAGATCATCAGGTCGTCGCCATGCAGGCGGTAGATCGCCGGGACGGGCAGGCGATTGGCAGGGCCCCCTACCACGAGCAGGGTCATGTCGCGGGTTCCCACGAGGGGTCGAGCGCGAAGAACATGAAGCTTTTATCCAGGTCATACGTGATCCTGTTGCCCTCGATGGTGAGGGTGAGCTTCCCCTCCCGATAGAAGGCTTCTTCCTCCGGGGTTATCGGATGATCGACCTGTTCGATCCGGGTGACGATCCAGACACCTTGAAGCCGCCTGGCGTCCTCGGCGGCGGGATCATCCGGCTGGCGAGTGCCTTCGTCTCGCCCTGCCGCTGGCCCCAGACCTGGGCTCCGAATGGCATCACGACGAGGCTGGCGCCCATCGCGCCGATGCCCATGAGTCCGAGCGCCAGCAATGTCACCACGAGCTTCTTGACCTTGCCGACCAGCAGCGCCTTTGCGGCCTCCTGCGCCAGCGCCACGACCTCGGTCGAGACGACCCCCGTCGCCGCCCCGCCCGCGGCGACCAGGCTCGCGGCTCGAGCCGTCGATCCGATCAGATGGGTTGGCATGCCGGCCGCCGACGACTCGCGGGCCAGCAGGACCGCCAGCGCCCCCGCCGATGCCGACGCGCCCCGACCGCACAGCCTTCTCGCCAGCATGACCCTGGCCCGGGAGAGCCGGCCCGAGACCGTGCCGATCGGCCACCCGAGCTGGCTGGCCGCCTCCTTGTGGGTCTTCCCCTCGAGCTCGCAGAGGACGACCGGGATGCGGTACTTCTCGGGCAGGCCGTTCAGCGCGTGGTCGAGCCATTCGGCCTGGTCATCGTGACCTTGCTGGGAGACCGCCTCGGGCTCGGGCATGTCGGGCACCTGAGCCTCTCGCATCCGCCGCCTCGCCCTCGTGGATCTCGTCTTCCTGGCCGTCTGGTACGCCACGCCGTGAAGCCAGTGGGCCAGCAGCTCGCGACGGGCGATGGCATGCCCCTTGCGGGCCAGCACGAGGAACGTGGCCTGGAACGCGTCCTCGGCGTCGTGGTGATCCCGCAGGACCCGTCGGCAGACGCCCCAGACCATCGGGCCGTGGCGCCTCACGATCTCCTCGAAGACGACTTCCTCGCGATGGGCGGCGAACCGCTCCAGGAGCTTCGCATCGGAGTGTCCCCCGATCGTCCCCACGCTGAAGAGCGTCTGGATATCCCGGCTGGCAACGCTCATCTTCTCGTCTCCCCGCCCTGGCCCGGTTGACCGGCCTCGCTGGCCTGTACCTGTAAACTACCCGGTCGAGCCCGGTTTCATACAAATGCTCCTGGTTTTTTGCCAGCGACCTGGCGAGGTGGTATCTCCGCCCGCCAGCGACCCGCCCGCTTTCCGCTTGTGCGCCCGGTCCTGGGCCTTTCCTCCGCGCAGACAGGTTCGAGTGGAACGGCGATGATGGGTGCACGAGGTGGGACACCGGTGTACTTTCCCGGGCCGGCTCAACCGGCGGTCACCCGGGGCGGGGCCCTTCTCCCGGCGGGGGATGGCCCGTCACCAATGACGCGAAGGAAGACTTTTATGAGACGCTCACACTGGGTCGGGCTGATCGTCGGCGGGGTGGTTGGCGTGGGGCTGGGCTCGACCTTGCGGTCGCCCGAGGCGGCGGCGCAAAAGGCGGGCGACGCACAGTGGGAATACAAGGTCGAGGTCTTCGGCTACAACCCCGGCGAACGGATGACCGACGAGCGGCGGGCCGCGATCTACGCGAAGGCCCTGAACCAGCACGCCGCTCAGGGTTGGGAGCCGGTCGGCTCGGTGATGTCCCGCGACACGGTCCAGACCGTGGGCGGCGCCGTCACCACCCGCGATACGACCTCGTTCGTCGCCTACCGCCGCAGGCGGTGACGGCGGACGGCCACAGCGAGACGGCCCGGCGGTGAGCGGCCCGTTCAGGCTGGGTGATCGAGTAGAAGCAGGCGGGCGGTGTCACAATGGGCGGAATAGGGGTACATGGCCCAAAGCGACACATGTCTGAGGTCGGCCGAGAAATGGAATAATTGCTTGGTTCCGCGTCCCCGTCCTTCTGTTCGGGGGCTCGAAGCCCTCGGCGAGCGTGCTGTCGAGAGATGATCTGACGATCAACTCAGCCGGTTCTCGGCGCGAAGGTCGGGAAGGGCCTCGAAGTCGCGGTCCGAGGTGAGGAGGGTTGCGTTCATGGAATGGCACCAGCCAACGAGCAGGATGTTGACCTGAGACAGGGCCCGACCGTTGGCCCGGAGGTCGTGGTAGATCTGGGCGTAGAATGGGGCAATCGTCGGTTCCAGGGGCCAGAGCCGCACGACTCGGAGGAGGACCGCGAGGATGCGCCGGTTATGGTCGCGGCGGATCGTGTGGACGAGTCCGGTCTCCAACTCGCAGAGGACGGGGACGCAGGTGCCGAACTGATGGCCCGCCAGGCGGGCCTGGTAGATCCGTTCCCGGATGGGCGACCTCGCATGGAGTGCGCCACTCAGGTGATTGGTGTCGATCAGGTACCGGGTCATGACGGGAGGCCCATCTGGCGGCGGACCATGGCCCTGGCCATCTCGTCGGCCGCGGCCAGGGTCGCCTGGACGCGTTCCCATTCGCCGGGTTCGAACTGCGCCGGCCCCAACTCATTGAGCTCGCGATACCATTCCTCCAGGTCATCGGAAGGCGCGGGCTCGGCGTCCTCGACGATCACCTGGTGCCTTCGCTCCACTCGGCCGGGAGTGGATCAAGGGGATGGATCTGGCCGTCCTCGATGATGGCACGAATCATGGGCAAGGGGCTCCTGGATGGTCAGGGATTCTCGGCCGCGGAACGGACCTGGTCATTCATCCTTCGACGGAGGATTGTATCCCAGGGCCCCGCTCCCGCTCCAGCTCTTGAAGGAGCACGGCCGCCGCGCCATCAGCCCGATCCGGCGACCAGAGGAGATACTCCCGCCCCGGTTCGAACGGAGCGACTTCTTCCGATCGGGCCAGGTCGTCAGCGAGCACCCGGATCCATTCCAGCTTCTCGATCCGCGAGAGGGATCGGACCTCCGGCAGTCGTTCCGAGAGGGACATACACTGACTCCTTCGCTTCCCTCGAACGATGGACCCGGTGCGACGATCCGGCCGCGGGTCGATGGCCTGGATTGTACCTGGAAGGCCGTCGATTCGGAGCAATCAATCCGCGACGCGGTTGGCCCGGATTGGACCGGTCCGCCGCGATGGACCGAGGGGCGCCCTGGGTGTGGGTGGTTCCCCACTCAGGTTGACCCGGCTCGATTTCCCGTCCTGTCCCCGGATCCCGGCCGGACCGGACGGCGCGGCCATCGCGGCGCGTCGATGAGGAATGAGCCGGCGCGTGTCAACGGCGACCCATGCCGAACTCGTGGACGCCCGATGGCCCGATCAGGAACTCGAACTGGTTCGCGACCGCGCCGGCGGGGGTCGGCCGCCCGGCCGGCGAAGGATCGGGCGCCGTGAAGGGGGATGACGCGAAATACCGGCCCCACCGCCGGCGTATGTCCCGGGGCAGCGACTGCCACCACCGGTTCGCCTTGCCGGTCGACGCCTCGTTCGTCTTCGCCCCGGGAGGCGCGGGCTCGCGCAGCCGTGCGTAATGGCACTGGTACTGGGTGCGGAAGGCGACCGTCGGCCGGTAGGAATGGGCGCGGGGGATTCGCCTCGCGATGATCGACTGCCAGAACACCCGGTCGCCCACCGGCCCGAGCGGGCCGGGCATCATCACCCAGAGCGGCAGCAGCTCGAACGCGGGACGAGCGACGAAATAGCAGCTCGTGTCCACATGCCCGATGCCGTCGCATTCGGTACGATCCTGGAACATGAGCGAGCCATCCTGGCGATGGATGGTCCGGGTCGCCGTGCAGACGGCGGCCCCCGTCCGGAGGTGCAGTTCGACCATGGCCTCGATGTGGTCGGGATAGTACCAGTTGTCGGCGTCGAGGAAGGCGACGGCATCGTAGCCCCGGTTCATCGCCGAGAGGCGCCCAGGCCGCGGGCGGTGTTGCCCACGTCGTGGTGCGGCCCGGGCAAGGTCAGGTGCTCGACCGACCAGCGCGAGACCTCGTCGCACGGATGCCCGTCGGCGGCCATGAAATCGGCGCAGGGGTGGGTTTGCCGGCGCACGCTCTCGTGGCAATGCCGCAGCATCTCGAGCGGCTCGCGGAAATAGGGTGTGATCACGGCGACACGTAATGACGTCGGCATGGCGATCGTCCTCATGTTGATGACGCCGTAGCGGATTCTTCGGGCTCGGGGCTGCCCCGGGCCCCGAGGCCGTCTCGCAGGGTGGGCACCGCCCACCGATTTGGGGTTTCGACCGGCCTGCGGTCCCCACCCCGGTTCATCCAGACTCCGTTCCGAGCCGGGCCTTCAGCCCGGCGTCTCGGATCGCCGAATGCTTACGCTCGCGTAATGGCCGCATCGATCCGACGCGAGCCCGACGCGACGGCGAGGCTCCCGCGGCCCGATCAGGCTCGCCGCGCGATGTCGAGGCTCGCTGCTTGAGATGGCAGTGCGTCCGCTCGGGGGGCGCGGCGGGCCGATCGATCCCGGTGCCTCCCTGGCGACCATCATAATGTCAAGCACTTGCTCCGCAAGGACTTCCCGCCGGCGGCCGAGATTTCACCGCCGCGTGGTCCCGCCCGGTCGATCGGCCGCGAGCGGGTTGACGGCCGTCCGTCGAGCGATGGCGTCGCATCCGCCGGGCAGGCCGACGTGCATCGGCGCCGGCCTTTGCCGGCCATATCCGACTCGCCGGCCAATTCTAATCGGACTTCCTCATGGAGCAAGAAAGATAACAAAGAATTTTCTTGCTTTTGACGGCGCGTAGTGCTAACCATGTGCTTTGCATGGGTCATGTGCCAGAAATCTCATCGTCGATCTAGCGACTCGTCCGGGTTTGGCCTCAATCGAGGGAGGAGCCGGGCCGCGGGTGCCGTTCGGGCTGTGCGCGGTCGCGACGATGAGTACGGGTTGATGTCGAGCCGCCGATCCCCGCCGCCGCGGGGTGCGGTCGCTCCACGGACGCGTCATCACACTCGGAAGGATGGGCATCATGCTGAGAAACGATCGGCCTCGCCGCGCCATTCGCCCAATGGTTTTGCCCGCGGAGGTCCTGGAGCGTCGGACGCTATTCAGCGTCAATCCCGACGCGTTCCTGCCGTCGACCGTCGTGACGTACTGGGGTTACACCGACACCATGTACGGTGGTCCCTTCGAGGACAACGGTACCAATTCGGCCAGCGCCAGCACGGTCACCCTCTCGGACGGGACGTACACGTACAGTTACAATGACGTCTTCACCACGATCCCCGGGGGCTCGAACGGCAGTCCGCCGACGCAATGGACCGAGAACGATACGGAGACCCAGATCTGGTTGACCACCGACACCACCACCAACTCCGCCGGGTACACGCTCAAGCTGGTCTCGTACCTCTATGAGGTCACCAACATCTCCGGGTCCGGGACCATCGGGAGCACCAACTTCACCCAGTTCACCGAGGACTACAAGCAGAACTCGTCGTATGTCAATACGGCCACGCTGGGTGGCCAGACCATTACCCAGCGGGTCGACAACTACATGGACTGGTACCGCGCGGGCAGCGGCTCCGCCGCGGGCGAGGCGCCGGTGACGTCCGAGACCCTGTCCGCGTACACCGCCGCGGGCAGCGGCAGCAGCAGCGCCGGCGGCGGCACCAACACCTTCAGCGACGTGATCGGCAGCGCCTCGACCAGCCTGAACGAGGAGTCCGGCGAGACGTACAACCTGTACGCGACGGGCAAGCAGACGGGCTCGGGCGGGGGTTCGGGGTCGGGCGGAGGCAGCACCGTCGTCAGCACCTTCGTGCTGTCCGCCAACGGCTACGAGGACTACAGTTTGCAGACGACCCAGTCGGCGGCCCGGGTCACGGGCGGGTCGGGCACCGACTACTCCTACGACAACGACGTGTCGAGCGATACGTACACGCTCTCGGATAGCGGCGGCAGCGGCGCGAGCGGCACCTCCGGCAGCTTCAACCTCGTCTCGAGCGGGAGCAACTCGTCGATCCGAGAGGTCTGGGGGAGCGGGACGAGCGGCGGCGCGTCGGATAGCTATTCCATCACCGACGACAGCTACAGCGTCTTCAACGAGTCGGACATCGGGTCCGTCGGCCCGGTCAAGAGCGACACGCTCACCGACAGCACGATCGAGTCCGACCTCACCATCTCGAGCGCCTCGGGGACTTCGGTCCGTCCCGGCAGCCTCGACGGCACCGGCACCGACTCGTACAGCTTCAGCGGCTCCACGGTCCTCCATGAGGGCCAGTTCGCCAGCGGCTCGACCTCGGCGGTCTACGACACGCTGACGTCCGGCTTCAATGCCAACGGGACGTTCTCGAGCGCCACGCTCGACGACTCGGGGACCGACACGGAGACGATCACGCTCTGGGGCGCGGGCAGCGGGACGGTGGAAGAGATCCTGCCCGGCTCGGGCTCGTCGAATCACGTGGCGGTGGCCGATTCTTACCGCGAGACCGAGACTCGGGTGCGGTCCTACGACCTGATCGACAACGCCCTGGGCATGAGCATGTACGACGACACCAGCGACTCGGCCAGCGGGACGGGCGGCTTCGCCAACTATTCGTTCTCGATGGCCGAATACGACATGAACAACGTCAGCGCCTCGCTGTCACCCACCGGGGCCTACAACTTCAACATGAGCGCCAGCGGCTTCGGTCCCGGGGGATCGTACTCCCTCACCGAGACGGGCAACAATAGCGGTGCCAGCAGCACCTTCTCCTCGACCGTCGCGAACGGGGGCCCGCCGACCTTCGGCAGCGTCGGGTACAATTACATCGGCAACGCCGGCGACTTCAACTCGTACACCAGCGCGGACGGTCCAGCGCGTCGGCGGGCAGTACACGATCAATCAGTTCGGGGTGACCAACCTGATCGACGGCAGCGATCAGACCTGGGACACCAATCAGGGGGGCGGCTTCCAGGAGGCAGTCAACCAGGCTTACGGGCTGCCGGATCCCATCTCCACCACCAACAACCTCAACGGCTCGTCGTATCGCGAGAAGACCGGCTTCATCCAGATGGAGGTGCCGCTCAACACCATCCAGGAGCTGGCGTTCGCCGATGCGCAGTACGGGAGGACCACCTCGCTGTACATCATGTCGCACGACATGATCGGTTCCGGGAGCAACTCGTACAATGACTACACCGACGAGAGCGAGCTGGTGAGCCCCACCAACGCCATCGGCCTGTCCGCGGAGATCTTGACCTTCCTGCAGCAGGTCAAGACCGAGCTGGCGGAGGGCGGGGTCGAGACGGTCGGCGGCAACAACACCACGGCGGCCGAGGGCCAGATGCAGGAGAGTGGTCAGCTCACCTCGTCCAACGGCGTGTATGCGGTCAAGACCCACATCTACTTCGATCCGGGAATCTACACAACCGGGTTCTACCTGACCAGGAACTGGGGTGTGAGCGGGGACCCGTTCGACGAGTAACCGACGCGAGGGACCGAGGCGCGCCCGGTCGGCACGCCGGCGTCCGGCTCGCACTCGACCGGTCCGGCAATAGAGCTCCAGCACCGCCCTCCCGCCGACAACGGCGCGGGGGGCGGTGCGGGGCTCGCCGGCCGGCGACGTGGACGGAGGCGGCATCCGCCGTGTAATCTGCCCTGAGTGCGCCGGGCGCGGACATGGCTCCGCCGCCGTGGCGCGAGGATTCGCGTTCCCATTCACATTCCACTCGTCCCCTGGAATAGGCACGTGGACGCTCCGAACAAACGCATCCTTTTCGCAACACATGCTTGCTATCTCGACGAAGCCAATTCCGCCGCCCTGGCAAGCCGCGCCCTGATGCAGGCGATGGCGCGCCAGGGCTTCGACGTCGAGGTCCTCTGCGGGTCCATGCTCGACGTGGCCGAGGATGTTAACATCGAACGCTGGCTCGCCGGGCGCTTCGAGGGGATCGAGAAGGAGGGTCGAGGCGAGTTCTCGGTCAACGCGCTGGGCGTCCGGGCGGAGGTCCCCGACCACTTCCGCCTGACCGTGTCGGGGATACTCGTGTCGGTCCATCGCTGGCATGTCGCCCGGCCGCACGATCCGGAGGCGGATGAGTGCTCGGGTTTCCTCCGCCTGCTGGATGCAACCCTGGACCGCTTCCGGCCCCACATCCTGGCCGGCTACGGTGGCTCGCGGATCCAGCACGAGGCATTCCGGCGGGCGCGTGACCGCGGGATCGCGACCGTCTTCACGCTGCACAACTTCTCCTACACGCGGCTCCAGCCATTCGCCCATGTCGACGCCGTGCTGGTCGCGTCGGAGTTCTCGGCCGACTTCCACCACGAGGCCATGGGGCTGAATTGCACGGCCATCCCATACCTGGTCGACTTCGACCGCGTCGTGGCCGAGCCGGAGGAACGGAAGTACGTCACGTTCGTCAACCCGACGGCCGAGAGGGGTGTTTACCCCTTCGCCAGGATCGCCGACGAGCTGGGGCGGCGCCGGCCGGACATCCCGATGCTCGTGGTCGAAGGGCGCGGCGACGAGCGGACGCTCGCCAACTGCGGCCTGGAGCTGAGAGAGCGGGGCACCGTCAACCTGATGGAGTGGACGCCGGACCATCGGGATTTCTGGGCCCAGACGCGGGTCTGCCTGCTCCCCTCACTCCAGTGGGAGACTCAGCCGATGATCGCCGTCGAGGCGATGGCCAACGGCATCCCGGTCGTCGGCTCCGACCGCGGGGGCATCCCCGAGACCCTGGGCAAGGCGGGGATCGTCCTGCCGCTGCCGGACCGGTTGACTCCCTCGACGCAGGCGCTCCCGAGCCCCGAGGAGATCGCCCGCTGGGTCGATGCGGTCATCCGATTGTGGGACGACGGCGAATGGTATGAAGAGCAGCGGCAGCGATCGTCGGCGGAGGCCCGTCGCTGGGACCCGTGCGTGCTCGAGCCGGCTTACGCGCGGTTCTTCGGTACGCTGGTGCCGGGCCACAAGTCGAACGGGGCGGTGACGCCCCGTCGGCGGAAGGCGGTCGTCCTGGTCCCCCACCTCAACGGGATCGAGCCCGAGACCGAGCAGTCGCTGCTGGCCCTGGAGCGGATGGGCGTCCGCGTCATCCGTCGCGTGGGCAGCTCCCAGATCGACGTGGCGCGTAACATGCTGGCGTCGGAGGCCCTGCACCACGGGTTCGAGTCGATCCTGTTCATTGATGCCGACATCGGCTTCGACCCCGTGGACGCACTCCGACTGCTGGCACGCCCCGAGTCGGTGATCTCGGGCGTCTACGCCAAGAAGGGTCGGCGCGAGCTGGCGAGCCTGTTTGCCCCCGGGATCAAGGAGATCACCTTCGGCGAAATGTCCGGTTTATACCCGTTGAGATACGCCGCGACGGGCTTCCTGCGGATTCGCGCGGAGGTCCTGCGGCGCATGATCAACGAGCTGGACTTGCCGTTGTGCAACAAGCGGTGGGGGCCCGGGGAATGGCCCTTCTTCCAGCCGATGGTCGTCCCCGACCCGGCCGGCTACCACTACCTCGGTGAAGACTGGGCGTTCAGCTATCGCCTGGGGCAGATCGGGGTGACTCCGCTGGCCGACGCCTCGATCCGGCTCTGGCACTATGGGCGCTATCCGTACGGCTGGGAAGATGCCGGCACTCAGCACCGGCGGTTCCGCTGCTTCACGATTCGACACTGAGCAACCCCCGGGAACGTCGGCGACGCCGGGCGATCGTCCCCGCCTGGTTTCGGACGCCGGCCGGGACCGGGGCCTTGGGAGGTGTGTGCGAAGGCTTGTAGCTCGTAGGGTGGGTCGAGCGAAGCGAGGCCCACCGATCTTCGCCGCCATGCCGGTGGGCCTCACGCCTGCGGCGTTCGACCCACCCTACGACCTCTTCTCACACACTCTCTCACAGGCTCTTCAGGTAGGCGATCAGGTCGTCGAGCTCCTGGTCGGTGAGCTCGCCCGAGCCGCCGGCGACGGTGTCGGGGTTGTGCGGGCCGGTGAGGGCGTCGCGGAGGGTCTTCGACCGGCCGTCGTGGAGGTAGGGGTCCTTGTCGTAGACGCCGCGGAGCGACGGGGGATTGTATCCCCTGTAGGCGTCGTCGCGCTCCTCCAGGCCGGCGATGTGGATCTTGCCGTCGGTGAACTCGGGGCCGTTGTGGCAGGTGTTGCACGCGGCCTTGGCCGAGCGGAAGACGTCCTGCCCGCGCCTCGCGGCCGGCGGTCAGGCTGCCGTCCGGCTGCCGGTAGGGGTTGCGCGGGTATTCGAGGGTGCCGAGGTAGGCCACCAGCGCCTTCACGTCGTCCTTCGACGGGCGGGGGCCTTGCATGCTCTTGGTGAACGACTCGACCATCGCGTCGTCGAGCTCGTCCTGCCAGCCGTGCCAGGTCCAGGGCTTCGTGAGCGTGACCCGGCGCAGGGTCGGGACCTTCTTGCGGCTGCGGAGGTGGAAGGTGCTCAGGTCCTGCCGGCCGTCGTTCAGCGTGTCGAAGTCCAGGCCGTTGGTGTGGCCGTCGCTGTGGCAGGTGTTGCAACTATACCACTGGTTGAACGACCGCGCGGCGTCGTGGAACACGACCTCGCCGCGGCGGGCGAGCGACGGGTCCTGGGGCCGCCCAGCGCGATCGTCCGGACAAGCTTCGCGGCCTCGGCGTCCACGACCTGGACCGCGTCGGCGAGGTAGTTGGCGACGTAGAGCGTCTTGCCGTCGGGGGCGAAGGCCAGCTCGGTCGGCCGGCCGCCCAGCGCGACGCGGCGGAACGCGGCCGTCGCGGCCTGAGCAGCTCGGCGGCCATCAGGTCGCGCGAGCTCTCGTCGCGCCAGGGGAGCCGCTTGCGATCGGTGCGCAGGACCATCAGCTCGTGGGTGCCGCCCAGGCCGATCACGAGCAAGGTCGCCGTCCGGGGTTGACCGCGATCGCCGTGGGCGTCGGCGGCGGCCTTGCCCTGCGGGTCGAGCGAGAGCGTGGCGAACTTCGGCGATGAGCCGTCGAGCGCCACCCGCGTCAGCCGCTGGCCGAGCACCCAGCCCAGGTCGATGTTGTTGCGGGTCGTGGCGAACCCGCGGTTCGTCATGTTGGCCACGTAGCCGGTCTTGCCGTCGGCGGCGATCGCCACCTGGCGGAGGTTGTCGCCTTCGACCTCGGGATCGTCCGCTCGACCGCCCAGCCCTTGACGTCGACGATCGACACGTCGCTCGATCGGGCGTTGCCGACCACGAGCCTCGACCCGTCGGGAGCGATCGCCACGCCCCTCGGCTCGCGGCCGACGGCCAGCCGGCCGGTGACCTTGCGGCGCGGCCAGGTCGACGCGGACGACCTCGTTGCTCACGCCGACCGCGACGATAAGCCGTCGAGCCGTCGGCCGAGATCGCCACGCCCCTCGGCTCGGGGCCGACCTCGACCCGGCCGGCCACGGCGATCCGGTCGTCCTTGATGTCGAGCACCGCCAGGTCGTAGCCGTACCAGTGGCGCGACCGCCCCGCGCCGGCCGTCCGCGACAGCGCGACGCCCGCCGGCTTGTCGCCCGTCTTGACCTCGTGCAGCACCGTGCCGGCGGCCGGGTCCACCAGGCGACCGTCCCGGCCGTCTGGTTGGCGGTCAGCAGCCGACGCG
The DNA here is from genome assembly GCA_963771445.1 of uncultured Planctomycetota bacterium. GTDB lineage: Bacteria > Planctomycetota > Planctomycetia > Isosphaerales > Isosphaeraceae > JAKAUH01. Next base: position 311,537 of record CAVYTQ010000003.1, on the reverse strand, counting down.
CCGTCGGCCGACAGCGCCAGCGCGATCGGCGAGCGGTGCGGCTCGTCGTGCGACGCCACCTTGTCCCGATCGGCGGCCGTCCCCGGCGCATCGCCGCCCCGGACCACGACCCCGCCGCGACCGCCGAGACCAGGGCCATCCCGACCGAGATGACCACCCGTGACCGCATTCGTCCGTCCATCATGGGAGATCGCTCCAGGTGATCAGTCGGCGAGGGTCGGTACCATTCTCGTTGATAAGGGACCATGACAGAAGAGAGCGACAATCGGGGGCGGTTCGTACGGGCTCGGAGGGGTCGCCGGTCCGACGCGGTGGTCGAGGCCGTCAGGCTGGATAAGCCTGACCTACTTCCTTGACTTCGGTCGTTCGAGCGGATCACATCCGATCGACGACGTCGATTCCAAGCAGGTCGGCGCCGAATTTCAAGGTCCTTCCGGTCAGGTCGCACAGCGCCAGGCGGCTGTCGCGACGCTCGGGGGACTCGGCCTTGAGCACGGGGCATTCCTCGAAGAACGTGCTGAACGCCTGCGCCAGGTCGAAGAGGTAATCGGTCAGGATGTTCGGCTTGAGTCCTCGGCGCGCCAGCTCGATCGCCTCGGGCAGCCGCAGCAACCTCACGCCCAGGGCCCGCTCGGCGGGGTGGCTGACCAGGATCGCCGGGCGTGTCGCGCGGATCGCCTCGGCGGTGGACGCCGCCCTTGCGGAAGATGCTCTGCGTCCGGGCGTAGGCGTACTGGAGATACGTCCCGGTGTTGCCGTTCATGGCCATCATCTTCTGCCAGTCGAAGACGTAGTCGCTGATCCGGTTCTGGCAGAGGTCGGCGTACTTGATCGCGCCCATGCCGACGACGACGGCGACGCGGCGCTGCTCGTCGGGGTCGAGCTCGGGGCTGTTCTCCTGGACGACCTTGAGCGCCTCGGCGGCCGACTCGTCGAGCAGCGATTCCAGGCCGACGACGTCGCCCTCGCGGGTCTTGAACGGCCGGCGGTCGCCTGCCCAGGATCGTGCCGAAGGCGACGTGCTCGAGGTCGATCGCGTCATATCCCCACTTCCGCGCGACCTCGAAGAGCTGCTTGAAGTGGTCGCCCTGGCGGGAGTCGACGACGTAGAGCACCTGGTCGGGGTGCCAGGTCTCGGCGCGGTACTGGATGGTGGCCAGGTCGGTGGTGGCGTACGTGAAGGCGCCGTCGCGTCTTGCGGACGATGAACGGGGCCTCGGTCCCCTCGACGAAGACGACGATCGCGCCCTCGCTCTCGACGGCCAGGCCCTTCTCCTGGAGATCCGCGACGACCGCGGCGAGCCGGTCGTCGTAGAAGCTCTCGCCGAGCTCGACGTCGAACCGGACGCCCATGCGGTCGTAGAACTGGCCTGGAGCGCCCCCAGGCAGTGGGGCATGAACCGGCTCCAGAGCGCCCGGTTCTCGGGGTCGCCGGCGTGGAGCTTGGCCGTCTCGAGCCGCGCGGCCTCCTCGACCGTCGCGTCGCCGCCCTCGATCCGGCGTATGCACCAGGCGATAGAGCCGCGCCAGCTCGCCGACGGGGTCCTCGGCGAAGTTCGCCTCGTCGCGGGCGTTCTTCCAGCCCCAGAGGATCATGCCGAACTGCGAGCCCCAGTCGCCCAGGTGGTTGTCGCGGACGACGCGGTGCCCGGCGGCGGCGAGGATCCGGGCGAGGCTGTCGCCGATGACCGTCGATCGCAGGTGGCCGACGTGCATCGGCTTGGCGACGTTGGGCGAGGAGAAGTCGATGACGACCGTCCGGGCCTTTGCCGGCGGGACCAGCCCGAGGCCGTCGTCGACCAGCAGGTCGCCCAGCGCCTCGGCGATCGAGACGTCCTTCGAGGCGGACGTTGAGGAAGCCGGGCCCGGCGACCTCGGGCGGTCCGGCGATCGGGGCCAGGTCGACGGCGCCGGCCAGCTCGACGGCGAGGTCGCGGGGCTTCTTGCCGACCGACTTGGCCAGCGCCATGCAGCCGTTGGCCTGGTAGTCGCCGAACTTCGCGTCGGTCGGCCGGCCGGACGGCCTTTTCGAACGCCGGCGCGGTCGGCCGATGCGCCGTCCGGCAGGGCCGCGCCGAAGCGGGCCCTGAGTTGGTCGAGTACGTTCATCGGACGGGCTCATCCCGCGGTTCGGCGGGCGAGGCCGGCGGCCGCGCTCCTGCCAGTCGAGGCGGGGGGCATCGCCCCAGATGTCCTCGAGCGCGTAATAGGCGCGGTCCTCGGGCGAGAAGATGTGGACGACGAAGTCGCCGTAGTCGATGAGGGTCCAGCGGCCCTCCTCGGAGCCCTCGATGCCGAGCTTGGCCTCGCCGAGCTTCTTCATCTCCTGGTCGATCTCGATGGCGATGGCGTTGCTCTGCCGGCGCGAGGCCGCCGTGACGATCACGAAGTAGTCGACCAGCGGGGTGGCCTTGCGCAGGTCGAGCAGGAGGATATCCCGGGCGCGGTTGTCGTCGGCGATCCGGGCGCAGAGCCGGGCGTGCTCCAGGGCGACGGCCATCCGGTTCGGCTCGCGCCGATCGGTGGCGTGATGCGGCACCTCGTCCTGGAAATCCTGCGTCTCGCGGGATGCGGAGCGACCGCTTGCGGCGGCTGCGATGACGGGCTCGGAGGCGGGCAGGCTCGGCTATTCGTCGTGTTGTGCTCAACCATTCCATTCATTCTTCCGGTGCGCCGGGGGCCGTTGCCATGGGGGCCCCCCGGCTGATGTTCCCTGGAACCTGGGACCAGGACGAACCCCTCGCCGGGAGGACACGATCCCCCGGCGGGCGGTTCGACCGTTCTATTCTATCCCCCGCAACGCCCGCTGGCTATCCGTGAGCCGGTGGTGGGGCCCGGTCCGGGTCCGGGTCCGGCGAGTGTCGGGCGTACGCGAACCCGCATGCGGGCCGCCTTCACATTTGGTCCGGCACCTCAGATATCGCCGCAATTCCCTTTCCGGCCTGGGGAGGAAGAGGCCGGCGGCGAGTTGTAGAATAAGCCGGGGGCTGGCCCTCGGTTGCGGCAAGAGGCGGGGCCCCGATCGACGGGGTCCCGGAGCTGAAGCACCCCGAGAACCTCGGGAATCCCTGGAACCGGCCCGCGTCGCGATCTGTGGCTGCGATCGGTCGGACCCGCAGTAGAGGAGTGTGCGATGGACTGGCGAGACAGAATCAGTGTCGATCCGGGTATTTGTCACGGCAAGGTCTGCATCAAGGGCACGAGGGTCATGGTCTCGGTGATCCTCGACAACCTGGCGGATGGAGAGACGGCCGAGTCGATTGCCAGCGGCTACCACCTTGATCCGGAGGACGTCCAGGCGGCGCTCCATTACGCGGCTGACCTCGCCCGAGACCGGGTCATTCCCCTGCCGCAAGGAGCGGCCTGATGCCGTTCAAATTCGATGAGAATCTCCACCCCGACGCCGCCGAGATGTTTCGGCGGGCGGGGCACGATGCCCTGACCGTATTCGATCAAGGCCTCCGGGGTCGTGGCGACGATAAGGTAGCCGAGGTTTGCCGCCGGGAGGGCCGGGCCCTTGTCACTCTGGATCTCGACTTCGCCGATGTCCGTGCCTATCCACCCGGGGCCTATCCAGGGATTATCGTCCTGCGCGTCGCTAGCCAGGGCCGGGTGTCGGTCCTTCGGGTGATGGCTCGACTGTTGCCCCTGCTCGACAGCCAACCGCTCTCCGGTCACCTCTGGATCGTGGACGACGTTCATGTTCGAATCCGAAGCGAGCCGACCGGGGCAATTGGGGGCGACGGTATCTGAAGCACTCGTGCGACGGATGCGGCGGTACGCCTCGCGGAGTTCACGCGATCAGCGCATTTCCCGGTCGATCGCGCCGAGCAGCTCGTCGGGCGACAGTCGCACGATCACGCTGGGCGACCGGTAGAGCCAGCGCACGGTCCCTCGCCGGTCCACCAGGATCGTTGTCGGGACGTCCACGTCACCGCCGTCGGGCCCGGCGTGGGGATGGATCAGCCCGGCCGCCTCGGAGAGCCCGCGGCTCTCGTCGGACAGCACGGTCAGGTGCGGGAAATCGGCCTTTGTCTTCGCGGCGTCGTCGCGTCCCTCGACCGAGACCACGATCACGCGGGCCTCGCGCTTCGCGAAATCCTGGTGGCGGCGTTCGAGCTGGACCAGCTCGGTCATGCAGACCGGTCACCACCGGCCGCGGAAGAAGACAATCGCCTGGTCGAGGTCGCCGATCAGGGCGTCCCGGGTGAAGGGCGAGCCGTCGGCCCGCCGCGCCTCGAACGCCGGGAAGGGGCGTCCCACCGCGATGGGCCCCGCGTAGGCCGGCAGCCCCAGGGTGGCCAGGACCATGAGCTCGAAGCCCGCCAGGAGCACCACCACGATCATCGCCAGCACGCGCCAGGCCGTCCGCCGCTTCCAGAGCGATGCACCGACCAGAGCAACGCCCAGGATCGCCGCGGCGGGCATGTACCACGGCATCATCAGCCGCTCGAGCGAGAGCTGGACCACATAAGTGACCACTCCCAGGACGGCCACGCCGAGGCCGGCCACCATGAAGAGCCGGCCGCCGGGACGCGCCGGCGGGGCCATCGTGGAATTTCCCGCGTCTATCTCACCACCACGCCGCCCGCGGACTCGCCCCATTTCGCGGGCTCCTGTCCCAATTTCCTGCACGTTTCCGGCACAACTCCCCGCGCGATCGACGTCGAGCTTATCCAACCGGCCGTTAGCCCGTCCAGGGCGCCGAACGGTGGGATTGCACACGCTGGGACGATCCGGTCGATACGAGCGCGACGTGCCAGCAAGTGGATCCCCGAGTCGCTGCCCCCGGCGACGTGTACGTTGTGGCCGTCGGGGCTGACCGCCACCGCGACGGCCCCGGCCAGTCCGGCGACCCCGTGTCCGCCGGCGTCGGCGAGGCCGTCCTGGAAGGTCTGCCGCTGCGTCCGGAGGGCGAGGCCGAATGGTACAAGTTGTCCGCCCGCGACTCCGAGGCGTTCGGCGACGCCTTCGGCGACACGCTGGCATCTCGACCGCCACCGCCAGATCGCCGCCCGTCCCGATGACGGCATCCTCTACGCCCGTCGCGCACGGGCCTGGCTGTGGTCCGGGGCGATCGCAAGCGCCTCCTCGATCGCGACTTCCCGGCGGATCCCTTCGCCGCGTGAAGCCGTGGGGCAGGCATCGCGTCCCGCCTGTTCACCGGCGGCGGATTGGTGCACTTCTCCTGCACATCGCCGGCGGATTCGACTTGCCGATCGTCGCAAGTCGTTGCCCTGTAAGAAGCACCCCCACGGGGACTCGAACCCCGGTCCCTTGGCTGAGAACCAAGTATCCTAGGCCGCTAGACGATGGGGGCGGCGTTGACCCTATTATCTTACATGCTGCGGCCCGGCGATCAAGTCGGTTCCGGGGACGATTGAGCGGGCAACGAGCGGCCCATCCGTCCATTCCCGGGGATTTCGCGGTGGCCTTGCGGGTTGCTCGCCGTGAAAATTGATGGTCCGGGCAGGTCGGCACCCTCAGAAGAGGAAAAGATCCGACTCTTCTCCGGGGAGGGCATGGGCCATGGCGGGTTCTCCGATCGGCGGGGCCTTGCGAGAGATTTATCACCTGTTCGCCGAGGGGACCGCGGCGGGTCTCGCCGACGTGCAACTGCTCGAGCGGTTCCTCGCCAGGGGAGACAACGCCGCCTTCGCGGCCCTGGTGCAGCGACATGGACCGATGGTCCTGGGCGTCTGCCGCTCGGTCCTCCGCAACCCGGCCGACGCCGAGGATGCCTTCCAGGCGACGTTCCTGGTCCTGGTCGGCAAGGGGCGGACGATCCGCGGCCAGGAGTCGCTCGGCGGCTGGCTGCGCCAGGTCGCGCATCGCGTCGCCGTGCAGGCCGGGGCGGATGCCGTCCGCCGTCGCGTTCGCGAGCGACGCGCCGGCGCCTGTCGCGACCTGGAACGGCGTCGCGACGAGGGGACCGATGACTGGCGGCAGGTCGTGCACGAGGAGCTCGCGCGGCTCTCGGAGAAGCACCGGCTCCCCGTGCTCCTCTGCGACCTGGAGGGGAAGACCCAGGCGCAGGCCGCGGCGGAGCTCGGCTGCGGCGAGGCCACCGTGCAGCGCCGGCTGAGCGCCGCCCGCGCCTTGCTGCGGTCCCGGCTCTCCCGGCGCGGGGTCGCGATCACGGCCGGGGCCCTCACGGCGGACCTCGGCCAGTCGGCGGCTGCCGGGATTCCTCCCGGTTGTATCGAGGCGAGCGTCCAGGCCGCCGCGTCGTTCGCCTCGCGTGCCGGCCGGCTCGCGGTCGGCGAGATCATCTCGACGACCGTCGCGGACCTGGCACGCAGGTCCTTGCGTTCCATGTTATTGAGCCAGGCGAAGGCGGTTGCCTGCGCCGCGGTGTTCCTGATCGCCGTGGTCGGGGTCACCTGGAAGGTCGGGCTGGCCGGTCAGCGCAAGGCCGGCCCTCAGGATGGCCCCCGGATGCCGGGTCCTCGAGCGGCGGCCGCCGCGGCGCCAGCCCGGGCGCAGGCGGTCAAGCCGGCGGAGCCCGGCGAGGTTCTCGTCTACCAGGGCCGGGTCCTCGACCCGGATGGCAAGCCCTTCGCGGGGGCTTCGTTGTACCTGGTGAGTTACGGACTCAAGCAGCCCGACAATCCGCCGATCCGGGCCAACAGCGGCGCCGACGGCCGATTCCGCTTTGAGGTCCCCAGGTCGGTCTTCGATACGTCGATGGAAGAACATCCCTGGACTTACACGCCGATCCTGGCCCGCGCCCGGGCCTGGCGTTCGGCGTGGTCACGGCCGATGGAAGCCCCGGGGAGCTGACACTCCGCCTGGCCCGCGACGATATGCCGATCTCGGGCCGGATCATCGACCTGCAGGGGCGTCCCGTCGCCGGGGCGGCTGTGAAGGTGGTGTCGGTCCGGGTGCCGTCGGCCGGCCGGCTCGATGACTTCCTCAAGGCCCTCCAGGAGCGCAACGAGGTCGCCAACCTGTTTTATCCGTACCTCCCTTCTGGGCTGGAGGCCCAGCCGGAGCCGCCGGTCATCCCGCCCGTCCGGACCGACGCCGACGGAAAGTTCCGGATCGCCGGGGTTGGCCGCGAGCGGCTGGCCATGCTGAACATCGAGGGGCCGACCATCGAGACAAGGCGCGTCCTGGTGCGGACCCGGCCGGGAGCGACGCTGCGCGTCCCGGCCTTCAAGGATGCGTACAACTCCGACCTGGTCACGATCTACGGCAACGACCTGGAGCACGTCGCCGGGCCCACCCGCCCGATCGAGGGCGTGGTGCGCGACGTCAACAGCGGCCGGCCGCTCGCGGGCATCATGGTCCGCGGCGAGCACAGCCTGGAGTTCGGCACGAGCGTGTACGTCCATGCCGTGACCGATGCCCAGGGCCATTATCGCCTGGTCGGCCTGCCGCAGGGCCAGGAGGGCAACGTCCTGGCGGTCGCGCCCTGCGACTTCCCCTATTACGGCCGTCTCAAGGCAAGGCTCCAGGTCCCGCCGGACGAGAGCCTCCCCTATCTCCGCGCGCTTGTGCCGGTCGGCAAGTCCGACGGGCCCGGGCCGGTGCACCGGGATATCCACCTCAAGCGCGGGGTGTGGATCACCGGCCGGCTCGTCGACCGGCAGACGCAGAAGCCGGTTCGCGGGCAGGTGGAATACTACGTCTTCGTCGACAACCCGCGGTATCAAGCGTATCCCGCCTTCCGGTCGGCACGGATCGGCCCGCATTTCGTCGGCGGCGACGGCGCGTTTCATTTCGCCGCCTTCCCGGGGCCCGGGATGATCGCGGCGCGGGCCGATGAGCCCGGGTACGTCCGCGCGGTGGGCGTCGAGAAAATGAAAGGTCGGAGGGACAGGGATAACGGGTTCCTCCGGACGTCTCCCTCCATCGTGGTGCCCAGTAATTTCAATGTCGTCGAACCGATCGACCCGGCCCCCGGTACCGAGGCGTTGTGCCGCGACCTCCTGCTCGAGTCGGGCCGATCGCTGGCCGTGACGGTCCTGGATCCCGACGGCAAGCCCGCGACCGACCTGCTCGCCATGGGCTTGCATGATATGAGCTGGTGGGAGCAGGTCCCGCCCGGCACGTCGGAGCTCCGCGTCTCGAGCCTGATGCCCGGGCGGAGTCGGACCCTGAGCTTCCGCGTTAACGCAAAGCGTCTGGCCGGCGAGCTGGTGCTCGCCGGCGACGAGACCCGGCCGCGGACGGTGACCCTCCAGCCCTGGGGCGTCCTGTCCGGCCGGGTGGTCAACGCCGAGGGCCAGCCCTGGGCGGAGGGGGATATCCTCCTGATCGGCGACCGGCCCAGCACCGATCTGAAGATCGGTCGCGATGGTCGATTCCGGATCGAAGGACGGGTCCCCGGCAAGCCGTACGACCTCCGGCTCCTCAATCGCCGGCGCATCGAGCTCGGTTTCCTCGCCAGGGGCGTGAAACTGGGGGCCGGAGAGACCCGGGATCTCGGCGACGTCACGCCCAGGAGGCCGGCGGATTGAGGATCCTCCTGGTGATCGACGATGATGATCGAGACAGGGCGGCGCGTCGGGATGGCAAGGCGCGGGGGCCGCGGATACGATCTGCACCCGGAGGACCAGTCCATGCCGTTGCGCGACCATTTTCGCCCGCCACTCGATGACATCACCTCGTGGGAGGGCTTTCACGGCGCATGGCCGGGCGAGATCGTCATGGCCCTGAACCGGAAGCTCCCGCCGCCCTACGCCGCCGAGCCGCGTCTCCATTTAGGCGCAGCGTTCGAGATCGACGTATCCGCCTGCGACAAGGATGAGTCCGCTGCCTTCACGGCGGCGCCAAGCGGGGGAGCGAATGGTGGCGGGGTCGCGACCGCGACCTGGGCCCCGCCGCGGCCCACATTCGATGTCGTCACGGACCTGCCCGACCAGTATGAGTACGAGGTCCTGGTCTATGAAAGGAAGCGGCACCGCCGCCTGGTCGCGGCCGTCGAGATCGTCAGCCCCGCCAACAAGGACCGGCCCGAGAATCGCCGCGCGTTCGTGACCAGGTGCGCGGCCCTGCTCCGGCAGCAGGTCTCGGTCACGATCGTCGACCTGGTCACTACCCGGCATTTCAACCTCTACGGCGATTTGCTCGAGTGGATCGGCGAAACGGACGATGCGCTCGCGCCCGAGCCGCCTTCGCTGTATGCCTCCGCCTGCCGCTGGACGCAGCCGAAGGAGACCTGGCATTTCCAGGCCTGGAACCACGCGCTCGCCCTGGGCCAGTCGCTGCCGACTCTGCCCTTATGGCTGGCCGACGACATCGCCGTGCCCCTCGAGCTGGAAGCCAGCTACGAGGAGACCTGCCGCATCCTCCGCCTGGCGTGAGCGAGCGGGGTCGGGGGTATCACGATGTCCGGCGCAGGTCGCTGACCGGTCGGCCGGGTCGGGGCGTCGGTGTTCGACGACGCTGTTTCGACCATCACGCTGGCGAACGAGTCTGTCCCGGCTCCAACCTTCATACCATTCCGTCGGGTACCTGTTCTGCATCTCGTTCTGCGTCTTGCCTCTGTACTACTAACTTCGAGAATCTTGTACGCCGTACGCGATTCTACAAACCTTTCGACGGCAATGGCTTCCGTCCAGTGTTCACTGACCACTGAGGATATCGGTGGGCCTCGCTGCGCTCGACCCACCCTACGGGACGGACCACTTGCCACTTGCCACTTTGGTTGCGGCCGAAGGCTGCGCTGTGCTGCTAATGCCGGGAATCTCGTACGCCGTGCGAAATTTTAGAAACCCTTCGACGGCAATGACTTCCGTCCGGTATCCACTGACCACTGAGGGGATTGTCTCACCCGGCATCTCGTGGAGTTGGCAGTTGTTGGCCCACCGGGCTGGGTTGGCGTGGAGCAACTCCGACCTGACCGGCGGTTCGCGGTTGGCGCGGGTCTTCGGCCCGGGCCGACAGCTCTCCCGAGCGGGCTAAAGGGGCCGTTTTTGAGGCTTTCCGCCCCGCCAATAGCGGCTTCTGAGACTCACGCCAAATCGCGAACAACTGGCCAAATATGAACCGGACCACGGAAACCGCCTCCGCGGCGGAAAATCTCAAGGAATCTCCAGATATTTCTTGTGCTTGTGACCAAAGGGCTTGCGTCGAGAAGATGCCCCTCTTCGCCGATAGGTGCATTTCAGTTTCTGCAAACCTGATACATCCTGATAGTAGGGGTAGAGAAGAGAGCGGAGGGGGTACAGGGGGTTTTGGGGGCCCTGGAACATGAAATGCATGCACGCAATCTCCCCCCGGACCCCGCGAGATCGTCCCGAGCGGATGGATGTGCACGACGCCTACGGAGCGTCTCGATGAGCTCGTGCCGAGTCTGCTCGCGGATCCCGGCGTCCAGGCTGTCCCCGCGGAGGCCGGTCACATCTCGGTGAGGCGACAGCGATTCCTTGGTAGCAGGACCGGTGAGTCCATGCGCTCCGTGTGGTGGCGTGTCCTGGCCGAGTGTCATTCCGACACGGAGGGGCCCCGCCTTCCACCGATCTGTCAACTCGCTCGCCGGCGATCTCCGCCGATTTGAAACAATCCCCCACTGGGAGGATATCGGTGGGCCTCGTTGCGCTCGACCCCACCCTACGGGACGGACTACTTGCCACTTTGGTTGTGGCCGAAGGCTGCGCTGTGCTGCGTCTCGCTGTTGAACTCGACCGGCCCGGTGCACCGAGCCGGCCGAGTTCGGGGGAATCGAGATCAACGCACGAAGCCCCTCAGGAGGAGCGACGCACCCTGGCGGTGCACCACGTCCGTCGCCGCGGCGACCGCCGCGAAGGTCCTGAGGACGGGGTTCTGGGCGTTGGCGAGGGTCTGGTTATTGGCATCCAGGTCTGTGGTATGCATGGCCACCATCTGCTTCAGGTACATGCGGTCATACCGGCTCGAGCCGGACGCGTTGAGGAGCATTGTCGTCATCGGGATGTTCATTCCCGTGATGGTGGCCGGCAGATACGTGCCCGTAGCCGCGGCGTACATCCCCTCCTGGACGGCCATCATCTCGTGATCGTTGATCAACTTGGCGTTGTATTGCTGGACCCGCACATTGCTGGAAACGAGCGTGGTGAACTGGGCGAGGAATCGCTCGTCCAGGTTCATGGAGTAGGAAAGCTCCAGGGTAGGCAGGTCGGCGCCGCCGAGCGTGGTGCTGCTGGGGACGGTGCTGACCGGCGCCAGGGTCGAGGTCCCGGTGCCGCTGGCCGATGCCTGGGCCGCGGCGAGGTCGGCCTGGACGATCGGCAACGCCGTCGTTGCGAACGACCGGATGGAGGCCGTCTGGGCGCCGGTCGCCATCTGCTGGAGCTGACTCGCCAGGCCGGTGCCGGCCTGGTTGAGCGCGCCCAGCAACGCCTGGTCGAATGTGCTACTATTGACGGACGTCGCGGCCTGTGCCGCGATCGACGTATCGCTCCCCTCGATGTCGGCCGGCAGATTCACGCCCAGCGAGTTCGCCAGGTTCCACATCGCCAGATCCAGGTTCCGGGCGTCATTGAGGATCGATCCCGCCTCCTGCTGGATCGTCGCGTTGGTGCTGCTCAGGGCGCCGAGCTGGGTGAGGAACATCACCGTATTGTTGGAAATGGCGGCCTGCTGGAGCGACTGGACGTCGCTGGTGGCCGGCACGGGCCCGACGCTGAATAGGCCGCCTCCCGTCACGGGGCTCGTCGTCGCATCCACCACGGCCATGTGCACCGCGGCCGCGGCTTCCCGGCGGACCGCGGCGGCGAGCTCGCGTCGATGCGCATGCTCCTTCACAGCCGCATGAGCGCCGGATAGCAGTGTGCGATTTTCCAGGATCTCACAAGTCATCGTCTTCTGGTTCCGCCTGATCATGTTGAAGCCTCTCTGTGCGCCGTTCCAAGCGCTTCCAGGACGTTGAGATGACACCGCGATCGTCGAGAGAGGACCGGGAGCGGTCCTCTCCTGACACCCTCAACCGGTCGAAGTATGAGGAGGTTTGGCTCATTGCCGCAATTTTTATGCCCTGGGAATTCTGCACTACTTGCAAAGGTATTAATGACTAGATAATCCGGATAGCCGGATATCCAGGCTTCTACCGGCTTGAGAGGAATGGAATCTCTTCGCCGACGATGACGACCATCTCGCCTCCCTTCAGGCCCTCGTCGAGACACGCGGGGCCGACCGTCCGCCTCCTCGGCCATCGATCCATCACCAGCCCCTTCCTTCTCCTGCTCCGGACCGAGCCGCGACAGCCGATCCGCCGTTTCTGCCGGCCGCTCACAATAGCTCGCACCTGGCGACATCCCGGGCCCCGACGGACTTCGCAACATGGGCGACCTGGCTATCTCGAGAGCCCGCAGAACGGGGATGACATGCGCCGGCCGGTCGTGCCGCGGGACCCCAAGGTCGCCCCGGCCCGGATACGGCCCGCCTACCGTTGCTCAGACCGCAGGGCTTTCAACCACCGCCCAGTGAGCTCCGGTCGAGATCCTGCCCGCGCCGGACCGCACGCTAGCCCGACATAACCGGACGGCTACCCTGAGGAGGGCCCGCCCACGTGCCACGGCCCCCATTCTGGGCTCGAGTCGAGTTGTCGCGAACGCTTGTAAGGTCTGGGCAATCTGTAGCGATTGGGGAAAATCTTGAATAATTGCGAAATTTTTTTACTCCCTACCAAATAATGACTTACGCCGCGGATTTTGTCATTTTCCGACGCGGTGCGTTTCAGTTTTTGCAAATCGGATACATCCTGTATATAGGGGCGCTCGCATATCCTCTGGCGCCTCCCTGACCCGTCCCGATGGCGTACCCTCCTCCACCAACCTGGCCCGCCGGAAAATCTAGAATCGCAAAGCTGCCCCTGGGCCATCCCGGCTCATTTGGGTGTCTGTCCGCACGCATGACAACGGGCGATATTGCATCAACTCACCGAGATGTCGGGATCGCGAACGGGTGGAAACGAACCCAATCCTCATGGATTCTTCACAATGCCGGAGCAGCTCGGCGCCGAACTTTCGGCGCCGAAGCCCGGCGGGGAGGTAAAACGAACCCAATTTCCGGCACCGAAGTCCGGCGGGGTGGTAAAACGAACCCCATCTTCATGGTCTCTTCATGCTCGCCAGGTGCATTTCGGCGCCGAAGGGGCAGAAATCAGGCAAACGAACCCAATTCGCCTCGACCGGCGCCGTCAAAGCCTCGTCGTTCGCCCTGATCGGGAAATCCTGCTTGGCCGGCATAGGTGGAGCTGGAGATGCCATGGACCGGACCCAGGCCGGTGTCTCGGGCGCCCGGCCATTGATCCGAGTGGCTGGCGCGGGCAAGCGGCCGGAGTGCTCCGGAAGGGGCCGTCGGGGCCCGGCGAAAGGAGTGTGGCGATGTAATGGTTGCATGTTGGTTGGCCATTCGGCGAAGGCGCTGAAATGCGGCGATTGGAGAACACGAGTTACCGGCTGCATCCGATCTTCTCGCAGTTTCGTGGGGAGGGCTGGACCGTGCTATCGTGGGTCGGCGGGTGCCTGGCTCGATTTTTGCCCTTCCCAACGGCGGCTATCTGTCTACGCTGGGCAGGATCGGGTTGCCGGGGCAGGTCGTCGCGCCGTGGACCGGTTCCGGCTCGTTGGTTACATGGCCCCGCCCTCCTCTGCTGTCGATTCCGCCCATGCCCAAGGTCATCGTCCAGGGACGTTCGTTCTACTTCGAGGAAATCGGCACCGACGGCGATCCGCTCGTGTTCCTGAGCGGGCTGGGCGGCGACCATCGGGCGTTCACCCGCTCGCAGCGGTATTTTGGCTCGCGGTTCCGCACGCTGGGCTTCGACGCCCGGGACGCCGGGCGGAGCGACCGGGCCGACGGTCCGTACACGACGGCCGACATGGCCGACGACGTCGCCGGCTGGCTCGACGCGGTCGCCGCGGCGCCGGCGCACGTGGTGGGGCAGTCGCTGGGAGGGCTGGTGGCGCAGGAGCTGGCGCTGCGGCATCCGGGGATGGTCAAGAGCCTCGCCCTGGTCTCGACCCACGCCGGGGCCGATGACTGGCGCAGGGCGGTGCTCGACTCGTGGGTCGCGCTTGCGGCGGACGCTCGATGATGGTGGGTTCACCCGGGCGGTACTCCCCTGGCTCGTCGGACCGGCATTCTACCGGCAGCCGGGCCAGGTCGAGGGCATGATCCAGTTCGCCGAGCGGAACCCCTGGCCGCAGGATCCCGAGGCGTTCGCCCGCCAGGCGGCCGCGGCGTCGGGGCACGATAGCCGCGAGCGGCTGGGCGCGGTGGACGTCCCCTGCCTCGTCCTCGTCGGCGAGCTCGACCTGGTCAACCCGCCCCGCGTGGCCGGCGACCTGGCGGCGCGGCTCAAACGGTCCCGGATGGTCGTCCTGCCCGAGGTCGGCCACATCCCGCACGTCGAGGATCAGGCGAGCTTCCGGCGCGAGCTGGAATCCTTCCTGGCCGATCCGTCGGCATGAGGGTGGCTCGAGGACGCCCGGGCCTTATCCCCCCTGCCCCGCAACGTCGTGCCAGGCCCGGCGCAACCCATTGAAATGATGTCTCCGCCCGCGGAACGATCAGGAAAGGACACACTATGCAACTCCCCCGCGCCAGCGGCATCCTACTGCACCCGACCTCGCTGCCGGGCCGATACGGGATCGGCGACCTGGGCCCCGAGGCTCACCGCTTCCTCGACTGGATGGCGGAGACCGGCCAGACCTGGTGGCAGACGCTGCCGCTGGGTCCGGTCGGCCACGGCGGGTCGCCCTATCAGTCGCCGTCGTCGTTCGCGGGCAACCCGCTCTTGATCAGCCTCGACCGACTGGCCGAGCGGGGCTGGCTCGACAGCGATGAGCTGGCGGCGGTGCCCGACCGGCCGCCCGGGCCGGTGGACTATGACGCGGCGGCGCGGCTCAAGGAAGAGTGGCTGCGGCGAGCGTTCCGGCGGTTCGAGGCGGCGGGCGAGGATCCGGGCTTCGCCGCGTTCCGGGAGCAGCACTCCGACTGGCTCGACGACTATGTGTTCTTCCAGGCGCTCCGCGACGCGCACGACGGGCGCCCTGGTACGAGTGGGAGCCCGAGCTGGTGTCGCGGAAGCCCGAAGCGTGCAAGCGGTGGCGCGAGCGGGTCGCCGAGGGAATCCGGTACCACGCGTTCGTCCAGTACGCTTTCGAGACGCAGTGGCAGGAGCTGCGGGCCGCCGGCAAGGAGCGGGGCATCCGGTTCATCGGCGACGTGCCGATCTTCGTGGCGCACGACAGCGCCGACGTCTGGGCGCATCCCGACCTCTATCACCTCGACGACCGCGGCCGGCCCCTGATCATGGCCGGGGTGCCGCCGGATTTCTTCAGCGAGGACGGCCAGCTCTGGGGCAATCCGCTCTACAAGTGGGAGGCCCACGCGCGGGACGACTTTGCCTGGTGGCGGCTTCGGATCAAGGCCCTGCTGGGCCGGGTGGACGTGGTGCGGATCGACCACTTCCGCGGCTTCGAGGCGTACTGGGCGGTGCCCGCCGGCTCGAAGACCGCGGCGACCGGCAGAATGGCTCCCCGCGCCGGGCACGACCTCTTCCGCGCCGTGCGCAAGGAGCTGGGCACCGTGCCCCTGATCGCCGAGGACCTGGGCCTGATCACCCCCGAGGTCGAGGCGCTCCGCGACGCGTTCGACATGCCCGGGATGCGGGTCCTCCAGTTCGGCTTCGACGCCGATCCCGACATGGAGAAGTACCTGCCGCATCGCTACATCAACAACTGCATCGCATACACGGGCACGCACGACAACGACACGACCTACGGCTGGCACCACTCGAAGGAGGCGACGACGACGCAGCCGCCCGAGGAGGTGACGGCGGCGCGGGCCTTCGCCGCGGACGTACGCCCAATCGGACGGCTGGGAGATCCACTGGGACATGATCCGCGTGCTCTTCGCCTCGGTGGCCGACACGGCGATCGTCCCCGATGCAGGACGTGCTGGGCCTGGACAGCGACGCGCGGATGAACTTCCCCGGCAAGCCGGACGGGAACTGGGCGTGGCGAATCCAGCCCGGCCAGGTCCATCGACCCGTGACCGACCGGCTGGCCGAGTTGACCGCACTGTATGGCCGCTGGAACGGCGGCAAGGTACCGCCCGCGCGCGACCCTCGACCTCCTCGGTGAGAGGCTGGTGGCTGGCGGCCAGCAAAAACGTAGGGTGGGCATCGCCCACCGAGGGCGGCCTTGGCCAGCAGCCAGTTGCAAGTGCCGAGCGCAGGACCATGACGATCCTGTCCTGCTAGCCACTAGCTACTAGCCACTGCACGAAGCCACATACGAGAGCTACACCGTCCCGTGGATGTAGGACATGAGGTGCTGGTTCTCGTGCTGGAGGTTCTCGTGGACGGCCTTGATGACGTCGCCGACCGAGACGATGCCGACCAGCTCGTCGTCCTGGGTGATGGGGACCTTGGCGATCCGACGGTCGCTCATCAGGCCCATCACGTCCTCGACGTCCTCATCGAGGCGGCAGGTGATGGGGTCGCGGGTCATGACGTCGCAGATCGGCAGTCGGCCGAAGCCCTCGCCGCGGCTGTGGATGACGCGCAGGACGTCGCGCTCGCTGAAGATGCCGATCAGCCGGTTGTCCGTGGTTGACGACCGGCAGCGACCCGATGTTGTTCTGGACCAGCCTGGCGATGGCCTCGCCCACGGTCGCCTCGCAGTCGATCGTGATGATCCGATGCCCCTTCGATTGCAGTACGTCGCGCACCAGCATGGGGCTCTCCCTCCATCAAGAGAGACAGGCTCGGAGCGAGCGCGGACCGCGGACAGAACGCCGGGGACTCGCGCTCTTGACCGGACTTGGAGAAATGAGACGATGCGCCATGTTGGCAAGATCCCCGCGCATTGCAACGGGCTTCTCACCAAAAGGGATCGAACGATTCCATCGCTTTGGAGCCGGCTGGCGCCAGCAAATCACGAAGGAATTCGGCGCGAGGGGACGATGGGAGGGACGCGGTGATGGGGGCCGACGGATCGGCGGGCGGCCGCGATGACGGGCATCGGGTGGGGTGGTTGCTGGCGACGGTGCTGGCCGCGACCTTCGCGGTGCGCGCCGTTCGACGTGGACCAGCCGATCGTCGAGAACTACGTGGGGCGGCAGGTGCCGACGGCGATGGTGGCGCGGAACCTCGAGCGGGGCTCCGGGGCTGCTCCGGCCCCGGCTGGATACGGCGCCCGGGCCGAACTACTTCCTGGTCGAGCCGCCCGTCTACGGCCTCGGCGTGGTTGCGTTGCGGCGGGCGACCGGATCCTGGCTGAGCCTGGAGGCGTCGGGGCGCGTGCTCTCGGCGATGGCGACGGCCGTCGCGGGCTGGGGGCTGTTCGTGCTGGTGCGCGCGGCGGCCGGCCGCGCGCGGCGCTCCTGGCCGCGGGGGCGTTCGCCGCGTTCCCGCTGACGATCCGCTATGGCCGCGCGTTCCAGCCCGACGCGGCGATGCTCGGCTCGATCCTGGCCGGGCTGGCCTGCTGGGAACTCGCGCGGGACGCCGCGCGGCCGGGAATCCGTCGGACCTGGCTGGGCGCGGGCTGGGTGCTGCTGGCGACGGGACTGGCGCTCAAGGTGATCGCGCTGCCGGTGGTGCTGGTGCTGGCCTGGCTGACGGGTCCCGGGCGTCGGCCGGCGCGGCTGGCGGCGGTCGCCGCGGCGCTCGTGCCGGTGCTCCTGTGGTACGCCTGGGCGTCGCACTTGGTCGCGGCGGGCGGCGGGTCGCGGGCGTCGGCCGATAACTCGGCCATCTGGACGGGCCTGATCGCGGGCTCGGCCAGGGCGCTGGCGGATGGCGGGACGTGGGCGATGATCGGGCGCTTCCTGGTCGTGCGGGCCTTCACCCCGATCGGCGCGGCGATGGCGGCGGCGGGGCTGATCGTCGGCCGCGGGGCGGGCCTGTGGCGGGGCTGGGTGCTCGCCGCCGCGGCGACCCTGGCGATGCTGGCGCCCAAGCTGCACCATGAATACTACTTCCTCCTGCTGGCGCCGGCGGCGGCGGCGGGGTGCGGGCTGGCGCTGGACCGGCTGGCCGAGGGCCGTCGCCGGGTCGCGACGGCGGCCGGGCTGGCACTCGTGGTGCTGGGCCTGGTGCAGGCGAGGGCGACGTGGCGCACTCCCGACGAGTGGGCGGGCCTCGATGCGGCGACGCGGGCGGTGGCCGAGCAGACACGGCCCGGCGACTGGCTGGTGGCGCCCGAGGCGCTGTTATTCGCGTCCGACCGGCGCGGCTGCCGGCTGGAGTGGACCGAGACGGCCGCGCGGCGGGCGGCCGGCGAGTGGGGTCGTGCGGAAGCCGGCGCGGTCCGCGGCCCGCTCGACCTGGTGGCGTTCTACCGAGCACGCGGGGCCCGCTACTTCGCGGACCTGGGGGATCGACCGGGCGACCCGCGCCGAATGGCCTTGCACGACGCGGTCCGCCGACGATACAAGGTCATTGTGGACCGTCCCGAGGTCATCATCGCCGACCTGGACGCGGTCACTGCCGCCGGGATGATGCCGCATGCCAACTGACGTCCGGCCGGTCACGGTCCCCGATTTCGCCGCGTGGAAGTCGCAGAAGCGCCGGTTCAGCGTGCTCACGGCCTACGACTTCACCATGGCCCGGCTGCTCGACGAGGCGGGGGTCGACTGCCTCCTCGTGGGCGACTCGCTCGGCACCGTCGTCCAGGGCTGGGAGACCACGCTGAAGGTCACGCTCGACCAGATCATCTATCACGCCGAGATGGTCGCGCGGGCCGCCCGGCGCGCATTCGTCGTGGCCGACCTGCCGTTCATGAGCTACCAGGTCTCGCCCCGGCAGGCGCTGCGCTCGGCCGGGCGAATCCTCAAGCAGACCCATTGCCAGGCGGTGAAGCTCGAGGGGGGCACGCGGATGGCCGCGACGATCCGCGCGATCGTCGCGCGGGGATCCCGGTGATGGGGCACGTCGGGCTCCAGCCGCAGGCGGTGCGTTCGCTCGGCGGCTACAAGGTCCAGCGCTCGGGCGAGGAGATCCTCGCCGACGCCCGCGCCGCCGCCGAGGCCGGAGCGTTCGCCGTCGTGCTCGAGTGCATCCCCAGCAGCCTGGCCGCGCGGATCACCGAGCAGATCTCGATACCCGACGATCGGCATCGGCGCCGGCCCCAGTTGCGACGGCCAGGTCCTGGTCGTCCACGACATGCTCGGGCTGATCGAGCAGTTCCGACCCAAGTTCGTCCGGCATTACGCCGAGCTCGCCCCGCAGGTCCGCGCGGCGGTCGCCGCTTATGTCGCCGACGTCGCCGAGGGCCGATTCCCCGCCGAGGCTGAGAGCTTCCGATAGCAATCCGAGGAATTCTCACCATGAACGCCCCGACCCATGACGAGCTGACCAGGAAGCATTGCCGTCCGTGCGAGGGGGGTATCCCGGCCCTCTCTCGCGAGGAGGCCGAGGCCACCTTGCGCAGCGTCGAGGGCTGGACGATCGCCCCCGAAGCCCGGCGGATCACCCGCTCGTGGACCGTGAAGGACTTCATGGCGGCCATCGACTTCTTCAACAAGGTCGCCGCGATCGCCGAGGAAGAAGACCACCACCCCGACCTGCACCTCGAGGGCTATCGCCATGTCACGATCGCGCTTTCCACCCACGCCGTGAAGGGCCTCACCGAGAACGACTTCATCCTGGCCGCCAAGATCAACCAGGTGCCTGTGGCGCTGCGTTCGTAGGGCGACGAATGCCGAGCCCGACGTAGGGTGGGCATCGCCCACCAGGATTCGCCAAGGACACCGGTGCCGGCGACTGACGCGGCCTACCGCGAACCCAGAGACGACGATGTCGGATTACCGACGGCTCTACTTTCCGGGCGGGTCATTCTTCTTCACGATCGTGACCTTTCAGCGCCAGCCAATCTTCCGGACCCCGGAAAACGTCCAGCGACTGCGCCATGCCGTTGCCCGCGTAAAGCATCGGTATCCGTTCGATTTCCTGGCCGGTGTGGTCCTGCCAGATCACCTGCATTTCCTCTGGACGCTGCCGTCGGGTGATGCGAACTATTCGCGCCGAATCGGGCTCATGAAAGTCCTGTTCACCCAATCCTTGCGCGACTCTGGCAGCGTCGCGGAATCGGTCAGTGCGTCGCGCCAGAAGCATGGTGAGGCCGACGTCTGGCAGCGGCGATTCTGGGAACATCGCATCAAGGAAGAGGCCGACATCGAACTCTTCTTACATTATATCCATTATAACCCCGTCAAGCACGGGTATGCGGCTTGCCCTCATCTGTGGCCCCACTCGAGCTTTCCCCGATGGGTCGCGAGCGGTCTCTATCCGGCGGACTGGGGGTGCCGCTGCGGTAGCAGGGAACCTGTCCTACCAAGGATGGCCGCGGTCCATGATCTTGCCGGCGAATGATGAGGGTCTACGGGCAATCACTGAGTCGTCGGTCGCAGGCGAATCCTGGTGGGCGATGCCCACCCTACGTTTGGGTCATCGCCGGCGCGTGTGTCGTAGGCGAATCCTGGTGGGCGATGCCCAACGTACGTGTGTGGTTAGTCCTCGGCCCGCCTCGAGCCGATGCCACCCGGTGGGATCACATAAGCGCCGTCTCCTCGGGGCAGCCGAGCATCAGGTTGAGGTTCTGGACGGCCACGCCCGCGGCGCCCTTGATGAGGTTGTCGAGGCAGGCCAGCACCAGGATGCGGCCGCGGACGACCCGCACGGTGATATCGCAGAAATTCGTGTGTGCCGAGTCCTTCGTCGCCGGCAGGTGGCCGAGGACGCGGACGAACGGGCTCGCTGGCGTAGAACGAGCGGTAGAGCTCGATCAGGTCGTGCTCGACGGCGGCGTGCTTCGGGCTGCGCGTAGATCGTGGCGAAGATGCCGCGGTCCATCGGCACCAGGTGCGGCGTGAAGATCACCTCGACCGGTCCGGCTCCTCGCGGCCGCCGAGGGCGCCGACGTCGGTCAGGACCTGGTCGATCTCGGGCGTGTGGCGATGCTGGCCGACGCCGTAGGCCGAGAGGCTCTCGTTGCACTCGGGGAAATGATACGTGAGCTTCGGCGACCGTCCCGCGCCGGAGACGCCGCTCTTGGCGTCGATGATGATCCCGCGTCGCTCGATCAGGTCCTCGGCGATCAGGGGCGCCAGTGCCAGGATGCTCGCGGAGGTGTAGCAGCCGGGGTTGGCGATCAGGCTCGGCCGGCGGGATCCGCTCGCGGAACAGCTCGGGCAGGCCGTAGACGGCCGAGCGCAGGCCGTCGGCGTCGGTGTGGGCGTGGCCGTACCAGTCGGCGTAGACCTGCGCGTCGGTCGAGCCGATAGTCGGCGCTCAGGTCGATCACCCGGACGCCCAGCCGGCGAAGGTCGGGGACCACCGCCATGCTGGCGGTGTGCGGCAGGGCCAGGAAGGCGACCGAGGCCCGCTCGGCGATCCGCGCGGCGTCGAACGGCTCGCAGCTCAGGTCGATCCGCCGCGCCAGGCTCGGGTGCAGCGCGTCGAGCCGCGGCGCCTCGTCCTGGCGCGAGGTGGCCGCGGCGATCCGCACGTCCGGATGATTGAGCAGGATGCGGATCAGCTCGCGGGCCGCGTAGCCCGAGGCGCCCACGATCGCCACGCCCGTCTTCGTCATCGTTCAGGCCCCGTCGGGTTGCGGTGGTCGTGAAATCGCCGGCCGCGGCCTGCGTCGCAGGGCGACGACCACCGCGCAGGTGAACCAGCAGGACCAGCCCAGGATCGAGATCGCGGCGCCCTCGCGAAGTCTTCCGCCTCGTAGACCAGGTGCAGCTCCCACCGGCCGTCGAACGGGACCTTGAGGTACTGCCAGCCTCCCGCATGCTCGCCCGGGCTGCGGAACGCGGGCTTGATCTTCCCGGGGTAGTCCCCCTGCCCGTCCAGGCTGAGCCATTCCGCCTTCCACTGGGGATCGTCGAGCTGCGAGATGATCACCCAGCCAGGCTCCAGGGCCGGCACCGAGACCCGCAGCTCCTCGGGCCGGTCGGATTCGGGGATCAGCGGCGTGGATCGTTCGAAGAGCGGCAGCAGGTCGCGCGGGTCGCCCGTCCATTCGTCCAGGATGGACTCATCCTCCTCGTCGGTCAAGGGCAGGAACCAGGCGCGGGCCGGCAGGCCGTCGCAACGCCAGACCAGGAACCGGTTCACCCAGCTCCCCTCCTGCTCGTCGGTCCACGCGGCGCCGTAGGTCCACCGGGCCAGCGCCGGGTCGTCGATCGGCTCGCCGGGGAGCTCGGGCTGGCGGAGCCTCCGGGCTAGCTGGACCTCCAGCGGGTTGAAGATCCGCAGCCGCGTGCCGGTCGCCCACAGCGCCCCTCGGGTGATCGGCTCATGCAGCGAACCGCTCATCGGGCCCTGCGCCGCGGTGCTCAGCGAGTCGGCGGCGTTCAGGGTGAGCGTACGATACGCCTGGATCGGCGCAGCTCGCTCGAGGATCGGCAGGTTGCCGAGCTTCGAGGCCATCGCGCGAGCCGCGGGGCTCGCCGGCCAGCCGGGCCAGCACCGGGCTCTGCTCGGCCAGCGGCCGGATCGGGGCGGTGTCGATCAGCCGGTGCCGTCCCAGGATCCAGAGGTCCAGGAATGCCAGCATCAGCAAGAACGCCGGCGCCGCGCGGGTGCGGCGGTCGCCCGGACGGTCCGGGCCGGCGGCCATCGCGATCAGGATCAGGGCGATGGCCGTCTCCCACAGCTCGTCGAGGTACAGCTCGCCGCGGCGGGCGACCAGGCTGCGTTTATCCACCGTCCTCTGGAGCACGATCGATGGCGACAGGTCGGGCGGCACATAGGGATCACCGGCGGGCTTGCGGGCCATCGCCATCACCTCGGCGAAGCTGGGGTCCTTGCGGAAGCTCGGGTCGCCGTACCACGGCATGGCGCGGAACGCGGCGTCGAACCAGCCGGCGACGCGCGGCGATCCGGTCGGTGAGGTGCTCCACACGGCCAGCTCGAGCAGGCCGATCGTCGCGAGGATCCCGACTGCGGCGAGGATCGTCAGCCGGCGGAGCGACCTCCCCGGGCGCGTCCACTCGAGCCAGCGGTCGAAGCCCTTGCCCGCGAGGATCGCCAGCGCCAGCGAGGTCGCGAGACTCCAACGCGCCGGGGCGCGGAAGAACGAGAACCCCGGCACGCCGATCAGCATGCGGAACCCCGGGACATACGGCCCCAGGCTGAGGAACAGCGTCGCCGCGGCGAGGATCGTCAGCAGCCGCACGGCGGGGTCGCGGCGGGACTCGCGCGCGATCGCCATTAGGGCCAGGAACAGCGGTACGAGCCCGACGTAGGCCAGGCATTCCTCGGGCGATGTGTGGAACGGGTCCCAGAGGATCGGCCTCCAGGAGAACGAGCGGTGGAACAGCCCCGGCGCGACCAGGTTGACCAGGTGCAGCGGCGTCTCGGCGAAGCCGCAGAGATATTCGAAGTCGCGACGGTCGCTGGCCATCTCCGCCAGCCGGGCCGTCGGCTCGAGCTGCACCGCCGCCATCGGGAACACTGCCGCCATGGCCAGCAACACGGCGGCCGCGCGCCGCAGCGACGGGCCGGGTCCCTCGAGGGCCGTCGGACCGCCGACGCGCATCCGCCGCACGTCGGCCCACCAGCGGCCGAAGAGCGCCCAGGCCACCATCAGGATCAGCGTGACCTGCGTCTGGAATGCGAGCTGGAAATGCCCGGCCAGCACCTGCATCACCAGCACCAGCGCGAGCAAGAACGGCGCGAGCCGCGAGGGACGACTGCCGGCTCCGGGCATCAGGATCGACCAGCCCAGTCCCCACGCCCAGGGCATCCAGCCGCCGGTCGTGTAACCCCAGGGGTGCGCCAGATGCACGAGGAAGAACCCGCTGGTCGACCAGGCGAACGCCGCCAGCGCCGACCCGACGCCCGAGACCCCCATCCGCCGCGACGCCCAGAACGCCCCCAGCCCGCCCCAGAGCGTGTGCAACACCAGGCTGGCGACATAGGACGCCTCGGTGAACGGGCCCTTGCTCCGGATCAGTTCGGTGAACGACCGCCCGTACAGCACCAGGTGCGGCGGGTAGAAGACCCCCATCTGGCTCTCGGCCAGACCCGGGAACCCGAAGCCCCACAGGTCGTTCCAGACCGGCAGCTCGCCCTGGTGCAGCGCATCGCTCAGGAACCCCATCAACCCCAGGAAGAACTGCGTGACGTCGCCGCCGACCGGCATCTTGCCGCCGATCCCGATCGGCCAGAGCCAGGCCAGCAGCGCGACGACGACCGCCAGTCCCGCCGCCAGCCGCGTCCGGATCGCTCCGCTCGTCCACCCCGAGGCTATCGACCGCATCGGCCCACTCCGCTTCCGAAGATCCCTATCCCCTCCAGCTTCCCGAGTCGAGAGTCGATTCTACAACGGAGCGAGCCCGTTGCGACTCGACGCCGCGTTCTCCAGGTATTTTTTTCAATTCGCGGCCAATTTTACATCGAGATCTGGACAATCGGCGCATTCCGGGCAATTCGTCACGGTCGCAACGCCCGCCGCGGTCCCCGAGTTTCATGGGTTTCCCGGCGGAAGTGAACGACAACGGCGCATTGGCACGACAGGTGCTTTCATCAACATCCGGAGGAAAGGATTTTGAACGGTGATGACCATGTCGTCGTCCCGAACCCTTCGGGATGCGACTCACGGAGGAGGAAAGCATGTTAGTCCTGAGCAGGAAGCTCGGCCAGAGTTTTCAGATCGGCCCGGAAGTCCGCATGACCATCGTGAAGATCGACCGGAACTCGGTGCGGATCGGCATCCACGCGCCCGACGACGTGTCGGTGAAGCGGGACGAGATCGTCTTCGAGCTGCCGGAGCACCAGCCGCAGGCGACGTCGCGCTCGTACGAGGCAGGCGCGGCCTGACCGGCAGGACCGGGCGATCCGCGAGCGAGCGATCCGCGAGCGGCCATGCCGGCGACGGACGATCCGGGCATCCCGGAGCGTTGACGGTCGCGGTCCGGGCCCATTAAGCTCGCTGGGGCGTGAGAGAACACGGCGCGAGGCCGACGGCCTCGCCGCGGGCCGCGGCCCATCGATTCGACCCTGGCGTGGCAACCATGCGGGTGGTGATCGCCCCGGACAAGTTCAAGGGGAGCCTGTCGGCGCAGGCGGCCGCCGAGGCCATGGCGCTCGGCGTGGTCGCGTGCTGCGCCGGGGGCGACGATCGACCGGGTCCCGATGGCCGACGGCGGCGAGGGGACGGTCGCGGCGCTGGTCGCGGCGACGGGCGGCTCGTTCGCGACGCGTCACGGTGACGGGCCCGCTCGGCGAGCCGGTCGAGGCGCGCTCTTGGCCTGCTGGGCGACGGCCGGACCGCGGCCATCGAGATGGCGTCGGCGTCGGGCCTGGTGCTCGTCCCGGCGGATCGGCGCGATCCGATGGTGGCCACCACGCGCGGGACCGGCGAGCTGCTGCTGGCGGCGATCGCCGCCGGGGCGGGGCGCGTGATCGTCGGCATCGGCGGCAGCGCGACCAACGACGGCGGCGCCGGGCTGGGCCAGGCGCTGGGGTTCCGGCTGCTCGACGACGAGGGGCGCGAGCTCGACCCGGGCGGCGGCCGGCTCGATCGATTGGACCGGATCGACGCCTCCGCTCGGCGGCCCGAGCTGAACGGCGTGGAGATCGCGGTCGCGTGCGACGTCACGAATCCGCTGTGCGGGCCGAGGGGCGCGTCGACGGTCTACGGGCCGCAGAAGGGCGCGACGCCCGCGATGGTCGAGCGGCTCGACGCCAACCTCGCGCGGTTCGCGGCGATCGTCGAGCGCGACCTGGGCGCCGCGATCCGCGAGATCCCGGGAGCGGGCGCCGCCGGCGGCCTGGGCGGTGGGCTGGTCGCGTTCGCCGGGGGCCGGCTGGAGCCGGGCATCGACCTGGTGATCGAGGCCGTCGGCCTGCGGTCGCGGCTCGAGCATGCCGACCTCTGCCTGACCGGCGAGGGCGCGCTCGACGATCAGAGCGCCTTCGGCAAGACGGCGGTCGGCGTCGGCCGGCTCGCGCGATCGCTGGGATGCCCGGCCTTCGCCCTGGCCGGCTCGATCGGCCCCGGCGCCGAGGCCACGCTGACCGCGGGCCTCGACGCGTATTTCTCAATCTGCCCGGGACCGATCGCGCTGGCCGATGCGATGGCTCGCGCCGCCGAGCTGCTCGAAGCCGCCGCCGAGCAAGCCGTCCGGGCGTTCCTGGCGGGGCGATTGAGGCGTTGACATAGAGCGGCACAAGAATTTGTATGGGGTCGAACGTTGCCAATGGCGGCGCTCGGACCACCGAATCCACACCAGCGCGACCCAGGGTCATCGGCGATGTCGGGCTATCGGCGCCTTTTCATCGAGGGTGGAACGTACTTCTTCACGGTGATCACTCACGAGCGACGGCCGATCCTCACGCAGCCGGCTGCCCGATCGTGCCTGCGTGCGGCCATCCGGTCCGTGAGGGAGAAGCGCCCGTTCGAAACAATTCGCCCTGGTGTTGATGCCCGATCATGTACACACCGTCTGGGTCCTGCCGCGCGGGGATGCCGATTATTCCACGCGCTGGGCTCAGATCGAGGAAGCCTTTACGCGATGCTACCTCAAGGCAGGCGGTGATGACGGACTTCCGACGGCATCGCGCGCCCGGCGGCGCGAGCGAGCGATCTGGCAACGCCGATTTTGGGAACACACAGTGCGAGACGAGCATGATCTAAAGCGGTGCGTCGATTACATACACTGGAACCCGGTGAAGCATGGATTGGTCGAGCGTGTCCAGGACTACCCGTGGTCCACGTTCCATCGCTTCGCCCGTCTGGGGGAATACGACCTGGACCCGAGCGACGGGGATCTCCGCGACGATTGGGAATGATCGCGTTGGGCTACGGGTGTCTACGGGGGTCCGGTGGGCCTCGCTCCACTCGACCCACCCTACGGGGGTCCGGTGGGCCTCGCTGCGCTCGACCCACCCTACGGGGGTCCGGTGGGCCTCGCTGCGCTCGACCCACCCTACGGGGGTCCGGTGGGCCTCGCTGCGCTCGACCCACCCTACGAGCGTCAGTCAGGTGGGGCTCGCTGTGCTAACGGCGTAGGGTGGGTCGAGCGCAGCGAGGCCCACCGGGTTCGCTTTCAAGGAATCGATGCCGCCTCGAGCACGCGGCGGGCCTTTTCGAGCCGCTCGGCTGGGTCGTAGCGGTAGCCGGCGACGCGGCGGTAGTGGGTGCTCGTCCGCTGGCGGACCTCGGCCCGGCGGGCGTCGTCCATGCCGAAGTGTCGGGCGCAGGCGGCCAGGTCGATCGGCAGGGGGATTCCGTAGGACGCTGGGAACACCTGCCGGCCTTGCAGGCTCGCGGAGCACCGCGCCGGCCAGGGCGGTGTAGCCGGCCAGGTTCGGGTGATGCGCGTCCTCGATCACCGCGTCGCCGATCAGGCCGTTCGGGCTGATCGCGGCCAGCTCGCGGCGGCCGTCGATTAGGATGCAGCCGGGATGTCGGCGGGCGACCTCGCGGTAGACCTCGCGAAACGGCGCCGGGCAGCGGATGGGCAGGCCATCATGATCGAGCGCCGCGAGGTAGTGCTCGGCGGCCTGGGCCGGCTTGCCCTGCTGCTCGAGCAGCCGCGCCAGGCGGAAATGTGCCTCCGCGAATGCCGGGAACCGGCCGAGGATCGCTGAGTATCCGGCGGCCGATCGTGCGGGATCCGATGACTCGGCGGCGCGGGCGGCTGTGAAGGTGTTGACTACCCAGGCGCGGTCGCCCCGCGTCGCCGACGGCGGCAGCGTCGAACGGCTGGGCTCGAAGCCCGACTCGTTGGCCGGCGGGATGATCAGGACCGGCAGGGCGCCGATCTGCTCGCAGTAATTCACGATCGTCTCGAGGCGGCGGCGGAAGTTGGCCAGGATATCCGCGGCCTCCGACGGGCTGCACAACGGCGGGTCGATCAGCTCATGCCGGCCGGTCAAGGGCGGCGCATCCAGCCGATTCCGGCTGATGACCTCGTAAGCCAGCCTGCAGCAGGGCGACAGCAGGCTGGCGCGATAGGCCTGGCGGAGCAACCAACCTTGCGGCTCCTCGTTGACGCCCGGGTCGCGTTCCTCGCGGCCGTTCTCGAATCGAGCGACGAACTCATTATGGCCCGAATAAATGATCACAGCATCCGGCTTATGGCGGATCGCGGCGAGCTTGCGATGCTGCTTCTCCAGGTCGTCGCCCAGCCAGGCGAGGATCTCGCATTCAAACCGCCGCTCGGGGACGGCCTGCTGGAGCTGCCAGGCGACGATCTGGCCGACCGACAGCCAGGGCCGGTACGGCTCGCCCAGCGCGCTCGAGCCGCCCAGGACGAGGATGCGGTACTCGCCGGTCGGCGAGGGCTCGAAGGCGGTTGGCAAGGCCGGCATCCGGTGCAGCCAGCCGCGCCACGCGGTCGAGCCGATCTCCATGACGACCAGCGCGACGAGGCAGGCCAGGCAGCCCGCCAGGCCGCGGAGCAGCCCGCGACGGGTCCTGCCGCCGGCCCTCCGCCGCGACCGCGCCGCCACGATCGCCAGGAGAGGCGTGCCGACGAGTCCGGCCAGCGCGAGCATCCAGTACGCGATCAGCACGCCCCGGAGCATCGCCTCGCACAGCCCCCGGCGCACTCCGGGCGGAAGGACGGGGATCCAGCCGGGCAGGACCAGCGCGAGCACCGCGACGAGCGCGATCAGCACCGCGACCGCAGCCAGCCGGAGCGCCGAGGCAATCCGGATTGGCCGCCCTTTACCCGTGGCCGGCTGCGCAGTGTCGACCGTCGTGCCGGTGTTCGTGGTCTCTCGGCTCATGGTTCAATGCGGTCCCAAGTCGCGGTGCCTGCACGCGCTCCGACGTCATCGAGCGACCTGGACTTCGAGGGGGACCTCCAGGCGGGCCGGGGCCAGGCAGAGGCGATCGTTGCAGGCTTGATAGTTCAGCCGGAGCACCAGCCGGAGCGGGCCCGGCTTGACCGTCTCGGCCAGGCGGATCCGCGCCGCGATCTCGACCTTGCCCTCATACATCGCGACCTTTTCCGACCCGGTCGAGGCCAATATCCTGGCTTCGCCGGCCGGGTATTTCACCGAGGCCAGCGTGGCGGATCGGTTCGACGACGCGTCGAGCGCCAGCGTCGTGGGCTTGAGGTTCGGTGCGCCCGCCGGGTTGGCGTAGAGGTGCCAGCCATCGTCGATCGTCACGGTGATCACGGCGTCGATTTCGCCGCCGGGGGCGATCGCGGCCGGCTTGTCGCCGACCGGTCTCGCCGTCGCTTTGACGACGCGCGGCGACGTGTCGGCTGGCTCTGCGGCCGCGGCGGGCGCCGGGTCGGTTCGGCCAGCGTCGGGCGACCCGTCGAGGTACCGCTCGAGCCCGACGAGCATCATCGGCATCGCGTAGGGCAGGCGCGCCATCGGCGTGGCGAAGGCCTCGAGCGCCCGCCCCGCGTGATCGCGATAGGAGGTCTCGCCGGTGAGCTTGTGGAGCGCCAGCAGGTCGAGGATGGCCACGGTATTGCCGCTGGGCATCGCGTTGTCGAAGGGGTCCTTGGGCCGGGCCAGCAGGCTCTCGTGGCCGTCGGCCGTGAAGAAGAAGCCGCCGTCCTCGCGGTCCTCGAAGTCGGCGATCATGCGGTCGGCCAGGGCGCGCGCCTCGCGCAGCCAGCGCGCGTCGCCGGTCGCGGCGTGCAACTGGAGCAGCCCGTGGGCCAGGAATGCGTAGTCCTCCAGGTAGGCGCCGAGCTTGGCGTGGCCGGCGCGGTAGGTCCGCAGCAGGCGGCCGTCGGCCGTGCGGAGCCGCGTCAGGACGAAGTCGGCGGCGGACTCGGCCGCGCGTCGGTATTCGTCCTTGCGAAGGACCCGGTAGCCGTCGGCATACGCCGCGATCATCAGGCCGTTCCAGGCGGTCAGGACCTTGTCGTCGCGCAACGGCGCCGGCCGCTTCTCGCGCGCTGCCAGCAGCCGGGCGCGCAGCGGCGCGAGCTGAGCCTCCAGGGCCTCGGGAGTGGTCTCGAGCGCCCGGGCCTGCTCGTCGCGGCCGCGGGGCTCGGTCAGGACGTATCGCCGGGCCTCGAAGTTGGGCTCGCCCGCCAGGCCATACACATTCATGAATGCCGAGGCGTCGGGTCCGTCGCCCAGCACGGCCTTGACCTCGTCGCGGGTCCAGACGTAGTACGCGCCCTCGCCGGCCTTCGTCTCGGCGTCGAGGGACGAGTAGAAACCTCCCTCGGGGGCCGTCATGCTCCGCTCGACGAAGGCGAACGTCGCCTCGGCCTCGGCCCGCCACCGCGGGTCGCGCGTGAGCTCGAACGCCCGCAGGTGCACCGAGGCGAGCTGCGCGTTGTCGTACAGCATCTTCTCGAAGTGCGGGACGGTCCACGAGCGGTCGGTGGAATAGCGGTGATAGCCGCCGGCCAGGTGGTCGCGGATGCCGCCGCGGGCCATCCGGTCGAGCGTCGCGCGGACCATCCCCGTCGCGTCGCGGGGCGGCTCATCTGGCCTGGCAATCGCCTGCGGCCGGGCGCCCGCGGCGGCCTCGCGCACCTGGCGGTCGAACAGGAAGACGAGGTTGGCCGGCTCGGGGAACTTGGGCCGGCGGGGATTGGTGGGGTTGTAGCCGAACCCGCCGAACTCGGGGTCGAACTGCTCGGCCAGCTCGGCGAATCCGCGGTCGGCCCAGCCGCGCGACAGTGGCATCCCGCGCCGGCCTTTCTCGGCGCGAAGCCGGCGGCGGACGGCGTCGCTGAGCGCGTCGGCCGACTTCTCGATCTCGGGCCGTTCCTTGTCCCAGGCCCGGGCGATCGCGCCGGCCAGCGTCAGGAACCCGGACGAACCGTCGCGGTCGCGCGGCGGCAGGTACGTCGCGCCGAAGAACGGCCGGCCGTCGGGCGTCAGGAACATCGACATCGGCCAGCCGCCGCCCCCCGGCCCGACCGCCTGGAGCGCGGTCATGTAGATCTGGTTGACGTCCGGGCGTTCCTCGCGATCGACCTTGATGCAGACGAAGTGCTCGTTGAGGAACCGGGCGATCTCGGCGTCCTCGAAGCTCTCGCGTTCCATCACATGGCACCAGTAGCACGAGCTATAGCCGACCGACAGGAAGATCGGCTTCTTCTCGCCCCTGGCCTTCGCGAACGCCTCGGGGCCCCAGGGATACCAATCGACGGGGTTGTGCGCGTGCAGCAGCAGATAAGGGCTGGTCTCTCGCGCCAGTCGATTGGCCGGCCGGTCGTCGCCCGGCGGCGCGGCGAGGCTCGGCAGGCCGATGCCCGAGAGGGCCACGAGCAGGGCTAGGAATCCCGGCCGGCAGGGCAACGACCTCGGCATACGCATCGCTGGTTCCTTCAGATGATCTGCTCACGGCGTTCCAGGACGGCGGAGGAGTTCCGTTGACACGCCGGGGATGCACTCCCATGGTATCGGATCCGAACCCCGAACGCTAAAATCGTGGGGACTCCGGCCGAGCCCGAGTCCGTACCCGGACTCGAGCTCCGCGATCAAATCGGGCAATCTTACCCAGGAGCATCACCATGCGAATCCGAGTGCTGGCCATCGCCGTCGTGCTCGCCCTCGCCCCGGCCGTGGGCGTCGCCGCGGCGGCCGACGCCCCGATCGACCTGAAGGTGCTCTACGCCGGCAACCCCGGCAGCGACCGCGAGAAGGACTTCCGGGCGTTCCTGGCCGGACAATTCACCGGGGTCGGCACGATCGATTATCGCCGGTTCACCGAGAAGGACGCGAAGGGTTACGATGTCGTGATCCTCGACTGGACCACGATCTATGCGCGCGACGCCCAGGGGAAGATCAAGCAGGGCGACGACATGAGGATCAGCACGCCCAAGGGGCTGACGCTCGACGAAGGCTACGGCCGGCCCACGATCCTGATCGGCGCGGCGGGCGCGACCGCGACCCGGCCGCTGAAGTTGAAGATCGACTGGCTCTGACTGTGCCTCGATGACGCGGCCCACGGTGTGGTGCCCTCGCACGAGGTCTTCCAGAAGCCCTACAAGGTTGACCTCCAGTTCGAAGATCGCGCAGTACCCGGCTACTACCGCAGTTGGCCCGGCGGCGAGAACCTCGGCCCGACGATCAAGGTGTGGAAGGTCCAGACGAGGACCTATCCCGAGATCGACCCGGGCCTGGTCTCCGACCCCTACGGATTCGAAGACTCGCCCGACGCCGAATTCATCTCGTCGGGCATCAACATGAAGGGTCCCCGGTCCGTGGCCCTGGGCCGGCACGGCAACTTTTTCCTCTGGGGCTTCGCGGCATCGCCGAAGGACATGACCCCCGAGGCCCGCAAGTGCTTCGTCAATTCCGCCTGCTACATCCGCAAGTTCGACGGCCAGAAGCCCGTCGTCAGGAAGATGCAGCGCGGTCGCGAGTGGTCTCTTCTGTACGCGGGCCTGGTCAAGGATTACGGGGACAAGGAGTTCATCAAGACGATGCTCCCGGGGGACCTCCTCCGCCGCTTCGGCAAGGACGCCGAGAAGTATGTCGCCTATTACAAGGAGAACCTCGAATATCTGCACCCTTTCCAGGAGGGATTCGAGGTGGACGAGGACGTGAAGGGCCTCGGCCTGTCCAACCGCAAGGTCGAGCTGCTCGACGCGTGCGTCTCGATGCTCGAGCGGAACGACCGGCCCGAGCCGGCCCGCCGCATCCTCGAGCGGTACACGACCGAGCGATTCGCCGACGCATCGCGTTGGCGATCCTGGCTGGACGCGCATCGTCGCTGGCTGTTCTTCACCGACGTCGGCGGCTACAAGTTCCTGGTCGTGCCCGAGACTCCGATCGGGCCGCCGGTAGTTCATTCGCCCGGCCGGCCGGTGGCGGTCGCGGCGCCAGAGCCCGATGCCCAGCATCCGGTCGTCGCCCGTGCCGAGCTGTCGCCGTCGGTGGTCCGCCCGGGGCAGGAGACGTTCCTGATCGTCCGGGTCGAGACGGCCCCGAGCTGGCACATCTACGCCGTCGGCGGCTCGAACGGACCCGGCGTCGCCACGACCTTGAAGCTCACGCTGCCCCGGGGAATCGAGGCCGATGGCGACTGGTCCTGCCCGAAATCGATCACGACCCCGGACGGCCAGGCGGCCTACGAGGGCAAGCTGGAGTTCCGCCGCAAGATCCGGGCCCACGCGGACCGGCCCTCGGGGCCGATCGAGGTTTCCTGCGAGCTCGGCTACATGGCCTGCGACCCGCACTCGTGCCGGCCGCCGACGAAGGTCAACCTGACGGCGAAGGCCCAGCTCAGCGGGGCATTTCGCGGCCAGTAGACCTCTGGGGTGAATGGCGCGGCCAGGCCGCAACGCATCCAGAGGGATCAAACCACAGAGGCACCGAGACACAGAGAAATCACCGAGAAAACTCGATCGATCTCGCCCGGTCCGACCATCGTCACCGCAGGACGAGTTTTCGCAATTGACCCGTTCAGAGAGGCGAAGGAAACCGAACCTGATCGGGGGAGGATGGGTCGTGAGGCCGCGCCATGGCGTCGAGCCGAGTAGGAGCTCCTCTCTTCTGGTCTTCGTCTCTGTGCCTCGGTGCCTCTGTGGTTCGATCGGTCTTGCTCAAGGCACCGCGGCCCTACTTCGCCGGGCCTCGTGGTTCGATCTCTCCGGGCCGGTGCCCGTGATGTGACGCCCCGGCCGGCCCGGGATCCGCCCGGGAGACCTGCCGGTCACGCCGGCGCCGAACCGGACCGAGCTTTCATCGCTCGACGCTAGGAGGTCCGCCCCTGGCTCGCAGCTCCCGGCACCGCTCCTGCCATCGCTCGGGCGTCAGCAGGCCGAGCGCCTCGTTGGCCGTGAGCTCCATGCCGCAGAGCGTCTGGATCCAGAGGGCCGAATAGCCAGACGTATCCTCGAATGTTGACGGGGTCGGCCAGATTCGTGCCTTGCCATCGAGGCTCCCGGTGATCAGGCGGCGGCCGTCGCGGCTGAAGGCCAGCACGCTCACCCCTTCGGCGTGACGCAGGGCCGGCCCCAGCGGACGGCCCGTGGCGATGTCCCAGAATCGGGCGGTGGCATCGATGCTGGCCGTCGCGACCGTGACACCGTCCGGACTGTAAGCGACGTCGTTGACCGGTCCCTGGTGGGCGAGCGGCGACCCGAGCGGCTCGGTCGTGGAGACTCGCCAGAGCTGGGCCGTGTTGTCCTTGCTCCCCGTCAGGATCGTCCCGCCGTCCGGGCTGAACGCCGCGGAGAGGATCTCGTCCTGATGGACCATCGGCCGGCCGATCGGGTCTCCCGAGTTGACCCACCAGAGCCGGGCCGTGTGGTCCACGCCGGCGGTCAGCACGATCCTTCCGTCCGGGCTGAACGCGACGCAGCGGACGAGGTTGCCGTGGCGGAAGACATGCCGCACCCGGCCGTCGGCGACCCCCCACAGCTTGACGATGCCGTCGCCGCTGCCGGAGAGGGCCAACGTACCATCGGGAGTGATGGCGACGGTGATCACCGGCTGATCGTGCTCGATGCGGCGAGCGACCCGCGAGCCGTCCGGGCGGACATCCCACAGGTACGCGAATGTGTCCTCGCACCCGGTCACGAGACGGGTGCCGCTGCGATCGACGGCCAGGGCGTGCACCCAGTCGTCGTGGCGCAGGGGCGGTCCGAGCTCCCTGAGCGACGCGGCGTCCATCAGCCGGACCATCCCGTCGGTGCCGGCCGTCGCGACGGTCCGGCCGCCCGCGGTGAAGACGGCCGCGGTGGTCATCCCCTTGTGGCCGAGGCCCGCCACGAGCTGGCCGGTCGAGACGTCCCAGAGCTGGACTTCCCCGTCGGCCTTGAGGTCGTGAGGCTTGGTGCCCGTGACGGCGAAACGGCCATCCGGGCTGAACTCGGCCACGCCGACGTTCGAGCGATGCGACAGCTCGAGGCATCGCCGATCGTCGAGCCGGCGGCGACGGAACTGGAATACCCCGTCGTCGCTGGCGGTGACGATGCGATGCCCGTCGGGGCTGAACGCCACGGCCCCGATCGCCTGCTGGTGGTACGCGGCCGGGCCGAGGCTCTCGCCGGTCCGGACGTCCCACCAGCGCGCGACCTTGTCGTAGCTGCCCGTCAGCAGGGTCCGCCCGTCGGGGCTGAAGCCGACGGCCCGCACCTGGCTGGCGTCCGAAAGGATATGCATCAGCTCGAGCGTCGCCGCGTCCCAGATCCTGGCCGGGCCGAACTTGGAGCCGATCGCCAGCCAGCGCCCGTCGGGGCTGAGCGCCGCCGCGGCCACCTCCGGCGCGGGATAGGCTGCGGGCGGCCGTCGCAGCATCCGGGTCCCGGCATCCCAGAGCCGGATCTTCCCGGCCTTGGTGACGCTCACGATCGTCCGGTCGTCCGGCGTGAACGCGATCATCCGGAGCTGGCCCTCGTGCTTGAGCACCGGCCCGAGCGGCCGGCCGTCGGCGGCATCCCATACCTTGACGAGGCCGTCGATGCCCCCCGTGGCCAGGACCTTGCCATCGTGGCTGTAGGCGATGGTCACGACCTTCTTGCCATGCGCGATCGCCTCGGGTCGGAACCGTGCCCCGCGAACATCCCAGGATTGCACCGTGCCGTCGTCACAGGCGATGGCGAGGACCTCGCCGTCGGGGCGGAACGCCATCGACTGGACCACGTCGGTGCACGTGATCGGCTCGCCGAGCGGTTCGGCCTCGAGTCCCTGCCAGAGCCTCACCGTGGGCCCGGCCTGGCTGGCCGCGGCGACCAGCCGGCCGTCGTGGCTGTAGGCCACGGTCGGCTATCAACCCGCCATGCCGGCGCTCGGCCTCCAGGGGGTCGAGCTCCGCCTGCCATGCGGCCAGGTTGGTGCGCACGGCGCGGCCGAGACCCCCGGCGCCCTCGGGCACGGTGGATTCGCCGCGGGCCAGCAGCAGCAGGCCGTGCGCGATGTCGCCCCGCTCGCACAGCGTCAGCCCGCGATCGAGATAGTTCTCGGCCAGCCGCTCGCTCGTCTTCCGCAGGGCGCCGCCGAGCTGCTCGGCGTGATGCTTCTCCCGGACCGCGTAGAAGGTGGCTCCCTACCGCCGTGAGCGTGATGAACAGGACGGGCATCGCAAGGACCGCGGCGAGGGCCTTGTTCCGCATAGTCCAGAGCCAGGCCCGCTCGAGTCGGCCCACCGGCCGCGCCAGGCACGGCTCGCCCCGCAGGTAGCGTTGCAGGTCGGCGGCCAGCTCGCCCGATGTGGCGTACCGCCGCGACGGCTGCTTGGCCAGGGCCTTCAGGCAGATCGTCTCCAGGTCGCGCGGGATGCGGTCGTTGACCTTGCGCGGCGGCCGGGGATCCTCGTGCATGAGCTGGTGCACGATCATGACCCGCGAGCCCCGGAAAGGCAGCTCGCCGCACAGGAGCTGGTAGAGCACCACTCCCAGGCTGTAGATGTCGCTGCGCCGGTTGACGAAATGTGCCTTGCCGGCCGCCAGCTCGGGGCTCATGTAACCCGGCGTGCCGACGATGTCGCCGTCCGCGGTCATGATCGTGTCGGCCTCGGGGCGGAAGGCCAGCCCGAAATCGACCACGATCGGCCGGCCCGGCAGGCTCGCCACCGAATCCTCGCGCAATGCGTCCGCCCGATCGCCGGTGCGATTGGCCAGCTCCATCATGATGTTGGCCGGCTTGATGTCGCGGTGGACGAGCCCGTGCTCGTGCGCGTGGTCCAGCGCCTCGGCGATCTGCGCGACCAGCAGGGCGCTCTCGCGGAACGCCAGCCGGCGCCTCTCCAGGACGGTCTTGAGCGACGCGCCCCTCGATGAAGTCGGAGACCAGGACTGGCAAGTTCTCCAGGGTCAGGATCTCGTACAGCCGGACGATCCCCGGGTGGCGGAGCTGGGCGGCGACCCGGGCTTCTCGCTCGACGCGCTCGACATCCAGGCCGGATTCCAGGGCGTGCTCGTGCGGGACCTTCAGCGCGACGATGCGATCGAGCTGCATGTCGCGGGCACGCCAGACCGCGCCGAACGAGCCCTGGCCGACCCGCTCGAGCAACTGGAAGCGGCCGAGGACGTGGATCTCGTCGATCGCCGACCGGTGTCGCATCCGCGCCAGGCGGAACGAGTTGCCGCATTTGTCGCAGTGGATCCCGCTGCCTTGCTCGTCGACCGTCAACACCGAATGGTGGCAGCACGGGCAGATCAGCCGGTCCGGTGCAATCACCTCGGTCCGATCGAGGAATCCCTGCGTCAACCCAAGGTCAACAACGACCGGCCGGGCCGGTCCGGTCGAACTCGAGCCCGGGGCCCGGCGTCCGCTCATCATCGCTCATGG
This sequence comes from uncultured Planctomycetota bacterium, assembly GCA_963771445.1. Lineage (GTDB taxonomy): Bacteria > Planctomycetota > Planctomycetia > Isosphaerales > Isosphaeraceae > JAKAUH01. Next base: position 274,405 of record CAVYTQ010000003.1, on the reverse strand, counting down.
CGCCCTCCCGGCCGGTTCCGATACCATCCGGGGATACCCCACGCGAGCCGCCACGCGCCGGCCCTCGCAGCCGCACGCGAGAGGACTCGCCCTCCTGGAGGCGCGTATACTCACCCCAAACGCCCGCGCGGCAACGGGCGGTTCATGCCCTCCATCTTACGAAAGTCCGACGGGCGAATCCAGGACGGGACCTCGATTACGGCTTCGCGGCCCGGCAGTCGCCGTTCCCCGACTCCCAGGTGCTGTTCGTATACTGAGAGCACTGCGTCTGGGTCAGGTTCGGCGTCTGCCCGCCGGGGTAGACGCAGCAACCCAGCACGACCGGCTTGGTGCCGGCTTTGGGAATGCCGGTCGTCGGCTTGCCCGCCTTGTCCTCGTTCTCCAGCACCAGATCCAACGGGTAGATGTCCCCGGCGATCACCTTCGACTCGGCGCCAAGCAGGGCATTCACCACACCCAGGACATCGTCGTAGCTCTCGCTGGCCTCGTAGATCTTCGCGGCATGGTCCGCCGTAACCTTCCCCTTGTACACGGTCTTGTCGATCCTGAACTTCACGGGGACGATTTTCGGCAGTGTCACCTTCTGTTGAATGGCGGCGCAAAGGTGGCGGAGCGCCTCCCGACCTTCCTGGTCGGCGAGCGACAGCAAGTCGAGGGAAACCTGCAGCGGATCCTTGGGCTGGGTCTTCGGCGTGGCCTTCGCCTTGGCCTTGGTCGTTGCCTTCGTCTTCGGTTGCACCTTCGCCTTCGATTGCACCTTCGCCATCGATGAAGTCCTCGGAGGGGCGTTGAGAAGGATCACGGGACACATGAGCGTGTCCATTGTAACCCGACATCTGCATCCGAACCCAGGACTCTTCGATTTTTTCACGCGGTCGCAAGGAGACCGGGTGTGGGGATCCGGCCCCTTCGGGGCGACGGTGCAGGACCCTGATCTCCTTGCGATCGTGGCGATTTCTCGAGACCGCCCGCGGCGATGGAGGCGGCCGGCCCCCTCTCGGTCCCGACTCAATCGCCGGTGTGTTGCGTCGCCTCGCCCTCGCCATGGTGCGGGCCGAGCGGTGCCGTCGGCGCCAGCCGCTCGCGGCCGTGGCCCTGGTCGTGACCGTGGCCATGGCCGCCGTCGCCCTGGAGCTGACTCCGCCCGCCCTCCTGGTGTTGCTGTCGGTCCATCACGGGCTTGACGGCCTCGCCGTATTCCTCGACGAGCTTGCCGCCGAGCCAGGCGGTGTACAGCGACAGGGCCCCGCCGGCCAGGCCGAGCAGCCGGGCCGTTGCCCCGGTCCTGCGGCCGGCGGCGTGGTCGCGGCTGCGCAGGAGATAGCTGGTGAAGAACAGCGAGCCCACCACGGCGTTGCCCAGCCCGTGCGTGGTGGCGATCGAGTGGCTCGGCTCGCGGTCCTTCGGAATATATCCGTAGTCGCGCAGGCCGGTCAGCACGGCGCCCGCGGCGCCCACCAGGCCGATCCCCATGCTCAGCCGGGCTGCGTCGTCGAACGCCTCGCGGCCGCTCAGGCCCCCGAGCACGTCGCAGACGTTGCTGACGGCGAAGGCGCCCAGCGGCAGCGTGACGATCGCCGGATGTGGGCTGTGGCCCAGGAATTCCTCGGTCTTGTCGATCGCCGTGGTGATCGGGTCCATCGCGTCGGCTCCTCAATTCTTCGATCGATCGGTGGCCTGCGGCGGGATATCCCGGGCGATCCGCGCCCGGCGAATCCCGCCACGCGTCGCCATCGCCCGCCTCCGCGACGTCCTCACGCAGATTCCGGGCCATCCCCGCCCGATGCGGAAAATCCGACGAGATGTTGGTGGAACCGCGCGACCACCTGGTAGAATCGCCTGCACCTATCGGTAAGGTCCCCATCCTGGATGTCTGCGGGGTGATGCCATGGTCCCCATCGGCCAGCCTTATCGTCCGGCCGGGACGCTCGACGTCCGGTCGATCCTGATCACCGTCATCCTCGGCGTGACGGCCGCGGTCATCGGCGCGACCATCATCTGGCTGTGGGAATGGTGCGGGATCCCGACCCTGCTGGTGCTCACGCCGTGCATCCAGGGGCTGTTCGTCGGCGGGGTCATGGCGTTCGCGGTCGGCCGGCTGCGGATGCGCAACCCCCGGCTCATCGCGCTGGTCGGGTTCGCCTGCGGCCTGCTCAGCATCGCGCTGGTGCATTACGGCCACTATCTCAGCATGGTCACCTCGGCCGCCGCCGAGCTGCGGGCCCAGGTCGTTGCGGACCCCACGATTCCCGAGAATCAGCGCAAGGCCCTGCTCGATCGCCTCGACGCCGACCCCGCCGGGTTCATCGACCCGATGCTCGTCCGCATGACGGGACATCCCGGCTTCATCGGCTCGCTGATCCTCAGGAACGAGCGGGGGTTCACGATCAAGGGCCGGCACGAGTCCGGGACGTTCGTCTGGGTGCTGTGGGGCTTCGAGGCCCTGATCGCGGCGCTGGTGACCGCGAGCCTTCCGGGCGCCGTGGCGAGCCGGCCGTACTGCGAGTCCTGCGGCTACTGGTGCGACAAGGCGACCGACCTGATCACGCTGCCGGCCGCCGTCGCCGAGCCGTTCGTCCGCGCCCTGTCCGAGGACAACCCCGCGCAGGCGGCAGACCTGCGCTTTAACCCGCCCCCCTACGACGATTCGGGGTTCCTCGACATCGTGCTGCACAACTGCCCCGGCTGCGACCTCTGCTTCGCCAGCGTCACGCGACGGTTCATGAAGAAGAAGGAGACGAAGCTCATCCCCCTGCTGAAGATGTGCCGCATCTCGCCCGAGATGGCCGCCGCGCTACGCGCCACCAGGCCCTCGACCGGGGAATCCCACGAGGATGGGGTCGCCGAGGGTGAGATCGCCGAGGACGAGCCCCAGGGCGAGCAGGTCGTCGACGAGTCGAGGCCAGCCGGATGACGAGGGCCCCGGGATCCGGTAGACTTCACCCACTCCACAAGACGGCAATCCCCCATTCGGAGCTGATTCTCAATGGAGCCCAGGGTCCGGTAGCATGGCGGAGATGACCAGGCCGTTGTCGCGACGAAGGCCGGCGCATCGGCGCGATGGGAGGAGGTTCTCCCGATGAACGAGACTTCCCATTGCACCGGCTGCGGCGCCGTCCTGCCCGCCGGCTCGGGCCTTCGGGTCTGCCAGCCTTGCCGCGACCGCGCGGCCCTGTCGATGACGGAGCCCTATCGCCCCGGTGAACAGCCCGTCGTCATGACGGCCCCGGCGTACGCGGCAACGGTTGGCCTGGCGGATTTCCGGCGCGCGGCGATCGAGTTGGGCGTGCTCGACGCCGGCCTGATCGATCGGATGGCGCACGGGGAGTCGCCCGCCGACGTCTCCGATCTGGCCGCCCGGCTGGTGCAGGCGAGCCGGCTGACCGCCTACCAGGCGGCGGCCCTCGTCCAGGGGAAGGCGAAGGGGCTGGTCATCGGCCCCTACCTGGTGCTGGCGCGGTGCGGCCAGGGCGGCATGGGGGTCGTCTTCAAGGCCCGCCATCGTCCGACCGGCCAGGTCGTCGCGCTCGAAGATCCTGCCGCCGTCGTTCGCGCGCGACGCCACGCTCGTCCAGCGGTTCCGCCGCGAGGTCGCGGCCGCCGCCCGGCTGGATCACCCCAACATCGTCCAGGTCCTCGACGCCAGCCAGGACCGCGGCGTGCACTTCCTCGCCATGGAATTCATCGAGGGACGCGACCTCAGGTGGATCGTGAGCTCGGGCGGCCCCCTCTCGATCGATCAGGCGATCGATTGCACGATCCAGGCGGCGCGCGGACTCGACGTCGCCCACCAGCGCGGGATCGTCCATCGCGACATCAAGCCGGCCAACCTGATGCTCGACGCCTCGGGCGTCGTCCGCGTGCTCGACCTCGGCCTGGCACGGTTGGTCGAGGCCTCCGGCATCATGGAAGCCTCGGCGACCGATACGCTGACGCAAACCGGCTCGTACATGGGCACCGTTGACTACAGTGCCCCCGAGCAGGCCGACGACGCCCGGACCGTCGATCATCGCGCCGACATCTACAGCCTGGGCTGCACGCTCTATTTCCTCGCGGCGGGCCGGCCGCCGTTCGAGGGCGACTCGGTGATCAAGAAGCTCATGGCCCATCAGAACCGACCCGCCCCCAGCCTGCACTCGGTCCGCTCCGACGTCCCCGCGCCGCTCGAAGCCGCCTACCAGGCCATGATGGCCAAGCAGTCGGCGGACCGTCCCGCAATCCATGAACGCGGTGATCTGGCTGCTCGAGAGCGACCACCCGCCGGCCTCCGCCCGGCCGAAGACCAGCAAGGGATTGATCACATTCGTCGATGGAAGGCCGATGCCTTCCGAGCCGAGGGAGCGCGGCGGGGCGCGGGTGCCGTCGCGGCGACTCCAGCCCTCGTGCGCCCCGGCGATGGCCGGCCGTTCGACCCCGATCCCGGGGTCTATGACCTCGAATTCGACGACACCGTCACCGAGGGATCAGCCAAGAAGCGATCGGCGGAAGATGGGACCGACTCGCACGCCGGCCGCGAGCGGCCGCCGGTCCTATCCGGGTTGTGGATCGTGGGAGCCTGTGGCGCGCTGGCGGTCCTGGGGGCGGTCCTCGCGTGGACGATCGAGTCGTCGCGTGCCTCCCGAAGGCCCGAAGCCGGGGGCGGCCCGCGGTCGAGCGCCGTCGCGAATCCCTCGCCGTCGCGCCCCGACTGGTCGCAGCGGCCCGGCCCGACGAGGCGAACTCCGTTCGACGCCGATCCCGCCGGGCTTCGACGGCGGTTCGACCGCAGCGCCCCAGCCGCTTCACCAGGCCGATCGTCGAGCGATGATCTGCAGGTGAGCGTTCCCCCGGCCGGCCGTTTCATCCCAGCGAGCGATCCACCTCGCAATCACGAGATGAGCCGAGGCTCGCAGCAAGCCGGTCGGATTCGCCGTCCGACTCGTCCCCCGGATTATCGCGCCGACGCGACATTTGCGCGAATCAATCGTCGGGGTCTGGCCGCAACCCGCGGACGGCGGCGCGCGGGCTGCATATAGGTCTACCCGTAAGCGGTCGGCAAGCCCGCTGGGGAATCGCACCAAGGTCACGGTCGCGGGATCGGGCCCTGCCGCACCGGGCGGCATTCGGTGAACTTGTCCGGTCGCAAGACGTGGGGAGACCAGCTGTGGACGAGCAGGCGAATGTGCGAGTCGTCGAGGGGATGTTCACATCCCTCGAGCGGGGCGACATGCGAGGCGTGCTCGATCGGCTGAGCGAGGACGTCGAGTGGCGGATCGCTGCGCCGTCGGAGCTGCCCTATGCCGGCATCCACCGCGGCCGCGACGAGGTGGAAAGGTTCTTCCAGACCTTCGGCCAGGCCGCCGAGTTCGAGTTCTTCGAGCCGCAGGAATACCTGGCCAAGGGGAACAAGGTGGTCGTACTCGGCCGCGAGCGTCAGCGGATCAAGGCCTCGGGCGCGGTCGTCGAGACCGACTGGGCGATGGTCTTCGTCCTGCGCAACGGCCGGATCACGCGGTTCCGCAACTACGTCGATTCGCATACCACCGCCGCGGCGAACGGGTCGTCTTTCTCGAGTGCGTAACGCTCGGGTTGCCTGCGTACCCGGGGCTGAAGCGGACCAACCACGGACCAGGCGCGACCCGATCGCATCAGACGGATCGGATCGGATTGGATCGAGACGGTCCGGCCTCTTGTGGGAGCCGGCACTGCCGGCGATCGGCCGGGCCGATGCCGACTGGGTCGGGCCGACCGGATCCGGCCGACCGGATCGGGAGCAGGAGCTCCCTCCTACAAAGGGAACGGTCCGGGCCGATCCGTTGTATGAGCCGGCTCCTGCCGGCGATCGGCCGGTCGGTCGGCCCCGGACCGGGCCGATCCGTTGTAGGAGCCGGCTCCTGCCGGCGATCGGTCGGTCGGTCGGCCGGTGCTGGACCGGGCGGTTCACCTGCGACGTGTCGCCCTACGCCGACGGCGTTTGCCCGTTGTCAACCTTCTCGCGGTAGCCGTAGAAAATGTTCGGCACCGAGTAGGGGAAGGAGAGCCCGTCCGGATAGGGATGCTCGGCGAACTCCAGCGTCCAGGTGAAACGGGAGACGGAGCCGGTGATGCTCTCGCGGAAGACGTTCTCTCCCTCGGCCAGTATGAAGCCGATCTCCTTGAACCGATTCGCCGCGTCGGGCTGGAACGGCGGGCGTCGTTGCAATTGGGGCGTGGGGAGGTATTCGAGGCGGATGCGTCCCGCGGCCGGGACCTCGAACTTGCAGTCGATCTTCGCGTAGATCGTCTGGCCGTAGCCGTACAGGATGAGCCCCGTCCCATCCTCTCGCAGGGCGACCGAGCGGAGGCTGGAATAATCGCCGGGCGTCGCCGACCATGCGCGGCAACCCGACAGGATGGCGACCTCGGCCTCGACGGTTCGGTTCATCGCGGGTCTCCCGCCGGTGATCGCCGGGAAGGGCGAGCGCTTCCCGATGTGTTCGGTTGAGAGCTGACTCCGACGTCTCCAGTACAACCCAATTGAAAAGCTTCCTCAAGAGGTGACGGAAGCGAGCGAGACAACCGCCGGGGGGCCCGCCTTCGGAGACCGGCACCACGGAATCCACGCCCCGTTTTCTCGGCTTCTTCACCAGCAGCCCACGACGGTCATGCTATGGTATCTCGACCTTGAGGTCCGCATGCCTTTGGCGGACGCTCGGCCGATTGTGAAGGTGCCTCGGCCGGGGATCCGAGCGACGTGAGCATCTGTTCCAAGCACCCGGAGTCCTCGCGATGAATGTGTTCCGAACCTGGATCGCAGCCTCGTTGATGGCCATCGTCTGGCCGGCACCGGCCCGGGCGCAGAACGCGCCGACGCATGCGGCCGATCCGCCCATCAATTCGACCCGGACCGCGACCATCAAGGCCAGGCCCCAGGCGAGCGACGGTCCGTTCCTCGTGAAACCCTACCTGCAACTGGGCTACACCCAGGCGGTCGGCAAGCTGGAGCTATTGTGGCACGCGGCCGACCTCGACGCCGATTGGTCGGTCGAGTACCGGCCCGGCCCCGGGACGCGCTGGCAGGCCACCAAGGCACCCGCCGCCCGCCGGGTCGCGGTGGCCGGCATCGATCCGCACCGGGTCTATCGACGCTTCCCTGACGGGCCTCGAACCGGGCGTGATGTTCGCCTACCGCGTGAGCCGGGCGGGCAAGGTGGTCTTCGAGTCCGGGGCCCGCGCCCGAAGGTGGCCGGCCAGCCGCAGCGGTTCGTGGCCTTCGGCGATTGCGGCGCCGGCACTCCCGAGCAGAAGGCGATCGCCTACCGGACCTTCGCGACGAAGCCCGATTATGTGCTGATCACCGGCGACATCGTCTACGGCAAGGGCCTCATCTCCGAGTACCGCGACAAGTTCTGGCCGATCTACAACGCCGATGATGCCGTCGCCGAGCTCGGGCGCCCCCTGCTCCGCTCGACCCTGTTCGTCGCCGCGGCCGGCAACCACGACATCGCCTCGCGCGACCTGGGCAAGCTGCCCGACGGCCTGGCCTACTTCTATTACTGGACCCAGCCGCTCAACGGCCCGGTCGGCCGCGAGGGGCGGCCCGATCACGGCCCCGGTCCTCGGCCCCGAGGCGAACCGAAGGGCGTTCCTCGACGCCGCCGGCCCCGCCTTCCCGCGCGATGGCGAATTTCTCCTTCGACTACGGCGACGTCCACTGGACGGTCCTCGACGCCAATCCGACCGTTGACTGGACCAGCAACGAGCTGCGACAGTGGGTCGAGCGCGACCTCGCCGCCGCCAAGGGCGCGACCTGGCGGTTCGTGAGCTTCCACCAGCCCGGGTTCAACTCGTCGCACGAGCACTTCGACGCAGCAGTACATGCGGATCCTCGCCCCCGTCTTCGAGGCCGGCAAGGTCGCCCTCGTCTTCAACGGGCACGTGCACAACTATCAGCGCAGCTGTCCCCTGCAATTCGTCGCCGCCGAGCAGAACGGGGCGGCGGCGGTCGTCGGCAAGGACGGCCGGCTGCCCAGGTCGAGACTCGTCGACGGCAAGTGGACGCTCGACAGAGACGTTCAACGGCCAGACCGACACCACGCCCGAGGGCGTGATCTACCTCATCACCGGCGCGGGCGGCCAGCACCTGTATAACCCCGAGCAGCAGGACGACCCCGGCTCGTGGCAGGAGTTCACCTACAAGCACGTCTCGAAGGTCTTCTCGCTGACCGTCGTCGACGTCGATGGCCCGACCGTCACGGTCCGCCAGATGATGCCCGAGGGTGAGGAGGTCGACCACTTCACCATCACAAAGTGATGCGGCCGGCGCCACCCCATTCCGGCCCTCGTTCGACCGGTGATGCTACGGGTGCGAGCAAAGTGGCGACATGGATCGCAGCTCACTCGTCGCCCGATGGCCCATACATCCCGGGGATGGGGACGTCGTTCATCCGCAGGTAGACGAGCAGATGGGCGCGGTGATGGATCAGATGGTTGAGGACCATCGTACGGACCACGGCCGAGCGCGGCATGGTGAAGATGGGCTGACCACCCGCCTCCAGCGTCCACGGGACGGCGGCATCCTCGTCCTTGACACCGGCGACCGCCTGCCGCGCGGCGGCGACGTTCCGGTCGAACAGGTCGAGGATCTCGCGACTACTGCCGAGCTGGGGCAACTTGTAAGGCTCGCCGCCGACCGGGGCGACGTCCAGCGACGTCGTGCTCAGCGTCATCGTGAGCCAGCTCGGGAGCTCCGCCACGTGGATGGCGTTCCAGCCGATCGTGTGCGACTTCGGGTGCGGCTTCCAGTCGAGCTTGTCGTCGGGGATCCGCTCGAGCACCTTGCGCGTGTTCGCCATCTCCTGATCAAACTCGGGCAGAAGCGTGTCGGCGTACGACATGGGATTCTCCAGGGCGATTGTTCGGGTATCCGGGTCGGCACCGGGTCGTGGCGCAGCCTGCCCGCGAAAGGCACGCGGCCGGTCTACGCCCTCACCGCGGGCAGGTGCCGGTTCCGGCGGCGATTGGTGTCATAGGCGCACCTGTCCTATAACCGGATATCGGCTGTTTGTCAACATTAGTACAGTAATTCTCGGCCGTTCACTCCCTGGGCCGGATCGGATCGGATCGGGCATGAGGGTACTGTTCGGCCTGTGACCGCCGCCGATCCCCGATGCGATGCGACATGATGGGGCTCGCCGGCCCGATCCGCCCGATAACGCGGACGCCTGGGCTGTCTTATTGCGAGACTCCTCGCTCGAGACCACCGGGTTATTGACGCGACCCCGAACGAGTCAACGACGTAACCTCGTTCCCACGGTCCCCGTGGGAACGCCGTCCGGGACGCTCCTGCGTCCTTGGGCGTCCGCCGGCGACGCCGAGCGTCGAAGACGGCATTCCCACGGAGACCGTGGGAACGAGGGGGATCGCCTTCGCGGTGGTGTGCGGCGAGGAATGTCCTTATTGCCGGGGCACGGAGTCCTCGGTCTTCTCCCTCTTGTAGATCTCCAGCTCGGAGAACTCGGCCTTGAATGCCTCGGTCGAGGTGTTGATCGCCGCAACACCCAGCTTGATCCGCCGGGGCCAATCGACGGTGACCGCGTCGAAGTATTGCCAGTGGACGCCGTCCTGGCTGGTCGCGCCGAGGATGCGGTTTCCCTTGCGCTCGACGCGGACATAGGTGTCCTGGTCGGGGATCTCGGCGGCGGGGGCGTCGTGTTGGCCGTCCTGTCGCACGTCGAAGTTGCTGTAATGCAGCACATCCCCCTCGCGGACGATCGCGGCGCGTTCGAGGCGGAGGTAATTCCGCTCGTTCTGCCACAGGAGCAGCCCTGCCCCGTGATAGGCGAGGTAGCGGTCGGATGTCCGTTCGCCGCGGTGCACGACGTTGCCCGCGACCTTGACCTGGTCGATGAAGTCGCCCTCGATCTCCCTGAGGACCCGCGGCGCCGTGACGTCGCCGGCCTCGATGCTCAGGTCGTGCTTGGACGCCGGTACGACGATCGTCAATCGATTCCCATCGGGCTTGAACTCGCAATCCTTCGACGGGTTGACGACGGTGCCCCAGCCCTTCAGGTTGCGGTCGGGGCGATCCTGCGAGAATCCGGCAGAGGCCAGGACGGCCGCGATCATGAGCACCAGGCAAGATGTGGTCTTCATGGACGTTGGCTCCTCCATCGACAGTCAAGCCGACGACGCAGCCGGGATTCTACCTGGCCTGGAAGTGCGCGTTGACTCACCACTCGTAGGTCCACACGTACGAGGTCAACGTTGTGGGCTTGGGGTCGCCGAAGCGGTGGCCGCTCAGCTCCTCGCCGTTCCTCCAGCCGAGCCGCAGCCCGTCGCGGAACGGGATCGGGTCGTCCTCGTGGAACCGGTAGGCCGAGAACCGGAACGACGAGCCGGGCCGGTCGGGGTCGCCGTGGGTCAGCCCGGCGACCGGGTTGTGATAGAGGCCCGCGTTGAAGTAGTAGGTGCCGAGGAAGTAATCCTCGGTGCCCGACGACAGGAAGATGGGTTCCTTTTGACCATCGACATAGGCGCGCAGGCAGGCCTCGAGGTAGTTGAAATTGGTGCTGATCCCCTCGAAAGTCACGGCGTAGAGCAGGCCGTGATTCCTGGTGTCGAGGATCGCGGCCTCCTCGAGCGGCTCGTAATGTTTCTTGTCGATCCGGTGCAGCCGCAGGCGGGCCGACGCGGGCAGCTCGACGCCCCCGAGCTTGACCGTGTAATTGCGTCAGCCCCCGGACGATCCACCAGAAGATCTGGGGCTCGCGGACCTCGGGGGCCAGGACGGCCGTCACCTTCACGCCGCGGCCGAAGGGGATCTTGTAGGTGTTGTAGATGCCGCTGGGTCGACCCGTCTTGCCGATCCGACTCGTGCCCCAGGGCGCCGAGTCGTCGCCCCAGCCGATGCCATGGCCGAGGAACAACCCCATGTCGATCCCCGGCCGCTCCTCGCCGTCGACATACACGCGGATCCGGGTGTCGCCCCAGCCGGGCCATGAGCCACCGAACCACATGTGCGTCAAGGTGCCGGCGCCGGTCTGCTCGAAGAGGACCTTCTCCTCGCCGGGGATCAACTTGCCCTTCCTTGCCCATCGTGCCGAAGAGCTGCATCGCCAGCGCCGGATCGCGGACCCTCGCCTCGGCGGCCTGCTCGGCCGCGACCGCAATCGGCCGGCCCGCCCGTCCCGCGAGAGCCCAGCATCCGGCCATCGCCAGGACCAGTCCCGCCACGCACTTCCCCCGCCAGTCAACCCTGCGCATCGTCAGCGTTCCTCTCTCGATGGGTAGCAATTCTCGTTGATCCGTCGAATCCCGGCACTCGAGCGTCGTAGGGTGGGCATCGCCCACCAGTAATGGCGAGTGGAATTCGAAGACGTTTCGTGGAGGCAATGCCCGACGGCCGAGGCCCTCCCTGGTGGGCGATGCCCACCCTACACGATGGGAGACCGCTCAGTCCTCGAGGGTGATGCAGACCTTGCCGGTCTGGCCGTCGGCCGCCAGTTGATAGGCTTCGGCGGCCTGATCCAGGGGAAGTCGGTGGGTGCAGGTGGTCTCGGGATGCAGGCCCCAGCGGTCGAGCCGCTCGACCAGCTCGGCCATGTGTCCCAGCGAGGTGACCCACGACCCGATAGAGCGTGATCTGCTTGTGGATCAGCTCCTGCGAGACCTCGAAGCCGACGGTCCCTCCCTCGCCGACGAACGCGCAACGGCCCCACTCGCGGGTGCCGCTGAGCGCGAGCAGGCGGGCCGGCGCGGCGCCGGAGCAGTCGATGGTCGCCTCGCAGCCGCGGCCGCCGGTGGCGTCCAGGACCATGCCGAGCGCGTCGTCGTTCGCCTCGATACGCGTGGTCGACCAGGCCGAGCTCGGTCGCCAGCGCCCGCCGCGAGGGCGACAGGTCGATGCCGATGATCTCGTGGCCCCCAGGGCCCGGCCGAGCATCGCCGCCGCCAGGCCGACGGGTCCCAGCCCGGTGATCAGCAGCCGGTCTCGCCCGCTCACGCTTCATGCGCGTCAGCGCCTCCTAAGCCGTGCCGAAGCCGCAGGCGCACAGGGCGCCGTCGACGTAGGACAGCGTATCGGGCAGGCGGATGCAGTTGACCTCCTCGGCCAGCAGGAACGGGGCGTGGCCGCCGTCGCGCTGCCAGCCGTAGGCGGCGCGGCTGTTCGCCGTGGCAGCCGATCATGTAACCGTTCCGGCACTCGTCGCAGACGCCGCAGCCCGAGATGTGGTAGATGACGACCCGGTCGCCCTCGCGGAACTCCTTGCAGCCCGGGCCGGCCTCGACCACCTGCCCGCACGGCTCGTGGCCGGCGATCACGCCCTGATACGCCTCGGCGCCGCGGCCGAGGTGCTCGCGGTAGATGGCCCGGACGTCGCTCCCGCAGATCGACGACGCCTTCATCCGGACCAGGACCTGCCCGCGGCCCGGGGTGGGCACGGGGTACTCGCGGAACTCGACCGTGCTGTTCCCGGGCAGCACCACGCCCGTCATGACCTGTCCGCTCGCATTCATCGGGTCATCCGCCTCGTATGCTTATTCATGGAGGTGTGATCGCGCCGCCCGTGTCCCAGAGGTCTTCCCAGCGCTGGTCGTCCTTCCACAGGAACACCTGGCCCTTGATGAGCCGGTTGCCGCGATCGATGGCCGCGAGGTCTCGCATGTCCTCGTCGGTCAGCGGCTCGCCGGCGGCGGCCCGCAGGTTGGCCAGGTACTGCGGCCGCTTCACCGAGAAGGGGATCGGGACCTGGCCGCGTTGGATCGCCCACTTGATGCAGACGACCGCCGGATGGACGCCCAGCCGCTCGGCGATCCGCATGATGACCGGGTCCTCGATGTCCACCGTGTCCGCCGCCGTCCGGTCGCGCTCGGGCCGGCTGGGCGAGCCGATCGGGCAGTAGCCGATCGGCACGATCCCGCTGCGAGGCGACGAACTCGAACAGCTCGGGCTGCTGGAAGTGCGGGTGCAGCTCCATCTCGTTGCACGCCGGCAGGATCCTCGCGTCGCGCAGGACCAGCTCGAGCTTGGGGATCGTCATGTTCGACGTGCCGATGTGCCGCACCAGGCCGCGGTCGACCAGCGCCTCCATCTGTCGCCAGGTGGCCATGAAGTCCTCGTGCATGATACGGCCGGGCGTCGGGGCTGCGCGTGTCGACGTCGCAGCCCGGGGGATGGAAGTTCGGGAATGGCCAGTGGACGAGGTAGAGGTCCAGGTAAGTCGAGCCCCAGGTCCGCGAGCGACCGCTCGCAGGCGGGCCCGACCCGGCCCTCGCCGTGCTCGTCGTTCCAGAGCTTCGAGGTGACCCAGAGGTCCTCGCGGCGGATGCCGCCGTCCCGGATCGCGCGGAGCGAGCGGCCGACGTCGCGCTCGTTGCCGTACACGGACGCGCAGTCGAAATGCCGGTAGCCCACCTCGGCCGCGCCGAGCACCGCGTCGGCGACCTGCTCGCCGGTAAAGCGGTCGGAGCCGAACGTGCCCAGCCCGATGGCCGGGATCGACGCCCCCGAGACCAGCCTTCGCGTCGGTACCCGCGCGGGGTCGACTCCATCCTCGGCCACCGCGAACGCCCGCATGCCTACCCCTCCAGATCGACCGGGATCTCCCGGCGAGCCGCGTCCATCGGGACGTCGACTGCCCGCACGATCGGACCATTCTATCCCGGGATGACATCCGGCTGGCCCTTGATTCCCGGGGATATCTTCGATATCACCAGGAGATTCTCGACCTGGATCGACACCACTCCCGGCGATCACGAACGAACATGGGCGGCCGAACCCTACCGCTGGCGAAGCCCGAGATCGCGACGCAGGTGCGCGAGGGCCGCTACTTCTACCTGCACCGCCGCCGGGCCCACGACCCGGGGCTGGTGGTCGTCTGCGGCGGCCGCGAGTCGTGCGCGGCGGATTTCGAGGTCGACCGGACCGACTTCCCGTATCTCGCGATCGAGTGGGTCGAGCGGGGCCGCGGCGACCTCTGGCTGGCGGGGCGGCATCACTCGCTCGGCCCGGCCGACGTCTTCTGCTACGGCCCCGGGGTGCGCTGCCGCATCCGGACGGATCCCTCCGACCCGCTGGTCAAGTGCTTCCTGGACGTCACCGGATCCGAGGCGGCGTCCGTCCTGGCGCTCGGGGCGCTCAGGCCGGGGCGTCGGCTGCGGGTCGCCAGCCCCGTCGAGCTGTCGGAGGTCTTCGACCTGATGCATCGCGACGCGACCCGCCACGCGCAGGAGTCGCATCTGCTGGCGGCCACGTACCTGCGGCTCCTGGTCTTGCGGATGCGCCGGCCGTTCGCCCATGCCGACGGGCGGGACCGCGCGGCACGAGACGTTCCTGCGCTGCCGACAGTTCCTCGCCGATCGATTCGGCGAGCACCCCAACGTCGAGTCGGCCGCGCGGGAGCTTGGCCTGACGCCGAGCCACCTCTGCCGGCTGTTCCGCGAGCACGGCGAGGCCAGCCCGTACCAGTACCTGCTTCGTCTGCGGATGAACCGGGCGCTCGACCTGCTGCTCTCGTCGGGCGGTCAGGTCAAGCAGACGAGCTACGCCTGCGGCTTCCGCGACCCCTCGCATTTCGCCCGACTGTTCAAGCGCGTCCATGGCCTCTCGCCGCGCGAGCTGATCGCGCGGACGGGCCGCGCCGTCGGTCGACCCGGGTGACGCCGGTCGGATGATTGGGGCGCCGGAGGGTCCGCCGAGGCGAGCGGATCGTCCCCCGCGCGGGGGCACGACGTGGCGAAGGGACCCGGGCCTCGACTATGCTCGTGATGCCTTCGGGAAGAGACGACCGGACCGCCCGGGTCGTCGCCAGGCCGATCCCCACCCAGCCCGAGCTTCATCGAGGAGACCACGCCGTGTCGCGACGCCGAGCCACCGCGAGTTCGTTCGTCCTTCCGCCGCTGATCGCGGCCGCCTGCGCGATGGCGACGGCGTCCGCGCCCTCATCCGCCGGGGCCGACGAGGGGATGTGGACCTTCGACAACCTGCCCGTCCGCCAGCTCCGCGAGCGATACGGATTCGAGCCGACGCCCGACTGGATCGCCCGGGTGCGCTCGGCGGCGGTCCGGTTCAACAGCGGAGGCTCGGGGGCCTTCGTCTCGCCCGACGGCCTGATCATGACCAACCACCACATCGCCGCCGATACCTTGCAGAAGATCAGCACTCCCACCCAGGACTTCTACAAGAACGGCTTCCTCGCCCGTACCCGCGCCGACGAGGTGAAGGCTCCCGACCTCGAGCTGAACGTGCTGGTGGACATCGTCGACGTCACCGATCGGGTGAACGCGAAGGTCGCCGCGGGCTCGGACGACGGCGCGGCGGCCCGGGTGCGCCGGCAGGCCATCGCCGCCATCGAGAAGGAGTCGTTCGACCGGACCGGGCTGCGGAGCGACGTCGTCACGCTCTACCGAGGCGGCCGCTATCACCTCTACACTTACAAGAAGTACACCGACGTCCGCCTGGTCTTCGCCCCCGAGTACGCCATTGCGTTCTTCGGCGGCGACCCGGACAACTTCGAGTTCCCCCGCTATGACCTCGATGTCGCCTTCTTCCGAGCCTACGAGGACGGCAAGCCGGCGAAGCCGGCGCACTACCTGCCCTGGGGCGAGCGGGGTACCAAGGAGGGCGACCTGGTGTTCGTCGTCGGCAACCCCGGGTCGACCGCGCGACTGAACACGGCGGCCCACCTCATCTACCTGCGCGACGTCTCGTTGCCGCGGCGGGTGGACCAGCTCGAGGACCGCGAGGGTCTCCTGAAAGAGTATGCGTTGCGCGGGCCCGAGGCGGCCCGGCAGGCGAAGCAGGAGCTCTTCGGCGTGCAGAACAGCCTGAAGGCCCTGCGCGGCCGGCTCGCCGGGCTGCGCGATCCCGCGCTGATCGCCCGCAAGACGGCGCAGGAGGACGAGCTCCGCCGCCGGGTCGCGGCCGACCCGCGCAAGAGCCGGGAGTACGGCCCGGCCTGGGATCGGATCGCCGCCTCGTTCGAGATCGCCGCCCGGACCGATGCAACCGGCCGATACGTCGAGGGCGGGTCCGCCTTCGGCACCGAGCTGTTCGAGATCGCCCGGCATATCGTTCGCCTCGTCGAGGAGGATACCCGGCCCAACAACGAGAGGCTCCGCGAGTACGGCGACGCCGGCCGCGCGTCGCTCGAGCAAGCCCTCTATTCGCCGGCCCCGATCTACCCCGAGTTCGAGGAGGCCAAGCTGGCCCGCTCGCTGGCGTACTGGCGGCACGCCGTGGGCGACTCGGACCCGACCGTCCGGAAGGTGCTCGCCGGCCGCACGCCCGAGGACGCTGCGCGTGCCCTGGTGCGGGGCACGAGGCTGGCCGACGCCGCCTATCGCAAGGAGCTGGTCCGGGGCGGTCGATCCACGGTCGCGGCGTCCGACGACCCGATGATCCGGCTGGCCCGCGAGGTCGACCCCGAGGCCCGCGCCGTTCGGAAGGTCATCGAGGACGAGGTCGATGGCGTGCTGACCGCCCAGTATGCCCGGATCGCGCGGGCCCTGTTCGAGGAGCTCGGCACCTCGGCCTATCCGGACGCGACGTTCACCCTGCGCCTGGCCTTCGGCATGGTGAAGGGCTACGAGGCCGACGGCCGTCGCGTGCCGGCCTACACGACGCTCGGCGGCGCCTTCGGCCACGCCGAGGCGCACGGCGGGCTCGACCCGTACGCCATCCCCGCGAGCTGGACCGAGGCCCGCGCGTCGGGTCGGCTGGCGGTCGACACGCCGCTGGACCTCGTCGCCACGTCCGACACCATCGGCGGCAACTCGGGCAGCCCCGTGATCGACCGCTCGGGCGCCGTGATCGGGCTGAACTTCGACCGCAACCGCTACGGACTGGCACGCGACTTCGGCTACGACGACCGGCAGGGCCGCAACATCGCCGTGGACGTCCGCGGGATCACCGAGGCGCTGCGATCCATCTACCATGCCGATGCGTTGCTCGCGGAATTGCGCGGTCGATGAATCGCACTTCGCCGGATCGGCCTCGCCCGCACTCCCCGGCCCGCCCCAGCTACGGCCGGGCCGGGGCCGCCGTCTCACCGACGGACAGGTGCTGGGGATCGGGATGTCCGGAGAGCAGATCCCGCACGCAGGCCCCGACCATCTTCGAGATGGGCGCCATCGCGTCGACGCTCGCATGATCCGGGTCGAGGAACAGCTCGTCGGGGATGCGATCGCGCAGGTTATAGATGGGGATCGGGTCGTCCGGGAAGTTCCGTCGATTGATCTCGTCGAAGCAGCGGACGCCCTCGGGCGGGATCATCTCGCGGAAGGCCGAGTACTCCGGCATCAGGATGATGGCGACCTTCGCGCCCTGGGCCCGGCTCTTGCGGACCATCCCGATCAGCGAGCGGCTGTTCGAGTTGTCGGGCGAGTACTCGGCGGGATCGCTCCATCCGAGCCGTCGCGCGTCCTGAATCCTCCGGTCCATCTCCGCCGGGGTCAAGTTGGCGAGCTTCTCCCGGGGCCGCGGCGGCCCGGCGGATTCCATCGGGTAGAGCGACAGGAAGCCGTAGCGGAACGTCTTCAGGAGCCCGATCCGGGCCTGGAGCATCGCGTGCTGGACCAGGTGGTTCATCACGACCTTGTTGTCATAGGTCCAGATCCATCGCTTGAAGGACCTGTGGTCGCGCTCGGCGACCAGCCGATGCTCCTTCTCGAAATCATGTCCGATGAGCATGTAAGGGTTCACGCAGAACAGGACCACGTCCGGCTTCAACCCGGAGATGAAGGCCAGGTTGACGAGGTCGCGGGTACGATTGATGCTGCCGCCCCAGCCGTGCAGGTTGGCCCAGCGGATGGGAAGGCCGTCGGCCTCGTCGAGCAGCCGTGCGTCAATCCCGGCGCCCAGGGTTGACTGGCCGAACAGCAAGCCGAGCGGTTTGGCCGGGTCGGACCGCTCGCCCGGCAAGAGCAGCGGAACGATCCGCGCCCAGACGGCCTTGAAGACCGAGCTGTCCGTCGCCGACTCGCCGTCGGGGAGGAATCGCCCGGTGAAGCCGACCGTCGCCGACAACCCCACATCGAGCAGGACCAGCATCAGCCCCAACGCGACGAGGACCACGGCCAGCCCCCGGTAACGCGAGATCTGGATCATCGGCGGCACCTCGGCTCAGAACCCCTGGTAGAAGAACAGCACGCCCTTGCGTCCCAGGCAGACGATCAGGATGACCTGGACGGCCACCCATAGCACCCGCAGGGCGAACCACCAGGCCGGGATTCCATCGAGCGCCTTGGGCGCCTGCTCGCTCACTTCCATCGATCGGACTCCCTCGGCTCGCGACGGTTACGGCTTGCCTGCCCGCACCGCCGGCGTCAATGGCCCGTCCCGAACAGGTCGAAGAGGCTCCACGGATACGTCACCAGGACCAGCGAGAAGGCGACGTACTCGAACGTCAGGACGATCGACAGCACACGGATCCAGCGGTTGGCCATGTACTGCTTCAGGCCCTTTCGCCCCAGCTTCTTGAGCAGGAACTCGCGATAGGCGTTGCAGGCGATCAGGCCGGCGGCGTGGTACGCCCCCCAGCTCAGCCAGTTCCAGCCGATGTTGTGCCAGAGCCCGCACAGCAGGAACGAGACGCCCAGGGCCACGCTGGCGATCAGCAGGGGATGGCGGCCGTCGGTCCGTCGCATCATCGCCAGTTGCAGCGGGAAGAAGATGTTGCGCCGGATGAACATCGACAGCGAGATGTGCCAGCGCTCCCAGTAGTCGACCATGTTCCGCGCGATATACGGCCGGTTGAAGTTCTCGGGCGTCGTCACGCCGATCAGGCCGCCGATCCCGACCGCGATGTCGCTATACGCGCTGAAGTCGAGGAACAGCCAGAGGTAGTTGATCTGCACCTCGAGGAAGAAGTACGACCCCGACGCCCGGAACGAGGTCAGGAAGGCCGCCTCCAGAGCGTTGGCGATCACGAACTTCTTGAACATCCCCATGGCGATCCGCTCGATCGACCTCAGCGCCCTGGCCGGACCGGGTGCGGCGGGCGTCTCGGGCTGCGCCGCGAACTCGTCGTACGACTGGATCGGGCCGGCCGCCAGCATGTGGAACGGCAGCAGATACGCGATGAGGGCGGTCAGGCTGGGCGCCCGGTGCCGCCCCTCGGCAACCGCCCGGCCCACGTCGATCAGTCGCAGGGCCACGTACGAATAGCCGATCGCCGTCAGCACCGGACGCCAGTGGACCGGTCCGCTCGACTCGCTCGACCTCGGCAGCTTGTGCACCAGGAACAGCGCCAGCACCGCCGCGCCGCCCAGCAGCAGCCAGGCCACGCGGAACTTTCCCGTCTCGATCAGCCGGAGCACCGCGAACGCCGCCAGCAAGAGCCCGAGCACCACCGCCACGTCGGCGCGGAGGAGATAAGCCAGGAAGCCCAGGTTGATCATCGCGAAGGCCAGCCGCCGGATCGACCCGCCGACCAGCGGGATCATCACCAGGCATGCCGCCACGACCGTGCCCCAGAAAGGCACGCTATAGAGGTCGATGAGGTTTCCGTTTTCCATCGAGCCGAAAGCCTCAACGGCTTTCCCAGCGGGTCTTGGACTGGTATCGCGGCCGTCTTCGTGCCTTGCCGTCTCGCATCACGACTTGTCGCGCGAGATGGAACTCGGCGGAACATGGGCCCCGGCTTGCCCCGGGGGCTGCCGGAGGAGGGGCATGAACTCCCCCGGGAATCGGCGAGGCGGGCACTTCGCGGGCGGTTTCGCTCGTGGACGAGCCAGGAAAAGGTAACATTACCAGGGCGGGATTGCAACGATCTCGCCCGTCTCGACGTCGTGGAAGCTCGGCTCGAGCGTCTCCAGGTCGACCAGGGCGAACGTGCGGGAGGTCTCGACGCGCGCCTTCATCGAGATGACCGACCCGGGGTTGACCACCAGCCCCTCGGGGCAGCGGAACCACATGGGCCGGTGGGTGTGGCCGACGACCAGGAGGTCGCAGCGCAGCTCGGCAAGGTCGCCTCGCAGGATGTCCGGCGCGTGGGTGCGCGCGATTGACGAACTCCATGTCCGAACGCGGCGAGCCGTGCACCACGACGCCGACCCTGCGTCCATCCGCAACCAGCAGGTCGAAGGGGAGCGACCGGAGGTGCTCGAGCGTCTCGGGGCTGGGCGTCCCGCCGCCGAACTCGTCGCGGACGCCGGGTCCACGCTCGAGCGCCCAGCGGTCGTGGTTGCCGCGGACCGCGTCGATCCCGCGATCGCGCACGAACGCCGAGACCCGGTCGGGGAACCGTCCGTAGCCGACGAGGTCGCCGGCGCAGACGATCCGGTCGGCGCCCATGACGATCAGGTGCGACCAGGCGAGCTCGAGCGCGATCGGGTCGCCGTGGATGTCGGAGATCAACCCGAGCTTCATGGCGGCCCCTCGTGCGGAGGCCTGGGCGGCGGACCGGGGCGCCTGGGCTTCGGCCCACGCGGATGCGGGCGGCGGAGGCGGCGGGGCGGGCCCTGGTCCGGGCGGGTGCGACGGCCGCGTGAGTGCGGCCAGCTCGGCCGAGCGGCGGGCGGCCGCCTCGACGGCGTCGATCAGGGCGCCTCGCACGCCTCCGCGCTCCAGCTCGTGCAGCCCGGCGATCGTCGTACCGCCCGGCGAGGCCACCTGGTCCTTGAGGACGGCGGGGTGCAGCCCCGTCTCGCGGACCGTCATCGCCGCGCCGAGCACCGTCTGGACGGCCAGCATCGTCGCCACCTCGCGGGGCAGGCCGACGCGGACCCCGCCGTCGCTCAGGGCCTCGATCATCACGTAGACGAATGCCGGCCCGCTGCCGGACAGGCCGGTCACCGCGTCGAGCAGCGATTCCGGGACCCGGACCGACCGGCCGACCGACTCCAGGCAGGCCGTCACGATGGCCTCATCATCGGGGACTGTCCGCGGCCCCATTGCATAGGCCGACGCCCCCTCGCCCACCAGGGCCGGCGTGTTGGGCATCACCCGGACGAGCCGCCCCCGGCCGCCCAGGTCCTCGTCAATGCTCGCGATCGTCGTCCCCGCCGCCACCGAGATGACCAGGTGCTCGGCCGTCACCGACGGCCGCAGCTCGTGGAGCACCTTGCGCATACCCTGCGGCTTCACGGCGAGCACCAGCACGTCGCTCCGGCCGACGACCTCGAGGTTCGACGCGAAGGTCGCAATCCCCGCGTCGGACGCGAGCGTTTCCCTCGCCGACGGCAGCGGGTCGCTCGCGCAGATCGAGCCGGCCGGCGCCAGCCCGGCCCGGATCATCCCGCGGATCAACGCGGTCGCCATCTTGCCCGAGCCGATGAATCCCCAACGCGGCATGCTGTGAATCCGCCTTTCCTGCTCCCTGGATCGCCCGACCACTGCGCGGGCCATGCCCGATTCTAATGAGATTCAGCCGCCGGGGTCACCATGCGGATGACTCGCATTCGCGGCGAACCGGGACAGCTTCCGGCGGAATTCCTCGCGGTCGAGCACCTCCGGGTTGACGATGTTCTCCGGCAGCATCCCGACGGCGGCCCGGAGCATCCCCTCGGCCATCGCGCGGCCGGTCGCTCGCCAGACGTCCGACGTCGATGCCGACCAGTGCGGCGTCAGCAGCACATTATCCAGCTCGAGCAGCGGGTCGCCCGGCGGCAGCGGCTCGACCTGGAAGACGTCGAGGCCCGCGCCGGCGATCCGCCGATCCCGCAGCGCCATCGCCAGGGCCTGCTGGTCCACCAGCTCGCCCCGGCCGACGTTGATGAAGTAGGCCGATGGCTTCAACAAGGCGAGCTGACCCGCCCCGATCAGGCCGCGGGTCGCGTCGGTCAGGCGGCAGTGCAGGCTGACGAAGTCCGACCGTCGCAGCAGGTCCTCGAGCGTCGTCAGCTCGACGCCCAGCTCGCGAGCCACGTCGGGATCCGCGTGCGGCGAATGGGCGATGACCCGCATGGCGAACGGTGCGACCAGCCGGACAAGCTCGCGGCCGCTGTGACCCAGCCCGACGATCCCGAGCGTCCGGCCCTCGATCTCGTCGCCCATCACGGCCGGCTGGAGGTCCCATCGCCCCTGGCGGACGATCTGCTCCTGGTCGACCAGCCGCTTCGCCAGCGCGAGCATGAAGAGGAGCGCCGACGACGCGGTCGAGTGGTTCAGCGCCATCGGCGCGTTGAAGACGGCCACGCCGTGCTCGGTGCAGGCCGCCAGGTCGATCTTGTCGTAGCCGGCGCCCGACCGGCCGATCACCGTCAGGTCCCCGGCGCCCGCGGCGAACGTGCCTCGCTTGATCCAGGGCCGCAGCACGACCAGGCCGTCCACGTCCCGGATGTGCTCGGGCGTCACCTCGAGCGAGTACAGCCGCGACCAGTACGCGTCGTCGCCCGGCCGCGGGGCGAGGTCCGTCACGAAGTGCCGGCGGACGAACGGACACGCGTCGAGCCGATCGAGGCCGACGTCTCCATACGCGACCGCACCGGTGGCGTCGAGGTAGTCGCCGGTCATCGCGATCCGGAACGTGCGCATTGATCGGTCCTCGCTACAACGCGACAGTCAACCATCTCGCCGGCCCGGCGGTGTCCCGATGGAAGCCCGGTCAGTCATGGTGGAAATAGAAGACGTTCCCGTCCAGGTCCGCCACGGTGAACTGCCGTAATCCCCAGGGCTTGGTCTCCAGGGGATCCACGATGTTCGCACCCGACGACCTCAGTTCCTCGTACCATTTGTCGATATCTTCGGCGAACACCCAGTGGACGGCGGGCTCGAATGGCGGCTGCCTCTTCCGGAAGAAGATCACCGCGCGATCGCGTGACACGGCGCCGATCTCCTTGCCTTCGTAGAGCCATCCGATCTCGAAACCGAGTGCATCCCGGTAATGCCGTTGTGCGCGCTCGACATCGGCGACGGGCAACTCCGGCACCGGCGGGCCGATCGGGTTCATTCTCTCCTCTGTGCCCATCGAGTCTCTCCTAGTTTCCCATGGCAGCACGAGACGGCCCACGCGTCGAATTCGCCACTACCGCCGGTCCTGGGTGAAGTTCGTCTGCCAGTCGCCGTCCCACAGGCTGGGGAACGCGTTGGCCACATAGGGATGCTCGGCGATCGCCCGCTCGTCCAGCTCGAGGCCGAGCCCCGGCCGATCGTCGAGGTGGAACGCGCCGTCCCTGATCGGGTTCCAGCCCCCGACCAGCTCGTTACGCCAGGGGACGTCGAACTCGGCGAATGCCTCCTGCACGAGGAAGTTGGGCGTGGAGACGTCGAAGTGCAGGCAGGCGGCCAGGGCGACCGGGCCGATCGAGCAATGCGGCGCGACCAGGATGTCCTGCGGCGCGGCCATCGCGGCGATCTTCTTGCCCGCGAGGATGCCTCCGCAGTGGGACAGGTCCATCTGGACGATGTCGACGGCGCGCAGGGCCGTCAGCCGATAGAAGTCGGCCTGGGTATACAGCCGCTCGCCCGCGGCGATCGGGCAGCCGGCCGAGCGCTTGACCTCCGCCAGCAGGTCGAGGCATTCGGGCGCGACGGGCTCCTCGCACCAGGCCGGTCGGAACCGCTCGAGCCGGCGGATCATCGCCGAGGCCGCCCCGGCACCCAGCCGGCCGTGGAACTCGATCATCAGGTCGACATCTTCGCCCACGGCCTCGCGCACGGCCGCGACGATGGCCTCGGCGGCGTCGGCCGCCTCGCGATCGATGACCTTCCACGCGATCCCGAACGGGTCGAACTTGAGCCCCCGGTAGCCTCGAGCCACCGCCGCCCGCGCCCGCTCGGCATAGTCGGCCGGCGACCGCGCCCCGCCATACCAGCCGTTGGCATACGCCGGGATCGTGGCATGACAGCGCCCCCCGAGCAGCCGATACACGGGTTGATTCACGGCCTTGCCGACGACGTCCCAGAGCGCGATCTCGACCGCGCTGATGGCGGTCATCACCGTCGAGCCGCCCTGATACTGGTCGCGGATCATCCCGCCGACGATGGCCTCGATGTCGAACGGGTCGCGGCCGACCACTCGCCCCTCGACCCACTCGTGCAGGACGGTCTGGACAGTCCGCTCCTGCCATTCGAGCGTCGCCTCGCCGATGCCGGTGATGCCGGCATCCGTCCGCAGGCGGACGAACAGGTAGTTCCTCAGGCCCGCGTTGGCCAGGAAGGTCTCGAAGCCGATGATCCGCAAGTCTTGCCTCCGGCCCTGCCACGCCCGGTGTCCCAATCCCGACCCCGACTCGAACGGCCGGAAGGTCGTCGCCCCGATGATACTCGATGCGGAACGGTCGAGTCACCCTCGCCGGCAGCCGGCCCGGAGTCGTCGGATGGCCCAGGGCACGCCACGAAATAAGGGTGGCGAATACCGAATTCGAGCTTATGCTGTAGGGCATGGTCGATGATCTCGAGGTCAAAGCCCGATTCGAGATGCTCGCCCCGTTCCTCGATGAACGGACGCGCCGACTTGCGTCCGCAGCCGAGGCGGCCGCCATCGGTCGTGGCGGTATCGCCAGGGTCTCCCGAGCAACGGGTGTCTCGCGGCGTGCCATCGCCTCGGGCCTGGTGCAATTCGTACCCGTCGGGGATCAACGTCCCGAAAGAGGGCATGGCGAGGATCAGGTTGAGGAAGGACAGGTTCCACAGCGAGTGGAATGACGCCATCCTCCCCCAGCCGCGAAGTTGATTGTCCGGATGCCGAGGCAGACAACACGTCGCCCCGGGTCGGCTTGCCAGACGGGAATGGCCGATGCGAGTCTTGGGGTCCGAGATCATGGCCACGAAGTTCACCAGAGACGCGAAGTTGTTAGTTGTTATGGACGACTGGTAAACATTCAACGGCTCGATTGGATGGCACTCGACGTCACACGATCCTGCGCCGAAGGCCCAGCACGCCCGGTCGCCCAGCACGAGGCACACCGATGAAACTGAGATGCATCGCCCTGGCTGTCACGCTACTGGGCGCATGCGCGGTACTGGCGCAGAGCCCGGGCGACCCGCTCGAACAAGGTTTCCAGGATCCGCCGGACAGCACGAAACCGCAGGTCTGGTGGCATTGGGCGGATGGAAACGTAACCAAGGAAGGCATCAAGGCCGACTTGGAGTGGATGAAGCGCATCGGCATCGGCGGCTTCACGCAGGGCGACCTGGGCATGAAGGCCCCGCAGATCGTCAAACGCGTGTCGTACATGACGCCCGAGTGGATGGACCACTTCAGGTACACCACCAAGCTGGCTGACCAGTTGGGCTTGGAAATGGGCATTTACACCGTACCCGGATGGTCCACCAGCGGCGGCCCTTGGGTCCGGCCTTCACAGGCCATGAAGAAGTTCGTCTGGACGGAGACGCGTGTGGATGGCGGCAAGCCGTTCCGCGGCAAGTTGGCTCATCCGCCGACCGCAGTCGGCCCTTTCCAGAACCTGGAAGCCAAGGGCGCCGTCACGACGGGCACGGAAAGCGAGGTGAGACCGCCGGAGCCCTGGTACGCTGACGCCGCAGTGGTGGCGTTCCGGCTACCAGAGAACGACCAATCGATGGCCGAGTTGCAGCCGAAGGTCACCTCCAGCGGCGGCAATTTCGACCTGGCCAAGCTGACCGACGGCGATTACGCCAATGGCACGCTGCTCCCGCCCGCACCAGTAGGCCAAAAGTCGTGGATTCAGTTCGAGTTCCGGAAGCCGGTCACGGTTTACGGCATGTCGATGTATCTCGGAGACCTCAGCGGCGGAATGATGATGAGGGAAGGCGAGAGTTCGGGCAAGAATCTGGAAGCGAGCGACGATGGCAAACAGTTCCATTCGGTCGGCGAGCTTCCCGGAGGCCGCTTGACAATCCCCACTCGTGATATTGCGGCCGGCGCGTGCACGATTTCGTTCGCCCCGGCAACCGCGAAGTTCTTTCGCATCACCATTCTTACGCCCGAAGCCACGGGCCCGCCGTGCCGGCCGGAACCAATATCTCGGAACTGGCCTTGCGCACCGCAGGATGGGTCAACCGCGTCGAAGACAAGGCAGCCTTCTCAACCGCCCCCGGCATTTACGCGATGGCGACGCCTGCTGTTAGGAGCGACGTCGTGGTCCGCAAAGGAGACGTCATCGATCTCACGTCGCAGATGCAGCCGGACGGAACCCTGAACTGGAATCCCCCGGCAGGCAAGTGGGCCGTTCTGCGTCTAGGCTATTCGCTCATCGGGACTGTCAACCGCGGGAGTTTTCCCGAGGCGACCGGCCTCGAAGTGGACAAGCTCAGCAAGCCGTTCGTGAAGGGCTATTACGACTACTACCTGGGTAAATTAAAGGAGGCTGCCGGCGGGCTGATGGGCAAACGCGGCCTGTACTACCTGCTTCACGACAATTATGAAGTCGGCCAGGGGAACTGGACCGAGGAAATGATGGCGGAGTTCAAGAGGCGCCGCGGCTACGAGATGACGCCCTGGCTCCCGACGCTGGTCGGTCATGTGGTGGAGAGCGCCGAAGCCAGCGACCGGTTCCTCTGGGACTTCCGCAAGACCATCGCCGAAATGACGGTCGAGTACAATTATGACATGCTCTCGGACATGTTGAAAGAGCGCGGCATGGGCCGCAAGACGGAAGGGCACGAATTCACCCGCGTCTATGTTGTAGACGGCATGGACGTAAAGCGGAGCGCCGCCATCCCGATGGGCGCGGCGTGGGCGGGCGACCCGTCGGAGACATCCCACAGGGAGGACCTCCGCGAAGCCGCCTCCGTGGCCCACATCTATGGGCAGAACCTGGTTGGGGCCGAGTCATTCCCCGCCTTCGCAGGCGGTGAGGGTGATGGCGGTGGGCGAAGCAGTTTGTACGCCTTTGCGCCCTCGACGCTCAAACCGACCGCGGACGCCGCACTCGCGGACGGGGTAAACCGGTTCGAGATTTACAGCTTTGCCCATCAGCCGGTGGACGACAAAGCTCCAGGAATTGCCGAGGCTTACGGGCAGTGGTTCACTCGTCACGAAACCTGGGCCGAGTACGCCAAGCCGTGGATGACTTATCTGGCGCGCAGCAGCTATATGCTCCGGCAAGGCCACTTCGTAGCCGACATTTTGTACTATTACGGCGAAGATTCCAACATCACGGCGCTCTTCGGCGAGAAGGGGCCGGACGTGCCGGAGGGCTACTGCGCTCGACTACGCCAGCTCGGACGTGGTCCTGAACCGCATTGGCGTTACGAACGGCCGCATCACGACGACCACCGGCATGAGCTATCGCGTGCTGGTCGTCGATGACAACGCCGTTCACATGCCGCTCAACGTGCTGAAAAAGATACGCGACCTGGTGAACGCCGGCGCGATCGTGGTCGGCCCGAAGCCGACGGACAGCCCGAGCAACAGCGACAATCAAGCCGAGGTCAAGACCATCGCCGATCAGCTTTGGGGTTCCGGCAAGGGCACGCGCAAGGTCGGAAAGGGCCAGCTATTCGCTGGCCAGTCCGCAGCCGACGCCCTCAAGGCTCTGAAGATCGCTCCGGATTTCGAGCATACGAAGCCTCAAATTGACACGTCCGTGGCTTTCGTCCATCGCAAGATTTCCGATGGTGATATCTACTTCGTGTACAACCGCAAGAACCGCGCGGAGGACGTAAGAGCCACTTTCCGGTTGGCCGGCAAGTGCCGGACCTTTGGCATGCCGAGACCGGCGAGATCGAGCCGGCGTCATACAGAGTCGCCAAGGGGCGCACTACCGTTTCTTTGAATCTCGATCCGGCTGAGGCCGTATTCATGGTCTTTCGCAAGGCCGGGTCTACCCAGGGCCGCACGCTGCCGCAGGTCACGGAGACGCCGGTCGGGACGATCGATGGTTCCTGGACGGTCACGTTCCAGCCCAACCGAGGGCGCCCCGGCCAGCGTCACGCTCGATAAACTGGGCGCGTGGAACGCTAGTGCCGATCCCGGAGTGAAGTACTTCTCCGGCACGGCAACTTATACGAAGACCATCGAGGCCCCGGCCGAATGGTTCGCGACCGGTGCCAGGATGCTGCTGGACCTCGGGAGCGTAAAGGACATTGCCGAGGTCGCGGTGGACGGCAAGCCCGCCGTCGTGCTGTGGAGACCGCCGTTCCGGGCTGATGTCACCGGCGCGTTGAAGCCCAGCGCCAATACGTTGGAGATCAAGGTGACGAACCTGTGGGCCAACCGGTTGATAGGGGACCAGCAGCCCGGCGTCACGAAGAAGTACGCGTGGACGTCATTGGACGCTCCGGGAGCCGATTCGCCCCTCCTTCCCTCCGGCCTGCTTGGGCCGGTGCGGGTCCTGAGAACGTCGAGTAACTGAAGAGCTCAACGCGATGGGGAAAGTCCGGGTTGACGGATGGAGCCGCCTCCTACGAGAAGACACGCAGTTCCGCCTCCTTGCAGGAGCCGGCTCCGTCCGGCGATCTTCTCCTTCACTTTCCCGATTGCGTGGTCCTATTTGGCGAAGCCATAGCCGGGCATTTCAATCTCGGCTGCCCCGCCTTCCCAGCGGTCATAGGTGGGCGGTGTCCTGTAGGCCGTACGAATACGAACTAAGCAGCAGAGTACTGGCTGACTGAATGATTTGTAATAGGTTCACATTTTATTGGACGAATGTGATAAGTTTTTTCTTTCGGAAAGACCGACCTGGCCAGCATCATGGGTGATCAAGGCCGGGTCGTGTAAGCCCGATCGTTAGAGCGCCTCAGGTTTGCATTGCATACGCCGCACGGCGTCGGAACTACCCCGCGATCTCTCCGGGCGTGACGTCGTGCAACGCCGAGCCGAAGGCCGCATCGACCGCCCCCTTCCTCCACGCCGCCGCCGATGGCTTCGCACCCTCGACCTTCGAGATCATCCCATCGATCGGCGCCGGCTCCACGGCGGCGGCGCCCACCAGGCATGCCCCGGCACCCTCGACGGCCTCGGCCGCCGCCTCCGACTCGTGCGACCTGAGGTGATCCCGGGCCACGACGGCGACGGGCTCCAGCCCCGCCACCAGGACCTCCTCCACAAGGTCGGCGAACGTTGCCTCGTCGGTGGCGCCCTCGAATGCCATCGCAGCGGTCAGCTCGCGCAAGCCGGCATCAACCGATCGCCCCGGGACCGCCGCCCATGACCACCTCATCGGGTCCGGCGGTGAGATTGTTTGCATGCATTTTATGCTCCGGTGCCCCCAAAACCCCCTGTACCCCCTCGGCCCTTCTTTCTCCCCCTACTATCAGGATGTATCAGGTTTGCAGAAACTGAAATGCACCTATCGGCCAGAAGTGGCTGCGGCGCGACGCAAGTCCTTGGGCCGGAAGCATAAAAAATTTCGGTGATCTTTCCAAAGTTTTCCGGAGCGAGGGGAGTATTTTGCGGCCGGTTCATATTAGGCCACTGATTTCTGGTTAGGCGTGATCCTCCGACCCTGCCGCGGCCGGGCCCGCAGGTCTCCCTCGGCCCGTCGGGACCGGACCGGTGCAGCGTGGTCGCCGGGCCCGATCCGTCGGAGGAGCCGGCTCCATCCGGCGGTCGGATTCGGCCCGGATCGGCAGACAGTCACCCTCCTGGAGCGGGTGCCGCAGGGTTGGCCTGCGGAGATGGGACCGAAGCCCGGACCACTGCCGACCCCGGCCGATCCGATCGCATCGGACGGATCGGTCCGGTCCGCTCCGGGGCGGGGTGCCGGCCCTGGACTGTGAGCCAATCAACCGTCGGGCGCCTTAGATGGGTCGGTGTTGTCAAACTGCGGCCGGGTGTATTGACGCCTGGCCTGAACCACTCATTCTTGCGGTGCGCTATTACGCATCGATCGGGATGCACGGATTGCGGGGTGTGGTCGGATCGTAGCGAATGGCGGAGTTTGCCGGACTGATCATCGCTTTTGTAATTCGAACCGGACGGTCACCTTCCCGCGGGGGGTGAGGGTGACTCGCCTCTCGGGATACGGCCGAGGATAACCGGCGGACTCGGGGACCTGTGCCACGGCGTAGACCCACTTCCCCGGTTCGACGATGGCGCGGAGACGGCCATTCGCGTCGGACCGTGGGTTATCGATGTAGCCCGGCCGGCTCTGCACGCCCATCCGCCCGCCGGGCTGGCCCGCGGACTCGAGCTCGCCGACGAACTGGGTGCCGAGGATGCCCTGGCCGGTCCTGGCATCGACGACCTCGAGGATCAGCGCGCAGGTTGGCCTCACCCGGATTTCGAGCGACGGCTCGGCGGGCTGGTCGGTCACCCGGAGCGTCGTAATCGTGCGGAGGCATTCCGCTCCGCCCTCGGTCGGGTCGGCAACAACCTCGTACCGGCCGGGCGGCAGGCGGAGCTCGAGCCTGCCCTCGGCGTCGGAGATGCCATAGGCCGACGCCCCTCCCGTGTCGCTCCCCGCGGAGACCTTGACCCTGGGCGCGGGACCGCCCGAGTCGTCGAAGACCGTGCGGACGGCGATCCGCCGCGTCGCGCGGAGGTTGATCGCGATCTCGCCGGTGGCGACCGGCGGCCGCACACCACCGGACATCGACTGGCGGGGATAATCGAACGCGGTCGTCGGCCGGTCCGTCGTCGCGGCGTACAGGTCCATCCAGGCATATTCGGGGTGCTCGACGTAGATCCGAAATCCGACCTCCCTGGGCAGCCCTTCCAGCCGGAAGCGGCCGTCGGGGCCGGTGGTCGTCGTGGTGATTGCCGCGGGAGCATTCTGGACGGACCAGAATTCCCGGTAGTTGGGGTGCGATTCCTTGCCCGTGGTATCGAGGAAATCGCAACCACCGATCGTGATCTTGACGCCGGCCACCGGGCGTCCGTTCGCGTCCACGACCGACCCGGTGAGGCCGGCGGCGGGCGGGAATCTCAGGTCCATCACCTTGGGGTCGCCGCCGAAGAGGGTGGTCTCTCCGCCCACCATCTTTCCCCAGTCGTCGGGCCGTCGGCGAGGCTGATACCCGCGCATGCCGTGCCAGGCGAATCCATGTCCCTGGGCGGTGCCGTAGACCTGGAACGTCCCTTGCAGTGGGCTGTCGGGTTCGGCACCCCATCGAGAGACGGGAAGCCGGGCGTCCCGGAAGATGTACGACCCGTCGCGGTCGGTGGTCGTCGTGCCGAGCAGGGCGTCCTTTCCGTTGGTCGAGACCAGGTAAATCGTGGCCCCCGCGACGGGCTGGCCCTGGCTGTCGGTTCCCCGGCCACGGACCGTGATCGGCGTCGTCACCTGGCCCGACGGCGCCGGCCGTTCTTCTCTGGCGGTCGCCCTGACCTCGGGCCGCGCCTTCCTCGGCTGCGACCCGGGCGCTGACCGGCGCCAGCGCGAAGGTCAGTCCGGCGGCGAACCCGATGATGACGATGACGGTGGTGATCCGCATCACTCGTGAGACGCCCATGGCACGGTTGACTCCTCGGAGAATCCGGACCACGGCGTCGGGGACGACCGTTGACAGATCCTGGCCCATGATCGTTCGGATTGCCGCGGCGGTCGTGGCGTCGGCCCATGGGGTCGGTACCGGGGCCGGGCTGACCCGGGCCGTGAGCGAGCCGCCCGCGAGACCGACCTCCGGCGACAGGCCGCGCCTTTGCAATCGCCGTCGCAACTGCTCGCGCCCGCGGTACAGGCGGGTCTGGAGGGTCCGGAGCGGACAGTTGACCACGGCGGCGGCCCGGTCGTGCGTCAGGCCCTCCAGATCGCACAGGACGACGGGGACCCGGTAGCGATCGGGCAGCCGGTCGAGCTCGGCGTACAGGTCGGCCCACTCGCTCTCCTGGCCATCCCCGGGGCCGTCCGACTCGCGTTGGAGCACAGTCGCCGCGGCGTATCGCCGCTCGTGCCGGCGACGACGTGCCGAATCGCGGACCAGCCGGGCCGCGACGCGGCGGGCCGTGCCGAACAGCCAGTTCGCCAGCGCCTCGCCGCGTCGAATCCAGCGGGCCTCCCGTGCCAGGACCAGGAACGTGACCTGGGCGGCGTCCTCGGCGTCGTGCGGGTCGCGGGTGATGTCGCGACAGACGCGAAGGACCATCGGGGCGTGCCGATGCACCAGGGCCGCGAACGCCGCCTCGGCGGTCGCGCCGCGTCCCAGGAATCGCCTCAACAACTCGGCGTCGTCCAGCGAGGCGACCGTCCCCTCATCCCACAAGTTCTGGATCAGCCGGACGACTCCCCCCGCTCCAGGCTGTGCCATCGATCGACCTCCCGTCCTCAATCGTAGCTCCCAGGTGTTGCTGGTACGAACGGTTCCCGGCCCTGGACCGCGGACCATGCCGCCGCCGAGATGAAGATTGTCCGCAGATGACGCAGATCGAGGAAGATGCGACGTCTCTCGGGGACCGGAGCCGCGTCAGGACTCGTCGAACGAGCCGCGCGGGACGGGCCGGGATCGGATCTGCGTCCATCTGCGGACAAATCCTCCCGGACCCGTTGGCCTCTTGTACTCAGCCGAATTTCGGCTGCATGTTCGTGCCGGTCACACTCAGGAAGTAATACCCCGCCACACCCGAGACTTCCTCAAGAAAATCCGGCCGGTGATGGATTTCTCGCCGGCGAGGCGTCCTCTTGTCCGGCGACGATGGCGACCCATCGTTCGCGTGCGCACCCGAGGACGCCGGTCATCCGCCGCTCGGGGGCCACGACGGCCGTTCGGGCGTCGGGCCAGAGCCGATGCCATTCGTCCGTTTCGGCGGCGGCTGATTTCTCCGGTCGTCCGCCCGAGGGCGTGAAGGGTCAGCCCGGGTCTTTGGGTTCCTGGCCGTCTGGAAAGGAGACAGAAGCCGGCCGCCGATGCCCCGGGGTGTCTTCGAGCGGGAAACCAATCTCCCGATCGTGCCGATCGATGACCGGGTCAGCCGCTGCCCGCCGGGCCTCATGATCGACGCCGCGGGGTCTCGCGACGATCGGCTCGGCCGGTATCCTGAGATACCCGGATGGAACCGAGGACTTCCGCGGGACGACACCGTGACGACGTCCTTGATCGGATTCCGTCCGTGAAGGAATCTGCTACGATGGATTCGCTGCCCGATGAGGTGCTCGTGGTGCGCGGGGGTCGGAATCAGCCCGAGGATATCGAGAGGGGAACGGCGACCCACCCGTCCGGCATCACGGGGATCTCGGTGGAGTCGGCGGCCGGGGCGACGGTCGAACACCTGGGTGCTGCGATTCCTCACGGGCAGGTCGGGGTGACGACCGTCGGCAGGGATCCCGGCAGCTCGGGGGTGATGTGGTCCGCACGTCGGGACGGAGCCCGAATCATGCGACCGCCAGCGGCCTGACGCCCGAGCAGGCGAGTCGGCTCCTGACCCCAACCCGGCCGAACCCGGCGCGGCGGGCATCCGGGAGGGTTGATCCATGTCACGACTATTGGTCTATGCGGATTTCCACAACGCCGACACCGAGGGTCGGCTGCGCCTGAACACGGTCGGGACGATCCGTGACCTGTCGCGCCAGAACATCACGCTGCGCGACGGCCTGGCGCTGACCCTTCATGACGAGGAACTCGAAGTCGACGGCCAGGTCCGTTTTTCTCCCGGAGAGCACCTGTGGGTCGCGGCCATCGACTGGGACGCGATCCGCCCCCGAGTTTAGAGCGGTGGCAGGCCCGGCGGCGACGGTCGCCGGGTGGGGGACACGCAACGGTACGGTTCATCCGACCCGACCCCGCCCGCCGACCGGGGCTCGCGGGCGGCCCGGTACCGGCCGGAATCCGGCGGGCGGGTCGGCCTCCGTCGGAGCCGGGGTCGATCTCGGTCGGCCACGGACGGAAGTGACCAGCCCGGCTTGAACGAGCGGCCGGGAAAGGCCGGGCTCGCCAGGGGCGCGCGTCATCGCGACGGGTCCGCCATAGAGCCGATCCCTGGGGGCCGGCCGGACGAACCACGCGGGTGACGGCGCGATTCCGCTCCGGCCAGGCGGCCAGGACCCGTCGAAATCTCTGACCTCGCCGAGGGCCCGATTGTCGCGGTCGCCGAAGGCGGCGATCGTCGGCTCGCCCGGGCGTCCCCTCTTCCGGCCGCTTCTCTTCGGCTTCGATGCCGGCCCTTTGTCCTGGCCAATCCCTTCATGGCCGCTCCTGGATACCCCGGTGCGCTTCGCGTCATGCTGCTCGGATGATCCGATGTTTCCGCGGATCCGGATCAACGACCAGTGGCGCATCTGCTTCGTGTGGGAAGACGGCGAGGCCCACGATGTCGAGATCGTCGATTACCATTGACTGACGAGGTCACCCCATGGCGCGGCGCAAGCCTTCGCCGATCCATCCCGGCGAGGTCCTCCACGAGGAGTTCCTCGTCCCGTTCGGGCTCAGCCAGTACCGGCTGGCCCGGGACACGGGCGTACCCCCTCGCCGGATCAATGAGATTGTCCGGGGAATCCGGGCGATCACGGCCGATACGGCGCTGCGGCTCGGCCGGTATTTCGGCACGTCCGAGAACTTCTGGCTGAACCTGCAGACGCACCACGACCTGGAGGTCGCCCGGGACCGCCTCGGCGATCGCCTGATCCGCGAGGTCCGCGTGCGGACGGCTCCCGACGGCGAGTGAGAACCGCGGAAGCTGATCGGCCCGTTGACGACGGATGCCGGGGGCGGCGAGGTGGTGATCGGGTTCATCCCGCCCGGTCCGTCGCCGGCCGGGCCCAGGCTCGACCGGCCGCCATCCCTCGGGCCGTCGGCACGGATCGCCTTGCAATGGGCGGGTCCGGATCGATGCGACGGGACGCACCGGCCCGCCGTCGCTCGCCGCGAGCCGGCCGGGACGGGGTGCTCTCCGGGGGGAGGTGGTAGCATTTCTCCAGGAGGCCCCATGACAACCATGACCCCAGAGCAGCGCGCCGCGGTCGCCGAGGCGGGCGATGCGCCCGTCGAGGTCGCCGATCCCCAGACCGGGACGGAATACGTCCTGCTGCGCGCCGACGTCTATCAGAGGATGCGCGAGCTCCTGCAGTCCGACGGGGCCCGACACGAGCAGGAAGCCTGGTCCCGGACGGCGCGGAAGGCGCGAGACCAGTGGGCGAGGGAGAATGCCTACTGATGATCCAGGCCGGCGAGGTTGACCTGGCGGATACCGACGCCGGGAAGCGGCCGGTCATCGTCGTCTCACGCGAGGAACTGAACCGGGGGAACTGGGTCGTCGCCGTCATGGTCACGTTAACGCATTTCGCGGCCAGATCGACGCCGCCGCACAATGTGGGCATCGTCGTCTGGATCCTGGCTGACCGATTGACAGGGCGCCTCGAGCCAACGGAGATTCTCGCTCGTCGCCTCAGCATCGCGATTGTCCTTAAGGTTTCATGAGGCACCGCGATCATGCCTTCAGGGGCAGATAGGTGACCCGATTGGAGAACTCCTCCCATTCGCCGCACGAGGCGACCAGCTCGATATCGTCGATGAGTCGTCCCAAGCTGGCGCCATGCTGGTTGGCGAAGAGGATGCCGAGAAACGGGCTACCGGTCGCCTGGCGCTCAGAGGCGATTCCGAGGAAATCCTGGTCCTGGGTGAAGAGGAGGCGGCCCAGCATGGCCGCTCGGTCGAGGAGGGCCTCGTCATCCAGCTCCGCCGTCCCGTCCTCCTGGCTGGTGAGCACGTCGATCCCCTTCCGGCGCAGGCCCTGGGTGACCACCAGCGGGATATGCACGTCCATGTAAATTGGCAACGGCATGCTCAGGGATTCCTGCGAGCCCGCCTGGCCAGGAGCTGGGCGCGAGTGGGTTGCGGATCGAGGCGGCCGGTCTCGACGATCTCGGCGGAAGTGTGCATCTCCTCGACGAGGCGGTCGTGGTGGTCGTAGAAGTAGGTCAGGGCCGCGTAGACCTGCTCGGGCCGGAGGTCGGGGTGCTGACGGAGGATCTCCTCGGCCGGCCAGCCATAGTGGTAGTGCTCGCCGGCCAGGTGGAGGACCTTGTACCGGGTGCCCTCGACTCGCGCGGTGCCGGCGTCATCGATGGCCAGGTGCGGGTACCGGATCGCGGTGGACATCGACACTTCTCCGTCGGGAAAGGACGATCATCCCGTGCCATTCCCAGGTTAACAACGTCGTCGGTGACCCGTCGATATCGGGCCGCCAACCCGTTCGGGCCGGGTAGACGGTGCATGATCGATCGTCGGAGCACCGACCCCGCCCGCCGCCGGGGGCTCGCGGGCGGCCCGCTGCCGGCCGGGCCGGGGCTGACCCGGCCGCCATCCGTCCGGCCGTCGGAACGGATCGCCTTGCGATCGTCGGGGCCGGATCGATGGGATGGAGGGGCATGAGCACACGCCCATGGCCGCGTCGGGCCGCCCTTGATGGGGCTGGTTGGCGTGGCTCGCCTCGCGCCTACGCAGGTCGTGATTGGACGCCACCCCACTATTGGGCGTGTGGGTTCGGGGGTGGCATCGGACCGTCGCGCCTGCGCGGTTACCATGCGTGCCCTGTCTGGTCACTTTCCCGTGAGCTGATCCTCGTCATCGGGAAGTCCTCCCGACTCCATCACGTGATAGACACGGCTGCGGTCGAGGTCAATCGCGTAATAGATCAGGAGGTCATCGCCTCTAACCTTTTCGTAGACCAACCCGTTCTTGATCCCGCGAACATCCCAGGGGATGGCGCGGAGCCTCGTGCTCGGCTCCGAGTCCGTCGAGAAGAACGCCGGCCCCTGCATGTTCACCGCATAACGCGATGGGTGCCAGGGTGAGAGGTCGGCTCGTCGAAGACCTCCGAGGCTCTCGACGGCTTTCAGGCACTCTTCAGGGCTGCCGCAACGGAACGTCCAGTAGGTCGCGCACAGGAGAACGAACCGTCCTCGAACAGCCAGACGTCGCTCGCCGAGGTGGGCAACTCGGGCTTGGCGGCTCCGAAAGGGAGCTCTCGCCGGGCCGACTCGACGATTTTCCGCCTGGCGTCCTCGCCGGTCGAGACCTCTGCATTTGGGTCGGGGCCGAAAAAGCTATCAGGGGTCTCCTTGATATAGCCCCGCTGGCCCAGTTGGAGAATCAGAACCCCGAAGAGCAAGGGGAGCGCGACGGCCGGGAAGAAGATGAGGCGGACCTTCGGAAGCGGCGGTCTGGCCTGGGTTGCACGGTCGGTGGCCGAGACGTCGCCGGGACCGCAGATTCCGAAGAACACGATATAGACCATGCTCCCCAGCCAGAGGTACTGGCACAACGCGAAGGGCCGCAGGCGCAGGCACCCAGCACGAGCGCGAGCACCCCGGACAGGGCGGCAAGCCGCGGCCTGCACGCACCCAGGAAAACTATTCCGGCCCAGAGCGCCGGATTTGCCAAGGAGGAGAGACCGAGAAGCCAGTCCCCGACGAAAGCAGTGGCCGGGTTCGTGCTGGAACGGACGAGCGATTCGGAGGCGAAGCCGAATGCAATGAACCCGGGAACGGGGATCGGGAACGCCAGCGAACCGATATAGATCGCCAGTGCACAATAGGCGTGGCCCGCCCACCGAGACTGCTCCGCACGCGTCAGGACGTCTGCTTTCATGCGGGTCCTTCCTTCCCGGCACCGAAATGCCCTGGTCCTGCGCGAACACAAGGATGCCGTTCACCTGTCGTCGCCGGCACCAGTCGCCGTTACCTGGGCGGAGGCCCGGAGCGCGTTGACCTGGCCGTGGATCGTCGCGAGGAGTCGGTCGAGGTCCGCCGAGCGGACCGCCAGGACCTCGTCCTTCGCGGTCGCCGGCGAGTGCTCGGCCTCTCGGCGTTCTCGGACGACGATGTCGAGCTCGAGCCCGACGCCGGCCGCGTAGCGGGCCAGGGTTTCGAACGTGGGTCGCGGGTTCTTTCCCGATTCCAGGCGGCTCAGGGCCGGCAAGGGCAGACCCGAGCGTCGGGAGACCTCGGTCAATGAGATGCCCCGGGCCTCGCGCGTCGGCGCACGGCCGCCGTGGCCTCAAGCAACGCCCCGGCGGCGCTCATCGTCGTGATGCGTTCGGGATCCACCTTCCCCCGGCGGATCAACTCGTCAAGGCCCGGCCTGTCGGCATACTCCTCCCGGATCGCGGCCTGTCGGACCCGGGCTTGCGGCGTTCGGTTCGCGGCCCGGATGGCGTCGATCCGCGCCCGCTGCTCGGGCGCCAGGTCCGTGCCCCGCGCTGTATCCCTGGCTCCCATGTTTCAGTCCCCTTCCCCGGATTTCGGGGTCTCACAGGCGGTCGCCGTGGGATTCCGTTCGAGATTTGTTAGAGTGGGCGGACTCTTGCACATCTTCGCTTCCGGCCGGCACCGGTGGTGAAACCCACGGGAGGGTCCCCATGAACAACAGTCGGTCGAGCCTGAAGATGCTCGGGGTGTTGGGGCTCTTGCTCGCGATCCTGTGGTTTCTTCTGGTCGGCTGGCCGACGACGCCGATGTCGGTGGCCCGCGCGGACCGATTATTCGGGCAGGTCCTCAGGCCCGGGCAGAGCCGGGACGAGGTTGAAATCTGGTTGGTCTCCGAGGGCATCACGCAGACCGCGGAATACCCGCCGCGTGGAATCAAGTATGACATCTTCGATCGCTGCGACAAGACGCCCGCCTTCACGGGCTTATGGCTGGGTGGTGGCGGGAGCCGGTCCGCGGCCAGGGACGCGGGGCTGGACGAGGATTCCGTGCACTCCTTGATCCGGGTCGAGTACCCCGACGCCGCCAGGTATCCTCTCGATATTGTCGAGATTTCCGTCTACCTGTTCTTCGACGGTGAGGGCCGCCTGCTCAAGCACGGGGTGTACGAGCACCATATCATGCCGTGACGTCCGTCGGTGTTGCGGCGATTGTTCAGTCCATAGTCTGCGGATACGACCGTCTGCCCGCCCCATGGCTTAACAATGGACCACACGGAAGGGGATCAAGATCGGAATAGATCCTTTCCGTTCCGTGTGTTCCGTGGTCGAGAATCCATCCGTGGTCGATGATCCAGCCAGTTCCCTACGAGCGGGTCGGGCTCACCTGGGTCTGTGGAGGGTCTTGCCCAGAAAGACCTGGCCGGCTCCGGCGATCCGGCCGATGTCGGGCTGGGCCCCGGCCGATTGCTCGGTCGGATTTCCGACCCGGGCCGGCGTCACCACCATCGATCGGCCGCGGAAGCCGGCAGACGGCACGCGTACGCGTTGATTGCCGCCGCCGTGTCCCTTCTTCGTCACGAGGACCACATCGACGCCGGTGGCAGTGGTAGCGGGCTGGTCATTGGTGTCGCCGCCGTAGCTGACCGTGAAGACGTTGTTGCCGGCGTGCAGCTTCGACGTCGTGAAGATCGCCACCCCGTTCTTCAGCGTTGTGGTGTCCACGGGGATGCCATTGTCGAGGAACGTGACGGTGCCGCTTGCCGCACTCGCCGGCCCGCTGACGGCCGCGACCAGCGTGGTCGACTGCTTGGGGCGGAGGTTCTGGCTGGTGGCGATCAGCGATATCGACGGGACGGCCTTCGTCACGGTCACCGTGGCCGGCGACGCGGCGCTGGCGGCCAGGTTGCCGTCACCGCCGAATGTCGCCGTCAAGGTGTTTGAGCCGACGCCGAGCGTCGAGGCCGCGAAGACTGCCTGGCGGCCGACGAGCGGGGCGGTGCCCAGCAGGGTGCCGGCGTCGAAGAAGCGGACCGAACCGGATATCGTCGCCATGCCCGGGGCGAGCGCGGCGACCGTCGCCGTGAGGGTCAACGGCTGGCCCAGGACCACGCTCGAGCTGGAGACCGCGAGCTGCGTGCCGCTCTGGGCCTGGCCGACCGGCACCGCGAGAGTTGTCGAGCTGGCCGCATAGCTGCCGGCGCCTGATAGGCGGCCGTCACCGAGTGCGAACCGGCGGGCAGGCCGCTCGGCAGGGTCAGCGTCGCCACGCCGTCCGCGCTCAGGGCGAAGCTGCCGGCCGGGGTGCCGTCCACGGTGAAGACGACCGTGCCGAAGGGTGTGCCAGGGTTCGAGCCGGCCGGCTGGTGGGTCATGGTCGCCGTGAATGTGAGCGACTGGCCGGCGACCGCGGCCGGGACCGAGGCCGCCAGGTCGACCATGCCGCCGGCCGCGAGGGCGCCGGTCTGGAAGGCACCGACGTCGATGGGCTGCGCCGGCGGCGAGCGAGAAGCCGCGTTCGTCGGCGATTGCGGTGCCGGGGGCCAAGCCCTTGCCGATGGCCGGGCTGCCGGAAAGCAGGGCTTCGGTCTCCAGGACGAGCGAGGCGCCGGGCGCCGATGGTCGGGCCGCCGTTGTTCTGGAGCGGGCCGAGCACGGCATCGAGCAGCTTGGCGGCGGTGCCGGTCAGGTCGGTGGACTGGGTGAAAAAGTTGCCTTCGAAGCCGTCCCGGTTGCCGATCAGGTTGTTGCCCAGGCTGGTGAATTTCGTGCCGTTGACGTCGAGGTAGGCCGGGCTCGAGTTCGTCACGTGGTTCCCGGCGATGATCGTGTTCTGAACGTTGACCGTCCCCCCGTGGGAGAAGGCCAGCCCGCCGCCGGAGACGGCGAAATTCGCGCTGACCGTGTCGTTCGTGAGCTGGGCCGACCCGGTGAAGGGCCCACCCTGGCCGAGGTCGATACCGCCGCCGATCCTGCCCGCGTTATTATTCACGCAGCCGTTGTCGGTGATCGTGGTGAAGGTGATCGCGGAGCCGGCGGCACCCGAGCCGGAGGTCTCGAGCTCGATGCCTCCGCCGTGGCCGGAGGTGATGTTGCCGGCGAGGGTGCTGTTCGTCGCGTCCAGGGTCGCGCCGTTGGCGAAGATGGCGCCGCCGTCGCCCTGCGCCGAGTTGTTCTTGAACTCGCTGGTGGTGATCGTCGTGGTCGGGCTGCCCACCTGGATGGCGCCGCCGAAGCTGCCGGAGGCATTGCCCAGGAAGAGGCTGTCCTGCACGATCAGCGTGCCCTGGGCGTTCTCGTCGCCGGAGCCGCCGCCGGTGCCGCCGGTAAAATTGTCCTCGATGGTGCTGCTGGTGATCGTCACGACGCCGTTGCCCGCGTTGCCGATCCCGCCACCCGGGCCGG
This sequence comes from uncultured Planctomycetota bacterium, assembly GCA_963771445.1. Taxonomy (GTDB): domain Bacteria; phylum Planctomycetota; class Planctomycetia; order Isosphaerales; family Isosphaeraceae; genus JAKAUH01. The sequence continues at coordinate 233,657 of CAVYTQ010000003.1, read as the reverse complement.
CCTGGGCCACGTTGTCGCTGACGATCGCGCCGGTGACGGTCAGGTTGGCGGTCTGGAACGTGTTGCCCACCCGGATGGCGTCGAGCCAGATGCCCGCGCCCTGGTTGAGGCAGGTGTTGCCGGTGACGACCGTGCCCGCGTTGATGAAGACCTTGCCCGAGCCGTCGACATCGATGCCCCCGCCCGCGTCGCCGGCGTGATTCAGGCTGATGATGCTGTCATTGGCCGTGAAGGTCCAGGGGGTGCTGACCGTGTCCTCGAAGCCGATGCCGCCGCCGTCGGCCGTGGCGGAGTTGTTGGTGATCGTGACGTCGCTGATGGTCAAACTGGCGTTGCCGTTGTCGCGGATGCCGCCCCCGGTGGCGGTGGCGCCGTCGGGATTGGCGGAATCGCCGGCGACCCCGTTCTCGACGGTCAGGCCGGTGAGCGTGACCAGGAAGCTGGGGCTGGGATTGGCCGGGTCGAAGGTGGGGTTGATGTCGAGGACGCGGCACTGGTGATTGCCATCGATCGTGACCCCGCCGCCGCTGGTGTTGGTGATGGTCAGGTCGCCGCCGGTGGGCAGGATGGCGAGCTCGCCGGCGGCGTTATCGGTCTCGCCCACCGCGCCGGGCAGGGTGAGCTTGTAGTCGCCGGGTACGGTCAGGTTGATGGTGTTCCCGCCCGGTGTGGCGTTGGCCTGCTGGATGGCCGAGCGAAGCGTGACGATGCCCGGGCCGGGGCTCAGGACGTCGGCCAGGCTGTTGACGCTGAACACGGTCGGGACGCAATGGTCCTCGAGGGATTCCAGGCCAAAGCGAGCCCGGCGCGATCGTGCCGCGATTCCAGGGCGGTTGCGGACCTGCGGACGGAGCGGATGGCGGTTCATGGGCGTCGGTCCCTTCGAGTGCGAGGAGGGCTGAGATTCACGGTTAGAGCTTTCGTGGATGGAAAGCGATCGGCGCGCACCCTCGGCGCGACGGGGGCGGTGGGCCGTCCGGAGGCTCGGAGCTGTCACGGATTCTGGAACGCCGCCGACGCGTCGCGATCGCAGGGCGCCGTCGCACACGACTCGCGGGAATGGCTCGGATCCGGGCCCAAGAGGCGACGCCGGCAACAGGGCCTCACACGGCCCGCCCGCGGACTGGCGATTCTCTTCCCGTCAGCTTCATTGCTCTTTCGGCGGGCGGTCGGACAGAGGCGTGGATGAATTCGGGAGGTTTCGCGCGGACGCGGGCGGCAGCCGCTCCTCCCCTACCGGATCAAGCTGAGGAGAATGGTTGGCATCTGCACGTTCGCCGTCCTCGGATCGGAACCAGCCGCTCGACGGAGCAGACGCGACGAGGTCTTGCCGACGCTCGGGCATCTGCTCCGTGGAAAGCTGAGAATGGGATGTGTTGAACGTCGGCATCCCCATCCGTCGCACGGGCCGCGCCACTTGAGCGAGCGGACGATGTTGTTGTGCTCCCGGGCCGCCTGACGTCTGGAGCTCGCCACGATCACGCCGGCAGCAGCCCAGCCGCACGGTATCCCTCGATCAACTCGTCATAAAGCGAGACGTCGGCGCGGCTTCTCGCCACCAGTTGCGCGCCAGCGACGGCGGCGTAGATGGCCCGAGCCCGACGTTCGCTCTCCTTGGGCTTGACCACGCCGGCCTGGGATAGGACCTTCTTCAGCCACGCCACGTTGACGTTGACAAAGGCCTGGACCTCTTTCTTCACCGGCTCCGGCAGATCGTCGTATTCGGCGGCCATGAAGCTGCAGAGGCACATGCGATTCTCATTCGCGAGCGCCCACCGAAACGTCTCCGGATAGCGGCGTAAGGCGCCGATCGGATCCAACTCCTCGGCCGACATGGCCTCCAGCACGGCCGCGGAGTCTTCCCAGTAACGCCGGGCGACCGCCGCGCCGAGGTCGGCCTTGGTCGGGAAGTGGTGGTACATGCTCGCGGCCTTGATCCCCACCTCCGCCGCGACATCGCGGAAATTCAGCCCGCCATAGCCACGGGCCTGCGCGACCTGCTTCGCGGCCGCCAGGATCTTCTCCCGAGAATCTGAGTTCATCCGACCGACTCCTGCCCCATCTTTCCCAAAACGGACGAGCGGGTGTTGACAAGGAACGGCTGCCCCCTACAGTTAGTCTACCTACCACTTGGTAGGGAAGCAAGGGTTTCTGTGAACGATCCGCGACCTGGCAGGGAGCTGAGCCGATGAGCAGCGATCTCGTCCGTTCCGACGCAACGCGGCTGGCCGCGATGATCAGGGCCCGGGAGGTCTCGCCGGTCGAGGTCGTACGGGCGCACCTCGACCGCATCGAGGCGGTCGACTCCAGGATCAACGCGATCGTCACGGTCGCGGCCGACGCACTGGAATCCGCGAGGGCGGCGGAAGCGGCGGTCCTGGCAGGCGAAGAGCTGGGCCCGCTCCACGGTGTGCCATTCACGGCGAAGGACTCGATCGACACCGCGGGGGTGATGACCCAGCGTGGCTCGCCGATCTTTCGGGGCCGGATCCCCGGGGCGGACGCCACCAGCGTGGCGCGGCTGAAGGCCGCCGGCGCGATCCTGCTCGCGAAGACGAACCTCCCGGAGTTCTCCTATTCGACCGAGACCGACAACCTGCTCACCGGCAGGGCGAACAACCCGTGGAATCTGGACCGCACGCCCGGCGGGTCGAGCGGCGGAGAGTCGGCGGCCATCGCGGCGGGCATGTCGCCGCTGGGCCTCGGCACTGACCTGGCCATCTCCGATCCGCGGCCCGGCGGCAAATACCGGGATCGTCGGCCTGAAGGCAACGCACGGGCGCGTCCCCATGACCGGGATCTGGCCGAGGGTCCCGCGGCGATTCTGGCACGTCGGCCCGATGGCTCGCAGCGTCCGCGACGTCGCCCTGGCCTACTCGCTCCTCGCCGGGCCGGACGGCGACGACGGCTTCTCCACGACCAGCCTCCGGTTCGACGCAGGGGAGGGCAGCACGCCGGATCGACCGCTCCGGGTGGGCTGGCTGGTCGAGCCCGGCTTCGGGCCGATCGACTCGGAAGTCGCGGCGACCGTGCAGGCGGCCGCCGAGGCGCTTCGCGGGCGCCGGCTGCCTCGTGGAGCTCGTGCGCATCCCGGCGCTCGAGCGGGACAACGCCCTCGACATCTTCTGGCGGCTCCACGTCATGGAGGTCAAGCCCGCCTTCGCGGAGGTGACCGCCGGGCACGAAGACGAGATGTTCGCGATCTCCAGGGCCATGCTCGCCGAGCCCGATACGCCCGTGGCCGACTTCGTCCGCGCGGAGCAGGCGGCGGAGCGGCTGAGGGACGGCTTCGCCGAGTACTTCCGAAGGTACGACGCACTCCTTTGCCCCGTGCTGCCCGATCCCGCGCACACGCGCACGGGCTCTCGGAATTCGTCATCAACGGCCAGACCGTGACCCGCGACGCACAGCCTGAGCGCGACCGTGCCGCTGAACGTGACGGGCCTCCCGGGTCTGTCGATTCGGTTCGGCACCAGCAGCGATGGGCTGCCGATCGGGGTGCAGATCATCTCCGGCTGGTGGGCCGAGTCGACAGTCCTGCACCTCGCCACGCTGCTGGAGGCGGCGAGCCCCGTCCGCGACCTCCACCCGGCGATCTAGCCCTGGCGGCCCAGCAGGCCGCTCGGTCCGGCGGACGGGACCGACCGCATGGTAGTTTCGCCGGATATCAACCTGACGACCCACCCCCGCAGGCCGGTCCTCGAACGCACTAGACGGCGGCCATTCTCGGTGGACGAGCGGTCCACCTCGCCTTATCAGCGGGGAGCCCTGGAGGAGCTCGTTGCGAAAATGCAACACTATAAGGAAAAAAGCGGAAGTGTCGAAAACGCGCAAACAAAACGCGACTCAACTACGTCTAATGAAGTGCGTTGTTCTTTGGCAATTTGGATGACAGTCAACCGGGGCGACCGGGCCAGGCCGTCGCGTCATCGCATCATTGCGTGCAATTATTGTCCGCGTCCTATCGGCCCAGCTTGAGATCGTGATCGCAAGCTGGAATGGTAAAGGGTAGAAGAATCGCACTGAGAGTCATAAGGCCACGCATGATGTGCTGCAACCGATTTTCTGCCCGATCGCCCCGGTGACCGCGTCTCTGACGGGGAAATGGCGCGAACGAACCCAATTTCGATCGCCCAGCGAGGTCCCCGAGGCCCGAAATCGCGCGAACGAACCCAATTCGGCCGCCCGACGACGGCCGGAAGGCCCGAAATCGCGCGAACGAACCCAATCTCGGTTCCACTGTTCGCACGCTATCGTGCTGTGGGCATTTCCTCAGCGGCGATCGTCCGCTGGAGCTTCGAGCGGTTCGTCCCAGCCGAGCGGCTGCCGTTTGGGGGCCTCGAACCACGCGCGGCAGCGGGGACAGAGCGAGCCAGACGGCCGACGAACCCGCCCATGGCGAGCGTGACGGCGACGACGATGACGTTGACGGTCATGCCGGATCACTCCTCGATGCCCGACCGGTCGAACGACCGGACGTAACGGGCCAGCAGCTTCTGCTCGTCCGGGCGTGAGCTTGCCTCCCCAGCGGGGCATCGCCGTGCCGCGGACACCGTGGGCCAGGGCCGATCGGCGTAGCCGCCGTCGTGGGCCGGACCTCGTGGAAGTTCGTCGGGCTCGGCGCCAGGATCGACGCCGACGGGCCGTTGCCCGCCCCGGACGCCCCGTGGCAGACGGCACACTCCTTGGCGTACAGGCCCCGGCGCGGTCGCCCGGTCGGCCTGGTCGAACTCGGGCGCAGGCTCCGACGGAGCGATCGTCCGGAGGAAGGCGACGAGCCCCCTCAGGTCTCCGGCGGGCAGGTCGTTCCAGGCGGGCATCGACGAACCCCGGACTCCGTTCCAGAGGGATTCGCTCAGGCGGCGGTCCGAGAGCCGGGCGGCGGTCAGGTTGCGGGGGCCGGGGTCAGGGCAACTGCCGCCGGCCCGTCGCCTCGGCCCTCGGGCCCGTGGCAGCCGGCGCAGTTGCGGGCGAAGACCTCGGCCCCTCTCCGGGCGTATCGGTCCCGCTTCGCCGACCGCCAGCTCCATGTCCCAGATCGGGGCCTTGCCGGCGGTCCGAGGGATCGAGCAGTCGCAGAACATCCCCTTCCGCCGCTCCTCCTCGGAGTCGCCCCCCGGCAGCGGACCCGGCCCCGACAGGCCCGCCAGCCGGGCATTCCGCCCGAGCGACTCCAGGTAGTTCACCAGGTCGAGCGCCTCCGGATCCGGGCGGGTCGGCGAGCCGTCGAACAGCCACGGATAGCCGGGCATGACCGAATCGGGGACGACATGCCGGGGGTTCCACAGGTGGGCGAGCTGCCAGTCCCTCGACTTCCGCCCGCCTTCACGGGCCAGGTCCGGGCCGATCCGCCGCGTCCCCCACATCTGGGGAGCATCGCCGTCGCCCTCCCACGCCTGGCTCGCCGGGCCGAACCGCCGCACGTCGTCCTCGGTGAATCGCACCAGTTGCGAGTGGCAGTTCAGGCACCCCTCCCGGGCGTAGACCTGCCGCCCTCGCGCCTCGCTGACGCCGAGGTCTGCGATCGCGTCGGTCGGCCGCGTCCGGGCGATCTGCTCTCGAAGGTCCGATTCGGCCAGAGCCCAGGACGACGAACGAGAAGGCGAACAGCCCGACCCCGGCCCCGGCGGTGAGCACGTAGGCGTTCTTGAGCCAGCGGAACCCGGCCACTTCCTCGATCGGCGTCGCGGCTGCTGGCGCGACTCGGCGTCGGGCTCGACGCGACGGGGCCGGGGCGACGAGCGGGCCGGTCGTCATCGCCGCCACGACGGCGAGGAATCCGGCCAGGACGACGACACCCGATGACTGAGCGGACCCACCAGAACGGCGCCGAGGCCCGCACCGACTCCATCCAGGGGAGCGTCGCACTGCCAGAGCTGCCCCTGGACCAGCCCGGCGGCCGTCAGGTCGAGGACCATCGCCGCCAGGCCCGAGCGTCAGCAGCCAGAACGACCAGTCCGCCGCCGCCGGGTTGTAGCGGCAGCCCGGCGTCAGCCGCCAGGCGTGCAGCAGCCCGCCGATGGCCGTGAACGAGGCGAACCCGATCATCGCCAGGTGCGAGTGGCCGATCACCCAGTCGCGTGAAGTGGACGAAGCGGTTGACCGGCATGATCGCCTGGGCCGAGCCCTGGAGGCTGACGACCAGGTAGGCGACCATCCCGACCCAGACGAACCGCAGCGGCGTGTCGGCGGCGACCATGCCCGACCGTGCCGCGCAGCGACAGCAGCAGGTTCGTGACCACCAGGATCACGTCAACGCCCGAGGTAGACCGAGGCGACGATCGCCCCCTTCTGGGCCTCCATCGGGATCGACGAGAAGACGTAGTGGTGCGTGCCGTTGAGCGGGTAGACGAGGAACAGCAGCCAGAACCCGATCATCGACAGAAAGTGGCTGTAGATCGGCCGGCCGGTGACGGCCGGGATGACGGCGTAGGCGATGGCCAGGGCCAGCGGCGTGACGAACAGGCCGACGGCGTCGTGAATCCACAGCCCGCTGAAGGTCGCCCCCTGGCGCCCGGGCAGGTAGTTCGGGCACGACGTTGCCGACGGGGTAGGCCAGCAGGGTGAACGTCAGGCCGCCCAGGATGTACCAGGCCGAGACGTACAGGCTCGGCACCCTGGCCCGCAAGAAGCGGCACGACGAACTGGACGCACGCCAGGAGCAGCCCGAGCGTCGCCGCGGCGTCGACGGGGAGCGGGAACTCGGCCCATTCCAGCGGCTGGCTGAAGCCGGCCTGAACGAGCGCCCAGCCGGGCAGGACGACCAGGAAGTTCCAGACGACGAACAGCACCCAGCCGAGCCGGACGCTCGTGACGGGCCGCCCCGCCAGCCGGGGCACGGCGTAGTAGAGGAAGGCGAGGAAGGCGTTGCCCAGCCAGCCGAAGAAGACGCCCTGCGTGTGGGCGTAGCGAAGCCGCCCCCAGGACAGCCACGCCACACCGCCGAGCCAGTCCGGCGCGTGCAGCCGGATCGCCATGACCAGCCCCAGCAACGCGACGTACAGCACGCTCGCCAGGGCGGCGTAACCGTGCCAGCGGATCAGGCTCGGGATCGTCCGGGCATCCAGCGAGCGTCCTTCGTCAGTCATGGCCATGCGGTCCTCGGAGGCCCCGGTCGACGGGGCGGTCGTCTCATGTCGGCAAGGACGGCGGTCGGGCTGGTCGGCCCGAGACCTACTTCCTTGCCGAGTCACGGTTCGTCAAGGGAGGGCCGGTCAGCGGCCGGGCGGTCGGACCGCCAGCAGGTAATCGACGACCTCGGCCTCCTGCTGGGGCGTCACGGGCGCACCATAGACGGCCACCATCTTGTGGACGACCTCGGCCCACTTCTCCCGGCCGAATCGGGGCTGGCCGAGCGGCAGGCGGGCCGAGTGGCAGGTCAGGCATGAGGTCTGGAACTCGTCTCGATGCGGCCCCTCCGGTAGTGCGATGTCCCAGGCCGGGTCGGGCTCCATGCTCGAGAGGGCGACGGGCGTGACCTCGGGCCGGCGATCGGCGACGACCCAGACGTCCCTCGTCCCGAGGTAGGCGAACCCGGCGGAGACCAGGCCCAGCGACAGGGCCAGGCCCAGGCCGAAGCGCTGACGGCCGGTGGCGTCGGCATCGGCATCGGCATCATGGCCGGAATGCGGGCGGGCGGCGTTCGGATCAGATGACATGGACGGTCAACTCCTCGACGACGTTCCTCATGTACCCGCCCCGGTTCCAGCCGACCTCTTCGGGCTGCGTCTGCCCGTCGCCCGCCGTGGCCCGGCACCGGAGCCGGTGATCGCCCGGCGCCGCCGGGGTCCAGCGATGTCGCCAGCGGCGGAACGAGTATCGGCCCAGGTCGTCGCCGAGCGTCGCCCCGGCCCAGGTCGAGCCGCCATCGGTCGAGACCTCGACGCCCCGGATGCCGCTGCCGCCGTCGAAGGCGATCCCGGCAGACCTCGACGGCCCGGCCCGCCCGCAATGGCGAGTCCGCCGCGGGAAAGGTGACGAACGAGCGGACGTTCATGCGATGGATCGGGACGGTCTGAGTGGTCGGCTTCGCATGCGGGTCCTCGACGCCGTTGGGCGCGGCCGGGATCTTGTACGCCTTGGCCATCCAGTAGCCGTCGTAAGCGATGGGGCAGCACGGTGATCCGGTGCAGGGCCTTGACCCAGTAGGTGGCATACCAGCCGGGGACCACCAGCCGGGCCGGGAAGCCGTTGAGTGCCGGCAGCGGGCCGCCGTTCATCGAGTGCGCCACGGTGACCTCCGGCTGGAGGGCATGGTCGATCGCGAGCGACTTGACGAAATCGGGGACCGAGGCGAGCGGGCCTTCGTCCAGGCCGTCGAACGTCACCTCGACGGCATCCCGCCTGACGCCCGCCTTGCGCAGCAGCCTGGCGAGCCCGACGCCGGCCCAGCGGGCGTTGCCCATCGCCCCGTTCCGCCACTGGGCCCCGGCGACCCTCGGGCCGAACAGGCTGCGGGAGTTGCCCGAGCACTGGTTGACGGCCACGACCTCGTCCTCGCCGAGCCGACGGAGGTCGTCCATCGACAGCTCGAGCGGCCGATCCACGGCCCCGTCGACCCGGAGCCGCCAGGTCCGGAGATCGATGGCCGATCGGGACCGCCTGGAGGTGCCAGCGGACGTAGAACGCCTCGTTCGGCGTGAGATCGCTGCTGGAAGTACCGCCACGGAGTCTCCAGACAGACCGGCCGGTCGTTGATGACCCGCATCGCCACCTTGCCGGGGAACCGAGAGGTCGTCTCCTCATCGCCCGCCGGCCCGTCCCCTCGCGGCTGCCCGCGCGAACAACCGATCGGCATCAGGACGGCTCCCGCCCCGAGCATCCACTCCCGTCGTGTCAGCCCCATCATTCACCTCAACTCGCCACCAACGCCGCGTTATCTCCGCCCGCGTCGATTCTACGGGGCATCGGGGCGGGGTCCAGCCTTTCCCGCCCGCGCCGGCCGGTCGCCGTGCCGGTCAGCAAGGCCGCGGCTTCAGGCCGACGGGTTCGCAACCTCGATTTGCCCGGCGCGGATCACGGCCCATCCGATCAGGATCAGGATGACCCCGGAGGCGAGGAACGCCATGTCCCAGAGCAGATGGTTCCCGGCCTCGACGACGTGGTGGATGCCGAGCAGCTCGTGGTCGATGAGCCCCTCGACGAGGTTGAAGAGGCCCGAGCCCAGCACCACCGAGCCGACGAACGCCCGTGTGGAAAGGGGCACGTCTCGCCGTCGCACGGCACGCCAGAGCAAGGCGAGCCCCAGCACCGTCATCGCCCAGCAGAAGGTATGGAATAGACCATCCCAGAACATGTTGATCTCCAGGTTCACCACGGCGGTCGCCACATCGACGCCCGTCTCGGGGTATCGGGCGGTCAGCATGTTGTGGACCTGGAGCAGTTGATGGAACACGATGCCGTCCGCGAAACCGCCCAGGCCGATGCCCAGCAGCGTCCCGGCGGCGATCAGCGGCCTGCGGTTCGGTCGCTGGTCCATGTTCGTTGCTCCCGGTGGGCCTCACGAATGGTCGGCATCGCCTGGGTCGGGGGACATGACCGCCAGGGGGCGATCCTTGGCCCACGGCAAGCCATGATGGATCGTGGCCACGATGGTGAGGAACACCGCAAAGGGCAGCAACGTCACGACGAGGTTGTAGCCGAAGTCGGCGTTGAAGATGCCCGCCCTCACCCGCTCACCCGTCTCGGACTTGCAGAGGGGGCATGCCCAGACGGGCGCCGGACCCAGGACCATCATGGCCGCCATCGCCAGCATCCGGGCTCGATCCCGCATCCTCGTGCCTCCGTTCTCGACACCTGTCACTCGCCGCGGGGGCCCACAGTCTCGGACCACAACGCCCGCCCGGTCGATCATCGCGGCTCGACGACGACCTCGGTCTTGACCGAGTTGGCGATGAAGCAGGTATGATGAGCCCGCTCGTGGAGCTCTCGCAGTTCATCGGGGCTGGGGATCTTCTCGCCTCCGAAGGCGACCTGTGGCCGGAGCGTCACCACCGTCATGGCTAGGTGGCCTTCCGCATCCTTGTCCAGGACGCCGACCGCCTGATCCTTGTAGCTGTCCACGACGTACCGCTTCTTCGCGGCCAGGGCCAGGAAGGACAGCATGTGGCAGGACGAGAGGCTGGCGACGAACGCCTCCTCGGGGTCGACGCAGGATTCGCTGCCCCGGTAGGCGGGGCTGGCCGAGGCCCGGACGGTGATGCCGGCGTCGAAGGACCAGTCGTGGTCCCGGTTGTAATTCTCGTAGGCGAAGTCGGGCGTCTCCCGCCTCCAGGCAATCGTGGCCGTGTACTCCGACATGGGGCTGGTCCTCAGGGTGGAGGCCGACGTCCGGGGTCCGGTCTGACGCCATGATCGTAACGTCCGCTTCCTCCCCCGGCAAACCGCCAGGATGGCTTCCTGGGCAATGTCCCAGAGCCGCACCTCACCGTGCGACCCGCCGAAGTTCCGGCTGCCCACGCCGATTGCCGAGGTCGGACTGTCGGGGCGAAAACGCGACGCAATCGACCTCAAGGCCGGTCCCGATCGTCATCAGGATGCGGGCACTCCCATGCAGAACTCCCCGAGCCTGGCGCCACCGCCGGAGACCGGCAGCTTGCCGTCGCGAGAGACCGACAAGGAATGGGCAGTCCGGTCACTCTACAGATAGTCTTCCCGGATCGGGTGGAACACGTCGAGGGCGACGGCGGGCCCGTCGAGGGCGCGGACGCTGTGCGGGACGCCGCCGGGGATGCGCCAGATGTCGCCGGGGCCGAGGATGCGCGTGCACGCCCCCGACGGTGAACTCCAGCCGGCCCTCGATCATCATGCCCATCTGCTCGTGGGGATGGGCGTGGTCGGCGACGGCCGACCCGGGCTCGAAGCGGACGACCGAGAGCATGACGCCCTTGCCCGGCGGTCGTCCGGATCTCGACGCCCGGGAAGATCTCGTGCCGCGAGCCCGAACCCGGCCGGGAGGAAGTAGCCGTCCGGGTCGGGGAGCGTGTTCGCCCCCTCGACCGGGGCCGGCCGTGGATCGCATCGATCATGGTCACTGTCCCCGTCCGTAGTGGGTGGCGACCCATTGGCCGGTGAGGTTGAGGAACTCCTCGCGGGTGCCGTTGTAGACGTTCCTTGAGCACGTCGTCGGTCGCCCCCTGGCCGCCCTCGAGCATGGCGTGCAGGAAGGCCGGGAACCCCTCGCCGAAGTCGCTCCTCATCATGCATTCGACCAGGGCGAAGCTGACGGCGCGCAGCTCCTCGCCCGGTGAGCTGGTCGGCCCCCAGGGCCTGGGTGGCCTTGGTCTGCCAGCCCTGATCGAATTCCAGGGCGGTCTGGCGGAGTTGCTGGTAATACGGGCTGCGCTGCTCGGCCGCGGCGGCCATGAAGGTGCCGATCCCCTCGCGCAGCCATCGGGCGCATTGCCCGCGACGGCCACCGAACCGAAGCCGAGGCCCTCGGTCAGCAGGCCCAGGAGCGTCCGCTCGGCGGCGGCGCCGCTCTCGGACTCCTCGGCCTTCTTCCCCTTGGTCCGCCGCCGTCGCCGCCGCTCTTCCTTCTTGCCGCCGGCCGGATCCACCGCCGCGATGTACGGCTGCGGGACGTTGAACCGGACGCTCAACCGCGGCTCCTGGGCGTCGACCTCGCGCCCCTCCACCGAGCGGACGAACTCGACGAACTCGTTGTTGCTGTTGAAGACGAAGAAGCTTACCTTCTCCGGCCATTCCATCGCGGCGGCCCAGCAGCCGCTTGAGGTGGCTGTACTGCGTCTCCATCCCCTTGAGCATGCCGTTCGCCCGGTCGCGCGGGCAGGTTGCTGAACGCGATGAAGTGCGTGCCCGGCACGACCTCGGCCTTCTGCTTGGCGCCCGACTGCTTCCACCGCGCCTGGCCGACCTCGATGACTTTCTTGTCGCGCTCCTTCGGCCGGCGTCTGCGGCGAGCTGCTTGCGGCGCAACTGCTCGGGCGGAGGCCGCGTACGTCTCCATGGTCGCCTTGGGGTCGATCCCCGCGTCGAGCCGGGCGCCCTCCTTGACCCACTGCGTGATCTTGGTGATGGCCTCCGCGGAGAGGGCGCGGTTGTCCGCCCTGGGGCATCTTCGGCTCCTCCTCGCCGTTGATCCGCAGGACCAGGTGGCTCTCCTCCGGCTTGCCCGCGACGAGCACCTTGTGATCGGGCTTCCCCGCGCCCTTCTGCAGCTTCTCGAAGGTGCTCAGGTCGAGCTTGCCCCGGCGCACGCCCGTGCCGTCCTTGCTGTGGCAGCCGTTGCAGTTGGCGATGAGGATCGGCGCGATGTCCTGGGAGAACTTCATCCCGCCGCCGGCGGCCGTCGCGGTCGCCTCGGAGGCCGACTCGTCCTTGGCCGCGGCCTTGGTCTTGGTTTCGGCCTTCTTGGCGGTGTTCCGATCGGCGAGCCTGGTCCGCTTGCGCGTCGCCTTGGATCGGCCGCGTGAGGGGCGGGGCATGTCCTCGCCATCGTCCGGCATCACGCCGCCGGGATCCTGCGCGGCCGCCGGACGGATCGGCCCGAAGGCCGGCAGCAGGGTCACCTCAATCGGTATCAGCCAAAGAGCCGCAAGCCAGAGGATACCGGCCCGTCTCCGGCCACCGCACCGCACGACGCGCATCATGATGCTTCCCCCATTGGCTTGCCGCGACCGCAGGACCCGTTCTCTCTATTGTTTCTCGCCTTGCGCCTCTTGACAAGACGCGCCGTCGCGATCGTCCCAGGGGCGATGGGAAACCGCCGTCCAGCATCAGGACGGGACCCCTGCCATCGCCCCGGGTACCGCGTACCGCAACGATTACCGCGCACGTCGGCCGACGTGACGCCAGATTCCGGCGACGGGCTCAGCAGTTCTGGTACTTCCAGTTCCGCGTCTTGCCCTCGGCGATCCACTCGACGGCGGTCTCGAGCCGGCGTGCCCGCGTCGGGGCGGTCTTGGCCTCGGTCAGCCATTCGATGTACTCGCGGCGCTGACCGGGGGGAAATCCGGCAAAGACCCGGCTTGCGGCGGGGTTCTTCTCGAGCGCGGCGGCCAGGTCATCGGGGACGACGGCTTCCGGCTTCCGCGTCTTCGGCTTGGCCCGCGCCGGCGACTGGATGCCCGATTCGTTGAGCTCCATGGCCTTCTTGACGTAACCGACGAGGACCTTCTTCGGCGGCAGGTCGGCAATCCGGGTGATCCGCCCGAATTGCCCCATGCCTTCCTCGGCATCCTGGGCGTTCGGGACGATCAGCGCGCCCTTCCAGAATCCGATCGCACAATGCTCCTTGAAGGCCGACATCCCGCAGAGCAGCCCCTGGTAGAGGAAGTGCGGCCGACTCCACTTCATGGTCTCCTCGACATCCGGGCAGGCCGCGTGCACGACCTCGCGGATATGGGTGAGGATCGGTCGGGCGAACTCGGCCGATTGGGCGATGTAGGCATCAATCCGGGGGTCCCGCGCCGCCATGGCTTCGTCCCTCGCCGGCCGATGGGTGTCCGCTGGACGCTCGGCCGACGGCGCCGGAGCGGACGGCAGATCAATTGAGTCTGGTGAAGAGGACCTGCACGTCTCGATTATCGGAGATCCGCGCGCCGGGAATAACGGAAAATGCCGTCCGCGGCAGATCTGCCGGACGAGGGGGCCGGCCCGCGTCGGTCCGCGGTGTGGCCGATCGATGCGGGCCGGCTGGGCGAGGGGCCGCGGTCATCCGGCTGTGGTGCAGTCCTTCGCCGGGTCGAATGCCGTCCCTCCAGCGGTACCCCTCGCCCCGGTGCGCCTCGCGAGATATACTCCGGATCAGGATTTCCATGTATAGCCGGATTTTTCTTGCGATTCTCCTGTGAAGGTTCCTTCCGTTCTGGAGGGTGGTGCTCAGGAGGTGATGGCGATGATGGCCCCGATTCCCCTAAACACCGAGCAACTGCTGGACCGAGCGGGCCGCGGCGACATGGCGGCCCGGCAGGAGCTGCTGATCCGACACCGGGATCGACTCCGGCGGATGGTGGCGCTGCGACTGGATCGGCGACTGGCCGCGCGATGTCGACCCCTCGGACATCGTGCAGGAGTCGTTGGCCGAGGCGCATCGGCGTCTCCCGGAATACCTCCGCGACCGGCCCTTGCCGTTCTACGCCTGGCTGCGCAGTTCGCCTGGGAGCGGGTCGCCAAGCAGTATGAGCGGCACGTGCGGGCGCAGCGGCGGAGCGTGACCCGCGAGGAGCCACCGGCCTTGCCCGACGAGTCGGTGGCCCAACTGGCCCAGCGGCTGATCGCCAGCGCGACGAGCCCCAGCCGGCGGATGCTCCGCGAGGAGCTGCGCGACCGGGTCCGGGCGGCCCTGGGATGCCTGAAGCCGGTCGATCGCGAGGTGCTGGTGCTGCGATACCTGGAGGGCCTGAGCAATTCCGAGGCGGCCGCGGTCCTGGGGATCGGCGAGAGCACCGTCGGGATGCGGCACCTCCGTGCCCTGGAGCGGCTCCGTGGAGTGCTGGGCGACGAGGCTGGGGAGGTCGAATGATGAGGATTGCATCGGGGACCGCGGATCCGACCCAGTCGATCGGCGACGAGCCGGTGCTGCTCGAGTGGGTCGAGGCCGTGAAGGTACGGCTCGAGGCGGGCGAATCGGTGGACCTGGAAGCCTATCATCGCGAGGATCCCGCGCGGGCCGAGCGGCTGCGCCGACTCTTGCCGGCCATTGGCATGATGGCGGACCTGGCCCGGTCGCCGGAACCGGAGTCCTCGCGGGCATTCGGTCCCGGAGCGGCGCCGATCCTTGGCCCCGGCACGCTGGGCGATTACCGCATCGGCCCGGAGATCGGCCGGGGTGGAATGGGAGTCGTCTACGAGGCCCAGCAGATCTCGCTCTGCCGCCGCGTTGCCCTGAAGGTCCTGCCGTTCGCGTCGGCGATCGACCCCAAGCACCTCCAGCGGTTCAAGAATGAATCGATGGCGGCGGCCCATCTCCACCATCCGAACATCGTGCCGGTGCACGCCGTGGGTTGCGAGCGGGGTGTGCATTATTACGCCATGCAGTTCATCGACGGACAGCCGATGTCTGCTCTCATCGAGGAGCTGCGACGGATCGAGGCCCGCGCCGGCGAGGGCCCGCCGCGGCCGGACGCCGAAGTGTTCGCCATGGCCTGCGGGATGACCTCCGGTCGGCTCGGCGGCTCGGGGCCGGCGCCGGACGCCGATCAGGTCACCGCGGAGTATGATCCCGAAGAGCCGATCCCGGTGCCCGCGTATGACGCGCGGCCGATGGTGGCCGCGCCGGCGCGTCGACGGGCTCTTCCACCCGGGGCCGGGTCTTCTTCGAGACGGTCGCCCGCCTGGGGACGCAGGCGGCCGACGCGCTCGAGCATGCCCATGAGCAGGGGGTGATCCACCGCGACGTCAAGCCCTCCAATTTGCTGGTCGACGGGCGCGGCAACCTGTGGATCACCGACTTCGGGCTGGCCCGGCTGCAGGGCGATGCCGGGCTGACAATGACCGGCGACCTGCTGGGCACGCTGCGCTACATGAGCCCCGAGCAGGCGCTGGCCAAGCGGGTGGGGATCGATCATCGCACCGACATCTATTCGCTCGGCGCGACGCTCTACGAGCTGCTGACGCTGGAGCCGGTCTACGCCGGCCGGGATCGGCAGGAGATTCTGCGTCGGATCGCCTTCGAGGAGCCGCGCCCGCCCCGGCGGCTCAACGCTGCGATCCCGGTGGACCTGGAGACGATCGTCCTGAAGGCGATGGCCAGGGACCCGGCGGCCCGCTACTCGGCGGCTCAGGAACTGGCCGACGACCTGGGCCGGTTTCTCAAACGCGAGCCGATCCGTGCGCGCCGGAGCAACGTCTGGGAACGGTCGGTGAAATGGGCCCAGCGGCGTCCCATGGTCGCGTTACTACTCGCGGTGGTCGTCGTGGCCGTCATCCTGGGCTTCGCGGGCGTCGGCTGGCAGTGGGCCCGGGCGGAAGGGGCACGCCAGGCGCTCACTGCGGCGAATGGTACGCTGAGGTCCTCCCTCTACTTCAACCGGATCGCCCTGGCGGAACGCGAGCTGGCCGTAGGCAACCTGCGACGGGTTGACCAGCTTCTCGACGAGTGCCCGACCGACCTCCGCAGTTGGGAATGGTACTACCTGAAGCGTGCGCGGTTCGGGCACGTCCCCATCATCTGCCGCGCCGGGACCCAGGTGGTCGACGTTGCGTTCGGCCCCGACGGCCTTCGTTTGGCGACGGCCCAGCTCGACGGGACGGCAGTGATCTGGGATGCGGCCAACGGAAAGGTGCTCCACCGCCTCCCCGGGCGGGACGTCGGCGTTCGGGGCGTCGCCTTCAGCCCGGACGGTTGGCGGGTCGCGTCGAATTCCTTCGGCGTGACGATGCTATGGGACGCCATGACCGGAAAACTCATTGACCGGCTCGAGACCGTCGGCTACGGGTGGGGCGTGGCCTTCAGCCCGACGGCCGGACGATCGTCTCGACCTGCTTCGACGATGATAGCAACACGGGCTTGATGATCTGGGACTCGACAAGCCGCCGGCCGATCGGGAAGATCTCGCATCCGGGTGGGTTCAAGCTCGTGAGCTTCAGCCCCGACGGGACCCTTCTCGCCCTCACCCGGGACGACACCGAGGTGACGCTCATCGAGGCCAGGAGCGGCAAGGTATTGCGGGTCCTTGGTGGCCACACCGGCGGGAGCCATATCACGTCTTTCAGCCCCGACGGCCGGTATCTCGCCGTGGCCGTGGGCCCGATCCTCGCGGAGAATCGCGGCTCGGTGAAGATCTGGGAGGTCGCGACCGGCCGGCTCCTCCGCACGATGGAGGGCCACACCAAGATCGTCTGGGGCGTCGCCTACAGCCCCGACGGCCGCCGGGTCGCCTCCGCCGGATTCGATCATCACGCCAAGCTGTGGGATCCGAGCACCGGCCAGGAGGCCCTCAGCTTGCGCGGGCACACGAGCAACGTGATCCAGGTGGCGTTCAGCCCCGACGGCCTGCGACTGGCGACGGCGAGCGAGGACGGCACGATTCGGATCTGGGACGCCTCGCCGATCACGGAACCGCCCCCCCGGGAGATCTTCACACTCGCGGGGCATACCGACGAGGTTCGCGCCGTGGCTTACAGCCCCGACGGCCGGACGATCGCCTCGGCCGGCGATGACATGGTCGTGCGGATCTGGGATGCGGCCTCCGGCCGATTGCTGCGCCGCTTCCGAGGACATACTCATCCCATCAGGGGCCTGGCCTTCAGCCCCGACGGCAAGCGGCTCGCCTCGGTCGACCACGATGGGCAAGGCCGGGTCTGGGACGTGGAGACCGGCTCCGTCCTGCTCTCGCCCGTCGCCGACGACAGCAGTATCACGATGGGCATCGCGTACAATCCCGATGGGCGGAACTTCGCCACGGGGGGCGATTCGAGCATCGAGATCTGGGATGCGAAGACCGGGAAGAAGATCTCCACGAGCCTCGCGGAGCACGACTGGATGGTCTTCTGCCTGGCATACGGCCGCGACGGCCGGCGGATCGCTTCGGGGAGCCGCGACGGGGCGGTGAAGGTCTCGGAGACTTCTACTGGTCGATTGATCCGGTCCCTCAACGAGAAGACCGGCCGCACAAGCGCCGTGGCCTTCAGCACTGATGATCGATACCTCGCCGCGGCGTGTGCCGACGGGTCCATCAAGCTGTGGGATGCAACGACCTGGGCGCCCCAGGCCACGCTTCCCGCGCACAGCGGTCCCGCCCTCGGCCTGGCGTACAGCCCCGACGGCCGTCGGCTCGCCTCCAGCGGCGCGGACCAGACCATCAGGGTGTGGGATCCCGCGGCCCGCCGGGAGCTACTGACCCTCCGCGGCCACACCGGCGAGGTGAATGCGGTCGCGTATAGCCCCGACGGTAGGCGCCTTGCCTCTGCCAGCGGCGACCACACGATCAAGGTCTGGGATGTGATGCCCGGACCCGACGCGGGACCATGACACCGCGGAGAACCGGAGGACCACCATGTTGAGCGGCCCGATCGCAACTCCAGGCCGGCGTGCCTTCACCCTGATCGAACTGCTCGTGGTGATCTCGATCATCGGTGTGCTCGTCGCGCTGATCTTGCCGGCCGTCCAGGCGGCCCGCGAGGCGGCACGGCGGATCCAGTGCACCAACAACCTCAAGCAGATCATACTGGCCGCTCACGGGTATCACGACGTCTGGGCGACGCTGCCCCGCGGGGGGTTCCTCCAGCAAATCTCGGCCGGGAGCGGCCTCTTCGACTCGGCGGGGAATCACTACCTTTCGGGAGGCCTGTTCCTCGGCTTGCTCCCCTACCTGGACCAGAGGCCCGTCTACGACGCGATAAACTTCCAGGTGAACATCTTCACGGCGATCAACGCCACGGTCTCGGCGACCGGCATCGCCACCCTCTGGTGCCCGAGCGACTATGGCACGAGCGATCCCCAGACCCTGCCCGACGGATCCTTCTATGACCCCGGGCCGTACACGATGTACTACACCAGCTACGCCGGTAACTTCGGGACCTGGTCGATGGGTTGGACCCCGCAGTACAACGACCAGTTGAAAGGGCTCTTCAACGCCGATGGCGCGGTCAGGATGGTCGCCGTCACGGACGGGAACAGCAACACGTTGGCCCTCGGGGAGCATTCGCGGGCCGTGCTCGCCGCCGCCGATCAGCTCTGCTTCCACTGGTGGCCCTCGGGCTACCTGGAAGACACGCTCTTCATTACCCTGTACCCGATGAACCCGCAACGCACGCTGTCGGACGACGCGGGCTCGGGAGCGTGTATACCCATGCGGCATCGAGCCAGCACCCGGGCGGCTGCAACTTCGCGTTCCTGGATGGCTCGGTCCGTTTCCTCAAGGAAACGATCCAATGCTGGAAACTTGACCCGGCCACCGGGTTACCCCCCGGCATCTCCTTCGACTCGACCGGACTCGTCCATGTCGCCCCGCTGACGCAGTTCGGCGTCTACCAGGCCCTCTCGACCCGCAACGGCGGCGAGGTGATCAGCTCCGGTTCCTACTGATCCGGCCTCGACTCGCGTTTCGCACCAAGTTCCCCATCCGCCGGCGGCAGCCGGGCGTTCGGCCTGCGCGGCCGGTACGCCGGCCGCATCCCTCATAGGAGAGACCCCGATGCGTCGACTCCCGATCCTTTTCCACACCACCACCCCGCGGCGTGCGATCTCCGCCGGTCGCCACCGCCCGACCCCCCCTCGGGCGGCATTCGTTCCGGCCTGGCCGCGCTCCCCGCATCCCTCTGGAGTACTTCGCCACCGGCAGGCGCCGCGAGACCGTCCGCGCCATCCGCACCGGCGACGCTGCTCGTGCCGTCCCTGATCAGCGACCTCCCACCGGGCGACCAGGCGGCCGATCTGTATTTCCCCGCCCGCAATTCCCGGTCGGCGGCCGACCGGCTCCTCGCGGGTCTCCACATCGGGCAGCTCGTCGATCCGCCGGCGGTCGCGCCGGCCTCGGCCTCGCGGACTTGAACTTCATCGGATCGGCCGGCCTCGGCCTCGCGGAAGGCGCGGGGAGCCGTTGGCCGAGGCCGGCCGATCCGCTCTGTTTCCCCCTCGTCCTCCCTCGCATCCCCTCGCACCAGGAGACTTCACCATGGCACCCCGAAACACACCCGGCTCCGACATTCGCCCGCGCGCCGTCCGCCCTCGCTGGCGTCGGCCCGGCGCCCGCAAGCGGCCGATCCGCAGGCCGTCCCCAGAAGCCCTCGAGAGTCGCCGTCTGCTCGCGACCACCTACAGCATCACCGACATCAACCCGTTCGGGTCCGCGCCCCGCCCTACCGCAACGGGGTCACCATCAACAACGCCTCCCCCGCCCAGGTCGTCGCCGGGCAAGGGCTGGACGGCCAGGCCTTCATCTGGGACAGCGTGCACGGGTTTCACGATCTCGGCACGCTGAAGGGCGAGGCCAACAGCGCCGGCAACGGTATCAACGACAGCGGCCAGGTCGTCGGCACGTCCTGGATCACGAAGGCGCCGCACGGCGGGAATGGGTACGGCCCTCCGAAGACCACCGAGAACGGCTTGCTGTGGACCGCCGGAAAGATGACGGACCTCGGAAGCAATCTCAGCCCGGACGCCATCAACGATTCCGGCGAGATCATCAGTCCGGGTTCGCTGTGGGACGGCAAGACCTGGACCTCGCTGGGTACCCTCACCTTCCCGGGCGGCGGGGCCAGCATCGCCCTGGGCCTCAACAACGACGGGCAGGTCGTCGGATACGTCATGAACAGTCAGGGTCAGCCCGCGAAGGCATACCTCTGGAGCCCTTCCCGCCCCAACGGCTCCAGCGGCTCGATGATCAGCCTCGGGTCGTTCGACACCACCAGCGCCGGCCTCAGCAGTGCGGCGGCGATCAACGGCGGGGGGTCGGTCACGGGATCGGCCGAGAACGACGACCTGTACGGCGGTAACGCACACGCCTTCATCTGGAAGCCGTCGGCGCCGAACGCGACGACCGGCACGATGATGGACCTGGGCACGCTGGCGACCAATCCCATCCCTGGCTATAGCCGCAGCGAGGGCCTGGCGATCAACAGCGGTGGGGTCGTGGTCGGCGACTCCAACCCGGCGGGGTCCACGGGCCAGACCGATGCCGCAATCTGGCAGCCCGGCGCCGGCGGTAAGTACACCCTGAGCGACCTCAACAGCCTGATCCCGAGCGGGACGGGCTGGGTGCTGATCAAGGCCGAAGCCATCAACGACAGCGGCCTGATCGTGGCGTTGGGTCAGCAGAACGGGGGCCCCCTTCATGATCTCCTCTTGACCCCACAGACAGCTGCCACGGCCATGGCCACGGCGTCAACGGCGTCCGTCGTGATCCATCCGACGGCGGCAGCGTCATCCGCGTCGGTCGGGGTCTCGGCCGTGGCGTCGGACGGGCCGGGATTTGGGGGGCAGTCCGGGCCGGCCTCGACCACCGATCGCGCCGCCTCGCCCCCGGCCGACTTGCCGGTCTTCGACTTCGCCCTGGCGGACCTCGTGGCGCGCCCGCGACCGAAGTCTTTGCTGAATGACGGGGTCGCGCGCACCGATGTGGGCGGATGCCGGCACCTCTTGACGACAGGTCGGATCCCGGGTGATCGATCTCGCCGTGGGCGAGCTGGCCGCTCGCCCATGGCTTCGGCAATGACCCAGCCCATGCCTCGGCCTGGCAGGATCTCTCCCGGCAAGAGTCAGTAGTCGGACCCGGTGCCGGTCAGGGCGTCCCGAGGTAGGCCCGTCGCATGCGCAGGTAGGCCTTGTCGGCCAGGCCGACGTACTCGGTCGTCTCCTCCTTGTCCCCTTCCTCGACGGCGTGCTTGAGGAACTCGAGCCGGTCGCGGAAGACCTTGGCCTTCATCCGACGGTACGGGCTGAGGCCGCCCTCGCGAAGGAAGACGCCGACCTGGAGCCGCCGGGTCCAGTCGTCCCAGATCGGGATGAAATGCTCGACGTGCTTGGCGTCGCCGCTCATCGCGGCGGTCATGACCTCGCCGCGGAGGATGTACATCTCCTTGAAGACCTCCTGGGGCGCCGGGTAGTAGGTGTAGCACCCCACGCCGCTGAGCGCGACCAATCCGGCCAGGGCGATCGCCCCCAGCACGGGCGCGGGGACGACGATGTCAAGCCGGGGCGCGGGGCGATCTCGCGTCTCGAGGGGCCGCTCCAGCCAGTCCTCGATACGCCAGCGGCGATCGAGCCACCTGAGTGCCAGCCCGGTCGCCGCGAGCAGGGTCAGGGCCGTCAGGCCGGTACGCTCGAACGGGTGGAGGTCCTCCTTGAGCTTGGCGACGACCCGTTGGGGGAGCCCGCCCAGGTGGCTGTCGAAGGGGCGGCAGTACATGTCGAAGGCGTGGGTGTGGCCGGGCGGCTCGATCTCGCGCGGGAAGAGCGGATTCTCGACGGCGTAGGCCAGGGGCAGGACGACGCCCGACGAGGATCGCCAGCCAGGCCAGGCCCCGCCGGAATCCGTAGCTGCGGCAGACCCAGGCGATCAAACCCAGGTTGACGCCCGCGCCGAGCGTGAGCAGCACGAAGGCCGCCCCGACCGAGTTGGCATGCTGGAACATCGAGCCGAGTTGCGACATCGCCACCAGCGGCGTGGCATAGGCGGGGATCGCGACGCCGGCCATCGCCAGCGGGGCGTAGGGATTCGTGTGCTCCATCGTGGTCTGGAGCGTGCCCGGCGGCAGGGCGATCGCGAGCATGGCCACCCCGGCCAGGCCGACCAGGATATAGCCCAGTGACGGTCCGACGGCCTCGCGCGTCGCGACGACCAGGATCGCGAGGCATTCGCCGGGCGCCGACGGCCACGGGGGGCGGCGGCGGCTCTTCGTACTCCGTACCGGGGAATAGCCGGTTCCAGATCGCGCCGACGGCCGTGACGACGACCATGGTGCAGAGCGCGAACCCCAGGATCACGAACGGGGCGGAGAGCGTCAGGCCGTAGAGCATCGACAGCGGGTTGAACAGCGGCGCCGTCATGGCGAACGCCAGGATCGCGCCGCCGGAGATCCGCGCCCGCCGCATCTCGCGGGCGATCGGGATCACGCCCAGCGAGCAGACGGGCAGCAGCATCCCGACCAGCCAGGCCTGCGGCAGCTCGCGCCGGGTGCCCGCACCGAAGAGCCGGCGCGTCCCCTCGTGGCCGAGCAGGCGGCGGAGGATGCCCGCCACGAACAGGCCCACCAGGATCGTCGGGGCGGCCTGCATGAACGCCTGGCAGACGCGGAGTACCGCTCCCCAGAAAATGGCTTCCGACATCGGATGCTCCTCGGGTTGGACGATGATCCGGGGACGCGATCAGTGCGGCGTACCTTGCCTGCCCTCGGCGAACCAGCGCGAGTCGGCGGCCGCGAGCAGCCGTCTCGAGCTGTGCGATGACCTGCCCGGCCTCGTGCATCGCGACGGTCGGGTCATGGGCCGCGTCGTCCGGGTGTGGCAGCGCTTTCCGGTAGTCGGTGACGAGCTCGGTGGAGCGGCGATTCACCTCGTTCCAGGGGCCGTCGGGCATGTCGCTCTCCGCGGCGATCTCGGGGAGCCAGCCGGCGATGTCCATCGCGACCGGCAGCGTCGCCGCGCCGGCGGCTCTCGCGGGTTGCCCGCCTCGCATGGCGAGGACCATCTGGTCATTCAACTCCCGCAGTCGGTGGACGGCATCGGGATACGTCCGCGGCCGGTGCGCCGGGATGACGTGGCCGGCGTGCTCCGCCTCGCGGCCCTCGCTCGGGCCGGAGGAAGTCTCGCCCCGGCAGCCGGCGAGTACGGCAAGGAGGCCGGCCGCGATGGCAGTTCGGCCTGCGAGCGTCATGGTGCAACGTGTCGCCTTCATACCTGCTCCTTTCCCGATGTACGGGCGGCTGCGGTCGGGGAAGATCACGACAGGCCGGGGCCGGCATACACCGGCACGGGCACGGACGTCATGATCTCGGCGTGGACGCGGCGGGCTGATTCGGGATCGATGCCGAGCCGGACCGCCAGCACGGGCTCGGCGACGTCCTGGACGTCGTCCGGCGTGACGTAACTTCGGCCCGCGAGGAAGGCCCGGGCCTGGGCCAGCCGCTGCCAGATCAACAGCCCGCGCGGGCTGAGCCCGAGGGTGACCCGCGGGTGCGATCGGGTGGCGTGGGCCAGGGCGACCAGGTACTCGCGCACCGCCGCGCCGACGGCGACGCGGGCCACGCGCTCCTGGACCTTCCGCAGCCGGCCCGGGTCCATCACCGGGACGACGGGCCCATCGCCGTCGACGTCGGTGCCGACCGCCGCCTCGAGCATGGCGATCTCGTGGTCGCGGCCCGGGTAGCCGATCCTCAGCTTCATCGCGAACCGATCGAGCTGCGCCTCGGGGAGCGGATAGGTCCCGTGCTGCTCGACGGGGTTCTGCGTGGCGATCACGAAGAATGTCTCCGACAGCACGTGCCGCACGCTGTCCACCGTGACTTGCCGCTCGGCCATCGCCTCCAGCAGGGCACTCTGGGTGCGCGGGGTGGTCCGATTGATCTCGTCGGCGAGCAGCACGTCGGCGAAGACGGGCCCCGGGAGGAACTCGAACTCGCGGGTGTGTTGGTCATAGACGCGGAACCCGGTGATATCGCCCGGCAGCAGGTCGGGGGTGCACTGGACCCGCGCGAACTTCCCCCCGAGGGCCGTCGCCATCGCCTTGGCCAGGGTCGTCTTGCCCAGGCCGGGCAGGTCCTCGACGAGCAGATGGCCCCGGGCCAGCAGGCATATCAGGACGTGCTCGACCACGTCCGACTTGCCGCGGAGCACCCCGTTGAGCGCGGCACGCACCGCATCGATCGAGGCGGCCTGGCCCCCGGTCGTCATCGCCGCCAATCCGGACGTCGTCATCATGTCGTGACCACCTTGTCGGCTGTCGTGGCATTCGCCCGGCGGAACCGCGCGAGGGTCCAATCCCTCGCCGCCGACCGGCAAGTGCGCAACATCTCGCCCTCGGGCGCGGGCGGGCCCGCGCCGGCGGGCGCGTGGGCCACCCAGTCGGCGAGCCGGACGAGTCCCTCGAGCGCATCCCGCGTCCCGCCCATCTCGCGGCCTGCGATCGGCAAGTACCATCGCGAGAGGGTCCGCCCGGCGGGTCGCGCACGCCCCGCCCACTTCGAACGCAGCTCGACCAGCCTCAAGGTCCGCATCACGAACCGCCTCGGGTCGCGCGGCGGGATGAGTCCGAGGGTGACGGTCGCCAGCCGGTCGATCAGCTCGCGCCGGCGGGCCGCCAGCACCGCGATCGCGACGGCGATCGCCAGCACCCCGACGGCGTGCCGCCGCGTCCAGCTCCACGCGGCGGCGAAGGCCCGCGCGATCGCCTCGGTCCAGGGC
The DNA here is from genome assembly GCA_963771445.1 of uncultured Planctomycetota bacterium. Taxonomy (GTDB): domain Bacteria; phylum Planctomycetota; class Planctomycetia; order Isosphaerales; family Isosphaeraceae; genus JAKAUH01. Next base: position 208,852 of record CAVYTQ010000003.1, on the reverse strand, counting down.
CGGACCGGCGGCATCAGCTCGTAGCCGGGGGTCGGCTCGACGGCGACCCAGCGCCCGTCGGGCAGCCGGACCTCGGCCCAGAAGTGGACGTCGTCGCGGGTGACGGGAGTCTGCCGCGTCGGCGGGTCGTACCGCTCGGGTGCCGCGTACAGGCCGCTCACGGCGCGGCTCGGGTAGCCCAGCGCCCTCAGGAGCACGACCGCCGAGGAGGCGAACAGATAGTCGGGCCCTCGGTCGCGGCGGAGCAGGAACTCGGCGACGACGTCGTTGCACCCGGCGGGCACCGTCGCCGATCGGTCATGGGCGTATCGACTCCGCAGGGCGGCGATCACCGCCTCGACCTGGCACCATCCCTCGGGAATCCCCGCCGTCCAGGACCGTGCGAGGGCAGCGACCGCGGGGTCGATTGCGTACTCGCCCAGGAACGTGAGCTGGTGGTCGGTGTCATTGCCCTTCACCGGGTTGAATGGTAGGGACCGCAACGATTCGGGGGCGACCGTCCACGCCTCGGAATCGATGACTGTCCCCGCGGGCACCGTCCGGTCGATCATCCTGAGGATCCCGAACTGCGCCCATCCGAAGAAATCGAGCCGATTGACGCTGCCGACGCGGAAGCGGAACGCGTGCGACGGGATCGGCATCGGGCTGGATTCGAGCGTCCCGATCCTCACCTGGTGCACGACCGACCCGACGAGGAAGGAGACGGGCGGCAGCCAGACCCGCAGCCACTTGCTGGACGGCTCCGCCTCGGCGAGCAAGTGCTGGTTGTAGCAAGGATCCTCGCGCCAGACGGCGCCGTTGAAGTGGCTGTAGGACGCCAGGGCGAGGTGCAGCGGGGTCGGCCCCTTGATGGTGACGAGGGCGGCGGCCGCCCGATCGCCGGGCCGCCGCGCCTGCGGATCGGGCTTCCGCCGCACGGCGGAGAACTCGCGGCCACCCTTCAAGTTCTCGCTCGGGCGCTCGTCCTGCTGATTGAAGTCGAGCTGCCCCAGCGCGATCATCCTCTCGAATTTCTCCCGCTTGAACGGCTCGCCGTAGGTCTCGTTGAAGGCGTCGTAGAGGCTCGGCTTGTCGGTCTCGAGATAGATCTCGCTCTCGGTGTAGCCGACCGATTCGGGGTGCTCGCTGGCGGAGACCTCGTCGTCGCCGTCCCCGACGCCCGCGCGGGCCTCGGGATCATTCGTGTCGGTCCCGCCCGAGGTCGGCACCAGGCCGGCCAGGGCGGCGGCCGTCCGCGATGGTCCCATCGCCGCGACCGCCGTGCACACCCCGACGATCGCCAGCACCCAGGCCACTCCGGAGATCGGCAGCCGCCGCGACGATGGCCCCGAGCCAACCCCGATGCCCAGGCCCTTCCAGTACACGAGCATCAGCCAGAGCGTGCCCGCGGCCGCGAAGCCGCCGATAGGGGCGAGGACGGCGAAGCCCGCCTCTCCGCCGAGCGGCGAGGCCACGGTCGCCACGAACAGGCTGACGAGGGCCGACAGCCGCGCCAGGCCGGCCGGTAGGCCATCGCGGCCAGGCCGAGCCCGAGATTCCGCAGGGCCGCCAGCAGCACGACCTCGGCCATCGCGCACGGCCCCGTCAGGACCAGCCGGGCAACCTCGCACGCGAAGGGCAGCGTGAAGAGGAGCAGGAGCGCGACCATCGCGGCCGGGTCCGCGCCCCGCCGCCGCCCGGTCCCGGCCCCGGACGACCTTCGCCGTCCTGGCCACCATGCGGCGGCCAGGGTCGGGACGATGAGCAGCCCGATCGTCCCCGCCAGGGCGGCCGCGCGGGACCGGCCCGGCTCGAGCATCGCCTGCTCGAGCGCCACGGTGGCGAGGCCCGCCATCGCCAGGGTCGTCCGGCGCACCCAGATGTCTTCCTGTCCGTCAGGCGCCAATCGCTGCCTCCTTCCCGGCACGCAGAAGACACATCGCGACGCGTCCGGGTCCTTCGATCCGGATCCAGGGAGCGACCGGCATCGCGGCGGCCATCCGGTCCGGCTCCCCCGCCGCGAACGATCGGGCGTCGAGCACGATCAACCTCTCGCCGCCCCGCGTGCCGACGTGCCGGCGCAGGGCGATATCGGTCGTGATCACGACCAGGACGCCGCGATCGCCCCACCGGCCGGCATCGTCGAGCGGTGACGCGGGCGCGTGATCGTCTGCGCGGCCGGAGTCGGGCCAGGGCATCCAGGACGGCCCGTGATCGCGCGCCGGGCGATCCGCCGCGGGGGACGATCGCGCAATCCTCGAGGACCAGCTCGACCGCGGCACCCTGGCCGATCCAGCCCTCGGCGAGGCTGGCCGCGACGCGGATCGCCCACTCGAGCGAGCTGTCCGGCTCCGAGCCCGTGTGCACGGATTCCCGGGAATCGAGCACGATCCGGACACGCGGCGTGGCGTTCGACTGGAGCTCGCGCACGATCAGCTCGCCGTGACGCGCCGAGAGGGCCCAGTGGACGCGGCGGATCGGATCGCCGCGGCGGTAGGGGCGGACGCCCATCGGATCGCCCCATTGTCCCGCGCGGTCCCTCGCCGCCAGTCCGTCGGAGGACTGGTGGCCCTGCGCCTCGGGCACCGGACCCACCGGCACGGTCCGGGGCCAGACCAGCAGCGTTGCCGCGACCTCGATCGGCCGCGACGCCTCCCGCAGGCCGAATGGGAAGCCGCAAGCGAGGCGAGGCTGGCCAAGCGGATACTCTCCGCGGCAATTCGGGACAAACTCGATGAACCGCTCGATCGTCCGCCCGCCCGGGATCGTGTCCAATCCGGTGAGGGAGCCATCGCCGCCGTCCTGTCCCGGCTGGGCGAATCCCCCCTTGATCGAGACGCCCCACACGCCCCAGGGCATCCGGTTGCGCAGGATGAGCCGGGCCGTGACCGGTTCACCCTCGCGGCATCGCGACCGGTCGAACGTCAGCCTGCCGGAGAGTCCCCACAGGCTGACCCACGGCCACGACACGCCCAGGGCCATCACCACCACCAGGCCGAAGAAGACGACGAAGCCCTGCGGATGGAGGAACAGCCCGCAGAGCAGCGCCGCGACCGCCGCCGAGCCGAGAGTGCCCAGCGGGGTCGTCAGCGGACGGACGTAAGGCGCCAGGCCCGGCAGGACCTCGCGGGTCAGGAGCTCCGCCCTGGTCGCGAACACCGAGATTCGTTTCATGGCAACGGGCCCCAGGGGATCATGCGGGGGGAGGTGGCGGGCCGGTGCCCACCGGCTTACTTGCCTTCGGGCTCGGACTTCGACCCTTCGAGGATCGCCTTGGCCATCGCGCGACAGGTTGTCTCGCACGCCTTGCAGGCGGCGGCGCATTCCTTCATCTGCGGGTCATCGTGCTTGGCGCACTCGACCGCGGTCAGCTTGCATGCGTCGGCGCAGGCCAGGCAGATCACCGGGATCAGCGGGCTCTCCCGGGCGAGCAGTTCCGCGGCGAGGCCGCAGAATTCCTGGCAGTCGATCGTCAGGGCGGCGGTGGGATGGTGATCGCCGTGGCCGTCCTTGACCTTGTGGAAACAGTGGTGAAACGTCTCGTTGCAGACCGTGGCACACGTCTCACAGTTCTTGAGGCAGTCGCCATGTAGCTTGTCGTGGTGATGGGGGTGCTGCGCGGCGGCCTCGCGCCCGGACCCGACGATCAGGCCGGCGGCACCCGCCCCGACGACGCCCAACAGCTTGCGACGATCCATTGGTCATTTCCTTTCATGAAGAGCCAGGTCGAGAGGCCGTGATGGTCGAGGCGCGGAATGGCCGGTCTCCGGCGAAGGCGGACGGAGATCGGCGGCACCGCACGAGTCTTCTCGTGCCGTGCCCTCAACTCCTCCGCGTGGCGGAGTAGCCATTGGTCAATTCGCATCCAGGGCCTTGCCCAGAAGGCCCTCGATCAGGGTCTCTGAGGAGCTACCGCCGACCTCCCGTGGGCTTGGTCTGCCGACCTACCTGCGGCTTGTAGGGAAATCGTTCCGGATCAATGCGGACAGGGCGATGCCGGCAGCTTCGCGGACCCTGGCGTCTTTGTCCTCCGCCTGCGCCTTCTGGAGCGCGGGGATGGCATCCTTGGCGAGTCCGTGGAACTCGCCAAGTTTGAGGGCGGAGCTGCGGCGGACATCGTTGGACGAATGCGTGAGGCCCTCAGTCAACGCCGGAACAATTTTTTCGGCGTCATCCTTTTCCCGCGGCAAGTTGCGCGCCGCCTTGACCGCATCGATCTCTGAGCCCTTCTTCAGATCCTTGATCAACTCGTCGGTCGATTTCTGCTGGCTGCAGCCGGCGCACGCGAGCAAGCAAAGCAACAGGACCAGACCTGTCTGCACGCGCATCAATCAAGTCCTCCGTCGGAAGGGGGGCGAAAGGCAAGGCGAACGGCCCGCGGCCGCCGGCTGGTGGACGCGGACCGCCGCAATCAATAGGAATCCGACGAGATGATCTCGCCGCCGGCCCTGGTCATCAGGTATTGATACGCGCCCGGGTTCATGCTGCTCTTGAGGAAATGCACCGAGCCGTCGGCGAACAGGAAATTGCATCCACCCGGGTGCATGGCCCAGAACGTATCGGGGTCGAAGACCGGGTCGTCGCTGTTGGGCTTGTGCGTGGCGTTGCCGTGGCCGAGGCACAAGGCCTCGTCGAAGTCGGCATTGTCGTAGGCGGTGCCATTTCCCGTATTCTGGCACGCGGAGGGAGGAGTATTGGGGGTTGTCCAGCCTGTGGTCGCCATCCACGCCGGGCACCTGGCCCCCGTCACTGCACCAACCCAGGTGGTCGGAGAGTGGGCGGTGCAGCGCTCGCCGACGGCGACCGTGTTGCTCATCCCGTCGGTGATGGCGGAGATACGCGTGTTACTATTGCGCCAAAAGATGCCGAGTCCTTGCTGGCCGAACCCACAGGTTATGCCGCTGCCAACGATGCCGTCCGTGGGGTCTCCATCTTGATCATTGGGGTCGCTGGTATTGAGGTAGAATGGTGTGGGGTTGCCGGTGGCGTTCACAAAGCATTCCTCCCAGCCGCAGGCCGCGGCGTAGTTGGAGTGTGCCACCGTCGCGATGGGGTTGGTGAACGTGCTGTCGTAGAGGATCACGGGCTGCGGGTTGTATCCGTCCGAAGGACACTGGAAGACGGTCAACGTCGTCACGACGGCCGTGGTATTGCTCGCGTGTGTTGTCGGCAGGCTGAAATTGATCGAGTTATACAGGGGCTGCTGTTCCTGGAATGGCAGCGCCAGCGCCGCCCAGCCCCAGCCCGGTCCCAGGTCCAGGTCGGGAGTATAGATGGGGTTGTTTTGGCGATCGATGTAGCCGGCAGGGAACACGCCGATCGCGCTCTCGTAATTGGCCAGCGAGAGGCCGATTTGCTTTAGGTTGTTGACGCACTGAGACCGGCGAGCGGCTTCGCGAGCCGACTGAACCGCGGGCAAGAGCAGGGCGATGAGGACCGCGATAATCGCGATGACGACGAGGAGCTCGATCAGCGTGAAGCCCTGACGTCGGGGCGACGGAAGATGTCTCTGCATGAGAACCTCACATATTGATGCATGAAGAATGGATCTACTACGAATCCGGCCCGAGGCCGTCCGGCAGGGGGATGGAATGGAGTATTGTTGGAACGGCATCATGATCGCCGTGTCGCGCCGGTCGGAGCCCGCCCGTTGATCGCGGGAGAGGGGCGTCAGCGGGCGGACTCATCCCGGGCATGGCCCGGCGTCACCGGACCATAGGGCGTCGCCCCGGCCGCCCGGATCATGGGCCGTGCCCCGAGGCGGCTCGCCGCGGTCGTGCGCCGGAATGTCAGGTCGTCGGTCGGGTCCTCGTGCGGGGATCGCCGGATCGGGTGGCGATGCCGTCACGCGGAACTCATCCGTGTCAATTCGCCGTCAACGGCGTGCCGGGGCATCGTCCGGGCACGGCAGCCCTCGGACGGAGGAGCGGGGCGCGCGGCGGTGCGGCTCTCGATGGGGACGCTCGCCGGCGTCACGCCGATGGCGCGGGAGCCGCGGGGGGAGCGCGTGGGCTCGAGGGGACGTGATGATGCAGGGGCCGCGCGACGGGAAGCCCGGGGACCTCGATCTCGGTGACGAGTGGGGCGGAGCAGTCGCACGTGGTGGCGACCGTCAACTGCCCCTGCGCCACGAAGTGGCAGATCAGGCAGTTATCCGCCGAGTCCCTCGAGGATTGGGCGGGAGCATCGGGGCCGTGCGACTTGGCGGCCAGACCCATCTGGTGGGATGAGCCCGGCAGCCCGTGCAGGCACGGTCCGCACAGCGTCACGGCCGCGTGGCACGCGATCAAGGCGCCAAACAGGAGGTGTCGCACAAAACGGGACATCAGCATCCTGTCACAGTACGTCGGATCGAACGGCTTGCCGGTCGGCTGCCATCGGTCGATCGGTGGGCCGAGAGATCAGTAGATTTGAACAACGTCCTCGACTGGCGTCAAGATCCTTACGCGGACATTGACATTGATAACTCGCATGCCTCGCCCGATCGGGGGCCACTGTCGTCCGCAGCGAAAGACTCGATAGCAACGAGTCGGAACGGGATGGCGGCACGGATTTCCTCATCGTTCCGCCCGGCCGGTCGGGCGGCGCTGTCGAGGGTTTCCATCGAGCGAACGGCCCGACGGCGGCTTCTCAGATGAGCCGCCGGATCAGCCGCGGCGTCGCGACCCAGGCGATGTCGAGCCGATCGGACGCGTCGGCCGACGGGCGCAGGGCGGCGATCCCGCCCTTCTTCAGCTCGCCGACCTGCCGCGGCGGGCCGTCCCCATTGCCGTCGCCGAGGACCAGTAGCGCGACCAGCTCGGAGAGGCCGGGTTGTGGCCGACGATCATGATCCGGCGCTCGGTCCGCTCGCGCAGCCAGTCGCGGATCGCCCGCGCGTCCGAGCCGGCGCGCAGGGCATCGGCCTGTTCCAGCAGGTCCTCGGCGTCCAGCTCCTCGGCGACGATCTCGGCGGTGGCCCGGCGCGGGGCAGCGGGCTAGTGATGATCCGGTCGAGCCGGAGGTCCAGCCGTCGTAGGCCGCGGGCGATCTGGTGCATCCGCCGCCGGCCTCGAGGCGTCAGCGGCCGCTCATCGTCCGGGATGCCCGGCGTGCCATGTTCGACGGCGATCCCGTGCCTCAGAATGTACAGCTCGTCCATCGCGTGCCTCGCTTCGGTCAACCTGGCGTCTCCGGGACCCTGTCCCGGGCGCCCTCCCACTTCCAGGCCGCCGCCTCCTCGCCGTCGAGTCTGAGCGTCAGGCATTTCGCGCTGCCGCCCGACTTGATGAACTCGGAGAACTCCAGCGGCCGCGTCGTGAACCCCGCATCGCGGAGCGTCTCGGCCAGCTTCGAGGCTCCTCGGTTCAGGACCACCGTGCGGCCGACCACCACCGCGTTGCAACTGAAGGATACCGCCTCCTCGGCGGCCACCTCAATCAGGTTGGGGATGCGGTCGCGGAGCACCGAGCGGCCGTATTCGTCGAACGCTCCCGGGTAGTAGATCGCCCACCCCGGTGCCAGCGGGCAGAAGCAGGTATCCAGGTGGTAGAACCGCGGGTTGACCAGTTCCATCGGCAGCACCTCGACGCCCAGTTGCTCGCCGACCCACTGGTGGCTCCGCACGTCGCTGCGGAACCGATAGCCGGCGAACAGCGTCTCGCCGCAGAACAGCGCGTCGCCGGCCCCCTCGAAGTGATAGCCCTCGGGCGGATGCACGACCTCGAGCCCGTGCGAGCCCGCCCAGGCCGCGAAATGCTCCGACTCGCCCTGGCGGACCTGGAACCGGAACCGAGAGCAGATGAATCGCCGGTCGTGGACCAGCCCCGCATTGGCCGTGAACACCAGGTCCGGCAGTCCCGCCACGGGCTCCATCACCTCGACCGTCGCACCCAGCTCGCGCATGGTCTCGACCAGCGCACTCCACTGCACGCGTGAAAGCTCGGCGTCGCTACCCACCCGGACGTTCATCCAGGGGTTGATCTCGTACTCGATGCCGAAGTAATCCGGCGGGCACATCAGGATGCTTTTTGTCATTGGTCCCTGGTCATTGGTCATTGGCCATTTGTCCCTGGTCATTGATCCGTGCGTGAGGCTCATGGCCGACCTTCGCTGACCACGGACGAACATCCGAGCTCGAATCCGCCGACTCGCTCCATCGACCATCGATGACGCCACTGAGGGGGTTTGCCAATGACCAATGACCAATGACTAATGACCAGTGACCAGGGAGGAACACAGCGACCTCAGAAAAGGCTCGACGTCGGTCACCATGCCGATGGTCTGGAACGTGCCGCGGTCGGCCAGCTTGGTGAGGGTCGCCGGGTTGATGTCGACGCAGACGACCTTCACGCTCGCCGGCAGCAGGTTGCCGGTGGCGATCGAGTGCAGGGCCGTGGCGATCAGCAGGGCGAAGCCGACGCCGTGGATCGCCTGGCGCATCCGGTCCTGGGCGACCATGGTATCCGTGATCACCTCGGGCAGGGGGCCGTCGTCGCGGATCGAGCCGGCGAGGACGACGTCGACGCCCGCCTGGACGCACTCGTACATGATCCCCGATGAGACCGCTCCCGACGCCACGGCCGCGTCGATGCCTCCCAGGCGTCGGATGGTGTTGATCGCGCGGAGGTGGTGCTCGTGGCCATGCTCGATCGACTCGCCGCGCGTGAGCGAGACGCCCAGGCTGGTGCCGTAGAGCGCCTGCTCGATGTCGTGGGTCGCCAGCGCATTGCCGGCGAAGAGGACCTGGATCCAGCCGTCGCGGATCAGCCGCGCGACATGCTCGACCGATCCCGTGTGCACGATCGCCGGGCCGCCGACCAGCAGCACCTTCTCGACCGGCCGCTCGGGTCGCGCGGATCGCGTCGACGACGCCCTGCAAGCTCACCGCCTTCGGCTTCTCGCTCGAGACCGTCGAGTTCATGAAGCTGAACGGGCTGACCTCGCGCGATCGCTCGATCGGCAGCACGCGCACGCCCGCGTGGCCGACCACGATCGGCATGCCGAGCTCGACGCGGATCATCGGCACGCACCGAGCGGTCCCGGCCTGGCGATCCACCACGATCCCGCAGTCCATCTCCTGGTCATCGACGCCCACCCAGCGCCCGCCCATGCGGACCTGCGTCGGCTGGTTCGTCGTGCTGTAGAAGCCCTCGGGGAACGCGCCGGCGATGTCCGCCATGACGACCTGGGCGTCCTCGGGATGCATCGGCGAGGCGCCATGCTCGACCAGGTCGCCCAGGATCGCCTCGAGTGCCTCATGGTCGCCGGCCCGGATCGCGATCCTCGCGTAGCTGGGGTCCGACCGCTTCACGCCGATCTTGCACTCGCGGATCTCGAAGGAACCGCCCATCTGCAGGATGCGGTCGAGGATCTTGGGTAGGAGCAGCGAGTTGACGATATGCCCGCGGACCTCGATCTCCTCCACGGCTCCCGGGGCCGGTCCCGACCGGGTCGCGGCCGCTCCCCGATCCTCCTGGTGCTGGCTCATGGTGCTCGCTCCTCCCTGGTGCGCGACCGGCCCGACCGCTCGGGGCGGCCCGTGCCTCCGAATGGATCGAACCGGATGCCGACTCGCCGCTCCGATCCGATCGGCTCACCTCAGCTTACCGCGCCGGCACGACCGGCGGCTTGCCGGGCTCATAAACCTGCTCGCCCGCCTCGATCGCCAGGCCCAGCCGGTTCTGCGGCGGGGCGAGCGGGCAGGTGGCATACGGGATGTAGGCGCAGGGCAGATTGACGGCCTTGTTGAAGTCGAGGATGACCTCGTCGCCCTGCGGCGGATCGGTCGTGAGCTGCCGGGCGCCGCCGGCCGTGGTGCGCCCGCTCGTGCCGTCGCGGAAGACGAACCAGAGCGACCCGTCCTTCAGCCCGCGCCGCCTGGAGGCGATACGTCTGCTTGTCCCAGTCGAATGTGACGTAGCCGGGGCTTTCGACGATGTCCTGCTCGCCGACGATCGTGTCGAACGACATCTTCACCGGCTGGGGATACGCGACGAACTTCGCCGTGATCCGCCACATGGATCCGTGCGATACCAGCGGAGCCCGGCGAACCTGGCGCGGATCGGGCTGCGGTTGTCCTTGATCCGCAGCGCCATCCGCTGCCTCGCTTGAGCAAGAGCAGCTTGACGTCGCCTACGGCGAGGACGTCCGGGTGCTCGTCCGCGTCCGAGCGGATCGCGCCAGCCTCGAACGGCTTGCCATCACAGGTGACCTTTGCCCCCGGCGCCGCGCGGAACGAGACCTTGCCCTGCTCGAGGGTAATCGCGCCGACGGACGCCGGCGCGTGGGCCGGCAGGACGACGTCGTTGCTCGGATCGCTGCCCAGGCTCATCGTCCCGGGCCGAAGCCAGGCCAGGCCGCAGACGGTCAGCCAGCCGTCGTCGGCCTTCAGGCTGGCCGCGCGCTTCTCGCGCCAGGTTTCGATGCTCGAGTCATACGGACCGCCAGCAACAGCCGCCGCGGCGATCAGGCTGGTCGCGAGCATCCCCATCAGGGACCAGGTTGCGGCATCACGAGGCATCGGGGGCCCTCCGTCCTGACTTGCCCGGTCGCGTGGGGGTTGCCGATCGGGCGGATCGGGCCGGATTCCCCCACGCGACGGCATTATACCCGAGGGCGGGCGGGTTGTCCCCGGGCCGGCCGGACGGATCGGCCGCGATCCGCGCGATCAGGGGTCGATGTGCAGGGTGGCCGTCAGGTCCAGCGGCGGCTCGCCGGCGAGGTCGGTGTGCACGCGGAAGACCCGGCGCAGGTCGCCGCGGGTGCTCCCCTGATCGGGCTTGTAGGCGACTGTCACCACGTGGACGTTCTGGCGGGCGTTACCGGGCGCCGCGGCCGAGAATCCGTCGCCGGACCCTTCGATCGACTGGATCACGAACGGCTTCGAGCCCCGGATCACGAACCGCCCCTGCACCCCGGACGCCGAGTGCACCGCACCCATCGACAGCACCGAGGGCGCCGCGGTCAGCTCGCCGCGGACCAGGGCCGTCACCATCACCGGGATGCTGGGCGTCTCCGGGTCGTTGCTGAGGATCCGGATCTCGTCGCGGATCGGCCCGGCGGGCGCGTCGGCCTTGAGGCTGACCGTCAGCGTGTAGCTGACCGAGCCCCCCTTGCGCGACGTCTCGACGAGCTGCGCGCCCAGCACCCGCGAGCCCGAGACCATCCGGTGCACCCGCCAGCCCTCGAGGTTGATCCGGTCGATCGTCAACTCGCGGCTGGGCGTCTGGCCCCGCAGCACGGCGCCGAAGTCGATCGAGCCGGGGTTCAGGACGATGTCGCTGAGGATCGTCGAGCTGACCCCCAGGCCCGTCTCGGCCTCGCGCCCGCTCGCCGTGACGAGGCTGACGTACAGGATCGTGGACTTCACGCCCACGAAGTTGCGCGTGTCCATCTGGGCCTCGATCACCGCCGTCTCGCCCGGCCCGACCACCGAGGTACTCGCCCGACCGCTCGTGCACCCGCACGACGGCCGCAGCCCCAGGATCGTCACCGCCTCCGACAGGTGATTGACCAGCACGAAGTCGTGCTTGACCTTCGCCCCCCGCGGCACCGGCCCGAAGTCATGCCGGCTCTCGGGGAACAGCCGGTCGGCCCACGAGGCGGCCCGCACCAGACCCGCACCCGAACCTAGCACGATCCAGCCCGCCACCATCCCACGCAGCAACGTGCGCCGCACCATCGTCGCCTCCTGCCATCTCAGCCATCTTCCCAGAGCCGCGTGGCATCCCCACCGCGGCCGACGCATTCTGGTTATCGTCAGGATAGCCCCCGATGCTCAAGTTTGCTCGATACCGCCGCTATTCCAGAACGCGCAGCTTGCCCACATTGCGAGACAACGAGCATTCTGGCGTTTCTTGCCCGGCCGGGTCGGCGCGGGTTACGATGAGGGTGTTCGGTGAGAGACGCGGAGTTGAACTGTCCTGTCGCACGAGGGGTCCCATGAGCGTCCTGCCATCGACGACGATCCGGCGCGCGACCCTGGGGGATCTCGCACAGGTGCCGGGCAAGGCGGAGCTGATCGGCGGGAGGATCGTGGAGCTGATGCCGACGGGACACCGACCCAACCTGGTCGCCGGCGAGATCTTCGTCAGCCTCAAGAACCATGCGCGGGCGACGGGTCGTGGTGTGGCGTTCACTGATAACATGGGCTTCGCCGTCCCCGAGTTGCCCTCGGGCCGCGAGTCGTTCTCGCCCGACGCCTCGTACTACGAGGGCCCGCTGCCGTCCAACGCGATGGACTTCGTCCCAGGGCCGCCGACCTTCGCCGCCGAGGTGCGTAGCAAGAACGACTATGGCGCGGCGGCCGAGGTCGCGATGGCCCTGAAGCGGGCCGATTATTTCCAGGCGGGGACGAAGGTCGTCTGGGATGTGGACCCTCTCGCCGAATGCATTTGGGTCTATCGGGCGGACGATCCGACCGGGCCCACCATACATCGCAAGGGCGAGCAGGTCGACGCCGAGCCGGCCGTGTCGGGGTGGCGGATCGCGGTGGACGAGCTCTTTCCATGAGCCGTCCCCGCCAATTCACGGCCCGTGACGACGCGGCCGAAGACGCTTGTCCTGAGGAGACAGCATGGCCGCTACGGTCCCCATGGCGCTGAGCTTGCCCGCGCGGTACTACGTCGCCCCCGACTATTACCAGGCCGAGCTCGATTGGTACTTCGGCGAGATGTGGTTCCACGCGGGTCGGGTCGAGGAGATCCCTAACCGCGGCGATTACGTGCTGCGCGACGCACTCGGCGAGAGCCTGATCGTGGTCCGCGGCGAGAGCGACGCGATCCGGGCGTATTACAACGTCTGTCGGCATCGCGGCACCCGGCTGTGCGAGCATCCGTCGGGCAGCACGGGCTCGACGATCCGATGCCCCTACCACGCCTGGACGTATGACCTCGACGGCTGCCTGGTCGGCGCCCCGCACATGGAGCGCGTCGAGGGCTTTCGCGCCGAGGATTACCCGCTGGCCCGCGCGGCCGTCGATACCTGGGACGGCCTGCTCTTCCTCAACCTGAACGAGCAGCCGAGGGAATCACTCCGGGACCAGCTCGCCGGCATGGACGACCTGTTCCGGCCCTGGGGGATGGGCGAGCTGCGCTCGGTCCGGCAGGTCGTCTACGACGTGGCGGCCAACTGGAAGCTGATCATCCACAATTACTCCGAGTGCCTGCACTGCCCCGGCGTGCACCCGGCGCTCCAGAAGCTGTCGCACTACCTCAGCGGCGAGAACGAGCCGGCGGACGACGGCTACCTCGGCGGCCGGATGTCGCTGCGCGACGGCATTGCCACGCTCTCGTTCGACGGCCGGCCGCGCCGCGCCTGCCTGCCCGGCCTGGATGCCGCGGCGTGCCGATACGTCTATTACTACGCCGTGCTGCCCAACCTGCTGCTCAGCCTGCACCCCGATTACGTCATGACGCACACCCTGCGGCCTCGGGGCGTGGGCCGCACCGAGATCGTCTGCGACTGGCTGTTCCACCGCGACGCCATCGAGTCGCCGGGATTCGACCCCGAGGACGCTCTGGCCTTCTGGGACCTGACCAACCGCCAGGACTGGCACGTCTGTGAGCAGATGCAGCTTGGCCTGGGTTCGCGGGCCTATCGGCCTGGCCCCTACTCGCACCGCGAGGATCTACTGCCGGCCTTCGACCGCCTGATCCTCGAGCGGGAACGGGAGCATGCGGGAAAAGCCGGCCGGAACGGGGCAGGTTGCGGATGAGCGGCCGTCCCGCTCACCGAGAGAAACCCGGCTCATCCGTCGCGGCCGATGGCCTCGACGGGGCATTCCAGGAGCGCGGCCTCGCAGGCGGCCTCTTCCTCGGGATCGGCGGGCTGACGGGTCACGAAGCTGCGGCGGTCCTCGTCGTTGCGCCGGAAGTTTCCGGGCGCCGTCTCGCGGCAGAGGTCGCAGTCGATGCACGTGTCATCGACGTAGAACCGCCCGGGTACGTTCTCGGGGACCTTGATGGTGGGATCGGCCATGGTTCGGGTTCGCGGACGGGTGTTGCGGGGTCTCGGTCGGGCCCGACCCGGGGCGAGCCGTCGGGGCCATCCCGGTCGGGCGGTTTCACGATCACTCAGCCTATCCGACCGGTCGGCGACCGCCTAGCCGACACGCGTCGGCCGGGAGGGAGATTGCGATCAAGCACGACCAGAGTGAGGCCGGCTTCCGCGCCCGCCTGGTCGAGCCGGTGAACCTCGAAAACCTCTGGGTCCACCTCGGCCAGCGCGACCCGATGGCACCCGATAGCTGAACCGCCCCGCCCGGTCGGCCTGCCCGCCTGCCCGCCTCACGACTGCCCCGGCCGTCTTCCCGTGCCTCGGTCGAGTCCGCCCCATTCAGCAGAATCGGCGCCTGGCGGCGCCTGGCGGCGCCTGGCGGCAGGTTTTTCGGCCGATTCTTCCGCGAAATGGCGCCTGGTGATTCCTGGCGGCCGGCTTTCCGCCGGTCTTTCTGCCAATCCCGCCCGGGTGGGACTCGGAGATCCGCCGGGTGCATGACGATTGGCGCACCGGGAATCCATCCGCCTGATCCCTTCGTCTCGTCCTTCTGCCGGCAGTCCTCACCCAGGGCGGGGCAAATCGGGTTCGTTCACGCCCTTTCGGGGTCGAGACCCCCACTCCCGACCGTCTGGAGACCCGCTGGACCACCCGGATTGGGTTCGTTCGCGCCATTCGTTAGGGTCGAGGAGTCTTCTCGGCACCGCCTCGACACCCGCCGGAACGTCTCAAGGTCCTCCCGCGAGGTTACGAGGTTATGGTCCAGCGGGGTCCCCCTCGGGCATCCATTGCCCAAGGCAATAGGAAACGACTATGCAAACCACCTGGAATGCACTGGCTTTGGCGTCCTCTCAGACTGTATGCATTTGAATTATAATTCAAAATATGTTAATTGTTAGTATATTGCATAAAGAACCTTGTCCCATATGTTCCGGTCGCAATCTCGAATAATGACCCAACTTTACTGCTATTTCGTAACACGAACTAATGTAAAGAAATTCAACTTCACTTATTTCAACATGCTATAATAAAATTGCACTGAATTTTCCCCCATCTGGAGCCATGCCGCCCCCGGGACCGGGGAGGAGAGATCACCCCGAGCCCTCCCGGGCCGCGGCTCGCCGCCTCCGACCTGGCAGCAGCCTCGTCGAGTGGCGTGCGAAAGTGGTGGTGTTCAGCGAGGAGTGTCTGTAATTGTTTCGACATTATCGTCGATCCGCGCGCGCTTGGAACCCGCCCATCCGTCTAATGGAGTGTCGCCATGAGGCGCCCGGTTGAGTCCCGGGTCGCCAGTTCCGGCGAATCCAACCGGGCTGGGATCGCCCGGCCGGGCCGCGGCATCTCCGCGCCCGGTTCTTATCCATAGACAACGTCAAAGGAGTGTTCGGGAGATGCGAAATTCCCGTCTTCGCGGCTGCGCGGGCCTGGTGCTCGCCTGGCTGGCCTTATCGTCCTCGCGGCCGACGTCGGCCGAGGCGGGCCAGGTCGTCCTGTCCGATAATATCACGAACGTCACCACCGGCGGCACCGAGGACGCGTCCGGTTTGACCTGGCTGGCGGCCAGCTTCGGCACCGGCGACTCGAGCTACCAGCTCAGCGACGTCACCCTCCTCCTCGCGAATACCGTCGCCGGGGCCGCCGAGGTGGATCTCTACACCGACGGCGGCCAGCAGACCCGGTTCGCTCGTCGGCACTCTGACCTCGCCGTCGAGCTACCTCGGGCCCCTCGTCGAGACCACGTTCACGGCGTCCGGCGACATCACGCTCTCGGCCGACACGACCTACTGGGTGATCTTGCACGCGACGAGCGGCGATTTCCTCTGGGCCTGGGCCTCGAACGACTCCGGCAACGGGGCCGGCTTCCAGGATACCTGGAGTCAGAGCCTCGACGGCGGGAACAGTTGGTTCACATTCGCGGGTCCGGAGAGCTATCCGACGCAGATGATCGTCACGGCCGCCTCCGTCCCGGAGCCGGGCTCACTGGGCCTCCTCGGCGCGGGTGCCGGGCTGGTTCTGCTCCATCGACTTCGCCGCGGCTCACGCCGGGCGGACGGCCCCACGACGTCGGGACGCTGAATCCTCCGAAGACCGTCATCGAGACGTTTCGTTCGACACCGAAGACCCAAGACCAGAGGGATGGAATCATGGCGAAAGACCCAGAACGCATCAAGTACTTACCGAATCGGCGCGAGGTATTGATCAAGGGGATCGCGGGCGCCCTGGCGCTGGCGGGCACCTTCTCGAGGACGGGGATGGTCTTCGCCGGCACTCCCGGCGTCGCCCACGGCGAGACTCCCGGGCTGGAGGAGGGGCCGTTCTGGGTCAACGGACAGCCCGAGCGCGTTGAACGTCCGCACGGACAGCATCACCGGCACGGCCCAGCCCGGCATGCCACTCTATCTCGCGTTCACGATCTCGCAGCTATCCGACACGGCGCCCTACACGATCCAGCCGCTGCAAGGCGCCAGGGTCGATATCTGGAGCTGCAACGCGAGCGGCCTGTACTCGGACGAGGAATCGCAGGGCACCCCCGGGGTGGACTTCCTCCGCGGCTATCAGATCTCCAGCTCGCACGGGGTCGTCGAGTTCCTCACCAACTACCCGGGCTGGTACAGCGGCCGGACCCTGCATGTGCACGTCCGGGTGCGTACCTACGACACGTCGGGCACCGAGACCTACAACTTCGCCACACAGGTCTTCTTCGACGAGGCGGTCACCGCCAAGGTGTACGCCAACGCGCCCTATGCCGCGCGGGCGGCGGAACGCGACACCAACAATTCCGACGATCGCGTCCTGACCGGCGGCTCCTACAACGGCAGCCCGGAGACCGACGCCGGGGACTATACGATGCTGAAGCTCTCCGACGACGGCACGCACGTCATGGGGTCGTTCCACATCGTGGTGGACCTGTCGGACACCGCGGACGAAGATCCGACGGATGGCTCGGAGACCGGTGGAGCTGGTGGCGCGCCCGGCGGCGGCACTCCCCCCGGCGGCGGCGGCACTCCCCCCGGCGGCGGCGGCGGTCCCCCCACCGGCGGGCCACCCCCGACCGGCACCGGTAGCCTGTCGGCGCTCGGGACGGGCCAGCAGATTCGCGGCAGGGGCATGAGCGCAGGAATCCTCGGGATCGGCAAGCCGGGTACGGGCGGGATCGCGTAGTGGAACGCGAGCGAGCGGGGTGCCGCGAGGCCAGGCGCCTGCGGCACCCCTCGCCCCGCTCCCGGTGATCGCTTTCGCTCCATCCGGTCGATCCCGCTGCCCGACCGTGTTCATGCCAAGGAGGTCGTGATGTCTCCACTTCGAGCCACATTCCTGGCTGCGATGACTTCAGGCCTCTCGCTGCTGGGCCTGACCGTGGCGGGCCAGACAGCCCCGAGCGGTGGGCCGGTCGGCCCTGGCAGCCTCGGGGGCGATCTTATGAACCTCGCGCTGCACCCGGCCGTCCAGGCGGAATTGCGCCTGACCGCGGAGCAGGCGTCCCAGCTCAAGGCCCTGGCCGACAGGGACGAAGAGCAGCACCGACGGTGGCTCGTGCTGGTGGGCCTCGGACGCCCCGGCGCTCGGACCGCGCGCGCAGCGAAGGCGACGGCAGCAACCCCTCGGACCCGCAGCCGCAACCGCCCCTCGCGTCGATGATGGAGGCTCGGCAGGAGATGCAGCAGGCCGTCGAGCGGTCAGTCGCCCGCGTCCTGTCGAAGGCCCAGTATGCCCGCATCCGGCAGATCCAGCTCCAGATCGAAGGACCGAGCGCCCTGCTGCGCCCGGACCTCCAGGATCGCCTCGGTCTCGACGAGGATCAGGTCGCCGGGATTCGCGAACTGATGCAGGAGCGGCGACGCGCCGAGCGGGCGACACGGGACGCGCACAACGCCTGGCTCACCGCCGCACTGAATCGCGATCCCGCCGCCAGGCCGCGAGCGGACCGGGGAAATGACCCCGGCGATCGCCAGACCCGAGCTCTGGCGCCGGCGGATCGAGCAGGATCCCTGACGGCCGCAAGCAATTGGCCGCATTCCGGACCCAGGACCAGGACATCGAGAAGCAGTTCCAGGGCGCACTGCACAGGAACGTGCTGACCAGACGACAGAGTCAGGCTTACCGGACGATGCTCGGTGCTCGGTTCGATCCCTCTCATCTCCAGGTCGCTGGGGGCGGCGAGCCGGCCGTGAATCGCCAGGAAACGTCGTCCGCGAAGAGTCCGGCCGCGACCTCCGGCGGTCAATCCACCGGCGCGGCGATCAGGGATGGGACGACGAGCCAGCCGGATAACCGGGCAACGCCGAAGGCGAGGCGTCCGAGCCTCCGAGAGCGGCGCGGCCTCGGGACGTCGGACGTCCAGCCTTGAACGATCCCACCATCCTGTTCGTCGCGACCACCGGCCGCGGTGAAGTCGGGTGGGCACTGCCCACCCGAGGTCTACCGTTGCGAGGATCGATCTTGCCCGCCGAAGCCCGGGGCACTGGTGGCAGCGTCTCCGTTTCTAATATCCAGATTTTGCCTCTGCCCGGGGGGTCTGCCGCCCGGGGTTCTGCCCTAACTTCTAGTTCTTTCCGCCTGCTTCCCCCTCATCCAGTCGTGTCTCCATCCGCTCGTAACTCTCGCGGGTCTGCCGGTCCCGCTCGAGCCGGGTCGCGAACTGGCGCGTCAGGGTAGCGCACGGGCGACTACCAGGGGGTGGCGCGGGCCGGCTGGGGCTACCCCCTGGCAGGACCGTGCGCCGACCGCTGGTCTCGTCCCGAGGAGCGAGGGTCATCCAGCCTCGCGTGGCAGGCGATGTGACCCTGCCTCAGGGCGTTGGCAAAGCCCAACTCCTTTGGCTCTAATGAGCTGCCTCCCGCCTCCGTGGTCTGAGCTGCGGATTTCGTCCCGGAGAACCAGGCCGACGTGAAATGAGTCGGGGCTCTTCGGGCAGTATAGGGTGAGAGGACGGAGGTCCCAGGGGAGCCGCAGGGATGGCCAGAGGACAGATCGGCGTCGCTCGCCAGTTGCAGAGCCTCTTCGCTCAGGGATCGTTCGCAGGCGTGCCCGATCGGACGCTCCTGGAGCGATACCTCGCCGAGGGTGGTGACGGGGCGGAGGCCGCCTTTACGGCCCTGGTCGATCGTCACGGGCCGATGGTCCTCGCGGTCTGCCGCACGATTCTCCGCGATCATCAGGACGCCCAGGATGCCTTCCAGGCAACGTTCCTCCTCCTCGCCACCAAGGCCCAGGGTCTCCGCGACAAGCGGTTGCTGGCCAACTGGCTCTACGGGGTCGCCATGCGATCGGCGTTGAAACTACGGTCGCGTTCCGCACGTCGGAGGCGGCACGAGAGGCGGGCGGCGGAACGGTCCCCTGAAGCCGTCTGCCCGCCGGAGGATGATGCCGAGGGCCATGCGGCCCTCTACGAAGAGATCGACGCCCTGCCCGAACGATATCGTGCCCCCGTCGTTCTCTGCTACCTGGAGGGTACCAGCCGCGAGATGGCCGCGAATCTCCTCGGTTGCGGCGTCAATACGCTCGGCGTCCGACTGATGCGAGCGAGGAAGCGGCTCAAGGAGCGGCTGACCGCACGCCAG
Organism: uncultured Planctomycetota bacterium; assembly: GCA_963771445.1. Classification (GTDB taxonomy): domain Bacteria; phylum Planctomycetota; class Planctomycetia; order Isosphaerales; family Isosphaeraceae; genus JAKAUH01. The sequence continues at coordinate 189,335 of CAVYTQ010000003.1, read as the reverse complement.
CTTCATCTCGCGAGCGGCCTCGTCGGCTTCGCCTTCGACGGACGCCCCGTCTCCCCGTCGATGGCCCGAACCACGGTGAAGGCGGCTTCGGCGATTTCATCGGGGAGGACCGCTGCCGTCGCTACGATCCCCCACTCCATTCTTGCCCTGGTCAAGGAGGTTCAGATAGCCATGCTCATGACCCCCATGAAGAGGATCGCGGGCATCCTGATCGCGTTCGGCGTCATCACGGCCGGCGTCGCCGTCGTGGCCCAGCCGCCTGCTTCGATCGAGCGGAGCAGCGGAGTCGAGCGAGACGAACAGGATGTGTTGGCCCTGGAGCGCGCCTGGGGGGATGCGTTGGTCCGGCGCGATGCGGCGGCCGTGGATCGGATCGTCGCTTACGAGATGACGGGCGTCGATCCCGGAGGGCATCTCTGGGACAAGCGGTCCTACGTCGAAAGCGTCAAGGCGGGGTTCAATATCGAATCGTATGAACTGGCCGACGTGAAGATAAGAATCTACGGAGATGCGGCCGCGGTGACCGGGCGGACTGTTCTCAACAAGAAATCGAGGAGCGGCTTCACGCCGGGAGGATACCGTCTTCACCAATATGTATGTTCGCAGGAACGGATGCTGGCAGTGTGTCGCCTGGCAAACGGTTGGCGCACCCGCTGGAGAGACGCCCGCCGCGACGGCGCCGGAACGATCGGGCGTGTCGGAACCCCCGATTGGCCCACCCAGAGAGGTTCGCTGACGCAGGCCTCCTCGCCTGAGCGTGCCGCGGTCCACCATGCAAGATTGGTAAGCGGCGAGCCCTACCAAGGGGTAGTGCGGGCCAGCCGGCCGCGCAGCGAAGGCGGTCAGACCAAGCGCAGGGGTTCAGGCCAGGTTTGCGGTTTTTTCGTCGGCGGGCACGCCTGACCGATGCAACGCTCCCTCCGACTGCGCCAACCGTCCTCGGACATCCTTCGACCCGGCGAGCCACAGGGCGAACCGGCGGGTCGGGTCCGGCACGCTGGCCGACCGGCCGGCCCCCAGCATCTCGGCCAGCTCGGAGTTCGCCACCGCCGTGGCCGAAAAAGGGGGCCGAAAAAGGGGGACATGTTGAATATCGACAAATGTCGGACATGGCTCACTCCCCATGACAACTGTCGATATTCAACATGTCCCCCTTTTTCGGCCCGATATTCAACATGTCCCCCTTTTTCGGCCCAACTGTCGATATTCAACATGTCCCCCTTTTTCGGTCCCTTTGGCTCTGGCTGACCCCTTTGGCTCTGATTGGCTCTGACTGACCCCTTTGGCTCTGACCCCTTTGGCTCTCCCAATCTCTTGGAGCGACTTTATAAGTCGAGTTTTTCCGAATTGAAGCCCCTGGCCGAAGTCACTGCTGAGATGCAATCAGCGGGTCATGGCTCTGGAGGCATTCTCTTTGGTATCCAGGAAGGTGCCAGCGAAGGGCATTTCTTCAACGTGGTAAATCAAGGCGGACAAACAGGAGGCCAACTTGATCCATCTAAATTCGTCACATTCCGGCTCTTGGGGACCAATTGATGGAGGCTAACTTCTCGGATGCAATCGCAGAAACCCGTGAGGCATTTCTCGATTTGGTGCGGAATACGTCTGCGACGTTCTACGAAGTCTACTCCGGAACCCCGAACAAGGACCTCGAGGGACTTTTCGACAAAGATAATCCAGGTGAGAATTTCTTGCGTTTCGATGTTGAGAAGCACTCCGGTGGGGCACGGGCTAGATTCTGTCAATTGAGTGAACTAGAGCGGCGTGCATATGACTTCTCAGCGACGACCACCGAAAAGCCGATTCCGTATTTTGGGGCGTTTGTTCCAGGTATGGGGCATACCGGTATCGCTTGGACAATTGATGAGGTTCGAGAACTAATCGCTCGAACCAGACAGGATGAGGTGAGGGCAAAAGGCGTGGCAGAACATATTGAAAGGAGTAAAATCCGGTGAAAGCAGCGGTTGTCCTACTTCACTACTCTGCTGTCCTCAAGTGACCACTCACCCCTACGACCACCCCGGCTTTCGCGGAGACGCTCAGATTTGCCGGGTTTCCGACTTTACAACCGCCAGAGGAAAAAACCGGGGGAGGAAAAAACCGGGACATGCCGCGTTGTTAACAGTTGTACGATGTCCGTTCGACGCCGATTCCGGTCCGCCCGACCCGTTCGCGCCGCCGGCCGGGACCCGACGGACATCACCATGCCGACCGGCGGCAGACTGTCGGGCAGGTCGGGCTCGGGCAGGTCTGATGCGGGGTTGGCATCAGGGAGCACGCCGACCGCGGAATCCGGGGGCTGCTCCGGTGCGGGGAACGGCCTGGTTGGCTTTTCCTGCCGTCTCTGTTCTTCCTTCCCATGGCCTGGCGGAAATCGCCGCGCCTGGCGGCCGGTGAAGGCTGGCATGGGCTCGGCCGGCGGTTGGTTGGCGCGAGTTCGTTCATCGCGTACCCGACGAGTGTATCAGGGGGAGAGGACCGCGGGCCGCGCGGCGGCGCCGGGTCGGGGTTATGCACGGCAGGCCGGCCGGGGTCAGCAGGTCAGACCGCGTGGACCGCCCGGGCGCCGGCCGGGCAGGCCGGCTCGCGATGGCCCGCGCCGGCGGCCTCTCGGAGCTTCCGCAGGGCACGCTCCTGGAGCTGTCGGACCCGCTCCTTGGACACGGCCAGGAGCTCGCCGACCTCGCTGAGCGAGTGGTGCGTGCAGCCGTCAAGGCCATACCTCAGCCGAACCACGAGCTGCTCGCGCGAATCCAGGACATTGAGCCACGTTCCGACCGACTCCGCGAACTCCTCGTCGTCGAGATCGACCTCAGGCGCGAATGCCAGCAGCTCGGCCAGGGGCGTGCAATCGTCGTAATGCGAGACCGCGTCGAGCGAGATCCGCGGGCGGATCGCCGCCATCTCGGTCCAGGACGCCCGTCCGTGACGCGGCGAGCTCGCGGGACCGGCCGGATCGGTCGCGGCTCCGGATGTGGACGCGGAAGCGGGAGCTGCCGACGGCTCGCCGGCCGGCCCGGCGTCGTTCAACTGCCGCATGGACCTCGCCAGCCGGCGGACCTGCCGGGGCGACAGCCGGACCGCGTACCCGCACTCGGCGACCGCCCGCTGGAGCGACTGGCGAATCCACCACGAGGCATAGGTCGCCAGCCGGGTCTCGTTGACCAGGTCGAACCGGTCGATGGCCTCGAGCAGGCCGCAGAAGCCCTCCTGCATCAGGTCGGCCGGCGCGATGCCCCGATTGTCGTATCGCCGGGCGATGTAGGCGACCAGCCTCAGGTTGGCCAAAGCCAGCGCGTCGCGGATCTCCTCGTATCGCCGCGCCCGCCGCGCCAGGGTCGCGGCGGCGGCATCATCGCCGCACCTGGCGGCATCGCCAGCGTCGCCGTCGCCGTGACCGCTTGCCCGGGCACCGTCGGCCAGCCCGTGGACGGCCCGGCGGAACTCGTCGTCGGGGCGGACGAGGTCCCAGCTCGTCCCGTCGGACCGCCGCGTGGCGTCGAGGATGATCCGTCGGCACTCGGCCAGCTCGAGCAAGAGCTGCCGCTCGTACTCCGCGCTCATGACCTGCGACTCGGGCACGTCGAAAAACCATCGGCGGGGGCCATCGACGTCCGGGATCTGTTGAATCCTCATGGCTGGGCAACCTGATTGGGAAGGTACAATCGTTCGCGTTCCACGCGACTTTTCCGGGCGGCCGAAGGCGGCGGACACGCCGGAATTCTCGCCATCAGTTACGGGCATGGCGACTACTTGTCTGCCCGCATGCACTTTTTTCCGATGACGTTTTCCCCATGACGGCCGGAATGGGGTAGGATGGAAGGCACGGGCGGCCGGTGAAGGCCGGCGCAAGACTCGTATCGTTCGGCGCTTCGGTGGGGGCCATCGTCGTGGAGAAGGTCGAGGCCGAGCCGCGTCTGGCGGAACTATCGACCCAGTGGAACCTGGTCTTCCAGGCCCGGTCGGGCACGCCCGAACAGGTCAGCCTGGCGATGTCGCGGCTGATGTGCCGCTACGCCGGGGCGGTCCACCGCTACTTGCTCAAGGCGCTTCGGGACCCGGATATCGCCGAGGAGCTCGACCAGGAATTCGCCGTCCGGTTCCTCCGCGGCGACTTCCGACACGGCGATCCCAGCCGCGGCCGGTTCCGCGACTACGTCAAGCGCACCGTCCAGAACCTGATGAAGGACTATTACCGCCGCCGCAAGCGCGACGGCGCCGCCCGGATCGTCCCCGGGGTCTCCGAGCCCGCCTCGCTCGACGAGGGACTCGTCCAGTTCGACCGCCAGTTCCTCCAGAGCTGGCGCACCGACCTGCTCGAGCGCGCCTGGACGGGCCTGGACGAGCTGGAGCGCGCCACCGGCCAGCCGCATTACACGATCCTCCGGCTGCGGGTTGACGAGCCGGGGCTCACCTCCAAGGAGTGGTCCGAGCGGCTCTCCGAGATGCTCGGTCGTCCCTATAGCCCCGGCGCGTTCCGCCAGGCGCTCCAGCGCGCCCGACGCGAGTTCGCCCTCCGCCTGCTCGCCGAGGTCCGCGACAGCATCGAGGCGCCCACGGCGCAGACGCTCGAGCAGGAGCTCGCCGATCTCGAGCTGCTGGAATACTGTCGCCCGTACCTGAAGCAGGCGTGAGCGAGAGGGGATAGGGGTTAGGGGATAGGGGCGAGGAAGACGAGACTTCTCTGCCGGACGCCTGGTACCATAGACTCGGGTTGGAGGGGCCTGGAACAGGAACCGAGCCCGCCTCATACAACGGACCCCAATCCGATCTTTCCTAACCCCTAACCCCTGGCCCCTATCCCCTCCGTCCTCAAGTCCGGCCGCCGGATCGCCGAAACTGGGGAGGCTCGGCTTCTCCGGTTTGCGATGCGTGCACGACGGTCGGCCAGGCGCCCCCCGCGGGGCGGGGCGGCGCGGGCCCGCGTTGACACCCGGAGGGCTTCGCGATAGAGTCCGGCGGCACGTCAGGGCGTGAGACGACGGCGCGGCCCCGAACTGGCTGCAAGAGGAGACCGCGGCGAGCGATCGCCCCGCTCCGCCGTCCTGCGTCGCGGACGCGTGTTCGGGCGATCCCATGGACGGAGACGCATTCCGGCACGTGTCCCTTCCCGACGGGCGAGGGTGAATCATGGACGATGTCCCCGCCGGTCCGGCGAGCCCGGGGCCGCGGAGGCCGTCGCTCTCGGTCGTGGTCCCCGTGCGAAACGGTGGCCGCGATTTCGAGCGGTGCCTCCGGCGGCTTCGCGACTCCGCCCTGGCCGATTTCGAGCTGATCGTCGTCGACGACGGCTCGACCGATGACTCGGCCGCCATCGCCGAACGGGCGGGGGCGATCGTCGTCCGCTTCGACCGGCCGCAGGGCCCCGCCGCCGCGCGGAACCGAGGCGCCCGCGAGGCGACCGCTCCGCTCATCTTCTTCCTCGATGCGGACGTCGCGGTCCACCCGCGGACCCTCGACCGGGCCCTCGCCCGGTTCGACGACGACCCGGGGCTCTCGGCCCTGTTCGGCTCGTACGACGACCACCCCCAGGCGCCCGGCGTCGTCAGCCAGTATCGCAACCTGCTGCACCACTTCGTCCACCAGCAGGGTGATTTCCGCGGCGATATCCGACCGGCCCACACCTTCTGGACCGGCTGCGGCCTGATGCGACGCGAGGTCTTCCTGGCCTTCGGCGGCTTCGACCCCCGACTCTATCCCCGCCCGGCCATCGAGGACATCGAGCTCGGATATCGGCTCACCCGCGCCGGGCACCGGATCGTCCTGGCACGCGACGTCCAGGCGACCCACCTGAAGCGATGGTCGCTCGCCGACATGATCCGCACCGATATCTTCTGCCGCGGCGTCCCCTGGATGCTCCTCATCAAGCGCACGGGGACCGTCGAGACCGACCTGAACGTCCGCGCGACGCAGAAGATCTGCGTGGCGCTGACCGGCCTGACCCTGGCCGCCGCCGCCGCCGGACTGTCGGCCCCGTGGTGGACGCCCGGCTTGTTCGCGGGCGCGGCGTCGATCGTGGGGCTGGCCGCGATCGTCGCCCTGAACCGGCGTTTCTTCGCGTTCCTCGCCCGGCGCAAGGGCTGGCGCTTCGCCTGCGCCGGGGTCGCGCTGCAGATGGTCTATTACGTCTGCTGCGGCCTGTCGGTCATCATCGCCACGACCCACTGGCAGCTCGCGCGGCTTCGAGAGACCGCCGCTCGCCCCGACCGCGCGGCCGTGCCACCACCCCACCTGGCCATCGACCGCCGCGAGGAATCGAAAAGTTTCACGCAGAGACTCCGATCTTCGCTCAGGAAGTCAGTAAGCGTTTCACGCAGAGACGCGGAAGAGTAGAGATTTTGCAGACGAGGAAATACGTTTCACGCAGAGACGCAGAGGGGCGCAGAGACGCAGAGAGGTGGATCCTCCACTCCGCAGACGAAAAACACGTTTCACGCAGAGACGCAGAGGGGCGCAGAGACGCAGAGAGGTGGATATTCCACTCCAGGGCACAAGGGATTCAGGAGACTTTCTCAAGCAGAGAACAAAGACAATCACACCGAAGACGCAGAGACGCAGAAGAACCTAGACGAATCGAATTCATTAAAATCTAGACGACTTCGCCCCCGCTCGAGCCCGGCGTTTCATTCAACCTCTCTGCGTCTCTGCGTCCCTCTGCGTCTCTGCGTGAAACTCTTCTGTGCGTGACTCCGCGGGAGGCCGGCCGATGAGGATTGGGATCGACGGGAGCTGCCTTTCCAATCGCCGCGGGTTCGGCCGGTTCGCGCGGCGGCTCGTCGAGGCCCTCGCCCTCCGGCCGACGCCGCACCGGTTCCTCGTGTTCGTCGACGAACCGTCGGCGGCGACCGTCGCGATCCCCGCCGGTTTCGAGAAGGTCGTCGTGCCGGTGCACGACGCACCCAGCCGGGCGGCCTCGGCGCAGGGACGTCGCCGCCTGCGCGACATGCTCGCCATGGGCCGCGCCGTGGCGAGATATGCACCCGACGTCATGTACTTTCCCGCGACCTACAGCTTCTTCCCGGTCTGGAACGCCGGTCGCCTGGTCGTGACGATGCACGACACCCTGCCGCTGTCGCACCCGGAGCTCGTCTTCCCCCGCCTGGCGGGCCGGATCGCCTGGCAGCTCAAGGAGACCGCCGCCGCGCGGTGGGCCGACCGGATCGTCACGGTCTCTGATGCCTCACGCCAGGCCATCGAGCACTGGCTCGGCCGTCCCGACCCGCGGATCCGCGTCATCACCGAGGGCCCCGACCCGGTCTTCACGCCCGTCGCGATCGGCCCCGAGTCCGACGCCGTCCTCCGCCGCCGGGGCCTCATCCCGGGCGAGCGATACCTGCTCTACGTCGGCGGCCTGAGCCCGCACAAGAACCTGCCGCGCCTGGTGGAGGCGTTCGCCCGCGCGGCCGCCCCGGACACCCGGCTCGTGCTGACGGGCGATATCCACGACGTGTTCCACACCTGCGTCCCCGAGATCCGGGCGGCCATCGAGCGCCTCGGCCTGGGCGACCGCGTGATCCTCACCGGCTTCGTGCCCGACGACGACCTGGTGTTCCTCTACGGCCGCGCCGTGGCCCTGGTGCAGCCGTCGCTGCTGGAGGGATTCGGACTGCCGGCCGTCGAGGCGATGGCCTGCGGCACGCCCGTGATCGCCAGCCGGGCCGGGTCGCTGCCCGAGGTGATCGGCGAGGCCGGCGTGTTCTTCGACCCGACCAACGTCGCCGAGATCGCCGCGTCCATCGGCGAGTTCCTCGCCGATCCCGGCCGCCGCGACCGCCTGGCCGCGCTGGCGCTCGAGCGATCGAAGCAATTCACCTGGGACGCCGCCGCCCGCGGCCTGATCGACTGCTTCGACGAGCTCGAGCCCGGGCGATCGTCACGCGCCTCGGCGCGCTCCGCCTGAAGCCCCGCATCCCCCGGGATCTCGCGGGGCGGACCGTTGCCCCGAGGCCGCGGGCGGGATAACCTCGGTGGGAAGTCCGGTCGGCGCGAGGGCCCCGGCCGCCGTGTCGCTCTACCTTGCGGGGTACTCCCATCATGAACTCGCTATCGCAATCGGCGAGGGTCGCGATCGATCCTTGCGGCCGCCTGGGCGTGCGTCGGCGTCGCCTGCGGGCTGCCGAGCCCATCGCGCGCCCAGGACGCGACGAAGTCCGACCGGCCGACGCTGGGCACGATCGAGCGCCTTGATCCTCGCTTCGACAAGCTGGTCCCGGCCGACGCCCGCGTCGAGCGGATCGCCGAGGGCTTCGACTGGTCCGAGGGCCCGGTCTGGGACCGGCAGCACGGCTGCCTGCTCTTCTCCGATGTCCCGCTCAACACGGTCTTCCGCTGGCAGGAGGGCAAGGGGATCAACGTCTTCTTGAAGCCAAGCGGCTACACGGGCAAGGCCCCACGCGGGGGTGAGCCGGGCTCGAACGGCCTGCTGATGGACGCCCAGGGCCGGCTGGTCCTCTGCCAGCACGGCGACCGCCGCGTCGCCCGGCTCGACGCGGGCAATACCTTCACGACCCTGGCCGATCGCTACATGGGAAAGCGGTTCAATAGCCCGAATGACGGGGTGTTCAAGTCCAACGGCGACCTGTACTTCACCGACCCGCCCTATGGCCTGCTCGGCCAGAACAAGGACCCGGCCAAGGAGCTCGACTTCAACGGCGTGTTCCGGATCTCGGCCGCCGACGGCAGCGTGACCCTGCTCACCAGGGAGATGACCTTCCCCAACGGCATTGCGCTGTCGCCCGACGAGAAGACGCTCTACGTCGCCAACTCCGACCCGGCCAAGGCGATCTGGATGGCGTTCCCGATCAAGGACGACGGCACGCTCGGCCCCGGCCGGCTCTTCGCCGATGTGACCAGCTCGGTCTCTCCCGCGAAGAAGGGCCTGCCCGACGGCATGAAGGTGGACGCGGCGGGCAACGTGTTCGCGACCGGGCCCGGCGGCGTCCTGGTCTTCGCGCCCGACGGCACGCACCTCGGCACCTTCGCCACCGGCGAGGCCACGGCCAACTGCGGCTGGGGCGAGGACGGTACCATCCTCTACATCACCGCCGACATGTACATCGGCCGGGTCAAGCTCACCACCCGGGGCAAGGGATTCTGATTGCCTGTCCCGGGATCGGAGCGCGAGGCTCCTGCCGAGCCTCGCATGACTCAAGGGTCGGCTCGGCGCGAGGCTCGCCCCACCGACCTGGCCAGGATCGGGCGACGTCCCGTCCCGATTCTTGGCCCGCTCTCGCCGCTCCTCTTCCAAGACCTTGCGGGCCGAGGTAAGGGCACCGGAGCACCTGGTCTCCTTCACCTCCGAGCCGGCGGTCGTCCGCGGCGCCTCACCCTCTACCTACAGCGTCCCGCGCGGGGCTGGACCCGCGGCTCCGGCCGTACGGACGACCGCTCGACCGCGGCGGATCGGGCGACGGGAGTTCCGGAGGAAGAAGCCCCAAGCCAGGGCTGGCCCCGTCGGTTGGAAGATCCGCACTCGGTACCGAACCCGGAAGACGGCCGTTGTGTCGGAGCGGGGAGCGGGCGACGTTGCACCCCCGAAATCGAGGATCCGGCCCATGATGACGATGTTGTCCGACCTGGACCTGGCGAGGCGGCTGGAGGAGGCCGAGTCGTTCGCAGGCGAGGCGTTTGCGTTCTGCATCTCGCGGAACCGGCCCGAGATTGGCGCGGCGGTCGAGCCGATCGCGGGCGGTCGGGCGGTCTTCGCCGGGCCCGGATCACCGCTGTCGGAGGCCAAGGCCATGGGCCTGCACGGGCCGGTGACCGACGCCGATCTCGACCGGCTCGAAGCGTTCTACTTCTCCCGGCGCGAGCCCTGCCGGGTCTTCGTCTGCCCGCTGGCCGATCCGTCGCTGGCCGAGGGACTCGGCCGCCGGGGCTATCGCCTCGCCGGATTCGAGAACTACCTGGCGATGCCGCTGGGGCCGGACGCCGCCGAGCCCCCGGCGATTCCCGGGATCGACGTCCGGCCCGCCGGTCGGGACGAGGCCGGGCTCTACGCCAGCGTCGTGTCGCCCAACTTCGCCGGTCCGGAGGGGCCGAGTGACGAACATGATGACCTGATCGCCGCGATCCTGGGGATGGAGCACGCCTCGGCCTTCCTCGCGGAAGTTGACGGCCAGCCGGCCGGCGGGGGTGCCGTGCTGGTCCACCGCGGCGTGGCGCTACTCGCCGGGGCCGCGACGTTGCCGCCGTATCGGAACCGGGGCGCCCATGCGGCCCTGCACCACGCCCGGCTGGCCCTGGCCCGCCGGTCCGGGTGCGACCTGGCCGCCCAGGGCGCCCACCCCGGCAGCACCTCGCAGCGCAACGCCGAGCGCCGCGGATTTCGCGTCGCCTACACCCGCGCCATCCTCGTCCGCGACCCGGGGTGAGTCCCGAGGCGCTCCGATCCGGGCGCAGAAACCTCGAACGGGCGAACTCCGCGGGCGTGCGGTCGTCCGGTCGATCCGTCGTCAGATTCCGGGGGCATCGCGTTTCGGATCGTTGCGAACAGCAGTACAATCGATGTGGAAATGGCCGCTAGGCCGGGCCGCGTGGGCGCGGTTCTGCCCTGGGGTTCAGGGATGTCGCCGGCGACGACGACATTGCGCCGGCTGCCCTGGGCGAATCCTGTACCGATGGGGCTGGGCCGGTTCCCCTCACGAGCCGGGCGAGCTTTTCGACGGGAGGGAGCATTCCCCTGGACAGTACCGAAGCCCTCGACGCCGGCCGTCTCGATGATGACCCGAACCGGCCAGGTGATGCGGCTTGCCTGCGCTTCGAGGCCGAGTGGCGCGATGGCAAGCGGCCGCGGGTGGACGACTTCCTGGCCGAGGTTTCCGCCCAGGCTCGGCCTTCCCTGCGACTCCGGCTCGAGGGACTCGAGGCGCACGCTACGGCAGGATGCCTCCCCACCGGCCGAGGATGGCCCGGCGGCCCTGGACAGGACCGAGGCCCGCTCGCTGGACCCCTCGGCCACCGTCGACCTCGACGGCGAGCGACGGCCGAGCGGCGGGGACTCGGTCACGTCTTCGCCGGCCGACGACCTGACCGTGACCCTCGGGCGGTCGTCGCATGATGAGACCGCAGCGGAGAGGCCCGGCGGCTCGCGGGGCACATTCGCGCCGGGGACTGCGATCCGCTACTTCGGCGACTACGAGATCCTGCGCGAGATCGCCCGCGGCGGCATGGGCGTGGTCTTCCAGGCCCGGCAGATCAGCCTCAATCGCCTGGTCGCTCTCAAGATGATCCTCTCGGGGCGACTGGCCGAAGAGGGCGACGTCAAGCGGTTCCACACCGAGGCCGAGGCGGCGGCGAACCTCGACCATCCCGGGATCGTGCCGATCTACGAGGTCGGCCTGTACGAGGATCAGCATTACTTCTCGATGGGCTTCATCGAGGGACAGAGCCTGGGCCAGCGGCTGGCCGCGGGCCCGCTCGCCGCGCGCGAGGCCGCCGAGCTGATCGCCCGGGTGGGCGACGCCGTCGAGTACGCCCATCAGCGCGGCGTCATCCACCGCGACCTGAAGCCGGCGAATATCCTGCTCGACACCAAGGGAACGCCGCGGGTCACCGACTTCGGCCTGGCGAAGCAGCTCGCCAGCGACAGCGAGCTGACCGGCTCGGGCCAGGTCATGGGGACGCCCAGCTACATGCCGCCGGAACAGGCCGGGGGCCGGCGCGGCGAGGTCGGACCGGCGGCCGACATCTATGCGCTGGGAGCCACGCTGTACGCGCTGGTGACCGGCCGACCGCCCTTCCAGGCGGCCACGCCGATCGACACGCTGCGCCAGGTGCTCCGGGAGGAGCCGGTCCCGCCTCGTCGCCTGAACGCCGCGCTCGATCGCGACATCGAGACCATCTGCCTGAAATGCCTGGAGAAGGAGCCGAGACGCCGGTACGCTTCGGCGGCGGCGCTGGCCGACGACTTGCGGCGGTTCCTGGCCGGCAAGCCGATCCTGGCGCGGCCGGTGGGGCGGATCGAGCGGGTGGTCAAGTGGGTGAGGCGCAACCCGGTCGTGGCCGGGGCGGCGTTGGCCGTGGTGCTGGCACTCTCGCTGGGCTCGACGGTGAGCTACCTGAAGTACCTCGATGCGGAAGATCAGCGGGGCATCGCCGAGACGAGGCGGCAGGATGCGGACGACCAGAAAGGCATCGCCCTGGAGCGGGAGAAGGAGGCGCGGCAGGAGGCCGACAAGGCGAGGAAGGTCCGCGACTTCCTGGTCGGGATCTTCCAGCTCTCGAGGACGGGCAACCAGGGCGGGAACCGCACGGCCCGGGAGATCCTGGCGGACGCCGAGGCGACGATCCCGGTCAAGTTCGTCGACCAGCCGGAGCTGCGTGCCGACCTGGTCCAGGCCATCGCCGAGGTGAAGCGCGGCATCGGGCGATCGACACCCCAGGCGATGATCCTGGAGGTGCGCGGGCCGGTGCGATTGCAGTCGGCGGCCGGCGAGGAGCGGGTGGCGGCTCCCCAGACCCTGCTCAACCTCGACGACCGCCTGACGCTCTCGCCCGATGCCCAGCTCCAGGTCGTCTTCCTGTCGGACTTCCACAAGGAGCGGATCAGGCCGGGACGCGAGGCGAGCGTCGACTGGGGCGGATGCGTGCCGGCGGAGGCGATCCTGGGGCGGGACGATGGCGTCATGATGACCTTCGTCCGGCTGCCGAAGGGGACATTCCCCATGGGCTGGGACGGCGATAGGCCGGGCGTGTTGACCGAGATCCGGGAAGACTTCGAGATCGCCGTCCACGACGTGACCCAGGGGCAGTGGCAGGCCGTCATGGGCAATAACCCGAGCTGGTTCCGGCGCGGCGGTGGCGGGGCCGGCTACATCCGCGACATCGCTGATGAGGAGCTGAGGTTATTTCCGGTTGAGGGCGTGTCGTGGGACGAGGCGCAGGCGTTCGTCGACAAGCTGAATGAGCGAGAACGCGCCGGCGGATGGGAGTACCGCCTGCCGACGGAGGCGGAGTGGGAATATGCGTGCCGGGGAGGTACGACCTCGGAGGACGAATGCTCGTATCAATTCTACTTCGGCAGGCCGACCAACGAGATGTCGGCCGGGCAGGCCAACTTCAACGGCGAGCGGCCCTCGACGGTCGAGACGGGTCGAGGTCCGAAGAATAACGGCGGGGGGTTCACGATCGAGTTCGGCGCCCCGGCGCAGCCATGGCAATCTCCCGTCAGCGGCGAGATCAAGGGGAGGAGCCTGCAACGAACCACCCGGGTGGGCGCCTATCCGCCGAACAGGCTGGGCCTGTGCGACATGCAGGGCAACGTGTGGCAATGGTGCGCCGACCTCTTTTCGGGATCGAGCCGGCGGCCCGGGGTCGGCCGGGGCGGGAGCTTTCGCAACCCCGGCGCCGAGTGCCGGGCGGCGTATCGCTACGGGGGGCCGGCATCGGAGGGAATGCCGCCGTTCAAGGCCGAGAACATCGGGTTCCGGCTCGTCCGGGCTCGCACGACGACCGGCATCGCCGGCGGAGATGCGACGAGCAGGGTCGCAAAGTGGAAGCCGCCTGTCAGCCCGACGACCGGGTCCGTCGGCACCGGCGGCGGGGGTTTCCAGGTGAGATTCGGCAATGCCGGATCACGATCGCCCCGCAACACGGCTCCAGTCCGGGTCGCCGGGATCGACGTCGCGATCGATCACGTCGAGAGGTGGAGCGGCAATGATCCTTACAGTCAGCCCGTCGGCGGTCCCAGGATTTTCCTGACTCTCAGCGGCGCCGGACTCGTCGGGGCGAAGGGAATCCGCACCGTGGCGGGCGAGGCACGCGACGACACTGGCGGTCGGCTCAGGCGGTCCACCGCCGCGCCGCAGGTCTTCCGGCCGGGTGGTGAGCCGGGCGACGATGGCGACGGCAAGTTCCGGGCGATGAGAAAGCCGCAGCTCGGGGGCGGAGCCGGCGAGCAGATGCTGGACTACTATGCCCCGAGCTCGGCGAGTTCGATGAAGATACTGGTGGGGCACATCGAGCTGCTGATCCCGAAGAATGACCCCGCGAGTATCATTGCGGCCGGCTTCGACCGTGACGCGGGCAAGCCGCTCAGGAATGACGTCCTCAAGGCCGCGGGAGTCGAGATCACGCTCATGAGCACGCCGCCGGGCAATGGGAACCAACTCTCTTACATGATCAAGGACCCGAAGACCCTCGTGGGTGCCGTGGAGTTCTGCGACGCGGGCGGCGGGTTGCTCACGAGCAACGGATACTTCTTCGCGGGCGACGCCTCGGCGATGACGAAAGGGTTTTCGTTCAACAACCCGGTGCACGCGAATGCGGTGGCGAAGTTCTACGTCATCACGGAGAAGTCGGTCGTCAAGGTCCCGTTCGAGTTCCGGGACATTCCGGCCCCGAATTAGCGTGTGGTACGCTCGGGTTGCCCGGCCGGGATCGGATCTGCGTCCTCGCCGCACCTGTTACTCGGCTTTGCCGATCCGGTAACCGGCCACGACCGCCGTGACGTTATCCCGCCCGCCGCGCTCGAGGGCCAGGTCGATCAGCGCCTGGCACGCGTCGGCGCTGGACGTCGCGTGATTCAGCTCGGCGGCGATCGTCGCGTCGTCGACCATGTCGGTCAATCCGTCGGTGCAGAGGAGCAGGCGGTCGCCGTCCTTGAGGGGGAGCCGACGGATGTCGGGCTCGGCGCCGTCGTCGCGGACTCCGATGGCCTGGGTCAGCATGTGGCGGTATCGGGAGGGGACGTCCTGGAGCGAGACCGAACCGTGGTTGACCATCCTCTGGGCCAGTGTGTGGTCGCGGGTAAGCCGGTGGAGCTGCCCGTCCCGGGCGAGGAAGGCCGGCGAGTCGCCCACGTGGGCGATCATCAGCCCCGGGCCCAGGCTGATGGCCATGGTCAAGGTCGTGCCCATCCCCTTGAGCCAGGGCTCGCGCCGGGCCTGCTCGATGATCGATCGATTGACCTGGTCGAATCGACTGACGGCGCGGGCGGCGACCTCGCCCGCGTACGCCTCGTCGGGGGTCATGATCCAGTCCGGCGTCTCGAGGACCAGGTTGACGAGCAGGGCGATCGCCTGTCGGCTGGCGACCTCGCCGGCCGCCATCCCGCCCATCCCATCCGCCACGACGATGCCATATCCGGTATCCACGTATTCGGGGGCGAGGTCACCGTCGGGCAGGCTGGTGATCATCGGCTGGAGGAAGCGGCCGAAGCGGACGACCAGGAAATTGTCCTCGTTGTTCGGCCGGACCTTCCCGGTATGCGATCGTCCCGCCAGGTCGACCTCGACCGTCGGCGGGGCAGTGCCGGGCGACTGCGATAAATCCGGCGCATCGGGAGCCGGCAGGTACTCCGCGGTATCGGTGGTGGTATCGGGATACATGGGAAGACTCCCGGAGGATTCGGCGCAGGGTCGTGGGCCAAAGGAAAGGAGCCGGGAGCCGGATCGGCACCGACGGGTGCTCTGGGCCCGCGAGCGTCGGGGATGCCGGCGCCTTGCATCGGTTCGCCGATGGTCTCGATGCGATCGGAGCGGATCAGACCTGTGGAATTGTCCCCGAAGTCGCGGGGCATCGCAAGCCTGCCGCGCGAGGTCGTGGTACGTGGCGGGATGCCGAATCGAGCGGCGCGGCGGTTTCCTCGTCGATGAGTGGACAGGCAGCCGGGCCGGGCCTCGCCATTCCGGGGAAGATGGCTGTAACCCGCAAGCCGCCGGGTGATCGCGAGGGGCCTTACACCGAGCCGCGGTATCTGACCCCCCTGGATACCACCGGGCCGTTCGCGCTGTGGTCGAGGGACACGATCAAAACTGTTGCATAATCCGGCTGGAGGCGAGGACCGTCGGCGGCCGGTCGGACCGCTGCGTTCGGCCCTTCCTGCATAACCCTCAACTGCGCACAGCGATCTCACCTCATCGATCCGAGGAATACCGTCATGTCTTCTCTGCTCCGGGGCCCTGGCGGATTCCCGTTGACGGCGATGGCCATGGCTGTCGGCACCTGGATCCTCGGGGGCCAGCCGGCCATGGCCCAATGCGCCGGCACGGGCGGGGGCTGCGGCTCGGCCTGCATCACCCCCCTGCCCGGCCCGAAGACCATTCCCATCTACGCTTACGGTGGGCCTGCCTACGGGAATTCCGTCTACTTGCCCGGCGCGGATGGCCTACCCCCGGGTACACCGGGCTTCGGCACGTTCGGGCTGGGCTATCCGGGGTTCGGCCTGGATTACACCGGGTGCCGAAGCGCGCTCCACCAGGGCCACTTCCTGGATGACCTGTCGGTCCACAACTGGGGTGCCTACGTCCAGGGCAAGGAATGCATGGATCCCTACCTGGCCTATCCCTACGACAGCCCGGCGGCGCTGGGCTTCTGGCCGCCCTATTCGGCCCCCGTGGCCACGCCAGGTGCCCCGAGGGTGGTGAATCGGGCGGGCGAGCTGGGGATCGAGGAGGAGCCGGTAGTTAACGCCCGCGGCGCCCGCGGGATGAAGGTCGCCAGGGTCGATCCCGACACGCCGGCGGCCAGGGCCGGCATCCAGGCCGGCGACGTCGTCTACTCGATCAACGGCTACCTCACCCAGCAGCGCGGGAACCTCGCCTGGATCATGTCGCATGCAGCACCCCGACAGGTCCTCGAGATCAAGCTCCGGGCGGCGGGCGACGGCCCCGAGCGGGTCGTCATGGCCCAGATGAGCGGACGAAAGTAAGGTCCTCGCCGTCGGCGGACGAACCTTCCGCGGTCCTGGAGGGTCCGATCGATGGGGCCGCGCCGGTCGTCGGGCGCGGCCCTTGCGAATGACGGACCGAGCGGAAGGGAGCCCGGCCATGAGCACGCTCCAGCGCCTGACGGACCGTGGCCTTGCCAAGCCGCCGCGGTGGCTGCCGGGCAACGTCCAGTACGAGACGATCATGGGATCGGTCGCCTACGGCGTCTCGTCGGACACCAGCGACATGGACGTGTACGGCTGGGCCATCCCCCCGAAGGAAGACATCTTCCCCCACCTGCGGGGCGAGGTCCTCGGCTTCGGCCGGCAGGCGAAGCGGTTCGAGGTGTATCAGGAGCATCACATCGACGACCGGGACGCCCTCGGCGGGCGGGGACGCTCGTACGACCTGGCGATCTTCGGCATCGTCAAGTTCTTCCAGCTCGCGCTGGACAACAACCCGAATATCATCGACTCGCTGTTCACGCCGGCGACCTGTGTCCTCCACTGCACGCGGGTCGGCAACCTCGTCCGCGAGAACCGCCGGCTGTTCCTGCACAAGGGCGCGTGGCCCAAGTTCAAGGGGTACGCCTACAGCCAGCTCCACAAGCTGGCGATCAAGGAGCCGCCTGGCAAGCGGGCCGAGCTGGTGGCCGAGCATGGCTTCGACACCAAGTTCGGCTACCACGTCGTCCGGCTGATCGGCGAGGTCGAGCAAATCCTGATGGAGGGCGACATCGACCTCCAGCGGAACAATGAGACGCTCAAGGCGATCCGACGCGGCGAATGGACCGAGGAGCGGCTGCGGCAATGGTTCGCCGACAAGGAGTCGCAGCTCGAGCGGGTCTATGCCGAGAGCACGCTCGCCGCCACGCCGGACGAGCCGCGGATCAAGGCACTCTTGCTGTCCGCGCTCGAGGAGCATTACGGCACCCTGGAGGGGTGCATCGTCGATCCCGACCGGGCCGTGGCCGCGCTGCGGAACATCCAGGCTGAGCTCGAGCGGGTCAAAGACCTGCTATGAACGAGGAGCCCCTGTTGCGAGCCGTCACCGGCCGATCTCGTCCCGGGCGACCTTGCCGCCCTTCATGACGAACTTCACCCGCTCGAGCTCGGCGATGTTGACCAGCGGGTCGCCCGTCACGGCGATGATGTCGGCGTACTTGCCGGGCTCGATGGCACCCAGGTCGCCGCGGGCGTCGAGCAGCTCGGCGGCGACCACGGTGGCCGAGCGGATCGCCTGCATGGGGGTCATGCCGTAGCGGACCATGTACGAGAACTCCTTGGCCTGGTTCTCGGTCCACGCGTAACCGCCGGCATCGGTGCCGTAGGCGATCCGCGCCCCCTTCTTCACGGCCAGGCCGAACGCCTTCTGCTCCAGGTCGAGCATCTGCTTCCAGATCGGGTTGCCGGCGGCGGCGCGGCCCTCTGCCACGTAGACGGCCACGTAGATCGTGGGGCACCAGTACGTCGCCCTTCTGGATCATCAGGTCGATCGACTCGTCGTCGAAGCCGTCGCCGTGCTCGATCGTGTCGGCGCCCGCCCTGAGCGCCGCCATGATGCCGTCCTTGCCGATCGCGTGCGCGGCCACCTTGCGGTCGAGGCGGTGGGCCTCGCCGACCAGGGCGTGCATCTCGTCCTCGGTGAAGTTGACCTTGCTGCGAAGCTTGCCGTCCTCGAGGTAATAGCGGCGGTCGCAGTAGAACTTGATCCAGTCGGCGCCGTACTTCACCTGCTCGCGGACGGCCTTGCGGATCGCGTCGGGTCCGTCCACGACCTGCACGCCCTCGGGCATCTTCAGCTCCCACGAATAGCCCAGGAGCGGATACATCCCGGTGGCCGAGAAGGCCCGGGTCGAGACGAACATCCGCGGGCCCGGGATGACGCCCCGCTGGATGGCCCGCTTGACGTTGACATCGGCGTACATCGCGCCCTCCGTCTCGAGGTCGCGGATCGCGGTGAAGCCGTTGGTGAGGGCCGTCCTGGCGGCCACGGTCGCCCGGATGGTCCGATACGGGATCGACTCCTTGAGCAATTGCTCGTCGTAATCCTCGGCGGTGATGTCGCCCTGGAGCAGGACATGGGTGTGGCAGTCGATCAGGCCGGGCAGCACGGTGGCCCTGGACAGGTCGATGACGTCGGCGTCCGCGGGCGCGGACTTGACGATCTCATCGAGCTCGCCGACCGCCTTGATCCGCTCGCCCTCGACCCGGATCGCCCGGCCGGTGAGCACCCGCCCGTCGCGGACATCGATCAGGCGCCCGGCCTTGAGGATCGTCGTCTTGGGCGGCTTCTTGCCCCCTTGGGCGAGGCCGCGACCGCCGTGGGTCGCGAGGATGACGATCGGGAGCAGGGCCAGGGCGATTCGTCGCATGTTGCGTCCTCCGGTTGGTCGTTCTCGACCGACCAGGGTATCCCGCGCATCTGGGCGGCAAGGAGGACGTTCGCGGCCTGTCCGCAGGCTGCAGGCCACGCGACGACCGGGCGGGCGGTTCACCGGGACGAGGTCAGTCCTCGCGACGCCTCACCGCGCGGCGCGGCGATGGCCGCGGCGTGGCTATGGCCGCCGGTATTGCTGCCGGCCGTGTCGGGGTGGGCGCCGTGATAGTGGATCTCGTGGAGGCGTCGGTAGAGGGCCGAGAGTTCCTTGAGCTCCTGATCGGTCCCGACCGCCTCGATGCGGCCGCCGTTGAGCAGGACGATCCGATCGGCGACCTGGATCGACGACAGGTTGTGCGAGATCAGGAACGTGGTGCGGCCCTCGGACGAACTCCTCGATGGCCTTGCGGATCAGGACCTCGTCCTGGATGTCGACGGCGCTGGTGGCCTCGTCGAGGATCAGGATGGCCGGGTCGCGGAGCATCGCCCGGGCCAGCGCGATCCGCTGGCGCTGGCCGCCGGAGAGGCCCAGGCCGCGCTCGCCGACCATCGTGTCGTAGCCCTGCGGCAGCGCCGTGATGAACTGGTGGGCATAGGCCCGCTCGGCCGCGCGGATGATGTCGGCGCGGCTGGGCGTGCGGGATCGCCATAGGCGATGTTGTTGGCGATCGTGTCCTGGAACAGGATCGTCTCCTGCAGGACGATGCCGATCTGGCGGCGGAGGCTGCGCAGCGGGACCTCGCGGATGTCGCGGCCGTCGATCCGGATCGCGCCGACGTCGACGTCCCAGAACCGCGGCAGCAGGCTGGTGAGCGTCGTCTTGCCGCAGCCGTTGGGGCCGACCAGCGCGATGGTCTCGCCGTGGCGGACCGTCAGGCTGACGCCGTCGAGCACCGGCTGCCCGGGGTTGTAGCAGAACGCGACCGGTCGAACTCGACCGATTGCCGGTGCCGCGCCAGGCCGGGCGTGTCCTTGCGGTCGATGACCGTGGGGTTGCGGTCCATCATGTCGCAGATCCGGTCGGCGGCGGCCGAGGCACGCTGGATCTTCGAGTGCACGTTGGCCAGCTTGCGGATCGGGTCGGAGACGCCGGCGAGCCAGGCGTAGAGCGTCAGCAGGTCCTGGATCGCCATCGGTCTGCGCGGCGAGCTGGAAGCGGAACAGGCCCAGCTCGAGGAAGATCGTGTGGTTGCAGCACCAGGTACGAGCCGGCCAGGAGCGCGATGGCCACCGTGGTGAGCGTGAGCATCTCGAGCACGGGGTCGGACATGGCGTCGATCATCGCCACCCGCACGCTCTTCCTGTACAGGTTCTTCGTCTCGCCGAAGAACCGACGCCGCTCGACCCGCTCCGTCGCGAACGCCTTGACGACCTTGATCCCCTGGAACGTCTCCTGGAGGATCTTGTAGATCGTGGACATGCTCTCGAGCGACCGGCGGACGGCCCGCTTCATGATCTTGCCGACGCGGTAGGTCGTCGCGCCGGAGATCGGCACGAGGATGAGCGTCAGCAGCGTCAGCCGCCAGTTGAACAGGAGCGCCGAGCCCAGGCAGGTCGCGATCCGCATCGGCTCGCGGATCATCTTGCTCATCAGGGTGTTGAGGCCCTGGCCGAACGAGTCCATGTCGTTGGTGAACCGCGCCATCAGTTCGGAGGAGCCCTGGTCGGAGAAGCTGGCGAGGTCCAGGTTGGTCGTGCGGCAGGAAGAAACGGTTGCGGATGTCGAAGCAGGGTGAGCTGCATGACGTCGGCGACCAGGACCTCCTGGAGGAACATGAAGAAGCCCTTGAGCGCCACGCCGACCATCACCAGCCCGATCAGCAGCAGCAGCGCCGTGAAGCTGTCGCCGGGGAGGTAGCGGTTCACATAGGGCTGGGCCACGCAGGCAGCGCCGCAGCCACCAGCCGTCGCTCTCGATCTCCTTGTGGATGTCCGACCACGCGGCGGTCGAGCGAGTATGTCTCGCGCTTCTGCAGCATCGCGCCGCAGACGAAGCAGCTCTTGCTGCCGGGCCTTGCGCGACCCGGTACGTCGCGGCGCAGCTCGCTCGAGCTGGGCGAGCCGGGCGTCGGGCCTGGGTTCCGCGGCGAACCGCAGCTCGGCGTCGTTCGAGCCGCGCTCCTCGGCATGCAGCCGGGTCTCGATCCGGCCTGAGCTCGTCGATCAGGGCCTCGCGGCGGTCCCTGAGCGGCTCCTGTCGCCGTCCTCGCCCTCGCGTCGCCATCTCGATGACGTAACTCGCCTCGGCCCGCCGGGCCTCGAACGCCGCGATGTCGTCGCGGAACGATTCGACCTTCTTGGCGACCCACTTCTGCGGGTTCTGGCTGTTGAAGAGGATGTACAGCAGGGGATAGACGGCGCCCAGCTCGGCGAAGAACAGCAGGGCCACCATCGCCGCGCACGCGATCGATAGCCCGAACCGGACTTTATAGGGCAAGGCGAACCGCACGAGGCGAGCGAAGTTTTTCATGTAAGGGCGTCGCGGAGGGGAGACCCGTAGAGCATCCATGCGCCGGGGAGCACGAGGCATCCCCGGCAGGTCGGGGTAGTGTTTACCACGGCCGGGCCAAAGTGACAATCCGATTTGGCGATGGATCGGCGCGCCGGACGCCGATTGGCCAGTCGACCTTGGAATTCCCGGGGCGCGATGATTATGATCGTGCCGGCGCGGGGGTCCTGCCGATGGCCTCGACGCGACCGAATCGAGACTGGCGGCCATCCGTCACGGAGGACGGGATGAATCTACTCGCCCTGGTCGAGTCCCCCGAACACGTCTGCTGCCGATACCGGATCGCGCGCATTCGCCCCGGCGCTCCAGGGCTCGGGCTGGTCGCTGACCTGCCAGGGGATCGAACGCGGCCTCGCCTCGCGGATCCTCCAGCTCCGCCGCGCCGATCGCTTCGACGCCGTGATCCTCCAGCGAAAGCTCCTGCCCGGCTGGCAGCTCGGGATCCTCCGCCGGTCGGCGCGCCGGCTGGTGTTCGACTTCGACGACGCGGTCCTCTACCGCGATTCGAACGACCCGCGCGGTCCGGACGACCCCCGGCGACTCCGCCGCTTCGCCGCCACGATGGGCGCAGCCGATACAATCGTCGCGGGCAACGATTTCCTCGCCGACTGCGCCCTCCGCGCGGGTGCACGCGTCGAGGACGTCCACGTGATTCCGACCTGCGTCGACCCCCGTCGTTACCCGGTGGCCCGGCACGAGTCCGAGGGCGGCCGCGGCGACCTGGTCTGGATCGGCTCGTCGAGCACGCTCCGCGGCCTCGAGCAGCCGGTGGCGATCTGGAACGCGATGGCCGAGGGCCTGCCCGGGATCCGGCTGCGCGTGATCTGCGACCGCTTCCCGCGCGATTTCCCGATCGCGGTCGCGGGCGTGCCCTGGTCCGAGTCGGACGAGTCGCGACAGCTTGCCGGCGGCCACGTCGGCGTGAGCTGGCTGCCTGACGACCTCTGGAGTCGCGGCAAGTGCGGCCTCAAGGTCCTCCAGTACCAGGCGGCCGGCCTGCCGATCGTCGCCAATCCCGTCGGCTGCCAGGCCGACATGATCCGCCCGGGTGAGGATGGCTTCCTGGCGACCACCCCGGCGGAGTGGGTTGACGCCGTGCGACGCCTCGCCGACGACCCCGACCTGCGCGGGCGGATGGGTGCCGCCGCCCGCCGCCGCGTCGAGGCCGATTACTCAGTCTCGGCCTGGTCGCAGGCGTTCGTCCAGGCGATCGCCGGCGCCTCGCGGTCGTCCGCCCTCGCCGGTGCGGGCTGGAAGGCGGATCGGACCTCGGCGGCCGCCTCCTCGGGCCTCCGCGAAACCGTCGGCCAGCACGCCGCCCAGGCCAGGACCCCTTCGAGCCTCAAACCGATCGGCCATCGATGAGCGTGTATCTACCGCAACGACGGACCGTCATCGCGAGGCCGGCAGCGTCCACGGGGCAGCCCGGCCCCTCGCCGACGGCCCCCCTGCCCCGCATGTTCAAGCCGCCCGACTGGGAATGGACGGGCTTCGGCGAGGTCGGCTGGTGGGTCCGCTCTAACACCCCGTGGGGCGGCATCCTGCTCGGTCCCGACGGCCTGCGGATCGACGAGTGGCGGGCCGACGGCCGGCTCTCGACCGTCAAGGCCGGGCCGCACCGCATCGTCTACCGCGTCGATCTCCCCGAGGGTGTCCTTTATATCAAGCACTTCCTCGTGCCGAACCGCCGTGCGATCCTGCGCCAGTGGGTCCGCCGCGGCAAGGGACGCAACGAGGGCAAGCGCTCGCAGCAGCTCGCCGCGGTGGGCGTGCCGACCATCCGGCCGGTCGCGCTGGGCGAGCAGCGGAAGCGCAAGTTCCTCTTCGAGAATTTCCTGGTCACGCCCGAGGTCCCCGGCACGACCCCGCTCGACGAGTTCGCCGTGCGCGACCTGTCGGCCTGGCCCGAGCCGCGTCGCTCGCGCGTCCGCCGCGCACTGGCGCGCGAGCTGGGTGTCGTGACGGCCCGGCTTCACGAGGCCGGGTTCCTGCACGCCGACTTCCATCCCGGGAATATCCTCGTCCGCTTCCCGAACCGGGACGAGCCCGAGCTGATCATGATCGACCTGGACGCGCTGCGGCACTACAAGAAGCTCGACTGGAAATCCGCCCGGTCGAACCTGGCGCTGCTGGACCACTTCTTCTGGCTGCGCAGCAGCCGGACCGACCGCCTGCGCTTCCTCAAGAACTACCTGGCGAACCGCACCGACGCCGGTCCCGCGCTCGGCCAGGCGGCCCGGCAGATCGAGGGCGCGACCCGCGCCTGGGCCGAGCGGCTCTGGAGCCGTTGGGGGCGCCGCTGCCGGTCGTCGAACAAGTACTTCGAGGTCGCCGAGGGCCGTCGATCGTGGGGCGTCGCGGCGCGCGACCTCGATGTCGACGAGTTCCGCCGGATCCTGGCCGACCCCGATGCGCCGTTCGTCGAGCCCGGCGCGAGGCTCCTGAAGGACTCGCGGACCACCCGCGTGGCCGAGACGACGATGATCGTGCGGGGCCAGCCGACCGCCGTGATCTACAAGCGGTTCAACCGCAAGAAGTGGCTCGACCCGATCCTCAACCTGTTCCGCCCGTCGCGTGCCTGGCGATCCTGGCAGGCGGGTCAGGACCTCGTCAGCCGCGGCATCCCGACGCCCCAGAACCTCGCGTTCGTGGCGCGCCGGCCGCATACCGGCCTCCCGTTCCTCCGATACCTCTCGCACGAGACCTACCTGGTCACGGCCAGGGAGGAATCGGCGATCGACCTGGCGACCTATGTCCACGAAGTTCTGCCGGCATTGCCGGCCGACGTCCGCCGCTCGCGGATCCGCCGGCTGACCGTCTCGCTGGCGAGCCTGGTGCGCTCGCTGCACGAGCGCTCGCTGTCGCACCGCGACCTCAAGGCCGCGAATATTTTGATCCGCACCGACGCGATCGAAAGCGAGGACCGGCTCAGCCTGATCGACCTGGTCGGTGTTCGGCTGCGTCACCCCTTGCCCGGGCGTCGTCGGGCGCAGAACCTCGCGCGGCTGGCGATCAGCCTGGCCGGCGTGCCCGGCTGCACCCGCACCGACGCGCTGCGATTCCTGCGGCTCTATCTCCCCTGGGGGCTCTCGCCGCTCAACAACTGGAAAGCGTTCGCGAGGCGGATCGAGCGGGCGATGCGGAGCAAGCGATCGCGCAACCTGCGGCGGGGCCGACCGCTTTCCTGACAGACAGGAGATCACCCTTGAGTGCCGGATGGCCGGACAACAACCACGACGGACTCGACGACCCCGACGCCGGCTCACGGCGGCGGCCGCCGCACTGCTGTGCGTCCTCGGCTGGGCCGGGTGTGCGGCCCTCGACCGCGGCCAGTCGCTGCTGCCGGCGACTCCCCAGGCTCGCACCGGGCCGTTCGTCGTCTACGCGAGCTCGCCGCTGTCGGAGGACGCCCTGGCCGTCCGCTGCCTCCGCGACCTCGAGCGCGACATCGGCCACGAGCTGGGCTATCGCGCCACCAGCGGCGAGGAGCCGATCGAGATCTACATCCTCAACGACCGCCACGACCTCGACCATTTCCTCAAGTTCTACTACCCCGAGCTCCCCACGCGGCGGGCGTTCTTCATCGCCCAGGGGTCGCACCGGGTCGTCTACACCTACGTAAGCCCTCGGCTCGAGGAAGACCTGCGCCACGAGGCGACCCACGCGCTGCTCCGCGGCGCCTACGGCGATCTGCCGCTCTGGCTCGACGAGGGCCTGGCCGAGTACTTCGAGAACGACCTGGTCCACCCGGCCGGCGCCGCTGCGCGGGCCGAGCTGATCGCGGCCGACCGGCGCAACCGCTGGGCGCCCGACCTCGAGCGGCTCGAGGCGATGACCGACGTCCGCCAGATGAACCAGCGCGACTACCGCGAGGCGTGGGGCTGGGTCCACCTGATGCTCAATGGCTCCGGGCCCGGCAAGAAGATCCTGATGGCGTACCTGGCCCAGCCTGACCGGGCCGAGAAGAAGGCCCGGCTCCGCCCCCTGCTGGCGGAGTGCGACATCGACGACGCCGGCCTGCGCGGCACCTCGACGCGCTGCCACGCGGGACTTATGCCGAGGCCACGCCCGTCTCCACCGGCACGCTCCGGCTCCAGGACGGCCCGGGCCCGCCGCGTCCGGCGCCGGCCCCTGTCGCTGCGCCGGCCCCGCCCCCGCAACGCGGACTCTTCCGCAGGCTGGGAGCCTGGCTGGGACTCTGAGAGTCTGTCCCGGAAGGAGCATCGCCTGACTCGGGAGCCATTCGTCGGGCCAAAAGCCCGACTTATGAGGCGATTGGGCACGGCTTGCGGGACCGACTCCCGGCCGGCGCCGCGCCCGGTCGCCCGTGCCGCCAGGCGCCGGAAAACTTCGGAGGAGTGTCTCACTCGGCATCTCGTGGAGGTGACGGTTGTTGCGCCGACTGGGCCGGGTCGGTATGGAGCAACTCCGGCCTGACCGGCCGTTCGCGGTTCGGCGCGGGTCTCCCCACGCCGCCGCCGGCCCGGACCGACAGGTCTCCCAGGCTGGTGCCGGGCCGACTCCCACGTCGGTCAGGCTTCATCCTGACGCCGCTCCGATCGGGCGGGCCGGACCGTGCCGGCGGAAGCGTGACCGACATCGGCCCGGGCCGACGGCTCTCCCGAGCGGGCCAGATGGGCCGTTTTGAGACTTTCCGCCTCGCCAAGAGCGGCTTCTGAGACTCACGCCAAATCGCGAACAACCGGCCAAATATGAACCGGATCGCGGAAATCGCCGCCGCGCCGGAAAACTTTATAAGAATTTCGGAAATCTTTAGTGCCTGGTAAGCAAGAACTTAAATGCGGTTTTTTGAAAAATCCGCGGATAGGTGCATTTCAGTTTTTGCAAACCTGATACATCTTGTTAGTAGGGGGGGAGAGAAGAGGTGACACCAGGCAGGGGGTTTTGGGGGCGGAACGTGCGTGCGTGCATGTCCGCATGTGTGCCACCCTCGATCGGCGATTTCGGGGGATGGCCGTCGAGGAAGCCCGACCTACGGATTCGGCGATGCTCCTTCCGGGATTGACTCCGAGCGGCCGGGCGCTCACAGCGGGTGGCCCTCGGCCGGGTCGGGCGGGCCGTGAAGGCCGGGCCTGAGACCCGGCGACGGGTCCAGCTTCGGGTTGACCGAATCGGACTCGAGGCTTAACTTCCCGTCCAGGAACGTGTAAACCTCGATATGACGGTTCTGGACCAATTGCTCACTGCCCCCGACTGTCATGGCCCGGACGCTCACATCAACCCTGGCCCGCCAGCCGCCGGGGATGCGCTCGATACCCCGGATGAGCAGGGACCAGCCCTGCCGCTTCAGCTTCCAGACGTACGGTGTCCCGTTCGGAGGCCTCCTGACAATCTCCATCTTCCCGAACGTCCTGTCCCGACCCGGGTTCTCCGGCTTGCTTCGTTCCAGTTCCTTCTGGACCTCCCTCGCGAGGGCTTTCCTGTCTTCGTTCGCGGTCGGGTCCAGGAAGATGTTCACCGTGAAGGGAGGTATCGCGTGTTTCGGTGTACCGCCGACCAGGGGGAACTCGATCAAGCCCTGCGACGGCTCGTAACCGGGCTCCTGGGTCGACGGATTGGGATCGACCGATTCGGACTCCAGGGTCAGCTTATCCCCAGTGAATCGATACACCTCGATATGCTTGTTCGCCGCGGCGGCGAGGGCCCCGTCGAGCTTCGTGAGCAGGGCGTACACGTGGACCGTGGTGCGCCAGCCGTCGGGCAGCGGCTCGACTCGCTTGATCTGCAGAGACCAGCCCTTGTGTTTCAGGAGATCACTCTCTCGGTTCCGCGGCGTGAGCCCCTTGAAGGCCATCGTCCCGAAGGTTTCCTGACGACCCGGGTTCTGCGGTTGCCTCTGCTCGAGCACTTTCTGCACCCGGTTCGCGAGATCTTTTTCCTCATCGCTCGGGACCGATTCCAGGTTCAAGGAGACGTGGTCCATCTGTGGGGGCCGCCCGCCAGGTTTGGGAGGGTCCTGCGGGGTCGGGCCCAGCGGCACGCCCGACTCGGATTGTGCTGCTCCCTTCCCGGTGACCATGCCCCCGGGTCGGTGCGATCGAGGCTCGCTAGCCCACGTGCGCGACGCGAAGGAGGCCAGGACAACGCAAACGAGGACGACCCATTCCCCCCGGAGCATGGCCGGCCGTGGTCGCTGGATTCTCATCGGTGCCCCTGCCCTACTGGGCCTCCCACTGGTCCTGGTTCACGGAGTCCTTCACCCATGTCCAGGTCAGGGTGTTGAGATTCACCGTGAACGTCTCGTTCGTCCCCAACGTGGTCGTCATGATCCATTGGAATCGCAACTCCTGGGTCCAGACGGCGATGGGTCCGCCGGGGGTCAACCTATTCCAGGCCTGCTGGTTGCCGACCCAGTATGCCTGTTGGTCCTGGATCTTCCCTTGCGTGAGGTTGAACTGGTGCGTCGGAACAGCCGGATACCAGTTACTACCGGTCCCGCCCTGAGTTCCATCATAATATGTGAATGTTGGAATATGATTCTGCACCGTCCCGGCCACATTTGACCCGATCGGCTGCCCGGCTGCATAGAGGGGGTCGGAGATCTGGGCTGCCGTGCCGACCATTGTGGGGGTGTTGATGGCGCCGCCCTTGGCGGCTGTGTCCGGCGGTGCGATGGTGAAACTCCCGGTCATCGTGGTCGGCGGGGGTGGGGCCGCGCTGGGGTTGTAGGACACATAAGAGGTTACAGCAGTGAATGTGTAGGTACCGGGGACGGTTGCCGCGGGCAGCACTGCTGTCGTGACAGAACCGGCGAGGTTGATGGTCGGAGATGTGAATCCACCGTATGAAATAGTATACGTCCAACTCGTACTACCGAGCATGTAGGTGGTGGGCGGGCCACTTGTCGGGTAGGACAGAAAGCCGTGATGCCCTTGCCGAGGACCGGAGTGGGAGTGCTAGAGGTCATCCCCGTGATCAGCATCGGCTTTACGCCACCACGCAAATGACCGGCGTGGCGGGGGTGAAGGTCATTCCCGTGATGGGCGTCCGATTGATGCAACTGACCGCGATGCTCTCTGGCGCTGGGGAGATGCGAATGATCCTCCTTGATCACTGCCGTAGGCGAAGGGCCATCGAGCATCCGCGGGTAGACATGAAGCATGGTCGTGGAGAGAGCTGTACTCGCGACTCCAGGTTCTCGACGTTCGGCACGTGGGGTCTAATCGCTCTCATGTTCGTTCTCGATCGCGGGAGGAGTTGGCCCGTGGACTCGAAAGCGGACTCAGGCGCATGGGACTTACGCCTGTACCTCGGCAATGTCAACGACCTACCGCCTCATTCAGCTCGTGAAGATCCTGATGGCCTGCCCGACCTGATCGGACCGCGCCGAGACGAAGGCCCGGCTCCGCCCGCTGCTGGCGGAGTCACACATCGACGACGCCGGCCTGCGGGCGCACCTCGACGCGCTGCCGCGCGGTGTCGTCGCCGCGACCCCGCCCGGCCCGGGTGGCTCGTTGCGGCTCCAGGACGGTCCGACCGGCCCGCCGCGTCCGACCCTGCTGCCGCCCCTGGCCCCGCGTCGTCCCCGCCCCCGCAACGCGGGCTGTTCCGCAGGCTGGGAGCCTGGCTAGGCTTGTGAGTGCCCGTCAAAAGCCGCCGCGGTCCGGCGCGTGGCCGGATCGCGCTCGACGGACGGTCCGGGGATGGCCACCTCCGGCGGCTTCGGCCGCCTCTTATGAAAGGAGACGGAAGATGGCGAAGGCAACGCGAAGCGACAAGGGAACGGCCAGGCGGGCACCCGCGAAGAAGGCGGCCGCGCGCCCCGCCCCGGGCGAGGATAAGGAGGACGGCGAAGGCGCCGTGCTCGCCAAGATCGCCGAGATGCCCGAGTCGGATCGCGCCCTGGGCGAGCGGCTCCACGCGATCGTCAAGGCCAGTGCACCGGCCCTCGTTCCAAGACTCTGGTACGGGATGCCCGCGTATGCCAGGAACGGCAAGGTCGTCTGCTTCTTCCAGAGCGCGCAGAAGTTCAAGACGAGGTACGCGACGCTCGGCTTCATGCACGAGGCGAACCTCGACGACGGCAGCATGTGGCCGACCGCCTTCGCCCTGAAGGACTTGACCGCCGCCGAGGAGGCGAGGATCGGCGCGCTCGTGAAGCGGGCGGTAAGCTGAGGACCGACCGGCGCGAGCCCCGCCGATGAGACGCGAGTCGCCGGGACGGCTCGGGGGCGCCGACTCGGGAGGAACGCATGTCCGTCGAGCATCTCGATGTCCTCGTCATCGGCGCCGGTCTTTCCGGGATCGCGGCCGGCTATTACTTGCAGAGACTCTGCCCGTCCCGGCGCTATGCGATCCTGGAAGGGCGCGGCGATCTGGGCGGGACCTGGGGCCTGTTCCGCTACCCGGGTGTTCGGTCCGACTCCGACATGTTCACGCTCGGCTACTCGTTCCGACCCTGGAACGGTGCCCGGTCCATCGCCGACGGCCCGGCCATCCTGGACTACCTGCGAGAGACCGCCCAGGAGTTCGGAATCGACCGCCAAATCCGCTTCGGCCACCGGGTGCGGTCCGCATCGTGGTCGTCCGCACGGTCGCGCTGGACCGTCGAGGCGGAAGTGGGCGAGCATCGGCAGCCGGTCCGATTCACCTGCGATTTCCTGATCCTGTGCAGCGGCTACTACGACCATGAGCAGGGCCACCTGCCGGCCTTCGACGGCCGCGAGGACTTTCCCGGGCAGGTGGTCCATCCGCAAGACTGGCCCGCCGACCTCGACTGCCGCGGCAGTCGCGTCGTGGTGATCGGCAGCGGCGCCACGGCGGTGACGCTCGTCCCCGCGTTGGCCGAGGCCGCGGCGCACGTCACGATGCTCCAGCGCTCACCCTCGTACATCGTCTCCGTCCCCGCGGAGGACCGCCTCGTCCGGGTGATTCGCCGTTTCCTGCCGGGGCGGGCCGCGTACCGGCTGATCCGCTGGAAGAATATCCTCCTGTCGATGTACCTCTATCAGTTTTGCCGTCGTCGGCCCGAGCGGGCGAAGCAGCTCCTGCGCCGCGGCCTGGCCAGGGAGCTGCCGCCCGACCTGGATCTCGATACGCACTTCAAGCCGCGTTACGAGCCCTGGGACCAGCGCCTCTGTATCGTGCCCGACGGCGACCTGTTCCGCGGGATGCGGGACAGGCGTGTCTCGGTGGTCACCGACGAGGTGGCGAGGTTCACCCCGCGCGGGATCCTCCTCCAGTCCGGCCGGGAGCTCGAGGCCGACGTCATCGTCACGGCGACCGGCCTCAAGCTCCTGGCCTGGGGCGGCATTCGCCTCGACGTCGATGGTACTGTCCTGGAACCGGGGCGGTGTCTCATCTACAAGGGGTTCATGCTCGGCAACGTTCCCAACTGCGCGATCTGTGCCGGCTATTCCAACGCCTCCTGGACGTTGCGAGCCGAGCTGTCGGCGAAGTATCTCTGCCGGCTGCTCCGTCACATGGAGCGCCGAGGCTACGCGCGGTGCGTCCCGCGGTGTGACCCGCAGACGGTGGAGCCCCGGCCGCTGGTGACCCTGACGTCCGGTTATGTCCGGCGCGGGTCCGACGCATTCTTGAAGCAAGGTTCGAAGGCGCCCTGGATCATGCGACAGAATTACCTGCTCGACCTGCTCAGTTTGCGCCTGGGGAAACTGGACGACGGCGTCCTGGAGTTCGCCAGGGCCGGCGCGCCGGAGCCTCCCGATACTGCGGCGCGGCCGGGGCAGTAACTGCGGGCACTGTCGGCCCGCCACGACCGGCGCTGCGCCTGCCCCCTCGCCTTACCCGCCTCCACAGCGCGGGCTGTTCCGCCGGCTGGGGGCCGGGCTGGGCTCGTGAGACCCTGTCTCGGGAGGCCGCGCCGCCGCCGAGATCGGGGGCCCGTTGCTCAAGCGACGGAAAGCGCAAGGCGCCGGCTCTCATGCGGGAGGTCCCGATTGAAACCGATCGAATCGTTCGACCCGGACAGTGATTGGCCACTCCAAACACTGTAGGATGGGCATTGGAATCGGGCGGGCGCACAGTCACGGGACACCGTGAGCCACCATCTCGAACGCCTGGGAAGCCAGGCCGGAGGCTTTTCTTGCTCTCGGCCGGTCGCCGCCCCGGGGAACGTCGAAGAGTGAGGGAGGCGAGCCCGATGCCACGAGAACCGCTGGTCGAGGATATTCAGGACTATGCCCAGGACATCGTCGACACGGTGCGCGAGCCCCTGTTGATCCTCGACGCCACCCTGCGCGTCCGCTCCGCCAATCGCGCCTTCTACCAGACGTTCCACGTCACGCCCGCCGAGACCGAGGGCCACCTCATCTACGAGCTGGGCAACGGCCAGTGGGACATCCCCGACCTGCGGACCCTGCTCGAGGACATCGTCCCCAAGAGCTCCGTCTTCGACGATTTCGAGCTCGAGCATACCTTCCCGGCGATCGGCCGCCGGGTGATGCTGCTCAACGCCCGCAAGCTCGAGGCGGGCCATCATGGTGAGCTGCTGGTGCTGGCCATGGAGGACGTGACCGCGCCAAGCGGGCGGAAGAGGCGCTGCTCGAGGCCGGGGCGCTGCAAAACGCGATCTTCAACAGCGCCAACTTCTCGAGCATCGCGACCGACGAGAAGGGCGTCATCCAGATATTCAACGTCGGCGCCGAGCGCATGCTGGGCTACGCGGCCGCGGACGTGACGAACAGGATCACCCCGGCCGACATCTCGGATCCGCAGGAGGTGATCACGCGCGCCAAAGCCTTGAGCGCCGAGCTCGGGACCGAGATCACGCCCGGCTTCGAGGCGCTGGTCTTCAAGGCCGCGCGGGATCGAGGACATCTACGAGCTGACCTACATCCGCAAGGACGGCAGCCGGTTTCCGGCGGTCGTCTCGGTCACCGCGCTACGCGACGACCAGAGCACAATCATCGGCTATCTGCTGATCGGCACCGACAACACGGCGCGCAAGCAGGTGGAAGCCGAGCGGATGCTGCTCGACCAGCGCGTTCGCGATCAGCAATTCTACACGCGATCGCTCATCGAATCCAACATCGACGCGCTGATAGCCACCGATCCGCGCGGCATCATCACCGACGTGAACAAGCAGATGGAGGCCCTCACCGGGTGCACGCGTGACGAGCTGATCGGCGCGCCGTTCAAGCACTACTTCACCGATCCCGAGCGCGCCGAGGCCGGCATCAAGCTGGTGCTGGGCGAGAGCAAGGTCACCGACTACGAGCTCACCGCGCGCGCCAGGGACGGCAAGGAGACCGTGGTGTCCTACAACGCGACGACCTTCCACGACCGCGACCGGAAGCTGCAGGGGGTCTTCGCCGCCGCCCGCGACGTCACCGAGCGCAAGCGCTACGAGCAGTCGTTGCAGCAGGCCAACCGCGCCAAGAGCGTCTTCCTGGCCAACATGTCGCACGAGATCCGCACCCCCATGAACGCGATCCTGGGATTCTCGCAGCTGATGCTCCGCGACCAGGACCTCACCCCCCGACAATCGCAGTACCTGGGGACCATCAATCGGAGCGGCGAGCATCTCCTCGCCCTGATCAACGACATCCTGGAGATGTCCAAGATCGAGGCGGGTCGCACGACCCTGAACCCGACCACCTTCGATCTGACCGTCCTGCTCAACGACCTGGAGATGATGTTCCGCGTCCGCACGGATGAGAAAAAATTGTCGTTCTCGGTGGAGACGATTGGCGATGTCCCCCCATTCATCGTGACCGATATCAACAAGCTGCGCCAGGTCTTCATCAACGTGCTGGGCAACGCCGTCAAATTCACCGAGCAGGGCGGCATCGGTCTCCGCGTTCGCGCGGACCGCGAGGGCGTGACCGGGCCGTGCCTCCGGGTCGAGGTCGAGGACACGGGCCCGGGCATCTCGCAGGACGACCAGGACAAGCTGTTCCGGCATTTCGAGCAGGCCAAATCCGGGCAACAGGCGGGGACCGGTACGGGGCTCGGCCTGGCAATCAGCCGGGAGTTCGTTCGCCTGATGGGAGGCGATATCACGGTGAGCAGCCAGGTCGGCAGGGGTAGCATCTTCGTCATCCAGCTCCCCTTGAAGGAGGGGGAGGCCCAGGCGGTGCAGGCGGGAGACAACGCCCGGCAAGTCCTCAGGCTCCAACCCGGCCAGGCGGAGTGCCGGGTGCTGATCGCGGACGACATCGAGGATAACCGCCAGCTCCTGGTGCAACTGCTGGTCCCCGTCGGTTTCGAGATCCGGCTGGCGACCAACGGGGCGGAGGCCGTACAGGAGTTCCAGGATTGGCGGCCCCATCTGATCCTGATGGATTTCCGCATGCCGGTGATGGACGGCCATGAGGCGATCCGCCGCATCCGGGCCATGGCCGGCGGCGGAGACACCAAAATCATCGCCGTGACCGCCAGTGCGATGGACGACAACCGCCAGGAGTTGATGGAGGTCGGCGCCGACGACTTCATCGGCAAGCCGTTCCGGGAGGCCGAGCTGTTCCAGAAGATCCACGCCCACGTGGGGGTGGAGTACCTCTACGCCGAGGATCCCGCGGCCGTGGCCGAGGAGGAATCGCCCGAGCTGACGTCCGAGGCGCTGGCGGGCTGGCCGCGCAGACCTCATCGACCCGATGCGTGAAGCCGTCATCACGGCGGATCTGGACCTCTTGCTGGAAAGGATCCGGGGGATTGAAGCCCACGATCTGGGCATCGCTCGCGGGCTGCGCCGCCTGGCCGAGGGCTTCCAGTACCAGGAACTTCTCGATCTATTCAGCACGGGGAGCCACCATTGAAGCCGGAGAAGCCAAGAGCTAGCGTCGGCCAACTTGCCAGCATCCTGGCGGTGGACGACACCCCCGCCAATCTCCAGGTCCTTGCCGGCATGCTCAAGGACCGCGGGTATCGAGTCCGCCCGGTTCCCGGCGGCAAGCTGGCGCTGCTGGCGGCGCGGCGCGATCCCCCGGACCTGATCCTGCTGGACATCAACATGCCGGAGATGAACGGCTACGAGGTGTGCGCGGAGCTCAAGGCCGACGACCAGCTCAAGGGGATTCCCGTCATCTTCATCAGCGCCCTCAACGAGCAACTGGACAAGGTGAAGGCATTTGCCATGGGCGGGGTCGATTACATCACCAAGCCGTTCCAGATGGAAGAATTGCACGCGCGCGTCGAGACTCACCTGAAGATCCGCCGCCTGCAAATCGACCTGGAGGACACCAACGCGCGACTGGCGAAGGCCAACGGCCGGATGTCCCGCGACCTGAAAGCGGCGGCGAAGATCCAGGAGACCTTCCTACCCCGCAAGGTGATTCGCATCCCGGGCACGGAGTTCGCCTGGATCTACCGGCCGTGCGACGAGCTGGCCGGCGATGGCCTGAACGTCATCGCCCTCGGCGATGGCAAGCTCGGTCTTTATGTCCTGGACGTCAGCGGCCATGGCGTCGCGTCGGCCCTGCTGTCGGTGACGCTGAGCCGTCTCCTCTCGCCGCCGACGGAGCCGTCCTCGATCCTGGTCCGCGACGGAGACGTTCGGGACCGGTCCCGCATCACGCCGCCCGTCGAGGTCGCCGCCCGCCTGAACCAGCTTTTCCCATTCGACTCGGCGACCGAGCAGTTCGCCACCATGGTCTACGGCATCCTGGACACTGCGACCTGGGAGTTCCGCTACGTCTCCGCCGGTCACCCCGGCCCGGTGCATCTGCCCCGCGGCTCCGACCCGGTGATCCTCGAGAGCCAGGGGTCCCCGATCGGGCTGGCCGACGACTCCTACGAGGAGCGGTCGGTCCGCCTGGGTGCGGGAGACCGCCTGTACCTGTACTCCGATGGCGTCCCCGAGGCGATGGACCCCGCCGGCAAGCAGTTTGGCGACACCCGGCTCCTCGATGCGATCGGCCGAGGGCGGGCCGAACCGCTCCAGGAGGGTGTGTATACCCTCCTGGAGGAGATATCGCGGTGGCATGGATCCGAGAACCCTCGAGACGATATCTCTATCCTGGCGGCCGAGGTCTCCCCGGCTTGAGCGTCCCGTGTCCTCGCCGGCCTGTCCTGGATCTCACATGCATCTTGTCGTTTGCCTTGATGCGAACGCGATCCAGCAGGTGGTCCACCGTCTGGCGGATGCCGCGTCTCGCCCGCACAATAGCGGGAGTCGAGAAGGGCGCCTGGACCCATGGGGAGCCGCAAATGGCCGACAAGATCGATTTCAGCCATCCGCGCGATGCGATCCTGCGGGCGATCGAGCGAGTCTACCGCTACCGGATGACCACGACGTCCGGCGGCAACCTCTCGGTCCGCGAGGATGGGGGCGAGGTCTGGATCACGCCGGCGCGCGTCGACAAGGGCGCCCTGCGTCGCGAGGACATCGTCCGCGTGCGGGCGGACGGGACGGCCGACGGGCTGCATCCCCCATCCTCGGAACTGCCGTTCCACCGGGCGATCTACGCGGCGCGGCCCGATCTGCGGGCGATCGTCCACGCGCACCCGGTGGCGCTCGTCGCCTTCAGCATCTGCGGCCGCGTGCCCGATACCCGGCTCCTGCCCACGGCGCGGCGGGTCTGCGGCCGGGTAGGCTTCGCCCCGTACGCCTTGCCCGGCAGCGAGGCGCTGGGCCGTCGGATCGCGCAGGCGTTCGCCGAGGGCTACGACTGCGCGGTGCTCGAGAACCACGGCGTGGTCACCGCCGGCGCCAGCCTGCAGGAGGCGTTCGAACGGTTCGAGACCCTGGAATTCTGCCGCCAAGACGATCATCAAGGCCGGCCTGCTCGGCGAGGTCCGGTACCTGGCCGACGCGCAGGCCGAGCGGGCGCGGCCGGTCGTGGCGGCCCCGCCGGTCTCCCGCGGGGCCGGTGACGGCCGAGGAGCGGGAGCTACGGCGGCAGCTCGGCGAGTTCGTCCGCCGCGGCTACCGGCAACGGCTGCTGATCAGCACCCAGGGCGCCTTCTCGGCCCGGCTGGATGACGAGTCGTTCCTGATCACCCCGCACCGGGTCGACCGCGGCACGCTCGACGCGCCCGATATCGTGCTCGTCCGCGACGGCGCACCCGAGCCGGGGAAGACCCCGAGCAGCGCCACGGTGAATCACCGGGCGATCTACGCGGCCCGCCCCGAGGTCGGGGCGATCGTCACCGCCTACCCGGTCAATGCCACGGCGTTCAGCGTCACGGACGCGGCGCTGGACGCGCGGACGATCCCCGAGAGCTACGTATTCCTACGCCAGGTGCGGCGCGTCCCCTACGGCATCCAGTTCGGCGACGGCCGCGAGCTGGCCGAGCAGACCACGTTGCGCGACCCGGCGCTGCTCCTGGACAACGACGGGGTCCAGGTCTGCGGGACGAGCGTCCTGGACGCCTTCGACCGCCTGGAGGTGCTGGAGTCGACCGCCGAGGCCATGATCAACAGCCGACCCATCGGCAAGATGGTCCCGATGTCCGACGCGGTCATCGCCGAGCTCGAGGAAGCGTTCTTCAACGAGCCGTGATCCCGGCCGGTAAGCGATCCATCTTCCAGGTGGCTGCGCCCGCGGGTCGATGCGGCCCAGGCCCGTCGGCGCCCACGCGCGTCGCCAGGGCGGCCAGGACAACGCCAGCCAGGGCGAACCACGTCCCCTGGAATATGGCCGGCCGTGCTTGCGGAATTCTCATCGGTGCCCCGGCCCTGCCGGGCCTCCCAGTTCGTCGCGGAGTCCTTGCCCTCGCTCGCGCAGGGTGAACGCCTTGCCTTTCTCGGGGCTGAAGATGTCGACTGTAGGTGAAGCCGTTCTCTCCTCGCAACCGCTTGCGGCGCGACCCCATTCTGGATAACATGGCAGCGACTTCCAGATCTGGTCCCTTTCACCGATTCGAATCAACATGGTCTTTCCGTCCCGCGAGCGGATGAAGCAAGGCGTCGGCGGGGCACTCCTGGTGCTCTCGGTCGTCGTCCTCGCGCCTTCATCGAGCGAGGCGGGTTGCGGCCATGGTGTCACCTCGAACGCCGGCCGAGCCGTCCAGAAATCAATCTCCGACCTGGATGTGCTCAGGTACGCCGTTGCAGACCTTTCCGATCCGTTGCCCTCCGCTCCGCGCCCCGGTCGGCCTTGTTCCGGCCCGTCCTGCTCGGGGGACCGAGGATCTCCGCACTCGCCCTTGCCATCGGTCCTCCCGAGTTACGAGCACTGGTGCCTGTCCTCTCAGCCAGTCCCGCCGGCCCGATCGGAACGCTTCGGCCGTCTCTTCGGCGATACTCCGCTCCATGCCCTCCACTTCGCCCTGACACTGGAACGCCCGCCGCGCCGCGGGATTGCACCCCAGTCGTCCTGATCAACGCACCAGCACCGTCCCTCGGGCGGCGCGATGGGGATGTCCGTCGGCTCCGTCAGCCGAGAGGTCCCGCGCGCGTTGAACATGTTTCCTACGTGCACGAATGCCCCGATAAGCTCGTGGGGCATTGTTGATGCCTCGTGCGCGAGTCGTCGTGCGCCCTCATGCCCCGACCTTGTCGATCCAATCGGCGACGGCGTGGCGCGGGTACCGCGACGATCCGGCATATCGGACTCAATTGCATTGCGTCCTCGTGCCCGAGCATCGCCGCGGTACGTCGCGTCGTTCCCCGGCTCCGCCTTAACCGACGCAAAGCGGAATTCTTCAAGAAAACGCGTCATACGTATCATAAGAATATTACGGGAGTTTACTCGAGATGATGACCAGAGCGCATCGGACCTGCACCTGGCGGATCATGCTGGCGTGCGTCGCGGCGACGTTGGTGGCGGCCGACGAGCCGAAGAAGCCGCCGGCCTCGCCCGCGGAGGCGCAGCAGCGGGAGGCGGCCGAGGTGGCCGCGGCTTTGCGCGAGTCGTGGCCCGATCACCCGGAATGGGTTGACATGCTGACCGCTATCCTCAACGATGAGCCGATGGGCCCGGACTACGGCTGGTTCCGCACGGCCCGGACCCAGACCCGCTTCGGCTGGGACGCGACTGCGCCGGCAGTACGACCGCGACGGCGACGGCCGAGTGACGCGGCGGGAGATGTCCGCCGGCGAGGCCGACTTCGCCCGCCTCGACCGCAATCGCGACGGCGTCCTCTCGCCGCCCGACTTCGACTTCTCCGGCAGCGCGCTGGCGCCGTCACCGGGCGCGATGGTCTTCGGGCGCGCCGACCGCGACGGCAACGGCAAGGTCACGCGCGAGGAGCTCGAGGCCCTCTTCCGCGCGGCCGACAGCGACGGCCAGGGCTTCCTGTCGCTCTCCGACCTCCAGGACGCGTTCACCCCGCGGCCTTCGCCCGCAGGCGCCACGGGCCGGCCCTCGAAGGCGACCCTGGTCCGCGGCCTCTTCCGCCGCGAGATCGGCTCGCTCGAGCCCGGGCCGAAGCTCGACGACAGTGCGCCCGACTTCACGCTCAAGACCAGCGACGGCAAGGACGAGATGACGCTCTCGAAGCTGATCGGCCCCAGGCCGGTCGTGCTGGTCTTCGGCAGCTCCACCTGCGGGCCGTTCCGCAGCCACACCGGCAATATCGAAAAGCTTTATCGCCGCTACAAGGACCGGGCGACCTTCATCATGGTGTATGTCCGCGAGGCGCACCCGACCGACGGCTGGCGGACCAGCGACAACGACCGCGACGGCGTCGTCGGCGTGGCGGCCCTCCAGCCCCGCACTTACGACGAACGTGCCGGGGTCGCGCAGTCCTGCGGCCGGATGCTGGGCCTGGCCTTCCCGATGCTGGTGGATACGATCGACGACCGCGCCGGCAACCTCTACAGCGGCATGCCCGGCCGCCTCTACATCATCGATCGCGCCGGCAAGATCGCCTTCAAGAGCGGGCGCGGCCCCTATCTCTTCAAGCCGGCGGAACTCGAGCAATCGCTCATCCTGCTGCTCCAGGAAAAGACGGCTTCGGGGAACCAGGCCGATGCCTCGGCGCCGGCCGTCGGCAAACCTCGCTCGGGGCTGACGGGCTCGGCCAACCAGGCCGCGAACGCGTCGGCGAAATGACCCCGGCACCTCGCGATCGGGCGGCGCGGTGGCCGCCCGACCGAGATCGTTCGAGCTCGAGCCTGGCTCACGGCTCCTGCAATCAAGGAGATTATCCCATGGCACACATCAAGCTGCCCGAAGGCGCGCCGGGCGTCGTCGGGCCGATGATCGCGTACCCGGAGACCCAGGTCCATCTGAGCGGCCTGGCCGAGACCCTGCTGAGGGGTCCGTCATCCCTGTCGCCGGCCGAACGCGAGCTGATCGCGAGCTACGTCTCATCCGGCAACGAATGCTATTTTTGCACGCAGTCCCACGCCGCGGCGGCCCGCGTCCACTTCGGGGAGGAGTGCCGGCTGGTCGACCAGGTCCTCGCCGAGGTGGATACGGCGCCCGTGTCGGCGAAAATGAAAGCCCTGCTCGCGATCGCGGACAAGGTCCGGCGCGACGGCCGCCTGGTCCAGGCGGGCGACGTCGCCCGGGCGCGCGCCGAGGGTGCCGATGACAAGGCGATCCACGATACGGTCCTGATCGCGGCGGCGTTCTGCATGTTCAACCGGTATGTGGACGGACTGGGGACCTGGGCTCCGAAGGACCCCGCCGCGTACGAGGAGTCCGGCCTGCGTCTGGCCAACCACGGCTATGTGAATTACGACTTCAGCAAGGGGTAGCTCCCGAGTTTCGATGGTCGTTCCTCCGGCCATCATGGGGGCGATCGATGCCAGGGCGCTCGCTCGCCATACCACGGGCCCATGTGTCCGCCGGCGCGGTGTTCCCGCTCCTGGTCTGGGTCGTGCTCGCGCCCGCCAACGCATGGGCCGGCTGCTCTCATCAGGTCACCTCCCGCAATGACAGGGTCTTGATCCCCTCGTTATTGCAAGACTCGAGGACCGATCGGGGGGACGCCGAAGCCGCGAGCCGCTTTCCTCTCCCAATGACCCGATCTCCAGGACCGTGTCGGGGCGCATGGTGTCGTGATAGCCAGTCTGTGCCGGCAACGCCCGCGGGGATGATGCGTATCGGCCAAAAACCGACACTCGTCGCCGAACACCACCGCGAAGGCGATCCTGCTCGTTCCCACGCTCCGCGTGGGAATGCCGTGTTCGACGCTCGGCGTCGTCCGCGGAGGCAATTGGACGCGGGAGCGTCCCGGACGGCATTCCCGCGCGGAGCGTAAGAACGAGGTTATGTCCTTGACTCGTTCGGGATTGCGAGATAACCCGGTGGCCTTGAGCGGGGAGTCTCCGAAAACGGGATTGTTTATGAGCGAGCAGGAAAATGAATTTGGCGCTCTCATGGCCCGGGTGCGTCTGGCGGACAACCAGGCCCTGGGCCACTTGATTGCTCTCTACGAGCCGGAGATCCGCCGCGCCGCCCAGGTACTTCTTGGCAGGGACTTGCGATCCTTGCTCGATCCGACCGACCTGGTGCAATCGGTCCACCTCCAGTTGATACTCGCCCTGAAGCAGGAAAAGATCGCCGTCGGCAGCCCGGAGCAGCTACGCTCTCTGGCCGTGACCCTGCTGAGGCACAAGTTCATCCAGCACTGGCGGCGCCATCGATGCCAGGCGCGCCATTACACGTCCCTCGCAGGCGCAGGCGCACCGATCAGGGAAACGTCGACCACAGCACCACGCGAGGTCGATCCGGCGCGGGCGGCCGAATACAACGACTTGCTCGACCATCTGGAGCGGCACCTGCGGATCGAGGACCGTCGGCTGGTCATCATGCGTCTGCAGGGATATCGAACGGCGGAAATCGCCGCGGATCTCGGCATCGAGCCGGCCATCCTGCACACTCGCCTCGAGCCGGATGCGCAAGCGCTTGAAGCAGGAGATGTCCTTGACCGAGTGGGATTGAGCCTCACGCGTCCGACCCGACCGTCTGCGACCGACCCGGATGTCGCTGGCCGATTCATCCCTTGCGCACGACCGCGAGAAATCTCGATTGACGTTACGAAATCGGTCGCTCGTGCGTTGAATAAATGACCGCCGTCGACGGGGAGTTCCCGGCAAGACGGCGGCTCCCGACCCGACGAGGCGATCTCGCCTACGCCGAGACGTGGGCGAGGACGCGACGGGGTAGGTTGCCCACGCCTGGGCGTCAGACAGTCGAGGAGCCCGACCCGCCCGTGACTGCGATGACGAGGTCGACACCCTGGAGATCATGGCCTCCGGCGCGAGCCGTCGCGGTGCTGGCGCTCGCCGTGTCGGCCGTGCTCGCGCCCGCCGGCGTCCGGGCGGGCTGCTCGCACCTCGTCACCTCGCGCAGCGATCGCGTGCTGCTTCCGTCGCTCCTGCAGGACGACCTACTCGATCGCGGGCGCACCCTCGCGTCGGCCGATCCACTCCCGCTGCCCCGATTCCCGGACCCCTGCCGGGGCATGTCGTGTGGCGACGGTAGGTCGTCGCCGACCGTGCCCACGGGCATGGTCCGCATCCGCGCCGGATCGTGGGCATGGAGTCCCCCGGCGCAGTACCTCGCCTCACCACCGGCTTCCCGAATCCTCGAGGAGGCGGGCGATCCTCATCCGGCGCGCCGAACCGCCCCCATCTTCCGCCCCCCGCGTCTCGCCGTGTGAGCGCGAATCCGAGCGCCGGATCGGATCTCGAGCCCGAGTTCAGGCCGGCCAGGCCGTGACTTCCGCGCCGAGGCTGTCGTTGACGGGTTCGCCCCACGAATCCCGACGTCCCAGCCCTCGACGTTTCTCTCGGAATCCGCCAGCCGGTCGCGATCTCAATCCGCGCCCACCGACCTGGTCTGTGCAAACCTCACCGCGGGGGATGCGCCAC
This sequence comes from uncultured Planctomycetota bacterium, assembly GCA_963771445.1. Lineage (GTDB taxonomy): Bacteria > Planctomycetota > Planctomycetia > Isosphaerales > Isosphaeraceae > JAKAUH01. The sequence goes on along the minus strand of CAVYTQ010000003.1, from coordinate 147,106 downwards.
GCGGTCGCTGCGCTGAGACAGTCCGCCGCCAGGCATGATTTGCTTGCATGATGACTCAAAGAGTCATGCGATCGGGTTGCGCGATCTCGGGCGTGGTCGGCGTGCGGCCGCACCGGGTGCCGATCCCGGGAGCGTTCGAGCGGGAAGCGGCCTGGGGCGACCACGATGACGACGGCGAGTCCTACCGGACCCTGGGCCGGAAACCGATTCCTCAGCCCGAATCGAGTCCGAGGCGGACCCGATGCGGCAATGAGCGGCGGACGCCGGCATTGGAGGAGCCGACCGGACTGCGCATCGAACAAACTTGATTGGATTTCCCACAACCGAACGGGAACAAGAGACGTCGAAATGAGAAATCGAGGAAGAGCCTTTCCTGTGGCGCGTCTGGCGGTAGCGGTGATCGCCCTGTCGCTTCCGATGGGTTGCGGGTCCGGCCCGCCGACACCGGCCGATCCCGCGGCGGCCCGCCAGGCCCTCGAGCGCGCCCTGACGGCCTGGCGCGAGGGCAAGTCGGCCGAATCGCTCAAGGACGACGACCCTCCCATCGTGGTCTCCGATCACGCGTGGTTCAACGGCGCCCGCCTGCTCAAGTACGAGATCGAGCCCGGCGACCGCCGCGCGGCGCCGACCAGGCTTTCCAGGTCGTGCTCTGGCTCGAGAACGACAAGGCCAAGGCCAAGGGAAAGGGTAACGGCAAGGCCGGAGAGCGGCGGGAAAAGACGGAGTACAACGTCGGCACCACCCCGATCCTCACGGTCATCCGCCCCTTCTGAACGAACGTAGGGGTCCGCGCCGGCAGCCGGCCGAGGGCCCCATTCATCCGCCAATTTCGGAGACTCGCCATGAGACATGATGTTCGCCGCGGCTTCACCCTGATCGAACTGCTCGTCGTGATCGCGATCATCGCGGTTCTGATCGCCTTGCTGTTGCCCGCTGTGCAGGCCGCTCGCGAGGCGGCACGACGGGCCCAGTGCGTCAACAACCTGAAACAACTGGGGCTCGCCCTGCAGAACTACCACGACGTCAACGGGACATTCCCCATCGACCGGTTCAACGGGCCGGTCTTCGGCCAGTACACGTACGGGCGGGACTGCTACTCGGCGCTGTTGCGCCTGCTGCCGTACATGGAGCAGACGACGACGTACAACGCCTTCAATTTCAATGTCACGAACAACGACCCGAGCAACACGACGGGCATCGGCATCTACGTGGCGAGCTTCCTCTGCCCGTCCGACACGACCGAGCGAGTGCCGGCCGGCTGGGCGGCGACCAATTACGCGGTGAGCGAGGGGAATTTCTTCCCCTGGCTCTGGGGCGCCAGCGACGTCGCCGGTGCCAACACCGCCTTCCCGCCGCCGAACGGCGTCTTCTTCGTCGACATGGCCTTCACCATCGCTTCGATTACCGACGGGACCAGCAACACCGCTGCGTTCTCCGAGCGGGTCATCGGCGACTTCAGCAGCGCCATCTCGACTCTGAAGTCCGACAACTATAGCCCGGGGACGGCACCTCCGGACAGCAACACCGCCGCCATCGCATGCCGGTCGCTGGATGTCACGAACCTGTCGCACCAGGGGCTCAGCGTCGACGGCGCACCCTGGGCCTTCGGCAGCAACTGCGAGTCGATCTACAAGCACTGCACCACGCCCAACACCCGGTCGTGCATGTATCCGGCCAACTGGCGGATCCTCCTCTCGGCCAACAGCAATCATCCGGGCGGCGTGAACGCCGCGTTCGCCGACGGCTCGGTGCGGTTCATCAAGGACGCGATCAGCCTCGTGACCTGGCAGGCGCTGGGCACGCGCAACGGCGGCGAGGTGATCAGCTCGGATAGTTATTGAATCCTTCCAATCCCGAGGAGCCTCGAATGTCACGACTCATGAAATTCACGACATCGTTGCTCGCCTTCGCCGGGACCCTCCCGGCCATTGTGCAGGCCGGACCGCCGTCCGATGGCGACAGGTCGGCCGCGAAGGCATTGGCGCCGATGAGCAACGAGGAAGCCTGGCGGCGGCTGCCGCCCACCGATCGGGGGGGAGATCCGCCGCTCCCCTCCTGGGCGCGGGTGCTGGCGGGCTCGATCCCGCGCACGACCGCCGCGCTACTCCGGGTCGACTATGTCCACCGGGCGCGGAATCCGCTCGACCCCGGGCTTCGGGCCGAGATGCGCTGGGTCGCGGCGCACGCCAACCGCTGCGCCTACTCCGAGGCGTACGCCCTGGCCGATGGCCGCCGCGCCGGCCTCGATGACGAGTCGATCGCGGCCCTGCGCCGGGGCGACTTCTCGGGGAAATCGCCGGCTGAGAAGGCCGCCCTGGAATTCGCCCGCAAGATGACCGTGAATTCGGCGTCGGTCACCGACGAGGAATTCGCCGCCCTGGTGAAGCATCACGGCGAGAAGGCGGTCGCCGCGATGGTCCTGACGATGGCCCATGCCAATTTCCAGGATCGGCTCGTGCTCTCCCTCGGCTCGGCGATCGAGCCGGATGGACCGCTGCCGCCGCTCGACGTGGCCTTTGCGAAGGGTGCGCTCGTCACGCGACCGCCCGCGGGTGCGCCGAAGCCTCCGGTGTCTCCCGCTGCGTCACTCGCGGCCCATCCCTCGGGAAAGGACATCATCCCCGATGACCCCGAGTGGACCTCCTCGAGCTATGACGAATTGCAGGCGAGGCTCGAGGCCCAGAGGAACAAGGTCACGCGCGTTCGCGTGCCGAGCTGGGAGGAAGTCGAGCGCGGGCTGCCGCCGGGCTTCTCGACGCCCAACAGGGTCATCTGGAACCTGGTCTGCCTGGGCCATCAGCCCGAGCTGGCCGCGGCCTGGGAGACCTATCTACGGACCTCCGCCATGGAGACCGCCGACAGGATGGATCGCGTCTTCGGGCAGAGCCTCTTCTGGGTCACGACGCGAGCCATGAACTGCCCCTACTGCATGGGCCACTGCGAGATGGGCCTGGATCTCGCCGGTCTGAGCAAACCCGAGATCGCCCGACGCACCCGGCTGCTGGCCGGCGACGACTGGTCGAGCTTCCCGCCGGAAGAGCAAGGCGCCTACGCATTCGCCCGCAAGCTCACCCGCACGCCCTGGGAGATCTCGCTCGGAGGACATCCGCGGCCTCGAGCGCGACTTCGGCCCGGACCGGGCAATCGTCGTCCTGACGGCGGCCTGTCGAGGCCACTACATGACCCGCATCTCCAACGGATTCCAGCTCAGCCTCGAGCGGGACAATGTCTTCCGCGAGTGGTATTTCGGCACGTCGCTGGCGACGGCCAACCCCTCGCCGCCGGCCCCGGTTCCGCTGACCCGCCCCGAGATGAAGGCCATGCTCGAGGAATCCAAGCGAGATGTCCCTCGGCTCACTCCGCCCCAGCCGACCGCCGAGGAACTTGCCGATGCACGCGGCCTCAAGAACCCGTTCGTCGGCACACGTCGCGTGCGGAATCTGCTCCCGCCGGAGCTCCGCGGGGGGTTCTTCTTCCTGATGGACGGCCGGACCCTCCAGATGGACGTCCTCGCATTGCGAAATCCCGGCGCACCGCCAACCTCGACGGCCGCCACCACGTCCGACCCGTCACGACGGATCGAGCCCGATCCCAACATGACCCTCGATTACGCCTTCAAGACGATGCTGTTCTGGGTCGTCTCCCGGAGCAACAACTGCATCTACTGCATGGGTCATAACGAGACGCAACTGGCCGCGTTCGGCGTGGCCGAGGACCGGATCGCCGCACTCGACGGCGACTGGTCGCAGTTCACCCTGGCCGAGCGCTCGGCCATCGACGCTGGCCAGGAAGCTCACCGTCGCACCCCACACGGTGACCGACGCCGATATCGATGCGGTGCGCCGGCACTTCAACGACCGCCAGGTGCTGGAGATGATCGGCATCGTGGCGGGTTTCAATGCGATGAACCGGTGGACCGGCCCCTTGCGGCTGACCCAGGAGGAATTCCGCGACTTCCAGAAGCCGACCTCGCCCCGATACGCGTCGAGCGTGACCCGGGTCGGCCCGGCGCCGGACGGGAGTGCCGGCTCGCGTTGCATGGCGGCCCCGGCACCACGACCGGCGCTGGAGAGCCGGTCGGTCGTCGAGGCAAGATGGGCCGAATGCCGCGACCGCCGGCCACGGTTCGCGCTCGTGGACGAGTCGGCCACGAGGGCACTGTTGCCCGAGGGTGCTTTCCCGGCCGATCGTCCGATGCCCAACTGGGTCCGCCTCCTGGCCAACTTCCCCAAGGCCGGGCCGGCGAGGGTCGCCACGTTGCGGACCTCGGAGACCAGGGGCAACCTCCCGGCGCGGCTGAACGCCCAGCTTGCCTGGGTCTCGGCCCGCGCCGATCGCTCATGGTATGCCCTGGCCCACGCACGCGACCGGCTTCGTGCCCTGGGCCTCGACGACGACTCCATCTTCGCCATCGACCAGGCAGGGGAGTCGAGGTTCACCCCCGGCGAGCGAGCGGCCTTCGCCTTCGCGCGGAAGCTGACCGTCGACCCGGCGCTGATCGGAGACGCCGACTTCAACGACCTCAAGAAGTACTACAGCGACTCCGAGGTCGCCGAGCTGATCTACCACGTCAACCATGACCTGTTCTTCGACCGATTGACCGAGGCCGTCCTGCTCCCCCTCGAGAGGGAGGTTGGGGGATCGCAAGCGCATCGCTGAGCGTCGAACGACCGAGGGACCCGACCGTGGCCCGCGCAAACGGCGGGCCACCTCCAAATGCCGCCCGAGTTCGCCGTTCCCTCGACCGTCGCCCCGTCGCCGGTCTTCCACGACAAGTTCTATGGCCGATCGAATACGTTCGGCAGCAAGGCCGCCGGGTCGACGGTCATCCTGGTGGCAGACCGGTGGCGTCGTCAGGGCGCACGGACTCGCGCAGCTCTCTTTTTCTGGCCCTGCTTGCCATGAGAGGTCGAAGAGGTGTATGTTATCCTCGCGACGTTGAGCGTCGGGCCGGTCTCGGATTCCCTTCTCACGCAAGACGAACATCGAGTGTAGTGATCCTGAAGGGGAAGTCCCCCATCGGATGCTCGTATCGTCAGGGGTACTATGAGGTCCATTCCGCTCGAGCGGCTGGCGAGGTTGGGGACGGGAGCACTCGTGCTGCTCCTGGCCCACGGCCTCGCCGCGCCCCGAACGGCACGAGCCGGCTGCGGCCACCTGGTGACCTCACAGTCCAACCGGGAACTCGACGACAACCGGCTCGATGACCTGATCACCGGTCACTCGACCGCGATGCTCGCCGGCGACCCGGGAGACTCCGGTCCTCGGGGGCCCTTGCCCTGTTCGGGCCCCGGGTGTTCCAACGGCGTCCCCCGGCCCGTGCCGGCGGCCCCGTCCGCCCCCGTGGGCCCCGATCAGTGGTTGGCGCTCGGCGACCTCCTGCGGCTCGGGGACGCCGATCCACACCGGCTCCCGCCCGATGAACTGTCCGCCCGGCCGGCCGGGCACAGGCCCTCCATCTTCCACCCTCCTCCTGCCTGATCGTTCCCCCCATCGGTCGAATCTGCGCGCCCTCGAAGGCTGTTCCGCCGGTCCGCTTCGCGGCCCGCGGGGTCGGTGTACCCACCGGCTCGAGACCCTTTCGAACATCCTCGCGAAGGCGATGCTCCTGCAAAAGCGGGCGAGCTGCGTGACGTCACGCACCGTCCCCACTCGCAGAGACCACTGGCCCACCCATCATTCGGGAGGTGAACGATGATCGGCACGACCCAGGTTTCGGCCTACGAATTCCCCCGGCCCATGCAGGGCAGACGCGACGTGACCTGGTACGGCACGCTCGGAGTCCTCGCCGCCAGCCTCGGGGTGATGTTCGCCGCGTTCTTCGGGGGCTGATCGGCTTTTGACCGGGCGTACGACGTCGAGCCGTCCCGCGCCGAAGCCGCGCCGCGGACCGAGCCCGAGCGTTCGGGCCAGTGCGCCGCCCGGGTACCTGCATACTTACCAGATCACGAGGATTAAGGACCATGATTCCACGTCATACACGTTCCGGTTTCACCCTGATCGAGCTTCTCGTCGTCATCGCCATCATCGCGGTATTGATCGCGCTGCTCCTGCCCGCCGTCCAGGCGGCGCGCGAGGCGGCCCGCCGGCGCAATGCGTCAACAACCTCAAGCAGATCGGCCTGGCGATGCACAACTACCACGAGTCGCGCAACGCCCTGCCGGCCGCCGAGATGACCTTCCTCGGGCTGCCCAACGGGACGAATTTCTCGGCGCTGAGCCAGGCCCTGCCCTACCTGGAGCAGTCCACGCTGTTCAACGCCCTCAACTTCTCGCTCCCCGACGTGGACCCGACCAACAGCACGGTGCTGTTGACCAACATCAACAACCTGATCTGCCCTTCGGACCCTTACAATCCCAACCCGCGCTGGGCGGCGCAGACGAACTACATGGCCGACATGGGCAACGGGATCGTCTGGCAGTCGTCGGCGTTCGCCCCCAATATCGGCCTGCCGATGCCCAACGGGGTGTTCTACGGCAATAGTGCCACCACGTTCGCGGCGATCACCGACGGGCTGAGCAACACCGGGTTCTACAGCGAGCGCATCGTGGGGGACGCGACGACCGGGGTCATCAGCCCGATCGCCGACGTCTTCTTCGATCCCGGCAGCCCCGACGACGCCCGCCCAGGCCATCGCGCAGTGCCAGGCCCTGGACATCTACGACCCCGCCCACCAGATCCCGATGGTGATGGGCGTGCCCTGGGTGGACGGCCAGCACATCACCCTGCACGTCACGCCGCCGAACACGCGTTCGTGCGGGTTCTTCATCGTCAATCGGGCGATCATGCCGCCGAGCAGCAAGCACCCCGGCGGGGTCAACCTGCTGATGGCCGACGGCTCGGTCCGGTTCGTCAAGGATTCGATCAATCCCGCGCCCTGGAGCGCCCTGGGCAGTCGCAACGGCGGCGAAATCATCAGCGCGGACAGCTACTGAAGACGAGCGCAGAAGCCCGCTCACCCGGTCCGATACGCCGACCTCCACCCCCTCGCTCGGGGGGACGTCGGACGAAGGTCGGGTGAGTGGGCCCAACATCCAACCCATTCAAGGAGAGTTATGATTAAAAAGAATACATCGAAGGTAACGCATCCTCGACGGCTTGCCGCCGCCCTGGCCCTCCTGACGGCCCTGCCCCTGGCGGGATGCTTCGGTTACAGCCAGGCGCGCCCCGTTGAACGCACCTCGTGCCCGCGAGGCGCTGAAAATCGCACTGGATCACTGGAAAAAGGGTGAGGCTCCCAGCTCGCTTGCCTCATCCGGGACGCCGATCATCGCCCGGGACTACGAGTGGGATTCGGGGGCGAAGCTCGTCGACTACCAGGTCGTTGACGACAGCAAGGAAGAAGATGCCAACCTGCGGGTCCAGGTCAAGCTCACGCTGAATAGCCCGGGCAAGGACAAGGCGAAGCCAATCGAGAAGAAGGCATGGTACGTCATCGGCACCAGTCCGTCCGTGACGGTGTATCGCGACGTGATGCGGCGGTGAGCCAGGCGGGCGATCGCGCGGGACGGTCTCCCGGCCGTCCCGCGACGTCCACGATCGCCCGAGTGGGCCTTCTCGTCCGACGGTCACGATGTCGAGCTCGAACCGCGCGGCCGATCGGCTGGATGAACCTGGGAGCGATGGCCGCTCCGCCTGGATAGCCCGGCAAGCGATCGCCCCCGGATGCGTCCGATCGTCGCGGGACTTCTGCAACGGGCGGCGTACGCCGCTGTGCACGGATCCAATGAGTGAGAGGTCCTCCGAATCACGGACCCGGGTTCGCCCGAACCCGATCGAGCAGGTCGAGCGCGTTGACCGTTGCGGCACCGAGCGCCGTGTTGTCGAAGATGCACCAGACTCGGGCCGATCGCCCGGCATGATTCAATGCCTTCGCAAGGGCCTCGAGGTAGTCCTCCGGGTACTCCGAGTAGTAGACCTTCGGCGAGCCATGCAAGCGGTAATACACAAGGCCGTCCCAACCGCCCGGCTCCGCCGCCGCCGGGACTACCGCGGGATCGGCGGCGACCCGCGCCACTCGATACCCCGTCACCAGCCGGTCGGCCGCGGCCTCGAACCAGCTCGGGTGCCTGGGCTCGAGGGCCAGTTCGCCGTCGAACCGGTCTCGGAGCGCGGCGAAGAAGGCCGCCGCAACGTCGACGGAGAACCCGAGGCTCGGAGGTAGCTGGACGAGCAACGGACCGAGACGATCGCCAAGCTGGGTCGCTTCCTCGAGAAACCTGTCGAGCACGTCGCTGGTGTCCACCAGGCGCCGCTCGTGGGTCGCCGCCTTCGGCACCTTGACGGAAAACCGGAAGTCCGCCGGGACGGACGCAGCCCAGCGGGCGTAAGTTGCCCCGCGGTGCGGCCGGTAGAAGGACGAATTGATCTCGACGGCCGGGAAGCGGGCGGCGTACCGCGAGAGGTGCGTGCCCTCGGCGGGGAAGTGGTCGCCGTGCTCCTTGGGGAGCGACCAGCCGGCGCACCCGATGCAGAAGTTGCCCGAACGGTCTGATTGGCTCGCCGACACGTCCAGTCCCATTCAGAAGAGCGACGTACTTGTCATCGATTCGCCTGGTTCCCGACGGACAACCCCTTGCGTCATCCACCGGTTTATCGAGACTGCTCGCTCAACACAACCGCGCGGGCCCCCTCATCGCTCATCGCTCCCTAAAATCGTCGCGACCCGCAAGGTCGGGCGGTCGCGGCGGCGAATTCCTGCCGCCAGGCGCCGCCAGCCGCCGATTCTGGCGCGATCCGAGCCCCCAATCTCCAACCCTCCCCCAGAGCCCCGGGCGGGGAGAAGGTGCCCGAAAGGCCGATGAGGGGGCGGTCGGTGCCCCCCCGGATCGGCTGGCAACTCGCTTGCCACGGTGGCGCTCTGCGAGAAGTCTCGGTTTATCTGCGCCGATCGCTGTCCCCCAGCCCGCCCTTCAGCGGCACCTTGCGCTCGGGCTTCGGCGTCGGCGGCGTTTCGTCTTCCGTTTCTTCTCCTTCGGCCTCCGGCACAATGCCGGCCTTCCGCGGGTCGGGTAAGAGCGACAGGGCAATCTTCTTCTCCTCGGCGTCCACCCTGAGGATCCGGACCTCGACCTCCTGCTCGGGCTTGACGATGTCGGCGACCCGGCGCACCCGCGTGGGCGACAGCTCCGAGATGTGGATCAACCCCTCGACGCCCGGCTCGAGCTCGACGAACGCGCCGAAGTCCATGATCCGCGTGACCTTCCCCTTCATCATGGTCCCGCGGAGGTACTTCGCCTCCACGCCCTCCCACGGGCTGGGCATGAGCTGCTTGAGGCCCAGCGTGAGCTTCTGCGCCGTCCGGTCGATCTTGAGCACCTTGACCGTGACCTTGTCGCCGATCCGGATCAGGTCGTTGACCTTGCCGACGCGCGACCAGCTCATCTCGCCGATCGGCAGGAGGCCGTCGATGCCGCCGAGGTCCACGAACGCGCCGAAGTCCTTGATCGAGCGGATGGTGCCCTCGCGGGTCTGGCCTTCCTCCAGCGTCAGCCAGGTCTTCTCGCGCTGCTCGGCCCGCTCCTGCTCGAGCAGCTCGCGGCGCGAGACGACCAGGTTCTTCTCGCGCTGGTTGGCCTCGGTGACGATCGCCTTGAACTTCTGGTTGACGTAGGCCGATGCGTCCTCGATGCGAGACAGGTCGAGCTGGCTGATCGGGATGAAGCCGCGGATGCCGTCGACATCCACCTCGGCGCCGCCCTTGACGACCTTGGTGACGCGGGCCTCGACGACGATGCCGCGCCTGAGGTTCTGCCAGGTGGCCTCGACGGCGGAGCCCTTCATCCGCAGGATCTGGACGCCCTCATCGGGGTCGAACCGCTCGACGACGACCTCGATGGTGGACCCCGGCGCGGGGACCTCGGCGCCCTCGAGCTGCTCGATGGGCAGGACGCCCTCGCTCTTGCCGCCGAGGTTGACGAACAGCGACTTGCCGCGGACGCCGATGACCGTGCCGGTGCGCTTCCCCGGGCTCCCCTCCTGGCCGCGCTCGCTCGCCGGGTCGGGCACGCGGTCCGACCGAGGCCGCCGCTGGCCCGAGGAGTCGAAGGTCTTGGGATCGAAGCCGCTGAGCGCGGCCTCGAGCTCGGCCTCGAGGTCGGCGTCCCACTGTCGCTTGAGCGAGACCTCGGCCGTGCGAGGATCGCCGGCGGTCCGGCCGGTGGCCCTCGAGAGCGCCGCGTCGATCTCGGCATCCGACTCGGCGACGGTCCGCGGGGCGCGTTCCATCTCGGCGGTCCGCGCGGCCCGGTCCGCATCGGCGGCGGTCCGCATGGCGCGTTCCGTCTCGGCGGCGGTCCGCGCGGCCCGGGACAGGGGTGCGGGCGATGGCGCGGGTGCGGGCGCGGTCGCGGCGGGTGTCTCGGTCAAAGTTTGGTCGTTCGATTCGGCCATGGCGTCGCTTCCCAACGATCGAGCAGGACGAGAGGTTCCCGGGGCCGGACGAGCCCGGCCCCGCATCGGCGGATTTCTTACCCCAGACTAGCGTCTTGCGAGGGATCGGCCAAGCGACACTTTCGCGCGGGGCGAGTCCGCGGCTCCGCCCGAGGCCGTGGTGGCACGGGCGCCGCGGCTCGTGGTAACCTCTGACGGTGGAATCGAGGGGATCACGCGACCCCGAAGCGACCATCAAACGACCAGAAGCCCCCCGTCCGGCAGGGCATGAGCACGAACTCGACGCATAAAATCGAGTCGCTGCTGTGCAAAGCTGGATTCGCATAGGCAGGCGCGTACCTGTTCCATTCGGCCTCGATTCGCGTCCGTGTTCTCGATCCGCGGTTTTCGGGCAAGCCAGTCGGTCACCGGGCGCCTGAGCACGGCCTTTCACGCCCGCAAGAGGTTGCCGAAGAGAATCGGCGAGGATATCCTCCTACTCTTGACGCTGACCTCCAGCGAGGTCGGGCGGGACGACCGCCATGCCCCGGACGACCTGGTATTCGAGAATCCGCTCCCTTCGCGGCTTTGAAGGGACCCAACCCCAGCGGAGCGTCCCGCATGTCCGAAGCCGAGCTGCCACTGACATCCACCGAGCTGCGGGCCCTCAGGCGGTACAACACGCCGACGATCGCCAACGCCATCGAGCTGTTCAACGTCCGGCCGCGGCATACCGGCTTCCTGCCGCACTATATCCGCTGCCTCCTGCCCGAGCTCGGCGCCATCGTCGGCTACGCCGTCACCTCCAAGACCCGCGCGGCGCCGCCCGAGCCCGACGAGCCGCAGGTCCGACCTGCTCGGCGATTACTTCCGCTATGTCGCCGATCAGCCCGGCCCGAAGATCGCCGTCGGCCAGGACCTCGACGACCCGCCCGGCCTGGGTGCCCAGTTCGGCGAGGTCACCGCGACGATCCACCAGAAGCTCGGCTGCGTCGGGCCACATCACCAGCGGCTGCCCGCGCGACCTCGACGAAGTCCGCGACATCGGCTTCCAGCTCTTCGGCCTCAATCCCTGCGTCAGCCACGCCTACGTCCGGCTCGTCGAGTTCGACACGCCCGTCGTCATCGGCGGGGTCGAGATCCAGTGCGGCGACCTGATCCACGCCGACAAGCACGGCGTCTGCCTGATCCCGCACGGGGTCGCGCACCGGCTGGCCGCCGCCTGCGCCGAGGTCGAGCGGCGCGAGCGGCCGCTGCTGGAATACTGCAAGGAAGACGACTTCTCGCTCGAGGAATACATCCGGCTGCGCGAGGTCTCGCACGCCAAGATCCTCGAATGACGGAACGGGACGGGACCGGCCATGGACGGCGATCGAAGCTCTCAACTGACCCGACGGGGATGCGGCGGCGAGACCGCGACGGCCTCGAACCGCTGGTTGCGGCCGATGGCCTCGTTGGGGCGGACCTCGTCCAGCCGCTTTCCCTCGACGTGCCAGCGCCCCTTGCGGAACTCGAAACAGCGCCGTGGCGTGCCGGGGCATCGACAGCAGCTCGAACGGCGCCGCCTCGAAGTGGACGCACACCAGGGCCAGCAGGTGCCGCGTCTGGCGGTCCCGCGCCCACAGCACCTCGTCATGCCACTGCGCCGCCTCCCACCGCTGCCCCTCGGCCGGGTCGACGCGGCCGAGCGACGTGACGAACCGCGCCTCCAGCCATTCGCGCTGCTGGTGGAACAGCTCTCGCGCGCGGTCCACGTGCACGTCCTCGACGATCTGCCGGAGTGGTCGCCGGAGGATCAGCCAGGCGGCGAGCACACAGACGGGCAGGATGCCGGCCCAGATCAACCAACTCATGATCGAATCCCCGGCCGCTTCCGTGGTAAGGCGAGCATGACTTTCATTGTAGGATCGAATGGACGCCGTCCGCAAGTGACGGATTTTCCGGGAAAATCCCGGGCCCAGGGAGCGGACAAAGCGATGGATCCCGCGGCGCGGACAAAACGGAATCGGCCGGCCAATCGCCGGAAGTTCGGCGCGCACATGTCCATTGCGGGCGGCTGCGACCGCGCCGTCCACGCGGCGCACGCCGTCCCCTTCGAGACGGTCCAGCTCTTCACCAAGAATAACAATCGCTGGCAAGGCATCGCGCTGACCGACGACCACGCCGCCGCCTTCCGCTCGGCGCTCGCCGCGACCGGGGTCGTCGACCCGATCGCGCACACGTCCTACCTGATCAACCTGGCCAGCCCCGACGACGAGCTGTGGGAGAAGTCGATCGCCGCGATGGTCGACGAGGTCGAGCGGTGCGACCGGCTGGGGATCGTCGACCTGGTGCTGCACCCGGGCGCCACATGGGCCAGGGCGAGGAGCTGGGACTGGCGCGGGTCGCGCTCGGGCTCGACGAGGTCTGCCGGCGGACCGAGGGCTGCGCCGTGGCGATCGACCTGGAGACGACCGCCGGCCAGGGCACCTGCCTGGGCCACCGCTTCGAGCACCTCGGGGCGATCCTGGACCGTGCCCGAAAGCCCGAGCGGCTGGGCGTCTGCGGCGACACCTGCCATATTTTCGCCGCGGGCTATCCCTTGGGCACTCCGGAGGAGTACGATGAGACCATCGACCGGCTGGACCGGTCCGTCGGGCTCGATCGCCTGCGCGTCTGGCACCTGAACGACAGTTGTCGCGAGCGCGGCAGCCGCGTCGATCGCCACGCGGCGATCGGTGGCGGCCACCTGGGACTCGAGCCGTTCCGTCACCTGGTCAACGACCCGCGGTTCCGCGACGTGCCGATGATCCTGGAGACGCCCAAGGGCACGATCGACGGCGAGGACCTCGACGTTCGCAATGCCCGGGCCCTCCGCCGGCTCCTCCGGCCCGCCCGGCGCTCCGACCGGGCTTGACCCGACGGCCGGCCGCCGCGCCACCGCCGACGGCCGGCAATCGACCGGATGATACGAGACCAGACGGGATCGAACGGGACGGGACAGACGGATCGCACCGGGGCAGGGTCGAGGTGGGCAGGTGTCATGCAGATTCAACAAGTCAACGGCCAGCCGGCCGCGGGAGCCGCGCCGGCTGCTCCGTCGGCCCCGGCGCTCGATCCAGCCTGGTTCATCAACCGCGAGCTGAGCTGGCTCGACTTCAACGATCGAGTGCTCGAGGAGGCGCGCGACCCCTCCAACCCGCTGCTCGAGCGGCTGCGTTTCCTGGCCATCTGCGCCTCGAACCTCGACGAGTTCTTCGAGGTCCGCGTCGCCGGCCTGCAGGCCCAGATCTACGAGAACCTCGAGCCCCAGGACCCGCCGCCCGACGGCATGGGACCCCTGGCGCAGCTCATCGAGATCACCCGCCGCGCCCACGACTTCGTCGGCCGGCTCTACGAGGTCTGGTACGCCGAGGTCCGGCCGCAGCTCCTCAAGCACGGCATCCGCATCTGCTCGCCGCACGAGCTGAGCGCCTCGCAGGACGCCTACCTCGACGAGTTCTTCGACAGCCAGGTCTACCCGGTGCTCACCCCGCTGGCGATCGACCCGGCGCACCCGTTCCCGCACGTCCACAACAAGAGCCTCAACCTGATCCTTCGCATCGAGCCCGAGAAGCTGCCGGCCCGGCCGCTCTATGCCGTGCTGCAGGTGCCCTCGGTGCTCAACCGCCTGGTCCCGCTGCCGGACGAGAACGACGGCAATCGCCGCTTCGTCCTGCTCGAGGACGTCATCGGCCCGCGGCTCGATGCCCTCTTCGGCGGCTACCGCGTCGTCGAGCGGGTGGCCTTCCGCGTCACCCGCAACAGCGACCTGACCATCCAGGAGAACGAGGTCCGCAGCAGCCTGCTCTCGACGATCGAGGAGACCCTGCGCCAGCGAAAGTGGGGCGCCGCGGTTCGGCTGGAGATCTCCGAGCGCGCCGACGACGGCTTCCTCGCGCAACTGCTCTCGTCCTCGGCGCTCGAGCTGGAGGAGCGCGACGTCTACAAGATCCCCGGCCCCGTCAACCTCACGGTCCTGTCGGCCCTCTGGAAGCTCGAGGGCTTCCGCGACCTGCGCGAGCCGCCGTATGAGCCGCAGATGCCGCCGGTCTTCTCGGGTCGCAAGAGCATCTTCTCGGCGATCCGCGACCAGGACATCCTGGTCCACCACCCGTACGAGTCGTTCGGCACGGTCATCCAGTTCATCGAGCACGCCGCCGACGACCCAGGCGTCCTGGCGATCAAGATGACGCTGTACCGCACGGCGGATTCCAACCCGATCATCAACGCCTTGGCCCGCGCCGCCGAGATCGGCAAGCAGGTCACCGCGCTGGTCGAGCTCCAGGCCCGGCTCGACGAGGAGAACAACATCGACAAGGCCCGGATGCTCCAGAAGGCCGGAGTCCACGTCGTCTACGGGATCGTCGGCCTCAAGACCCACTGCAAGGCCGCGCTGGTCGTCCGCCGCGAGCACGACGGCATCCGCCGCTACGTCCACCTCGGCACGGGCAACTACAACCCCATGACCGGCCGGCAGTACACCGACCTGAGCTTCTTCACCTGCCGCCCCGAGTTCGGCGAGGACGCCAGCGCCCTCTTCAACCTGCTGACCGGGTACTCGCACGGCAACGAGTGGAACCGCCTGATCGTCGCCCCCAAGCACCTGGCCAAGCGGCTCACGGCGCTGATCGAGCGCGAGCGCGCCCACGCCGAGGAGGGCCGACCCGCGCGGATCATCGCCAAGATGAATTCGCTGGTCGACCCCGAGATCATCGAGCGGCTGTACAAGGCTTCGCAGGCGGGCGTGCGCATCGACCTGATCGTCCGCGGGATCTGCTGCCTGCGCCCGCGGATGCCGGGCGTCTCCGACAACATCCGCGTGATCAGCCTGGTCAACAAGTACCTCGAGCATTCGCGCATCGCCTACTTCCAGAACGGCGACGATCCCGAGGTCTTCCTGGCCTCCGCCGACTGGATGCCCCGCAACTTCCGCCGTCGCGTCGAGATCATGTTCCCGATCGAGGCCCCTCAGCTCCGTCGACGGCTGGTCAACGGCATCCTCGGCGTCGTCCTGGCCGACAACGTCAAGGCCCGCGAGCTGATGGCCGACGGCTCCTACCGACGCGTCCCGCCCCCCGGGCCCAACGAGCCGACGATCCGCTCGCAGGTCGAGTTCCAGAACATGGCCATCCTGGCCTGCGAGACCAGCCCCATCAGCCACCCGACCACCGGGAGGCCCGGGCATACCACGGCCGAGCCGGCCCGGTCGCACCGCGGATGACTGAATGACTGAGTCGGGGCCGTCCCGCCGAGGGTGTCTTCGGGCATGGCGATCGAGGTCGAATATGACGTGGCCGTGCTGGGCGCCGGGGCGGCCGGGCTGATCGCCGCCGCCCGCGCCGCCGAGTGCGGCGCCCGCGTCGTCCTGCTCGAGAAGAACCGTCGCGCCGGCGTCAAGATCCTCATCTCCGGCGGCACCCGGTGCAACATCACCAACGCCCGGGGCCTCCGGCGACTCGACGCCATCACCGGCCCGATCGACCCCGGCTATGACCCTTCCCTCTGCCGCGGCGTGCGCGAGATCCAGCGCGCCTTCGGGACCGGCGGGGCCTTCCTCGGCCCGTCCCTCCGCCGCCTGGACGTCGATGCCACCATCCGCCTGTTCGAGGATGCCGGGGTCGCGACCAAGGTCGAGGCCAACGGCAAGGTCTTCCCCGCCTCGGACCGCGCCCTGGACGTACTGGCCGCGCTGGTTCGCCGGCTCGAGCAATCCGGCGCCGCGTTTCGCCCGCTGTCCCCCGCGACGGGCGTCGAGGTGCTGCCCGGCGGCTTCGGGGTCCGCGTGCCCGATGCCACGATCACCGCGCGGCGGGTAATCCTCAGCGTGGGCGGCCTCTCGTATCCCGGCTGCGGCACGACCGGCGACGGCCATGCCATCGCCCGCGCGCTCGGCCACGCGATCGTCGAGCCCCGGCCGGCGCTCGTGCCGATCCGCGTCGCGGCCGACTGGGTCGCCGACCTCCGCGGCATCACGCTCCCCGACGCATCGGCATCGATCGTCGGACCCGACGGCAGGTCCATGCAAGACCGGCGCGAGGCCGTCCTGTTCGCCCACTTCGGCCTGACCGGACCGGCGATCCTCGACGTCAGCCGCTGCGTGGCCCGCGCCGACGACCCGGCCCGGCTGACCCTCCGGCTTGACCTGGTCCCGGCCGTCGCCCGCGACGACCTGGACCGCGCGATCCAGTCGTCGAGCCGCCAGGGCCGCCGGCCCGTCGCCGCGCTCCTGCCCGAAACCCTGCCGCGCCGCCTGGCCGAATCCGTGACGATGGCCGCGGCCGTCCCCGCCGACCGGATGGGCCCCGACCTGTCGCGCGACGAGCGGCACCGCCTGGTCTCGGCGATCAAGGCCCTGGCGCTCCCCGTCCGCGGCACCCTGGGCTTCGAGAAGGCCGAGGTCACGAGCGGCGGCGTCGCGCTCGATCAGGTCGATCCCGCCACGCTCGAGAGCCGCCTGGTCCCCGGCCTGCACCTCGCGGGCGAGGTCCTCGACCTCGACGGCCTGATCGGCGGCTACAATTTCCAGGCTGCCTGGAGCACCGGCTGGCTCGCCGGCGAGACCGCCGCCCGCGCACCGGCCTGATCCGTCGCTGCAACACTCTCCCACGCCCATCGGGACGCCCCGGCGCAGACATCCGCCCGGCCCAGGGTCTATCATGGATAGGCGTCGATCGATCCGGGGGCGGGGTCCGACGCGATCATCCAGGCGGAGGGGCCGATGGGCGACGTGCAGGCGGGCTCGAGACCGAATCCGAATCCGGGACAGGGCTCGGGGTCGGACGATCCGCGGGGCGAGCTGGAGCTGGAGCCATCAACGCTCGTCCTCGGCAACGAGGTCTTCGACGTCCCGTTCGACCCGCTGCTCGACCTGCTGAACGACTGGGAGGAATATCGACGACGGGGCGAGGACCTTCCGCCGGACTGGGCCGCCGCGCTCGAGCCTGAGCTTCGCGTCGAGCTGAATCGCCGCATCGAGCGTCGCAAGCGGCTGATCGCGCTCCTGGGCCTGGGAGGTCCCGGACGGGCCACGCCGAAGCTGAGGACGAACCCCTCCCCGCGTTCCCCGGCCTCGAGACACTCGGCCGGATCGGCCGCGGCGGCATGGGCGCCGTTTACCGGGCGCGCGACCTGGCGCTCGATCGGATCGTGGCGGTCAAGACCATCGCCGAGGGCCGGTTCGCCTCGCGCCGACCAGCGCGAGCGCTTCCGCGACGAGGCCCGCGCCGTCGCCCGGCTGCACCATCCCAACATCATCGCGATCCACGCCATCGGCGAGCACGAGGGCCAGCCGTACCTCACCCTCGAGTTCGCCGAGCGGGGCAGCCTGGCGCGAGCGGCTGCTCGAGCATCCGATGCCCCCGAGCGAGGCCGCCGCCCTGATCGCGACCCTCGCCCGCGCCGTGCACGCCGCGCACCAGGCCGGCGTCGTCCACCGCGACCTCAAGCCGAGCAACATCCTGATCACCGCCGGCGGCGTCCCCAAGATCGGCGACTTCGGCCTCGCCAAGCTGATGGACGCGACGCCGGACGCACGATCACCGGCCAGGTGCTCGGCTCGCCCAGCTTCATGGCCCCCGAGCAGGCGGAAGGGCATTCCGGGCAGGTCGGCCCCGCCGCCGACATCTACGCGCTCGGCTCGATCCTGTATCAGTCGCTCACCGGCCGCCCGCCGTTCCTCGGCGAGTCGCAGATCGAGACGCTCAAACTGGTCGTCTCCAACGACGTGGTCCCGCCCTGCCGGCTGCGGCCGGACGTCCCGCGCGACCTGGAGACGATCTGCCTGAGAT
Source organism: uncultured Planctomycetota bacterium (assembly GCA_963771445.1). GTDB lineage: Bacteria > Planctomycetota > Planctomycetia > Isosphaerales > Isosphaeraceae > JAKAUH01. The sequence goes on along the minus strand of CAVYTQ010000003.1, from coordinate 128,927 downwards.
GCCTGGAGAAGGAGCCCTCGCGGCGGTACGCCGACGCCCTGGCGCTGGCCGAGGACCTCGAGCGGCACCTGGACGGCCGGCCGATCCTGGCGCGTCGCGCCGGCGCGCTCGGAACGCGGCTGGCGATGGTGCCGCCGCAACCCCGGCCTGGCCGCGGCCACCCTCGCCGCCGCGGCGCTCGGCCTGATCCTGATCGGAGGAGCCGCGGCCGCCGCCGTCGTCTTCCGCGCCCAGCGCGACCGGATCGCCGCCGACCTCGTCCGCCTCGGGCAATCCGAGGCCGCCGTCGAGGCCCAGCGCGACCGCGCCTCGAGGCCGGACGCCAGGCCGACCGCTCTCGCGCCGAGATGAAGGCCGTCCTCGAGTTCTTCCAGAACAAGGTCCTCGCCGCCGCCCGGCCCAAGGACCAGGAGGGTGGCCTCGGCCGCGACGTCTCGCTGCGCACGGCCTTCGACACCGCCGAGTCCGGCATCGACGAGGGCCTTTCGCGACAAGCCCGCGCTGGAGGCCTCGATCCGCGCCGCGCTCGGCCAGACCTATTATTATCTCGGCGACCTGGACAAGGCCGGGGTCCAGCTCGAGCGGGCCGTACGCCCTGCGCCGCAGGGTCCTCGGCCCCGACCACGCCGACACCCTCCGATCGGCCGACGACCTGGCGCACCTGCAGCTCGACCGCGGTCAGCTCGACCTGGCCATCCCCTCGCTCGCCGACACCCTCAGCTCGCCGCCGGGCCACGCTCGGCCCCGACCATCCCGACACGATCGGCTCCAAGCACAACCTGGCGATGGCCTACCAGGCCGCCGGCCGGATCGACGAGAGCCTGGCCCTCTACCGCGAGGCCCTGGCCCGGCGCCGGGCCATCCTCGGCCCGGACCACCCCGATACCCTGTTCTCGATGAACAACCTGGCGAGCTGCTCGCGCGAGGCCGGCCGGTTCGACGAGGCCCTGCCGCTCTACGAGGAGGCCCTGAAGCGCCGTCGCGTCGTCCTCGGCCCCGATCATCCCGAGACGCTCGTCTCGATGAACAACCTGGCGAACTTCTATCGCGAGCTGGGCCGGTATCCCGAGTCGATCGACCTGCTCCGCGAGGCGCTGCCGGCAGCAGGGGTCGAACCTCGGCCCCGACCACCCCGACACGCTGTTCTCGATGGGCAACCTCGCGCTGGCGCATCAAGGACTCCGGCCGCCTGGAGGACTCGCTGCCGCTGCTCGAGGACGCGCTGCGCCGCCGACGCGCCACGCTCGGCGCCGACCAGCCCGACACGCTGGTCTCGATGAGCAACCTCGCCGTGGCCTACCAGGAAGCCGGCCGCCTGTCCGAGGCGTTGCCGCTGTTTGAGGAGGCCCTCGCCCGTCGCCGAAGCCTCCGCGGCCCCGAGCATCCCCAGACCCTCCGCTCGATCAACTACCTGGCCCGCGCCTACCTGGTCAACCACCCCGACTGGGCCGAGCCGATCCTCCGCGAGGCCCTGGCGATCCACGACAAGAAGGACCCCGACGACTGGCGCACGTTCGAGACGCGTTCGCTCCTGGGCGCCAGCCTGCTCGCCCAGAAAAAGTATGCCGAGGCCGAGCCCGAGTTGCTCCGCGGCCACGAGGGCCTCAAGGCCCGCGAGGCGAAGATCCCCGCCCCGTCACGCAAGGTCCTCATCGAGACCGTCGACCGCCTCATCCAGCTCTACGACGCCTGGCAAAAACCCGACCGCGCCGCCTCCTGGCGCCGATCGCGATCGGACGCCCGTTAGGGCGCATAACGGATGGGTGGCCTACGGAAGAGGGACCGATGCCCACCGACCGCGGACCCGGTCCGACCCGTTCGCATCCGACGGACAGTTCCGGTCCGTTGTAGGAGCCGGCTCCTGCCGGCGATCGGTCGGGCCGATGCCGACCGGTCTGGTCCCGGTCCTTCCTCGCCCTTCACCCCTCACCCCCCAGGCTCCTGCCGGCGATCGGTCGGGCCGATGCCGACCGGGTCGGGCCGACCGGATCGGGAGCAGGAGCTCCCTCCTACACGGAGACCGATCCGAGTCGGGCCGGTCCGTTGTGGGAGCCGGCTCCTGCCGGCGATCGGGCGGTCGGCGCCGGACCGGTCGGCCCGAATCGGGAGCAGGAGCTCCCTCCTACAAAAAGAACCGGAACGGATCGGTCGGAGACGGGACCTGTCGTTGGACTGTGAGCCAAACACTCCCGCCACGCCTGACGCCTTGTTCCTTCCGAAGTCCTACGCCGGGAAAAACCTTCTCCCGGCAACCGGAAACTTCGAGTTTCCAGGGAGCGGTCCCTGAAAGAACGCCTTCATCCCCACGGCTGAAGCCGGGAGCTTTCGGCTCGATCCCCGGTAACCGGGACGACGCGCGGTGAAATATCGCCTCCCCTTATTGAGGCACCCTCTGCTCCGCTCCGCGATCGTCGGCGTCGGGTCGTTCGTTCCGTCGAGGTGACACACGGGGCGTACCTCCAGGCTTGGAGCTGCTCGGTTCGCTCGCATGAGGCGCCGGGCGCAGCGGAAGGGGCCGGGTCGTCTGCGGCCCATTGCACGTCAAGCTTCATTACCCGGTGTTGATCGTTGCCTTTTGAGGGGGTGATCCCGATGAGACGATTCCTGCGGCACCTCGTGGTCGGGTGCGCCGTCCTTTCCCTGGCTCCGGTGGCCCACACATTGGGCCAGACGGACTCGAAGCTCGAGCCGGCACTAGCGGCTTCGCCAGCCGGCGCGACGGCGTCGAGCGCGGCAAGGTCGAGACCGTGGAGTACGACTCGAAGACGGTCGGCGACACGCGCAAGTTGACGGTCTACCTGCCGCCCGGCTACTCGAAGGACGCCAAGTACCCGGTCTTCTATCTCCTGCACGGCGCCGGCGATAACGAAGGGGGCTGGACCCGGACCGGTGCGGCCAACGTCATCCTCGACAACCTGATCGCCGACAAGAAGGTCGTCCCCATGATCGTGGTCATGCCCAACGGCTCTCCCCAGGGGCCGAGGCCGGGCACCGTCCTCGCGGGGACGATCATGAAGCGAGCCGATGCCGACAAGAACGGCACGGTATCGCGGGAGGAATTCCTCGCCGCCGCCGAGTCCCTCTACAAGGAGCTCGACTCCGGCAAGCTGGACGAGAAGCAGCTCGCTGCCGGCCTCAATCGTCTCATGCCGGCCCCGGGCGGGCCGGGTGGCCCCCGGCGTGGTGGCGGCAACTTTGTCACCGCCTTTGAAAACGACCTGTTGAACGACATCATCCCCTACGTCGAATCGCATTATCCGGTGCTGGCCGACCGAGAGCACCGGGCGATCGCGGGCCTGTCGATGGGTGGGGGCCAGGCGCTGACGATCGGCCTGAAGCACCTGGACCGCTTCGCCTACGTCGGCGGCTTCTCTTCGGCGATCTTCGGCAATTCCGGGACCCTCGTCTCGGATTCCGCCGCGGCCAGCAAGCAACTGCGCCTCCTCTGGCTATCCTGCGGCGACGAGGATCGGCTCATGGACGCCAACAAGGCCTTCCACGCCAGCCTGGAGCAGAAGCAGTTGACGCACATCTGGCACATTGATTCGGCGCACACACCTGGCCGGTCTGGAAGAACGACCTGTATCTCCTGTCCCAGCGGCTGTTCCGCGACGACAACTCCGGCTCACGGTGACCAACCTATCCCGTGCTCGCGGCAAGGATTGCCTTCGCTCCTTCAGCCTGCCCCCGACCCTCGAACTTGCCCGGTCGGTCGCCGCGACGACGCGACCGATCGGTGCGTCATTCGGGGTAGGAAGTACTCGCATCGACCGGCGAACAGGATACGCCGGCGGTCGCCCGGGGGAGAGGCGAGGGCCGCGGGCCACCCCGCGGCCCGTCACCGCCCGCGCCATCGCGGATGCCGTCCGGGCAACCAGGATCGTCCCCGGCGGACGGTCCGCCGCGTTGACGTCGACGACCCGCGTGTCACCGCAAGCGCGGCCAGGTCGATCACGACGTCGTGGATGGCGGTGGGCACTTGCTGGTCGGTCGCGTCGGCCGTGTTGAGCCGATTCGCAATCATGTTCCCGTCGCCGCCGTCGGCGTTGTTCCGCACCCTCGTCGCCAGCAGGGGCCGGTCGTCCATCGCATCCGCCCACGATCGGAACGACCGCCCGCCAATCCCGCCCTGCGAGGACTTTCGCGGAAAGGCCACGCCAACCCGTTTTTCCGCGTTGCCGCGAAAAACTCTAGAAAAATGGAAAAAATTTAACATTTTGCCCGTCAAACATTTACGACGAAAGGGATTGCCCAGGTCGTGCGGCGTGTTTTAACGAATTTGCAAAACCGCGCCATCCTGTTATTAGGGGGACACGCGAAATGACATGCTCGAAAATCAGGATCGCGGAAGCATGCGACGCTCTTGCGAATGCACCTCGGCTTGCTTTCATGGTTGCTATGGCTCCAGCCAGTCGCTTCGGCTGCCCGCCGGAATCGACAAAACGAACCCAATTTCGGCTCGGTTGCAAGCATTCAGACGGTGCCTATCATCCGAATTCGCGCGAACGAACCCAATTCTTGTGCGTGGTTGCATGTCGGAACAGCGTTTCCGAGAAAGAAATCGCGCGAACGAACCCAATTTTGCACCTGGTTGCATGATGGAACAACGGTCCCTCGACCGAAAATCGCGCGAACGAAGCCAATTTTCCGGCAAGCTTGGATGCAGAGCTCGGGGGCCGTCTCGCCACTTGCTCGACGGCTTGCCGCGTAGAGGCTAAGAAGAGGAGCGCGACGCCCGGTCCCAGGCCGCTCGGCCCGGTGGTCGCCGGGAACGAGTTCAATCGGCAAGGTCCCCGTCCTCCCGGCCCCTGACCCCAATCCCCTGACCCCTCTCTCCCGTCCCCTACCCGGAGATCGCCATGGCGGAGAAGCGGACGCGGACGCTGGCCCTGGTGCTGCGGACGATCGAGGTCTTCGAGACCAGCCTGGTGGTGACGCCTGTTCACCCGCGAGCTGGGGAAGGTCGGCGCGCTGGCCAAGGGGGCGCGGCGGCCGAAGTCGGCGGTGCAGGGTGGCCTTGACCTGCTGGGGGTTTCCGATATCGTGCTGATACCCAAGGCGTCCGAGGCGCTGGACCTTCTGACCGAGGCCGCGCCGGTGGAACGCTTCGCATCTCTCCGCCGCGATCTGGCGGCCCTGTATGCCGGCTATTACGTCGCCGAGCTGTTGAACGAGCTGACCGACCTGCACGACCCGCACCCCAAGCTGTTCGACGCGGCGAGGATCACGCTGCGGCATCTGGGCGAGCCCGACCTGCGGTCGCGGCGGATGCTCCGGTTCGAGCTGGCGTGCCTGCGCGAGCTGGGGTTGATGCCGGCGCTCGAGACCTGTGCCCACTGCGGCGCGGCGATCGACGCGACGGGGGACGTGATCGGCTTCGGGCTGGTCTCGGGCGGCGTCCTCTGCGAGGTCTGCCGGACCGGCCCAGCCGCACGTCGTCGCCTTGTCGGCCGGGGAGCTGCAGGCGATCCGCGCCCTGGCCAGCCCGGGCGACGCCTGGCGCGAGCTGGACCCCAGCTCGGCGGGCCTGGCCCGGGCGCGAGAAACCGTCGGGGCGGTCATCAGTCACGTCTTCGGGCATCGCCCGCGACTCCGCCCCTTAATGGGAGTCTGAACTCCATGCTCGGTCCCCGACGCCACGACCACGCCGGTATCCGCCGACCCGACCCTTCGCACGGGTCCGGGTCGCGGCCGTGGCCGCATGCCGCGGCCCGGCCCGCCGGCCGACAGCCGGCCCGGCCCGCGCATCGGCACGGGCACCCGACGGCCTCGGCAGGCGCTCGGCCTGGCCCTCGTGATCGCCGCGGGGTCGCTGGCGGGCTGCACCTCGGTCGTCAGCCCGCTGGGCCAGTGGCGCGCCGCCTACGACGGCAACCTCTTCCGCAAGCTCAGCCCCGAGGAGATGGCCGACGCCAGCGGGACCGTCCGACTCCAGCAACCTCTTCCAGCGATGGCTGACGCCCCGGGGCATCACCTCGCTGCCGCAGGCCGACGAGCGACGGCTCGACCAACGTCCTCGGCTCCGACGGCTGGCGGCCCATCGCCAAGCCCGCCCCGACCCCGTCGCCGAGGCCGAGTTCCAGGCCGCGCTCAAGCTCTTCCAGCAGGGGAAGTTCGAGGAGGCCGAGAAGCCGTTCGCCAAGATCGCCAAGGACCGCAAGGGGACCACCTGGGGCGAGAACGCCCTGTTCTACCTGGCCGAGTGCCAGTTCCAGCTCAAGCACTACGCCGAGGCCCACGACAGCTACGAGAAGCTCTACCGCCGACCACCCCGCCACCGACTACATGGAGAAGCTCACCGAGCGCGAGTACGAGATCGGCCGCTCTGGCTGTCGCAGACCGACCCCAAGGCGCCTGCCGAGAAGAAGCTCCCCTGCAGGCCCACGGTTCGACGGCCGGCTGCCGATCATCGACACCCAGGGCTCGGGCCTCAAGGCGCTCGAACACGTCCAGCACAACGACCCGCTCGGCGACCGATGGCCGACAAGGCCGCCATCGAGATCGCCGACTTCTACATGAAGCACGACGACTACGAGACCGCCGCGGTGCTATTACGAGCCATTCATCAGCGAATACGGCCGGCCGCAAGACGCCCGTACCTCCAGTATGCCCAGCTCGGCCGCCATCGACGCCCGGATGAAGAGCTACCAGGGCCCCGAGTACGACGTCGTCCGGCCTGGACAAGGCGCGCGGGATGTCAAGCAGGACGATGGAGACCTTCCCCGAGCAGAGCCAGGCGAGCTTCGAGAAGCTCTACCTCACCCTCGACCACATCAACGACGCCGAGGCCGAGAAGACGTTACAGCATCGGCATGCAGTACAAGCGGATGAAGAAGGTCGCGTCGGCCGAGTACTACCTCGGCAAGGTCCCGCAGCGATGGCCCAACAGCCCGTGGGCCGTCAAGGCCAAGACCGAGCTCGCGCGAGCTCGCCAAGATGCCCCGCAAGCCCTCCAAGCCCAGCAAGATCATCATCCCGCCGGGGGCCAGCGATCCCTTCATGAACTCCGGGCCGATGGGCGGCATGGGCGGCATGGGCGGCATGGGCGGCATGGGCATGGGCGGCATGGGCATGGGTATGCCCGGAGGGATGATGTGATGATACGATCGCGAACGCGATCGACTCGACCGGCCGCGCCGGCGCGCGGCGCGGCGGCTGGCGACGGCCGTCCTGCGTGGCCTTGATGCTGGCGATGGTCGCGTCGCGGCCGGCCTGCTCGCCGGCTGCTCCAACCTGCCGATCGGCCATTCGCTCGGCGAAGCCGACGAGGGCGGGTTCTTCGGCTGGCACATCCAGGCGCCATTCGATACCTCGGAGGTGCAAGACGCGTCTTCGTCTACTTCAAGTCGCAGCGGTTCCGCACGCGACCTGCAGCTCATGCTGGAGGAGGCCGTGACCAAGGAGATCAGCATGCGGACGCCCTACCGGATCGTCGGCGACCGCGAGCAGGCCGACTCGATCCTCGAGCGGCATCGATCACCGTCGACGACAAGAACCTGATCGTCGAGGCGCCGACCAACCTGCCCCGCCAGCTGAGCCGACCATGACCGTCTGGATCAACTGGCAGGCACAACCCGCCGCAGGAGTCGGAGAAGAACCAGCAGCCCACCCAGATCACCGAGACGCTCCACTTCGTGCCGGAGCTCGGCCAGACCGACGCTCACCAGCTTCCAGCAGGTCACCGAGAACATCGCCAAGCAGATCGTGGATATGATGGAACAGCCCTGGTTCAACGAGTCGGATCTCCAGTGATCGGGCCTGGCGCGGCGCGGCCCTGCCCGGCCATCGCCCGCGGCCGCGGCGTCGGTCGGCGTGGCCTTCCTGATCTCTCACCCGGTTTCGAGCACCCGGATCAGGCGGAGTCGATCAGTCGATGGCGAACGTGCCTGGCAAGCCTCGGGGCGGACGATCCTGGCCGGCGGACGACCCGGCGCCCCTGGTGATGGGGATCGTCAACGTCGACGCCCGACAGCTTCTCCGACGGCGGCCGGCTCGCCGGCGCCGAGGCCGCCCTCGACCACGCGCCGTCGGCTGGCCGCGAGGGGTGCCGACCTGCTCGACCTCGGCGGCGAGTCCAGCCGGCCCGGCTCGGACCCGGTCGCGATCGACGAGGAGCTGCGCCGCGTCCTGCCGGTCGTCGAGGCCCTGGCCGACGGGGTCGGCCGTGCCGATCTCGATCGACACGACCAAGGCCGAGGTCGCCCGCCGCGCACTGGCCGCCGGCGCCGCGATCGTCAACGACATCACCGCGATGGGCGGCGACCCCGCGATGGCCCGCGTCGTCGCCGAGGCCGGCGCCGGCGTGGTGCTCATGCACATGCAGGGCGTCCCGAGGACCATGCAGGACGATCCCCGCTACGACGACGTCGTCGTCGAGGTCTACGAGTTCCTGGCGCGTCGGGTGGAGTGGGCCGAGTCGCCCGGCATCCCCCGCGAGCGGATCGCCGTGGACCCGGGGATCGGCTTCGGCAAGACGATGGCGCACAACCTGGAGATCTTGCGGAACCTCGATCGATTTGCCACGCTGGGTTGTGCGGTCCTGATCGGCACGTCGCGCAAGGGGTTCCTGGGCACGATCACCGGGCGGGCCGTGGCCGACCGCGCGACGGCGATCGGCGGTCTCGTCGCTGGCGGCCTGCGTCGGCCGGCGCCGGGTCGTCCGGGTCCACGACGTCGCGGCGACCGTGGATGCGATCAAGGTCTGGGGCGCGATCCGGGGCTGGGGAGGTCTCGCCATGAGCACGGGTGCTGGCCGTCGAGGTCGGGATCGGACGTCGAGCCGAGTGCCGATCATCACGATTCGAGCCTGTGCTCTCGACCTGGCGCAGCAGGCAAGGGGCGCGTCGCGGCAAGCTGGCCGTGGCCGGCGGCGCCGCCAAGGACGCCTGGCTGCATGCGCTCGGCCGCGGCGCTGGTCGAGCGCCGCGAGGAGGTCCTCGCGGCCAACGCGGCGGACGTCGCCGCCGCGCCGCGCGCGGGCTGGACGCCGCGGCCATCGACCGCCTGCGGCTCGACGCCCGCCGGGTCGACGAGATGGCCCGCGCGCTCCGCGAGGTCGCCGCCCTGCCCGACCCGATCGGCGAGACGATCGCCTCGAGCCGGCGGCCCAATGGGCTGGACGTCCGCCAGGTCCGCGTCCCGCTCGGCGTCATCTTCATGATCTACGAGAGCCGGCCGAATGTCACCGTCGACGCCGCGGCGCTCTGCGTCAAGAGCGGCAACGCCGCGATCCTCCGCGGCGGCAAGGAGGCCATCGCCACCAACCGGGCGCTGCACCGCATCCTGGCCGACCAGCTCGTCCCCGCGCGGGCTGCCCGAGCACGCCGTGCAGCTCGTGCCGACGACCGACCGCGCGGCCGTCGGCGAGCTGCTGGGCCTTGCCCGAGTACATCGACCTGGCGATCCCCCGCGGCGGCGAGGGCCTGATCCGCCGCGTCGTCGCCGAGGCGACGATGCCGGTGCTCAAGCACTACCAGGGCAACTGCCACGTCTACATCGACGCCCGATGCGAACGTCGATATGGGCGATCCGGATCATCCTCAACGCCAAGGTCCAGCGCCCGGGGGTCTGCAACGCGGCCGAGACGCTGCTGGTCCACCGCGACGGTCGCGCCGCATTTCCTGCCCCGGGCCGCCGAGGCGCTCGTCGGCGCCGGCGTCGAGCTGCGCGGCGACCCGGCGGCGCGGTCGTTCATCCCCGGCATGAAGCCCGCCGAGCCCGACCGACTGGGATACCGAGTACCTCGACAAGATCCTGGCCGTCGCGGTGGTCGAGTCGCTCGACGAGGCCATCGCGCACATCGCGCGGCACGGCTCGGGCCACACCGAGGCCATCGTCACCGAGCGACCTGGCCGCGTCGCGCCGGTTCGTCGCCGAGGTCGACAGCTCGGCCGTGATGGTCAACGCCAGCACGCGATTCAACGACGGCGGCCAGCTCGGCCTGGGCGCCGAGATCGGCATCAGCACCGACAAGTTCCACGCCCGCGGGCCCTGCGGGCTCCGCGAGCTGACCAGCACGAAGTGGGTCGTCTACGGCGACGGCCACATCCGCGAGTAGACAGACCACCCCGACGACGAGGCCCACTTCATTGAGACGCCACCACGAAGAGCCGCCCGCCCGCCGATCCCGCGGGCCGGGAACCGATCAACCCTTGCGCAGCCGCTCGGCCCGCGAGGCCAGGTTGAACACGGCGGCCTGGAACAGGCCCCGGGTGTTCGACGTCGCCGAGCGATACGCCTCGCTGAAGCCCTCGGCCTTGGTCCACGTGACGACCTCGTTGACCTGCCGCGCCATCAGCTCGAGCATCTCGTCGATCGTCGAGCGCCGACGCCTCGGCGGGCATCGCCGCGGCGGCGTCGCGGGCGTCGCGGGCGAACGGCGGGGCCTCGGCGCCGGTAGCCGGCCGCTTCAGCAGCTCGGACGGCTCGGACCGGGTCTCCTCCCACGGCGGGCGCGGTGGCGTTCATCGCCCGACGGCCGCCCGTCCCGGGCTCATCCTCGCCCCCGCCGGACTTGTTGTCGCGCGGCAGCCGCTCGTTCTCGTCCTTGGGCAGCCCCGCGGTCGTGTACAGCTTGCCGTCGAGCCCCGACCCGGCCCGGCAGGTTGGGGATCTGCTGCGATCTCGATCAGTTGCCGGCGGATCTTGGCGACCAGCTCGCGGCTGACGGCGAGCTCCTCGGCCATCCGGCGATCCGACCAGTCGTGGTGCAGCTTCAGCTTGACCTCGACTGCACGCCGGCGCTCGGCGCGGGTCAGCGGCAGCCCGTGGAACAGGTTCACGCTCGCCACGAAGTCGAGCGCCTCGTTGAACGTCCCCTCGCGGATCTCGGCGGGAAGCGTCCGCTTCCCCAGCATCACCGCCGCCGCGTGGCGGTGGAAGCCGTCGGCCAGCAGCAGCCGGCCCTCGACCTGGAACACCGTGATCGGCGGCAGGCGATCCCACGAGTCCGCATACCGCTCGACGGTGAAATCGTCCAGCCGATCCCGCAGATTCAGGTTGGGATCGAGGACCAGGTCGTCCAATGGCGACGTCGCTGAGATTCATGGCGGCGCTTCTTTCGTGGCCGGCGTGACCGTGCACCCCGGGATTCGTGTTCCCAAGACCCAACCCTGGCTCTCAGCATCGGCATCGAGACGGCCGAGTTTGATCGCGAGTCTGGGAAATCTCGGGGCGAGAGGAGGGGATTGACGATCATGCGGATTCTCGTGACGGGCGCCAGCGGACGGCTGGGCTCCGAGCTGGTCGATCGCCTGGCCCGGGGCGGGCGGCACGAGGTCGTCGCCTGGAGCGGGACGACCCGCGGCGTGCGCAGCAGGGATCGCGCTGCGGCCCGTCGACCTGGCCGACGAGCGCGCCGTCGCCCGCGGCGCTCGACGACGACGACCCCGAGGCGATCCTCCACGCCGGCTGCCTGAGCACGGCCGAGGCCGTCCGCCGTGACCCCGAGCGGGCGTGGGCCGTCAACGTCGAGGCCACGCGACGGCTGGCCGAATGGGCCTCGGCCCGCGGTCGTCGCCTGGTGTTCACCTCGACCGACCTGGTCTTCGACGGCTCGCGGTCGTGGTATCGCGAGGACGATCCGCCGCGCCCGCTGTTGGCCTACGGCCGCACCAAGGTCGAGGCCGAGGCCCATGTGGTCGCCGTCCCCGGCGGCCTGGTCGCGCGGCTCAGCCTGCTGTACGGCCCGACGCCCGCCGGCGCCCCGACTTCCTCGGCACGGCGCTCGAGGCCCTCGGGCGCGGCGAGCCTCGATCGTTCTTCGCCGACGAGTTCCGCACCCCCCTGCCCTATCGGATCGCCGCCGAGGCGCTCGCCCGCCTGCTCGAGCGGGGCGCGTCGGGTGTCGTGCACGTCGGCGGCCGCGAGCGGCTCAGCCGGCTCGACCTGATGCGACGCGCCGCGGCCGCCTCGGGCATCGATCCCGACCTCGTTCGCCCCGGTCGCCTGGCCGACGCCGAGCTCCCGGAGCCCCGCCCTGCCGATGTCTCGCTCGACACGACGCGACTGGACGAGCTCCTCCCGGGCCTGGATCGGACCTCCGCCAAGGCCACCCTGGAGAGGGGGGATTTCCCTACTTTTCCGCCCAGGTCTTGACCGGCCTTACCTTCCTTTACAATACCTTTCCGTGGCAAACAGGCGACAAAGGGGTCCGGCGTCATGCCGATGACGCTGAGTTCATTCAGAGAGGCGGCGATGGCGGCCTTGGACCGGTCAAGGAGCAGGAGCGTAAATCATGACCTTCGACACTTTCGACATCGCGCGGACGGCCGTCGAGGCCTCGCCCCGACTGCTCGCCTACCTGGATCCTGGGATGGGGAGCATGGTCTTCCAGGTCGTCGTGGCCGGGGCCCTGAGCGCCTCGTTCTTCGTCAAGAATTGGGTGCGCCAGCTCCGGGCGAACCTGTTGCTCAGGGCACGCCGATGACCGCGTCCGGCACCCTGGAGGAGGTCTCGTTCCGCGATCCCGCCGGCTTCGTCTACATCGAGGGCGGCGACCTGCGACGCCAGGTCAACCGGGTCTATCGCGAACATTACGACCGGCTGATGACATCCGGTCTCTACGACAGCCTCATCGCCGAGGGACTCCTCATCCCTCACGAAGAGATCGCCGCCGAGGGGCGCGATCCGTCGCTGGCACATAAGGTGATCCGACCCGAGCCGATCGGGCTGATCTCCTATCCCTACGAGTGGAGCTTCAGCGCGTACCGCGACGCGGCGCTCGCCGCGCTCGAGGTCCAGCGTCGACGCGCTCTCGCACGGGATGACCTTGAAGGATTGCAGCGCGTACAACCTGCAATTCCACCGGGGCCGGCCGATCTTCATCGATACCCTCTCGTTCGAGGTCTATCGCGAGGGCACGCCCTGGGTCGGCTACCGGCAGTTCTGCGAGCACTTCCTGGCCCCTCTCGCCCTGATGGCGCTGGTGGATGGCCGGCTGGGGCAGCTCTGCCGCACGAACATCGATGGCATCCCGCTCGACCTGGCGGTCCGGCTGCTGCCGCTCTCGTCGTGGCGACGGTGGGGGCTGGCGATCCACCTGCAACTCCACGCGCGAATGGCGGGGACGCCTGGTCCCGAGTCCGCCGCCGCGGGGAGAAGCCGCCCGCGCCGACGCGACCGATGAGCAAGAACGCCATGCTCGGGCTGATCGACAGCCTGGAATCGGCGGTCCGCAGGCTGAGGCGTCGGCCGGTGGGGGGCACCTGGTCTTCCTACGAGCAGGACCCGCCGTATACCCCGGAGGCCTTCGAGCGCAAGGGCCGCCTGGTCGCCGGCCTGCTCGGGCGGGTCCGGCCGGAGACGGTCTGGGACCTCGGGGCCAACACGGGGCATTTCAGCCGGCTGGCCGCCGGCCTCGGGTCCACGGTGGCGGCCTTCGACGGCGACCCGGATTGCATCGAGGCGATGTACGTCCAGGGCCGCGAGCGCGGTGAGACCCAACTGCTCCCGCTGGTGCTCGACCTGTTCAACCCCAGCCCGGCGTCGGGATGGATGAATCGCGAGCGAGCCTCGTTCTTCGACCGGGGCCGGCCCGACCTGGTCATGGCCCTGGCCCTGGTGCACCACCTGGCGATCGCGGGCAACCAGCCGATGTCCAACGTCGCCGAGCTCTTCCGCCGTCTGGCCCCCCGCCTCCTGATCGAGTTCGTCCCCGAAACGGACCCCCAGGTCCGCCTGCTGGTCGGCGCAGCGGGCGGGCGTCCACCATCCCTACGATCGCGAGACCTTCGAGCGATGCTTCAGCCAACACTTTACGATCGAAGCCTCGGATCCCATCTCGGAGAGGGGACGGATCCTCTACCTGCTCAGGCGCAGGGGCGACTGATCCGATGGTCGGCCCGCGTGCCGATCTACCCGCTCCTCTTCGCCGTCTACCCGATCCTCGTGCTGTTCGCCCAGAACGCGCGCGAGGTCCGTTCACTCGAGCTGCTCTCCCTGCTCGCGGCGGCGGCCGGCATCGCCGCGATGGTCTGGCTGGTGCTGGGCCTGTTGCTGCGGTCGGCGGCGAAGGGCGCCCTCGTCACGGCGGCGGCCGTCGTGCCCTTCTACACCGTCGATCGCCTCACCCCTCCGGCGGCAGACCTGGTGAGCTCACTGACCAACCTGTGGGTCCGGCACAACGCGGTCACCCTGAATCCCCTCTGGATCGTCCTGCCCGAGCTGGCGCTGCTCGCCGGCTTCGCCATGCTGGTGGGCCGGCTCGGCGACCTGGGCCGATCGACCCGGTTCCTGAATCTCCTCGCCGTCATCGCCGTCGCGATGCCGGTCGCCCAGATCGCCACGGTCAAGGCGCCGGTCGCCGCGCGTCCCGCCCGTCAGGTCCAGCCGATGGCCACCGCAACGCCCGCCGAGGTCACCCGCCGGCCCGATATCTACTACATCATCCTCGACGGCTACGCGCGACACGACGTGATGGCCTCGCACTTCGACTTCGACAACTCGGCGTTCCTCGATCACCTGCGGGCCAGGGGGTTCTACGTCGCGCCGGCAGCAGCACGGCCAACTACTGCCAGACGCCCCTGTCGCTCTCGTCGTCGCTCAACGCGAGCTACCTCGACGACCTGGTCAAGGGCCTGCGGAACGACCAGACCGAGCTGTCCGACCTGATCGGCCGCAACAACGTCGTGGCGACATTGAAGCCGCTCGGCTACTCGTTCGTGACGTTCGCCACCGGCTTCCAGCCGACCGAGCACCCGGAAGCCGACCGGTACCTCACGCCCCGATTGCACCTGTCGGAGTTCCAGCGGATGGTGGTCGACCTCACGCCCGCGCAGGCCATCTGGCCGGACCCCAATCGGCTGGATCCCTTCCAGCAGGCCGCGCGAGCGGATCCTCTACCTGCTCGACCGCGTGCCCGAGGTCGCCAGGGACCCGAAGCCGACCTTCACCTTCGCGCATATCCTCTGCCCCCACCCGCCGATCATCTTCGGCCCCGAGGGCCAGGACATCGCCCACCGGAACGAGCAGTTCATGCTCTTCCGCGAGGACAGGGTCAAGGGCCGGTTCCTCAAGCCCGAGTTCTTCCGCCGGGCCTATCGCGACCAGGCGGCCTACATCACCGCGCGGGCCCAGGAGATGGTCGACCGCATCCTGGCCGAGTCGCCCGAGCCTCCCATCATCATCGTCCAGTCCGACCACGGCTCGGAGCTGAACCTCGACATGGAGAGCGTCGAGAACACCGACCTCCCCGAGCGAATGGGCATCCTGAACGCCTACTACTTCCCCGGTGGCCGGTATGAAGGGCTGTACCCCAGCATCAGCCCGGTCAACTCGTTTCGCGTCATGTTCAACACCTTCTTCGGCGCCCGGCTCTCGCTCTTGCCCGACCGAAGCTTCTTCTCGACCTGGTCCGATCCCTACCGGTTCATCGATGTCACCAAGGCAGTCCGCACCGACCACGAAGGGGCCGACTGATCGAGGCCCGCGCGATTCGGCCTGCATGCCTTGGCTCCCGAGGCTCGCCGAATCCCGTATCCGCGTGGGGTAGCCATCGCCCGCCGACGAGGTTCTTCGCCGTCGGGCGATGCTGATCCCACGCGGTCCATTCCCTGGAGAAGCTCACGCTCAACTCGAGGTCGTCTTGGATCGCTTCAACCGCGACCTCGCCTTGGCCCGGGACTTCGACGCCTTCGACGAAGCCGTTCGCGTCTGGGGCGTCGAACTGCTCGATGCCCAATCGCCCGCGTTCGCCCCGGCTGGGTACTGGTCGCCCCGGAGGTTCGACGCCTCTCCGCCAAGTCCGAAACCGCCGTTCATGCCGTCCATCGCCCCGAAATCGCCGAACTGGTTGCCGTAGAGGTTGTTCATCTGGGCATACGGATTCGACCCGTCGGCGACGCCGTAGCCGCCCATGCCGTATGCCGAGGTCATGTTGGCATTGCTGCCGTACCCCGCCCACGACATCGCAGAAGAGGAGGAGCCATTCAAGCCATTCAACGTCGCGAGGTTCGTACCCAGTCCCGTGGTGCCCGTGCCGTTGCTGAAGGCAGTGCCGTTTCTGAAGCCGGTGTTGTTGCCGAAGCTCGTGCCTGTCGAGGACGCCGTGGTCCCGAGACTGCTCGAGCCCGAGGCACAGCCCCCGCCGCCGGCCGACGAGAACCCCCGTGCGCCGGCCCCGAAGCCTCCTCCTCCGCCCCTTCCCTGAGCGTGGGCCGAGGACGCGAGCAGGGCGACCGACAGCAAAGCCAGACTGATCCGGAGCATGAGACTCCCTCCCTCCGCGAGTGGAACACGCGGCGTCGGTGACGGTGATGTGGTCGGGGTAGATTCGCGAGGAGACCGGGTCTCCCCGGGGATATGAGCGCAATCCAGACCACAAACCGCACACCGCCCCGCCGAATTTGTCGGCGCCCCATCGAGCCGATCGCGGAGACCGATCCTCTTGAGCCGGCCGCCCGGCGAAGTTCTCGCCGCCAGGGGACGGCCGCCGCCTGCTCGTCGTTCCATGCTCGAACAATCGGTATCGAGGTCGCCGCGACCGGCAAGCTTTATCGGGGCAGCCCAACGTGTTTCATCTCGAACAACAGGAGCCTGCATGCCATCCGCTTAGTGCCGGGACCACATTGCGGCCGACGAGGAGTTGCCGACGCGATTCGATGGGTAGACGGTCGGCGCGTGCATGATCTCCCAATCCTCTTCATGCTCGAAGGCCCGCGAGTGCGAGAGAATGTCCTTTCGGCTCGTCCCGGAAATCAGCGTCCAGGCCAGGCTCAGGACCGCCGGGGTCAGGGCGATCGCGAGGAACCAGAACACGAGTTTCTCCACCGTCCTGCTCCTTTTCTCAGCGTCGGCCGGGCGATTTGCCCGACCCGGATTGGGTTAACCGGGCCCTCCGGTCCTTGCCCCTCAAGGAAACCCCGCGGAAAATGTCGTAGGAACCCTTCATCGCATTTTTGGGGGGCTCGGAAGGAGCGGCCAGCGGCGAGGAAGTCAGGAACCCTCGGCCGAACGCTTGCGGCGAGCCCCCTGAGCTGAAGAATCCCGGATCAGAAGCCGAGCGCCTTCTCAACGCATGCCTTCGGTGGTTTCCCTCCTGACCCCTGAACCCTAACCCCGAGCAAGGGGGACGACGGTGGCCGAGTCGCAACGCGGACTGACGACCATCCTGGGGCGGGCCAGGGCCGGGGACGAGCAGGCCCGGGGCGAGGTCGTCGCCGTGGTCTACGACGAGCTGCGGCGGATCGCGTCCGGGATGATGCGGCGAGAGCGGACCGGCCACACCCTCTCGCCCACGGCGGTGGTCCACGAGGCCGTGATCCGGCTCCTGGGCGAGTCGGTCTTCAGCGAGGCGGCGGATCGCAGCTTCCTGTTCGCGTCGGCCGCGCCGCGATGCGCGAGGTGCTCATCGACCACGCGCGGCGGCGGTCCGCCGGCCGACGCGGTGGTGGTCGTCGGCGGGTCCCGCTCGACGCGGTGGTGGACTACTTCGAGGACCAGGGCCTGGATGTGGTCGAGGTCCACGAGGCCCTCGATCGCCTCGCCGGTCTGAACGGGCGGCACGCCCAGGTCATGACCCTGCGGTACTTCGGCGGCATGACCGTCCCCGAGGTCGCCGAGGCGCTGGGGGTCTCCGTGGTGACGGTCGAGCGGGACTGGCGGCTGGCGCGAGCCTGGCTCGCCACCCAGCTCGCGGGAGACGACCGATGACGCCCGAACGCTGGCAACTGGTCGGTGACCTCTTCGAGGAAGCGGTCCGCATCGCGCCCGGCGCGCGAGAGGCGTGGCTTCGCGAGACCTGCGGCGCCGACGAGGGCCTGCGCCTCGAGGTGGGCCGCCTGCTGGCCGGGGACGAGCGTGTCGACCGCGACGGGTTCCTCACCCCGCCCGGCCCGGCCGACCCGCCCCACGCCCCCACGGCGAGCTGGTCGGCCTCCACTGCGGCCCGTCGGCCTGGGATCCGGCCGCCTGACCCGGTCGGCGCCGCGCCGAACTGCGACGGCGAGGGCTTCACGCCGAGGGAGGCCATCGCGCGACCGGCCGGTCCGCACGCCATCTCCGAGCCCTCCGACGTCGTCCGCGCGGCTCCGCGAGCTGCCGATGGTCTACATCCTCATCCTGGCCGCCCTGGTCCTCTGGCGGCGCGCCGTCATCGGGGACGTCGACCTGACGCTCTATCGCGCCGATGCGGCGATCGTCCTGGCCCTCGCCGGCCTCATCGCCGTGCTCTCGAGCCGCCTGCCGATCTCGCTGGCCTGGCTCAAGGCCCTGGAGCTGGCCACCGTCGTCACGCTCGCCGCCCGGGTCGCGACCGGGCAGTACCGCATGATGCTCGCTTCCTCGCTCGGCGGAGACGTGATGATGGCGCAACTCGTCCTCAAGAACGTGGTGCTGCTGAACGCCGTCCTGATCCTCACCTACGGGCTCTACGTCCCCAAGAGCTGGCGACGTGCCGCGCTCGTAGCCGGTCCGCTCGCCGCCCTGCCCTTCGCGACGTTGGTCGTCCTGGCCGCGCGGTATCCGGACGACATGAAGTGGCTGTGGCGCGGGTGGAACCACGGCACGACCCCGAGGGCCGTCCTGTTCGTCTTCGATGCGCTCATGCTGATGATCCTGGCGGTCGGCTCGGCGTTCGGGGCGCGCACGATCTCTCGCCTGCGGCGGCAGGTCGCCGAGGCCCGGAAGCTGGGCCAGTATTGCCTGGGACGACGCCTCGGCGCGGGCGGGATGGGCGAGGTCTACCTGGCCGAGCACAAGCTGCTGAAGCGCCCCTGCGCCGTGAAGCTGATCCGCCCGGGCCCCGAGTCCGGGCCGCACGCGCTGGAGCGATTCGAGCGCGAGGTCCGCCTGACCGCCAGGCTCTCGCATCCCAATACCGTCGACGTCTACGACTACGGCCGGGCCGAGGACGGCACCTACTACTACGTCATGGAATACCTTCCCGGCCTGAACCTCGACGAGCTGGTCGAGCGCCACGGCCCGCTGCCGCGCGTCGCGGGCGCTCTATCTGCTGCGACAGGTCTGCGGTGCGCTCCGCGAGGCGCACGCCTCGGGACTGATCCACCGCGACATCAAGCCGTCGAACATCTTCGCCGCTCGGCGCGGCGGCATGGACGATGTCGCCAAGCTGCTCGACTTCGGCCTGGTCCACTCGGTGACGGAGTCGCATGTCCCCCGCCTCAGCGGCGAGGGCCGGATCCTGGGCACGCCGCAGTTCATGTCTCCCGAGCAGGCGACCGGCGTGCGCGACCTGGACGAGCGCAGCGACATCTACTCGCTCGGCGCCGTGGCGTACTACCTGCTGACCGGCCGCCCGCCGTTCGATGCGGACGATGGGATCGCGGTCCTGGTGGCGCACGCCCACGACCCGGTGGTGCCGCCGTCGACCGTCCGCCCCGACATCCCCGAGGACCTGGAGCGAGCGGTCTTGCGCTGCCTGGCCAAGTCGCCGGACGATCGGTTCCCGGACGTCCACAGCCTCGACCAGGCGCTTGCCGACTGCGCCTGCGCCGGCGAATGGGACCAGGAGCAGGCCGCCCGCTGGTGGCAAGACGTCGAGCGCGCCTCGGCGATGCCGGCGGTCGTCGCCTGAGCCGTCGCAGCCGGCCCTATCATTGAATGCCTGTCTCCGAACAGGGGGATATTGGCGAGGGCGAGCCTCCCGGCGAGCCCGGCTTCTGGACGCTCGACAAGAGCCTTACCCTCAGCCTACCGACGCAGACTATTAGCTGCGTCCCCGTTCACGGCCCCGGCCGCCTGCGGAAGACCTTCAAAGCCTCATCGTTGACGAGCTTGTCGTGGATTTCCTGCGCCGAGTGGGACGTGATGACCCCGTCGATCGGGGCCCTGATCGCTTGCTCCCAGACGGACGGTGCCGCCCGTCTCCTCGACGGTGAGCGTGTAGCTCCCCCGCTTGGGGTCGCCGGCGTAGGTGTCGAGGAAGAATGCCATCAGGAAGACCTCGTCGTTGGGTGCGATCAGCCAAGGGGCCCGGAAGGTGATCGACTTCCCCGGCGCCAGGACGATCTGGCGGATGGCGAAGCAATCCTCCTCGTCGGTAGGGTAGACCACGGTCACGCCGGGGAAGGGGTCGGCGTCGGCGCCCGTCTGGTCGCTCATGAACGCCTGGCCGGCGGCGGTGACCTTGTAGAACTTGCCGCGCTCGAGGTCGAGGCGGACGGCCCCGTCGTTCGGCCGGTCGTCGCGCTTCAGGCTCACCCAGGGCACGTGGACGCAATGCCGCCTGGGGTCGAGGGTGATCTCCTTCTTGCCGCCCTGGCCCTCGGCGGGGGTCCAGTTGACGATGAAATTGCCTCCCCTGGCTGCGACGGCCTTCGCCGGCCGACCCGACCGTGTCGCGGGGCCCGGCGACTCGCCACGCTCGCCCTCAAACGGCCGGGCCGACACGATCGCGCCGGCCGCGACGACTCCGAGCACCAGGGCGGCCGCGGCCGCCTTGAACTTCGTCAGCAACATGGTCCTGCTCGTCCTTTCACACAGGGAGTTCACCGATTGCGAGAGGGCGACGAGGCTCGCCGCCCCGCCCGCCGTGAGCCGGGCCGCGGCGTGGACCGTGGCCTGCACCAACCCATGTCGCACGACGATCGCCGGGATCGCGGGCCGCACGGCCGTGGCGATGGCGGGGACCTCGACGCCCCGGCGGGCGAGGCTCTTGCGCAGCCGCTCGCGGGCCCGGGCGAGCCGGCCCCGCACGGTGTCCTCGGTCACTCCGAGGCTGGCCGCGGCGGCCTGGTAGGACATCGCCTCGAGATAGCAGAGGACCACCGGCGCCCTGTAGGTTTCGGGGAGCCGGCCGATCTCCTCGGAGAGGATCGCCCATGCCTCGGTCCGGGCACGATCCGGCATGAGCTCGCACGCCGGACCCCGGGCCTCCGCGACCCGCCGCTCGTGCCGACGGCGACGGGCCGCGTCGGCCCGAGCCCGGGCCGCGACGCGGTGCGCCACTCCGTGCAGCCAGCTCGCGAGCGAGTCCTTGACCCAGAGCGACCGCGCCTTCCTGGCCAGCACGAGGAACGTGGCCTGGAACGCGTCCTCGGCGGCGTGGTCATCGTGGAGCACGCCGCGACAGACGCGGAAGACCATCGCGCCGTGCCGCTCGACGAGCGCCTCGAAAACCGGCTCGGCGCCTGCCTCGCCCTCGGCGGCGAACCGAGCCAGCAGCTCGGCATCCGTCAGCCCGGCGAGGCTGCCCAGCTCCCATAGCCGATGCATCTGCCCGATCAGCCCGGCTCCTCGACCCGCCATGTCCGATCCCTCCGTCCGGGGACGCGTGGTGTTTCCCTGTAATGCCCGGACGGGGGGATTGCCTCACGAAGTTCCTGGAGATTCAACCCCGTGCCCGGGAGCTCAGGTATCCGTCCCCTGCGGCTCGGCCGGGATCGCGGTGAGCTTCTTCTTGTAATGGATGCTGCTCACCGGAATTCACTCGCTCGTGCTTCGTGTTCGTATTCGCTAGAGTTCGGGCCTTGTCAACCAACCGATTGTGACTCGCTCTGGTGTCCACCTGTGCGGATCATCGTAACCGCCATCGGGCCAGCAATCCGCCCATCGCCGCCGGATCTCCGGAAAAACCTGAACGCCCCGCCCTTGTCGGACCCTCAGTAAGGGGTAGAGACTGGATTTCTACCGGGGAGGGTTGGACATGGCCAGCGTTCGTCTGGGTGCCGCACTGCGGCAGATTCATGGCTTGTTCGAGGCGGGGACGGTCGCCGGCCTGACCGACGGCCAGCTCCTGGATCGCTTCCTCGCGTGTCGCGACGAGTCGGCGTTCGCGGCCCTGGTGATGCGCCATGGGCCGATGGTCCTGGGCGTCTGCCATGCCGTCCTGCACGGCGCCGCCGAGGTCGAGGATGCGTTTCAGGCGACGTTCCTGGTGCTGATCCGCAAGGCCGGCACGATCCGGGGCCGCGACGCCATCGGCGGCTGGCTCTACCGCGTCGCGCACCGGGTGGCCGTTCAGGCCGGCCACGATCGCTCGCGGAACGCCCGGCGCGAGCACCTAACGGGCGTTCTGTGGGTCGACGTCGCCACGGCAGAGGACGTGGCCAACGACGACTGGCGGGGCACGCTACACGAGGAATTGACCCGGCTGCCCGAACGCCTCCGCCTGCCCGTCGTGCTCTGCTACCTGGAGGGCCGGACCCACGCGCAGGCCGCCCTCGAGCTGCGCTGGAGCGAGGCCACCCTGCCGCCGTCGCCTCGCCGACGCCCGCGGATCTGCTGCACGCCCGCCTGACCCGGCGCGGCATCGCCGTGTCGGTCGCCGCCCTGGCTGCCGCGCCGATTCCGACCGGGCGACCGCCGCCGTCCCGCCCGCATGGCTCGATGTCCTGGTCCACGCCGCCGTCGCACCGGCCGGCGCGGCGCCGTCCTCGGCCCCGGCGGCCCGCCTGGCCGGCCGGACGCTCCGGGGCCTGCTCGCGGGCCAGGTCCGCGCCGTGATGAACGTCATGACCTTGCTCGTCACGGCCGGATTTTTCGCCGGCCACCTGGTCCCGGCGGGCCCGGCCCGGGCCGATGATCCCGCCGGGCTCAAGATGCCGGCCGCCTCGCCGAGGCCGGCCGCGGCTCTCGGGGCAAGTCAGCCCGAGACGAAGGAGAGGCACGGAAGATCGTCTTTTCATCCGCGGCCGTGTCCTCGACCCCGACGGCAAGCCGTTCGCCGGGGCCAGGGTCTTCGCGTATGTGCCCGATCCCGGGCGGTCGAGCGACGCTTTCTTCGTGCCCGCCCCGCCGCCCGATGGCGATCACCGGGGCCGACGGACGATTCCGGATCGTCTTCGCCGACCTCGCCTTCCCCGTCGATCATGTGCAGCCGACCTGGGAGGCCCCGGTGGTCGCGGCCCTGGCCCGGGGATTCGGGCCGGCCTGGGCGATCGTCGCCTCGTCCGCGGACGCCCGCGACCTGACGCTCAAGCTGGTAAAGGATGACGTGCCGATCACCGGCCGCATCCTCGACCTCGAGGGCCGCCCGGTCGCGGGAGTCACTGTCCGCCCCGTCGCTGCTCTCGGCCTCGCGGGACGGAGACCTCTCCGCCTGGGAAGCCGCGATGGCCAGGACGAGAGCATCCAGCGACAGCCGGGATCCGCGACACCCTCGTCCCCGACCTCAAATCTTACCGCTGGGGCCAGGACTTCGCCGTCACGACCGACGCCGAGGGCTGTTCCGCATGACCGGCCTCGGCCGCGAGCGGATCGTCTCGCTCTGGATCCAGGGACCGACGATCGCCACCGAGTTCACCCATCACCATGCCCGGACGCGGCCCGGCCCGACTTACAGCGTGGCCGTCGAGAAAGGCAAGCCCGAGTAGGCACAATCGTCTATCACGGATCGAATCTTCGATTACGTCGCCACACCGACGCGGCCGATCGAGGGCACCGTCCGCGACAAGGACACCGGCCGGCCGATCGCGGGTGTCTCGATCCGGAGCTTTCGCTTCGCCGGCAATCCGATCCAGGGCCGGGATCACGTGCGCACGACCACCGGCGCCGACGGCCGGTACCGGCTGGTCGGCATGCCGCCCGGTGCCGGCAATGTGATCATGGCCAAGGCCGGTCCGGGCCAGCCGTACCGGGCCGCCGTCGCGACCCTCTCCGCCGCCCCGGGCACCGGCCCTCTCACCGAGGACTTCACGCTCGAGCGGTCGAGCGTCACGATCCGGGGCAAGGTCACCGACAAGGCCACGGGCCGTCCCGTCCCGGCCGTCGTCGAGTACTTCGTGTTCGCGGACAACCCCCATCGGGGCCAGCCTCTGTCGCTGTCCGGGCAGGAGATCCGGACCGGCGACGACGGCTCGTTCGAGCTGAGCGGACTACCCGGCCGGGGACTGGTCGCGGCGCGGGCCCTGAAGGACCTCTATCGGGTCGGCCAGGGTGCCGACAGGATCCCCGGGGCCAGGCCGGACGGCACGTTCACGACCGATCCCCACATCTGCGAGCCCGAGCGGGTCCACGCCCTGGTCGCGATCGAGCCGGCCTCGGACGCCACGGCCGTGACCTGCGACCTGGCGCTCGACCCGGGGGCCAGTCGCCCCGGGACCGTCGTCGGCCCCGACGGCCAGCCCGTCGCCGGCTGCACGGCCATCAACCTCTACCCGCACACGATGACCTTCAACAGCCTGGAGCTCACCTCGGGCTCCTTCACCGCGGCGGCTCTCGACCCGCTCAGGCCGCGCCCGCTGTTCTTCCGCCACGAGGCGAGGAAGCTCGCGGGGATGGTGATGGTCCGGGGCGACGAGAAGGGTCCGATCACCGTCCGACTGGAGCCGGCCGCCACGGTGACCGGACGACTGGTCGACCTGCACGGCGATCCCCGGCAGGACGTCCGGGTCCACGTCCGCCACTCCGACGGGGAATTCGGCCCGAACTACTACACGACTTTCCTCGAGCCGCGGCTCGACCGTGACGGGAAATTCCGGATCGAGGGCATGATCCCCGGGGCCACCTATGACCTCCACGCCATCGCCGGCTATCGACTCCTCGGGCAGCTCGCCGCCGGGGTCAAACTCCGGCCGGGCGAGACGCGCGACCTCGGCGAAGTGAAGATCCAGCAGCCTCAATGATGGGCCCATTGGCTCGGGCGAACCGGCGACGTCAGTCGCCGGGTCTCACGCCGGTATGAGGGGCATCATCACCCGGCGACTGCCGTCGCCGGTTCGCCCGGCCTCGCGACGCACCGCCCGGCGACTGATGTCGCCGTTTTGCCCGGCCGCTCCGGCCTCGTGACTCATCACCCGGCGACTGCCGTCGCCGGTTTGCCGAAGTCCACGCCGGGGCGGAGACTGGCGTCATGGCTGCAGCACGAACGGCGACGTGAGTCGCCGGGTCATGCCCTCAAACCCGGATGGCACGCCTGCCCGTCGCACCGGGAAAAAACCAGAAAGTTGCAGCAATCGGCCGCCGGTCGGGAAAATCCTCTCTGGAAGGACCAACGACCCGGGAGGCGAGCCGATGGCGACCGAGGCACTGACCGACTTCCCCGCCCAGCTCGAGACGCTGTTCCACCAGGGTGCGCTCGGCCGACTGACCGACGGCGAGCTGCTCGGTCGCTTCCTGGACGGAAACGCCCAGGGAGCCGAGGCGGCCTTCGCAACCCTGGTCGAGCGGCACGCGCCCATGGTGATGCGCGTCTGCCGGGGCGCACTGACCATCCACGACGCCGAGGACGCCGCGCAGGCCGTCTTCCTGGTCCTGGCTCGACGGGCCCGATCACTCCGCCGTGGCGGGTCGGCGGCGAGCTGGCTCTACGGCGTGGCTCGCCGGGTCGCGGCGCGGGCCCGCCGCGACGCCGCCCGGCGCCTCAAGCACGAGCGGAGGAGGGCCGAGATGGCCGCAAGTCACACCCAGGCGCCGGGCCTCTCCGATTCCGGTGAAGGCATCTACGACGAGATCGACGCCCTGCCTGAGATCTACCGGTCGGCGATCGTCCTCTGCTACCTGGAGGGCCTGTCGCACGAGCAGGCCGCACGGTCGATCGGCTGCCCGTTGCGGACCCTCCAGAGCCGGCTGCTCCGCGCCCGGGAACGGCTCCGCTCGCGGCTGGCGCGGCGGGGGGTCAGCCTGCCCGCCGCCCTCCCTCCGCTGGCGAACGCGGTGCCCCCCTCGGCCGCGTGGGTGAAGGCCACCGCCGGTGCGGCGAGGGTCTTCGCCGCCGGACAGTCCCCGCTCGCGACGGCCGGCGCCTCGGCCGCCTCAGTCTCCTTGGCCCGGTTGACGCTCAGGGCCGCGGTCCACGTGCCGGGTCTGATCGCGGGCGCCATCCTGGCGGCAGGCTTCGCCCTCGTCGTCGTGACGGCGGCCCGCGACGGGGGCAAGACGGATCCGCCCCCCGCTCTCCCGCAGGCCGGGCCGCCCGCGATCGCAGCCCCGTCGGACAGGGATCCGAAGAATCGCACGCTGGTCCTCCAGGTCGTCGACCGCGCGTCCCGGGCGCCCATCGAGGGTGCCGAGGTGCAGGTGCAAACCGAGACCGGCGCGCGGGCCGGCCTGGGCGGAGACCCCGCGCTCTTCGCACGCTCGGCCACCGATCGCGATGGTCGTTACACGATCGAGTTCCCGCCCGCGTTGCCGGTGGAGATCTACGTCACCGCCCGCAAGCGCGGCTACGCCGACCGGGGGTACGCGCCCTTTGCCGTGCCCGGCGGCAAGGCGATCCCCCGCTCGCACACGATCGAGATGGAGCGAGGAGTCGCGATCGGCGGCGTCGTCAAGGATCGCCGGGGCGGGCCGATCGCCGGCGCCTCGGTTCTCATCACCGCGAGGGCCGGCGTCGAGCTCTCGCCGGATTATAGCTACTTGCGTGACGTCCGGGTGACGACCGACCCCCAGGGGCGCTGGCGATTCGGCGAGATGCCTACGGGCTGGACCATGGTCTATCTCCAGGTGACCCATCCCGACTACGTGCCCTCCCGAATGCTGCGCGATTTCCGGCAACCGGGCGACCTGCTGCTCAAGGCGAAGAAGGCCGAGTCGATCCTCGAGGAAGGGCTGCCGCTGGCGGGGACGGTGGTTGACGATCGGGGTCGGCCGATCGCCGGGGCGAGCGTCGGCCTGGGTGCGGATCGCCGGATCAGGGACAGGAGCTTTCCCTCGGTCGCGACGGACGCCGCGGGACGCTTCCGGTTCGACCACATACCGGGCGGCATGCAGACGATCACCGCCCAGGCGCCGGGCCGCGCACCCGAGCTGGTCGAGGTGTTCGTCGCCCCTGGCTTGAAGCCCGTCGAGTTCCGCCTCGGACCGGGCCACTCGATCCGCGGGCGGGTCGTTGACCGGCTCGGGAAGCCGCTCGACGGCGTGACCGTCCAGGCCATGGACTGGAAGAAGCGCTTGTCGCTCGACTGGACGACGACGACCGACGCCGAGGGCCGCTTCAAATGGGACTCGGCACCCGCCGAGCCCGTGAGCCTGACGTTGACCCGGCCGGGCAATGTCATGATCGGCCAGCGGGAATTCCAGCCGGACAGGGGCGAAGCCACGGTGACGATGTACCCGCCGCTTCGCGTCCGGGGCACGGTCACCGACGCCGAGACGGGACGGCCGATCGAGCGGTTCACCCTGGTGCATGGCAACTACTATCAGCATTCGAACCAAGCCGGTGTCCTCCGCAACGTCAACTGGGAGCGCGGTGGTCCCTGGAACGAATACACGGGCGGCTCATTCGAGGTCGAGTTCGCGTATGCTCCTGTCGCGGCCGTGGCCCTGCGAGTCGAGGCCCAGGGCTACAGCCCGGCCACGTCGTCGCCGTTCCGGCTGGAGGCCGGGGATGTCACCTTCGACGCCCGCCTCGAGCGCGGAGACGGTCCCTCGGGCGTGGTCCACGGGCCCGACGGCCGGCCGCTCGCCGGGGCGGTGGTGGTCCTGTCCACGAGGTCGCTGCAGGCCCAGATCTACAACGGCAAGTTTCACGAGGCGGCCTATCCCCGGGTCGTGACCGGGTCCGACGGGCGGTTCCTCTTTCCTGCCCAGGTCGAGCGGTTCCGGGTGTTCGTCGATCACGAGAGCGGCTTCGCCGAGGTGGATGGCCAGCAACTCGCCGGGGCCGCGCCGCTGGTCGTCCGGCCCTGGGGGCGCGTCGTGGGGATCGTGAAGACCGGCGACCGTCCGATCGCCGGCGTGCCGGTCCGGCTCTCCGAGGCCGTCCCCGCCACCTGGGGCCCGAACGAGGGTCCGCCGATCACCCAGGCCCAGGAGCTGACCACCGACGCCCGGGGCCGTTACGCGTTCGAGCACGTCATCCCGGCCCGTCTGCGGGTGAGCCGGATGTTCACGTCCGAGCGGTCGAGCTCCAGCACGGCGACAGCGACGCTCAGCTCGGTCACGGTCGCGGTGAAGTCGGGTCCGACGACCTTCGTCGACCTCGGTGGCACCGGCCGCACGGTGGTCGGCCGCTTCAAGGTCCCCGCCGGCGTCCGGGCCGACGCCCTCTTCCCGCTCCATGGTCAAACACTCACGAGCGTCCGTCAGGGGCCGCCCGATCCCGCAAACCCCGGCGCCGGGGAGCAAGCGGCGGATCCTGCCCCGGAGACCTCCTTCGACACGAATGTCCGCCCTGATGGCCGCTTCCGGATCGAGGACGTGCCACCCGGCAAGTACCGGCTCAGTGGCCAGGTGTACGAGCCCGGCCTCAACGCCACCAGGTCGTTCGGTCCCCCGCTGGCAAGCGTTGACATCGAGATCGTCGTCCCCGAGGTCCCCGGAGGTCGGACCGAGACGCCGCTCGATGTCGGCACGATCGAGCTGCAGCCGATCAAGCCGCGCGGGTGACCGTTCAGGCACCTCCGGACATGCCTCGCTCGCGACGGTCGATGCCCCGGTTGTGGGGCCTGTTCCCTGGCCGCTTCCTTCGACTCGTCGAGCCGGGCCAGACGCTGCGCGGGCCGCGGCGAGGATGGGCGCGGGGGGCTTGAGGTAGGATTGCTCCATCCGCTCGACGGCACTTCGAAGGTTCTCGGCGGCCTTGGTCTTCTCCCCGATGCGAAGCTGCTGGCCGCCGATCAGGCTCCGCAGATGCGGCAGGAGCCAGTCGAGGCGACTCTCCATGCCGCTGGACCCGTTGTGCGCGGCCTTGAGGACCTCGATGGCGATTTTGGGGTCGCCCCGCTCGGCCAGGGCGTCGCCCAGCGCACCGGCGAGGCGGTCGGCCGGGACGGCGATCTGCCCGCGATTCGCGGACGCT
Organism: uncultured Planctomycetota bacterium; assembly: GCA_963771445.1. Lineage (GTDB taxonomy): Bacteria > Planctomycetota > Planctomycetia > Isosphaerales > Isosphaeraceae > JAKAUH01. The sequence continues at coordinate 100,291 of CAVYTQ010000003.1, read as the reverse complement.
TGCACGACCGGCAGGAGCTCCGTCCCGACCGCGGCGTCCCGACCGCAGATCATCGCCAGGCGAGCCAGGCAGGCGCGGAGCACGGCCTCGAGCGAGCGGCCGTCCTGTCTCCCGGAAATCCCCTTCGCGACGATCGCCAGCGCCCGTCGGTATTGCTCCTCGGCACCGTCGAGATCGCCGTGTGCCTCGAGCATCAGGCCGTAAGTGCGCAACATGCCGACCCGCTGGTAGTGGTCCGGGCCGAGCACCCGCGCCGAGGAATCGGGGAGCGGGGCGAGGACCGACCGGGCCTCCTCCAGCTTCCCGCGGGTCGCCAGGATGGAGCCCAGCTCCGAGAGGGCGGAGAGGGTCTCGGGAAACTCGGGCCCGTACCGCCGCACCCAGTCCTTGCAGCTCGCGCGGGCCAGCGATTCCGCCTCGTCGAGGTCGGCTTCGGCTTTTCTGTACTTCAGGGTGATGACGAGCTGGCTGACCGCGCGCAGCGCGAGCTGGTGGTCGGCCCCGTACCGTCGGCGCTGGATCTCCAGGTTCTCGCGGAGGAGGGGCAGCGCCTTGGGGTCGTCCCGGGCGAGCTGTGCCCAGGTATCCGCGGCATAGACCGTCTCGGGATGCTCGCGGCCGAGCCGGGACTCGCTCTCGTAGAAAGCCCTGCCCGCGTCCCTGAGGATGTTGCCGGGCGTCCCTCGCATGGCACGGGCCCAGATGGCGCGGTTCCTGGCGAAGATGACGTCTTCTGCGGGGGCGCCGGCCTTCTCCAGCAGGGACTCGGCCACCGGGAGCTGCTGGTAGGCGTCCTGGTAGAGCCCCAGCTCGAGGTAGACGTTGCCGATGGTCGATCGGACCGCACCCTCCACGCCCGGATCGAGGGAGGACGGCCCGGGCGTGGCCAGGGACTTGGCCGCCCGGTCCAGGACCTGTCGCACGGTGATCCCGATACCCGCGGGATTGCGCTCCGGGTCGGCCTGCCCGAGCAGGTCATTGACCAGGAAGTTGTTGATCGCCCTCGCCCGCGCACCGGCCGCCTCCGCGACCTGGCGCTCGCGATCGATGCGCGCCCGCGACTGGCCCAGCAGGAACGCGGCGACCGCCAGCACGACCACCGCCGTCTGGAGCAGACCCGCCCCGACGGCGACGCCGGTGCGGTGCTTCTTCGCCCAGCGGACCAGCCGCGCCGTGATCGGGGCGCGATAGACCGAGACCGGCTCGTCGGCCGCCCACCGCTCGACCTCGTCGGCCAGGGCCCGACACGACGGGTAGCGGTCCTCGGGCCGCGTCGCCATCGCCTTGAGGCAGACCGCCTCGAGCGCCGGGTTGACGGTCGGGTCGAGCTGTCGGGGTCGGGCGAAGTCGCCGCGGCCGACCTTGCGGAGGACCTCGCCGACATCGCCCTCGAAGGCGGGCCGGCCCGTAAGGAGGCAGTAGAGCGTCGCGCCCAGGCTGTAGACGTCCGACCGCGGCCCGAGGTGCTCGAGCTCGCCGGCGGCCTGCTCGGGGCTCATGTAGGCGGGGGTGCCCATGGCGCTGCCCGGCAGCGTCTCGGCGCTACCGCTGGCCGCGCTGGGCATCAGGGTGCGCTCGCCGAGTTCGCGAGGGGTGTCGGACTTTCCCAGGGCCTTGGCGAGCCCCCAGTCGACGACAAGGGTCTCGCCGTGCTTGCCGACGATGACGTTTGCGGGCTTGATGTCGCGGTGCAGCACGCCGCGCGAGTGGGCGTACTCGATGGCGTTGCAGACGTTGACGAACCGCCGGAGCAGCTTGCGAAGCTCCAGCGAGCGGCGGCCGGGGTCGCGGTTCAATGCTGCGTCGGCGTGGAAGGACTCGATGGCCTCCTTGAAGCTGTCGCCCTTGATGAACCGCATGGCGTAGTACGGCCGCCCGCCCTGGTAGCTCCCCAGGCCGTACACGGGTACGATGCCGGGGTGCTCCAGCCCGCCGGTGATCTCGGCCTCGATGAGGAACCTGGTGCGGCTGACCGCGTCGTCGGCGTGGGCGTCGAGGATCTGCTTGAGTGCGACCTCGCGGTTGAGCTCGACGTCGAGCGCGACGAAGACGGCGCCGAGGCCGCCCCTGGCATGGGGCCTCAGGACCCGGAACCGCTGGCCCTCGCCGACATCCGTGCCGGCGCCGAAGGTGGCCGTCCGGTCGGCGTCATCCCCACCGATCGAGCCTGATCCCGACCCCGATCCGACGCCGGCAAGCGTGGCCTCGATGGCGGGCCCCGCGGCGGCGAGGCTTTCGCGAGTGGTTCGGTTGACCTCGAGCGCGGCGAGGCTGCGCTCGGGGTCGCCGCCGTGGAGCTTGAGGTGAGCGTCGGCCAGCGCGTCGAGCAGGGTCCGGTGCTCGGGCCGCAGGGCGCCCTGCTCGGCGAGCACCTCGGCCAGCGGCTTGCCCGGCGATGCGGTCCACGAGGCGAAGGCCAGGACGAGCTGGTCGCGCGTGACCAGGGCGTTCTGGAGCGCGAGCAGGCCGAGGAGCATGTCGCGCGTTGCGTCGTGGGCTCGTGGCATCGCGGGCAGCTCCCGGCACAAGGAATGAGGGCCGGACGTGCGCCACGTGGCTACGCCCCTCGCATCTCCGGCGGGTCGCGTCCAATGATAAACCAGATCCACGTACTTATGTAAGGGTGATGCAAGGTTTTCTCCGCCTTGCAGAGTCGTCCACAAGACACTTCACGATTCCAGAGGTTGCCGTATCGTGGATTCCGCCCCTCTGGCGCGACCGACGAAGACGCCGGCATCGATGCGACAGTGTCCATCTCGCGGAGGCGCCGCGGAGGACCGAGACCGGGGCGCCGGACGTAGTCGGTGGCCATCGAGCTGCAGGGCACCCTGTCGAACCTTACGATTTGTTAGGTTGTGATATCTGGGTGGTCTGTGTCGATTAGGAAAAACTTCGAGAATTCGCGAAATTTTTCTAACGTCCGTCGGGCAAGAGGTTACGTCCGATTGTTGGTCGCCGCTTCATGTAACGCGTTTCAGAATTTGCAAAACGGAGACATCCTGATAGGTAGGGACGCTCGCTCATCGAGAATGCAAACTGCGACGGTCTTCCTCACTTCACCGCCGCCGTGAATTTGCCCCGGAAGACCGAGCCAGGAACCACTTCATGAAGTCACTTCCGAGTGCGAGGATGATATTGTGACGGCTTGCAAGAATGTTTTGTGAAAGCGGCAGTTGGAAAGGCGCGAAGATGGGCTGGGTGGTCTGATCTTCATGGTTGCTTGGTATGCAGCATGCGATTCGACGCCAATCTCTCTGTCCTCTCCGGAGCGAGAAATCTGAAAACGAACCCAAATCCGCCAGAATGGCAGCCAAGCACGGAGCCATCGAGGGTGGAAATTGAGCAAACGAACCCAATCCTGCCAAAATGGCTGTCCTTCGGCCACCGGTTGAGGTTTGGTGTCTGATCGGGCCGGGTTGCCACGCTGGCTAGCCTGGTGTCGCGACCGGCGGTCCATCCTGGAGATTCGGACCTTTCCTTCAAATCCGCAGGGTCGCCTCGAATGACCCTCACAACACGCCGACTCGATCGTCATACGGGAGGAACGGGGTCATAATGGCTATGCCTCCATGCAGCGCAGGGCCGCGCGTCACCCGCCCATAACCCGCCCTGCCTCCAACCCAAGGTCAATCTGAGGGGTGTAGGGTGGATGCAACCCACCGACGAGAGCCTCGGAAATCCGTGAGGTTTGTCCTTTTGCGCAGCCCACTGACGAGAGCCCTGGAATCCGGTGGATTGCACCCACCCTGCAAGATGCCAATCACCCATTCAGGACAGGTTCTGTGAGAGTGAAACCGCACGATGGACGCACGAGTAGCACCTTTGAGCACGGAGCCGAACCACGTTGAACCGCCTGCCAGACATTGATGTCATGGATGTGTCCAGTCAATGATGGACATGGGCTTGACTGGAGTCCGAGGGATTTGAGAGAATACGCGCGAGGTTTCGTCGTCCTGATTGAAACATCAAGAGAGACCCGCTGAGAGGCGTAAGGCGGTGAAGGGGACTGGCACCCGGCCGGCACGATCCGCGTGAATGCAACTGAGGTAGGCTTCGGGCCGGGCGCCCGATGACCTGGATGTCCTCGGGGTCGGTTGTACAGTGAGGGACCAGGCCGCGACGCCGGATTGTGCGTGCGGCCCACCGGATACCATGGGGCCGGTTGTGGCCCGTCGGTTTCTCGCCACGGCCCGCACAGGGCCGGATGGCGCCCGTATATGAGTAGGCTACGGCAGTCGATGACGATCGGGCAGGGATGGCCGGGCTGGGACGATCGGGGCGGATGAAAGGGTCGGACGGCCGGTCGGGTCGGGTCGGGACCACGAGAGCGGACTTCACCACGATGCACACCGGGCGCAGATTGGGATGGTCAGACTGCCGGCGACGCCGCGCGTCGCGTCGACCCGTCTGCGAGGTGCTGGAATTCCGCCGGCTGCTTTCCACCTATGTGGTCACGAGCCCGGGCGACGACACGGTCACCGACTCGCTACGCTGGGCGATCGAGCAGGCCAACGCCAGCCAGGCCGCCAGCGAGATCGACTTCGACATCGCCGCGACGGGCCCGGTGAAGATCCAGCTCGGCTCTCCCCTGCCCCCGATCGCGGTGCCGGTCCTGGTCGACGGGACGACGCAGCCGGGCTACAAGAATGCACCGCTCATCGAGGTCGACGGCTCGGCGCTCTCGGGCGGCGGCAGCAACGGGCTGGTGCTCTCGGCCGGCGGCAGCACGGTGCGGGGCCTGGCGCTCGGCGGATTCGCGGGCTCGGCGATCGTCCTGGAGACGCAGGGCGGCGACGCCGTGGCGAGCACCTACCTGGGCCTCGACCCCACCGGCCTCTCGGTCATCCCCAACGGCCAGGGGCTGACCATCCTGGGCTCGTCCAACAACACGATCGGCCTGGGGTCGGCGGGCGGCGGCAACGTGATCTCGGGCAACTCGGGCGACGGGATCCTCATCGAGGACGGCAGCACCGGCTCGTTCCAGAACCTGATCGCCGGCAATCGGATCGGGACCGTCGCCGACGGCACGGCCGCCGCCGGCAACGGCCGGGCGGGCGTCGCGATCGCGGGCGCCAACGCGAGCGGCAACTCGATCGGCGGCTCGGGCCTGGTGTTCGGCAACGTGATCTCGGGCAACGCCGGCGCGGGCATCCAGGTCGCGGGCGGCGGCGCCGGCAATGCGATCCAGGCCAACTTCATCGGCGTGGCCGCCGACGGCAAGACGCCGCTGGGCAACCAGGGCGACGGCATCCTGCTCGACGACGCGCCCGGGACCATGGTGGGCGGGACCGATCTCGGCGAGGGGAACGTCATCTCGGCCAACCAGGGCAATGGCATCGAGACCGCCTCGGATACCCACGGGCTCTGGGTGGCCGGCAATGCGATCGGGACCGACGCCCTGGGCCAGCTCAAGCTGGGGAACACCCAGAACGGGCTCTACCTCGCCTCGTCGACCAACCTGATCGGCGGTACCGTCGCCGGCGCGGCGAATGTCATTGAGTATAATGGGACCGGCCGCGTCGGCGCGGGGGTCCAGCTCGCCGGCCAGGTCGTCCACGACACCATCCTCTCCAATTCGATCTACGCCAACGCCGGGCTCGGGATCAACCTCGGCAGCGGCCCCACGCCCAGCCACGCGCCGGGCACGCCCGGGCCCAACGCCTATCAGAACTACCCCAGCCTGAACACGGCCGTGTCCGACGGGTCCTCGATGTCGGTCCAGGGGTCGCTGTTCGCCAGCCCCAGCTCGACCTATTTCCTCCAGTTCTTCACCGCCCCGCGGGCCGACTCGTCGGGCTACGGCCAGGGCAAGACGCTGGTCGGCTCGATGAACGTCCAGACGGACTGCGCAGGGCAACGCGACCTTCACGACGAGCCTTCCGGGCTCGATGCAGGCCGGGGTGGTCCTGACGGCGACGGCGACCGACGCCTCGGGCGACACCTCGGAATTCTCCGCCGACCTCGCCGTGCAGGGCCAGATCAACCTGGTGCTGTCAGCGGCACGGCGACGCCCAACCCGGTCCTCGCCGGCAGCGACGTGACCTATACAATCACGGTCGCCAACCAGGGCCTGGCCGACGCCCACCAGGTGATGCTCAACGACGGGCTCCCGCCCGGCGTCGCGGTCGTGTCGGTGACCCCCAGCCAGGGCTTCGTCGCGCCCGCGATGGGCGGCGGCACGGTCGGGATCGAGCTCGGCACGATCCCGTCGGGCGGCTCGGCCACCGTGACCATCGTCGCGCAGGTCGGGGCCAGCTCGGCCGGGACGATCCTCGACGCGGCGTCCGTCACCAGCGCCGAGGCCGACCCGAACGTCGCGAACGAGTCGACCAAGATCCCCGTCGTCGTCGAGACCAACGCCGATGTCTCGGTCGTCCTGGCCGAGGGGCCGTCGCCGGCCCTCGCCGGCGGCGACCTGACCTACACGATGACCGTGCACAACCACGGTCCCGACATCGCGCCGCGCCGTCGTCGCCTCGCTGCCGATCGGCTCGGCGCCTGTCGTTCGTCTCGGCCACCTCGAACGTCGGGAACGTCAACCTGACGCCGGACGGCCAGATCCTGGCGAACCTGGGAGACATGAATCCGGGGTCCCAGGCGATCGTCACGATCGTCCTGAAGGCGGCGGCCGCCGGCCTGGTGACCGAGACGGCCTCGGTCTCGAGCGATTCCCTCGACCCCAACCCGTCTGACTCGACCTCGTCGGTGACGACTACGGTCAACCCCGCCTCCGACCTGGCGGTCGGCATCGCGGCGGACAACGACGTCGCCGCCCTGGGGGTCCCGCTCAACTACACCCTGACCGTGACCAACAACGGCCCGAGCGATGCCAGCGGCGTCGTCCTGACCGACGGCCTGCCGGCCGGCGCGACCTTCCTCGGCGCCACCGACAGCCAGGGGAACGCGGCCGGCACGGTGGACAGCGGGTCGCTGTCGTGGGCGATCGGCGAGCTGGCCTCGGGCGACTCGGCGAGCCTGGTGATCGCCGTGCACCCCACGGCGGCAGCCGGGCGCGACCCTGGACGACACGGCCTCGGTGGCCGGGGCAGCAGGCCGACCCGGACTCGGCGAACAACTCGGCGACGATCGCCATCCCGGTGCGCGGCGTGAGCGACCTGGAGGTCGGCCGCCGCGCTGCAATCGGCGACGGCCTACGTCGGCCAGCCGATGACCTACACGATCGACGTGACCAACGATGGCCCGGCCGATGAGCCCGACGCCGTCCTGAGCAGCATCCTGCCCGCCGGGCTGGTCGTCGATGTCGACGGCCTCGACGCAGGGCCCGACGCCGCTCGGTCGGCCAGGGCATCTTCACCGCCAACCTGGGACCGCTGGCCTCGGGCGCCTCGGCCGGTCGTGACGCTGGTCGTCACGCCCGGCCCCTCGGACGTGGGCACGGTCACGATGGGCTTCTCGGTCCAGGGCCAGGACTACGACCCGGACCCGTCGAACAACGCCACGGTCGTCGTGGCCGGCGTCGATCGCGGCCGTCCGACCTGGGCGTCGCCATCGTGCCGGGCGCGGTGCCGGCGGTCGCGCAGGTCGCCTGGACCTACACGGTGCAGGTCACGAACGCGGGCCCCTCGCACGGCCACCGGCGTCGTCGCGACGATCCCGCTGCCGGCGGGCGTCCAGCTCGTCTCGGCGTCGGCCAGCCAGGGCCTCGCGCCGCGCTCGTCGCCGGCGCCCTCGCGGCCGACCTGGGTGACGATCGCCTCGGGCGGCTCGGCCACGATCACGATCGTCGTCGACCCGACGCCGGCCGCCTCGGGCAGCCCGCTCGACCTGGCCGCCCGGGTCGAGGGGAACGAGTACGACCCGAATCCCGGCGAACAATCAGGCACGCTGATCCTGACCGTCGCCCCGTCGGTGGCCGTCGCGATGAACCTCGCATGTACCCCGCAGGTCGTCCCGAGCGGCCAGGTGGTCACGTTCACCGCGACCGTGACCAACCGTGGGCTCGACGACGGCGACCGGCGTGATCGTGACCTTCCCGTCCGTCGAGCGGCCTGGACTTCGTCTCGGCCTCGCCCGAGCCAGGGCACGGCGGCCGTGGTCACCGGCCAGTACTTCGCCCGACTGGGCAACCTGGCCCCCGGCGCCTCGGCCACCGTCACGATGGCCGAGCTGGCGACCATGGCCGGGCAGCTTCGCCCAGTCGGCGTCGGTCTCGGAGGACCGAGTACAACCTCGACGAGCCCGAGGCCTCGGCGACCGCGTGGCGCAGGTCCAGCCGTCGCCCGGCATGGTCCAGTTCGCCACGCCGGGGGTCGAGGTCACCGACAAGCCGGGCGCGGCGGTCATCCCGGTCGTCCGCCTTTATGGTTCGCACCGGCACGATCACGGTCCATTATCAGGCGATCGCCGTCAACGCGACGCCCGGGCTCGACTTCACCCCGACCTCCGGCACGCTGACGCTCGGCCCCGGCCAGGCCGGCGGCTCGATCGTGGTGCCGGTCCTCGATGACCCGTACAAGAACCACGACGAATACGTGAACGTCGTCGCTGGACACCCCGGGCGGCGGGGCCATGCCTGGGCCCGGCCAGCACGGCGACGATCCCACATCCAGGACGTCGACCCCGACCTGACCGCGCCCGTCGTGACCGGCCTCTCGTGGTCGGGCTGGTCGGGGGCGATCAGCAGCCTGACCGTGGGTTTCTCGGCGCCGCTCGACCCGTCCTATGCGACCAATGCGGCCGGCTACCGACTGATCGACCCCTCGACCGGCCGGGCCCTGGCCATCGCGTCGATCACTTACGACCCGTCGAGCTTCTCGGTGACCGTGGTGCCGCAAGCCGCCATCGCCTCGGGCCATTACGACGAGATCCAGATCCTCGGCACCGGATCGGGGGCGATCCGCGACCTGGCCGGCAACCTCCTCGACGGCACCGGCACCGGGGCACCCGGCTCGGACTACATGGCCCTGTTCGCCCAGGGGAAACGGCTCAGCTACCAGGATGACGGCGGCAACACGGTGAACCTCCAGCTCAAGGGCACCGGCTACCTGGAGCAGGTCTTGACCCCCTATGGCAAGGGACTGACCTTGAACCTCGTCGGCATCGTCCCGCACCACACGACCCTGACCGGCAAGATCAAGGCCCACAAGGGTGGCAGCGGGCAGACCATGCTCGGCACCGTGGGCGGGCTGGGCCAGTTCGGCGACGTCAAGATCCTGCTCAAGACACCCGCCGTTCCGCGTGACGCAGCTCCCCTTCCAGCGCAAGGGACGCAATGTTCTGTAACGACCGGGCGAGTCGCCCGTCCGTCGGTGCGTCGCGGCCCGTCGGGCCGGTTGACGTCCCGATCGGGACCGGGGATACAGTAGCCGATGTCCAGGGCAAGCCGGCCGGCTGCGCCTGCGCACTCGCGGCGGTCGCGCCGTGCCCGTCCCGCGATCCGAGAGGTCCCCCGCGATGACACGGATCGTTCCGGACCGGCTTGCTGACGATCGCCCTCGTCGGGCTGACGATCCTGCGCCGGGATCGCGACTGCCCGCGCCTGCCCGAACTGCAAGGAGGCCGTCCGCCCGAGCGAGGGCGAGGACGAGACGGCCAGCGTCGCCGTCGGTTACAGTTGGAGCGTCCTGTTCATGCTGGCCGTCCCGTTCTCGATGATGGGGACGGGTGCCTTCGCGATCCATCGCGCGGCGAGGCGGGGCTCGCTTGCCCGAGCTCTGAGCCGCCTGCCGGACGACGAGCCGGGCCGACCACTCTCGACCGGCTTTCGATCCGTCGGCTCAGGCCGACGAGGCCGACTCCTGCCAGCATGCCGATGCCCGCAGCCGGCCGGCGGGCGTGTTGGCCGCCAGGTCCTCGATCATGTCGCGGACGGCCTGTTCGACGGCGGCCTGCCATCGGTCGCCGAAGCGCTCGCGGTAAGCCGGACGGCCGTGGGCGCCGGTGATCCCCCGCGAGTTGTTGATCAGGGCGCCCGAGGCCGTCCTCGTCGAACGCCGGCGGCCACGTCGCGCGACGTCCCGCCCTGCGACCCGTAGCCGGGGACGAGGAAGGAGGATCCCGGGGAGCTCGGCCCGCAGCTCGGCGAGCTGGCCGGGATAGGTCGCCCCGACGACGGCCCCGACCAGGCTGTAGCCCGACTCGCCGACATGGGGGGCGGCCCACTGTCGAAGCCGATCGGCGACATGACGATAGAGCGGCCGACCGTCCGCGACGAGGTCCTGGAACTCGCCGGCCGAGGCGTTGCTGGTGCGGACCAGCACGAAGAGGCCCTTGTTCTCCGCGCGGCGACGCGGACGAACGGCAGCACGCCATCGGAGCCGAGATAGGGGTTGACCGTGAGTGCATCGGCTGACCACGACGGCTCATACTGGCCGCCGACCGGCACCTTGCCGAGGTAGGCACGCGCATACGCCTCGGCCGTCGAGCCGATGTCGTTGCGCTTGCCATCGACGATGGCGATCAGGCCCTCGGGCGTGGGCGTCCTCGACGCTCGCCGTGCAGCGCAGCGACCCCGGCCGGGCCGTAAGCTTCGTAGAACGCCGACTGGAACTTGACGGCCGGGACCAGGGGAGCGACGACGTCGAGGACCGCCCCGCCGAAGCGGCGGAGGGCGTCGGCGACCCCCTGGCGCGGTCTCGGGGAACGCTTCCAGAAAGCCCGGGGGCAACTCCTCGGGCCGCGGGTCGATCCCGACGCAGACGGGATTCCCGACGCGGCGAACCGCGTCGAAGACTCGATCGATGAATGACACCGCTGGCTCCCTTTCAAGCAACTAAGGAAATACGAGACGCTCGGTCGAATTCCGGAATCATCTACGATCCAGGGATGGACGGGACCCCGGGGTCCGGGTTATCCTGGCACCTGTTCGGGGCGTAGCGCAGTTTGGATTAGCGCGCTAGCTTGGGGTGCTAGAGGTCACCGGTTCAAATCCGGTCGCCCCGACTGACTGTAAATCCCGCCGAAAGCTTGACTTACAGCTTACCCGCCGGGACGGCGGTGCGGCACATGGGCTCAAATGACGACGGTAGTATCACGGTAGGACCGTGCGTGCTATCGCGTCGGGAGACTCACCATGCCGCAGTGCCATGCTGCACCCGCCTATCAGAAACACGCCTCCGGCCAGGCCCGGGTCACCATCAAGGGCAAGGATCACTACCTCGGGAAGTACGGCAGTCCCGAGAGCAAGGCCAGGTACGAGAAGCTCGTCCGCCGCCACCTCGCCAATCGCCTGCGCGACGAGATGGCCAGCAGCGTCGCGCTGGTGACCGATATCACCGTCAATGAGGCCGCCGTCCGCTACCTGGCCCATGCAGAACAATACTACGTCAAGAACGGCGTGGTGACCAACCAGGTCCGGATGATTCGCCTGGCGCGTCCGGGTCGTACGCCAGCGGTGCGGCGACTTGGAGGCCGCGGAGTTCGGTCCCAAGGCACTGCGAGAGTGCCAGCAGGCTTTCGTCGAGCAAAGACTTTCCCGCGACGAGGCGAATCGTCGAGTCCGTCTGGTCCGGGGGTTCTTCCGCTGGCTTGTCGCCGAGGAGCTGATCCCCGCCCCGACCTGGGAAGCCCTCAGAGGGGATTTGGAAATCTAGGCGGCCTGCGAAGCCGCACCCCTCCGTTTTGTGAAGCTAGGGAATATTGGTGCGTCGGTTCCAATCGCCGGAGCATAATGTGAATCATCGCCATCTGAATCATCGCTTCACTCGTCTCCGGCAACACCTCGTAATCCTCGCTCAGCCGACGATACCGACCCAGCCAGCCGAATGTCCGCTCCACCACCCACCGCTTCGGCAGGACCTTGAATCCCCCCTCCTTGTCCGTCCGCTTCACGACCTGCAACTCCCACCCACATTCGCCCCGCACCCAGTCGATCAGCCATCCCTTCTCGTAGATCCCATCGACCCAGACCACCTTCAGCCCGCGGGCTCGCGACCCTTGGCCCGCAACAGCGCCGGCTTGGCCCCGTGGTAGTCCTGCACATCCGCCGAGGTCACCACCACCGCGATCAGCAGGCCCAGCGCGTCCGCGACGATATGCCGCTTGCGACCCTTGACCTTCTTCCCCGCGTCGAAGCCCTTGATCCCACCGACCTCGGTCGTCTTGACCGATTGGCTATCCAGGCAGGCCGCCGACGGCTCGGGATCGCGCTCGGACGCCTCGCGGACCGCCGGCCGCAGGGCCTCGTGGATCCGCGATCGTCCCGTCGCGGCGCCACCGACTGAAGTAGTCGTAGACGGTCCCCGGCGGGGGGAAGTCATGAGGCAGCAGGTCCCAGGCACAGCCGGTCCGGAGTACGTAGAGGATCGCGTTGAGCACCTCGCGGATGTCCGTCTTGCGGGGCCGACCTCCGCCCGGCGGCGGTGGCAACAGGGGCCGGATGATCTCCCATTGGGCGTCGGTCAGGTCGGTCTCATAGATCGCACGGGTCTGGGTCGTGGCCGTGCGAGGTGGACGCGGGGGCTTGTGTCGTCGCGGCATCGTCGGAGTCCCTTCACTCCGGTGTCTCTCGGTGTGTCAGGTCATCCCAAGCCGCCATGAGACCATACCGATGCAGACTCTTTCCAGACGATTCAGCTTTCCAAATCCCCTCTTAGATGTGCCTCGGAGAGTCGAGCGAAACCTTCGGCCCGTTGCCGAAAGGCGGCGAGCAGGCCCATGGCCAGTCCTACGGTCGCCACCGCGACCATCCACCGCCGCGTCGTCATCCGTGGGAGTCGCATGGGGATCGGGCTCCGGAGGGAGAGACGTGCACCCGTCGCCTTCGCGAAGCGCGCCGACAGAGACCGTCTCGGCCGGCACTCCCGCCTTACCGATCGCCGGGCGGATCCAGTGTGCCAGCCGACAGAGCGGTCGGCAACCACCGGACGGAATTCAACGTCTTGCGCTCGAGGTATCGCCATGCACATAATCGGGCCATGACCAGGAACCCGCCCGAAACCGTGACGGCCAGCGAGATCGCCGCCTGGGTCTACTGCCCCGAACAGTGGCGGCTGACCACCATCGGTCACCAGTCGGCGAACCAGCCTGCCCTCGATCGCGGGACGACGCGACATCGGGAGCTTACCTCGATCGAACGACGCACGCGAATCGTGTTCGCGGGGTCGGCTCCGCGCAGGAGTGGCTGCGCCGTCGCGGGCGCTCCAACTGACGGCCATCGTCGGTACCGTGACCGCCCTCTTCTGCTGGGCTGTCTCATGACCATTGTCGTCGCGGTCGTCATCCTTGTCGCCGTGCTGGGTGGCCTCTGGTATCTGCGGTCGCGATCTGCTCCTGTGAGCTACTGGGAGGCGAGCGACGAGCGCGAGCAGGCCGGATTCGTCACCGGGCGCACGCTGGAACTCGACAGCCGGACGCTCTACTCGCCCACATACGGCCTGGCCGGGAAGCCCGATCGGATCGTCGAGCGCGATGGCGTGCCGATCCCAGAGGAGTGGAAGCCGGCCGGGGCCGTCTACCCGAGCCATCGGGCGAGATGGGCGTCTACCTGCTGCTGGTCGAGGAGGAATACGGCGTGCGGCCGCCCTATGGCGTCATCCTCCTGAGAGGTGGGAAGCGGAAGGTCGTCCACAACACCGACGAACTCAGGGCGAAGATCCTTGGCATCGCCGAGCAGATCCGTGCCACGCGCAGGCAGTCGGCCATCCCGATGCTGGTGCGTCAGCCGCCAGCGAAGTGCCGGGCATGTGGGGTCCGTGAAGCATGCCGACAAAGTTCCGGGTAGCCTTCCTGACGACAGGCCCGGCCGGAACTCACGCTGCAAGCGCAGGGCGAAACCGGTTTGCCAGCCGATCGGGCGATCGGCAACCGCGGCTCGGCTTATCCGACCGGCCGGAACTCCGGATCGACCATGAGGAACCGGCCCGGCACATCGACCCCGCGGACGATCCGTCGCCACACGGCCAGTGCGCATGAACGGGTAGCAGGCCCGCCGACGGATTTCCGGGCGAAGTGTGCGGCCCGATGGCGTGCGCCGGGTTCCTCGCCTGCCGGCAATGCTCTGGTCTCTCGCCACCTCTGCTTGCGTAGCTCCAGGGCATCCTGGACGGCCAGCCTGATCAGCTCGGGATGGATCGCATGGCTGACCCGCCGCAATACCTCTCGCTCGATCGTCTCGGCCTCGTCGCCGACCTGGGCCGCGAAGTCACGGCCCCACCCATGATCGAAGCGGGCCATCTCGGCGAGGCGCGGCACCTGCCCGTAGGCGATCCGGTAGCCGAGCCTTGACATCAGGTCGTGGGGGAGTTCTTCGAGCATCCCTCGGTCACCAGCCCGGCTACGGATAAGAGTCAAGCGTACGCTGGCCGTCGGGACGCTTGATAGCGGACCCGACGGAGCGATGTGTGGCCCGTGGGGAGGGGGCCAGACGGCTATTCCGGAAGTCGTCGAGGGCGTTCACGCGATGATCGACGACCTGGGCACGAGGCATAACGTGGGCTCCCGGACTGGGCTGTCGGCCCCGTCCGGGAGCAGCATCCCCGGAGGTTACGGCGATTACCAGATGCACGTCACCGTACGGACACCGGCTTACCAGGAGCCCAAAAACCACGCGATCCACCCGGCTTAAATCGTTGTGGCTCAAGGAATTATAACCATCTGGGCCTGGATTGCAAGCCGTTTCCTCAAGTTGCGAAGCCATGCGGTATTAGGGAAACGCCATCGGATCATCCGGGCGTAGAACCGGTAGTTACCGGCGGTGAATCAAAGAAGTGGGCGAGAGCCACAAGGCCCCTTTTCAGAGTGGCTCCGGGCGGTCGGGTCGATAGATGGAACGCCCAATGCCTGGCGACATCGGGATGAAGATTCCTGACGGTTGGGAAGCCAGAGATAGGAGGCACTCGACCTGGTTGGATAAGAACCGACGAGGATTGTTGGCAGATGCCGGGCTGGCCTCATGGGCAGGGCGGGCGCCGGCTGCGCCGCGAGACGTCCGGCGAAGCAATTCAGGACCCATGCGACCCGCCATCTTTCCCACACGCCCCAGATGCGCTCGAGCGAGCGGCCCGGCCGCAGGCCCGACCGACCGTGGCCCGGCCGGCGCCGGCCGCAGGGCGAGGCGGATAGCAGCCTCAGCGGCTCGCAGCACGCCGTGGGTGACCCGGACACGGCCGGCCGCCGGGCTGCCCATGCCTCCGGGGTCTCTGCTAACATGGAGGACGAATCGCGGACATTTTGGCGAAGGGGCCGAGACGACCATGGAAGCGGAAATGCAGAGGGCCTACCTGGAAACCATCCGCCGGAGCTGCCGGAACGCGCTGAGGAATGCGGCGGATGTCCTCCCAGAACTGGTACGTCTGGCCGCGGGGGAGGACGTCGGCAAGCTGGTCCATGCCATGCTCAGTGCTCTCGTGGCATCCGCGAAGGCCGCCTCATACCACCCCTGGCCGTGAGACGGCAGCGAGGATGCTGCGGCCAGGGGCGAGGAACTCAGGCGACTGCTCGAGGCTGCGGGAGGCCACCTCGAGCCGTTCGCCGAGAGGATCGAGCGGTGGGAAGCCGAGCGCGCGCCCCACTACTAGCAGAAGGGAGAAGCGGTCGGGAGGGAATCCGCCTCCGAACTCGCCAGGCGCCTCCACGAGATCCGGCCCGTGATTAAGCAGATTGAGGAGCTGCTGGCCGCGGCCGATAGGGCCCTCGCGACGCTGTGAGAGCCGCGGGATGCATCCAGTAGCCGCCCGATCAGGCCGGCCCGACGGGTCGGACTGGCCGCCACTTGGGCCACTTCGGGGCCAACCTGTTGTTGCACGGCATCCGAGAGCTAATCGCCCTCGAAACGGCCCGGCCGCGCCGGCGTCCCCATCATAGGCCCGGCCGGGGCGACCGCGTGGCGGGGCGGGCCGGTTTAGGGACGGCCGAGACTATGCACCACCGGACGACGCGGCGGGGTCTATCCTGCGCAAACGAACGCTCGCCTGTCTGCGCGCCGACATGATCTGGCGGACCAGGCAGTTCGCAACCGACGCCTCCACGGTCAGTGCGGCGCGTAGCGCAAGGGAAGCATGACCCGGACCCGACAAGCTCTCGCGACCCCAGCAGTTCCGCAACGAAGTTTCTTGAGAGAGGTTAACGTCCGATCACTCCTTCGGTTAGCCGGCTCGGGCCCCGGACGAGCAGATTCGCACTCGCCCCCGCCCTTGACTCCTCCTGCCTGTACTGACGTATAATTCCTCGCCAGTCACTTCAGGAGGACTCATGACAACCCGTTCGCACCGCTCACCCCAGGAGCGCGACGCCCGCTTCCGCGCCGTCCAGCTCCTGGCCGACCACCCCTTGCTCCGCGGCTCGCTCGTGCTCCAGCACCGCTCCTGCGGCAAGCCCTATTGCCGATGTCAGAAGGGCCAGAAGCATCCGGCCCTGTATCTCCATACCCGCTCCGGCGACCGGCGGGTCCGCATCTACCTCCCGCCGGCCCTCCACGACACCGCCCGCCGGTGGGTCAACAACGGCCGCCGGGTCAAGCGGCTCGTCGATCGCGTCTCCGAGCACCACTTCCGGGCCCTGCTGGAGCAGAAGCGAGAGGTCTTCGCTCGCAAGGGCCGCCCCCGATCGGAGGGCCCCGCGCCATGATGGCACGATTCTGTGCCTATGCCGAGAAGGTCTTTCGACTCTCCGAGCGACTCCCCACCCAGACCGACTCGCGGGCCCGTCCTCGCATCAAGACCGCCGCCGCCTTCGCCGCGGCCTTCACCCTCTTCGCCACCCGCCGCGGCAGCCTCAACGCCCTGGAGCAGGACCTCCGCATCCCCGCGCGACTCCGGGGCCTCGTCGGCGCCGGGCCTCCCAGCGTCGACTCCATCGGCCGCATCTATGCCTTGATGGGCAGCCCGCCACTGCGGCGGTTCCTCCGCGACGTCGCCCACCGCCTCAAGCGGAACAAGGCGCTCACCGCCCGCGAGGGCTACTTCCTCGCGGCCGTCGATGGTCATGAGCTCTTCTCCAGCCGCAAGCGTTGCTGCCCCGCCTGCCAGACCCGCACCCTCACGATCAAGGGGGAGACGGTCACCGAATACTACCGCCAGGCGGTGGTCTGCCAGTTGATCGGTCAGGACCTGGCCTTGGTCCTGGATGTCGAGCTGCTCCGCCCCGGTGAGGGGGAAGAGACGGCCGCCAAGCGGCTGCTCGAGCGGGTCTTCGCCGATTACCCGCGGTCCTTCGACATCGTGGTCGCCGACGCGCTGTACTTCGATGCGCCGTTCATCAACTTCTGCCGGGTCGGCACAAGCACGTGATCGTCACGGCCAAGGGGGCGAACCGGCTGCTGATGCAGGACGCCGCGGGGTTATTCGCGCATCAGGAGCCCGGCTGCTGGGTCGACCGCGAGGGGCCCGTGCAGCGGACCGTGCGGTACTGGGATGAGGAGGGCTTCACGTCGTGCGAGGGGGTCGAGGACCCGCTGCGGGTGCTGCGCACCGAGGAGACGGTGCGGCGACGAGAGCGGATCGCCTCGGAGTGGGTGGAGACGGAGGAGACGACACCTGGTCGTGGGCGACGACGCTGACGAAGGGGCAGCTCTCGACGCGCGGGCTGTGGCGGTCGGGTCACGACCGCTGGGACATCGAGAACGACGGCTTCAACGTGCTGTCGAAGCATTGGGGCATGGATCATTGCTTCAAGCACACGCCGGAGGCGATCGTCAACTTCTTGCTGACGTCGTTCATCGTGTATGCGCTGCTGCAAAGCTTCTGGCGGCGGGATCTCAAGCCGGCGGCCCGGGCGGGGCTGACGCTGATCGGCTTGTCGCGAGAGCTGGACCGAGGCGTGGTCGGCTGCCGGGCGCCGTGGGCCGGGATGTTGGCCCGCGCCCCCTGAGGCGGTCCTCGATCGCGATCGCCGTCCCCACCTGAGAGGCCCCTCGTCGATGGCTGAGGAGGGGATGCGGGGAGACTCCGTCTGGTCCCCAGAAAAGTCGCCGGATGCCCCTTCGAGATCCGACGCCTCGACCGCTGGTACGAGGCCGTCCGCTCGATCGGCTGCGCCGCGGCCTCAACACCGCCTGGCGCAGACCGTGGCGAGCTGCTCGGCCGCATCGTGCAAGTCACCACCCCCGCCGGCCCCCGCTCCGGCCGGCTCGTTGACCTCGACCTCCGGCTCGGCCTCACCCTGGCCATCGAGGCGCGAACCGGCCCTGGGCCCGGGGGCCCGCATCCCGCGGGCAACGATGCCGAGCCCCGATGCGTCCGACTCCCGCTCACCGACGTCCTGTCGGTCGATCCGCTACAATCGCCGAGCTGAGCATGACCGTCGGCTTGCGCTCCGGCATCCCAACCCTCCCCTTCACCACCCCCGTCGCGATCAACTCCAGATTCTTTCGATCATCGATATCCGAAGTGCTATCTTCGCCAGCTTAACTACAGGAACGATGGTCGAGGTTCGCCGGCACGTGTACGGGAGTCGATGCCATGTCGTGGATCGGGGGAGGCCGCCGCAAGCCGTTTCACAATGCACGCATCGACGATCCCAACAACCTCGCCCGTCCCTCCGCAGTGTTCGAGGTCACGACGTCCAATCATTGGCGTATTGACCGGATGCAACATCTCTTGACTCACCGATGTCGATACCGGATCATGGCAATCACGCACGCTTCCTCGAATGGAATCCCACCCGTGTCGAGATGCGATCGGGACCTGCGAGGGTTCTGCCCAGCCCACAACGGAGTCGATGACTCTCCTCCGTTGAATCGCCAGGCCGTTGACGTTCTGCCGGTCCGAATCTGACATCGGCAACGAGCCTTATAAGACGGATTCGACCCATCTACGGCTCCCTCTTCGCCGGAGATCATTCATGTTGCCTGCACCTGGTGGGAAACTGCGTCACCCGCAGCGGGTTCGCTTGCGTCGGTCGCCGCGTCGAGCCACTCGATTGGTGGTCGACGAGCTGGAGAGCCGGAGGCTGCTGTCGAACGTGACGTGGACGGGCGGCGCGGACGCCACGAGCTGGGCGGTTGCCGGCAACTGGTCGGATGATGCGGTGCCCGGCCCGACCGACGACGTGACGATCAACCTCGGCGGCAATCCCACGATCCAGATCAGCTCGGGGTCGCAGTCGGTCCACTCGTTGACGAGCACCGATCCCATCGCGATCAGCGGCGGCTCGCTGTCGGTCGCAGCCAACTCGACGATCAGCGGCGGCCTGGCGATGACCGGCGGGTCGCTGACGGCGAGCGGTTCGGGCGTCGTCCTCACCGTCACGGGCACGACCACCGACTCCGGCGGGAGCCTCTTCGCCGAGGGTGGGGCCACCCTCAGTCTCGCCCAGTTGACCGGATATACCGGCAATGGCGGGACCACCACGCTCGAGGCCACCGGCACCGGCAGCACCCTGAAGCTGGCCAACCTGGCCAGCGTGACGCAGACCGCCAACGCCTACCAGAACCAGACCCAGTTCGAGGCCCTGGCCGGCGGCACGGTGACCCTCTCCGGGCTCCATACGATCAATACCGGCACGGTCGTCCTGGAGGCCGACGGCGCCAGCAGCGTGCTCAACGTCTCGAACCTCACCAGCTTCGTCGAGGCCAACGGCTGGACCTATTCGACCCTCCAGGCCTCCAATAGCGGCGCGGTCGACGACGGCAGCCTGGCCACCCTGTCCAACGTCAACCTGAACGTCGCCGGACCGGGCGAGAACCTCACGCTCAGCTAACCTCACGTCGTACAACAGCGGCAACATCACGGTCAGCGCCGGGGGGAAATTCAGCCTGCCGGGGGTCACCAGTTACACCGGCAATGGCGCCACCACCACGCTGGAGGCCACCGGCACCGGCAGCGCGCTGACCCTGGCCAACCTGGCCAGCGTGACGCAGACGGCCAACGCCTACCAGAACCAGACCCAGTTCGAGGCCCTGGCCGGCGGCACGGTGACCCTCTCCGGGCTCCATACGATCAATACCGGCACGGTCGTCCTGGAGGCCGACGGCGCCAGCAGCGTCCTCAACGTCTCGCGCCTTGACCAGCTTCGTCGAGGCCAACGGCTGGACCTATTCGACCCTCCAGGCCTCCAATGGCGGCGCGGTCGGCGACGGCAGCCTGGCCACCTTGTCCAACGTCAACCTGAACATCGCCGGACCGGGCGAGGCCCTCACGCTCAGCCAGCCTGACGTCGTACAACAGCGGCAACATCACGGTCAGCGGCGGGGCGACGCTCAGCCTCCCGGGGGTCACCGGCTACACCGGCAACGGCGCCACCACCACGCTGGAGGCCACCGGCACCGGCAGCGCGCTGACCCTGGCCAACCTGGCGAGCGTGACGAGACGGCCAACGGCTACCAGAACCAGACCCAGTTCGAGGCCCTGGCCGGCGGCACGGTGACCCTCTCCGGGCTCAGACGATCAACACCGGCACCGTCGTCCTGGAGGCCGACGGCGCCAGCAGCGTCCTCAACGTCTCGAACCTCACCAGCTTCGCCGAGGCCAACGGCTGGACCTATTCGACCCTCCAGGCCTCCAATGGCGGCGCGGTCGACGACGGCAGCCTGGCCACCCTGTCCAACGTCAACCTGAACGTCGCCGGACCGGGCGAGACCCTCACGCTCACCAGCCTGACCTCGTACGGCAGCGGCAATATCACGGTCAGCGGCGGGGCGACGCTCAGCCTCCCGGGGGTCACCGGCTACACCGGCAATGGCGCCACCACCACGCTGGAGGCCACCGGCACCGGCAGCGCGCTGACGCTGGCCAACCTGGCGAGCGTGACCCAGACGGCCAACGCCTACCAGAACCAGACCCAGTTCGAGGCCCTGGCCGGCGGCACCGTGACCCTGAGCGGGCTCCATACGATCAATACCGGCACCGTGATCCTGGAGGCCGACGGCGCCAACAGCGTCCTCAACGTCTCATCTCTGACTAGCTTCAGTGAGGCCAACGGCTGGACGGTTTCGACCCTCCAGGCCACCAACGGCGGCACAGTCCAGGATGCGAGCCTGACCAGCCTGTCCGGCGTCAACCTGGACATCGGCGGGACCTCCACCATCGCCACCGCCCAGCTCACTTCCTATACCGGCGGGTCGATGACGATCAGCGGGGGATCGCCCAGCTTCGCCGCGCTGGCGACGTTCACCAGCAGCAACATCACCGTCAGCGGCGGCGGGACGGTCAGCCTGCCCAAGGTCACCGCCTACGCCGGCAGCGGCGGGAATAACACGTTCGAGGCGACCGGGACCGGCAGCACCCTGACCCTGGCCAACCTCACGGGCGTCACCGAGACCTCCAGCGCCTACCAGGCCCAGGTCATGTTCGAGGCCCTGGCCGGCGGCACGGTGACCCTCTCCGGGCTCCATACGATCAACACCGGCACGGTGATCCTGGAGGCCGACGGCGCCAATAGCGTGCTCAACGTCTCCGCCCTGACCGGCTTCACCGAGGCCAACGGCTGGACGGTTTCGACCCTCCAGGCTTCCAATAGCGGCACGGTCGGCGACGGCAGCCTGGCCACCCTGTCCAACGTCAACCTGAACATCGCCGGACCGGGCGAGAACCTCACGCTCACCAGTCTGACCTCGTTAACCAGCGGTAATATCACGGTCAGCGCCGGGGGGAAATTGAGCCTGCCGGGGATCACCAGCTACGCCGGCAACGGCGGGAATAACGTCTTCGAGGCGACAGGGACGAGCAGCACCCTGACCCTGGCCAACCTCACCAGCATCACCGAGACCTCCGGCAGCTACCAGGCCCAGGTCATGTTCGAGGCCCTGGCCGGCGGCACGGTGACCCTCTCCGGGCTCCATACGATCAACACCGGCACGGTCGTCCTGGAGGCCGACGGCGCCAGCAGTGTGCTCAACGTCTCCGCCCTGACCGGCTTCGCCGAGGCCAACGGCTGGACCACCTCGACCCTCCAGGCCACCAACGGCGGCACGGTCGGCGACGGCAGCCTGACCGGCATGTCCAACGTCAACCTGTCCGTCGGCGGGGCCTCCACCATCGCCACCGCCCAGCTCGCGTCGTATACCGGCGGGTCGATGACGATCAGCGGGGGATCGCCCAGCTTCGCCGCGCTGGCGACGTTCACCAGCAGCAACATCACCGTCAGCGGCGGCGGGACGGTCAGCCTGCCCAAGGTCACCGCCTACGCCGGCAGCGGCGGGAATAACACGTTCGAGGCGACCGGGACCGGCAGCACCCTGACCCTGGCCAACCTCACGGGCGTCACCGAGACCTCCAGCGCCTACCAGGCCCAGGTCATGTTCGAGGCCCTGGCCGGCGGCACGGTGACCCTCTCCGGGCTCCATACGATCAACACCGGCACGGTGATCCTGGAGGCCGACGGCGCCAATAGCGTGCTCAACGTCTCCGCCCTGACCGGCTTCGCCGAGGCCAACGGCTGGACGGTTTCGACCCTCCAGGCTTCCAATAGCGGCACGGTCGGCGACGGCAGCCTGGCCACCCTGTCCAACGTCGACCTGAACGTCGCCGGCCCGGGCGAGAACCTCACGCTCACCAGCCTGACCTCGTTAACCAGCGGTAATATCACGGTCAGCGCCGGGGGGAAACTGAGCCTGCCGGGGATCACCAGCTACGCCGGCAGCGGCGGGAATAACACGTTCGAGGCCACCGGCACCGGCAGCACCCTGACCTTGGCCAACCTCACCAGCGTCACCGAGACCTCCGGCAGCTACCAGGCCCAGGTCATGTTCGAGGCCCTGGCCGGCGGCACCGTGACCCTCACCGGGCTCCATACGATCAACACCGGCACGGTCGTCCTGGAGGCCGACGGCGCCAGCAGTGTGCTCAACGTCTCCGCCCTGACCGGCTTCGCCGAGGCCAACGGCTGGACCACCTCGACCCTCCAGGCCACCAACGGCGGCACGGTCGGCGACGGCAGCCTGACCGGCATGTCCAACGTCAACCTGTCCATCGGCGGGGCCTCCACCATCGCCACCGCCCAGCTCGCGTCGTATACCGGCGGGTCGATGACGATCAGCGGGGGATCGCCCAGCTTCGCCGCGCTATCCACCTTTACCAGCAGCAGCATCACGGTCAGCGGCGGCGGGACGGTCAGCCTGCCCAAGGTCACCGCCTACGCCGGCAGCGGCGGGAATAACACGTTCGAGGCGACCGGGACCGGCAGCACCTTGACCCTGGCCAACCTCACCAGCGTCACCGAGACCTCCAGCGCCTACCAGGCCCAGGTCATGTTCGAGGCCCTGGCCGGCGGCACCGTGACGCTCTCGGCCCTCACGACCATTAACACCGGCACCGTCGTCCTGGAAGCCGACGGCGCCAACGGCACGCTGAACCTCTCGGCCCTGACCGAATTCAACGAGGTCCACGGCTGGACCAACTCGACTCTCCAGGAAACCAACGGCGGCACGGTGATCGATCCGGGCCTCAGTGGGCTCAGCGGCGTGAACCTCGTCGGCAGTTCGACCGGTACATTCACCATCTCGGCCAGCCTCGGACTGGCGATCACGGGGGGCACGACGAGCGTCCAGGTCGGGACGCTGGAGGATCAAGGCAATCTGGGCGTTCAGAATCGGCGCCACGCTCAATCTCCAGGGGGGCTTATCGGTCGATGGCTACGGGATCCTGACCGCGGCGCCGGGGAGCACCATCGAGGTCAGCGGCGACCTGCTGGGCGGCACCCGGAACGCCGACGACTTCCAGCCCCTGGGCACGGTGGTCTTCGACAGCGGGTTGGGTTCGTCGCAGCCGCCCCAGTTGCTGGAGGCCATGTCGGCCAACCTCGGCGCCGTCCAGGCGGTCTTCGTCAATAACTTCGCCTACGGCACGATCAGCCTGACGGCCAACACGTCCGTCGAGGTGGTCAACCAATCGACCAACACGACCAGCGGGAAGCCGGAGGCGGTGTACGCCAACGAGTTGATCGTCGCGTCCGGCGCGACGCTCAACCTGAACAACCTGCACGTCTACGTGCGGGGCGATCAGATCAGCGGGTCGGTGGTGAATGGTTCGGTCACCCTGATCCCCGTCGGCGGCTCGCTGGCCCTGAATACGCCGACCCCCGGCACGCTGACTCCCGCCGGCGCGGTCGATGACTGGACATTCTACGGGACGGCGGGCGAATCGCTCACGATCCAGCTCAATCCGGACACCGGCGGATCGTCGCCGGCCGCCTCTCCCACCCTGAACTGGGGCCAGGTCTCGCTGGGCGGCTCGAGCGGCAACACGCTGGCGACGGCCAGCAGCGCCAGCTCGGGCGCGATCGCGAGTATCAGCGGGTTCGTCCTGCCCGCCAACGGCACCTACACCATCAAGGTCCAGGCGAGCGCCGGGCAGCCGTCCAGCACCGGGAACTACGTCCTCTCGGCGTACGACGTCACGCCCAACGTCAAGGCCCTGACGGTCGATCAGCAAGCGGACGGCACGATCGGCAATCCCTACGGCCTCGATCGATGGGACTTCACCGGCTCGTCCGGCCAGCAGGTGCAGCTCGACGTGGTCTCCGCCGGCGGCGGCGTCCAGTTCGACCTGACTGGCCCCGGCAATCAGGTGCTCTTCTCCGACCTCCAGGCCAGCTCGGGATTGATCACGTTGCGGGCCTCCGGCGCCTACGTGCTGACCGCCCACGGCTCTGGCGGTCAGGGGGGCTCCTACGCCTTCGAGCTGGAACAGACCACGGTGACGAGCCTGACGCTGGGCGGCACCGACAGCGGGACGCTGGCCGGCACCGGCCAGGCCCAGCTCTTCTCGGTGAGCGTGCCCTCGGCCCAGTCGCTGGTCGTCAGCCTCCAGGACGGCGCGACGACCGACGTCGTCCAGCTCTTTGCCAAGCTCGGCGCGCCGCCCACCCCGGACAACTACGATGCGACGACCTCCGGCGGCGCCGCTCCAGCCCGCAATTGCTCGTCCCCTCGGCGGCGCCGGGGACGTGGTACATCCTGGTGTACGCCGCCTCGGTCCCCTCGGCCAGCAGCTTCACCCTCAAGGCCGTCGGGACGCCGATCCAGTTGAGCACGCTGGCCCCGTCGGAGTCGCCCGAGGGCACCGCCGCGGCCACGCTGACCCTGACCGGATCGGGATTCAACGGCGCGACCACGGTGGCGCTGGTGCCCATGGCCGGCTCGCCGATCACCGCCACCTCGGTGACCGTGGACACGTTCACGCAACTGTCGGCGACGTTCGACCTGACCAGCGTCCCGCAGGGCGTCTATTCGGTCGTGGTGAGCAACGGCGGCGGCTCGAGCTCGGAGCTGGCGGGTTCGTTCACCGTGACGGCCCGAGGGGGCATGGGCAACCTGGTCACGCACCTGATCCTGCCCGCCGAGATGGGGCGGCACGTCGCCTCGACGATCTACGTCGAGTACTCCAACACCGGGACCGCACCCATCGCGGCGCCGCTGCTGGTGCTGCAATCGGAACGGCCGCAGGACAAGCCGCTGTTGACGCTCGACCCCGCGCTGGTGGTCTCGGGCTTCTGGACCTCGGCGCTGCCGCAAGGATTACTCCAACTCGGTCGAGATCCTGGCCAGCGGCAAGGAAGTGCCGGGCTCCCTCGAGCCCGGCGAATCGGTCACGGTGCCGGTCTACTACGCCGGGATGCAGCAGCCCTGGTCGTCCGAATCCAGCTTCCAGTTCCAGCTCGCTCACTTACACCCAGAAGGACAGCAAGACGATCGACTGGAGCAGCGTGGAATCGAGCCTCCAGCCGCCGGCATCTCGAGCCAGGCGTGGTCGGCGATCTATGCCGGCCTCACGTCGCAGATCGGCGGCACGATCGGCGATTACGTGAAGATGCTCGACAATGAGGCCTCTTACCTCGGCCAGTTGGGCGAGACACATGACCGACGTCAACCAGCTCTGGTCGTTCGCGGTGATGCAGGCCGATGGGCTGACCCCCGACGCCGGTCCTGGCCGACGACACCGACCTGAGCGTGGACGTCCCCGGTACCCTCTCGCTGGACTTCAGCCGGATCTATCAGGAGCCGATCCTGTCGCGCGACACGATCGGCCCGCTCGGCTACGGCTGGGCCGATGACTGGCAGTATTCCCTGTCGGCGGCTCCGACGGCACGGTCACGGTGACCATGCCCTCGGCCGAGCGTCGCGGATCTTCCAGCCCGACAGCCGTCCCGGCGGCGGTTACTTCGACGCGCCGGGCGATTACGGCATCCTCACCGCCGGCAGCGGCGGCACCTTCACCCTGCAGGAGACCGACGGCCAGGTCGAGGCATTCAACGCCGATGGGACCCTGAATGACATCCAGGACACCGACGGCAACCGGATCACGGCCGGCTACAGTGCAGGCCGGCTCACCAGCCTCGAGGCCTCGAACGGCGATCCCGCGACCAATCCGGTCGTCGGGTCGCTGACGATCGCCTACAACGCCTCGGGCCTGATCGCCTCGGTCGCCAGCTCCGACGGGCGCACGGTCGTATTACAACTATGACTCGAGCGAGCACCTGACCTCGGTGAAGGCTTCGACGGCTCGGTCACGTCAGTACACGTATGCCGGGAGCGGGAACCGCCGCGACGGCCAATGCCCTGACGTCGATCGTGTCTCCGACCGGCGTGCTCCCAGGATTTCACCTACAACACCGCCGGCCAATTGACCGGCGACCTCCCAGGCGGGCGGCTCCCGACCGCTCAACGTACAGCTACGACTCCGGAGAGGTCACGGTCACCGACGCGGCCGGCGACGCCAGCCGCTACTTACTTCGAGCGAAGGGGACGCTGGTCAAGACCATCGACGCCCTGGGCAACGTCACGCTCGCCACCTTCGACAGCAACGGCAACCTCACCAGCCTCACCGGCCCGACCGGTCTGACGGACACGTTCACCTACGACGCGAACGGCAACCTGACGAGCGGCACCGACCCGCTGGGCCACACCACCACCTACACCTACACGGGGACCGATAACCCGCTCGCGAGCGTCACCGACCCGCAGGGCGACACCACGAGCTACGGCTACAACTCGTCCGGCGACCTGACCTCGATCCAGACCCCCGACGACGCGGTGGGGACGGCCATCTACGACGCCCTGGGCGACCCCCTGTCGCTGACCAATCCGGACGGGCAGGTCACCAGCTACACCTACAATGCCGCCGGCCAGGTCGCCAGCGTCACCCTGGCCGGCGCAGTCGACGATCACGTACGGCTACGACGCCCAGGGCAACCTGATCACGGCGACCTCCTCGTCGGGCGTCACGACGGTGACCTACGACGCGTCCGACCGGGTCACCTCCGTCTCCTATCCCGACGGCCAGTCCCTGCACTTCACGTATAACGCCGACGGCCGGCGGACCCAGATGGTCGAGGAGCAGGGCACCACGGTGACCGGCACGGTCAACTACGCCTATAACTCCCTCGGCCAGCTCACCGGCCTCAACGACGGCAATGGCAATTCCATCGTCTCCTACACCTACAACAACGTGGGCGAGCTGACCGCCGAGAAGATGGGGGATGGCACCTCCGCCGTCTACACGTACGACGCCGACGGCAACGTCCTGGATCTGGTGAACTACGCCGCCAATGGCACGACCGTTGACAGCAGCTTCCAGTACACCTACAACGCGATGGGCGAAGAGACCAGCATGGTCACGCTCGACGGGACCTGGACCTACAGCTACGACGGAGACGGCCAGCTGGTCCACGCCGCGCTCGCCTCGACCGATGCCCAGATCCCCAGCCAGAGCCTGACCTATGTCTACAACGCGGCGGGAGACCGGGTGCAGACGATCGTCAACGGCACGACGACGAACTATACGAGCAATGGCGACAACGAGTACACGAGCGTCGGCGGGACGACCGATCATTACGACGCCGACGGCAACCTGATCTCGACGACCAGCCCGTCCGGCACGACGACCTACACCTACAATTCGGCCGATCAGCTCGTCAGCGTCACCTCGCCGACCGATAGCTGGGTCTACGACTACGATGCCTTCGGCAACCTGGTGGCGACGATCCACGACGGCCAGACGACCAACAACCTCGTTGACCCGACGACGGAGAACGTCGTCGCCCAGTACACCGGCTCGGGCGGCCTGATCGGCGAGCTACACGTACGGGCTGGGATTGGTCAGCCAGACGACGACGGGCGGCACGAATTACTATCAATTCGACGGGGAGGGCTCGACGGTCGGGTTGACGAACGCGGCCAGCGGCCTGGTCAACAGCTACAGCTACCTCCCCTTCGGGGGCGTGCTCTCGACCACGGGGACGGCCGCCAACCCGTTCACCTTCCTCGGACAGTACGGCGTCTCCGGCGACGGCTCCGGCCTCGACAACATGCTCAACCGGTTCTACTCGCCGACGACGGGCCAGTTCACCTCCGGCGATCCGCTCGGCCTGGGCGGCGGCCAGACCAACCTGCGGGAATACGCGGGCAACGATCCCGTTGACAACCTCGACCCGTTCGGGCTGTGGTGGAGGTGGCCGAAGGTCCAGACCGATAACAGCATCGACGCCGCGGGCCAGTATCTGCCAGGCCCCGGCTACGGTGCAGGGACCAGGCACCACTACTCCGGCAACACGATCCTGATCAACAAGAGCGCCGGCGCCGCGGATAAAGGCACATTCTTCCACGAGTTCACGCACTACTTCCTGGAGAATATTACCAACGGGGCCATCTCGAATTCGACTCGGGGGCACGCGATCAACGAGCTCACCGCGTATGCCGTCGGTGGTTTCTTCGCCCTGGTCCAGCTCGATACGAAGGGCGCCGGCCACGAGTGGGGCGAGATACCGAAATACTGGGGAGAGATCTGGGGGGCGGAGAAGTCGGTCAAGGCGGTGATCCTCAGGGAATCCCTGGAGTACAAGCCCCCGCCGCCGGTGACCGTGACGATCCACTGGACGACCAACACGTTCACGAGCAGCACCTGCTCGCCGAGCAGCAGCAGCAGCACCGGATCGAGTGCCAGCACCGCGGGGAGCTTCGACCCCAACGCCATGATCGGCCCGTCGGGCTACGGCCCGTCGAACTTCGTCTCGGGCTCGACCCAGACGCAGCCTCCCCTACCAGGTCGATTTCGAGAACTCACCCTCCGCCACCGCCCCCGCGCAGCAGGTCGTGATCACCGACACGCTCGACCCCAACCTCGACCTGAGCACCTTCCAGTTGACCGAGATCGCCTTCGGCGACACCGTGCTGGCGATCCCGCCCGGCAGCCAGGATTATCGGACGACCGTGCCGATGACCTACAACGGGGTCACCTTCGACGTCCTGGTCACCGCCAGCCTGGACTACGCGACCCGACTCCTGACCGTGGAATTCCAGTCGATCGACCCGCAGACGCAGTTGCCTCCCAACATCCTGGCCGGCTTCCTGCCCCCCGAAAACGGCACCGGCCGGGGGCAGGGCTATGTCAGCTACCTGATCGCGCCGAAGGCGGGCCTGCCGACCGGCACGCCGATCACGAACGTGGCCGATATCACGTTCGACGTGAATGCGCCCATCGCCACCGACCAGGTCAGCGAGACCGACGCCAGCCAGGGGATCTCAACGGCCAAGCAGGCCCTGGTCACGATCGACAACTCGACGCCCACCAGCAGCGTCGCCGCGCTCCCGGCCACGGAGAACTCGACCGATTTCCACCTGAGCTGGTCGGGCAGCGACGGCGGCGGGTCTGGCATCGCCAAGTACTCGGTCCTGTACAGTACGGAGGCGAAGGGTTCCAGCACCTTCGGCCCCTACCAGACGCTCCTGGTCGATACCACCGAGACCTCGACGACCTTCCCGGGCCAGGCAGGCGCCTCTTACCGCTTCTATAGCGTGGCGACCAGCAATATCGGGAGCGTCCAGCCGACCCCGACGAGCCCCCAGGCCACCACCACCGTGTCGCCGACCGCGACCCCGACTCCGACTCCGACCACCCCGACCCCGACTCCGACCACGCCGACTCCGACTCCGACCACCCCGACCCCGACTCCGACTCCGACCACCCCGACACCCACTCCGACCACCCCGACTCCGACTCCGACGCCCCCGCCACTGGTCACGGTCACCGGAATCCAGTTGGAGAGGAACAAGATGAAGCAGGTCACCGAGGTCATCGTGACCTTCAGCGGCGCCTTGAACGCCGCCGAGGCAGACAGCGTGGCCAACTATCGCCTGGCCACGCCGGGGAAGAAGGGCTCCTATACGGCCAAGAACGCGGGGATCATCAAGCTGAACTCGGCGACGTTCAACGGCTCGGACAACGAGGTGATCCTCGTGCCCAAGAAGCCGTTCGCTTTGACCAAGAAGGTGCAGTTCCTGATCGAGGGGGCGTCGCCATCGGGGCTGCACGACGCCCAGGGCCGCGCGATCGACGGCGACCACAACGGGACGCCGGGGGGCAATGGCGTTGCGTACCTGTCGAAGGGAGGCGCGAGCCTCGAGGCCCTCGTCTCCGGTGCGGGCCAGCGGCCGGGCGCCTCGGGTGGGGGAGTGAGCCTCGATGCGCTCCTCGACGGTCCTGGCGGATCGAGCGCACCGGATCCCGCCGCAGTTGACGCCTTGGTGGAGCTCGATGCGATCGCGGCCCTGGTCCCGCCGCAGTGGAAACGCCGCAAGCCGTGAGGGGCGGCGACTTCGCTGGGCCGCGCGGCCCTCGGGTCCGACGCCGGCCGTGGCCGATCACGCTCGCGGAGGCCCGCCCTATGACGGCGGGAGTGCCGCGAACAGCTGCGGCCAGCGCCGACTCGTAGTTCTTCCAGCGGGCGACCGACCGCCGATAGACCGGCTGGCGGACCTGGGTGACGCTGGCGGTCCGGACCGGCCGCTCGGTGCGGTGGAACTCCAGGCAGGCCGGCTCCCACTCCAGGCCGCAGGCGGCGATCAACCTCCGGGCCACCCCTTCCAGGTCGTTGACCGTCTCCTCGTAGTCCACCTCGAGTACGGGCACGGGCATCGCCGTGCGCCAGTGGTCCGCGATCCGCCGGTACTGCTGGAAGCGCGTGGCGATGTGGCCGAAATCGTTGGCCCAGCGGATGCTGCTGAAGTCGGTCATCCAGCACGAGACCGCCACGTCGCGCAGGTCGCGGCGGCAGTGGATGAACGTAGCACCTGGGAACATGACCGAGAGCAGGCCGAGATACAGGTAGTTCTCCGGCATCTTGTCCACGATCCGCGGCGACCCCGGGGCCGCGATCGCGGCCAACCGGTCGAGATGCCTCTCCGCCAGCCTGCGCACGGCGTCCGGCCCCAGCAGCGGGATGCATTCCGCGGCTGCGACGGTCTGCCCCATCACGGCCGGGATCTCGTCGAAGGACCGCCGGGCCAGGCGCAGCTCGCCCGCCCCGTGGATCCGACTGTGGCTCGCCAGGACCTGCTCGATCAGGGTCGTGCCCGACCGCGGCAGGCCGAAGACGAAGACGGGTTGACGGCTGTCGAGGCCCTGGCCCGCCAGCCGGGCGAAGAGACCTCGATCGAAGGCCCGAACCAGGCCGTTGACGTAGCGTTCGTGCTCGGCGGGCGAATAATCGTGATGCCCGCGATCGAGCTCGAGGCTGAGGGCGTTGGCGCGGGTCAAGCACTCGGCGGCGCGGGCGTAATCGCCGCGCCCGTCCAGGACGTGGGCCAGGCCGAAGAGGAGTCGGGCTCGGGGGCTCGGGGCCATGTCCTCATCGGCCAATCGGGCCTCGAGTGCGGCGAGGTCCTCGTCGGGCAGCTTGCCCCGCAGCAGCGTGGCCAGGCGCGGCGTGCGGCGCGGGGAACTTCGGCTGTCGACGGAGCGCGGCCCGGTATGCCGACTCCGCCCGGTCCAACTCGCCGAGCAGCTCGTGCAGCCAGCCCAGGTTCAACAGGGCGCACCCGAATGGGGTTGCCGCTCGTCGGCGGCCAGGTAACGCGTGCGGGCTTCCTGCAATTGCCCTTCGCCCTGCAAGGCCCGGCCCAGCGAGAGGTGGGCACCGGCGCGGTCCGGGTCCAGGGCGAGGGCACGCTCCCAGCAGGGGATCGACGCGGCGGCATCGTCCCGCTCGTCGTGCAGCTCGGCCAGCCATTCCCAGAATTCCACGCAGTCCGGATCCTGGTCGACCGCCCGATTCAGCCAGGTCACGGCCTCGCCGAGATGGCCTCGCTTCTGGAGGATCAGCCCCACATGGGCGTTGGCCAGGGCGAGATCGGCATCGAGCCGGACGGCACGAATGAAGGACGCCCAGGCCTCGTCGAGGCGATCCATCGCCCGCAGGACGTTGCCCAGGTTGTCGTGCAGCTCGGCCGAGCGCGGTTCCAGGCGGACCGCTTCCTGGCTGTGTTCCAGCGCCTCCTCGGCCTGGCCGTGGGACAGGAGCATCTGGCCGAGGTTCGTGCGGGCGGGGGCATAGGCCGGCTCCAGCTCGACGGCGCGGCGGAGATGTCCCAGCGCCTCGTCGAACTTACCCAGGTCGCGGAGTGCGAGGCCCAGGTTGTTGTGGGCGATGACGAAGCCCGGCCGCAGCGCCACGGCCCTCCGGAGCGACTCGACCGCCTCGGCAGGTCGCTTCAGCGCGGTCAACGCGGTCCCCAGGCTGCACAGCGCCTCGGGGTAGTCCGGCCAGAGCCGCAGCGCGGTGCGACCGCTCTCCACCGCCCGCTCGTGATCACCGGCGGCCCGATAGGCCTCCGCCAGGTTGCCGTGGAAGAGATGAGCGTCCGGCCTGACGGCCACGGCCCGAGCGATCAACTCCGCCGCGCGGGCATGATCGCCGGCCTGATGGTGCAGCATGCCGAGCCAGTGGAGCGCCTCGGCGTTCTCCGGATCGCTCGCCAGCACGTCCCGGTACAGCGATGCCGCTTCATCCAGCCGGCCCGACCGGTGAAGCGCCATCGCGGCTCTCAGCACTTTACGCATCGAGATGGCCCTGGACCGCGGGCCGGGGAACCCGCTAAGTTGTTAGGATAACCTGGCACTGTCCCGAGGAACAGGCGGCTGTCAGCGACTGCGGAGACGCTCGGTCGGTCCGCCGTCTCTTGTAAAGTAACAGTCGATGCGGTAAGATGTTAGAACAAGCGACCTTGCTTACGACAGCAGGCAGGCCGGTGCGTCCAATAGCGGATATGGGCAATGGCGATGGGCGATCACCTCGGGCGGCGATCTCCTGCCAGGATTCGGCTGTGATCCGCTCGGAATCGACTTCCTTCTCCCAGAGCACCTCCAGAGGCTGGCCCTGGGCGTCGTCGTCGAGGCAGGACAGCCGCACGAGCGTAGTGTCGTCCCCGGCCGACGGAAGCTCGACCTCCTCGACCAGACCCATTAAGACTGGACCAGATTTTGGGGGGCAGGCCAGCGTTGGGGGCTTTACACCAGTCTCCGTGGACCGACAGGCTACACACTATTACGCTTTCCTGCCGTCCTTCCGCCGAACGCGCCTCCAGAGTTGACCTCGAGAGAGGCGAGGTCTCGCAGAGACCGACACTCAGACACCAGCTGCCTCGATCTGGGGGTTAAGGAAAAACCGGGCGGCCACGGCACGTGGCCGTGGCACGCCCGTGGGTTCGAGTCGCGGTCCGGCCGGATCAGGGACGGTCATGGCCTTTCGTGCCCAGGGACCTCGCCGAGAGCACCATCCCGATGCCGAAACCGGGTAACACCCCGAACAGACCGGCCATCCCCCACCCGAAGAGCGCCCCTACGAGCCCGTACCCCAGGGCCATCCCGCCGTCGTACAACTCCCGGATTCGGAACCCCTGAAACGAGTGCCCCCGGCCTGGCAGCCCGTTCCCCCTATATCGCCGTCCCCGGCGTGGCCGCCTCCGCTTCCTGCGGGCAAATTGCCTTCCCATCACGCCTCCTCGCCGGCCGGCGGGATCGACAGGGCCTCGCGCTCCAGGCCGGTCGGCTCCTCGCCCAGGAGCTCGCCGACCTTCTTCCAGAAGACCCGGACTTGCGAAGGCGAAGTCGCGAGCCAAATTGCGTCGAGCAGGCCCTCTTGCTCAGCCCGTAGCCGCTGGACCTGCCGGCCCAGCTCGGTGGTGCCCAGCAGCTCCTCCTCGTGGACGGCCTGGCGCCGGGCGACCGCCGCCCGGATCTCGGGGTGGTCATGGATGCGGCTGTAGCAGTCGACCTCGTCCGCCCGCACGCCGCGGACGCGGGCGAGCATCTCGCGGCGGACCTGCGTGTCGCGTCGATCGAGCTCCGCTCGCTGCTTCTCGATCCGGTCCAGCTCGCCCTGGAATTCGGCGAGCCCGAGCGTCTCCAGCGCCCGCTGTCTCGCGTCCTGCTTGACTCGCTCGAGCAGGCCCGGGTCGGCGGCGGTGATCGTCTCGATCCGCCGGTCGATCCGCGCCTCGATCCGGTCGCGCTAGTGCTCCTTCTCGGCGACCGTCAGTGTTGCCATTGTTGTTACCTCCCGGTTTGGTGATCGTTCTGAGACGGATCGCGACGGCCCTCGGACAGGTCAGCTCCGGGCCGTCGTCTTGAGCGAGTCGATCAACTCGGAGGCTTGGCGGATCGACAGATCCTCGGGCCTCTCGACGTCATACTGTCGCAGCAGCGCGTCGAGATCGGTGTGCTGGCGACCGGCGGAGGGACGAATGGGGCGGACCTCGGTCGTTAGGCGGGGTCGACTGTCCGAGACACGCGTCGTCGAAGTTGGCCGCTTCAGCCGGCAACACTAGCGGACCATGGGCGCGGCCAGTCCCCTCGGTCCGAGCGGTCGGATAGCCCCGACGCCCGCCGCGCACGAGGAATGAAAAGTTGACCGCCCGCCCGAGGGCTAAGCGGACCCGCGCCAGGGTCCCGCCCGCGCCGATCCCCGCCCCGCGAGACGCAGGTCCGGCCGCCCGCGGGATGGACGGCTGGCCGCGCCTCGAGCGGGGCGGGGATCGGCGCCAACTATCGAGAGATGAAGGTTGCGTCCCCGGACCGGGGACGCGGGCTGATCGACCCACGTCGGCCCTTCCGCGCGGGCCGCCGGGTGGGTGCGACGTTTCAGCTCACCGCCGATGGCGTCTCGCGCTGGTATTGTCGCCATCTGGCCTCCAGCCAGGACCTCGCCTGGCTGACCGCCGCCGGTGTGACGCCGACCCGGCTGGCCACTTCCAGCGTCCCGTGCCCCTGGGCCAGCAGCTCGGCTGTCAGCCGCCGCCGCTCGGGCAGGCCCGCGAGCCAGTTCGAGAAGTCGACGCGGAAGGCGGCCGCGTCGGCCGGGCCCATGTGGCGGTCGGGCACGACCCACTCCTTCCAGCCGCCCTGTCCGTGGTCGCTCCGCTCGGTCTCTCCGCTGTCGTAGGAGATGACGTCGTAGCCGCCGAGCTTCATTGCACGACGATGCTCGACGGACATCTTGTTCCGCCCGCCCCCGCGCCGGTTTGCGATGCGGCGGCCCTTGAGCGTGTGAAGGGCGGCGAACGCCGCGATGCCCGTGACTCCGAGTGTCACCGGGTCGCGGCCCTTGGCGAGGAGCCCACGCCACGCTTTCCAGGCGCAGGCGTAGGCCTCCGCCAGGAGGTCTTCGCGGTCGCAACAGCGGCGGCGAAACAGGTAGAGGAAATTCTTCTCGAACACGGGCAGGGCGGACTCGAACTGCTGGTGGGCGGCGGCCAGGGCGGCCGGGGTCAACGCGGTCATGAGTGCGGTCTCCTGTTGTGGGACCGCCCCCGCCGGGAACGGTCCTTGGTGAACCGTTGGGAGCGGGACGAATGAAGGACCTCGACCGATCGCCCTCGTAGGAGAGAGCGACCGTGCGGACAGGATTCGGCGCGGCGACGAGAGACGCCCGTTGCCGTCGCGGGAGTAACTGACAGACCGATCGGCTTATAAGCACCGGCCGGAAGCCGACTGCCGGAGCTTCTCACGGCCTCTCCCGCCGCAATGAGCGCCAGGACGATGGTGTTCTCAGCCTCGGACTGGGGAAGCGTCCCGCGGGGCCGGATTAGATCCACAAGTATATATGACTGAAATATCGCGAGAATTAGGCAACCACCAGGGCCACTCACCTCGACTTGGCTTCAGGCCGGCCGCTTCGTCGCGTCCTCGACGTTTACCGTCGATGTGTTGCGGCTGGTGGTATTCGCGGACGATCGGACCGACGGGGTCGGGACCACCTCGGGGAATGAATGGGCGAACCCGACCACCGACGAGTCGGTCCTCAACGAGTTCGGCGGTGCAAGTCAAAATGACCGGCGTCGATGCCAGCGGGCGTGGTCGGCCGCGGCCGTCACTTCCCCACCTCCCACCTCGTCGCCGCATCCGCCCGATTGACGATGTCCGACGCCGCCACGCCCAGGGCATCGCAGCTGAGGAACAACGTGTTCAGCGTCGACGACTTGAGGTCCCGCTCCAGCTCGCTGAGAGAGCCCGGGGGACCACACCGGACCTGTATGCGGCGAGGCGGCACGACTCCGCGGGGGCTGGCCCGAGCTGGCCGCCGAGATGATCCCGTACATCAGCGGGGCCTACCTCCGGCCGTCGGGGACGCCGACGTCGCGGGTCGTGCCGGTGTTCCCCGTGTCGGCGGTCAACCGGACGCGGATCGAGGTGGACGAGAAGGGCATCCCGAGACGGGTGCCTCATCCTCCGTTCGGCTCCGACGGGCTCGACCCCGTCGTGGCGTGGCTGACGGACCAGGTGCGCGAGATCCGCCGCTCTCGGGCGGCCCCGACACCGCCGCCGATGCCGGTCCCGGCGCCAGAGCCGACCCCGCCGAACAGCGGGCCGGGATGGCCGATTATCCTGCGCAATGCGGCCGCCGCCGTGATCGCTCTCGTCATGCTTCGCTCGTGCATCGGCGGCTGCGGTCCGGCGCCGCCGCCGACGGTGCCGATGCCCGTCGTAGCCGAGGCGAGGTCGGAGGAGCTTCCGGGTCCGTTCGACGACTGGGTGGCCTCCTTCGGGGTCGTGAGAAACGAAGGGGCGTCCGGCTACATCCTTGTCACGTCGTCGGTGACCGAGAATGGCCGCGAGGTCGATCGCCGGAGCCAGAGGATCTTCCTGGGCGCGGGCGAATCCGGGCGATTCCGCATCGAGCTACCTGGGATCTACAGCATCAGAAATCCTTACAAGGTCTCGACGGACGCTGTCCCCACCCGGTGAGCCTCCGAGGAATCCTCCAATGGCCATGTGCCGATTCGCACTGTTCGATCCGGCCCGGCATTCCCCGGACGGCTCCTACTGGTCGTGGCGGGCCGAGGGCCTCGACCCCAGGCAGCTCGATAGGCTGTACTACGAGGCGGCGGCCAGGCACCTGCCGCCGGACCCGAACCGCCTGGGCCCAGCCGACATCTGGGGAGGGATGGCCGATCTGGGCAGCGATGTCGTGGGGATCTATCGCTGCTTCGACGGCGGCCGTGACCTGCACGGACGACCGGGACGCTTCGTGATCCTGGCGACGCTGATGGCCCGCGAGGACATAGTGGGCAAGGACGTAACAGCCGTTCTCCGGTCGAAGGCGGCCGATTGGGTCTCGCGGCGGGCGACCGAGTGCCCGGTGCCTGAGCCGCCGGATCTCCCGGAGGAGATCGAGCTGCCGGAGGCCGTGGGCGAGGAGGCGCCCGGCGGGGATTCACTCGACTTCACCGGCCCGGACGCCGTCGAGAGGGCCGGCCGCGTCTTCGGCCGGCTCGCGGCGGGCGAGGGCTGGCGGTGCGAGATCCGACAGACTGCCGACGTTCCCGGGCATTTCCGCATCTACCGCGCGAGCCATTTGGCGAGCCCAAGTCCCGGGATCGACGAGCCCCCCGGCAAGGCGGAGGCGCCTGCGACGGTTGGGGCCGCCGGACTGTCGTGGGATGAGAATTCCGCCTCGGTGGCCACAGGGAGGACCCGGCCCGCCAGCCAGCGACGCGATCGGCCTTCCCGGATCGATGCTCGGGGCCGAGGAACGGCCCGGACATCACTTCGTCTCGGCGAAAACCTGCTCACCGTCCTGGTGGTTCCGCTAGCTTTCATAATCTTGATTCTCGGACCGTTTCGCTGGCTCGATGACCCGCCGACATCGCCCCCGATCACGAATGTGCCCGAGCCTTCAGCGCCGAAGTCGCTGCCCATTCCGCGCTCCCCATCGGTCGGACGGAGGCGAGGAAGACGGTCTGGGTTTCCCCATTCCCCGAGCGATTCGATCGCGACGACGCACGGACACCCAAGCTCAGGCAAGCCGCGACACCGGAGCCGCGGGGTGTTGTGAATACGCCGGTCGAACCGAGAGAGAGGGAACCAGGCTGGTATCAGTTGATGGAAAGCCCGACCACGCTTTTTCTACTCGTAATCTCGGTCAGCTCGGTCGGTGTCCTCGCCAGGCTCGCATGGCGGCGACGATCGGGCTGAATGGCTCGAGAGGATGAAAGGCATCACACTGATCAGGTGCCCGTGCATCGACCCGTGGTGCGCCACGGGTTTGGCCAAAGAGCATTCGCGCATGACGGCCGATCATACGCTGAGGCCGAATTTCGAGATCCGCCACGAAGCGAACCCATCGTGCCGCCGCTGCCAAGACGCGCAACAGGCTGCCGAGTTGGCAGGCTCCGCCCCTAATCCCGCTCCTGGTTCCAGTCGCGGCTGACGGACCGGAGCGACGAAACATCCGCAGGATTTCAGCGTGAAATCAAGATAGTCATGGGATTCGGGCTAATCGGCATGGTTTGTGCGGCCGACGAAGCTTCCCGACTGTTTCTTCCGACAACCTCCGTGCAAGGAGATTGACTCGACAAGCGATTCACAATCTTCCTAACCAGTGCCAGCGGCGCAGGCCTCGTCCGGGGTCGAGCTGTAGGATTCGCAGCCGCGATGATCGGCCTTGGCCGACATGCAGCCGGCAGCGGGATCGAGGCG
Source organism: uncultured Planctomycetota bacterium (assembly GCA_963771445.1). Lineage (GTDB taxonomy): Bacteria > Planctomycetota > Planctomycetia > Isosphaerales > Isosphaeraceae > JAKAUH01. The sequence continues at coordinate 61,706 of CAVYTQ010000003.1, read as the reverse complement.
CCGTTCGGCGCCGGCGTGCGTGGCGCCGAACAGGCGGCCGCGGATTCAACTGGGTTATCGCTCGCCGAGGGCCTGGCTCGAGGCGAGTAAAGCTTGTCGAGGTAGAATTCAATCGTGGAGCAGAGTCAGTCTTGCGTCCAACCTACGAGGTCGGTCAAGAAGGTCGCGCAGTCTCGAAGTCGAAGAAGCCGAAGCCGCCTGCTGGCAGTGGACGACAACGGGTGTCGGGGCGGTCCGAGGTAGTGTCCGAGGCCACCGAGCAGGTCTCTGAGCTGCCGGACGCGTTCATCACACCGTCCGGTCGTGAACTGCGGGTACACCAGCTGGCGAAGATGATGCCGCCGATGTCGCCCGCGCTGCTGATGGCCCTGCGGAATTCGATCGAATCCGCCGGGAAGAACCTGGTGCCGGTCCTGATCAATTCGGAAGGCGAAGTCCTCGACGGCCGGCACCGCCTCTTGGTCTGCGGCGAGCTCGGGATCGAGCCCGAGACCGTCGTCCTTGATGGCGCCGTCGAGCCGATCGACGTGGTGATCGGGTCCAACGAAGCCCGGCGGCATTTGAACGACTCGCAACGGGCTCTCGTCGCCGCGCGACTTGCCACCCTCGGGCACGGCAGGCCGGCGGAAAAAGCTCAATTTCGAGCTTTATCGCAAGACGAGGCCGCCGAGAAGCTCGGAGTTTCGCGGACCCAGGTCCAGTCCGCCCGCAGGCTGATCGACCGGGCAATCCCTGGATTGATCGCATTGGTCGAGCGCGGATCGCTGGCGGTCTCGGCTGCGGCGGCGATCGCCGGGCTCAACCACGCCACACAACGGAAACTCCTTCAAAGCGGCCTGCCGGCGATGCGGCAGCGTGCGGGGGAGCTCCGCCGCCGGGACACTCGGAACGGCGTCGAAACCGCGAAGGCGGACTGCGAGAAGGTCGGCGAGGTCGTCAAAAACACGCGTGAAGCTGAGCCGCGGGCCGATCGCGCTCGGGCCAGCGGGGCGACACCGAACGCAACCGACCCCGAGAAAGGACCCTCGGGCGACGTCGCCGCCGTGGCCGCCGGATCGTCGTTGACGACGCACGACGATCCGGCTGAAGCCGAGCCGACGGCAGATGCGTTCGGGCGGTCCAGCCCGCGGCAGTCGGGCCGAGTAGAGACCGGAGAGGGAGAAGGTCAAGTCGCGGTTGAGACTCTCTGCGATCAGGGCCGCGCGCATCGCGAGGAGAACGAGTCCCACCCGGCCGACGACGGCCGACACTTTACGCTCGCCGCCGATCGGCCGTTACGGGTACGGGCCGAGCTGGCCGACCCGACGACCTTCGACCTCGAGGCCTGGATCTGGCTAGAGCTCGAACCGACCTTCGAGAAGTTCCGATCCGCCGCGGTCAGCAATCCTGCGCTCCGGCGACTTCTCGTGGCCGAGGATTCGACCTCGGTGGCGTACTCGTCGCTTGTCGCCAGGTTGCTCAACGTGCCACATCCCGACCGGTGGGCTGCGTGTGCACCCTGTGACGGCGGGCGGGACCTCCAGGGCCCGTGCCCGTGCTGCGATGCGCGGGGTTACGAGTACCGACTCCAGGATTGACCGCTGAAATCCTTGAAGTCGATTCGGTGCGAGTCCCGGACTCGTGCTACAACGCGCGACAGGCGACCGAATGTTTGCCCCGTCGAGGCGACCGCCGCGTTCGCGTGTGCGGACGAGGGCGATCGCCTCGCGGGGGGCCGTCCCGGCTCCGGCTCGACAATCGACCCCTCACGGCCCTGACGACGATCCTAACTCCAATTGGATGTTTGCCAAGGTCGTCGCGCGTCGGGCGATGGAGCGAGGCGTCGAAGTACTGGTCCTGGATTCGAACGGCGCCGGTGGTTTTCACGTCTGTGTCCTCCACCGGCGGCTGATCCCGTGCGGCGAGTCGTACCTTCTCGGCAAGTGGCTAGTGCACGACTGGCAGCAACACGGCCTTCACAAGGAGCCGGAGTCCTTCCCGAAGAGCCCCTCGCTGACCGGGAAGGGCTACGGCTCGACCATCCGCCTCCCTGGCCGACACCCGCGGCGCGACCATTGGACGCGAGTGTGGGACGGTGAGACGGACGATCGGAGCGACGGCTTCCTGCGCGGCGAGGCGGCCGTAGCCGCGATCCTCGCGGCGGGCGCACGATCGGACCTGGTCCCGGTCTCGCCGCTGGTCCCGCCCGAATTCTCGCCGAAAAGCGGGCGAACTGCGGACGCGAGCGCAGCTCGGATCACCAATCTTGCGGACCTCGACCGCCACGCCGTCGCCGCGTGCGAGGCGCTGACACATCTCCGCGAGCAGTACTTCGAGGATCACGACCGCTGGCTATTCGTCGGGATGGCGCTGCGAGAGCTCGGCGACCAGGGCCTCGCCGTCTGGCACCAGTGGTCCGCCCAATCCAGCAGCAAGTACCGGCCGGCGGACCTCGATTACCGGTGGGGCACCTTCGCGGCGCCGGCCGAGGCGGCGTCCCCGTGTCGCGGCCAACGCGGCTCGAGGTTGAGTCTCGGGACCCTGTTCGCCTGGGCCAGGGAGGAGGGCTGGGTGCCGCCGTGGCAACCGGCGGCATCGATCGCCGACGAGGCCGAGCGGTGTCGCACTGCGCTGCTCGACCGGCCCGAGGTGCTGGGCGAGCTGGCCGATCGCCTCGAGGTCGCCGAAGACGTGCTGCACCGGCTTGGAGTCGGCTGGCGGCCATTCAATCGGCGGCCCGCTCAGGACGAGAGCTGGGTTGACGACGGCGCGGCGTGGACCTTCCCGCTGGTCGATGGGTCGGGCTCCGTGATCGGTCTCATCCGCCACTACCAGGATGAACTTGTCGAGGACCGACTGGTTAACGGCAGCCGGCCGGGGCTGATCGTGCCGGTCGGCTGGCAGGAGTTCACGGGCCGGATACTGATCCCCGAGAGCCTCGGCGACGTTGCGCTCCTCCTTGGCCGTGGCTACTGCGCCATCGGCCGACCCGCGAATTCCAGCGGGGTTGATCATCTGGTCCAACTGCTCGATCGCGTTGACCGGGAGATCATGGTAATCGCCGAGGACGATCGCTTGCTCGACGGCACCTGGCCGGGCAAGGAGCGCGCGGAAAAACACGTGAGACAGCTCGCCAACAGGCTGGGGCGGCGAGTTTGGATCTGGCACCCACCTGAGGAATGCGATGGCTTGCGCGGGCATTTCAAGAGTCACGGAACGAACTGATTGGAGGACTGAGGGGTGGAGCAGCAGGAACTCGCGGGCGGCAAAAAGCTCTCCGATAGCTTCGTCGAGGATTCGGTGCCGGTCGAGCCGGAGCAGCCGGCGTTCGGTAGTCTGGTCGATGTGGCCGTGGCAAGGGCGTCGGCAAGGCGATGGGACGTGACGATCCGGCGACGGGAAACGGACGAGGTCCTGGCGTGTGACGTCGGCGACCTCCGCGCGTCGAGCGTGCGGCAACGTGTGGTGGACGCGGCGCTGGCGAGGCTCGGTCTCGAGGCGGAGCAAGGGCAGGTTCTCGCGGACCAGCTCGAAGCCTACCTGATCCACGCGGTGGACGATCCGTCGTGTAGCGGGCCTGCCGCGCCGGCCGCCGAGCAGATCGAATACGAAGCCCGGGTGGATGCGGACAATCCGGAGGCGACGGGCTTCTACGCGATCGGCGAGAAGTGGCAGAGGCGTCTCACGAACTTCGTCGCCGCGATCGGCGAGGAGCGGATCCTCGGCGACGTCGACGAGCACGAGGCCGTCACGCGACGCCTGCGCGGGACGATCCAGGTCCATGGCGAGACCAGCAGGTTTGACATCTCGACCGAGCAATACTCGGAGCAGCTGCTGCGGGCGTTCATCGACGCGGCGGGCTCGAGGGTCGAATTCCTCGGTTCGATCAACGAAGTCCGGAACGCGATCAGCCGCAACAGCCAGCCCGTGGCCCGAAGGTACCTCACGTCTCCGGGCTGGACCGCGGACTTCGCGAGATTCCTCGTGCCGGGCGGTTTCGTCGACGCCGACGGATATCACGACGCCGTCCAGGGTGACGGCGTGCCGGCAATCGACCTGTCCGGCCAGGAGAAAGCCCGATGGCTCGGCCTTCGCAACCTCGATCCCGACGAGCTCCGCCGGGTCAAGCGGCACATCCTCGACGACCTGATGGGCATCAACGATCGCAACGTCGTGTGCACGATGCTCGCGGCCGTGGTGCTGCCGATCGCGCTCCGGCCCGCCGGGATCGCCGCGTGGCCGCTGATCTGGTTCGCGGGCCTGACGGGGAGCGGGAAGAGCTTGCTCGCCAGCCTCGCCGCGAACTTCCACGGCGACTTCGGCGGAGCATCCAGCGGCCGCCTCATGTCGTGGAAGTCGACCGGCATGTCGATCCTGGCGACCGGGTACTCCTTCCGCGATGCCCTCTACGTCGTCAACGACTACAAACGGGATGATGTTCGCCACTCCGATGCGGTGATGGTCTTGCAGTGCTATGGTGACCGCTCGGGCCGGTCGCGGCTCAGGTCGGACGCCACCATGAACACGACGAAGGCCATCCGCGGCCTGATGATCTGCACCGGCGAGGACTTCCCCGACAGCAATGCCTCCGGTCTCGGACGCGCGGTGGTCGTCCGCGTGCCGAACCCGGAACGGGACTACGATCGGGTGGCGCGCTGTCTCGAGCAGTGCCACCTCTATCGCGGCTGGACGGCCGCATTCGTCGCCGACTTCATCCGGCGCGACCGGGGAGCGGAGTTCAAGACCCGTGTCGACCACTGGCAACGCAGGTATCTCGAGCGGATTCGGGGTCGGACCAACGACTCGCGGATCGCGACTAACCACGCCTGCGTGGCCACGGCGTTCGAGTTGTTCGCGTCGTTCATGGGCGACGTCTGGGGCGAGGCCGAGGCGGCCGCCGCAGTCGCATCGTTCGCGGAAGACCACCTCGAGGCGATGGTGATCGCGGCCGCCGGTGACGTCGAGGCGGACACGCCGGCTCGCATCTTTGTCCGAATCCTGGGCGACCAGATCGATTTCGGGCGCGTCCGCATCGGGGGCCTCGGGCCGAGGATCGTCGATGATGACAGCCGCGAGAAGGAGAAGGTCGTCGGCCAGCTGACTCGGATGCCGGGCCGTACTCCGATGTGCCTGGCCGAGCTCGACCACGACGCCGTGATCAAGCTCTGCATTTCATTCGCGCAGGCGGCGGTCCAGGGTCAGCTCCGTCAGGAAGGTCGGCCGGAGCTCCAGATCACCGTCCGGACCCTGATCGATCAGCTCGCCTCTCTCGGTTGCCTCGTCGATCCCGACAACCAGCAGCCGATCGCGGAGGGACATGGGGGCGAGCGGACCAAGAAGGCGCGTATTCGCGGTCAGTCCGTCAACGCGGTCTGGATCAGGGCCGCGGGCGCTCCGCGGGGCCTGGAGCAAGTACCAGTCCGGCGATTTACAGTCAACCGAAACGCCCCCCGTCGTCCCGACGCTCAACCTCATCGGAAACCGCCGTCCGATGGCGTCGGCAGCCACGACGAGCCCTCCGGGGCTCACAGCCCCCGGCACGCCCGGCAGAGGCCGCCAGGCCAGGGGGCCGATCCTCCGGTCGGTGGCCGTGATATTTCCCTTCGGCTGGTCCCGACGGACCCGGCCGGGGTCGATCGGCGCCGTTGATTCGGTCCCTCAGAGCCTCATGTGGAGCGGATGAATGGGCGGCCGGCTCGGGTCGGTCCCGCCCGCCCGCCCCTTTCGGCGACGCTGGCAGGTCGTCCGCGGTGGCGTGCGCGGGGACCGCCGTCGGGCGGCCCCCGCGGTAACGGCGCCCCCGTGGCCGTCGGACACGGCAACCGCGGGCGGCGGCCGGTGATCGCGAGTCCTGGACGCTCTCATCGCCGACCTGCGTGTCGCAACTGGCAGCCCGCCCGAAGCAGCCCGGGCCCGCGGCGACACCCTCGCGGTCACGGGCCCGTCGCCAAGGCCGGTATCCAGGCCGCCCATCGCGGCGATGGGTTCTGAGCGGAGGGCCACTCCGGATTCCTGCGGCCCGTGGCCGCCCAGCATGACAACCCTACGCAGATGACGATCGTCATCCCCGATGCCGTCCATCGCTGCGTCGATCCCGACGACCTGTCGTTGCTCTGAATCTTGTGGTTGCTCTCCATCGCCAGTCGCAGCCACGGTCGCCCGAGGGCAGATGCTGGGAGAGGTGACCGTCGGGCTGCTCGGCTTCGACAGCGGACCGATTCGGGACGGGCCACGATGGTGGCTGACGCGTTCAGCCAGGATTAGGTCTCTCTCGGCTGGCCCGCCGCGAGCCCGGGTGATACCATCGGCTCGACGGTGCCCCTGCCGTCCCCATGCAGGGAAGGGGTGAGATGGCATCGATGGTTGGGGCCGGCCACGGCGATGATGACGCGGAACTGGAAGACGATCACCCATTCGCGCTACGAGCACGAGCGCAGGGGCCTGGACTTCATCCGACAGCGGCTCGCCGACCAGGAACCCCTCCGCGCCTGGTCCAACTTCGAGTTCGTCTCGGACTCCGGCGCCGTCTACGAGGTTGACCTCCTGGTCCTGACGAAGATGGGCCTGTTCCTCGTCGAGCTCAAGGGCCGCCCCGGGCGGGTCGCGGGCGACGCTCGGACCTGGACGTGGACCAGGCCCGACGGCAAGGTCGTGGTTGACGATAATCCGCTCTACCTCGCCAACCAGAAGGCCCGGTCCCTGGCGTCCGTCCTGGCCCGCCAGCCCGTCTGGGGGCGGGCCCGCTGCCCGTTCATCGAGGCCCTCGTCTTCCTGTCCGACCCCGAGCTCGTGTGCGGGCTGGACGAGCCGGCCCGGGCGCGGGTCTGCCTGGCCGATCGCGAGGCCGGCGCCGGGCGGCGGGGGCCGCGATGGGATCATGGCGGCCCTGCTCGAACGGCGGGCCCGCGGGCTGGACCCGTACTCGCGGGGCACGATCGAGGCGGCGCCGCCCGGTGCGCTGGCCCGCGCCGTGGAGGCCGCCGGCATCCGGCCGTCGGAGCGCTCCCGGCGGGTCGGCGAGTACGTCCTCGGCGACCTGCTCTGGGAGGGGCCCGGCTTCCAGGACCGCGAGGCCCGGCACGCGCACATGGAGGCGACCTACCGCCGCGTCCGGACCTACGTCGTCGCCCGGCTGACCGACGAGGCGGCCCGCGAGCCGATCGCCCGCGCCGCCCGCCGCGAGTTCCAGACGCTCCAGGGCCTCAACCACCCCGGCATCCTCGCCGCGCTCGACTACCAGGAGCACGAGCTGGGGCCCTGCCTGCTGTTCCGACACGAGCCCGGCTCGGTGCGGCTGGACCACTTCCTGGCCCGCCGCGCCCACCAGCTCGACTTCGGCCAGCGGCTGGGCCTGCTGCGCCAGGTCGCCGATGCCGTCCGCTACGCCCACAGCAAGCGGGTCATCCACCGGGCGCTCTCGCCCGAGAGCATCCTGGTCGAGCGGCCCGACTCCGACGCGCCCGAGCCGCGGATCTTCCACTGGCAGCTCAGCGCCCGCCGGACCGGCTCGACGACGCCCAGCGGCACGATCCACATCGACCCCTGGCTCGGCGCCTCCGAGCGGATCTACCTGTGCCCGAGACGCTCCTGTCGCCCGAGCAGGCGCAGGAGGCCGCCGACGTCTTCTCGCTGGGCACGATCGCCTACCACCTCTTCGCCGGCCGGCCGCCGGCCTCGAGCGAGCTGGCGATGCGGGACCTGCTCCGCGAGCACAGGGGCCTGCAGCTCTCGTCGGTCCTCGACGCCTGCGGGGTCGAGCTCGAGCAGCTCGTCGCCTGGAGCACGCACCCCGACCCCAATACCCGGCTGGCCTCGGTTGACGACTTCCTGGCCCAGCTCGATGCGGTCGAGGAGGAAGCGACCCGGCCCGACGGCCCGGCCGAGTGCCCCGATCCGCTCGCCGCCGCCATCGGCGACGTGCTCCCCGGCGGCTATGTCGTCGAGAAGAAGCTGGGCAGCGGCTCGACGGCCCAGGCGCTGCTGGGTCCGCAAGGGGGACGCGTCGTTCGTGCTCAAGGTCGCCCGCGCGCCGAGGACGGCCAGCGGCTGCGCGACGAGTCCGAGGTGCTGCAGAAGCTCCGCAGCGAGTTCATCATCAACCTGGTCGACGTCGCCGAGATGAACGGCCGGACGGTGCTGGTGCTCTCCAACACCGGCGACGAGACGCTGGCCCAGAGGCTCGAGCGCGAGGGCCGGCAGCGGGGCCTGGGCCTGGAGCTGCTCCAGCGGTTCGGCGAGGACCTGCTCTCGGCGGTCGCGTCGCTGGAGCGCAACGGCATCCCGCACCGCGACATCAAGCCCGACAACATCGCCATCCGGCGAGTGGGCGAGCAGAAGGAGCTGCACCTGATCCTCTTCGACTTCTCGCTGTCGCGTGCCCCGGTTGACGACATCCGGCTGGGGACGCGGGGCTACCTCGACCCGTTCCTGGGCCAGCGGCCGTCGCGGCGGTGGGACCTCGCCGCCGAGCGGTACGCGGCGGCGGCCACGCTGCACGAGATGGCGACGGGTCGGACGCCGCAGTGGGGCGACGGCTCGGCCGACGCCGACCTGACGGGCGCCGAGCTGGTCGTTAACGCCTCGCCGTTCGACCCCGCCGTGCGGCCGGACCTCGCCGCGTTCTTCCGCCGCGCCCTGGACCGCGACCCCCGGCAGCGTTTCGACAACGCCGAGGAGATGCGGGCCGCCTGGCGGCGGGTGTTCGACCAGGCGGCGCGGGGTCGGCCCGGCCGCGACGCCGTCGCCGCGGCCAGCGTCCCGCTCGACCAGGCGACGGCCGCGACGCCGATCGCGCTGCTGGGCCTGTCCACCCGCGCCACCAACGCCCTGGACCGGGCCGGGGTCGTGACTGTCGGCGACCTGCTGGCTCGGCCCGCCCAGGCCTTCCGGTTCATGCCGGGGGTCGGGCAGAAGACGCGGCTGGAGATCATCGGGGTCATCGAGGTCCTCGGCGGCCAGCTATCGGGGACGGGCGAAACCACGACCGGGCCGAAGCCGATCAAGCCCGAGGAGGACGGAGCGGCGGAGGCCGCCGACCTGACCGGGCTCGTGGCCCGGGTCGTCGGCACTGTCTCCAAGGCCCAGGGGCCGGCGGCCTACCGGGCCCGCGTCCTGATGCTCGGCCTCGACGAGAAGCTCGCCGGGCCCGGCGACTGGCCGACCCAGTCGCAGGTCGCCATGGCGACCGGCGTCACCCGGGCTCGGGTGGGGCAGATCCTGAACAAGGACCGCCAGCGCTGGCTCAAGGACCCGGCCGTGACGCGGGTCCGCGACCAGGTCGTCGAGCTGGTTGACGCCGCCGGGGGCGTCCTGGAGCTGGGCGAGCTGGTCGAGGGCCTGCGCGGCGTCGTCCCGGCCGCGGCGGGCGAGGGTGACGCCCGCGAGCCGGGCCGGCAGGCCGCGGCGCTGGCCCGGGCGGCGGTCGAGGCCGAGCTGGGGCTGAAGGAGCCGAGGCTGGTCGTCCGCCGCCCCGGGGGCCGGGTGCTGATCGCCCGGTCCGAGGCGCTCGCCGAGTACGCCGCCCGGCTGGGGGCATTGGCCGACGCCATCGCCGCCGAGGACCCGCTGGCCTCGCCGGCCCGGGTGCTGGAGCGGCTCATGCACGTGGCGCGGCCCGCGGCGGCCGAGGGCGAGGGCCCCGAGGCCCTGCCCGCCGATCGGCTGCTGCGGCTGGCGGCGCGGGCCAGCCGCACGGCGGCCGTCTCCAGCCGCCAGGAGCTCTACCCCCGCGAGATGGACGCCGAGCGCGCCCTGCGGCTCTCCATCGGCGCCCTGTCCGGGCTGAACCGGGTCGATCCGGACGAGATCCGGGCGCGGGTCGCCGGCCGATACCCCGAGGCCCAGCCCCTTCCCGACCCGCCGCTGCTGGACGAGCTGCTCAAGGCCGCCGGGCTCGACCTGCAATTCGACCCCCGGGCGGGCCAGGACGACGTCGGCGCCTACGTCCGGGCCACGACGGCCAACGGCCACCTGGCGACGAACGGCTCGAGCCTGCCGGCCCGCCTCTCGACCCGCCAGACCGCGCGCCGGCCGCCCTCGACGCCCGAGATCACCGAGGCCCGGCTGTTCGAGGAGCAGCTCCGCCGCTCGCTGACCGGCGGCAAGTTCCTGGTGCTGACGGTCCGCCCGAGCTGGATCCGGGCGGCCGAGGCCGAGCTGGCGGAGCGGTTCCGGCTCCGTGCGGTGTCGGTCGACCGCCTGCTGATCCGCCACCTGAGGGCGCGGGCCGAGGCGCGGCGGGTGAAGTGGCCGGTCGTGACCGGGGCCGACGCGGCGCCGCCGGGCTCGCGCGACTGGCAGAACCTGCTGCGGCTGGTCGGCGAGGCCATGCCGACGGCCGAGGCCGACCTCTTCGCCGGGTCGGGGCCGATCCTGCTGACCTGCCCCGGCCTGCTCGCCCGCTACGACCAGGTCGACTGGCTGACCCGGCTGGCGGCCCGGGCCGGCAAGGCCGGCGACCCGCCGGCGATCTGGGTGCTGGTGGCCGGCGACGGCCTCAGCGCTCGCCCCATCCTCGACGGCAAGGCGATCCCCGTGCTGGACTCGAGCCAGTATGCCCATGTCCCCGAGTCCTGGCTCGAGAACCGGCATCGGGCGGGGCTGTGAACGGGGATGTGCCGGCGCGAATTCGAGCGCCGAACGGTGGGATGGCGCCCGATGGGACGATCCCGCCGTTATGAGCCCGACGCGCCAGCGAGTGGATGGCCGGACCGACTCCCACGTCGGTCAGGCTTCCGCCTGACGCCGCTCCGATCCGGTCGGTCGGGCTGGACCGTGCAGGCGGAAGCGTGACCGACATCGGCCTGGGCCGACAGCTCTCCCCAGCGGGCCAAATGGGCGGGCCGTCTTGAGGCTTTCCGCCTCGCCAAGAGCGGCTTCTGAAACTCACGCCAAATCACAGACAACTGGCCAAATATGAACCGAGCCACGGAAACCGCCGCCGCGCCGGAAAATCTCCAGGAATTTCCAAGTAAATTTTCTGCTTCTGGCCAAAGGGCTTGCGTCAAGAAAATGCCCCTCTTGGCCGATAGGTGCATTTCAGTTTTTGCAAAGCTGGTACATCCTGATAGTAGGGGGAGAAAGAAGAGTCGAGGGGGTACAGGGGGTTTTGGGGGCCCTGGAATACAAAATGCATGCACACAATCCCCTCCTGGGCCCCGCGAGATCGTCCTGAGCGGCGGTTGTCGAAAGTGCTGGATACCATGTAGTCAGGTAAGCACCGGATGCCGAATTCGAGGTCTTGACCGGTGAGGATGGCCCAATTCCTGCGGCCGGATCGCCCGCCCCGGGTCGAGGGCTGAACCGAAGACCGTCCTCCTGATCGACGACGATGAGAATCCCGGCCAGCGACAATGAGAGCGCCTCGCGATTGCGTTGCGCATACGAGCCCGACGCGCCAGCGAGTGGATTCCCGAGCCGATCACGCCACGCACTCGCTGGCGCGTCGGGCTCATATCGGCCCGATCGACGTGCGGCGCGGTCTCCGACCCCGACGCGGCCGGGACCGTCAGGTCTCCACCCGTCCGGTCCGGTCCCGATTCGGCCCGCCCGGGGGAGCTGTCGGTCAGGTCGTTGGCACTCCCGGGCTCGCGGGTCAGGAAAGGATTCGGACGATCGAACCACAGCGCCGCCTTCGGCCGCAACCAAAGTGGTCAGTGGCAAGTGGCAAGTGGCAAGTGCTCAGTCCCGTAGTCCCGTAGTTCTACTGTTCCATATAAGCGATGGATGATGTGGCTCAAGTGGCTGAAAACAAGGGGTTTGGGCTCGTTCGGGCCGCGACCGGATTACACGCCGCTGAATCGGTCCCGGCCGGGCCGAAACCCCGAGGATCGTAGCCCTTCCTCCACATCGATCCCCGTCAATCTCGGACAGTAGAAGTAGGGTGGGTCGAACGCCGCAGGCGTGAGGCCCACCGGTACCGTGGCGTAGGATCGGTGGGCCTCGCTTCGCTCGACCCACCCTACGAGCCTCCTCACAAACCTTCTCACAGTGTGAACGTGAACGTGGCGACTCGGATCGGATGCCGCGCCGAGGAGCGGAGGACGCTGGCGATTCGTCGTTCGCCCGGCCGATGATCGCTGGTCGGGGCCTGGCCGGCCCGCTAGAATGCGTGCTTGTCTCAGGAGATGGCCAGGAGATTGTCCGTGGATACGACGACGAGCACCGGCCCGATGATGGGCATCGACGCGGCGGGGCTGCTTCGCGACCTGCAAGGGCTGCTGAAGAAGGTCGAGGACGACCTGCACCGGCGGGAACAGGACGACCCGGCGACGGCCGAGGCCCTGAAGGCCCGGTACGCCGAGCAGACCCGCCGCCAACGGACGGGGCTGAAGTACGCCGACTGGCGCGACGACCAGCTCACGCAGGTGGCCGCGGCCTGGGTGCTCTCGGGCGTATTCCTCCGCTACGTCGAGGACAACGGCTGGGTCGTTCACCCCTGGATCGCCCACGCCGACCCGGCCGAGCGGGCCTGGGCCGAGGGTGCCTACGACGCCTATTTCCGGTCGCATCCGGTCCACTCCGACCGCGACTACTTCCTGCACGTCGCCCGCGAGGCCGCCAGGCTGGCCGGGCTGCGGGACCTGTTCGACAAACGGTGGAATCCGATCTGGTCGCCCGTGACGATCTCGGGCGACATGGCCATGGCGCTGCGGCGGTTCTGGACCGAGGTGGACCCGAACACCGGCGAGCTGCGGCGGTCGCTGGTCAACTCGTCGGGCGACACCCGGTTCCTGGGCGACCTCTACCAGGACCTCTCGGAGTCGGCCCGCAAGAAATACGCGCTCTCTGCAGACCCCGGAGTTCGTCGCCGACTTCCTGCTCGACCGGACGCTCGACCCGGCGATCGACACGTTCGGCCTGGACCGGGTCCGGATGATCGACCCGACCTGCGGCTCGGGCCACCTGCTGCTCGGGGCGTTCGACCGGCTGTTCCGGCGCTGGCAGGCCCGCGAGCCCGGCGGAAACGCCCGCGATCACGTGGTCAAGGCACTCGACGCGGTGCACGGGGTGGACCTGAACCCGTTCGCCGTGGCGATCGCGCGGTTCCGGCTGGTCCTGGCGGCGCTGCGGGCGGGGGAGTACCGCAAGCTCACCGACGTCGACGGCCTCGACGAGCACATCCATCTGGCCGTCGGCGACAGCCTGCTCGGCGGCGTCCGGTTCGACCGGTCCGGCCGGGGCGAGGGCCAGGGCTTCCTCGAGACCGAAGAAGGCCCGATCGCTCCCGACGCGTATGCCACCGAGACCCCCAGGGAGCTGGATGCCATCCTCGGCCGGCAGTATCACGCCGTCGTCGGCAATCCGCCGTACATCACGCCGAAGGACCCGGCCCAGAACCAGGCCTATCGCGCAAGATACCCGAAGACCTGCCACCGCCAGTATTCGCTCGGCGTCCCGTTCACCGAGCGGTTCTTCGACCTGGCGCTCGCCTCGCCCGACGATCCTACCGGCGCCGGCCACGTCGGGATGATCACCGCCAACTCGTTCATGAAGCGCGAGTTCGGCAAGAAGCTGATCCAGGAGTTCCTGCCGACCGTCGACCTGACGCACGTCATCGACACATCCGGCGCCTACATCCCCGGCCACGGCACGCCGACCGTCATCCTCCTCGGGCGGAACCGGAAACCGGTCACCGATCAGGTCCGGGCCGTCCTCGGCATTCGCGGCGAGCCGACCACGCCCGATGACCCGAGCGAGGGACTGGTCTGGCGGTCGATCGTCGATCACCTGGATAACGGGCGGGCGGAGAACGAGTTCGTCAGCGTGACGCATGTGGAGCGGGTAAAGTATGGGAAGCATCCATGGAGCATCGGGGGCGGCGGGGCGGTAGAGCTCAAAGATCAGCTTGTGGAGGCCGGAAGTCGGAGGCTCGATCAGATCGCTTCATCGATTGGATTCTATCAAGATACCCACGCGGACGAGGCATTCGTACAGCCAAAGGAGTTCGTCGAGAGGCGCCGCCTCTGGGCAGGGTTTCGGGGGCAGATTCGCGGCGATGACGTTCGCGACTGGAAGTCGTCGAGCAATGAGTCAATCCTGTTCCCATACGACGAAAGAGTCCAGCAGTGGATTGATTTTCCGAGGGAGGAAAGGTGGTCTTGGTTTCTCGACCTGAAGACCCTACTTTGGGAGCGCTCTACGTTTGGTGGCGGGACTTACCGTTCGACGGGACGTCCTTGGTACGACTATCACCAGTTCCCGAGAGACCGAGCGAGGTCACAATTATCAATCCCTTTCGCATTTGTAGCTACTCACAACCACTTTGTCTTTGATCGAAACGGAAGCGTCTTTAACCGCTCTGCACCCGTCATCAAACTCCCCGATGAGGCCACGGACGATGATCACCTCGCCTTGATTGGTCTTCTCAACAGCTCGACAGCGTGCTTCTGGATGAAGCAAAACTTTCAAACGAAAGGAAGCAGTGGAATTGGTCGAGGCGTTTACGATGAAAGATGGGAATTCTTCTACGAGCATACCGTCGCCGGAGTCGGGGCTTTCCCTGTCGTCGAGGCTCGTACTGAATCCACCACGCTGGCTCGCGATCTGGAATCGCTCGGGCGGTCCCTCGTCGCCCTGAGCCCCCCCGAGGTCGTGAAGCGAGAAACCCCAACATCCGACCGCCTCGCAGCCAACCGCGCCGAGACCGAGCGAATCCAGACCCGGATGGTCGCCCTCCAGGAAGAACTCGACTGGCTGTGTTACCGGCTCTATGGCCTCCTCGATGCCGACGATCCGGCCGTCGGCGACTCCGACAACTGGGCGCAGGTGCCCGGCCTCGAGCTGGGTCAGCGGCCGTTCGAGATCGTGATGGCCCGGCAGATGGCGGCGGGCGAGCTGCAAACCTCGTGGTTTGCGCGGCACAGCTCGACGCCGATCACCGAGATCCCGGCAGACCGGCCCGACTGGTATCGCGACCTCGTCGCCCGGCGGATCGAGCTCATCGAATCGAACCCGAACATCGGCCTCATCGAGCGGCCCGAGTGCAAGCGGCGGTGGCAGCGCGAGCCGTGGGACGATCAGGTGCGGCGGGCCCTCCGCTCGTGGCTGCTCGACCGGCTGGAGACCCCCGATTACTGGCCGGACCCGGAACATCCCGAATTGATGACCGTCGCCCAGCTCGCCGACCGGGCCGGGTCGGACCGGGATTTTCTCCAGGTGGCGGCGCTGTACCGGGGCACCGAGGCCGTCGACGTGCTGAAGCTCCTGGCCGAGCTGGTCGCGTCCGAGTCGGTGCCGTTCCTGCCCGTGCTGCGGTACACCGAGACCGGTCTGCGGACCCGGGCCGAGTGGCGCGAGACCTGGCGGCTCCAGCGCGACGAGGACGAGGGCAAGCCGCTGCTCGACCGCCAGGGCCGGCCGATCGAGGCGATCCCCGTGCCGCCGAAGTACGCGCGGACGGACTTCCAGAAGCCCGAATACTGGGGCCTGCGGGGCAAGCTCGACGTGCCGAAGGAGCGGTTCGTCAGCTACCCCGGCTGCGAGCGCCCCGGCGACCCGACGCTCCCGGTCGCCTGGGCCGGCTGGGACCACCTCCAGCAGGCCCGCGCCATCGCCACCTACTTCGTCCGGCTCAAGGACGAGGGCGTACCGGCCGAGCGGCTGGTCGCGCTGCTCGCCGGGATCGATGAATTGATCTTCTGGCTGAAGCTCTGGCACAACACGATGGACCCGGCCATGGGCATGGGGCTGGGCGACTACTTCGAGGACTTCGTCGCGACCGAGGCCCTGGCCATCGGCTATACTGGAGATCAGGTCCGGGCCTGGCGGCCACCGGCCCCGAAGCCGCGAGGGAGGAAGGGATCATGAGCATCGGACACGCGGAGAGCCTGATCGAGATCGAGTTGCCCCGAGAGATCCTCGCGCCCATCGCCGAGAGGCCCGAGGCGTTCGCGAAGGAGATGCGTGTCGCCGCAGCCCTGTTCTGGTATACCCAGGGCCGGATCTCCGCCGAACGCGCGGCGGAATACGCGGGCCTGGATCCGATCGGCTTCATCGCGGCCTGGTCGGCGGCGAGGCGACCGGCCGCGCCATCCTGATCGACGAGGTCGCCGGTCCAGGCAATGACGCGCGGGCGTCGGGAGGGACAGCGGAGTCGGACGTCCCCTTCTCGCCCGAGGCGGCCGAGGTCCATTACCAGGCGCTGGGCCGCATCAAGGGAGAGCTGGCCGCGGCCCCGGTCCAGGAAGCGGCCCGGAAGTTCTGGGTCTCGCGCGGTGAGCGCGGGGCGCGCTGGCTGGCCCGACGTCTCCATTGGGAGTTCCTTGTAGAGCGCCTGCACGCGACTTCGGCGCGGCTGGCCGACATCGGCGTGCCTGCGATCGGGCCGATCGTCGAGGAGCTTGACGGCCATCCCACCCCCGAACAGGCGGAGGCCCTCCTCAAGGCCCTGGGATGGATCGGGGAATCCCCACGGCCCCGACGATCGAGGCGACCGGTCTTGAGCTGTTGCTGGCCCGCTTCCTCCAACATGGCGACGGCGATGTCCGCGAGGCCGCCGCCCAGGCCATGCGGCTCATGCCGCCGGCCCGCGCCTCCTACTGGCTGCGCCGGCGCCGGCTCGAGGAGGGAGATTCCTACGTCGTCAAGACGATCGAGGAAGAGTTGATCCGACACCAGGCGAACGGCGGCTGACCCGATGCTGCTCCTGAGGATCGGCCGGAGGGCGCGATGGGGCCCGGATCGAAGTGCCGAGCACCCCGAACACGTCGCCGACGCGGCCCGCGACCTGGCCCTGACCGGCGACGAGCCGGGGCTGTCGGTCTTCCGCGTCGAAGGCGGAGAGGACGCCGCTGAGATCGCCCTGAGATTACGCGCTGACCTGCCGCGAGAGCCCCGTCCACATGGATTACATCGTGTTCCCGGATGAGCTCGCGAAGGCGATCGGGTTGGCGGTCCGCAGCGTGCCCGCCGAGGGGATGGACCCGCTGCTGAACGCTCGCCATCATGAGGTTTTCGGCCTGACGCCCGAGCTTCAACTGGAGCTGGCCGCCGCGATCCTGGCCTGCGGCGCGGCCCCGGCCATGCGGATCCCGGCGCCAGGACCTGGCTGGTCTGGGCGCCGACCTCTGCCGCCGCGATCCGGGGTTGAGGAGCTACTTGAAAGGCATCTGGGTGACGCAGTTCGACGAACAGGCGGGGGACCGATGTCTGACGACCGGTGCCGGCCTGACGGTGACGTGGTCGCCGATGTGCCGCAGCCAATTCGGAGGAGTGTCGACGTGGCCGCCGAAGTCCTGATCCGCGACCTGCTGGAACACATCCCCGAGCGGGTCAACCAGGGCGACTTCGTCCTCAATCTCTCCGAGGGCGTCCACGAGGCCGAGGCGACGCTGCGGCAGTACGTCGTCACGCCGCAGCTCGTCGAGTGCTTCGACCAGGCGCTGACCTACATCCGCATGGCCGTCGACGGGCGGTCGAGCCGCGCCTCGTACCTGCACGGCAGCTTCGGCGCGGGCAAGTCGCACTTCATGGCGGTGCTGCACCTGCTGCTCCAGGGCGACCCGGCTGCGCGGTCGGTGCCCGAGCTGGCGCCGGTCGTCGCGCGGCACGACTGGCTCGGCCGCCGGCGGTTCCTGCTCGTCCCGTTCCACATGATCGGGGCGCCGGCGCCGAGTCGGCCGTCTTCGGCGGCTACGTCCGGCACATGCAACGCGTCCACCCCGGTACGCCGCTGCCGCCGCTGTTCCTGGCCGAGTCGATCTTCGACAACGCCCGCGTCCTCCGCGGGCAGATGGGCGACGAGGCGTTCTTCCGGCGCTGAACCAGGCCACGCGCCCGCCGACGAACGACGACGCCGACCGCTGGGGCGACCTCGACGCCCGCTGGGACGCCGCGACCTTCGAGGCCGCGCTGAATGCCCCCTTGCGGCTCCAGGCCGAGGCGACCGAGGAGCACGCCGGCGACCCGATCGGCCCGCGGGGCCAGCTCGTCGTCGACCTGGTCAGCACCCTGCTGCCGGCCTATCGCAACCTCGCCGAGGGCAAGGCTGAATCGTACGTCTCGCTCGACGAGGGGCTGGGCCTCATCACCCGCCACGCCAAGGGGCTCGGCTACGACGCCGTCATCCTGTTCCTCGACGAGCTGATCCTCTGGCTGGCCACGCACGCCGCCGACCTGAAGTTCCTCCAGGCCGAGGGGCCCAAGCTGGTCAACCTCGTCGAGTTCAAGTTCCCGCGGCCGATCCCCGTGGTGAGCTTCGTCGCCCGCCAGCGCGACCTCCGCGAGCTGGTCGGCAAGGACCTCAGCGGCGCCGAGGCGCTGAACTTCGCCGATATCCTCGAATACTGGGAGGGGCGGTTCGGCCGGATCAACCTCGAGGACCGGAACCTGCCGGCCATCGCCGAGAAGCGGCTGCTCCGGCCCAAAGACGCCGAGGCCCGGCGCCGGCTCGACCTGGCGTTCCAGGAGACGACGCGGGTCCGCACCGAGGTGCTGGACACGCTCCTCACCAGCGAGGCGACGCGCGAGATGTTCCGCCAGGTGTACCCGTTCAGCCCGGCCCTGGTGCAGACCCTGGTGGCCGTCTCCAGCGCGCTCCAGCGCGAGCGGACGGCTTTGAAGATCATGCTCCAGCTCCTGGTCAACCAGCGGGATACCCTGCGGCTGGGCGACCTGATCCCGGTCGGCGACCTGTGGGACGTGGTCGCCGAGGGGGGCGAGCGGTTCAGCGAGTCGCTGATCCGCACCCAGTTCGAGACCGCCCGCAAGCTCTACGTCGACAAGCTTCGCCCCGTGCTGGAGGACCAGTACCAGGTCAACCTGGAGAACGACCTCGAGCACCCCGGCGCCGACGCCGAGACGTCTCGGCGGCTCGCCGCCTTCCGCAACGACGCCCGGCTGATCAAGACGCTGCTGCTGGCGGCGCTGGTGCCGGAGGTCGAGTCGCTGCGGTCGCTGACGGCGTCCAGGCTGGCGGCGCTGAATCACGGCACGATCCGCTCGCCGATCCCGGGGCGCGAGGCGTCGATCGTGCTGAACAAGGTGAAGCAGTGGGCCGGGCAGGTCGGCGAGATCCGCCTGGAGGGCGACCCGAACAACCCCGTGATCTCGCTGCATCTCTCGGGCGTGGACGTCAAGAGCGTGCTCGACCGGGCCGCCAGCCACGACAACCCGTCGAACCGCAAGACGAAGGTCCACGACCTGCTGTTCGCGGCGCTGGGGATCGAGAAGCCGGAGCGGCTCGAGCCGGCCGAGTTGGAGCTGGTCTGGCGCGGCACCGAGCGGCGGGTCGAGGTGGTGTATGCCAACGTCCGCGACCTGGCCGACGGCTCGCTCCGCAACGACGACCCGGAGTGGCGGCTGATCGTCGACTACCCGTTCGACAGCGAGGGGCACACGCCGGCCGAGGACCTGGATCGGATCGGGAGGTTCCGCGAGCAGGCCTCGGCCCCGTCGAAGACGCTGATCTGGCTGCCGTCGTTCTTCTCGGCGAAGGGGCGCCGCGACCTGGGCAGCCTGGTGGTCCTCGACCACATCCTGAGCGGCGAGAATTTCGGCCGGTACTCCGACCACCTCCAGCCGGCCGACCGGCCGGTGGCGCTGGAGGTGCTGCGGAACCAGCGCAGCGCCCTGGAGATCAAGGTGCTCCAGTCGCTCGAGGCCGCCTACGGCATCCGCCCGGCGGAGCCGGGGACGCTGGAGGCGCCGCACGACCTGGCGGATCATTTCCAGTCGCTCGAGCCGACGTTCCAGCCCCGGCCGCCGCTCGGGGCCACGCTGGGCGAGGCGGCGCGGAAGCTCGTCGAGGGGGCGCTGGCGCACCAGTACCCGGCGCATCCCGAGTTCCCCGAGCCGGTGCGCAACGCCGACCTCAAGGTTGTGCTCGAGCACGTGCGGCTCGCCATCGCCGACCCGGCCAGCCGGGCGTTCGTTGAGAAGACGTCCGACCGTCGGGTCATGGCCGCGTGGCCGAGCCGCTCAAGCTGGGCGAGCAGGGCTCGACGCACTTCCACGTCACCTCGCACTGGCGCGACCACTTCGCCCGGATGCAGGCCCGCTCCGGCAAGCCGACCGTGCATGTGGAGGACCTCCGCCGATGGACCGATGAGCCCGACGCCGCCGGCCTGCCGGTTCCGGTCGCCAACCTGCTGGTCCTCGCCTACGCCGACATGACCAACCGGTCGTTCTTCGAGGGCGATGACATCTACGTCGACGCCCGGATCGACCACCTGCCCGACCGCCTGGAGCTGCGCGAGCAGGAGCTTCCCGAGCAGGCGGCCTGGGAGGCCGCCCGCAAGCGGGCCAGGGCGATCTTTGCGATCGATGTGCCGCCCTATCGCAACGCGGGGAACGTCGCCGCGCTGCACGCCGCGGTGATGCGGGCGGTCGACCAGCATTTCGAGGCGGCCCACGAGCTGCCCGTGCTGCTCGAGCGGCACTGGGCCGACCTGGGCGGCACGACCGACCAGCTCGCCGCATCGCATCGGATGAAGACGGCCCGGTCGGCGGCGGCGCTGCTGAAGGCGCTTTCGCGGCGGGAGCCCACGGCCCTGGCGAAGGCGCTGGCCGACGCCCGGATCGAAACCTCGGCCGAGGCGGTCGGCAAGGGCCTCGCGACCGCCGGGGCGGTCGTCGATGCCATCAAGCGGGTCGAATGGGTCGTGTTCCAGGGCCTGGGCCGGATCCGTGACGACCGTCACGAGGCCGCGCAGGGGATCCTCAAGGACGTCCGCGATCGCCTCGGCCGCGACGAGCTGGCGCTGCCGCAGGGGATCGTCGAGGCGCTGCGGAAGCAGGCGAGCGAGGCCGCGAGGCTCCTGGCGAACGCGCCGCCGATCGTCGGGCCGCCGACCGTCGAGCCGCCCGTTATCGGGCCGTCGCCGGGCCGGCGACGGATCACGGCGGTCGACGAGGGTGGCGGGCAGGGCTGGGACGCCGGGCGGCTGGGCAAGGAGATGGACGAGCTGCGCCGCCGCCTCGAGGCCGACCCGGCGCTGCGGGTCTCGATCTCATGGAAGGTCTTCAAGGAGGAGGGCTCGTGATGGCCGGATCGGTGCTCACCGAGCCGCAATTGCGGTCGCAGGTCGCCGAGATTGCCGCCCTGGGCACGGCACCGGAGCCGCTGGCGATCGGCCTGCGGACGTCGGCCCGCTGGGACGGCCCGGGCACGGTGGACTGCGGCGGCCGGCAGCACAGGGTCGTCGTGACGTCGAGCGTCCTGGAGGTCCGCGAGGCGCTGGCCGAGGCGGAGGAGTCCGGCTCGCCGGTCGTCATCCTGACCTCGCTCGACTCGCAGCAGCTCGGCCGCGACGTCCTCGGCCGGCTGGCCCGCGGCCGGCTCTACGGCCCCGACATCTGGCAGGCCGTGCTGCACGCCTTCAAGGCCCGCCGCGCGGCGCCCACGCTGCGGGATCCGGCCCTGGCCCAGGCCCTGATCGACCACGCCCCGCCCGACGGCTACCCGCCGGTGCCGACCGGCGTGCTCGACGAGGCCGCCGCCTGGCGTGCGCTCTATCGCCACGCGCTGGGCATCGAGCGCCGGGACCCGGACCTGCCCGAGTGGCTCCGCTGGGCCGCCTCCGAGGCCGGCCGTGCGGCCTACCTGCGGGCGCCGGAGGACCTCCGCCGGCTGCTCCGCGAGCAGGTCGCGTCGGTCGAGTCACCCGGCGTCGCCGGCGTCCTGAAGATGATCGACTCGGGCGCCGGCGGCGACGCCGTGGCGCTGGCGATCGCCTGCGGCGTCGTGTTCCCCTCCGCCGGGGCCCCCTCGCCGCTCCCCGATGCCGCCGCCCGCCTGGAACGCTACCACGGCGACACTCCCATCGCCCCGAGGGATGGCGCCCGGCTGGCCGAGGCGGCCTCCGCGGTGATCGCCGAGCTGCGGCGCGGCGAGCAGCACCAGGAGGCCGGCCGCCACATCGCGCGGGCCGATGAGGTTTTGCTGCGGATCCAGGCCCAGTCCGGGGCCGACCGCAGCCGGTTGAGCATCCTCGGCTACACCCGGCGGCTCGAGCGCCTGGCCGGTGCCCTGGCCGCCGCCCTGGCGGGCTCGTCGCCCGAGACGATCGCCGCCTGTGAGGCGGCGTTCCAGGCCGTCGCCGAGCACGACCAGGCCGGCCGCGAGCCCGCCCGGATCGAGGCGGCGCGGATGGCGATCCGCCTCGTGCGTGGCCCGGGCTGCGGGCCGCGGGCGAGACGCCGCCCACGCCGTTCGCCTCGCTGGCGGTCGCCTACCGCTCCCGGGGCAGCTTCGTGGATCGGGCCCGCGACGCGATCATCGGCGGCGACCCGCTGCCGGCCCTGGCCGACGCCTACAAGGCCCTGGAGTCGGCCGCCGCCGCCCGCCGCGACGGCGAGAACCGGGCGTTCGCCCTGGCCCTGGCCGCCTGGTCGGCCGGCTCCCCGCCCCCGGCAGGTGACGGCCCCGTCCCGATCGAGCGGGCGCTGGCCCGGTTCGTGGCCCCGCTGGTGAAGGGCCCTTCCGGATCGCCCGTCCTGCTGATCGTGCTCGACGGCCTGAGCTGGCCGATCGCGCACCCGCTCTTCGAGGCGATCCGCGAGGGCCGCTGGCACGAGGTGACGACCGAGCCCGACGGCCGCCCGCTGCCGACGGTGGTCGCCGCGCTGCCGACGATCACCGCCGCCAGCCGCGCCAGCCTGCTGGCCGGCCGGGCCTGTCGCGGGGATGCCGGCAAGGAAAACGGCTGGTTCGCCGAGCACCCCGAGCTCCGCGAGGCGAGCCGCGGCGGGTCGCCGCCGATCCTGTTCCACAAGGCCGACATCGATGACGGCGGCCGGGGCCGGCTCGACCCGGAAGTCCGCTCGGCCATCGACTCGGAGAAGCAGCGGGTCGTCGGCGTGGTCGTCAACGCCGTGGACGACCACCTCAAGGGGTCGAGCCAGATCGACTGGTCCTGGACGTCGGAGCGGATCCGACCGCTCCGCGACCTGCTGGAGGCCGCCTACGCGGCGCGGCGGATCGTGGCGATCGCGGCCGACCACGGCCATGTCCTGCACCGCGACGGCGAGTACCGCGCGGCCCCCGGCGGCGAGGCCCGCTGGCGGCCCGATGACGGCGAGGTCCGCCCCGACGAGGTGCGGGTGGCCGGCCCTCGCGTGCTGGGCCCGGGCGGGTCCGACCACGCCATCCTCGCCTGGCGCGAGTCGACGCGGTACGTGAAGAAGGGCAACGGCTACCACGGCGGGGCGGCACCCCAGGAGGCCCTGGCGCCGTTTGCTCTGTTCGCCCCGGTGCCCGAACCGGGCAAGGGACTCGTCGCCCGCCGCGCCGAGATGCCCGAGTGGTGGCTGGAAGCGGCGCCGCCGGCGTCCGAGCCGGCCCCGGCGCCGCCCGCGGGCCCGGTCCCCGTCGCGTCACACTCCGACGACGAGTACGACGGCCTGGCCCTGTTCCAGGCCGCGGTCAGCCGCCGGGCCGGGCCCGCGTCGAACGGGCCCGCCCTGGCGCCGAGGCCCGCATCCGACTGGGTCGCCCGGCTGCTGGCCAGTGAGACGTTCGCGCAGCAGCGTCAGGTCGCCTCGCGGCTGGCGCCGGGCGATGAGCAGGTCGCCACGGTGCTGCGCGAGCTGGACCGCCGCGGCGGCCAGATGACCGCGGCGGCCTTCGCGGCGCCGGATCGGGCTGCCCCCGCTGCGGCTGCCCGGGTTCATCGCCCAGCTCCAGCGGATGCTGAACGTCGACGGCTACCCGATCCTGGACCTGGACCGCGACCGCGACGCCGTGACCCTGGACGTCCCGCTGCTGAAGCGACAGTTCGAGGTGGAGTGACCCGACCGTGACCACGCCCAGTCCCGCGATCAGCCCCGAACGCCGCCGCGAGATCATCGACGCCCTGCGCCGCGGCACGGTGCCGCAGCGGGGCCTGGACGTCTTCGCCGTGGGCCTGGACCGGTTCGATCCGGCCGTGGACGCCGAGCTCGAGGCGGTCGCCCGCGGCGGCGCCGGCTTCAAGGCGATCCGCGGCGAGTACGGCTCGGGCAAGACGTTCTTCGCCCGGTGGTTCCAGGAGCGGGCCAAGCGGCGGCGGTTCGCGACGACCGAGGTGCAGATCTCCGAGGCCGAGACCCCGCTGCACCGGCTGGAGACGGTCTACCGCCGCGCGATGGAGCGGCTCTCCACGGCGGACGCCTTCCAGGGGGCCTTCCGCCCGGTGATCGACGGCTGGTTCTACGCGCCTGGAGGAGGAGGTGCTGGCCGAGGGCCGCATCGACGCGTCGGACGCCGCCGGCCTGGCGGCGGCGTCCGAGGCCCTGCTGGAGCAGCGACTCTCGGCGATCAGCCGGGTGACGCCCCAGTTCGCGGTGGCCCTGCGGGGCTACCGTCGGGCGCAGGCTGGAGGCGACGGCGCCGCGGCCGAGGGGCTGATCGCCTGGCTGGCGGGCCAGCCGCACGTCGGGGCCGCCGCCAAGCGGGCCGCCGGGTTGAAGGGCGATGTCGACCACTTCGCGGCCCTGAGCTTCCTCCGGGGCCTGCTGACGGTCCTGCGCGACTCGGGCTACGCCGGGCTGGTGCTCGTGCTCGACGAGATCGAGACCCTGCAACGGGTCCGCGGCGACGTCCGCGAGAAGGGGCTCAACGCCCTGCGACAGCTCATCGACGAGATCGACGCCGGCCGATTCCCCGGCCTGTACCTGGTCATCACCGGCACGCCGGCCTTCTACGACGGGCCGCAGGGCATCCGGCGGCTCGAGCCGCTGGCCCAGCGGCTGCACGTCGACTTCGGCGGCGACCCGCGGTTCGACAACCCGCGGGCCGTCCAGGTCCGCCTGCCCGGCTTCGACCACGCCCGGCTGGTGGAGGTCGGCCGCAAGGTCCGCGACATCTACGCCCAGGACGCGGCGGCCCGCGATCGGGTCCTGGCCCTGGCCGACGACGCCTACCTGTCCGGGCTGGCCGGGGCCGTCGTCGGCGACCTGGGCGGCCAGGTCGGGATCGTCCCGCGGATCTTCCTCAAGAAACTGGTCGTCGACGTCCTGGACCGGATCGACCAGCATGCCGACTTCGACCCGCGACGCCACTACCGTCTGACCGTTGACGACGGCGAGCTCACCCGCGTCGAGCGAGCCGCTCGCGGCGCGCCGGCCTCGGTCGACGAGATCGAGCTGGACCTTTGACATGCCCGCCTTCGACCGACTGCACCCGGCCCTTCAGCACCAGATCGTCAACGCCCTGGGCTGGGAGAGCCTCCGCCCGGTGCAGGAGCGGGCGATCGAGGCGGCCGACGAGGGCAGCAACCTGCTGGTCCTGGCCCCCACGGCCGGCGGGAAGACCGAGGCGGCCTTCTTTCCGCTAATCTCGCGGGCGCTGGCCGAGCCTTGGGACGGCCTGGCGGTCCTCTACGTCAGCCCGATCAAGGCCCTGTTGAACAACCAGCACGAGCGGCTGGAGCGCTACTACGGCCTCGTCGGCCGCCGGGCCGCCGTCTGGCACGGCGACGTGCCGGCCTCGGTCAAGCGGCGCCTGCTGGCCGAGCCGCCCGACTGCCTGCTGACGACGCCCGAGTCGCTCGAGGGGATGCTGGTCTCGGGCACGGTGCGGCACGACCGGCTCTTCGCGCAGGTCCGGGCGGTGGTCGTGGACGAGGTGCACGCCTTCGCCCGCGACGACCGCGGCTGGCACCTGCTGGCCTTGCTCCAGCGGATCGGTCGGCTCGCCGGGCGTGATCTCCAGCGGCTCGGGCTCTCGGCGACCGTCGGCAACGAGGCGGAGCTGCTGGAATGGCTGTCGGCGGGCTCGGACCGGCCGCGCCGTGTGATCCGCCCCCCGGCGACACCGGATCCGGCCCCCGAGGTCATGCTCGACTTCGTCGGCGGGCTGGACAACGCAGCGAGAGTCATCGCGGCGCTGCACCAGGGCGAGAAGCGGCTGGTGTTCTGCGATAGCCGCTCCCGGGTCGAGCAGCTCGCCGCCGACCTGCGGGCCCGGGGCGTCTCGACGTACGTCTCGCATAGTTCCCTCGGCCTCGAAGAAAGGCGGCAGGCCGAGCGCGCCTTCGCCGGTGGTCGCAACTGCGTGATCGTCGCCACCAGCGCGCTTGAGCTCGGCATCGACGTCGGCGACCTCGACCGGGTTATCCAGATCGATGCCCCGCCGACCGTCTCGTCGTTCCTCCAGCGGATGGGGCGGACAGGTCGGCGGCCCGGCACCAACCGCAACGCCCTGCTCCTGGCGACTTCCGATGACGACTTGCTCCAGGCCGCCGGCCTGATCGAGCTGTGGCGATCGGGCTTCGTCGAGCCGGCGACCCCGCCGCCGATGCCGCTCCATATCCTGGCGCAGCAGGTCCTGGCGCTGGCCCTCCAGGAGGGCGGCATCGGCCGATCGGAGTGGCCGCGATGGCTCGGGGCTGTCCCGGCGTTCAAGGAGCTGGACGACGCGACGAAGGATCGGGTCATCGCCGGGATGGTCGAGCGTGGCATTCTCTGGGACGACGCCGGAGTCCTCTGGCTGGGGCGCGAGGGTCAGGACGCCTATGGCCGGCGGAACTTCCTCGAGCTGGTCTCCGTCTTTAGCTCGCCGCCGCTCTTTCTCGTCCTGCACGGCCGTCGCGAGCTGGGCGCGGTCGACCAGTCAACGTTCCTGGTGCGCGGCGACGACGGGCCGCCGGTCCTGCTACTCGCGGGCCAGGCGTGGCGGGTCAATCATTTGGACTGGAGGCGACGGCGGGCGTTCGTGGTGCCGGCGGACGACGCGGGGCGCTCGCGATGGCGGGGCCGGGGCCAGCACCTGGGCCACGCACACTGCCGCGCGATCCGGAAGCTTCTGGCGACGGACGATCTTTCGCGAATGTGGTCAAAGCGGGCCGTCGCCCGGATCGCCGCAATCCGCGACGAGATGCCCTGGCTCGAAGTGGACGGGGCGAACGTCCTGCTCTCGGCCGGCGAGGAGGCGGTCTGGTGGACGTTCGCGGGCGGCCGGGCCAACGCCGCAATGGCCCACGAGCTGAGCCGTCGGCTGACGATGAAGCTCAGGTCCGACAACTTCGCCATCCGGTTTCCGCCGCGCCAGCCGATCGGCCCAATCGATGACGAGATCCGGCGTCTGCAGGCAGCCGATCCGAGCGACATCCGGCCGTCTGTGGCGGAGGCCGCTCGGGACGAGCTGAAGTTCTCCGAGTGCCTGCCCCTCGACCTGGCCGATCGGGTCGTTGAAGCGCGGCTGGCCGACCGGGAAGCCATCACCGACACCCTGATGCGGCCGACGAGGACTATTGTGGTCGAGGGACTAGATTCACGGGGGAAGTAGGTAGGGATCTCGACTACCGTGACTACCGTCTTGGACCGGCGAAATACCGCATCTGCATGGTAAGCGGCGCGTGGAAATGCGCAGGGTTGCAAACGGTCCAAGAACGCTTATACTCTGTGGGCGTTGTGTTTACGTTCCATTCACTTAAGCCCATGTGTCGCCTGGGGTGCTAGAGGTCACCGGTTCAAATCCGGTCGCCCCGACTGATTGTAAAACCCGCCGAAGTCTAAACTTATAGCTTGCCAGCCCGTCGGGCTGTGCGGTTTGGAAGTTCCCTTGGAACCGGTAGTCTACCGGATCAGGAGAACTCCCCGCATGCCCGCGACCGGCCTCTACACCCCGTCTTAGCGCCACCACAAGCCCTCCTGCCAGGCCATCGTCACGCTCGACGGCGGGGATTTCTAACTCGAGCCGCACCGATCGCCCGAGAGCCGGGCGGAGTACAACCGCCTGGTGAGCGAGTGGCTGGCGAACGGCCGTCGGCTCCCCGCGACGTCCGACATCACCACCAACGAGCTAGTGCCGCCCTACATCCGCCACTGTGAACAATACTACGTCAAGAACGGCCGGGTGACCAATCAGGTCACGTTGATCAATCTCTCGGTCCGTATGCTCCGCCGGCTCTACGGCAATACGCTCGCGCAGGACCTCGGCCCGCTGGCCCTGAAGGCGTGCCGGGCAGAGTTCGTCCGCCAGGGGATTTCCCGGGGCGAGTGTAACCGCCGGGCGGACCCGATCAGACAGTTTTTCCGCTGGGCGACCGAGAAAGAGCTGGTGCCCCGCCGCACTGTACCACGACCTCCGGGCGGTCGCGGCACTCCGCCAGGGGCGGTGCGAGGCCCCCGAGCCGGTCAGGCCGGTCCCGGACAATGTCGTGGACGCCACCCTGCCCTTCCTGTGCCCGACGATCCGGGCGATGGTCGAGGTCCAGCGGCTAACCGGCATGCGACCCGACGACGTGACCCGCCTCAAGGTAGGCGACCTCACGATGTCCGGACCGGATTGGCAGTTTCGCCCGGAATCGCACATGACCGAGCACCACGGCAAGGACCGGGTCGTCTTCCTCGGGCCCCGCGTCCAGGCGATCCTCCGGCCCCGGCTACGACCGACCTCGGCGCCTACCTGTTCCGCCCGTCGGACGGGTTCGTCGAGGGGATCGACCGGCGGCGGAATCGGAAGCCGTCCGGGCTGAGGACCGTCCGGGAGTTCGCTGACCGCTACGACGCTGGGGCCTACCGCCGGGCCATCCACCGGGCCTTCCCTCATCCTACCATCTCGCCGCTCAGGACCCGGGACCTCTCCGGCCCCCGGCGCTAGGAGTTCAGGCGGCTCCGAGAGGCCCTCGGGCGCGAGGGCCTCTCGGCCGAGCGGCGCGGCGAGATCAAGGCCGCAATCGACGCGCTCCTCCTGCCCCCAGGCCGGCGTGCCGAGGTGGAAGCCTCACGGAGCGCCCATCGCTGGTCGTCCAACCAGCCCCGCTGCGCCTGCGCAACCCGGATCCGGCGTGACCACGGTATCGACGTCGCGGCGGCCGTGCTGAACCATTCCTCGGTCCGGATGACGGAAGTCTATGCCGAGATCGACCAGCGGAAGGCGGCCGAGGTGATGCGGGAGATCGGCTGAGGCGGCCGGAGCCGGCCCTTTGCCCGTGGGATCGCTCAACGGCCGGCGAGCCCGCAAGGCCCCGGCCGTTTCTTCTTGCGCCGGCAATGGGAGACGAGCAAGGCCCCCATGAGCATCGGGAGGGCCGCGGGCATCGTCACGATAGCGGAGGGTTCTCCCCCTCGCCGAGGAACCGGACCGCAAAGGGGATGCTCTGGATGTTGGTGACCATCAGGAGGACGTGGAGGGGGTCGGCCAGGTAGCTCCGCTCGGGCGGGGGCGGTCCGTCCTCGCGGCGGAAGATCGCGGCGGCGATCTCGTCGAGGGCGGTGGCGTGCAGGAGCGAGCGGACAACGCCGTCAGGGTCGGCCTCGAGGTCAGACGTGGCTAGGAGCCGCGCGATGTCGAGGCGCCGTACCCAGTTGCGGACGAGCTTGTTATCTGAGGGACCCGGCGGGCGCGGGTCGGCGGCGGGCGTGTGCGGCTCGCAGAACGGGCCGCGGCGATCGCTACTGACAATCCCGCGGCCGAGGTGCCCGCCATGACCTTGAGCGAGACGTCATGCCGTGGGCAGCGCGGGTCGTCGCCCCGCTTCCCCTCGTACCACTGATCGAGGGCCTGGATCAGGAAGGCGACGCCGGCCGTATACGAGCCGGCCGACACGGCCCCCGCCATCACTTGGCCGATCTCGAAGCCGGACGCCCGACCGCCCGCACCCGCAATCGCCATCACCCATGACCTTCCGAGTCGGATCCACGAAGCCGCCGCCGAGACTCGGATGGTCGAGGCTGCCCAGGGGGCAAGTCTAGCTCTCTTTTCCGACTTCAGCCATCAACCACTCCGATCCCGTCCGTGACTCATGAAGAACGATGGCCGAGGAGGATGATCATGATGACAGCCCACCCGGCGAGCCTGTCGAAGGACGTTTCCGCCCTCCTCATCGTCGCTGCCCCCGCTCAAACCGCGTGCGACGCGACCGGGATGGCGGTTCGACCGGCCGCGAGTCGCGGCAGGATCTCCCGCCCGACCTCTTCGAGGATCTCGGCCGCGTCGCGCCTGGCGTACTTGAAGTTGAGGATGACATGGTGCACTCCGGCCGCGCGGAGCCCTTCGAGGTAGCGGTAGACGACGTTGCGGCCGCCGCGGAAGCCGAGGTGGATCGGCTCCGGCGGCCCGTCCGGGTCCGCGGTCAGGTCGATGTAGAACGACTGGGCGAACGGCTTGAACACGTCCGATCCGGACCCCGCCACGGCGGCCCGCCAGCGGGCGGCGAGTTGCCCCTGCTGCTCCACGGGCCGCGGGTAGGTGATCCAGCCGTCCGAATGCTCGGCGATCCATTCCAGGGGCTGGCGACTGCTGCCCGTGACCAGGATCGGCAGCCGGGCGGCCGGCTTGGGCACGAGGTCGGCAGCCCCGGACAGCACACCATAGGGCGATCGGATGGTCGGGAACTCCTCGGTGAGCACCGTTCGCAACACGCGAAGGTTCTCCCGGAAGAGGGCATCGCGCCGGTCGTAGTCAACGCCGAACGCCGGGAACTCGACCGGCCGGTCGCCGGACGCCACGCCCAGCACGAGTCTCCCGCCGACGAGCCGGTCAACCGAGGCCGCCGCCTTGGCGGTGTGCAGAGGGTGGCGCAATGGGAGCACGATCGAGCCGGTGGCCAGCGCGATCGAGCGCGTCTGGGCCGCGATCCAGCCGAGATAGACCCAGGGGTCGTAGACCTGGCCGACATCGCCGAAGGTCGGGTCGCGCAGCGGCACGTCCCGCACCCAGAGCGCGGCGTAGCCTAGCTCCTCGGCCCGCCGTGCCAGGCGCTCCTGGTCGCGCATTCGTCGGCCGGTCGCCCGAGAACGCCTCGATCGGGAAGAAGACGCCGAGCGTCAGTTGGCCCGGGGCGAACATCCTCCGGAAGCCTTCCGACTCAGCCGCGCCTTCCAGGGAGTTCCCGGTTGCCATGCGCTCTGTCCCATGAATTCAGGAGGGCTCGATCGTGCACGACACGTGCCAACTGTTTCGCCCTCGGCTCGCATTGCGCACTCCGACGAGACGGCGGTGTAGCCGACAGCCGGGCTTGGCCGCGACGGCCAATCCGGTGTCAGCCCGTTGGCATGGCATCCCTCACCTTCGCCTGGTTCGCCGGGGACGGCCACGGCCTTGTCACCCAGGGTGTCCTCGACGTACATCATCCTCAGGACCACCATCGCCGCCACGGTGAGCGGCGCGGCGACGAACAGACCGAGGGGCCCCTGCATTTCGCCCATCAGCGCCTGGGCCACCAGGGTCAGGGCCTGCGGCAGGTGGACCGCCCGGCGTTGGATCAGAGGAAGCAGGATGTAGCCCTCGAGGAAATGCAGGCCCAGGAACAGCACCGCGACGTACCCCAGGTATTGGGGGCCCTTGAGCAGTGCGATCATTCCGGCCGGCACGGCGGAGAGCCACGCGCCGAGGTAGGGGACCAACTCCAGCACACCGGCGATGAGGCCCAAGGTCAGCGCCATCGGGATGCCGATCAGCCACAAGCCGACCGCTGTCGTGATCCCGACGATGACCATGAGGACCAACTGCCCGACCAGCCAATGGCGCAGGTCGGAGGCGATGACATCGGCCACCTCGCCCGCGCGTGGGCGGTGCGGCGGCGGCACCAGGCGGAGGAGGCCCGCCCTGTACAGGCCGGGCTCCGCCGCCCCGAAGATGCCCACGACCAGGATCACGACCGCGGCCTCAATGAATCCGGCCACCCCGGAGAAGAGGCCCGTCACCTCGGAGAACCGTCCCGACTCGACGAGCCGGCTCGCGGAGTCGGGCGCCTCTGCACCAGGTACTGCCCCCAGGGATACTGCATCAGGGATGCCTTGATCTGGTCGAGGGACTGGGGAAGGGCTTGCATCATCTCAGCGACTTGTGCGGAGAGGCGATTCCAGGAGACGTACCCGAGCCCACAGGCCATGAGGAACAGCCCGGAGACGACGACGGCCAGCGATCGTCCGTAGGAGAGGCGCGTGTGCTTGCTGACGCGGTCGCTCAACGCCGCGAGGAACACGGCGAAGAGCATGCCGGCGAAGGCCTCGAGCAGGACGTGGCTACCGCGCCAGAGCAAGTAGGCGACTGCAAGGAGCAACGACGTGATGAGCACTGTCACCACCACGCGCCGGGCGAAGCCGTTCATGGCTTCGTGGAACGGGGCGGAGGGACGTCCTCGATCCTCGACGGGCGAGGCCGTCACGTCGACTGGCCTTCGGCCATCGGGCCGGGGGTCATTCTTCATGACGGTCTCCTTCCGGTCCGGGACCAGCGTTCGCCCCCGGGAGTCCTCATATCCCGTACTCCTCATGCCCGGGACGATTGGTAATCGTCCCGGGCGCGATCTGCATCGTCGGCGGATCAGAGACTACCTCTTCTCCTCGAATTCGACGTCGATGACGTCTTCCGGCTGAGGGCCTCGGGCACCTCCGTCCGCGGAGCCCCCGTTGGGCCCGCCGGAGGCCGCCCGGCTGCCCGCGTTCGCCGTCGCCGCGCCCGCGTAGAGATGCTGGCTCATGGCCTGGCTGGCCCGGTCGAGGTCCTCGACCGCGCGTTCGGATCTCGGCCGGGTCGTCTCCGGCCTTCACCTGCTCGACCCGCTCCATGGCACTGCGCACCGCCGCCGTATCGGCGTCGGAGAGCCGGCCTCCGTTCTCATCGATGAGCTTCTGGAGCTGGTAGACGCGCTGCTCGGCGGCATTGCGCCTCGGCCAGCTCGCGGCGGCGCCTGTCCTCGGCGGCGTGCGCCTGGGCGTCGCGCTGCATCCGGTCGATCTCGTCCTTGGACAGGCCCCCGGACGACTCGATCTTGATCGTCTGCTCCTTGCCGCTCCCCTTGTCCCGGGCCGACACCTGGAGGATGCCGTTGGCGTCGATGTTGAAGCTGACCTCGATCTGGGGAGTGCCCATCGGGGCGGGCGGGATGCCCTCGAGGTTGAACTCGCCGAGCAGACGATTGTCGGGCGCCATGGGCCGCTCGCCCTGGTAGACCTTGATCGTCACGGCGGCCTGATTATCCTCGGCGGTGGTGAAGGTCTCCTTCTTCTCGGTGGGGATGGTCGTGTTCTTGGGCACCAGGACGGTCATGACGCCGCCCTTGGTCTCCAGCCCCAGCGACAGCGGGGTCACGTCGAGCAGGAGCACACCCTTCACATCTCCGGCGAGCACGGCGCCCTGGATGGCGGCGCCGACGGCGACGACCTCGTCCGGGTTGACACCCTTGTGCGGCTCCTTGCCGAAGATCTCCTTGACGATCTGCTGGACACGCGGCATGCGCGTGGAGCCGCCGACCAGCACCACCTCGTCGATATCCGACGCCTTCAGCCCGGCGTCCTTCATGGCCTCCATGACGGGCGCACGGCAACGCTCGAAGAGGCCGTCGGTCAATTGCTCGAACTGGCTGCGGGTGATCGTCATGGTCAGGTGCTTCGGGCCCGAGGCGTCGGCCGTGATGAAGGGCAGGTTGATGTCGGCCTGCGCCTGGAACGACAGGTCCTTCTTGGCCTTCTCGGCGGCCTCCTTGAGCCGCTGCAAGGCCATCTGGTCCTTCCGCAGGTCGATCCCCTGCTCCTTCTTGAACTCGTCGGCGATGTAGTTCATCAGGGCCTCGTCCCAGTCGTCGCCGCCCAGGTGGGTGTCGCCGTTGGTCGAGAGGACCTCGAAGACGCCGTCGGCCACGTCGAGGACCGAGATGTCGAACGTGCCGCCGCCCAGGTCGAAGACGGCGATCTTCTCGTTCTTCTTCTTGTCGAGCCCGTAGGCCAGGGCCGCGGCGGTAGGCTCGTTGATGATCCGCGCGACCTCGAGGCCGGCGATCTGGCCGGCGTCCTTGGTCGCCTGCCGCTGGCTGTCGTTGAAGTAGGCCGGGACCGTGATCACCGCCTTGCGGACACGGTGGCCGAGGTGGCTCTCCGCCGCCTCCTTGAGCTTGCGCAGGATGAATGCCGAGATCTCCGGCGGGGTGTACTCCTTGCCGTTGATCCGCACACGGACGAACTCGTCAGGGCCCCCGACGATCTCGAAGGGGACCATCTTCTCCTCGGCCTGGACCTCGCTGTGGCGGCGGCCCATGAACCGCTTGATCGAGTAGATCGTCCCCTTGGGATTGGTGATGGCCTGCCGCTTGGCCGGCTCGCCGACCAGGGTCTCACCCTTGCCGGTGAAGGCGACCACCGACGGCGTCAGCCGGCTGCCCTCCTGGTTGGGGATGACGGTCGCATCCCCGCCCTCCATCACCGCGACGACGCTGTTGGTCGTCCCCAGGTCGATGCCGATGATCTTTTCACCTTCCGCCACGATGGACCTCCTTCCGGGCCTTCGACCGGACTGCAGGAATCCCCCCACGCTCACGCAGGGGGCCTTGCCAGGCGAGACGAGGGCCGGGGCACGCCGCGCGACCCGGTGACCCGCGCCTCTTTTCGAACTCGGATGGATTCACGACGATGCTAACGCGTCAGGTGCGCCGAACCCGGAAGGGGCCCGGTCCGCGGCTCGCCCGGCCGGGAGGCGGGATCCCCGCCTCCCGATGCGCCCAGCCCCTCAGGCGGAAACCGAGGACGATGAACAGGACGCCGAAGGTGATCGCATAGGCGCCGATCATCCAGGTCACCGCCACGATGCCGGGCCCGGGATAGGCGACCAGTGCGATGCCCAGCGCGATGGACAGGGCCCCGCTCAGGGCGAGGAGCCACTCGCCGCGGATCTCCTTGCGGAGCCGGATCGCGGCGACGATCTCGAGGACGCCGGTGGTGACTGCCCAGGCCGCGATCATCAGCAGCATGGCCAGGACGGTAATTCCCGGCCAGAGAAACGTGATCACGCCGACGCCGATGCCGAATATCCCCTCCACGAGCAGGGCCCACCAGGGCATGCCCCGCGGGCTGCCGACCACCGCCGCGGCGATGGCGAAGCAGCCGTCCACGAGCGCGAACGCCCCGTAGAGGAGCGCCAGCGCCGCGAAAGTCATCCCCGGCCAGGCGAAGGCGGCGATCCCGAAGAGGATGTTCAGGACGCCCCTCAAGACCATGGCCCACCAGTTCCGGGCCAGTACGTTGACCATCAATCACCTCCCCACGGAAAGGCTCCGGGGACCGTCGGACCGATCCCCGTGGCGTCCGTCGATCAGCCGGGTCTTAGAAATGTCGTTTGAACCAGCTGTTGATCCGATCCCACCAGCCGGTCACCGTCTTGCCCTGGCGCGTCCGCTCCTCGCGGGTGGCCGCCCGGGTGCCCTCCTGCCGTAGTTGCGCCTCCAGTTGGTCGATCTCCTGGAGCATCTGGTCCACTTCCTGCCGCTGCTCCTGCGGCAGGATCTCGCGGTAGACCCGCAGCCGCTGCCGGGCATCGGCGAGGTTCGCCAGTGCCTGGGGGATGTTGTTCTCCTCGAGCGACCGCCGCGCCAGCCAGATCTGGTCGCGGGCCGAGGCCAGTTCCGAGTCCTCCTTGCTGAAGCGGAGGTCGATGCCGCGAACCAGGGCCATCGCCAGGGCCCGGGCGGCATCCTCGGGTCTCTTGTGCTCGATGGCCTTGGCCGCCCTCTCCAACTGGCTCTCGATCACGTCGATATCGGCGACGACCTCGGTGGCGATCC
This sequence comes from uncultured Planctomycetota bacterium, assembly GCA_963771445.1. Taxonomy (GTDB): domain Bacteria; phylum Planctomycetota; class Planctomycetia; order Isosphaerales; family Isosphaeraceae; genus JAKAUH01. Next base: position 26,307 of record CAVYTQ010000003.1, on the reverse strand, counting down.
GCTCCGACTCGACGACCTGGACACCGGCGACCTCCATGACGTTGCGCCGGGCTGCCAGGATCGGGGCCAGGGTCTGGGCGTGGAGGATTCCCTCGTACAGCGGGATGCGCCTCGTCTGAATCTCCTCCTCGTCCTCGTAGACTACCTTGCCGTCGGGCGCCGTCGTCCGGGTATGGACGACCGCGCGGGGCATCATGGCCCGGATGGCCCGGATCCCCTCGCGGGCCTTGTTCACCTCCCTGGTGGCGCGTTCGGAGTCGTCGGCGTCGATCGCATTGCGTGCCCTGCCGATGTGCTCGAACACCTCGGCCATGAGGATCGCGGCCTGCCGCCCGTCCTCCCCGCTCTCCTGGCCGATGGCCCGGCTCGTCACCTCGGTCCGGAAGCCGCCCTGGGCGCCGAAGGTCCGGACGACGGGCCCGGTATCGCGGGACCCACCCGAGCCCGTCGTCGTCGAGGTCCGCTGTTGTGCCCATGCCGGGCCGGCGACGACCAGGTGGGCCGCCAGGCAGGCACCCACGATCCGCCACCCCGGCCGCGGAATTCGCTCACTCATGATGTTCTCCCTTAGAGTTCGAGTCCTCGGTGATCGGTCTTCTCGATGCGATTGCACCGGGGTCGTCAGGGCGCGACGGTGATGAGGTGCTCGACGCTGGCGACGCCTGGGGCCGACCAGGCCTCTCGGGCTGCCTCTTCCTTCTCGGCCCATGAGCGCCACGGTGCGGCGGAGGATCACCTTGCTGCCCTCCACCTCGACGGTGACCTGGCGTGCATCCATCTCGGCGCTGCGACTGAGCGCGTCCTTGAGCTTCGACTTTAGCTCGGACGGCGAGAGGCGCGGCTTGACGATGACGTGGTTGCTCGGCCCGATCACGCCGGCCAGGTCACGGACGGCACTCTCGGCGGCCATCTTCTGGTAGTGCCGCTCGACCTCGCCCTCGAGCGTGACCCGGCCGCTGGTCACCGTGACCTTGGCCTTGTCGGCCGGCACGGCAAGGTTCGACCGGAGGGCGTTGACGGCCGCCGCGTCGATATCCTCGTCGGTACCACGGCCGCTGACGGGTAGCTTGACATCAAGCTCGTTGGCGGCGGCCCTGACGCCGTAGACGCGCTTGGCGTCCCGCTCGGCCGCGTACTTCTCCGAGGAGGACGACACGTGCCTCGTGAGGGTGACGGTGCCGTCCTTGACCGAGACGCCGATGTGGGTTGCTTCCACGCTCGGCTCCCATCGCGGTTCCTCGAGCCCGTCTCGTTGCAGGTCGGGATCGGCCATCGTGGCGACGCTCATGATCCGCTCCTCCACCTCAGCCGATCGGTCTTCCACCGAGTGCCGGTCCACCGGCCCGGCTCGTTGGAGCAGTTCTCGCGACCGATGCCCCCTATCGCAACGGAGATGCCCGATCACCTCGGCGGCCGAGATTTCGCTCGTGATGGCGGCGAAAGGCCGGGAATTCGAGGAATTGCGGGACAACAGCCAGCTCTCCCGGTCCGAAGTGCCTTCGAGTGCCCCAGCCGGTCGGGACAAACTGTCCCGGTACCCGGGCCGACTCGACGTTCTGTCGGTCGAATGTGATCCATATGCCCTCGCCTGGCGCGGCATGGGAGGGCGGCGGCTGGCACGTTTTTCGCGTCCGCGATCGGGGCGCGAGGCGGTTCGGATTCTTCTTGTTGGTGAAACTCGTCCCTGGGCATCCATCCTGCCGACGCCGCGCCCCGAGGCCGGTTCGCGACCTCCAGCAGGTAGAGATCGGTGAATCATGAAGGACATCCTACCTCCACCGGGCGAGACGGAGACGGCCGACGGTCGCCCTCGGGGCGAGCCCAGGCCCGTCCCCCACACGCAAGTCCATGCGCTGCTACGCCGCACCTTGGAGACCCTGCAGGACGTGATCGCCACCCTGCTGATCCTGCTGCTCTTCGTCCTGTCCTTGCAGGCGCTGTGGCGGCTCGCCCGGATGGCCAGCAACGGCGCGGCCCCCATGACCGAATTGCTGTCGGAGATCGTCTTCGTCCTGATCCTCATCGAGGTCTACCGGATGATGATCTATTACCTCCACCAGCATCGTGTGTCGGTCACCCTGATGGTCGAGGTCGCCCTCGTCAGCATCCTGCGGGAATTGATGCTCAAGGGGGCGTACGAATTCGAATGGCCTCGCCTCATAGCGCTCAGCCTGATCCTGTGCGTCCTCGGTGGATTGCTCGCGATGAATCGCTGGACCGGGATGAAGCGGGATGAGGTATCCGAGGTGGATACCCACTGACCACCTTGCAGCCTCGCCCGATCTTTTCGCCGGGGGCCGAAACCCGGGTCACCGGTGCGCTCGGCCTCCGGGCCCACCGGACAGGACGGCCTCATCGGTCTGCGCCTGCTCCCGTCGGAATTGCTCGTGACGGACCACGGCGTGGCGATGCGCCTCCGAGCCGGCGTCCCCGCTCCGCCGACCTTCCAGCCCCCGGAGGCGCTCGTTGCGCCCGTAGAGCACGGACTGGGCGTCCGCTCGGATCGAGGTCTCGCAGCGAGGCACGACGAGGTACCACCCGTCCGGGCGGTGGATGCCCAGTACCGTGATCCCTGTCGAAGAGCCTTAGCTCACCGAGCCGCCGGCCTTCCCCCCAGGGGAGGTCGCCCGGGATGGTCGCTCGGTAACCGTTCGGTTTAAGCGGATCGGCGGCGACGGGCAGGCGGACGAAGGAGCTGGCCCGGGACCATGTCGAGGGCCTGATCGCGGAGGAGGTCGCCAAAGGCTATCGCAGCGGAGAGGCGGGTAGGTCCTGACCGCCGATGTGGGCACAGGGATCGAGACGAGTGGCCGCTCCATCTGCAGGCAGGTCACCATCGCCGCGGGTTGCCAGGACGACTCCCCGGCCTTCGACACGGCGAAGGCATTGGTCGAGATCGGGGCCCTGGCGGCGTCTGCGGCGGCCAGGGCCATCGAACTTGTGCCCGACCCAATACGGCGCCGGATGCTCGTGAACCATCGCCAGCATCTTGCCGAACCCCTCGATGAATCGGGCGACCGCCAGCGAGGCGAGTCCGGTCGCCGCCCCACAGAGCACGTTGCCGACGGAGAACACGAGCATCGCCACGACAAGGGTATACCGCTTTCCGATCCGGAACGAGAGCGAGAGCCCGGCGAAGAGGCCGTAGAGCACGCCGACGCCGTAGGCGACGGTGATCCAGGTCATGTCGTACTCGTCGGCCTCGACGCCCTTGCGGACGGCGTCGTCGGTGATGACCGTCTGGACCAGGGTCTGGTAGGGGACGAAGAGCATGAACAGGATTGCCAGCGCGGCCAGCCAGTGCTTGCGACCGAGCCTCATCGGCGGCTCGGGGGATGGGGTCGGGGGTGGGACGATCAACGTCCTCATGGCGTCACCGCCCGGTCCGTGCCGGACGGGTCCGCGTCGTGGCGCCGGCTCTCCCGGGCTGGCGGATGCGTTGTATCGTGTTTCGAGTTCGCTCATCGCTCGGGCCGCGGCCGACGCCCACGCGGGATCGCCGGGACCATGGGCGATGGCCACGGTCGCCGACAGCCCGGCGCGGAGCCGCGGCCATCGGTCGTCGCGCTCGATCCGAATCCGCACCGGCACCCGCTGGACGACGCGGGTGAACTCGCCCGAGACGACGTTGCGCGGCATCAGAGCGAACTGCGCCCCGGTTGACTTGTTGACCCAGACGACACGGCCGCGGAACGGCTCCGCGAAGGCATCGAGCCCGATGCGGACCGAGTTCCCCGGCTCGACGCCGGGCAGGCGATCCTCTTCCAGGTTGGCCTCGACGTACAGCAGGTCCGGGTCGTAGATGCTCAGGAGCGGAGAGCCGGCCGGCGAAAAGTCGCCCAGGTGGCGATATCGCTTGACGACAACGCCGGGGAAAGGTGCGCGGACGCGGGTATATGCCAGGTCGTTGTCGGCGGCCTCCAGGGCCCTCCGGGCCTGTTCGACGGACCGCTCCTTGACCTTGACCAGCAGCTCGAGCTCGCGGATCTCGTCGTAACCCACCTCCGCCAGGTCGATGCCCCGGGCCGCCTTCTGTTCGGACTTCTGCGCGGCTTCGAGCGCGCGACGCGCCGACGTCGCCCTGCGTCCGCGCCGAGAGAGCCTTGGCGAGGCGGGCCTCGCCCAGCTCGACGTGAGCCCGCGAGGCGTCGCGGGCACGCACGATCTGGTCAAGCTCCTGCCGGGTGGCCGAGCCCCGGCTCTCCAGGTTCGAGATCCGGCCGTGATTCGCCAGCGCGAGGACCAGGTCGGCGCTGACGGCCTTCAGCTCGGCGCGGGCCTCGTCGATCCCCTTCTCGACGTCGTCCTCGGTCAGCTTGAGCGACTCCTCGGCCCTCCCCCGGTCGGCCACGGCGGACGCGGAGGTCCGCCGGGCGATCTCGATCTGGATCGGGACCTCCTTGCGGGACCGGGCCAGCACGGCGCGCTGGCGGTCCAGCTCGGCGAGTGCAGAATCGAGCTGGGCTCGCGCGACGTTGACCTTGTCGCGATAGGGGATCGGGTCGATCTCCGCCAGGACTTGCCCCTGGGCGACGCGGTCGTCCTCTTCGGCCAGGAGGCGGACGATCCGGCCGGAGACCAATTGCGGGGCGACGTTGACGATGTGCGCCTCGACGAAGGCGTCGTCGGTGATCGAATGCGTCCGGCGGTAGCCCACCCAGCGAAGCAACGAGGGAGACCCTACGGCGACGGCCACGACGGCCAGGGCCAGGCCCACGAGGCGGACTGGACGGAACCGATGGCGCGGGCCATCGAGATGATTCGCCGCGGCCGGTATTTCGACCCGGTGTTCGCCACCCGCTGGAGATGGTGTCATGGCTCGGCTTCCTCCTCCGGCGGTGGTGTGGGTCGTGGGCGGCACAGTTCCTCGGCGGCGTTTCCGACGTGCTCGGCGAGGATGCGGGCGAATTCCTCGATGACTTCCCGTTCCTCGAGGCAAACGTGTCCCGCGCGGACGACGAGCTCCGACGCGGCGCCATCGAGGTGGGCACTCGCCAGCGGGACGATCCCGTCGCCCATCCCCGGGCCGCGCGAAGGGATGATCGAATGGAAGACCACGTCGGGGTCGAGCCCGAGCTCGAGCAGCGCCTCGAGCAGCGGGCTGCCCGACTGTAGCTCGCGGACACTGGTCGAGGAGTTCAGGCGGGAGGAACGCTCGAGGAATCTGGCGTCGTCGCCGCCGAGCAGCCTCGGGCGGACGTCGCCTGCGCCGCCCGTCGCGAGGCAAATGCGGGTCCCGAGGTCGCCCAGCAGGCCGCGTGCAAGCGGGCTGCCCTGATGGGGGGTCGCGATGAAGATCAGGCGGCGCACCTCCGGCACCCGCTCATAGATCAACGCATCCCGCATGAGGCGGATGTCGGCCTCCGGGCCGGACAACCGGTCGGTCGGACGCCTGCTGACGGTTCTCTTGAATCGCGGCCCGGTCGACTGCGCCGTCATCTTCGCAACCAGACCCCCGAGGCTGTGGCCGACGATCACCATCCGGTCGAACGTCTCGTCGGTGCCGCCGGGGTCGAGGGCCTGGCGCGCCCGGCAGATCGCCCTCCGCAGCCGAAGGGCCGAGAACGGAATCGAGTCGCCCGTGGCGTAGCCGAAGGTCCAGAACTGGCACCGGCCGCGGAGTGCCTCATCGGCCTCGAGGTCCCGGATCATCCGGTCCCACATCCGCTCGGTTCCCCAGAGGCCGTGAACGAGGATGACGGGAATCTTCCCGCGCTCGTAGGGACGGCGGATGGACAGCCCGTCCGTGGATTGCCCCTGCCGATCGACGCTTCTCAGCGGCTCCCGAACCCGTCCTGCCGATGCCCGTGGCTGGTCCGGGGCGACCGCCGCGAGGGGGATCCCGAGGAGGATGCCCATCACGATCGAGGGCAACGTGCGGGACCTCCTTCGGTTCGCCGAACGCCGAGGGGTCAACCACCGAAACGTTGCCATGTGCCGGATGCTCTTCATCGGTTAGCTCCGCCGGCCTATTCGCCGTTCCCGTACAAGGCGTCGAGGCGCCGATGGGCCGCGGCGAGTCCCGCGGGCAGGTCCATCCTGCCTCCGACGACCTCGATGTAACTCGCCGATTCGCCCGTGGCGGCCCTGGCCAGCGCGGCATCGAGCTCGCCGAGCGTGGCGACCCTCGCCGTGAACCAGCCACGGCACCCCAGGGCGGCGGGCAGGGCGTGATAGTTCCAGGGCGCCAGGTCGTTGTAGATCCAGTCCGGATCCGCCTCGAGCGCCCGCTCGACCATGTAGCCCCCGTTGTTGAGGACGAAGATGGCCGGTTTCAGGCCGTTGCGCCCCATGGTCCCGAGGTCGGCGGCGCTCATCTGGTGCGAGCCTTCCCCGGTGAAGAGCACCGTCCGCCGCGATCGGTCGGCCAGCGCGATACCCAGCGTGGCCCCGGTGGCCCATCCGATCGAGCCCCAGAGCGGCTGGAGCTGGACCTCCGCACCCTCGGGGAGCGGGAGCGGGACCATCCCGGAACTGATGCTGCCGCTCTCGAGGACGATCCGATCCCGTGGCCTCAGGAAGTCCCGGAACCGGGGATACATGTGCACCGCGGTGATCGGGTCGTCCGGCTTGCCGCCGGGCCTGGCCGGCGATTCCCTCGGCGGTGCCGAGTATCCGAACCGCTTCTTGACGGCGCCGGTCAGGCCATCGAAGACGTCGCCCATCCGGACGGGGTCATAGATCCGGTCCGCGATCCGGACGTGATCCACCCCGATGGTGACGAGCTTCCGGCGGTCGATGCGGCTCGTATACGCGGCCGTGTTGACCTCGTTGAAGCTGACGCCGCCGGCGTCGATGACGAGGTCCGCACCCTCGACCGCCTCGAGGACGCCGGGGGATGAAGCAGCCCCGGAATAGATCCCCGCGAACTGGGGATGGGTCTCGGATAGGACCGCTTTGTCCATCGCCATCGCGGCGAACGGGCAGCGAAGCGCCTCGATCAACGCCCGGAGCCCGTCCTGGAGCTTGAACCGCGAGACCGTGTAGGCGGGCAGGACGGCCACCGACCGGGCGGCCTCGATGCGCTCGGCGATCGCTGCGACGGCCCTGGCCAGGTCGGGGCCGCTGGCGGGCTTTGGGTACGGGGGGGCGCCGGGCCATTGACCGGCGTGACGGCATGGTCGGCGGCGACGAGGATGTAAGCGGGCCGGCTCTCCGCCCGCGCCGTGGCGATCAGCCGCTCCAGCTCGTGGGCGCAGTTGTCTGGGGTGATCACCGCCGAGACGCACGCCGCCTGCGCCGAGATGTTGGCGAAATTCTGGAACTCGCCGTCGCCGAGCGTGTGGTGGACGACCTGGCGGACCCGCTGCTTGCGCATCGCCGGCATGCCGACGACGTGGAAGACGCACGATCGCTCGGCTTTCGCCCCCATCACGCCGTTGAGCGCGGAGAGCTCGCCGACGGCGTACGTGGTCAGGAGCATTGAACAGCCCCGCACGCGGGCGTAGCCGTCGGCCGCGTACGCCGCGTCCAGCTCGTTGGAACACCCGATCCAGCGGATCGCATCGCTCCGCGCGACCGCGTCGCAGAGCTTGAACGCGAAGTCCCCCGCGACGCCGAAGCAGTCGGTGATCCCCTCGCGGGCGAGCCGTCGGACGATGAAATCAGCGACATTCGGTTGCTCACTCATGCTATGTCGTCCGGATAATGAGACAGTGTAGCCACCCGTGTTTGAAGCCGACGCTCGAAGGCGAAGGGCGCCTCCGCCGCACCCCATCGGTTTCCCGTTCACTCCTACTAAGCGTGGCGACCGTGCAGTACACCGCTGTAGAATGGACATGCATTCAACGGCACTCGAGCCGACGGATCTCGCGATGAGCGATGAGCACACCACCGCCGTGGTCCAGCGCTACCTCGACGAGCTGGGCGGGGATTCGCCCGCCGAGCCGATCGTCCGGGCCCTGCTCGACCGCGCCGTCCGACGACTGCACCTGCTGTGCGCCACGTTGCTGCACCGGAGCTATCCGCGACTCACGCAGCCGCCTTTGAACCTGCAGGCCGACGAGCTGCTCGGCGCCGTGGCGGAGCGGCTGCTCAAGGCGCTGCGCGAGGCGCGCCCGGGACCGTGCGCCAGCTCTTCGCGCTGGCCAACCAGCACATGCGCTGGGAGCTCAATGACCTGGCCCGACGCCTGGATGAACAGCCGGCCGCCGTGGAACTGCGCGAGGAGCTCCTGCCATCGCCATCCAGCAGCGCGTCCGGCCTCACTCCGGATGGCCTCCGCATGCTCCGCTCGATCGACGATCTGCCCGAGGACGAGCGGGAAGCCTTCGACCTGGTGCGTATCCAGGGGATGACGCAGGCTGAGGCCGCCGAGCTGCTCGGCGTCGCGGCGGTGACGGTGAAGCGGCGGTTGAGCCGCGGCCTGCGACATCTGGCGGAGCAACTGGCCGACCTCCGCCCGGGGGAGGATCCGCCCGAGTCGAACTGACGGCATGCCAGCAGGAAGGGAGTTCTCCGGGTGTTGCAGTCCCAACAGGCAGCCGGCTCGAGGAGCCCGGAGGTTGCTGCCGAATTGCCGGTCCAGCGACTGCTCGACGAGATCTCAGACTCCGGGCGCACTCCGAAAGAGGCTCGGACCCGGCCGTCCGATCCTCCTTCGGGACGCGGCTGATGCCGGCGGTTCTCCTCGTCGTTCATGGTGGTCCGACGAACGCACGCCTTCCACCACCGCCAATCCCTCCTCATCCGCGACCGGGGCCGTGCGCCGGACGAGCCCTCACGCCGCACGAGGCCCCGATTGCAGAGGATTGATATGACCGGTTGATCGATGCGGGGCCGCGGGGGCTCGGGTTGGGGCGCGACCGTGGCCTGGCTCGGCGTCAAAAGACCGTGTACCCCGGAGGCAGACTCGACACGGGCTGCGAGGGTGGCGTGAGCCCGATCGCCACGGGCTGCGGAAGTATTGTGGTGCCGATCGCCACGGGCTGCTGCTGGGTGGGTATGGTGCCGGTCACCACCGGCGGGATGTTCCGGCTCACCACCGGCGGGATGTTCCGGCTTACCACCGGCGGGACGATCCGGCTCGCCGCGGGCCGGACCACGGCGACGGGGTTCAGAGTGAAGCCGGCGCGGCTGATCCGGACGACCGCATTCCCACCGGCCACGCCGTCGCCATTGCCGTCGATCAGTTGGCCCGAACTGTCCTGCAAGCCCGAAGGGGACGTCCCATTGATCGTCAGCTCGACCGTCTTGGCGACGGAGAGCGGCTTCCTGAGGGTGAGCGTGACGGTGTCGTTCGCCGAGTTGAACACCGCCGAGCGGACCTTCAACACGGGGGAGTTCCTGGCGGTGAACGACCCCTTCCCGTTCGCCGCCGTCAACCGATAGTTGGCGATGTTATCGGCCTGGGCGGCGGCGACCGCTCCGCCGAGATCGACGACAAGCTGGGTCACCGCCTTCTTCCCGGCCTTGACCTCCTGGACGCCGAGCACCGTCACCGGCGATGTCGATGTCGGGGTCGGAGAGGGCGAGGGCGACGGTGTGGGCGTCGAAGACGTTGTGGGCGTCACGACCAGTTGATGGCCGGCGTCGCTGAATGGGCCCTGCGGGTAGACGAACGACGTATTCACCGGCGTGCCGGGGAAGAACGGCGAATTGCCGTTGACCGACGAGGGCGGGTCGGCAGTCGTGAACGAGAAATTCATGGAGCTCCCCGGCTGCACGGCGTTCGCCGCGCTATTCGCAACGAACTGGATGGCGAACCCGTCGCCGGGCCCCATGTTGGTGATATTGGCCGTCCAACCAGGCGGCGGGCTGACCGAGATCGGCCGGGAGGCGAGGAAGTCCTCGCCCGGGACCCAGGCATACCAGAACGTGCCGACCCCGGAATCGCTCGAGCTGGCATTCGTCAGGGTGATCGTGTCGTTGAAGTTGGCACCGGCGGCCACCGAGCTGATGACTCCGGAAGCGTTGAGAGTGGCCGGGACAGCCCGCCCCTCCAGGTATTCCAGCCCGCCGAATCGGCGCGCGCGGGACGTTCGACGCCCCCTCCGGCCGCCGGAGGGCGACGTTGCACCAAGAAACCTACGCAGCGGCCCGACGAAAGCGTGGCGAAACATGATGTTGTCCTCAAGAGTTGCTCAGCCGCTCGGGCTGAGGGCTCATCGGACGCGCCGCAGGCGGCGGCGCCCGGAGCCGGGGGATCAGGATGCATCGATCGGCCGGTGCCGATTGCGATCGGGAGCCGCAACCCGTCCGTCCTCGGGATTCCCCGCCGATCGTCGCGGCGCGTGCCTTCCCGGGGGGCGCGGACCTGCGGCCTGGGCCTGGGATGCTCGTCGGAGGCGGGGCTCGCCCGCGGTCGTTCGGTCGTGGCCCCTCCGACATCGAGTGCCCGCAGCGGGGCACTCTGTTGGCGACGCCTTTCGCAGTGGACCGACGTCGCGCCCTGATGCGGAACGTCCGCTCGCTCGCCGGGACTGTCCGCAGGTCCTTCACGGAGAGCCGGGCTCGTGCGGCGGCCAACGAGTCCTTCCGGGATGTCCTGCGAAGGATCGACGTGGCGCCCTTCATCGTTCCGGGAAAGTCGCGTGGGGGCCGGCAGGGCGGGACTCGGGAATATGAAGGGTCCCGCCGGCGGAGGACGCAGGATCAACAGGGTGAGGGCGACGGCAGGTGGCCGGCGTCTATCCGCGCCCGCCCCACCTTCGCAGTTGCTCGGTCACGGGGCCGCTCGCCGCGGACGCCGGCAAGAGGATCGATCGCGGGAAATGCGCCGCTGGAACGAGCGTCCCCCGGCGGCGGAAGAGAGATCCGCGAGTTCACGACGCTACCTTGAGGAGATCACATCATGTTACGTGTATTCGCCGCAGGCATGAGTCGTGAGGGCGGCCCGGGCCGCCCTCGCCGCCATCGCTTCACCCCGACATTGTCCGAGAGGGCTTCTCGTCTCGAGGATCGGGTGCTGCTCTCCGCGATGGGCGGCAATGCCCACGCCGCCGAGGTGGCCGGGAATCCGGCCGAGACCAGGGCCGGCAAGGAGGTCACCAAGCTGTTCGAATCGATCCTCCAGACGCGCCCGACGGCCGCCCAGTTGTCCCGGATGGTCCACAGGCTGCACGACGGCCTGAGCGTTGCGGCCCTGCGTAGGGACCTGGCCGCGGAAGCCGGCGCAACAGGGGGCACGAACGCGCCCGTGAACACCACGATCATCGGCGGCGGACAGCCCGCCACGGCGACCGCGGCCATGCGGCCGGCAACCGGAGGAGTGATGATGTCGATCCAGGAGATCACCAGCCGGTCGAATCCGACCGGACCGGACGTCGTGCAGCGCGGCCTCTCGCAGGTCCCGCCCGGGATGAGGATCGCGGCCACATCCAGCCCTGGGCCGGGGAGGACATCCGGCGGCGGCCCGGCCGCCGGGTCCACGCCCGCGCGCCCGACCCCGTCATCCCCTGCGATGAGCCCGATGCCCACGATGGTCGGCATGAGCCCGTCGAGCGGCATGTCGTCGCCGGCGATGGGCTCCACGATGACCATGATGAGTTCGACGGCGGCTACGGTGGGCTCGACCTCGTCGATTTTCGCCGGCATCGGGACACCCGCCATGCTGCCGATCAGCCCGATGCCGGTGGCACCGTTCTCGGCAACCTCGGTGATGAGCACCGGCATGTAGTCCAACCCCCGGGCGGTTCCCGTCGGTTGGTGGGGTCCATTGATGGACGATCGCCTCGCGCACCAGCGGCCTCGACGCGGCACCGGAGAGAGTCATCCCGGTGCCCGCGCCGGGCCGCCGTGTTTTCGAAGGCCCCGGGGATGCGACGACCCGCGCCGGGCTGATTCGATCCACACGAGAGGGAACCTGGCGACGAAGCCGGCTGCAGGGTGGGCCATGCCTTCCCGCCAATCCGGGATGCTCGGGCCAATCTCTCGCTCGGAGCCCCCTGCGGAGGCCCGATCATATGACGGACGGGCTATCCTCTTCGGCCGCCCACCGAGATGCATGGTGCCGGTCCCAATCGTCCGAGCAGGCGCATTGCCCCAGCCCCAGCTCCAGGCTCTCGGCATCGGGAAACCGGTCGGCCGGCTCCTTGGCGAGGCATTTCAACACGACGGCCTCGAGATCCGCGGGGATTCCGGCCTGGATCAGCGAGGGCGGCACCACCGGGTCGTGTATGTGTGAGATCATCGCACGCAGGCCGTCGCCCGCGTCGAACGGAGGCCGGCCGGTGAGCAGGTAATAGGCCACCGCGCCGAGCGAGTAGATATCGCTCCGCTCGTCGAGTCGCCGGCCGCCCATGGCCTGCTCCGGGGACATGAACAGCGGCGTGCCGAGGATCCGCCCCTCCTCGCTCAGGTGGGGCGCGGTGGCCGATGCCGCCGGGAGGACCAGGCCGAAGTCGAGCAGCTTCGCCACGTCGTCCTTCCCCCCGCACCGAGCGGAAAGGATGTTCGACGGCTTGATATCGCGGTGGATCAGGCCCGCCGCGTGGGCCTCGTGCAGGGCCTGGCAGACCTGGCGCAGCAAGTAGACCGCCCGCCCGGGCGGCAGCGGGCCGTGGCGTTCCACCAACTCGGCCAGGCTCGGGCCCGGCAAGTATTCCATGACGTAGTAGTAGGTCCCGTCCTCGGTGCGGCCATAGTCGTAGATCTCAACCGTATTCGGGTGCGAGAGCGTGGCCGTCAGGCGGACCTCGCGCTCGAACCGCGCCAGGGCTCGCGGGTCGGTCGCGCTATCGGGCCGGATCAGCTTGACCGCGCAGGGCGCTTGAGGAGCTGGTGCTCGGCCAGGTAGACCTCGCCCATCCCGCCACCGCCGATCCGCCGCCGCAAGCGATACTGGCCCAGTTGCCGGGCCTCGGCGACCTGCCGGCGCAGCCCGGAGATCATGTGGGCCCCGAGGACCGAGCCGAGGGCCAGGATGATGAGGACCATGAGATCAAAGCTGAATAGCCAGACTCGGGGCGCCTCGCAGTGGCTCGAAGCCAGCCCGAGCCAGCCCATCGCCTCGGGATGGCGGAGGTACAGGATCCCCAGCGTCGCGAAGGGGAGCAGCGCCAGCGGCCCGACCACGATCGCGGCGCGGCGCCAGCTCTTCGGGACGTAGAAAGTGTGGGTGAGGATCAGGATCGCGATGAGCAGCACGATGTTCTTGGTCGTCAGTTGCGCCAGGAGCGGGTCGCCGCGCACCGAGCTCTCGAGGATCAGCCGATACTCGACGACGGCGACCCGGCCCGCGAGCATCGCGGTCATCCCGAGTTCCAGGATCCTGAGTCGGGCGATCGGGACGGGCCGACGACTGGAGAGCAGCGCGACGACGCTCGCGAGGGACGCGACGACGATCACGTCGAGGTAATAGAGCACCAGGTCGTCATCTTTCAGGACAGCGGACCGGTAGAAGGTGGCCATCCCCACGATGAGGATGTAGACCATCGGCAGTTCGCGCAACCGCGCCCGCACCACCGATTCGGCCGCAACAGTCGGGCGGCCCTGCGAGCCCGCGGTGATCGCCGCCCGGGGCGAGAAGAGGCTGGTGTCGCGGATCGCGTCCGCGTTGCGGTCGATCGGCCCAGACCGATCCGGAATGCGGCCCTCGCCGCGGGAGTGCCAACTCCCCGTCGGGCCCGGCGCCCGGTCGGTCGCATAGGGTCCTGTCAGGAAGCGGTCCCGGGCCGCTCTCTCGTCCTGATCCAGCAGGCGGATGACGTCGGCCCGGAGCGACTCATCGTCCGCGCAGGCACCGCGGAGCCACGATTCGCGCTCCGGGTGGGCGAGCCGGAGCGATGCCTCGAATAACTCGCCGATCCGCCCCCAACGCTCAGGAGTCATCCGCCACCTCCCGGAGTTCTCCGCGGAGCCAGGCCCGGGCCAGCCTCCAGTCCCGCTCCACCGTGACCACCGAGACCCCCAGAACCTCGGCGACCTCGGGCACCGTGAGCCCACCGAAGTATCTCAGGGTCATGACTTGCGACTGGCGATGGTCCCATTCGGCCAGCCGGTCGAGGGCCTCGTGGACAGCGATAACGTCCACCCCTTGCTCCTGGAAGTGATCCAGGACGCCGTCGAGCGGGACGCGACGATGTCCCCCGCCGTGGCGGCGGGCGGCCCTCCACCGGGCGTGCTCGACGAGGATCTCCCGCATGGCCCGGGTGGCCGACGCGAACAGATAGCGACGGTCCGCGGCCCTGTCGAAGACTCCGGCGCCGAGGAGCCGGATCACAGCCTCGTGGACCACCGCGGTGGGCGAGAGGGTATGGTCGGGGCGCTCCCGTCGCATCAGGCCCGAGGCGACCCGGCGCAACTCGTCGTAGACCTGCGCAATCAGCTCACTCCTGGCCCCCTCGTCACCCTTCCGGGCCCGACCAAGGATGGGGGCGAATTCGTGCGGCTGCCCAATCTCCATGACTCCTCCATCGAAAAATCCATGAAGGGTCCCCGCGTCATCCTTCGCATGCCTCATCGGGAAGACAAGGGGCGAACGCAACGCAGAACCCGTCCGGCGGACATCTTGAGCAGGCCCAACCCCTTGCCGAGGAAGGCGTTCGAGCCGTTCATTCGGCGGTTTCCCGGAGGACGGCGCCGGGCCTCGATCCCTTAATGAAATCGCTTTAAGCGGACCGGACCAACGTGCACAGATGCAGATTTTACCGGTGCCACCCGCCTCACCCGGTACGCCGGCATCGGATCTCAAGTCCGGGAGAGACGCGTGGGTCCCTTCATCCTGGAGCCCGAGAGGGACCCGAGCCCGGTGTCGTTGCCCCATTGGGAGACGACCGAGTCCTTCCGGGTGGTTATCCCGTTGCCGGACAGGGTCACGAGCGGTTGATCCCCGCCACTTACGCGGCCCGGAGCTCGGCGCGATGAGCGATGGGCGGTCCGCGCGAATCTCGTCGAGGCCGGGCCGGCGGGTGTGGCGGAGCCGACGACACGCCTCTCCGGGGTCGCAGCCGTGGTTGCGACGGAGTGGGACGCGCCACCCGCGTTCGGCAGGAGTCCGTAGGCGTCAACCTCATTTTGCGCGCCGACATAGACCATCCCGTTGGCGATCGTCGGCGTGGCGAACTTGACCGCAACGCCGGCCGTGCCGCGCAGCCCGGCCTGGTTGCTGGCGAACAGCGGCTTCGACAGGTCATTCGCGTGGTAGGCGCGGAGGATCGCCGGGCTGTCCGAGACAAAGTCATCCACCTCCGGGCCGCCTTCGGTCCCCATTACTGAGCGTGGCGGTGCGCACACCCTGCCGGAGTAGAATCGGGACGGATATCACCGCACTTGAACCGACGGGTTGCGCGATGAGCCAGGAGCACACCACCGCCGTGGTCCAGCGCTACCTCGACGAGCTGGGCGGGGATTCGCCCGCCGAGCCGATCGTCCGGGCCCTGCTCGACCGCGCCGTCCGACGACTGCACCGGTCGTGCTCCGCCCTGCTGTACCGCAGCTATCCGCGCCTGACACGGCCGCCGGTGAACGTGCAGGCCGACGAGCTGCTCGGCGCCGTGGCGGAGCGGCTGCGCGAGGCCCGCCCCCGGACCGTGCGCCAGCTCTTCGCGCTGGCCAACCAGCACATCCGCTGGGAGCTCGATGACCTGGCCCGACGCTTAGATGAACAGCCGGCCGCGGTGAACCTGCGCGACGAGCTCGTGCCCTCGCCGTCCAGCAGCGCGTCGGGCCTCACTCCGGATGGCCTCCGCATGCTCCACGCGATCGACGAGCTGCCCGAGGACGAGCGGGAAGCCTTCGACCTGGTGCGCATCCAGGGGATGACGCAGGCGGAGGCCGCCGAGTTGCTCGGCGTCGCGGCGGTGACGGTGAAGCGGCGGTTGAGCCGCGGCCTGCGGCACCTGATGGAGCAACTGGCCGACCTCCGCCCCGGGGAAACGCCGCCCGACTCGATCTAGGTGACTGCAGGCAGGATGGGCGTTCTCTGGGTCCCGCCGTCCCGGCACGCGGCCGCCTCGCGGAGAGCAGACATGGCTGCCGAATCGCTGGTCCAGCGACTCCTCGACGAGATCTCGGACTCCGGCGCACTCCCGAGGAGGTCTGCGGCGCCCACCCCGAGCTGCTGCCGGAGGTCCGCCGCCGCTGGCGGCGGATGTGCGCCGTCGAGGCGGAGCTCGATGCGATCTTCCCGGCGGAGGGTCACGGCCTGGACGGCGACACCTGGCCATCCCGGCATCTGGGCGGCGACTTGCCGCGGATCCCGGGCTACGACGTCGAGTCGCTGCTCGGCCGCGGGGGAATGGGCGTCGTCTACAAGGCCCGGCACCGCCGCCTCAACCGCCCGGTCGCCCTCAAGATGCTCCTCGCCGGCGCCTACGCCGGGCCGCCCGAGCGGGCGCGGTTCCAGCGCGAGGCGGAGGCGGTGGCGAGCCTGCATCACGCGAACATCGTCGCGGTCTATGATGTGGGCGACCACGACGGGTGCCCGTACTTCACGATGGAGCTCCTCGAAGGGGGCAGCCTGGCGCAGGCCCTGGCGGGCACGCCGCAGCCGGCCCGCCCGGCGGCTGCGCTCCTGAGCACCCTGGCCGAGGCCATGCAGGCGGCGCACCGGGCCGGGATCGTGCACCGCGACCTCAAGCCGGCCAACATCCTGCTCACGGCCGACGGCTCGCCCAGGGTCGCCGATTTCGGGCTGGCGCGGCCTCTTGCGGGAGCGTCGACGTTGACTCTGAGCGGGGCTCGGATCGGAACTCCCAGCTACATGGCCCCCGAGCAGGTGACCGGGAAGGTGGGGACGATCGGGCCGGCCACCGACGTCTACGCCCTCGGCGCCGTGCTCTATGAGATGCTCACCGGCCGGCCGCCGTTCCGGGGAGAGACGGCGGCCGAAACGGAGCGACAGGTGATCCATGACGAGCCGGTCTCCCCCTCGCGGTTGAACACGAAGGTGCCGCGGGACCTGGAGACGATCTGCCTGAAGTGCCTGGAGAAGGAGCCCCAACGTCGCTACGCCGGCGCCGTCGAGCTGGCCGATGATCTGAGACGGTTCGGGGAGGGCCGACCGATCCAGGCCCGGCCCGTGGGCTGGGCGGCACGCTCCTGGCGCTGGAGTCGGCGCAACCCGACGGCAGCCGCGCTATTGGTCACGGGCCTGGCCCTGGTCGGTCTGGCGAGTGGCGGAGGAGTCTGGCTTGTACAGCAGCGGGCCGAGCGGCGGGCGGAAGCGGCCCGGCATTACCTCGATCTGCTGAACGGCGTGGGCACCGCCCTCGCTCAGGCCGTGAGTCTCCGCCAGCAGTACCATTTCCGCGAATCTCGGGAACTGCTCGAGTTTGCCACGAAGCGGTTGGATCAGGCGGCGGGGCCGGACGACCTGCGACGGAGGGTGGACCAGGCCAGGGCCGACGTGATCCTGGCACAGCGCCTCGACGATGCGCGGGCCCGCGCGGCGACACTCGTCACCGCGGACGGGTTGTCCGACCCGGCCGCGGCCGAGCCGCTGTATCTGTCGGCGTTCGCGGATGCCGGGTTGGGCCGTGAGGGAGACGATATCCAGGCTGTTGTGGCGGCCGTGCGGGCCTCGGCGGTGCGCACGGAACTCATCGCGGCCCTGGATGACTGGGCGAGCATGACTCGGGATCTCCCGCGGCTGGAATGGCTGCTGGCGGTGGCCCGCGGCGCCGACCCCGACGGCGACCGGGACCGCTTGCGCCAATCCGAGCTCTGGTTGAATCCGACCCGCCTCACGCGCGTCGCCAGCGAGTTGAGGGTGGCCGAGTTGTCTCCGCAGTTGGCGACGACCGTCGGCCGGGTTTCGCGCACGGGGGGCGGGGAAGCCGTCGCGCTACTCGCCGCCACGCAACGTCGTTTTCCGCAGGACTTCTGGGTGACCTTCGAACTGGCTTTGGTGCTCAACCAGGAGCGGCGGTGGGACGAGGCCCTCGGCTATTCCCGCGCGGCGCTGGCGCTGCGGCCCGATTGCAGTGCGGCGTACATCGCGCTGGGCGAGATCCTGCACTCCATGGGCCGAGTGGACGAGGCGATCGACCCCCTGGAGCGAGCCGTTCGGCTCGACCCCGGGAATCCGATGGCACACACGAATCTCGCCCGCGCCCTCGACTCGAAGGGCTTGTGGGAGGGGGCGATCGAGCACTACCGGCAGGCCCTCAATATCGCACCCGGATCACCCGTGCTTCACAATGACTACGCCCTTCTCCTGGAAAGCCATGGTCAACTGGACGAGGCCATCGAACACCTGCGGTTGAGCGTCAGCAGCGAACCCAATTCCGCGCACATCCACCTCAACCTCAGCGTGGCGTTGTACTACAAAGGTCTCGTAGAGGAAGGCTTCGCCCACGCGCAGCAATCCGTCCGACTCGACCCGAATCTCGCCGCGGCCCACCTTTCGTTGGCCCATCGTCTACGCGACAGCGGCCGGCCGGCGGAAGCGATCGAACACCTGGAGCGAGCCGCCCGGCTGGAGAATCCGAAGCCAACCACGGCCTGGTACTGGCTCGTCCTGACCAGGTATCAAGCCGCCTGCGCCTACGTTCAGGCCGCGGCCGGCCGGCGCCCCGAGGATGCGCGACGAGGCGAGTCGGAGCATGCCGGCGAGCGCCGCCAGGCGCTGGAGTGGCTGCGAGCCAACCTGGAGCTGACCGCCAGGCTACGCAACGACGGCAAGGAGTTGACGTTGTCGCTCTCCACGTGGCGATCGGAGCCGGCCCTGGCCAGCGTCCGTGACCCGGCGGCCCTCGCGAAGTTGCCCGAAGCCGAGCGCGAGATGTGGCAGCATCTCTGGACGGACGTCGCGGCGAGTATCGCCGCCGACCCTCTGGAACAGGCGCGGAGCGCACCGCTCGCCGGCAATGGGATCGGGCGGTCGATGGCTATGCGCGGAATCTGGCCCGCGGTCCGACGGATAGCGGCCACTTCTGGTTCGAGTACGCCGCTCTGTCACTCCTCTCGGGTGACCGCACGTCCTACACCAGGGCTTGCGCCGCATGATCGAGCGGTGCGGCAAGGTGGGGGTCCAGCGGTCCTACCACATGGCCCGCGCCTGCACCCTGGACCCCGATGCCGTCGCCGATGCGTCGCTGCCCGGCCGCATCGCGGAGAAGGAACTCAAGGACTACGCCCGGGAACCCTGGTCACTGACCGAGCAAGGGGCCCTGGCGTACCGCGCCGGCCGGTTCCAGCAGGCGGTCCTCCTCTTCGAGCAGAGCCTCCAGGCCGATCCCAGGCCGGGCGGTGCGGTGGTCAACTGGCTCTGGCTGGCCCTGGCCGAGCAACGCCTCGGGAAGACCGACGAGGCTCGCCGCTGGCTGAACAAGGCCCAGGCGTGGCTCGATCAGTTCCCCGCGGGGATGCCGGCCCGTGCCGAAGAGGAGTTCGGGCTGCATCTGCACAACTGGCTGGAATCGCACGTACTGCGCCGCGAGGCCGAAGCGCTGATTCCGTTGGAGGCTTCGCGAAAGACTACGAAAAACCGGGAAAGCGGCGCGCGCCGGGAAATGAGCCCCGGCCGTATCTGGACGCCGGAGCACTGACTCCCGAAAGAACCTATAGCCGATGAACCGGGCAGTCGGCGGCGTCACCGTCCGGGACATCGAACAGCTTCACGCGCGGCTGGCCCGGGCCGGCGACCCCCGCGACGTCCCGGCTGCCCGCGACTCGCTGGTGCAAGTCCCGTGCATCGATCCGATCGGCTCATGAACCGCCGGTGGTTGTTCGATGCCGGCCGAAAGGCGCACCCTGCCTCGGTGCGCCGAGCGGAGGAGGAATCGCGGCCTGCTCCTTTGGCGAAAGAGCGTCCTGACCCAGGCGGCTGGAGCGCCTCAGGTTTGCATTGCATACGCCGCACGGCGTCGGAACCACCCCGCGATCTCTCCGGGCGTGACGTCGTGCAACGCCCAGCCGAAGGCCGCATCGACCGCCCCCTTCCTCCGCGCCGCCGCCGATCGCTTCGCACCCTCGACCTTCGAGGACATCCCATCGATCGCCGACGGCTCCGGGCTCCACTGCGGCGGCGGCGCCACCAGGCATGCCCCGGCACCCTCGACGGCCTCGGCCGCCGCCTCCGACTCGTGCGACCTGAGGTGATCCCGGGCCACGACGGCGACGGGCTCCGGCCCCGCCACCAGGACCTCCTCCACAAGGTCGGCGAACGTGGCCTCGTCGGTGCCGCCCTCGAATGCCACCGCAGCGGTCAGCTCGCGCAAGCCGGCATCAACCGATCGCCCCGGGACCGCCGCCCATGACCGCCTCATCGGGTCCGGCGGTTAGATTGTTTGCATGCATTTTATGCTCCGGTGCCCCCAAAACCCCCTGTACCCCCTCGGCCCTTCTTTCTCCCCCTACTATCAGGATGTATCAGGTTTGCAGAAACTGAAATGCACCTATCGGCCAGAAGTGGCCGCGGCGCGACGCAAGTCCCTGGGCCGGAAGCACAAAAAATTTGTGTGACCTTTCCGAAGTTTTCCGGCGCGAGGGGTGCTGTTTCGCGGCCGGTTCATATTAGGCCGGCAGTCTCTGGTTAGGCGTGAGCTTCCGACCCCGCCGCGTCCGGGCCCGCAGGCCTCCCTCGGCCCGCCGGGACCGGACCGGTGCAGCGGGGCCGCCGGGCCCGATCCGTCGGAGGAGCCGGCTCCGTCCGGCGGTCGGATTCGGCCCGGATCGGCAGCCAGTCACCCTCCTGGAGCGGGTGCCGCAGGGTTGGCCTGCGGAGATGGGACCGCAGCCCGGACGGCTGCCAACCCCGTCCGATCCGATCGCATCGGACGGATCGGTCCGCTCCGGGGCGGGGCGCCGGCCCTGGACTGTGAGCCAATCAACCGTTGGACGCTCTAGATCGGCCCGCAGCCAGTCGCGTGCCTGCTTCCTCCAGCGCGCTCGCTCCGCCTCAGCAATCCCGTCGCCATCCGCGGCGAGTCCGCATCCCGCCAGGGTCGCGCAGCGGGCGGCGAGGTAGCGGGCCTCCGTGTTGAAGACCTCGACGCGGCCGTGGAAGAGCTCTTCGCGCCGAGCGCCGTCGCCACCCCGTGGTCAACCGGTCGGCCGGCGTCGGATCGGCCGCGATAACGCGGGTGGTGTACGGTCGGGCCGCGCGGTGGAGGCCCAGGTATTCAGGTCCCATCATGGTGGGCCGCTCGTGATCGCGCGGGGCTTTTGCCGGTCCTCCAGGGGGGCTGGCAGGTCGGAGAGGATCAGGCCCTCGGCCTCGCGGCGGAGAGCGTGGGAGATCCAGGAGTCCTGGTCCCTTGCCCGGGCCGCGCTCCAGTCGTGGGAGCGGACGGCCGTCGCGAGCGCCTCCCGCGCCTCGGCCGTCCGCCGCTCCCGGTGCATGGCCATGGCGATAACCAGGCCCGGCGCAGGCCCCAGCACGCGCGATGCCTCGCCTTGCATCAGGACGATCGCGCGGCCCGGTCGCCCCAGGCGATATTCCGCGAGCCCCCTGAGGAACAAGAAGTTCGGGTAGGGGCCGGGATACTTCGCCCGGTCGACCGACCACGCGCGCTCCCCCAGGGTCGCGGCCGTCCGGAGCTCGTCTCCCGAGAGCGGCCGGAGCAGGCAGGCCCGCGCGGCCCTCTCCGCGATGAACGGGTCGGTGCTCGCGCCGTACCTCCGGAGCAATTCGCGCCGCGAGCGGAGGTACTCGTCCTCCATCCCGAGGAACAGGCACAGCTCGGCATAGCCGTACCAGGCGTCGTGCTCGGGCGGGTCCGCTTCGAGGGCCGTTCGCCAGGTCTCCCTCGCCTCCTCCATTCGTCCTCGACGGATGAGGTCGTCCCGCAGGCGCTTCTGGGCCCCGGTGATCCTCGGCTCGATCGCCACGGCCCGGCGATACGCCGCGACGGCCTCGTCATGTCGGCCCAGATCCTCCAGGCTCACGCCGATGCCCAGTGGAGCTGGGCGGCCCCCGGATCGGCGCGGAGGCCGAGTTGGCACTGCTCGATCGCCTCGCGATGCCGCCTGAGGTGATACAAGCAGGACACCAGCTCGGTCCGATACCTCGGTTCCATCTCCACGGCCTGTCTCAAGATCCCGGCGGCCTCTTCGGACCGGCTCACCCGATCGAGAGCGGTCCCGAGGGCACGATAGGCGATGGCCGCCCTCGGCCGGAGGGCCAGCGACGCCTGCAAATAGCGGATCGCCTCCGCCGGATTGTTCCCCTCGTTCAGCACGCTGCCCAGCCAGAAATTGGCCCAGAAGTCTCCGGGGTGCGCCTCCTGGATCCGCTTGAGGAACGGGATTGAATCCTGGCCGGTTGCCTCGAGCTGGCTGGCCAGCGAGAGGAGGAGCGGGATGCACGGCTCGGCGACCGGGGCGTCGGCGGTGACCTTGGCGAGGGCCGCCCGGTCCGTCGCGGTCCGCGGGTCTCGGGCCCGGGCGCGCCAGGGGCTCGCGTCCCGGTCGGCCCGCCTCGCCACTCGGTGGCACCGCTCCCTGAGGCGAAGATCGCCGGACGAGCCCCCAAGGGTGTCGAGCGCGGCCACCAGCACGTCCCGGACGTTCGACTGCCTGATCCGCCCCGCGACGGCCTCCGGGTCGTCGTTGGGCGACCCGATCCCGGCAAGGCGGAACACCTCCTCGTATCGCGACTCCCAGGTAGACATCGCCGATGCCGTCATGAACCTGCCATCCCGGTCCAGGAGGATAGAGTCCAGGCTCGCCACCAGCTTCAGGTCGAGTGCGCCACGATCCAGACGCCGGCGCAGGGCGGCCGGCACCGCTCGCCCGTTGAGCCGGCCCCTGGCCCGCTCGAGGGCGGCCTCCGCCTCGCGCCAGGAGGACTTCTCCAGCCAGCCGGCCATCGCTCGCAGGTCTTCATCGGCGGCGCGGAGGGTTGCCGCCCGCTCGGAGATCAGCCAAAGGCCCCCGCCGACAAGAGTCGGCGCGAGCAGCCCGGCGGCGGCGATGAGCGCCGAGACGGCCGGCCGGCGGCGGACCCGCCGGGCCAGGCGCTTGAGCCAGTTCTCCGGCCGCGCCGCGATCGCGTCGCCGCGCAGGTAGCGACGGAGGTCCTCGGCCAGCGCGGCGGCGTCGGCGTAGCGGAGCCCCGGGGCCTTGCGCAGGCACTTCAGGCAGATCGTCTCCAGGTCGCGCGGGACGTTGGCGTTCAGGCGTGACGGCGCGACGGGGTCCTGGTGGATCACCTGATAGACCGTCTCGGTCGCGGACGCCGCGCGGAACGGCGGCCGGCCCGTGAGCAGCTCGTAGAGCACCGCCCCCAGCGCGTACAGGTCCGACGCCGGCCCGGCCCGGCTCGACTCGCCCCGGGCCTGCTCGGGGGCCATGTAGCTCGGGGTCCCCACCGCGGCCCCGGTCTGGGTCAGCGAGGATCCGACCTCCAGGCGCCGGGCCAGCCCGAAGTCGCCGACCTTGGGCGTGCCGTCGGCGGCGAGGAGGACGTTCGACGGCTTCACGTCGCGGTGGACGACACCGCCCCGGTGGGCGGCGTCGATGGCATCCGCAAGCGCCGCCATCAGCTCGGCGGCCTGGCGCGCCGGCCGCGGCGTCCCGGCGATCATCTCGGCCAGGCTGCCCCCCTCGATGAACTCCATCGTGAAGTACGGCCGGCCGTCGAGATCGCCCACGTCGTAGACCTGGACGACGTTCGGGTGGCGCAATTGCGCCACCACTTCCGCCTCCCGTGCGAACCGCTGGCGCTCCGCCCGGCTGGCGAAGGCCCCCGCCAGGAGCATCTTGAGCGCGACCGTGCGGTTGAGCCCCAGATGCATGCGCCTTGTAGACGACCCCGACCCCTCCACGGCCGAGCACCTCGATGAGCTCATAGCCGGGCACATGCGGCATTCCGGGGAGCGACGAGGGAACCCCATCCTCATCGAGCGATCCGGTTTCCGGGAACATCGCACCGATCTGGGCTTCGAGGGCCCGGACCTTCCGCCACCCTTCGTGGACCTGGGGCAATAGCTCGGGCGAGGCATGGCAGACCTCCTCCGCGCCGCGGCCGGATTCGAGCATCTCCTCGATCAGTTCCTGCACGCGCGGGTCGTCGAGCATCTCCATGTCTCCGGTCATCGCCTACGGGCCCGGCGGTCCCCCGGCCGGGCGGAGGTCGTCGAGGCGCCGCGTCAGCAGAAGGAGGCCCCGGTTCAGCCGCCTCTGCACCGTCTTGGCGGAGACGTCCAGGAGCTCGGCGACTTCGGCCTGCGTCAGGCCCTGGATGCGCACCAGGCCGAAGACCTCGCGCTCGTCCTCGGGGAGGTCATCGATCGCCCCCAGGATGCGGCGGGCGTCCGGGCCGAGGGCCGAGCCGCTGCTCTGGGCCGCGGGGACCAGGCCCTCGCGCAGCTCGACGGCGCCCGGCTCCTCATCTAGGCGGCGGGCCAGGTCATTCAACTCCCAGCGCAGGTGCCGGTTGGCCAGCGCGAAGAACTGCCGGACGGTCGCGGGCCGGACGTCTCGCATCGCCTTCAGCAGCCGTTCGACCACGGCGTCGAGCAGGTCGTCCGCCTCCAGGTTCATCGGCGGCCGCGCAAGTCGCGGGTAGCTGCGGAGCAAGAGGCTCGCGCACAGGGTCCGGAGCCGGCCGGCGGCACGGTCGAGCAACGCCCGGATGACGGGGTCGGCCGGCGCGTCCTCGGCCAGCTCGGCCAGGTAGCGGCCGACGACGGCGGTCGTGTGATCTGCGCTCATGACGGGCTTCCCCCGGGGCATGCGCCATCTCCCGCCGCGATTCTATCCGCTCGCCTGTCCACCCGCCACGCTCAGACAGGGCGGCGAGGCGAGAGGGGCAACGATCGCGGTGGTCGGCCCCGCCCGCCGCCGGTGCCCATTGCGGCGCCTGACAGGGAACACCGGTGGCGCCGGGCCACGAGGCGTCCGACGACCCGCTCCTTCCTCGAACGCCGGCGCTCGGTCCATGCCGTGTCCAGGAGACGCCGGAAGTGAATGGCGACCGGTGTTCCCTCGCGAGATGACGCCCCGATCCTCGACCCATCACCCACGGAGAAACGATCATGATCCGCGCGACGAAGTCCGCATCTCACCTTTCCCTGATCGCAGCCGGCGCGTTGGCCCTCGGGCTGGCCGGCGTTGCCTCGGCCCAGCACCCGGCGGATGTCCGTCACAAGACCGTCAAGGTCGGCGACCTCGACATCTTCTACCGCGAGGCCGGCCCGAAGGACGCCCCGACGATCCTCCTGCTCCACGGCTTCCCGACCAGCTCGCAGATGTTCCGCAAGCTCATCCCGGCGCTCGCAGACAGGTACCATGTCGTCGCCCCCGACTACCCCGGCTACGGGCACAGCTCGATGCCCGCGCGGGAAAGGTTCTCGTACACCTTCGACAACCTGGCCGGTGTGGTGGATGAATTCACCGAGAAGATCGGCCTGACGACGTACGCCCTCTACGTCCAGGACTATGGCGCCCCGGTCGGCTACCGACTGGCCTCCGCGCACCCGGAGCGGATCACGGCCATCGTCGTGCAGAACGGCAACGCCTACGACGAGGGGCTCGACAACGACTTCTGGAAGCCGTTCAAGGCGTACTGGAAGGACCCCAGCAGCAAGGAGAAGCGCGACGCATTGCGCAAGCTGATCACCTACGACGCGACCCGCTGGCAGTATACGCACGGCGTGAGGAATCCGGAGCTCGTCAGCCCCGACGGCGCCGCGCACGATCAGTTCCTGATGGACCGCCCGGGCAACGACGAGGTCCAGCTCGACCTGTTCCTCAGCTACGGGAGCAACCCCCCGCTCTACCCGCGGTGGCAGTCGTACTTCCGCGAGCACCAGCCGCCGATGCTGATCATCTGGGGCAGGAACGATCAGATCTTCCCGGCCGCGGGCGCCGAGCCGTACAAGCGCGACTTGAAGACGCTGGAATTCCACCTGCTCGACGCCGGCCACTTCGCCCTGGAGACCAACGGCGAGGAGATGGCCACACTGATGCGGGAGTTCCTCGGGAAGCATGTGGCCGGGAAGTAGAACCCGCAGCCCGTAGCGTCCGTGGCCCGTCGGCCATCGGGATGTCGCCGGCCGCTCCTTTAGGCTCTTGGCAGCACTTCGGATCGCGCGAAGGCCGCCCGCGTCGTCGGCGTCCCCGTGGTGCTCTCGACCGTCGAGACGAAGAGCTTCAGCGGGAACATGTGGCCCCTGATCCAGGCCGTCTTCCCGGGCCAAGCGCCGATCGAGCGGACGCCGATGAACTCCTGGGACGACGCCAACCTCGTCGCCGCAATCGAGCGGAGCGGCCGGAAGAAGATCGTCCTGACCGGCCTCTGGACCGAGACCTGCGTCGCCCTTCCGACCGTGCAGGCTTTCCGTGACGGGTTCGAGGTCTACGTGGTGGAGGATTGTTGCGGCGACGTGAGTCAGCTCGCCCACGACAACGACATGAGGCGGCGTGCTCCAGGTCGGCGTAAGGCCGGTGACGGTGCTCACGAGGACTACGAGACAGTCT
>CAVYTQ010000002.1:0-18900 GCA_963771445.1 uncultured Planctomycetota bacterium | reverse complement strand
GCAGGCTCATCGCGTCGGACTTGCTCCGACCGCACTGCCCCCGGACACGCCGGATTCGCGTGGCGACCGCGTCCTCATCGCCCCTATCGTATGCCGCCCGGTCGTCGGCGGGTCGCCGAATCGGCCGATCAGGCGATCCAGACCGGGGTCCGTCCCAGGAGGATGCCCCCGAGCGGACGGCGACGAGGGGCCGGATGGGCCCGTCCTACCCGGGTACGTACGTGAGTCCGCCCTGCGGGAAGACCCGGACGCGAAGCGGTTCCGGAACCGGTGCTTGCCCGTCCTGGCGGTCCTCGGACCGATGACCGGACCGGGCCACAAACGCCCAGAGCTCATCCAGATCGCCAAACAGCCGGACGGGTCCCAGGCGCGGACCGACCTGCTCGCGCAGGGGCGGGGCGTAGACGAGGACGGTCCGGTCGACGACCAGCTCGCGGGCCCATCGGATCATGAAGGCGGCCGGGGAGCCGGTCAGGGCGGCGGCGTGCTGGGCGGCGGGGATCAGGTGGCGGATGCCCCAGGCGCCGAGGGCCCCGGTGGCGGCGATCCTCCGCAGGGCGCCGACCGGGAACGAGCGGCCGATCTCCGCCGGGTCGGTCCAGAACAGGCCGACGAGCGCGCCGCCGGGCCGGCAGGCGGCGCGGTGGTGCAGCAGCACCTTGAAGCTCTGCATCGGGTCGCCCGGCCAGGGATGATTGCCCGCCACGACGACATCGGCCGGTTCGCCCTCGGGCGCCCGGAATCGCCGGCGGGCCTCGGAGGCCAGCAACTCCTGGACGCTCTCGGGACGGCCGGCGACCACGCGGAAGACCTGTCCGGGCCCGCCGATCAGGTGGCTGATCGACCAGCAAGGGCCCAGCAGGCCGCGCCGCGGCGTGGATCGTCCGCCGCATCGGGTTGTCGGCCGCGTCGCCGCCGAGCAGGCCGGCTGCGTCGGACCCGCCGTGTCCGACCAGCCCCTGGCGGTGCAGGGCCCCGAGCGTCGTCCGGTGGCTCGTGCCGGGCAGGATCAGCTTGTACCCGCCGCCGAAGCCCGCCTGGAGGTGCGGCAACACCGAGCCGACCAGGATCCGCAGGTCGGCCTCGGCCACCGGCCGGAAGATCCGCACCGGGACTCCCGGTTCGACCGTGCCCAGCTCGACGTAGGCCGACAGGTCGTCCACCGGCGGGCTGAAGCATCGGTATCCGGCCGCGACCGATTCGCCGACCCGCCGACGCATCGAGTCGGCATCCACGGCATGATGCCGGCCCACCCCGACGCTGATCGTCACGTCCTCGGGCCGGACCCCCGCCGCGTGCAGCCGCGCCAGCACCGTCGGCAGGGCCTCGCGGACCGGCGTCCACCGCGACGGGTCATCGACCACGATCGCCACCGATCGGCCCGGTCCGACCTGGTCCTCCAGCCTCGGGGCGTCGACCGGGGATCCCAGCGCCGATTCCAGGGCCGACGGGTATCGGCCACCGGGCCGGTCAGGTCGGGTGCGATGACCTCGACGGCCGCCTCGGCCAGAGGACCGGACGCCGGCCATCGCAGGTCCAGCGTCCCGTCCGGGCCCCAGGGGACCGCGATCGCCGACGCACCGGCTCGAAATCCCGGACGGCCGCGCCGCCCTGTGGTCCATGGGATGGGGCCGGCTCGATCGAGGTCGTTGGCATGAAGACTCGGCTCCTGACACGATGATCACCCCTCCGGCGACGGCCGGATTCCCGGGGCTCGCGATCCAGGCTAATCGGTTCTTCCGGATCCTCTCAAGTGATGGGGCGGGAGTTGACGATTATCGGGAAGAGGAAGAGGATGCGGGTTCGGATCCCGAGGGATCTCGATCACAGGACTTGGTGGATTGATGAACCCAACGGAGCAGGGACGGCGACGATCGAGGAGGTATTCCCTCGCAGCCGAGGGCCTGGAAGATCGCCGATTGATGAGCACCAGCAGGGGCGTGTCCACCCTGGAGCTGGCCCCGATCGCGCTGCCGGCGCGCATCCGAATACGCCGGTGATGCCGTTCGCGACGCCGACGAAGAAGGCGTCGTTCATCGACCCGACCGTGACGATCCGCAACGGGAACTCGGTGGTGATCAGCTTCCAGAGCTACATCGCCCCCTATGCGACGCTCGACGCGCGGGGCCACGCCGCGATCAAGATCGGCGACGGCTCGGACGTGCTGGACAGCGCCAGCTCATCGCGGATCCGGGGCATGCTTATGTGACGCCCCAGTTGCTGGTGGGCAACAACGTCTCGATCGGCCCGGGGGCGAAGGTCCTCGGCCCCAGCGTGATCGGCTCGTATTCCGACACGGCGGCGCCGCGCAGATCGGCGCCCGCGCGGTGATCGATGGGGCAACGATCGAGGCCGGCGCGATCGTCTCGCCGCTGGCGCGGTGGGTCCGGGAGTGACCGTGCCGTCGGGCTACCGCGTATTGCCGGGAGCCGACGTGACCACCGACGCCGAGGCGTCCGACCCCGCGCTGAGGGAAGGTCGTGAAGGTGACGTCCGCCGATACCTCCGCCCTGAAGCTGCTCCTGACCGACAGCGTGGGACTCGCTGCGGGCTACACGAATCTCTACCAGGGCAGCTCGGCGACCGGGTCAACATCGGGGGCAATCCGGCGGTCGGCGGCGTTTATAACGGATACCTGCCGAACGTCGAGGCCGCGAGCCTGTCGCCCGGGCCGTCGTATATCGGCGGCACCAAGAAGGAGGGGCCGCAGTTCCAGACGCCCCACCAGGGCCTGGTCGGTGTGCAGCTCTACAACTTCCCCGGGCGGATCATCGGCCCGGCGATCTTCACCGCGAGCCCGCTGCGCGGGTGGCCCACAGCATCGGCCGGGCCAACTCGATCCGGGCCGACGAGGGCCAGCCGATCACGATCGGCTCGATCGCCCACACCGGCCTGCACGTCACGATCAGCTCGCCGGGCGGCGGCACGCTCACCATCGGCCAGCGGTTCCGCGCCGGCGCCGACGCGGTCATCCTGGGCGGGCCGGGCGTCAAGGCGGTGATCGGCGACGATGTCTCGATCGGCGCCGGCGCGGTCGTCACCACGACCTCGCTCGGCTCGGGCTCGACCGTCTGCGCCGATGCCTACCTGGTGAACTCGACCTTCCCGGCCAACACCGTCATCCCGGCCGGGGCGATCTACGTCACAACAGTTCCAGGGATATGTGCAGTCGTAGCCCTGGAGTGTCCCGAAGCGGCTTCGCCGGCGCCGGCGGCTCGAGGGCTCAGGATGCAGCTCGAGCTCTCCGCCGCACGACGGCGCAGCCCCCGACGCCGAACAGGCCGATGGTCAGCCCGATCAAGCCGGAGGGTTCCGGCACGGCCGCGACCGCCGAGCGGACCTCGATGCTCGCCCGCCCCGAGTCGTGACCAGCGAGTCGAGCGCCGCGGCCCCGCCGGTGATCAGGTCGGACGATCCCGGGATGTCGCCGGCCTCGAGCGAGGTGGTCTGCCCGGCGATCAGGCCCGCCGTGAAGCGGAATGTGCCGATCAAGATCCGGAAGAGGCCATCTCCCTGATCGGTCGCGTACACGGGGCCGCCGAGAACGTCCGTCGTCTCGGTGAGCTGGGCGTACGACCTTGGAGCCATCTGGCACTCGGGAACCCGCCTGAGAACGCCCCCGGGCCGTCGTTGGGGAGGATGCCGCCGACCCCGCCGATCCGGGCCGGATCGCTCGGCAGCAGCTCGGGATCGAACGAGACGCGGACGCCCGCGCTGATCAGGCCCTCGGTCGCCAGGACGATGTGCTCCGCCCGAGACCTGCTCTTGCAAGTAGACGTTGACCAGCACCTTGGCACCGGGATCGACCTGGTAAGTCGTCTGGTCGAAGGCGAACTGAGACGTCGAGCCGGCCTCCGCCTCGGCCGCGGACGAACTCAGGACGCACGCCGCGACAATCGCCGGCAGGACACTTCGAGAGAAGAGCTTCATGGAGGATTCATCCTGTGTCGAGAAATCAAGGATCGGGTCACACGAATCGGAGGACCGCCGCCGTTCCGACCGGCGGTCCCCGCGAGGGGAAAAGGGCTCGCCCTCACGCAGCGACTTGCGGTTTCGGGCGAGGAACTCCGCATAATCGGTGGCGAGGTCCACGACCCCGCTAGCCTGAAAGTCTAGGTACCAGAGGTAGCTGGCCTCGCCCTGCTTCTTGCGGCGTCGACCGGAAGACGAAGTCATCCCAGTTGTCGACGATCCCGTCGCCGTTGGCGTCGCCAAAGAGGCGGAAGAACTCGGTGACCGAGTCCGCGGCCATCGATCAGCCGTCCTCGCCCTTGACCTTGGATGCACGATCGCGAGCTGGTATCGCCCGTCGGCGAGTGAGCCGCCGGTGACCCCATCGCCCTTGAAGGTCAGCATCACGACCGTCTTGCCATCCACCGCGACCACCGCGGGCAGTACGCCGACCGTGTCGCCGCCCTGGGCCCGGACCGTGAAGGGCCGGGATCGAGTGTGACGAGCCTGTCGAAGGTGATCGTCAGGCTGGTCACCATCGATCGCTGCACTGTTCCGCCGTTGATCCGGACGCTCGTGACCTGCGGCGCCGGCTTCGACGGGACATCGTCGTGGTCGGGCACCGCCACGAAGCCCGGCTCAGCCCGCTGTAGGTCGGGTTATCGCTGCGGGATAGGCCCCCAGCGGGGTGCCGCGCGGGATGGCGATGCCGGCGGAGAGCGAGAGGCGTGCGGAATCCAGGGGCGGCGCGCCGTCGGCCCAGGTGTTGCAGAGGCGGAAGGCGTCGCCGCCCAGCGTCGGGGTCTTCGAAGAGGAAGACCGAGTCGGAGCCGGTCTGCCGGCCCACTCTTGTGCGGCGTCCTGTCCACAGGGTCGATGGATTCATGGGTGCGACCTCCGGCGGTTGCTTCGGGTCGATCACGAGGACATCACTCGGCGCGGTTGCACCGGATGGCGTGCACCGCCCCCCATCCCGGTGAGTCCATCCGGGGAGCGGAACTCCGCGATTCGCATCGCGGCCGGCGGCCTCGATCCGTGCCTCTCAACGGCTGCGTGACGCCGGGCCGGCAAGGACTCAGGAACCGAACCGGCTCGAACCTGACGTGCCTGCCCTTTTTTTCTAGGGTGGCAAAAGTCGCTGGAACAGCCCCAATCAGCAGCGATTCCCCGAGAATCTGGGAAAGTCGGGCGACTAGGGTAATGCTAAGAGGGCCGATTCCGCTCGATTCCAGTGACTTTGCCATCCTAGTTTTTTTCCACGATGGCAACATCGCTGAAACAGCCCTCCGGCCCTCTTCATCGCCGCAGAATACGGGAAACCTGGGTGGTCAAGGGTAAGGCCAAAAGGGCCGATCGCACCCCTCCAGTGACTTTTGCCATCATGGTTTTTTTCCTAGCCCATGTTTGGGGTGAAACCGACGGAGTCCGACCTCGTCGCGCGCGAAAACCCCTTGTTCTCCGGGCTTTTGCGCGGTCGGCTCCCTTGCGACCCGGAAACTGTAGTGACAACCAACAGGGCATATCTACCGATACACCTCGAAATAACGCCTTGATTTCGCTTCAATTCGTCATGATAATTGTTGCCGTGGGCCTCCGGTCGCCCCCTCCCTACGCCGCCAGCAACCAACCATGTATCCAAGAACCGTCAAGGTCCGCTCCTCCAGCGGCACCGTCCACGAGTACATCCGCATCGTCGAAGCCTACCGCGAGGACGGTCGGGGCAAACAACGCGTGGTCGCCGACCTCGGCCGCAAGGACACCCTCGTCGCGATCCTCCCCAAGCTCCGACGCCTCCTCGCCGGCGGTACCGACGAAGCGCCCGCCGATCCGGCCGCACTCCACGTCGGTGAGGCCGCCACCTGGGGGCCGGTCCTCGTCGTCCGCGCCCTCTTCGACCAGCTCGGCCTCTGGGCGATCCTCGACCAGCACCTCGGCAAGGCCAAGGGCGTCCCCTTCGCCGACCGCGCCTTCGTCCTGGTCGCCAACCGCCTCATCGCCCCGGCCAGCGAGCACGGCCTGGCCGGCTGGCTCGAGACCGACTCCGTCTGCGACCGCCGGGGGCGACGCTTCCTCCCCCATTGGCACCGCCGCGGCCGGGTCCGCGTCCATCCCCGTCAGCTCGATGCCTGGTATCGCACCCTCGACCAGCTCCTCAAGGCCAAGGACCATATCGAGGTGGCGCTGTATCATCGCCTCCGCGACCTCTTCAGCTTCCAGCCGGACCTGGTCCTCTACGACATCACCAGCACCTATTTCGAGGGCGCCGGGCCGGATGACTTCGCCCGGCATGGCTACAGCCGCGACGGCAAGCCGCACAACGTCCAGGTGATCGTCGGCGTGGTGATGGTCGCCGGCTGGCCGATCGCCCACCATGTCTGGGCCGGCAACCGCATCGACCATTCGACAGTTCAAGAGGTCATCAATGATCTGCGCCGACGGTTCGCCTTCGGCCGGCTGGTCTTCGTCGGCGACCGGGGCATGGTCACCGAGGCGAACCTCGCGGCGATCACCCGGGACGAGCACGGCTTCCTGGTGGGGGCCAAGCGGCGGCGCAACCCTCAGATCGACGGTTGGCTCGCGGCGGTGGACGAGACCAAGTGGGTGAGTTGCCCGGGGGGCATCAGTACCCGGGAACGGAAGACCGACCCGCCGCGGACTCGCGCCCAGGAGGTCCTGTCGGGAGACCCGGGACTGCGCGTCATCGTCATCGACTCCGACGAGCGGCGCACCTACGAGCGGGCCAGGCGCGAACAGGCGATGGAGCGGGCCCGTCAGCGGCTGGAGAAACTCAAGGAGCGGGTGGCCGCCGGCGAGGTGAAGCGGCCGGGGACGATCGGGGCGGCCGTGGAGCGGATCATGCAGAAGTATCACGGTTATCGCTATTTCGACTGGAAGCTGACGGCCGGGGGGCTGGAGTTCACCGAGAGCGCGGAGCGGCTGGGTCGCGA
Source organism: uncultured Planctomycetota bacterium (assembly GCA_963771445.1). Lineage (GTDB taxonomy): Bacteria > Planctomycetota > Planctomycetia > Isosphaerales > Isosphaeraceae > JAKAUH01. The sequence continues at coordinate 12,001 of CAVYTQ010000002.1, read as the reverse complement.
GGAGAGGATCGAGGGCAAATATGTGGTGATGACCGGTGAGAAGGACCTGGGCGTCCCCGACGCCGTGGCATTGTACAAGGAGTTGACCGAGGTCGAGAGCGGGTTCCGCCAGCTCAAGGACGTGCTGGGGATGCGGCCGATCTATCATCGGATCGAGCCGCGAGTGAAGGCTCATATTTTCGTCGCGGCGTTGGCGTTGCTGGTGCAACGGTTGCTGGGCCGTCGGCTCGAAGAGGCCGGGGTGGATCTGTCGCCGGCGCGGGCCCTACAGGCGTTGGCGACGGTGCGGCTGGTCACGTTCCACCTGGAGGGCCAACCGCAGCGGCGGGGGCTGACGGGGGGCTGCCCGGACGCCCGGCTGGTCCTGAAGGCGCTAAAGCTGGCCGATCAGCGCCCGCCGGTGCCGCCGGCGGGGGAGGAGACCGTGTTGTAGTGACTAATGAAAAACCCGCCCCTTGCGCCGCAAGGACTTACGAGGACTCACCCCAAACATGGGCTAGACCCAAAACAAGCGTGATATATGGTCCGACCGGGCTCATAGCCCGGGAAAAGCTCGAAAACCCCCGGAGATCTCGGGAGAATGCCGGATGAGTCAGATCCGCATCCCCCCATCCCTCCGAGGGTTTCGAGTGATGGCCATTGTCTCGCCCAAGCGCCGCCGGTTTCCAGAGCACCAAGGCCAGGCGGCGCGACCGGAGACTCCTGCGGCGGCGCCGGCAGCAAGTCCTCGACCGCATCGCCCCGCGACCCGAGCCCGAGAGCGAGGCGCCCATGATCACCGCCTCCAATATCCACTACGAGCTGGGGCGGCGCACCCACGGCCTCGCCCCCGGCGGCATCGGCGCCCTGTTGCTGGTCGCCCGCCGCACCGGGTTGATCGCCGCCATCGACCACCACCTCCACCTCCTCAAGCGCCATCTCCCCTATTTCGAGTCCGACCACGTCCTGAACATCGCACTTCAACCTCCTCGCCGGCGGCCGCCGCCTCGAGCACCTCGAGCGGCTCCGCAACGACGAGGTCTATCTCGACGCCATCGGCGCCGTGCGCATCCCCGACCCGACCACCGAGGGCGACTTCTGCCGTCGCTTCCGCGAGGCCGATGTCCTGGACCTGATGGACGCCATCAACGCCGCCCGGCTCCGCGTCTACGCCCAGCAGCCCGCCGACTTCTTCGCCGAGGCGGTCGTGGATATCGACGGTACCCTCGTCGCCACCGACGCCGAGTGCAAGGGTGGCGTCGATATCGCCTACGACGGCACCTGGGGCTATCATCCCCTGGTGGTCACGCTGGCCAACACCGCCGAGCCGCTGTTCCTGGTCAATCGCAGCGGCAACCGCCCGTCGCACGAGGGGGCGCACGCCTATATCGACCGGGTGATCGCGCTGTGCCGGCGGGCCGGCTTCCGGCGGATCGCGTTGCGCGGCGACACCGACTTCAGCCAGACCGCCCACCTCGACCGCTGGGCCGCCGCCGCCGGCGTCCGGTTCCTCTTCGGGATGGGTGTCAATGAGGCGCTGGTGGTGCGGGCCGAGGGCCTGCCGGCCGACGCCTACGCCTTCCTGGAGCGGCCGCCGAAGTACGAGATCGAGACGGCGCCGCGGCAGCGGCCCGAGCATGTCAAGGCGGAGGTCGTCCGGCGGCGGGGCTTCGAGACGATCCACGCGCTCGAGGAGATGGTCGCCGAGTTCGACTACAGCCCGACGGCCTGCCGGGGGACCTATCGGGTGGTGGTCCTGCGCAAGCGGCTGGGGATCGACCGGGGGTCGGTGCGGGTGCGCGAGGAGTACCGCTACTTCTTCTTCATCACCAACGACCGCGCCGCCGCGGCCGACGCGCTGGTGCTCGAGGCCAACGGCCGCTGCGACCAGGAGGACGTGATCGCCCAGCTCAAGGGGGGCGTCGGTGCCCTGGCGGCGCCGGTGAATGACCTGGTGAGCAACTGGGCGTACATGGTGATGGCGTCGCTGGCCTGGACGCTGAAGGCGTGGGCGGCCTTGCTGCTGCCGGAGGAGCCGCGGCATGCCGAGGAGCACCGGGCCGAGCGGCGGGCGTGGCTGCGGATGGAGTTCGCGACGTTCCGCGCCGCGGTGATCGAGCTGCCGTGCCAGGTGGTGCGGGGCGGCGGGCGGTTGATCTACCGGCTGCTGTCGTGGAACCCGTGGCAGGATGCGTTGCTGCGGCTGGTGGAGCGGCTGCGGGGCGGCTGGTTGTGACGGGTGGCGGCGATGAAGTCGGGGTCCGGATGCCCCGATCCGTGTGGGCCGCCGAGCGAAGAGAGGGGGGCTGCGATGGAGGAGAGGCGGACGGGCGCGGCGACGAGGGTCGAGACCCCCGGATGGTAGGAGGTGCGCATTTAGCCCGAGCATGACTTCATGTGAATTGTACATAGCTCGAACTTCTTATCACGCTTGTTTTGGGGCTAGTCCTCGACGCTCAGGCCGGGGACGCGGCCGACGTCGCGCCGGTTCCGGGTGACGACCGCAGCCCCATTCTCCAGGGCGATAGCGGCGATGCGCAGGTCCATGAGACGCACATTGAGCCGGAGAGACTTGAGTTGTGCGACCCGGGCGATGGCCGACTCGGTGTAGGGGAGGATACGCCAGCGGGCCAATCGCACGACGGCATCGCCGAGATGCGCGTACGCTCGGGCGACGTCCTCCGGCCGCCGAGCTTGCCGAGTCAACGTGTACCAACCCGTGAGTTGCTCATCGACCGTCATGACCGAAATCGCCAACTCAGTGGCCGGCCTGGCGTCCACGCGCGCACCACGATGGGGTCGCCGTGGTAGTAGAGAGGGTCAGGAGGTCTGTATCGAGGACGAAGAGGCACATAGCGCCTCGGGGTCTTCGTCAAGCCGGCGGCGGTACTCCTCCATCGCTTCGCGCCAGGGCTCATACAGGGGTTCGTCGCGCAGATATCCGGCGTCTTGCTTCCAGGGGGCCGCGTCGCGGCGACGCTCAGCTCAGTCAACTTCGCTCCGGCGATCACACGCATCCGAACCTGATCGGCCAATCGATCGGTGGCTTCCGCAGCCGTCGCGCCTTCAGCGATCAGGCCGACCGAAAATCCGCCCGCACCCGTCGCGCGATACCCGTTGCCGGTGATCGGCTCGATGATGACGGGAACTTCCACGGAGGATCTCCTCTGATTCACGACCCGATCGGCTCATTCTACCCGGGTGATCGGGGAGACGGGAAGAGTACCGGCGACCGGCCGTCACGCCGCGGAGGCGGCGTCGGCCGGCTTGTCGCTCTCCTCCTGCCAGATGGACGCGGCGGGGAGCCCCTGGATCTCGGCGGCGAGCGAGGCATAATCCTCGGCGCCCCGGCTGGTCGGGGCGTACTGGAAGATCGACTGGCCGAAGCTCGGGCACTCGGCCAGGCGGATGTTGCGGCGGATCCGGGTCCGGAAGACCCGGGCGTCGGCCCAGGGGGCGTTGGCCGTGGCGGCGGCCGTCGAAGAACTTGTCGAGGTCCTCGATCACCTCGCCGCCGAGCCGGGTGCCCGCGTCGTACAGGCAGAGCACGACGCCCGCCGACCTTCAGGTCGCGGTTGACCCGCTTCGAGACGAGGTTGATCGTCTCCAGCAGCTTCGAGAGCCCGTGCAGCGCCAGGAAGTGGGCCTGGAGCGGGATGAGGACCTCGCGTGGCGGCGCAGAGGGCGTTCAGGGTCAGGACGCTCAGCGACGGCGGGCAGTCCATCAAGATGAAGTCGAACGTCTCCGTGTCGGCGTCGAGCTGGTCGCGGAGGATCACCTCGCGGCCGACGGTGCCGAGCAGCTCGAGCTCGGCGCCGGCCAGGTCGATGTGGCTGCCGCAGATGAAGAGGTTGGGCGCCACCTCGCGGCGGACCTCGCCAGCGGCACGCCCTGGGTGAGCACCTCATAGAGCGACGGCCCCGACCGGCCCGGCAGCAGGCCCGAGGTGCAGCGTCGCGTGGGCCTGGGGGTCGAGGTCGAGGACCAGGGTCTTCTGCCCCCGGCCGGCCAGCGCGGCGGCCAGGTTGACCGTCGTGGTCGTCTTGCCGACCCCGCCCTTCTGATTCAACACCGCGATCCGTCGCATCGGGGCTCCCTCCCTCGACCGCCCGGGTTCCGGATCGTTCTCGCAGGGGTTTACTTCCTTGTCGGCGACCGGGCGGTTTGGCGCGAAAGTCTAGCGGTTCGCCCGGGATGCGCGAAGGCGGATCGCGACGTTTCAGGGCCGTCTTCCGTCCGCGGCCAGGTTCGCCCGGCCCGAACGCCGCGGGGAGGAGTTCGCTCAGGCGGATGCGCAGCTCCCGCGGGCCGTCGCAGAGGGAGCGGACCTCGGCATCGGGCCCAAACTCGTTGATCACCTGCCGGCACGCGCCGCAGGGTGCCGTTGGCTCGGCGGTCGGGGTGTAGATCACGACGCCGCGGATAACCGTCGGGCCACCGGACTGGGCGACGGCCTGGAAAACGGCGTTCCGCTCGGCGCAAATAGTCAAGCCGTACGAGGCGTTCTCGACGTTGCATCCCCAACAGATCCCGCCGTCTTCGGCCAGCACGGCCGCGCCGACCCGGAAATGGCTATACGGGCAGTAGGCGCGAGCCGCCCCCTCTCGGGCGGCGTCGGCCAGTTGGGTATAGACCGCTTCGGGATCGTCATCGAAGTCCCTCTCGCTATTGCCCGCGGCGATCGCGGGTCATCCAACCGGGTTCAGCTGCGGGACGTTCGAGCAGGCCAGTTCTTCGACCCCCAGCCGGTCGCAGAAGTCGCCGAACGTCTCGCCGTCCAGCGCGTCGGCCTTGAACCGGGCGAATACGGGCCGCAGCTCCGCGACGACCTGATCGTACGGGACGTAATCCTTGAACTCCACGTTGAGCCGGTCGCCCATGGTGCGGCCGCCGAGGAAGATCGTGTACGTTCCCGGTCCGGGCGTCCCGTCCTTGTTGATGTGCGCCGACCGGCCGACCAGCCCGATGTCCGAGTTGTACGGCCGGGCGCAGCCGTTGGGGCAGCCGGTCATCCGCACGGTGAATCGCTCGTTCTCGAGGCCCAGCCGGGCGAGCTCCGCTCCAGCTCATCGAGCAGGCTGGGCAGGGCACGCTCGGCCTCGGTCACGGCCAGGCCGCAGGTCGGCAGGGCCGGGCAGGCCATCGACCACCGCCGCACGGTCGAGATCTGCTCGACCGTCGCAATCCCGTACTCTTCCAGCCACCGCTCGATCTCCGGCCGCCACGACGGCTCCAGGTCCACCAGCAGGATCGATTGCTGGCAGGTCAGTCGGCCGGGCGTCCGGTACTTCTCGAAGAACGCGCGAAGCCCGCTGGACAGCCGGTAGTCGCCGTCGTCCTTGATCCGGCCGTTCTCGACCGGGAGGCCCAGAAACAGCTTGCCGTCGCCCTGGCGGTGCCAGCCCAGGTGATCCTCGACCTCCGAGACCTGACCGGCCGGGGATCCGCCAGCGGATGGCCCAGGTATTCCTCGACCTTGGCGCGGAACGCCGGCATGCCCCAGTCGTGGATGATGTACTTGAGCCGGGCCCGCTTGCGGTCGGAGCGGTTGCCGAAGTCGCGGAAGACCTTGAGCACCGCCTCGCCGATCTTCCGCACGTCGTCGCGGTCGACGTAGCAGAGCGGCAAGGCCAGGAACGGGAAGGTCTTCTGCGCGCTGGGGGTCGTGCCCAGGCCGCCGCCGACCAGCACGTTGTAGCCGACGAGCTCGCCGTCCTCGACGATCGCCAGGAAGCCCAGGTCGTTGGCATGGATGTCGGTGCAGTTGTCCTCCGGCAAGGCGAAGGCCGTCTTGAACTTGCGCGGAAGGTACGTCTTGCCGTAGATCGGCTCGACCGGATCGTCGCCCGACGTCGGCACCTGGATCGCCCGGCCGGCGGCAGCGTCTCGATCTTCTCGCCGTCGAGCCAGATCTCCCAGTAGGCTCGACGACCGCGGGGCGGCATGGGCGGCCCAGTGCTCGGCGTCCGATAGAGGCGGTCGCGCACCGCGTCTCGCAACGGCGCGGGGCAGCACAGGACGTTGCGCTCGACGTCGCCGCAGGCCGCCAGCGTCGAGAGCAGGGTCTCGTTGATCGCGCGGATCGTGCTCTTCAGGTCGTCCTTCAAGACGCCGTGGAGCTGGAACTCCTGCCGGGTCGTGATCCGCAGGGTGCCGTTGCCGATCGTCCGCGCCAGGTGGTCGCAGGCCAGGTACTGGTCGGCGGTCAGCCGGCCGCCCACGATCCGGACCCGCACCATGAACTGGTACGCCTTCTCCTTGCCTTCCTTCTTGTGCTGCGTCCGGACGTCGCGATCGTCCTGCTGGTAGGAGCCGTGGAACTTCAGGATCGTCGCGGCGTCCTCGCTGAGGTGCGAGGAACCGTTGGCGATCTCGTCGGCCACGAACGTCTTGAGATACTCGCTGGCCAGCTTGGTCAGCTCCACCTTGCTCGGCTTGCTGCCACCGGCAGGCTTTGACGGCTCCATTCCTCTCCTCCGACGTCTCCAGCGGAAACTTCAGTTTCTACATCAAGATGGTGATCATTATTCTAATGACGTGGCCGCGCCGAATCAATGCTCCGGCGGGAAGTGGCGTCGGCGGGCGACTCTGTGGAGAGCGGCGATCAAGCAGGCGGGCCCCACCGCGAGGAGCCTCTCGTCCGGTGGGGCCCGCCTGCTTGATCGCCGTCGGCTCGAGGAAGGGAATGCGGTCTCGTGGATCGGGCTACTGCTGGGGGGGCGGGCTTACCGAGGGCGCACCGGGAGGCAGGGGGACGTCGAGGGATTGATTGAGGACGGGGCCGTCCTTCTTGGCCGCCTCGGCCTTCTTCCGCTCGGCCTGCATGGCGATGGCGGAGTCGAGCTGCTTGACGATCATCTCGGTGCCGTCCTCGACCGAGGCGGTGCCGGGGGCCTGGAAGGCGAACAGGTCCAGGTCCAGGGTCGGATTGAGCTTGACGTTGGTGTATTCCAGCGTGATGTTCGTCGGGTCGATGCGTTCGATCGAGCTGAGGGAGCCGATCTTGCGGCCGTCAACCCCTTCCTTGCGTGTGTCCATCAGGATCGTGGGCTTCTTGCCGGCCAGGACCAGCTTGTAGGGCCACCCGTCATCCTTGCCCAGGTACAGCGTGGCGTCCATCGGGATATAGGGCGGCAACAGCCCGGTCGCGCTGGCCTGGCGTTGATCGGGGCCGGTCAGCCCCTGGCGGACTTCCCGCCTCCAGGTCCCGCGGAGGATCCAGACGGCCTTGTCGCCGAGCTTCCCTTCTTCCTTCTCCTGCTCGAAGCGGAACAAGCGGCGCAGGCCGACCAGCAGGCTCTCGGGGCCGGCGAATCCCATCCCCTCGCGGATCTGTTCCTTCATCTTGGGATCGAGCTCGGGCGAATTGAGCCGTTCCATCACGGGCTTGACGCTGAACTTGTAGTAGATCTGCTCCTTCAGGATCTGCTGGTAGTCCCATCGCGTCTCGCCGTCGCAGACCTGGAGGGTCGCGCCGGAGGTCTCGGGCAGCCCTTCGACGGTGAGCCGGAAGTACACGCGGTACTGCGGCGCCTTCATGTAGCGGCCCTTGAAGCTGACATGCTGATTGAGCATGTTCGACGCGCTGCTCGATGTCGGCCGCGCAGGATTCCAGCTTGGCGAGTTTGACCTTGGCCTCGTCGATGACGAGCTCGGCCGGGGTCGGCGTCTCGTCGGCCTTCGGCGCATCGGCCGCGGCGCCGGCATCCCGGGAGGAGCCAGGCTGCCCTGCGGCGGCTGCTGGGCCGCGGCCGGCCCGAGGCCCACCGACAAGACCGCCAGGAACAGGACGGTCACCGCGCTGAGAGACACACCCCGGCCCGGGGCGAGGGCACGCGGAGCCGGGACGGGCGTCGGGGTCTGGATGGCTCGATCATTTTAATGCGTTCCACTCCCGCGGATCGGATCGGTCGACCTCATCCTCACCAGCGGCTCATTCGGGCTTCGTGACATCGTCCCTTGAGGGGAAACGGCGGCCCGTTCGGGAGGGAGATGATCCGATTCTCAGGTATGATCGGGACGTAGGGCAATTCCTCAAGGGTCGGAAAGGAAAGCCCGATCATAATCGCTAGGCGTCAGGGGACGCAAGTCCGGCAGACGATCCGGGAGTGACGAGAACCGCTCCGACCGAGCCCGCCGCCGGCGATCCGATCCGGGGGGCCAGCACGAGGGGTATCGGCCCGAATCTCCGAGGTCCGGGTCCGGATGGGTCGTCTCGGCCGAGGAATCGAGGCGACCGACTCACCTCGTCCCACCAGGAAACGCCCACCCGGCTGAGTGGGACTCGGCTCGGCCCAATCCGACCGAGCTCGGCGACGACCGCGGTGGATGTCAGGAAGACAAGCATTCTCCCCGCTCGACGGATTCCGATGCCCCCGGGCCCGCGCCGGAGTGCTCGACTTCGTCCGTGGGAGCTGGAGGATTTCCATGCAAGCGTTCGGAGTTCTGCTGCTGGCGGCCGCGACCGCCGGCGACGGATTCGGATATGCGGACCCGGGCGTCGGCCTCAAGAAGTGGCTGCGTCCGCACGCCGTCGTCAACGGCCCCGCCCCGGGCCCCCCGATGTACTCGGCCGAAACGATGGGCGCCGCGGGCGGCGCCATGGGTGCCGCCCCCGGCCGCCGGTTCGTCACCACGCGGAGCCAGGTCTATTTCCTCGACCCCGACGGGATGCAGGTCGGCTGGCAGACGTCCGCCGGGCCCAACGGCGAGCGGGCGTATCTCCCCGCCCAGCTCACCGTGCCGGCCCGCTACAACTTCAGCCAGGGCTACATCTACCGCCTGAAGCTCACCAACATCCCGGGCCGCGCGGCGCCGCGCTGTATCCGACGATCGAGGTCGCGCCGACGACGCCGGCGACCGACGCCTACCTGTCGCATAACGCGATCCCGATCCAGTTCACCGACGAGGACTTCCAGCAGGTCCTCGACGGCGGCAACTTCGTCACCAAGGTCATCTACCTGCCGGATCCGCGGTACCAGGAGCTGGCCGTCTCCGGCGTCGAGACCCTGGTCTCGACCCGCCTGGAGCCGGGGATCGACCCGATCCTCGAGGCCGACAAGCGCGGCACGATCCTGCTGATCGTCCGGCTGGGTGCCATCGACCTGGAGATGCCCGGCGGCGGACCGATGACCCCGGGCGGCGGCCCCGCGATGGGCAATGGCCCGGCCGGCGGCGGCGGCGGCGCGGTCATGACCAGCCCGATGCAGTATAGCGGGCCGGTCACCGAGCTGCCCCCGGGCGCCATGCCCCCCGGCATGACGCCCAACCAGCCGGTCGCCCCGGGCACGGTGGTGCTCGATCCGCAACCGGCCGGTGCCGTCGCGCCGCCCGTCGTCCCGCCGACGGTACCCGCCCCGGCTCCCCAGCCGCGCGGCGCCGGCCGTGAATCCGCGTCCGTCCGCGGCCGCGAATTACGCCCAGCCGGCCGTCGCGGCCGTCCCCTCGGGGTTCGAGCCGCCCGCGGTCCTCGCCCCGGCGTCGGAGCCGCCGGTGTCAGAGGCCCCGCCCGCGGCTCCCAGGCCGTGATCGGAGTGCCTTGAGCGGAAAACCGTACGGGGTGGGCCCCGCGCCCTAGCGTGGTCCGCCCCGCTCTCTTTCCGCAGCCGTCGGCATACCAGACGGAAATGCTGTCCGACCCCTCACCCGCACTTGGCGCCCCTCTCCCCCACGGGAGAGGGATAGGGGTGAGGGGGCTCCCTCGTTCCAGCAAGATCCCCGATCACGGCGCTCGGCAGGAGGATTTCGATGAGCCGACCAGGATGGAACGGCCGATTCGCAACCGGCGCCCTGCGGCCCGCCGGCCTGACTCTCCTCATCGTCATGGCCGCCGGCAGCCTGACGGCCCGGCGCAGCAAGTGCCGCAACCGGGAGCCCCGGGCGTCGCTCCGGCGGTCCTGCCGCCGGGATCCATCGTAACCGGCCGCCCATCGCGGCCGGTGCCTCGGCGGCGGGCAATGCCGTCGTCGGTGGCCCGGCGGGCGTGGCGCTCTCGCCCGATGTCCAGGTCGTCCGGTTCCAGGGGCCGGAAGGGGCGATCGTCGAGGTCCTCGGCCCGGCCCCGACCCCCGTCCCCCAGGGCGACGGCGGCGGGATCGTCACCGTCGGCCTGAAGCGCGGCGTCGGATACCGGCTCCGGATCGCCAACCTCCCCGAGCGTCCGGGCGTCGAGGTGTTCCCGGTGATCGAGGTCGTCGGGCACCTGCATCGCCCCGAGGGGATCGACCCCGGCAAGTATCCCATCCGCGTGATCTTCACGCTCGAGGAGCTGGACGCGGTCCTCAACCAGGGCCGGCTGGTCACCAAGGTGATCTATCTGGAAGACCCCGACCAGGCGCTGCCGTTCCGCATGGCGAAGGACCAGATCCCGGTCGTCTCGCTCAACGCGACCGAGCAGCCGCTGCGCGTGGCGTCGGCCCTCGGCCGGCCGATGGCGATCGTGCGGATCGGCGGCCGTCGTCCCACGTTCGAGGAGGTCGAGGGCGGGCCGGGCGACCTCGGGCTGGACTACGCGGCCAGCATGGGCTCGCGTCACTGCCCCTACCTGATGCAGGACGGCCGCGATGCCCGATGGTGGCCGGCCCCGCCTGCACGGCGGTGGCGCCCCGCCCGCAGCCGCTGCTGCCTCGCGACGAGTTCCTCTGCGATGGCGGCGACCGGGGGGTCCGATCAAGGTCGGCCCCGACGGGCGGATGGGCGGCGTGGAGCCGCGCGACGCGGCCGTCCGGTTCGACATCGGCCTGGGCCCGCTGGTCCAGCCGCGGACGTTGCCCACGAACGTCGTCTGCATCTATGCGCCGCGGTTCGCCGAGGTGAACGTGGCCACCGGCGCCAACCAGACGATCGACGTCCAGCACCTCCGCACGGACGTCCGCACCGAGAAATCCCAGACGGCCAGCGTGAAGGCCCAGTCGCGACGGCTGGTGCAGAACCAGTCCCCCGAGCTGGCCCGCGACCGCTTGCGGGCCTCGGGCTTCAAGGGCCGGGCGTACATCGACGAGGAGTCGAACAACCGCGGCGCGGCCGGCTACGAGAACCTCGCCCAGGTCTCGTCGAACGTCATGAACCAGTCGCCCGAGCTGGCCCGCAACCGGCAGAAGCCGGGCATGGCCAAGGTGAAGTCCGCCTCCAGGGGATCAAGACGGCCGAGTCGCCGATCGTCACGGGGGTCGGCGAGGGCACCGGCCAGGCGGTGATGGTCTGGAACCCGCACCAGATGACGGGCGTCGAGACGCCTCCCAACCGCCCGGGGCTGGCCGTGATCAAGCGGGTCAGCGCACCGAGGCCGAGCCCGGCGACACGGTCACCTACGTGATCTTCTACCGCAACATGGGGAACACGCCGATCCGGGCCGTCACGATCGTGGACAGCCTGCTCCCGCGGCTCGAGTACCTCAAGGGCACCTCGCGCGGCCCCGAGGGCACGGCCTTCTCGACCGACATCAACCGCGTCGGCTCGACCGAGCTGCGCTCGGGCGCTCCCCGGCGTCCTCGCGCCGCCGCCTCGGGCAGGTCCTTCGACGTCCCGCCCGATGAGGCCCGCGTTCCGAGCTCGCCGCCCGCCGAACGGGCGGGGGCCGGCGATCGATGAACGGGGGCCGATCGGACCGAGCGCCCTCTGTTGAGGCCGCTGATTGGGTTCGTTTGCGCGGCTCCGCCCTCGGCCGGCTCATCGGGCTCGGTGAGCCCGCCTGCGCCGGGAGGCGGCTCATTGGGGGGGGGGGTTCGTTCGCTGTCCTTCATCCAGTCATCGAGCGAGCCTTGGGTTTGTTGTTGCCGTTGGTCCATCAACGGCGGGGTCCTTGGTCTTGTTCGCGGGATTTGCCGCCGCATCCCCCGGCAGCATCGGCCATACTGACGACCGTGGCTTCGTTCGCCATTCTGCCATCTGTGAGGCAGGGCGATCGAGCCGGGGAAATTCCTGCAGACTTCAGCCACGCCGTGTCGCATGCTGACATGTTGTCATTCGACGCACGTGGCGGCTTTGGTACAGGGATGCATGCTGACGACCAGAAGGTCGCCG
>CAVYTQ010000001.1:0-5206 GCA_963771445.1 uncultured Planctomycetota bacterium | reverse complement strand
GCTCGGCGGCGGAGGCCCCCAGGGACCGGACGCCCTGCTGTCGTCGGCGGAGGTAGAGGGAGACGGCGACGGCGGCGACGGCCAGGCCGAGGATCGTGCGCACCGAGGGCTTGGGCATCCAGCGCATCACGTCAACGACCAGGCGCGGCGGCTCGTCCGGTGGCGGCGCGGACTGCGTCGCGCGGGACGACGGGAACTCCTGCTCCAGCTCCCGGTCGGCCCCGGCGAACAGCCGCGTGATCGCGGCGACGAACGGCTTGAGGTCCTGCGGGCCGCGGCTCGTCACGAGGTTGCCGTCGTGGACGAGCGGCTCGTCGAGCCAGGTGGCGCCGGCGTTGACCAGGTCGTCGCGGAGGCCGGGCCAGGACGTCAGACGCCGGCCCTCCAGGAGCCCGGCCGAGGCGAGCACCCAGGGGCCGTGGCACAGGCTGGCGATCGGCTTGCCGCTCTCGCCGAACGCGCGGACGAACGCGCGCGCGCCGGCGGACTGCCGCATGAGGTCGGGATTGACGAACCCCCCGGGGATCAGGAGCCCGTCGTATTCGGCCGGGTCGGCCTGGTCGAGCGTCAAGTCAACGCCCACCGTGCTGGCCGGTTCGTGGAGGTTCATCCGCGGATCCGGCCCGGGTGGATGGAGATCACGTCAACCGTCGCGCCAGCCAGCCGCATGGCGGCGGCGGGGACGACGAGCTCGACCATCTCGAACCCGTCGGTCGCCAGCACCGCGATTCGCCGACCGGCGAGCGGTTTGTCCCGGTATAATTGTCGTACTCGCTCCAGCAACATGGGTTTGCTCCTTTGTCGTTTGAAAATGCCGCGCTCGGCACCCCGCGTGGCTAATGGAGGGGTGCGCACATGCCGAGGATGTGGCGTGTCACGGTCAGGACGACGGACGGTGCGTGGTCGCTCAGGTCCGGGTGGACGTAGGTCGGGCCGTCGAAGGCGCGGATCGCGGCGCGCATTCGTCGTTTCCCCGGCCCAAATTCCCGACGCACCACCCGGCGGTGAAGTCGATGTACTTCTTGCCGTGGTGGTCGAAGACGAAGCACCCGTCCGACCGCGCCACCTGCACGCCGTCGGGCGGCTCTGCCCGGGCCACGTACCGCCGGTCGCGTTCCGCCACGTCCATGACCACCCTCCCCGCGCCCGCCGGGCCGGCGGGCCGCCAGCTTAAACCTCCCGGGGCACCGCCCGTGCCGGGATCGCAGGCCGGCGGTCCGCGGGATCGGGGTCCGCTCCGGCCGGGTCGATTTCGTGCGGGCGGTACGCCATCGCCGGGGCCAGGGCGCGGATGTATCGGTCCCACCGCGCCCGAAGCTCGACGTACCGCTCGGCCCCGGCCGCCTCGTCCGCCGTTTCGACCCCCGCCTCCCGCAGCCGGCGGACCGCCGCGGCGTACCGCCGGACCCACCGGTGTCGGGTTTCCGGGTCCGGCTCGGCCGGCGGGTCGGGCATCGTCACACCCAGAAAGTTGCGGTCGAGTGACTCCAGCAGCTTCATCGCCGCCCGCTCCACCTGCTCGACGGCCGCCGACTGCCGCACCGCCGCGTATCGGTCGGCCAGGGCGGTCCGGATCAGGGTGACGGCGTCGAGGGCCACCAGGCAGACCCGGGACACGGAGTAGATCGGGGTGTCGAACCGGAAGTAGAACAGGACCGGGTAGAAGTGGTGCCCCTCCTTCGCCGCCGCCACCTCGGCCGCCGTCTCGGACAGTAGCCCGGTGTCGAACTCCCCCCGCGGGCCGATCCGGGCCAGCAACTCGGCCGCGTCCCCGGTCTCCCCGGTGGCGAGGTGGAGCTTGAGCCCGAGCACGTTCCGCTCCCGGAGGGCCGAGTACACCTGCATCAGGTACGTCAGGGTGAGCGACAGGATCGACATCCCGACCAGGGAGTTGAACAGGTACAGGAGCCGGTACGCGGTCGTCCGCGGGGCGAACTCGCCCGACCCGACGACCGACAGGCTGTTCCCGGCCGCGTCCAGGGCGGCGACGAAGTCGGTCGGGCTCTCGCCGCCGTTCGCGGACCGGATGCCGGACCCGAGCGCCGGGTGGATGACCAGGGCCGCCCCGAGGGTGAGCCCGAGCGACCACGCGGTGACCAGGAGGGCCAGGACCGCCGGCCCGCAGAACGAGAGGACGACGCCCCGGCGGCGGCCGAAGGGGGCGGACACCGCCCGGAAGACGCGCCAGGCCAATCGGGCGAGCGGCCCGGCGATGATGCTCGACCCCATCCGTGCGTACAGGACGGTCAGGAACACGTCGAGGAGCACGGCCGCGAATAGCCCCGCCCCGAACACCTGCTCCAGCCGTCCGAGTGTCCCGTCCATGCCCGCCCCCCGTGTCGGTCACGACCCCGCGGCCACCGGGCGGGCCCTGGCGAAGAGATCGATCATCTGCCGGTTGAAAGCCGGGATGTCGGCCGGCATCGCGGCTGGTGACGAGGTTTTTGTCCGTCACCGCCTCCTTGTTCTCCCAGGTCGCCCCGGCGTTCTGGAGGTCGGTCTTCAGCGACGGCCAGGAGGTCATCCTCCGGCCCTTCGACGACCCCCGCCTCGATGAGCGTCCAGGGGCCGTGGCAGATGGAGGCGACCGGCTTGCCGGCGTCGAAGAACGCCCGCACGAACTTCACCGCCTCGCCGTTCATGCGGAGCAGGTCGGGGTTGCCCACGCCGCCGGGGAGCAGCAGGGCGTCGAATTGCTCGGGCCGGGCCTGGTCGAGCGGGCGGTCCACGTCGAACATGTCGCCCCAGTTGGTCAGGTTCCAGGCCCGGACCTGGCCGCTCGTGCGGCGACACCAGCACCGTCCTGGCCCCGGCCGCCTCGAGCGCCTTGCGCGGGCCGGTCAGCTCGACCTGCTCGAACGCGTCGGCGACGAGGATCGCGACCGTCATCCCGGCGAGCTTCCGCTCGACGCCCGGGCCGTCCTGGGCGGACGCGGGCCCAGGTCGCAGGGTGATGGCGAGCGCCGCCAGCATCGACAGGCCTGCCCGCACCGCGTGATCCGTCTTTCCCTTCCCCATCGTCACTCCTCCTCCCGATATCCGTCCCCGGTTGGTGAAACCTCCAGTCCGCGGGGGCGGCACCGCGCCGCCCCCGCTCTGCCGCGGCTCAAGGCTCTCAGGGCTTGAGGACCACCTTGATGCAGTGGTCCTTCTTGTCCCGGAACGTCTTGTACATCTCCGGGCCCTTCTCCAGGGGGACCTCGTGCGTGATCACGAACGAGGGGTCGATCTGGCCGTCGACGATCGTCTTCAGGAGCTTCTCCTTGTACCTCTGGACGTGGGTCTGGCCCATCTTGAAGGTCAGCGCCTTGTTCATCGCGGCGCCCATCGGGATCTTGTCGGGGAAGCCGATGTAGACGCCCGGGATCGAGACGGTGCCCCCCTTGCGGCAGCACATGATCGCCTCGCGGAGCGTGTGCGGCCGGTCGGTGGCCAGGCCGACCGACGCCTTCGCCTTGTCGACCATCGCGTCGATGCTGCTGCCGGCGTGGGCCTCGGCCCCCACCGCGTCGATGCAGCGGTCCGGCCCGCGCCCCTTGGTCATCTCCATCAGGGTGTCGTAGACGTCCTTCTCCTCGAAGTTGATCGTCTCGGCCTTGCCGTCCTGGGCCATCTTCAGCCGCTCCGGCACCCGGTCGATGGCGACGACCCGGCCGGCCCCGAGCATCCAGGCGCTGCGGATGGCGAACTGGGCCACCGGGCCGCAGCCCCAGATCGCGACGACGTCGCCCGGCTCGATCTGCGCCTGCTCGGCGGCCATGTAGCCCGTCGGGAAGATGTCGGAGAGGAAGACGACCTTCTCGTCGGGGATGCCGTCGGGGATCACCACCGGGCCGACGTCCGCGTAGGGCACGCGGAGGTACTCCGCCTGGCCCCCGGGGTAGGCGCCGAGCATGTGCGAGTAGCCGAAGAGGCCCGCCGGCGACTGGCCCATCGCCTTGCGGGCGATCTCGGCGTTGGGGTTGGAGTTGTCGCAGAGCGAGTAGAGCTGCCGCTCGCAGAACCAGCAGGTCCCGCACGAGATCGTGAACGGGACGACCACGCGGTCGCCCTGCTTGAGCTTCGTGACCGACTTCCCGACCTCCTCGACGACGCCCATCGGCTCGTGGCCGAGGACGTCGCCGGCCTCCATCGTCGGCATGTAGCCGTCGTAGAGGTGCAGGTCCGAGCCGCAGATGCAGGTGGAGGTGATCCGCACGATCGCGTCGCGCGGGTCCTCGATCTTCGGGTCGGGGACCGTGTCGACGCGGACGTCGCTCTTGCCGTGCCAGCAAATGGCCCTCATGCTTGCTCCTCTCGTGTTGAGGTCCTCGGAGTTTGGGTGATCGCCGCTGGCGAGTCAGCCGTCGGCCGCCCCGGCCGAGGCCCGGTCTGACCCCGGCGGGAGCGGCCCCGAAGGCGCTTACCGATGGGCCGCCGGGAATTCTCCCGAGGCGGTGCGGCGGCTCGGCCCGTCGGCGACGTACTGCTGATGGACGCGGTAGGACGCGTGCGGCCGGCCGCTGTGGAGCCGCTTCGCGCACCAGTAGTCCACCCACGTGATCCCGACGATCGACGCGATGGCCGCGGCCACGTTGTCGCGCTTCGGGTTGTCGTCCCTGTAGGCCGAGGCCAGCGTCGCGAGGTCGAGGACGTCTCCGGCGACCCGCGACCAGACGCCGGCCCGGGGCGTGTCCTGCGAGAAGATGGCGATGCCCGCCGCGATCTCGCGGACCCCGTAGGCCCGGATCAGCCAGGTGCGGTCCTCCATCCCGAGCGTGCGGCCGATCTCCCGGCCCGCCACGATCTCGGCCAGGCCCAGGCCGATGCTGAACCATCCCAGCCCGCGAGCCACTTTCATCTCGTTCATGGTCTGCCCCTCCGGTGCTTGAGATACGCCTCGGGCCACGAGGCGACCGATGGCCGTGAAACGCGTCCGTCACGGCGCGAAGACCGAGCGGACGCAGCCGTCTTCCTTGTGCTTGAACATCGCGTAGCCGCGCGGCCCGTCCTCGAGCGAGAACCGGTGCGTCGCCAGGAACGACGGGTCGAGCTCCCCCTTCGCCGCGTGCTCCAGCAGGCGCGGCATGTACTTCTGCCCGTGCTGCTGGGCCGTGCGCACGGTAAGCCCCTTGTTCATGATCGCGCCGATGGGGAACTTATCCATCAGCATGTAGACGCCGAGGATCGAGAGGACCCCGCCCTTGCGCACGGCCATGATCGCCTC